>CAWDLQ010000014.1:0-226506 GCA_963803095.1 uncultured Acidobacteriaceae bacterium | reverse complement strand
ACGCGGCGGGGATTTGCCGCCGACGGCACCGCCTATCCCAGCTACGAGCCAGGTCCCAGCAAGATTTCCAGAAAACCCTGTTCTCGGTCGCCAGTACAGGGACCTGCTTTGACATTGCCGTGATCTACGAAGATGCAAAGTTTCGCATGTGGCTTTCGTGGCGGCCGAAGAAATCGATCGCGTTGTCGGAGAGTGCGGATGGCATCCACTGGTCTGCTCCGGAGATCGTGCTCGGACCAAATTTGGAATCTGGATGGGAAGATGATATCAACCGGCCGGCGGTCGTTCATCGCGAGGATGGATACCACATGTGGTACACGGGACAGACGTCGAGCAAGGCTCTCACCGCGGAGGGACATCAAGACGGCCATTCCGCAATCGGCTACGCCACTAGTCACGATGGCAAGACATGGGTGCGGCAATCGAAAGCTCCAGTAATTGTTTCCCGGCATTGGCCTGGGAGGGCGTCGCCCTGATGTGTCCGGATGTGCATTGGGATAAGAAGGACAAGCGATGGCGGTCCTGAGGTACTCCGGGGGGGCGCAGTATGAACCGAATGCCATAGGCCATGCGGTGAGCCGGGACGGTCTGCACTGGGAAAAAGATGTAACTCAACCCGGTCCTGCGTCCCGATCCAACCCATGCGTGGGAACAGCAGCGTGTGGCTGGTGTTCAGGTGATTCCTCAAGGGGAATGGTTCTATGCACTGTACATCGGCTACCGCGACATAGATCATGCCCAGATCGGGTTAGCGCGATCAAAGGACGGACGGCGTCACTGGCAGCGTTGTCCGCAAAATCCGATTATCCGCGCGTCTGGCAATGGATTTGATGCCGATGCCTGCTACAAGCCATACGCCGTTTATGCCGAGGGAAAGTGGATGCTCTGGTATAACGGCCGGAATGAGCATCTGGAGCAGATCGGGCTGGCAACGAATCAACGCCGCGACCTCGGATTCAGTGGATGATTGCTGTTGAAGAAGTAACCGTGTTCAGGCTTATCATGAGAAGGATGACCCGCCGTCTGTCAGGTTGCGTTTATCTGGTGATTGCTTCTCTTCCGATCTTTTGTGTCCAACAGCTGCCTGGGCAGACAAGCCTGAAGAAAGATCATATGGCCCAGGTTGCGGAGCAGGCAAAGGCTTACCTGCAAAATGGAAAGCCCGAGCTTGCCATCGTGGAGTACCAGAAGATCATCGCGCTCGAACCAGGAAACGTCGACGCCCAGGCTAACATCGGCGTCGCCTACTACATGGAACAAGTGTTTCCAGAGGCAGCCCAGCATCTTGCCCTTGCATTGAGCCAGAAACCCGACCTCTGGAACATTGCGGCACTGCTTGGCATGAGCGAGAAGCAGTTAGCCCAGAACGCGGAGGCGCAAGCTCATCTCGAACAGGCGTTCGCTCATGTCGAGGAGAAGGATCTGCATACGGCGGTCGGCAAGCAATTGTTCGTGCTGTACATTCAGGCCGGCAAACTAATCCAAGCAGCTGACGTCGCCCGCCAGTTGCAGCAGGCGAATCCTTCAGACGTGGACATTCTCTATGCTGCGCATCAGGTCTACTCTGAGCTGGCCGGCACAACTCTATATTCTATTGCGCTGCTGGAGCCGGATTCAGCCCGAATGTATCAATCAAAAGGCGACCAACTGGCTCAGCTGGGAAGCACGGCGGGCGCCATCGCCGCTTACCGGCAAGCACTACAACGCGATCCGCACCTGCCTGGGGCCCATTACCAATTGGCCGAGATCATGAGTGTTTCCACTCTCGGCGGCGGAACGGGCAGAGGCTGAGGCAGAATACAAGGCCGCCTTAAGTGACGATCACCTTGATGAAAAAGCTGAATGCGGATTGGCCGCGTTGCGCTTCAACGATCAGATTTCCAAATGGCTTCGCAAACCTATGCGCAGGCGGTTCGTCTGCAACCTGACGATCCGGCCGCAAACGAAGGCTTGGGCAGAGCCCTGATGTCCCTCGATCAATTGAAGGAGGCCAAGCCCTACCTTGAGCATGCGGTGGCGCTCGACCCAACCAGAGGCAGCGCGCATTATCGTCTGAGCCTGCTCGACCGCAGACTGGGAGATTCTGCGGCTGCGAAACAGGAGATGGATGAGTTTGTCAGGTTAAGGGAAGGCCAGGAGAAGATGAGCAGACATTGAAAGATATGCACGTTCAGCTGGTTACTCAGATTCAGAGAGATCGCAATGTCGAAGCTTCCGAAGACGTCGCTCCAAAATAGCCGTGGGGTCATACCAGTTTATTTATGTGCCTTCGCCTGCAGGCTCAAGTCCTAAGGTGGAGGGTTGCCGCTGCTGCGCTCGCTGGCGCGGATCACGCGAATGTCATGGTCAGTGAACTTGGCGTGGGTTTGTGGGGCCTCATACTTAGGCATATGGCAGGAGGCGCAATCGTTCGTTCCCACCTTACATACATTGATCGCCGTTGTGTGTGAAGGCGATGGTGGTTTGGCTGAATGGCACGCGAGGCACTTGGAGTCGTAAGCGATAGGGTCGCGGACCAGAGGCTGATGGGGATCGTGGCAGGCTATGCAGGTGATGCGAGCGTCAGCGCCTTCTTTCCAGCAGCGGCTTTTTTCCAGGCGGTAAGGCTGAAACCGTAGGCTCATGTTCCCAATGTAGGTCGGCATCTCCACCGCTACATCGGACCAGGTACGATGGCAAGCTCCACAAAAGTCGATCGAGTCGGCAGCAGAGAGCCGGGCAGGATTGATGATCGAAGAGTGCTCATAATCACGAGCTTTCATCGCCGCCACGTGCTTAGCTCCCGGTCCATGGCAGGCTTCGCAGGTAACACCCGGGGTAGCCTTCTCCGGTTCGAACGTTCGCGAAGTAACAGCCGCGGTGGTGTGACAAGAGAAACAATGACGTACCGGACCGTTGTCCAATTTAGCGCCTAGTGCCTGTTCGACTCCCTCGGGAAGTGCCGTTGAGTGCCCAGGCGTAATGTCCAGGGAATTCAAACTGGTGTAATAGGTTAAGCGCCCCTCGATGTAGCTTCCGTCTTTCTCCAGCAGGTAAGTCTGGCCAATCTCGCCGACTCCGAATGCCCACGCCGCATTCGCGGTTTTGTGGTCTGCACCGTTGCTCACCGAAAAGGTAGCTTCTCCCGGCGAGCGCGACAACAAGTACTGGAATCCGGCTTCTTGAAACTTGAGCTGAGGATGCTTTTTCAGAATCTCCGACTGGGTGGCGCGTGCCGCCGCATGATACATGGGGGTCGTTTCCTGAAGCGCCGCGATGGCCTGATGACAGCTCTTGCACGTTTCGCTGCCGACATACAGGCTCCGGGCCGAGTCGCCTTTCGTGGGCCACCATCCGGGATCTTCCAGCCGGTCCCGGGTGGTCACGCTGAAATCGTTCCCCACCGGCCCCTGGGCGCCGGCATGGCACAACAGAACTCCGAACGCCACCAATAAGACATGGAAATACCTAGTGTGCTGCGTTCTTGATCGTCTTGATGCCATTTGCCTGTGCCGCCACAGCTTCGCTCAGTTGTCTTTGCAATTCCCCGTAGGTGCGCATCTCCTGTTGCGCTTCAGCGGTCTTGCCCTGGGTCTTATAAACGGAGGCCAGAAGAAAGTGAACCAGTGGCTCGGAGGGGTCGTCCTTTTCGGCCAGTAGAAGATCAGGTAATGCATCGCTCGGTTTATTCATACGGATCAGCGCTCGAGCGCGATCGACCCGCGCCTGTATCAGCATTGGGCAGCGATCGATGGCTTGATTCAGCTCCGCCAGCGCATCTTCACTCGAGGCAGACGCCTCAAGCATTGCGTTTCCGAGTTTCCAATGTGCGGTGCAGTTGTATGGATCGTTTGCCAGTTCGGCTTTGAACTCCGATTGCGCGGACTCCCATTTTCCGGTTAACCAGTAGATGTTCGCCATGTGCATGTGCGTTCCCGGTTTGTGCGGAGCCAAGTCAATCGCCTTCTTGTATTCGAGCAGGGCGTTGTCGTAGTTGTGGTTCGTCTCATCGATTTCGCCGGTGATTTCATGCGCCACCACCGAATCGGGATCTATCTCGTTGACCTTCGCCAGAGCGTCATCTGACATTTGCATATAGGTCTTGCCCAACAAATACCAGCCTTCCTGGCTTTTCGGATTGCGCGCCAGAAAGTCATTGAGGAGCGAGGCCGCGTCCTTGTACCTATTGAGCTTGATGAGATTATTCACCAGAATCATCTCTATGTTGTCGTCGGTGGGTGTAGCGCGCAGGGCTGCCCGGAGAAGCGGTTCGGCTTTTTGATTCTCGCCGAACTGAAAGTAGCAGATGCCGAGCATGGCCGACCCGTTGGGCAGATCGGGATCGAGCTCCACTCCACGCTTGAGAATCTCTTCGGCATGGACATAGTCATGTTGGTTGAAATAAAGCATTCCCAAGTTGTGGTATGCGGCAGCCAAGTGGGGTGCGAGTCTAATCGTTTCCCGATAATTTGCGATCGCCGTTGCGCTGTCGCCCTGTTGCTGGGCCGCTTTGGCTTTGGCAAAGAGTGTTTGTACAGCAGGCGTGACCTCGTCTTTCGCCGCAGCGGCAAACGCAGATGTGCCGGAAAAACCGAGCAAGCACAAGGCCAGCAAATACGGCGTCGGATGAAACCGTACTGTGAGCCCGCACATCCTCATGCGCCGCGATTATAACTGAAGCGGTCAGCGTTGAGCGGCTTTATTACCCGCAGATCGGGCGCCGTCATTGGTCGGCTCATCCACCTGTATTTGCTGGTCGCCCTTCACCTTGGTGAGGGTTTGTATGATGCCGCTGGGCCAGCGAATTTCAATGCTGTCTGCCAGCGGGCTGTCGCCCAAACCAAAGTGCACGCGAGGATCGCTGGCGGAAAGATAGCCGCTCGAGGTGGTCACGGTGACCCACTGCGATCCCAAAGAAGTGGTTAGCTTGACCACGGCGCCGATACCATCGCGGTTGCTGGTGTGGCCGGTGAGATGCAGGGTAAGCCAATGGTTATGGGTGACTGTCTCATTGTGCAGAATGTGAGGGGGGCCGTCATCGGTAGTGACCACAGCGTCGATGCGGCCGTCATTGTCGATGTCGCCGATGGCCATACCTCGGCTTGCCCAGGCTTCATGGAAAATGTCGCCGGAGATGGGGGAAACGTCCACGAACCTACGGCCTGTATTTCGGGCCAGCAACATGGGCTCCTTGTAACGAAGCTGGGGAGAAATCCGCTCGATGGTGTCCAAATCGTGGCCCTGGGCAATGAGCAGATCCTTCCAGCCATCGTTGTCATAATCCAGAAAGCGCAGGCTCCAGCCGGAATGGAGCTGCGACATGCTTCCTATGCCATTCGAATTGGAAGCATAGTTGAACGTTCCGTCCCGATTGTTTTGGTAGAGCGCGTATCTTTGCGTAGCCAGATTGGTCACCACGATATCCGGCCATCCATCATTGTCGTAATCGGCGAAGTCGACGCCCATGCCGGCGTAGATCTGCCCTTCGGCGCTGACGGCTGCCCCGGACACCAGGCCAACTTCCTCAAAGGTTCCGTCGGGCTTCTGGTGGAAGAGAAATTCGGGCATGGAGTCGTTGGCGACAAAAATATCGATGCGCCCGTCGCGGTCGTAGTCCGCAATGGCAATACCGAGGGCTTTGGCGGGCACATCGAGACCGAGTTTATGCGACACCTCGGTGAAATGACCGTTGCCGTCGTTGTGATACACCAGCATGGGGATGGGCCGGAAAACGTCCGGGTGGCAGTAGCCGCGGTAGCCTTCGCGATGCTCGCCGCACCAGATGTCATCCCAATCCCAGATGACATATCGATCCACCACCAGATCGAGCAGACCGTCGTTGTCCAGATCGACCCAGGTAGCTGAAGTGGACCACCCGCTGCCGCCTACGCCGGCCTTCTCGGTTACATCGGTGAAGGTGCAGTTGCCGTTGTTGTGGTAGAGCCGGTTGCCGCCGTATGCGGTGACGAAAACGTCCTCGTATCCATCGTTGTCGTAATCGCCGACGGCCACACCCATGCCGATGCCGATACCCTTTAATCCCGACTTCTCGGTGATGTCCTCGAAGGTTCCATCGGGCTTCTGGTGGTACATGCGATTCCAATACTCCGGGCCGGTTTTTTGCGGAATCGTGCCCTTGGGCGTGGGATCGGTGTAGGGTGCACCGTTGACCAGGTAAAGATCAAGCCGCCCGTCGTTATCGCAGTCGAAAAGTGCCGCGCCAGAGCCCAGGGTTTCAATCAGATATTTGCGTGAGGTGTGAGGCGCCCGGTGCAGAAAAAGCACGCCCGACTTCTCGGTGATATCGACGAATTTGCCGGGAACCTCGAGGTTCGGCTCGGAAGCAGGGGACTGCGCGGATGCCAGTGTGCCCGAAAGCGAGCCCAAACAGAAGGTTCCAAATACCAGGAAGGCGAAACCTGGGAACGCCCATCTCCTTGAGCGGCCAAGAGGGCGGCGAAGATGGGGCACCTGCATCAATGAGTGAAGTCTATCGCAGGT
This sequence comes from uncultured Acidobacteriaceae bacterium, assembly GCA_963803095.1. Taxonomy (GTDB): domain Bacteria; phylum Acidobacteriota; class Terriglobia; order Terriglobales; family Acidobacteriaceae; genus PALSA-350. The sequence goes on along the minus strand of CAWDLQ010000014.1, from coordinate 220,026 downwards.
ATTCAGTTGAATCACACCATCACTGCCGGCATGCACCTACATCTGTCGACCTTTGGATGATGGAAAATCCACCAGACGCCTATTTGTAAGACACTGTGAGTGGCACACGCTCGCCAAAGCTGCTTGCTGCGCGGACTTTCGCTCGACTTCCGCTCACCACCACCGACAGACGCCCATGGTTCCAATTCCAGTCGACCATACCGAACTCGGTGCTCACCGATGCGACATGAATCTGACTCTTTAGCCATTGCGGAGGGATACCGGCTCCCACTACGATCACGGGGGTGGCGGCGGATAGATCGGCGTAGGCCAGCATATCCATCTGCAATAGCAACATTTCAGCCGCAGTCCAGTAGTGTGGGGTTACGTTTTTGGGAGCGACCCATCCGCGCACGTTCTGCCAACGGCCGAAGTTATTCTCTTCGCCATCTCCCTCCCACCATGTATAGAGGTCGGGTGCACTCTGGTTGTTCAGAAACCACCCTAGTGTCTGCCATGTGCGGTCTTCCCGGTCCAGGAAGAGCCATTGGTGAGCCTTGGCCACGTCGAAGTAGGTCCACAGCGGACGTTGCAGGGCATCTCCCCGATCGTTGTGCGTGTGCCTCCACTCTGCGTTGAGCAAGTCGGCGAATTGGGGCTTCACCTCTCCGCCCACCCAGGTGGGCCACAAGGTAGATATGTAGGTGCGCTCGTTGTCGTGTTCCGGTGTGTCGAGGATGCTTTGCCACGCCTGCTGCAGCTCATATCCATTGGAGCGCCAGAGCGAAGCATCGTTTGCTTGGTGCAGCCGGTCGGCCAACTGCGCTGCGCCCTCCAGGCCGCGGAAGCTGACTGCATTGATAAAGAGTAGCGGCCTGCCCCAGTCCATTCTGCCCACGATCAGACCATTGCGCGCTGGTTCGCACACCAGTCTCAGGTCGGGCTCATTCACATGTGCCGGCACAATGGGGCCAACGGGATCACGATAGATCGGCTCCAGCGTGTGACGCATGGTAACGATCAGATCAGCCTTGCGCTTTACGTCAGGCCAAACAGCCTGGTCAAACGCCGGGTCTTTCGCAAGCTCGGAAACGGTAGTGACCGCCCATAGGGAGAGGCCGGGCGCGTCTGCCTCTGGTCCGAAGCCTCCGAAGAAGTCATTTTTCGAGAAATAGAGGGCCAGGCGCTTGGCCTGCTCCAATTGGCCGGATCGCGCCAGCGCGACGACGACATAGGCGCCATCACGCAGCCAGGCCAGAGGGTAGTTCGTCGGTTCTCCAGGCCGGACCTCGTCTCCCACCAAACCCATCAGCAGATTCGTGACCTGCGCGTTGAGGCTTTCCATGAATCGTTTGTCGGGTAGATCCGCATGAATCGATGACCGCGCCGGGGTTCCCGGTGCTAGCGCTCCCGTTGGCGGGATATGGCTCGCGATGCGAAAGGTACTCTGTTGACGGACGGTGAAGACGGCGTAGCCCCAGCCGTCGCCGTTCGCCCAGTGCTGCTGAGGGGAAGTATGTTTGGTCCATTCATTGTCGCCTTCATGACCGAGCGCTTTGAGCGAGGAGGTGGATGGAACTTCAACGACCCAGCTGCTGTTAATAGAAAGATGCGGCTTCCTCCACGCAAGCTCAGTGACTGGGCCGCCGGCCGGCCCAACACTGCGGATGGTTACAGCCAACGGATTGCCCGCCAAGGGAGTCAGGCGCAAAGTGTACGAACCGGTGGGAAGAATCTGCCATACAGCGTTGTAGTAAGGAGTGTCGACGGAAATGCCCGGTAGCGCCTGGTCCCCCCATACATAGTGCTGATGAATCTGGTCCATGGGAATGGAGTCGCTGGTTCGGAGTACACTGCCACCTGCATCCAGCACCCAGATGCTGACTCCGAACGACCCAACTGCCGGTGAGAAGCTGCCGCCGGGTTCTTCGTAGCCCTTCCGCTCTTCCACGCTTCCGGGTAGCGCATATACGACGTGCCCTTCGCCGCGAGGCCATGGGTCTGCCGGCCGGCTGCTCATTGCGGCGAGGACGATATCGCGCTCGCTGGCCCGTGCGCTTATGGCTCCAGGAAGAAGAGACACGATGAGCATAAGAACGATGTGTAGATGCCGCGTCGACCTGCACTCTAAGGAGCCCTTGACCAGTTCCACCTCGTATCTGCGCTGGTCAAGAAGCTCTAAGAACGCCATGACCCGATCTTATCTGCTCTGGTGTGAGCGAAGCTACTATCGGGAGGCAGAAGGTGGGTCACCGGCAATTCATTCGATTGGTTTTGACGGCTTTCACGAAGATGCTCAAGATGATCAAATAAGTCCTTTGTTTCACGAAGATGCTCAAGATGATCAAGCAATTTATTTGATCATCTTGCGTGGGTGAGGGGGTCGGGATTTTTCTGGCTGCGGAGGCAAGGCCGGCCTCGAGGCAGCTTCGTTTCGATCCTCAAAACGTCGAGATCGAATCTTGGCGGCGCACGAAGTGGTTTGCTCTCCGCGACGACTTGCTTCGCGCTGTGAACTTCCGCGACGTTTCGCTGCGAAAGAACAGCAGCGGCCGTTTCCGTTCACCTGATCAGCCCGGTGAACGGAACGATCTCTCTTCCTACGCGCTACGTATTGGCGACCGTCCCGTCCCTGTCCTCTGGCCTCGGGCCGGTATCCGTGGTGTGGTGTTTTCCAAGTTGTCAAGACTGCTCAATCAAGAGGACGCACTGGGCGCACCCTGTTTACAGCACTTTCGCAACTTACTGTGGCGCGATAAAGGTCGCGAGGTGTGGTTTTCCTTGGGAGAAAACCACAAAAAGGCCTGTCGCTCCCCGGATTTCCTGCGGCGCAGCGCTGGCCGTCCGTAAGGGTGAGCTAAGTCCTTTGTTTTATCAAGATCGTCAAATTTTATTTTTTCCCCGCCCTCCTAAGCTAGTTAGGTGAACGGAATGGTGTAGGTTTCGTCCCCAGGATTTCCGAGAGAGACACAGTGTGGGTTGCGATTCTAAAAAAGGCATACGGTTACCTTTGTGCATGCGCACTGTGACGTTCGATGCAGTTTTCTCTAGTCTTGCGAACACGGTAATACGGATGCAGCATGGCGTCCAGTGCGGACGGAAATAAACATGAGGAAAAGCGGGAGTTAACTCCTATGCGGAATGCCTTGAGATCAAAGGCCGTTGACCTTTCCGCCTTGGTGGTCGATCTCATGAGAAGCTCGCAAATCCTTGAGCAAGGCTCGCACGATGGCGGGTAGGAACCGGGGGATATAGTGGTGAGGAGGTGCCGACATGAGCGAATGGCAGAACCGTATGGGAACGATTCGGGTTGGAGCTATGGTTGTTGTACTAGCGGTCATAGGAGTTATCTGGCTTGTTCGCCACTAAGCCTTAGCCTTTGCCCATCTCGCCCTTTGGAGCTGGAGCGCCCACGCTCTGCTGGCGAGCCAGTATTGCCGTAGGTCACCGGATTCTCTCACCGCGCAACCCGGCGTGCACCGGCCTCTTCAGTTCCGGAACAAGGCGGCTCCTGCGCAGAACCGCTCGCCAAACTCACGGCTGCACTAAGCGTGTTCATCATGCGAGACAAAGCGTCCCAATCATCGGGGAAAGACGCGCCGCCCTCTGCCGAAGAGCATCGACAAAATTTGATTCCCAATGGGCCCGACCAAAATCTCCGTGGGTATCCAGGAACTTGATACGGAGGAATATGCCGTTGACCGCTTTGGGACGATCGGGGCCTCATCGCTTCTTACGGAGGCGATGAAGCACCCGATTCAGCTTCGTGTGAGATTCAGCACGTAGCGCGCGTGCCGGCGTTCTCCGGTACGGATGAGGGCACCCTTCTCTGCAAGGTCCGCCAAATCGCGGGTCGTTGTGGCCGGGGAAGCGCCGGTGATCGTGCTGTAGTTGCCCGCTCTCAGACCACCATTGAATCCTTCGGGACCTTCGCGGAACATTCGAAGGAGCGCTTTCTGTTGTCTCTCATTGATGTGGTCGCGTAGCCGGTCCAGCAGCTTAGCTTTGGCAATAATGAATTCCACCTGCGCGATGCTCCGGCGCTGCGCTTCCAACGCAATTTCAGCGAACCAAACCAGCCATTGAGTGATGTCATTCCGCAGATTGGCTCTTTCAAGGGCCTTGTAGTAGTTCTTTTGATGCGCCAGGATTGTCGTCGCCAGAGAGACGAGCATCGGCTGGCTGAAGCTCTGCGTCATGGCCTTTTCAGCGATGGCGCGCCCGATTCGCCCGTTCCCGTCTTCAAATGGATGGATCGACTCGAAAAACAGGTGGGCTGTGCCCGCGCGTGTGATGGCCGGCAACGGTTCCTTGCTGCCCGGTGCGGTGCGATTGAACCATGAAACGAATCGCTTCATCTCTACCGGGACTTGTTTCGAGGGCGGAGCCTCAAAATGCACTATTGGAGCACCGATTGGACCGGAGACGACCTGCATCGGTTCCGGGCTGGCGCGGTATCTTCCAATATCGACGAGGTCTTTCCTGCCTGAAGTCACCATCCGATGCCAGCCAAACAACATTTCGATGGAAAGAGGCTGTGAGAATGATCGATAGAGATCGACCATCATTTCGGCAATGCCCTGTTCCGCGGACATGACGCGCCGTTTATCGGGAGACGCCAGTCCGAGCTGATGCAGGATGGACGACTGCACACTGGCCCGATTGAGGATTTCTCCCTCAATGGCCGATGTGGTTACGGCCTCCCCGGTCATTACGTCCACGAGAAATTGATTGTGTTCGTCTTCGTCCAGATGCTTGACTGTGCCGATGGCAACGCCCGCCCCAAGTAGGAACTGCTCTTCGGCAGCGGAAATCCGCGAGCGGTCCCACTTGAAATTGGGCCAATCCGGTTGTTGCCAGTTCCATGTCATGAGCGATAGCAGACCTCTCTATCGCTCATTATAAGGTAATTTGTGATCGATACAAATAATTCCTATCGCTCATGGTGTGCGCCCGCACTGGTCTTCCCGCGGCGGGTAGGAACTGGGGGGATAGTGATGGGGAGGTGCCGTCGGGCCCCCGCAACCAATAGAGGCTATGATTTTGAAAAGCTTCCATTTTCAGCGAAGGGAAGATTTTATTTGACAAGCCATTAAGCAGTCAGAAATATCAGAATCTTTCTCCGTTCAGGCGGAACCTTTGCGCGGAAGCATCAGTTTCGGGACGAAATAATCACCAAAGGAAATGCCGCGCACCTGCAAAGGGCGGGACTAATAGTGGTTATTTCGTCTGGACCCTCAATGCCATGCTACTTTCCTGAGGATTGGGTATCTCTGCCCTTCTTGTATTCTGAATGGAGACCCTATGGAAAAAGCACGGGAGATCTTCAATAGGTGCTGCATTGAAATCGCTGCAAGTCTCGCCGATACTGGCTTTCAATATCGTCCGAGTAAACACTCTGCAATAAGAGCGAGCGGCGACCTCAAATTCGAGATACATTTCCAGTCTAGCTTCCGAAATTACCTAGTGACCGACGGAGACGCGGACAGACTGAAGCGCGTGGTGTCGAAACTGACGTCCTTCGGAGACTTCGCCACTTTTGGCAACGTGACCCTGATCGAACACGCTTTAGTCCGCTCGAAAATGCTGAAGAACTTTCGTAAGTCTCTCCCCAACAGCTGGACCGCTGACGACGCCGTAACCGGAGGCCAGATTGGAAATCTGCGAGCACCAGCGATGTGGGTGGAGTTCAATCTGGCGAACCCCTATACCAGAACCAAAGTAATCACTGAAGCCCGCCGATTGATCGACACCGTCGCACTACCTTATTTCGACCTATTCAAGAATCCAGCCGATGTTGTTGCTCGCCTGCTTGACGGCTCAATGCCGTGGACATGGGAGGCAAGTGCTCTTGAATATGTGCGTTGTTTCGGCAGTTTGGACCAAGCGCTGCAACTGTTGAACAGGTTCATCAACGAGTCGCCGGGTCGGGCAGCCGAATACCGTGACGTGCTTCTGCGCTATAGGTCAGATGGAACTCCCGAAGTATGGGATTCCAGAGCTCCTGCAAGCCTGGCCAAAGCTGCAATCATCTTGGGGTTGGATGGGAGCCTCGGTGACTTGCTGTGATGTGACTGGCTTCCACATTCGTTCGTGGATCGTCGCCAACCCGGACATTACACTCGTTTTGGGGCAACTTCCAGGTGGCCGGTAATCCGCCCAGAACGCATGCTTTGCAAGCCACAATCTGCACTTTCAATCGGTCAAAGGCTATACGCCAGCGGATGCTTGGGCTCGTAAAGCATGATGTCGTCCGCGCCCGGTACGGCCGTTCCCGTCTTCAAATGGATGGATCGACTCGAAAAACAGGTGGGCTGTGCCCGCGCGTGTGATGGCCGGCAACGGTTGCTTGCTGCCCGGTGCGGCGCGATTGAACCATGAAACGGAGTGCGCCCGCACTGGCCTTCCCGCGGCGGGTAGGAACTGGGGGGACAGTGATGGAGAGGTGCCGGCGGGCCCCCGCAACCAGTAAAGGCTATGATTTTGAAAAACTTCCATTTCAGCGAATGGAAGCTTTTTATTTGACAAGCCATTAAGCAGTCAGAAATATCAGAATCCTTCTCCGTTCAGGCGGCATCTTTGCGCGGAAGCGTCTCCCATTTCTTAGCCAAAATCCTTCTGCGTGAGGTGCGGTTCCGTAGAGCCACTATTTACCGATCTTCTGATCTTCTTCGGCTAGTTCTCGCAGATGTTGCTTCTGGAGCGCATCTGATCTCGGCACACAGCCGAAGATGGTTCGACCCAATCTCGATCAGGAGGTGGACCCTGTGTCTGAAGTAAGAGCGGAGAAAGCTCTCCCTTGATAAAGTTCTCCGATTTGCGTAAACGAGTAGTTTCGGGACGAAATAATCACCAAAGGAAATGCCGCGCACTTGCAAAGGGCGGGACTAATAGCGGTTATTTCGTCCCCTCAATGCCTAATCCGGCACCACAATGAGGAGAGCTATGAAGATATGGAATCAACTCGCGGTGGCGCTTCTCGTGACCGTTCCTATGCTTGGTCAGACTCCGGCAGAGGAGGTGCCTCCAGCGGTTCCAATACTGCTGGAGGCCGCGCTGCCGACGTGTCCTCCGATCTGGCGGGCTGCACATCTAAGCGGCAAGGTTACCGTGCGCGTGACCGTCAAAGGTGGTCATGTGATCGAAACCGCTGTCCTATCGGGAGGACCTCACTTGCTTTGGGACCGATGGGGACAGGTGTTTCTGGAAGTGGGCTCTGGACGCGCGCGTTCGACGTCTTTCCCTGAGAAGGGGCGGGTGGTTTGATATGCGTTCGCCTTGGGTATTCATGTTGGCTCTCCGTCGTAGAAATGAAGGTGATCGTAAAGCCGTGAACCAGGAAACCGCGGATCAGCGTGCTTGCCGCGCAAAAGAAATGCCGGTCCGGAAGGGAGCCCGAATTGAATTTGTGCAGCTTCCGGAGGGCTCGCATTTAGCGCTTGCTGTTACACGTGGGGATATTGCAAGCCGCCATACCAAAGACGCGCGCGCTGACCGGCTATGCCAGATCGGCGATCTCGTTCTTTGTTTGCAATGGGATACGAGCGACCTACCAACTTGGGATCAGGAAGAGTACTTCAGGGCTCTGATCTTCGGGTATCCGACCGGATACCCGCGAGCAACCGATTGACTCCGCCGGTCGCGGCCGAATGGTCTCGCAACGATTCGGGTGAAACGAATCCTCTTGGGGTTCTTTCATTTAGATGGGGTACGTAATGCTGTCGCGGTATCTCCGTCCTTTTTCGCTGTCTCAACCGAGGGGTTCACTGCACACCAATCTGTCCCCGAAACTGTCCGAGAGATACAATTGATCCCGAAATCCGGTCGGAGGTACGAGAATGATTCTGTTCGAGGCCGGCTGGCTCAAGCATGCTGTCAATCATCTGAAATCAGAGGCATTAGCCCGCGGGCTTATCAACAACGCCGCAGTAGCCCTTGCTGAAACCCATAGCCACGATGGTCTGATGTTCTGGATTGAGGCTGCCCTGGGTGGCGCCGGTGCTCTGAATGTTCTGAAAGGTCCTCATCAGCCGAAGGGCGTCTTTAACGAAGTCTTGCACCTCAGGATGCGTTTGTATGTCGAAGACAGTAAGAAGGGTTCGCTCAAATACGAAAACACCACCTTCGCGACCGATTTTCATCTCTATACAACTATCCAGAACCCGGAGGCAGATCCTCAGGAGTACCAGCTTCAGCCGACGAAGCTTAGTTACAAAACGGTATGGCACGACCCTAGTGATGCTGGCTTCACTGAGGTGGCTATCGTTGGCGCTCGCGTCCTCACCAATAATCTGAGGTAGCTCGAGGGCAGGGTATCACCCCGGCCCTGATTTTCGTTTAGATGGGGATAGGTATCGTGTCGCTGTGTCTCTCCGGAAAGTGGAGTGCATTCCGGATGGGGATTGAGCTATCTGTCCCCGAAAACTCCAGTTAGTTTGCTTTTGATCGAGTCATCCAGTAGCCGATCACCAGAATTACAAAGCCGGCGGAGAACACAGTGAGATTGCCATCCCAGCCAAAGAAGATTGGCGGATATCCATTGGCGTCAGTGAGTGCGCCCCCGTAGAGATGTCTAACGGCGGCATTACACAGGAAACCGCCTAAGACGATCAGTCCCAGAAGAAATGAAATTCTGGTGCCGAATTCATTTTCGGCTGACCTCGTCCACAGCAGGTAAAGCCCCAGCACCGCGAGCCAGAACGTAATGATGACTTGCCACACTACATGATACCTGGCGTGTCCGGGCCACAGCGGGTTTAGAGCGTGGGTTGCGTTGAAGTCCGCGAATGGCGGGATAAAGCCATAGATTGCGGTTGCGACCGTCATCAATATTTTTCCGGTGAATGCTGGGGTAGAGCTTGCAGACATAAGTATCCTCCCTGGATTGATTTACGCCGGAAGATCCGCGTTGATTTGGCGGCCGCGTAAGTATAGCGCAGTCTTTGGGTGGAACAACGGCGGGAAACCGCACGATGGCTGTAGCCGTGACACTGCAGACGGGGTTTTCGGCGGCCAAGCCGCAGGTTCTGTTCGAGGGCCCGTGGCTGCCGACCCCATTGACCCTTCCCAACTAGGACGTGTCGCCTGATGGGCGGCACTTCCTGATGCTGAAAGCCGTGGATGAAGACCAGGACACGCACCGGATCGTCTTACCTGCCGGCGCGGACGGAAGCCGGGGACGGACAGGGCGATACCTCCGCTGGACCTAACTGGGTTGGGGTGAACATCCCGTCTGGTCCACGGGTTTTTGCGCGCTTCGCCTTTCCACGCGTAACCAGCTTTCCCCGCACGATGATGCGCCCCTTGGTGAACGCGACCTTCTCGCGTGCCTTAGTTACAACATCATCCGGTGGTTCAGCAAACGCCGCAAGCTCAATGTCACCGCTGCCGCCTAGATACGTATGAAAGGAACCCGCACTAATCTCGCATCGCGGAGACGAATCGTTTCGCTAACAGCCAACACATGTGCTGTTCCCTTGTGCTCACGAAGATGGAATTAAGCTGGACCAGTACCATCTGCACAAATCGTAAAGCAATTTTTCACAGCTTCCTGTCCCCTCAATGCCTGTCCTCTCAATGCCTGTCCCCTCAATGCGGACGCAGGGAAGACTCCGAGGTATGCCGGTAAATGGGTATATTGCCTGCAGTGGCCTCCGCGAAAGGTGACGACCTCCGCTGTGACGTTAACGGTTGCTTTGTATTTTGGATCCTGCGTTGGCAGGGCCTTCAGCCATGCTGTTCTTCTACAGGTATCGTTTCCTTTAGGGTCCCTTATCGTTCACTACTTGAGTTGGCAAGCTGCAAGAGGTCTGGAGTCATTTGTCGGAATAGCCGGTTAATCGGCCAAGTGAAAATGTCGAGCGATTCGCTCCCACGCGTCGCTCGATCGAGGCGAAGATCCCAAGTCGCCTCTTGAAAATCGCTTCCCGAGAAGACAAGTTTGCTCGCCTCAGAGAGATTATCCGTGATCTTGCCGCATCCGCAGATATTGAAGAAGGTTACCAGGACATGCGCGAAGCTTTCGAGATCCTGACAGAACGGGAGAAGTAACCATGACAAAAACCGCGATTGCAAGTCCGTCCTAAGCTTCGGGATGCGTGTAAGGCGCTCGATATTCCTGGCGCAACAGTGCATTTGCCTCGGAATCGCCGACCACGAGCTGCTTCTCTGGATCCCACGCCAGGCTTCGGCCCAGCTTCATCGAGTTGTTCGCCAAAATGCACGACGCGGTTGAAATGTAGCCCTGCTCGATGTCGGATACCGGATGGCTACGCGCGTCGATCGAGGCAAGAAAGTTCTGCATATGATGGCGGATGGCGGGCGCGACGTGTTTCTCGAGTTCCTTTTCAGTCTTGTCCTCGGGGTATTGTTCCAACTCGTAGGTAACGTCTTTATGAACAGGCTGTCCGCCGCCGACGGGAATAAAGTCATATCCCATCACGCTCACCTTTAGCGTTCCTTTGTCGCCGTAAAATGTCGCGCCCCATGGATACTTTGGATCTGCGGCCTCGCCCCAACTGCGGTGCTGCCACACGACTCGAAGATCCGGGAAATCGAAGGTGGCTGTCTGGGTATCGGAAATGTTGGCCTTGCTCTTCTTATCGACAAAGATTCCACCGGTGGAATCAATCTTCGTCGGCCAGCCCAATCCGAGGATCCACCGTGTCATATCAAGCATGTGGACGCACATGTCACCCACAATGCCGTTCCCATACTCCATAAACGCGCGCCAGCCGCGGGGGTGAACCAAGCTGTTATAAGGCCGCATTGGAGCAGGACCAGTCCAGGCATCGTAATCCAGATTCGCGGGCGGCGCGGTATCAGGGGGATTTGCCGTCGCGCGCATGTGGTAGTAGCAGTAGATCTCGACAAGCGCGATCTTCCCGAGCTTACCCTCTTCAATGAAGCGCTCTTTTGCCTCGACCAGGTGAGGCGTGCTACGGCGTTGCAGACCAACCTGGACAACGCGATTGTTGTGGCGGGCAGCGGCCAGCATGGCCTTGCCTTCCAGAACGTCGTGGCTAATCGGTTTCTGAACCCAGATGTCCACGCCAGACTTTGCGGCTTCAATCATGATCAGGGCATGCCAGTGGTCGGGCGGTGCAATCAGCACCAAGTCCAGATCTTTCTCGGCAAGCATCTTTCGATAGTCCGAGTAGGTGCGAGGCCTCTTCTTGGAACGCTGCCGGGCGGCGGACATGTCGGCGGCGTTCGAGAGCATCTGCGAATCGACGTCGCATAAAGAGACGATCTCGACCGGCGATACCTGCACCAGCCGGAACAGATCCGATTTTCCATACCATCCACAACCGATCAAACCGACTCGCCGACGTTTGTCGCGGTCATACTCTTGCGCGGGCGCTACGGCGGCCGCAGCCAACCCGAGGGCAGCGGTGTGGAGGAATTCACGTCGATTCATCGGAATAACGGCAAAGCGAAAGCAGTTTCCTAGTATATTCCTGCGTCATCAATCATGACTGACAAAACCGTCTGCGCGCTCCTTCATACCAACGAAGAGAGATCCGTTTGAGCAGCCAGAGAAGCGCTTCATGCGCCAGTTGATCGAGCAACGCAGCACCGGATGGGATTTGGAGACAACCGGCGAACAGACGCGGATGGTGACGGTTCAGCCCGGGTTGCCGATTGGCGGAAGGGCTTTCACACAAGAGCCCGGCTCTTCAAGCCTCCGCCAATTTCCTTCTGACACGCCAACGGCCGAATGGCGGCATTTCTACGTACCCGTCAGAAACAGCTTTCGACGGTTAGCTTCGAAATCAGACGCCGCCTCTTCGAAGGATCTTTGTCCGAAATTCTTTTCCTGAACAGTGCCGCCTATGCGAAAAGTTGCAGGTAGAACCTCCTCGAACGTGAGTTACGGGTTAAGGGCACGACAAGGGCATCCCAAAGATCGCCGCAGATTCTCTCAGCCAAGGAAAAGGGAGCCATCCTTCTGGCCTGATTTAGCTAGGTTTTTGCCTACTGTGGGTGTCCCGGCACAACGCTATTTCAGATTCGACAACCTGATAAGATGAGCGCGACCCTCGGGAGGCACTCTCGTGCGTGCTCAGCCCTCGATTGCCCACTACCATCTCACAGCTAAGCTCGGCCAAGGCGGCATGGGTGAGGTGTGGCGCGCCACCGACACCAAGTTGGATCGCGAGGTGGCCATCAAAGTTCTGCCTGAGAGTTTCGCAGACGATCCCGAGCGCATGGCCCGCTTCAAACACGAGGCAAAGGTCCTAGCCTCGCTCAATCACCCGAACATCGCCCAGATCTACGGCATTGAAGAGGGCGCCCTCATAATGGAGCTGATCGAGGGCGAGACACTCCAGGGGCCGCTGCCGGTTGAGACGGCCCTGGCGTATGCACGCCAGATCGCCGATGCGCTCGAAGCGGCCCACGAAAAGGGAGTTATCCATCGCGATCTGAAGCCCGCGAATGTGATGGTGACGCCGGCAGGCGTGGTGAAGGTTCTCGACTTCGGTCTGGCGCGCATGACCGAGAAGAGCTGGGGGAGCGATCCTTCCGTTTCCCCGACCCTTACGGGTTCGCTCAGTCGCACGGGAGTGATCCTGGGGACGGCCGCGTACATGGCTCCCGAGCAGGCGCGCGGCAAAGCCGTGGATAAGCGAGCCGACATCTGGGCGTTCGGTTGTGTGCTCTACGAATTACTCACCGGCGAACGCCCGTTCCACGGCGAGGATATCGGCGAAACGCTGGCGGCCGTGATCAGACAGGAGCCGGATCTGGGCCGCGTGCCCGCATCTGTACGCAAGTTGGTTGCCAGTTGCCTGGAAAAGGATCCCAGGCGCCGCCTCCGCGATATCGGCGATGCCTGGCCACTGCTCTCCACAACCGAGCCCGTTCCCGCGCCGCGACCTCATTCGAAGCTGCTGTGGATCATAGCCGCGATCGCAATCATCGTAGCTGCGGTAGGCGGTTGGCTGCTGCATAAGCCTCCGGCTGCCGACACCAGTGTGTTGCGACTCGATATCGAGCCCCCCGTGGGAGGAAAGTTCGCCATGGACGCGATGGCAATGGGGATGGCCGTCTCTCCGGACGGCGCCACACTGGCCTACGTAGCTTCTGGCCTGGATGGGATCAATCGCTTGTATCTCTCCGTCCTGAGCGAGCATTCCGTCCGGCCGTTGCCGGGGACGGAAGATGCCGCATATCCCTTCTGGTCACCGGACGGAAACACAGTGGCGTTTTTCAATACAAAGAAGCTGATGCGTATCGATCTGAATGGCTCGGGACTCCAGCCCGTCGCAGATACCACATCCGGACGAGGCGGAGCGTGGCTCCCGGATGGAAGGATTGTTTTCGGCAGTTACGCCGATGTGCTGCGGATCGCTCCTGCTACCGGCGGCAACGCGACTCCACTTACGGCGCGTGCGGCGGACGAGGGAGCCCAGCTATGGCCGCAGGCTTTGCCTCACGGACAGATCATGTATTTTGTTCGGCGGGTCAACGGCCAGGAAAGTTCCGCTTACGTCATCTCCTTAAAGAATCCCTCTGCCCGCGCCCGTCTCATGAACGTCCCCCAGTCACCGGTTTACGTTGCAGGCGCCTCTGACACCGACTATCTGCTGTGGCAGCGCGGCACCGCATTGGTCGCGCAAGCAATCAATCGTGACACGCTTAAGCTGGGCGATCCTGTATCGATTCTCGCCGATCCGGTAACCTCCGGCGGGATCGACGGGCAGATTTACGCTACCGCGTCGAAGCAGGGTCCTTTGATCTACAACGGAATTCCGCGCCTGTCGCAGTTCACCTGGTTTGATCGCGCCGGCCGCAATCTGGGAACCGTCGGAACTCCGGACAGTTACCACTTCGGCCCATTCCGAATATCGCCGGACGGTCGAAGCATCGCGGCAGCACGCGATCAGGCGGGAATCCCGCAGATGGGATTGCTGGAAATCGCACGCGGCGTGTTCAACGGTCTCCCGAACTCGAACAGCAATTCGTTCCCAGCCTGGGCGCCGGATTCGACCGCTGTGGCGTACGCCCAACTGATCTTCCATCTCGCCACAGCTTCTTCGTCTGAGGGGACCGGCAGCCCATGGGACTGGTCTCCCGACGGGCGGCAACTACTATTCCGGAGGCTCACCGACGGAGTCCGGAACGAAATTCTGGTACAGCCTATGACTCCGGACCACACGCTCGCGGGCGACCCGCGCGTCTTCGCAGGGGGAATGAGCGCTCGCTTCTCTCCCGATGGCCATTGGGTGGCGTTTTCGTCGAATGAGTCGGGCGATAACGAGATCTACGTCGTAGCCTTTCCCTCAGCATTGCGGAAGGTCCGTATCTCGACGGCAGGCGGGAACTTCCCGAAGTGGAGTCCCGATGGCCGAGAGATCTATTACGTGCAGCCGGGCAACAAGCTGATGGCGGTAGGTCTGAAGATAACCGTTGATTCCATTCAACCGGCCTCGCCTCGGGAGCTTTTCGTCCTTCAGGTTTGGGAGACGCCCGTCAGTCCTTTCGAGGTTGCCAAGGACGGCCGCTTCCTCGTGCGTGCCGACGTGCCGCAACCCTCACACTCACTGACGGCGATCGTCAACTGGCAGTCTTTGGTCAAGTGAGGACCATGCGATGAGGATACCGGTTGCCGTTAAGACAAGAACGGGGACTGCTGTCCCTTCAATGCTATTTCAGATTGACGTATAGTCGGGATCTCGTATAGTTGCTTGCCTTCGGACCACATCCAGGTAGCCACGGCTTGCCAGATTTCCGAGTAGCCGTTTTACGTCCACTTGAACTGAGCACATTAGTAAATAGAAGCCGACTTCTACCGTTCTTCGATAGTGAGGGAGCGTACATCCGCATCAGGACGCGTGGCTTTACAGCATGTGCCGTCCCCACGCCTCCAGCCACGAGCGCGTGATCGATTTCCATGTCTCGTTGAAGTAGAGGCCCGTGGCAGCGAAGCCCACAGCGGTAACGAGGAAGGCTCCCCATAGGAACTGTTTCATTATCCGGTTGCGTTTCCAGTCCCAGAGAAACATAAGAAGGATGAGCAACAAATTACCGCCCTCGTAAAACAGGTAGGTGCCGAGAAAGGTAGTTGGTGCAGGTAGAAAGAGGCCCACGAACCGGGAGAAACCCGCATCGCTGATGCAGATGGTGGCCAGAATAAGGACGCGTCGATGGGCAGCGGAATTGCGGCGTAGGAGGATGCCCCACGGCAGCAGCAAGGCCATGCAAATGACTCCGCCGAAGGCGATGGAAAGAAATTGAGGAGGCAGAGCGCCGGGAGTCGGAAGGTTCAAGGCCTGCCAACTGAGTTCGGACCAGGGGGCGATCACAAGGATAAGAGCGGCGTAACCGGCCGCAAACCAGCCGAAGCGGCGATGGAGCCGGACATTGCCGGTTTCGACCATGAGCACAAGCGCGGTTGCAGTGAGTAGCCAGAGCGTGGTGGCGATAGCGTGCACGTGGACGATCATGGGTACGGCCGGCTGTTCATGGAGGTAATTGTGCAGATCGAAGCCGAAGCCGACGCCTACGAAGATCCAGAAGATGGCGAGCCAGACCAGCGCAGCCCGGCGATCTTCACGCGCGGGCCAGGTTGCGGTTGTATGGATGTACAATCGTTCCTCTTGTCAGTCAGAAAACCATACAGCAATGGGACCGATGCGATGAAACTATTTTTGCAGGGTGGGTGATCGGCTCCAGCTATTCTGAGCTCGCTCGTTCCAGGTGTTCAGATAATCGAGCTTGATCGCAGAGTTGACGCGGGAGACGCGGGGGGGGCCCCCCTGTCGACGTATTCCGACTGGTGCGCTACTCCGCTACTGGAGCCTCATCGGCTGACACGGCAGGCTCAGCTTTCAGTGCGCCTCTGGCGATCAGCTCCTGCATATACGCCGCGGCCTTCAATCGGATGTAGATATCGAAGATGACCTTTGCCCGTGCAACGTCCTCAAGCGTGATGGGCCTCGTGTAGGTCTGCGTTCTGACCTGATTTGCTGCGTTAGCGACTTCCTTCAGCATCCCCATGAACTCGGCGGAGTCAGCGAAGCGCGCGAATACGGCGTTGACCGATGCCTCGAAGGTCTCACGGTTTCCGTCCCAATCCTTGTAATGGATCAGGGCTATCTCGAAGCATTCCGTGAAGCCGACAACCAGATTGTGCTCGAACTGGAAGAAGATGTCGTTCTTCGCCATCATGCCCAGCATGCCGAAGTAGCGGTGAAAAAACGCCTGCTCCGGCTCCGAAGCCTTGGCAACAAAACCGAAGACCATCGGCAAAGAGACGGATCTCTGCGAGATCAACTGGCTTCACACTGGACTGCCGTGGGAAAGCGAAGAAGTTCGTGCTATTGATGGCCGGCCTTCGTGCATCTACCGAGAGGTTGATGAATCTCGTTCTCAATACAAGCGACATGCCCAGAACACAGAAGCGCTCAGGTCACGTCACTTGAAGGCTCGTTCGGGAGCCTAGCGGGACACCAATTCGTTGATGAAGGGGTAATCGTTATAGCCTACTGAGTCGAAGGTGTAGAAGGTATTTCGGTCATACCGTGTGAGCGCGAAGCCTTCCTTGATGCGCAGCGGCAAATCGGGATTTGCCACGAAGTACCGTCCGAAGGCCACGGCATCGGCGACGCCATGCTCGATGGCGGATTCTGCGGTGTCGGGCTCGAAGCCACCGGCCGCTATGATCTTTCCTTGGAAAACCTTCCGAAGTTGCTCGGCAGCGATCGGGCCCTGTTTCTCATCGATGGTCACATTTCCTTTTACACGCGGTTCGATGATGTGTAAGTAGGCAAGGCCGAATCGGTTTAACTGCGCTGCGACGTATGTGAATAGAGCGGCAGGATTGCTATCGTTCATGTGGTTCCAGGTGCCGGCGGGTGCGATCCGTACCGCGACGCGATCGCCTCCCCAAACCGATGTCATCGCCCCTACGACTTCCAGCAGGAAGCGCGAGCGGTTCTCGATGGAACCACCGTAGGTGTCCGTTCGCTTGTTGCTGCCATCTTGAAGAAACTGGTCCGGCAGATAGCCGTTGCCGGCGTGCAGTTCAACCCCGTCGAAACCCGCTGCCTTGGCACGCGTAGCCGCTTTGCGGTAGTCCTCGACGATTCCTGGAATTTCGGAGATATCCAGTGCCCGATGTGGCGACGGTTGGACCCAGCCGCTGGGAGCGGAGACCAGGTGGTTTGGATCTTCCCAATAAGAGGGGTCCACGGAGGCTGAGAGCGGTGTGTTGCCGTCCTGATTGTCGAAGTGTGAGGAGCGACCGGTGTGCCACAACTGCGCGAAAACGAAACCTTTCTTCGCGTGGATGGCTCTCACAACTCGCTTCCATCCTTCAACCTGCTGATCTGTATAAAGGCCGGGTGCACCAAACCACCCTCGGGCAGTCAGTGAGATGTTAGTCGCCTCGCCGATAATGAGACCTCCGTCCGAAGCGCGATCCGAATAATACCGAACCATCATGTCACCGGGGATGCCTCCTGGCTGCTGGGAGCGGGACCGGGTCAACGGCGCCATCACGACCCGATGCTTCAAGGTCAACGATCCGAGCTGTACGGGCGTAAATAGCTTTGGGTCCTTCTTAGTATTCATAAGATCCTCTCGAGTTGCGTATGTGGTTGGAGTTTCGCCTGAGATGCGGGGATTGGGCACAAATCGACTTCGCTTCGGGCTAGACATTCTTCTTCAGCGACTCCATGTCCACGACGAAGCGATACTTGACGTCGTTTTTCACCATTCTGGCGAAGGCTGTCCCGATTTCTTGCATGGGAATGGTCTCGGTCTCGGCGAGCACACCATTTTCGGCGCAGAAGTCGAGCATCTCCTGGGTCTCCTTGATTCCCCCAACGAGTGAGCCCGCAAGGCTGCGGCGAAGGCCTATCAAGCTTGCAACGGAAGGCGAGGGGTGCGGCTTTTCAGGGATTCCGACGAGCACCATCGTGCCGCCGTGACTAAGCAGAGCAAGATAAGGGTCGAGGTTGTGCGGCACTGCTACCGTATTCAGGATGAAATCGAGCTTGCCGACCTGACTATTCATCTCCGCAGGGCTGCTCGAAACAACAACCTCCTGGGCACCTAATTGCCGCGAGCCCTCACGTTTACTCTCGGAGGTAGTGAACGCAACAACATGGGCCCCGCGGGCCCGGGCAAGTTTGATACCCATGTGCCCCAAACCACCGATACCGACGATGCCGACTTTGCTCCCGACTCCAATGTTCCAGTGCCGCAAAGGCGACCACATCGTGATTCCGGCACATAGCAGAGGCGCCACAGCGGCGAGGCTCCGCTCCGGGAAGTTGAGCTTCAGGACGAACTCTTCGCGCACGACGATGGAATCGCTGTAGCCACCGTGGGTGTTATCCCCGGTGATGCGGTCCGGCGCATTGTACGTCCATGTGGCGTACTTCTGACAATAAGGCTCAAGGCCCGCTTTGCAATCGTCGCACTCTAGACAGCTGTCCACCATGGTGCCGACAGCGACGAATTCCCCGCCTTGAAGCGCTTCACGTCCGATCCTACCGACGTCACACGCCCTACGATTTCATGTCCGGGGACGCAGGGATAGATGGTTCCGTTGGGATAAATCAGGCCATCCCACTCGCCATGCGCCGTGTGGATGTCGGTGTGACAGACTCCGTAATACAGAATCTCGATGTTGACGTCATTCGAACGTGGCTCGCGGCGAGAAATGGTGATCGGCGCCATGGGGGAGGTTTTTGAGGCTGCGGCGTAGGCAAGCGCTTTGGACAAGCAGGCTTCTCCTTTAATCGAAGTGCATTGGCCACGCTAGAAAACTCGTGTGCCACGTAGTTATGAACTAGATGGTGCAAAACAAAGTGAAGCTTCAAAAGATTTGCACTGATTGGTTCATAAGCAGGATAATGGTGTTATGGCGATCGGTCGGCCCAAACATTTCAGCCGTGCAGAGGTAATGGAGAAGTCGATTCCGGTGTTCTGGGAACACGGTTTTGCCGACACCTCTCTGGTGGACCTTGAAGCCGCAACAGGGGTAAACAGATCCGGACTTTATGCAGAGTTTCGAGACAAAGAAGATCTGTTCCTAGCGAGTCTCGGACACTACATCGAAACCAGCGGCCTCACCGATATGCTGGCGGGGGAGCCGTTGGGATGGGCCAATGTGGAGAAATATCTCAAGCTGGGCTTGGCGTGCTGGAGCGGTCAAAAAGGCTGTTTCTCAATTAGCTCGATGCGAGAACTGGCGATCCTTCCCCAGAAAGCGCGTCTCATTGTCGAGAGAAGCATGAAGCCTATTCGACGCCTTCTTATCTCAAACATCGAAGCGGAGAAGACAACGATGGATGCCTCCGGTCTCGCCGACATGGCAATGACGTTTTTCTCCGGGCTCAGCATCGAACAGAATCTAGCCACCAACAAGCAGTCTGGATTGAAGCGAATCGAGGTATTCATGCAAGTCATGAGAGATCTCTGATACGGAAACTGCTGCATTACTGCATTGAGGCGAACAATGCCCAAAGGCGGTCTAGAGCAGAAGAACCAGCGTGGCCTTGGCTCTCTGTTTCATACGGGTCCGGCTAGGTAAAACGGATCGAATCCGCGACTGGCGGAGATTACCCCTGCGACTGCATTCATTGCACGCCCGGAGACTTCCCTCGTGAACGGCGAAATCCCGCCCGTAGACGGCACCTGGAACGCTTAGTGGAACATGCGGCACGAGCGTGCCGCACATCACATTTCACACTGGTCGGGAGCAAGCAGCCTCGAGATCAAGTCGTGCCTGGTTGCCAATCTCGTAGCGCTCCTTCTCAATTAGCTTGACAAAGGTATCAAGAATCGTAGACCGCGAGGTTTTGGGCCACGCTACGACCAGATCGGCGCGGTAATTATCTGGCTGTAACCGTAGGAAGCGAACTCCCTTGGAACGCCGGTTGAGCGAGCAGATAGGTAAACCGCAACTCCTTGACCCGCCGCGACCAGCGAACGCGTACCAAAAACATTTTGGGTTTTGTCTGGAAATCGAAGGTAACTGGTTTTGAAGAAACCAGGTGGCTATAATCTGCAACAAAGCTAGATAGCCAAATTACCCATAGGACTCCTTCGGTGACTTCAGAATTGAGCCGCCGCCATCCAGCCGTTGCGGTCTGTGCCGTGGTTAGACATGCAGTTCAAAACTTCATCGCCAAGTTGATCGTAGCCGCGAACCTGGCGAAACGATTTCTTCTCCATGAAGAACGACTGCAGGTGGCTGCCTATGGGACGGTCAAGCGATGCAGAGGGCTTTTTCTTCTGCTTGCCCTCCTGGTATGGCATCCTTTACCGCCTGCGTTTGCCGGCGACTCTCCTCAGCCAACCAAAAGCACCCAGCCAAGCGAAAGGTTTCGCCAGCTTCCTTCCAGCTTTGAATCAAACATGGGCCAAAGCGATCCAGCGGTTCGCTTTCTCTCCCGGGGACCCGGCTACGCCATTCTCTTTCAAGATCATGAGGCGGACTTCGTTCTGGAGAAAAGCGATTATGCCTCTGGTAACAAACATCAACCCCGCGCGGGCCAGCCGCCCCCTACAGTGGATACTGCTTCGGTTACTGATGTCGTCCGCATGCGCCTTGCCGGCGAAAGCGCAGACTCTGCACTCTCTGGCCAAGATCGACTGCCTGGAACAGTGAACTATTTTTCTGGAAGCGACGCTGCACGATGGCATACAGGGATCCCGACATTTGCCAAGGTTCAATATCGTGGCGTATATCCGGGCGTAGATCTCGTCTACTACGGCAACCCAAGCAGGCTGGAGTTTGATTTTCAAGTGGCAGGCGGGGCCTGTGCATCGAGCATTCGGCTCCATCTCGAGGGAGCGCGACGCCTCAAACTAGACCAGAACGGCAATCTTGTCGTCTTTGCCGGACATGGTCAAATCAGTTTCCATAAGCCTCTGATCTACCAACTCGAATCCGACCATGCGAAGCGTATCGTCGAGGGCCGGTTCCGCATTTTCTCCGACGGCACACTTGGATTTACGCTCGGGGACTACGACCATACACGTTTACTGGTCATCGATCCGATTCTCGACTACTCAACCTATTTGGGAAGTCAGAGCGGCGCAACGGCAATCGCTGTCGATTCAGCGGGGGAGGCATTTGTGACGGGCTTCGCCGGCGCTTATATGCCCACAACCCCGGGCAGTTATCAACCGAACTTTCCGGCTGCGGGAAAAAACGACCCCACTCCGGTAGGAGACTCACCCTCTTTCGACACTGCGGCCTTCATCGCCAAATTGAATCCTGCCGGCACGGCACTTCTCTACTGCACATATCTCAGCGGTTCAAAAAACGATGCCGCCGACGCGATTGCGGTAGACGCGGCGGGAAACGCCTATGTCGCCGGACAGACACATTCCACAGACTTCCCCGTGACTCCGGGTGCATTGCAAACGACGAACTCTGCCAAAGGCGGCGCAGGATTCATCACTGCGCTGAACAGTACGGGAACCGGTCTGATTTATTCCACTTACCTTGGGGGTTCTGAAGAGGCGGTAATCAACGGACTTGCGTTGGATAGTTCGGACAACGTTTATGTTACGGGTTACACGGCAGATCTTGACTTTCCCGTGACCCCGGGGGTATTCCAGGCGACCGGTCCCACGAATCCGAACCTTGGAGGGAAGGGCTTCGTCACCAAACTCGCTGCTGGTGGCAAGACGTTGCTGTACTCGACGTATTTAGGCGGCAGCATGTGGGATCTACCGTATGGCATTGCCATTGACACCAGCGGCAACGCCTATATTACAGGCGGAACGCAGTCCCCCGATTTCCCCACAACGCCAGGCGCCTTCCAGCGGGTCAACAAGGCCACAGTGTTCAATCTGCTCGGAGGGAGCTTTGTCACCAAGCTGAATCCCACCGCAACGGCGCTTGTCTACTCGACCTATCTAGACGGGAGCTTGACGGATGTGGCCTACGCGATCGCGGTCGACCCTGGAGGCGATGCTTACGTCACGGGCTTCGCCGCTTCCCCCGACTTTCCGACGACACCAGGGGTCATCCAACCCACATTGGGGAATGCGCTGGGAATCGAAACGTCCAATGTGTTCATCACAAAACTGAACCCAGCCGGCTCGGGCCTGGTTTACTCAACATTCCTGGGCGGTAGCAACTCCCCCAATCCCGGGGCATACGGTGATGCTGGATTGAGTATTGCCGTTGATGGCAGCGGAAACGCGTACGTTACCGGCAGCACAGAGGATACGGATTTTCCGGTTACACCCAGCCCGCTCCAATCGCAAAACATAACTCAATTAGTCTCAGGCGACCTGGCGTCGTTTGTCACAAAGCTGAACCCTGCTGCGTCTGCGATTCTCTACTCCACCTATCTGACCGGCAGCGGTGACCAGTCAGGCGACCAGGCTGGCGCGAGCTGCGACTGCACAGCCGGGATCGCTCTCGACGGCGCGCAGAATGTTTATGTTGCTGGGCGCACAATTTCAACGGACTTTCCAACAACGTTGGGCGCTTTCCAAAATCAAAGCGGATTTGGCCTTAACGGTGGAATTGCGGCTTTCGTCACGAAGTTCAATAGCGCAGAGATGCTGCAACTTCCAACGACGACGACCACCGTAACAGCAAACCAAAATCCGCAATTGGCCGGACAGCCGGTAACCTTCTCCGCAACGGTCCAATCTACGTCTGGAAGCATACCTACTGGGACGGTTGGGTTCACTTATCTCGGCCTTTTCTTCGATGGCACGCCCTACGCTTTTGGTCCATGGAACAATGTGGACCTGGATGGCGCCGGCACGGGCACGTTCACGGCCTTTTCACTGGCATCGGGTCCGATATCGGTCGTCGCCTACTATCTTGGTGATGCGAAGAATTCGCCGAGCAGCGGTTCTATGATGGAGACGGTCAACCAGATTCCCACGACGACTACCGTTACCACGAACATGTCCTCGGCTCCCTACGGTGCCCCGATTACCTTTACCGCGAGGGTTGTGGAGACCGCTTCGGGCAAGCCTGCGCAAGGTTCAGTGTATTTCGATTTAGGTTCCACTTCGTACGCATCCTACGCACTCAACAGCTCAGGCTTTGCGAGCTGGTCGAGCGGCACCGGCGGTCCGCCCTTGGCGGTGGGTTCTGACACAATTACTGTCCAATTCCTAACACTCAAAGGATCTCCAGACCAGAAGAGCCAAGGATCAACCACAGTCAATATCACCCCCGTGGGCATCACCGCAGCGCCGACGTTTTCGCCGGCGGCTGGAACCTATTCCACGACTCAACTTGTAACTCTGAGCAGCACCAGTACGGGCGCTAAAATTTATTACACCACCGACGGCAGCACGCCGACGGTAGGGAGCTCACCGTATCTGGCTGGACTTCCGATACAGGTCAATGGCAGCGAGACCATTCAAGCGATTGCCATTGCTCCCGGCGACTCGGCAAGCCCGATCGCTTCTGCTGCCTATGTAATCGATCTGCCGCCAGGCTTCAGCGTCAGCGGTACGACAGTCACCATGTCGGCGGGGGCAACCACTGGTAACACGTCCACCATCACCTTGACCCCGGCAGGAGGCTTCACCGGCCGCATCGCACTGACCGCGGTGATCGCGTCGAGTCCGCCCAGCGCAGTAGGTGTACCCACGTTGGGTTTCGGATCGACTACTCCCGTGAGCATCAGCGGACCCACAGCGGGCACAGCCACACTCACCATTGCCACCAGTTCTGGGCAAACGACGCCGTGCACATCCTCGAATGTCATGGAACGCGGAGCCCGCTTGTATTCCGGGGGCGGCGCGATCCTGGCCTGCGTGGTATTGACCGGAGTCCGGCGGCGTAAGTGGCGGGCGATGCTCGGGATGTTAGCTCTCCTTTCCGTACTCGTGTGCGACGTGGTAGCTTGCGGCGGCGGCGGTACCGCCCGGGCTTGCAGCGCCGCCGTCACCCCGACCACGACGACGGGAGCTTACACCATAGAAGTAACCGGTACTTCAGGTTCGACGAAAGGCCACCGGCATATTCACCATCATCGTGCAGTAGCCAACGCCTTCTTCCTTTTACATCGAGCAGCAGCGGGAGCTGATGGGTCGACAGGGTGCCTATTGCGAAGACGTCGCCGGTTGTCCTTGTGAACTGCCTTTGGCGGTTTTAATACGGAACTCAGCGCGCCGCACCAAAGGCAAGATCTACAGCCCTTCCGTTGGGCAATGGTTTTGGTTTATTTCCCGCGGGTACAAAGGATTTTTCGGATAATCGCTCGACAATTCTGAGAGAATGCTGCAGGCTTTTGCCGGTTCCTTATCTCGCAACGCCGCCACTGCCAACAGGAGACGCGCAAAAGGTGCGAGCAGGTCTCCGTGCGCGGCCGTCAACTCCAGATCATGGATGCCTCGGGTTTTGTCTGTCTCCACTCCGCCTGCCGCCATCAGCCAGCGAATGGGGGTGGGTTCTATGCCGCTCAGATAGTTCTCAATGCCCACTGCTAGATATGCGTCGTAAGCATTGGGATTCTGTTTCAGCAATTGCTCGGCCAGAGCCCTTTCTTGTTTCGTATAACCTGGATCCGGCGCATTTCAGCATTCCAAACTGGCGTGGAAGAGCCTGTTGATCAGTGTTTAGCGTTGCTTTTGGTAGTCTGACACTTACCTAACTTTTGGTGAAGTAAGTGTCAGAATGCGAAGATCTCCTAGAAATCTGAGAATCTCCTGTAATCATGCTGGTTTGACGCACTTTGGCGGTGTTTATTTTTTTCACGAATTTCTTCGAGTGCTACAATTCCGGCATTTCCTCGCCCGGCGACTGGTCTATCCCCGACGTAACCACCGCTATACGGTCCCTGAGCTGATTCTGGCACTGGTGTACCCCATCGTTCTGGGCCTGGATCGCATCGAAACCGCGTCATTCCTCCGTTCCAACGGCACCTTCCAGTATCTGACAGGCTTGCCGAGTTTTCCTGATCCGCAAACTTTGCGCCGTTTCTTGTTCCACGCACCGCCCCACTTCTGGGAGCAGCTTCATCGCGTAAACGATCGACTGCTGCAAAATTTCATTCATCTACCCGACCACCGCTCTCGCTTGATCTTCGACCTCGACAGCACCGTGGTGACGGTCTTCGGCCATCAGGACGGGGCCGAAGTCGGCTACAACCCGCGGTATCGCGGCAAGCGTTCCTATAATCCGCTGCTGTGCATGGAGGCCAATTCCTCCTACCTCTGGGATGCCAAACTGCGCGCCGGTAACGCCGGAACCTGGGACGGCAGCCCCGAACTGCTAGACACCTGCTTTGCCAATGTTCCTGCTGATATCCGTGAGCTGCGGGTGCGGGCCGATGCCGGGTTTGGTTTGAATCCCGTCTTCGATGCACTTGAATCTCGCTCCGCCCAATACGCGGTTGTCGCCCGTATGACCCCGGCTTTGCAACGCCTGCTGCCGGGGCTGCGCTATACACCCGTCAATCGCGATTGGGAGATGGCCGACTTCCAACATCGTCCCCACAGTTGGTCCCAGGCCCGTCGTTTCGTGGTTGCACGACGTTTCCTTTCCGGCGACGAAAAGCAACCCACGCTGTTCGCCTCGGGCCGCTACGCCTATCGCGCTTGGCTCACCAATCTCTCCCTCACACCTCTTGGCGTCTGGCATTTCTATGACGCACGGGCCGCCATCGAACCTCGCATCGGTGAACTGCTGGAGGATTATGCTCTGCGCAAAATCCCCACCCGGTCCTTCCAAGCCAATGCCCTATTCCTGGAAATCATTCGCCTGGCCTACAACCTGGTCTCCGCCTTCCAACGCCTATGCTTGCAAGAATCCTGGCAATCTCTCACTCTCTCCAAGCTGCGCTACAAACTTTTTCTCCTGCCCGGCGAGATCACACGCCCTCAGAATCGCCCTGTTCTCCGGTTGCGTGAGTCCTCCATGTTGCAGGCTCTGGCCGACGCCATCCTCCGCAGCATCAACAAACTCGGGCCCCTAACACTCTGAAACACCGTTATTCACGCCGGATTCAGGTATAACGGAGGGCGGCCAGATTGCGCTTCTCAACCAGCGCGGCGTAATCGGATCGCAGCCCGAGCGATAGGAGCTTCGCAAATTGGGCGTTCGCATTGTTGGGATCCTTCGCCAAAGCCTTCGCCGCCAGGCTGTCCGCTTGATCCAGTTCCGCATTGATCATGTTCTTTACCTGCGGATCGGGACTAAGTTTCTGGCGGTTGTCAAAGTGCTTATCGTCGGTGAAAAGCTGCGACTCCAGCACTCCGAGTCGCGCGAATTCCGTGAACAGATGAGCCGCAGCATGACAGGCGGGCCCCATCGGGTCCTCGGGGTGCAGCGTCCGCCAAGCATCGAAATCCCGATGAGCTGCTGCGAAATCGAGGTTGTACATGCTTGCAAAGCCCTGCTGAATCGGCGTAGACGCTGGACTGTTGCATCCGCGCCGCAGATCGCTGGGCTTAGGAGTGCCAGCAGGAATGAAACGAAACAAAATCGCCACATCCTCGTCACGAACTGAAATAGCCCTATCATCACTTCCTTTGACACAATGTAGGTCTACCCTTTCGAGCGTGAGCTCCCATCAGTCCAACAGCTCGCCTGTGCCCCGCAATGGGAACGAGGTCCGTCCGTTTGCCCGCTATTGACCGGTCCAGAAGACAACGATACTGCTTGGGCAACGAAACACTGTCACGCCGGGGTCATAGATTTGTCATCCCTCCGTCGTCGAGAACTGGTCAGAGCTACGGCCGTTCGGACGACTCGTGCGGGCAAGTGGATTGGTTGGGTGTAAGCGCAAAGTAAAAATATCCGTTTGCCGTCTCAAGACAAGCGCTCGAAGTCTGGGGAACATCAGAGGCGAGGCAGATGCTTGAACACGCAATAGAGACTGGCAGGGGCGGTGTGACTTCGCCTGACGCCTGAACAATTGCAAAGCCGAGACGGACTCGTGGGTCGATCAGCGAATCAACAGCTTCCATGCTGCAACCGCGAGAAAGACGACTAGACCGAGGCCGTAGCCAGCGATTTTTACCTTGTTAATTAACTGCTGTTCTCTCACGCACTCCTCACTACTGGGTCAATCTCTCACACGGATCATTGAGCACTGATGCGCATCGGGCCCCTGGGGGCTACGCTACAGGCTCCCGGGGCATGCCAAGTGGAGCCGTCAGCATAGGTGACCGAGTTCACGTCGAAAGTCCTGATAGCAGGGAAATGGGCGAACGAAAGTTCACGAGTAGCGCTGCCATTTCCCTTTACATCGAAGACGACATCAACCGTCTGCCAGAGATCAGGTGTGGGAGCGGGGACACTAAAAACTCTCCATTTGTAACTGAACGCGTGAGCGGTGATTTCCGCGTTCACGATCTCGTGTGGCAAGAAATTCGTCATTTTGAAATCAAATCGCTGCGAGGACCGCTGACCAACATCGTCCGCTGGACCGGATTAAGCGTTCTTGTAAGCAACAAGGCTGCCGTTTTGCTCCACTTCAAGCCCGACAGGACATTTGGAAGGATCAATGCGTGGGGGCTGCGTGAGACTCTGCCCAAACATTGATGTGGTTGCGAGCGTGACGGCAAGTGAGAGGATTCTGGCGCATTTCATGTTCGCCCCCAAGGTTTCGTACGCCTGACGTAAACAGGCTACTCCTGCCGATTTCCGAACGGAAGGGAACAGCGGTTAAGCAGCAAATTCTTCGTTTTTTCTATGCTCTTTTTTCGACAAGACGCACTCAGAATCACCAAAATCAGGTGTTTTTTGGAATTGTAGCGATTGATTCGAAAACGCTTAGGAGTTGTTAATCATTCTCATAACCCAAAGGGTCGCTGGCTCAAATCCAGCCCCGCAACCAATAAAGGCTGTGATTTTAAACGGCTTCCATTTTCAGCGAATGGAAGCTTTTTATTTGACAAGCCGTTAAACAGTCAGAAATTTCAGAATCCTTCTCCGTTCAGCGGCATCTTTGCGCGGAAGCGTCTCCCATTTCTTAGCCAAAATCCTTCTGCGTGAGGTGCGGTTCCGTAGAGCCACTATTCACCGATCTTCTTCGGCTAGTTCTCGCAGATGTTGCTCCTAGAGCGCATCTGATCTCGGCACACAGCCGAAGATGGTTCGACCCAACTGGTCGAGGGAGCGACCGCAATGGCCGCACCCGCACGATACGGTACTTTGCAGCGCCATCCGTCCTGGATGACGCATCTAAAGAAGTGGGCTGATCTATGTACGTCTATTGTGTAATCTTTCGTCCTCGGCTTTCGATTGGGCCAATGCAGTACCCGCGCACGAAGCGTTGCTACCTCAAAGCCGACACAGCTGATCTGGCGATTCTTAGTGCATCTGGGGATAATCCTCAGTGGCGTGTAATTGGTATCGAGCCTGACAATTTGGCAGCTTTCCTTATGCAGCGTGATTGCTCAGGTGCTACACAGGACATTTGGGACGCTGCTTGAGGTAATCCCATCCTAAGACGATCGTCTGGCCACCGCTCACACTAACCGATGGTCGTACCTATGGGGAACCCGGTCTCGCCCTAAGAATATGGGACCTGCTCCTTGCCGGTGGACCGCACTGTGCCTGGGAGGATCGCCAGCCGCGAATTTGACATCCCGGATCTATCCCATCCTCCATCGCTGGTGACCTCGGCCCAGGACTCGAAGAACTGCACCACCTCACTCCGAGCATCCGTTGCTGCTCCGGCGTGCCGCTTTCGTCCATTTGGTTTCAAGCGACGCCCATTACTTTCGGTACGTCTCTTGCTGCTTTTTCGATTGATCATCCAGAAGAGCACGCTCAAGCTTTTAGTTAATTTCTCTTGAAAACCTGGAAATCGGTGCGCCAGCGATGCGATCGAGGGTCTTCGCGTGGGGTCTTCGAGTCGCGCTACTTAGTACAAACCCAAATCACGCTGCTGGATAGATTGCAGCTATTACTGAGCTCAATTCGGTTAATCGGGCCCCGGTGTCAAAAGAAGTTGCCGTCGGTCTGATCTTTGGATCACGGCAAATATGAACCGGCTAATCTTGCTGTTCATGGCTCTCATCGTTAGCGGTCTCGTTGCCGGGTGTGCGTCCGGCAACTCGACGAGCAACGCTCAGGCTGCTGATCCTCAACCTCCTCCACTTCCGCTAGCGGTACCACCGGAACGTCCGGTGGCAGCGGAGGGTCTGGCACGAACGGAGGTTCCGGCAACGGAGGCTCAGGTGGCAGTGGAAGCGGCACATCCTCAGGAACCACCATCTCTGATATCCAAATTGCCTCTGAAAACTGGCTGAGTTGGGGACAGCTCCCGCCAGCCTATGCTGATTGTGCTTCGCCATGCCCTGGAATTTCCTGGGCGATCAATTATGGCGTCTCGTCCCCTTCCTTGAGCGGAACGGCGACGAAGTTTAGCATCACCCCCAAAATGGCATATGCCGACGTTCTGTTTTCGGCTCAGTTGATCGGACAGAATTCATCGCAAATACCCGACGCCAGCCATGCCCTCCTCCCTACGCTGCATAACTACGTTTACAGCACCGACTTCTACGTGACCGATGCCGGTGTCACGCAGGCATTGGAATTCGATATCAGCACCTACATGAATGGCGTGGGAATGATCTGGGGTCACGAGTGCAATTATCTTGGCGATGGCGACTGGGATCTCTGGGATAACGTGAACAGCAAGTGGGTTTCGGCAAGCGTCCCCTGTCAGCTGATCAATGGATGGAATCATGTGACCATTCAAGCGCAACGCGGACCGGGTAATAGCCTGCTCTATGAGTCGATCGAACTCAACGGAACTACCTACACAATCAACAAGACATTTCCGCCAGGCGTCTGTAGCCCTAGCTGGTGGGGCTTGACGATCAACTATCAGATGGACGGGAACCTCAACCAGTCAGCGAATGCAACCTACCTTGACAACGTAACGCTTGTCTACTATTGACCTGCTCCAGCATCCGGTTCGCTGATCATCTGCGAAAGTGGACTGTACAGGTCGAGGACCGGTTTGTACCTTCGGCTGTGGCAATCGGAAGCGTGTAATTACCGCCGATGCCGTAAAGTATTTTTTTCTCCACCTGAGCACAATTTCTACGAACCGCGGAAAGGCCTTCCCATATTAAGCAATATTCATAAATTTGCCCGAAAACGCGATTCCCTGCGGCAAAGAATTATGTATGATTCGTCCTAGAAAACTAATTGAATTGTCTGCCCCGGACGGTTTGAGATCGAGGCGAACCCAGTAGTGTAGTGCGTTCCGCTCGTATCGCTCTTAGGCCGGGCATCGGTTTGTGGTCAATTGGCCACAGACCATGCAATAGAGAGGTTGTTGAGTTCCCATCAGGCGCGCCGCGCCTTGTCGCTCAAATCAGCCCAAACAAAACAAGTGAGTCGAGTCGGCTTCACCACTGACTGTGTGCAGTGGACGGAGTCTTACGCAAACCCGAAGCATACGCGGGCCGGGATTTCTTTTGGCCGAGGCAGATTTGATGAAGCTATTCTCTTGCGCTTTTTTGATCCTCTTGCTCTCCACAACATCAGGATTCGCAACAGTCATTATAACCAGCCCTAGTAATGGTGCTAACGTCACATCGCCGTTTAGCCTTTCGGCTAATGCCTCAACCTGCTCCTCCCAGGCGGTTGTTTCCATGGGGTATTCTCTCGATAACAGCACCGACAGCGCCGTTGTGAGCGGCACTTATCTGACTGCCCGGGCCTCAGCCGGAAACGGTCCCCACACGCTGCACGTAAAGGCGTGGGGTAATCAGGGTGCCGGGTGTGTTACGGATGTCGCCATCACCGTCAGTGGAGCAGTGACTGCTTCTGTTGTTCCCTCGGATGCCGTCAGCATCAGCAATATTGAGAGCCTGAGCAACTGGATCGCGGCCTACGACAGCAGTAACGGGGTTGGCACTGCACGAGGCAGTATGAGCATCGTCAGTTCGCCTTCGCAAAGCGGACATGCGCGCCAGTTTGTGACCAACTTCGGAAACTCAGGCGGTGAACGATACAGCGTCTCATTGGGAGACGACGACTCATCCACGAACTTCTTTTATGACACGTGGGTGTACCTTACCGATACTTCCAGTACGATAGGCAATCTGGAAATGGACTTTAATCAAACCATGGCGAATGGCCAGACAGCGCTCTTTGGATTCCAGTGCGACGGTTACACCAGCACCTGGGACTACACCAGGAACGCGGGCAGTCCTACGGCACCTAATACTCAGTGGGTGCACTCCTCTGCATATTGCAATCCGCGTGCCTGGAGCATCAATACCTGGCATCACGTTCAGGTTTACTATTCCCGCGACGAGTCCGGCAATATCACCTATCACTCGGTGTGGCTCGACGGCGCCCAGTCGAACATCAACGCTACCGTGAACTCGGCATTCGCCCTCGGATGGGCCCCAACGTTGCTGACTAACTTGCAGGTGGACGGGCTAGGCTCAGGGGGCACACCCATCGTATATCTGGATAACATGACCATAACTCGCTGGTAACACCTTCCAGTGGGACGGATTAGAGCATTTTCACTTCTACTCTGCACAGGCAAGCGCCGCGAAGTGCGGCTTTTCTTGAGGAAAAGCCACGTCGGGAGCGGTTGCTCTGTATCCACCAGAAGTGAAAATGCTCTAGCGCGCGGCTGGAAAAGCATTCCGCTGTTCCGACCGCGCTGGGATACCAGGATCTCCGGTAGGAACGAGTGTTTCCGCCGGTTCGCTTTTCATTTCGGCCGGAGATAGAAGCTTAACCAGATTTTTCCATACCTGCCGTTGTACATCTTGCGCCGACATAGGAGCGATGATTGTCATCGCTCCTATGGCATCGTTGAGAGCCAGATAAGATGCTCGATTGGCATGCAAAAACTCGACCGGATATTCAGGCTTGCGTGCGCGAGCCTGAACCGGATCCGCATCCAGCAAATAGCTGATGTCCGGCTTTGGAGCGAGCTTCATGATCAGCCGGGCATAGAGTCTTGAGGCTGGATGGCGCAACGATAGATTGGCTAATTCATCGTAGATATATCGATCGAAGATCACGAAATCGGTGTGGAGCTTCGATGCTTTCACGGCTACCAATCGAAGCGAAAGAGTATCCGCGAAATAAAGAAAGAGCCTGACCGGGGTCATGATTCCTGACTGAACATTCTTGTCTCGGCGGTTGATTGGCCTGGCTGGAGATCCAGCCCCTTGATCGCCTTGGAAGAGAGTGCGTCCGGCCGCCTCCCGGATGCGGGTCAGCCGCGCAATATCGTTCCAGAAAGTGATCAGCTCCACGCGCAGGCCAGCTTGTTTGAGCCGGGCGCAAAGACTTTCGATTTGGGTGCTCTTGCCAGCACCATCGATGCCAGAGAAACTGACCAATCTGGGTCGCCGGTTCTCGGGTCTTGTGGGCATCCTCTTGCTCCCAATTGCAGTCTGAGCGCGCTCTCGGTTCAGTGGGGCTTGCTGGAGCTGGCAGTCGACAGCGCCACTACAGTTCCAATGGCAACGCCGGCCGCTACGATGAGGCCCACCTTGATCAGGATCGAGCGTGCTCCCTTTTGCTTTGCCGGCGCAATGGCTGCTCCCGCCGGCCTGGACGCTGGTACACCGGTAACTTTCTCATACGGCGCGGCCGCGGTGCCAACCGGTTCATGGGGAACAGCCGGCTGTTGCGGCGGAGCAGCCTGCGGGCTCTCGGACGGTGTTTGGGGAGGAGCAGAGTTCGCGTCCGGTCCCTGCACGCCACTATCGGGAGCCCGCGATTGTGACTGTCCCGGGGGTGCGCTTTCCGCTTGCTGTGCCGGTGCTGCCCCTGTTTCCGCGCAAGCCACCAGCGAAGAGATCACAAGGCAGCCGGCGATCTGTCGCAATAGCCTGGACGAGAGTCTCATCGAGTCCCTTTCCTTACCTGCGGAGGCTCGCAGTTCCGAGAGGATTCTTAGGCTGCACTTTCTGACCCCTGGTCCGAGTACCCAGGCAACTGTGAGGACGAAATCTGCGTTCCCCGGTATTTGCGGAAACTAATGACTGCGTCCACCACCGTATCAAAGATCTCAAACAGATGGCTCACTCCCATCTGCTTCAGGCTTTCTCTCATCTCCCGAGACATCGCAGCAAGCTTGATGTCGCCATTGCGCTTCATGGCTTCTTCGAGGCAAGAGAGCAGCAATTGTATTACAGGCTTGTCGAGTTGGCGGATCTCAGAACAGTCGAGCACCACACGAGGACGATCGACATGAAGGAAACTCTCCATCTCACGGAGAAAGATGTGCTTTTGTTCTTTGCTCAAGGTTCCCGGTAACTGCCCTACTGTCACAGCACGCATTCGCATTGTCATAGTCCCGTTTGGGTCAGGTTCGTTTATCGATCAAGTCCTATCTTGCGTTAACATTTCACCCTGTAGTTTGCAAAAAGCGCTCCAACTCCGCTTCTGGATTGCGTACCAGGTATCTCAACACATTCCTCCCGTATCGGAGGAGCGTGACCACGTTGGTGTTGTACCAGCAGCACTCCGACATTCTTGGGGAGAGGCCGCATAAAAACCTGAGCTTCTGCACCGTGCTCGGCGATGCCAGCATGGCCGCGACAAGCCGATGATTCCCATCAAGGACTGTGAGCGCTTCGTTCTCGTTGATACCGATCAGCAGCACGGCGCCCACAACATTCTCCTGCACCAGCCAATCGCGGATGGCGGTGATCTTTTCCGCGAATTGACCTTCAATGGCGTTTCGACGAGTGCGTATGCGTTCAGCAATCCCGTTGATCGAGAAGTCCCCACGTGCCAGATTACGCCACTGGGCCCGGGGGAATACCCTGATGCGGCTCAAGTCCTCCGCGCTGATTTCCACCTCGTACCAGTCGGTTTGCGCAGGCAGCTCTTTCCACAAGGCAAAGTGTCGAACGAAAAATAGAGCCCGGCGAGTAGCGTTCTGGTTGGCATCGTCCAGGTTCGGCTTGAGGACAATATCACGGAGAGACTCGTGATGGTCCTGGAAAGCCGGATTGCGGAAATCACTCCTCAGAAACTCTGCAATCACCTCGTCTTCAGAAGCGCGCCGGATCACTCTAATCGGGCGAGAGGCTGCGCTGTATCCCACCTTCTCTGCATTGGTGAGCGAGTCGATCAGGAAGGGTATTGCCACCAACAGAAGAAGGACAGCCATCAACACCAATTGGACCAGGATGACCTGCCGTAGGGAGTCATGGAAGCGGTAAATGCCCGCAATGAGAACCCCGCTGAACGCCAGCTGTATCCAGCTCGTATTCGCAATCTTGTACGACATCTCGTAGGTGATGATCACCACGCTGAGCGAATAGACCACGGTGGTGATGGCGTACAGCGCTAAGAGATATGGAAGCCCGTATTCTCCCGATATGCTGAAGCCGGCCCCAAAGAAAGCTGTCCAAATCCCAGCCGGTACGAAGCACAGGCCGAGGGCCAATACAGAACCGATGCCCAGCACCAGCAACAGCGAAGTTGCGATGACCCTGAGGTCTTTTCTCTCTTCGTGGCGGGTTCCTGCGACCAACGGAAACATGCTATTCACCACCGCTGAGGAAAAGGCAAAGATCACTCGACCCACCATCGCTACGGCAGCATAGAGTCCTGCCGCGGTAGGCAGAAAAAAGTGCTTCACCATCACAATGTCACAGTTGTTGATCAGCACCTGGCCGGAAAAGAAAACAAGGGCCTGCAATGTTTCCCGAAGAGCATAGCCCAGGACAAGTGGGTTCCGAATTGGCGCAGCGGCCTTCGGTGCTATGGCAAAATAGGCAACCGCAATGGCCCCTGCATTAGCAGCGATCACTCCCTTGACGCCGAGACCAAGCAGGATCAGAAGGAAAGATCCACCCAGCCGCACCGAGCCTTCCAGAACAAGATTCTTGGCCAAACGGCTGAAGCCGTGAGCCCCCTGGGTAAAGCCGCGCCGGCTTCCCAGCGGAATATAAAATGCCGCTCCGATGGCAAGCATTGCAACAAGAACCGGGCCAGGCAGATTCAGGTAATTCGTAATCGCCGTCTGATACAGCAACAAGCCGGTGCCAATCAGCATGCCGCAAATCCAGCCCCCGGCATGGAAGCCCCGGTAGACGGCAAATTTCGCCTCCGGCGAACTCTGTTGCGCCACGAACTTCGCGCAGATGATTTGCAGGGAGAGTGTTACCGCAGAGATCAAGGTGAGGATGGTGTAAACCGCGGTAGCATGCCCGAAGCCTTTTGGGCCCAGAAACCGCGCGACTGCAATGTTGTAGGCGAGGTTGATGGCAGTCGTAAGTCCAGAGCCCGAGAGCAGGATTACGCTTCCCGCGACGATGCGGGCTTGGAGCGTTTTCGGCTTCTGCATGTGACCAGCCATCACGTCTGAAGCTCCAACTGACAAGCGGATCGCTTTTGACCGATAATCTGATCTCAAAAGAATCAGCACGGTCCGGGCCCTAAGACTCAAGAACAGTGCGATACTCATCCGATGCTCGAATCCCGGATTCCGGGTGCTCTCAAGCTGTAAATGATGAGGTCCCGCAGGCTGCGGAAAAAGTCCTGAAGCAGCGAGAGACGTTCCCTCAGCGGCTAAAGCCGCACCTGTTTGCAATAGTTTACGTACGACCTAAAGGTCGTACCCTTCAAAAACATGGGGTTCTTCAGCAGCCTGCTAGTGGTTCAAAGCTGACAACCCAAAACAGTCAAACGTACCTCTAATCGCCTCTTTATGCTATTTCGCGCACGCGCTGCTTTTCTTTTTCTTCTCCTGCTGCCGCACGGATGCTCCTCTCCGGGAGTTCACCAACCGCTACGGTTGAAGTATCGCGCCACGGGTTCCTCACCAGAAATCCTGGCTTTATATGAACCCTGGTTTGGACACCCCAGGCACATCTCCATTGGTTATTCATCTCACGATCCCGCGGTGATAAGCAACCAAATTCACCAGGCTGCAGCGATGGGCATTTCCGCCTTCGTGGTGGATTGGTACGGGGACCGTGAGCCCTTTATCGATGCCAGCTTTGCCCTGATGCAGACGCTAGCCGCGAGGCAGAACTTCCACCTCGCCATCATCTATGACGAAACCGACCAGGAAGACGGAGCGACGGACGAGACAATAGCGGATTTCAATATGTTCCATGAAGTCTATCTTTCCTCCAAGGGGGCCGGTAGTCAGGCCAACCTGATGTACGCTGGCCGGCCCGTGATTTTTATTTTCCCCAAGGGAGGACACACCAACTGGGACAAAGTGCGGGCGGTGGTAAATAAGTGGGACACGCCGCCCTGGCTCATTTACGAGAACGATCCCGGCCAATATGCCAACGCGTTCGACGGCTTTTACGCCTGGATAAACCCTGGAGCAAAAGGATGGGCCGCGGATGGGAACAACTGGGGGGAGCAATACCTGAGCGACTTTTATCAAACCATGCAGTCAAAATATCCAGACAAGATTATCGTCGGAGGGGTATGGTCCGGTTTCGATGACAGCAAGGCTTCCTGGGGTCTGAACCGCCACATATCTGCGCGCTGCGGGCAAACCTTCACTGACACATTCAAGTTCTGGAAGAAGTATTATGCAGCGGATGATCCCATCCCTTTCCTGCTGGTCGAGACCTGGAACGACTACGAAGAGGGCTCGGCAATCGAACGGGGCATTCCCGGCTGTGGTTCGGGTCCACAACAGAACGTTCTGCCCAATCTGCGCGCCGGGGGCGCCCCCAGACCTGGGGATGGAAAATGATTACAGTGCATGAAAAGATGTACCCGTGAGCATCAAGTGCGTACTGGTTTGGTGGTCGAAAAGGCTCGACAGCATGGGTAAGATAAGCATCCTCGGGGTTCCCTCGGCTACACACGGGACAGGCTCTTCGACTCCGCGCCACCAAGCGCTGTGTCACGCGATAAATCTGTGAGGCGCTCCGCTCGGGATGACAAAGGAGAGGGCGGTTGTCCAAGGGGACTCTGTTGCGCCGGGAGGAGAACTGCAGATCCCTCGGCTCCGCTCGGGATGACAAAGGAGAGGGCGGTTGTCCAAGGGGACTCTGTTGCGCCGGGAGGAGAACTGCAGATCCCTCGGCTCCGCTCGAGCCTGTGACTTTTTTGGTGCATGCTGGCGAACAAAATTGATTGGTTGTGGGGAAGAGGTTGTATGAAGAGACATGGTCAACAGCGGGGTAGCCGGTGTTCAAGAGAAGAGAGCGGTTCGTCTGCGCAAGGCAGAACGTCTTCAGTTGTCGATGGAACCGCATTGCATAGATGATCTGGTGGGAGCGCTTCATCCAGTGCGCACGGTGATGGCGGTAGTGGAGAAGCTGAAGGTGAGTGGATTTTGCGAACCGATTCGTGCCCGAGAGGGGCAAGCGGGTCGAGATGCGACCGATCCGCGTTTGCTGGTGGGTTTATGGCTGTATGGGTGTACCCGAGGGATTGGATCTGCGCGAGAGTTAGCGCGTCGCTGCGAAGAGAGCGCGCCGTTCCGCTGGTTGTGCGGGGGAGTGACGGTGAATCATCACCTGCTTTCGGACTTTCGCACCGATCACGCCGACGCATTGGACGAACTGTTTACGCAGGTGATAGTGACGTTGGTGGACAAGAAGCTAGTGCGCGTGAGCCGCATCAGCCAAGATGGAGTGCGGGTGCGTGTGAGCGCGGGAAGCAGCAGTTTTCGTCGGGAAGAGCGTTTGCAGCAGCTGTTGGAGCAAGCCCGGCAGCAAGTACTGGAGTTACGTAAGCAAGTGGACTCGCCTGCCGAGTCGGCCGCGGCGACGGCGCGTCAGAAGGCGGCGCGTGAGCGAGCGGCGGAGTCGCGCCAGCAGCGCTTGGAGCAGGCGATAGCGCAGTTGCCGGAGCTGAAGCAGAAGCAGGCCGAGGCGGCCCAGAGGGCCGGCAAAGGCAAGTGCGGGGATCAGATCCGGGCCAAGCAGCCGCGGGTGAGCACCACCGATGCGGCCACGCGGGTGATGAAGATGGCCAACGGCGGTTATAGCCCTGGGGTCAACGTGCAGTTGGCCACCGATACCGAAAGCCGTGCCATTTTGGGGGTGGAAGTCACCAACGAGGGTTCCGATTCGGCAGGGTTGAGTGAACCGATGCGCCAGCAAGTGGAACAACGCACTGGGGGCAAGGTGGAGCAACATCTGGTGGACGGCGGCTACTTGCGAACAGAGGATATCGTGCAGGCGCACCAGCAGGGGGTAGCGTTGTGGGTGCCCTCCAAGCCGGCAAGGAATCCACAGAACCGGGGGCGGGAATTGGAACCCAAGCCGGGCGATTCGGAAGCGATACAAGCATGGAAGCGACGCATGGCCAGCGAAGAGGGGCAAGAAATCTACAAACAAAGAGCAGCCACCAGCGAAACGGTGAATGCTGACTTACGAACTTATCGTGGGCTGACACCGTTCACGGTGCGCGGCCTGAACAAAATCAAATGCGTGACGCTGTGGTGCGCCTTGGCTTACAACCTGATGCACTTCAGCAAAGCGCTGCTGAGCTAAAACCCACCTGCAGAGCAGATGTAGAGCAAAACTGGGCAAAACGGAGCGGATCTGACACGGCATGGCAAGCAGAACCCCTTTGACTTTGCACCTCGGTCTGATGACCGCTTCGCAGTCCGGCCGCTGAAAAACATGTCTTAATCCTCTTTGCCTCAAAAAATTGAATAAATTCACAAGCTCTCGGGATGACAAAGGAGAGGGCGGTTGTCCAAGGGGACTCTGTTGCGCCGGGAGGAGAACTGCAGATCCCTCGGCTCCGCTCGGGATGACAAAGGAGAGGGCGGTTGTCCAAGGGGACTCTGTTGCGCCGGGAGGAGAACTGCAGATCCCTCGGCTCCGCTTCGGGGTGACAAAGGAGAGGGCGGTTGTCCAAGGGGACTCTGTTGCGCCGGGAGGAGAACTGCAGATCCCTCGGCTCCGCTCGGAGGCTGTGACTTTTTTGGTGCATCCTCCCAAACAAATTGATTGGTTGGGGGGATGAGGTTGTATGAAGAGACATGAGCAACAGTGTGGAAGCAGGTGTTCAGGAGAAGAGAGCGGTTCGTCTGCGCAAGGCAGAACGTCTTCAGCTGTCGATGGAACCGCATTGCATAGATGATCTGGTGGGAGCGCTTCATCCTGTGCGCACGGTGATGGGGGTAGTGGAAAAGCTGGAGGTGAGTGGTTTTTGTGAGCGGATTCGTGCCCGAGAGGGGCAAGCGGGTCGAGATGCGACCGATCCGCGTTTGCTGGTGGGTTTATGGCTGTATGGGTGTACCCGAGGGGTTGGATCTGCGCGAGAGTTAGCGCGTCGTTGCGAAGAGAGTGCGCCGTTCCGCTGGTTGTGCGGCGGAGTGACCGTGAATCATCATTTGCTTTCCGACTTTCGCATCGATCACGCCGACGCATTGGACGATCTGTTTACGCAGGTGATAGTGACGTTGGTGGACAAGAAACTGGTGCGAGTGAGCCGCATCAGCCAAGATGGAGTGCGGGTGCGTGTGAGCGCGGGAAGCAGCAGTTTTCGTCGGGAAGAGCGTTTGCAGCAGTTGTTGGAGCAAGCCCGGCAGCAGGTGCAGGAGTTGCGTAAGCAGCTGGAATCGCCTGCAGAGTCAGCCGCTGTGACGGCGCGCCAGAAGGCGGCGCGTGAGCGCGCGGCGGAGTCGCGACAGCAGCGGCTGGAGCAGGCGATAGCGCAGTTGCCGGAGCTGAAGCAGAAGCAGGCGGAGGCGGCCCAGAGGGCTGGCAAAGGCAAGTGCGGGGATCAGATCCGGGCCAAGCAGCCGCGGGTGAGCACCACCGATGCGGCCACGCGGGTGATGAAGATGGCCAACGGCGGTTATAGCCCTGGGGTAAACGTGCAGTTGGCCACCGATACGCAAAGCCGTGCCATTTTGGGGGTGGAAGTCACCAACGAGGGTTCCGATTCGGCGGGGTTGAGTGAACCGATGCGCCAGCAAGTGGAACAACGCACTGGGGGCAAGGTGGAGCAACACCTGGTGGACGGCGGCTACTTGCGAACAGAGGATATCGTCCAGGCACACCAGCAAGGGGTAGAGTTGTTCGTGCCCTCCAAGCCGGCACGGAATCCAGAGAATCGGGGGCGGGAGTTGGAACCTAAGCCGAGAGATTCGGAAGCGATACAAGCATGGAAGCGACGCATGGCCAGCGAAGAGGGGCAAGAAATCTACAAGCAAAGAGCTGCCACCAGTGAAACGGTGAATGCTGACTTACGAACTTATCGTGGGCTGGCCCCGTTCACGGTGCGCGGCCTGAACAAAATCAAATGCGTGACCCTGTGGTGCGCCTTGGCTTACAACCTGATGCACTTCAGCAAAGCGTTGCTGAGCTAAAACCCGGCTGCAGAGCAGATGCAGAGCAAAACCGGGTAAAACGGAGAGGATCTGACACTGCATGGCACGCAGTACCCTTTGACACGGCACCTCGGCGCCTGATGGCCGCTTAGCAGTCCGGCCATAGAAAAAATGCCTTAATCCTCTTTGCCTCAAAAAAGCTGAATTAAGTCACAGGCTCTCGGGATGACAAAGGAGAGGGCGGTTGTCCAAGGGGACTCTGTTGCGCCGGGAGGAGAACTGCAGATCCCTCGGCTTCGCTCGGGATGACAAAGGAGAGGGCGGTTGTCCAAGGGGACTCCGTTGCGCCGGGAGGAGAACTGCAGATCCCTCGGCTTCGCTTCAGGATGACAAAGGAGAGGGCGGTTGTCCAAGGGGACTCTGTTTGCGCCGGGAGGAGAACTGCAGATCCCTCGGCTCCGCTCGGGATG
Organism: uncultured Acidobacteriaceae bacterium; assembly: GCA_963803095.1. Classification (GTDB taxonomy): domain Bacteria; phylum Acidobacteriota; class Terriglobia; order Terriglobales; family Acidobacteriaceae; genus PALSA-350. The sequence goes on along the minus strand of CAWDLQ010000014.1, from coordinate 179,408 downwards.
ACGATTCTGTGGGAGGTCTGACGAAAAACATCCACCGCACCGGATGACGGTTTTGTGGGAGTTTTAACGCTTATGGTGGCGCGCGGGCAGTGGCACTGCGCAACCAGCGAAACTTTTATGGAGGATCCGCCTGCAGAACGCGCACTCTCCATCGCACTTCGGAGGGGGTGAGGACGGCGAGGTAGCGAGCCCGGACTTGCCCGGTGCCCTCCACCTTGTCATGGTCGAGGACCTGGACGTCATACTCCACGTTGTCCACCAGTTGAATCGACAACCCATCCGGCGAGTAAAACGTTATCTTGATATCGTGCGCACGATCCTGATAACGGGTGCGCATACCCAATCTGGCTTGCTCCTGAATGGCGCCGGCAAGCTTATCCTTGGCCGTCCCGACAAAGTCCGCATCCAGCAGAGCCAGGCGATTTTGCTCGAGCGCCCCCCGCATGGCCTCCCAGGCTTGCAGATAGTCGCGGATGGCTGCTGTTTCCGTCTGCTTTTCGAGCGGCCGCGGCCCATGCAGGTTACTGGGCTCCACGTGGATCGGGCTTTGGTCAGCCGCCAAAGCCGACAGCGCGAAAGAGCAGGCACAGGCCATTAGGAGCGACTTTTTCATAGTCATTTTTGCCAGCGAATCTCATTTCCCATGACAACACCGCTGGCCACGGAGATCTTTGCTCCGTTGTGAGCCGGCATTTCTACCTGCGCAACCCCGTGTTTGAGCGGTACGTCTACGGTCGCCTGGCCGCCCGGGTAAGTTTCAGTAAAGGTGACGATGGTCCCATCGGGCACCGAGTTGCCGCTACAGTCGCGCACCAGATCGGTCGCCAGTTCGATTCTCTGGCCCGACGGCCGGGCATTTACTGTCAGCCCGCAGGGGTCGCCCGGAACCTGCTGGATCACGCGCGCGCTGGAAACTCCGTCCACGCGAACCACAAATTTAGCCGCGCCTTCCCTGGTGGACGAATCCATTTCTGTCCACGCAGCGCCATCGCGGGTGACGACTGTGCGTGCCTGGGTCGCGCCGGATTGGTTTGAGAGCTCAAAAGAAACCGGCAAGGGAGATGTCACAAGATTCTGATAGGCATCGAAGACATAGGCTGCGCCGCTGATGCCCTTATGCCGGCCAACCGGAAGACGGGAAGGCTTGGCGAGGAAACTTATCGCCGCGGGCTGCTCTGCCGGCACCACGTCGAACGATCCGCTCTCTTTGGAGGATGCTCCAACGACAAGAACCAGGTAGTGACCGGCGTTGTATAGAGTTCCGGCAGGAAAGGACTCCACTTCTCCCAGCTGCACATCGCGCCTGAGCACCTGTCCCAGCCCCACTACATACAAGACTGCCTTGCCGCTTCCCGTGCTCTGAATCGAGAACGCCTGGCCCGCTGCGACGGTTTTGGGCAAACGCAGTTCTTGCCCGAGAGCCGTCTGCATCATGCAGAGGGCAAAGACTGGAAGCAGCCTCAGCCTCATTAGAGCCCTCCGGAGCTGTAGGATGCAGTCACCGCGCGTTCGCTGGTGATCTGGCGGGCAAGGTCCTGGGGAATATGGATATTGAAAGGAACCGGAGTCTGAGGCAGCAGTGCGCGGTCGATGTATTGATCGGCCACCCAGACCGGCTGGCCGCCTTTGCCGTAAAAGGTCGCCAGCACATGCGCAATATTCACTACCTGGCCACTTTGGTTGACCAGCTGACCTGACAAGGACGCATCGGGCGCAGGGTTCAACTTCTGGTCCTCGATCTCAATGACCGGATCCGCCGAGGCCGAGACGAGGGTTGAAACAGGATCCATGCGAACGCTGGCGACATCGGATAACGACGCGTCGGGGAACTTAATGAGAAACGGAGTGACCTGCTTCGGCAACAGAAGGTGCGAGATCGTATCGAAGCTTTCCTCTGTCGCGAGGGCCGAGCCATTCTTTTTGAGCAACGTAGCCTTGACCGATACGTACGCGGGCACCACATCCTCATTGAGCAGTTCGCCCAGAATGACCACCCCATCGCTGCGCTCCACCGGGTGCATGTCCACGATCCGCACGTGGGGCGCTTCTACGTCTTGCGTTCCCCAGTCATCTCCGGCCCCGCGGTAGATCACATCCCAGCGCAGATAATTCACCGCGATCACCTGCGGCGGCACTCTCACCTCTTTGACCAAGGGCCACTCGGGTTCCCAGCGATCGCCTGCCTTGACTACGCGCAGGTTGCGTGTGTCTGTAAATGTGCCAACCACGGTAGACCAATGCAAACGCAGCTGGAACTCTGCCTCATTTGCTGTGGCGTGCAGCGGCCGCAGTTCGTAGTTCTGCAGAGTCGCATAAGTACGCAGGCTCGGGTAATATCCGGTCAAATCGTGCACAAACTGCTGCTCAGTAAATTCAGCCTTGTTGCTGAGACTGGAGTAGGCTCTCCCCCAATCCTGGTGGCCAATGCTCTGCGCCAGGTTCCCGGCTGCCGCTTCAGGCGTGGAAGGAGTATGCAGCACGTTATCCCCACCGGCTAAGGCGACCGCGGATGGATTGGGCCATAGAGTACCCGCCACGATCAAAGCGACGGTTATGCCGGCAACCAGAAGCGCGAGTATCCTTCCGGTTTTCACGACACCAGTCTCCCCGGCAGCAAATTCTCATCGGTGGCGTAGGGATATTCCTCGCCACGCCGGTCTCGCCGTTTTTCCGGGATGAGAACGACCAGAATGGCGAGCAGGCTGCTGCCGAAGGGGAGGGTTCCCCACAAAATGCCCTGCCAGGCAGGCGGTATCTGCGGTGCGTTGACCGGCGTAGCGGGTGGCACCCCGTCCTTCCCCCACACGATGATGGTTTTGTCTTCCAGGTCATCCACGCGGCGCCATCCTGCAAAAGAGAGCAGAGGATCGTAATATGGATCCCTCACGAAAACCCACCTCAGGCCGTAACGGTCGGCATGCTGCAGCATCGCCCGCAACGCATCCAGCCCTGGTGTGCCGTAATATTTCGAGCTGGTAAGCGGGCCCGCACCATAGTGGGTCAGTTCCGGAAGCATGCGCCCGGAATTCCATTCGCCATCGACGCTGCTCGCATCGGTCATCATCGCCAACCGGGCAATCTTGTTGCCAAATCCCAAAGTCAGGTATCGGTAATTGTCATGGCCATCGCGATTCAGCCACGCGGCGACCGAATCCACTTTAAAATCTGAGGCATCCGCCGGCCGGTAGGTTGACCATGCAACCGCTACTGCGCAGCAGAAAGCCGCAGCCACCATCAAACCGACCGCCGCCCGCAAACGATACCGGTCAACCAATTCCGCGGCCAGAAGTCCCACGAAGGGAAGGGCCAGCAAAGTTGCCCAATAACTGAAGCGCTCCATCGTCAGCACCTCGTAAGCTCGGCCCAGTAACAGATGTCCGACGGGTGTCGTTCCGCCGAGACCCACCAGAAACGCCACCCAGAAGCCCAGCAGCAAGGGACGAAGCCTTGCCACCGCAGAGCCCCGCAATACGATGAATGGCAAAGCCAGTATCAAAGCTCCGTAGGGAATAACGAAGTAGTTCAGGCCCCACTCCGGGCTAAGTATGTAGTTTGCCCGGCTGGCATGCGGGATGGGAGTTTGGGTCACGGGATAGTGAATCAGCGCAATCCAAAACGGCAAAAGTACGAGGGCGATTGCGGCACCCACGACCACTGAAATGATGACGGTACGAAGCACAAAACCCGGTATCGAAACCCGCGGACCGTCTTCCCTATCAAGGATCACCAAAGCCAGCACCGGTACCGCAAAAAACATGGACCCGAAAAGCAGGGTGGCGTGGTGAGCGGCGGCAGCAGCCGTAAACAGCACGCTGCCCTTGATGAAGGACCGCCACTTGCCATGCCGGGTCCACTGGTACAGATAGGGCAGGGCGTTCAGGTATATTGGGGCTGCAGACGTGGTAGCCAACTGCCCCGCGGAATAGACCAGGAAGCTTTCCGATCCGAGAAAGACACTGGCGAGGGCGGCAAACGATGCTGCTCGTGGGTTCACCCAAAGTAAAGAAAACCGATAAACACCGACTGCCAGCAACAATATGGCAGCCAGCTGTACCGCCATATATGCCATATCCAGGCCTGTGATGCGTGATATCAAGGCCACCCATTGCTGTGGGAGAGGAGGATAGGTCGCCTGGGAAAACCCCGCATACCATTTAGGGTTCCAGGGGTTGAACCAATGGTGGACATAATGAGAAGCGAAGAAAATATGAAAGTTCGTGTCATACGACTTCAAGGGCAATCCCATGAGCAGAAGAGGCAGGTGAACCACCAGGGCCGCCATAAGGATGAAGCTCATGGGTATCGGACGAGCTGAAGCGGCAACTTCAGTTCTCTGCACGGCGCCCTCGCGGAATTTTAGATTCGAAATGTTCCGGCAACGGTTGCTCTTTGTACTTACCACGGCACGGTGGAAATTTCTGCTTGAATTTTTTCACGGCTTCTGCGGTTCCTGATCAAATCGTGCTATAACTCAGAGTCCGACGGTACGATCGCTCAAGAGAAACGGATTTTCCCCCCATCAAATCCGTTCACGAAAGACCGGGACCCATTTGCATCGCCAGACATCCTCAGCTGGTCCTACATGTTTCGCGTTTATATTACATTTCTCGCCTTGCTTATTACACTTGTCTGCCCCACCCCAGCGCAGGTGTTCAGCGTCGCGCCTGACGCGCCCAGCAGTTCGCAGTCCCAGAATGGCCAGGCGCCGTCTGCCGGCCAACAGTTAGGGTGGGGATCGAATATCCAAAACGCGCGTCTGGCGCGCGCCGCGGAGCTCGCACTCGAGCATGGCGACCGTACGCTCGCGGTGGATTATGCGCAGCGCGCCGCCCAGGCAGCGCCCGGGGATCCCCAGCTATGGTTCCTGCTTGGTTACACCGCCCGGATCGATGCCAGGTTCGAGCTTTCTGCGGAAGCATACAGGCGAGGTCTTCGCCTGAATCCGGCGTCGCACGAGGGACTCTCCGGTCTGGCACAGACCTACAGTGTGATGGGCAGAAGCGGCGAGGCCGAGCCGATCTTGATACACTTGCTGGCCCACAACCCGTGGCACAGAGAAGATGCGGTGTTGCTCGGCGAGCTTTACATGAGGTCGGGAGACTACACCAATGCGCTCGAGTGGTTGGGCAGAGCGGAGCGCTATGCACCCGGCTCGCGATCAGAGTTGCTGATGGCGCTCACGTATCAACGCCTGAAGCAGATGGATCTTGCCCGCCGTTATCTCGACCTGGCGAAACGCCATGCCCCTGACGATCCCGATGTGCAGAGATCGCTGGCCGGGTACTATCGCGAAGTTGGAGATTATGCGCAAGCTATCGCGGCCCTTACCTCGATCACCGACCCTATTCCGGAAGTAAAGGCTGAACTCGCGTTCACCTACCAGCTGGACGGCAAGTTGAATGATTCTGCGCGAATGTACGTGGAAGCCGCCGATGCGCTCCCCCGGGACCTGGGGTTGCAGCTTTCCGCCGCACAGGCTCAGGTTGCGATCGGTTCCATCGAACGCGCGACCGAGTTTGTCCAGCGCGCTACCGCGATCAACTCCGGTTATTACCGGCTACACGTCATTCGCGGGGAGATCGCACGGCTTGAGGAGCGGGACCGCGATGCCGTGAGGGAATATAGTGCCGCTCTGGCCAGCTTGCCCGAAAGCCCGATCGAGGGCCCCCTGTATGGCATTCAGCTGCATATGGATCTGATGCAGCTCTATGAAAATCTCAAGAACCCAGACGCAGCCAGCAGCCAGCTTGAAACAGCGCAGGCGGCCATCGGCGCTCTCGACGAACAGGGGTCCGACCGGGCGCCGTTTCTGCGCCTCCGAGCGCTCATCAAAATGAATGCCGGCCAGCTGGATAGCGCGCTGGGCGATATGACCGAAGCTCTCTCTCTCAATGCTCGCGATTCCAGCAGCCTGCAGCTGGATGGAGACTTGTTGATGAGACTTGGGCGCACCGCGGAGGCGATTGCGACCTACAAGCGAATCCTCGTCATCGATCCGGTCAACCGGTTCGCGTTGACCTCCCTGGGTTATGCCTCCCGGCTTGCGGGAGATGACCGGGAAGCGGAAAAGTATTTCCAGAGGCTGGCGCGAGCGGACCCTTCTTTGTACGTGCCCTATTTGGCCCTGGGTGATTTGTACACCGCCCGCGGCGATCTGATCAAGGCGCAAACTGCTTATTCCAGGGCATATGCCCTGGCTCCCCGCAAGCCGCTCATCGTCGCTGGAGGAATGAACGCCGCCATCGAAGCTCATAAGCTCGGTCTGGCCGAAATGTGGCTCAGTCGCGCCACGGAGGAGATGCAACAGGAGCCCCAAGTCCTTCTCGAAAAAGAGCGTTATCTGAGTTTCAAGGGAGAGTATCAGCAGTCGGCTGACGTCGGCCGTGAGGTCATCAAGGTGCTCCCAGACGACAGAGATGGGGTGGTCTATCTCGGTTACGATCTCCTCAACCTTCATGATTACAATCAGTTGCTGACCCTTACCTCTGAATACAACCAGGTCTTACCGAAAGAGCCGGACATTCCTCTCCTGGCCGGCTATGTGCACAAACACGAAGGCCAGCTTGTCCTGGCGCGGATGGATTTTACCGAGGTCCTCAAACGAAATCCTGAAGTGGTGACGGCATACGTAAACCTCGGGTACGTGTTAAACGACTTGCACCAGCCCCAGCCTGCTGCCGCCGCCTTCGATGCCGCCCTCAAGCGAGAACCGAAAAACGGCGAGGCACACCTGGGCCTTGCATTCTCTGATCTCGACCTGAAAAAGCCCCAGGCGGCTCTGCGGCATGCTCAGTTTGCAGAAGCGGCGATGGGGGACTCCGAGCCCATACACCTGATCCGGGCAACTGCTTATGGGCGAGAGGGCTTGCTGCAGAAGGCCACCACTGAATATCGGGCTGCCCTACGATTTTCTCCCAGGGATGGATCGCTTTACCTGGGGCTGGGGAATGCGCTTTTTGCCGAGCGCCGGTACCACGACGCCATCGATCAGCTGCTCATCGCGGAGAAGCTTTCTCCCCGCGATCCCCTGGTGTACGCGATACTTGCGCGGGCCTTCGCAAACCTGCAAGAACGGGAGCAAAGCCTGCGCTATGTGCAGTTAGCTGAGTTGCATGCCGAACAAACACCTGCCGTCTCGAGCTACGACAATCTAGTCCGAAGCGGCATCTATGTATCCACGGGGGAGGCTCTGAGCACGCTCGGAGACCAGAATGCAGCCATGGAGCGTTTTCGCAAAGCGCTCATCACTCCAGACGGCGATCGCGTCAGTGTCCGTCTGGCGATTGCTACCCTCATGGCACAGCAGAACCGTGAGGATGACGCCAGCAGGCAAATAGCCCTTGGTTTGATGGAAGCACAGGCGGGGGAGACGACACCGGTCACCGGCGACCAATTTATTGAGGCTGCGGATGTATTTCGCGGCATGCATGAGTACCAGCTGTCCCAGACGTACATGCAACGCGCCAAGGCCGCGGGCGCGACCGATATGTCTGTGCGCGTTGGCTTGGCCAACAACTACCTTGCCCTCGGGGATACTGCCAGGGCGCGGGGCGAGCTTGCCGCGGTCAAGAGATCAGCGGACAACGAACCGGATTACCAGTATCTGTTGGCGGAGGCCAACGTATTTCGCCAGGAACATCGCGGCGCGCAGGCGCTGACCGCGTTTGCTCAGGCCACAGACGCTTCGGGCGAAGACCAGACCGCCGAGCAGAGCCTGCTCGCAGCGGGCGCAGACGAAGGGCTCATGCTCACGCCCGCGGCAAGCTTCCTCTCCCATGTCTCCCTCGACCCGATCTTCGAGGACACGACAGTCTACGTGCTTGATTCCAAGCTGGATGCAACCTTCCCGGTGCAGCCCTCGCAACCCTCCCTTCTGCCCCCGCCGCGCTCCTCGCTGCAGACCGAGGGGACCGCCGCTTATCATCTGCACCTTGGCGATATGCCCACGGCCAGCGGCTTCTTCCAGGTGCGCAATGCGCAGGGACAGATATCCGTGCCCAGTACAAATTCGGTTGTGAATCGGAACACCACCGATTACAGTCTGAGCTTCGGGCTGAATCCTACGGTTCATCTGGGTACCAATGTGCTGACGTTTAACAGTGGCGTCCAGGGCACCATTCGCCGCGATTCCGAGTCTCCGGTGCAGATGAACCAAAACCTCTTTCGTGTCTTCACCTACGTGTCGACGAGTTCCTTTTTTAACCTGCTCGCGGCCAGCGCGTACCTGATACGGGAAGCCGGCCCATTTACCGAGAGCAATCTTTCCTCGCGGTCTCTCACGGGCGCAGTCGACTTTCGCGTCGGAGAACCATGGGGGAAAACGGCCCTGGTCACCGGATGGGGTGACACTAACCAGACGTTCTCGCCGGTTGGCTTCAAGAACCACTACACCTCTTCTTATGTCGGCTTCGAACGCCGGTTTTCTGATCGGCTGAACGTGAGAGCAGTCGCAGAAGACCTGCGGGCATGGCGGATCGTACAACCAAACTCCGGAATCGCCCAGGACCTGCGCCCCACGGGCAGCGTGGACTACGCCCTGACCCGCAACTGGGATTTACAGGCATCCACGGCTTACTCCAGCACCCGGGGTTTCCACGTCTACGACGCGACGCAAAATGGTTTTTCCATCTCCTATGCAAAACCCTTCCACCGCAAGTTCAACGACGAAAGCGGAGAAGTCACCCTGGAGTATCCGATTCGTATCTCGGGTGGATTCCAGGAAGAAACTTTCTTCAATTTCCCGGGTGGGCACCGCCAACAATTCAGACCGTATGTAAGCCTCACCTTGTTTTGAAGGCGACACCGATGAAGATCTGCCTAGTTGCGACGTTTCCCCCTAGCGGGCGGCAGTTGAACGAATATGCCTTCCATATTGCCCAGGAACTTCAGCGCAATCCGAGCGTCAGCCTGACCATTCTTGCCGACGAGCTGACTGCTTACGATTTCGCGACCGATGGCAAAGGCAACCCGCTAGACGGCCAGCAACAGCAGGAGCTGCCTGGGTTTAGCGTCATCCGCTGCTGGAAGTTTGGCAGCATGGCCACTCCCATGTGCCTCTTGAAGACGGTTCGCAAGTTGAAGCCCGATGTAGTGTGGTTCAATCTTGTCTTCTCCAGCTTTGCTACGCCGGAAAAACCGTTGGCCGCATTTTCGGGTCTGTCTGCGCCTGCTCTCTTACGAGCCTCTGGCTTTTACACCCACGTCACCCTGCACCACATCACCGAACACGTCGATTTTGCCGGCGCCGGAGTGCACGGATCGCGAGAAAAGCTGTTTCGTATAGGGAGTGAGATGGTCACCCGGATGTTGCTGAAAGCGCATTCAGTTTCTGTTTTGCTGCCCGGCTATCGCCGCACTCTGATTACCAAGTACTCGGTCCGCAACGTTCTCTTATCCACCCACGGGACCTTCGCCCGCACTCCAACTCCCCCGGATTTCAGCAAAAGAGGCAATCCTGAACTGCGTATCCTTGCCATTGGGCACTGGGGTACTTACAAACGCCTGGAGACATTGATGGAGGCGTTTCCAACCGTCTTGAAGAAGGTTCCGAATGCCAGGTTGATTGTAGCCGGCGCCAATCATCACACCAAGGCCGGTTATTGGGAGTCGATACGCGAGGCACAACCTCCAGATCTCCCAATCGACTTCAGGGGCTACGTTCCCGAAGAAGACATTCCCGAGCTTTTCAAGACCACCTCGGTTCTGGTGATGCCTTACGACTCTTCGACTGGGTCGAGTGGCCCGGCGCATCAGGCGTGCGAGTATGGAGTTCCGGTCGTGTCCGCCGACATTGGTGAGTTTCGTGAGATGGCCCTGGACGAAGACATGGCCATGAAGTTCTACCGAATAGGCGATGCCGACGACCTCGCGGATCAGCTGATTTCCATCCTGCAATCTCTAGAACTGCAACGCAGCATGTCCGAGCAGAACTTCGCGGCAGGCCTGCAGATGACCATGGCAACCGTCGTCCGCAATTATCTCCGCTGGTTCGAGCTCAATAAATCTAAGCAGGCCTTTGAAGGGCGCAGGCGAGAGTGGCTGCCGGCTCCCTCCTCGCACGATGGCAGGGAGGCTGAGGCCGGCGAGGAGAGCCGGCCCCATTTGGAGCCGGTGAAAACCGACACCTCATCGTTCGATGTCGCACAGATATAAGTAACCCGCATGATGATCAAGGTGGCCAATTTCCGGTCTCTCTCGCGTACGCTGCTTCCAGCGGCGCTGATGGCCGTTCTTGCGCTGCTTAGCGGGTGCGGTGGCGGTTCCACCAACAACGAATCCAGCGACTCCAATACTCCAGCTGCGGCGCCAACGGTCACCATCATTGCCAATCCCACTTCCATCAACGCGGGTGGTTCCTCCACCCTGACTGTGAATGCGACCAATGCAACCCAGGTGACGGTTAAGGGCAGCGACGGCAGCTCGTACACCCTCCAGTCGGGCGGGGGCACGCAGACGGTCAGCCCGACTATGACTACAACCTACACCGCGGCCGCGACTGGGACTGGGGGCAGCGCCTCCGCGATGGCGACGGTGACGATGACTCCGGCTCCGACGCCGACGATCACCATGGTTGCCAACCCCGCTTCGATCAGCGCCGGCAACTCGTCCACCTTGACGGTGACTGCGACGAACGCCACTCAGGTGACCATTACCGGAAGCGACGGCAGCTCTTATAGCCTGCAGGCGAGTGGCGGTACCCAGACGGTTAGCCCGAAAGCGACCACCACCTACACTGCAGTTGCCACAGGAGCGGGAGGGAAAACCTCCGCCACTGCTACGGTGACGGTTGTTCCCGAAAGGACCATAGGAAGAGGAGCATACAGCAGGAGGGTGGTCGCAGACGGTCACCCCGAAAGCGACGACAACCTACACAGCCGCCGCGACCGGAGCCGGAGGGAAGACTTCCGCCAGTGCTACGGTGACGGTGGTTCCGCCTGCGGCTCCAACCGTCACCATCACTGCGAAACCCACTTCGATCGCGTCCGGCAACTCATCCACCTTGATCGTGAGTGCGACCAATGCGACCCAGGTGACGATCACGGGCACCGACGGCAGTGCAAATAGTCTCCCGGCCGGCGGGGGCACACTGACGGTGAGCCCGGCCGCCACCACCAGTTACACCGCAGTGGCAACCGGAGCAGGAGGGAAGACGTCGTCCACGACCACGGTGACGGTGGTGCCGCCGGCGGCGGCGACTGTGGCTATCGTTGCCAACCCGGCGGCGATTATCTCAGGAAACTCCAGCACCCTGACGGTAACCGCGACCAATGCGACCCAGGTGAAGGTGACCGGGACAGATGGCAGCGCCTACACCCTGCAGCCGGATGGCGGCATGCAAACCGTCAGCCCCACTGCCACCACCACCTACACCGCGGCTGCAACCGGGGCCGGGGGGAACGCCTCGGCCACTGCGACGATAACGGTAAGTGCGCCGGGAAGTATTCAATCCATCGACCATGTCATCTTCATGCTGCAGGAAAACCATACCTTCGACGACTACTTCGGCATGCTGAATCCCTACCGCAAAACCAACGGCCTGAACATTGGTGATGACGGCAAAGACTATGAGGTGGATGGAATTGACGACAAGCTGAGCACCATCAGCAATCAAGACGATGAAGGGGATACCTATCCCCTTTTCAAATTCACCAGCACCTGCATCGACGATGCGACCTCAGATTGGCTGGCAAGCTACGGGCAGGTGAATCGCTACGACTTCCTTACTACGCGCCCAATTTTGATGGACGGTTTTGTACACAACGCCGAAGGATACGCGAAGAGCTGCGCAGCTCCTGGGGCAGGCGGCAGTTGTTCCGGCAATTTCACCGATCTCACCGGCAAGCGCTCTATGGGGTACTACGACCAGGGCTTTCTCAACTATTACTACTACATGGCATCTCAGTTCGCGCTCTCGGATCGGTGGTTCTCGCCGTTTTCGAGTAAGAGCATCGGTAATCGCATTGCCACGTTCACCGGAGGAACGACCCAGGGACTGGTCAAGGACCCGAACAAAGACGATGGTCTTACAGGTCAGCTGAATATCCCGAACATATTCCAGGAGCTTGACCAGGCCAACGTGTCCTGGAAAATCTACTACACGGTCACCGATGACCTCTGCCTGGATGGGGATGACTGCTCCTCCTCACCGAATGCCAACTACCCGGCAACCAATTTTTCCTCTTTGGCCTACTCGTATCAGTATCTCTATCAAAACCCAAGCGGCGCTCCATGCACGGGTACAACACAGCCCTCCAGCGTGGTTGGCGATGCGTCGAATTCTTTCTGCATCGATCCCAACCACATCGCCCCCCTCTCTTTCTTCTTCAGCGATCTGGCCAATAGCACGCTTCCCAGTTTTGCTTTCATTGAAGCCGGATACGGAAACAACGACGAACATCCCGGGTCGGGGCAATCGATTCTGACTGGTCAGGCGCAGGTGGCAAATATCCTGAACACTTTTATGAATAGTCCTGAATGGAAAGATTCTGTGTTCTTCCTCAGCTATGACGAGGGTGGCGGCCCCTACGATCACGTTCCACCGGTGCCCGGACATTCGAATGACAACACCGATGCCTCATTGGGAACGATTCCGGATATCTCACAAATTGCAGTGAATGCCGATGCTTATGGCCCTTGCGTGCCAAGCGGCGGGACGCCTACACTGCACTGCGACCTGGCCTCCAATGACCCTGGCGCGAATCCCGGCGATGCCGCAGCCGTGCAAGGCTTCGGTGCGCAACTCGGATTCCGCCTGCCGAACATGATCATCTCGCCGTTTACACGGCGGCACTATGTGTCCCACACACCTATGGATCACACCGCGGTGATCAAGTTTGTCGAGAACCGCTTTATCGGGAGCACCGCCCACCTGACTGCCCGGGATGCCGCGGAGCCCAACTTGCTGGAGTTCTTCGATTTCAACAACGTACCGTGGGCGAAGCCCCCCACCCCACCGGCTCCCGTGACACCCGCCTCGCTGGGCTACGATCCGTGCGCTCCCACAAATATGGGGCCGTGAGAATAGCGGCGAACCGCTTCTGCTCAGCAACTGCTGTCGACGGAATCGCCGTTCTCCCCTTTGCCAGCGAGAGACCGTGGCGGGACCGCCAGGTGCGGGCTTCGGTGGTTGAAAAGCTCCGAGCGGCATGGGTAAGATAAGCACCCTCGGGGTCCTTCGACTGCGCGCCACCAAGCGCTGTGTGACGCGATAAATCTGTGAGGCGCTTCGCTCAGGATGACGTTTTTGTGGGAGTATTGACGAAAAACATCCCCAAGTAGGTTAACGCTTATGGGACGTGGTCCTGGGTAGTCCATTTCGGAGTAGAAGTACCCCGGATTGCATCCTGGGTAATTTTCAGCCGTCCCTGCGGGACTGGTTCGTTTCTCGAATCTCTTCCCAGGACTACCGTCCTGGGCTACACTCAGCAACACTCAGCCGTCCCTACGGGACTCAATCGGGAAAGGGTAGTTCTCACGCACACTCTGAAGCCCGTACCCTTCAGAAAAATGAGTTTTTCCGCGGAGTGCTCAGGAAACCACCTCGTAGGGCCGCATCATGTCGTTATCTTCATGTTCCAGCATGTGGCAGTGAAAAACATACCGGCCCGTGTAGCCCTCAAACCGAACCAGAATAGTGAGCACATCTCGCGGGTTGACGACCGCTGTATCCTTCCAGCCGGCTTCGTTCGCTGCAGGTGGGCGCGGTGTGCCTACGAATCTGAGAGCTCCCTTGCTCATAGCCGCGGGATCGAATCCCTGGCGCTCGAGAACCCGGAACTGTACCAGGTGCAGGTGCATCGGATGAGCGTCATCTGTGGTGTTGATAAACCGCCATTTCTCAAGCGAACCGAGTTTCACAAACTCCGTGACTGGGTCGTCGTAGCCCTTTCCGTTGATGCGCACTCCCAAGGATCGTCCCGCGCTATCCAATTTCTCTGAGAGGATGAAATCTCTGCTGGTGGTGATGGATGCGCTCGCCTCCAGTTCGGGTAGAGGTCTCGGAGGTGGCATGCTGAACGACTTGCCCTTGCTCGAAAGCGGGAGAGTCACTCGAAATTCCATCAACTCACTCAACGGCGCATGAGGGGTCATCTGCATCTCCCAACCGGGGAATGGAGAGTGCGCGTCATTCGAAAGGGTTACAGTTTTTCCTTCGAGCCCGGAAAAGTCAACGATCAGGTCGGCGCGCTCTGCCGGCCCCATCAACAGGTTGCTCAACGGGGCAGGGCTGGGCAGAAAACCGCCGTCAGTCCCGATCTGGTGAAAGGAAACCAGCGCAGGTATGTCAGTCGCATGCTTTGCCAGGTTGAGGTAAAGGCTGAAGAATCGGGAATTTGCCCCATTGAGCACGCGCAGCCGATATAAGCAGGGTTCGACCTCTAAATAGGGATAGATACAGCCGTTCACGGCCGGAAGCTGGCCAAAAAACTCCGGCCCCCATTCACCCGGAGGAAGACGTTGGCCATCCTCATAGGTCGGGTAATAGACGAGCTGGCCCTGGTCGTTCAGGGTACGGTCCTGGAGGATAAGCGGAATTTCGTAATCGCCTGAAGGCAGCTGCTTGTTGTGCTCTTCGGCATCACGCAGAAGAAAGAACCCTGATAGACCCGCGTATACATTCAGACGCGTAATCCCTAAGGCATGATCGTGGTACCAAAGCGTCGCTGCTTCCTGCTCATTGGGATATTGGTAGCGTGCCGATGATCCTGGCGGGAACGACTTCTCAGGAAGGCCATCGCTCTCCGACCGGGTGCGGGAGCCGTGAAGATGGGGTACGGTCCTGACCGAAGGCGCAGGAGGCATTGCGCCATGGATGCGAGGATCAACGGCGAAGATATGACCGGAGGGCAGGTGGTTCTCCCATAGGATTTCGATGGGCTTACCTCGTTGTGCCTCGATGGTGGGACCCGGATACTGACCTTCATACCCCCATAATCTGGTCGGAGGAAGCTGCGAGTGCATTTGCTGCGTGAACTCAAGCATGCGGACCCGATATAGAGTCCTGTCCGCGCGCGTTCCGTAGGGGAGTAGTCTCCTTGGAATTCGAAGTACATCTACATATCGATCCAGCGAGCCAGGTTTGCGATATGCCGGCTGCGCGATCCTATCCCCAGCATCGGCACCATGCGCGAAGATGAGAGTCGAGGCGGCAGACAGTTTAAGGAAATCACGCCTGGTTCTTGAACCCATCTCACCTCAATCGCCGTTAGAGCTGTTTTGCAATGGGTGTAGACCGAAGCGTGAAAACCACTCCTCGCGGTCTTTATCAGGCCACAGTAATTGCGAAACTGCTCTAATTAACCGTGATCGCACGGGCTACATACCGGGCGCCGTCAAAGTCCGCAGTCACGGTTACGTGGGAACCTTCGTGAAGATCGCGGCTCGCCGGGAGACGGGCGGGATCGAAGGATACCTGGTAGTTCTGATCGTCACGTGGGTCGATCAGGACTAGCCGGCCTGAGTGCAGATCGACAAAGCTCACGTTTCCCGTGAACACAAATGCAGATCCTGGCGTGGCCAGAATCTCGATTTGGCTGGTAACACCACGGCCTTCGTTGCCGGGCTTGAATTTGATAGCGACCAAAGTTCCTGGGTGGAGATCGGACGGGCCAGCGGCGGCCTGACCCACACGAACTACCGGAGTTCCTGCCGGCATCTCCAATTGGACGGGCTCTCGAAACACCGGGTCGCTCACCGTCAATACGCCCGTGGCAGGGTTGTAATTGAGCACCTGCCCGTGGACCTCGCCTTCGGGCGATTGCGACAATATATGGATATTGACGGCAAAGACGTTGGTTCCATCAAGAAGCGTCTCGACGGAAGCATGATCGTCCGCACGCAGGTCGCGCAGGGGGATTTTCACCCCGTCACGATAAAGTTGTGTGCGCTCGTCGTAGAGTATCTTCATGGAGCGGGCGCCGAAAATCTTAAGCGTAAACTGGTCACGTACAGGGTCCACGTCTCGAATTGCGCCCCCGATGACTGTACTCTTTCCAGGAGGAGTGGAGGGTAGGCCAGCCGGCGTGTCGGCGGTCTGTCCTGACACTGCATAAGACAGCTGGACGAGGGCAAGACTGCTTACGGCGAGGCTGCTTAATACCAGAATTGCGAGAGAGCGACCCATTTTGCACCTCCTTACCCTTGAACATTTGCTGGCGCTTGCTTGATGATGAGAACTGAAAGTCGGTGGCGACTTCAAAGCCCGTAGGTGAGACACCACATGTCAGGTACACGACCAGTGCCGCTCACATGCATGGCCTTCATCGCAGCGTTGCTTTGCCAAATTGCGTGGCCACAAAACCTTAGAATCACTCTTTCCAAGTATAGCGAGCTGACACCGGTTCAGCGCCTCAACCGCGAAGGCGTTAGCGCCATACAAGACCACCAGTACGAGAAGGCTGAGGGAATTTTCTACAAGGCATATCTGTACGATCCCGCCGACCCTTTCACCTTGAACAATCTGGGCTACATCTCCGAACTGCAGGGAAAACTGGATCGCGCCCTCAAGTTCTATGCACTGGCCTCAGAACAGGGCTCCGGCGCACTCGTCGACCGCAGCAACGACGCGCAGCTGGAGGGCAAGCCGATGAACTATGCCCTCAGTGGTTTGAAGAACGTTCCTCTGCAAGTGAATCGGATGAACGTGCAGGCGATGGAACTCTTGTCCGAGGGCCTGAATTTCGAGGCCGACCTTCTTTTGCGGCAGGCTTTGGCTCTCGATCCGCGCAACCCATTCACCCTCAATAATTTGGGAGTTGCCGAGGAAGCTACGGGAGATTACGGGAGCGCGTTGAAGTATTACACGGCAGCGGCTGATTCCGGCTCTGGGGAGCCAGTTATTGTAACCCTGAAGGACTCATGGAGAGGAAGGCCGGTGGTTGAGCTGGCTGCAGAGAGCGCAAGGCGCTTGAAGAAGCGCATCGACGAAACCGATCCCGCACAGTTGCAGGCTGAGAGTCTCACGCTGCGCGGAGTCTCGGCGATCAACCGCAACGACTGGCAAACCGCCAAACAGGACTTCCTGCAGGCTTACTCGATTGACCCAAACAGTGCCTTCTCGCTCAACAACCTGGGTTACGTAGCGGAGAAGGACGGCGACCTTGAGACCGCGCAGCTTCTATACGCGAAAGCCCGAAAGGCTGTCGGTGCGGACGCGCGGATTGGCCTGGCAACCGATCGTTCAGCCGAAGGGAAACACCTCACGACCGTCGCAATCGACAGCGACCAGAAAGTGGATAGCGAAATCGATCAGAACGCTCAGGCTTTACACCGAGAAACAGGTCTGGTTCAACTCATACGCCGGGACAATACTCCCGTCGCGCCGCCTGTCAAATAGCTCCATACGATATGGCTAGTCCAAGTGCTCTGCCTTCGTCGAAGTCTCTGGCCATCCTCTCCCGCCTGCTCTTTGGGGAGCGCAACTCAGATTCAGGAATTACACAGATCAGCCGGGACGAACGCGAAGATTTGTTGACTTTGGCGAACACCAACCACGTCCTGGTGCGCGGCCTGGAAGTCGCGGTCAACATCCTGCCCGACGCGGAGTGGGCGCTGACCGCGCTTGAAGCGGAGCGAGGACGCATCACCAATGCGATCTCGTTCCTGCATGAGATTTGCGGCGCGTTCCAAGAGGCCGGCTACGAGATCCTGGTTATCAAATCGCTGGATCACTGGCCCGATCTGGGCAGCGACCTCGATCTGTATACCAAAGCGGATGCGCAGGGAGTTTTGCAGCTGATGAGGAGGCGCTTTCATGCGCAATTAGCGCCCCGTAGCTGGGGAGATCGCCTGGCGCACAAATGGAACTTCCTGATACCAGGGCTACCCGAGGCGGTGGAGATTCACGTAGGTCGTCTGGGTCAAACGGGAGAGCAGGTCACTCTCGCCGCTCGCCTCGTTGGCCGCGGCCGCTCAGTCCGCATCGCGGATTATGCATTTCCCGTGCCCGCGACCTCCGATCGCCTGATGATCTCCACCTTGCAGCGCATGTACCGCCATTTCTACTTCCGGCTGTGTGACATCCTGGATACGGCCACGCTCGCTGAGGCGGGCGCAATCGACTACCAGGACCTGCGATCCTCGGCGAAAGACGCGGGTATCTGGGAAGGGGTGGCAACCTATCTGGCAATTGTTTCGGACTATCTGAAGCAATGGCGAGGCCCTGGTCTCGATCTTCCTGATTTCGTACTAGCTTCCGCGCGGTTCGGCGGCGCTGAAGTTTACTTCAGCCGAGGCTTCCTGCGGGTCCCGATCGTGCCCCAATCCGCTCGCCTGTACGGAACTCAACTGACAGGCTTACTTTGCAAACGGGAATTGCACAGCAGTGCCCGGCTCGGCTTATTGCCATGGCTAGCCACCGCGGCCGCGGTTGGGCAGAAAATCACTGGAAGCGATAAAGGAATCTGGTGATCCCCGTCGCCCCAGGGTTCCGCGAACTTCATGCGCCTTCGTTTTTTCGCGAGATGTGGGATTCCACTGCACTGCGACTGGTATCCGTCCAGGTTGTAAAGGGGCGACCAACGGTCGCCCCCCACATCTCGCGAAAAACGAGCGAGATATGGGGCACCCGGATTCGTGGCAGGTCAATCGCAGGACGCTTTATTACATCACGGCGTCTTTTCTGCCGTCTGTACTGGCCGCTGCGACTGATTGGGGTAGTACCCGGTGCGCGTCCTGACCACCAGCCTGCGGTGTTTCGACGCTTTCGCCTCTACCCGCACGGTTCGATAGCCCCCCAGGCTGGCTGGCTTGGTCGAATGATAGCCGATCGTATACTGGTTCCGGATATCGCGCGCCACCTCCTCCGCGATCTGGTTCACCTCCTGCAGGGAGCGTGGGAAGTAAGCGATACCTCCGGTATCCGCCGACAGCGTCTCCAGCGCTTGTCTTGCTCGAGCTGACTTATCCTTATTTACGTCGTCGAAGAGTAATCCGACGGTGTACACCACCGGACCGCCAAGGCGCTGTACTCTGTGGATCGCTTGCTCCAGGGTCAACCTCGATGCGTTGTCCTCTCCGTCCGTAATGATCAGCACCACCTGCTTGGGCTGTTTGGCGTGCCGAGCTAATTCATCCGCCGAAGCGACCACGGCATCATAGAGTGCCGTGCTTCCCTTGGAATCGACCCGTAAGAGCCCACGCTCCAGCTCATGAATGTTTGAGGTGAGGTCCTGATCGAGGTAGGCGTGGTCGGAAAAATTCACAATAAAGGCAGCATCGTCCGGGTTCGAGGTCCTTACCAGCTCTAATGCAGCCGCATTTACCGAAGCACGCTTGTCCCGCATGGAACCCGAGTTATCGACCAGAATCCCGATCGAGACAGGAAGGTCCTCGTGCCGCAAGGATGCGATAGTCTGGGGAACATTGTCTTCCCAGACGCGGAAGTCGCCGCGATCCAGATCCTTGACCAAGTGGCCTTCTTCATCGACCACGGTGCAGTTCAACTGCACTTCGTCCACATCTTCACGCAAGGTGTAGACGCCGCCCTTCTGCTTCTGGATCTCGCCCGGTCGAAGTGTGTACCCGGTAATATCCGGACTCGGCGCTGTGTCTTCCGGATCAGGGGAAAGAACCGGATCCCGGTCGACAGACAGGGGCGGTTGAACCTCCTGCTGCGTGGGGTCAAACATAACCTCGCTTGTGGCCTTTTGCTTCTGCCCTGCGGGCTGCGTTTGCGCGAATAGTGACGGTCCGCTGCAGCAAAGTAAAATGAGAACGGCAAACGCCTGCAGGTCGCGACCTCTCATGCGGAGCATAGGCCTGGTCCTCGCCAGCTCGTC
Source organism: uncultured Acidobacteriaceae bacterium (assembly GCA_963803095.1). Classification (GTDB taxonomy): domain Bacteria; phylum Acidobacteriota; class Terriglobia; order Terriglobales; family Acidobacteriaceae; genus PALSA-350. The sequence goes on along the minus strand of CAWDLQ010000014.1, from coordinate 159,630 downwards.
ACCCGGTGCGAGAAAAAATTCCATCTGCCGCAATATGTGAAAACTGCGTTTGCGGTCTCAACCCTTCGGCGCCGGCGTTACTTTCCAGCATCTCTCGGACCACAAACAACGGCCGTTGTTTAATTTCCGTGTAGATGCGGCCAATATATTCCCCGAGAATGCCGAAACCGAACATCTGCACTCCGCCCATAAGTAGAATCGCCAGGATGAGCGTTGCCCAGCCGGGCACCCAATGCGGTGTGAAGATCCGTATGATCAGTGAATAAAGGATTCCCGCCGCTGCCAGCACCGCGGTGCATATGCCGAGTGTGGTTACAAAACGCAAAGGCACGGTGGAGAAGGAGAAAATCCCGTCCAGCGCCAGGTTGATCATCTTGCCCAGGGGATATTTCGTCTCCCCGGCAAAGCGGGCATCGCGGGCGTACTTTAATCCGAACTGGCGAAAGCCGATCCAGCTGGACATGCCGCGCAGCAGACGGTGCCGTTCCGGCATCGCCAGCATCGCATCCACGGCTCGTCTGTCAAGCAGACGAAAGTCTCCTGTATCCAACGGAATCTCCACATCGGATAGCTTGTTGATCAATCGATAGAAGAGTTGAGCGCTTTTCAATTTGAAGCTGCTCTCACCCGCCCGCATCTCACGAACGCCATAAATTACTTCGTATCCCTCATGCCATCGACTGACCATGTGAGGGATAACTTCCGGCGGATCTTGCAGGTCGGCGTCCATAATGACGACACATTGACCCCTGGCGGCGGTGAGGCCTGCGGTTACCGCCGCCTGGTGGCCAAAATTCCGCGAGAGCATGACAACCCGCGTCTGAGGAGAATCCCGGTGAAGGGAGCGAAGAATCTCTACGCTGTGATCCGTAGAACCGTCGTCGATATAGAGGATCTCGAATTCGTTACCGTAATTGCTTTCAAGGACCCGCGTCAGCCTTGAGTGGCAATGGCGCAAGACCGCCTCCTCGTTGTAGCAAGGGACGATAACACTGATGAATGGATCCTGTGGCATTGCGACCTCAAGGCTTCAGACGAAAAGGGAAGAAGACAATTTCTACGTGCTGGACCCTGCCATTGCAGAGAGGATGTGCGCCAGGTGGGTGGTCGTTATGCTATACGCGACTCTGCTGACGCGAAACTATTCCAAATCCGTGAGCGAGCTTTTGCTTTGCGCCCGCTGTGAAGCGATCAATCTTTACAGTGTGCCCTGAAGTAAGGCCACTATAGCTGAAGATACCCGACATCGACTCGCAGCTAACTCAAGTCAGCCTATTGTTGGATCAAATCCGAGCGAATGTCAATACTGAACGCGAAACCTGCTCCTACTGCTGCCAACCGCCTCCCAGAGCTCGATAAAGTTGCACCAGGCTCTGGTACTCGTTGCCTCGCGCCTCCGCAAGGGTCAACTCTTCGGAGTAGAGTGACCGCTGCCCGTCCAATACTTCGAGATAGGTCGTCGTGCCCCCCCTGTAACGCATGATGGACAAGCGCACAGACTCCTGCAGGTCCGCGACGGTATTCTCCGTGCGAACGCGTACCTGATGGAGCTTCTGATAGCCGATCAACGCATCGGAGACGTCTCCGAACGCACGCTGAATGGTTTGCTGGTAGACGATGAGAGCCTGCTGGTGCTGCGACTCAGCCAGCCGCAGATTTCCGCGAAGGGCGCCCCCGGTGAAAATGGGCTGGCTTACCTGGGCGCCGTATGACCAGATGCCAACCTGTGAACTCATGAGGCTGGAGAAAGTGCTGCTTCTCCCGAAAGAACCGCCGCCAGATCCAGTCAGCGAAATCTGGGGAAAGAACTCCGCCTTGGCGACTCCTATTTCGGCGTTCGCGGCAATCAGATTCTGTTCCGCCTCCCGAATATCAGGCCGGCGCTCGAGGATTGAGGAGGGAAGGCCCGGCGGCACTTCGGGAGGAAGGTTTTGCTCTACCAGGGGAAGCCCGCGTGTCACATCCTGCGGGTAATTCCCGAGCAGGATGCTGATAGCGTCTTCCTCCTGAGCGATTTGCCGTTCCAGGTCGGGAATCTGGGCATTCGCAGTATCGAGAACTTGCTGCGCCTGCAGAACATCCAGTTTTGTAGCCACACCGTGGGCTAAGCGCAGATTCGTGAGTTTGACTGAATCTATCTGTGTCGTGACTGTATCGTGCGTGATCTGGAGTTGCAGGTCGAGTTGCAGCAGGGTGAAGTAGTCGGCGGCAACGTCGCTGACCAGAGTCAATATGACGGTTTGCTTCGCCGCCTCCGTGGCCAGGAGCTGGGCGCGTGCCGCCTCCGTTGCGCGGCGCAGGCGGCCGAACAAATCCAGCTGGAACGCGGCGTCGGCCGTAAGGGTTAGAAAGTTGTACTTGGTTTGGAAAGTATTCTCTTTGCCGCCGCTAAAATTACCGTTGCCTTGCACCTGGGGAAAAAGGCTCGAGCGGGTGATGGCCAGCTCGGCGCGGGCGGCAACGATGCGCTCCGCGGCCAGCTGCAAATCGTAGTTTTGTTTGAGCGCAATGCGAATGAGCTCTTGCAGCTTCGGATCCTGGAAGACCTGCCACCAGGGAAGGTCCGCATAAGAGGCAGCCTGTGCCTGAGGCTGGGGCTGTCCTGCCGGACCACGATATGCGGGCGGAGTCTGAACCGCCGGTCGATGGTAATTGGGACCGACCATGCAACCGGCGAGCGAAGCGGAGGCCAACATCGCCATCAGAAATTTTGCCGGCTTCATGATGGGCAACGCGGTAGCGTCCATCTCAATCCCCCGGGTCAATCCCCAGGCTCCGGGGAAACCGTTTCCGGCACAGGCCTGGAGACACGCTCCTTGCCCGCGCCGGACCATTTTTCCACCATATAAAAAATTCCCGGGACGAAGAAGATCCCCAGTGCGCTGGCGGCCATCATTCCCCCGATAACCGTGGTTCCCATGATCTGGCGCGCCACCGAGCCCGCGCCGGTTGCGGTCCACAGCGGCACACAGCCGAGAATAAATGCGAACGACGTCATAAGAATCGGCCGCAGCCGAAGCCGGGCGCCTTCAAGCGCCGCTTCTGCAAGAGGCTTTCCAAGCTCGTACTCATCCTTGGCGAACTCGACGATCAGAATCGCGTTCTTGGCTGCCAGCCCGATCAGCATGACCAGCCCGATCTGGGAGTAGACGTCGCCCTCGATCTGAACCATGTAAGCAGGCAGGAACGCACCCTGAATGACACGGCGGAGCCACAGCACGAAAAACGCGCCAAAGATCGCCACCGGCGTGCTCAGCAATACGCTGAAGGGCAACGTCCAGCTTTCGTAAAGCGCGGCAAGAATCAAAAAGACGAACAATAGCGAAAGCCCGAAGATCAGCCGCCGGCGGAACACCTTCCCGCGCTTTCTGTTCCTGGAACGACATACCGGAATAGTCGAAGCCCATTTCTCGAGGCATCGTTTGCTTGAAAACGGCTTCGAGCGCGGCCGTTGCCTGGTCTGCACTATAGCCGGGTGCGGCACTGCCGTTGATTTGCGCGCAGCGGTACTCGTCGAACCGCATGGTAAATTCCGGACCGTACTGCGGCTTGACAGTGGTCAGGGTGGACAAGGGGACATTTTCGCCCTTGTTGTTGCGGACATAGAATTGCCCCACGTTCTCTGCCCGGGCGCGGTCTTCACCCTCGGCTTCGATATACACCTGCCACTGGCGGCCGAAACGATTGAAATAGTTGATGAAATAACCGCCCATAAACGCCTGGACGGTTCGGTAGACATCGTTCAGGTTCACCCCTTGTTTCAGCACTTTGTCGCGGTCTACATCGACAAATTTCTGTGGAACGCTGGGCAGGAAAGTGGTGGTGAGGCTGGCGATTTCCGGCCGCTTTCGAGCGGCGTCAAGAAAAAGGTTCAAGTTCCTGGCCAGGAACGGAATATCGCCGCCCGAACGATCTTCGAGGATGAAGGTGAAGCCGCCGGCAGTGCCGACGCCCGGAATAGCAGGCGGAGAAAAGCTGAACGCAACTCCCGCCGGCAACTTGCTCAACTCCCGGTTGAGATGGGCCTTGATCGATTGAAATTGCTCCGCTCGCGATTTGCGCTGGTCCCATGGCTTGAGGGTCACGGAGAAAAACGCGTTATAGCTGGTGCGTACAAAGCTAAGCAAACTGAAACCCACAACGCTGGTCGTGTATTGAACCCCCGGGGTATTCATGATGATTTTTTCGACGTCCGCCGCGACGGCGGTTGTCCGTTCCAGCGAAGCACCGTTTGGCAGTTGCAGGTTGACATAGGCGTAACCTTGATCTTCGTCCGGGAGGAAACTGGAGGGCAGGCGACCGGCGAAGAACCCCGCCGCCGCGCCAAAGGCTGCCAGCAGTACAACCACGAGGACAGTTTTTTGGAGCAGTACCCCGCTCCAATGGACGTACCCTTCCGTGGCCCGTTCAAAACGGCGGTTGAACCAATCGAAGAATCTCCTCAGCAGACCGCGGCTCGGTTCCCGCGGGCGGAGAAGCAGCGCGGAAAGCGCAGGGCTGAGTGTAAGCGCGTTGAACGCCGATAGAACGACAGAGATAGCGATCGTGACCGCGAACTGCTGATACAGCCTTCCAGTAATTCCGGGAATGAAGGCTGTGGGCACAAAGACAGCGGAGAGAACCAGCGCGATGCCTACCACCGGGCCGGAGAGTTCTTCCATTGCCTTGAAGGCGGCGTTCTTTGGAGTGAGTCCCTCCTCGATGTGCCGCTCCACGCCCTCGACCACGACGATGGCGTCGTCTACCACCAGACCAATCGCCAGTACCAGGCCAAACAGAGAAAGTGTGTTGATGGAAAAACCAAACAGGGGGAAGAATACGAACGTGCCCACGAGCGAAACCGGCACGGCCAGCAGCGGGATCAAAGTGGAACGCCAGCTCTGCAGGAAAAGATAGACCACCAGGATCACCAGTGCGAGGGCGATCAAAAGCGTCTTGACGATTTCCTTGATCCCTTCCGTAACGGAACGAGTCGTGTCCAGGGAGACGACAAAGTCCATGTCTTCGGGGAAGCTTTGTTTCCTGTCCGCCATCAGTTTTTTGACCGCTTTTGCTGCGTCGACCGCGTTCGAGCCGGGCAATTGATAGCACGCAATAATGGCGCCCGGCCTCCCGTTCAGACGGCCGGAGACGGTATAGTCCTGGGAGCCAAGCTCGATGCGAGCGACATCGCGGACCCGCACGATACCGCCGTCGGGGGTTTCGCGTACCACAATGTTGCCGAATTGTTCGGGCGAGACCAGGCGGCCCTGCGCCAGAACCGTGTAGGTAAATTCCTGGCCTTTGGGGGCGGGCTCGCCCCCTGCTTTACCTGCGGGGTTCACCGTGTTTTGCGCTTGAATAGCGTTGACGATTTCCGGCACCGTGATCCCAAGCTTTGCCAACTGGTCGGGCCGTACCCAAAGCCGCATGGCGTATTGGCCGGCGCCGAATACCTGAGTGTTGCCAATGCCTGGCGAACGGAGGATGGGATCCACGAGATTGATGTACGCGTAGTTGGCCAGAAATTTGGCATCGTAGGTGCCATGAGGCGAGTAAATGGCGACCCACATGAGGGGAGCGGTAACGGATTTTCGAACCGTGATTCCGTAGTTGGTGACGTCGGCTGGAAGCTGAGAAGCGGCCTGTGTTTCACGCGATTGGGTGAGAATGAAATCCGTGTTGGGGTCGGTCTTTACGTCGAAATCCACGATCAGGCTGGTGGTTGTATTGCCGGTAGCATTCAGCGAATACATGTAGTTCATGTTGTCCACGCCATTCATCTGCTGCTCTATGGGAGTGGCAACCGCTTGCTCCAGTGTCTGCGCGTCCGCCCCGACGTAGGTGGCCAGGACCTGGATCTCCGGAGGAGTGATGTTGGGAAACTGGGCGACAGGCAAGCTCAGGATGGTGAGCGAGCCAACCAGCACCATGATGATGGAAATTACTATGGCGACGATGGGGCGGTTGATGAAGAACTTTGACATCGGGCTATCTATCCCTGGCTACCGTGCCCAAACGGCTTGGGGTTCACCCTCGCCCCTGTCCGCACCTTCTGTACCCCTTCGACGACGACTCGTTCGCCGCGATTCAGTCCATTGGCAATTACCCACTCTGAACCGACACGGTCGCCGACCGTGACCGTTCGGATGGTCACTTTGTTGTCTCCACCGACTACGGCGACCTGGTATCCGCCCTGCAGCTCTGACACCGCGCGCTGGGGAACGAGCAGTGCGTCATGTTGGAGCCGGATGACGGCGCGCACTTTGGCGTAGCCGCCGGGCCGCAAAATGTTCCCCGGGTTGGGAAACAGCCCGGCGATACGAATTGCGCCGGTACTCTCATTGACTTGGCGGTCCGCAAAGTAGAACGTTCCCTCGTGCTCATAGGTCGAACCATCCGCCAAGATCAATTGCAGCCGCAGCGCTTTGTCTGCCGCCTCGCGGCTGGTCTCCGTCGGAAAGCGCTTCCGCCAAGCGAGATACTGTGGCTCTCCCACGGTGAAATAAACTTTGATGGGCTCAACAGTGGAAACAGAGGTGACCGGGCCGCTGCTGGGATTGACCAGGGCCCCGACCTGTAGTTGGGCCTGTCCGGCGATGCCATCGATGGGGGCCACGAGCCTGGTAAACTCCAGATTGATCCTCGCGGTTTCCACTGCGGCCTCAGAAGTCTTGATTTGAGCCTTGGCCGTTTCCACCGTGGCTATGGCTGCGAGGTTGTTCTGGACTGCATTGTCGAGATCTTGCTGGCTGGCGGCCTGCTGTTCTGCCAGGGGCGTGTAGCGCTTGACATCAAGGTCAGTGCGGCCCTGCACAGCCACAGCGTTGGCAAGAGCGGCTTTCGCTTGTGCCAGTTGGCCCTGGGCCTGGTCCAGAGCTGCCTGAAAAGGCCGCGGGTCGATCTCGAACAGCAGCTGACCCTTTCTGACGAACGCGCCCTCCTGATAGCCCTGCTTTTGCAGGTACCCCGTAACCTGCGCCCTGACGTCGGCATTGACCAGCCCGTCGAGCGTGCCGATCCATTCGCCGTAAATCGGAACATCCTTCTGCTCAACCTGAACCACCTCGACATCCGGCGAGGCGCCCGGCTGCGCCCCTGAGACCCCCTTTGGTCGCAAGGCCCCGATAACCCCGACCACTGTGACCAGGCAAAGCACCCCGACAGCAGCGATTACAAGGTTGCGTTTCAAAACAGGGGTCATGTCGATCTCCGGCAGTTCGCTCTTACCTTGAAAACAATCCGATTTCTCCTGTCAGCCAGCCAATGCTCCGCTTCGTGGCGGGCACTAAATCTCGGTATGCCTGAAAGGAGACCCCGGAAGTGCCCTCCATTGTAATGCTCGGGTCTTTCTTTTACAGGACTGTTTCTGCTTACGATTGATTCGCTGCTTCGATCAATGGTCGCAGCCGAATAGCCGAAATTTCCAGCAATCCTATGCTGTCATCCTTTCGCCTCTTGGGAGCGTCCACAGAATTTGCCCCTCAGCAAGCGATAAGCTATCCTCCGGCACATGAAAATTACTCTGTATCCCGCACTGTTCTTACTGGGCGCTGCCTTGGGCTCTATTCCAACGGGTCCTTCGGCGGTGCTGTTCGACAATAGTGAGGTGAAGGTCCTCCGTGCCCTCGAGAACAATCATGAGCTGGGAAAGTTCCACCAGCACAACATGAACCGGGTCATGGTCTACCTCCAGTCGTCACGCCAACGATTCGAATATCAGGACGGAAGACAACCCGAGGTGTTCGATTGGAAGGCGGGTCAGGTGAAGTGGAGCCTTGCGGATGGAATGCACGCGGGGCAGGTCCTTGACCATGATTTCAACATCATCGAGATCGAACTGAAGACACCAGGTACAGATAAGGCGATCACAGGCAATCTCGATTCGCTCAAAGTAGATCCCGCCCACTTCACGCTGGAATTTGAGAACCCTCAGGTACGGGTTCTGAGGGTCAGGATCAAGCCCCACGGAGTGGCTCCCATGCACGCGTATTCCACCGATCGGGTAACCGTCTTCCTCACCGATCAGCAATTTCGAGTTAAGGACTCTACGGGGAAGGTTGAGACGGTAGAACACAAGGCCGGCGACGTTGTCTGGGAGACGCCAACGACGCAGATGGAACAGAACCTCAGCGACAAGCCATTCGAAGCGGTGACCGTCGAAGTCAAGAAATGACGGCTGAGAAGCGGAAGTAGTTATCGATATGCGTAGTAGCGCAGCCCACTTTCCAATGCAACGCTCGGGTCTTTCTTCCCCATGATCTGTTTCTGCGTACGGTTTAGTTCACCACGTTGACTGGGTGACCCTGGAGAAAGGCGCGCAGGTTCGAGACTACTGTTTCCACCAGGCGCGTGCGCGCTTCTTTCGTAGCCCAGGCTATGTGCGGCGTCACAATACAGTTCTTTGCGTGCAACAAAGGATTATCGAGTGCTGGCGGCTCGCTGGAAAGTACATCGACGGCCGCGCCTGCCAGGCGCCCGCCGTTGAGTGCGTCTGCGAGGTCCTGCTCTACGACCAGCGGTCCACGCGAGGTATTGAGGAGATAAGAGGTCGGTTTCATCCTGGACAAAGAAGCAGCATTGATCATTCCGCGGGTTTGCGGCAGCAGCGGACAGTGCAGGCTAACCACATCCGCTTCCGTCATCAGCTCCTCTAGACTGCTCCAGCGGAAGCCCGGCCATTGAGGAGCGTCTCTCTTACCCGCGTTGTCGGCGATCACGCGCATGCCCATCGCTACCGCGATCTCACCCACATGGCGTCCTATCCGGCCGAAGCCTACGATCCCCATCGTCTTGCCCTGCAATTCGACCAGGGGCGTTTTCCAGAAACTGAAATCAGGGCATCGCGACCACTCTCCCGCACGAGTCGCTTCGCTATGGAGCCCGACGTGATGACAGAGTTCCAACAGGAGTGCGAAGACCAACTGCGCTACCGAGGCGGTCCCGTAGGTCGGGACATTGGTGACGACAACATTCATCTCGCGCGCCGCCTTCAAGTCGATCTCGTCGTAGCCGGTAAACATCGCGCCGATGTAACGTAGTTGCGTAAGTTGCTTCAGGGTTTGCCCGCAGAGTGGTGCTCTGGTGGTCAGAACGATCCCGGCATCGCGCGCGCGATCCACGATTAGTTCTTCCGCAGTCCGGTCAAACACGTCCAGGCTGCCCAGGGCTCGCAGAGCGTCCCAACTGAGGTCGCCGGGATTGATTGCGTGGCCGTCAAGAATGACAATCTTCATTGCAACCTCCTTCGACACTGATTTGGTTTCCAAAATGTGGGTCCCCCCTTCCCCCCGATTCACTGTGCAGCTTGTTGGGCTCCGCGCACGCGGCCTTCTCCAGTGCCACGTATCTCGCTTTTGTCGCTAGAGGTGGGAAGGACGGCTCACATGCTCGAGAGCAAGAAAGCGATCGGTATACCCTCCTCTGGACCATAGAGAAGCAGACTCGATTTTGATTTGTCAGAATGGCTGCGTTATGTCGAATCTTGCTGCATTTTGGACGCTGACCGCGTCTTTAGAGCAGTTTCGCAATTACTGTGGCCTGATAAAGATCGCGAGGTGTGGTTTTCCTTGGGAGAAAACCACGAAATGGCCTGCCGCTCCCCGGATTTCCTGCGGCGCAGAATTGGCCGAGAACAATTATGTGCGACTTTCTTCACGGAAAGTCGCATGCAGTTCCGCGGTTCCACCAACCTCTACAGGAAATCCGGGTTCGGTCTACACCCATTGCGAAACTGCTCTAAAGGCCGGGAATCCGCGCCCCGAGCGTACGCCCCCGGCGCTCACTCGCCTCCACGCTGGGGTTCTTCCGGTCGTCCATGATTAAGACAAAGCTACTGCCAGGGTCGGATGCCTTGTCCGCGTATGAGCATCTGTATCGTGGTGGATTTGGCAAGATCGTCATTCGCGTCCGCGAGTAAACTCCGCAATAGTTACGGCGCTTCACCGGAAACCCGGAACCCCGCACCAGGCAAAACCGGGCGAGTAATCTTGCCGTTAGGCTTCCCTTTGGCCTTCAAGGAGGTGTTGCTGTTGATGTTCGTGGTGGTAGACAGATTGGCGTGGCGCAGAAGCTTTTGTTGCACTCCGGCGGCCGTTCCATCTTCGTCCATCCAGCTCCTGTAGGAATGAGGAAACGTGTGCCAACACACTCCCGCTAAGCCGAGCTTCCGGGCAGCCGGTCTGAAGTAATCCTGCTGGATTGGTCCGGCATGATAGCAGCGGCCGGTGATGTGCGATGGAAACACGAGGCCGCTACCTGGAGTCTTGCTTCGCCATTCCAATAAGGCCTCCAGCAAAACAGGGTCCATGGGACTCTGTTCTTCGCCAGCTTCAGTCTTAACCATCCCTCCGTTCGCGACCACATGCCGTGGAAACATCAGGCCGGTTGCAAAGTCCAGCTGATCCCACCTGAGTGCAAGCACTTCCGAAACTCGCATTCCGGTACACATTGCTGCCACAATCATGGTCCTGTGCAGGTCTGAAAGCTGTCCCACCAGCGCTTGATATTGCTTTATGGTCAGAGTGAGCGGCTTTCGTTTCCCTCTGATGACACCCTTGATCTTTGCCAATTCGATTTCGAGTTGCTCATTCCTGGCTATCAGGCTTATGCTGTGGCGCTCCATTTTTGCAGCCTCAAGCACCACCTGGTGACTCTTGTTAATCAACAAATGGATGAGTGCCGCAAGAGTGAGCAGGCTCATGGTTAGAAGTCCGCGGTTTGCCGAAGCGACCCATGGGTTTAGCAGCGCCACCCGATGGAAACCCCAAAACCCTGTTGCAATGCTTAACAGCGTAGCAAGGGCGGCCGTGACCCAGAGCAACCACTTGGATCGTTGCTTGACGCATAAAGCCAACGGAAAAGTGAATAGGACCGAGCCCACGAGTCCTGCGGAAGTGCAGAAATCGAGCAACGCTGCCAGCACGGCGATCCCGAAAATAATTGTTATCAGTGGTGTCCGATTCATTCGTCACCGCGACTGTCTGCTCATTAAAAACAAATCATCCCGGCCGGAGTGGAGGGCTCTGTTGTTCTCTTTGCCAGCATCCGATTGAGACGAAGGCGCCCGCCCAAATCTCATCGAAGCCCTCGCTATATTCGTATCGGCTACGAAGGACCAAACCGTGAACAGAAGCCGGCATGCGAGGGGTTTAAGGGGCATCCGAAGGTTACCATTGAATCATTGGTAACCCCCCGTCCCATTCTTGGCGGCTTGCTGCTCAATGGAACCAAAAAGCGCGACGTTCTATGTGGGGTAGACTCTTCCCAGAGTAACCTGCGTTTTCTGGAGCTAAGTGGTCAGACGCAAGCAAACATCGGCTGATCCTGATCCTGAAAAATGGTCCTGAAAAATGATCCTGCCGAGGCTTCGCACCAACCTGGATATCATGCTCTCCCCGATAACGGACCGGCCGGGACTCTTCATTCGCGACTGCTTTCGATATTCGGATGCCAGGCTCATCATTCCCCCGCTTTTGATACCAGGCCTTCAGTTCTTTGATGGGATGCGGACCGACCTGGATCTGCAAGCGGAGCTTGCCCGCACATCGGGCAGCCCTGAGATCGGTAGTGCGGCTGGACACCTGATTGAGGCCCTGAGCGCGGCGGGTTTTCTTGAAGACGAAACTCACGCGAAACTTAAGCAAACGCGTCTTTTGGCTTTTACTGAAAGCCCGGTGCGGGCGGCGGCTCATGCAGGGTCCGCATATCCTGAGGAAATCGGCCCGCTGCGGAACGTGATGCAAGGTTATCTGCAGGGAGCTGCTTCGACCCGGCAGGGAGTGATGGGGCTTGCCGCGCCCCATATCAGTCCGCAAGGCGGTTGGCAAAGTTACCGCGCGGCTTATGAAGAAGTAACAGCAGATCTGCGCGATCGCACCTTCGTTGTGCTGGGAACGTCCCACTATGGGGCACCCGGCAAGTTTGGTTTGACGCGAAAGTCCTTTGAAACCCCATTTGGAAGAACAACCATCGACCATGCTCTGGTGGATGAGTTAGAACCCCAACCTGCGACGGTAATGGAGGACTATTGCCATGCCGTTGAGCATTCGATCGAATTTCAGGTGCTCTTCCTGCAGGCCATTTGCGGGCCAGATGTTTGCATCCTTCCGATCCTCTGCGGATCATTTGGAGAAAGCATTCTTCGAGGCGGGGTTCCGGAAGATGACCAGCATGTGCAGCGTTTTCTTGAGGCGCTCGGGGAGATTGCTGAGAGAGAGCAACATCGTTTGTTCTGGGTGCTGGGCGTCGATATGGCCCATATCGGTCTGCGATTCGGCGACAGGTTTGCCGCACATGCAGACCGGGACGAGATGACCGTGGTGAGAGAACGAGACAAGCTCCGGATCGAGCGGATCAACGCATCGGACGCGCGAGGTTTTTGGGACCTGGTTAAGGAGAATCGAGACGACCTGAAGTGGTGCGGCTCTTCGCCAATTTATACCTTTATGAAGGCCGTGCCGCAGGCCCGGGGAACGCTGCTCCGATATGAACAATGGAACATTGATGAAAGCAGCGTGGTCAGCTTCGCCGGAATCTCCTTTACCGTTTGACGGGTGGCCGCCATGCGGGTCAAGTGCAATCCACGTAGCCTATAGTGGAAAGAAGGTTGGGATGTTTCTATGACCATCTCAGACTTTGCCAAGCGGGGATTGGTTTGGATTGGTTTCGCCTATCTGATCGGGCTTTCGGGCTGCAGGCAAGCCCCAGTCAACGATCGTGCGCAGAGCTCCCTAACTGTTTCGAGCGTAAGCTTTCGGCAGGACGAGAATATCCCCCAACAATTTACCTGTAGTGGAGCCAACATCTCGCCCGCCATCTCATGGAATGCATTGCCGCCGAACACAAAGAGTCTCGCTTTGCTGGTCACTGATCCGGATTCCTTGTTTGGCTCATATGTCCACTGGGTCCTGTATAACCTGCCGCCAGAACCCAACCATATTGCTGAAGGTGTGCCGCGAAGCGAGGTCTTGCCTGGTGGTGCGAAGCAGGGCAGCAACTCAGACGATGCGATCGGCTATACGGGACCGTGTCCCCCTGGAAACTCTGTTCACCGCTATGTCTTTACTCTCTACGCCCTGGACAACATACTGAGTCCACTCTCCCCGGTCAATAAGGAACAGCTGATGAAGTCGATGGAAGGCCATGTTCTGGCTTCCGGTCAACTGATGGGCCGTTATCATCGCTGAACGCTGTGCTACTGTTCTAGGGGTCATGAGATCGAATCAGGTTTCGCGTCGAAACTTCATCATCGCCGGCAGTGCTCTGCTGGCCGCGCCGCTAACCAAAGCACAACCAGCTCCCACGCAACTGACTGCCGGCCAATTGGTGCAGCGTATCCGCAAGCACGTGGGAGTTCCGTGGCAGGCACAGACGGTCGACCGCATTCTTGCAGGAGATGCGAATACGATCGTTCGGGGCATCGCAGTCACCATGATGGCCACCCTCGATGTCATCGAACGAGCCGTGGCTGCCGGCAAGAACATGATCATTACCCATGAACCCACGTTTTATGTGCATCAGGACACAACGCGGGAGATCCGGAACGATCCAACCCTGAAATACAAACTGGACTTCATCCACAAGAACAACGTTGCCGTTTTCCGCTTTCACGATCACTGGCATGCCCACCACCCCGATGGAATCGCTACCGGCATGATGCAGGAGCTGGGCTGGGAGAAGAATGTCGATCCCGCCGACCCGATGCGCTTCCTATTTAACGGTGAACCCTTGGCGCAGTTTTGTCAGGGCTTACAAGCGCGCCTGCAGGATCGAACCATGCGCGTGGTTGGTAAGCCCAGGATGCCAGTCAAGAGGGTAGCCGTCAGTTGGGGCGCTGCGGATCGTTTGACAACCATCCCCTTGTTTGCCCGGCCCGACGTGGATGTGCTGGTTGTAGGGGAAGCACGGGAGTGGGAGTTGGTGGAATATGCGCAAGACAGTATCACTGCCGGCAACCAAAAGGCGCTTATTGTGCTGGGTCATGTTCTTTCCGAGCAGGGCGGCATGAAGTACTGCACCGAATGGCTGAAGTCTTTTGTGACCGATGTTCCGGTTGAATTCGTTCCAGCGAGTGAACCTTTCTGGAACCCGAGCAATCCTGTCGAAAGCTAAGGGAGACGACTTAGTGACAGGAATTATCGCCGGAATTGGATGGCACATGGTTGGCGCGGCATCGGCCGCATCGTTTTACGCACCCATCAGCAAGGTGAAGCGTTGGACCTGGGAATCAACCTGGGCCGTGGCCGGCATTTTCTCCTGGGTCCTCTTGCCTATCTGTGTCAGCGCTATACTGCTGCCGGATATGCGAGCTTTCTACGGATCGCTTGACTCATCCGTCGTCCTCAAAGCGTTTCTCTTTGGCTGCATGTGGGGAGTCGGCAATGTGAGCTACGGCCTCACGATGCGATATCTCGGCATGTCGCTCGGCATCGGAGTGGCCATCGGCGTCACCCTAGTTGTGGGTACGCTGATTCCGCCGCTCATCCACGGCCAGGCGCGCGAGCTTGTGACCACGCGCGGAGGGCTGCTCACTCTGTTAGGTATTGTCGTCGCGCTTTGCGGCATTGTTATTGTGTCGGTGGCCGGGCATCGCAAAGAAATTGCGCTGGGATCCGAAATCCGCGAATTCGATGTGAAGAAGGGACTGCTGCTGGCTATCATGTGCGGCATCTTCTCCTCCGGCATGTCTTTTGCTATGGATGCGGCCAGGCCTATTCAGGCGGGAGCGCTTGCCCTGGGCGTGAACCCGCTCTACAGCGCACTGCCCAGCTACGTCATCATCATGGGCGGAGGTGGCTTGGTCAATTTTGCCTATTGCTTCATTCGGCTCATCTTCAAGAAGGAACTCTCGTTGAAGGCCGACCTCGCGCTACCCGGGGCCACTTTGTTCAAGAACGGAACGCTCGCCGCCACCGGCGGGATCATGTGGTATCTCCAGTTCTTCTTCTACGCGTGGGGGGCGGCCAACATACCCGGCCGCTTCGCCTACGTGAACTGGATGCTGCACATGAGCGGCTATGTTCTCTTTGGCGGGATTGTGGGCCTGGCGCTTGGCGAATGGGCCGGCGTCGGCAGCAGACCGGTACGCCTGCTCTGGGCCGGTATGCTGGTCATCATCGCCGCAGCCAACATCGTGGGCCTCGGCATGGCGTCTTAGGTTCCTAATAGGTTTGAAGGGCGAGACTAAGGCCCTGTGCACTTAGTCCCGAAGGGACGGATGATAGTCATAGCTGTCCAAATTAGCGATTCGGTCGACCCTGCAACGGTGATTTTATTGGATAAACGAGTGCAGCGACCGTCATTTGCGAATCAGGTTGCGGGGTGAGGGCTTGATTCGGAGGAGATGGTTCATCCGGGAGCGCTTCCAGGCATGATTTGAGAGAGCCGAAGGGCGCACTGCAGATCCCTCCGCTTCGCTACGCTCCGGTCGGCATGACAAGGAGAGAGGGGCGGCTAAATTAGCGTAGTGGACCTGCGATTTCTTTCCCGGCGGAATCATCGACCTCTACAAGACCTAATTTGGGCAATAATATACTTGACTGACTCTCGGATTCCGAGTACAGTTATTTCATGGAAGCGCCAAAGACTCTCCAGCAAGCAATCCAATTCTTCTCTGACTTTGAGAACTGCCGCCGGTTCATGATCTCGGTCCGCTGGGAGGATGGTGTCGTTCGTTGCCCAGCTTGTGACTCCGACAAAGTTACCTACCTTGCGAATGCCAAGGTTTATCGCTGCTACGGAAACCACCCCAAGCAAAAGTTCTCGCTCAAGGTTGGTACCATATTCGAGGACTCGCCACTGCCGTTAGAGAAGTGGCTCCCCGCCGTTTGGCTCATCTGCGGAGCAAAGAATGGCATCAGCTCCTACGAGATCCACCGCGCTCTGGGTGTCACCCAGAAATCAGCGTGGTTTATGATGCACCGCATCCGCCTCGCCATGCAGGCCAAGTCGTTCGTGAGGGCCGGGGGCGACGGCGCTGAGGTCGAAGTCGATGAGACCTTCATCGGCGGCAAAGCTCGCAACATGCATAAGAGCGTTCGCGCCAAGAAGATCACTGGCACCGGAGGCAAAGGCAAGACCATCGTTTTCGGCGTTCTGGAGCGTGGCGGCAAGGTTCACACTCAGGTCATTGATAACCGCCTTTCCAAAACCGTGCGGCCGATCCTGAAAGAGCGCGTGGTTGATGGTGCTAGCCTCTACACCGATGTGATGCTTGGCTACTCTGGACTGGAGAGCGATTATGCTCACCAGATGGTCAATCACGCTGTCGAGTACGTGAATGGCCGTGTACATACCAACGGGCTGGAAAACTTCTGGAGCCTACTCAAGCGGACCCTTGGGGGCACCTACGTTAGTGTGGAACCGTTTCACTTGTTCCGCTACCTTGACGAACAGAGCTTTCGGTTCAACAATCGTGCAACCAAAGCGGTGCCCTTAAACGACTCGGATCGCTTCTACTTGGCTATGTCGCAGGTCTCAGGAAAGCGGCTGACTTACAAAGAGGTCACCGGCAAGGTGGGAGAAACGCAGGCCTAAGGTTTGGGGCGGCGGGAGACGCGGGAAGCGGAAGGCTTAGGCGTTCGCTTCTTTGCTTTCTTCTCGGCGTCCAGTTTTGCTTTTATTTCGGAGTGCGGTACGGCTACAAGCCGACGCATAAAACCCGTAAAGCGATCAAAATCACCCGTAGCATTCTTGGCGGAAGCGGTCGGTTGACTTGGACGCGGCACTCGGAGCCCTCAGAAATGAGGGTATCGCCGATGTGTGCCCAAGGTCAAGATCATCTGGCATCAATTCTCCTGGGCGATGGGGAAAGGCGGCTTGCAGTGCTGACTGCATATCTCGATGAAGCAGGAACCCATGCCGGGTGCCCCGTCGTGACTGTAGCTGGCTTCTACGGAAATGTGGAACAGTGGCAAGCATTCCGAGAGCTCTGGAAGCCGCATTCATGTGGCTTTCACGCCAAAGACGGAGATCGGAAATATCCGGAGATTTTTGATGCCATTGCCAAAAGCGAAATCAATGGAGTCTTTTTGGCGCTCGGAAAGGATAGGTATCGCGCTCACTCCACAGAAAAAACTCTTTCGCGCTTCGGCAATGAGTATGCTATGTGTGCATTTCAATGCGTTCTGTCCATCTGCAAGGAGGTTGGCGCTCCCACCGCTTTTGTCTTGGAACAAGGGCAGCCCAATCTCGACTACGTACTGAAAACATTGCTTTACATGCTGGATTCTGGAGAGACCTGCATCTCCTCGGTGACTCCGGCAAGAAAGGCCGATTTCATAGAGTTGCACCCTGCCGATTTCGTTGCTCACTTAGCGAGTTCAGGGGACAGGCAATGGCTAGATAAGTTAGCCGTTATTCACAGGTTAAAGCGTGGAGATATCCCATCTGACACTTTGGTCAAGGTTGGCAAAGAACTGGACTTTCTTATCGCTAAAGCAAAACGAGAACGCGCTAGGGCAAAGAGGGAACGGTAGATGGCTTTCTCCATTGCAAGCAGCAGATATGTTGGCATGGCAGCCTAAGGTATTTCAAAAACTCCACTTAGCAACGCTTGTGAACAGGATATCTTCGAGGGCCAACCTGCGAAATTGCCAGAAGCTATACACGATGTCGCCCACTTTTAGCTTGCATTCTCCGTCGTCGCCCAACGTTAATTTCCCTTCCAAAATGGGTTGGCTATTGGCTGTATTGCGAACCTCTATTCCAACTGCAGAGCGGTGGAACGATACGCCCTTATCGACACCATAACCTTCTACTGCAACCCAAAACAGCCAGTCTTGCTCCCCTGTTTTGAATCGATAATTTTCCTTCTCTCGACTCCCCATCAGGGATGACCGCTTTTCAACGTCCTTCATGACCTGTTCGCGTAGCGCGATAAATGCCTTTGTTGGCGAACAGGCATGGCGCTTCGAAATCCAGTCGAACTCCTGCGTTAAAGCGATTTCAGGATTAGATTCCATCTCCCACCAAGAATAGCAAACCGCCCTGTCACGGCAAACCCATTGCACCAAAACCGCGAGAGTCAGTCAAGTATATTATTGCCCTAATTTGGACACGGATGGCTGATAGTAGCCCAGGACGATAGTCACATAAGCGTTAACGTGAGGGAACAAAGGCCGTACCCTTCACTTCATCCGGCGACCGCAATCTTCAGTTCCTCGCCTTCCCGCAACTGAATCGGCTCTGCGAGGTACACCGTCGTCTGCTCCTTGCTCTTCTCTAAACGTGCGGTGATCTTTCTTGTGCCCACTTGCGCCGTCGCTCGAGAGCCGGGCGCAGCGAGCGCGCAGGACTTGCACGGCAAAGTGCCGGCAAGAGTCTGGATCGTGAGCTGAACCGTGCCACTTTGCGACCGCTTCAGAGAATATGTTCCCCAGCCGGTGCCCGTCGCCCAGAAGCAGTGGAAGTTCTCATGCGGCAGCCGCGGCAGAGCAATCACGTGGGCCCGATCGCCTTCATAGTGGAATCCGCTAAGGGCCACAACGCTCGACCAGGAAGACATGGCTCGGGCATAATGATGGCCGCACTCCGCCTCATCCCAGGGGTTGCGCTTAACCCCGTCGTATCGTGCGCGAAGATTCTCAACGTACTCCACCCCTTGCGGAATCATGCCCGAGTAGAACATCAGCGCGGCGGTTGAATGCTCCAGGCCGGTCCAGGCCTCTGCGTAGTAGGGAAAGGGAATATGCGGGCGGGGCGCCTTACCGTAATCGCAGACCACCACGGCAGCCTCATCGTTCAGGGCATAGGTGCGCTGAACGGTGTCATGATCCACCAGGCTGCGCTTGTAGTTATAGCGATAGATCGAATCCAACGTAGTGCGCACATGCTGCGGCGAAACCAGGGGTCCCAGTCCGGCTATGTCCGCGAGATATTGTCCCAGCAACTGATCGATCAGGCAGCCTTCGCCAACTTGATACTCTGGCTGTTGCGTATTCTCGCTCCCCATGCCGCTGCGCAGTTGCGGCGAGATCTGGTCCGGGCGGAACCCACGAATCTGCTGGATATAAAACTCGCCCCGAAACAAATTGGCATCGATCCAGCGGCTGCCCTGGTCGAACAGCCTGCGATACTCATTGGCGGAAGTCTCATCGCCGGCGGCCCTTCCCATTTCCTCTGCCGCGCGCAAAGCCCCGAGATAATAGATCCCGCACAACGGATTCGGGCCGTAAAATTCCACGTCGTAGGTGTTATGTTGAACTCCGTCCAGGACGCCGTCACGGTTCGCATCCCACCCTCCCGGAATCCAGGCGAACTCTACCGCCTTCTTCACCCGCGGCCACATTGTCTTGAGCCACGCCTCATCTCCGGATAGCTTCCAGTCCAGGTACGCGTGAATGATCTGCCCCATCTGTCCATCGGCCGCGGCGATGTGGTATCTCTGCTTGCCATCGGGAAGCAGTTGGCGAAAACGCATGCCGCCTTGGTCGTCCATGCTGTATCCGAAGGCGGCTTTGCGCAGCGATCGCGCATACGAAGGAAACAGAAACGCGGTGGCCGTCTCGTAATTCCACACATGGGTGCAGTTTCCAAAGCAGCAGCCCCTATGGTCGTCGGATCCCTCGAACCCGTGAAACTCTCCATCCGCGGTACGGAAGCAGGTGGTTGTCGCCAGCGTGGAGAGGTTGGCGCTCGCCGCCTCCTTGACGGCTGCAGGCAGCGTGCTGGCGGCGAGGGCATTGGTGAAGGTCCGTGTGCGAGATTCAAGAGACTGCAGATTTGCCGCCGTGTACTCGGCCGCCTCCCACGCATTTTTGAACCGCGTGGCGTAATAGTTGCCGATGATGGCCTGGCCTTCGCCCGGGGGAAAATCCCATCCACACCACTCCGGAGTGCGGTTTGGGAAGTGCC
The DNA here is from genome assembly GCA_963803095.1 of uncultured Acidobacteriaceae bacterium. Classification (GTDB taxonomy): domain Bacteria; phylum Acidobacteriota; class Terriglobia; order Terriglobales; family Acidobacteriaceae; genus PALSA-350. Next base: position 139,797 of record CAWDLQ010000014.1, on the reverse strand, counting down.
AGGCTAACAGGAAGGTGAATTCTGCGGACCCGCCGGCAGGAATCGACCTCTGTTGGCACACTGCGCCTACTGCGTTGCGCGATGCCGGCTCGTTGAGCAGCGCCCCATCTTGTGAAAAGGCGTCCCAAAACAACATCGGCGAATTCCACCAACGTCCTCGCGGCCAACCGCGCCAATGCGTCGTCCGCGCCCCCTCACCGGAAATCACTGCCAGAGCAAAACTGCCCTGCATCGGATCGCTGGCGCTCAGGCTGGGGTTGGTCATCAACAGACCTTCCAGCTGGTTCGCCGTCTGGAACTCATTCACGCGGGGGTCCTCGGTAGCGCGCGCCACGTCGGTGACGGTGGGTGCCTTGACCGGGTTGTCAATGGAAAAGGAAATCGCGACGCTGGCGCTCGAAGCCATCGGGTTGTTCACACGATAGCGCAGGATCGCCACCGGCAACCCCGAGGCGTCTGGATCATGCGGAATGAACGGCGAAAACGCCTCGAGCGCAATCCTTACCGGAAGGCTTGGGTCTTTGAACTGAAGATGCGCCAGCGGATACTGCGCCGTAAACTCGGCCGTCGCGATGCGGCTCAATCCGGGTGAATTGCTCGAGCCCAGGCCGTCCTGGCCCTCATATGGCGGTAGAATCCGCGCTTCTAGAACCCGAGTAATCGGCTTGGCGTTCCCGGCCTTGATCCAGATCGAAGGAAATGCATATTGCGGAGAGAAGCCCTTGTTAGGCCGGTTGAAAATCTCCCAATCGCGCAGCTGGCCGCGACCGCCGAGGGCTAAGCTTCCGGCGGCGACGCCACCTAGCGGGAAAGCAAGCATCTTGAGCTGGTCGCCCGAGAAGACGCGGGGATAGGAAATCCTCTCGGCAGCCTGACGACCATGCTGCCTGGTCTCCTGAGCCTCCGCCTCCGCGAAAGATGACCAGTGAGGAATTCGAGTGGCAGTGCCGATAGCGCCCGCAGCCTGCTTTAAGAAATCCCGCCGCCCTATGCGATTCATCGGTCTAGTGTAGACGAGCGACGCGTTGGTTCACTTCGCGGGCTACTTTGCTCATGTCGTTCTTCTGCAAATGATAGGTGTCAACCAATAGGTCGCCGCCGACATATACCTTGGCCAGGTTCATGGCATTGCAGGCCAGCACCACCGCAGCATAGGGATCGACCACGGGCCCGCGCTCGATCAGTTTGGGATCGACAATAACGATGTCGCCAAACTTGCCCACCTCCAAGCTGCCCACTTTGTCCGCCACTCCTAAGACTTCCGCGCTTCCTATGGTGTGAAAGCGCAGCACGTCGATAGGCTGCAGAACCTTGGCGCTTTCATATCTGGCGCGGATTACATACAGGCCCATACGCATATTCTCGAACGGGTCTGGCAGGTCCGAACTTCCTTCCCCATCGACCCCCATGCCAACCTTAATTCCCATCTTGCGATATTTGGGGATGTCGGCGATGCCCGATGCCAGCCGCCCGTTCGACATAGGATTCCACACCATTCCCGAGCCGGCTGCCGCCACCGCCTTCAAAATCGCGTCATCGGGGTGGACGAAATGCCCGAAGCTGACGTTTGGGCCCAGGATGTTGACTGCGGCGATGTATTGGAATGTTTCGCGCTGCTTCTCCTGGTTTACCGGGGATTCAAGGAAATGAATTTCCGAGTAGAGGTGGTAATCGCGCAGGAACGAAGCATCGAGCTGCATGGCCTCGGCAGTGGTGATCCATCCTGAGTAGGCCATTCTCAACACGGTTGGGCGCGACATATCTTTTCTGGCAAAAGCCAGAAACTTCTCCAGGTTCGCCCGCCGAACCTGCGGCGTTGATTTGCCTGAAGGCTCATAGGAATGAATAAAGCGCATTCCGGAGTCGAGTTCGGCGCGCCACTGATACTCCTCGAAAGCCTCGTTATCATCCCGCGCATAGGCAAAGTTGTAAACCGAAGTGATCCCATGAACCAGGTGATCGAGGGCGCCTTCCAGCGTGAACCAGTAGTAGTCTTCCGGCCTGGTGCCCAGCTCCCGGGTTTCGAGCGCTTCTACCCAGCCCGTCATGGCGGGGTACTGGTAAACATATTGGTCGGTCGCCAGCCCACGAAAAGCGCTCTCCGATAAATGGCTGTGCGCTGAAATAAAGCCAGGGAGCACAAACTTTCCCTTGGCGTCGTACGTAGTCTGCGCAGAGGTGCCTGCAGGCGGGTTGCCTCTGCCGATGGCCTTGATTTTTCCTTCGTTGCCCACCAGGATGTAGCCGACAAAGGGCTCGGTCTGTCCTGCCTTCATGGTCAGGTCGGTCCCGTTGACGATGAGCAGCTTATCGATCGCAAACGCTCGGTGAGGAATCAGCGAAACAGTCAGGACGACAGCACAGAACAGGCCCCAGCGACCGGAAGAGGTCATTCTCTCGGATCCTCCATCTGTTGTAGGGGTTATAGACTACCACCGTATCCCGGCAACAAGAGCGAGATGTGGTGGTCCCCACTGGTTAGTTGGCAGGCTAAGTCTCGTGCCGGCGGATCACCTCCAGCACCTCCTCCGGAGCTTCGAGTTCTTCAATGGGCCTGGGCGCTTTCGCGCCTGCCGACAATAGCACCTGGACAGTCCCCGGATAGTCTCCCGCATCACGATGCCAGCCATGTACCGATCCGTGCAGCGCCCAGCTGAGTGGAGTTCCCTTGAATTGCTGCTCCTCCGCCTCCAGCGGAGCCTGGTGATCGAGGAGTGCCCGCACCATCTCCACGTTGCCGTGGAAAGCAGCCCAGTGCAGCGCAGTCTGATCGTGGTCACCGTGGACATTTGCCGGCCAACCCGCACTGAGCATCATGCCCACAGCGCGGGCGTTGTTTCGTAGTGCCGCCCCGATGATGCGGCGGTAGGCGTCAGCCGGCTGCTTCTCAATCACGTTCGGGTGCTTCGCGAGCAGGTCGTTGGCCAACTCATGGTCGCCGACTTCGCAGGCAATCGCGAATCGTCAGGCCCAGGGAACTACGTTGCATCAGCAAACGGAACACATCTTCATGGCCGAACTTGTGGGCCAGCATATGTGCCTTCCTGGTCCACCCAAAGCCGTAGATATAAATGCTGCCGCCGCTGCGTGGGTTCTGTTTGGGGAAGTCTCTTTCGGAGACACTTATCCGCACCGACGCCGGGTCTTCATCAAGATGCTGGCGTACCAGTTCCAGATCGCCCAGCGCCGCAGCCATAAGAATATCGGTCTGCGCGCCGCGGGCGATCAGGTAGCGGGCTACCTCGGGCCGCCGCGGCCAGTGCGCAACCGCGTATTGCGCAGCCGTAGATTCGTGATCGACGTCACGCGCGTCGATCTCTGCGCCATGGTCCAGCAGGTACCCGGCGATCTCGATGCTGGATGCGAAGTGCAGCGGTGTCTGGCCATCGCCTCCGCGAGCGTGGACTGACGCGGGATCGGCCTCGATCAGGCTTCGCAGCCGGTCGAACATCCCCAGCCGTGCGGCGGCATGTATATCCACGCAGGCCCCGCGTTCGATGAGATACGGCGTGAGTTCGGGACTGGAGCTATCCAGCACCCCAAAGCCGCCCGCCCACCATCTGGTTCGTGCGTTGATGTTGGCGCCTGCATTCAACAGGGCGTCGATCATTTCGCGATTGTCCTTGTGCACGGCGGCGATCAGGGCGGGGGCGTCGAAGCCATAGTTGGGCAGCGGTTCATCCAGCCGCGACTTCAGCACCGGGTATCGGCTGAGCACCTCGCGCACCAGGGACGCGTCGTTCGCCTTGATGGCCGCCGTCAACGCTTCTAACGGGTCATCGGAGAGCGCCCCAACATGGGCCTTCAGCTTGGCCCAGTTGTCGAACCCGTACTCGCGCGCGATCACGTGTTGTGCATCGGCCAGTTTGGGCGCGTCGGTTGAATAAGTTACATGAGCTTCGCGAAAGCGATCGATGGCCGTAGGTTCTGCCACCAGGGATCCGCGAAGCAGCAGCTTGGCTTCTTTTTTGAGATGTTCAAGGTTGGGGCGTGCGGGCAGTTCGTGTACAGACATGACTCACTCCTTCTTTGTCGCCCGTGGTCCGCTGCGTCGGGCAGAAGAGAGTGAAAGTTGTGTGGAACCGAGCAGCAAGGTGGGATAATCCCTTTCCGCGGACGGGGTGCACCCTTGACGTGCAAGTCAAATGTAGCAATCGGTCAAGCGAGCTGGCAACTGGTTCCTTAATTCTTCATCGACAGGTAAACCTCTATATGATTTAACTCTCGACTTCAGGAGGGACTCATGAACGCGGGCGAATTTCGCGACATCGGGCACCGGGTGGTGGATCTGCTGGCCGAGTACCTCGATAACATCGAAGACAGACCGGTGTATCCCAACATAGCGCCAGCGGCCCTGACGAAGCTTTTTGCTGAGCCGCTCCCCCAGGATGCCAGTTCTGCGGAAAGCGTTCTGAGTGAGTTGGAGCAAAAGCTTTTTCCTAATTGCACCCATGTCGGGCACCCGGGCTATATGGGGCTGATTACTCCTTCGCCGAGCCCAATCGGAATCGTTGCCGACTTTATCTGCTCCGCTCTCAACCAAAATATCGGTGTCTACACGGTCGGCCCTGCCGCTGTCGACATGGAGCGACGCACCGTTCGCTGGCTCATGGACCTGGTTGGTTACGATGAAAACGCCGGCGGCAACCTGACCAGCGGCGGCATGATGGCGAACTTCATCGGGCTTAAGTTGGCGCGCGACTCGGTTTCGGGCGACCGGATACAACATGAGGGGGTGCAGCAACGCTGGGCAGTCTACACGTCGGATCAACGCCACGTCTCGGTGGATAAGGCGGTGGACGCGGTTGGACTGGGAAGGGAATCGCTGCGTGCGCTGCCCACCGACTCCGAATTTCGGGTGCGCCTGGATGCACTGGAGACCGCTATTGCCGAGGATCATCAACGCGGCAGTGCGACCGATGTGCATCGTGGGCATGTTTGGAACGACCAACACTGGTTCTATCGATCCGGTGCGTGAGCTTCGGAAAATCGCCGACCGCGAAGGAATGTGGCTGCACGTCGATGCCGCGTACGGTGGCGGCATGTTGCTCTCCCATGCCTGGCCGATGGGCAGTCAAGGATTGGAGCTTGCGGATTCGGTCACCATCGATCCCCACAAGTGGTTCTACGCGCCACTCGATGCCGGCGCGATCCTGGTCAAAGATGATCGTCGGTTAACGGCGTCCTTTGGGATCAAGCCTGCGTATCTAACCGACGAATTCGATCGTGCGCATGAGCGCTATCAGTATTACGTTCACAGCTTCGAGCAATCGAGGCGCTTTCGCGGCCTTAAGGTGTGGATGAGCTTCAAGCGTTACGGGGCAAGCCAGATCGGGGAATGGATCGACAACAACGTACGCCAGGCAAAACACCTTTATGGGCTGGTAGCGAAGCATCCTGAGTTCGAAGCTGCTTGTGAACCGCCGATGTCGGCAATCTGCATTCGCTATCGTGGTGCGGGCCTGGCCGAGGCGCAATCCAGGGAGCTGCATGCGGAGGTTGCAAAGCGAGTCGAACAAAGCGGGAAATTCTGGTTTTCAACCACCGAGCTGAAAGGAAAAATGTATTTTCGCATCAGCCCGGTGAACTTTCGCACCCGCACAGAACACATGGACCAACTGCTGATTTTCCTTGAGCAGGAATGTCATTCTGCGCTTCGGACCTTGAGCACGACCAAGGCGAGCGCTTAGTGAAGGTTGTTGGTTATCTCACCGCGTCTCGCCCGGGTACGAGAAGCAGGCTTGCTTCGTATCTGTGCCGGCGAAGGGCGTCCCGGCAAAGCCCTGGCGGTGGACTCGCGGATGACCAGTTCCGGCTGCACGATCACCTGCTGGGGGTAAGGTGCTTTGGGATGATTGATCCGCTTGATCAGCGATTCGGCGCCCATTTTCCCCATTTCACGCAGGGGTTGGCGAATGGTCGTCAGGCTCGGAATCCCGAAGGGGGCGCTCAACACATCGTCAAAACCAATCACTGATACATCATCCGGCACCCGCAGCCCAGCTTCATGCAGCGCTCGAATGGCACCGAACGCAGCGATGTCATTAAACGCGAACAGCGCGGTGAAATCTCTGGTGCGCGAGAGCAGCGCTTTAACCGGACCGTACCCTAGGGCGGGCGACCAGCTGTTCTCGGTCAATTTAATCAGCAGCTCCTGGTGAAGCTCCATGCCGCAAGCGCGGGCCGTCTCTATGATCTCTTTCCAGCGATAATCGGTGTCGACCGTCTGCTCCTGGCCCTTCATGAACGCCACTCTGCGGTGTCCCAGGTCCGACAGATGTTTAAGCGCCAGACGAGCGGCCAGCTTGTGGTTCAGCTGAATATTTGTTACGCCGGCCACTTCTTGATGTCCTGAGATGGAGACGATAGGCACGTGCACCCGCGACGGCGTTGGAGTGTTCACCAAAAGAAGACCGTCCACCGACCGTTCGAGCAACATCTTCGGATATTCCTCGAGCAGCTCAGGCTGCCAGAAGTGCGAGGCCAGGAAGTAAAAATACTTCGCCGCCATCAGGTACTCTTCCACGCCATTCATCACCAGCGTGAAGTAGCCCTCGCTCATCTCCGAGACCAACACGCCGACCGACATGCTTCTTTTGTTGCGCAGCGAACGCGCAAAGTAGTTAGGTCGATAGTGAAGCTCACTGGCTGCGGCGAGTATGCGCTTCCTGGTGGCGAGCGGGATCGCCTGCGCCGCCGGCGAGTCGCTTACCACGACGGATACAGTTGTGAGGGACAGACCGAGATGGGTGGCCAGAGTGCGAAGAGTTACGCGCTCGTGTTTATCTGGTATTTTTTTTCTGCTCAAGATTAAATTTCCCGGGTTTTTTCAAGAAATCGCTGAGGGAGTGTCGCATCTTACCTCAGCCCTGTCAAAAGGGAAGCAACCGCAGTTTTTTTCCTCCGATCCACCCCCGACACTCTTCGTTGAGAGAAAAAATTTCCTTGACAGTCATGTGACGATTGCGGTCTACTCAGGCCGGTCAATCTACAGAAACCTTTCTTCCCGTTAAAGAAACGCTTCTGTGTCGGCGCGGCCTCGGACGCGGCCTGGGCCACAGAATTACGCAATTTCTATTTTTAACCTCGCTCCTCAAGGCTGGACCCAAAACAACGGGTCCGGCCATTTTTTTCTACCTGAATCGTTGCACCCCCTTAAGAAACCAGTGACGACGTAGCACACAAGGAAATAGTTTTCACTCTTGTTCGCTTCACGAGAAACTCGCTTTGATGACACAAAATCCTTTAAAGAAACGATTATGTTGACCGATACCAGTATTGACAGTGCTATGTACCGTTCGGTAATCTCCCATCGGTCGATTCCACGTGTTCTCGCACGTTTTGAAGACTAAGGATCGCCGCAAGACCTGCCAACCCGCGGACGCGGTGCGCGGCAGTCAAGACAAAACCAAACCAGTTCGTGGCCCTCGGAGGTAGTATGCGACGCGATAAGTTGTGGCAGATCCCTGTCTTGCACCCGGAAAAGATCCTTTCCAGCCGTTTCCTGAAACCTGCCTTTTTTATGCAGCTGGCGCTGCTGGCGATTGTGGCCGCGTTTTTTCCCGGCGCCAGGCTCCACGCACAAACCGGCCTGATTACCGGCACTGTGGTCGATCCGTCTGGCGCCGCTATTCCCGGAGCCAAGGTTCAGATCGTCAACCAGGCTACTGGCGATCTGACCCGGGAAACGACATCGGACGCCAGCGGAACATTCCGCGCACTGAACGTGCCGGCTGCTACTTACAGAATTAAGGTCAGCGCCCCCGGTATGCAGGAACTTGATCGCGACGGGGTGGTGCTCGATCAGGACCAGAGTCTTGGCTTGGGTAATCTGGCGCTGACTCTTGGACAAGCCTCACAGACCGTGACCGTCACCACCCAGCAACCCCTGATCGATACCGCGACCTCGAATAATTCACAAGTCATCGACCAGCGCCAGGTTACTGAGCAGCCGCTGAACGGCCGCGACTTCGAGTCGCTGATGACGACATTGCCCGGCGTGGTGACCAACAATAACTCGCAATTTCGTCTCGTGTTTAACCAGACTGACGACTTCTACGTCAATGGAATGCGCGGTACCGCCAATAATTTCTTTCTCGACGGCGTGATCAACACCGACGTGGGCGCCAACGACGGCGAATATACAAACCTGAGCCTGGACGCGGTGGGTGAGTTCAAGACCCTCACCGGCAACTTCAACGCGGAATATGGGCGTAGCCCGGGTGTGATGATTCTGGTCAACACCAAGAGTGGCGGCCAGCACTTCCATGGAACCGCTTATGAGTTCAATCGCAACACCGATTACAACGCCAACGATTGGTTCAGTAACCACGACGGTCTGCCCCGAGCCGATCTGAAGTTCAACCAGTTCGGCGGCAACATCGGCGGCTATATCCCAATCCCAAAAGTCTCACCCAGAAGCAACAAGAGGGCCTTTTTCTTTTTCAACTATGAGGGCACACGCGCCAGCCGCCCCAATAATGGCACGTACTACACGATGCCGCAGCCTTCCATGCTGGGCATCGGCACTCCCAATGGAGAAGCGAACCTTTCCCCCGTCTACCGGCCTGGCAATATGTGCGACTTTAACGGAGGGACGACCTGCATCCCGATCCACGATACCAACGGCAACCTGGTCCAGAACGGCCAGGTCTTCGTACCGGGAACGGTAAAGTATGACTCGGTGGGCGAGGTGCTGACGGGTACTCCTTACGCAGGCAATATCATCCCGGCTTCGCAGTTCAATAGCCAATACAACGCGATGATCAAGTACTTTACGCCGGGCTATCGCGGCACCTTCGTTCATCCGACCTTCAACAATGGATTCGGCGATGAGCAGCAGATCAACTTTCAGGACACGTACGTTTTCTACAAGAACCAGTACGTGGCTCGGGTGGACTTTAACATCGGGCCGAAGGCCAATGCGTTCTTCCGCTACGTCGATGACCGGCAGCAGGAGAGCGATGGCTACGGGATCTTCTCCGGCAACAGCTTCCCGGTATTGCCGCAGTACCGCAAAAAGCCAGGCAAGAGCTATGCCTGGAGCCTGGTGAACGTCATCTCGCCGACCCTGACCAACGAAGCAACCGTCGGTTGGCTTCATTTGACGCAGGAAGTGAATATTGTCCAGGGCACCTCACCCTCTCTGTACAACAAGAGCGACGTTGGGTTTACCTTCGACGATATCTACCCATCGACGAATACTTTGAATCTGGCCCCGAATCTCAATACCGGCGACGGATACATCAACATTAGCCCCTTCCCCTCTGGCTGGATTTCTACCGGCAATACGGTGGTTGCCACCGATGACGTAACCAAGATTCTGGGGAACCACGTGATCAAGTTCGGTCTCTTTGCTGATCTGAACGAGAACGGCCAGGAAGGAACGTGGCAGGAGAACCCGGCTTTCAACTTCGGCGCCAGCAACGAAAACCCGAGCAACAGTAACTCGGGCATTGGGAACACTCTGTTGGGGAACTACACCACAGTCAGCCAGTCGAACATTTTCGCTTACGGCCACTTCCACTTCTTTCAATACGAAGGGTACGCGCAGGACACGTGGAAGGTGAGTCCCCGGCTTACTCTCGACTACGGTCTTCGTTACGAATTCGTCGGGCCAACCTATACCGTCTCGCCCTACCACGCCTATTACTTCAGCCAGCCTGCCTACAATCCAGCGGACGCAGTAGCGATCAATACCGCACCCAACATCCCCGGGGCAGGTCTCCAACCCAGAACACGATCATTCCTGGTTCCGGAAACCCCTACAATGGCATGGTCCAGGAAGGAACTCCCGGCTTTCCTAAGGGCGGACTGAACTACCGCTGGAACAACCTCGGCCCGCGACTTGGCTTTGCCTATGATGTCTTCGGTGATGGCAAGACGGCGCTTCGCGGCGGCTTCGGCATCTTCTATGAGAGGTACGAACAAAACGTATTCAACTTCTCGAGTGTGAGCAATCCGCCAACCGTCTATACGCCGACGATTTACGGCGGGAACATCGGGAACCTTTCTTCGGCGGCTGGTGAACGGTGCTCCTCTTACTCCATCTTCGGGTGTCCTAGGAACTGATCAGGCTGGCCAAATCCCAACCACATATGGCTACAATCTCGGGCTGCAGCGCGAGTTGCCCCAGAAGTTGGTGTTCGACATCAGCTATGTCGGCAACGTCAGCCGGCATCAGATGTATAACCAGCAATTGGAACAATTGCCGCTCGGCACAACCACCAACACGAATATCCTTTCCACCGTCAACAACGTGACCAGCGGCCATCCTGCCATACAAAGGCTACAGCTCGATCTTCTTCAACCGGTTCGGAGCCAAGAGCTGCATACAACGCGCTGCAGGTGAAGGTGAGCCGCCGCTTCAGCGACAAGCTCACCTTCAATGCGGACTACACCTGGGCCAAGGCGATCGATCTTGACGACGTCGACAACGACCAGAATGCATTTCCTGACTACACCAGTCTCAAACCGTTTTACGCTCCTGCCGGCTTCGACCGCCGAAACGTCTTCAACTTCCAATATGTCTACAACCTGCCCCAATTCAAAGGCTCAACAAGTTGGTGCAGCTTACCGCCGGTGGGTGGGAGTGGTCAGGGGTTACCCAGTTCTGGGGTGGAACTCCATGTCTGAGTGGCGGCGCAACAGGCGCCACTACGAACGATGCCTGCGATCTCTTCTCCAGTGGCAACCTGGGAACGGAGGCGGGTTTCAAACCCCGGAGCTTCGCAGACGAGCAGCCAGTCATTTGGCCACATCCGGCCCGACTACATCGGCGGTCCGATTTTGACTGCGCACAATCACAACGAGCCCGCGGGACAATTCCCCATGTGGTTCAACCCGGCGGCCTTTGCGTCCCCGGCCAATGGCACCTATCGGCAACTTCCGCCGCAACTCGATTTACGGTCCGGGAGTCGACAACTGGAACATGTCTCTGTTCAAGAACTTCAACTTCACTGAGAACACGCGGCATTCAATTGCGGTTTGAAGCGTATAACGTCTTCAACCATACCCAGTGGGGCAACATCAACAACGGCTTGTCCGCGCCGACACCCGGAACGCCCTTCTCCGGTGCGAACGCCGGCGCCTCAGGCCAGATCACCTCTGCGCGTGATCCTCGACAGCTGCAACTCGGAGGTAAGTTCTACTTCTAACTCTCCTACAACCGGCCGGACCCGCGAATCGTGGGTCCGGCCTATTTTTTTGCCGCCTCCACCTCATCTGGAGAACTGATCTCTTCATGAATCTTCTTGCGTCCGCTCTTGCTATCGTCCTGCTCTTCTCTCCGGATACTGCCAGGCAGACCTTTGAGTCGGCCACGCAGGCGTTGAACTCGGGGACTATCCGGCAGCAGAAGCCGGGTTCAACAAAGTTCTGCAGACTCGATCCGCGCAATGTCAGCGCGCTCGCCAACCTGGGCGTGCTGTATGCCAAAACCCATCGCTATGGCAAGGCCATCGAGGTATATCAGCGGGTTCTTCGCATCAGTCCTCAGATGCGTGAAATTCAACTCGATCTCGGTCTCGCCTACCTGAAGCAGGAAGACTACATCCATGCTTTGCCCTACTTCCGGCAGCTGCACAATCGGTCTCCCTCCGACCACCAAGCCACCATGCTTCTGGCTACCTGCCTCACCTTCAGCGGCCATCCCGATCAAGGCCTCAGCTTATTGAAGCCCTTGACCGAAGCAGCAAGACGCGGACCCCGCGGCCCTTTACCTGCTGGGCGTAGCCTATGCGCGCGCCGGGCAGGCGCAACAGGCGCAGGATGTATTCACCAGGCTTTTTGCCGATAGCGCGACCCCGGCCCAAGCCAATTTCCTGCTTGGGTCACGCCTATTACGACGCGGCGCAATTCCATGAAGCCGAGCAGGCCTATCAGGCAGTGCTGCAAGCAGACCCTGTCTTCCCGGCGCTCACCGCGAGTTAGGCAAGGTATATATCAGCCTGCAGAAAAATGAGGATGCGGAAAAGCAGCTGAAGCAAGCCATTGAAGCCGATCCGCAGGATGCAAGCGCCTTCTATTTCCTGGGCGCGCTCCTGGTTCAATCGCAGCGTTATGCGGAAGGTTTGTCCTACCTTGAAAAAGCCCAGAAGCATGACCCCGGATTCGTGGGCCACCTATTTCTATATGGGGAAGGCGCAATTTCAGCAGCACGATACAGCGGCTGCCGTGCGCCTGCTGCGCCAGGCCGTGGATATGAATCCTGAGGACGCAGGCTCGTTTTACCTGCTGGCCAGGGCCTTGCGTCCGAGGGCCACCGCAGGAGGCAGATGCGGCCATGCAGCGCGTGGTGCAACTGCACACCTCGTCACTGGACGCGGAGAAGCACGCTTTGAAAGACGCTGGTGTCGTGGGCGCCCGCTAAGCTACGGGTGCATCACCAGGGTTCGTTCCAGGCGGAAGGTCATCGCAGTCTCCGCCGGCACGCTGATTTCTTTGCCCCGGGTGAACAGCTGCGTCAGAGCGCCTCCACCGCCGCTCCCGCCAGGGCGCCAATGCCGGCTCCCTTTCCGCCGCCAAAAACAGCCCCCATCAGCGCGCCGATTCCCGCGCCTCCGCCGGTATACTCGGCCGTGCGGCGATTAGCGCCCAGGCCGCTTCGGTTGCTTTCTGTCACCGCGGAACTATCCACCCGGTATTGTTCGCCGTGGACGTCGATCGGAGTAGAGATCCAACACCAATTCCGGGCTATGCACCGCTCCTCCACTGCGGACGTTGCTCACCACCAGCTTGGCGCGTGTGCCCGCGGGAATCGCAACGCTGCCGGAGCTGCCGTAAACGTCCTGCTCGATGGTTGCGGGATAGAGTTGACCTGACGAGTCCTGTCCCGATCGAATGGAGTCATCCGTGCGAATGACAATATCTGTACCTTCAGGAATGACCACCGTCGGGATGTGGGTGCGACGCAGCAGGAGCCGGCGATCCAGTCAGGATGAGCGAGCTGACGTCGCGCAGGGGAAACTGGTAGTCGATGCCTCCGCTGCCTTGGAACGGAATCATTTCCATGCCGTTAGCTGGCCGGAATAGGTTTTGCCATTGCGTAACGTGAGGTGGTCGGCAGTGTTCGAGAAGACCAGCGACTGAACATCGGCAACCGGCAAGTCATAGTGAATGCCCTGGTTGTCGGTAAACGAGAGTTTCCGTTTCCGAGGGTGCGAAGTGTCCGGAATAGCTGGTGCCGTCGTGCAGAACAACGATGTCAGCACGGGCAGCCACCGGCACAGAGAATAGAAGCAAAACCTGCGCTAGCACTTTCATAGAGAGCTAGGGTACAAGAAAGCCAAAAAACTAAGAACAATTTTCAAGTCTCCACCAGCGAACGGACCCCGGGTGCCCCACATCTCGCTCGTTTTTCGCGAGATGCGGGAGACCACAGCGCTAAACCGGCAATTCTTCGTTTGTAACGGGCAAGAAGGTCGAGGGTCGTGGTATCCCACATCTCGCGAAAAACGAGCGAGATATGGGGCACCCAAGGTTCGTTGGAGACACACGCTTAGAACAGCAGCTTCAACCCAAACTGGATCTGCCGCGAAGTAGTCGCCGTTGCACTGATAACCCCGCCGTCGGCGACGCTTCCGCTTCTGCCGTAGGAGTCTTTGGGCGTCGGGCCGGAGCTATAAACAACCGGGTTCGGCGTAGTGAAATTGGAGTGGTTCAGCACGTTAAAGAACTCCGCGCGGAATTGTGCGCGAAGCCGCTCATGGATCGTGGTGCTCTTAGCCAGGGCGAGATCCAGCTCCGAGAGCCCCGGACCGGTAAGCGTGTCGCGGCCGAGATTGCCGAATGTACCCGGGTAAGGCGCAGCAGAAGGCAGCCGGATTGAACCACTGCTTCACTGTCTTCGCATAGAGCGGCCCGCTAAAGCCGGCAGCTACGGTTCGGGCGCACAGGGTTGCGCGTATCCCCATTCCCGGTCGGGTTGTAGCCCAGCTGCGGCGAGAGCGGGAAACCGCTCTGCAGGGTCGCGATCCCGCTCAGCGACCATCCATCGACCAACTGTTTTGCCGCCGGGTTGGCCAGAACCCGCGGCTGAAAGGCAGCTCCCAGGTGCCATTGATCGCGCCGGCATGGCGGATATTCGTGGCCGCCGGCCCATAGTCGAGCCGGGGATTTCCCGGATACATGACGAACGCCGGGGTGTTCGCCGATACGCTGGTGTTCCAGGCCGAGCCGTCGTCCAGGTTGCTGGCAAAGGTGTAAACGCCGCGCAACTGCAACCCGTGCGACAACTGGCGGCGCACATCGACCTCGAGACCGTTATAGTTACTGATTCCCTGCGAGACCCAGGAGGTGGTGTTGGCCACGTTAGGATTGGCTTTGGTAGTCGAAGGATAAAAGATCGTCCCTGGCGCGAGCGCCGCAGGGCACCCGGCGCGGGCAGGTCACCGTTGCGGGTGTGTTCTGGTCCTCCGAAAGTATCTGATGGTATCCATGCGAACCCACATAGCCGATGGTGAGCGAAGTAGCCGGGGCGATCTGCTGCTCAATCTTGAATGTCCAGGCCAAGCACCGTAGGTGTGGCGATATCCGGCTGCACATTGCTGGGCGAGATCAGTCCGCTGCCGGTGGCCGTTCCTGCCGGCGAGGATGGCGAGCTTATCCACCGTGGTGTTACTGAACGACAGCGTAGTATTGAACGGCGCCGTCTGGTCGAGCCGGTAATCCAGTGCGTCCAGCAGCGCGCGATGCACGCCGAAGTTGGCTCGCATCGGCGGTCTTGCCATTTCCGAACAGATCGTACGCCACCCCGATGCGCGGTTCCGGCATAAATTTAGCCCGGTTATTCGACAGAGCGGAGCTGCCGATCGTGGGATTGGTATTGATCACGCCGTTGGTAAAACCATAATTCGAGGCCCGGCCGTGGAGCCTCATTCCAGCCGTTCGCTCGATTCGGAACGGAAGCCGCCGCGAAGCTCCAGGCGCGGCGTCACCTTCCATGCATCCTCGATAAAGCCCGCTCCGAAAAGACGACCGCCACCCAAGCTCCGTGGGCGAAGGCACGACCGTAAAGGTTGCAACGGTTCCCTTGAGGAAGGCGCTAAGGGTCGAGAATGACGCCTGTCCATACTGGTTCTGGGCCAGGTTGTCATTGGATTGCAGCCGCTGCAGCCACACGCCCGCTTCCAGCTGGTGCCGTCCGTGGGTCCAGAAAACATGCTCGTCCACGGTGAACAGGTTACGTACGGCCTGGTTGTTGCTGCCGGTATTCGCGCCCGCGAGCGTAACCTGCGAGGCGCCATTCGATGCCGTGCTTCCTGAAATCACGATGGCGCCGACAGGTTTGCCGGCAATCCAGCCAGGCACCGAATCCGGCGCCTGACCGGTAAAGTAATACGCTCGCCCGCGAATAGCCGACGCGGATGGTATTGAGCAGATTAGGCGAAAAGACGTGCTGCTCCTGCGCGCTCAACACCTGCTCGCGCAGCCGCTCAAAGATGGTCGAATACGGGTTCTGCGACGGAGTATTGGCGTCGCTGTCATCCACGGTATAGACCCCAAACAGCAGATCGTTAGGGGTCAGGTTGGCATCGATCCGCGTGGTGCCGAAATCCTCGCGCACATGCTGTGGCGGATTGGAGAAGGCTTCGGCAATGCCGCTCGGCGAGCCATTCGGGTTGAGCAGCTCAGGACCATTGGCGACCGGCCACAGCGCGAGCAGCGGCCGGACGATGGAGGCAGCAGCGGCGCGCGAGGCATTGTCCGGAACAAAGCTGACTGCGCTGAGGCCTAGATTCTGCCGATAACCTTCATAGTTACCAAATCCGAATAGCTTGTCGCGGCGCAGCGGGCCGCCCAGGCGGCGCCAAAGTCATTGCGCTGGAACTCCGGGATCTTTGCCTGATCAAAATAATTCCGCGCGTCCAGCGCGCTATTGCGCAGAAATTCATATGCCGAGCCGTGGACCTTGTTTCCTCCAGAAGCGGTGATGATCGATATCTGCGCGCCGGTGCGCTTGCCATAGTTCGCGCCATAGGTATCGCTGACCACGTTGAATTCGCGGACCGCGTCCACCCCCAGCAGCTGCCCGCTGGTGCCGCCCGGGGTCACGTTGATCAGCGAAGCCCCGGTGTACTCGATTCCGTTCAGCAGGAAGAGATTGTCCTGCGGGCGTCGTCCGGAGACGGAGTACATATTGCCGACAGAGGAGTTGGATGTCCCCACGCCGCCCGAACGCTGGGTGGTGTAGCTGACCGACGCCGGGTTCAGCTGGATGAGCTGGTCGAAGCTGCGGCCATTGAGCGGCAGCTCTTTCACCTGCCGTTCATCAACCAGCCCCTGCACCTGCAAGGTCGTAGTATCGACCATGGCGGGCGTATCTACCACCGAGACGGTTTGTTGCACATTGCCAACCGTGAGCGCAAGGTGCAGTTGGACATTCTGCCCAACGGTGAGCCCGATCCCGGTACGGTTCAGGGGCGCAAATCCATCCCGCGAAACAGAAACGGTGTACACGCCCGACCGCGACCGAGGGCGCGGAGAAGGTGCCGCTCTCCGCGGTGACAAACTTGCGTTCGCTGCCCGTCTCATCGTTGCGGATCAGCACTTCGGCTCCGCGCCACCGCAGAGCCGGCGGCGATCCACGACATCACCGGAAATGGTTCCCCCCAACCATCTGGGCGTGAGCGCGGGGCGCGAGAACGATGAGGATAGACGAACAGGCAATATCGAAGAGCAAGCCGCATAATCAAACTCCTGAAGGATTTTTTCCGGGTAAGGCGGAAAAACATCTAGCGGCTACAACAAAACCGGAAGGCAGCGCTGCGGGAGGGAAGCGCGAGATGCAAAACTGCGTAGATGGGGTAGCGAAGCTCAAATAGAAATTTCCTGAGAGATTTGTTGAGAATAGAGGAAGTTGCGGAACTATCGCGAACAACAACAGCTCGCCGGCGCTGAGGAAGCGCGGCAACAACACAGGAAAGTTTGTAAAGCGAAGTTCACCTAAAAAGTTAACACAGGTGGGGTGTCCGGTGAAAGGGCCGCAGGTTTCTGCGCACCTAACCGTAAGCTTTTCACCCACCACAAAGCCGTCCAGCCACCAAACTAAAGGCCAAATTAAGAAAGTCACCAGGTCCGACCGGAGTCGACCTGACGGCTGTTTTACTCCCAGCCCTCTAGTGCTCGTGGGAAGGAGCAAACGTAGTCCACTTGCGGGCCTCCGCAGCATGTGGGTCCGGCTGATGCCGTCCACAGGTCGGCGCTCATCCCATTCAAGTCGTAGACGATCTTTCCATCCTTGATCGTAAGTTCGCAAAGCAGTTTCTGCTTACCATCCAACCGTTTGTTCACCATGTCCGTGAATCCAAAATTCCCATTCTCCACCCGCAATACAGCCACATCTGCGATCGAGCCTTCGGACAGATTGCCCAGTTCCTCATGTTTGATCTCATGCGCCGGGTGCGAAGTCATCTCCGCGACGACCTCCTTCAAAGGAACCCCCATCGCCATGATCTTATCGGCGACGTTCAGCTCATCCTTCATCGCGCCATTCATGCTGCTGACATGCAGGTCGGTCGAGATGGAGTCGGGAATAAACCCAGCCTTGATCATAGGAACGGCAAGCGACCACTTGAAGCTGCCCCCGCCCTGGCCTACGTCGAAGTAAATGCCCCGCTTGCGCCCTTCGATAAAGCCCTTGCTGGGGCCCAGCGTAACCGGATCCTGCTCATGACGAAGTCCCGAGTACATGTGGGTGTAGATGTCGCCGGGCCGCAGCTTCTTGGTCAGCAGGTCATACAGTGGCCGCTCGGGATGATCGACGCCGAAGTCCACCATGACCGGAATATTGGCCTTGGTTCCGGCGATGACGGCCTGCTCCACCGGCGTCCACTCCGGGCCCGCGAAATGCGCAGTCTTGATGCCGACAATGGTTTGCGGATATTTGAGCGCCATGGCGGCCGTGGCTTCCCCGTCCATATCCGCCGGTGTTTTGCTCGTACTGTCGCGCCGCGCATACCGGCGCCGACGATATTGAGCATGGCGAATACGCGGGTCTTCGAGCGATCGATGATGCGATCCTTGAAATCCTCGAAGTTCCGCCAGCCGGAGCAGCCTGCGTCGACCACCGTGGTGACCCCAACCCGGAAGGTAAAGCCATCCGGGGGCACGCTAAGATCGCCGGCATAGGAGTTGCGTTCGCCCGTGCCGGCATAAACGTGAACGTGAATATCGATCAGCCCTGGGGTCACATACAGCCCCTTGACATCGACCGTCTTCAGCGCCGATGCGGGGGGAATGTGCGCGGCCACCTTGGCGATCTTGCCGTCCTTGATGGCCACGTCCATCAACTCCATCGATATGGTTCTTGTCATCGAGCACATGCCCGCCCGCGGAGCAGTAGATCGTACGCGGGGCAGCCTGCTGTGCGAAGCGCTCACGCCTGCGCGCAGGCGCAAACGCGACCATAGCGCCAGCGTCAATTATCTGGTCATGGATTCAGTCAATTTCTTGGTCATGGATTCTCTAGATATAGGCGATCAGATCGATTTCTACCAGGGAGTTGCCGGGAATGCCTCCGGCCGGCGCAATCGTGGTGCGCACGGGCGGCACCTTACCCCAACCGTCCCGCATAAGCCGTATTCATCCTCGGCCCAATCTTTGATGTCGTTGAGGTAGACGTTGACCTTGAGCACCTTATCCATGGAAGACCCGGCACAGACTCAGATTCTTCTCCAATTCGTCGAGAACATGTTTCGTGTGCTCCTCGATCGTGCCCTCGAAATG
Organism: uncultured Acidobacteriaceae bacterium; assembly: GCA_963803095.1. Classification (GTDB taxonomy): domain Bacteria; phylum Acidobacteriota; class Terriglobia; order Terriglobales; family Acidobacteriaceae; genus PALSA-350. Next base: position 121,071 of record CAWDLQ010000014.1, on the reverse strand, counting down.
CGCCCCGACGCCGGCGAGGAACACCAGATTGCCATAGGAGACGGCACTCGAAAACAAAGGCGGAGCCGAGGGAGCTGTTGTCCGCAATTCGGCTGGCACGAATGGGCCTTCTTTTCCAGTTTGCTCAATTTCTGTGCTTGCGCCGTCGCGCCAAGCATGGTGCTACCGGTGGCGATGGCGGCTGCTTTGGCCGCGTTCTTGAGAAGACCTCTTCTGGACTGGTTCCCATCGACTTACTCCTTTTTGGTTAGTTGTGATGATCGGGCCCATTGGCAAGAGAGCCGGCGTCCGAAGCCACCGGGAAAGCAAACGAGATCATAACCCAAGCCAGTGTACTTCCAAAGGTTTTCACTAACCGCGGATCGACATCTTATTATGAAAGATATTGTTCGGGTCATACCGCCGCTTCACCTGCTGCAGAAACGGGTACAGATCCTGTGTACCGTAGTAAAGCTGCGGCCAGAAGGCATACGCGAGCATATCGCCATCCGGATAGTTGATATAGCATCCCTCGTAGTATTCATTGGGGTAGGGAGTGCCCGCATACTGTGGTCTCCACCTGTTGCGAGTACAGATCGGTGTAGAACTCCCGCATCCACTGCAACCTGCCCGCATCCTCCTCAGCGTGGTCCCAATATTGCTGGAACTGGACCTTCATGATCGAAGAACGCTGCCACACGGAGGTGATCCTGGGCCAAATCCTTCGCATTGACGGCGCCCCCGTACGAGTCCACCGCCATCACCGAACCGCGCAAATCCACGCCGGGGACCACCCGCGTAAGGTGCTTGTAGATACACTTCGCCTCCGCGCGGGTAAAGTTCTGCTTCATGTAACAGGATTTGTATGCGGCACGTCCGCTCCGCCCGCTCCCGCTGTCCCCAATCGTCGCATCCAGCCACATCAACCGATCGATGCTGTATTTTCCCGTCTGCTGGCGAGCCGCCGGGCTGCGCGGTGAAAAGCGCTGGTCGCCCGGCATACCTGCGCGTCTCTCCACCGGACCGAAAGCCTCAAAACGATCGAGAAACTCCTCTAACGGCTTCAGGTCGTCGCAGCGACCATCCGGGTTGCAGAATTGCAGCGAGAGTCCAATTCGTCCCGAAGAGACGTGGGTGAGGCCGAGCGCGGCAAATAGCCCCCAGGTATCCTTGTCGCAGCCCCGCTGCGCCATATAGTCGCCGAACGCCAGCAGGATGGCGGTAAAGTTGTCCTCAGTCATGCCGGCCCAGTCAAACGACAGATGGGCATTGGCAACTTCAAACGGCGCCGGCGGTAACCGGTCGAAAAGAAAGCCGGTGACCACGCCGAAATTTCCCCCTCCTCCGCCGCGGCAGGCACGAAAGAGATCGGGCTCATGTTGCTTGTCGACCGTCCGCAGCGCGACATGCCCTTTGCTATCGATGGTCAAATCTCGACTGCGGAAAGCCAGTCGATGGTGAGCCCATGCAGTCGCGAGAGCACGCCGTAGCCGCCCCCGGTAATGTGCCCACCGGCGCCCACCTCGTAGCAACTGCCTGCGGGAATGGTCACACCGTGCCGCTTGTACAGGTCGATGTACACTTCGCCCAGTTGCTGCCCGGGGCTAATGCGGTGACGGCTTCCGTCGCCAGGCAAGGCATCGCTCTTCAGCAGGCTCAGGTCCAGGATCAAACCGCCCGGATTGTTAACCACGAAGTCCTCATAGCAGTGGCCGCCGCTGCGAACCGTTGGGCGCATGCCCGCGGTGACAGCCCGCTGCAGGGCTTCCGCTGCCTGCTCCGCGGTTTCGCATAGTGCAATCTCGGCTGCCGCTTCCGCCGGATCGTTCCGTCCCAGCGAAGGTTGCGGCTCCGGCGCAACATCGCATAGCGCGGATCGGTCCGGGTAATCCTGATGGCCATCGATAACTCCGCGAGGGGGTGGATTTCAGAACGAGCTCGGGGAACTATAGCCGCGCGCCACCAGCCACACGGCCAAAAGCGCGAACTGAGCGCAGAAAATCGATTCGATCGAAAACCAATACGGAGAGCTTCCAGTCGCCCGATGGGCAAACGCCAGCATCAGCACCATCAGCACCACCAGGCATGCCACGGCCGCACGCAGACCATATCGCGCCGGGGTGAGAACCACCGTGGGGCGCGGAGGTAATTGGGCCGCCACCCGCGCGGCGAAGCCGGCCGGGATCTCCGCGTCGAGGCGCGGTCTCGAGGGCCAGAATGATCCTTCTTTCGAGTGCTTCCGAATGAGGATTCATCTTGTCTTCTGCCATGCGGTTCCCCTTTCCATCTCCTGCTGCCGTTGGATGCCTTCGCGAAGCTTCTTGCGCCCCCGATGCAGGTGCGTGCGCACGGTGCCAATCGGCAATTTGAGCGACTGCGCAATCTGCTCGTAACTGCGCTCCTCCTGATGATAGAGCACCAGTATGGTCCTCTCGATCGGGCTGAGCTGTTGCAACTGCTGTTCTACAGAATACCGGAACTGCTTTTCGGCAAACTGCTGCTCCGCGTCCGGGCTGGGGTGTGGCAGGCGATCTTCCCAGTCCGACTCCTCATCAGAAAAGGAAACCAGGGGACGATCGTCGCGGCGGCGGCGCTTCCATTCGTCCTGGGCCACGTTGGCTACGATGCGATAGAGGTAGGTGCTGAGCAGGGCTTCGCCGCGGAAGGCGCCCAGCGCCCGGTAGAGGCGCAGAAAGACCTCCTGGGCAAGATCGTCGACATGTTCGCGGCTGCCGGTGAGGCGAATGAGGGTGCTGAAGACCATGGTCTGATGGTCTCGGACGATCTGCTCGAAGCTGGAGTCGCCGGCTTGCAAGGAGAGTCAGACTGTGAATCTCGCCAAAAGTTTCATGCCCCGATTGAAACTCTCAGTGAGACCGACAGTCTAAGGCGGTCAGAAAGGAAGGTAAAGCTCATGGATTTTCGTTTAGGCCCGTTTATGATTCCCGCTGGGGGCATTTCGTGGTTGCCATTGTAGCCATCGTCGCCGGGCGTAATGGCGGAAGCCAACAGAGTAAGACTCAGGGCCGAGCAGCGCATGGCGATGGTGGCGCGTGGAATGAGCGCGGACGATATAGACAAGTTGTTGGGCAAGAGGAGCGACGATGCTAAACCGGTGAGAGACCCGGTGCGGAGCTTGGCAAATACGCGCAGGACCGCGATCGTGTTGATCTCGAGCGGTGTCGGGTTAGCTCTCTTTTTTCTGGTGCTGGCGTGGATTCGTGCGTGAGCACGACGTACTGGCGGGCGCCGCGGTCGGCTTGATCCCGTTGGCCATCGGGGTTGGCTTCCTGGTCGACTACAACCTGCAGAAGCGCGATCTTTCGCGCTTCGGCCTGGAGGTCGGGCAGGCAGAATAGCCTTTGATAAGATCAGCCCTTGTATGCAGGAGCGGCTGATGGAACTGATCAAGGATAAAGTCGCTATTGTGACCGGAGCCGCGGCGGGCATCGGCGCCGGGGTGGCGAAACTATTTGCGCAGGGAGGGGCCCATGTATTTCTCACCGACATCGACGGACTAGGGGTCAAAAAGGTCGCAGCGACTCTGCAAACGGAAGGTGGCTCTGCGTTCGGTTTTGAGGCCAATGCCGAGCAATCGCGACGCAATGGCGACGGTAGTCGAGAATGCGCTCACACGCTTTGGACGCATCGACGTACTGATCAACAACGCCGGTGTCTATCCCCGGCAGCCCTTCCTGGAAATGACCGAAGAGCAGTGGGACAGCCATGCAGGACATCAACCTGAAGAGCGTCTTCCACTGCACAAAACTGGTTATGCCCCACATGGTTCGGCAACGTGCGGGAGCGGTTGTAAATATCTCCTCGGTCACCTTCTTTACCGGTCTGGCAGAACCTGACTCACTACATCGCATCGAAGGGAGCCATCATCGGGTTTACGCGTGCTCTGGCAAGAGAGATGGGAGAGCACAATGTTCGCGTCAACTGCATCACTCCCGGGCGCGATCGAAACCGAAGGAGAGCGGAAGCTGATGTCCAAGCAGGACGCGGATGCCGTGCTAGCGCAGCAAAGCCTTAAGCGCCGCCTCACCCCGCTCGACCTGGCGCGCGTCTGCCTGTTTCTATCGACAGAGTTGAGCGATGCGATGACCGGCCAAACACTCAACGTCGACGGCGGTTGGATCATGTATTGATCTGTGTTTTCACTCCATCGGCGCCGATACAAATGGAATCTCGCTCCCCTTGCGTAGGAACTTGCTGTCCTTCCTTCGGATTGTTATGCAGGGGCTAAAAAGCCCCTGTTAGCTTTTGATCGGGGCAGAAATGGCGCAGGGGCTTACGGCACGACTGAAACAGGTTCCGGAAAAACTCTGCCTGAGTTCCAAAGCAGACCTGTACGGGTGCCCCACGTTCGCACCAGCGTACGTGGGCCGAAAATGAGATGTTTCGAATGCTTTCCTTATCCCTCAATAAAATTGTTGGCCTTAGTAGCAGAAGCTATGGTAGGGCTTCCCCCGAATTTCCTGTCAAGGTTGTTTGCGTTTGCGAACTTCATGCGGCTTTCCTCACAGAAAGCCGCACAAGTGGTCGTTGGTGAGAGCCGCGTACAGGAAATTCGGGTCGCCTATCATTTTCGGCCCACGTACGCTGGTGCGAACGTGGGGCACCCGTACAGGTCTGCTTTGGAACTCAGGCAGACCTCGGCTTATCGAGCTTTGCGGCTAGGCGGTTCGGGAAAAGTGGATCTGCTGTTCTCTCAATCAGCATCCCATGCAAACAACGGCCGCAGATATTGAAAGCTGACGGCGAGAGCCTGTTTCCGATGCGCCAAATCAACTTCAAATTCCCGGTCTTCCAGCTTCCACGCAGGCCGGCCCATCATACCCGGAATCCTTGAGTGCCATCAGAAAGCGCGCCCAGTCGATATCCCCACGTCCCGGCAGCTTCGGAGTATGAAACTCCAGGGGATAAGCCAGGATGCCCACCTGGTTCAGCCTCTCCCGATCGACCGCTACGTCCTTCAAATGAACCCGGAATATACGAGAAGAAAACTCCCTTGATCGGGGCTGATATAGTCCATCTGCTGCCACACCATGTGCGACGGATCGTAATTGAGCCCGAAGTTGGGGCTCGGGATCTCCTCGAACATCCGCCGCCAGATCGCGGGACTACCCGCGAGGTTCTTGCCCCCCGGCCATTCGTCGGCGGTAAAGAGCATCGGGCAGTTCTCGATGGCGATACGAATTCCCTGGTCCTCCGCGTAAGCGATCAGATCCTTCCAGACAGATAGGAAGCGAGGCCAATTTTCCTCTACCGACCGGGTCCAGTCGCGCCCCACAAAAGTGCTCACGACCTCGGCTTTGAGTATGTTCGCGGCGCGGATGACGCGCCTAAGGTGCGAGGCCGCCACCATGCCTTCTTCCGCATGTGGTGAAAGCAGATTCGGATAATACCCCAGGCCGCTGATCTCCATCCTGTTCGCTAGGGCAAGGCTTAGGACCCGCGAAGCGTCTCCAGTGTCGAAGCCGCTAACGTCGATGTGGGTAACCCCAGCGTAGCGGCGATCGGCCTTGCCCGGCGGCCAACACATCAGCTCCACACATGTGTATCCGGCAGCTTTACCGAGGGCGAATACTTCTTCCAGCGTAAGATCGGGGACGATGGCGCTCATAAAACCGAGTTGCATGATCTTCGATTCTACTGTGCGATGGCCCCGCGTCGGTTTCACTTATACAATTCAGAAATCCTTCCGTTTTTTCGATTGCGATCGAGGAAAAGATGAAGATTGCTGGGATCTCTTCCGTCGCGCCGTTGTTATTGGTCTTTCTCACCGTCATGGCCCCCGGTTCGGCTGCGATCGCCGATGATTCGGAGCAGATGACACCTCTGCTGCTTGCGGTGCAGGATGCGCCAGTGCCCTTCATGGGCTCGGACGGGCGCGTTCACCTGGTTTACGAACTGGGAATGACGAACTTCTCCAGCGCGGATATCGCGGTTGAGAAAGTCGAGGTGGTCAGCGACGGGGTCACGTTCGCAAACACTCGACACCGCCGCGGTTGCCGGACGCCTTCAGCCCGCCGGCCAGCGCGAATCCGTCGGAACCATGCCCAGGAGCACCCATGCAAACCTTTTTTTAGACGTGGACGCTTGCGCCCGGCAGCCAAGGTTCCCGCTGAGCTTTCGCATCGTGTCACGTTGCGGGCCAGCGCCGCTCCCGTCGGGCACCAGGAGTTCGGCGAAAGCGGGGGCCGACCACCGTGGACAAGCGACCGGTTGCGTGATTGGCCCTCCGCTGCGCGGAGAGCGGTACATTTCAGCGGATTCCTGCTGCGACGCCACTCGCCATACGCGAGCGGCTCTGCCCGTCAACGGCCGCGTGTGGATCGCTCAACGCTACGCCGTGGATTGGGAGCAAATGGACGCGAGCGGCCGGATCTATGCCGGCCCCAAGCGAGAAGCTCCAGAGTTACGCCATCTTTGGCCAGCCGGTACTGGCGGTGGCCAATGCTGTCGTTGTCTCCGTCATCGATGGGAGCCCTGAGCAAACACCGGGCAGTTACCCCACCAACATCGCGATCGCTGACGCTGACGGAAACTCCATCATTCTTGATCTCGGGGATCGGCGCTATGCCCTTTACGCCCACCTCCAGCCGGGGAGCATCAAGGTTCACCGCGGCGAAAAGGTTCATCTTGGTCAGGTGATCGGCGCTTGTGGGAGATACCGGTAACTCGATTGTGCCCCACCTGCACTTCCAGGTTATCGATAGGCCGTCGTCTCTCTCCTCGAACGGACTTCCTTATGAGATCAGCGATTTTCAGGTAACAGGCAAAACCGGCGGCACCGCGGCTTTCGACGAAGCGGAGACCAACGGAACCCCGCTTGCGGTCACTCCGTTCAACCCGCCTCAGACCGCTAAGCAGGCCATGCCACTGGACCAATTGATCGTGTCGTTTCCGGCGCCCTAAGATTCTCTAAGCCAGGAAGCCGATCGCCAATATGAAGACCACGCTGAAATACGCCACCGGATACGCCCATCTTCCTGCCCTGTGCAGTCTTACCGCTATCGGTCGCCTGTCGTGCTTTTGCAGGAGATAGACCAGCGTAATTTCAAAAATGGCGAGAAAGCAGAAGACGAAACTGGCCAGGAATACGGCATCGAGAAAAGTGATATAGCCGATTCTTGGCAGGTCGCGGGTGATGGTGAATTGGAATGCAACCATCGAAAGTAGCATGGTCATGGGGATTTTCAAGATCCAGTCGAACTCTTTTACATCGATCCAGAAAACGACGACTGGAACGAGAGTGATCATGATCAGCGGCAGGAAGATCTTCCAGAAATAAAACCCTGATCGCCGGCGGGCTCTAATTTGAAAGAGCGCCTCGTGGGTCGTCGGGCAGGAAGGGATCACCGGTTACCTTATCCGCTGTATATGTAAGGTCTTCCATGTGCCACGCGGCGAGCTCGGTATGCTGCCCGGGACTCATTCCTGTCCCAGGGAGTGCCTGGGGTGCGAATCGAATCTGCGAAGCGGTAGAGAGAAACGGCTGAAATTCAAACCGCAGCACCTGGGTGTCAAACGGAAATTTTCTAAGCTCAAAATCGTTGGAGTAAACCCCGTCGAAGCGCTCGCGGTAGGTCACCGTGCCATTTCTGTCTACTTCGATGGATATTGATTTGTCCTGTGGGAAATCGAATTGGCGCCTTCGATCGCCGGAGCCCAAAGCTCCTCCAGGCGAAAGGTGCGGGGTGTCTCTTGTCGGGGCTACTGTCTGATTCGCGGTAAGGCGAGGCGTGGATCTTGCCATCGGCCGGTTAGAAAGCCGCCAACCTCAAAGGTTTCTCGTGTTTCATCGATGGCCACAAAGTTAGTAATGTAAAGCCCCACCGAGACTTCCACCGGCCCTTTACCACCGGTCGGAGACTGACGAAGATCGACAGCGGGTGCTGCCCATAATGCCGGAGCGACAGCGAACGCCAGTAAGCAAAACAAGCAGCCTGCTCGATAAAAAGCACGTCGCTGCATGAAGGCCGCCCAGGAATGAAATACCCCACTCTAGCAGAGGGAGCTGATTTTCAGCGTTGAACCCGCATCCCTCAGGCCCAAACGCTCAATGCGTTTGCCGCCATAGGCGGTAGCCGGCCCACGCGGCGAGTGTACACACGTCGCGAATCTCACCATTTCCGAGCTTCTGCTCGAAGGCGGCGATAGGCAGCCGGACGATCTCCATATCCGATTCTTCAGGATCGCGCTGGTGAGGCCCTGGGACAAGCTCTTCGGCGACGAAGACGTGCTGGCGCTGGCGAGCAAAGCCATAGGCGATCCACATCCAGGGCAACTCGGTCATGCGGCCGGCGGTAAGGCCGGTTTCCTCCTGCAGTTCGCCTCGGGCCAGCGCTTCGGGGTCCACGTTATCCGCCTCCCATCCGCCCTGTGGCAACTCGAGCGCCCGTTCCCCGATGGTGTAGCGGAACTGCTCCACCAGCCAAATGTGATCGCCGTCAATGGGCAGGATGATCGCGCAATCCTGCTTATCGACCACGCTATAAATGCCGTTTGCGCCGTTGGTGCGCTCAATGGCATCTTCGCGCAGACGCAACCAGGGATTGCGATAGACTTCGCGGCTAGAGAGAGTGCGGATAGCCATGCCCTAGGATGGCAGGGAAGAATGGATGGGAGCAAGAACGTTAATCCAGCGTTAACCTCAGGAAAGTGTCGTAGCCTGACGCGCAGTCTACCCCAGGGCACCTCAGCTCGCCTTCAGACTTTGCAGGTATCCCTCCAGGTGCTTGCCGACCGTAAGCAGCGGTTCGCGCGTTTTTTCCATGCGCGACATCATGACTGCTCCTTCCAGGCTGGCGATGACGACAACGGCGACATCAGCCGCATCGATGTCCTTGCGCAACTCCTGCTTCTGCTGCCCTTGGCGGACGATCTCGGCGATGCTCGCGCGCCACTGATCGAGCGCGGCGCGGGCTTTGCCGCGCAGCACCGGATTGCCGTCGTCGCTATCAATCGCGGTGTTGAGCAGCGGACAGCCCCCGGGCAGCGTACGCGGCGGTTGCTCGACGAAGTTCTTCACCAGCAGCAACAGCTTCTCCAGCGAAGTAGTCGCAATTTTCAAGTCCGCGCCGCCGGGGCTCGTTGACCGTCTCCCACGCGTAGTCGAAGGCGGCGGCGGCGAGCTCCTGCTTGCTTTCAAAATGGCGATAAAGTCCGCCCTTTTCCAGGCCCGTGGCCTCCATCAGTTCAGACATGGAGGTGCCCGAGTAGCCGTGCCGATTGAAAACGGCGGCCGACTGCTCCACGATGCGCCGCCGGGTGGCTTCCCCCCGGTTCGTTTTGGCTGTATTTGATGGCATCTTTATGCGACCGATCGGTCTCAGTATACATCTGAGACCTATCGCTAGAGCAGTTTGCAATTCGTGTAGACCGAAGCGACAGGCCTTTTCGTGGTTTTCTCCCAAGGAAAACCACACCTCGCGATCTTTTTCAGTCCACAGTAATTGCGAAACTGCTCTAACAGGAGAGCTGACGCGTGGCCACAACGACCGCGGAATTGAACGCCCGACCAGCCTCGTCCAGCCCGGCGCAGGTGAATCCATGGGCGGTGGCGTTGACCGTGACGCTGGCCACGTTCATGGAGCTGCTGGATACGTCGATCGCCAACGTCTCGCTTCCGCACATCGCGGGTGGCCTGGGGCGCAGTTTCGATGAGACCACCTGGGTCCTGACCTCCTACCTGGTAGCCAACGCCGTGGTGCTGCCGATGAGCGCATGGCTCAGCCGCGTTCTGGGACGAAAGCGCTACTACATGATCAGTGTGGGCCTGTTCACCGCAACCTCTTTCTTGTGCGGCATCGCGCCCAGCCTGAACTTCCTGGTGATCTTCCGCGTGCTGCAGGGGATTGGTGGCGGTGGGCTGGCCCCGGTCGAGCAGGCGATTCTGGTCGATACCTTTCCGGCGAACAAACGAGCCGCGGCCTTCGCACTTTATAGTGTGGCCATCGTAACCGCGCCGGCGATCGGGCCTCCGTTAGGCGGCTGGATCACCGACAGTTTCTCCTGGCGCTGGGTCTTCTTCATCAATGTGCCCATCGGGCTGATCTCGCTTTTTCTCAGCAGCCGCCTGGTGAGCGACCCTCCGGCGTTCAAGGCGGAGGTGGCCGAGGCCAAGCGGCTGGGCAAGCTGCGCGTGGATTACGTAGGCATTATGCTGATCGCGCTGGGCTTTGCGTTCCTGGAATTCGTACTGGATCGCGGCCAGATCGATGACTGGTTTGGGAGTTCCTTGATCATCGACGATGTTGGTAGCGGCGATTGTCTGCCTGGCGTTCGCCGTATGGTGGGAACTGCGGGTGCCCGATCCGGTGGTGGAGCTAGGACTGCTGCGGGAGAGAAATTTCGCTTTCGCAAATATCTTCTACTTCCTCTTTGGCTTTGTGCTCTTCGGCAGCACCACCATGATTCCGGAGATCCTGCAGAGCCTTTACGGCTACACCGCCACGGACGCGGGGCTGGTCCTAGGGCCGGGCGCGGCGGTGATCACGGTGCTGGCGCCGATGGTCGCCATGCTGACGCAAAAGGGCAAGGTGAAGCCGAGATGGCTGATCGCCTTCAGCTTCGCGGTAGTTTCGCTCTCGATGCTGTATTACAGCACGTTTACGCTGCAAACCAACTACACGCATTATGCGCTGGCGCGAGCGCTGCAGGGCTTTGGCTATGCGTTCTTATTTGTGCCGGTAAGTGTGCTTGCCTATTCCTACCTGCCGCCGGGCAAGAACAACAAAGGCTCGAGCCTTACCAATCTCGCGCGCAACTGGGGCGGGAGCTTCGGCGTCGCGTTCATCACCACCGTGCATGAGCGGCGCACGGACGTGCACACCGACCGGCTTGCGCAGAGCGCCGATCTCGGCTCTCCGTTGTTTCACGCCCGCATCGATTCACTTGACCAAAACCTTCGAGCATCTGGGCTTTTCTCACTACGACGCGGCGCAGCACGCGCAGGGGATGCTCTACAACCAGCTGAACCAGCAAGCGAGTCTGATCGGCTTCATGGATTGCTTTCGCATGATGGCCGTTGTGGCCCTGATTGGGATTCCGTTGGCCCTGGCCACCAAGAGCTTTCGGCCCGGCGGCGAGGCCTCAGGCGGCCACTGACTTGGAGGCAATCGACGGGTGCCCCATGTTCGATCAGCATACGTGGCCGAAAATGACGGGCGCAGCCCCACGATCGCTTTAGCTGCATCGACTGGCCGACGCCAAATGACCCAGTCCCGGAGGGACGACTGAAAGTAGCCCAGGGCGCCAGTCCTGGGTTACAAGACCAAACTCTGGCCAGTCCCGTAGGGACGGCTGAAAACAAATTAACGTCACGCTTCGCCGGTCACACCCTGACCGGAATCTCTTCAACCCGATGGTAAACAGGCAATCCGCGCTGGTGTGCAAGCCGCACATCTTCATCCGCGCCTTTCGACTGCCCTTCAATGCGAAATACCGCATCGCAGCGGTCAATCAGCCGGCTAGCCACCGGGTAGAGATATTGCTCCGCGACTGGGTCACCCAGGGAAGTTGACCCGGCCTGCTTCATGATAGGCAGGGCGACCCACTCGCCGATCATCGGAATATGTCCCGCCTTGTAAATGGGCAATGCGAGACTCCAGCCGATCGAGATTCCTTGCGATGAGCGCGGGATCGTCATTGGTTCCCGAGCGATATGGCCCGGCGATCAGGATGATGAGGGGTTTAGGGTCTGTCATGAGGGCTCCTGTCACTCATACTACTCAAACAAGATAAAACGTGCAATCATCGTGCATTTTCGTGAAAGAGCATCAGCGCCGCATGCGATAGTGGTTCTGTGCTCACCAGTCATCGCAAACAACACATTCTCGATCTCCTCCGGCGGACCGGGCAGGTGGTCGCAAAAGATCTGAGCCAGGAGCTCGGGCTTTCGGAGGACACCATCCGGCGCGACTTGCGAGAGCTTGCGGCGGAAGGTCTGCTTGCAGCGGGTACATGGAGGAGCGCTTCCCGCATCACCGGCGGTTGGCGACTTCGCGGCTCGGCTCAACGTCGCGACGGACGAGAAAAAGATGATTGGGAAAGCGGCGGCCGCCATGGTCCAGCCCGGTCAGGTGGTCATCCTTGACGGGGAACAACCGCGGTACAGATCGCGCGGCATTTTCCCGCGGAACTCCGGGCCACCGTAGTCACCCACAGCCCGACCATCGCGCTCGAACTGCTTGAGCATCGCGACATGGAAGTGATCCTCATCGGGGGCAAGCTGTTCAAGCATTCCGTCGTTTCCGTCGGAGCGCCCGCGATTGAAGCAATCGGCCGGATCCATGCTGACACTTATTTCATGGGTGTAACCGGCATCCACCCCAGGTTTGGTCTGACGACAGGAGACTTTGAAGAAGCGCACGTAAAGAGGGCCCTGAGCGCCAGCGCGGCCGAAACGATTGTGTTGGGTTCATCGGAAAAGCTGAATGCTGTCTCCCCCTACGTCATCGCGCCGCTCTCCGAGATAACGGGCATGATTGTCGCGGCGGAGACGAAATCGAAAGTGCTGGCGCCCTACGCGAAGCTGGGAATCACCATTACAAAAGCGCCGCAAGATTGATATCCTCCGAAGGGACGGCTGAATCTACACTCCGTCCCCTTCGATACTTCCATCCGCCGGATCAGATCTGCGCGACCCCGCCATCCACAAACAACTCGATACCGTTCACAAAACTGGAATCGCTCGAAGCCAGGAAAAGCGCCGCCGTCGCAATCTCCTCCGGCCGGCCGATTTCCCCGCGGGGAACCAGCGACGCGAAGTACTCCTTCGCATCCGGCCCCAGGGGATCCAGAATCGGCGTATCAATCGTGCCCGGGCTCAGTACATTCACCCGTATTTTTCTTTCCTTAAGCTCGACCAGCCATGTCCGCGCAAAGGACCGCACCGCCGCTTTGCTCGCACTGTACACACTAAATGCCGGGAAGCCCTTGATGCTGGCAATCGATCCATTCATAAAGATCGACCCGCCATCGTTGAAAAGGGGTAGCGCTTTCTGCACCGTGAACAGCGTGCCGCGCACGTTCAAGTCGAAGATCTTATCGAAGTGTTCCGGGGTAACGTCGACCAGCTTCACCAATTCGCCCGCACCGGCGCTGGCGAACAGCACGTCAATCTTTCCCTTGGTCTTCTTGACCGTCTCGTACAGCCGGTCCAGATCGTCCAGGTTCGAAGCATCGCCCTGAACGCCGGTCACGTTCCGGCCAATCGCTTTCACCGCTTCATCCAGCTTATCCTTGCTCCGCCCGGTGATGAAGACATACGCGCCCTCTTCCACGAACAGCTTCGCCGTTGCCAACGCCATGCCCGACGTTGCTGCAGTAATGACTGCTACCTTTCCGTCCAGTTTTCCCATAGCACTCTCCTTTTCTGTTGGTGGAGTTTATCGCAGGCCGCCGCCGGCGAGAATGTGCTCGCCCGTGACCCAACCGGAGTCGTCGGAAGCGAGAAACACGGCGACCGATGCGATATCACCCGGCTGCCCTGAACGGCCGAGAGGGGTCTGCGCGACCAACGACTTCTCCAGGTCCGAGCCGCGTAAAGCCGCCGGTATACGTGCCCTCGGTCTCGACGAAGCCGGGGTTGATGGCGTTAACCCGGATCTTCTTCGGTCCAAGTTCGCGGGCCAGTACGCCGGTAATGGCGTCCACTGCGCCCTTGGTTCCGGTGTAAATGGAGGAGGTAGCCGGCGTGATGCGGCTGACGACGGAGCCTACGTTGATGATGCTGCCGCCCTCACCGATGTACTTCAGCGCCGCCTTTGTGGTCGAGAAGCGTGCCCAGCACATTGATGTTGAACATCCTGTGGAACTTCTCTTCAGTGATGTCTTCGATAGGGTAGAACTCGTAAACACCCGAGTTGTTCACCAGGATGTCGAGCCGGCCATAATTCTTGATGGCGGCGTCGACGATCCCCTGCGCTTCTGGGGCTTTGGAAACGTCACCACCCACAGCCACAGCCTTGCCCCCGGCTGCGGTAATGGCGTCAACCACGGTTCTCGCCCCGGATTTGCTGGAGGCATAATTCACCACCACAGACGCGCCTTCTGCGGCGAGTGACTTAGCGATGGCGGCTCCGATGCCCTTGGAGGCACCGGTAACAACGGCTACTTTTCCTGAGAGTTTGCTCATGACAGGTCCTTTGAAATGTCCACGTTGTGGAGGTCTCGCGGGGCCCCACGCAATCGCACACTGGATGGAGCGTTGCGTGGCTGCCCCTGGCAATCGTTTTAACGCAGGCCGCCGCCGGCCAGGATATGTTCACCCGTGAGCCAGCCGGAGTCGTCGGAAGCAAGAAAGACTGCAATCGAGGCGATGTCGCCCGGCTGACCTAAGCGGCCGAGCGGAGTCTGGGCGACTGTCGCCGTCTCCCAATCAGAGCCAAGGACGCCGGCAGTTTGCGTGCCTTCGGTCTCGACCATACCGGGATTGATGGCGTTGACGCGGATCTTCTTTGGCCCCAGTTCGCGGGCCAGCACGCCAGTGATTGCGTCCACCGCGCCCTTGGTGCCGGTGTAAACAGACGATGTGGGAGGGGTGATGCGGCTTACGACGGATCCGACATTAATGATGCTGCCGCCCTCGCCGATGTGTTTGAGCGCTGCCTTCGTCGTCAGGAGCAGGCCAAGCACATTAATGTTGAACATCCTGTGAAAGCTCTCTTCGGTAACTTCATCAATCGGAGAGAACTCGTAAACACCCGAGTTGTTGACCAGGACGTCGAGGCGTCCGTAGTTTTTGATGGCGGCATCGATAATGCCCTGGGCCTCGGGAGCCTTCGAGACATCCCCACCAACAGCGACAGCCTTTCCACCGGCTGCGGTGATGGAGTCGACAACAGTTTTTGCCCCGGATTTACTGGAGGCGTAGTTAACCACTACGGATGCGCCTTCCGCGGCGAGTGACTTGGCGATCGCGGCTCCGATGCCTTTGGAGGCGCCCGTAACCACTGCTACCTTACCTTGAAGCTTGCTCATGTGTGTTCCTTTGCAAAGTGTCTATTCCGGTTGGAAGTTTCTAACCGGGTGCTGGCAAGTAAGATGGGTGGCCATGCGACTAGGATTCAATAGTTCTGATTCTGTGCACTATTGAACAATCGGCTGTGTGAAGGTAAGATTAAAAACCATGAGGCCACTCTTCCACCCTTCGATTGAAGACGTTACGGTGGAAGGGATTCTCCACGTCCTCTCCGATCCCGTGCGCGTAGCCATCTTCACCGACATCGCGAGCTCGGACTGTTCCCAGAACTGCTCCACGTTTCTAAACGTCAGCGAAAAGGCCGTACCCAAATCGACCCTCTCTCAACACTTCAAGGCGCTCAGGGAAGCCGGCTTGATCCGCGGCGAGCGCCACGGCGTTGAAATGCAAAACACTTCCCGTTGTACGGAGATTGACCAGCGTTTTCCGGGACTGATTGCGGCCATCGTCAACGCCCACAAGATTCAGTCGGAGGAAAAAGCGCGCGCCCGCGCCGCAGGTAAGCGGAAAACTTCCAGGCGTACTGCTGGGATCAAGTAAGGGTCACGAATCAGCGCAGGGCTTTGGGCTCCACAAACTCCACATTGATCCATGCCCTGAGCGCGTCGATGCTCTCCGGTCGCCCCAGGAAATCTTTTACCAGCTCTGCTGCCGGTTTGGTGGCTCCCGGTTCGAGAACCGTGCGCCGGTAACGCATTGCAGCCGATCCCTCCAGCAGGTCAGCCTTATCGAACTGTGAGAAAAAGTCGAGCCCGATCACCTTGTCCAGCACGTAGGTGTAGTAGTTCGAAGCGTAACCCGTCAGGTGGGTAAGCGAGGTGTACATCCGGTCGCCGTCGACCGGACTATAGGGACGAAACTTGGCCAGGTCCTGGTTTAGCAGCGCGTCCAGATCAACCTGGTCCGGTGGCCGGTTGTGAAGTTGCAGCGAGTAGGTGGCGTAAAACAGTTGGTTCTGCACCAGGGTGCCGCGCCCGTACGCGTCGGCTGTATTCATTCGGTCCACCAGCCCGCGGGGGATGCTCTCACCAGTCTGGTAATGTTTTGCGAACGAGGCGAGGATCGCGGGGTCGCGGAAAACCTCCTCCAGCATCTGTGATGGCGCTTCCACAAAATCGCCTTCCACATTGAATCCTCCGCTGCCCGCCCAGTGGTTCTGACCGCCGAGGATGTGATGCATTAAGTGCCCAAACTCGTGGAAGAAGATGACCACTTCGCCGTATTGCATAAGGCCGGGATCGTCTGCAGTTCTTCCGGGGAAGTTGCAGATCAGCGCTCCCTCCGGAAGCTGCCGTCCGCCGATACCGGGAACCAGGGGCGCACTGGAAAACCACTTGTCCTTGCCTGCGCGCGGGTGCATGTCCAGGTAGATCCGGCCCAGCTTCTTTCCCTGGTGCGAATCGGCATTGTCGTACACGTCGAAAGTCGAGACCGACGCATCCCAGACCTTTACGTCCGGCACCTCCTTGAACTCGATGTGAAAGAGCCGCTCGGCTGTCTTTAATATGCCTGCCTGCACCTCGTTGTAGGGAAAGTACGGGCGCACGGACTGTGCGTCAAAGTTGTAATTTGCTCGGCGATACTGCTCATACCAATACTCAGAATCCGCGAGCGAGATGTTGGCCAAACCAGGCTGCTGTTTCTGGGCGAAGGCTAGCAGCAGAGCATACTCCCGCCCGGCGGGGCCGCGCGAGGCAACGTCTACCTGTTCCAGAAGCGCTTTGAGGTTTTGCTGCGAGCCGATCATCTGATCGGCTGTCGCAAAGTCGGCATAAGTGGCAAAGCCCAGCGTGGTCGCAAGCTCCTGGCGTGCAGCCAGAAGATCCATGAGAACCGCTTTGTTCTTGGGGTAGGCGCGTTGGTTGTATGCGAGAAACATCCGCAGTCGCAGGTCGGAGTTGGTGGCGAAGCTGCGAACGGGGCGGCTATCTGGAGCATCCGTGGTCAATGTATAGACGCCATCGGGGGTAGGTTTATGGCGCGCAACGTAGTCCTCGGGCAGGCCATCGAGCTGCGCTTTGGTCGCGGTCACGTTGCGCACATCGTCGGCGACGTTGCGGCTGAAGGTGAGCGAGAGCGCTGTGATCTTGTCCTGGAGCCGGCCAATTTTCGCCCGCGTGGCGTCGTCCTTGTCCACTCCCGCGAGTCGATACTCCAGCAGCGTGCGTTGGAGGTAATGACTCGCTGCGGGGTCTTTCTCCGGCGACGGCTCAGCCTTCAGAGCACGATAGACATTCTGGTTCAGGCTAAGGTTCGTGCTGGCGGAGGAAACCTTTTTATTCAAAGCCTGTGCCTTGTTGCGCAGCGCGGCCGAGTTGCCTACGGCGAACATGAAGTAGGTCTCATTAGTCGCGAGGGCAAGCTCGTTGATCGCGTCGTCATAGGGGCGCAGCGTATTTGCCACCGTGTGCGATCCGGTAACCGCGACCAGTTTCTCCACATCCGCCTGTGCCGCGCCTAGCCGCTGATCTACCCATGTTTCCAGAGATGCCGGGTCACCCCCGGCGTTCCAGCCGTGCACTGGATCCAGGGTTTGGGCTTGAGACGGCAGCGAGCTTATGCAAGCCGCAAATAAGGCGATCGACAAACCGCGCCTCAAAAAGGCCCGGCGTGAACGGAAGCCAGTGGGGAACAAGGTTACCTCCTGGGGTGAAGGGTACGGGCTTTTAGCCCGTGCCTGGAGTTTGTGCGCCCGGCAGGGCGCATTCACTTGGAGGTGAAAGTCCTCTACACACCCGGCAAGGGGAAGTGTTAGCTGAACGGCAAGGGTGTCCACCGTGAGGTGGAATCCGGAGGAAGCCGCAGGCAAAGCGCTGCTCTGACGAACAGCCAGCGGATAGAGGCGACGCGATGGGGTGAGCAGGCAAATCCATGCAAAGCCCAGTACTTGCACGGACATCGCGGCGTAGATCCGACAGAGATAAGCGTGAAGGTGAGTGCGTAATACCCGGGGAGATCTGGTGGTTTGCCTTAGGGCTACCGTCATCGCGAGGTGAAGGGAAGAATCACCAGAAGTCAGCAGCGGCCATAGTGGCTCCGCGCGAGCGGGGTGAAGGGCCAAACGTGAAACACGGGAGTAGGACAGCAGATCTCGATGCGAGTCAGCGAAGCAGAAGCTTACGGAAGTAAGGCCATCGCGGAGGGAGACGGGCGGAACCTGTCGAGGGCCGTGGATGGTGCGGAGACTCGTACGGCGACTGGTGGAGAAACGAAACCGGAAGCAGCGCAGGGACTTTTGGAAGCTGCGCTGGAACGCAGCAACATGATGCGCGCCTATCAGCGGGTGGTGGAAAACAAAGGAGCGCCGGGAGTCGATGGGCTCACGGTTCTGGAGTTGAAGCCCTGGCTGCAGGCGCACTGGCCGAAGATAAAACAGGCTCTGTTGGCGGGCGAATACATGCCTACAGCTGTGCGCCAGGTGGAGATACCGAAGCCGCAAGGCGGGGTACGCATCCTGGGCATTCCTTGTGCGCTGGATCGCCTGATCCAACAGGCACTTCATCAGATATTGCAACCTCTGTTCGATCCCGGGTTCTCGGAATCGAGCTACGGTTTTCGTCCCGGACGCAATGCCCATCAGGCGGTGAAGGCCGCGCGAGGGTATGTTGCCGAGGGCAGGCGATGGACCGTAGATCTCGACTTGGAGAGATTTTTCGACCGAGTGAACCACGATGTGCTGATGGCACGGGTGGGGCGCAAGGTGAAAGACCCCGGGGTGTTGAAGCTGATCCGGCGCTATCTGGAAGCGGGAATGATGGAAGGCGGGATAACGGGTGCACGGAGCGAAGGGACGCCTCAGGGCGGTCCTCTTTCCCCGTTGTTATCGAACATCCTGCTGGACGATCTGGATCGCGAACTGGAACGGCGCGGGCATCGCTTCTGCCGATACGCTGACGACTGCAACATCTATGTCCAAAGCGATCGGGCAGGACAGAGGGTCAAGCAGTCGATCACGGCGTTCCTGGAGCAAAGGCTGAAGTTGAAGGTCAATGCTGTCAAGAGCGCAGTGGCGCGACCGTGGGAGCGGAAGTTCCTGGGCTACAGCATGACGTGGCACAGGAAGCCGAAGCTCAAGATCGCATTCGAAAGCCGCAGGCGCATGGCGGAGAAAATCCGTCTCGCGCTACGGCAAGGCCGCGGGCAGAGCCTGCAGCAAGTCATCAAGGGACTCAATCCCGTCCTGCGGGGCTGGATGGCCTACTTCCGACTCACTGAAGTAAAGAACGTGTTGGAAGAGCTCGATGGCTGGCTGCGGCACAAGCTGCGGACGCTGCTGTGGCGGCAATGGAAGCGTGTCTATCGGCGCGCGCGGAATCTGATAAAGGCTGGGATAGATAAGGTTCGGGCTTGGAAGTCGGCCACCAACGGGCGAGGCCCGTGGTGGAACGGCGGTGCCTCGCATATGAACCAAGCCTTCCCCAAGTCCTGGTTCGACCGCATGGGGCTGGTTTCGTTGCTGGACACTCATCGACGCTTCCAGTCTGTTTCATGAACCGCCGGATGCCGAACGGCACGTCCGCGTGGTGTGGGAGGACGGCGGGAGTAATCCCGCCTCCTACCCGATCTACATAATGAGGGCGAAGCGGTTGATATTTGTTTTGGCTTTGTATCAGTGCACGACTTTAGTCGGGCCGTAAAGGACAGAAAGAGAATTGGGCTTCAGCCCCTGCCGTGGCGCATCCTGCACGAAATGCTTGTGCGAAGACAATTCTGAGCAAAGAAGAAAGCGCAGGGGCTTCTAAAGCCCAGATCTTTGATGGGCTTCAACGGCCCGACTAAAGTCGTGCCCTGATTGATACAAAGCGAGTTTTCCGGAAGTTCTTTAGCCAGCGCTAAAGCGCATGATCGAGTCGAGACCGTTTCCCGGAGCGCTGAAGCGCTCCTTCCCCCGCATCAATGCGGGGGCTCCCACCACGAATCCTGAAGTTTGCAGTTCTCACGCATACTCTAAAGCCCCGGAGGGAGCGGCTTTCTTCCTGATCGACAAACCAGCGTTAATTGAGCTCCCTGATCCAGATATTGCGGAAGCTGATGGGCTCGCTCTTATCCCCGTGCGCCTGCAATTTGATCGGAGCGCTGGTGTACGCCTTATAGAACGGCTTACCGATATACAGTGTCTGGCCCTTCAACTCGAAGTGATTCTCCACCACCACGCCATTGAAGAAAACTGTGGCATAGGCCGGAGTCTTCACCGAGGCGTCGGCATTGAACGTCGGCGCCGTCCATACGATATCGTAGGTCTGCCACTCTCCGGGTTTGCGCGTCGGGTTCGCCAGCGGAATCGCCTGCTTGTAAAGGCTGCCCGCCATGCCGTTCACGTAGGTTTTGTTCTCGTAGGAATCAAGCACCTGCAACTCATACCCGTCGTCGCCAGGCCCGGTGGAGGCCAAAAAGACTCCACTGTTGCCGCGAGCCTGACCGCTCCCGGTGATGTTTGTAGGTACCTTCCACTCGATGTGAAGCTGGTAATTGGTGAAGCTCCGCTTGGTTTCGATATTTCCCCCTGTCTTGTTCACGGTCATCACGCCGTCGGCCACGTCCCACTTGGCTGGTGACTTGTCGCGGTTTGTCACCCACTCGTCGAGGTTCTTGCCGTCGAATAGCACAATCGCGTCCGAGGGAGCTGCCCCGCAGTTGGCGCCCGGAGTCACAACCTTGGGCACCGGCTCCCACAGTTCCGTTTCCTCGGGTTTGGGTTTGGCCGGCGATTGTGCGAAAAGCGGACCAGTCACGGCAATCAGAGCCGCAGACGCAAGAAAGCTTGAAAACGGTATGCGCATCATTAAAAGAAAATACACCCAACTACATCGATCTGGCCAAGACCAGCCGCGGCAGCCCACCAGAACTCGATGCTTACGCGAAAGTCGTACCCCTGAGACACATAGCTTCAGGACTTCTTCACCTCTCCTGCCGATAACAAACTCGTCGCTGAGGAAATGAACGCATGAAGACCTATCGCCAAAACATGCCATATGAGCTGCCTTCCGCCGAGAGTGATGCCCCTTCGCTGTCTGAGCTACTGTCTGCCTTGTCATTTGCCCTGGATCTCACCGAGGGCGCAGTCCCGGGTCATGCACTGCGCACGTGTCTGCTTGGCATGCGCCTGGGAATAGAGCTCGGCTTTTCACCCGCAGCGCTAGCCGACCTCTATCACGCACTCCTGCTCAAAGATGTGGGCTGCAGCAGCAACGCGGCCCGCATGTGCCAGATCATGGGCGGTGGCGATGATCGTGCGGTCAAATCCGGTGTGAAGTTTGAAGACTGGACGGGTAAGCCTAAACTCTCCGCCCTGCGGCTGCTGTGGAGCAACGTGTTGCCGGATGGGAACCCGATGCAAAAGCTGGCCCGCGTTTGGCATATCGGGCGCTCACAACAACGTAACAACGAGGAGCTGGTCCAGCTTCGCTGCGACCGCGGCGCCAGCATCGTACGCAAGATCGGCATGACTGAGCAGACAGCGCTCGCCGTTCGCAGTCTCGACGAGCACTGGGACGGCAGCGGTTATCCGCAGCGGTTGAAGGGAGCAGCCATCTCCCCCCTGGCGCGGGTGTTAGCGGTCGCCCAGCATCTGGACGTATTCGCGGTCGGGCAGGGTACCGCACAAGCGATGCTCGTTCTGCAGCAACGCAGCGGGCGCTGGTTCGATCCTGAGGTAGTCAAGGCGGCCGAATCGCTGCACAAACGGCTCGCTTTGTGGCAACAGCGTTCACCCAACGGAGTACAGTTCTCCACCAATCCGGCGACGGCGGTGCGGGCTGCGGTCATCGGCTTTTCACCCCATGAGACCGGCCGCCTGAGCGCGTCGCACGTAGACCTGATCTGTGAGGCGTTTGCCGAAGTAGTGGACGCCAAGTCTCACTTCACCTTTCGTCACTCCATGGGGGTTACAGAAGCTGCTCGCAAGATCGGCAACGCCATGGGGCTCAAGCA
This sequence comes from uncultured Acidobacteriaceae bacterium, assembly GCA_963803095.1. Lineage (GTDB taxonomy): Bacteria > Acidobacteriota > Terriglobia > Terriglobales > Acidobacteriaceae > PALSA-350. Next base: position 99,167 of record CAWDLQ010000014.1, on the reverse strand, counting down.
GGAGCGAATGCAGTTGCTGAATCGTGCGGCCCTACTGCATGATCTGGGCAAGCTCAGGGTACCGAACTCCATCCTCGACAAGCCCAGCAAACTGGACGATGGGGAGTGGTCCGTTATGCAGGAGCATCCTGGGCTGACGCGTTCCATTCTTGGTCGCGTGAAGCAGTTTCGCGAACTGGCGGATGTGGCCGGTGCTCACCACGAAAAACTGGACGGCACGGGCTATCCAAATCGGCTGACTGCCAGGGATCTTTCGCTTGAATCACGTATCCTTGGCACCGCGGACATTTTCGGCGCCTTGACCGAGGATCGCCCCTACCGTAGTGGTTTCAGCCCTGCGGAGGCATTGAAGATCATGGAACGTGATGTGCCTGGCAAGCTGGACGCGGACTGTTTTCAAGCCTTGTCCTCGGTCGCCGAGGCTGCCGGCGAAACAACGCCGTCGCTGGAAACGCCGACGGCTGTAATTGCCTGGCCGAGTCCCTACGTTGGCGCCACCGCCGGGGTATAGTTCTGGAACCCTGCAATGGCCATACCGCGTTGCGCCTCGGGGTTCTTCATGAAAGTCTCCCACACGAAGCTGGTGCGCGCATTTTCCACCATGAGCATGGTGATGCCGGTATCGATGCCGACCACGTCCTGGTCATACCAGTTGTTCAACGGGTTGAAAGCATCCACGAAGCCGTAGCGGCTCCAGGCCTGCGGATAACGGCTTCGGATATTCTTCAGCACACGCATGGTGGCCACGGGCAAAAACGGCACCGAGCCTCCAGCGGCCGCGGGAACCACGGTTCCATCAATCGGACCCATGGCCGGTGGCCCGCCCCAGATCACGTAGCCTTTGTCTGAGTCCGAGGCCGTGATCCCCCACAAATCGTCGCTGTAATCCGGAAAATTTTTGCTCAGTTCAATGCAGAAGCGGCGGTGTACGTCGGTCGCGATAGTCGAGTTCACGAAGTAGTCGGCATACTTGTCGCGCTTGCCCCGGAAGTCAAACCAGGCCTGAGAATATTGATGCACAAACAGCGGCGCAAACGAGCCGATGTACCGCTCCCCGTCATACTCGAAGGTGGTCCGTTTCCATGCCAACCACGCGGAAGGGTGCAGGGGGTGCGAGGGAGAGCCCATCCCCAGCAGGTAGATCATCATCAATTCGCTGTAGTAGTCCCACTTGTAAGGCAGAAAGCCGAATTCCGGCGTCCACCCCTGGGGCAGCAAAGCCGTATCTTCCGAGAGCCAGGTCCAGTCCACGCGGTCGAAAATCGCGTGTGCCAGGTCGTCGATGTCGCGATCTTCAAAATGCCGGCGGCAGGTGAGAATGCCGCAAAGCAGGATTGCCGTATCAACGGAAGAAACTTCGGAGTCCCATACTCTTTCCCCGGTATTGATGTTGGCAAAGTGATAGAAGAATCCGCGATGCGTCGGCAGCGCCTTCCACAGGAAGGTGAGGGTCGCAAGCACGCGCTGCCGAGCGTCCTCGTGGGGGACGAAGCCGCGCTTCTCGGCAATGCAGATTGCCGTCAGGCCAAAGCCGGTGGACGCAACGCTTGCCACCACGCTGGTGTCGGCTGCCCGCGCGTTGCTGCGGTCTTTAATCAAGCCTGTCTGCGGGCTCGCTTGCTCCCAGAAGAAGAGGAAATTACTGCGCTCAAGATCGTCCAGGAACTGCTCATCCTCAGGTGAAAAGGCGCTCGGCGGAGGCGTCGGGTCTTTATGCTGCCTGTCCGCCGGCCGGGGCGCCAGGGCCAGTGCAGTGAGGTCCGCCCAGTGGGCGAGCGGTAGACCCATGGAAACACCTGCCATTTGCCGTAACAGCTGGCGCCGGGATCTGCGAAGCTCGCGCGGGTGAGTCATTTTGCCCATCAGTGCCTCGTGCCTTTCGTGGGTTTCCTCTGTACCTTCATCCGCGCTCCTTCAGCCTGTCCGCGACAACGGTTCCGAATAATTGAATAATAGATGCAGGGACGACCCAGCAGGAGTGCCGCGCCCAACTGGTGCTACATGACGGGAAAGAAAGTTGTCTGGACGATTATCGCAGTTGCGGCAGCCGCGCTCATTGGGCTATTTCTGTTTCTGCGTGCCCACCGCTTGCGGGTGATTTCCGAGCGGCTGTCGGTACCCATTGAAGGCGCAGTCATCCAGCGCGATGCTGACCCCAATAAACAGCTGCCCATCGCGGATGTCGTGATCACCGCGTCCGATGGCGTGAGGAGCGCCGCGACCCAGTCCGACGCTTCAGGATATTTCAAGCTCGTGCTGAACAAGAGAGTATTGTCCGAGCAGCCCATTACCGTCACGTTCCGGCATCCGCGTTACCAGCCGCTCGAAATAACGGTACCTACGGGAAGATTGGAGACTCCCAGCCAGCTCCATGTTGTGGCCATGGTTCCCATTGTTCCCCGCGTGTTCAGAAGACCACGGCTGGATCCAGCCGTCCGGCCGCCCTAGTCTCCGATATCAAAGTGAGATATACGCTTAATTCCCGGTCCGACGCCAGTGTAGGCTTTGCAGTCAGGACCTTCCAGGTGGTCAATAAAGGAAATGTGCCCTGCGATCACCACTCCCCTTGTTCACCGGATGGGAAGTGGAAGGCAACCTCAACGACCCTGTCGCTCGATGCCGGAGCGGACAATAGTTTCAGCAACATCACCGCCTCCTGCATTGCGGGCCCGTGCCCGTTTACGCGGATTGACTCCAGTGGATTCATTCATGGTGGCCGCAAAATCAGCGTCACTGCCCTGAACTGGTCAGACACAGCCACCTTCCTCATGGAGGCCGAGGTCTATCACACCGCCATCAGTTCGGATGTGCGCGAGCTCTATCCTGTGATCTTTGGCCAGACGCTCAACTTTACCCTGCCTCCAACCCAGGAGGGCGTAAGTCTTGAAGCCGATGTCGATGGCGCTCCCATGGTATTCCCCTTGGGCCCGAACCTCTCTTTGAGCTGGGCCACCTGCACCGTCCGCACTGGCCAGGAACAAGAGAAGACCACGGTTTACCGCTGTGAGCTAAAGCCGGGATATCGCTTCCCATCCGTGAATGGCGTAAGTTCCTCTGCGGGATCGTAGTCCTTGGAAAATGCGGATTGTCCCTCCGGGAAGCGGAGTGGTACACCGGATGGATGCCTTTTCTCAAACCGATCATTGCCCTCGGTGCTGTCGGCTGCCTCACCGCCATCGCCCAGCAAAGTCTTCCCACGACTGCGTGGAAAGCCGGCCACTTCGCCGTGGATGCCGCCGGCCTGGTAAGCCGGTCGGAAGTTGTGTTGGGCCACCCCAACCCTCTAACCCAGGAAGCGATGCCGATGGGCAACGGACGTCTCGGCATCGCCGTCTGGTCGGGAGATGGATTCACTGCGCAGCTGAACCGCGAAGACACCCTCCCCCATCGAGACTCTCCGGGCCAACTTGTCATCCCCGGTCTCGCCACGCTCACCTCGGCCGGCGATTTCAGCGGCCGTCTTGATTTGTACAACGGAACGCTGGTAGAGCACGGCGGCGGAATGAGCCTCACCGCCTACGTTCAGGTATCGACCGATACCTTCGTCGTCGACGTAACCGGAGCCGACCCGAACGCGAACCAGACTGCCGAACTGCGCCTTTGGCCGCCGCGCACGCCTCAGGCAACGGCCGCCGGCAAAACCGGCATGCTGGCGCAAACCTGGGTGGACAATTACGGCCCCGGAGCCTCCGGAGAAACATTCGGCGCCCTTGCCGCCATCACGGCAACGGGCCGCGACGTCTCTGCCGCCATAACCGGTTCCCGCGCAGTCACGGTCACCTTCAAACCCGCGCCCGACGGCCATTTCCGTGTGATCGTCGCCTGTCCTCACTTCACCGGTGCGCAGACAGAAAAGGCCGGCATCGGCAGCGCATTGGCAAACGCGGATCCCGGGGAACACGCCGCCTGGTGGCACGCGTTCTGGCAGCGCGCAGGGCTCATCAAGCTAACCTCCGCAGATGGTTCCGGCGAGTACATGGAGAATCTGCGCAACCTCTATCTCTACACCGCCGCGGCGGAGAGCGGCGGCCGCTTTCCCGGTTCGCAGGCCGGCATCGCCGACCTTTTCTCCGCCGTGCAGGATGTTCACCACTGGGACCCAGCCGCCTTCTGGCACTGGAATCTCCGCATGCAGGTAGCTGCCAATCTCGATGCCGGCGTGCCTGAACTGAACGATCCGTACTTCCGCCTCTACCGCGAAAATCTTGTCAGCATCAAAGACTGGACCACGAAACACATGGCCGGCCGCCCTGGCATCTGTCTGCCCGAGACCATGCGCTTCAACGGGCCGGGCATTGAGTACGAGCCCCAGTGGAATCCTTCCAAGCCCCCGATCATCGGCCTCAACTGCGATGCTGCGTCGCGCCCTTATTACAACGCTCGTACCCTTTCCACCGGTGCGGAAGTTTCGCTCTGGATCTGGCGCCAGTATCTGGCTACCGGCGATCGCAAATTTCTCGCAGAGAACTATCCCGTCATGGTCGCAAGCGCGCAATTCCTGCTTGCCTATGAAACGCGAGGTGCGGATGGAAAGATGCACACCCATCCGTCCAATGCGCACGAGCAGCAGTGGGACACCATTGACCCCACCACCGATCTATCCGCGAGATCGGCCCTCTTTCCCGCGGTCATCCAGGCAGCCGGATTGCTGCGCACGGATCGCAAGTTGGTCCAGCGACTACAAACGGACCTGGCCCAAATTCCCCCGCTGCCGCAAGCCGGGAAAGCAACCGCCACGGATGAAAAACAGCCGGTCATCGCCGAATCGTACGATCCGGCAGCCGCCGAGCACAACGAGGAGAACACCGGCCTCGAACCCGTCTGGCCCTACGGCCTGATCGGTGACGACTCTCCACAGCTGGCTTTAGCCAGGGCCACCTATGCCACGCGGCCTTATCCCGTTCACCAGGACTGGAGCTTCGATCCGGTGCAGGCAGCACGGCTCGGCCTCCCCGACGAAGTCCCCTCGACGTTGATCGCCTTGACCGAGAGATACCAGAAGTACATCAACGGCTTCGCTAACTGGGGCGGCCCTGCCGGCGAATTCTACGTGGAGCAGGAAGGCGTGGTAGCCCTTGCGCTCGCAGAAGCCTTGGTGCAGGACTACGACGGTCTGATCCGCATCGCGCCTGCCATACCAACTGAGTGGGATTTCGAAGGCAGCGTGTGGATTCGCAATCGCACCCGCGTCGACGTACAGGCGAGGGCAGGGGTGCCCACCACCGTTGCCGTCGAAGCTGGATCTACTGAAACCCTGCATATCCGCAATCCCTGGCAGGGGCAGCGGGTGGACGTTACGGATGCGCAGGGAAAGACTGTACTGAGCAGCGCCGGCTCCACTCTCCAGCTATCGGTGCGTAAGGGCGAATCGTACCTGCTTGCGCCATCAGGCGCGGCCCCTCAGACCTTCGCAACTATCACCGGCAAACCCCCACTGCAATACAGGAAACTCGGCGCGGTCCAAATAGGAAAGTAGCAACGATCAGTCCTCTGGGCACCCCTCCAGCCAGGGGTACGGCAACGATTCGCGACAAAATGGGCCATTTGGGCTACGCGGGTCCAATTCTCCACTACCTATGGAGATTGCTACTCTGCCCTGAGCGTGTCCGCGAGTGCAATGCGGCTTATGCGCAGCGTTGGAAGAAAGCTGGCCGTAGCGGCAATCAGGGCCAAAACGAGTAGAACCGCAATGAGTGTGACGGGGTCATACGTCTTGACGCCGTAAATCTGGCCGGACAGCACTCGCAGGGTCGCAAGGGAAGCCGCGATTCCGGCAATCATTCCAGCGCCTGCTGCAATGAGTCCAGAGGAACCGATGTGCAGCATGGCCTGTTTAACGCTGGAACCGAGCGCGATGCGGATACCAATTTCGCGGGTGCGCTGCACAACGAGGTTGGATACCAGCGAGCCGATGCCGATGGCGGAGAGGATCAGCGCGAGCACGCCCAGCGCTGTCAGCAGCAGCGTCTGCATGCGCTGGATCTGGAGCTGCTCGCCCAAAATGTCCTGCATTGAATAGAACCCGGAGAATGGCAGGTCCGGGTCTGCTTTGGCGAGAGCTCGCTGCATCGCTGCGGTAACTCCCTGAACGGGGCCGCGGGTGCGGACGATCCACGAGGGCTGGAACCAGATGTGGGCAATGGCAAGGAAGCTGGCTTGTACCTGTTTAGAAGGGACGTACCAGATAGGCTCTGTACCTAGAGGCGCGTCTCTTTCAACATTCGACTGATCTTGGATGTCTGCGACGACCCCAACGATTGTGAAGACCTGGTTGCCATCCCTGAAGTGGTGTCCAATCGGGAGCGGGTCGTTGTAAAAGCGTTTGCCAAACGAGGTGTTGACGATGGCTACGAGCGAAGACGTGGGCGTATCTGAATCCGCGAAGTCTCGCCCCGCCAACAGGGGCATCCGGAGGGTCGAGAAGTAGCCTGGCGTCACGTAAGCGAGGCTGCAAGCGATCTCGGTTCCTGCTTGTTTGCCATCGGCGATATGGATGTCGTCGTTCAGCATGCTTTCGTAGGGAACGCTTAGGCCGACTGCAGCGTCCTCGATGCCGGGAATCTGGCGCATAGCGGCGATGCTCTTCTGCATCAGCCCCCGAAAGGCCACGGCGTCATGGTAGCGTGCATCGTCGAGCGAGACCTTGGCCGTCATCACATTCGCCGGATCGAAGCCGGGAGGAAGCGTCTCCAGGTGAATCAGCGTGCGGACGAGGAGACCCGCTGAGGCCAGGAGGACCACCGTAAGCGCCACCTCCGCTCCGATCAGCCACTGGCGCAGGCGGCTTGAGCCGCCGGTCGCCACGAAACTGGCAGATGCGATGGACGAATGAAGGGCGACCTTTCCTGCCTGCAATGCGGGCAATGCGCCGAAGAGCAGGCTGCTTATAAGCGCCGCGCCAAAGGCGAAGGTGAGCACACGCAGGTCAAGATGCAGTCCGCCCATGGGAATCATTTCCGGACGCAAGATGCCGTGCAGCGCGCGCAGGATCGCGAGCGCGAGGGCTAAGCCCATTGCCGCCCCTAAAAGCGCGAGCACCAGATTCTCGATCCATATCTGGCGGAGAATATCGGAGCGAGTAGCTCCGAGCGCGAGACGTGTGGCGATCTCCTGCGTACGACGGGAGATACGGACAAGAGTGAGCCCGGCCAGGTTGGCGCAGGCGATCAGCAAGATGAAGCTGACCGCGAGCATGAGAACAGATGTTTCGCTGTGCATGTTCCCGGCAAGCTCCAGTTGCAGCGGACGAGCGTAGATCCATGCGCGGCCATGGTACCTGCTTTCGAGTTCAGAGAAATATGGCAGACGGACGTGACTTAGCTGTGCGTCTACCTGCTGCCATGTAGCTCCGGGCCTGAGGCGCACGAGGATGGAGCAGTTCTGGCCTCCACACTCTCCACTGGTGGCAGGCTGCAGGGGGGTGAACAGATCGGAGCTGCCGGGAACAGTTGCATTCTGCGGTAGGATGCCAACCACTGTGTATGGCTCGCCTTTGAGTTCGATGGATTTGCCAATCAGGGATGGATTGCCATGGAAGGTGGACTGCCAAAGCCCATAGCTTAGAACTACGACGGGAGGACCATGCGGGCGGTCTTCTGTATCGATAAAGCTACGGCCAAGATAGAGCGGGATGCCGAGAACCTCGAAGTAATGCTCAGAGACGCGGCTGTCGCGCACATAGCGCACTGCGCCGCCCAGGTCTTTACCTGCTTTGAGATTGACCCCGTCTGTGCCGCCCCGGGAGGCAAAACTCACAGCGTTCACGTTGTCTTTCAGAAGTGCCCAGGAGGAACCCTCAAATCTGTCGACTTCTTCAGACACCGCCCTGCCGCTCTTTGGATTGACTCCCTCTCGGTGCACGATAAGCGCGGCGATGCGTTCCGGTTCTGGATATGGCAGCCGCCGTAACATGAAACCGTCGATTAAGCTGAAAACTGCGGTATTGACGCTAATGCCGAACGCAAGGGTGAGGGTGACAGCAAGCGTGAACCCGGGGCTTTTGTACAGTTGGCGAAAGGCGAAACGGAAATCATGAAGAAACATGCCGCCAGACTCCAGATCACAGCTTCGTATAATTCTCTTCCTAAGTACGGGCGCCAGAACCTGTTGTTCCAAAATTATTTTTCAGTGCAGCTCGCTTGGAGAAACGACGGACGGAAGTGCGGCTGATTCCCAAATTCCTGGCGATCTCTGATTTTGTCAGTTTGTCTTTTCTGTAGAGAGACCGGACCTCAGCCGCCTTGTTGGCTACTGATACTGGCCTGCCGAGGGTCTTTTCTTTGGACCGTGCCTGCGCGATGCCGGCTTTGACGCGCTCGCTCAGTATTTCCCGTTCAAACTCGGCGAACACGGCCAGCATACCGGCCAAGGCGCGGCCTGTCGGCGTATCACGCTAATCGCACTGCAAAAAACGCTCGGATGCTCGATGATTTCGCGGAGATGTTCATCAAGCGTAGGCTGCGCATTCACCGGCATGCCCGGGAAGCGCTGGCTCTCGACCGCCTTAAGCATCGCGAATCGTTGCCATACCCCAGCCAGGGCAAATAAAAATTGCTTGACATGTGAAATGGTGTTGTAGTTAAGTATAACAGTAGAACCAAGGGCATCTGAAGCCAATCCCCCTGACCCGAGACTAAGCAAGGAGAATGAAACATGAAATTCCATCGTTTTCTGCTTCCTGTTGTTCTGATGGGGCTCTCCAACACGGCGTTTGCGGCGTCGGACGCGCAAAAATCCTTCGACAACTTGAAAACGCTCGCCGGCTCCTGGCAAGGCACCTATGACGGCAAGCCCATCGAGATCTCGTTTCGCGTGACGTCCATGGGCAACACGCTCATGCACGAGGTGAGGCTGGCTGGAAGACTCGACGACCCGATCACCATGCTTTACCTGGACGGAGATCGCTTGATTCTGACGCATTATTGCGACGCAGGAAATCGGCCGCGTATGGCGGCCAGGATGACACCGGACGGAAAGACAGTGGAATTTGATTTCCTCGACGTCGCCAACTTCTCGAGCTCTCAGGCCGGATACATGCAGCACGCAGTATTCACCACGCTCGACGCCAACCATCACACTGAGGACTGGACTTTCCTGTTGCAGGGAAAGCCGATAAGCGTGCACTTTGACTTGCAGCGCGCAAAATGACAGGAACGTATTTGTGGCAAAGACTGTCTGGAAAACATGATGGACCCTGAGTGGAATGACGGTCAGCCGATTTACCGCCAGCTTCGCGACCGTGTGGTAGCGATGATTCTGGACGGAGTTCTCAAGGAAGGCGATCCGCTGCCGTCGGTGCGCAATGTCGCCGCCGAATACCGGGTCAATCCGCTCACGGTTCTGAAGGGCTACCAACAGTTGGTGGACGAGGGGCTTGTGGAGACCAGACGAGGGCGAGGCATGTTCATCAATACCGGCGCACGCACTTTGTTGCTACAAGGCGAACGGGAGAGGTTTCTCGGCGAAGAATGGCCCAGGATCTACGCCACCATTCAGCGGCTCGGCCTGAAACCGAAAGAACTGCTACAGGCTGGAGCCGGCCGTCAACCGTCCCCCGATACTGCGAAAGAGGAGCGCTGAACCATGGCATGCATAGAAGCACACGGCCTGCGTAAGGCGTTCGGCGCAACCATCGCGCTGGACGGCGTCGATTTGAAAGTAGAGGAGGGCCGCATCCTGGGCCTCATCGGTCCCAACGGCGCTGGCAAGACCACGGCGCTGAACGCCATTCTCGGCCTCATTCCATACCAGGGGCAACTGAAAGTGCTCGGACGTGACCCGTGGACCCAGCGCGATCGGCTCATGTGCGATGTCTGTTTCATTTCCGATGTGGCCGTGCTGCCGCGCTGGATCAAGGTTTCACAGGCGCTCGATTACGTCTCCGGCGTGCATCCACGATTCGATCGTGCCAAGGCGGAAAGTTTTCTGGCCCGGACCACCATCAACCGCGCCAGCAAGGTGAGGGAATTGTCCAAGGGCATGGTGGCGCAACTACACCTTGCCCTGGTGATGGCCATTGACGCGAAATTGCTGGTGTTGGACGAGCCGACGTTGGGCCTCGACATCCTCTATCGCAAGCAGTTCTACGATTCCCTGCTGAACGACTACTTCGATCGCACCCGCACCATCCTCCTGACCACCCATCAGGTGGAAGAGGTCGAGCATGTGCTCACCGATGTCATGTTCATCCATCGCGGCCGGATTGTATTCAATCGCAGCATAGAAGAAGTGGAGTCGCGCTATCTGGAAGTCTCCGTGCGTCCCGAGCAGCTTGCCGCGGCGCGGGCCCTGAAGCCGATGCACGAGCGCGACATGATGGGCCGCAGCATCCTGCTGTTCGATCATGTCGATCGCCGGCAACTCGCCGCCCTGGGCGACGTGCGCACAGCCGGCTTGGCCGATTTGTTCGTGGCCGTAATCGGCGATCAAGCCACCAGTCACGCCACCGGCCAGGTAAAAGGAGCGGCGCGATGAATACGCAATCGGACGCCATGCCATCTCTGGAAGATACCGTAACTGTACCGGTGACCATCCCGGCAAGCCGGCGCCTGTACTGGTCGGTGCGACGCGAGTTGTGGGAGTGGCGTTCCATCTATATCGCGCCCCTCGCCGTCGCCGCGCTGTTTCTGGTCGCGTTCCTGATCAGCGTGATTCATCCCCCGGCTCGGATGCATGTCGGGCTGGCGATCGGCGATTCGATGCAGCATCAGGAGCTGGTCGAGCAGCCGTACACCGTCGCCGCCGGTGTGCTCATGGTGGTCTCTTTTATCGTCTCGGTGTTCTACTCGCTCGACGCGCTGTATGGGGAACGTCGCGATCGCAGCATCCTTTTTTGGAAGTCGCTGCCGGTTTCCGATCTCACTACTGTGCTTGCCAAGCTGAGTATTCCGCTTTTGATAATCCCGGTGATCACCTTCGCAATCACCGTCGTCACCCAATGGGTCATGCTGCTGCTGAGCAGCGCCGTCCTGCTGGCTCGCGGTCAAAGTGTCTCGACCCTATGGGGCCATTTGCCGCTTTCCCAGATGTCAATGATGCTGCTGTTCCACCTCGTTGCCTTGCATGGTCTTCAGTTTGCGCCGGTCTATTGCTGGCTGCTGCTGGTCTCAGCCTGGGCGCGGCGTGCGCCACTGCTCTGGGCCGTGTTACCGCCGCTGGCTATCGGCGTGGCGGAAAAAATTGCCTTTAATACATCGCATTTCGCCGCCTTGATGGGTTACCTCTTGGGTGGCGGCCCGGACATTGTCCCCTTCACAGTGGGGGGCATGCAGATAGCCCCGTTGACCCCACTCGCTGTGGGTAGATTCTTCAGCGACCCGGGTTTGTGGACCGGCTTCGCGGTCGCCGCGGCATTCCTCGCCGCAGCGGTCCGCCTGCGCCGCTCTCGGGAACCGATCTGATAGGCCATTCAATTCCATAGGTCTTAAGAGGAGAAGCGAGTATGAGCACGCAACTGCACCCGGCCTTTTTTGTCTCTGATATCACGCAAAAGCTACGTTCACCACGAAAACTCGCCGATCGTGCCTTGAAAGCAGCAGCCGGTTTTTGGTTTGTGGTGGTCGTCCTGGGCCAGTTAGTGTTCGCATTTACGGTCGCGCCTTTCTATGGCCTCACGGCCGCGCGGGGCAATTGGCAGCAGTGGAACAAATCCATGGTTCATGGCTACTCCCCTGACCATCCCATGGGCAATCTGGTGGTCGCCATCCATCTCACCTCGGCCGTCATCATCCTGCTGAGCGGGGCGATCCAACTCGTTCCGCAAATCCGGCGCCGCGCCCCGCTCTTTCATCGCTGGAATGGGCGAGTCTACATAGTGACCGCTTTCACGATCAGCCTTGCCGGTCTTTATATGACATGGTTCCGTGGAACCGTCGGCGACCTTTCTCAACACATAGGCCAGAGTCTCGACGCAGTCCTCATCATGCTTTGCGCCGTCATGGCGCTGCGTTATGCATTAGCCCGTGACTTCAAGACTCATCGCCGCTGGGCCCTTCGCCTGTTCATGGTGGTGAGTGCATCCTTATTTATCCGGGCAGGGATATTCCTCTCGTTTCTCCTGAATCACGGTCCCTTTGGTTTCGATGCGGTGACGTTTAGCGGTCCGTTTCTCACCTTCATGTCTTTCGGCCAATACCTGGTGCCTCTTGCCGTTCTCGAAATTTATCTGCGTACCCAGGATCGGGCTGGCGCGGCGGGCCGCTTCGCGATGGCAGCCGGCCTTTTCGTACTGACGCTGATGTTGGGCGCCGGCATCGTCGCCGTCACCATGGCCGCGTTTCTGCCTAACATCAAAAGGGCTTACGACCGCCGCACATCCATCGCCGAGACGCTTTCTGCAACCATAGCGGCCAGCGGCATCGACCAGGCGGTACGGCAATACCATGAGGTGAAGGCCTCCACGCGAGCCACTTACAACCTCGACGAAGACGAACTGAACGCTTTAGGCTACCAACTTATCCAGGCTCGCAAGATCGAGCAAGCCATCCGCATCTTTCAGCTCAACGTAGAAGCCTATCCCCGCTCAGGCAACACCTGGGACAGCCTCGCCGAGGCCTACATGGACAACGGTAAAAAATCGCAGGCCATCGCCAACTATCACAAATCCCTGGAGCTGAACCCCAGCAACACCAACGCCGTGAAGATGCTGCAGAAGCTCAACGCCCACTGAAGGGTACGGGCTTTAGCCTCTGGCATTGCCAGCGCTAAAGCGCTCCTTCCCCCGCATAAATGCGGGGGCTTCCACCACGTATCGGAAAGAAATACTGAAAGAACTGCTAACTCGCAACCGTTCGTTTCAAAGTACAGGAGGACACATGGAACCCGTAATTGATCTGAACTGCTCACTTCCCACTCAAAACCCCTCGCTCTCACCCACCGCCCTGATCTGGCAAGACGTGCTGGCCCAGGCCATGACCGGCGAGCTACTCGCCGCGATGAACTACACCTCCTTATCGGAGATATGTGACGATCCAGAAGAAGTAGCCGATGCATTGGAGCATGCGCAAGGTGAACGAGGGCATGCGGCTGCGTTCGCTGCCGAAGGCCGCAGGATTGGCGTGCACGTTCCCAACAACGTAAACGCAAAACATTGGAAGCGGCTCCGCGAAGCATTCCTGCGCTGCATCGCCGAGCGCGACTTTATTGGCTGCCTGATTGTGCAGGAGATCATGCTTGAATCCTTCGCCGTTGCCAGCTATGCGCGCGTGGGCAAGGTGGGGCCGGGCGGGCTGGGCAAGACTTTTGCCGCCATCGCGGCCGAGGAAGAGGATCACATTGACCATGCCATGGAAATTCTCAGAAACGAACGGGCTTTGGACCCGCAGCGCTTCGATGACAAGGTCTACCGTCTGCATCTTGAGGTGATGACCACTCTGGCGGAGATGCTGGCCAGGGACTGCCGGACTGGACATTGCGAAGTGTGCCACAGCAGCTGTGTGAAGCCATCGTTGCCTCACGTCAGCCTGAGCGCAGCCGAGCTGCGCGGAGCGTCTCTGCATCAGTATCTCAAAACGCTGGACAAGCTGGGGCTACCCGGGGAGGTAACGCTCACATGGGTGACTCAGTTGCCAGTGTAGCCGAAGTCGATTTCGCCCTCGTTGGACATCAGGAAAGTTGGCGAGCGGCTGCGGACGTCCTCGCGGTCCTGCGCGGACCCCACCGCACGCCTTTGCCGGACGACGAGATCCGGGACATCCTGCCCTGGATTCCGCCCCGGACCGTCTGTCACGTCGAGGTGGCATCCATCGGGGGCGCGAAGGCGCGCGGTCTTTACATCGACTCCTTCATTGCTCCCGATCGTCTCGACGACGCCTTCGTGCGCGACAACCTCGTTCGCGTTCGTGGGGCGGCGGCCTGCGCAATCAAAGCCGGCGCCAGGATTGTCGGTCTCGGCGGTTTCAGTTCCATTCTCATCGAGGGTAACTTCAATCAGCTTCCGGAAAGACATGGTACGGTCTTCACCACAGGCAATACTCTGACGGTTGGTTTCATCGTTCAAGGCATCCGGAAGATGTGCGCGCTCCAGGACCGAAACCTGCGCCGATCGACGCTGCTCATTGTTGGGGCAACAGGAGATCTGGGTTCCGGCTGCGCCCGTTGTCTGGCGCCTGGCGTAAAGCGTGTGCTGCTCAATGCGCGCAACCTGGAGCGGTTACGCAACCTGGCGGCAGAGTTGGAAGCCAATGGAGTCGAGGTGGAGGCGGCGACCGATCTCCGGCAATTCTCGGCTGAGGCTGACGTCGTGATCTGCGCCGCTAGTCTGGCATCCCCTTCGCTTCTGTTGGGCCGGATCGCACCCGATGCAATCATTTGTGACGCGGGCTATCCCAAGAACCTCTCCCCTGGTGCGGAAATGCCTGCCGCCAAAGTTTTCTTCGGAGGTTTGGGGCAAGTCACAGGCGGATTAAGTTTCACCCCGGACTTTCATGGAATCCTGAATCGCCATCCATTCCCCGACGTGGTCCATGGATGCTTGCTCGAAGGGATGGCTCTAGCTCTGGAGCGCCGTTTCGAGCCCTTCTCCCAGGGAAGAGGGTTCATCACCCCGGAGCGCGTCGAAGAAATGGAGACCATTGCCGCGAGCCACGGAATCTATCTCGCGCCCCTCTACAACGCCGATGGACCGGTGGAAAACGCAATTGATAGGCGACGCCTCGCTCCCTTATGAGCTGAAGGCACTGGCGTAACAAAGTTGTCATCTCGAGCCACTGACTTGCCGTTGCGCCGCCCTAGCAGGCTGCGGAATTGGACGCCCCGCCACCAGGGCTAAAGCCCTGAATTTATGTACCGGAGCGTCCTCGCGGGTTTGAAAAACCCGCTTCCCCGGACTAAAGTCCGGGGCTGGCACAGCGCCCCTAGAGCAGCAGAGTTGACGGTGTGCAGCCCACGCTAGCCAGTAGACAATCGTTTGATTATGATTACTGGTCGTGGCGTTGTCTATTTCCGCAAGGCGAGGAGATTCGAATGAAAATACAAATCGGGTGGCTTTTCACCTGTGCGCTCCTGGTCCGTCGCATGGCGGTCGACGGCGCAGCAAGCCTACTGACATCCGGCTGTGGCTGACGACGGCGGATCACTCCGCACTACTGGTCGAGCAAAAGGATCCATTGCATTTCTCCTCGTCCGTGAATGACCTCTCCCTCCATCGACGTAAACGACATGCAGCAATTCCAGCCAATGGATGGCTTTGGTTTTGCGTTGACCGGCGGCAGCGCGCAACTGCTCATGCGCATGGATCCCGCTCCGAGGGCAGACCTGCTTAAGGAGCTTTTCGCACCAGAGGGCAACGCAGCCGGCGTCAGCTACCTGAGGCTAACCATCGGCTCCTCCGATATGAATGAGCGCGTCTACTCGTACGATGATCTGCCGGCCGGCGAGACAGATGTAAATCTTGCCCACTTCAGCTTAGGACCAGACCGGGCTGACGTCATTCCGGTCCTCAAGCAAATCCTGGCCATCAATCCAGCCATCAAAATACTTGCATCGCCATGGTCTGCTCCAGCGTGGATGAAGACCAACGGCCGTACGAAGGATGGCCATCTAAAACCCGAGTACTATCGGGTCCTACGCCGCATACTTTGTGAAGTATATCGAGCAGATGAAGGCTGAGGGCATATCGATCACAGCCATCACCATACAGAACGAGCCATTGAATCCCAAGAACACACCCAGCATGGTGATGTTTGCGGACGAAGAAGACACGTTCATCGCAAAACATTTGGCGCCGGCATTTCGCCAGGCGGGGATAACCACCAAAATCCTCCTGTACGACCACAATCCCGACGTCTTGTCCTATGTCCTCTCCATCCTTCAAGACCCGGATGCCGGCAAATACGTAGATGGATCTGCCTTTCACTTATACGGCGGAGCACCCTCCGCTTTGACGGAAGTGCACGATGCCTACCCAAACAAGAACCTGTATATGACCGAGCAATCCATCTCCAGCTCTCCGGACGAGCCGCTACCCATTGCCGCCTCGGTCAGTGCAGTCCCCATCGACGCTATCCGCAACTGGAGCCGCAATGTACTGCTCTGGAATCTCGCCGCCGACCCGCATAATGGCCCACACACCAACGATGGCGGATGTACGTTTTGCCAGGGCGCCGATCACTTTGGACGGCAACCACGTCGCTCGCAACGTGGCCTACTATACGGTGGCACACTTTTCCCGGTTCGTTCCTCCGGGATCCGTGCGCATAGGTTCGACTGAAAGCGGAGCAGCTTGCATCGGTCGCATTTCTTACCCCTGAAGGCAAAATCGTTCTCGTCGCCTCGAACACCGCCAATTTCCCCAAGACCTTCAACGTCAAGTACCACGGCAAATGGTTCACAACCACATTGCCCTCGGAATCCGTAGGCACTTATGTTTGGTAACCCAGGGCCTCGATGGCGAGGCCTCCTCGCCGTGCTGCTGGTCTGTTCTGCCCCTCCGGCAATCTCCGCAAGCAGTAACAAGCCCGACCTGGGACCAAACGTGTCGCATATTCGACCCATCCATGCCGGCTTCGGCCATTCAACGCCGGATCAACGACATTTACACCACCCAACAACACAACGAGTTTGGCGCCGAGCGAAATGCCCTGTTGTTTCTGCCAGGCGAATACAAGGTGGATATCCCGTAGGCTTCTACACCGAAGTTCTGGGCTTAGGGGCCTCACCGGACGCCGTGCGCATCGTCGGCAACGTGCATGCGGATGCCAGCGAGCCGAACAACAATGCCACCACTACCTTCTGGAGAGCCGCAGAAGGCTTTTCCATATCTCCCGCTGGCGGCAGCATGCAATGGGCGGTCTCCCAGGCTGCACCGTTTCGGCGCATGCACGTCCGCGGCGATCTCGTGCTCCATCAGCACCGCGGCTGGGCCAGCGGCGGATGGATGTCCGACGATCTGATCGATGGCCAGGTGGATGCGGGTCCACAGCAGCAATTCATTTCCAGGAACACCGAATGGGGAAGTTGGAGTGGCTCTAACTGGAACATGGTCTTCCTTGGCGTTCCCCATCCACCGCCAGGTGAATGGCCCATACCGCCCTATACCAAAATCGCCGAAACCCCCATCGTTCGCGAGAAGCCGTTCCTCCAGACCGATCGCGGCCGGAAACTTGAGCGTCTGCATTCCCGCACTGCGCGCCGGCAGCGTGGGAATCACCTGGCATGGCGGCACAACGCCGGGGCAATTGATCCCCATCAGCCGCTTTCTACATCGCGCAGCCGTCAACAGACAACGCCGCCACCATCAACGCACACCTGGCCAAGGGAGAGAATCTGCTCTTCACGCCCGGAGTTTACCAACTGAAGATTCGCTTCGCATCTAACCCGCCCGAACACCGTGGTGCTGGGTCTTGGCTTCGCTACGCTTGAAGCCAACCAACGGTACCGCAGCCATGACAACGGCGGATGTAGACGGAATCATCATTGCTGGTCTGCTCTTTCGATGCCGGGGAGAAACAATCACCGGTGCTTCTCGAAGTGGGACCGGATGGCGAGCAAAGCGCGGCATCAGCAGAACCCAATCTCTCTGCATGATGTTTTCTTCCGCGTCGGGGGGCCGGGGTGGGCCGCACGCAAGTCAATCTCAAAATCAACAGCAGCGGCACCATCATCGATCACACCTGGATCTGGCGCGCCGATCACGGATCCGGCGTGGGCTGGCGAGCAATACCAGCGCCAACGGGCTTGTAGTCAACGGAGATAACGTCACCGCCTACGGTCTGTTCGTGGAACATCATCAACAATTTCAAGTGCTCTGGAATGGAAATCACGGCCGAACTTATTTCTACCAATCCGAAATTCCGTACGATCCACCCGATCAGGCCAGTTACCAACAGTACCCCCGGATCGAACGGCTGGGCGTCTTACAAAGTCTGCAGATGGTGTGACCAGCCATGAAGCGTGGGGCCTTGGAATCTACAGCGTCTTTCTTCATCCTGGAGTTGTGCTGACCCGTGCCATTGAGGTCCCAAAGACGCAGCGACGTGAAGTTTAACCGACATGATTACGGTTGCTCTTGGCGATCTACGGCGAAATCAGCCATGTCATCAACGACACGGGCGAAGCAACCTCAATTCACCCGCGTGTCACACCCAAAGTTACGACCTATCCATATCCGCAGACCTGACGAGCCAATCTTATGATTCTGCGACGAATGCGTTTAAGTCCCCGCGGGATTCCTTTTTTCAGTCAGCCAGCGGATTGGGTCGAATCTGGAAGTGGACCACCTTAGGGTTCGTCCCTTTTCCAGTCTCGCTATGGAATGGCGTGCGCGTGCCCCACGTGGTCCACACTCCCTTTCCCTTCCAGCCGGTCTTGGGATCGTCGAAGCGCCCGTCCATCCCTTTGGCAAAGAAGCCCATCGGATAGGGCACGCGCAGTATGCGTGAACTTGCCGTTCACCAGGGCAACCAGCGAATCCGAGGAATTGCCGGTGATGATCGGCGTATTCTTGCCCAGCCCCAGCGTATCGAACTGATCCACCCAGACGTAGTAGTGAGAGTCGGCGCTGCCGGACCCGGTGACGTTCTTGAACTTCGGCCCCGGCGTTTGATACAGCGTCCACCCTTCGGGGCAATGCCGCCCAGTCGCCTTCGGCCCGTTCAGCGGACCCGTGCACTTGCTCCGGTCAAAGCTTGCCAGGTGTCCGCTGGCCAGCGCCACCCAAACCACGCCGTTGCCGTCAATGTCCATGCCCCGTGGGGAAAAGCCCCACACCGGAGCCTTAGGATCGTTCCACGGCACTTCGTAGTACTCCGCCAGGGCCGTTTCCGGAGGATTCGCTCCCGGATTCAGCCGGACGATCCCGCCCGGGAAGCCCAGCACTGAGCCCCAGACCATCCCGTCCGTGCCGACCGCCGACCCCATAGAACGCTGCGTTGAGCCGCGTGTCCTTGGTGGGGTCAGCGGCTGCGTTGAGAGCGGAGGAGGTGCCCAGACTCTCACCGCTGGGCGCGGTCGCGACTTTCTGCTCGCCTTCCACGTAAGCGTCACGCTTGCCGTTGCCGTTGGTGTCCAGCACTAAAGCCGTCCAGCCTTGTGATTTCTCGGCGTCGTGTGTCTGGTCCCACATCTTTGTGTTCAACCAGCCCACCACTCCGCCGCCACCGCCGCTGCTGGTCCACAACGTGTCATTGGCGTCGCTCGGCGAACACCAGGTGATGGGTGCCGAAGCAGGTGTCGATCATCGAGATCTGCTTGGTCGCCGGATCGTACATTTCCAGTTGGCGGCCGGAGTTTTGACCAGGAGTAAGCTCTGCTGAAATCAGGCTGGAACCCGCCTTGCAGAACGCGGGATTGTTGCTGGCGCGGATACGAGCCGTGAACCACAGGCGTCCGCGCTCGTCGAACATGGGATTGTGAACCGTGGTGTGGCTGTCCCAGATCGCCTCATCGCCCCATATCGGCGACGAATTCAGAGGCTTCGGCTGGCCAGGCGTATCCGGATCGCGATACTCAACCTTCAGCCGGCCGATCGTGTTGTGCACCGGGTCGAGCACCGGCAAATAATCGCGGCTCTCCTCGGGCGATCCGTAGATCAAGCCCTTCGCGTTTACCTTCGGATCGCGCTTGTCGGTAGAAATTTCGTCGTGCAGGTAGGCAGTCGGATCGGCCCAGTCCCACTGGGTGATCACCACGTTGCGCTCGATGCCCTGCGGCCGTGGGGGCGCCTCCGCGGGCAATTCGCCGTTCTTGATCCGGGTGGTCCAGTCGGCAAACAGCTCCGTTGCCCGGTTGGGGCCGAGTTGCGACAGCCCGCCCACCATCGCTGGGCCCGGCTTGTCCCGACTGCACGCGCCGCATCCAGGCCTGTGCGGGATCGAGGTCGCTGAACATTGCCGGAATCGTCCGCGTATATTGGTTGCCGAGTTGGTGGCAGGACTCGCAGCTATCGGTCTTGATCAGGTGCATCCACTGTGCCTGGCTTTTGATGTTTGGGGAAATGCCAGTTCCGCGGCCGTCCCCGGAAATTCGTTTTCCCCGGGCACCTCCAGCAGGGCATACCAATAATTTGCCGGATAGTAGTGTGCGGCGCTCTTCCGATCCGGCGCCACGCTCGGTTTCAGATCCACTCGTTTGCCGGGCACGGCTTCCACCTTCGGCGGAATCCACTAATCCGTAGCCGCGCGCCCACACCGTGTACTTGGCCTTAGGTAAGTCGGGGATCAGGTAGCGGCCCTGGTCGTCGGTCACCACCTCCTTGATATAGCGTGTGGGCAGATCCGTTGTTTCCGCGATCACCCACACTCCTGCTTCCGGTCCCGCCGAGCTGGTGACCGTTCCACGGATGTCGTGGCTGGTGATCTGCGTGGCGCTTGTTCCACTGAGAGCGACGACCGCGATGCGGCGATGCTTAGCGCAACCATTCCTGGAGAGAAGATTCTGGTCATCGTTACTGACCTCGCCATCACGAAGTTCTTAGAACGCAGGGGGCATTACGATCACTTCGCCGATTGGCCGACAATATACGCTCGACTGTCCCAACAGGCAACGCTACGGCTCTCAGACTTGTCCCAGGATAGTTTTTTGTCCGGTCGGTGATAGGGCACAAGAGCGTGTGTGAGAACCCACCATTCACCGATTTAGTCCCGGAGGGACGGCTGAAAGTTGCTGAAATTAGCCCAGGACGCAGTCCCATAAGCGTTAACCTACTTGGGATGCTTTTCGTCAAAGCTCCCACAAAAACGTCATCCTGAGAGGTTGTGACTTTATTGATTTTTTCGCATTTTCGAGGTACCTAAGCCATTTGTTTTCAGCATCGGATTTTGCACGAAACCAATAAAGTCACAGACTCTGAGCGGAGCGCCTCACAGATTTATCGGGTGACGCAGCGCTTGGTGGCGCGGAGTCGAAGGACCCCGAGGGTGCTTATCTTACCCATGCTGCTCGGAGTTTTTCGACCACCGAAGCCCGAGAACAGGATCTTGCTGCGGTACGCACTTGATGGTCACGGATACATCTCTTCATGCACTGTTTTTCCCGGAGCGATGGCTGTGCGCATGTCTTGGTAACCTTCAAAGTAGAGCAGGCGCTTGCAGCCGTAGGCCGCAGTGAAACCTTCCAACTTGCCCCTCCTTATGTTGCATGACGCGCAGATACAGGTTGCTGGTGACGCCAAGGTAAAGCGTGCCTGTGTGGCTGCCGAGAAGGTAGATGGAGCCGCCGGGGCATAGCAAGATGCCAGCAGTTCTTGTTCTCGGCCCCAGGGAAAAGACCGTGGTGGGTCGGCCAGGAGCGGGCCTCGGTGGTTGAAAAGCTCCGAGCTGCATGGGTAAGATAAGCACCGTCGGGGTGTCCTTCGACTCCGCGCCACCAGCGCTGTGTCACCCGATAAATCTGTGAGGCGCTCCGCTCAGGATGACGTTTTTGTGGGAGTTTTGACGAAAAACATCCCCAAGTAGGTTAACGCTTATGGGACTGCGTCCTGGGCTACTTTCAGCCGTCCCTCCGGGACTAAATCGGTGAATGGTGGGTTCTCACACACGCTCACAAGCCCGGTCTTTGAAGGGGAGGGAAGGGGACAGCTTTCACATGCTGCGGAAGAATCCAATGCTTTTGAAGGGTACGACCTTTAGGGCCTACGTAAACTATCGCGAATAAGTGCGGCTTCAGCCTCTGAGGGACTGTTCCCGGGTTCTCACGCGCCACACCCCACGACAGCCAGGACAAGGATGGCCAGGATTATTCCTAGTTGGACAGCGTGTCTGAGGCCGATAAGGTCCCTGTTTGCGGTGGACTGTGTCATTGAGAACTCTTTTCGCTCCTACCAGTAATTTCGGCAGCGGAGGAGTCCTGCATCATGGCGGGAAAGTTGCAACGATGGCCGGCGAGGCAAGGTATGACGTGTACGCCTCTCTTCAACCAACCTTCAAAATCGGCAATCGCCGCACACGCTTTCCAGTCGCTGCGAAGATCGCGTTAGCTACGGCCGGTGCCAATGGCGGTACACCTGCTTCTCCAACCCCATCGGCAGGAGTATCCTCACCCGGCAAAAGATGCACCTGGATCTCAGGTGCATCCTTGATTCGTAACACCTGGTAGTTATGGAAATTGCTTTGTTCAACCGCTCCGTCTTTGACCGTGATCTCTCCGCTGAGCACCGGAGTCAGAGCATAGTTGATGCCCCCTTCGATCTGCGCCCGAACGCTATCAGGATTCACCGCCAAACCGCACTCGACGGCGCTCACGACCCGACGGACACGGAGCACGCCGCTCTCCTCGACCGACACCTCCGCTACCTGGGCCACGTAAGTGCCTCCAAAAATGCAGCAGGCAATGCCTCGACCCTGATTCTGGGGTAACGCTTTACCCCAATCCGCCTTTTCCGCCGCGGCTTGGAGTACAGCCCTAAGCTTTGCGCTGTGTTGCGCCTGGTCCGCTCGAAACTGCTTCATGCGAAATTCGCATGGGTCGTGGCCCGCAGCATGTGCCAGCTCGTCCACAAAACACTCGATGGCGAAGACCTGAAATGGGGCCGACACCGATCGCCACCAGGCCCGAGGCACTACCGACATTACCGGCGCATAGTCCGAACGATAATGCGTAGCCTGGTAGGGAATCGTATCGGTCACGTCGGCGCTTGCCACGTGTTTGGGATCTTTCAACAACTCCGGCGAATCAAAAACCGCGCGTATGGGGGTCGATACGATGCGCTGCGACCACGCCGCGATATTGCCCTCGTCGTCCAGTGCTCCGGCCAGTCGTTGATACGAGTACTGCAGGTAGAAGTCATGCTGGATATCGTCCTCCCGCGTCCACAACAACTGCACCGGAACTTTCATTTCCTTCGCTACCTGGTAGGATTCAGCCAGGTAATCCCATTGGTAGCGCCGTCCGAAAGATCCTCCCGATAACGTCATGTTAACGGTTACCTTCTCCGGCGCTATGCCCGCAAGCGCGGCGAACTGGGTTTGTGCGATATTGGCAATCTGCGTCGGTGTCCAGACTTCAATGCGGCCATCCTCACGTACATGTGCGGTGGTATTCATCGGCTCCATAGGGGCGTGCGCCTGGAACGGCATTTCGTAATCGGCCTCAATCTTCCTGGCCGCCGCGTTGCTCAGGGCCGCAAGCACATTGCCGCGGTCAGCCGAGACGACAGTAGCCGGACCCGCTGCCTTCTCCCGAAATTGATCTCGTAAACCAGCCGTACTCTCCTGCCCCCCGGGACCTTTGTCCCACGTGATCTTCAGAGCTTTTCGGCCCTCCAGTGCAGCCCACGTGGAGTTCGCCACCACGGCGATGCCGCCGGCCACATTCAGGTTGCGAGCAATCGCCGGCACAAATCCGATGGGCGGCACAGCAAAAACCGCTTTCACCCCGGGAGTAGCCTTAGCGGCAGAGTCATCGCAGCTCGCTAATTTCCCGCCGAAGTGCGGACACCGTGCGATCACCGCAAACAGCATCCCAGGAACACGGACATCGATGCCAAACACGGCACTACCATCCGTCTTGCCCGGCGTGTCCACGCGCCCCATCGGTTTGCCGATAAAGCGGAAATCCCTGGCGTTTTTCAAAGGAACCTGGTCCAGATTCATCAATGGAATCGTCGCGGCCGTTGTGACTAACTCGCCGTACAGCAGTCGTCGTTGAGTGGGCGCATGGATAACCGCCCCGTTCTCGGCCCTGCAGTCCTTTCTCTCCACACTCCATTGCTGAGCCGCCGCCGTCAGGAAGAGTTCCCGTGCTTGAGCGCCCGCTCTGCGCATCGGGAGCCAGGTGGCGGCGGTTCCACCGCTGCCGCCTGTGATCAGGTGCTTATAGATTTGGGGAAGGGTGGGCGCCTGCTCCCACTCAATGCTGGACCACTCCACTTCCAGCTCATCCGCGAGCATCATCACGTTCGCGGTACGTGTACCTTGACCCATCTCCGGTATTTCGGTCAGCACGGTGATGCGGTTGTCCCTTGTAACGCGAACCCATGCATTCGCTTTGAAAACATCCGCATCGGCGGAGAAGGATGTGCCTGCCAAACCAAGCTCTGGCAGATAGAAGCCGAGCACCAAAGCCGCCCCGGCTTTCATTGCCTCGCGGCGGGTGAGACTTATCGTCACGCGGGTTCTCCGGCGGCACGCTCGATCGCCCGGCGAATTCGTTGATACGTTGCGCACCGGCAGATGTTACCTGCCATCGTCTGATTGATTTGCTCCCGAGTCGCGTGTGGAGTTTTTGCAAGCAGTGCGGCGGCTTGCATAATTTGTCCGGATTGACAGTAGCCGCATTGCGGGACCTGTTCGGCAATCCACGCGCGTTGCACAGGGTGGCTGCGATCGCTGGACAATCCTTCGATCGTCGTGACCTTCTTTGCCCCAACCGCATGCACAGGTGTTTGGCAGGAGCGAACTGCCTGACCTTCCAGATGCACCGTACACGCGCCACACATGCCGATACCGCAGCCGTATTTCGTGCCCGTCATGTTGAGCAGGTCGCGCAACACCCATAAGAGGGGCATTGCCGGTTCCGCATCGACTGCGCGTTCGCGGTTGTTAACGCTGAGTACGAAGTGAGCCATTTCCAATCCTGGCCTCCAGAGTCACGCCTGCCGAGCGGCGAGTGCCACTGCTTTGCAGCCAACTGCCGCAGGCATGCAGAGAATGCCGTGACTGGTGCAGGGAATCAGTAGACGCGGATCGGATCTCGACGATCGTTGAGTTGAGCGTGTCGTATCATCGAACCAAACGCCCCTTTGCTCAACCTGGCGCGCCGCTTTCAGCAAAATTTCCCCGAGGAATGATTCTTGCATTCGAGACGACGGCTTGAGACTGCCATTCTGCTTCTTGTCGCATCCTTGTTGCTCAGCAGGCCAACCTCCGCGCGGGTCAGCCAGAGTTCGCCGGCTGCAATTCCCGCCAAAGGCGGTTACACACACAAGCCAGAAGGTGTAGCTGCCCGGTTGAGTGCGATTGTCGCTTCGGGCCGCCTTGAAGATCTTCGTTGGCCCAACTTCTCTGATTACCGGCCGCAACTCGCCACCTTTTACCGCCCTTCTGGATACCAGCCGGCGTGGGTCCGCGACGGCGAGCCTACTCCACAGGCGATTGAACTGATCAAGATCCTCCAGGACGCCGATCATGAGGGCCTTCGAGCCGAAGATTATGATGCCTCACGCTGGGCGGATCGCCTGACCTTGCTGCGGGGGTCGAATCAAGATGCCGCCCGCTTCGATGCCGCCCTCACCGTTTGCCTCATGCGCTACCTCTCCGCCCTGCACGTGGGAAGAATTAACCCGCAGCATATGGGTTTTGAGTTCGACGTCTCGCGTAAGAAGCTCGACCTACCCGAATTTGTTCGCCAGCGCCTGGTCGACGGCTCCGATCTGCGTTCGGAACTTGCCGCACTCGGGCCGCCATTCCTGGAGTATCAGCGTCTACGCGACGCTTTGCGGCACTACATGGAACTAGCAAAACGGGATGATGGGGAAAAACTCCCTAACCCTATATATCTGGATTCTGGCGAGAAGTACGCGGGCATAGCACGCCTGACAAGACTATTGCGCTTGCAGGGCGATCTGCCCGAGAGCGCCATCATTCCGCCCGACCAGAAGATTTATCAGGGAGCCCTGGTCGATGCGGTCAAACACTTCCAGGAACGTTATGACCTGCCCCCAAACGGTGTTCTTGATTCCAAAACCATTGCTGAGATGAATGTGCCGCTGGGTGACCGGGTTGAGCAAATGCGCCTGGGGTTGGAACGCTATCGCTGGTTGCCTTACGACTTCAAACAGCCTCCCATCGCAGTCAACATTCCAGAGTTCCGCCTCTACGCCTTCAAGGAAGCAAATCAACTCGCCTTCAGCATGAAAGTAAACATCGGCGACCAGTATGATTTCCAGACTCCCATCTTCGAAAAAGACATCCTTTACCTCGTCTTTCGTCCTTACTGGAACCCTCCGCCCAATATCCTGCGCAACGAAATCATCCCCGAGCTGGAACACAGTCGCTCCCTGGAGAAAGAAAACCTGGAGCTGGTCGGCGCGAGCGGGCAAGTCATCAAGTCCGGGAGCATCACTCCTGCGATGTTGCAGCAGGTACGATCGGGAAAGTTAACCGTGCGCCAGCCACCTGGCCCGGAGAATGCGCTCGGCCTGGTCAAATTCATCTTTCCCAACGAGCACCACGTCTATATCCACGATACCCCGGAGAGCGTGGACATGTTCTCTGAGAGAGAGCGGTCGTTCAGCCATGGATGCATCCACGCGCAGGAACCGGCCAGGCTCGCCGCCTGGCTCCTCCGCAACACACCCGGTTGGGATCTCGAACGAGTGGAGCACGCCATGCAGCACGGTCGCGATAACGTAAGAGTCGATCTCGCGTCACCGATCCCCGTGATGATCGTTTACATCACTGCAGTCGCCGAAGAGAACGGAGACGTCCACTTCTTTCACGATATTTATTTGCACGATGCGTGGCTCGAGGAGCAGCTCGCCAAGGGCTACCCATATCCCAAATAAAAAGTCGTTTCCGGTTCTCATACGGCCCTGGCTAGCGCTTGATCTCGATCGGCGTGCCATCTGCTACTGCTCGCCAGATTTCGTCCATCTCTGCATTCGTTACCGCGACGCAGCCATTGGTCCAATCACCCGCTTGCTGACTTGGCTCGTCAAAATCCTTCGGCTGCCCATGGATGAACAGATCCCCACCGGCCGGTACACCCAGTTTTCTCGCGCGTGCAAGATCCTTCGCGTTCGGATAGGAAATGTGAATGGACTTATAAAACTGGCTTTCCGGGTTATGCCAATCAAGCACATATTCGCCTTCGGGCGTCCTGCGATCGCCTTGCCTGATTTTGGGACCGACCGGGCTGCCTCCGAGCGAGACGCTGTACGTTTTCAGAACACTGTCGCCTTTGATCAGCAAAAGCTTCCTTTGCCTCTTTAGCACCAGCACCTTATCGGCAGTGGCAGACTCTTGCAAGGGAGGATCACTTGCTGCAAGCGCCTGCAAGGATAAGAGTGCAAGTGCAAAAAGCGCGAGAATGGCCCGGTTCGTAGTCTTCACCGCTCAAATTCTACCCACGCTTTTTTACCCGGACAAGTAGATGGAACTGACCTAAAGGTTGTAGGCATTCGATATTACATCTCATCTCTGCCGCAGCTCAATACAAGCGTTAAGCGATGGATCTTTTCTACCGTCTGGCAGGGCCGGTTCGCTGTCGTCCCCTTCGCGTGCCTCGATAAGGGCATGGAAAAGCATCGCATACAGACCTTGCCGGCCGGCTAATCTCTCCTGGCGTGCACGGAGAAATTCAAATCGAAAAGGAGAACGGAGTTCCGCTTCCTGTACGAACTCTGGAGAAAAGAAGTGGTGCGAGTCGGCTACAGCCCTGAGGATGAGCGATCGCCAGCTCATTTTCAGCAGTTCCTTGAACACCTCAGTGCCGTCAGGCAACTGGTCCATCCGGGCGCCTACTCGCTCGCTAAAGTTAAGGAGTTGATTCGCCAGGCCGTCCAGCGGCTTATCCATGGCAACCGCCCGCGTGAACAGGGTTACCGAACCACGTCGCATATCTTCACGCACGTCCTGTAAATCGTCTCCCAGTTGAAGCAGTACGCCCCACTCGAATGCGAATCGGCTTTCTTCCTCGCTGAGCCAGCCATGAGCCAGGCAAGCGTCAGCGACTACAGAGCTGCCCCCTTTCGCGCAACTCATCCGCAACGCCTCAATTTCATCGCCATGGCCGCAGCTCTTCAGTTGCGCGATACTCTCCTCCTGCGCTCGATGGATCGCCAACAGGCAGTCAAAAACCTGGGGATAGCGCGCACGAGGATATTGTCCTTCGATCAACTTAACCAATGTCCACAGCGCAACCTCCCGAGGATTCTGGGCTGAGGGGGTCTGGCCGCGTAATCGATCTCGGAAACGTTCACTAAACCTTAGCTTTGCCTCGGTCGATACCTCCTCATGATCCAGATAGTTGTCGCTATACGGATACAGGAGGCTGTATCCCAGGATCGATGGTGTAATTCCCACGCGCTCGCCGAGTAGCGGCTGCAATCCGCAGGCGGTCCAGGCATTCCTGCACGCCTGAATAATATCGGCCATGCTCAGGCTGGCATCGAACTGTCGCGCCCACCGTGCAAGCTGAGTACCCACCGGTAAAAAATCGTTCGTCAGCAGTTTGATTGTTTCGCCTTCCAGGTCCAGGGCGATGGCCGAAAATCGAGCGAATGAAGCGACGATTCGGTCCTGCGTTTCGATGAGCTCCATCTTGGACCGAGGGACCTTCTTCGCCTCTCGCTCAACCGCTCGCAATCCTTCGTCGTATGCTTTCTCCCGCCTCTGTTGCTCTTTCAGGTTGTACAGTCGGCCGAGTTGCGCCGGCCGTGCAGCGCCGTCATCCCAAAGCTTGATGGTTTGTGCGACCTGCGCTTCTACCCACGCCCAGCTATAGCATTGCTGCATTTCTTGAGAATACGAAAAGCCGAACCAAACGGTTCCACAACCGGGAGAGCAAGATCGATCCTACAATCGCTGCATGGCGCATAACGTCGTCTTTACCCATATCGACTGTGATCTGCTCCCGATTTTTGAAGAACTCCGCCGCCGCGAGCCCATCTTTCACACCGCGGAATTCGGCGCCACGCTGGTCGACTTCGAAAGAGCCACAGCGCCCGATTATTGGGAGGTTGGCGCATCTGGTCGGCGCTACAGTCGAGACTTCATCCTCCATACTCTTCTGCAACAAAGGCCGCCCATCGACGCGGCTTCCGCTGGCTGGCAAAGCTCCGATTACGGCCTGCGCCGCCTCGGTCCCGATACTTTCCTCTTCACCTACACCTTGCGCCAGGCCGTGCGCCTCACCCGCCGGGCCACCATTTGGCAGACCACCGCCGAGGGCTGGCGCATCCTCTATCATCAGGGAACGATGGTCTCGGCTGAAGAGGACGATGTCCTCCCTTCTGTAGAGTCTGCATGAGAATCTCGCTATCCAACTCAGTCCCGCAGGGACGGCTGAAAATTTACCTAGGACGCAGTCCCTTAAGCGCTAACTTGTTTGGGATGTTTTTCGTCAAAACTCCCACAAAAACGTCATCCTGAGCGGAGCGCCGCACAGATTTATCGCGTGACACAGCGCTTGGTGGCGCGGAGTCGAAGGACCAGACGGTGCTTATCTTGCCCATGCTGTTCGGGCCTTTTCGACCACCGAAGCCCGAGAACAGGATCTTCCCGCGCTACGGACTTGATGCTCACGGGTACATCTTTTCATCCACTGTAATCATTTTCCATCCCCAGGTCTGTGCTAAATCTTTGAACTCGGGACTGATCGTGCGAACGAGGTTGAGCTTCTTTTCGCGCCGCCAGCCTTTGAGTTGTTTTTCCCCAGCGACGGCTGTGCGAATGGCCCCAGGGAAAGACCGTGGCGGGTCCGCCAAGGTGTGGGCTTCGGTGGTTGAAAAGATCCGAACGGCATGGGTAAAATAACCACCCTCGGGGTCCTTCGACTCCGCGCCATCAAGCGCTGTGTCACGCGATAAATCTGTGCGGCGCTCCGCTCAGGATGACGTCTTTGTGGTGAGTTGGAGAGGAAAAACAAAAGCGTCTTCTCGGATTTCTATTGTCTGCCAAACAAGTTAGCGCTTATGGGACGCCGTCCTGGGTTGTCCTCACATATTCACCAACTCCGCCGGTTCTCACGCAGACTCTTGTAGTCCCACGCTACTTCCCGAGGGTCGGCGACGCACCCTTTTGTAGAGTGGTGAGCTATGCGCCGGAGAAAGTTGACTCCAGCGCATAGCTCAGTTAACCGCATTTGCCTCAACTTCCAGGTTGCGAATGTAATCGACGACCGACTCGCTCCAGCCATCGATGTGCGTCCACGCGCCATAGCCGACGCCGTTCCGCGCACTCGCTACGTTGATTACATAGCCACGGCCATGCGGAGCGGGTACACGGTCGTGCGCCTGCTCGTCGGTAATGACGATGATTCGGTCGTATCCGTCGCGCAGCTTGCCGAGAGCGTGTCCCAGCTGCGTCCCGCCATGTGGCTGGCTGGCTACAATCGCATCGCGCAACGCAAAGCCGCGACGCGGCGGTACCAGCACCAGCTTGTCGGAAAAGCTGCAGACCTCGACTGCCTCGCAGACTTCACGAAGCAGAACCGCAATTCCGCAGGCTGCGTCCATACGAACCATCTCCGAACGGCGAGAAAGCGCAGCATCCATGCTGCCGGAAATATCCACCAGCAGCATAGTGCGGCCGGCAAGCTTCTCCCGCCCGGCGATCGCCTTGAGCATCACCTGCTCCAGCGCCTCCTCCCACTGCGGCGCATACCGCGCCGCAGCAAGAAAGCGGAAAGGCAGAACGCGCTCCGTCTTCATGGCAGACAGTGCGTTGACCACAGCCTCTTCGCGAACACCGGCATCCTTCATGTTGCGAAGGTTGCGCAGCAGCGCGAGTGCGCCCAGCCTCTGCTCCGCGAGCAGCCGCTCCCAGTGTGCACGCTTGTCGCCACCTCCGGAAAGAGCCACTTCCCAGGTATCGGGAGTGAACAAATTTCCTTCGATCAGACGCCTCCACAATCCGGCTTGGTCCGCGTCCTTTGGCTTCGCGTGGCAAAGGAACAGTACGTCGCGCAAGCGGACTACACCCGCACGGTCGTACTTGGCCAATGCATACTCGTCGAACTTGGTGAACGCTGCGGCCAGGCCCTTCTTCACCTGGCCCGACAGCGGAGCACGGCCGTCCGCCCAGTAGATCGCCATGAACTCCGATAGTTCGTCGGCACGCTGGATAACCCGTGTGAGCGTCTGCGCGACCAGGCTGCGATGGCTGGCATGACGCGCCATCTCGCGTACCAGAAGCAGTGGTACGTGACGGAGCTTCATGTTCTCCCGGGCCTCGGAAGCCAGCGCCGCGACCTTCGCCGCATCGACTTTCGGGACCAGTTCACGAATGCGGCCTGCGATCTGCACCCCGTCCTCGTAGAATTCATCCTCCCAGAGCATGCAGGCAAGTACGGAACGTCGAAGAGCCTGCTCAGGCGTAATCGCCTTCGCGGGGCCGCCCTCGTGCGTCCGTACCGGCGCAAGATGACTTAACTTCAGGATGTTCAACTTTGCCATTCACTGCCTCCTTTGTTTAAAAGCAACCGCCGGGGAACAAGCGACTACGGATGAGCTACGTGAACTTGCGTCCACGGCGGGAATCGAACCCGCGACCTCCGCTGTTTTCAAGCGGCGCTCTACCGGCTGAGAAGTATCCGTCGTCTACGCCACCGGCGAAGTCTTGTTAGTTGTGTGCTGTTTCCACTTCTTCCTCTTTAACCAGCTCTAACTTAGCCCGAAAGCCAACCGGCTTCAGCGAGCTGGATGGCTCGACGTCAATGGCCAGCTTTTTCATCGCGTCGTAACTAGGACGATTGCGATCGAGGTAGCTCGTACATTCCTTTACCTTGAAAGGTACGGCGAAGTTCGGATTTACCTCGGTACAAATAACTACTAACTCCGACTCACGGAAGCCCCAGACAATGTGCGCCCAGGTGCAGGTTGTGCACAACGAGGCCCATCCATTTGGAGTTGCACCCTTCATGTTGATCTTGCCCATGGCAAGCCTTGCTTTCTATCCGGGGTTACCGGAGGTAATGGCCGGGGAACAAACGACGACAGAGCTTTGAGGCGCTCTACCGCTGAGCTACGCAGCATACGGCTGCGGCAGGACTCGAACCTGCGTCCACCCGCTCCCGAGGCGAAGTATCTGTTGTCTACGCCACCGGCCAAAGTTAGCTCATAACGCTTGCATGCATCACCGGGGAATTATCGCCACCGGTGAACTTGATTTTCAGGTCAGGGAATAAGCGCACGGGGCGTCAGGGGAATCGAACCCCGCTCATTACTGAGTTGCCAGATGTATCCGCGTACTTCGCCACTGACCGTAAATGCCAACATCCGGGGAATGAGCGTCTGCGATTGTTGCGATTAACAGTCGATGTAGTCGACAGACTTCGCCACCAGATGCCAAGAACTGAATTGTGCGAAGGAATCGGTGCCGTATCCCGGCAGCCCAGTGGCCGGGTAGACTAGACGAATCGCAGCGATGCGTCTGGAGTCCAGAAGCCATTCTTCGCGCGTAGATAGTCGAGCCGTGTGACCAGCTTGACCTGCGCTTCGAATTGGATGAAGTGTTTCATCGTGTTGCCTCTGGGCTGTAAGAACTCTCAGAGAATGTCATACTTCTTTTCTAATTGCAATACACAATCATGAATTTTAGTTATCTTAGTTCACCGTTTGCAGGTCGTGTAAGCTGGCGCCTTGGGCTGCTTCAACAGTTGGTACTAGCTTTGATCGAAGAGTTCTTTAATCTTGTTCATGTCAAAGACAATGCCGCGTGACGGCTCGGAGAAGCTTTCCCTTCGCGTGAGTTGGCCTTCTTCGTACCGGGAGTAGCTTCCATCCCCGGGGTCGATTACCCAAATTTGCGGAATACCCATCGTCCTGTAGTCTTCAAGCTTCCGCTTGAAGCGGCGGATGGTACCTTCGGGTGAAAGAACTTCAAAGACGGCAATCGGGGCGTGGGTGACGATCTGTTCAATGGGCCGGCCGCGATCAAGCACCGTCACATCGGGCACGCGAAATCGCGTCTGCGCCACGCGGACACGCTGTTCCGGCACCACACGTGTGTTCCATTCCTTCGCGTGCTGCCAGAACCACAACTGGGTCGCCTGCTGCCATGCATTGTGATCGAACTCCCCCTTCGGGCGCGCCTCAATCTCCCCATCGACGTACTCCGCGTCCGGTTCATATTCCGAGGAGCGCAGGTACACCTCAAGCGGAACATGCATGCTGATTGCGTCTTTGAGGGTGTGCTCCATCCATCCCATCGTAACGTCCCGTCCGCGCCGCGGTTAAGACAGCAGCAGTTCGATGTCTTCGGGGCGCAGGTCGCGGATAAGACTGTTTTCCGCTCCAATGATAGCGTCGGCGAGATTGCGCTTGGTCTCCTGGAGTTGCATTACTTTTTCCTCAACTGTGTCGCGGGCGATGAGTCGGTAGGCAAAAACCTGGCGCGCCTGCCCGATCCGGTGGGTCCGGTCAACTGCCTGGGCTTCGACAGCCGGGTTCCACCAGGGATCGAGGATAAACACATAGTCGGCGGCAGTAAGGTTCAGACCCACGCCTCCGGCCTTCAGGCTGATGAGGAAGAGTCGGCACTCGGGATCCTTTTGGAAGCGCTCGACCCGCGCCTCGCGGTCGCCGGTCTTGCCATCGAGATACTCGTATTCGATGTTGTCGGCTTCAAGGCTGGCGCGAAGTATTGCCAGCAGGCTGGTGAATTGCGAAAAGACCAGCGCCTTATGGCCTTCGTCCAGCACCGCGCGCAGTTGCTCGATCAGAACGTCAAGCTTGGCGCTTGGATCCTGGGCCAGTTTGCGGTCGATCAACCCAGGATGGCAGGCCGCCTGCCGCAGGCGCAGCAGGGCCTCCAGCACCTGTATTTTCGACTTCGCGATGCCGTCCGCGCCGATCTTGCGCAGGAGCGACGCGCGGTAGTGGTCGCGCAGTTCGTTGTATAGCGTGCGCTGCCGCGATTCCATCTCGCAATAGATCGTCTGTTCGATCTTGGCTGGCAGTTCGGTGGCAACCTGCTCCTTGGTGCGCCGCAGAAGGAACGGCCGTAACGCATGAGAAAGCAGTTTGCGAGCATCGTCGCTGGGGTTCCGCATCGCCCCGCCGCTAAGCTGAAAGACCGCGGACGCGCCCAGCATGCCGGGGTTGAGAAACTCCAGCAGCGACCACAGCTCACCCAGATGGTTCTCGACCGGCGTGCCGCTCAGTGCGAGACGATGGTTGCCGCGCAGCAGACGGACTGCCTTGGCCGATTCGGTCCGCCGCGTTCTTGACCGCCTGCGCCTCATCGAGAATTACGTAATCGAAAACCTGGTCCTTGAAGCGGACGGCGTCCCGGCGCAGGGTTCCGTAGGTGGTGAGGATGAGGTCGCAGCTGGTGAGGTCGTCCTTGCTACGGCCAGTGCCGGTGTAATCGAGCACGCGAATCTGAGGAGTGAATCGCTGCACTTCCTGCTTCCAGTTGAATATCAGCGATTTGGGAACCACGGCCAGCGAGGGAGCATCAATCTCCCCTTTTGCCCGCAGCTCGCGGCGGGTCTCCAGCAGCGCCAGCACCTGTGCAGTCTTGCCCACACCCATATCGTCAGCGAGGCACCCGCCAAAGGAGAATTGGCGCAGGAAGTGCATCCAGCCGAGGCCATCGCGCTGATACTCCCGCAGACTGCCCTGGAACCCGGCCGGTTGTTGGGCGGGGCTAATCGACTGAAATCGTGCCAGCTGCTTGCGCACATGTCCGAAGGCCGCATCGCAATCCACGCTGGGCTGGGTGGCGAGCAGGGCGTCGAGAACTCCAGCCTGGCTGGGGCGGAAGCGAATGTGATCGCCCTCCACCTCACCCATCGCGGCCACATGGCCGAAGCGGTCCAGCCATTCCTCCGGCAGCAGACCATAGGAGCCGTCGCCCAGCGTAACCATAGTCTCGCCGCGTTTGAGGGCCGCGAGCAACTGCGGCAACTGCGCCGTCGTATCCCCATATACCACGGCGCCATGAAGCTCGAACCAGTCAACACTGCTCGAAACAGAGGCGCTGGTTTGGCCGGGCTGGCGAAACACCTTTCCTTCAGCCACCACGTGCCAACCCGACTCGGCAAGCGCGCGCGCCACGCTGGGAAGCTTGCTGGGAGTTAGCTTCCATGCCGCTTCTCTACTCCAGTCTGCATCGACCAGGCGCAGGCCGAGCTCCGACAACTGCGCCGATGCGGCTCTTTCGACGGCAACATCGCGGCGAATGAAACGTCGCGTAGAAGCCTCATAGATGCCTCCCGCCAAGGCGTGTTCCGGCATCGGATGACCCTCATACTCGAAGGACAACTCTGCCCTCATACCGATCTTTCTTGTAACTGAAACCGGGTTGGGAGATCTTGAGGCACTTGCGCGGAGAGGGAGTCACCTCTTCATATTGCAATTGCTCGGGCAGGTCGAGCATGGGCAGGGCGGCCGAACACAACAGGCTGCTGAAAAATTCCTCGCGCTGCTCCTCCGAAATCACCATAGGCTTGTTGTCGCGAAGACCAGCGATCCAGGGAAAAGTCTCGTCCTCAGCCAGCGGCGCCACCCGCTCACGGGTAAATAGAAAACCGCCGGGAGTTGCCAGCAACGGTTCGTTGATACCCATTCGTTGCTCACCGCGGCGGAAGCCTTCCGCTCAACTGCCATCCTTCCATCTGGCTGCCGCGTATTTCCAGAACGAATCTCCAGGGCTCGCCATCATCCCACCGCAGTGGGGACGTGTCGGTCTCGCCTTTCTCATAGGGGAGGAAGAGTCGTCCCGTGCGGAGTGCTCTGGGGAGTATCGTCTGCGCCGTTACCGATGGCAGGGAAAAGGTTGTGGGGCCGCGATCGTGTGATTCCCAAGAATCATACGAGGAATACCTGTCTCCGCCCAGTAGCATGGACAGAAGTTCGCGGTCTTCCGCCAGAGGCAGGGCGGCAAGGCGCGAACGATAGATCGGATAAGGACGGGGAATGGCTGTTCCTCGACCGTCTTTTTTTCGCTCGCGGGTTGCTATCGTGAGCGCCACATTTCCCGCCGCCTGACTCGCGGCGACGTCCAGGAGGTAGATGATCTCCTTTTCCGCAGGCCAGGGCGATACTTCCTTCCGATAGGAAGCCGCGACATTTGCAATCCGGCTCAACTGCGCTTTCCAGGCTGGCGGCGGCGGCGGTCGTGTCGGCGGCGGTGGCTTGATTGCCGGGGGTGTCTGGCGCGCTCGAATGATGCTGATCGGGGATGGAAAAAGGCCAGAACTCGCCTGGTCAATGCTCGGGTCTCGATTGAGAGTCGTGCCGTTCACCCCAGTTGCATCGGAGAGATGGCCCTGCTCATCTGCCGCCAGAATTGCGGCCCAAAGATGCTTGCAGACTTGGCCCTGGTCCTGAAAATAAGGACAACTGCACGAGACCGCAAGCTTGCTTCCCGACAACTTCAGCTGGACCTCGTAGGTCTCCGATCCCTGCACCAGCGCGCTCAGTTCAGCAGACGAGGCCGCGTGAATCTTTACCCGGTGCAGCCGAAAATACTCATCGCCTCGGTTTCGAGAGGAGGTGCTGAACTCTTTGGCGAAAATCGAGGCAAGTTGCAACCGGGGGGCGATGCTTTGAATGCTCACTTGCTCATTCTAGTAAAACTTCAGCCAGCAGTAGCGGTGTGTTCTCTGGGTAACTCTGTGGAAGACGGGTACAGCTGGCTCTACGGTATAAGCACATCCAGCACATCCCGCGGCTCGGGACGAACGCGGAAATCGGCATGTGCGTCGGCGAACAGCACTGTGCCGTCACACCCCAGGATGTACGTCGCCGGCAGTGGAAGGCGCCAGCTCGCATCTCCGTTTACCAGGGGAATGTTGACCAGAATGCTGCGGTAATACCGCTGCTGCGAAGGCGCGACTGCGTAGGCCAGGCCGAACTGCGCCGCGACCTGGCAGCCCGCATCCGTGAGAACCGGGAAGCTCAACCCATGTTGCACCGCGGTAAAGTCGTTCTGGCGCACGGTCTGGGGCGAAATTCCGATAAGCAGCGCGCCGCGCTTGCGCACCGCTCCGTACAGGTCGCGCCAGGTTTCAAGCTCGGTGACGCAGTAAGGGCACCAGCGTCCACGAAAAAAATTGATCACCAACGGTCCAAGCGCGAGCAGATCGGCGCTCCGCACAATACGGCCTCCGGCCTCCGGCAGCGCAAATTCCGGAGCCTTGGACCCAACCGGCAGGATCCTATCCTCCACCCCGGCCGCGTAAAGCTCGGCCACCGCCCGCTCGCTGATCTCCAGCCGCTCCGGTTGGACAAGATTCCGCGTGTTGGCCGTGATCTGGTCGAGTTGGTCTTGCAGTTTGGACATAGGGCGCCTTTAAAATTCTAGTGATGACTTAGGTCTCGTTGGACTCGGCTGGATCCGGTTTCGTTTCAAGAATTACAGCAATAGCAAAATCGCTCCCCGGGCCATCCCACTGGGTGCAGCATACCCCCGATTGCCTGTGGAGCTTGTCGGTTCCGCGTCCGGCATGAGCCTTTCCTTACAGAAGCTGCGGAAAACTCGGTTTTGTATCAGGGCACAACTTTGGTCGTGCCGCAAAAATGTTGACCGGACAGCAACGAAACCCGCGCAATCGGAACCTAATTGTCAGGTGGGCTAATGCGGTGTCGATCAATACCAGATGGGCGGACCCCAAACCTGGTAACCAAAAGTAACTTAATTCGCTTAGCTCGCTTTTTTCGCACTTTTTACCAACCATCGCCTAGGGGTTGGCAAAGCAAAAATGTAGTTCGTTACCGCCCCATCCCGCGCATGCCGCCCAGCGCTCCCATCATCCGTCGCTGCATGCCGCCGCCCTTGCCTGCGCTTTTGAACATCTTACGCATCTGAGCATATTGACGCAGCAACTGATTCACTTCCTGCACCGTCGTCCCCGAGCCGCGCGCGATCCGTTTCCGGCGGCTCCCCGAAATAATCTCGTGCTTGTCGCGTTCCTGCTTGGTCATCGAGTTGATGATGGCCTCAATGCGCGTGAATTGACTTTCATCCACTTGCCCGGCCATCTGCTGGATCCCCTGAAACGGGCCGACCGAGGGCAGCATCTTGAGAATGCTCTGCATGGAGCCCAGCTTGCGGATCTGGCGCAGCTGATCGCGGAAGTCTTCCAGCGAAAAGCCGTCGCCGGAGAGAGCCTTGCGCGCAAACTCCTCCTGCTTCTTCTTGTCCAGGGTCTCTTCCGCCCGCTCGATGAGCGTCATCATGTCGCCCATGCCCAGAATCCGGCTCACGATGCGATCCGGATGGAAGGGCTCAAAGGCGTCCGATTTTTCGCCCGTGCCGATAAACTTGACGGGCTGGCCGGTGACGTGGCGTATCGAAAGCGCCGCACCACCCCGGGCGTCGCCATCCATCTTGGTCAGCACCGTGCCCGTCAGCGCCAGCTGCTTATGAAATTCTCCCGCGGAATGGACCGCGTCCTGGCCCGTCATCGCGTCGGCCACAAACAGGATCTCCTGTGGGCTGAGCAGCGCCTTGAGGCCCCGCATCTCCTGCATCAGCTCCTCGTCCAGCGCCAAACGGCCAGCGGTATCCACGATGAGTGTGTCGCAACCCGTATTGACGGCCTCCCGGCGCGCCTCCTTGGCCAGCCGCTCCACCAACGCATACCCGGGCGCCTCACCTTTGGTGTCGCCCTCGTACAGGTTGACCTTGATGGCGTTAGCGACAATCCGCAATTGCTCCCGGGCCGCCGGACGGTAGACGTCGACCGAGACCAGCAACGGTCGATGGCCGCCCTTGCGCAGCCACGCGGCCAGTTTGCCCGAGGTGGTGGTCTTGCCCGAGCCCTGCAGGCCGGCCATCAGGATCACCGTAGGCGGCCGGGAAGCGAAGTTGAACCGCGCCGTGTCTTTACCCAACAGAGCGATCAGCTCGTCGCGGACGATCTTGATGACCTGCTCGGTAGGCGAAAGAGCCGTCATCACCTGCTGGCCCAAAGCCTTCTCCCGGATGTGGTCGATAAGCTCCTTGACCACGTTCAGGTTAACGTCGGCTTCGAGCAGGGCAACGCGGATCTCCCGCAGGGCGTCCCCGATATTCTCTTCGGTGACAGTGCCCTGACCACGGAGATTCTTGAAGGCCCGCTGCAGCTTGTCGGAAAGGTTTTCGAACATGGCGGTACCTTCAAGTTTAACCGACGAAGGCTAGAGCAGTTTCGCAATTGGTGTAAATCGGAGCGACAGGCCTTGTCGTGGTTTTCTCCCAAGGAAAACCACACCTCGCGATCTTTTTCAGTCCAGAGTAATTGCGAAACTGCTCTAATGGCGCTTTATTCCCGGGATGACTTGGAGGGTTGTTTGGGTGCACGATGAGGCCCAGAGGTTGCAGCTGCGACTACCAGATATAAGGAACCAGCGCTTTTACTTCCATCCGATAGTGAGTGTATTGGTCGCCGAACTGCTGCACCATAAATGCCTCTTCGGTGATCGACTTTATCTTCCAGGCAACCGCCGCCAGTATTACGCCCAGAAAGCAGCGCAGCTCGCCAAGTACAATTGCCGTCCCCAGCAAGGCCACGAGCAGCCCCGTATAGATGGGGTGGCGGACAATCCTGTAGGGTCCGGAGCGCACCAGGGTGTGATCCTCTTTGAGGGTGACGTTAGAGCTCCAGTTGCCGCCCAGAAAAACCCGCGCCCAGCCGGCGAACAACATGCCGGCCAGCAACAAGCTGTAACCTACCGCGCTTGCCGTCCTGCCGGCCGGCACCAGTGTCGATTGAGCAAATCCCAACCCAGATCCGGGACGGCCAACAAGACGTAGGCTGCCACCAGCAAGGCCAGTTGCAGGAAGCGCGAACGGGAGGTCTGTCTTTGGATCGTCCGTTTACCGAAGATTGCCGGCAGCACCCAGAACAAACCCGAAAACCGATCCAGATCACAGCCAGCGGGTTATGTTGAAAAAACGACAAGGCGCACCTCGTCTTTCTGTCGCGACATTGTAGGTTCCAGGAGGCACCTTTGGTTCGGGACTTGGCCTGAGCCGCCGCCCCGTGTTGCATCCAAATGATGTTCGAGGAGTCATTTTGGCCGCAATGGGAGCAGAAGGACAGAATGGCAGGTGCTGCAGGCGGTACTCTCCCATGCCTGGCGCGCCCTAAGGCACCGCAACTTCAGGCTGTTTTTCAGCGGCCAAAGCGTCTCGCTCATCGGCACCTGGATGACGCGGGTCGCCACCAGTTGGCTGGTCTACCGGCTTACCGGCTCCGCCCTGCTTCTGGGCCTGGTGGGCTTCGTGGGGCAAATCCCTACCTTCCTGCTGGCGCCCTTCGCCGGCGTATGGGTCGACCGGCTGGACCGCAGAAACGTGCTGCTCTGGACCCAGGCCCTGGCGGCCGTGCAGTCCCTGTTGCTGGCTGGCTTGACGCTCTCCAAACGAGTGACCATTGGGGAGATCCTGGTCCTGAGTGCCTTTCAGGGTTTGATCAACGCTTTTGACATGCCCGGCCGGCAGGCCTTCATGGTGCAAATGGTGGAGGACCGGCAGGACCTGGGCAATGCCATTGCCATCAATTCCTCCATGGTCAACATGGCGCGGCTGGTCGGTCCGTCGCTGGCAGGCTTGGTCATCGCCGCCTTCGGAGAAGGCTATTGCTTTCTCATCGATGGCTTAAGCTACTTTGCCGTCATCGCATCGTTGGTCGCTGATGCGGGTCAAGCCGCTGCCGCCGCGGAGGGGCGCCGCTTCCTCCATGGTGACGCAACTGAAGGAGGGCTGGGCGTACGTGTCCGGCTTCGCGCCCGTTCGCACCATCCTGCTGTTGTTTGCGCTGGTCAGCCTCATGGGCATGCCGTTCATCGTGTTGATGCCGATTTTCGCCGCCCAGGTGCTGCATGGTGGTCCCGCACACCCTGGGCCTGCTGATGGGCGCCATCGGGGTGGGCGCGCTCGATTTCGGCGCTTTCGCTGGCGGTCCGCAAAACCGTGCTGGGGCTGGGCCGGATGATCCCCATTGCCGCCGGCACCTTTGGCGCAGGCCTGATTCTCTTTGGGCTCTCGCGGGTGATGTGGTTGTCCATGCTGATGATGCTGCTGACCGGGTTTGGCATGATGCAGGGCATGGCCGCCAGCAACACCATCATTCAAACCGTGGTCCCTGAGGACCGGCGCGGCCGCGTAATGAGCTACTACACCATGGCCTTCGTCGGCATGGCGCCTTTCGGCAGCCTGCTGGCCGGCGTCTTGGCGCACAAGCTGGGCGCTCCGCACACCGTGATCATCACCGGGAGTGTGGTCATTCTGGGCGCAATATGGTTTGCCACCCGCTTGCCCGCGATTCGCGAGGAAATCCGGCCAATCTACCAAGCCATGGGTATCCTGCCGCCCAGCCTGGAGCCCGTGGTCGAGAACGCCGCGGGATAAAGACTCGGCGAGAAGCGTATGGACTTGAGTGCCCCAAATGACACGTCGGGAAGT
The DNA here is from genome assembly GCA_963803095.1 of uncultured Acidobacteriaceae bacterium. GTDB lineage: Bacteria > Acidobacteriota > Terriglobia > Terriglobales > Acidobacteriaceae > PALSA-350. The sequence goes on along the minus strand of CAWDLQ010000014.1, from coordinate 58,176 downwards.
AACACGCTTCCTCCACTCAAATGATCGGTGCCCCACCTTCGCGCTGCACGGGTGGGATCAGCGATGTGCGGCGTAAGGGCCTCGGGTGTAGGCAACCGGTAGCACTTCAAAGGCATCCTTGAAAAACCGCGACTTAGACGTGAGGGGTTGATACTGCTAGAGTTGCTAGATCGTGGCCTTTTGCCATGCCTTACTCTTCGTTTTTTGCGCCGGACGTTTTACCCGTGTGCTGGCGGCTGCCTCATTCTCTCCCTGGTGCAGCAGCCGGCATTGTTGCTGGCTGCCGCCAGTCCCCGGCTGGCATAGCAAGCGCGCCACCGCGACGCAGGCCACTGGCGGAAGAAGAAACGTGCGGCGCACGCGCTCAATCGGCTCACCTTTGGTCCCCGGCCAGGCGATTTGGAACGAGTACAAGCGATTGGGGTCAAAAAATGGATCGAGATGCAGCTCAACCCGGAGCAAATCGACGACAGCCTGCTGGAGGCGCGGCTGCAGAGTTTTCCCGCCATGCACCTCAGCCAGCAGGATCTGCTTCAGAGCTTTTCCATCCGCAGCGGTGATTCGTGCCGTAGCCGACGGAAAGGTGCCCCTGCCCTCGGATCGGGTGGAGCGCGCGATCTACCAGAACCAGGTCGCCGCCTACGAAGAGAAGCGGCAGAAGCAGGCCCAGGAAGCAGCGCAAACAGCCGGCCGCTGAGCCGAACGCCGCAGCCGCGCCGGCATCCCGGCGCAGAACGCCCAGGACATGGCGATGGCCAACGAAAGCGTAATGGCCGATGCGATGGCGCTTGAGGATGTGGCCAGCTCCCCCTCCATCACCGTCCATGAGCAGAAGCTGTATGCCGATCTGGCCTCCACCCAGATCGTAAATCTGTCCCCCGATCAGCGGCTGGAAAAACTGGTGAGTATGAAGCCGGGCCAGCTGCGCGGATTCATGAAGGGCCTCACCCCGGAAGAACGATCCCAGCTGACAGCCGGCATGACGGCGCAGCAAAAAGAAACAGTGGTTGCGCTTTTAAACCCCACTCTGCTGGTGGCCGGCGAACTGTTGCAAACCCGGCTGCTCACCGATATCTACAGCCAACGGCAGTTGCAGGCGGTGATGACGGACTTCTGGCTGAACCACTTCAACGTCTATCTGAAAAAGGGGCCGTTTGCGCCCTGGTACCTGGTGGACTACGAGCAAAACGTGATTGCGCCGCGTGCCATGGGTAAGTTTGAAGACCTGCTGGTGGCGACGGCGAAAAGTCCGGCGATGCTCTTCTATCTCGACAATCATACGAGCATCGGACCGCATTCGATGGCCGCTATGCGCGCCCAGGCCAATCCCGCAGCCAAGAACCAGCGATCCGGGACTGAACGAAAACTACGCCCGCGAACTGATGGAGCTGCATACCCTCGGCGTCGATGGCGGGTATACGCAGAAAGACGTTACCGAAGTGGCCAAGGTCTTCACCGGCTGGACGATCGAAGAGCCGCGCAAAGGAGCGGGGTTCACGTTCAATGAGCGGCGCCACGAGCCGGGACCGAAGGTTGTGATGGGCCAGACCATTCAGGAGAGCGGCGAGCAGGAGGGTCTTGAGGTGCTGCACCGGCTGGCCACCAGCCCGGCGACGGCGCACCATCTGTCGCAGCAGTTGGCGGAGCGTTTTGTGAGCGACACCCCGCCCCCCGCGCTGGTTGACCGCATGGCAAATACCTATTTGAAATCCGACGGCGACATACGCCAGGTATTGCGCACCATGTTTACTTCGCCGGAGTTCTGGTCGCGTGAGGCGTATCGTGCCAAGGTAAAAACTCCGGAAGAGTTTGTCCTTTCGGCGGTGCGGGCAACCGGCGGCGAAGTCCAGCGGCCGGCCATCGTGCTGAACGCGATGGGCCAATTGGGGATGCCTTTCTTCGGCTGCCAGACGCCGAATGGTTACTCCTGGACGGCGGGCGCGTGGGTAAACTCCGGTGACCTGCTGAGCCGCATCAATATTGCCTTGCTCTCGCCAGCCACAAGCTGGGCACGGCCACGGATCTGGATGCCCTGATGAAGATCAAGGCGACCGGATGCCGCGACTGCCGCGCAGAAGGAAACAAAATTGGAAGCCTTGTTCCTGGATGGCGAGTTGAATCCGCAAGCGCGGCAAACCGTCTTGCAGCAGGCGGACGAACTGGCTGCGCAGGGACCGCTTGCCCTGCCCGGATCAGATCCATCCAAGCCCGGCGCCAAGCAGCCGGGAACGATGCCCGTCCGCGCGGCATTCGTACAGGTGATGGATCTGGCAACGCCGATCCCAGCGCCGGCGGACAAACAAGCCGCCCTGGTGGCTGGGCTCTTGCTGGGCTCACCGGATTTTCAGAAGCGCTAAGAACGAAAGAGAACAGCGTAGTGGAGCAACTGTCTGTATTGTCAAGGCTTGTATCAGGGCACGACTTTTCTAGTCGTGCCACTGAGGCCGCGTAAATGATCTGGGCTTTAGAGTCTGCGTGAGAGCTCTGCACTGAGTCCCGAAGGGACGGCTGAACATGGGGGCTAAAATTTTCAGTCATCCCTGGCGGGACTAGTCCAGATTCGTGGAGGTTACCTAGGACTATCGTCCTGGGCTATTTTCAGCCGTCCCTTCGGGACTCAGTGCAGAGCTCTCACGCAGGCTCTTAAGCCCCTGTTAACTTGTGCTTGGGTCAGCGAAAACCGCTGGGGCTAAAGCCCAGATCTGTGAGACCTCTATGGCCCGACTAAAGCTCGTGCCCTGATACAAAGCAAACCGCGTAGAGGAGAGATCTGCGGTTTGGTCTTACTGAGGCGAGTTGTTGGTGGGTGCAGTAGGGCTCACCGGGCTTGCCGGCGATCCGCCGAAGCCAGAGCCATTCGTCGATCCAAAACCTGAGCCATTGCTAGAGCCAGGGCCGTTGCTGGAACCAAAACCGGACCCATTGCTGGATCCGAACCCGGATCCGTTGCCAGAGCCAAACCCAGACCCATTACTGGACCCAAACCCAGACCCGGTACTGGAACCAAAACCGGACCCAGTGTTGGACCCAAAACCAGTCCCGGTGCTGCCGTTTACCCCCGTGCCGTTCGTGGTGGAGGTGACGCCGGTGCTGGCCACCGCACCAACATTGTTCTGACTGGGATCGAAGACAAACTCCCACTGGTTATAGTGGGTCTGCTTCCTATAAACCTTGATCGACGTGTTCTTGCTAAGCAAGCCAACCCCTACGATCGGTGCCCCACCGACACTTACCCCGGGTGAGCCGAAGGCGCCGCTGCTTCCAGTCGTTTGAGTTCCCCCAATCGGAGTGGACGTTCCGTTAGATCCAGTCGTCGTCGTTCCCCCAAATCCGCCCGCGCCACTGGTCGTCGTTCCGCCGATCCCGGTGGACGAACCGAAACCACTTCCGGAACTGGAGTCGGTACCGCCGATAGCCGACGTGGACGAGCCACTGAAGGCCGACCCGGAGTTCCCGCCGAAAGGCGAAGTAGAGGACCCGGAGCCAAACGACGAACCACTGTTACCAAATCCAGCTCCCGAAGAGCTCCCCGGAGAAGACGCTGAAGACCCGAAGCGCCGGAAGACCCTGAAGACCCAAAGGGGGAAGAGGAAGAAGATGATCCAAACCCACTGGTAGAGGCGACTCCAGTGCCGGTGGTGGCTCCGGTAGGGGTGATGCCGCCGGTCTGCTGCACAGTCTGGCCGAACAAACCCTGTGCGGGCACCTTGGCCTCGCCATAGTGGATGATGCGCCAGTCGTCTTTCCCGGTCATCGGATCCAGATAGCGCTTGCGCAGGAAGCGCTGATTGTCGCGTCTTCACCAGCTGGTCAATGGTATTGGGATAACGGCCGTATTTGTTGTAATAGATCTGGATTGCCCGGGCATATTGCATGCCGCGATGCATGGTCTCTTCTTCCTTATCGCGGCGGATGGATTCCGCCATCTTGGGCGCCGCTATGGCCAGCGCGATCATAATCAGCAGGATCATGAACAGAACGCCGAGCAACAGAAAGCCCTCTTCCTGCTGAAGCCTGGATGGCGGCGAGTTGGATTTCTGTCGCTCATTGGCGAAGCGGGAGTGTCTGCGTGTTGTGGTACGGAATGTCTTCTACTTGGACGGATGCTGAGTTGATTTTTACCACCCGATAGCGCCGGTCGACCACATCGCCCTCGGAAGCGATGAAGATGTCATCTCCATGCAGCAGGAAGACCTGTTTCTGCCCCGTCTTCTCCGCCGCATAGCCATAGAAGCCCAGGTTGATGGGCGGCGGCGGCGGAGGCGGTGGAGGTCCGGTATCGACGTCGTGCATTGCGGATAGCGGCGATCGGTTTCGGTATCTCCGGCGGAGCAGAGAATTGGGAGAAGATGTTGCGCCCATGGCCGGTGTACTCGAGCGACTCGGCCTGGCGCATGATCTCCGGGTGCAGCGTTGGGTCAAGCGAGGCCAAGCCGCCGACCTTTGACGCCTGGTGAGCATACGCCGGCGCAGTCGCTGTTCTCCTGCGGCGTTTCGCCGATAGTAGGAGCGCGGTCGCGGCCACGGTCACCACCGGGGGCGGAGCCGTTGGCGCGGCGGGAGAAGGACCGAACGTCTGCCACAGAAAGCGCACCAGCAGGATGAGCATGACCGCGCCGAGGCCCGCTCGCCAGGTACACCTTCTTCTTATCTTCGGTGCCGACTTTGATGGCCATCAGCGGCTCTCCTCCTCCGGCGGCGTTCTCGTCCGTCGGCGAGCGGCGCGAGCTGGTTCAGGTCGGCGGCATGGAGATAGGTAATCAGGCGCAAACGCAGATTCACCATGCCGCCCTGCTGACCCAGTCAGAGTAAGCCCGTTGATGAGGAAGAAAGTCTTGCTGCGCTCCAGCCCATTGATAAAGTGCATGAGCGGCGCGTACTCCCCGCTGAGGCTGGCATCCATGCGCACCTCGGCCAGCCCTGCAAGCGCAGGTGTAGGGGTATAAGCGAGGTTGGTCAGGCGAACCGAATTCTTGGTGGCCAGGTCATTGATGGTCGCGGAGATGGTGGAATACGCGTTGGGGAAGCGCGCGGCGTAAAACGTCATCCGCCTGGGTCCGGGAAAGCGCCACCTTCTGCGGCAAGCCCTGCAACGGGCGCATTTCGAGTCTGCAGCGCGCGATAGGCAGTCTGCTTCTGCTGCAGCTGATCGGCGCTGGCAGCGCGCAAAGTGCTCCAGGCAAGAAACAGCCGCACCGCCGAGCACCAGGTTCAGAATCAACAGCACCGCAACCCCGGCAAAGTGCAGGTTGAGTAAGCTGAACAGCTTGCTGCGCAAGCCGCTTCATCGTGCGGGCCGCCTTTCTGCCAGCCCGTGGGCCGCGGGTAGTTTTGGGTGCAGGCTTAGCGCGCCTTGGCGTTTGGCGCGGCCGGTCTTCTCCACCGGTCTCGGGCAGCGGGTTGTACTCCGCGAGCAAGTCAAAGTTGACGTTGGACGCGGCGCTCACCTGTTCGAATGGGCCGGCCATTCTGGTTGCTCTCCGCTGTCTCCCGGGCCAGGCGCGGAGAGAGAAAACGGTGGGAGTGCTCGAGATTGCGGACCAGGTCGACAGCCCGTTCATGGGGGCCGCTGACGCGCAGACGAATGGTCACTTTCCCATCGCTGGGAGATGACCGGGTCGATGTTCAGCACCTGCACCCCGCTGGGCAACACGTTTTCCAGGTCCATCATGACCGCGGTCCAGGAGAAGGCTTTGCGCGCAAAGAGCTGGTTAAGAAACTGCGATTGTGACAATACCGCGGCATTTTGCGGCTCGCGCATCTGCGCTCTGAAACGCCTGCCGCTGCGCCTGGATTGCATGAATCTTCTGCTCCACCGCGGCCAGCCGCGCCTGGGCCTCGGCCGCCTTCCGCTTTTCCGTGGCCAGCAGAAGCCAGAGCGGCACGGCGATGACCGCCAGCAGGACGATCAGGATCCGCAGCCGAAGATAGAGCGGCCCCAGCTCAACAAACGGACGGGAAGCGAGATTGAGTTGGACGCGCATCAGTTAGCCAGCGCTCCCACCACTCCGGCAAGGATGCCGCCAGGCATAGCCTGCTCTATGTAGGGCGTAGGAACAAGGTCCCGCACCGGGATTCTGTCATCACCGAGCAACCGGATAAGCTCTTCCGGGTCCGCCCAAGCCCGCAGGATAGCAACTGCCGGGGTGGCGAATTCAGCGTATCCTCAAAATACGCCACGGCAACACGTTACCGATTGCTGCAGCTCTTCGGCGGAATGCAGGGAATTTTCCTGGGGCGACCATTCCTTTTCGGTGAGCTCCAGCGTGCGGTGCAGCAGCAATTCGTTCTGCCGGGTAATGGCGGTGGTGACGGAGCTGCCGTTGCGATTGATCACCAGCGACGGCTCCTCCGAGCTGACCGCCGCCAGCGCGGCCAGGGTGCTGGGTAGTACCACGCCCGGCTCGTAACCGGCTTCGCGCACCGCGCTTTCATACTCTGCCAGCACCGCAGCCGGGGAAACGGCGACAATCACCCGCACCAGCCCCGGTTTGCCGGGCATGATCTGGTAGCTGACGGCCGCATCTTCCACCTCAAAGGGGACCAGTTTGCGCAAGCGAAAGCGAATAATGGGCAGGGCTTCGGCGGCCTTCGAAGGCAACAGGTCGAAATCCAGCAGCAGCACCCGGACAGCGGCGTCCGGGATGACGACGGTGATCTGGCTCTCTTTGACGCTGATTTCGTCCAGAGCCTGGCGCAATGCGCGCGGCCACCGCCGCGCGGTCACTGAAGTTGGGTGTTTGCAGTCCCGCGGAGAGCACGCCGGGCCGCAGGGGAGCGAAGGAGGAGACAATTTCCTGTTCTGCCTCGCCTGGCCGGGCCGCAACCACCCCGGCGCTGGTGATCTCGCAGGCCAGGCGAGGACGCAGCGCGTTGGATTCAGACGGGAAGATGCGGTTGGCGATGTTTGCGAGCATGTTTCTAGCGGAAGGCCTCGATAAAGGTGACCTTGTTGATTTCCTTAAGTGTGGTCAATCCCCGGCTGGCGCGGTCGACCGCCGATTCGCGAAGAAACTGCATACCTTGCTGCTGTGCCAGCTCGCGCACCTCGGAGGAGGGCTTCTTCTCCAGAATGATCTCCCGGATGGGATCGTTCAGCTCCAGCAGTTCGTGAATAGCCGTTCGACCGCGATAGCCGGTCCCGCCGCACTCGATGCAGCCGGCGCCCTCACGAAAGTCGAAGCTGCGCCACAGCTCCGGGTCCAGCCCGCTGTTGCGCAAAAATTCATCGTCGTAGCGCACCGGGTGGGTGCAGTGTTCGCAGATGGTGCGCACCAGGCGCTGGGCGAGGATGCAATTGAGCGCCGAGACAAAGTTGTACGCTTCCACACCCATGTTGAGAAAGCGGCCGAGCACATCGACGACGTTATTGGCGTGCACGGTGGTGAACACCAGGTGGCCGGTAAGCGCGGAGTTGATGGCGATCTGCGCCGTCTCCTGGTCGCGGATCTCACCCACCAGGATTTTGTCGGGATCGTGGCGCAGGATGGAGCGCAATCCGCGGGCGAAGGTGAGGCCTTTCTTTTCGTTGACCGGAATCTGGGTGATACCGCGGATCTGGTACTCGACCGGGTCTTCGATGGTAATGATTTTGTCCTCGTCGCTCTTGATCTCGTTGAGCGCGGCATAGAGGGTGGTGGTCTTGCCTGATCCGGTAGGCCCGGTAACCAGCACCATACCGTAGGGTTCGCGGATGTAGCGGCGGAACCGACGCAGATCCTCCTCGTGGAACCCGACCACGTCGAGGGTGAGTTTGCGGAACTTCTCGCTCATCGACTCCTTATCGAGCACGCGGAGCACGGCGTTTTCGCCGTGAACGGTGGGCATGATGGAGACGCGGAAATCGATCAGCCGCCCTTTGTAGCGGACACGGAAGCGGCCGTCCTGGGGTACGCGGCGTTCGGCGATGTCCAGTTCGCTCATGACCTTGATGCGGGAGAGGATGGTGGAATGGTGCTCCCGGGCGATGGGGGCCATGGCCGCCTGCAGTACGCCGTCGATGCGGTACTTGACCACCAGCGAGTCGTCGTAGGTTTCGATGTGAATGTCCGAGGCGCGGCGTTCGAGGGCGGTGAAGATGGTGGTATCGACCAGCCGGATGATGGGGCTGATGTCCTCTTCGGAAGTGAGCTTCTCGATGGAGATGTTCTCATCGGGATTGTCTTCGGCCGAGACAACATCGAAAGTAAGCCCCTCCGAAGCCTCGTCCAGCACTCGCTGCGACTGCTCCGTCTTCTTGAGCAGGTCGGTGATCTGCGAGAGGGTAGCCACCCGGGTGATGATCCGTTGTCCCAGCAGCCCGCTGATCTCGTCCAGCACCATGAGGCGGCTGGGATCGCTAACGGCGATGATCAGGCGGTCTTCCAGCTGCTCCAGGGGAACGAAGTTGTAACGAAACATCATGTCCACCGGCACACTGCGGAAGAGCTCGTGCTGGATGCGGAAGTTCTTGAGATCGACGAACTCACAGCGATAGCGATGGGCGAGCGCCTGGGCGCGGGAGGTCTCGTCTGATTCCGAAACAGTGGTGGTGACAAGTACGGTGCTGTCAGCCATAAAAAACTCCTAACGGCAAAATGGACAAAGAGGCCTCAGTGGCCTCCCATGGTGCTCGCCTGTCCCAGCGAGAAGATGGGCAGATAAAGCGCGATCAGAATGACCACGACGACCGAGCCCATCACGATCAGAATAGCGGGCTCAATGAGCGCCAGTGCGGCGGTCAACGCCGTCTGAACGTCTTCTTCGAAAAACTCGGCGACTGAATTGAGCATTTGCGGCAACGCCCCGGTAGATTCGCCGACATCGATCATCTCGACCGCGAGGTCGGGGAAGACCCCGGTTTTTTCCAGGCTCTGGGCCAGGCTTTTTCCTTCGCGCACGGTGCCCACCGAGGCCATCACAGCCTTGGCGATGGTGTTGCTGGAGATGGAGCGGGCAGCGGTTTCGAGCGAGGGCACGGGCGGCAATCCGCCGGTCAGCAGGCTCGAAAGGGTGCGCACAAAGAGTGCGACCTGGTACTTGCGCCAGATATTGCCGAAGATCGGCATGCCGATGCGCATGCGGTCGATCCGTGCCGTACCGGCCGCGGTCTGGCTATAGCGGTAGAGCACGTAGACAATGATCGCGAATGCGGCCAGCATCCAAAGGATATAGTGCTGAAAATTGTTGCCCACGGCCAGCAGCATGCGGGTGGCGGCGGGTAGGTTGGTGCCCAGCTGGTCGTACAGCATGGCGAAGCGCGGCACCACGAAGCTGATGAGGAAAACGAACAGCGCTACGACCATGGTGATCAGCAGGCAGGGGTAGAGCAGGGAAGCTATCAGCTTCTTGCGGAAGGAGAGGGAAATACGCTGGAAGGCAAGATAGCGTGACAGCACGTCTTCCAGTTGGCCGCTTCGCTCTCCGGCCAGCAGGGTAGTGGTGTAAATAAGTGGAAAGCCGCCTTGGGCTTCGAAAGCGCCGGAAAGCGACTCCCCGGTACGCACGCGTGCGGCTACATTTTCCAGCTGTGCGCGGAAGATCGGGTTCTTCTGCCCCTTCACCAGCATGTCGAGTGAGCCAAGAATGGGCAGACCGGCGCGGATCAGGGTCAGGAACTGCTGGTTGAAGATGATGAAGGCTTCCAGGTTGGCGCGCTTGCGGCTGCCACCCACTCCGCGCATACCGCGCGGCCGGACCGAGTAGACGTAGTAGCCGGCTTGGGTGAAACGGCCGCGCAGCTCTTCCGCGGAGCCGGCGATCTGCACCTGCTCCTGAATGCGTCCACGCTCATCCGCCAGCTTGATTACGTACTCTGCCATGGGCCCCCGACTATTTTACCGGGATACTCTTGCCGCTGCTGCTGGGTGGGCCGGAAGCGTTCCCAGCTTACCAATCTGGCCATTGGGGCCGACGGCCCATGGCAGGCTAAGAGCGTTCCAATTACCACCATCGAGCCATTGCCAGGTTTCGCCATCGTCATAGGAGATATCGGATCCATTGCTGCCTACCGTGATCCACGCCTGGTCTTTTGCGTCCCAGCCCACGGCAGAACGGTAGCCATGGGGTAGTTTGCGGGCTGCGCTCCAGTGTTCTCCGCCATCGGAGGTATAAGCTGCAGTGCCGGATGCCTCCTCTGGCTTGCGATAGTCTCCACCGACAGCAATCCCATGCACCTGGTCGCGAAAAGCTACAGAAAAGACGCCGGAGGAGTCATTTCCGCTTGCCAGCGGAGTTTGTGCGCTGCCCCAATCGCCTCCGGCATGAGCCCGCAGGACTCTGGCCTTACTGGTGCCCAACCATATCCATTCTTGTTGGACGGTCATGGCACTGTTGCTGGCAGCAAAAACTGACTCTCCGGGCAGTGGCTGCGGGCTCTTGCGGTCAAACGTCCAGGTGGTTCCTCCGTCCAGAGTCATGCGCAAAGGAAGCACAGAATGAGTACGTGTGGCATCCGGCACTGGATCACCGTAGATCACACCGTGCTTTCGGTCGAGGAAAAGTATTCCGTCCCAAGAAGCCGGTTGCATCGGGGTTGGTTAGGAGCAGCCTCCAGCTGGTGCAGCCATCCGTAGTCTCGATACAGCCGGGACTGGTCGCCGGGTCCGCTCGACATAACCAGGACGTTCTGCGCGTCCCAGGCCCAGATGCCGCGAAAGTCCAGCTTGCCGGCCCCGGGTGGTGTGGCGCACTGCTGCCAGAGGTAGCCGGTGTCCTCGCTGCGTAGTACCGTGCCGCCGGTGCCGCTGGCCCATACCACACCACCGCCGACGTTATGGACTCCCCGCAGGCCGGCGGTGGACCCGCTATCTTCGAGCTCCCATGGACCACTATGCCCGGTGGTTTGCGCCCCAGCAACGAGGGCAAGCATACATAGGCCAATGCCTTCATTCGCATGCTGCAGCTTAAAGGAGAACCGCAGATCTCTCCACAACGCTCGGTCGAAAACATTTCCATGAGGGATCTGCAGTTCCTTCCTCCCTAGTAACTACTCTTCGTGGAAGTTGAGCCCAGCCTTCCTACCTTTTGGTGAGCCAAAATACGCCCGAGCGCAGCCGAGGGATCTGCAGTTCAGCGGACCTCTCATGGAAATGTTTTCGACCGGGCGTTGTGGAGAGATCTGCGGTCCACTTGACGCTGAAAACGACGCTCGGAGAGCGGGTGCTCCACCTACACCGGGGGCAGGCCGTCGACCACCGGAATGCCCGGCGGCGCATGGAAGACGAAATCCGCGTCCGGGGCCGGTGCATCCGCTTGGCTGTCTTTAAACGTAAAAGCAGTTTCGGCTCCATCTGTTTCGGTGATGCTCATGGAGTGGATCACTCCGTCCGCGTTCACCCCCAGCACAATCTTCGCCACCCGGCCTCGCATGCCCTTGGGCACTCCGGAAAGTTGCAGCCCATCGGGGGTGGTGGAGAGGGTCAGCCCCTCGAGTTCCTTCTGCAACTGCGTGTGTCCGAGGAGAAAACGCAGCGGCGAACGCAGATCATCCATTTGCGCTGCGGCCACTCGCTCTACCTGAGCATCTCCGGGGGAATAGAACCAGGCGTACTTGCCGTCGAGCAGAAAGATCTTTCCCGCCGGGTTGGTCATAACTCCAATGCATCTTTCCCGGTTTGCGCAGCAGCAGAGTGCCGCTCTCTTCCCGGTCGATGCCCATTCCGTGAAAGCTTTCGGTAAAGGCGATCCGGAGCGAATGGAGGCCGTTGTAATACTTGTCCACCCGCTGCGCCACTTGCTGAGCGGTATCGGCGCACAACGCTCCTCGCGGGAACACGCAGAGCGCTAACAGCAGGATGCGGGCGCTTATTGAATCGGCTGGGAGCAATTGGTGCCTCCCGCAAGGTCGGCCTTGATCTCCCCGGCCTGGTCGATGCAGAAGCCACGATGGCCCGATTTTCCTATCGACTGCGGAACCGCGGTCGCCTCATACGAGGTGTACATGTCCTGGTTGTTCACCGTGACCTTGGTGCAGTTGACGATGTTGAACGTGTATCCCGATTTCTGTCCGGTGGCGAGATCTCCCTGCAGCACCTGCGCCGCCTGGGGGCTGGGTGGACCCGAGCTGGCGGTGCCGCCGAGTGCGGGCAGCGCGCAGGCGAAGCCATTGGCGGGAAAATCCGTCTGATACTGGATCTGCGCCTGGTAGATGGCGCGCAGCGATTGGATAGCCGACGTCTCATCCGCCTGCGCCTTCATGCTGATGAAGTTGGGGATGGCAATCAACATGAGAATGATCATGATGGACATGACGATCAGCAGTTCCATCAGGGTGAAGCCGCGCTGGCGGTTGTGTTTCGAGGTAGTCTGGTATTGCTGATATGGATCATGGGCCTTCTCGGTTTCCTGCAGCTAAGGGGCGGTGAGGCCCCGTCTGATCGCTACAAGTCTATCAAGAACAAGATGGACGCAGGCGAGGGCAGAAACGCTCACCTTGGGGTCAGCAGGCCAGCTGGCCGCGCGAAACCTTGAGCCCGTCGAGCCGGCCCAGTAGCGTAACCGCAACCTTGTCTGGGTCAAAGAGGTGGTTGGCCATCGCCATTACCTGCTCGCTGGTAACGGTTTCGACCTTTTCCATGATTTCATCCACGCCAAAGAAGTGTTCGAAGTACATTTCCTGGCGGGCCAGGTTCGACATGCGCGACATGGAGCTCTCGAGGCCGAGAATGATGTTGCCCTTGAGCTGGTCTTTGGAGCGGCGAAGCTCTTCTTCCGGCAGAGCCTCACACTTGAGGCGGCGAAACTCGCACATGATCAACTCGATCACCTGCAGGCAGTGGGCGGAAGAGGTGCCCGCATACACGCACAGCGAACCGGTATCGCGATAAGGATTCAGGTCGCTGAAGATGGAGTAGGCGAGGCCATGTTCCTCGCGCACGGTCTGGAAGAGCCGTGAGCTCATGCCTCCGCCCAGTACGGTATTGAGCAGCAGGGTTACGTAACGCAGCTCGTGGGCGAGGGGCGGAGAAGGCACGCCCAGGCAGAGCTGCACCTGCTCCAGTGCTTTCTTGTTGCGCAGCACGATCTTCGAAACTGTGTGCGGATCCGTCTCCGCAAGCTCGCCCGCTGTGGGCGCAATGTGGTCGAAGCGGCGTGCGACCAAATCGACAAAGGCATCGTGCTCCAGGTTGCCGGCGGCGGAGAAAACCATGTTGCTGCCGGAGAAGCGCTTGCCGTAGTAGTCGAACAATAGTATCCTGCTCGAAGCGGCGGACGGTCTCCTTGGTGCCAAGGATGGGTTTCCCTAGCGGATGGTCCTTCCAGAAATTCTGGGTAAAAATCTCGTGCACCAGGTAGTCGGGATTGTCTTCGTCCATCTTGATCTCTTCGAGAATCACGCCCCGCTCGCGCATGATGTCTTCATTGTTGAAGACTGGATTCAACACCAGGTCGGAGAGAACGTCGAGCGCAGTGGGGACATGCTCATCGAGGACCTTGAGGTTGAAGCAGATGGTTTCTTTGCCGGTGAACGCGTCGAGATTTCCGCCGATCGCGTCGACCTCGCGGGCGATGCGCTTGGCGGAGCGTGACTGCGTTCCCTTGAACACCATGTGTTCGACGAAATGAGAGATGCCGTTCACCTCCGGCAGCTCGTGCCGGGAACCGGCGCGGATCCACACACCCATGGCAACTGACCGGATATGCTCCATGCGCTCGGTCAGGATGGTTAAGCCGGAGGGAAGGACCGTGCGTCGAATGCTGCGTTCTGTCACCATCTCAGTGTAGCGGCTTTCCCCGGGGTACAGCGGATCCTGCAGCCAAAACCGGATGCTATGCTGCGAAAAGAGCCTGGGTGGCCCGAAATGCCTGGTAGGGAAGATCTCGTCCGTCTATTAGATGGACCAAGCTTAGCCCCGCCGGCAAAAATCTTTTTGGCCTTTCCCGTCAACAACTTACGGACATAATGCTGCGAGTTTCGGCAGCCCCCGTACCGGGCCACCAGCTGCAGCAGGCCATGTTTCAGCAGCGGATCGGCTCCCTGGAGGAGGTTTCTACCCTGCCTGACGGGCTGCGCCAGGAACTGGCGCAAGCCGGCTGGGCCATCGAACGGCCCCGGATTGTCGAGACTTTCCGCTCAGTCGACGGTACGGAACGGTACCTGGTTGCCGGCCAGGACGGGCAGACGGTGGAGACAGTCTGGATGCCCGGGGGTGACGGGGCCGAGCAGGGGGAAGGCGATGCAGCCCGAGGGGGACCGCCCTGCGAGCCACTATCTGTGTCTCCAGCCAGGTCGGCTGCGCGGTCAATTGCCAGTTCTGTCTCACCGCCAAACTGGGTTTGCAGAGGAACCTGTCGGCGGGAGAAATCGCCGGCCAGGTGATCGCGGTTCTCGAACGGCAGGCGGTGCAGGTGGGCCGGGACCGGATCAACCTGGTCTTCATGGGCATGGGCGAACCCTTTTTGAATTACGACGAGTTCATGGTCGCCGTGCGTTTGCTGGTGAACGAAGCAGGGCTGGCGGAATCCAGAATGACGGTTTCTACTTCCGGCATTGTGCCCGGCATTCTGCGTCTGGCCGGGGAGCCGGTGCGGCCCCGTCTCGCGATCAGCCTGAACGCGCCCGACAATGCGATCCGCGAAGCGATCATGCCCATTACTCGCAAGTGGAAGATCGAGGAAGTCATTGAGGCGGCCGGTCAGTTGCCTCTAAGGCCGAGGGAACGGGTCACCTTCGAGTACGTGCTGCTGGGTGGACTCAACGATAGTTTGCAGCATGCCGAGCGAGTTGGTCGCGCTGGCGCGCAGTTCACCCATGCCGGTGAAGGTGAACCTCATCGCCTGGAATCCCGGTCCGGGGATTGCCTATGCAATGCCCGAGCCAGAGCAGGTGGCGGCCTTTCAGCAAAGGCTCATCGCGCGAGGAGTTCCCGCCTTTCTGCGCCGGCCCCGGGGCAGAGACATCTACGCCGCCTGCGGCCAATTGAAGCGAACGGTAACGGAGATCCAACCGGCTGCATTGTGACGGACCTGCTGTTTTGTTTTTCCCCAAGGAGGACCTATCGGCGGCCAGCTACGCCCAATCGCAACACGGCATCTGCGACCCGATCGGCGGCGTGACGGACTACATCGCCTTCAGCGGCAAAGTCACCGGCAATACAGCGAACCCCGAGCGCTTCAATTGCCTCGATATCCGCGACGATAGGCGAAGCCCCCTCCCCCGCATAGCGATCGAGCAAAGCTCGCGAAACGGGCGCCGTATTCACCAGCGCGTAGTCGAAAAGGGGCCGGTGTGCGTGCTCATAGATGCGCTCGATATGCTGCGACGCGGTGAGGTTGAGACTCTCATTCGCCTGGGTCATCAAGTTGCAGATATACACCCGCACCGCCTGCGACGAGGCCAGGGCCTCAGATACCCCTTTGACCAAAAGGTTGGTAATAAGACTGGTAAACAGCGAACCTGGGCCAACCGTGATCAAGTCGGCCCGCTCGATCGCGTCCAGCGTCTCCGGCAACGGTTCGGCGTCCGCCGGCTCGAGCATGAGTTCAACGATGCGTTGCCGGCTGGCGGTGATGTTGGTTTCCCCGCTTACCAGCGAACCGTCATCCATGCGGGCGGCGAGCGAAACGTTGGCGTTGGTTACGGGGTAAATATGGCCGCGGGTGGCGAGCACCTGCGAGGAGAGTTTGATCGCCTGGGCGAAATCTCCCGTCATTTCAAGTAACGCGGCAACAAAAAGATTGCCGAAGCTGTGGCCTTCCAGGCCTTCCCCGGCGGTGAAGCGATGACGGAAGAGCCGGGAAATCAGATGTTCGTCTTCCGAAAGAGCCACCATGCAATTGCGCAGATCACCCGGGGGTAGCATGTTGAACCCCCGCCGAAGCCTTCCGCTGGAGCCGCCGTCATCGGTTACGGTGACTACCGCAGCCAGGTCGGAGATGAGGCAGGGGGCATCGTCGCAGTCGGCGGAAGACTGGTGGGGCGAAGCAACATAGCGTCGCAGCCCGCGCAGCAGGGTGGAAAGGCCAGTACCTCCGCCGATGGCCACGACGCGAATGCTGGCGGGGTCTGTGCTCCGTCGGTTGGCAATGGATTTCGCCGGCCTTGGCTTAGCCAGGGTGGAGGAGAGAGTCTTCACCATAAAACAATCACCCAGCTAACCTGGGCCAGGAAAAGAGGATCCCTGGCGAGTTACGGGACTTCGGGGTAGAGTAATTCGGTGAATCGGGGGTCATCGGCCATGTCCTGGAAATCTGAATCGCTGCGCGCCTGGATGCGGTTGCGGGGGCTAAGCTCAATCGCCTTGGCCAGGTGCTCAAGGCAGGGTTCAGCCAGCCCAGTCATGCTTTCGAGAATAGCCAGTCCGTAATAGGCGTAGTCGGCGCTGGGGTTGGTCTTGAGAATTCCCTGGAACTGGTCGCGAGCCTCTTCATAGAAGCCGGTATTCAACAGGGAAATGGCGTAGTCGTATTGCTCCTCAGGACTGTCGAAAGAAAGACCGCTTTGTTGCCCATGGCGTTGGCAAGCGGCGAGATAGACTCGCACCCGCTCCAGAATCTCGACCGGACCGTCCTGGCTGAGCTTTTCAAAGACCTGCCGGGCTTTCTCGTACTTGCCCTCGTGCATCCACTGCAGCGCAGTCTGGTACTCGTTCAGGGACTTCTGGTGTAACGCATTGGGCATAGGGCGCGCCTTGCCCTCGATGGTGCGAGGATTGCGCCGAGCGGGGATACCCTGACCCGTGTTTTGCATGACCCACTCTTCTTTCTCTGGTTAGGCGACAGAAGTCGTCATAAATCGGAGCATTACGCTGCAACCGGCTAGAGCAGTTTAGCAATTGGTGTAAACCGAAGCGACAGGCCTTTTCGTGGTTTTCTCCCAAGGAAAACCACACCTCGCGATCTTTTTCAGTCCACAGTAATTGCGAAACTGCTCTATTAGATTCGTTTTTATACGCACCGCAGGAGCGTACGTCAACCCGGTAAGCTGCTCAGCATCCTTGGCAAGACTGTAGCACGGACGCTTCGACTCAGGACTTCCGCCGAGAATAGACGGCCGGGTTCAGCGCCGGGTCGTTATACATCTTGAGCTGGCGGTAAAGCTTGAAACGTCGCCGGCCATCGAGGACTTGCTGCCACAGCCGGTCGAGCGATGCGGCTAAATCGTCTCGCTGCTCGACCAGGATACGCAGACGTTCGAGATTGCGTTCCCGGTGGCCAGGGGGCGCGCCGGGTCGGTCAATCTCTTCCTTGGTATGAAAGAGCTTAAGCGAAAGAATCGAAAGCCGGTCCAGGATCAGGCCGGGAGACTCGGAATGCAGTTCGGCGCCGGGAGCGGGCAGGTTCTGCCGGTTAAGAGAGTCCAGCAGCAGCACATCGCACTGTTCGGTGAGATCGTTGCGCCGTTGGTTGGCGTGATCGATGAAGCGTTTGATCCGGGCAAGATCATGGTCGCTGGCCCCTGGGGTACGGGCCGCATCCTCTGCATGCCACAGCTCGAAATTGGCCAGGTGCTGCTCCGCCAGCGCACGGTCGAAGCCTGCCAGCGAAGGGGGCACGGCCGGAACCTCGTCATGCCATGCGGCGGTGCACCGGTCGTGCAGCGAGGTGATCTGCGACGAATTGAGGGGTAGGGGGTCAGGCGGGCTGGCGGGCATGCTATGGCAGACGTGGTGAGCTCGGTGGGAATCGAACCCACGACCCACGCATTAAAAGTGCGTTGCTCTACCGACTGAGCTACGAGCTCATTTCCTGCTTAGTTTCCAAAGTATCACAGTGGGCAGAGGCAGCTTGATGCAGTGGGGCCACGCTTCAGCCGTAGCACGGCGGCCGATTGCGCGGTATGTTAATGGAGCTGGAGATGCTCGCGATTCGTTGCCTGAGCAACTGAGGCAGTCATGACAGAAAGACCGGAGGATATCGCGAAGCTCTACTCGAGGGCGCACTTGGAAGGAACCAGGTACTGGGATTTTTCCGCGTCGCGCAAGCAAGTGCGGGGGCAGTTCCGGCAACGGATCGTGCACGAACCAGCAGAACGTAGCGGCGCCGCACAGCCTGCGGAGTTGCAGCCGTATCAATCCGGCGAACAAGTCCAGGTACCCCAGTTGCCGCAACCCAAAGAGGGGCTGGCCACACGCTGGTATGCGTTGCACTCTGTTCTGAACCCAGCGCAGTTAGCTGAGGAGCCGGTGGCGGCTCCGATGAGTCTCGAACAGCGGCCCCCCTTGCTTGTGGTTTTCTCGCTCGCCGGCGGGGTGGGAAAGACCTGCCTGGTAGCCACCCTGGGGCGTGCTCTCGCGGCTCTCGGGGAGCACGTGCTGCTTGCCGATACGGCGGCCGTCGGGTTGCTGCCGTTCTATTTCGGTTCGCGCGAGTTCAGGCCCGGCGTGGTGCGCACCTTTTCTCCTCCTGGTTCCGCTGTTGCGGTGGAAGGAGACGCGCCGGTGCAGGTTCTAAATCTTCAGGCAGAGCGTTATCCCGGGAAGGGGCGTGAGCACGACCCTTTGCTGCAAGAGCTGTTGCGCGATGGGCGTGGGGCAAGCCGGATCCTGGTGGATGTGGCCACGGCCAACCGGGACGTGACCAGCCGTCTGTTGCTGCTTCGGCCGACGGTTCTGGTGCCCGTCCTTCCCGACATGAGTTCGGTGGCCAGCCTGGGATTGCTCCAGGTGTTGTTGGCCGACGAGGAGGGAGTGCCGGGAACAACTCTTTACCTGTTGAACCAGTTCGATGCATCGTTGCCGCTGCATGTAGACGTGCGCGCCCTGCTGCAGGAGCAACTGGGCGATCGCCTGATGCCTTTTGTGGTGCGCCGCAGCTCCGCGGTGAGCGAGGCACTGGCCGAAGGAATGACGGTGATTGATTACGCGCCCGATTCAGAGGCTGCCGAGGACTATCGGAATCTGGCAAATTGGTTGCGCAGCTTCGCTGCACCGGCGGTGCCTGGGCACGGCGGTGCGCGCTGGAGCGAGCGATGACCAAGGTGCGAGCTTGAGTTTAGCCTCCTCAACGGTCACAATCGCAAGTACCTGCATCGAACAAGGGTGTATGAAGGCAACTCTCAGATGGTTAGCGGCCGTGCTCATGCTGATCTTCTGGCCCGGCTGTAGGGCGAATGCCCTGGCTCCGACCGAGATCGAGCGCGGTTTCCAGAGTATGTACAACCTGGAATTCGACCAGGCCCATCAGGATTTTTCTACCTGGGAGCGGCTTCACCCGGACGATCCACTGGGACCGGTCTCGCAAGCTGCCGGCTATCTGTTCGCGGAATTCGCCCGTCTCGGCATCCTCGAGAGCCAGCTTTTCACCAACGACAAGAACTTTGAAGCCCGCACCAAGCTCACTCCTGACCCCAAAGTCCGGGAGCAGTTCAACGGCGCCGTAAGCAGGGGCGACCAGCTTGCCGACGCGGCGCTCAAGCAGCATCCCGAGGATAGCAACGCGCTGTTTGCCAAGGTCCTGGCGCTGGGCCTGCGATCTGATTACGTTGCCATGATCGACAGACAGGATTTTGCCGCGCTGCGCTATATGAAGCAAGGCCGTATTCTTGCGCAACAGTTACTGAAGCAAAAGCCGGACGAGTACGATGCTCTGCTGGCCGTCGGCGTTGAAAACTATCTGACCGGCATCAAGCCGGCCCCGGTGCGCTGGATACTGAGCTTGGGCGGCATCGACCCGGATAAGCAGCAGGGCATTCGCGAGCTCGAGCAAACCGCCGCTCACGGAAATCTTCTCAAACCCTTTGCCAAGCTATTGCTGGCGGTGGCCGCGTTGCGCGACAAAAACAACACGCAAGGCTGTGATTTGCTCCACGAACTGGCCGTCGCCTATCCCCGCAATGCTCTCTACCGTGACAGCGCTCCGGAATGCAACGGAGCGGCGGGGCACTAGAAACGTCATTGTTCGCGGTAGGCTTTCTGATTTCAGCCCCGGCTTGCTGGGACGGGCTGAAAGTAGCCCAGGACGCAGTCCCATAAGCGCTAACTTGTTTGGGAATGTTTTTCGTCAAAACGCACCACAAAATCGTCATCCTGAGCGGAGCGCCTCACAGATTTATCGCGTGACATAGCGCTTGATGGCGCGGAGTCGAAGGACCCCGAGGGTGCTTATCTTGCCCATGCTGCTCGGAGCTTTTCAACCACCGAATCCCGCACCTGGCGGACCCGCCACGGTCTTTCCCTGGGCCGAGAACAAGAACTGCTAGCATCTTGCTATGGCCGGCGGCTACATCTACATTCTCGGCAGCCATACAGGCACGCTTTACATTGGCGTCACCAGCAACCTGTATTGGCGCGTCATGCAACATAAGGAGGGCACGTTGGAAGGTTCACTGCGGCCTATGGCTGCAAGCGCCTGCTCTACTTTGAGGGTTACGAAGACATTCGCACAGCCATCGCTGGGGAAAAACAACTCAAAGGCTGGTGGCGCGAAAAGAAGCTCAACCTCATTCGCACGATCAATCCCGAGTGCAAAGATATTGCACAGACCTGGGGATGGAAGATGATTACAGTGCATGAAAAGATGTACCCATGACCATCAAGTGCGTACCGCCGGAAGATCCTGTTCTCGGGCTTCGGTGGTCGAAAGGCCCGAACAGCATGGGCGAGATAAGCACCGTCGGGGTCCTTCGACTCCGCGCCATCAAGCGCTGTGTCACGCGATAGATCTGTGAGGCGCTCCGCTCAGAGCCTGTGACTTTTTCGACCTTTTCGTGCTTTTTGTACACCAACTGGATGTTTTTCGACCCCTCCACAAAACCGTCATCCTGAGCGAAGCGCATCACAGATCTATCACATAACGGAGGGTTCGATGGCGCGGAGTCGAAGGACCCCGGCGATGCTTGTTGGCAGATGCTCTTCGGAGCTTTCCGGCCACAATCTACAAGGCAATCTTGCTATGGCTTTAGTGGTTGAAAAGCTCCGAGCGGCATGGGTAAGGCAAGCACCCTCGGGGTCCTTCGACTCCGCGCCATCAAGCGCTGTGTCACGCGACGAATCTGTGACGCGCTCCGCTCAGAGGCTGTGATTTTATTGGCTTTTTCACGTTTTTGACGCAGCTAAGCCTTTTATTTTCAGCACCAATTTTCATGTGAAACCAATAAAGTCACAAACTCTCAGGATGACGATTTTGTAGGAGTTTTGACGAAAAACATCCCAAACAAGCTAGCGCTTGGCTTTGCTGATGGGGACCACCTGCACCGTGGCATCCCGAATCTCCGCTAGAAAGCGGTTGATGACCGAGCCACGCAAAAGAATGTCGAACCGGGAACGCGCCGACTGCCCGAAGACCACGTGCGAGATGCTCTCCTGTTGCGCGAACTCGATCAGCGCGTCGGCGACATTCTTGTCTTTCAACACCACGACCTGGGCGCCCAGCTCGCGGGCCAGTCGCTGATATTCCTCCATCCGCTGATACTCTTCCGGCATCTCCATGGCGCGCATCTTCGTCCGGGGATTCGACGCGCACCGCGTACCAGTTGGTGGCCAGGCGGCCGGCGATGCGGGCTCCGACACGCAACAGGCGTTCCGCTCCCGGGCGGGGCGAGAGGCAGACCATCACCTTCTCCGGTATCGGAGCTTGTTCCAGGCCCTGGCTTCGGCGATATTCCGCCGCACGGGAGCCGACCTCTTCCGCCGTGGTGCGGAGCGCAAGCTCGCGCAACATACTGAGATTGCCTTTGCGAAAAAAGTTAGCCAGCGACTGCTCGATCTTCTCCGCGGCGTAGATCTTGCCCAGCTTGAGCCGTGAGCGCAGTTCCTCTACGGTTACGTCCACATTCACGACTTCATCGGCCCGTTTCAGGAAACTGTCCGGGATGGTTTCCCGGATCTGGGTATCGGCGGAGCGGGAAACCGAATCGTTGAGCGTTTCAAGATGCTGTACGTTGACCGCGGTCATCACGTTGATGCCGGCGTCGAGCAGTTCCAGCACGTCTTCATAGCGCTTGCGATTTTTCGATCCCGGCACGTTGGTGTGCGCCAGCTCATCCACGATGCAGGTGTTGCGGATGCCGGGCAAGAATGGCATCGAGATCCATTTCTTCCAGAACAACATTCCGGTAAGGAATGGCGCGCCGGGGAATGAGCTCAAGATCCTTTACCTGGTCTTGCGTATCCTTGCGGCCGTGGGCTTCAATCAACCCAATGATGACGTCGATGCCCTGCTTCCTCATCAGGTGGGCATCTTCGAGCATCTGGTACGTCTTGCCCACGCCGGGCGCGGCCCCGATGTAGACGCGCAGCTTTGCCAGCTCAGGCGCGGCGGGAGTGATGTCGGTCGAGAGGTCTGTCATGTCCCTTGCGAAGATTAAAGCATTGACGAAATCCTCTAACCGATTTCGATGGGATGGCGGGTGGCGACGGTAGTGGCGACGGGAAGAGTAAAGGTGAAGGTGGCTCCGTGGCCGAGCCGGCTCTCCACTGAAACCTGGCCGCCAAGTAATTCGACCAGCCGGCGCACCAGGGCCAGGCCCAGGCCGGTGCCCTGGTCATGCGCGGCATTGAAGCGGCCGAAGATGTTGGGCAGCCGCTCGGCTTCGATGCCCCGGCCGGAGTCGCGCACCGAGAATTGCACCTTGTCCTTCTGCTCCTTCGCCTTCAGCAGGATGGTGCCGTTTTCCGGTGTGTAGCGGATCGCGTTGCTCATCAGGTTGTCCATGATGCTGCGCAGAGCCCGGCGATCTCCACTCACGTGAGAGAGGTCGGCGAATGCCTGGATCTGCACATCGATATTCTTGGCGCGGACCTCATCGCGCGCCCGGGAGCAAGCGTCGCGGAGAATATCGATGGGCCGGAATCGATCCATGCGGATTTCGCGCCGTCCGGTATCGATTTCCGAGACCTCGATCAGATCGGACATCAGGTCGTTGAGGCGTTCCGCGTCCTCCTCCGCTCCGTGAAGCACGTCCGCCTGCAAGGGCCGCAGCTCACCTGCGAAGCCTGAGGTGAGCGTGTACAGGCTCAGGCGAAGTTGCTCCAGGGGCTGGCGGAGTTTTTGCGACGCGACGCTCAGGAAGCGGGTCTTGAAGCGATCGATATCCTGCATCTCGGTGATGTCTTCCAGCACGCTGACGGCTCCCAGCAATTTGCCCTCGCGATCGCGCATGGGTGTGGTGCGCAGGCGATAGCTGCGCTGTCCCTCACCCAGCTTCATGGGCAGCATGGCGGCTTCGTCCTGGCTGGCGATGGACTGGCGCATGGAGACCGCGTCGCGCACGGCGCGCAGAATCCTCTCTCCTCCCGGTGTGTTGGTCAGGGCCATGCGATCCCCGGCGGCTTCGCCCAGCACTTCGCTGGCCGCCTGGTTGAGCTTCAGTACCTGCCCCTTGGCGTCGGTGACGATCACCGGCTCGAAGATGGACTGCACCACGGCATCGGAAAGCTGTTGATCCATCTGTTTCCGGCCATATTCCGTGTCGCGCAAGGTCGCGCAGCCGCACCGCCATGCGGTTGAGTTCGGTGGCAATCGTGCCCAGGTCATCCCGGGTTCGCCACTCGATGCGCTGTTGCAGTTCGCCCTGGCCTATGCGCCGTGCGGCGGCGGCAGTGCGGCGGATCGGACGAATGATGGAAAGAGAAAGCCGATGGAGATTACAACCCCGCTCAAGGTGCAGACGGTGGTGATGATGGTAGATCGCCGGGCGAGCCCAGCGCGGACCTGTATTGCTTCGGCGGTGGGGATGGTCGCCTGATGATCGAGCGCGGCTGCCTGATGAAGCGAGAGGCTATCGTGCAGGCCGACGGCCAGCAGCAGGGCGAGAAGGAGAACGTAACCGAAAATAAGTCTCTGATACAGCGTCAACATGGCCGATCTCCGGACGAATGTTATTTTGCGCCTTCCGCGCGGGAAATCGCTAAGCGGTTTCGCAATGGGTGTAGACCGAAGTCCCAAGGAAAACCACACCTCGCGATCTTTTTCAGTCCACAGTAATTGCGAAGCTACTCTATCCTGCAAACGCGCACACGCGCGTTGATGAAGGGGCACGGGAAGCTCGTGTTGGCCTCGATAGGTAAGACGATCCAGGTGACGCCGAGGGGCCGAAGCCGGGTCAACCGTTGCTCATCGGTGGCGCGGTTGAGCTGCGCGGTGGCTTGCGAACCTTGCCACCAGGGAATTGCCGCCTGACGAAAGTTGCTGGCGATTCCGCCGTCTTTAAACCAATCGGCGATGGCGCTCCTCTCCGCTGTTGCTCGAAACCCCTGTGCATTCTCACCGGCGCTTTCAATGTAATCGTTATCCAGCGCGAAGACCGCATCGCGGGGTGTGCCGGCGCGAATCCAGAGGAAGGCCTGTTGCCAGCGATTGCGTGGCGTCAGGCCAGGCCACTCCACATGGCTGGACTCGGAGTAAGTAAGCCGCTGGCCGGCAAAGAGAGCGCCGAGAAGCAATAGACAGAGCAGGGCAATGGCACGCTTATGTTTTTGCGCCAGGCTGGTGAGCATTCCTCCGGCCAGCAGTACGCCGGCGATATAGACGAACTGGAAGGCGCGCAGCACTTGCAGTCGGGCCAGCAGCAGGCTTCCGTTGCGATGCACAAAACAGAGCGATATGAATAGCGCGCAACCGCCCACGATGGTAGCGGCCATGGCGAGTGCGCGCGTGGCCTCGCGGCATCGGGTGATAGCGATTCCCAACAGGAGTAGCGGCATCAGCAAGCCGGGATATTCATACCATCGCCAGGTGGAAAGAAAAAAATAGGAACGGCTAAGGGCGGCGCGGTTATAAGCAACGGTGGGGTCTGCATGACGCGTGGCCATGAAGACGACCGCACACAGCAGCCATCCCAACCCGACCCAAAGGCCCAGCCACCGCCACATCCTATGCCTGGCAAGCTCCAGCGTGACCATGGCGATGGTCGTGTAGGCAGCCATCAAGGGATGCAGCAGCGCAGCCAAAACGAGCCACAGGATTGACTCAGCCCATTTCTCGTCGAGTACAGCTGCCAGTGCGAAGAGGCTCAGTGGCGTGGAGAAGGAGCGCGCCGTTACGTAGGGATCCATGATGCAGAGCGACGTGCCCGCAACCGGAAGGGTGAAGCAGCAAGCGGCAAGCAAGACCGCACCCCAGCACGCGCTACGAGTGGAGAAAATTCGGTTCGCCACACGCCACGAGCCGAGAAGAAAGAGAAAGATCGAAGCTAATTGGCAAACCAGCAGCAGGGCCGGAAGTGGGACATGCCCCCAGCGCACCAGCGGGGCAAGAACGTGGGCAAAGATTGAGAACTGGGTCGGCGATGAGGCGAAGACCGCGTCCGTCTGGTAGAGGCTGGGATCCACCAGCTTCTTGATGCCGCTTACGTAGACCGCGCCGTCATCAGCCAGCGGGTGGTAGCCATGGACCAGAAGCACTGCCGGCGTGAGCAGCGCGATGATGATCGCGGGATGCTGTTTCTGCTTATGCAGCACTATTGCTGCTGGTAACGGCCGAGCACATCGTCGAGAGACACAATGCCTTCCAACGTGCCTTTGCTGGCTCTATTCTGGATGGGCAGAACAGGCCAACGGGCCAGGTAGGGAATTGCGCTATCCAGCGGCAGGTCCGGGAACAGCAACGGCACCCGATCGGGCTTGAGCGTCCGTTCGATAGGAGTGTCCGGGGTTTGGGTTGCTGCAATCGAGGTGTATTCGCTTCGATTCATGGCATACCAGGAACCCTCCCGAAGCTTGACCAGCAACGCCGGCACGTCGGCGCCGGCCAGTTGCGTAGAGACCTCCTGCAGGGTTGCGGTGCCGGGGAAAATGGGCAGCTTCACCGGGCGCAAAGCATCCTCCAGATGAAGAACACTTTCCTCGCGCTGCTCCTCCATGGAAGGCAAGTCGAGGCCATCCTGATGGGTGAACGTTTCAAAGATCGGATAAGGCTGCAGACTACGGGAGACCAGGTAGGCAATGGTATTTGCCAGAATGACCGGAAGCACAATGGAGTAGTTACCGCTGACCTCGAGCACCATGAAAACGGAGGTCAACGGGACCCGTAAGAACGCGGCAAACAGCACCCCCATGCCCACCAGCGCATAGGAACCCACCGAGATGGGGAACGAAGGAAAGAAGATCTTCTCGAAAGTCCCGATAGAGGCGCCCAGCATTGCTCCTATAAACAGTGTGGGGGCGAACATTCCTCCCGGTGTGCCGCTGGAGAAGGAGATGGTCGTGGCCACAATCTTGAGCAAGGCAAGAGCGAGAAGAAACTTCCACGTGAATTGGCCGTGCATGGCTTGGTCGATGACGTTGTATCCAGGCCCCATCACCTGGGGTGCACCAAAATAAGCGATGGCCCCAACGATGAGGCCGGCGATCGGCGGCTGGATATACCGGGTCCAGCGGGGTAGCTTCTGAAGGTGCGGGCGGGAGTACGCCAACGCCTTGGAGAAGATGAGGGCGGCGATGCCACCCGCAATGCCAAGAACGGCGTAGGCAAGAAGTTCCTGCGGTCCCTTGAGCGTGACCGAAGGGATACGAAACATCGGCTCCGCGCCCCAGAACCAGCGGGCCACGACGACGCTGGAGATCGCGGCCAGCACGATGGAGCCGAGTACGGCCGCGCTCCACCGTCCGATTACTTCTTCGACGACGAACAGGATGGCGGAGATGGGCGCATTGAAGGCGGCCGCCAGTCCTGCGGCGGCGCCGATGGGCGCGAACATGCGCAGCCGGTCGCGCGAGAGATTGAGGCGGCGGCTGACCATGGAGGCCACGCCGGCCCCGATCTGCAGCGATGGATCCTCAGGCCCGAGGGAGAACCCGCCGCCGATGGCAAGAGCCGCCGTGATGAATTTCCCGATGACCGTCCTGAAGGAGATATAGCCGTTGTAGATATAAAGCGCTGCCTTGGTTTGGTTGATGCCGCTGCCGCGCGCCCCGGGAAAGACCAACTGCACCAGTGCGGCCACCAGCAGGCCCACCCCCATGGGCACAAAAAATAGCCGCAGCTGGCCCGGGTGAGGTGATGACCCCAGCGTGAGCACCTGGATCCAGCTGATAGCAACCCGGAAACAAACCACCATCAGGCCGGAGAGGATGCCGATAAAGATGGAAAGCACCAGGAAGAGCCGCTCGTCCCGATTGGGGGCCAACCGCTGTACCTCTGCGGGGTTAGGCCGGTAGCGCCTTTCCTCTGCAACCGTTGCCAGGTCGACTCCCGGCGCCTCTCCGGGAACCGCGTCTACTCCCGGCTTTTCCGTGGCCGTGCTCATTCTTCCTCCACCTGGTTAGGCGCCTGGGCAATCCTCAACAGCAGGGCATCGTCCCCGGCGGGCGCTCCGCAGACCTGTTGGGTGACCATCTCAGTGTCATAGATGAGTTGAATCTGCGTCTGGGCCAGATCGGGTTTTTTTTCCAGCTCGGCCAGGGTGACCCTGGCAGGTAACTGCTGCCATCGTTCTCGCAGAGCTTGCAAAGGGTCGACCGGGGCAGGGGCAGCCGCCTGATTCCCGGTGGGTGCAGATGGATGGCGGGCGAAACGAGATGCCAGGCTGGCTAACGGGTTAGAGAGGCCATTGGATGCCGGCTTGCTGGCCGCCGCCGCATTCTGCGCCGGTGGTTCCGTCTTATCTTGCGTACACTCCGCCAGGCGGGCCAAGGCAAGCTTGCGGTCGGATAGGATGCGAGCGCTCTGCTCCCGCGGGTTTAGCCGCGGAGAGGGATAGAGCTGCAGCAGCCGGGTCGCGTCGCTCAGGCTATCGCGACTTTGCTGCATAACCGCGGCCGGCTCCTGGTCGATCCCGGGACCTTCCAGGGCACGCCCGAGATATCGCTTTGCTTCCAGGTAGCGGCCCAACTTGAAAGCAGTGCGTCCGGCTCCTTCCAGAGCCTCGCGCAGAGAGGGATGCCGGCGCAGAATCGTCTTGTAGAGGTGCAAGGCGTCGCTGGGATCTTGTGCCTGCTCCATCATGCGGGAAATCTCTAACTCGACGCTGATGTCGTCTTCGGGAGCATTTCCAGAAGCCACCAGCAACTCGCTTCGGGCCTGGTCCAGGCGATTGTGGGAGATCAAATAGTCGATCAGCTCAAAGCGGACTTCCCGTCGGCGCACGTAGCCGTCCCCCTCCCAGTTGCCGTAAATTGCCCTCTGGTAGTCTTCGATGGCTTGGCTTTCGTTACCCTGGCGGGCCGTCAGACGGGCAAGTTGAAGATTGATCAAGCCGCTGCCCTGCTGGGTTTCGAGCAGGGCGTTGAAGTAAACGGTAGCTTCCTGGATGCGGCCGGCGGAGGCGAGCGCTTCGGCCAATTTGATTTCCGTGCTGCGATCGCTTGGGGCATAGGCCAGCGCGGAGCTGAGGGCGTCAATCGCGGCCTGGGGCTTGCCGTCTTTCATCGCTTGTTCGCCCCGTTGCAACCACCGGTTGGCCAGCTCAACTTGATGGGAGGCGTAAGATTGGTAGAGATAATTGGTCAGCACGGCCAACAGGGCCGTGATTGCAAACAGCGTCACGAGAGACAACGTATCCGTAAAGAGCAGGCGGCGCCGCTCAATACGGTCGGTGGCACTCAGTGGAGATTTCAAAGCGAAAAACGACATCGCTATCCCAGTTTACTTGGATTCGATCATCTCACTGACTGTTTGCCATGTCGGGGGCGTATCCACAAATGAACTCACAAACCGGCACTGAAATGGGCCTCGACGAAAAAGAAAGAGCCCTGCACGCGCGGCTGCGTTCGCTTAGGAGCGTCATTGTCGCGTATTCCGGTGGGGTGGATTCCGCTTATCTGGCTTACGCCGCGCATAGGGTGCTTGGATCGCAGATGCTGGCCGTGATCGCCGACTCCGCCAGCCTGGCGCGCTCGCAATATAGTGACGCGCAGGATTTTGCTCGGGAACACGGAATTCCTCTGCAATCGATCGAAACCCATGAGCTGGAGCGGGAACAATATGCGGTGAATGGCCCGGATCGTTGTTTCCACTGCAAGGACGAGCTTTTTAACGTGCTGGAACGGGAGCTGGAGCGCACCGGCTTTGAGGCTCTGGCCTACGGGTTGAACCTCGATGACGGGCAGGATTTCCGTCCCGGCCATAAGGCGGCGGCGCAACATCGAGTGGCCGCGCCGTTGGCGGAGGCGGGCCTCACCAAGGCTGACGTCCGGGCCTTGGCCCAGCGGGCGGAGCTGCGGGTTTGGGATAAACCGGCTTCGGCCTGCCTCTCTTCGCGGATGGAGTATGGCCGGCGGGTGACCCCGGAGGCGCTGCGCATGATCGAACAGGCGGAGGATTCGCTGCGCGGCCTGGGGCTCAAGCGCTTCAGAGTACGGCATCACGGCTCCATTGCACGCATTGAGATTGCGGAGGAGGAGATGGCCGCAGTCCTGCAGGTGGGGAAGATGAAGGCCATGGCCGGCGTGGTCCGCGCGGCCGGATTTCGTTATGTGTCACTGGATTGCGAGGGGTACCGTTCCGGGTCCATGAACGAAGTGCTGCCCATCGAGGTACTGACCGGCTTTGCCAGCGCCAGACCAGGTGCGGGTGAATAAGGCGATGCGGATCGGCTGCCTGGAATGCTTTGCCGGTATCAGCGGCGATATGCTCATGGGGGCTCTGGTGGACGCGGGCGCACCCATCGAACTGCTGCAGCACACCGCAGCTTCGCTGGCTTTGGGAGCGGAATTACGCCTGACCCGGGTAAGCCGCAGCGGCATTCAATCGACCAAAATCGACGTCATGGTGGACGGCAAGTTGCATGAGCCCGCCGCACCTACCGGGCCGATTGATCAAGATCACCAGCACGATCACCAGCACGAGCACGGGCACGATCACTCTCACAGCCATCAACATGAGCATTCGGCCCACCACCATGAGCACGGTCGCAGCCTGCCCCAGATTCGCAGTCTCCTCATGGGCGCCGACCTGACCCAGGGCGCCCGCGACCTCACCTTGAGAGCCTTTGCGTTGCTGGCGCAGGCAGAGGGTCGCATCCATGGTGTCCCTGAGGAAGAGGTTCACTTCCATGAAGTAGGCGCAGTCGACGCGATCGTCGATATCGCCTGCTGCGCAGCGGCGGTGGATGCCCTCGATCTGGACGCGTGGTATTGCTCCCCGGTGAATGTCGGGAGCGGTTTTGTTAACTGTGCCCACGGACGCTTTCCGGTACCCGCCCCGGCAACTGCGGAGTTGCTCAAGAACGTCCCGGTCTATTCCGCGCATGTGCAGGTAGAACTGGTCACCCCGACCGGCGCGGCTTTGCTACGAGCGCTGGACTGCCGGTTCGAATCCACCCCGATGATGCGAACCCAGTCGATCGGCTACGGGGCCGGGACGCGTAACCCAGAGGGATTCCCGAACGTGTTGCGGGTGAGCATCGGCGAGATTGCGCAGGCATCCCCTCTCACCGCGGACAAAGTAACAGTTCTGGAGTGTGCCGTGGACGACCTCAGTCCCCAGGTTCTGGCACACACGGCGCAGTTGGCATTGGAACGGGGCGCGCTCGACGTGATGAGTGCGCCAGTGACCATGAAGAAGGGGCGCCTGGGAACACTGCTCACGGTGCTTTGCAAGGCGGACGATGCAGACCATTTGCAGCAGTTGATCTTCCGCGAGACGACCACTTTGGGCATTCGGGTACGAGAGGAAAATCGCGTCATCCTTGCCCGGGAGACCACGCCGGTGGAGACGGAGTTTGGCGTGATCCATATCAAAACCGGCTCCTGGCAGGGAGAAGAATGGAACGCCTCTCCGGAGTTTGAGGATTGCCGCCGGGCGGCGGCGGCCTTCGATGTTCCGCTGAAGACGGTCATGCAGGCGGCGCTGGCGGCATGGCGGACTCGGCCAGTGAGGGCACAGGAGCCGGCGGGATCCAGATCATGACCGCGGAGACCATTCTCGAGATGCTGCAGCGGGTGCGCGATGGAGGGCTGCGACCGGAAGAGGCCATGGAGCGGCTCGCGAACCTGCCCTACGAGGAAGCGGGTTTTGCCAAGATTGACCATCATCGCCGGTTACGAACCGGGCTGCCGGAGGTGATCTATGCCGGCGGCAAGACCGCCGAACAGGTGGCAGAGATCTTCTTTCGCATGGCCGCCATGGGGGGCGATGTACTCGCGACCCGGGCTGATGAGGCCGCATTTGCTGCGGTCCAGGCGCTTGTCCCGGAGGCGCAATATTACCCCGTGGCCCGCATGGTCGCGCTGCGGCAGACACCGCCGGCCGAAAACCAAGGCGTGGGTTCTGTGGCCGTGCTCTGCGCTGGAACCAGCGACCTGCCCGTTGCCGAAGAGGCGGCAGTCACGGCCGAGATTATGGGCGGCAACGTGCGGCGGATCTACGACGTGGGCGTGGCAGGCCTGCATCGGCTGCTCGCGCACCGCGAGGTTTTGCGCGAGGCCGAGGTGGTGATTGTGTGCGCCGGGATGGAAGGCGCGCTACCCAGTGTCGTAGGCGGGATGGTGGGGGCACCGGTCATTGCCGTACCCACCAGCGTGGGTTACGGCGCGGCGTTTGGCGGCATTGCAGCCCTGCTGGGCATGCTGAATTCATGCTCGCCCAATGTGACGGTGGTTAATATCGATAACGGATTCGGCGCTGCCTACGTCGCTTCCATGATCCTTCGCCGGATCCACGCCGGCAGCCGGACGCATTCTCTCTATAACCAGGTAAGCTGATTTTCCGGTTGCCCGGCTTTGCACCATGAAGGTATCTTAATCTTCCTATGGCATCAACAGTTTGGAAGGGCTACATCTCGTTTGGCCTGGTGTCGGTGCCGGTGCGGCTTTACGCGGCCGCGCGCGAACAGCACGTCAGTTTTAACCAGATCCACGAACCTTGCGGCTCCAGGATCAAGCAACAGACCTTTTGTCCTGTTTGTGAGCGCGTGGTTGAGCGCAATGAGTTGGTCAAGGGATACCAGGTCGACCGCGATGCCTACGTTCTTGTAACCAGTGACGAGCTAAAGACTCTGGAAGCCGATTCGTCGGAAGCCATGGAGATCGCCCAGTTCGTCAGCCTGAGCGAAGTAGACCCGATCTATTACGAGGCGTCTTACTACTCAGCCCCTGAAGATCCTGGCCGGCGTGCTTACGGATTGTTGCTGCAGGCCATGGAAAAGTTGAATGTAGCTGCCATTGCCAAGGTCACGCTGCACCAGCGGGAGCAGATTGTGCTGATGCGGCCCTATCATCAGGGCATCATCCTGCACACCCTCTATTTCCCGGCCGAGGTGCGTGAGATCAGTGAATACGGCAAGACTGAGAATATGAACCTGCAGAAGCCGGAGGTGGATTTGGCGGAGCAGTTCATCCGGCAGCTTACAGCCAAGTTCGACCCCGAGCAGTACAAAGACGAATATCAGCAGCGGGTTCTGGATCTGGTCGAGACCAAGCGTGCTGGGCAGGTGATTGCCGGGCAGCCGCAGAAACCCAAGCTGGCTCCGGTCATCGATCTGATGGAAGCTCTCAAGAAGAGCATCGCGGAGCGGGGCGCCGCAGCACCTGCCACTCCAACCCTGGTAGAGGCCAGCACGAAGAAGGGCCCGAAATCAGCCCCCGCCGCAGAGGCGAAGCCAGCCCGCCGACGCAAAACGGGTTAGTTCCTTTCAGTTTTCGACAACCAGGTGTTGATAAAGCTTGACCCGCAAGTCTTAAGTGGTTAAGACTAAGAATAGCCCATGGCCACAACACTACCCGCACACGCGAATCAAAGCATCAGCGCTCAATCTGGGACGACGTGCAATGTCAACATGAGCAAATTCGCGGCCAGTCTCATGGTGTTGGTCCTGCTTTGCTTTCTTACCGTGGCGAGCGGCGGGCAGCAGATTCCGGGTAGCATCAGTGGCACTGTTCTCGACGTTAACGGGGGCGTGGTTGCGGGTGCACAGGTGACCATGATCGCGACGGATCATGCCAGCAGCCGGGTGATTTTATCGGATGACCAGGGAGGGTTCAGCTTCCCGGCACTGGCTCCTGGAAGGTACACCTTCACCGTTACATCCCCGGGGCTCGAGACGTACTCCTCGTCCGAGCTTGCCCTGCATCCGGACGAGAAATTGATCGTGCCCGAGTTCCGATTGTCACCTGCAGCAACCACCACGGATGTTCAGGTCGTGGTCACACAGATAGAATTGGCTACGGAACAGTTGAAGGCTCAGGAGCAGCAGCGTGCCTGGGCATTTTCCCTAACTTTTACAGTAGCTATATCTGGGACGCGGCCCCTCTGTCTTCCGGGCAAAAGTATCAGCTTGCCTTGCGCTCTGTTGTGGATCCATTTGCGTTTGTAGGGACAGGTATCTTCGCCGCCGCCGAGCAATGGCAAAACACCTTTCCTGGATATGGCCAGGGCGCAAAGGGTTACGCCAAACGATACGGCGCTGCTTACGCCGACGAGGCGCTCAGCAGGATGATTGGCAGCGCGATCCTGCCGTCGCTCCTGCATCAGGACCCACGTTATTTCTATCGCGGCAGCGGAAGCAAAAAATCACGTGCGCTTTACGCCATCTCGGCGGCGGTCATTTGCAGAGGAGATAACGGAAAAATGCAGCTGAACTACTCCTATGTCGCGGGCGCCTTTGCTTCTGGCGGCATCTCAAACCTGTATCATCCTGCAGGCGATCGCGGAGCAGGCTTGACCATTGGCAATGGCTTTCTCAACATAGGTGCTCATGCCGTGGATAATCTGGTGCGCGAATTCCTGCTCCGGAAGCTAACCCCAAAAGTCCCGGACTACGCGCAGGGCAAGCCGTAGCGTACTGTCCCATCCCGCGAAACCCGGGTACCCATAGCCGTATCGTTGATTCCCGCAGGAGTCTGTGTCAATAACAGGATTCGCTAAGCAGAAGAACTGGACGGGTGCCCCACGTTCGCTCCAGCGTACGTGGGCCGAAAATGAAATGTTTCGAATGCTTTCCCCGTCCCTCAATCGATTTGTTGGTTTGTAGTAATAGAAGCTATGGTGGGCTTCGCCCATCATTTTCGGCCCACGTATGCTGGAGCGAATGTGGGGCACCCGTCCAGTTCTTCTGCTTAGCGAATCCTGCTATGAGACAGGCTCTGCAGGGACAACGCAAATTCTGGCGGCGAGCAAAACCAGCGCAATCCACAGAAGATCCGCTCCCAGCAGATGAGTAATCTGCATCCACAGGGGAGCGAGCAGAACCACGTCTGCAACGCCAAGGCCGCACTGCAGAGCCAGGAGTAAGAGCACTCCGCTTGCTAATTTGCGCTCCGCGGGCCGCCGTACGCTGCGCAGCAGCAACCAGCAAATGAAGAGGCCGGCAATGACCGCGGTGACAGGGTGAAGAAAGCGCAAGCGCTCTAACCAATTGCTGCCGTTCGCAAAATCCTGCGCCAGGGCAGCGCGAACCGAGGTTGCAGGAAAGAGCGTATCACTGAGCGCAGCCAAAGTTCCGCTCATTCCCACGAGCAGGAGGGCCGCTAGCCCCGTGATGGCCAGTGGCAGTTGCATAAAACGCACGGTGCGCCGAGTGAAGGCCTCGCCACCGGACAGAAAGTGCGCGGAGAGCGCGAGCGCGCCCAGCAGCAGCAGAGTATTGGCCAGATGCAGCGAGAGATAAACGGCCCTTGTGGGAGAACGATTATCCGCGGTGAGGCGCAACAGAACCAGCAAGGCGCCCAGCAGCGCTTCGTTGAAGATGAGCAACGCCGCCGCGACCACGGTGATGCGAGCCAGGTGGCCAGCCACTGTCTTCCGGAATGTCCAAACAAGCAGCAGCAGAATCGCAATGACAGTGACACCGCTCATCATGCGGTGGGTGAGCTCGATCAGAGTGGCCAGACGCGGATGGGTCTGCACCACAACCCCATTGCACAGTGGCCAATGATCGCCACAGCCGGCGCCGGAGCTGGTGGCGCGGACCACGGCGCCCCATAAAACCACCGCCACGTTGTAGACCAGAACCGCCCAGGCAAACCGCGGCAGGAGAGATGAGGCGCGAGTGGGCTGGAGCGTTGCGGAAGCCGGAAGGGCATGGGCAGAACTCATCGGTACCCCCTTCTCATCTTACCCGGCGAGTTCCTTGGCGCGTTGGGTGGCGCGCATCACGGCCTTGATCAGTGTCACCCGCAGGCCCCCCTCCTCCAGTTCCAGGATGCCATCGATGGTGCAGCCGGCCGGGGTGGTGACCGCGTCCTTCAGCAGCGCCGGATGGTAGCCGGTTTCGAGCACCATCTTGGCCGCGCCGAAGGTGGTCTGGGCCGCTAACAGGGTCGCAACATCGCGCGGCAGGCCGACCTTGACCCCGGCTTCCGCCAGCGATTCCAGAATGATGTAGATAAAAGCCGGCCCGCAGCCAGAAAGACCGGTAACGGCGTCCAGGTGCTTTTCTTCCACCACCACCGTCCGGCCGACGGTGGCGAAGAGAAACGCGGCCAGGTCCAACTGCTCCTGGGTGGCAAAGCGTCCCCGGCTGAGCGCAGCGATCCCAGCCCCCAGCATGGATGGAGTATTCGGCATGGCCCGAACCACACCGATCTCCATATCCGCGGCATGCTCGATGGCCGTCGTTCGCACCGAGGCCGCAATCGAGACCAGTAGCTTTTGCGGTGTGAGCGCGGGACGAATCTGCCGGACGACCTCGGGAACCGTGATCGGCTTAAGCCCCATCAGAATCAGATCCGCTGCCTGTGCGGCGGCCAAGTTGTCAGTAGATACATCTACCCCCCACTGGGCGGAGAGCTGCCCCGCGCGCTCCTCGTGTTCCACCGTGGCCACGATCTGCTCCGGCTCAAGTACCTTTGACTTGAGAAATGCCTGGAGCAGAATTCCACCCATTTTCCCGGCTCCGAGAATGGCTACCCTGAGACCGGCAAGCGATTGCCTGGCTGTGTATCCGCCCATGATGTCTCCCCTTACTTTTGTGCTTTTTGTTGCGTGATCCAGCTGTCGATGCGTTGCTCCAGGTAATCGAGGGGCAGAGCGCCAGAATCCAGTACCTGATCGTGGAAGGCGCTGAGGCTGAATCGGTCGCCCAGGGCCTGCTGCGCCTTGGCCCGTAGCTCCAGCAACTTGAGTTGCCCTATTTTGTAACCTAGCGCCTGTGCCGGCCAGGCGATGTAGCGATCTACCTCAGCCTGTACTCCGCTTTCCTCAACGGCCGTATGTTGATGGAAGTAATCGACCATTTGCTGGCGCGTCCAGTGCTGCGAATGGACGCCGGTATCGACCACCAGGCGGACCGCGCGCCAGATGTCGCCTTCCAGGCGGCCGTAATCGCTGTAGGGGTCCTGGTAGAAGCCAACGTCCTTGCCCAGCTGCTCGGCGTAGAGCCCCCATCCTTCGATGTAAGCGGTGTAATCGATGTATTTGCGAAACTCGGGAACGTCGGTAAGCTCCTGCGCGATGGATATTTGCAGATGATGCCCGGGCAGACCTTCGTGGTAAGCCCTGGACTCCACGTCATCCAGGGACCGCGTTTCAAACTTATAGGTGTTGACGTACACCGTACCGGGGCGCGAACCGTCTGGCGAGCCGTGATAGTAGTACGCCGCTGCCTGGTCCTTCTCGCATGTACTCAGGCACCGGCTTCACTACCAGCGGGGCTTTCGGCAGACGCCCAAAAAGCTGGGGCAGTTTGGGGCGCATGCGGTCGAGGTAACCGCGATAGGCGTCCAGAAGCTGCTCTTTGCTGGTTGGGAAAAGCTTGGGATTGTTGGCTGCGGCGCGTCTGCAGTGCCTTGACGTCGGCAAAGCCCAGCTTATGGGCAATGGCCAGTAGTTGCTCCTCGTCCTGCTTTACCTGGTCGAGTCCGATCTGATGAATCTGCTCCGGCGTCAGGTCGGTGGTGGTGCTCTGCTTCACCAGAAAGCGGTAGTAGGCTTCGCCATCCGGCAGAGACCAGATCCCTGGATCCTTACGGCCGTCGGGAATGTACTGCGCCTGCAGAAACTTGCCGAAGCGAACATAGGCAGGCGTCACTTGCCCCGCGATCGCCGCAAACAACTCCTCCTTGATACGCGCCTGTTGGGTCGGAGAAACCGAGGTTGGAAATTTTTGCACCGGAAGGGCGAACGGCCCGTCCTGCGGTTTTTGATTGGCGATGGCATTCACCTGCGCCAGCACCTTTTGCATCAGGTAAGCAGGCGGCTCGCGATGGTCATCCATGCCGATCGACATGTCGTCGGTAATCTGCTGAAAGGCGAGCGGTACCTTCTTGAGACGAGCGATGTAGTCGTCGTAGTCCTTAACTGAGTTGAAAGTCAGTTGAGGAACGAGCTGGGGAAGATCGACCTGGCAGGCCATTGAACTGATTGACCGGCATCTCCCAGGGCTTGAACCTGGCTTCCTCCTGATCCTGGACCAATTGGCGTACCAACAGATCTTTGCTCAACTGCTCCTGAGTCGGACATTCCGGCCGTATCCACCTCGGCCAGCCGATTGAGAAAGCCCCGGTCGCGGGCGAGGGAATCGTTATAGGCCTGTACGGAATAATCCGCGAGCTGATCGTTGTATCGGTTGTCGCCGATGAGGGAAGCAAACTCGGGCTTGTGCTTGAGGTAGTCTTCCCAGTAGTCGGAGAAGATGGTGTTCAGCGTTTTCACGCGGGTGTTAAGGGGAAGGTCTTGCGCTGCGCCGGAGCCGGCAGCAAGCGCGATGAAGACGAAAGAAAGGGCGATAAGGGTTGGTATTCGTAACAAACGGATTCCTGGGCTCGCTAGAAGCTAGGTCCCGGATTCCTGTGTAGCTTGGTGAGATCGCGAACTTCATGCGGCTTTCCTTAAAGAAAGCCGCACACGCAACCATAGATGGGTGCCGCGTGCAGGAATCCGGGTCTAAGCGCAGTGTATCGACAATTCGCGCACGGGAACAGGGCGGCTTTACCCGGTGCAAGTAATTATGGAGCACCCATGCTTTGTTGGCCATGACATCCCTGAAAGGACACCGCTTCAGTCGTGGTGAGAAATACTGGGCGCATGCCACCAGTTCCTCCTGCTTTACGTCAGGGCGGCTGCATAGGCAAGGCGATGTCGGCTTCGAGCATGCGGTAGAGCGTAGACCTGCTGATCCCGAGCTTGGAAGCGGCGCGCGCTTTATTGCCATCGCATACCTTCAGCACCTGGAGAATATGCCGGCGGATCACGCCATCGAGGGTGAAGTTCTCGGGAAGGGCCGGCTCGCCGTCCCTGCTGCCGGCTGGTTCGAGCGGCAGGATGACCAGATCGATCGGCCGCAGCCACTGGCCTTCGCTGGACAGGCACGCCGCCCGGACTACGCTTTCCAGCTCGCGCACGTTTCCCGGCCAGAGGTGGCGCAGCAGAATGGGGAGTGAACCAGGGCCGAGCCCTTGCAATGGCCTCTGCTGCTCTCGGGAGACGGCATCGATGAACATCTGCACCAGCGCCGGGATGTCTTCTTTGCGATCGCGCAGAGGGGGCAGCGAGAAGGAGACGGCGCTCAAGCGATAGTAGATTTCCGGCAGAAACGCTCCCGCCAGCACCTGGGTTCGCAGCGGTTTGCGGGCGGTGCAGATCACTTGCGATGGGGAGGGTACGCGCACCCGGCTTTTCCGCAGAGAGCGAAGTTTCGAAGGAGCGAATGTAGCGCAACAGCTGCGCCTGAGGCTCGGCCGCCAGTTCATCGATATTGCGGATCAGCAGCACGCCTTCGGCTGCCCTGCGAATGGCGGCGCGCAGGGCTTCGGGCCGGAGTTCGCCACTGCTGCCGCTCTCGGCCAGAAACAAACCGGTCGCCTCTTCCGCAACCAGCATGCCCGGGGAAGCGTGCCGCGCCTGGATGTGCCTGGCAAGCAGGTGTTTCCCGGTGCCGGTTTCGCCTTCAATCAGGGCCAGCCGGACCCGCGGGCCGATCTGCTGCAGCTGCTCACAAACCCGGCGCATGGCCAGCGATCGTGAAACCAACTCGGGCAACGGGCTGCCCGGGGGCCGGCGCGATGGCGCCCAACGACCTTGTTCCCGGTTCGGTTGCATCGGCTGATTGATCATTCGCTACCCTCCGCTTCCAACCGCTGTGAAACTGTTCTTAGCGGTTTATCGGCGGGGCAGGAGAAGAGTTGAGTGGCAGGTGGCTCAACGCGGGTAGTGGCAGGAGAGTGGGAAGGGATGTGCCAAAGCAGCAAAGCAACGGCGGATCTAAGCCTTGACCGCGCGCCCTCGGGAAGAGACCGCGTCGGAAGCAATCATGCCGTCGCGGATGTGAACCACGCGATGAGCGTACTCGGCGATGTCCGGCTCATGGGTGACCAGGATGATCGTGTTGCCCTTGGCGTGCAGCTCATCAAACAGCGCCATGATCTCGTCGCCGGTCTTGGAGTCCAGATTGCCGGTCGGCTCATCGGCCAGGATGATCGACGGCCGATTCACCAGCGCGCGCGCGATCGCCACCCGCTGCCGTTGGCCGCCAGACAACTCGTTGGGCTTATGGTTCATGCGCTCTTCAAGGTTGACCGAGCGCAGCGCCGCCTTGGCCCGC
The DNA here is from genome assembly GCA_963803095.1 of uncultured Acidobacteriaceae bacterium. Taxonomy (GTDB): domain Bacteria; phylum Acidobacteriota; class Terriglobia; order Terriglobales; family Acidobacteriaceae; genus PALSA-350. The sequence goes on along the minus strand of CAWDLQ010000014.1, from coordinate 18,899 downwards.
TCGATTCTCTCATCGGCAGGAGTTCCGTTGTAAATCAGCGGCAGCTCCACGTTGTGCAGAGCGGTGGCCCGGGCCAGAAGATTGAAGGTCTGGAAAACGAAGCCGATTTCGCGATTGCGAATGCGCGCCAGCTCGTCATCGTTCAATTCACTCACCAGGTGCCCGTTCAGCCAATACTTTCCCTTGGTCGGCGTGTCCAGGCAGCCAATCAGGTTCATCAGCGTCGATTTGCCCGAACCCGAAGGACCCATGATGGCGACGTACTCATTGTGGCGGATGCGCAGGTTGATGCCGCACAGCGCGTTGACCACCTGGTCCAGGCCCATGGTGTAGGTCTTCCACAGATCCTCGACGACGATGACCTCTCCCTGGGCGCCATCCTGGGCCATGTCGGCCTTGCGCCGCGCCGCTGGTTTCGAGTGCCATCTTGCTCCTCCTGCTCCTATAACCTGCTGTCCGCTAACAGCTTCTACGAAGATTCCGTTGTCCTGGGTTGCGGCTGCATTATCCCGCTTCAGCTTGACGTCATTCTTCAGCGTGCGCAGAACCTTGTACGGCCCGATGACGATTTCATCCCCCTCTTTCAGGCCACTGGTGACCTCGATGTCGGTGGCGCCGGTTATGCCAGTCGTGACCGGCACAAACTGCGACTCCAGCTTGCTGCCATGAGAACGCATCACGAAGACCCCCTGGGTGCCGGGGTCCTGGGCATGGCGCCCCCACTCCCGGTCGATGCGGCGTTCACCGTCTGCATCGAGGCGCCGGCCTTTAGCGATGCCGCGGTGCGCATGGCCAGAGCCTGAATGGGGATAGCCAACACGTTTTGCCGAACGCGCGGTGGTGATTTTGGCGGTGGCCGACAGCCCCGGCCGCAGCTCCGGGGGTGGATTGGAGAGGGTGACCACTACCTTGAAATCCTTCGCCTCCTCGGTGCCGGTGGTGCTCTGGCTGGTGGCGATGCCGGTGGAGCGCAGAATTGCCTGGTCGCCTACTTCGGTCACCTTTCCCTTGAAAGACCCTGCCGGGCAGGGCATCCACCGTTACGTCAACCGGCTGCCCCATGGCGACATTCACGATATCGGTCTCATCCACCTTGACCTCTGCCGTAATCACGGACAGGTCGGCCAGCGTCATCAAGGTGCTGCCCTGGGCATTTTGAATGCCCACCACCACAGTTTCCCCCTCGCGCACCGGCATATTGGTCACGATGCCATCGAAAGGCGCAACGCTCACCGTCTTGTTCAGCGCGTCGACGTCGCTGGTCAACGTGGCTTGGGCAGTGCCCAGCTTACCCCGCGCGGATGCCGTCTGGGCGCGCGCCTGCACCAGGGCCGCCTTGCTTTGCGCCAGGGTGGCGACGTCGGTGTCGTAGGCTGCCTTCTTGGAGTCGTATTCCGACTTGGCGATGAGCTCCGCCTTGTAAAGCGCCTGCGCCCGCTGCCAGTCCAGCAGCTTCTGGTTCAGATCGGCGACGGAGTGGTCGACCGTCGCTTCCGCCGTCTTTTCCGCCGCCAGGTAGGAGGAGATGTCGGTATCGGCGGAGCGAATACTGGCCTGCTGGGCATCCACCCCGGCCTTGGCCTGCACGCTCTCCACCGTGGCCAGCACCTGGCCCTTCTTCACGTGGTCGCCTTCCTTGACGTACAGGTGGGTGATCCGGCCGAAGGAGGTGGCACCGATATTGACGTAAGTCTTGGGCTTGATCTGCCCAGTGCCGCTGACGATGGAGACCAGGTTCTCACGCACCACCTTGGCCGTGAGCACCTTGGTATAGCCGGATTGGGCGCGAACGATGGTAAAGCCGGTAACACCCGCCGCCACCAGGATCGCGCCTGAGATGATCAATATTTTCTTCAGTTTCATGGGTAGAACGGTTCCCCGCTCTTCCCTCCATCATACGTGGAACCGGCCGTCGAGGTTCCCGCTCTGCGCCGGTTCCTCTTTTTTGACCGGGCATTTACCAGGGTTTTTGACCCGACGGGCTCGGCAGGGAAGTACCGCGTAGTACCGCATTCAGGTTACCCGCGCACCCCGCTGGCCCAAGATAAAGGGCGAATTAACATTCGCCGCTTGAATTCGCCGTTACCGAAATTTAAACTTGTTGTGCCGTACGGGGAGTATCGCGCAACCTATGCTAAAGGGTTATTCCGCCCTTTTACTGTTCTTGTCGTTGGGCACTGACACCCATGCTCATGGCGCAAGCTGCGCCAGCCAGCCGTCGCAGGCCAGCACGCCGAATGCCTCCACCCAGCGCTTCGCAGGCACCCAGGACCCGCTCAAACGGCCGCTGAGCGATAAGGATAAATTCAAGCAGCAGAAGGAGCTGAGAAACGAGCTCAAGGGCCCCTACAAGAAGTGGGTGGACGAGGATGTGCGCTGGATCATCACCGACCAGGAGCTGAAAGCCTTTAAGAGCCTGTCGAACGATGAAGAGCGCGACAACTTCATTGAGACATTTCTGGCAGCGGCGCAACCCTGACCCCGATTCCCCTGAAAACGAATTCCGCGAAGAGAACTACCGCCGCATCGCCTATGCCAACGAGCATTTTGCCGCCGGCAAGCCGGGTTGGAAGACCGACCGCGGGCACATGTATATCGCCTACGGCAAGCCTGACAGCATTGAGTCTCATCCCAGCGGCGGCAGCTATGAGCGGCCCATGGAAGAGGGTGGCGGCGAGACCTCGACCTTTCCCTTCGAGACCTGGCACTACCGCTATATCGAAGGCATCGGCGAAAACATCGATATCGAGTTTGTCGATACCTGCATGTGCGGCGACTACCACATGACCCTCGACCGCTCGGAAAAAGATGCTTTGCTGCACGTTCCCGGCGCCGGCGCGACCCTGGGCGAACAGATGGGAACCTCGAAGCGGCAGGATCGCTTCAATGGCGGCCTTGAGAACCTGGGCGGCGGTCCCATGGCGACCTCGAACCAAGCCAAGGAGTTCGACCGGCTGGAGCAATTCTCCAAGCTGCAAGCCCCGCCCGCGGTCAAGTTCAAGGATCTGGAATCGTTTCTGGTGAACCACAAGGTGTTGAATGGACCCTTCTTCCCCTTTGAAGTCCGCACCGACTACGTAAAGGTCACCGAGGATACGGTGCTGGTTCCTTTTACCCTGCAGATCAAGAACCGGGACATTACCTTCAACACCAAGGACGGGGTAGCCAAGGGCGAAGTGAATGTCCTGGGACGCGTCGCAACCATTACCGACCACGTGGTGCAGACCTTTGAGCAGACCCTGGAAGTGGAAGAGCCGAGCGAGCTGTTGGGCAAGGCGCTCGACCAGGCCTCAGTCCACTGGTGGGCTTTGCCTCTCAAGCCGGGCCGGTACCGGGTGGATATTGCCATCAAGGACGTGAACAACCCCGACCACGTCGGTACCTGGGCGGAAGGGATTGTGGTGCCCAAGTATGACGATGAAAAGCTCTCCGCGTCCTCGCTGATTCTGGCCGACAAGATGGAGCAGGTGCCGACCAAGCAGATTGGCACCGGGCAGTTCATTCTGGGCAACACCTACGTCCGGCCGCGGGTCAGCGCTGGACCTGCGGTTGCCGTCAGTTTCCACCGCAGCCAGAAGCTCAATTTCTGGATGCAGGTCTATAATTTGGCAATCGACGACAAGAGCAAACAAAACGCCGCCACGATTCAGTACCAAATCATGGATATGGCGTCTAACAAGGCGATTCTGGATACATCGGAGACCAGCGCGGCGTTGGGAGACAATAGCGCCAATTCCGATCAGTTGACGGTGAGGAGGTCGGTACCCCTGGCCAGCCTGCAGCCGGGCAAGTACCAGGTGACCATCACCGTTAATGATCACGTGTCCAAGCAGCAGGTAGCGCAATCGGCCCCGTTTACGGTTGATTAACCCTCTGGTAAGCTGCAAAGAGTAACTGAATCGGCCCGGGTAGAGCAGGATAGGCGATCGTGGAACTGGGTTACTGCAATGCGTTTGAGTGAGTAGCGTATTGAGTGCGTAAAAGGTATTGCCAAATCGCAGCTCTGATGGTGATGGCCGTGGTGGGTTTTCTGCCTGCCTCGGCCGCGCCTTTCCCGGCAACCGTGAGCGGAGTAGTGCGCGATGCGCGAGGCACCCCGCAGATGGGAGCCATGGTCGAGCTGTTGGCTGCCAATGCCACTGTGGTTGGCCGGGTTTATACCAATATCCGCGGCGCCTTTACCTTCGATCACATTTTCCCTGGAACCTACCAGATAAAAGCCACCGGAGACTCGTTCCTTCCTACCCTGCGTGAAGACCTCCGCCTGCGCGCCCGCAGCAAAGTCGTCGTCAATCTCACCCTGAGCACGCTGTTTGAAGCTATCCAATGGCTGCCCGCCCAGCCCCGCTCACCAGACGAGCCGAGTGATGACTGGAAATGGACCTTGCGTTCGTCAAGCAATCGTCCGCTCTTACGTTTTCTCCAGGATGGTCCGCTGGTAGTTCTTTCCGGCGACGACCACGGATCCGCGCCACAATTGGCAGCCCGGGTTGCAGTCAGCAGCCCTGGGCGCGAATTTGGACAAGGTGGACCTCATCATGCCTTCGCTGTGGAGCGCTCGAGCGCGGTGGGAGGCCATCTGATTCTGCGTGCCAACCTAAGCCCGCAGCCCTCAGAAGCCTCGGAGTACATGGCGGGATATCAGCTGGCGCTTGGTCCGGAACGCCAGATCCGCAACGTCGCCACGGTGCAGCAGATGACCGCCATTGAAGGCGGGGGAAAGCCAGGGCTTTTACGCCCTGCGGCTGCGCAGCGCCGAAGCGGTGAATCTGGGTCCAAATGCGTCGATGGAGCTGGGCAACGAGGTCCAGTCGGTGCACGGGGCTTCCCAGACCACCTCCAGTATGCCGTTCCTCAATGCTCCTGGCACGACGATGGGGTGAGCGTATCCTATCGGCAGGCGACTTCGCCGGAGTTGCAGAACGCCGGAGAGCTCGCGGACAGCAGCACGCTTGCGCCCATGTTCTCCGAAGAAGGTGGCCGGGTACGCATCGAGCACGGCCTCCATCAGGAGCTGCGGTTTGAAGACAACACCGCATCGCGTCGGGCGATGGTGGCCTTCTATCAGGATGAGGTGCAGAACCCGGTCATCGGCGGCGCCGGCTGGGTATCGCAGCAGGATCTTGCAGCAGGGAACGTGCTGTACGATCCGGTTTCGCAGGGCTTCCGGGTTACCGGGCCCGGCTACACGACGGGCGGAATCAGCGCTGTCCTGAGGCAAAAAATCGGTGGGTTCGACCTGGGCAACGCTTTCCTACGCGAACGGTAAGGCTCTTACCTTCGATGTTCCCGATTCCGCGGTCACGGTGGATGCAGGCGGTGCAGGGCCTCACCCAGCGCAGGACGGAAGCCGTCACCGCATCGCTGGATGGCAAGCTAGTGCGCACGGGAACCGGCTGGCATGCTTCCTACCGTTGGCAGCCAGTGGCTACGGTGACTCCGGTAGCGTTGTACGACAGCTTTGGGCAAGAGCGCCTATTTGAACGTTCTGATTCGGCAGCCGATCCACTGTGGCCACCTGCTGCCCAACGGAACTGAAGCGCTAGTGGATGTTCGTAATCTGCTGGCGGAGGGTTATCGTCCCTTCCTTACCAGCGACGGCAGCACGCTCTATTTCGCGCAGACTGCGCGCTCCATCCAGGGTGGTCTTTCCTTCACGTTTTAAGCTGCAAAACTCCCTCTCTCCCTCCCTTTCAAATTGGCTTCGGCTGGATAGCGACTGCCGCCGAAAGAGCGGGACTGATTATGCTATATTTTGTTTGGGCGCATCGTTGCTTGGCGCCCCGATCTCCTGAATGTTGCTCAACATTCGGCCTTCTCGCCGCACGGACGCGTAGCTCAACTGGCAGAGCATTCGACTCTTAATCGACAGGTTGGTGGTTCGATTCCACCCGCGTCCACCAGTGTTTTTCAGTGACTTACGCCTTTTGGGCTCATCCGCTAGGCTAAATTGGGCCCCCTTTGTGTGCCCCCTCATCGCCAAAAGAGTTGAAAAGCTCTTCCTAAAAGGCAGAGTTTTCGTGTGGTAGTAGCTGAGTCAGATCCCGGCTTTGAACTCCCTCGCAGGAAACTTCGCACGCGAACTCGATCTGCCCAAAAAACCAATTGTTCAGATCTCCTCTCATCCCCCGGGCCGCAACGAAACACGCATGCGCATACCTTTCTTCGCCAGCAAGAACATCCGCGCCGACGGTTCGGGCTCAAAGCCGGGGGCAAGCGTGAAATGGGCAGCACGCACAAAGGTGGCCAGCATGATGGTCGTCTCAATCATCGCGAACGATGCACCGATGCAGATCCGCGGCCCAGCCCCAAACGGCATGTACTGGAAACGGTTTGGCTTCGACGGGCAATCGGGAGCGAAGCGACTTGGATCGAAGCGATCGGGATCCTCCCAAAAGCTCTTATGGCGATGAATGGCATAAATGGGGATGAATCCAAGCGTCCCTTTCATAACCGTCACGCCATCGAACTGAACATCCTCCAAAATATCGCGAACGATCAATGGCGCGGTGGGATAGAGCCGCAACGACTCCTTTAAAACCTGCTGAACGATGACCAATCGGGCGACATGCTTGGAGGTGATGGGGCCATCTCCGGCAACCTGCTGAACTTCGTCGAGGATGCGCGCCTCCCATTCCGGGCTTTGCGAGATCAGGTACAGTGTCCAGGTCAACGCGAACGCCGTGGTGTCAAATCCCGCGATGAGAAAGGAGAGAATGTTGTCCACCAGCAACTCGTCCGACATACTGTGCCCTGTTTCTGCATCCGATGCTTTCATCAGGCGGGCGAGCAGATCGTTGCCGCCGGCGGCGGCGGCACGACGAGCCTTCACCAGTTCGGCAACTGCTCCTCGCAGGCGGGTTTCATGGGCTCGCATGGCATTGCCGCCTGGCCGCGGCAACCAATGCGGAAGTCCCATGAGCCTGTATACCACCCACCAGTTAGCACCACGGTAATAACCAGCGTGCCCTTTTTGGATGGCACGAAGCATTGGCTCTGCCCCGCCGGCTAACATGGTGTTGGAGATGACGTGAAAGGCTGCGCGTAACATGTCTTCGTTGATGGCATGTACCGTTCCAGGAGAGGCCGCTCGCCATTTCGCTACTGCCGCTTCCGCCGCACTGGTCATAATGGGCCCGTAGTCGAGAAGCGAGTCGTGATGGAACAAGGGGGCGGCTGCGCCTCGTTGCCACCGCCACTCCCGCCCCTCGGCCGAGATCATCGCGTTGCCAAACATTGGCTTGAGAAGATCGACTTGAACGCCACCCTTTGGGAAGTCCATGTGACGGCTGAGCAGCAAAGTCTTCACCAGTTCGGGACCGGTGAAGAATGCGATTCTGGGCGGTCCGGGAGCGATCACTAATGGCTTGCGGTAAGCCTGCTCGGGAATGATTCCCAGGTTATTGCTGAGCAGCCTGGTGAGGTTAAACGGGAATCTCAGCGGCCTGGGCGATGGCCGGACGAAGGGCGGGTAAAAAGGCGCAGAGACATGGAGAGAGCCGACAGTCGACACGGAACCTCCTTACCGCTATGCAGAAGTCATCGGCTGAACTTTTTCGCTCAACCTTTTAAGAGGTCTCTTTTCAGTCGATATTCGATCGTATAGCCGCTCGTAATCTTCCCACTCAGTTCGGAAAACCCGGTCGAGAACGCGCGTACCGAGGCCATAATTCCCGGTGTATCTCGAATGGTGTAGCGAGTGGTAGGTGGTGCTGGTGATCACCTTGCCCAGCCAACGATTGTAATGTTGTGACTTTAGCTCGAAATTCCCATGGCTGAAGGAATTAATCACCAGGTAGCCGATATACCACGTCGCGATGCCGAAGACATTCAGGCCGAACCAATGATCGAGGGCCGCCAGCACACCGAGGAACCCAAGGTCAAAAATAAGCTTCTCGGAAAAGGAGAACGAAATCGCTGTCAGCCAACTGTTCAGATGGCTCTTATGATGCTCCCGATGAATCCAGTGGAGCCGGCGTATGTGAAAGGCCCGGTGAGAACCATAATGCCAAATCTCGGCCCAAATGGTTGCGGTGACAAGAGAACCGATGAATGACTGCGAGCTGGTGCTCTTGAAGAAACCCAGATAGAGGAACGCCGCCAACAGCACAGCGTGAATGGGGGCATGGAGCGAGTTCTTCAGCTCCCTTTTAGTCTGCGCGGAACTGATTGGCAAAGCATAGATGGTTCGCTCGCATATCTTCCACTTCCTGGTGACACCAAGATACCAAAGCAAAGCCATCGCGTGGCCGAGGGTAGCAATGATGATCAGGAGAACGATCTCGGGTGTGGTCATCCGCATCGCGATCACTCTGTGCGCGAACTTCTCTATACCCGGCGCACGCTGTCAACCAGTTTGAAGAACTGGGCCTTCATAATCACATTGAGATACTCTCGCACGCCGCGTTCGTTACTCAACCTTCTTCCGTGCCTTGCAACTTCAAGCATCATAGGATGAGAAAGCCCGTTTTCGCGATGAAAGAAGGGCTCACCGGCCACGGTGAAGCCGATCGCCTTATAGTAGGGAAGCAGTGCGGGCACACAATCGATGTAGGTTTCCTTGACAGAATTGCGCATCCCATAGCGCGCGACCGCGGAAATCAGCTTGAGCGATGTCGGGCCGCCGCGCTTGGCTTTCTTGACAATGAATTTTGTGCAGACTGCCGTTGCCTCGGGATGGTGCTTCGATGCGCGCATACCATACAGTTCCTCGAGAATACCGACCGGACCTTCGCAACACAGGTTCAAGCGCACCGTTCCTATCGCATCTTCCTTCTCGACGGCGATGAAGGTGTGACCCGCGATATCCAGATCGTCGGCAATTATCTTTTTTGTGTGATCGGCGTAAGGTGACTGGCGCTGCAATTCTTCACAATATACGGTGTATCGCAAACGTTGTGCTTTTTCGAGCATCGCCTTGTTGCGGCACAGGAGCACCCCGATTTCCGGAGCGGCACTAAAGGGCTTCGCGGTCGAATCAAGAACGAGATTGTTGCTCATTCTCTCTTCAGCAATGGAAGCAAGCTGTCGTAACACCTGCACTGCCAGCGGAGGCTGATGTTTCTCCAGGTTGGCAACCGTGGAATCGTCGATGACGAGGGCGGAGGTCGCCGTTTTTGCGGTCACGGTCGCTGTGGCGGACCCACCGTGTAAGAATCCTATTTCACCGATGGGAGAACCAGAGCGGGCGATCACGATTTCCGGCGCACCCTTTAATTGCCGATCGACAGCAACCGACCCATCGACCATTAAGTACATGTCCGAGTAGTGCTGCCCTTTGTGGCGGAGGATATCTCCCGGCTTAAAACGCACGGCTGGACAGAACGAGCGGAGCGACTCTGTGTCGATCGAAGCTTGCGTCACGGAAGGATCCGCCTTGCAGAAGCGACATCGTATCACTGGCGATAAACAGCTGCAAGGGTCAGAAAGGCATCAAAAACGTGATTCGCGGTCGTGAACCTATACATACTTCTCTGGCCGCTACGGCCGGGAAAGGCGAGGGTCCCGCTTACCGTGGGAGTGCCTTTACCCAAGGACGCATCCGTGGAATCCAGGCGCGGACCTTCCGGCAGTACTCTTCATAGTCCGCGCCGCACTTCTTTCGCAGCGTCGGCTGCTCGTACAAAACCACAAACAGAGCCACGGCCGCGAGCACAACACAGGCCCAGGTCTGTCCGGTCGGGAAGCAGATATAGCGAAGTGCACCCCGGGCCGCCGCCGTTACAACAAACGTGTTTCCTGGGCATGCTTCAGGGCCCGGGACAAGACCATCCAATATTCGAGCAACTGATTGATTGCAAATCCTTTAATAGGCGAAGCCCTGCTGGCAGTTCGCGCATCGACCCTGCTGGTAGATCGGCTTGAGTGTTCCGCGAACAGCTCTCCGGACGGCCTCATCATGAGCGCCTGGGCTATTCGCCCCGCTGATCGCCGCTTCGCACCCACACTGGTGAGTTCAGGGCATTCGGGTACACCATCCTGCCGGCACCTGCTCGCAATGGCCCTCTATGTCGATCTCACCTGGTAACGCTATAAACCTCAATACACCTGGCCCGGACTCTTTATGTCATACTCGGAATTCCGTTAATTCTGGTGGTCCCGTCTGAGCCTGCCGATTTTGGACGTTCGGTGTCGGCCGCACTTAAGTTTCCGCCGAAATCGTCGGTAATCGTGCGGGTCATAGGAGTTCCCGTGAGCTCGGAGGAGTCGGAGGAAGAAACCAAGAAGACCGATGTTTCGAGGCTGCCTGCCCAACCCACTAACGAGACGCATGCGAAAACGCCGACATTTAAGCTGACCTATAGCGACGGCAGTGAGACCCAAATGTTTCTTCTGCCCGAGGGCGATACGTTGGTAGGCCGGTCACGTATTTGCAATCTGGTTATAAGGGATCCGAGCGCGTCCCGGCGGCATGCGCGCTTTGAGGTCAGAGAAGGCCGTTGCTTCGTCGAAGACCTGAGCAGCAGCGCAGGCGCTTATAAGAACGGGGATCTTATAACTAGCGCCGAACTCCGGGACGGCGATGTTGTGTCGCTCGGGCAGATGCAATTCGCCGTGGGCGAGGCGGTTCCGGAACAGGTGACGCTCTCGGAAAAGCATACCTTCAGGAATGCCACCGTCACCTTGCCAATTGCCAGGTTTGCTGCGCCACGTTTCCTGGGAACCGATGCTAAAGCGCGTGATATCGATAGCAATCGTCTGGTCGCCATGTTGTCTGACGTCAGCAGCGAACTCGTGCGTTCCAGCTCTCTTCCTCAAATACTTGATCGCATTGTCGCGCTGACATTCGAAATGATCCGTGCGGATCGCGCGTTCCTGATGCTCCTGGACGAGCAAAGTGGAGAACTGGTACCACGAGTCGCTCGCGGCCGCGACGGCACCCCCGCCCATGGCGCCACAATCAGCCGGACCATTGCAGGAACCGTATGGAAAGATCGCGTGGCGTTACTCGCCTCAGACGCACAACTGGATTCGCGATTTGAGGCGTCCGAGAGCATTCCCCTGCAAGACATCCGTTCCTGCATGTGCGCTCCGTTGTGGCAAGATACCGACGTCATCGGCATCTTGTATGTCGATAATCCGGAGAGCAGCAGGTTCAGCGTCGGGGATTTGAACCTCTTCACCACGCTTTCCAATTACGCCGCAGTGGCCATCGAGCATGCCAGGCTGGCGGCGCGACTGCTGGAAGAGAGACGCCATCGCGAACGTCTGCAGCGCTATCACTCACCCCGCGTGATCGAACGCATTCTGGAGGGAGAAAACGAAACGGGCGCCAACTTCATTACGCAGGAGCGGCAGATTTCCGTGCTCTTCGCCGACATAGTCGGCTTCACGACAATATCCGAGCAGATGGCCCCGCCCGAAGTGGCAAAGTTGCTGAACCAATTTTTTGAAGCCATGATCGAAGTCATCTTCGCGCATGAAGGAACGCTCGATAAGTTTATAGGCGATGCGATTCTGGCTACGTTTGGCGCAGCGCTACCACAGCAAGACCACGCGGTGCGATGCGTCCGGGCGGCCCTCGATATGCGGAAGGCGCTTGCTAGTTTCAACGCCACACGCGACCAACCTGAACTCCGCATGCGTATCGCGATCAACAGCGGATGCGCTCTCGTCGGAGATATAGGCTCTCCCAAGCGCCGGGAGTTTACCGTGCTGGGGGATGTGGTCAACACCGCCTCGAGGCTGGAATCCGGTGTGGCGCAACCTGACCAGATCATCATCAGCGGCAACACGTATGAGCTCGTCAAGGATGAGATTAAAGCGCGGGCTCTCGGCTCTGTGAATCTGCGTGGCCGTTCGGGACCGGTCGATATCTACGAGGTCTGAGTGTTCCGCGGCTGAAGCGACCCCTCCATGTCCCACGCCTCGCGCGCCGTCCACATTGCAGACCTGATCGACCGGGAGATCCAATCCGCGGCCCAGAATCTACCCCAGCTGATCACCGAGATTGAGACCAGCTTTCCGGCGCTCAAACCCCACCTGCGCGACAACGACGGCAAGGTGCGGCGTTTCATCAATTTCTACGTCAAGGAAGAAGACATCCGCTTTCTCGGCAACGACGAATATGCATTCAAGGACGGAGACGAGGTGTTAGACATTCCCTCCATCGCCGGCGGTTGAAACCCTGTCCCTCCCCCCAGACGCCGGGTGCCCCGTATCTCGCTCGTTTTTCGCGAGATGTGGGATACCACGGCCCTTGACCCTGCGCTTCGTCAGCCTGCTGTCCGCTGCTGCCGGGGGAAGCCCAACGACCCACGATGTGGTCGTGATTGTGCTGTAACCCAAGAGCGTTCCACGCGACTGAAATTACCCGGGACGTTGTCCGCAGGTAATCTCGACCGGCCTCCCATCCGGCTTCTGGTCATCGTTAATCTGGGTACTTGCCTCGGAATCTGATCTAAGCAACAAAACCAATCCATCTCCCTCCTCAAGGTGAATTGCAAAAGTGCCCTTGCAGGCGAGCGGAGTGGTAGCATCTCTACGAAATGTTTCCGAACCGCTTAGAGATCGCACGAATGATCTCCCTTCTCCCTGCTCTCAGGGGGATCGCGGGACCAGCCTTAGAACAATTCGTCGAACAACTCTCCCTGACCAGCCTGCAAAATGAATCCCTGGTTCTCGAGCAATCCACCGAACCCGCGATCCTCATTGTCTTATCGGGACAACTCTCGCTCTCCGGCAGTGCAGGAGAAACCGTGCGTGATCTCGAACCCCAGGCGACCATATTCCTGAACCGGGATCCCGCATCCCAGACGCATCCCGTACGCCTGACGAGCAGTGGAGACGCCCTGGCAGGCATCATCACCAGGAAAGCGCTCGGCGAAATTGCAAATCAATATCCCGATTCGCACCTTACCTTTGCCGGCCTGATCCACGCGACTTTAGAGCGCGAGACGCTGCACGTTTCTCTGAACGACGGAGACCTGCTGGGCCCGCTCAGTGCTCCGTTTCGCCAGGCGTTGGAAGCAAAACTTGAGCCCCTGACGCTCTACAGCGGGGAGTTTCTGTTACGGAAGGGTGACGCGAGCGACTCGATGTACATCGTTCTCAGCGGACGGGTGCGGGTGTTGCCGGACGATCCCGCGCGCGAAACGCTGCCCGTCGAACTCGGGCGCGGTGAAACGATTGGGGAACTCGGGCTGATTACCGGCGAGCCACGATCAAGATCCATCTGCGCTGTTCGCGACACCTACCTGGCACGGTTGTCCTCTACCGCCTACGACAACCTGTTGACCACATATCCCCAGGACGTCATGCGCATTTTTGGCTCCCGGGTAGCGCGGAGGGTGCAGCAGGTTACCTCGGGCACGCCCAGGGCCTCGTCCCGCATTAACAATATTGCGCTGGTCCCCGCCTCCCCGGGTGCGGCCTTCAAAACCTTCTGCGACCAGTTCTGTGAAGCTCTGGCAGCTTACGGTTCGGTCGCGCGGGTCTCCAGCGCCCGCGTAGATGCGGCTTTTGGCGTGGAGGGGTTCGCGCAAACGTCAGACTGGGACGGCAACCGAATTCTCTTCATTGAGTGGCTAAGCGGTTTAGAGAATCACCACAAGTACGTTGTATACGAAGCTGACGATGGCCTTACTCCCTGGACCGAGCGATGCGTCCGGCAGGCTGATCGGGGAGTCATCGTCGGGAATGCCAGTCAGAACCCCGAGCCGAGTGAAACTGAGACGGAACTGATTGCCCGTCTGCCCGCCGACGCAAACCAATCGAAGACCTTGGTGTTGATCCAGGAAAACGGCAATCCATCCGGTACCCAGCGATGGCTGGCTCCGCGTAATGTCGACCGTCATCATCATGTACGGCTCGGCAATCGGGAAGACTTCGCTCGGGTAGTACGATTTTTGACCGGCCGTGCCGTCGGGCTCACCTTGGGCGGCGGTTTTGCCCGCGGACTGGCGCACATAGGCGTCTTCCGCGCGCTCGCGGAATGCAACATTCCTCTCGATGCGGTGGGAGGAGCCAGCATGGGCGGATTGATCGGCGCTCTCTGGGCCAGCGGGTGGTCGAACGAGCGGATCATGGAAGAGATCAGCACCGGGTGCCGCGATTCTTTCAACGACATGACGCTGCCTTTCATCGCCTTCAAGAGCGGCCGGAAATTCAGCGATCTCGTCGCCCGCTTCTTCGGGGAGGCTCGTATCGAAGACCTGTGGCACCCGTTCTTTTGCGTCTCCGCCAATCTGAACCGCGCCGAGCTGACCATGCACAAAAGCGGTGGCCTGACCAAGGCGACTTTGGCCAGTAGCCGGGCGCCAGGAATCTTTCCGCCGATCGTTTACGGTGGTGAATTGCATGTCGACGGCGGCTCAATCAACAACGTGCCCGTCGATCTGATGCGGGTCTTCTGCGGCAATGGAATCACCATCGGCGTGGATGTTTCGCCTCCCCACGAATTGGAAGACGTGGAGGACTACGGTTACACCGTCAGCGGTCTTCAGGCGCTCCGCAGCCGCTTCGGATTGTGGGGCGCCAAGAAGTCCTTCATTCCCAGCATCCCCTTGATCCTGATGCGCACGCTTGAATTTGGCGGGATCTCCTACCGCATGACACGCGAGGGCTCTGCTGATTTAATGTTGCAGCCGGAAATGCTCGGCTTCAAGCGGACCGATTGGCACCTGGCGGATGAGATTGTCGCCCATAGCTACCGCCATACCATGGAGAAAATTGAAGGTTTGAACGGAGTCCTGGGCGAAAGGATTCGCGAAATCAGGGCAGCACAATCGTGAGGTGACCGTGAAGATTCATCTCGAAGAGCTGGGAATGGCGCGAGCATATACCGAGCGGCATGCGTTTGAAGATCTCAGCAGCGAACAGCTGCGGCTTATCCTGAATCGTGGGCGCGAGTTGTACAAATGGTTTAGGGCTCATCCGCGCACCCACGCGCTGATCAATGCACTGGTGATCGCCTGCATTCTCGCTATGGATTGGGCCGTCCTGCTGCAGATGCCGGGTTGGATTCTGGGCTCGAACGGGCACCCGGGAACGGGATTGCTGGTGGCAACGGCAGTATTAGCCGGCGCTCTCCACAGCTGGCTACTCTACTCGCTGGCCATCTTTACCTTGCACGAGGGCGCCGCGCACAAGCTGATCTTCCCTGGAAATGGACGAGTGAGCCGCGCCGCGCAATTCCTGGCCGTGAACCTGTGCCGCCTTTCGGCTGCCGAACCAAATTACTATGCGGCATGCCATATGGCCCATCATGCCAGGTTCGGCACCGAGCAGGATTCCGAGTTTCTCAACTTTGTCCAGCCGCGGCGGTTCTGGCCCATGCTGTTGCCTTTGGGCACCTTTCTCAACTACAGCGACTTCGTCATCCATCGCCCGCTCAACTACACCCGTGGACGCGTAATCTTAGGCCTGATAGCCGCACTCTATAACGGAGCGTACGCCTACTTGCTCTTCCGCCGCTTTGGCGGGCTGTTTGCGTTGGTCGTGCTCTTGGTGCTGCCGCACGTAGGGTTCTACTGTGACCGCTTGCGGCAATTTACCGAACACAATCTGATGCCTTTGGAAAACAGGAGCGGCGCGCGAAGTTTCGGCGTGGGTTTCTCCGGGCTGTTGGTAGGAGGCGGGCCTTGGGGCCAGCCGTGCCATATGGCTCACCACCTGGTCGCGAGCATCCCCTGGTATCAGCAGATCGCTCTGCACCATTTCATGGTGGGGTTGCTTTCTGAAAAACAAAGGCGGCAGTTTCTGCTGCCGCCGGGCCTCGGGTTTCCGCAGTTGCTCTGGCGTGTCGTGCGGGATGCCAACGCATTTTCCAGAGCTGCCGGAAGAACAACATAGCGAGGGATAACCATGCTGGGCAAAACTCGGGACGAATGGATCAGGCAGTATTCGACCAGCCATCAGAATTCGGTGAATCGCGCATGCCACACCGTTGGCATCCCCATGATCGCCGTTTCCATACTCATGATTCCTCTGGCCATCTGGCGGCCGCATGTTTGGTGGTGGGTGGCTGGCTTATTCGTGGTCGGTTGGGTGTTCCAGTTTATCGGCCACGCCTTTGAGGGCAAACCACCGGAATTCCTCAAAGACTGGCGCTTTCTGTTTGTCGGCCTGAGTTGGTGGTTCGCCAAGCTGGTAGGTAAGGCTTAACGGGAGAGACGCCGATGCACATTCATCCGGAAGAAGTCCGCTGGGCGCAGGTGAACGAAAAGCAACTGCCGTTTGAGCCCCTCAACCGCACCCAGGTCCACTCGATCATGGAGCGGGGCAGAGAGCTGCATCGCTGGTATAAGGCTCATTACGTACTCCACTGTCTGATAAACCTGCTGGTGTTGGTTGTGCTGCTGGGTGGTGACTATTTGGTGTTGCTAAGGCTTCCTGGCCTATGGCTGGCGCCGAGAAGTCATAACCCCGGGAGTGCTACCGTGGTCGCTGGAGTGATCTGCGGCCTGCTCCACTGCTGGTTGATGTATTCGTTCGGCGTGTTCACCATGCACGAGGGCGCAGCTCACAGAATCATCTTTCCGCCCCGCGGTCCGCTCAGCCGTTTCGGTAACTTCGCTACGTATCATCTTGCCCGCATCACCGGCGGAGTTCCTGACTTCTACTCCGAAAAACACATGATTCATCACTCCAGGTTCGGCACCGAGGAAGATGCGGAGTTCCTGAACTTCGTGACCCCGCGCCGCTACTGGTTGACGTTTCTACCCTTTGCCGTGGTAATCAATTTCTCCGACTTCGTGCTCCACCGTCCTGCCACTACACCAGGAGCCGCTGGATCACCTTGGCGGTGGCGCTTCTCTACCAGGTGCCCTACATGTATCTGGCTTACAAGTTATGGGGAGGTTGGTTCCTAATCCTGGTGCTTCTGTTGTTCACGCAGCTTGGGTTCTACCTCGACCGGTTGCGGCAGTTCACCGAGCATAACCTGATGCCGCTGGACAATCTGAACGGGTCGCGCAGTTTTGGCTTCGGGTTTTGGGGAATGCTCGTCGGCGGAGGCCCATGGGGAACCCCATGTCACTGGGAACACCACCTGGTCGCCAGCCTCCCCTGGTATCAACAGCTTCGCTTGCACCGCCATGTCGTGAGCCTCCTGACGCCGCGCCAACGCAAGCAATTCCTCATCACTCCGTTCATCGGCTTCCCCATGCTTTGGTGGAGAGTTTTGCGCGAATCGTATTCCCTGATGCGTGCAGCTCCAAACGGGATCGAGCCCGTGTCCTCGCGGTAAAAGCCATGACTCCAGACTTTGAAGTTCTGATCATCGGCAGCGGCTTTGGCGGCTTGTGTGTCGCCATTCGTCTGGAGCAGGCCGGATTGAGCTCATACGTCGTATTGGAAAGTGGCCCTGACGTCGGCGGCACCTGGCGCGTGAATACCTATCCCGGGTGCGCCTGCGACATCCCTTCCCACCTCTACTCTTATTCCTTCGAACTCAACCCCCATTGGTCGCGCATGTACCCGACTCAGCCGGAGATCTGGAAGTATCTGCAGCATTGCGCAAAGAAGTACCACGTCCTCCCCAGGATTCGCTTCAACTCAGAAGTCCGCGAGGCCTGCTACAACGAGGAAGGACAGTTCTGGCAGGTCCGCACGCAGACTGGAGACTCATATACGGCGCGCATCGTCGTCTCCGCGATGGGCGGCCTCAGCCGCGTCAGTTACCCGAAGATCAAAGGTTTGGAGCGATTCCGCGGCCCCGTCTTCCATTCGGCGGAATGGGATCACGCGGCAGAGTGGAAGGGCAAACGAGTCGCCCTGATCGGCACCGGCGCCAGTTCCATCCAGATCGTGCCCAAGATTGCACCGGAGGCCGGCCGCCTCTACGTCTTCCAGAGGACTCCGCCCTGGATCGTTCCCAAACTGGATCGGGGCTTCCTCGGGTTGGAACGCTTCCTGTTTCGCCGGCTGCCAGGGTACATGCGTCTCTTCCGCAGCCGGCTCTATCTGCGGCAGGAGGCAGTCGGTCTTGGCTATACCGTGAACCCAAAATACATGCGGCTGCTCGAGCGAGTTGCCCGCCGGCACTTGCGCAAGAGCGTAAGCAACCCCGAGCTGCGGGAAAAGCTTACCCCGAAATACCAGATAGGCTGCAAGCGTGTCCTCCTCTCCAACGACTACCTGAAAACGCTCAGCCGGCCCAACGTGGAAGTCGTATCGGAGGGGATTGCCGAAGTGCGCGAGGGAACTGTGCTGACGCTGGATGGTATGGAAAGGGAAGTGGATGCCTTGATTTTCTGTACCGGCTTCCGCACCACCGATCTCCTTTCCCCCGTGCTCTTCCCTGGGCGGGACGGAGTTGGCTCAATCAGGCCTGGCAGTCCGGCGCCGAGGCCTTTCGCGGCGTCACCGTAGCTGGATTCCCCAACCTGTTCCTGCTCATCGGACCCAACAGCCGTGTAGGCTACAACTCCATCGTCTTCATGATTGAAGCGCAGACCCGCTACATCCTGCAGTGCCTGAAATTGATGCGGCGCAGCGGTGCCCACTCCATCGAGGCTCGTCCCGAGGAACAGGCGCGCTTCAACGCACGGCTGCAGGAGCGCATGGGCCGCACCGTCTACGCCTCCGGCTGCGAGAGCTGGTACCTCGACGAAAGCGGCAAGGGAACCATCCTATGGCCAGGGCTCTCCTCGCAATACTGGAAAGACACACGGCGCTTGATGCCGTCAGAATATATTCTCGGCAGGGCTGTCCAAACTTAGCGGATCAACTCATTCTTGCGCGTCACGGATCTGATGCTTTGTATCAGGTCACGACTTGTAGTCGGGCCGTAAGAGCCCAACAAAAATCCGGGCTTTAGCCCCTGTACTTTTTGGGATTTGAGTGCGAAACCGCAATCTCTCCGCTAGGCGCCCGGTCAAGATGACGATTCTGTTGCAGCCGAGATTTCGTATTCTCCTCGGAGCGCCCAATTCTACCCTCAAAACGAAATTGTTATC
>CAWDLQ010000013.1:0-626132 GCA_963803095.1 uncultured Acidobacteriaceae bacterium | reverse complement strand
CGCTGATTGTCCCCTGGCCGAGGCCGGCATCGTTTTGGCCGGAAGCGATACTCCACTTGACACTCGCCGAGCCGCCGGAGGCCAACCTGGCGCTCAGCTGGTCGGTGGTGGTGGTGTCGATGGCGGCCTTTTCCGCGCTAATGAGCAAGCCGCCCGCGCTGGCGCCTACAGGAGAACTCATGGCGCCACAGCCTGCGAGGAGCAGGGCCAGAAAAGGCGTGGCGACGGGCAGGAGTGTTAGAGCAGTTTCGCAATTACTGTGGACTGAAAAAGATCGCGAGGTGTGGTTTTCCTTGGGAGAAAACCACGACAAGGCCTGTCGCTTCGGTCTAAACCAATTGCGAAACTGCACTCGACCGGATTTGCGCATACCCACTCCACACATTTCGCCAGGACCCTGCCCCTGGTATCAGACGAACGGGATCGCGGAAGGGCCTACGCCAATGGTAAGGATATGCCAGCTAACGTGCGGGCTTTTATGAAATTACGCTCTTAGGGAAACCTCGGATGCCAATCCTGCACAAAATGGTGAGTGACATCAGAGGGGCAAAAATGATAAGCGGCGCCGGCAGGTGGGAAACGGCAGGCACGCCCGACTTGAGAGGCTGCGGAAAAATCCTGGACGGCGCAAGAGTCGTTCCCTCAGCGGCCGCACCCGTTTGCAATAGTTTATGTACGACCTAAAGGTCGTACCCTTCAAAAACATTGGGTTTTTCCGCAGCGTTTTGAGCCGTTCCTCGAAAAGTGCAAAAAAGAAACTGTGACAGTAGCTGTTTTGCGTCCGACGCTCGAATGCCCGTAGGGACCTAGAAAAGCTCCGTATCGGGCTACGTGCGTTGCACCAGACGATACGGAGCTTCAGCTTTTCCGGCTGTATAACTTAAGCGGCAGCGTTCGACTTATTCGCGCGCCGGGTGAGAAATCCGCCCGCGTTCATCGAGGTAGAAATCACGGTGACCGGGCTGGCTGTCGCAGCCTTCATCCGCCGCACTTCGCGTGCGCTCAGCGGTGTCATGCGCTCGGTCGAGTAATAGATCTGCTTTCCGCAGTCCAGGCAAACCTTGTATGTTTGCTGCTCGAGTGTGAACGGCCTAGTCTGACTCCAGTGGCGGCAGCCAAAGAGAATATCGTAGAAAAAACCAAGCAGGTTTTGAATCCATTTCATAAAAAAGCTCCCTTGTTACAACGCCGGGTGTGTCGTTAGAAATCGTACTGTTAAGATGCATTCTGCACGAAAATGTCGCGTTTGTCGTACGGAAAATACAGCTTTTGTGCCAGCGGATCACCCAAAAGTTACTGTCCTTTTGGTAGCCCAGCAGTTTCAATCAGATAGCGGCACCCGATGGGAATTACCTCGGCGTCAAGCAACAACCTGGATTACGATTTTCCCGAAATGAGACCCCTTTTCCATCATTTTCAGGGCTTCGCGAGCCTCGCTGAAGGCAAAAATCCGATCCACCACGGGCCTCATACGCCTGACCGAAATCGCCCGATTCATAGTTTCGAAGTGGGCTCGCGAGCCCACATAAACCCCGTGGACTCGAACCTGGCGATGGAGAATCAGCGGAATCGGCAGTGGCTGTTCTGAGTGGCTCAGCACTCCGATCTGAGCCACCGTGCCGCCGAAGCGCACTGCCTGCAGCGACTGGGCGAAGGTACCGGCACCGCCCACTTCGACGATGAGATCGGCGCCCCGGTTGCCGGTTTCCTTGAGGACCCATTTGGCCCACTCGGGAGACTGGCGATAGTTGAGACCGGCATCCAGTCCCAGGGTTTTTGCCCGTTCCAATTTCTCATCGCTGCTGGAGGTGCCGATCACGGTCGCTCCCGCAATTTTCGCGAATTGCAGGGCAAAGATCGAAACTCCACCCGTCCCCTGGATAACCACTACATCTCCCGGCCTCACATGGGCCGCATGTTCGAGTGCGTTCCATGCTGTGACTCCGGCACAGGGCAGCGTGGCCGCTTCGGTGTAAGACAGATGTTCGGGGAAGGGCACGACGCCGCTCTGGTGCAGCACTACGTATTCGGCCAGCATGCCATCCACATCGCCCCCCAGAGCGCCGCGGCTGGTTTCCGCCGTCGGGGAGCCATCAAGCCAGTGCTGCATGAAGATGCCGGCCACCCGCTGGCCGACCTTGACGGCCTTTACCTCTTCCCCCACCTCGACCACTTCGCCCGCGCCGTCGGAGCAGGGGATACGCGGCAAGGCCATTCTGGGGTTGTAGTGACCGCGAACCATGAGCAGGTCGCGGTAATTCAGTGACACCGCATGAACCTTGACCAGGACTTCTCCGCGCCCGGGGCGGGGCTGGGGCAGATCGGCTGAAGCCAGCTGGTCAATCCCGAACGATTGAATTTGCCAGACTTTCATAATTCCTCCACGCGCCGTGATTGCAAGGGTTTAGACAATGGTTCTGGCACATAATGCGAGTAAGATCGATGCCGCTTGTCGTACCATAGAGATCATGGCGCGTGGGTGGGAGAGCAAGTCTGTGGAAGAGCAGCAATCGGCCGCAGATCTAACCGCTTCGGGCGCCGTCATTGACGCCGCCAAGCGAAACGGGCTGGAGCGGGCAAAGATCGAGCGGCAAAAGCAGGAACTCGATCTGCAGCGGGAACGCATTCTTTCCGAACGCACGTCGAGCCCGGTGCGCCGGGCAGCGTTAGAAGCAGCCTTGGCCGATATCGAATCCCGCCTGGCCCTTCTTGTCCTGAGCCCCAACTCGAGCGCTACTGCGGGGCATTGCTGCGGTACCCTGCACCGTGCGCCGGCAGTCATGCCTCCCTGTGGTTGAGTCGACGCTGAGGGCTGGCTTTGCTGGACACCGATGGCGCTGCCTGAGACCACCATCTGCACCCGGCGATTCTGCGCCCGCCCCGCGCGCCGTCGCGTTGTCGGCGATGGGGTTGCTCATGCCGTAACCAGTCGCAGTGATGTTGTCGGGGCTGACGCCCTGGGAGACAAGATAAGCGCGCACCGCATCGCCTCGCTGTTGGGAAAGCGTCAGGTTGTATTGATCGCCGCCTACATTGTCGGTGTAGCCCTCTACCTGCACTTTTAAATTCGGATAGGCGAGAAGAATTCCGGAGACCTTGGCCAGCTTCTCCCGGGCTTCCGGCTTAAGCGTGTATTTGGCGGTGTCAAACAGAACGTCGGACATGTTCACGATCAGTCCGCGCGCCGTCTCCTGAGTCTGCAGAACCTGGCTCAACTGCGCACGCAGGCGTTCGCGCATCTGCTCGGTCTGGTCGGTCGCCTGCTGGGCGCTATGCTCCGCCGCTGCCTGCGCCGCCCTGGCATTGGCCGCCGCTGCCTCCGCCTGGGCCGCCGCCGCATCGGCCTGGGCCCTCTTCAGCGCCTGCTGTTGGGCATCGATCTGGGCCTGCTGAGCCGCAGCCTGCGCTTGCTGCATGGCCAATTGCTGCTGCTGTTCCTTCTCCTGCTGCATCCTGCGCAAAGTGCTTACGCGCGCATCTTCCGCGTCCTGCACCGCGCCGCGAGCATAGGTGATCATGACCTTGCGCTGGCTCTTCTTCCCATCGAGTGCCTGCGCGTTCTCCAGTTCCTGCTTCGCCTTGGCGAGAATGTCGGGCGCATATTGAGCCGCGCCCGTGGCCTCCGCGATCTGCACCGCGTTGATGGCCTCGTAAAGCTGGAGCGGAGATTTGTCGCTGGGCTTGACCGGGTTCAGCACCGCATGCTGACCGGCCGTCTGCACGTAGGCTCCACGCGGCAGCAGGTTGAAGTGCACGTTCACGGTGTCGATGATGCCGGTGGTCTTGTCTTTGTTGACCGTATTCTGCATCACCACCAGATCGCTCGGCGTGGTCACGGCGAAGTAGGGCTCGGCGGTGATGATCAGCGCAAATTGCTGCAGATTGGTGGTGACTTTCATTTCGGCCTTGGAACCGCCAGGCATCACCTCACCCAGGTTCACCGGCCGGCCCTGCGGGGTGATGGCCCACAGCACGTAGGTCAGGTATTCCACACCGAAGCTGTTGGCGGGCACGAAACCCTGGAATTTGGCATCGATGAAGGTCTGCCCCTTGCTGGTGACGTTCGCCTCGCCCTTTCCCTGGGGAAGGAGGCTGGTGCCGGCGAAACCGATCTTTGTGCTCCCGCTGCGGTGCCAGTAATTGATCGCCGGGATGTCCCGGCCCACAACCTGGATGCGGTAGAGGGGAACATTATTGCCGTTGCCGTTCTCGGCCGGCATGATCGGCTGCTGTTGTTGTGGCTGCGCGGTGGGGCTTGGCTCCTGCCCGTAAACAGCACTCGAGGCAGCGCAAAGCAAAGTAACGAGGAACAGTCTTCCAGCGATCATCTTGTCGAACTCCGGTTCAGAGGTTCAGGCGCGTTCAACTGCGACGGACTGCAGGCGACGCCGACGCGCTACCATCGAAGACGCAGTGCTCGCCGTCGCCACACGACGACGCAACTGATCAGATGCAGGCGTGGCAGCATTGCGTTGGAGCGAAATCGCAACTGTTTTCCCGTATCGGGACTGACGCAGATGTCCTTGGAGTAAGGAGTTTAGGTTTGCAGCGCAACCAACTGGTGGGCGATGGCAAACAACGCCAGTTCCAGACGCGTGGAAACGCCGGTCTTGTCGAAAATATTCGACAGATGGCGCTTCACCGTCTCTTCACTGATGCTGAACTGCTTGGCAATATCGCGATTGCTGCAACCTTCGACGATGCAGCCAACCACTTCCAGTTCACGCGGGCGTCAGGCCATAGGTTTTGCGTTCGGGAACGGCAGCCTGCTGCATCAGCTCATGCAGCGCGCCCACCAGGTTAACCACGCGCTTGCCGCCAATCCAATAGTCCCCCGAAGAGACCGCGCGGATGGCGGTGGTGAGGTGGTCGGCCAAGGCATCTTTCAGCACGATGCCGCGGGCGCCGATCTGCAGCGCTTCGATGATCTGCTGGGTGGTGATGGTGCTGGTCAGGAGCAGAATCTTTACCGTTGGCGAACCACTCATGATGGCCCGCATGGCCTCCAGACCGGGCAGACGGGGCATCTGCAAATCAAGCAGGAGGATGTCGGGCAGCAGTTCCAGTGTTGCCGGTGATGGCCTCATCGCCGTCCGATGCCTCGCCAATCACTTCGAGG
The DNA here is from genome assembly GCA_963803095.1 of uncultured Acidobacteriaceae bacterium. Classification (GTDB taxonomy): domain Bacteria; phylum Acidobacteriota; class Terriglobia; order Terriglobales; family Acidobacteriaceae; genus PALSA-350. The sequence continues at coordinate 621,013 of CAWDLQ010000013.1, read as the reverse complement.
CCGGAATCGCTCTGAAGCATGTTTTTTACGCCGATACGAACTACTGGGTGGTCGTCGGCAATGACAATACGAATCTGGTGCAGGCGGTCGTTGCTGGTTTTGGGTGTTGCAGTGAGATTGTCGTTGTGGTCATGGGGGGCCCTAGGTTTTCGTTAATTTCCTGCCAAAAGCATACGCTCCAACTCACTGCATGCACTCAGTAAATCGTCCAAAACGCCGGGGGTGGCCGCTTCTTTGCTACCCCCCATTTCCAGGCCGGCGGCGAGCCGGGCGAGGCGGACGGCGCCGACCATGGACGCCGCGCCTTTGATCCGGTGGGCCAGGCGGGCGGACGCCGGTCCACCCCGTGTGCACCTGGTTCTGGAGAGCCGGACACAGGTCCGGGTATCCGCAATGCAGGCGGCGAAGAGTTCCTGCAGCGCCTGCAGCGGCATCATGGCGAGCAGCTTCTCGATCACCGCCATGTCAAGGGCTTCCCCGGTAGCGGGCACCACGTCGCGGTCCTTCCCGGATGGGCGACGCGAACTCCGGGCTTGCGGCCCCGTCTTTTGGGTTTGAGCGCCCGGCGCAGGTCGTCCACGGCAAGCGGTTTGAGCAAGAAACCCATCAAAGGCAAGTAACTGCTGCCGCTGGACTTCGGTCGCGCTCATGGCCAGCAGCAGCGGTCCGGGGCTGCCCAGGGCGCGAACCTTTTCCGCCAATTGGCCGCCCGAGACTCCGGGCATCTGCAGGTCTACCAGCAGCACATCCGGGCGCCCTGTCTTGTCGGACGAGAGCAATTCCAGGGCGGCCCCGGCGTCGTGGGCGCGAAGCACCTGGTGGCCCTCGTGAGCGAGAAGCAGAGCCATGAGTTCGAGGCTCACGGCGTCATCATCGACCAGAAGAACCTTGTGCCGGGTCTCGATCTCCAGTCGACCTGGTCATTAAGGGGGATGCCTCCTGAATGGGTACCTTTTGCAGCTTAAGGCATTCTGTGGCAAATGGCACTCTAAAGTGTTACCAGAGTACACGCAGGTAACGTGAGCCCTCGACGCCGTGCCAGGGAAATGCTCTAGAGTCTTTGCTATGGCTTCTGACGACGATTTCCGGCAACAACTGGCGGAATTGTCAGCGCGGGTCGCCTCTCTGGAAGCGACGGTCGCAGAATCTGCGAGCGCGGCACGCGGCTGCGTCCCGCCGGCGGAACGCCGCCCCGCCCAAGGCTGTCTCCTGAAAGCTCAGGCGGCAGGTGCAAAGCCCGGTGCTTCGCTCGAAAGCCGGATCGGGGCCCAGCTCCTGAACCGCATCGGGATCCTCGCCGTGCTCATTGGCGTGGCCTGGTTTCTGAAGCTGGCCTTTGATCGCAACTGGATTGGGCCCCCGGTCCGCGATCTGGATCGGCCTGGCCGTGTGCCGCCGGCCTGGTGGCCTGGTCAGAGCGCTTTCGCCGCCGGGGATTCCCCGCCTTTTCTTACAGCCTGAAGGCGCTGGGCACCGAGCATCGCGTATCTCTCGCTCTGGGCTGCTTCCAGCATTTTTCATCTGGCTCCGTCCGGGCTTATTTTTCTCGCCATGACCGCGGTGACGGTCGCCAACGCCGTGCTGGCCCGTCGCCAGGATTCGGAACTGCTGGGCCTTTACGCCCTGGCCGGCGGCCTGGCGACGCCGGCGCTGCTATCGATGGGGCACAGCAATGAGATCTTTCTCTTCTCCTACCTTGCCTTGCTGAATGCGGGCGCGCTGCTTCTGCTGGCGCTGCACCCGTGGAAGCGGCTGGCCTGGGCTGCGTTGCTGGGAACGGCGGTTTATTACATCGGCTGGAGCTGTGAGCGAGGACGACCCTTCTCACTTGCCGGTCACGGTTTTCTTTCTGGCGCTGTTCTTCGCCGGTTTTGCCGCGGCGCCTTTCCTGATTTTGCGCGGAGCCAATGCGTTCGCCGGCTCGTTCTTCCGATCGCATTTCCGATCGCCAATGCGGCGGCGACGTGGGTTGCGCTGATGGTGCTTTTCGGCGCCAGGAGCCAGCATGCCGGGCGCCCCTGGGTCACGGTTGCCCTCGCCGGCGCCTGCCTGCTGATGGCGAGCCGCCTCGCGCAGGCCTGCGGCCCTCTCCCGCACCAACCTTGGTCTGGGCATCTTTTTTGTGACTGTGGCCGTGCCGCTGGAGTTTCATGGCTACGGTGGTGACCCTGTGCTGGCTGGGCGAAGCGCTGGTGCTGGTTGCGCTGGCCAAAGCCGGCTCGCACGCGGCCATGCGCATTTTTGCCACTGCAGTGCTGACCGTGGCCGCGCTTTCTCTCCTGGTGGACTGGATCGCCGGGACGCCGCAGCCGTTGGCGGTTGTCGCCAACATGCACTTTGCCACCAACCTGATCGGCGCGGCGGTATTTGCGATGGTCACCCGCCTTAGCTTGGGTGGTGGCCCGGGCGCGGCTTTGGCAGTTGGACCTATCTGGCCGGCTTTTCCGCCATTGCTTTCAGCCTCACGCTGCTGGTGGCCGTCAGCCTGGAGATTCACCATTACTGGTTCTGCGGGGCGGGCTTCTTTCGCGACTTCTGCGGCGGCTATGGCCAGCTGGAGCGCCGCACCATTGCCGCGGGATGGGGCTATAGCGCCTGGTGCATGGCTTATGGCGCAGCTCTCATGGCGGTGGGTTTTCTGCGGCGCAGTGCTTTTCTGCGCTGGCAGGCGCTGGTTGTGCTCGCCTTCAGCATCGCGAAGGTTTTCCTGAACGGCGTCAGCCAACAGAGCCAGGGTTATCGGGTGCTTAGCTTTCCTGGCGCTGGGCGTGCTGCTGCTCGCCATCAGCTTCGCCTACCAAAGAGACTGGCTCCGGCTGCGCGGGTAGGAAGATAGGACCGGCATTGTCAAGACAATTCGCGTCAGGGCACGATTGAATCGTGCCCAGGACGTTAGTCCTGGGTACATCGTAGAGTGCCTCAGTCCCCAGCGGACGTGCCGAGATTGCCAGGATTCGTCGAGCTGATTTCCAGCCGTCCCTCGATGGGATCGTCGGTCTGTACGTTGCAGAAGCAATCCAGGATTCGCCATCACTTCGGCTGAGGTACGCCGTGCCTACTGGGACTCCGTACATGATCTGCTTGCAGCGCTTCGAACTCCGGCTAGCGCAGGGCGGGCTCGATCTGGTTGAGCCAGTCGGGTGGCTTGAGGATCTCGCGCGGCTTCGACCCGTCGGCAGGGCCGACGATGCCGTCCCGCTCCATCATGTCGATCAGGTGCGCGGCGCGGCCGTAGCCGATGCGCAGCCGCCGCTGCAGCAGGGAAGTGGAGGCCTTGCCGAACTCCAGCACCAGCCGTACCGCATCCTCAAATAATTCGTCGTTGCCGTCGCCATCCTCCGGCTCCGCATCCAGGTCGCGGCCCTTCTCGTCCCGCGGAGATTCGAGGAAGCCTTGCACGTACTCCGCTTCACCCTGGTTCTTCCAGAACTCAACCACGGCTGCGATTTCCTTCTCGGTGACAAACGGAGCGTGCAGCCGCTGCAGCCGCGAAGTTCCCGGCGGCAGGAAGAGCATGTCGCCGCGTCCCAGCAGCGCCTCGGCTCCGTTCGAATCCAGGATGGTGCGCGAATCCACCTTGGTGGCCAGGCGGAACGAGATCCGGGTGGGCACGTTGGCCTTGATCAGGCCGGTAATCACATCCACCGACGGCCGCTGCGTGGCCAGCACCAGGTGGATGCCCACCGCGCGGGCCATCTGCGCCAGCCGGGTGATCGCCTCCTCGACGTTGGCCTTATCCAACATCATCAGATCGGCCAGCTCGTCGATGATGATGATCATGTGGGCCAGCGGCTGCTCCTCCTCCGCGTCCTCGAAGAGGCTGGGCGTCTGGTTGTCGAAGAGCTTGTTGTATTGGTCGATATTCCTGACGCTGCGCGAGGCCAGCAGCTTCAGCCGCCGCTCCATCTCGCGCACCGCGTTGCGCAAGGCGTTGGCGGCCAGCTTGGGCTCGGTAATGATGGGCGTGAACAGATGGGGAATGCCTTCATACATCCCCAGTTCCACCCGCTTGGGATCGACCAGGATCAGCCTCACCTGCTGCGGCGTCGCCTTGTAGAGCACGGACATGATCATGGCGTTGATGGCCACCGACTTACCGCTGCCCGTGGAACCGGCGATCAGGACGTGCGGCATGGTCGCCAGGTCGGCGGTCACGATGCGTCCGTTGATGTCTTTGCCCATGGCCAGGGTCAGCTTGGACTTGGTTTGGGTGAAGTTTTCCGCTTCGATCACGTCGCGCAGCCAGATGGTTTCGCGGTCGTGATTCGGCACCTGGATGCCCACGGTGCTCTTTGCCCGCCATGCGCTCGATCAGAATGCTCTCCGCGCGCATCGCCAGGCATAGATCCTCCGCCAGGCCGGTCACGCGGCTGTACTTGACTCCGGCTTCGGGCCGGAACTCGAAGGTGGTGACCACCGGGCCGGGATTGATCTGCACCACCTGGCCGCGTACGTCGAACTCCGCGCATTTCTCTACCAGGATGCGGGCCTGGCTGCGCAGATCGTCTTCGCGCACGATCTGCGACTCGTCGCTGCGGTGCAGCAGTGTGCTCGGCGGCAGCCGGAAGCCGCTGACGGCGCGGGGGGCCAGGGTGACCGGCCGGGCATCCGCATCGGCGCGTCCCTTTACCGAGATGTCTTGTGGCGCCTATGAGCAGGGGGCTGTGGCGCGGCACGCGGCGCCTTGGCCACGGCTGGCGGCGGGACCACGGTTGCGACCTCTTCTGTTTCCGGTTCCAGCGGCTCCGGGTCCGCTCCCGATCCGGGATACTGGTGCGCGGCATCTGGTTCCAGAGCGATGGGGTGTGCGGCCTCGGCTCAGCGCTCGCGTCGGAAAAGGCGGCGCGGCGCGAAGTGGGGATCCTTTCCTCGTCTTCCACCCGCTGGGCTTGCTTGCCGGCTGTTTTTTCCGCGGATTTCTGCGCCTTGATCAAGGCACTGTCTCTCTGGGCAGCGCGCTTAACGGCACTCCTTTCCGCGCGGGCCCTGGCCCAGGATGTACGCCAGTTGCGGATGCGGTCGCGCCACGCGAGAGCAAAGGCGAAGCGAATCGCCAGCCACTGCTGCGCCGTGCTGAAGCTGAAGGTGGTGGACAGGTAGAGCGCGATCACCACCATGCTCACAATCACGATGGCGGCGCCGGGAAAGTTGAGGTAATGGACCAGCGTATCCACCACCAGGCGGCCGGTCAGGCCTTCCAGAGGCAGGGCATGCATCCAGCGGAGATGGCCAGGGATGAGACCGAAGATGGCGGGCGCAAATACCAGGTAGAGAAGAACGCCCGACACTTTCGCGGCTGGGGAGCCGGCAGGGCGCGATCGCAGCCACGTCCACCCCAGCGCACCCAGCAGCAAGGGGACCATGAAGGCGGCGACCCCTTCCAATTGCAGCAGTATGTCGCTGAGGGAAGCGCCGATCAACCCGGTCCAGTTGTGGACCTGCCGGCCTGCGGCCCCTACGGTGTTGAAGGACGGGTCTGTTGGACGATAAGAGGCCAGGGCGAGGAAAAGGAGGCTCGCGGCCACCAGCAGCACCATGCCGGTTACTTCATTCAGGCGACGGTTGCGGGTCGGGGTCAGTGCCAGTTCGAGTGGCTTCATCAGGGATACGCGGTTGCTGGCCGCCTGCGAAGAGTGCCAGGAGCGGCCGCCAGATTCAGAACGCCAGAGTGGCTTCATTATCCCAGAGATGGGTAGGGGAAAACCAAAAACAGAGCTGCCGACGGGTGCGGGGAACCGATTCCGTGACTCCCTGAAGGGGGTTGCAGATCTCTCCACTGGCCTAAGGAGCGTGTGTGAGAACTCCATTTCCAACTCAGTCCCGCAGGGACGGTTGAACTTAGCCCAGGACTGCGTCCCATAAGCGTTAACCTACTTGGGATGCTTTTCGTCAAAGCTCCCACAAAAACGTCATCCTGAGAGTTTGTGACTTTATTGGTTTCACATGAAAATTGGTGCTGAAAATAAAAGGCTTAGCTGCGTCAAAAACGTGAAAAAGCCAATAAAATCACAGCCTCTGAGCGGAGCGCCTCACAGATTTATCGGGTGACGCAGCGCTTGGTGGCGCGGAGTCGAAGGACCCCGAGGGTGCTTATCTTACCCATGCTGCTCGGAGTTTTTCGACCACCGAAGCCCGAGAACAGGATCTTGCTGCGGTACGCACTTGATGGTCACGGATACATCTCTTCATGCACTGTTTTTCCCGGAGCGATGGCTGTGCGCATGTCTTGGTAACCTTCAAAGTAGAGCAGGCGCTTGCAGCCGTAGGCCGCAGTGAAACCTTCCAACTTGCCCCTCCTTATGTTGCATGACGCGCAGATACAGGTTGCTGGTGACGCCAAGGTAAAGCGTGCCTGTGTGGCTGCCGAGAAGGTAGATGGAGCCGCCGGGGCATAGCAAGATGCCAGCAGTTCTTGTTCTCGGCCCCAGGGAAAGACCGTGGTGGGTCGGCCAGGAGCGGGCCTCGGTGGTTGAAAAGCTCCGAGCTGCATGGGTAAGATAAGCACCGTCGGGGTCCTTCGACTCCGCGCCACCAGCGCTGTGTCACCCGATAAATCTGTGAGGCGCTCCGCTCAGAGGCTGTGACTTGATCGAAAAAGTCACAGGCTCTCAGGATGACGTTTTTGTGGGAGTTTTGACGAAAAACATCCCCAAGTAGGTTAACGCTTATGGGACTGCATCCTGGGTTGGATTTGAAAGGACGACCCAGTCCCGGAGGGACGGCTGAAGATAGGCCGAGACGCAATCCTGGACAACCTTCAGCCGTCCCTCCGGGACTTAATCATGTCTATTGATGTACCCAGGACTAGCGTCCTGGGCTAAGTTCAGCCGTTCCTGTGAGACTAAATTCGTAAATCCTCGTTCTCACACACGCTCTAAGGCCGGGGAGCGGGCAGTGGGCTGCTTAGTTGGAGGCGCCAAATGCCGTCACGCCGGATAAGAACATGGAGCACGTTTTCGCTGTACGCGGCCTGGGTACCAGGCTTGGTATAGACCTTGGTGTAGGTCACGCAGGCCGTATCCCCAAACAAGTGCTTCCGCATATTAGTAGCGGTGATCAGATAAGGTTGTCGGCGGCGTTCATGCAGGCCGAGCCGGTTCAGGACATCCGCCTTGGTAGAACTGGAACCGTCCGGACGCAGCCCGACATAATCGTCAGCCAGAATCGTCCCGGCAATCGCCGTGTCGTCTTCGATCTCGGCTCGCAGATACTCCTCTTCAAGACGCCGCAGGACCTCAAGATCCCTCTGAGGAGAATTGGTTTGTGCCTGGGCAGCCAACGCCGTGCCGGGTGGCTGAATCATCAAGCCCAGGAGTAGAGCAGCCAATTTGAAGCTACTTTTCGACTTCAACTCCGCGCCAAAAAGCTACGTGGTTCTTAACGTTGCGGGCTGCCGGCTTAGGATCCGGATAGTACCAGGCGGCATCCTGGTTTTCTTGTCCGTCGACTAAGAGGCTGTAGTATCTGGCTTGTCCCTTCCAGGGGCAGGTCGAAATCGTCGAGCTGGGGCGGAAGTATTCCCGCTTGAGGGAGCTCTCCGGGAAGTAGATATTGCCCTCAACCATTTCTGTGGTGTCGCTTTCCGCGATCACTTTGCCGTTCCAGGTTGCTTTTGCCATAACTGGGGTTAAGTCCTGCATTCCTTCCTACCTTCCCACCTTAGCAGATAGAAGCCGGCTCTGGCATCTGCCTATCATCCGATTGAGCACACGGAAACGCCCCGCAAGAAACGCCGCAGGACGAGGAGCCGCGGCAGTGTTCGGCAAAGCCGAAGATACCGCCGCGGGTAGCTGAAAAGCTTTGATTGTTTCTAGTGCATCTCCGAAGTGCTGCTCGGCGTGCCCTGATCCTTCAGCATCTCCAGCTTGGAGATATGGATCGTCTTGGCGCTCTCGTCCATTTTGCCGATAACCGCGACGTGGTGCCCCTCGTGACCCTTTACCGCATCCGGATCGTCGATGGTGTAAACCTCTTTCTTGGCGTCATCCACAAAGACCGGTTTTGCTCCACTGCCGACGCACTTCTTCACGCAGGCCGCATTCGGGGCGCTGCCGTTGTGTTTGGCTCCGCACATCGAATCACTGATATAACCGTTGACCTTTGCGGCGTCCATATCCGCAGCCAGTGCCGGGATAGTCGAGAGTGCTAGAACTACCAAAAACAATTTCATGTTGGCTCCATGCGATCGAATGAGGTGAAACAACCGCCCTTTGGATTTGTACGCTCAGGCCCGCATCATAGCAAGACCTCGAAGCCACGCCGGTTTGACCAGATTCAAGCGACTGGAAGTTCCTCTGCCTTGGTCTGGTAGCGCATCGCCTCAACCGACTCCATCTGGGGCTCCGCAATCTTCCGCGAGTAGGTGCAGGCCACCTGCTCCGCGGGCTCGGCAGCCGCGCCCTTTTTGGCCCGCTTCTTGGGCGCCTCGTCCTCTGCTGCGGACTTGCGATTATTGGGGCAAACCAGGTAAGTCCCGGTGGTGCGCGTCTTCTCCAGCAGGTACGGACTGCCGCATTCCGGACATTTCTCCGGCACTGGCTTGGCGTTCGAGGTGAAGTCACACTTGGGATAATTGGTGCAGCCATAGAAGAGGTTGCCGCGCCGCGCCTTCCGCTCGGCAATGTCTCCGTCGCCGCACTTGGGGCACTTCATCCCCTCGATGATGTTCTGCTTGATGTACTTGCATTTGGGGTAGCCGCTGCAGGAGACGAATTCTCCATACTGGCCATTGCGCAGGACCAGTTGCTGTCCGCACTTGGGACAGTTCTCGTCCAGCGGTTGGGGCGCCTTTTGCTGCTGTTTCTGGGTCAGCTTGCGGGTGGTCTTACAGGGCGGATCTTCGCTGTAACCCGGGCAGGCCATGAATGCGCCGAAGCGCCCCCGCTTCAGCACCATCACCCGGCCGCAGGCCTCGCAGTACTCTTCCGTCTGCTCCGCGTCCTGCCCTTCCTGGGTGTTCATCTCCGGCTTGGCGGCAAAGTTCTCTTTGGTGAAGGTGCAGCTGCTGGGATCTTTCTTGTTGTAGGTGCTGCAGGCGAAGAAGCTGCCGAATTTACCCCACTTCAGGACAAGAGGAGAACCGCAGACATCGCACTTCTCGTCGGTCGGCTTTTCCATCCGCTTGATGTTTTCCATGTGCTTGCCGGCATGTGCGAGCTCTTTTTCGAAGTGCCCATAGAAACCACCCAGCAAGTCCGTCCACACTTCCTTGCCATCTTCGATATCGTCCAGCTCTTCTTCCAGCTTCGCCGTGTATTGCGGGTCGAAGATGTAGGGGAAGTTGGCAACCAGCAGATCGGTGACCACAAGGCCTATCTCCGTGGGGAAGAATTTCGCACCTCTGCCCGTGCCCACCTTCTGCACGTATTCGCGTTCCTGAATCGTATTGATGATGGTGGCGTATGTAGAAGGCCGTCCGATGCCGCGCTCTTCCAGCTCTTTCACCAGAGACGCTTCGTTGAAGCGTGGCCGGGGCTCGGTTGCATGCTGTTCGGGCAGCAGAGCATTCAATGCCAGTGCCTGCCCGTTTTCGAGCGCAGGCAGCCGGTTCTTTAGCTCCTCGTCCTCATCGTCCTTCTTTTCCTTCGCTTCCTCATAGACCTTGAGGAAACCGTCGAATTTCATCACCGACCCGGTGACCCGGAAGTTATAGCTCCGGTCCGCTTTGGCTACGATATCGACCGTGGTCTGATCGAAGACCGCCGGCACCATCTGCGAAGCGACAAATCGCTGCCAGATAAGCCGGTACAGCCGGTACTGTTCGTCACTGAGATAGCGCTTAATCTCTTCCGGATGAAGATCGACGCTGGTGGGACGGATCGCCTCGTGCGCGTCCTGCGCGTCCTTCTTGCTCTTGAAAGCATTGGGCGCGGACGGCAGATAGTCTTTGCCATGCGTCTGCTCAATCCACTTGCGTGCTTCGATGATGGCATCGGGCGATACGCGGGTGGAATCAGTACGCATGTAGGTGATGAGGCCTACCGCTCCTTCGCTGCCCAGATCGATGCCTTCATACAAGCGTTGGGCCACACCCATGGTGCGGCGGACGCTGAAGCCCAACTGGCGCGACGCATCCTGTTGCAACTTGCTGGTGGTGAAGGGCGCGGTGGGATTACGCCGGCGTTCCTTCTTTTCTACGTTCTGCACCGACCACTTGGCCTTTTCAAGCGCGGCGACCACGGCATCCGTCCGCTCTTTGTTGGGCAGAGATGGAGCATCTACTGTCTCCACGACGGCTTTTTCGCCATCGATGCCGGTGAAGCGCGCAGTAAACTCGGTCTTTTCATTTGCCGGAGTGAGCTGGGCGTCGAGGGTCCAATACTCCACCGGCACAAATGCCTTGATCTCACGCTCACGTTCGACGATGAGTCGCAAAGCCACGGTCTGAACCCGGCCAGCGGAGAGGCCACGACGTACCTTATCCCACAGCAAGGGCGAGATCTGGTAACCCACGATGCGATCGAGCACGCGCCGCGTCTGCTGCGCATCCACCAGGTTGCGGTCGACATCGCGGGTATGTTCAAAGGCGTCGTGAACCGCCTTCGCAGTAATTTCATTAAACGTGACGCGGCGAATCGAGTTGCCCTTGGAAAGACCGCGCAGCTCATCTTCAAGATGGGCCGCGATCGCTTCTCCTTCGCGATCAGGGTCAGGCGCCAGATAAATAGTAGTCGCCGCCTTGGCGAGTTTCTTCAGCCGGTCGACGACTTTTTCTTTCCCCGGAATGACGATTAGCTCGGGCGCAAAACTGCCGTCGCTCAGATCCACGCCGATCTTGTTCTTCGGCAGATCTTTAATGTGGCCGACTGAGGCTTCGACGGTGAAGTCTTTTCCGAGATATTTGCTGATCGTCTTTGCCTTGGCAGGCGATTCGACGATCACAAGTGATTTACTCATTGCGTTCCTTAAACCCGATGACAACCATGGACAACATGGAAAAACCTCTTCCGATGGGACTGACTGTACCACCTGGAAGGTTCAGAGTTATTTACTTATCGTGATCCGCGTGTTGGCGGGAGCTTCCACCAGCGTAGCCCAGGGGGTGCTTTCTCCTGCCCTGTCTGCAACTTCCGCGTCTGCAACTTATGGTGCAGAGAGGCGAGAAGCTTTACATTCGTCTGACGTAGTTCTTGCCCGGAAGTTGTTTAATCCGGTTGGCCAGCTCGAGCTCGAACAGCGCGGTAAAGATTTCCGAAGAAGTCAGTTTGGGCTCAAGCCTCTCCATCAGCTCATCCAACTGCACCGCTTCGTCGTGACGCAGCGCGCTGAGCACAACCTTCTCCGGCTCCTGCAGCGGAAGTTCATCCACAATCGATGCAGCATGCTCCGCCGGCGATGCAAAACCTAGCTCCGCTTCCAATTGCAGCCGCACCTGCGTGGGCAGTTCCTGCCACACATCCTCCCACGTCGCCACCAGCTTAGCGCCCTGTTTAATCAACGTGTTGGGTCCCCAGGCGTTCTTGGTGGTGACGTTGCCCGGCACCGCATAGACGTCGCGATCCTGCTCCAGCGCGCATCGTGCGGTCACCCGGGTGCCGCTGTTCTCGCCCGCTTCCACCACCAGCACGCCGATGCTGATGCCGCTTATGATGCGATTGCGCCGGGGAAAGTTTTGCGGCGCCGGGAAGGTGCCCAGCCTGTATTCCGAGACGATGGCCCCCCCGGCCACGAGAATGTTTTCGGCCAGAGATTTGTTTTCTTTAGGGTAGATCACATCGACGCCGGTGCCCCAGACGGCGACTGTGCTGCCGCCCGCAGCGAGCGCGCCCTTGTGAGCCGCGGTGTCGATGCCCCGCGCCATACCGCTGAGAATCACCATGCCTGCGGCTGGCCAGATCGCGGGCCAGGATCTCCGCCATACCCGTGCCGTAGGGCGTAGGGTGACGTGTGCCCACGATCGCGATCGACGGGCGAGACAGCAGCTTCACGTCGCCCAGCACCCAAAGCACCGGCGGCGGGTCGAAAATTTCCCGCAGCTGCTCGGGGTAATCCTCTTCCTCGTAAGGTGAGGATGCGCGCCTTTCTGTTCGCTCACCCGCACCAGCTCCCGCTCCGCTTCGGTGCGCGCTTTGCCGGTGAAAAGGAACTGCGCGGAAGGCGCAGGAAAATTGAGCGACTCGAGTTCCGTCAGGGAAAGGCGAAACAGGCGCGATATATCCGGCAGGAGCTTTCGCGGCTTTCAGGATTCGCTTTGGGCCCAGGCCTGGCGTGAGCGTGAGCGCAACCCAGGCCAGCCGATTTTGTTCGGGCGAATTCATCGCTGAGTGCCAAGGTACACTAACTGGTGACCCGCCGACTCAAACGCCGCATCCGCATGGCGGCGATCCACTTCCTCAATCCTGCTCCTTTAATGTGGGACTTCGAGCACGAGCCGCGGCGCAGCGATCTGCGTGAGCGCTACCAGATCGGCTACACCACGCCTTCCGGCTGCGCCGCGCGAACTGGCTGGCGGCGAGGCGGATATCGGGCTGGTCCCAGTCGCCGCCCATGCCACCACTCCATCGTTGCTCATCGTGCCCGGCTGCACCGTGGCCGCTCTCGATCGGGTGCGGTCCATTATTTTGGTGGTTCGTCCGCAAGCAGGGGGTGAGCGCGGTGCGCACGGTCGCCGCCGACACTTCCTCGCGCACCTCCTGCGCCTACACGCGCATCCTGTTCGATATCTTTTGGAAGGTGCCGGCGGTGTTTGTTCCCCACGAGCCGGATCTTGAATCCATGCTGGCGGTTGCCGACGCGGCTTTGCTGATTGGCGACCCGGCCCTGCTGGCGCTGGAAGATAAGGAATGCCCGCGCGGCCCGGACGGGCGAGCAGCTGCTTTACCTGGACCTGGCGCACGAGTGGCATAGCTTCACCGGCCTGCCCTGGGTTTCGGCTTTCTGGGCGCTCCGTCAAGGCGCCCTGGAAGAAACCGGTGCGTGCGCCACCGAGATTGTCGCGGATCTGCAGGCTTCCCGGGACCATGGGCTTGCGCACGTGGAGGATCTGGTGGAGGAGTGGTCGGGACGCATTGCGGTTCCGCGGGAGACCATCCGCTTTTATCTGACCAACAATATCCACTACATATTGGATGAGGCCTGCCTGCGCGGACTGGATGCCTTCTACCGGCTTGCCGCCGAGTGTGGCGCGCTGCCGCCGGCGCCCGCTTTGACCCTGCTTTAGGATTTTCCATTGGGATTGCGTCGCCAGGCTGCTTTCTGCGTCCAATGGGGAGTGATTCAGCTATCCGCAAAGCATGAGGCCGTCAAGCAAGGGGTGAAGTCGGCCGCGAATGGCCACTCTGCGCATGGATTGCACTGGCTCATGGGATTCGGCACCCTGGGACTTTTTGGGGTCTCGGTGATCGATTCCTCGATCATTCCCCTGCCGGTGCCCGGGAGCACCGATCTGCTGCTGATCCTGCTGGTGGCCCATCGCGCAGATCCTGTGTTTGCGGCAGTTGCGGCCATTGTGGGGTCCATCCTGGGCGGCTATTTGACCTGGGCCGCGGGCGCCAAAGGCGGAGAAGCGGCGCTCCATCGGTATCTGCCCAAGCGATTTGCGCGGCGGCTTGTCCGGCTGGGTGGAGAAAAACGGCACGCTTGCGGTCGTCGACCTCGGCCTTGCTTCCGCCACCGTTTCCGCTGATGCCTTTCTTGCTTGGCTGCCGGGGCTCTGGGGGTTTCGCGAAGGAGGTTCTTGTTTCTTTCGGCGTGGCGAGAACGTTTCGTTATTCGCTGGTGGCCTGGCTGGCCGCTATCTACGGCCGCGCGGTGGTTCGTGCTTTTCGCCACTACCTATCCGGCTGGAGCACCACCCTCATGTGGATTTATCTGGGCTTGGTGGTGGCGGGTATCTTGTACGGAGTTTGGAAGTTTCGTCACCAGCGCGCCAGCAACCGCTCCCAGCGGGCGCGCTCAGCACAAGTAACGGCTTCGCCTGACCCTAGAACGAGGGGCGTCTGCTGCCCTCATACGCGCCAAGATGCAATTCATCGGTCACTTAGGTCCCAAACAGATTGTCATCCGACGAGCGTAGCTGCGGAGGGATCTGTAGTGCGCTCGGACCTCCCGAATTCTCCGGGCGTTACATCTCCCAGCGAAGCAGGCAGGCGCCCACGGTGAAGCCTGCGCCGACTGAAGCCAGAAGCACCAGGCTTTCCCGCTGCAGTCGATGTTCGTCGAGCGCTGTCTGCATGGCCAGGGGGATGGTGGCCGCGGTGGTGTTTCCGAAGCGATCGATATTGATGATCACCCGCTCCAGCGGCAGCCCCAGCCGCTCCGCGGTGGAAAGAATGATGCGCTTGTTCGCCTGGTGAGGGATGAAGCAGCCCAGGTCACTCGCCTCGATGTTGTTGGCCTTCAGCAGCTTGGCTCGATGTCTCCACCATCTTGCGCACGGCGTATTTGTAGACCGCCTGGCCGTCCTGGTGGACGTAGTGCATTCTCGTGCCGCGATCGTTTCGGGAGAAGCGGGGCAGCGACTGCCTCCAGCCGGCATATTCAGTGCCGCCGCACCGGAACCGTCAATCTCATGGCGAAAGTCGATCAGCCCGACCTCGCCCTCTTCCGTGGGTTCGACCAGGACCGCGCCCGCGCCATCGCCGAAAATGACGCAGGTCGTGCGGTCGGTGTAGTCGATGATCGACGACATGGTGTCAGCGCCAATGACCAGCACCTTGGAATGCACGCCGGACTCGACCAGCTTGGCGCCCACCTGAAGGGCGTAAAGAAAGCCGGAGCACGCCGCGGAAAGGTCGAAGCCCCAGGCGCCGTGGGCGCCCAGCTTGTCCTGCACCAGGCAGGCGGTGGCGGGAAACAACATGTCGGGAGTCACGGTGGCGACGATGACCACCTCTACTTCGCTGGCCTGGATGCCCCGCTGGGCAAGGCAGCGGCGTGCTGCTTCCACGGCCATGTCGCTGGTCGCCATGCCGGGCTCCACCAGGTGGCGCTCGCGGATGCCGAGACGCTGCATGATCCATTCGTCCGAGGTGTCTACCAGTTTTGCCAGATCGGCGTTATTGAGGATGCGCGGCGGCACATAGGTTCCCAGAGCGCTGATCTTGGCGCGCCGTGGTGCACGCGGACGCAGTTCGATGCTCAATATTCTTCTCCGTAATTCGACTGCGCTGGAACTGTAGTCGAGTTGGAACGATGAGGAGTGGATGAGCTGGAAGGATCACGTGGCGGTCGTCTGTACCGGGCAACCTACTGCGCACGCACTGACCCGTTACCGTTGCTTCCTTCCGGACCTGGCGGGGTTGGCGGGGTTGCGTCGCGTAGGACCCGGCACCCATTGATAATATCACCGGGATCGGGGTGCGATCGAGCCCCTGCGGTTTCGCAATTGGGTTGACCGAAGCAAGCACCTTCACGTGGTTTTCTGCCAAGGAAAACCACTCCTCGCGATCTTTAGAGAGCCACCGAATTGCGAAACCGCATCTAGTAGCCGTTGGCTATCAAGTATTCCACGGTGAGTTCGAACTGCGGTCCGAGCGATCGCTGCTCCATGAACTTGATCAGCACATCGGCCTCGATGTTGACCGGCTGGCCAACCTTCAGGCGATGCAGATTGGTCCGCGCATAGGTGTGAGGAATGATGGCCACGCTGACCACGTCGCCCTCCGGCGTGCCCGGCTCCCATCGCGCAATGGTCAGGCTGATTCCTTCAATCGCGATGGAACCCTTTTCCACCATGTAGCGGCTTACGTGGGCGGGAACAGCCACCCTGAGCCACCAATCGGCGATCCCGGGCTCCGCGTGCGCATCGACCGGCTCCAGGCTCAAAAGCGTGCCCGTGCCGTCGACATGGCCCTGCACGACGTGGCCTCCGAGCGGCGCTCCCGCCGGCGTCGGCAATTCCAGATTCACCGTTGCCCCCGGCGCGAGCAGGGAGAGGGAAGTGCGCGCCACCGTCTCCGCAGCCAGATCCGCATGAAAGCGGTTGGGCTCGATATCCAGCGCCGTCAGGCACACGCCGCTGACCGCGACGCTGTCGCCGGTGCGCAGCGCGATGCCACGAACGATGGGTATGGCGATCGCAATCCGCCTCGAACCCTCACGCTGTTCGACAGCGAGGACGGTGCCCGTGGTTTCTATCAGCCCGGTAAACATAGTCAACTGATTAAATCACTTCCGACCAGGGATCATGGAGGCAGGCTTCCAAGCGCGAAATCCTGGCCAAACTGTTTCAGCGAATAGTTCTCAATCGACGGCAATCCGTCGATCGAGCTGAGCATCGGGACCGCCGCCTGGCCAAGAAACCTGGGCGCATAAAACAACATGAGCTTATCCACCAGGCCCTGGTTGAGAGCTGTCGTGTAGACCTCGGCGCCGCCTTCGAGCAGCACGTTGGTGATCTGCATCTCTGCCAGCCGCACCAGTGCGTCCTGCAAAGGAATGCGTGGGCCGTGATGAGCGATCTGCTGCAGGCGAACGCCGCGCGCTTCGAGTGCCTTTTGCGCCGCGGCGTCGGCCTGGCTGAAAAAGATAAGCACGTCCTGGTGAGCAGTCTTGACCAGCTGTGAGTCCAGCGGAGTGCGCAGCGTAGAGTCCAGCACGATCCGCAACAATGGCCGCCGCCGCGGCAGGTCGCTGCGATCCGTCAGCAAAGGATCGTCGGCGATGATCGTTCCCACCCCCACGATCAGTGCATCTGCGGCGTGGCGCATGCGATGCACTTCGGCTACGAGCCTCCTCGCCGCTGATCCAAAAATGACCACGGACAGAGCGATCGCGCGGGCGCGATGCGGCCATCGAGCGTAGCGGCAACTTTCATGGTGACGAAAGGCAGGAAAGCCGGTGACGAATTTTGCGAAGCCATCGTTGAGCCTGCGGGCCGGCTCCTCCAGCACACCGCTGCGTGACCTCTATCCCAGCCGCGCGAAGCCGGGCGATGCCCTTACCATGAACCAGCGGATTAGGGTCGGCGGTTGCCACCACCACCCGTGCGATCGCCCGCGGCGATCAGCGCGTCCGCGCAGGGCCCGGTTCGCCCCTGGTGGCTGCAGGGTTCGAGGGTCACATACGCGGTCGCCCCTGGGCCAGAGGCCCTGCCTGCTTGCAGGCAACGATTTCGGCGTGGTCGCGGCGGTCGTACTCATGGAAGCCTTCGCCCACCAAAGCATCGCCCGCGAACCAGCACGCAGCCAACGGCCGGGTTCGGGGAGGCCAGGCCGACCGACCGCTCAGCCTGCCGTAACGCACGCTCCATCCACTGCTCGTCAATATCCGGCATCTTGCTCTTTCTAGTTGCCGAGCAAGGAATCTACAAAAGCCTTGCTGTCAAACGGCAAAAGATCTTCCAGCTTCTCTCCCACTCCAACATATCGCACGGGAACCTTGAGCTCGCGAGCAATGGCTACGGCAATGCCGCCTTTCGCCGTGCCGTCGAGTTTGGTGAGCACGATCCCGGTCACGCCCGCCGATTCGGTAAACAGCCGCGCCTGCTGCAATCCGTTCTGTCCCGTCGTCGCGTCCATCACCAGCAGAACCTCGTGGGGAGCACTGGGGATGATCCGTTCCGCGGTTCTCCGCATCTTGCTCAGCTCCGCCATCAGGTTGTCTTTAGTGTGCAACCGGCCCGCGGTATCCACGATCAGCACATCGGTAGCTCGTGCCTGGGCCGCTCGCATGGCATCGAACAGCACGGCGGAAGGATCGCCACCCTGCTTGGTCTTGATCATCTCGACCCCGGTGCGCTGGCCCCAGACCTCAAGCTGTTCGATGGCCGCGGCGCGGAAGGTATCGGCGGCGCAAAGCAAAACCGTCTTGCCCTGGCGGCGGAAATAAGCGGCCAGTTTTCCCGTGGTCGTGGTCTTGCCGGTTCCGTTGACGCCCACCAGCATGATGACGAAAGGCGGCGCTGTATACCGGGGCTTGAAGAAGTTCTGTTCCTCCCGGGCGTCCAGGATGGATTGAATCTCCTCCTTCAACAATTGCTTCAGCTCTGCGCCGTTGTGGATCTCGTGCCGTTTCACCCGGGCGCGCAGGGCCTTGATGATCTCGGTCGACGTCCCAACCCCCAGATCCGAGGCCAGGAGGCTCATCTCCAGCTCTTCCAGGGCGGCTTCGTCGACCTCGTGGGTCAGGGCGACGATGCCTTCGATCCGGTCGGCCAGGGTCTCGCGCGTGCGCGAGACTGCCTCCTTCATGCGGCCGAATATGCTCTTTTTCTCGGGTTCTTCCAGGCTGCCAAAAAGGGTTTGAATCATTGACACGGCACTCGATACGGCATGACCTGAGTGTACTAGAGCATTTTCACTTCTACTCTGCACAGGGAAGCGCACGCGAAGTGCGGCTTTTCTTGAGGAAAAGCCACGTCGGGAGCGGTTGCTCTGTATGCACCAGAAGTGAAATGCTCTAGGCTTGATCCGGATCGATCGCTATTCGTCGCGGCCGGGCCGGGCCATCAGTTCGCGGATCGCGTCCTGGGGGACTTGCCGTGCTCCAGGATGGCGGCCATCTGCTCCGTGATGGGCATCTCGACGTGATGAGCCCTGGCCAGTCCCAGCGCCGCCGAGGTAGTCCGCACGCCTTCCGCCACTTTGCCCTGCAGTTGCGCCAGGATGGCGGGAAGCTTATGTCCCCGGCCCAGCTCCACGCCGACGGATCGGTTGCGGGAAAGCGGCCCGGTGCAGGTAAGCACCAGGTCACCCAGGCCGGAAAGGCCGGCCAGTGTCTCCCGCCGTCCCCCGCAAGCCACCGCCAGGCGGGTGATCTCGGCCACGCCGCGGGTGATGATGGCCGCGGCGCTGTTGTGCCCCAGTCCCAAGCCCGGCGGCGATGCCGGCGGCGATCGCGATGACATTCTTGAGCGCGCCACCCAGCTCCACGCCGATCACATCATCATTGGTATAGAGCCGCAGGCCGGGCGCGCTGAGTTCCTCCTGCAGCCGGTTGGCGATCCCGCTTTCGGCGAAGGCGATGGTGATCGCGGTGGGGTCGCCGGCGGCCACCTCCTGGGCGAACGAGGGCCCGCTCATGCGCCCGCCGGCATGCCGGCAACATGGTGACCGCCAGACACCTGCTCGATGACTTGCGTCATGCGCAGAAAGGTCTGGTCCTCGATTCCCTTGGTGGCGCTGACGATGATTTGCCCCGGCTCAAGAAGGGCGCCATCTGTGGTAGATCGCGCGCACATGCTGCGACGGCACCGCGCTGATCACAATATCGGCGCCCGCCACCGCCGCGGCCAGATCCGTCACCGGGTTGACCTGCGCGGGAATAGGAAACCCGGGAAGGTAGGTGCCCACGCGCGCCGAATGAGACCACAGGGCGATGGAGTGGTCGCCGCGCCGAGCCAGGCTCAGGGCCAGCGCGGTTCCCCAGGAACCGCTGCCCACGATGGCAATGCGGCTCACGCCCCGGTTTTCCCTCGAGCGCCAAAGCCGTGCTCCGTGCCCTTGTATCAGGCGCACGATGTTCTGCCGGTGCTTCACGATGACGATCCAACAGCAGACAAAGACAGCCGCGCCGGATGCGTAGCCATATCTGCCCGGCGACAGCCACAGGGTGAGGAAGGGAAGCACCACCGCGGCCAGAATCGAGGCCAGGGATACATAGCGGGTCACGGCCACAACAGCAAGCCATAGCACGAACGCAGAGAGCGCAGCCAGGGGGCATAACGCCAGGAAGACGCCAAACGCCGTGGCCACTCCCTTGCCGCCCTTGAAGTGCAGCCAGACGGGGAACATGTGGCCCAGGATTACGAACAGTCCCGCCGTAATGGCGAGATGGGTGGAGTGTTGCAGCGTCCTTGCCGCGGGCCAGAAATTCTGCCACTGCCACTGCGGCATAACCTTTGCTGCCGTCGAGGACAAAAGTCAGGATACCCAATCCCTTCGCGCCCGACCGCAGCACGTTGGTGGCGCCGATGTTACCGCTGCCCTTGGCGCGGATATCCTCCTTGCGCACCAGCCACACCAGCAGGAACCCGAAGGGGATAGAACCCAGCAGATACGCCACGATAACGACGATCAGATACAGAGACATGGTTACATCCGGTTTTGAGTGTAGCAGCGCCTGTATGTCGTAAAAGTTATAGGGCAGCCATCTGATAAATTAGGTTCCGATGTTCACCAGGTTTATTTCGCAGTACGCAGCTGTAGGGATCACCGCGCTGGCGCTCGCCTTGCCGGCTCAGGCGAGCAACCCGCTGGTGATTAAGACGGATCAGGGCAAGGTTCAGGGAAAGATGAGCGCCGATGGGCAGGCGCGGGACTTTCTGGGCATCCCTTACGCCGCGCCTCCGGTGGGTCCGTTACGCTGGAAGCCACCGCAACCCGCGGCCAAGTGGCAAGGGGTGCGCCAGGCCACCAGCTTCGGATCGCGTTGTATGCAGCAGGAACATTATGACGACATGGTGTTTCGCGATCCGGGTGAGAGCGAGGATTGCCTCACGCTCAATGTCTGGGCACCTGCCGCCAAATCCAAAGGCAAGCTGCCGGTGATGGTCTGGATTTTTGGCGGTGGCTTTGTCGGTGGCGGCACCTCGGAGCCGCGTCAGGACGGGGAACATCTCACCCGCAAAGGGGTGCTGGTTGTTTCCATGAATTACCGGCTGGGTATTTTTGGTTTCTTCGCCACTCAGGAGTTGGCCGCAGAAGACCCACATCACGCAGCGGGTAACTACGGACTGATGGACGAGTTGGCTGCCATCCAGTGGGTTCGGCGCAACATCGCCGCCTTTGGCGGCGATCCGGACAATGTCACCATCTTCGGCGAGTCGGCCGGTTCCTTTGCCGTCAGCGCGCAGATGGCTTCGCCGCTGGCAAAGGGCCTGTTCGCCCACGCTATCGGAGAAAGCGGAGGAGCGTTTGCCAGCAAGGAACTGAATTTTCCGCCTCTCGAGAAGTTCGAGAAGCAGAACGAGGACTACTTCCACAGCGTTCTCAGCGACAGCAGTCTGGCTGCGCTGCGGGCAGCCAGCAGCGCGGAGATCCTCAAGCTGGCCACGCAAAAAGCTCCGGGCAAACCCCGCTTCGGGCCGGATATCGACGGCTACTTCCTGCCCGAGAGCATTCCTGCGATTTATGCCGCGGGTAAGCAGGCCCACGTCCCGCTGATTGCCGGTTGGAACCGGGATGAACGACCTAAGCCAAGGAGGATTTGCAGGCAACAGCGGCGAAGGAATTTGGCCCGCGAGCCGAGGAGTTCCTCAAGCTGTACCACGGCAACGATGACGCTGAGACACGACGCGCCGCGGACGATTTTGCCGGCGACAACTTCCTGGTGTATTCCACGTGGGCATGGCTGGAAGCGCAGGTTAAGACCGGTGGTTCTCCGGTCTACCGGTATTTATTCGCGCTGCCCTCACCAGGAGATCGCTACCATCCTGTCGCTGCCGGGGCTTTCCACTCCGACGAGATCGAGTACGTCTTCGGCAACCTGGACTCGCGCCAGGGAGCGGTGTGGAGGCCGGAGGACTACAAGCTCTCCGACCTGATGCAGACCTTCTGGACTAACTTTGCCCGTACGGGAGATCCAAACGGCGGCGGAGTGCCGCACTGGCCCGTCTACGATGCCGCGGGCAACTGGCAGGTCATGCGTCTGAGCCCGGATCCTGGAGCTGCTCCGGACCAGCATCGCGACCGGTATCTTTTCCTCCAGCAGGTTTGGGGCGATGATCGGACCGGAACCGACGCAAAGTAGTTGGCTACGCTCTGTCGAACCTCTCGTGGAGATGTTTAGACAGAGTGCAGCGTAGTGGGAGAGATCTGCGGTTTCTCTATTCGAGCCGCGTCCATTTTTTGTGCTCAAAGCACTGGTCATTCCATCGTTGCTCCGTAAAATGACACATGCCCAAGAGTCCCACTGGCCCTGATCCGGGATCGTTGACTGAGGAAACGCTTCCAGTGATCTGCCTGATCACGGCGGATGTGGACTTTCAGGGGGAAATCGAAGCGGAGCTGGCGCCGTGGTACCAGGTGCGCCACCGCAACCACTACGGCGGATGCAGCGATCTGGGTCCGCGAAGAGCGGGCACAGGCGGTGCTGGTCGATATCGATACCCAGGGCGATGAGGCCCATGCCGGCGTCCGGGTGTTGCGCGAGCTGCGCATTCTGGAGCGCGGTCTGGTCCTGATCTCGCTCAGCCGATCGCGTGCCCGCGCGGTAGAGAAGCAGGCGACCGAAGCGGGCGGCGATGCCCACTTCCATAGTCCGATCGATCTTTCTGAGCTGCGCCTGGTTCTCAAGACTACGCTCGAAGCCCGCATCGAGGAGATGGAACGCGCGCGTATGCAGCAGCAGGTGCTGGAGCGCAGCAAGTTCCAGGACTTGGTGGGAGCGAGCGATGCGATGCGCCGCGTCTACGACGCGATCTCGCAAGTGGCCGACAGCCGCATCAATGTGATCGTGCGCGGGGAGAGCGGCACCGGCAAAGAACTGGCAGCCGCGCCATCGTTGCCTTGAGCAGCCGGCGGAACAAAGCGTTCATCAGCCTGAACTGCGCCGCGCTGCCGGAGAACCTGATCGAGTCGGAGCTCTTCGGCCACGAGCGCGGCGCATTTACCGGCGCCAACGAGGCGAAACCGGGCCATATCGAGCTGGCTGACGGCGGCACACTTTTCCTGGACGAGATTGCAACCTTAACCCTGCCGCTGCAGACCAAGCTGCTGCGCGTGCTCGAAGACCGCCAGGTGCAGCGGCTGGGTGGACGCCAGGCTCGCAAGATCGATTTCCGTTTGATCTGCGCAACCAATGAGCCGCTGGAAGAGATGGCGCGCAACGGCAAGTTCCGCGAAGACCTGTACTACCGTATCCACGTGGTGCCGATTCAGCTGCCGCCGCTCCGCGAGCGGACTGGGGATATTGCCTTACTTGCGGACTATTTTTTGCGGATACACCTGACCGCCAACGGCCTCCCGCAGAAGCGCCTGACGCCCGACGCGCTGGCGGCCCTGGAAGAGCACTCCTGGCCGGGGAATGTGAGAGAGCTGGAAAATCTGATCCAAAGATTGGTCATCATGGTTCCGGGACCAACCATCGGGCTCGAGCACCTGCCGCAGCAACTGCTGGCGCACAGCGTAACCGCGCACGAAGCGATTCTGCTTCCCGAGGCCGGCGTGCGCTTCGATGACGAAATACGGGAACTGGAGGTTGCGCTGCTGGAAGCTGCGCTGCGGCGCTCGAAGGGCAGTAAGGCGGGCGCAGCGCGGCTCCTTGCATCTGGATTCCCAGCGGATGAAGTACCTCTGCCGCAAGTATTCGCTTTAAGTCCGCATGGTGCTTAGCGGTTAATAATTTACCCCACAGGGGTTAAAATTTAACCCGCGCGCGTACTCGAGCAAAGATCCTGCGACGGGCAGACAGACGGACGACCCTGCGTTTTCGCTTGTTTTCAGCCATTTGAGGTCGGCTGCGAGAGGACCCATGGTTTGGTCATTGACTTGCTTAAAGGTATTGCGTAAAGCAGTTAAATAAGCCCGGAGGCACCACAGTGGAAAAGAAATCTCTCGTTGGCAAGAAGACAGCACCCGCAACCAAGAGCAACTCCGCAAAGTCCAAGGTCGATACCAAGAAGCCCGCAGCCAGCAAGGTCGTAGCCGCCAGGGCCCCCGGTACCGGCGGTCACGCGGGTGGCAACTAATCTTCGATGCCGCAGCGAGCAGTCTGGTTGAGGCTGCGACCTAAGGTGGTCGACATTGCAAGAGCTCAGGACGGGGCTAGACTCTGCCCGGAATGGGTAAACGACTATGGCTATCAAGAAAAAATCGCTCATCGGGGCCGCTGGTTCTAAGCCTAAGGAAGGCGACGCCACCGGGAGCAAAAAGCCGGGGGCGAAGTCCGAACAGGCAGCGAAATCGGCCCCAGCCAAGAAGCTGGCGGTAGCCAAGCTGGCCACGGCAAAGCTCTCCACGGCCAAGTTGACGACACTCAGGAAACTAACTTAAGGGGCCAATCTGCGTTGGAAAAGGGCGACAGCGGTATTTACCGTTGTCGCTCTTTTAGTAGTGGTGGGTCTGACAAGCAACTTGCCATCAAGACGTATACGCGGCAAAAACTAAACCGAAACTGGAGAGAAACCACAATGGCTATCGAAAAGAAGTCTATCGTCAGCAAGAAGGCGGCGGCTCCAACCCCACTCAAGAAAAAGTCCACGACCAAGGCGAAGATCGATACCGCCAAGCCTGCGGCAAGCAAAGTTATTGCTGCTTTGAAGGTCGGGTTCTTTTAGTAGATATTGCTAGCAATGGAACGGTTCGAGATTAGGGCGGCCCGTGGCCGCCTTTCGTTTTACCAGAAGTGGGTGTGGAGCACATTGCCGAACATGATCACAATCCGGTCGGCCAGACTACGGCGCTTGCCGAAGACTTTGGCCTGACCGCTCATCCCGGGGCGGATGCTGTCGCCCACTCCTTCCAACGGCATTCGCGTGGTGTAAAAGGTGGGCTGAGCTATGCCCTTGTACTCCTGGTCGGCCAACAAGCCGGGGGGCAAAGGCATCGCCGAGCCTTCCATCGTCCCCAACCGCCCGTGGACCTCGTTGAATTGTGAGGGAAGCTGCAAGGAGACGGCGTCCCCAACGCGAATGTGATCCATCTCCGAAACCGGGAGGTACAACCTCGCCACCAGTTGCGACGGGTCTACGATCGTCAGCAGCGTCTCACCCGTGGCGACGTCGCTGTTCAGCAGGTTCTCCGGATCCTTGGTCGCGACCACGCCGCCGGAAGGCGCCACGACCGCAAGCTTTGCCCCCTCCTCGCGTGCGATGGCGCTGCTGCGGCCTGCAGCCTGTTGCGCAGCCAACGCCGGGCCGAGCGCGGAATGCTTCAGCTCCGCGGTGAAGACCTGGGCTTGCGAGGAGGCCACCTGCGCGGCCGCGTCTTCGCTGGCGCTGGCTTCGCTCAAACTCTGCAGCCTGGCCATCACTTGCCCGGGACGGACCACATCGCCCTCCTTTACGTAGACCGCCGAAACCCTTCCCGGAACGCCGGCATGCACCTGGTGGACTTCCCGGGGCTCGATGACGAAGTAGGCATTCTCGCGATCGCGCATGATGGGCACAAAGAGAATGGCGAGTAAGGCGATTGCCAGTACCGCGCGCAGAGGTGTGAGCCGAAAAGCGCCTTCCTCCGCCTTGGTGCGGTAGGAACTCAGAAGGAAGTCCCGCAGCTCGCGCAGCCGGGAGCGAAAAATTAAGAATGCCAGCAAGGCTGCAGGTACCAGGGCGAGCTCGGCGAACCAGTGGAAAAAGACGTTGTAACTGAAACGGACGAACACCAGCAGCAGTAGATAGCTGTAAGCGCCGGAGGCCAGTGCATAGAGCACGAACAGCGTTACCCGCCGGCGGGAAACCACAGGTACGTCGACGGGCAGGCGAAAGATGTGGCGCTGCACCCAGCCGATGAGAAACGAAGTGGAGCGCTCCTTGAGGTCAGGGACACGCAGCCACTCGCTGAAAAAGTAGTAACCGTCCAGTTTGATGAGAGGATTGAGATTGATGACAACTACGGCCACCCCGGTCAGGAGAATCAGCTTGTAGCAGAACTCGTGGATCCACTCCCCCGGCTGGGTGTTCGTCCATATGAAGACGGCTACCCCGCAAAACATCATCTCGATCCATATTCCGGCAATGATGGTGGCCATACGTTGCAGCCGGCTGGCCGAGATCCAGGATTCGGTGACATCTACATAGAACGCGGGGGTGAGATAGAGAAACATCAGGCCCATGCTGTGGACCTCGCCACCGTAGTGTTTGCAGGTGAGTCCATGCGCGCTCTCATGGATGAAGCCGATTACGAAGAGAAGCATCCAGAACTCCACCAGGTCGGAAAAGGTCTTCTTGCTGAAGTCATAGTAGACAGGCAGGTCCGGACCAATGACATTCCATTTGACGATGAAGACCACGGCTTGAAAAAGAAACAGCAGCACCGCTGTCAGCACCATCCAGCGGTTAAAGACATATTTTCCAATCTTCTGGTCAAGCTGGGTAAGGTACCGGTCCGGATCCCATGCCGAGAACTGGATGTGCGCCACGTTGAAGCTTGAGCCGCTGTGCACGCGGCGGCTACGCTGCGCCGCGAGCTTTTCATTCATGGCAATATTTTTTTCCTGGGGGTTCTTGTACCAGAAGCCGCTTTCGTCCATGTTCTCGGCGAAGGTCCGCGCCTCTTCGGCCGAAACTGGGATTCCCGTTTCGGCCTCGAACGCAGCCGCAATTTCATCGTAAGAACGCACTCCGTCGAAGAGGCGGGCGAGTTGCCACTGCGTTGGCTTCAGGCGCAACAGGTTGGCTGTACTTCGCTGGTAGACGGCGACGATCGGTTCGCCGTCGGTTACGTCTTCCCGAATAATGAGCTCGGGATCGAGACGCGGCGGGTTCTTGCGCGATAGCCGGTTGCGGGGAATCTCCGGAAGGGCTGCGTCGAGTGCTTCGCTCAGGTTCATTGCGGGCTTAGCTTCACCTGCATCGACATGCCCGGCTTCAACAAGGGCGACGGTTTTTCCAGGCTGCCGATGACCTCGATACTGCCGCTTGCCGGGTCGACCACGGGGCTGACCCGGAACACGCGTGCCGCCTGCTTCAGAAGGGGATAATCCGTGGTGCTGAGCTCAAGTTTCGACCCCGGAGGGAAGTAGGCCATGGCCGACTCAGGCACGGTAAAAATGATGCGCAAAGGGGCCTGCGCTGTGATCCAGAACAGGGCATCACCCTTCTTGACCCCCTGTGCCTCATGCACCGAGCGGCGGCCTACCACGCCGTCGAAGGGGGCAACGATGCGCGATTGGCTCAGCTCGACGTCAGCGGCGCTCAACTCTGCTTCGGCGGCAACTTCCTCGGCCTTGTAACGGGCCACCTGGGTGGTGGTTTCGGTGAGCTTGTATTGCACATGCTCCCAATCCTCATCGTCGAGAATCTTTTCCGCACGCATGGCATCGGCTCGACGCAGATCTGCCTGATTGCTCTTTTGTTCCGCTTGCCAGGTTTGCACCTGGGCGCGCAGGGAATCGATCCTGGCCGCCTTTTCCGCGCGCGCCGCCTGGAGCGCACGATCGTCCAGCAGCGCCAGGACCTCTCCGCGGTGGACATGATCGCCAATCTCCACCTTGACCGTGGTTACGCGGCCGTCGCGTTCGGCCACCAGGTCGGCTTGTTGCTCCACTACCAGCGGACCGGTGGTGGTGAAGTTCCTCTGTCCGCCCGTTGCCATGGAGGCGGGAGGGACAGGCGGGTCCGCGTCCGGGGCCGCAGGCGACGAGGCCAGTGCCGGCGAAGGAGCTACGGCTGGAGGGTCCTGATTACAGCCGGCCAGACAGCATATGGTCGCGAATGCGATCCAGTGAATGCGCGGCATGATGGTCACCAACCGATCCAATCCCATATCTTTTCCCACAGCCATAATGCTGGAGCGCGCAATAAAACAAACCCCGCCGGCCGGTAGCCGGTGAAGATCTTCGCCCGCCCATCCATGCCCGTGCGCAATTCCGCGTTGCTGTTCGGCAGCAGCACATGGGCGTAAAAGACGCGGCCGTCCCCGTTGGGCTGGGCTTCGGGGCTGATGCTGAATACCTGGCCGTGCAGCGTCTGCGCGGGGAAGCTATCGAGTTTGATGGCTGCCGTCTGTCCGGACTTCACCAGGTGGGCATCCTGCTGATCCACGGCAATGTTGATTCTCGCACTGGCCAGGTTCAGTACCTGGGCGAAGGTTGCGCCGGGGTCCAGGTGTTCGCCCACCGCATTCTGCAGATCGGGGGTCATCACCACGCCGTCGATGGGCGAACGAAGCTGGGCGTTGGCAATACGTAACCGTGTCCGCTCCATTTCCGCGCGCAGGAAGTCAGCCTGTGTGCGCTCTTCCCCGGCCTGTGCGGAGTGCCTGGCCAGGTCACCCTGCATGGCCAGCATCGCCGCCTCGTATTTAGCCTGCGCGGCGGTCAGCTGATTACGCCACGACCAGTCGTCCATAGTTCCCAGAACTTCGCCGCGGCGTACATGCTGGCCTTCCCGGGCGTACACGTTCGCGATGGTGCCCTCGACTGGCGCGGCGAGAGTGACCACGGATTGCGGAGCCACCACCGCGGTGCCGCTGACGCGCAGCGGCAGGGGACAGAAGATGAGCAGCAGGATAGCCGCCGCGATACTGCCCAGGATTACCCCTTGCCGCTTTCGTTCACTGCGCAGAAAGGCCTGCTTGCGCTGCACCAGGGGCTCCAGCAGGTTGATGAGCGGCACTTCCCGGTACAACAGGGCGTTGCGAATCGCCACCGTGGTCTGCCCCGCCAGCACCTTGATCATCTCGATATGCGCCTGCTCCAGAAAATCCGGATCGCTGCTCTCATAGAGCAGCAGCCCCACCCGCCCCTGGTCATCGGACAGCGGAAGCGCAAACACGGCGCGGTAGCCGCTGGCTTCAAAGTGCTTAGCCAAAGCCGCGCGCACTCGGGGATCCTCGGTTTCCGGCTCTTCCCCATGCTGGCGGACCAGGAGCTGCCGGTCGTAGCTGGAAAGCCATTGCAGCAGTTCGCGCAGACGCTCCACCTGGAACTCGCCAACAGGAATATTTTCCATTCCGGAAACGGCCTTCAACTGCAGCCGGCCACGATTGTCGAGCGCGATCGAGCAGCGTTCGAAAGGCAACACCGATTGCGGGCTGTTGACGATGATCTGCAGCAGGCGGTCGAGGCGCAGGGTGGAGGTGATTTCGGAGCTGACTTGAACCAGGGCTTGCAGGATCTCCAGCTTGCGCTCGGCGTACATCAGGCTGGCGTTCTTGAGCGCGCTCGAGACCGTCTCCGACATGCTGTTCATGAAGAACAGGTCGTCCTCACTAAACGGAGCGCCTCCTGCCTTGTTGACAGCTTCGAGCACGCCCAGCTCGCTTTCCCCGCCGCCATTTTGCTCATGCTCGATGAGCGGCACCAGCAGCGCACTGGTGATGGGCAAGCCCTCGCCGGCACGCTCATTGCGGGTGGCCAGCCTGGGGTCTTCAGGGTCGTTGATCAACAGCGGCACACCTTCTTCCGCCATATCGCCGACGTAGCCCTCGCCTGCCCCCTCCGTGGCGCCGACTTCTGCGGTTGCGTCCTCTCCCCACGCGGAGACCAGGCGCAGCCGGCCGCCATTGAACATCCACAGATGGATGGCTTGGCAGGGCAGCATAGCCGCCACCTTTACCGGGATCAGCTCCAGCAGAGGCTCGAAATCGAGGGTTTCGTTGAGCGATTTTTCCAGGTCATAGAGCTGGGTCAAGCGGTGGATGGAATCGAGCAGGTTCTGACGCTGCTCCTCGTACTGCTCGGCCGAACCGAGCGCGATGACGGCCAGTTCCGCGAGCCCATCCAGCGACTGCAAGGCGGTCTCGGTGAGTGGCTCGGTGAAGCCGACGATTTCGAAGGTTCCAACCAGTTGCTGCTCGCGCAGCAGGGGCAGATATCCAATGGACCGGATCGTGCGCAGTACATGGATGTGGGCGTAATCCTCTCGAGCCAGCTGGCTGGCGGAGTAGACCACAGGTTGGGGCGACTGCAGGAGTGGAGCGAACAGGGGCGCATCGGCTGGGATAACCGGGTCTGCGACCGAAATTTCGTCCGACACGCCCAGGGCAACCCAGAACGCGTCATTTCCGGCAGTGCGTTCGGCAGTGCGTTCGCCAGTGCGCAGGCTGTACAGGGCGCAAGCGCTGCCAGGCAGCGCCTGGCGCATGGCATCGGCCAGCAACGCCGCACGGGCGGCGACCTCGGGCGAGGCCAGCAGTGACTGGGCAAGCTCCGAGAAGTGTTGACTGCTCAGCCTTATGCCGGTTTGAATGTTCATGATGGCATGCTTGACGTAAGGGGGAGGATAGGTTGATTGTTAATCTGGTCGGAGACTAGCAAGCAGCATTTGGGGTGTAAAGAAAATTCTTGGCCGGGGAGAGGACACGTGGATCTCGATATTCGACAGAGCGGAAGCATTTGTTGCCTGAAGCTGAAGGGCCCGCTCAAGTACGGAGAAGGTGTCAAGCAGCTTGACGAGGCGGTCGAAGGCGCACTCAGCAGCGGACACATTCACCTGCTGCTGGATCTTTCGGCGATGCCCTACATCGATTCCAGCGGGATCGGTGCGATCGTCGACGCTCTGCGCCAGGCCAAGAAGTTGGGCGGTGACGCCAAGCTGGTAAGCCCATCTCCATTTGCGGCGAAGACGTTCAAGATGGTGGGTATCCTCACCCTGTTTAAGGTCTATGACAGCGAGGCGGCAGCCATGGAGGCCTGCCCCGCCTGAAGAGCGTGTGTGAGAACGAGTATTTACGAATTTAGTCCCGCAGAGCTTGCCCTGAGCTTGTCGAACGGGGTGACAGTTCACCCGTCCCTGCGGGACTGAGTTGGAAACGGAGTTCTCACACAGGCTAGATGCCCTACTTCAACCGGCGGCGAACCATATCCAGCGCCTGCTGGCTGGTCCAGGCGCGAATGTGATCCCGATCGCCGCCAAAGCGCCGTTCCACCACATCCGTCTGTTTGCCGTCGGTCACGGCGACGTAAACCAGGCCCACCGGTTTCTCTTCCGAGCCGCCGCCGGGACCGGCGATACCGGTCACGCCCAGGCCGAAGGTCGCGGAGGTAATCCGCCGAATGCCTTCCGCCAGTGCCCCCGCAACCTCCTTGCTGACCGCACCGTGCGCTTCAAGCATCGACGGAGGGACGCCGGCGAAAAGGGTTTTGAGCTGATCGCTGTAAACTACCGCTCCCCCCAGAAACGACCGTGAACTGCCGCTGATGCTGGTCAGGCGCTGCGCCACCAGGCCTCCGGTGCAACTCTCCGCCACCGCCAGCGTCGCCGCATGCATGCCGAGGTAATAGAGCACAATCTGCTCCAGCGACTCGGCCTGCGCAGAGTAGATGTATTCTTCCAGCTCTTCTTCGATTTTTCCTGCCAGCTCATCCACCCTTGCCTGGGCGGTCTCCTGATCCCCCTTGGAGCAGATCAGGTGCAGCGTGATATCTCCGGTGTGCGCCAGGATCGTGGTGTCCACATCCTTGTACTTGGTGTAAATCGGCGCAATGCGCGCATCAGCCTGTGATTCCCCAATCATGGCAAGCTTCAGCGTACGCATGGCGATGGTTCGCCTGGGCACCACGGCCCGCAGCCGTTCCATGCATTGCGCGTCAAACATGCCCTTCACTTCGCTCGGCGGGCCGGGCAGCAGAATAACCAGCTTGCGATGCTCGCCATAAACTGTGTCCAGCCATTGCCCGGGCGCGGTGCCGCGGGGGTTCTCGAGAATGACTGACCCGTCCAGCACATCGGCCTGGCGGGCGTTGTTGTCCGTCATCTGTATCCGGCGGGCGGCGAAGCGCGCATAGAGTGCGCCCACGATCTCGGGATTGCGGCGCAGGCGAATGCCCAACGCTTCCGCCACTGCCTGGCGCGTCAGATCGTCTTCCGTGGGGCCCAGTCCACCCATGGTGATCACGATGTCGGTGCGCCCCAGCGCAATGCGAATCGCGCTGGCGAGATGCGTCAGCTTATCCCCAACAATGGTTTTGAAAGTGACGTTTACGCCCAGCTGCAGCAGCCGGTCGGTTAAGGAAAAGGGAGTTTGTGTCTTGCCGGTAAGGCGTTAGGAGTTCAGAACCAACAGCAATAATTTCACAATTCATCCGTACTTCGATCCTCTAGAACAGGCGCACGCCTTCGATGCCCAACGGTACATCATAGACCGCGCCATTGGCAGCCAGGATCGCGTTGCCGCCGGGAACGAAAGCGAGACCAACAATACCAGACCCGGCGAGGACGACGGAGGCTTCTCCTCCAGGAGTAATGCATACAATGCCGCGGGTGCCGTGGAAAGGAAGCAGAGACATACACGTTACCGGCGACGTCGAATGCCAGTCCCTGCGGGCGGCCTAGTCCCCGGTAATACACCCGCACCACGCCGGCCTGATCGATGGCATAGATCGAGTCATAGCTGGAGGTGCTGGGAGCGGTCACGAAAAGCGTTCCATCCAGGCCAAAGGCGAGATGGTAAGCGGCGATACTGGGTTCCAGGGTGGCAAAGACAAAAATCTGCCGGTCCTGGGCAATCTTGAAGATGGTTCCGCTGCGATCGCCCACGTAGAGATTGCCGGCGGAATCGAACGCGATCCCGGTCGCGATCCCCATTCCCTCGGCGTAGACCGAAGACGCGCCCTGAGGAGAGACGCGATGTACCGTGCCGTCGAGGCGCGAGGAAACGTAGAGATACCCCTGGGCGTCGAGCGCCAGCCCGGTGGCATTGGTAATCCCGCTCACAAAGGGCTGCATCTCTCCCGACGGACGTGATGCGGTAGACCGAAACGGCGGTCTTTTGCCCTCGCGGGCCGGAATCCGTGGAATAGATGTTGCCCTCGGCATCGACTGCCGGATTGCCGACGGGATGCAGATTCCCTGTGATCAGGCGGGCAATTTTGAGCCGGATGGTGTTGCTGGCTTGTCCATTCTGCCGGATCTCCAATCTTCCGGTTTGCACATCCTCCGGGAATGCGGACAATCATCCGGTTGGAACGGCTGAGCAAAACGGGAGCCACGATCCCGTCGAGCACGGCCACCGGCAGGCGCGAGCGCATGGCGCCCAGTTGTGTTCCGCGAACCTCGATTTCACCGCCCGGAAGGGCAGCATCGGGCATCGCGGAGTCGATCCTGGGTGAGTTCGGAATGGGTGACTCCTTGGAGAATCGCATGGGCTGAGTTCCTGAACGCTCGTGGGTTTAATCTGTTCGATGCAAACGGAAAAGCTCTTAGCCAATCCAGTGTTGCAGTGCCAGCATCAAGAGCAAAGCATACACGCCCGCAGCGACATCATCGAGCATGATTCCCCAGCCTGCGGGCAAGCTCTCCAGCTGCCTTGCAGGCCATGGTTTCACGATGTCGAATAGACGGAAGAACAGAAACCCGGCTAGCAAGTGACTCAAGTTTACCCGCGAATAGATCAGCGCAATCCACTGCCCGGCGACCTCATCGATCACCACGTGTCCCGGATCCGGACGTTCGCTCTCCCGTTCCACACTAGTAGCGGCGGGGATGCCGATCGCGATGGCGCACAGGGCAGCCGCCAAGGTCAGCCAAGCCAGCGGTGCAGAAGCAAGATGCAGACCCTTGGCTGCCGCCAGCCAAAGCAGAGCAGCGGCGGCCGACCCCCACGAGCCCGGACCCGGCCGGAGCAGTCCGGCGCCGAGAAATGTCCCCACTGCCCAAGCCCAGGCGGTCTTTTTCCCGGGGCCGGATCACTCATCGCCGGACGAGCGAGGCCGCATCCCTTCAATCTCTTCCAGCAACTCAGGATCGAGCACGGGAGAGGAGATGCGGTAGACTCCGCTGGCCCATTTTCCCAGGTCGACGGTCTTGCAATGCTCGCTGCAGAAGGGGAAATCCGCATCTTTGGCGGTGACGATCTTCCCGCATGTAGGACAGCGCAGGCTTTTGATTTTTTCGCCCGTTGTTCATCACAACTTCCTTTACGAGGTAATCCTGCCCACCAGGTCGTAATCCTGCGACTCGGTAATCTCGCATTGGTAAAACTGCCCCGGGTTCAGCTGGTCGAACGGCCCGAAATCGTTGATATAGACCTTTCCATCGATCTCCGGAGCCTGATGCTCGGTGCGGCCCTCCCACAGGAGCGGGGTTTCCTCCGAGGGCCCTTCGACCAGCAAATCGAAGCGGCGGCCTACCTGGCTGGCCCTGGATTTTCGGCTGATGGATTGTTGCAGGCGCATCAGGGAGCGGCGCCGCGCCTCGATGGTCCGAGCCGGCACTTTATCGCCCAGATGGAAGGCGCCTGAGCCTTCTTCGTCGGAATAGCTGAAGACGCCCAGCCAGTCGAGTCGGGCGGCGCGGACGAAGTCGCTGAGCACGGCGAAGTCGGCTTCGGTTTCACCCGGAAAACCGGTGATGAACGTGCTCCGAATCGCCACCCCGGGCACGGTGGACCGTACGCGCTCAATGGTTTTGAGAAAAATGTCGGCGCTCCCCCCGCGGCGCATGCTCTTCAACACCGCGCTGGAGGCATGCTGCAGAGGCATGTCGAGGTATTTGCAGATCGTGTCGTGCCGGGCAATGGTCTCGAGCAGGCGCCCGGTGACCTTGTTGGGATAGGCGTACAGGAAGCGCAGCCACTTCAGATCGGGAATCCGGGCCAGGCTGTCCAGCAGTTGCGCCAGCCCATCCTTCATTCCCAGGTCCTCTCCGTAGCAGGTCGTATCCTGACCAATCAGCGTGAGCTCGCGTACGCCCTGGGCGACCAGCTGCTCGGCTTCGGCAACCACGGACTCGAAACGCCGCGAGCGAAACTTGCCGCGAAGATTGGGAATGACGCAGAAACTGCAAGGATGGTCGCAGCCTTCGGCGATCTTGATGTAGGCAGAAGACTTGCGGGTCGCCCGCAGGCGCGGGGTGGTGTGGTCGTAGAGATACTGAGGAAGCTTCGCGTGTGCGCCTTCCCACTGCTCACGGGCGAAGCGGCCCTGGGATTCCCGCAAATCGCCCTCGGCCCGTGAAGTTCCGCTGGGGAGGATAGAAAAAAGCTGCGGTTGCTCGGCCGGGGTTATCGGCTTGGCAAGGCCGGCGGCGGCCAGAATGGCCTCCAGTTCCCCGGTGCCCACCACGGCATCCACTTCCGGCATGTTCTTGCGGATTTCGTCGCGATAGCGCTCCACCAGGCAGCCAGCCACGATCAACCTGGTGGCCTTGCCGGATAGCTTGTGCTGCGCCATCTGGAGAATGGTGTCGATTGACTCCTGCTTGGCTTTGTCGATGAAAGAGCAGGTATTTACCACCAGAATGTCTGCCGTCTCCGGGCGATTCGTAAGCTCCCCGCCCGCCTGATCAAGCAACCCCATCATGACTTCACTGTCGACCAGATTCTTAGGGCAGCCCAGGCTCACGAATCCAATGCGTGGGCGCTGCTCGAACACCTCGCCCGCAACGCCTTCTGTTAATGGTTCTGCCAGCTCTTGCACCTCTCTATTCTAGAGCAATCATCGAGTTAGCGTTTGTGCCGTTACTGACACGGAACACTCATTACGACCAGCCGCACAACCTCAGTGGGACTCAAGGCGTCTATTCAGTAGTACGAAAGGAGGGCGCCAGTGCAAGTTCCAATGATGGCAGATGTAAAACACACTCATCATAAAGTGAGCGAGCCCATTCGATGCGCCCTGGTGGATAAGCCGACCGAGGCCCAAAGGCACAAAAAGGAGATGCTGCGATACCTCGTCGTGGTCACCGCGCTGCTGGCGGTGCTGCTTTTGGTTGCCATCGCTCTCTATTACACCGAAGGTAATTCCGTCACGATCAAACACGTCAGCTTGCGCGCTGTGCACGTCCCCCTTGTGCACTTGAGCTGAGGTCGTTACTCGCTCCGAACACCACCGAGAAAATGTCTAAGGGAATCACCGTGGCTGAGCGTCGGCGGCCCTCTACTGCGGAGTGATGATTCCGCCCGCGCGATGCCTTGCCGGCAAGGTCACTCCACGATGGTCTTTTTCAAGCTCTTCCTGGCTGGCCTTCGCTGGCCTGGGCAAAGCCAGGTGCATCGCGGCGGCTGTCACGTCAGCGTATTTGAGACCCGCGCCGGTATTGAAAATCACGACTCGGTCTTCAGGCGAAAGCCATCCGGTCTCAATGAGATGATCGTAAGCCGCGGTGGCGGCTGCTCCTTCGGGAGAGAGGAAAAGCCCCTCATAGCGAGCCCAATCGAGCAACGACGCCAAGATCTGCTGATCGTCGAAGTCCAGGACCAGACCTCCTGACTGCCGGACGATGTCGAGGATGAGCTCGTCCCCATACGGCTTGGGGACACGCAGGCCGGAGGCGAAGGTGGCTGCGTTCCGCCAAATCTTCGATGCATTCTCACCCTCCCGAAACGCCTTGGCCACCGGAGCACAACCCGACGCTTGCACGGCAATCATCTTCGGCCTCCTCTTGCCGGTCACCCAACCCAGAGTTTCCATCTCCTCGAACGCCTTCCACATCCCGATCAGGCCAACTCCGCCACCCGTGGGATAGAAGACTGCGTCGGGATACTGCCAGCCCGACTGCTCCACCAACTCATACCCCATGGTCTTTTTGCCCTCCACGCGAAATGGTTCCTTCAGGCTGGAGATGTCAAACCAACCCTCGGCATCCCTCCGCTCAGCCACCAGGCGGGCGCAGTCGGAAATCAGGCCGTCCACCAGGGTCACGTTACTGCCGTAAGCGACAGCTTCGAGGTAGTTAGCCAAGGGGACGTCGCGGGGTATAAAGATGTGGGCCGCGATGCCGGCGGCTGCAGCATAGGCGGCCAGTGCGCCGGCCGCGTTCCCGGCGGACGGCACGGCGAGCTTTGTCAGTCCGTAATGGCGCGCCATGGAGACCGCCATCGAGAGCCCTCGGGCCTTGAAAGTGCCGGTAGGGTTGGCCGCTTCGTCTTTGAGAAACAGGTTGGGGTAGCGGCGGCTGCGCAACATGGGCGTGAAGCCTTCGCCCAGCGTAACCGGTTCCACCGAGGGCAGCACCCCGCTGTAACGCCACATGCCCAAAGAGGTGTTGGCGGCGACGGCTCTGGCCTGGATGTCCTCGCGCGTTACCGACAGGCGCAAAGCGGCCATGTCATAACGTACAAAGAGAACCCCACCGCATTGAGGGCAAAGGGTTTGCGGGGTTTCGGCAGAGACTTGGGCGTGGCAGCGGGAGCACTCCAGGTAGGCAATCGAGGGCATAAAGCCATGATATTTGAGGGTTTCCCATTTCGATCCACTACCGGCAACGGGGCGAGGCAACAGGTAAAATAGAGGTGTGAGTATCCAGCTAATTGCAATCGATATCGACGGCACCCTTATGCCATCGACAGGCCCTAAAATCAGCCCTCGCAACTGTGCGGCCCTGCAGGCGGCCGAAGCTGCCGGCATTGAAATTGTCATCTCCACCGGCCGCCGGCAAGCCTATGCGATGCCCCTTATCGCGCAAGTGGGTCTGAGTGAGAATTCGGTGATGATCTCCTCCAATGGAGCCGTGGTGCGCAGCTTTGACGGCGAGTTGTTGGATCGCCGCTTTTTGCCGGTTGAAACCGCACGCGAGCTCTGTGTCGCGTTGCGCGGCTACGGCACCATGGTTTTCACGTTTGACCGCGACGGAACCGGCTCCCTGGTGATTGAAAGCCTGAAACAGCTGCATGCGCGTATCGACCGGTGGGTGGAGGCCAATCGGCCGTACCTGACGGAGATTCAGCCAATCGAGCGAGCTTTCGACGGAGGCGAGGAACCCATTCAGGGTATGCTCTGCGGCACTCTGGCGGAAATGGCGGCAGCGGAAAAGCAATTACTGTTGAGCGACGTGGCGGGACAGATCGCCATGCACCGCACCGAGTACGCGGCGCGCAACCTGAGCATTCTCGACCTCTTGCCGCCGGGTTGCTCCAAGGGTGCGGCACTCGCTAGCCTGGCGAGCATCCGCGGCCTGGAGCGCGAGCAGATCATGGCCATCGGCGACAACCTCAATGATTTGGAAATGCTGGAATATGCCGGGCGGGCCGTAGTGATGGCCAATGCGAGCCGGGAGGTTCTGGCCCTGGCTCAGCACCGGGGTTGGGAGCTCACCGCCTCGAATGATGAGGACGGCGTAGCCCTGGCCGTTGAAGAGGTGTTGAGGTCGGTAACGCAAGATGCCGAAGGTAACAGCGAAGAGGAAATCGCCGCCAGCCCCATGGTACAGTTTGCCCAATGAGCAAAATGTCCACTTTCGCCGGCTGGATGGGCGTCCTCGCGTTGTTCGGGACTGTGCCTGCCCTGCATGCGGCGGAAGAGATCACCTTGAGAAATGGCTTCAACTTGCTCTGCGATCACCGCGAGCAGGCCGGCGATCGGGTGCGGCTTTTTACCAGCCGGGACGGCGGCAATTTCGTCGAAGTGGATGCGGAGGAAATCACTTCGGTGGAGGTGGTTCCCGATCCCCCTCCTGTGCCGACTGCGGCCACGGAACCTAAGCTCACCAGTGCCGATGTGCATCAACTGATCGCCCAGGCCGGAGCCAACCATAACCTGGATGTAGATCTGCTGGCCAGTGTGGTTCGGGCAGAAAGCGGCGGCAACATCCATGCGGTGAGCCGAACCGGGGCGCAAGGCCTGATGCAGTTGATGCCTGGAACTGCGGCGCAATTGGGCGTGACCGACAGCTTCCGCGCGGATCAGAACATTAATGGTGGTACGGCCTATCTGGATGCTCTCCTGCTGAGGTATCACGATCATCTGGCCCTGGCGCTGGCTGCCTATAACGCCGGGCCGGCCGCGGTCGACAAGTACCACGGCATCCCGCCTTATCGCGAGACCCAGGTTTATGTTGCCCGGGTGATTCGCGAATTCAACCGTAGAAAACAATGGGAGAAGCTGCACCCGTCCGGGACCGCCGCTCTTTCCTCCACACCAGCCAGCCAATAACGCGGTTCGGAGTCGCAGGTGAAAAAGCATTCCTGGATCATTTACCTGGTGGGAGCGATTCTCCTGGGGGCGTTGGGGTGGTTGGTGCACACACGGGTCCACTTTCAGTGGCGCGTCTTTCTCGATCAGATACAGCACGTAGATTGGAAGCGCATCGCTCTCGGTGTAGCCCTGATCGTATTGTGTTATTGGCTGCGTGCAGCGCGCTGGGCGGTCCTGTTGAAGCCGCAGAAGAAAGTCAGCTCGCTCTCCCTGCTGGGCGCGCAAATGATTGGTTTCACTGCGGTCGCCCTCCTTGGCCGTCTTGCGGATCTTGTCCGTCCGTACCTGATTGCGCGGCGAACCCAGCTGCCGCTGAGTTCGCAGGTGGCGGTCTACACAGTGGAGCGCATGTTCGATCTGGGCGCGATGGCGCTGATCTTTTCGAGCGCCTTGCTGTTGGCGCCGGACCGCGCTACGCTGCCCTATCACGAGGCGTTGCAGCGCGCGGCGGTGGGTGGCCTGG
Organism: uncultured Acidobacteriaceae bacterium; assembly: GCA_963803095.1. Lineage (GTDB taxonomy): Bacteria > Acidobacteriota > Terriglobia > Terriglobales > Acidobacteriaceae > PALSA-350. The sequence goes on along the minus strand of CAWDLQ010000013.1, from coordinate 582,156 downwards.
TAGTCGCCGTTGCCTTGGCGGTTTTCGCAATCAGCGTCCGTGCTTCGGGCAGAGCAGTTGCCAGCCTGGTGGAGAAGAGCCTGGGCTCGCTCTCGCCGAAGTTCGGCCATTCGGCGGGGACCAAGATTCGCGCTTTCCGCGATGGCCTGGATTCCATCGCAACCTTCGGAGACTTTTGCCAGGCCATGGGGCTGTCGCTCCTCATGTGGGGCTTAATCACGGCGGCATACCTCGAGACCACCCGGGCTTTTGTGCTCTCGCCAGAGCTGTCTTCCATGACGCTCGCCCGCTGCATGGTGTTGATGGCCGCGAGCATGGTTGGATCCGGAGTTCCATTACCGGTGATCGGATGGTTCGCCCAGATTGGCGTGACCACGGGTGTGATGCAGCAGGTGTTCCACGTGCAGTTTGAACCTGCTCTTGCCTGCGGCACCATGCTGCTGATTGTTACCTACATATGCGTCGTGCCATTCGGCCTGATCTGGGCCCGGGTCGAACATGTTTCGCTCAAGAAAGTATCCGAACAGTCGGAGAGTCTCGCCGAGGACGAGGCGGAGCAGACTGCCGTGGTCAGCGAAGCATAACCGCTTGAGGCGCTGCACCGATGGCTTCGGCCCTGCCGCTCTGCTACCCTTTGCTTATGCGGGTCACCGTCGAAATACCTGAGCAGTTCGTCCGACAACTCCTGCCCACTGGCCTCGATTCCGCCCGCGCTTTACTGGAAGAAGCAGTGGCCGGAGCGTATCGGCATGGTCGGTTGACGATGGAACAGGTGCGCGAACTTCTTGGGTTCGGAACGCGAATGCAAGTGGAGGCCTTCCTCCAGCTGCATGCGATATTCGAATACACAATGGCTACGTTGGACCGGCTCCTGGCAACGAAGACCTGGTGAACCGCAGGCATGATCGTCACTCTGCGACTGCTAGAATTTAGCTACTGATGAAATGCCCATATTGCGGATTTGCGCAGGATCGAGTGGTAGATTCGCGCGAAAGCAAAGAAGCAGACTCAATTCGCCGCCGTCGCGAATGCGAAGGTTGCAACAAGCGCTTCACCACTTACGAGCGCATCGACGAAATCCCCTACATGGTGGTCAAGAAAGACGGACGCCGGGAGAAATTTGAGCGCCAAAAGGTGCTGAGCGGCTTACTGCGGGCCTGCGAAAAACGCCCCGTTTCCGCCGCCAAGCTGGAGGCGATCGTGGATGAAACCGAGGCCTTCCTGGTGGATTCGCCGGAACGCGAACGAACCACCAACCAGATCGGCGAGCTGATCATGAATCACCTGCGTAGCATCGATAAAGTCGCCTACATCCGCTTCGCCAGCGTTTACCGGGACTTTAAAGACGTACGCGAGTTCAAGGAAGAGCTGGAACAGCTGCTCAACACCAGGGAAGCAAGCAAGACCGGCAAGCGATAAGCGCCGAGGAGAGAGAATGGCAGCAACAGGCTCACAGGAGAGAACGCACACCATCACACTGCTCGCCGGCGATGGCATCGGGCCGGAAGTCACGGATGCGGTGGTACGCATCCTCGAAGCGGCGATCGCGGGAAGCGGTGCGAAGTTCGCCTGGGAGCCGTTCCTGGTCGGCGCCAACGCCTATGAGAAGTATGGCGAGTACATTCCGCAAGCGGTGTACGATTCGATCGATCGCAATCGCCTGGCGCTGAAAGGGCCAGTGGCCACGCCGATCGCCGGTGGTTTCTCATCCATCAACGTGCACCTCCGCAAGAAGTACGAGTTGTTTGCCAACTTCCGTCCGATCAAGAATCTGCCGGGGATGGATACACGCTACCCGGGCGTGGATCTGATCATCGTGCGCGAGAACACGGAAGGCGAGTACGTGGGGCTGGAGCATGAAGTGGTGCCCGGAGTGGTCGAGTCGTTGAAGATCGTCACCGAGAAAGCTTCCACCCGCATCGCGAAGTTTGCCTTTGAATATGCGCGCAAGTTCAAGCGGCACAAGATCCACGCAATCCACAAAGCAAACATCATGAAAATGTCCGACGGACTCTTTCTGCGTTGCGCGCGCGAGGTAGCCAAGGGCTATCCCGAGATCACGTATGGCGAGCACATCGTCGATAACACCTGTATGCAATTGGTAATGAACCCGTACCAATACGACATGCTGCTGACCGAAAACCTGTACGGCGACATTGTCAGTGACCTTTGCGCCGCGTTCGTGGGCGGCCTGGGGCTGGTGCCGGGCGCCAACCTGGGCACCGGCTGTGCAATCTTCGAAGCTGTCCATGGCTCGGCCCCCGACATTGCAGGTAAGGACATCGCCAACCCGACGGCGCTGCTCCAGTCAGCCATCCTGATGCTGCGCTATCTCGACGAAACCGGCGCCGCCAATCGGGTTCAATCGGCGCTGGAGAAAGTTTACGTCGAGAAGAAGACGCTGACCCGCGATGTAGGTGGAACCAGCGGTACCAAAGCGTTTACCGGCGCCGTTATCGCGGCGCTGTGACAAAGTCATTGCGGCACCCACATGGTCTGGGGCCATATGGGTTGGGATTGACCGATCCTCAGCCAGCCGCAAGACTCCTTACGCCTCGTCAAAGAGCGGTGGTCAAAAGGGACTCTGCCGGGTGCTGTGACGAGGATTCGTTGATTACAAGCCCGATTTTCCCCTGGCAGATCCAAAATCGTGCTCAATAGGAAGTGACGCGAGACCGCGGAAAGCTGTAAATTTTCGCGTCGGGTCTCTTGAGGGCGTCTTGCGGGTACCCTTCAGGCGCGGAGTTAGTTAGGCCCTTCGGCAGGAGCCCCGACCAGGCTATAATGACTATCTTGACTATCATGACCACATGGGAGGCTCATGAAGCAGAGCATCTGGACCGTAGCCGAAGCCAAAGCACGATTGAGTGAGGTCTTGGACCAAGCCCTGTCGCAGGGACCACAGACGATCACTCGCAGTGGCCGCATCACGGCCGTCGTTGTCTCCTGCGAAGAGTGGGAGCGCAAAACCAGACGTGCCGGCAACCTGGCCGAGTTTTTTGCGGCCTCTCCCTTGTGCGGCTCTGAGCTGGAAATCGAACGCGTGCCGGACATGCCGCGCGATAGCAGCCTGTGAGTTTTCTGCTCGATACCAATGTCGTCTCGGAGTGGGTCAAGCCTCGTCCCCATCTGGGCGTGATCACTTGGTTGGCCGAAGCTGATGAGGACCGCGTGTTCTTAAGCGTCGTAACCTTTGCCGAACTGCGCCATGGCATCGAACGGATGGCCGCTGGCAGCCGCCGCGAGCGGCTCGATGTGTGGCTGCGCGAGGAGCTGCCGCTGCGCTTCGATAAGCGTGTCCTACCTATCGACGTTTCGGTTGCCGATGCCTGGGGAAAGATTGTCTCTCGCTGCCAGGCTCAAGGCCGGACGATCCACGCCATGGACGCCTTTCTTGCCGCTGCTGCCGAGGTGCACAACCTTACCCTGGTCACGCGCAATGTCTCCGACTTTGAACCTTTGGGGGGAACGCTGTTCAACCCCTGGGAATAACTACTTCATGTTGACCATACCGTGCCATGCACTCCACACTCCCCCTGCAAGCTTGCCGAGCCCAGCATACGGCCATGCCCGAATTTCGCAGGATAGCGGCTGCCATGGATTTGGAATCCAGCAGCTTGCACGTGAGGTCGTGCAGGGATCAGCGCTTCGGACGATCAACTTGCCACGCGGAATAGTCTAAAATTAACCAGAATATTTTCAAGACCATGCAGACACGACACAAGATTGGCATTCTAGGCGCGACCGGAGTTATCGGTCAGCGCTTCATCCAATTGCTGGAGGAGCATCCGTGGTTTGAAATCGCCTGGCTCGCGGCCAGTGACAAGTCCAGCGGCAAAACCTACGGCGAAGCAGTGCGCTGGAAGCTAGACACTCCGCTGCCCAGCCGGATTGCCGCAATGATGGTTTCGCCGGCGGCCCCCGAGGGCGCGCCTGGCGTCATCTTCGCTGCGCTCGATACCGACATCGCCCGGGAACTGGAGCCGAAGTTTGCGGCCGCAGGTTGCGCCGTGATCTCGAATTCCAGCGCGTTCCGCATGCAGACGGATGTTCCGCTGGTGATTCCCGAAGTTAACCCGGACCACTTGAACCTGCTCGAGACACAAAGCTGGCGCAAGCAATCCGGCGGCTACATTGTGACCAACCCCAACTGCAGCGCCATCGGGCTGGTTCTGGCGCTCAAGCCGCTGGCCGATCGCTTTGGCCTGGAGAGCGTATTTGTGAGCACCATGCAGGCCGTCAGCGGCGCTGGTTATCCCGGTGTGGCCTCGCTCGACATTCTGGGCAACGTCGTTCCTTACATTCGCGGCGAAGAAGAAAAACTCGAGGCCGAAACACTGAAGCTGCTGGGCAAGCTGAGCGGGACCAGGGTGGAACCTCTGAACGCCCGGGTGAGTGCGCATTGCAACCGGGTCGCGGTCGAAGACGGCCACACCGAGAGCGTCAGCATCAAGCTGACCGCCCAGGCGACACGCGAAGAGATCCTGGCCGCCTGGAGTGAATTTGCGCCCCTCGCCGCTTATGTGCTGCCCACTGCGCCCAGCCAGCCGGTGGAGTGGAGTGCTGCCGAGGACCGCCCGCAGCCGCGGCTGGACCGCATGCGCGGCAAGGGCATGGCAGCTACGGTTGGCCGCCTGCGGCCATGCTCGCTGTTGGACTGGAAGTTCACCGTCCTTTCCCACAATACGATTCGCGGTGGAGCGGGTGCAGCGGTGTTGAATGGAGAGTTCCTGGCTGCGCTGGGCAAGCTGCTTCCGGCCGCCGCCCGCGATCACGTGGCCGTTTCCGTATGAAGCCGGTGGTGATGAAGTTTGGCGGCACTTCGGTCGAAGATGCTCCGGCCATCAAACGCACCGCCAAAATTGTCCAGGGCCGGCTGGCCCGGGGCCAGCGGCCCGTGGTCGTGGTCAGCGCCATGGCCAAAGTCACCGACCAGCTTCTGGCCGCAGCCAAAGCCGCGGGCCGTGGGGACCGCAATGGCGCTCTGGCCATCAGCGCGCGTCTCCGCAACCGCCATTGCGACACTTCGGAACAGCTGCTCCCCGCCCACCGCAAGGGAGAGCTGCAGAACTGGATCCAGCAGGAATTCGACTCCATCGACGAGATTCTGCGCGGGCTTTCCGCGGTCGGCGAACTGACTCCCAGGACCAATGACATGGTGGTCAGTTTTGGGGAGCGCCTCTCCAGCCGCCTGGTGGCCGAGGCATTTCGCGACCAGGGAATTAATAGCGCTCACGTCGACGCCCGAACCTGTATTGTGACCGACGCTCAGCACGGCAAAGCGACCCCCAACACCGCGTTGATCGAGGCTCGGTGCAACCAGCATCTGCGGCCCCTGATCGACGCCGGAGCAGGTCCCGATCATGGCCGGCTTTATCGGTTCCACCGTCGAGGGTGTCACCACTACGCTGGGCCGTGGCGGATCGGACTATACCGCGGCGCTGATCGGCGGCGGGTTGGATGCCGAGGCAATCGAGATCTGGACCGACGTGAACGGCATCATGACCGCCGATCCCAGGGTTTGTCCCGATGCCCTGCGGGTCAAGACCATCAGCTTCGAAGAGGCTGCGGAGCTGGCGTATTTCGGGGCCAAGGTGCTGCACCCGGCGACCATTCTGCCTGCGGTGCAGAAGAACATTCCGGTACTGGTGCTGAACTCACGCAACGCAGACAATGAGGGCACCCGCATTACCGCGCTGGCGACCCACTGCCGCAGCCCCTTCAAATCCATCGCCGCCAAGCGGCGGCTGACCATCATCGACCTGGTCGCCAGCCGCATGCTGATGTCGCATGGATACCTGCGCGCCGTCTTTGAGGTCTTCGATAAGCACAAGTGTGCCGTGGATATGGTGTCTACTTCGGAGGTAAGTGTTTCGCTCACCGTCGATTCCAACGAGCAGCTGCCGGAGCTGGCCGCCGATCTGAGCAAGCTGGCCGACGTGACCTACGAGGGACGAAAGGCGCTGATTTGCATGGTGGGCGGCAATATCCGCGGCCAGAACGGCATTGCGGCCCAGGTTTTTCATGCCGTCCGCCACATTAACGTGCGTATGATTTCTCAGGGCGCCTCGGAAATCAACATGAGCTTCATGATTGACGAGGATGATGTGGATGAGGCGGTGCGATCCCTGCACGCGGCCTTTTTTGTCGATCCCGATCCGGAGATCTTCGACGTAAGCGCAAGAAAAGCGATAGAAAGCGTGCATCTGTAACCATGATCTTCTTAGTGCTGGGACGGGGCAAAACGGGGCAGGTGGTGGCTGATGTTGCCGACTCAGCGAGGACACAGCGTCCGGGTCATCGGCGAAGAAGAAAATGCCAATGCCTCGGCCCTCACCGGTCCGATGCTGGCCCAGTTCGACGCGGTCTTCGATTTCACCACGCCGCAGGCGGTCATACCCAACGTGCGCGCCTGCCTGGCCAATGGGGCCCGCGTGGTCGTGGGCACCACGGGATGGTATGACAAGCTCAACGAAATTCGCGCCATCTGCGAACGGCGGAATGGCGCCCTGGTGTACGGCGCGAACTTCTCCGTCGGTATCCAGGTGATGTACCAGCTGGCCCGGCAACTGGTGCCCCTGGTGCCTGGATTTGAGATCAGCATCAGCGAAACCCACCACGAAGAGCAAAAAGGACGCGCCCTCGGGAACAGCGTTAGCCATCAAGCAGGCTTTGCTGGAAGTGCGATCCCGCGCTCAAGATCGACATCGTTTCCCATCGTGAGGGCGACGCTGTGGGCACGCACACCATCACCGCCAGTTTGGGCGACGATGTGATTCAGATCCGGCACGAGGCACTCTCTCGCCGCAGTTTTGCCGAGGGCGCGGTTCGGGCAGCGGAGTGGCTCTGCGGCAAGACCGGCTGCTACGACTTCAGGGAGATTTATCCCCAACTGAGGTAGTAGACTCCATTTGTTATGACCCTCAGCGGCTGTGGCACAGCACTGGTGACTCCCTTTCGCAGCGATGGCAGCCTCGATGAGGAAACGCTCAGCAAGCTGGTGGAATGGCAGATCGATAGCGGCATTCATTTTCTGGTCGCCTGCGGAACGACTGCCGAAACCCCTACTCTGAACCATGAGGAATGGCTGCGGGTGATCGGCATCGTGACCGAAGCCGCAGCCGGCCGGGTGCCGGTTCTGGCTGGTTGCACCCACAATTCCACCGCTGGAGGCGGTTGCCCGGGCAGGGGAAGCCGCGTCCGTGCCGGGAGTAAGTGGCCTGCTGACGGCGAACCCCTTCTACAACAAGCCGAGGCCAGGAGGGCCAGTACCGCCACTTCCGCGCGATTGCCGAGGCGGTTCCGTGCCCGGTGGTGCTCTACAACATTCCCGGCCGCACCGGCGTCAACCTGGAGCCGGCAACCATTCTGCGCCTGGCCGAAGATGTGCCCAATATCCAGGGAGTGAAGGAATCGAGCGGCAACCTGCAGCAGATTGCCGAGCTGATTCATTTGCTGCCGCCGAGCTTTGCGGTTCTGGCCGGCGACGACCTGATGGCGCTGCCGGTGATCGCTCTGGGCGGAGCGGGATTGGTGTCGGTTGCGTCCAATGAAATTCCGGCAGAGATGGCGCGCATGGTTGCAGCGGCGCTGGATGGCGACTGGGCGACCGCTCGTGCCCTCAACCGCCGATACTTTCGGCTGATCACTGCGAACTTCTGGGAATCGAGTCCTGGACCGGTGAAGTGCGTGATGGCGATGATGGGGCGCCTGAAGGAAAACTATCGCTTGCCCATCGTGCCTGTGACTGCGGCGACCCGGGCAAAGCTGAAGGCGCTGGCTGAAGAATTAGGTCTGCTCGCGAAGTAGTAAACTCGCCACGGTCCCAATCAGAACCGAGTTTAAGGATCATCATGACGATTGAGTCGACGGCCCTACAAGCCGACATAGAGACGATATTTTGCCGCCGGAGCCGACGCTATCGGCGACCAGGGAGCGATGGATGCCTTCCTCGAACTGCGCAGCGCGCTGAGCGCGGGCCGGGTGCGGGCCGCCGAGCCGGATCCTGGCACCCCGCTGGGATGGCGAGTCAACACCTGGGTCAAGCAGGGCATTCTGCTGGGCTTCCGGCTGGGCACGTTGGTGCAGATGGGCGGCGATGAATTCTCCTTTGTGGACAAGAGCACTTACCCTGCGCGGCGATTCGAGCCGGAGCAAGCAGTGCGGGTGGTGCCGGGCGGATCCGCCATCCGTGAAGGCGCCTTCCTCGGCCGAGGAGTGGTGTGCATGCCGCCCATGTATGTGAATGCCGGCGCCTACGTGGACGAAGGCACGATGGTCGATTCCCACGCGCTGGTGGGCAGCTGCGCCCAGATTGGCAAGCGGGTTCATCTGAGCGCCGCGGCGCAGATCGGCGGCGTGCTGGAGCCGGTCAACGCCACCCCGGTGATCATTGAAGATGACGTGCTGATCGGCGGCAACACCGGAGTCTACGAGGGCACACTCGTGCGTCGGCGCGCGGTCCTGGCCGCGGGCACCATCCTGACCCGGGGAACGCCGGTCTACGATATCGTGCGCGGCGAAGTGCTCCGGGCGTCCGCGGATCAACCTTTGGTCATTCCGGAAGGAGCAGTGGTGGTGCCGGGGGCGAGAGAACTGAAGCGCGGTGCCGAGCCCGCATGGGGCTTGAGTCTGTACACGCCGGTAATCGTTAAGTATCGCGATGACAAGACCGATCTAAGCGCCACTCTCGAGGACCTGCTGCGCTGAGATGCGCTGCGTGGTAGCATTAAACTTTGATGTCTTCAGGTAAGTTACAAGTCATCCCCCTGGGTGGGCTGGGCGAATTCGGAATGAACTGCCTGGCGCTTCGCTGGGCAGACGACATCATCGTCATCGATGCCGGTCTCATGTTTCCCGAGACCGAGTTGTTGGGCGTCGACATTGTCGTCCCCGATATCTCCTACCTCATCGAAAACCGCCAGCATGTTCGCGCCATCATCCTGACCCATGGCCACGAGGATCATATCGGTGGGCTGCCCTGGATCTCTGAGTGAACTGAAAGTGCCGGTCTACGCGACCGAGTTCACGCTGGCCTATGTCGAAGGCAAGCTGGAAGAACACAAGTTGCTCGACACCGCGGAGCTGATCGAGATTACGCCGCGGCAAAAGTTTCACCTCGGCGCCTTCACCGTCGAGCCGATTCGAGTCACCCACAGCCTGGTGGACTGTGTCGCCCTGGCGATCGAGACCCCGGTCGGCGTCATCGTGCACACCGGCGACTTCAAAATCGACCTCTCGCCCCCGGACGGCAAGGCCTTCGACCTGCATGCCTTCGCAGAGTACGGCAAGCGCGGCGTGCTGGCATCTGCTGCAGGACTCGACCAACGTCGATCGCGCCGGATACACCCCCAGCGAGTGGGCGGTGAAGCCGCGTTTGGACGAGGTCTTCTCGCGCACCAAACAGAAGCTGTTCTTCAGCTGCTTCTCGTCCTCGATTTACCGCATCCGTATCGCCCTGGAACTGGCGCAGACGCATCGCCGCAAGGTGGCCATCGTGGGCAGGTCGATGGTGGAATCCTCAGAGATCGCGCAGGATCTTGGCTACCTCACTGTGCCCGCCGGGTTGCTGATTCATCCCGGGCAGATCCGCGACTATCAGCTTCTGAAGTCATGGTTCTGATCAGCGGCACGCAAGGGGAGCCGATGTCGGCTCTTTCCCGTGCGGCGGTCGACAACCATAAACACGCGCGCGTCGAGCGCGGCGACACGGTGGTGTTGAGTTCCCGCGTCATTCCCGGCAACGAGAAGAGCATTTACCGGGTCATCGATCACCTATGCCGCCGCGAGGCCAACGTGATCTATGACGATGGCGAATCCGGACTGATCCACGTAAGCGGACACGGCAGCCAGGAAGAGATGCGGCTGATGATCAACCTGCTGCGGCCGAAGTTCTTTATTCCCGGTCCACGGGGACTATCGTCATCTGCAGAAGCATGTGCAACTGGCGAAGAATACCGGGGTGGTGCAGCAGGCGCTGCTGCTCGAAGATGGCGACGTTCTGGAAGTGGATGCAAACACCGCAGTCAAGGCAGGCAAAGTCACCACCGGCCGGATTTGCATCGATGCCGGTTCCACCACGGATGTGGTCGAAGACCTGGTGATCCGCGACCGCAAGCACCTGAGCGAAGATGGCATCGTGCTGGCCATCATCACCATCAACAAGCGCACCGGCAAGGTGGAGAGCGCGCCGGAAGTAGTGACCCGCGGCTTTGTGACCGGCGAGATTGCGCTCAGCGAGCAGGCGCGGGAGATTGTCAACCGCACACTGGAATCGTCCTCGGCCGAAGAGAAGGCCGACTACGGGGTGATGAAAGAGAAAATCCGTCTCGATCTCAAGCGCTACATCCAGAAAAGCACGTCGCGCCGGCCGATGATCATGCCGATTATTCTGGAAATCTAAGTTGCTGGTCACGCTGGCGGAGCTGCGCGCTGCCCAGGAGCGGCTTCGCGGTGTTGCCGTGCACACGCCGCTGGTTGGCTTCGAAGACTGCCGCGCCCTTTGGGTCAAGGCTGAAGGGCTGCAGCCCATCGGCAGCTTCAAGCTACGCGGCGCCTTCAACAAAATCGCGCAATTGTCTGCCCGGGAGCGCGCCTGCGGCGTGATCACCTATTCCAGCGGCAACCATGCTCAGGGGGTGGCCTACGCCGCTCGAGCGCTGGGCACGAAAGCCGTCATCGTGATGCCGTCGAACGCGCCACAGGTGAAGGTAAGAGCGACCCGGGCGCTGGGAGCGGAGATCGTCACCGTTGGCCCCGCCAGCGCGGAGCGCAAGGCCAAGGCAGAAGAGCTGGCCGCCGAATTCGGGTACGTCGTCATTCCACCCTACGACGATCGCGACATCATTGCCGGGCAGGGAAGCTGCGGTTTGGAGATTGTTGCCGACCGGCCGGAGGTCGATCTGGTGCTGGCGCCGGTGGGCGGAGGTGGCCTGCTCAGCGGCGTCGCGGCTGCGGTGAAGCTGACTCGGCCCAGAGCGCGGGTGATTGGGGTCGAGCCGGAACTTGCCTCGGATGCGGCGCAGAGCCTCAAGGCGGGCAGCATCGTGTCCTTCACCGGCGAGCAGACCGGCCGGACCGCGGCGGATGGGTTGAGAACGCAGAGCGTGGGCGAGCTGAATTTTGCCCACATGCAGGCTTATGTCGACGACATCGTGACCGTGACCGAAGCCGAGATCCGCGAGGCCATGCGGCGAATGATCTTTGCCGCCCGCCTGGTTCCGGAGCCCAGCGGCGCAGTTGCCTTGGCGGCGGCGCTCTTCCATCAGCGAGCAGTTGCCGCCTGCCCGGCAAACGGTAGCGATCATGAGTGGCGGCAACGTCGAGCCGTCGGTGCTGCGCAGCGTACTCGAAGAAGGATGAGAACCGCAGGTCCACGTACGGCTTCGCTCTAGTTTTTGCGGATGCACTCTCAAAGCTAGACGTGGAGCGGTTTGCACTCCCCCGTCTAGGCGTATTCTAGACAAGTAAGAGTTTTCTCACTTATGCGCACTGGATTCATTGCTCTTTCTGCCCTCCTGGTATTCGCGGTCCAAGCGACTGCGGCACCTAAACCCCCAGCTCCCAGCAATGGTCCCAAGGCGACCGTTATCCGCAATACCAACCTCTACGTGGCGCCAGACAACACTTCCTCTCGCCTGGCTGAGATCTCGCCGGGCAGGGAAATGGTGATCGTGGAGAAAAATGGTCCCTGGTTGCGTGTCTTCGCCAACACCGACGAGGAAATCTCCAAATCGCAGGATGCGCCCGTATTTGGCCACGAGGCGGCCGCGGTCCCGGTTTCCGGATGGATGCCGGCTGCCGGCGTGGTCAGTGCGGAGACCCCCAAGGGCGACCTGATTCTCTTCGGCGCAGCCGCCAGCCAGGAGATCGACGCCATGCTGCCGCGCGCTCCCCAGAGCGTCGCCCAGGCAGCGCGGCTGCTCTACCAACGCATGGCCGATTTCTTCCCCCAGTCGCCGCTGGCCCCCGAAGCCGCCTGGCGTTCCGCCGATATACGCTGGCAACTGCAAAAGGCCGATGTTTTCTCCCTGCCCTCGGCGCATGAAAAAGACGCCTACCTGCGCGAGCAGATCGACGATGAAGAGTTGCGCAAGCTGAAGAAAAACTACCCCCATTCCAAATGGGCCGACCTGGCCGATTGGGACATGCTGGATAACAAAGTCTGCGGCGATTGGCAGGGCTCCACCAAATGCCCGGAGAAGGAAGCCGAGATGTATGAAAAGTACGCGCAGGAGCACCCGGACTCGCCGCGGGCCCCCGAGGCGCTCTACAACGCCGTCTACCGCCAGGGCGCGTTGAACGACATCTACAGCGCCAATGGAGACGACAAAAAAGCCGGCGAGGCCAAGGCGAGAGCCGTAACCATTGCAGGTACCATTGCCGCCAAATATCCCCAATCGGACTATGCCGCCCGCGCTGCCAGTCTGGTATACCAGTTGCAGGAATCAATTCCCATCTACGGCACCGATCGCCAGTAACGTTGCGGTCGCCGGAGGGCCTTTGAACGATTACATCCTGTCGGTCTTGCTTGGCATCGTCGAAGGACTGACCGAATTTCTACCCGTCAGCTCAACCGCGCACCTGAGGCTGGTGGAGGCGCTGCTCCACGTCGACCTGGCCAGCCCTTACTGGAAGATGTACACCGTCGTGATCCAGTTGGGCGCCATTCTCGCCCTGGTGCTGCTGTTCACCGGGCGGATTCTGGAGTTTTTCCGCACCTTTCCCCAGGGAGAAAATGGTGACCGTACCGTCCTCACCCACCCTCTCTCGCTGACCATGGTGGCCTTTGTCTGCACCGCAGTTCCTTCGCTGTTGCTGGTCAAGTTGATCGGTAAGCATCTGGAAAGCATCCGCCTCATGGCGCTGGCCGCTGCTGATTGGCGGCATCGTGATGTGGGTGGTGGATGCGTTGAGCGTGCGTCGCGATCTGAAGACCAAGGATGTGGAGCAGATGTCGCTCTTCCAGGCGGTCTGGATCGGCCTGTGGGAGGTCACGTCGGCCGTTTTTCCCGGCGTCTCGCGGTCGATGTCTACCATTGCCGCCGGTCAGGCCGTGGGCATGACGCGCACCGCGGCCCTCGAGTTCAGCTTTCTCTTGTCCATCCCGGTCATGATTGCGGCGACCGGCTACGAATTTCTTCGCACCATCCATCCCAAGCAGGTCCCGGGGGAGAAGCGATGGTTCCCCTGGTCATGACCACGCATGGCTGGATCGTGCTGGCGCATCGGCTTTGTGGTTTCCTTTGTCGTTGCCCTGGGCGTGGTGGAGTGGTTCCTGCTGTGGGTGCGGCGCCACGGGTTCGTCATCTTTGCGCTCTATCGCATCATCCTGGGCTCATTGCTGCTGGCCTTCGGCGCCAAACTTGCAGGAGCCTGATTCGAGGAGGAGCCATGACATTATCGCAAAGCATCCGGCCTCTGTCTGGCCGCCGCCGTTACTTTCCACGGCCGCTCTGGCCGACAGCCTGGTCCAGACCGCAACCCTCAAAGACCTGCAAACCGTGGGCACCACCAGCAAAAAGCAGAAGCATCAGCAGTATGATCTGGTCATTGATACGTCGACCAACGAGTACGTCTGCCGGACAAAACTGGGCAGTTCGCTAAAGCCGACGCAGTTTGTGGTGGGATCCACGCTGCAGTTCAAACTCAACGGGCAAAATGGCGAGGCCACCACTTCCGACGGCAAGAAAACCAAGTGCGGAATCGTGCGCGTGGCCGCTACGCCGTACCGGCGCCGCAGTAAGAGCGCGTTCTCTCAAGGTACGGCACGGCTAAACAGGCCGCGGAAAAACTCGCTTCTTTGAAGGGTACGGGCTTCAGCCCGTACTTTATGAGGTCAAAATGACCGGCTTCAGCCGCTGAGGGCTGCTAAGCGAGCAGGAAAGATGCCCCCAGGGGCTAAAGCCCTCGATATTCGATCATTTATGTACGGCCTAAAGGCCGTACCCTTCAGAGAAGCTAGGTTCTCACGCACACCCCTTAGTACGCCTGCCCTGCTGCAGCGGAAGCCGGACCTGAAAGCACGTACTGCCAGGCTTCGACTGAACGGTTACGTAGCCGCGGTGCATGCGAACGATTCGGCTCACCGCGTCCAGTCCCAGCCCCAGCCCGCTTCCCGGAGCCTTGGTGGTAAAGAAGGGCTCGAAGATGCGCGCCTGCAACTCCTGCGGAATCCCGGGACCGTTGTCCCAGACCTCGATCAGCAGCATGTCGCCGGCGGTGCGGACCAGAAGCCTGATCTCCCTTCGTCCTGAACCGCATCCAGAGCGTTCTCGATCAATGCCGTCCAGACCTGGTTGAGCTCCCGGCCGTAAGCGCTTACGCAGGGCAGGTTGGGCTCGTAGTCGCGGATCACTTCCACCTTGCGCAAGCGGGAGGCGACCATGGCCAGCGTGTTTTCCAGACTCTGCGGGAACGTCGACCTCCTGAATGGGCATCTGGTCCATGTAGGAGTAATCCTTGATGGCCCGTATCAAATCGAAAATGCGCGCCGTGGAGTCCAGCATGGCCTCGGCGATTCTTTCCGTGCGCAGGGATGAGGTGAACTGAGACAGCACCACGGCGATGGCGCCTGGGTCCAGGTAGCCGGCGAGCGGTTCCAACTGCTCGGGCACCACGCCGAACTCGGCCAGCTCGGGCGCGATATGCCATGACTCCTGGATGTCATGCCGGTGCAGCCAGCTGACAATTTGATCTTCGCGATAGGTCTGCTCCGTTTCGGCCGGCGTGCCCAGCCTTTTGGCCTCGGCGCGAACCTGATCCTCCCATGCCAGGACCTTTTCGGTCTTCTCGGAGTTCAGGCACAGACGTCCTAGATTGAAGCGCTCGTGTCCATAAACGCGCAATTCCTCCAGAACCCCGGCGGCCGAACGCTGCGCGGCGGAAGCTGGATTATTGAGTTCGTGAGCCAGATTTCCCGCCAGTTTGCCCAGCGCATTCAGCTTTTCTGACTGCTGCTCCATGCGCGTGATTTCGCGCACGCGATCCAGAAGAATGCCGACGAATCGTTCGGTTAGCGAGGGAATCGTCTTGCAGCATCTCGGGAAAGAGCGATCGATCGAACTCCAGCATCCAGGTTGGGGCAGAGGTATAACCCAGCCCGCCGTAAGCCTTCATGCGGGAGAAGGGAAGCAGGCCGGTGATCAAGTCCGGAGCGGCCGATGAAGAGAGCAGCCGGTCCTCCATGCTCCCGGCGGACGTAGATCTCGCCTTTGAGCAGGATCGTCATCTTGGTGGCAGGGTCGCCTTCGCGGAAGACGACCGCGCCCGACTCCGCAAAAACTTCGGTACCGTGGGTGGCCAGCCACTCGTACTCCGCCTCCTCCAGGTCGTGAAGCGGGCCTACTTTCTTCAGCGCCTCCACCAGTTCGGGAACTCGCGCCGGGTCGTGGGGGGCGCGGTACGGGGGCGGAACCGTGGTGAAACCAGGGATCGTGGCTTGGGTCGTCATGGCACCTCGCGGTGTTCTTTTGATGTTAGCCGATGCGGCGTGGTCCGGCGGCTGATTGCAGCGTTGCGGGAGGGAGCCGGCGGGCCTATTTCCTCGCCTTGTGGTTCCTGCCGCATCTCGCTCTTGCGCATGGGCATGGAGTCGATCAGCCGCTCGATCTGCTCCACCGCGACCGGAGTTCGGCTGCTCAGCTTTTCTTCTCCATCCTTACCGATCAGGATCACCAGGAAATCAGCCGGTTCGACCTTGAAGCGGTGACGCATCGCGGCCAACTCATCTTCGCTGAGCCTGGCTGTGGGAACCTTGGAGCCCGGGATGGGCTGATTATGCCCCTCCGGGACGATGGGAACGTACAGCACGCTGCGGCTCTTGAGCTCGATTGACGTGAGCCTTCAGCTGATTGAACTCCTCCACCAGCTGCGGATTGTCCAGGCGCGGAGCGAAGACCAGCAACGGGCGGTAGCAGTCCCGCATAGCCCGCAGGGTGTTCGGCTGGGCTGGACACCCTGCGCTGGGCTGCTGGGTTCCGGTTTGCCCAGTCATCGCAGCCAAGGAAAAGGCTCGAGAGCAGAGCAAAAACGGAAAAACGCAAAGCCAGCGGGACAAGTGCATGCAGAGTAGACTCGAAAAAACGCGTAAGAGGTGCGTTAAAAACTCAACAGGGCGTCAACGTAACCACGCTGTTTCTTCGGAGCCAGATCGCCTCAAGCCGATTCACCTGGAAACACGATGGGTGCCCCAGGTCTCGATTTCGAGGCCTGGGACCTCCTGAACAGGTCGATCGACTCTGTCCTAAAGGCCGTAGCGCATCCTTCGGAGCGGAATAGCCACTCAGGACCCTAAGCGCCGACCGGCTCAGCCAGGCGAGGCGCCGCGCCGGGGCTGTCCACCGTGACCGTTACCGGATCCAGGAACGGCATGGCCGCGCGCAATTTGCTGCCCACCTCCTCGATGGAGTGCTCCGCTTCCTTGCTGCGCATCTGGTCAAACTGCTTGCGCCCGGTTTCGTTCTCCTTGATCCAGTTTTTGGCGAAGGTGCCGTCCTGAATCTCCGTCAGTATCTTCTTCATCTCCGCGCGCGTCGCATCCGTAACCAGGCGCGGCCCGGCGGTGTAGTCGCCGTACTCGGCGGTGTCGGAAATGGAGTAGCGCATGTAAGCCAGACCACCGCGATACATAAGGTCGACGATCAGCTTCAACTCGTGCAGGCACTCGAAGTAGGCCACCTCTGGTTGGTAGCCCGCATTCACCAGGGTTTCGAAGCCGGCTTTGACCAACGCGCTGACCCCGCCGCACAACACCGTCTGCTCGCCGAAAAGGTCGGTTTCGGTCTCTTCGGTAAAGGTGGTTTCGATCACTCCGGCGCGCGTGCTGCCGATTGCCTTGGCATAGGAGAGCGCCAGGGCGTGCGCCTTGCCGGAAGCGTCCTGGTGCACCGCGATCAGGGCCGGAACCCCGCCGCCTTCGGTAAACACTTCGCGCACCCGGTGTCCCGGGGCCTTGGGAGCGACCATGCTGACGTCGATCTCCGGCGTAGGAACGATGGTGCCGTAACGGATGTTGAAGCCGTGGGCGAACATCAGCGTCTTCCCCTTGCCCATGTGAGGAGCGATGTGTTCGTTGTAAATCGCTGCCTGCGAAGTATCGGGGGCCAGGATCATGATGACGTCGGCCCACTTGGCGGCATCGGCCACGGAGAGCACTTCCAGGCCGGCACTCTTGGCCTTCTTGATGGACCGGCTGGTCGCCGGCAGGCCGACGCGCACATCGACGCCAGAGTCCTTGAGGTTCAGCGAGTGGGCATGGCCCTGGGAGCCATAGCCAATGATGGCTACTTTTTTGCCCTGGATCAGCGAGAGATCGGCATCCTGGTCGTGATAAGTCTTGGTCATTACACCTTTCCTTTGTGTACAGACGTGGTTACGGTTTTTGATGGGGCAGATCGCTATCGTTGGGAGTCTCTTCTTCTTCCGGCAGCGCTTCGCCGTTGGCGGGCCAGCGCGCCGTTTTGTGATTCGACATCGCCCAGCGCCTCGAGCACGCGGCTGGTATGGTGACCGCGGCGCATCACCATGCGGCCGGTACGCGAAATCTCCAGCACCCGGTCTTCATTCTCGTTCAGCACCTGCAGCAGGCCTTCGATCTTGCTCTCGCTGCCGGTGATTTCGATCATCAGCGATCCGGGCGCGAGATCGACCACCGCGCGCGCGGAAAACATTCACCAGTTCAAAGATATGCGAACGCGTCTTGGGCGTGGTGGCGACCTTGATCAATGCCAGTTCGCGGCTCACCGAGGAGAAGCGGCCCAACATCATCCACCTGGATCACGTTCTCCAGCTTGTAGAGCGAGGCCATGATGCGATGGCCGGCAGCCGGCGGAGCATCCGCAACCAGGGTCATGCGCGAGATGTTCGGGCGCTCCGAACCACCCACGGTGACCGAGGAGATATTGATGTTCAGCCGGCGGAACAACGACGCTACGCGGGTAAGCACACCAGGCTTATCTTCCACGTAGGCGACGAATGTGTGCTGCATGCAAACCTTTCTAGACGTCCGACGCGGTTTCGATCAGCGGATTGCCCGACGGCCGGCGGATCATCTCGTGCAGCGCAGCTCCGGGCACGATCATCGGGTAAACAGTATCTTCCTGCTCCACCAGGAAATTGATCAGGAAGGGGCCTTTGTGGGTACGCGCGGCTTCGACCGTCCTCATCACCTCGGAGCGCGTGGTCACCGCCGCGGCGCGGATGCCGAAGGCTTCCGCCAGCTTGACGAAATCCGGCGAGAAGATCGGCGAGCACTCGTAGTTCTTCTCGTAAAACGTCTCCTGCCACTGGCGGATCATGCCCAGGTAACCGTTGTTGATGATGGCGATATTAATATCCAACTTCTCCTGCACGATGGTCGCCAGCTCGGGGCAGGTCATCTGAAAGCCGCCGTCGCCGGCGATCGCCCAGACTTCCTTGCCCGGGCAGGCAATCTTGGCGCCGATGGCCGCAGGCAAGGCAAAACCCATGGTGCCCAGGCCACCGGAAGTGATCAGAGAGCGCGGCTGCTCATGCTTGTAGTATTGCGCTTCCCACATCTGGTGCTGGCCCACGTCGGTCGTGATCACGGCGTCGCCCGAGGTTGCATGCCACAGATCGTTGATCACGTGCGCGGCGTAGAGATGGCCATTGTCGGGCAGGTTCTTGATGTCGCGGACAGCCGCGTCCCCCTTCATGCGGTCGATGGCATGCAGCCATGCGGCTCCGTCGCGGGTGCGGATCCGCGGCAAAAGCTGGTCCAGCACCGTCGCCAGGTCGCCGATCAACGACACCTGCACGGCGACGTTTTTGTTGATCTCCGAAGGATCGATGTCGATATGGATCTTCTTGGCTTTGGGCGCGTAGGTTGCGAGCGAGCCGGTGACCCGATCGTCAAAGCGCATCCCGCAGGCAATCAGCAGGTCGGCTTCCTGGATGGAGTGGTTGACCCACGACTCGCCATGCATGCCCATCATGCCCAGGTTCAATTTGTGGGAAGCAGGAAAGCCGCCCAGCCCAAGCAGGGTACAGGCCACGGGAATTTGCGCCCGCTCCGCCAGCGCGCGCACCTGGCTCATCGCGCCCGATTGGATGATGCCGTGCCCGGCAAGAATCAAAGGGCGCTTCGCGGCGAGGATCAGCTCCGCAGCCTCAGCAAGGCTTGGCTCCGAAACACTGAGCATCGGGTGGCTGCCGACTTTCTCCGGCGCCGCCGCGGCGAAATCGAACTCCGCCGTTGCCTGCTGCGCATCCTTGGTGATGTCGACCAGCACCGGCCCGGGGCGCCCGGATTTGGCCACGCGGAACGCATCGCGCAGCACCGGCGCCACGTCTTCGGCACGGGTGACGACGTAGTTGTGCTTGGTCACCGGCAGCGTGATGCCGGTGATGTCCACTTCCTGAAACGCGTCGGTGCCCAGTACTTTGCTTCCCACCTGGCCGGTGATGCAGACCAGCGGAATCGAGTCCAGCATCGCGGTGGCAATGCCGGTCACCATGTTGGTGGCGCCGGGGCCGGAGGTGGCAATGGCCACTCCTACGCGGCCTGAGGCCCGTGCATAGCCGTCGGCCATGTGCACCGCGCTCTGCTCATGGCGCACCAGGATGTGACGAATGGGAAATTTGCGCAACGCATCGTACGCGGGCAAAATCGCTCCGCCGGGATAGCCAAAAACCTCGCGCACTCCTTCCCCTTCGAGCGTTGCCCAGATAATCTCCGCGCCCGTGAGCCGGGTGTGTTCTTGCATGGTCATAAAGCTCCTTGGTTAGCGCCGCGGCTGCGTCAACCAGAATTCCTTGATCGTGGTGTTGTTCAAATTTCTCCAGGGCTCCGCCATGTTTGAGCGATAACCCGATGTCGTCCAGGCCCAGCAGCAGGCACTCCCGGCGGAAGGGGTCGATGGAGAAGGGAAGCGACAGGCCATGGTCATCGTGCAGCATCTCGTCTTCGAGCGAAACCGTGAGCTGGTAACCAGGGATGGACGCGGCGCGCTGCATCAGCGTCTGCACCTGTTCCTCGGGCAAAGTGATCAGCAGGATGCCGTTCTTGCCCGCGTTGGAATGAAAAATATCGGCGAAGGAAGACGCGATCACGCAGCGAAAGCCGTAGTCGGAAAGCGCCCAGGCCGCGTGTTCGCGCGACGATCCGCAGCCGAAGTTCTTGCCCGCGACCAGAATTTCCGCATCCTTGTAGTGCGGATGATTCAGGACGAAATCCGGATGCGGCGCACCGGCGTCCGGTCCTTCCTGAATGCGCCGCCAGTCGAAGAAAAGAAATTCGCCATAGCCGGTGCGTTCGATCCGCTTGAGGAACTGCTTGGGGATGATCTGGTCGGTGTCGACGTTCTCGCGATCGAGGGGTGCGACCACGCCTGTATGTTTGCGGAATGGCTTCATCGGAGCTGACTCCACTTCAGGCGCAGGAACCGGGTTGAACTGCCATTTGCGGACATCGGTGAAGTGGCCGGAGACAGCGGCCGCCGCGGCCATCATGGGGCTCACCAGGTGGGTGCGGCCGCCCCGGCCCTGGCGTCCTTCGAAGTTGCGATTGCTGGTCGAAGCGCAGCGCTCGCCGGGAGCAAGAATGTCCGGATTCATGCCCAGGCACATGGAGCAGCCGGGCTCGCGCCAGTCAAAACCGGCGGCGCGAAAAACCTCATCCAGACCTTCTTCTTCGGCCTGCTTCTTCACCTGCTGCGAGCCGGGGACCACCATCGCGCGCACCTGCGGATGAACGTGATATCCACTGACTACCTTGGCCGCGGAGCGCAGATCTTCGATGCGGGCGTTGGTGCAGGAGCCGATGAAGACGCGATCGATGGCCAGCTCTTCGATCGCCTTGCCGGGTTCGAGCGCCATGTACTCGAGCGCGCGTTCCCAGGCGCGGCGTTCCGCCGGCGAATGGCTGGAGGCCGGATCGGGCACGCGATCGGTCACCGGCACCACCATCCCGGGATTGGTGCCCCAGGTGACGAAAGGCGCGAGGTCTTCGGCGTGCAGCACCAGTTCGCGGTCGAAGCTGGCGCCGGGATCGGTGGCCAGCGACTGCCATTCCGCCACGGCACGATCCCAGTCGGCGCCGGTGGGACTGAATCGCCGTCCTTTGAGGTAGCGGAAGGTGGTCTCGTCGGGAGCGATCATGCCCGCCCGAGCGCCGGCCTCGATGCTCATGTTGCACAGGGTCATGCGGCCTTCCATGGAGAGCGCGCGAATGGCCGGACCGGCGTACTCGATCACGCAGCCGCTGGCGCCGTCGGTTCCGATGTGGCCGATGATGCCCAGCGCGATATCTTTTGCCGTCACCGCGGGGCCGAGCTCGCCTTCGACCGTAATGCGGAAGGTTTTGGGCCGCGATTGCGGCAGGCACTGGGTAGCCAGAACATGCTCCACTTCCGAGGTGCCGATGCCGAAGGCCAGCGCGCCGAATGCGCCGTGGGTGCTGGTGTGGCTGTCGCCGCAAACGATGGTCATGCCCGGCTTGGTAACGCCCAGCTCCGGACCGATGACATGCACGATCCCTTGTTCGGCGGACTGGACATCGTAGAGCGGAATGCCGAACTCGGCGCAGTTTGCGCGCAGGGCATTGATCTGTTTGGCCGCGATCGCATCTTCGATGATGAGCCGGTTGGCTGTGGTGGGCACGTTATGGTCCACCGTGGCCACTGCCCGGTCCGGGCGCCGCACGGTTCGTCCCGCCAGCCGCAGCCCTTCAAACGCCTGCGGTGAAGTGACCTCATGCAACAGGTGCAGATCGATATAGAGCAGCGCCGGCTCGCCTTCGGGCGCCACGACCACATGCGATTCCCAAACCTTTTCAAACAGCGTTCTTGCGCACTTGCGACATAATGTTTTTCCTTACTTCTGAGACTTGTCCCAGCAAGCTAAATTCCCTGACGGGTGCCCCATATCTCGCTTCAAGTAGTCCTCAGTGCTGAAGCCGGTTCGGATTGACTGCAGACGTGGCGCTAAATCCTACCCTGCAAAATAGCTTCCTAAACCGCGTGCAATGCCTGCCGGCGGTCGATGATTTCGTTCAGCGTCTGGTGCACCAGCCTGCCCATCTCCTGGGTGGACACATGCTGGCCGGGCTGCCCCTGCGCGCAACAGATCGGCAGTGCGGTATCCCTGCTCCAGAACCTTGCGCACCGCCAGTTCCACCGCCTGTGCATCCTGTTCCAGGTTGGCCGAGTGGCGCAGCAGCATGGCCGCGGTAAGGATCGCGCCCAGCGGATTGGCAATCCCTTTGCCCGGCGATGTCGGGCGCCGAACCGTGCACCGGCTCGTAGAGATTGACCGCGCCACCGATGGTCGCCGACGGCAGCATGCCCAGCGAACCGGTAATGACCGCGGCTTCATCGCTGAGAATGTCTCCAAACAGGTTCTCGGTAAGCACCACGTCGAAGTTGCGCGGAGTATTCATCAAGTGCATGGCGCAGGCATCCACGTAATGGTGCTCGAGCGCGATCCCCGGATACTGCTGGGCGATCTCGATCACCGTGGCCCGCCACAGCTGCGACACTTCGAGCACATTCGCCTTATCCACCGAAGTAACTTTCTTGCGCCGCTGCCCGGCCAGATGGAAGGCCACGTGCGCCACCCGGGCGACCTCGTCCCGGGTATAGCGCATGGTGTTCCAGGCCGCTCCGCTCTCCCGGTTCCAGGCTCGCGGCTCGCCAAAATACAGCCCGCCCAGCAGCTCGCGGACGAACAGAATGTCCGCCCCATCGGTCACTTCAGGGCGCAGCGGCGAGTTGGCGGACAAAGCCTTGTAGGCAAAGGAGGGACGCAGGTTGGCAAAACCTCCCAGGGCCTGGCGAAGCTGCAGCAGTCCTGCTTCGGGCCGGCGGTCCGGGGGCAGCGCATTGAATTCGTTGCCGCCGACAGCGCCCAACAGCACCGCATCGCTTTCCAGCGCAGCGTCGAGCGTGGCCGCGGGCAACGGCGTGCCCGTCTGGCGAATGGCGTGGCCGCCGATCGGCATCTCGGTGAACTGGAAGTCATAGCCGCCGAACTCCGCCACAGAAGTCAGAATGCGCACCGCCTCGCGCGTGACTTCCGGGCCTATCCCATCTCCGGCGCAGACCAGAACTTTCAATTTCATTCGTCGACTAACCTCGCTTTCAGATCTGTAACTCTGCTTCCGGCACACGGCCTCGGGCGGGCGATGGTGCGCCGGGAGCAGGGAGATAAGGTCCTGGTCGAAAATAGCTTTTCTGCGATCCGCCAGCTCGTTGAAGCGGTGATAGACGGCGTCCAGACTCGGCGCGCATCGAGCGCATAGCCGAGCTCCTTGAGGCGGTGCGCCAAGGCCCGCCGGCCAGAGTGCTTGCCCAGCACCATGCGGTTGGTGGGTACACCCACCGAAGCCGGGGTCATGATCTCGTAAGTCAACGGGTGGGCAAGCATGCCGTGCTGATGAATGCCCGCCTCGTGCGCGAAGGCATTGCTGCCCACCACTGCCTTGTTCGGCGCGGGGGCAAAGCTGATCAGCTTCCGCGAGCAACTGGCTGGTGGGGTAAAGCTGCTCCAGCACCAGGCCATGGACGCAGGGAAACTTGTCCGGGCGGACCAGCATGGCGGCAGCCACTTCTTCCAGCGCCGCATTCCCGGCCCGTTCGCCGATGCCGTTGATGGTGCACTCGATCTGCCGTACACCCGCTTCCACCGCCGCCAGGCTGTTGGCGACGGCCATGCCCAGATCGTTGTGGCAATGGGAGGAAAGCGTGATCCCCGCGACCTGCGGAACCCGTTCCCGCAGCATGCGGAAGATGGCGCCATACTCGTTGGGAACGCAGTAGCCGACGGTGTCCGGCAGATTGATCACCGTGGCTCCGGCGTCGATGGCCACCGGCGACCACGCTGCACAGAAAATCCGGGTCGGAGCGGGATGCGTCCTCGGGAGAGAACTCCACGTCGTCCACATAGGTGCGTGCCAGGCGAACCGCGGTCATCGGCCTGCTCCAGCGCCTCCGCCCGCGTGATCTTCAGCTTGTGCTCCAGGTGAATGTCCGAGCTGGCGAGGAATACGTGGATGCGCGAGCGGTCGGCACCTTCCAGCGATCGCGCGGCTGCCTGAATATCCTCTCTGCGGGTTCGGGCAAGGGAAGCAATGCGCGGACCGCGCACTTCGCGGCAGATGCTGCTGATAGCCGCAAAGTCGCCCGGAGACGCGATCGCGAAGCCGGCCTCGATGATATCGACGCCCAGGGCTTCGAGAGCGTGGGCCATGCGCAGCTTTTCCGGGATGGTCATGCTGCAGCCCGGGGACTGTTCGCCATCACGCAACGTGGTATCGAAAAAGAACACTCGATCGAGGACTCGATTTGGCTCATCGAGGCGCCACCCTTCACAACTCTTCTGATCTATTGTCGCGGATCCCGCTCCATAGATCAAATTTATTATTCTTCTTAAAATCATAAATTATACTTATACTAGTGCAGCAAACTGTGCCTGTGAGTAGCGACTGGACGTTATGGACATTCATCAGCTGGAGACGTTTCTCGCCGTCGCCGAAGAGAAGGGATTCTCTCGCGCCGCCAAGCGGCTGCACCGCACCCAGCCTGCGGTCAGCCAGGTCGTTCGCAAGCTCGAGGGCGATCTGGGCGAGGTGCTTTTCGAGCGCAGCGCCAGGGACGGAACCCTTACCGCTGCCGGCGAAGTGCTGCGCGACTATGCGCGGAGAATGTTGACCCTGCGGACGGAAGCCACGAGCGCGATGGAAGAGCTAAAATCGCTCGATCGCGGCCGCCTGCTGATCGCAGCCAATGAGTATACCTGTCTCTACCTGCTTCCAATCCTGGATCGTTTTCGGCGCCTCTGCCCGCAGATTGGGGTGAGCATTCAGCGTTCGCTGGCCAGCAGGATCCCTGACGATCTGCTGCAGCGAACGGTGGAGATCGGTATCCTCTCCTTCCGTCCCGAAGGGGATCTTTTCAAGTCGATCGCGGTTTATACCGATGAGCTGGCCTTTGTGGTGAACCCGGATCATCCTTTGGCGCAGAGAGAAGGGGATAGCGATCGAAGACCTGGGCGCGGAGAGTTTCATTGCCCACAATGTGCCCTCGCCCTTGCGCCGGCAGGTGGTTGCGGCTTTCGAGAAGCACAAAACCCCGCTGAATATGGGCATGGAGCTGCCCAGCCTGGAGGCGGTCAAACGCTTTGTGGCCATGGGCAATGGAGTGGCCCTGGTTCCTGGATTGACGGTGGGTCGCGAGCTTGCCAGCGGAGAATTGGTCCAGGTGCCGGTGGAAGCGCTGCGTTTTGAACGTCATCTTGCGCCTGGTGCACCGCAAGCAGGCAAACCTGTCGCATGCGGCCCTGGCGTTTCTCAAGGTTGTGCGCTCGTTATCGCTGGAGCGCGGCTCGCCCTATGAGTTTCGCGTCGAGCGGGCGGGTTGATGTGCGTGCACGCGCTGGGCGCAGGTACAATTGCGAGAGTGGATCACGGATTTCGGTTGCGCGCAGGCGAGAGGTTCAGGAACGAATGAAGAAAACGCTGTTGTTATTTCTGCTTCTGCCCTTTCTGGCAGTGGCGAGTCAGGCCCAGGAAAGCCGTCAAGATGTGAGTGTGAGCGTGACCGGCATCTTTCCCCCGTTTATCACCGGCAATGATGTGCAACAGACCGGAACCTATGGATTGGGCGGCCTTGTAAGCTACCGTTACATGCTGACCCCGAGGAGCGGACTGGAACTCAATTATCAGTACGCGCAGAACGCGCAAAAGTATTACACCAGCTTCAACAACGTGAGAGTGCACGACCGGATGCAGGAGTTTTCCGGCGCCTACGTGCTGAACGCGAATTTCAAGAACTGGAATCCGTTTCTCGAGGCTGGGCCGGCGGCCTTCATCTTTTCGCCCCTCGACGACGCCAGCACCACGCAGATCGATGTGAAGCAGCAAACCATCCTGGGAGCGATGTACGGCGGCGGAGTTGCGTATGAGCTCAGCCCCAGCTTGGACATCCGCGCCGAGTATCGTGGGCTGCTGATGAAGACCCCGAATTTCGGTCTGGAACCGCAGAAGACCGGCCGCTTCTACAACGTCTACAATCCAGTGATCGGCATCGCCTACCACTTCTAGAAAAAGCTCTCCTCACGACGGCACGGCTTCAGTCGTGCTGTACGTATTGGAACAGTTCCGAGGAGAGGCAAAGGTAAGTCACGGACTTTAGTGTGTCGCCCGAGATACCTGGCGATTGCAAAATGAGTCCTGCAGGGCACGGCTGAACCAGTCGAGGACGTAGTCCTCGGTCAGAGATGTCGAGAGACGAATAGTCCCTGTAGGGACGACTGAAAGTAGCTCAGAGGCAATGCTCAGGGCGCCTCAATCTCAAAATGTTCCGCGATCTAGAATTTGCCGATCTGTCCTGATCCAGGACTATGTCTCGACAACTTTTCAGTCGTCCCCGTTCGACGAGCTCGGGCAGGCTCTGCGGGACTTCCATGGCGCATGACCAACTCCAGGAATGCGTCCTGGGCAAAGCGACTGAGCGACGACTGCTAGACCGCTGCAGTCTCCCCCACGCTAGAAAATGCGGTAAGCGATCCCGCTGCTGAATCCATTCGGAGTCAGAGAACTGTTCTGGAAGTTAAACCAGTGCTGGTATTCATAATCGATCGCGCGCACCGTGAAGCGATGGAAGTGAATATCCAGCCCCGCTGCCGGCGCGATTAAAAGGTATCCGCCGTGCCCGTAACTAAAGGGAAATTGAACTGGCCGTTGCCGATCATGAATTTCCCATACGGTTCCCAACGGCGAATGCGCCACCGGTACCTGGGGCCGATGTTGTAGTTATCTTCGTGCACGGAGTAAGTCTGGTTGAACCGGAGAAAGCGCATCTCGCCTTCCACGCCGAGATGCCCCCGCAGGTTGAAATCCAGAAAGCCGCCGATACCATAGAGCTGGTTGGGGCCGTAGTCGGGGCTGAAGTCGGAAAAGAAGCCGCCCGCCACCAGGTGGGCGCCACCCCGGCCGGCGGCAATTACCTGTGCATGAAGAGGAGCACTCGACCGACAAGGAAAGCAGGAGGGAGAGAAACTTGCCAGCAGATACCTTTTGATCATGCGCACCACGCAGATGATTTCCCCTGCAAAAAGCAGAGGCGGGGTAGATGTAAGTCTACCCCGCCTCTGTCCTGCGTTACGTTCGAAGATATCCCTTTGGTAACCCCTCTGCCAGCGGTTTACTGTGGGCTCGGTTGGGTTGCCGACGCCTGCGCCGGAGCCGCGCTCTGCTGCGTGTCGACCGCCGGAGGAGCAGTGGTCTCTGCTGCTCCCGCTGCCGGCGTAGGAGCTGCCGCGACGGGTGGCGCGTAGCGGGTTAAGCGGAAGAAGACCGGAGTTACCTCGAAGGGCATCTTATCCCGCGCGTTCATGATGGGCGGGATCCTTGGCGTTCAAGCGAATGACCTTGTCGTCCCAGGCATCGATCTTCAAGTTGCTGCCCAAGGGCAGGGCCGCGATTTGATCCAGCTTGTTCATATCCAGCTTCGGTGCTTTGGGTATCAGGGCATTCAGCCAGGGTTCCCCGGTGGGGCGCAGGAGCGAATCGCCCAGCCTCGGCGTATTGAGCGCCGTGAGCTGCTTCGAGCGTGCATCCAGCTGGGGCAGAAGAACAGGCCCGGCTGAGACAGCTGGTTGGCATAAACGGAGTGGTTCAGCAGATCGATAGCCTTCTTGGCAGCCAGTTCGTTGTCTGCATCCGAGTGCGACATGTGGATGCGTTCAAAGGTCGCTTCGTCAGGGAACAGAAGACGATCGTTGAATGCATAACGCGTGTCGATGTGGTGGCCCAGTACGATGTGCGCCAACTGGAAGGAGAGAACCGCGGCCAGATCCGCTTCGGAGGGCAGCACATCGATCAGGCCCTTGCTCAGGATGATGGTGTTGCCGACCGCCAGCGATTCCAGCGGAGCAGTAAGCAGCACGCGGCAGTGAATCGCATCGGTAATCTGAATGTTGTTGCCGATGACGATATTGTTGGCAACCTGCTCCAGGATCTTGTCAAAGTCGCTGGGCGGCGCCAGCAATCCTGCCTGCACCAGGCGATCGAGGACGTTCTCCTCTGCCTGGGAGATCCATTCCCGCTGGGCTTGCAGCGGGCTCAGATCCTGGTTTTGATCGCTCTGGTCCTGAACGTCGTCGATCTTGACCGACTCGTTGTCAGACTCGTGGGTGGGCAGCTTCAGGCTATAGCCCCAGATGTAAGTCTGGGCCTTGAAAGATACCGGGTGCTCTGAGCTCTTCTGCGTCTCTTCTACATAGACGCCGACGGGCAGCCAGAGACCAGGCTGGAGATTTTCGCGCCAGCTGTCAAAGTGGAAGTAGCTCGAGCTGTCGTCGTCCTGGTTGCCACCGGTATAGGTGCCGTTGAAGCGGACGATGTTTCCGCCCTGGTCCTCAACCCAGATACGGCCGGTAAAGCGGCCGCTGCCGGTCCCCGGCTTGGGGTGCACGTCGAACACCAACGTGCGCACCGCGCCCAGGAAATCGCGGCGGACATAGCTGAAGTCATAGTGCTGCTGGTCGAAGGAGATCGGGTCCAGGAACATCATCTCCATAAAGCCGGCGGAGATGTACTGCATCTTGAACGCCTTGGTCAGACCCGAGACATACTTCATCGATCCCTTGAACAGGCCCTTGCTGTTGCCCTGCTCGGAATAGGAAGTGTCGCTGATCGACTTGCCGAAGTCTACCCGGCCAAGAAGATACTGATCCGATTCCGGCACCGCATAGAGAACCTGGTCGGGCCTCATATTTTGGATATAGGTCTGCACCAGCGGAGAGTGCTTCTGGATCTGCTTGATGGTGACCTTTTCGGCCGCAATCGCTTTCTGCACCAGCGCGCTCTGTTCCGGCGACAGGGCCATTGGGGGCTGATACTTGGTTTTGGCCTGTGCTGCAGACGCGGTGAGCGTCAGCAGCAGACTGGTAATCCAAACTCGACGCAGGGTCATTTCCTGGCTCCTGTAACCTTTCAACGATTTCGAACTTTCGCAGAATTCCTGGTACTTGAAATTCGTAGAACCTGGGCAACTACTGGCTAAGCCAGCTGGAAGGTCACGTGAATCAAGGTCGTGTGATCTACCGGATGCCCATCTTTTTCCGCGGGCTTGAACCGGATTTGCTCGGCAACACGCTTTGCCTGCCTCATCCAGACCATGCCCTAGCCCATTCACTACGCGCAATACCTCTACCTGGCCAGTGGCCAGGAAACGCACCTGCAAAGTAACCTCACCCTGGATTCTCAACTGAGCAGCTTCCGGGGTGTATTGAGGATGCGGCTCCGAGATCACAACCGGAGGAACAAAGGCCGGTTCCGTTGTCTTGATGGCCACCTGGGTGGGTGCGGGGCCGGCATGTGGCAAAGCCCGCCGTCGCCACCGTACCCGTGCCACCGGGTTTGCCGGTGCCACCGACTACGCCATTGGCGAAGCCGGCCGAGGCCACCTTGCCCATGTCGTGTCCGCCGGGAACGCCGTTGGCCACTCCGGCGCCGAAGGAAGTACCGGAAACCGCACCTTTACGCGCGGCGCCGGCGCCGGTAGCCGCCCCAGGAGCGCTGTTGAAGGAACCCACCGCCACCAGTGCCGACTTGGTGGAGTTGGGGTTTGTCTTGGCTCCGATCGGATCACCGAAACCGCCTGCTTTCGACGTCAGGCTTCACCTGGTTGTTCGCCGTCTCCGTAGGTTTCGGGCTGGAGAACAGACCGACCTTGGGTTGCGGCGGAGGTGCGACTGCCTTCGGCGGCGCCGGAGGCAGCTTGGGTTGCTCCGGCTGGTCCAGCTTTACCGGTTTGGGAATCTCCGGCGGTGGCTGGATCTTCGGAATAGTAATCTTCGGCGGCGTCAGTTTCACCACCTCGGGTTGCGGCGGGGCAAACACCTTCACCTTGGGCACCACAATCTTCGGTGGCGGCGGCAACTTCCTGCGGAAAGATCAGGGTCTCGTTATACTTTTGCTTCTCAACTTTATGGATCGCCGCGGTGAACAGGACCAGCAGACGACATAATGATGATGTTCGTCACCATGCTGACCCCAAAGGAGCCCCAACGGCCCTCCGGTTCGGGGAGGAGTCCGAAGGTATCGCGATTCAGAAGATCTTTCGGCATAATTGAAAGTTCCCTAAATTCTCTCTAGTCGTAAGGTGATGTGCGAGCCACCGGGGTGATCAAAACAGCAGCTAAAACACTCGTACATTCAAACTGACGCACGCCCGAGACCAATGCTTCAAAATCTCCCGAGCTCCTGCCGAGAAACCTGCAGCCATTATCGACTTTCGCGCCGTGCATAATCTCGGTACCAAAGTACTTGCGGATAAGCTCACGATAGACGAGATCTCGCGAGGATGCAGTAACCCAAAGGTGGAGCGGTTGGGAACAGAAGTGTATGGGTAAGGCATGAGGAGAGCCATAGCGTTTTAATCCCAGCTTCGGGGGCAGACCCAAAGCATCGAAGAACCCTTTTTGGGGGCGCCTCGTTGATTCTCCATCAGCGTCGCCCATAAACCCCACAATGTGACTCGCAGCGATGGTCTTTTCGTTGCTTGGTCGTACGGCCATTTACAGGCTCTGCTCTAAGAGTACAAGAAGGACATGTGAAGGCGTGAAGATTCTAGTAACGGGCGGTGCTGGCTATATCGGCGGAACCGTGACGCAGCTCCTGCTGGATCGGGGCCATACGGTCGTGGTGTATGACAACTTGTGCCATGCCCAGCGCTCCATGGTCCCCGCAGGGGCCACGTTTGTTGAGGGCGATGTTGCTGACAGCAAAAGGCTTGACGAGCTATTGGCGGATGGCTCCTTTGCCGGCGTGATGCACTTTGCCGCGCTCATCGAAGCCGGGGACAGCATGCGCCGTGCCGGAAGTTTACTTTCGGAACAATACCGCGGCGACCCTGGGTCTGCTGGAAGCCATGGTAAAGAATAATTTACAGAAATTCGTTTTTTCCTCGACGGCGGCAGTGTATGGAGAGCCGGTGAGCACTCCCATCAAGGAGGATGCCGCTCTGATCCCCACCAATGCTTATGGAGAATCGAAGCTGATGGTGGAGCAAATGCTTGCCTGGATCCACCGCATCCACGGCTTGCGCTATGCCAGCTTGCGCTATTTCAATGTCGCGGGCGCCATTCCGGGCCGCGGAGAAGCGCATGAGCCGGAATCTCACCTGATTCCGCTTATTCTTGACGTGGCTCTCGGGCGGCGTAAAAACATCAAAATCTTTGGTCAGGACTATCCCACGCCCGACGGCACTGCGGTCCGCGACTACATTCACGTGCAGGATCTGGCGGAGGCGCATCTGCTGGCGTTCCAGGCCCTCGATGAGCGCGACTCGGATGATCTACAACCTGGGGAATGGCCAGGGCTTCACGGTGCGCCAGGTCGTGGAGTCCGCCCGCCGGGTCACCGGGCACCCCATTCCCGTCGAGGAGTTACCTCGCCGCGCCTGGCGATCCCGCGGTTTTGATCGCCAGCTCGGCAAAAATCGAAAGCGAACTCGGTTGGAAGCCGAAATTTACCCAGCTCGACGATATCGTGCGCAGCGCCTGGGAATGGCATCAGCAGCGCTACCAACGCGACATGCAGCCTGAGTACAATGCTCAGGGTGACCCGAGACTAAGCAGTTCCAGATAAGCATGCTCAGGATGCCCGGGGTCCATCTCGTAACAATTATTGAGCAGCTACTCAGCAGGAGCAGAAGCAATGGAATCCGGCACCATCCATCCCAACCTGAGTTCGATCCTGCGCGAGCACAGAGTCTTTCCCCCTCCCGCCGAGTTTGCCGCGCAGGCGCACGTCAAGAGTCTGGAAGAGTATGAGTCGCTCTATCGCCGCTCCATTCAGGATCCCGAAAGCTTCTGGGCAGAGATCGCACGTGAGCTCCACTGGTTCACCCCGTGGACCCGCGTGCTTGACTGGCAACCTCCCTCGGCCAAGTGGTTTGTGGGCGGCAAAATCAATCTGTGCTACAACTGCGTCGATCGTCACGCCTTGAGCGACAGGAAAGACAAAGTCGCCATTTTGTGGGAAGGCGAGCCGGGCGAGACGCGCACGCTGACCTACGGCGAGCTTTATCTCGAGGTGCAGAAATTCGCCAATGTACTCAAAGGCCTCGGCGTCCGCAAGGGCGACCGGGTCGCGGTGTACATGGGCATGACCCCGGAGCTGGCCATTGCGCTGCTGGCCTGCGCGCGCATTGGCGCCGTACATTCCGTCATCTTTGGAGGATTTGCGGCCAATGCCCTGGTCGACCGCATCAACGACGCGTCCTGCGTTGCGGTGGTTACCCAGGATGGATCCTACCGCCGCGGGCAGGAAGTGCGGCTCAAGCCGATTGTCGACGAGGCCCTGAACAACTGCCCCACGGTGAAAGCATGTTGTCGTTTATCGCCGCACCGGATCGGCGGTGAACATGAAGCAGGGCCGCGATCAATGGTGGCACGATTTGGCAGACAAGGCGCCGGCGGAGTGCCCGGCCGAGCCGCTGGACGCGGAAGATCCGCTGTACATCCTCTACACTTCGGGGACCACGGGTAAGCCCAAGGGCCTGGTGCACACCACCGGTGGTTATTCGGTGCAAACCTACCTCACCAGCAAGCTGATCTTCGATCTCAAGCCGGACGATGTTTACTGGTGCACCGCCGATATTGGCTGGGTCACCGGGCACTCCTATGTCGTCTATGGCATCCTGCAGAACGGCGTCACCACGGTGATGTATGAGGGCGCGCCGAATTATCCCGAACCGGATCGCTTGTGGAAGATTGTCGACGACCACAAGGTCACCGTTTTCTACACCGCTCCGACGGCCATCCGCGCCTGCATCAAGTGGGGCGATCAATATCCGTTGCGGCACTCGCTCGCCAGCCTGCGCTTGCTGGGCACCGTGGGCGAGCCGATCAATCCCGAGGCCTGGATCTGGTATCGCGAGATCATCGGCAAGGGACGTTGTCCTATTGTCGACACCTGGTGGCAGACGGAAACCGGAGCCATCATGCTGGCGCCGATGCCGGGCGCGATCCCCACCAAGCCCGGTTCGGCCACGCGTCCGTTTCTTCGGCATCGAGCCCGCCATTGTCGACCGCGAAGGAGAAACCGTGCCCGCGGGCAGCGGTGGATTGCTGGTGATTCGCAAGCCCTGGCCCTCCATGGCGCGCACCATCTTCAACGATCCTGATCGCTATGCCAAGACCTACTGGTCGGAGATTCCCGGCTGCTACTTTAGCGGCGATGGCGCCCGGGTGGACCAGGATGGCGACTACTGGTTGATGGGGCGGGTCGATGATGTCATCAACGTGAGCGGGCACCGGCTGGGGACCATGGAAGTGGAATCCGCGTTGGTGGCCCACCCCAAGGTAGCCGAGGCTGCCGTTGTCGGCCGCCCGCACGATTTGAAAGGGCAGGCCATTGCCGCTTTTGTTTCGCTCGAAAGCAGTCATCGAGCCGTCGCCGCAACTCAAAGAAGAACTGCGCGAATGGGTGGCCAAAGAAATTGGCTCGCTGGCCCGTCCGGATGACATCCGTTTCACGCAAGCCCTGCCCAAGACCCGCAGTGGCAAGATCATGCGCCGCCTACTGCGAGAGCTCGCAACCAGCGGCGAAATCAAAGGCGACACCACGACCCTCGAAGACTTCACCGTCATCGCCCAACTGCGAGGGATCGGAAGAATAGATAAACATTTCCAAGACGAGTCCGTTGAACTGCAGATCCCTCCACTACGCTGCGCTCCGGTCGAGATGACAAATCTGAGGGTGGCGCTTTCAGTCGGGATCGGCCTGTGGATGAAGAACCGCAGATCCCGTCAGGGCTTCGCTCGGGATGACAAAGGGAAGGGCGGCCCTTTCATGGATTGGTCGCTGGACGGGATACGCTTTTCATCGCGTTCGGTGCGCTAAGGACGTTGGCTCAACAGCCGCTCTCAATCAAGAGCCACCCTATCCTTTGTCATCCCGAGCGAAGCCGAGGGATCTGCGGTTTACGATCCACAGGCCGATCCCGGCTGAAAGCGCCACCCTCAGATTTGTCATCCCGACCGGAGCGAAGCGCAGTGGAGGGATCTGCGTTCAGCGGACTCGTCTTGGAAATGTTTTCTACTCAATGCGGCCTAGCCCTGGCGGCTTCCGGCTCCGGCGCAGCCTCAGCCTCAGCCTCAACCTCATCCTCGGGAAGATACTCCTCCACCGTGAAGTAGAACGTGCTCCCGCTGCCCGGGATTGCTGTTGCACCCAGATGCGGCCGCCATGCTGATTCACGATGCCGCGGCACAACGCCAGGCCCATCCCGGTACCGCCCTGCAGGCGCGAATCCGAGGCGTCCGCCTGCTGGAAGCGATCGAAAATCAAATCCAGCTTCTCCGGCAGGAATGCCCGGACCCTGATCCTGCACCTCGAAGGTGACTTCCTTTTCGCTGCTCGCCCGCGCCGCCAGACGGATCTCGCCGCCCTTCTCGGAGAACTTGATCGCATTGCGGATCAGATTGCCCAGCACCTGCAGGATGCGATCGCCGTCCACCCACACATCCACCGGCTGCGCGTCGATGCGGAAAGTCAATCCCGCGCGGGCGGCGCTCGATCGCTCCGGATCCATCGCGCGCCGTAACAGATCGATCGCATTCCATTCACTCTTGTGCAGAGGCAGACTGCCGTTGCCAATGCGCTCGAAATCGACAATGTCGTTGACCAGGCGAACCAGCCGGTCGCAGTTGGCCAGCGCGATATCCAGCATTGGCCGGAATCTTCTCCGGACGCTTTTCCAGTGCCCCGCTGGCCACCAGGCCCAGCGCAGCGCGCAACGAAGTGAGCGGCGTGCGTAGCTCGTGGCTGACCGTGGCGATAAATTCGTCCTTCATCCGGTCCAGCCGGCGCCGTTCCGTAACGTCCGTGAAGGCAACCACAATGCCGTCCACCTGGCCGCTCTCCACCAGCGGGCAAGCCACATATTCCACCGGCAGCGATTGTCCCATCTTTCCGCCAAAACACATCGTCGTCGACATGCAACGGAGTTTCCCGCTTCACGCTGCCGAAGATAGGGCACTCC
This sequence comes from uncultured Acidobacteriaceae bacterium, assembly GCA_963803095.1. Lineage (GTDB taxonomy): Bacteria > Acidobacteriota > Terriglobia > Terriglobales > Acidobacteriaceae > PALSA-350. Next base: position 547,147 of record CAWDLQ010000013.1, on the reverse strand, counting down.
TCCACCGGGTACGGTGAGCCGTCTGCATGCGAGTGATGGATCAGCGCATGCATGTTCTTGTCCCAGCAACTCCTGCGGCGAGTAGCCCAGCATCTCCGCTCCGCTGCGATTGATGAAGGTGAGCCGGCCCTCCATATCCATGCCCCAGATGCCGTCGCCCACCGAATCCAGAATCGATTGATGCCGGCGTGTCAGCGCATTGAGCTCCTCTTCCGCCTGCGTCTGCTCGGTGATGTCGATACCGTGGCTGAGCACAAAGGGATCCGTGCCCGGTAGCTGCAACAGCTTGTTGCGATAAGCGACGATGCACAGCTGGCCCGCTTTTCCTCGCAGATAGAAGCGTCCCTGGTGATCCTGATCCGGGTCTTGCTTCAGCGCCTCGAAATACGCGTCGTAATCGGCCAGGTGATCGGTGTCGATATAGTTGCGCAGCGGGGTGCCGATCAGTTCCTCCGGCTCGTAGCCCAGAGTGGCCGCGGCATGCGAGTTGATGGAGAGCAGCACACCGTTCAGATCGTGGGTGCAAATAAAGCCCAGGCTGCTTTCCACCAACTGCCGGTAGCGTTCTTCGCTGGTGCGCAGAGCCGTTTCCGCTTCCCGCTGCTCGGTCACGTCCGCGCCGGTCATGATCACAAAGCTCAACTTCGTCCTGGGCATTGACCAGCGACGTGGCGGTCCAGGCAATGCGCCGCAGTCCCCCTGATTTGGTGCGCCAGTTGATCTCAAAGGATTCGGTTGCGTTGCCGGTGCGCACTTGCTCGAAGATGCGGATGGCGGTCTCGCGTTCCTCCGGCGGGAAAAGCTCTTCCGGAAAGGCGCGGCCGGCCAGGTCGCCGAAAGTGTAGCCGGAAATGGTTTCGCAGGCGCGATTGAAGCGCACGATGCGGCCCGCGGTATCGAATACCAGCACCAGCGCGCTGATGGTGTTGAGCACCGCGGCGACAAAGTTTCGTTCCACCGTCAAGCGCCTGCTCGGAACGCTGGCGCGAGCGAACAACGCTCTCCTGCACATGGCCGGTGGCGTAAAGCTCCAGGCGCGTGACTGATCTGCCGGGCGAGCACCTGCAGGTTCTCCAGGTTGCTGCGGCTGAAGGCGTTGGCCTCGAGAGAACAAACGGCAATCGTGCCCAGAATCATGCCGGAGGCAGAGAACAGAGGAGCGCCCGCGTAGGAACGGCATCGTACGCCATCGTCGAGCACAATGCCTGACGCCGCGAACCGGTGATCTGCCAGCGCATCGCGTGATGAGCAGTGGCTTTGCCATCGAGCAGAAGAAACTGGCACGGCGACCCGCTGCGGCGTATCTGGCGCGCCGCGAAACCAACCGTGGACTTGAACCACACGCGCGACCAGTCAAGAAAGCCGATGAACGCATACGGTGCATTGCAGATCGAAGCCGCCATGCGCGCGATCTCATCGAACGCGGGGTCGGGAAGCGTGTCGAGAATCTCATATTGCAGGAGAGTCTTGAGCCGCTCGGTCTCGTCGTGCTGCACGGTTGTGGAACTTGAAAGCATCGGTATTCTCTGCATCCTTACGCTTCAGATCATCAATTACCCGGGGGCAGGTAGAATGCGAACGGAAAACACTCCGGTGCATTCAACAAGGGGGACAATGCAATCGCCTGGGGGATGAGTGACAAAGACTGGGTACATCCTAACCTGAGAGTCAGTCCTCCTGTATGCGGGAACGCAGCAACAATCGACCGAAGTTGCAGAGTGCAGGTTACCTATGTCGCGAAGGTTGAGCTTCGTCGTTCGATCCTATCTCACCGTAAAGTAATGGCCGCAGGTAACACACTGCATGATGGAAACGCAACAAGTCGTAACCGGTGACGCTGCTTCGCTCCGCAGGCATGCGGTCGCTGCTGCAGGGATGGTCCTTTATTGTGCCGGGACTATTAGCGCCCTGCAATGCATGCGGTGCATATCGGGCTGCCGCTGCGGCTCGGCGGGCCTGGTGCTGCTGGCCTGGGTCAGCCTGGCGGCGGCGTTCGTTGATGGCCTGGATCTTCTGGGCCATGATCGCGGGCGGCGAATTGGGGGCGGATGCACCGGCCCTCGCCATCAGCCTGCGCGTATTCAGCGACATCTTCCTGCGCCTGATCAAGACCATCGTTGCTCCATTGATTCTGGGTACCCTGATTACCGGAATCGCTGCCCACGGGCAGATGCGCAGCCTGGGAAGAATGGGGCTGAAGGCGCTGATCTATTTCGAAGTTCTCACCACCATCGCCATGTTGGTTGGACTGGCGGCCATCAATATCACGCGCGCGGGTGTAGGGCTTGGCCGTTCCCCAGCAGCACACAGCACGAATATTCCCAGCGCGCAGGCGCCGCTGCACTGGGATGAAGTCTTGCTGCACACCTTTCCCGAGAACATCGCCAAGTCCGTAGCCGACAACCAGATTCTGCAGGTGGCGGTTTTCGCCATCCTGTTTGGCTGTGGCCATGGGCCGGCTGAGCGCCGGAGCATCGTGCGCCCTTGCTGCGCGTGATCGAATCGCTGACCCAAACCATGTTCGCCTTCACCAACATCGTGATGTATTACGCCCCGGTCGGCGTGGGCGCCGCCATGGCATACACGGTGGGGCAAATGGGACCGGGCGTGCTGTTTCACCTCGGCCGTCTGCTGCTTACGCTTTATGCCGCGCTGCTGGCCTTTGGGCTGGTTGGCTTGTTGCCCGTCGCGTTGATCGCAGGCGTGCCCATCCGCAGGTTCTTGCGCGCGGTCGCGGAGCCGGCCACCATCGCCTTCGCCACCAGTACTTCGGAAGCGGCATTGCCTCGGGCCATGGAAGCGATGGAAGCCCTCGGCGTGCCCCGCAGAATCGTCGCCTTTGTCATTCCCGCCGGCTACAGCTTCAATCTGGACGGTTCCACCCTCTATCTCGCGCTGGCATCGGTTTTTGTCGCCCAGGCCGCCGGTGTGAGCCATGGGTTGGAAGCAGCAGATCTTCATGGTCGGCACCCTCATGCTCACCAGCAAAGGTGTGGCCGGCGTGCCCCGTGCAACCCTGATTGTGCTGCTGGCGACGGTGGCCATGTTCCATCTGCCGGAAGAACCGATCTTTGTGATCCTCGGTATCGATGCCCTGATGGACATGGCGCGCACCAGCGTCAACGTGGTCGGCAATTGCCTGGCTTCGGTGGTGATCGCTCGATGGGAGGGCGAATTTGCCGCGGAGACGCCGGCCGTTGAGACCATGGATGCCCTGCCATAAAGATAATGTCGGGCCCCGGGCAAGCTTGCTATACTACGTGATTAAGAGCAGTTAGTCGCGCCAGCAGGCCCCACCCGGGGTCTTTTTTGATGGCGCGATGCAGAAGAAGGGTCGCGGTAAGGGCGTACACGAGACACCATGGGGAAACTACTCGATACGATTCACTCGCCCGCGGATATCAAGAGCTTTACCGTGCCGGAACTGGAGGCACTGGCTCAGGAGATACGCGAGCAGCTGATCCTCGTACTTTCAAAGACCGGCGGCCACCTGGGTCCGAACCTCGGCGTCGTAGAGCTGACGCTGGCTATGCACTACGTCTTCAACACTCCCTCTGACCGGTTTGTGTTCGATGTGAGCCACCAGGCCTATATTCACAAATTGCTCACCGGCCGCCGCACCCGTTTCAACACCATGCGCCAGCCGGGCGGCCTGAATGGCTTTGCCCTGCGCACCGAAAGCGATCACGACTGCTATGGCGCAGGCCACGCCGGCACTGCCCTCTCTGCTGCGCTCGGGCATGGCGGTGGCGCGCGATCTGGCCGGCACCAAAGAGAACGTGATCGCCTTTGCCGGCGATGCGGCGTTCACCAACGGCATAAGTTTTGAGGCGCTCAACAATATCGCCCAGCAAACCAAGCGCCTGATCGTCGTGCTGAACGACAACGAATGGTCCATCGACCGCAATGTCGGCGCCATCGCCAACTACCTGCACAAGATCGTCACCAACGAGCGCTACACCAATCTGCACGATTCCGCCGCCCGCCTGCTTGAAAAACTGGGCGGCAAGACTGCCCGCCAGATGGTGCGCAAGGCGGAAGAAGCCGCCAAGGGCATGCTCTGGCCCTCCATGCTCTTTGAGGAGTTTGGGCTCACCTATTACGGTCCTCTCGATGGCCACAACATCGGTCTGCTGATCGAAACCTTTCAGTTCCTGAAGACCCAGGAGCGCCCGGTCCTGCTGCACGCCATTACCCAGAAGGGACGCGGCTTCCAGCCGGCGCTCGACAAGCAGAAGAAATTTCACGGCCTCGGCCCCTACGACCCGGATACCGGCGAGACCACGCCGGCTGGTCAGCGTACCTACTCCGAAGTGTTTGCCGAAACCCTGGTCAAGCTGGCCGACGAGGACCCCAAGGTAGTGGCCATTACCGCGGCCATGCCCAATGGAACCGCGCTCGACCTTTTCCGCCCTCATCATCCGCGCAGGTATTTCGATGTAGGCATTGCCGAGGAGCACGGCGTCATCTTTGCCGCCGGCCTGGCCACCATGGGCTTCCGTCCGTTCTGCGCCATCTACTCCACTTTCCTGCAGCGTGCCTTCGATCCCATCGTGCACGATGTCTGTCTGCAGAACCTGCCCGTCGTCTTCTGCATGGATCGCGGCGGACTTTCCGGCGATGACGGCCCGACCCATCACGGCCTGTTCGACATCAGCTATCTGCGCGGCATTCCCAACATCATCCACATGGTTCCCAAAGATGAGGATGAGCTGGCGGACATGATGTATACGGCCTTGCAGCAGCCGGGGCCGACTGCGGTGCGCTATCCGCGCGGTACCGGGCCGGGAGCCACGGTCAAGGCTCATCCGGTGGCGCTGCCCATCGGCAAAGCGGAAATCATCAGTGACGGCGACGAGGTGGCAATCTTCGGGCTGGGAGCCTTGCTGCCGCATGGCGCAGCAACTCGCCGCGGAACTGCAGGCAGCAGGGTTTTTCCGCGGCCGTGATCAACCCCCGCTTTGTCAAGCCGCTGGATCGCGACGTACTTGCCGAGTACGCTCGCCGCGCCGGCGTGATCGTTACCTTCGAAGATCACGTTCTGATGGGCGGCTTTGGCAGTGCCGTTCTGGAAGCGCTGAGCGAAATGCAGATCGAAGCGTCGGTAGTGCGCATCGGCTGGCCCGACCGCTTCATCGAGCACGGCAAGGTAGACCAATTGCGGGCCAAATACGGCATCAGCGTCGAAGCTGCCATGGAAAAGCTGGCCCCCTATCTGCAGCAAAAGACCCGCAAACGCCTAGTCGCCGGATAAAGAAAATAGCAGTGTCGGAAACATTTCCACGAGAGGTCCGCTGAACTGCTACGCTGCGCTCTGCGTCGGGATGACAAAGGGGAGGACGGCGCTTCCATTGAGAGCAGTTGCTGAAGAAGGGAATAAAACGCCGTTTTTCATCCCGTTGGGTGGACCGAAGGGATGAAAAGGGCCTCCGCTCCCTTCTGCTGCAGCAACTGCTCTCAATGGAAGCGCCGTCCTCCCCTTTGTCATCCCAGACCGGAGCGCAGCGTAGCGGAGGGATACTGCAGTTCAGCGGACCTCTCGTGGAAATGTTCTCGACACCGCTGTTTTCCAGCTCCCGAACGAGTCCTAAAGTGACGGAACTCAAGTTCGCGACAACAGCAAAGGCAGTATCCTCTGTCGATAGCCGGGTCGGCAAAAAACGCAAACACGCGTTCCTTGGGGTAGGAAAGCCACTGTCCGGTCTGGAAGCGGTGCCGCATCGTTCACCCTGCCATAACAAAAGCAGGCGCCCGTTAGGCGCCTGCTTTCGAGAACTAAAGTATCGAACAGAGCGTTAGTTAGGCATCAAAACCGTATCGACCACGTGGATCACGCCGTTCGACTGAATCACGTTCGCAATCGTAACCGTCGAAGTTCCACCCTTCTCGTCGGTCAGAACCAGCTTGCCGCCTCCATCATCGCGGTCAGGTGCCGCCCTCGACCGTGGTCAGCGTCGCTTTACCGCCGCCCATCTTGATCTTCTTGGCAATGTCCTTCGAAGTCATCTTGCCCGCCACTACGTGGTAGGTCAGAATCTTCTTCAATGTAGCAAGATTTTCCGGCTTCAGACAGCGTGTCCACTGTTCCCGCGGGCAGCTTATCGAATGCCTCGTTGGTGGGTGCGAAAACGGTGAACGGTCCAGGACCTTCCAGGGTCTCGACCAGGCCGGCGGCCTTCACGGCGGCGACCAACGTGGTGTGATCCTTGGAGTTGACCGCGTTTTCGACAATGTTTTTGGTGGGGTACATCGCTGCACCACCAACCATCGGATCCTTCTGGGCGGACGCGTGAAGAGCGGAAAATCCAAACATCAGTGCGACGGCAACGGCAAGTATATTTCTCTTGTTCATGAGTATTCCTTTCACTTTCGAACTGCGTTTAGCTGCACTGTTAGTACGGGCGCAGTGTCGCAACGGATTTCCCAACTCGAAGTAACGTGTGCCACGTAGTGCGCTGTTGAGCGGGCAGATGAGAGTGACTCAGTCCTGGTGACATAATCAACAGCTACATGGCAAGCGTGTGATCTGCACCAAAATGGGACTGCAGTCCTTCTGCTCTGAGCGTTAAGGCTTTTTCATCGGTCTACTTCACATCACATGGTAGCCGAATGCGGGCTCATCCTGCCTCAAGGCGATGCGGCGCCAATACTCCACGCTGCGCAGGGTGTATCATCGGCTTGAATGCATGGTTGACTAATAACGGCGCTTTGACAACGCATTCCCATCCAAACCGCAATCGCTGGCTCATCGCAATTGGCGTCCTGAAGCTTCTGAAGGCGGTGCTCTTCGTCTCCATGGGGTTTGGCGTCATCAGGTTGTTGCACAAAGACATTGCCGACGTCCTGTTGCAGGCGGTGACGGCCCTCCGATTCGATCCTGAGAATCGCTATCGTCAACGTTCTGTTGGAAAAATCAGCCCTGCTGAGTCCCCACCGGCTCAAAGAGATCAGCTTCGCTATTTTTCTCTATGCCGCGCTGGACATCATCGAAGGCACCGGACTGGTGCTGGAAAAGGTCTGGGCGGAGTACTTCACCCTGATCCTGACCGGCTCGTTCCTGCCCTGGGAGCTGTACGAAATCATTCGCCACGTCACCGTGCTCAAGGTCGTGCTGACCCTGCTGAACCTGGCCGTCTTTATCTATTTGGCCCACGTGGTCAACGAAAAGGTGAGAGCGCGCCAGCAGCCGTCCGAGCCCGGCACTGATTAAGAAGGACTTCCGGCTTCCGTGATAACACTTAAGTGTTATGTCGGCTTGCCTGAGTTTTGCTCACTTGACAAGTACATCCCGCGCAACCTGAATCAACCAAGTCAACACAGCATGTTGTGGGTTCGCAGAGCTCTAGAGCCAACCAGATTGTAGTTTTTCGCTGACCTCCCGCTAAACCCCCTCTTTCTCAACAATTTGCTGGAATTTCCCCTTTGACAGCCTCCTCTCGCTGGGCTAAGATGTGGACAAAAGTGGTCGAAAGTGGAAGCAAAGAAGCGATTCTGAGTGGTTCAAGCCACAAAAGTGAGAGTAACTGATGTTTCGTGGCAATCACCCAACTCGCGTCGATGAAAAAGGCCGGCTCAAACTCCCCGCGGAGTTCAAACGCCTGGTGGACGAGCGGTACGGAACGCAGTTTTACATCACCAGTAAGGATGGACGTTCGGGCCGAGATCTACCCCTTGCCGGAGTGGCAAAAGATCGAGGAAAAGCTGGCGCAGATACCCAGCTTGAACCCGGCCAAAAAGAAGTTTCTGGACCGGGTGAACTACTACGGGCAGATGGCGGAAATGGATGCGCAGGGGCGGGTCCTGCTGCCGCAGATTTTGCGGGAAACGGCCAAGCTTGGCGGCGATGTCGTGGTTTTTGGAGCGCAGACGTACCTCGAAGTGGCCAACCACGACGAGTTCAAGCAGTCGCATGGACACCGATCCTTTGACCGCGGACGATCAGCAGACATTGGCGAACTTTGGGCTTTAAGGTAGGCCCCCCAGGGGGAGCACATGGTACCGAGTAGCGAGCGGCATGTGCCGGTTCTTTTACAAGATGCGATCCGATATTTGAATGTGCGCGCCGGCGGGACCTACGCGGATGCCACCCTGGGGTTTGCGGGGCATGCCGCAGCCATCGCCCGGGAATTGGGCGGCCAGGGCCGGTTGATCGGCTTCGACCGCGATCCCGATGCGCTGGAGTTAGCGCGGGCGCGGTTCCAGGCTCTCGAGCGAAGAGCTGGGCGAGCAGATGCCGCAATGGGAGCTCCACGGCGAAGAATTTTCCGCCATGAGCCGCTACATCGCGGAAGCGCAGCCTGGATGGATTGCTGGCCGACTTTGGGGTCAGCTCCATGCAACTGGACACGGCGCACAGAGGATTTAGTTTTCAGGCGGACGGGCCACTCGACATGCGGATGGATCCGCGGAGGGGCGCGACTGCCGAACAAGTGGTAAATCAGGCCGACGAAAAAGTTCTCGCCGACCTGATTTACGAATTCGGAGAGGAAAGGAGATCGCGGAGATTTGCCAGAGCCATTGTCAGGGCGCGGCCGATCAAGACCACGGCACAACTAGCCAAAGTCTTATCAGCCGTCGCCCCGGCGATGAAATCTGAGCGAGGCCGCCATCAGATCCATCCCGCGACCAGAATTTTTCAGGCGCTCCGAATTTACGTAAATGCCGAGCTGGACGAGATACAGGCGCTGTTGCAGGCGGCGCCCAGGCTGCTGAAGCCCGGGGGAAGGCTGGTGGTGATCAGCTTTCACTCGCTCGAAGACCGGCTGGCAAAAGATGCTCTGCGCGAGGGCGCGCGGCAGGGAATTTTTGAAGTGCTTACCCGCAAGCCGGTGACGGCGAGCGAAGAAGAGACGGATCGCAACCCGCGGGCGCGCAGCGCTAAATTGCGGGCAGCAGAGAGAACCGAAAAACGGCAGGAATGAAGTACGGAAGCTGGAACGGCAATCAAAATCGGACAGGCAGCATAGGGCGGAAAAATGGCAACGCAGACAATCCCGGCATACGAACTCAACTACGGATCGCGGCGGTACAACCAGCAGGTCGCGGACCGGAACCTTCATCTATTCGCGGCCCAGCAGCGCGCCCGCCGAGGACCCACCCCAGAGGTCTTCTGCTGCAAGCGGCTGGATAATTCTCGCCTGGTCAAGGCGGCGGATCCGGTGCGCGTGCGCGAGATGCGTACCTTCACCGCGGCGATGACGGTGTTGTTTGTGATCGTAATGTTTTATGGCTTGCAGCACTTCAGCGCGATTGAATATGGATACCGGGTGGAGGCTGAGAAGCAGCAGCGCACCTTGCTCGAGGAACAGAATCGCGAGTTGCGGCTGGCCGAAGCGCAGCTTTGCGATCCCCACCGCATCGATCAAATGGCCCGCAAGCTGGGACTGGACGCGCCGCAGCCCGGCCAGGTGGTGCGCGGCGACAACCAGTTTGATCCCAACGCACCCGTGATGGCACAAGCATCGCCGATGCCGCTTGGACGCTGAGCAGATTTCGCAATTGGTGTAGACCGAACCCGGATTTCCTGTAGGGGTTGGTGGAATCGCCGGAACTCCATGCAGAGCTTTCCGTGAAGAACAGTCGCACATAATTGTTCTCGGCCAGTGCTGCGCCGACAGGAACATCCGGGGAGCGACAGGCCTTTGTCCTGGGTATTCTCCCAAGGAAAACCAGTCCTCGCAGATACTGTTTTCAGTCCACTGTAATTGCGAAACTGCTCTAGAGTTTGTTGCACTTTCGCCTTGGAGCAATAAGCAGTACCGCCAAAAGTCAGGGACCCTACCCTTCAGCGTCCTTTGCAAAGGGTAGGATCCACAAAGGTTTCTTCTCGGCTTCGACGCGATGCCTTGGCCGAGCATCGTGCACTGTTTACCTTTCTGGAAACTAGACTTGAAGGGTACGGGCTTTAGCCCTGGGTACATCAAGTCAGCCACTGTCCATCGCTCTGGGCTTGTGAGAACTCAAACTAGCGCAGACAGCAAAACTCCAGCATGGCAGGTGCAGTTGAAACAGTTCTCTTTTCTTTCGTCAACCAAAGCGCACGGATCCCGCCCGCCCAGAGGCCGGGTGATTCGCCGGCGCGCCCGGTGACTACCGGCACGGTGCATCGACCGTCTCGGCTTGCTCCATATTTCACTTTTCTTTGTCTGCTGGGTCAGCCTTGATCTGCGGCCGTCTGGTCTGGCTGCAGGTGGTCCATCACAAGGATTTCGTAGACCGTGCCGCCAGGCAGCAACAGCGCACCTTTGAGGTCGCGCCGCGGCGCGGCATCCTCTACGATCGCAACCTGCATGAGCTGGCCATGACCGTGCTGGCCGACTCGGTCTACGCAGTGCCTTCAGAAATCGCCGACCGGCAGGATCCAGACGGGGAAGCCAAGCGTCAGGCTGTTGCCGCTGCCCTGGCCAAAGTGGTGCACACCGACCCCACCGATCGTTTCACTACCGCGCATCAGATTGCCGCCCGGTTGAACGCCTCGAGAAACTTCGCCTGGATCGCGCGCAAGCTTGATCCCGCGGAGATCGCGCGCGTGAAAGCGCTGAACCTCAAAGGCGTGTATTTCCAAAAGGAATTCAAGCGCTTCTATCCCAACAGCCAACTCGCCGCCCAGGTGCTGGGATACGTGGGCACCGATGACAATGGTCTGGGTGGAATGGAGCGCAAGTTCGATCGCGACCTGCACGGTGTCCCCGGTCGCATGCTTACCGCGCTCGATGCCCGCCGGCACGTGCTGGACAGCCAGGAGCGTGAGCCTGACCCGGGAAAAAACCTGGTCCTGACCATCGACGAGAATATCCAGTTCATGGCTGAGCGCGCGCTCGAGTCCGCGCTCCAACGCACCCATGCCCTCAATGGCACGGTGGTTGTTCAGGATCCGCAGACCGGCCAGATTCTCGCCCTGGCCATTCGCCCCACCTTCAATCCCAACGACTTTCGCCATGCCACCACCAGCCTGCTCAAGAACCATGCGGTAACCGACGTGTATGAGCCGGGCTCCACCTTCAAGCTGGTGACTTACTCGGCGGCGCTGGAGCAAAAGGTCACCAACCCCGACCAGATTGATCGATTGCCAGGGAGGCAAGATGGAGCTGGCGGGCAGGATCATTCACGACAGCCATCCCAATGGCGTGCTGACCGTCTCCCAGGCCCTGGAGGAGTCGAGCGATGTGGCGGCGGTGAAACTGGCGCTGCGCATGGGCTCGGAAAAGTTCAACCAATACGTTCACGATTTCGGCTTTGGTTCGCGCAGCTGACATTGAGTTGCCCGCCGAGACGCGAGGTTTGCTCCGGCCCACCCGCCGCTGGTCCGGGTCGAGCATCGGCTCCATCGCCATGGGGCAGGAAGTCGGGGTGACGCCGATCCAACTGGTCACCATGGTTTCCACCATCGCCAACGGCGGCATCTATCTGCCGCCTCACATCCTGATGCAGGAAGGTGACGCAGACGCCAGGCAAGCTTCGCGCGGCTGCCATTTCATCCTCAGCGAGAATTGCCCGACCCGCTGCCTGCCGGCGCGCACCGCGTGATCTCCACCATGACCGCCGCCCAGATGCGCAAGATGATGGAAGGTGTGGTGCTGGTTGGCACAGCGAAGAGTCTTGCCCAGCTGAACGGCTACACCTCCGGAGGCAAGACCGGCACCGCGCAAAAAATCGATGTGGCGACGCATCGCTATTCCAAGACCAAGTACATCGCGTCGTTTGTCGGCATCGCGCCGGTAAACAATCCCGCGATCAGCGTAGCGGTGATCATCGATTCTCCTGAGGGGAATCACTACGGCAACGTCAACGCGGCGCCGGTCTTCCGCGAGGTGGCGCAGGAAGTACTCGAATACCTGGGCGTCCCCCACGATACCAATCTCACCCCGCAGACCGACCTGGCCAAGGCGCAGCACTGAGGCCGTGCAATGGACGACGCGCCCTCGGAGCACACCGGCGATCTCGACGCGCTGTTTGCCGAAGTCAATAATCTGCCCGCGGATGATCCACTTCGCGGCAATGGAAATGGCCAGCAGCCGGTGCCTTCCGCGGCCAATGAGCTGCCATCGGCTGCGGAGCAGGCAGCGAGTGCGCCTCCGCCGTCCCCTGCCATGCCCGCGCCTGCGATCGCAGTGCATGCGGCCGGAGCCGAAAATAGAAACGCCGTCTTTCGCATCCACCGTAGCTGCGGCGCACGAGCCCCATGTTGCAGGTCATGGCATCGTGGTCGATGCGGGAAACCGGGTCGGCGTCCCCTCGTTTCTGGGGGAACCGTTGCGGGTGGCGGTCGAGTCTGCCGGCGACCTCCGGCTTGGCGCTGCAGATTGTGGGCAGCGGCATCGCCCGGGAGCAGGTTCCCGCACCGGGAAGCATGGTGCCTCCGCGGTACCGAAATCGTGGTCCGCTTCACCCGCTAGACAGTGCATCACGCAGGCGACTGACTTGCCGCGAACCCGGGTGCCCCATATCCCCGATTTCCTGTGGAGCTTATTGGGTTCCGCGAACTTCATGCGCCTTTCCTTAAAGAAAGGCGCACAAGTGGTCTTGTCCGGTGCTGCGTGCAGGAAATTCGGGGTATCTCGCTCGTTTTTCGCGAGATGTGGGGGGCGACCGTTGGTCGCCCCTTTACAACTTGGACGAATATCAGTCGCAGTGCCGTGGAATCCGACGCTAGCGCCGCTCTTCCCTTAGACTGTCACACATGGGACGCGAAGCCACATGCCACTGTAAGTGGGGCGCCGAGGAAGCTGACTGCAAAGTGTTGCTGGAAGGCAGCTGAACTCATCCTCCGCGTCGGGCCTGCGCCGGCGGGTTTCCCTTGTCTGCAATGGCCGGACGTCGCGGCTCGCGGCAATAAGTTGGTTTTCCATGTCGGACAAGACGATGTGGAATTAGATCTCGGTCCCGATGCGGCCCAACGATGGGCGAAAGCCATTGCATCTCCTCCTGCCTGATCTCGCTAGCAAACTGGGAATTTCGCGCACCACGAGACTTTCCGTAATCGGGGAGTGTTGCCAGCGAAGAGTTAAAAGCAGCCATCGCCGAGGGAGGGCTGCCCGCGGAAAAGAAGTTGACCTGATGCTGATCTGTGTCAATTTGCAACCCGAGGTAGATCTCACCTTGCATCAATGTCTTGCAGACCAGACCTGCAGTGGGCCCTTATGGGTTGTCTATCCCAAAGGAGCGAGCAGCGGGGTCAAAGAATCGACGGTGCGGGAGCTTCTTCGCAGCCACGGATTCATCGACACGAAAGTAGCGTCTGTGTCGGCCAGCGCTAACCGCGCTACGCTTCGTCAAGCGTAAGAGCAACAGCTAAGCGCTGACCGGCCCCGCGGATCTCAATGGTGGATCTCAATATCGTTTTGCGCGGCGTCGATCTGATCCGACGCTGCAGGCCCCAGCCCATGCGGTGACGGGCGTCGAGTATGACTCGCGGCGAGTGCGTGAAGGCTCGCTCTTTGTCGCCTTTCGCGGGGGCACGACGGACGGCAATCGCTATATTCCGCAGGCGGTCGCCCAAGGCGCGCGAGCCATCGTCACCGATTCCGCCGCTGGCTTTGCCGCCGCCACTGCATATCCAGCCGTCGCGGTGATCGAAGTCGCCCATGGCCGCCGCGCGCTCGCCGCCATCGCCGCAAATTTCTTCGCCCATCCCGAAGCGCAGCTCAAACTCAGCGGCGTCACCGGAACCAATGGCAAGACCACGACGGCATTTCTGCTGGAGGCGATGCTGCGCCATCGCGGGCGCAAAACCGTCCTTGCCGGCACCATCGAGTACCACGCCGCAGGCAGAATCTTTCCCGCGCCTCACACCACGCCCGAGTCGCGCGACCTGCTGGAGTTATTTCGCGAAGGCGTGGACGGCGGCGCGACCGAGGCGGTCATGGAGGTCTCCTCGCACGCTCTCGACCAGGAGAGAATTTCCGGCCTGCATTTTGACGTGGCCATCTTCACCAACCTCACCCGCGACCATCTCGATTACCACGGCAGCATGGAGAACTACTTTGCCGCCAAACTAAAACTGTTCGATGGCTCCGTGGGCATCTCCGCCGCGGGTCGCGATCCTCAACCAGGACGATGCCTACGGGGCCACGCTCAAAGCCCACGCGCGCAGCCCAGCTGGTCTACACCTACGGGCTGCGCCAGGGAGACTTCCGCGCCGAGCGGGCTGCAGATGGAGCCTTCCGGCATGCGCTTCGCCATGATCACCCCGTCAGGGGAAGTGCCGATTGCCACGCGCCTCACCGGAGGAGTGAATGTCTACAACCTGCTGGCTGCGGGCGCCGCGGCCGTTGCCCGCGGCCTGACGCTCGACGAGGTCGCGCAAGGCGCAGCGTCGCTGGACTTTGTGCCCGGCCGATTTCAGTCTGTCGATTGCGGCCAGAATTTTGCCGTGGTCGTCGACTACGCCCACACCGACGACGCCTTGCGCAATATCATCGCCGTGGCCCGCGAGTTCGTGAGCCAACAGGGGCGGCCGGGTGATCACCATGTTCGGCTGCGGTGGCGATCGTGATCGAAGCAAACGTCCGCTGATGGGCCAGGCGGCCGGCGCGGGCAGCGATGTGGTGGTGGTCACCTCCGACAATCCGCGGGGAGAAGATCCTTTGGCGATCATCGAGGAGGTGCTCCCCGGGCTGAGCGGCACACTCCGGCTACGGTCATTGTCGAGCCGGATCGTCATCGCGCCATTGAATTGGCCATCGCTCAGGCACGAGCAGGGTGACCTGGTGCTTCTGGCCGGCAAAGGACACGAAAAAACACAGACCATCGGCGATCGGGTGATACCGTTCGATGATGTGGCCATCGCGCGGCAGGTATTGCGGGCCCAGGAAGAAGCCGAATGAAGCTGCAACTGCAAGACATCGCGGGTTGGATGGGAGCCGAGCTCAGGCCGCGGGAGGGCGACCCGCGCGGAGCAGCCGGCGACGGGATATTCCATCGACACCCGCACGCTGGCGCCGGGAGACCTGTTTTTCGCCATCCGCGGTGAGCGTTACGATGCTCATGACTTTGTCGCCGCCGCGCTGGAGCGAGGAGCTCGCGCGGCGGTCGTCTCCCGCAGCAAAGTAACCGATCTTCTCGACCTGGCCGCATACCCACACTCTGCTGATCGTGGACGATCCGCTGATCGCGCTGCAGACGCTGGCCACCGCGGTGCGCAGGCATTGGAACAAGCGCGTGATCGGGGTGACTGGCAGCGCCGGCAAGACCACCACCAAAGAGGCGGTTGCGGAAGTTCTGGGAGCGCGCTTCGCGGTTCTGAAATCGCATGGAAACCTCAACAACGAATTCGGCATGCCCCTGCAACTGCTCAAACTGGAGCCGGAGCATGAGATTGCCGTGATCGAGATGGGGATGTCGCATACCGGCGAAATCGCTGCGCTGGCTCGCATCGCTCACCCCGATTGGGGGGTCGTCACCAACGTCGGCAGTGCCCACGCCCAGAATTTTCCCGATGGCGTGGCCGGCATTGCGCGCGCCAAATATGAGCTGGTGCAAAGCCTGCCCGCTTCCGGCGTCGCCATCCTCAATTGTGACGATCCCTACGTGGGCCAATTCGGGCGCGACTTTCACGGGCGCTCCATCTATTTCGGCATGGGTCCGTGTGCCGATCCACGCGCCTCCAACATCGAGGAGCTTGGCGCGGACGGGAGTGCGTTTTCAAGTCACCGCCGGCGAGGAGCAGGCAACGGTCACCCTGGCGCTGCTTGGCCGGCACAACATCTGGAATGCGATGGCGGCGATCGCGGCTGGCTTGGAAGCGGGCATTCCCCTGGCCGAGTGCGCCGCTGCCGCCGGCCGGCTGCGTCCTCCCGACAAGCGGGGCGAAGTGCTGCGCATCGGCGACGCCACGGTCATCAATGATTGCTACAACTCCAATCCGGAAGCGCTCAAGTCCATGATCGCGACCCTCGCCTCCATGCCCGCCAAGCGGCGCATCCTGGTAGCCGGCGAAATGTTGGAACTGGGCCCGGAGTCAGTCGCCTTGCATCGGGAGTGCGGTAGAGCCGCTGCCGAAAGCGGCATCGACCTGGTCGTCGGAGTGCGGGGAAACGCCCAGTACATTGTGGAAGCCGCGCGCGAGGCCGGAGCCCTGGCCATCTTTCTCCCCTCGCCTCGAAAGCCGGCGAGTGGCTGAAAGCCGAGCTAAGAGCAGGCGACGCCGTGCTGCTCAAAGCCTCCCGCGGTGTCGGCCTGGAGCAAGCGCTGCGCGTTCTCCAGCAATAATTCGACCCGCCGGTTTCGAAAACATTTCCAAGATGTGGGCACTGCAGCGCGGACCTTCTCTTGGTGAACACGTCCTCGCGCTAGTTGCCGCTGTGGTTCGCGTCGAAATAGCAACACAGACATGCACGCGAACGCCTGTAAGATAGCCACGGGAATTCTTGTACGGGTGGCGGAGGAAGTTTGCTTTACTGGCTCCTTTATCAAAAACTTTTTCCCTACTTCAGACCCTTCCGCATCTTCCGGTATCTGACGTTTCGCACCGCTTTTGCCAGTCTCACCGCCATGCTCATCGCCCTGCTCATCGGGCCGTTCGTGATTGAGAAGCTGCGCGAGTTTCAAATCGGCCAGTACATCCGCGAGGACGGTCCCAAGGACCACCAGAAAAAAGCCGGCACCCCGACCATGGGCGGCGTGCTCATCTGTATCGCCATCCTTTTGCCCACGCTGTTGTGGAGCGACCTGTCCAATCCCTTTGTCTGGTTGGTGATGTGTTCCACCCTGGCCTTCGGCGCAATTGGTTTTGCCGATGATTACATCAAGGTCATCCAGCGGCGGAGTCTCGGCCTTACCGCCGTGCAAAAGATGGGCCTGCAGATCATCACCGGAGTCGCCATTGCGCTGGTGCTGCTGGCCATGCGGAGTGAGGGCATGTACTCCACCCATCTCATGGTGCCGTTTCTCAAGCGCTTTCGTCCCGATCTATCCATCCATATGCTGGGCGCGATTCCCCATCTGGGTGTCCTCGCCTTTCTGCCCTTTGTCATCTTCGTCACCCTGATCATCGTCGGGTCGAGCAACGCGGTGAACCTCACCGATGGACTGGATGGGCTGGCCATTGGTTGCACCATCATCGCCGCCGCGGCTCTCACCGTGCTTACCTACGTCAGCGGAAACGCCGTCTTTTCCGACTACCTCGAGTTGCAGCGCATGCCCATGGTCAGCGAAGTCACCGTCTTCTGCGGAGCCATGGTAGGCGCCAGCATCGGCTTCCTGTGGTACAACGCTCACCCCGCCGAGGTGTTCATGGGCGACGTGGGCTCGCTTGCGCTGGGCGGCGCGATCGGCACCGTCGCCGTGGTCATCAAGCAGGAGTTGCTGTTGCCTTTTATCGGGGGCATTTTCGTGCTCGAGGCGATCAGCGTCATACTGCAGGTAGGCAGCTATAAGCTGCGCAAAAAGCGTATCTTCAAAATGGCTCCGCTGCATCATCATTTCGAGCTGATGGGTTGGTCGGAGTCCAAAGTCATTGTGCGCTTTTGGATTGGCGCGCTGGTGTTTGCGCTCTTCGCACTCACCACCCTGAAACTGCGTTAAAAAACTGGGACCGCCGGATGGAACTGAAAGGCAAAAAAGTACTGGTCGTTGGCCTGGGCAAATCGGGCCTTGCCGCGGCGCTTTTTCTGCGCCGGCGCGGCGCCCAGGTCACCGTCTCCGATCTGCGCAGCGCCCAGGCGCTGAGCAAAGAAATTCCCTCCCTGCTGGAGGCGGGGATCGCGGTCGAAGCCGGAGGTCATGGACTGCTGACCTTTCGCCGCCAGGACCTGATCGTGGTCTCCCCGGGCGTGCCCTTGTCCACGCCGGAGCTGGTGCAGGTGCGCAACCTGGGCCTGCCGATCATCGGCGAGCTGGAACTGGCCGCGCGTTTTCTCAAGGGAGATGTGCTGGCGATTACCGGCTCCAACGGGAAGACCACCACCACGACCCTGTGCGGCGAGATTTTCTCCGCCGCCGGGTTGAAGACCCTGGTCGCCGGCAATATCGGCCTGCCGGTCATCGAGGTGGTCGATCAGAGCGCGCGCCGGCGCATGGTCGGTGCTCGAGGTTTCCAGCTTTCAACTCGAGACCACGGAGAGCTTTCATCCCCGCGTTGCCGTGATCCTGAACATCACTCCGGACCACCTGGACCGGCATGGCACCTTTGAAAACTATGTCGCCATGAAGGAAAAAATCTTCGCCAACCAGACCGGCGGAGACTACCTGATCCTCAACGGCGATGATCCTGTCACCCAGCAGGCAGCCAGCCGCGCGAAGTCGCAGATCCTTATGGTTCAGCCGCAGCAAAATTGTCCGCCGCGGAACCTTCCTCATGAACGGCATGGTCATGTTTCGCGCCTCGGAGCAGGCTACGCCGGTACCGGTACTTCCGCTGGCCGATATTTCGCTCAAGGGCGAGCACAATATCGAGAATGTGCTGGCTGCCGTTTGCGCGGCCTGCGTGGCGAATATACCGGCCGAGGTCATTGCCCGCGCCGTCGCGTCTTTCCATGCGGTCGAGCATCGGCTGGAATTCGTGGCTTCCATCCACGGCGTCGACTACTACAACGATTCCAAGGCCACCAACGTCGACGCCACGGCGAAAGCGATTGCCTCGTTCCCGGGAAATATTCACCTGATCCTGGGCGGCAAGGACAAGAACTCCGACTACACCCAGCTCAATGCTTTGCTGCGGGCGCGGGTCAAAGCGGTTTACACCATCGGCTCGGCGGCGGAAAAAATCGAAGGTCAGATTGCCGGGCGTCACCGAAGGTGGTTCGAGCCGGTACCCTCGAGGCAGCGGTCGACCAGGCAGCCGGCCAGGCGGTAGCCGGCGATGTGGTGCTGCTGGCGCCTGCCTGCTCCAGTTTCGACCAGTTTGAAAACTACGAAGAGCGGGGAAGGGTCTTCAAGCAGGCGGTGATGGCCCGTCGTGGAGCAAACGAAGGAGCAGGCGTATGGCAAAGCGCGTAGGGGTCGACAAATGGCTCTTCGGCGTGACCGTCCTGCTCGTCTTCATCGGCTTGTTGATGGTCTTCAGCGCGTCCGCGGTCATGGCCGAGGATCGGTATGGTTCGCCGTACCTCTTTGTCGAGCAGGCAGGTCGGTTGGGCGGTCCTCGGTCTTGTCACCATGACCCTGCTGATGCGCATCGATTACCGCAAATTCAACCGGCCCATCGTGGTCTTTCCCGCGGTAGCCGTCACCACGCTGCTGTTGCTGGGCGTCTTTCTCCTGCGCGACTCGCACAACACCCATCGCTGGATCCGCTTCGGAGGCTCCTCCTTCCAGCCATCGGAGATTGCCAAGCCGGTGCTGGTGCTCTTCCTGGCCTGGTTTCTGCAGGACAAGCTGCATTCCATTCGCGACTGGCGCAACACCCTGATTGCCGGCGGCTCTGCCCCGCCTGGTGTTTATCCTGCTCATCGTCAAGGAGCCTGACCTGGGTACCGCCCTGGTCTGCGCCGCGGTGACGGCGTTGATGTTCTATCTTGCCGGTGCGGAAACGAAATATTTCGGCTATGCCGTGCTCGCCGCCGCGCCGGTGCTCTACTTCCTGCTTTTTCGCGTGCCCTGGCGGCGAGCGCGCATGCTGGCCTTCCTGAACCCGGAGGCGGATCCGCAGGGCTCCGGCTTCCACACCATCCAGTCGCTGATCGCGGTCGGCACCGGCGGGATTCGCGGGCTCGGCTTTATGGAAGGCCGGCAAAAGCTCTTTTATCTGCCCCAACCGCATACCGACTTCATCTTTGCCAATATCGCCGAAGAGCTGGGTCTGATTGGCGCGCTGGCCATCATCGCCCTGTTCGTCGCCCTCGGATTCAGCGGGCTGCGGGCCGCCAGCCTTTCCAAAGATGTGTTCGCGCGCTTTCTCGCCTTCGGCATCACCGCCACCATCCTCATCCAGGCCTTCTTCAACATCAGCGTGGTGCTCGCGCTGGTTCCGACCAAAGGCATCACCCTGCCCTTCGTCTCCTATGGCGGCACTTCTCTGTTCATCACCCTGGCCAGCATCGGTGTGCTGCTGAGTCTCACCCGGGAGATCGACTGACGGGCATGCGGGTCATGATTGCCGGCGGCGGCACGGGCGGCCACGTCATTCCCGCGCTGGCGATTGCCGGCGCGCTCAAGTCCGCGTACGCAGCGGAAGTCTGTTTCGTCGGCACCGCACGGGGAATGGAAACCCGCCTGGTGCCCCAGGCCGGCTATGCCCTCGAGCTCATCGATGTTGGCCAGCTCAACCGCGTCAGCCTCGCCACCCAACTTAAGACGCTGGTCGCACTGCCGCGCGGCATCTCTGCACTGCCTGGGCCTTCTGCGCCGCTGGCAACCGCAGGTGGTGGTCGGTGTGGGCGGATACGCTTCCGGGCCGGCGATGCTGGCGGCACTGCTGCGGCGCGTGCCTACCCTGGCCTTTGAACCAAATGCCGTGCCCGGTCTGGCCAACCGGCTGATCGGGAAGCGGATCAGTGCCGCCGCGGTCAATTTTGCTCCGACCCTGACCTTATTTCCGCAATGCCGAAGTGACCGGCATTCCGGTGCGCGCCGAGTTCTTCGCCCTCCCGCCCCGGCCGCCGGAAACGGCGCCCCGGCTGCTGGTCATGGGCGGAAGCCAGGGCGCGCGCGCGCTGAACCAGAGAATGCCGGAGATTGCCAAGGCTTTGCTGGATGCTGTCCCCGGTCTCACCATCCTGCACCAGGCGGGAGCCCGCCACGCCGAGACGACCGAAGCAGCGTACGCCGCCAGCGGAGCGGTCCCGGATCGTTGGCGGGTACAAGCCTTTCTCGAGGACATGCCGAACCAGTTTGCCGCATCGGATCTGATTCTGGCTCGCAGCGGAGCCAGCACCGTCGCGGAGCTCGCCGCCAGCGGCAAGCCTTCGCTGCTGGTGCCCTTTCCCCAGGCTGCGGACGACCATCAGCGAAAGAATGCTGAAGTCCTGGTTGAAGGTGGAGCGGCCAAGATACTGTTGGAACATGACATGACGGAAATCACTCTGCTGGACGCGCTGACCGGCCTGCTGAACGATCGGGAGAAGTTGCGCGAGATGGCAGCCCGCGCGCGTACTTTTGCCCATCCCCAGGCGGCCGCAAGAATTGCCGAGATGGCTGCCGCACTTGTCGCACAACAACCTGAAGGGGACGGGCTTTCGCCCCTCAGCGGCTGAAGCCGTTAAGTTTGACTAGGGTTGATGGCGGGGCTGAAGCCCCGCCCCTTCACAACAAAAAAGAAACGGCTGGCGAAATCGCCAGCCGTTCCCGTGGATCATTCTTAATCGTTACCGGTGTCCACCACCACCGCCGCCGTGGAACCGCCACCACCGCCGCCGCCTGGAATCCGCCGCCACCACCGCCGTGGAATCCACCACCACCGCCGCTGAACCGCCGCCGTGGTAGCCACCGCCGCACGCCTACGCTGCCACCGTGGTACCGCCGGCTGCCGCCGCCCACGAATGCGTGTCCGCCGCCTGCGTAACCAGCTGTGCCGTGGTTGAAGCTGTTACCAGTGCGAGCGTAGCCAACTCCGCCGCGGTAGCCTACTCCACCGGTCAGCCGTAGTACCCGCCGCGGCCATAGTATCCACCGCGACCATAGTATCCACCGCGTCCCCAGTAACCGTGATACCAGGGGCCGGCGCCGATAAAGAGACCACCGACAAACCAGCTCGGACCGTAGTAGCCATAGGGCGCGCAAGCGTAGGGGTAGTAGTTGTAATAGCCCCAGGAACAGACAGGCGCGAGGGTATCCGTATCCATAATCCCCGTACCCTGGGCCAACGCCGATTCCCACACCGATCTGGGCATTAGCAGGAGTAGACATCAACGCTACGGGAACCATCAGGGCGCCGAGCAGCAGGAAATATCTTAGAAATTTCATTTCGAACCTCCGCGCCAAGGCATCATGCATTGCGTAACCAACCGCTTTGGCGATACTTCCGAGCACTCCTTGGTTATCTTCGGGTGCCTACTACATAAAACAACATTTCTTCGAAAAAGTTGCGCCCGTCGCGAGGGTCTTTGGCAAGCGGATTGCTATCTTACGATAACGCGTAACTTGTCCGTCAGATAACCCAGCCTGACTGGCCCTAGCCATGCGCTACATATTAGATGCGCTACCCCCCAGAAGGGGAAGCACCACTTTACGGCTGTTACAGTAGGTGGAAGTGAGTCTCACCACCCTTCCTTCCCCGGCTATGTTTGCGAAAGCGCAACGCGTTCATTTCATTGGCATTGGCGGCATCGGAATGAGCGGCATCGCGGAGATTCTGCTGACCCTGGGCTACGCCGTTTCCGGCTCCGATCTGCGCCAATCCAGCATTACCGACCGCCTGGGGAGCCTGGGCGCAACCGTTTTTCAGGGCCACGCCGCCGCCAACGTGGTTGGCTCCGGGGTGGTGGTGACCAGCTCCGCCGTCAATGAGCAAAACCCCGAAGTCGTGGAGGCGCGGCAGCGCAAGATACCCGTCATCCAGCGAGCCGAGATGCTGGCGGAGCTCATGCGGCTCAAATATGGCATCGCGGTGGCCGGCATGCATGGCAAGACCACGACCACCTCCATGATTGCGACCGTGCTGGCCGCCGGTGGGCTTGATCCAACCGTGGTGGTCGGCGGCCGGGTGGATGCGCTGGGTTCGAACGCGCGTCTGGGAAAATCGCAATACCTGGTGGCCGAGGCTGACGAGAGCGACCGTTCCTTTCTCAAGCTTTCGCCCATTCTCTCCGTGGTTACCAATCTCGATCGCGAACACATGGATTGCTACCGCGACATGGAAGACGTGGAGGCGGCGTTCCTCGAATTCATGGAGCGGGTTCCGTTTTACGGTGCCTGCACGGCATGCATCGACAATCCACAGCTCGCCGCGTTGCTGCCGCGGGTGCAGCGGCGGGTGTTTACCTATGGCATGTCTTCGGTGGCCGATTATGTGGTGCGCATGCTTCCCCCGGCGGAGGGGATACGGTCCCGCTTTGAGGTGGCTGCCGGCGGCCTGGTGCTCGGCCCTTTTTCTCTGAATGTGCCCGGCCGGCACAACGTGCTGAATGCAACCGCCGCGGTGGCCATTGGCACGCCAGCTCGAGGTGTCGTGTGAAGACATTGCCCACGCGCTGCGTGACTTTCGCGGAGTGGATCGGCGCTTTCAGTTGAAAGGATGCGCTCGCGGGGTGAATGTCGTCGACGACTATGGCCATCACCCCACCGAAATCCGCGCCACTCTGAGCGCCGCACGGGAGTCGGGCTATCGCCGCGTGCACGTGATCTTTCAGCCCCATCGCTACACCCGCACCCGGGACCTGATGGCCGAGTTCGCGACCGCTTTCGATGATGCCGATACGGTCCAGGTACTGGACATCTATGCCGCCAGCGAAGAGCCCATCGCCGGCGTCGATGCCGCAGCGCTGGTCCGTGCCATAGGCCGCAAAGAAGTCCAATATGCCTCTTCGTTCGAAGAGGCAGTGAGCCGAACCGTAGCCCAGGCCGGCGATGGCGACGTCATCCTGACCCTGGGCGCGGGAAGCGTGTCGCAGGCGGCGCCCATGGTGCTCGAAGCCCTTGCGCGATAATCCGGTAATGGGACTCTTCACAGGCTGCGGAAAAACTCGCTCTCGGGTAGGTCCGGGGTTTAGCGGCTGGGTGAGAACTGGAAAGCTGCGGGATTCGTGGTGGGAGCCCCCGCATTCATGCGGGGGAAGGAGCGCTTCAGCGCTCCGGGAAAGAGTCTCAACTTTAATCACGCGCTTTAGCGCTGGCAATGCCAAGGCTTTATTATAGCCCGGACAGCCAACCTCAAAATCGATCGGCCTTCAGGCCCTGAGGTACGCGTTTTTCTACATAACTTTGCGGAAAATCTTGAAACGGGCGCCTCAGGGCCCAAAGGCCAAAGAATTTGGCCGGTCGATGTCCGGTCTTTAGAGCGTGTGTGATAACTCACCATTCACCGATTTAGTCCCGGAGGGACGGCTGAGAGTAGCCCAGGACTGCGTCCCATAAGCGTTAACCTACTTGGGATGCTTTTCGTCAAAGCTCCCACAAAAACGTCATCCTGAGAGTTTGTGACTTTATTGGTTTCACATGAAAATTGGTGCTGAAAATAAAAGGCTTAGCTGCGTCAAAAACGTGAAAAAGCCAATAAAATCACAGCCTCTGAGCGGAGCGCCTCACAGATTTATCGGGTGACGCAGCGCTTGGTGGCGCGGAGTCGAAGGACCCCGAGGGTGCTTATCTTACCCATGCTGCTCGGAGTTTTTCGACCACCGAAGCCCGAGAACAGGATCTTGCTGCGGTACGCACTTGATGGTCACGGATACATTTCTTCATGCACTGTTTTTCCCGGAGCGATGGCTGTGCGCATGTCTTGGTAACCTTCAAAGTAGAGCAGGCGCTTGCAGCCGTAGGCCGCAGTGAAACCTTCCAACTTGCCCCTCCTTATGTTGCATGACGCGCAGATACAGGTTGCTGGTGACGCCAAGGTAAAGCGTGCCTGTGTGGCTGCCGAGAAGGTAGATGGAGCCGCCGGGGCATAGCAAGATGCCAGCAGTTCTTGTTCTCGGCCCCAGGGAAAGACCGTGGTGGGTCGGCCAGGAGCGGGCCTCGGTGGTTGAAAAGCTCCGAGCTGCATGGGTAAGATAAGCACCGTCGGGGTCCTTCGACTCCGCGCCACCAGCGCTGTGTCACCCGATAAATCTGTGAGGCGCTCCGCTCAGAGGCTGTGATTTTATTGGCTTTTTCACGTTTTTGACGCAGCTAAGCCTTTTATTTTCAGCACCAATTTTCATGTGAAACCAATAAAGTCACAAACTCTCAGGATGACGTTTTTGTGGGAGTTTTGACGAAAAACATCCCCAAGTAGGTTAACGCTTATGGGACGCAGTCCTGGGAAGAGATTCGAGAGACGGACCAGTCCCGGAGAGCCTGCCCTGAGCTTGTCG
Source organism: uncultured Acidobacteriaceae bacterium (assembly GCA_963803095.1). Lineage (GTDB taxonomy): Bacteria > Acidobacteriota > Terriglobia > Terriglobales > Acidobacteriaceae > PALSA-350. Next base: position 522,260 of record CAWDLQ010000013.1, on the reverse strand, counting down.
AACGGGGACGGCTGAAAATTACCCAGGATGCAGTCCTGGGTACAACCTGGTTAACTCTCAGCCGTCCCTCCGGGACTAAATCGGTGAATGGTGGGTTCTCACACACGCTTTAAAGCCCGGAGCTACCCGAGAGCGACTTTTTCCGCAGCCTGTTTAGCTCCTGAGGGAGCGCGCCCTCAAGCGCTACTCCCCACAACGAAAGGCTTCCGCCAGCAAACGAATCGCTTCCGGTAAGTCGCGCTCAGAGCTTGCAGTAAAGCAGATGCGGAAGCAATTCTCATCCGCCGGCCCGGCGAAGAAGGCTCGTCCCGGCGCAACGCTTGCCCCCCTCTGCTGGGCGTGTAGCAGGACCGCTTCCATATCGACTGGACGACGCCATCGGCACCAGATGTAAAGTCCGCCCTGAGGAATAGAAAACTCTAGCTCATCGCTCAGAAAATTCTGCCGCAGTGCATTCACGGCAATCTTCTGTAACGCCGCATGGGTCGCTCGCAGGCGCGGGAGGTGGTCCTCGAAGACCCCATTCTCCAGCAGCTCGGCCAAAGTGAGTTGCAGCAGGCCCTCGGTAAACAAGTTAGCCCGCATCTTGATCAGTGACAGTTGCTTGACCATGTGGGGAGGAGCCGCAATCCACCCCAGGCGCAATCCCGGAGCAAGCACCTTGGAGAAGGTACTGAGATAGATGACCAGGTTGTACCTGTCCATACGGTAAAGAGACGGCGGCACCGATCCCTGCAGACGGGTCCTGGAGTAGACGTCATCCTCGATGATGGGCACCCGGTAACGTGCGGCCAGTCCGAGCAATTTCGCGCGCTGCTCTTCGTCCATCGTTCGCGCGGTTGGGTTGTGATAGGTGGGCATGGTGAAGATGAACTTCGGGTGGTAGGCGATCAGCAATCCTTCCAGCACCTCAGCGGACCACTCCGCCGTATCCCATTCCACCAGCTTCGCTCCGGCCGCCCGCAGGGCCTGGATGGCTCCGGGAAATGTTGGCCGGTCGATGATGACGCGGTCTCCCGGCTCCACCAGGCATCGCGCCAGCAGGTCGATGCCTTCCTGCGCGCCGGCTACGATCAGGATGTGGCTGCTCTCCCCCTCCTCCAATGCGGCGATGGCGCGGCGCAAGCGAGGCTGACCCTCCGTGGGCGCAATCGCCATCGCCTGCAGAGCATCCTTGGCCAGTACCTTGTTGATGGCTTTGCGGAAAGGCGCCAGCGGAAAACAACTAAGCGCCGGTGTGCCTGCCGAAAGCCGGTAACGCAAATTCGGCAGCCGGCTCTGCGCCAGCATCTCCAGCACGGGCTCGTCCAGCAGGTGAGCCTGGCGGGATATCTTGCTGCTCCACTCAATCGGGTTTTCCGCCGGTCCGGCGGGGCAGACGAATGCCCCACGTTGGGGAACGCGCCGAATCACTCCGCGCTTCTCCAACAGCAGATAGGCCGCGGTCACCGTATTGCGGCTTAGGCCAAGCTGCGCCGCAAGCGCCCGCTCACTGGGCAGGCGATCGCCGGGCAGGAGCCGGCCAAGAGAAATCTGTTGTTCGATATCCCGTGCCACCTGGGCAAGCAGCAAATCGCCTTTTGCCCGCACCAGGTGGAAGCGGTCCGCTATGGGTGTGGCAGCCACGTTCAGAGACCCGCGTACCAGTCGTAACCGAGCTTGGTCCAGTAATCGTCCGGCTGCTGATCGGTATAGGCGATGAGCCCGATACGCTTGATCTGCTTGTAACCGTACTTGGTGGGCGCGTGCAGCCGCAGCGGGGCGCCATGATACTGGGTTAGCGGGCTGCCGCTCATTTCCGTCACCAGCAGCGTTTGCGGGTGCATGCAGACCTTCATATCGTAACCGACATAGTAGTCGCCGTTCGGCGTCTCCATGTACACGTAGCGCGGCGACCGGCCATCGGGCCGTTTCTCGGGAGGGTAGGCTGCAATCAGGTCTGCCATGCGCACGCCGCTCCAATGAACGATCTGGCTCCATCCCTCGATGCACTTGAATTGTGTGACCAGGTCATGTTTCGGAAGTTTGAGGATATCGTCCATGGTCAGCAGCAGACCGGGTGTGCCGGGTGGCAGCGTGGATCGGCTTTCCCCCGCTTCCTCCAGCCCGCGCGGCATCCGCCCCGCACGTTCCTGGCGGATTTTCTCTATGGCCACCATCGATGCCGGCGCCATCTTCTCCGCCGTGTCGGCGCTGGGGGCCACCTTGGTATCGTGGCCCTGGTCTTCATTCGTCTTCACATCCGCATAGCGGTATTCCCAGGCCGTGACATCCGCGACATATTGCGGATAGCTTCGCGCGTCCGCGACGCCCGTCAACTGCAGGCGCCAACTCTCCGGAACCAGGGCCTGCTTTAGACCATATACGCCATTGACGCGCAGATCCTCAGCGCGCTTCAGCGGATAGGTCGGGGCCAGTGCCCGGTCGTCGAAGATCGCGCGCGAAAGCCTGGCATTGGCCTGAAAGGCCCGCCGGAACGGCTTCGGCTGCATGCTTAGCCGCTGGCTTCGATCGATCCACTCGTAGAGACCCCACCCGGCGGCCGCTGCGGCGGCGGCGATGGCGAAGCTGCGCCGCGTATGTTTGCGGCTTTCCCGCAGAACGGCTTCGTCCGCCGCCTCCTGCTCTGCCACCTCTCGCTCTGCCGCCTTCCGCTCTTCTTCCTTCCGCTCTGCCGCCCGCTGCTCTGCAGCGCCTGTTTCTTTGTCGTCGAGATCGCTCATCCCCAGCTCTTTCTCTCCGCCTCGAGTGACCCGGATTTCCTGCTACGCGGCACTCACGAGCGACCGCGCGTGCGGCTTTCTTTAAGGAAAGCCGCATGTACTTCCCCAGCGCCACCGATCTCCACAGGAAATCCGGGGGACGGTTCCTGGATGGGCTTCACTTCCAGTCCGCTCACCATGCTGCGGAAATTGTTCCAGCCCGCCAGGACCACCTGGGTCACGTGGATGACGAAGAACCCGCAGAAGCCCATGGTGAGCAGAAAATGCTCCCACCGCGCCATCTCATAGCCACCCAGCAAAGTCGTCACCCAATGCACCTGGGTCGGTTTGTAGATGGAGAGGCCGGTAATGAGACTCCCCGCGCCCATCAAAATTACAGATGTGTAAGCAATTTTTTGAGCGCCGTTGTACTTGGTCTGCGGCGGGAGGTATTTGCTCAGGTGCAGGTCCTTGAGCGTCACCTGGATTGCTTCTATCAGGCTCTTGCGGTCGGGAACCACAAAGCGCCATTCGCCCGAGAAGACGGTGAAAAGCACGTAGAGAAATCCGTTGATGGCGAAGATCCACATAAAGAAGAAGTGGTATCCCAGCCCTTGGGTCACATGGTAGGGGGCATTCATCGCCTTCCAGAACCATTCAGGGAAAAACCGGAAGAGCGTGAAGGGTCCCAGTCCCACCCGGTAGACAGCGTGAGGGTGTTTGTAGGCATTGTCCGAATCGTTCCAATAGATAAGCAGCCCGCTCCAGATCATGGTGAACAGCACGGGAAAATTAACCCAATGCATCCAGCGGATCGCGAGCGGATGCTTCTTGTCCAGCCGGATCTGAGGGGAAACGGGCGGCCGCGGCGATTCTAGAGGGGCGATAACTACAGGTGGCGGCTCAATGGTTAATGCAACCGGCTTGTTTTCGGGCGCGGTATCGCTCGACTTCTCCGTTGTCGCCGCGCTGGGCTCCGATGCAGTAACCGCGCCCGGGTTTTCGACCTCTGGGGGAGGCTGCGCAGGCATCGGACTATCGCTCTGTTCACGCTCGTCCATTTGCCCCTATTGACAGCATCCAGCTTCCAGAGCGGGTTTGGCAAGGCCAGATTTCCTCCGATGGTGCCAGATTGAGGGTTCGGGGCCGCGAGCGAGCGAGGGTCAATCTAAAATCAGGTGCATGCGCACACCCATATTCCAGGTCGACGCCTTCACTACCCGCCGGTTCGCAGGAAATCCCGCCGCGGTCATGCCCATGGAGAGTTTTCTGGCCGACGCAACCTTGCAAGCCATTGCCGCCGAGAACAACCTGGCTGAGACCGCATTCCTCCTGCCTCAAGGCGGCGACTATCGCCTGCGCTGGTTCACGCCCGCAACCGAGGTACCGCTGTGCGGCCACGCCACTCTGGCCAGCGCTGCGGTGGTCATGGAGCGACTCGAGCCTGGGCGCACCCATGTGGTCTTCCACTCTGCCAGTGGGCCGCTCACGGTGAATCGGGTAGGAACGGGTTACGTGATGGACTTCCCGGCGCGGCCCTCCGAGCGCATTCCCCCGCCGCCAGGTCTGGTGGAAGCGCTCGGTGCCGTGCCCGTCGAGGTTTTCGGCAACACCTTCAACTATCTGGCTCTGCTTGAGAGCGCGCAGGTCCTGCGTGAACTGGCTCCCGACATGGCGGCGATCGCTCGCCTGGACCGCCCAGGTGTCATCGTGACCGCATCTGGAGACCAAAACTTCGACTTCCTCAGCCGCTACTTCGCCCCTGCCAAGGGAATTCCCGAAGACCCGGTGACCGGCGCCGCTCATTGCATGCTTGCGCCTTATTGGGCCAGGCGACTGGGCAAGACAACGTTTCGCGCCTTCCAGTGCTCCCCGCGCGGCGGAGAAGTTCTTTGCCGGCTGAAGGGAGATCGGGTCGAGTTAGAAGGTTCCTGCGTCTTCTACCTCGAAGGTGAAGTCGAGATCTGACGGGTGTCCCACCTTCGCCCCGTCTACGTGGGCCGGAAAATACAGGCGAAGCCCACAATGACTTTCGCTCAATAAGTGGCCAGATCCTCACGGATGAAAAATTCGACGCCGGCCTCGTTCCCCCAGCTCATCGGACGAAATTGCACAAACACCAAGACGCCGTCAACCCGGGATTTGCTCCCTGATCTTTGTAACTTCTGTTAAACAACCCCCAACCCAGCCCCGCTCACCAGAACTTCAAAGCCGCATTAAAAAAAAGTTTTTTCCTCAACAATCCTGCTTGCATTCCAGTCAGGCTGCCGATATAGTACGGTCACTGAAGTAAGTCCTCGGGTGAAAGAGCAGCCTGTAAAAAGTTGCCAATCGTTCCTGCCATTAGGGCCCCGTTAGAAGTTGTCGGTTTTGGAGGCGAGTATGAAACGAATTTCCTTATGGGGCATAGCCCTCGTAATGGTCCTGGGGCTGTTTAGTGTCAGCCAGCCCACGTTGGGTCAGCAGATCACCGCTAGCATCACCGGCACAGTGGAAGATTCGGCCGGAGCGGCCCTGAACGACGCTACCGTCACCGCCAGGGACACCGAGCGCGGTACTTCCTCCACCACCAAAACAACCCAGGGTGGTGTCTTCAACTTCAGCACTCTTCCCATCGGAACCTATGAGGTAAAAGCGGAGGCGGCCGGTTTTGACACCGCCGTTCAGCCCCCCATCACCTTGGTGCTCAATGAGCGGGCGCGGCTCGACTTCAAAATGAAGGTGGGCGCGGTTACCAATACCGTGCAGGTTTCGTCCGAGGCGCCGCAGCTGCAGGCCGATAGCACCCAAGTCAGTACGCTGATTGATGCCAACACAATCACGGGCATTCCGCTCGCGACGCGTAATTACGTCGAACTGACCCTGCTGGCGCCCGGCAGCATTACCGCTGACAACTCAACCTTCAACAGCGGCGACAATGCCAATTACGGTGGCCGTCCATCGATCAATGGCAACCGTGAGGAGTCGAACAACTTCATCCTCGACGGTATGGATAACAACCAGACGTCGGAAAACAACCTGGCGATCACACCCTCGCCCGATTCCATTCAGGAATTCAACCTGATCACCTCTAACGCCTCGGCGGAGTTCGGCAATTTCCAGGGTGGCATCGTCAATGCCACCATCAAGTCGGGCACCAATCAGTTCCACGGAGACGTCTGGGAGTTCTTCCGCAATAACGTTTTGAATGCCAACCAGTGGGAAAACAAATTTGATGGCCCCGGCAATTTCCTGCCGCGGGCTGCACTGCGCTGGAACATGTTCGGGGGTACGGTTGGCGGCCCGGTCTGGAAAGACAAGCTGTTCTTCTTCGCTGACTATCAAGGGCAGCGTTTCGATCATCCGACGACCAGCAACTTCATTACTGTGTTCACCAACGCCGAGCGTAACGGCGACTTCTCGGGCATTGCGACCCCGCTTAAGAATCCAACCACGGGTACGCCTTACGTAGGCAACCAGATCCCCGTGTCACAGATAAACCCGGTGGCTGCGGCTCTCTTCGCGTCCAAATACTATCCAACTCCGATCAACAGTAACGCCATCAACAACGCCGTCAACCTGACCAATGAGGCTATCGATACTGATCAGGGCGATGCCAAGATCGACTGGAATATCACCCAGCGTGACCGCCTCAGCGCCCGTTATTCGCAGGCGTACCAAAACGACCCGACCAGCAACTCGCAGTTGATCCTGGGCAATTCGTACGTCCACATTCCAATGAGCAACGCGGTCGGAACCTGGACCCACACCTTCGGTCCTAACATCCTGAACGAAGCCCGTTTTGGAGCGTCGTGGATCACGTACTCCAGTGGCGCCAACTTTGTCCCCAGCATCGGCAATCTGGGTGACGAGCTTGGGATTGCCAACGCCAATACCGACGGTCCTGGCCTGCTGGAGCTCGGCTTCGGCGGCGGCACGGCTACCGAGATTAACCAGGGGACACTCACCAACGTCGGCAACAATCTGGTCAACTCGAACTTCGCCGACACCGTGATCCAGTTTGACGATGGGGTGACGATTACCCACGGCAAGCACGTCTTCAAGACAGGCTTTCAGCTGTGGCGCTTCCGCATGAGCAACTTTTATAGTGGCAACAGCGGTGAGTATGGTTCGCTGATTTACGGAGGCGCGTTCACGGGTGATCCATCCTCTGACTTTTTCACCGGGTACGTGGGTGGAACCGGCAAGGGGGTGAGCGCGTCTGCTGCATGGCACCAAATGCAGTGGAGGTTTGGCGGCTATGGCCAAGACGACTGGCGCATCTTGCCTACGCTCACTCTGAATCTCGGATTGCGCTACGAAGCGACCACCCCCTGGGTGGAACTGAACAATCGCCAGGTCAACGTGAATCTTGTCACGGGCGCACTTGAGTATGCAGGCGTAGATGGCAACAGCCGCGGTCTCTATAACGCGGCCTACGGACTGCCGGCGATTCAACCTCGCGTCGGCTTTGCCTGGTCGCCGGCATATTGGGGCGGTAAGACCGTCCTGCGCGGCGCCTATACCATCTCTTCTTACCTGGAAGGAACCGGCACGAACCTGCGGCTTCCACGCAATCCGCCCTTCACCCCGACGGAGGTTACCGCTACCTACTACACCCCGACCTACCAGACTCAGCAAGGTCCCATCCAGGCCGTCCCGGGCGATCCGTTCGCCGGAGCTATCTTGTACGTCTGGGATAAAACCATTCAACCTGCGATGGACCAGCAGTGGAACCTGACCGTACAGGGCGAAGCAAGCGCCACCACGACGTTCCAGCTTGGCTACGTCGGCCAGCACGGCACCCACTTGATGGTGCCAACCCCCTACTCGCAGAAAACGCTCACCGACGGGGTAGTGACACCGAGTCTGTACTTCACTGGCAATCCTACGCTGGTGAATGACATCTCAGAGGTCTCCGGGACGTCGACGACTGGCTTCATGACCTACAACGCACTGCAGGCTGTGTTGCAGAAGCGCGTTTCGAACGGACTCGAGGGACAGGTTGCTTACACCTGGTCACACTGCCTCACCAACAACAGCGGATATTACGGTACCTGGGGCGCCGCGGCTCAGACCACGGCGCAGAATCCGTACTATCAGAACATGTACAATCCTCATGCCGATTACGCCGGTTGCTACTACGACTCGAGGAATATACTGGCCGCGTACGCGACCTATGATTTGCCGATTGGAAAGGGTAAGTTGGTCGGCAAAGACATGAACTCGGTAGCCAATGCGGTTGTGGGCGGCTGGCAGCTTTCGACCATCATCTCCATTCACAGCGGCTTCCCGATAGCCCTTTACGGCACAGACATGTCGGGAACTGGATCTCGTGGAGCTCGTCCTAACTGCGCGGCACAACAGACCGTGTTTGGACGCCAGAAGAGCTTCGCCGGCGCCTTTCAGGGCTATCAGTGGGTGAGTCCGAACGGAATTTCGAATCCAGCGCCTGGTACCTTCGGCAACTGCCCCGCGCAAGGACCCATCACGGGAGCCGGGTACTCCGATACCGACATCGGCCTATTGAAGAACATCCATATAACCGAGGCCAAGTACATCCAGTTCCGTGGCGACTTCCTGAACGCATTCAATAATGTCCAGTTAGGCCATTTCGCCAGCACCTTCCCGAGTGCCTCCTTTGGGCTGATCAACACGTCGCAGCCCGCAAGGAACATCCAATTCGCGTTTAAGTTCTACTATTAGCGGCCTGATAGACTCAGGGGCAGACGCTGATTGGCGTCTGCCCCTTGTTTTTGTGCGCCCGGCAGGGCGCATTCACTTGGAGGTGAAAGTCCTCTACACACCCGGCAAGGGGAAGTGTTAGCTGAACGGCAAGGGTGTCCACCGTGAGGTGGAATCCGGAGGAAGCCGCAGGCAAAGCGCTGCTCTGACGAACAGCCAGCGGATAGAGGCGACGCGATGGGGTGAGCAGGCAAATCCATGCAAAGCCCAGTACTTGCACGGACATCGCGGCGTAGATCCGACAGAGATAAGCGTGAAGGTGAGTGCGTAATACCCGGGGAGATCTGGTGGTTTGCCTTAGGGCTACCGTCATCGCGAGGTGAAGGGAAGAATCACCAGAAGTCAGCAGCGGCCATAGTGGCTCCGCGCGAGCGGGGTGAAGGGCCAAACGTGAAACACGGGAGTAGGACAGCAGATCTCGATGCGAGTCAGCGAAGCAGAAGCTTACGGAAGTAAGGCCATCGCGGAGGGAGACGGGCGGAACCTGTCGAGGGCCGTGGATGGTGCGGAGACTCGTACGGCGACTGGTGGAGAAACGAAACCGGAAGCAGCGCAGGGACTTTTGGAAGCTGCGCTGGAACGCAGCAACATGATGCGCGCCTATCAGCGGGTGGTGGAAAACAAAGGAGCGCCGGGAGTCGATGGGCTCACGGTTCTGGAGTTGAAGCCCTGGCTGCAGGCGCACTGGCCGAAGATAAAACAGGCTCTGTTGGCGGGCGAATACATGCCTACAGCTGTGCGCCAGGTGGAGATACCGAAGCCGCAAGGCGGGGTACGCATCCTGGGCATTCCTTGTGCGCTGGATCGCCTGATCCAACAGGCACTTCATCAGATATTGCAACCTCTGTTCGATCCCGGGTTCTCGGAATCGAGCTACGGTTTTCGTCCCGGACGCAATGCCCATCAGGCGGTGAAGGCCGCGCGAGGGTATGTTGCCGAGGGCAGGCGATGGACCGTAGATCTCGACTTGGAGAGATTTTTCGACCGAGTGAACCACGATGTGCTGATGGCACGGGTGGGGCGCAAGGTGAAAGACCCCGGGGTGTTGAAGCTGATCCGGCGCTATCTGGAAGCGGGAATGATGGAAGGCGGGATAACGGGTGCACGGAGCGAAGGGACGCCTCAGGGCGGTCCTCTTTCCCCGTTGTTATCGAACATCCTGCTGGACGATCTGGATCGCGAACTGGAACGGCGCGGGCATCGCTTCTGCCGATACGCTGACGACTGCAACATCTATGTCCAAAGCGATCGGGCAGGACAGAGGGTCAAGCAGTCGATCACGGCGTTCCTGGAGCAAAGGCTGAAGTTGAAGGTCAATGCTGTCAAGAGCGCAGTGGCGCGACCGTGGGAGCGGAAGTTCCTGGGCTACAGCATGACGTGGCACAGGAAGCCGAAGCTCAAGATCGCATTCGAAAGCCGCAGGCGCATGGCGGAGAAAATCCGTCTCGCGCTACGGCAAGGCCGCGGGCAGAGCCTGCAGCAAGTCATCAAGGGACTCAATCCCGTCCTGCGGGGCTGGATGGCCTACTTCCGACTCACTGAAGTAAAGAACGTGTTGGAAGAGCTCGATGGCTGGCTGCGGCACAAGCTGCGGACGCTGCTGTGGCGGCAATGGAAGCGTGTCTATCGGCGCGCGCGGAATCTGATAAAGGCTGGGATAGATAAGGTTCGGGCTTGGAAGTCGGCCACCAACGGGCGAGGCCCGTGGTGGAACGGCGGTGCCTCGCATATGAACCAAGCCTTCCCCAAGTCCTGGTTCGACCGCATGGGGCTGGTTTCGTTGCTGGACACTCATCGACGCTTCCAGTCTGTTTCATGAACCGCCGGATGCCGAACGGCACGTCCGCGTGGTGTGGGAGGACGGCGGGAGTAATCCCGCCTCCTACCCGATTATTGCGGATGGAACGACGGGTACCGCCTTTGCAGGCTGCGGAAAACTCAATGTTTTTAACGGTGCGACCTTTAGGTCGTACGTAAACTATTGCAAACGGGTGCGGCTTTAGCCGCTGAGGGAAAGACACTCGCCCCTCCAGGATGCTTTACCCTCCTACTCCTGATTGATAATGATGCCGAACCCCTCCAAGCTGGTCTCCCTGATTTTCCTCGTACTCGCGGGCGTTTCCCTGGCGCAGGTTTCCAGCAAGACGGCGACCGTTTCCCCGACCGCTGCCGAACATGCCGCATCTCTTGCCGAGAGCGGTCATTGTGCCGAGGCGTTGCCCATCCTCGCCAGGACCGCCGCCCACATCACAGACAAAGAGCTGCAAAAAAGAGTCGGCCTCGACGGAGTGCGCTGTGCCACCTCGCTGCAACAGCAAGAGCCGCTGCAGGAATTCCTGCGCATGTTGAGTCGCCAGTTCCCGCGTGATCCCGAAGTGTTGTATGTTCTGACCCACGCTTATTCCGACTTGTCCGCAAGCGCCGCGCGGGAATTGGCTACAACCGCCCCGACCTCCATCCCCGCGCTCGAAATGGACGCGGATGCGAACGAACAACAAGGTAAATGGGATCAGGCGGAGAAAGACTATCGCAAGATCCTGGAGCAAAATCCGCGCTACCCCGGCATTCATTTTCGCTTGGCCCGTCTGCTTCTATCCAAGCCCAACCCCGCGCCCGATTTCGCCGAGCAGGCAAAGAAGGAACTGCAGCAGGAACTCGAAATCGATCCCGCGAATGCCGGTGCGGAATACGTGCTGGGAGAACTGGCCCGCCAGGCGCAGGATTTACCGGAAGCGGTCAAGCACTTCTCCAAGGCCACCGAGCTCGAATCCAATTTCGCAGATGCCTACCTCGGGCTGGGCATGTCGCTGTTAGCGCAGAAGAATTACGCCGATGCTGTAGCCCCGCTGGAAAAGGCGGTCAAACTGCAACCTGGGAACCCTGCAGGGCACTACAGCTTGGCGACCGCATACGCGCGCACCGGACGCAAGGAAGATGCGGAGCGGGAGTTTGCCTTGCAGCAAAAGACCTCGGGAGCCGCACCCGGACAGGGAGCCCAGACCCCGCAGTGATGACAGGGTTATCCCGCCGCCGCTTTCTTTGGACCCTTGCCGGTGCCGGCGCATTCGCTTCAGTGCCTCGTTTCGCCGGCGCCGCCACGGCATATCCCTTCCAGGAAGTGCCCGCTTCCACCAGTCACATTACCTGGGTACACACCGCCGGCAAGTCGCCGCAGAAATATCTCCCCGAAACCACCGGCGCAGGTTGTGCCTTCATCGATTACGACAACGACGGATGGATGGACATCTATCTCGTCAACAGCGGCAAGTGTGACTTCTACAATCCCGATCCGCCTCTGCGCAATGCGCTCTACCACAACAATCGAGACGGAACCTTTACCGACATTACGGAGAAAGCCGGCGTCGCAGCCGGAGGCTACGGACAAGGGGTCGCTGTCGGTGACTATGACGGTGACGGTTTTCCTGATCTGTATGTGACCCAGTACGGACGAAGCATTCTTTATCACAACAACGGTGACGGAACTTTCAGTAACGTTACGGAGAAAGCCGGCGTCGCTGCCCCCGGATGGGCCTCGAGCGCGGTGTGGTTCGATTACGACAACGACGGACGGCTGGATCTATTTGTTTGCAACTTCGTTGACTTCAACAAAGGCAAAAACCTCAACTGCGTCGCATACAACAAGCCTGGCTACTGTGTCCCGACCCTGTACAAGCCGTCAGCCAGCTGGCTCTTCCACAACAATGGAGATGGAACATTTTCCGACGTCAGCCAATCTTCCGGGATTGCGAAGCACCTGGGAAAGGCCTGGGGCGTAGTCGCGACGGACCTGAACAACGACGGCAAGATGGACCTCTTCGTCGCCAACGACACAGTGCAGAATTTCCTCTACATGAACCGCGGCAATGGCAAGTTCGACGAGATTGCCGCGCTCGCAGGTGTGGGCTTCAGCGAAACCGGCCGGCCCCGTTCGGGAATGGGAGTAGATTCAGCCGACTTCAACCAGGATGGTTGGATGGATCTGTTCGTGGCCAATATTGACCACGAGAGATATTCGCTCTACCAGAACAATCATGACGAAACCTTTGATGACCAGGCCAACGCTACCGCCATCGGCGCCGCGACGCGTTTGATGAGTGGCTGGGGCTTGAAGTTCTTCGACTACGACAACGACGGCAATCTCGACCTGTTCCTGGCCAACGGAAACCCCGATGACCTGATCGAAACTATGCAGAAGGATGTGACCTACCGTGAGCCGCTGATGCTATTCCACAATGACGGAAAGACGCTCCGCAACGTGAGCGCGGAAAGCGGACCGCTCTTCGCCAGGAATCTCTCTGCCCGCGGGCTCGCCATCGGCGACTTCGACAACGACGGTGCGGTGGACGTACTTGTCTCCGTAAACGACGCCGCCCCGCTGCTATTGCGCAACCAGGCGGCCAAAGACAATCACTGGCTGGGAATCAAACTGGTGGGCAAAAAATCAAACCGCGACGCTATCGGGGCCCGTGTGACCTACCAGGCCGGAGATCTGAAGCGCACCAGAACAAAAGTGGGCGGAGGAAGCTACCTGTCGTCCCACGACCCTCGCATGGTGCTTGGTCTGGGTAAACGGACCAAGATCGATTGGTTGGAGGTGAAGTGGCCGCAGCCCAGCGGCGCCACCGAAAGGTTTACCGACCTGCCGATCGACAGGTACATCACCCTCACCGAAGGCGACAGCGTCGAGCGTTCGGCGATCCCACTGGACGGGCCGAGCACTACTTGACGAGGACCTGGACGGGCGCCCAACGTTCGCCGCAGCATACGTGGGACGAAAAGGATGGAGCGACCCGGATTTCCTGCTTCGTGGCTCTCGCCAGCGGCCGCACGCTGAAGTTTCTACATTTTTCTGAGTCGAGCGTGCCGAGAGCGTCTGAAAAGCAGGGCCAGCAGAAGCGGTCACCCTCAGCCTCGAACCATGGCGGAGTTCCCCTCCCGCTTATCCACATCATTATTTGATAGCCCTCTGGACGACAGTCCTGGTCGCCTATAGCGTGACAGCAGGAAGCAATAAACCGATGCAAAGTGGGTCGCGGTCACGCGTCTGCATGATCGTGTGCATCGGACTTGGCGGTCGCGGTACGAGCGGAATGATGGGCAAGATGATCAAATTAATTGTTTGAGCATCTTGAGCATCTTGACGAAACAAAGGACTTATTTGGCAACGTTAGCAAATCGCTTTCAAAAACATTTGGCCGGACCTACCCGAGAGCGACTTTTTCCGCAGCCTGTTTAGCCCCTGCGCCCTTTTTTTTGGGGCCAAATAGGTGCAACTGTAGGGGGACAGCTCCAGGCCCGTGCGGCTTTCTTTAAGGAAAGCCGCATGAAAGTCGCCAACGCCACTCAACGCTGGTGATCACCGGGAGACTTCCGGCTCGCGCCATTATCCCGGCGCCAAATACAGAAAGAGAAGCGCTGCACGTTGCTTGAATAAGGGGCACCCTCCGCCACTCGCCTCGAAGATATTAGGATGAAAGAAAACTCTCAAGCCGCTTGAGTTACGGAGACCATATTGGCGGAGAAAAAACCGGGAAGCGCGACAAGTTTTGCAGGATGGCTCGCCTTCGCGCTGGTAGCTGTAAGCTTACTGGCAAACGCGCAGGCTGTCAGGGCGCCCGGGGACACACCCAGGCTCCTCCCCATGCCCCGCGAATACTCCTTCCGCGGTACAGTGAGCCTGGCTCATGGAGTCTCCGTCAAGGCAGATTCCGATGCAGAAGATCGCTTTGCGGCGCAAGACCTCTCCGGCTGGTTCGAAAAACTGCATGCGCGCAGCAGTCACGGTACCGTCGTCATTGAATTGTTGCGGGCGCAATCGCGCCAGGGGGCACGGCTGCTCTCCAGTTCCAACCTCAAAATCGATGAACCGATGCAGGAAGAAGGGTACGCGATCGTGCCCACAAAAAAGGGATTGGCTGTCATCGCGGCCACGTCGACCGGCATCTTCTACGGCGCACAAACCGTAAAGCAGATGACAACCGGCGATGGTCCCACCGCCATCCTGCAAAAGGCATTGATTCGCGACTGGCCCGCCATGCGCTACCGGGGGATTTCGGATGATTTGTCACGAGGCCCATTCCCCACCCTGGAATTTCAAAAGCGGCAGATACAGACGTTCGCCGCCTACAAGATCAATGTCTACTCTCCCTACTTCGAAAACACTCTGCAATATCTTTCCAACCCCTTACCGGGCCTGCCTGGCGGGAGCATGAGCCGCGAAGATGTGCGCCAGCTGGTCGAGTTCGCCCGTGCCTACCACGTAACCATCATTCCTGAGCAGGAGGCCTTCGGGCATCTGCATCGCATGTTGGAATACGAGCAGTATGCACCGCTCGCGGAGACTCCGATAGGCAGCGTGCTCGCTCCCGGTCAACCCGGCTCTCTGCAACTCATCGGTCAGCTATTCAGCGAAATCGCGGCCATGTTTCCAGGACCATTCCTGCACATAGGAGCAGACGAGACAGCCGACCTGGGCAAGGGGCAGACCCACGCCGACGTCTCCGCCCGCGGCCTGGGCGCTGTATACGTAGACTTCCTGCTGCAAATCCACAACCAGCTCGCACCCCTGCATCGGCGTCTGCTCTTCTGGGGCGATATTGCCATGAATAGCCCGGAGCAGGTAAAGCGGTTGCCGAAGGATATGATTGCCGTGGCCTGGACCTACTCCCCGTCTGCGGAGGGGTATGCAGCGTGGCTGAAGCCCTACACCGACGCCGGGATGGAAACCTGGGTCGCCCCAGGGGTGAGCAACTGGAAGCGTGTTTATCCCGACAATGATGCCGGGCTGCGGAACATCCAGGGCTTCGTCCGCGACGGCCAGGCGACACGCAGCACAGGCATGCTGAATACGGTTTGGAACGATGACGGCGAAGGCCTGTTTCAAGAGGATTGGTACGGCGTCTTGTTTGGAGCTGCAGCAGGGTGGCAGCAGGGAACCAGCGATCTGGTGCAGTTTGAGGACACGTACGGCAGCGTCTTTCACGGAGACCGGACAGGCAAGATCGATGAGGCACAACGCGAGTTGATTGCCATCTACCAGATGCTGGACCAGGCGAAGGTGAAGGAAGTGAGCGATGATTTGTTCTGGGTGGATCCCTGGAGTGTCGAAGGGCAGGCCGCGGCGGCGGAACTGCGAACGCTTCTCCCCGCGATGCGTTTGCACGCGGAGCGCGCCCTAACCCTGCTGGCCCAAGCCCGTGCTGCCACCCCGCTGCGGGAAACCGACGCTGTCGATGCAATCGAATTGGGAGCCCGCAGGTTCGACTTCATTGGCCAGAAATTTGAAACCGCGGACACGATTGCCGGCCTTTATCACCAGGCCTACGCATGGCAGGAAGATAGTCAGAACGCGAAGCGCATCAACGGCTTGTTGGGTAACATCTCCGGGACCGATGGACTTTGCGAAGATATACGCAACCGATACAGTTATATTCGCCTCCAGTATTCCCAACTCTGGCTGCGCGAGAACCGGCCCTACTGGTTGCAAAATGTTCTGGTTCGTTATGATCTGGCAACCCAGCTTTGGGTGTTGCGCAGCGCTCGATTTGCGTCGGCCCACAACGAATGGCAGGCACACCGCCAACTGCCTGCTCCGGCTGAACTGGGTATTCCCTGATGCACCATCTCAGCCCGTTCGACCTCTCTCTGGTAGCGATTTATCTGGCAGGCATCACCCTCTTCGGCCTGCAGTTTCGCAGCAAGGACCGCTCCCTAAAGAACTACTTTC
The DNA here is from genome assembly GCA_963803095.1 of uncultured Acidobacteriaceae bacterium. Lineage (GTDB taxonomy): Bacteria > Acidobacteriota > Terriglobia > Terriglobales > Acidobacteriaceae > PALSA-350. The sequence goes on along the minus strand of CAWDLQ010000013.1, from coordinate 506,108 downwards.
TTGCCGATCGCAAAATTCCCTGGTGGGCCATTGCGCTCTCCATCGTGGCCGCGGAAACCAGCACGCTGACCATCATCAGCGTGCCCGGCCTCGCCTACACCGGCGACTGGGGATTCCTGGAGATCGTCCTTGGCTATCTCCTGGGCAGGATCGTGGTCTGCATCATTTTCCTGCCCCGCTATTTTCGCGGCGAACTGCTGACCGCATACGAAGTCATCGGCCAGCGATTTGGCCCGCGGCTGCATAAGCTCACCGCATTTCTTTTTCTCTTTCTGCGTGCGGCTGCGGAAGGGGTCCGCGTCTTTCGCGGTTTCGATTGTGGTGGGCATCGCCATCGGCACCAGGGATGTCGTTTCCATCGCGATCATTTGCGCCCTCACGTTGATTTACACGCTGGAAGGCGGAATGGCCGCCGTCATCTGGACCGACGTGGTGCAGATGGGGCTCTATGTCGCAGGCACAATCGTCAGCGTCATCCTGCTGGGGCATCGGGTCCCGGGTGGCTGGCACGCCATTCACCGCATGGCCGCCTCGGCCGCCGGCAAACTCACCATCTTCCACTTCGCTTTCAGCCTGAGCCAAACCTATACCTTCTGGGCAGGTCTCGCCGGCGGCTGTTTCCTGACCATGGCCAGTCACGGTACCGATCAGCTCATGGTGCAGCGGCTGCTGGCGGCAAAGAATCTGCGCGACTCGCGCATCGCCTTGCTGAGCAGCGGCGTCGTGATCCTGGTTCAGTTCGCGCTCTTTCTCGCCATTGGCACGGGGCTCTACTATTTCTACGGTACTGTGACCAAAGGCATGGCTCCCGCGAATCCGGACCGTGTTTTCCCGGCATTCATCGTCGACCGAGATGCCGCATGGCGTCGCCGGGCTGATGGTCGCGGCCATCCTGGCCGCCGCAATGTCGAATCTGAGCGCCGCGGTCAACTCGCTCAGCTCCAGCAGCATGGTCGATTTCTACATGGCCTGGAAGCCGGATGCCGATGAACGTGAGCGTGCGCGCTTGTCGCGCGCCATGACCTTCTTCTGGGCGCTGCTGTTGTTTGTGCTGGCATTGCTGTCCCGCGGCGGAGGCCATGTGGTGGAAGTCGGGCTGTCGATCGCCTCCGTAGCCTATGGCGCCCTGCTAGGAGTTTTCCTCCTCGGTACCCTTACCAAGAGCGCAACGGAAGCAGGCGCCATGATCGGCATGATCGGCGGCCTGGTGGCCAACATCCTGCTCTGGAAACAGCCTCATTGGTTTCCGGTCCCCAAAGTTGCCTGGACCTGGTTCGTGCTCATCGGATCGCTGCTTACGTTTATCTCTGGGATGGATGATGAGTAAGCTCTTAACCTGGAAAATCTACGTCGAAAATCGCGGTGCTGCTCATCGTTCTGCTGGTTCCGCAGTTGAAGGCGCAGGACGCGGAGTTCCGGCAGATCGATCGCATCGTCGAAGGCGGCATCGCGGCCAAAAAGTTTCCCGGCGCGGTGGTGATCGCCGGTCACGACGGCCACATCATCTTTCATAAGGCGTATGGCAACCGCTCTCTTACCCCTGCGCCCGAACCGATGACCGAAGACACGATCTTCGATCTCGCCTCGTTGACCAAAGTCCTGGCCACCGCGCCGGCCGTCATGCAGCTCTACCAGCAGGGCCGCTTTCGCCTGAATGATCCGGTTGCGGAATATCTGCCCCAGTTTGCCGCCAATGGCAAGCAGGACATCACCATTCGCCAATTGCTCACCCACTACTCTGGCCTGCCTCCCGATGTCTCGCTCGAAGACCCGTGGCTAGGCAAAGAAGAGGGATTGCGGCGCGCGTTTGCGGCGACCCCGGTGACGGCTCCCGGAGTGCAATTCCGCTACAGCGATATCAACTTCATCGTGCTGGGTGCGCTGGTCGAGAAGCTCTCCGGCCTCACGCTCGATGAATATCAGCAACGCTACCTCGCGCAGCCGTCTGGGGGTGGAGCACATGCGATTTCTTCCTCCGGAAAGCTGGCGCAGCCGCATTGCACCCACGCAATACGATCATGGCGTCATGCTCCGGGGGTTGGTGCATGATCCAACCTCCCGGCGCATGGGCGGCGTTGCCGGCCATGCGGGCCTCTTCAGCACTGCCGGCGACGTTGCCGATCTACGCGCAGAACCTGCTCGATCGGCTTGCCGGCAGGCCGAGCCGATTTCCCCTCGCAGCAACTCACGCTGGAAAAGATGACCACGCCCGGGCAGCCGGCGACCGGCACCGCGCTGCGCGGACTTGGCTGGGATATCGAATCGCCTTTTTCCAGCAATCGGGGGAGCTGTTCCCGGTGGGTTCTTTTGGTCATACCGGATTCACCGGGACTTCCATCTGGATGGACCCCACCAGCGACACCTACGTGGTCTTTATGTCGAACGCTGTTTATCCCAACGGGCCGACTGGGATCAACGCCATCCGTGGAGCAGTCGCGACCGCCATTGCCCGGTGGGTGAAACTGCAGCCCGATAGTGGAGCTCTCGCTGCCACGCTAACCGGCTATAACGAATCGATCGCGGGTGAGCGCCGTTGGCAGGACCGCAACGGAACCGTTAGCTACGGGCATCGACGTGCTGGAAGAAGAGCACTTCGCGCCACTGGCTGCGCTGGCTGCGAAGCACGGAGGCAGTTACGGCTGGGGCTGCTCACCAATCAGACCGGGCTCGATGCGCAGGGTCGCAGAACCATCGACGTCCTGGCTCATGAAGCGGAAGCAGCTGTCCCTGGCCTCAAGCTCAAGCTACTCTTCAGCCCGGAACACGGCATCAACGGCGCGCTCGATAAGGAAGGCATTCAAGATTCGAAGGACTCATCGACTGGCCTGCCCGTGGTCAGCCTGTATGGGGCCTCTGCCTCAGATCGCCGCCCATCGCTCGAAACATTGCGCGGGCTGGATGCTGTGCTCATCGATCTGCAGGATGCAGGAGTTCGCTTCTACACCTATGAGACGGTGGTCCGCTATTTTCTCGAAGCTGCCGGCCAGACCGGCACGGACATCGTGGTCCTCGACCGTCCCGATCCGATCGGAGGCGCGTTTGTGCAAGGCCCGCTTTCCGACACCGGAAGCGAGAGCTACGTCAACGTAGCGCCGATACCCGTGCGCCACGGCATGACGCTGGGCGAACTTGCACGCTATCTCAATGGTGAATACAAACTGGGCGCGCCGCTGAGCGTGATCGCGATGAAGGGCTGGCAGCGAGGCGACTGGTTCGATGCCACGGGCCTTACCTGGACCAATCCTTCTCCCAATCTCCGCAGTTTGCGCGAGGCGATTCTTTATCCCGCCCTGGGCTTGATCGAGACCACAAATATTTCCGTCGGCCGCGGAACGGACACTCCTTTTGCTTACGTAGGAGCGCCCTGGATCGACGGTCCGCAGCTTGCTCGCGCGCTGAATGCCAGGATTCTTGCCCGGAGTGCGATTCGTGCCGGTGGAGTTCACGCCCGCAGTCTCCCTATCCGTATGCGGATCAGCTCTGTCATGGAATCGAGCTGATCGTCACCGACCGCAATGTTGCTCGACTCGCCGGAACTAGGCCTGGAAATCGCTTCCGCTCTCCACAAGCTGTATCGGAGACAAATACCATCTGAACAAGATCGAAACCTTGCTCGCCAACCGCAGCGTGCTCGAAGCCCTGCAAGCCGGACGCGATCCGCAACGCATCGCCGAGGACTGGCAGCAGCAGTTGCACGATTTTGAAGTCAAGCGAAAGCCGTATCTGCTCTACTGATGCGGATGCCGGCTGGGAGCACCCCTCTCCCCTTGTCATCCCGAGCGTACCCGGATTTCCTGCCACGCTCCGCCGGATACAATCGCGTGTGCGCCTTTCAGTAAGGAAAGGCACATGGAGTTCGCCAACGCCACCAAGTTCTACAGGAAATCCGGGGCAGCCGAGGGATCTGCAGTTCGCTCTATCAGCAGCCAATGCCGCCCAATTTCCGCTCACCATTTCCATACGACCGGCTTGAGAGATAGATGGAGCTCTTCTGACACAGCCATTTCCAACAAAGATACCCCTAAGATTCCCTGAAATTGCCCGAGCAATCCCGAGAAAACCACGTTATAGTTTGGATGGCAAATCTCACGACCTGACTCGGGCGTGGCAAAAATCGACTCACAAGCAAGCCGTGTAACGGTATTCGCGGACGATGAACCGGTGGAGCAGTTTTTCCGCCCCGCGGCCTCGTCGACGGCGCGCGCCAAAATAACGCAGGATGTCTCTCCTGAGCGACCGGAAGCCGCAGGCCGGCCGAGCAGGCCGCCGGCGGCGATCCGGACAGCGAGGACGATAGCTTCCTGCGCGCCCGGCGTCGCGTCCCGGTGCGGCGCGGTCTCATTCCCCCCACCCGCGCGGGTCGCATCCTCGCGGCAGTGGCAGTGGTCGTCGCGCTTGGCCGCGCTGTTCCTTGCTGGCGATCCCCATACGTAACTTTTTCCGTGACGATCCCCGCTTCCGCATCGCCACCTCTTCCTCCATCCAGATCATGGGCAACAGCCAGGTGACCCGACCCGAGCTGCTCTCCGTTTTCGGATCCGACCTGGGCCGCAATATCTTCTTCATCCCTCTTGGCCAGCGCCGCGCGGCACTGGAACAGCTGCCCTGGGTGGAACATGCGACCGTGATGCGGCTGCTGCCCGATCAGCTGCGCGTCGCCATCGTCGAACGCACGCCGGTGGCCTTCGTTCGCCAGGGCAACACCATAGGCCTGGTCGATGCTCACGGCGTTCTGTTGCACCTGCCTCCGGCGGCGATGGCCGCAAAACACTACTCCTTTCCCGTAGTCACCGGAATTTCCGCCAGGGATCCGCTGCCGGTACGCGCCGCGCGGATGCACCTGTACCAGCAATTCATCGCACGACCTCGATTCCGGAGGAACGAAAGTCTCCACCCAGCTCAGCGAAGTCGACATCTCCGACCCGGAAGACATTTGGGCTCTCCTTGCCGGCCCAGGGCTCCGATATCCAGGTGCACTTCGGCGATTCCGATTTCCTGGCCCGCTACCGCAGCTACCAGCAGCATCTGCCGAGTGGCGGCAGCAGTATCCTCATCTGGCATCCGTCGACATGCGCTATGAGGACCAGGTGGTCCTCGACATGACCCAGCAACCCGGCGCCGAATCGCGCGCAGGATGCGCGCCAGCCGCCGGCCACAGCGACCACCATCGCGCCGCCAGCGAAACACCCGGCAGGGAAGCCTGCGGCAAAATCGACCAAAGCGGGAAAAACAAAGGGCTGATGACCACAGGCGATGAGCCAGAAAAGCGAAGACCTACTCACGGTACTGGATGCCGGCAGCTCCAAAATTCGCGTGCTGGTTGCGGAGTTGCATGAAGGTGCGCTGCGCTATCGCGCGCACAGCGTGGTGAACGCGGAAGGCATGCGCAAGGGCCTGATCAGCGATCTCCAGCCGGCCAGCCGGGCATTCAACCAGGCCGCTACCGAAGCCGAGCAGATGGCCAATGCCGTCATCGCCAACTGCGTTGTAGGACTGGGCGGTCCCCACGTGCGCGGCGTCAACAGCCAGGGCGGCATCAGCCTGGGAAACCGCCTGCGCGAGATCACGCGCGAGGATGTGCGCGCCGCCGTTGACCGCGCCCGCTCCGTCTCCCTGCCCGCCGATCGCGAAATCCTTCACCTGTTACCTCAACAATTTATTCTCGACGAGCAGCCTGGCATTCATGACCCGGTCGGGCATGATCGGCAACCGGCTGGAAGTGAATCTGCATATCGCCACCTGTTCCGCCAGCGCGGCGCAAAGCGTCATCACCTGCGCCAACAAAGCCGGCCTCGAAGTGACGGACACGATTTTTGAAGGCATCGCCGCCGCCGAAGCCACGGTCTCGGCGGACGAGCGTGAACTCGGCGCCTGCCTCATCGACATCGGCGCCGGCTCCACGGAATTGGTGGTTTTCTTTGAAGGAGCGGTGGCCCACACCGCCGTGATCCCCATCGGCGGCGACCACTTCACCAACGACCTCGCCGTTGGCCTGCACATGTCGGTCCAGGAAGCGGAAGCGCATTAAGCTGGAGTACGGGCACTGTGTAGTCACCTCGGTTCCTTCCTCCAGCGAGCTGGAGCTGATTGCGGGCGGAACGCAGGTTATCCGCACCATCAAGCAGCGTCGCTGAGCGAGATTCTTGAACCGCGCGCCCGTGAGCTTTTCCAATTGCTGCGCGAGAATCTGCGCCAGGGCGGCGTTCTGGGTGCGCTCGGCGCGGGTTGCGTGCTCACCGGCGGCGGCGCTCGGTTGGCCGGGTTGCTGGACGTAGCGGAAAGCTTGTTGCGCGTTCCCGCGCGTCTGGGCTATCCTGTGCCACTTTCCAGAATGCCCGAGGAGCTGATCCAGCCGGAGTTTTCGACCGCTATCGGCATGCTGCTTTACACCCATCGCACCAGCGTGCTGCGGGCGGCCGAAGATCAGGGCCTGCGCGCCAAACTGCGCGCCATATTCGCAGGAAGTTTATAGTCAACAGGATTGCAATACGACAGGATCGAATTACGATCGAGAATGGAGCAGAACCCGATGAGTCTTTCCGATGAAATCCGCATTCAATACAACGATGACGTCGCTCGCGGAGCGAAGATCAAGGTCATAGGCGTGGGCGGCGGCGGCGGCAACGCCGTGAACCGCATGATCGCCGCCAAGCTGGAAGGGGTCGAGTTCATCGTCGCCAATACCGATGTGCAGGCGCTTGCAGCTCTCCCAGGCGCCGGTCAAGCTGCAGTTGGGGGTCAAACTAACCAGCGGCCTGGGCGCCGGCGCGAACCCGGACGTGGGCCGGCGCGCGGCCCTGGAAGACTCAGAGAAGATCATCGAAGCCCTGGAAGGCGCGGACATGGTCTTTGTGACCGCCGGCCTCGGCGGCGGCACCGGCACCGGCGCGGCGCCCGTGATCGCTTCGCTGGCCAGCGAAATGGGCGCGCTCACGGTCGCGGTCGTGACCCGTCCCTTCAGCTTTGAAGGCAAGCGGCGCATGCAGCAGGCCGAGCGCGGCATGGAAGAGCTGCTCGAAGGGGTCGACACCATGATCGTCATCCCCAACGAGAAGCTGCTGGCCGTGGCCAAGGATGCCGGCTTCTTCGAGTCGTTCCGGGTTGCGGATGACGTTCTGCTCCAGGGCGTGCAGGGCATCTCCGACATCATCACCATCCCGGGCATCATCAACCGCGACTTTGCCGACGTGAAGACCACCATGGCGGGCATGGGCTATGCAGTCATGGGGACCGCCGTCCGCAGTGGCGAAAACCGCGCCATTGCCGCCGCCCAGGCAGCCATGGCCTCTCCTCTGCTGGAGGCGGGTGCCATTGACGGCGCTCGCGGCATCCTCATCAACATCAGCGGCTCCAGCTCGCTCAAGCTGAGCGAGGTGAACATCGCCTCGACCCTGATCCAAAACGCGGCTCATGAAGACGCCAACATCATCTTCGGCGCCGTTCTCGACGAAAGCATGGGCGATGACGTCAAGATCACGGTGATCGCCACCGGCTTTCGCCAGGATCACATGGGCCGCCACAAGCGCTCCGCCAATGATGCCCTGGTTCCCCGCGTCTCGGTTCAGGGCCAGCCCTCGCTTCCACGCTTTGCCAGTGAAGACCAGGCCGAGGAGGAGCTTACCCCGCTCTTCGAGTCGAAGAAAACCGCGCCAGCACCACCCCGGCAGCAGGGCCGAAGGAAGCGTCGCCGGAACCGGCCCCGTTCACGTCTGCAGCCCCAGCCAGTGCTGATCGAAGAAGCCCCAGCGCCGCCAGCCCGCGCCCGCTCCGCCGGCGACGCCCCGCCGTCCACGTCAACTTCGACGAGCCGTTTGAGGAGGAGTACGCCCGGCTGATCCCCAGCAAGCCCGCTCCGGAACGCGAACGCGGGCCAGGAGAGTGCCCATCGTAACGAAGCTGAATCACACCTGGAAAACCTTGATATCCCAGCGTTTCTGCGCCGGCCTGTGAATTAGGCGCATCACCACTCCGTGGGATCTGCGCTCTAGCGTTACGTTCGCGTACCCAATTGTGGTACGGACATCGGCAAAGACTTCATTGGAATATGGAAATGCGGAAAGAATTCATGTCAAATTAGGGTTAATGGAATTAGCTTTGCAGCAACGGGTTCGCGGGTGCCGGTTAGGGAACGTGACTCCTATCCACGGGATTACTTGATGTACCCGGATCTTTCGCGGGCACGTATCATCTTTGTATAGCCATGGTTTCGAGAGGAAACACGCGGTGAACAGACAGCTTCTAAAACGTACCCTTCACTTCCTGCTGATTCTCGGTCTGGCCTCCGCTGCGTTTGCGAAACCTGCCTCATGCGCGTCCCACCCACCCCACCCGTCGCGCCCATGTGGCCCGTGTGCAGGAGAGCGCACATGCTCGCCGGCACATGGCGGGGTTGCGTCACGCTCGCCCGGTTGCTGCAGAACGCCGGGTAGTGATGGTGCACACCCGGTCGGGACGCAGGTCCGCCGCATGGTTCTGGTGCGTCACCGTTCCTACGAGCATTTCTCGGCTAGCTCGTTTACCGACTCCGACATCACCCAGGGTGATGTGACCGCGGGAGAAGATCCAGTGGTCCGCCAGGCGGCGATCGACGCCCTGGGCAACATGTATGGCACGGCGGTAGCCATTGACCCCAGCAACGGCCGCATTCTGGCCATGGTCAATCAGAAGCTGGCCCTTTCGAGCGGCGCCGAGCCTTGTTCGACGATTAAGGTTTCGGTTGCCCTGGCTGCCCTGGAGGAGGGGATCGTCACCAAGGACACCCCGGTCAACCTGGGCGGCAACTATCACGTGAACATGACCGAGGCTCTGGCCAAGTCCAACAACCTTTATTTTGAGACTCTTGGCCGTCGTCTCGGCTTTGAGCGGGTGCGCCACTATGCCAATTCCTTCGGCTTGGGCGAGCTGGCCGGCTGGAACATACCGGGCGAGCAGCTTGGCATCTATCCCGAGCAGGTATTGCCTGAGAGCGAGGGTGGGGTTGGCACGTATGTGCTCCTTCGGTCAGGGCATCTCGATGACTCCGCTGCAGTTGGGAGCGCTGGTAGCTTCGATCGCCAATGGCGGCACTCTTTATTATCTGCAGCACCCGACCACTCCCGACAGAGGCGGCGAACTTCCAGCCGCGCGTGAAGCGGACCTTGGACATCGGCAACCTGATTCCTGAGGTTACGGTCGGCATGGAGGGCGCGGTCGATTACGGCACCGCCCGGTCCCTGCACGCCAACTTCAACCAGCTCCCCATTCTCGGCAAGACGGGTACTTGCTCCAACAACGGCACGCGCTACGGCTGGTTCGCCTCCTTTGCCAATACTTCCCATGGCCGCATCGTTACCGTCTTCTTCCTCGAGGGTGGCCGTCCCACCTTTGGCCCCAAGGCAGCGGAGTTGACGGGCGTCTTCTACCACAACCTCTGGGATCACAGCTACTTCGCAGAGAAGCTGACCGACCGATTCGGCGTCAACCGAGCCACAGCCAGCCCCGTCAGCCAGTAGCCTTTCAAGCTAACAATCATCGACAAGGGCCTCCCCTCGGGGAGGCCCTTCTTTTTGTCCCGTCCAAGCTGATCCGGTCTGCCTGGTAGACGAATTGCGTTCCTGGTGCCGGCTAGGCTGGTGAGCGGCGGAGCGGGCCAGTTGGGGTCAGTACGATGCCTTGACCGAGGGAGTATATGCAGTATTGTATATACAGATGCTATTCATCTGGGAGGCATCGAAGGACCGCAGCAATCGGCGAAAAGATGGCGTTAGCTTCGACACTGCCACGCGAGTCTTTCTCGATCCTTTGCATCTGAGCCGCCAGGATCGAATCGTCGATGGCGAAGAGCGTTGGCAGACCATCGGCAGGTTGCCTACGCCGTTGTTTACGACAGCGAGGAAGTCATTCGCATCATCTCAGCACGCAGGGTCACCCGGCAGGAGCGAATCGAATATGAAGAAGCAAGCGAAATCTAAAGTAGTGGTTTATGAGTTGAACTCCAAAGAGCCACGGAGTGCCCGTCAGAAGCAGGAGATGCAAGCGTTGGCCGCGATGCCTGAAGACAAAATCGACACTTCCGACATCCCAGAGCTTCCTTCGGGAGCCTGGAAGAATGCAGTACGAGGGAAGTGGTATCGCCCAGTGAAACAAGCCGTATCCATTCGCCTGGATGCTGATGTGTTGGCTTGGCTCAAGGCCAAGGGTGACGGTTATCAGACCAGGGTGAACAGCCTGCTCCGGGAAAGAATGCTGCAGGAGATCAGTAAATAGCAACTCCACCGTAAATGGGAGGCCCTTGTCGTTGTCTAGCCTCCTCCGCGGTCCTTCAGGAATCTGAACGGGTGTCCCAATCACGGCTACAAGCCCGGACATCGACCAGCCAAATTTTTTGGCCTTTAGGCCCGTTTCATTGATGTTCCGCAATCATGGAGAAAGCGTACCTCAGGGCCTGAAGGCCGATCAATTTTGAGGTTGGATGTCCGGGCTAAACAGGCTGCGGAAAAACCCAATGTTCTGAAGGGTACGACCTTTAGGTCGTACGTAAAGTATTGCAAATAGGTGCGGCTTTAGCCGCTGAGGGAACGACTCTCGCCCCCTCCAGGATTTTTTCCGCAGCCTCTAAAGCCCGGACCCACCCAACAGCGACTTTTTCCGCAACTTGTTTAGCCCGGACATGCCGGCGTCTACGCCACCGTCCAAACCCCTGGTCCCATTCAAGCCGGTGATCCGGTCTGCGTGCTGGACGATGCCCTTGAAGTGTCTGGAGCGATTAACTTTACCTGAGTTGACCGACGCCCATACAATGTATATACGTTGAGGCGATGGACCTCTTCTTCCTTTACCGTGGTCAGCGTTTTATTTGGGACACGGAGAAGGCGTCGAGCAACCTTGACAAACATGGCATAGCTTTTGAAAAAGCTTGCCAGGTGTTTCTTGATCCATTTGTCAGGCTCGAAGACGCAAGCGATCAAGGAGAACAGAGAAATGCCGCCATAGGACTGACCGAAGATTGGTCCATGCTCTTCGTTGTGCATATGTGGCGTGAGGGTGATTCTATCCGCATCGTCTCAGCGCGGTTGGCAACAGCGCAGGAGAGGAAATCGTATGAAGACAGTGAGTGAACGCCTGAAGAAGCGACTTAAAAAGGATCGGCAAATGACAACCATCAGCATACGTATGCCTGAGGACGTAATTGACGACCTCAAGGAGATCGCGCCTACCCTGGGCTTTTCCGGCTATCAGCCTCTCATTCGTGCCTATATTGGCCAAGGTCTACGCAGAGATCTGGCCAGGATAGAGAATTCGCAGATGCAGGCCCTTACCGAGAGTCTGCGCAAGCATGGGATCACCGATCAAGTCATCTCCGCAGCGATCGCAGAGGCCAAACGAGTGAGTTGATTGGGGAAGAGCCTGCCCGAGTGTCCACGGGCCATAGCCTGAGGGAAAACAATCTAGCCATGTCGAATGAAACCATGAATTCACCCAATGCACCCTCGATCGCCGCCGACCCCGTCCAATTCAGTTTCGAAAACAGCTATGCGCGGTTGCCAGGGCACTTCTATGCCCGCGTGGACCCGACCACGGTAGCGGCACCGCGCCTGGTCAGGTTGAATGTGGAGCTGGCCCGGAAGCTGGGCCTGGATCCGGAGGCGCTGGCGAGCCCGCAAGGGGTGGAGATTCTGGCTGGAAACCGGGTGGCCGAGGGATCCGAACCTCTGGCGCAAGCCTATGCCGGGCACCAGTTCGGGCATTTTGTGCCTCAGCTCGGTGACGGCCGCGCCAACCTGCTGGGCGAGGTGTTGGGACGGGATGGCGTGCGCTACGACATCCAGCTCAAGGGCTCCGGCCCCACCCCCTTCTCCCGCGGCGGCGACGGCAGAGCTGCGTTGGGTCCGGTCTTGCGCGAGTACATCTTAAGCGAGGCTATGGCGGCGTTGGGCGTACCAACCACCCGTGCGCTGGCCGCGGTGACCACGGGGCAGCGGGTGCTGCGCGACACAGTTTTGCCTGGGGCGGTTCTGACGCGGGTAGCGGCGAGCCACCTCCGCGTGGGCACTTTCCAATATTTCGCCGCCCGAGGCGACACCGAAGCCACGCGCAGGTTGGCGGACTATTCGATCGCCCGGCACTATCCTGACGCCGCGCAAGCCACACGACCCTACCGGGCATTCCTCGATGGCGTGATCGCCCGGCAAGCGCGGCTGGTTGCCCAATGGATGCTCATCGGCTTCATCCACGGCGTGATGAACACCGATAACACTTCCATTTCCGGCGAGACCATCGACTACGGCCCGTGCGCCTTCATGGAGGCCTACGATCCGGTCAAAGTGTACAGCTCCATCGACCACTACGGACGCTATGCCTACGGCAACCAGCCCCGCGCCGCCCACTGGAACCTGACCCGTCTCGCCGAGGCGTTGCTGCCGGTTCTGGAGCAGGAGGAGGGAAGCGGAGAGGCCGCAGTGGCCTCGGCCCAGCAGGCGCTCGCTGCCTTCGCTCCGCAGTTTGAGGCGGCGCTTGCGGCTGGCCTGGGTCGCAAGCTCGGCCTCCTGACTGAGCGGGAGGGCGATGGGCCGCTGGCTCAGGCCCTGCTCAATTGCATGGCTGCGAACCGAGCCGACTTCACCCTGACCTTCCGGCGGCTTTGCGATGCTGCGGCCGGACCGGAGGGCGACGTGGGCGTCCGCGCGCTGTTCGCCGACCCCGGTGCGTATGACTCGTGGGCGGTGGGATGGCGCCGGCGGCTGGAAGAAGAACCCATGTCGAACCAGGCGCGCGCCGCCTTCATGCGGAAGGTAAATCCGGCATTCATCCCGCGCAACCATTTGGTGGAGGAGGCGCTCAGTGCGGCCACCGAGCGGCAGGACTTCCAGCCCTTCGAGCAATTGTTGGACGTGGTGGCGCGCCCCTACGAGGACAGGCCAGACCTGGAGCGGTACACCATCCCGGCGCGCCCGGAGGAATGCGTCCTTCAGACCTTCTGCGGCACGTAACCGCGCCCCATGAGAAATCCTGAGAAATTCCTGAGGACATTCTAAAGACTTCAAAGGCCCGCGCAGACAAGATACCCCAAACGATCAGGCAGGATTTGGGGACGAAATGCATATTGGGGTTAGGAAGACGACCCCGGCAACTTCGGAGACCAACCACACTCCGAGGCTGTCGAGTGGCACTGTAGAGCACGTGGCGGAGTGCATTTGGCTCCTGGCAAAGTTGAAACCCCAATCAGGGCTCACACCGGCGCTTCTAGCTTCCACGAAATATCTGGAGCCATGAGGAGGAACGCGGCTCTCACCTGTCTGTTCTCGTTTTCTCAAAACCGGCAAAAGGTGCCGCTGTGAGCAGCCGCAAAGAACAGGCCTAGCAGCGCCGCCCGGATCGCGCGTCCAGAATTGGACCCTACCTTCGCAGAAACAAATTCCTTTGCTGCCGATGTGGTCGATTGCGCACTTCCGCGTCCAAAAATGGACAGGAATGGCTGGACCAATGGGCGAGCCCTATGGCATGCAAAGTCTGCGTGGACAACAGTTTGTCGATCTCCTTCGGCACGGCCACGCGAATGCACGAAACAAATTCAGTGCGCGGAACGTACATAAGTTACGTCTATCTCCATGTCAGTTGCGAGCGTCTATTGCGATGAATAATCTCGAGCACGTCAGCGAGCATGGCTTTCTGAATTGGTGGCGATGCAGGCGCGTCGAGTTTGATGACGGCGTGGCCACCTGGGAGTTGGACGAGTCCGGGAAGTATAGCTTCTCGACTGCTTACCAGGCGGCGCCTCACATTCAACTGGCGAACGCGACCAACGATGAATCTCTGCTGGAGTTTGTGAAGACCTGGGGCCCGCTCAGGAGTTCGGTTGACTCTATGGTGGGCACCGACTTTATCGAGGTCTACCAGGAAGAACGTGACCTGTTGCGCGCCGACGTCCAGTTGGTGGCTTCCATACAGCAGCCGGAGTTTCAGCGTGCGGCTCTGCTGGAGAAAATCAAGTAGGGATGGAAGCGTGAGCATGGAAAGGTCGCGCTGTTCGAGTTGAGAATGCGCTTGCAGTTGCCATGGAAAGAGCAGTCGACCACCGATGCGGATCTGCGACGGTGGGCGGAACAGGCACCCGCAAACCAGATTGAAAGGGCGTGCGCGCTGCTCTTGTCGCCGAGGCGCAAATACCAACTTGAGCTGCGAGTGGAGCGAACCGACCAGGGCTCTTCCGTTCGGGCCTGGCCCAGTTTGAGTTGCCTTACGGACGCGCTGCACTGGATGACGTGGCTCGACGTCTTGCACAATCGCCCAATCCGCATCTGCAGTGAATGCCAGATGTTGTTCCAGCCAGCCGGGCAACGAGCGGCTAGAGCGTGCGGGCCGCAGTGCGGCAACCGTAGGGCGGGGAGAGAATACTATTCGCGGACGCGGAAGAAATTCCGCTCTTAGCGCGGATTCAGCTGGAGGGTGCTCCACTCAAGCCTTGTTTTTGTTTTGGCTTGAGTGGGCATCAGATTTGATAGATTCACCCTGTGAGCATGATCTCGTGAGAGTAACTTTTCTCCGACGAATGTAGGAGATACCTACAATGTAAGCTTCTGTTTTGGGCTGGAACCAACACCCGATTCGATGAGCCATTCTTTGACATTCGCGCCGATAACATCAGGATGATCCTCCTGCAGATAGTGAATGCCAGAGTTAAGCTGCACAAGTCTGCAGTTCTTAAGCCCCTTCGCAATGCGGGCAGCGAAAGCCGGCGATACCAGCGCGCCTGGATTTCCCGCGAAAAGTAGCTTCGGGTAAGACGACTGTGCCAAAGCACGATGTGCTTTCTCCACGATTGCATACACATCCGCCGGTTCTCCCGCGATCGGCAGTTCATTCGGGAACCGCCAGGTGGGTCGCCGCGACTCGGGAGTAGGAAACGGTGTTCTGTAAACAGACATCTCCTCATCTGTCAGTTTTCGTACAGTCCCCGAGGGAAGAACTCCCTCCACGAATGCGTTGCCTTGAAGAATTATCTCTTCGCCAACCCCGGGTGTCCTGAACTTCTGGAAGTTCTCGACTGCATCCGGGTGAAAATCCTTCCAGGTGGGCATCGGCCAGATGAACTCCATAAAAGCAAGCCCACGGATAAACTCAGGCTTGCGGGCTGCCAGGTGAAATGCCAGCGCGGTTCCCCAGTCTTGCGCGACAACGAACGCTGACGCAATTCCAGCGTGATCGAGGAACGCATCGAGATACCGTACGTGATCGGCAAACCGATACTCGATGCCGGGTTTTCCCGATTGGCCGAACCCGATGAGATCCGGTGCGATGCAGTGCGCCACCGGCGCAACCAGCGGAAGGATATTCCGCCATATGTACGACGAGGTCGGGTTCCCGTGCAGAAAAAGCGCGACCGGGGCTTCGCGATCTCCCGCTTCCCGGTAGGCCATCGTGGAACCCAGAACATTGATTTGGGGCAATGCAACATCAGAGAGGACAGTCATTTCTGCTCCTTGAATACGGTTTCGAAAACAATTTTCTTGAAGCGGTCGAGCGCGGCAGGGCCGCGTTCGACCTTCATACGGAGAATTGCGCCCTCCCAGGAAGCCAGGAGGAATTCGGCGAGATCCATCGGCTCGAACGTTGCATCGATTTCACCGATCGTTTGGGCCTCGGCGATGCACGAGGCAAAGGGAGCGCGCCACTCCCGGAAGATTGCCTGGAGCCTTTGGCGCAAGAGTTTGCTCTGAGATGTGGTTTCAAGGCTGAAATCGCCGATCAGGCAACCGCGATTCCATTTAGCGCCCGCCAGTAAGCCGCTGATGATGTCCAGATAGCGCTTCAATCGCTGCCGGGGGGTAAGGGACTTGTCGTCCAAAGCCTCTCGGACAGCCCCCTGGAGGTTAGCAAAATAGCGGTCGAGTACTTCCTGGGCAAACGCCTCCTTGGAGCGGAAGTGATTGGTAAAGGAGCCGTGCGGAGCGCCCGCGGCCGCGCAGATATCACGTACGGACGCCCCCTGGTATCCCGATCGAAACATCACCTTGAGGCCGGCATTAAGGATGTCTTCGCGAAGGGAGGGTTTGCTCATAAAGTCATAATACGTACGAGCGTATTAAATATCAAGTCTCCTTTCTGCACGTGCCAACTGAACGACGTCGAGGAAAAACGGCATTCTGTTCTCCTGCACGAGACATATTTGCCCGGTGATAACATCCGGGCATGAGCCTCAGCGTCGAGGCTGGCGGCCTCGGTCCGCGCGCGAGTTCCCGCAAAGGAGTAACAGCATGTCATTCGTAATCGAGAATCTCCCCGAAGCAATTCGAATTACCAAGGTGCAGCTGCGGGCCGCATTGCCCGGATACAAAGAGGTTTTCAACGAGGTCGAGGCGGAAATGCGCCGCCGCACGGAAGAGATCATCGCCGAACGGGAGGCAGGTCGCGACGTCATTCCGATCGTCCAGTACGCCGATGTAGAGTCGGGCAAGGTGTCTCCGGAACTGGTGAATAAAATCAAAGCACGCGGAGCCTGTGTCGTGCGCAACACGTTCAGCCAGGAACAAGCCACCGCGTGGGACGACGAAATCGCCGCCTACGTCGAGAACAACCACCTTGATGCGAAGCTTGCCAATGCCGCCGAGGACAAGTATTTTGGTATGCTCGCTTCGGCCAAACCCCAGATCTACGGCATCTATTGGTCACGCCCCCAGGTTCAGGCGCGGCAGTCTGCGTCACTGACAAACGTGCGCGTCTTCCTGAACAAACTCTGGCTGGCGGAGAGCGAAGGAGTGCGTCACTTCGATCCGTACGTGACTCCCGCCTATGCCGATCGCATCCGCCGTCGTCCCCCGGGTTCCGCGTCGCTCGGCCTTTCCCCGCACGTGGATGGCGGCTCTGTCGAGCGTTGGCTTGATGACAACTTCCGCAAAGTATATCGGCACGTCTTTTCCGGCGATTGGCGGAAGTACAACGCCTTCGATGCCGCGTATCGCCCGGAGGCGCGCGAAGTGCCCTCGCCGGCGGTGTGTTCCATGTTTCGTACCTTTCAGGGTTGGACCGCTCTCACGCGCCAGGGAAAGGGCGATGGTACTCTTCAGCTCATTCCCATTGCCGAATCGATGGTTTATGTGCTGCTGCGCGCCATCCAGGACGACGTCCCCGAAGATGATCTCTGCGGCGCCAAGCCCGGACGAGCCCTTTCGATCAATGACCAGTACCACAACCTGCTGATCGAGGCGCTCTCGTCGATTCCTCTCATGGAGCCCGGGGACACTGTTTTCTGGCACTCCGACGTGGTTCACGCGGTGGAGAACGAGCACCGCGGAACCGGCTACAGCAATGTAATGTATATCGCCTCGGCTCCAGGTTGTGCCAAGAATAGCGCTTACCTCGAACGGCAGGCGCTCTCATTCCTCTCCGGCAAGACACCACCGGATTTTGCTCCCGATGATTTCGAAGTAGATTTTCTTGGGCGTGGTACAGTCGCGGATCTCACCGAACTGGGCCGCTCGCAACTCGGAATCACAGAAGCTCTTCTCAAGAGCACTCTGGTAGGCACCCACGCCTGACCTCTGCGGGAATTGGGAGAGCTACTTCAGTCGAACGGTGAGAGTATCGATGCTTTCGCCGCGACGGATTCGCTTAAGCTGGCGGCTGAGGTGCGCTGTCGGATCATCTGGTCCGCCATCATCGTCTTCGTCGGCGTCCTCATCGTATTTCTCTTCCAGGACGTACGCCACGGTAGGCCGAGTAAAGACTTGCAGGTTCTGCATGGCATTCCCAAGGGACAGGAGGGAGGGATAGAAACCCAAATTCCTTCTGCCTGATCGCCTCTTACCCCTCCATCGCACACGCTTGATGTAAAAGAGGCTGAGAAGAACAACGACTGCGACGTATGGAAGCCCAACGAGGATCCCAACCAGACTCATAAGCACCTTTGCAGATCACAGACACGGCTTGGCAGCGACTGAGATAAAGGCGAGGCACAGCCCCGGGAGCCGGATGGCCGCCCGCACGAAGGTAGAACCTAGAGGAGTCGGAAAGGTGGGGGTCGCTGAAAGGTGGGAGGCAGAGCCGGAGCGTCAGGGATTCGATCGAGTCTTAGGTACGCGAGGCGGGACAACAGTCCAGGCGAAGGGTCTAATGCAATGATGAGGAGGGTGATAAGTACGAAAACACTGGTATCCGTCGTCTGGGGATGCGGAACAAGAAGAATAATGAGGCAGAGGATGATTGCGATTCCCGCAATGCGGATCCATCCGCGTCTACTCTGGCGCCAGCCCATGGTCAACTTCCCCGTGGAACGAGTATAGCCCTACGCATCTACCACAGACCAATCACATCGCACCTCCGGCGTTCTGACCCGCCCGCGATTATGAGAGTAGGTAAAAGATATCCGTTCGGAGCTTCGCGGGATCGTCGCTCCAATGTCCATAGACTTCCCACGATTGCCCGGCGAGTCGTCGGCCGTTTTCACGAGCCCACGCATGAATCGCTGCGTGAGCGGGCTTCATTTGATCGTAAGGACCCGTATACACCGTGGTCGCCACGGTGCCGGCGGGAGTCACAGCATTGCCGCCCTGCTCGAGCTGAACACCACATGCGATCTCAAATTCGCCCGCGACGCCAGAATCATGGTAGAGCACCACGTTCAAGCCCCCCTTGCTTTTGAAGCCCGCGTAGAACTGGTCAAACAATTCGCGGATCCTGGCGGGAAGATTCGCCATGGTCGCGCGACCGCGCACGATGGCGATCGGCTGTTCAGGAACTTGCTTTACCTCGACGGTGTATAGCACGATTCGAATTCTAGCCTAACCATCCTCTCAAACACGGCTACGCTGTCCAAGGATCCAACAGCAACACAGGAGTACTCGCGAAGTCGTTTACATTGCGGGAGACGAGGGTGAGATTGAAATGCAGAGCCGTGGCCGCCAGAAGGCCGTCAATCGTAGCTAACCCCACACCCTTCTTCCTGGCATCAGCAGTCAGGATTCCCCACCGATCTGCTACGCCAGCGTCGATCGGTAGAACTCTTCCGGAGAACCGGGCCTGAAATTCGAGTTCGAGCCACGATTCGAGACGCCTCCGGCGCTTACTCTGCGGCAGACTCGCCACTCCCTTGCGAATCTCTCCAAGGGTTAGCACGCTAAGGTGAAGCAGTCGCTCGTCCGGCGCTTCCAGCCAGCTGAGTACGCGTGGCTCTGGATTCGGCCGTACGACCTCGGAGATGCACTTGGTATCCAGCAGGTAGCCGCTCACAGTTCGATCGGACGCCCTTCATCCCGGGAGCGTTCCAGGTCCAGGTCCATACCGGCAAGCGGCGACTCCCGGAAGAACTGCACCAGACTCTTAGGCTGATGAGATCTTCCGACCAATTCCTCGTACTGCTCAGTCGAGATCATGACAACAGCTTCCTTGCCTTGCCGCGTAATACGTTGCGGGCCTTCGCTCCGGGCAAGCCGGAACACTTCGCTGAACCGAGCTTTCGCCGTCTGGAGTTGCCACGCGCCATGAGTTCGCGGAGCTTCGCCACGCGTCGTCGAGGTACGATTTTGTGCAGGCTTCTTAGCCATCGTCGTCTCCGTCTTCGATAAAAACCGGTCTGACTAGTCAGTATCAATCTTAGCAGAGCTTCTCGACAATTTCGGCAATTTGTGAGCGACGAGACTGAGACTTTGTGAGAATAGAGAACCAAGCATGGAAAGGAAGGTGTCCAACAAATATCATGTCACCGCATTGTCTGCCCGAAGGAAGGAAGTATTGAGCAAAGACCAAAACTTCGACGTCTGCGTCATCGGCTCCGGCGCCGCTGGCGGCGTGATGGCTAAGGAACTGTGCGAAGGCGGCGCCAAAGTAGTGATGTTGGAAGCGGGACGTCGAGTCCCTCTGTCGGAGTTGCTCTCCCACAAGTGGCCGTACGAGTTGCCTTTTCGCGGATTCCGGGGTGAGAAGCAGGCGCCCTTTTATCAAGGTGACGTTGCAAAATCCATCGCCTATGCCGATTCAGATCACATCGCGATCGATCGAGTGCGGGCCCTCGGGGGCAGAACCCTGCATTGGAACGCTGTTACCCTGCGCTACGCTCCCAGAGATTTCAAAGAGTGGTCGTTGCAGGGCATCGAGGAAGACTGGCCGCTGACTTATGAGGAAATTGCGCCCTATTACGATCGCATCGAACAGATCATCGGTGTTTGCGGCAATGACGATCATCTGGAAATCCTGCCTGCCGGCAAGAATTATTTGCCCCCCATCCCCTGGCGCTGCAGCGAACACATCATGAAGCGGGCCACCAGCGCGATGGGCATCCCCCTCATTGCGGTGCGCAAGGCAGTCCTCACCCGGCCTTACGATAAGCGGCCGCCTTGCCACTATTGTGGCCACTGCATGGATGGATGCGATGTCGCGTCGATCTTCAGCACTCCAGATTGCATGTTGCCCAAAGCGCAAGCTACCGGCAATTTCACCCTACGCCAGAATGCCCTGGCACGCGAGATATTGGTGGACCGCGAGGGCCGGGCGAGCGCCGTCTCTTTCATCGACACTGAGACTCGCGCGGAACAGCAGGTCAAGGCTGCCATCGTTGTGGTGTGTTGCTCTACCGTGGAGTCTGCCAGACTCCTGCTCAATTCACGGTCTCCAAAATACCCGATGGGACTCGCCAATTCCAACGGCAGGGTCGGGCATCATCTCCACGGTCACCTGAATGAGTCGGTCATCCTTTATCTGGAGGAACTCGAAGGGCAGAAGCCTTCGAACCAGGATGGCGCCACCGATCACGTCTACGTGCCTCGTTACAACCATCTTTTTGGCAAGACCGATTACATCGGGGGTTGGGGGTTTCAAGTCAACTATTCGAGTTACATGTTCCCGCACCAGGCTGCCAGACTGCCGGGCTATGGGGCTGCCTTTAAGGAGCGCGTGCGGAGAATGCAGCCTGGATATTTGTCCTTTGGGAGCTGGGCCAAGGTCACATCCGATGAACGGAACTATGTGACGGTCGATCCGGCCCGTGTGGACGACCATGGAATTCCGACGCCCGTCGTGCATTTTCGCTTCAGCGAGAATGATCATGCTTTGTGGCGTGCGTCCTACCAGAGCATGCTGGAAGTTTCGTCGCACATGAAAGGCACGGTATTTCCTAGTTTTGGTAAGGGCCCCGTTGGCTTTGCGAGCCACGAAGTGGGCACCGTGCGCATGGGAAAAGATCCGCGCACCTCGGTGCTCAACAGCTATTGCCAGGCACGGGACGTGAAGAATCTTTTCGTCACGGATGGCAGCTGCTTCACCACTTCCAGCGAGAAAAATCCCACTCTTACCATCATGGCCTTATCGTTGCGCGCCGCCGATTATATAAAGGAGCAACGAAAAAGAGGCGAACTATAGAGTTGCAAAAACGTTCGCGCCGGAGCCAGGGACGTTGACGCTGTCGAATAGAGGCATAAGGCTCAGAGGAGAATATGGAAAGAAGAGCAGTGCTCAAAATAGTCGCCCTCACCGCGTTATCACAAAAACTGAACGCACTGCCGAGTGCCGCCATGCGCCAAATGGAACCAGCCCAGGCGGCGCCACCAGCAACTGCGTATACGTTGCAGTTCTTCAGTGAGGAAGAAAGCAGCCTTCTCGACCAGCTAATGGAAATGATTATCCCCGCCGACGACCACTCTCCGGGTGCGCACGAGGCCGGAACCAACCTATTTGCTGACCTGATGGTGGCCACCAGCGACGCTGCCGTCAAGAAGCAATGGCAAGACGGGATCCGGCTCATCCGCGAGGAGGCCACGGGCTCATCTCTGGCCGAGGCGCTGCGCAGAGCCGCGGCCAACGAAGAGAATCCCAACACCGATCTGGAACGGTTCTTCGTATTGCTGAAACAGATGACTGTCAACGGCTACTACACTTCTGCGACGGGCATACACAAGGAGATGGAATACATCGGCAACACTTACCTCGTTGCCTTTCCGGAATGTACTCATCCCGAACATCAGGAATGAGCGGCCCTGTGAACGATACGCGTAAACAAGGTCTTCGCAGAGTCTGAAGCCCGGCCTTATTCCAGGCGTCAGGCTTCGCCAGCCAGGTGGCCCTCTCCTCGGTCCCGCGACCTATCGTACTGGTAACCACCACAACGGTTACACAAGTGGCACGAAGGACTGCCCGTTCTGGGTTAGTAGCGATCCCTACAGTGCCCTCCGGCGCCATCTTTCCGCGTCTGTCGATGCGAGCATGGCCGCCTTGGTACCGGAAAGAGTAATGGTGCGGGCTGTCCGTCACTGGTCAAATACAACCAGCCTCAAAGCACACCAATGCCGGTACTGGAGTAACCGAAGCTGCCATCAACTGTAGGAGCTAACCATTGGGAGTGCAGGTACGGGGAGGCATGAGCGACTCGTGTCGATGAAGCATCTACTCCGAAGAGCTACCACGGCTGCCACTGAGCCAGGCTCTCGTGCATGCGGCTCCATAGAGCCGTGGCAAGCGGAAGCGCGCATCCGCATTGCTCCGCGTTTCGCGCCGCTTTATCAGACGGAGAATTTCGTGATGTATGGCAAAACGGAGATTTAAAGTGAGCACACTGGTTTCAGCGTCGCCCGAACTCAAGAGACTGTGGATCCGGATTCTCAAGCGAGTTCATCCTGACCTGGCAGTTGATGAGCAGGATAGGCGCCGGTGCGAACGGCTCGCGCAACAGGCGAATGACGCCTATGCGAGAGGTGATGAAGCTGCACTGAGAGCGGTACTGGAACCGAAGGGCCCGCCGCCGCCCCCGCACGCGCCGCGGGACGCTTGGGAAGCATGGGCACAGGCTCAACAGGCCATGCCACTGCAGTCAACCTACCAGCCACCGTCGGCGCCGCAA
Organism: uncultured Acidobacteriaceae bacterium; assembly: GCA_963803095.1. Taxonomy (GTDB): domain Bacteria; phylum Acidobacteriota; class Terriglobia; order Terriglobales; family Acidobacteriaceae; genus PALSA-350. Next base: position 483,307 of record CAWDLQ010000013.1, on the reverse strand, counting down.
CAGCCACCCACCGTGAGTGGGCGCGAGGCGTTCGGCATTTTTTGGGCAGCCTGCGCGGTCCTTTGCCTTCTTCTTTATGGAATTTTTGATGCGCTTAGTGAAACGGTGGGACGGGCCACGTCCTTATCTCTCCTGGTGCTGCTAACTGCCGCGTTACTCTGGTTAATCACTAAGAACTCCAGGTTGCCGTACAACCACAAAGCAAGGTGGGTGGCGGCCGTTGCAAGTGGAATGATCCTGGTAGCGATATGCCTTTTAGATACCAGCCGTCCCAGAGCATATCCACTGTTTCCATCGGCTCGCGCCGCGACTGCTCAGGCCCTGGCGGCCCCCTCTCCATGGTATTGGGATGTAATCAAGACCAGGGTTGGACAGAGTTGGAACCCGTCAGCAATCGTCGATACCCCTGCAGGAGCTTCTGCGGATATTTCGTTCACGATCTCACGGGATGGCTCACCCCGTGATGTCCAGTTACGCAGGCCTAGTGGTTATCCATCGCTCGATGCGTCCTGCATTCTTGCTGTGCAGCAGGTGCGAACTTTTGGTCCACCTGAGGGAGGCGCCAAGGACAGTCTGCAGGTACTTTATCCTTGTGCGTATAACGAACTCGATTCGATGAGAGCTCATCCACCGCAAAGTGAAACACCACAACAGGAGGCGACCGTAAGGCTTCCAAGGCCCGAACAACTTGGCGGGTACATAGAAGCGGTGAAAAACAAGGTCGCGCAGAAATGGAACGTGTCGGAAGTTGGCGCCAGTACCCCGGCGGGCGCAACTGTCTACATTCAATTCGCTATACGGCGGCGTGGCAATCATGAAGCCCCGACTATGGAAACATCAAGCGGGTACTCGTCCCTTGACGCTTCATGCTTACAAGCTGTTGATGGAATAAAAACTTTCGACCATCTTCCTAAGGGCTACGCCGGAGAGAGTCTGACTGTGCTCTATCACTGCACCTATCCAGGTTCGGATTCGCCAGCTTCGGGTTCGCCCACGACCAAGTCTGCACAGGACTCTATCCTGCCGCAGGCGCAACAACTGCTGCCATCTAGCCCTGTGGATGGTGTCCATGGCGTGCAGCAACCCGCCAATGACAGCGCGGTTATCAATTAGTTTGTTGCGAATTGTGAGAAGCTCGTGGGCCTGGCGGAGCGGACCCCTCTGTTGAGACAGCAAAAACAGGGACTCGTCTGTCGCTCTAGAAGGATCAAAACTGCATTATGAAGAATGCGGGAGCGCGCGCCCACGGTGATTCTGAGCCACGATGGAGTGGTGGATTCGCGGGTGTGGACGAGGTTTGGCCTGGATTCTGCAAGCAGTTTCATACAATCCGGCATGACGTCGAGGCTTCGGCCGGTCGCCTGCGGCGACTACGTGGTATTCGGAGATCGACGATCTGGCTGCGCTCTTGCACCACTTAAGCGTCTCCCGGGCCGTGCTGACGGCTGGCGGAAATTGTCAAAAGATTGTCAGAAACTGTAACCCTCGAGCCGGTGGTCAGTCCAACCAAACGGTGAGGCGTTTCATGGCGAATTCAGGCGAGAGCTTTCCCCCGCCTATCCAAAGATCAACTGCCTTTGTCGAGGAAACCGTCCCCACTCACGCGGTCGAAGAACTGTCTCGCATAGAGTTGTTGCAGCAACTTGAGCGTATCGTCAACAGCAAGTACTTCCGCAACAGCAAGCGCTATCCCGTGCTGCTCAGATTCGTCGTCGGGCAGACCCTCGCAGGCCGCTCCGATCTTCTTAAGGAGCGCACCTTGGGCATGGCGGTATTTGATCGAGACAGCGATTACGACACCAACGCAGACCCCATCGTGCGTGTAACCGCAGGCGAGGTGCGCAAGCGCATCGCGCAGTATTATCAGGAACCCGGTCACGAGCATGAGTGGAAGATTTTGCTGCCCCTCGGTTCCTATGTCCCCCGCTTCTTGTTCCCCACAGACTACATCGCGAGCGTTCCGGCTGAATTGGTAGATTCCCCTGAGGCCCCTGCCGCTCCGGGAGCCTTCGATGGGAAACCCGCGGCTCCCGTCCCGTCCGCGAGTACAAGGTGGGGGTATTGGAAGACTCTCACCCTGCTTATCGCAGTTTCTCTTCTGGCAACGATTGCGCTTCCCGCATTCAAGTCCAGACATGTCCCCGAGCAGACCCCGAATCCCGCGGGCGCGTATTTTTGGAAGCCACTGCTTTCTTCCCGTAATCCAGTGCTTATCGTGCTGGGGGTGCATTCGCTCGACCGCAGCGGCAATGAAATGCCGGTGTCGCCCGGTACGAGCACTAGCGAGACCCAGCCGAAAGATATGATCACGGCCATGTTGCGCTCCAACATGGTTCCGTTGAGCGATATCGTCGCCTACAGTAGGGTAACCGACCTGCTCACTCAGCACTCTCAACTTTATCGGACGCAAGGGTCCAACGAGTCGACCCTGGAGGAAATACGGCGAAGTCCCGTTCTGCTCATCGGTGGATTGGACAACGCCTGGACGCTTCGTCTGCAGTCTGCGCTCCGCTACAGATTTTTCGCTCACGACAAGCTGTGCGGCGAGATTTTCGACGGTGAGCATCCGGAAAGCTCCTGGCGCTTCGACAACACGCAGCAGACGACCGGCAATTCTCGAGATTACGCTATTGTCGCCAGTTACTACGATCGGTCCATCGCGCAGCATGTTCTGGTCGTGGCCGGGATCGGTATGGCCGGCACCAAGGCAGCTGCGGAGTTTGTCACCAGCAACGAAGAATTGCAGGGCTGGTTGAACGGGGTGAGACCCAACAAACAAAATGTGGAAATTGTCTTGTCCACCGAAATCCTCGATGGACAGCCCGGACCACCCCACGTCCTCGCAACGGCCACCTGGTGAGCGACTTCATTCCAGCTCCGTCCATTGAACCTTGCTCTAGACCCCAGAAGCCGGCTTCGCGGTCATTCTGCATAGGATCACTTCCCGACAACCAGCTACACGTTCGCAGTAGCGCAATCTAACAACAAGCAGCCCAGGACAGACTTGTCCAAATTGGGTTTTTAAACTCTCCTCTAATCTCTGGAAGGGGCGGGGCTTTTGGAGTCTGCGTGAGAACTCTGCACTGAGTCCCGAAGGGACGGCTGAATGTGCCCAGGACGCAGTCCTGGGTAAACATAAGCCATTCGATCAGTCCCGAAGGGACGGCTGAACATGGGGTTAAAATTTCAGCCGTCCCTGGCGGGACTAGTCCGATTCGTGGCGGTTACCCAGGACTATCGTCCTGGGCTACTTTCAGCCGTCCCTTCGGGACTCAGTGCAGAGTTCTCACGCAGACTCTTTAGCCCGCCATAAACTTAGCCTTGGTGAGCGGCTTTAGCTGCTGAGGGAGTTTCCGTTTCAAGGCCAGCCAGGCCTCCGGGGCTAAAGCCAATCGATGTTCGGTTATGGATGTACGGGCTAAAGCCCGTACCCTTCAGACAGTCCGCTTCACACTCTTTCCCATGGACATCCGGATTATGAATGAACTCAATCTCCGGAGTGCTAAGTGCATCGGCTTAGCAACCGGCGGCGTCAGGCCTGATGAGCGTTTGTGTTCCTTTGGCGGGCTGCCTCTGCCTTAGTTACACCGTATGGTACGTCGATAAATACGCTCTGTATGTGTTACGTAACGAACGAGTTAAAAACGCAGATGAGGTTTTACCGTATGAGCCTTGGCGACGGGCCATCGGAAACTTAGAGTTCTCTCCGAAGTTGAAGCATGTTCTTGCCGAGCGCGAAAAAATAAGCAATGCAGAACAAGAGGCTCAACTTGGGGGAGAAGCCAATCATGAAAGCACAAGTAAAAACTACTCGGCATGCTGGGTCACGCCGAACAGAAGACACAGTATGGTCGACCGTCGCGACAAGATTCTGGCGAATTGGTTTGTTCGCCTTATCGCTATGCCTGCTCGTCGTACCGTCTGCTGCGTGTTTCGGCCAGCTGACAACCGCTGATATTCTTGGCACCGTAACGGATCCGACCGGCGCCGCTATCCCAAATGCCACAGTCAGGCTCACCAACCTCGGGACCAACGACCAACGAACCGTCCAAGCCAACGGGTCTGGCGACTACACCTTCACCCTGCTTCCCGTGGGACATTATTCTATTTCGGTTAAGGCGGGCGGGTTCCAGGCGGCGATCACCAAAGACCTTGCTGTGGAAGCAGGCGACCGTGCGCGCGCCGACGTCCAGCTTAAAGTTGGTTCAGAGACCGCTGTCGTCGAGGTCACTGCGACCACACCCCTGCTACAGGCTGACAGCGCAACCGTAAGCTCCACGGTGACGGCAAAAGCCGTGCAGGACCTCCCGTTGAACGGTCGTAACTTTGTCCAGTTGGTGCAGATTGTCCCCGGCGCCAATGAGGGCCCAGGTAATGGACTGACCAGCGGCGGCCGCCCCGACGATCGCCGTCAGACCGCCAGCTTCGCTGTAAATGGGCAAGATGATACTCTCAACAACTACACCATTGACGGTATCGACGATAACGAGCGCATCATCGGAACCATTGGCGTACGGCCCATCGTCGAAGCCATTGACGAGATCTCTGTCCAGACCAACAACTACACTGCGGAAGCCGGCCGCACCGCCGGCGGTGTCGTCAGTATCGTCACCCGCGCCGGCACCAACCAGTTTCACGGCACCGCATATGAGTTTTTCCGCAACGACATCTTCGATGCGCGCAATGTCCTGCAGACCAGCGGCAACAAGCCCGAGCTGCGCCAGAACCAGTTTGGCGGCAGCATCGGTGGGCCCATCTACAAAGATCGGACCTTCTTTTTCGGCGATTACGAGGGCTTCCGGGAGGTGAACGGTGACACCTACACCAAAACAACCCTCACCCAAAACGAGTACAACGACGTCAACAGCCTGAATGGTGGGTCCCCGCAGCTGCTGCTCAACGCCGGAAACGGTACCCAGGGGTTCGCTGTTGACCCGATCGCTCTGGCCTACCTGAAGCTGTACCCCGCTCCGAACGCCGGCGCTGCCGGTGCTCTGTCCAATAACTACATCACCAGCCCCAACCGGACCCAATTCGCCAACAGCTTCGACGTGCGCATCGACCATAAATTCAACGACAACAATCTCTTTTTTGGCCGTTACGACTACAACAAGGTCAATACCTTCACTCCTCCGGGCCTTGGGATCAATGCGGCTACCGGACTCGAAATCAGCGGCGGCCAGTTTGACTTCGACGGTCCGGCAACCGATACCGCGCAGCAGTACGGCTTCGGATACACCCACTTCTTTACATCGAACCTCCTGTTGGACCTCCGCGCCGCCTTTACCCGGATCAACAATCTCTCCCTGCCCCTCAACTCCAACGTAAAGGGTGGCGCCGACACCATCGTCTCCGGGGGGCTGGGTACGTTCGCCTCGAACCTGAATAGCCAATCAACCAACCTGACACCGATCAGCTTTTCTGGTCTGAGCGACATCGGGGACGGATCCTTCGTTCCCTTACAAGACATTGACAACACTTTTCAGTACTCCGGAATCGTAAGCTGGACCAAGGGTAGCCACAACGTCAAGTTCGGTGCCACCCTCATTCGGCGGCAGGCCCGCAACGTGCAAAGCCCCTATGTCGGCGGCCAGTATACTTTCGGGCTGCCTACCGACTCATCACCCGCACCAGGTTCGACCGTTCAACCAAGCGCCACACAACAGCGCGACAACGGTATCGCATCCGCTCTGACCGGTGCTTTCAGCGGTGAGCAGCGCCAGGTGGACATCACGGCTCCCGACTATCGCACCTGGGAGCCAGGCTTCTTCGTCCAGGACTCCTGGAAGGTCACACCCAAGCTGACCCTGCTCTATGGTGTTCGCTATGATGTCTTCACTCCCTTTACCGAGGCGCACAATCGTATCTCCAACTTCGACTTTTTTCAGGCCCTCGGCCTGACTTCCACAAACATCGATAGTGCCCTGAAAATTGCCAACGTGAATGGTGTGGATGGGCATGCTGGAATTTCAACCGACTACTCCAACCTGGCGCCGCGCGTCGGCTTCGCCTACTCGGCTACCCCGTCAACCATCGTCCGCGGCGGTTTCGGTATCAGTTACTTTCCCGGGAACTACACTTCCAACACCGATCTGAAGAACGTGCCCTTCCTCTCGAACTTTCAGCCCAACTGCCAGGCGGCGGTAGCGATCCAGATCGAGACCAGTTTTCTCGGTGCCGGCCACAGCGTTGGCAATGGCCAATGCGCGCCGGGCTACAGCTCCTTCGATCAGGGGCTGCCCCTACCCACAGTGCCGAATGTCTCCAACCTGCAGAACCTCAACCCGCTCTCTTTCAACACAGAGAGCCCCAACTTCAAGTCCGGCGTCATTGATCAGTACAACCTGCAAGTCGAGCGGCAGTTTGGCCCCAACGTCTTCACTGTCGGCTACGTGGGCAACGTCGGTCACCACCTGCCGCAGGTGATCAATGACATCAACCAACCCGCACCTTACAGCACCAACCCCAACAGCCCTCTCTACCAGCCAGGTACAGCCATTCGTGCCAATAGCGGTCCGCGCAAGCTGGATCCCCAGTTCCCGGGAGGCAACCTCAGCGGGGTAGGCTTGGTACAGAGTGAAGGCGTCTCCAACTACAACGGTCTACAGGTCGCTTTCCAGCGCCGCCTCGACCATGGTTTGGCCTTCGATGCAAACTACACCTGGTCAAAGGCTCTCAGCGACATTACTGGCTTCTCGCAGGAAGGCAGCCAGGAGGGTTTCAGCGATGCTGACCCAACCCGGCTGCGGCAGATCGAGTATGGTATCGCGGAGAACGATATCCAGAACCGCTTTGCACTCTCTTTGAACTACCAGTTTCAGTATGGCAAAACCTGGACAGGTATCACGAAACAGGCGCTTACTGGTTGGGAGATCAATACCATCACCGTCTGGCAGAGCGGTAAGCCCTTCACCATTCTCAACAACGGAGGTAATGCCGGGCCGGGCAATAACGACACTACGACCTACATCAACCCTGCCAACGGGCAGTCGGTGACTGAGTCCTACAACGATCGAGCTGTGCCGAATAACGGCGGCGGCAGGGATCGCCCCAACACGCTCTTCAACCCTCGTGGGAACAAGTCGAATGCCGAGTTCTTCAACATCGCCGCCTTCGCCCCTCAGCCTACCGGTACCGTTGGCAATACGCCGCGCAACTCGCTCTTCGGCCCCGACTTTCGTCACGTGGATCTGTCGCTCTTCAAGAACTTCCCGGTGACCGAGCGTCTGAACCTGCAGTTCCGGGCGGAGGCTTACAACATCAGCAACACCCCCAGCTTCATCTTTCCGCTGGGGGACGGCAGTGTTGAGCTCGGCAGCACTAATTTCGGCAAGGTTAGCAACTTCGATCCGAACTACACTCCTCGCCTGTACCAGTTCGCACTGAAAGCGCAGTTCTAGACGGCAGCAATACAAGACAAACGATAGACCAGCGGCAGAGGCAAACATCTCTGCCGCTTTTTTGGTGTGGGGGTTGGGTGACCTATCCTCTATTATTTCCAGGTAATTTAAAGGAGTCCTCTTGTCTTCCCTTATTTCAAGACGAACACTAACCAAAATGCTTGGCGGATCCGCTGGGGCGATTTACCTTGCCGGCGTCAAACTGTTTTCAGGGTTCGCGGCTCAGCCGGCTTCCGCGCAGGCGACGCGGGCATCGAAGTTTCCCCAAGGCTTCCTGTGGGGATCAGCCACTGCGTCCTACCAGGTCGAAGGTGCAAAAGAGGATGGCCGGGGGATTTCGATTTGGGACACGTTCTCGCACACTCCAGGCAAGACCCACGGCGGAGATACAGGCGATGTTGCGGACGACTTCTTCCATCGCTACAAGAAAGACATCGCGCTCATGAAAGAGCTTGGGTTGAAGAGCTTTCGCTTTTCCGTTGCCTGGCCGCGGGTCTTTCCCAATGGCACAGGGCAGCCCAATCCCACGGGACTTGATTTTTATCACCAAATGATCGACGCCCTGCTCGACGCAGGGATCGAGCCGTTCTGTACCCTCTACCATTGGGATCTTCCCCAGGTATTGCAAGATAAGGGGGGATGGGAGAACCCGGATACGGCAAAGGCCTTCGCCGACTACGCCGGCTATACCACCGGCAAGCTATCGGATAAGGTGCGGTACTTCATGACCATGAACGAGATGCGCACCTTCGTCGAACAGGGATACCAGCTGGGAGTGCATGCGCCGGGACTGAAGCTCAATCAACAGCGGCTGGCCCAACTGACTCACTACGTCGTCCTGGGACACGGCCTGGCGGTGCGGGCCATCCGCTCATCTGCCAAGCCTGGGACCAAGGTGGGCATCGCCGACAACCCCACCGTCACCACGCCTGTGATCGAATCGGCTGAGCACATCGAAGCGGCGCACAAGGCGATGCGCGAAGAAAACGCGATGTTCCTCACAGTGATCCAAGAGGGCGGTTATACCGAACTCTACTTGAAGCGTCTGGGAAGGAATGCACCTAGGTTTACCGCCGAGGAGCTGAGCGCGATTAGCAGCCCGATAGATTTTGTCGGACTCAATGTGTATCAACCGGCGTATGTACGAGCGGATGCTGGAGAGAGTGGCTATGCGGTTGTGCCGTTGCCGAGCTCATTTCCGCATATGTTGAGCCCCTGGCTCTACATTGGCCCGGAAGGACTCTACTGGTCCCCTAAGCTGGTGTCGGATTTGTGGAAGGTCAAGGAGTTGTACATTACGGAGAACGGCGCATCTTCTGCGGATACGGTTACTCCGGATGGAAGAATCTATGACACGGACCGTGTGATGTTTCTGCGCAACTACCTTACTCAGCTGCAGCGAGCGGTGGCGTCCGGGGTTCCGGTGAAGGGATATTTTCTCTGGAGTCTGCTCGATAACTTTGAGTGGGCAGACGGCTACGATAAACGCTTTGGCATTGTGCACGTCGACTTTAAGACGCAAAAGCGGTCCAAAAAATTAAGCGCAGACTTCTATCAGAAGGTCATCGCGGGAAACGTAGTCGTCTGAGCCACCCGATCCGCATCTCTTCTGCACTGTCTCCTTAACAACGGGCCGGCTTGGCTTGTGTCTAGCGGGCGGAACAATTGTTCAAGCGGAATGCGCTACCGATGTTTGAACAACGAACGATTCGAAAGCGGAGGAAAGTGTGTGTAACTTTTGTGCGATTCATAGATCTCACCAGTAACTGCGGCTCTCAAGCCGAAGAAACCTGACTGCAAAAGGAGAAGCCGGATGCGGTTGGTGGCCACTGCCGTAGTTATATCCCTCTTGTCGTTGGATTGTGCCTACGCACCCGCCTCGGATCGGGATGACCATCCAACTGCCCTGGCCGCGCTTCAGACCAAGGCAGATCAGGCCCAGCCCAGGGACAGATGTTTTCTCTACGCCAAGCTCGTCAGCCAGATGACGGACCTGGCGGGCCAACAGTTCAATTCTGGTGACTCCGGGCGGGCTTCGGAGACTCTCAAGCTGGTGCAAAAGTATGCAGAGAAGATCCATATCGGCGTCGCCGACGACAGTAAGAAGCTAAAAGATGCCGAACTGCTTATGCAGCGCACCTCCTTTCGCCTGAAAGACATCCTCAGCGAAGCTTCATATGAAGACCGGGAGGCTTTGGAGGTGACGCTGAAGCAGCTGAATCAGGTTCAGGCGCAGCTCATGACGCAGGTCTTCAAACAGTAGGTTGCATCAACTTTCTTCGAAGCGATGTGACGGTGAATTTACCAACGATGAGATCGCTCGTGCGGCGAGAAGATTGCAGAGAAATGATGCAAATCACGGTAACAAAAACAAGACCAGGTCTGCTCTGTTTCATCGCGGTCATCTTTCTTACACCAGCGCTCTGCGGTGCGAACGCCTCTGCCCATCCCGCCACGCCGATCGAGCAGGGTTTCGACAACATGTACGACCTCGATTTCTCCGCTGCGCATCATCAGTTCGACCTATGGGAAGCCGCGCATCCCGACGACCCCATTGGACCCGTCAGCCAGGCCGCCGCGCTGCTCTTCACGGAATTCGCCCGGCTCGGCGTTCTCGAGTCGCAGCTCTTCACCGACAACGGCCGATTCGATGACCGCCGCAAGCTGAGTCCCGATCCGCAAACCAAGCAGCAGTTCGTGGCTGCCCTCGACAGGGCTGACGCTCTTGCCGACAGCGCGCTGCGGCGCAACAGCCAGGACGCCAACGCCGAATTCACGAAGGTATTGTCGTTCGGCCTTCGCTCAGACTACGCTGCGCTCATTGAGAAGCGTGATCTTGCCGCCATCCGCTACACCAGGCAGGCAAGGCAGCTCGCGGAAGGGCTGCTCCAGCAGAAACCGGATGATTACGACGCGTATCTCGCAGTCGGCGTCGAAAACTATTTGACGGGAATCAAGCCGGCTCCCATACGCTGGCTCCTCTCCGCCCGTGGAATCGAAACCGACAAGGCGAAGGGCGTTTACGACCTGGAGCTGACTGCCACCCATGGAGACCTGCTAGCTCCGTTCGCCCAACTATTACTCGCCGTAGCAGCACTCCGCGACAAGGACCAACCCAAAGCCTGCAGCCTGCTTACTGGCTTGTCGCAGCGTTACGCGAGTAATCCCCTCTACCGCCACGAACTCACCCAAAATCACTGCTGAGAGGGACCGAAGGACCCGCCGCCGCCCCCCCGCACGCGCCATCTCGAACGGCGCCCCGGAACAGCTTCACTGCGTCCGTCGCGGGGAGCCTGAGCCAGGGGAGCTCTCATCCACATCTGGCCTGAAGCCCGGCATCAGACGCGACTCTGCCCGAGACATGTGATAGCCCGCATAGGTGATATCGTTCACCATCGTCGCATACGGCCCATAGGTTCTGAATCCTTCATCTCCGTCCATCAGCACAGTCGGCGACCGGCTCCTCATAATGGAGACGCTTCTCAGCGGGCAAATATAAGTCTTCCCTCCTATCCCCACTGGGCCGTACGTGATCATGATGTCGGAGAGTGCGACTGGAGGGAAGGCTTTCAGGTCTGCCGTTCCCTGAAGGCGAAGAATCGCTCCGCTGGCCGGATCGATTGCTATCTCCCCGTGATACCCGGCCTGACTATCAAACCCGCTCGTTCCGTAGCTGTCGGGAAGACAGCAGCCCCGTACCCGAAAGAGGGATTTCTTCGCCGGAACGACATAACTGAATACTGCGCGAGGGCCGCCCGGGCTTTGCTCCCAACGGCTCCAGGTCAAAGCGCCGGGAGCCGAAATCGCGTCGCGAACAAAATCGAGCAAGGGGCCAAAAGTGCCATATGTGACTAGATAAGGATCCTTTGTTTCCCGGTCTCTATGTTTCCCCGCTCCTGAATCTCCGACCTCGTTGCCGTTGCGGTAGATCACGGTTTCCTTGAAATGTTCCGCCGCACGCAATGGCTCATAGTTAACTTTTCTACTTACCGCATTAAATTGCGCAGTTTCTTCGTAGCGGATCGTAGACCGGGTGGCAAAGAAGTCCGGCAGCCTGGGCGTCGTGTTCTTCAGATAATCGGCAGCTAAAGAAATCATGCGCAGTTGCGCAGCCGCATCCGGTGGTCTATCCGCGGAGATCTCGGCAGGGGGAAGAGGCAGAAAGGCCGACTCATCGGCCAAAGCCAGCAATGCCTGCTGGGACTTCTTGCCGTGCGTGGCCGCCGTCCAGGAAGCAAGTTTCGTGTCACTCAGCCGCTCGGTCAACTCCAGAGAGGAAATTTGCCCCGCCATATCCGTATCTCCTTCGCCGTGGACCGTATCGAGCCACTGCCCCAACTGCTCAACCGTGATTCGCCTGATCGCAGGGTTCCGTTGCTCGGAATAAAACGGTTGGTCGTAGTACCCGGTCTTAGTGCGAGCTCTCAGGCCGGGCCTGTCGATCCGCACTTGCAGCGAGTGATACTCGTCAACATGATCTGCATGCGAAGGATTGAGTGACAGGGTGTAGAACGCGCCGGCCTCCCTGACACAACTCTCGATCTGGCCGACCAGGTCCTCGCTTCTGTCCAGCACACGGCCACCGCTCTCGACGGCAAGTACTTGTCGATAAAATTGCATAAACCTCGGTTTCCGAAACAATTCCGCTCCGGGCAAGTATCCCTTATAAAGATCAGAGGTATCGGTTCCTTCAACCGAAAAGCTGTAGAGAGCAATCCGAGCGTCCCGCAACAGGGTGTTAAACCACCAAATGTGATAGAAGATGTCCTCGCCAGGTCCTATGCCTGCACCGTAGCCAGCGCTTCCCATACCCCAGCCGGGTCCGATCCAAAGCAGCAGCTTTCTGCCCGGCTTCTGTCTTTCTGCTGTGGCAATTGCGCCCAGCGACCGCAGGGCACTCAGCGAGGGATCTGCCTTAAGGCCCGCTGGAAAACGGCGAATCAAAACAACCCCTCGGTTAAGCGCGACCTGTGCGGCCAATGCGTTTCCATCGCTTGAAGTGTCGGCCACCTGCCACAGGCCGCCATCGAGCAGGGTTAAGACGGAGACCGGTACCGCCAGATGGCCGCCATTCCGGCGCAGGAAAGTCTCTACTGAATCCCGTTCATAACGAATCAGATCACCTGGCAACTGAAGCGTATCGATAACCAGAATGACTTCTACAGGTGGGTCGGGTTTGGCCGAGACTCCATCGAATGCCTGGAAGGAGAAAATGCTGCTCGGTTCGCCATTGTCCAGCACCGTAAAGTCCCTGAGCGGGAGGCGGGGTATTAGGGTTCCCGAGGTATCCGTCACCACAACATCAAGCTTGATCAGACCCAGGCCCGGGTCTAACGTACCTTGGGCGGGCCTTTGGGCTGGAGGCGCGAGCGGAGCTTCGATTTCATGCGGCGCAGTGATTCCTCTCTGAGCCGGGGCCGCTCGCGCGCAAAGAAAAGACAGCAGACCCAGAAGAGCCGCCAGACGAAGTCGGTGCGATGTACACAAGGCTTGCACCTCGCTCGGAACTGCCTCCGATTTCCCGCAGGCAGTATACGCGCTCCCCGACGCTCGGAAGAAATAGTCCGATGGAAGAGCGGGTTCTATCCTCTGGTCCCGCAGAGCATCTGGTGACCGCAATTTCCACACTAAGTCACTTCATTTCCACACTACAAAATGTGTGAGAGCTCGCAATTTCCCTGGGGCAAGCGAGTACTATTCAAATCAACGGAAGAGCAATCTTCCAGGGAGAGAGTGGACTCCGGCCACCAACGAGAATCGGCAACGAGACTCGCGAAGTTTCTGGGAAACTGGACGACGACGAATGGTCGCAGGCAGGAAGCTCGTACAACGGATGTGGGAACGGAAGAGTGTGGGAACCGCGAAGTTTGCGGGAACTGGATGATTTCGCGATGACAGTGTTGTGATCCGGTGACCGAACCGGATCTTCAAAAAATCGGACTTAGGGGGCGAAATCTCGAAAGGGAATTCGCCCCCTTCGCTTTTGTGCGCCCGGCAGGGCGCATTCACTTGGAGGTGAAAGTCCTCTACACACCCGGCAAGGGGAAGTGTTAGCTGAACGGCAAGGGTGTCCACCGTGAGGTGGAATCCGGAGGAAGCCGCAGGCAAAGCGCTGCTCTGACGAACAGCCAGCGGATAGAGGCGACGCGATGGGGTGAGCAGGCAAATCCATGCAAAGCCCAGTACTTGCACGGACATCGCGGCGTAGATCCGACAGAGATAAGCGTGAAGGTGAGTGCGTAATACCCGGGGAGATCTGGTGGTTTGCCTTAGGGCTACCGTCATCGCGAGGTGAAGGGAAGAATCACCAGAAGTCAGCAGCGGCCATAGTGGCTCCGCGCGAGCGGGGTGAAGGGCCAAACGTGAAACACGGGAGTAGGACAGCAGATCTCGATGCGAGTCAGCGAAGCAGAAGCTTACGGAAGTAAGGCCATCGCGGAGGGAGACGGGCGGAACCTGTCGAGGGCCGTGGATGGTGCGGAGACTCGTACGGCGACTGGTGGAGAAACGAAACCGGAAGCAGCGCAGGGACTTTTGGAAGCTGCGCTGGAACGCAGCAACATGATGCGCGCCTATCAGCGGGTGGTGGAAAACAAAGGAGCGCCGGGAGTCGATGGGCTCACGGTTCTGGAGTTGAAGCCCTGGCTGCAGGCGCACTGGCCGAAGATAAAACAGGCTCTGTTGGCGGGCGAATACATGCCTACAGCTGTGCGCCAGGTGGAGATACCGAAGCCGCAAGGCGGGGTACGCATCCTGGGCATTCCTTGTGCGCTGGATCGCCTGATCCAACAGGCACTTCATCAGATATTGCAACCTCTGTTCGATCCCGGGTTCTCGGAATCGAGCTACGGTTTTCGTCCCGGACGCAATGCCCATCAGGCGGTGAAGGCCGCGCGAGGGTATGTTGCCGAGGGCAGGCGATGGACCGTAGATCTCGACTTGGAGAGATTTTTCGACCGAGTGAACCACGATGTGCTGATGGCACGGGTGGGGCGCAAGGTGAAAGACCCCGGGGTGTTGAAGCTGATCCGGCGCTATCTGGAAGCGGGAATGATGGAAGGCGGGATAACGGGTGCACGGAGCGAAGGGACGCCTCAGGGCGGTCCTCTTTCCCCGTTGTTATCGAACATCCTGCTGGACGATCTGGATCGCGAACTGGAACGGCGCGGGCATCGCTTCTGCCGATACGCTGACGACTGCAACATCTATGTCCAAAGCGATCGGGCAGGACAGAGGGTCAAGCAGTCGATCACGGCGTTCCTGGAGCAAAGGCTGAAGTTGAAGGTCAATGCTGTCAAGAGCGCAGTGGCGCGACCGTGGGAGCGGAAGTTCCTGGGCTACAGCATGACGTGGCACAGGAAGCCGAAGCTCGAAGATCGCATTCGAAGGCCGCAGGCGCATGGCGGAGAAAATCCGTCTCGCGCTACGGCAAGGCCGCGGGCAGAGCCTGCAGCAAGTCATCAAGGGACTCAATCCCGTCCTGCGGGGCTGGATGGCCTACTTCCGACTCACTGAAGTAAAGAACGTGTTGGAAGAGCTCGATGGCTGGCTGCGGCACAAGCTGCGGACGCTGCTGTGGCGGCAATGGAAGCGTGTCTATCGGCGCGCGCGGAATCTGATAAAGGCTGGGATAGATAAGGTTCGGGCTTGGAAGTCGGCCACCAACGGGCGAGGCCCGTGGTGGAACGGCGGTGCCTCGCATATGAACCAAGCCTTCCCCAAGTCCTGGTTCGACCGCATGGGGCTGGTTTCGTTGCTGGACACTCATCGACGCTTCCAGTCTGTTTCATGAACCGCCGGATGCCGAACGGCACGTCCGCGTGGTGTGGGAGGACGGCGGGAGTAATCCCGCCTCCTACCCGATTGGTTAATCATCACCCAAGCACGCTGACGGAAGTTCTGCCTTACCGGCTGCTCGAAACTGTCTCCCGATCTTTCCTCGTCTTCCATCCAGCGCGATGCCTCTGCGCGTCCTTGCTCCTCGTGCTTGCGGCGCCGGCAGTAGCGCAAACGCGAGATATGGGGCACCCAAAATTCTTCGGCGCTTGGGCTTCCTGTGAACTTTTGTGGGAACATCCGTTCGGCCGGCAGCGTAAGCAACAGGATGAAGACTCTCTGTGCCGCCGCAGCCGCGGCTCTGCTTGCCTGCAATCTGGCCGGCTTCGCCCAAACGGAGGTCGCGTGTGGGCAAACGCTGGACGCTCCCCTGCGGTCCAGAGCCGTGCTCACGATCGATTCACGGTCGGCGGGTCTCGAGATTGTGGGGACGGACCAGGCGGCGATTCATATTTCGTGCACGGCCGACGACGTTGAGGACGCTCACCATATCCGCATTCGATTCTCCGGAAACCAGGATGATGGCAAGCTGACCATCTCCGGCGGCTCGCTCCAGCAAAGCAACCTTATGGTCCGCATAGAAGTTCCCCGAAAGACGAGCCTGAGGGTGCGAGATGCCCGCAGGAGAAGTGAAGGTGGAGGAGATCGCGGGCGATAAGGATATCGATCTCTATGCAGGCCAGATTACGATTTCTTCGGCTCAGCTCTGGGATTACCGGAATGTCCACGTTTCCGTGGATATCGGAGAGGTGAAAGCTCAGGTTTACGGCACCGATAAAGGCGGCTTCTTCCGCACCTTCACGAAACAAACCGCCGACGGCGAGTATTCTCTGCATGCGCACGTGATGACGGGAGAGATCGATCTGCTCGGCACACACCCGCCCGCCGCAGCCGAATAACAGGATACGGAATGCAGACTCAGCACTGGGCGATAAGTGTGGATTGAGGTCTTTTCCTGACCCTGGTGTTCGAAATCTGTGCTAAACTAGACTAATAAGACTTAGTTCATGAAGAAAACGATACATACCGTGAATATCCATGAGGCGAAGACACAGCTGTCCAGGTTGGTCGATCAGGCTGCCAAGGGAGAGCCATTCATCATCGCCAAAGCCGGTAAGCCCCTGGTCAAAGTTTGCGCACTCGATGCTCCTGCCTCTACCCAGATGCGGCGACTTGGGTTTATGGCAGGGCAGATCACGGTTCCGGACGATTTCGATACCATGGGTAGCCCAGAGATCATGCAGCTTTTTGCGGGTGAAGCGTGAAACTGCTGCTCGATACCCATGTGCTCCTCTGGGCGGCGGCAGAACCTGGCCGGCTCTCTCTAGCGGCCCGGAGGCTGATAAACGATAGCCGCAATGAACTTATCTTCAGCGCGGCCAACCTTTGGGAGATTGCGATCAAACGAGGGCTTGGCCGCAACGATTTCCAGGTAGATCCTCGTTTGTTGCGGCGTGGCTTGCTCGATAACGGTTATAGCGAGCTGCCCATCGGCGCCGATCACGCGGTCGCGCTGGATGGACTGCCTCCCCTCCATAAGGACCCGTTTGATCGCATCCTGATCGCACAGGCGACGGTAGAGGGCATCACTTTACTCACCGCGGATCCATTGGTAGCCCAGTACCCAGGGCCAGTCCGCCGGGCGTAGGCTACGTCCAGGGAAACGAAATCAAAGAGGACGCCTCAGATACCCGCGTACCACGCATAACCACCTTCCGGCGACGCGGAACCCAGACCCTTGCCGAAGCCTTTCAAACTATCGGTAGCCGTCAGACGGGTTATGTACTTCACGCTCTTGTAGCCGAGTTGGCGAGGCACGCGCATGCGGAGCGGACCGCCGAAGGATACCGGAAGATCGCCGTCGTTCATTCCCCAGGGTCAGGAAGGTCTGAGGATGCAGGGCATCCGCCATGTCGATGCTTTCCCACCAGTCGCGGTCGATCGAGAAGTAGACGATATAGCGCGCCTGGGGCAAAACGCCCGCGGCGTTCAGTACCTCGAACAGAGGGGTTCCGATCCACTCGGCAATGTAAGACCATCCCTCCTCACACACCACCTCAGTGATTTGGCTGCGGACGGGAAAACTCCTTAGATCGGAGAGCGAAAACGATGAGGGCCGGGCGACCATGCCGTCCACCGTAAGCCGCCAGTCCGCGAACCCGGCGGCCTGATGGCGCTTGAAGGCCTCGTTGGGAGGCGGGGTCTCGTTGGCGAAAGGCGTCTTTGAAATCATGCTGCGCGGGAACTCGCGGGCCAACGAGTGCGTCGTCAGCAGCCGTTGGGCGGCGTAGGTCAGCGTTTCGCCGGGGCCGTAGATTCCACCGTGATCGGGCGGGATCAGTCCATAACGCTGGGCCAGGAGGGCGGCCGCAGCCAGCCCTGACACGCCCGCGGTGGCGGCAAGACCGCCGGTGATCAGCTTGCGGCGTGAGAGGTTGCTCATGTGCGCTCCTGCGGTACGACATACGCGGCCGGTGATCATCGCCCGCATACGGCTCCGGAATCCCGCAAGAACAATCATCGTAACGTGGACCACGAGGAAGAGCACAAGCAGTCCGGAGACAAAGAAATGAAGCGTGCGCGCGGATTGCCGGCCTCCCAGCGCGTTGACAGCCAGCGGAACTGCGGAATCAAAGGCGGGAGACAGGGCCAAGCCAGTCCAGATCACCAGGGGAAACAGAACAAAGATCACGAGCAGATAGGAGGTCCGCTGCACCACGTTGTAGGAGCGGGCTTCCGCTTCCTCCGGCGGCGCGCGGCGAAGATACTTCGCGATCACTTCCCAAAACGCTCGCCACGACCTGTCGGCCGGCGCCGGAAACAGGCTTTCCCGGAAGTGGCCGGTCCACAGACTTGAGATCGCGTAGACCAGGCCGGTCAGCACCGCAGCCCATGCGGCCTGAAAGTGGAGATACCGGCTCCAGCCATTCTGGTCGGGCAGCACGCCGTAGCCGGTTGGAACCGTGTCTCTCGATGCGGCGATCGGCAGCGTGAACAGGGGAGTCGTCCGCACATTGCCGACTTCACCCCAATAAAACCGCGGGTGCGAGACGACTATCTCAGCGCCGCTGATTAGCAATGCAAAGAAGGCGATGACCGTGATCCAGTGGGTCACACGAACAACCGCGGAATGCCGGAGAGTCGCTGGTTTGCGGAGCGTGGATACGGTCGCCACGTCGCGAGCATAGCACAAACCGGGCGCGAGCCGCTCTTATCTGTTAGGCTGGCTATCCCGCTCATCCCAGAATAGTTGGATCGCATAAGATCGCGAGTTAGCGCAGGAGATAGAACTCCAATGGCGACGAATGAATTGATCAAAGTTGGTCCTCTGAAAGAGAGCGAACTCGAAGCGGCGGATCGTATTGTTCGGCTTGCGTTTGGAACGTTCCTCGGAGTTCCCAATCCGATTGAATTCATGGGTGACCGCCACTTTATGACACCACGCTGGCGATCGAGCCACGTCAAGGTGCTCGCGGCGCGCATAGGTGGCCGCCTGGTCGGATCGAACATAGTCACGCGCTGGGGATCCTTCGGGTTCTTCGGACCCCTGACGGTGCTCCCGGAATACTGGGACCGTGGAGTTGCCAAGCGGCTGCTCGAATCCACGATGCCGATCTTCGACCGATGGGGTGTGAGGCACACCGGCCTGTTCACGTTCCCGCACAGTATCAAACACGTGGGCTTGTACCAAAAGTTCGATTATTGGCCGCGCTATCTTACCGCCGTTATGACGCTGACTCCGGAGGCTAAGCAAGCGCCTCAGGGCGGCCATGCGCCGGTACTGCTGTCGGCGGGCAAGAAAAGCCAGCGCGAAGCGGCCATTGAGGCATGCAGGAGACTTACCCATAAGATCGACAAAGGGCTCGATCTTACTGGTGAAATCAAGGCCCTGCTTGTGCAGCACACCGGCGAGGTGATGTTGACCTACACCCGCGGTGTTCTCGATGCTTTCGCCGTCTGCCTGATCGGACCCGGATCCGAGGGCGGCGAGAAGATCTGTTATATCAAATTCGCCGCGGCTCGGGGCGGCGCTGGAGCAGGTGAACGTTTCGACAACTTGCTGGACGCCTGCGAGGTATTCGCATCCTCACGCGGAGCGTCGATAGAGGCCGGCGTGAACCTGGCTCGCGAAGATGCCTATCGGCGCATGCGCGCGCACGGGTATCGAGTGGCCATGCAAGGCGTCGCCATGCAACGTCCGCATGCGGACGGCTTCAATCGGGCAGATGCCTACGTGATCGACGACTGGCGCTGAGGCCCAATTCTGTGTGGGACCTGCTGTTTCTCTTCGCGCCTGCAAGAGCTCGCGGCTGTTACAAATAAACTGTGAGGCGTTTCCCGGTATCTATTTTCACCTCTGCGCGTGAGTGCGGCGCCGGCTCCCTGCCGGGGTGAGACGAGCACTGATCATGGCGTGAGCATTGCTGAGGATGGCGCTTGCCGCTGCTTTGTCTGGAGTGATGTTGGCAAGCATCACGGCGCCGACCATCGTGCTCACAATGCCGCTTGCAAGGGTCAGCGCCTCCGCTCGGCTCAGATGGGTGAGACGATCTGCAAGAAGCTGAAGGAGATGTTGATGGCCATTGCTGGCAACCGTCCGTACCTGTAAATCGCAATGGCTTAGTTCAGCGCCAAGCATCGCCAACGGACAAAGATAAGGGTTTCCCTCACGTTGCGACTGGCCCAGATACAGCGAGATGATCTTGTCCAGGGTCTGGGTCTCGAGCATAGCCAGCAGGCGGTCGAATGCCCCCTCGTTCGCTTCCGCGACAAGCTGTTCTTTCGACTCGAAGTGTCGATAGAATCCACCCGGAGTCAGGTTCGCTGCCGCCATGATGTCGCGCATACCTGCCTCCGCCAGGCCTTTCTCCAGAAACATCTTCGCGGCCATCGCGACAATCCGCTCCCTGGTTTGCGCCGTGTCGCTGCGAGACTTTCGCATATGTTTACCTCTTCGAGAAACTTCGAATCCTTTAGATTACAAGTGTACTCTAAAATTCAGCAGCCTGATTTGGCGAAGGAGAAGAGATGAGCGAAGCGAAGATTCTGGTAACGGGAGCGACCGGCGCAACGGGAAGGGAAACGGTGAGATTGCTGCTGGAAGGCGGTCACGCGGTAAGGGCATTCGTCCGGGAAGAAAACGATCGTTCGAATTCTCTACGACAGTCAGGTGCGGAGATCGTACGTGGGGATCTGCGAGACTTCGAATCGGTTCGCGGCGCTCTTGAAGGTATTCGCAGCGCTTACTTCGTCTTTCCGATCAAGCCCGGCATTCTGCAGAGCACCGCATATTTTGCGCAAGCGGCCAAAGAAGCAGGGGTTGAAGCAATCGTGAATATGTCTCAGGCTTCTGCGCGGCGCGTTGCCAGGAGCCACGCCGCCCAGGATCATTGGATTGCCGAGAGTCTTCGACTGGTCCGGCGTGCCGGTAACTCATCTTCGGCCGACCCTTTTTGCGGAGTGGGTTCTTTACGGGCCGGCTTTATCAAAGCGGGCTTTCTGCCTCTGCCTTTTGGATCGGGGCGTCACGCACCGATCGCCGCCGAAGACCAGGCCCGCGTCATCGCGAACATTTTAACCGCGCCGGAGGCGCACCGTGGCCAAATCTATCCCCTGTTGGGTGCCAAAGAAATCTCATTTCCCGAGATGGCGGAGGAGCTCGGCCGCGTTCTCGGCAAAGCGGTCCGGTACCAATACACCGACGTCCCTTCCCTAGCCAAGATGTCGAAGGAACAGGGCCGGGATCTGGGAGATTTTTTCTGGCAGCACCTTAGCCAGATCGCCCTCGACCACCAGAATGGTGTCTTTGCCGGCACCAACGATCTCATCGAAAAAATTGGCGGCCGGCCACCCATTACTTTGACTGAGTTCATTACGAAGCATCGTGATGCATTGACGGCTTAACTTCCATCGACGTCCGCTTCTTGCTTTGGCGCATCTGCTACCCGGAGGAACTTCTATGAAATCCCGGCCGGAGTAGGCAATGACGACTGTGCAGGAGCGTTGGCCGCGCCGCGCTGCGCTTACTGCGATTGCGCTTGCCCGACGGATGCATATTCTTCTGAGGGACGTCTGCCATTGCTGTGATGAGGTTCCGGCGTACGGCGATCAGGCACCGGCAGCGTAAAGCAAAACGTGGTTCCGGGAGCATCGTCGTTCTGTGGCCAAAGATGGCCATCGTGCAATTCAATGATCGAACGACAGATGGGTAGCCCCATGCCCATCCCGTTTTGTTTAGTGGTGAAAAATGCCTCGAAGATTTTATCCGGCTCCCGCAAGCCGATCCCGCTATCCTGCACTTCCACCCTGATTGCACCTGAATCATGAACTCTTGTGCGCAGGGAGAGCTTTCGCGGACGATCGATAAGCGGGTCCATCGCATCAAAGCCATTGATGCACAAATTGACCAGAACCTGCTGAATCTGTACTCGATCACCCAATATCTTCGGCAATTCCGTTTCTAAATCGACGTCCAAGTCCACGCGCCTCTTGCCTGCCTCGCTGCGAATGAGGTTGATTACCTCTCTGGCGACTTCATTGATGTCCAGCGGTGTCTTTTCAAACGTTCCACCTTTGAAAAGGTTGCGCATTCTTTGGACAACCTCAGTCGCGTGGTAACCGCATTCAAGAATTTCCTGAACCAGCGAGCGCGCGCCCACCACGCTAACGCAATCGGGTGAGAGCGATTCGAAACACATATGTGCATTCGCGATGATCGCTGTCAACGGCTGGTTGATTTCGTGCGCAATGGAAGCCGAAACTTCTCCGAGAGTGGCAATTTGAGCTGCCCGGGCGAGCTTCTTTTCCATTTTTTGCAAAGAATCACGGGCCGCTCTTGCCTGTTGTTGTTCGGTCACATCTCTGATGATGCCGAAGATCTCTGCAACCTCGCCTGAGGCGTCGACCGCGGGATGGCCGACAAGATGGATATATTTAATCGATCCATCCGGAAACATCATCCGGCTTTCACAATCAAGGTCAACCTCTTCTCGAATCGATCGCTCTAACGCTTCCATCAGGTTGGCCCAATCTTCGGGCGGGTGAAGCGCGCGCTCTTCTTCGAGAGAAAGCGGCCCCTGGATTGGATCGCGCTCGTATATGCGATACATTTCCGCGGACCAATACGTATCCGCCCGGGTAGCCGGATTCCAGGCCCAGCTGCCGATATGGCTCATATTCTCCGCTTCGGCGAGGTAGGCCTCGCTTCTTCGAAGTTCCAGTTCGTTTCGTTTGCGCTCGGTGATGTCGCGAACAAAAACCACGCCGGCACACTGGTCGTTTGGCGCGACTTTGCCCAACGAGACTTCGGCGACAAATTCGGTTCCATCCTTATGAGTGACGGTCATCTCGGTGACCGAGGATGAAGCTTCACTGCAGCACTGGGGAATAAAACGGGTAACTGGTTGTCCTATCATTTCGGCCGCGGAGTAGCCGAAGATCCTGGTGGCCGAGGAGTTGACTAATAAGACCTGACCCTGGTGGTCAGTGGACAGAACGCCATCCAGCGCGGTCTCAGAAATCACCCGGTATTGCTCTTCCACTTCGCGGCGGGCCCTATCTCCCCGCTGTTTGGCGGCAATGACCAGGTTGATGCATACCGCGGTCGCGATAAAAGCAGCGAAGCGGGGATAGGCGGAATGCTCGACAGCGAAGTGAAAATGAGGGGGAAGGAAGAAATAATCGAAACTCAAAATGGCGAGGCCTGTCCCTACAATGCCCGCCCTTTCCCCACCATAAAGGCAACAAATGACAATCGCCAGGTGAAAACAAGAGGAGGGCGCGCCCGCAATCCAGGACAGCATCGCCGCTCCGATGCATATGGCCAGGACAAAGGAATAGCTTTTGAGTTTAGAGGTGCTCATTTGTGGACAATTCCGCGCCCCATTTCCTTTCGGAAGCCATTCAAAGTGTCTGTCGACCCACGACTTTGATTCCGATTCTTTGAAATGTGACTCAAATTGGTGAGAGAAAAAGATCCATCCTAAAGAGAACCCCTGCAGTAAAAGGACAATCGCGACCTTCCTCAAGTATTCACCTCAGGGCCGGCGTGCTAATTTAAATCGAGTAATCAGGCCGCTCCAACCCCCACAGAAGAGGACCCTTCGTGATAAGTCAGGCCTTGTGGCAATTAAGCGCCGTCGAGGTCGCCGCTGGTATCCGCAAGCGGCGGTTTTCGTGCTCCGAGGTGATGGTTTCCGTTGTCGAACGCATTCGTAAGCTCAACCCGAAGCTGAACGCGATTGTTGTAGATCTCACCGATCAGGCGCTTGCCGAAGCGGCCGCTGCTGATCGCAAGTCTCAGACGCTTGCCGAAGAGTTACCGCTCTTCGGAGTCCCGGTCACCATCAAGGTGAACATCGACCAGGAAGGCCAGGCGACGACCAACGGACTTCCCGCTCTCGCCAATCTCATAGCACCCGCCGACTCACCGCTGGTCCGCAACCTGCGCGGCGCCGGTGCCATCATTGTCGGCCGCACCAACACGCCCGAGCTTTCCATGCGTCTTACCACCGTCAACCCGTTGCACGGGCGCACATGGAGCCCGTGGCATCCCGACGCCTCTCCCGGGGGATCCTCTGGCGGCGCCGCGGTGGCTGCTGCGATGGGCTTCGGCCCCATCCATCACGGCAACGACATCGCCGGCTCGCTGCGGTTCCCGTCATTCGCCAATGGCGTGGCAACGCTCAAGCCGACACAAGGCCGGATTCCGGCATTCAATCCGTCGGCAACTGCCGAGCGCGGCTTGCTCTCGCAACTCACATCGGTACAAGGCGCAATTGCTCGCACCGTTGCCGATGTGCGTCTCGGAACGCGCGTGATGGCCGTTGGCGATGTGCGCGATCCGTGGTGGGTACCCGCGCCATTCGACGGCGAGCCTCTGCAGCGGCCCATTCGCATCGCGGTCACACGTAACAGTCACGGATACCCGATTCATCCCGGCATCCTTCAGTTGATCGACCGCTGTGCAGCCTACCTGCGCGACGCCGGGTATGAGGTTGTCGAAGCCGAGCCGCCGTCCATCATGGACCCGGCGCGCGGCTGGTTGAGTGTATTGCTCACAGAGATCAAGGCGACATTAGGTCCAATCGTCGATCAGTATGGAAGCGACGACTTGCGCCGGATCTTTGGCTGGTATTACGAAATGGGGACAATTCTCGATGGCGGCGGCTATCGCGCCGGTCTCGCCGAGAAAACTCGGATGGCGCGTGCCTGGAACCTGTTCCTGGATTCCTATCCATTGGTGCTGACGCCTTTCCTCATGCGCCCGGTCTACCCCTGGAACTACGACGCGCTGGGACTGGCGCAGACGAAGGACCTGTGGGACGCAGCAGTCTACAGTTACGGCATCAACTACCTTGGGCTGCCGGCCGGGTTTGTGCCCGTCGACCTGGTGGAAGATCTGCCTGCCGGCGTTCAGCTCGTCGGGCGCCGGTTCCGGGAAGATGTGATCCTCGACGCCATGGCCGCCGTCGAGCAGCGCGCCGGCCGCCTGGTTGACCGGCTCTGGGCATCGGGTTAGTGGCTAGGCGGCAGACGATGCGGTTGGCGGGAACAACCAATTGTCATTTTTACTTTGTTGCAGACACCGCAGTGCCTGCTCGGTTGCGGCTTCTTTGCTGGAACAGATCCATTCAATGCGGCTGGGGACGCTTGGACGCACCACCTTCAGCGCGCCGGCGCCGTCGATCAGGCCTGCTTGGAGTTCCTGAACGACCCTGAACACAAAGGGGCCTTCCTCGAAGATTACGATCTCCCGCGAGTATTCAGCGTTGTCGATTCTCTTTTGCATGACATGCCTAAAGATTTCTGTGTCATCCGACATCCCCGGTAGCCCTCTGCTTTTCGTCGAGGATAAACGACCTAAGCAGGTGGCGGAAGGGATGATAAACGGCGGTTTGTGTGGAAAAAAATCGTTGGCAGATCGGGAACCCAGGGACAAGATGTCGGGAACCTCCGGGACGAGGCAGGACGTCTACGCTCATTTGACAGCCAGTTCCCAGTTGTGTCTGACTCGCCAACAGCGGACGGGGTGCCCGGGTCCAGATTGTCATATCGCTGTAACAGTATTGTTATATCTCCTTCTTCATGGCTATCTGGCGCCGGCTAACCTCGGAAGGAAACAGCATGCAGGGTTTTCTCGAAGCTCTACGCCTCCAGCGTTGGGACGACCACCGCTACTACCACCACAGCCGTATCAACCAGTCACTCCACCTGCTGAGCGCGCTCAGTTTTCTGCTCGCATACGCTCTCATCTTCAAAAACCCTGCTGCCTCGGCGCTCATCGGCTGGCTGGTAGCGATGGTCAGCCGTCAGTCTGGCCACTTCTTCTTTGAGCCCAAGGGCTACGATGAAGTCAACCACGCCACCCAGGAGCACAAGGAGGACATCAAGGTCGGCTACAACCTGCGGCGCAAGATTGTGCTGCTTTCGATCTGGGCGCTGTCACCGGCATTGCTGTGGGCAAGTCCAACGTTGTTCGGGATTTTTCCGCCGTACGCCGATCGCACTACCTTCATCCAGCACGTTGGCCAGATCTGGCTGGTCGTCGGCTTTGGCGCCCTGCTGTTCCGCACCGTGCAACTGTTCTTCATCAGGGATGTCCAGACCGGGCTGGTCTGGATGACCAAAATCCTGACCGATCCGTTTCACGACTTCATGCTTTACTACCGAGCGCCGTTTTACCTTCTGGGGGGCCAGCTGATCGATCCGATGGACGATGTACGCGAGCCCGAAACATTTCTCGCAGAACACGAAGCCTAATTGCTTTGCTGGTGACGGTTTCTCCCTGCCACCACCAGCCATCCTGCTGCATTTGCCGCGCTGCCGCTACGAACCTGTCGGCGACCGCGGCAAAGTCAGCCTCGGTGTAATCCAGGCTGAAGATGAGGCGGCCAGTTCCTACCCAGCTCAGGGCCAGGTCTTCGGCGCGCAGATAGTATTGAAACATCCAGTGGTAGCGCGAGGGCTGCAGGTAGCAGACCGTCCAGACTGAAGAGAGATTAGCCACCCGGACCTGCACCTCGGCCTCCCGCAAACGCTCATTGAGCTGGGCCGCCCGGCGGTCCCACACCGCATCAAGGTCGCGATAACAGGCCAGGATCTCGGGTGTGTCCAGGCGCTCCAGGAACTCGGCCATCGCCCCCATAACATAGGGATGGGAATTGAAGGTGCCTCGGGCGAAGCAGACGTCCGCGGGCCGGTCTTCACGAAAGCGCTTCATCAGGTGGGCGCGTCCGCACACCACGCCAATAGGCAGGCCGCCGGCTACGGTTTTGCCATAAGTGACCATGTCGGCGCGGACGCCGAAATACTCCTGAGCGCCGCCGCGGGCCAGCCGAAAGCCGAGGAAGACCTCATCGAAAATCAGCACGATGCCGGCGTCCGAACACACCTGGCGCAGCCGTTCGAGCCATGCGGTGTAGGCTGCGCGGTCAAAGCTGGTGCGCGGGCCGCCGTCCACCAGGGTTGAATCCGCCGGCGCTCCGGCGTTGGGGTGTAGCGCCTGCAGCGGGTTGACCAGCACGCAGGCAATATCCCGCCGGCTGCGCAGTACGCGCAGGGTCTGCTCGCTCATATCTTTGAGGGTGAGGGTGTCGCGCTCGGTCACCGGGTTGCCGACGCCGGGTTGCACCTCACCCCACCAACCGTGATAAGCGCCGCAGAAGCGCACCAGGTAGCGGCGCCTGGTGTGGTAGCGGGCCAGGCGCACCGCCTGCATCACGGCTTCTGTGCCGGACATGTGGAAGGAGACCTCGTCGAGCCCGGAGAGGGCCCGCAGCCGGTGTACGTTGCCCGCGGTCACCGGGTGGTAGGCACCGAGCACCGGGCCCAGCTCCTGCACCCGGGCGCTCCCGCGTTCAATGCATTCCTTGTAGAAGTCGTAGCCAAACACATTGACGCCGTAGGAGCCGGTTAGGTCGTAGCGCCGGTTGCCGTCCAGATCGGTGGTGGTGGGGCCACTGGAGGAGACGACAAAGGATCCGGCGTTCAAGTGCTGGCGGACGAAGCGGCTGAACTGGAACGGTACGCGGTACCGCGCCGTGAATTGCAGATCGGAGATCTCGTCCTGGACTTCATTGGTCTGGCGAACCGTGTTAACGAAGCGTTGAGCGTAGAGTGCGGCCAGGCGCCTGAAGGCCGCCCGTCGCTGTTCGTCAATGTGTTCCGGGGCATCGTCCGCCCGAAAGAACTGCGCCTCGTCGTACTCGTAGTAGGGCATAAGCCGGGCCAGCCGGCGCCCCAGCCGAGCGTGGCCGGCGAGCGAGCGGTGCTTGGCGCGAGAGAGCTGCAGGCGCAGCAGCAGCCGGGGCACGATCAGCAGTAGTAGGCCGAGGCCGAGGAGCCACTTGAAGATGGTTATGGTCAAACAAAGCCTCCGGGGCAACGGTACTGCACGCTCATAAGACAATCCTAGCGAATTAAATGCGTGTGAATTCGAGTACGCATCCGCTTGATGTGTCATCTCGACCGAACCCGGATTTCCTGCCACGCTGCGCCGGACACGGTCGCGTGTGCGCCTTTCAGTAAGGAAAGGCGCATGAAGTTCGCAAACGCCACCAAGTTTCACAGGAAATCCGGGGTAGTGGAGGGATCTGCAGTTTCCCTTTCGGACTCAACCAGTTCCCCCAAAAAATCGAATTTGGAGTCCGAAGCAACCTCGTCTATGGCGGGCAAGAAATAAATCCCGAGCTGCCCGCGGAGAATCAGTATTCTGTCGGTAATCTGCTTCCGTAGTTCGATTTGATGGGTTTTCTTTCTGATACACGAGGTCTCCTGGAGCCATGGACTGGCGGGCCGCAAGGGTTGGCGCGGACCGAAGCAGAACTGCGCCGGCAGACCGAGGCCTTTTGCGCCGCGAGCACCCTGGTCAGCCAAACCGGCTGTCTCATCGAGCTTTTTTCCGGCATCTTTGGCCGGCGCTCCGAGCGGAGATACCAGGCGCGCCTCGTGGGCTGGATCAAGATGCTCGAGCAGGACTCAGATCTGCGCTCGCGCTTTCAGCAGGGAATCAGGTCGACGCTTGCTCCTCTGGACTCGGTTTCTCTGTTCGCGGAAGCGGGCATTCCCGCCCAGCATTCCTTGTCCCGCGAAGTTACCAGCCGGCTCTTCCAGCACTGGCTGCCTCCGCCGCGCGAAGACGCCGACACCGCCCGGCTCTTCGCCGCCATCTTTCCTTCGTCGCGCGCCGTGCAGCGCTTTCTCGATCTGGACCCCGCCGTGTTCGCTCGCCTGGCCGCAATCTTCTGGTGTGGGCAAAACCTGGCTGCCTATCCCCATCTGCACCAGGACCTCCATGAGGCGCTCCGCTTGCTGGCGGCGCGAGTTTCCGCCCGTGGCACCAGCCGCGCCGTTCGCCAGCGCAGCAACACCCAGGCGGTGGAGCAATCTCCCTCCTATGCCTTGGTCTTTGCTACCGAACAATTGATTGCTTGCGAGCACGCCACTCCCGCGGGCAATTGCATGGAGGCATGGCTCAACGCCGTCTTCGCCTGCCGCGGTGAGGTCGCGTTGGTCCGCATCCACATGGAGGAAACCGGGGCCAATTCTCCCCTGGTTTTCGATCTGGGCGCCATGGATACGGCGCTTGACCGCATGGAATTGCTCGCCGCCAACTTGGTCGAGCACCCCACCGAGGATTGGGCGGCCGTGCGCCGATTGCTCAACACCCTCATTCGCGGTCTGCTCGAAGATACGCGGATTTCTTCGCTCATCCAGCAGAACTTTAACCTCCTGGCCCGTAAGACCGTGGAACGCACTGGCCACGGCGGCGAACACTATATTGCCCATGACCGCAAGGAATACTTCGCCATGTGGCGTGCCGCCATCGGCGGTGGATTCCTGACCGTCTTCACTGCTGCCATCAAGCTGCATGTGGTCGCCCGTCACCGGGCGCCCTTCATGGAATTCATCTTCATCGGAACGAACTATGCCATTAGCTTTCTGTTGCTGCAGATCTTCGGTCTGGCGCTAGCTACCAAGCAGCCGGCCATGACCGGGGCCACTCTGGCCAACATCATCAATCGCAACCGTGGCGATTCCCGGCGCAGCCAGATTACGGAATTCAGCGCCTCCATCAGCCGCACCCAGTTGGCTGCGGCCCTGGGCAACATACTGGCCGTTTCCATTGGCGCCGTCGTCTTCAACCTGGTTTGGCTGAAAGCTTTTCATTCCCCCTATGTGCCCGCCGAACAGGCGCAGAAGGTTTATCTATCCTTGCGTCCCCTGGCTTCCGCCACCGCCGTGGATGCGGCGCTCACCGGCGTCCTGCTCTGGCTCGCCGGCCTGATCGGAGGGTGGTTCGAGAATTTCGCCGTCTACCATCGCATACCCGCTGCCATCGCTGCCCACCCCCTCCGCCTGACCTTAGGCGACGACACCATGCAGAGCTTTGCCGCCTGGGTCGACCGCAACATCGGTCCCTGGAGCACCAGCATCTCGCTCGGTTATCTGCTGGCCTTCCTCCCGGTTTTTGCCGAATTCTTTGGCTTGCCGCTCGACGTCCGCCACGTGACTCTCAACACCGGCATGTTCGCCTTCGCCGCCGCCCGTTTCGGTCCGGCTGCGTTCGCGCAGGTATGGCTCTACTCCGCGATCGTCGGCATCGCTGTCATGTTTGTGTTAAATCTGGGCGTCAGCTTTGCCATCGCGTCGTTCGTTGCACTGCGCGCCTACGACGTGAGCCACCAGGAGCGTATATCGCTCCTGCGCTACGTGTTCAAACAAATGATTTCCTCGCCTAGGCAATTCCTCCTGCCCCCGCCGGCGAAGCCGGCCGAGCAGGTCGAATCCAGGGACGACAGGCAGCGGCCGGCGCCGGCCGCCTAGGCCGCTATTCCTGAAGAACTGGGTAGGGATTGTGCATCCAATTATTGAGATATTTAGTAACAGAGGCTCATCTTGCCCATCATTCGAAGCTGTACTCATTGCAACCAAAAGAACCGTGTCGCCGGCCGGCATCTGGCCGACACAGGTCGATGCGGCGCGTGCAAGACCACCCTTGCTCCGGTCGCCGAACCCCTGTCAGCGGATCCCGCCCTCTTCGACGAAGTAGTCAACAACGCGACCGTCCCTGTGTTGGTTGACTTCTGGGCCGCCTGGTGTGGACCCTGTCGCTCGGCCGCGCCCGAAGTAGCCCGCACCGCCCAAGACATGGCCGGAAAAGCAATCGTGCTCAAAGTCGACACCGAGGCCCATCCCGAACTAGCAGCCCGTTTCAACGTCCGCGGAATCCCAAACTTCGTCGTTCTCTCCGGAGGCCGCCAAGTCTTTCAACAAGCCGGCCTGGTCGGCCACGAACAAATGGAGCAATGGCTGCGCACCGCCGCCTAACCAAACCTTGACGTCAATCCTCCGCTAGAGCAGCAAAGTTGACGGTGAGCTCTTTGTCATCCCGACCGGAGCGAAGCGCAGTGAAGGGACCACGTGTTCGTCATCCCGGCAACTAAATCCCACCGAAGCCGCCTTCCTCCCCTTTGTCATCCCGAGCGTACCCGGATTTCCTGCCACGCTGCGCCGGACACGGTCGCGTGTGCGCCTTTCAGTAAGGAAAGGCGCATGCAGTTCGCCAACGCCACCAAGTTTTACAGGAAATCCGGGGCAGCCGAGGGATCTGCAGTTTCCTCCTCCTCCACTGCTCTTTCCGGGAGCCGTCAGTCTGCATAAGCAGCAGCGAGCCCATCCGCTTAGATTTGGTGGCTTTGTATCAGCACAGGGCTTTAGCCCTGCCTCAGATGCTCCCCAATAGTCTTGGTTACATGTTGCAGAAGAATTATTTTTTGAAGGGTACGGGCTTACCCCATACATAACTGCTTTCCAATGATTGCGGCTTTAGCCGCTGAGGGAGCATCGCTCTTTCAGCAAAGACTCTTTCTTTCAGTCCCAGCTCTACCCCATAAACCCATCTCACTCCATTCCCTGCAAATAATATCGATTCGTTTGACTTTAACGATTTGCTCCGTTTAAATCAGGCTATACGGCACCGTGACTCTAGCGGCCAGATACGTTTCGGTCATTTCCAGTGACCCTTTTTTCGGGAGGGAAAATGTCAATCATCCGTTGTCTCATCCTGCCTGCGTTTTTTCTGTCTTGTCTCTTCTCGCTCCCCGTCCTTGCCCAGGTGTCTGCCACATTATCCGGACGCATCACAGATCAGTCCGGCGCTGTCGTGCAGGGAGCGACTGTAACTGCGAAAGATACCGACACCGATATTTCTCGCACCTCGATCACGGATGCGGCGGGCAGGTACGAATTGCCCGGCCTTCCCGTTGGCCGGTATGAAGTTGAAGTGCAGAAGAACGGATTTGCGGAAGCGCTGCGTTCAGGAATCGTCCTGGTCGTGGGTCAGGATGCGACTGCGGACTTGACTTTGAAGGTCGGCGATGTGAACGAGCAAGTCAGAGTGGTTGCGGACGCTTCCATGGTCAACTCGACCACCCAGGACATCACCGGCTTAGTCGGAGAAAAAGAAGTCAAGCAGCTCCCCCTCAATGGACGAAGCTACGATTTGCTGCTCACCATTAATCCCGGGGTGGTCAATTTCACGTGGGAGAAGACCGGGGGCATCGGCGTCTCCAATTCCAGCACGGGAAACAATTTTGCCGTGTCGGGCAATCGTCCCCAGCAAAATCTTTTTCTGCTGAATGGAACCGAGTTCACGGGCGCCGCCGAGAACAACATGCAGCCAGGCGGGGCGAGTCAAAATCTGATTGGCGTGGAGGCGGTCCGCGAGTTCAATGTGTTGCGCGACTCCTATGGTGCGGAATATGGCAAGCGGCCCGGAGCGCAGGTCATTATAGTGACCCAGTCGGGAAGCAACCAGTGGCACGGCTCGGTGTATGAATTTCTGCGCAACAATGTACTCGACGCTCCAAACTACTTCGACCAGGGATCGGCTCCTCCTTTTCGGCGTAACCAGTTCGGAGGCGCATTGGGAGGACCGATCCAAAAGGAAAAGACTTTCTTCTTCGTCAACTACGAAGGCCTGCGCCAGAGCCTGCATCAGACTTCGGTCGCATTTGTACCCGATTTGCACTCGCGCGCAACCGCGGTCGCGAGCGTTCAACCCCTGTTAAATTTGTGGCTCACGCCAAGCGCCAGCGACCCTGACTACAGCGGCATTGCGCAGGTTTCCAGCAGCCCCTTGCAGACCATACGAGAAGATTTCGGGACGGCTCGAATCGACCACGTCTTTTCTTCAAAAGACACCCTCGTGGGGATTTATACCGTGGATGACGGCGGGGATGTCACGGCAACCACAGCAAACCCGTACAGCAGCGATATCTTGAATCTGCGCGAGCAGGTTGCCACCCTGGAGGAGACGCACGTCGTTTCACCACGGCTGCTCAATACCGCCCGCTTCGGGTATTCACGGGCAGGCTACTTCTTTACAGGCGAACCAACGCCAGGTACTCCCGCGGCTGAGGTCCCGGGTTTTCTTACCGGCCGGCTGGTGGGCGCCGTGGTGGTGGGCGGAAGTGCGGCCTCCAACCCGCAGGCACAGATAGGACTGGCAGGAAGTAACAATGGAAGTAACTTGAGCATCGCTCGCAATCTGTACACCTACGAAGATCGGGTGGCTCTGACCCGCGGAGCGCACCAACTCAGTTTCGGCGCCTGGTTCCAGCAGTTCCAATCGAACGAGAACATCGCACTTAGCCAGTACGGTCAGGTGACCTTCACCAGTCTGCAGACGTTCCTCACTGGGACCACGAGCAGCTTCTTGTATGATCCCGCGCCCACCGAGTTGAACTGGCGATCCCTGTTCGGGGCGCTCTACGCGCAGGACGTGATTCGCTTCAGCCCTAGGTTGACCCTATCCCTGGGATTCAGGACAGAATTCTCAACCGGATGGAATGAAGCTCACGGGCGAGCGGCCAACTACGTATTTTCTAACGGAGTTATCTCCAGCCAACCGCGTATATCGAGCAACGCGTTTACCACCAACAATGCGAAATTCCTTCCTCAACCCAGGATTGGTCTTGCATGGAGTCCTCACTCGGAGAGAACCGTGGTGCGTGCCGGGTTCGGCATGTATTACGAATTGCAGGACGCATTGGGTTATCGAATGGATCAGAATGCGCCCTTCAACCCTGCCTATAGCATCGCATCGTTGCCCGTATCTAAGCTCCCCCTGTCTACCCAGGCTGCGCCGCCTTCGAATGCATTACTTGTCCCCGGAGGAGTGCAACCTGACCTGAAGATGCCGACCTTGATCTCTTACTCCTTGAGAGTGGAACAAACCCTTACTCCCAACACTTCGTTGACTGTGGGTTATGTCGGATCGCACGGCTATCATCAGATTGTCGGCCTTGATGCCAACACGCCTGTCCCAACCATTTGTCCCGCTTCACCTTGCCCGGCGACTTATCCCAAGACCTTTCCCGCGCCGCTGGCCGGCTCACCTGTCCCGGCCGGTTCTTATTACATCCCTGCCGGGAAACCGAAGGCGAATACTACTCTGGCGAATACCTGGACCTGGTTCTCTGTCGGATCCGCCAGTTACAACTCGCTGCAGGTTGACGTGAACCATCGCTTCAGCCACGATCTTTTTCTTCGCGGTGTCTACACCTGGTCGAAGGCTTTGGACGATGGAGATTCCCTGAACGCAACCACTGCGGGCAATGCGCCGGGCCTGGTGTCAAATCCGTACGACGTGAAAGCGGACTGGGGCCCAGCCACCTACGATGTGAGAAACCTGGGAGTGATCAGCGCTGTGTATGGCTTGCCCTTCGGAAATGGAAAACGCTTTGCCGGCGGGCTGGGTAAAGTGGGCAACGGAGTGGTGAGCGGCTGGTCGGTGAACAGTCTTGTCGTCCTCCAGGCCGGATTTCCGTTCACCCCCCAACTCAGTTACAACCCGTCGAATAACGGGGACACGCGCAACCCGGTGAGACCCTTTATCAATCCCGACTTTCACGGGTCTGCCATCCTCGGCAAGCCCAGCCAGTGGTTTAATCCCAGTGCTTTTCTGCAGCCTCCAGCCAACAGCGGTTTCTTTGGCAATTTGGGAAGAGACACGCTGGTCGGCCCGGGGCTGGCTACGTGGGACTTCTCGGCGGTGAAAGACACTGCGATCCATGAGCGGCTGAATCTGGAATTTCGAGCAGAAATTTTCAACCTTCTGGACCGGGCCAATTTCAATACCCCGAATCTCATCGTATTCACGCCCACAGGTGTTTCGGGGACCGCCGGCGCCATCTCCAGCACTTCTACAACGGCTCGCCAGGTCCAATTCGGGGTGAAACTACTTTGGTAGAAGAAACGCCCAGGTTTCTCTCCGATCCTGGAACCATTCCCCGTCTGCTAACGTACGAGATATCACCGGGCTGGCACAGGATGGCTGTTCCCGCCCGGGAACTGCAAACTTCAGGATTCGTGGTGGGAGCCCCCGCATTTATGCGGGGGACTGGAGTTTGTGCGCCCGGCAGGGCGCATTCACTTGGAGGTGAAAGTCCTCTACACACCCGGCAAGGGGAAGTGTTAGCTGAACGGCAAGGGTGTCCACCGTGAGGTGGAATCCGGAGGAAGCCGCAGGCAAAGCGCTGCTCTGACGAACAGCCAGCGGATAGAGGCGACGCGATGGGGTGAGCAGGCAAATCCATGCAAAGCCCAGTACTTGCACGGACATCGCGGCGTAGATCCGACAGAGATAAGCGTGAAGGTGAGTGCGTAATACCCGGGGAGATCTGGTGGTTTGCCTTAGGGCTACCGTCATCGCGAGGTGAAGGGAAGAATCACCAGAAGTCAGCAGCGGCCATAGTGGCTCCGCGCGAGCGGGGTGAAGGGCCAAACGTGAAACACGGGAGTAGGACAGCAGATCTCGATGCGAGTCAGCGAAGCAGAAGCTTACGGAAGTAAGGCCATCGCGGAGGGAGACGGGCGGAACCTGTCGAGGGCCGTGGATGGTGCGGAGACTCGTACGGCGACTGGTGGAGAAACGAAACCGGAAGCAGCGCAGGGACTTTTGGAAGCTGCGCTGGAACGCAGCAACATGATGCGCGCCTATCAGCGGGTGGTGGAAAACAAAGGAGCGCCGGGAGTCGATGGGCTCACGGTTCTGGAGTTGAAGCCCTGGCTGCAGGCGCACTGGCCGAAGATAAAACAGGCTCTGTTGGCGGGCGAATACATGCCTACAGCTGTGCGCCAGGTGGAGATACCGAAGCCGCAAGGCGGGGTACGCATCCTGGGCATTCCTTGTGCGCTGGATCGCCTGATCCAACAGGCACTTCATCAGATATTGCAACCTCTGTTCGATCCCGGGTTCTCGGAATCGAGCTACGGTTTTCGTCCCGGACGCAATGCCCATCAGGCGGTGAAGGCCGCGCGAGGGTATGTTGCCGAGGGCAGGCGATGGACCGTAGATCTCGACTTGGAGAGATTTTTCGACCGAGTGAACCACGATGTGCTGATGGCACGGGTGGGGCGCAAGGTGAAAGACCCCGGGGTGTTGAAGCTGATCCGGCGCTATCTGGAAGCGGGAATGATGGAAGGCGGGATAACGGGTGCACGGAGCGAAGGGACGCCTCAGGGCGGTCCTCTTTCCCCGTTGTTATCGAACATCCTGCTGGACGATCTGGATCGCGAACTGGAACGGCGCGGGCATCGCTTCTGCCGATACGCTGACGACTGCAACATCTATGTCCAAAGCGATCGGGCAGGACAGAGGGTCAAGCAGTCGATCACGGCGTTCCTGGAGCAAAGGCTGAAGTTGAAGGTCAATGCTGTCAAGAGCGCAGTGGCGCGACCGTGGGAGCGGAAGTTCCTGGGCTACAGCATGACGTGGCACAGGAAGCCGAAGCTCAAGATCGCATTCGAAAGCCGCAGGCGCATGGCGGAGAAAATCCGTCTCGCGCTACGGCAAGGCCGCGGGCAGAGCCTGCAGCAAGTCATCAAGGGACTCAATCCCGTCCTGCGGGGCTGGATGGCCTACTTCCGACTCACTGAAGTAAAGAACGTGTTGGAAGAGCTCGATGGCTGGCTGCGGCACAAGCTGCGGACGCTGCTGTGGCGGCAATGGAAGCGTGTCTATCGGCGCGCGCGGAATCTGATAAAGGCTGGGATAGATAAGGTTCGGGCTTGGAAGTCGGCCACCAACGGGCGAGGCCCGTGGTGGAACGGCGGTGCCTCGCATATGAACCAAGCCTTCCCCAAGTCCTGGTTCGACCGCATGGGGCTGGTTTCGTTGCTGGACACTCATCGACGCTTCCAGTCTGTTTCATGAACCGCCGGATGCCGAACGGCACGTCCGCGTGGTGTGGGAGGACGGCGGGAGTAATCCCGCCTCCTACCCGATCTACATTTTTTGAGTCGACGCGTAAGAAAACCTCTTTGATTTTGGGTTTTTGCTTTGTATCAGGGCACGACTTCAGTCGTGCCGTAAAGGATCTAAACAGAGTTGGGCTTTAGCCCCTGCGTCTTTTTCGGGGCCAATTACCCGTGCAGTGCTGAGTACTGCCTCGGAAATGGCATTCGTGCAGGTTTTGCCATGGCAGGGGCTGAAGCCCATATTCTTAGCCCAGTAATGGCACGACTTAAAGTCGTGCCCTGATACAAAGCCAAAACACGGCATCCAAAGGAGCTTCTCTTGTGCAAAATGCCTTACCCTTCGTCACTGAAATGTAGAAACTCCAGGTCCCCGCATTTATGCGGGGGAAGGAGCGCTTCAGCGCTCCGAGAAACAGTCTCGACTCGATCATGCGCTTTAGCGCTGGTGATGCTTCAGGTCGTACGTAAACGATTGCAAAACAGGGGCGGCTTTAGCCGGTGAGGGAACGAGCTAGCAGTGGCACGACCGAAGCCCCGGTGGGATGCGCAATTTTAGAGTTTTCCGTAGCCTGATAACCCCGGAGGAGGCTTCCGCCCCATGGCAATGTTCAACGATCAACTCTGGCAGGTTCTACGCCGACTCAGCCGCGCCCCTCTATTCACCGCGATCACGCTCCTCACGCTCGCCGTTGGTGTGGGCGCAAACACGGTGATTTTCAGCGTGGTCGAGGGTGTGCTGCTGAAGCCCCTACCCTACCCACATGCCGAGCAACTGATCGGCGTATGGCACACCGCGCCTGGGATCGGCATGAAGGAATTAAACATGGCGCCGTCGGTTTACTTTATCGACCGCGAGCAGAACACCACCCTCCAGGATATCGGCGCCTATGAAGACGATTCACTGAACGTAACCGGCGCGGGAGAGCCGGAGCACGTACCCGGGTTGGACGTCACCGACGGCACCTTGCCGATCCTGGGAGTGGCTCCGGCACTGGGGCGCTTATTTTCACGCCACGACGATTCGCCGGGTGCGCCGCAAACCGTCCTCCTTTCCTATGGATACTGGCAGAGAAAGTTTGGGGGCGCCGCTTCGGTCATCGGCCGCTCCATCACGGTGGACGGAAAGCCGCGCACCATCATCGGCGTGCTGCCCCGCGGATTTCACTTTCTCGATGATCCGGATGCGGCGCTGGTCCTGCCTTTCCAATGGGATCGCAGCAAGACCCATCTTGGCGAATTCGATGAACGCGCCCTGGCCCGGTTGAAGCCAGGAGTCTCGATGGCGCAGGCCACTGCGGACATGGCGCGCCTGCTTCCAGTGGTCTCGCGAACTTTCCCGCCACCCGAGGGATTCAGCGCCGGCATGTTTGAAAAAGTACGGCTTGGTCCGAATCTCCGGCCGTTGAAGCAGGACGTGGTGGGCGATGTGGGCGACGTGTTGTGGGTTCTGATGGGCTCGATCGTGCTGGTTCTGCTGGTCGCCTGCGCGAACGTTGCCAATCTGTTGCTGGTGCGCGTGGAAGGACGCCGTCAGGAGCTGGCGATTCGTTCCGCTCTAGGCGCCGGCAGGGGACGAATCGCTTCCGAGCTGCTCTGCGAGAGTATGGCCCTCGGATTCGTGGGCAGCCTGGTTGGTCTGGCCCTGGCCTACGGCGCTTTGCGCGTTCTGGTGGCAATCGCGCCCACCGGTCTGCCTCGTATCCATGAAATTGGCATTGACCTTCCCGTGCTGCTGTTCGCGTTTGCGCTCGCGCTCTTTACCAGCCTGCTCATCGGCCTGATTCCCGTGATCAAGTACGCGGGTGCCAGTGCGAACAGCGGTCTGCGCGAGGGCGGCCGCGCGCTAAGCCAGAGCCGGGAACGGCATCGCGCACGGAAGACCCTGGTGGTGGTGCAGGTAGCGCTCGCGCTCGTCCTGCTGATCTGCTCCGGGCTGATGATCCGTACCTTTCGCGCGTTGATGCATGTATCTCCGGGTTTCGTCGACCCCGATACCGTCCAGACATTCCGTTTCTACATCCCGGAAACGCATATACCAGACACTGAGCGCGAGCGGGTGGTTCGCATGAACCAGGAGATTCTGAATAAGCTCGCCGCGATTCCGGGAGTCTCTTCCGCCAGCTTCTCCACCGCCGTTCCAATGGATGGACGCGATTCGAACGATGTGGTGTTCGCGCAGGACCATGTGTACGGTGAGGGCGAGCTGCCGCCGATACGCCGCTTCAAATTCATCTCCCCTGGATTTTTCGCGACCCTGGGCACGCAGCTGATTGCCGGGCGCGATATCACCTGGACGGACACCTATCAGACGCGACCGGTGGCCATCATCTCAGAGAATTTCGCCCGCCAATATTGGCATGACGCAAATGGAGCGCTGGGCAAAAGGATTCGTGTGGCAAGCACCGACGACTGGCGCGAGATTGTCGGCGTGGTGCAAGACACGCACGATGACGGCGTAGGCCGAGCCGCACCCACCTCTGTGTACTGGCCCATCATGCTGGACCATTTCGAGGGAGAAAAGCAGATCTTGCGGCGTAACCTCGCGTTCACCCTGCGTAGCCCGCGCGCCGGCTCGCGCACCTTCATGCAGGAGGTTCAGGAGCGGGTCTGGTCCGTCGATGCCAACGTTCCCCTGGCGGACGTTTCCACGCTGGGCCAGTTTTACACCAAATCCATGGCGCGGACTTCCTTCACCCTGGTGATGCTCTGCGTCGCTGGGGGCATGGCACTACTGCTCGGGATTGTGGGAATTTACGGGGTGATCTCGTATTCCGTTTCGCAACGCACCCGGGAGATCGGCATCCGCATGGCGCTGGGAGCGCAACGGAACACACTGACCTCATTGTTTGTGCGTCAGGGACTGTGGCTGACAGGCATCGGCATAGGGTGTGGTCTGGTGGTTGCCTTTGTTACCATGCGCCTGATGTCGTCAATCCTCTTCAACGTGAGCCCAGTCGATCCGCTTACGTACGTCGTGATTACCGCTGGCGTGATAGCGACCGCCTATCTCGCCTGTTATCTGCCCTCCCGCCGCGCGGCGACGGTCAATCCAGTGAACGCTCTGCGGGCCGAGTAGCACTTTG
Organism: uncultured Acidobacteriaceae bacterium; assembly: GCA_963803095.1. Taxonomy (GTDB): domain Bacteria; phylum Acidobacteriota; class Terriglobia; order Terriglobales; family Acidobacteriaceae; genus PALSA-350. The sequence goes on along the minus strand of CAWDLQ010000013.1, from coordinate 443,724 downwards.
GGGTCGACGAGGGTGGTCTACAATGAACCCTTACGTTATGAGATCTGCTCGTACGTTACCTCTCTTGCTCTGTCTCATCACGGTGGGCGCAGAAGCGCAACAAAGCGACCCAGACCGGGCTGCGCTGACCGTCCGCTCAACCCTGGTGGAGGTACCTGCCCTGGTGAAGACCAGCAGAGGCGAGGTTGTCTTTGAACTCTCGGCCCAGGACTTCTTCCTAACCGATAACGGCTTACCGCAGAATCTCACCCTCGATCCGGACACAGATTCACAGCCGCTGGCGTTGGCCATCTGCGTGGAGACGGGCGGCGCCGGAGTTCGCCACCTGGTGGATTATCGAGACCTGGACGCGATACTCGACGCGCTGATCGGCAACGTCGAGCACCGCGTTGCCGTCATTGGCTTCGACAGCACGCCGCATCTGCTGCTGCCCTTTGGGCCCGCGACAGCCGATGCTTCCCAGCAGCTCGCCAATCTGCAGGAAGGTGATCCCGGTGCGGCGATTCTGGATGGGGTGGCGTTCGCCCTCGCGCAATTGCGGACACAACCCGCGGGCTATCGCCGCGCAGTTCTGCTACTCAGCGAAACAATCGACCAGGGCAGCCAGACAACGCTCAATGACGCTCTGCGCCTCATCAGCGACACCAACACGACCATCTACAGCTTCGGCTTTTCCAGCACCCGCTCGGCGGTCTCCCATGAGGCATCAAAGTTTAACCGCGAGGAAGAGACGGGGCCCGCGCACGGCTGCTTCAGCCGCGCTGGCGATGGAAACGATGCCGAGTACGAGGGCCACTACAGCAAGCAGGTGCTCGACTGCCTGAGCGATCTGGCTCCGCCTATCCGCCTCGCCACCATGGCGTTTCTAACCGCACGCAATACTCTGCACACCCAAACCGCTTCTTCCATCGCACAGCTGACCGGAGGCGAGTTCTTTCACTTCCGCGATGCTAAGGACCTGAAGGCAGGCCTCGTCGCGGCCTCCAGCGACGTGCCCAACTACTATGTCCTGAGTTTCCACCCCACGTCCCTGGCGCCCGGCTTGCACGCGCTGCATCTGGAGATCAAGGATCGTCCGCAGTTGACGCTAAAGTCCCGAAGTGAGTACTGGATCGACGACGCTGCGGCGCGCTGAGAGCGGATAGGAGCGGCCTTTGCATGTCATGTCCCCACCGGGCCCCACGGCAGCGGGCGCAATCGCCGCACGGCTCGACCGGCTTCCAGCCACCCGCACTATCTGGAAGTTTGTCGTCTTGCTTAGCCTCGGCTTTTTCTTCGAGCTCTACGACCTGCTGTATTCCGGCTATGTCGCCCCGGGAATCGTCAAGAGCGGTATCCTGACATCGACCACGGTCAGCCTGTTCGGCATGACAGGCGTGGCCAGCTTCATTGCCTCGTTGTTCGCCGGACTCTTCCTCGGCACCATCAGCTGCGGCTTCCTCGCCGACCGTTTCGGACGCCGCGCGATCTTCACCTGGTCGCTGCTTTTCTACACCGCCGCAAACCTGGTCATGGCATTCCAAACCACGGCCACCGGGCTGAACTTCTGGCGTTTCATGGCAGGACTTGGCATCGGCGTGGAACTGGTGACGATCGGCACGTACATCTCCGAACTCGTACCCAAGCACATTCGTGGACGCGCGTTTGCCTGCGAGCAAACGGTAGGTTTCCTATCCGTGCCTGTGGTGGCGTTCCTCTCCTACCTGCTTGTGCCGCGCCGGCCGTTCGGCATAGATGGCTGGCGTTGGGTGGTCATCATCGGCGCCCACGGCGCGGTGTTCGTGTGGTTCATTCGCCGCGCGTTGCCCGAAAGTCCGCGCTGGCTGGCCCAGAAAGGTCGGTTCGCCGAAGCGGACCGCGTGCTGTCGAAGCTCGAGGCGACCGTCGCACAAGAGAATGGAGGCACGCTTCCCGCACCGGCTGCGCCCGCATCTGTAACCGCATCTGTAAAATTAACCGGCAGCTTTCGCGACATGTGGGCGGCCCCGTATGGCAAGCGCGCCATCATGATGATCATCTTCAACATCTTCCAGACAGTCGGCTTCTACGGCTTCGCCAACTGGGTGCCGACGCTGCTCATCAAGCAGGGAATTACGGTCACTACGAGCCTGATGTATTCATCGATCATTGCCGTTGCTGCCCCGGTCGGGCCGATGATTGGCTTATGGATCGCAGACAAATTTGAGCGTCGGACTGTGATCGTGGCGGCTGCGGCAGCCATCGTGGTGTGCGGGTTGATGTTCAGTCAAGTGTCGGGCGGCATGCTACTCATCACCATGGGCGTCGGTCTGACGCTGGCCAACAATATTATGTCCTACAGCTTTCACGCCTATCAGACCGAGCTCTTTCCCACCGGCATCCGGGCCAGAGCGGTGGGCTTCGTGTACTCCTGGAGCCGTTTGTCGGCGATTTTCACCTCTTTTCTCATCGCCGGTTTGCTGCGGAAGTTTGGCGCCACCGGCGTGTTTGTGTTCATCGCGTTAGCGATGCTGATCGTGATGTTGGTGATCGGCTTTATGGGGCCGCGCACCCGTGACCTGGCGCTGGAACAGATTTCTCACTGACGCAGGCAGCCCTGAGAGACCAGGCCCAGACTTGTCCAAATTAGGTTTGTGAAGGAACCCAGCTGATTTCGTTTCCTGACCGCCGTGCACGGGTGCCCCATGTTCGCACCAGCGTACATGGGCCGATGACGATTTTTTCAAATGCTTTCACTCCATATGTCGCGAGGATTCTCCCCGTCAAAAACCGTCTTTTTGCCCGCGTAGTAGTAGCGTTTGAAGGGGCTGCGCCCCGTCTTTTTCGTCCCATGTACGCTGGTGCGACCCGTATTTCCTGTACGCGGCGCTATCTGACATCCGCTTGTGCGGCTTTCTGTAAGGAAAGCCGCATGAAGTTCGCGATTCCACCGAACCTCGCAGGAAATACGGGGGAACATGGGGCACCGTCAGAGAATCGTTGTCTATCCAAGCGCAGCACCGAAGATGAGCCCCTGCTTCTGACGCATGAGTCATCACCGTTCAATGGAGCTGGCTAAAAACAAATCCATGTGCTTTTGCCTTTGAATGACATTCGAAGCATGTCGTTCCCGAGCCGTGAAGAGCATCCTGTGTCTGGTCATTACCCCAGAACCGTTCAAATCGCCATCCTCCCGTACTGCTGTAAAGGTTTGAATCTTTGATCATCGCGTCAACTCTTCGGCGCTCGCCTTCGAAAATGACCCCGTTCTTCTGTTGGGCTTCGCGCAACTCGTACACGATGATCGAGCCATCGGCGAAATTACCAGACGAGTAGCCGTCGACTGCTTTCTGATTCGCAAAGATGTGGTGCATTCCTCGTTCGCTCTCGGGGAGCGCGTCAGGCATGACAACTCCGGTTCCCACATGAACCCAGCGTCGGAAGTTGTCGGGGTATTGCACGGCTTCAGCCCCGTACACGACGCTCAGTGTTAGGGCCGTCAAAGAGAGCAGTATCCAGGTGCTCCGGCGGAAGCAAGTCAGGCGAGGATTGGAAGGATGAGTTGTCATGAAGCTATTCTCCGAACCGGCGAATACTGAAAGAGATTGGCAGGCCGACCAGGACCATATGCACAAGAAGCCCTTGAACCAAGGCCTTGTACTGGCAAGGTCCAGTGGCATGGAGAGCTGAGAGCGGCAGCACGATAAGACGCATTGTCAGTTCAACAGCAACGCCAAAGAATAAGCCGCAGACCAAGGCGTGTTGAGTCAAAAATCTGAGCCTGCGACTTGCCCCGTAGTAAATGGCTGCTGCTGATAAAGCGATCATGAAGTGCAGGAAGATACCCAGGAGATAGGTAGCCGTGCCCCCGTGCAAAGCTTGAGGCCCAAGCAGGCCTCCGGCGATAACGAGCGGAATTCTCGCGCCAAAGAGCAAGTAGGCCTGGGCGAGGTCGAGTACTCCGGCCACCAGACCGCCTACTGTGATTACCAATGAAGCCTGGCCTGTTCTGGATCGCATAGGTGCAACTCTTGGTCTGATGATGGCTGACCAATAACTTCACCTTGTTTCGTGCACCTTCTATTGGTACGCAGTCGCCGATGCAAACGCGATTGCGTTCCAGTACCGGCGGGTAGAGTCGGTGTTGGCCTGTCGAACACAATGGAGAGAGACTGCAGACTCTTTATGGTAGCGGAGCCAGGCTCTCGCTCGATGTACTAGCCACGGGCGGTACAGAGGCTACGATAACTATGCCCCATCGCGGTCCATCGGCGGGTGATCGTGAACGTGGCGCAGATTCATGAAGTGATCACTGACTCGGAAGATGGCTCATTCTTGATGCTGCGCGACGGGGCCAGGGTTCCGGTAAGCCGTCGGCTGCGTGCGCGAGTGGCGAACGCTCTCCGTCAGTTTAGAGCATGATCATTTGCCAATTTCTTCACCCCTGCTGTCCTCTTGGATCGCCACGCCATGGCGACCAAGTACCACGCGGGCCAAATCAATATCCAGTTAGGAACCCACAAAGCTTTGTTGCTCCACGCGGCGATCATCAGCACAGTTATCGTGAGCGCCAGAAGGGACGCAGAGCGGAGGGAGATGCGAGCGTTTTGCAAACCTCGCCAAACTCCGAAGATTGCTGGCGGAAGAAATAGGAACACCCAAAGCGTCGAAAAAGACCCTGAGGGGTTCATACAAAGACTGAAAACCGCGGGGAACACTGACAATGCAGCGCTCGCCCAGAGGGTCCGCCGCGAAACCGACCCGACAATGTAAGCGGCCGACCAGGACCAGGCGATAAGCAGAAAGATGTGGCACCACAACAGCGGGAAGCCCTCATGACCCGTTGGCCAGTGCCAGCCATAGACCCTATGATTGACCAGCCGCTGATACGTACAGCTCACCGAAAGGGAGACGTACATCAGTAGATAGCTGCTGGGAAGAGCAACGACAAACCCCGCAAGCCATGGCCGGGGATCTTTCCAAAGACCAATTTGCCGGCGGAAAACCAAGCCGGACACATCGAGGAATCCTCGCCAGGCGCCTTCGTTGGTTTCGAGCAAATCGCCCAATACTACCTCGCGTTCATCCTCATCCAGCAACTTTGAGACAAGCCCTACCAACGGCCAGGGGATTCCACTCATAACGTCCTTCCTGTTCGGCTCTCCACCCAGGACGCGCCACGGCTAACGCGCATGACCGCGTCGTAGAATTCTTTTGCGGCGCGAACCCCTTGAGCGGTCACGCGCACCACGCGCTTAGCCCGGCCGCCACGCTGCGACGTGGCTTCGCCCATCCATGTTTTCAACAGCCCCTTTCTTTCCAGGCGGTCGATGGTCGTATAAAGCGCGCCTACAGAGCATCTCCGTTCGGTAGTCGCTTCGATCTCTTCGCGAATCGCCACACCATAAGCGCGCTCTCCTAGTCCGGCGGCGACGGTGATCAATACGTATTCAAATTCGCCAAGCATTATTAGTAATACATAGTAGTACTAATAACGAACCGGGTCAAGAATCACTTGCTGATCAATTGAGTTCCATCGCCCGGGATCACGTCCACAAGATCTATGAAATTGAGCGTATGTTTCCAATGGACGATGAGAAAGGCGTTCGTCTGGTCGTTCAGGTACAAATCCTGTCGCAGCAGGCACCACACGGCGAGAGGCGTGGCATTGGATGCGGCTGGTTGAGGATCGTCCAGGCTGTACCCGAATGCCTGGATATCGCTAACCACCTCTCGTTCCACGGCCAGCACCCTTTCGAAGGGAGGGCGCGGGCTCATGCGACTGTCATGATCTATGGTCAACACACGTTCCCGCAGATTGAGCGGCGCCGGGGAGGGAAGCCGTGAGCGAAAATCGTAACGGGCGATAGCCATGGAACCCTGGAATCGGGCCACACAAGCTCGGTCTGTATCTCCATTGGAGGAGAGGCAAAAGCCACGGTTCGTCAGGCGATCCCGGAAACGAAAACTGTTGCCCGAAGAGTTTGCGAAATATTCAACACTCATACGCACTTCACATTCCGGCGTCGAAAAGCGGTAAACCGGATCAGACCGCTTCTCGGATTTCAATATTTTTGTGCTCAGGCCAAGGCCTGCTAAAGACCAGAGGAAGAATCGCCTGTCTACGCTTGGTAAGAGAAGTCTTGTCTTTGAAAATGCAGCCATTATTTCTCCAGGACGCCTGATGCCGCGTGGCTCGGGTAAAGTCCCTTGCATTTCGTCAATAGAACTACAATGTAGAACTAATAGAAGACCACGTCAAGCTCATTCGTCCAGGTGCATTGCCGTGTTGGCAACAACTTCAGACTCAGCGACTGCATCTCGAATGCCATTCACCAACAATGAAAATCAAGCATTTTCAGGTGCTTATGGGGTGATGCCACATGGAGAAGTGTTCACTGGCGAAATCATCGTTCGAAAACGAACAGGAGATAGGGCAAAGATCTCCCGCCTTGGATCACATTTAGTTTGGAGTCTGATCAGAAAGTGAACGCAAACCCGGCGGTCGCTCTCTGCTGGAAGTATTTTCCCCGCGGCGCGAAATAGCCTACAGTCGTGGTGTACGTCTTATCCAGGCCCGGGGGTTCATAGCCGACATAACTGCTCTCGCCACCCTTTTTCACGACTGTCAGCTTGGTAATGATCGGAGGCTTCTGCGCCGCGGCATTGACTGAAATCGCTAAGAGCATCGCGGCAGCTGTTAGCTGAATCGCGCGAATGACTCCGGAACTCGTGCACATCGAGGGCTGACGCAGCACCACCGCGGATAGCGAAGTAATCAATTCAAGCAGTTAATCATAGGATCCTGATCTATGTCCTGCAAAAAGCGTCGGACCTTCCACAGTGGAATCGGCCTGGCAAATTCCGTCGTTCCTCTTTACATTTCGGAGATATCTGACAACTCCGTGGCCGAGGAAGGAAGCCTATGCGTTTGACAGGGAAGTGCGCAGTAATAACTGGAGGTGGGTCGGGCATCGGGGCAGCCACCGCCAGTCTGTTCGCCGCCGAAGGGGCGCATGTGGCGATTCTCGATTGTGACCTGCCCCGGGCAGAACGAATCGCCGGCGAAATCTGTAAATCAGGCGGAGATGCCGCTGCTTTTGCTTGTGACGTAGGAAATGAAGCGCAGGTTCGCGACGGTGTCGGAAACGTCGTCGAACGCTTTGGGCCTATCGATGTTCTATTTAACAGCGCCGGCACCGCCATGCGGCAAGCTGTCTCTGATACCGAAGTTGGCGACTGGGACCGGCTTATGGAGACCAACCTCCGTGGCCCATTTCTCTGCTCCAAGTTCTGTTTGCAGCATTTCCGCCCGGAGGGCGGAAGCATCATTCACGTCTCGTCGGTGACCGGCATCACGGGCGTGCGCAGCCGGGCTGCGTATAGCGCGTCCAAGGGCGCCCTGGTCGCATTGACGCGAAATATGGCGATGGATTTAGCCAAGCGCAAGATTCGGGTCAACTGCGTGTGTCCGGGCTTCGTCCGCACAGCAATGGCTCAGCCGCTATTGAATGACCCGGTCCGGCACGACCGGCTCGTCAGCATGCACCCGCTCGGAAGGCTCGGCGAGGCGCATGACATTGCGATGGCCGTTCTGTTTCTTGCGTCCGATGAATCGCGTTGGATTACGGGCATCAGCTTGGTGGTCGACGGTGGCTTCTCGGCTGGCAAATCAGAAGACATCTAGTCCTCGGCGTCAGGTTGGCCCGGTTGCGCCTGCCATTGCGGTAGTCGAGCTTCTACGGAGTGCTCTCCGCTGAAAAACAAGCGCCGCAGCCCCGCGGAGCCGGGCGATTTCGCCTTCATGGCTCGGCCGGATCACTGGCGGACCGCCGGCCAGGCTGAGGTCAGCCGCTTCTTTCTCGATCACCGGGCCAAAACGATGCCACGCTGAGGTGAGGTCTCCTGCGATCAGAATCGTGCTGGGAGAAACGCTGGCGATGATCATTCGCAATCCGCGGCCAATCCACTCAGCCTGCTTGGTGAGGGCCTGCGCGGCAGCCGAATCGCCTTCTTCAGCCCGATTGAGCAGTTCTTGAAAGGAAATGACAGGGCCCTTCGGCCTGAGCTCCCGGTAGTAACGCAGTGCCGCCCGGCTGGAACTGAAAACTTCCCAGCACCCGTTCTTCCCGCAGCCGCAACGCGGGCCATTGGGGTCGACGAGGATATGGCCGAACTCGCCCGCCATTCCGTTGTGCCCGGAGAGCAGCTGCCCATTGGCAAGAATGCAGGTCCCCACGCCCTCAGCGACCGCGATCAGCACAGCATCGCGAACTCCATCCATGCGCGCGAAGGTCAGTTCCGCCAACAGACAAGCGGTTGCATCGTTTTCCAGGATCACCGGCAGTCCCATCTTGGTCTCGACCAATTTCCTGATATCGAAGTCGGGCCATTTTAGATTGGGAGCAAAGATCAGCCTCTGTGTTGCGGGATTCACTCTTCCAGGCAGACTGATGCCGACGCCCTCGGGCGATGCGTGCGGCGCGCTGGGGCGGATCCGCTGCATGCAGTCGATGATGAGCCGCATCGATGCCGCCGGATCGGAGCTGATCGGCACTGGCCGACGCGAGAGCAGCCGCCCATTCAGGTCGACCAATGCGACGCTGGCCTGCCTTGGGTGAATATCGACCGCGATTGCCACCAGAGATCCGTTGAGGCCTATCATCGTAGGTCTGCGTCCTCGCGGCAGCGAACCCATTTCGCCTTCGCGCACCAGATTTTCCTCGATAAGCTGCCCCACGATTTGCGAGACCGTGCTTCTTCCAAGGCCTGAACGTCGCGCCAGGTCGGCGCGCGAGATGGGTTGGCTGGTCCGAATTAGCTCGAGGACGATGGCCCGGTTGATGATTCTCGCCGTCTCGCTCGACGCAAGCTGTAATTCAGCCAGATCGACGTGCTTAATGCCATTTCTGTCGTGCCGCAATTTCCTGGTACCTCTTTCAAAGTCGCAATCAAATTACTTCAAATGAAGATCGGCTCCGTCCCGAAATAACAAAGGATATCATCAGGAACGGGTTTCCCAGGCAGATAAACGCTGCCTCGACGACTTTGTTTTGACTAAGGATTAAAGGTATGCTAAGCAGCGCTGTAGGCTACCTGTGCTTTGGCTGCCTCGCTATTGTGTCTCTATGCTTCAGCATCGCCAGCGCGCAGAGCGGCCATCCGACGCCTTCGCCGCCGCCGCACGGCGTGAAGCCGGTCAAATGCAGCGGCCGCCCGGTGCCGCAGCTTGATGACATTACCGCAAAGGCAGGAATCGCGTTCAGACACACCTCCGATCCTTCGAAGAAGTATATCGTTGAATCGATGAGCGGCGGAGTTGTTCTGATCGACTACGACCGGGACGGCTGGCCGGATATCTTCTTCACCAACGCTCCCACGGTTGAAATGGCGACCAAAGGCGTAACCAGCCCCGGTGCGCTCTATCACAACAACCACGACGGCACGTTTACCGACGTAACTGCGAAAGCCGGACTCAATACGGCTTGTTTCGGCATGGGCGGTGCGGTGGGCGACTATAACAACGACGGCTGGCCCGACATCTACGAAACCTGCCTCGGCGGAAACGTTCTATATCGCAACAATGGAGATGGCACTTTCACCGATGTCACTGCAAAGGCTGGCGTTTCGGACGGCCGCTGGTCAACGGGCGCTGCCTTTGGCGACTACGACAACGACGGCTTTGTCGACCTGATGGTCGTCAACTACGTCGATTTCCACCTCGACGACCTGCCTGGCTTCGGCAGCGCTCCTTTTTGCAAATATCGCGGTATCGACGTGCAATGTGGTCCTCGCGGACTGCGCGGCGCAGGAGATTCGCTGTTCCACAACAACGGCGACGGCACGTTTACGAACGTCTCCAAAACTGCCGGAGTCGATGATCCCAACGGTTACTATGGTCTCGGTGTCGTATGGTCGGACTTCAACAACACCGGCCGCCCGGATATCTATGTCGCGAACGACTCCACGCCGAAGTTGCTCTACAAGAATCTGGGGAATGGCAAATTCGAAGAGATCGGCCTCGAATCCGGCACTGCCTTAAGCGACGATGGCTCCGAACAAGCCTCGATGGGCATCGCCCTCGGTGACTACAATCACACCGGCCGGCCTTCCATTTATGTGACCAACTTCTCCGATGAGAACGACCTGCTCTATCGCAACGAAGGGGATTGGAACTTCAAAGAAGTGTCTTACCCGGCGGGGGTCGCTCTGCCCGCTCTGCCATGGGTCAAGTGGGGAACTGCCTTCGTTGACTTCGATAACGATGGCTGGCTGGATCTCATCGCGGTCAGCGGGCACGTCTATCCCCAGGTAGACGCGCTGCCGTCAGGTGGTGGGTATCGAGAACCTAAGATTCTCCAGCTGAACCAGAAGGACGGTACCTTCTGCGATGCCAGCGACCAGGCAGGGCCTGCGCTGATGGAACGCCGTGTTTCGCGCGGCCTGGCTGCCGGAGACTTGTTTAATGACGGGAACGTCGATGTCGTTATAGGCGACATCGACGGCGCACCGATGATTCTGCGCAACCATGGCGTGCCGGGACGTCACTGGGTGAGTTTCGAGCTGGCGGGCACCAGGAGCAATCGGCTCGCGTTGAACGCCCGAATCAGCGTTACCGCCGGAGGCATGACGCAGACCGGCGAGGTCCACAGTGGAGGCAGCTACCTCTCGCAAAACGACCTTCGTCTGCACTTTGGCCTTGGGGCGGCAGACAAAATCGACAGCGTCACGATTCACTGGCCATCAGGCAAAGGCGAAACGATTACCGGCCTCGCCGCAGATAAGTTCTATTACGCCTTGGAAGGGCAGGGGGTGGTCAGTGCCGGCAAAATCCTCCCCTTACCCGCCAGGCACAACTAGTGTAGTGCGTCACACAGGTGCATGTTTATCCCGCGATGTAACAAAGCGTCCTGCGATTGACCTGCCACGAACCCGGGTGCCCCATATCTCGCTCGTTTTTCGGGCTGAGAGTAGCCCAGGACTGCGTCCCATAAGCGCTAACTTGTCTTGGATGTTTTTTGTCAAAACTCCCACAAAAACGTCATCCTGAGCGGAGCGCGTCACGGATTTATCGCGTGACACAGCGCTTGATGGCGCGGAGTCGAAGGACCCCGAGGGTGCTTATCTTACCCATGCTGCTCGGAGCTTTTCAACCACCGAAGCCCGCACCTGGCGGACTCGCCACGGTCTTTCCCTGGGGCCGAGAACAAGAACTGCTAGCCCATCGCTGGGGAAAAACAACTCAAAGGCTGGCGGCGCGAAAAGAAGCTCAACCTCATTCGCACGATCAATCCCGAGTTCAAAGATTTTGCACAGACCTGGGGATGGAAAATGATTACAGTGCATGAAAAGATGTACCCGTGACCATCAAGCGCGTAGCGCAGGAAGATCCTGTTCTCGGGCTTCGGTGGTCGAAAAGGCCCGAACAGCCTGGGTAAGATAAGACCTTCGGGGTCCTTCGACTCCGCGCCATCAAGCGCTGTGTCACGCGATAGGATCTGTGACGCGCTCCGCTCAGAGTCTGTGACTTTATTGGTTTCGTGCAAAATCCGATGCTGAAAACAAATGGCTTAGGTACCTCGAAAATGCGAAAAAATCAAAAAAATCACAACCTCTCAGGATGACGTTTTTGTGGGAGTTTTGACGAAAAACATCCCAAACAAGTTGGCGCTTATGGGACGCAGTCCTGGGAAGAGATTCGAGAGACGAAATGTCCCGCAAGGGACGGCTGAAAATTACCCAGGATGCAGTCCTAGGTACAACCTGGTTAACTTTCAGCCGTCCCTTGCGGGACTTTTCGTCGTTATGTGCATGGTTCCCAGGACTGCGTCCTGGGCTACTCAGCCGTCCCTCCGGGACTAAATCGGTGCATGGTGGGTTCTCACACACGCTCTGAAGCCCAATTCTCTCTCTCTCCTTTACTACGGCCCGACTAAAAGTCGTGCCCTGATACAAAGCCAAAACACAGCATCCAAACGAGCTTCTCTGGTTGAAATAGCGCCTGCCTCGCGCCAGAGGGTCTCTCCGCGGCTCCGGGGTTATCACTGCGCTGGCGTTCGCTCACCTGAAGGTGAAGTCCAACCGCGTGCTATCCCGATTAGTTTTCATGCTGGATTAATCTTCGCGCTCATGGGATCAAATCCCTGAGCGGCGATCTCCCTTCAGGGCAGAACTGCGACTTCGGCAGTTGCCGGGACTAAAGGTGAGCCCAATAGAGAGCCGGGACAAGCCTAAGTTTCCTGGGTTTTATTGGTCATAATCGACGTTTGAAGTTGAAAAATGCCCAGCTTTCAGGTCTGGATCCGCCGGCGACCGAAAGATGGGGCGGCCCCCGATTGTGTTCGCGATTACCTGCGGCAATCCTGTAATTCCCCGCAATGCGTAATTTGTTCTTGACAATAATTAAATCGTGCCTCTATAGTCCTGGCCGCTAACAAAATCGCAAATCGAGTGCCTACTCAAAGATCGGCACGGATTACAGGGCAAGTTTTTTGTGTACAGAATTTTCTGGAGGCAATGTCAAAATGAGCAACACGTCAGGCGTTCTTACTTGGCTGGAATTCAAGCGAAATCTGCGGCAACTCTGTGGAACAGGCCGGTGGCTCATTCCTCTCTTCTGGTGCGTCGCGATGTTAGTCCTGTGCGCGCTCCCGACCCACGCGCAAACCACGGCCCAGCTGACTGGAACCGTGCAGGATAGCACTGGCGGTGTAATTCCCGGGGCGCAGGTAACGCTGACCGATGAAGCGACGGGAGCCGCGCGCGTGGTGCAGACGAATGGTCAGGGGTTGTATGCCTTTCCCGCGACGGTGCCAGGCACGTACACGGTGAAGGCCAGCGCGAAAGGCTTCCAGCTCAAGGAACTTACCGGACTCGTGGTGCACGCCGGAGACCAGCTTGCCATCCCGGTTTTTTCCTTGACGGTGGGCTCTGAGTCGATGACGGTCACAGTCAGTGCCGCCAGCGAGATGATTGCCACGGATAGCGGACAGCGCACCAGCGTCCTGGACGCCAAACAGATCGAAAACCTGGCTCTTCAGGGCCGCGACGTGACAGAGCTGCTGAAAGTGCTGCCGGGTGCGACCACAGTCGGCTCCAGTCTGACTCAGAACAGTCCGTCGTTCAGCGATCTCAACGTTACTGTCCAGCAGAGTGCGATCGGCAACGGCATCAACATCAACGGCGCGGTGAATCGCGGCGGCACGGCGCTGCTGGCAGACGGGGCCAACATCATTGACCCGGGCAACATGGCGTCGTCGGTTTCTATCGTCAACCCGGAGATGACCGCGGAAGTCAGCGTGCAGGCGTCGAACTTCGGCGCGGACACGGCGTTTGGCCCGGTAGTGGTGAGCACCATCAGCAAATCGGGCGGAGATCAGTATCATGGCGAAGGCTATTTCGACGCCCGCAACAGCGTCCTGAACGCGAACGACTGGAGGGACAACCATCAGGGAAACCCACAGGGATCCCAGCACTATTACTATCCTGGAGGTAACTTCGGCGGCCCAGTGCCGGGAACTCACAAGAAGCTGTTGTTCTGGGGCGGCTATGAGCGTTGGCTGCAAAATCAGGGCAATGCGAATGTGCTGACATCCTACATTCCCACTCCAGAAATGCTGGCCGGCGATTTCACCAGCGATAACGCGGATAATAATGCTCTTTGCCCCGGCGGATTTTACGCGACGCCGACCTCCAGCTACCCGCAGGGCGCATGGTGCAGCGATCTTTCCGGAACCGTTTTCCCTGACGGCAGCAGCATTCCGGCCAATAATTCCAACACTCCAAACGCCGGCAACAGGATACCCTCGCAATTCGTCGATCCGGGGGCGGCGGCGCTGGCAAAAATCTGGCCCAAGGCCAACGCGAACCCGGCGACCTCCAGCGGCCACGTCAACTACTATCAGCCCATCCCCAACATAAACGACGGATGGATCTATCGCTTCAGAGTCGACTATCAATTGGGTGAAAATACCAAGGTCTACGGGTCCTACCAGCAGGCATTCGACTCGCAGCTGGCGCAGGGCAACGGCGCGCACCTCTACTGGACGCCCGGCAACGCCATCCCCTACCCGGGTGGCGGTGAGTCCGAGTCCTTCCGGGGCAAATCGCTGGCGGGGCACTTCGTGCACAACTTCAACTCCACCACTACCAACGACCTCATGGCGGCATGGGCCTTCGGCGACTTCCCCTTTGTCCAGCCGAAGCCATCGGCGGCTTACCGGAGCACCCTTGGCTATCCCTACGGCAAGGTCTTTCAGACCTCCTCGCTCAACATCCCTGCCTACGCCAGTGCCGGGAACTATACCTTCCCGGATTTCTCGCAGGCTTCTATCTTTGACAACCCTCCAGGGCAATATGCAGTTAGAAAGGAAGCTCCCCAGTTCAGTGATACGCTGACCAAGGTTTGGGGTGTTCACACGGTGAAAATGGGCGCGTTCACCCAGAACACCGATAACTTCCAGAGCACATTCAGCACCTACCAGGATGGAAACCTCACCTTTGCCACGGGTCAGAATCCGAATCTCTTTACCGGAAACCCGCTAGGTTCGCCGCATAACCCCACGGCCAACTTCGTGATGGGTGTGCTGTCGAACTACAGCGAAAACAATGCGTCTCCCATTGCCGATACTGCCTACCAGGCAACCGCGTTTTTTGTGTCCGATACCTGGAAAACAACCCGACGCCTGACCCTGGAACTGGGCGCCCGCGTGGAGCACATAGGCCACTGGTATGACCGTGATCACATCGGAATGGCGGTCTTCTATCCTGGCCGCGTATTGTCTGACTTTAATAGCGGCAAGTACGCTCCGGGATATTACTGGCATGCCATCGATGCCGGCGTTCCGCTGAGCGGCCAACCGAACCGCTTTGCGTATTTCGATCCACGATTCGGACTTTCCTATGATCTATTCGGGACCGGCAATACCCTTGTTCGCGGCGGATGGGGCGCCTATCGTTTCGTCACCCAGGTCAACGACGTCTCGGCGCCGCTGGTGACTGCGCAGCACGTCCTGAGCTACAGCCTGCCAGGTCAGAAAACGATTATGCTTTCGCAGCTCGGCCAGCTGGCATATAAGCCCTGCACCATTCAGTGCACCAGCGGATCGCAGACGGGCTTCGATCCGGGCGACTACAGCCAGCCGCTCACTTACGCCTACAACCTCACCATCGACCAGCGGTTGAGGTGGAATTCCGTGCTCGATATTGCCTACGTCGGCAGCCAAACCAGCCAGCTTTCCGACAACAGCGAGGGCATTGAAGGCAGCAACTTTGCCGCTCTCGCCGATCAGAACAAGACCCCTCTTGGGTCATTCTTTCAACCCGATCCAGTGACCGGGGTGCAATCCACCAACCCGGAAAATCTGGGAACGAACCCCAACGGCCTGGGCGGAACGCCGACCGGAAACAAAGCCCAGGATTATCACCCCTACGGTTACGCGTACGGCACCGCTTCCGCCTATATGAACCAAGGTATCTCCTACACCAACTACAACGGTCTGCAAGTCGCGTGGATCAAGACCGCGGGCAAGCTGACCTACAACTTTAACGCCACTTGGTCGAAAACGCTGGGCAGCAGCCTGCAGGAGAATCCGTTTGACATCAACCGGAATTATGGCCCGACTTCGACAGACAGGCCGTTTGTTTTCAACTCCTCTTACACCTACCAGACCGGGACTGTCGGTAACTTCAATCGAGTTGTCAATGGGTTGCTGGGGGGATGGACCCTCTCGGGCATTTCCACCTGGCAGGGAGGTGGGTACATTCCCGCTGCGCTTGGGAATGGGGTGCCGAACTTCGGCCTCGGGCTGACGTATACCGGTCTGCCGGCAGATGCGAAAGCCCAGGGAATTACCAGCGGCATCGGCGCTGCCACCTATTTCGGTACCGATGCTTCTGTTCCGATTTTGCCGGTGCTGACCTGCAACCCAACCAGTGGCCTCGGCCACTACCAGCGCGTCAATGGGAACTGCTTTTCGGCGCCGGCGGTGGGACAGCAGGGCGGTGGGAAATTCCCCTATATCAGCAACGGGGCCTATTTTAATAACGATCTGGCGATTTACAGAGCGTTCCGTATCCATGAGCGGCAACAAATCCAGATCCGCGCCAGCTTCTTTAACTGGCTGAACCACCCGCTGCCGAGTTTCAGCTCGCTGACGCCGCTCACCTTGAGTTACAACGTGGACTATGCGAGTAAGGGCATCACCAAAAACTACAACACCACCACCTTTGGTGTGATGGACACCAAGACGGCCGCTCCCTACCAGCGCATCATCGAATTGAACGTCAAGTACTTCTTCTAAAATGCCTCCCTCAGAAGCCGGAAAGTGAACAAATCGTTCACTTTCCGGCTTTTTTCGGAAGACGAACGGCAGGCTATAGTCCAACGACCCCAACGGCCCCAACGGCCCCCGAACTCCGTTCAGAGCGCTTACAGCTATGCATTGGATCCACCGTATGTGATGTGTCGGCCGTGCATGGCGGGATGGTACGATCGGAAGTCGATGGCGGGTGCCACATCGATTCCCGGGTTCACCATGTCTTTCCGATCCGTACTCGGTATCTTTCTTATTTTCGTATCAATTTCGGCCGCAGTCCTGCGCGGACAAACTGCGGATCACAAACCCGTTGCGGACGAGCCTTTGCAGCGGCACTATGTCGATGCCCAGGAGTCGCAGCGCGTGGGCAGGCTCAACCAGGCAGCGGAGCAATATCGCGCGTTTCTCGCCGATGCTCTCGCCGAACTGGCGATCGGGTACAGTCTAGTGCCTGATTACGCGCACGCGGCTCCGTTATTCGATGAAGCTCTGACACTGGAGCCCGATTTTCCGTCTTTACTTCTCGAGTATGCGCGAACCGCGTTGGTGTTGGGAGATCTTGCCCATGCAAAGACGCTGGCGACGGCATTCATACGGAAATACCCGGAAGATCGCGAGATGCTCGCTCAGGCTCATCAGGTGCTTGGGCGCGCGCTTCTAAGATTGAATCGGGACCATGAAGCGAAAAAGGAGCTGGAACAAGCGGTCGCGCTGGATCCGACCTTTCCAAACGGTTATGACTTGGCTGTGGCGTGTCTCGATCTGGATGATGAAAAGTGCGCCGTGCAGATTTTCGACGAGATGCAGGCGTCCTTCGGGGACACTGCCGAAATCCACATGGCCTTCGGCCGCGCCTACGGCGACTCGGATTTCCAGCCCCGGGCGGTAACGGAGTTCAAGCGCGCCATTGAAGAAAACCCGCGCTTGCCGGGTGCGCACTATCTGCTCGCCGCGGTCTTGCTGGCGAATGGTGAGGGCGAAGGTCATTTGGATGAGGCGGAAGGGGAGCTGAAGAAGGAACTGGTTATTTCCCCGCGCGATTCCATGACTTACGCGGCGCTGGGCAAGATTGCGGTAACTCGCAATAACTACTCTGAGGCGGAAACCTATCTGAAGAAGGCGATCTTACTCGCGCCGCAAAGCCCCGACGCCTATCTGTATCTGGGGGAGATGTATTTGGATACGAACCGTTCCGCGGAGGCGGAGACCGCTCTTCGCGAATGCATCCGGCTTACGACGGAGGTTTCGCGGAACCGATATCAGGTCCAGAAGGCACACTTTCTTCTGGGCAGGATCCTGATGAAGGAAGGCCGGCAGGATGCGGCACACGCGCAGATGGATGCAGCGCGCGAATTGGCCAACAGAACGCTGGCGCAGGATAAGAGCAAGCTTGCCGGGCTGATGGACACATCGGGTCCTCAGGATGTTCAAGTGCCTGCGACAGAAGCTGGATCGTCTTCTTCATTCGTCTCTACTACAACGGATCCCCTGGCGTTGCGCAAGGTCGGGGCGAAAAGAGAGCAACTTAAACTCCCTGTGGCCGACAGCTATAACAATCTGGGAGCTATCTCGGCGACAAACGGCGACTATTCGAGCGCCGTGGTCTACTTCGAACGTGCTGCCGAGTGGAACCCGTCGCTCGAGGGACTCGACTATAACTGGGGGCGAGCGGCATTTGCGGGGTCGCAGTTTGCGGAGGCAATTGTGCCCTTGGCGCGCTATCTGCGGTCGCATCCGGATGAGACTGGCGCCCGCGGCGTCCTCGCCGTCAGTCAGTTTAAGGCTGGCAACTATCGCGGCTGTATTGAGACGCTGCAATCCATGGTTGGAAAGAGTGACTTCGTTCCCGAGGTAGAGTATGCCTATGCGGAATCGCTGATTCAGACCGGACAAATCTCCCAGGGCACGGAACGGCTGGGAGCGCTGGAGAAGCTGCACCCGGAAACGCCCGATGTACATCGCGCACTGGGAGAGGCGTTGGCTCGTCAAGGAGAGCGGCAACGGGCGCTCAACGAGTTCCGCACCGCAATTCAGCTCAATCCGGCTGATGCTGACTCACATTTCGATCTCGGAGAGATGGAGCGCGAAAGCGGAGACACGCGGGCGGCGATTCCGGAACTTGAGGCGGCGGTCCGGCTGTTGCCGAACAGCGAAAAATTCCATCGGGAACTGGCGGATGCATACACAGCGGTTCTTAGGCCGGCAGACGCGCAGAAAGAGATGGAAACCTGCGACATGCTCAGGAGAAGGGCGCAGAGTAATACCTCGTCCCGTCAGGCTGCCGCTCCCGAGTGATAAGTGTCCGTGGAAATCAGGGAACGCCAATGAGCAGCCCGCCGCTCATACCGATTGATTGCTGGTGCCCTCTTGCAAAGCTGTAGTCGTAGGCCGGTTCAAGGTACCAGCCAAAGCGATGTTTGCCGGTTGGCCAGAACATAAAGTCACCCGCTGCCTCTCCGGCTATAGAGTTATTCGTTTTCCCGTTCTGCTTGAGGTGAACCCATTCGGGACCGACGCCCAGCATGAACTCTGCCTTCCGCGATATGGTCCACGGTTTCTTGAAGAGCAGGTCGGTGTCCCATTCCGTAGAATTCCGCGTGTAGAAGGGCGACACGCCTGCCTCAAGCTCCAGCCAATTCTCTATAGGAGTAATTTCCGCAGCAAGATTCGGCGCGAACGTCGCTGCGCCTCCACTGAAATTCCAGCTTGTCGATGCGCCGAGCTCAAGGATAGCTATGGGGTCTCTATCCACGCTTGCTTCCTGTGGATGGCGGGAGGACTTTTCAAAGGAAGTTTGCCCATGAGTAGGCAAACACAAAAACAGAAATAAGTTCGCTCCAGCGAGCGCGACCACGCGTGTTGTCGTGGAACGATCCATAACACTAACGATAAATCCCGGTTGGCCAGATCACCAGCGGCGCAGTTCAGAAGTCTTAGGGGGACCGGCTCGTAGCATGGAGGCTGCTTCCCATAGGATTGGGGTACTGTCCCTGTAAAAGTATTCAGCTCTGATTTTCAGCCATGATCGCTTTTCGGCCATAATAACTGATCAGATAGAACGCAACTCCGAAAGAGATAATGTCCTTGAAGAGAAACAGGCCGAGATTGTTCATGTAATGGATGCCGTGAACCACGACGGTGTCATCCGGAGTCGTGATCAACATGGTGCTTGTCGTGAAGAACATGCCGACTAGAATGATCCCGCCCAGAATGCCTGCTTTAGGTTTAAAGTAGCCAATGATCAGTAGGATTGCTGCTGTCCATTCAGTGGCCCCGATCATATCCGACCCAATATATGGTCCAAAGACCTTGAATTGCCAACTGGTAAGTGGGCTGTTAGTGACGAGCGGGATGATGCCCTCTGCCCCGGGTGCTGTCATTTTGAACTTGCCTGCCCACAGCAACATCACGATCATTCCAATGCTGCAAACAAGGAAAGGGATATTTCGATCTGCAACAAACGCTGCAATCTTCGTTAGAACACTCTTCGCCTGCACTTTGTTACCTGTGTTCGCTTGAGATCCGCGCACACCATCGCCCGACGCCTCAGCGGATGTGGTTTCAGTCATAAAAGGACTCCTTCATGTGTGATGATCCATCGTTGTCAAATATTGAAGGCCGATTTGAAACACCGTCAACACCCTTGGCGGTGACGATCCGACGAGAGTAGCCGACTCAAAATTATAATGCTGAACTTCGCCACCCCTTCGGCGGGTGGCCCATACATCAAGACTAGTGGACTGTAACAGTTGATTCAGTAGTAGAACCAAATCTGCGAAAATGCGCGACTCTTGTAAGGATCGCGGCTCTGGTGCTTTGTATCAGGGCCCGACTTTAGTCGGGCCGCTGGAGTTTCCTCGATCTACATTTTTTGAGTCGACGCGTAAGAAAACCTCTTTGATTTTGGGTTTTTGCTTTGTATCAGGGCACGACTTCAGTCGTGCCGTAAAGGATCTAAACAGAGTTGGGCTTTAGCCCCTGCGTCTTTTTCGGGGCCAATTACCCGTGCAGTGCTGAGTACTGCCTCGGAAATGGCATTCGTGCCGGTTTTGCCATGGCAGGGGCTGAAGCCCATATTCTTAGCCCAGTAATGGCACGACTTAAAGTCGTGCCCTGATACAAAGCCAAAACACGGCATCCAAAGGAGCTTCTCTTGTGCAAAATGTCTTACCCTTCGTCACTGAAATGTAGAAACTCCAGGGGCCCGACTTTAGTCGGGCCGCAAAGGCCTGAGAGAGAATTGGGCTTTAGCCCTGCGGCACTACTGAATCGGCTGTTACAGTCCACTAGTTCTAATCCGCTGTGGAATCGGGCTGATTTCCACGCATATCGAGGGTACGAATCCACGCATAAGCGGGGTACTGAAGGCGGGCAGATACGCATATCGGGGGTATTTTTCAAGGCGTTTACGGAACCCCGCGATAGTGAATGGGAGTAAACTCCGTGTAAGCCGCGCGGCAAGCCTCGTCTCGCCAAGCCTCGTCCTGCGAGGATCGGATATGAGCGACAACACTCCCGAGCAGACGCCGATCGAGGCCAGCATCCCACGGCCGGAAGGGGAATCCCAGCCCTCCATTCGTCTCGCAGAAAAGCATCCACTGGCTATCCGCTGGATGCACTGGGTCAACTTCCCTCTACTCTTCATCATGATCTGGAGCGGCCTGCTGATTTACTGGGCCGATTCGATTCCCCCGGGCACGCATGCGGGCGAGGTCTACCGGGTTGGAATGGGAAGCTGGACGCTGTTCCGCCTTTTCCCTGACTGGTTCTGGAATATTCTCGACGCGCCCTACCAGCTCACCAAGGGCCTGGGCTACCACTTCTTCTTCATGTGGCTCTTCGCTGCAAATGGCCTCATTTACGTGCTCTATACGTGGTTTACAGGGGAATGGCGGTATCTGGTTCCAAACAGAAACTCCCTCCGTGAAGCCTGGCAGGTGACGCTGCAGGACCTGGGTTTGCGCAAACCCTATCCCTCCGGCCGCAAATACAACGGTGCCCAGCAGATTGCCTACAGCGCTGTCATTCTCATGGGCGCCGGGTCACTCCTGACCGGCTTTGCCATCTACAAGCCGACCCAGGGACACCTGCTGACGACCGTGCTCGGAGGTTATGAGACCGCGCGCTGGCTGCACTTCTGGCTGACCATCGGATACTGCGTCTTTTTTGTCATCCACATCGCGCAGGTGGCGCGCGCCGGCTGGAACAACCTCCGCAGCATGGTTGCCGGGTACGAAGTGGTCCCCGCGGAGCAGCCCTCCTATGCGGCCATGGTTCCTCATCCGCGAACAGAAGACGAGGTGCATGGATGAATCCCGCAGATACCCGCGGCCAGGATCCCGATCGCGAGCTGCTGCGCATCTCCACGCGTCGCAGCCGCCGGAGTTTCCTGGTCATGGCGGCCGCTGCCGGCGGCGGGTATTGGCTCTTCGACCGGCTTGGCAACAGCCGCCAGATTGGCATGCTGCAATGGCCTCTGCGCCGCGCTGAAGAATACAATGCCGCGCTGTTCAGGAAGATATTCCGCGAGCGAGGCCTCGCGCCTACTTATTCGCTCAGCCGGGCAACCGACCTTCGCCTGAACGGCGACCTCGGCCTCGATCCCCTCGACTTGGATACGTGGCGGCTGAAACTCGCCGGAGCCGATCATGCCGAGCGATTCCGGCAGTACAACGAAAACATGAATCTGTGGGCATACCTGCCAAACGAAGGCGCCGCCCAGCAGCCGGTGGAGCAGGCGCAGACCGAGCTCCCTCCTCTGGACACCAAAGAGCCCGCAGCGAAATCGAAGGGCTCTCCCAAAGCCATGCTGCAGCAGATCACCGGAACCGCAGTGCCCAGCAACGGAACCGGTCCGCTTCAGCTGTCAGAGACGCAGACCATCACCATCACGGCGTCCGCCGGCTCCCCAAGCCCGAGCGAAATGCCCGGCCTGCTTCTCTCCATGGACGACCTCCGCCGGCTGCCGCACCGGGAACTGGTCACGCAGTTCAAGTGCATCGAAGGCTGGAGTCAGATTGTCCAATGGGGCGGCGTCCGCCTGGCTGACTTCATCAACGCTTATCCGCCGGCCATAACCCCTGAAGGACGGCGGCCCCGATACATCTACATGGAAACACCCGACGGCGAGTACTTTTGCGGCTTTGACATGGCTGCCTGCATGCACCCGCAAAGCCTTCTGGTCTATGAGATGGGCGGCCAGCCTCTTACCCCGGGCCACGGCGCGCCGGTGCGGCTCGCCATGCCGATCAAATATGGCTACAAGCAGATCAAGCAGATCGGCCTCATCCGCTACAGCGACACACGCCCGGACGACTACTGGGCCAACCTTGGCTACGACTGGTACGCCGGCCTTTAGGAGAGCGTCAACAAGTCGGGAGTCCGGCCCCCGGCCTTGGCGGTGCGCGTCCAGTGCCCTTAAGTCGCCACAGGCTGCAGTTTCAGTCGCCGAAGCAACTGCGCGTTAGCAGCTACGATGATGGTAGAGAGACTCATTGCGATTGCGCCAACGCTCATTGGCAGATCAAATCCCCATCGGACGAAAAGGCCTGCTGCTACCGGGATAGCGACAAGGTTATAGGCGGTTGCCCAAACCAGATTTTGAATCATTTTTCGGTAGGTAGCACGCGACAGTTCAATCGCTCCCACAACGTCTCGTGGATCGCTGCGCACCAGCACGATCCCGGCTGACTCAATGGCCACATCTGTTCCTGCGCCAATAGCGATTCCGACATCCGCGGTCGCCAGCGCGGGTGCGTCGTTCACACCGTCACCAACCATTGCGACCCTCTTGCCGCCGGCCTGAAAGCGCTTGACTGCCGAAGCCTTATCAGCGGGAAGAACCTCTGCTGCGACGTCATCGATACCGATCCGCTTGGCAACCGAATCGGCCACCGTCTTGGAATCTCCGCTAATCATTGCGACCCTGATGCCAAGGCGATGGAGCTCATCAATGGCCTCTTTGGATTCGGGTCGGATCTCGTCCTCAGCGGCGAAAGCCCCCAGCAGTATCCCTTCGGCGACGACAGAGAGAACCGTCTTTCCCTCAGACGCCCATTGGGTCATCATTTTTTCAAGTTCCGGAGGCACGGTCACCCTGCTCTCGGTCAACAGACGGGGTCCACCGACCATGACTCTCTTGCCGTTTACTCGTGCTTGTGCTCCTCGCCCGGGCAGAGATTCGAAGTCGGTAGTTTGCAGCGTCGGCAAGTTTCGATGCTTGGCTTCGGCTACGACTGCTTTCGCCAGTGGGTGTTCTGAGTTCGCTTCGACAGCGGCAGCATCGGCGAGTAAGTCCCCCTCGCTACCGCCCGGCACCGTCGCGACTCCTGACAATGCGGGGATCCCGCGCGTGAGTGTTCCCGTCTTATCGAAGATCACCATATTCAGATTGCGGGCACGTTCGAGTGCGAGTCTGTCCTTCACGAGAAGCCCATTCTGGGCCCCTATGGATGTCGAGATTGCAATCACGAGCGGAATGGCCAGTCCAAGGGCATGTGGGCAGGCAATGATGAGGACGGTTGCCGTTCTGATCAGGGCGTGTTCTTTGTCCCCTGAAAGCCACCAGTAGCCGAACGTGATCATCCCCGACGCCACTGCGACGTAGAAAAGAATCGCAGCGGCACGGTCGGCGAGAGCCTGCGCGCGAGATCCAGAAGCCTGCGCCGCAGCAACGAGCCGCATGATGCCGGACAGAGCCGTCTGTTCCCCTACTGCCGCGATGCGGACTCGAAGGCTCCCTCCACTGGCGACCGTTCCCGCAATGACCTTGCCCCCTGGTCCCTTCGAGACCATCCGCGACTCGCCGGTAATCATCGACTCGTCAACATCAGCCGACCCCTCGACGACAGCGCCATCCGCCGCTACCCGTGCTCCGGGCCGGACAAGGATAATGTCCCCCACATGCAACGCTGAGAGTGGAACGGTCTGAGTCTCGTCTCCGGTTACGCGTTCGGCTGTGTCTGGGAGCAGTGCCGCGAGCGCGTCAAGCGCGCCACGAGCCTGGGATATGGCTCGCATCTCCATCCAATGGCCGAGCACCATGATCGTAATCAGAGATGCCACTTCCCACCAGACATCAATCTCGAACAGGCCGAAGGTGGCGGCGAGAGACGTTCCAAACGCGACAACGATCGCCAGGCTGATCAGAGTCATCATGCCGGGCTTGCGCTCGGCAAGTTCGCCCCATGCCCCGCGGATGAAGACCAGCCCTCCATAAACAAAGACGACCGTTCCAAGAATGGCCGGAATGAATTTCGAGCCGGGGAATGAGGGCGCTGTATATCCAAGCCAGTGTTGGACGTCCGTCGACCAGAAGATCACAGGAATGGTGAGGGCCAGGCTCAACCAAAATTTGTCGCGAAACATGGCAACGGAGTGTCCGGCGTGGCGGTCGTGGCTTCCGTGCATCGTTGACATGCTGTGCTCGGCGTGTGGGTCCGCTGCTTGTCTGTGGGTTTCATGTCTCATTGGAGTTGTCCTTGAAGTGCTGGTTCAATGACTCGAGTTTGATCGGTGATTTGGTTCTTCGGGTAGAGGTGCCCTTTTCGCAAAGCGCGTTCTTTCATCATGACGAAGAAGACGGGAACCAGAATCAGGACGTGGATGGTGGAAGTGATCATCCCGCCGACGATAGGTGCAGCAATCGGCTTCATAACATCGGAGCCGATGCCGGATTCCCAGAGGATCGGAGCAAGACTGGCAAGCACAGCGCAGACTGTCATGAGCTTTGGCCGCAAACGATGAACAGCGCCTTCAATCGCAGCTTCCTCCACATCGGCATTCGTCAACGTTTTCCCGCTTTGCAGTTTGTGTTCGAGAGCTTCGTGAAGATAGACGACCATGACGACGCCCGTCTCCACCGCGATGCCAAAGAGTGCAATATAACCGACCGCCACAGCGACGCTGAAGTTGTAGTGAAGAAGCCACTGCAGGAGCAACCCTCCACTCATCGCATAGATGGTTGGGAAGATGAGAACAAGCGCTTCGGCGACCGAGTGAAAGACCAGGTACAGCAACAGGAAGATCACGAAGAAGACCACCGGAAGAATCAGTTGCAGGCGCTGCTTGGCGCGCAGTTCCAGTTCGTACTCTCCCGACCACTGGAACGTATAATTTGCGGGCAGGGCGAGTTTGTCGTGCAGGAGCTTGTTTGCCTGTGCGACGAAGCCACCATAGTCGGTGTTCTTGAGGTCGATGTAAATGTAGCCAGTAAGGGCGCCATCTTCATCACGGATCATGGCCGGACCATGCGCGAAGGAGATCCGCGCTACCTGACCAAGCTGAATCTGTGCGCCCGAAGGAGTGCCGATCAGCACCCCACGCATCTTTTCAACATTGTCGCGGAAGTCTCTCTGATAGCGGACGTTGATCGGATAGCGCTCGCGTCCCTCGATGTTCTCAGCGATGTTCTGTCCGCCGATGCCGGATGAAACCGCCGTCTGAACATCCGCGATCGTGAGACCGTAGCGGGCAGCCTCCTCCCGCTTGACATCCACGTTGACGTAGAAACCCTGCGCGACCTTCTCCGAGAAGACAGATCGCACCTGCGGAAGTCCAGAGAGAACAGTCTGAATCTGCGAAGCCAATTGCTGAATGCCATCCACATTCGGTCCCTGCACCTTCATGCCCAGCGGTGTCTTGATCCCGGTTAGTTCCATATCCAGGCGGTTCTCGACCGGGCTTGTCCAGGTATTCGAGAGCCCCGGAAATTGGAGCTTTTCATCCATTTGCTGAATGAGCTTTTCGTAGGTCATCCCAGCGGGCCATTGCTCCCGTGGTTTGAGCATGAGAGTCGTGTCATACATATCCAGTGGCGCGTTGTCGGTTGCGCTGTCTGATCTGCCAACCGCACCGAATACGCTGGCAACTTCCGGGAAGCTGCGAAGAACGCGGTCCTGCTGCTGCAGGAGCACCTTCGCCTGTTCGATGGATATGCCGGGAAGAGCTGTCGGCATATAGAGAGCGGAGCCTTCAAAGAGAGCCGGCATGAATTGGCTGCCCAAACGTGATGCAAGTGGAAATGTGAACACCAGAAAGATCAGGTTGACCACAATGGTGAGCCAGCGGTGTCGTAGGCAGAATTTCAGGATTGGCAGGTAGATCGCCTGCGTGACCCGTGAGATCGGATTGGCGCGCTCCGGTCGCAACCGGCCTCGAATCAATATCACCATGAGGACCGGCACGAGGGTAATGGCAAGGATGGAGGAAGAGCCGACCGCAAGGGTCTTGGTCCATGCCAGCGGGCGGAACATGCGTCCTTCTTGCGCTTCGAGCAGGAAGACCGGCATAAAGGAAACGACGATGATGAGCAGTGAAAAGAAGAGCGCCGGACCAACTTGCTTGGCCGCGGTGACAAGAATTGTGTGGCGCTCTGGTTCCGATACCGGGCTGGCATCGTTTTCCTGCCGTTCCGACAAATGGCGGTAGCCATTTTCGACCATCACAATGGAGGCATCGACGAGCACTCCAACCGCCAATGCGATGCCGCCCAGCGACATGATGTTCGAGCTCACCCCCAGCCAATACATCGGGATGAAAGACATCACAACCGCAATGGGCAAGGCAAGAATCGCTATGAGCGCGGAACGGAAATGAAACAGGAAGACAATAATGACGAGGCTGACGATAATGGCTTCTTCGAGCAGATCGCGCTGTAGCGTTTTGATCGACGCACCGATCAAATCAGAGCGATCGTATCCCGTCATGATCTGGACGCCGGGGGGTAGAGAGGATGCGATTGCACGCAGCTTCTGCTTCACTCCGTTGATGACGTTCAGCGCGTTCATGCCCTGACGCATGACGATGATCCCGCCGACAGTTTCCCCATCTCCATGCCACTCTGCAACCCCTTCGCGGATATCCGGGCCAAAGCTCACTGTTCCCAAATCGCGCACCAGGATAGGCGTCCCATTCTTGCTGCCGACGGCAACCGTAGCGAGATCATCCAGCGAGCGCAGATAGCCGAGACCACGGATCATGTAGTCCGCTCCGCTCAAGTTGAGAACGCGACCGCCGACTTCATTCGTGCTCATCTTTACTTTGTCGATGACGGTAGAAAGCGGAATCCCGTATGCAAGCAGCTTGTTAGGATCGAGCTGTACCTGATACTGCCGAGCGAAACCGCCGATGCTGGCCACTTCGGCAACTCCAGGCACCGTCTCCAGCGCATACCGTAAATGCCAGTCCTGCAAACTGCGCAGGTCGGCAAGACTGTGTTTGCCGCTCTTATCGACGATGGCATACTCATAGACCCAACCTGCGCCCGTCGCATCGGGGCCGATGGAAGGATGCACGTTTTCCGGCAAACGCCCGCTGATCTGCTGCAGGTATTCGATGACACGCGAGCGCGCCCAGTAGAGGTCCGTGCCATCCTGAAAAACTACATAGACGTACGAATCGCCCAACATGGTCTGCGCGCGAACGGCCTTGACATGCGGGGCAGCGAGCAGGCTGGTAACGATTGGATAAGTCACCTGGTCTTCGATTACATCGGGGGGCTCGCCTGCCCAAGCCGTATGAACGATCACCTGCACGTCCGAGATGTCTGGTAGTGCGTCCAGCGGTACATGCTGCAGCGACCAGATTCCAGCGAGTGTGAGCAGCAACACCCCAGTGAAGACCATGAAACGATTGCGGGCGCAAACGTCAATAATTCTGGAAAGCATTACATGCCTCCTGTCGCGTTCACACGCAATTGCTTGGTTGCGATCACTTGACCGCTTTTCTGGACGGAGATGGTCACCTGCCATGTACCGCCGGAACCGAGCGAACCGGTTCCTTCATACATGCCGTTGCCTTTGTCGATGAGCTTGGTGCTTGTGTTCATTGCTGCCATGCCCATCGCCGGCATAGCCGCAATATAAAACGTGACCGTAACATCAGCTCCGGTGGTGGGAGTTCCATCTGCACTTGTGAGTTTCACCCGAAAGACGTTGCTACCCTTTTGCGGCGGATTGGGATCGGTGGTGAAGTCGATATTCGCCTGTACAGCAGCGGGTACGTTCGCCGCTGGAGCGTTGCCCCCGGCACCCGGCGGAGGTGGTACGAAGGAACCTGCCGCAGCCTGTAACTGGCTCTCCGAGTCGATAAGGAAGTTTGCTGAAGTGACGATCGATTGGTGTGCTTCCAGTCCCTTGAGGACGATGAAATCATCGCCGGCGCGGGGACCCACTGTGATCTCTTTTGGTTCCAGACTGCCGTTGCCATGATTGAGGAAAACCAGTTGCCGTGTGCCGGATTGAAAGACCGCAGACGCAGGAACGACGAGCTGACGTCCCAGACTGGTTTTCAGATCGACGTTCACGAACATGCCCGGTTTCAGCTTGAGACCCGGATTGGCCATCACCAGTCGCACACGAACGGTGCGCGTCGCCATATCCACCTGCGGCAGAATCTCTTCGATTTGACCGGAGAATGTGCGGCCGGGATAGGAGTCGACGGTAATCTGAGCCGTATCGCCAGGTCTTACCCGACCCACGTCGTCCTGGAAAACCTGGGCATACACCCACACGCGCGACAGATCGGCAACCGTGTAGAGCTTGGTCGAAGGCTCGGCATACATATTGGGCAGGGCATTTCGCTCGGTAATGTATCCCGCCACCGGCGAGTTGATAGTGAGGTCGGTAACCGGCTTGCCGGTTTCCTTCAGCTTGGCGATTTCACTCTCAGGAACTTCCCATTGCTCCAAACGTTGTTCTGCCGCGACTGACAACGACTCTGCTCCTGATGCAACTCCATCCACAGCACTGGCGCTCAACGTCTTCTGGTTCTGCCGTGCCAGCAGATACTCCTGCTGCGTTGCCACAAGGTCCGGGCTGTAAATTGTGAAAAGTGGTTCTCCCTTACGCACGTACTGGTAGGTGGCGTTGGCGAACACTTGGCGGATATAGCCGGGAAAGCGCACCTGCACGTAAGAGAGAAGACGTTCATTGATGTCCACTGTGCCGGTCGCGCGTATGTCATCGCTCAGTTGCTTGTACTCAACGGTGCCCATTCTTACGCCGATGCTCTGCATCCGCTCGGGTGTCAGTTGGACGGGAACCAGCGGAGTTTCCATTTTCTGTTCGGGCATGGATGACGCTGGCTCATTCGCGCCGGCAGGCGGACCAGAGGCTACAGGTTGACCGTCCCCTGACATCGGCATCTTCATTGCCGTTGGCTGCTTGATTGCATGAGAGCGGTAAGCCCATATTCCTGCGATAGCTGCCAGAACAATGATCCAAACGAGAGAGGTTCTCAAAACATATTTGTTCATCGCAGTGTCGCTCCTGTCAGAGATTCGAGGTGGGCCAAAGCAGCTTCGTGATCCACGAGGGTCTGCACGTATTCGAGCTTCAAGTTGAGAGTGTCTGTGAAATAAGAGAGGACATGAATAAACTGCTCACGATTGGACGCATAGGCGCTCAATGTTGCCCGGTATGCTGCATCGGATTGTGGGATGAGACCTTCCCGATATTCCTTCAGTAGCTCTTCATCGCTCGCCGCTTTGACATACCCCTCCTGCACTTCGGCGAGTTGCTGTTGCAGATGTGCATCGAGTGTCCGTTGTGATTCGGACCGCTTTTCCATGGCCTCTGCGATCTCTGCATTTACCCGCTTCTTGCGCGGCAAACGCACATCGAAGGTGAACATGTAGTAGTCCCGATACTTACGGTCGGTGTTCTGGTACATATAACCAACTTCAAAATCCGGCTTCCCTTCGCGCTTTGCGGACGCCACCTGCGCATCCTGCATGTGAATGGAACTCGCATCGACCTGAATCTGAGGGTTGCTCTGCTGGACCGTCGCAAGAAGCTCATTGGAAGTGTGTTTGAGCGGAGTTTCAATCAGATCTTCCGTAACAATGTCCGGCGATCCCTGGTCCCGACTGAGCAAACCCTTGAGGTGTGCCTGCGTCTGCTCCATCAGTTGATGGTGCATCGTGATCTCTTTCACGATTTTGGTTCGGTTCACCTGTGCCTGTAGGACATCCTGCTGCATCCCCTGGCCGACTTGATAATGGGCCGTTGCATCCTGAATCAGTTGGTCAAGAACGGACTCGTTTTGCCGCAGAATGCCAAGCGTCTGTTGCAGATAGGCCAGTTGGAGATAATCAGCCTTTGTCGCGTCGGCGATGCTGGTTTTCGTCACTTCAACTTCAGCTTGTTTCGTGTCAGCATCGCGTTCGGCTACTGCCCCGCGCGCACGCAACTTCCCCGGATAGGGCAATTGCTGTGACGCTCCAACGCCGATGTAAGCAAAGTTGCTGTTGGTATAGCCAGCAAATGGCTTCGGACTGCCCACACTGAATTGCTGGTAGGTAAATTTCGGGTCAGGCAATGTGGTCACCTGCGGTGCCATTTGCCGGGCTGCTTGTACGGCGTGATTGGCTGAGGAGATTTGTGGGTTGTTCGCCTCAGCCTCTGCTAAAAGCTGGGACAAGGGCGTAGGCGTACTCGCCACTGGCGTTTGCCCGAGGGCAGACAATGCAGTGGCCAACACAAGCGTGGCGGTCAACAAAGAGACCACGTTCATACGGGAGCTCCAATCTCAAATGCAGTTCAAGACATCCGCCAAAAGCACGCAGACACACGCGCGCGCGTTCGGCAAGAGTAGAGTGCGAGAGTGGAGCGGACTTAAATTCTTAGGATGGAAATGGTCGCGGGCGGGGACTTTGGAGGCGAGTAGTCGGGGCGTTCAACCCATCCAGTGACAGCGGAGGTCGGATTCACCAGCTCGAAAGCAGCCAACCAGAGAATAGAGGCTACAACCGGGTGAAATGTCACCGTCTTTGTATCCAGCGCATTGTCGTGAACGCTCGGCAGAGTCTTGTTGCAGCAGCCATGCGACGCCGGCATCTCCATCTGGCCGCACTGGCTTTTCATCACGCGGCAGCAGGCACGTTCTTGAGTGCTCATCTGCGCATCGGGGACCATGCAGGCCATCGCGGGTGCCAGGCATGACACCAGCAGCAGGACTAGCACAGCGAATTGGCGACAGTACCTCACTCCGACGATTATACCTCTCGAACATGCTGTTCAGACTGGAATGCAGCAGTAGAGGCGAGCCCCACAGCCCCTTTACGCGACAAGTCGGCGGCAACGCAGACAGACCCCGGCTTCACGCTCATTGTCATCGACATTGCCCAGTCTCCCTGGAATGCGGGACCCGAAATCGTGGAAACAAGCCAGACGTCGTTCCGACGCTAATCAGTTTCGCAATGGGTGTAGACCGAAGCGACAGGCCTTTTCGTGGCGATCTTTTTCAGTCCACAGTAATTGCGAAACTGCTCTAATCAGTGCGTTTTCAGCGGACCCGGAAGTCCCCTGTTTTGATTGGTGCAGAAGCAAGCAGATTTGGACCGGTTATTTTTACTGATTCACTCAGCGAGCGCTCCCGGCGTATAGAGAATCCCAATTTTCAGTTCGAGGTCAGCCTCCGAATACGCCCCTGATCTAATTTCGACTTTCTTATCTCAGTCGTTGCGTATCGCCATGCACTTACCTCAAGAGGACGCGAGCCACGTGTCCGAGTCGGCTCGGACAGGTGGCCATTCGGCAGTGATGCCGAGTTCCCGTGAAACGGGGGTAGGTTCATCCGGGTGGGCACGTTCCGGGCATAGGAGGCTATTCCGGTGGGTGGAGACCAGCCGGCGGAAGACTCTGGCGCCATCGAGCGCTCCCCAAAGGAGTAACCCCCGCGAGGTTGGCGCCGGGAATCCCGCTGCCAACGTGCATATCGAACCCGAGTAACCTTTGGGCTAGTACTCCTGTGCCGAAAAACGCATCCTGCCACTTACATTCGAGCTTGAAAGGCTCTATCACTTAGAGCAGACGATATCGGCAGGCAGCGGCTTCTCACGCAACCGCATCCTGGCCGGCAGTTGCCGGTAGTTTCGGCCTTCAGCGCGAGCGAAGGATAGCTTCACCGCTGTCCGGTACCACACTCTATCCCTGTCACAAAATCACCAACACCAGCCATGACTGGCCTACCGCGGCTTCCAACCCTTTTGCGTCACTAGGAAGCAGCAAAGAACACAATCTCCAACAACCGAGGAACGAGACTACCTATGCCCAAAAATACTGTCAGCGATCCCATCACCGATCAGGAAATGGCCTTTGCTCACCTGATCATGTCCGGAACCATGAATGACCGCCGCGCCGCAGAAGCCGTCGGTCTCAATCCCGACTCCGCTGCCTACACCAAATCCAAGCCCCGCGTCCGCGCCTACATGATCGAGCACCGCGCCGCCGTCAGGGAAAGGCTGGTGGACCAGGAAGCCGAAGGGCTGCGCCAGCTGAACCTGGGTCGCGACCAGATCCTGGCCCGGCTCTGGGAGCTGGCCAATCTCAGCCCCGAAGCCACCAGAGGCATCATCGCCGGTCAGGTCAAGGCCCTTTCGATGATCGTAGCCATCGAAGGCCTGATTCCGGACCGCCGCGTCTCCTCATCCGAGAAGCAACCCACGGCCCCGCCCGTCCCGCCACAAATCTACACCCCTGAGTGGCGCCGCCGGCAGCAACACCAGGCCGCGGGCACGCAGCCAGGCGATCCCGTTGCCGCCACGGAAGCCCAACCCGCCGCGCCCCAGGTCTCCGACCCGGAGCCTCCTCCTAATTCGGCCCCCAGGGTGGCTAACGACGTGCCCCCTCCGCCCCTTGACCGGAACTTTACCGCAACTTTGACCCCAACCAGCCCAGCCTTACCGATCCCCTCATCATCGCGACCGGCGGCGGCTTCGAGGATGCTCTGCACGCAACCAGATCACTCAGGCTGCCCTTTTCCACAAGAAAAGGCCCTCTGGCGCGCCACCGCTGAAGTCAACAAAAAGCCAAATTTTATCGAATTTTATGAAATATCCCGACTCACTTGGAGACGCTCCTTTTGCATCCCCAGGCTCCGGTCGGATGACAAAGGAGAGGGCAGTGGCTTCGGTTGGATGAGTTGCTGGGATGGCAAACCGCAGAGCCTGCCCTGAGCGTGGGCTAAAGAGGCTGCGGAAAAGCTCGCTGTTGTGCCAGCCCCGGACTTTAGTCCCGGGGAGCGGGTTTTCAAACCCGCGAGAACGCTTCGGTATATCGATTGAGGGCTTTACAGGCTGCGGAAAAAGTCTGCGTGAGTCCCGAAGGGACGGGCTGAAAGTAGCCCAGGACGTAGTCCTGGGGAAAATATTAGAGATGCGAACAGTCCCGTCAGGGACGGCTGAACAATGGCGACAGGGATTTCAGCCGTCCCTGAGGGGACTCGGTCCGTTTTGGTCGGGTCTACCCAGGACTGCGTCCTGGGCCTGGAGTTTCTACATTTCGAAAGACAATTAAGGTAATGACACCAGAAAACTGTCTCGAATTTGTAGTATTGGTTTGTGTCAGGGCATGACTTTAGTCGTGCCGCAAAGAGCGAAAAGAGGGCTGGGCTTTAGCCCCTGCTATGGCTAGACCTACACGGAATGCCGCATCAGAAGGAATTCTCAGTTCTGAACGCATATTTTTCACCACTACCAAGACTTGCTTGGCAAAACGTTTGTTGCAGCCGGAGCAGAATGCATTGCTTTTTATCGATGTGTTACGTTCCTACGTGGCAGCAGGAAAATTTAAATTGCATGATTTTGTAGTCATGCCAAACCACGTGCACCTTCTGATAGAAGTGAATCATGCGATGACGATTGAGAAAGCCATGCAATTGATCAAAGGCAGATTTTCCTATCGTCTGAAAAAAGAATGTGGGTATGGCGGAGAAGTGTGGCAGCCTGGCTTTTCTGATGGCAGAATCAAAGATGAGCAAAGCTTCCTGCAACATCGAGAATATATTGCCCAAAACCCTGTAAAAGCAGGGCTGGTCGATTCGGCAGAAAAATACCCCTATTGTTATACCTACTTGGCAAAGAAAAAGCGCAGGGGCTAAAGCCCAAAACTCTTAAGGGCTAAGCGGCACGACTAAAGTCATGCCCTGACACAAGGCCTACGAATGGCTGGAA
The DNA here is from genome assembly GCA_963803095.1 of uncultured Acidobacteriaceae bacterium. Classification (GTDB taxonomy): domain Bacteria; phylum Acidobacteriota; class Terriglobia; order Terriglobales; family Acidobacteriaceae; genus PALSA-350. The sequence continues at coordinate 409,497 of CAWDLQ010000013.1, read as the reverse complement.
CATCTGAAAAAGCTGCCATATTTGGCTGCTTTTGATCGATCCCCTTAGCTAAAAATGTAGAAACTCCAGACCCAGGACTGCGTCCTGGGCTACTTTCCGCCCGCCCCTTCTCTCACTGCGCTGAAAAGGCCAGGAGCACATTTCCTGACATGCCGCCCCATTTGCCATAACCAGAGTTGACGAAGATCATGCCATTGACTACTGCCGGACCGGCGGCGTCTATCGAGCCGCCATTCGCGGGTTTGCCGTTTACCGCGGAAAAGTCGCGCGCGGTATCCGTATCCCATAGAACTCCGCCCGTGGATGCTGAATAAGCGCGCAGGTGGCCGTCGACCGATCCGGAGAAGACCACCCCTGGAATGGCGGTGACAGCGGCAGATTGCGCAGGCGAACAATCCGTTCGTGACGGGGCGCAGGGCGTTGCAGACGCGCTCCACACGATCTTGCCGGTTTGAGAATCAAGGGCGTAGAGCCCGCCTCCCTTGTGGGGATCCAGCACCAGCCGATACCCCTTGGCCGATTTCGGATCCGGTATTCCGCTCAGTGCAAGATCGGAGATAGCCACATAGACTCTTTCCTCATCCGACGCCGAACCCCACTGGCTGCCTCCTAATACTCCTCCTTTGCCCACCCGCGTCTGCCAGAGCATTTTGCCTTTTGCGTCGGGATCGAGGGCATAGGCCATGCCGGACTTTTGTGCGATCACCAGAGCTCGTTTCCCAGCACCAAGGGTGATGAGGATTGGCGGCTGGCCGAAGTCGTAGTCAGAGCCGTGCGTCTCAGGGCAATTGCCGGGTATTGGGATGGAGCATGCGCTGTTGAAGGCGTCGTTGCTGGTCAGCTGATCTGACCACAAGAGATTGCCGGTTTTGAGATCCATGGCAAGAACGGCGTCGCTCGTCTTGGTTGGTGGGTCCGAATAGTTGTCTCCGGTGGCAACGTAAAGAACAGCCAGTTGCTCATCAATGGTCGGGGTCGCCCAGACGGCGGCTCCCGACGGGCCGTATTGCTGCGTGCCCGCGGGACTCATGCGCGTGGGCCCGGCGGGATCGGGGATAGTGAAGGTTTGCCACAACTTATCGCCGTTGGCGGCTTTGAGGGCCACCACGCTGCCGCGAAACGTGCAGCACTGATAGTGGGGATCGGCGCTGACCACTTCTTCGAAAGAAGAGAATGCCTGATACAGCACGCCGTTGTAATAGCGGGGCGTGGCTGTTCCCAGCGCGGCAAAATGATCGACGGGGCGAACCTTCCAGATCAACTTACCCGTTTGCGCGTTAAGCGCGTACACATTTGCGCCGGTATCGGAGAAGAATACGGCGGGTGTGCCGGCGGCGTCACCGATGGCAGCGCCGCCACGGATCCCGGAAGCGGCGCGAAATCCCCAGATGGTGCAGCCGGTATCGGCATCCAGTGCGTAGAATGCTCCGGTCGGAGCACCGATGAAAACGTATCGACCGAAAACGGCAGGCTGCGATCGCGCTTCGGTTACGTCGCCGAGATTGAAGGCCCACTTGAGCTTGAGTCTGCCCAGGTCGGCGGCGGTAAGACCAGCGGAGGCGGCGTCCTCGAAGCGCGAATTGGTAATCTTTGTGCTCCAGCCGTTCCATTGAGGGGGATTTGCGCTACCCGAAAACGCCGGTTGACTTCTGCACGTGGGCGCCAGGTCAGGGGCGGCCGCGTGGGTGCCCCCAGTGGGCGCGATATAGCCGATCAGGCCGAAGATTTGAGCGCTGGAAAGGCCGGCTGCCTGGGTCTTCATGACGCCCCGCGTGAGGGTCAGGTAAATGGCTTCGCCGCTCATGGCCTTTATCGTGCTGAGCGATGGAACACGCGGCGCGGCCGAATCATGGCACGACGCGCAGCGCTCCTTATAGATCGCGGCACCATCTTGCGCACACAGTGTCGAGGTGATCAGTGCAAACAGACACACGTATCGCATGGCATTTCCTTTCGAGTATTCGAGCGAGATCAGCTAAATGAAATCGCGCTTCCTGGATTGGAAGAAGAACGAGAGACCCACTATGAACGCGATCGATCCAAGCTCCGCGGACAAGACGATGAGAGCCGCCGGATTCCAAACTGCCATTGGGCCAGTCCAGTTCGCTCTGAGCGACGGGATGCGGGCCAGCAAATACCAAACAAACCAATAGGAGGAGTTGCAGAGGATGCTGGCCGCCATGAGCCAGCCCTCCGATTCTCCTACCAGCGCAATGGCAGAGATGAGGCAAAAGGCGATCAGAGGCAGCATGGCGAGAATGAGCAACATGGGAATTGTTCCGTGAGGAATCGCGTGACGTATCTCAATGAAAACCAGCGCTGAGATCAGCAGCGTGAACCAAGGGACCAGGAACATGGCCGAAGTCGATAAAGCTTTCGCGATCGTGTACTGGACCGGCGATACGGGAAGGCTCATGACAAACGCCAACGTCTGTTTCTTCCGCTCGTTCAAGATGGCTGCGGCGGGCAGCATGCTGCCGAGAATACAGAGCGACACAAAGAACCACACGCTGCCCAGAAGACGAGCGACTTCCCCCGCGTATTGCGCGATCACCAACGCGATCAGGCCGACGCCAATGGAAAGCGAAATGAGCAGGCGATTGAGACGCCAATCTTTCAAAATCAGATGGCCGATGACGGAGCTTCTCACGCTTCCACCTCCTCGCGGCTGTGTTCTACATTGGCGACGAAAATCTCTTCGAGCGTCATGCTCTCGATGCTCTGAACGCGGACGCCGGTGTGTGCATAGGCATGGGCAAGATCGGGCACAAAGGCATTGGAGGTGGCGACTGCCAGTCTTCCCTGCCGTTGCACGCCTACGATTCCGGGCAGCGGCGGCAATTCGATTCCCAAAGGAACCTCGAGGCGCAGCCGGCGCCAACGGTCAAGGTAGGTCTCCTTGTCCATGGAGTCGATGATGCGGCCACGATCAATGAAGGTGATTTGGTCGGAAATCTGTTCCACGTCCTGAGTGTTGTGCGACGAGAACAGGATGCTGCGACCCTCTTCGGCCATGACGCCGGTCAATTCGCGGAGAATCTCGTGACGCGCGACCGGATCCAAGCCGGTCGTGGGCTCGTCCAGCACCAGCAGTTGGGGTTTGCGCGCCAGAACCAGGAGCAGCGCCGATTTGACGCGCTGGCCGTGGGAGAGGCCTTTGATCTTCTGCTCCGCGCGCAATCCAAAACGCTTGAGAAGAAGCTGCGCGTAAGCGGCATCCCAGTTGGGGTAAATCGACTGGATGAAACTCATGTGCCAGGCAAGAGTCATGGAATCGTAAAGCCGCATGTCCTCCGATGCGAAACCGATGTCCCATTTGGCGGTGACCTGTTGGGCGGGCATGCTCTGGCCCAGCACGCGAACTTCACCAGAATCCTGGTGAACCAGACCCATTAAGATGCGGATGGTGGTGGACTTGCCGGCGCCATTGGCCCCGATGAGACCCATGATTTGCCCCCGCGGGAGTTTCAGGTGAATATCTTCGAGCGTGAAGTAGCGATACTTCTTGCTGACTCCGCTCAGTTCGACAGCGAGATCTGTGGCGAGATCGTTCATATGAATTCTTTTTCCTTCTCCGCGATACGTTCCCTAACTACGCGCAAACGCGCCTCCAGTTGTTTCGGCGGCATGCCCAGTCGCTCCGCGATCCGGGCTGCCTGCCCTAAATGCTGTTCGAGTTCCTGCTCGAGCAGGCGAGTACCCAAGCCTGGGGTGGATGCTACCTGAGAACCCTTGCCATGCTGGGTGACGATGACACCTTCACGTTCGAGTTCGTAATAGGCTCGCTTGACGGTGATGACGCTTACCTGAAGATCGACGGCCAGTTGGCGGATGGAAGGGATGGGCGCGCCTTCCGTCCAGTCACCGACGGTAATCCGGTGCTTGATTTGCTCCATGATTTGGAAGTACATGGGACGCTTGTCGGATTGCGAAAGTGTAAAGGTTCCGTACATCTGTGTATAGACAGTATATACAGAATGGATAAGAGGACGTCAAGCCTTATTCCGTGTTCAGTCAAAGCTTCATTTTTTAGCGCCATCTGAGGCAGCAGTAGTTTGTAACGGCGCAGCGTTTACTAACGCACCGAGCTTCGAGGTTGTTAGGCACATAATCGCTAGTCGCGAAAGTATCAGCGCGGCAGTCCTACCATTGTGGCGCTGTCTCGCCAAAGCTTCGCACAAGCTGCATCATCCTGGGCGATGGTGGAGGGAGGTGGCCAGATTGGTTGGGCCTTTCGAAGGGAACAATAGATTGCGGTTGTATTCGTCACGCTCCCGTCGCTCAGATCGGCAAGACAGCGACCGGCATCGGCAATGCTGTTCATTCCGGCCGAGAGAGGCTGAATAAGCCGCATGAATGGCCAAATCAATCCTCGCACGACAAACGGCGCTGTCCGAGTGAGGCCAGTACCTGGGGTCAGGCCAGGATCATAGGCAAATACGCGCAGTCCACGCTTCAAGACATCAGGATGAGCGGCAAAGCTTCGCGCGGACATCACATTGCACAGTTTCGATGATGAGTAGGCACGCAACCCAGCCGTGATCGGCCGCTGGTCAAGCGTAGGGTCGCGTTCCGGAAACGCCAGCCATTCTGCGTTGGCGTGTTTCGGTGAGGGTACAGCAGACTTTGTCGCTGGATCATGCGTTCCACTAGAAGTAAAGATGAGGTTTCCGCCGTTTCTGATCTGTGGCAACAGGAGCCGCGCGAGGAGGTAGTGGGCCAGATGATTGACGCCGAACGTGCGCTCAAAGCCCTGCGCCGTTCGCGTGGTCACGTCGTAGCCTTGTCGGCCCGCATTGAGAGCAAGGGTGTCGAACTGCGTGGTACTGAGGGTCGAAGCGAAGGTGTGGACCGTATCGAGATTGCTGAGATCAAGCGGTCGAGCTTCAACGCTCTCGGCAGATATGCGGTCGCACGAGCCGGCGATGACCCGGTGGCCTCGTTCAATCAGCCGTCGGGCGGCGTCTTCACCAATGCCCGAGCTGGCGCCCGTCATCACAATGATTTTCATTGGTTCCCGTTCGACCTTTTTATGTGCGTTCATCAACCGGCCGTTGCCGCGGTTCGCTTTATCGAGCGTGTCCAAAGCACGGCGCAACAATTTTCATGCGCCAGTGCCGTTTTGACCATATAGCCCGCGACTCAGTTGGCTGGCAGTGGTCACCAACTTCGGAATTCAGACGGTAATTTTCTACCGTCATGCAAATTTAAGGATCGTTGTTCGTGCTTTCAGAATACTATGTTAAAAATAGTAAATCGAGCCTACTAGTAAAAAGAGGGTATGACCAGGAAACCTCAATATCGCGACCTCTTTCCGGGTGCATTGGAATTGATGATTCTGCAAACGCTGAACAGAAAACCGATGCATGGGTACGCACTCGCGCAGCACATCAAGAGCGTCTCCGACGATTTGCTACAGATTGAAGAAGGTTCGCTTTATCCGGCTTTGCAGCGCATGTTGAAGGCCGGATGGCTGCAGTCTGAAAGCGGGTTCTCGGCCAGGAATCGCCCGGTACGCATCTTCAAGGTAACCAAGGCCGGCGCGAAACGTCTCGAACAGGAGATATCGAGTTTCGAGCAGATGTTCGCTGGAATCAAGCGCGTCCTTGCAATTGCCAAGGGTTAGGTAACACCATGCATTGGTTCCAGCAACTCTTCTCACGTCACCGTCGCTATGCAGAACTCTCTGAGTCGATACGAGAGCATCTTCAAGAGAAGATAGACTGCCTGATCGAAGACGGCATGTCACGGGAAGAGGCTGAACGCGCCGCCCGCCGCAACTTCGGTAATGTGACGCTCATCGAGGAGCGCAGCCGCGAGGCGTGGGGATGGCCCACTATCGAAACTCTCATTGCGGACGTCCGGTTCGGTTTACGTCAATTTCGAAGCAATCCGAGCGTCACGCTGGTTGGAGTATGTTCGCTCGCCTTAGGGATCGGCGCTACCACCGTAATGTTTAGCGTGATTTACGCCATATTAATTGATCCCTACCCGTATAAGGGTGCGGATCGCATGGTGCACGTGCACGTGCTCGATAAAACGGCATTCCTCACCGATCTCCTGCTTTCCAGTGCCCAGTTCCAGCAGTTCAAGAACGATCCTGTGCTCGACGGCGCAATCGCAGTGGACAAGGAAACTATGGCCGCCACCGGAGGAGACCTCCCGGAATCCGTCAGCGCGGGCTATCTCTCATCCAATGCGTTCGATGTGTTCGGTGTTCCTCCGCTACTTGGACGTGAGTTCTCTGAGGTGGATACCAGGGACGCGTTGCACCCTGCGAGCGTCGTCGTCCTGAGCTACCCGTATTGGAAGACACACTACGGAGAAAGTACCGACGTTATAGGCAAGAGCCTGGAACTTGATCACGGGAACTATACGATCATCGGTGTCCTCCCAAAGCGCTTTGCCTGGTGGCCAAGCAGCGATCTGTATTTTCCGCTCAAATTCTCGCTCGATCCGAGCCGGACTGCAATGGTGTTTGTGCGGATCAAGCGGGGTGTGACCTATCCGGTTGCGCAAGCAGAACTACAAGCTTCTATCAACGAACTGGCAAAACAAACACCTGACCGATTTCCCAGGGACTTCAAAATTCAATTGGTGCCGCTGAATGACATCTTCGTGGGCCCATTTGCCGGGACACTCTTCGTCCTCTTTGGCGCCGTTGGGCTTCTGCTTGTTATCGGATGTGCCAACGTGTCGATTCTGTTACTGGCTCGTGGCGTCGCCCGACAGCATGAGCTGGCGGTCCGCGCCGCGATTGGCGCCACTCGAACCCGCATCGTTCGCCAACTCTTGACAGAATCCGTGGCGCTTTCCCTTGCAGGTGGGACGCTGGGAATCGCTCTGGCCTATGGCGGAGTGGGAATGGTCGCCCGGTTCCTGCCCAGCCACACATTTCCCGGCGAAGCCTCGTTCCGTGTGAACCTGCCCGTGCTTCTCTTCGCTACCTCGATTGCAGTCCTGACAGGCATTATTTTCGGCCTCTGGCCCGCTCTTCGTTTCTCCGATCCCCAATTGAGCCCAGTTCTTCAGGCAAGCAGCCGAAAGTTTGCCGGCACTGTTGGCTCGATGCGCACTCATAAAGTTCTGATCGCAGGTCAAGTGGCATTGATCGTGGTGCTCATGGCGGGCGCGGGAGCTACGGTTCGGTCGCTGTACCGGTTGATTCATGCGCCCCTTGGCTACGACCCCAACAACCTCGCGTGCATCACGATCTCTTTACGAGATGGGGCCTATGCGCAATGGGAGCATCGCATCGCATATTACGATCAGATTCGGCAAAAGGCGGAGGGCACACCCGGGATCCTCTCGGTGGCCATTGAGCAAACCTTCCTTCCTCCGGTTTCAAGGTACAAGACCAGCGCAGAGATTCGCGGGTCTTCTGACGGCGCTAAACTGGCCACACTACAGCAAGTCAGTCCCGAATATTTCTCAACCCTACGCATTCCGCTGCTGGGCGGGCGTCTGTGGTCACAATTTGAGACCCTTCACGGTGCTCACGTTGGCGTCATTAACCTGGCAATGGCCAAGCAATACTGGCCAAACAGAGACGCCATCGGAAAGATGATCCACCTCGATGCGCTGGGCGCTCGGACGACATGGACACTAGCCGCTCCCGGAAATGACGGCTGGGTCCAGGTGGTGGGTGTGGTCGGTGATACTCCGAACAATGGTCTTCGCGATCCTGTTTCTCCGGCGGTCTATGTGCCGTACACCCTGGCTGTGAGTGACGGGGTTGATTTGGTCATGCGTACCAGAGGGGACCCGCTCACATACGTCCATGCCATTCGTGAGCAGATTCGCACTCTGGACGCGGACCAGACGATGAGCGAGGTGACTACAGCGGAGCAACGACTCGACTCGGAGGCTCTGTCGGGAGAAAGATTCATAGCCACGGTCTTCCTCAGTTTCGCTTTCCTCGGATTGGCGCTGGGCGCAGTGGGCCTTTACAGCGTAGTTTCATACGTTGTTTCTCAAAGAGCGCATGAGTTTGCCATTCGGATGGCTCTGGGCGCAAGGCGTGCTCATGTCGTACGTGCAGTGGTCAAATCGTCCGCGATCGCATTAGCAATAGGAGGCGGCATAGGACTCGCGGGGAGCTTGGCATTGAGCAAATTGCTGGCACATTGGACAGACGGCAACGTGCGCGACCCGCTGATGCTGGGCGCGGTTATCCTGATTTTCCTTTCTGTGGTGATCGTCGCTTCTATGATCCCGGCACGGCGGGCTGCAGCGATCAATCCGATGCAGGTCCTGCGGGCTGAGTAGGATCCACGTTACGAGCGACCGAGGTTCTTCCTACAGCTTGCAAAGAAGTTCGGGGTGTCGATCAAGGTAGCGACGAGTCCACATCAGCTTTTGGCCTGACTGCAATATCACCTGGTATTCGCCATGAGTCCACTTCTGCAATTCGCATATGAAATCGATGCGAACCAACGAAGAGCGGTTGAGCCGCAGAAACTGTCCTGAGTCCACTTTTTCTTCAATGCTTTCGATGGTTCCTCGCACTGTATAGGTGTGGCCATTGATGTGCAGCTTGACATAGTTGCGATCCGCTTCAGCCCAGTCGATTTGATTGAGAGCAAGCAACGTTCCACGGCCGTTCTCTTCCACCAACAATCGAGACTGGCGTTGAGGTCGAACTTCTTCCAGTAAGCCTCGCAGGTCAATTCGCAGTGCAGCCCAGCGCTCTTTCTGGTGCTCATGTCTGGCATCGGCCACGGCTTTGGAGAAACGCAGCTGATCAAAGGGTTTCAAGAGATAATCGAAAGCATGAATTTGAAGAGCCCGAATAGCGTGTTCATCGTGGGCAGTTACGAAAATGATCCGCGGAAGGAAAATACTTTCCAAAGCATCAACCACTCCAAAGCCATCCATCCCTGGCATCTGAATGTCCAAAAACAACAAATCAGGGTGGGTTTCCTGCACGCCCGCGATTGTGTCCGGGCCGTTACCTGCCTCTCCGACGACGATAACGCCCGGTTCCTCTGCAAGGAAACGCAATAACTTTCTACGGGCGGGCGCCTCGTCGTCGGTCACAAATACTCGTACCGCGGGATTAGAACTCATGTCAGTACCGCCTCGGTATGCAGCGGCAGGCGGATCGTTACCCGAAGGCCGTCTGCATTTTCGAGCAGCATTTGTTGACGCGCACCGTATAGACTCCGCAACCGCTGTTTTGTGTTCGAAAGTCCTATCCCTTTCACCGGCGAGTCATTCTCAGGTAAAGCTATTCCTGGTCCATCGTCCTGTACGCGCAGCAAAAGATCGCCGTCTTCCTGCATCGCAGAGATATATAGGAGAAGGTGCGAGGTCTGCGGATTGCGCGCATGGCGCATCGAGTTTTCGACCAGAGGCTGCAGGATCAATTGTGGAACCAGAGCCTGCATGACGTCAGGATCCACCGCGAATTCAACCTGCAGATCGTCTCCAAATCGTTCTTCCATGATTGCGATGTAGCTCCTTACCAATGCAAGTTCCTCCTCCAGGGGAACCTCTTGCGAATGTCCCGTTTGCAGTGTCCGCCGGAGCAAATTGCTTAGTTGTGCCAGCATGCTGTCAGCACGGCGGACATCTTCGTACATTACGGAAGAAATGGTATTCAAGGCGTTGAACAGGAAATGTGGTTGCAACTGAAGCCGCAAGTTTTGCAATTGTGCTTCTGCCAGACGCGCTTCAAGGTCTGCCGACTCCAGTTGGCGATCCTGCGCCTCGCGATAAGAGTCGAAAACGTAAACCGTTCCCACGGCGAACCAGAAGAGAAGAACGTGTTGTGCGAACTCCATCGGGTAACGGTATCGCATGATTCCGTAGTCGTATTGCCCCAGGCCAAGCAGCGGAGCCAGCAATCTCCGCACCACGCTCATGCCCGTCGTGTCTGCCACGGAAAAGGCGGCCATGATGAGAAGGTTCAACGGAACGGTGAACCACCAGTTGTTGCGGCGGATGCGAGCGCGGCGTATCGCCCAAAGTACAAATGGGAAGAGTAAGAGACCGACGTAGGCCCCGGTCATCTCCTCAAAGAGCCGGTTTGCAAAGGTGTGGTGCATCCCTCGGGCCAAATTATCCAGGTAGCGATACTCGAAATTGAGGAAGCCGAAGGCCGTGAATCCAAGGAATGTAAGCAGCCACGAAACCTTGGGCTGTACGTGGCGATTGGCATTGACGGCGCGTTGGCTTGTCGAATCCGTTGGCGTGTCGAAATCATGAATGAATACAAGTTATCGCAATCATGTGGGTGAATGCTAACTTCAAAATTCAAAGCCAGAATCTCGAATTGTTATTGTCCATCTTGTCCCTGCTTCCGGCCTGGTCGTCCCAGTTTCATTGCTTTTCCTGGGTCTTCGCCTTATTCCTTTCTGTATGACATTTCAAAGACGGCTGGACTTGGCTCGCCACTCCATACTTATCCTGACTTTAATCGGCTCTGCGCTCTACGCACACGGCCAGGGAAGATCAGAATCCGACTGGCCAAACTATGGCAACGATCCAGGCGGGATGCGCCATTCATCTCTTTCTCAAATCAACCAGGAGAACGTGTCAAAGCTGAAGGTAGCGTGGGTCTACCATACTGGCGACATCTCCGATGGACATGACGGAAGAAGGCGAAGCGGCTTTGAGACCACTCCGATTCTCGTGGATGGAAAGCTTTATCTCACCACGCCCTTCAATCGCGTGATCGCTCTTGATCCGATCACTGGAAAACAGCTCTGGGCCTACGATCCGAAGATCGACCAGAGCCTCGACTATGGGGACGGCCTGATCAATCGGGGCGTGACTACTTGGCTCGATCCATTGCGCGCCGCAGATAAAGTGTGCAAACGTCGTATCTTTGAATCGACGCTTGATGCTCGATTGATCGCACTCGACGCCATGACCGGAGTTCCATGTCCTGATTTTGGTTCGTCGGGACAAGTAAATTTGCGCAACGTTCCTGGCTATCAACATACGAACTTTGGCGAACACATGCAGGGCTGGTATCACATGACGTCGCCGCCCGTCACGATTGACGATAGGGTGATCGTGGGATCGGCGATTGATGACAACAACCGGGCAGACATGCCTTCCGGAGTGGTGCGTGCCTTCGATGTCAGAACGGGAGCCTTGCACTGGAGTTGGGACCCCATTCCACGAAATGGGAATGATTTGGCGTCGCCGTGGCTCACGGGAGCAGCGAATGCATGGTCGCTTATGACCGTGGATGCTGTACGCGATCTCGTTTTCGTGCCAACAGGGAGCGCCAGCCCCGATTATTACGGTGGTCTACGCCCGGGAGACGACAGATGGGCGAACTCGGTTGTAGCGCTGCACGCGAAGTCCGGAACGATCGCATGGGGTTTCCAGTTGGTTCACCACGATCTCTGGGATTACGACACTGCATCGCCGCCGTTGCTGGCCACTGTGCCTCATGACGGCAAGAAGATTCCGGTAGTCATTCAGGGAAACAAGACCGGCTTTTTGTATGTGCTCGATCGTGATACCGGAAAACCGATTTTCCCCGTCGAGGAGCGAGTCGTACCTCAAAGCGATGTGCCCGGCGAGAAGACCTCGCCGACTCAGCCCGTTCCTCTCGCTCCTCCTCCGCTTGTCCCGCAACAGGTATCGCTGAACGACGCATGGGGACCAACGCCGGCGGATCGAGAGGCCTGCCGCGAAGCGATGCGAAAACTTCGCAATGAGGGCATCTTTACGCCTCCGAGCCTGCAGGGCACACTCGCTGTGCCGGGCCACCTCGGCGGCATGAACTGGAGCGGCTACGCTTACGACCCACAACACAACCTGCTCATCGTGAATACGAACAATTTCATCGCACGCGTGAGGTTGATTCCACGCGACAGGATCAGGTCGGGCGACGAAGACGGAAACTATGGATCGCAGCTCGGCACCCCGTACGGAATGCTTCGCCGCTTCCTGCAGTCTCCATCGGATTTGCCCTGTGGAACGCCCCCATGGGGCACGTTGACTGCTGTTGATATGGCGAAGGGCACGATACGTTGGCAAGTTCCGCTCGGCTCAATGCAGGATTTTGGTGGCGCACACGGCTCCATACCACCGGGATCCATCAGTCTGGGAGGTCCCATCACTACGAAAGGCGGCCTTGTTTTCATAGCAGGCACAACCGATCCGCGTATCCGCGCATTCAATGTCGACACTGGGGAAGAGCTATGGAACGCGGCATTACCCGCCGCTGGAAATGCTACCCCAATGACTTACGAAGTCAATGGCAAACAATACCTTGTGATTGCTGCGGGGGGAAATAAGGTAATAGCCGAGGAGCCTCTCGGAGACGCAGTTGTCGCTTTCGCTTTACCTTAGACTAGCCGGACCCACAATGGCATTCTGATGGGCGTGCTGCACGCGCCCTCAGTTTCAGCCTAATGCTTCCAGGTCTTGTAATTTAACTGATAGTCATGGAGTCGGTTCAGATCATCGCTTAAGACCGCGCGGTCGCGAGGGGCCAGACGCTGATCATTGGCTGATTTGCGAATGGAGTCGATGACATCGTTCAGGGTGCCGTTATCGAACTGTCCATGATCGAGCTTGGCTTGCAGTTCCGTTAGCTCTTCCTTCGTCCTCTCCAGGCGTGCATCTTCTTTTTCGCTCGCTCCTCGAGCACTCCAGATGTGGTCCAGGTCCGATCGTACTTCAGTGAACACCTGGGATCGCCACTGCTCGTCCTGGTAACGCGCATCGCGATCGTGGTACCAGTCTTGGGCGAAGCCACTCAATGTCAGGCATGCTGCGAGAATCAATCCTGCTGTGATGTTCCGTTTCATGATCGCCCTCCTGGTTATTCTCTCGAACACGATAAAGAAAGACGGGAATTACCCTAAAAGGGTTGCCCACCCGGCTGTGGTCCTCCGCTGAATGTATGTTGAGGGCGGTGCAAAATGGCCTGCCGGCGTCGCATATGTTAAAGCTTCCTGGCCACTTGCGGCCGATCGGCAACCGGGGTCGGCTTAGTCGCAACTTCGCTTGGCGCCTATGAAGAGTGATGCCTTAGAACGAGCATGTGCGACAGGATCACCTCGCAACAATATGGGCTTCATCGGCTTCGACGCATCGCGGCGTTTTTGGTCGACAGCTTCTTCGGCTGGGGCTACCATCTGGCTGTCGAATTTTTGCGTTAGGCAACATCTACGCAACAAATTATTTCGCTGGGGTCACGGGATGCTGCTTCACCCTGAACGCTGGAAAAGCCTGCTCGATCGCTACAAGGACGAACGTCCGCGCCGCTTGCTGGCGTTGGATGGAGGCGGCATTCGTGGCCTGATTACTCTTGGCATCCTCCAGAAGATGGAAGCAATCGTCCAGGAAAAGACCGGCCTAGCGCTTTGCGAGTATTTTGACTATATCGGCGGAACGAGCACCGGCGCGATCATCGCAGCCGGATTGGCCCGCGGCATGACCACCGCGGACTTGATCAAGTTCTATAAGGCGTACGGGCGGGAGATGTTCGATCCTTCCACTCTGATCGAACGGTTTAAGTACCTGCACACTGCCGACCCGTTGATTCGCCAGCTACAGCAGGTGTTTGGGCCCACGACGACGCTCGATCCCGACGGCCTGAAGTGCCTCCTGCTGGTGGTGACGAAGAATGTAACCACGGACTCTGCATGGCCCGTGAGCAGCAACCCGGATGCGAAGTACAACGATCCATCACGAACCAACAACAACCTGCGGATGCCATTGTGGAAGCTGGTGCGAGCCAGCACCGCTGCCCCGGTATATTTTCCAGCAGAGATCATGACTTGGGACGAGAAGAGGCCATCGGAGGCTGCTGTGTTCGTAGACGGCGGGATGACGCCGTACAACAACCCGGCGTTTCTGCTGTACCGGATGGCGACCGAGCCTGCGTACAGGCTGAGCTGGACGAAGGGAGAAAAGAACCTGCTACTGATTTCCGTGGGCACGGGCGCAGCGGAGTCTCTGGGAGCAACCGCCGCGGCCCCGAACAGAAACATCGTATCGACAGTGGCTGGGCTTCCAGGAGCGCTGATGTACGCGATGCAAGTGGAGCAGGACATCTCTTGCCGCACAGTGGGACGGTGTACGTTTGGCGCGCCGCTGGACCGCGAGCTGATGGACCTTGTGCCGAGGAGCATTACCCCCGGAATGACCCTGGAGCAGTGTTACGCCGCTCCGAAGAAATCTCTTACGGAAGACCTCGGCCGGAGCTTTCTCTATGCACGATATAATGCCGACCTGAGCCGCGCCGGGCTATCTGCACTCGGATTTCCCAAGGTTGATGCCGATATCATTCAGAAGATGGACTGTCCCGACAATATTCCCGCGCTACTGGAGATCGGGCAAGCCGCTGCGCGTGAGGTGCGGTCGGACCATTTCGGATCGCTGCTTTAGGTTGATAAGGGCAGGACGCCTCCCTGCAAACCATGCTCACGTTCTTATGCAATGAGCTCTTTTGCATCCAGCACAGTCGCCGCTATTCCACGCTTCTTCGCCGCCGCGATAAAGTCCTGTGTCCCCCCAGGCAATCCGATCTCCCGATCCCAGAGGGCCACCAGCATCACGTTCGTGACGCCCGCAGCTACAGCTTCTTCGAGCAGCCACATGTTTGTCCTCTGCCAGATATCATAGTCCGGGGGATCGCGCATCCAGTCCGGAAGAACAGGCAGGGAAGCCAGCACTTGCACCTCATTGGGGCCGTTATGGTTGTCCATTAGATCTGTAAACCGCGCCACCCATTCCGCTCCAGCCGGACTAACGGAGTGTTCGATAAACAGATTTTCCGGCAGCGGAAGCAAGACCCGCGTCGGCACCTGAAGTTCGCGGCAGACCTCGTGGAAAAGAATGTCGCCGCCGCTCGCCCCGCTGGCAATCCCTAGCGCCGGGCCTGGGAACATCTTCAGCAATCGATTCACCTCAGCGTGAATCATGGCCCGCGCCTTCGCCTCCGCAGCCTTTGGAAAGCGCGCCTTCTCCCGTCCGGGCGCGTCGATCATATGGCCTGTAAATACGATCGTCTGGCGCAATCCTGGTGGGGCTGCCACAACCGGGGGAAAACTTTGGAGACACATTTTCACGCGCTCCGTTCGAACGTCGAGTAGCTCAAACAGCTCCAATTGGTCGCGGACTGAGCCAACGTGAAAGGGGGGCACAGCCGGCAATGCCTGCTCGTATGCCATAGCGGCAATGTTGTCATGCTTTGCTGTCAGAAAGAGATAGTCGGCCTTTGAGACTGATACCCAAATATCATCCTTCGTCTCAACCCTGCTCTGCGCTCCCTCGATGGAAAGTCCCACGGTCGCGGCCAGGCGCGCCACCTCAGTCTTCAGAAGCTTCTCATCCCTGGCAGCGTCATCTTCGTTGTCAAACATATTCAGCCGGGTCTCACCCTGCTTATGAATCAAATCGAGAAGCAGTACCGTCAAACTTAGCCCATTCAGCCCGGAATAAAAGTGGTTCAGATTCTCTCTGAATGCTGCCGCGTACAGATCGCGTGCCTTGCGAAACAGTCCCGCGCGCAGTGCGGACACCACGCGAGTCGCTGGTTCCTTGCCCGTAAGCTGACCTCGTGCTGTCACCTTCGCATTCCGCGCACGCAGCGTCAGCGCCTCCGTTCGTTCGTCCACCGAGGCCAGTGGGTTCTTCAATACGCACTCCAGGCATTGGTCGGATAGAACCAGTTTTCCAAGCCTCTGGTAGATCGTTCCCAACATCAGGTTCGCCTCCAGGTCCAGTGGATAGACCTGCTTTATCAGCTCCCATGTCAGGCGTGCGGGCGCGAGAAATTTACCCGAAAACTGGCAACGTCCTACCAGCCTGCGTCCACCCATCTCCCAGGGAAGATGCCTTGTCTCCGATCCGAAAAGCCCCAGCTTTCCGCCTTGCCCTTGACGCGCGGCGAGATCGACGTCGTTGGCAAACGTCAGCGGCACTGGACTCAGTATCGAGTGCTGCGGCTCTTCCAGATGCGGCAGCGATCGAAACACCGGGCTGTCAACCCGGTTGGCAGCGATCGTCTCCTTCAATCCCCGCGCAAGCAAGGCAACGGAGGCAGCGGGATCGTTTGGATCGTATTCCAAATAGCGGTCCGTCTTCAGGTCGAACGGGACATCATTGACCGACGTCCGCAACGTTGCAGGCGTATCTACCCTGGCCCGGATAAGATAGGTCAGCCGGGTGCGCAAAGAATGCCGGATCCCCAACTCGTAAAACACATTTGCATTGTGAATCGATATATCAGCGACTACGATGTCGGCGAGAAGAAGCAGTTGAAACATGTCCTCGCGAATATTGCCGGCTTCGGTAATCGATCCTGTCGACCGGCCTGCAATCCCGGCTTTTTCAAGACCTGGCCGAACCAGCAGTTCCTCCACACGGTCGAAGTCGATGCCTTCCTTGCGCCCAAATGGACGCACAATAAAAGCCTGCATTCGTAATTCTCCCTCTCACGCGTGGGACAAATCTAAACGCTGGTACGCGTCTGCCCGCCCGATCCACGGAAAAATCTCAGGGTGGATGATGTGGGCCAAAAGCTGTGTTCCTTCGATCACCCGCGGTCCGGGACGTGCAAAGTAAGAACTGGCATCGACGGCGTACACTCGTTCCTGTCGAACTGCGGGAAGTTCAAGCCAGCCGGACCTGGCGTAAAGTGTGGGAACTATTTCCAATACCTGCTCGAGATGGTACCCGCAGGGCATGATGATCAGGACTTCCGGCTTCCACGCCAAAACGTCTTCCCACGCTAGGCGAACAGAATCCGACCCTTCGTGCCCCAGGTGATCCACTCCACCCGCGATTCTTACCATCTCCGGAACCCAATGTCCGCTGCAGTAGATAGGGTCCAGCCATTCCATGCAGAAGACCCGGGGGCGTGAGGAAGCCTGGCGCGCTGTCTCTGCGATGTGTTCCAGGATGCAGCGGCTGGAGGCGATCAATTCCTCAGCCTTTGCAGAACAGCCGGCCGCCTCCCCGATTTCGCGCAAATTATCCGCGATTTGCTGGAGCGACTTCGGCGTTAACCACAGGATCTCCGGCTTGCTGGGAAGAGCATTCAGAGCCTGGGTAACTTCGTTCCCTGAAGGCGCGCACACTTGGCAGAGATCCTGGGTCAGGATCAGGTCGGGCGCAAGCTCTTGCAACAGCTTTTCATCCACTTCGTAGAGGCTATGACCACTTTGCAGCCGCTCGCTCACCGTCTTGTCGATCTCTGCCTGAGTCATCGTTTCCATGGAAATGGCGCTGCGCACCACGATGGGCTTCTCTCTTACCGAAGGTGGGTAATCGCATTCATGCGTGATCCCAACCAGCCGGTCGTTCAAACCCAGGGCGCACGCCATTTCCGTTGCGGAAGGAAGGAAAGAAACGATGCGTTGTGACGTTGTCATGAGCCCGAACCTCGTAGGCGTTCCCTTCAGCTTATCGCTGATTTGATTCAGAATGAAAACGGTAGCATAGGCAGAAGGGAATCATTCCTTTGCTGGTGTGACGGAGAACTGCAATGAAGGCCTTTCTGGTTGCCGGAACTGCCAGCGGAGTAGGCAAAACGACGGTATCGCTGGCGCTATGCGCTGCCTTGCGCGCCCGGGGGTTGTGCGTCCAGGCTTATAAGTGTGGTCCGGATTTTCTGGACACAGGCCATCTTTCTGCCATCTCCGGCCGCCCGGCCAGAAATCTCGACACCTGGATGCTCGATCACCAGGCGAATCGGGATATCTTCGCCCGGGCTGCGGCCGATGCCGACGTGGCCATCGTCGAGGGCATGATGGGTCTCTTTGACGGTGTCTCCGGAGGCGGGGAGATTGGCAGCGCTGCGCAGATCGCGAAGCTGCTTTCCTTGCCCGTCATCCTGGTTCTCGATGCGTCCAAAAGCGCGCGCAGCATTGCCGCGGTGATACACGGGTTTGAGACCTTCGATCCGCAACTTCGCTTCGCCGGTCTGGTGCTGAACAAGGTTGCCGGCGAATCGCATTTTCGTTTACTCGCAGACGCCATCCACTCCACTTCGCGGACTCCGCTGCTGGGCTGGTTGCCCCGCGAAGAGGCCGTCGCCATCCCCGAGCGGCACCTCGGCCTGCGCACCGCAGACGAGGAGTCGTCTACCGGCGACAGGGCGCGGGCCTTTGCCGCGTTGGCCGAGAAGCATCTTGCCCTCGATCGACTGCTCGACGGCTGCCATGAAACCGCCACCCCTCACCCTGCGCATGCCGGCACGGTAAAAGAACCCAGAGTTTTGCTGGGAATCGCCCGCGACCCCGCATTTTGTTTTTACTACCAGGACAACCTCGACCTGCTCCAGGCGGCGGGCGCAAAGATCATTCCCTTCAGTCCACTCGCGGACTCCGCGTTACCCGACGGTCTCGACGCACTCTATCTTGGCGGAGGCTATCCCGAGCTTTATGCGGAACGGCTCAGCAGCAACCATCCATTTTTCGCGTCCCTTCGATCCTTCGCCAACAGCGGCAGGCCCATTTACGCCGAGTGCGGCGGAATGATGTATCTCGCCCAGGAACTGCACACGCGTGAAGGCAAAGCCTTTCCCATGGCCTCGGTTTTGCCGCTCCGGATTGAGATGACCGATCGGCTGTTTCGCTTCGGCTACGTTGAGGTTGAGTTCGCGCAGGATTGTTTTCTGGCAAAGAAGGGCACGGTCACCCGAAGCCACAGCTTTCACTACTCGCGTGCCATGCCGACCGCCGAACTGTCCCTTCCTTTTCATGCCCGCTATTCGCTCTCCGGACTGAGTGAATCAGAAGGATGTCTGCAAGGCAACGTGCTCGGAAGCTATTTCCATCTTCACTTCGGCGGAAACCGATCGATCGCCGCGGCGTTCGTGCAGGCATCTGAAGAAGTAAGACGTTCGTTGGCGGAGGGCTAAACGAGTTAGAGCCGATAGTCATGAACCCGGTCGCAAACCAGACGGAGCTGGTCTTCGAGATTGCTCAACGCAGTCTTAGACGAGTCGGTGTCGATGAGGGGAGCGCCGAGAACAACCAGACGAGCTCCGAATTCGGGAGTGCGGATCGCCTGTTCAACGGAAAGACCGCCAACCGCCTGGACCGGCACCTGCACCGCCGCAACCACCTCTCGCAATTGATCGAGCGGACTGGGATAAGGCTTTCCCATCGCCGCAAGGCCGCGGCGTTCATCGTACCCGATGTGATGAATAACGAAATCGCAGCCAAGATCCTCCAGCCTTTTTGCGGCCGCGACCCTGTCCTCAGCAGCCAGATTGTCACCCATGACCTTCACCCCAGAATCCTTTGCGGCCTGTGCCATCGCTTTGATCGTCTCCGGATGAGCACGCTCCATGACCACGACATGGGTTGCTCCTGCTTTGGCTATCATCTGCGTCTCAAGCCAGCCGCCATCCATGGCTTTCAGGTCAGCCACGATGGGAACGCCGGGAAACTCGGCGCGCAGAGTACGAATGCTATTCATTCCTTCGGCAATGATGAGGGGAGTACCCGCCTCCAACCAGTCGACTCCGGAACGGACGGCGAGCCGTGCGGTTTCGAGAGCTTTGGGGATCGAGATGAAGTCCAGTGAGATCTGTACGATGATTTTCATAATGAGTCTGCGTCAGGACCGCCTTGCAGAACAGATCGGAAACCCGCGATGTCCTGCAAAGGAATACCTGAAGAACAGAGTGGGCAGTTCTCAGGAGGCCAAAGGTTATTCGGGAGCGTGGCAATCGCCTCCAAAGGGACTGCTTTCATCGATGCAAACTCGAAAGCAGCCGTTCCTAATATCAGGAGTGCTCCTATCCCAACAACTGTAGCTCCACAAGCCTCCAAATCGCAAAACGTGCCTCGCATGGCTGACCCCGCGTTTATCACATCGTTGACGATGGCGCCCCGTTTGCCCTTCAGTTCCTGCCGAAGCCTATCGGGCACACGATATCCAGCCGGGAAAAGTCCGTCCGTCGAGGCTCGAGCAAAGCGCTCGGTATATGCAAAGGCTTTATTCATCTTTGAGGCGACCATCAGGCCAATGAAAGCACCTTCTACGAGTGGTCCACAAACGAACTCTATGTCCGATGCCGCTAGCCGCGTCGCCAGCTCAACAGCAAAGGGCTCGATGCTTTGGGGGCGCAGACACAACAGCTCAAGGTCAAGCCACAGATCGCCGTGATGCCCGGACTCAAGCAGAAAGTGGCCTCTCCTTGCCGCAAACAATTCCATGACTGCTTCCTGCATTGCTCTCTTCTGCATGTGATATTTGATCGCGACAACTAGTCTGAACTCACTACCCTTGCTATTGAAGACTACGCGTTCAGCTGCATCTCCTCAACGCGGGTGCGGCAAGAAAGCGGCGCCGGCTGATTGCATTCATTTGAATCTGCTCACCATCCCTTCCGTCAGTGATCCTGTTTGAAGTCGAAATAGGCCAAATTCATGTTACCGCCGGTCAAGATGTGGACGGTGAGAACATTCCTCCCCTTGCCAAGGCGAATCTTGAAGAACTTCGGAGCCAGGTTCCAGTGGTGCCACTGACGCCAAGCCACGGGGTCAGCAGAGTCATATGTCGTTGGGACCTGCAGTGGTCCTGTTGCTTCTTTTCCATTTACGTCGATAGAGATTGTTCCCCCACGATTAGAGGTGTAAAGAAAATCGGCAGCGTAGGTTGCCGCCTGCGCCGCGTCGACAGTGAGGTTGAACCACTCCCCTGGCTCGGTCCAGCCAACATAGAGCAATTCCCGAGGAGGAACAACCTTGTCAAAGGGGTTGTCGTCAATCGGATCCGGCTTCCGGTCGAACTTCGTATAGGAAGTATCCACTCCCTCATGGATACGAAATTCATTGAGGTAAGTCCCATCGACCGGATTCAACTCTCCGCTGCCGTGATTCTTCGGGTCAGTGTCGTGATACGCCACTCCTTCGCCGCCCAGATCATAGTAGGCGCACAACACCCGACCCGGTACTTTCTGTGGGCCGCCTTGATAGCGGCTGTCGTGATAGGGCACGCCCTTGTACTGGCTCAAAAATGACTGGGAAAACGCACTTGCCGCTAGCACCGATGCAGCGGTTAAGCACAAGAACAAGACGTTCCGGCTCATCTCTATCTCCCCCGATTAGCCTACCTGGAAAAGCTCGATCCCGTGCGCCTTTCCGAGATTGCCCGAGTACAGTTCCAAGCCGCAACGCTACCGGACTCGATACCACGGTGGTCGAGGCCGCCTACCTCATCGATGTCATCGACGGAGGAGTGTCGACGGAGGAGTAACCAAAATGGAAATGACGCGTCGGCAATTCGCCCTCTCTATCGCAGCAGCCACCAGCATGCGTTCTTCCTTATTCGAACCCACGTGAACCGTGCCATGATGGCAGGTGAACCGATTTACCTGAAGATTCAAGCTCATACCGAAGACGTTTGTCAAGGCTAAAGATGCAGACGTGATACGCTGGCCTCTAGTGTAATCGGAGCCTATGAATTCAAAAGCGCCCAAACGGACGTCTCAGGTCGATTCAGGCCGCCGAATCACATTGAGAGAGTTGGCCGAACACCTAGGCCTATCGCGAACGACCATCTCGATGATTCTCAATGACGTCCCCGAGGCGACGCGCTTTCCGGAGGAAACACGGCAACGTGTCGTCGAATCTGCGAGGAAACTTGGATATCGTCCCAACTATTTCGCCCGTTCGCTCGGCAGAAAGCGTACCTACCTGATCGGAGTCATCGCGCCCGATTTCGGCAATGGCTACGAGGCAGCCATACTTAGTGGGTTCCAACGCTGTCTCTTAAATACGGGGTACGAATCCTTCATAGCCACCCACCTCTGGTCCCCATCACTTCTCCAGCGGCATGTTGAAACTCTCTGCGACCGCGGCGCCGAAGGCCTGCTGCTGATCAACTCCACCCCGAACGAGTCGCCGGGAATCCCCGCCGTGACGATATGCACCGACCGCTCGCCCATATGGAGCACACGCGTTTCCATCGACAACGCCTTTGGCATTGGCAAAGCCATGAATCACCTCGTTAGCCTTGGCCATAGAGAGATCGCGTTCATTAAGGGCCCTAAGGAGAGCGGTGACACCGAAGAACGCTGGAACGCAGTGCTCGCAACATGCAAAACTCTTGGGCTTCGTGTGGACCCTCGTCTTACGGTTCAGTTAGAGCGACTCGAACCTCCTGGTACTCGCCATGCCGAAGAGGGTCGCATCGCTGCCCAGGACTTACTCCGTCGCGGCAAGCCCTTCACAGCGCTCGTTGCGTTCAATGACGTCTCAGCACTAGGTGCTTTGGCCGCGTTACGGGAAGGTGGCCACAAAGTGCCTGAAGACGTTTCGATCATGGGTTTTGACGACATCGAGTTCGCAAGCATCGCATGTCCGCCGCTGACGACCATTCGCCAGCCACTGCACGAGATGGGTGCGACGGCGGCAGAACTTCTTCTCCGGAAACTGGCGAACGATGAGGGGGTACGAGGACCTTCGTGTTCGTCCTGAACTAATCGTGCGCTCATCCACCTGCCCAGCTCCGTTGGCTTGCCTGAGAGGCGGACTGAGGCACAAGGTCAAGAGCTCTCGCTGACCGACGGCTCTTGAAATCGATGGCTCCAAAAACGAGCCCCGATGTGCCATCTCCCTTGCTCATTGATCGATGACGGCGCGAATTTCGATTGATCACGACAAAACTGGAACACAACTCTTGCGGTCATCCGGCTTTTGAAAGGCACGAAAGACGCCGCTGATTCACCCCGAACAACGTAACCCGACCAGTCCGTTGCCCACATCTCCACGCACGACCCGCAGACCCTGCCCATGCAGAACCGCGCCATGCACCTCAGTATGGCTAAAACATTTTGCTTGTTTCGACCAGTGTTTTGAGGCGGCAGAGGATGCATGTCCGGCTATCGGAACTGGCAGCATAGGCGGTATCATCTTCCGCCCACTGGTCATGTGGACGGAAATCCTGTTGGCCCGACTCCCTTGGCGTAAGCTCGGTCCCCTTGCTTTTAGTGAACCGTGCCACTACGAAGAGTGAACCGGTTCACTATTTGTGATAGACGAAGAAGAATTCGCTTGACAACCGTATTTGCGAATTGCTTTGATGGATAGCGCTTTCGACTCTGGGAGCATTTTGCGTCCTTAAACAAACGGATGTCTTTGCGTTGTGAAAGGAAGCGTGGCAGTTGTTTTGAATGCGGCAAATCATTTCCGCCCGGAATTGAGGTACGGAGAATCTGCACTCCTGTCTCACCGAACGGAAACAGTTGTGAATTACAGACCGCACGCACGTTTGGGGTTTACACACACAGGACCGCCGCGTCCCCAAAGGAACTGAGGCGAGGCGCAAGCAGATGCATTTATTTCAGGAGGCAAGTATGTGGAAATTCATTCGCGGTAGCTTCGTCCTAGCCTTGACATTCTCAGGCGTGGCAGGCTTTGCGCAGAACACAAATTCAGGTGACATTCGCGGTACGGTTACGGATTCTACGGGAGCAGTGATTCCGGGAGTCAGTGTAAAGGTCGAAGACGTTGACAAGGGTGTTACCCGCGACTTTACCAGCGATGGAGCAGGTTTGTATGACACGGGTTCGATCGTGCCTGATCGTTACCTTCTTACCTTCACAAAAGATGGTTTCCGGACCTATGTGCGTGGCCCTATCACCCTGGCGGTAGGTATCCAGCCAGTCGATGTTCAGTTGACCGTAGGAGCTACCACCCAGGAAGTGGTGGTGAAGACGGATGTCCCGCTGCTGACTACGGAATCGGGCGCCCAGGAGGGAACTCTTTCCTCGCAGACCATATCGCAGTTGCCGCAGGTAGGCGCAGACTGGGAGAACTTTGTCATCCTGCTGCCCGGCGCGGCCGGTGCGCCTGAGAATCAAACCTCATTCAACGCAGGTCAAGTTGCATCCATCAACGGCAACCTGCCGTATGCAAACGTGCTGGCCGATGGCGCTACCACCACGCTGCCAATGAGTCAGAATTCCGACGTTACCGTCTTTGAGACCACGGCAGAGGTTAAAGTCAGCGACTACCGCCTTCTCGGCGCAATATGGTATCGGCAGCATCATCTACAACCAGATCACCAAAGGTGGCACTAATCAGTTTCATGGCGCCGGCTACGAATATTTCCAGAACAATGCGCTCAATGCCGCCCCCTATAACTTCGGCACCGGCACTCCGGTTCCGGTTCTGCGTTATAACAACTTCGGCTTCGCTGTCGGCGGCCCGATTCTGCGCCGCAAGATGTTCTTCTATTTCGACTACGACAAAACCATCGATAACGGTGGAGCGTCCACTGCGTTTAACACCATGCCGACCGTTGCCCTGAAGAATGGAGACTTCACCGGTGCAGGCCTGCCCACGCTCTACGATCCAACTACACAAACGACTCAGCTAACTGGCAGCCACACTTACACTGGCTCGCAATACCCCAACGGAGCGCTCACAGTAGCCTGCCCCTGTGTTATCCGCCAATCCTTTGCTCAAGAGTACGGCGCTGGCAACGTACTTCCTGCCGGTATGATTAGTTCTGTTGCCAAAGCCATTCAAGGATATTTCCCTACGCCGAATACCGCGGGAAATGTGACCTCCGGAATAGCGCAGAACAATTATGTTTCCAGCACTCCGAATAAGGCTCCGTTTACCAAGTTTTTTGGCCGTTTGGACTATGACATTACACCTTCCAATCGGCTTACCCTCTCCGAGACGGAATCCGATAACCCTGGCTACTCCAATGGCATTGGGATATGCCCCATCCAATGTCAGAGCCAGGACGTAAGCCGCGATAATGCGCAGGTATCGGACGTGTGGACCTTCAGTCCAAGCCTCATCAACGAAGCTCGTTTCGGCTTTACTGACCAATTGAACTTCTTTGTTCCTCCCACGCTAGGTGAGGGCTATCCCGCAAAACTGGGGTGGAAATTTGCCAAAGGAGACAACTTTCCCAATGTGACCATCAACAACTTTTACGGCCTCGGCGCCGCCACCCACGCGGTCTATAAGGAGTTCGTCTTCGATCCATCCGACGTGGTTACACTGATCCACGGACGGCATGTGCTGCACTTCGGAGGCGAGTTTCTCATCAATCGGGCCGACGCCACGGCCTGGGGAAATCTCAATGCCGGGAGTGTGACCTATAGCGGTTACTACACCGCAGCCGGCGGCCAGGCCACAGCTGCTTATGACGGCCAGTCCTACGCGGATTTTCTGCTGGGACAGACGCAGAAATGGAACGCGGGAGAGACTCCGGAATTTGGGGGAAGATGGAAGAGCCCGCAGCTCTTCGTTCAGGACGATATCAAGATGCGTCCCAATCTAACCGTCAACCTGGGTCTGCGCTACGAGATCGAAACCGGCTGGTCAGAAGAACATGGCAATATGGCAACGTTCGATCCCACAGTAGTCAACCCTGCAAACAACTCCCTTGGCGCCATCTGGTACGGCTTCAGCCATGCAAATGGCCGCACCACACTTCAGAAGCCCAAGTACAACATTGTGCTTCCGCGCGTTGGGGTCAGCTGGCAGCCCAGGGCGAACACGGTCCTTCGCGGTGGCTTTGGTATCTATGCGGCTAGCTGGAGCTTGGATACCTACGGCGGCGGAATGGGCAACGCCTTTGGCAGCAGCGGGAACTACACCGATACAACCAATGGCGCTTGCCCGGTGGTGCAGCTTGACGCTGATGGAAGCACCCCTGACACCACCGACCCAGGTTGCGGTGTCGGCGCCAATAACTCGGCAGCCTTAAATGCGAGGTATCTCACAGCGCCGACGACTCCTGATGCGCAGAACGGTCAGAGTCCATCCTACAATCAGTATCACACCCCTGTTCCTACCAACTACCAGTGGACCGTGTCTTTACAGCGGACGCTTGGAACAGACATTGTCACGGAGTTGGCCTATATCGGTAACCACGGGTCGAACCTGAATTTCGCCGTGGATATCAATCAGGTCCCCGAGAGTAAGCTCGGCCCGAACGATTTGGGCGACAAACCGTATCCACTGTTTAATCAGATCGGTGGATGCGGAATAGGATGCGGAAGCACCAACAACGCTATATCGAACTACAACGCTTTGCAGGCCCAGATCACAAAGCGCTTCACCCAGGGGCTTGAGTTCAACGTCAACTACACATGGTCCCATTTCCTGACGGATCAGGACTCTTCAGGATGGGCGAACCGCGAGGGTAATCAGAACTACCAGAATGCATTCAATCCGTCAGACAACTACAGCAATTCCAACTTCGATATTCGGAATATGTTCAAGGGGCAGGCGGTCTACCAACTACCGGTCGGCTATGGGAGGATGTTCCTGAATAACAACCGGGTGCTGGATTTGCTCCTCGGCGGCTGGCAGACTGCGGGTACCTTTGTTGTCCAGGGCGGCAACCCCTTGACCATCAACACTGGGAATAACAATACCTCTAACAACCAATCCGGGAACAATACGCAGTATGCAAACCTCGTGGGTAACTATCATTTGGCAGGCGGCACGAAATCTCGCTTGAAGGAGTGGTACAACCTCAATGCGTTTGCGGTTCCGGCTCCATTCACCTATGGCGACTTCCGCAGAAACATAGTGTATGGTCCGGGGCTGAGCGTAGTGGACTTCTCTCTGGGCAAGACCTTCGATATCTGGCGTGAGAGGGGTGTCAGACTGCAGATTCGCGCAGATGCGACGAATGTCCTGAACCATGCCAGCTTTGGGCAACCAGGCAACAACGCTATCGGCCAGGGCCAGTCCGCTCAGATCACCAAGACGACGATCGGCGGCAGAAACATGCAGCTCTACGGACGAATTTCGT
The DNA here is from genome assembly GCA_963803095.1 of uncultured Acidobacteriaceae bacterium. Lineage (GTDB taxonomy): Bacteria > Acidobacteriota > Terriglobia > Terriglobales > Acidobacteriaceae > PALSA-350. The sequence goes on along the minus strand of CAWDLQ010000013.1, from coordinate 382,776 downwards.
TCTAGGCCTCCCTGTCTCCCTGCTTCACCTGAAAAGGACGGCGCAACCCCGCCGTCCTTTTCGTATTCTGGGCCCTGTATGTTGTGCGTCCCCGGTATGATGTGATTGTTATGTCCGCCAAGGCTGTTCTGTTTACCTTGCTTTTCATCGTAGCTACGTCTTCCTCATCCATTTGCCAGACAACGCTGACCAAACAGGAGCAAATCAACCGGCACACGCAATTGTTTCAGCAGTACCTGAAGCAGCAACGCCCTGATTTGGCCATTCCTGAACTGCAGGCACTCGTCGCTCTTGAGCCGGAGAATCCCGACGCTCAGGGAAACCTTGGCGTTCTGCTTTTTTTTCGCGGGGACTATGCAGGAGCCGCTCCGCATCTGCGCGCTGCTGTGACAGCGCAGCCTGAACTGTGGAAGATTCAGGCATTGCTGGGATTGGCCGAAGGACAATCAGGCAATGGCGAGGCCAGCCGGCAGGACATGGAGGCCGCGTTTCCCCATCTCACCGAAGAAAAGTTCAAAGCGGAAGTCGGGCGCGCACTGATCGACAATTACACGGCCACCGGCGACCTTGAAAGAGCGGCAACGGTCGCATCCACATTATTAGCCTCGCAGCCTACCGACACATCTCTGCTATACATCTCATACCGGCTCTACGCCGATCTGGCAGACAAGGCTATGCTGACGCTGGCGCTCACAAATCCCAACAGCGCGCAGATGCATCAGGTCATGGCGCGCGAACTGGCCAGGCATGGAGAGGAAGCTCCGGCTATCGCAAATTATCGCGAAGCGATCAAGATCGATCCGAAGCTTCCCGGTGTTCATTTCGAATTGGGAAGTCTTCTCTACAACTCGACCGACGAAAAGTTAAAGGCCGAAGCTGAGTCTGAATTCAAAGCGGCGCTGGCTGCCAACCCAAATGATGGGAAGGCGCAACTCATGCTGGGAATGATCGCCGCCAAGCGTGGAGATACAAAGACTGCTTACGATTACTACTCGCATGCGCTGCAATTGCAGCCTGATGATGGTGACGCGAATCTTGAGATGGCCAAGGTTCTCGTCACCATGAACCAAGACCGAAAGGGCCCAGCAGTTATTGGAGCATGCTATTCAGATTGACCCTTCTGATTCTGTTGCCCACTATCGGCTGGCCACGCTGTATCGCCGCCAGGGAAAAGCACAGCAGGCCGACAAAGAGGTTGCGGAATACAAGAAGTACAAAGATATGAAAGACCGGCTACAAAAAGTGTTTCATGACATGCGTGTCGAGTCAGGCCAGAAAAATCCCGATGATACAGATCTGCCTAAGTAAACGCAGCGTCTTTTCTGCAGTCCTTCTTCTGCTCGTCTGGTTATCCTTGTCTGAAGGCCGCCTACGGTCAAGACCTCAGATCGGCGGGCGGCCAGCCTCCAATGCGGGACGTGAAAGCGCGCCGGCTAGCCGGCGCCGCAACCGCCCCGGACTGACGGCAGTGCAAATGCAGCAAATCTTCAAGCTGACCTCGCGCTGACCACCTTGGCTCCGTAGCCGCCGAAAACAGCACTAGAGAGAGAGGAGCCACTGCGCAAGCCGATCCTTCCTATTGTTGAAGGGCGGATAGCGCAGGTCGGGATCGGGCCACAACGACCGGCGCATCACCGCCTTGGAACGAGAGAAAGCATCGAATGTATAGCGGCCGTGAAAGCTGCCCATCCCGCTATTGCCGACACCGCCAAACGGCAGCCCAGGCACGATCTGATTGACCACCACGTCGTTGACAACGACGCTGCCTGAGCTTATGTCGCGCATCATTCGTCCTTGCAGCGAACGATTCCTGGTGAACAGGTAGAGCGCGAGAGGTTTCGGCCGCTTCCTGATGAAGGCCACGGCTTCTTCCATGCTTTGATATCCAACCACTGGCAGAATCGGACCAAAGATCTCTTCTTGCATGACAGCTGCGCCGGCAGGCAAATCCGTGATCACCGTCGGTGCAAGGTAACGATCCGTTGCGTCCCGGTTTCCCCCAATCGCAATCCTGCCCTCACCCATGAGCGCAACAAGCCTGGCAAAGTGCTGCTGGTTCACAATGCGTCCGTAGGATTGGCTGCCATGTGGGTCGGGCGAATAAAATCGCAGGATTGCGCGTCCTAGAGAGTCGATCAAAGGGAGACGTAACGGCTCCGGCACGAGGACATAATCCGGGGCAACGCAAATCTGCCCGGCATTGATGAAGCGGCCCCAGGCGATGCGGCGAGCTGTCACTTCAAGTGGAGCATCCGGGGCAACAAGGGCCGGATTTTTTCCCCCAAGCTCGAGCGTCACGGGCGTTAGGTGCTCTGCCGCTGCCGTCATGACCATGCGGCCCACGCGGCTCGAACCGGTATAGAAAATCTTGTCGAATCGCTGTGCAAGAAGTCTGGATGCCGTTTCCGGACCTCCGGTGAACACGATGACAGCTCCCGGATCAACGTATTGCTCTAGATGTCTTGCCATCAGCGATGCAGACTGGACTGCGATCTCCGGCAGTTTGACGGCTGCGGCATTTCCGGCGGCCAGGGCTCCAGCGAGCGGAAGGAGGATCTGCTGAAAGGGATAATTCCATGTCCCCAGAATGAGCGCCAAACCAAACGGCTCCTGCTGTACCCAACTCTTTCCCGGCTGCGCTGCAAGAGGGGTAGGAACGTAGCGTGGTTGAAGCCACCGGCGCAGGTTGCGCCGTATCAGCTTTAGCTCAGACCGCACCATGAGAATGTCGGCCAGCCGTGCCTCAGCTGCGCATCGTCCCAGATCGGCTTTCAGGGCTGCCAGCATCGCCTCTTCGTGATCCGAGACAAACCGTAACAAGCCATCGAGCTGCGCCTGGCGCCAGGAAAGAGAGCGGTGTACACCCTCATCGACGGTCTTCCGCAATAGTTCGAGCCGAGCTTCCGGAGAGCCGACCGCTGGTATTTCCGTTTCGATCGCGCCGTGCCTCATGGGATTCGACACCTGTCTGTCCTTGCCTGCCCGCCATTCTAGCAACGCTTGAACTGTTGGGTTCAGGAGGTTGAAAAAGAAACACTGGCTACGCGCGATTTTCCGAAGAAGCAGGGAATAAATCTCTTGTCCGCGTATTTTTACTCCAGGGAGTTGAAGCAATGGGCACTGCAATCGAGCGCGCCGGCCATCCGATCCTCGGGAATGAATTGTCGGACACAGCGCTTATAAGAAACACACCCGGACGCCTGCTCGCCGATATCCACGCGTTGGCGAACGAGATCACCTCGCGCGCTGCGGAGATCGAAGCTGGACGGCGGATCCCGATCGATTTGGTAGAAGCGTTGAGATCGATTGGTATCTTTCGCATGTTCGTACCGCGTAGCCATGGCGGGCTGGAACTCGATCTCCCGGAAGCCGTAGAGATCATTGGAGCGCTAGGCAAAATCGACGGCTCGGTTGGCTGGACCGCGATGGTTGCTAATGGCGCCGCCATCTTCGCGGCGTTGCTGGGGCAGGACAATTACGAGCAGATGTACCAGGGCGGTCCGGACTTGATTTTTGCCGGGTCCGGCCAGCCTGCGGGCACGGCTGAGCGGGCGGCAAGTGGCTGGAAGGTCAACGGACGCTGGCCGTTCGCCAGCGGCTGCCAGCATGCTGACTTTACACTCGGGTTCTGCGTGATGACTGAGGGTGGTAAACCAATACCGGGATCAGCCGGGGAAGCAGGACCACCGCAGACCCGGGGCTTCTTTCTGCCGGCAACAGACTGGCAGATTGAGGACACCTGGTATGCCACAGGACTCAAGGGAACCGGAAGTCATCACATCTCTCTCAGGAACAAGTGGGTCCCAGAGGCATGTTTCTTCGATCCGTCCACCGGCGTACCGTCCCTGCCTGGAGCGCTCTATCAAGCTCCGTTGCAACTATTTCCGCTTCTGCAGGGCGCCAACTCCGTGGGGATGGCCGAGGGCGCTCTGAACGAGCTCATCGAGCTCGCCAACACCGGCCGGCAACAGCTCCGCGCGGCTGTGCCTATGCGAGATTCGGAGACATTCCAGTTCGAGCTCGGCCGTGTCGCAGCCGAACTAGGGGCAGCGCGCGCAGCTCTCCAGGTCCAGGTCGCGAGCCACTGGCAGCATGCGCTTGCTGGAACGCTAAAGGACGATGCTCTCTTGACTGAGGGTACGCAAACCGCAATATGGGTCACAAACACTTGCGTTCGCGTCGCCGATGCGTGCTTCGGTCTGGCAGGGAGCAGCGCGCTCTATGAGACCTCGCCGCTGCAGCGACGGCTACGCGATCTCCACACGGCCGCGCAACACGCCGTTGTCCAGTCACGACACTACGTAAACGCGGGCAAGCTGCTTCTAGGTCGTTCCACCCGCAAGACTGTATCTGGATTTCAGGAATAACTTCTCGATCCAGGTGTCTTATGTGCTAGTGATGCACTCGGAAAAAAGACGCGAGGGAGCCAAGGTATTAGCTCGTAACCCTTACACCTCTAGTTTCGCTTGTGCCGCTTGGAGGATATATCTTGAGCCATATTCTTGCTTGCGTAGTGCCTGCGCCCGGGCACATTAGCCCGATGCTGGCTGTCGCTCAGCATCTCAACAGCACCGGTCATTCCGTTACTGTTCTTACCGGCGACGTCTTCAAAGACAAAGTCATCGCCGCCGGTCTCGACTTTGTACCCCTTACAGGAATAGCCAACTACGACTACCGTCGCCCGGAAGATTTCTTTCCGAATAAGAGGAATCTCCGCGACATGGACCTCATGATCCACTATTTCAAGCACGTATTTGGCGATACGATACCAGATCAAGACCGATGCATCCGTCAGATCATGGCCACAAGAGCGGTCGATTTGATTCTGACGGACCTTCCGTATCTGGGCACTCTTCCCCTTCTTCTTGGCCCTAAGAACAAGCGGCCTCCGATTGTTGGTTGCGGAGTCGTTCCCATGGTGATGACAAGTACTGATTTCGCGCCTTATTCGAAGCCAGATACAACACCCAAAGGACTACGCCAAAACAAGAAAGCAAACCGCCAGTTCGAAGCTGCTTTCAAGCCGGCCACTGACCATATCAATGCAGTTCTCGCTCGGTGTGGAGCACCTCCCATGCCGCATTTCGTCCTGGATTCCATGTACCTTCTGCCCGACCTGTTCCTCCAGTTCACCGCAGAGGCGTTCGAGTATCCCCGCAGCGATATGCCGGACACCGTTCGCTTCGTGGGTCCCGTCCTACCCAAGCCGTCGGTTAATTTCAAGGAACCCGCCTGGTGGAACGATCTGGATCGCGGCGGATCCGTTGTACTCGTCACTCAAGGGACAATCGCAAACTTCGACTTCAACGAGTTGATCCAACCCACACTCTCAGCTTTGGCTGGTGAAGATGTGCTGGTTATCGCGGCCACTGGCCGGCCCGATAACGAATCAATCGTTGTACCCTCGAATGCACGAGTGGAGTCGTTTGTTCCCTTCGACCGCCTCCTGCCCAAAGTCGACGTATTCGTGACCAACGGTGGATATGGTGCAGTTCATCAGGCGCTCAGCTTTGGGATACCAATTGTCATTGCGGGTGAGACGGAAGATAAAGCATGGGTCTCCGCCAGGGTCGATTGGTCAGGTGCTGGCATAAGCCTCGGAACTCAAGATCCCAGCGAATCGCAAATCCGCAGTGCGGTCCACACTGTGCTGACAGACAGTCGATTCCGGGCGCGAGCACAGGCGATCCAACAGAACTTCAAAAAGTACAATGATTCTGGCGCGATCGCGCAGGCTGTAGAGTCGCTAATCGACCAACCGTATGCATTAGACCAGGCATACGGTTGACGTTGTCGATTTATTCCGTGGCGCCGGCGGCCCAATGTATATACAGAATGCAAGAAGTGACATGATACCCATTACCGAACAGAAAAGTAGAGGGTAATGGGTATCATGTCGCCGGATTTCTCATCGGACAGCTGGCACCTCACGGCCAAATGTACGATCACCGGCTCCTCGGACAAGAGCGAAACGTAGCCGCCCTGCGAGAAGCCGGGTACCATGAAGACCGGATCCAAGAACTCCGGAGACTTGCTTGAAATCGGACCGAACCGCGCCGCCGATCTGGATGATGGGGCTATCGAATTCATCGTTTGGGCTGTACGGTGGCCTGGCGTTTTTCGCGATACCCCAGATGTTGGCTGCGCAGCATGTTTCCGAGACGAGGATTGCGGGCATTACGGCGGCGGCACTGTCTCCGAATTTCTGGGCGGTCGTGTTTGGACCGATGCTCGATGTGCGCTTCAGCCGCCGCTGGTATGCGACTCTCTTTGCTGCGCTGGCGTCTCTGCTGGCGCTCGTCGCGGTCCTGAGCCTCCATCAGCTTCTTATTCTCGAAATCGCCCTGGTTACAGGCTCTGCTGCGGCGATCCTTTCGACGACGGCGCTGGGCGGATGGCTTTCGACCGTCGTGCGCAAAGAAGACGAGAACAAGCTGAGCGCGTGGTATAACTTCGCGTACATCGCGGCCATGGGCTTGAGCATGGTGGTGGGGGGCGAATTGGTGCGCCATCTGCCGCTCTGGCTGGCAGCCGGTCTTGTGGGAGCGATTGTCTTTCTCCCCACGATCATCTTCCTCTTTATTCCCGCTCCAGGGCCAGACCGGCGGTTGGCAGGCGAAAGCTTCGCTCAGTTCAGCCGCGAGGTCCTGTTGCTTTTGCGCCGGCGCGAAGTGCTGATCACCCTACTGCTCTTCCTTACTCCCTGCGGTTCCTTCGCGCTGACCAACATGCTGGGAGGACTGGGCAACGATTTCGGCGCCTCACCCAGGATGGTGAGCCTGGCCGGGGGAGTGGGGGCAATCGTTCCCGGGATGGTGGGGTGCCTGCTCTTTCCTTTGCTCGCCAAACGGATGCCGCTACGACTTCTCTACCTGGCCAACGGAACCTTGGGCGGTCTGTTCACATTGAGCCTGTTGGTGCTGCCCCACGCTCCGTGGACTTTTGCGGCTGCTCTTCTGGGCGAATTTTTGTTCCAGGCGATCTCGTATACGGGCACGGTCGCGCTTTCGTTTGAGGCCATCGGGGAGAATAATCCGCTGGCCGCTACCACGTTTACCTTTCTTATCGCCGCCACCAACGTTCCGGTGGCGTACATGCTGTACCTCGACGGGCGGGCTTACTCCTTTGGCGGGGTGCGCAGCAGCTTCGCAGCCGATGCGCTTATCAGCATTGTCATATGCGTGTTGGTCGGCTGGCTCCTGTCCCGGCTTCCGGGCGAAGCCTTTCGTGCGGGTATGCCGGCTGTCGATACGGCGCAGACGCTGCCGCAGAATGAATGATCGAGATCGATCGGCGCGGCGATGAGCCCGCGTGAGTGGAGTAAAAAATGGGGAGATTGCTGCCGATCGCTGTGTCGGCTTTCTTTATCGTTGCGTCCAGCGACGCCCATGCGGCCGCGCCGCTCGCCATCAGTAACCAGGGTTGGACAATTGCTGCGGATCAAGAACGAAGCGTACTCAGCATTTCGCAGCAAGACCTGGGAATAGTCCTGCGTGATGTGCGGATCAACCTCGGGGACCAGAACGCGATTCTGCCCCTGACCGGGTGGTCGGTCGAGCAAACGAGTCAATCCCAACTGACCATACATACGGTTCACCCCATTACCACCTGGAATTTTGACATCAGCCACAACATGTTCAAGATCTCGAGTACTGCGACAAACGCTGTGCTCACCGCCGAGGCACCCGCTACCTCCAATCGCATACCTGCGCGCGTTTTAGATCCGCAGGGATTTCCTGTCGATTGGATCGGAACCGATGAAGCGCCACTCGAGTACGGCGGGACGGAAACACGCAACCAGTCCTTTCTTCCTCTGAAGAATCCTGAGGTTATGTATTTCGCGCTGGGGTTGGTTTCGGGATCGGTGTTTCACAGCTTGTTCGACCGTAAACAGGACGCGGTGATTCAATTCTCAGACCAGACAACACTACGCCGCGCAGGTCAGGATCCAAGTCTCATGGATGTAACTATGCCGGTTCCAGGGAATACCTACATCCGCGTTGTCCCCGACTACTACACCAAGACTCTCGGCGTACCCTTCTACGTACCGATGGATGACAGCTACTTCAGCACAGCCCCCATGGTGTGGTCGAGTTGGACCGGCTACTACAAAGACGTCACAGAGAAGGACATCGTCCGGAATACCGACTGGCTGGCAAAGAACCTCAAACCCTACGGATTTCAGTTTGTGCAGTTAGACGACGGGTATGACCGCGGAAAAGATGGCGAACACTACTGGATTGAGAACTGGGATAAGACAAAGTTTCCGCATGGCCCCCAATGGCTCACAAACTACATAAAGTCCAAGGGCCTCCGAGCCGGGCTGTGGCTCGTGCCCAATGTTTATGCGGGAGCCCTTACAAAACATCCGGAGTGGTACCTGCGCACGGTCGAAGGCAACCATATTCCCGATTACCACACTCCTGTCCTTGACTCCAGCAACCCCGAAGTGGTGGGTTTTCTTCGGGAACTATTTACCACCCTCGATAAATGGGGCTTCGAGTATTACAAGTTTGATGGCGAGGGTTCGATTCCGCTGGCCTTCCCGGAGCTCGACAAGGAGAAGCTCTACGACAAATCAGCCGACCCTGTCGTTGTCTATCGCAGCCGGATGAAAGTCATCCGCGAAACCATTGGGCCGCAGGTGTTCCTCGAAGGATGTCCGGCCGGCATGCCCCTCAATGGGGTCGGCTACTTCAATTCCTTTTTCAATGGTCACGACCTGTACAACAACTGGCAGGGGATGTATCCCCTCTTCAGTTCCATCAACGGGAACGCATTCTCGAATCACATCTTCGCCTATGTCATGCCGGGTGAAGGGATTGAACTTGGCAGGCCGATGACTATCGATGAAGCCAGGACAAAGCGGTTGCCGGATGTACTGCACGAGATCGTCAGCCGGGAAGATCCTGTGACCGGGGTAGGAGTGACGGAGCAGGAAGCCCGCACAATCGTTAGCTTCATCTCCCTGACAGGCGTGGCCTACCCAGTGGGAAATGTGATGGCAGATCTACCCGAGGAACGACTAAAACTCCTGCAACAGACCATGCCTACCATGCCGATCATTCCGCTCGATCTTTTCAGCCGCGGAACCGACTCGCGATCCACGACCTTTCGCCAGACACGCGCTGACTCCTATATTCACAATTATCCCGAGATCCTCGATCTGAAAGTGAATGATAAGTCGGGAACGTACGATGTCGTCGGCTTCACCAACTGGCGTTCCGAAGCCACAAACCGGAAAATTTCGCTGCGAGATAAGCTGGGGCTCGACCCAACCGCCAGCTATGTCGCCTTCGATTTCTGGAAGCAGAAAGTTCTCGGTGTGTTTTCCGATGAGATTGCGATCGACATCGAACCTCATGACACGCGCGTGGTCGCTATCCACCCTGTGCTGCCTCGACCGCAGCTGATTGGGAATTCTCGCCATATCACCGGCGCCTATTCCATCCTTGATCAGGAGTGGAATCAATCCAAAAACAGACTATCTGGAAGGTCTGAGACGATAGACGGCGAGCCGTATACGCTTTGGTTCTATCTCCCGAAAGGTTTCGCCGTCGAACATGTTAGCGTGGTTGCCAAGGGAAGTGAGGAAATTCCAGAGAAACATTCGCAGACCGGTAACGCGCTGATGGTCAGGTTTACAGGGCAGCGGGAGCCCGTGCGGTGGGAAGTGAGTTTTAGCGGGAGCCCTAAGGACTAGGATTCCGTCGATAATTCCAAGCTTGACTTCGTCGATCCTGGCTCAATCACCATGTTCAGAGCTGTGACCAGCGAAGCCTTCGAATGTGGCGCGAGGGTCGACAGGATCGGGCAACTCCGCGGTTTTCGACGGACCATTCAGCTCGTAAGGACCCATGAAAAGCGAATCTGGAGCGATGGATGTTTCCCAGCCGGCCACCCGTTTCCGTTGCCGAAAGCCTTGGAAGTAGCAGCTGCCTTGCTCGAGCGAGACAGACATGCTAAAAGGGACGTCCGTAGGAGGATCAATGCCAGAAGAGATGTACTTCGAAGACTTCTATCCGGGCCAGAAGTTCAATTCCCTACGAACTTACCGTGTCACAGCAAGAGAGATCATAAGTTTCGGCCAGAGCTATGATCCCCAGCCGTTCCACATCGATGAAGGTGCAGGCGAAAACTCCTTCTTCAGCGGTCTTTGCGCTTCTGGATGGCTGACGGCCGCAATCGTCATGCGTCTTCGTGTGGAATCGATCAATGTAAAGGGTGGAATGATCGGCGCCGGCGTCGACGAGATGCGCTGGACTCATCCTGTACGTCCCGAAGACAGACTCCGCACCGAGTCTGAGGTGCTGGAAGTTCGCCGCTCGGTCAGCCGCCCGGGGTTCGGTATCGTTCGTTCCCGCACGACCGTGTTCAACCAGCGCAACGTAACGGTCATGAAGTCAATCGTGAATTGGTTAGCTCCTCTCAAGAACGCTTGACTTCTCTGTTTCAGAAAATGGATGACAGACGGGATCTTATCGCACTTCCGCACAATGGGCGGGAAACGTCCCGCCTGTCATCTCATATCTTGCTCAAATGCGCGTTCTTCCGGGGACCTCTACAGCAAAAGAACTCCAGAGAAACTCGTACACTTTCTCAATTATCGAGCGCGATTGGATGCTCGAAACTCAGAGAACTTGCGGCTGAGGCCGATCTTTGTAGCGGCTTCATCAAGTGCGGCCTGTGTAAAAAAGAACACATGCTTCGGGTTGGAGTTAGGGTAAAAGCGGATCATGATTTCGGGCCGTGTGACCGAGTCACCCTTGCCGTCGTAAAAGGGATAACCGAGTTCTTGCAGGAGATGCAGAGAGCCTTCCTCGCCGGTGGGATTACCGGTATCGCCGACGATAGCAAAGACGGCCTTCTGAGTCCGCTTTGAATATACGGTCACGAAGTCGCCCACCTTCACGCCCCGCCGACGGGCATCGTCGCCACGCACCACGTAGTTGATGTTTCGGGCGTCGACGTAGCATCTTGGGTCCCGCTCGTTGTGATTGGCTAGGTCCGCGAAAGCTGTCTGTGAGATGTAGTAGCCGGGGAACGGATCATTCGGGCCTTGGAGGATCGGATGGCGCTTGTCGTCCATGAGGTAGCCGACGATGGCTTGATCGGCCCGCTCCAGATAGTGCGCATTGATAAGGATGTCGAGCGTCGGTTTTCCAGGTGGGCCGTAGGCGTTCGGGGCTCCATCAACATCTACGTCCATACGGTGAGTCAGCACTTCAAAAGACGGACTTGGTGCCGACGTCTGTGCGTGTAACGCATCCGCAGCGGTAAGAGCCAGGGCTGTGACGATGGCAAGAAGGGCCGACTTGTATAGGCAATCCTGCAGTTCCGAGAATCGTCCTGTTTCAAGATCGCAAAGTCGTTTCACAGCATCCACTTTCCCACAATGCCTTAAATTGTTTCACACTAACCTTGAAAGCAACGATCCTGAAAAGTCGGCTTTTTCGGTAACTACAACATTCACGGGAGGAAGTCTGTCTTCTCACTGAATCGACTTCACGCTCCGGGCACAGCGAGTGGCTGCTTCGTAAGGCGCCCGGACTGCGCCACACCGGAATTGCGGTCATATCGATAAACAGCGACAAGACGCCAATCGAAAGCAGCTTGCTCATCTTCGGCTCCAGCTACTCGCACGGTCCAAAGTAGCGAAAGGCACCGCCCGGGCCATTTCGCCTAATCACCTGAGAGACAGTGCATCGGCACTAACGCTGCAATTGATACATTGGTCACGATAAAACCTGTTCAACGCCTCTTTAGCATTTGTTCTCATTTCGCGAGCCTGAGGATGCGCACCTACTGCATCAAGCACGGGTGCGTAAGCTAGTTCTGCAAGAAGGTACTTAACACTTCCGGGGCCCGCGGTCCGTTGCAGGATACTTAGCCCTTTGCGCATCTCCGCCATGGCATTACCAACCTCGCCCGTCTCAAAGGACACTTTCCCTAGGAGCATATAGCTCCAGCCAACAAGAAAAGTCTGCTCCCCGTGTTTCTGTTCCCAAAGATTGACCGCGTGTTGATACTCAGAAGATGCGGCAACGTACTTCTTGTCAAACTCATCTAGCCATCCCTCCGTAGAAGAGAGTGCAGCGAAGTAGTCTTCATTCAGACCATCGGCGAGCTTCGATTGCTCAATGGCACAGCGCACATATGACCACGCACTCTTTTTGCGGCGTTGAGTCAGGGCAAAGTTCGCAAGGCTCTTGCACCCACCCGCGATGCCGGCATGATCGTTGACTTCTGCATAAACACGCAAAGCTTGATTCTCCATCTTCCGCGCAGTATCTGTCTGTCCCATGTCGTGGTAAAGAATCCCATAGGCGGCTAAAACGGCCCCATACTCTGAAGCATATTTAAAATCGTTGCCTGTAGAATGCAATGCATGCTCGTAAGCAGTCGCCGCTTCCTGATACCTGCCCTCCTCGTGATAAGCAACTGCGAGCAACGTCCAGACTCGGCCCAGTTCAGGCTCCGTCAGCGTGGTAGCCGTAGTGAGCCGGCTGGTTAGTTCTATGGTCTGTGCAAACTGGCCCCGCTCATTCAGCTCGAATGCCTGAAGAATCTGTTGCTGAGCGCTGACACTTAATCGGAGCCTATCCTCTTAGAGCTGCTCTTCGACGTAAGCTTGCAACCAGCCCAGGATCTGAGGCCAGCCTCGATGACTGGTGCGGGAACTTTCGCTCGCCAGGCCCGAGTGCGTCAGGCGCACCGTCGTGACGCCCTCCTTTTTCTTCCAAATCCCAATGCACAAGACTTTCAGTTGCATTCTCATACCAGTCAGGAAGCCACGTGAAAACCAGCAAACGCGGACGCTCAATTTTGCGATACTCTCCGGCCACGGTAAATGGCTTACCGCCCATGCCGATGCCACGCATCACCCACTTGCCCCCGGGACGAAGATCAGACTCGATGTGCGTGACTTGGAACCTCCCTTCGGCGCCCCACCATTTCATACGCGCATCGGGATTGGCCAGCGCCTCAAAGATCCGTTCCGCCGAACCTTTTATCGTGATTTCCTGAACGATCGTGTCGCTTGCACTTGTCAGATTCATTGATTCTTCTCCACGTACCTCTTCAGGCCTTGCATGGTGTCGCTCCAGAAGGTTTCGTAGTCCAGGAGCCAATCGTTGACCGCTCTGAGGGGTTTGGCGTTCAAGCCACATAGGCGTGCAGTGCCGTGTTGGCGGGTAACGACCAAGCCCGCGGAGCGCAACAAACGAAGGTGCTTCGAGACCGCCGGACGGCTCATACGAAAATTTCCCGCGATTTCGCCGACCGTTTGTTGGCCGCCGCGAAGGAGACTCAGGATTTCCCGGCGGGTCGGATCGGCTATCGCCCGGAACACATCGCTGCGATGCTTGCGTTGTAATGAAACCATCTGGTTACAAACATCGTAACCAGATGGTTTCCATTTGTCAAGATCGAGAGCCGCTTCTTACCTATAGCCCGGTTGGGGCTACTCGACCCGCAGCAGGTCGGCAGTCCAGGACCAGGCCGAAAGAAAACGTTCACCACCGGGGCTCGCTGATGCCCCGGCCTCTCGCGACCTTCGATCCCGTTTGCCTAAACGGCGATCGACCCAGCAAGCCAGCGGCTGATTCGGGTTCCCGGTCTCAACCCAGGTGCAAGAGAGCGGGCTGCGGGTGATAATCGGAAAGATGAGAATCGTGTTTGTCATGACTTTCTCCTGCCGGCGCACGTGTCCTCTCTTCCCTGTAGACACAGGTCGTGGTCCGCGGCCCAGGGGAAACGTTTCGTCGGATTTTGCGTCGCGCATGGCCACTGCTACATCCTCATCCTGTGCCATCGCGTGAGTAGGTTGCGAGAGATTGCGGTATTCCCGGCCCGTGGTCTGCGGACCGTTGAGTCGACGCTGACCGGGTCCCAGGCCGGAAGACTGAATGTTGGTCATGGCAATGCTCCAGGGTTCGGAAGGAAATTTCGCTTCCAGTTTATTCCCTTGGAGGCCTCGAAAGCCCAGTGATCGGCCCATCCAGAAGCGGTCGCTTTAGACGCCGTCTTTCCTTTTGCCTGAAAAGTTTTCACAAATTGCGGAGTGCCCGCAAAGTCGCATTGTCGGTAAATTCCCTCGGCGGAGGGGTCAGATGGGGCAAGTTACCTGAAACCCCGTTTCCCGGGATAATCTCGGTAGGCAATCATCGTTAAATGCCACACAACGGGTGACAGATGCCACGAAAAAGGCCGTTCAACTGCGAGATCGTCCGAAGCAACCTCGCCGAAGCTATCAACGAGTTGCAGGAGCTGGAGCGCAACGCGGCTGATGGGCGCTTCGCGAAGCGGAGCTCCAGGTAGGTTTACTGCACGCTTACCACCATCTCAACTTCGCTTGGAATGCGAGACGTATTTCCTCGTCTGAGTACACGGACCTGACGAAGTCGCAGTTTGAGAGATGGGGACAATACCCAGTGGAAATCGAAGAACTCTAGTCTAGAGAAGAACTCTAGTCTAGAGAGGTGGACCGGGCACAGAACGCTTCATGGCACTGAATGGACTTGCATTGGCCCGTGAAGCCGGACACACACCAGATGCGTGTCCGTGGTCCTGCAAAGTCTGGTTACCAGTAAAGTTAAAATCGTACGTGCATGCGGGATAGTACAAAAGTGATTATCGGTTTCGGCTCGATCTGGGGTCTTTTTGCCTTTGGTGGCATGCTGTTCAGTTCGTTCGCCTTCAAGACGTCCTCAGGTAGTGGAGCCTTTTGCAGAGGCACAATCCAACACGCCTTATCCGCTTTATATTGAGCCCGGCTCCGAGATGTTGCGGGCGCCCGATGGCAGCAAACAGGTCTAGGGGAAGGTGGTCGTGGATCTGAGCACCGGAAAAATCTGGGGCTTCCCCACGATTGCAGCGCAGTCCTACCCCGCCCCCGGCATAATGAAGAACAAGCCGCCCATCTCGCATCCGTTCGAGCTGGGAAAGTTCGCGTTTGAAGACACGAACAAATAGTGTCTCTTGGCCTATCCTCTGGCAAGTCGCGAGGGTCGAGCTATCCGCGGGGCTTGTGGGCGGATCATGGGCAATCCGAAAACAATCCGTTTGGTGCTGGATTCACTCAGAGTCCTTGAGACCCACTGCATGGTTCGGAAGATGCAGCCGATCCCGACACCCTCGCCCTCATGGTTGGTTGCAAATGTCCGGCCATCGTCGTCGCCGGAGTTCATGGCGGGGTCGATATATGTTGACATTCAACTTATATGAGATGCACTCTATATGTGGAAAGGCAACAGGGGCGAACTGTGGGAGAGAGCAAATCTGACGTTCTCCAAGGGACGTTGGACCTGATGGTTCTCAAGACGCTCGAGTCAATGGGGCCGCTTCACGGGTACGGTATTGCCCGGCGAATCGAGCAGGTGAGCGACAACGGACTCAGCATGAACCAGGGACGATCTATCCGGCGCTTCTGCGCCTTCAGCAGCGGGGATGGATTAAGGCCGAATGGGGAACGTCCGAGACCAAGCGCCGTGCCAAATTTTATTCACTGACGCGAATCAGGAGGAAACAGATAGAGCAGGAAACTGAGAACTGGAAACGCATTGTCGCGACGATGACACGCTTTCTTGCCCCTTCCAGTTAGGAGTGGAGAATGGATCTGATGCGCACTTTGCTCAGCCGCTGCGCGGCTCTCTTCAGTAGCCGCAAGTTGGATGACGACCTTGACGAGGAGCTGCGTGCGCATATCGATCTGGCAGTAGAAGAGCACCTGAAACACGGCATGTCCGAACAGATGGCCCGCACGACGGCACTGCGTGAGTTTGGTGGATTGATTCAGACGAAGGAGCGGTATCGCGTTCGACGTGGCCTGCCAGTTCTTGAGGTATTGGGGCAGGACGTCAGCTTTGGCTTTCGCCAACTGCGTAGGTCTCCGGGTTACACTGCTGTTTGTCTCCTTACACTTTGCTTGGGCATCGGAGTCAACGCCTCGGTTTTCAGCGTTATCCAGGCGGTAATTCTGCGCCCACTCCCGTATAACGATCCAAATCGCTTGGTACATCTGACCGATTCGCAGGACCCGCAGGACGGTGGCATTCTCTATAAGGATTTTGCATCCCTGAAGGAGCAGAGCCGGACCTTCGCCGGCATGGCCGTCTATTATCGTGACAGTGGCTGGTCGCGGGTGACGCTCACGAGCACGCAGGAACCGGAATCCGTTCAGGGTGCGTTTGTTTCTGCCGATTTCTTTCCTCTGCTTGGCATGTCGCCGGCACTTGGGCGAGTCTTTACTCCCGAAGAAGAGTCGCGGCATGAGCGAGTCGTCGTGTTGAGCTACGGTCTATGGCAGCGGCGCTTTGGAGCGACCCCCGACATTGTCGGCCAGAAGATACGGCTAGATGGAGACACCTCGCAAGTGATCGGCGTCATGCCTGAGACCTTTCAATTTCCAGCCGGAGATTCACAGTTCTGGGCACCGATTACGACCAACCGCTATTGGGGAGATCCTTTGTTCAACAGCAACGACGGTTCCCATGCGCGAGGTTTCTATGCGCGATGGCAGGCAATTGGGCGATTGCAGGAACATGTAAGTCAACAGCAAGCACAGGCAGAACTCAATACGATCTTCAGTCGTCTGGAAAGGGCTGAACCCGACTCCAACAGAGGGAGTGGGATCAAAGGGGTGCCACTTCGCGTTGAGGTTAACGGGAATACCCGTGTGGCACTCTATGTTCTCTTCGCGGCTGTGTCTTTGTTGTTGTTCATTGCGTGTATCAATGTAGCGAATCTTCTTTGGGCGCGAGGGGTTTCCCGCACCCACGAGATGGCTTTACGAACCGCACTGGGGGCCAGCCGTGGCCGTATCCTTCAGCAATCATTGACCGAAGCAGCTCTGCTGGCCGCTCTTGCCGGACTGCTTAGTTTGCCCGTTGCATATCTCGGAACCCGCGCTTTCATCGCCTTGGGACCGCCCGATATTCCGCGACTTCAAGAAACAGGGCTCAACCTGGGTATATTTGGATTCGCTGTTGCGGTTGTATTGCTTTGCACGGCAATCGTGGGATTGGCTCCTGCTGCGAGAAACTGCCGCACCGATCCAGCGGAGGAGATGAAATCCAAGAGCACAGCGACCACGGACTCTACGCAGCTGATGAGTTTGCGAAGCATCCCGATAGTTGCTGAGGTTGCCTTTTCGGTTGTTTTGCTGACGGCAGCGGGACTCTTGATCCATAGCTTTCTTATCGTGAAAGCAGTAGATCCTGGATTTGATCCCCAGCACGTCTTGACAGCGGGTGTCTCCTTACCCGGTGGCAGTTCTGGTTGGCCTTCCTCGCTGTTTGATTCCATTGTTGCCCGGCTACAAGTAGTACCAGGAGTAAAGGACACAGGGGCAATCGATGGTCTTTTCGACCTCGGACCCACGGACAATCTGGGACTGCGCAGTGTTGAGGGTCATGCTCCAGAGCCACGCAAACAATGGACTGCTCTCACCTGGGATACTGTTCGGGGAGATTATTTTCAGGCAATCGGAGCTCAGCTCTTGCGAGGACGCTATTTTTCTGACGAAGACGGTCCTTACTCGCCCCTGGTCGCAGTGGTTGATGAGAGCGCGGCTCACCGCTACTGGCCTGACGAGAACGCCATCGGCAAACGATTCAAAGGCCAGGACCGTCGCGGCCATAATGACGACTGGCTCACTGTCATCGGTGTAGTCCGAGATATACGCACACATGGCCTTGAACGACAGCCAACGCCTCATATTTATGAGTGGTATCGGCAGAATGGTAATGCTACTCCGGATTTTGTAGTTCGATTTGCAGGCAACCAAGCGGAGATCACGGCCACAATTCGCCGCGCTATCCGCAGCGTGGCCCCTGGTGCGATTGTTTCCAACATATCGACCGTGGATGAGCAACTGTCCAGGCAACTCGCCCCGCGCCGCTTTCAAACATCACTGTTGAGTCTTTTCTCCCTGCTAGCTCTACTGCTCGCATTTGTCGGCATCTATGGATTGATTCATTATTCGGTCACCTGTCGTACCCGGGAGATTGGAATTCGCATGGCCTTTGGCGCGGCACGCGGCAGCATCCTGGCGATGGTTCTCCGCCAGGGACTTGTGCTGGTTTTACTGGGGCTGGGAGTAGGATTGGCTATGGATTGGGCCCTGACCCGTCTCATGTCAAGACTGCTGTATGGGGTGGAGCCCTACGATCCTCTTACACTCGCGTCCGTTTCAGCTCTCTTGCTTGCCGTCGCATTGGTTGCAGGTGTGGTACCAGCCCGCAGAGCGGCTTCAATCGATCCGATGCTCGCTCTGAGAGCTGAGTAGAGGGCATAGATGACGTTACGGGGACGAGCCCGATCAGATTACGATGTTCTCCGCACTCGAACCCGATCTTTGAGTCTTGCTACGCACCGTCAGTGAGTGCTGGCTAAACAACTTGCGGAAAACTCGCTTTGTATCAGGGCCCGACTTTAGTCGGGCCGTAAATCGTGAAAACGTTGAGGGCTTTAGCCCCTGAGGGATGCTTTGCAGCGCCTTCCGGCGCAAACGCTGCCCTCGAGGGCTGAAGAATGTCGTTCCGCAGCCTAGGGGGGCCCGCAAAAGAAAATGATTCTCGACCGAGCGTAGCGTAGCAATCTGCGTTTCTACCGAATCAGCCGTTACAGTCCACTAGTTTGCTCTGTGCCCAGATCGCGCAGCGGCCCAGTTTTTGTGAAACGCGGTCTGATTTCCACGACGGGATGATGGGACTCATTGGAAGAACAGCGCCGGCGCTTCTGAGCGGGGTGCGAAGCAAGCACGATACTGTTCGGCCTGATGCCTTGGGATACGACGATGCTGGCTGGCAGAGTTCCCGATTGCTCGTGCATCACTTGGGAGAAGCATCCCTTGCGAGAGTCTCAGACTGGAAGCTCGCAGTGTCACTCGTGCCGCAGCGCTCGGATTGGATCCACTCTCGCGGCCCGTCGCGCCGGAATCCAGCTAGCCCCCAGCGCCACCAGAATCAGCAGCGTGGCCGAGGCCGCAAATGTCAACGGATCCCACGACTTCAACCCATAGAGCAGGCTCGCCACCACCCGGCCCAGCGCCAGCGCGGCGGCCATTCCAGCCGCCACGCCAGACAACGTCATCCACGCGGCCTCGTGCAGAACCATCCCCTGCACCTGCTCCGACCGCGCGCCCAGCGCCATCCGGATTCCGATTTCATGCGTACGCCGGGAAACCATCCAGGCCATGATGCTGTAAATCCCAATGCAGGCCAGAATCAACGCCAACACCCCAAACGCGGCCGTCAGGTTGGCGAAAATTCGTTCATTCTGCATGCTCGCCGCAATTTGCTCGTCCTGAGTCCGAATATCGAGCAGCGGCAGATTACGGTCGACCGACTGGACAACCTGCCGCAGTGTAGGCGCGAGCGTCTTGGCATCCAGCCTCGTTGCCAGCGCGAACGTCGCCTCCTGGATGCCGTCCTTGTTCTGCCGGTATGGAGCATAGAAGGTGGGCTCCGGATCCTTGCGTACTCGATCGTACTTCGCGTCGCCGCACACACCGACGATCTCGATGCGGATTGGATCGTGCAAACCCGCTTCGAAAGTCCGGCCGATCGGATTCTGGTTTGGGAAGTACTTCTTGGCCAGACTTTCATTCACCACCGCAACCTTCCGCGATGTCTCCGTATCCGCTGCGTTGAAACCGCGCCCCGCCACAATGGGAACCCCGTATGTAGAGAAAAAACTCTCTCCAACATCGTTGAAGAGAACGACCGGATTTCCCTCCGGCTTCCTTTGCTGGCCCTCCGGAACAAACGTATACTGCGACACGTTTCCGGCGATCAGCGGATCACTCGTCAGGGCCACCGACCGAATGCCCGGTATCGCGGCCAGCTTCTCCTCCAGCTGGCGGTAGAGCGGAATGTTCGCCGCACCCGGATAGTGTGTCTGCGGTGGTTGCAATTCGAACAACAGCAGATGGTCCGGACGAAACCCCAGCCGTGCATGCCCGAGCCGGATGAGCGTCTGCACGAAGAGGCCCGCTCCCACAACCAGCAGCATCGACAGCGCCACCTCGACCACCACGATCGTCTTTCCTGCCAGCCCGCGTCGCTGATGCGTCGCAGTCTGCCCCGCGTCCTTCAGGCTTGAACTGACCTGCACCCGGGTGGCCTCCCACGCCGGAGCCAGCCCAAAAATCAGTCCCGTGACGATCGAGATTCCCGCAGCGAATCCGAAGATGCGCCAGTCGAATCGCGCTCGAAATGCCTGCGGCTCCCAGGCATTGGACATCATCCGCGGGATCGCATTGCGTACCCCGTAGGCCAGCAACAGTCCCGCCGCGCCTCCCAGCAGCGACAACATCAGGCTCTCTGTCATCATCTGACGGAGGATGCGCCAACGCCCGGCGCCCAGCGCCAGCCGCACGCTCATCTCCCGCTGTCGCGCACTGGCCCGCGCCAGCAGCAGATTTGCCAGATTGGCGCAGGCCAGCAACAGCACAAATCCACCCAGGCCCAGCAGCACATAGATCGGTTTCGCCAGACCCTCCGCCGCGGGATTCTGCCCCCGGCTCCCATCTGTGATCAGCAGCTTCGGCATCTGGCTATCGTGCTTCACCGGCATAGTCGCGCGCACTGCTGCGTCCAGTAGTACATTCAGCGAAGCTGCCGCCGTCTGGTCCGAGAGCCCAGGTTTCATGCGGCCCATCACCAGTACCCACCACAAGTTCGTGTTGGTGAGCAACGAAGGCGAAGCTGACTCAGCAAAGTTCTGCGGCGCCACCGCCGGCTGCATGCTGAAGGGCAGGAAGATATCCGGTGTCTCCTGCGCCGAATACGCGCCGGTGAACCCACGCGGATTCACCCCGACGATCGTCATCGGCGTCACGTTGACGAGAATTGTCTTGCCAATCACATCAGGCGACCCGGCGAACTCCTTCACCCAGAATCGATCGCTGATGACCACCACCGGACCGCTGCCTGGCGAGCCGTCGTCTGATTCCTGAATGCTGCGCCCCAACTGTGGCCACACTTCGAGCGACGAGTAGTAGTTCCCAGACACCATTTCTGCGTTCACCGCTTCCGCATGTCCATCCACGGTCACCGTTTGCTGGTCTAGCGGCTTGAACGCAAACAGGCTCTCCATCCCCGAACTCTGTTTACGCATTTGCTGGTATACCGGGTACGAGAACGACGTGGACTCGTCCCCGCCGTCCGGCAAATCGTCATACCAGCCCCACATGCTCTCGACGATCCCACCGTGCGGCTCCGTCCATCCCAGCAGCCGTAGTTGTTCCGGATGCGGAACCACCAACCGGTCCAGCAGCATGTGTTGCGCCGCGGTGAAGAGGACCGTATTCGCCCCAATCCCTAACGCCAGCGATCCCACCGCAATCGCGGAAAATCCGGGACTCCTCGCCAGCATGCGTAGCGCATACCGCAGATCCGCCCACAGCTCGTCCACAAACCGCGGGCCCCACGCCGCGCGGCATTTCTCCCGGCCCGCGGCGAGGCTGCCCATCTCCGCCCGCGCCCGTCGCATTGCCTCCTCGCGCGGAACCCCGCTCCGCATCAGATCTTCGGCATAGCTCTCAAGGTGAAACTCGAGTTCCTCCTGGACTTGCCGATCGAGTGTCTCGCTTTTGGCGACGGCTCTCCACCACGTTCCAATGCGGCTGCGCAGGCTCATAACTGCTCCGGAACGGTGTTGAGAATCGCTCCAATCACCTCAGCGAACTGGTTCCACTTCTTCGCCTCAGCCTCCAACCGCCGCCGTCCAGCAGCCGTCAGGCGGTAGAACCGCGCCCGTCGCTGGTTCTCGCTCTTTCCCCACTCGCCCGTAATCCAGCCCTCATGTTCCAGCCGGTACAACGCGGGATACAACGATCCCTGCTGAATCTCCAGCCGGTTCTGCGAAATCTGCTGGATACGCAGCAGAACTCCATACCCATGCAATGGCCCGAGCGAAACCGCCTTCAGCACCAGCATGTCCAGCGTCCCCTGCAACAGATCGACTCCCCCATCCTTGCCCATCTCGACTTCTCTCCAAGACTGTCTGGGAGAATACCTCCGCTTCTCCTAGAATGTCAAGGAGAAGCAACCATTGCAGACGTCGCCCAGGCTTGCAGAAGGCATTGGATGAAACTGGTGTGGACGGAAGAGGCCGAGTTCAGCTGACGGCGCACCAGGAGTTGAAGCGTCTGCGCAGTCATTGCGACAATAGCGTGACAACGGCAATCTCTCCCGGAACGCGGGTGGGATTGACGATGGCATAGGACCCCGCGTGGCTGATAAAGATCTGCTTGAAGATGGCCGTCGGAAGAGTCCCCTCGCTCTCCTTCGGTTTCACTGTGGCGCTTTTGCAACTCACCATGGGTAGATCTCTCACCGTCCCCTTGCCCAAATGCACGCTGCTGTTCGTCGATTCGCATATCAACGACCCGTTTACCGTGGTCAACCGCGTGTCCCCCAGACCCTTCAACGAATTTCCCCATTGGAGAAGGAGGAACTCGCTGGCCCCGCTATCGAGTAGCAGTCTCGCCTGGCCATAGCCCCGCACTCTCGCCGATATCGTGGGTTGATACCTATTCTCGTCTTCGGGAGGCAGAGGCGGAAAGATGATCGGCAGGCGTTCGCCGGTTAACGAATCAGCCAGGCCATCCGCAGCGTCCAAGGTCATCGTTCGATGCTGATTGTCGAACAAGATGTCGAAATGTCGCAGAAAGTTTTCCCCAAGTATTCCCCGCACCGCAGGATAGCCAGAGCCTTTCAACGGGGATTGCATGCTCACCACGGTGATGTTTTTTGCCGAGAGACCATCCAAAGTGAGCTCTTTAACCAGAGAGCGGATCTGGTTGGTCACCCCCGCTGAGCTTACTATCCGCGATGAGCCCTGAGCCGGCAGTCCGAGCTCGTCGAACAGGGCTGTGTCCAGCACGGTGACAGTGGCTCCCGTATCCACCATGAAGTCGTAGGGTCCAGCCCCGTTCAGCTTAACCGCCACAACGGAGCGGGCGCCCTTGTAGGGACGCATAGCCACGGTCACCCTCTGTGGGGATTCCGCGGATGCGGGTAGCGCAGCAAATGAGAGCAGAATCGCCAGGTGAAGAAGAGCGCAGAATAGGGTTTGACTTTTCATGACCGTCGTCTCCAATTTCGTGAGGTGTCCGGCTTTGGCTGCCTTTACTTCTCTAAGCGGGAACAAGAGTCAAAAAGTGACAAGGTTTGCAAAGTGAAAGGGCGAATTTCGTTCGTGGGATCCGATCCGGCAAAGCCTCCACACCGCATTGGGGGGTCGGGACCAGGCTTTTATGGGGGTTGGCCTCGTAACCTGGTAACTCAAGCCGTAAAATTCAAGGCATCATCTCGGCCCGCGACTGCAAGGGAATAGCGCCATGGATGGGACGAAGGACGACCGTGATCCAGCGGGCATAACGGCTCTGCTTCAGCAGATAAGACACGGGGATGCGGCTGCTGAATCCGAGTTGATACCGCTGATCTACAACCAGCTGCGGGCGATTGCTCGCAATCAAATGGGACGCGAACGGCCTGACCATTCCCTGCAGGCGACCATTCTGGTGCATGAAGCCTTTATGAAGCTGGTGGGAAACTCACAGATTGATTGGTGCAACCGGGCGCATTTCTTCGCCCTGGCATCGCGCGTGATGCGCCGCATTCTGGTCGATCACGCTCGTGCTGCGCGCGCGCAGAAGCGGCCTGGGGCGATGCAGAAGGTTGAGCTCGAATCCGCACTTGTATTTGTGGAGGGGCAAGCCGCGGACTTCCTGGCGCTGGATGAGGCACTTGACAGACTCGCAGCTTGGGATCCCCGTCAGTGCCGGGTCGTAGAGATGCATTTCTTCGGCGGTCTTGGTTTTGGGGAGATCGCCGAAGTGCTAAGCATTTCCGATCGCACGGCAAAACGGGATTGGACGATGGCACGCGCCTGGTTATATCGCGAACTGAGCAAGTCTGCGCACCATAACCCCGCAGAATAAGCGCGTCCGACGCAACCCGTAACCGTGGAGGCTTCTAAGATGGACCGGCAGACAAGCCCCATGAACGCGGAAAGGTGGATGCAGCTCAAAACGATCTTTGCAGCTGCGCAGGGCAAGCCGCCGGCGGAGCAGGCAGAAATCGTCCGCGAGCTGGTCCACGGTGATGAGGAATTAGAGTCGGCCGTCAAAGATCTACTCGCGGCCGACGAGAGTGCAAGTGCTTTTTTGCAAACCTCTGCGGCCGAGCTGCAGAGCCCCCTCTTGGCCGCCGGCACCAGACTTGGGCCGTATCAGATTCTTGGCCTGCTGGGCGAGGGCGGTATGGGGAAGGTCTATCGCGGCCTGGATACGCGCCTAGGCCGGGCCGTAGCCATCAAAATTTCCGCCGAGCAGTTCAGCAAACGATTCGAGCACGAGGCGCGGGCGATATCGGCCCTGAATCACCCGAATATCTGCACCCTCTATGATGTCGGCCCCAACTACTTGGTGACGGAGCTGGTGGAAGGAGAAACCTTGCGCGATTGGTTGCGGCGTTCACCGGCCCTGGAGCGCCGCCTGGAAAGCATGCGGCAGGTGCTTGAGGCGCTTCGCGCGGCCCATTGTGCAGGCATTGTCCACCGCGACCTGAAGCCGCAAAACATCATGGTTCGTTTCGATGGCTATGTGAAGGTGTTGGATTTTGGTCTTGCAAAGCAGATGCCGGCCGCACGCTCCCTACCGAGGGAAAGCCTCGCAGCGCCAAATGAAAGTGTTTCCGGTCAAGTCGTCGGGACGGTCGCCTATATGTCTCCGGAGCAGATTCAGGGACATCCGGTCGACCAGCGCAGTGACTTATTCGCGGTCGGGATCATTCTTTTCGAAATGTTGACGGGCCAGCACCCTTGGCCTCGTAATTCGACCGTTGACACGTTGTATGCCATCCTTCACGATGATCCGCCTGCTATGAACGCCACCACCTCTTCGGGTGGGGAATTGGGCCCCATCGTGCGCAAGCTTCTGTGCAAGAGTCCAGCGGAGCGGTATCCACTCGCGGAAGGCGTTCTGGAAGCTCTCAGTAGTTGCACGGCTCCGCGAGTGTCATCTGCTACGGTCCCCTCCCCAACGGAACGAGCGGCCGGCCGAACGCGCAATCATTCGTTGAAGTATGCGATCGCCGCCATTGGCGCACTCGCTTTGGCGGCTGGCGTGGTCTTCTTCTGGCAGCTGCCCACGCAAGCCAAACCGCTGACGGACAAAGATGTGCTGGTGCTTGCCAACTTCGCCAACACCACCGGCGACCCGGTTTTCGACGGCACGCTGCGTCAGGCGGTCGCCATCCAGCTGGAGCAGTCCCCCTTCCTGAAGATCATGGACGATGAGCAGGTGCAACAGAACCTGCGGCTGATGAGCCTGCCGCCCGGAGCGCGCATCACCGACCAGATCGCGCATGACATCTGCGTGCGCGACGCAGCCGCGGGTACGATCGAGGGCTCCATCGCCAGTCTGGGTAAGAGCTACGTCGTCACCCTTCAGGCGATCACTTGCCCGGGTGGCGCGACACTGGCCCGGGAGCAGACGCAGGCGGATGACAAGGAGCACGTGTTAAAAGCGGTGGGAACCGCCGCGACGGCCATGCGCGCCAAGCTTGGGGAATCGCGCAGCTCGATCCAGAAGTTGAATCGTCCGCTGGAACAGGCGACCACGGATTCGCTGGAAGCTCTGCAGAACTACACGGAAGGCATGGTCGTGCTGACCCAGGGCCGGTTTCTGGCTGCCCGTCCATTGTTCGAGCGCGCGATTGCACTCGATCCCAATTTCGCCATGGCTTACTACTACGTCGCGATCGCTTTCAACAATGCTGGGGACACAGCTCGCCAGGTCGAATACGATAGAAAGGCTTTTGCGTTGATCGACCGTGTCTCCGAGTATGAGCGGGTCTCGATTGCGGGCGGCTACTACGGGTCGATTGGGGAGTTGGACAAATCCATGGACGCCTATCGACTGGGTACCGCGAACTATCCCCGCGTATGGGGTTTTCATAACAACTTGAGCGAAAGCTACATAAACCTGGGGGAATTCGAAGAGGGGCTCAAGGAGGGCCAGGCAGCAAATCAGTTGCAGCCGAATGCTGAACCGCCCTATCGGCGGCTATTGGACGCCTACATATGCCTGGACCGGCTCGACGAGGCCAGGAAGGTCGCGGAGCGAGTGCGCACGCAGGGTATCAACGGCGCGAGGATCCACCAGCGCTTCCTCGAAATGGCCTACGTCGAGGGCGATCAGGCTGCCGTCTCCAGGGAAATTGAATGGTACGCAGGCAAGCCGGAGGAATATCTCAGCCTTGGCTTGCAGGCGGCCCATCTGAACGTTCTTGGCCGGCGTCGCGAGTCCAGCACATTGTACAAGCGAGCCGCGGAGACGGCGCTGCGCCCGGAACTCCGGAACGTCGCGGCGGACTTCGAAGAAGCTGATGCGCGTGCCGACGCGCTGTCGGGAAACTGCGAGACTGTGCGCCGCCTGGGGCGTCCGGCGCTGGCGCTGGCGCTGTGCGGAGATGCGGCCAAAGCAGAAAAGCTCGCCGCGGAAACTTCGAAGCTTTTTCCCAATGGAACTCTCTGGAACACGGTGCAGCTACCCGGGATTCGCGCAGCCATCGAGCTCCATCGCGGTCAGCCTGCCAGAGCAGTGGAACTACTGGCATCCGCCTCGCCTTACGAGCGCGCTTACCCCGAGGCGGTGTACCTGCGGGGCTTGGCGTACCTCCGCTTGCGTAAGGGCGCGGAGGCGGCAGCCGAGTTTCAGAAGATCCTGGATCACAAAGGCGCCAGTTGGGCTGCGACATGGCGTTTTCCGAATTGGGGACTGTACTATTCGATTTCCTACTTAGGTCTGGCGCGCGCCTCCGAGCTCGCGGGTGACACGGTGAAAGCCAGGAAGGCCTTTCAAGACTTCTTCGCGCTTTGGAAGGGCGCCGACCAGGATCTCCCTATCCTCATCGAAGCAAAGAAAGACTACGCAGCGCTAGACTAGCTTCCACGTCAAAGTTTCTCCTCCATCATTCATTCACAGAGCCGCACCTCAGTAAGATCGAAGCCGCTCAGCCAGAGGGCAACGGGCGGGGCAAGTTACCGCAATCCCCGTTTCCCGGGAGGCTTCGGCCCCGGCAATAATGAGCCAACAAAAGACGCGTGGCAAATACAGGTGACCAGCGCCATCTGCAAAGCTCGAATCGCCAGTTCAGCCTCCAAGGTTCTTCCCAGTTCCCAGCCGATAACGCGCCGTGAGTAAGCATCCAACACCACCGCCAGATAAACGAACTCGTTGCGTAGTCGAATGAATGTAATGTCGGCCACCCACAGCTGGTTGAGCCTCGTCAACGTCATATGCCGCGCCAGGTTCGGGTAAACCGGCAAAGTGTGCCGCGAATCGGTCGTAAAGACATACTTCATCCGCCGCAAGCTCAGCAGGTTATCTTCTCGCATCAAGCGCAGAACCCGCTTGTGGTTGACTACATGCCCTTCACGCCGCAGCAATGCAGTCAACACCCGGTAGCCGCGGAGACGATGATGCGCTACCGCTAATTCCTGCAAACGGGCGCGCAACAATAAGTCCGCCTGCTTCGGCGAAACTTGCTGCAGGTAGCGGTAGAAGCCCGCTCGACTCACCTCGGCTAACTGGCATTGCTGTTCCACGGTCAGTCTTACCCCTTGCCCCCAAATACGTCCGTCCCAAACACGCTGAGATACAACATCGCGTTTTTCCTACTCGTGTCTCAGCACGGTCTGCGGCTCAACAGCCGCCGCTCGGTGTGCCGGAAGCCAGCAGGCTATTAGGGCCACCACGGCTAGAAAGCACGGCACTCCAGTAAACGTCACCCAGTCGTACGGAGCAATTCCATAGAGTACTCGCGCCGCAACCTTCGACGATGCCAAAGAGATGGGTAGCCCAACGCCCAAAGCAACACACGCGAGTACCATGCCTTGACGCACAATCAGACGCTGTACTCCGCCTTGAGTCGCGCCCAACGTCAGGCGAATTCCGATCTCCCGAGTCCTGCTATTGACCGCATAGCTCATGACGCCATACAGCCCTATTAACGCGAGCAATAGTCCAGTGAGCCCGAAGATACCAAAGACCGTGGATGCTACTCTTGGGAAAAACAACGCTCCACTCAAATGCTCATTCATTGTTTTTTCACCAAAGATCGCAAGCGCCGGGTCTACGGCGTGAATCTCCCTGTGCAAGGCCCCAGCCAGTTCTGCGGGGTTTCCTTCGTAACGCATCACCAGCGAAAATCCCATGAAGGACGCAGCCGTACCCATATCCTGCTCCAAGACACGGTACGCAATCGGCTATCAGCCTCACCAATGGTCGTGGTTGTTGTATCTTTTACTACTCCGACGATCTCGTAGGTTTTACCGGCGCTTGTGACATGCTCCCCGATGACGTTGCCACCGCCGAATACCATCCGGACGAATCTTTCGTTGACCACAGCCTGTCTCGGAGCATTCGGGTCGGTGCTGGTAATGTCCCGGCCGGCGACCCATGAGCCAGGCGCAGAAGTTGGCTGTAGCATAGTTCCTGGAGACTGGGCAGGCTGTGGATCGAAAAGTTCGCTATTGCTAGCTGCGTGGAAGGCGGGGATACCCGGCGGAGTCGGAGTCGGATTCCGGGATCCCCACACCCAGATGGACAAGCGGATTGGCTCACTCCTCCGTGTGGGGCCGTACCACATCGCGCCTCTGAATTTCGTGGTGATTCCTTTCTTCTGCGGCGATCATCCTTGTCGGGACTGTGAAGCCCTGCACTTGAGGTGGCGGGAAATAGGCACACCAGGGATCATGCTGGACGAAACATTCATTCAGCTTGTCTAATTCCGTTGTGTAGCTTGGTTTGCACCGGGCACGAGGGAAGCCATGCCGGGTTTTCGTGAACTACCCTCAAAGGCTGAGGTTACACAGCTCCTCAAGGCATGGAGCGAGGGAGACGACGCGGCTCTGGAACAGCTGACTCCGGTGGTCGAAAACGAGCTGCACCGTATAGCCCATCGCTGCATGGCGAGGGAGAAGCCTGGCCATATTTTGCAATCCGCGGCCCTGGTTAACGAGGTCTACCTCCGCATCGTGGACATTCAGTCAGTCAGCTGGCAGGACCGGACTCATTTTTTCGCCATGTGCGCGCGTCTGATGCGACGAATCCTCACGGATTATGCCCGTTCACAGAATTCTCTGAAACGAGGAGGCGGGGCCGTGCACCTTTCCCTGGACGAAGATTTGCTTGTAACCTCCGAGAACCAGGCCGACATCATATCGCTGGACGAGGCCCTTACCCAGTTTGCGCTGACCTACCCCCGCCAGAGCCAGGTAGTAGAATTGCGCTTTTTTGGCGGCCTCGAGGTGGAGGAGGTCGCGGAGACCCTGAAGATATCCGCCGTGACCGTGCGGCGCGACTGGAAATTTGCCAAATCCTGGCTACTGCGCGCTATTAGCGGAGACGTGACAGATGGATCCTGAACGGGCGGATCGCGTGGAGCAACTGTACCACGCCGCTCTGGAGCACGACACGGCAGAGCGCGACACATTTCTGCGACAAGCATGCGGCGATGACCTGACACTGGAGCAAGAGGTTCGGTCATTGCTGGCCGCGCACCAGGAAGCAGCAAGCTTCTTGGAGAGTCCAGCTATGGAGATCTTCGCGCGGGTACTTGCTCTGAACGAGGACAAAAAATCGCACCAGAGCAGCCGCTCCCCACTTGGCCAGACCGTCTCGCACTACCAGGTTTTGAAAAAATTAGGCTCTGGCGGTATGGGCGTCGTCTATCAGGCCGAGGACGTCCGGCTTCGCCGGTTGGTCGCCCTCAAGTTTCTTCCCGATGAGGTGTCCCACGATTCGCAGGCGCTTGCGCGCTTCCGGCGCGAGGCCCAGTCGGCTTCGGCGCTGAACCATCCCAACATCTGCACCATTCACGACATAGGCGAGGAAGACGGCCGCGCCTTCATGGTGATGGAGTTTCTTGACGGCGCGACCCTGAAGCACATGATCGTGGGCCGTCCGATGGAAAGCGAAGACCTGCTCCGCATTGCCATTGACGTTGCCGACGGGCTCGACGCAGCGCATAGCCGGGGCATCGTGCATCGCGACATCAAGCCGGCCAACATCTTCGTCGCGCGGCGCGGGCATGCGAAGATTCTCGATTTCGGTCTGGCAAAAGTCACAGCCGGGGTCGCCGCCAGCCACAGAGCAGCCGAAACGCACCTGACCAGCCCGGGCGCGATGCTGGGCACTGTGGCGTACATGTCTCCCGAGCAGGTGCGTGCGAAGGAAGTGGACGCACGCACAGATCTGTTCTCGTTTGGGGCGGTTCTCTACGAGATGACCACGGGCGAGATCCCCTTCCCGGGTGACAGCCTGGGTGAGATTTGCGGGGCGATTCTGCACAAGGAACCGGTGCCGCCGTCACAGCTCAATACCCAGATTTCGCGGGGATTAGAGGCGGTGATTCTGCGTGCGCTGGAAAAGGACCGGGACGTGCGTTATCAGCATGCTTCTGACATGCGGGCTGAACTGCAACGGCTGAAGCGCGACGGCATGAGCGGGCCGGGTGCGGCGGCGAGTTCGAGCTGGGTAGCGACGCCAGGCTCGGGTGCGATGGCCGTAGCCAGTCTGACCGAAGTGCCGTCGAGCCCGTCGGCAGCGGCCGTCCAGAAAAAGAAACGCTGGCCTCTTCTCGCCGGGGCAGCGGTGGTGCTGATTGCGGCACTGGTTGGCGCAGGCTTGTACTACCGCGCGCACCAAAAGAAGCCGCTTACCGATAAAGACACGATCGTGGTCGGGGATTTCGACAACAAGACGGGCGACGCGGTGTTTGACGATACGCTGAAGACGGCGCTCACGGTAGCGCTGAACCAATCTCCATTCCTGGATGTGCTGTCTGACAAAAAGGTCGCGGCGACGCTAAAGCTGATGACCCGCCCGGTCAATACGAAGCTGACGCCCGAGGTTGCCCGGGAACTATGCATGCGGGCGGGCAGCAAGGCCTATATTGCCGGATCAATCGCGAACCTGGGCAACGAGTACGTGCTCGGGCTGAAGGCGGTCAACTGCCAGAGCGGCGAACCACTGGCACAGGAGCAGGTGACAGCAAACGGCAAGGAGAAGGTTCTGAACGCGGTCGGCGACGCTGCGGCGACGCTGCGTGGTCAGTTGGGCGAGTCGCTGGCCACAGTGCAGAAATTCGATGTGCCCTTGCGGGAGGCTACCACGTCTTCGCTGGAAGCGCTGCAGGCCTACAGCATGGGCATTAAGATCTTCCAGGAGAAGGGGTCCGATGCGGCTTTGGTTTACGATCAACGCGCTATTCAGTTCGATCCGAATTTTGCCATGGGATTTCATGCGGTAGCCGGAGACTACGCGAGCCTGAGCGAGCTAGGGCGCGCCAGCGAGTACTACACCAAAGCCTTCGAGTTGCGGGAACACGCCAGCGAGCGGGAGAGGCTGCTTATCACAACTGATTATTTCGGGAACGTTACCGGGGAACTCGACAAGGCAGCACAGGCAAATCAACAACTGATTGAGACTTACCCGCGATACTCCACCGGATACTTCGGTTTGGGTTTTGTCTATAGCGAACAGGGGATGTATGAGAAAGCGGTCGAAGTGATGCGCCAGGCGCAGCAACTCGCGCCGGAGCGAGCGGGGACTTATGAAAATATCGCCAATTACCTGCTCGCGTTGCAACGCCTGGACGAGGCGCGAGAAACAATCCGTGAAGCCCAGGGGCGGAAACTCGACGATTTCATATTCCACAATGCACTGTATGGCCTTGCTTTTCTGGCGGCAGATTCTTCGTCAATGACCCAAGAGCAGCAGTGGTTTGCGGACCACTCTGCAGTGGAGAACGTCGGGCTTTCTTTGGACTCGGAGAGCGACGCATACGCAGGTCATCTGGCCAAAGCACGCGAGCGAACAAAGCAGGCTGTGGATTCTGCGATACAGGCTGACAGTAAAGAAACAGGCGCGACCTATTGGGAGAATGCAGCGCTCCGCGAAGCCGCATTCGGCAATTCCGGCGAAGCGAAGCAGGCAGCGGCTGAGGGGTTGAAGCTGTATCCAGCGAGCCAGGGGGTACAGGTGGAAGCCGCGCTGGCCTACGCCATGGCGGGTGACACCGCGCGGGCGCAGTCTTTGGCACAGGACCTGAAGCAGCGTTATTCGCTGAACACCCAGGCGCAGTCGCTCTGGCTGCCTGCCATCCAGGGGCAAGTGGCGCTGACCCGCAAAGCTCCGGCTGAGGCGGTCGCAAACCTGCAACGTGCATCGCCGCCCATTGAATACGGGCAGATCTATTTCATCAACCAGATTTCCTGCCTCTACCCTACCCACCTTCGCGGGCAGGCTTACCTGGCGGCGGGGCAGGGCAAGGAAGCGGCGGCCGAGTTCCAGAAGATTCTCGACCACAGCGGTATGGTGTGGAATTGCTGGACGGGAGCGCTGGCGCGCCTCGGCGTGGCTCGGGCGAACGCCTTGCAGATGAAGAACTCGACAGGTGCTGACGCCGATGCCGCACGCGTCCGGGCGCTGGCCGGGTACAAAGACTTCCTGTCGCTCTGGAAGGATGCCGACCCTGAGATTCCCATCTACAAGCAGGCCAAAGCGGAGTACGTGAAGTTGCAGTAGCCGGCTGATTATCGATTCGTGTTGTTGAACTGTGTCGTGCCCCGACTGCCCGATGAGGGCAAATATGAGCTTCCGAGGCGCATCATCGAAGCACCCAGTGTGATCCCCGACCAAATCTAGATTTGACGCATAATCGCCATAAGCGGCCAATCGCTTCCCATTCTGAACGTGTGTTCGTGAGGGCCAAACTTCTGGACCCGCTTGCCCCGAAGCCGCACCAATCCTGCGCTCGCACCAATGAGCCTTGCTGAACTGGAACATGTTCTAGCTCGCGGGCTTGAAGGTAAGAAAATCCGGCTGAAGAATAATAAACTACGTCTCTCAGCCGCGCTGCATCGAGCGATTCACAATTCCATTAGTCAAAACGGATTGGCCGGTTATCTTCGCCGAGTTACTCATTTGAAACACCCCAAGTGCACGAAAGACGCCTAAGCCCGGGATCGCGAGCGAATCTACGGTTCGTTCAGTGTCGCTCATGCGATGGATCGCCAGTTACGATGAGAGTTGGTCGACTAGGTCGGGGTTATCGGCGTGCCGCTTTCTTCGCAGTCTAGGATCGATTTCAGGGAGTCCGGGCCGGGACAGCAGTCGAAAGGGAGAATTCGCATGATTTCAGATATGCCTCTGGTTTCCAAACGATTTCCGCGCGCTGCGAAGTACAATCCCGACTGGGTTCTTGCCAGTGTCAGCGGTGCGGCTAATCCGCTGTGGCTGAGCGAGTGGCTCGCCACGTCGATGGACTTGCGACCCGACATGCGTGTACTGGACCTCGGCTGCGGACGAGCTGCGTCGTCGATCTTCCTGCGGCAGGAATTCGGCGTGCAAGTTTGGGCAACGGACCTCTGGTTTAGCGCTTCGGAGAACCTGCAGCGCATCCGCGATGCAGGCGTTGAAGACGGCGTGTTTCCGATCCATGCGAATGCCAGGTCGATGCCGTTCGCAGCTGAGTTCTTCGATGCCATCTTGTGCATCGATTCCTTCCCTTACTTCGGGACGGATGATCTCTACCTAAACTATCTCGCGCAGTTTGTGAAGCGGGGCGGCCGGGTGGGAATCGCAGGCGCTGGGCTGATGCGAGAAGTCGAGGCGCCACCTCCCGAGCATCTTCGCGAGTGGTGGACACAGGATCTCTGGTGCCTACACTCAGCGAACTGGTGGCGCCGGCACTGGGATCGTACAGGCATCATGGACGTCGAGGTAGGCGACACTATGCCCGACGGTTGGCAGCTTTGGCTGGACTGGCACAAGGTGGTAGCTCCCAACAACCAATCTGAAATCGAGGCGCTTGAGGCTGATCAAGGCAAATACCTGGGTTACGTTCGCCTCGTGGGTCGCCGACAAGGCAGTGTTGAGCTGGCGGATCACATTGAAACTGTAGCGACACAGTACACGAAAATGCCCTTGCTCCGCAGTCGTTAGTGACTAAGAGAATAGTGGGAAATCTCTGTCACTGAGGTTGAACCGGGCACCGCCTAGCCCACGTTCGCGTCATTGGAGCACGAGGCACCGCCACAATCCGGAAGTATTTCGCGAGTGCCTGAAAAGCGGGTTACCGGTAAGTTCCCCTCAGCCGGAGGACCACGGACCGGACAAGTTACTGAATCCCAGTTTTCCAGGAACTTCGCCGACTTTTGCGCAAGGAGCCTCCTGTAAATCCCGGTAGTATTTAAGTTGTCTGAGCGAAGCGCCGCGAATTTGACCGAAAAAATCGAGGAACCGGAGGAAAGCACCTTTGGAACTTTTGCAAGCGCACAGGAAGTTCTTTGCGGAGTTGATGACTGCAATTGCGGGCGTGCCTCATAGCCCACTCACCTCCGCCTTTGCTTCGACTCCCCGCGAGCGCTACCTCGGGCCCGGTCCGTGGAAGGTGTACCACGGGAACGGATACACGCAGACGCCTACCGCTGATCCGACGTTGCTCTATCAGGACATCGTCGTCGCGCTCGAGCAAGAGCAAGGGATCAACAATGGCCAACCCTCACTGCACACACGCTGTCTTGCCGCTCTCGATGTGAGAGAAGGGGAAAGCGTTGTCCATATTGGGGCTGGCGTCGGCTATTACACTGCGATCTTGGCAACGTTGGCCACTGCCTCAGGGAAGGTCTACGCCTATGAAATCCGAGAGAAGTTGGCGCAGAGGGCAGCGAGCAACCTCGCGCATTTGGCACATGTGACCGTGGTCCCGCGCTCAGGAGCGGAAGGCGCGATTCCGAATACCGATGCCATTTATGTCACCGCCGGGGCCACCGCACCATTGGATCTCTGGCTCGATGCCCTGCGCCCGTCGGGGCGGCTGCTGTTTCCGCTTACGCCTAGCGGTTGCGGGGGAAAACTCGGGCTGGGAAACATGCTGCTGGTGACCCGGGTTGCAAAAGATTCATTCGACGCACGATTCGTTTGTCCGGCGATGTTTATTCCATGCATTGGGGGGCGCGATGAGGAGACCGCGAAGAAGCTAGCCGAAGCTTTCCGTAGTGGGCATACCAACAAGGTGCGCTCGCTATGGCGGAAGACAATGCCGGATGAAACCTGCTGGTGTTCCGGGAACGGGTGGTGGCTCTCCACTGCTGACGGCGCATAGACGCGCCGTGCGCCTGTGTGCTTCCTTCGCTAAATGCTCCCATTGATTTACCGTCTCTTGTCATTTAAGAGAATGCCGCCGGTCAGCTACCCGCAAAGTCTAGTTCACGGGAACTCCGCGTGAATGCCGTCGGCCACCCGTCCGACAAGCCGACTATACGGCAACTTGGGTGCTCTCAGTTGTCCGTGAGTGCGTTGTCAGTCGCTGCATCCCGACCTTATCGCGTTTCCCGAACGATCTCGCTCAAAAGAGCATTAGCGGTACCAACACCAAAAGCTCAGCCGGTGGGACTATTCTTCGCGAAGCACTTGAACCGGCTCGATTCGTGCGGAGCGAATGGCTGGGGCCAAGGATGCTAGCCCCGCGACAAGCAGAACGAGGCAGATGACGCTCGTATAGGTTGTGGGGTCGAGCACAGTCACACCGTACAACATTCCAACCAGGAAATGGCTCATAGCAATGCTGAGCGCCAAACCGCCGAGACATCCGATGACGGTGACACGTAGCCCTTGCAGCAGGAAGTGCACGACAATCTGGCTGGGCAATGCACCCAGAGCTAAACGCACACCCACTTCGCGCCGCCGCAAGCGGCCCAGATAGCTCAGCGTAGCGTAGAGGCCGATGCAGGCAAGAGAGACGGCCGTTGCGCCGAACAACGACAGAAGCAGGGTACGCAGGCGGCTCTCCATGGAAGCGTCGTCGAGATGCTCCTGCAAGCTCGCAAAACCGTAGACGGAGCGGCCTGGTTCAAGCTCGTGAACGCGGCGGCGAATAGTCTCGGCCATTGCCATCGGTTCTCCATGGGTGCGCACAAGATAGTTTGGAAAGGGATTGGGTGCGGTCACGCAGAAGTAGACCGTCGGCACAGGTTGAGTATTCAGGCCCTCCTCGTGGGCATCACTGACGACTCCACGAACCATGCTGGGCGCCAGGAAATCGCTAGCCAGAGCGCCCTCCAATTGATGGCCTATCGCCGAGGTACCGGTGAAGTAGCGGTTCATGAAGCTGCGATTTACAAGTGCATCGCCGGTATTTGATGTTTGTTTGCAGGCTTCGCCGACGAGAAGAGGAATCTGCATTGTATTGAAATACCCCGCCGACACGAAGCGCCCGTCGGCTAGGATCGGATGACCAGGCTCCTGGTTGCCGTCGATCTTGAACTCGTACTGATATAGCGAGGAAACGCCAGGCAGCGTGCCCGCAGTGGCTGCATCCTGCACACCGGGCAGAGTGCGCAGGCCGTCGAGGGTGCGATCTATCCGCTGCACCAAATTCTTCATGTTGGCCGATTCTCCCCAGGAGCCGCTGATCTGAAAGGTGAGCACGTGGCTGGGGTCGAAACCGGGATGGACACGGGCGATTGTCTGCAGGCTGCGTAGCAAGAGCCCCGCGCCCACCAGCAATGTGACGGCGAGCGTAACTTGTACAGCAACCAGCGCCCACTGGATCGGATTCCTTGTCGAAACCTGAGTGCGGCTTCCCGCCGCAAGCGCATGAGCAAGGCGGCCGCGGGTGCCGCGAAGTGCCGGGAACAATCCGCACATCATCGTTGTGGTCAGTGCGGCGGCAACTGAATACAGCGCGACTCGCCAGCTAAGCATGATCTCCTCGGCGCGTGGCAGAGTCTTCGCCATCAGATGGAATCCGTGCGCAGCGCCAGCCGCAACCAGCAGTCCCGCGAACGAGCCCAGAAGCGCGAGGACGAAGACCTCCGTCAGAAGCTGACCAGCGATGGCGAGGCGCGATGCGCCGAGCGAGAAGCGGATTGTAACCTCGTGTTCGCGCTCGGTAGTGCGGGCAAGCAAGAGGGCGGCGATGTTTGAGCAGGCGATAAGGAGAAGCAAAGTGACCGCACCATAGAGGAGCCAAAGTGAGCTGCGGACGCCGCTAACGATGGTTTCTTTCAGCGGCATGGCTTCAACCGTGAGTTCACTGTCGGGTTTGGGGAACTGTTTGCCAAGCTGGCTCTGCACGGCCGCTAGGTCGGCGGCCGCCTGTTTCACGGTTACGCTCGGTTTCAATCGGCCGATTACAGTGAACCACGTCTCATCGCGCCTCTGCGCAAACGGGGCATCTGGGGCACTCGGAGCCCACATGTCTACATCCCGCCCAGGAAACTGGAACGACGCCGGCATGACCCCTATGACGGTGTAGGAATAACTCCCTACGTGCAACTTTTTGCCCAGGATGGAGGGATCACTGTGAAAGCGATCCTGCCAGAAGGCGTAGCTGATGAGAACAGCGTCAGGCCCACCCCAGTGTTCTTCCTGCGGAGTGAACGCGCGGCCAAGAGCCGGTGAGGTGCCCATCACCTGAAGATAGCGCGGCGCGACCAGCGCTTCGGTGACTTTTTCGGGCAGCGGGCCGGAGGTTTCGGAAAGATCGTCCAAATAGTACCCACTGATGGCCTGGAAGCTCGAATTCATCCGATTCCAGTCTTCCAGGCGCACGGGCGCTACAGAGCGATTGGCATCGCGGCCGTGTGAGTCGTGCTGATAAAGAGCGACGAGTTGATCGCCATGGGGAAAGGGCAGAGGCCGGAGGACAATCGCATCGATGGCCGAGAACACCGCACTGTTGGCGCCGATCCCGAGTGCGAGGGTAAGGATGACTGCGGTCGAAAATGAGGGAGAACGCCGAATGAAGCGGATCGCCGCTTTCAGATTGAAGGCAACGATCTCAAGGAACTTCGAAGTGTTGACCTCGCGCATCTCCTGCATTACTTGCTCGGGGCCACCAAACTCCAGGATTGCCTGACGACGGGCTTCCTCTGGCGACATCCCTTTGGAAAGATTCATCCGTATGAGTTCTTCGATATGGAAGGCGATCTCGCGGTTCAGGGCGCTCTCCCGAAGAATCTTGCGAAATGGGTTCTTCCACCACGCCATCTGCGCCTCCCAACCTACACCTCTTGTTGCACCGCCCCGAGAATGAGAGCAACCGCCCCGGACAACCGATTCCACGTCGCTTCTTCTGCTGCCAACTGTTTGCGACCTTTCGTAGAGAGCCTGTAGAACTTAGCCTGGCGACCATTCTCTGATTCCCCCCACTCGGCCGTGAGCCAGCCCCGCTTTTCCAACCTATGGAGCGCCGGATAAAGAGAGCCCTGTTGGACATTCAGGACTTGCCTTGAGATCTGGCGAATGCGTTGTGAGATCCCGTAGCCATGGACAGGACCCGAGGCAACGGTCTTGAGAATAAGCATGTCGAGGGTTCCTTGCAGGAGATCGGTCTTTTCCATCGGCGCCACTCTAACCTCTCCTTGACAATCTACATATTCCATTCCTGATATGTAGATTGTCAAGGAGAGGAGAAGCGTTGATGAAAGGGCCGCATGGCTGCTCAATTCTTGAGAGACTTAACGGACGGACGGGTGCTTACGCTCGCGACGATGTCGCTGGCAATGCCAACGGACGAATAACAATGTCCGGAGAAGTGAGGCCGCAATCGCGCCGCGACGAACCGGGAATAAAGTGACCGGAAGCTCATCTCCCTAATCGGCTGAGCTAATGTTGGATGGACTTGGTCACTTTCTCGAGCAGCGAAGTCTCCCGCTCGAGGGCGCTTGCAACGCGCTCAATTTGCGGGTCGACAGAGGACCACTGCTTCTGCTCAATTGCTTCGCGGACTCCCGGCATCGTCTTTACGCCGTATCCAGTGTAAAAGCCGGGGGCATAGATAAGGTTTTCGAACCAAGGTCGATTGGGTAGCCCGGCCGAGTCGATCAGCATGCGCTCCGTCTGGATCAGTTGTTCATTGACTGCAGGCGACAAATTATCTCCAGCAGCGGCAACAGCCTTTTCGTACTCGTCCGCGGCCCGCGTCAGATCGTCGGAGGCTTGTTCGAGCGGTGCGAAGTTGAAATAGGGTGGAAGCGGCTGCGTCGTGGGCGGAACGAACTGCTTCTTCGGGTCATAGAGCCCCTTGTAGACGTCTTCGCTAATTTCGGTATTCTCCTCCTTAGCTTTCTCACGTACGTTCAGAGCCAGTTTCTTAAGTTCCGCGACATATCCGTGAACCGTTTCTGCCAGGTTAGTGAACTGGTACGGAATCACATCGGCATCGGCCATCCGCATCACCATGGTGCCGGCGGTTTGTGCGAGTGCCCGGCCATAGACGAAGTCGGTGTCCTGAAAATAGGTATACCAGTAAAAATCATCGTAAATTGAGTGATACTGGCCGTCTGATTGGTCCTCGCCGCCGTAGCCGAGATTGACGCTCGCGATCCCCAGGTGATCGATAAAGACTGTATAGTCCGACCCAGAACCCAGTGCCCCAATGCGAAGATCGGGACGAGACCTCAGTTCCTTCCGTGCCTCAGCATCTGCGCGAGAGATCTTAACCAGCCGCTCACGCTTCCATACCGACATCTTAGTTTCAGGGTCGACAATGTCCTTGGTAACGCCGTTCACGAAGTTCTCAAGCGAATGCGATCCTGAGCTCCGAAGTAGCCTCGTCCGTTCGCGTCCGAGTTGAAGTAGGCAACCGCGTGTTGCTGAAGCTCAGTGGCATGGGTCTCCGCCCACTCCGTTGAGCCGAATAGCCCTTCCTCTTCTCCATCCCAGAAGCAATAGATGATCGTACGCTCGGGCTTCCATCCCTGTTTCAGCACTGCTCCGAGGGAGCGCGCCTCTTCAAGCTCGGGGCTGGTCCCGGAGATGGGATCTCCCGCACCGTTGACCCATGCATCGTGGTGGTTACCCCGCAGAACCCATTGCTCCGGATACTTGGAGCCGGGAATACGCGCAACCACATCATAGAGTGGCTTGCGATCCCAGCTAAACTTCAGCACCAGGTGTGCCTTCGCGGTGCTGGGACCAACGTGGTAAGTCATCGGCAGGCCGCCGCGCCACGGCTCCGGAACCAGGGGGCCACTCAGTGATTTGAGGAAGGGCGCCGCATCCGCGTAAGAGATAGGCATCACCGGAATCTTGGTAATGGTTTGTACTTCGCTGAGCGGGATCTTTTTAGCTCCGGGCACTGCGCCGACACCAGGTGTTTGCGGATCACCGGGATAGACGGCCAAATCCACAACGCTGCCCCGCTGTACGCCTTCTGGGGGCCGCATGGCTCCCTCGGGGAAGGGATCGCCATGGAAGTAGCCGTCCTCGTGCGGGTCGGAATAGATGAGGCAGCCGACGGCGCCGTGTTCGGCCGCAATCTTGGGCTTGATCCCGCGAAATGTGACGCCATAGCGTGCGATCACGATAGCGCCCTTCACCGAGATGCCCAAACGCTCCAGTTGCTCGTAGTCGTCGGGAGCGCCATAGTTTACATAGACCAACGGCGCCGTGACATCACCGTCTCTGGAGTAGGCGTTATAGGTCGGCAGCTGCTCGCTCTTCTGCCCCGAGGTCGGATCGACAGCCAGCGTGGGCTCTT
Organism: uncultured Acidobacteriaceae bacterium; assembly: GCA_963803095.1. GTDB lineage: Bacteria > Acidobacteriota > Terriglobia > Terriglobales > Acidobacteriaceae > PALSA-350. The sequence continues at coordinate 342,208 of CAWDLQ010000013.1, read as the reverse complement.
CGAGCTTTGCGATAAATGGGCTGGAACCCAGCAGTTGCAGTGATCGCTCTTTAGGCGTGGGAAACAAGGCATCAAATGTCTCGATCTGTGCGTCGAGACCATAAGACTTCAGTTGTGCAAGAATCCACTCCGCGTTGTCCTTGTCATAAGCAGAGCCTAAATGATGAGGACGTGCTGAGAGTCGGCGCATGTACTCTCTCAAGTTAGCCGTCTCTGGGATCTGCCTGAACTTCTCCTCCCATTGAACTTCTTTCGCGGAACTGGCGGAGGTATACCCGCGCAACGGATGAACTGCTTCCGCTGCATTTGCAGTCAACGCGAACAAGCTAAGCAGGGCGACAGACTGGCGCATCATCCACTCGATTCTAACCAGCCTCTCAGGTAGCTGGCTAAGAAAACTTCACCCACCTCTAAAGCGCTAACGGTCCTCGTTGCCCCAAGCCTGGGGGAAAAATGGGCTGATCGGAAACATCCATAATAGTCGGGTCGTCAAGGGGAAACGGAGATTCCCCTTGACTCGATTGTGGGTGCTTCCGGATTGCTGCCGATTCGCGGACTATCCGGACATTTATGGGTGCCTGCCCGTAAAGTCGCATTTTCGGTATGTTCCCTCACCCGAACGGGTTCGGCAGCCAAGTTAATCTCCGTTTTCAAGGAACTTCGTCCTGCGGGCCACGCTTTTCATCCACTCGCGACCCCATACGTCGGGCCACTTGGCGAGTCGTGGGTAACCGTGCCCTAATCCGATTGTGGGGGAATTGCCCTGAATCGGGCGGTATCAGCGCTCATGTCATACCGCAAGATTAAAAAAAAGAGGGTGCCGTGAGCCGATTCTTATCGGGATTTCGCATTTCTAGTTGAAGGGCAAAAGTCAGCTTTGCTTCATCTGCTGCCGAGCGGCAGCATTGGCGGCTGGATTCAGGCAAGGGAATCGACGAAATATGAACATCAATGAATACATTCAGGTTCTACGATTACAACTCCTCGATATGGCGCGAGTATGTCAACGCGCCGTGGACTACTCTGTCAAGAGCGTTACGCTGGGTACGGCACATTTCTGCACCCACGCAGCGAGTTCTGAATATGAGGTCAGGCAGCTTAACCATGAGATCAAAGACCTTTGTCAAGAGTTATTAGCGACAGAGCTGCTTGTTGATTCAGAGATACGTTTCGCTCTGTCGGCGACGCATATTTCGGAGGCGCTCCGTCTCATCTGCAGCGAAACCATCACAGTGACGAAGACTATGTTACCAGTCCTCGAAAACGGTGGTGCAATCGGATGTTCCCGTCTGACCAGGATGGCGGACGTGGTCAACGCTCTGATGCGGTTGTGTGTTGTAGCTTTGGGGAATGAAGAGGCTGAGCATGCAAAGGCGGTTATTGAAACTCATGGAATGATCGCGGCGCACGAGCAAAGTCTTCATCACTGGCCTGTCAGCTTGAATCTATCACCGGCCAACTTAGGTCGCCAACCAGATTCCTGGTAGATTTTCCGGTCGCTTCTTCTCATTCCCTCAATGAGAACGAGAACCAGGATGTGTTCTCCATCACCCAAAAACGCCCCCGCACATGACAAATCACCTTGATGTTGCAGAATGGCGGCGCCATCGTGAACGATGTCCTCCGCGGCGAGGGTAGTCCAACCTCGCTCCGAGGCCGCGAAAAATCTCCCGGAAAATTGCATATCGATGATCGAAAGCGGCCACCGATCTCGCATACCAGAGTGAGCAGAAGAAAGCAGCCTCTTCTGGCATGAGCGACTGAAGGAGAGACATTATGAATTCCGCACCACATACAAACACTTTCCTGCCTGATAAACAATGGATCCGGGGAAGTCTTCCGGAAAATCGAGATTGCGCCATCGTGATCGGTGCCAGCATGGCTGGCCTCGCCGTGGCCCGCGTCTTATCAGACCACTATCGCGAAGTCATCCTCGTCGAGCGAGACCGGTTCGGCGACATCAACGAGCATCGTCGCGGCGTGCCACAAGGCCGGCACGCTCACGGACTGCTTGCTGCCGGGCGGAATGCAGTAGAAGGCTTCTTTCCTGGCTTATTCAAGGAGGTACTGAGTACCGGCGCGGTGAGGTCGTGCATGACGCGAGACGCGCATTGGTGCTTTGAAGGAGGAGAACATGTGCGCTTCGAGAGTGATCTCGAAGCGGTGTTTGTCAGCCGTCCATTGCTCGAGGGAATAGTTCGCAAGCGAGTGCGGAAGATTCCCAACGTTCACCTGTGCGACGGATACCAGGTTCAACAATTGGTCGCTACCTCCGATAACGGCCGTGTTACTGGGATCAAAATGGGTGTTACCGCGATGTTGGCGGACCTGGTTGTCGATGCCACGGGCCGCGGCTCGCGCTCGCCGTTATGGTTGGAGGCGATGGGATACGGCAAGCCGAGAGAGGAGGGAATTGAAGTCAACATAGCATATGCTACTCGCCAGTTCCGGCGTCTTCCTCATCATCTGAGCGGCGATCTGTTCGCGTCAATCGCCGCGACTCCCGAGACCAGGAGAGGTGGAGTCATCCTGGCCCAGGAGGGGAATATCTGGACCGTGACGATGAACAATTATCACGGGGTAGTGCCGACAGAACTCTCCGCGTTCATCGATTTCGCAAAGACTCTGTCATCCTCCTACATCTACGATGTTGTTTCTCAGGCAGAGCCCGTTGGCGAAGCGCGGGCGGCTCGCTTTCCGGTCAGCATTCGGCGCCGTTATGAACGTATGCGCCGATTCCCGGAAGGGTATCTCGTGGTCGGCGATGCGATTTGCAGCTTCAATCCGGTATACGGGCAAGGCATGTCGGTTGCTGCGCTGGAGGCCGTCGAGCTGGATAAGACTTTGCGTAGGAGCTCCAGAAACCTGGTGCAGCGCTTCTTTAAAAAAGCAGCAAAGATTGTTGATGCACCCTGGAGCATGGCTGCTGGAAATGATCTTCGCATGCCTGAAGTTGCGGGCCCAAGGACTCCGATGGTTCGTTTCCTCAACTGGTACGTTGCCCAGCTTCACGTCGGTGCACAAAGCGACCCGAGCATGGTGATGGCCTTTCAGCATGTGACCAACCTCCTCGCGCCGCCGCAAAGCCTGCTGGAACCGCGCATGATTGTGCGCGTTTTGTCCGCAGCCCTGGCGCGTCAAACGGCGATGAACCGTGCCGTGCGTTTGGACGCAGCCAGCAAAGGAGCGTTCTGACATGATTCCTTATGTGAGTCCAGAGATGCTGCGTGCACTCCTCGGGTATTCGGATCGTCCCCAGAACTCGGCCCGAAGTAATGATCGGCAGAAACACCTCGACCAGTTCGTGCGAAGCAATTCGCCTACAAACGGCGACATTGGACGTGACTGTTTGAACGCGTCAGCTCGCCGTACGCGAACGATTAACTTTGCCGAACCCAATCTACCAAGGATTGAAAACGAAGATTGCAAAAGGAAGGGTTTCCCGATGGATACGTATTCGCCCACCCAGGTTCTCCGTTCGCACATGCTGAATCTATTGAGGCTTTCACAGAGGACGATCGATTGCTGCATGAAAGGCTACGAGACCGGCAACATTGAGTTCTTCGCACCTATCCTGATTCCAAGCCAAAAAATGGATGAGCTTCATCAGATCATTTCGGAATTGACCCACGAGTTGAAGACGACAGTTCACCTCGACGATGCCCAAGTGCGGTTCGTTCAAGCCTCTGAGGTCATCTGCGCCGCTCTTGCCGCTGCTTACAATCACTCGCTTGAGATCGCGCGGGAGACTTATAGTCTGTGCAAAAGTGGGCTGTCCGGAAGGTCGACGTCTCTTGTGCGCAGATGCGAGGAAGTGAATAGCTGGGCGAGGCTATGTACTATTGCCGCTTTTGAGCAAAATGTGGAACACGCAACCGCAGTCCTCAAGAGCCAGAGAAATACGTGGTTGTCGCTTCGGCCAACTCAGCCGCGTAGCGGCGACGATCAGAGTCTTTGTTCTCAGGAATTCGCGATTGCCAGGGCCGTCGACGATATAGGCGCCCAATTTCGTGTGGTTGCTGAATCAATCGTCTTTTGGCTCGATCAACCGAACAATACTCTCTCCTCGCAGCAGAGAGATGAGCGCCTGCTCATGGCAGGGAACTAGGACTCGCGCGTGGAAACGCTGTACAAACGTTGTACAAAAAGTGAGCTCTCTTCGCCGAATTTGTCGGGATCGACAGGACCTTATTGCCGCCTCTGGGCGGGTCGTCAGCTCAAACATGAGAGCTGTTTCGTGCTTGCCGAGGGGCTGTCGTGTATACCCTTCGCCATGCGCGCCGCAGCTGGCGCGAGGAGGCAAAACCAACTCGTTCTGCCACGCGTTCCAGGTCGAGGCTGGTCTGACTGAGCAGTTCCCTGGCAAGCGCCACGCGCAGGCGATTACAGTAGTCTTTGATGCTTATGTCAACGTTTTCATTAAACAACCGCGAGAGGTGACGATTGCCGGCGCCGGCGATCTTCGCCAGTCTGCTCAAGGTCCAGGATTTAGTAAGGTCGCTGGCGATTGCGTCTTGTACACGGTGCACCGCTGGGTGGATGTGGTTGCGACCTTTCAGCCACGGCGACAGCTGAGGATCGGCGCCGGTGCGACGCAGATAAACGACCAAATAGCGCGCGATTGCCACGGCGCACGATTGCCCCAGACGACCGGGAAGCACTCATCGCGTTCCTGAAGACTTTGTAGCTGGAATCACTCCTGTGGGGCTAATCCGCTGCATCGCAAACGCGGGTCCCGTCGGTTTTCATCTCCGCCTGTCCTAATGGCTCAGCAGATCGCCTGAAAAATCTGGTTTTCGGTTAACTTCCTAACCGGGGGGGGGACGGAGCACGCAACTTACCTATAACCCCGTTTTACGGGCACTACGCCAACGATGCCCCAGTATTGGGTGCGGGTTCGAACCGCCTGACTATGCACAATTCGAAGCTCTGAACTCGGCCGCGGCGGCCGGCACGCCAATAAGCGTCAAATGGGGCGCGGCTGAGGCCGCGTTTCTATGGGCAGCTAACGCAGGGGACTGCTAGCGCAGGGGACTGCTAGCGCAGGTTGGGGAACAGCTTCTGGAATCCCGTTGCTTCCTGATAGGCCTTTGCAAAGGCGCAGAGCTTCGCGTCCTGGTAGTGGTTGCCGAGAAAGGTGATGCTTACCGGGGTGCCTGGTCCGCCCACCTGGTCGTCGCTGTCGGCGACCGCGGGTATCGGCGCATCCGCACCCCGTAGTCCATTGGGCACAATCACAGCGGGGTGCCCGGTGAGATTAGTGACGGGAAGCTGCTCGCTGAAGGTGGAGGCTACGACCACGTCCACTTTGCCGAAGACTGCCGAGACCTCGCTGATGGCCACCGTGCGCGCGCGATTGGCTTGGATGTACTCGATGGCAGGATAGAAGCGGGCGACCCGGAAACTGTTTGGCCAGTCACCTGGTCCCTGTTGCGTCAGCAGTTTGTCCCGCCCCGTCATGGTCAGTTCGTCGAAGGCGGCAGTGGCCTCGGCGGTTAGGATGGGCCTCATCGATTCGTAAGGCAGATCGGGGAGCTTGAGCGGGATCAGGTTTACGCCCAAAGCGTGCAGCGTGTCGAGCGCGGCTAAATCGTACTTGAGGTCATAGGCTCGCCCCACCCGGCGTGCGGCATCCTCCCGTTCATTTCGCTCGCGGTGTTTCTTCTCGTCCTCGGTCTCGCCCGCAGGAATCGTTTGCACTGCCGCAGGCTTATCGGGATCGAAGGAGTCCTTCAGATATCCAATCTTGAGGCTCTTCCAGTCCAAGCCGGCGTTCCAGTTGAAAGCTGCATCGCGCACGGAAAGGTCTTCTCCATCTGGCCCATAAACGGCCTCAAGCACAATGGCGCAGTCCTCGACAGCGCGGCAGATGGCGCCGATCTTGTCCATTGTCCAGCTCAGGGCCATGGCCCCGGTGCGGGGAACGAATCCGAAGGTGGGCCGCAGGCCAGTCACGCCACAGCGCGTCGAAGGCGAAGCGATGGAGCCCCGCGTTTCTGTTCCGATGGAGAAGGCGACGCATCCAGCGGAGGTAGCCGAGGCGGAGCCAGCGGAGGACCCGCCGGAACCCTGCTTTGGATTCCACGGATTGCGGGTACGGCCGCCGAACCAGTGATCGCCCATGGCCAGTGCGCCCAGCGTGGTCTTGGCGATGAGCACCGCGCCGGCGGCATCGAGCCGCTTTACCACGGTGGCATCCTCGTCGAAGCGCTGCTCTTCAAATCCGCCCGCACCCCACGTGGTGGGATATCCCTTCACCGCCAGCAGGTCCTTGGCTCCCCACGGTAAACCATGCAACGGGCCGTGGTACTTACCCCTGGCGATGTCCGCGTCGGCTTCCTTCGCCTGAGCGAGAGCGCGATCTTCGGTAATGGTCACGACGAAGTGGAGCATGGGATCGTAGCGTTTGATCCGCGCAATGTACATCTCTGTCAGCGCGGTAGAGGAGACTTTCTTTCGCCTCACCAGGTCTCCGAGCTCAACCACGGTGGAGAAGGCAAGGTCTTCAAGGTTCGACGGAACGGTGATAGGACGCGGCGCCTTGCTGTAGACCGGCTTTTCCTTCTGCGTGTTGACGGTCGCGCCGGGGGGCAGGGGATCGAAGATATACGCGGGCGGAATGCTGTTGGGCAGGTGGAGCTTGCGAATCTGCGCATAAGCGGAGCGCTGCTGATTCAGGCCGTCGAGAAGCATCCCTGTATACTCAGGCGCGATGTGCACGCCGGCGAGGGCGGCCGCCTGGTTAATCATCTCCGGTGTGATCTTTGCCAGTTCCAGTTCGGCGGCTTTCGCTCCAGTCTGTGCCTGCGCGGCAAGCGTATAAAGCACTCCGGGGAAAAGAGTCGAGGCGAGACCGAAGCGTCCACTGATGGCGAGAAAAGACCGGCGGTCAAGAGTCATGGTCAGGGAAGAGGAATGATCGAAGTATACCCGCGAACGTTGGGGTTATGGGTAACTACGTCTGGCCTCAACAGTAGCCGCTACCTCTCGGATCATTCGGACTTCCGAATTTCAACCAACACGCAGCGGTAGTACAATTGGCGGGTTAAATTCCTTGGAAACCGACAGACAAAGTCCCTCCTCGGTCCTCACGGTCATCCCCCCTCGGTCTGTTTCCCTTGGTCGTGAAAGGAGAAGCGATGCGAATCAATCCCAGTCGCTGTTCTATTTTCCATGTCGCGGCTCTGGCGTTTGGCCTCTTAGCACCGCTGTTCGCTTTCGGGCAAGCGCCCCAGCCTGCGCAAGTAGCCAGTCGCTTTGCCGGAAATTGGGTCGAAGATCAGTCTCAACGAACAACAGGTGCTGAACGCAGTCTCACGTTTCGCAATGGCGCAAACGGGCTGGAAGAGGTGCGAGGGTCGTATACCCGTCCGCTAGTGGAATCTGTGCGCTTTGGCGCCGGTCCGTATGCATTTGGTGAGCCCAACGCCACTATGGAATGGAAGCAACAGGGAGACGGACGCTTTGAGCGCACGATGATGGGAAACGGCAAGACTATGGAAACTCGCGAGATTACCGTTTCACCAGACGGTAAGACGTTGACCGAAATTTCGGAAAGGGATCTACCCGACGGCAAGAGGTCAACCACGACGATCGTGTACGCGCGCACCTCCGGTTCCGGTCTGAAACTCGAGGGCGCCTGGAAACCGCAGACTGTGCGCTCCGACACGCCTGACAAAATGTCGATCCAGGCCGTAGGGAGCGCTCTTAAGGTGTCCACGGGGACCGGGATGAAGTATGTCTTGACGTTCGACGGAAAGGCCGACGCCATTACAGGACCGAACTTAATTTCAGGAACAACGATTACCGGCAAGATCATTAGCGATGGCGTAATCAAGACTGCGATTGCGCGACTAGGAACCCCGACAGGCACAGGCACCTGGACGCTTTCCGCCGATGGGAAGACGCTCACCAGAAGCGTCATGACGTTGGGGCCGGACGCAAGTAAGGAACCCTCGGTGACTGTCTACATGAAACAATAGGCCGCGACAGCGAAACGGGCTGAAGCTGGGGCTTCTTCCATGTGGCGTTGAGGACGACGTCTTCGAATAAATAAACGCGGACGCGAAAGACCGGCTCGGATTCAGTACCGTTCAAGTCGACTTGTGAGAATCGATCGTAAGCAAAAGGAGAGCGGTGCCCGAAAAACCACTGCTCGTACTAGTGTGCCTGCAAAGTCGGGTTATCGGTAACTTCCTCTGGCCCTAGAGGGGCTCGGCGGCGAGCAAGTTACCGAGATCCCCGTCACGGGAACTTGACCCAGGATGCTAGATTGGACTGGCGATGGGCATATTATGGGCTCCTTCGGCAAGCGGCCGAAAAACCCGGTTTCTCCGACAAAACCCCTGAAAAGTCCGATTATCGGTCTTGTCCCTGACGGCGAAGCCTGAATTTGCACAGGTGCGCGCCCGGGGATTCGAATGTCGAATAGCGATTGAGTCAAGCATTGTGGGATACGAGGACTTGGTTTTACCATTGGATGGAGTATTCGTCTCTGCTGCCCGACTTGTTGTTTCCCCCGGTTCTTGACAGGAATGAGAAGCGAACTTTGATTGTATCCAGCACTAGACTTAGGTTTTTGACGGAGTGAACAGATGCTCACCAAATTGACTGTCAACAACGTGGCCGCGACGGTGGACGTGTCACCGGATATGCCCCTGCTGTGGGTGCTGCGCGATGTAATGAACATCAAAGGTCCCAAGTACGGCTGTGGCGTAGGGCTATGCGGGGCTTGCACGGTGATGGTTGGCGGCCAGGCCATCCGCTCCTGCGTGACGACGGTGAGCAGTGTCGGTAGTCAACCGGTCACTACCATTGAAGGTCTTTCGCCGGATGGCCTGCATCCGGTACAGGTGGCCTGGGAATCAATCGACGTGCCGCAATGCGGCTACTGCCAGGCAGGCCAGATCATGTCGGCCGCCGCCCTGCTGCAGCATACACCGCACCCTACCGATGCAGAAATCGATGCGGCGATGAGTGGGAATATCTGCCGTTGCGGAACGTATACGCGTATCCGGCAGGCGATCCATCAAGCCGCACAAGCGGGTGCGGTAACCAGCAAACTGTAAAGGACGGGCATACTTATGCGCATGCACCGGAGATCGTTTCTGCAGTTGACGGCCCTTGCAGGCGGCGGGCTTGCCCTGGGTCTTTATCGCTCCCCGCTGGCTATGGCCCAGGGTCCGGAGAAGCCGCCGGAACTGACGCCGCAGGCCTTCATCCACATCGCCCCGGATGGCGCGGTCACCATCATGGCGCGCGCCTCGGAGTCAGGCCAGGGCATGCGGAACATGCTGCCGATGCTGATTGCCGAGGAACTGGATGTCGACTGGAAGGATGTTCGCGTCCAGCAGGCCGACCTGAACGAAAAGATATACGGGCGACAGTTTTCCGGAGGCTCCGCGAACACGCCGATGGGCTGGGAGCCGATGCGCCGGGTTGGCGCAGCCGGACGCCAGTTGCTGGTCACGGCCGCTGCGCAAACCTGGGCTGTGCCCACGGCCGAATGCACGACGAAATCGGGCCGCGTGATGCACGCCGCCTCGGGGCGCTCCGCGAGCTATGGAGAGTTTGCCGCCAAAGCTGCAGCGCTGCCTGCGCCTGACCTGAGTAGTGTGAAGCTCAAAGATCCCAAGGATTACTGCATCATCGGCCACTCGCAGCAGGGCGTCGACACTCCTAAGATTGTGACCGGCAAGCCGCTGTTCGGCATCGATGTCGAGCTGCCCGGGATGTTGTACGCAAGCATTGAAAAGGCCCCGGTATTTGCCGGCAAGGTGAAGAGCGCTAATCTCGATGAGATCAAAGCGCTGCCCGGCGTACGCCATGTGCTGGTTATCGATGGCGGCATCACCCCCGCGGCGTTTACCCCATGGGAGCCAGGCATGGAACCGGGCATCGCCATCGTTGCCGACACCTGGTGGCAAGCCCAGCAGGCGCGCAAGAAACTCAAGGTCGACTGGGACCTGGGCCCCGCGGCTACACAGAGCAGTCAAGGATTCGCAACCAAGGCGGCTGAGTTGTTGAAGGCGCCGCCGGAGAATACTGTGCGCCGGTACGGAGATATGGACGCGGCGCTCAAGTCATCGGCGAAGGTGGTCGAGGCGACTTACGAATTTCCCTTCATTGCCCATGTCACGCTCGAGCCCCAGGGCGCCACTGCGCACTGGAAAGACGGCAAGCTGGAGATGTGGTCGCCCAGCACGCTGCCGGGGGATGGTCGCACACTGGTGGCCAAGACACTTGGAATCCAGGAGAGCGACATAACAACGCACATGGTGCGCTCAGGAGGCAGCTTTGGCCGACGGCTGCAGAACGACTATCTGGTCGAGACCGCGTGGATCGCGAAACGCGTGGACGCGCCGGTCAAGCTGCTCTGGTCGCGCGAAGATGACATCGCCCACGATCCTTTCCGTCCGGGCGGAACGGTTGGCCTGAAGGCAGGCCTTGACGCACAGGGAAAGATGAGTGCCTGGCACCAGCATTTCGTCACCTTTGGAGACGGCAAGCACGCCACATCCGGCGGTGGGATCGGGCAGGACAGTTATCCAGCCGGCTTCCCTCCCGCCTATGCGCTTTACACATCCATGCAGCCCCTCATGCTGCGGACGGGAGCGATGCGCGCACCGGGCGACAACGCCTATTGCTGGGTGGCGCAGTCCTTCCTTGACGAGGTGGCTTATGCCGCTGGGCGCGATCCGCTCGAATTCCAGCTCGACCTGCTCAGTAACAAGCAGATGCCCTGGTCTTCAGGGGAACATGACGCCGTGGGCGATCACGAACCGACGGGAGCAGTCTGTTCTTATCCCGGAACGATACAAAGGCGTGTTGGAGTTAGTCGCAGAAAAGTCAGGCTGGGCGAAGCGGACGAAATCACCTGGCCGCGGAATGGGAATCGCCGCATGGTTTTGCCACCTGGGGTACTTCGCCGAGGTTGCCGACGTCAGCGTTGACGACCAGAACCGGGTCACGGTGCATCAGGTCTGGGCGGTTGGAGATGTGGGCAGCCAGATCATCAATCCCAACGCGGCCGAGAGCATGGCGCAGGGCGGAATCATGGAAGGCATGGGCCACATGGCCCAGGAAATCACGCTGAAGGATGGCCAGATACAGCAGTCAAACTTTTATAACTATCCACTTATGCGCATGAGGCAAGTACCAAAAATCGAAGTCTATTGGCGCAAGACCGACTACGCACCAACTGGGCTTGGCGAACCGACTCTGCCGCCGATTCTACCTGCGGTCGGGAATGCCATCTTTGCAGCGACCGGCAAGAGAATACGCACCTTGCCGCTTCAGCGCAGCGGATTCAGTTGGGCTTAGTAATTGCAAGGACATGATACCCATTCGCCCTGGCAGTTTTCATCTTAAGTCGGACGGAAGGAACTTCACAGGGGATGGCCGGAATTTACCGAAACCCCAGAAGCCAACCTCGCGAAGAAAGCGCAGTAGCCAAGTCCGTCCTTCGTCTGCCCGACCTGGAACGCCAAAGCCGCGGTGTTGGACAGCCTTAACTCCACGGATGCAAATTCGGACCTTGTTGCAGGTGAAGGGGACAAGCTGCCAGCGCTAAGACTGTTTTCGTATCGCCCGGCTATTCGTAAGCGCATGCCGCAGGGCATGGCTACTTCTCACTGTGGTATTGCCGTTTTGAGTGAATCTATATACTCACGCCACAGAGCTGTCAGATAGATCCAGTCTGCGGGTGAGGGGCTTTCCTGTGTCGTCTCGGTGCGAGTGACAAAATACAGGGCAGGGATTCCGATGGAGGGTTGCGCCTGCATATAGTTCCACCACTCTTTCAGGTTGGTGGAGGAGGCGTTATCGGTATCGACAAGCGCCCAGCCGGTGATGTTCGCCATGCGGGCGCGAAGACGCATCATCTCGGTGACATTGCGGCTGGCGTACCAGACATCGTTCAGGCGGATCACGTCCGACGATTCGCGGAAGAGCGCGTTGGTAGTTTGCGTTTCTACCATTGCGTCCGGCTTCTACTTGTGCGTTTCACTGTAGAGGATGGATTGGAAGCGGCGGACGAATTCAATGCCCGTGGCCGGGCCAGTCAGCGACAGGCCGGGGGCGGCGGGTGCCCGTACCCAGTCTTCCTTGAATCCGTCAACACCGAGATCCTGGACGAGGTGGCGAACGCGCGGGCGCAGCCAGGCTTCATATTCGGGTTTGCCTACATCGGCGATGACGCACTTGCCCTGGTAGGTAACGCAGAGTGAAGGCGGCAAGCCGTCAGTATCCGCGACCGGAACCCAGAGGAGCACATGGCGTCCCTTCGCATGCTGCGCGGAGATAAAGCCTTTCAGATCGGGCCACTTTTGCTCATCGACTTCAAAATTACCGTAGCCCTGTTGCCATTTATCGTCGATTACGACAGTTCCGACCGGCAGCCCACGCTCGTCGAGCATGGCGAGCCATTTTTCATAATTCGCCTGTGTAGAAAGCTTGTTGGGCGCGCCGCCTTGGGGAACCGATTCGACCGTCTGCTCGGCCCAGCCACAGAATATGGGCAGGTGGTGCCAGAAAACATCTTTTGTAACTTGAGACGTTGCGAATCCATTTGCCGAAAGCCATGACGTGTAGCTCTGGAGGGCGTCGAGCGGGCTATAGGCCATGTTGATGGTGAGAACGGGCGAGGCAAAGCCGTTGTTGACGCTGCGGTAACCCATGTAGTCGACATAGAAAGACGCGCCGGCATAACGTGAGCCGGAGTATTCGAGCGCCGGGAACTGATAGTCGCCGGGTTTCGTTCCGATGCCGACACCGGTCCACGTGTTGTCAAAGTGGAAAGCGAGGAACAGGGGAGGCGGCGCAAAGGTCCCGGCCATACGCTCGGGACGGAAGTCCAGCTCAGAGCTTTCTTCGCGGCCGATGCTGAAGCCCAGAATCTGAGGCATGGCAATATTAAATTCGAGCTGGTCGGCAAGGTTGGGGTTGGGCGCGAAATAGCGGTCGGCATAGATGACAGCGTCCCACGCGCGACCCCTTGTGGTGCCATTGTCCCAGCGGTTCGAGACTCCATTTGCGAGAAAGTAGCAACGGCCGAGTTTGCCGGATCCCGTGGCGAACTGTTGGAACTCAATGTGGTCGGAGAAGAATCGCCACTGAAATCGGCGGCCTGTCCACAAATTGCTTTTTGCTGCGGCGTTTAATTCGAAGGTGTCTTCGCCTGACTTGCGCAGCGAGTAAGTGATCTCAGATAGATGCTCTTCGCTCGATGGAGAGGCCACTCCCGCAACAATTGGCATTTGGAAGACGGTCTGGTGTTCCCGTTCGAGCTTTAACTGCGGAGGGGCTCCCGGTTGATCGCTGGGCGCGATGGTTACGGAGTATTGAGCCATCAAGACGGACTGCGACGCAGCCGCCGATACCTGTGCGTTACAGCAGGCCGAACAGGCGGCGAGGAGCAGAACAAGGAACTGTCGGCGGCGAAACCATTTTTTCATAGTCCTTATCGCATGGCGAGGGGATGCCTCGCGCCGTTGGCAATTTTACGCCGACTGAGATCCGCGTGGCTGGCCAGGATTCTGGCAAGTTACTGAAAACCGTTTTAGAGGAACTTCGCCGTTGTCCCGGCATGTGAATCGATGGCCGGGGTCCGCTCGTAGTGTGCTGGTCCGCCCAATAGTCTTGTCTAGCTGTCACAACCAGGTTCGGATAATTCGCAAGACGCAATGAGATTGCGAAAGCGTTCGGATAGACTGGGAGCGCGCTATGGTCACTCGCATTCTGCTCGGCGCTATTCTCTGCCTCGTCCCTGCTTACGCTGCCGCCCAGGCCGACACCGGCTCTGGGCGCGACATCGCGGCAATCCACCACCTCATCGAGCAGTACGCCAAAGCTGTGGATACTGTCGATCTGAACTTAATCTCGCAAATCTGGTCTCACTCGCCCGAGGTCTCGTTCATCTATCCACTGGGCGAGGAACACGGCTTCGATGCCATCGAGCAGCAGGTCTTTCAGCACGTAATGGGCGGCATGTTCTCCTCACGCGATCTTGAGACGCACGGTGCAGCGATCCACGTGAACGGCAACGAGGGGTGGTCGGAATTCCACTGGATTTTTCATGCGACGATGCGGAAAGACGGATCGCCCGTGACCACGCATGGCGTCGAGACCCAGGTCTACCGAAGAGAATCTGGGAAGTGGCGGCTGGTCCACGTCCACTACTCCGAAGACCGCCAGTCCGTCCCCTGAGCACTTGCCTGCGAGACAAAGTTCTCCCTTGGACGAACTGGCGTCCATGCGTTGATTTCCTATCGGGAGTGTCAACACGCCAGCTATGAACCCGCAGTTTCATCGATGAAGACGACGATTACTAGCGGCTACCGCCCTCAACCCGTACACACCGGAACACGCTGCCGCCTCTGTCATGAATAACCATCTCAGCGACATTACCGGAGGTACGCTTGTGGAATTCGATTTCGGTTTCGTCGGTGCGCAGGAAAAACTTTGTTTCCGAGGCAGCGAACAGCCAGTAATGAGGCTCACCCGAAATCTCAAAAACTAAGTGCTTGTCTCGGAGCATCACGCTGCACGGACCGTTGAAGCAGGTGTATTAGCCGGTATAAATGGCAAGTTTCCGCTCCGCTAGGTCGACTTCTTCGCGAGTCGCGAGGGAGAAAAATCGGTTGAAGCGGGCCACCAACTCCACCGGTTTTTGGATCTGGACCAGATGACCCGTATCTTTCCACACTTCAAACGATGCCAAGGGCACAGCGGCCTCGATAGCTCCGGAATAGGCGAACACATCTGCGACGTCGGCATCGCCCACCAATACCAACGTGGGCACGCGGATTTGCGAGAGACGTAGTTGCCAGCACCTGTCTGTGCGGTGACATTTAGTCCTTTGGACGGCATGCAGGCGAGCAGGATCTACCGAGAACCCCGTTTTTAAGGAACTCCGGTTCAGCATTGATGACGCCAGGTGCTTTTTGCGGTGCGAATGTGCGGTGGGACAACTGTGCAGGAAGCTGCTTTTCCGGAGGCTTGGGCCCGCTGCGAGAGACCATGCTAGCAGGAACGCGGTCATTGCAAACGTAAAGTCATGGCCCCAAAATCAAGCGCGAAAGAGTGCGCCTGCTTGAGAAGATCCATGCCAAGATTTCCAGCGGCCCAGGTCCCGTTTCCATGTTCGTTGAAGACATGCGCCGGTCTGAGGATGACGTTCTTAGAACCAATTCCGAGAAGGACGGAGGGCAGCAGAATCGAAGGGTTGTTCGTGCTTCCACCCAATCCTTCAATCGACCTGTTCTCCGGCGTTCCGGCCTTCATCAAGGATGGAAGAGACCTTGCGAACTCCGGATTGAGATCGGTATCAACAGCACCCGTATCTAGCGTGAAATCCAGATTTTTCCCTTCGACAAGTACGTTGATGACCGGATTGGAATTGTGGAACAGCATGTTGCACGTGCCCACGTTGAGGGCCTGTGCGGCAAAGCCGAACTCGAACTTGCCTGTTGGCGTCCACCGGAGCGTGTGCATTGCAAGCATAAGCGGAAGGCCAATGATTCCGTGCCTGCTCAGTGGGAGATCGTTCCACGGTTCACCTGTGTCGGCAACGATGAGAAAGGGGACGTTCTGAAGATGAAGGCCCCCTATGCGGAGGTCCGCCACGAGCGTGATTTGGAGACTGGCAACCCCTTGGCCACTTGCGTCACCTACCTTTCCTTCTAAGGGTTTGGCTACAAGTCCGAGTTTCCTGGCTTCAGACCCGCCGATCACGGAAATCGGGGTGCCTGTATCGAAAAAGAATTCGGCGTCCCTGTTATTTATTTTCAAGGGCAGGAAGGTGCTGCCGGGTTCGATTTGGAGGCTGCTTGGTTTCGACTCTATGTTCGTCGTGTTCGGCATTCCATTGAGAGCGGTAAGTATGGAAAGCATGCTCTTGGGTTCTGAAGCATTGGGACGCTCATGCAAAGCCGCCACAATCTCCTTGAACCCGTCGCGATACATGGCGTTTCGGAAGTACATATTTGCAAGAAGATCGTGGGCTTCGTAGGCATCATTGGAGTGTGGGTCTTTTCGGATTACGGTACGGAGATCCTTCTCGGCAGCTTGCACACGGTTCAAAGATGCTTCGACAGCCGCCCTGTAAAAGAGCGGGGTTCGCGAATGCTCGACGGCATCCCTCAACACGAACACCTGGTTAGCATCGTATGCGGCTTTAAAGCTATTGGATTGCGCTTGGGCAGCCAACCCCGTCAATAGGATCGGCAAAGCTAACAATGACTCAAGCAGCATTCCTATTTTCCATCTTCCGCCAAAGAGAACTTTGGATGCGAAGGTCACGTTCATCACACTCCATGCCTATGGGATCGCGTAACCCACGAGGTTGCTGTGGCCAGAATACGCCTGCACACCGTTGCGAGGGGCGGAAGGAGGCCCGTCCACTAGTGTAGTCCGCCATAAATAGAGTCGTTTATATTGAGCGAGTCATCTCATAAGATGAGGTGAGCCACTATGCGTGTAGCGCCGACGATTCAGGTAAGCTCTGCAGCCCGGTTGGAACTGGAGAAGTTGTCGCGCCGGCGGACGACTGCGGTGCGCGTGGCACAGCGCAGCAGCATTGTTTTGCTGGCCGCCGAAGGAATGCAGAATAATGAGATTGCGGAGCGGATGGGGGTTGCGCCGCGCATGGTGGCCCTTTGGCGAAGCCGCTTTATTCAGCAGGGGGTCGAGGGTCTGCTGAAGGATGCTCCCCGGCCGGGACGGACACCGAAGATTTCGCCGGACATCGTCGGCCAAGTGGTTGCTAGTACGACGCAGTCCAAGCCTGCCGGAGCCACCCACTGGTCGCGTAGCAGCATGGCGCGTGCGATGGGCATTTCCGAGTCCAGCGTCGGCCGCATCTGGCGCACCCACGGACTGAAGCCGCATCGCATCGAGAGCTTCAAAGTCAGCAACGATCCACACTTCGCTCAGAAGTTGGAGGCGATTGTCGGCCTTTATCTCAATCCCCCTGAGCATGCGCTGGTGCTTTGTGTGGACGAAAAGAGCCAGATTCAGGCACTGGACCGCACGCAACCTGGTCTGCCGTTGAAGAGGGGCCGCGGCCAGACCATGACGCATGATTACAAGCGCAACGGAACAACCACCCTGTTCGCTGCTCTGGATACTGCGAGCGGAGAAATCTACGGCTTGTGCCAGCAGCGACACCGCCATCAGGAATGGCTGCACTTCCTGCGTATGATCGATCAGACCATCCCCGCAGAAAAGCAGATTTATCTCATCTGCGACAACTACGCGACCCACAAGCATCCCCGTGTGCAGCGCTGGCTCCAGCGCCATAAGCGTTTCCACGTGCACTTTACCCCCACTTCGGCCTCGTGGCTCAATATGGTCGAACGCTTCTTTCGCGACCTGACCGCCAATCAGATCCGCCGCGGCGTTTTCCAAGACCTCGAACAACTGATCATTGCCATCGGCGACTACATCGACCATCACAACGACAATCCAAAACCCTTCATCTGGACGGCAAAAGCATCCGACATCCTCGAAAAAGTCTCCCGCGCTCGCGCCGCGCTTTATAAATGACTATCTGTGTGGCGGACTACACTAGCTCCATAGTTTCTGTTACGGCGAAGGCTTGTTGGAGTGACTGCTTTCAATTTCTACCGGCCCGCCTAAAAAGGGTTATCGCGATGTGCCTGAAAAGTCTGGTAAGTTCCCTAGCCGGAGGGCCAGGCAGGAGCAATTTACCGAAAATCCCGTTTTTGGGCGCTTCCAAAAAAGCACAGCGGGAGTTGTCCAAACAGCCGCCTACGCGTCCATATGCAAGTTCCGAGTACCCGATCAGTCGCCCGAAACCCGACTACCTGTCGGCCAAAATCGGACGCTGCGATTGTGCGCCTTGTGCTCGAAACTGATGCGCCTCAGAGAAATTGATATCTGGCTTGTACTGACGGACCACAGATTCGGCGCGGGGATCGTCGGATTCGATCAGGCTGTCTGCTAAAGTTTCGGCCCGGTCCTGCGGCGCATGCTCGATTGTTTCGATGATGAGGGTGACAGCATCCCTATCCCCGGTCAGGACGAGGCCACGGGCGGCCAACGCCTGGATGAAAGGATTGCGAGACTTCAGCGCTTGTTGAAGAATCGGGATGACCCTCCGATCGCCGCAATCGGCGAGAGGACGAAGTTGTTGTGGGATGGCAAAACTCGCTTGCTTACAGGCCTCTTCATGACTGAGACTGCGACTCTTCTCCCACTTCAGAAAAGCTTGAGACAAACATGGGGCTGAAGAATCACCGGCCTTCCCCATTTCGAACGGGTCGGGAGGGTCTTCGCTGAGTGCCGCCTGAGCCTGCTTGAGGATCAGATTCCAGAATTGAGGATCGTCATCCCCCAGAGAAACAAGGACGGAGGCAACCTCACTGCGTAGATCCGGTTCTCGGGAACGAGCGAAATAAGCTTCAAAGACCGGGATCGCTCGACTTGGTTCCACATGCGCCGCCAACTCAATGTAAGAAGTCGCATCCACAATGCCTTGGCCTACATCGTTCCGCTGAACGCGATCGAGCGCGGATTCGGATTTTCGTTGTAGATCGACAGCATCAAGATGATGGGAAGATTCAGTTCCGGCAACTTGGGCTTCGCTCGCTCCAGCCGTGGGAAGCAAGGCAAACACGATTCCGAGCGACAGAGCACAACCAAGGGAAGAGTGGATTCGACTCATCGCGAAAAGTATAGCCTTGAGTGTTCTGGTTCTGAGCGCATTACCATCTTCTCAGAGAATTGAAGTTGAACCTCCCGAAAAGTCGGGTTTTCAGTAAGTTCCCCCCCCATCCAGGAGAGCCTGGGCCGGGCAAGTTACCGGAAACCCCGTTTTTCAGGCATGACGCTCTATAGTTGAGATTGCTGCTGTGAGGATAATGTCCGGGTTGGCGACCAACCGGCCGAAACTCGAGACAAGAGACTTCAGGGAAGCTCTACGAGCGAGTCAGGTCGTGCGCAAATCAAGGAAGACTCACCGCAAGTTCACGACTTTCCGGCGTAGTCGCCATATTCCCAGTCATAAGGAATTCCGGTGTCGCCCAGGATAAATCTGACCAGATCGGCGAAGCCTGCCTCGGAGCGAACATCGTTCGACAGGATCACCACGCAACGCTGACCGGCCTCGATGCATACCACGCTGTTGGCTGTCTGGCCATCGTGGCCGCCCTTGTAGAAGCCGGGCCCCTGCGGCCCGTCGAAGACGACGACGCCCAGTCCGGCGTATAAATCCTTGCGCTGCTCGCCCACCGGTAGGTCGGGTTGGAATAAGGGGAATTGATGAGCCGTGGGGATATGCAGTTGCGGCTTGACCATCTCGGCGCGTGAGGCGGCGCTCAGGCCATCGCCGCGCACCAGGGCGGCAACGAATTGGGGCAGATCGGAAATTGTGGTGTCCATCGAGCCCGCCACACGTACTTTGCTGCGCTGGTCGTGTTCCTGTGGCTGGCCTTGATCATTCCAGCCATCGGCCAGGTTGGCAGCGAAATCCTTCCTCCACACAAGGCTTGTGCGAGTCATTCCTAGCCGATCAAAGTTGGCTTTGGTCAAATCGCCGACATCGAGCCCCAACCCCTGCGCCTTGCGGCCGTGTTCGATGACGAATTGCAACTGGATGAAACCTTCGCCCGAATAGCTGAAACGCGTGCCGGGCTCGAAATGGATATGCAGCTTATGGTCAGGTTCGATGAACCAGAAGTTGCTGAAGCCGGTGGAATGAGTCAGGCACATACGCGGCGTGATCTTTTCCCAGCGCGAATCGCCGGCTAGATCCTTGTATGGCCCGTACTTGTCAGGAAAAACCGGATCCGGTCCATAGCTCGGCAGCGGCTTGTCGAGATCGTCCTTTAGAGGTGTGTCGAGGTTGAGCTTGCCCTGATCGACCAATTGCATCACCGTGTACGCAAACACCATCTTGGTAAGCGACGCGCCGTACATGACAGTGTCCGTGGTCAGCGGATCTCCCTTGGCGTTTCGGATGCCGTAGGCGTGGACATAGCCGACCTTGCCGTGATCGATGACCGCAACGGCCATGCCGTTGGCGTGGGTTTCGGTCATGATCTTGCTCACTTCGCCATCGATAGCTGCGCCGTTTGGAATCGATTGTGCGATGGCCGCCTCGGAAAGGCAAACCGGGGCAATCAACAAAATCAAAAGCTGAAGAATCTTGACTCTCGTCTTCATTGAGACAGTCCTCAGAACACCAACCCTAACGGATGGTCTTTCGTGAATCTGTATCATTTGGAGCATAGTTGGAATTTCGCTATGGACGCGCCGAATATCCAACCACGTTTGCAGGCAGGCTGCCCCGAGGGTCAAAGCCAAATGAATCACGACCCAAGATTTCCGGATTCTGGTCGAATTACCGGCAATCCGGAAGTTACCTCTTGTACGGCCTGAAAAGTCTGGTTTTCGGCGAATTCCCCCCAAGACGGGGCACGGCAACTTACCTATAATCCCGTTTTCAAGGCAATCGTTACGCAAGTCCAACAGGGTTCGTGCTTGGCAACCGCGCGTGTTCCGCCGTCTAATTGAAAACGGGGGCATCCATGAAGACGCTCGCAATTTGTTTTTTTGTTCTCTATGCCGCGACGACGGCGCGGCTCTCCGCTCAAGCCACCGACTGCAACGATCCTCACGCCAGTCCAGAGGCAAACGCCAGCTCGCAGCAGCAATGGGAGAATGGTAGTAGCCCTGTTTACGTGGATGCCACGGAGCTGGCGCGCACCTTGGACGAGCGCGGCTTCCAGGTGCAGTGTATCCGCAGGTCAGTAGAAGAGCGCCTTTTTAAGGGCCAGAAGGGCGCAGCATGGGTCAAGACTGACCGAGGAGTTTTCGAAGTTTGGTTTTTGCCGACGCCTGAGACCTTTGCTGGTCTGGAGGTAGATGAACGGCGGGAAAACGGCAGATATTTGTATTCCTTTCTTGGAACACCGCAAATTTCGCGGACGATAGATAGCTCAAAGCAGAGCTACTTTATCAGTTACAAAAATATCCTCTTCCATGTATGGGGCGACGAACAATTAGCGGCGAGCATCAGGAGCGCATTTCAAAAGCCTTGATCGGCTCCTCCGCGTTGCCTGGAAAGTCTCGTTTTCGGTAAGTTCCCTCGCCCAGAGGGGCACGGCCAGGGGAAGTTACCGAAAATCCCGTTTTCGCGGGAACTCCGAGTCAGCGCTGAATGGCCACTTCTCTGGAAAGCCACTATATGGCCAGGTGACGAAAAGGGGGTTTCAAGAGGCCAACCTCGTGATTAATGAGCAGGTGGGATGTTGTGGTTGTTGCAAAAGAAATTTGTCGGATCGTATTGAGCTTTGAGCTGTGCAAGCCGCGCAAATTTCGCAGGGCCATAGGCTGAACGGACGCGATCCGGGGCCTCATCCGCCGTCATATGGTTCGCATAGACGGCTGAGGACACATAGGGCTGGGCAGACGTCCAGAGATTGCGCGCCCACTGAACGTTCAGCGCATCGTCGTCGGCGCTTTTCCACTGCGCGATGATGGACATCTCGAAATTGTGCTGGCGGTGGTCGAATGCCATCGCATCACGTGGCACACGTTGGACGGCACCCTTCACTTCGAAAAGCAGAACCATGGATAAGGGCGACGGCGCGGCGTCCGCCCCTTCACGGAGCACCCGAGCCAGCTCGGAGCTTAGTGAATCCACAAAGTTCGATTTCCAGTAATACCGCGATCCGGCGGGTACAGCGGCGTCCACTATGCTTTGGATCGCAGTGTACGGCATCAAATGGACCAGGTCTGCGATGGGCGGCCCAAAGGCGCGAAGCGGCGCGAGAACCTTTTCACCTTCCTCGATTGGCCCTGCCCAAACAACAATCGCACCGACGACACGCGTGCCATCCGGCAGGTGAAGAAATGCCAAGGTGGTATCGAGTTCATCCGGTGTACCGCGCAGGAACTGGTCGTAGAAGGCGATGAACTCATCAGCGCGCTCCCGGGGATGAATGATGAGACCGCCAAGGACGCCAAGCAACGGGTGAAGTCGATATGTAAAGGAGGTTGCTACGCCAAAGTTCGCCCCGGCACCACGCATAGCCCAGAAAAGATCGGGGTTGAGTTCTTCGCTTGCGGTGATGCGTTCACCTTCCGCTGTAATGAGGTCCAAGGAAAGGAGGTTGTCACACACAGCTCCATGCTTCCCCATGAGGTAGCCGAGCCCTCCACCAAGTGTCAGCCCTGCGATTCCTGTGTGCGAGACCTGGCCGCCCGTGGTCGCCAAGCCATGGATCTCCGTGGCGCGATCGAACTCGCCCCATAGGACGCCGGGCTCCGCAACAGCCTCACGCCGGGCGGGATCCACCGCAACCATCTTCATAGGCGAGAGATCAATCATCAAACCGTCCTGACAGACTGCCGAGCCAGCCACGCCATGACCACCGCCGCGGACGCTCACGTGCAAGCCCTCGTTTCGGGCAAGCTTGATCGCGGACATCACCTCTTGAGGAGAGGTGCAACGCGCGATCAGAGCAGGCTGCCGGTCGATCATGCCGTTCCAAATACGGCGAGCGGCAGAGAATTCTGAATGCGAAGGAGCCAAAAGCAGGCTGCTAAAGTGCGGCTGCCATGCCGAAATGAGCGAGAGAATTTGTGTGTCGGTCATGTGTCATCACCAAGTGGAGGCACCATGGTAAGGCAAAAGAAAAGGTGTTGCGACGGCGTTTGCGAAATAGCACACTCCCTGAAGTGGCCTTAGCCACTTCATTCAAGTTGGCTTGTGTTTACCACGTAGAAGCCTGAAGGCCGCCAGCCTGGGACGACTTCTTCTTCGACCGTTCCACTCGGCTTTCCGGACAGTGCCTTGCAAAGTCTGGTTTCCGGTAACTTGCCCCCATGGATGCTTTGGCAAACAGGGCAGGTTACCTGAAACCCGTTTCCTCACCGCAGGAGGTGTTCGGCGGCGCCACGCGGCGTTTTTTCCACAATAGCTTTTGAGTTGAAAATGGCGGGGCCAAATGGTGGGGCTTCCTCGCAGTCTCAGAGCCTCTTCTCCATACGGACGCAATCCATCGTCAGGCCATCGCCTAGCGGATGTGTTTTTCGCTCCAACTCTCGGAAGCCATGCCTGATGTAAAAAGAAAAGGCTGTCAACGAGCTGTCCATCCTGAGAACCTTCATTCCGAGATCGAGGGCCTCAGCTTCGAGTCTCCGGTAGAGTGCGCTTGCGACTCCATGCCGACCAGCTGGCGCGGCGACATAAATCGCCCCCAACGTTTCGGGAGGCACCAGCTCGCCGAAACCCAGGACCTGGCCGGAATCGTCAACCGCCACAAAAGAGATGACGCTTTTGTCGGTCTCCATCTTTGCCAGATATGCGGCAATGCGTTGAGCATCAACTGGCCTGCTCCACAGGTTCAGGATCACATCTGAGTAGTCCTTTTTCGCTGTCACGTGGACCGCACTGTAGTGCGCACGCAGCATGCCCTCTGCATCGTTTGGCGTTGAACGGCGAATCCTGAACACATCGTTCATTTCAAAAGGCAATACAGGTTTATTGACAAGCCGCCTAAGCAAAAGGAGAGCGGTGCCCGAAAAACCACTGCTCGTACTAGTGTGCCTTGAAAGTCTGGTTTTCGGTATGTATGGTCCGCCGCCTCGTCGCAAGCGAAAAGTGAGAATAGCAGGTAAGGTCTGCGCGTATGTATACGGCCTTGTTGGGGTGTTTTAAGGACCCCGGGCCTGGATGGAATGCGCTTCGCTCTGTTCCTATTTAACTTCTCGGTCTTCAAAGACCCTTACCGAAAGCAGGTTTCCAGAACGACGGTTAGACCGTGGTGCCATCTCTTTCTTCGCCAGCAGACCTGGCAGGAAATAGAAAACCTCGTAGCCGGGGGTCTGTAGATGTGGGAATCGCGCTAGCGATTTCCAAGCCTGGTGTTGTTCCAGGCGTCATCTGCAGACCCGTCAGATCGCAGTGCCCGCTAGCAGCGGTGGTCGGTAGGCTTCATTCTTGGCCAGCACTGCCCAGGCCATCCGTGCCAGCTTGTTGGCCAGCGCAACGATGGCGATGTTTTGATGCGTCCGTGCCATGAGCTGCGCCAGCCAGGCACTTAAGCCGGAGGACTGCTTGGTTCGGTGCTGCATAACGGCTCTGGCCCCCTGCACGAACAGCCTCCGTAGGTACTGGTTTCCACGCCTGGGAATTTTCCACAATGTTTGCTTGCCTCCGGTCGAGTGTTCCTCGGGAACCACTCCCAACCAGGCAGCAAAATCACGCCCTTTACGGAACGCCGCGCCGTTGCCGATCGTCGCAATGATCGCCGTTGCTGTTACGGGACCAACTCCCGGCATCGTCACCAGCCTTCGACAGGCCTCGTTCTCCCGAGCGATC
Organism: uncultured Acidobacteriaceae bacterium; assembly: GCA_963803095.1. Lineage (GTDB taxonomy): Bacteria > Acidobacteriota > Terriglobia > Terriglobales > Acidobacteriaceae > PALSA-350. Next base: position 317,859 of record CAWDLQ010000013.1, on the reverse strand, counting down.
TTCTCAATCGAATTGTCAGCACGATCGATCTTCTCGGCTAGTCGCTCCAGTTCCTCCTTCAGTTCCGCGAGCAATACAAGCACTGCCCCTGACAGCTTGGACGAGCCACCTGTGAGTATGCCGGGTAATGCTTCATCCACGTAGCGCCGGCCTTTGCGCAGTGTGGTGCCACGCTCGAGCAAAAGCCCACGAATTTGGTTGACCACCGCCGTTCTTCGCATCACCCAGCGTTCACGGACCCGATGCAGCGACTGTAGGTCCAGTTGGTCGTCACTCTTGACCGGCACAAAGCGCATGGTCGGTCTTCCCACCGCTTCAGCGATCGCTTCTGCGTCGATGTAGTCGCTCTTGTTCGTCTTGACGTAGGGCTTCACATATTGCGCAGGAATCAGGCGTACCTCGTGCCCTTGCTCCCGCAACGCTCGCCCCAGAAAATGCGATCCCCCGCATGCTTCCATGCCGATCAGCTTCACCTTCAGGTTCGCGGTAAAGTGCAAGAGCTGCACTCGAGAAAATCGCTTCCGCAACACTACCTCTCCGCCTTGGTTCATCCCAACCAGATGAAACGTCGTCTTGCCCAAATCAATACCCAGCGTGAATAGCTCCATGGCACTCCTCCTCTGTACGCAGCTTATAGCCCCACCTCCCCTCTCGGATAAAAGCGGCGGACCATGCCATTAACTTCCCAGAACTGGATGGTCGAGGCGGGCAATTTACCCATAACCCCGTTTTACAAGCACTTCGATGCAAGAGTCACTCGAAGCCCCGTTGCTATCACCTAAGAACCCGGAACAAATCCGCATTGGCGCAAGGAGGCGTAGTTCTGTCAGTCGATCGTACGAAATGGGTTCCGGGCGCTTCTTAACATGCCCGTTGCTGCCGTGACGCTAACCCACGTTTCCGCTTCCCTTTATTAAGTCTCATGTCCCGCTGTGCTATGCTCTTGGGCACAATCCTTGTAAACTGCCGGGGTAATCACAGGGACACGATACCCATTTTCCCCTGGCAGTTTTCATGATAAGTCGGAGGGACGGTCCGCCTGAAGGCTGTGTCTAGTGCCCGCGAACCCCATAAGGGCCATCGACAAAAAAGTTCAATGATGGATAGTCACCCGTCCCGGTGACTATCGCACCGCCTCACCGGGTACCACCGTTAAGAAACAATCGCTCACGATTCTTCTAACTACGTCAATCGGCATCTTATTGTGGTATGGCCGGTTACACCTGCATTTACCCCACGCCGTACGAGTTCACCGCAAACCACCGCGCCGGCAGCTTGGGCACGCAAAGTCAACTTACCACTATTTCCACGCTTACCACGCTGTATTCCCGTCGTCCCGCCACCGTCCGATCGGCCATCGAACGTAAGAAATCACGGCAGCACGGACCCTTAATTCGCTTAGTTCGCTTAGTTCGCACTTTTCCAACGAGAAATCGCACGATTGTGGTTCAAGGTCCTCCAGGTTGCCCTGCGAGTTCAGGCATCCACCGGTTCCATCTCAGGCCAGCGATTTTCCAGCCGAACTCTCAGGCCGAAAAACGAAGAGGGTCATCAACCCCCATCAGCGCCAAACGAGGGGCGGCAATTTACGCAAATTTGAGCACCTTGACGAAACAAAGGACTTACTTCCTACCCAGCGGCCATCAAACCCTGGACACCCCTCGCTGGAGCTACAGCGCAAGGGGCCCTTTCCCGTCTGGTGGGAGGTATGCCCCTCCACCCTGCGGTCGGCCATTCCAAATGCGGAATCGATCGACGCAGAAACCCCGCAGGAGGAGACTTAGTGCGCTTAGTGCGCTTAGTGCGCACATTTTTGCACGGCCCCTTCATTTCTGGCGCAAGGTGTCACAGCAACAGGAATGCTCTACGATGCTAATAAATGAAGATACTGACCGCTGCCGAGATGCGGAAAGCCGACCAGGTCACCACCGACCGCTTCGGAATCCCTTCGCTGGAACTGATGGAGCATGCCGGCCGGGCCGTGGCCCGCTTCGTTCTGCGCGAATTGCCCCAGTGCCGGCGCATCGTCGTGCTGTGCGGCAAGGGCAACAACGGTGGTGATGGCCTGGTCGCCGCGCGGCATCTCGCCCAAGCGGGCTGTGCTGTCTCCGTCGTGATGCTGGGCGATCCGGCCGAGTCCCAGGGTGACGCGAAAGCCATGCTGGAGCGGCTTTCCATGGCGCCGATCGGCATCAAGGAAGAAGCCGATTTGTCCGCCGACGCCTGTAAAGCCGTGCTCGAGGGTGCGCAGCTCTTTATCGACGCGGTCCTGGGCACCGGTTTTCAACCCCCGATGCGCGGTCTCCCCATTGCTGGCCGCAAGCTGCTGGAGCGCTATCCCCGAACCCCGGTGGTCGCGGTCGATCTGCCCTCGGGCTGGGATGCGGACTCGCGCAGCTTCTTCTCGACCGATGCCTGCCGCGCCGATGCCGTGGTTACGTTTACCGCGCCCAAGCTGGCCCACGTTTCGGGAATGCTCACCCGTGGGCCGATCGTGGTAGCGCCCATCGGTTCGCCGGCCGAGGCAGTGGAATCCGACACTGGCCTCACCTGGGCTGGGACCTCCAAAACAATAGCCGACCGGCCTCGCCCCGCCGATTCCAACAAAGGCCGCTTTGGGCATGTCCTCGTGATCGGCGGAGCCAGGGGCAAGTCGGGCGCCCCGTCGATGAGCTCCGTAGCCGCGTTGCGCGCCGGGGCGGGGCTGGTCACCGCCGCGGTCGCACAATCAATTTTGCCCACCGTCGCCGCCGTAACTCCGGAGCTGATGACCGAAGCTCTGCTCGAAGGAGACAAGGGAGAAATTTCCACCCGCAACCTCGAAGCCAGCCTGCTCGACCCACTGCTGGAAAAGAAGTCCGTAATCGCAGTAGGCCCGGGCATGGGCCAGGAGGAGGAAGCGGTCAATTTCTTTCTCGGCCTGCTCGAACGGACCAAGGTCCCCATGGTCATCGATGCCGACGCACTCAACGCCCTGGCTGCTCACCCCGGCGCCTTGAATGGCCGCGGTCGCCTGCTCGTGCTTACTCCGCACCCGGGCGAAATGGCCCGGCTGGCGGGGATGAGCATCCCGGAAGTCGAGGCGGACAGGGAAGGCATCGCCCGCCAGTTCGCAACCAGCCACGCGGTGACCCTGGTGCTGAAAGGCTGGCGCACCATCATTGCCCATCCGGACGGCAGCATGGCCCTCAGCACCACCGGAAACCCGGGCATGGCAAAAGGGGGAAGTGGAGATATCTTGACCGGGATCGTCGCCGCCATGATTGGCCAATACCACGAGCAACCTGCCGAGGCAGTGGAGGCCGCGGTCTATCTTCACGGACTGGCAGCCGATTTTGCAGTACGTCGGCAGGACCAACATACTTTGCTGGCGATGGATACGGTGTCGCATTTGTACGAAGCATTTCGTTTCCGGGCAGACGACCCGGGAGGTTATGTTTGGTTGCAGGGAATCCCAGGCATGTTGAAGGAGGTGGAATGACCGTTCGACGATTCGTCAGCAACAGCAGCAGGGAAACCATCGCGATCGGTGGAGAAATTGCCCAGCTGCTGTCATCGCCCACTCTGCTCTTTCTTCGCGGAGACCTGGGCGCCGGCAAGACCACCCTGGTGAAGGGAATCGCACAGGCCCTCGACGCCGCCGATCCGGACGAAGTGACCAGCCCCACCTTCACCCTGGTGCACGAATACGACGGCCATCGCCGGCTCGATGGCAAGCTGCACGATATCAAGCTCTACCACATCGACCTCTACCGCATTGACGACGAGCGTCAGCTGGAAACCATCGGCTTTGATGAGCTGGCCAACGAAGATGCCATTTTGCTGGTGGAATGGGGGGAAAAGTTTGCCAGCATAGTCAAGCGAAGTGACGGCGAAATCCTGATCGAACATGCGGGCGGGGATAAGCGCAACATCACGCTTAAACTCAAGGAAAAGGGAATCAGTTCTTAAAGTATCGTTGGAAGGTCTGGGTTCTGCAGGCTCCAAGGAGATCACTGTTGTACCAACCGCAGACTTACACCATCGCGCTCTCATTCATGATCATCAGCATGCTTTGCTGGGGATCGTGGGCAAACACCATCAAGCTTTGTCCCCAATACCGCTTTCAACTCTTTTATTGGGACTACGTGATCGGCCTCATCCTGGGAACCTTGCTCTGGGGTTTGACCCTCGGAGCCTTGGGCCAGACGGGTCGGCCCTTCTTGCAGGATATTTCGGAAAGCGATCTTCATCACATCGGCCTTGCCGTGGCCGGCGGCATCATCTTCAACGTCGCCAACCTGCTGTTGGTTGCGGCCATCGATATCGCCGGGCTTGCCGTGGCCTTTCCCGTGGGCATCGGTCTTGCTCTGGTCGTGGGCGCAGTGAGCAGCTATGTTCTGGCGCCGGCCGGCAATCCTCTGATGCTTTTTGGTGGCATCGCTCTGGTAGTCACCGCCATCGTTCTGGATGCCGCGGCCTACCGCCTGCGGGAAGCCGAGCGACAAAGCATAAGTGTCAACGGTGTGGTCCTGAGCCTGGTGGCAGGCTTGCTCATGGGTTGTTTCTATCCGTTCGTTTCCCGCGCCATGAGCGGCGCAGGCGCGCCTGGCCCTTATGCCACATCCTTCTTTTTCTCATTGGGTGTCGGCGCCTGCGCCCTGGTTGCGAACACGCTGCTAATGCGTCATCCCCTCGACGGGAAACCGCCGGTGAGCATAACCGCCTACATCACTGCACAGAAGACTTGGCACCTGTGGGGAATTCTCGGCGGGTTGATCTGGTGCACCGGCGCGGTGCTTAATTTCATCGCATCCCGCGCCAACATCGTTGGTCCTGCCGTCTCCTACTCCATCGGACAGGGGGCCACGATGATCTCTGCCGCTTGGGGAGTCTTCATCTGGCATGAATTTTCAACCGCGCCGTCCCGCGCTAAAACCTTACTTGGCTGGATGTTTGCCGTGTTCCTCTGCGGGCTCTCCGCGGTGGCCCTAGCTCCGTTATTCTAAGCCCCGCTGTTCTAAGATCCGCTGTCAGGCAAAAAAAAACCGGAGTTGGCAAGCCAACTCCGGCTAAGTCAACGCAACTCAGGGGTACTGGTTAAAGTTAAACAGACTCATTAGATCGTCGATGGCCGGACTATTGACCGGCACATAGGGGCTATCTGCCGAGGCAATAGGGTTGGGGAAGTTATCACGACTGCGGGTCGTGACTGGTGGGAGGGCCCAGTTTGCCTCGATGAACTTCAGAATGGAAACGTGGTCAGCATAGTTGTGACCTATGACGCCCCCCGTAGCGTAAGGAGAAACAACAAGGAGTGGAATGCGGGTGCCGTCGCCGAAGTAATCGAGCGGCTGTACGTATCCGGAGTCGTAGTAGCCGCCGCCCTCATCGAAGGTGATAAAGATCGCGGTGTCCTTCCACAAGGCCGAATTGGCCTGCACGGCATCTATGATTTTCTGGGTGAACCCTTCGAACAAATTAAGTTTCGAAGAGGATGGGTGACCATCTACCAGGCCACTGGGCTTGACGATCGAGACCGCCGGCAGTGTTCCATTCTGAATGTCGCTGTAAAGATTCGCAGTGTCCTGGATATGGGCCGTGCGAACTGCAGCGTTGGCCATGATGGAGGTGTCGTACTGGAACGGATTGCAAATGTTGCAGTACTCGTCCGTGTCCTTGCCGATGGCGCCGTAATTGAGTTGATAGGGGTCAGGCACATAGTTGTTCCACTGGTCGCCGTAATACTTCCACGAAACGTTATTGGCGAGCAGGTCGTCGCCAATACTCGGCGTAGAGGACGGTGGAATGGTAAAGACGGTGTTGTTGGCGTTGGTATCGGTAAAGGCGTTATTGCCATTGCCGAAGTATCCAGGGTTGTAGTTGTTCAGCAGGTAGTAATGGCCGGGTTCACAATTTGGAGAAATGGGTGTGGGCAGCGACTTCAGGTAGTTCACGATAGGAGCTACACCGGGTTGGGTCGTGTCCGCACAATTGGTGTAGGATCCGCCGCCGTATGACGCTGAGCCATAAGAACCGCCGCCATAACCGTCTTGCGTGTACCAGTTATTGGTTTTTGCGAGGGGATTGGGGTTCTCAACCTCGTCCACCACACCCGCATTGGGCGTGCCGGGCGCAACTAGAACATTGTGCGGAGGCGTCGCCGCATTGCCCTTGCCGTCGCTGAACCAGATCGCGTCGCCATGGCCAAACATGATGTGATTGGCCCCAGTTCCGCCGTCTACCGATTGGTGAAAGTTGTCGCTCATGGCATAGGTATCCGCCAGATACTTGAAGTACGGAGCATCGCCGTTTTGCACGTTGTAGAACCCCATGGCAGTAGCGCCTTCGCCGGTTGTTTTGGCACTAGGGGAATACTCGGTGCTGAAGTTCGCCGCAGGCGGAAGGCCGTTTGAGCCCGCCCCAAAAGTCGTTTCCACCCATGGAAACAATGCTGCGTCGCAGCCGGAAGGATTGGTGGAAGTCGCATTGGCAACACTGCAATCCAGTTGCTGCCACATCTGGTAGAACCGATGCACCGGGCTGGCTGCGTAGGAGTTGTAAGTAAATGTACCTGCCAGATTCGTCAGCTGAAATGGTCCGGGAGGGAGCGCAGTCACGTTCGTAATACGCGTATCGGGAACCTTACCCGTCAGACCCGAACCGCCGGTAACAAGATACCCGTAGTACTCGAGTGGAAGGCCGTTTTCCGACGCCACCGCCACGTCGAGGTCGTCATCCTTCACATAGGAACCGCCAGTGGGTCCGCCATTGAGCGGGGCGGGAAGTTGCGCATATGTACTCTTGGTGGGGCTCAGGAGAAAGTCGTCGGGCGGCGTATCGGTGGCCGCTTTCTGTTCCGCCAGCGGAAAGTTCGGACCTGGCGTTCCATCGGCGTTCACAATTCCCTCGGAAAGTAGATTATTGACCGTCTGGCCATTCTGCGGAACATAGGTGGCGAAAACGTGATCGAAGCTACGGTTTTCACCAATGATGACGATGACATGTTTGATCGGCGTGGTGGTGGCGTTGTCGCGTGGTGGGTCAGTTTGCGTCTGGTCCGCAGCGAAGGCGCTGCCAATGGCGAGCTGGAAGATCGCCGTGGATACAAGTCCGGCTCGTACAGCCCGCAGGGCTGTCGATGCGAGATGCTTTGCAGTCATTACTTCCTCCCGAGTTAGAGCACTTAGCTCAACCCGTTCGAGAAATAGGCGCGCAAAATTAACACCGCATCTTTATTCCATGAACACGGAGTGAATAAACGGTGGTGTGCCAAAAACAGCATTGAGGGAAATAGCAAAAGTTTTTTACGTGATGAATCAGGAAACTTTTTACTTGATAGCCTGGGAGTTTTTACCCGACGACCCGAAGCTTTTGCACGATGCCGAAGAGGCGCCGCCCGTGTCGCAACGCATGGCTGCATTGTGTTGCGACACGGGCGGCGCAGCAGGAACCACTTGTATCGACCCCATCATGCCTTTATCTTCGTGTTCCAACAGGTGACAGTGATACACAAACGTTCCTACGATATTCGGATCGCGAAAATCCATGCGCACGCGGATTCGGGGATAAGCAAGCGAGCGGCCATCGTAGTAGGGCACGTTCACCGTGTCGCGCAGAAAGTCTTCGTGGAGTTGTCTTCCCATATAGTCGAGCAGCAGAAAATGCAGCTGATGAATGTGGAAGGCGTGCAGCTCGCGCGAACGATTCTCGATGATCCAGTCCTCGACCGTTCCTTGTTGCGCAACTATGTTTGGGGTGTCGGAACTCATATCAAACATCTTAGGTTCCTGTCCGTCCACCGTAAGGTAGAACTCGACCGCGCTGGTAGGGTCGTTGGGATCGATCAGCTTTTCTGAGAAATATAAGTGGCGCTCACGAACAGGAGACACAGCGGCGAGCCAGGTTTCGCTTGCAGCAGGAAGAGGTTCCGGCGAGCTTTGTAACCTTGATCGGGCCTCAGGCGCATTCGCAGAAGGGACGATCTTCGCCAGCGCGCGGTTGGGGTCGTTCTCCCCGCCGGGACCGGTGTCCACGGTTCTCGTAACCAGCAAACCGGTCTCGCCGTCGGCCGGGCCGGTCACAATGAACTCCACCCGCGCACCTGGTGGCAACCCGATATGCTTCTGCGTGTCCGCTGAGTCTTTCAGGTTGTCATTTTGGTTCATGGGTACGCCGTCCATAGCCACTAAGCCCAGCGGCTGCGGCGTACGGTTGAACAGTACTTCGAGATTTAGGTAGGTGATGGCCGAAGCATTCAACACTCGCCATAACTGCCGTTCTCCAGGCCTCATCTCGATGGTCGCGGGAGGGTAGTCCGGGTAGGGAACGGGGACATAATTAATAGATAGATCTTTCGCCGGCTTGCCGAAGCCAGTGCCATTGTTGGCGGCATCTCCGTCGCGGTCAATCATGAACTTCGGCACCACCGGCTCCGATTTAGCCGGCGGCGCGTTGGGATTGACGAGATCCAGATCGCGGATAATGAACACCCGCTCCGGTAATCCGGCTGCGGCTTTCTTGGCGCGCTCGATTCCTTCCACGATCAGCGCACCCGAAGCTCCGCCGAGAAGCTGTTCTTTACTGAATCCGTGGATGTGAGGGTGATACCAGTAGAGGCCCGGCGGTTCGTCCTCAGGAATACGAAAGCGATACTCAAATGGTGCATCGCCCGGCTGCACAGACGTCTTCATGACGTCATCCTGATGGCAAACGGGAGGAATGGTAAGACCGTGAAAGTGGATGTTGGTCGACACCGGGCTCATGATTCCACTGGTACAGGGGTTGGCCGGAGCATGACCATGCTCGTGCATGTGCATGGGTGCAGTGTTCCCGCGGCTTACGTCTGTCAGCGCATTGGTCAGATGCAGGATGACCAGGTCGCCAGGATGCACACGCAGGTTAGGCGATTCGTGGCCGGCTGAATCGGCGTAGCAATAGCGCGCAGAGCCATTCCCTTCCGCGGCATTACTCGCGGTCAACTGCGCTTCCAGAACACCGTTCTGGCTGCGCAGGTCTTCCGGCTCTTCGACGACGCTCCCGGCTTCTGGGCGAGGACAAATGCTCTCAGCCCGTAGGCACCAGGGCGCAAAGCAAAAAAGGACCACAGCGGCCCAAACAGATTTCTTCATTCTCAAGTAGTTTTCTAGAGCGACGTTAACCTGGGGTGAATTGGGGCGTGGAAGCTCGTATTAATTCAAAAGCCCAATCCCGTCAATTCATTGACTTGCCTGTTTTCTCTTCATACAATCCCCCGCAGTGCCGGGGAGCACAAGACATGACTTCGGATATGTTCAGTCTCGCGGGAAGAATTGCGATTGTCACCGGAGCCGCGGCGGGGATTGGGCGGGCGATTGCGATTCGGCTCGCGGCTGCGGGCGCAACCGTCGCCGTGGTCGATGTGAATTTGTCCGGAGCCCAGCGAGTGGCAGCCACTCTCCCCAATGGGTCATTTCCCATTGAAGCCAACGTCGCGGATGCAGCCTCGGTAGCCCGGGCTGTGGAGCAGGTGTTGCAGCACGCAGGCCAGATCGACATCCTGGTAAACAACGCGGGCATTGCCGGGCCGGCGGCCTACATCTGGGAGCAAACAGATGAGGATTGGCAACGCAACATCGCCATCAACCTGACTGGTGTCTTCAACTTTTGCAGGGCCGTCGTTCCCCACATGCGGAGCCGATCCTATGGCCGTATCGTGAATATCGCTTCGATTGCCGGAAAGGAAGGGAATCCTCGGATGACACCCTATTCGGCAACCAAAGCCGGAGTGATTGGGCTTACCAAGTCATTGGGAAAAGAACTGGCCACGGAAGGCATTTGCGTCAACGCAGTTTCGCCCGCAGTGATTCAGACCCAAATACTGGATCAACTTACCCCCGAGCAAGTGGCTTACATGACAGAGAAAATTCCTATGCGGCGCACCGGGAAGCCCGAGGAAATAGCAAGTGTCGTCCATTTCTTGGCCAGTAATGAATGTTCATTCGTCACCGCGCAATGCTACGACGCCAGCGGCGGCCGCGCGACCTACTGAACAAGTCTAATGTTTTGGAGCGTCTCATGAATCGTCGTGAATTTCTCGGCACCACAGCGGCAGCGTTGGTATCGGCTCCGCTCTCCGTATCCGCGCCCGCACAGAATGCTGTGCAGGATAAGCCGGCCACTCCCGGTAAAAAGTTGCCTATCGGCGTGTTTGATCCTCCCTTCAATAAGCTTTCTTTGGACGAGATGCTGGAAAGGTTTGCCAGCCTGGGCATCGAGGCGGTCGAGGTCGGCGCGGCTGGTCCTAACGGATCGCCGCATTGTCCTCGCCCGGAGCTGGTCGCGGATCCGGCAAAGGCGCGCGCCTGGAAGAAGAAGTTTGACGACCGCGGCATTCCGGTCATGACCTTGAGCTGCCACAACAATGCGCTCTATCCGGACCCGGTTAAGGCGCGGGAGGCTGCGGAGCAATTTCGCCAGACCATTCAGCTGGCCGGCATGCTGGAGATTCCTACGGTGGTGGGGTTCTCTGGCTGTCCTGGCGGATCACCGACGGACACCGTGCCCAATTGGGTGGTGTATCGATGGCCGGATGAGCACGGAGCCACGCTTGACTGGCAGTGGAAGGAGCGGGTTATTCCTTACTGGCAGGAGACGGCGAAGTTTGCACGGGAGCACGGAGTTCACCGCATCGCGCTCGAGATGCACCCGAACTTTGTGGTTTATAACCCACGGACGTTGCTGCGCCTGCGCGAGGCGGCAGGCGAGGAGATAGGGGCTAACTGCGATTTGAGCCATCTGTTCTGGCAGCAATGCAATGCGGTCGAGGTCATTCGCTTTCTCGGCAAGCAGGGGGCGATTTACCACGCGCACATGAAAGATACAGCGTTCTTCCCTCAGAACGTAGATCGTTTTGGGGTTTTGAACTTCGGCAAGAAAGACGATCATGAGGCTTCAGAGTTCTTTCGCGCCGTAGGGTATGGCCACGGGGCGAGCGCCTGGAAGGACATCATTGCCGCCTACATGGAGGTTGGGTACAACGGGATGCTCAGCATTGAAAACGAAGATCCAATACTGAGCGGGGAAGTTGGAGTGCAGCGTTCGCTGGCGGTGCTCAAGAATGTTCGCGAAGAGATACTGACGGACCAGCCCAACCCAGGTTAGGCCATGGGCTGAAATCGTTTTAGTTCGAAGGCACGTGTGAAGCAGCCCAGAACGACCGAGTCTGCGTGAGAACTCTGCACAGAGTCCCGAAGGGACGGCTGAAAGTCAGTCTTGTCCAAATTAGGTTTTTTGAGGAGGCGGAAAGCCTGCTAGGTTGAGGTTGGGATTTTCCGAAAACCAATTTCAACTAGGAGGAGCTTTCCGCCATGAGTGGAGTATGCAGTATTTTTTCGCAGGTTTTGGGAGTTTTTTCGCGGGCCGAGTTTGAGCAGGCAGTTCGCCAGCATAAAGCGGAGCATCACGCCCGGGGATTCAGCAGTTGGAGCCAGTTGGTGGCGATGTTGTTCTGTCATTTGGGCCGAGCGCAGTCGTTGCGAGAGATCTGCGGAGGACTGGCGGCTTGCGAAGGCAAGTTGAGGCATCTGGGGGTGGATCAGAGCCCTAAGCGTTCGACGTTGGCTTACGCGAATGAACATAGGCCGTGGCAGTTGTACCAGACGGTATTTGAGCAGTTGCTGAAAAAGTGTCAGGGGGAGGTGCGAGGAGGGAAGAAATTCCGGTTTAAGAACAAGTTGCTGAGTTTGGACGGCAGTGTGATTGATCTCAGCGCGACGATGTATGACTGGGCCAAGTTTCGCCGCAGCAAAGGCGGAGTGAAATTGCATTTGTTGCTGGATCACGACGGGTATTTGCCTAAATATGCGGTGATCGAGCCGGCCAACAAGGCGGAGATCAAGGTAGCCCGCAAGCTGCCTTTAGAACCAGGCACGATTGTGGTGTTTGATCGTGGGTACACCGATTACAAGTGGTTCGCCAGCTTGACCGAGCAAGGGGTGTACTTCGTAACCCGGCAGCGGTGGAACGGCCATTACAAGGTAGAGAAGGAGTTGCCCATACCCAAAGACAGCAACATCCTGGCCGACCAGATCGTGATGTTGGGTCACCGCAGTTACCGCACCGGGGTGACGGTCAGGCGAGTGGTGGTGCGTGATCCGGAGACGGGCAAGGAATTCAAGTTTCTGACCAATCAGCTGACGTTTGCTGCCAGCACGATTGCAAAAATCTATCGCGATCGCTGGCAGATCGAAACGTTTTTTAAGGCACTCAAACAGTCTCTGCGGGTCAAGACATTCGTGGGCACCAGTGCCAACGCCTTAAAGACGCAGATCTGGACCGCCCTGATCGCCATGTTGATCTTGAAATATCTGAAGTTAAAATCCACCTTCGATTGGTCGCTCTCCAACCTTGTGGCCTTATTGCGCCAGCAGTTGTTCGTATACCGCGACCTGTGGACTTGGCTGGATTGTCCTTTTGAACCGCCCCCTGCCCTGGCAGGGATTCATGACCAAATTCGGCTGCCGCTTTAGTCTTCATAGCCTTCATTTAGGACAGCTGAATTACCTTGCCGAACGCCAAAACCTCTTAATGGCCGCACAATCAGGAGTTCTATAGCAAAACACTTGGACAGCACGTCTCTCAATCCACTGCTCCTCACCCCCAACCTGATTTCGCAATGGCCGGTTGCGGCACTCCTTTGTCCAATAAAATCAACGCTTCAGAGTCGACTGATCCGCTAATTTGGACAGCTCTGGCTGAAAGTAGCCCAGGACGGTAGTCCTGGGTAAATATAAGCCATTCGATCAGTCCCGCAAGGGACGGCTGAACACGGAGCTAAGATTTCAGCCGTCCCTGGCGGGACTAGTCCAGATTCGTGGCGGTTAACCAGGACTATCGTCCTGGGCCTGGAGTTTCTACATTTCAGTGACGAAGGGTAAGACATTTTGCACAAGAGAAGCTCCTTTGGATGCCGTGTTTTGGCTTTGTATCAGGGCACGACTTTAAGTCGTGCCATTACTGGGCTAAGAATATGGGCTTCAGCCCCTGCCATGGCAAAACCTGCACGAATGCCATTTCCGAGGCAGTACTCAGCACTGCACGGGTAATTGGCCCCGAAAAAGACGCAGGGGCTAAAGCCCAACTCTGTTTAGATCCTTTACGGCACGACTGAAGTCGTGCCCTGATACAAAGCAAAAACCCAAAATCAAAGAGGTTTTCTTACCCGTCGACTCAAAAGTGTAGAAACTCCAGACCCAGGACTATCGTCCTGGGCTACTTTCAGCGTACTTTCAGCCGTCCCTTCGGGACTCTGTGCAGAGCTCTCACTAACTCAGCCGCGCATGTGCTCTAACTCGGAGCTGGCGAAGGCCACGACGTTGTAGCCGCAGTCCACGTAGAGGACTTCGCCGCTCACGCCCGAGGATAGATCGGACGCCAGGAAGAGCGCCGCATTGCCTACTTCGGCGGGCTCTATGTTGCGCTGCAGAGGGGAGCGTGCGGCGTGCACCTTGAGCATTTCCGATAGCCCTCCGATGCCGCGCGCCGCCAGGGTCTTGATGGGCCCGGCGGAAATTGCGTTGACCCGGATCTTCTGGCCGCCCAGATCGGCAGCCAGATAGCGTACCGTGGCCTCGAGCGCTGCCTTGGCCACACCCATCACGTTGTAGCGCGGCACCACTTTCTGCGATCCATAGTAAGTCATGGTCATGATGCTGCCGCCATCCGTCATCAGCGGGGCGGCTCCCCGGCTCAGAGCAATCAGGGAATATACGCTGATCTCGTGAGCCACCCGGAAGGCGTCGCGGGTGGTCAACAGAAAGTCGTTCTGCAGCGCATCGGCAGGGGCAAAAGCAACGCTGTGCACCAGGGTGTTGAGTTTGCCGTAGCGCTCCTTCAGTTGCGCAAATACCTCGTCGATTTCCTCATCACTCGAGACATCGCACTGGAATACAGCTGCATCGGGCAGCTCCCCGGCCAACGCTTCGGCTTCCGCACGCAGTCGTTCATTCTGGTAGCAGATCGCAATTTGCGCTCCGGCCGCAGAAAGCTTCTGGGCAATGGCCCAGGCGATGCTGCGCTTGTTTGCCAGGCCGAATACCACTGCTGTCTGACCTTTGAGATCTATCATCCCGCTAGGATATATCAGCCACCCAGGTCAACCAGTTCGACCTCGTCAATCGCGCTGCCCAAAAAGCGAGCGCCCAAGCGCTGGAACTTGGCCACCGAATCGGTGGCGAAGAATCGGCACTTGCACGAAGGGCCGCGGTCCCCGATCAAGCCACTGGCTGGCCCGCCATCAATCTGGCCGCCTGGCTAGCCGTCGCCTGGGCCGAATCGATCACCCGGATCGCCGGCGAAACAGCCGCTTCCATCATCGGACGCAGCAGCGGGTAATGCGTGCACCCCAGCACCAGCGTGTCCGGATCAAGCTCCGCCTCCTGCGCCTGCTCCAGCAGCTCGGTCAGATAAATCCGAACCACCTCGGCGGTGACCGGGTGATCGACCCAGCCTTCTTCGACCAGCGGCACCAGCAGGGGGCAGGCTTTCTCCAGCGCACGCAGGCCTCGCTCTCTGCACGCCGCCGCATAGGCATGGCTGCCAATGGTTGCGTCGGTGCCGATCACCAGGATGTCCCGCGTTTTCGACGAGCTGCGGGCCTCGTTGGCCCCGGTCTCGATCACTCCCAGAACCGGCACCGGGGTTGAACCGCGAATCTCCTCCAGGGCAAGCGCAGAAGCCGTATTGCAGGCGATCACCAGAAAATCCGCGCCCTGGTCGAGCAGAAAACGGGTGCTCGAAAGCGCATAGCGCACGATGGTCGCGCGGGACTTGGACCCATAAGGCAGCCGCGCCGTGTCGCCCAGGTAGAGAAACTCCGCCTCCGGGAACCAGGGGCAGCAGCGCCCGCAGCACGGTCAGGCCGCCGAAACCGGAATCGAATACGCCAATCTTCAAAGCCGCAGTCACAGATGCTTCACTCCCGGAGCATCGGAAGCCAGATACACCCGGGTCAGATCGGCGTGGCCGGCGAGTGTGTCGCGCTGTTGCCCGTCCACCAGAAAACGAACCTGCGAGATCTGGGGAAAGTTGGCGTGCAGGGTGCCGATGATCGAAAGCAAGGTGAGCGTCTCGGGCTCGATGCCGGAAGGGTGGGCTTCGACAAACGATCCGCTCAGGTCGACGACGGCGACCGTGCCCGGGACGACTTGATTCGGTTCCAGCGGCAGGTCATGAAGAATATCTCGTTCACACCCTTGTTGGCGGCGATCGGGTGCTTGGAGTTGGGCCGCGCGTAGTCAACGATCAGGTGCTGCAGAATCACGTGGGCGCGCGCATTGGCATCGAGCGGCAGGGCCAGGTTCTGGGTGGCGGGTTGCACCGATCCATCCATGTCGTTGGCAATCATCATGGTTACACTCTGCACGGGCCGGCCGGCGGGAGGATTCAGCGGCATGGTTTCAGCGGAAGCAAGCAGGCGGTCCATCGCCCGCTCCCGCATGCGCAGCAAGATCACCGCCATCAGCACCGAGCTGACCAGAAGGGTCCAGAACAAGATGCGCTGCCCGCGGGAAATCACGGTTGCTGCCTCCAGTCACGCTGCCATTGTTCGACGGCAGCGGCCATTGCGGCCACAATCCGGTCCTGGTAACCAGGGTCAGAGAGCTGCGGTCACCCTGCCGGAATTGTGCAAGGGCGAGAGCTCCACCACCACCGCCGGGCAGGTGAAGCTGTCCAGCGGCTGCAAGGCCGTACGGCCCAGGGTCACCGGAATCTCCGCATGGGTCATGGCGGAATCCACCTCCGACGAGAGCCGCAAACTCTGCTCGGCATAGGCTCCCTGGGCGGTCTCCCAGGGCAGAAAGCGGGTCATGGGGATTGGCGTCAGCGAGGAAGTAAAGAGATGGACTCCGCTGCCGCTGGTGGTGGCATGCAGCGTGATGCAGGCAGCCGCGCCCACGTGGTTAGCCGCCTCGGCGCGGTTCAATGCCGGGATGGTGCTGTCCGATTCCCGGGTGGTGACAACATAAATGCCATGCGCGCCCAACATGGAGCGCAAGCGCACCGACAGGGTCAGTGCCAGATCTTTTTCCAGCAGATGGTCAGACAAGCGCGCACCGCTATCGGTGCCCCCATGGGCGGCGTCGATCACCACCGCAAAGCGCGGGCCGGCCTGCACGACCGAGGCAGGAGCGGGCGGAGCCGGCGGAGGGTTGGAAGGTGACTGGGCGCCGGCCAGTTGAGGCGCCAGCAGAAAAGCAATTGCGAGGCAGGCGCGCGATTGGCTGGGAAGTGCTCCTCAATCCAACGCATAGATGGCAAGACCGCTTAGTAGTTTGGGATAGAAGTCGGTCGACTTCTGGGGCATGACATCGCCCGCAAAGGCAACTTCGCGCAGCTGACCCAGGGTGATGGGATTGGTCAGGAAGGCCACGTCCGCGTCCCCGCGGGAAACCTGCTCCATGGCTTCGCCGGCATCGCGCACATAGCGCAGGTTTCGTTGCTCGCGAATCGCCTCCGGAGTAATGCCCAGCAGTTGCTCCAGCACCAGGGAGTGCAACTGCGTCAGGTCCAGCCGCCGCTGCCGCTCGGGGAGCTTAGCCAACGCCTTGGCTACGGCTTCGGGCTTGGCCGTGAGCAGGTGATAACCGGGCTTGGTGACCGCGACGAACGCCGTACCCGGTTGGCGGGCCAGCAATCGGGTCAGGGCGACCGCATCCTCCGCGGTCACTGGCTGAATGTCAAAAAACTTTTTTGCCCGCTCGAGGAAGGCTGCCGGCGAAAAATCTTTGAGGCCGAAGACCACCCGATGGGTGGGCAGGATGGTGATGCCCGCCGAGTCCATGTTGACGAAGGTCATCATGACGGCAGCCTCCGGGTAGGCGGGCTGGGGCGTGGTGTTGGCCAGGTTCCGCTCCGTCCGGGCGACATTCTTCGGGGCGTGCTCGAGCGAATAGGCCAGCGCCGTCTCGTAGCGGTGGTGACCGTCGGCGATGATCAGTTTCTTATCCTCCATCGCCCCCAGCAGGATGTTGATGGTGCTCATATCGCTGACCTTCCACACCCGGTGGGTCACGCCGTATTCGTCGGTTACTTCGATCTCGGGCGCCGTCGTGCCGGAAAACAGGATCTTTTCCGCAGTCAGCGCGGGGTCGGAATACAGCATGAAAATCTGCCCGAAGTGAGCCCGCGTGGCGCGCAACAGGTTCAGCCGGTCAGACTTGGGCTTGGAAAGCGTCTGTTCGTGACGGAAGACGACCTGCTGGCTGTAATCGCATAGTTCGCCCAGGGCGATAAAAGCGCGGCGCTCGTGAACCTCTCCATCTCCCCCGGCACGGTAAAACGCTGGGAGTAAGCGAAGATGCAGGCGTCCTTTTCCTGGGCCAGAATCCCCATGCGGCGCCAGTCCGCGAAATCGCGTGCGGCGCGGGTATAGACGTCGTTGCTCCCGGGTTCGTCGAAGAGTTCGGGCAAGCCCCAGGATGATGCGGACCAGGTTGTAGAGGCTGCGCTGGTAGTAAGCCTGCTGCATCGCCGGGGTAATCTTGTCGTAGGGCTGGGTGACGACGTCTTCTACGCGCACCATGCTTGGGTTGTAGCGTAATGCGCGAAAGGGATAAATTCGGGCCATGCTTGGGGTCCAGCTCCAGACATCGGCAACCTCAGCCTGCGCTGCCAATTGCTTTACTCTCTTATATCTGCCAGATTGTACCTGACAGGGAGAGCCTCGCTTTCGCTTCCTGACGCGCCCGTCCCACGGGAGGTAACACCCCGAAAGAGGTAGCAACAGCGTCAAACCGCGTCTAAATATGCGGACGCAGGTTTGATGTCGACGTGCTACCATCCTGCACACGGAGACTGGGAATCGGACTTCCTGTGGTCCTCGGTGGGGCTACCGACCTATGGCGCTCTCGCTAGGCGGGAGCGCACAAATCCCCCGGTTAGGGCCACGCTGCAGGATATCCTGGGTCACGGGGCTGGGCTTTGGCGCTCACCATCGAGCGCAGAATGAGGATAAGGCTGCGCGCGTGGATGACGGTGAAGGCTGCCATTGCACTCGGTCTTTGGCTCGCGCTCTCCCAGTGCCGGGTCATTGCTGGGCCCAGGATCCGCTGAATGACGTTCACGTTGCAACCTCCGCCGCCCGCTCCCGCAGCACCCGCATCGCCCACAGCCACAAAATCGCCCGCCGATTACTCCAGCCCCGCTCGAGGGCAAGAAGGCACTGAGCGCGCGGCCCAACGAACGCATGAGGGTCGACGTGAACCTGGTGCTGGTGCCGGTTACCGTCACCGACCCTCTCAATCGCCTGGTTACGGGTCTTGAGCGGCAGGACTTCTTTGTTTACGAGAACAATGCTCTGCAGAAGCTCAAGAGCTTTTCCTCAGAGGATGCGCCGGTCTCGATCGGGATCATCTTCGATCTGAGCGGCAGCATGACGGACAAGATCAACCGCGCCCGGAACTCGATTCTGGAGTTTCTGCGCACCGCCAACCCGCAGGACGAATTCTTTGTCATCGGCTTTAACGACCGGCCCGAGTTGATCACCGATTTCACCTCGAATGTTGACAACATCGAATCTCGCCTGCTCACCGTGAAGCCCGGGCATCGGACTGCGCTGCTGGACGCCATCTACTTCGGTTTGAACAAGATGAAGCAGGCAAAGAACGAGCGCAAGGCGCTCCTGGTGGTATCGGACGGGGGCGACAACCGCAGCCGCTATACTGAGAGCGAAGTGCGTCGGTGGTGCGCGAGTCCGATGTGCAGATTTATTCCATTGGCATCTTCGACCAGTACGCGCCGACGCGCGAAGAGCAACTGGGGCCTATTCTTGCTGCACGACGTGAGTGAAGAGACCGGCGGCCAGCTCTTCCGGGTGGATGACCTGGCCGATATGGCCGATATCGCCACCAAGATCAGTGCCGAGTTACGCAACCAATACGTGCTTGGGTATAGGTCGGACGATGCCAAACGGGACGGGAAGTGGCGTAAATTGAAGGTAAAGCTGGTTCCGCCCGAGGGGCTGCCCCAGCTCACCGTTCACGCCCGTACCGGATACTATGCGCCCTTGCAGTAGTTGGCTGTTCTTCTCTACCGATTTCCTGCTTTGCAGCTTGCCGGGCCCGGCCGTGGCGCAAGCCGCCGGCTCTCCGTCTGCCCCTCCGATTCAGCCGGAAAAGCAGCCCCCGCTCAATGTCGATCGTGATCCCGTTACCTCGCCTGACGGGGAAACTGGTCCGCCGAGGGAGACCCAGAATCCGGCGGTGATCGGCCGCGGGATAATGGGACGATACACCCTGCAGCGCAACGTGGATGAGGTGGTCTTGAACGCCACCGTGCTGGACGACCACCAGCACCTGGTGACCACTCTGACCAAAGATGACTTCAAAGTCTCCGAAGATGGCGTGCCGCAAACCATCACCTCGTTTCAGCACCAGGACATCCCCATCTCCCTCGGCATTCTGGTCGACAACTCCGGCTCCATGCGCACCAAGCGCCAGGCGGTGAATGCCGCTGCCCTCGACCTGGTGCACTACTCAAACCCGGATGACGAGAGCTTCGTGGTGAACTTTTCCGACGAGGCTTACATCGATCAGGATTTCACCGCCAACGTCAACAAGCTGCGCGACGGCCTCTCGCACATTGATTCCAAGGGAGGGACGGCCCTGTACGACGCCATCATGGCCTCGGCCGATTACCTCACCAAGAATGCCAAGCGCGCCAAGCAGGTTCTGCTGGTGATTACCGACGGAGAAGACAATGCTTCCAGCACCACCCTTGAGGAAACGGTGCGCCGCATCCAGGACCTGCAGGGACCGGTGGTGTATTCGATCGGGCTGCTCTACGACGATACGGGCGGCGGCCGCGAGGCCCGACGTGCCAAGCGAGCGCTGGAAATGCTGTCCAATGAGACGGGGGGCATCTCCTTCTTTCCCAAGAATCTTGGCCAGGTGGATGAGATTGCCGGAGAGGTGGCGCAGGATATTCGCGAGCAATACACCATTGGCTATCACTCCACCAAGCCCGCAAGCCAGGGCGGCTTCCGCATGGTTCACGTGGAGGCGAAGGCTAAGGGATACAACAAGCTGATCGTTCGCACCAAGACCGGCTATTACCCGAATAGTAAGAAGGCCGGCGCGGGTAACTCCGGCCAACGGGTCACAGGCTGCATCCAATTGAATTCGCGCTGCTACACTAGTCAGTTGGCCTATGACCCTTTTTACTCGTGAGGTTGCAGCGCGCGCGCTGCATGTTGCTGAGGATGTGACGGAGTTGATGGGGTCCACCCCCATGCTTCACCTTCACCGGGTGGTGCCCGCAGGGGCGGCCGACGTTTACGCCAAACTTGAGTTCTTCAATCCCGGCGGGAGCGTCAAGGACCGGGCAGCGCTGGGCATGATTCTGGACGCGGAGCGTCGCGGTCTGCTGCAGCCGGGTGCGACCATCGTCGAGGCCACGGCCGGCAATACGGGCGTAGGGCTGGCCCTGGTCGGCGTGCATCGCGGCTACAAGGTGGTGCTGTTTGTGCCGGAAGGCTTTGCGGAGGAGAAATGCATCCTCATGCGTGGCTTTGGCGCCACCGTGATCCGCACTCCGGAGGAAGAGGCCATGTCTGGCGCCATCCGCCGCTGCCGCGCCATGGCAGCGGAAACGCCAGGTAGCTTTGCCGCACTCCAGTTCGACAATCCCGCCAATCCCGACTTTCACCATGCCACCACGGCCCGCGAGCTCTGGGAGCAGATGGAGGGGCATGTGGACGCCTTTGTCAGCGGTATTGGCACCGGTGGCACCTTCTCCGGTGTGGCGCGCTTTCTTAAAGAACAAAACCCGAATATTCTGACGGTGGCGGTCGAGACCCAGGGGTCCGTCTTGCAGGGGGGTGAGCCAGGTCACCACAAGGTGGAGGGGATCGGCGTTTCCTTTATCCCCCGGACGTTTGATCGCGAATGGTGCGACGAGATCATTGCTGTCCATGACCCGGAAGCCTTCGCCATGGTCAAGCGGCTGGCGGCGGAGGAAGGCCTGCTCTCCGGCTCCAGTGGCGGCGCCGCCGTAGACGCAGCGGTGCAGATCGCGATTCGCCTGGGCAAAGGAAAGCGGGTGGCCACCATCATTCCCGATTCCGCCGAGCGCTACCTTTCGAAAAAGATCTTTGAGGGTGGGCTATGAGTGCTCACGGCTTTTCGACCCGGGCCATCCACGACGGCCAGGCTGCCGACCCGCTGACCGGGGCGGTCAATGTTCCGATCTATGCCTCATCCACCTACGCCCAGGAGGAGATAGGTAAGCATCGCGGATACGAATATTCCCGGGTTTCGAATCCTACGCGAACCGCGCTCGAAGAAAATCTGGCTTCGCTCGAAGGAGGCGCGTCGGCGCACGTTTTTTCCAGTGGCATGGCGGCGATCGCGGCCCTGGTCGCCATGCTCAAGACCGGCGACCACGTGATTTGCGGATCCAATGTGTACGGGGGAACGCCGCGGCTCTTCGACCGCATCATTGCCAATTACGGCATCGTTTTCACTTACGTCGATACCACCGATGCGGAGCAGGTCCGCCGGGCAATCCAGCCCAACACCAGGCTGGTGCACATTGAAACTCCGACCAATCCCGATGATGCAGATCACCGACATTCGCGCCATCGCGGATATCTGTCATGAACGGCCGGGGATCGACCTGAGCGTCGACAACACCTTCATGTCGCCGTATTTTCAGCGTCCGCTGGAGTTGGGCGCGGATATCGTGATGCACTCGACCACCAAATTTCTCAATGGCCACAGTGATGGTCTGGGGGGTGTTTTGGTGGGGACTACGCCGGAGCACAAAGAGTCCTTTGCCTTTCGTGCAAAAGTGCACCGGGGGATTCTCTCGCCCTTCGAGTGCTTTCTGGTGTTGCGCGGGGTCAAGACGCTGGCGGTGCGCATGAAGCAGCACGAAGTCAATGGCTACGCGGTCGCCAACTACCTGGACGGCCACCCGAAGATCCCGCTGGTTTTGTATCCCGGCCTGGCGAAACATCCCCAGCATGAGCTTGCCCGGCGGCAGATGTCGGGTTTCGGCGCGCTGATTACCTTTGAGACCGGTTCGTTACAGAATGCCAATGCGATGCTGCGCCGGCTCAAGGTGTGCACGGTCGGCGAATCGCTGGGCGGGGTGGAGACGCTGGTTTCGCATCCCGCCACCATGACGCACGCGGCTTTGGGCGAAGAAGGCCGCGCCAGGATCGGCCTGACCGACGGAATGGTGCGCATCTCGGTCGGTATCGAAGATGCCGAAGACCTGCTGGAAGACCTGGAACAGGCGCTCCATGTGCTCTGAAATGGCGATGGTAAAATTAAGGGTTTACTCGACCAGCAGTTTCGCAATTGGTGTAGACCGAAGTGACAGGCTTTTCAGTGGTTTTCTCAAGGAAAACCACACCTCGCGATTTCTTTCAGTCCACAGTAATTGCGAAATGCTCTAAGCGTACTCGTTTCGAGCAGACGACGGAGTCCACGCAATGAGTACCCACGCAGCCGATACCGCTCTCTCCCCGACCCATTCCTTCGCTCTGACCGAGGAGCAGGAGCAGTTGCGCAAAGAGATTCGTGATTTCGCCGCGCGCGAAATCGCTCCCAATGTGATGCGCTGGGACGAAGCCAGCGAGTTCCCGCAAGAGGTCGTGCGGAAGCTGGGCGAGATGGGACTGATGGGCGTCATCTTTCCGGTAGAACTTGGCGGTGCCGGCCTCGGCTACGTGGACTATGCGATCGCGGTGGAAGAGCTTTCGGCGGTTGATGGCTCGATCGGAATTATCGTTGCCTCGCACAATTCGCTCTGCAGCAACCACATTTTTGTCGCCGGGAATGAAGAGCAAAAGCGTAAATACATTCCCTTGCTCGCCTCCGGCAAATGGCTCGGCGCCTGGGGGCTGACCGAGCCTGGTTCCGGCTCCGACGCCGGAAGCGCTCGCACCACCGCCGTACGTAAGGGCGACAGTTGGGTGCTGAACGGGAACAAGACCTTCATCACCAACGGCCATTATGCCGATGTTTCTGTCATCATCGCGGTTACGGATAAGAGCCAGGGCACGCGCGGTCTTTCAGCTTTCGTGGTAGAGAAGGGAACTGCGGGCTTTCGCGCCGGAAAGAAGGAGAACAAACTTGGCCTCCGCGCCAGTGATACTTCGGAGCTGATTTTTGAGGACTGCGAAATTCCGGGCGAAAACCTGCTGGGCAAAGAGGGGGAAGGCTTTATCGATTCCATGCGTGTCCTCGACGGTGGCCGCATTTCCATCGCCGCTCTTTCGCTTGGCATCGGTCGCGGGGCCTTTGATGCGGCGCGCAACTATGTGAAGCAGCGCCACCAGTTCGGCAAGGCAATCTCGGAGTTTCAAGGGATACAGTGGAAATTGGCTGATATGGCGACCCAGCTGGACGCCGCGCGGTTGCTAACGCTGCGCGCCGCGGTGATGAAGGATGCCGGCCAAAAGACCACGCTGGAATCGTCCATGGCCAAATTGATGGCCAGCGAAGTAGCGGTCAAGGTTTGCGACGAGGCGGTGCAGTTGCACGGGGGTTACGGGTTCATCAAAGACTACCCGGTGGAGAAGTTCTACCGCGATGTGAAGCTTTGTACGATAGGCGAAGGCACCAGCGAAATCCAGCGGCTTATCATTGCCCGCGAGATCCTGAACAAATAGAAGAAAACCGCAGATCCCTCCACTACGCGGTTTCGCTTTGTATCAGGGCCCGACTTTAGTCGGGCCGCTAGGGACGCATAAATGATTGGGCTTTTAGCCCCTGTTAACCTCTTCTTGGGGCAGAAAAAAGCGCAGGGGCTAAAGAGCGTGTGTGAGAACGCCAAGCTTTGGGAGCCATCCGGGGCGCACTGCAGATCCCTCGGCTTCGCTCGGGATGACAAAGGAGAGGGGGAGCGCTTCCATTGACAGAGGCGAGGGGATGGCACAGTGCGTGGGTGCTGCTTCCGTAGCAGGGATCTTCCATCCGTATCACGAACCCCAATGGAAGCGCTCCCCTCTCCTTTGTCATCCCGAGCGAAGCCGAGGGATCTGCAGTGCGCCCCGGATGGCTCCCAAAGCTTTCGGGTTCTCAAACGCTTCTTTAGCCCACATTTTTATTGGACTTGCGTGGCCCGACTGAAAGTCGTGCCCTGATACATAGACTTGACAATCCAGACAGTCGCTCAAACAACGCTGCGCTCGGAGGCTGTGATTTTATTGGCTTTTTCACGTTTTTGGACGCAGCTAAGCCTTTTATTTTCAGCACCAATTTTCATGTGAAACCGATAAAGTCACAAACTCTCGGGATGACAAAGGAGAAGGCGGCGCTCCCATGGAGAGCGGTTGCTGGACAGAAAACGTTTTTCATCACCTTGGGTGGGATTGAGGCAACAGCAGGTCCTTTTCTTTTATAACGAATCGTATGATCGGGAGATGAACGCGGCGGAACTGGTCGGGCGTATGCGCCAGGGGGATGTACGGGCGCTGGCGCGGGCGGTTTCGTTGGTGGAAGATGAAGCGGCTTCCGCGCAGCAGATTCTTTCGGCCTGCTTTCCCTATAGCGGCTCCGCAGTCCGCATTGGCATCACCGGCTCTCCCGGCGCAGGTAAGAGCACGCTGGTGGATGGGCTCGCACGCCGGTTCCGTGCGCAACAGACGACCGTGGGGGTGGTGGCTGTCGATCCCACCAGCCCCTATAGCGGCGGGGCCCTCCTGGGGGATCGCATTCGTATGCGGGAGCACGATTCCGATTCCGGCTTCTATATGCGCAGTATGGCGACCCGGGGTTCCCTGGGCGGCCTCGCCCGCGCCTCGGCGGATGTTGCCGTCGTCATCGAGGCCAGCGGCAAGCAGCGGCTGCTGCTCGAGACCGTTGGTGTGGGCCAGGATGAAATCGATATCGTCCGCCTGGCGGACATCACCATCGTTGTGCTGGTGCCCGGTATGGGCGACGATGTCCAGAGCCTCAAGGCCGGCATTATGGAGATTGCCGATATTTTTGTGGTCAACAAGAGCGATCGCGACGGCGCCGACCGGGTAGAAAATGAAGTGCGGTCGATGCAGTCTCTCACTGCACAACACGGAAGCTGGATTCCACCCATTGTTCGAACCATCGCTACCACTGGCGCCGGCATCGAAGAACTGGAACGGGCCGTGGACAAATTCTGGTTGTGGCTGGCAGAAGACGAAAGGCTTACGGCCCGGCGGGAGGCGCACTGGCGGGTGCGAGTGATGGAAATGGTGCGCCACGAGCTGCTGCGCCAAATGCGCAGTCATGGCCTGAGCGATCGGGAGCTGGCGGCGATCGGCCACCAGGTAGTGCGCCAACAACAGGACCCCTACGAGCTCGTACCACGGTTGGTGGAGCAACTGTTACAAGGAGAGAAACATGGCAAAGATCGACCACCTGGGCATCGTGGTGAGGAGCATTAAGCAGGCCCGGCGTTTCTATCAAACCCTGGGCCTCACTGTGCTGGAGGAAGAAGCGGAGGACGAAGGCGTGCGCAGCGTGATGATTCCCCTGGGAGACAGCCGCCTGCGCCTGCTCGAGCCGCTGGATAAAACAACGGACATAAGCAAATTTCTGGAAGAGTACGGAGAAGGCCTGCACCACCTGGCGCTCCATGTGGATGACATTTCAGGCACGTTCGAAGAGATGAAGCAGGCAGGGGTGCGGCTGCTCTCCGATGAAATCGAGATCGGCGCCGGCGGCCGGCTTCATTTCTTAGTCGACCCACTGGCTTCGAACGGCGTGTTGCTCGAAATCTGCCAGGATCCTATTTCCGCGGTTTAAGGCCCCATGCTTCTATCCCTGAATACCTGCGGAAGCACGGCCAGCGTGGCTCTCGGCGTGGCCGGCACGAAGGAAGTCGAGATTGTGGCCACTGCGGAGCTCGCAGTGCGCACCTATTCGGCACGCCTGATTCCCGAGATCGCCGCAATGCTCGAGAGCCGGCACGCGACGATGCGCGATATCGAGGCCATCGTGGTGGTGAACGGGCCGGGCAGTTTCACCGGCATCCGGGTGGGTCTCAGTACCGCCAAAGGCCTGGCCGAAGGGGCCGGCATCCCTCTGATTGCGGTCTCCCGTTTGGGCTTGCTGGCCAACGCCAGTGGGCTGCCGCACGTACTGGCCGCAGTGGATGCCGGCCGCGGGGAGTACTACGTCGGCGAATACCGCAACGGCAAAAACCTGGGAGAAGTGCTGCTGAGCGGAGAGGAGACAGTGGCTCTGGCCGAGCAGCCCGGAGCCGGGGTGCTGATCTGCGATGAGAGCCGCGCTGATGATGTCTCCGCCAGCGCTTGTTCCGCCCTTGCCATTTGCGGCCCGGTCTACGTGCAACCTCCTGACGCTGCCGAGGCGCTCCGTTTCGCGCTGGAGCGATTTCGCGCGGGCGACTTTGACGACCCCGAAACCCTGCAGGCAAACTATCTCCGCCGCTCTGACGCTGAGGTTTTGCGTGCCGCCAAGGCCGGGGCGTGAGTTTCAGCATCCGGGCCATGGCAGCGCAGGACCTCGACGGCGTACTGGTGCTCGCCGGCGAATCTGTCGAGGCTCCGGATGGAGCCGTCGTGACTACGAACAGATCTTGCTCGCCACGCCTCCGTTGCTGCGCTGCGGGCTGGTTGCGCTCAGCGACGACAATCTGGCTGGCTTTGCGGTAGCCAGCTGGTTGCCGCACGAACCTGCGGCCGAGGTAGAGGGCCTGGTGGTTGGCCGCCCGTACCGCCGCCGCGGTATTGGGGGCCGCCCTGATCGAAGCCTGCGTGGCCTGGGCAGCCACCATTGGGGCCTCCACGGTTCGGCTGGAGGTGCGGGCATCGAACGTTGCCGCAATCGCTCTTTATCAGCGCCACGGCTTCTCCGCCGTGGGGGTCCGCAGTGCTTACTACTCTGCTCCCGTAGAAGACGCGCTGCTGCTCCAAGCCCTTGTACCTCTATAATTCTCCAAGGGTTTGGTCTCAAACATGGTGCGTGACGGATACTTTTATGGTTTTGGGTTCATCGCCGCCGGCGTTCTGGTATTGCTGGTAACGGGGCGTTGGACCTGGGCAGTCGTGCCTTTTCTGCTGGCATGCTTTTTTCTCTGGTTCTTTCGCGATCCCAAGCGTCCGGTGCCAGCCGAGGCCGGCCTGATAGTCTCGCCCGCGGATGGCAAGATCACCGAGGTCGCGCGTATCCAAACGCCGGCTGGAGAACGGATTCGGCTGAGCATCTTCCTCAGCGTCTTCGATGTTCACGTCAACCGCTCACCCATTGCCGGCACGGTGCGCGAGGTTCGATACCAGAAAGGCAAGCACCTGAATGCCCTCGACCGCAAATGCGCCGAGAAGAATGAGCAGAACGTGGTGACGGTGCAAGGCGACGAGTTCGACGTGACCTTTAAACAAATCGCCGGGATCCTCGCGCGCCGCATCGTGTTCCGTTTTCAGGTAGGCGATTTTGTGGACCGTGGCGAACGGGTCGGCCTGATCAAGTTCGGTTCCCGGGTAGACGTTCTGCTGCCTGGCCATGCGCACGTCCGGGTGGCTCTGGGGCAGCGGGTCAAGGGAGGCGCGTCCGTCTTGGCCGATATCCATCCGCTGCAGGATGAACCGTCGCTCGACGTTCTGCAGGAGAGTTTCGCTTGAAGCGCGATGCGTTAGGCGTTAGCC
The DNA here is from genome assembly GCA_963803095.1 of uncultured Acidobacteriaceae bacterium. Lineage (GTDB taxonomy): Bacteria > Acidobacteriota > Terriglobia > Terriglobales > Acidobacteriaceae > PALSA-350. The sequence continues at coordinate 290,246 of CAWDLQ010000013.1, read as the reverse complement.
CCCGGCAAGAGGAGGGGGCGCCTGCGCCGAGGCATGTACATTGTGCCTTCGCTCTTCACTTCAGGCAATATCGCCGCCGGCTATTTTGCCATTATGCAAAGTCTGCAGGGATCGGTGCAGGAGCCGCAGCATTTCAACTATGCCGCCCTGGCCATCGGCTTCGCCATCCCCTTTGACGCGATCGATGGCCGCATCGCGCGCATGACAAAAACCACCAGCGAGTTCGGCAAGGAACTCGATTCGCTGGCTGACGTAATTACCTTCGGTGTCGCTCCCAGCCTGCTGGCCTTCACCTGGGGCTTCCAGATGCTTCCCATGGCCATGGATTCCGTCAAGCGGCATTATGTGGTGGATTGGGGTGCGTTCGTTTGCTTTCTCTTTCTGCTCTGCGGGGCCGGCCGCCTGGCGCGCTTCAACATCGGCGGCAATTTGTTACCCGCAAACCCCGGCCGTCCGGGGCGAAAATACTTCGTTGGCATGCCTATCCCGGCTGCCGCCGGAGTGATTGCCGCCGTAGTTCACTTCTTCCTGGGAACGCCGGTGCCCAACTGGCGAGTGGCCATCATGTGGATGCTGCTGGTATTTCTGGTTGGACTGCTCATGGTCAGTACCTGGCGCTTCTGGAGTGGAAAAGAAATCAACTTCACCGATCGTCATCCGTTCCAGCGCATCGTGGTGATTGGACTGGCAATCTACGCCACCGTGGTTTTCTCGCGATACGTTCTCTTAGGGATGGCCTTCTGTTACATGTTTTCCGGCATCTTCGCCCGTGCTGCGTATTCCTGGCAGCGCCGCCACCGGCGGAGGATGACCCCCGAGGCGCCGCGACTGGTCGAACCCCCTGCGCACCCCCCATCCCAACCGCCGGTTCATCCGTGAAAGTGTTAGTCGATTGATGACCACAAACTATCGTATTGCAATTGTTGGCGCCGCTTCCATTCGCGGCAAACAACTCAACGAAGCACTTTCCGAGTCGAGTTTTGCGGCCTCAGAATTCCTACTGATGGATGATCAGCAGGCGTTAGGACAATTGGAAGCGGTGGGCGACGAGGTAACCTTCATCCAGCCCATCTCGGCCGACTCCTTTGAGCGCATCGATTTCACTTTTTTCTCCGGGTCAGCGGAATTAACCCTGCGGCATTGGCAAGCCGCCCTACGGGCCGGTTCCAGCATCGTGGATGTTTCTGCCGGGTTAGAGGGCGAAGCCGGCGTGCTGGTGTGTGCGCCTTGGGTCAAAGAGGGGATGGGCGAAGCAGCGGTTGCCGGCGCGCCCAATCTGCATACGCCGGCCGTAGTTTCGGCTCATCCGGCTGCACTGGTGCTGGCTCTGCTCATGGAGCGTCTGCAGCGCGCCGGGGCCATTCGCCAGGTCTCGGCGACGGTACTGGAGCCGGCTTCGGAATATGGCCGGGCTGCGCTTGACGAGCTGCATCAGCAGACGGTAACGCTGCTTTCGTTTCAGAGTATCCCGACCCAGGTGTACGACGTCCAGGTGGCTTTCAACACCGTCGGCGCGTTTGGGGAAGTCGGCAAAGATCAACCTGGCAGAGAGCGAAGCGCGCGTGCGGCGCCATTATGCTCTGCTTTCCGGCGGACGACTGCCGCAGCTTTCACTGCAACTCATCCATGCGCCCGTCTTCCATGGTCATACCTTTTCCATCGCCGTAGAGTACGAGCGGCCGGTGATCCTGGAGCAGATTGAGGCTACGCTTTCCGCCCCCCACATAGAAGTAATCCAAACCGATGTCGATGCGCCCGGTAACCTCAACTCCATTGGCGACCAGGATATCTCGGTCCGAGTGCGCTTCGATGAGGAACGCGTTTCGCAGTCACGCCGCTTGTGGCTTTGGGCTTCCGCCGACAATCTCGAACTCTCGGCGTTGAATGCTGTGGAGTGCGCGCAGGAGCTGCGCAAACTGCGACCGCAGGGTACAGTTCAATAGCTCAATAGCCGGCCAATGGTCCATGCGCACGTGCAGTAAGGAGTTAGGATGAGCAAAGCTTGCTGCAGATACACACGCCTGCTGCTGGGCGCAGCTCTTTTGTTATCGGCTTCTTTGGCGGCTTGGTCTCAAGCCAATGGTGCACCGCCACCGGCGATCGATGAGGCCGTTCCGCCCGCATCGGATAACTACCCGTTAGGACCGGACTCACAGCCCCAAGCCTCGGTTGCGGCCGGAAAAACCTTTAGCTTCGAGCTGACGGACTCGCGGATTTTTCCGGGCACAGCGCGGACCATCACGGTTTATCGTACCTGCCGCGTACAAGGGGAAAAAGCGGCTTGTCGTGTACGTCGGCCTGGATGGTCTCGGCTTTAACGCGGCAACCGTCTTCGACAACCTCATCGCACAGCATGCGATGCCGGTCACGATTGGTGTCGGTGTATCTTCGGGAGTCGTCGCTTCCGGACAACCCGCGATATGACCGGAGTTTAGAATTCGACAGCCTCAATGACCGGCTGGCCCGTTTCCTGCTGGAGGAAGTATTACCGGCAGTGGAGCGGCAGCCCACTCCCGACGGACGGCCGATCAGGCTTTCGACCAACCCCAACGACCGAGCCATCGGAGGCGGAAGTACGGGAGCCATTGCCGCCCTCACGGTTGCGTGGGAACGGCCGGATGCTTTCCGGCGTGTGTTTAGCGCCATCGGCACCTATGTGGGGATGCGCGGTGGGGAACAGTATTACGTCCTGGTGCGCAAGACGGAACCCAAGCCTCTGCGCATTTTTATGCAGGATGGCGTGCACGATGAGTGGCCTGGAGGTCCGGAGATGGGCGACTGGTGGATGTCGAACCAGACCATGAACCGTGCGCTCGAGTTCGCCGGCTATGATGTTCGCCACATCTGGGGCGCGGGAACGCACAACGGCAGCCAGGCTGCCTCCGTGTTTCCCGACGCGATGCGCTGGCTCTGGAGGGATTGGCCGGCGGCTATCCGGGCTGGTTCGCCTGGCAATCCTGTAATCCAGGCGATTCTGCAGCCGGGCGAAGACTGGCAGGTCTCGGCTGAAGGCTGCGCACCGCTGCTGGCTTCCAATCCATGAGGGCCAGATTCGATGCGGTCAGCCAGCCGAGCGCGGCGCTTGCGTTTGGAGCCGACGGCAGGCTCTATCAAGCTCGCGCTGGGGGTGGGATCAAGGTAACCGGCCGCGCTTCCATCCTGGGCGAAGGTCTCGACATCCGCAATCTGACGGTGCGCAACAACGGGGATATTTATGCGGTGACGGGAAGCGAACTATGGCTCATCCGGGCGACAGGAGAAAAGGTGAGGTTGGACCAGGGTCTGAAGGGAGCGTCCGGAGTTGCTTTTTCCCCGGATGGTCTTTGGTTGTTTGTCTCGCAAGGCCTCTCGCGCACCGGCTTGAGCTATCGTGTCCGTCCCGATGGGACGCTCGATGCCAGAGCACCGTTCTACGACTTCGATGTGCCCGCGTGGGCGGACGACAGTGGCGCTGCCGGAATCGGTATGGATCGTGACGGCCGGGCTTACGTTGCCACGCGGATGGGCGTCCAGGTATTCGATCGCAATGGCCGTGTGGCGGCGATTCTTCCTCTGCCTGGCAACGCGGCGGCGACAAGCCTTTGTTTTGGCGGCCACGATTTCGATACGCTGTACGTCGCAGGGGGCGGGAAAGTGTATCGCAGAAAGCTTCATATCGAGGGGGCACCACCCTGGGCTGTTCCTGCGAAGCTTCCGCCCTGGGGCGCCGGGTAGTAGAATGTTTTTCGTCAAAACTCCCACGAAATCGTCATCCTGTGACGCGCTTCGCTCAGGATGACGATTTCGTGGGAGTTTTGACGAAAAACATTCCCAAGCAAGTTAGTGCTTATGGGACGCAGTCCTGGGGCTGGTATGCGCCATCGAAAAGTCCGGCAGGGACGACTGAGGATTTTCAGCCGTCCCTCCGGGACTCGGTGTAACGTTACGTTCGTCTTTGGCGAAAAAATGAGCGCAGCAACTCGGCGCTTTCCTCGGCCAGTTCTCCGTTTGTCACCAGCATCTGATGATTCAGTTGGGGGTGATTCAGGACCTCCAGAACGGAGCTGACCGCACCGGCCTTGGGATCTGCGGCGGCATAGATGAGCCGTTCAAGCCTGGCATGGATCATCGCCCCGGCACACATGGCGCAGGGCTCCAGGGTGACAAAAAGCTCGCAGCCCGCAAGGCGGTAGTTGCCCAGGGTGCGGGCTGCCTCGCGAAGCGCGACGATCTCAGCGTGTGCGGTCGGATCCAGATCGCGCAGAACCCGGTTCTGTCCGCGACCAACCACGACACCGTTGGCGACTACAATCGCGCCTACCGGAACCTCGCCGGCTGCGGCCGCGGCGCGAGCCTCGTCCAGGGCCAGCGCGAGCGCCTCAGCGTCCGTCATCACAGTACTGGACCGCCGGCTGCTGCTGGCTCATGCAGTGCAGCGTCCCCAAACCCCAGACCAGATCACCGCTGTGAATACCGATGACTTCACGGCCAGGGAAGACATCGGCAAGCACGTTGAGCGCTTTGCGGTCGTTGGCATCATTGAAGGTGGGCACCAGCACCAGTCCATTTGCGACGTAGAAGTTGGCGTAGCTGGCGGGGAGCCGCTGGCCCTGAAAGACGACTGGCGAGGGCATAGGCAACTCGACGATGGTGTACGGCTGGCCCTGCGGGTCGCGAGCCGCTCGCAGCCGCTCCAGATTCTCCGCTAGCGGCAGATGGTTCTCGTCGGCGGGATTTGGCTCCGTGACGGTGACGATCGTAGCCGGACCGACGAAACGGGTGATGTCGTCTACGTGGCCGTGGGTATCGTCCCCGGCGATACCGCGATTCATCCACAGCACCTGGTCGATGCCCAGATAGTCGTGGAAGACGCGCTCCAGGTCTTCGCGGCTAAGGCCGGGATTGCGCTGCTGCACGTTGCTCAACAGGCACTCTTCGGTGGTGATCAGAGTCCCTTGGCCGTTGACGTCAATGCTGCCGCCTTCCAGGACCACGCGATGTGCCTCGGGGAACTCCGGCTCCCAGTGGGGCAGGTGAAGCAGTTCGCTTGCTTTCAAGGGCAGCTGGTCGTCCAGTTGCCAGTCTTCGTACTTCGCCCAGGCATTGAAGCGCCAGTTGGTGATGGCGACGCTGCCGCTGCGGGCAACGAAGATAGGGCCGGAATCGCGCATCCACACCCGGTTGGTAGGCCACTGATGGAAGTGCACGTGATCCAGTTGCGCGCCGGTTCGCGTCAGCATGCCGCGCGCACGTTGTTCGGCGACGCCGTCCTGGACCAGAAGGTGCACATCTTCCAGCCGCGAGAGGTGGCGGATGATGTCGCAATAGACCCAGGGGATGGGATGAAATCTGCCGGGCCAGTCCGCCGCGTTGTGGGGCCACGCCAGCCAGGTTGCGGCATGGCGCTCCCACTCTGCCGGCATGCGATAGCCCAGGCTGCGCGGGGTAGCGGATTCAGTTGCCATCGTCCAGAAAGCGAGCCGTGATCGGCGGATAAGCTTCGATGCGCCGGTCGCGCAGAAAGGGCCAGTTGCGGCGCGTATCCTCGATGACCTTCAAGTCCACTTCCTCGATCAGGATGGCCTCGCGGTCATGGGGCGCCTGGGCGAGAATGCGGCCAAAGGGGTCAGCGATAAAGGAGCCGCCCCAGAACTCAAGCCCGACGCCAGGGGCGCGGTTTCCGCGTACATCTCCATTTTCGTGGCCGACGCGGTTGACGGAGCCGACGTACACGCCGTTGGCGATGGCGTGTGCTCGCTGGATGGTCTGCCACGCGTCATATTGTGCCGCTCCCAAGGGCTCTTTCTCTGCCGGATGCCAGCCGATCGCAGTGGGATAGAAGAGCAGGTTCGCTCCGCGCAGAGCGGTGATGCGCGCCGCTTCCGGGTACCACTGATCCCAACAGATAAGCGCGCCCACTTGTCCCACGGAAGTATCGAACGCCTTGAAACCCAGGTCGCCGGGCGTGAAATAGAACTTCTCGTAGTAGAGCGGGTCGTCGGGGATGTGCATCTTGCGGTAGATTCCGCCCAGCGCTCCATCACTCTGCAGCAACGCAACGGTATTGTGATAGAGCCCCGCTGCGCGGCGCTCGAAGAGGGAAGCCACGACGACCACTTTCTCCTCTCGAGCCACGGCAGAAAGCCGCTCCGTGGAAGGGCCAGGAATGGGCTCCGCCAGATCGAAGAGCGCGATGTCTTCACGCTGGCAGAAGTACTGAGCGCGGAAAAGCTCGGGCAGGCAGACGATGTTCGCACCGCCGCGCGCAGCTTCACGAACCCGGTCAGCGGCCTTATCAAGGTTGGCGTCTGGGTCGGGTGAGCAGGACATCTGCACCAGACCAACGCGGTAATTTGTTTTGCTTGCCATTTCTATTACTCAAAAATCAGGATTGCCGCGGCGATGACGGTGGTCCAAAGCGCGCGCTTGTCTCCAATTGCCGACTGGGTGATGTTTGTGGTGCGGACAATCTTATTGGAGATACGATACATTTCTTTTTTTTCGTCCCAGCTTTTGTCGGGATCGAATTCCACGTTCAGGGTTGTGGCGAGCATTTCTGCCGCCAGTTCTTCTGCGTATTCACCGGCCTGGTCCTCCGCTTCGCCGAAGCTGTGGTGCTCGCTCAGGTAACCGTAGGTGTTGCGATCTGTAGGGATCGCAACGCCGATGCTGGAAACCACCAGGCGATGCGGCTCACGGGTAGAGTTTTCCGCGACCACGGCGAAAACTACTTCGCCGGGCGAAAGATATTTCAAGCCTTCCTTGCGGGTGATCAGTTTGCACTGCGGCGGGAAGATGGAAGAAACCCGAACCAGGTTCTGGGCTGCTATGCCGGCGTCTCGAAGAGCCAATTCGAAAGACGTGAGTCGTTCCTTGTGTTTCCCGACGCCTTTGGTCAAAAACAGACGCTTCGGGACCATGCTCTTGCCCAATGCCGAACCCTCCCAGACGAACCTAACACAAACCTATGAATGGATGCGGCAGGGCCCGTGAATGATGGAAAAAGATGCACAATAGCAGTGAGATGGCTTACCCAATCAAGGTGGAATATGCAGAAGCCCGCAGGATGCGCGAGCGCAACACCGGACGCTACCGCGTGGCTCACTGGCCGATATGGATCTGGGTGTTTTTTCTTGCGCCCGGGCCATTGACCTTCGATCTGTTCGCCCACGGCGGCAGCGGAAGAAACGTCATTTGGCTGTTGTTGGTGATGGCGGCAACCGGCGTTGCGGGCTACTTTGGCCAGCTTCCCGGTGTAGAGCCACGGCCTTACATCCTTCGCTTTACTGAGGACAAGCCTAATCCTCTGTACCGCAAGGTCTGCTACACCTTCGCCTGGAATGCGGTGATTACCTTCACACTGCTCAACCTGGCAGGGCTGGTGATTGCTGCTGCGACCGGCAAGTGGGTGATGAAGCAGATTTATTTACAGGCGTATTTTCCCCTGTGCGCCATTGTGCTGCTGCTGGGGCTGTTTGGCCTGCTGCCGAGAGTCGGGCGCTCGACCAAGGGCGAGGGGATCGAGCGGCGATACTTTTACGGAGCGGTGTGGGCTGCGGTGTTTTCGCAGACCATTCTGCTGCTGTTGTGGAAGACACTGCCCCGGTCCCAGGCGACGAATCAGCTAAAGCTGGCAGCGTTTGTGCTGAGCTTATGCGTGGTCGGCGCGGCGGCCGCCTTTGGCATGCTGCCGAGGACTCGGCCCATCGTTCCCGGCCAGTTGATGATTGCGGATTAATACCTCGCAAGCGAGAACGGATTAGGAATAGGAAGGGAACTGGACGGATTAAGAATAGGACGGGAACTGAACGGATTAGGAATAGGACGGGACTAGGACGGGACTAGGACGGGTGCCCCAGGTTCGCCAAAGCGTACCTGGGCCGAAAAAGAAGGGCGAAGCCCAACAACAGTTTTTGCTCTATCGACCAGAACTCCCCGCGTGGGAAGGGAAAGCATTCGAAACATATCGTTTTCGGCCCAGGTACGCTTTGGCGAACCTGGGGCACCCGTCCGATTCCCGTCCAGTTCCCGTCGGCACCCTGACTAGTTAAGACTTTTACTCCGGGAACCAAGGGTTGAGATTTCTAGGCGTGGGTGGCGGTTTGCTTTGGCTTGCGGGAGAGCGCGTAAAGCAGCGCTACCAGCATGAAGAGAGAGCCCATTGCTGCCAGGCCCATCACCCGCAGGATCGAGACGGTGTACTTGCCGGCGCTGGGACTGTAGCTGCAGCAGTAAAGCAGGATCAGATCGCTGACCGAGCCAATATGGTGATTGCTGGCTTCGATCACCGCCAACCTCACATCGCGCGGCTGGTAATCAATGCCGAAGAGATACTTCGACATGCGGCCGTCAGGCGTGGCAATCATGATGACGCTGGAGTGGGCAAACTGATCCATCTTTCCGTCAGGCCCGGGGACCCGGACGTAGTTGAAGCCGGTGGCCGAGGCGAGATCGGTAATTGAGGCCTGCTGGCCGGTGAGAAAATGCACACTGGATCCGGCGCCGGGGGTGCCGAGCGAGTCGAGGAAGCGTACTTTTTCCGCTGCGCCATCCGCAGGCGTATCCGCCGGATCGATGCTGGCGACCACGATGTCGTAGTCTTTGCCGGGGGTGAAATTCACCTGGCGCAGCGTCCGCGCCAGTCCGCTGAGAACCTGGGGGCAAAGCATGCGGCACTTGTAGTAGACCAGCGCCACGACCACAGGACGGTGTTCAAAATAAGCGCCCAGGGGCACATCGGCGCCGCTCGAGTCGACGAAATGATCGCTCAGTGGGAGCTGGTTGCCGAGGTTCTGGCGGATGCCGGCTTTCTTGAGAAAGGCGGGGGCAGATTGCGCCGCCGTGCCCAGGGGTTTGTCGGCGGAATACTGCTGGGCCCAAACGGGCGTGACCAGGGCAAGAACCAACGTGGCAACCCAAAGACGCATGTCTATAGACTACTCCGATTGCCACTGCAATTCGCATGGTGATAGCCTGACTATTCGTTCTCGCTGCCACTTATCCGCTTTCGGAGATACGCATCCATGCAGAAAAGCTACAACGGTCTTTCCTTGCCCACGGGGGGCGAGGCGATTCAATATGCAGATGGCAAATACCACATTCCTGACCATCCGATCATTCCCTTCATCGAAGGCGACGGGACAGGACGCGACATCTGGCGCGCGTCCCAGCGCGTTTTCGACGCTGCCGTCGAAAAGGCCTATGGCGGGAAGAGGTCGGTGAAGTGGTTTGAAATCTTCGCCGGCGAGAAGGCCTATCAGCAGTTCAACACCTGGCTTCCAGACGATTCCGTGAGCGCAGCGCGCGATCTGCGGATATCGATCAAGGGGCCCCTTACCACTCCAGTGGGCGGTGGCATCCGGTCGCTGAATGTTGCCTTGCGACAAATCCTCGATCTTTATTCCTGTGTGCGCCCGGTGAAGTATTACCAGGGCGTTCCCAGCCCGGTGAAGCACCCGGAGAAGCTCGATGTGGTGATCTTCCGCGAGAATACGGAAGACGTCTACGCCGGTATTGAGTTCAAGCAAGGCACGCCGGAAGTCAAGAAGGTGATCGACTTTCTTAACAACGACATGCTCAAGGGCGCCAAGAAAAAGATTCGCGAAGACTCCGGCATCGGGATCAAGCCGATCTCCATCACCGGGACCAAGCGGCTGGTTCGTTACGCGATCAAATACGCACTCGAGAATGGACGGAAGTCCGTGACCCTGGTGCACAAGGGAAACATCCAGAAGTTCACCGAGGGAGCCTTCCGGGAATGGGGCTACGAGGTGGCGACGCAGGAGTTTCGCCAGCAGACAGTCACGGAGACCGAAAGTTGGATCCTGGGTAACCTCGAAGCGAACCCGAAGTTGACGGTGGAAGAGAATGCCGCCTTGGTTGAGCCAGGGCTGGCGTTCGGATCCGATGATTTCCGCGCCGAGCTCTATAAGAGCGTGAAGAGCGTGATCGATTCCATTGGCAAAACGCACGGGAACGGACAATGGAAAAAGAAACTTCTGATCAACGACCGGATTGCCGATTCCATCTTTCAACAGGTGATCATCCGGCCGGAGGAGTACAGCGTATTGGCGTGCCCAAATCTGAATGGGGACTACATCTCTGACGCCTGCGCGGCACAGGTGGGCGGACTGGGCATTGCCCCGGGGGCGAACATCGGCGATGGGTATGCCGTCTTCGAAGCCACCCATGGCACCGCGCCTAAATATGCGGATAAAGACATGATCAATCCCGGCTCGGTGATGCTCTCGGGGGTGATGCTGTTCGAGTTCCTGGGCTGGAAAGAGGCGGCTAAGCTGATCGAGACTGCGCTCGAGAAGACCATTCAGCAAAAATATGTAACCTACGATTTTGAACGTCAGATGCCTGGGGCCACGAAGGCGAAGACCAGCGAATTCGCCACCAGAATGATCGAAAACATGGGTTAGGAGAACTATGCGAAAGAAAGTATCTATCGTAGGAGCAGGCAATGTGGGCGCGACCGCAGCCCACTGGATCGCGGCCAAGGAGCTGGCCGACGTGGTGCTGATCGATATCATGGAGGGCATGCCCCAGGGCAAGGGCCTCGACCTGCTGGAAGCGCTGCCCATCGAGAAGCGCGATGTCCACGTGATCGGGACCAACGATTACGCCCAAACAGCAAACTCCGACATCGTGGTGATCACCGCCGGCATTCCCCGCAAGCCGGGCATGAGCCGCGACGACCTGCTGCACACTAACTACAAAATCATGTCAGAGGTGGTGGGCAAGGTGGTGGCTGCCTCGCCGAATGCCATCCTCATCATCGTTTCCAATCCGCTCGACGCCATGGCGCAGGCGGCGTTCAAGCTGGCGAAATTCAACCGCGAGCGGGTCATCGGCATGGCCGGGATCCTGGACTCTGCCCGCTTCCGGACGTTCATTGCGGAAGAGCTGAAGGTTTCGGTCGAGAATGTAACTGCGTTTGTGCTCGGCGGCCATGGGGACACGATGGTGCCGTTGCCGCGGTATTCCACGGTGGCTGGTATCCCGATCACCGAACTCATGGATGCGGCAACGGTCGAGCGCCTGGTGCAAAGGACGCGCGACGGCGGCGCCGAGATCGTAAAGCATCTGAAGACGGGGAGCGCCTACTATGCTCCATCGGCTGCTGCGGTGGAGATGGTCGAGGCTATCCTCAAAGACAAGAAGAAGATTGTGCCCTGCGCGGCCTACCTGGAGGGCGAGTACGGGATCCATGGACTTTATGTGGGAGTTCCCTGCAAGTTGGGCGAGCGGGGTCTGGAACAGATTATTGAGATCAAGCTCACCAAGGAAGAAGACGCTGCGCTCAAGAAGAGCGCCGACGCAGTCAAAGAGCTTTGCGCAGTCATCGGAGTCTAAACCGTGAAGGAACACGCCCACCAGGTCCTGACCACGAACATTGCCGACGCCAGGGCAGTGCTGCAGCAGTTGGCGGACCTGGAGGGACAGGTCGAAGCGGCCGCCGCGATGATTGCGGAGGCTTTGCTTTTGGGGCATAAATTGCTGGCGTGCGGAAACGGCGGCAGCGCGGCCGACGCCTCGCATCTGACCACGGAGTTTGTGGGACGCTTCGAGCGCGAACGCCGTGCCTATCCTGCGATCTCATTGGCTACGCATGGCGGGGATTTAACCGCCATCAGCAACGACTATTCCTTTGCCGATCTGTTTGCCAGGCAGGTACAAGCGTATGGAAAGCCCGGAGATGCGCTGGTGGTGTTTACCACCAGTGGCAACAGCGAGAATATCTTTCGCGCCCTGGTGGCGGCGAAAGACCTCAAACTGAAGACGATTGCCTTTTTGGGGCGCGATGGCGGCGAGTGTGCGGGGTTTGCCGACGTGGAGTTGCTGGTTCGGGCAAAGACAACGGCGCGCATCCAGGAAGGGCATAAGTTCCTGCTCCATACCATTTGCGAGTTGGTGGAAGAGCAGCTTTTGGGTGAGGGCTAGTCCCGGCGTCTGGTACTCACTCGTCCCTGGGTTGAGGTTTCGCCCGGCCAGAGATGGTCAGCGAGCAGGATTTTGTACCGTCATCTTTCCAGGTAGAACCGTCTGCGAACATTAGCTTCAGAAGGTAAACACGTACGCCGCTGGCTATGTTCACGGCGAAGCCTTCATCTTCCACGCGCCAAATGGGCGTAGCTTCTTTCTCCGGTCTCAGGCTTACCGCCGATGCGTAGGTTGCAGGAAATTCGTGCCTATCCCAGGTGGCGTCCAATCCATCAAAGCCCACCTTGACCGCAATCACGCGTTTTTCAGTCTGATTGACGAGGTGTACGCTCACCCGGCCTTGCTTGTGGCGCGGCGAATCCGCATACACGCCGGTGAGCGTCGCCGGGCAATCGGGATTCAAGAGAGTTGTATTATTGACGTTTCTGTCAAAGGGGGAGCTCTCGGAATATGCGCAGAGCGGCGCCCCCATCAACAACATGAGAAGTAGCGTGGTTCTCATCGCTGGCGGTCCTTGTGCTGGAGCTAGCACACCCGCATTATCGACAAGTCGCCAAGCACACGTTAACTTCGCGTGTTTGTGGCCGGTAAAGAGTCAAAATGCAGATGAAAGTGACCAAAAATGGCTCCCTTCATGCAAAGCCTGAGGATTTCCTCGTGCCTATACGCGTTCGATGACCACGGTTTCGATGGTCACTGGCTTGTTCGGCTTGTCCTGCGAATTGCGGGGCACCTTGGAGATTTTCTCCACCACGTCGTAGCCTTCGACTACTTCGCCAAAGACCGTGTGTTTGCCGGTGAGCCATTGGGTCGGCGCGACAGTAATAAAAAATTGGGACCCATTGGTGTTGGGCCCTGCATTCGCCATGGCCAGCTTGCCCTTGGCATTGAGGCTGTGGGGTGAGCCCTTGGTTTCGTCTGCAAATTTATAACCGGGGCCACCCATGCCGGTGCCTGCCGGATCACCGCCCTGAATCATGAAGTCGGGAATGACGCGGTGGAAAATCGTGCCGTCATATAACTTGGTGGTGCTCTTCTTGTTGCCGACGGGGTGGGTCCACTCCCGTTTGCCTTCGGCGAGTTCGACGAAGTTCTCTACCGTCTTGGGCGCATCCTTTTCAAAAAGGCGGCAGACGATCGTACCTTCGCTGGTGTTGAAGATGGCATAGGTTCCAGATTCACGAGACATGCAGAACTCCTGGTGTTGGTTAGTTTTGATTGGGAACTGGGGTCGCCGCGGGCGCTGCGGGAGCAGGGGGAAGAGGTGGCAGCGGCTGACCCTCACGCACGATGGTGACCTTGGTGAGAACGACCGGTTGGATCGGCTTGTCGTTTGCGTCCCGCTGCACACGTGCGATCGCAGAGACAACCGAAATGCTGGGCTGGTCACACTGGCCGAAGATCGTATGCTTCTGATTGAGATGCGTGGTTGGTACTTCGGTGATGAAAAATTGTGATCCGTTGGTGCCGGGGCCGGAGTTGGCCATGGCCATACGACCGGGTACATCGAAGTTGAGGTTGGGATCGAATTCGTCGGCGAACATGTATCCCGGGTCGCCGGTTCCGGTGCCGGTTGGATCGCCACCCTGAATCATGAATTCGGGAATGACGCGATGAAAGGTCGTCCCGTCATAGAACGGCTTGGCCTTCATCTCCTTCTTGCTGACGGGATCGGTCCATGGCTTGGTTCCCTCGGCCAGTCCAATAAAATTGGCTACGGTCAGAGGCGCTTGCTTGTCAAAGAGCCTGCAGGTCATGCGTCCCATGGTGGTATCGAGAACAACCGTGGGACCGGTGGGCTCGACCACCGGTGGGGCCTGGCTGGTAGGCATATCCGGCAGTTCCGCAGGCGGCGTCTGCGCAGGCGGCGTTCTGGGGCGGAGTAGACTGCTGAGCAATTGCAAAGACGGTCGAGAAGAGAAAGAAAACTGCGTGGCGACGTAGGAATTTCATTGGTAGTTCCAAAGACAGACTAATACACCTGCAGCAGAATTGCTCATGCGGCTACTTCTTGTCGAAGGGTTGTTTTTCCATAATGCGGGGCCGGCTCTCGGATTGAAGCTGCTTCGAAACCTCCTGCACCTTGGCGAAGACATGCAGGAAGTTGCCGCCGAGAATCTTGTCCATATCCTCGGCGCTGTAACCGCGCGCCATGAGTGCCTGGGTGATCTTGGGCAGATCGGCGGCGGAATCCATCCCCTCCGGGCTGGAAGGAATGCCATCGAAGTCCGAGCCGAGTCCGACGTGGTCGATACCGGCAATCTTGGCGACGTGGTCGATGTGATCGATCAACACGCTGAACGGGGGGCGCGGTATTTTTGCCGTGTAGCTCTTGGCGATCTGCTCCGCAAGCTCGTTGGGGACAGGCTTGCCGTCGGCCTTGAGCTTGGCCGTGGCCTCAGCGACCGCCTGATCGATCGCGGGTTGCTGTGCTTTCACGGCCAGGCGGTACTCGTCGCTCAAAAAGCTGGAGTAGAAGTTCACCATCACGATGCCGCCGTACTGACCGACCGCACGCAGCATATTGTCATCCATGTTGCGCGGCGAGTTGCAGAGCGCACGCGCCGAAGAGTGGGAGGCGATCACCGGAGCGCGGCTGATGATGAGCGTGCGGTAAAAGGTCTTGTCGGAGACGTGGGAAATATCCACCATCATGCCCAGACGGTTCATCTCGTAGACCACGTCCTTGCCGAAATCACTCAGGCCGTCCTTGGTGTGGGGAACCTTAGGATCGTCTATGTCGCCTGAGGAATCGGCCCAACCGTTGGAGTTGCTCCAGGTAAGCGTCATGTAACGCACGCCGAGACGGTAATAGTCGCGCAGCAGGCCCAGGCTGTTTTCGATGGAGTGGCCGCCCTCGATGCCCATCAACGCAGCCAGTTTGTGCTCGCGATGGGCGGCGATAATGTCTTCGGGCGAAAAGGCCATACGCATCTGCTGCGGGTGCTTGGCGGCCTGCTGATAGACGGCGTCGATCAATTCCAGCGTGCGCCGCGCTTCATGGCCAGCGTACGCGGGCGGGTCTACCCAGATGGAAAAGAACTCAGCCCCCAGGTTGCCTTGGCGTGCCGATTCGAAATTGACGTAACCGCCTTTGAGCGGATCGGCCAGGTCATACCCCTCGTCGAGCATGCGCTGAGTGGTGTCGGCGTGGGTGTCGATCACGATGGCGGAGTTATGTACGGCGAGCGGGTCTTTCTCTTTGGTCATTTGCGCACTGAGCGGGAGAAGGGCGGTGAACAGGATGAGGGTGGGCGCGATCTTCATGGCAGGTCGCGTTTAGTGTAAGTCATTTGAAGCGGAACACCGTACTGCGTTTTGTGGCTCCGGTCCAGAAAAACATTTCCACGAGAGGTCCGCAGAACTGCAGATCCCTCGACTTCGCTCGGGATGACAAAGGAGAGTGTGACACTTCCATAGGGCATTTGTTACCGGCTGGAGGATCCGCTGTTCTCGTCCCATCGTAACTACTCTACATGGATGCGCAGCCCTCCCCTTTGTCATCCCGACGAGCGTAGCCAAGGGATCTGCAGTTCTCCTCCCGGCGCAACAGAGTCCCCCTTTTACAACCGCCCACTCCTTTGTCATCCCGAGCGAAGTCGAGGGATCTGCAGTTCTGCGGACCTCTCGTGGAAATGTTTTTCTCGACCGTAGCAGACGAAAGCGAGTTTCACTTTGCCCTCGCTATTCCTGTGCTCCGGTCGAGCTGAACTTGGCTCCGGTGCTCCATTCGGCGAAGGGGCTGATGGTGGTCACCAGGTCGTCACGACGATTGACGCTGGCACGGAGATAGTCGCGGTTCATGGCGGCGATGACCTCTAACTTGATCTCCTTAGGGCAGACGCCGGTGCACTCGCCGATATTGGTGCAGCTGCCGAAGGCCTCGGCATTCATTTGCGCAACCATGCCGAGAGCGCGGCGGTCGCGTTCGGGTTTGCCCTGGGGCAGGATGCCGAGATGGGCGATCTTGGCCCCTGTAAACAACGCGGAAGAGGCGTTGGGGCAGGCAGCGACGCATGCGCCGCACCCGATGCAGGCCGCGGCATCCATGGCGCGGTCGGCGATCTCTTTTCCGATGAGATGGGTGTTGCCGTCGGTGGCGTTCCCGGTGGAAACGGAGATGTAGCCGCCGGAAGCAAT
Organism: uncultured Acidobacteriaceae bacterium; assembly: GCA_963803095.1. Classification (GTDB taxonomy): domain Bacteria; phylum Acidobacteriota; class Terriglobia; order Terriglobales; family Acidobacteriaceae; genus PALSA-350. The sequence continues at coordinate 274,178 of CAWDLQ010000013.1, read as the reverse complement.
GATGCGGTCAAAGGAGCGGCGATCGACCACCAAGTCCTTAATCATGGGGAAGGCGGCAGCGCGCCAAGGCTCGAGGACCAGCTCTTGCCCGTCTTTGAAGTGTCGCATGGTCAACTGGCAGACGGTGGTGGCCGGCATAGGACCGTGGGCGACGCCATTGATCATAAAGCCGCAGGAGCCGCAGATGCCCTCGCGGCAATCATGCTCGAAGGCCACTGGCTCTTCGCCCTTTTCGATCAGGCTTTCATTGAGCACGTCGAGGCACTCCAGCATCGACATCTCGGAATTTTCCACGTCCACCGGGTAGGTGACGAACTTGCCCCCATCCCTGGGATTTTTTTGGCGCCAGATTTTCAGCGTTACTTTCATTACTTGTAGCTCCTCTGGCTGGGATGAACGTAGTGAAATTCCAACGGCTCCTTGTAGAGTGTGGGCGGATTGCCGGGCCCGCGATAATCCCAGGCAGCGACGTAGGAGTACTGCTCGTCGTCGCGCAGCGCCTCGCCGTCGGGCGTCTGATACTCCTCCCGGAAGTGGCCACCGCAGGACTCGTTGCGGTCGAGGGCGTCAATGCACATCAGCTCCGCGAGCTCGAAGAAGTCTGCCACGCGGCCCGCCTTTTCCAGGCTCTGATTCAGATCTTCGCCGCTGCCGGGAACGTTGACGTTCTTCCAATACTCTTCCTGCAGGGTGCGAATCTGGCCAATGGCGGATTCAAGACCCTGCGCGGTGCGCGACATGCCGCAGTAATCCCACACGATCTTGCCCAGCTCGCGGTGGAAGGAATCGACCGTGCGCTTGCCTTTGATCGAGAGCAGCAGCTCGACGGTCTGCTTGACGCAGGCGACCGCTTGCTTGACCTCGGGCGCAGTATCGAACACCGCCGACAGTTTATTGGTCGCGAGGTAGTTGCCGACGGTGTAGGGAATGATGAAGTAGCCGTCGGAGAGCCCCTGCATCAGCGCGCTGGCTCCCAGGCGGTTGGCGCCGTGATCAGAGAAGTTCGCTTCGCCAATCACAAACAGGCCGGGGATGGTGCTTTGCAGGTTGTAGTCCACCCACAGGCCGCCCATGGTGTAGTGGATGGCGGGGTAAATGCGCATTGGGACCTTGTAGGGGTTCTCGTCGGTGATGCGCTGGTACATGTCGAACAGGTTGTCGTAGCGATCGCGGATGGTCTTCTCGCCCAGCCGGCGTATGGCGTCGGTAAAGTCGAGGTATACGCCGAGTCCGGTTTCGCCCACGCCGCGCCCTTCATCGCAGACAGCCTTGGCATTGCGCGACGCCACGTCACGCGGAACCAGGTTGCCGAAGCTGGGATAGCGGCGTTCGAGGTAGTAGTCGCGCTCCGCTTCCGGGATCTGGTCGGGGCTGCGCTTGTCACCTTTTTTCAACGGAACCCAGATGCGGCCGTCATTACGGAGCGATTCGCTCATCAACGTGAGCTTCGATTGATAGTCGCCGGAGACGGGGATGCAGGTGGGGTGGATCTGAGTGAAGCAAGGGTTGGCAAACAGCGCGCCACGCTTGTGGGCGCGCCAGATAGCGGTCACATTGGATCCCTTGGCATTGGTGGAGAGGTAGTAGACGTTGCCATAACCACCGGTGCCCAGAATGACCGCGTCGGCAAGGTGGGTGCAGATGGCGCCGGTAACCAAATGACGGGTCACGATGCCACGGGCCTTTCCGTCGATGACGATCAGGTCGAGCATCTCGGTGCGCGGGTACATGGTCACGGTACCGGCGTGGATCTGGCGTTCGAGCGCCTGGTAGGCGCCGAGCAGCAGTTGCTGGCCGGTCTGGCCGCGGGCATAGAAGGTGCGTGAAACCTGGGCTCCGCCGAAGGAGCGGTTGGTGAGCGCGCCGCCGTATTCACGGGCGAAAGGAACTCCCTGGGCAACGCACTGGTCGATGATGTTGACGCTGATCTGCGCCAGGCGATAGACGTTAGCCTCGCGGGCACGGAAGTCTCCCCCTTTGACGGTGTCGTAGAAGAGGCGGTAAACGCTGTCGCCGTCGTTCTGATAATTCTTGGCGGCGTTGATGCCGCCCTGCGCGGCGATGGAGTGCGCGCGGCGGGGCGAATCCTGAAAGCAGAAGCACTGCACCCTGTAACCGAGCTCGCCCAGGGTGGCCGAAGCGGAGGCTCCGGCAAGGCCGGATCCGACGACGATGATGGAGTGCTTGCGCTTATTCGCGGGATTGACCAGCTTGAAGTCGAAACGAGCCTGGTCCCATGACTGATCGATGGGTCCCGCAGGTGCCTTGGAGTCGAGAATCATCTATTTCACCAGCCCCAGTAAAACGCTTATCGGAATGGAGATGTAGCCGAGGACGATCAGCAGAGCGATCACCATCGCCGCCTTCTTGAGAGCCGGAGTGTGTTGTGCCTGGAGGAAGCCGATGGATTGAAACATGCTCCACAAGCCATGGCGCAGGTGCAGCCCCAAGAGGCTGATGGCGACGATGTAGGAGAGCGAGACCCACCAGACCCGAAAGCCGGCCACCACGTTGTGATAGACGTCACCCTCAATGTATGCGGCGCCGGGATGGATGTAGCCGGCAGTCAGGTGCAGGAGGTGAAAGATGATGAAAGCCAGGACGATCGGCCCCGACCAGTACATGGTCCTCGAAGCGTAGGAGGAAGCGATGGCCTGCTTGCGGGAATAGCCCACCGGGCGCGCGCGCTTTTTGCGCAAGGCCAGTTGCACGGTCGCGATGATGTGCAGGGTGACACAAATCAGCAGGATGATGCGCACCGGCCAAAGCACTTCTCCAATGCTGTGAAGAAACGCGCCGTAGGCATTCAGTTTTGCCGGGCCTTCAAAGACTTGAAGGTTGCCCAGCAGGTGTCCGATCACGAAGACGAACAGGATGACGCCAGTCACGGCCATCACGATCTTCTTGCCCACTGTAGAGGCCCAGAAGCTCGGTGCCCGGTTGTCGCGCGGAACGGCCGCAATTGTGCTCATTTTGATTTTTTCCGATGCCTCAGGAGGCGCCAACTGATCCCATGAATTGTCATCCCGACCGAAGCGTAGCGTAGCGGAGGGACCAACTCTCTATTATTGGGGCGCGGTCGAAGCACCGTCAAGGTTTCGGCCAGCGAGGGGACCAACCGTTTTGGTGCGAGAGTCGATTTAGACCAGGAGTTGCAATAGGGCGCGAAAGGCTTCTCCGCGATGGCTATGTGTCCATCGGGTCTGATCATCGAGCTCCGCCATGGTGCGTTCGAGGGCAGGCAAATAGAAAAGCGGATCGTATCCGAAACCGCCATTGCCTCGCGGGGTGGTGAGGATGCGCCCTTCGACCGTGCCCTGCGCGCTCAGCAGACAGGTCCCATCCTGGGCAACGGCCAGCACGCAGTGATAGCGTGCGCCGCGGTCGCTGTCGGCTACTCCGGCGAGTTGCTGTAACAGGAACAGGTTGTTGTTTGCGTCGATGGTATGGGCAGCGTCGAATCCGGCATCGGCAGCGTAACGGGCGGAGCGCACACCGGGAGCGCCTTGAAGATGGTTGACTTCGAGCCCGGAGTCGTCGGCCAACATCATCTCACCGGGAAGAAACCGGCTGTAGTAGATCGCTTTTTCGAGGGCGTTTTCTTCAAAGGTTGGGGCGTCCTCCAGAGGGGGCTCGATGGCGTCGAGGCCGGGGAGGGGGAGAATCCGTATGCCGTGGCGGCCGGCGGCCAGCGAAAAGTCGCACAACTTCCCGGGGTTGGTGCTGGCGACGTAAAGGGTGCTCGCCATCAGTCACGGCTTCGGCTTCTGTTGCTGTAACTGTATCTTCCAGCCCAGCAGCTTGGCTTTCAACGCCTCAGCTTCTGCCTCAGCGATCATGCCCTTGTGTTGATACAGGATGGAGAGGCTGGTATGGGCCAGGACCTCTTCCGGGTTGAGCTGGAGCAAGCGCTGCGCCACCGCGATAGCCTCGTCGAAGTCGCCTTGCTCCTGCAGGGCGCGGATGAGCCCGTGCATGGCATCGAGCATGCCGGGATCCACTTCGAGGCAGCGGCGCAGCGTGCGTGCGGCTCCGGCCGCGTCGCCTTCCGCAAGCCGGTCGAGGGCCTGGTAATAGAGCTCTTCGGCTTCGGAGAAGGGAGAGAGTGGTGGCATGGCCTGCCTTGATGATAGCGGTTACTATGAACGAAACAAAGCATCGACCGGAGGCACGACCGAATGAGCTTCATCCTCGCTGATGGCTGGCTGATCACTATGAACGAACGCCGCGAGATCCTGGAGGCCGGCAGCGTGCGTGTGGAACACGATCGGATTCAAGCCATCGGCAGCCGCCAGCAACTGCAGCAACAATATCCCGGAGCGGAAGTGGTGGACTGCAGCGGGCGCATCGTGATGCCGGGCATGGTGAATACCCATACCCATTTGTTCCAGACTCTGCTCAAGGGGCTGGGGGACGATATGGTGCTGAAGAAATGGTTCACCTGCATGACGGGCCCGAGCGCGGTGCACCTCACTGCCCAGGACGCCCATCACGCTGCGCTTCATGGCTGCGTTGAGTCGATCCGGTCCGGGGTCACCACGGTGGTTGACTTCATGTATGTCCACCCGCAGCCGGGCATGATCACGTCCGTCGTCGACGCGTTCAACATGACCGGCATGAGAGGGTTTGTGTGCCGGGGGTTCATCTCCGATGGAGTGCAGTATGACATTCCGGCAGCGCTGATCGAAAAGCCGGTGGTCGCTCTGGGGGACGCAAAGGAGCAGATACGGCGCTACAACAAGCCCGGGGGGCGGGTGCAGGTGGGTCTTGCTCCGAACATGATCTGGGCCGTGGATGAGCAAGGTTATCGGTTAACCCGCAAGCTGGCCGACGAAGAGCATGTGCTCATCACCACCCACGTCGCGGAAACGGATTTCGAGCTGCAGACCGCCGCGGCCAGCTATGGGATGAACGACACGCAGTTTCTCAGCGACATAGGTTTTTTCGGGCCCGATGTGATTGCCGTGCATTGCGTGCATTGCAAGACGGACGATATCAAGATCCTGCGCCAGCACGATACCAAGGTTTCGCATAATCCCTGCAGCAATATGTACCTGGCTTCAGGTTGCGCACCGATTCCGGAGATGCTTGCGGCGGGGGTTACGGTGGGTCTAGCTTCAGATGGGCCGGCCAGTAGCAACAATCACAGTCTCTTTCAGGCAATGAAGTTTGCTGCGCTGCAGCAGAAGGGCGTGCGCCAGGATGCGACCATCATCACGGCGGAAGAAGTCCTGGAGATGGCTACGATCGGGGGCGCGCGTGCTGTTGGCCTCGAAGCCGAGATTGGCTCGATTGAGATTGGCAAAAAGGCGGACATTGTTGTGGTGGACTACAACAATCCCTTCATGACCCCTATTCATCATCCTGTCTCGGCCATGGTGTATTCGGCCCTGGGGCACGAAGTGACCACTGTCGTGATAGACGGACGCATAGTGATGCGCGACGGAATCGTAGGTAGCGTGGATGAGACCGCGGTGAGACGCCAGGCGCAGGTGAGCGCCGACGCGCTAACCCAGCGCGCTGGTACCGATTCATTCAAGCGGCGCCCTTGGCCTGGAGCGTAGGGTAGGGAAAAGAGAGCAGCAGGTCCCTCCACTACGCTGCGCTCCGGTCCTAATGAACAATCACTGCTCCCGCCAAGCGGATCTGTACGGGTGCCCCTCGATAAGGAAAAAGGCTTTGTCAAGGGCGAAGATATCCTCAGCGGTGCGGAGCACCGCTTGCTTTGGCCATCAGACAGAGTGTGGGACCGGGACTCTGGGATATCACCGCTGAATCACTTTTCTGGTGGATCGCTCCACCGAACCATCGATACGACCGAAACTACTATCATGATTCTTCTATACGGACATCCAGCCGCCGAGTCTGTGCGGAAGTGGGAAACACCGGAGGTGTTTTCCAAGGCGCTTGCGCCGTCTTCTGCATAAGACCGGTCTGGATGCGAGAGCACCCAATCAATGTTTCGGGCTAGACATTGCCCAGGGGCACCCGCGGGTTGCTCTCGATATGAACGATCTCCGGATAGCTGACATTACTGCGTAGCATCCAGTAGAGTCGCACCGCCAGCTTGCGTGCCGCCGCCACCTTGGCCACTGCTTTCGGGCGATGATGGCAACGGTGTTGATACTCTTTGCGAAAACCCTCATCCTTGCGTACTGTGGTCTGCGCCGCTTCCACCAGCAGCTTGCGTAGAAAACAGTTGCCTTGCTTGGTAATGGCTCCCAGCCGACGCTTGTTGCCCGAGCTGTGTTCGCTGGGAACCAGGCCCAGATAGCTGGTGAGCTGCTTGCTGCCGGCAAAGCGTGCCACATCCCCGATGGTCAGCACAAAAGCCAGGGCCGTCACCGGTCCCACTCCAGGCTGCGTCATCAACAACTGGGCCTGGGGATGTTGTTCGGCGGCCTGCTTCACCGCCTGATCCAATGGCTCGATCTGGCCGTTCAACTCCTTGAGCAGCTGCAGCAAATGTTCCCGCCGCGTCCCCGCCCAGCCCGGCATCGCCAACTGCTGGAACTGCTCCATCCCCTGGCGCGTCCATAGCCGGCTCTTCTTCTGCATCCCCCGGTTCATCGCCAGGTGTTGCAAGCTGTTCTTCACCTTCGTTCGGATCTCTACCAGCTTGTCCCGGTGGCGTAACAACTGCCGCTGATCCCGCATCGCTGCGCTCGGCCTCCACAACTGGGGAAACCGTTTCTCCAACAGCAGCTTCAAGATATGACCCGCGTCCCGCTTGTCCGTTTTCTGCTTGCGCACATAGCTGGCGCGGATCTTGGCTGCATCCCCTACCCATATCTCATGACCCAACCGCTGCACCAGATCGAGGAACCACTGGCTATTTCCAGTGGCCTCGATCCCGATTAACGCCGGCTCGCCCAACTCCCGGTAGAACCGTTCTGCCTGGCCATCGGCGTGACTCAACTTCCGCTCCTGGAGCTCTCCCGTCTCCAAGTCGCATATCGCTATCTGTTGAAAGCTGGGGTGGAAATCACATCCTATAATCTTCATAAGGCTTCTCCTGATCCCAGAGTCTCTCGGTCCCACCCTCAAGACTCTCTCTAGGATCGCTGAAGCCTTTTTCCTTATCCAATCAATGTTCGCACCAGCGTACGTGGGCCGAAAAAGACGGGCGAAGCCCATCCACAGCTTCTACTCGTTTAGAGAAAGCATTCGAACAAGTCATAATCGGCCCACGTACGCTGGTGCGAACTGGGCACCCGTACAGTCCCGGTCGCCTCTGCGGCTGTTCCCGCTCATTGCTCCCCTAACTTGTCCAGCTAATCACTCCCTCGGGATGACAATTTTGTTGTCGTAACCACTTCTCGTACTCCACCATTAATTGTCCTCCCGACCGGAGCGAACCCGGATTTCCTGCTGCGCAGCACTGGACAATGCCGCGTATGCGCCTTTCCGTAAGAAAGGCGCATGATGTGCGACAACGCCATCAAGTTTCACAGGAAATCCGGGGAAGCGAAGTGGAGGGACCTGCTGTTCTCTCTTTCCTTCAATCTTTGGCATAGGGCACCATAAGCGCCGCCGGTTGGATGGCTTTGCCGCCAAACAAGCCCGAAATTGCCAGAATAGTCACGATGTAGGGCAACGCCGCAAGCAACTGCGGCGGGATGCTTGCCCCGCCCAGTTGCAGTGACAGCTGCAGTGCATCGCAGGCGCCAAACACCAGCGCGGCCAGGGCCGCCTTCCATGGGCTCCATCGCCCGAAGATGACGATGCCGAGGGCGATAAACCCCTGCCCGGAGACAATCGATTCGCGAAACAAGCCGATCTGCGCCAGCACCAGGTAGGCGCCGGCCATGCCCGCCGTCGCGCCGCCGATCAGCACCCCTATGTACCGCATGCGTGCAACGGAAATGCCAGCCGCGTCGGCCGCACTAGGATTTTCTCCCGCAGCGCGCAGCGCCAGGCCAAAGCTGGTGCGGAACAAGACAATGTGCGCCAGCAGAACAAGCGCAAGGGTAAGGTAGAGCAGAATCGTCTGTCCAAACAAAGCAGGCCCGAGCAAAGGAAGATCGCTCAACCAAGGAATATGGAGCGGCGAGAACATAGCCACGTTCTGCGGGCCTGCAGACTCGCCTAGAGCCCGGCGATACACTGTGGCCGCAATGCCCAGCGCCAGCACGTTGAACACCAACCCCACGACCACCTGGCTGGCACGAACCGTGACATACATCCAGGCCAGCAAGAGATTGAAGACGATGCCGGTCAGCATAGCTGCTAGCAGGCTAATCCAAACCATGCCGGTTACATAAGCGGTGAGGAAGCTGGCCAAGGCACCCAACAGAATGGTGCCTTCAATACCTACGTTCAGAACCCCGGAACACTCGGCGAACGTCTCCCCCAGCGCGGCCAGCAGGACCGGCCCGGAAAGCCGCAGGCTGGCGGCGAGCCAGGTTGCGAAAAATGCCGATGTCATCAGCCGATGAAAGTTCACGTCAGGTTCACCCGGTAACGGCGGAAGATATCGCTCGCCAGGACCATCAACACGATCAGGCTTTGCAGAATAAACGTGATGGAAGAGGGAATGCCGGCCCTCCGCTGCATGGCATTTGCGCCCACCGTCATGCCGCCATAGAGCACCGCCGCCGGGATAACAGCAAGCGGGTTGAGCCGGGCCAGCAGGGCGACGATGATTCCCGTGAACCCCACACCGCCGCTGATGCCGTCCATCAGGCGATGTTGTTGGCCCAATACTTCAACCGTTCCAGCCCACGCCCCAAGGCCCCCGGCACAGAAGGCAGCAAGCACCAGCCGGCCGCCTACATTAATTCCGCCAAAGCGAGCAGCGGAAGAGCTCAGACCGCTGACGATCAGCTCATAGCCTAAAGGCGTCTTACGCAACACCATCCATACCAGCAGGGTCGCCAGCACTGCCAGCAGGATGCCCGCATGGGCGCGCGTTCCAGGCAGGATAAACGGCAGCCAGGTCGCACGCGGCAGGGGCGCAGTTTCAGGCACGCCGCCGGGGGCGCGCATCGGACCGGATACCAGGTACTGCACGAGCAAAATCGCGATGTAGTTCGTCATCAGCGAGATGAGCACTTCATTGCCTCCAAGCCGCGCCCGCATGACGGCAACCAGGCCCGCCCAGACGGCTCCGGCAGCGAAACTCAATAACAGCACCGCCGGTAGAAACGCCCGGGAGGGAATCGAAGTAAACAGGGCCAACCAGGTGGTCGCCGCAGCCCCAATGACGAAGCATCCTTCAAAGCCCAGATAGCCGAAGCCCGATCGCCAACTAACGATGGTGCCCAACGCAATCAGCGTCAAGGGTGCAGTGCGCACCAGGGTGTAGCCAAATCCGCGCAAGGTGGCGAACGGTTCGTGGAAGAGTGCAAAGTATGCGCGGAGCGGGTTGGCTCCGTAGAGGGCAAAGAGCAGCGAGGTGACCAGCATCGCCGCCACCACCGCGAGGACCATGGCAGTGGCGATGGCGAGCGGCGAATCAGCCGGACTTACACGGCGCTCGATCAACTTCATGCTTCTTCGCTCAGCCCGGAGATCATAAGACCCAGCTTTTCTGCCGTAATGCTGCCTGCATTGAGGATGCCTACGATGCGTCCCTCGAACATAACAGCGATTCTGTCTGCGAGGTTCATGAGTTCTTCGAGCTCGGCGGAGATTAAGAGAATAGCCTTGCCCCGTTCGCGTTCGCGGAGCAGCTCCGCCCAAACCGACTCGATCGCGCCCACGTCCAGCCCCCGGGTTGGCTGTTCGACCACCATCGCGGCTGCATCCTGCAGGATCTCCCGGCCGAGAATCAGCTTCTGCAGGTTGCCGCCGGAGAGCTTGCCGGCCAAGGCGCCGATACTTGCGGCACGCACGCCGAATCGGGCTATTAGCTGTTCCGCGTGTTCGCGAATGCTGCGTCTATCAAGAAAAAGTCCCCTGGTCCGCTTTCGTTGCGACCCGAGAATTGCATTGTCGGCAATGGACATTTCCGTGACGGAGCCCACATGCCGCCGGTCGGCCGGAACATACGAGAGACCGAGGGCACGATGCTGCGCTACCGTCAGCCGGGTGACGTCGCGATCCATGAGAAAGACGCTCCCCTTATCGACGGGGCGCAGGTGCATGATGGCTTCCGCTAATTGCGACTGCCCGTTGCCGTCGACGCCGGCAATGCCGACAATTTCTCCAGCGTGTACATCGAGGCTTACGCCGCCGACCTTTTCCTGACCAACGTCATCGCTCGCGTGGAGCCCGTGGATGCGCAGGACGGCTCGGCCCCGCTCGACCGGAACCCGATGAGCCCGCAGGTTCACGTCGCGGCCCACCATGAGACGCGCCAACTCCTGCTCGGAAGTGTTTCGAGTGGAGACAGCGCCAACCACACGGCCATCGCGCATGACCGTTACGCAATTTGCCAGGTCCAGGATTTCCTGAAGCTTATGGGTCACAATGACGATCGATCGGCCCTGATCCCGCAGGCCACGCAGAACGGTGAAGAGCTCGTCCTTTTCATGCGTGGTGAGGACGGCCGTCGGTTCGTCGAGGATCAGCAGCCTCGCGTCGCGATAGAGCAACTTGAGGATTTCCACTCGCTGCTGCACGCCAATGGGCAGGTGCTGTACCTGCGCATCGGGATCGATGGCCAGGTGGTGCTGGTCGCTCAGGTTGCGCAGCCGCTGGGCAGCCTGGCGCAAGTTCAGTTCCTTCAGGCCGAGCACGGTGTTCTCCACCACGGAAAATCGCCGCACCAGCATGAATTCCTGGTGCACCATACCGATGCCCAGCGCGATAGCATCTTTGGGGCTGGCGATGTCCACTTGCTTGCCGTCAACCAGGATCGAGCCGGAATCCATGGAATGAAATCCATACAGAATCTGCATCAGAGTGCTCTTGCCGGCGCCGTTCTCCCCCAGCAGGGCATGGATTTCCCCCGCTTCCACGGTGAAGTCCACGTCGCAGTTGGCGACAACGCCAGGGAATCGCTTGACGATCTTTCTCATTGCAAACGCGTGCAAGAACGCCTCCTTAACCGAGAGAAACAGCAGGTTCCTTCACTACGCTGCGGAGGAGTCATGGGCCTACGGCCCACCTAATCTGATGAAAGACGCCTTCTGTCCAGCAACCGCTCTCCATGGAAGCGTCGCCCTCCCCTTTGTCATCCCGAGCGCAGCCGAGGGATCTGCAGTTCAGCGGACCTCTCGTGGAAATGTTTTTCGACAGTTTTCATGGGCCTTTGGCCCACCTAATGTGATGAAAGACGCCCTTCTGTCCAGCAACCGCTCTCCATGGAAGCGTCGCCCTCCCCTTTGTCATCCCGAGCGCAGCCGAGGGATCTGCAGTTCAGCGGACCTTTCGTGGAAATGTTTTTCGACAGTTTTCATGGGTCTTTGGCCCACCTAATGTGATGAAAGACGCCTTCTGTCCAGCGACCGCTCTCCATGGAAGCATCGCCCTCCCCTTTGTCATCCCGAGCGCAGCCGAGGGATCTGCAGTTCAACGGACCTTTCGTGGAAATGTTTTTCGACAGTTTTCATGGGTCTTTGGCCCACACTAATGTGATGAAAGACGCCTTCTGTCCAGCAACCGCTCTCCATGGAAGCGTCGCCCTCCCCTTTGTCATCCCGAGCGCAGCCGAGGGATCTGCAGTTCAACGGACCTTTCGTGGAAATGTTTTTCGACAGATTTCATGGGCCTTTGGCCCACCTAATGTGATGAAAGACGCCTTCTGTCCAGCAACCGCTCTCCATGGAAGCATCGCCCTCCCCTTTGTCATCCCGAGCGCAGCCGAGGGATCTGCAGTTCAACGGACCTTTCGTGGAAATGTTTTTCGACCGAGAGCAGCGTAGTCGAAGGGGACCTGCTGTTGAAACTCTCCACACCTACGAAATCCAAGGTGAGAGGCCGATTCGATTGGCGGAAAGATCGCTCCAGATTTTCTGAAATGCGGCCCACTGTTCTGCAGAAACCAAATGCGGATTGTGATCTCCGTTGGCGCCTGCTTTCAACAGCCACATCCAATCCACGTTCGGCCTCCACTCGGTGCCGCCCGCGAAGGTCCGGTTGGCCACCGCGTGAGCAACGGCCCGGACCATCCCTTCGAGATTCATCTCAAAGCTGGTCGCCATATTATTCGGGGCCAGATTTGTCTGATCGGAATAGCAACCCATCACCTTAACCTTGCCGGCGACCGCACCCTGGATCGCGCCTAGACCGGTCACGTCCGCCGCGTGCCAGATGACATCTGCTCCGTTGCCAATCAGCGTTGACGCAGCTTCGCGTCCTTTGGCAGCGTTGTCATAATCACCGGTGATGATCCCTAGCCCCTGGATTCCCTTGACGGTATTGCGAGCGCCGGCGATGAACGCCTTCTGTATCCTCTGCTGCTCGGGATCGTCCTCCCCGCCAACAAAGCCGACCGCTTGCTTCCGCTCCGAGATCAGCGCCGCCAGCGCGCCTGCTCCATAAGCCGCGCCAAAATAACCCATATTCATGAACATGATGTTCGGCGGGACCTTGGGCTGAGGTAGAAAGCTGGGTACGAAGTAGTGCTGCGTCGGATAGTCCGGAGCAATGTCGAGTAGCGCACTGCTGAACTCAAAGCCATGACCCAGGATCAGATCGTAGCCATCGTCGGAGTAGCCGCGCGCCACTTCCTGCATTTGCGCCAGGCCAATGTTTTCCGCGTAGGCAGTCTTGAATCCGGGTCCCAGCGACTTCAGACCGTTAAAAGCAAGCTGGCTCCAGCCGCCATCCGTGATCACGCCGGTCATCAGCAGCACTACGCTCGTCTGTTTGGGTTGGGCCCAGCTCCTCGATGCCATCGCTGCCATGGCAAGGAAGGCACGCCGCGAAAGCCGGCTCATCTGCCTTCCGCGCTCAGAGCCCGCAGGTGGGCCGGCAGAAAGGGCCGGACCAGGTACTGGTAGGCAGCGCCGCCCACACAGCCGCCGAGCAGAGGACCGGCAATTGGGACCCACCAGTAGTCTTCGGGCGAAGGGAATGCGGCTGGTCCCCAACCGGCGAGAAAGCAGAAGATCCGTGGGCCAAGGTCGCGCGCCGGGTTGAGCGCCCAGGCCTCGAGATAGCCCATCGAAGCGCCAATCAGGGCGACCAGCAGGCCGATCATCAGCGCGCCGGAATTCGCCTGCGGCGCCATCTCGTTATATTGCTCGGTAATGGCGAAGATGCCGAAGATCAGGAACGCCGTCAGAATGATCTCGTCGCCGAAAGCGTGCATGGGGGTGATGGCCAGGCCGGGATGAGTAAAGAAAACACCGGCTGCTCCCCCGGCCGCGCGCGTGAGCTGCGCGCCCTGATTAAAGTGGTCGATCACCGGCACATACAAAATGTAAACCACGGCCGCTCCGAGCACGCCGCCAACCACCTGGGCCACCCAATAAGGAATGACTTTGCTCCAGGCGAATCTCCGATAGAGCGCCAGCGCCAGCGTCACTGCTGGATTGGCATGAGTGCCGGAGATCGACCCTGTGGCATAGATAGCCATGGTCACCGCCAGACCCCACGCAATACACACTCCCCAATAGGAGTTCAGGTAAGGGCTGGGATTGTAGAGAGTGTACATGGCGGCGACTGAGTCTCCGAACGCAATGATGATAAAGACCGCGAGGGCCTCCGCCAGCAACTCACCAAAAACTTGTCTGTTCATCGAGGTGCCCTTACGGTAGCAGGTATTTTGCCGCCAGATCTTTGAATTGGTGCAACTGTTGGTCGATCCAATCCTGTCCCGCGTCCAATTGATGGGCCATCAGTTTGGCGACCGCAGGCGCCATCTCGATGGCCGCCCGGGCATTCAGGAACAAGGCCCGGGTGCGGCGAGAGAGCATATCGTCTACAGTGCGCGCCATCTCCTCCCTGACCCCCCAGACCACTTCGGCGGCAATGTAGGGCAGGGCAGGATGAAGCCGCTCGCCGAGACGGGCGTCTGCTGCGGCCATGGCCAGGATAGCGTCCGCGTCAGAACCGTAGACTCCAAGACTGGTAAGCTCGTCCACATCCTCCTTATACCCATGGATCTTCAGGTCGTGCGTTTTGCTGGGCACGTCGGGAAGCTCGCCCAGTGTGATGGCGTGGTTCACGCAGTCCTCGGCCATGTGGCGATAGGTGGTCCATTTTCCGCCCACGATGGTCAGCAGCCCCGAGTTGTCGATATGGATGGTGTGATCGCGCGACAACGACGAAGTCTTGCTTGAGGCGCCGTTGGCTTTGACCAGCGGACGAATGCCGACATACACGCTAAGCACATCGCTCCGCTGGGGAGGACGGCTGAGATACTGCGCCGCAGTGTCCAGAATGAACTGGATTTCTTCCTCGAAGGGAAGCGGGTTGTATGACGGTTCTTGAATGGGGGTATCGGTCGTGCCCACCAGCGTGTGCTCATGCCAGGGGATCGCAAATAACACCCGGCCGTCACTGGTGTGGGGCACCATGATCGCGGTGTTTCCGCGCAGGAACTCGCGCTCGAAAACCAGGTGGATGCCCTGGCTGGGCGCGATCATGCCTTGCAGGTCCGGCTCAGCCAGCCGCCGCACATCGTCGGCGAAGATGCCCGCTGCATTCACCACCACATGGGCCGCGATCTTCATGCGTTGGCCGGATTCGCTGTCGATCGCGATCACTCCATCGGCAAAGCCGTCGGCGCCCCGCGTGATCTCGACCACCGGGGCGTAGTTGAGCAGAACGGCCCCCTGATCGGCCGCCGTGGCCGCCAGCTGGATCAGCAAACGCGTGTCGTCAAACTGCCCGTCGTAGTAAATGACACCGCCACGGAGTCCATTGGTCTGGATGGTGGGTAGCCGCTCCAGTGTTTCTTCACGCGAGAGCAGGCGAGACTTGCCGAAACCGTATTTGCCGGCGAGCAGGTCATAGACCTTCATACCGATGCCATAGAAAGGTGCTTCCCACCAGGAATAGTTAGGGACCACGAAGCCCAGGTCATGGACCAGGTGGGGAGCGTTCTGGCGCAGCAGGCCGCGTTCTTTCAACGCTTCCATTACCAGCGATACGTTTCCTTGTTCCAGGTAGCGGACGCCGCCGTGAACCAGCTTGGTGCTGCGGCTCGAGGTAGCCGAGCCAAAATCCATCCGCTCCAGCAGCAGCACCGCAAAGCCGCGGTTGGCTGCATCGACGGCCACGCCGACGCCCGTGGCTCCGCCTCCGATCACTACAATGTCCCAGGGAGTGGAACGAGCATTTACGCGGGCCAGCATAGCCTGGCGATTCATCTACTCATCTCCTTCATGCCAGTTTCTTGATCGCTCGACCGCACGCTTCCAGCGTTCCCGCCCGGCGGCAATTTTTGTCTGGCCGGGATGCGGCTCGAAGCGCGTATCGGCTGCGCGCAGCTTGCGAATCTCCTCCGGGCTGTTCCAGAAGCCCACGGCAAGCCCGGCGAGATAAGCAGCACCGAGCGCGGTGGTCTCGCTGACCGCAGGACGTATGACGGGCACGCCCAGCAGGTCAGCCTGGAATTGCATCAGCAGATCATCCACAGCCGCACCGCCATCGACGCGCAACTCTCGGAACGGAACCCTTGTGTCCGCATCCATGGCCTCGATGACATCGGCCACCTGGAAGGCGATGCTCTCCTCGGCGGCCCGGGCGATGTGGCCTGGCTTGGTTCCACGGCGCAGCCCAATCAACAGGCCGGTGGCATACGGGTCCCAGTAGGGCGCGCCCAGGCCCACAAATGCAGGCACCAGCACAACTCCGCCGGAGTCTTCGACGGTAGCCGCCAATTGGTTGACCTCAGAGGAATGGCGAATCAGTTGCAGACTGTCGCGCAGCCACTGGACCACAGCACCGCCAATGAAGATGCTGCCTTCGAGAGCATACTCCAGTTTCTTATCCAGGCTGCAGATGAGGGTGGTGATGAGCCTCTTCTCCGAGAGAACGAACTGGGCGCCGATGTTCTGCAGCAGGAAGCAACCGGTGCCGTAGGTGTTCTTGGCGTCACCGGGCCGGATGCACAGTTGCCCAAAGAGAGCGGATTGCTGATCTCCCGCGATGCCGGCGATCTCGGTTGCTTCGAGGCCAAGGGTCGTGGTCACCTGGCCGATCTTCTCACTCGACCAGACCACCTCGGGCATCATGCTCTCCGGAATTCCGAATAGCTTGAGCAGATCCGAATCCCAGCGGTCTTCGATAATGTTGTAGAGCATGGTCCGCGAGGCATTGGTCCGATCGGTGATGTGCTTTTTCCCGCTGGTCAGGTTCCAGACCAGCCAGCTATCGACGGTCCCGAAGGCCAGCCTGCCGGCCTCCGCTCTTTGCCTTGCCCCGTCGACATTTTCCAGAATCCACGCGATTTTGCTGCTGGAGAAGTAGGGATCGATCAGCAGTCCTGTTTTCTTGCGGACGGTTTCTTCCGTGCCGTCGGCCTTCATCTGGTGGCATCGTTCGGCGGTTCGGCGATCCTGCCACACAATCGCGTTGTAGACTGGTTTACCCGTTTCCCGGTCCCACACAATGGTCGTCTCCCGCTGATTGGTGATACCCACCGCTGCCAGGTCCCGGGGACGTATGCCGGCCTTACCCAGAACCTCGACCACCGAACTCATTTGCGAAGTGAGGATGTCGAACGGATCGTGCTCAACCCAGCCGCCCTGGGGGTAGATCTGCTGGAATTCGCGCTGCCCATGGGCGACGATGTTGCCATCCTTGCCAAAGAGAATGGAACGAGAGCTGGTGGTTCCCTGGTCGAGCGAGAGGATATAGGCCATCGAGCATTGCTCCTGTGGGGCGCCACAGCGGACGCCTGGAGACTTATAGAGTACCCGTCATCGACTCGTCAACGCTGAGTGGCCATAGTTTTCTCAGCTTTGGCCTGTAGAAGCGCTAAGAAAGCGCGAGAGCTTGGGAGCGCCGGAGGCGCGGCACTCCTGTACATTTGTGTCGAGCCTCCCTAAAAAGGAAACGAGAGTGTCAAAACGCTGCCCCCACCTGGACAAAATTCTCGGTCTCAATCAGTCGATTTCCCGCCGTGACTTTCTGGAAGGGGCACTCGTCGCCTCAACTGGTTTGGCCGTGACCTCGTCTCCCCTCGAACTCCTTGCGCAAGCAAATGCGCCCGCTACCGAAGCCTGGACCGGGTACACCGGCGAGGGCGACTACAAACTCTCCGCGGGCAATAGCGAGCAGGTCGTGCACAATGCTCACGCGGTTCGTGACGGCGCATATGATCAGATTCCTTCTCACATCACGGATACCGGTGAGATCTACGATTGTGCCGTCGTCGGAGGAGGTCTTTCCGGGGTGTCTGCGGCCCTGTTTTTCCATCAGAGAACAGCGGCCAATCGCAACTGTATCGTGCTCGACAACGCGGCCATCTTCGGTGGAGTGGCCAAACGCAACGAGTTCGAAGTCGACGGGCATCGTCTCTATGCTGCCCAGGGATCCGTGCACTTCCAGCCCCCTTACCCTAGCAGCTTCTTAAGCACAGTCTACGAATCGATGGGGTTGGATTGGAACGCCTTCCGCTCCTACCAGGAGTGGCAAGGGCCTTCTCCGAAGATGTCTTTATCCAGGAGCACATACGGCCAAGGCACCATCGACGGTAAACCTGCTTATGGCTTCTTCTTTGGCGCAAAGTTCGGTCATCGCCCGGGTATTTGGGTAAAGGATCCCTGGGGAAGAGATCTGGAGGGCACCCCCTTCTCGGAAAAGACCCGCCAGGAATTGCTCGCCTTGCACCACAATCGGTTTATTGCGCCGCCCCTGGTCTACGACTATCCCGGCGACGCGGTCTCCCGTCAGTTAGACAGCATGACGATCGAAGACTACCTGGTGCGCACCTATGGCGTGAGCCGGGAGACGATACGCCTGGACAGGGCTGAAGTCGCAGATGGATTCGGTCTCGGCCCTGACGTGTTGTCCGCCTTTCTGATTTACGAATGGGAGAAAACCGTTCCGACCGTCGATAACAGTATGGCGACGGGCATCCAGATGTTTCCGGGGGGAAACTCGGGCATGATGCGGCTGATGGTGAAAACGCTCATACCGGCAGCCTTCGACGGTCCACGAACCATGGAGGCGGTTTGGAAGAACCCAATCAACTTCGGCGCCCTGGATGGAGCAGGGCAGCGTGTCCGGTTGCGGCTCAACTCCACGGTTGTGCGGGTCGAGCATATGGGAGAGCCAAATAAGTCGGAGTTTGTTTCCATCGTTTACCTGAAGGATGGCCGCCCGCAACGAATCAAGGCCAGGACGGTCGTGATGGCCGGCGGGGGATGGATGACGAAACACGTGGTGCGCGATCTGGACGAAACGCGGCGTAACGCGTATGCGCAGTTTTATTATTCGCCCTACCTCCTTGCCAACGTGGCGGTTCGCAACTGGCGGTTCCTCTATGATCTTGGCCTCGCCGGCGGGGGCTGGTTCGAGGGGTTCGGCAACTCTGTCAATGTGCCTAAATGTGCGAAGTTTGGTGTGGATACGCCCGTCGTTGGCCCCGATCTTCCCACCGTACTCACCTTGGGCGTGGACTTTGCGAAGCCAGGCGTACCTTTGGCCGACCAGGGTAGCTTGGGCCGTGCGGAATTGCTCTCGACCCCCTTCATGGAATACGAAAAGCAAATACGCGAGCAGATGATGGAGATGTTCGGGGCTTCGGGCTTCGACGCCAAGCGGGATATTGCGGGAATCGTTCTCAACCGGTGGGGACATGCGTTTATTAATCCCCAGCCGGGGTTCTTCTTCGGCCTGAACGGAAATCCTGCTCCTCGTCAGGCCCTTCGCGATGGGCCGTTTGGAAGAATCGCGTTCGCGCACTCGGATCTTTCCGGTGCCATGGATCATCGCAACGCCTTCATCGAAAGCAACCGGGCGGTCAGCCAATTGTTAGACCGGGTGCTGGTTTAGGTTGGGAATGTGTTTCCCCGTGCGGTCTGTAGGTTTCGCATGTATGGGCAGAATTCTATTCACCTCTCTGTTGTTACTGCTGGGGTTGGCAAGATAAGGGGATGACCGAGGAAGCAACCCACAGAAAGCTTTGGCGCGTTGGTGATCCACACCTGCGGCCACCAGGTGGCTTACAGACGCGATACTCTTGAAGCCCTGAAGTACGTGACCGACTATGCCCGGACGACCCTATGTTGGCCCTGTTGGAAAGCCAAACATCGTCCGGATTCAGGATGACGTGGAGGTAATTCGTGACCGGGTAATTCGTGACCGGACGGAACCGACCCTTTCGGCGGAAAATGGCTTATCCTTGCCTCTCTAATTTGCAAAGTGTCAGTCCCGTCTGGTCACGAATTATGGTCACGTCTGTGAAGTTGTCATTACTACCATCACGCCAAATGGAAGCGCGACTCTCCCCTTTGTCATCCCGAGCGTACCCGGATTTCCTGCCACGCCGCGCCGGACACTGTCGAGTGTGCGCCTTTCAGTAAGGAAAGGCGCACGAAGTTCGCCTACGCCACCAAGTTTCACAGGAAATCCGGGGCAGCCGAGGGATCTGCAGTTCTCCCCACCGGTCCCCGACCCAAACTGAGAGCGCCAACCTCCCACTTGTCATCCCGACCGGAGCCTAGCGCAGTGGAGAGCCTGCCCTGAGCGAAGTCGAACGGGGACCTGCTGTTTTCACTCAACCAGCATGTTGCAGAAGCACGGAAGGAGTAGAAAGTGAAATGAAATCCCAACTAGAAGACTTCTATAGTCGCACGATGACCGGGGGCTGCGGCGATCTTCTGGTCCCGCGTGATCAAAGGAGCCTTTAGCTCTTCGGCAAGCGCCACGTAGGCTGCATCGTAAGCACTCAGATTCTGTCGTAGCTGCCAGATCCGATGCAAGAGCACGACAGGGGCATACCGAGTGACACGAACCGCGATCAGATCTTCCATTGCCTCCTCAGCCCGCTTGCGTGCCAATGTCCCCTCGCGCACTAGGCGCCGCAGGACCTGAGCAAACTCCACATCGAGCAAATGAACCGTGTGCAGGGTGTCGTTGCGCGCGTAGATACGCTGTTCTATGCGCTGTCCGGCTGGGGTTTGGAGCAGCCAGTCGACGACCGCCGAGGCATCGAGCACGATCATCGCGCTCTACGTTCCTCGCGCAACAGTCCTCCGGTGTCCAGAACGACCGGAAGCGGTTTGCGCTTGTGCAGACGCTCGCGAAACTCGGCCAGCGTCGGACGCTCCGCGATCTCTCGGAACTCCACGAGCAAATAGTCGGAAAGCGACATGCCCGCCATCGCGGCCCGGGCTTTCAGGCTGCGATGAAGCGCATCCGGGACATTCCGAACCTGGATCATTCTTGCCATGCTATGAACATAGTTGCATGTGATGCACATGTCAATGCGCAGACGGGTCCGGCTGCCTCGGGGGGATAGGTATTGTGTCCGCGCGCCAAGCAAGCTGGCGTGTTCCAGCCGGTGCAAGTCCGGCCCAGGTAAGGCTTAGCAGCCGCTTGGTAGCGAGTGTTGCGTGGTGGAAGGTGACGACTACTGCGAAGCGTACACAGCAATTGTGTGGGGTAGGCTATTGAGCCGCGGCATGTCCAGTGAAGAAAGAAGGCTGATGTGTTCAGTGGGAAGTAAACCCATCGAGGAAAAAGTCAGAGACCTCGTAGCTTGGATAGGGGAGAAGAGGGAAACCTAATCTCTTGAGTCTATTGACAAAGCCATCTTAGGGATGGTGAGCGAGTCATCGGGCCGTAAGATGGTGAACGCAAGGTAGCCTCGAAAAATAGTCGCCCCAAAGGCCGAATCCGTCGTAGCTGGATGAAGGCAGCATGGTGTGTCGCAAACTGACTGAAGCGGCGAACCACTTTGGCGGGGTGTTAGCGACAGCACGATGACAAGGACATGTTAAGCAACTGGAGAAGCCCTCCTCGCCCCAGAGCGAAATCTCTGGAGCAGATCCGGCCTATTGGGAATTCGTGACCATGGGAATTCGTGACCAGACGGGACTCGGAATTCGTGACCCAGACGGGACTGACACTTTGCAAATTAGAGAGGCAAGGATAAGTCTCCGCCAAACGCATTAGTTCTGTCTGGTCACGAATTATGGTCACCGACCTGTATGCGATGGAAAGCGCCGCCCTCCCCTTTGTCATCCCGAGCGAAGCCGAGGGATCTGCAGTTCTCCCCACCGGTCCCCGACCTAAACTGAGAGCGCCAACCTTCCACTTGTCATCCCGACCGAAGCGTAGCGCAGTGGAGGGACCTGCTGTTTTCACTCAACCAGCATGCGATGCTTCTCTGCCAGATCAACGGATTCGAAAGACCCTGGAGCTTCCACCTCTTTTCCGGCTCGCAGCGTTTTTCGCGAACCTGCAGCCCATGCTCTGTATGTGCGAACGCGGGAGATAAGGGGAGATAAGGGGACAGCATGTGTGCTGCAGAAGCACGGAAGGAGTAGAAAGTGAAATAAATCCGTGTTGTAAAGCTGCAGAAGATGAGGGTAGGCCCCTCGGGACCGGCTTTCAGGAGCAGGTCCCAAACCAGCCCGAGCTGCTGCGCTTGTCGCACTATGGGGAACTTCCCGTCTGGGTCCCTCCCCGGCTCCCGTCCCTAAGAAAGGCGCATGAACTGCGACAGCGCCACCAAGTTCTACAGGTACTCTCAAACCCTTCCTAGAACAGCAAGTTACGGAAAACACTAGGAATTTGAAGAACCTGAAGAACTCAAAAACAATACATTTTGTACATGCGGTGTACATGAGGAGCCCGCCGACGCTGCCGTGTACAAAGTCTCCTTCGGCGGTTTGTGGTGCCGTTACGCAGGCCGCCCTCAAAGGCACGTCCCTCGCTCCTAGGCGCTACAATGGGCCGGTTCTTCGCAACGAGGTATGAGGGATGAGCACCGAGCAGCACCAGCCGGTACCGGGTCTTCCGACCGGGGTCGGTAACAAACAGGTTCAGCAGCGATTCATACAGCGGCACCAGGAGTTTTTGCTGGGGCATCCAAAGCTCGTCGAGCTTTGCGAGAAGATATTCAACCGCACCCTTGTGCTGCCTGTCGATGAATACCAAGCACTCATGGCAGCAAATCTGCCGAAGGATGACCCCGCTGTCATCGCCTGGGAAGATCGCTTTACAGCCAGTTACCTGATCTTCCAGCTTGGGATCATGGCCGCTGAAGACTTCAAGACGGTTTTGCTCCTCACCGGAAACGGTGCCGGATTCGCATCCTTCGTTTACCTACGAAGCATGTACGAGCGTTTGGTTCACGCGATGTATCTGGCGATCAAGCCATCCGAGGCAGCGTCTTCGCCGAGAGTTCCCCAATTAACAAATTGAACTTTCTAACACGCCTGCTGGAGTTTAATCCAGCGCTTAAGGTGCGGTACGACGATGCTTTCATGGGGCAGATACGTAGGGACGCCGAGGTTGCGAGAGCAGCGCGAAAGCAATCGATCTGTACCAGGTGCAAACAACCCATAACGCAGCATGCGTGGACCAGGGTCAGCCTAGATTCCATGGCGCGTGAAGTGGACCCTGCGTTGGAAGAGCTATATGGTGTCATTTATCTAGAGGGTGCAAACCAAGCGCACGCGAACAGTATGGGCATGGAAAGACGCCTTGAAGAAATCGAGGGCGGATATAGGTACAAGGGGCTCTCTGAAGAAGAGGCGTCGGTAGCTGTTCGTTACGCGCATCACCTGATACTGAAACTGCTCACAATGCAGAATGAGTATTTTAATCTGGGATTAGACGAGACAATTCAGAAGCGCGTGGCCATGTTTAGAGAGGTCTGGCGTCCTGGGTCTCGATCCGATCAGCCCTGAGTTCCCGGCTTAGCCCCCACATAGTTCAACAAGTGTCAACGGCGCACGAGGCCTCCAAGCCTCCCCGAGGGTCTTCGCCCGCCCCTTCGCTCCCTCATCGACCCAGCGATCGACCTGGGAGGCACTGTGGCGCAGCATGGGGCCTTCTACAGATGGGCCTTCGGGCACTCCCGATCACCCTCACCCAACGCCCCTAAGTCGACCCTAAAGTCAGGTTGGAAGCACCTGTTCTGCATGGGAAGGTCGGGATGCAGTCAAGGAGCCCACCACCGTGAAGACCGCCCGTCGCATTTTGACCATTGAAGAAACAGACGAATTGATTCTGGCTGCCTGTACCCCTGAGAATGGGGCAATAGAAGATTGTGAAGTGGAGTCGAACGAAGTGCGGTATTTCTTTCAGGCGGGTGCTGTGGGCACCGTGTCTCTGATTACCGGAGCTGTCCTGCTAGAACGACACCCGTAGTCTCTCTACCAGACCACTAAGGGTCTGTCTACAATCTGTGGATGCTTGACGACAAACCTGCCGATGACCTGTTGACTCCTGAGCTCAAGGCCAAAATCCTCGAACCTTCTGGCGCTCTGAAAGATGAGCTTAGGCGGTCGGCCGAGACCAGCGTCGCCTTCTATGAGAAGCTTGCTGCTGCCAGTGCTGGGTCTATAGCGCTGGTGATGTCGGTAGGCATGGCCAACCTTCAGAAGCACGACTCACGGCAATTTTCGCACAGTCTTCTATTTCTAGCGTCATGCTTCTGGCTTTCCCTGGCGGCAGCCATTGCGCATAATGTGTTGTTCCTCTGGAGCTCGAAGCTGGATGCACGATACGCAGGACTCGTCTTTATCGAGCAGACCATCGCTACCGTAATGCAAGGTATTTCGCTGTCGCCTGAGGTTGATCGGAACCAGTGGAAACAGGTTGAGGGCTTCGCCAGGGAGGACGCGTTAAGGCAGCAGCGAGGCACCTACGGACGCAAACGCCGGTGTGAGTCGATTGCGAAGGTGGTCGGGGACGTTTCGGTAGCCTTGTTTTTTCTTGGTTTCACGCTGGTAGTGGTTGGCGCGTGGATACTGTGGTGGTAAGCCCCAGGCCGGTGTCCAGGTCACGAAGTGTCACAATCACGGGTCCGCTACTTCTTTGAGACGGGAGTTGTGGGAACTGTCTCACGCCTCACTGGCGGAACATCAATCACCAGGTCTGCGGAACCAGTAGCGAGTCACCATGTGGCCGCTGAAATCTTGGGATGGCTTGCAGGGGTCCTTCCCTTCAGAACGGATAGTCAAGCAATGTTCAGTCCCACAGGATCGGACCGCTGCGGGAACCAACCCGAGGGATATAGAAGCAGTAAGGATGCCTCTCCCTATCGAAGTCCTGCTTGAAGATACTCCCAAGGAAGGAAAGACCCTCGTCACCTGAAAAAGAGCTGGCCCCAAACTGCGCATAGAACATCACGACCGCGGCACCTACCGCATGAATGGCCTTTTCCAACGTGGCCTCTTTCAGGTTTTCTTCTCGATTGTGCTTCGTCGCGTTGTAAGCGTAGTACCACCCGAGAGACTGTGTAGGGCAGCTGGGGTCCCAGTCTCTAAGCGGTGCGAAGCCTGGAAATCCGGGATATGACGTCAGCTCCAAGCTATAGCCGTCCAAAAGCATCGGCTTGAGTAGTTTCACGTAGTCTGTCGTATTCAGGCGGCCCTTTGGAGGATAGCTGTTGGCTTTCAGAATGGCAGCCCAGGATGCCTCGGCCTCCATCGCAGCCAGGAGCAAAAGTTCCCGGATCTTGTGACCATACACCTCTAGGTTGGGTGGCACTGGCTCTACGCTCTCGAATATGTCCAGCATTTTCAAGAGCAAGAGACGTAAGGCGACCATGGACTGCGTCCTGGTGGTTATGTCGATTGTGCTTAGGAGGTTGGCTCTGCCGAGAACCGGCCACGCTATGCGCTTGTACGCTGTACCCGGCTCGTAATCGGTCTCTGTCGGGTTAAGATCGCCAAATTTCTTTGCAATCGCTTCCTTGAGGCTCGTCCAGTCATCGGAGCACATAAGGGGTTGCATCGCGCTACCAGGGCAATTGACACCGGTGATGTATGCGTGTCGATCTTCAAAGCAAGCAACGCCTCGAGCGCAGTCTAGGTTGGTGATCGGGCCCCGATTGTAATTTGTGAAGAACAGGTTTTTGGGCATCGTCTGAAAATACCACTGCCCGCACCACCCTCCCGGTGAATCCTTTTCTTATCTGGCTGCGAGCTCTTGGAACCGAACTCGGGGACGAACCGGGTAATTCGTGACCGGGTAATTCGTGACCGGACGGAACTGACCCTTTCGGCGGAAAATTGCTTATCCTTGCCTCTCTAATTTGCAAAGTGTCAGTCCCGTCTGGTCACGAATTACATTTTCAACGCCACAACCGACTGAGTGCGCTCGCCGAGGCGTTGGCAGCCAGAGGGTAATTTGTGACCATAATTTGTGACCAGACGGGACTGACACTTTGCAAATTAGAGAGGCAAGGGGAAAACCCGGGGACGAGGGGAAAACCCGGGGACGGGAAAACCCGGGAACAGACGGGAAGATACCTCTACGGAAGATTAGTGGCCGGAAGATTAGTGGCCGGACGGGACGTTTACCTGCCCGGAGACGGAATGGGCTACGCCCCGTCTGGTCACTCATTTCGGTTACTAATTTCTGGTCACTAATTTCTCCAACCTGAGGTAAATCGCGATTACTGCGAGACACTATCTGACAGCTAACTTCCCGGTTGTCCCCGCCGGGATGTAGTTGCTCCAAACCCTCACGGAATTCTGAGCATACTTCCCTCTTTAACGGTGGAGGTTTGCTCCCGTCCTTGGAAGCGATAGATGACGGTGAGCACTTTGTCACCGCCCTTAGCTGGGTCGCCGCCCATGTTGTTGTTGTTCACCTGCACGGCGAGTGTTCCGTTCCGCACCATGCCACGAAGGAGTTGGGTTACGTCGTTGGTCCGATTGTTTAGGCCATAGTACGCGCGCGTGATTTGCAGAGAGCCGTTACCGCCGCCGGGATAACCTGGATTCGGTGGTGGAAATCCGGGATTCCCTGGATATCCAGGACCCCCTGGCCGGCCATTGGTGTAGAACTGGCTGGCATTGATCGTGGAACCTTCGTTGTAGGTGAATTGCTGTGATTGGCCGCGAGAATTCGTGGCCTGAATGCGCAGAATTTTGATTGCGCCATAAGCGGGATCGCCGCCCATGTTGTCGTTGTTCACCATGACTACACGGTTGCTGTTCAGGAGCCTGCGGACCTGATTCGTGACGTTCATCCATCGGTTGCCCGCGCCCCAATCCGCCTTCACCACCTGCCAACCGCCCCCGTTCTGCGCCCGGGCGGATGTAGAGAAGAAGCAGGAGGCTGCCAGCAGACAAAACAAAGGGAGGTACACCATGCGATTCTTCATCGGATCTCCTTATCCTATATATCGAGAGGTCGAACAACCCAGGGCATGGCCTGATACAGCGACAAGGATACTTATCCCTCGTGAGATTTGGAACAATCCAGTTCCGGGGCGAACCCGGGGGAACCCGGGGACGGGGGGCCCGGGGACCGACTGGATGTTCACTAATCTCAGCAGTCGCGATTGCTCCGTCTGGAAGGAGCAACTACCAGCCAAAAATTCATGTCCTGACGCATCCTGACAGCACGGTGGTTGTTCCGTATGTGCCGGTTTTAGCTCCCCTGCCAACGCGCACACCAAACCAGAGTAACCTTCGGGCTTGTACTCCCGTGCGGAAAAAGGCATCTCGCCACTTACATCAAACATGAAAAGGCTATATCTCTTGGAGTAGAAGATATCGGCAGGCGACGGCTTCTCACGCAACCGCGCCCTGGCCGGCAGTTGCCGGTAGTTTCGGCCTTCCGCGTGAGCGAAGGATAGCTTCACCGCTATCCGGTCCCTCACCCTATCCCTGTCACAAAATCACAACACCAGCCATGAGTGGCCTACCGCGGCTCTCCACCCCTTTGTGTCCCTAAGAGAGCAGCAAACAAACCCGACCCAATCTCCAGCAAAACAAGGAACGAGACGACCTATGCCCAAAAATACTGTCAGCGATCCCATCACGGATCAGGAAATCGCCTTTGCTCGCCTGATCCTCTCCGGAACCATGAATGACCGCCGCGCTGCGGAAGCTGTCGGCCTCAATCCCGACACCGCCGCCTATACCAAAGCCAAGCCCCGCGTCCGCGCCTACATGATCGAGCACCGCGCCGCCGTCAGGGAAAGGCTGGTGGACCAGGAAGCGGAAGGGCTGCGCAAGTTGAACCTTGGTCGCGACCAGATCCTGGCCCGGCTCTGGGAACTGGCCAATCTTAGCCACGAAGTTACCAGAGGCATCATCGCCGGCCAGATCAAGGCCCTTTCGATGATCGTAGCCATCGAAGGACTGATTCCCGACCGCCGCCTTTCCCCATCCGCAACCCAACCCGCGGCCCCGCCCGTTAACGCAGATATCTATGCCTCTAAGTGGCGCCGCGAACAGCAGCACCAACCTGTAGGTGAGGAGCCAGGGGACACCGTTGCCGGCACGAAAACCCCACCCGCCGGGCCCCAGGTCCCCCGCCCGGAGCCCGCACCGGAGCCTACACCCGAGCCAGCCCCCCAACTGGCGAACGACACGTCGTCTCCCAACCTCGACCGGCGCCCGCCCAGCCTTGCCAATCCCTTCATCAACCCCGAAAGGCTGGACCGGGTTCCGACCGCAACCGGCTTCGCCTTTGACGCCGTTCCGGACAAAGCCAGCTCCCTCAGACTGTCCTTTTCCCCAGACAAACGCTTCTCTGGGCGGCGCCGCTGAGGTCTATAAAAAGCCAAATTTTATCGAATTTTACAAACACGGCTCGTGACGGCGCGTATGCGCAGTTTTATTATTCGCCCTACCTCCTTGCCAACGTGGCGGTTCGCAACTGGCGGTTCCTCTATGATCTTGGCCTCGCCGGCGGGGGCTGGTTCGAGGGGTTCGGCAACTCTGTCAATGTACCGAAGCGTGCGAAGTTTGGTGTGGATACGCCCGTTGTTGGCCCCGATCTTCCCACGGTGCTTAACCTCGAGGTGGGCTTTGCAAAACCGGGGCTTCCGTTGGCCGACCAGGGTAGCTTGGGCCGTGCGGAATTGCTCTCGACCCCCTTCACGGAATACGAAAAGCAAATACGCGAGCAGATGATGGAGATGTTCGGGGCTTCGGGCTTCGACGCCAAGCGGGATATTGCGGGAATCGTTCTCAACCGGTGGGGACATGCGTTTATTAATCCCCAGCCGGGGTTCTTCTTCGGCCTGAACGGAAATCCTGCTCCTCGTCAGGCCCTCCGCGATGGGCCGTTTGGAAGAATCGCCTTCGCGCACTCGGATCTTTCCGGTGCCATGGATCATCGCAACGCCTTCATCGAAAGCAACCGCGCGGTCAACCAATTGTTAGACCGGGTGCTGGTTTAGGCGACGAATCCATGGCTTGCAGCCATGGATGAGGGGCGCCAGGAAAATGGGAAGACGCTGAGACATTATCGACAAGATCGATCTTGTGTAGAATGGCGGCCGAGGGGAAACGTTTACTATACTCGACTCGGAGCGCGCGCAAGATGAGATGGGGCCATGCGGCGGTCGCCTTCGTAACGGATGGTTTTTAATGCGAGAGATCTCCCGAAGAAAGTTCCTCAAAAGCGCTTCGCAGACCGGCTTGGTCATGTCGGCGGCGGCGATTGCCGGCCGGATGGGCACCGCGCAGAGCGCTACCACCCGGGTCGTGATCGACACAGACCGGCAGATTGCTCCGGTAAGTCACGAGCTGTTCGGTTCGTTTCTGGAACAGCTTGGGCGCGCAATCTATGAGGGCGTATACGAGCCGGGGTCGAAATTGTCGAATGCGCAGGGATTCCGAAATGATGTGATTGCCGAAGTACGTGACCTGCAGGTGCCGATTGTTCGCTGGCCCGGGGGGAACTTCGTGTCGGGCTATCACTGGCTGGATGGAGTAGGACCCAAGGAAAAACGGCCTACGGTGCTGGATCGCGCATGGAACACGCTGGAGACGAACCAGTTCGGCACAAACGAGTTCCTCACCTGGACGCGGCTCGTGGGAACAGAGCCGCTCATGGGCCTCAATTTCGGGACCGGTTCGGCAGAGGATGCGGCCGCGCTCGTGGAATATTGCAACGTAGCCGGGGGAACGAAGTGGAGCGAACTACGGCGCTCCCACGGTTACGCCGAACCATACGGGGTGAAGTTCTGGTGTGTGGGCAATGAGATGGATGGCCCGTGGCAGATTGGGCACATGCCGGCGCGGGCATATGGCTTGAAAGCAACCGACGCTGCGCGGCAGATGCGCGCGGTCGATCCATCGATCAAGTTGATCGCCTGCGGATCGAGCGGACCTTTCATGCCTACGTATATCGAGTGGGATCGCACTGTCCTCGAAGAATGTTATGAGGTTGTAGATGGAATCTCCATGCACCGCTACTGGGGAAATACCGAGGAGACCCATCATGACAGCCAGGTGTATATGGCGATGAACCTGGCGATGGACCGCCAGATTGAGGAGATAGCAGCGGTTTGTGACACCGTTCGCGCGCAAAAACGCTCCGGGAAACAGCTGTGGTTATCGTTCGACGAGTGGAACGTGTGGTATCGCGCGCGAGGCGGAGAGTTTTCGAACGGGCATGGTAAGCCGCATCCGCATCTGCTGGAGGAACCGTACAACCTGGAAGATGCGCTGCTGGTGGGCGGCCTGGCCAATTCGCTGATCCGGCACTCGGACCGCGTGAAGGTGGGGTGCCTGGCCCAACTCATCAATGTCATTGCGCCGATTGCCACGAATGAAGATGGCATTCTACGTCACACCATCTTTTATCCCTATAGCTGGGCGCTTAAGTATGCGCGGGGGCGGGCATTAAGTCTGCAGCCGGAGGGCCCGGGATACGAGGTCGCAACCATAGGCGGCCCGATTGAGGGCGGCGGACTGCCGATCCCTGGTTTTGGCGACGTGAGGTGGGTAGATGTGGCGGCTACCATCGACATGGAGAGCAAGACTTCAGCGCTATTCCTCTTCAACCGTAATCTCGAAAAGCCGCAGGATGTGGAAGTGATCTGGCGCGATGCTACGCCCAGCGCTGTGAAGCAGTTCTTGACGATTACGGGGCCAGACCTGAAAGCCGGCAACACATTTGCTGATCCGAAACGGGTGACGCCACAGGCGCTGGAAAACCCGAAAGCCGGCGCGCGCATGACGCTGCAGTTGCCTGCGCGTTCTTATTCCGTTTTATCGCTTGCTATGTAGCGCAACCGAGGTTACGGTTGGCTGCCTGCGACGTAGAGGAGACCGATGAAAAAGACGATAGCTTTATGGATGCTGCTGGCGCCGGCGATCTGCTGGGCGCAACCTCCCGCCGAGTGCAAACCTTCTTCCTTAAACGTTCCGGGGGCGCCCTACCCCTGTGTGTTTCCCGACCATCGTGCCATGTTCCGGTTATCCGCGCCGGATGCCCAGAAGGTGCGTGTCCGGGTGGGAACGGGTTTCGATATGGCCAAGGAAGCAGACGGCCTATGGTATGCGACGACTACGCCATTGGCAGAAGGCTTCCACTACTACATGGTGAACATCGACGGATCCAGCGTGTCAGATCCGGCGACGGCGAGCTTCTTTGGCGGAGGGCAGTGGAACAGCGCGATTGAGGTGCCGGCGGCGGATGCTGAGTTCTACAGCCACAAAGAGGTGCCGCATGGGCTGGTACGCGACGAATGGTACTTCTCCACGGTAACGCAACAGTGGCGACGGGCCATGATCTACGCGCCGCCGGGCTATGACCAGAATGCGAAGCTGCGCTATCCGGTACTTTACCTGCTGCATGGCTGGGGAGAAAACGAACTCGGTTGGACCTTCCAGGGCCACGTGGATCAGATCATGGATAATCTGCTCGCTGCAGGCAAGACAAGACCAATGCTGATCGTGATGGACAACCTGAACGCGGTGAAACCCGGTGAAGATGGAACGATCTACAACGCACGCAGTGTGATTACCCAGGCGGTGCCGCAGCCGCAGGCACCCATGGGCGGAGCGCCCGGCGTACCGGGCGCGGGACAGCGCCCAGCAGGCGGCACACCGCCGCCTCGGCCGGCGCTTCACTTGAGCGGAACGTTCACCGAGATGATGTTCGCCGATCTGATTCCCATGGTTGAAAAGAATTACCGGGTAGCACCGGGGCGCGAAAACCGTGCCATGGCGGGTTTGTCGATGGGGGGATTCCAAACGTTTACTACGGGGCTTGAGCATCTCGACAAGTTTGCCTACCTGGGGGGCTTTAGCGGCAACTGCAGCGGGTTCGGCGGCGGCACGTTTGACATCAAGACAATTTGCGGTGGGGCCTTTGCCGACGCAACGGCGTTTAACAGCAAAGTAAAGCTGCTTTTTCTTTCGACCGGGTCGGTAGAAGGGCCGCGCGTGAAGCAGTTTAGCGATGCCCTGACTCAGGCGGGGATTAAGAATGTCTACTTCGAGTCCCCTGAAACGGCACACGAGTGGCTATCGTGGCGGCGTGCTTTTGCTGACTTTGCTCCCAGATTGTTCCAATAGTGGAAATGGGGCGGGCCACGCTAAGCCGTGGTCGTTCATCGTGGGGCACACGTGGAAGGCGTGCGAAGATCGCTGACGGATTGAGCTAGATCATCAGCTGACACCCTGCTCTTCGGGAGAAGGGTAGTTCATGGCGACCTGTCTGCTGAGACATCGACGCAACGTTGACTTCGCATCCCACGAGAGGTAGAGGCGCTTTCTCGTAGTGATTTGCTTAAGGGTGAGCGTTAAAGGGACGGATCAACCCCGGCAGCTGGAACGCTTTTGATGATGCAAATGGGGGTAATTTCGTCTGTTTGAATGCATAGGTATGGGAAGGAAAAAGGGTTCTCCCCGAGATTACACTGCTGGGATCGACTGTTCGAAGCAGCCGACCCAGAAATCTCGCTTAGGAGAACCCCATGAATACTATTCACTATATCGGATTGGACGTACACAAGAAAACCATCAGTTATTGCATCAAAACGGCAGCCGGGCAGATCGTGAAAGAGGGCACGCTGGCCGCCGAGCGTTCTGTGTTGCGCAGTTGGGCTGGGGGTCTACAGCAACCATGGCATGGTGCTATGGAGGCAACGATTTTCAGCGCCTGGATCTACGACACGCTCGAGCCATATGCGGAACGGCTGGAGATGGGCCATCCAGCGAAGATGAAAGCCATTACTGCGGCAAGAAGAAGAGCGACGCCATCGATGCTCGCACCATTGCCGATCTGGTGCGGTGCGACTTACTGCCAGGCTGCTATGTGTTCCCGCCGGATCTGCGGGATCTGCGGCGACTGATGCGCTACCGCCACATGATGGTTCAGCAGTCAGTCAGAATGCACAACAAGACGGCCGGCCTGCTGATGGAAAGCGGGGTATCCTTTCACAAGACAAAGCTGCACGGCAAGAAATACTTCGCCGATCTGATCAAGAGCTTAGAGGAAGTGCCGGAGTCGGTGAAGGATCTGCTGCGCATGAGTCACGGGACAAAGGACATGTTCGAGGGTGTGCAAAAGCAATTGCTGCGAAGACTGCTGGCCGACGCTGCCTTAAAGCAGCGCGTGGAGCGTTTGAGCAGCATCGACGGTGTGGGCGCGATCACCCGGTCTGACCTGGGCGCTGGAGGTCGGCGACCCGCATCGTTTTGTCTCCATTGCCGATGCGGTGAGCTATTGCGGTTTGACAGCGGCATTCCGCTCCTCTGCGGGCAAGCAGCAGCGTGGGCCCCTGTCCAAGCAGCGCAACAGCTGGCTGCAGACCACGCTGATCGAAGCAGCCAAGCTGGCGCCACGCTGGAATCCGCAGCTGGCTCAACTGCACGCTCAGCAGCTAGGACGCGGGCACGCCAATCGCGCCACCTTGCAGGTGGCGCGCAAGCTGGTCGCTTATCTGCTAGCCGTCGACAAGAGCGGCCAGCCTTTTCAGGTGCGTACACCGCCGCCAAAAACAAACCCAACAAGGAGAAAAGCCAGAAGACATCTTGCTTCCGCGGCTTAGTTGCCGGTAGTTGCTTATTTTGGGTTTGTTCTGTCAGCGGTCTACCAGCCGGTCCTCACGCTTGTCAGGACTGTGCACGGGAGCTCACTCTCCCAATACACCCTATCGTCTGTTTTGAGGTCGGCTGGTTTACTCTCACTCAATCTTCGTGGACGGCGCTTCACCGTTCCCGCAAATGGATGTCTGGCCACGCTGCTACTGCGTTGGCAATGCGTACGATCGAGGACAGTTCTGAACCGCATCCCGCAAATCGCTTGGGGAAAGCCATTCCACCAAGTCAAAGGAAATCTCCGTTTTCCCTTGACGGTTACCTATCATGGATGTCCCGCATCGTTCCGTCCCCAGGTCATACCGTAATACGGTGCCAGCTTTTCGCAGTGTTCCGGTTTGCCGACAATCCGCTCAGAACTCGTTATGAGCGCTTTGACCTGTCGGCCCAGGAGACAGGGCCCACATCTCATCCGAGACGTGGGCGCACGGTCCGTACCGACACCACCGACAACCTGTGCAGCGTCCCGAATAGAGGAGCCTGCTGCCGCGAATCCCGAACCTCCGCCTCTTCACAAGTCCACGAACTGGCAATTCTCCCAGTGACCCTCCTCGAAAAATCGGGATATACTTGAAGCCCTAGACGGAGGGTGCAACCTATCTGGGCAGGTAATCGGCTCTGTTCAATAAGCTCTCCGGGGTCTATTTCGCAAGCGACGGAGGACCTAAATGAGTAATCGCATGAGTGTTTTATCGCTTCGACTTAGGCGCTTCGCGGGTGGCTTCTCATTCGCAACCGTCGCCTTCTTCTCAATCGGGTTGTATGCCGCCGCCAACACGAAAGGCCAGGTGGTATTCCTCTTCGCTGGCCTTGTTTTGGTGTGCCTCTTCGGCAGCCTCTTTTTGTGGCTGGCGCACGGCTTCGCGTGGGCGATGATCCCAGAGAAGCCTGTAGAGGAGAAGAAGACTGCAGAGGCATTGAAACCTGCGGACGCCCTGAAGCCTGCAGAGGCGATGAAACCTGCAGAGAAGAAGACTGCAGAGGTATTGAAACCTGCGGACGCCCTGAAGCCTGCAGAGGAGAAGAAACTTGCAGAGGCGAAGAGGCCTGCGGAGGCGATGAAAGCTGCGGAGGAGAAGAAACAAAAGGAGGAGAAGGTGATCGTCTTAGAGGATCCTCCCGACGCGAAATACACCATCACCGGAAGGCGCGTCTACTGACCCTAGAGGGCTTGTCAAACTGCCCTGCAATCCCGGAGGCTCTGCACGAACGCGTACAACCCGGTGACTACAACCCGGTGACTACAACCCGGTGAGACTACAACCCGGTTACTACAACCCGGTGACATACAACCCGGTGACAGACGGAACGTAACCGTTACAATTATTCGTCGGAGTATTGCTCCTTCGCATTCGGTGATCGTTCCGTCTGTCACCAGGATCTGTCACCAGGATCTGTCGTCACCAGGATCTGTCCGTTCA
Organism: uncultured Acidobacteriaceae bacterium; assembly: GCA_963803095.1. Taxonomy (GTDB): domain Bacteria; phylum Acidobacteriota; class Terriglobia; order Terriglobales; family Acidobacteriaceae; genus PALSA-350. The sequence continues at coordinate 239,932 of CAWDLQ010000013.1, read as the reverse complement.
TCTCCCCGGTCGGCTTCGGTATTCCAAGGAATACGTACACCTTCGTGCCTCGTTGTATCGACCCTCTTTCGAAATTCCTGAAAGAATAGTGGCATGCCGGCCACAGAACCTAAATCGCATCATTTCGTCCAGCGGGCATATCTAGATTCGTTCTCCGATCCGCAGCCCGCGAAGGGCCGCACTGGGCCCTTTCTGTGGGTGTATTCCCGGAAGACGGAGGTTCGGTATCAAACCACAAAGAAATGCGCAACGCAAAACTACTTCTATTGCTTCGAGAAACAGGGTGCACGCTCATTCGAAGTCGAGCATGAGATAGCTGATCTCGAAAATCATTCTCTACCGTTGTTGGTTCGCGCTCAACAAGGGGCCTTGCCAACGTCAGCTCAGGATCGTTTGACGCTCGCCGGGTACGTCGCTTTAGCGGCAACCAGAACGCCAACAGCGAAATCAATCTTCAATCAGGTCGCCATCGACGCTCAGGTAAACGCGCTGCGGGAGATCGCGAATGTGCCCGGCAAACTAGAGGCTGTCCTTAGGGAGCGCGAGATGAAATCAGGCGAAAAGCTCGATCCCGACGAAGAGCGTCGTAAGCTCAAGGCCGGAAAAATGCGAGCGGTCATAACAGAGCGCGACTGGTCCCTACGTTGTATGTTCGAAACAACGCTTCAGATGCAGTCCCGCTTTGTGAAAATGGATTGGACCCTCATCCGAGCAAAAGCAGCATTCTTCCTGACCTCTGATTTTCCTGTTTTATTGTGGAATCCATTGCAGACTGGCCATGTCCACAAGGACGCAAACTCACCAGATTTCCTTTTTCCTATCAGTCGGGATACCTGTTTAGCGGGAGGAACGGGTTTTGGGAGCGAGGACCTCGTTTTCACAGACGCGGCGCAAGTAAGAAAGATCAATTTGGCGCTCATCAAACGCGCCGACTGCTTTGTGTTCTCCCCGTTCAGAGCCCCCTACGTGCAGCAAAAGCTGGACCAATCCTTCGAGGTGCGAGAAGCCTCGAAGACTAGTGACGTTATCCAGCTCTAGTTGGTTAGACAGGAGGTTTCGTAGAGGTGGACGTCCCCAAGTTCTCCCGTCCCCAAATTCTCCCCGTGGTCCCCCATTCCTACCCAGCATCATGTTTCCTCATCTTAAATGGATGTCTGGCCACGCTGGCAAAGCGTTGGTCCTGCTAAGCGATCGAGGACAGCCAAAAACTAGAAACCTCTGCTCACTCGGGGAACCTACTCCGCCGGGTCAACGGGAATCTCCGTTTCCCCTTGACCATTACCTATCATGGATGACCACAAATCTCGACCCGCAAACTTCCCACCACCGAACTTGTGGATTGGGCGAGCCTTCCCGCAATCAACTCGGAAGGTGACTCATTATGTTTAGAACTGTTCCACTTGGATCCACCACAAAGAAGCGGCGAACGCCCCAAGGCTCGTCAGTCAGCGGGTAGGCGATTTCAAGGCCGCGGTCCGTGGCATCGGCGTAGACCTTGTCAACATCTTCGACTTCTATGCTCACATTGGGCAGCAACGCTGAACTACCATCATCATGCAAGATACTGATCTGAGATGTCGGATTGCTTGGCGATACGAACGTCGTGAGGAAGCCCATGTCCATTCCGACGTTAAAGCCCAAAAAGTCAACGTAAAACGCGCGGCTCTCATTCATCTGCTTGGACCTGATGTCCGGCACGACGCGCCTAATATTCATAGGTTGACACTATCATAGCGAGAGGCGAAGCCGGGAGACAATCAGGGGATGTTCTCGTTCGACGAAAAGCCGGTGACGACAAAAGCTGGTGACACAAAAGCCGGTGACAGAATGGACTGCACCCCTGAGCTGATACACGCTAGGAAGCGATTAATTCGGTGACACCTCGGCCGGTTTTGTTTGTTTTATATGTTTTGAGCAGTCGCCGGGCCGCGGGAGTGTGGAAATCCCGAATGCACCGCACACTAAAGGAGGAGACAGCCAAGCCCCCGGCACGCACGGTGACCGCGCAACAGAAGAAGTTCGATCGCTTCCGTTTGTTTTCAACCATGAACGCCCGCATGAGGCTCTTGCCAACGAGACGCCGGGAAGTATCTATGTGCCCAGTACTCGGCTGCTACCCAGCAAGGTAGCGAGCTTCGTGTATCCCAGATCGTTTCAGACGCGACGAGTGAATAACAGCGGCGACATCAGTTGGCACAAAGGCCGCGTTTTCGTTAGCGAGGTTTTGCGCAATGAGGAGATCGGACTCGAACAGATGGACGAGGACGTGCATCGCGTCTTCTTCCATAACACTGAACTGGGCGAATTCAACAGCGAGGAAATGCGATTCCGACCAGGGACTAAAATCTAAACACGAGACACATCAAACTTTGTCATTTTCCTCTTGGGTCTGATCATCGAGGTGTTCGAAAACGGACGCCGGGATCATTTTTGAACAGGAAAGGTCTGGGTGTGAACGGCACAGGTTAGACCTATGTCGCTCATTTTATTTAATTTATGCATTTTGTGGTATGGAACACCGTGTGCAACTGACACGGATCATAGTTCTATTCCCGAGAGCAAATTCTATGGAGACGGTCATGGCAGGATTGCTTCAGGACGTTCGCTTGGCCTTGCGGCAATTGCGCAAAAAACCCGGTTTCACCATTAGTTCCGTAGTCATGCTGGCGGTCGCCATCTGTGCCAACTCGACTATGCTCAGCTGGATTAATGGAACCATGCTGCATCCAATTCCGGGATCGCGCGACACGGATAGATTGGTAAGTGTGATGCGGGGGCAGTGGAGCACCTCTCCCACGCCCCCATTCTCCTATCTGGATTATCGCGATCTGCGCGATCGGAATCACAGCTTTGTCGGAATGCTCGCATACCACCACGACTGGAGTGCGCTGACCGGCGGGGTGAAGGCTGAGCGAATCTACTCCGCAACGGTATCGTCGAACTACTTCGAAGTGTTGGGCATTCATCCCTTGTTGGGGCGCTTTTTCCGGCCGGAAGAAGAGGCCCGTCCCGACGCTGTCCCATTGGTCGTTCTCGGCTACTCATTGTGGAAGACGCGCTATGCCGGAGACCCGGCCATCGTGGGAAAGTCGATTGAGATCTCCCGGCATCCCGTGACGGTGATTGGGGTGGCGCCGAAGGGATTTACAGGCGCCATGCCGAGCATACGGCAGGACGTGTGGCTGACGTTGAATCCGATCGGGTCGAATGATTGGCTATTGCAGCATCGCAGCGCGGACTTTCTCAATGTGATCGCCAAGCTGCGATCGGGAGTGACACGGGAACAGGCCCAGCAAGACCTCGACATTCTCATGCGCAAGATTGTGGCTGCGTATCCGGATGATCATCTCGGCAGCAACACCATTGCGCTGGACCCGATGTGGCGATCGCCTTTCGGCGGCAATGCGTATATGGCATCATCACTGCCTATCCTGCTGGGAATAGCAGGCGTGGTGTTGCTGTTAACCTGCGCCAACGTGGCGACGCTCACGCTGGTGCGCTTTGTGGCGCGCCGGCGCGAGATCGCCATACGGCAATCACTGGGTGCCGGGCGGATGCAATTAGCACGGCAGATGGTACTGGAGGGTGGATTTGTCTCCCTCTGCAGTGGAGCGCTGGCTTTGCTGCTGACGGTGTGGACAGCCAGGTCGTTCGCACGTTTTATTCCGCCGAATGCCAATCCAACCTTGCTGAATGGGTTGCTGGACTCGAACGTGATCCTGGGGATAGCGCTTCTGACTCTCGTCGCCAGCGCGCTCTGCGGAGCACTTCGGGCATGGCGATCATCTCAGGTGTCTCCTACCGAGGCTCTCAAGGAGGAGTCAGCGAATCTTTCCGGCGGGTCGCGCAATCGGCGGCTGCTCAGCGGGCTGGTCGTGACGCAGATCGCGCTCTCCTTAGCGCTGCTGGTAAGTTCCGGGCTGTTTCTGCAAACCCTGCGTAATCTCGCGTTGGCGCAACCAGGTTTTGAGCAGGATCATATCGTGACTGTTTCCGTGGGATTGAACCTCGTTGGCTATCCGGCCGAGCAACGGAAAGTGATCCGTAACAAGATTCTTGATCAAGTGTCGGTTTTGCCGGGCGTGCGGGTTGTCTCTCTTACAGACTGGGTTCCCATGAGTTGGATGCGCAAGACGGTGGATGCGTATCCGGAGGGGTATGTTCCCGCCCCCCATGAGTCGCTGGAAGTGCGGACGGCGGACGTGAGCCCGCGTTACTTTGCAACGTTGGGTATACCCATAACTGAGGGCCGCGACTTCACCCGGGACGATAACGAGAAATCACCGCGCGTCCTGATCATCGATCAGACAACGGCTCACCGGTACTGGCCAGGCCAGGATGCGTCAGGGAAACGGTTACGAATAGGAGGCAGTCTGTTCACGGTCGTGGGCCTGGTGCGTAACACAAAGCATGCTTTTATGTACGAGCAGCCTGAGCCCATGGTTTACATGAGTTACTTCCAGCGAGCCAACGAACTCATTGTTCAAGTCAAGACCCAGGGCGACCCGTTGAACCTGATTCCCGCGGTCGAGGGAGCCATTCAGTCGATCGACGATCAGCTTCCGGTCTACGATGTGCGTACGATGCGCCAGGCCACCGAGGGAGGCAGCGCCTTTGCCGTGATCGAGAGCACATTCGCGGGCGTGTTCGCGGTGATCGCACTGGTACTGGCGGCTACGGGGATTTATGGAGTAGTGGCATATCGGACGCAGTTACGCACGCATGAGATCGGGATCCGTGTGGCACTCGGCGCTACGCGCCTCGACGTGCTCAAGCTGATACTAATCCAGGGGCTCTGGTTGACATTGTGCGGCTTATCCGTCGGTCTTGCTCTTGCGTTCGCTTTGACGCGCGCCATCGCTGCCCAGCTATACGGGGTCAGCGCCAATGATCCGATGACGATATTTGGGGTTGTGCTGCTGTTGGGAGCGATGTCGGTGCTGGCCTGCTATCTGCCTGCTCGTCGAGCCATGCAAACCAATCCGGTTAGTGCGATACGCGAGCTGTAGGCATATCAGGGCCCGACTTTAGTCAGGCCGTAAACCGTGAAAACGTTGAGGGCTTTAGCCCCTGAGGGACGCTTTGCAGCGCCTTCCGGCGCAAACGCTGCCCTCGAGGGCTGAAGAAGGTCGTTCCGCAGCCTAGTGGGGCCCGGAAAAGAAAATGATTCTCGACCGAGCGTAGCGTAGCAATCTGCGTTTCTACCGAATCAGCCGTTACAGTCCACTAGTAACTTCCGAGTGGGCAGTCACTCGCCCGGAGCAATGAAGTGGGCTGGATACGACCTCTCCGATACCGGGAGGGGCACCCATGTTCGTGCCGATTGGCGCTTCCTGAAATGGTCCTTCTACTCCGCACACGAAGTCACATCACTTTGGTGGTGACATGATCTGCTCGTAGACGCGCTCGAGGGGTTCTGGAGAGACGCCGATCTTTCCTCGATACGGATTGTCCATGACTGCGATCAAGAAGATCAGCAGAGCCAACAGGCCTGAAAACAATATCGTCATCCAGATGTGCATGATGAAACTTTCTGAGTGAAGGAACCAGGTGTTCGCAATGCAAATCGCGGCTCCGACGATCATCAAGGCCCACAGAGGTCCGGGCATTTCAGCCTGGATGCTGTTGAGCCTGGCTCTTCGGCTTGCAGTCAGGTCATTGAAGGATCTATAGGCTTCTGCGGCGACGATGTTCTGTCTCTGGTCCTGAGGTTCGAAAGCCATGAAATGCTGCTGAAAGTCGTTAAGCAGCGGGCTTGCGTTATTGGGAACGATCCCGCGTCGTTGCATCGGCCATCCCACATCGATGACTTCGCGAGCATACCTGCGCAGGTCGTTCTGCAAGATGGTGCGCGCGGGTTCGGGGTACGCACCGATGTCACGGTAGAGAGCGCCGAGGGCAGTGGCCTCATGGTCGATCTTTTCCTGCACTTCAGCGAAGGTTGCCCAGGCTCCGATCGCTAGCAGGCCTCCACAAACCGCATACAAGACAGTAACGCCAGCGAGGAAGAAACCCACGATGTGGTTGTAGGCATGGTGCCCAGTGTCAATGCGTTGCACCCAACCGCGAAGGAGGAAGAGGCCAGCCAAACCGAAGGCCACGAACACAATCACTGTGAGAACGCCAAAGAGCCAGGTAGGAAGATCGTAGATCCAGTAGAAAGACATACGGCACTCCTTAGAGAGCGGCGCTCCGCGTAGTCCCATTGAGAAGTCGTATGGTAATTCGCGAACGGGAATCGGGCGACTGGCAGAGGTGACAGGTGGGCGGTGGTGGGCACTCACGCCATACTCAGCTGCGGCCCTCAACTACCGAAGATTAGTGGCCGGACGGGACGTTTACCTGCCCCGAGACGGAGTGGGCTACGCCCCGTCTGGTCACTAATTTCGGTCACTAATTTCTCCAACCTGAGGTAAATCGCGATTACTGCGAGACACTATGCGAGACACTATCTGATAGCTAACTTCCCGGTTGTCCCCGCCGGGATGTAGTTGCTCCAAACCCTCACGGAATTCTGAGCATATTTCCCTCTTTAACGGTGGAGGTTTGCTCCCGTCCCTGGAAGCGATAGATGACGGTGAGCACTTTGTCACCGCCCTTAGCTGGATCGCCGCCCATGTTGTTGTTGTTCACCTGCACGGCGAGTGTTCCGTTCCGCACCATGCCACGAAGGAGTTGGGTTACATCGTTGGTCCGATTGTTTAGGCCATAGTACGCGCGCGTGATTTGCAGAGAGCCGTTACCGCCGCCGGGATAACCTGGATTCGGTGGTGGAAATCCGGGATTCCCTGGATATCCAGGACCCCCTGGCCGGCCATTGTTGTAGAACTGGCTGGCATTGATCGTGGAACCTTCGTTGTAGGTGAATTGCTGTGATTGGCCGCGAGAATTCGTGGCCTGAATGCGCAGAATTTTGATTGCGCCATAAGCGGGATCGCCGCCCATGTTGTCGTTATTCACCATGACTACACGGTTGCTGTTCAGGAGCCTGCGGACCTGATTCGTGACGTTCATCCATCGGTTGCCCGCGCCCCAGTCTGCCTTCACCACCTGCCAACCGCCTCCGTTCTGCGCCCGGGCGGATGTAGAGAAGAAACAGGAGGCTGCAAGCAGGCAAAACAAAGGGAGGTACACCATGCGATTCTTCATCGGATCTCCTTATCCTATCTATCGAGAGGTCGAACAACCCAGGGCATGGCCTGATACAGCGACAAGGATACTTATCCCTCGTGAGATTTGGAACAACCCAGTTCCGGGGCGAACCCGGGGGAACCCGGGGACGGACTGGATGTTCACTAATCTCAGTAGTCGCGATTGCTCCGTCTGGAAGGAGCAACTACCAGCCAAAAATTCATGTCCTGACGCATCCTGACAGCACGGTGGTTGTTCCGTATGTGCCGGTTTTAGCTCCCCTGCCAACGCGCACACCAAACCAGAGTAACCTTCGGGCTTGTACTCCCGTGCGGAAAAAGGCATCTCGCCACTTACATCAAACATGAAAAGGCTATATCTCTTGGAGTAGAAGATATCGGCAGGCGACGGCTTCTCACGCAACCGCGCCCTGGCCGGCAGTTGCCGGTAGTTTCGGCCTTCCGCGTGAGCGAAGGATAGCTTCACCGCTATCCGGTCCCTCACCCTATCCCTGTCACAAAATCACAACACCAGCCATGAGTGACCTACCGCGGCTCTCCACCCCTTTGTCTCCCTACGAGAGCAGCAAACAAATCCGACCCAATCTCCAGCAAAACAAGGAACGAGACGACCTATGCCCAAAAATACTGTCACCGATCCCATCACCGATCAGGAAATCGCCTTTGCTCGCCTGATCCTGTCCGGAACCATGAATGACCGCCGCGCTGCGCAAGCTGTCGGCCTCAATCCCGACACCGCCGCCTATACCAAAGCCAAGCCCCGCGTCCGCGCCTACATGATCGAGCACCGCGCCGCCGTCAGGGAAAGGCTGGTGGACCAGGAAGCCGAAGGGCTGCGCAAGTTGAACCTTGGTCGCGACCAGATCCTGGCCCGGCTCTGGGAACTGGCCAATCTTAGCCACGAGGTGACCAGAGGCATCATCGCCGGCCAGATCAAGGCCCTTTCGATGATCGTAGCCATCGAAGGACTGATTCCCGACCGCCGCCTTTCCCCATCCGCAACGCAACCCGCGGCCCCGCCCGTTAAGGCAGATATCTACACCCCTGAGTGGCTCCGCAAACAGCAGCACCAACCTGTGGGTGAGGAGCCAGGGGACCCCGTTGCCGGCACGAAAACCCCACCCGCCGCGCCCCAGGTCCCCCACCCGGAGCCTGTACCGGAGCCTACACCCGAGCCAGCCCCCCAACTGGCGAACGACACGTCGTCTCCCAACCTCGACCGGCGCCAACCCAGCCTTGCCAATCCCTTCATCAACCCCGAAAGGCTGAGCCAGGTTCCCGCCGCAACCGGCTGCGTCTTCGACGCCGTTCCGGACAAAGCCAGCTCCCTCAGACTGTCCTTTTCCCCTGACAAACGTTTCTCTGGGCGGCGCCGCTGAGGTCTAAAAAAGCCAAATTTTATCGAATTTTACAAACGCGGTTCGTGACGCCGCGTACGATCAGATTCCTTCTCAATTCACGGATACCGTTGAGATCTGCGATTGTGCCGCCGCGGGGTCCGCCTTTCTTTTAGGGAAGGGGGCACGATGGAATCTACCGTGCAGCGGGCCTTCCAGGGAAATACTTTTCGAAGCGATTTGCGAAGGTTCGCAAATAAGTCCTTTGTTTCGCGAAGATGCTCAAGATGCTCAAGTAATTAATTTGATCATTTGCCTGCATTTTGTCCGCCTTCAGGCCCCGAAGACGACCGAATGGTTTGCGAGATCGTCGCTGGTTTGAGCGTTTGCCCCTGCCTTTCCCGTATGCTAAGAACAGAACGCCATGGATGACACGCCAATTACAGTACGCAAGTACAGCGACTTTGACGAGATAAAGGCGGACGAGTACCGCTATTGGCAAAGTCGGCCCGCGCATGAACGGCTGGACGCGGTTGAGGAAATGATTGAAACCGCCTATGCGCTCAAAGGTTGGGAGATCGAGCCTGATGTACCAAGACTACAAAGACCTTTCGTCCGCCTTCCAATCCCATGGCGTTAAATACCTCGTTGTAGGTGGCTTGAGGGACCGGTACCCGTCATCGACTCGTCAACGAGCCAGGGGGCTTGACAATCCATAGGCCGCGGTTCAACATGTAGTCATGCGGCATGTCGCAACAGATACTAAGCCGCTCAGCGAACAAGTGGTCCTGATTCTCACCAGTCTCGCTTCAGAACCGAAACATGGCTACGCGCTTCTCAAGGATGTCGAAAAGTTGAGCCAGGGGCGGGTTCAACTCAGCACCGGGACACTTTACGGTGCCATTCGCCGGCTTCTGGAGGACGAATGGATCGAGCGCTTCGAGCAGGAAGACACATCGCGCGACAAGCAGGCCTATCGGCTGACCGCCAAAGGCCGGGCACAGCTTAGTTCCGAAATTGTCCGGCTGCGTCATCTTCTCCAATCGGCAACCACGCGGCTTGGTCTCAAAGGAGCGTCATGAGAGCGGGCGATTTCTACCGGGCTCTGCTCCAGCTTTATCCAGCAAGCTTTCGCCGGCAGTTTTCTGAGGAGATGATTTGGGTCTTCGAGCAAAGGGCAGGCGAGCGCTTTGCGAACAGGAAATCTGCGTTTGTCGCCTTTCTTTTATGGGAGTTCTCCAGCATTGTGAGAGGAGCGTACATCATGTGGTTGGCAAACATCTTACCCAGCAAGCCTTCGTTTTCGGATGCGGTCGATTCGACGAGCGAACCCCTTTCCATCGCAGAAGTCGCGAGGCTGCGCAACGCCGCGATCAGTAACATGGTTGCCGCGATCGCACGCCACGACTTTAACAATGCCCGGCGCTATTCGTATGAGGAAGCTCGCCTGAAGACCCTTCTTCAGGACACGGCAATCTAAGAAATTCTCTAAATATGACAGCCGGTGTCATATTTGCGGACCTACCTTTCTCTGCATAGGCCAACTGGCCTGGAGGAAAGGTCCCATGAAAATGAGCGAATCGTTGTTACCGGAATTCGATGAAGAAATGGCAAGTACCCGGAAGTTTTTGGAGCTTGTGCCGGACGAAAAGCTGGGATGGAAGCCGCACGAAAAGTCGATGACTCTGGGGCAGCTTGCCTGGCATCTGTTGGATTTACCAGCGTGGTATTGTGACACGCTGAGGCTGGATACGATGACGCTTTCCGATGATGACTACCAGAAGACGGTCGCCGCGCGGGAAGGCAAGGGAAAGAAAGAAATGCTGGTCGGATTCGATAAGCACGTGAGCGATGCGCGGACCCGGCTGGCCGCGGCGGACGATGCCGCTCTCGCTCAACAGTGGAAGATGATCTGGGGAGGCCAGACAATCATCGACATGCCACGGGCCCAGGTGTTGCGCAAGTGGGTGATGAACCATCTCATTCATCACCGGGCACAGCTGGGAGTTTTTCTGCGACTGAATGGAATTGCAATCCCGGGCGTCTACGGACCCTCCGCGGATGAGATGCCAAAGGCTCCGGAGTTGTCCCTAACGGCCTAAGTTCAGGGTACATACGAAACCGCAGATCTGCACCTCGCTACGGTCTGTCGAAAAACATCTCCACGAGAGGCCCGCTGAACTGCAGATCCCTCCACTACCCCGGATTTCCTGTGAAACTTGGTGGCGTTGGCGAACTTCATGCGGCTCTCTTTACGGAGAGCCGCACACGCGACCGTGTCCGGCGCAGCGTGGCAGGAAATCCGGGTTCGGTCGGGATGACAAAGGGGAGAGCAACGCTTCCATGTAGAGCAATTACTGAACGGAGAGGAGCAGCAAGGAGCAGAGGCCCTTTTTCACCCAAATGGATGAAAACCAGCTGTTGAGCCGACAGCAGCTACTCTCGATGAAACCGCAGCCCTCCCCTTTGTCATCCCGACCGAAGCGCACCCGGATTTCCTGCCACGCTGCGCCGGACACGGTCGCGTGTGCGCCTTTCCGTAAAGAAAGGCGCATGAAGGTGGCCAACGCCACCAAGTTCCACAGGAAATACGGGGGAGCGGAGTGGAGGGATCTGCAGTTCAGCGGGCCTCTCGTGGAAATGCTTTTCGACCGAGCGTAGCGAGGTGATCTGCAGTTTATTTTTGGGTTTGCACAGAGAAGAGGTGTACGGGCCTTAAATCCCGTACCCGTCACTCCGTGGGCCACCCTCCGAGCCTTTCCGTACGTTAAGAAACGTCCCTGTCCATGCGCATTTAGCCGCTGGGGGAACTCTTGTGGACATAGAAAGCCAGGAAAAGAATGACCAATGGCATCGTGATTTCGGTAACCAGAAAGATGCCGGCGTTGTTCGCCGCGTGATTGTTGTAAAGAAGCATCTGCCGGATATGCCCCAGAGCGTCTCCCAACAGCCACACAGCATTGGCAATCGCTGTCGCCAACCAGAAATTGCCACGCAGCCACACACACAGAATTCCCAGCACCCCAACCGTCAGATCGGCCATCCCGACCTCATATTCATAGGGACTCGTCGACCACCCGATCGAAGCTGACGTTTGCAGTGGACGAAACACGTGCGCGTAGGCCGTCAGCAACCCCATCAACCCGACGTAGATCACGAGCAGGTATAGCAAGTACGTTCCGGCGACGGCCACCGCGCTGCTCCGCCTGTGTACCGAAAAAGCCAGGTGGATCGATGCCGCTACCAGTGCGATCACTACAAACACTACCTGGAACATTCGTCACTCCCTTTTAGCGGCTGCGACCGCAATGAGCCTTGCGGAAGAGTCTTGAAATACGACGGTAAAGCCGGCTTCGCTTAGTTCCTGACATATCCAGTCAATCCCCAGGCGTAGCTTTAGATAGCTGCTCTTGTTCAGGGACCAACCCTCGCAATGACGAAAGTACACCAGATCGTGAACCCTCACTGACTCTACGTTCTCGAATTCGAGAAAACACGTCATGATCTTATTGTCATCGCTCCGAACCGGAATAAAGCGGTCGGTTCCGTGGAGTTCCGTCGTCAGGTCGCGATAGGTGATTACGAAGATTCCGCCCGGGCGGAGTCCGTCGAACACTTCGCGAAACAGGGCACTCACTTCGCCTTTACTTGCTAAATGGGTCAACGTATCGCCCATGCAAACTATTACAGTGGCTTGTCCAGCCCGGACAACTGCCAGTAAGTCTCGTAAATCTGCCTTCTCTATCTGAACCGGGAGGCTGTTGACGTGAGATCGCAGCTCATCGAGAAGCTCTGAACTGGTGTCAATGGCGATCACCGGAGAAAAGCCAAGCTGCGCCAGCGCAATTGTCTGGAAGCCGGATCCACATCCCAGGTCTGCTGCGAGCGAAGCCTCTGGCCTGTGTTTTAGACCAAGGGCTCGAGAGAGGAAAACTTTCTGTTCGGCCACTTTCTCCTCGAAGGACGAGCCGAACATCCACGTGTAGTGTTTTGACAGCAGGCGTTCGTAATGCTCGCTGACTGTGGACATGGCCTATTGTAGCGTCAGTCCCGAGATGAGCGCAGGCGACCCCGCAAAGCAATCGGCGTCTAAGCCAGCTTGACGAAATGCATCGCCGCTGAGTTCATGCAATAGCGCAGACCCGTTGGAGGAGGGCCGTCATCGAAGACGTGCCCGAGATGAGCGTCACACTGTCTGCAGGTAACTTCGGTTCGCTCCATCCCCAGGCTTCGGTCCGTAGTTTCCACAACATTCTCTCGCGCAATCGGTTGCCAGAAACTAGGCCAGCCGGTACCGGAGTCAAACTTAGTGTCCGAACTGAAGAGAGCCGCGTCGCAGCAGATGCAGCGAAACAGACCGTGATCGTGAACGTTCAACGTATCACCGGTATAAGGCCGCTCCGTGCCCGCATGGCGAGCTACTTCGTAAGAGATCGCGGATAATTGTTGCTGCCATTCCGCATCCTTTTTGACGACCTTCAGAACCTGAACCCTGCCCGTCTTCTTGCCGTCCGCACCAAATTGAACGATGGTCACCATACCCGGAGTCGTCGTCTTGCCGCTCGCGGCTGCCGCAACGCCCGGCCGCTCAAAAGACCAGAGTGCGAGGGCCCCGCAAGCGCTGGCCGAGGTGGCCAGAAACACGCGCCGGCTAAGTTTTCGTTGTTCTTGTGAGTCGCTCATAAAACTGTCCCTTTCTTATTTAACCGAAGGTGAATGAATACGCCCGTACCCCGGGCACCAGGAAATCTATTCTGAAGGTACGGTCATGAATATTGCCTTGCTGACGAATCAGTTGATACAGCCGATCGCCGGTAACGACGCCGTAACCCTCTGCGTCGGTATCTACGCCATGGTCGGCGCCCGGTGCCTGACCATCGAGGGTCACCCGGAAACGCACAGGCTTACCGTCTGTGCCCGGCCCTAAGACCAGGTGAAGGTCGCGAGCGTGAAAGCGAAACGAGATACTATCCGGCGCGGAAAGCGAGGTCGCGACCTGGTCCTCGTCCTTCCAATTGCCGGCGAGCGCCCAGTGGTTGAGATTTAATCCGGTTGGAGTTTGGTAAAGCTGGGGATCATCCTGATTCAATCCGCCGGGAGAGGCAAAGTTCGCCGCTCTGGCATATCCGATATAGGTCTCAGGAGATTGAACGTCATCCGAATCGGCTGCAGCTTCCCTACCGCTGGCAGCTATTTTGGTCGCGGTCTGGGGAAGAGGTGTATGGTTCGCTTCCTCGAGCAGGGTCCGGATCCACTTTTCAGACTCGTCGTAACTGCCCTCGCCAAACTGGTGAAAGCGGATGTGCCCCGTGGCATCTATAAAGTAGTCAGCGGGCCAGTACTCGTTGTTGAAACTGCGCCAGATCTTGTAGTCGTTATCCATCGGGACCGGATAAAGGACGCCGAGATCCTTCACCGCTTTGCGGACGTTCGCCTCATCCTTCTCGAAGGGAAACTCGGGCGTATGAACGCCGATGATCACCAGGCCGCTGTCTTTGTATTTCTCATTCCAGGCCTCGATATAGGGCAGCGTGCGCAGGCAGTTGATACAGGAATAAGTCCAGAAATCGACCAGAACCACTTTTCCGCGAAGCGACTCCAGCGTGAGCGGTGGTGAGTTGATCCAGGCCGTGGCTCCGGCAAGACTGGGAACCGCCGAGTCGGAGATGTCGATGGTTTGATTGAGCACGATCTTTTTTGTTTGATTCGAGGGATGGAAACGGTCGACCAGGCGCTGCTCCAGGCCACCCGTGCTGGCCAGGGAAAGCCGGGTGAGCACGCCACGGTCCAGTCCAAAGGCAACCGCTGCCACTGCAGCCAGTACGGCTACGCCAAGCGCGCGGCGAATCCACTCCTCCAGCCCGAGTCCACGCTTCATGGCGGCGAAGATACGGCCACCGGCGAGCAAAGCGATCGCCAGCGAGGTCGCTGCTCCCGCGGCATAACTGAGCAGCAGGATGACGGTATGGGTGCTTGCTCCCTGCAGGGCTGCTCCGGTAAGAATGAGACCTAAAATCGGCCCGGCGCAGGGTGCCCAGAGGAGACCGGTGCCAATACCAAGCAAAAAGGAATTCAGGACACTCGGACCGGAGCCGGAGTTTCTTGAGAGCCGGTTGCCCAGTTGCACCAGCGGACGCGACAGACGCTCGGCCAGCGACGAGAACAGCAGGGTGAGGCCGAATACGGCAAACAGAACAAGCGCGGCGATGCGGCCGAACTGATTGGCCCGCACAGCCCAACCGCCGCCCACCGTCGCCAGGCTGGCAACCAGGGCAAAGGTGATCGACATACCCGCAAGCAACGGTAAACCGCTCTTGCGGAAGGGCTGATCGGAGCGCGCGAACACGAACGGCAGCACCGGCAGGATGCAGGGGCTGAGAATGGTGAGCACCCCGCCGAAATACGCTAAGAATAAGAGCAACATTTTCTTGCCATCGACCCAGATGAGATTACAGAAAGACCAAAAAGGTTACGAGTATCACGGCTGTTTTGGTTTTTCCGCCGGGGTTTTGGCTTCAGAATTCAATCCTCCCCTGGAAGGCGATCATGCGTGGTGAGCTGTCGCCGCCGAGGCCCACACCCAGCAGTCCGGTAGGTGGGGAAATAGTGCTGGTTAACGCGCCAAAGCCGGTTTGGGTTGACGGTTTGCCCGGAGTGCCCGCCTGATTGCTGGGCAAAGCAAAGTTGGGATGGTTGAAGAGGTTAAAGACCTGGGTATCGAAGCGTAACGTTACGCGCTCGGTGATAGGAATCTTTTTCGTCACGTAAACCTCGGAATACGTGAAATGAGGTCCGCGATCGTTGTTGCGGCCTGAATTTCCGAACTGGCAGTTCACCGGCGAATCTCCTCCGGCGCAGGCGCCGGTGCTGGGATCGACCACCGAGGCAAAGGCGTCCGGGTTGAGCCACTGACGGCTGCCGGTTTGCGTTACCCCGGCGACCGGAGTTTTGCGATAGAGGGGAACCCCGGGAACCCGGTCGGCAAATTGCGGCCCGCTCCCCTGAAAGATACCGTCGTTGTTCGCGGTGTAGGGTGCACTCAGCACGCTGAAGGGCACTCCGCTGTGCAGGAATGCTGTCTGCGATACTTGCCAGCCGCCGAGCATGTACCGCAACGGTGTATGGCTGGAATGAAATGGAATCGCATAGATGCCAAAGGCCGAGACGTTGTGCCGTACGTCGTAGTCGCAGTTACCGTATTGCTTACGCAGGTCGCCTGGCAATGGATAGAGAATGCCGAGACTGGAAAAGGGAAGCAGGCCACCATTGGATACTTCATCGAGACAATGGCTGTAGGTGTAATTTCCACGCAGCGTCAGCCCGCCGAATTGTTTGGTTGCGCTGGTTTGCAGGCCGGTATAGTTACTGCCCGCATCGGTGCGGAATTCATTCACGCTGCCGAAGCGCTGATCGAGAGGCTGGTTATACTCAAAAGGCGCGAAGCATCCAGGGCATACTGTCTGGTACCCGTTTAGCTGCACCTGGTATGGCTCATGCACGGCGCGGGTGCCCACGTAATCGACCCGCAGCCCACCCCGCGCTCCTAACTCGCGCTCGATGCCCAGGCTCCATTGCAGGAAGTATGGCGTCTTCAGCGTGCCGCTGGGAAACGTGTTCAGGCCAACCGCCAGGGGACACGTAGGAGCGCCCGCAGGCAGCCCGGCGCACGGAGCGCTCCCTGAACGGAAGACGGTTTGAAAGGACTGGTTGGCATGGCCGGTCGCGTCGACTGCACTGTTTGGAACCCCTGGGGCGATGCCAATGCCGCCGACTTGTCCGTTGATGCCGCCGACGAAGACCGGCGCATAGGGAGCATTGGTTGCGCCGAGGTCGGCAATCTGCGCCGGGATAATGTCATTGAAGACGCCGCCTCCTGCGTGGACCGCGATCTTATCGGACAGCTTGTAGGCTGCCGAAGCGCGCGGCTGCCAGCTCAGCAGTGGAGTGGCTGGGAAGAGCGTGCGCACGTTCGTCTGAATGGCCTGGTTCAAGGGCTGATCGACATCGTGGGTCAAATCAAGGAACGATCCTTTCGGCCGCGCGAACAGGCCCTGCTGATTGACCGGATTGGTATTCCAGGTAACCCGCAAACCGGCCGTCAGGGTCCATCTCTGGCTGGCTTTGAAAGTATCCATGGCGTACATGTCGAGGTTGCCCAGAGCGATGCGCTCCTTCTGCGTAACCGGAAAGGCTGCGGTCGCTGTGGACGCAGCGCCGTAGGTAAACTGCGCCAGATCGTTATAGATCACGCTGGGCACAACCCCTTCGCCCAGATCGTAATCACTTATATCCAGCCTGCGGGAGTTTTCTCCGAACTTGAAGCTATGGCGTAAGTGGGTCCAGATGAGGTTGTCGTTGATTTGCCACTGGGTAACTTTGCGGCCCTGGGTATACGTCTGGTCGTTCCCACCTAACGTAGTGAACGGTGCATTCGAGCTGCCCCCGCCCAGCACGATGGGGAACGTCTCGAGCACCTGGGAGTAGTTATTGGGCAAAAAGAGGCTCGAATACCAGCTAGCGCCAGGATTGAACTGGTTCACCAGCGAGGGCGAGAAGACGTGCGTGTAGCCGAGTACAAGTGTCCTCTGTGGCTGGGGGGAGTAGGAGTTGAATATGGGATTGATGGCGTCAGTGTAGGCAGCCTGCAGACCCGTGTCCTGCTGAAAGCGGTACCACACGCTGTTCTTCGCATTGAGCGTGTGGTCGATCTTAACCACGATCAGATTCTCGCTGTCGATATTGTTCAGTGATTGTGTTCGCCTGTTGGCGCAGCCGGATCCGTTGAACAGGTTGGTCGAAGTTTGTGTTCCGGGGAGTAATGCTCCGCTCGCGTCCAACGGACAAGTGAGAACCGGAGTGGGTGTGCCTGCAGTGTTGCTGTACAGCCCGAACATTTTCCGGTAGAAGGCTACTGCGTCAGGCTGTGCAGGCAGCAGTGTTCCGTTGATCGGATCGGACCCGCCCAGCGGCAATTGCTGTAACACATACTGCTGATAGGCGGGCGAGGGCACGGTGGTTCGGGCAATCAGCGGAAGAGCGATGCGGATGCCTTCGTAGTGGGTGAAGAAGAAAAACTTGTCTTTCATCATCGGGCCGCCGATGCTGACTCCGAATTCATTCACTGTCGAGCGCGGCTTGCGGGCGATATTTCCCGGCGTATCGTTGGCGTGGAGAAAGTAATCGGTGGCGTTGAACAGGGAGCCGTTCCAGATCTCATACGCGTCTCCGTGAAAGTGGTTCGATCCGGACTTGGTGAAGTAGTTGACCTGCGAGGCTCCGTAGCGCCCCTGATCGACGGCGTACGAGTTGGTATTGACGGTCGCTTCCTGCAAGGCGTCCAGTCCGATAACCAGGTTCGTTGACAGGCCAATGTTCAGCCCGAGGAAAGGATCGTTGGCATCGAAGCCGTCCAGGATATAACCGTTGGAGGTGGCCGGCAGCCCGTTGAACTCAACATTGCCATAGCCGCCTGCGGCCTTGGCGTCGTTCGAGGATCCCGCGGTATTCATCAGCGCGCCCTGCGCGAACTGCGCGATATAGGTCAGGTCCTGCCCTGGATTGGGCAAGTTTTTAATGGTCTTCGCTTCCAGCGTGGTCGAAGTATTCGGATTCTCCAGGCTCATCAGGGCAGATTGCCCGGTCACTTCCACGGACTGTGAGATGGCCGCGGGAAACAGGGTGAAATTGACCGCGGCAGTCTGTCCTACAGAAACACTCGTGGGCTGTGACTGTGCCAGCCCGAATCCTGCGGCATGCACTTCAATCCGGTAAGTTCCCGGATTCACCTGCGAGAAGAGGAAACGCCCCTCCAGGTTGCTCTGGACGACGCGGACGGAACCGGTGTTTACCTCCGTTGCCTTGACCTGGGCGTCGGGAATGGCGGCGCCGCTCTTGTCGAGAACGATGCCGGCGAGTGCGCTGCTGGTTCCGCTCTGCCCCCAAAGCGGCAATATGTTAACCATGGTTAACATCAAAAAAAGCTTCAGCGCTGTCCTCGCGATTCTGTTGAGCGCCAAGGGAAAACTCCAGTGTGCGGGGCGGGTGATGGCTGGCCTTAATTTAGGCAAACCTAACTATTAGGTACGCCTAAAATGGGTCAGTGTCAAGAGGATCCGTGTCAAGATGGAAACGGGAGATTCAGCCCTGATGGCGCGCCGTGAACCAAATCCGAACAGCGAGTCTGTGGACAACTACCTCAAGGCGATTCTGCTTCTTGGCGGACCCGAGGAGAACAGGGTGGCCAGCAATGCCCTGGCGCGCAGGCTGCGCGTGGCCCCTGCGTCGGTGACCAATATGCTGCAAAAGCTGGCGGCAAGCTCGCCTCCGCTAGTCGAATACGAGCGCCACCGCGGTGTGCTGCTATCTTCCATGGGGAAGAAGCGGGCGTTGGAGGTGGTACGTCACCACCGGCTTATCGAGACATTTCTTTATGAGGTACTCGATTACCCGATCGATGAGGTGCATGAAGAGGCGGAGCGACTGGAACATTTCATCTCCGAGCGATTCGAAGAGCGCATTGCCGCCAAGCTCGGGCACCCGAAAATTGATCCCCACGGGCATTGCATTCCGGCGATGGACGGCGCCATGCCAAAAGAAAACTCCATCCTGCTGACGGACGCGAAGGATGAAGGAGTCTATGTTGTGGACAGCGTCTCTGACGGCAATGCCTATACTTTGAGACGGCTCAAGGACCATGGCATTGCCCCTGGCGTCAGGCTTCGCATGAGAGAAAGGCCCTCACCCGTAAGTTACGCGGTGTCTGTCGGGCGTTCTTCCAGGGTCTTGAACCTGGAGGGAGATACTGCCGGGAGCATCAGGGTGTCTGCCCTGAGTAAATGAATTGAACCCTATGACCCTACGCCGCAAACTGCTCGCCACTCTGCTCGCCTTCGCGTTTGTCTTCGCCCCCAACCTTCAGACGCAGAACCCAGCAACAGCGCCCTCGCACCCCACCAGCACGCCCTACGCCGGCGACCTCAGCATCTTCGAGGAGCCTGGCCGCGACAAGCGCCTGCAGATCGATCGCGTCATGGATCTGCTGAACATCAAACCGGGCAGCGTCGTTGCCGATATCGGCGCGGGCGGCGGATGGTTCAGTGTTCGCGCGGCCCGCCGCGTCGCTCCCAATGGCCGCGTCATCGCTGAGGAAATCAACCCGAAGGCCATTGCCTACATCCAGCAGCGCACCAAGCGCGAGCACCTCAGCAACATAGAAACTATCCTGGGCACACCCGACGACCCCAAGCTCGCGCCCGGCTCCATCGATGCCGCCTTGATGCTGAAGGTCTACCACGAAATCGCACATCCCCCGCTCGTCCTGGCCAATCTGCGCGCGGCGCTCAAGCCTGGCGCTCGCTTCGGCATCATTGACCGCAACGGCAACGGCGCTGACCACGGCCTTAACGAGCCCATCGTCCGAGCCGAGGTTGAACGCGCGGGCTTCCGCCAGGTCGCTCGCTACGATTTCACCAAGGCCGACGGTCAGGATTATTTCCTGATCTTTGAAAAACGTTAACCCCGCCAACTTACGGCTATACTTCGGTGACTGATCCGAGGAGGTAAGAAGAGGCGATGAACGAACTTGATCTTCCCAGCAGGAGAAACTTTCTGGGCGGAACCGCAGCCACGCTTACAGCTGGTCTTTGTGGTTCACTTTTGCTGCCCCAGGCTGCCCAGGCCGACGCGCCGTCGCTCAATGTCCTCGGGCCCAGGCCCGGGTACTCTCAGCAGGTTGGTATTTTCGTTTCCATGTTCACCTGGATGCGTGAGGGCAACGGAGTTCTGGCTGCGACCAAGGGGCTTACCCAGACCGACCTGGATGTTCTCTTCGATAAGAATGCCAACACCATCGGCGCTCTTATGCTGCACCTGGCGGCCACCGAGACCTATTACCAGATGAACACATTCGAGGGAATGAAATGGGACAGCTGGTCCGACGCGGTGAAGCAGAAGTGGGATCCGGCGATGAATCTGGGCGATGCGGGACGAAAAACCATCAAGGGTCATGACCGGGAGTACTACGTCAACATTCTGCAGGAGGTTCGGGAGAAATCGCTGGCGGAGTTCCGCAAGCGGGATGACGCGTGGCTGATGGCTGTCGACAAGGACTAGCCGTGGGGTCCGACCAACAACTACTGCAAGTGGTTTCACGTTACTGAGCATGAAGCGCATCACTCCGGACAGATTGCGCTGCTGCGAAAGCGGCTGCCCGGAGCAAAGCCCGACGTGGCGTAACCAGAGACCCTGGTCAGACGCCGGCAAATGACCGGAACGCCTCCATCACGGTTCCCGGCAACTCGTCCCGATTCTTCTTGCTGAGAAGTTCGTGCCCGGCACCAGCGACGGTGAGCACCTCGGTGGATGCAGGGATACGCTTGAGCGCCGCTGCCAACTCGTCGCTGGAAGCGAAGCCATCGCGCGCACCGTGCACGAAGAGCGCCGGGGTTTCGAGGCGCGGGAAGTGCGCCGTGCGTAGCTCACCGGGCCGCAGCGGCGGATGGAGCGGGTAAGAGAGCAACAGAAGACCAGCGACGAGACCGGGTTCATCGGCGGCCAGCATGGATGCTTGCCGTCCTCCGTAAGAATGACCGCCCAGGAACAAACGGCCCGAAGTCTGGCGCCGCATGGAGGCAACGGCCGCGCGCAGCCCCTGCTGGTCGCGTTCTGCACTGCCGCGCGGCGGTGGCCCGTGGGGTCGCAATTGGCGAAAGGGGAGATCGCAGCGGAGCACCGTAAACCCTCGGCTGCAGAAAGCGTCGGCCAGCAAACCCAGCAGCGAAGAATCGCAATTGGCTCCCGCACCGTGGGTCAGGATGAGACCATCTTCACCCGGGCTCGCCGGGCGATGCAGGAACCCTCGAACGGGTACTTCATGCGGTGAATCGTCGCGAAACTCCTGGTAGTTCTTCATGCCGGGTCTTTGGTCAGGCGGATCACTTCGACCGACGAGATTGCGATCAATCCCTCTCCTTCCTGAACCATGCGTTCCAGTACCGGCAGAAAGCTCCGGATTTTCTCTTCATGGACCTTTGTTTCGCCCGGTGTCAAGGCGACTTGCATGCCGAAGAACCTCTAGAGCCATACGTCGATCGGGGCCGTCCTTTCTCCTCCCTCACTCCCCGTGTTTGGCGTCCCCCGCGGCTCGACCAGCAGCAGCTTGGTTTCTACGACTGCAAAGGGCTTGTGCTCCACCCCTTTCGGCACCACGAACATCTCGCCCGCTTTCAAGTCAACCGCGCCATCTCTGAAGTCGATTCTCAGATGACCGTCGAGAACAATGAACGTCTCGTCGGTGTTCGGGTGATGGTGCCAAACGAAGTCGCCCTCCAGACGAGCGACCTTGAATTGATAGTCATTCATCTCCGCAATCACTCGGGGAGACCATTGCTCCCTTAGACGCGCAAACTTGCTTTCGAAGTTGATTGGGCTGTAGGCATTCATGTCGGCCCTCCTCACCAGATTGTCGACGTTCAGCTTTTCACCTGGGTGGCGATGCGTTCAATGGCATGGTGGGCGGAGAGTATGGCGCCTTCCTGCCAGGCGACGAGATGGGACAGGTAGTCACCCGCAAAGTAGGTGCGTCCCTCTGGCTTTTCGAGCTGTTTATAAGGTGCCGCGCTGCCTGGAAGCCGGTTGTTGGCGAAGCAGCCGAGGGAATAGGGAATCTTCGCCCAGCTGACGTAGATTGGCTTCTCGAGCAGTCGCGAGCGGCCGGGGTGAAGTGTTTCGACCGCTGCCCGGGAGGCGTCGAGCTTGGCTTCGATGGAAGGCAAGGCCCCGAAGGCGGAGGGTTTTCCGGAACCATCACCGAAGCCTTTAGCCATCGCACCCACATCGTTGCGTTCAGATCCGAAGCCGGAAAGCAACACGCCAGTGGGCGAAAACAGTTTTGCGCTGGGATACCAGACCAGGTCGACGGTGCTCTTCAGGAAAGAGATACCGCCGTAGATGTGGTTCTCCTTCTCCCAGAATCGGGGGGATTCCCAGGCGATCTTGTAGACGGCGGTCATGGGCATGCCGGTGAACGCCTGCCTGGCTTCCGGGGAAAAGTTGTTCCTGGTGGTGGCTAGAACGGAGAGGGGCATCGTGCAGATGCAGAAGTCGGCAGTGACCGTCTGCGGCATTCCACCCTTCAGATAAGCTACGGTGACGTTCTTGTCTCCGGTAGTGATCTCGGCGACCGGGCACTCGTAATGGATCATGCCGGCAGGCAAAGCCCGGGCAAAGGCAAACGGGATACGGTCCATGCCACCTACGGGCTGGAACATCGTCGCCTGCCAGTCAATTTCATCTTCGTAGAATTCTCCCTTGGACAAGTCGGCGACCAGTAGATCGTGCAGCTTCAAAGGCTGGTGGAGCACGTATTGGGCAGGGCCGGCGCCGCGCGGGGTGACAAAGCCGGCGCGCATCGAGCCGGCGTACTTCCCGTTGGCATCGAGGTCGCCGAAGTCATGCAGAAAATCCAATAGCAGAGAGGTGTCCTCTTTGGAGAGCGCGTTGTCGAGGGTGTCCGCGTGCAGGCACTTGGAGAGCAGCTCCGCCAGATAGCCGCGGGTGTCGTGGATAACCTGCCGCTGTTCGACCGGCTTACCAGAGTTCAGCTGCGGAGACTGCATCAGCGCGGAGCGGGAGACGTTGACCTCGACCTCAAGCGGTACGCCCAACTCCTGACAATAATTCAGCAGGTTGGAATGGATGGAGGGGATGCGAGCCGGGCCCGCATTGAGGTAGCCGCCGTCCGACCAGGTACAGTTTTGGATGGTTCCATCGGTGAACTCGACCTTGGTGCCGTCGCGTACCGTCCAGTTGCGGCCTCCCGGCCGGCTGCGGGCTTCGAGCACGGTAACACTGAAGCCAGCCTTGCACAGCTCGTGGGCAGAGACCAGGCCGGCAATGCCCGCACCGAGGATGACCACGCTTTTGCCTCGTCCAAAGTCAGCCGTGAGTTGGGGGAGGGGAGAACCACCGGCCGCAGGCGTGAGGCCGAGAACCTGCATGGTGCGGAAGACTGCGGAATAGCCACCAACCTGGGCGATGCGCTCCAGGAAAATGCGTCGAGTGAGGCTCATGCAGTGGGCTCCACGGGATTGAGTCGTGAGGTGTGTCCCAAGTTTGTAGCAGAGAAAGTTCCCACGCAAGCAGAAACGCCGAGTCGATGCCCCCAGTTGATGCCCGAAGATCAGAAAATTCGATGTGCGGAGAAAAACACCTCAGTGCGCGACGGCCAACTCTTCTTCGAGGAGCTGCTTGTGGAACAGATCCGCGTAGTAGCCGTTCCTGGCGATCAACTCGTCATGCGTGCCCAGCTCCACGATGCGGCCGGCTGCCAGCACGGCAATCTGGTCGGCGTGGCGGACAGTCGAGATGCGGTGGGAGATGAACAAAGTGGTGCGGCCCTGCATCACGCGTTGCAGTTCGCCCAGGATCTGCTCTTCGGTGTAAGTGTCGACGCTGGACAGGGCGTCGTCCAGGATCAGGATGCGGGGATTGAGGATGACGGCGCGGGCAATGGCCGTCCGTTGCTTTTGCCCCCCGGAAAGGGTGACGCCGCGCTCGCCCACCGTGGTCGCCAGGCCGGCAGGGAATTCTTCAAATTCGCGGCGGATGTGCGCCGCCTCGGCAGCCTCGAGAACCTGGCTATCGGTGGCCCAGGGAGCGCCAAAGGCGATGTTTCCCCGAATGGTCTGGCTGAATAAAAACGTCTCCTGGGGAACGAAGCCAATGTTAGAGCGCAGGAGCGCCAGCGGATAATCGCGGATGGGGCGGCCGTCGATGAGAACGGATCCGGGCGCGGCGTCATAAAGCCGGGGGATCAGACTCACCAGGGTCGATTTCCCCGAGCCGGTTGGTCCCACGATGGCCAGGCTGCTCCCGGCCGGAATCTTGAGCGACAGCGAGTGCAGCACTTCCGAGCGGCCGGAGTCGAACCCCGAATAAGAAAAGTCCAGGTTGCGAAACTCGATGTCGCCGCGAAGTTTGAAATCGGCGGGGATGGCAGGGTCGGCCTCGGCGTCGTCGATGGTGGGCTTGTCCGACAGCAACTCATCGATGCGTACCACCGAAGCGGTGCCCCGCTGCCACAGGTTTACCACCCAGCCCAGTGCGATGACCGGCCAGGTGAGCATCATCATATAAGTGTTGAAGGCGACAAAATCGCCGATGCTGATGCGGTGCGAAAGCACCTCGTGCCCGCCCACCAGCAGGGTGATGGCCAGGGCGAGTCCGAGGACAAACTCGAGTGTAGGCCATAACATGCCCATGAGCTGAACCAGGCGGAGCCCGCGGCGGATATTCTCCCGATTGGATTTTTCGAAGGCGGCAATCTGGGCTTCTTCCTGGGCAAAGGCGCGGACCAGCCGGGCGCCGGAAAAATTCTCCTGGGCCTGGGCTGAGATTTCGGAGTACATGGCCTGAATGCGCTCGAAGCGCTCATGAATCTTGCGCCCCAGCGCTTGCACCAGGATGCTGGCCAGGGGCAGCGGGACCAGCGCCACCAGGGTCAGCCAAGGGCTGATGCGGAGCAGGAAATACAAGGCGCCAATCGAGAACAGAACGGTGTTGGCGCTGTACATGATGGCCGGCCCCAGCAGCATGCGCACTGCGTTCAAGTCGTTGGTCATGCGCGCCATGATGTCGCCGGTTCGATGTTGCTGGAAATAAGCTGCCGGCTGCCGCTCCAGGTGGCGAAAGAGATCGTTGCGCAGGTCAAACTCAATTTCGCGCGAGATGCCGATGATGATCCAGCGGGTAAGAAAGAGGAAGACGCCCTTGGCGGCAGAGATGGCAACCAGCAGCCCGCCATAGAGCAGAATCTTTTGCCGGGTGACGCCCTGGTTCAGGTCGTCGATGGCGACACGAATGACCTGGGGGAAAAAGATCCAGATGACATTCGAGATCACCACCGACAATCCGCCCCAGACAAAGTCACGGCGATAGCGGCGCAGATATGGGAACAGCGGCCGGAGCGTGGCAAGCATGCTTTCCCTATTTTAACCTTGCCTCAGGTAGGCGTACGCAGCAGCAGATACGCTCCGGCGAGGCCGAAGAGCAGGTCCGGCGACCAGGCCGCCAGCAGCGTAGGCAGGAAGTTCACGTTGCCCAGTTGTTGAAACGTAAGATAGACCACCCAGTAGGCGAACGCCAGCCCGAGGGCGGTGGCTATGCCGGTCAGCGACCCGCGTTTGCCCATGGAAAGGGCAAAAGGAATAGCCAGCACCGCCATCACCAGGGTGACGATCGGATAAGCGAGCTTGATATTGAGCTGAACACTGAGCTGCTTGGTCTCAAAGCCGCTTTGCCGCAGGTCGCGGATGTAGCGTTCCAGCTGGCCGAAGGTCATCTCCTGTGACTGGAGCGCTTCCTTCTTGAAATATTGCGGCCGCTCGCTGATTTCCGGATAAGTTTCGACGCTGAACTGGCTGTAACTGCTTACCGTTTCGCCATCGAACCGGCGCTCCCAACCGTGCTCAAATACCCACTGCTGTAATTCCGGTTCCCAGTGGACGTTGGAGGCGAAGATGCGGCGGGAAAGAGCGAAATTCTCCGGGTTGAATTCGAAAACGGACAGGTTGGCAAAGCGGTTTTGTTCCGGATCAAAGAACTGGTAATAGAAGATGCGGCCTGGTTTGCCAGGCTCTTGGCGGCCGAAGATCCATTTCTGGTCGGGTCGTAGAAAGGTTTGCGCCGGTCTGCCTTTGATAACGCTGCGCAGCGCTTCCTGCCGCCGGTTCGCGGCGGGCAGGTAGGACTCATCGAAGAGGAAAAGGGCGACGGCAATCATCGCCGACACCACCAGGATGGGCACCATCACCCGGTACAGGCTGATGCCGGTCGCCTTCATAGCGGTAAACTCATTGGTTCGGGTGAGCACGCCGAACGTGACCAGCACCGCAACCAGCACCGCCAAAGGCGTGATGTTGTAGACCATGCTGGGGGTGAGGTCGATGAGATATTCGCCTACCGTGACCAGCGGAGTGCGGTTGCGGATGATGTCGCCCAGCAGCTCGA
The DNA here is from genome assembly GCA_963803095.1 of uncultured Acidobacteriaceae bacterium. Classification (GTDB taxonomy): domain Bacteria; phylum Acidobacteriota; class Terriglobia; order Terriglobales; family Acidobacteriaceae; genus PALSA-350. Next base: position 213,438 of record CAWDLQ010000013.1, on the reverse strand, counting down.
AGAAGGTAAATACCAGCATCAGCAGAACAAAACTGGCCAGCACCAGGGCAAACGTGGTCAGAAATTCGCGCAACACATAGTCGTCGAGAATGAGCGGAAAACGCCCCCGCTCGTGTGGGTTGCGCTCTTTCTTGTTCGCCCCTGCCTGGGCCGGCTCAGTTCTTGGGCGGAGCAGATCGGCGCTCTTAAATTTACTGACCAAGGCGGCGAAGTATGTGCCCACCCCTCCTCCAACCGCCATTTGCCGCAGCAGCAGCAGGCCGAAAAAGGCGAACAGCATGTTGGCCGCCCATAAGCCAACAACAACGGGTACCTTGCCTTCGCGCGCGAGCGTACTCCCGGTTAAGGAGAGGAAGTAGTAAATGAAGACCAGGGCGATGGTCACCACAAAGCCGGCGCTCTTGCCGCCCCGCCGGGAGGAGAGGCCGAGCGGAATCCCGATCAACATCAAAACAAGGCAGGCCGCCGGATAGGCGTACCGCTTGTGCAGTTCGATCAGGTAGGGTCTGCCACCGGGACCCTTGGTGTGCTCGTACAACACGCGGTTGCTCATCGCGAGAATGGGGGTGTCATTGTGGCCGATGTGCATATCTTCCTGGGTGCCGATCGTGAGCGGCAGTTCAGATTCCAGGAAGGTGGAAACCTGGTATTGCGGCGTCCCGTTGTTGATCACCATGTCGTGCTCGGTGCCATTACGCAGACGCATAAGAATGGTGTGCGCACCGCTGTCGGCAACTACGGCGTCCTCGGCCGTGGTGATCTTGGGCGAGACCGGATCACTCAGGTCGGCGAGGAAGATGCGCTGCCACCTTGAGGCTCCTGTGCCGGCGCGAACATCCTGCACGTACAGGACATAGTTCTTAAAGTCTTCATAGAAGACGCGCGGCTCAACTTCAAACGAGGCCTGTTGATCTTTAAGCGAGCTCTCCAGCCTTAATAGTGCGGCGGTCGCCCTGGGAGCCACATAGAGCGAATCGACCAGGGATATTCCCCAGCCGACAATTGCGATCACCGAGACCACCCGGACAAAGTACCAAACGCCGACTCCCACTGCCCTCATGGCGGTAATTTCACTATCGGCAGCGAGCCGGCTCAGGCCGAGCAGGACCCCGACCAAAACCGCCATGGGGATGGTTGCGCTCAGGGTGTTAGGCAGCAGGAAGAGAAAAATCTTGGCCACGCTGCCCAGGGACGCGCTATTCCGCGCCGCCATTTCCAGCAGTTGCCCGAGGTACTTCATGAAAAGGATGAAGGTGAACAGCGCACCCCCCAGGAGGGCGTGCGAGAGCACTTCATGCCAGATGTAGCGGGTGAAAAGGCGCACAGCTTAGTTTAGAGCATGAGAGGCATAGAAGGGGTGCGCTTGGTAAAGCCGCCGCGCGTGACATCCGCGCGATATCTTTCGACGTGGAAAGATGTATCGACTTGGCCGGCGCACCCAAAGGAGGGAGAGCATGCTGCTATCTGGGAGTCTGCCGCTGGCGCCCCACCCCGGCAATGGCGAAAAGGTGTTAGGAGGTGTTACTCACGGGAGGGGCAGCCACTCCGGGCAGGAAACGATAGCCGACGCCACGCACAGTCTCAAGGAACACAGGCTCGGCAGGATTGTCTTCAATGTAACGGCGCAGACGGACCATGAAGTTGTCGATGGCGCGTGTGTCGGTGTCTTCCCGCACTCGCCAGACCTGTTCCAGCAACTCCTTGCGGGAAATAATCCGGCCCTGGTTGTGGACCAGATAGCGGAGCAGGTCGCACTCCATTAGGGTGAGGCGGATGGTCTTCTCCGGAGTCGTGAGCGCGAGCGAAGGAAAGTCGATGGTGCGCCCGGCAAAAGTGAAGGTAGACGGCGAGAGGCTGCCCCGCGGCGCCGGAGCCGGGGAGGCGGCAAGCCCAGGCCGAAGCCACGCCATCCGACGCAGCAGGCCGTTGAGACGCGCCAGCAGGATGGCAAGATCGAAGGGCTTGGGAAGATAATCGTCGGCCCCCGCGCCGAATCCGTTGAGTACGTCCTCTGGACGGCCACGCGCGGTGAGCATGAGGATGGGCACGAAATTCTGTTGCGCCCGTAGTTCCGCGGCGACCGAGAAACCATCCCGTCCCGGAAGCATGACATCCAGGATGACTGCATCAAAGGAATCAGCCGCGATCGCCTCCAGGGCGGTTTCCCCATCTACCGCCAGCTGCGCCGCGTAGCCCTCGGCGCGCAGGTTGAAGAGCAGGCCCTGCGCCAGGTGAGCCTCATCTTCGACCACCAGGATGTTGCCGGTCACTTAACGCGCTCCTTTGCCGGCGCTCGAAAGCGCGCGGGGAAGTTGCAAGCGGATGGTGGCGCCTCTGCCTTCCCCCTCTGATTCGGCGACTACGTCTCCACCGTGCTGGCGTGCGATGGAGCGGACCAGGAACAGGCCCAGCCCGGTGCCCTTGATGCGGAAGACATTGCGGGCCGGCACCCGGTAGAAGCGCTTGAAGATCCGCTTCAGGTGCAGAGGGGCAATGCCCAGGCCATGATCGGAGACAGTGAGCATCATCCATGCGTCGCCGTCGAGCGCCAGATGTACCTCCAGTTGTGGCCCTTCTGGCGAATACTTGACCGCATTATCGAGGATATTGAGTACGGCGGTGCGCAGGTCCTCCGGGTTGCCGACAACCGCCGCCTGCTCGGCGTTCGGATCCACGGTGAGGTGGATGGTGGACTCCTGCAGGTGGTAACGCTGCAGCGTGGTGCGGATGCAGTCGCGGACTATGTCGTCGAACAGCAGCTGCAGGCGCACCTGGTGGCGCCCTCGCTGACCCACTTCTCCCGCCTTGAGCACCTGCTCCACCGTAGCCAGCAGCCGGTCAGTATCCGAGAGCATGATGTCGTAGAACTCTTTCCGTTGGGACTCCGGCATCTCGTGACGCTGCAGAGTTTCCAGATAAAGACGGATGGAAGTGATGGGGGTCTTTAATTCGTGGGTCACGGCATTGAGAAAACTGTCGTGGCGCTCACTGCGCTTTACCTCACGCACCAGGAAGATGGTGTTCAGAATCAGGCCGGCGATCAGCAGCGGGAAGAAGAGGATACCAATGATCAGCAGGATCAGGCTGCGCCAGTTGATGATGATCCACGCGACGTTGAGGGCGATCTCAACTGCAACCAGGCAGGCGCCCAGCGTAATGGAAAGAACGATCGCGTTTCTGCGTCTGGTGATACGCATACCGGCAAGCCCTAGCCAAAGTATAGCGGCGCCAAAGCATCTTCACTTCTGGTGCATACAGAGCGACCACTCCCGACGTGGCTTTTCCTCAAGAAAAGCCGCACTTCGCTGTACTTGATTGTGCAGAGTAGAAGTGAAAATGCTCCAAAGGGAAGGGCGCGACCGAAGCCGCGCCCAGGGTTGGCAACCGAACCGGGTGGTTAGGAAACGCCCGCGGGGCGCGGATCATGCGGGTCGAACTGAGCCACTTTCACGTTGCTGGCCAGGCCGAACTTTTTGAGCAGCCAAATGCCGTAGTAATTAAGATCGAACTCCCACCAGGTGAGGCCGTGCCTGACCGAGACGGGATGAGCGTGATGGTTGTTGTGCCAGCCTTCACCGCCGGTGAGGAACGCGACCCACCAGTTGTTGCGTGATTCGTCGCGGGTCGAAAAGCGCCTGGAGCCCCACATGTGAGTGGCGGAGTTGACCAGCCAGGTGGCGTGCAGGCCCAGAGTCACGCGCAAGAAGATGCCCCACATGACGCAGGACCACCCTCCGAACGCCAGTAGCGCCAGCCCAACCACGATCATGGGCACGTAATGATATTTGCTCAGCCAGATCTGGAAGCGATCCTTAGCCAGATCGGGTGCATAGCGGGCCATGAGCGCGGTCTCGTGGTGCAGGGCGTCGCCGGAGAGAATCCAGCCGGCGTGCGACCACCACCCGCCATCATGGGGGGTATGTGGGTCGCCTTCGCGATCCGTAAGCTGGTGGTGAACGCGATGGGTGGCAACCCAGAAGATGGGTCCACCTTCGAGCGACAGCGTGCCGCAAACGGAAAGAAAGTACTCCAGCCACTTGGGAGTGCGGTAGCCGCGATGCGTGAGCAGACGATGATACCCCATGCCTATGCCCATGTTGATAGACACGAACCAAAGCCCGAGGAAGCAGAAGAGGGCCTTCCAGGTAAACATAAAGAGCGCGACCACGGCGAGCAGGTGAAAGGCCACCATGAAGCCGGTGGTCAACCAGTTGGTTTGCGTTGACTGCGCGTTGCGACCAAGCACCGGCACCGCGGTCTTCTTGGGCGCAGGCCGCGCCTGATCGGCCTGAGGAATAGTTGGTAGGGTTGAGGAAGGTGCAGCGATTTCAGTCAGCATGTTCTGGTGGAGAGTCCCTTTCAAACTTCAAAACAACGCGGGGGTTAACTCGACCCTAACAGGCCCCTGATTTTCTGTTCGTAAGAGTTTTGTAATGACAATTGGTGATACTGGTAGCGACAAAACTTGCAGCCCGTCCATCGCTCGCAAGTAGGTGTGGATGGGCTGGTTTGCAGCCAAATTGGTGTTCTCGGGGGTGTGTTGATGCCGGCAAAATCTTTAGTTCGTTCGTGTCGACTTTCGGGTCACATACTTCCGCTGGTTCTCATGGTTGCGGCGGCTGCTGTACAGGGACAGATCGCCCTGCCTACCAGCAAGCAACTGGCGGAGCCCGTGCCTGGTGAACCGCAAAGACTGAATAGCCTGCCCATGACCGCCGCCATCTCTCCCGATGGCCGCTACCTGGCAATCGTGAACGCCGGTTTTGGAACTTTCGAGTCGCAGTATCAGCAATCGATCGCGGTGCTCGATATCCAGACCGGCAAGGTGACGGATTTCCCCGAGCCGAGAACCGCGATAGGTTTGCCGCAGACCCTCTATTCGGGACTGGCCTTCGGCAAGGACGGCACCCATCTGTATGCGGTCTTTGATTCTCTAACCGCGCCGCAGGGGAACAATAGCGCCCTGCAGGGAACCAACCAGGTCGAGACCGGCAATGCCATCGCCGTCTACGACTTCAGCGATGGCGAGCTGAAGGCCGAACGACTGCTTCCCGTGCCCTTGCAGCAACTGGCTGTGGGAAAGCTGCAAAATCGGATTGGCGCAGCTCTGCCCGCCGGCATGGCGATTCCCTCGCCGGCCGGAATCGCCGTGCGCAAGGGGCCGGCCGGGACCGATGAACTGGTGGTGGCGGACAATCTCTCCGACGACGTTCTGCTGATGAACGGAGTCACCGGCAAGGTGTCGCGGCGCTTTGACCTGTCGCAGGGTAGCGTGGTGCCCTCTACCTATCCCGTCTCCATAGCCGTCAACCGTTCGGGAAGCCGCGCCTATGTGGCGTTGTGGAACGGCTCGGCGGTGGCGGAGCTCGACCTGAACAACGGCAAGGTAATTAAGAAATTGACGCTGCTTGCTCCCAGGGGCGTGACTTCGCCCAGTTCCCATCCGGCTGCCTTTGCCTGGAGCCCGGACGAGAAGATTCTTTATGTGGCGCTGGCCAATCGGGATGTGGTGGCCGCCATGCGTGTGGGAGGGAACGAGCTCAAGCTCGAGGCCATCTACGATGTGAGCTTGCCCGGGCAGACCTATTTCGGCGCCATGCCGGATGCGGTTGCTGTATCGGAGGACGGCAAGCGGCTCTTTGCCGCCAACACCGGCTCCGACGCTATCGCGGTCTTTGACCTCCGTGGCCGGCAAGCAGTGGGAAAGGAGATACCCGCGCTGGGCTTCGTGCCGACCGAGTGGTATCCAACCGCGTTGGCGGTTAAGGGCAATAAGCTCTACGTGGCCACTGCCAAGGGCCAGGGCACGGGGCCAAACAACATGCCCCAGCCGCAGGTCCCAGGCGTGGCGCGGCTGAGTGGCAGCTCGACTTACATTGCCACCCTGCTGCATGGGTCTCTCGCCGCTATCGACCTTTCCCAGATCGATAGCCAGCGCGAGCAGCTGACGCGAACCGTGATAGAGACGAATAGGATGAAGGCCGCGCAAGCCAGGATTGCTTTCCGCGGTGGGGCGAACCCGATCCGGCATGTGATCTACATCATCAAGGAAAACCGCACCTATGATCAGATCCTCGGTGACCTGGGGGTAGGGAATGGATCCCCCGGGCTCACCATGTACGGCGAGGAGATTACGCCCAATGAGCACAAGCTGGCGAAGCAGTTTGGCGTGCTCGACAACTTCTACGATTCAGGAGAGGTTTCGGGCGACGGGCATGTGTGGTCGAACGCCGCCATTTCGAGCGACTACACCGAGAAGACCTGGCAGCAGAGCTACCGCGGGAAAGAGCGGGTCTACGATTTTGAGGGCGTAGTGGAGAACGGGTATCCTCTGCTCGAAGGCATTTCGGATGTCAATGAACCCGGCAGCGGTTATATCTGGACGATCTAGCGCGCAACGGCAAGACCCTGTACCACTTCGGGGAGTTCATTTCGACCAGGTTCTGCTTCGATCCGGAAAGCCCAGCCCCCGCAGCGTCGCCGACAGAGGGAACGCCGGAACCGGCGCCGGAGCAATGCGGAGCCCACGGCTCAATTCGTCACGGCGAAGCGATTCCGCAGAACTACGGCGGCGGAATGAGCCCGTACCCGTGGCCAATTCCGCTCATTAACAAGAACACGGCCACCAAGCCCGAGCTGGTAGATCACTTTGACCCGCAATACCCGGACTTCAATCTGAGTTTTCCCGATCAGCTGCGCGTGGAAGAGTTCCTCACCCACTTTCGGCAGTGGGTCGCTGATCGCCGGCAAGGTCGGGATACCATGCCGCAGCTGGTGCAGCTTCGCCTGCCCAACGACCACACTGCGGGAACCACTCCAGGGATGCCGACCCCAAAGGCTTCGGTCGCGGACAACGACTTGGCGGTAGGAAGGGCGGTCGAGGCCATCGCCCACAGTCCTTACTGGGACGACACTGCGTTCTTCATCCTCGAAGACGATGCCCAGAATGGGGCGGACCACGTGGACGCCCATCGCAGCATTGCCCTGGTGGTCAGCAAGTACTCGCCCCGTGCCGTGCAGCCGACGGTGGACAGCGCGTTTTACACCACCGTAAGTGTGGTCCGAACGATGGAAGAGCTGTTAGGTTTGCCGCCCATGAACAACAACGATGCTTTTGCCCCACCGATAGCATCGCTGTTCACCGGTGCCGGAGATCAGCCCCCTTATGAAGCGGACTATCGCAACCGCGACAACGGCCTGTTGTATCAGGCGAACGGGCCCAAGGGGCCGGGTGCAAAGGCCTCGAGCCGGATGGATTTTCAGCACGAGGATCGTGCCGATCCCCGGGTGTTGAATGTGATCCTATGGCGCGACGCAATGGGCAAAAAGCCAGTACCGGCGATGCTCACGCACGCCCAGGCAGATGATGACGACAAATAGAAGAAACAGCAGGTTTCTCCGCTACGCTATAGCCGTAGCAAGAGCGATAGCTATGATCAACGGAATCGAACAATCGCTTCATCGTCATTCCACCCCAGAAGACAAGATCGCACTGTTCCGATCTCTCTTCCGCGGTCGTGAAGATGTTTATCCACGCCGCTTTGAAAGCCGGAAGACCGGCAAGACGGGCTACTCGCCTGTCTGCGCGAATGAATGGGTCAAAGGCATCTGCGAAAAGCCAAAAATTAAGTGCTCGGAGTGTCCGCATCGCCGGTTTCTGCCGGTTACGGATGACGTAATTCGCTGTCATCTCTCCGGACAGGATGGCAACGGCTGGGACTTCACCATGGGTGTCTACCCGATGCTACTGGACGAGACCTGTTTCTTCATTGTCGCGGACTTCGACAAAGCAACATGGCAGGACGATGCAAAGGCATTTTTGGAGACCTGTCGGGTGATGAATCTACCGGCGGCCCTGGAGAGATCTCGCTCTGGTAATGGTGGGCATGTCTGGTTGTTCTTCAGCGAAGCCGTTCCAGCCGCGCTTGCTCGAAAGCTCGGTTCGCACGTCCTGACAGAAACGATGGAGCGGCGGCCAGATATCGGTTTGGACTCCTATGATCGGTTTTTTCCTAACCAAGATACTCTGCCCCAAGGCGGCTTCGGTAGCCTGATCGCGCTGCCACTTCAGAGAAAACCGCGGCAACTGGGCAACAGCGTGTTTCTGAACGACAACTTTTCGCCGTATGACGATCAATGGACCTTTCTATCGGAGGTTCGCAGAATTGGCCGGGGCGAGGTCGAAGAGTCTGTCGGCAAGGCGGAGGCGAAGGGGCGGGTCATCGGAGTGCGTCTTCACCTGACCGAAGAGGAAGGTGATGCCACACCGTGGCTTGCTGCTGATCCGCGCCGGACGGAAAGACCGATAGCCGGTCCATTGCCGAAAGAATTGGAATTGGTTCTAGGCAGCGAAATATTCATCGCCAAAGAACTCTTGCCTCCTGCTCTCCGCAATCGCCTGATCCGGCTGGCGGCATTCCAAAATCCGGAATTCTACAGGGCACAAGCGATGCGTCTTCCAACATACGATACTTCTCGGATTGTCGCTTGTGCGCGGGATTATCCGCATCATCTCGGATTGCCTAGGGGTTGTCTGGAGGATCTTCGTCAACTGCTTTCTGATCTGAAGGTCACGTGTGTCATCCGAGACGAGCGTTGCTCGGGCAAAGTGCTGGGTGTTTCTTTCCAAGGCGAACTACGACCAGATCAGAGAGTCGCTGCGGAAACCATGCTTGCCCACGAAACCGGCGTGCTCTCCGCGACCACTGCTTTCGGCAAGACCGTGATTGGCGCATGGCTCATCGCGAAGCGTGCCGTCAATACCCTCATCTTGGTGCATCGGCGGCAATTGCAAGAACAATGGATCGAGAGACTGTCGAAGTTTCTGGGGCTGCCGCCAAGCGCCATCGGCCGGATCGGAGGCGGGCGCAAAATGCCGACCGGAGTCCTGGACGTTGCAACAATCCAAAGCCTGGTCCACAAGGGGGCAGCGGATGACATAGTTGGGCATTATGGACACGTGATTGTGGACGAATGTCATCACCTCTCCGCTTACAGTTTCGAGCAGGTGGCGCGCCACGCCAAAGCCAGATTCGTGACCGGTTTCTCCGCAACTGTAGCGCGAAAAGACGGGCACCATCCGATCATATTTATGCAGTGCGGCCCCTTACGCCATCGCGTCAATGCCAAACAGCAGGCGGCCTCCCGCCCATTCGAACACGTTGTGCTGGTCCGGCCAACTGGCTTTCGAGCGCTCCGTGCGCCCAATTCTGACCTGCGCGCCCAGTTTCGCGAACTCAACGATGAACTTGCCTCCGACGAAGGGCGCACTCGACTGATATGCCAGGAAATCGTGCAAGCTGTTCGAGATGGCCGTTCCCCGATTGTGCTGACGGAGCGGAACGATCATCTCGATAAATTGACAAACCGCTTGTCGTCGGAAGTTCGACATGTTGTCGTGCTCCGCGGCGGGATGGGGAGAAGGGAGTTTGAGAAGACCCGGGCTCGCCTGGCCACTATTCCCGATCACGAAGAACGCCTGCTTCTGGCAACAGGACGCTACGCCGGCGAAGGTTTCGACGACGCGAGGCTGGACACTCTCTTTCTTACGTTACCGGTCTCATGGCAAGGGACGATCGCGCAGTATGTGGGTCGCTTGCACCGGGTTCACGACGGCAAGCGGGAAGTGCGGGTATACGATTATGCCGATCTTGATGTGCCGATGCTTTCACGGATGTTCGATCGTCGTTGTAAGGGCTACGAAGCCGCGGGTTATACCATCCAGCTCCCGGCCAGCGCCATACCTGGCTGGCCGCCGAGTGTATCGCTTCCCGTCGATCCCCAATGGAAGAGCCAATATGCGTCTACCGTGCGGCGGCTCGTCCTTGATGGCGTAGACCCCCCATTGGCGAACCTCTTTGTCGACGTGGCCAGCGCACCATCCTCGAACCGGGAGGGCCCTGATCGCGCCAGAAGCGCGACCGAGCTATTTCTCTTCCGCCGGCTTGAAACTCTGCCCGAAACAGCCGGCAGGTTCCACTTGAATGTCGAGTTACCGATTCCGTTCGACGGTTGGGGCCGAATGGAAGTGGACCTACTATGCGCGGACGCGCGCATAGCTGTTGAGTTGGACGGGGAACAACATCTTGCCGGCGCCGAAGCGTACCGGCGCGACCGGCGTAAGGATACGTTGTTGCAGGAGAATGGCTATCTTGTGCTCCGATTTCTTGCGGATGATGTTGGAAAGCGCCTCGATGAAGTGTTGAGCGGGATTCACCGCGCATTGTCGCATCGGAGCCGCCGACCGCCCGCAACAGCACTCCCGTACCGTTTCAACGTCCTTTGACTGCAAAGAAATTCCACAGAAACTCGAGGTCCACGCCAGGCTGTCTCCGGGGTTTCCTTCACGCAGCTCACTACAGATCCCCTTAATCTCAAGATCGAGGCTGCACGAACGTTAAGCAGAACTTAGCTCGGAGCCTTGTCGTCAGGACCGCGCGATCAATTCCGCGAAAGGGTGAACCTCAATTAAGAGCCTTTGTTGTTAGCGATCGCAAAAAGCTGTGGAACGCCTGCGCATATGGGGAACCCATTTGGACTTAAGGGGGTCGATCAGACCGAGGAGAGCGAAGCCATGTCTGGTCTTGTGGTATTGGCCCTTCTGCGTGTCTCGGGTAGCGCGCACCAAGGACCGTTCCAGGTCGTCTTTGGGGATTTCTTCGATGCGGCGTTCGTCGCCGGGAAGATTTTGTCGTCGGAAGCCGGCCCCATAATATGTCGCCAATGCATCACGATCGGCGAGAAACCATGCCTCCACGGCTTGAACCAGAAGGAAAATTTTCTGCGTCTCTGATACCGGGAGTGGCCACCTGTCGTGCGCTTGAAGATGGGCGATTGAACTTATGGTTGCTTCTACCGGACCCTCGGAGTCAACCAGCAATATGCAGAGATCGCCTTCTTTACTCCTTACAACCTCCGTCTTGAAGCGGTCGAAGGCTTGTTGACGGCCACCACATGCAACAATTCTCGGTCTCGAGAGGAGATTGACCGGTTGTACCGATCTCAGGAATGGGTGTGTCATGGAGAATCTCCACTTCTTTATATAGTGGATTTCGACGGGCAGGACATGTCCAACTAAATTGGGGAGAGATTATCGAGACCAGATGGGACGCTGAAGCTTCTCGCCGAGGTGTACCTGCACAGGCCAAATGAAGAGCCTCTGATGTAGGCTCCGTTTCTCTCATTTTTTGGATGGAGCACTCTCGCCCTCACCTTATTTGGGTTCCATCCGAGCGTTTGTGGCTCGTTCTCGGATCATGAGAAGTCGACGCATAGAGATCTGCGGTTTCCTCTATCCCCCTAACCGACGAAATCCACCTGCACCGGAGTTGGAATAATCCCGCGCTCATGGCCCATGCTGAGCAACTTGCGAATGGCCTCTTTTCCATCTTCGCCGTAATTGAGTGTGCGCTCGTTCACGTACATACTGACAAAGCGGTTGGCCAGCTGCGGATCGAGGTCTCGGGCAAATTGCATGGAATATTCCAGAGCCGCTTCGCGATGGTCGAGGGCGTGCTGGATGCTATCGCGCAGCGCCTGGGTAACGGTATGCATGACATCCTGCCCCAGGCTGCGGCGAATCGCGTTGCCGCCCAGCGGCAAGGGGAGCCCGGTCTGTTCGCGCCACCACTGGCCTAGATCGATGACCTTATGCAAGCCGCTGGCCGCGTAGGTTAGCTGGCCTTCGTGGATGATGAGACCAGCGTCAAAATTTCCGGCGACTACCTCCGAAATAATTCTGTCAAAGGGAACGGTAACGGTTTCAATATCCGGTGCGAACAGCTTCAGCGTGAGGTAGGCGGTGGTCAGAGTGCCGGGTACAGCGACCCGCACCCGCCCGATTTCATTGGCCGCGATGCGTTGGCTGGCCACAATCATGGGACCGTAGTTTTCCCCCACGCTGCCGCCGCAAGCCATCAACGCATAGTCCTTTTGAACGTAGGGATAGGCGTGAAACGAAATGGCGGTCACATCGTAAAACGCCTCGTTCATGGCCTTGTGATTGAGGGTCTCGATATCGCACAGAGTATGGGTGAACTTGTATCCGGGCACGCGAATCTTGCACGTGGCAAGGCCATAGAACATGAAGGCGTCATCGGAGTCCGGACTGTGCGCGATGGTGATCTCTCTGACTGCGCCAGCCGTTCTGAGACCTTGGGCGGGGGCATCTGACGGAAGCGAAATAGGAGTGGCAGTCACAAAATCCTTTCTCAGAAGGAAAGCCTAAAGCGTTCGATTGCGGGACTCATTGCCGAACGATCCAAGCATGCTGACGCAGGCCGTTGCGGCGAGGACCTTGACGGCATCGCCGAGAAGGAACGGTGCGATCGATTGAGCGAAAACAACAGAAAACTTCAAGTGCGTAAGCAGCCCGAGCCAGGCGGAGCCGGCGGCAAGGATGACCATGCTGGCAAGCCCTGAGGCCCCAAGCGCAGCCGAAAATGAGCGACGCCCGCGGCGATAGAGCACACTAGCCAGCGCGGCGGCAAAAGGATAAGAGAGCAGGTAGCCGCCGGTGGGGCCAAGCAGCTGAGCCATTCCACCGATGCCATGCGGGCTGAATACCGGCAGGCCAAGGGCTCCTTCCATCAGATACAGCGCCAGGCAGGCAAACGCAGCCCCTGGACTAAAGAGCAACCCTAGCAGCAGAACGGCGAAGGTCTGCATGGTGACGGGAACGGCGGTGAAGCCGAGGGGCATGGAGATGTGGGCGCAGACCGCAACCAAGGCGGTGGCCAGTATCACGGCCCCTACGGTATTCCAGGCAATGTGAGGCGCGGAAAGGGGATGAAGTCCGTCCTGCTTAAAGCCAATTTCTTCCATGCTTCCTCTCTCCCTTACGAACCTCTCCCTTACGAACCAGGCCGGCGCGATTCCGGCGAGCTCACGACGCCATCCGGCTCCGCGGCGCTGGCGGCCTGCGCGTGGTCATGCCGCAGGATGTGCCGGGCAACCGAGAAAGCCACCCACAACAATGCGCAAAAGCTGATAGCGAAAGCCACGAACAAAAGCCGCATAGAGGACGACCGGGCTCAGGAACCTCTTGAAGCATAACAAAAAACCGGCGTGTCTAGTCCAGGCTCGCTTTCAACCACGCAAGATAAGCCTCCGAGCCGCCAGAGACCGGGAGGATCAGGAATTCGGGAACTTCGTAGGAGTGCAGGCTGGCAATGGTCGATTGCACCTGGTTGCTGTGGGCAGCGTCGGTCTTGATCAGCATCAGAACTTCCGCCGCTGATTCCACGGCGCCCTGCCAACGATAAATCGATTGGACACCGGGCAGGATATTGACGCAGGCAGCCAGATGCTGCTCGATCAGGCGATCGGCGATGCGTTCGGCCTGCTCGCGATCGGCGCAGGTGCAAAGAACGACTTGAAAATCGGTCATATGTTTACCAACTATGGTTCCTGGTGAAAACTTCTCCGTTAGCGATCAGGTTCATTGAGAAGATAAAGCAGACTGCGAGGGCGACCGTGGGCGAAGAGGAGAAAGCGCAGAAGCAGAGTTTGAGGAAAAGCATCTCATTGTATTTTTCTCGTTCGGGTCGCCGGGTAGCAACTGTTCTGGCCATTGTCATCGCCGTCTTGTTGGGGTACCACGCAACCTTTGGGCCCAATGGGTTGACCGCCTATCAGCAGAAGCGCCATCAGCACCAGGTGTTGCAGCAGGAGATTCTGCAATTGAAGCAGGAGAACAGCCACCTGCAGGACCACGTGCAGCATCTGCAGTCCGACCCGGACGCCATCGAGCACGAAGCAAGGGTGATTCTGCGCTACGCCAAGCCGGGCGAGGTCATCTACGCGCTGAACGACAAGCCCCAAGCCACCCAACCCGCCCAACCCGCCAAGTAAACCCCGGTTTCTGTTTTCGTACCACTGGAGGCAATCGGGATAAAGGGACGCCAAACTATTTTTCCTCCGGCATAACGGTGAGGATGGAGACCGGGGGTGTATCACGCTCCACCGGGAAAAGGAATTTCAGCGGGGAGCGAACGATCTGCCGCAGCAGGTACCGGAGCAGCAATAACTGTTCGCGGCCGCGCACATCATAAGCCCGCAGGGCCACAAACGACGCGATGGAAAAGCTCACGCCCAGGTTGAGCACAAAGGTGACGCCGATGCCGGCCATTGCGTAGTAGAACCAGTCGTGGCCAAAGGAACTGGTGCCGAACCGGGCCGCCGCCAATGCCAGGGTGCCGGTGGAAAGGGTCACGTGGCGTACATCGAAGGGTATGCCGAAGAAACGGGCGATCACCGGCACAAAACCCAGCAGATAGCCAAGCGCGATGCTGGTGCTCCAACCGGCAAGGTTAAGCTCGATCCACGCCGCAAGTCGTGCCATCCTGTGCTGCCCCACGCGATGGCCAAACGGATGCTGCGAGACGGCTTCCGTAAGGCGGTGAAACACGGCAAAGTTTTCACACCAGCCGCCGATGAGCGCGGCGAGCCATAAGATGACCCCGGTGCCTGCCGCATAGATGATGGTCCCAGAGGCAAAAGGATGAAGCGCCTCATAGACGTGCCGGGCGCTCTCCGCGGGTAAGTAGTGTTCGGCAAACATCACCCGCCACAGACGCTCCAGGGCGATCGAACCGATGCAGACCGCGATCACGTTGCCGATGGCCGCAGCCAACTGGGTACGGCTGATGCGCGCGGTGAAGTCTGAAATCTTGCTCCAGCTGGCGTTGCCCGGATTGTTTCGCACAATCCCGGCGAAGGTAGCAGCTGTGGCGGAAGGCTGTTTGGTCGCCAGCACCAGGCCGAACACCTGCAACAGGACGAAACTGATGGCGTAGTTGGTGCCGGTAAGAAATCCCTCCACAAAGAGCGGGAACTGCTGCTCCACGATGCGCATTTTGAAGGCAGCGGTCAGCACCGTCAGCAGGCCCCCGCCCACAGCGGCCAGCCACATTTGCCAGTATTCCCTGCGGGTGTGGGCGATGTAGTGTTCCCCGCTGTGGCCGGTGCGTTCCACCGTCTTACGCGCCAGCAGATTCAGGTTTTGCTTGAGCAGGCTGGAAACCCGCTTATCTTCAAGCCGCCCTTCGATGAGCTGGTTAAGCAGATTGCGGGCGGCTGCCGAACTATCAACACCAGGGACAGGTGCAGCCCCGAAGCTGAGAATGCGCGCCAGCCCATGCATGCGCATCAGGGCCAGCTCGATACTCCGCAGGTCGAGCACCAGGTCGGCGCTGACCCCGGTGGTCTCCATGCCCAGCCGCACTTGGCCGAGCTCTTTGCGGCAACTGCTGATCGCCGCCTTCCACACCTCGAAGAGAGGACCGGCGGCCGTTGCATCGGGGGCTCCTATCAACTGCTGAGTAGCGAAAATCAACCGGTAGAAGGGCGAGTTCTGCACCTCGGCGCGGCCCCCACGCTCGCGCATGGCAGCGGTCACTCCGCGGCCCGCGGTACGGGTGGCAATCAGGCAGAGTGATTCGCGCAAATCGCTCTGCAAACGAGGGGATGATCGCGGCCCACCGCCCGTCGGGGGCGGAGCCAGCAGCACGCTGAGACGTTCGAAGAGGGATTGCGGCAATTCGAGGAAGCGCTCCACGTCGCGGTTGTGGGCGAAGAGCGAGATCATCAGCCGCGAGCAATCCGTTACCGCCATTGCCGAAGGTAAGAAGCGATTGAACAGACGGCGGAGCCCCTCGGAGAAGACTGCATGGTGCCGGGGCAGACCGGCCTCGGCCAGCAGAGCCACCGAGTCGAGCTGGGAGAGCATGGATTGAAAGGCTTCCTGAAAATCGATCCGCAGCAGATCGTCGTGCTCCAGCATCCGGACCCAGCACAGCAGGCGAACGTTAAAGGCCCGTTCGTTCGAGCCCGTCCAGATGGTATGGAAAAGCCGGGTGAAGCAGGCGGTTCGGGTATCAAGCGTAGTCGTGGCGGAAAATGCTTTGGTCCGGGCGCGAAGCTCATCCTTGGCGCGTGCAAAGGCGGGCCGCTGCCGCGAGTGACGGCGCAGGCAAAAGTATTTGCGGATGGATCGGCCTAGTTTCACGTCGCGCTCATACGATGGTAGAGCATTTTCACCACTTTGAAGGGGTTGCCCTTTAGGCCGTCAAAAACGCCAGAGGGCCTTCGATCTTACGTGGCGTGCGCCGGGCGGAGCTCCTCAACCGCCAGCATGAGGGCCGAATGGAGCCGCTCCTGGGTAGACTGGTCGAGTTTTGCGCCGCCAATGGTGAGATAAAAGACGTCGATGGCGATCTCCCCTTCGGTATCGATCAGGGCCACCTCGATATTGCAATTGTGGGCCGCCAGCGTGGTGGCAATCTGGCGCAGCAGCCCGGGGCCATCCTGGGCCACCACCTGTAGCAGGGTGCTATGGGTGGAAGCCGTGTTATCGAAATCAAGCCGGGTGGCTACCTTGACCATGATGGGGGCACGGGCGGCCTGGCGGCGCCGTAGCAGGACTTCGATCGGCGTCTTGAGCGAGATCACGTCCAGAAGGCTTTGGCGGAAACGATCCACTTCCGACGGATTGAGCTCCAGCGTACGGAAGGGATCGGAGAACTGAAAGGTGTCGACGATAATGCCGGCATCGTCAGAAAACGCCTCCGCCTTGACAATGTTCATGCCCCAGGAGGAGAGCGCTCCGGCCATGTCGGCAAAGAGCAGGGGCCGGTCGCGGGTGATGACCGTAAGTTCCCACAACTGGCGCAGGCTGCGCAGGTTGATCTGCGCAGTCGATTCGGAGAGCTGTAAAGCCATCTGAAAATGGTCGCGAATCTGCTCCGGCATACGCGTCTGCAGGTAGCGCTGGGGAAATCCTTCGAGAAAGCTACGCAGTTCCGGGGCACGCTCCGGGGCAAGGGTGAGAATGCGCTTAAGCAGCGTAGGGTCGACATCGGCGCGATAGCGCTCCTGGTCGACACTGCGGTCCATAAAGTTGGAGGTGGCGATATAAAGTTGCCACAGGCTATCCGCTTTCCACGGGGTCAGCGCGTCGGGGTTCACCGCTTTGATGTCGGCATAGGTCATCAGGCACAGCATCTTAAGGTGAGTCTGCGACGTCGCCTTTTCGGCAAAAGTGCGTATGGTTTCGGCGTCAAAAATGTCGCGGCGCAGGGTCATCGACATTTCCAGGTGATTGCGGATCAGACGCCGCACCAGATCGCGTTCTTCGGCATCCAGCTCCAGCCGCGCCAGCAGGCTGTCGGCCAGTTCTACGCTCTGCACTGTGTGGTCGCCGCTGCGGCGAGCCTTGCCGGTATCGTGCATCAGCACGGCGAGAAAGAAGAGGTCGAGGCGGTCAATCTCCGCCAGTAAAGTGGAAAAGCGCCGCTCCCAGGCAAGGTGCGGCTGGCGCAGGGCATGAACATTGTCGATGACCAGAAAGGTATGCTCATCGACGGTGTAGCGATGGTACGAGTCGCGGATGACGAGCGCGTCGATGCCGTGGAACTCGGGGATGAGCAACTCCAGAATGCCCAGCGCGTGCATGGTGCGCAGTGCGTGTGCGGCGTGGGGTCCGAGCAGGATCTCGCGCAGGCCATTCCACAGGAAGGGGCCTTCCGGGATGTGCACATCGAGCACCGGGAGCGCGTCTGCCAGGCGATCTTCCGCATTTTGCGTCAACCGGTAGCCATGGGCTGCGATCAGGGCAAAGACGCGAAGGATGCCTTCCGGACCGGTGAGCAGCGCAGCTTCCGAAACATCGACGCGGCCGTCCTGAACGACGAAGTCGGTACCGGGAATGGGAACCCGCTTACGCCGCTGCGGCCGGTAGAAAGACTGCCGCGCCGGCGGCAGCGCCTCCATGGCCAAGATCGCCCGGCGATAGACCGTGCGGGCATGACGGTAATAGGTCCGCATCCAGTATGCGGGATCGGAAGTGCCCTTGGTTTCGAGCCCGATACTCTGCGCCGCCGCCTCATCCTGCGCATGCCAGTCGAGGCTGTTGTCGTCGCGGCCGCTGCGCAAGTGCAGAAAACATCGCGTGGCACTGAGAAACTCAAACGCAGCCGCGGCTTCGTTATGCACCGCATAAAGTGAGTTCCCGAAGTTGGTGGGCCACGCCTTTTGTTCGCGGACGTGGTGCAGCAGGTTCAGCCAGTGGGCCAGCTGGTGATCGCGCAAACCGCCCGGGCACTCTTTGATATTGGGTTCGAGATGGAAGATGGTGTTGCCGTATTTCTGGTGGCGCGCGCGGGCCAGATCGGCAAGTTTATGCACGATGCCGCTCCACTCCCGCAGTGCGACTTCGGGCAGCGTTTGCGTTTGCAGAGTCTGATACAGCCCGTGGTCGCCGGCGATAAAGCGGCGGTCGAGCAGGGAGAGAGTGAATTCGATGTTATCCGGGTCGTAGCGATCGCATTCCTTGAGGGTACGGATCATGGGGCTGGCCCGCAGGCCGAGATCCCACATGGCCTGATTGCAGCCACGAATGCCCTCGCGAAGCTTATCTTCCACCCGCTCGTCGGCACAAAGGTAGAGAACATCCACGTCGGAGCAGGGGAAGAGTTCCTTGCGCCCGAAGCCGCCTACGGCTAGCAGCGCCAGCCCGGCGGGGAGCGGCCCACCGCTCTCGAATCGCCACAGCGGATCCAGCAGGCAATCGACCACCAGGGCGCGGCGGCGGATGCAGAGCACGCCGTTGCCGGTGCGCTCGAAGGACTGCCGCATGGCCGCCATCTCGGCCTGGTAGTACTCCCGCAACTGCTCGTGAGACGTGAATGCAGCTTTCATGTCGACCGCGAATGAATTTTGATGTTTCTGGCTTCAACAGCAACAAATGGTCGGGTGATACCAGAAAGGCCTGATGCAAACAGTTGCGTATCCCACCCTGCGCAAAAGGAGCGAAGGATCGGGCACCGGGGCTTTCGCGGTATCCGAAACCTCTTAGAGCGCCGCCACGCCGCGGTCCCCGTTGCGGATGCGGATGGCTTGATCGATTGCGGTGACGAAAATCTTGCCGTCTCCGATCTTCCCCGTTCGGGTCGCGGTGATGATGGCCTGTACGGCTTTGTCCAGCAGTTCGTCCGGAACCACGATTTCGATCTTGATTTTAGGCAAAAGATCGACTGTGTACTCGCGTCCGCGATAGAACTCTGTGTGGCCCTTTTGGCGCCCGTGACCGCGTGCTTCAAGAATTGTCATGCCCTCGACGCCGATGGCGAGCAGAGCGTCTTTGACTGCGTCCAGCTTTGAGGGCTGAATGACCGCTTCTATTTTTTGCATAATCTGATTCCAGAGTATAGCTGTCGCCGGACAGGAATTCACAAGCGACGTTTCGATTATCGAGCATCATGTTGGATTTCCAGCCAGTCCTGTACAGGGGCTCATAATTCCCTGAATCCTCATGGGAATGCCTTATATTGGTAGCTATGAGCGCAACAGGCAACGACCGGTATCTGTTTGGTGCTTTGGAGTCCAGCGGCAAGAACCAGGAGAAGGTCCGCGAAGTCAATTTCGGGTACGAGCAACCCGAGGGGGTGATTATGACCTCTCTGGATTTTGCCGTGAACTGGATTCGCAAGAGTTCCGTGTGGCCAATGACGTTTGGCTTAGCCTGCTGCGCCATCGAAATGATGTCGATGGGCGGGGCTCGATTTGACGTGGCGCGATTTGGCGCGGAAGTTTTTCGCCCATCGCCCCGGCAATCCGACCTGATGATAATTGCGGGCAGGGTATCGCAGAAGATGGCCCCCGTCATCCGCCGGCTCTATGAGCAGATGCCGGAGCCGAAATGGGTGATCTCCATGGGTGCTTGCGCCACTTCCGGCGGGGTCTTCAACAACTATGCACTGGTCCAGGGAGTGAATCAGATTATCCCCGTAGACGTATACGTGCCAGGGTGTCCACCGCGTCCGGAACAGTTAATGTACGCGATCACACTTCTACAGGAAAAAATTCTTCGCGAACGAGGAAGCTTAAAACGCGCATTAAACTTCCAATAATTGTGCAATTGTAATAACTTTGCTGGGCGGTTCTTTTTTTGCGTGTGGGCGGAGATACTTGTTGGCAAAAAAGGTAACTAAGACCTCACTCCCTTCGCGCTTCTACCGTTAAGATGTTGAGAATTAAGGCTAGTCGAGATAAGAAATATGCTGTAGATTACCGGATGTGACTGTTTTGCATCCAACAGTCTGGATTTTGCGTGAGACGAATTTGATTGCGACTCGAGCCACGTCCTTTTTGGCTCGATGGCCTTAGTTGATTGACTTCCAGGTTTGTTTGACTTTCCAGTGGTTGCGGAGGATAGACGCATGCACTCTCGCCCCTTGACTTCACTGGGCCGAATTCTGCTTGTAGCCGGTGCTGTGGGACTCGGTTCTGTGAGTCTCCTAGCCCAGGATTCGACCAGTACAGCCCCCAAGCCGACGGCTCCATCCGAGCCGCCAGCTTCACGGATCGACATTTTTCTAGGCTACTCGTATCTCGCGCCGCACGGCTCGGTTACGATTCCGTCGGGCGCCAATATCGGCGTCAGTGGCCCGGTTAACTATTCGTCGATTAATTATGGCGCCATCGGGAGCGTCAGCTACTTCTTCAACCGCTACGTCGGTGGCCAGTTTGAATATGCAAATCATCCCTCTGGCAACAATGACGGAGCCTCAACCGGGCAGCTAGGTATGATCTTCCGTTACCCGACGGCTGAGATCACGCCGTTCGTTCATGCCGACGCCGGGTTCGTAAGGCTGGGTGGCCCCTACCATCAGCCGTACACCTTTGGCCCTGCGCTGACCGTTGGCGGCGGTATGGACTACGCTTTGCCGTTTCTGGACGGCCACCTTGGGTTGCGCCTGTTCCAGGCGGACTACGAATACTTCCATGCCAACTTCGGTCCCCAACCGCCGTATCCAACCGGTGGGCGGGCGAATCTGAAGGTCGCACGCCTGAGCACCGGCCTTGTTTATCACATGGGCAGCATTCTTCCTCCGCCTCCTGTGATGTACAGCTGCACCGCGTCCCCGTCGCCGGCATTTCCTGGCGATCCGGTCACGGTCACCGGCACGGCGACGAATCTGAACCCGAAGAAGACAGCAACCTATAGCTGGACGGGGAACGAGGGTGTCAAGGTTACGGGCGATAACACCACCGGCGCGGTAGACACCAGCGGCCTGGCACCTGGCAACTACACCGTGACAGGCCACGTTTCCGAAGGACAGAAGGCTGGCCAGTTCGCAGATTGCACGGCCAACTTCACCATCAAGCAGTACGATCCTCCGACGCTGAGCTGCTCGGCCAATCCGACCACCGTGCAGCCTGGTGGCACGGCAACCATCACCGCCCAGGGCGTAAGCCCGCAGAACCGGCCGCTCACTTATACGTTCAGTGCCTCGGCTGGCCAGATCAGCGGCAGCGGCAACACCGCCACGCTGAGCACGACGGGTGCCCCTGCTGGTTCGATCACCGTAACCGGTACGGTGCAGGACGACAAGGGACAGACGGCTACTTGCACCGCTTCGGTCAATGTGGAAGCGCCGCCGCCACCGCCCAAGCCAGTCACCAAGACGCTTTGCTCGATCAGCTTTGATCGGGATAAGAAGCGCCCGGCTCGGGTCGACAACGAGGCGAAGGCTTGCCTCGACGATGTCGCTCTGAACCTGCAACAACAAACCGATGCCACCGCAGTGGTGGTTGGCGAGGCGGCTTCTACTGAGAAGAAGGCCGACACGCTGGCTGCACAACGGGCCGTCAACACGAAGGACTACCTGGTGAAGGAGAAGGGCATTGATCCTTCCCGGATCTCGGTACGTACCGGAACCCAGGGCAACAAGGAAGCGGAGAACTACCTTGTACCTGCCGGCGCGACCTTCGACAGCGACGTGCAAGGCACCACGGCGGTCGACGAAAGCTCTGTGAAGGCTCAGGCCAGAACAGCGCCCGCGCCTCGCCGGCACAGAAAAGCGGCGGCCCCTCCCGCGCAGTAACGGGTGAGGCAGCTATAACGGGAAAGGGTGGCCAAATAGTAATGGCCACCCTTTTCATTGTGCTTGACCCAGCTCCTCTCTCAGGAGCACGGTGGAATGCGGATAATCTCGTCGAGTTTTCCGCATTCCGAGCAAGCAAAATAGAAGGCAATGACTCCATTTATAGGGCGCACTCTCTCCTCCGCTTTCCTCCTCGTCGTTCTGTTTCCCAATCAACCGGCCCTGTCGCAGTCCGCTTCCTGGGTTCCCGTGGGACCCGATGGCGGGGATGGGCGCAGCTTCGCCGCTGACCCTTCCAACGATAAGCACCTTTACCTGGGGACCACCAACAGTTGGATCTATGAGACCCAGGACGGTGGCGCAAGCTGGCAGAGACTGGCCAAGCTGGCCAAGACCGACGATCTGCTGGTGGACAACATCGTGGTGGACGAATCAGACCCCAAGACGCTGCTGGTCGGCACCTGGGTACTGGATCATCCCGACGGCGGCCTCTTTATCAGCCACGACGCCGGCAAGAGCTGGACTACGGTGGAAGGCATGAAAGGTCAATCGATCCGTGCCCTCACCCAGGCGCCGTCCGATCCCAAGACCTTGATCGCAGGCACCCTCAAAGGGGTCTTTCGCAGCGAAGACGGAGGCGTGCAGTGGACCCGGATCACTCCGGAAGGGAGCATGGATCTGCATGAAGTGGAGTCCATTGCCATCGACCCCAAAGACCCGCGAACAATTTATGCGGGCACCTGGCACCTGCCCTGGAAGACGACAGACGGTGGCGCCAACTGGCACAACATTAAACAGGGGCTGATCGACGACTCGGATGTGTTTTCGATCATCATCGACCCTACTGTGCCCAGCGTGGTCTACACCAGTGCCTGTTCGGGGATCTACCGCAGCGATAACGGCGGCGAGCTTTACCACAAGATCCAGGGCATCCCCATGACTGCGCGCAGAACCCGGGTCTTGATGCTCGATCCAACCAACCGAAACACGGTCTATGCCGGCACTACCGAGGGTCTGTACAAGACTCTCGACGGCGGGACCAACTGGAAACGGATGACCGGTCCGGACGTGATCATCAACGACGTCTTTGTTGACCCCAAGAACCCGCAGCATGTACTGCTGGCGACCGACCGCAGCGGAGTGCTGGAGAGCGACGATGCGGCGGCCAGCTTCAAGGCCTCCAACGCCGGCTTTTCGCAGCGCCAGGTGGCCACTCTGCTGGTCGATACGAAGTCCCCGCAAACCATCCTGGCCGGGGTAGTGAACGACAAGATCTATGGCGGCGTGTTTGCTTCCCATGACAACGGCGCCACCTGGAGCCAGCAGAGCAACGGGCTTCAGGGGCGGGATGTATTTGATCTGTCCCAGTCTGCAGACGGCGTCATCCTGGCGGGGACCAATGCCGGTATCTTTCGTTGGGAGGGTATGAGCTGGCGGCCGGATGGAAAGATCGTCAAGCCGGTGAAAAAGACTTCCTACGTTGTCCACAAGGGCAAGCGGGCCAAGCAGGAGACCACGGTCATGGTGCCTGGTGGACAGATCGATGTAAGGGTGAGCGACGTCGACGCTTCCGGAAGCGTCTGGTATGCGGCGACCGCCAACGGAGTCTACGCCAGTTCCGATCGGGGTGCCACCTGGATCGGCGGCCCGGTGCTGGGCAAGGCGGAGTACCGCGCAGTGGCTGCCTCAGGACCGACAGTGGTGGCGGCGCAGCGGACCGCGCTCGCGTGGTCAGAGGATAGCGGCGCCAACTGGCACCCGATGGCTATGCCGCAGAAGCTGACCTGGTTGCAGTCCATCGCGATGGCCGGCAATGGCAGTCTGTGGGTGGGCGGTCGCGAGGGCGTCTTCTACAGCGACGACCGTGGTCAGAGCTGGAACCCACTGTCGAATCTTCCCATCTCTGACATCAGTGGATTGAGCTACGACCCGGATTTGAAGCGCGTCGTCGTCACCTCCTGGGCCTCCAGTTGGGTGCTGGCCATTGATCCCGCGGATCGGACCTTTAAGTTTTGGGACCCAGGCTGGAAGGTGCGGCATGTGCGCTCCATGGGCGGACGGCTGCTGGCCGCGACATCCTACAACGGAGTTGTGATGGAGCCGCAAAACACGGTTTCAAAGGTTGCCGTTGCCCGGACCCCCTGAGCTCCCCGGGGTATGGTTCAGTTGCGTAGCTTTCAAATGCAGGACCTGGCCGGGCTGCACCAGCTGGACCGGGTCTGCTTTCCGCGGGAGATTGCCTACTCCAAAGCGGAGCTGCACTTTTTCCTAACCCATCCCAGATGCTCCTGCTGGATCGCTGAGTACCCGAACCCTGAGCACTGGATCGCTGACCAGCCCGAAAGCAAGCTGGCCGGCTTTGTCATCCTTGAGCGCGAAAGCCGTAACGGGTGCCCCGCAGGCCACATCGTAACCCTGGATGTGGACCCTGCGGAGCGGCGCCGCGGCTTGGGCACGCTGCTGATGCAGACCGCTGAAGAACAGCTGAAGCAGGAAGGCGCCGGAGTGATGAGCCTCGAGGTGGCGGAGAATAATCCTGCCGCGCGCCAGTTCTATCGGGGGCTGGGTTTTGTTACCAGGGGAAGAATCGCGAAGTACTATGGGGGGAGGGTCGACGCCGAGGTTATGGAGAAGGTGCTTTGATCCGTGCAGCCGTTAGAGCAATTCTTTGCTCACAAAATCTCTAGTGGATGAAGAGCTTCCAGCACAGACTCGCGACGGCGACCATTGCTCCCTGGAAGGCGAAGGCATAAACGATGCCGCGCGCGCATCCCAGTTTGTCCTCGTAATAAATCTGCTCCGGATTATCGGTGCAAACATCGGCGACATTCAGGGAGACTATCGATTCCGCTTTGCGCACAATGCGCAACTCTGGCCTCATCGACTGCCCTGCTAAGTTTGGAAATGTTTGTACGCTCATGGTTGTCCCCTTTCAGATACTGAGTGTAGCGGGAAGCACATGAGGTGTCTCAACCGTTAAGTACAACTAACGTTGAGTAACATGCGGGACATTCCCTGAACGGTACTACGATAGTGCCAAATCGGGCATTCTTTTGGGGCAGATTTGCGCCAAATCGGCGCGTTTTCTCGCTACTTCGTTACCCGGGTAAGCGGCAGAACAGAGCGGAGGAGTACACCAAGGAGTAGCGCCGCACTGCCTTTGCGGGCCTCTCCGCTACCGTCCGCATGAAGTTCGCGATTCCACCGAACCTCACAGGCTCTTCGGGACTCACGCAGAGTTTTTTGCGCAGCCTCAGAAAGCCTGCCCTCAGCGGCTAAAGCCGGACTGGTTTATCAGCAGTTACGGACGGCCTGAAGGCCGTCCCCTTCAACAACAGATATTTTCCGCAGCCTGTCACCTTTGCCGGCATCAACCCTGGGCAAGGGTGATAACAGTGATCTCAGGCGGGCAGCGGAAGCGAAACGGCAGAGTGACCGCACCGATGCCTCGATTGACGTAGAGCTGCATCCCGTCGTGCAGCCGGAAAAGCCCGTGCACATACTTGGTTCCCATATCCGGGAGCATGAGCGGCGGCAGGAAGGGAAGAAGAATCTGCCCTCCGTGAGTATGTCCGGAGAGAACGAGGTCAACCTGGCTCCCCGCAACGTGGTCCGCGAAGTCAGGCTCATGCGCCAGCAGGATGAGAGGTTCGTGGTCGGCCCTCCTGCCGGCGGGCAGTGCGGCGGCCATGTCGGGCCGCTGTTCCAGAGCGTCGCGGATGCCGGCCAGCCAAATGCGCTGGCCGTTCCGCTCTACGGGTACAGAGCTGTTGGCCAGCAGCGGAATGCCGTGGGTATGCAGAGCATCGGTGAGCGCCCCCGCACCGACCAGAGCGTCGTGGTTCCCCAGAATTGCGTACCGGAGCGGGCATTCGATGTGGCTGAGAAGTTCGGCGCAATGGTAGCCCAGCCTGATGGCAAAACGTTGCGGCAGCGGCTTCGAGCTGACAAAGTCCCCCGTCAGCACGACAAGCTCGGGAGCCAGCTCGTTCACCCTGCGGACGACTGCTCTCAGGAAAGCCGCTTCCGTGTATTCCTGGAAATGAAAATCGCTGATCTGCACGATCTTCATGCCGGCGAACGCATCGGGCAACCGGGGCAGGGTGATCGTGAGGTAGACGATTTCAAGTTCGTGGCGTGCGACCTCACCGGCATAGAACGCCAAGCCGGCAGCAGAGCCCGCAGCCAGCCGGAAAAAATTTCTGCGCGTGAGCAGGGTGTCGCTCAAGGACGCCGTTGCAGGAGGTGCCTCAACCAGGGTGGGTTCCATTAAGGCGTGCTCACCCCGCGCTCCGGGAGAGCTTTCGTCACTACCACGACACTCGAGACCAGGGTCACCTTTCAAGTTTAAGGTGCGGCTCCCGTTCCACCAAGGTGCCGGGTACCTCAAGAGAGAACAGGCTGCCCTAATCTGCTACTGAAGAGAATCGGTGGGGAAGATACTGCCTAAGGCGGGGTAAATCCGGCGATATTTGGCGTAGCTCTCCTGCAACACCCTTACCGCTTCCGGCTCGGAAGCCGTGCGCCCGGCCACCTGCACCACCGCATCGCAAGCGGCATCCACAGAGGCCCAGACGCCGGCCCCCACGCCGGCCAGTAGCGCGGCTCCGTACGCAGCGCCCTCTTCTGCCTGTACCGTCTCGACCGCCTGGCCATAGACATCGGCCTGGATCTGCCGCCACAGGGGCGAGCGCGCACCACCTCCGCCCACGCGAATGGCCTTCACCGGGATGCCGAGCTCCCGGAAGATGGTCAGGGAGTCTTTCAGGCTGAAGGCAACGCCCTCGAGGATAGCGCGGACTACATGTGCGCGGGTGTGGTCCGCAGCCAGGCCAACCAATGCGGCGCGCACGTCAGGGTCCGGGTACGGTGTCCGTTCGCCCATAAGATAGGGGGCCCAAAGCACGCCTCCAGCGCCCGCAGCAACCTCGGCCGCCTGGGAACTCAGCTGGTCGTAAGACTCGGAAGGCGCGGCGAAGTTGTCGCGAAACCAGCGCAGCGAGAGGCCGGCCGCCTGGGTCACGCCCATCACATGCCAGCGGCCGGGGATGGCATGACAGAAGGTGTGCAGCCGTCCCTGGGGATCGGTGACTGGGGCATCGGAGGCAGCGAAGACCACCCCCGAAGTGCCAATAGTCGCGCTCACGTCGCCAGGACGGACAATACCCATGCCGGTTGCGCCCGCGGCCTGATCTCCCGCTCCAGCAACCACCGGCGTGCCGGCCTTCAGGCCCGTGCTGGCGGCCGCGGACTCCGTCACCTGGCCAACGATCTGCTGCGATTCAAAGAGAGCAGGCAGGCAGTCGGGGCTGAGCCCGACTGCCTCCAGCATGGCCTCGGACCACCGACGGTGCACCACATCGAGCAGCAGCGTACCCGACGCGTCCGCTACGTCGATGGCGCGCACCCCGGTGAGACAGAGGCGAACGTAATCCTTGGGCAGCAGAAAGCTGTGAAACCTCTTCCAGATCTCGGGCTCGTGGGTCCGCACCCACAGCAGCTTGGTGAGCGTGAAGTTGGTGAGCGCGGGATTGGCAGTCAGCTCCACCAGGCGCTGTGGGCCGATGGTGTCGTTAAGGTAGCGGCACTCAGCCGCCGTACGCTGATCGCACCAGATGAGCGCAGGCCGCAGCACCTGATTGTTGCTGTCCAACAGCACCGCCCCGTGCATTTGACCGCTGAGGCCTATACACGCGATTTCCGAGGCGGGAATTGATGAATCCCTGAGCAGTTTGCGGACCGCGCCCTGACAGGCCTTCCACCAGTCGTGCGGATCCTGCTCCGCCCATCCACTGCGTGGAGAAGCGAACGGTACGTGTTCGTGGATAGCGGAAGCGACGACCACGCCTGATTGGTCGATCAGGAGGGCGCGCGTCCCTCCCGTGCCGACATCGATGCCTAGCAGCTTGCTCATCAGAATTGGTTCCACAGGAACTGGTTGTAGACATCGTGATGGAATTGAATCTCAGGAATCTTGATCAGGCTGCCCAGCAACCGGGGACACCGGTCCGCCGAGGCCTGTTTGAGATCAGCATAACGGGCCTTTACATCCGCTCCGAGGAGAGTCGTGGTCCATTTCGATCGGCGAAAATCGTCGATCGCGGTGTAGACGTTATCGGGCAGGTAACGCTTGGCCTGGCGCAGATCCTTGATCTTCGCAATCTCGCCCTCGATGCCGGTGCGGAAGATGGAATACATCACCATGTATGGATTGGCGTCCGGTCCAACCGAGCGAACTTCGATGCGCGAGCTCCTTTCGTTCCCCAGGGGCACCCGCACCGTGAGAAAACTGCGCAAGTCGTTCGACATGAATCTCCTTCAAAGTGGATATCGCGATATTTTGCAGAGCAAAATCAGAATATCGCGTGGCCGCTGCATTTTCACTAACCGGATGGTCGCGAAAGGCTGCCCGCCGCGTCGATTTCCAGATATGCTGGTGGCGGCGTTATCGAATCGAAAAGGAGCCAGGACCATGGTCACATCACCGCCAGGCAGCGTGTTAGGAAGAGGCGCTTCGTTCCCCATCGGATGGGCCATTCTGCTTATTATTGTCGGGTTCTTTGCGTTGGCCTTGCCCTTCGAGGCAGGCATCGCGATCGCCGTCGTCGTCGCAGTGCTGGTCATCGTGGCCGGCATTGCGCATCTGGCGAGTAGCTTTGCGGCGCGCAGCACCGGAGGGTTCTTCTGGCGGCTGCTGGTAGGCTGTGCCTACCTGATTGCCGGTGTCTACTTGCTGATAAATCCCAAGTTGAGCCTGGTCTCGCTCACCCTGGCGTTGGCCGTTCTATTTCTCGTGGAAGGCGTTTTTCACATCGTGACTTATTTTCAAATCCGCAGTGCTCCCGGTTCCGGTTGGCTTTTGTTCGACGGTATCGTGACCCTGATATTGGCCGTCCTGATCTGGCGAAGCTGGCCGGCCAGCGCGGTGTGGGCGCTGGGTACGATCGTCGGCATTAACCTTTTGATGAGTGGCTTCACCCGCCTGATGTACTCCCGGGCATTGAAGGCCAACCTTTAGAGGACCGGACATGACGCTAACAGATACCGAAAAGGCCGCCGCTGCGCGCAAGAGCCTGGAATACGTCAAGGACGGAATGGTGGTTGGATTGGGTTCCGGTTCGACCGCCACGTTCGCAATTCAGTTTCTGGGGGAGCAGGTTCGCGACGGATTGAAGATTCGCGGGATTCCCACGTCGCGGGCCAGTGGCGAGCTGGCCCGCTCGCTTTTGATTCCGCTCACCAGTTTCGATGAAGTGGACTATACCGACGTGACCATCGACGGCGCCGACGAGGTTGCTCCCGGCCTGGCGTTGATCAAAGGCGGCGGGGGCGCGCTCTTGCACGAGAAAATTGTGGCTGCCTCTTCGCGCAAGTTGGTGATTGTGGCCGATGAACACAAGATCGTCGAGCGGCTCGGCCATTTCCCACTCCCGGTTGAGGTGATCCCGTTCGCGGCCTCGCCGGTCAAGAAACAGCTGGAGAAGATAGGGGCGCACCCGGTGTTGCGCTCTGGACACGACGGCTCGGCGTATATTACCGACGAGGGCAACTTCATCTTCGACTGCCACTATGGGGAAATCATGGATCCGCCTGCCGTAGCCCACGCCATCAAGACCATGACGGGCGTAGTGGAACACGGTCTGTTCCTGGGTTTGGCCTCGGTAGCAATCGTCGCCGGCCCCAACGGCGCACGGATCATCAACCCATAGGTTGCGCGCGCAAAAACGACAGCAGGTCCCCTTCGACCTCGCTCAGGGCAGGCTCTCCACTACGCTGCGCTCGGTCGAAAACATTTCCACGAAAGGTCCGCTGAACTGCAGATCCCTCCACTACGCTACGCTCCGGTCGGGATGACAAAGGAGAGGGGGGTGCTTCCATTGAGAATAGTGGCTGAGCAGATGGGAGAAGAGGCCCATTATAATCCCGACCGGAGTGCCCATGGGCCTTCGGCCACCCGAGGGGATGAAAAACGGCTTCTGTTCACTTCTCAGCCACTATTCTCAATGGAAGCGCCCCCCTCTCCTTTGTCATCCCGACCGGAGCGTAGCGTAGTGGAGGGATCTGCAGTTCAGCGGACCTTTCGTGGAAATGTTTTTCGACGGTGCGCAGCATAGTGGAAAGATCTGCGGCTTTCCAGGGTCAGCGCTAGGGCTGGTTTGAAATACGTGCCGTATCGTGGAAGCGTTTTAAGTCGATGCCCGCCATCCTGCCGTCCGGGTCATAAACAAAAATATCGGTAAACTTCGCATCCCAGATAATCTCGTTGGCGCGATAAGACGACCGGGCGTTCACTACCTGCGAAAAGGTCTCGTCCATCCCGGTAAGTAGAATCAAGAACTCCGCTCCATTCGCGCACAGCTCATCTTCTGTAATTCCGTACAGCGGGCTATCCTTATCGATGATGTGAACGATGGTCCAGGAGAGCGGAAAGAAGACTACGCTTTCCCGCTCCAGGCTAAGCGGGTAGTAGCGTCGCACCATGGTTCCGCTGGCATTGGGTTCAAAGCGTGACACCAGGACCCTGACATGCAGATCGATGATCTGGTTGTTGCGCGTGTTGATGATACGGAATTCGAAGGCGCGATTGTTACCGATCCACGACATCACCGCGTTTTGACTAAAGAGAATGTCGGCGACCGGCCGCGAGAAACGCGCAAACACCAGCCCTGTAACCACCGCCAGACCCAGCAGACTAACGACGGACTCGAGTGCAACCAGAATGTTAGTCGCAATCCCCACCGGCACAGTACTTCCGTAGCCGATGGTCGCCGAAGTGTGAATGCTGAAAAAGAAGGCCTTCAGAAAAGGAGTATTGATGCCGGTATTGATGGTATTGACCAGGCCGTCCGATCCGACGGCGTCGTAGAGCAAAGCGAAACAGCCATTGAGCGTAAGGTAAACGACGGCGACAAAAACAAAGAAGCGGTCCCAGGTGGTGCTGACCAGGTTGGAATAGGCCAGAAACGCATTCAGTCCCCGGCCTCTTCGCTGCACATTAAAAGCTCCGTCCCGATTGAGCAGGCGCAGTTGGCGCTGCTCCGAGACAACCCGCCCGAATCCCAGATCGCTTGAGGGATCTTCGAGCAGCCTTTGCCGATACTTCCTTTAGCTGTGGGTCGCTCATCGTTTACGCGGCCAATTTGCGATGCAGCAGCGCCAGCGCCATATTCAGGCAAAGCCCCGCCAGCTCCGGGTCATAGCGGTAACCTTCGTCGCGCATGAATGCGTGCGCTCCGTTCACCTCCAGCCATTGGAAATCCGCGCCGACCTCCTCCAGCCGGGCTTTGATCAGGTTGCGGCCGGCCAGGGGAACATGCGGGTCCTGACGCCCCCAGATGTGCAGCAACTCACCCTTGATTTCACCCGCCCGCTGGAGCGAATCATCCTGTTTGCCCAGACCGAGGCTGTGGCTGTGAATGTCCGTGGCATAAAAGCAAACGGTCGCCAGCACATTTGGGTTCATGGCTGCGCGAAAAGCCAAGTGTCCCCCCATGCAGATGCCGATCGTGCCCAGCCGGCCGGTGCAATCTTCCAGTCCCCGAAGATGGTCGAGCAGCGCGCGCGCATCGCTGTCATAGGACGAAACTGGTTTGGCGTACTTGTCCGCATTGCCTTTGTCAGAACCGGCCTGATCGTACTCGAGCACCGTGCCTGCCGGCTCCAGCTCGTGATACACCTCAGGGACGGCGACGATGTACCCATGGCCGGCGATAAAGGCGGCAAAGCGGCGAATCGGGCCGGTAGCCTGGAAGATTTCAGAAAACAGCACCACTGCGGGATACTTGCCTTTGGCCACGGGGCGAAACATATAGGTCCGCATCGGGCCCGTTGGCGTGGCGAGATCGACAGCTGTTGGTTCTTGAAGGATCATAATCACTCTCCCGCTCAGGTTAACTGATAATTCCCCCCCAGCGGCAAGAGGATTCAATGGTGATTGGGTGGCTAGAACATGAAAGTGACCGGTCGCAGTCTACGCAATCGGCCTGGGCACAGGTAGAAGCAGCGCAGCGGCAAGTGCGCTTGCCCTGCCTCCTGGTGCCGCAGCCAGCTCACGCCGTGCTGGCGGGAGAACTAGCCGCGGGGTTGACCTGCTTCGGTGAATTGCCCTCCGAGATCAAGCGGGCGATCCAGATGCACGATACCGGTTGGGCCGCGAGCGACGCGCAGCAGATTCAACGGCTGCGCTCCGGAGGCCCGCACGCAGGCAACGCAGCCCCCGTTTCCTTTATCGCCATTCCACCCGAAGAGGCAGAAGAGGCATGGACGGCGTCAATCAACGCTATCGAAGCCTTCTCCAAACCAGGAGCGACGGTGATCAGCCGCCACTTCAGCCTGCTCGCCCAGCACGATCAGGCCCGCCACCAGCGTTTCCTCCAGGCGGAGAAGGCGCGCCAGCGAAGGCTCGAAGGCAACCCGACAGATCCGCCGAAAGGCGCAGATTTACACCGTTGGACCGCAGCGCTAGGTTTCTGCGACCTGGTGTCCCTCTATCTCTTAAGCGGGCTCAGCCGGGAAGTAGAGTTTCCCCTCGCCCATCCAGCCTCGCCGCAGGCACAAACAGCGCCCCGGGTGAGAATGCAGATCGACGGGAAAAATCTTCGCTTCACTCCCGAGGCCGTTCGCGCCGGCTGCGCTTTATCGATCCAGGCGCTGAAGCATCCGGTGCCGGCGCAAGGCCCGCGTGCCGAGGCTCTCACCTGGGAGGTGCAATGAATGGATGTGATCGTGATCGGCGCGGGTATCGCCGGGCTGGCTGCAGCTCGAACGTTGGCGGAAGCCGGCCTGCGGGTCGTCCTGATCGAAGCGCGCGACCGCGTGGGGGGACGGATCCACACCGTCCCCGCCGCGGAGGGCGAGCTGCCCGTAGAGTTGGGAGCGGAGTTTATTCACGGACTGCCTCCGGAGCTGATCCAACTGGTTGAGGAGGCGGGCCTGACCCGATTTCGAGCTGGAAGGCGATAGCCGCTGCTTTCGCCAGGAGCAAGGCCGGCTGGGGCCGTGCGGTCATCACCGCGAGGTCGACGCAGCTGTTTGACCAGCTTAGCCACCTGGAACTGTCCCAGGACGACCTCAGCTTCGACTGAATTCGTGGCCCAACACAAATTTTCAAGCCGGAGGCCGTGGCTTGGGCGACGAATTATGTCGAAGGCTTCAACGCCGCAGATGCGAATCGCATCAGCATCCGCTCGCTCCAAAAACAGCAGGCGGCCGAAGATGCGATCTCGGGAGACCGGCTGTTTCGCGTGGTTGAAGGCTATGACCGGGTTCCGGCGTTTCTGCTGCGCAGGTTCCTGGATGCCGGCGGCGAGTTGGCCACGTCGACCTCCGTGCGAGCCATCAGCTGGAAGCCGGCGTCGGGTCGAGGTGGCCACCGTGGCCGGTCGGGTCTTCCATGCAGCCGCAGCCATCATCACTTTGCCTCTGGGTGTGCTGCAGGCCAGAACGTCGCGTTTGCGCCTCAGCCGGTAGAGATTCTTGCTGCCGCCGATCGGCTCGCCATGGGACTGGCTGCGCGCGTGGTGTACGAGTTTGACCGCGGCTTCTGGTCACATTCAGACAGCCTGAAAGGCTTGAGCTTTCTCTTCGCGCCGGACGCCACCCCGCCGACCTGGTGGACGACGATCCCAAGGCCGAGTTCGATGCTGACCGGTTGGGTAGCCGGCCGCAAAGCCGGCAAGCTGAACGCAGCCGCGTTGCCGGAGACCGGCCTGACGACGCTCGCGCGGCATTCTCGGCATTGATGTACGCAAGCACCTGATGCGCTGGCACCAGCACGACTGGCAGAGCGATACCTATAGCCTGGGCGCCTACACCTATGTTCCGCGAGGGGCGATCCATGCTTCCGATGAACTCTCGGTTCCGGTGGAGGCAACGCTCTTCTTCGCCGGCGAGCATACCGACACGAGCGGCCATTGGGGTACCGTCCACGGAGCCCTGCGCTCCGGCTATCGCGCGGCGGAACAGGTACTGGGCACTGTAAACCGTGCCCAGAAATGACGCCGGATGTGCGAAAGGCTTAGGTAGTGAAAACGCTCTAGACCGACCTCTAGACCAGGTCCCCTACTTTGTCTGCGATGTTGCTGGCCGCGGAGCTGACGTTGCTGGCCACCGAACTCACCCGCGAGGCCACGTCACCGGCCACGTCTTTGGTGGTTTTGTAGACGCGGGTGGCGTGTTTGCTGAGATCGTCGCTGGCGTCTTTGATGTAGTCACCCGCGTCCTCCAAGTTGACGTCTAAGTTGCTTACGGGTTTTTTCCCCGGTCTGCGGTGCATAGATAAGAGCCGCAGCCGCGCCGGCGGCCACCCCGAGAGCAAAAACTGCCCAGTAACGAACTACGTTCATGACCATCCACCTTTCACGAGGAACGAGTAAGTCATCCACTTGGAGTGCACTGCGACCGGATAGGTTGCAGAGATAGTTCAGGCGTGAAGAGTCAACCACATAGCTCGAATTTGCTATTGATTTTTGGAGAAAAAATCCTTAAAATAAGAGCTTTGACATGTCCCAGCGCGGCACGACTGTATGGAATTCGAAGCCGCCGGGCAATGCTTTGTTGCTCATCTCCCTAGAGGATAACGGATCAAATGGCAAAACGTCGTGGTAATCCCAACTGGGGTAAGCCGGAGCCGATAGGCCCGGTGGTCCCGACTGTCACTTCTTTCGAGCAAGTTGTGAAAGAATTTAAATTGACCCCCGATCAATATGTGCGTTCCACACGGTTGCGCGAATGGGCCCGGCGCAACAAGAATTCGAAGTATATCCCGGAAGCGCTTCTCGAGGCTTGGGGTTTTGAGATCGAATCCACCTTGTAAACGGGAAGTAGTACCGCAGAGTAGAGAACGCCGCCTTGGGCGGCGTTTTTGCGTCTACGGTGATGTGACAGCATCAATATTTGTGACGGACAATACAGTGATGCAGGCAAAGCTGCCGTTTACCGATGTACCCGGGGCACTCGAGGAGTTCAAGGCTGGGCGCATGATCGTCGTGGTCGACGACGAGGACCGCGAGAATGAGGGCGACCTGACGCTGGCGGCGGAGTTTGTCACTCCGGAAGCGATCAATTTCATGTCCAAATACGGGCGCGGGCTGATCTGTCTCAGTCTGACCGAGGAGCGCTCCGACTACCTCCGCCTGGGCCCGATGACGCAACAAAATTCCTCTCGCTTCGGCACCGCCTTCACCGAAAGCATCGAGGCCCGGGAAGGCGTCACCACGGGCATCTCAGCCTACGATCGATCCCATACCATTCAGGTGGCGATTGATCCCAGCATGACGGCGGCCGACCTGGCCCGGCCCGGCCACGTTTTTCCTCTGCGTGCCCGCCGCGGTGGAGTATTGGTGCGCGCCGGACAAACGGAAGCTTCGGTTGACCTGGCGCGTATGGCGGGGCTGATTCCGGCGGGCGTGATCTGCGAAATCATGAACGACGACGGCACCATGGCGCGGGTTCCCGACCTGGTGGAGTTTTGCAATCAGCACCAGTTGAAGATGCTGACGGTGGCGGAGTTGATCCGCTTCCGCCTCCAGAACGAACGCTATATCTTCCGCGTGGCGGAATCGATGATGCCCACCCGCTTCGGTGACTTCCGCATGATTGCTTATGAGAGCGAGGTGGATGGGGGAGAGAGCCATCTGGCGCTGGTTCGAGGCGATGTGAGCGCGGAGCACAATCAGGATCCGGTTCTGGTGCGGGTACACTCCCACTGCCTGGCGGGAGATGTCTTCGGCACTACGCTGTGCGATTGCCACCAGGTAGTGCAGCGTTCGCTCGAGATGATTGCGGAAGCCGGGCGGGGCGCATTGGTTTACCTGCACAATACGAGCAAAGGTTTCGAGATTGACCGCACCGTCAACCCCGCACCGGCTCTTTTTGCATCGCAGCGGCGAGCACGGAGACGACCGGCACCAGCGGATTCTACGCCAAGTCGGATTGGGCGGGCAGATCCTTTCCGACCTGAACATCCATAAGATTCGGCTACTCTCGAACACCCCCACCCACGTGCCGGCGCTGCAAGGCTTCAACCTGGAAATCGTGGACCAGGTGGGCCTCACCCTAGCCAAGCCCGGCGCGCGCTGAGGGACAGGCAACAGCAGGTCCCTCCACCACGCTACGCTCCGTTCTCAAAGCAGACATGTACGGGTGCCCCATGTTCGCGCCAGCGTACATGGGCCGAAAAGATGGGCGAAGCCCTACCATAGCTTCTGCTACTAAAGCCAACAATTTATTGAGGGATAGGGAAAGCATTCGAAACATATCATTTTCGGCCCATGTACGCTGGTGCGAACCTTGATTGGATAAGGAAAAAGGCTTCAGCGATCCTAGAGAGAGTCTTGAGGGTGGGACCGAGAGACTCTGGGATGAGGAGAAGCCTTATGAAGATTATAGGATGTGATTTCCACCCCAGCTTTCAACAGATAGCGATATGCGACTTGGAGACGGGAGAGCTCCAGGAGCGGAAGTTGAGTCACGCCGATGGCCAGGCAGAACGGTTCTACCGGGAGTTGGGCGAGCCGGCGTTAATCGGGATCGAGGCCACTGGAAATAGCCAGTGGTTCCTCGATCTGGTGCAGCGGTTGGGTCATGAGATATGGGTAGGGGATGCAGCCAAGATCCGCGCCAGCTATGTGCGCAAGCAGAAAACGGACAAGCGGGACGCGGGTCATATCTTGAAGCTGCTGTTGGAGAAACGGTTTCCCCAGTTGTGGAGGCCGAGCGCAGCGATGCGGGATCAGCGGCAGTTGTTACGCCACCGGGACAAGCTGGTAGAGATCCGAACGAAGGTGAAGAACAGCTTGCAACACCTGGCGATGAACCGGGGGATGCAGAAGAAGAGCCGGCTATGGACGCGCCAGGGGATGGAGCAGTTCCAGCAGTTGGCGATGCCGGGCTGGGCGGGGACGCGGCGGGAACATTTGCTGCAGCTGCTCAAGGAGTTGAACGGCCAGATCGAGCCATTGGATCAGGCGGTGAAGCAGGCCGCCGAACAACATCCCCAGGCCCAGTTGTTGATGACGCAGCCTGGAGTGGGACCGGTGACGGCCCTGGCTTTTGTGCTGACCATCGGGGATGTGGCACGCTTTGCCGGCAGCAAGCAGCTCACCAGCTATCTGGGCCTGGTTCCCAGCGAACACAGCTCGGGCAACAAGCGTCGGCTGGGAGCCATTACCAAGCAAGGCAACTGTTTTCTACGCAAGCTGCTGGTGGAAGCGGCGCAGACCACAGTACGCAAGGATGAGGGTTTTCGCAAAGAGTATCAACACCGTTGCCATCATCGCCCGAAAGCAGTGGCCAAGGTGGCGGCGGCACGCAAGCTGGCGGTGCGACTCTACTGGATGCTACGCAGTAATGTCAGCTATCCGGAGATCGTTCATATCGAGAGCAACCCGCGGGTGCCCCTGGGCAATGTCTAGCCCGAAACATTGATTGGGTGCTCTCGCATCCAGACCGGTCTTATGCAGAAGACGGCGCAAGCGCCTTGGAAAACACCTCCGGTGTTTCCCACTTCCGCACAGACTCGGCGGCTGGATGTCCGTATAGAAGAATCATGATAGTAGTTTCGGTCGTATCGATGGTTCGGTGGAGCGATCCACCAGAAAAGTGATTCAGCGGTGATATCCCAGAGTCCCGGTCCCACACTCTGTCTGATGGCCAAAGCAAGCGGTGCTCCGCACCGCTGAGGATATCTTCGCCCTTGACAAAGCCTTTTTCCTTATCGAGGGGCACCCGTACGTGTTTGCTTTGAGAACGGAGCCGTGATACAAAACCCGATTCTGAGCTGTCTTTAGGCAAGAGGGGGCAGTGGAAATCCCCGCCGAGCCAAATCGCTCTGCAGCTGTTCTACATTCTCAAAGAGAGCGGCATGGAGCCCGACGGCCTCCGCGCCAACGATGTTTTTTTCCAGGTTATCGATGAACAAGGCCCGATCGGGGGAGACGTTCAACTTCTTCACCGTGTGCAGGTAGATAGCAGGATCAGGTTTGACGACCCCCAGTTCGCAAGACCAGGTGAGATGGTCGAACTGGTCCAGCCAAGGAAAACGCGGCCGCAAATACTCCAACACCCCATCCCCCATATTCGACAGGATGCCGAGGCGAAAGCCGGCCTGCTTGATTTTGGGAATCCACGCCAGCATCGCCGGATTGAGGCTCATCCACATGATGGCGTCCTGTTCCAGCAGCTCGCCGATCCGCTTTGCCGTGAAATTGACACCGGTATCGCGGGCAACCGTCTGCCAGTAGGTCTGGCCATTCAAAATGTCGGCATCGTAATCCAGACGATGCGCCCAATAGGCCTTTTCGAAAGCCTCCTCCTTTACTCCGGCGATGGCCAGCAGATTGCGATGCGCCTCTGGGTCGGGCGGTCCGCTCAGAACTTCCCCATAGTCGAAGATCACGGCTTGCAAATCCATGCGTGCGGGCTCCTGCGGAAGGCAAAAATGAGATGATGCTACGGCGGCAGCAGCTCTATTACACCATGCAGGGGGGGAAGCCGGTGAGATGGTCTGCGCGAACCCAGTGGGATCTGACGGAGACGCCCTGGGCCCGGCACCTGGCTCGACTGCGCGCTGCGGGCGCGCAGCTCTGGGACCTGACCGCGTCCAACCCAACCCATTGCGGCTTCGCTTACGACGCAGCGTCCATTCTGGCCCCGCTCAACGATCCGGCAGCTCTGCACTATGATCCGAACCCGAAGGGCCTTCTCCCCGCGCGCGAGGCGGTCAGACGCTATTACCGCGAGCATGACGCCACCGTAGATCCGGAGCAGATCTTTCTCACCAGCAGTACCAGCGAGGCTTACAGCTTCCTCTTCCGGCTGCTCTGCGATCCCGGTGACGAGGTGCTGATCGGCCAGCCAGGCTACCCCTTGTTTGATTTTCTTGCCCGGCTGGACGATGTGCGGCTGGTTCCCTATGAGCACTTCTACGATCATGGCTGGCACCTGGACCCGGGGGCGCTGCGCCGCCGCGTGACCCCCCGCACCCGGGCCATCGTGGTGGTCCACCCTAACAACCCCACGGGACACTTCACCCGCCCCGCGGAGCGGGCTGCGCTCGAAGAATTGTGCCGCGAACACCGGCTGGCGCTGATGGTGGACGAGGTGTTTCTGGACTATGGACTCACCGGACACCCTGGCGGTAAGAGCTTTGCCACGGGTGAACACACCGTGCCAACCTTTGTGCTCAGCGGCCTTAGCAAAGTTGCCGCGTTGCCGCAGATGAAAGCCGCCTGGATCGCCTGCTTTGCCGAGGTAGAGGCCCTCCAGCGCCTGGAGGTAATCTCCGACACCTTTCTCTCCATGAGCGGTCCCATCCAGTGTGCACTTCCAGCCTGGCTCGGTGACCGGTCCACACTGCAGGGGCAAATCAGGGAGCGCCTGGAAGGAAACCTGGCGACTCTGGACGCGATCCTGCTGCGCCAGACACTGGTCACCAGGCTTGCAGTCGAGGCAGGTTGGTACGCCGTACTCCGGGTTCCGGACCTGCAGCCGGAAGAAGAAACCGCGCTTGATCTGTTGCTGCAGCGAGGAGTGGTGGTGCACCCCGGAGGTTTCTTTGGTTTTTCAGGGCAGGGATGGCTGGTGGTGAGCCTGCTTGCGCCTGCGGAGGAGTTCCGAGAGGGCGCGGGGGCACTCGCAAAGCATTTTAAGGGCCATTAGATAAATTGCCCTGTGCAAAGGAGGACTCAAGTTTGCTACTAATACTTTCGTGTCATTCAATTAAAGCTTTAGAAAATCAAGCTAAGCAGCACACTATAAAATACTTATATACATATAAACTTACTGCTTTATGCCCCGGTCGCCCTAACAATGGTCGTTTTGTGGTACCCGCTGGCAAGAGGTTAATGTGTCACATTCGGAATTCTGGCTGAAGGAATGGATTTGATTGTCTTTCCTCACCAATTGTTGTTTCCGGACCATGACCTGGCAGCACTCGTGTCGTATCAGGTAACACCAGCAGGCGATCGCGCAGGGAGCGCAGGATTTGCCGTCCGTCGCCGCCGGGAAGATCGGTTCTGCCGATCGATCCGGCAAACAGCGTATCGCCGGCAAGAAGTAAATGCTGCCGCGGGAAGAGGAGGCAGATGCTGCCCGGTGTGTGTCCTGGGGTGTGAATCACTTCAGCCGGCAGGGCGGACAGGCCAATGGCCAAGCCATCGTCGGCGCTGGCGTCCGGCGGCACTACTTCGGGCGTGGGAACACCAAGCCAACCGGCCTGCATCTCCATCGCCCCCAGCAAACCGAGATCCTGTTTATTGAGAAACACCGGCGCTCCGGTCACCTTCTTAAGCCGGGCCGCTCCGCCTACGTGGTCGATGTGAGCGTGGGTGACGATAATCTGCCGCAGGGTGAGGCCATGCTTCTGCAGCCGGGAGAGGATCTCCGGAATGTTGTCTCCGGGATCGACGACGATGGCGTCATGCGTAGCCTCATCGCCCAGGATGGTGCAATTGCAGCGCAGCGGCCCGACGGGAAAACTTTCGAGGATCATGTACCGATCTTAGACGCTGATTACAATGCAGCCATGCGCATTTACGCGACCGTGGGAGCCTTCCTGGGCTGGTTTGCGCTGGCGCTTCAACTTTTTCTAATGCTCATTCACTCGCCCGCCGGCAGCGTTGCCATTTTGGGAACGCTGATCACCTTCTTCAGCTTCTTTACCATCCTGACCAACCTTCTGGTAGCGCTGGTTTTTACCGCGGCCGTGTTCCGCCCCGGACCCGGGTGGATGGAGTTTCTCCGTCGCCCGTCGGTGCAGGCCGCAACGGCTGTTTATATTGCCATCGTTGGGATCGTTTATCAGCTATTGCTGCGACAGCTATGGAATCCGCAGGGCGCGCAATGGGTTGCCGATGTACTTCTGCATAGCATCATTCCCCTGGGTTACGTTCTGTATTGGCTGCTCTTTGCACCACGGTCCCCACTACGCTGGAAGGACGCCGTTGCCTGGCTGGCGTATCCCGGCGTGTACCTGGTCTACATCCTGGCGCGGGGCGTGGTGAGCGGGCTTTATCCTTACCCGTTTGTCGACGTGAATGAACTGGGTTATGCCGGCGTATTCACCCGGGCCGGGATATTTTTACTGGTGTTCCTGGGCATGGGTTTGCTGGTCGTGGCGGTGGCCCGCTTGACCCGGCGACGCCCGCCAGCCTAGCCCAGTCGCCGGCGCTACTTGGCCGGAGTTGAGGGCTTGGCCGGAGTAGTGTGGGTAGTCTGTATGCCCGACAGCACTGAGCGCGCGCCGCTGCTCCGTTGGATCAGAACCGTGAGTCCGATGGAGGTAAACATGAAGAGGATGGCAGCCCAGGTTGTCACCTTGGTAAGCAGATTAGCTGCTCCGCGGGGTCCGAACGCAGTTTGTGACCCCTGGCCGCCAAAGGCGCCCGCGAGGTCGGCACTCTTACCCTGCTGGAGCAGCACAACCCCAATCAGGATGAGGCAAATGATGACGTGAATGGTACCGAGAAACCAGATCATGCGAACCTGAACCTCAATCGATGGTGCGGAAGGGGGGACTTGAACCCCCATGCCTCTCGGCGCCACCCCCTCAAGATGGTGTGTCTGCCAATTTCACCACTTCCGCGCTAAGCCAAATTGCCTGAGACTTACCCTGTGGACGGCGTTCACCATGAGGGTGGGCGCAACCAACCGTCTTTGTGATGTTACCGTGCCCGGCTATCGACTGCAACGTCGCCGCTGAAGGTGACAACAGGGCACCCTACGTGGTCTAACCTTGGCATGGTTTCCTTTCGAGTTCTTCCCCCGCTTTGCCTCCTTCTTCTGGCTCCAGCGCTTCGAGTCCCAGAACTCGAATCCCGCGCCCGCCGCCACACCGCCCGCGGCCCAGACCCCGGCGCCCGGCACACCCACCACCACCCTCTCCGTCGAAGTGAAGGTGGTCACCTTGCCCGTGACCGTCCGCGACAAGAAGGGCAAGATCGTGCGCGACCTCACCAAGGACGATTTTGAGCTGGAAGAGGATGGCAAGCCGCAGTCCATTCGCTACTTCAGCCAGGAGACCAACCTCCCCCTGACCGTGGGTCTGCTGGTCGATACCAGCATGAGCGAGCGCGACAACATGGATAAGGAGCGCAGCGCCAGCAGAAGCTTTCTCGACCAGATGATCACCCGGCCGGCCGACCGGGCCTTCGTCATCCACTTCGATCGCGAAGTCGAGTTATTGCAGGACCTCACGTCGGACCACGCCAAGCTGGAAAAAGCGGTGGGCCTCATCGACACCCAGCAGGCCGTTCAGAGCACCCAGACCAGCGACCAGGACTCCGGATCGCACCGTACCCGGCGAGGCGCGGGCACGTTGCTGTACGATGCGATTTTCCTCGCCTGCGATGAGATAACCAAGAAGCAGACCGGCCGCAAGGCCATCGTTGTCTTGACCGATGGAGAGGATCGGGGCAGCCAGGAGACGGTGAACAGCGCCATTGAATCAGCGCAGAAGGCCGAGACTGTCGTCTACACCATTTATATCGGAGGCCACGAGGACCACGATAACGACTACAACCCGGGCATGGGGAGGCGCGGTGGTGGTGGCGGTGGCTATCCCGGGGGTGGCTATCCCGGGAGGCGCTATCCCGGCGGTGGCTATCCCGGCGGCGGCGGCAACTATCCCAGACAGCAGGAGAACCGCCCCAACGGCAAGAAGATCCTTCAGGAAATCGCCGAGCAGACTGGGGGACAATTCTTTGAGGCCAAGAAGAAGGACTCGGTGGACGACATCTACGCCCAGATTGCCGAGGAATTACGCACCCAGTTTATGTTGGGCTACACGCCGCCCAAGGACCAGGGCAGCGGCTACCACTCCATTCATCTGACTGCCAAGAAGAAGGACCTGACGGTGCAGACCCGGGCAGGTTACTACTCCGGGCAGTGAGGGTTGCTACGATCGGTGGATGATGGAGATCGGCAACGCGGTCGACCCTACTCCGGCGCCACGGCCGCAGCCCACGGTCCTTACCGGACGGGTGGTCACGCTTCGGCCTTTTGACCGGCCATCGCAGGCAGAGGCGCTCTACGAGGCGACCCACGGACCGGAAAAGGAGGATCTGTGGCGCTACATGAGCGAGGGTCCGTTCCCCAGCCGGGCTGCTTTCGACACCGAATTCGAGAAAAAGGAAGAATCCACCGATCCGCTATTTTTTGCCATTGTGGACAATGTCACCGGCGTCCCCGTTGGCCAAGCCTCTTACCTGCGGATTGAGCCTGCCCACCGCGTGATCGAGGTCGGCAATATCGTCTTTACTCCCGCTTTACAGCGGAGCTGCGGCGCCACCGAAGCCATGTACCTGATGGCGCGCCACGCGTTCAATGATCTTGGCTATCGCCGCTATGAATGGAAGTGCAATGCCCTGAACGAGCCCTCGCGCCGGGCTGCGCTCCGCCTCGGCTTTGTCTTCGAGGGAGTTTTTCGCCAACACATGATCGTCAAGGGCCGCAACCGCGACACTGCCTGGTTTTCCATAACTGGATTCGGAATGGCCCCTCCGCCAGGCGAACCTCGAGCAGTGGCTCGCGCCCTCGAACTTCGACCAGGCCGGCCGGCAAAAGCTTTCCCTTTCGCGCTTGAATGGCCTTTAAGCGTTGCAGTCCAAAGGCATCATCTGCGACGTTTCGGTGATTGCGAGCCCTTCTTTCGGACCATAAAGTTGTTGCAATCGGAGGGCACCACATCATGATGAACAGTTCGGGGACGGTGGTCGGCAAGGGTATTTGCATTCGCGGGGAAGTGTCGGGAGAGGAAGACTTCTTTCTCGATGGCGTATTGGAAGGCAACATCACCTTGACGGGCAAACGGCTGACCGTTGGGGCCAACGGTGTGATCCACGCCG
Source organism: uncultured Acidobacteriaceae bacterium (assembly GCA_963803095.1). Lineage (GTDB taxonomy): Bacteria > Acidobacteriota > Terriglobia > Terriglobales > Acidobacteriaceae > PALSA-350. The sequence continues at coordinate 169,712 of CAWDLQ010000013.1, read as the reverse complement.
ACATAGTGGCGGGCGATCTGGTGGTTTTCGGCCGGGTCGAGGGCAGTGTCAAAGCGACCGGCCGTGCCGAGCTGAAGCACTCCGCAGTTTTCGTCGGAGACATCTCTGCTACGCGCTTGTCCATCGAGGACAACGCCACCCTGCAAGGCTACGTTGACCTGACCGAAGCCGCTCAAGCCGCGAAAAAGGAGCCGGTTGCCCAGGCAGTAGCCGAGCCAGAGGAATCCGCAGAGTACGTTGAGCAGTACAGCGAAGCAGTCTAACCAGCTCGAAACAACCGGCATTCGCCTCTAAATCGTCCCTGTCTTGACCGCCCCAGCCTTGCCCATGCAAGGCTGGGGCGCTCCTGTTTTTGCAGGCTGCGGAAAAAGTCGCTCTTGGGTAGGTCCGGGCTAAAGAGCGTGAGTGAGAACCGGAAGCTTTGGGGAGCCATCCGGGGCGCACTGCAGATCCCTCGGCTTCGCTCGGGATGACAAAGGAGAGGGGAGGGCTTCCATTGGGGTTCGTGATACGGATGGAAGATCCCTCCGACAGAAGCAGCACCACGTCCCAATCGCCTCTGTCAATGGAAGCGCTCCCCTTTCCTTTGTCATCCCGAGCGAAGCCGAGGGATCTGCAGTGCGCCCCGGATGGCTCCCCAAAGCTTCGGGTTCTCACTCACGCCCGTCAGCCCCTGAGGGTACGCTTTTGCAAAGCTTGATGTCGGATTAGGTCCTAGCGCGCCAGTCGATCGAGATCCATATTGAGCAGGAGTACATTCACCCGTTCCTCTCCCAGAAAACCGAACTGGCGTCGCTGCACATGGCGTTGGACCAGATCCTGAACCGTCGCCAACGACAGGTGCCGCGCGCTTGCCACGCGGGCCACCTGGAACATCGCCGCGGCGGGCGAGATATCAGGATCAAGACCAGAAGCAGAGGCAGTTACTAAATCGATCGGTACCGGCTGGCTCTTATTCTCCGCCGCATAGTGGTTTACGTCACCGTCAATGCGCGCGATCAGCTTCTGGCTGGAAGCTGCGTAGTTCGAGGGTCCGGAAGAAGTGGCGTCATAGCCGTTGCCCGCGGCCGAAGGCCGCCCATGAAAATACTGCTCCCCGGTAAAGTTCTGTCCGATGAGCGGTGAGCCGGTAACCTGTCCGTTGGCAACGATCAACCCTCCGTTTGCCTGGCGGGGAAGCGCCAGCTGCCCGATGGCGGTGACCGCCAGCGGATAGAGAACGCCAAGCACGACCGTGGTCAACAGCGTAAAGCGGATTGCGATCTTCAATTCATTGCGCAGCATAAAAACTCCGATCAGGACAAGCCCAGCCCGGTTAAACAAATGTCGATCAATTTGATTCCGATGAAGGGAACGATCACGCCACCCACGCCGTAGACCAGCAGGTTGCGCCGCAAAAGCGCCTGCGCCGACCTGGGCTCATACTTGACGCCGCGCAGAGCCAACGGAATCAGGGCGACGATGATCAACGCGTTGAATATCACCGCGGAAAGAATCGCCGAGTGCGGCGTGCTCAGGCGCATGACGTTCAGCTGATTGAGCACCGGAAAGACGCCGGCGAACATGGCCGGAATGATGGCGAAATACTTGGCCACGTCGTTGGCGATAGAGAACGTCGTAAGCGCACCGCGGGTCATCAGCAACTGTTTGCCGATCTGGACAATTTCGATCAGCTTGGTCGGGTTCGAATCCAGGTCGACCATGTTGCCGGCTTCCTTCGCCGCCTGGGTGCCCGAGTTCATCGCCACGCCTACGTCCGCCTGGGCCAACGCCGGGGCATCGTTGGTGCCGTCACCCGTCATCGCCACCAGTTTTCCTTTCGCCTGTTCGCGGCGGATCAGGTCCATCTTGTCCTTGGGTTTTGCCTCGGCCAGAAAGTCGTCCACACCTGCTTCGCGGGCGATCACCGCCGCGGTCAGCGGATTGTCTCCCGTGATCATGATGCTCCGGATACCCATCGCGCGCAGCCTGGCTAGCCTTTCCTTCAATCCCCCTTTGACAATGTCTTTGAGGTAGATCACCCCCAGCGCGGTCGAGTTTTCCGCGACCACCAGGGGAGTGCCTCCCATGCCCGCAATCTCTTCCACGCTCTCCCGGACCTTCTGCGGCAGGTTTGATCCCTGTTCGACCAGAAAGCGGGTGATAGCGTCCACCGAGCCTTTGCGAATGACGTGACCGGCGAAATTGACTCCGGACATGCGGGTCTGTGCGCTGAAGGGGACGAACTCCGCGTGCAGCGCGCTGAGGTCGCGTCCCCGCAAGCCGAAGTTTTCCTTCGCCAGCACCACGATCGAGCGCCCTTCCGGTGTCTCATCCGAAAAAGACGAAAGCTGGGCCGCGTCCGCCAGCCGCTCGGGGGTGATGTTCGGTGCTGGAATGAACTGGGTTGCCTGACGATTGCCCAGCGTAATCGTACCGGTCTTATCCAGCAACAACGTATCCACGTCGCCCGCTGCTTCGACGGCGCGGCCAGACATGGCGAGCACGTTGTACTGCACCAGGCGGTCCATGCCGGCGATTCCGATCGCCGAGAGCAAGCCCCCGATGGTAGTGGGAATGAGGCAAACCAGCAGCGACACCAGCACAAAGATGGTCTGCGGCGCCTGTGAATAGATGGCCATAGGTTGCAGCGTAGCCACGGCCAGAAGAAAGATGATAGTGAGCCCGGAGAGCAGGATGCTGAGGGCAATTTCATTGGGCGTCTTCTGTCGCTGGGCGCCCTCCACCAGGGCAATCATGCGGTCCAGAAACGTCTCTCCGGGGTTGGAGGTGATCTTGACTATGATCCAGTCGGAGAGCACCTTGGTTCCTCCGGTGACTGCGGAGCGGTCGCCGCCCGCCTCGCGGATCACCGGCGCAGATTCTCCGGTGATGGCCGATTCGTCCACCGATGCCACGCCCTCGATGACTTCTCCGTCCCCGGCAATATAACGGCCGGCCTCAACATAGATAATGTCCCCGGAGCGCAGGGCGGCGCTCGAAACCTCTTCCCGGGCCGCGTCTTTGCTCTCGCTCTTGAGGCGAACGGCCAAGGTCTCCCCCTTGGCTTTGCGCAGCGTGTCGGCCTGGGCCTTGCCCCGGCCCTCCGCCATGGCCTCGGCGAAATTGGCAAACAGAACCGTGAACCATAGCCACAAGGTGATCTGCAGGTTGAAGGCAAAGCTCCCCTGGTGACTGAGAACTCCCTGGATGAGCAGGACGGTCGTAAGCACGCTGCCGATTTCGACTACCAGCATGACCGGGTTCTTCACCATCAGGCGCGGGTCTAGTTTTTTAAACGAATCGAAAGCGGCCTGACGCAGGATCGCGAGGTTCCAAAGACGTTGTTTTTCTGCCATAGCTCTTACCTAAAAGCTCTTTCCTGCATGCAGCAGCAAGTGTTCAAGAATGGGCCCCAGGCTGAGCGCAGGAAAAAACGTCAGTGCGCCGACGATCAGGATCACGCCCACCAGCAGCACAGTGAACAAGGTCGTGTTCACGGGGAAGGTCCCGGATGACGGTGGAACGCTTTTCTTTTGCGCCAGGTTGCCGGCCAGGGCCAGCATGGGAACCATCATGAGAAAGCGCCCGGACAGCATGTTGAACCCGAGCGTCAGGTTGTACCAGTTGGTGTTGGTAGTAAGACCTCCAAAAGCGGAGCCATTATTGCCGGCAGTGGACACGTAGGCGTAAAGGATCTCGGAAAGACCGTGCGGACCATTGTTGTTCAGGCTGGCGAGAGCATTCGGGTAGAGCACCGAGACGGCGGACAGTACCAGGATCAACAGGGGAAAGATGAGCACATACAGCATCGCCAGCTTGACGTCGTAGCCTTCGATTTTCTTGCCCAGGTACTCCGGCGTTCGACCCACCATCAAACCTGCGATGAAGACCGAGAGCACGACAAAAATCAACATTCCGTAAAGTCCGGAGCCGACCCCGCCGAAGACCACTTCTCCGAGCATGATGTTGACCAGCGGCACCATGCCCCCCAGCGGCATGAAGGAGTCGTGCGACGAATTCACCGCGCCGCAACTGGTATCGGTGGTGACGGTAGCGAAGAGGGCGGACTGGGAGACGCCGAAACGGACTTCCTTGCCTTCCATATTCCCGCCGGAGTTGACCAGCGTGGTCTTTTGGTCCACGCCATGCAGCAGTGGATTCGGCTGCGACTCAGCCCAATAGCACACCACGAAGCCGGCGACAAACAGGATGGCCATTGCGGCAAAGACCGCCCACCCATGGCCGGCGGAGCCTGTCATCTTCCCCAGGGTGACGGTCAGCGCAGCAGGGATCAGAAAGATCAATTCGATCTCAATAAAGTTGCTGAAGGGTGTGGGATTTTCAAACGGATGCCCGCTGTTCGCGTTGAAAAATCCGCCGCCGTTAGTGCCCAACTCCTTTATCACCTCTTGTGATGCCACCGGGCCCTGGGCAATAGTCTGGGGTGCATGCTGCAAGGTGGCAACCGTGGTGTAAGGCTTCAGGTTCTGGATCACTCCCTGGCCGATCAGCACCGGCGCCACGACCAGGCAGATTGGGAGCAGAATCCACAGGATTATGCGCGTGGTATCCACCCAAAAGTTACCGATGGTGGGCGATTGTTTGCGTGTGATGCCGCGAACCAGGGCTATGGCGACTGCGATGCCGATGGCTGCGCTGAGAAAGTTGTGATACGCCAAACCCGCCATCTGAGTGAAATAACTCATGGTGGTTTCTGGCGTGTAGACCTGCCAGTTGGTGTTGGTGGTGAACGATGCCGCGGTATTGAAGGCTGTGGCTGCGGGAACGCCGGCCAGATGCTGCGGATTCCATGGCAATAGGCCCTGCGCGCGTTCGATCACATACGTCAGCAGCAGAGACACGAAGCTGAAGATCAGTATGGCGAGGCTGTATTGCTGCCAACTCATTTCCTGGTCCGCGTGGATGCCGCAGGCGCGGTAAAGAAGCCGTTCCACGGGCCGGAGCACGGGATCGAGAAAGGTCTTTTCCCCCTCGAGCACGCGCGCGATATAGAGCCCCAGGGGCCGCATCAGGAGCAGCAGCACGGCAAAGAACACGACAAACTGCAGCCAACCGTTGGCAGTCATCCTAGAACTTCTCCGGGTACAACAGCGTGATCACCAGGTAGATCAGGGTCGCGATCGTCAGCATGAGCACGATAACCGTGGTATGAGACATGGGTTATTCTTTACCTCAACTTTTCGCAGCCGCGAACGTAAAGCAGGGCGACCACGAAGAAAACGACCGTAAACGCAATCATCAATAGATCCTGCATAGATATAGTGGAACCCCGCCCCACTAAGGAGGGTGTAAGCGAGACATAAGGAATTCATAAAGACTAGGGCGCTCGGTCGAAAAACATTTCCCACGAGCGATCTGCACTTCAGCGGACCTCTCGTGGGAAATGTTTTTCGACCGGAGCGAAGCGCAGCGGAGGGACCTGCTGTTTCATCCCTATTCCGGAACACCCTCAGGCAAAAAGCGATAACCGACCCAGGGTTCGGTCTGGATATACTGCCGCGGACCTTCGGCTTCAAGTTTGCGGCGCAGTTGACCGATAAAAACCCGCAGATACTCTGGCTGATGTGCTGACTGGCCTCCCCACACCGCCGTCAGCAGGGCGCGATGGGTGAGTGCTTTGCCCGCATTGCGCGCCATGTAAAGCAGCAAGTCAAACTCGGTTGGCGTCAGGTGCAGGCTCTTACCCCCGACGGTCACGGTGTGGGCCGCAGCATCAATGGCAAAGTCCCCAATCTCGATGGGCGCGTCGACCAGCCTTTCCGGGGCGCGTCGTAAATGCGCCCGCACCCGAGCCAGCAACTCCTGAATGCTGAATGGCTTGGTCACGTAGTCATCGGCGCCCGCATCGAGCGCTTCGACCTTGGATCGTTCCTGATCGCGCACCGACAGTACGATAATGGGGGTCGCCGTCTTGCTCCGCACCCGGCGGCAAAGCTCGACCCCGCTCATGACCGGCATCATCAAATCGGTCACAATCAGGTCAGGACTCCATTCCTCAAACAGACGCAAGGCTTCTTCCGGATCGTTGGCCGCTCGTACGTCATACCCCTGGGCGGATAGCGCGGTGCGCAGTACGCGCGTGATCTGGGCCTCATCGTCGACTACCAGGACTCGTTCTGCCATCTCCACCCTTTACGATATGATCGCCACACATGCGTCCTTCCCGGGCTGGGGTGCTCGTCTTTCGTTCTCTGGCGATGACCGCAGCCGCCCTGCTGGTGGTGCTGGTCTATCGCAGAATACTCCATGTAAACCAGACCACCGTCGCCCTCACCTTCCTCGTCATGGTGCAGATGGCGGCCTTTCGCTGGGGACTGGTCTACTCCGTCAGCCTCGCCATCGGCTGCACCCTCTTGTATAACTATTTTTTCCTTCCTCCGATTGGCAGTTTCACCATCGCCGACCCGCAGAACTGGATCGCCCTGTTTGCACTTCTAGCGTCCGCCATTTTCATCAGTAAAATCTCGGAGAACGAACGCCGGCAGACGGCGTTAAGTGAAGATCGACGCAGCGAGATGGAGCGGCTCTATGAATTCAGTCATCAACTTTTAATGGAAGAAAACCTGCACGACGTGGCCAGCCACGCGCCGCGCGTGGTGGCTTCGATCTTTGCTTTCGATGCAGTCACTCTCTATCTCACCGAAAGCGATACCGCTTACTCCTCCGACCCGCGCCGGTCTTTTGTTTCGCTGAACGAATTGCGTGCGGCCGCGCGGCTGCCCGACGTTCCGCGGCCCCGCAACGATGGGGTATGCATCGTGCCCCTGGTGCTGGGCATGCGAGCGAGCGGATCCATTGCCATGACCAAAGCCGGCTACTCAGACGGACTGTATGACGCCATCGGCGGCCTGCTGGCGATTGCACTGGAACGCGCCACGGCTCTCGATCGCTTCAGCCGGGTGGAAGCAGCGCGCGAGGGCGAACGCCTGCGCAGCGCGTTGCTCGATTCGGTGACCCATGAATTGCGCACACCGTTGACCGCCATACGCGCGGCGGCGACCAGCCTGTTGTCGCAGCCATCGCTGGCCGAGAGCCAGCGGCGCGAAATGTTCTCGATTCTCGATGAGGAAAGCGCCCGTCTCGACCGCCTGATCGGTCAAGCAGTGGAAATGGCCCAGCTCGACACCGACGGCATTGAGGTCCGGCTGAAGCCGCAGCCGCTGCAGGAGGTGATAGACATGGCGCTGGAGGATTGCCACGCACTGTTGCGCGGCCGCCCCATTACGGTAGAGTTGCCGCCCGATATGCCCTCCGTCTCGCTCGATAGAGAATTGATCCGCCGCGTGCTCCGCCATCTGCTGGAGAACGCCGCCCGCTACTCACCCCCAGGCTCGCCGGTGCGCATCGGGGCCGTGCTCGATCCAGACCGCCTGTTGGTAAGCATCACTGATCAGGGGCAGGGAATCGACGAGGCTGAGCAGGCCTACATCTTCGACAAGTTCTATCGCGGTAGCCGGCAGCGCCTCTTGCACGGCACAGGGATGGGCTTGGCCATCGCCAAGGCGATTCTCCGTGCCCACAACGGTGGAATCGAAGTCGTCAGCCACCGTGACCAGGGCGCAACCTTTACCTTCTGGGTACCGCTCAAACCCACAAAGGAAAGAACATCGTGATCCGAAACAATTACAGTCAGGCGGTGTTTACAGCACTGGCGGAAGGGTCTGAAGCTTCAGGAAGAGGAGTTTCGCACGTCTGGAGGTAATCCCGGCGTTCTCTGTCTGCGTCTGTTCTTCTGCAAGTATTTCCGTAGGCAACTTGCGCGGCGTCATGCCCGCGGGAGACACTGTCCCTCTATGAAAATTACGTCGCCTCGTGAAACGTTTTGCATTGAATCCGTCTAACGGATAACAGTCGTTGGCCGTTGAAGACTTTGAACCTGGGAGCTCCGGCGGTGGAGCTCCGACCCCTAGGAGAAAGCCCCTTGCGTAGATTCTGCGGTATCCTCTCTGTGCCCTTCCTGCTCATGCTCGTTGTGAGTTTCCTCTCGCAAATATCCCAGGCCCAGGTTGTTCTCGAGGATCGGATTACTGAGCCAATCGATAGCGCCAGCATGGCGGTGCAGACTGGAAGTGTGCATCCCATGGCGAAAGCCGAATTTGACCAGGGATTGGCCGACAATGCCAAGGTCCTGCAAGGCATGACCATCAACTTCAAGCGCACCGCCGCGCAGGAAGCCAACTTGCAGGCTCTCCTCAAGGCGCAGCAGGATCCATCTTCACCCAGCTATCACAAATGGTTAACGCAGGCACAGTTTGGAGAGCAGTTCGGGATGAGCTCGGCCGATTTGGCCAAGGTCTCGGCATGGTTGCAGGAGGAAGGATTCGCCGTCAATGCGGTCTCCCAAAGCAGCAATTCCATTTTTTTCAGCGGGAATATCGCGAACGTGGAAAAAGCCTTCCAGACGCAAATTCATAACTACAGCGTGAATGGCGAAACCCACTTTGCCAATGCTACCCAGATCTCACTTCCCAGCGCCTTTGCCGCCACCGTTGGCGCTGTTCGCGGTTTGAACGACTTCCGGTTGAAACCGAGAATAAAGTTTGATGCCCGAGCCGCTGCCGCCGGTAACCCCCACTTTACCTCGGGTCTCACAGGACAGCACTACGTGACCCCGGGAGACCTTGCGGTTATTTACGATATAAACCCGCTCTACCAGGCGGGAGACACCGGCAAAGGCCTAACCGTAGCGGTGATCGGTCAAACCGATATTGTTCCCGCCGACATTACTGACTTTCGCGCCGCCGCAGGCCTATCAGTCAACAATCCAACCGTGATCACCGTGCCCGGCTCGACTCCATTATCCGTCGCCCAGGGCTCGGCTTCCAACGATCTGGCAGAAACCGACCTGGATCTGGAGTATTCCGGTGGCGTGGCTACCGGAGCCTCCATCGTACTGGTGAATTCGGGTGATATCTTCACTTCGCTGTCGTATGCCATTCAGAATGCAATCAACGGCATAACCATCCCCATTATCAGCCAAAGCTACGGCGTATGTGAGGCAGGTTTCTACACCGCGGACTCTGGACCGAGATCGACGGCTGGCTGGCGCAGGCAAACAGTCAGGGGCAGACAGTTGTATTAGCGGCTGGAGATACCGGCGCAGCGGACTGCGATGACAGTGGGGGCGGGCCACCCATCCAGTCGGCAGTGGACGGCCTCGCCGTGGATTATCCGGGGAGCAGTGTTTACGTGACCGACGCCGGCGGCAGCGAATTCATGGGTGACGGCACCGCGCAGAGCCCACAGACCGGCGCCGGCCAGTACTGGAGTGCCAATGGCACCGGCAGTGTTAACGACGATCTGATCACTTCCGCCAAGTCTTATATTCCCGAAATGGCGTGGAACGACACCACGTTCTCCATTAGCCAGAACCAGGGCCTTTCCGCAGGTGGCGGCGGGGTGAGCGCGATATGGCCCAAGCCCTCGTGGCAAACTGGAGTGCCTGGCATTCCCGCCGATGGATTTCGCGATGTGCCGGATATCTCGCTTAATTCTTCCCCTGACCACGACGGCTATCTGTACTGCACCCAGATACAGACTGTGGGCAGCGGGAGTAACTTCGTTTCCAGCTGTCAGGCCAATAGCTTCCGCATTTCGGATACAGGCCAGAGCGACAATAACAATCTCACTTCGGCCGGTGGAACTTCCTTCGCAGCGCCTAGCTTTGCCGGTCTTATCGCCGTCATTGAGCAGAAGCTGGCCTCCGGCCCCCTGGGAAACATCAATCCCGCCCTTTACACCTTAGCCGCTAACGCGACTACCTATGCTAAGGCCTTTCACGACATCACCACCGGCAACAACCAGGTGCCCTGCACCAACGGTTCGCCTGATTGCCCCACCATGGCTCAAACCCGGTGATTGGTTATATGGCCGGTACCGGCTATGACCAGGCGACGGGATTGGGATCGATCGATGCCAACAATCTGGCCACCGCGTATACCGCCCTGGTAGCGGCCACCGGCACCAAGACGACGCTCACCGCCGCGCCCGGGACGTCTCTGGTGATCAACGAGCAGGTCACCTTTACCGCCACCGTGGCTCCGAACACCGTGTCTACCGCGCCCGCGGGCACGGTCACATTTGTCGTTGATGGGGTTCCACACAGCGGGACAGCCATCTCCACTTCGGCGCCCTATACGTCTACGTATACAACGGGTTTCCCCTCGTCCGGTACGCACAGCGTTGCGGCGACTTTCGTCTCGACCAATGCCACCTACACGGGATCGACCAGTTCCAGTGTGACGGTGGCGGTCGCTTCCCAGGGAACGGCGGCGACCACCACCACAGTAACCGCTAGTCCGACCTCGTTCGCGTTGGGTGCCAGCGTCACATTGAACGCGACCATCACCGCGACCACGGCGGGCACGCTTACCGGACCACTTACGTTCACCACTGGGGGTATGACGATCGGCACCGTCAAGCAGGTGAGTATTGGCGCGGGCAATACCGCCACTGCGAGCCTCACCGTCACCGCCACAGCTTCGCTCGGCTTCGCCGCCGGTACGGATACCATCACCGCTAGCTATGGTGGGGACACCTACAATGCAACCTCCTCCGGGACGACAACGGTGACGGTCAGCAACCCCGGCATCACGGTTACAGCCACCAGCATGACGATTTCGTCACCGTCGCCGGGAAATAGCGGCACCTCGACGATTACCCTCACCTCCACTGGCGGGTACGCAGGCACGGCCACCGTATCAGCCTCGCGGCTCGCTCAATGCCAACTACGGATTCGGCAGCTCGGGCGCCGCGACAGCAAGCGTGGTGTTGGCCTCCGGCGGCACCGGAACCACGACCATCACCATCACCACCGTCGCTGCTAGCGGGAATTTGAAGAAGGGTGTCGCGGGCAACCTCCGCAAAATTGCGGCCGCAGGCGGAACAGCGGCAGGCTGCATTCTCTTGCTTCTCATTCCCGGTATCCGGCGAAAGAGATGGCCGGTAGCGCTGGCGATGCTCGTCTTCCTGAGCGTCGGTGCGGGGCTCGGTTGCGGTGGGGGTACCGGTGGCGGCGCTCCGGCCGGCAGCTATACCGTTACCATCACCGCGACGGACAGCAGCAATTCAAACATCACCGGTTCGGGAACGTTGAATGTAACCATTCAATAAAGCAATTTGCCGTGGGGCTGCCTCTGAAAAGAGGTAGCCCCTTTTTTTTGCTTCAGCAAACCCGGGGATGATTCGTCACCAAAGAGCCAACCCACTTACCTGACAATGATCACAGCGTGACGGTGGTGGCGATAGTAGTGATGATGGTGATGGTGATGACGATAATAATACGGCTGTGCATAAGCAGAGACCGTAAAGAAGGCGATGATAGTCAAAAGCACTAGTCTCTTCATACCCGGGTTAGATGCCTGCATTGACACCATGCGGATGTATCGCAGCCGTCCTTTATATCTTCTTTGCTTATAGTTACTTATGCCTCGTTGAATGAGGCTGATCGCAGTACCTCGGAAAATTCTGGAGCGGGCAACCATTTAAGGCCGTACGATAGTGCCATCGAGCATGCGGTCATTTCCCCGATCCTCAAAGTCCTTAGTGTAGGGATAACGCGCAGCTGCTTTCTCATCGATGTCAATGCCAAAACCTGGCTTATCGTTGGAGTAGATATAGCCCTTCCGAATCTCGGGAGTGCCGGGAAACACCTCGCGTGTCTTCTCGTCAAAGAATGTTTCCTCCTGGATCCCAAAGTTTGGAGTAACCAGGTTCAGGTGCAGATTGTAACAGTGACCGACCGGATCGACGTTGTTCGGCCCGTGCCAGGCCGTGCGCACATCGAAAAACTCGCAGCAGTGCGCCACCTTGCGGCACATGTTCAGGCCGCCCACGGACGACTGGTGGATGCGGATGAAGTCAATCCACCGGTTGGCCACCAGGTTCAGCCACTCATTGCGGTTGGTAAACAGTTCTCCCATGGCCAGCGGTGCCGAGGTTTCCTGGCGGAAGATCTGGAACCAACCTACATCCTCAGGCGAAAGCGGATCTTCCATGTAGAACGGGCGGTACTGCTCCACCGCCCGGCACAACTCGATGGACTGATTCGGCGCCGGCCGCTCATGAATGTCGTGAACCAGCCCGACATCGAATCCGAACTTCGCCCGCACTGCCTCGAACATGCCAATCGTAGTGGTGAGATAACGCCCCGGGTCGAATACGGGTGAAGGCGCAACTCCATCCGGCCGCAACGCTTGCACTGCCGCCGAGGTCTTCGCCCCGCTTACCCCGTAACCGGACCATCCGGGAACCGCCAACTGTATCCGCACCACCTGGTAGCCCTTTTCGATGTAAGCCCGCACCTGGTCGTTCAGTTCACTCTGCGTCAGCGCGGCCGCGTGACCATAGAGCGGCACCGCGGCGCGAACCTTCCCACCCAGCAATTGATACACAGGAACGCCAAGACGCTTGCCCAGAATGTCCCACAGCGCGCCATCGATCCCGCTCAACGCGTCGTTGCCTTCCGGTCCGGAGCGAAAGTACTCCTGCAGATAAGCAGACTGCCAGATGTCCTCGATCTCGTCGCAGTTCTTGCCAATCACGAAGGGCTTTAAGCGTTTTTCGATGTAGGCCTGCGCCGCCTGCGGAATTTCCTGGTGGGTCGCCGCTCCAAGGCCATAGAGTCCAGGCTCGCTAGTTTCCACTTTGACGATGGTCCAGTCGGAGCCGGAAGGTGCGGTGGCGATGATCTTGACGTCCCGGATCGTCAGCGGAGGCATACCCCTGCGCGCCGCATCTTTCGCCTGTGCCAATGGTCCGCCGTTTCCCATGGTCTTGACCACTCCGGAAGCCGCTTCGGCAGAGAGTGTGCGCCCGCCCCCTAGCCTAGTGACCGCGCCCACAGCAGCCGCGGTTGAAAGGGTTTTCAGCAAACTGCGCCGTTCCATGATTCCTCCTCATCTTCCTTCGCTTGCAGCCAGAATCTCCGGATACTCCACGCCTCTTCGACGCGAATACCATGCACACGCCAGCAGGAACGTTGCCCCGGCCGCGTAGGCAAGGGTGAATTGCGGCGCGACCCACCACCCTATCAGGCTTTCTACACCGTTGGCCGAGAGGCGATAAGCATGAATAACGCCGATCGCTGAAAGCGCCGCTGCTGCAGCCAGCCACGCCGCTGCCGGTCCGAAACGGCGTTGGATGATCAACCCCAGCGCCGCGGACCAGAGCATCGACGTCAGCAGCGATCCTTGCCCCAGGGCAATCAGTCCTCCCATCGCCAAATCACTGCCCATGCGCGGCGCTATGTCCATAAGGCTGCTGCCTGCTTTGCGCGCCACGGTGTCGGCAATGCTTGTGGCCCACTGGGCCAGGGCGGGAATCATCCCCATCACGACGGCAATCGCCTGATTGGAATCCACCTCGGTAACGGCTTGCCCAACGGTGATCAGGCCGAACCAGATGATGACCGGCGCCGCCACTTCCAGAGGCACAAAGCGGAGCACCACCGGCAGGATCCCCGTAGTGCACAGTCCCAGCGTGACCAGGCCATTCAGGACAGAATAGCCGGAGCGTGCGCCGTTGGCCTTGTGCGCGGCGTGGCCCAGGTAAAGCGTCGTAGGGAAGGGACTACCCAGGCACGCCGCGGCAATCGTACCCAGGCCGTTCATCAACAGAGACGGCTTCGTAGCGTAGTCATCGCCGGCAACTTTGACGCTTTCCAGAATCATCAGCGATGCCAGAGTGTCGAGCGCGGCGAGAGGCACAATGATCGCCAGGTAAGGCCAATATGCTCGTTGGCTGAACAGGCGGCAAAATCTTCACCGCGTGCGGCAGATACAGCTTCACCTCCGGCACCGCAGGCATAGGAACGGTGTAGATCTGCAGCCAGCGCAACACCGCAACTAATACCGCGCCAATCCCGATAGCAAGAAGGCCGGGCGGCAAACGATAGGGAAGCTTGAGGTGCGAGCCATAAAGGGTAAATAGGACGAGCATGGGCAGCAGCGCAATGGCCGCCTGCTGAAATACGCCGAAGACAAATCCCAGGCACAGATAGGCCAGGGCAAGTCCCGCCAGGGGAGAGAGCAGCGCCGCGCGCGGCGTGTTGCTGCGCAGCCAATGGGTGGAGAATGCCCCGCCGTCTGCACGATACCGCTGAACAGGCTGGCGAAGATACCCGCGTGCCAGGCCATTTCGCATCGTGCGCCGACATAGACGGGACCCATGATAAGGAAGACATAGGCGAAGATGGTGGGCGTATTGACCCCGAAGGGGATGGCCGTGACATCGCTGCGGCTCTCCTTTTGCGCCAGCTGCCGTGCCTGCCATGCGTAGAACAGGTTTCCTGCCAGGATGGAAATTGCCGCCCCGGGAAGGATGTGGCTGGCGACAAAGCTCAGCGGGAAGCCGCACACCGGCGCCAGGCCCACGATCAGCAGCAGATCAGGAAAGCCGCTGAAGAACAGTCCGAAGAAGCCGTCGACGTCCCCCGCGGTGAACCACGCCGCCCCGCGCGCCGGCGATCAGGCTGTCCCATAAGAGAAGCCAATCTCGCGCAGCCACTTGCGATAGGCAATCGCCATGCGGTCCGAGCGCAGGTGCAGCTCCGATTGCAGGTCCAGGGGCAGCAGCTCAGGCCGCTGCGATTCGACCACAACTTTATCCTGCGCGGTGACCTGGTCCTGAAAGTGGACAAACGTCTCTTGTCGGGAACATCGTGCGCGTAATCGATCGCCATCACCAAGCGCGATTCGCAGGTATCGGCGTCTAAAGGCGCAACCTGCATCAGGATGGCGAAGCGCTGGCCGCCATGCACTTTCTCCAGGCCAACCGTGAGCGGTGCGCACGCCCAATAGTGATAGGTGACCACGGCGCCCTTGCCCGTGCCGTCGGGATCGGGCTGCCAGATGCGAATCTCTGCTTCGCGCCCTTCGGTCCGTGCGGCCCCATGCCCACCTCGTAGTCCTCAATCTCCGCGTGCTGGGCGTCGCCGAGCATGCCTGCATGCACGAAGCCGAGATGGGCCACATCGAGAAAATTTTCGATCACCCGCGGCCCCTTGGCGCGGAAGAGGTAAGGACCGGCAGGGATCAAGCGGAATGCGGGGTCGTCCCCAAAGGCGAACTGCGGCACATCGCCCAGCGGTTCTCCAATGCAGACCCATACCATGCCATAGCGTTCCCGGGCTTGATAGGTCTGAGCCCGCGCCTTGAGTGGAGGCGGTTGGTCTTGGGTGAGAAGGAATATGCACGCACTGGCCGCTGAGTTGTATTCCCAGGCATGATAGGGGCACACCAGCCGTTCGCCGCACAACTTGCCCAGCGAGAGCTGAGCACCGCGGTGGACGCACAGATCGCGCCAACAGTGAATGGCCTGAGCGGAGCGCCACAGCACAACATCGCGGCCCAGCAGCCTGCGTGCGACAAGCCGTCCGGTTGCCACGTCTCGCGACCAGGCAACAGCGAACCATTCTCCAAGAAGTCTGGGGTCATCCAAACCCTCGTCCATGAGTGCCCTCTAGCGGTTCATTCTACGACGCCCTTTTGGGAAGCCGACGCTGGACGATGAGAACAGCAAGTCCCTCCGCTAAGGTCGAGCCGGCAATTTGCCATTGCATTGCGAAATTGTTATCCCGAGAGGCTTTGATTTTGTTGATTGCCCCAGAAAAGCGGGCGGGTGCTATCTGCTTCCACAACAAAGTTGTCATCTCGGCCAGAGCGTACCTGAATTTCCTACTTCGCGATCCCATACATGTCCGCGTACGGGTACCGGAGGAGCCATGGGCCTAAAGAGCGTGTGAGAACCCACCATTCACTAATTTAGTCCCGGACGGACGGCTGAGAGTAGCCCAGGACGCAGTCCCATAAGCGCTAACTTGTTTGGGAGTTGTTCGTCAAAACTCCCACAAAATCGTCATCCTGAGAGTTTGTGACTTTATTGATTTTATCGATGTAAATTGGATGCTGACCTAAACTTATTGTCTTCAGCGTGCGGGTCAAAGAAGCGCGAAAAACCAAGTAAAAGTCACAGCCTCTGAGCGGAGCGCGTCACAGATCTATCGCGTGACACAGCGCTCGGTGGCGCGGAGTCGAAGGACCCCAAGGGTGCTTAGCTTGCCCATGCTGTTCGGGGCTTTTCGACCACCGAAGCCCGAGAACAGGATTCCTCGATAGCACTGATGTTCACGGGTACATCTTTTCATGCACTGTAATCATCTTCCATCCCCAGGTCTGTGCAAGATCTTTGAACTCGGGATTGATCGTGCGAATGAGGTTGAGCTTCTTTTCGCGCCGCCAGCCTTTGAGTTGTTTTTCCCGACCGATGGCTATGCGGATGTCTTCGTAACCCTCAAAGTAGCGCAGGCGCTTGCAGCCATAGGCCGCAGTGAAACCTTCCAACGTGCCCTCCTTATGTTGCATGACGCGCAGATATAGGTTGCTGGTGACGCCAAGGTAAAGCGTGCCTGTATGGCTGGCGAGAATGTAGATATGGCCGCCGGCCATAGCAAGATGCTAGCAGTTCTTGTTCTCGGCCCCAGGGAGAGACCGTGGCGGGTCCGCCAGGTGCGGCTTCGGTGGTTGAAAAGCTCCGAGCGGCATGGGTAAGATAAGCACCCTCGGGGTCCTTCGACTCCGCGCCATCAAGCGCTGTGTCACACGATAAATGTGTGACGCGCTCCGCTCAGAGGCTGTGATTTTATTGGCTTTTTCACGTTTTTGACGCAGCTAAGCCTTTTATTTTCAGCACCAATTTTCATGTGAAACCAATAAAGTCACAAACTCTCAGGATGACGGTTTTGTGGTGAGTTGGAGATGCAAAAGACAGCATCTGCGGTTTCTTTTCTCCTCAACACCGGCCACCCTCGGTACGGATGGTATTCTCTCCACACTCGCCTCACAGGTTCACCATGTCCCTCGCCGAGCCGCTCCCGTCTGTCCATACGTCCCTGCCAATGGACGAAGAGATCGGGCGTGCTGCGCTGCGCAAGGCCGGCTGGCGTCTGATCCCCCTGATCGCGTTCGGCTACGGCATCGCCTACATGGATCGCGTAAACATCAGCTTTGCTTCGCTGCAGATGAACCGCGATCTGCATTTCAGCGCCTCGATCTACGGCTTTGGCGCCGGCCTGTTCTTCGTCAGCTACGCTGCTTGTGAGGTCCCGTCCAACCTCCTGCTCTATCGCGTAGGCGCCCGCCGCTGGTTTGCCCGCATCATGTTGACCTGGGGCCTGCTGGCGATGGGCATGGTGTTCGTCAAGACACCACTGCAGTTCTATGTCATGCGCTTCCTGCTGGGCATGGCAGAGGCGGGCTTTTTCCCGGGAGTGATTTTCTACCTCGCACAATGGTTCCCGGCGCATATGCGGGCCCGTGCGATCAGCCGCTTTTACATCTCTTTTCCCATCAGCTCAGTACTTATGGGCGCCATCGCAGGATCCCTCCTCGACTTGCAGGGAAAGGCCGGCCTCGCCGGCTGGCAATGGCTATTCCTGATCGAGGGGCTGCCTGCCATCGTTCTGAGCGTTGTCTTTTTGCTCTACTTGCCCACCAGTCCCGTGGAAGCCAACTGGCTCACCGACCAGGAACGCCAGTGGATTCTTCATCACGCAAGTCACCTGGGCACCGTCGATATTCACGGTGGAAGAATTGGGCGTGCGCTGCTCGATGCCCGTGTGTGGCAGATAAGCCTTGTTTTCCTCTGCATGCTGACCTGCAGTTACGCCTACACCTTTTCGGCGCCCGCGATCCTGCAGGCAATCACCGGTTTCAGCAATCGCAACGTCGGCTTCCTGGTAGCAACGATGAACTTGCTGGGAGCCCCGGTGATGATTCTCAATGCCATGCACTCCGACCGGACCAAAGAGCGCTACTTACATGTCGCCGTCCCTTTTCTATTAATTACCGTAGCCTATCTGGTAAGTGGACTATCGATAGCACCTTTTCTGACGATTCCCGCGTTGGCCATCGCGTCCCTCAGTTATTTTTCCATGCAGGGCCCGCTGCTGGCCCTGGCCACCAGCTTCCTCCACGGCAGATCCGCCGCTGCTGCCATCGCAGCCATGAATACGATCGGAATTCTGGGTGGCTTCCTGGGTCCCTACTGCATGGGCCTGGCGAAAGACTTGACCGGAAGCTATCAACCCGGCTTGCTCATGCTCGTCATCCCAGGCATGGTGGGCGCGGCCATCATTTTCATGATGCGCTCTAGAAGTTATAAGTCGCTTGCGGGGCGATGAAGTTGACGTCTCGACTGGACGGGTCGGGACAGAAGCCGTTGCGCCATGCAGACCGGCACCCGGGGATTGGGCGCTGTACCCTTCAATAGGCCGCTACCGGTCAGCATGCTAAGATCTCAAGCGTCAACCATCCAGCGGCGGCTAGGAGGTGTAGATTCCGATGCACCATACGCGAAAATCTGCGAGGCTTGCTGTTCACGTTGCTCTTGTTTTGGCCAGCGCCGTGCCATCGTGGGCATCAACCGGTAACTCTGCACCGAACGGTCTGGTTGTGGTTATCGAGAACAACCCGCAAGAGAATCGATTAAATCTGCGGGCATTGGAGAATTCCTATATCAGTGGCGTCGCGTTGCAGATCCGTTGGCGCGACATCGAGCCCGTCCAGGGAAACCCGGATTGGTCGAAGCTGGATCAACTCTTCGCTGCCGCGGAGGCCTCAAAGAAATGGGTACAACTCCTCATCTTCCCTGGTTTTTTCTCTCCTCCGTGGGCCCTGGAGGGCGCGAAGACCGAGATGTTCCCGCTTCAATATGGGCCCGGCAAAGGCACCGTCGAGCAGCTTCCCATGCCCTGGGATGAAACTTACCTTAGCCGTTGGTTCGCATTCGTGAAGCAACTGAGCGACAGGTACGGAAAGTCTCCCGCCTTTCGAGTGATCGCGGCGGCCGGACCGACCTCGGTTTCGGTGGAGTTCTCGTTGCCGGGCAAGCCGGAGGATGTCAGGATATGGCTCAATGTGGGTTACACTCCACGCAAATACCTAGGGGCATGGCGGAAGACCCTCCAGGTGTATGCCGCGGACTTTCCCAATCAGTACATTTCCTTGTCGATGGGGCCAGCTCTCAACATTGATGACCGCGGTCAAATCGCTCCTCGTGAGCGCAAGCGCACCAGGGAAGAGATGATCGACCAGGCCATGGACATTTTGGGAAGCCGATTCGTTCTTCAGCTCAGCAATCTCGATGGATTTCCGGCCGAGGGCCCGGGTCCTCGCGCGGTCGATTTTGTGATTGGCTACAACGGGCGTGTCATCACTGGTTTTCAACTCCGCACCTCGTGTGAACGCCACAGCGGAGATATGGGTGCCGAGGGAAATCCCGCGCTCGCTTTGAAAAAATCGATCGACATAGGGACGCAGCCGAACGCTACCGGTCAGCGTGCCAATTATCTGGAAATTTACCAACCTGATGTCGTTGCGGACGACTTGCAGCCGGTGCTTCGCAATGCAGTGTCGTTATTCAAATAGTTTGGGTGCTCCATATCCCCGATTTGCCGGTTAAGCTAACTAGAGCAGTTTCGCAATTACTATGGACTGATAAAGATCGCGAGGAGTGGTTTTCCATGAGAGAAAACCACGACAAGGCCTGTTGCTCCCCCGGATTTCCTGCGGCGCAGCACTGGCCGAGAACAATTATGTGCGACTTTCTTCACAGAAAGTCGCATGTAGTTCCGCGGTTCCACCAACTTCTACAGGAAATCCGGGTTCGGTTTATACCAATTGCGAAACTGCTCTAGCGCGATTGGACTTCGACCGTTCCGGTCAATTTATCGTTGGCATGGACTTCAATGGGGATGCTCTTCTTGAGGAAGGCGTCGAGTACGTTGCGGTTGGCCCATTCCAGTTCCCACCCTCGTTCCACTGCCAGCAAACGATAACGCCCGGGAACAATGTTGCCGAGTGTGAACGTGCCGTCAGAGTCGCTCTGGTCCCGGCGGAAGAGGATAAGATTCTCGTCGGGCACGAGCAAGACCATGACGCCGCCAGCAGGTTGGCCCCCACGTTTGGCGACTCCGTCGATTTGACCAAAACCTCTGCTCGCGATGATCTCCAGCCTTGGAGCGCTACCCGCCCTGACCGCGAGGACGTGGCCCTTCAGTTCGCCGTCCTGCGACCTAAGGCGTGCCAGGTACATTTGCGGGATCTGGCCGACGATCTCATAGTCGCCGGGTGGGACTTTTACGTTGAACTCCCCGGCGTGGTTGAGTGCCGCAGCGTAGAGGTGGCGCTGCTGCGTGGGTCGCAAGGTAATGATGCCTGAGGGTATCTTGCCATCGAGCGAGGTCACCTTACCCACCACGGAAACTTCGCTCTCAGCATCAACCGGGGTCAATTCAGTCGTGCCGCTGGTCACGTCCCCTGAAAAGCGGGTCGACTCCGGCGGAGAGCCGTCTGGTTCACTGTGCGTGAGGGTGAACTCATAACGCCCAGGCAGGACACCTGTGATTTCCATCATCCCATCGCGCACCGTTTGCGTTGGCCCGCCCACCGATTCCACCTGGCCAAAGACGGATTCCGAGATCACAACGCCGTAAGCGCCTGGATGCTCGGGATCCTGAACCGGCAGTTTGATTCGAAGGCGCACGGCCTGCTGGGCGGTCAACGTTATGTCAGCCTGGATCCGCTCCCCGCCTTTAACAGGAATCGGCGTAGCTGCGTCCGAATCCGTCACCTGGGGATAGAAAGTCGTGGGATATGCCACGTCGAGCGCCGAATTGGAATCATCTTCCTGCTGATGATTGGGCTGCATAGGCTGTGCTCGTTGCGCATACCAGGGCTGAGCTGAAACGGAGATGTAATAATTGCCCGGATCGATGTGGGACAATTCGTAAATGCCGCGGTCATCCGTCATGACCCTTTGGCGTTCCTCCGTGGAGCGCAAACCCAAGTTGTCCTGATCCTTGAAGAGTCGCACCTGTGCCCCGCGCACCGGCTCGCCGCGTTCGTCCGCAACCACGCCAGAAATAACGGCCTGGGGAATCACGTTAAAAATGAGCCCTTCAGATTTGAGTTCCGGCCCTACGGCAATCGCCGTCGAGAGCTCTTCATGCTCCTCGTAAGCCTGCTTGAGATAACCGCGTTTGCTGGCAGTAAGCTCGTATTTTCCCTGAGCCAGGCCGTCAAAGTGGAACTGACCATCCTCTCCCGTTACCAGGACTTGAGGTGCACCACCGTCCGCGACCGGTTCGATCTGCACCGAACATCGAGCCAGGGGGGCGCCGCTGTGCGCGTCCACTACTTTGCCGCTGATGCGCCAGCCGCGACCAACCTGCTCCGGTTGCTGCGCTGCTCTTGCCTGGGGAGCGAGCGCAAGCATAAGTAACATCGTCTGCAAAAGCACGCGACGAGACAGATTCCGGGGCTGGTTTCGGGAACGGAGCAACTATGGTTCTCCGGCAACCACATCTAGTTGAACTTCCGACTTACCATTCGGTGTGAGTGTGACTTCCTGGCCGAGAGACAAGTACCGCTGAGCCACGTCCGCTTCCCGATACGGCAATGGCTCGGCGTGGTCAAGCGCAATGACCAGGTAGCGCCCCGGCGCCAGGCCCTCGAAGGATCCTTCGGCCCCGAGATCCGCCGTTTGCGGCTGCGCGTTGGCTCCGGACATGGACTGGACTAAATTTTCGAGTGGCAGGGCATAGACAAATACCGGACCCGCTCGGCTTGCCTGGCTATTAGAGCGGATCGACCACTTCAGCGCGGCCGAATCATTGCGCATCACGGCGTGAATGGTGCACCCGGCGGCGCTGCCTGCAATTCCAAGCGTCTCATGGGTCAGATCGAGACCGCCACAGGAGGCCGACGCCAGGTACCAGGGTGGCTGCGGCCTTGCCTGCAGCCGGTAATGGCCCGGCTCGACATCTCGAATCACCACTGATTCGTCTGGCGAACTTGCGGGTGGCGATGGCTGAGCGTTGAATCTCCTGGCCGAACCATCCGGGTCCGCGTCTTCAAGAGAGATATTCGGGAAGAAAGGCAGAGGCTGCTGCGCACCTGGATCGGACGTATTGACGGTTTGGTATTCGACTTCGACCGGAATGGTCGCGAGCCGCGCGAGTGGAATCGAGATATCTCTGACTGGAGCTTCTTTGATCGAAATCTCACGTATGCCCACCAGTTGTTCGGTTGCGACGAAGGCACGCAATTTGAGCCGATAGGAACCGCTGGGTAGCAAGAGGCGGAACTCACCGTTCGGCCGATTGAAGCGGACGACCGGGCTGATCGTTCCGCCGCTGCTGCTCTCTACTTCGAAATTAAATCCCTGAGCAGGTGGGCCATCCACACGGCCGGTCACCGCATAGATTCTTTGCATCGGCGGACTCAGGCTGACTTCCATATGATCGCCCGCTGCGAGGGCGAGGGCCGCTTCTTCATCCCCGCTCCGGGGTGGATAGATAACTGGGGCGAAAGCAACCGAGGATACGGCATCGGGTAAGCCATCGATCTCAAAGCCAGTGGCAAGGGAGTATTTGCCTGCCCGAAGTTCAGCAAAGCGGAACTCGCCATCCACGCTCGTGGTTCTTGACTGCACCTGTTGCCAACGTCTAAGCCCGTCGTGTACCTGGAGCGTCTTGAGCAGGACCCGTAGACCCTGAAGCGGCTGGCCGTTCTCATCGATGACTTTGCCGGAAAGAACAGCCTCCGGGATGAGCTTCAGGGTGATGTCGTGGTCTTCGGCGACCGGCAGGTTCGAATCCATAACTCCAGGCTGTTCCGGAAAATATCCCGGCTTGGTCGCCGTAGCCGCCATATGTCCGCTGGAGCCGTCGGCGAGGTCACGAAATTCGAACTGCCCGTCACGATCTGTCAAGGCCGCATGTGGACCGCTTATCTGCACCAGAGCATTAAGAATGGGCTGGCCCGTAATGCTGTTGACCACCTCTCCACGGATGGTGCGCTGTGGTTGCGAAGTATCTGCAGTCTGGCTCCAGCAGATAGGCGGGATCAAAAACAGCGCAACGAAAAGAGGAAAGCGCGCAATTGGGTCAGGGACGCTCATGCAAGTCCGTTGGGATCACTGTACCCAAATATTCTTTGGCCCGCTATGCGGAGAGTCGAGGCGGACAGGCGTTGTTTTACACGCATGGGCCGACGGGTCAAAGCTGCCTCCCCGTAGCCCGTCTTTCATGGCGTGCGCTTCTATATGCGGCATCGTGTGCGGCTCAAAGGTGGAGAGCCTTCCCAGGAAACTAAGGCGGTTACGCGCGACGAATCAATAACTTGCACGGGCAATAAGATGCTTGACGCACATGTTGCGTTGGATTGAAGATCACCTGCGTCAGGGCATCTCCCTATTTGATCCCGGACTTGACAGGTTTTTTCGAGAGTGACGAAGAAACGAGGCTATCATCGAGAGTATGGCAAAGATCTACATTTCGGAAGCCGATGCAGTGCGGGATTTCGCCGCACTGCTGGCTCGGGTCCGTGCCGGCGCTGAGGTAGTCATCGAGAATGGCTCGAATCCTGTGGCCGTGATGCACACGCCCGCCCCTCCGCGCCGATCTATCGAGGAGTGCATTGCCTTGTTGCCGGAAGAATCCCAGGCAGTTATCGACGAGGACTTCGCTCGCGACGTAGAAGAGGCGGTAGCCTCGCATCATGAGCCTCTGAATCCCCCGGCATGGGACTGATACTCGACTCCAGCGTGCTGATCGCCGCAGAACGCAAGGGCAGGAATGCAAGGCAGGCTCTCAGCGAAGTCGCTCTGCGTGCCGCTGGTGAGGATGTAGCAGTCTCGGTGGTAACACTGATCGAACTGGCGCACGGCGCAGCCCGTGCCGACACCCCTGAAAGAAGGGCCATGCGGCAGCAGTTCCTGCAAGAGCTGACTACGGCACTCCCGATGCACCCCGTAACAGTTTCAGTGGCTTTACGGACCGGACAACTCGACGGTGAGATTACGGCAAAGGGTATCCGCATCGCCCTGTCCGACCTGCTGATCGGGGTCACCGCGCTGGAACTTGGCTACCGCGTTGCAACTGCGAATTTGCGTCACTTCGAGATAGTTCCGGGCTTGGAAGTCGTCCAATTCTAAACGCGCGCGTGAGTGCGTTCAAGGTAGCTTGTCGCCCCTAATTTCCTCAGCGATTGAAACGCAGCGCAGAGCGGTCCTTTCCAGGCATCTGAGCACGTAGACTTTCAGCATGTGGCTGCCTCCTCGCCCTATGTGCGGAACCATGGCGTCTTGTTTGCAGGGGCATTCGGGCACCGGCCCCGAGGGGGCGACCTGATGCTTTCGCGACGGTTGTTTGCAAATTGCGCCGCAGCGCAAAAGTGACAATCTAAAGACATACCGTTTACAAATCAAAGACGCCTTCCATTGGACACTGAGAGACAGCGGTTGCGTGGCAATCGTTTTGCATAGTGCAAAAACACGTCTTCTCCGGTTTCTAAGACGGGAGCAATATGAGTGCCGATCCAATTCACTTCGCCCAAATCTACTGGGATACTGCGGCCGAGACCTATGTCCAGGACTTTACCGGTACGGGCATTGGTGAAACCCGCCGTCATGCAGTTTGGAGACGATTGGAAAAGATCTTCCCCCCGGGCCAGAAACTATTAGAACTGAACTGTGGCACAGGAATCGACGCGGTTCACCTCGCGGAACGGGGCATGCAACTTGTCGCCTGTGACATTTCCTCCCGCATGATTGAGCTCGCTCGGCAACTTGCCGCTTCCACCCGCACCAGCGAGCGAATCGACTTCAGGGTACTGCCTAACGAGCAGATTGGCGCTCTACTAGGAGAGAACGTCTTTGATGGGGCTTTCTCAAACTTTTGCGGCTTGAATTGCGTGCAGGATCTGCCGGCGGTGGCGCGAGAGCTGACGCGCCTGGTCAGGCCCGGCGCTCCGATTCTCCTCTGCATGATCGGGCGCCTCGTTCCCTGGGAAATCGCATGGTTCCTGGCCCGCGGAGAACCGCAGAAAGCACTGCGCCGGCTTCGCCGGAACGACTTTCGTGTCTCCGAGCCGGGGAGCGTCTGCATCCATCGCCCATCGGTGAAGGATATGGAGAGGATCATGTCCCCGGCCTTCAAGCTGCGGAGGTGGAGTGGAGTTGGCATCGCCGTACCACCCACGTATACAGAGAATCGGGCGCGCCACTTTCCCCGTGTGATCAAGGGGTTCGCCGGCATCGACCGCGTCATCGGCGGCCTGCCGCTGTTTCGCCGCATGGCCGATTGCGTGCTTCTGGAATTCGAATGCGTAAAGCCGCGGAAAGGCTGGCAATGACTGTAAAGCACAGCATCGCATTGGCCGTCAGGCGATTGTGTCTGGGCAAGACGAACCAACCGCAGCAATGCACGGTTGGGATCTCCGATCCCCAGGCAGAAGTAAGTGTATGGCTGCGCGGAATAGGTGCTCCCCGCGATGTGACCTTTGCCCACTCCATCGCCTGCGCTGTGCCGTTCACGATTTGCATCGGAGACGGAGAATGGCCGCGCCATCAAAATCCGGCAGAGGGATTGGCTCTGGAGTTCCGGGAGCACGATGGCGAAAAGCGATTATTAGCTCAATTGGGTCTTCGACAAACTGCCGCCATCCTTACCGAGGGTCCAGCGTTGCATCTGTTCCAGGTTGACAGCTGCAAAAACTACTGTCTGCCCCAGGGCCGGCTCTGGGCTCACTATCTGCATCATGCCTATCTCCGCTGGCGGAGCACCTCGCATATTCGCATGTCCGCGTGCGAGGATCGCGCCATGATTGCGGCCTTCATCTGCCCCCGCCCTGTGGTCCTGGTGAGTGCGGTATCGGGGGACCGCAGCAATATGTTTCCCATGAATCTACTAGGCAGCGTCAGCGACGGCTATTTCGCCTTTGCCCTCGACAGCACGCGACTGGCCGCACCGCTGGTGGCTGCCGCCGGGGCAGTCGCTCTGAGTGGCATCCCTCTGGAGCAATCCGAAGTAGCGCAGCGGCTAGGTAAGAATCATAAGAAGGAGTCCGTTCCGTGGAACCAGCTTCCTTTCCCCACCAGGCCGTCGAAGTCGCTTAGCATTCCGGTGCCCTGCTTCGCCTCACGCGTGATCGAGCTGCAGATCGAGACCACGCGTAATCTAGGGAGCCATACCTTCTTTGTGGCCCGTGTTATCCGGGACGAGCGTCGCGGTGAAGGCGACCAGTTCTTCATGATTCACGGAATCTATCAATCCTGGCGTCTGCTGCATCCTCGCAGGTCATATGCGCGGAACCCCGATCTCGTGGCGATTCCCTGATTCCCCCGTCCGTCCTGCACCCACAGGCTGCGGGATACCACAAGTAACCCAGTAAGGTTTAAGCCACCCACTCCCTGCGCTAGGTCCACGTTTGCCAAAGCCGATAAGCTGCGGACACAGGCCGAAGGGGGGTGGCGCACTGGGCAGTCTGGAACATGGGCAGATGTTGGATTACTATGTAAGGCCGTGACGAAGGCCGGCCTGCTCGCGCACCGGTACGAAATCTTTCGGTAGACGTCGTGCCGTTTCTCAGCCACTGCACCGCTGCGCCCGGAGTACCTTGCGCCTTTGCCCGCAGAACAACGAGAAGACGGCTGTAGGTGGAGGAACGCTGTGCTCAAACAACGCGCGGTAAGTGCAATGGCTGTTGCAGTGCTGCTTCTTGCGGGCTGCTCGCAAATGATCAAGCCCCCAGTCAGCGATGAGTCGAAAGCGGCAAGTGTGCCCAAAGGTCCTCCGGAACCAGTGACCGCCAAGACGGCCTTTTGGCCGATGTACACGTCCGCTCGGCACTGGACTACCGATCTGGTGATACTAGGGCTCACGCCTAAGGATGTCCCAGCGTTTAAGAATGAAGCGGGCAAAGCAGCAATGTGGCAGGCGACGTTTGCTTCTCCCACCCTGCATCAATACCGGGTCTACTCTTACGCCATCGCCAACGTCCCGCCAGACATTTTCAAGGGCGTGTCTGCTGGGCTGCGGGAGCCTTGGGGCGGCGCGACCCGCGATGCTATGCCGATTGAGCTTGATAGCTTCAATGTCGATTCCGATGTCGCCTACCAAGCCGCAGCAGCGGATGGGGCACCCTGGCTGAAGAAAAATCCAGACAAGGCACTCTCATCCTTTGCGCTGGGGAACACCTACAGGTTTCAGACGCCGGTCTGGTATCTGATGTGGGGTGACAAGAAGTCCGGCTATGTTGCCTTCGTTGATGCCAACACTGGGAAGCTGCTCAAGCACAAATAGCGGATAGACAGGATCCTTTTTGAGCGGCTCAGCTGGTCAGGAAGAAACGAAGAGGGACCCAACCCAGTGCTTATACTCCCGGATGAGAAGCGTCAATTTCATCCTCATTGGCAGACAATCTTCCAGTGGCATTCAGCTGGCGATAAAAGCCCAGGTCCTCCCCCTGGATCATCTTGGTGATATAGACAATTTGCCCGTAGTGCAGGCCGAAATGCTCCACTACCTGGTACACAGCATCGAGGCCGCTGACGTGGTAGCCCTGAATCTCGAAGGGAGCCAGCAACTCAGTCTCGGTAAGCCGGAAAAGGACCTCCGATGTCTCGGTCATGGTTGCTCCGAGCTGGGCGATAAGTGCGGCGCCCGAAACCACCGCTCGTTGGCTGAACTCTGCTGGCCGGTCACGCTTGTCTTCCAGGCGCCTGAATGGCGCCACAAGCCACTGGGCCACATTACCGTTCAGATGAAGGATCAGATTCCCAATGCTGTTGCTGGAATCATTCGGACGCCACCACACCTGCTCATCCGTAAGCGATTCGACACAGCTTCGCAGCCGCGGCCAATACTGCTCTAACAGCTTGTTACGGGAAAACCGCAGGAACAACGCCGCGGTGTTCGCTTCCGCATTCCTGGTCATTACGACAAGCCTCCCTGGCTGATGCGATGGTTATAACCCAAAAAGAAGCTCTGCATTACCGTGTGCAATCCGCTCTTTGTCTGCCGCACATACCGGCAATTGATCGAGAAACGCGCGCGCCTGCGTCATGGACGCATAGGGATGGTCGGCTGAGAACATGATGCGATCGACACCCACCTGGAGCAGCAAGTCGAGAAAAGTCGGCGTGAAATTAAAGCCGCTAAAGGTGTAGTGAACATTTTCTCGAAGATAGGTGCTGATAGTGCGATCGATCTTCGTCATAGCCTTGGGCATAACGTCGAGCCTCTGCAACATGAAGGGAAGGGTTTCGCCCATGTGCCCGATGACGATCTGCAGTCCTGGATACCGGTCAAAAACTCCCCCGAGGATAATGCGAATAACGTGGACGGCGGTTTCGATGTGCCAACCCCAGCCCGGGCCGGCAAGCATCTCGGTTACGATCGGTGCAAAGCCTCCATAGGATGCGTCGATCACAGCCTGCGGGGGCGGAGTTGGATGGAGATAAATGGGGACCTTCAGCCGCTCAGCACGCTCAAAAATTGGCCAGAAGAAAGGGTCGTCGAGGTAGCGTCCCCGATGGTGGCCATTGATGACTGCCCCTTTGAAGCCGTGGTTCCGGACCATGCGCTCCAACTCGTCGCCGGCCTTTTCCGGGGCTGCAGTCGGCAAGGCTGCAAATCCAGCAAAGCGGTTTGAATTTTTCGCTACGGCCTCCGCCAGGAAGTCGTTCGCTTCACGGGCCAGGGGTATCGCCGCGGCAGCTTCGAGCTGCTCCAAACCGGGAGAAGTAAGCGACAGTACTTGCATATCGATGCCCGCGGAGTCCATCTCGGCGATTCTCTTGTCGCCCAGATCAGATAGCTGTTCGAACAGGCGGGCGGCCCGGTCACCGAACTTCAGGGCTCTCTCCCTGAGCTCTTTCCCGGGGCCATCGAAAAACCCGGGGCTCGCAAAATGCTCTTCAAGAGTTACGGTTCGCATTGGTTACTCCCAGAAAAAAATATGAGATCTACTCAGCCGCGATTGTGGCAGGCAGTTGGATGCCATGTTAGTTCGCTACGAGGTTGATGGGTCAATTGGCTGGGTGTGGGGTCAACACAAGTGTCTTCTCCGCCACCGACTCCACCTTGGAGCGGGTGTAAAAAATCGGAAAATATTCTCCCCGAGCCCACAACTCATACAAGTCACGGTAATGAGGATCATTGACGTCCCCGGACTGACCCGGGCTATTCAACCCGACTGAATTATCCCAAATCTCCGTGTCGACGACGATCTTGAACGACCCACCCGTAGTCTGGTTGTCGCCGGGGCCGTTGGTCGCGGTGATGGTGAACCCGTCCCCACCGCGAGGAGATTCTCCGACGTCGAATTTCTCTTGCAAATCATGTCGGATAGCGTTCGTCATCGGGCTGAAAATGCGGGCGTAATGATAGGCGCCTAGTTTCCATTTCTCCATGTCCGGACCGAATCGCTTGGATAGTTCCGCAACTGCTTCTTCCAGGCTCTTGACCAGGAGCGCGTTCCGCCCGGCAATCGGGTCCGAGCCGAATCGGCCATCGGGAGCGTACATCCAGCTCACGATCCTGGACATGGGAGGCGCAGTGGCTGGGAAAAGAGCCTCGGCGGGCTTCGGGATGACCGCCTCCCTGACGTTGGCGATCAACCGGCGTTGCCACATTTCGTAAATTCCGGCCTCAACCGAATCCTTGCTAAGCACGTAGTCCCAATGCAGCAAACGCGAGGCGGCTTGCTGCGCTATCGAATCCGGCATCTCGATACCGCGCAATAGAGGAACCAGGCTGCGCGCCGGGACGGAGAGATCGCTATTCTGCAGTTGGACCATATCGGCGACAGCGAATCTCCGGCCGGAGCTCAGGAACTCAGCCACACTCTGCCCCCGGTAGGGGTCGGCCCACAGGTAGTGCAGGGCATCTTTATAGGGCCACCCGGGTGGAATCTGGTAGTCGTTGGAGGTGTTGTAGAACCCCTTTTCGGGGTTGAGCACGTGCGGCAGCTCCTTGATGGGCAGAAAGCCGTCCCATTCATAGCGCCCGTCCCCGGGCACCGGCACCAGGCCGCTCCAGTTGGGGCGCTTGGGCGCGATGCCCACCGCCTGGTATCCGATATTGCCGTCGCGGTCCGCCCAAACCATATTTTCGGCCGGAATCCGGCTATAGCTGCAGGCATCTAAAAATTCCTGCCAGGTATGCGATTGATCCATGCGCAGGCTCGCCAGGTAGGGCGCGCCGCCGGTCTCGCGCCACGCCGCGCGCACTGTATACGCTTTGTGATGGATCTTGTCTTCGAACACCACCGGGCCGTGCCGGGTGTATTTCAGCTCGACCGCCTGCGGCGCTTCGCCTTTGACCGGAATCGATTCCTTAATGACCTTCATCGATTCCCATGCGCCCGCGTATTTGTATTCCGATGGATTCGCCGGATTGGTGTCGTAGACGTAGAGATCTTCGCTGTCGGTGCCAAAAATGGTGAGTCCCCACGCGCCCGATTCGTTGTGGCCGATCGACACTCCAGGCAGCGCCGGCTCACCGCCGCCGATCACGTCCCAGCCGGGCGCCACCAGATGGACCCAGTACCGTAGCGACGGTGCCCCCAGATCGCGATGCGGATCGTTCATCATCATGGGATATCCGCTCGTGGTGAGCTTTCCGCTCACCACCCAGTTGTTGCTGCCGAGGCCTTCCCGTATGTCGCCGGAAGCAGCCGAAGAGGGAACTTCTAAATTCAGCCGGGCGGCTGTTGCCGGACTGCGGTACTCCGGCAACAGCTCATCGGGCGTGAATCGGAGGGGAGTGCGAAAAGCGTGATAGAGAGCGAGGATCTCCTTCGAAAGCAGCGATGTGTCGATGGCCGGATCAATTTCCAGATTCGGATCGCCAGGTTGGAAATACATGATGTCCTTGACCTGGTCGACGCCGATCTCCTTGATCGCCAACGCAATCGTGAGTTCCTGGTCGACGTTTCCCAGCAGGCCATTGAAACGGGATATGACGACAGCGGGCGTCCACTTGCCCGGCTGGATGCCGAGCATCTTGAACTCCGATGTTAGCAGCGCTGGATTTCTTTCGGTCTCGGTGATGTATGCGTTAATGCCGTCGACAAACGCCTGGATAATGGCTGCGCCGTGCGGATGGTACCAGTTGAGTTCCTGGCTGAGGTCGCCGCGGAACATAAACAGGCGATTGCCGATGTCGCGCTTGAGTTCCTTTTTGCCCAGGATCTCAGCCACGGTGCCGGTGGCTTGCCTTCTCCACATCTCCAGCTGGAACAATCGATCTCGGGCGACGTTATAGCCCTGAGCGAAAAACAGGTCCGTTTCACTCTTGGCGTAGATATGCGAGATGCCCCACCGGTCCTTGACGATCTCAACCGGCTGGCTGAGACCGGGACATACAAACGTCTCAGCAGGCGAAGCGGCTGCGACCGCAGCCACCGGTCGCGCCGCGATCGGCAGCAGAAGCGCGGTGAAACAGACTCCTTTACCCAAAAGCCCTCTCAACGGGTGCATTTGCGGCCCTGTTCATTCCTTGGTACAAGCGGCTCAGACTGCTGCCATCTTCGCAGACCTTCCTGATGGCTTCAACCTGTGGCTCAAACTAAACCCCACCCGCCAGGCGTGAAAAGCGAGGGACGACAGGCCCCCCTCGACAAATTCCCCTATCATGGAAGTCATTTGTCACCAGTATGAGAAATCGAGGCCCGATGCGGTTCACCTTTGAGAGTTCTTCCACAACTCGATGCGGCATGATTGCGTGCCTGCTGGCTGTTACCCTCGCCGCGTTGCCGGCTCACCCTCAGTCACCTGCCGGCCCCGGTGCCCTGCCAATTTCGCCAGAGACAACCGCGGCCATCCGCCAGCTGCTTGGCGACACCATCCTGAATGGTCAAGCGTATGAATACGACCGTCAACTGGCAGACACAATTGGGCCCCGCCTCACCGGCTCGGCCAACTACATGCGCGCCGCAGAGTGGGCACTAGGGGAATTCAAGACTCTCGGCCTGGTCAACGTCCATACAGAAGATTGGACGATTCCCGCGACATGGGAGCCGGAAGGGCCAGCCGTTGGCCGTATCCTCAGTCCGGTCGATCACCAACTCCACGTCTATTCCTTTGGCTGGAGCCCCTCCACGCCGAAGGAAGGCATAAGCGGCGATGTCGTCTACGTGCCTTCCATGATTCCTGCCGATATCGATAAGCTGAAGGACAAGCTGCGCGGAGCCATCGCCTTGCTGGACAGATCCAGCCTCGGCGAACCTGAGCGTCTCGAAATTTTCCTCGGGGGCATCGAGCACCTGAAGTCCATGTCGCCAGCAGCCATTGTGCTGACCGGCGGTGCCGCTGGAACCGAAAGTCTTAGTAGCGATAATTTTTCCGGCAAGCTTGCTCCCGTTCCCGAAGCCGAGATCGGCAAGGAGGACAGCTTGCTCATTAAGCGCCTGCTCGAACATGGCCCGGTGAAGATCCAGTTCGCCTTCACCAATCGCATCCGTACAGAGGTCAAAGTTCCCAACGTGATCGCCGAGATACGAGGCAGCGAAAAGCCCGGCGAGGTCGTCATCGTGGGCGGCCATCTGGATTCATGGCAGCCTGGCACCGGTGCGCAGGACAACGGTACCGGCGTTGCCGGCGTTCTTGAAGCCGCGCGCGCAATACAGTCGCTGAACCGGCCTCCGCGCCGTACCGTGCGCTTCATCCTCTTCGGAGGAGAAGAAGAAGGCCTGCTCGGTTCAACTGCGTACACGCGGCAGCACCTGGCAGAGGTGCCGAAGATAGACGCCATCCTGATTAGCGACACGGGAGCCCAGCCGGCGAAAGGCTGGTACCTGATGGGGCGCGACGATGAGAAGGCAGCTGTCGATTCGCTCAAGCCGCTACTCCGCGGACTGGGCGCTGACGACACTTCCTCCAACACCGAGTTCATCTTCGAGACCGATCATGCCGCCCTCGATGTCCTCGGCGTTCCCTCGCTGGTGCTCTGGAACGACACAGACAAGTACTTCACTCTGCACCACAAAGCTTCCGACACCTTTGATTCGGTGGTGGAGAAAGACCTGACCCAGGGTGCCGCAGTCCTTGCCGTCACCGCATATGCGATTGCGGATAGCAGCCAACCGCTCGGCAAACACCTGTCCGCGGATGAGGTGCAGGCCATGATCAAGAAATCTGGCAACATTGATAGTTACAACTACCTGAAGAAAACGGGTGCGTTTCCCTAGACGGGGAACAGACGGCCGACAGACGGAGATGGCAATCCCGTTACCGGAGTGTTTCATTGTGTTTCGCCGGCGTTGGTACAAATTCTGCCTCTCACCAGCAGGTTCCTGTACACTGCCATCGCCCAGGAATACTACAACGTAAGTTCTGGCTAAATTACGGAGGATGAAAGATCATGAACAGGGAATTGTGGAAAGTGTTCGCAGGCCTGTGTGCCCTCGGGGTGTCCGCCGTGTGGGCGGGCCCGGCAGCCGCGCAGATGTCAGAGGTTAAAGCAAAACCGGAGCTCTACACGTACATAGCGGCGTGGAATATTCCCCGGGCGCAGTGGGCAGACATGCAGAAGGGGAGTGCTTCCGACCAGAAGATCCTGGACAAAGCCATTGCCGACGGCACAATTGTAGGATTTGGCAACGATGTGACGTTGGTTCACCAGTCTGACGGCTCGACCCACGACGATTGGTGGTCGGCAATGTCTATGGCTGGTGTGCTCAACCTGCTCGACCAGCTCGAAAAGTCCGGCAATTCTGTTTCTCCCGTCTTGTCCAGTGCCACCGACCACGCAGACAACATTTACGTCAGCCGCTATTACAACTGGCATCCCGGATCGTGGAAGGATGGTTACACCTACGCCGCCTTTTACACCTTGAAGCCGGACGCGCCGGGCGATGCGTTGGACACGCTGAGCAAGGACATGATCGTACCGCTGTTGGAGAAAATGTTGGCCGACGGCACGCTGCACGAGTACGAAATTGACGAGCAAGCGATTCACACCTCAGCCCCCGGCACGTTTGTGATTGTTTACCTGGCGGCCAGCGCGGACGGCCTGGACAAGGTCAACGCGGCGATACGGGAGGCCATAAAATCCAAGCCACTCGACGGCGCGGCATTTGAGTCAATGGTCAACATCGCCGCGCACCACGACGAACTGGTTCGCACCAACGCCACCTACAAATAGCTCCCTGGCATTCCTCTCTGATCCGCGAGCGGCCAGCCTTTTGGGGGCCGCTCGCGGGCCGGGTGGGGAAGAGGTAACAACTTCATGGACCTGAGAAAACGGCATGCCGCCGCATTCATCGCTTTGCTCGCGAGTATCTGCTGGGCATCTTCGCTGCATGCGGACGAGCGCAAGATCGATCCAACCTTTCTCTATCACGATACTTCCACAGTGAAAGAGAAAAATTCCGATCTTACCACCGCGACCTGCCATTACAAGCCTTTGTTTGGCCAGGGAGACGCGGATACTTCCGTCGTTGAAGGCGTAGCTCGTTATGGTGAGGCGGTGATCGACCCCAACGGTACCTGTGCCGCGGTCCAATATCAGGAGGAAGACCAGGTCTACGTTGTCCTCGAGGGGAACGCGGCGGTGAAATATGGAAATGAGGTGGTGTCTCTTGACAAGGAAGACTATCTCTACCTTCCGTCGACGGTTCCGCATACATTAAGCAACAGGTCCGGTTCGCCGCTGACGGTGGTAGTGATGGGTTTTCGCACTCGGGGATTTGAAAAGACCCAACCCCCGCCGCACCCCTTAAAGGCCAATATCGAAGATGTGCCGACTGGTCTTGTGAACGGACATCCGTCTTCTGTTCTTTATCGGTTGCTGATGGGAGATGCCGATAGTAAGCGTGACCGCCTGGCAGCCGGCCGTGTTCTGACCAGCCTTTTTCTAATGGAGATCGAGCCAGGCGGCACGAATTTTCCCCACCATCACGAGCGCGAAGAGGAAATTTACCTGGTTTTGAGCGGCCACGGAGTCATGGTAGCAGGCGGAGGAATGGACGGAATCGCCGGAAAACATCCTGCCAAAGCCGGGGACGCCTATTTCTTCCGCCTCAACTGCACCGTTGGTTACTACAGTGCTGCGAACGTCAAATCCCGTATTCTAGCCGTCCGCTCCTGGTATCCAGGCATGCAACAAAAGGGCGCACAGCACTAACCAGCGTCTCGGCTGCAACCTCGCGGAATCCAAACCGGCCACTGAAACTGCCGGGCTCGAAGGGTGCGGGTTGAAGAGGCTCAAGAGATAAAGCGGAGAAGCCCTGGTGAGAATGCCCCAGGCCCCCCAATCCACCCGTACGTTTTTTGTGCCTAAGGCGGTCCTGAGTTCGGCAGGCTTCAGCTCAGCCGCCAGCTCCACGTGCCATTTTCCGCTTCTCGCGTGATCCGCGTCAGCACAGTCGTTCCCTGGTCGCTAATTGCGACCAGCGGAGACGTGTTGTGGTCCGGATTGGGCTCGTATCGCGTCTCTTCCGTCTGTAACGTTTCAACGCCAGGAATCACTACACTTCAGGAAATACAACATGTAGCGATCCGTTTGCCCTTCAGGGTTTAACTCCTGAAGGGCAGATTTTTCCCCCTGGCGATCTCGCATCCATCGACAGCGGAAACCGAAGTAGGAGATCTTCGTTGGCCATGGCTTCCATCACCAGCCGCATCAGTCCATCCGCAGAGTTTCGTCCAGGATCGGTAGATGGGCGCAGTGAATCTGGCGCTGCAGAAAGCGTAGCCGATACTTTCGCAGGAGATCATGATGGACGCTACCCGCGGTTCAGGACGTCGGTCGTTCGTGGATCAAAGTCCAAAGTATCCCGAACTGATCGCGCAGTTGACTGAAACGCGATGCGAAAAATGTCTCCTGTAATGGCATATAAGCTTCGCCGCCCGTCATTAGCAAACTGTAAACCCGCTCAGCTTCATCTGCGGAATCCACACTAAGGTAGAGATATACGCTGCGCATGGGCTGGGAACGATCCACAGGCACATCGTTCCCGATAAGAATAGTTTCGCCAATTTCTATGCGCGCGTGCAGAACCGGATCGTCTTGTCCAGGGTTCGGACTGGCGCCTGGCGCCTGGCTCTGCTTCATCAGGGTGATGATTGTTCCCCCAAGATTCTGTTCGTAATATTGGAATGCTTGCGCACAGTTACCGGGAAAATTCAGATGTGTGTAGAGTGTCATGTCAGCTCCGTTGAGGTGAGTTCGTCTTTCATTCTGGGGTTGTCAGGTTATTGCACTTGTTCCATCGCGGCAGTGTGTTCATTCAATCGCATCAAAGTTTGTATCGTGCCCTCTTGCATTCCTGCCTGGAGGTGACCGTCGCGAACTTCGCGTGACTTGTGCTGGATGGTATGCGTCACCAGCGTCTCTGCCTGAGCCTCATCGAAAGTAACTGTCGTCAGCCACTCGGGATTGCCAAATTGGGGCATCTCATAACACTCGGTGTACACCAGCCGGTGCGGCCGCAGGATCTCGCGATAAGTACCATGAAAGGGATGTTCGGATCCATCCGTCATCCGCATGACGAGGCTCCAGGAACCACCCGCACGGAGGTCGATTGCACAATGTGTAATGCTTGAGCCTTCGCATCCCCACCATCGCCTGAGATGCTCCGGCTTGGTCCACGCGTCGAACAACAGCCGCGCGCTTCGTTGGAAACGGCATTTGAACTCGATCTCCCGCTCTGATGGAAGACTGACCGCGACCTCAACGTTTTTTCTTACGAGCATGCTTCCTGCCTCCTCCTGCTTCTAACTGTCCCAGATACTCATCGAGCCGGTTCATGCTGTGTTCCCAGGAGCGACGATATTGATCAAGCCACCTATCAACTTCCCGCAAAGGAGCACTCTGGAGTCGACACGGCCTCTTCTGCGCATCGCGGCTGCGACTGATCAGGCCCGCGCGTTCCAGAACCTTGAGGTGTTTCGTTATCGAAGGCGGGGCGATTGAAAACGGCTCGGAAAGTTCCTTGACCGATAGTTCCCCTTGCGAGAGCCGTGCCAGGATGGCGCGCCGGGTGGGGTCGGAGAGAGCGGAAAATGTTGAGCTGAGTGGGTCCGGCAAGTAATTCACCAAATGGCTAATTAGCCAAATAGAAAAATAACTCCCAACACGCCTCTCTGTCAAGAGGAAACCGACGCGCCGTGCCTCACGACCTCAAC
The DNA here is from genome assembly GCA_963803095.1 of uncultured Acidobacteriaceae bacterium. Classification (GTDB taxonomy): domain Bacteria; phylum Acidobacteriota; class Terriglobia; order Terriglobales; family Acidobacteriaceae; genus PALSA-350. The sequence continues at coordinate 132,737 of CAWDLQ010000013.1, read as the reverse complement.
CACTGATCTGATGAATCGTCTTCGACGTTGCCAGGCAGACCGTCGCCGGTTAGGGAGGGGGGAAGGGCCGCCTGGAGGCAGCCCTTCAGCGCAACTCTTGTTAATCGGTGAAGGCGCCGCTAAGCGGCATTAAGCAGCCTGTTAAAAAATGCGCGATAACGTTGTAACGCCATGCGCAGGTCCTCGGTCGAGGCGGTTTCGCCGCTATCCCATTGTTTTTCGAGCGAGCCTCGTTCCCTCGCAAAACCCTCAGCCAGCCACTGCATCACTGTCGCCACCAACTGATCGGCGTCTGCTACAGCGCGGCGCGGTTCGTCCACAAACTCCGCCTGCACATTACTCCAACGGGAGCGCAGATCCCCGATATCGGAATCGGAAAATAGGGGTGTCACGGCGCCGGCATCCTGCACCTGATGGTCCGATGTGATCGCAACGTTGTTGTCCCAATCTCGCCGGTTTGTGGTTTCGTTTCGCACTATCGTGCGCATATCCGGATTTCCCGTCTTAATGTCTTCGGGTGCAACCCTATTTTCCACTCGCGACGCTGGGGCAGGACTCGTCGTCCTGGCCGCTATGTCCGCAGTAGTCAATTTACCTTCTGTCCTGTTCAACTCTGTCATCACGCTACCTCCTTCGTGTGCACAATCCCTTTCTGCAGCAACTCGTCGAACAACGAGCGATAGTAGATGAGTGCGTTCCGCAGGTCTTCGGTACTTGCCTGTCCCTGCTGGTGCCGCAATGCGATCTGGTGGGCGGCGCGGTAGTTATCTACCACTCCCGGATGAGCTACGGAAATATCGGCAGCCCGCTGGTCGAAGTCGCTCGTTGGATATCCACGTGCTTGCATCAGGCGATCCACCAAAAGGTCCGCTTCGCCCACAGCCGCTTGGGGGTCATCGACAAAGTGCGATTGCGCCATGCGCCACTCAGTCAGGAAGCGCTCGCGTTCTTCGGCCGAAAGCTCCCGCATAGAGAACTTCTGTACCCTCTTTTCCCGTTCCAGTAAAACCGTTTCGGCCCGTTGCGTCCCACTCTCACTTACGGCACGGTCGTATTCCGGCCCGAAGCGCTTTCGCAGATTGATCGTTCGCTGTTTGCGTACTAACACCCATGCGATCGCTAAAAGCGCAGCCAACGCGACCACAACCACAATTACTTGCTTAGCATCCATGGCTAACCTCCTTGACTCTCTAGAGGATGCCGGTTGGGTCCGTTGTGTTGTACTCCACCCGTCAGAGCCACAATTCGTCGCCGATAGTGCTCTGCCCACGGCTTCCAGATCGCGTTCCGCATGGGATTGGCGCAGGTAGAGGTCCAGCTCGTGATAGCGACGGGCAATCTTCTCATTGGTAGCAAGGGGATAAGGTCCATAGGCACGAGCCAGCCGTCGAAGGATATCCGTGCAGGCCTGCTCTACGAGATGGCGGACGGTAAGCGCCCGGATAAGTGGACACGCCACTTACTGAACCTCTGTAGCTTTATCCCCGGCGAAAGTCACTGTAATTTTGCGATCGCCCGCGGTGTATGTCACCGTCCGATTGCCATAGTCGGTTGAGTCCGACTGGGCTACCTGGCCGACCGACATCATGGTTTGCAGCTCGCTCATGCCGGGCCTCACCTGGTGTTGGTCAATGGCTTGCCATACACTCGCCGGCCAGTGGTGATAGAGCTTGTGCGGGTCGTCGTAGTACAGAAGATCATCCATACGAAATTCCTCGTTGCCCCCCTCAACCCCTCCCATCGGCACAGCGTACGCAGCCGGGTCGCCAGGCTTACGAACAATCAGGAATATGTTTTTTTCACCGCGGGGAATTCTGCTCAGCCAGTGAGCGGGTGTAGCGACTTCCACCACATCCTCGACTCGCAACTCCTGGTTGCTGGGCAGCGGACCCATCTTCTGGCTGAACACAGGGGAACGACCTCGATAGGGGTAGTACTCCAGTTGATAGCCAGCCTGCATCCACACGGTTTGGCCCTTCAGCTCCTCTTTGGCGGATTTCAGGCTTGCGATATACATTTTGCGCGGGTTCACCAGGTCATCCTGGCTAATCTTGCGCTCCGGCGGCCCCTGCTTCACCACCACCGGCTCATGGCGCTCTTTGTAGATAGACCAGATGCGCCACGCCGCAAAGAGCAACATCGGCAAGGTCAACAGTGCTACGACTTTCCAGGGCTTCATCCGCCCTCCTGTCCGCAATCTTTCGTATATATGGATGCGGCGGCGACCACCGGCGGTGGCGGGATCCAGTATCCGAATTGCCCTGTCACTCAAAGAGACAGGCTAGGGACGTGCGATACTTCCGTGTGCGCCAGATCGCATCCTATTGATTGAAACCTGGGCATAGCTGTGGCATTTACATGAAGCCTTCTGAAAGCGGACTGATCCGGCTGATCGCGATATTCAAACTGCTGAAGGCGGCTGTCTTGGTCGTCGCCGGCGTCGGCATCCTCAAGCTGATTCACAATGACGTGGCGACGGTGCTTGACCATTAGGTCGCAATGCTTGGCCTGGATCCAGGCAACAGATACGTCGATCATGCGCTTCGAAAGGCCGCAAACATTCCTCCCAACAAAATCAAGGACCTCGGATTGGGCAGTTTTGTCTATGCAGCCCTGTTCCTTACCGAGGGCATAGGTCTCTGGCTGTTGAAACGTTGGGCCGAGTGGTTCACCGTCGTGATCACGGCTTCACTTGTCCCGCTTGAAGTGTGGGAGATACACCACTATCCAACGATCCTCAAGATCCTTGTACTCATGATCAATATTGCAGTAGTCGGATACCTTCTATATCGAATTCGAAAGGAAAGCTCCGACAGCAACAGCATTAAGCGAGATGCTTTGCATAATCGATAAGGCTGCCCGGTAGTCTAATCGCGTCAAATGACGCCTCCGAAGGAAATGGCTTTGTAGAAGCAACACTCATAACTACCCTCTACATCTGAATAATTGCAACCACCTTCCCGAAAGGCGTCCAGGTGAAGGAGATGGAACACATTAAGCTAACTATTGAACCCTACAGCGATAGGCCGCGAGTATGCAGAAGCGCGCCGGATCTGCGATCACCGACCAGATGCATGGCTGAGATAATCTTCCACAACTAGAATGACGAGGAAGAATTTTTGTGCGAAGAGCATCTCGCACAGCGTCTGCGCGGCAATCCTTATTTGCTCGTCGCTCTTAACGAGTTGGTCGCTCCCCTTCGCGCCTAAGTAAACAGAATCTTACTCGGCTGCTGCTCGAAGACGTGGAGGACAGTCCGACGGATGCTCGAAAAGGTAGCCAGACGCGCAAATTAAAAGCGCTTCAGGCATTCAAACTCCCCTGATCCCCACTTATCTGATAAAGTTCTGTGCATGGAACACGCCGCCATCGTCATCCGTTTGATTCTCGTGGCGATTTTTGTTGCCTTCTTGTTCCAGGAGTCGGTACTAGCGGCTATTATTGAAGGAATCAACAACTTCCGAGGCGGTCCGCCAACTCCAAGGCATCCCTTGGCTGCCGATGACGGTGCTATCCTTCGTCGAAGGCGCCCGCGGTCTTCAAATCGCTCACGAAACCCTTTCAGGGCAGCCTGACGGCTGAAGCGCCCCCTCTCCCCGTATTAGAGCAGTTGCGACACAACGGGCACCGATGACGAAAAGTTGGAGTTGGCCGCGCAGCAGCAGGTACTACGGGAGCCACGACCCCGCCCGCTCAACCGTCGGAGGTCTATTCCAACGCCGGCCCCAACCGGGCACAGGCGGCATCTTTGGCTACCTCAAACCTGTCTCCACCGACCTGACCGTGGGCAACGACCAGTAGAAACGCTAGGATGCCCCATGAGTTAGTATGGTCAGGCGTTCGAAGTCGATCGACCAATGTAAGTAGGCCCCCACCTAGGATCTTAGTGTCTCTAAACCTACTAACCAAAGGAGAATGCCAATGAGCGACCCGAATTCCAGAGGATCCATCACGCTGCCGAGTGACTTTATTTTCGGACACCTTCGCGCAGACCATACCAAGCCCGCCCCAATTCCGCCCCCTCCTCTCGGTCCGCTCTCCGCATTCCACGGAGACTTTGTAGGGAACGGCTTCAACACGATCTTCCGGCCCGATAGCACCGCTTCGCCAACGTCACTCCCAAATCCGGTTCCGCCGCCGCCGCCGCCGCGCGACAACATCCTGGAACTGAATCTCACTTCCGAGACTCTCTCGTTTTCGAAGAGTCTGGGCTCGGTTCCCAATCGCGGAACCGGCGCGCAACCAGACGCCTTCCTCAACGCTGTGCCGTACCTGCAAACCATCAACGACATCACGATCCACGGGGAGAAGGTCGGGATCCACTTTGAACCCGGAATGTGGATTCACGTACCGTCGACCACCATTCCACCGCTGGGCGAAACGGTCACCCGCATGGCCTCCATTCCTCACGGCACAACCATCGAAGCTCAGGGCCTGGTCGATCCCGCCAAGCCCGGGCCACCGACCATCGCTGCCGTCGATATCACTCCGGTCCTAACGGCCAATCCGGCCACGAAGATCCCGTTCGCTAGCCAGACCGCGAGCAACCCCAACACGCCAAGAATCCCTCAGGATCTGGGACCGTTTATTACCCGCGGGACGATCACGCAGGCTATGTTGGATGATCCCAACAGTGTGTTGCGAGATCTCGTCAACCAGCAAACGATCCTGAGCACGACCACAATCTTTATCTCCACCGCCCCGCCGCCTCCGGTTGGGCTGTTTGGTGGCGGAACCGACAACATTGCGTTTCTGCTTGGCCAGGCGAATGCCTCAGCGCCGAACGCTCAGGCGACGCAGATGACCGCTGTTTTCTGGATCGAAACTGTCCAGGAGACGATCCTTGTTCCACCCTTTCATGTCGGTGGGCCCCCGTTTGCGATCAGAGGCAAACGCAGCGTACAAGGTCAGAAGGTACCGACTTTTTCTGTAACTCCACCGTTTGACCTGGAGACGCCGCGCGAAATTAAGGTTACGTTCACGCAAATTCAGTACACACAAACCGTCTTGCTGAATTTCGCAGGGTTGACTTGGCCGCATGTCTCGGTGAATACGCTTGTGCCAGCCGACGATATTATCGTTCCTGCCTCTGCGTTTGCATGAGCTGATTTATTCTTTCACGGCGGTTGTTTGACAACGGCCGCCGTGCAGGTGCCACTTCCATCTGTGACCGATTTGGACGTGGTTATGTGTACTTGATGATCTCCCCTCCTACGTCCGCAGCAGCAGTCATAGCTTGGAGAGAGCCGATCAAACCAGTGGAGTATGTTGCCTCAAGGCTGGCGGTTTGTAGATCGCGATTTACTGAGCTTATGTGCTCCCGCATATCGCCACTGTACCTCCACTCGTAGCCAAAAGCGGATCTCCCCTTAGCTCCCAGTATGCTGTCACCGGCTTAAACGCCCCAAATCCCGAGTTCTAGACGCCCGGACTTCATTGTCAACGGAGCTAACCAACTCTGCATCGCTTCAAAGTTTCCGCGCTGACGCGAACGATAGATCGTAAGTTTTAGATGCTGGGGCTGGAAGTCGAGAAGGTTGAAGAAGTTGCTAAAGCCATCGGTCTCAGTTGAGCCTGCGCTACCTCCTCCCACAATGGCGAGCTCACCTGCGCTATAGATCGGCGTTGTGTACTCCGGGAGTTCGAATACGAACGAGCGCCAAACGAAGGCGCGGTGTTTGTGACCGTGCAATGCCAATTGAACGCCCAGCTTTGCGGCCAATCTTTGGACACGCACCGAATCAATTGCCAAACCGAAGCCCCTCGGGTATCCAGCGGCAGGTTCCAAATCTTCGGTCAAAGCAAGATGATGGTGAATCATTAGGATCCGCAGGGCCATGGAACTCGCAGCGGATCTCCATCCAAGGCGATTCGCGACAGCCTCTATCGCTGCTTCATCGACCCGCCCGACCCCAGCAAGAAAATTCCTGCCAGTTTCGAGAGCGCTTGAGCTGACAGCACAAACCTCAAGTGCGATCCCATTCGACAGAAGGAAGCGGCGTCCCATTGAGAGATGATCATTAGCTTCGTGACGATAGAGGTTCTTGTAAAATGCCGCATAGCCTTCCTTCGCCTCAACGGGGGTAGCAGTCACTTCCGCCGCAGGGTTGTAGTCAGTGCTGTTCGTCCATCTAATATCATGGTTGCCCGGAACGATCACAAGATGGTCGGGCCCGAGATTGAAAGTGCCGAGCAGCCTCCGCATAGATGCCAGTGCGGCGTTGAATTCTTCATTGCTCCCGACGAATGAAAAGTCACCCGTTACAAGCACCAATCCGATCGGTTTTCCTGGAAGGGCGGACGTGATTGCTTCGACCAGCGTGCGTCCTCGGACCTCGCTTTCGTCCTCTAATTTCCACACGTGCTTTTGACGGTGTGCGCCAGTAGCGAAGTGAAGATCCGTCAGGTGCAAGACGAGATTGGACTGACAGCTCACTACGTCTGCGGATACGGGCTCAGGGACTGCGCGGATACTTAGCAGCACCCTTTCGGCGAGGTCTGCCGCCTGTCTAGGTCGCACTGCCCAAATAGTGGTGTACATTCCACGAAGCTCATCGGCATCCCTGACAACTTTCCCGATTAACATTCGGAGCGATGTTGCCTCGTAGTTCGGCAAGGGTGGCGCTTCTGAGAAGGAGTAATGATCGAAGAAGTCGGTATTCATTTCGATATGGCTGATTCTCATCCAGGCCCGACTGAAGGGACTCTCGCGATAGTAAGAAGGAACAAGCTGCTGCTCGGTCTCAGGTACGGCAACTCGGCCATCAGGAGCGTTATCATCCGGGAGAATTACTTGTTCGATGCTGGCGGTGTGTACGCGACCGCTCCCAGAATCGAACAAACCAACGGCTACTGGTCGCCTAGCCTCAATTTCCGCCCGGAGGGCTTCCCATACCTCTATGCGATTCGATTCTGACGGCCGCTTCCACCAACCCCACCAACAGGAACCTTGAGATGCGATGATCTGCTGGTGCTCCTGAAGGGTAGGAGCAACCAAGTCACGGAAGCGGAAGAGAAAATGGATTTCGGTTGCCCTGTTTCCCGGTGGTGTTCCCAAGACGGCCTCCGTACCCTCATTTCGAGGATATCGGAAGATCGCACCGGAGTGCACCTGGGTATACTCAGCGGAAAGAAAGTAGGACCAGACGGAGATGACCCTACAGTCTGCTCACAGGTTTGCTCATGCTGCCCCCTCCCATGAACGCTATCTTTTACAAAAACGCGGGCGGGTGCAAAGGATCATTGGCTTTATTCGTCGTCTCCGGTTGCAACTGCCGAAGAAGCAGCTGCTCGCGTCGTCCCCGACCTCATCCAGATCCCAGTCCCCCCATCGTGCCTCCCCCATCCTGATCCCCTCATTTCATCTGGCGGCGACCCTACACCGCATAGTAGGGGATCTTCATAATGGTCCCGCCGAGCGAAAATTCCAGGTACCCCTTGACCTGTGCCGGGGGTGCACCCGCCGTGCCCGCCGTCGCGGTGGTCGCGGTGGTCGCGGTAATGTTCCCACCAAAGGCAATTTGGGACCCTCCGGCAGTGGGCACACTGCCCCCACTGATAAACCCGCCCCCCATGGTGGTTAGGTTGGTTACCTGAACCGATAAGGCACTTACCCCGGCTGCTCCGATCGAGCAACCCGTGGGGCAGTTGTAGGATGTGGCGTTAATCTGCCCAGTGACGGTTACGTTTCCGTTACTATGCAGCCGCATCCCACCGTACCAGGATTCGGTGCGAGCACAAAGCCGGAACTATTGGTATAGATCAGGCCGCAATCGCCAGCCTGGCTGGCTGCATTAAAACCGCCCGCCCCGAGAGTCCCACCGAAAGCATTGAGGGCCGTCGATCCGCTGCTGGTAAGCTGCAAGGCCACTCCATTGGTTGCCGTCTGATTCGAGAGCAAACCCGCTTTCGCGGTAAGCGACCCCGCCTGCACCGTCAGACCAGCGTTTACCGTAACCAAGCTGCCTACTCCAAGGGTGCCGCTTACCGTCAGGTTGCCGGTCTCGACCATGTTGCCAGAGGAGTCCATCCGCAGCCCGCCGGAAGTACCACCCGCCGCAATCACCATCCCGTTGCCAGAGTAATAAATAAGTCCGGCATCCCCTGCTTGCGTGATGGGGGTAAACCCGGCGGCCGCCAGACTTCCACCAAGCCCAAGGAGATAACCCGAACCCGGTGAATTGTTGAGCTGGAACGCTTGAGCATTCGTCCCCGTAGCGGTACTGACAATGCCGTCGGTGGTAGTTACGCCGCTCACCCCCAGGGTGCCTGTAATGGCCACGTTGCCCGCGCCCGTCATTCTCAGACCGCCTGTGCCATAAGGCCCGAGGACAAAATTCCCTGATCCTGACCCGGTCCCACCTGTGAAAATGATCCCGGAATCCCCAGCTTGCGCTCCCGTTCCGCTGTAAAGGAAGACATTATCCCCGGACTCAGTCTTGTCCAAATTAGGTTTTTTGAGGAGGCGGAAAGCCTGCTAGGTTGAGGTTGGGATTTTCCGAAAACCAATTTCAACTAGGAGGAGCTTTCCGCCATGAGTGGAGTATGCAGTATTTTTTCGCAGGTTTTGGGAGTTTTTTCGCGGGCCGAGTTTGAGCAGGCAGTTCGCCAGCATAAAGCGGAGCATCACGCCCGGGGATTCAGCAGTTGGAGCCAGTTGGTGGCGATGTTGTTCTGTCATTTGGGCCGAGCGCAGTCGTTGCGAGAGATCTGCGGAGGACTGGCGGCTTGCGAAGGCAAGTTGAGGCATCTGGGGGTGGATCAGAGCCCTAAGCGTTCGACGTTGGCTTACGCGAATGAACATAGGCCGTGGCAGTTGTACCAGACGGTATTTGAGCAGTTGCTGAAAAAGTGTCAGGGGGAGGTGCGAGGAGGGAAGAAATTCCGGTTTAAGAACAAGTTGCTGAGTTTGGACGGCAGTGTGATTGATCTCAGCGCGACGATGTATGACTGGGCCAAGTTTCGCCGCAGCAAAGGCGGAGTGAAATTGCATTTGTTGCTGGATCACGACGGGTATTTGCCTAAATATGCGGTGATCGAGCCGGCCAACAAGGCGGAGATCAAGGTAGCCCGCAAGCTGCCTTTAGAACCAGGCACGATTGTGGTGTTTGATCGTGGGTACACCGATTACAAGTGGTTCGCCAGCTTGACCGAGCAAGGGGTGTACTTCGTAACCCGGCAGCGGTGGAACGGCCATTACAAGGTAGAGAAGGAGTTGCCCATACCCAAAGACAGCAACATCCTGGCCGACCAGATCGTGATGTTGGGTCACCGCAGTTACCGCACCGGGGTGACGGTCAGGCGAGTGGTGGTGCGTGATCCGGAGACGGGCAAGGAATTCAAGTTTCTGACCAATCAGCTGACGTTTGCTGCCAGCACGATTGCAAAAATCTATCGCGATCGCTGGCAGATCGAAACGTTTTTTAAGGCACTCAAGCAATCTCTGCGGGTCAAGACATTCGTGGGCACCAGTGCCAACGCCTTAAAGACGCAGATCTGGACCGCCCTGATCGCCATGTTGATCTTGAAATATCTGAAGTTAAAATCCACCTTCGATTGGTCGCTCTCCAACCTTGTGGCCTTATTGCGCCAGCAGTTGTTCGTATACCGCGACCTGTGGACTTGGCTGGATTGTCCTTTTGAACCGCCCCCTGCCCTGGCAGGAATTCATGACCAAATTCGGCTGCCGCTTTAGTCTTCATAGCCTTCATTTAGGACAGCTGAATACCTAGCCGAACGCCAAAACCCCTTCATCGCCGGACAATCAGGAGTTCTATAGCAAAACACTTGGACAGCACGTCTCTCAATCCACTGCTCCTCACCCCCAACCTGATTTCGCAATGGCCGGTTGCGGCACTCCTTTGTCCAATAAAATCAACGCTTCAGAGTCGACTGATCCGCTAATTTGGACAGCTCTGCCCCGGACTGGATAATGGTGTTGTCTCCACTGACCGCATTTCCGGCTTATAGGAGAGTGAAAGCAGAGCCGTTAGTGAGCACGACCACAATCTTTATCTCCACCGCTCCGCCGCCTCCGGTTGGGCTGTTTGGCTGCGGAACTGACAACATTGCGTTTCTGCTTGGTCAGGCGAATGCCTCAGCGCCGAACGCTCAGGCGACGCAGATGACCGCTGTTTTCTGGATCGAAACTGTCCAGGAGACGATCCTTGTTCCACCCTTTCATGTCGGTGGGCCCCCGTTCGCGATCAGAGGCAAACGCAGCGTACAAGGTCAGAAGGTACCCACTTTTTCTGTAACTCCACCGTTTGACCTGGAGACGCCGCGTGAAATTAAGGTTACGTTCACGCAAATTCAGTACACACAAACCGTCTTGCTGAATTTCGCCGGCCTAACCTGGCCGCATGTCTCGGTGAATACGCTTGTGCCAGCCGACGACATTATCGTTCCTGCCTCCGCGTTTGCATGAGCTGATTTATTCTTTCACGGCGGCTGTTTGACAACGGCCGCCGATGCAGGTGCCACTTCCATCTGTGACCGATTTAGGTCTCAGCAGGACGAGATGCGTCCATTGCTAAAAACGCCCGCAGGGATGCCTGTTGACACGGCAAGAGAGATTCTGTATATATAGATGTCTTAGTATAGATGTCTGAGTATGTCGAAAGTGGATTCATTGCAAGGTTCGTTGGACCTGTTGGTGCTGAAAATTCTTTCGCGCCGGCCCAAGACGCATGGCTACGGAATTATGGCGGCGATCAAAGAAGCCTCCGACGATGTTCTGCGTGCGGAAGAAGGTTCGTTGTATCCGGCTCTTTACCGGATGGAAGAGGCTCGATGGATTCGTGCAGAGTGGGTGACGAAGGATACCGGCCGGCGCGCACGCATCTATGAGCTGACGGCGGCGGGCAGGAAACAGCTGGCAGCGGAAGAGACGCGCTGGTCGACGGTGACTACCGCGGTCAATCACGTATTGAGGACGGTGTAGCCATGTCGCTGTGGACGCGTGTGCGCAACGTGTTTCGGGTTGATGCGTTGAATCGCGAGATTGCCGAGGAAATGGAGTCACATCTTGCGGAGGCGGTTGCGGCGGGTCGAGATCCGCATGAGGCCCGGCGCGCGTTCGGGTCCATGGCTCGCGAGCGTGAGGCGAGTCACCAGGCGCGGGTGCTGGGATGGATGGATTCCTTGCGAGCGGATGTGAGCTTTGGGTGGGGCCAGTTGATGAAGCGAAAGTTTGCGACCGCGGCAGCGGTGCTGTCGCTGGCATTGGCCATTGGGGCGTGCACCTCAGCATTTCGGCTGGTGGATGCCCTCTTCCTGCGGCCCCTGCCGGTGAGCCATCCGGAGCGCCTTTATGCGATCCAATACCGCGGTACCGACGAGACGGGAAAGCCTTCGACACGGGACATCAGCTTCTATCCCGAGTTCGTGCAGATGCGCGAGGCGGCGAGGCAAGACGCGGAGCTGGTGGCAATCTCGACCCCATTCAACGATGAGGTGACCTTCGGCTCCGAGACAGAGAAGGTGCACCAGCAGTATGTGTCGGGGTCCATGTTCTCGGCCTTTGGCCTGCTGCCCGCGACCGGACGGTTGTTCACCAGTGACGACGACCAGGTACCCAAGGCGGCGCCCGTAGCGGTGCTCTCCTATGGCTACTGGACGGCGCGGTTTGGCCAGGACCGAAAGGTGGTAGGGCGCACGTTCCGCATGAATAACACGGTGTACCAGGTTGTGGGTGTGGCGCCGAAGGGCTTTCGCGGTACAGGACCGGGCCTGGTGACGGATATTTTTGTTCCCACCATGATGAACGAGCTGGTAAGTGAACCGGATGCGAATTGGTTCCAGATTCTTGCCGTGGTCAAACCGGGAGTGGCGATCGAACCGCTGCTGAGCAAGCTCGGTGCAGCCGATCACCTGTCGAGGGTGGAGACTGCGAGGCGGATACTGAAACTGTTTCCGAATGCTCCGAAGGCGTTTACCGAGGCGTTTCTGTCGCCAAAGGTGGAGCTGCGGCGGACCAACAGCGGAGTATCCTCGCTGCAGGAGGACTACGGCGCGCCGCTGCTGGTGCTGAGCGTGCTGGTGGGGATGGTGCTGCTGATCGCGTGCGTGAATGTCGCGAACCTGATGAGCGCGCAGGCCGCGTCGCGGGCACGAGAGATGGCGGTGCGGGTGTCGCTGGGCGCAGGCCGCGCGCGGCTGGTGCGTCTGGTCATGGCGGAAAGTGCGATGGTAGGCGTGGCCGCCGCAGCGCTGGGCGCGCTGTTTGCGTGGTGGGCAACACCGTTCGTCGTGAGCAGGATCCATCCGGCGAATACTCCGCTGCTGCTACCGATTGGGCCCGACTGGATGGTAATGATATTTGGCATGGCGCTGACGGTGGCCGTGACCGTGCTGTCGGGATTGATTCCTTCGCTGCGGGCCTCGGAGGTGCAGCCCGCAAGCGCGCTGAAAGGCGGTGAGCAGCCACGCACGGGCATTCGCTGGATGCAGGGAATGATCGCGGCGCAGGTCGCGTTCTGCTTCATGGTGCTGTTCGCGGCGGGGCTGTTCGTGAGTACGTTGGTGCGGCTGACCCGGCAGTCGATGGGCTTTTCTTCCCAGCGGTTGTTGGCGGTGAATGTGGAATCCAGGCAGCCGCAGGCGCGGGTGAAGTGGGAGCAGATGGCGAAGCAGTTAGGTCAAGTGCCTGGGGTGCAGAGTGCGTCGCTGGAATCCTGGCCCTTGCTCAGCGGAGGGCTGATGACCCGCTTCATTTCGGTAAACGGCGTGACCTGGAAGGGCCAGCCTGTGTACTTTCTCAGGGTTTCTCCGGGGTGGCTGGGAACGATGCGGATTCCGCTGCTAGGTGGGCGCGACCTGCGCCCGGAGGATAGGGAACCGGGCAGCGCGATCGTGAATACGACATTTGCGAAGATGTTTTTCGGCGGAGCGAATCCGGTGGGACGGAGCTTTGAGGCGCCGGCCAGCGCAAAACCCGGCAGCAAACCATTCGTATTTGAGATCGTGGGCCTGGTACCCAACGTGATTTATGCCGATCTGCGCGAGCCTGATTTGCCTGTGGTCTACACCCCATTCCAGACTGTGGATCCCACGGGGGCGGCGGCGCCGGTGCGGTACGCGAGCATCGAAGTGCGGACCAAAGGCGATCCGATCGCGATGGAGCAGCCGCTGCGACGCGCGGTGGCGCAGATTGATCCGGAGTTCAGCGTCAACGAGGTGACCACCCAGGAGGAGCTGGCGCAAGATCAACTCCTTCGCGAGCGGCTGCTGGCGTCCCTGGCTGAATTCTTTGCAGCAGTAGCTTTGCTGCTGGCTGGGATTGGGCTTTATGGGGTGCTGCATTACTCCGTGGTGCAACGGGAGAAGGAGATTGGGATTCGGATTGCGCTGGGCGCGGCGGTGGGTAACATTGCGCGCCTGGTGACGGGGCGGGTGTTTCTGATGGTTCTGTTGGGCGCCGGGGTTGGTTTAGGATTGGGGATGGCCTCGGTACGGTTTATTTCTACTCTGCTGTATGGTGTGAAGGCTACAGACGCTTCCATGCTGACGGCGCCGGCAGCCGTGCTGCTGGCAGCCGCTTGTCTTGCGGCTTTGCCGGCGGTATTGCGTGCGGTGAGGATTGATCCGGTGGAGATGTTGCGGGCCCAGTGAGTCCAGCTTCGCCGAGGTGCCGCCGTGCTTCAATCCGGAAGAGACAGACATGATGTGGTGGACCCCAACTGTCCCTGAGACTCCCCGAAACTTCTTCGGGTTAAAACGAGACTGATGGCAACCATGCGCCGGCCGGCTCGTTGTAAAGCCCAATGCTCATCAACGTCAGCGGCTGTACGATACGCAGACCGTTTTCCAGACACCAGCCAAAGAGCGCATGGTTGCGCGAGGGCACGAGAATACCCGGACCGCCAAAAGCTTCAGCCGACGCGATCAAGGACTGCAGGTCAAGATTGGTTTCCGCCGTGGTGTGGCCGAAGAAAGCGAGGCCCGTCGTGTATGCAGTAATACAGTCTCCGCGCTCGACGACAGAGGCAGTGCCCTGCTCGATCGCCTGGGTCAACTCCGTACCTCGATCGAATCCATGTATCCGGCGGGACAGCGCGTTGCATGCGTCACAGTCAGTGAACTGGGCGGGTCGCACGGTACATCCGGGAACACTCCGCTGCCGGGCGCGTCCCTGCATGCAGGAAAGAGGCTCGCGGACAACGAAGCCGAGGCGGGCGTAAAGTGCGAACGAGCGACTATTATAAGCAGCTTGTACCAGCCGGATCCCGGCGGTATCTTTTTCCCGTGCTCGATCGATCACAGCTTGCATCAGGCTACGTCCAATGCCGAGGTCTTGTGCACTCGCGTCCACAGTGGTTGGGCCAACACCTGAGATGAGGGAACGCTCATCGAGACAATTGCTGCCCAGAATCCGGCCTTCAGATTCCGCGACCAGGCAGTAGAAGCCAGGGGTGGAAAATATCATCGAAAATAAGCCGGTGGTAGCTTCGGGTCCGGGAAAATCGCAAGGGAAACCGTGCGCGCCACTAATCGCGGAGAATGCCTGGTAGCAAATTTGGCCGCAGACGAGGGCGTCTTCCGGCGCGGCGGCGCGCAGCCTCAGCGCCGATTGCGATTTTATCGCCATGAGCTAACCTCTCTTTCGGTATACGAAGTCTATAGCAGCGGGGAAATGGGTATACCTCTAGACAAGGTTTTCGCCGCAATCCTCGCCAATGTCGCAGCGACAAGCCCGTGCACCAAGTCGTAGCCCGCATGGGCACAGCAACTGGTTGCCAGAACCAGCTTTGCTGGGAAAGAATCCGGGACGAAGAATCCACTCCAGACGGAAATGATCCTGATGAGGAAGCAATCCGAGCCTCACGGGTATGCTTTCATTGGGGTCAGGGCGCGAAGGGACGGGCGCGAAGGGACGGACGAAACGTACCCCATCAAGAAGGCCCATTCCGTAACCCTCATAGTTTGAGCAAATAATCATGTGGAACAGCGGGAGATGAATTCGCGGACTAGCTTTATTCACCCGTCCCCCTCAAGCCGTCCTGTGGTAGCGATAAATCGCTTGACCGGAGACCAGCGAGCGTCCATATCTAAGTGCTTCTGATAAGCTACGCTACTCTGGTATGGCGTGGTCGTCGGGAGGCGCGGCTTTGGAAAATCAGGTTCTGACAGCTTTGCGCGGCGAGATCGTCGCCATCATCCTGGGTACCGTCTTCTTGTTCGTGGGTCTGGCTGCCTGCGCCACGGCTGCGATCCGTGGTCGCAGCGGAGTTCGTATCCTCATATGGTTTGGGATGTCCACTGTCTTTCTACCAAAAACGCGAAGGATATTCGTTTGCAGCTGCCGAAGAGAAGGAGCGTGCGGCAGCTGGAAGCTGCCGCACAAAGGTGCCAGCGTAAGGGTCAAAAATTAAAGCGGCCGCCAAACTGCAGCACGCGTGGGGCCTGTGGAGGAGTGCCACCGAAGGTGGTGATGTAGCCGAAGGTTCCGCCGCCCACCGTCGCGTTCGGGTTAGTAGTTAGAATTGGGTGATTCAGCACATTGAACGCCTCGAAGCGAATCTGGAAGGCGGACTCACGATACACATGGAACGAGCGGAAGACGCTGGCGTTCATATAAGTGATTCCCGGACCACGGAATGCATTGCGCGAGGTTGTGCCGAACACGGGAGAAACAATTTCCGACGGCGATTGGGTTGGCGAGTATTTGGGCTCCGTTGGGTTGGCGAACGATGTTGGATCGAACCATGCCCTGCCGCCGGAAACAGAAGTGTTCCCGGGGGTTCGGTTGTGCCCGCCTAGCTGATGGTAAGGCTTGACCAGGTTGGCGTACTCCGTGTTGCCGGGATCGTTGATCGAGTTCGCCGAAGGGCTCACTGAGAATGGCGCGCCGCTGACGTGGCTGAGCTGCCCATTCAACTGGAAGCCGCCAACGATCGCCCCGGCAACGCCATGGTTGACCCAACGCTGACCGGCTCCGAAGGGCAGATTATAGATCCCCCAGAACTGCAGGTTGTTCTTGCGATCGTAAGTCGCTAATCCGCGATTCATGTAAAAGTACGCAGGATACGAGAACGCCGTGCCTGCGGAACCAGAACCGGCGCCGTTGTCCTCGTCATTCATGGCCTTCGACCACGTGTAGACCAGTCCGAACTGCGACGAACGCCCCGCCAAGCGCGTCAACTGCGCCTGCATACCGTTGTAGTTGGCGGAAAAGATAGGCTCGTTCATTGTAATGCCGCCGGTGTTATAACAGGTAGCGCTGGTGCTGCCGGCGCAGTTCGCGGTGTTGATGGTTTCGTTGGCGGCGAAATTGCAGGGGTTCTTTCCCAAGGCGTGCGTGTAATACGGCGACGAGGGATTGTACTGTCCATTCGCCATGCAGACCGTCGATCCGCTCGGCAGCGGCGCCGCATTCAGAGTCACGCCGGCCAACTGCCGGACTGCCCGCGTTCCTACATACCCAAGGTTGGCTACAAACTTCGCGCCGAGGTCTCCCTGGACGAACAGGTTCCAGCTCTCGATATAACCGCGGTGGTAATTCGCCGGAGCCGTGTTGGTCGACCCGCTGACGGCAAGTGAGGCGTAGCCACTGGAGAAGTTCGGGAAGACAGGCGGAGGAATGCCGTTTACCAGGGTTAGTGGCGTGCCCGTCGTTGGATCGACCGCAACCGTACCGGCTGCCGTTCCGCTGTAAGTTGGTGATAGATCTTCAGGGAACGCATCGCGCAAAAAGCGCAGACTATCCGGGTCAGAGGTAATCCCGGCTCCTGTACGAACCACCCATCGGTCATTCAGGCGGTAAGCGATGCCGAGCCGCGGAAATATCGTGCCCCAGCCCATCTGGTAACCGGCATTTTTGGGCAGGCCGTTCACACCGCCGACGATAACGTTGGCCGACTGCGGTAGGGTCGGATCCAGGCGGTAGACACCGGTGTGATCGCGGTAGGGCGGGGGATAGAATTCGTAACGCAGTCCGTAGGTGATGGTCAGCTTGGCGGTAGCTTTGAATTGATCCTGTGCGTACCCGGCATACTCCGACCAGCGCAGGGCATTGGGATTGGTGAGCTGCGTCTCCTTCGCCACCGCAATTCCGGTCCCGTTGTTAGGCAGGCCGAGCAGGAAATCGGCCAGGCCATTGTAGGCAGTAATGGTGCTAGCCGTATTGCTGCTCATGACACCCTGGAACATGAATCCGCCGCGCGGACTGCTGACACCGCCTCCGCTAGTCGGCTGAAAATGGTTCAGAAGGAAGTGATAGTAAGTAAAACCATACTTCATCGCGTGCCGGCCCTTGTTCCAGCTTAGGTTCACATCACCGGTGAACTGGTTGTCGCGGAACAGGAATGGGTTGGCGCCGTTGCTGTTTCCCAGAGACGAGAAGCCACTGGTTCCGCCGCTGTTCGATGTCGAGGTTCCAAACGCGAAGGTCGGCTGCCCGACGTAGTTTGGTCCCACGCCGTTGGTGCCCGGAATCTGCAACACATCGAGGCCGTAGTCGCCGGCAGCAATATCGATCGTAGACTGCGCGCCCGTGACCTGACGGGTATAGCCGAAGTCCCCGTCGAGGACCAGGTTGGAGGTGAAGACATGGCTGGCGCCGAGCCCAACGTTCTGAATGCGGCCGCTTGCTGCTCCGGGCTGTCCACCGTCAAAGGTGCCGCCCCCGGCCGCACCCAGTTCCTGCGGATCGGTCACGGAAAATGGTTCGATGGCGTATTTACCGAACATCGTCGTGCTCGGGCTGGCGATGTAGTCGATCCTTGTATCCGACTGGTTCCGGTTATATCCCAGCGTCCCGCTGCCGAGATAGTCGTTGGCCAGCTGGGAAGCATAGTTCGGATTGGTTATTTTCGACGAAATCGGCCCCAGCAGAGCGAGCATCTTGGCTGCGGCTGTCGATTGCCGCGATGCCGGAATGCAGTTGCAGCCGTATTCAGACATGAACGTCGGCCGGGAACCGACGGGCAGATAGGGGCCCGTGCCGCCGGGCTGCGGATCGTATAGGGTGGTGTTGGCCGCGCCGGCTCCGGCTAGCACCGCCGAGAAGTCTCCACCCAGCATTGCCGTGGTCGGCACGGTCTGGGTGCCGGTAATCAGTTGTCGCCGCGTCGTCCGATCGAAATCCTGGAAGAAGAAAAGCTTGTCCCTGCGGGTCAGAATCCTGGGGATGTAGACGGGGCCGCCGATCGAGAAGCCGTATTCGTTGAAGATGTTCTTGGGCAGAGTAGGCTGTGACTCCGGGGTCGCCGTATAAGGGCGCGCACTGATGGCGGCGTCCTGGTAGTACTCCCACAAGCTGCCGTGGAAGTTCCTGGTGCCGCTCTTGGTAATGACGTTGATCGAGGCGCCTCCAGCCACGCCCTGCTCGGCGTTGAAGGAGTTGGTCACGATGTTGACCGTCTGGATGGAATCCGCCGGTGGAACGTAGGCAACCAGGTAAGGTAGCCAGCCGTAGGTATTCACCGCGCCATCGATCCGCGTGGTGTTGCTCATGTCTTCGACGCCGTTCACGTTCAGCGACATGGCGCGCGAGGGGTTGGAAGCAGTCGAGTTCTGTTCGGCGACAGCGGCTGCGCCAGGAATAATCGTGTACAGGGACTGATAGTTACGCCCCTGGCTGGATGTGATGGGCAGCTGCGCAAGCTGCTCCTCGCTGATCTCGTGGTTCACCTCGGCCGTTTCCGTCTGCAGCATCGGAGCAGCCACCGTGACGGTTACCACCTGCGTTACACCTGCCGGCTGCAGTGTCGCGTCCACACGTACTTGCCGGTTGATCTCGATCGCGATGTTCTTCTCCGTAAAGCCCGCGAAGCCCGCCTGCTGCACCGAGAGGGTGTACGTACCCGGCAGCAGGTTGGTCAGTTGGTAGTTGCCCTGGGCGTCGGCAGTTGCAGAGCGCACCTGTCCTGTGGCTTGGTCGGTAAGGGTTACGGCTGCGTTCGGAATCACCGCACCGGTCTTATCCGTGACGGTGCCGGTGACTGTGCCGTAGAGTACCTGCGCTTTTGCAGTTAGAGTTCCTATCAGCGTTACGATCAGCACCGTTGCCATCAGCCACCTGATGGCCGGTTCCGATCCTGTAAGACGTTGCGCTTCTGGCCTGGCTGTCATACTGCCCCCTAAAAGTTAAATATTGTTCGGACGTCAAATTAATCTCTTACTGTCTTTCGCGGGCCTGGTTGCTCTCAGATCCCGTCCCTTCCGCCACAATCAATCTTTCAGATGAAACGCAAACCGGAGCTACGATCGCTTCCCGGTCACGTTAATAGGCGACCCGAACTATAAGAGGTCAATTCAAGCATTGTCAAGGATCCGGCTGTGGACCAGCTGGGCTGAAGCGCGGTCGAGCACCAACCCCAATTGGGCTGCGACCTGCCGTGTATCTGTGGTCCACGCAAACTTTTGTGCTCTTAGAGGACAGAAACCGGGGCGAAGGAGTAAAATCTGAGCACTCTAGCTCAATTATTCGTGATAGCAACGAAGTGAGAGCAATCGCTCGGTTCGTTACGGGGAGGATCCCGCGTGGCATGGATTCGGAACATTTCTTTTTCGGCATTTCGTTTTTTTGGTGCCGATGGGGTCGCGTCTTCGCGAGGTGTCCGTAAGCTAAGGGAGATGTTTTGAAGAATTCCTGGCACGCAATGAAGGGGATAGGCCGCGTCGACTTGAACGCGATTGAGTCGGCCTCCAGCGAGACTGCCCGGCACATTAATCGCGAGATTGTTCTGCAGTTGATCCATGCGCGTCAGCCAATTTCCCGGGCCGATCTTGCCCGAGTGTCGGGATTGCAGCGCAGCACCGTCTCGCAGATCATCGAGCAACTCATGCGGGAGCGATGGATTCGCGAAGGGTCCATAGCGCAGTTGCCGCGCGGACGGCATCCAACGATGCTGGTTCTGAATGATGACCTTGTCGTACTGGCAGCCGACATCCATCCCCGGCAAGTCACCGTTGCCCTGCTCGACCTGAACGGTCGCCTGCTTTCCCGCTCTACCCTCCCTCTTGGTTCGGATCCGTCCAAGGCCGTTGCCGCCATGATTGACTGCATGCAGCGGATCATGGACAGCTATCCTAAAAAATCTCTGGAAGGAATTGGCGTGAGTGTTCCTGGGCGGGTCGATAAGGAGTCGCAGTGTCTTATCTTTGCTCCCAATTTGAATTGGCCGAAATACGATATCAAGCAAACCATTGAGCGTCGGATGGGGCGGACCACGGAAATTGAGAATGCGGCCACCGCCTGCCTGATGTCAGAGCTCTGGTTTGGCAGAATGGATGGCGTGCGCGACGCGGTATTGATCACGGTTTCAGAAGGTATCGGAGCAGGAATCCTGGCCAATGGACAGCTTGTTTCCGGCCAGGACGGAATGGCGGGCGAGTTTGGGCATATCTCTATCGACCCTTCCGGCCCTCGCTGCGCGTGTAAGCAGAACGGATGTTGGGAAGTTTTTGGATCCTGTAACGCCGCGCTGCGTTATTACGCGGAGTTGCAACCGAAGGCAAAACGCCTGACCTTTCACGAACTGCTCAACCTCGCTGAAGAGGGAAGTGCGCACGCTCTCGCTGCTATGGCAAAGCAGGCTAAATACATTGGGAGGGGTTTGCGGATGGTTACCGCCGCCCTGTCGCCGGAAATCATCCTGATCGCGGGCGATGTCACCTCAGCGTGGGACAAGTACGCACCGGTCATACAAGCAGAGCTTGACCGGTCGACATGGAAGAGAAGTGCACCACGCCTTTTGCCTACGCATGAAGGCGACGTTGCCCGGCTTCGCGGCGCCGCAGCGCTCCTTCTTCAACGCCACTCCATTCGCAGCTAGGCCATCCTTCTTACAAGCCGGTTCTCGGGAGAGTCACCAGAGTTCTACCGCTCAGTGTCTAGGACGATCGAACCGGTGGCCAGGGAGGAACCATTTCAACCCCCAACCGGATGAGCTCCGCTTGCGGATCGGCAAACCCGGAACTCAGCGGCAAGCCGCAATCGGTCCACGCTTGCAGGCCGCCGGCCAACACGTGGATACGGTGAATTCCGTGCTTGCGCATCGCAGCCGCCACACGCGCGCTGACAAAGCTGTTCTTCGAACGGCAGTAGACCACCACCTCGACATCTTCCGGTATCTTAATGTGCTTCTTGCGACGAATTTCGGGTGGATCGAGGCGAAGCGCTCCTGGAATGCCGGACGTCCCCTGGGGGTCATCCTCAAAACGCAATAAATCGAAAACGCCGATTTTTTCACCGCGGCTTAGACGGTCGTTCAACTGCTCAGGAGTGATCTGCAACGGCCGCAGCAGCCGGATCGTCCGCACCAGTTGCATCAGCTTCCAGATAAAAAACAGTAACAGGGGGACCCCAAGGATCAAAATCACTGCATTGGCGTACACCGAGATCTGTTGCTCCACGCGATCCAGCTTTTTCGCGAAAAGAAAGCCGCCGGCAGTGTAGGCGCCTGCCCAGAGTGCAGCTCCTCCGCTATCGTAAGCTAAAAAAGTGGATCGTGAGGTGCCCGACATCCCGGCTACGGGAGGGCAAATGCCATCGAGCCCAGGGATGAACTTGGCAATGAGAAGCAGCCGAGGGCCCTTCTTCTGAAAGACTAACCTCCCCTTGCGAATGCAATAACTAGGGTCGGTCGCCAAAGTGCATAGCAATCGCAAGACACGCTTTCCGTTTCGACGGCCGGCTTCAAACCACACTGAATCCGCCAAAACACATCCCAGCACAGCCACCACCAGGATTCCGATATAGCTCAGTTTGCCGGAGCCCGCCAGGGCGCCCCCGGAAATCAGAAATAGGATGGCCGGAACCGGAAGATACAATTGGCGCGCAAGGACCGCGATGAAAATGAGGAGATAGGACGTGTGGGCCAAATAGTAGTTCATGTCTGGTCCTGGCGATGGAAGAGTGTCAGGTCGGTGGGTCCCTCCTATCCTAATTCAACCCAATTTCTGACCGCCGAGGAACCACCCCGAGCCGGGACGGAAATGACCCTGGTGGTAGCCCTCCCATGCGAGTGAGGAACCACGCTCGTCCTACTACCGTCGGTCACCTTTGGAAGGAATTCGGTCGCGAGCAGTCTACTTCCGTCTCCTGAATACGGCGTGTTCTTCAATTACCTACCATGACGGCAGTTTTTGACTTCGTGGAACTATGGTCGCCTGACAGGTGTTCCTGCAGTACCTCGAGGAACCTGGCGAGCCAAGCCGGGTGCGCGGTCCACGCCGGGCCGGTGACGAGCACTCCATCAACCACGGCTTCAGTGAACCCCACGGAGACGAATAGGCCGCCGGCGCTTGCTACCTCGGGGGCGCATGCCGGATAGGCACTCACTCTCTTTCCTGTGAGCGCCCCAGCCGTGGCCAATAGTTGCGGCCCGTGGCACAGAGCGGCGATCGGTTTGCCGGAGTTGTGGAAGTGTTTCACTAAATCGATGACCTTCGCATTGAGGCGCAGGTACTCTGGCGCCCGGCCACCCGGGACGATCAGCCCGTCGTATTCGGAGGCTTGGACCTCCGCGAACGTCGCGTTGAGCGTGAAGTTGTGCCCGCGCTTTTCTGAATAGGTTTGGTCGCCTTCAAAATCATGGATGGCTGTGCGCACGAATTCGCCCTCTTTCTTGTCCGGACAAACGGCATGCACCGTGTGCCCCACCATCTGCAATGCCTGAAAGGGAACCATAACTTCATAGTCCTCGACATAGTCGCCCACTATCATGAGTAGCTTCGCTGTTTTCATAAGTCTCTCCTTTTGAATTCCAGTTTATTCTCAATCGCAAAGAGTATCCTCCAACCGCTCTTCCCACAGCTTCCGCGGCGGCGAGTTTACTTCACATATTCATCCTCACCACCCCTATTCCGTAATCGTAGAGCCATAGTTTGTGGGCTGTGGGGCCGTGCCGCGAATCTGTTCAATGAACAGGGGCACTTCCTTTTCGATCAGGTCCGGGCGATCAAGCATGATAGTGTGCGTGCTGCCCCTGGCAATGATTCTGCGGCTGCGTGAGGAGAGCAACTTCAGATCTTCCTGCATCTGGTTCCAGGCGGCTTCCCGATCTGAGTCAGGCTTGGTGCGAGTCTGTTTGGGTCTAAGGTTCGAAGGATCATGCGAGATGATCAGAATAGGAAGAGCGCCGTAAGGTCCGGAATCGATGGTCTGCTGGCTGGATTGCTCAATGCTATTGCCTTCGGCAGAAACTGCACTGACGTGCGTCCGGCAGGTAGTCTCTGCTTGTAACCTCTTGATCTCGGCGTCCGCACCTTTTGCGCCTGAAGAACACATCCCCATGAGCCGCGGGACACCCACAATGAATGCCAGCCTGATGGCCCAGAACGGTGGTCCCCGTCTTCTCCACGTCCCCAGTTTGCGGTCCTGAAATGGCGTAGAGCTGTCCACAAACACAAGCCCAACCACATTTGGATAGCGCGTTGTGTAATCCCGCAGGTAGAGGCCGCCAATCGAATGGCCCATCAGAACGATGGGGCCGGTAATTCCGGCCTGAACTAAGAGGTGGTCTAAGTCGTCGGCAATGTGGTCAGCATCACGCGGGTCTGGACGCGCATCGCTCCAGCCGACTCCACCGCGGTCGTAAGAGCAAACGCGGGTTGTTTTTGAAAGTTCTGGCTGTACTCCTCCCCATATCAGCGAATCGCTACCGAGACCCGTCTCAAGAATGATGGTCGGTGACCCGCTTCCCGTGCAATCGATATGCATCTTGTATCCACCTGCATCCACAATCACCCCTGGATGCGGATGGAGCGCCCAAAAATGGTGAAGAACGATCGCGTTGTACAAGCTGCTTCCGGCGACTGCCGCGGTTACGAGAACCACCACCGACAAGAGGATGCGTTGCGCGACCTTCCAGCCTCTGGCGTAAGTCTTTGTCGAAAGCGAGACGATTCGACGGACGCAAAGCCAAATGATCAGAATCCCAACCGCAAGAATGATTGCAGGCATGACGCCATAGTCAAAATCCACGGGCCGCCTCCTGGTCTCTCGCGAGGGCTGCTTCCGAGCGCAACCGGAGCAGGAATGCAACACTCACGGATTCCATCAGCAACACAAACATCACCACGCCGAGCAGGAGCCAGATGGTAAATTTCCGCTCGTTATGGAAGGAGGCGCTGTTGATGGGTTCCACCACGAGGTTCCAGGCGTCCTCTCGAATGCGATCGCTGCGCGTGATGCGCGCGACAGCCACATCGATATTCGCCTGCGCCTGCTGGATGCTGATGCCGGGTCTGAGACGTCCGATCACATTCAGCCGCTGGTGATCTAACTTGAGTCGTTCGGGATTCAGGACCAGCGGGACCGTGACGGGTGCGCTCCGATCACGCAAACCCGCGGCAAGCACGCCGACGACGATGTACGGCTTTTCATCCATGAATAGGATCGATCCGACCACGGCCTTATCCGCGCCGAGTCGTTTCCACATAGCGTGGGAGAGGATGGCGACCCGGTCGCTGCCGGCAGTCCCGTCTGCGGGAATGAAGTCGTAGCCGAGATAGAAGCGATCGCCCATCATCCGGTAAAAGCCGGTCGTAACCAGGGTCGCTGTGATATCCTCCGGCCCCGCTCGGGTAGTCAATCTGAATGCGCGTGCGGTCGATGCGTTCAGATCCTGGAAGACTGTAGTTTGCCGCTTAAGATCGACAAAGTCTTCCGCCGAAATTCCCTTGTCGCCATCCTGAATCTCCGGCCGAAGCTCTACCAGCTGCTCCGGATGGGGATAGGGCAAGGATGGGAAAACCACCGAGCCTGCCGTGAAAACTCCCGCGTTGATGCCGATACCGAGTGCTATCACCCAAAAGATGATGAAGATTGGCCAGGGAATTCTTAGTAACAGCAGCCGGGACTGGGCCAGGGCACCCTTGCGGTTCGACATTCTACTCATAGCGCTACGCCTGAATCGGGTCTACTGTGGAGGCGAAGTGCCCGGACAGATCTTCCTTGGCCTGGGCGCTACTTGGCACTGTTTTCCGCATCCTCTTCGTTCTCAGCCCATGAAATTTGTGAGATTTGGAACGGTGTCATCTCATGTCCTTTGACGGCGAACTTAAGCAGTCCTGTTTTTGGTCCAGTCAGGGTCATCTCCCAGGTCGAAATGCTCTCGTTTACTTCTTCGGTACTGATGATGAGTGCATCTCCTGAAATGTCTGCTAGCACAATGGGAGCCGCACCAGGAATCGCCTCAAGTTCGACAAGCTTACCATTGCCGTCCATGGTTGCATGGCCGTTGGTAATGCTGCCAGTTAGCTTTCCGTTGTAGGTCATGAGTTCAAGCGTACCGACTCGCTTGCCCTGTACTGTCATTTTTCAGATCCCGGCATAGGAATTGAGGTTCGCGGCGGCCTGGGCAGCCGAGGGTCCAGTGCCGAACAGGAATACCACCGCAAAAGCTGCTCCCAGAAGCAGGCCTGAGACAGTGGTGGACGCTATCTTCTGCCTGGAGCACGACAGGCATGTTTTTTCGAGAAGTTTCATCATATTCTTCTCCAGAATGTCTGCCTCAAAAACCGAGGGAGTGAGAGGACTTCGGAGCGATAGGCCCACGAACAAACTGTGTGCCAATCGCAGAACTGAAAGCGGGTACGCCCAACATTACTCGGAATCCGACTATATCGAACTCCGACTATGTCGGTCAACGTTGTTTTCCATAAACCCAGGGCACGGCTTCGGAGGGTGCGGAAAAACTCGCTCTCGGATAGGTCCGGCCTTTGAGTCTGCGTAAGAACTCTGTTTTGTATCAGGGCACAATTTTAGTCGTGCCGTAAATGATTGAGAATACGTCGGGCTTTAGAGGCTGGGTGAGAACCGGAAAGCTGCGGGATTCGTGGTGGGAGCCCACGCATTCATGCGGGGGAAGGAGCGCTTCAGCGCTCCGGGAAAGGGTCTCAACTCTGATCACGCGCTTTAGCGCTGGCAATGCCGGGACTAATCGGTGAATGGTGGGTTCTCACACACGCTCTTAAGCCCCTGAGGGTTGCCCAGAAGCGATCTTCATCTACCAACGGAAAGGGGTGGGCGGATCTCAACCTCACATTGCCCATTGAGACTGAAAACTGGAAGGCTGAGCACAGTGGAAGAACCTTCCATCCCCATAACAGCTTCCCATGGGCGTCACCACGCTACCCTTTGTCATCCCGACCGGAGCTCCGGAGGAGCGCAGTGGAGGGATCTGCAGTTTCTTTTTCCAGTTCTCACGCAAACTCTTCAGCCCATACATTGGAGTCCTGCAATTCAACGAGCTTAGATCCGTGCCGCACCGAGCGTGTGATCGAGATATTTTCAGAATCGGATGGCGAAAACAGTCGCACCAGGCTGGCTGATGATGTGGGTCCAACGATATTTCAGGTAGTTATTGGGACGGCTTATTCGGGGTATTTGTGGAATGCCCTGCCTTGGGCTTTGTATTGGGCGGCGGTTGGATCCCTTGCGCTTTGAGTGCCCGGTCAATCGCGGGCCACAACGCTTCAACCGGCTGTGCCCCACTCGGAAGCCGCTCCCCATCGACGAACACCTGAGGTGTCGCGTCCACGCCGAGCGAAGCGCCAAGCTTGAGAGATTGCTGCACGACAGAATCATCCTGCTTTTTTAGGCAGATTGCGAGTTGCCCGTCATTGACCTTGCTCTGTGTGCCGAAGGTATTGGCGATATTGTCCAGAGCCACAAATGACTTGCCTGGGTCAAGCTGTGCACCGCTGATGTCTCGTGCATGACTGTGCACATAATCGACATAGGACCAATAGGCTGCTTCACTTTGCGTGGCAAGGCAGTTGGCGTCGACAGCCGCGCGCAAGGCCCAGGGATGACCTGGGAGCGGGTAATCCTTGTAGACGATTTTGATGAGTCCGTTGTAGTGCAACAGGGTCTCCGGCAGAATTTCGCTGTTCAGCAACCCGCAATATGGGCACTCGAGATCGTCGAAGTTGATGATTTCCACTTTAGCCGTGGGGGCTCCCCGGACCGGGCGCTTGTCTACATCAATCTTCAGGGCTGGGTTTCCATCGATACTGAACTTCTCAACTCGCGCAAGCGTGCTGCCGTCTTTCGAGATCAGAAAGTTAACCACGGTCTGTTTGTCCTTATGGGAGAAGGTCACTGGCAGGTTGTCGTAGCCGGCGACCTCGCTCCCGGTCTTGGCCCCGAGCAGAACGTCGTACTCGGGCGGCACGGAAAACCGCGAACGAATGAGGACTTCAATTTTGCGGTCGATGGATGGGCTTGTCGGGCTTGAAGCCCTGGAAGTGCTCGTTGCTGCGATTTGGGCGCGTCCTGTCCCTGCCACAAGTAACATCAGGCACGATACAAACAGAGGAACACTCGACAAATGCCTCATCCCTTATTCTCCAACGTAAATTTAGAGTTGGAACCCTTACGGCCACTTCTGCGCGCCGTGCAGAATGCGGGCGACATGGATAACGTCGCCGTGACGATGTAGACCATCAGATACGGTAAGGAAGTAAGTACCAGGCTCTCGCGTGCCTTGTTGTTTACCCGGTCTTCCACGGCCCGGAAAAGTCAGCAAGGATGTCGGAGCGTCGTAGATAGCCTGCACGATGCGCGGGGCATGCTCCTGTGTGTTCAAAGAGATAATCCGCAATGGGTCTAAGGTTGGCTTCCGCTTCTTCCGTCCATCGGAGCTGCATTAAACGGGCGATTGTTTTTGGGTAAGGTATTTGTCCAGGCGTGCCCCGACTTCTTCATGGCTCAAGGTTTGTCCGCTCTCGATTTGCGCGAGGCCCTTGTCCACCTCGGCCAGAAACCACTCGTCATAGTTGACCATGCGCTCGACGGCTTCCTTGACAAGAGTCTCGCTGTCCCGGCCCTGCTCTGAGGCGAGGCGGGAGAGTTTCGTTTGCAGGTCTGCGGAAAAGTGGACTTCCATGGTTTCAAGGGTAGGAATAGCCGGGGCTCGTGTCAAGGAATTTCCCCCTTTTCTGGATGACGCCCTCGGTGTAGTGTGTGCGGACCGGTGGGAGGATAGACCAACGCAGGGACGCGACCTGAGCGTCCATCGCGCTACGTTGCGTCACCCTGGTTGGCCTACTCACTTCTGAGTGCTTGAATCGGGTCGATCGAAGCTGCGCGCAAGGCTGGTATATAGGCCGCAATCACTCCGGCAAGCGCCACCATTATGGAAACGATCGCAAACACGGCTGGATTGCGTGCTCCAGTGCCGTAGAGCATGCTTTGAATCACGGATGTCGAGACCAGGGACAAAACAAGCCCGACCGAGATTCCGATCACAAGCAAGATTGCAGCATCGCGCAGGACCATGCTCAACACTGAACTGCGTTGCGCTCCCAACGCCATCCGTACGCCGATTTCCCGGGTACGCCGAGAGACAGAGTACATCATGACGCCGTAAAGACCGACGATGGTAAGAACCATGGCGAGCGCCGCAAAGGTTCCCATCAGAATCATCGTGAATCGCGGCTGAGAAAGCTGCATCGCCATAAGGTCTTCCATGGTGCTGACCTCAGTGATCGGCAGGTCTGAATTCATCGTCCCAACCAAATGGGCCACTGTCTTTTCTAGCGTGAGCGGATCTAGATAGGTACGTATAACGGTATAGAGGCAGCAGTTATGGATTAGCTGCGAGGCAGGAACATACATTTCAGGAGTGTCTCCCAGTTGCGTAGCTCCTAAATGGACATCACCGACTACGCCTACGATCTCCCTCCATGGGAAGCCGTCTGCAGACAAATCTCCGACATCGGGTCTCACTTTTTTCCCAATAATATCTTTGCCAGGAAAATATCTCTCGGCAAACGTTCGACTCACGATTACCACTTGAGGTGAGGTCGTGTTGTCATGATCGGAGAAGTCACGACCGCGAAGGACCGGGATCTGCATGGTCCGGAAATAGTCGCTGGAAATCGTCGAAACAGCCGCCGTCGGCCGTTGATTTCCAGAAGCAGGATGTTCGAGAACGTCGAAAGCTGTTCTGGCGTCAGAGTAGTCTGTCATTGGCAAGTTGATCGTGCCGGCTGCTGACTCCACACCCGGAAGGGCGCGGGCCTTATCAAAATACTCGCGATAGAAAGACGCTCGTTTGTCTCTATATTGAGAATCCGGAAGCACGAATAAGAGTGTGAGCAAATGGTCTGGATGGAAGCCTTCATTTGTCCGTCGAAGGGTCACAAAACTGACAAACAGGAGACCAGTCGAAGTCGTGAGCATCAGCCCTATCGCTATCTGACCAACCATGAGTGACGAGCGGAGCCAATCGCGTCTGGCGCCAACGGTGGGTTTATATTCCTTGAGATTCGAGATCAAGTCGGTGCTGGATGCCGTGATCGCGGGAACGATACCGACCAGGATCCCGGATGCAATGGACGCCAGTGTGGCAAACGTGAGGACACGAAGGTTGACCCCGGCACTCGCTGCTCGCGGAATGCTTGCGCCTACGAGTGACAAAACGAGGGGCGTGCAAACGTAAGCAAGGCCGCATCCGGCGAGGCCGCCTGCTAATCCGAGCAGAAGGCTTTCCATCAACAGTTGTCGGACGATCCGGTTCCGGCCTGCGCCCAGTGCGGTGCGCATGGCAAGGTCGCGTTGTCGCTCGCGAATGCGAGTTAAAAGAAGGTTAGCGATGTTTGCACAGGCAATGAGCAGAACGAGTGCGACAGAACCCTGGACAAGGAGAAGAGCTTTCCTGGTATTTCCCAGTAAGGCAGACAGCTCCGTCTGCACCCTCACAGAGTCACGATGTGCGTTCGTGTCCGGAAACCCTTTTGCAAGATCCATAGCGATGGAACCGAGGTCCTGGCTAACTTGCAGGACCTTGATCCCGGGCTTCATTTCTCCGGCTACGTTCAAGAGATAGAATCCGCGGTTCACTGCAATGGACCCTCCAGGCTCGGCAGGATCATTATCGACAGCGCTGGTTGTCCAGATTCCGTTGCCTGGTGCCGTGAGGGGAAAACGGAAGGAAGCAGGCATCACTCCTATGACTGTAAAAAGTTTTCCACTGAGTTCGATTGGCTTTCCCAGTATGGATTTCGCACCACCAAATTGAGACATCCAGAAATCGTGGCTTATCAGCACGACCCGCGTGCCTGGGCGCTCCTCATCGGAGGTAAAGCCACATCCTATCTCCGGATTCACGCCGAGCATCGGTAGCAAATCCCAGGAAACCACCTCGGCCGGTTCTTCTAGAGGATGCTCGACCCCGGTTACCGTATAGGAGGCCGGACGGTAGGATACAAGGTGCTGCAATGTGCGATTGCGTGCGCGCCAATCAAGAAAGTCCGGATAGGAGACAGTAGATGTCTGATGAGTATAGCTATCGACTGATTGCGCATCGATAAGACGTGCGGCATTTGCATATGGCAACGGATGGAGTATGACTGCATCGATAACGCTAAAGACTGCTGCATTGGCTCCAATGCCAAGCGCGACGGTCAGTACGCAAACGGCGCTGAATCCTGGAGACTTCAGCGCCTGCCGCAGGCCATATTTAAGATCGGCCCATGCGCTTTCCAGGGCCAAAGCTGCATCAACAGCAACAACTTTCTCCTTCGTTGCGGTTGTATTCCCGAATCGAAGACGGGCATCTCGGCGAGCTTCTTCGGGACTCATCCCTGCAGAGATGTTGTCCGCTGTTCGCATCTCTATATGGGACGCAAGTTCCTCCTCGACCTCAGCGCTGAGCCGAGAACGGGAAAGCAGCGCCTTTAATCGAGCAAACCTGGACACATGCCTCCACTACTCATAGCGTAGGATCGCGCGTACGCCCTTGACGAGCTGTTCTTTCCTCGAAGCTCACTCGTCGCGGAGGCAATACGGCGAAAAAGCTGCATCGGATCACCTCACGCGTACCTGATCATGGCGCGGATGCCCTTGACCAGTTGCTCGAAGCTCTCCTCGGCCTCCTGCAACTGTTTTCGGCCCGCGGCTGTTAGCTTGTAATACTTGGCCTTGCGGTTGGTCTCGGTAAGTGCCCACTCCGAGCTGATCCATTTGCTCTGCTCCATGCGGTGAAGGGCAGGGTAGAGCGAGCCTTCTTCCACTTGAAGCAATTCATCGGAGGCCCGCTGGATGTGGAGCACCATCCCGTATCCATGCAGTTTGCCCCTCTGAGCAAGCGTCTTCAGAACCAGCAAATCCAGACTTCCCTGAAAATCGTTCCTGGCCATTGGCTGACCCCATCACTTCTAGGTATTGCCGGATACTAAGCCTAGAAGTGTAGGGAAGTCAATGTTCTCTTTTCTCGGGTTGGGAGCCGCCCGTCCAATGTGCCGGGCTGCTCCATAAATGAAGCAATCCGGCCTTGGAAATTTGCTCGCGCCATCTAGCGCCATAGAATGGTATCCTGCTGAAAATAAGCCACCTTGCTCACCGACGAGAAAGCCAGTGCCCAAAAGTTCCCGCACCACTAGTCTGCTCTGCGTAGGAAAAGAACTACACCGGCTGAAAAGCCCATGCGCGGTGGTCGCCCATAGCGGCCGCGAAGCGCATGCAGCTACCCTTCAGGAAGCCGAAGCTCTGCTGTCCACGGAAAGGTTCGATTTGGTCATCCTCTCCGCCACGCTGTCTGACTACGAAACTCGCCGCATCGTTTCAGCAGTCGGCAAGCGTCGAACCATCGTGTTGCACGGAGTGGCGTTCGGCCAGGGATTGCTGGCCGAGAAGGGGAAGTCGGTTGCATAGCTTCGCCCCATGATGGCGACTCATTCAATCGAGTCAGAGTAATTACTCATTCCGCAAAGCCTGAACCGGATCAATGGATGCCGCGCGCCGTGCGGGAATGATCCCGGCAATGCATGCTGCCGCCGCAAGGATCGCAATGGAGACGCCCACTACACCGGCATCCGCGCGGGTGACTTCATACAGCTGCGACTTCACAAATCGCACACACAGCAGCGCCACCGGGATCCCGATCACCAGCCCGAGAACGGCTTGCACCATCGCCGCTCGCATCACCATCGCGATCACACCTCCACGGTCTGCGCCCAGCGCCATCCGGATCCCAATCTCCGCAGTTCGCCTCACAACGTTATAGGCGGTCACGCCATAGAGTCCAATGGCCGCCAGCAACAGCGCCAGGGCTCCAAACAGCATGGTCAATCGTGCGATCATCCGCTCTTCCGTAAAAGCGTCCGCAATCTGTTGATCGAACGTCTGAAACTTGGCCACCGTCAGGTTCGGATCGATACTGGCCAGCGTTGTCCGGGCCAGGCTCTCCATGTTGCTCATTGGCCGCGCAGTCTCGAGCACAATCGCGCCCGCATAGAGCGACGTATCATCCTCAATCGGCGTCTTGTCGCTCGCGTCGCGCTGCATCATGGGGATGAAGTACATACTGTGGTCCTTCCATCGCACACTCTGGTAGGTCGTGTCCTCCACCACTCCGACGATCTCGAAGGCTCCGGACGAAGCCGGCCCAGGTGGGCCAATGCGGTGTCCCAGCGGATTGCGATTGCCGAACAACTCGTTGACAAGGGATCGGTTCACCACCGTTACCCGTGGAGCAGTCGCCGTATCCCGCGGGTCAATTCCACGTCCCATCACTACCCGGGTTCCTACGGAATCGAAGTACTCCGCATTCGCCTTCACAAACGAGGCGAGAAGGTTTTTATTCGGTTCTCCCTGCACTTGAATGTCAGTGCCAAAGTTGTCATCTTCCATCGGCGTATACGAGGCAAGGCCTACTTTCACCACTCCCGGCAGAGCGTGAAATCGCTGTTCTATCGTCCGGTAGAGCGCTTCCACCTGGGTCGTCGCGTATCCCG
Source organism: uncultured Acidobacteriaceae bacterium (assembly GCA_963803095.1). Classification (GTDB taxonomy): domain Bacteria; phylum Acidobacteriota; class Terriglobia; order Terriglobales; family Acidobacteriaceae; genus PALSA-350. Next base: position 100,046 of record CAWDLQ010000013.1, on the reverse strand, counting down.
CAGACTGGGGATCGAAATGAACGATATAGCGATTCCTCGCATCGAGCTGCAAATCTGTGCTCTCCAGTTTGTTCAGGCTCTGTGCAAACAGTCCGGCGCCCACCAGCAGTACCAGCGACAGCGCTGCCTGCAGCACCACCAGTCCACGCTGGAGCGACGAGGCCCCCGTCGTCCTTGTCCGTGACCCACTCCTGAGAACATCCGCCGGCTGCGCCTGCGCCGCTATCCAGGCCGGGGCCACCCCAAACAAAACGCCGGTCACGAGCGACAGCCCGAACGCGAACCCCACCACGGTAATAGACGGGCTCGCTTGGATGGGAACGTTCTGCGCTCCCGGGAAAGCCAGCGCCAGCAGCATACGCGTACCTAAATACGCCACCGCCAGCCCGGCGAAACCGCCCATCCCGGCCAACAGGAGGCTCTCGGTCAGCAGTTGGCGCACAAGTCTAACCCGCGCCGCTCCCAGCGCAGTCCGCAATGACATCTCCGCCCGCCGTCCCATTCCGCGCACCAACTGCAGGTTGGCAATATTCGCGCAGGCAATCAGCAGCACCAGGCCGGCACACCACATCAGCAAATGCAGGTGAGAGCGATATTCCTCCTGCATACCCTGAATGCCCGCCCCACCCGGCGTAAGCACTACGTGAGCTCTCGCCAGCAGGGTCTTGCCATGCTCGGAGGAAAAGCCCTTGTTCGAGGCGAACGCCTGCCGCAGCTGCGCGTTGATCTTCTCCTGCAGAGGGACCATGGCCACGCCAGGCTTCACTCGCCCGATAAGATACAACCAGAAAGCGTCCGGGTTGTGCACATACGGAGAACTCGACAGCAGCGGCTTCGTTTCGATCGGCAGATAGAAGTCCGGAGGGGTGCTCGACAGCCGGTCGCCGTAAAACCCCTTGGGCGCAATGCCCACGACCGTGACCGCCTTGGTATTCACCCAGAAGGTGCTGCCTACCACCGAGGCGTCGCCGGCATAGTTCTGCTGCCACGTGTCATAGCTCATCACTGCCGTGAACGGGCCGCCCTGGATATCATCTCTATCCGTCAGCAGGCGTCCCGAATGCGGTTGCAGGCCGAAGGTACGGAAGTAGTTGCCGGAGACGAACTCGCCCATCACGGAGCTCGCCACTGTCTGGGTTCCATCCCGTCGCGCCACGATCGGTTGATAGCCGAAGCCAGCCTGCATCGCGGCCAGCTCTTCGAACTCAGGCACGTTCTTCTTCAGGCGCTGGTAGGTGTCGGTAGAAAAGAGTGTGTAATCGCCCTTCTCGCTCACCCCAATCGTGATGCAGCAATCGTTGTCGTCGCCTAACCGCACCAGGGTTCGGGGGTCGGTCACCGGCAAATTCTTCAACAGCAACGCATGCACCAGGGTGAAGATCGCGGCATTTGCTCCAATTCCCAATGCCAAGGTCAACAGCACAGTGATGGTGAACGCCGGCGTCTTGCGTAGTTGCCTCACCGCATAGCGCACATCCTGCATCAGCTTTGTCATTCCCCGCCTCTCCCTTTGGCAATTCGCCCCTGGATGACTGGCACGCAGTCACCCAAACTTCCCGGCAACAGTTTTCATTATTCTCAATTACTTGCTCAACTTGAGGCATGCTCGTGGTGTCCATTGTCAGTGCCCGCTGTCCAAAAAGGGACACTCGCGAATTCGCAAATGAGCTAACACTAAACACCCAAAAACGGAATCTAATTGCACATACCTCTAATCCACTGGGCGGCATGACGGGGCGGCAATGACTGCAAAATTTGAGCACCTTGACGAAACAAAGGACTTAACGGCCCCCGCCGAAGACTTAATTCGCTTAATTCGCTTAATTCGCACTTTTTCCAAATCAACGGACCAGCCCGGGGCCTTCGCGTTTCTTGCCCGGGATGGGATACTACAGTCTCGACTTGGCCAACTAAATGAAGAAAACCTTCGTTCTCCTGAGCACGGCGTTGTGGATCGGCCTCATCGTGCCTTGCCATGCGCAGTCGGCGGAGCGAACACGATGGGCCAACGAGGCGAAGAACGCCAACATTGTCCGCGATGATTGGGGAATTGCGCACGTCTACGGCGAAACCGATGCGGATGCCGTTTTTGGCATGGTCTACGCCCAGGCCGAAGATGACTTCAACCGGGTGGAAACGAACTACCTGAACGCCATGGGGCGGCTGGCCGAAGCGGAGGGAGAGGGCAAGGTCTATCAGGACCTGCGTATGAAGATGTTCATCGATCCCGACGACTTGAAGAAAGAGTACGCGGATAGTCCGGAGTGGCTGCGGAAGCTGATGGATGCCTTCGCCGATGGGCTCAACTTCTACCTCGCGAAGCATCCCGACGTGAGGCCGAGAGTGATTCACCACTTTGAGCCCTGGATGGCTTTATCGTTTACCGAAGGCAGCATCGGGGGCGACATCAAACGAGTCGACCTAAAGAAGTTAGAAGCATTTTACGGCGCCTCGAAGACCATGCTCTCTAGCGCCGGCAATGGCCCTGAGCAACAGGAGCCGGGCGGATCGAATGGAATAGCCATTGCTCCGTCAAACACCGTGGATCACCACGCCCTACTGCTGATCAATCCCCACACTTCCTTTTTCTTTCGGTCGGAGTTGCAGATGGCCAGCAAAGAAGGGCTGGACGCCTACGGGGCAGTGACCTGGGGCCAGTTCTTCATCTATCAGGGATTCAACCCGCGGTTGGGGTGGATGCATACCACGAGCGGCGTGGACGCGGTCGATGAGTATCTGGAAACGGTGCACAACAAGGACGGGCACTACTACTACAAGTACGGGAATGGAGAGCGGCAGGTAGTCGAGAAGCAGATCACCGTGCCCTATTCCACTCCACATGGAAGGGCAAAGAAGGAGTTCACCGCCTACTACACCCACCACGGCCCGGTCATTCGCGATCAGGATGGCAAGTGGGTGACCATCCGGCTGATGCAGGAGCCAGTGAAAGCCCTGACCCAGTCTTACCTGCGTACCAAGGCAAAAAGCTACCAGGAATACCTGCAGACCATGGAGCTGAAAGCAAATTCTTCGAACAACACCGTCTATGCCGATGCGGATGGGCACATCGCCTACTTTCAGGGCAACTACATTCCGCGCCGGGACACCCACTTCGACTTCACCAAGCCGGTCGATGGCAGTGACCCGGCGACAGACTGGCAAGGGTTGCTGAGCGTCGATGAGTCGCCGCATCTGCTGGACCCTGAGAGCGGATATCTGTTCAACGTGAACGACTCGCCCTGGAATGGCGCTGGGGAGAGCAGCCTGCACCGGCAGGATTACCCTGCCTACGTGGAAACCGGCAAGGAATCTGCTCGGGGCCTGCACGCGATGCGTCTGTTGCAGGGCAGGAAAGACTTCACCCTCGACGGGCTGGTGGCTGCAGCCTACGACAGCTATCTGCCCTGGTTTATCAAGCCCGTGCCCGCGCTCATCGGTGCGTGGACCAGGCTGCCGGCAAACTCGGAGATGAAGACTCAACTCGCCCTGCAGATTGCCACGCTGCAAAACTGGGACCTGCGCTGGGGCGTGGATTCCGTGGCCACCTCGCTCGCGATCTACTGGGGCCAGGAGATCGCCAATGCCGGGCATATCGCGGGATACGAAGACGAATTTTCCGCCACAGTGCTGCCCGGGGATCAGGCGCTGAAGGCTCTGGCTGCCGCCTCCGCCAAGCTGACCGCGGACTTCGGCACCTGGCAGACGCCATGGGGAAAGATCAACCGGTTTCAACGTCTGACTGGAAATATTGAGCCGCACTTCGACGATGCCAAGCCAAGTACGTCGGTTGGATTCACCTCTTCCACCTGGGGCTCACTGGCTGCGTTCGGGGCCAAGCCCTATCCAGGGACAAAGAAGTGGTACGGAACCGGCGGAAATAGCTTTGTCGCGGTAGTGGAGTTTGGAGATAAAGTGCGCGCCAGGGCGGTAACGGCTGGAGGGGAGAGCGGCCATCCGAAGTCGCGGCATTTCCGCGATCAGGTGGAGAGGTACAGCACCGGCAACCTGCGTGACGTTTACTTCTATCCCGACCAACTGAAAGGTCACACCGAGCGAAACTATCATCCCGGAGACTTATGATCGCACGGTTGATTCTGAAGGGTACGGCCTTTAGGCCGTGCGTACCACAGGCAAAAACCACCGCGGCTTTAGAGTATGCGTGAGAACTGCAAGCTTCAGGATTCGTGGTGGGAGCCCCCGCATTTATGCGGGGGAAGGAGCGCTTCAGCGCTCCGGGAAACAGTCTCGACTCGATCATGCGCTTTAGCGCTGGCTAAACAACTTGCGGAGAATTCGCTTTGTATCAGGGCACGACTTTTTCCGCAGCCTGTTTAGTCGGGCCACAAAAGGCCAAAAAAACTGGGCTTTTTAGCTGCTGAGGGAGGACCTTCTGTTGGGTATTATGCGCGCGCGTACCACACTTTTCCTGTTGCTCTTCGCCCCCCTGCTGCCCGTCCGCGCGCAGCAGCAATCTTCGAAGTCCCTCAAGGCGCTCGACCCGAAATTAATGGATACCAGCGTCGACCCGTGCGTGAACTTCTATCAGTACTCGTGCGGCCGATACCTGAAGCAGAACCCGATTCCCCCGGACGAATCCTCTTATGGCCAGTTCAATGAATTAAGTGACCAAAATCTGCTGGTGTTGAAAGCGATTCTTGAGCAGGCTGCCGCGGGCGGCAATGGACGAACGGCAAATGAACAGAAGATCGGCGACTACTATGCCACCTGCATGAACGTCGAAGCGGTGGACAAGGCAGGTCTTAAGCCGCTGCAACCGCTCTTGGATCGCATCGCTGCGCTCAAATCCAAGGACGAGTTGCCGGAACTGACGGCGTATATGGACAGCATAGGCGTGAACACGCTCTTCGCTTTCGGCTCCGACCAGGATTACAAAGATGCTACGCAACAGATTGCCATGGTGGACCAGCTGGATTTAGGCTTGCCGGAAAAGGGGTACTACGAGCGCCAGGATAAAGATTCAGTCAAGCTGCGTGCACAGTATCAGGCGCACATCGCGCGCATGTTCGAATTGCTGGGCGAAACGCAACCGCAAGCGGCAAAAGATGCAGCCACGGTGTTGAAGCTGGAGACGGCGATTGCCGGTTTTTCGCTCAGCAATGTGGAGCGCCGCGATCCTGCCAGTCTGTACCACAAGATGAACCTGGCAAAATTCGACAGCAGCACGCCGTCCTTCAGCTTTGTTCAATTTCTGCATGCCGCGCACGCGCCGCAGGTGGAGTCGATCAACGTGACCGAGCCGGCCTACTTTGCCGGCCTGAATCAGTTGCTCGCGACCACCGCGCTGGATGACTGGAAAATCTATCTGCGCTGGGCCCTGATCCGTCACCTGCCGGGAACCGCTCTACCCCAGGCGCTGGACAAGGAGTCCTTCGCCTTTTACGGCAAAGTACTGGATGGACAACCGGAGCAGAAACCGAGATGGAAGCGCTGCGTCGCGGCCACCGACGACGCATTAGGAGAAGCGTTGGGCCAGGTTTATGTTCAGCAACGGTTCAGCCCTAAGGACAAGCAGCGAACGCTGGAGCTAACGCACCATGTGGAAGCGACGATGGGCCGCGATATCGAGCAACTCGATTGGATGAGTGCGACCACCAAAGCGCGCGCCGAAGAAAAGCTGCATGCGGTCGCCGACAAGATCGGCTATCCGGACAAATGGCGTGACTACTCCACCCTGATCGTTACCCGCGGCGATGCGCTCGGCAACTCCTTGCGGGCGGATGCATTCGAAGAGAAGCGCGACATTGCCAAAATCGGCGAACCGGTGGACCGGGGCGAATGGGCCATGAGTCCGCCCACCGTGAATGCTTATTACAATCCGCAGATGAACGACATCAACTTTCCTGCCGGCATTCTGCAGCCGCCATTTTTCGATCCCAGCCAGGACGATGCGGTCAACTACGGAGCGGTAGGCAGCATCATCGGCCACGAATTGACCCACGGCTTCGACGACGAGGGACGCCAGTTCGACGGAAAGGGCAATCTTGAAGATTGGTGGACGCCGGCAGACGGTAAGCAATTTACCAAGCGCGCCGATTGTGTGGTGAACGAGTACGACGGCTTTATCGGCGTGGACGATCTGCACGTCAACGGCAAACTTACCCTGGGCGAAAACATTGCCGATCTGGGTGGAATCAAGCTGGCTTTCCTTGCCTACCTTGACCGTGCGCAGAAAGGTGGCGTCGATCTGCAGCAGAAGGGAAGCGCGGAGTACGGAGGGTTAAATGCCGAGCAGCAGTTCTTCGTTTCTTATGGACAGAACTGGTGCCAGAACAACCGTCCGGAAAATCTCCGGTTGCGCATTCAGACCGATGGCCACTCGCCTGAAGAGTTCCGCGCCAACGGAGTGGTGCGGAACCTGCCAGAATTTCAGCGGGCATTTGCCTGTAAGACAGGCCAGCCGATGGCCCCGGTGAATCGCTGCACCATCTGGTGACGTCGTTACTTTGTTTCGGGTATAGCGGCGCCATCCGCTCGCGGCTCCGAGGCCCCATAGTTGACGTTGCTGGTGCTGTCATGGAGTACCGCCTGACCGCGCCCCATCGTGGTTGAGTACTCCTTGCGAACTTCGAATACGTGACCCATGTCCCTAAGCTTCGAAAGCGAATCCGGAGGCACCCGCGACTCGATCACGATGTTGCATCCGAGTTGTTTACTTACCGTGAACCGCGCCTCCTCCATCGCGGCCTGGATGTTCATGTGGTAGTCGACCACATTGGAGACAAACTGCGCGTGCGCAAGCGGCTGATTCATGCCGCCCATGATGCCGAAACCAATGTGCTGGTCGCCGTGCTCCATAAAGGCGGGAATAATGGTGTGGAAAGGACGCTTGTGACCGGCGAGCGCATTGGGCGATTTGCGATCGACAGAGAAGAGTCCACCGCGATCCTGAAGAACGAATCCCATGCCCTTGACCGTAACGTCAGATCCGAAGCCTTCGTAATTGCTTTGGATAAGAGAGAGGATGTTCCCGTCGCGGTCGACCACCGAGAGATAGGTGGTGTCGCTTCCAGTGAGCGCGCCAGGAGCGATGGTGCAATTCGCCTTGTTTGGGTCAATGAGCGCGGCGCGCTTTTGAGCGTACTGCTTGGAGAGCAACTGAGTCACTGGTATGGAACCAAATCTCGGATCTCCGTCGTAAGCCTTCACATCGGCGTAGGCCAGCTTCATCGACTCGATCCTGGTGTGGAGCTCGGCGGCACTCAGCGGTCCGTCGGGGGAGGGCTGTGACTGTTCCATGATGTTGAGCATCTCCAGCGCGGCCATGCCATCGCCATTGGGAGGAAGCTCATACACGGTCCAATCACGGTACTTGGTCGAGATAGGTTCGACCCACTCCGCGGAGTATTGGCCAAGGTCGTCGGCGGTCATGGTCCCGCCCAGCTCAGACGAGGTTTTCAGGATCGCCTGCGCGATCTCGCCTTTATAGAAAGCAGCCTCGCCTTTCTGGGCGATGAGAGTCAAAGCTCCGGCTAAATCAGGATTGCGGAAGATCTGGCCGATGGCAGGCGCCTTGTCTCCTGGCAAAAACACACGCCGGCTCTCTGGATACTGCATCAGCCCGGGCGCCGCTTCCTCCCAGTAGGCATGGATCACTTCGGGTACCGGCGTAGCCGTGCGCGGCGTAGAAGATCGCTGGTTGAAACAGCTCGCTCCAGCCCAGCTTGCCGAACCGGTCATGGAGCTTGGTCCACCCGTCCACAGCGCCAGGCACTGTCACCGAATCGATTCCCGCCTGGGGCATTTGGTGGATGCCCTTCGCTTCCAGGTGATCGATGGTCAGGCCTTGCGGAGCCCAGCCACTTGCGTTCAATCCGTATAACTTACCCGTCTTTGCTTCCCAGTAGATGGCGAACAGATCGCCACCGATCCCATTCATCATGGGCTCGGCGACGCCCAGGACAGCATTCGCCGCAATGCCGGCATCGATGGCCGAACCGCCCTGCTCAAGTATTCGTGCGCCGGCTTGCGAAGCCTGGACATAGCTGGTCGCCACGATGCCGTAGGGTGTAACCACCATGGACCGGCCATAGGAACGATCCTGCGCCGAAGCACAAGCACTCCCAATCAAGCAAAACAGCAGAGAAAGTTTGAACATATCTAACAAGCTGCGGAAAACGCTGCCTAGAGTCCCGAAGGGACGGCTGAAAATAGCCCAGGACGCCAGTCCTGGGTACACCGGATCCAAGGGATCCAGTCCCGTTAGGGACGGCTGAAATCCTGTGCTCCTCTGTTCAGCCGTCCCTACGGGACTGTTCAGCTCGCTCATGTGTAACCCTAATTCAGAACTGCGGGCTTGTATCGCAGCATGAGTAAGTAGTAGATGGCCGCCGAAATAAAAAAGCCGACGAACCAGGCATAGTCATAAAGAAAGCGAACCGGCGGCACCACCAGACCGATAAGGGCCACGAAAACGCCGGCGACCAGCGCTACCACAGCTCGAGGATTAAATCCGCGCGAGTATTCATAAGGGCCGCCGCGATGATAGAGCGAGACCACGTCCAGATGCGTACCGCGGATCAGGAAGTAGTCCGCGACCATGATGCCGGCCACCGGGCCGAGGAGGCCGGAGTAGCCGACGAGCCATCCGAAGATGTAGGTGCCAAAGGTGCTCATCAGCTTCCAGGGCATCATGGCCAGGCCCAGAAACCCGGTAATAAGTCCACCCGTACGGAAGCTGATCAGGCGCGGTGCGAGGTTGGAAAAATCATTCGAAGGCGAGACCACATTGGCGCCGATGTTCACGTTGAGCGTCGCAACCAACACCGCGACCAGCGCCAGTAGCGCCACCATCGGCTGATGGAAGCGTCCCAACAAGGTGATGGGCGACCATACCGGCTCGCCAAAGATGATCTCCGAGGCAGAGGTACACGCGATGCCGATGAACGAATAGAGCACCATCGCAACTGGCAGACCGAAGGCCTGCCCGACAATCTGCGAGTCCTGCGACTTGGCATAACGGGTAAAGTCGGGAATATTCAGCGAGAGCGTAGCCCAATAGCCAACCATCGCCGTCAGCGATGGAAAAAAGAAATGGAGAAAGCTGCCGGTCGAGTGGAAGCGGCTGGGCGCCGAAAGCATGGGTCCGAAGCCGCCTGCCTTGTGCAGCATCCAGAACAGCAGCGTAAGCGACATCACCAGCATGAAGGGCGCCGAGAAGCTCTGCAGGAAGCGGATCGACTCCACCCCACACCAGACGACGAACATATTCAGCAGCCAGAAGCCGAGAAAGCTTGCCCATAAGACAGCGGGCATGTGTGCTGTCGCCGGCCATACTACGTGGATCATGGCAGCGATCGCCTGGCCGCCCAGCCAGGACTGAATGCCGAACCATCCGCAAGCCACCAGCGCGCGGAGCATCGCGGGGATATTCGCGCCCAGCGTGCCGAAGCTGGCGCGCACAAAAACCGGGAAGGGAATGCCGTACTTGGCGCCGGCGTGCGCATTCAGAAGCATGGGCACCAGCACGATCAGATTCCCCATAAGGATGGTGAAGATCGCCTGCTTCCAATTCATGCCGCCGGCAATCAGCGACGAGGCCAGCATGTAGGTGGTGACCTCCATCGACATGGAGAACCACAGAGCGATGTAGTTATAAGTGCTCCAGGTACGGTTCGCCGGCGTGGTGGGCGCGAGGTCACTGTTGTATAAGTGCGGGTCGACGGCAGCAGCTGGCGTGACCATCAGGCGAATCCCCCGGCGTTCGCTTGGCGCTTGAGGAATCGGCCGCGCCCGGTCTGCCCGATCCACTCGCCGTCTTTGACCACCAGCTCGCCGCGAGAGAAGACGTGCCTGGCATTTCCCGAAACTTTCCAGCCTTCGAACATGGAGTAGTCGGTCGCCATGCGCTGGGTGGCGGCGGTGATGGTGTACGTGGTGTTGGGGTCCCACAGCAGGATATCCGCATCCTTGCCCGGAGCGAGCACTCCCTTTTGCGGCATGCCGAAGATGCGTGCCGGGGCTGTGCAGCAGAGCTCGACAAACCTTTCCGGTGTGAGCTGCCCTAAGACCACGCCAAATTGCCACACGATCTGCAGACGGTTTTCGATCCCCGGACCGCCATTCGGAATTTTCGTGAAGTTGTGTTTGCCCAGCGATTTCTGGTCGGCAAAGCGGAAAGGGCAGTGGTCGGTGGAGACTACGGCCAGCGTACCGTCTTCCAGTGCTTTCCAGAGCGGAGCCTGGTTGTGCTTCTTGCGCAGCGGCGGAGTAAAGACGTACTTGGCCTCATCCCAGCTCTTGCCGGGCATGTGGTCTTCAAGCGAGAGCACCAGGTACTGGGGGCAAGTCTCCGCCAAAGCGTGCAGGCCGCGCTGCTGCGCATGCTTCAGCTCGCGCAGCGAGTCCTCATTGGAGAGATGCACGATGTACACGGCGGCGTCTGCCATGTGCGCGATGGCAATGGCGCGATGTGTGGCCTCAGCCTCCGCGTGGGCGGAGCGGCTATGCGCGTGATAGTGAGGCGCGGTCTTGCCCTCCGCGATCATGCGTGCCACCACGATGTCGATCACGCTGCCATTCTCCGCGTGGACGCAGCACAGCGCGTTCAGCAGGCCGGCCTTATGCATGACCTTGAACATCAGGCCGTCGTCGATCATCAGGACGTTGGGGTAGGCCATGAAGAGCTTGAACGATGAGATTCCTTTTTCCACCATCGTTTCCATCTCCGCCAAGCCTCGCGCGCCGTCGCCCGGCCCGAGGTCGGTGACGGCCATATGCAGCCCGTAGTCGATGCACGCCTTACCGTCGCTCTTGGCCAGCCAGGTTTCGAGCGCCTCCCCCATGGTGTGACCCATGGACTGCAGGGCGAAGTCGATAACCGTGGTGGTTCCGCCGACCGCCGCGGCGATGGTGCCGGTGCGGTAATCGTCGGCCGACACCGTGCCGCCGAAGGGCATATCCAGATGAGTGTGCACGTCGATGCCGCCGGGCATCACCAGCAGGCCTGTGGCGTCGATCACCGTGTGGCCCGCGGAGGGAAGGTTGGGGCCGACCTGCAGGATGGTCTCGCCGTCGAAGAGCAAGTCGGCGCGCTGCTGGCCGTCAGCGTTGACGACGGTGCCATTCTGGATCAGGGTGGACATGGTGGCTTTTGTTAAGACCTCACCGGCTCTGCCATGCTTCGCTCCGCCCAGGTTTGTGGGGCGAGCCCGTTGTCAACCCGCTCCATGGTGATGCAGCCTTCTACCGGGCAGACCAGTGAGCACAGATTGCAACCGACACAGTGATGTTCGTCCACCCGCGGAATACGCTCCAGCGGAGTTACGGCATTGGTACGGCCCAGGCCGTTCGAATCCAGCTTGGGAATGGGTGTGGTGGAGATGCGCCGGGCAGCCTCTGCCTCTACCATCGCCGGCGTGCGCGTGGTATCGGGTGTAGGCGAGGTGCGATCGAGATGGATGCATTGATGGGCGCCGTCCCAACAGGCGGTGTAACAAAGCTGGCATCCGATGCACAGGTCTTCGTGAATACGCGCTACGATCTGGTAATTCAAATTGAGCTGGTTCCAATCGACGACGGTGGGCAGCGATCGGCCGCGGAAGTCATCAATGGTGGCGAAGCCTTTCTCCGCCATCCAAGCCAGGAGCCCGTCCTGCATATCTTCGACGATACGATAGCCGTAGTGCATGACCGCCGTACATACCTGCACCGTTCCGCAACCGAGCAGGATAAACTCGGCGGCGTCGCGCCAGTTGGCGATGCCGCCGATGCCGGAGAGAGGTAACGCGGCTTGCGGGTCAGACATCACCTCCTGCACCATGTTGAGCGCGATCGGCTTGACGGCAGGGCCGCAGTATCCCCCGTGAGAGCTCTTGCCATCGACGTTGGGGTTGGGCTGGAATGTGTCGAGGTCGATGCCGGTGATGGAGTTGATGGTGTTGATCGCCGAGAGGCCGTCCGCGCCGCCGCGCTTGGCCGCGCGCGCGGGCATGCGGATGTCTGAGATATTCGGCGTTAGCTTCACCAGGACCGGGGTGCGGGCCTTTTCCTTCACCCACCCCGTGATCTGTTGGCAGTACTCCGGCACCTGCCCCACCGCCGATCCCATTCCACGCTCGCTCATGCCGTGCGGGCAACCGAAGTTAAGCTCCACGCCGTCGGCCCCGGCGTCCTCCGTGCGCTCAACAATGTCGTGCCACGTCTCGCGCTTACTTTCGACCATGAGGGAAGCGATCACGGTGTGCCGTGGGTAGCGCCGCTTGACTTCGGCCATCTCCTGCAGGTTGATCTCGATGGAGCGGTCGGAGATGAGCTCAATGTTATTGAAGCCCATCATGCGGCGGCCATCCCAATCGATGGAGGAGTAGCGTGAGCTGACGTTGGTGATCGGCTCACCGATGGTCTTCCAGACGGCGCCGCCCCAGCCGGCATCGAAGGCGCGCATGATCTGCTCACCGCAGTTAGTCGGTGGGGCCGACGCCAGCCAGAAGGGATTGAGGCAGGGGATGCCGCAGAAGGTAGTTGTGAGGGTTGGCTTAAGCTCGGACAAGTTTGGCCTCCAGCCACGCGGCAATGCCGATGCCCGCGCGTTTTCCGTCCGCCACTGCGTCGACCACCTCGCGGCCACCATTTGTGCAGTCGCCGCCGGAGAAGAACTTCGGGTGAGAGGTCTGGCCGGTGACACGGTCGATAAGGATGCGGCCGCGTTCGAGTTGAAGCTTCTCTGAAAGCCCGGTTTGGTTTCCTTGTCCGATGGCCAGGACAACCATGTCCACCGTAAGGCTAAACTCCAAACCCGGTTTCTCGAGGCTGGTCAGCTCAAGCCCTTCCACCGCTTCGCCGCCAAGAATGCGCGTGGGCTGGACCCACCACAGGAACTTAACTCCCTCCAGCCGCGCGTGCTCGTACTCAAAAGTAAAGGCGGACATCTGTTCCTCGCCGCGCCGATAAACGATGTGCACATCCTCGGCGCCCAGCCGGACGGCAGCCACGGCGGCGTCGATGGCGGTGTTTCCCGCCCCGACCACGGCCACCCGTGGCGGCACGGTCGTGCACTTCCCCGACTTGTAATCGGCGATAAGATCGAGTGCGTTCGTGACGCCCGGAAGTGAGTCGCCGGGGACACCAAGCTGGTGAATGGCGCCCAGCCCAAGTCCCAGGAAGATAGCATCATGGTCGTGTTCGAGTTCCGCCAGCCGCTCTGCGTCGATCACGGTCTCAAAGTGAAACTCGACTCCGAGCTGCGACAGCATTTCGATTTCGCGCAGGCTCTCGACCAGGGGCAGTTTGTATTCGGCGACGCCGTAGGTATTCAAGCCCCCGGGCAGAGGGTGGGCTTCATAGAGGGTCGCGCGGATACCCCGGCGGCGCAGTTCCGCAGCGCAGGCGAGCGATGCCGGCCCGGCGCCGATGAGCGCCACTGAGAGGCCTGTTTCGGGTGCCGGCGTGAAGGGTAGTGGAGCTCCGCTCGCATGGAACGAATCCATGGCAAAGCGCTGCAACCGAGCGATTTGAATCGGCTGTTTGTTGTAGCGATGCATGACGCAGGCGCCCTCGCACAAGACCTCCACCGGGCAGGCGCGGGAGCAGCTGGCGCCAAGGATGTTGGCGTCGAGGATGGTGCGGGCGGAGCCGGGGAGATTGCCGCTGGCGATCTTCTTGATGAACCGGGGAACATCGATATGGGTGGGGCAGGCGGTGGTGCAGGGCGCATCGAAGCAGTAGAGGCAGCGATTGGCTTCGGGTATCGCAGCCTGCCGGTCGAGCGGCGGATGCAGGTCAGCGAAGCGCGCGGAGGTTTCCGGATGGACCGGTGCCATCTGCACGAAAGACATTTGGCCGCTCATCGAGCGATATCCTCTCCCTGCGTCGTTAGTGGGGAACCATAATTATGCACTATCCGAGTGCGAAAGAAGGAGCATGGTCTTTCTGGCCAGCCGGTCAAAGGCCTGCACAGCCAGCTCGAGATGTTCGGTCCTGGTGTTTTCCGCCGGATTGTGGCTGAGGCCGGCAAGCGATTGGGTAAACATCATCACCACCGGAATTCCGGCCCGCGCAACCTCGGCGGCATCGTGCAACGGCCCTGAGGGGAGCCGGTGAGAAGCACCTGCTGTCTCCCGAACCGCCTGGTCGCAAAGCTCGATAAGCCGCGGATCAAATGGGATGGGCTCGATGTTCCAGATCCTTGACCATTCGACCGTGCAACCCTCTTCCGCGGCGAAACGCCGGCTCGCCTCCTGGGCTTCGGCCAACATCGACGACAGCACAGCCGCGTCCAGGTCACGCATGTCCAGCGTGGTTTCACAGCGGCCGACAACCGCGGTCACGATGCCGGGAAAGGTCTTTACACTCCCCATGGTTGCCACGGCGTCAGGATGCTTGCGGGCGATGGGTCGAATTTCCAGCGCGAGCTTGGCCGCGGCGGCGAGAGCGTCCCTCCTCACAGCCATCGGGGTGGATCCGGAATGGGCCTCCTGCCCGTGAAACGTGATTGCGTGGCGTTCCACGCCCTTGGTGCCGAGCACCACACCGAGCGGTAGATGCATGGCTTCGAGAACAGGCCCCTGCTCGATATGTAGCTCCAGGTAAGCGCCGGCGTGGGCGCGTTCGATGGCCGCATCTCCGATCCGGTCCACGTCTACCTGGCATTGCCGCAGTGCGTCTTCCAAACGGATTCCATCGCGGTCGGTTCGGCCGCGGTCGGCTTGGATGGTGTGCGTCCCGGCAAAGGCAGAGGAGCCGAAGAGGCTCCGGCCGAAACGCGCGCCCTCCTCGTCCGCCCAATCCACCAGGCGAATGGTGATGGGCGGCTTGCCGCGGAAATCCTCTGCCAGACCGCGCAGGACCTCGAAACTGGCCAGAACACCGAGCGCGCCGTCGAGCCAGCCGCCGTTGGGGACGGAGTCAAGATGACTGCCCAGAATGAGCGCGCGATCGGAATCACCGCGTAGAGTCGTCCAGGAGTTGCCGGCCGCATCGAGATGGTGCTCCACCGGTAGCTGCGCCAGCTTGCTCTGAAACCAGGCGCGCGCTTTGAGCCAGGTTGGACTCCAGGCGATGCGCTGGGCTCCGTGATCGTCCGCGGTCAGCGCACGAAGGTGCTCAAGATCAGAGATGGTTCTGCGCGGGTCGACTGGCATGCGGCTTCTCTCAGGATCTAATCTAACCGATGCCAAGGCTGGCTTTCCCGCCGATATACCATGAGGCATGCAACTACCCTTGAACCCACCGGTCCTGCCGATGCTCGCCAAGCGAGTTGGCGAATTGCCGGTGGGCAACTCGTGGATCTTTGAACCCAAGTGGGATGGGTTTCGCGCGCTGGTCTTCCGCGATGGGGATGAAATCCTTCTCCAGAGTCGCGACCAAAAATCACTGAATCGCTATTTTCCTGAGCTGATCGAGACCTTGCGTTCTCAGTTGCCGCCGCGCTGTGTGCTCGATGGCGAGATCGTCATCGCCGCGGAAAGTGGTCTCGACTTCGAGGTATTACAGCTGCGCATTCATCCCGCCGCGTCCAGGGTTAAGCTTCTGGCGCAGCAAACGCCCGCGTCCATCGTCTTCTTCGATCTACTCTGCGTAGGCGACCGGGATCTGTGCAGCGAACCCTTCCAGGAGCGGCGGAAGCAGTTGGAGTCCGCGCTTGCCTCCGCGGCGCCGCCGATTCACATCACGCCGGCGACCTCGGAAGCGAACATTGCGTCGGATTGGTTTCGCCGTTTCGAGGGGGCCGGTCTCGACGGAGTAATCGCCAAGCCGATTGCGGGGACATACGAGCCTGACAAGCGTGTAATGCTCAAGGTTAAGCATGAGCGCGATTGCGACTGTGTAGTTGCCGGGTTTCGCTGGCACAAGACAGGTGAGGGCAACGTCGGCTCACTGTTGCTCGGGCTCTTCGATGATTCCGGCGCGCTTCAGCACGTAGGCGTCTGCGCTAGTTTCACCCAGGAGAAACGCCGCGAGCTGGCAGAATTCCTCTCACCTTATAGAACCGATGCACTCGCCAATCACCCCTGGCGCGGGTGGGCCGGGCCTGAAGCAGGTGAGCAACGCATGCCCGGCGGCCAGAGCCGCTGGAGCCAGGGTAAAGACCTGTCGTGGCAGCCGCTGCGACCAGAACTTGTGGTCGAAGTCGCGTACGAACACATGCAAGGCAGCCGCTTCCGCCACATGGCCCAGTTTCGCAGGTGGCGCGCGGACAAGAAGCCCAGCGATTGTACCTATGCCCAACTCGAAGTAGTCCCTCCGCAGGAGCTCACGGAGATTTTTGCGAGCGGCTGAACTCGACGGGTGCCCCACGTTCGCCACAGCGTACGTGGGACGATAAACGACATTTTTCGAATGTTTTTTGCTTTGCGTCACGGGATTTCCTGGTCGATAGAGCAGAAGAGATTGAAGGGGCTTCCCCCGGATTTCCTGTCGAACTTCTTGCCGCTGGCGAACTTCATGCGGCTTTCCTTAATGAAAGCCGCACACGCGAACATGGTTGGAGCCGCGTACAGGAAATCCGGGTCGCCCCATCTGTTTCGCCCACGTACGCCACGGCGAACGTGGGGCCACCCGTCCAATTTCTAACCAGTCCTCAAATCCTGTTATGACTTCGAAGTGCGCTTTGACGCGTGCCCAGTACGCCATTCGCGGGTCGGGTCGTCGTCCGGGTCGGGAGTTTCCTGGGGCGGCCTTAGATCTTCGGGGACATGACGCAGGTTGACCCGGATGCGGGTCCATGTAGAGGACGTGCCGCGCATAGAGTCGACCAACACGTCATCCACGGCCAGAAGGGCCGCCACCTCCGCGTGCTTGCTCTTCCACCTCTCCAGACCGGCCAGCGCGGCGTCTTTGCTGGGAGAATTTGCGACCACGAGCAGCGGCATCTTCGTCCGTGGGGGTTTCTTCGCAGGCGACTTGGCTCGCGATGGCGCCACCCGCGGCGCTTCGCCTTCCATCTTGCGGAAGTGCGGCGGCCATGGCGCATCTCCAATTCCTGCAGCCTCGTCCTTTGCCGCGAATTCCAGCAACGCTTCGAGCGAACCCGGGGCAGCATCCATACCAGCGTGCGGATCGCCAATCTCGGCGAAGCGGCCCGGCATGGTGAGCACGGTAAAGTCCGCAGGCTCGCAGTCATGCACCTCGTGCCAATGAAGGGGCGCAGACACCCGGGCATCAGGCAGGGGACGCACCGAATAGGCGGAGCAAGTTGTCCGGTCCTTTGCGTTCTGGTTGTAGTCGAGGAACACGCCGTGGCGCTCCTCTTTCCACCATTTTGAGCTGGCCAAAGAAGGCGCGCGGCGCTCGACCGCACGTGAAAGCGCGAGCGCTGCGCGTCGCACTTCGCTGAAGGTCCAGCGCGGTTCGATGCGCACATTCACATGCATCCCGCGTGAGCCGCTGGTCTTGGGCCAGCCGCGAAGCCCGAGCTCTTCGAGCAGCGATTTCACTTCGAGGGCGACCTGGCGTACGTCGGCCCAACCGACGCCTGGGCCCGGATCGAGGTCGACCCGCAACTCGTTCGGGTGGTCGAGATCTGCGGAGCGTACCGGATGCGGGTGTAGCTCCAGGCAGCCCAGGTTGACGATCCAGGCCAGACCCGCCGCATCATCCACCACGATCTCTTCCGCCGTGCGGCCCGAAGGGAAGGACAGTGTTACTGTGCGCAGCCACCAGGGACGATCGCCGGGCGCGCGCTTTTGATAAAACGCTTCCGCCTCGGCGCCGTTCACGAAACGCTTGAGAACGATAGGGCGATCCTGGATTCCGGCCAGGGCCCCCGGCGCCACCGACAGGTAGTAGCGCACGAGGTCAAGTTTCGAAAGCTTTGTCTGCCGGGAAAAATAGAGCTTGCCGGGATGAGTTACGCGGACGTCGCGCCCTTCGATCGAGAGCACCTCGGCAGCTTCGTCTTTGCTCACGAAAACAGCCTATCACCAGATTTGAACTCGATCCGGTGGTCCCCGGTAAGTCCATTTTGCACGGGGGCACTATGACCTTTCGGCGAAGATCGGTACCCATCGTAGGCCGCGGAGAGGCCGGCGGCATCGGCGATGTCTTCCGCCAGCGTTTGCTTACCATTTACGGAAAGGTCGGGGAACGGCGCTCAAATCAGCCAAGGTTGGAATACGTCGGTCCAGCCGCGGTCGGGAGGAATGGCGGTGCGCCGCCCGGCTTGACGGAGGGATCCATGTTGGCGATGGCAATGCCGTGGGTCGACGACTGTTCGGCTGGTTGCGCGTGAGCGAGAAAAGAGCGAACAAGCGCTGCCAAAGCGACGCGCAGCTTCATCGAAACCTCCTCGTGTTAGGAGAGGGGAATCACCTCTATAGCCGCATCTTTTTTCCTTACCACCTCTACCGGATTGCGCAACGAGCGGCCGAACCCTTTGAAGTGGACCTCCATGACGTCTCCGTCCTGGAGCTCGATCCCCTGGCCAAAGCTCAGCGAATGGGCGCCCAGAAAATGGATATGAACATCTCCTGGGCGGCGATGCAGCTCGAACTTGAAGTGATGGTGCTCCAGGTTGCGCAGGCTGTGGGACATCTCCTCTTCGCCGCTCGAGATCGGTTGGGACCAGAATTCCTGACCCCTGCGCCTAATGGTAACCGTGCCTGGCACGGTGCGAAAATCGGGATCGACAACGAGCTCGGGCCCTATCGAACAAGTGCGCAACTTCGACCCCGCCAGGTTGAGATAGTTCTTCTTCTCGAAGCGATGGTCAGAGAACTCGTTGCCCTGTGTCATGCCGACTCGATAGGGCTGGCCATCCGGACCAATCACATATACGACTGCGATTTCGGCCTCTTCGCCACCGTCGTCCGCGTAGGCGGGGATGAGCAGCGGCTCGCCGTGCGCGTGCACGATCGAGCCATAGCCCTTGTGAAACCACTCCGGGGCAATTCCTATTTCCCCTTGATCAGGCCGGCCGCCTTCGACACCCCAGCGAAACATCTTCATGCTGTCGGTGAGCTCCTGCTCCTTGACCATGTGCATCGACGCCCGGTCGCGCGCGCTGCCCAGGTGAGTTAGCCCGGTGCCCGAAACCAGACAGCGGGCGATCTCCTGCGGGTGATCGACGGGCGGGAGCAGCTTCCAACCGGCGCCGCCTGCATAGACCTGGTCATAGTCGAGAGACTCATCGGTAAGATGGTTGGCCGCCACACTGGTCAACTTGCCGCCGTTGATGATGGCCGCCTGAGCCAGGGCGTACATGGAATCGAAACCATGCAACAGGCGTAGTTTCGGTTCTTCCACTAGCGCGACGCGGCGAGCGTCGCCGGCTTTCAATTGCACAAATCGCATGGATCCTCAGCTAAGAAACTTGGTCCGTTCCGCTTCGGTCGGCAAAGGGCAGACTTCATACCGGCCCGTCAGCCGGTAGCGGTTGCGCGCGAACAGCCCGTAGGCCGCATTGCGCGCAAATGCGGGCACGGCCCGCAGCAAATATCCCAGGACACGCCAGCGGCCGCCCAGCAGCAACAGCATATTCACGGTTACGTCGGATTGCGTCAACAGTCTTTCGTGGTCCGTCCCGGCATCGAGCACCAGATAGACGCTATTGCTCCGCAGCATCGTCTCCCGGTCGATGCCATGCCGGCTGAGAATTGCCGCGGCCAGGGCAGACTGCTGGGGTACGAAGCGAAAGGCATCGGCATGATCATGTTGCGTCACCCAGCGTACCGCGCTGTTGCACAGGCCGCACAGCCCGTCGAAGAGCATCAACGCGCGACCGCCGACTTGTTCGCTCAGCCCGATTTCGCTTGCCGTTGCGCTTTGACTCATATTTGGTCCGCAGCCATCTTACCTTGTCCAGAGCGCCGCAAAAGACCCGCAAGTGCCTGGTGATAGTGATCTCCGCGGTTACCTTTGTCATCGACCGAAAGGATGATGGGTAAGAACAGGTGAGCAAATATAGGGCCGGTGGGCGACAAGAGCAGTTTCGCAATTGGTGTAGACCGAAGCGACAGGCCTTTTCGTGGTTTTCCCTCAAGGAAAACCACTCCTCGCGGTTTGTCAGTTACGCTTCCTCTCGAGCTCAACCTGGGCGGATAGTCAGCAAGGGACCCTACCCCTATGATATGGCCAATGTACTTTGGAAACGATGGGAGCGTTCCAACATGAAACTTGCCGTCATCACAGGAGCCGCGCAGGGTATAGGCCGCCGCACTGCTGAAATCTTTGCCACCGCTGGTTATTCGCTTGCTCTGCTGGATCTGCAACCGTGCGCTTCCACCCTTGAGAGTGTCCGCGCGACCGGTTGCGAGGCGGTCGATTTTGCGGGCGATCTCTCCGACGAATCGGTGGTCGATGGTGCGGCCGAAGCGATCCGCAGGCGATGGAGCCGGGTCGACGTTCTGGTCAACAACGCCGGGATCAGCTCGATTGCACCGGCGGAGACGATCGAAGTACGGACCTTTCGCCGGGTGCTCGAGGTCAACCTGGTCGCGCCCTTTCTGCTGGCTCGCGCCTTCGGAAAGATGATGCTGCAGCTACGCTCCGGCAGCATCGTCAACGTCGCCTCTATCGCCGGGCTTGCCGGGATCGCCGACCGCGCCGCGTATAACGCATCCAAGCACGGACTTATTGGGCTCACGCGCACGTTAGCTGCAGAGTGGGGTGGGCGTGGCGTGCGCTGCAATGCCGTTTGCCCGGGGTGGGTCAAGACGGAAATGGATGCAGCCGACCAGGCGAACGGCACTTACACGGATGAGGACATTATCGGTGTGAACCCGATGGGCCGTTTTGCCTCGCCGGATGACATCGCCAAGGCCATTCTGTTCCTGGCGGATTCGGCGCAAAGCGGGTTTGTGAATGGGCATGCTCTGGTGGTCGATGGCGGCTGGACCACCGACGCCAGCTGGCAAAGCCTGCGCATGAGCCATCGCTGAAGAAATTACCCAATGCTGCGGAGTGCGTGTGGTATCCAAGAAAAGAAACAGCACACGATGTCAGGAATAGGCTTTACTCCACCAGCCGCAGCACTTTCTCCACTTGCTCCCTCAGCTCCGCCACTTCGTGGCGCAGGGCCGCGATCTCTGCTTCGAGTTGGGCCAAGCCGCTTCCCGCAGGCTCAGCGGCCCTGGTGCTTGGAGCTGCCTCTGTCACCTCGCCCGAGAGTAGATGGGCGTAGCGAGCTTCTTTGGTGCCAGGCTGGCGGGGCAGCACTGTTACCAGCGGCGGCTCACGCTGCATCAGCCGCTGCAGCGTCGACTGCACATCGCTCAGCTCGTCAAAGCGGTGCATCCGCTCCGTCCTTCCCCTCAGCTCGCCGGGCGTCTGCGGCCCGCGCAGCAGCAGAACGCATAGCACGGCGATCTCCCCGCGGGTAAAGTTGAAAACCTCCTGCACGCGGTGCTCATACTTGGCAACCCGGCTTTCGGTGCCCCGCACGGCACCGGCCAGCCCGTCGTCTTCCAGTTGGTGCAGCGCCTGACGGATCTCGTCCTCGTCCAGGTTGGTCACCGGCTCGCGGTTATTTTTCTGGTTGCAGGCATTGGCCAACGCGTTCAGAGAAAGAGGGTAATACTCGGGCGTCGTGATTTCTTTTTCCACCAGCGATCCGAGCACACGAGCGGCAACAGGGGAGAGTTCAATCGTCACGGCATCCATACTACCTTGATGTAGTAAAGATCGGTCGCGACGTCGAACTGGTCTTTCTCGACCGATGTCGGCATCGTTTGCCAGGTGGTCGTCGGCTGAATCTTCTGCCAGTGCGGTCTCTTGCCCACCCGCACCGGCATGGCGAAACCCGGCGCATCGGCCTGCCACCGGTAGCGGACGTTTCCCGGGCTCCATTGCAATTCAAGAACCGGCAACGCCGCGTGCCGCAGATACTGATCGAAGATCGGGGTCAGATTCATACCGGTTTGCTGGTTGAAGTAGTGGACCACGTCCTCCGTCATGATGTTCTGATACTTGAAGCGCTGGTAGAAGCCGTGCAGCAGCGCCCACCAGCGCGGGTCGTCGTCCACCACGCTGCGCAGGGTATTGAGAAAGAGCGCGCCCTTGAAGTACTGGTCTTCCGGCGGCGTGCTGTTGACGCCACGCACGGAGACAATCGGTTGCAGGTTCTTCACCTTCGGCTTCATTCCATCGAGATACTTCAAGGCATCTGCTCGCCCCCACAGCGATTCCACATAAAGGCTCTCCATGTAAGTCGCCCAGCCTTCGTGAATCCACATATCCGATCGGTCGGCGGCGGTGATGCTGTTACCGAACCACTCATGCGCGCTCTCGTGGATGATGATGAAGTCGAAGCGGAGGCTGATACCGGAGCCGTACCAGTCGCGCCCCAGGTAGCCATTCGTGAAGTGGTTGCCATAGGTCACCGCGGTTTGGTGTTCCATGCCGGAATAGGGCACCTCGATCAGCTTGTAGCCATCCTGAGGAAACGGATAGTCCCCGAAATAGTGCCCAAACACCTGAAGCATTCCTTTGGCCTGGGTAAATTGCTTTTCCGCCTTCGGCTTGTCTTCCGGTAGCACGTAGAAGTCGAGTGGCAGATCGCCCAGTCGATCGGAGAAGTGCACATAGTTGCCGATATTCAGAGAGACGTCGTAGTTGTTGATGGGGTAGTGAACCAGCCAATCCCAGCGCGTGTAGCCGTCGCCCAGGTCCGTCGAGCCCATGAATTTTCCGTTGGAGACATCCACCAGACCGTTGGGTATCGACACGCTGATCTGCATGCTCTCCACTTCATCGCGCCACTGGTCCTTGTTGGGCCACCACACGCTGGCGCCGGTCTCTTCGCAGGCGGTGTTGATCCAGGGATGGCCGGCCGGGTCTTTGCGGAAGGTGATAGCGCCAAATCGGCCTGTCTCCACGGGATGGCCCGAATAGTAGAAGTCGATGGTGTACTCGTGCCCTGCTCTGAGAGTCTCCGGAAAGTCGACGAAGACCGCTCCTGAATCGCGCACGTACCTGAGTTGAACTCCACCAAAAAGTATCTTGTCGATGTGGAGCGCAGGATGCAGATCGAGCTGGATCCGGGTGCCGTCCTGGAGCATCCTGAAGCGGATGGTGTTCTTGCCCTGAAGGAACTTGTTCTCCGGGTCGACGCGCACATCGAGGTGATAAAAGAGCAGGTCGTTATTGGCGCGATAAGGTCCGTAGTCACCACGCAGAATGTCGCTTCGGGTCGCCCCGTTCGCGAAAGCCAGAAGCAGAAAACAGAGAGAGACGAATTTCAACCGCGGACCCGCAGCCCGACCACCGTCATGTCGTCGACGTTCACGCAGAGAGCGGAGGGCAGGCTTCTCACCGCCGGATGGCGATGCTGGCGCAACACCCGCGTGAAGCGGTCGGATTCGACCGATGGCTGGCTTGCTGATTTGCTCATGAAGTCCCTTTAATTCGTGTGAGCCCAAGCAAAGAGTAATTTACCGTCCAGGTCTCGGCTGGGCAAGACGAGTAGAGCTGGTGGTTCTCAACATAGCCTTCACCGTGGGTGCTTTCACCCCCACGCTCTTCACCATGCTGGTGGTCATGGCCCTGGTCACTACCATGCTCACCACGCCGATCCTGAGCCTGCTTGGCATTCGCGGAACGGCGAGGAAACAGCCCGGCTCGGTGCCGGTTTCTGTGAGCTAGGTTTGGACGGCTAAAGCTGCGACTTCCACGGACGGGCGAAAGAGGCTGCGGAGGAGTCTTGTGAGCGAAGAAAATCGCTCCCTCCGGGACTAAATCGGTGAACGGTGGGTTCTCACACACGCTCTTTAGGCCAAAGAATTTGGCTGGTCGATGTCCAGGCTAAAAGCCCGGACCTACCCGAGAGCGACTTTTTCCGCAGCCTGTAAAAGCCCTTACCCTTCCACTATCCCCAAGACTCGGCGAGAGCTGAAGGGGCGGGCCCTACAGCCGTTGGCCGGTGGCGGCGGGCGCGATGCCTGCCTGGGTCGCGGCCAGCGGCCCTATAACCGGTAATTGGAAAGTCTTGCCCTGGTAGGCGGAATACATCAGGTAGACCCATATGCAGAATCCACCGACCGTGACCAGCAAGTTGATGGGTAGCTGGATGATGAAGAACAAGCCATGCGAGATGGCGCCCAACATCAGGCCCACGATCATCCATACAATCCAGAAGGCAATCCATGCCAGGTTGAAGAAGATCGACTGGAAAGCGTGAAAACGAACAAAGCGGTCGGCTTTGAAGGGATCGATCACCAGGAACAGAATTCCAGTGATGGCGCCCACCAGGTAGGCCAGCGCTCCAGCAACATTGGGGGTAAGACCGGCTCCGGCCGCAGGTAGAGGAGCGGGCATAGCATTGGGCATCGGAGGGGGAATCGCGCCGGGCATCGCGCCCGGCGCGGCGCTCGATGCGGCCACGCCTTGGCTAGCTCCACAAGCTGTGCAGGTCGGGCTCCCGTCGGGTAAGCTGGTTCCACAGGTTTGGCAAAAGCTCATGGTCTTTCTCTCCTTGACAGTTCTATGGCAGGGGGCTGGCGGCACATACTTGTTGCCATGGGCAAGCAGTGTACACAATGCCGGTGGCACTGTCTCGCTTTTTGTGCAACTGCGTCGTTTCGGTTAACTTACCAGTCAACCCAGCCTTCTAAGCGCTCTGATTCCAACCGCTCATGCGCAGTAAGAATCCCTTTCCGGCCGAAGCACGATAGCATGCGTCTTGGATGAGCCGTTTAGATCGGACGATTGTCTCGCAACTTACTCCCGCCGTCCAAGGAATTTTCGCCCGGTTGGCGATCCTGCCGGTGCTACTGGCTTTGCTGGCTATGAGTCTTACCCTACCCCTGCGCGGCCAACAGCCGGTAACCGGAGACACAGCCTGGAGAGGGGAATTGAGGGATGGCGCAGGCCGTCCCCTGGGTGGCGCCGTTATCGAACTGAGCGCATCAGGGCAAAAGCTGACCTCTATCACCCGGCCGGATGGCAGTTTCTCCTTCCACCATCTCCCGCAGCTTCGTTTTGCGCTTTTTATCACCGTGGACGGCCGTCGCATCGATACAGATCACTTCATCGATATGACTCGCCCCCAGGCGGACGATCTCCTCACTCTCACCGGCCAGGGAGTGCTCTCCATCGAGGCCTTGGCAAACACACAGGAGACCACCGGCGGGGTTGACCTCTCCAGCAAGGCCGTCAGCCAGCTTCCCCTGAACAAGCGTGATTTCAGCCAATTGCTGCTGCTGGCGGCGGGAACCATGACCGACGCGAATGGAGCCACCAATTTCACGCAACAGTTCGCCATCAACGGCCAGCGCGGGGTCGAAGCGACCTTCGCCATGGACGGGGCCGACATCTCCGACCCGGAGATGGGCGGCTCCACCTTCAGCAACTTCAACGTGGACGCGGTGGAGGAGATTCAATCTCAATCCGGATGGATGCCGGCGGAGATCGGTCGCGGAGCCGCCGGATTTACCAATATCGTGACCCGATCGGGGAGCAGCGGGTTCCACGGGTCATTTTTCGAGTTCCTTCGGAACTCGGCTCTGGACGCGCGAAACTACTTTGACCACTCCTCCATCGCCAACCCGGGGCGGCTTCCGCCGTTCCGTCGCAACGAGTTCGGGTTCACGAATGGCGGCCCGGTTGTTCTTCGCGGAATTTATAACGGCTCCGGCAAAACCTTTTACTTTGGCCAATACCAGGGCTTCCGCCAGGTGCTGGGCACGACCCAGGTATTTCCTGTGCCCACGGCGGAGGAACGGGCCGGCCTGGATACCACGGCCTTTCCCGGCGATACGTTGACGGTCCCGGTCGATCCGGGTATAGCGCGGGTACTCGCGCGCTACCCGTTGCCTAACAATCTTCTCGGCTCCTACGGAGTCCACACCTACGCCAGTTCCTCCCCTGTGGTGACCGATGCAGACCAGTTTTCCGTGCGGCTCGATCATCGGATCTCCGATAAGTCCCAGCTGTTCGGGCGCTTCAATTTCAACAACCTGAATGGGCCCACGACCAATCCCGATCAGACTGTGATCGACCCCGCTTTTGCCATCCGCTATATCGACCGCCAGCGGAATCTTGTCGTTACCTACACCCGCACCGTTTCGCCACGGCTGATATGGGAATCCTCATTCAGCGCCACCCGTGCCACCCCTTCGTTTCCAACCACCGACCTCACCGACCCCGCGGTCAAGTTCAATGACGGTTCCTATGAGCCCTTCAATCAGCCGGCCGGAACGGTCATCAGCGTTTACGGCAATTTATTTCAGACCCGCCAGAATCTTTCCTTCACCACAAACAGCCATGCCTTCAAGATGGGGGGCGAAGTCCGCCTGAACCGCGACACCACCTACTTCGGTATCAGCCCTAATGGCGAATATGACTTCGGCGGAGGTACCGCATATTCCCCGATCGATATTCCTTCGCAAAGCGGTATGCATAATATCCGGGTTGGTGATCCGCTGCCCGACACCCTCTCAGGTCTGCTTAGCGGGAGCCCGTTTGTGTACACCGTAGTGCTTGCTCCCCCTTATTTTTCCGGGGGCGCTCACATCGGAGCCGCGGCCATCAACCGGAACGCCTTTGGGTTCTTTGCTCAGGACACGTGGAAGATCTCGCCTCGCCTGGTACTGGACTACGGTTTGCGCTATGAGCTGTATACGCCGGTCACCGAGCGCGCCAAAAGGACCTCGGGCATTGCTTTTTCCAATACGCCCAACGGGGTGGCGCAACAATTCGTCATCAATCCGCAGCCGGGTTATCGCTTCAATCTCGATGGCCTGGGACCGCGGGTTCAACTGGATTGGCTTGCATGGCAACAGATCCATCTCCGCGCGGGTGGCGCCATTACTACCATCCCGCCTAATCTTTATCAGGACAATTCGCTCACCGGCTCGAACCCATTCGCCGTCTATCCCCGCCTGACTTCGGCTCCAACAGCGCCGATCCCTTATGGGTTCCAGATAACCTCGGGCGAGTTGCCGCGCGTCTATACGCCTACCGGGCAGGACATTTTCGCCCACGGCACCAAAGCGGTTCCCGCGAACACCGTCATGGATGTCAATCGTTACCAGCAGGATCTGGCCGCGCTCTCACCGACCCACCAGATCACTCCGCTGACGCTAAATTGTGTCTACCCGGGGTTCGGCAACGCTTACCTTCAGACCTGGACTCTTGGCCTGGAGCGCCACTTCGGCGACCTGGTCGCCGACATGACGTATATTGGAACCGCCGCCGTCAAGCTGGCCCGGGAAAGCTATTTCAATGGCTATCCTGGCGCGGGTCCCAGCTTCGCTCCGTACACCCAGTTCGACCAAGCTGGAAACGTCATCGGGGGCTTTGGCACCGAGAACGTCATCACCAGTACTGCCCACTCCTCTTACCATGCCTTGCAGACTTCGCTGCAGGGGACCGTTCCCCATGGCGGCCCCGGAATTCAGGCCAGCTATACGTGGTCCAAGTCGCTGGATGAGACCAGTTCCGTGGTCGGGGGATTTATTACTGGAGGCACAGGCGCAATTGTGCAAATTTCACCCCAGAATCCTTTTGATACGCATCTGGAAAAAGGGCCGTCCACGTTCGACATAGCCCACACCTTCACGCTTAGCCTGGCGCAGGACCTTCATGGCGAGGACGTCGCCTTGCTTCGGCCGCTGGGCAAGACCGTCACCGGCGGTTGGGAGCTTCTCAGCATCTCCAGCATAAACAGCGGAGCGCCGTTCACCGTCTACTCCGGCGTGCAGCAGACGGACGCCGGCACCAACGGCGCGGATCGTCCGGATCAGGTGGGTGTTCCGCACCTTTCCACCAGCCGCAAAATTCGCGAGGACTATTTTGGGTTAGGCGCTAACAATGCTTCGTACTTCTCTGTTCCTATCAATGTGCCTGGGGGCACGGGTCCGAATCAGGGACGCTTCGGCACCTTGGGACGCAATACTTTCCGCGGGCCGGCCTATTACGACTTTGACTTTGCCTTGATCAAGAGCACGCCCATTGGGCGGCGCTCGAGCGGGATCGAGCGGATGGATTTGCAGTTTCGCGCCGAGTTCTTCAACCTCTTCAACGTGGTCAATATGGGTCTGCCGGCCAACACTCTGGCCGGAGCCGGCTTTGGAGAAATCAGCCGCACGGCTGGCACTTCCCGCCAAATTCAATTTTCATTGAAGCTCATTTATTGAGACCGTCGAAGGACCGCCTCCGCCCGCACGGTCGAAAAAACATCCCCACGACAGGTCCGCTGAACTGCAGATCCCTCGGCTTCGCTCGGAGTCTGTGACTTTATTGAATTTTTCGCGTTTTCAACGTACCTAAGCTTTTTGTTTTCAGCACCGGATTTTGAACGAAACCAATAAAGTCACAGACTCTCGGGATGACAAAGGGGAGGGCGGCGCCGCCATCGAAAGTAGTTGCTGGGCAGAAGGGAGGAGAAGACCCGCCAGCCGCAAACGATAAAGTCACCGTAGTGCCCATGGGCCGTCGGCCCACCCACGGGGATGAAAAGGGGCCTCTGCTCCCTTCTGCTCAGCCACTACTCTCAATGTCAGCCACTACTCTCAATGTCAGCGCCGCCCTCCCCTTTGTCATCCCGAGCGAAGCCGAGGGATCTGCAGTTCAACGGACCTCTCGTGGAAATGTTTTTCGACAGAACGTAGTGGAGAGATCACCGGTTTTCCTGCTAAGGAACAATCACCGCTGACCCGCGCTCGGTTTCTTCTTTAACGGCCAACAGAGCCTGGTTCGCGTCCTGCAAGGGAAAGGCCGTCGCTTGAGGCCGGATCCCGAGTTGGTGAGCGATGGCCAGAAAATCGCGTGCGTCCTGGCGTGTCATATTGGCGACACTGCGGAGCTGCCGCTCGCCCCAAAGCAGTTTGTCGTAGTCAAAGGCGGGCATCTGGTCGAGGTGGATCGCATTGATCGCGACCACACCGCCTTTGCGCAGGGCGGACAAGGCACTGACGACAACTTTTCCACTAGGGGCAAACGTCACCGCACGATCGAGCTTGACCGGCGGGGTTTCGTCTTCTTTGCCCACCCAGGTCGCACCCAGCGAGGCGGCCCTCTGGCGATGGTTCTCGCCCCTGGTGGCGACATAAACCTCGCACTTCCACGACTGCAAAACGGTGATGGCCAAACCAGCCGAGCTGCCAAAGCCGTAAAGTCCGACTCGCTCTCCGGGCGCAACTCCGGCCACACGCAGGCTGCGAAAGCCGATGATGCCGGCACAGAGCAGGGGAGCGACGTGCACGTCGTCTAGACCCTCGGGTAACGGAAAGGCGAAATCGGCGCGCGCCAGGGCATACTCGGCGTAGCCTCCATCGACGGTGTATCCGGTAAACGTAGGGTGATCGCACAGATTCTCCATGTCGTGATGGCAGAACCAGCAATCCCCATCGATGCCGCCAATCCAGGAGACGCCAACACGGCTTCCCAGCGGCAGCTCCGCCGTTGCACCGGCGGCTACCTCGCCCACAATCTGGTGACCGGGGATGAGCTGCGGGTGAACCGGCGGCAGGTCTCCTTCGGCAATGTGCAGGTCGGTCCGGCAAACTCCACAGGCCAGAACTCGCAGCAGCACATAGCCAGGCTGTAGCTCGGGTTTGGGGACCTCCCCAATCTCGAGGAAAGGCTCAGGCGCCTTGCGGCTAGGTATGAGGACGGCAGCCTTCATTTTTTCGCGAGCTCCTCGCTCAGCTTGTGCGCGTTAGAGGAATGCTCGTGTGCCTGCAAGGTTAATTCATGAGCAGTCAGGTGATCTCCTTTGCCATGAGCGACCGCCGCGGCAGCGTGGGCGTGGGCGGCGAGGTTGTGGAGTTCTGCGAGTCGATCGTGTGGGCTCTGGGACATGGTGTTCTCCGGGCTTGGGGAATGTTCGGCTCCAATCAATTCGATGCGCCGGCTCGTGGGTCGTACGACAAATTTGCTTGGGCTGTAGGCATCTTGCACCTCCCGCGGGGCACCCGAGACCTTTGCTCACCGCCGCCTGATGGCACAAAGTTTTGTCGAGGATTGAAGCAAAAACCGCGCTCACCGGCGTAAGCTGCATGAGGGAGACAGCTGGATATGAATACGATCAATCCCAGAGCCGGGCAACTGGCCAATCCCTCTGAGCTTGTTGACGTACCGAAGCTAATCACCGCCTACTACGAGGAGCGACCCGATCCTCATGTGCCCGAGCAACGGGTCTTGTTTGGCACGTCGGGGCACCGCGGTTCCTCCTTCGACCGTGGATTCAACGAGTGGCACATATCTGGCCATCACCCAGGCGATTTGCCTGTACCGGCGGCAGCAAAAAATCGACGGGCCGCTCTATCTTGGCATCGACACCCATGCGCTTTCCTGCCCGGCATTGGCCAGCGCCATGGAAGTGCTGGCTGCGAACGACGTCGACGTGATGTTGGCGGAGAGAACCGACTATACCCCCACCCCCGCGATCTCGCATGCGATCCTCACCTATAACCGTGACCGCAAAGCGGGTCTGGCAGACGGCATTGTGGTTACCCCGTCGCACAATCCCCCCGAATCCGGCGGCTTTAAATACAACCCCACCCATGGCGGCCCGGCAGGGGGCGAAGTTACATCCTGGATCGAAGCCAAGGCCAACGAGTTTCTCCTGGCCAAGCTGGATGGGGTCAAGCGCGTCTCGCTGAAGGCAGCTTTGTCGGCTCCCACTACGCACCGGCACGACTACCTGACGGCTTACGTTGAGGATCTGGGAAACATTATCGATATGGAGGTAATTCGTGCCTCCGGAATCAACCTCGGTGTGAATCCCCTGGGTGGAGCTGGAGTGCATTACTGGGGACCGATCGGCGAACGCTATGGCCTGAATCTTACCGTGGTCAATGATCTTGTCGATCCCACGTTCCGTTTTATGACGCTCGACTGGGATGGCAGGATTCGTATGGATCCTTCCTCCAGGTATGCGATGCAGTCACTGATTGCGATGAAGGATAAGTTCGATGTGGCGGTGGCCTGCGACACCGACCACGACCGGCACGGCATTGTGACCAGGAGCGTGGGTTTGTTGCCTCCTAATCACTACCTTACGGTTTGCATTCAATATCTTTTCGGGCATCGCGCCAAATGGGGCAAGCAGGTCGCGGTGGGTAAGACCGCGGTCAGCAGCAGCATGATCGATCGCGTAACGGCCGGATTGGCCAGAGAGCTCTTCGAAGTTCCGGTAGGCTTCAAGTATTTCGTGGATGGTCTGCTGGAAGGCAAGCTCGGGTTTGTGGGCGAAGAAAGCGCCGGCTCCTCCTTTCTACGTCGTGACGCGACCGTGTGGACGACTGACAAGGACGGTCTGATCGCCGCGCTGCTGGCGGCGGAGATCACCGCTACGATGAAGAAAGATCCGGGCGAGATCTACCATGACCTCACCCAGCGATATGGTGACCCCTTCTACGACCGGACGGATGCACACGCTACCACCGAGCAGAAAAAGATATTAGCCAAGTTGAGCAAAGAAAGCATTCAGACCCCCATGTTGGCCGGGGAGAAGATTCAGACCATCCTCACCCACGCGCCCGGCGATGGCCAGGCGATCGGTGGAGTGAAAGTGATCGCGGAGAATGGTTGGTTTGCGGCCCGCCCCTCCGGCACCGAAGAGATTTATAAGATCTATGCTGAAAGCTTTCGCAGCCAACAGCATCTGGAGCAGATCGAGACGGAGGCGCAGTCCATCGTGGGCCAGGCACTGAACGCCGTACTGGTGCAGAAGGGCTAGATTGTAACCAAGAGATCGTAACCAGGCGAGTGGTCTCACGAAAAGGCGAACAGCTTTTGTGCCGTGAGACCGCGTATTTTCTTTCGCGCGGGCTCCGGTGCGAAGTCAAACATCAGGTCAAACAATTGCACCGCCCGTTGAAATTCCGCCATGTTTCCGCCCAGTTCACCCCAAATCATTTTGTCAGGGCCGAATGCCTCGTAGACTCGCTTGACCAGTGGCTTGGCATCCGGATGGGGGAAGGGCTCCTTCGAGGCCGACGCGACACCGGTGGAGGAGAATTTCATGTACACCCGAGGGATTTCGGCCAGCTTGAGAACTTGTTCGTACTCCTCGGGTGTTCCCTGTCCGGGTCGAGCCAGGTGATCCAGAATAACGGGCGTGTCCCGAAATTTGCCTGCGAGTTCGCCGATGGGCACTGCGTAGTGCGGGATGCAGTGGATCTGAATAGCCAGTCCTAATTCGTGCGCCGCGCGCCAGGTTACCTCCATCTGCGGATCTTTCAGATCGCGATCGCGGATTAGCCCGGTTGTCGTGGAAGGTGTTCCCGCCGCATGAACTTCATGGATTCGTAACGCGACAATCCGTCCCGGATTTTCTTGTATCAGTGCCTGCATGCGTTTCGGAGTTGCCGGATCGATGGGATCGAAGAGACAGGTAGCTTTGAAGAAGCCGGCTGAAGGTTCGTGCGCTAAGGAATATTCCAAATAGCGGTGATCATCCTGGTAGGGTTCCGGGTGCACGATAACCGCGTGATTGAGCTGCGCTTCCCGGGCGAACTTCACATACTCTTCCACCGGGGCCGCGGGTGGTTTGTAGGATGCGCTGTTGTACGGAAACCTGACTGGATCACCGGCGAACAGATGGATATGGGACTCGATCAGTATTCCGTTGGGCCGCCCTGGCACGGAGGATGCACCGGCGAGCGCGCTTGCCATCCGCTTGATCCCTTGTGGTCGTGCCGCAAACGTATGCGCCACCGCTGCCGCCCCCACTATCCACTCCCGTCGAGAAATCATGTGAGACCTCGGGTCACGTTGTTGATGGTATCGCCAGATGCCGCAGCACCAGATCGCGAAAAGCCGGTAACGCGGGGTTATCGTTCTCGGTCAACGAAACCATAAACAGTTGCGCATAGACCGCGGGGCTGGCTAATTCCCGTAGCACGGCTCCTTCGAAATGTAGCTTCTTCGCCGTTTCCGGCACTAGCGCAATCCCGATCCCAGCGCTCACCAGGGCAAGTATGGAGTGAACCTGGCTAATGTACTGCACATACTTTGCTGAAACTCCTGCCTTGCGGAACATCCTTTCGATGAGCTCGTAGAAGTACCTTCCCTCGACGGGAGAAAAAGTAATGAACGGTTCGCGCGCCAGATCTTTCATGGTCGGCGCAGGCCCGGTTGCGAAACGGTGCCGGGTGGAGACGGCGAGCAGCAGCGGCTCTCTGGCCACGCAGACCACATCAAGGTCCCGCTTGTCGATGGGGGGCCGTACCAGTCCAAAGTCAATCCGGTTGGCATGCAGTGCTTCCATCTGTTGCATGGTCACCATCTCGTTGAGCACCACACCGAAGCCCTTGAGAGACGAATTCGCCAGCGACAAGAGCCGGGGCAAAAAGTCATAGCTCGAACCGGCAGTAAACCCCATTCGTATGAGTCCCGACTCACCCTTGGCAATGCGCCGGGCCGTGATGGCTGCGCTCTCGGTGAGCGCCAGGATCCGTCGCGCCTCGGGGAGAAAAGCGCGTCCAGCGGGGGTGAGCCGCACGGTGCGGCTGGTCCTTGTCAACAGCTTGATTTTGAGCTCCTGCTCCAGCATCTGGATCTGACGGCTGAGCGGAGGCTGAGTCATGTGGAGGTGTTTAGCCGCGTGGCCAAAGTGCAATTCTTCTCCGACGGCGACAAAGCAGCGAAGTTGTTTCAGTTCATACATCGATGCAACCCGGGTATCAATCCATGCTGACTATAGCTTGTTTGCAGATCGATCTTCCACTATATTCCTCCCTCGAAGTTGATTTTCTGAGGTCGACGTTTGCCAGCAGCGGCGGGGAAACCTACAGTAGTCGTGCACCGCTTCAAAAGTTGGGGGATCAGCCATGAATCGAAGAAAATTTATCACCTCTACGGGCGCAGCAGGATTGCTGGCGGCGCAGGGTCTCGCCGCTGCAGCTGCGCCCAAGGTCGCTCTTGCGAAGAAAGCGCTCATGAAGGTAGGGGATCAGACCGCCCCCACCAACGAGACGCACCTGAAGTACCTGGCGCGCTACAGCGTACAGAATATCTGCGGCTATCCACAGATTGAAGGAGACCGCATTTACGCCACTGTCGAAGAGCTCAACCGCATGGTCGATCTCGCGCAGAAGTGCGGCATCAGCGTCGACTGCACCGCGCCTCCATTTCTGGAATCCAGTTACATCGATCGAGAAAAGCATCCGGCGATCATGCTGGCGCAAAGCCCGGAGCGAGACCGCGACATCGAATCCCTGCAAACCATGATCAAAAACTGTGCCCAGGCGGGCATCCCCTCGATTAAATACAACATGAGCATTCTGGGTGTGGTCCGCTCGGGGCGCACGCCGGGACGAGGCGATGCGATGTACAGCACCTGGAAGCTTTCTGAAGCCCATCCCGAAACACCGCTTACCAAGGCCGGGCGTGTGGATGCCGATATGTTCTGGGAGCGGATTACCTATTTCCTCGATCACGTCATTCCGGTTGCGAATGAATACAAGATCCGCATGGCCTGCCACCCCCACGATCCCGGCATGCCGCCCGAAGGCTATCAGGGCGTGAACCGGGTGCTGGGCACGGTCGACGGCCTGAAGAAGTTCATCACCATCCAGGAAAGTCCCTATCACGGTCTGAATTTCTGCCAGGGCACGGTCTCTGAAATGCTTCAGGACCCGGGGACAGAGATTCTTGATGTAATCCGCTATTTCGGGACCCGCAATAAGATATTCAACGTCCATTTCCGCAACATTCGCGGCCATCGCAACGATTTTTTGGAGGTTTATCCCGATGAGGGGGACGTTAACTTTGTAAAAGCGATCCAGGTATACAAAGAAGTCGGCTATCCCTATATGCTGATGCCGGACCATGTTCCCCTGGCGCCCAACGATCCCAACAGTCTGCAGTCTTTTGCATTCTGCTATGGGTACATTCGAGCGTTGATTCAGTCAGTGGATTCCATGTGTTAAGAACGGGGGGACACACATTGCCGGTCGCCGGTTACGCTTTGCTTCTTCTGTCCATGCTTCTTGTCCAACCTGCGCTTGGGGCATCCACGGTCAAGGACGATTTCTTTACCACCACGGATGGTGTAAAGCTTCACTATCTGGAGAGTGGTTCCGGCCCAACCATACTCTTCGTTCCCGGGTGGACGATGCCGGCAGAGATCTGGAAGCCGCAGATCGACTATTTCAGCAAGGCATACCACGTAGTCGCGTTGGATCCGCGCTCCCAGGGAGAGTCCGAAAAGCCCGCCGAGGGAAACTATCCCGGCAGGCGCGCACAGGACTACAAAGAATTGATTGACCACCTGGGTGGTTCGCCGGTGGTGCTGGTTGGCTGGTCGCTGGCCGTGCATGAGGCATTGACCTATGTGGAGATGTTCGGAACGTATAAGCTGAACGCGCTGGTTCTGGTAGATCTGCCCGTCTACACGCCCTCGACTCAAGAAGAACGTGACCATCGCTACGCCATGCTGCACAATTTTCAGGCTGACCGGAAGCAGTTTGCCGCGACCTTCGTCAAAGGCATGTATCGCAAGCCGCAATCAGAGCAATATCTGGAAAGCGTTACCACGGCTTCGCTCAAGACGCCGACCAACTCGGCGGTTGCCATGCTGGCCGAATTCTCGGTAAAGAACGATCTCCGTCCCGCACTCGCTAAAGTCAAGATTCCGGTCCTTGCCGCGATGACGGAAAACAATCGTTCCGCGGCGGAACTCATCACGTCCACAGTGCCCGGTTCGCAAGCGGAGGTGTTCGAAGACGCCGGTCATTGCCTGTTCGTAGATGACGCGGACAGATTCAACACCGTGGTTGAGAGCTTTCTAAGGAAAGCATCATTGAGTTCCAGCAAGTAGGAGAACGATGGATGAAGACCATGAATCCCGGGGAAATGGCGAAACGGGTTGGAGAAGGCCTGCTTTCGTTTCCCGTCACTCACTTTAACAAGCACCTGGAGTGGGAACCCAAGCCGTACAAGGAGCACATTGCCTGGTTGCTGTCGCATCAGCCGGCGGGGTTGTTCGTTGCTGGGGGTACGGGCGAATTCTTCTCCCTGACGCCCACTGAATTCTCAGCGGTGGTCAAGGCTGGAGTTACGCAAACAGCGGGACAGGCGCCGGTCATCGCGGGTTGCGGTTACGGCACAGCCATGGCTAAGGAATTTGCCCAGGCTGCGGAGGATGCGGGAGCAGATGGAATCCTGCTCTTACCGCCTTACCTGGTGGGCGCGGAGCAGGCGGGTTTGGCCGCTCATGTGGAGGCGGTGTGTGCCTCGACCAAACTAGGGGTCATTATGTACAACCGCGACAATGCCGTGGTGGATGACGTCACGCTCGAGAAACTCTGCCACAAATGCCCGAACCTGGTCGGCTTCAAGGATGGTGTCGGCGACATCGAACGCATGACGCGCATTTACGCCAGGTTGGGGGACCGGCTTACTTATATCGGCGGCCTGCCGACGGCGGAGACCTTTGCCCTTCCGTACCTGGAACTGGGGGTTACGACTTACTCCTCCGCTATATTCAATTTCTTGCCCAAGTTTGCGCTCGAATTCTACGCCGCCGTACGTCGCCGCGATCATGCGGCGGTGTTCACCAGCTTGCGGGAGTTTGTCTTGCCTTATATCCACATTCGCAACCGCCATAAGGGCTACGCCGTTTCCATTGTGAAGGCAGGCATGAAAGCCGTCGGCCGTCCCGCGGGTCCGGTGCGCCCTCCTTTGACAGACTTGACGGAAGCAGACCAACACGAGCTGACCAAGCTGATCGGAGGAAGGTCCTGACCTTGGCGGATGCCAAAAAGACCCATGTCCGGTACCTGGTTATCTCCATTCTTTTTGCGGTCAGCTGTTTCAGCTATGGAGACCGGGTTGCTCTTTCGATCGCGGGAACGGCGATGTCCAAGGACATTTCTCTCGACCCGCTGAAGATGGGCTATTTGTTTTCCGGGTTCAGCTGGGCTTATGTGCTTGCGCAGCTGCCATCCGGAGCGTTGCTCGACCGTTTTGGATCGAAGAGAGTGTACGGCATCGGCATCGTGGTGTGGTCGGTCTGCGCTCTGCTGACCGGCTTTGCGGGTTACCTCGCCGCGGGCGCGGCTTTTTCCGTGATCTTCCTGCTGCGGCTGGTAGCCGGTTTCGCGCAAGCCCCGGTGTTTCCCGGCAATGGCCGCATCGTAGCCTGCTGGTTTCCCGCCAACGAGCGAGGACGCGCGTCCGCTATTTTTAACGCCTCGCAGTATTTCGCGCTCATGATCTTTGCTCCGATCCTGGGGTGGATCACCCACTCGGCTGGCTGGAAGAGCAGCTTCTGGTTCATGGGCGCCCTGGGCTTTGTCTTTGCCTTGATTTGGGTGAAGTGTATTTACGATGTCAAGGACCACCCTCGTATCTCTGCCGCGGAGATCGACTATATCGAGCAGGGCGGGGGATTGGTGAACGCCGACCGCGTGGTTAAGGGCAAGGGAAGCTTGCTAACCTGGACGGCCGTCAAGGAGCTGCTGAGCCATCGCATGCTGGTCGGTATCTACCTTGGTCAATACTGCATCACCACGTTGACCTGGTTTTTTCTGACCTGGTTTCCCGTCTATCTGGCCCAGGCGCGGCACCTGTCGATCATGAAGGTTGGTTTTGCGGCGGCACTGCCGGCGCTTTGCGGCGGGACGGGTGGAATTCTGGGCGGGGTGGTTTCCGACAGGCTGCTGCGCGCAGGTTACTCGCTGAGCGTTGCCCGCAAGGCGCCGATCATGGCCGGCATGTTGTTATCGGTGACTATGATTGGATGTAACTACGCCCCGGCCCAGGCGGTCATGTTGCTGTTGATGTCGTTGTCGTTTTTTGGCAAAGGATTCGGTTCTTTGGGGTGGACGGTCGTCTCCGACACGTCGCCTAAAGGCATGGTCGGTTTGAACGGAGCGCTTTTCAACCTGATTGGAAATTTGGCGGGGATCACGACGCCGATCATCATCGGCTATCTGGTGAAGAGGACCGGCTCGTTTGATGACGTGCTGATCTTTGTCGGCGCGACGGCGCTTTGCGCCATCGCGAGCTACGGTCCGATCGTCGGCGAGATCAAACGTCTCGATCTTACGCTCCCTGCGAGTGGTTGAGACGTCCCGAGAAAAGAAACAGCAGGTCCCTCACTGCGCTTCGCTCTGTCGAAAAACATTTCCACGAGAGGTCCGCCAGCGCCACCAATCTCAACAGGAAATCCGGGGGAGCGCAGCCGAGGGCAGCTACTCTCGATGAAAGGGCAGCCCTCCCCTTTGTCATCCCGAGGGCAGCTACTCTCGATGAAAGGGCAGCCCTCCCCTTTGTCATCCCGAGCGCAGCCGAGGGATCTGCAGTTCAGCGGACCTCTCGTGGAGATGTTTTTCGACAGAGCTTAGCGCACTGGAGGGACCTGGTGTTTCTTTTCCGGTACAGCGTCTAAAACTTGTTCCACAGGTACTGGTTGTAAACGTCGTGGTGATACTGCACCTCGGGCGGCTTCACGAATGTGCCCAGTAGGCGAGGGCAGCGATCGGCGGAGGCTTTTTTCAGGTCCGCGTAGCGTTCTTTGACGTCGGCTCCCAGCAGGGTGTCAGTCCATTTGGCGGCATTGAAGTTATCGAGGGCGGTATAGATGTTGTCGGGCAGGAATCGCTTGGCCTGACGAAGATTGTCGATTTTCGCAGTCTCCCCCTCGATGCCCGTCTTGAATACCGAATAGAGGACCAGATAGGGGTTGGCGTCAGGGCTGACCGAACGCACTTCCACACGCATGCTCCTATCGTTACCGATGGGAATCCGGACCATGGAGCCGCGATCGATGGCCGAAGCTATAAGCTGGTTGGGAGCTTCGAAGTGGGGATCAAGGCGGCGAAAAGCATTGACACTGGCATTCAGCAGCAGGCAGATATCATTGCCATGGGTAAGAATGCGATCGATGAATTCCCAGCCCAGCTTGCTGAGCTTCTCCTCGCCCTTCTCATCCCAAAACAGATTCTTGCCCTTCTCGCTGATCGACACGTTGGTGTGCATGCCGCTGCCATTCACCCCGACCACGGGCTTTGGCAGAAATGAGGCGGTCAGGCCCATTTTTGTTGCCACCTCGCGGCAGACGAGTTTGTAAAGCTGGATCTGATCAGCGGCGGTGACCACATCGCTGTAGCTGTAGTTGATCTCAAACTGAGAGGGCGCAACCTCGGGGTGGTCCTTCTCATTTTCAAATCCCATGGCTCGCTGTACTTCAGCGCTGGTGTCGATGAAGGTGCGCAGCGGGTCGCCAGGGAGAGAGTGATAGTAGCCGCCGGTGTTAACGTACTCGAAGCTTTGCGTCTCATGATAGTGCCGCTCCGCATCGGTGCCCTTGAACAGAAACCCTTCAATTTCGTTGGCCGCATTCAGGGTGTAACCCTTCTGTTCGTAAAGTCCATTGGCGTAGCTCTTGAGTACTCCGCGGATGTCGGCCGGAAAGGGCGTGCCGTCTTTCGCGATCACGTCGCCAAAGACCAAGCACCTTGCCCGCGCCGAAGAAATCGGACGGCACCCAGTAGAAAGATCCCCAATCGATGCCCAGGCGAAGATCGCTCTCTCGCTGCGCGGTAAAGCCGCGGATCGAGCTGCCATCGAAGGTGAGATTGTCGTCGCTCTTGATCATGAACTTCTTGTCGTAGTCCAGCATGTGCAGCCGGCCTTCAAGGTCGCTGAAGACCACGGTGACCGCCTTGATGCGCTTTTCATCGGTGAGGTATTTCAGCCGCTCCTCACGGATGGTTCCCGCCGGCACGTGGCGTCTACGCTGGTCCTTTGCCGCCAGGTTGCGCTCTTCCAGTTCGGCGTACGGAATTTCAATGAAATTGCGAAGTCCGTCTGACATGTGGCTCCTTAGGGAATCGTGTTCCCGGAAAATTGTTTGTACCGCAAACCGCGTAAAAAAATCGTCAAGATCAGAGCACGATGTCTCCGCGCTCATCGTTGCGTATCCGGACGGCCTCTTCAACCCGCGTCACAAAGATCTTTCCATCCCCAATCTTGCCTGTCTTGCGCCGCTTTCACGATCGTTCGCACAGCCTTGTCGAGCAATTCGTCCAGCACCACCAACTCCAACTTGATCTTCGGCAGTAAATCCACCGAATACTCGCGCCCCCGGTAAAGCTCCGTATGGCCTTTTTGCCGTCCATGGCCACGGACGTCGGAGATCGTCATACCGGTGATGCCAATCTCCACCAGTGCATCCTTCACAGCGTCCAGCTTGGAAGGCTGTATCACTGCTTCTATTTTTTGCATCGCCCTCGTTCCTTCCTCATTTTCCACCGTCAAAGGCGAGCCTCAGTTCGCGAAGTCGTATCCTTCTTCGCCGTGTTGCGACAAGTCCAGCCCAGTGCGCTCGTCCTCTTCGCTCACCCTGAGTCCCGACCACCTTATCCACGATAAATAGAATGATCAGGGTGCCCACGATGGACAAGCACCAGGCAATCGCGACGCCAATCGCCTGGTTCAGCATCTGGCCTGTGTTGCCTTCGAGCAGGCCCGTGGGCTTTCCCGCCCCGAAAATTGGATTGATCGCGCTGCTGGCAAAAATCCCCGTCAGCAATGCCCCGATCGTCCCGCCGGCGCCATGAACACCGAAGGCATCGAGCGAATCGTCATAGCCGAATACCGCCTTAACCTTAACTACCATCAGGTAGCAGACGACGCCGGCGATCAGGCCGATCCACAAAGCGGAGATCGGGGTTACGAAGCCGGAAGCCGGCGTAATCGCCACCAGCCCTGCCACCGCACCCGAGATCGCACCCAGGGCCGTACACCGCCCGCCTCGCAGCCACTCCGCCGCGCTCCAGCCAACGGCCGCCGCGGCCGCTCCGAAGTGGGTGGCCACGAACGCCGAGGTTGCCAATGGCACCAGCGCTCAGAGCCGAGCCGGCATTGAATCCGAACCATCCCACCCACAACAGGCAGGCCCCAATAAAGCTCAGTACCACAGAATGCGGCGGCATCGGCTCCTTGGGGTACCCCAGCCGTTTGCCCAGGTATAACGCGGTTACCAGTGCCGACACGCCCGAGGTTATATGCACCACCGTGCCTCCGGCAAAATCCAGGCAGGGGAATCGTCCGCCCAGCGAAGCGTTCAGCAAACCCCCTTTGCCCCAGACCATGTGCGCCATGGGGCTGTATACGAATATCGCCCACAGCACCATGAACACCAGCATGGCCGAGAACTTCATCCGCTCCGCGAACGCGCCCGGTAATCAGCGCCGGGGTAATGATGGCAAACATCAGCTGGAAGACCATGTAGGTCTGCAGCGGTATGGTGGCCGCATATTTCGACGTCCGGGGCCAGCCCGACCCCGCGCAAAAAGACATTGTGCAGGCCGCCGATGAACGCACTGCCCTCCCCGAACGCCAGCGAGTAAGTCACCAGCGCCCAAAGCACGGTGATTACCGCCATCATGGCGAAGGTCTGCATCATGGTTCCCAGGATGTTCTTTCTGCGCACCAGGCCGCCATAAAACAAGGCCAATCCGGGCCCGCTCATCAGCAAGACCAGCGCCGAGCTCGCCAGCATCCAGGCGTTATCCCCCGCTGACTGCGCCGCGGCGATCGCGGCCGCCTGGTCGGCGGAACTCTTTTCCAGCGCTGCCAGCCGGTCCGCCGTGGCCGGAGCTGCAGGCCCCGGCGTCTGTGCCAGAGCGCGCATTCCCCGCAACCCACACCCCCATCACCAGCACAAAGGCACGAACCAGGGCACCTATCCGATCGAATCGTCGCATCAATCCGCCACCCTCCGTCAGTCTCCAGAGAAAACCAATCTCCCAGAAACACGCCCATGCATTTCTCTGTTCGCTTACTTTACACAAGATGTCCGCTATCCCAACATCAATTCAGACGCCCAGCGAGTCTCAGGAACGGTCGCAGTTCGCAGAGCTGTCGCCTAGAAGTGGTAAATGAGGTCTCCGGCCAGGGTGAGCTGGCTCGTCTTGGTTGGAGCGCCGCTGACGCCACCAACCGACGGCGAGTCATACGCCGGTACGTCGTAAGAGTGCTCGTAGCGCAACTCGGGGCGGAAGGTGACCGTACTTCCCAGCCAGAAATTGAACCCTACCAGATGCTCGCTGTACCGGGTCTTGTTTCCTGTACGCTGGCCGGCTTGAGGTCGTCGACGTACTCATTGCGGATGTTCAACGAGCTGTGGTGATGATTGAACTCGTGCTCAATGTAGTTGACGATGGCATAGTCCGGGGCGATAGCAATGCGTAGCCAGGGGATTGCACTGCGCCCCATTGGCTCCGACGATAAGCGAGGGGCCGGTGATTCCACCCGCATTGGCGCCGATATTCGCGTTCGAACCATAGCTGATGCAGGGACTCAATCCGTAACATAAGTTGGGGACGTCTCTCTCGTACTGGTACCATGCCTCCGTATCTGTGTGCCAGGTCGCATTGATTTTGTGATAGTGGGTCAGATAGTAAGCAGACAGGTTGTTGTAAGCGTATTTTCCGGAATTGATGGAGTTAGCGCAGGCATAAAGATTATCGCCACCATTTTTCCAGGTATAGGCAGCGCATAGCATTCCCGGTGAGCTTGGCGTTGGAGATCCAGGGCGCAGACTCGCAACCGCCGGAGACGCCGGCCTGAACCGTCCAGTGGTCGTTCAACTTGGTCGTGGTGTTGATTCCATTCTGGGTATAGCAGTCATAGGTATAGAGAATGGAGTGACTATAGGTATAGTTATTCGGCGCCAACTGAGCTTCGATATCGGGTAAGGAGATATACCGTCCGATGCGGATATCCATTCCCTGGGCCACATGGGGGACATAGAAATCCAGGTAATACATCACCGGGTCGTAGCCGTATTGGTTGTTACTGCGAAGCAATTGCTGGCTGAAGATGCCTTTGGCCGTGGTGTAGCGATAGTCCAGGCCGTAAAGGTTGGTAAAGCGGAATCCCCAATCGAAGTGATCCGTTTGCACGGTATTGGGAAGACGCTCGAAATAGAGCGCGACCTGGTCAAGTTGGATGGAGTTCGGGATGACATCGTAGGCAGTTTCGTTGTTGGCGTATCTCGCCCTTGTCCGACGTGCTGGCGTTGCCGCCAAAGTCGAACCAGCCGTACATCTTGATGCGAGCTCTTGTTCTCGTTGATAGCCTGCATCAGGGGATAGGTGCC
Organism: uncultured Acidobacteriaceae bacterium; assembly: GCA_963803095.1. Lineage (GTDB taxonomy): Bacteria > Acidobacteriota > Terriglobia > Terriglobales > Acidobacteriaceae > PALSA-350. Next base: position 57,091 of record CAWDLQ010000013.1, on the reverse strand, counting down.
GTAGTCGGGCGCTCCGATCACGACCGTTCCCCCCATGGGCCAGTCTGCTGCGGGAAACGGCGGCGAGTTAAGCGGGCGCGGCGTTCCTCTCCGAGCAGGTCGGGAGAAGGCGGTGAGCCGTTGGAATCCACTGTCCAATCATCCAGGTAGGCATGCCCTAAGCGGGTAAAGAAGCCTCGCTTGCTAGGGTGCGGCGGTTGGCTGAGGGGTTCCGGTGGTGTCTGCCTGCGGTGGCAGATCCTCTCACGTTCCGGCATCCAATTCGCCGGCAGACAACGCGCTCGAGGAATCCGATGCCGTCCTGTCTGGGTCGACGGAATCTGCTCATGGTCGCTTTCCGCCGACACGCGTTTGTAAATTTCCCATTGCCTGCGAGTAGCGCGAAAAATAAATCGAAACGATGATGCTTATTTCCTGTGAAAACCTCATTTTAGAGGGCCGAATGAAGCTCAGCTGGATTTGCCGCTGTTCTCCGAGCGTCCAGTTTTCCGAGTCACGTGGTGCCATGCATAGTAGGCTGCACGATCAACACTGCGATACCAGACTTAGTAGAGGGCACCATCGTAAAGAGTGCGTAAGGATTGAGTTTGGGAATGATGCAGGTGGTCCCAAGTGGAGCGAACTCAGTACGAATTGAATAGGAATCTTTATGATTTCTTTATTAAGATTTGCACTATCCGACTCAGGTGAGTGTTGATGTGTCGCAGGAGCAAGTAACTATCCTTACATTCGATAGGGCGCCCTGCGCGCGCGCCTCGTTTGCCCGGCGTATTTTTCGAGCCACTGCAATTCTTCCCGTACCTTGATGTATCCGTGCCACGGATCCTTCTCCAGCGAATGTCCTTCGCCCGGAAAAACCAACAGGCTATGCGGCACCTGGAGCTGTTGTAGAGCTCGCTCCAGCAGCACATCTTCCAGATAGCTGACGCGCAATCAGCGTCGCCGCCTACGATGTGGGTCGGCGTTTTGACTTTGTTCATTTGGAAGAGTGCGGCCTCGTCTGGTAGATGGCCGGGATTTTGCCACGGCAGCGATCCGCCGAGATACCACGCATCGTCGTAGGTGGTGTCATCGTTTCCCCAGTTGGCCGCATGCTCCACCGCGCCGGCGCCTGTCACCGCTGCCTTGAACTCAGTGGTCTGCGTGATGAGCCAGTTAGTCATGTAGCCGCCATAACTGTAACCTCCGATCGTAAGATGTTCCGGATCGGCGATTCCATCTTTAACCAGCGCGTCGACTCCTTCCAGAATATCTTTGCCCGGCCGGGAGACCAGGTGCGGAGCAATCTGCAGCATGAAGTCGTCGCCATAGCCGCTGGAGCCACGATAGTTTGGGCGGAAGACCAGCCAGCCATTGGCCGCAGCGAGGTTTGCCCAGTCGTACCAGTCGGCTTCAAAGCGATCACCGTCGGCGTCCGCCGGACCACCATGAATCAGCGTCAGCATGCGCAGATTTTTCTCGCCCATGCGGTGGGGCGGATAAATCAATACTCCTTCGACGATGGTCCCGTCGTCTGTCTTCCAGTGGTAGGTTTTCCATTCAGGTTGGGCACGTTGCGTGAACACCAGATTGAAGCTGGTGAGGTCTTTGCCTGATCGGGATGAGCTGGATCCGCGGCGAGCACGACCTGCACCGGGTGGTCAGCGTGGAATGTTTTACCAGCAGACATTGGGTGTGGAGGCTCGCATCCACGCCCGCGTAGGTGCCAGGCACTCCCGGCAATAGCACAGCGCGGATCCCCATCGATCGCATAGAGTTGTTGCTGGGTTCCCTTGAGCCCGGTTGCGATCAGGCGGCCGTCACGCCAGCATGGTGAAGTCTTCAAATGACCCTGCAAAAGCCGGCGCCCAGCCTCTGCACATGCCCGCTTTGCGGATCAATCGCATACAACCTCCCTTGTACATCGCGATAGGGTCCGTCGAGCGCGCCAGCGTCGGCCGCCACATGAAAGAAGAGCTTGCTGCCGTCCCGGCTCCAGCACAGGCTGCTCCTCGATCGCTTGGTTGTTGGTGAGGCGTCGGACACCCGCCGCCCGAACTGCCGATGATATAAATCTCATTGTGGCCGGGTCTTCCAAACGATGGGAGACAGAATCAGTCACGAAGGCGATCTGCGTGCCCTTAGGGTCCGGAGCAATCTCCTTGATTTCATCGGGACTCGCGGCAATCGTTCGGGCCAAAGCCGGCAGCGGCAAGGCATCGTCTGCATCGGCCGCGGATGGGCTGGTAAGTAGGTGTGTGCGCCCGCGATTGCAAGTTCGACCGGCATAGCAGAGAAGCAGATCGCCCCGCTCCTGTTCACGCCAGCGAATCACATCCTTCCATTGTGCCTTTCGGGCCTCTTCTGCGCTTTTGGAGAGCGGCGATGCGGCGGAGAAAAGATCTGCGATCCATCAGCAGACCAGGCGAGGGCGTGGACGCTCAGCTTCTGCTTGTAGAGGGGAAGTGATTCGCCCGAATCCGCGGCAATCAGCCACACCCGTTCCGGTACGTCGTCACTGTCTTTGTCCTCGCCGTCCGGCAAAGGCAGATCGGAAAGGAAGGCGACGTACCTGCCATCGGGCGACCATTGCGGAGTGCGAGCATGTCCCGATCGGGTCAGCGGGACCGTTTTGCCGGTCTGGGCCTTCCAGATCCATAGGTCGTTGCGAAAGCGGTTATGCTGCCAATCCGGAGAGACCGTGGCTATCACCGCGGCCGAACCGTCAGGAGATAACTTCACGTCTTTGATGTCGGTGGCGTTCATGAACTCATCCAGCGTGATGAGGTCGTTCGCCGGCTGGGCCAAGGCTGGGATAGAGACCAGCGACGCTACATCAAGAAGCAAGATGGCAAGAAGCAGACCGGCAAGAAGCAAAACGGCACGAGAATTTCCCAGCAATCGTTTGTTCCTTTCGCTGTCGATGGAAGCGATGGGCGCCGGCCTCGGGCGCCGAAGCTCTATACTAAACGCGCCGCTAGAGCATTTTCACTTCTGGTGTATACAGAGCAACCACTCCCGACGTGGCTTTTCCTCAAGAAAAGCCGCACTTCGCGGGGCTTGACTGTGCAGAATAGAAGTGAAAATGCTCTAACTGCGCTCTCGAAAAAGAGGAATCGATGCCCCTGGTTGTCGCCGGAGCTGGACGGCTCCGCTTTCTGGCCTTCTGTGTGCTGCTGTCATCCGCAACCGTTCCTGCCTTAGCCCAGCTGGACCCGCAAACCAAACAGCTCTCACGCGATATCTTTCAGCAGCTCATCGAAATCAACACCACCGATTCTGTGGGCAGTACAACGGTTGCAGCCAACGCGATGGCACAACGACTGCTTGACGCCGGTTTTCCCAAAGAGGATGTGCTCGTACTCGGACCCAACGATCGCAAGGGCAACCTGGTAGCGCGCATTCATGGAACGGGCGCTCAGAAACCCATCCTCTTTATCGGTCACCTCGACGTGGTTGAGGCACTCCGTTCCGATTGGACTACCGATCCGTTCCAATTTGTCGAGCAGGACGGCTACTTTTACGGGCGCGGGACACAGGACATAAAAGAGGGCGACGCCATTTTCGTGACCACCTTCATTCGCCTGAAGAAGGAGGGTTTCAAGCCGGATCGCGATCTTATTCTCGCGCTCACCGCCGACGAGGAGGGAGGCAAATCGAACGGTATCGATTGGCTGCTGAAGAACCACCGCGAGCTGATCGATGCGGCATATGTTCTCAACACCGACGCCGGAGGCGTGGACCTGGTGCATGGCAAACCGATCTCGTTGAACGTGGAGGCTACGGAAAAGCTTTACGGCGACTATCAGCTCACCGCCAGCAATGCGGGCGGCCACAGCTCTCTGCCCGTGCCCGACAATGCCATCTATCACATTGCCGATGCGCTCACCCGGTTGCAGGCCTACACTTTCCCCTTCGAGCTCAATCCGATAACGCGGGCCTATTTTGAGCGGATGAGCACGCTCGAGTCGGGCCAGACTGCTGCCGACATGAAGGGAATCCTGGAGAATCCACCTGCGGCGGAGGCCATCGCGCATCTGTCTGTGATCCCTAAATACAACTCCACCATGCGTACCACCTGCGTGGCCACCCGTCTCTCCGGCGGCCACGCAAACAACGCCCTGCCACAAACGGCATCGGCCAATGTCAATTGCCGGATACTTCCCAGTCACTCGAAGGAAGAGACTCGCCAGCAACTCATTCAGATCTTCAACGATCCCAAGATCACCGTCCGCTACGTCAACGACACCGGTGAAGTGATGGACACGGCTCCTGAATCCACAGGACTGCCTCCAACCGAACTGCAGCCCGAAGTGATGCAGCCTTTGGCCCAACTGGTGGCACAGATGTGGCCCGGTGTTCCCGTGGTTCCCGTGATGGAAGTGGGCGCGTCGGACGGCAAATATACCAGCCAGGCTGGCTTGCCGACCTACGGCGTCAACGGGATTGCCATTGACATCGACGACGATCGCGCGCACGGCAAGGATGAGAGGGTGGGGGTAGACTCCTATTACTACGGAGTGCAGTTCTACTATCGCTATATAAAGCTGCTAAGCGGTGGCAAGTCATAATCGAGAAACGGATAGGGGCAAGTTGAACCAACAAACGATGATCACCTCCTTCAGGGGGGCTTTTGCGGCTTTTCTGGGCCTGCTTATTGCAATCGGCGCCATGACGGCAAACGCGGCCAGCCCCCAGGTGCACTCCCAGGACCGTCCCTGGATGAACACCAGCCTCTCGCCCGACGAGCGGGCCGACCTGGTGCTCAAGGAGATGACCCTGGACGAGAAGATCGATCTGATGCACGGCCAGGGCATGCCGGGTTGGAAGCGGCCTATGCCCAGGACCTACCTCGGCAATCAGGGAGCCGGCTTCATCATCGGAATACCCCGCTTGGGCATTCCCCAGGTGGAGATGAGCGACGCGGCCTATGGCGTGCGGATGAGCGCTCAGAATGGGCGTTACTCTACGGCACTCCCGTCAAACATCGCTGCGGCTGCGAGCTGGGATCCGGAGGCCGCCTGCGAGTATGGTGCGCTGATCGGAAGGGAACTGCGCGCGCAGGGCTACAACATGACCCTCGGCGGCGGGGTCAATTTAACCCGCGAGCCGCGCAACGGCAGAACCTTTGAGTACCAGGGAGAAGATCCGCTGCTCGCGGGGACGCTGGTTGGCAACCGCATCAAGTGCGAGCAGGCCCAGCATGTGATCGGTGATATCAAGCATTACGTCATGAACGATCAGGAGAATGGCCGCGATGAAGTCGATGTGATCATCGGCAAGAGAGCCATGCAGGAGACCGATCTGCTGGCCTTCCATATCGGTATCGGCATCGGCGACCCCGCTGCGGTGATGTGCTCTTACAACTCGATCAACGGCGATTACGCCTGCCAGAACAAATACACTCTGACCGATGTGCTGAAGCAGGACTGGCAGTTCAAAGGCTTTGTGCTTTCCGACTGGGGCGGAACCCATAGTACGGTCAAGGCGTCTGCTGCGGGTCTGGACCATGAGGAGCCGATGGACGACTTCTATGGCGAAAAACTGAAGCAGGCGGTCGAAGCGGGCAAGGTTCCCATGTCCCAGTTGGACGACCATGTGCACCGGATTTTGCGTTCCATGTTTCTGGCCGGACTCTTCGACTACCCAACGCAGAAAAGCGTGGTCGATGTAGAAGGCGGGTTCGCCACCGCGCGCCGCATCGCTGAAGGAAGTATTGTTCTGCTCAAGAACAGCGAGCGGTCTGCTGCCGCTCGATCGCAGCACGGTCCACTCGATCGCGGTGATTGGGCCGCACGCCGACATCGGCATGATCTCTGGCGGTGGATCGGCGCAGGTGGATCCGCCTGGTCGGCCGGCGGCGCCCTGGCAGTCCAAGGTGTGGTTCCCGACTTCGCCCTTGAAAGCCGTGAGCGCCTTAGCTCCTGGCATCAAGGTCCAGTTCGATTCGGGCGCCGACGCGGCTTCTGCGGCGGCTCTGGCCCGGCAGTCGGATGTGGCAATCGTCTTTGCCTACGAGTGGATGAGCGAGGGAACCGATCTGCCCAACCTTTCGCTGCCCGAGAACCAGGATGCATTGATCGACCAGGTGGCTGCGGCCAACCCACGGACGATTGTGGTGCTTGAGACCGGCACCGCCGTGACTGATGCCATGGATCGACAAGGTAGGCGGTGTGCTCGAGGCCTGGTATGCCGGCAGCAAGGGCGCGGATGCGGTCGCCAACGTCCTCTTTGGCAAGGTGAACCCGAGCGCGAAGCTGCCCATCACCTTTCCCCGCAGCGAGGCCGATTTGCCTCATCCTGAGCTGGTGAAACCGCCAGGTGGCGGAGAGGATGCCGGCGCCAAACTGAAGCCTGAAGAGGCCAAGCCAACCTTCAGCGTGCATTACGACGAGGGACTGAAGGTGGGATACAAGTGGTACGACGCGGAGAACAAGCCGGTTCTGTTTCCTTTTGGCTACGGTCTTTCTTACACCACGTACCAGTACTCTGATCTGAAGGTCGCGGCCGGGAAAGAGCCCACCGTGAGCTTTACGGTGAAGAATGCGGGCGGCTGTGCGGGAGCCGAAATCGCCGAGGTCTATGTGGCCCTGCCTGCCAGTGCCGGCGAACCTCCCAAGCGGCTTGCGGGTTGGAGCAAGGTGCAGCTGAATCCCGGCGAGAGCAGGGAAGTCAGCATCGCGATCAATCCCCGCGAGTTGTCGATTTACGACGAGGGTACCAACGCGTGGAAGCAGTTGCCGGGTGGGTACACCTTCATGGTTGGGGGTTCGTCCAAGGATCTGCCCCTTCACCAGGAGGTCAACCTGCCCTAACGGCGCACAGCAGATCCCTACACTACGCTTCGGAGGAGTCATGGGCCTTAAGGCCCATCAAGGGAATGAAAAACGCCTTCTATCCAGCAACCGCTCTCCATGGGAGCGTCGCCTTCCCCTTTGTCATCCCGAGAGCTTGTGAATTTATTCAACTTTTTTGAGGCAAAGAGGATTAAGACATGTTTTTCAGCGGCCGGACTGCGAAGCGGTCATCAGACCGAGGTGCAAAGTCAAAGGGGTTCTGCTTGCCATGCCGTGTCAGATCCGCTCCGTTTTGCCCAGTTTTGCTCTACATCTGCTCTGCAGGTGGGTTTTAGCTCAGCAGCGCTTTGCTGAAGTGCATCAGGTTGTAAGCCAAGGCGCACCACAGCGTCACGCATTTGATTTTGTTCAGGCCGCGCACCGTGAACGGTGTCAGCCCACGATAAGTTCGTAAGTCAGCATTCACCGTTTCGCTGGTGGCTGCTCTTTGTTTGTAGATTTCTTGCCCCTCTTCGCTGGCCATGCGTCGCTTCCATGCTTGTATCGCTTCCGAATCGCCCGGCTTGGGTTCCAATTCCCGCCCCCGGTTCTGTGGATTCCTTGCCGGCTTGGAGGGCACCCACAACGCTACCCCCTGCTGGTGCGCCTGCACGATATCCTCTGTTCGCAAGTAGCCGCCGTCCACCAGATGTTGCTCCACCTTGCCCCCAGTGCGTTGTTCCACTTGCTGGCGCATCGGTTCACTCAACCCTGCCGAATCGGAACCCTCGTTGGTGACTTCCACCCCCAAAATGGCACGGCTTTCGGTATCGGTGGCCAACTGCACGTTGACCCCAGGGCTATAACCGCCGTTGGCCATCTTCATCACCCGCGTGGCCGCATCGGTGGTGCTCACCCGCGGCTGCTTGGCCCGGATCTGATCCCCGCACTTGCCTTTGCCGGCCCTCTGGGCCGCCTCGGCCTGCTTCTGCTTCAGCTCCGGCAACTGCGCTATCGCCTGCTCCAAGCGCTGCTGGCGCGACTCCGCCGCTCGCTCACGCGCCGCCTTCTGACGCGCCGTCGCCGCGGCCGACTCGGCAGGCGAGTCCACTTGCTTACGTAACTCCAGTACTTGCTGCCGGGCTTGCTCCAACAGCTGCTGCAAACGCTCTTCCCGACGAAAACTGCTGCTTCCCGCGCTCACACGCACCCGCACTCCATCTTGGCTGATGCGGCTCACGCGCACTAGCTTCTTGTCCACCAACGTCACTATCACCTGCGTAAACAGTTCGTCCAATGCGTCGGCGTGATCGGTGCGAAAGTCCGAAAGCAGGTGATGATTCACCGTCACTCCCCCGCACAACCAGCGGAACGGCGCGCTCTCTTCGCAGCGACGCGCTAACTCTCGCGCAGATCCAATCCCTCGGGTACACCCATACAGCCATAAACCCACCAGCAAACGCGGATCGGTCGCATCTCGACCCGCTTGCCCCTCTCGGGCACGAATCGGTTCGCAAAATCCACTCACCTTCAGCTTCTCCACTACCGCCATCACCGTGCGCACTGGATGAAGCGCTCCCACCAGATCATCTATGCAATGCGGTTCCATCGACAACTGAAGACGTTCTGCCTTGCGCAGACGAACCGCTCTCTTCTCTTGAACACCGGCTACCCCGCTGTTGACCATGTCTCTTCATACAACCTCTTCCCCACAACCAATCAATTTTGTTCGCCAGCATGCACCAAAAAAGTCACAGGCTCCGAGCGCAGCCGAGGGATCTGCAGTTCAGCGGACCTTTCATGGAAATGTTTTTCGCCTGAGGAGTCATGGGCCTTAAGGCCCATCAAGGGGATGAAAAACGCCTTCTGCCCAGCAACCGCTCTCCATGGGAGCGTCGCCTTCCCCTTTGTCATCCCGAGAGGTTGTGATTTTTTTGATTTTTTCGCATTTTCGAGGTACCTAAGCCATTTGTTTTCAGCATCGGATTTTGCACGAAACCAATAAAGTCACAGACTCCGAGCGCAGCCGAGGGATCTGCAGTTCAGCGGACCTTTCATGGAAATGTTTTTCGCCTGAGGAGTCATGGGCCTTAAGGCCCATCAAGGGGATGAAAAACGCCTTCTGTCCAGCAACCGCTCTCCATGGGAGCGTCGCCTTCCCCTTTGTCATCCCGAGCGCAGCCGAGGGATCTGCAGTTCAGCGGACCTTTCGTGGAAATGTTTTTCGGAGCGAAGCGTAGTGGAGAGATCTGCGGTTTCTTTAGCGTAGGGATCTGCAGTTTCTTTTTCAGTCGTCCCGCTTGCTTGCAAGCGCTAGCCGCTTCTCGTTATCGTGATCAGGTCAGTCGAAGGGAAGGACCCAAATGTCTCCATCACGCCGTGAATTCATCGCATCACTCGCTGCCTTGGGCGCAGCGCGTGCATTTTCCGCAACAACCTGTCCTTTTCACCTTTCCGTTATCAACGACGAGCTGACGCCGGACTTTGGCCGCGCTTGCGAGATCGCCACCAAGGATTTCGGCTTGCATTGGATCGAACTGCGCTCCATGTGGAACAAGAACGTTACCGACCTGGATGCGAACGAGATCGCCGAAGCCTGCAAGCTGCTGGAAAAATACCAGCTCCGGGTGACCGACATAGCCAGTCCCCTGTTCAAAGTAGACTGGCCTGGAGCGCCGCTCTCCAAGGAAAGCCCGCGTCGCGACCAGTTCCATGCCGACTTCGACTTCAAGCAACAGGATCAGCTGCTGGAACACTGTGTGGAACTGGCCAAGCAATTCCAAACCGACCGCATCCGCTGCTTCGATTTTTGGCGGCTGGAAAATCAGGCGCCCTACCGCGCCGCCATCAACGAAAAGCTGCGCACCGCAGCTGAGACCTGTGCCAAGAGCAACCTGATCCTGCTGCTGGAAAACGAGATGTCGTGCAACACAGCCACGGGAGAAGAGTCCGCGGCCGTCCTGAAAGCGATCCCTAACAAGAACTTCATGCTCAACTGGGATCCCGGCAATGCCGCGGCCCTCGGCAGTACTCCCTATCCTGATGGGTACCGCCTCTTGCCCCACGATCGCATCGGCCATTGCCATGTGAAGGATGTTGTTCGCCCGGCAGGCAAGAAATACGAGTGGGCGCCGGTAGGCGCAGGGGTGGTCGACTGGGTAGGTCAATTCCGTGCCCTGCAGAAGGATGGTTACCACTACGCGGTGAGCCTGGAAACCCACTGGCGCGGTGCGGGCACGCCCGAGGCCTCCACCCGCGTGAGCATGAAAGGGTTAAAGGAAACACTCAGCAAGGCTGGCCTAAACTGTTGAAATTACTCCGTTAGCAGTGGCTCCGGCCGCGCTTGCGGAGCGCTGACTTCTTTGGCATAGAACATGTGCGAAATCCGGGGCGGCTCTTTGCCGCGGTGGAAGCTCCAGACCCGATCCCGGATCCGCAGGTCGCTGGCGGTAAAGCGCTCGCGCTGCCGCAGGTACTCGAGCCACGACTCGGTGATAAAGGTCTCGTTCATGTGTGCCGGGGTCCGAAGCGTCCTGATAGACGCCCCAACGGATAGCGCCATCTCTCAGGCGCACATCCCTTAGCTGATGGATGGCTTCAGTAAAGGCAGCGTAATCGCTGGGGTCGATGCTGTAATCAATGGAAACCCGGACCGGTCCATCGCTGTCTTCCCGTTCCGACGCCAGCGTGGGTGGGGGCAGTGTGTAGAGGTGGGGAGTAAGATCCGGTTGCACCCCCCGCAAAACATGGAACCGAAGGGATAGAGGAAGGGTGAGAGCCAGGCCCCCTGCCGCGCAGAGCAGGGACTTCGAAGTGGAAACGTGCTCCGCGATAGAGCCCCATATCACTCCGCCCAGGGCCATACCTCCGGAAAATATCATCTGGTAAGCGCCCAGGGCCCGCGCCTGCACCCACGCCGGAACCGATACCTGCACCGCCAGGTTCAGGGTGGACATTGCGCTGGTCCAGGCAAAGCCGCCGGCGATCAAAAAGACGATAATGATCAAAGGCACCTTTACCAGCGCCAGAACCAACAGCGTAGCTACAAACACACTGCTTGCCCCGGCGATGATGGTGTCCGCGGGCACAACCCGGCGCACCCGGGGTAGAAGGGTGGCGCCGAACACCGCTCCAAAGCCCATGCTGCCATTCAGGATGCCGTATCCCATTGCTCCCTGGTGCAGATCATTGCGGGCCACTACGGCCAGCAGGGCCCAGACTGCGCTCACGAAGAGGGTGAAAATGAGCGTACGCATAAAGGCGGCCTGCAGCATCGGAGCATAGCGGATATAGCGAATACCCGCGCGCACCGAACCGCGTATCCGCTCGGACGGCAGCGCGCTTTTGAAAAGCGGGTTGCGCTGCCAGCGATATAACACCAGGATCACGCCCACGAAGGAAAGGGAATTGAGCAGGAACACCGAGGCGGCGCCGGTAGTCGCACGGGCGAACAGCGCGATTGCCAGGCCGCCCAGGGCGGGTCCCAGGGCGCGGGCGAGATTAAAACCGGCACTGTTGAGGGAGATGGCATCCGGGAGCTGCGCCCGGGGAATCACCTCGGGCACAATCGCCTGCCATGCGGGGCTGTTCATCGCCGTGCCGATATTCAGCAGGAAGGTGAGAAAGAGCAGGATCCAGGGCGAGATGATGTCAAAGAACGTGAGCACGCTGAGGATCGCCACCGCCGTCAGCATCCACGCCTGCCAGAAAATGAGCAGCCGGCGGCGGTCGAAAATATCCGCCGTTGCCCCAGCCAGCAAGCCCAGAATGACCACCGGAAGGCTGGCCGCGGTCTGCATCAGGGCAATGAGCAGCGGGGAGGGAGTGAGAACGGTCATCAGCCAGGTGCCGGCCGTATCCTGCATCCATCCGCCCAGGTTGGACACGATGGAGGCGAGCCACAAATCGCGGAAAAGCGGCACGCCCAGGGGTTCAAAGCCGTTGAGCTTGGCTGGGGTCCCCAATGGATCTGTCTTCAAGGTGGTCATGGGCAGGCAGAGGGGGCGTGTCCCCTGCTTGAATTATCCCAGAGTGCTATTTAACGCAGGCCCGGACGTGCCGATGAACGCAACACTAATTCCGAAAAAAAGACTCGGACGACTTTTCGGTTTTCTTGAGGTCTTAGTCAGCAGGCGGTGTGGGAGGGGCACAAGTGAGCAGCGACGCGTTTGTCAGCATGGCATTACGCAGCGGTACCCAGGCTTGGAAGAGCCTTGCGGCCGCTCGCGGACAGCAGGTGGTAAGCCTGCTGCTGACAACCATTCCGCTTGCCGAACGAATGTTGCTCTACCACGTGGCGATGACCGCCTGGATCATGCTTCCCGAGCGTGGCCTGTTGGAGAAAACCCTTCTTTCCTGTTTTGGACGACTCGGCCTATCCAGGTAGGCGGGCGTGCCCCACTTCGCCCAGCACCGGAGGAGTCATGGGCCTGCGGCCCACCCAAAGTGATGAAAAACGTTTTCTGTACAGCAACCGCTCTTCATGGGAGCGTCGCCATCCCCTTTGTCATCCCGAGCGTACCGGATTTCCTGCCACACTGCGCCGGGCACGGTCGCGTGTGCGCCTTTCAGTAAGGAAAGGCGCATGAAGTTCGCCAACGCCACCAAGTCTTACAGGAAATCCGGGGCAGTCGAGGGATCTGCAGTTCAGCGGACCTTTCGTGGAAATGTTTTTCGACACTGCGGAGCCGGATTTCCTGTCAGGCTGTATTGGACCGGGCCGCGTGTGCGGCTCTCCGTAAAGCCGCATGAAGTTCGTCAAGGTCACCAAACTCCACAGGAAGTCCCGGGGGGAGCGTAGTGGAGGGACCGCTGTTTGCCCAGTTTCTTCGCAACTTTCGTTTTCGTTAGGCGTATCCTAAAACTGCTGTGAGCCATCTTTTTCACTCGGCCGCGCGAAGCCTTCTGCCCGCAACGATTGTGGCGCTGTTGCTCGCTCTGCTCGTGACCCAGGCAGCATCTTCCGTTTGCACCGCGCAGTGTGTTCAACATCAGCTAGGCAGCTCCTTGGGCCCGGCGATGACCCATTGCCGTTCGATGGCGCGACCTGGGGCTCCTGGCGCCGCATTTGAGAACTGCCCAGCCAATTCCTTCTGCGTGATCGACCTGCTGGCCAACAGCCAGGGTAAAGCTCCAGCCCCGTCCAGCATACGTGCGGACATGCGTTCAGACACCCTTCTTCCGGACCCGAACGTCGCCGCATCCACACCCGTCTGCCCTCCGCTTCGAAGTAGCATTGGCGACCCGCCACTGATCACCCCTCTGCGCGTCTAGACGTCTTTCCCTTCCTTTTCTCCAGAGGAGGTCTGCGCCTGCCGGCTTCTCCTCTGCCCTCTCCGCCATTCATTCGTTAGGAGACATTATGAGTACCCGACGTACCTTCCTGGGCCGCACCCTTGGTGCGTGCTCCGCTCTCTTTGCTGCACGTGGACTATCGGCTCAGGTCATGCAGATGCAGATGCCACCCGCAGCTTCTACCCCACAGCCCCCACAAGCATCCAGCCACGCCATGTCGTCTCCAACGTTCCAAACCCCGGTGGTAACCACGGATGTCGGCGATCTTGCCTACACCATGGACGGCTCCACCAAGGTCTTCCATCTGGTTGCCGAAGTGCTGCGGCAGAAGATTCACCCCGACAAAACCATCGACCTGTGGGGATTCAACGGCAGCGCTCCCGGCCCGACCATCCAGGTCAACCAGGGGGATCACGTCCGCGTCATCTTCGACAACCATCTACCTGAGCCCAGCTCCCTCCACTGGCACGGCTTCGAAGACACGATCGGCAATGACGGCATGCCGGGCATCAGCCAGGAGCCGGTGAAACCAGGCGGCCGATTCGTCTATGAATTCGACATTCACCAGGCGGGAACCTACTTCTACCACTCCCATATGGCCATGCAGGAGATGGCCGGCATGCTGGGCGGCTTCATTATGCATCCCCGCACCCCCTACCATCCGCACTGCGATAAGGACTTCCTGCTGCACCTGCAGGAGTATGCAGTGTTGCCCAACAACACCGTGCCCAACACCATGAATATGGAATACAACTGGCTGCTGCTGAATGGGAAGGCGGGGCCGGCGTCCACTCCGCTGATCGTTCGCCAGGGAGATCGGGTACGCATTCGTTTTGTCAACCTGGGCATGGATCATCACCCTCTGCATATTCATGGGTACACATTCGAGGTCACAGGAACCGAGGGAGGCCGCATCCCGCAGACTGCCTGGTGGCCGGGGACGACCGTTCTGGTCGGCGTGGCCCAGGCACGTGACATAGAGATCACCGCGGATCGCGTCGGCGACTGGATGCTGCATTGCCATCTGCCGCACCACATGATGAACCAGATGTCTTCGAATGTGGGCAGCATGACCCGCCGTCCCGGCATGGGACAACCAGCCGGAGTGGATATGAATACCGGCATGGGGATGCTGCAAGGCACGCCGGGCGCGCCGACGGGCGACGACTATGGCACCAGCCTCGGCCGCGGCATGGGTTTCGGCAGCACTGCGGACATGGCGACGGCCAACGGGCCGCTCGCGCAGCAGGACGCCATGAAGGGGATGCCGGGCATGGCGGGGATGGCAAGCGACATTGCGGCCAACGCGAACGCGGTGCCCGGCTTCCCTCAGGACGCCTATATGGAAGGCCCCGCCATGGCTATGGACCAAATGGTCGATAAGCCTGAGAACTACGGCCTTCGTCCGGGCTGGAGCGGTTACATGATGGGCATGATGAACTTCCTGAGGGTGCTGCCGCCGGACAAATACGAGCAAGTCATCGCGCGCATGAAGCAGGCGCAAAGGGCCAACGACCCCTACGCGTCGCTATTGCAGAGAATTTCATAACCACCGTGGAGAAGACGATGTACAAGAGATTCGCGCTTGTAGTGTGGTTTTGCGCCGCACCGCTTTTGGCGCAGCAGACGCCAGTGCCGGAGCTGCTGCAGGGGGTCGCCTCGCGCGCGCCACTTAAGCTCCAAGACTTTATCGCCATGGCCGATCGAAACAACCCGACCTTGCAGCAAGCCGCGGCCGTTGTCCGCCGCTCGGAGGCCGAGGCCAGGCAGGCGTCGCTCTATCCCAACCCCTCGGTCGGCTACGAAGGCGACCAGATCCGCGGCGGATCCTATGGGGGCGGAGAACAAGGCGGCTTCGTCGCGCAAACCATCGTATTGGGGGGCAAGCTCGGACTTCGCCGCGACATCTACCAGCAGCAGAAGCAGTCCGACCAGATCGCAGCCGAGGCCCAGGCCTTGCGGGTGCACAGCGATGTGACGCAGATGTTTTACCACGCGCTGAGCGCGCAGCAGACGGTGCTGGTTCGCGGTCGGCTCCTGGGGTTGGCCAACGATGCCGCGCAAACTGCGCACCAGTTGGCGAATGTGGGCCAGGCGGATTCACCCGATGTTCTGCAGGCCGAAGTCGAGGCGGAACAAGCAGCCATTGACTATACCGTTGCCCAGCGCCTGTTCCTCGAAAGGTTCAAGTCGCTCGCTGCGCTCGCCGGCAACCCTTCCATCGAGGTCGCACCCCTGGACGCAGCGCTGGACGCGCCGCCGCAGATCGATGCTGATCACATAGTAGATTTGATCGTGCAGCAGGGCCCGACGGTAAAGCAGGCCAACCAGCAGGTTGCGATTGCCGAAGCAAGGATGAAAGACGTGCGGCGCGAAGTTGTGCCCGACCTTCAATTGCGGGCCGGTGAGCAAGCGAATCTGGAGGCGCTCCCGGAGGCACCGGGCAGAAAGACGGGAGCCCAAAGTTTTGCCAGCGTGGGAATCGAGCTGCCGCTGTGGAACCGCAACCAGGGCAACGTGCGTGCCGCGGAAGCCGAGCTCGACCAGGCCCGGCAGGAGATAACGCGCACGCAATTGTCCCTGCGGCAACAGGCCGAGGCACTGGTACAGAACTATCTTTCCGCCAGGTTAGAGGCGGAGCGCTACCGCACAGCTTTGCTGCCTCGCGCCCGGCGCGCGTATGAGCTTTACCTGGGCAAGTACCAGAATATGGCCCAGGCGTATCCTCAGGTCATTGTGTCGCAGCGCACCCTGTTTGAACTCGAGGTGCACTACATCGACTCCCTCGATCGCATTTGGCAGAATGCGATTGCGCTCGAAAATTTCACTCTGCAGGGTGGGCTGGAAAAGCCCGCAGCGGACAGTCCAAGATGAAAGGAAGATAGCTTGAATCTGCAACTGTGGTTGATTCGTCACGGAGAGACGGAGTGGAGTCTCTCCGGCGCCCATACCAGCCGAACCGACATCCCGCTGACCGCACGAGGCGAGGAGCGTGCCGCCAGAATTCGAGATTATCTGGCCCATCGTCAGTTCAGCCTGGTGCTGACCAGTCCGCTGCAGCGTGCCCGGGAAACCTGCCGCGTCGCCGGCTATGCCGATGTGGCGAAGATGGATGAGAACCTGCGTGAATGGGATTACGGAATCTTCGAGGGGCGCACCACGGCGGAGATTCGCAAGGAACAGCCTGACTGGTCCATTTGGGATTCTCCCGTTCCCCAGGGCGAGCCGGTGGAGCATGTAGCTGCGCGAACGCAGCAGGTGATCGATCGAGCCTGCAAGATCGACGGCCAGGTAGCGCTTTTTGCCCATGCCCATGTGCTGAGGATTTTGGCGGCTACCTGGCTTGGGTTACCGCCGCGCGCGGGGAGCCTGCTGGCGTTGGGAACAGGGTCGGTCAGTACGTTAGGTTTCGAACGGGAGACGCGAGTGATCTCGACCTGGAACCGGTCGTTTGAGGAGTGAGCGACGTTGAGCAGTTTCGCAATGGGTATAGATCGAAGCGACAGGCCTTTCGTGGTTTTCTCCCAAGGAAAACCACACCTCGCGGTCTTTTTCAGTCCATAGTAATTGCGAAACTGCTCTAGAACGCAAGCCGCGCCAGCAGGACTCCCAGCCACACCGCAATCAGCCCGAGCACAATGCTCAACGACACATAGAGGGCACCAATCAGGAATGCGCCTGTTTGCAACGTGACAAAGGTCTCCCATTCGAACGTGGAGAAGGTACTATAAGCGCCCACGAAGCCGATCGGAATCAGGAGCCTCCAGGCCGGATTGATCCCTGTGCGTCGTCCCATCCAGGTAAGGGAGAAGCCAATGATCAGGCAAGCCGTGAGGTTGATCACGAATGTGCCGTAAGAGAATCGGGAGCCCATTCGGTTGGCAACCACCGAGCCAACCAAATACCGGGTAGCCGAACCCAGGGCTCCGCCGATTGCGATAAGAAGGTATTTCTGCAAATTCAACCTCCACCAACGCAACTGCTCAGTCTGAACGGGGATGGCATCGCCGGATACGACTCCGCGACGGTTTCCCGTCAGGAGTCATCATCCGTCGAGCCTATGAGGCAGGAACAGCAGTTTAAAGCGGCTTCACACATGGTGAAACCGTTCGGGTGAACTCCTTCACCACAGCGTACTCAGTTAGATAAGACGGTGCGGCCCCGGTTGTCAATCCTTTTGTTAGTTGCGGATCCCGGGGCAGAACCGGATTTCCTGCCACGCGGCACTGGACAAGGCCGTTTATGCGGCTCTCCGTAAAGAGAGCCGCATGGAGTTTGTCAACGCCGCCAACATCGACAGGAAATCCGGGGAGAAAATGCCGGACCAATGCACTACCCGCTCTTGAAAAACTCCTATACACTTGTCGGGCATCCGGATACCTATGCCAACCGTCAGCATTGCGAGCAAGGCTCAGCAAGATCCCCGCGTAACCGCCCGATTGATCGCGCGCATCAAGCGGCTCATTGCGGATGGCTCGGTTGCACCCGGCTCCAAGTTTCCCCCGGAGCGGGAGATGGCGAAGGAATTCGGGGCCAACCGGGCATCTGTGCGCCAGGCGCTCAAGGTATTGGAGATGATGGGCGTTCTTTCACAGCGGGTCGGCGACGGAACCTATCTTTCCGATAGCGCGGAGACGATCCTTAACGAACCGATCGATTTTCTGGTGCTGCTGGACGACCTCTCCCACCACGAACTCTTCGAAACCCGGCTGATCGTCGAGCCGGAACTCGCTGCCCGGGCTGCCGAGCGGGCGACGGCGGAGGATATTTCCATCATGCGCAATGCCGTTCTGGGATTGGAGCGCAGCAAAACCACTCGCGACCGCCTGGAAGCGGACATGGCTTTCCACAACGCTATTTTCCATGCCAGCGGCAACCGCATCTGCCAACTGCTCTTCAAGGGCATCCACCGCACCGTGCTCACCAGCATGAGCCAGCTTTCGGAGCGTGTTGCGGTCGAACAGCCGCTCAAATTCCATCGCAAAATATATGCGGCGATCCGTGCTCGCGATGCCGAAGCTGCCCGCACTGCTATGCGCGACCACATCCTCGATGCACGCTCTCTGCTAAGCAAAAAACCCTGATTACGGATTGTGATAGACCTCCTGCATCTTGGTCCACGACGTCTGGCCGGGCAGAGGAATTTGCATAGGGTCTGTCATGCTTAGCCACTTTATATTTCGAGGTTCCCTGGCCAACGTTTCCATGTCGGTCTTGTAGTCGTTCCCGGTGTACTCGTAATAGGCAAAGAGGTAATAGTGAGTGTCATCCATCTTGTGGATGTATATCGAGAAGTTATGCATGTGGTATTTGTCGAGCAAGTCACGAACGCCTGGGTTTGAAGCCGCATGGAGAGCTTCGTAGGCGGCTATTCGATCGGGCTTGATGCCGATCAGCATCCCGATTCGTGTTGGCTGACTCTGTTGGCTATAGAGTCCGATCGACAGTAGTGCAAGGCCGCTGAGAAGCAAGGTCAAAACAATTTTCTTCATTTCGAATCCTCTTTTTGAGCAGCCCCATGATTGCACCTTTGCCCCAATCCAGAAAGGCACTTAGCGGGACAACATAAATGGCTGAACCAATAAGCGCGAACCCCATTGTTGTCAGCGGCTAAAGACCGGCCGCTTCAAAACCGCATGGTTGCCACACAAACTCTTTAGCCATTCCATTAACGCAACAACAACTTGAGGCTTTAGCAGGCTGCGCAAAGAGTCGCTCTCGGGTAGGTCCGGGTTTCAGCCCGGACATCAACCTCAAAATCGATCGGCCTTTACAGTCTGCGTGAGAACAGCAAAACCCAGGGATTCGTGGTGGCAGCCCCCGCATTTATGCGGGGGAAGGAGCGCTTCAGCGCTCCGGGAAACGGTCTCCACTAGATCATGCGCTTTAGCGCTGGTGAAACAACTTTGCGGGAAACTCGCTTTGTATCATATCAGGGCCCGACTTCAGTCGGGCCGCACAGGGCTGAGAAAGAATCGGGCCTTCAGGCCCTGAGGTACACTTTTTTCTTCATGACTCTTTCCGCACCCTGCCGGCTCCTGAGGGCAGACTCCCACTTGCCAACTCTGAGCTCAATGGTTCATCATTTCAGACGCCAATGCGACTCGATTCTCACCAGCACTTCTGGCATTACAGCCCCAACGAGCACACCTGGATGACCGACCAGATGGGGATACTGAAGCATGCTTTTCTACCTCAGGATCTGGAGCCGCTGCTAGCCGGCATTCACTTCGACGGCTGCGTTGCGGTGCAGGCGCGGCAAAATCTGGAAGAGACACGGTGGTTACTGGAACTCGCCGAAGAGCACGCATTCATTAAGGGTGTTGTCGGCTGGGTGGATTTGCGCTCAGAACAACTACCCGACCAGCTGCGGAGGTTTTCGAGCCACCCAAAGCTTGTCGGCGTACGCCATATAGTCCACGACGAACCGGATGACCACTTTATGCTGCGATCGGAGTTTCGCCGCGGCATCTCGCAGCTGCGTGAATTCAATCTGGCTTACGATTTGCTGCTCTTTCCCAAACACCTTACAGTTGCGGCGCAGCTGGTAGAGGAGTTCCCCGAGCAGCCGTTTGTGCTCGATCACATCGCCAAACCCAAAATCGCTGAGAGATTGGTTTCTCCCTGGCAGGAGGATCTGCACCAACTGGCGAAGTTCCCCAACGTTTCCTGCAAGCTCTCCGGCATGGTGACGGAGACGAGATGGAAGCAATGGCTTCCAGGTGACTTTCACCGCTACATGGACGTCGCCTTCGACGCATTTGGCGCCGACCGGCTCATGATCGGTTCCGATTGGCCGGTTTGCACCCTGTCGGGCGAGTACCGGGTGGTCATGAAGATCGTGATTGATTACCTGCAGAAATTTTCGCCGGAAGCGCAAGCCGCAATTCTCGGTGAAAACTGCGCCCGTTTCTATCAGATCGAGGCATCAGAATGAAAGCTGCGGTCCTCCACGGTGCCAAAGACATACGCATCGAGCCCTATCGCCAGCCGGAGCTGCATCCGGGCATGGTGCTGTTGCGCAGCCGCCGCGTTGGCATTTGCGGCACCGACCTGCACTATTACGAGCACGGACACAACGCCACCTTTGTGCCCGACCGCCCGTTCATCCTCGGCCACGAGTTTACCGCTGAAGTCGCCGCGGTTGCCGGCGACGTCGAGACGGTGAAGATTGGCCAGCGGGTCACGGTGAATCCTGCGCGCTCCTGCGGTTTTTGCGCCTACTGCAAGGGCGGTCAAATCAATCTCTGTCGAAAAACCATTATGCTGGGCAGCGCCAGCACTACCCCACCAACCGATGGCGCTCTTGCCGAATTCGTCACCGTCCGCGCGGATCAATGTCATTTGCTGCCTGTGGATATGGATGATGGTATCGGTGCCATGATGGAGCCACTTTCCGTCGCCCTGCACGCGGTGAAACGCGCCGGCACGGTATCGGGCAAGCGCGTGCTCGTGACGGGTGGAGGGACGATCGGCCTGTTGGTGGCGATGACGGCGCGCGCCTTCGGTGCGGTTCCGGTCGCAGTCAGCGACATTGTTTCTGCCCGTCGCAATAAGGCGATCGAGCTGGGCGCCGACGTGGCTCTCGATCCCACTGCGCGCGATTTGCACGACCAGGTGCGCGAGCTCACCGGCCTGGGCTTCGACATGATTTTTGAGGCTTCGGGCGCGCCACCGGCGTTGCGTGCGGCGTTTGACCTGGTGCGCCCCGGCGGCACCATTGTGCAGATCGGCACGGTGGGCACCGCGGACATTCCAATACCCGTGAACCAGCTCATGGTGCGCGAAATTAACTTCCGCGGATCGATGCGCTACGGTGACACGTTCGATGAGGCGATCCGGTTAGTGGCAGCCGGGCGAGTGAACGTGCAACCTCTGATCAACCATGTCTTTTCCCTGGAAGACTCGGTGAAAGCCCTGCAGTTTGCCGCGGACAAATCCCTATCCCTGAAAGTCCAGATCCAGCCTTAGCTGCATGGCCATATCTCCGATCGACGCCATCGTCATCGCTGTGTACCTGGTTGGCATTACTGCTTTTGGTATCAAGGTTGGCTACCGGCGGGATGCTTCTTCGCAGCAATATTTTCTGGCTAATAAGTCACTCGGTTGGTTCACCGTGGGCGCGGCCGTGTTCACCTCTAATATTTCAACCATCCACCTCGTCGGCTACGCGGCCGGCGGCGCAAGAGACGGTTTGGTCATCGGTAATTTCGAGTGGATGGCATGCTTCATCCTTATCCTGCTGGCGCTGATGTTTGCCCCGTTCTATATCAACTCCGGCGTGGCCACGCTGCCGGAGTTCATGGAGCGCCGCTATTGTCCCGCAGCGCGCACTTTTCTTGCTGTGATCGGGATTCTTGGCGCACTCCTGATTCACATCGGCATCAGCCTCTTTGCGGCTGCAAAGGTCTTCGAGAGTCTCCTCGGCGTACCTATGTTTGCCACCATCCTTGTACTGTCGCTGTTTACGGTCACTTACGCAGCCCTGGGTGGCCTGAAGGCAGTGGTGATGACGGAGAGCATCCAGGTCGTGCTGCTGCTGGGGGGCGCCACCCTGATCACCATCCTTGGGGTCCGCTCCCTGCCCCGCGTAGGCGTGCATAATCTGGCGACCTTCCAACATGCCGTCGCTCCCGGACAACTGCACATGCTGCAGCCGGTGATCAATGCTCAGGGGCATCTCAACGAGTTCTCCTGGCTGGCGGTTCTGCTCGGTTATCCCATTCTCGGTATCTGGTACTGGTGTGCGGACCAGACCCACGTCCAGCGCGTGCTGGGTGCGCACACCTTGAAGGATGGGCAAAACGGCGCGCTGTTTGCAGGTTTTCTGAAGCTTTCGCCGGTCTTTCTCATGGTGTTCCCCGGCGTCATCGGCTACGTGCTTTGGCAAAGGGGCGCGATCCATCTGGCCAACGTGGCCGGGACCGGCCGTCCGGATTACAACACCATGCTTCCGCTGCTGATCACATACCTCATCCCGGTTGGAGTGCGCGGACTGATTGCCGCCAGTCTGGCGGCAGCGCTGATGAGTTGCATGGCCGCGGCGCTCAATAGCTGCGCCACACTGATCTCCATCGATGTGGTTAAGCGCCTGCATCCGCAAGCGACGGATGCGCGCGTGGTTCGGGTGGGGCGTATCACCACGGGCGTGATCATGGTGCTGGCGATGTTGTGGTCCACGCAGGGCGACCAGTTCGGCACCATCTTCGAGGCGGTTAACAAAATCCCAATGACCTTTGCGCCCGCTGTGACTACGGTCTTTGTGCTCGGCGTCCTTTGGAAGCGCGGGACCAAACAAGCGGCCATGGCCACCCTCTATTTTGGCTCGCTCCTGGGCGTCATCTATTTCCTGGTCGATCTGCCGAGTACAGGCAGATGGTTCCTGCCATCCTCGCGACTCACGGATTTCGGTGGTTTCGTAACCGATCCGGTGCAGGGTCTGGGCATTCCGTTCATGCTCGCTGGGCCCATCATTGCCGCGGTCTGCGTAGCCATTTACGTGGTGACCAGCTTGTTGACGCCGGCTATGGATGAGGCCGAGGTATCAAAGGTCTGCTGGGATCACCCGCTCGCGTTTCTCAAAGGACCGGTCACGGCGGTGAGTGATCCACGCGTCATCTCATTACTGCTGCTGGCGACCGTGGGCGTGTGCTATTTCCTGCTCAGGTAAACCTTGCTGGCCTACGCGAACCAACGGGAGTCTTCAGTCATCAGATCGAGCAGAAGGTTGCTGTCGATCAGTACGGCAGCCATTTACTTGCCACGAGTTAGAGCCATGATCGCGTCGGTGCTCATAACAACGTCTCCGCGATCTCGCAAGTGTGTGACGAGCCGTGAACCCCGTCCGTTGTTTCTGTTTTTGGCCCGGACGATCCGCACAGCTTTGCCGTCGAATTCGACATCGACTTCGGTGTGGGGAAGAAGGCCCGCCTGCTCACGAATTTCGGCGGGGATGGTCACTTGGCCTTTTGAAGTGATGCGCATATAGATAGTCTTACTCTTACATGTAAGAGTAAGACTCTGGAGTTTCTACATATTTTGGAGATGCGAATTGGCCGGCGGAGGACATTTTGCCGCATTTTGATCCAACGAACAGCTTAAGCTGTGCCAATCGGTGCTAATCCGTTGTGTAGCCCCGGACTTTAGTCCGGGGGAGCGGGTTTTCAAACCCGCGAGAACGCTCCGTTACACAGATTCAGGGCTTCAGCCCTGGTGCTGAGGTAAACCTGCGCGAGTATCCGGGCCCTGTTGTGATAAAGTTACATGTAACCATATCGGAGAGATGCCGTGACTTCGACATCAAAACCAAAGTCCTCGCGCCTCAAGGTGCAGGAGCATCGCGAGCGCCTGCGCAAGCAGGGCCTCCGGCCCATCCAGATCTGGGTGCCGGATGTACGCTCCAGAGCCTTCCGATCGGAAGCGCATCGCCAATCGCTCGCAGTAGCGGCTAGTTCCCATGCGCGTAAGGATCAGGCCTTTATCGATGCCGTATCCGTATGGGGCGATGAATGAGGCGAGGCGATATCTGGACGGTTCCGGGTGGCAAGGGCTATGCAGGTAAACCGCGCCCCGTTGCGATCTTGCAGGATGACCGTTTCGATGGCACCGACTCCGTCACTATTTGCGCTTTCACCACCGACGAGACGGAAGCCCCCCTGTTCCGTCTCACAGTAGAGCCGAATGAACGAAATGGGCTGCGTGCGAGCTGCCGTTTGATGGTAGATAAGATAACGACCGTGCCAAAA
Source organism: uncultured Acidobacteriaceae bacterium (assembly GCA_963803095.1). Lineage (GTDB taxonomy): Bacteria > Acidobacteriota > Terriglobia > Terriglobales > Acidobacteriaceae > PALSA-350. Next base: position 33,297 of record CAWDLQ010000013.1, on the reverse strand, counting down.
TCGAAAGTCGGCGCACACGTCGGCCGGTTGGACGATGAGGATATCCTGCGTCTCAATCAAGCCATGATCGTGTTTCTTGGGTTGGCGGTTTCTCCGAGAGCTAAACGCTAAACCACGACTGGACGACGCCTACCGATGTTCGTGGCTTGTTCAAAAGCGTAGCCCAATTGCAGCACGCCCCAGTCGTCATGATGACGGCCAACGATCTGAATGCCAATCGGAAGCCCACTCGAAGAAAATGCACAGGGAACTGACATCGCCGGGTTTCCAGCCGTCGAGATGTAATACGCAGACTTCATCCAGGCGAGGTAATCTTCCATCTTCACACCGGCAATTTCGGTTGGATAGTGGGTGTTCACGTCAAAGGGAAGCACCTGGTTTACGGGCAGAATAAAAAACTCGTACTCTCCTTTGAAGTTGCACAAACGCTCGTAGAGCGCAGTGCGCTTCGCCTCAATACGAGACAAGTAAGGGCCGGTAAGCTTGCGCCCTTCTTCAACGTGCCAGTGAATGTATTCATTGAGCTGGTCACCATGCGTGGCTAACAAATCGCCGAAGCGCAGTTCGACCGACCAGTGCCGCCACGCCAGAAAGGCTTCGTTCGCATCGGTGAAATCAGGTTCGGCATCTGTGACAACGCATCCCAGCGATTCGAAGACCTTGCGCTGCGTCTGCACCGCGCTCTTCACCTCAGGCTCCCACGGCAATCCCATATCCTTGAACATCGCCACCCGTACTCCCTTGAAGCTTCGGTTACCCAGAGGCTGCGCAAACTGAGCGCCTGACATTTCAATGGAGATGGGTGAGTGGTGGTCGTAGCCGGCGAGCACGCTCAAGAAGTAGGCACAGTCCGTGACATTACGAGCCACAGGACCGGGAACGGAGAGCGTAAACCAACCCAGGTTGGTGGGCACGTTGGACACTCGACCCGGCGAGGTTCGGATGCCCACCCCGTTGCAAAAGTTAGGAGGATTGCGCAGCGAGCCTCCCATATCGCTGCCATCGGCCAGCGGAGCCATACCACATACGACCGCGACCGTACCGCCGCCGGTGCTTCCACCGCATGTCTTCCTCGTGTCGTAAGGATTGTGCGTGGGCCCGAAGACCGGATTAAAGGTCTGCGAACCGAGTCCGAATTCGGGCACGTTTGTCTTGCCGAGCACGATCGCTCCTGCCTCTTTCTCCCGCTGCACCACCCGGCAATCGAAATCCGGCACGTTGTTTTTTTGTAACGGAGAGCCATAGGTAGTGCGAATGCCACGCGTTTCATGCAGGTCTTTGACGGCAACCGGTAAACCATGGAGAGGGCCGAGCCATTTGCCGTTGGCGAGCGCCTCGTCCGCCGCAGCGGCCTGGGCCATCAGATGGTCTTGGTCCACCAGGGTTACCACCGCGTTGACTTTTGCATTCACCTGGCCGATCTGCTTCAGGTGCGCCTGCATGACTTCGCGCGCAGAGAGTTTCTTCGCGCGGATCGCGCCTACCATGTCGACCGCACGCATGAAACAAATGTCGTCAGAGGAGGCAGGCGTAGCGGCCGACTTGGCGATCGGCGAGGACAGCAATGGAGTGGCCGCGGCCGAAATTGCTGTGCTTGTTCCCAGCTTAAGCGCGTCACGGCGTGTCATCTTGCTGTTCACTTTTCTCCCTTAGCAGGCTGCGGAAAAACCCAATGTTTTGAAGGGTACGACCTTTAGGTCGTACGTAAACTATTGCGAACAGGCGCGGCTTTATTGATGCCTGTAAAGCTAATGTCCGAGTTAGTCTATTTCGAGCCAATTTCAAAAAGTGTTTTGTATCAGGGCACGACTTCAGTCGTGCCGAAAAGGACCAGTAGAACGAGGGCTTTAGCCCCTGTGGCGCTATTTCCCTTTCAGCTCGGCTTTGGGTAGCGTTCGGCAGCTCAACCTGCCAGCAGGATATTACCTCTGCAGAATTCAATAGCCGCTGAGGGAACGACTCTCGCCCCTCCAGGACGTCCGCACCCTCTTAGAACTGGCTGACCGATACCCACAAACTATATATCCAGCTGAGGATTTCCGCGAGGTAGTTATCGCGCAGTATTCTGTCACCGGGAGAGTTTTTCACGTAAGACCGGCAAGATGGGGAAAGGAGGCTCGTCTGAGGCGCAGTAAGGGAATGGTCTCTGCCGCGATCGTGGCCCTGGGCGCCAGCCTGGCGGCAAATGCGGCCAACGTCTGTGATGCCTTCGCCTATGGCGCCAAAGCAGACGGAAAGACCAAAGACACAGCTGCACTGCAGCAAGCCATCGATGACTGCGCCCGCAAGGGCGGCGGTGCGGTGCTTCTGGCCAAGGGAACCTTTCTTACCGGCCCGATCGTCTTGAAGAGCCACATCGTCCTCGATGTCGAACCCGGAGCAACCCTGCTGGGCAGCCAGGATAAAAGCGACTACTCCCAATGGACGGTACTGCGGGAGGACGCGGTCCAGCCATTAATCAGAGCCACCGATGCTCAGGACGTCACCATCCGCGGCGGCGGGACGATCGATGGCGCCGGCCAGCCGTGGTGGGCCGAGGTATACGCCCACAAGAATTCTCCGGACTACGTCGCGCCAAAACGGCCTCGGCTGATATTGATAGATCACTCAAAACATATTCGGATCGAGGGAGTCACGATCCAGAACTCCGCCTCATGGCAGGTTACGCTTTACTACTCCGATGACGTGACTATTCGCGACGGCAGGATCCTTGCGCCTGAGCGTTCGCCGAACACCGATGGCGTGGATCCCTTCTCGTCTCATCACGTCACCATCTCGCACATGACCATCGATGTCGGTGACGACAATATTGCCATCAAATCGGGTCAGCCAGGTTCATTGGGACCAGACGATCCCAGCACCGACATTACCGTTATCGACTGTAACTTTCTTCACGGGCATGGCATGTCCATTGGCAGCGAGGTCTCAGGTGGGGTGCAAAACGTTCGCGTGGCCCGCGTGCATTTTCAGGGCACTGCCAACGGGGTGCGGGTAAAATCGAATCGCGATCGAGGCGGAGATATCGGCAATCTTGATTTTCGTGATTTGACCATGCAAGACGTGGCTACGCCCATTCTTATCACCGAATACTATCCGCGAATCCCAGACCAGGACTCGGCACAGCCCGGAACGCCGCTAACGCCGCATTTTCACGACATCCGCATCGAGAATCTGAAGGCAACCGGCGCGAAAACCGCCGGATTCATCGTTGGCCTGCCGGAAAGTCCAATCACGTCGATCACTCTGACGAACGTCGACATCACCGCGGAGAAGGGAATGACAATCAGCAATGCAATCGTGACCAGGCATGCCTTTACCGTGAAGGTTGCCAGCGGCTCGCCCATCATCATGCTCGAGCATGGCAAGGTACAGGAGAAGTGAGAAGAGACGAACTTCGTCCATGGTACTTCTGATGATGAATTCAGAGACAGCCGTAATATAGAGACGGGAGATTTGCATTGCCCACCAATCGACGCGAGTTCATGTTGGGAACGGCGGCGGCCGCCGCATCGCTCACGGCCAAAGCAAGAAGCGGGCAACCTGCAGGGCCCGCAACGCCTAAGAAGAAACCGAATATCATTCTTTATCTGGCTGACCAGTTCCGGTGGGACTTTGTCGGAGCGAACCGTCTGAACTGTTCGACGAATACCCCCAATCTCGATGCCATGGCGGAGCGTGGGACTTTGTTCACCCACGCAGTCACCAATCAACCAGTATGTTCTCCTTCGCGTTCCGTCATGCTGACCGGGCGATATGCGACCGAAACCGGCGTGTGGCACAATTCACTGCCGATTGATCCCTCGCTGCCAACATTGGCCGGCGAGCTTCGCAAGGCGGGATATACGGCAAATCTGTTAGGCAAATGGCATCTCGCTCCTTCAACTGTCGAGGAAGGTGGTGGTCGCGGCTACGTCAAGCCTGAATTTCGCGGCGGCTTTCTCGATATGTGGGAAGGCGCCAACGAGTTTGAGTTCACCACTCACCCCTATGAAGGCACGATCTACGATGGGGACGGCAAGGAGATCTCCTTCAAAGACGAGTTCCGTGTCGACTTCGTGACTGATCGCGCTGAGAAGTTTTTGCGCCAGCCGCATGACAAGCCGTTTTTGCTCTACATCTCGCAACTGGAGCCCCATTTCCAGAATGACGCTAAGCGCTTCATCGCGCCTAAGGGGGTGGCGGAGCGTTTTCAGGACTCATTTGTACCCCCCGACCTGCGCCCATTCCCGGGAAACTGGCAGTCGCAGTTGCCGGACTATTACGGCTGCTGCGAGTCAATCGACACGTCAGTAGGAAGAATCCGCAAGATTCTGGAGGAAGAGCAGCTTGCGGATAACACCATCTTCGTTTTCATCAGCGATCATGGCTGCCAGTTCATGACCCGGAACGAGGAATACAAACGCAGTCCGCATAACGGCTCGATTCGTATTCCATTGATCATCGAAGGGCCGGGCTTCAACAGCTCGCAGCGCCTGGATGAGATTGTCGGCAATCTTCACATCACGCCCACGTTGCTTGAAGCAGCAGGTGTCGAGGTGCCGTCTTCCATGAAGGGAAGAAGCCTGTTGCCGCTGCTCAGCGATAAGAAGGCCCGCGAAGCATGGCCCAACAAGGAGCTGATTCAGATCAGCGAAGCGATGGTCGCACGAGCGATTCGAACCCCGGATTGGGTCTATTGCGTGGCCGACCCGGATGCAAACGTACGAACTGACAAAGCCGGCGCCAAGTATCACGAATATCTTTTCTACGATGAGCGTGGCGACCCGAACGAGATTGTCAATCTGGCCGCCCGCAAAGAGTACCGTAAGCAAGCAGACGCTTTGCAGGACGAGTTGAAGAAGCTGATCGTAGCTGCCGGCGAACCGGAACCGGAGATTGTGCCGGCCAAGCTCTATACCTAGCGTGCGGAGTAGTGCTATAAGGGCTGAAGAATCATATGTCCAGCAACGGCAGATTACGCCCTCTGTGCATTCGGGTCCATGCGCAAGACAATGTGGCCATCGTCGTCAATCAAGGTGGATTGCCCGCCGGGACGCAACTCGACAACGGCCCGGCACTCCTCGATACGATTCCGGAAGCACACAAGGTGGCCTTATCCGCCATTGCGAAAGGCGATCCCATCGTCCGCTACGGCGTCGTCATCGGATATGCGGAAGCGCTGATTGCAAAAGGCAGCTGGGTGCACGAGGAAGTCATGAGTTTGCCGGCGCCCCCACCGCTCGATAGACTCTCCCTGGCAACCGCCGTGCCGGATCCGCTGCCGCCACTTGAGGGATATACCTTCGAGGGTTTTCTCAACCAGGATGGTTCCGTCGGAACGAAGAACGTCCTCGGCATTGCAACTACGGTGCAGTGTGTTTCGGCCACGGTAGAGTTCGCCGTCAAGCGCATCCGCTCCGAGATCCTGCCCCGCTATCCGAACGTTGACGATGTGATTGCGATCACTCATCCCTACGGATGCGGGATTGCGATCAATGCTCCCGGATCGGAAATTCCCATTCGCACCCTGCGCAATCTTAGTCTGAATCCAAATCTGGGAGGGGCCCCGATGGTGGTCAGCCTGGGCTGCGAAAAACTGCAGCCTGCGCAGATGCTGCCGGCAAGCAGCCTTCCGATATTGTCTGCCGTGCCCTACGTCATCCGCTTGCAGGATGAGCAACATCGCAGCTTTGGCGACATGATCACGGCCATTATGGAGATGGCGGAAAAGCGGCTGATCCAGCTGCATGCTCGAACCCGCATAACCCGCCCGGCGGCGGATCTGGTGGTTGGGTTGCAATGCGGGGGGAGCGATGCATTCTCCGGAGTGACGGCTAATCCCGCAGTGGGCTATGCGGCGGACCTGTTGGTGCGTGCCGGCGCCACTGTGATGTTTTCAGAAGTAACCGAGGTCCGCGATGTCGTTCATCTGCTCACCGCGCGTGCAGCCAACGAAGAGGTTGCGCGCGATCTGATTCGCGAAATGGCCTGGTACGACGCTTACCTGCAACACGGTGGGGCCGATCGAAGCGCGAATCCAACGCCCGGAAACAAAATCGGAGGGCTGACGAATATTGTCGAGAAGGCGCTGGGCTCGACGGCAAAGGCAGGCAGCAGCGCGCTGGCCGGTGTTTTTGGTCCGGGAGAACGCGTCACAACCAAAGGGCTCATCTTTGCGGCCACACCGGCCAGTGACTTCGTCTGCGGAACCCTGCAGCTAGCCGCAGGGATGAACATGCATGTCTTCACCACCGGACGCGGAACTCCCTATGGGCTTGCCATGGCTCCCGTGATCAAGGTGGCTTCCCGCAGTGCGCTGGCGGATCGGTGGTCCGACCTGATCGATATCGATGCCGGCCGCATCGCCACCGGGGAGGCAACGATCCAGCAGGTTGGCGAGGAAATTTTCCGCATGATTCTTGATGTGGCAAGCGGCCGTAAAGAAACCTGGGCCGACCATTGGGGTCTGCACAATGAGTTTGCTCTATTCAATCCTGCGCCGATCACTTAACAGATGTCGCGAGATTCCCTGGTAGAGCGCTCAGATCGCCTCACTTCAATTCAAGGCGGCCGAAAGGATTAACAATTTGAACTCTCCCCTTTGTCATCCCGACCGGAGGAGTCATGGGCCTTAAGGCCCACCCAAGGTGATGAAAAACGCCTTCTGTCCAGCAACTGCTCTCAATGGAAGCGCCGTCCTCCCCTTTGTCATCCCGAGAGTTTGTGACTTTATTGGTTTCACATGAAAATTGGTGCTGAAAATAAAAGGCTTAGCTGCGTCAAAAACGTGAAAAAGCCAATAAAATCACAGCCTCTGAGCGTACCCGGATTTCCTGCCACGCTGCGCCGGACACGATCGCGTGTGCGCCTTTCAGTAAGGAAAGGCGCATGAAGTTTGCCAACGCCACCAAGTTTTACAGGAAATCCGGGGCAGCCGAGGGATCTGCAGTTCAGCGGACCTTTCGTGGAAATGTTTTTCGACAGAGCGTAGCGGAGTGGAGGGATCTGCGGTTCTCTCAATCACCTTGCGACGCTGAGGTAAGCGCGATACCGGCAATCTTCTGGCCCACGTTCAGATGCGCGCTCTCGTAAGCTTCGTCCGCGTCCACCAAGGCCTCGATTTGCTTGGCCAAAAGGCCGCTGATGGATGTAGAGCGCCTGGCCGCGAGCACCTTGGCTTTTTGAACCGTCTGCGGACTGAGGTTCACGGTCAGGTTTTGCTTTCGGTTTTCGGGCATACATTTCTTCACACGCATTTACGTGTACCACCTACGTGCAAGGCTGCCGCCATGTCGAGCAAGCTTGTGAGGCAGGAGCAGTTGCTCGCAGATTATGCGATGCCGAGCTTGCTTGTAGTTGTTCGAGCGTGAATCCCTTTGGTTTCCGGATGGAGATACAAGCCTGCGTTGCACTCATCGAAAAGCTTGCAAACGACTTCGATTTCGACGTTCTGGACGCCACCAAGATCATCCCGGAGGAAGTTTTGCCGCTCCGCATCGTGGGCCGGCTGGTACTCGATCACAATGTGGACAACTTCTTTGCTGAGACAGAACAAGTCGCTTTCTGCGTCCGGAATGTGGTGCCAGGTATTGATTTCACCAACGACCCGCTTCTGCAGGGGCGTATTTTTTCCTATGAGGACACCCAGCTTGTCCGACTCGGTGGTAACCGGCGTGCACCTGTTAGCCTAGGCTGAAGGTTTGAACGTCTCACGCGCCGTATTGACTACGCCCTTTTGGTGGGCAAACCGCGGCGTCGCTGAGCCGCGACGGCTCGATCGACTGGCTGTGTGGCTGCGCTTCGACGCCGCCTGCTTTGCGGCTTTACTTGGAACGCCGGAGCACGGGCACTGGGTCATCGCGCCAATGGCGGCTGCGCCTGGTCGCAGGCGCCATTGGCGCGATGACCCAGTGCCCGTGCTCCGGCGTTCCAAGTAAAGCCGCAAAGCAGGCGGGATCGTCGAAGCGCGGCCAGCACAGCCAGTCGATCGAGCCGTCGCGGCTCAGCAACGCCGCGGTTTGCCCATCGCCCAGAAGCGCGTAGTCCTCGATCGGGTGCTCACCGCGTGCCCCGTTCAAACCTTCAGCCGTTTGGCTAACAGGTGCACGCCGGTTATCAGCCCGATCCCGGCAGCCGCCCAGAATGCAGTGCGATGCCGGTCGGTGAACATTTCCCAGCTCCGTAGCTTGGACTGGCTGTCGAAGCGGCCGTGCGCGCCGTAATTCCCCGGAACGGCCTTGAACAGGTTGGCGGGCGCGTCTGCCGGTAGCGCCTCATTGGTGAGCTGCCCTCGTATCCGGCGGATGCCAAATATCTGTCGATCAAGCCCGGGCGCGATGCGGTTGGCAAGAATGGCCTTGACCGTCGGAAAGCCGACCCAAACCTCGCGGCGCTTGTGTGTCGCGGCGAAATAGATCGCGCGCGCCGGGACCTCGGGCTCGAAGATCGGCGCAACGGGCTTCGCCTTCACGCCCATCTTGTTCATCGCCCAGTCGAATTGCGGCGTGTTTACGGCAGGAAGATCCACCGTCGTGAGATGGACGGCGAGCCTGTCGTGAATGATCTCGGAGCGCAGCGAATCGGTGAAGCCGCGGATGGCGGCCTTTGCGCCGCAATAGATCGATTGCAGCGGCACCGAGCGATAGGCAAGCGCCGACCCGACATTGACGATCGTGCCATGATTGCGAATCCGCATGCGTGAGAGCGCCGCCATCATTCCATGGACCTGCCCGAGATACGTGACCCGTGTGCCGCGCTCTACCTCCTGCGCCGTCAGCTCGGACACCGGGGCAAAAACAGTCGCCATCGCCACGTTCACCCATACGTCGATGGGGCCCAGTTCGGCTTCGACTCGGGTCGCCGCTGCCTCGACGGCGTCGGCGTCGGCCACGTCCGTCGGGATGGCAAGCGTGCGCACGCCATAGGCCGACCGAAGTTCGGCAGCGACCCGCTCCAGCCGATCCGGATCGCGCGCCAGCAGCGCAACGTCGTAGCCCTGCTTGGCGAACTCCTCGACGGTAGCCCGGCCGACGCCGGCACTCGCGCCTGTGACGACAACGACCTTGGCCATTCTGATTCCTTCGTTGTAGCGGGATGCGTATTCGAGCGGCACGGCATCGTGGGCTTCAGGCCGCCCCTCGTCCGTCTAGGTTAATCAAGCCATGTCGTCGCGGCTGCCATCCTCCCGATCAGGTCGTTTGGGCGAAGTCTTTCGTGATCTGTTTCCCTGTTAAAGGCTCGGGACGCGACGAGATGGGGATTGGCCGAGGCACGCTGTTACGTCGGGATCGGCGGCAGGCCGACAAGTTCGCACGCGGCTGCAGCGACGCAGGTCCCCGCTTTATCCAACGCGGCAACGGTATGGCGCCTCGAGCAATCCTTCACGCTACGATGCGATGGGTGCCGATACACAACGAAGGGTGAGCTCCTGCCGGCTGCTCATATACGAAATAAACCGTTGCACCCAGCTTGACCGGCTCAACGCTAGAGTGTTCCTAAAGTTCCCGCTTCTTCCCAGCAAACATTTGATCCGCCTCCGTAGCGTAAAGCTTTGATGCCTCACAAGTGTAGCGGCGCGCAAAGATGAGCGGTTCAACGCGCAATCAGGCCCTCGGGATCAATCCCCATCGACATACTCATGCGTGGATACCGAAACCAAGCCGACAGGGGCGTAATCTCGTGGCGGATTTCTGTGCCTCTCAGGACAGAGGTCTAGCCATTCGGAAATCGATGCAGCTTTACCATCCTGCCCGCAAAAACCCGGTCCGATCCTTGAGGCTGGTGTTCGAGCCACGGACGACGCAAGCTGTTCGTGCTGGCCGATGTCGCCATGGCGCCGCTGGCGATCTAGGCGGTGCGCCGGATCGACGCGATCTTCGATATTGAGCGCGACATCATGGCTTTTTGCTGGTTCGGACCGGGGCGGCGAAAGGGCGGCGGCAATGTATTCGCTGATCGTGACGGCAAAACTGAACGCCGTCGATCCGCGCGCCTGGCTGGCCAACGTGCTTCCCGCATCAACGATTATCTGGCGTCGCGGTTACACGAGCTGCTGCACTGGCACTGGCCCGGGCCAAGCGGGTTGCTCTCGCGGCCTTACAATGCCGGCACCGAGCTACGCGTCACCACCCTGACGGGACAACCGAGCGGCTGTGGCTCCATACCAGCCCGGAGTTCGCGATGAAGCGGCTGCTGGTCGCCGGGGCGGGTCCGATTTTCCAATTCGCTCGAGTGTGGCGCAACGGCGAGGGCAGCGCGCTTCATGCGCCTGAGTTCACGATGCCGGAATAGTATCGGCCCGGCGCCGGGATGGACGCGTTGATTGAGGAGGTTTCGAGCCTGTGTGTTCAGTGCTACCGCCAGTGGTTTGCTGCCGGGGGGTTACCTCGGACCTGTCGCGATTCGAGCGTCTGACGGTGGCGGAGGCGTTTGCTCGTTATGCCGGCGTAGATCTATTGGCGATCGGTGAGGATGCCGGGGGGCTGGCCGCCGCGTCGGGCGTGCGGCTGCGCGAAGGGGAAACGTGGGAGGATTTGTTTTTCGCTTGCTGCTGGAGCGGGTGGAGCCTCTGCTCGGAGGAGAGCATCCGACGTTTCTGACGCATTGGCCGGCGGCGCAGGCGGCGTTGGCGCGCCGGCATTGGCCGCTGGATGAGGATTTCCTCGCGGCGCTGGCGTTCGGGATGCCGGAGAGCGCCGGGATCGCGTTGGGGTTTGACCGGTTGGCGATGATCGCTTCGGGAGCCGACCGAATCGGGCAGGTGTTGTCGCTGCCGCCGGCTGATCTCTTATGATGCGGGCAAGGCATCCGGAGCGCGCGGATGAATGGTGGGGTGGTAAAGGAGTTCAGCCCACGCGGGGGATGGTTGTGGGTTCCTCTGACCAGCAGTGGTAACTTGCCCAATGGAGACTGTCATGGGCGATCTTTACGAAGACGACTTCCTGCTTTGGAGCGAAAGCCAGGCGACCCTGCTGCGCCGTCTGGCCGCGGGTGAGCGCGTCAATGACCGCGATCTGGACTGGGCCAATCTGGGCGAGGAGATCGAGGCCGTGGGACGGGGCGAATTGCGCGCTTTTGAGTCGCTGCTGACACAGGCCATTGTCCACCGGCTGAAACAGGAATGCTGGCCGGATTCGGGCGAGGTTCCGCACTGGCACAGCGAGGAAATCCGCTTCCGGCAGGAGGCGGCCGATGCGTTCTCGGCTTCCATGCGGCAGCGGGTCGATTTGGGGCGGATCAACCGGCGGGCCGTGCAGCGTCTGCCCGCGACGATCGATGGCGTACCACCGAGGCAAGTGCCGGACCCTCTCGGTGTGACGCTGGACGAATGGCTCGGCGTGGACTGAGCGCCTCGGCCGCCGCGGGTTTGGTCCGCGGGCGGCGAGGGTTTCGAACCTTGTCCCATCGTCACATCCCGGCGGCGTGGCAGCAAGCCCGCGCAGTAGCCAGGATGGCGATCACCAAATAGCAGACCGCCAGCCGCTTGCGGCCAATTTCTCGAGCCTCTCGCGCGGCTACTGTGTAAGTGCAGGCAATTCCAGCCTCCAGAACGGCTTCGACCATCGCTTCGATTCCTTTCCCGTTGAAGCGGTGTCGATCTACAGGCACGTTCCGGCGCGGAAGGCGCGCGCGATGGTAGTCAAACGGAAGGTGGAAGCGGAGCGGAAGGTCGAGCCGGAATTGAAGGCGGATCAGGACGCCCTCGCGTTCGCTCAGAAGCTTGTCTGGCACATGGATAGCGGCACCCGCGCTGATGGACGCAATCGCCGCTGGACGGCGAAAGACCTCGCTGCCGAATGTGGCGTGTCAGACAGGACCGTCCGCAATTGGCGTAACGGAACCTACCGGGCGGACATCGAAACGTTAGACCGCCTGTTCTTCGGCGCCGATCCCAAGCATACCGAGGCCCGCGGAGCATTCCGTGCGCTTTGGGCAGTGCGCGGCAACGGAATCCGAGAGCTGCGGTCGAGCCTCAGCTATCCGGTGGCGATCGGGACGATGCGGGCAGACTGGTGCCGGAGCCGGTTCGTCCGCCGACCCGCTGTTTTGGACGCGACAGCGAAGCGGCGCCGCTGATTGCCGCTTTGGCATCGCCCGCGCCGGTTGCCTTGCTGGTGCTCGGCGGCGCCGGGATGGGCAAGACCACGCTGACCCGGCACGTCGCCTGCGCTGAACCGGTAATCGCCCGCTTCCACCGTCGTCGATGGTTCGTTGCGCTGGACACCGTGACGGACGCCTCCACGCTGCGGCCGCTGTGATCGCCGCTATCGGCCTCGATCCCGCCGGGACAAGCTTTCAGGCCGCGCTATCTCATTTGGCGGAGGCGCCAGCGCTGCTGGTCCTGGACAACCTGGAAACCCCGTGGGAGCAGGACAGGTTAGCAGTTCAAGAGGTGATCGAGGCTATCGCGACCACCCCGAACGTCTCCATCCTGGCATCGCTGCGCGGCAGAGCGGCGCCGTCCGCGCCACGCTGGAGCCAGCCGCCCGCGCCGTTGCCGCAATTGCCGAATGATGCCGCCCGAAAGCTTTTTGTAGAACTGGCCCCGTCGGCGGCAGAATATCCGGAAAATCTGGACCGCTTCCTGACCGTGCTTGCCGGTATTCCACTGGCAGTCGAACTCGTAGCGCTGCGGGCTGCCGGTGACACGCCACTGCCGGAACTCTGGGCGGAGTGGAAGCGTCGGGGCACCGCGCTCGCGGCTGACCCGGACCTGCCGCCGCATCGCCTGACGTCGCTGCATCGCTCGCTGGATCTGTCGTGGAATTCGCCTCGCTTGCGTGAGGCAGGCCGGCGGTTGTTCCGGTTGCTCGGCCAACTGGCCGCCGGAATTGCCGATCAGGATCGCGCCGCCCTGATGCCGGATGACGGCACCGAGGCCGCTCGGCAGTTGCGCGTGACCGGGCTCGCTCATACCCAGACAGACCGTCTGGACCTTCTGCAGCCAATCCGGGACTACGCGAAATCTTTGCACGAGCCGGACGAAGCGGATGCCGTGGCATGCGCCCGCCACTACCTGAATCTCGTCCAGGATCACGGCGCACGGGTCGGAAAAGAGGGCGGGGAATGAGGCGCTGATTCGGCTCGCGCCAGAGGTTCCAAATATTGAAGCCGCGATCGATCGGATGATCGGGAGCAGCGATCTGTTGCCGGCGATCAGGGCCACATATGGCCTAACCGTGTTAATGCGGTTTAGCGGCCTTGGTTCTACGAAGGTGATCCATGCCCTCCGCCAAGCGTGCCACTCCATCGACAACACCCAGGCGGAGGCCAACTGCATCCGAAGCCTCGGCGACATCGCGCTCGACCGCTCCGACCACGACACGGCGCGGGCGCGCTACGAGGAAGCACTGCCGCTCTATCGCCGCGTCGGCGACGTGCTGGGCGAGGCCAACTGCATCAAGAGCCTCGGCGACATCGCGCTTCGCACGCTCCGACCACGACACGGCGCGGGCGCGCTACGAGGAAGCGCTGCCGCTCTATCGCCGCGTCGACGACGTGCTCGGCGAGGCCAACTGCATCCAGAGCCTCGGCGACATCGCGCTCGCGCCGCTCCGAGCACGACACGGCGCGGGCGCGCTATGAGGAAGCGCTGCCGCTCTATCGCCGCGTCGGCGACGTGCTGGGCGAGGCCAACTGCATCCAAAGCCTCGGCGACATCGCGCGCGTCCGCTCCGACCACGACACGGCGCGGGCGCGCTACGAGGAAGCGCTGCCGCTCTATCGCCGCATCGGCACCGTGCTTGGCGAGGCCAACTGCATCCGAAGCCTCGGCGACATCGCGCTCGACCGCTCCGAGCACGACACGGCGCGGGCGCGCTACGAGGAAGCCCTGCCGCTCTTTCGCCGCGTCGGCGACGTGCTCGGCGAGGCCAACTGCATCAAAAGCCTCGGCGACGTCGCGCTCGCCCGCTCCGACCACGACACGGCGCGGGCACGCTACGAGGAAGCCCTGCCACTTTGTCGCCGCGTCGGCAGCGTGGTGGGGGAGGCGATCTGTCTCGCCATGCTCGGCCGATTGGCGCGCGCGATCGCGGACCTCACCACCGCCCGGACGCAGTTTTTGGCGGCGGTCTCTGCCTTTCGCCGCGTAGGCGCTCAGCAGAACGAAGCGGTGGCGCTGGAGGATCTTGCCAGCGTGACGGTTGGTTCTGAGCGGGAGCGCCATTTACAGGCCGCGCGGGAGATTTGGATCGCGCTCAACCTCCCCGAGCGGGCTGTGCGTTCAGAAGCAGGCTGAACGAGCGTTGCAGGCTGCCGCCCGACTACTTCACGGTCGCCACTCGCAGCGCGTTCGTTGTGCCGGAGTGACCGAACGGGACGCCGGCGGTGACGACGATCTCGGCCCCGTGCTCGGCGAAGCCTTCGCTCAGCGCCACCCGCCCGGCTCGGGTCACAGCCTCGGTCATCGAATGAACGTCGGGGACGATGACCGCGTGAACGCCCCATACGACGGCCATGAGTTGTGCGGTTTTGATGTTGGGGGTCAGGCCAATGACGGGTGCCTCCGGCCGTTCGCGGGCGGCGCGAAGCGCGGTGCCGCCGGACGCGGTGAACGCGACGATGGCTTTGGCCCCGATGGTGTGGCTTACCTGGGCGGCGGCGGCGGCGATCGCGTCGGCGGCGTTCCTCTCGGGGGTCACGCGGGATGCATCGATCGTTGCGCGCCAGACGGCGTCCTGCTCCACCCTGGCGACGATGCGGTCCATCATGTTGACGGCCTCGTAAGGGTATTGGCCGGCGGCGGTTTCGCCCGACAGCATCACCGCGTCGGCGCCGTCGAACACCGCGGTGGCGACGTCGGAGGCCTCGGCGCGGGTCGGGGCGGGGGCACTCATCATGCTTTCCAGCATCTGCGTGGCGACAACGACGGGCTTGCCCAGGGAGCGTGACAGCCGCACGATCCGCTTTTGTGCCAGCGGCACTTCCTCGGGGGGGAGTTCGACGCCGAGATCGCCGCGCGCGACCATCACCGCGTCCGTCAGCGCCAGGATTTCGTGCAAGTTATCGAGTGCCTGCGGCTTTTCCAGCTTCGCCATGACCCAGGCGCGGCCGTCGATCAGACGCTTGGCCTCGAGGACGTCCTCGGGGCGCTGGACGAAGGACAGGCCGATGTAGTTGGCGCCGTGGGAGACGGCGAACTCGAGGTCCTCGCGATCTTTGGCCGTCAGCGCCGGGATCGGCAGCACGACGTCGGGGACGTTGACGCCCTTGTGGTCCGAAAGCGGTCCCCCGACGACGACCTCGGTTTCCAGGGCATCGGCACGCTTGTGCACCACGCGGAGGCGGAGTTTGCCGTCGTCCAGCAGCAGAGAGGAGCCGATCGCGGCGGCGCTGATGATCTCGGGATGCGGCAGGTTGACGCGCAGCGAATTGCCCGGCGTGGCGTTGAGGTCGAGGCGGAACGTATGACCGGTTTGCAGATGGACGCGGCCACCGCCGAAGCGGCCGACGCGGAGTTTCGGACCCTGCACGTCGGCCAGGATGCCGATCGGGCGGTCGAATTTCTCTTCCAGTTCGCGGATCATGGCGAAGCGGGCGGCGTGGTCCGGGTGCGTGCCGTGGGAGAAATTCAGCCGGAACACGTCGGCGCCGGCCTGGAACAGGCGGGTCATGGTCTCTAGCGTGGAACTGGCGGGGCCGAGTGTGGCGATGATCTTGGTGCGGCGGCGGCGGCGCATCTTGGGGCGGAGTGCCATGGATGTTCCTTTGTGGAAGTTGAGACGGCTCACGCGCTATGACCCGCGGCCTGGCGCGGCGAATTCTTTCGTTTGCGCCGTCGAGGTTTGGCCCTGGCGCGACCTGTTCTAGTGTTTGCCCCGATGATTGACGCGGCTCAACCTGCGGTCTTGCGCGACATTGTTACAGTGGTTGCGAGGATGATTCGCGGGAGCCGGAGAGGGCTTCGCGCGATCATATCCTAGGCAATGAGAATCGCCCTGATATCGTTAACATTGGTGAGCGTTGGGCCGGTAATGATCAAGTCCCCGATCGTCCGGAAAAAGCCATGGCTGTCATGCGAGGCCAGCGCCGCGCGTGCATCGATGCCGTGGGCGCGTGCTCGGGAGAGCGTATCGGGTGCGAGCAGCGCGCCGGCGATTTCGTCCATGCCGTCAACCCCGTCGGTGTCGCCGGCCACCGCCCAGATGCCGGGTGCGCTGTCGAGGGCGATGGCGAGACCGAGCAGGAAGGTGGTGTTGCGGCCGCCGTTGCCGGTGGAGGCGGCGGACATGGTAACGGTGGTTTCGCCGCCGGACAGCAGGAGGGCAGGGGGGCGTAACGGTCGGCCGTGAGCGCGGACGGAGCGAGCGATGCCTGCCATGACTGTGCCCATCTGGGCCGCATCGCCTTCCAGGGCGTCACCAAGGATCAGCGGGGACAGACCCATGGCTTGGGCTTTGGCCGCCATCGATTCCAGCGCCATCATGGGTGTGGCGATCATGCGAAAGTCGATGTTCGTGAGGCTGCCGGGTTTCGGCGTTTCATCGGCGTCCTGTTCCAGGCGAGCGGCGACGGCTAGCGGCAGGGTGATGCCGTAGCGGGCGATCAGGGCTCGGACCTCCGCGAAAGTCGTGGCGTCGGGAACGGTGGGGCCGGAGCCGATAACGGCTGGGTCGTCCCCTGGAACGTCACTGATCGCCAGGGTCACGACGCGCGCGGGTGCCGCAGCGGCGGCGAGGCGGCCACCTTTGATCGCCGAAAGGTGCTTCCGGACTGCGTTCATTTCGGTGATGTTGGCGCCGCAGGCCAATAGCGCGCGGTTGACGGCCTGCTTGTCGGCCAGCGTCAGGCCGGGGACTGGGGCGGCGAGCAAGGCGGAGGCGCCGCCCGACATCAGCGCGATAACGAGGTCGTCCTCGGTGAGGTTTTTGACGCGCTCGAGCAGTCGTTTGGCGCCGCGCTCGCTGTTTTCATCGGGAACGGGGTGGGAGGCTTCTATGACCTCGATGCGGCGGGTTGGGACGGCGTGGCCGTAGCGCGTGACGACGGTGCCCTCGAGCGGGACGTCGGGCCAGGCGTCTTCCAAGGTCGCGGCCATGACCGCGGCGGATTTACCGCCTCCGACCACAATGCAACGGCCGCGGGTTGGCTTGGGTGGCAGATGGCCGGCCAGCACAATCCTTGGATTTGCCGCCTCGATGGCTGTGTCGAATAGGGTGCGCAACGCGGCGCGGGCGGATTTGTCGTTCCAGGGAGAGGCCTGGGGCATCGACGGTTTCCTCTCTTTTTCCGGTACGGGTAGTATGGCGAACCCGGGCGCGGCGCGCCATCTCTGGCGGAGATGAAGCATGAGGAGAGATTTATGTCGGCACCTGAACTCGATTCAGCGACACGAACCGAACTGGAGGCCGCGGCGTTCCGTCGGCTGGTCGGGCATCTGCGCGAACGCACCGACGTGCAGAATATTGATCTGATGAATCTGGCGGGGTTTTGCCGGAATTGCCTGAGCCGGTGGTATCGCGAAGAGGCCGCCGAAAAGGGCATCGCGATCGCCGACCCGGATGCTCGGGAGATCGTTTATGGGATGCCGTATAAGGAGTGGCAGGCGAAATACCAGGTGGAGGCCTCGGCGGATCAGAAGGCTAGGCGGGGATTGGGGCAGTAGAAGAACTTCAATTCGAGCGCGGCCACGGGCAATTTTGTTCGGATGTGTCGCAAGTCTAACGGTCAGGGCTGTACGCCGAGGTTAGGGAACGACGGCAATTGCCAATGAGGGGCGTAAGGTCCTAGCGCACTCGTTGATCAGAGGACAGCGCGTCAATTGCTCCCGCCGCGAGGTTGCGTTTTCCGTTGACCATGGAGCCCCCTGAAGCTATCCCGCCCGCCCTGCCTTCGCGGAGATCGAGACCATGGCCGAACCGGTTGACAATGACCAAATCAAGCTGGTGGGCCGGCGGGATCGAAGGGCGCGCGGCGCTCGGCCTCGCTGGCCAACTGGGCGATGACTGCGCGGAGCAGCTGCATTATCTCAGCACGGTCGATGAGTTAGCTACCTGTGGCTTGAGGGCGTGTCATCCGCCATTTTGCCGCGTTTGGTGAACGACGGAACGGGAAACAACACATGAGTGACGTGGTAGAAAAAGCGGCTGAGAGTTCGCGCCCGACAGGCCAAACACGAAGACACTCGGGAGTCCGGGGGAATTGCCGCCGATCGCTTACGCAGCCTGATCGAACGAATTGAGCGACTCGAGGAGGAGCGGAAGGCTCTGGGGAGTGATATCAAAGATATTTACGCCGAGGCCAAAAGTGCAGGCTTCGATGTCAAGGTTCTTCGGCAACTGATCAGCATCCGGCGGAAGGAGCCTGCGGAAGTCGAGGAGCAGGAATTGCTGCTGGACATTTATCGTCGCGCGCTGGGAATGTAGCCCTGTCTGGTCGAGGCGATACAGTGCCTCGGGGCGATGATCGTGCGCGGGCGGTTACCGAAGATATGCCTCGCTGGCGTAACGCCGCATCATCCGTTGGCTGTTGAAGTAGTAGCCTATGTGGCCGATGCTTTGTTTCATCATCGCGCGCCATTGAGCCGTCTCTGAGTAGAACAGCGGCAGGACCACTTTTTCCAATTTGTCGTAGAGCAAGCCTGCGTGGCCGCCCGCGGATCGGGCATCGTCCTCATTTCCGATCGACCAGCCGGTTACGCCTTCGACGCAAGCCTCGATCCACCAGCCGTCCAGAACGCTCAGGTTCAGCACGCCGTTGGCAGCCGCCTTCATGCCGCTCGTTCCCGACGCTTCCATCGGCGGCAGCGGCGTGTTCACCCAGACGTCGACGCCGCTGACCATCGCCTGGGCGATTTGCATGTCGTAATTCGGCAGAAACACGCAGGTGATTCGGCCGCGGAGTTCACGAGCCAGTTGAAGCAGCCTGCGGATGGCCTCCTTCCCCTCCTGGTCCTTCGGATGCGCCTTGCCTGCCAGGATGATTTGAACTGGATGCCGGGACGCAATGGCGGCCAGCCGTTCGACATCGGAGAACAGCAGCAGAGGCCGCTTATAGCCGGTCATGCGCCTGGCAAAGCCGAGCGTCGCTATGCTAGGGTCCAACGTCACGTCCGTCCTCTGCCTCACCTCGTTCACGAGCTCGGTTTTGGCCGTCATGTGGCAGTTCCAGACCTCATTGTCCGAAAGTTGCAGCGCGCGAACCAGGATTTCCGGTTCGTGATTCCACTGCGGCCAGTTGGCGGTAAACAGGCGCGCGAACGACGGATGCGTCCAAAGCCCGACATGCACGCCGTTGGTGACCGCGTGAACGCGATATCCCGGAAACATCTGGCGTGTCGTTTCGGCATGGCGGCGGGCAACACCATTGATATAGCCGGCCAGGTTGAGCGCGAGCTGCGTCATATTGAGCTGCTCAGGACCGGCCAGCCTCTTGAGCTCGTTGATTTCAATCAGGTCAGGAACCAGGCTTTCAAATAGACTATAAGTAAACCGATCGTGGCCAGCTTCGACGGGGGTGTGGGTGGTGAACACGCAGCGTTCACGCACCTTGGCGAGATCATAAAGCGGCTCGCCTGGTCGGATGCTATCGGACGGAACGCGATACCTATTGAGTAGATCGAGGGTTAGGAACGCGGCATGACCCTCATTGAGATGAAAGATGTGGGTGTGAAAACCGAGCGCGCGGAGTAGCCGGATGCCGCCGAGGCCGAGGATGAGTTCTTGCTTGAGCCGGTATTTCTCGCCGCCGCCATAAAGATGGTGAGTGAGCTTGCGATCTTCCGGGTCGTTTTGCTCAAGATCAGAATCGAGCAAAAGGATCGGGATCTCGTGCCCCTGCGGGCTGGTGTGGACGTAGAGCCAGGGTCGTACCCAGATTGGCCGTGGCGCGATCGGCAGCGCCACCATCGCGCCAAGCGGCAAGCAGAATTTCTCGGGATCCCACCAGTCCGGCTGCTCAATCTGGCGGTCGTCGGCGTCAATGATCTGGCGGAAACACCCTGCGTGGCTCATGAGCGTGACAAAGACGATCGGAATCTCAAGATCAGCGCAAGATCGCACCGTATCTCCGGCCAGCACGCCAAGGCCGCCGGAATAGGTGTGCATCTCCGGCCGGATGGCGATCTCCATGGAGAAGTAGGCGATGTGTGTTCTTTCGAGAAAGCGGTCGAGCCGGAGGGTCATTGCGATTCTTCCAAACAGCGCCGCAGGATTTCGATAGCGCGGCAAACGTGAAGAGGTTCAGCACAACAAAAAGATCCGGCCGTTGGCCGGCACCTAAATCCGATGCTCGGGTTGCGCATGATGTATGCCTCTCGGATGCGAACAGCGAGCAAGCACTAGGTCATAGGCTCGGTCGGACGATACTGCATTGATCTCGGTCAAGGGCGATCCTCACGCCGCGGCCTGGGAAGGGGCGGTTTGGCAAAATCGTGCTGTTGCCTGCGTGTTTTCGACATCTTGGTACGGAGGCCGCCGGAGCAATTGGATCAATTGACGCAGATCAATGCGGAAATCGATTTCGCGGGTATAGCTTCGACCATTGGGCCGGCAGGGGTTTCAAAAACGGCTGAGTGTCCTGATCGGCTCGAAGCGGACAGGAGGACAAGATGAGCCCGGATGTGCGAGCTGTTGTCGGGCACGAAACGGAATCGGCTTTCGCAACCGTCACCAATTACATCGCGCAGGTCGCACGAGACAAAAGCGGCACACTCGTGGCCGACGATGTGAACGAGATCGAGGCGGGTGCGGGGGTCGACAATTGTTCCGATGCTAACCTGGCTCAATCGGCGCGATCGGCTATCGAGCGGAACGCGTTCCTGCCGGCTGGCAAAGTCCGGTCGGTCGTCAGAAACGGCTGGCTGATCCTCGTAGGCGAAGTCGAGGGGCCGATTCAGAAACGGATGGCGGAAGACGCGGTTAGAGGCCTGGATGGTATTCGGGGGGTGAGCAACAACATTCTCATCGAAAGCGATGCTTTGGCCCAGCGGGTCGGTCAGAAGATCGATGAGGCGTTCGTCCGCAGTGCTCTGTTCAGCGCTCATCACATCTCGATCACGGCGTGTGACCACAAGATCATTCTGTCCGGCTGCGTGCGCTCGGTGGTGGAACGTGACGAGGCTGAGACGGCAGCGTGGACGGTGCCCGGGGTTGCTCAGGTGGTTAACCGGCTTCGGGCGACGGCGTGACGGAGCTTTCGAGATTGGATAACTGTTCGCCAGCCGGCAGCTTTAGAAGCCTCCCTGTCGCCAAAGCCCCCCGAATTGGGCTGAGCTTCATTCTGTCCGAACGTAACCTGGACCGTTCGATTGGCTAGTGGACCGTTGAACCCTCTAATCCCATCCTGAAGCGGCAGCGACGCGGACCCCATATAGAAGCACGATCCAGAATGCGATCCTGCCCGGCTGGCAAGCTTGACATTCCCCCATGAGCTCTTAGTTGGTATGTTAACCAACCAGGGGCACTGTAGGTGCAAGACCGAAGACAGGACATCATCGAAGCCGGACTCGCGACGCTGCGGGAACATGGCTACGCGGGGTTCACCCAGCCTCGGGTAGCGACGCGCGCAGGCCTTCGGCAGAGCCACCTGACCTACTACTATCCAACCCGTGCCGATCTTCTGGCGGCCGTTGGTCGTGCTGCGATCGACGGCCAGTTGGCGGCCGCGGATGCAGTGTTGAACGGGTCATCCGCCGACAAAGTTGCGGGCGCGCTCGCAAAAGTCGTCGTTCGACACGAGAACACCAGGGTCTTGATGGCACTTGCGCAAGCGGCCGACCAAGCGCCTGGATTGCGAGCTCTCTTTCGCGAATTGGCCGACGGGATCGTCCAGCGCGCCCGCCGCTTCCTCAATGTTCTCAATCCCGCGGCGAGCGAAATCGATGCCCAGCTGCTGCATAGCCTCTTGGTCGGGCTGGCTGTTCTCGATCTTGCGACCGGACGACCGGACGGTGAGCGTCGCGCTGGCGCTGTTTTGACGGCGGCGCTCGCAATGATTGCAAAAGGCGACCGGCAAGGACTGCCTGGTCCGTTATGCGATGTCAAACTTTGTCAACTCGGAGGATGAATATGGTGAAACCCGTTCTAATCGTCGGTGCCGGGCCTGTCGGAATGACCATGGCCTCAGAGTTGGCGCGGTATGGCGTGGCCGTTCGCATTGTCGACAAGGCTGCGCAGCGCACCGACAAATCCAAGGCCCTTGTGGTGTGGAGCAGAACCCTGGAGCTGCTGGACCGGGGAGGTGGATCGGCACCGTTCGTCGATGCCGGGTTTAAAGTCGACGCGGTCAACATGATCACCGGTGATAAAACGATAGGCCACGCCAGCATGGCGAGTGTGCAGAGCCCCTATCCCTACGCGCTGATGCTCCCGCAGTCCGAGACTGAACGGCTGCTTGAGGAGCGGCTCCGCGATCTCGGCGTCGTCGTGGAGCGTCAGGTGGAATTCACAACCTTCAACAGCGGCGACGATGGCGTCACTGCCATGCTGCGGCACGCCGACGGGCGCGAAGAAAGCGTGTCAGCGGATTGGCTGATCGGGTGCGACGGAGCCCATAGCACCGTGCGCCATGGTCTCGGCGTGACCTTTTCGGGAGACACGCTGGACAGCGACTGGATGCTGGCCGACGTTCACATGCGCGGCTATCCTTGCCCCGACACCGAGACCTCGGTGTATTGGCATCACGATGGTGTCTTCGTCATTTTCCCGATCTCTCCGGGCCGATATCGGGTTGTCGCAGACTTGCCACCCTCAGGCGCTGCACATCCGGTGACACCGACGCTGGAGCAGGTCCAGGCGATCATCGACAGGCGGGGGCCGCCCGGCTTGGTCGCTTACGATCCGGTCTGGCTTTCGGGATTCAGGATCAACGACCGCAAGGTCTCAAACTATCGCTCGGGCCGTGTTTTCATTGCCGGCGACGCGGCACACGTCCACAGCCCGGCCGGAGGGCAGGGCATGAACACCGGCATGCAGGACGCATTCAACCTGGCCTGGAAGCTGGCGTTGGTGGTCCGCGGAATATGCGATGAGCGTCTGCTCGACAGCTACAGTCCTGAGCGTAGCAAAGTGGGGGATGAGGTGCTGAAAGGCGCCGAGCGGCTAACCAACATTGGCACGATGAGGAACCCGGTCGCGCAGACACTACGCAACCTGGCCGCCCACGTGATGCTTGGCTTTTCTGCGGTCCAGCGTCAACTTGCCGACACCATGACCGAGGTCTCGATCGGCTATCCCGATAGCCCGCTGAATGGCCCCAGGCTGCAAGGTCGCACCGGACCCAAGCCGGGTGAGCGTGTCATCCCCGTCGTGGGCCAGGTTCCGGTTGGAGCGGGCGGCACGCCGCGGTTTGCCTTGTTCGCCACGCCAACCGCCGCGACCACCGATCTGATCCGCAGATTTGCGGGGTTGCTTGACTCCGATGTCCGGCCGCCATTCCAGGCCGGCGGGATTTGGCTCGCTCGACCCGACGGCTACGTTGCTTGTTCTTCCAACGACGTGGAGGTCATTGCAAGTTACCTCGACGGCATCGTGCGTTCGGAGCCCGCTGCAGCCCGACCGTAAGTTATTGGGGAGGGTGGTCCGTGACCGGCCCCTCCTGATTACAGTAATTGCCGGACACCACTAAGCGTTACTTCTCAGGGGACACCCGGTTCCAGAATTCTTCGAACTCGCGCGTGTCGAAAAAGGCAATGACGCTGACCACTTTGGTGTCTTTCATGCGGAGATACCACGTGTAGGTATTGCGGTATGGTAGCCCGTCTTCGTTGTGGCGGCGGCATCAAACGGGGCCATCAAGGCAAAAACAGTCGGCCGGCAACCTCACAGAGGGGAGGTGAGCCAACTGCGGGGCTCAACAACATTTGAGCGAGTGAGCGGCGCGAGTTTCGCACGCCACTCACTCTACAGCGCCGGTCCGCCAGTGTTGGGCTACACCGTCAACGGGTCTTGCTCGGGTCGTCGGCCGGGTTGACGTAGACGATCGCGAACGGGCCGTCGCCGTGCACTTGGACGACAGTCTCGGCGGTAGCCCACGCGTAGTGGTTCATGCCGGCCGGCATCGAGACGAAGCCGCCCGGTGCGAAGCTCTGGCCCTTGTCCGCATCGAGCTTGTTGCCCATGCCCGCGTGAAAGCTGCCGGAGATGACAGTTACGTTTTCGGTGGTCGGATGATGATGTGCCGGAATTTGATAGTTCGCGGGCATTTTGAGGCGGACAACATACGGGCCTTCCTTGAACGGATTGCCCGCAAGGACGGCGATCATCGCGCCCTTCGGGAAGCTCGGGGGCACCGGCCCCCATTTTACGGCATCAGGCCCGGCGACAAGTTCCATCGCGGGACTTTCAGCCCGCGTGGCGAGCGGGACGGCGAGCAGCACAGCAAGTATGACGATCGCGGAACGCATTGTGTCCTCCTTCTCTCTTTGCTCAGTTTAGAAAGGCAGCACCCGAACCAGATTCGCCCCGTCAGGCTGCCTTGCCTTGCGACAATGCGTGCACGTCTGCCGTGGTCAGCGCGTTGCCGCCAATTCCCCAGTCCCCGCTTTCGACTTCCTCGATCACGCACCAGGTGACACTGCGCATGCTCTCGCCCTCGATCGAGACCATCGCGTCGGTCAGCTTGCTAATCATTTCGCTTTTCTGCTGCTTGCTGAACACATCCTTGATGACACGGACCTGAATGAGCGGCACTGCAGTTCTCCTTGTTTGCTGACGGGATTGCGGTTGACCGCCTCGGTGAAAGTTGACCTTGCCGGTCCCTAGCTTGACACCCCCGGCATTCTGCCAAACACTTGGACGCACAGTAATAGACAGTTTCAACGTCAACTAGGGTTACTGTACTGGTCTAGCAACCGGGCCAGTCCGAGGCATCGCAGGAGCCCACATGCTCTCTTTGAGTGTCAGCCATAACAGCCACCAGCCGCTCACCGAGCAGATCGTCGCGGGCGTGAAGGGGCAAATCGAGGATCGGCACCTGCGGCCGGGCAGCAAGCTGCCGTCGATCCGCAGTTTTGCCGAGGCCTACGGCGTCAGCCGCTTCACCGTGGTCGAGGCATACGATCGGCTGGTGGCAATGGGCTATCTGCAATCACGCCGCGGTGCCGGTTTCTACACCGGCCGCGCCGGCCGCGACGCATACCGTGCCGTCCGACACCCACAAGCGCAACGAGCAACTCGTCTGGCTGATCCGCCGCCTGCTGGAGGCGGACGACAATACCCTTCTAGCCGGCGGCGCGTGGCTGCCGAATTCATGGCTCGACGAAGGCGGCATCCGCCAGAGCCTCAACGTGCTCGCCCGCAAGAATGGCGCCCATCTGCTCGAATACGGACATCCGTTCGGCTACCTGCCGTTGCGCGAGCATCTCGCGCTGACGCTGGCCGGGCTTGGCATCACCGCGCATGCAGGCCAGATCCTGCTGACGCAGGGGACCAGCCAGGCGCTTGAACTCGTTATCCGCTACCTGTTGAGGCCCGGCGACGCGGCGCTGGTAGATGACCCGGGCTACTATAACATGTTCGGCAATCTACGCTTGCAAGGCGTAGACATGCTGGCGGTGCCGCGAAACCCAGACGGTCCGGACCTCGCCGCCCTCGAAAAGCTGGCAGCGGCGCACCGGCCAAAAGTGTATTTCACCCAGTCAGTGATGCAGAACCCGACCGGAACCGACATGAGTCCGCATGTCGCTGTTCAAGGTGTTGCAGGCCGCCGAGCGCCACAACTTCATGGTAGTCGAAGACGACATCTTCTGCGATCTGCAGGTCAAACCGACGCCACGGTTGGCCACGCTCGACCAGCTGAACCGTGTGATCTACGTGCGTAGCTTTTCCAAGACGCTGTCCGGCAGCCTGCGCGTCGGCTTCGTCGCCTGCCCTCAGGACACCGCCAACCAACTCGCCGACGTAAAAATGCTGACCAGCATCACTTCGTCGCAGTTCACGGAGCGGTTGATCTACCTGATGCTGGTGGATGGGCACTACCGCAAGTACCTGTCGCGCCTGCACGAGCGGCTCGGTGCGGCTCGGCTCGATGTCGTGCGCGCCTTCGAACGTATCGGACTGGAATTGTTCGTTGAGCCCGCGGACGGCATGTTCGTCTGGGCGCGCTTCCCGCACATCGAGGACTCGCTGGCGCTGGCGGAAACGGCTGAGCGCGGGGGCCTGATGCTCGCGCCGGGCACGGTGTTTCGCCCACATCTGGAGCGATCGCCATGGATGCGGTTCAACGTTGCCGTCTGCGAAGCGCCGCGTGTGCAGGTTCTGTTGGACCGACTGGCGTCGAGCAGCGCGGCGTAACGGCAGAGATCGGCTGTTCGGTCGCCTCGACTTACCCTCCCCGATTACAGAAGGGGGCGTGACCGGTATTGCTCATTGGCATACAAACTTGCCGAGCAAGATCGCCATCCTCCCGCCGCATAGGACCGTCCATGATCCCCGGTGAACTCTTCCCCGAACCAGGTGACGTCGAGCTCAACGCCGGCCTTCCCCGCTCGGTCTTGACCGTCGCCAACACCGGGGACCGGCCGATCCAGGTCGGCAGCCATTACCACTTCGCCGAGACCAACGCCGCCCTGTCGTTCGACCGCGGGGTTGCCAAAGGCCAGCGCCTCGACATCGCCGCAGGCACCGCCGTCCGCTTCGAGCCCGGGCAAACCCGCGAAGTCACTCTGGTGCCTTATAGAGGCGGCCGAATGGTCTTTGGGTTCCGCGGCGAGGTCATGGGAGCGATCGACTGATGGCCCGTATCACCCGTGCCGCTTACGCGGACATGTTCGGTCCGACCACCGGAGACCGCCTTCGCCTGGCCGACACCGACTTGATCGTCGAAGTGGAGAACGACCTCACCACCTATGGCGAGGAGGTAAAGTTCGGCGGCGGCAAAGTGATCCGCGACGGCATGGGTCAGTCGCAGACACTCCCAGGCCCAGGGCGCGGTCGACACCGTCATTACCAACGCTCTGATCATCGACCATTGGGGGATCGTCAAAGCAGATGTCGCCATCACCAACGGCCGCATTGCAAAGATCGGCAAAGCCGGCAATCCCGACGTCCAGCCCGGCGTCGACATCGTCATCGGCCCCGGCACCGAGATCATCGCCGGCGAAGGCAAGATCCTGACCGCCGGAGGGATCGATGCCCACATCCACTTTATCTGCCCGCAACAAGTCGATGACGCGATCGCAGCAGGTATAACGACGTTGGTCGGCGGTGGAACGGGCCCCGCGACGGGCACCGCGGCGACGACCTGCACGCCCGGGCCATGGCATCTCGCGCGCATGTTGCAGGCCGCGGAAGGCCTGCCGGTCAACATCGCCTTCGCCGGCAAAGGCAACGCGTCCCAGCCGCAGGCACTGGAAGAGATGCTCCGCGCTGGGGCGAGTTGCCTCAAGCTGCATGAGGATTGGGGAACGACCCCGGCCGCGATCGACAATTGTCTGGCCGTGGCGGATCGTTTCGACGTTCAGGTCATGATCCACACCGACACGCTGAACGAGTCCGGCTTCGTCGAGGATACCATCGCCGCGTTCAAAGGCCGCACCATCCACGCCTTCCATACCGAGGGCGCCGGCGGCGGCCACGCGCCCGACATCATCAAGGTCGCCGGGCTGCCCAACGTGCTGCCCAGCAGCACCAACCCCACGCGTCCCTATACCGCCAACACGCTGGACGAACATCTGGACATGCTGATGGTCTGCCATCACCTGGACAGCTCGATCCCCGAGGACGTTGCGTTCGCGGAAAGCCGCATCCGCAAGGAAACCATCGCCGCCGAGGATATCCTGCACGACCTGGGCGCGCTGTCGATGATGTCGTCCGACAGCCAGGCGATGGGCCGTGTCGGCGAGGTCATCATCCGCACGTGGCAGACCGCGCACAAGATGAAGACCCAGCGGGGTGCGCTGGCGGGTGATACCGAACGAAACGACAATGTTCGGGTCAAGCGCTATATTTCGAAGTACACGATCAACCCGGCGATCGCTCAGGGTTTTTCGAGCGAAATAGGGTCGGTCGCGGTGGGCAAGCTGGCGGACCTTGTGCTGTGGTCACCGGCATTCTTCGGGGTGAAACCCGATCTGGTCATCAAAGGTGGTTCGATCGCCTGCGCCCCGATGGGCGATCCGAATGCTTCAATCCCAACCCCGCAACCCGTGCACTACCGCCCGATGTTTGGCGCGATGGGTCGGGCGTTGGCCGCAAGCTGCATCACCTTTGTTTCGGCGGCGGCGATCGAGGCCGGGATCGGTAAGGCGCTCGGGCTGGAGCGCCGGTTGGTTGCGGTGTCGAATACACGCGGCGGGATCGGCAAGAAGGCGATGATCCACAACGACGCAACCCCGGACATCGAGGTCGACGCCGAAACGTATGAAGTCCGGGCAGACGGGGTTCTGCTGACCTGTGAACCAGCGACGATCCTGCCGATGGCACAACGGTATTTTTTGTTCTGATGCCGCTCGCCATGGTCGGAATCAGCACGATCCTGCCGGCCGGAACCTGGGATCCGACCCAAGAGATCGATCGCGTGCTGATAGACTACGACAGCCGCTTCCGCCGACGTATCGTCCTGACAACGGTATCCGGCGCCGAGGTGCTGATCGATCTAGCCGAGGCGGTCCGTCTGCGGGATGGCGACGGCCTCGTTACCGCCTCTGGCGGGGTGATTTGCGTTCGCGCGCAACCCGAACCGTTGCTTGAGATTCACGCCCACGACGAAGGAGAACTCGTCCGCATTGCCTGGCACCTCGGCAACCGCCATCTGCCGGTGCAACTGCTCGGCGACCGCATCCGCATCCGATCCGACCACGTCATCAAGGCGATGGTCGAGGGACTTGGCGGCCATGTCGATGCGATTGAGGCCGCGTTCGATCCGGAGGCCGGCGCTTATGCGGGCGGCGGCCACCGTCACTCCCACGGCGGCGATGCCTGAGGGCGCAGGCTGGCGATCCGCGACTTGCGGTGACGAAATGGAGCCGCCGCGTGCTCTGCTCCGCCTGATGACATGGCTGTCCCCAGCTTTTCCAACCGGCGCATTTGCCTACTCCCACGGTTTGGAGTGGGCGGTTGAATCCGGTGACGTATACAACGAAACCAGTCTCGGCGCCTGGCTGACCGACATCATCGCCGTTGGTACCGGCCGTAGCGACACGATCTTGCTGCGCCACAGTCACCGCGCTGCCGCCGAACCGGCCGCGCTGAGCGAAATCGCGGATCTCGCCTACGCGTCGGCCGCCAGTCGTGAACGGCAAAGTGAATCCCTTGATCAGGGGAAGGCGTTCATGCTTGCCGTCCGCCGCATGGGGCGTTCCGGATGCGCCCGAGCGCATACCGTATCCGGTCGCGATAGGGGCCGTTGCCGGGGCACATCGGATTTCCGAAAACGCCACTGCGGCCGCGTTTCTGCAAGCTTTCACCAGCAACCTTATCTCGGCGGCCGTTCGCCTGGTGCCGCTGGGTCAGACCGCCGGCCTGCGGGTTCTTGCGGCGCTCGAGTCCACCATTCTTCGCACTTCCGAAGAAACGAAAAAGGCTACTCTCGACGACCTTGGTGGTTGCACGTTCCGATCCGATCTTGCCGCCATGCAGCACGAAACCCAATACACAAGGCTGTTCCGCTCATGAGCGCATCGCCCCATGGTCCCCTTCGAGTGGGTGTCGGCGGTCCCGTTGGTACTGGCAAGACCGCACTGATGGACGCCTTGTGCAGACATTTTCGCGATGACTACGAGATCGCGGCGATCACCAACGACATCTATACACAGGAGGACGCCGAATTCCTGACCCGAGCGGGATCGCTGCCGGTCGAGCGTATTCTGGGCATCGAAACCGGCGGCTGCCCGCACACCGCGATCCGCGAGGACGCTTCGATCAATCTTGCCGGGGTCGCCGATCTGCGAAGGCGGTTCCCCAACCTCGATCTGATCCTGATTGAATCCGGCGGTGACAACCTCGCCGCGACCTTCAGCCCGGAATTGGCGGATCTGACGATCTACGTCATCGACGTTTCAGCCGGCGATAAAATCCCCCGCAAGGGCGGGCCGGGCATCACCCGCAGCGACCTTTTGGTCATCAACAAGATCGACCTTGCCCCGTATGTCGGAGCCAGCCTGGAAATCATGGACCGTGACGCAAAGAAGATGCGCGGCGAAAGGCCGTTCGTGTTCGCCAACGTCCGCGCCGGAAAGGGCGTCGCCGACATTGCTGCCTTCATCGAGAAACAAGGCGGCTTGAGCCGGCAGCATGACGCTCCGCCTGACCGATGATGCTCTAGCCAAACACCGGCCCGTTGTCCGACACTACCCGGGACCTGAGGGAGGACAAAACATGGCTGACGACCGACGCGCGCAAGGCAAGGCAATGCGCCGCAAACTGATGGGCGACGCTCACGCCGACAAGGTCGACACCAGCGTTTACCAGCATCCGATCATGGAGAAATTCGCCGCCTACACCCAGGAGGCGATATTCGGCATCCTGTGGAACCGCCCTGGCCTGGACCTGAAAACCCGCGCCCTGATCTGCGTCATTTCCGACGCCGCCCAAGGCCGCGAGGCTGAACTGAAGCTGCATCTCCGCTTTGCCCGCAACCAGGGCTGGACCGAGGACGAACTCTCCGAAGCGCTGCTGCACATGGCGGGCTATGTCGGCGCGCCCCTGGTCCGCGAAGCACTTCTGGCGGCTATCGAAACATTCAAGGAGATGGCCGCCGAAGATGCGTGACCTCAAGGGTAAGACCGCGATCGTAACGGGTGCCGCATCGGGCATCGGGCTGGGCATCGCCAAGGCGCTTGCCCATGCCGGCGCCAACATCGTGCTGGCCGACCTGCGCCCCGAGCCGCTGGAGGTCGCGCGGGCGGCGATCGCAACGATCGGCGTTAAAACCTCTGGCCGTAACGACCGACGTTTCGGACCCGGCCTCCGTCGCGGCGGCGGGTGATGCCGCGTTGAAAGCCTTCGGCGCCCTGCATATCGCCGTCAACAACGCCGGCGTCGCGATGCACGGGACGCCGATCGAGAAAGTTACGCTTGAAGAATGGGAGTGGGTGATCGGCGTCAACGTCAAGGGTGTGATCAACGGCATCCGCACCTTCGTGCCGATGATCCGAGCCCACGGCGGCCCAGGCCACGTCGTCAACACCGGGTCGGTCTCCAGCTTGTTCGTGCGCAACGGGCGCAATCAGGGGGCCTATGCGATGACCAAGTATGCCGTGCTGGCGCTATCCGAGGCGCTGGAACAGGAACTGGCCGGCACCCGCATCGGGGTATCGATCCTCTGTCCCGGCGGCGTGGACACTTCGATCTTCGACTTGGCCGCGACCCGTCCCGACCGGTTCGGCGGCAGCTACCGGCGCCCCGAACAGGAGGCTATGAAGTCGGCTTTCGCGGCCGGCGTTCTCGCCCCGGAGACGGTCGGCCGCCGCGTTGTCCAGGCTATCCAGGACGATGAATTCTATATCCTGACCCACACGCATGAGCGGAAAGCGATCACCGCCGGCTTCGACCGAATCGTCGCGGCGTTCGACCGAGCCGATGCGGTCATGCCGGGGATTTCATAGATCCAGCGCCTCCTGGGCGGCTGCAGGCCGGCTGCGCGGCGCACCACCTTGAGCCCCTCCCCCTGGCTGAGCGGCCCCCTGGGCCACGGCATCCACCTCGCCGTCCCCGAAGCGCAGCCGTAGCCGGCCACCGGGTTTGACCGAAGCCGCGCTGGTTACCGGCACGCCAGCCGGCGTGTCACCAGCACATAACCCCGCTGCAACAACGCGAGAGGCGACGCCGCGTCCAACCTCGGCCCGAGCCCTGCGAGATGCGCGCGCGCCTCGCGCAGAGCCGATCGTAACGGAGCTTCCGACACCCGTCCCGTCACCCGCTCGGCGCGGCTTCGCAGAGCACTCAGTGCCCGATGCACCGCGCCGCCGAGCCGCTGGGACGCCATCTGCAGTCCTGAACGGCGCGCGGCCACCAGTCCCGGAGCGGACAGGCGCAACCGCAATCCCCGGTCCCGCACCGCCTCCCGGCCGGCCGAGGTCAGGCTGCGCGGATCCGGCAGCCGCCGCTCGATCGAGGTCAGCACGACCCGCCGCCGGGCCACCAGCGACGGGAGTGCCATCAGCGCCCGTTCCGCCCGATCATCCAGTCGCTGGCGGGCGGACCCCAGCAACGCCGGCAGGTCCGGTATCCTCGTTCGACCCGCGACAGTGCAGCCGGCTCTCCTGCGCCAACCGGTTCAGCGCCCCGATCAGCCGTGCGCCTTTCTGCGCCAGATCCGCCACCAGATCGGCGCGTGCCGGGATCGCCATCTCCGCCGCCGCGGTCGGGGTCGGCGCCCGGCGATCCGAGACGAAATCGATCAGCGTCGTATCCGTTTCATGCCCGACCGCGGAGATCAGCGGATCCGGCATGCCGCCGCCGCGCGAATCACGATCTCCTCGTTGAACGCCATCAGGTCTTCCAGGCTGCCGCCGCCGCGTGCCACGATCAGCACATCCGGCCGCGCGGATCATCCACCCGCCGGCATCGCGTCGAAACCGGCAATCGCCGCGGCGATGCGTTCCGCCGCTCCTTCGCCCTGCACCGGCACCGGCCAGACCAGGATTGTCGAGGAAACCGCCGGGCGATAGTGATCTTGATATCCTGGATCACCGCGCCGCGCTCGCTGGTTACCACGCCTATCACCCTGGGCAATCCGGGCAACGCCCGCTTCGGCCGGCATCGAACAGGCCCTCCGCCGCGAGCCGCTCGGATCATCTCGATTCGCGCCAGCAGCGCGCCGACGCCCGCGTATTCCATCCGCTCGATGATCAACTGATAGGACGACCGTTCGGCGTAGGCGGTGATCCGCCCCGTCGCGATCACCTCGACCCCGTTCTCCGGCACCATCCCCAGCCGCGCCACCGACCCTTTCCACACCATCCCGCTGATCTTCGCCCCGTCATCCTTCAGCGACAGATAGATGTGCCCGGACGGATACCGCTTTACCTCGGTCAACTCACCCCGCACCCGCACCCGACCGAATGTTGTCTCCAGCGTGCGTTTCACCGCGCCGGAGATCTCGGAAACGGTATATTCCGGCATGTTGGAAACCGGGGAGGGGCGCGGATCGTCCATCCGCTGTAGCCTATGCTACGCCGAGGGCTCGGGAAACGCTGGACAGGAGACAACGATGCAGGTTCTGGCATGAAGTACTCGTCGTCGGATTTCCGGCGGGCGGGAGCACGCGCTGTGTTGGGCCATCGCCAACAGTCCGCTGCTGACGAAGCTGTATTGCGCGCCAGGCAACCCCGGCATCGCCACCGTCGCGGAATGTGTGAACATCGACGTCCTCGAAATTCCTGCCTTGGTCGGCTTCGCCCAGGATAACGCCATCGACCTTGTGGTACCGGGACCGGAG
>CAWDLQ010000012.1:0-277989 GCA_963803095.1 uncultured Acidobacteriaceae bacterium | reverse complement strand
GACGAGGGTCCCTAAACCAAAAGGGGGGTAAAGGGACTCTCGCCTCTTGGCTGTGCCGGCTACTCTGCTCCGATCCATCGCCAGACAAAAAGAGGCCCTAAGAAGCTAATTGCAGCGGATCGTACCCGGAACCGATCCTTGATAGTTATTTTCGGAGGCCCGCGCCTCAACCTCTCCGGCTCGGCTCTGCCCATCTCGCCCTCTGCGCAGCGGCAACTCTCGGCCGCCCTTCTGGGCTCATCGTCCTGCGCTTCCGGGCTGGGGCACTGTGTGGCAGACCACGCTTCGAGGGAGCAACGTTGGCGGTCAACAGGGAGCGAGCTCGCTGAAGCCGCTCGATCTCCTCGTCAATGACTTGTACGATCGTCTGAAGATCCATATGCCAGAAATTATAAATGCCACCATGACAGGTCTATAATCGCGACGCGAGGCGTTCAACATGTGGTGCTCAGGAAAAGACCGGCCAGCAAAGCCACCTTTCACAACTGGGGGATTGAGGACATTTGGTGACTGCCCAACCTGCAATTTGATAGTCGCCCTCGTGGACCGGAGCGGAACCTGGTACCCAGAGGACCATCGTCCCAGTTCTAGCGCACAGCTACAGCCGCGTACATAGATTCACGGTCGCCGATTTTGATGAAGTAATGTTTGCCGTCCCCGCGTAGCAACAGAACAGTGCCCGATACACGATTGGCCAACACTGAGCTCTTCGCAAAGGCCGTCAATTTCGCTCGCACAGAGTCCATGCGAACCTGGGAGTACTTACTCCACATCTTGTCTGTGACATGCCCAGCCACTCGCATAGCAGGTGCCTTACCGTTGCGCAGATCGTTGCCCAGGGAAGGCGATAACATTGGCCCGCGCCATTCCAAGCGCTTCCTGTTTAGCCCTCAGCCCGGTGTGCTTGTAGGCCTCGAGCATGTCTCTGAGACCCGGCCCAGAACTCCGATTACATTCTCGGAGGGTACGCCTTGCTCAAGCATCTCGGTGCAGAGCTGATTACGCCAAACTTGTGGATTTATGTGCTTGATGCCGGTCCGCTCGCGCAGCACTCTGGTCTGGTGTCTAAGCCAGGACTGCGAAGCTGGACGGGTTGGGTCATAAGTGCCCATGTCCGACTCGGAATGGAAACAAGAACTGTTCTCGATAGCGAGCGCCGAGATTGTTGGCACGTACGATTGCCCGGCGGAATGCCGCCTGAGCCTCAGGGTTCAAGGGAATCAATCGCGGAACTACATCGAAATGACTTGCGTCGCTGGCTATGTAGTATGTGGGCGGGCTCGAATCCAAGTCGACGTCTCTCAACCGTGTTCGCCTCAGTTCGCTTGGGCTCACTCCCGCGTTGCGCATGATGGTGAAGGCAATCTCGGCGACCTCTAGCTCGGGGTCATCCTTCGCGTACGAGAAGATAAGTTCCTGCTCGCGAGGTGTGAAAACATTGGGCTTCTCCCATTCCTTCTCTTTGAGTGGCTTATAGGTATCCGCAATTCGCCCCCAACAGCCAGCGAGGCGCGTAATCTGTCCGAGTGCGTTGATCTCGTGATTTATTGCACTCGGCCCAACGCACTTCTGCCGGGCCGCCTGGTAGGCGACTACGGCGCCGGCATCGATCTGATATAGGCGTGTGTCACCAAAGAATGCCGTGAGAGGATTGAGGTAAGCCCTGCAACACTCGATCGTTTTCGGCTTGGCGTGTTCTTGGATCTTCCGGGTAAGCCATACCTGGCCGGCCTGAGTCACAGTCATGAATTTGAAAATCATCAGTTGGGCAGTGCTGCTCATTGTTCTCTCCTCCCTGCAGGGGACAGGATGACGCCGGGGCGCCCGCCGGCAGTCCCCCTCGGCCTTAGGGCGTTCTGGTTTTGCATGGCGATGGCTACTTGCCGTTGAATTTCTGCCTGCACTTCCGGATTGTCCAAGACCCGCTCATAGATGGCATCCGGACCTTTGCCCACTCGTGAAAGCAGACCGATGACATCCTGCTTCGCCCGAAGGCGCGTGTGGCTGTACGTCTCGATCATGCGCTCAGAGCACCAGCCCATAACAGCCTTGACAGTGTGCGGCTGGGCACCAGCTTCGAGCAGCTCAGTGCAGATCTGGTGCCTCCACGCATGGGGTCGCAGGTGCTCAATTCCAGTGAGCTGGCGTAAATTCTCAGTCTGCTTACTTAACCAGCTTTTCGACGTCGGGCGCAGTGGATCCCACGTAGCGCGGTTTACACGGAACGGAAAGATGAAGTGCCCTGGCTTAAATGCGCCCAGCTTATTGGCTCGATTCACCGCACGGTGAAACGCATCCTCGGCCGCAGCGTTAAGCGGGATGACGCGCGGCCGTATGGTGTTCTTCGTTGTGTCTGCGGTCACTTCGAAGGTCGGCTCTTTGGTTTCGAAGTGAATGTTCTGCAATCTGGCTAACCGAAGCTCTGTGCCGCTGATGCTTGTGTTTCTCGTAATCGTAAAGACAATGTCCGCCAACTCGAGGTCAGGATCGCTCTTTGCCGCATCAAAGATCGCTTCCTGTTCCTCTGCGGTGAACACTTTGGGCCGTTGCCAGTCTGGCGTGGGAAGAGGGGCATAGCGGGCTTCGATCTTGCCCCATAATCCCGCCTGACGCAGTATTCCGCCCAGGGAGATCGTTTCGTGATTCACAGCTGCCGGCCCGACCGTTTTGATCCGCTCGTTCTGG
The DNA here is from genome assembly GCA_963803095.1 of uncultured Acidobacteriaceae bacterium. Taxonomy (GTDB): domain Bacteria; phylum Acidobacteriota; class Terriglobia; order Terriglobales; family Acidobacteriaceae; genus PALSA-350. The sequence goes on along the minus strand of CAWDLQ010000012.1, from coordinate 275,304 downwards.
TAGTCACGGATGGATGCCGCATCGATCTCACAGATCGGCTTGTCTCCGAAGAAATCCAGTAAATGCTGGAGATAGTCTCTGCTGCACTCGAGCGTTTTCGGTTTAAGACGTTGCCATGCTTTGATCTCCAACCAGATCATGCCAGCTTCTTTAATCGTCATAGTGGGCGTGATGTATGGTGGTGGCGCTAAGCCGGCTGCAGGTATCTGCAGCCGGCCTGCTTTCCTCTCCGCCTCCATTGCCCGCAGGGTCGGAGGCTGCTCTCGCAGGCCCTTCTCGATCCGTTCGCGGTGTTCTGCTTCGATCAGTTCTGCGAGTCCCCGGTCCGTCGTCCTGCTGCTTTTCCGAAGTCGTTTACCGTTTACGGTGAATTCGTACCACCAGATTTCGCGTTGCTTGAATAGGCACATAGTGGTGTCCTTTCGATGAAAATGCCGCGCGGGATAGAGCAGCGATTTAGGTAACTGCTGCTGAATCGGCGGACTACAAGCAGCTATCCGCGCGCGAATCTTGCTCCCGGGAATGCAATCACGCGCGCTTTGGGTTCGGTCGGAGTTGGGGCTGGAGGCCGATCCAGGGCATCGAGGGCCGCCTTCTTTGTATTGAACTGTTGAATCGAGTATCGGTCCTGCATTGCCTGCGAGATGTGCCCGGCGATCTCTTTCGAGACCTGGGGACTCACCATCGGGTTGCTGAGCAGCTTAGTTATAGCCTGCACGCGGCAGTCATGGATGCGAAAGTGGGGTAATCCCGCAGCATTCCGGATACTACGGAATGCGCTGTACATCGACGTTGTTGGACGGTCCATTATCCATGGAATCGTCTTGCGCCAATGGGGAGCACGCTTCGCCCTGCGGCCGATGTGGGAGGATGTAATGCTCATCATCGCTTCCGCCGATTTTCTTCCAGCGCTCAAGAATCCAGGTCATCGATTCCAGCGCGACGTCGTTCAAAGGAATGGTTCGCTGGCGATACGAGTTTTTAGCACCTTCGCGAACCGTAACGCACCCTCGTTCCATGTCTACATCACGGCGTCTGAGCTGTCTTAACTCGCCGAAACCCATGGTTGTGGAAAGCATGATCAACATGCAGTGGCCTGCGAGGCGCCATTTAGGCTTGGTGAACGCCACCTCTCTGAGCCGCTGTTCCTCTTCTGGGTGAGGGAATGGCCGGCCCTGCGTGGTGGTTCCCTGAGCTGCCTGTAACGGCTCTCGATTCGCTTCCACTCGTCGAATTCCCGCAGAACCTGCTGAAGGACACCCAACTCCCGATTGACAGTGTGAGCTCCTACCCGAGCGCTACGCATGCCTTGATACATCCGAAGGTGGACGATCTCAATCTCGTTGATAGGCTTATCACCGAAGAAACGGTTTAGCGGTCCGAGGGCGTCGCCATAAGAGTCTGCCGTATTCCGCTTGATGTAGCGTTTGTGATCTTCAAACCACGCCGCCGCTGCTGTCGAGAACGTTGGAAAGCTCGTAGGACTGTCCGTCATGGTCTGCCTCCGTTCTGAGCCGTGCGGGCAGGGAACGAGATCAAGTTCTTAGCCGAGTCGGTGCGGTAAAAAACCGGGTCGGCGGCAGGCCTTTTCGTTCTCCGTTTTTTGTGGGCGTACTTATCAGGCGCGCTGGACTTCAGAGGGTGTTCCCGCAGGGCCAAATCGAACTGTCGATCAGCCAGACGAGCTATCTCGGCTCTGAGGCGGTCAATCTCCGCTTGAATAGCAGGCTGTATGAGGTCCGCCGATGCTGGTCGCTGAGCGGGTGAGGTAGGCTCGGGTTCCGGGCGCACTGCGGGGTGTTCCAGAGCTTCGAGAGCAGCCATTTTGGTGTCGTGCTGTTGGATCGAATAATGGCTCTGCATCGCCTCGCTGATGTGACCCGCAATCTCTTTGGACACTTGAGGACTCACAGCTGGGTTGCTGAGAAGTTTGGTGATGGCTTGGACGCGACAGTCATAGACGCGAAACTGTGGCAGGCCGGCTTCTTTGCGAATGCCATTAAACGCGGTGGTGATGGCCAGCATCGGCTCATCGAGAAGCCAAGGACCCTGTGGGACTCGAGGCCTATGAGGCAAGATGAACTCGTCGTCGCGGCTACCACCTAGGTCTTCCCAGCGGTCCAGGATCCAGGACATGGAATCGTAGGCGGCGGCGTTCATCGGGATCGTCCGGTCCCGGTAAAGATTCTTCGCTCCGTCCCGCACAAGCAGACACCGCTTTTTCATGTCTACATCGCGGCGACGGATGTGGCGTAGCTCGCCGAACCCCATCGTGGTTGAGAGCATGACCATCATGCAATGTGCGGCCAAGCGCCACTTGGGCCGAGAGAACGCGACCTCCCGCAACAGCCGCTCTTCATCGGCACTGATGCTGTGACCGCCGCGACGCTTGGGAACGCGGAGCGGCTTGTAGAACCTCCTGATACGATCCCATTCGCCGCATTCCTTCATGATCATCTGTAGGACACTCAATTCGCCGTTGATCAGATAGGCGCCTGCCACTTCTCCGCGTGCCTGTTGGTACGACCTAAAGTGCGCGACATCGATGTCCCTAAGGCAGAGATTTCCGAAAGAGTCGTTCAGGAGCCTGAGCGCCGCTCTGTAGTTGCGAGTCGTGTTTTCTTTCAACATGCGGCCGTGTCCCTGCAGCCACTTCGGGCCAGCCTCGGCCAAGGTGAGCGCTGCGTCGAGAGGAAAGAGGTTCATCGTTTTCTCCTTGAGAGCTTTACTGGATGGCTCGGATAGCGGTTCCGGTACCGATGCCCAACTGCTTCGCGATCGCTCGCCAGGGGACATCCTGGGCACGAAGGGCGCGGATCTTATCAGCGTTGGCGTATGCGCGAGGCCGACCGATCCTGCTCCCGCGCTTCCGCGCAGCATGCATGCCGGCGGAGACGCGCTCCTTGATCAGCTCCCGCTCGAATTGAGCCATGGCGCCGATGATGTGCATCATCAACCGGCCGGATGGCGTGCTGAGGTCGAGGTTGTCGCGTAAAGACACGAAAGCCACCCCCAGGGCGCTCAGATCTTCGATCGTGGTGACCAGGTGCTTCAGGCTGCGGCCCAGCCGATCAAGCTTCCAGCACACCAGGACGTCGAAGGCCCTGGTGTGTGCAGCGGAAAGCATGCGATTCAGTTCGGGACGGGACTCCCGGGCCCCGCTAACGCCGATGTCGACGTACTCAGCGGAAACCGACCAGCCGCGGCGCGCTGCGTATTCCCGCAGTTCCGACAGCTGCATTTCGGGGTTCTGGCTGTGGAGGGTGGAGACTCGGGCGTAGATTGCGACGCGCTGGCTCATAGCTGCACCGCCTTTCGCGTCGGAGGAAGCTTTGATAGTGGAAGGCCGATAGCAGCGTCGGCAGCGGCCAGGGCTCTCAGGTCTTCAGCAGTGATGTCCTGGGGCCGCTTCGGGGCTCGAGAACGGCGGATTGTTTGGGCGGAATAGAGTGGACTGATACTTTGAGTGGTAGCCATTTGTTGCCTCCTATCAGGCGACTTTGGTTAGCGGTTCGTCAGTGTTTCCGCACTGGCGGACCGCGCTTTGTTTACAGCGCCGAACGATACTTGACGTAGACGATCAGCGCAACGATTGCAAAAGGCAAAAGCAGAAGTTCCATCAGAAACTCTCCGGTCCATCCGGGGGAGTTTGAGTCTCTAGTGAGTCTCCAGGAATCGTGTCGTTCGATAAGTCCGCTTAAACAATGGATTTATGCGCGGAATCGAATTGAAAACTATTTACCTGGATTTCTGTGATGCAGCTCGCAGAGCAGGGAAAACTCGACCTGGATACGGACGTGAACCGCTATCTCGACTTTCAGATTCGGCCTGCGTTTTTCAAGCCGATCACCTTGCGCAACCTGATGACGCACACCGGCGGATTCGAAGAAGAAATTCGCGACATCATTGTTACCAATCCCAAGCAGACGACAACCCTCCGCGATTTCCTCATCCGCAACCAGCCGGAAAGGATCTTCGCTCCGGGCACCATTCCGGCGTACTCCAATTACGGAGTGGGACTGGCCGGTTACATCGTGCAGCGCGTGAGTGGACAGCCCTTTGAGCAGTACGTCGAACAGCACATTTTCACGCCGCTCCAAATGGTCCACTCAACGTTCTACCAGCCTCCTCCAACAGCGCTGCGAAAGTTACCATCGGAAGGTTACCCGACGAATACAGAGAAGCCGCCCATCGGCTTTGAGGTCTTCAACCCGGCGCCGGCGGGAGGAGTTTCTTCGACCGCCGCAGATATGGGCCGTTTCGGCCAAGCCCTGCTGAGCGAAGGAGAACTCGACGGCAATCGCATTCTGAAGCCAGAGACGCTGGCGGCCATGTGGACCCCACAGTTCCGCGCCAGCGACCAGATGCCGCCTATATGCATGGGCTTTTATGAGACCTGGCGGAACCAATTGCACTGGATAGGTCACGAGGGCGACCTGGTTGCATTTCATAGCCTTTTCATGCTCGAACCTTCCCGAAAGCTGTTGCTCTTTATCTCCTATAACTCTGCCGGCGGCGGAGCAAGACCACGCCCGGAAATCATCGATATGTTCACCGATCGGTACTTCCCTGGCCACGCAGCGCAATCCTTTGTTTCGCTGCCAAGGAAGGAATTAAGCGCAATCGAGGGTGTGTATCAATCCACCAGGAGGGCAGATAGCACCAAACTGAAGCTGCTCTCGCTCCTCTCGCAACGGAGGGCAACCGTCGATAAGGAAGGCGTTCTTCATTTGGAAGACGTCAAGGATCTGCGCGGTCATCCCATCAAGTGGAAGGCGATCGGAAAGGATCTTTGGCAGGAGATGAACGGCCAGCGGAGAGTATTCGCCATTCGCGATGGGGCGGGTCGGATCGTCAGGCTTGCCTATGATTTCCCCGGGGTTCAGGCGCAGCGCGTTCCATGGTACGAACATGAAAGGCCCGTCCTGACCGTGGCCGGCGCCAGCCTGGCCGTGCTGCTGCTGGTGGTTCTTGCCCCGCTCATCCGAGTGGGCAGGAGAGTGTTTTTGCGCCGCCGGCCTCGCCCTTCGCCACAGCCGGGCACCCGCTGGCTGCAGCTGACGACTCAAGAGGCAGCGGGCTTGTGGGTCCTGTTGCTTATAGCCATCGGCATCATGTCGGTCGTGTTTGGCGGTGACGACGCGATGCCTCCCACTTCAGCCTGGGACAAGTATTTCGTGCTGCTCAATATCGTGACTGCGCTGGCCATCGGGTTCAGTTTGGCGGCCGTATTTTCAGCGATTCGCATCTGGCAAGATACAGCTCTGCGGAAGATCAGCATGCTTAAGTATTCAGTGGTTGCGATCGCGTGTTTGTTTCTCTCCTGGTTCTCGATCCATTGGCATGTTCTCGGTCCGGTAAGAATCTAATCCCCGGCAATCCGTTCCTTCACCACAAACCAATAAGACAGCGCGCCCAGAGTGGTGGCCAGGGAGCAAATTATCAATGCAAGATTGAAGGAGTGGGTGTGGTCCAACAGCCACCCGGTGATGATTGGCGCCAGCGAGGCGCAGACAAAGCTGCCGAAGTTTTGGATGGCGCTGACCGAGGCCACCATGTGGGTAGGCGCCATCGCCTGGGCCAGCCCCCAGCCTGAGTTGCCGGCGAAGTAGATGAAGAAAAGCGCGATGCTGACGCAGGCGACCGCTCCAGTAGCGGTCGGCGCATAGGCCACCCCCAGCGTGCTCAGCGCGGAACAAAACATTCCCCCAACGATGAGGATCTTGCACGCAACAATCGGAGCGTAGCCGCGCCGGATCAGTCGGTCGACAGCGCCTCCACTGACCACCGAACCGACGGTGCCGAAGAAATAGGGAATGATCGCGACCCAGCCGGTCCTGGCGATGGTCAGGTGTCGCGCCGCCTGCAGATAGCCGGGCAGCCACGACAGGTAAAGCCAGGTGGTGTAATTGACTCCGCCGAAGCCCAGCATCATGCCCCAAACGGTGCGCTGGCGAAACAGCCGCTTCCATTGGCGCAGCGACATTTCGATTCTTGGCCGCTCTGTTTCGAGGCCCAGAGACTCGGCCTCGGCTGGAGTGAGCAGCACACTCGCGCGGTCACGATAGAGCGGGTACCAGGCGAGCGAGAGCAGCAGGCTGAAGAGCCCGACACTGACAAACATGGCCCGCCATCCGAAGGCGAGCATAATGGTGGTCAACACCGGCGGCGCCAGGGTCACCCCCAGGGTGTTTGAAGCCGTCAACAATCCCGTTGGCAGGCCCCGGTCGCGAGCACCGAACCAATCATTCATCACCTTCACGCCGCACGGCATCATCGGCGCTTCCCCTGCACCCAGGCCGATGCGGGTGGTCATGAAGCCGGCAAAGCTGCTGACCAGGCCGGTGGCCATCTGCGCCACGGACCAGACGAACATGCCTGCGGCCAGAATCACGCGCGAGCCGAGGCGGTCGAGCATCAGGCCGATGGGTAGCTGGGCCACTCCATAAGCCAACGAGAAGGCGGAGAGCAGGGCCCCGATCTGCGTGCCAGAGAGGCCTAGATCGGCACGAATGCTGGTATTCGCAATGGAAAAGGAAGTGCGATCGAGATAATTGACGATGCCGGCAAGGAACAGGAAGGAAACCGCAAAAGACCGCATCCGGTGAACATTGGACCTCTTGGGATGCGCAATAACTTCAGAAGCCATAGACCAGTTATGATCGCAGACGGGAGCGCGATGGTCTATTTGATCACTACCGTGATTTTGATCATTACCGTGGTTGCCTGGTTCCTTTGGGCGCGAAACGGCGTCTCTTCTTTCGGCAGGATGCAGTGGATCCTGCGCGTGGTGGTCGCGCTGCCCCTGCTCTCTTCCGGAGTTCTGCACTTCGCCCGAACCGGATTGTTAGCGACGATTATTCCGCCCTTCTTCCCCTACCGTCCCCAACTGGTTTTGGTGAGTGGAGTGATGGAGTTCGCCGGAGCGGTCGGCCTGTTGCTCCCCGCGTTCACGCGCGCAGCTTCTGCTTGTCTGGCAGTGTTCATGATTGCCATCTTTCCCGCCAACGTGTACGCCGCCAATCAAACCGTCGGCGGATTGCAGATGCCGAGCGTGCCAGTGCGATTAGCGATGCAAGTCATTTACATCCTGCTACTGCTGATCGCAGGATGGGGAGTGCCAAAACGTAAGAACCTATCCTGAGGCCTAAGAACCTGTCCTAACCACGGAAAAAATCTGTATTAGCAACGGAAAAGGGGTGCCCACATCTCGCTCGTTTTTTGCGAGATGTGGGATACCACAGCGCCAAACCTCAAGCTTCCGGCTCCCTATCAGGCTGCGAAAAACTCAATGTTTTTGAAGGGTACGACCTTTAGGTCGTACGTAAACGATTGCAAACAGATGCGGCTTTAGCCGCTGAGGGAATGACCCTCGCCCCCTCCAGGATTTTTTCCGCAGCCCCCTATGGGCACTCAAGGTCAAGGCCCGTGACTAATTACCTTTGGGCATGAACTGCAGCGTATACGCAGTAGACGGATCGAACGGCTTCTGGATCACTTTCAGGTCCAGAAGTTGCTGGTACATGCTTGTCCAGCGGGCCGGATCGAACCGGCCCAGGTCAGCCCCGTTGGGGGCGTCACCGGTGATGAAGTGTTGGTCCCTCAACCCCTCGTAGCTGAACTTCATCTGCGGCACGCTCATCGCCGGGTTGAGCTTGGCGATGGCCGCATTGATGTCATCCGGGTGAATCAGGTAATCGCGCCAGCCGCGTAGTGAAGCCCGCACGAACTTAGCTACTACGTCCGGATGCTGTTGCAGAAAGGAGCGGGAGGTTAAGAAGACACGGTAAGGGTCGTAGCCCGCTTCGCTGATGAGCAAGGTGCGCACCGGCACTCCGGATTGACGGGCGAAGAAAGGTTCGGAGGTGACAAAGATCTGCTGAATGTATCCCGGGTCCTGAAGAAAGTTGGCGACGCTGTAGGTTGCCGGAATCTCGCGGACATTTTTGAGTTGGTATCGCTTGACCAGAAATTCAAACCAGGTCGAAGCGCCGAACCTGATCGCGACCGCGTGGCCGTCCAGATCCCCAAAGCTATGGACAGGTGAATCCTGATGCACCATCAAGGCCTGGGGGTCGTGTTGCATGGTCGCAGCCACCGCTACCAGCGGCAGGCCATTGCCGATCACCTGCAGAGTGTGATCGGAGGATCCCATGGCGAACTGCGCGTCGCCGACCGAGACTTCCTGATCGGTGCTCACGTAAGGCCCGCCGGGAAGAATGGTTACATCCAGACCTTCGTCTTTGTAATAGCCACGAATGAGCGCGTCATAAAAGCCGCCATGTTCCGGCTGAGGATACCAGTCGGTTTGCAACCTTACTGGTGTGAGGCCGCTCGACGCGCTCTGTTTCTTGCAGCCCCCCAGTACCAGGCAAATGCCAAGTAAGCACGCGCTGATAGTTCGCGAAGTCACTATCTTTCCCCCAGGCTGGCTGCGAAAGCGAGCAGGCAGGCGTCGCTGCCTCGCGCAGCAATCAACTGGACTCCGCCCCCAGGTGCTGCCAGCGTGACCGCGGGTGTACCAGCCAGGCTGGCCGGCGTGGTGTAGCGCAAAATCTTCTGCCGCGTGGCTGAGTGATCGGCGCCTGCTGGGAGTGCGCTCATGGGAGCACAGGGCAGTATCAGAAAGTCATGCGCTTCGAGCAGACGATCCATGTGGTCGCGGAATGCCGCATGGCGTTGGCGCAGACCCTCGACCGTCGTGGCGGAGAGGGCTTCGCCCCAGGCCAGCCGCTCCGCGATCGGCCGCTCAAAATGCTCATAGTTCCCGCGATGCAGCTCGGACGCTTCGTGTCCCTGAATGCCCAGGAAAATCTCCCGCGAGTCCGCCCAGAAATCGGGCTCGAAAATCCTGATCTGAGCACCGGCCCCACGCAGTCTTTCTTGCCAGCCACGGTAAACCTCCAGCACCGCCGGTTCGCAATCGTGCAGGAAAGACTCGCCCACGGCTGCGATAGTTACGCCTTGCGGCGCCGCGACCTGTGGCAAGTCAAACAATGCAGCCGCCAGCACAGGCCCATCGCGCAGGTCGCGGAAGAGCCATCCCACGGTGTCAAACGAGACCGCAAGATGCACTCCACCTTCCCATATCTGGGCGCCACCGAGGCCGAGGGTCGAGCGGTAGCCGGCCAACCCGCAGAGCGCCGCCGGCACGCGGATGGAGCCCCCGGTGTCGGTGCCGATTGCGGCCACTGCCGAGCCCTCCTGCACGCTGGCAGCGCTGCCGCTGGACGAGCCCCCGGTGAGCAGCTTTCGATCGCGTGGCTGGACGCAGTTGCCGTACTCGCTGTTCTCCCCGGTGATGCCGTAGGCCAGCTGATGCAGATGGGTCTTGCCCATGATCACGGCGCCGGCCTGGCGCAGCCGCGCAGCTACCGCTGAGTCGGCGCGTGCGATACCGTTTTTTTCCGCATAGAAGCGGGAGCCGCAGGTGGTGGGGTAGCCCGCGACGTCGAAGCAATCCTTGACCGCCACGGGTACTCCGAAGAGCGGCGGCCGTTGCCCCGGCTGCGGAAAGCGCGCATGGAGAGCCTGTGCTTCCGCCAGCGTGCGTTCCTGATCCATGGCCAGATACACATTCCGGCCTGCATTGCTATTGGCGCGCGCAAACGCTTCCTGCGCCAGCACAAATGGTTCCCGCGATTGTAATTCCGTTAAAGGAGACATCTCGGTTCGTGTATACCACGCACCCAACTCGCAGCGAAAATGATTTAAACTGCCCCATGAACGTTGAACAATCCCTCATCCAGGACGCTACCGCGGCGGATGAAACCCACCTCACAGCGCTGGTCAAATTTACCGCGCTTAGTTTCCGCACTCCCCGGCCGGTGCCCTTCGGCGCCCTGATTGTCGACACCCAAAGCGGAGCAACGCTCATGCAGGGGCGCAATGCCGTCGCCGTGGAAAACGACCCCTCGGCCCACGCCGAGCTGCGCACCGTCCGTCTGGCATGCAAAAAACGCAAGAGCTATTCCCTGCGCGGATATACACTTTATTCCACCTGCGAACCTTGTCCCATGTGCATGGCCAACGCCCTTTGGGCAGGTCTCGACCGGGTGGTCTACGGGGCAACCATCGAGGATGCCAATCGATATTGCCGCCAGATTCAGATTCCGGCCGCCGAGCTTGCCCGGCGCAGCGACATGCAATGCATCGTAATCGGGCCCTTCCTGCGTGAACTCTGCAACGCCCTGTTTAACGACCCGCGGATGCAGGCGGCCTTTGCCACCTGGGGTACCCGCAAGGAGACTGCATGACAACGCCGCTTGAAGTGTCTCTGGCCTCAATAGTGGGCGATCCTGCGCGGGTGTCGACCGTTCCCCAGGTGGTGAACCGCCTGTCGCGCGATTTCTATTGGTACTCGCCGGTACTGCGCAAGCAGCTCGATGGCAAGATCGCCGACGTGGTCGTGCACCCACTGACGGTCACGGAAATTCAGGATGTGCTGGGTTATTGCTACGCCAACGATATTCCGGTCACGGCACGGGGCGCGGGAACAGGGAACTACGGCCAGGCGGTACCGCTGCATGGGGGAGTGCTGCTGGATCTTTCTCGCATGGATCAGATTGAATCGATCGGCGCCGATGGAACCGCCGTTTGCCAGCCCGGTGTGCGCCTCGGCGTGCTGGAGGGCGAAGCCCGCAAGGTGGGATGGGAACTTCGCTGCTACCCGTCCACCGTGGTCAAAGCGTCTGTCGGAGGCTTTCTGGGCGGTGGTTCAGGAGGCATTGGCTCCGTGGCGCATGGCGGTCTGCGAGACTTCGGCACGGTGCGCGCCATCGATGTGGTCACCATGGAGGACCCACCCCGTGTCGTCCATCACCAGGGAGAAGCCGTTCACGAGATCCTCCATGCCTGGGGTACCAATGGCATTATCACCCGCATCTGGCTGGCGCTGACGCTCAGTGTGGACTGGGGGCAGTGTGCCGTCGCCTTCGACACCTTCGACCAGGCCTTTGATTTCAGCGAGCGAATCGCAACGTCTGAAGCATGGACCAAGCGGCTGGTCACTCCCTTCGAGTGGCCCATCCCCTCGTTTTTCGGCCCCGTGCAAACTCTGGCGCCTGCGGGCAAGGCGCTGATATTTTTTATGATCGCTGAGGATCAGCGAACCAGCCTGGAAACCGCCGCCCGCGAAGCCGGAGGCGTGGTCACTTTCTCCGCGCCCTACAACGGACTGCGCACCGTGCCCTTGCTTTCTGATTACACCTGGAACCACACCACGCTCTGGGCGATGAAGTCGGATCCTGAGTACACCTACCTGCAATGCGGCTTCGACGCAGTGAACGCCCGCGGCCAGTTTGCCAGGCTCAAGCAGCGCTTCGGCAATGAATTTCTGCTGCACCTCGAGTTCATCAAGAATGCCCAGGGGGTGGTGGCCCCGGGGTCCATTCCTGTGGTCCGCTTTACCACTGAGGAACGGTTGAACGAAATGATCAACTACTGTCGCGAGATCGGGGTGAGCGTCGCCAACCCCCACGTGAATAACGTTGAGGGCGGAGGCCGCTATCGCAGCGACAACCTGCAGTTGCTGGCCAAACATAAGTACGACACCAAGGGGCTTTTGAATCCGGGGAAGATGGTGACTTTCGAACGGCACTCCGTCGGAGCGCCCCTATCGTGAAGAGCTGGATTCCCGATGCCCGCAACTTTGCCTATCTCACCTGGAAGCAGGTGGACGCTCTTTCCCGGGAGACGACAGTTTTGGTATTGCCCACGGCGGCCATCGAGCAGCACGGCCAACATCTTCCGCTGGCTACCGACACCCTGATTAACAGCATTCTTCTCGGCGCTGCGCTGGCACGGCTACCGAAAGAAACGCCGGTCTATGCGCTGCCCGCAATCTGTTATGGCAAGAGTAATGAGCATATTGGTTTCCCCGGAACGCTCTCTGTCTCGGCTTCAACCTTCATGGCTGTGGTGCGCGATCTGGGCGCCAGCATTGCTGCCTCCGGCTTTAAGAAGCTGGTACTCTACAACACCCATGGGGGCAACTCCTCGCTGGTGGACGTAATGGCGCGCGATCTGCGGGCAGAGTTTGGCTTGCGTGTGTTCTCTCTTTTCGGTTCCGCCGGCGCGACTTTCGCTGGGTTAGGCGACCAGGAACGGACCTATGGCTTCCACGCGGGCGAAGTAGAAACCGCATTTTTGTTGAGCGCCATACCGCAACTGGTCCACACGAATGAGTACACCGTGAACTACATTGCGGACATCGCCAAGCCCGAGCTGTTGCGTCCGGAGAATGCCCCCGCCACCTTCGCCTGGCTCACCCGCGACATTGCGCCCAGCGGAGTCATGGGAGATCCCAACCCTGCCAGCGCAGAGAAGGGAACCCTCTGGATTGAAGAAGCATCGAAAAAACTTGCCGCCGCCTTGACCGCGATGGCCGCCTACGAGAACTGGCATAAACCCTGAGCGGAAACTTTTGTTTAGCAGAAGAACTCGTAAGCAGAAGAACTGGACGGGTGCCCCATGTTCGCCCCAGCGTACTCCGGATTTCCTGTCGAGCTTTCTGGCGTCGGCGAACTTCATGCGGCTTTCCTTAATGAAAGCCGCACACGTGGACGTTGGTGGCGCCCCGTGGCAGGAAATCCGGATACATGGGCCGATATAGATGGGCGGAGCCCCACCATAGCTTCTGCTGCTACGACCAACAGCTTTGTATCACGGCACGAGTGGCCGCAATGCGTGAAACGTTGAGGGCTTCAGAGTGTGCGCGAGAACTGCAAACTTCAGGATTCGTGGTGGGAGCCCCCGCATTTATGCGGGGGAAGGAGCGCTTCAGCGCTCCGGAAACAGTCTCGACTCGATCATGCGCTTTAGCGCTGGAAATGCTAGGGCTGTGCTGTACGGGCTAAACAGGTTGCGGAAAACTCGCTTTGTATCAGGGCCCGACTTTAGTCGGGCCATAAACGCCCAATAAAAATCTGGGCTTTAGCCCCTGAGGGACGATGAGCCAGGAGTCAAGAACACAATGATCGACTGCGGCTCCGGCGTCCGTCTCGAACGCGCCCTGCACTGCACCATGTCTGACGGCGTCGTCCTGGTCTCCGATCACTACTACCCACCCGATCCAGGAGCCCACCCCACCCTGCTCATGCGTCAGCCTTACGGCAGGGATATTGCGTCGACGGTGGTATACGCTCACCCGGTCTGGTTCGCCGCTCACGGCTACAACGTCGTCATCCAGGATGTGCGCGGACGTGGCGATTCCGAAGGTGACTTTTATCCCTTTCGCAGCGAGGGACGCGACGGAGCGGAGACCATCCGCTGGCTGCGCACGCGCAGCGAGTCCAACGGCAAAGTTGGCATGTACGGCTTCTCCTACCAGGGCTTGACGCAGCTACTCGCTGCGTCTGAACAGCCGGAAGGCCTGGTCTGCATCGCGCCTGCGCAGACCGCCTGCGATCTCTATCATGGCTGGTTCTATCGCCAGGGCGCGCTGCGGCTGGCCTCAAGCCTGGGCTGGGGACTGCAAATGTTGAAAGCCGATGCCCGGCGGCGCAGACTCCGTGCGGCCAGCGACGGCCTGGAAAAAGCGTGGGCCGATCTGCGCAGTCAACCGCTGGTCACACCGTACGGATTGCATCCGCAGCTCCTGCACGAGGGAATGCCTTCCTACGTGCGCGACTGGTTCACGCACCACCTGCCCGGCCCTTACTGGTCGGCTCTGGATGTGAGCGAATCTTTGCCGCGGATTACCGTGCCCGGGCTGCACATCTCCGGCTGGTTCGACACTTACCTGTCGGGAAGCGTAGCCGGCTTCCTGGCGATGGCCGCGCATGCGCAACACCAATACCTGGTCGCGGGTCCCTGGGTTCACATCCCGTGGGGCGAACTGGTAGGCGAGCAGAACCTCGGTCCCGAAGCGTTGCTCGATACCGACTCACTGCTCTTACGTTGGTTTAACCATTGGCTCAAGGATAGCGGCGAGTTTGCGCGCGAGCCGCGCATCCGCCACTTCGCTTTGGGCGCCAACCGATGGTTCGATGCGGAGAGCTTTCCGGTAGAGTGCCTTTCCCTTTACCTGCACAGCGGCGGCCGGGCCGATTCGCGCAAAGGAGACGGCGTTCTCTCCCACACACCTCCCGCTTCCGCCCAACCGCGCGATGTTTTTGTCTACGATCCGGAGGTCCCCGTCCTCGCTCCCGGCGGCGCAGCCGCGCTCAGCGGTCCCATCAATCAGGCCCAGCTGGAATTAGGCAACAACCTGCTGATCTACACCACGTCTCCGTTGACTGCGCCGCTGCACGTGCTCGGATCCGCGCGGCTCACCCTCTACGCCGTCACCTCCGCCGCCCACGCCGACTTTACCGGCAAGCTGGTAAGACTTCGCCCCGGCGGTCAGGCTGACTTTGTCTGCATCGGCATCGCCCGCTCTGCCTATCTCTTTCGTGAGTCCGGCTACATCGCTGATGCCATCCACTGCTGGCAAATCGAGCTCGAGCCAACTTCCTTCGTCTTTACCGCCGGCGATGCGATTCGGCTGGAGTTAGCCAGCAGCGCCTTCCCCCTATACGACCGGAATCCATCGACCGGCGTGCCGGCCTGGCTGGCGGATTCGTGGCACTGGCAGCGCTCCACCCAGATGGTGCTGCATGATGCGGAGCATCCCTCCCGCCTCGAACTGCCGCTGGCGGTCACCGCATGAGTGCAGAATTGCAAGTCCCGCAAGTCACCCTCTCCGGCGTAAGCAAGAGTTACGGCAGCAGTCCGCCCGTGTTGCAGCAAATCGACCTCACCATTGCCAAGGGCGAATTTGTCAGTCTGATCGGTCCTTCCGGTTGCGGCAAGTCCACCTTGCTCAAGCTGATCTCCGGCCTTACCAGTGCGACCTCGGGAACCATCCTGGTCGACGGCATGACCCCCGTCAATGCCCGCGAGACCGTCTCCTACATTTTTCAGGATGCGACCCTGTTGCCGTGGCGCACGGTTACCAGCAACGTAGGCCTGGGATTAGAGCTGGAGCACGTCAGCCGCGAAGTCCGCAAACAGAAAGTGCAGTCGCTGCTCGAGTTGGTAGGACTCACCCACGTGGCGCGCGCCTACCCCCGGCAGCTCTCCGGCGGCATGAAGATGCGCGTCTCCGTCGCCCGCGCCCTCGCCACCAAACCGCGGCTGTTGCTTATGGACGAACCCTTCGGTGCGCTCGACGAGATGACCCGCGATCGTCTCAATGAGGAGCTGCTGCGCCTGCGGGCGGAACAGAAGTGGACCGCTGTCTTTGTCACCCATTCTGTAGCCGAAGCAGTGTTTCTTTCCACCCGCATTATTGTCCTGGCGCCTTCGCCGGGGCGCATCGCCCAGGAAATAATGATTAACCTGCCTTTTCCCCGGACCAGCGTTACCCGCGAGAGCCCGCAGTTTGAATCGTTCGTGACCGAGGTTTCGCGCGCCCTTCGCGGAGTGCACAGCGCATGAAGAAGTACGCCGTCACGTTGCTCAACGCGCTGGCCGTCTTTGCCGCGCTGCTGCTGTTGTGGCAGGGGCTGTGCCTGCTTCTGCACCTGCCTCCCTACATGCTGCCCCCGCCTTTTGCCGTGGGCCGGGCAGTCGTCGCCCGCTTCCCATCCCTGATCGCCTCCCTTGCTATCACCTCTGAGGAGGCGGCGGGCGGCCTGATAGCCAGTATCGTTGTTGGGGTGCTGATCGCATTAGTCTTTGCCCAGTCTCGCTGGATACGGCGTATGCTCTACCCCTACACCATCCTGCTGCAGACAGTTCCGATCGTGGCCGTGGCTCCGCTGATCCTCATGTGGGTGGGTCCGGGCACTGTGTCGGTCACGCTGGTGGCCTTCATCATCTGCCTGGCGCCGATTATCGCCAACACCACCCAGGGACTCATCAGCGTGGAGCCGAATCTGATTCATCTCTTCCTGATGCACGATGCTTCCCCGCTGCAGATCCTCACCCGGCTTCGCCTGCCGCATGCCGTGCCTTCGCTGTTTGTGGGTATCCGCATCGCCGCCGGCATCTCCGTCATTGGCGCCATCACCGGCGAACTGTTCGCCGGTTCCAGCAGGGTGGGTGAAGGCGGTCTCGGCTACTCTATCCTGTATGCCAGTGCCCAGCTGCAAACCGATTACCTCTTCGCCCTGGTGTTGGCTGCGACCGTGCTGGGCTTTGTTTTCTTTTTCCTGGTCATGTTTCTGGAGTGGTATTTCCTGCACAATTGGCATGAATCAGCGCGCACCATCACTGACGAATAATGACGGTTGAATAAGGGGACTCGAACGATGCTTCGATTGGAATCGGAAACCGGCTGGTGGCTGGTAACGCACGTCGACCACGCGCAACTGGCGGGGGCCTTCGCCGCGCAATGGGGCAACGATCTGTTCCTCGCGCCTGAGCCGCGGGAGCGGGTATTGCGCGGCGTTAGCAGCCACGACGATGGCTGGGCGGCGCGCGATCAACAGCCGCAAATTACACGCCAGGGAAAACCCAGCGCGTTTTCCGTGGAGCTGGTAGGGAAGTATTCCGCCTTTGAAGAGATCGACCTGGCGGACTACCTGGCTGTGCGCGAGCAGGCTGTGCGTATGGTGGCCGAGGCCGATCCCTATGCCGCTCTTATGGTCTCGATGCACACCTACAACCTGCTGACGGCGCGCGCCGATCGCGCCACAATCCAACCCGACCAGTTGCCGCTGCTCGACGCATTTCTCGAGCGGCAATTGCAATTTCAGCAGCAACTCAAGGCGCGGCTTGCGGCCGAAGAGATCTCGCTGGCCAGGGTTGAGCATCACTTCCATCTGCTGCAGGCGATGGACAACTTGTCGCTGTTGAGTTGTGTCGACTATCCAAAACCGTCGGATCTCTTGCACCCGTTGCTTCTGCGCGATGGCGGGGAGAGCCGGGTGGCGGTTGCGTCGTTGGGGGAACGTCATTTTCGCCTCGCGCCTTATCCCTTCGCTGCGTCGCCGCTGGTCTTCGATCTGCCTGCGCGCCACGTGGAAGGCAAGCACTTCTCTACTGCGGAAGAACTGCAGAAAGAGTTTCACGCCGCCATTCCGCTGCACTTGTCGGTCACGCTCACCCGCTAACGAAAGGAAAGAACAAAGTGAATCGAGCGAAGAGTTCTCTGTTGCTAGCGGTGCTGCTCACCTCTGCATTAGGCTTGGCCCAGCAAACCGCGGCCCGGCAGTTGGTCGAGCGTCAGGCCAGGGCCTGGGAGAAGCAGGACTTCACGCTCGCCGCGTCTGACTGGCTTCCCACTGGACTCCTGATCTCTCCGGAAGGCAACACGCCCGCTGCCGAAATGCCCGCTTCGATGAAAGACTATTTCAAGGATTTCGCCGATCTTCACGTGACCATAAAAAACGTCTTCGCCTCACCCGACGGCAAGAAGCTAGCCATCGAGTGGGATTGGGCCGTGACCCGAAAAAAAGATGGCAAGCGAGGCACCTCCCACGACGCGATCATCGTGGATCTTGTAGGGGGCAAGATCGCATCCTGGCGTGAATACTACGACCCAGCCAGTTCCGTCGAAGGCAAACCATAGCTGGTGAACACCGGCGAATCTTGCGATTTATGATCAGAGGATGAAACGAAGCGCCCACATCCTAGTTCTCATTGCGCTCATAGGGACTGGCTCCGCTGCTGCTCTCGCGAGCGGTGAAGGGTCGGCTTCAATCGAACCGAAAACTGAAAGGCCCTCCTCAATGTCACAGGATTCACTGATGATCGACCTCTTCAACCGATGGGAGCAGGTTTGGAACGACGGCAAATTTGAGTTGGCGCCGAGCTGCGTCGCGGATTCCTACATCCGGCATGACCCGAAAGGCGATCGTACGGTGTCACGAGATGCCTATACTGCAGAGGTCGCCAAGATCCATGAGGATCGGCCAGGTATTCGCGTGGTTGTGTACGACCATTCATTCTCAGGTGACCGCGCCTGGTTTCGCTTTGCTTTCAAGTGGACAGATGCAAAAACCGGCGAGGCACAAACCCAGGCAGGCATACAGGTCTACCGGGTTGTGGACGGCAAACTCGCAGAGACTTGGATTAGCTTCTTGCCGTCAGGCACGGTCTGGACGGATGCCGCTGCGCAGCCGCATTGGACGAGTCCACCGCCCATAAAATAGCCATGGCGTCGGCTCTAAATCCTTGGCGCCGTAGCTCGTGCCGTTCTTCCATTCGCCGCTCTTTGTCACGGTAGCGCAATTGGAGGGAGGGCAAGGTCAATTTCCCTCAACGAATTCTCTGAAATGCTTCCATGAAACGTTTTAGGATCCGCCGTCACTATCGTGATATGGCCCTTGCCATTTTCTCGAACAAACGGAAAGTGCGGAACCATGATCAGAATCAAGAAGTCCATGATGGAGGCGGTGCAAAGTGCCGTCACTGCACAAGACCTTTATCCAGCGCTTCAGTCGGCCATCACCCTTGAGCTTTCGACAATTCCCGTCTACCTGGCCGGACTTTTTACGCTCAAGGAAAGCACCGGCACCAGCGCCGCCGTTCCCGAGATCATGACTTCTGTGGTGAACGAGGAGATGCTGCACATGTGCATCGCGGCCAACACGCTGATCGCGTTGGGCGGCACGCCGGTGATGAATACGCAGGAGGTTGTTCCCACTTATCCGGGGCCTCTTTCTGATGAGACTGATGATGGCTTGATCGTTCACATGCTTCCGTTCTCAGCGAATACTGTCTTGAACACCTATATGCGCATTGAGGAGCCGGACGTGATTATCCAACCGTCAGGGCCGGACAAGATTCCTCTCCAGCCTCAGCCGCCACCGCAGCCGGGACAGTTCCAATCCATTGGCGATTTTTATCGGGCGATTATTGATCAGCTCCCAACGCTTCCCGCTAACTCAATTAACCCCGACCCGACTTCGCCTAATCAAATGAACCAGGTGGTTAAGGTCTTTTCCAGCTCACCCAAGCTGCCCGCCGCCATAACGGACATCAACTCGGCCGCGGCCGCGCTTAACATCATTGTCGATCAGGGCGAGGGGTCCTCCGCTAGCCCGATAGAAATCGATCCCCTGGATGCCAACGAGACAGCTGCACACTTCTACCGTTTTGCCCAGATCATTATGGGCAAGTCGATCGTCGTCAGCGGCAACACCTATGACTTTTCCGAGCCAGAGGTGACGTTCGACGCCAGCCCATCCGGCATCTTTAACATGTTCCCCGACCCAAGTCTCGCGGTAATGCAGACTCTTCTTTCCGCCAGCGACTTCCAAACCTGCCAGAACTTTAGCGCGGCTTATACAGCTCTGCTGGACGCACTGAATTCTGTATTCAATGGAAATCCGCAGGGCATTGGCAACGCAAAAGAAATTATGTTCTCCCTGCCAGACCTGGCAAGCAGCGTACTCGCGATTCCGGTGGGCAAAACCGGAAATACGGCCGGACTTTGCTTCGAGATCTTTCGCCCAGCGTCGTAACCAGACGGAAAAGTTCGGTGAAAGTTTCGGTGACAGCTCCCTTCAAAGATCCGGATTTGTCAGGCTGGGGTCGCCTTGGATGGCGAAAGAACGACCGACGCCTCACCGGTTAAGACGCGGAAAGTGAATGTCTCCTGGAGATAGAGGCGAACGGCAGAATCCGTGTGGCTAAGATAGCCGATGGAAACATCCTGTCCGATATTGAGCTCGAAGTCGCCGCCCCGCGTGGTGAGTACGAAGGCGCCGGCGATGGCCGGAGCCCAGACGATATTCCCATCGACGATTCGCTTGACGTGCTCCAGCACTGGATACCCATGATCGCGGATCTCTGCAAGTTCTGTATATTCATCAGCTCCAAGCAGAACGGAATAAGGTCCATTGACACCGACCAGCCGCAATTGGCTCAGGGCCTGGGAAACCGCATCCGGATAATCGCGTACGTCGGAGGGCACGGGCTTGACCGGATTGGTCGTGCCCTCCCGAATGCCCTGGATAGTCGCTTCGCGATAACCATCGAAGATGGCTCGATCTTCAGCAAATGCCATCTTTTTTGCTGCGTCCTTGGCGGGTTGCCAGTCGGAATCTTCCGAACCGCGCTCCACGTCATCGATCGTCTGGCGGGACAAATCAAACGGCACACACAGTTCCACCAGAGGCTTGACTTCACGCTGGTTTGCGATGATGTCTTCCGCAGGAGGTTTAATCGGTAGCAGGTGACCCGTGGCAATGCCGGGCAAAGCAATTCCCCCCGAGGACGGAACATCCACTACCCGCCTCCCGGCAAGATATCGTTTGAGCGTTCTCTTTGTCTCCTCTTCAATCTGCGCCCACGCGGCCTCCGAGATTGGCGCCAACTCCCGATGGAGATTATTCATCCTCAGCTCCTTTGAGTGATCCTATTCCAAGTGATGTGTCGCCCACGGACGAGGCGGCAGCAGGGGTGGAGTTCGCCGTTGGGGTGGGATCTACCGCGGCCTCTGCTTCCGGGTCGCCGATATTTTCGAGAAATGTTGCCGATGGCGCGAAAAACAAGTTACCCGTGACAGCCCTGCTGAAATCGAGCAGCCGGTCGTAATTGCCCCGCGGACGGCCTGCAAACATATTCTCAAGCATCGTCTCCGTGATACGCGGGGTACGGCTGTAACCGATGAAATAGGTCCCAAATTCATCGTAGCCGGGCCGGCCGAACGGCATGTTGTCTCTCAAAATCTTGACCTCTTTTCCGTTTTCCTCGATGACTGTCAGCGCATTGTGCGCCGACACTGGCTTCTCGGCATCGTCCAATTCAACATCAGACAGTTTCCTGCGCCCGATGATGAGCTCCTGCGCCTCGGTTGAAAGAGCATTCCATGCCTTCATGTCGTGAAGGTATTTTTGGACGATGACATAGCTGCCGCCCGCGAAGGCGATATCCTCATCGCCGACAAGCGCAGCCTCCAGAGCTGCGTTCCCTCTTGGGTTTTCCGTCCCGTCGACGAATCCGATGACATCGCGGTCCTCGAAATAACGGAACGCCTGTACCTCGTCGACTGTCGAGACTGCATCTCCGATGCTTTGCATGATCTGCGTGACCAACTCGAAACAGATGTCCATGCGCCGGGCCCGGACATGAAACAAGATGTCGCCAGGTGTGGAGACAGCATGACGGCCACCGGAGCGAATCTCTCGAAAAGGATGCAGCTCAGCAGGTCGCGGGCTCCCGAAGAGTTTTTCCCACGCATCGGAACCAAACCCCACAACGCAAGTCAGACCGGCTTCGATGTCACGGAACTCCACCGCGCGAATCAGCCCGGCGAGATCTCCGCAGAGCGAACGCACAGTTGCGAGACTCTCGCGCTCCGGCTTTATGCAGACGACCAGAAAGATCGCAGCACGGGTAAGAGGTGAAAGCACGGGCTGAGAAACCAAAGAGTCCGGCACGTTCATCTGATCTGCCTCAAGTGACGCCGATCTTTTATCATTCGCGGTCTTGTGCCCCAGAACTCTCACTCAATTGACCCCCCGCTCCGGCTACCGTTTTGGAGGGTACGACCTTCAGGTGGTGCGTAAACTACCTCCGCCAGTGAATCCTCAGACGGAACCCCCTCGGCATCGAAATCCTAGTTTAACTGCTAATCCTTTTCGCCCTTTTTTCTCTACTGAACCTATAACCTACCCTGCCTGCGAGCGCCACGCTGCGCCAGTCGAGCCCAGCAAAGCGTCAGTCCCATCAGACCACGAATTTCTGACCACCTATGTCCACGTCCCCGAAGAAACCCCGCGAAAAACCCACGAAACCAAATCCCTGGGGTCTCTTCTTTGCGGAATCTTCTGGACTCACAGTCATGTTTTTCATATATATGAGGAATACGCTTGGTGATCATGGTTCCATCGACAGTGCGACGGATGTCTGAGGAATTGCCCGCACCCGCATTCGCTTCCGCATGGACGATGGGGATTTCGTCCCCTTTGCGTGGAGCCGTAGTCCGCGCTCTAAGACAGGCGCACCGTACTCTGGATCACGACAACCGGCGGATGCACCTCGTTCCCTTGCTTGCGGCCCTCATCCTCTTCCTGCCTCTCTCCGTACATAGGGTGCACGCCCAGACTACCCCTCTTCCTCAGCTCCAATCCGCCGATCCCTTCGTGGCCGACTTGTTCCACCGCACCGGCTCCGTAGGAATGGTCGTCGTGGTTGTCCGCGACAATGAGAGGTGGGTGCAAAGCTATGGTCAGACTTATCCTGGCTCCCACCAGAAGCCCAACGCTGACTCCCTCATTCGTCTTTGCTCGTTGTCAAAGATCATGACCACGGACCTGCTGGTGAAGCTGGTCGCCGACAGACGCGTATCCCTTTCCGACCCGCTGCAGAAGTTTGCCCCCAGCAATGTCACCGTTCCCGTCCGTACGGTTCGTGGCCTGAGCGGTCGCCCCATCACCCTGCGCGATCTTGCCACCCACACTGCCGGCCTCCCCCGCGAAATCGCCTATCCAGCGGGCGATGCCGGCCATTTCACGTTTCCCGACTATAACTTCCGCTGGCAATGGCTCCCGGGTTTTCGTCTGCGCACTCTTCCCGGAACCGCCGCACACTATTCCAACATCGGCTTCGACCTGCTCGCCGACGCCTTGTCTATCGCTGCCGGCAAACCCTACCCGCAACTTTTTGCAGACAGAATCGCCAAACCTCTTGGGCTGCGGGATACGACCGTGAGCCCCACCCCCGGCGAGTGTGCTCGCCTTCTCATCGGGGCCAGGAATCAGGGTCGGTGTACCGATACCACGGCCGCCGCTGGGTCAGGAGGTATGTATTCGACCGCGAGCGACATGACGCGTTGGCTCCAATACCTTCTCGATCTACCCGGCGTCCCCATCCACCAGGATCCCGCCGCCACTGCGACCTACATCCAATCCTCGGAACTCCGCTGGACTCAGGGCCTCGGGCGCGCTGGAGTTCCCGACGGCATCGGCCTCGGGTGGGTGCACCTCAATGCGCCGGATGATCCAACCATGATCATTGAGAAAACGGGCGGGGGCGCCGGCTTCACCACCTACATCGCGCTCAATCCACGGCGCCACATTGGTATATTTGTCGCTTCCACTGACGGCAGACATCCGGGAACTGACATTTTCCGCGGAAGCAACGATCTGCTTCTCTATCTCGCCGGGCTCACTCCTGCGCCGGGTGATTCCATGGAACTTGCTGGGCAAGAGCCTCGTTCCGATGTGCAGCTGCGCGATGCAACCCTGCACCAGCACCACAAGACGGCGGAACGGCCACGTCTTACCAGGCAAGTTGCGCGGACAAGCGTGACTGCTGTAGGACAGTAAATCTCGCCTCAAAGAAACTGCCTTCTCTCAGCCGGGAATCACGACGGAAGAAGTCGACCCGTGGATCGGCAAGCCACCGATCATATACGCTCCACGCCTTACGAAGGGTCACTGTGGTTACGGACAGGCATGACATGACTATGTCATAGATGACAGACTTACGGGAGAGAAGGCTGACAGCGTCCCCGATTGTTTACCGTGAACGAGTTTCATACAGACGGAGTAACCCCCATCGAAAAACTTCTACGCATGCAGTTGAATTTGCCGCAATGGGGTAATGCTGTCGGTGCATCACTCTCGGTCATGAGCGAGAAGTCCGAGTCAGTAAACCTTTGATCACATTCATATCAAAAGTGATCCCCCGTGCGGGGTCGGAAAAGCATTCCCTGCGATTGAGTTGGCTGTCCTCGTAGCGGGAGAAACTGCCGTCTTCGGGGTCGATGACCCAGATATGCGGAATGCCCATGGTTCGGTAGTCTTCAAGCTTTCGCTTGAGCCGGGAGATGGTGTCTTCGGGCGAGAGGACCTCAAAGACGGCAATCGGCGGGTGGGTGATGATCTGCTCAACGGGCAGGCTGCGGTCCAGCACCGTCACATCGGGGACGCGGAATCGGGTCGGAGCCGCCTGGACACGAAGTTCAGGCAAAACATCGATGTTCCATTCTTCCTCATGCCGCAGGAACCACTTGATGATGGCGAGCTGCCAAGCTGCGTGATCGAACTCTCCCATAGGGCGTTCCTCTATCTTGCCATCGACATACTCCGCATCCGGCTCATACTCCGAGGAGCGCAGGTAGACTTCGAGCGGGACTTGGGTGCTCACCGCGTCTTTGAGACTCTCGTTCATGAGGATATTGTAGTCTTGCCGGACCGCCCGAAATCGGAGAAGTTCGGGCCCGTGCATGGGCCTTCGGTCCACCCAGGAGGATGAAAATGAGCGTAGCGCAGTGGAAGAGCCTGCTGCTCTCTATTGACCCTAAAAAGTGAGCTGCAGCGACATCTGTATCTGCCGTGGGCTGCCGATGGTATGAGTTACATAGCCAAGGCCGCTGGGGCAGTTGTAGAAGCTTTCGTTGGTCTGTTGCCCTGCCGAGTTGCATCCGGTGGGTGCAGCCGCCTCGCCTACGGATGGGAATTGGTCGTAGTACTGATTCTGAAACACTTCATTTCCGGGAATGTCGAAGCTGGTGGTGTTGGTCAGGTTGTAGACGTCAAAGGTGTATTTCAGGGAGGTTCGTTCGGTGAGGTTTGTCATCTTGACCAGCGATATGTCGGCCCGCTTCTGCCCGGCCTGACGGAAGATGTTGCGTTGCCCGGTAGTGAAGTCGGTCTCAAACGTATCACCCGCAGGGACTGCGGAAAACTTAGGACTGGACGAGGTGACAACGGGCACATTGAAACATGCCGGGTTGAGAGCCGGAGTAAAGTTGATGCCAAACGCGCCCGAGTGACCGGTCTCTGCCTTCTTCGGGGAACAGGCGGAGTAGTTCAAAGGCACGATGGGATTGGTAATGCCGTCGTAAACGCTGTAATACAGGCTACCGACGGCGCCGGTGTAGTCGACGACGCTGTACGGCTGGCCGCTCTGCAGGATGGTCAAGCCGACCAGCGACCATCCGTCGGTGAAGCGTCCGGCGAGCGTGTACTTACCGTAGAAGTCGGGCAGTCGGTAGACGTAGTTGAAATTGACCACATGCGTGCGGTCGAAGTCGGAGGAGGCGTAGCCGTCGCGCAAATTGAGCGGGTTATTGCCGTTGTAGAACAGGCCTAGTGCGCTCTGCTCGTCGAGGGCATGCGAGTAGGTGTAGGACAGGCCCACCTGGAGACCGTGGCTCATCCGCTTCTCAATATGGGCTTGCAGGGCATTGTAGGCGGAAACGCCTGCCGCCTTATAGTCGATGGACTCGGCGGCGTAACCGATGTAAGGAACGCGAAGGTCGAGGTTGCCGCCTTCGTAGTTAACCAGCGCGGTGGTGCCGTCGCCCAGTTGCAGATAGCTCCCGTCGGCATTCAACGGAGTGTAGCCATAAGAATAATTCTGCGAGTGGAGCGGAGCCGTGGGTGAGGCGATGTTGGGCTGATTGAAAGGAACGGGAATCACCTGGTGGCGTCCAACCTTGCCCACGTAGCCGAGCTCGATGGCGAGATCGTTGCGCGGCTGCCACTGCAGATCGAGAGTGTAATTAATCGAGTAGGGCAGTTTGTTTCTGCGGTCGTAGACGCCGAGGGAGACGGGTGCTGCTCCGTTAAGGATCGCGGCCGAGTTGGGGAGGTAGGCGGCGAAATCCGATGCTTTAGGGTTAGTGGGTGCGGGGTTCTGTACGTTGGTGTAAGGAAATTCCAGCGAGCCTGCAGTGCCGCCGGCACAAGTGAATATGTAATCCTCATAGTAGCTTGCGGTCGGGCAGCTCTGGGCAGTGACGAAGGGGACCTGTTGATTGGCGCCGAACGGCCCTCCCGTAACATCGCCGATGGCATAGCCAGGAGAGAAGTAGCTGAAGAGCTCTCCGCGATCGTAGTAAATGCCCGTGCCGGCCCGGACTACGACCTTGTTGTTGAACCTCGAAGGCTCCCAGGCTGCGCCGACACGCGGAGCAATACCCCACTGACGGCCGGTTAGCGTGGTGTTGCTTACGCCGGATGTTCCATTCTTATTGTTGCCGGCGATGATGAAGCCGCTCTGGCTGCGACCCAGGGTTCCGGGTGCCTCGCCGCTGGGCAGCGGGGCGGTGGGTGAGAGATAGGTGTAAAGCGACGGATCGAAGTTAAAAATGCGTCCGTACTTCTCGGTGAGGCCGCCGTCCCAGTCGTAGCGGATGCCGGCGGTAAACGTGAGGTTCGGCTTCACCTGGAATTTGTCCTCCAGGAAGAGTCCGAGCTGGTTGGCCCTGAAGTAACGATTGGCATCGCCCTGCAGAAAAGTGGTGACGTTGAAGTCGTAATTGGGGGTGACCAACCCCTGCATGAACTGGCTAAGATCCGCGGTCGCAATACTGCCCGTGCCAGTACGGCGGTCCATGGTGTTGAGCTGGGTAAAGCTATAGCTGCCGCCGAAGTCGATGGTATGTTTTCCGCGAGTCCAGATGGCGTTACCGGAGGGCTGCAGACGGTTCTGGAAGACGCCGGTATTCGATCCCTGCGAAGTGGCGTTGGGACCAATATTCAGCGAGTCCCCGATTCCCGGCACCTTATTGCTGCCCAGCACATCGCACAATCGAAACCCCGGGGAAGTAAGTCGACCCGAAGGTATCGATAGAAGCGGACTGGGGTAACTCCCCCAGGGATGTTCGAGGGCCCGAAGGCCTGCTCGTTGGTGCTGTAGATCTTCTCCCGGATGTAGCCCAGGGTCTCCTGCGTGCTGAGGTTGGACTTGACCAGATAGGTGTTGTTGATGGAGAAGACCTGCGCTCCGGCATCGAGATGTTGGGTGAAGCCGGGAACGTTGGAAAATGCATAAGGAGCGATCGTGGGATCGTGCTGATAGTAGTACTTGAGGGCCAGCGTGTCTTTGCTGGTGGCGTTGTAGTCGAGGTTGGCTACGGCCTGGTCGCCGATAAAGTAGGCCGCTCCCGGAATGAAGGCGTTATCTGAATGGGTAGGAGTCAGGGTGATGTTCTGCGCATTGGGTATGAGCCATTTGCCGGGCTCGCCTTTGACCGCGGGCGCATTGAACAAGGCGAGCGCGACCGGGTCGATGCTGCCGATACCGAGGATCCCGTATTCGGTATTGGTGATCGCGGCCAGAGTTTGCGGGCTGCGATCGTCGGTCAGGCCGACCGGCACGTCGAAAAAGGAGTCACCGATCTCGGCATCGCTGACATGCAGGTGCTGATAGGCCAGAAAGCCGAAGAGCTTGTCTTTGATGATGGGGCCGCCGACGGTTCCTCCGAGGATGTAACGGTGCAGCTGCGGAACCTTGTTGTTTGCCGGAACATCATCGTCCTGCTTGAAGAAGAAAGGCGCGGCATTGAGCCAGTCGGTGCCGCGATGCAAATATAAGTTTCCGTGATAGTCGTTGGTGCCGGAGCTGGTGCTGAGGTCGATGTGCGCGCCGCTGGTTGAGCCTTGCTGGGCATCGTACATCGATGCGTTGACCCGGATCTCCTGGATGCTCTCCGGGGCCGGAGTGGGCAGCGCATTGCCGATGGAGAGATACACCGAGGAGCTGGACTGAATGACGCCGCCGGCGCCGTTGTTGCCATTGCCGGTGCTCGAGACCACGCGGCCGGACGCGACTTGGCTGGTGCTCTTGCCATTGAACAGGTTGCTGGCGTCGACACCGTTCAGCAGGAAGCTGTTGCTGGTATCGCGCTCGCCGTTGGCCCAGATGGGGGCGTTGCCCAGGCCGGAGTTGACACCGGTCCCGCCAGGCAGTTCAGCATTGACCCCCGGGGTAAGGATGGCGACGCCGGTAAAGCTGCCGGTAGGTAACGGGATTGCCTCAATCTGCGACTTATCGAGGACATAGCCGTTGGTGGTGTCGACGGCGTTGAGCAGCGGGTTCACATCGACTTCCACCGAGTCGGCTACCGTGCCCACGGCAAGCTGGGCCGGCAAGCGAGACGGTGCGGTCGGCCTGCACCAGGATGCCGGGCAGCGCTCGGTCGAGAAGCCTTGCAGCGTGAAGATTACGGTGTATTTGCCGATCGGGAGGTCGTTGAGTGCGTAGGTGCCCTGAGCGTTGCTCTGCGCGGTGCGCTCCAGCTTGGTGTCTTCCGATGTGGCCTTCATGTCTACCCCGGGAATGGCGCTGCCTGAAGGGTCGATCACCGTCCCTGTGATGCCGCCCAGGGTTTGTTGTGCCTGCATTGCGCTTGGGCTGCAACAGGACGATTGAAAACAGCACGAGTAATAGCGAAGAAGCCTTCTGAAATTTGATACATCTCGGATATGCCTCGCGTGAGAGAGAAGCTGGGACCGAACTTTGAATTTTTTCTTTTGCGACTACGCGGTCGGTGCAACCAGAAAGGTCACGACAGGGTGACGGCCCAAAACTACAACCGGGGTCGATTTCGAAGAGCTGTGTTCAGGAGCATAGCCCAAAGTCGATGACGGAGCCAAGCAAAATGCGCCTAGACTTGCAACCAGAAAGGCCTGCACCAGAAAAGGGCCGATTTCAAGGAAGCATGGAAACGTGGGCAAAAACGATGCGCCATCCCTCTGGAAGGCGGACCCAGGTCTGACTCTGGCGGCCGCGAGCGACCTGGCCTTCGATTATCCCGCTCGAACGCTAGCAGTGATGCTGGCAAAGTCCTTGCCGAACGCGACGATCTCCAGCCGTTGGATGGTTCGCGCCAAGTTGGCTGGGGAACGCGCTTTGCGAAAGGCTTCAATCTCGCCGATCCCGTAGAGACTCTCGGTCGGGCCAAAGCGCGCGACAAATGGAGATGCCCAGAACATGCTGACGAGGGTCTCTACATCGTTCGAGACCAGGGCCTGCTCGTAGCGGGGATAAAGTTCGCGCAGCTCGGCAACGGTTTCAGGGTCGTTGATCACCATACGGTCAAAACATCTTCCTGGTGGGCAGCACGCATTTGGGCATGGCGGCGCTCACCGTAATCATTGGTTCGTTGACCACCTGGCTGATCCGCAGTTTCATTGCCACGCTGCACAGCAGGTAAGCGTGGATGGGCGCAAACGACCACCTGGCGACCAGCAACTCCACCATACGCAGCGTGGCAGAGCGGGCTGCCTGCATTGCGTCCGGGTTCGACTCGACCACAATCCATGCATCCGCAGGCGCGTCCGGTGATCGTGACTCCGCTGATTCGAGCATCGGGCCGGAGAGCGTTTGCTGGTGGTGCACACGGAAGCGCAGCGATACTTCCGCCGGGCACTCGATGCCGTTAATGCAGACTTCTCCATCACCCTGGGCCGCGTGTGCGTCTCCGGCGGAAAACAAGGCGCCTGGGTTCAGCACCGGGAGGTAAAGGGTCGCGCCGGTACAAAGCTCGCGCACATCCATGTTGCCGCCGAAGGGGCCCGGGGGGCGGGTTCTGAACTCGCCGTCTTCGGCCGGAGCAACGCCCATCACTCCGCAGAAGGGACGCAGCGGTACCACGGCCGGTCCAAGGGAGCGGCTCACCTCAGGATCCAACGCCCAGTGAAAAAGATACGGCTCGCGAAACTGCTCTTTCAGAAAACCGAGCCCCGGGATGACGCTCGACCAGCCCCAGCCCAGATGCTCCACTTGCAGAACCTGAACCTCGAGCACGTCGCCCGGTTCGGCCCCGTCGATCCGGATGGGGCCGGTCAAGGCGTGAATCCTGCCCCGGTCGATGGCCAGAAAATCCTCCACGCCGACCCCTGGTTTTACCTGGCTGCCGCTGGCGTCGAGGCAGCTCATGTGTACGGTATCCCCGTCTGAGATTGTCAGCCGGGGCTCGAGCGCGCGGTTCCAGCGCGAATGGGTGGGTTCTGCGGTTAACCGGTGTTCGGCCATGGGCTCCTTATACCGCCACGATCATCTGCAGCTCAACCAGCGCATTGCGCGGCAATGCGCTCACTCCGATAGCGGCGCGCGCGTGCCGGCCCGAGTCGCCGAAGATCGCCACCAACAAATCGGAAGCGCCGTTGATGACCGCGGGCGGATCGGGAAAACCCGCAACGGCATTCACGTACCCATTCACGCTGACAATTTGCCGTATCTTATCAAGCGAACCCAGGGTGTGCTTCAGCACCGCGAGTTGGGTCAAGGTACAGGCGCGGGCTGCGGCGTAGCCCTCAGCAATAGTGCGATCGGCTCCGACCGTGCCGGTGATCACCCCGCCGGCGCCGGTCGAAATAACGCCGGCTAGATAAAGCAGATTTCCTGCAGCCTTCGCCGAAACGTAATTGCCTCCGGGCGCGGGGGGATCCGGCAAAGCAATCCCAAGCTCCAGCAGCTGATTCTCAGCACTCATGTGTTGGTAATCTATATCACTTGTTAGTATGACCCAATGAAACGAGTGGTTGCCGCTCTCCTGGCCGCGGGTACTTTGTTATTTGCCGCGGAACCGCATAGTCCACTCCTGCATCCGGCGCGGCAGGCCCCGACGGACCTGGAGATCGGCACTGGCCAATTCATCTCCTACCAGGACCTGCTCCATTTGCCCCAGGTCAGTTTCACCACCTCAGATGACACCAATTTTCCCGTCCCCGCCCACGTCAGTGGGGTTCCTCTTGAACAGCTGAAGAGTGCGTTGGGTTCGGATGCGGACATGATGGTGGCCATTTGCGCAGACGGCTATCGCAGCAACTACCCAGCCTCCTATGTCGCAGCGCACCATCCTGTGCTGGTGCTGACGGTGGACAGCAAAGCACAGCAGGGCTGGCCGAAGACGCACGACGGTGGTGAGCTGGGACCTTATGTCATCGCGAACCCCAGCTTCACGCCATCCTTCAAAATCCTTTCCCACAGCGACGAAGGGCAGATTCCTTTCCGGGTCGTGCGTCTCGACTTCCGCAGCCAGAGCCAGGTGTTCGGCGCCATCGCACCCCACGGCGACTTCGCTCCCGGCTCGCCTGTAATGGACGGCTACCGGATCGCACAGCAGAATTGCTATCGCTGTCACAACATGGGAGCTGAGGGCGGACACATGGCTTCGATCCCATGGCCCGTGCTGGGCGCCATGGCCAAGACCAGTCCGGATTTCTTTGCCCGGTATGTACGCAATCCGCAGGCGCTTAACCCGTCAAGTAGAATGGCCGCCAGCCCCGGATATGACGACCAGACCATTGCTGCTCTTCAGGCCTACTTTTCTACTTTCGCTGCAGGAGGACAATGATGACGATTCGAGCCTCAAAGGCGCTGCTTCTCTTTGCGCTTGGTTTTTATTACGCGCTGGTGGTGTTTAACAATACCAACGACTACAACTCCAATCTGACGTTTGTCGGCCACGTTCTGCGGATGGACACCACCTACCCGGGAAACCATGGTATGTGGCGTGCCATACATGCCCCAGCGGCTGCTCTGGCGTTCTTTGTGTCCATCGTGATCTGGGAAATTACGACCGGCGTTCTCCTGTGGTGGGCAGGCTTTCGGCTGATGAGCAATTTGCACAGCAGCGCGGCCACGTTCAACGCTGCCAAGAAGCCGGGCGTTGTGGCCCTGACGCTAAGCCTGCTGATGTGGCTTACGGCCTTTCTGACTGTAGGCAACGAGTGGTTCCTGATGTGGCAATCCAAGGAATGGAGCGGCGAGCAGGGCGCCGATCACATGTTCGCGATTGCAGGCATCATTTTGCTCTACCTTGTCACGCCCGATATGGAAGGGCAGGCGTAGTGGAGGGACCTGCTGTTCGCCCTCGTAACGACTCTCCATGGGAGCACCGCCCTCCCCTTTGTCATCCCGAGCGAAGTCGAGGGATCTGCAGTTCCGCGGACCTCTCCTGGAAATGTTTTTCTACCGGAGGGAGCGAAGTGGAGGGACCTGCCGTTCCTCTCAGCTCTCCAGCAACGACAATCGGGCCAACGTGCTCGCCAGCACCTTGACCCCATTCTCGATCTCCTGCGGCGCGGAATACTCATCCGGGCGATGACTGACCCCACCCCGGCAGGGAATAAACACCATCCCCACCGGGGCGATCCGTGCCATGAACAAAGAGTCGTGATAGGCGCGGCTGACCATCTTTTTGTAGGCGAGTCCATTCTCCGCGGCCGCCTCAACCATCGCCTCGATGATCCGCGGTGAGCAGGCCGCCGGAGCATCAGCATTGATATGGTTGACCCGCACCTGCACCTTTCGCGTCGCTGCCACGTGCGCGCAGGCCTGCTCGATTTCACGCAGCACGCGGTTTCTGCGCTGCTCGTCAGTGTCGCGGATATCGGCTTCCATCTCTACCCGGCTGGGAATACTGTTCACGGCTCCTGGATAGATATGGCACTTGCCCACGGTGGCGCAGGTGTCCACCGAGCCGGTTGCCAGCGCGCGCTCCTCGATGGCCAGCACCATCTCCGCCGCGGCGCAAAAAGCATCCTTGCGATCGGGCATCAGGACGCCCCCGGCATGACCTCCCTCGCCTTCTACCGTGATGCGCAACGCAGCCGGCGCGGAGATGCTGGTGACGATGCCCACCGCCAGACCCTCCTTCTCCAGCAGCGGACCCTGCTCGATATGCAGTTCGACAAAGGCAGCATAGTAGCCATCCTGCAGCCGCACCTGGTCGAGTGAGCCCTCAAAGCCTGCCGCCGCGCGCAGTTGGGCCAGCGTACTGCCTTCGGAATCTTTCAAACGCGTGTCCGCGGTGCTATCCAGGCCGCCGCTCAGCATGCGGCTACCCAGGCACCCCAGGCCGAAGCGCGTGGGCTCCTCCGCGGTAAAGAGCAGAAGCTCGATCGATCGTTCCGGCTCAAAGCCACTCTGCTGCAAAGCGCGGATCGCCTCCAAGCCCCCCAGCACGCCGACCGTGCCGTCAAATTTGCCGGAGTGGGGAATGGCGTCGATATGGGAGCCGGTGCCGATGGCTGCCAGCTCGGGCCGCGCACCCGCCCAGCGGGCAAACATGTTGCCCACCGCGTCTTCACGCACCGCCAATCCGGCGGCGCGGCATTGAGCTTTGAGCCATGCGCGCGACTTCTGGTCCGCGCCGGCAAAGACCAGGCGAGAAATGCCAGGCCCCGTGTCGTCAGAAAACGATGCCAGCGTCTCGAGCTCAGCAAGCAATCGATCGCGATCGATGTGCAGTTGGGTAGTTTGCATATATTTACCGTCCGGGAAGCGGGTGGCGATTCCAGTCTTTGTAGATCAGATACTTTGCCGATGTCTTGCCCAGAGCACCAAACCACTGCGGGCAGTAGGGCGCCATCCAGATAAAATCTCCCGCCTGGACCGGATACCAGCAGTTCGCGAGCCGGTAGATGCCACCGCCTTCGAGCATCAGCAGCCCGTGTTCCATGACATGAATTTCGACCAGGGCCAGCGAAGCGCCGGGCTGATAACACATGGTGTTCACGGCGTAGTCCAGCCCCGGCACCGTCGGCAGCAGCTGCTTCACCTGAAGCGCGCTGTCGCCATTCAGGGGCTGCGACTCGACGGCGTCTTCCTTGCCAAAAATTGCGGCCGCAGGAGCTTCGTTGAGCAGCGATATCGCCGGCTTCTCGATGATCGCCACCCGGCTTTTGGCCGACGCTTTCACGCTATGCAGCTGGTTGGCAGGTATGTGGCCATAGCCGCCCGGGCCAAGCGTCTGCGTCTTGCCGTCGAGAACCACCGATACCGCGCCTTCGAGCACATAAAGAAAGCGCTGCCCATGCGCAGGCCCCAGCGAGCCGCCGGGTTCGAACTCCGCGGTGTACTGGGTGAAGGCGGCTCCGATGGCCGGCGCCGCGTGCACAATGACGGTTACAGAATCAAAGCCGGGTAGCGGATTGCCCACAAAAGTATCCGGCGTCTGGAGCAGATGGGTAGGTTGCCGATCGCTGCGAGTATGTCCCAGGTTATACACTCTGCTCCCTGCGTACTTCCTTGAATATGTGACGCAAGAATACCAGTCCCGCAGCCAGCGCATTCTCCACATCCTGGGGACGCACCGACTCCTCAGGATGATGGCTCACGCCTCCGGGGCTGCGCAGAAAGATCATCGTACTGGGAACGCGCTCTTGCAAAATCATGGCATCATGACCGGCGCCGCTGATCATCGGGAGCGGCGAAATCCCTATGCCGCGAATGGCATCCGTCGCCAGTGCGCACATGCCGGCGTCCATAGCGACCGCGGGCTGGTCCATCAGCATTCTACTTGCAACCGTGAGGCCGCGGTGCTTGGCGATCGCCGTCGCCTGGGCCAGCAGGCTGTCCACCGCCCGGTGGCGAACGGAGTCGTCCCCGTGGCGCACATCGAGGCTGGCGCGCAACTGCCCCGCAACCACATTTCCCGCTCCGGGGTGGGTGCGCAGGTCGCCGACGGTGGCCACCAGGCCTGGAGTGTCGAGAGCCAGCCGCTCCACTGCGACCACCCACTCCGCCGCCCCCGCCACCGCATCGTTGCGCAGCCGCATCGGTGTCGTGCCTGCATGGCTGGCACGGCCGGTGAACGAGATCTCCGCGCGGCTCTGCCCGGCAATCGCATGCACCACGCCGAGCGACTGGTCTTCGCTTTCCAGCAGAACGCCCTGCTCGATATGGAATTCGAGGAAACCGGCTACTTCATCGCCGACCGCGGCGTCCTTAATCTTCAGGGGATCCAATCCGAAGGACCTCAATGCTTGCGCGACCGAAATTCCATCGCCATCCTTGGTCGCCAGCAGCTCCGAGTCCAGGCGCCCGACCAATGCGCGGCTGCCGATAAAGGGGAGGTGGAAACGTACACCCTCTTCTTCAGAGAAGCCGACCAAGTCAATTGAAAATGGCAGCCGTTCTCCGTTCAGCGACTCAACCAGGGCCAGTCCCATCATTACCCCCAGCACGCCGTCGAAGGCACCGCTATTGGGGACTGTGTCCAGATGCGAACCGATCATCAGCGACGTGCTGGAGTCGCCTGGATATCGGCCGCGGAGATTGCCGGCGGCATCGATTGCGACCTGCATGCCTGCACCTTCCATCCAGCCTTGCACCGTCTGCATGCAATCGCGCATTGCTGGGGAGACAAAAGTGCGCGTGATCTGGCCTGGCTCTTCACTGAATTGCCCGAGGTAGCGGCACCGAGCAATGACTTTGTCAGCTTGCATGGCCGAGATGACCCATTCGATTCTCTCCTGGCGAAGGAACGATGGGTGCCCCATATCTCGCTCGTTTTTTGCGAGATGTGGGATACCACGGCCTTCTCCTCGCCGTTTTTGGGCTCCGTCGAAACCACAAATAAAGGTTCGCGGTATCCCACATCTCGCAAAAAACGAGCGAGATATGGGGCACCCATCGTTCCTTCGCACAAGGAAATCCCCACGGAGATGTCTTCACACCGTTTCTCTACATATACGGGCCACGATGTTGCCGTAGGGCTCATCGGTGGGCACAAAGATTTCGTTAGGATTTGTCTGCCCGAAACGGGAGAGGTCTACCAGCAGGCAATGCTTGTTGGGCATGGCCAGCTCCACGTCCAGGATCTCCGGTACAGCTTCAAGAGCCGCCTGGGCCATTGCATACAGTGTGTGCTGTACCGATTTACTATCGTGCTCGGCGAAGGCTTGGATCAGGGTGTCACGCAGTTTGGTCCGCAGAGGGTCGAAGGGCCCCACAGCGGATTTGTATTTCCATTGCGCGCGCATCGAGGTCCCGAAGAGACGATCTGCCGTCTCCGGCAGCGTAGTCAGCGAGTCGCGCAGATAACCCTCAAATCCTGAGTTGGCTGTTTTCAAAATAAGCAGGTTCTCCAGGCCCGAAGTGACAGAAGCCTGGCCACCCTGGGCACACGTAACAGCCGTGGTTTGTGCTTCGCTGGAACCGCGAATAAAGGTCGACGGATGCGGCTTACCCTCGACCAAAGCATGCTCCCAGGAGGTGCCGGCGATGTTGATCGCGACATGCTCGACCTGGGGATTGCGGGTAAGAAAAAACTGGGCCAATTCCAGGGCGAAATCTTCGATACACTCGGCCGTGCTCTCGCGGGCGCGCGAATAGACCGTGTTCTTCATCGTATCCGTGGGCAGGATGGCGCTGTTGTCGCCGTCGGTGAAGCAGCTTTCGAAGTCGCCGGAGAGCAGCACTTCGACTTTCCATTCCCACACGCTATGCAACGGACGGTCGCGCTTCACCTTCATCACGCGCACGCTCGATTTTCCGTACGAATTCTCTGCCAGGGCAATCACCGGCTAGCTCCCTCTGTAGGTGGTATAGCCATGCGGACTCAAAAGCAATGGAACGTGCAAGTGGGTATCGCCGGGTTGCACGGTCACGATGATCTCAACCGTGAGGTACAATCCCTTGACCGACTGCGCCGCGTGATAGGTCCCGGTTTCAAAGCGCAGCCGGTATTGTCCGGGCTGCAAAACGGGATCTTCATTCTGCGGCAGAAGGTTGGCGCAGCGGCCATCGCTGTCGGTCTGGCATGTGCCCAGCGTTTCCCATTGGCCAGAGGACGCGGCATATTCCAGGTGTACTACCATGCCGGCAGCCGGCCTGCCGAGCGCAGTATCCAGCACATGGGTCGAGATGCGGCTCATGCGGCCTCCGTCAGCCACTTGCGCAGCCGGAGCTGCATGATCTGCTGCTGTTGCGCGGCCGATTCCAGCAGCTCCTGTGCCGGATCATTGCCCAGGCGATGCTCCAGCATGCGCAGCATTTCCGCAGGCTGCTTGCCGCTGGCGCATACGATAAAGATCCGTCCAAATCGCTCCTCGTACTCGCGGTGACCCTCTCGCATGCGCAGTAGGATAGCAGCATCGGCCTCTTTCATCTGGCTCTGCTCTGACCGTGACCACGCAGCGGAGGCAGCGGTTGTCTTGTTCTCTGCGTGCTTTTCTCCGATGCGAGGATGGCTGCGGAAGGCCTCCAGCCAATCCGCCTCCGGCAGATGCTGCCAACAGAGGTCAGCGGCAGCGAAGAGACTCTGCTCGTCGGCAAACGGGCGCATATCCGCCAACTTCGCGGCCCAAGCTCGGGAGCCACAGCAGGAGAGAACTTCCGCCGCTGCCTTATCCCCTGGCAGCGCATGCCAATGCGCGAGCACTGAGTTCAAGCGAACAGGCCCTCGAGAAACTCCTGTAGCAGATTGCCCGATACGTGGAGCCTGTAAGCCGCGCTGGACCGGATGTCATCAATGGGAGCGACCTCTGCTTCCAGTGCTTGCCGGGCTTCGCGAATCAATGCCGGACCCAAGGGCTGCCCCAGCAGAACCTCTTCTGTCCGTCGCAGCCGCAACGGAGTCACCGCCATACTGCCGATGGCCAGCCGCACGTCCTCAATCTTGTTGTCCGAAACTATTCCCAGCGCCGCCAGGCAGAGCTTAGCGATAGCTTGGGCATTGCGGGTGCCGACCTTGCGCGAGTACGAGTAGTAATCCCCAAATCGCGGTCGCAACGCGATGGCGCTGATGATCTCATCAGCAGCCAGCCTGGTTTGCTTGTAACCGGTGTGGAACTCGACATAGGGAACGCGCCGTGTCCCGCGAGCGGAAACCAGCAGCAGTTCGGCCTCGTAGACCATCAACGCGGGCAGGGAATCGGCGGCAGGGGATGCATTCACGATGTTCCCGCCAAGCGTGCCGCGGTTCTGGTTGGCAATGCTGCCGGTCCACGACGCCGCGCGCGCGAGCAGTGGAAACTCCAGCGCCACCTGGGGATGTCTTCTCAGGTCGGTGTAGGTGCATCCGGCGCCGATGAGCACCTCGTCCTTGGTGCTTTCGATGCGCCGCAACTCGGGCAGTCCCCAAAGGCTGACCAGCTTGCGTGCTCCAAGCCTTCCCGCACCGTACTGCACCATCAATTCAGTGCCGCCGGCAATCGGCATCCAAACTCCGGGTTCACTGGCGAGCAATTCCAGCACCGCGGTCAGTTTGCCGGGCGCTACTAGCTCATACTCCGACGGACGGGCCCTCATGTCTGCGACCCCGCCGCCGCTTCCAACACTGCGTTGAAGATGCGCGTATAGCCGGTGCACCGGCACAGATTTCCGCCCAGCCCCTCGCGAACCTGCTCCAGCGTGGGCGTTGGATTACGGAGCAGAAGATGAACGGTGGCCATCACCATGCCCGGGGTACAGATGCCGCACTGCGCCCCTCCGCATTTAAGAAACGCCTGCTGTACCGGATGAAGCCCGCGGGCGCCGGCAAGCCCTTCACCGGCGCCGCCAAGCCCTTCAATCGTGCAGAGCGTAGCTCCCTGTGCCTGCAGCACCGGCACCAGGCAGCTGTTTACCAACTCACCATTCATCAGTATCGAGCATGAACCGCATTCGCCCTCGCCGCATCCTTCCTTAGCTCCGGTAAGCCCAAGTTCGAAGCGTAAGACGTCGAGCAGCCGTTCCATGGGATATACCGACACCGTATGGGCGGCGCCATTCACGGTGAAGCAAACCTCCCGTTGCGCCTGGCTTTGCTTCATTGGCTTCCCTCCGCTGCCAACGCGATCTCCAGCGATTCCTCTGGGCGTTCGGCTTCCGCAGTCAGGCCGCGGAAGATATCTTCCGGCAAAAGCGGAATCGCGTTGAAGTTGACCCCCGTCGCCTGCACCACTGCGTTCACGATCGCCGGTGCGGGCCCATCCATGGGCAACTCGCCGATACCCTTGGCCCCATACGGGCCGTACTGGTAAGGCACTTCTTCGAAGTACACGCGAATGGGCGGAATGTCTTCCGCGGTGGGCATGATGTAGTTGGTCATCTGGTTGTTGATCATCCGCCCGTCTTTCCAGATCACCTTTTCATAGAGCGCATAACCGATTCCCTGGGCGACCCCGCCTTCAATCTGCCCACCCGCGAGAACCGGATGCAGTACCTTGCCAATCTCCTGCAAGGCAACAAAGTCATCGATGGTGACGCTGTAAGTCAAAGTGTCGACCGTGACTTCAGCCACGTAAACTGCCCAGCCATACGCTGGATAAGCCTCGCCGCTATACAGCTCATCATTCCAGAAAATGTTGGGCGCCGCCTCATAGCGGCTGAAGGATTGCAGCTCGCCAAACTGCTTGCGGTAAGCCTGGCAAGCGGCGAGGAACTGCTCGCGGTCGGCCGAGGGCTCAAGCAGTCCTTTGTCGATCAGCGTTTGCCGCATCTTCAACGCAGCGGTCTGCACAATTCTGCCGATAATCATCGCCGTGCGCGAAGCCACCGTGGGCCCGCTGTTGGGGCTGATGCTGGTATCGACGGGCGTCATGCTCACGTCGTCGTACTCGAGCCCGAGCGTCTCCGCGGCAATCTGGCAAAGGATCGTATTCGTTCCCTGACCAAACTCAGTACTCGAGACCAGCACCCGCAGGCCTCCTGCCGCCGTTGCTTCCAGGCCCACCAGAGCATTGAGATAGCGTTCCCCGGAGCCGGTAAACCCGGCCCCATGGAGAAAGGCAGCGATGCCGATGCCTTTCTTCTTTGTGGTGGTAGGGTTGTGCGCGGCGAACTGCTGCACCTTGGCATGGTAGTCCGTAAGTTCGAGTGCGCGATCGAGCATTTGCTCCATGACGATCGGATCATGGATGACCTGACTGGTCGCGGTGCTCATCCCCTGGCGCAACAGATTGCGCCGCCGGAATTCGTCGGGCGCCAGGCCAATCGTCTTCGCCACCACATCCATGTGGCGCTCGAGCGCAAACAGGCTTTGCGGAGCGCCGAACCCGCGAAACGCGCCGTGTGGTGGTGTGTTGGTGGCGTACGCCTTGGCGGTGACGCGGATGTGGGGCCAGTAATAAGGGCCGCCGGCATGGATGGTCCCGCGCGACAGCACCGTCGAAGATAAGGTTGCGTAAGCGCCGCCATCGATGACGAACTCTATCTCCGCGGCCAGAAGCTTACCGTCGGCGCTGACTGCGGTGCGGTGACGGGTGCGCGAAGGATGCCGCTTGGTAGTGGCCGCCATGTCTTCCATGCGGTCATAGACAATCTTCACCGGGCGCTTTGACTTCATGGCCAGCAGTGCGGCGTGTCCGGCGATCATCGAGGGATATTCTTCCTTACCACCAAAGGCGCCCCCGGTTTCAGCTTGTATGACGCGAACGCTTTCGGGAGCCAGGCCGGTGATTGCCACCAGCGCTTTGTGCATGTAAAACGGGCATTGCATGGAGCCCCAGACGGTCAGACCTCCGGTATCGCCTGCCTGGGCGATCACTCCATTGGGCTCGATATACAGCTGCTCCTGTGCCCCGGTGCTGTATTCTCCTTCGACGATCCAGGCGGCGTCCTTCCAGGCCTGGTCGACGTCCCCCTTTTCCATCCGGTAGCTCTTGAAGATATTGTCCTTGCCCCAGATGATGAATTCGCGGCGCTCGCTTTCTTCGATGGTATGCAGCGAGGGTGAAGACTTATAGAGGATGTTGACGGCCGCCACCGCTGCAGCCAGGGCATGCCGGTCGGGATGGGCCAGCAGCAGGATCGGCTCCTCCGGATGATTGACCATTCCGTCCGCCAGGCACGGTTGGTCGTCCATGATGAGCGAAACCACATTGCGGCCCGGGATGTCTTTGGCGGTCACGATGGTGAACTCGTGCCACGCGATCCCTTCGCCAAACCGGATCTCTTCAATGGCGCCGCGAGCGATGCTGCTGCGCACCGTGGCGCCAAAGATCATGCCCGGCAGCGAGAGATCGTCGATATAACGAGCCTGCCCGGTTAGCTTGGCAGGGCCCTCCTTGCGGGGAACGGAGACGCCCACGACACGGGTTTGCAATTGGCACCTCCTATAATCGATAAGCTTTAATTCTAGCCTCCCGCCGCTGCTCCATGCCCGCGGGCGCGTTCGGGAATGCCCCATCCTCATATACGGCGGCGCCGCGCACGAATGTCGCTCGCACCTTGCCATGAAATCTTTCTCCCAGGTACGGAGATACAGGATGCCGGTAATGCAGGTCGCCGGTGCTCAAGGTGAACTCCGCATCCGGGTCGAAGACCACCAGGTCGGCGTCCGTTCCGGCGGCGATGGCCCCCTTGCGTTCCTCGAGGCCAGCCAGCTTTGCCGGCTTCGCAGCCATCCAGCGCGCCAGGTTTTCAAGTG
This sequence comes from uncultured Acidobacteriaceae bacterium, assembly GCA_963803095.1. Lineage (GTDB taxonomy): Bacteria > Acidobacteriota > Terriglobia > Terriglobales > Acidobacteriaceae > PALSA-350. The sequence goes on along the minus strand of CAWDLQ010000012.1, from coordinate 234,551 downwards.
GGAGACCACGCCCGCGCATCTCCGTCCAAATGACAGAGATGGCCACGCTGAGGCTGGCAATTCCTCCCCAGGCTTGGCGGAAATCTCCTTCCTTCATCGATGGCGGGCAAGGGGAGTGATCGGTCGCGATCAGATCGATCACTCCATCGTGCAGCCCTTGCCACAAGGCTTCGCGGTTGGCTCGCGACCGGATGGGTGGCGCGCATTTGAAGAGCGTGCCACCGGCAGGAATACCTTCGGCGAAAAAGTGCAGGTAGTGAGGACAAGTCTCGACCGTGATGGGCAATCCTTCGGCGCGGGCCAGGGCCAGTTCCTCGAGTGCCAGCGCAGTGGACAAATGAACAATGTGCAGCGGAAACGAATACTTGCGGCAAAGCCCGATCAGCATGCGGATGGCGGCTAACTCCGCCTCGTCGGGACGCGAGCGCAGGTAAGTTGCGTACTGCCGCCAGTCGTCGGTATCGTCGCCTTGGTAGAGATGCTCCGCCAGTTCCGCATGCACCAGCAGCGGCAGCCCGGTACGGGCTAAGGTTGGGAGCGCAGCCTCGAGTTCCTGCTTCTCGATCATGGCGAAACCGTCGATGCCGGGATGGATCAGGAAGCATTTGAACCCGGCCACGCCCGCCTCCGCCAGGGGAATAAGGTGTTGCTGGTTGAGGCCGGTCAATCCGCCCCACGGCGCCCAGTCCACGCGGCATTGCCCGGCGGCTGCCTTACGCTTGGCCTCGAGCGCGGCAACCGTTGTGGTTTCCGGAAGGCAATTGAGCGGCATATCCACCAGCGTGGTGTATCCGCCGGCTGCTGCGGCGCGGGTGACGGTGGCGAAGCCTTCCCATTCCGTCCTGCCAGGTTCATTCACGTGCACATGAGAATCCACCAGGCCGGGCAGCAGCACCAGGTCGCCGAAGTTGTGCTGCAGGGCTGCGCGCGGCGCGTCCGCGGGCTCGCGCACTGACTGTATGCGTCCTTGCTCGACGACGACTGCTGCCGGCCGCACGCCCTCGGGAGTAACCACGCGGCTGGAGATAAACGCCTGTGTCATACTTCGGATATTCGGGCACCCCTGTGGAGAGCGCAAGTGCAAAGTGAGAATGATTTCATGCGACTGGCCATCCGGCTGGCCACGGAAAACGTGCGCAGCGGGGCGGGCGGCCCTTTTGGGGCGGTGGTGGTGAGGAACGGAGAGGTCATTTCTACCGGCGTCAACCGGGTTACCGCGGACAATGATCCTACGGCGCACGCTGAGGTGAATGCCATCCGCGAGGCGTGCCGCGCCTTGGGGACCTTTCAGTTACCGGGCTGCGTGCTTTACTCCAGCTGCGAACCATGTCCCATGTGCTTGGGCGCGATCTACTGGGTCCGGCTGGATTCCGTCTATTTCGGCAACACCTGTCACGACGCGGCCGAGGTTGGTTTCGACGACCACTTCATTTATGAGGAACTCGCCGTACCGCGAGAGAAACGAAAGCTGTCGATGCTGCGCTTGTTACCGGAGCATGCAATCGAGAGCTTTCGCGCCTGGCAGGAACGCCAGTCAAAAATCGCCTACTAGGCCATCGGAGAAATGTTTCGAAGGTTACGACCTTTAGGTCGTACCTCTGGAGTTTCTACATAATCCGGAGGAAGCGGTTGATATTTCAACCAGAGAAGCTCCTCTGGAGGCTGTGTTTTGGCTTTGAATCAGGGCACGACTTTAGTCGGGCCTTAAAGGACAGAAAGAGAATTGGGCTAAAGAGCGTGTGTGAGAACCGGAAGCTTTGGGGAGCCATCCGGGGCGCACTGCAGATCCCTCGGCTTCCCCGGATTTCCTGTTGGACTTGGTGGCGTTGACGGACTCCATGCGCCTTTCCTTACTGAAAGGCGCACACGCGATCGTGTCCGGCGCAGCGTGGCAGGAAATCCGGGTTCGCTCGGGATGACAAAGGGGAGGGGAGCGCTTCCATTGGGGTTTGTGATACGGATGGAAGATCCCTCCGACGGAAGCAGCACCACGCACTCTGCCATCCCAATCGCCTCTGTCAATGGAAGCGCTCCCTCTCCTTTGTCATCCCGAGCGAAGCCGAGGGATCTGCAGTGCGCCCCGGATGGCTCCCCAAAGCTTCGGGTTCTCACACACGCTCTTCAGCCCCTGCCATGGCGCATGCTGCACGAAATGCTGGTGCGAAGAATTCTGAAGCAAAGAAAAGAGCGCAGGGGCTAAAGCCAGGCTAAAGCCCAAATCTTTGATGAGCCTGAAACGGCCCGACTAAAGTCGTGCCCTGATACAAAGCATAGCGGTGACCGCCAGAAAACTCGCGCATTTCCCAAATTTGGATCTATCCACCCTCTCTAAAAAGTAGAAACTTCAAGGGTACGACCTTTAGGTCGTACCTAAGCTATTGCAACATGTGCGGCTTGAGCCGCTGAGGGAACGACCCTCGCCCCATCCATGATTTCTCCATAGCCTTAATAACCCCTGGGGGACGTTTCTCTTGCAACGGACGAAGGTGGTGACCGCCAAGCCACGAACTGCGACGTAGGGAGAGCTGCGGTTTTCTTTTCGTCCTGCGGTTTTCTGTTGGTTCCCGGGCCGTCTTCCGTCTATGCTCCCGTATGAGCACTCGATGGCTGGCCTTCCTCTTCTGCGCCTTGTTTACTGCCAGCGCTGATGCGGCCGCCATCCCCGTAAAGATAGTAGTGATCGCGCTGTTTGAAAGCGGAGCCGATCAGGGTGACACTCCGGGCGAGTATCAATACTGGGTCCAACGCGAACACCTGACCCACGTCTATCCATTTCCTCAGGGGTACCACGACCTGCGCATGAACGATCAGGGCGTCATGGGAGTGTTGGCTGGGGTTGGGACGGCCAGGGCCGCCGCGTCCATCATGGCGCTGGGTCTTGATCCCCGATTCGATCTCAGCAAGGCCTATTGGCTCGTTGCCGGCATCGCCGGCGCCGATCCTGAGGATGCTTCCCTGGGCTCGGCTGTCTGGGCGGAATGGGTGGTGGATGGTGATCTGGCCTATGAGATCGATGGCCGCGAGATTCCTCCCCAATGGACCACCGGTTATGTGCCACTGGGCAAGTCAGTGCCTTACGAACAACCGCGCACGGAAGAATTTAGCGCCGTCTTTCATCTCAACCCGCTGCTGAGGGAGTGGGCATACCAGCAAACGAAAGCAGTCAAGCTCGACGATTCGCCGGCGCTGGAAGCGGCTCGCGCGCACTTCGAAGGAGCAAGCGCCCACCGTCCGCCGTTCGTTCTCAAGGGTGATACGCTTTCCGCTTCCACCTTCTGGCATGGCAAACTACTTGACCAATGGGCGAACAACTGGGTCAGCTATCAAACCGGCTCAAAGGGCAATTTTGTTACTTCCGCCATGGAAGATTCCGGCGTCCTGCAATCGCTCAGCTTTCTTCATCATGCTGGACGCGTCGATCTGGATCGCGTCATGGTGCTGCGCACGGTCAGCAACTATGATCAGCCGCCGATTGGGTTGACTCCCGCCGAAAGCCTGGCTGCCAATGCAGGGCATCGCTACAGCGCTTACCTGCCGGCGCTCGAAGCGGCATATCGCGTAGGCAACGTTGTCGTCTCCGAGATTGTTACAAATTGGGACCGCTACCAGGATCACATTCCGGGCAAGTGAGCGAGGATAAACCATGAGCACTACGATGCCAGGGCCCAGCACCGGAACGTTGGGTTTTCTCGAACGAACGTTCCACATCCAGGAACGGGGATCGACCTGGCGGACCGAGATTCTGGCCGGGGCGACTACGTTTCTCACCATGGCGTACATCGTGTTTGTGAACCCAGGCATCTTGAGCGAGGCGGGCATGCCCGTGCCTGCCGTTGCTGCCGCCACCTGCTTGTCGGCAGCCATCGGATGCATCCTGATGGGGCTTATTGCCAACTATCCGATTGCGCTCGCGCCCGGGATGGGACTCAACGCGTACTTTGCCTTTACCGTGGTCAAGGGGATGGGTGTTCCCTGGAGAACGGCGCTGGGCTGTGTTTTTATCTCCGGCTGTGTTTTTCTTCTGTTGACGGCGGCTGGAGTTCGCCAGTTGATCGTGAATGCCATCCCGCGAGAGCTCTTCGCGTCGGTAGCAGCAGGGGTGGGGCTGTTCGTCGCCTTTGTCGGCTTGCGCGACGCGGGGATTATTGTGCCCAAGGCCGCAACCATCGTGGGCATGGGCAATCTGCGTGCGCCTCAGACTGCTCTGGCGTGCGTCTGCCTTTTATCGATCGGTGTACTGCAGGCGTGGCGGGTGCGGACCGCAATGCTGCTGGGGATCGTGGGCACCACGGTCGCCGGCTTCGCCCTTGGTATCGTGAAGTGGCACCCCGTCCACTATCGCCTGACGGATTTGACGGCCACCGCATTCCAGCTCGACGTTCGCGGGGCTCTGCACTTAGGAGGAAGCTTTGGGGCTGGGCTGCTGGAGGTTATCTTCGTATTTCTGTTCGTGGATCTTTTCGACAACGTCGGCACCCTGGTAGCAGTAACAAAGAAGGCGGGACTGGTGAACCCGGACGGCGAGATTCCGCGCTTGAATCGTATTCTTTTTGCCGACGCTACGGCCACGTTGGCTGGGTCCATGGCCGGCACCAGTACGGTGGTCAGCTATATCGAGAGCGCGGCCGGAGTCGCTGTTGGCGGCAGAACCGGCGTCGCGTCAATCGTTACCGGCCTCCTGTTCCTGATGGCGCTGTTTGTGGCCCCGCTGGTTGCCAGCATTCCGATCGCGGCTACCGCGCCCGCGTTGATCCTGGTAGGCGCACTGATGATCTCGGCGGTCACTGAGATCGAATGGGCAGACCCGATGGTGGCGGTGCCCGCATTTCTTACCCTGATCACGATTCCGCTGACGTTTTCCATTGCCAATGGTCTGGCCTTCGGCATTACGTCCTTTGCAGTGTTGCGGCTGTTACGTGGCCAAGCCACAAGACAGGACTGGATGCTCTTCTTACTCGCGGCACTCTTCGTCCTGCGCTTCATCTACATGGCAAAAACCAATTAAGCGCCTAACCAAGTTGTCCGGGTGCCCCATGTTCGCCAAGGCGTACATGGGACGAAAAAGACGGGGCGAAGCCCCCACCATAGCTTCAGCTCTATAGACCCGGAAATCGCTTGAGGGTAAGGGAAAGCATTCGAAACAAATCTTTTTCGTCCCACGTATCCGGATTTCCTGCCACGGGGCGCCACCAACACCCGCGTGTGCGGCTTTCATTAAGGAAAGCCGCATGAAATTCGGCAACGCCAGCAAGCTCGACAGGAAATCCGGAGTACGCCGGGGCGAACGTTCGTGCTGCACTTAGTGGATGGTCCGCATTTTGCGCGACATGTAATCCATCAGCAGATACTCGCCCAGAGTATCCGGGGTAGTGAAGTAAGCCTTGCCGCGGCACATCTTGGTCATCTTCTGTACAAACTGCACCAGACCCAGATCGGAAGCCAGCATAAAGGTATTAATCATGATGTTAGAGCGCTTGCACCTGGCTACTTCCTCCAGCGTCTCACTTACCACCAAGGGATCGAGTCCGAAGGCATTTTTATAAATACGCCCATCCGGCAGGGTGAGCGCCGAGGGCTTGCCATCGGTGATCATCACAATCTGCTTCATGTCTTTACGTTGGCGCTCGAGAATCCGCTGCGCCACCCGCAGACCCTCACGGGTATTGGTATAGTGCGGTCCAACCTTGACCCGGGCAATCTGGGAAATGGGCACTTCCTCGGCCGAATCGTGAAACAGCACCAGCGAGAGGGAGTCGCCAGGGTACTGGGTGCGAATCAAATGGGAAAGCGCCATCGCGACCTTCTTGGCCGGGGTGAAGCGGTCCTCACCATAAAGAATCATGGAGTGAGAACAGTCCAGCATCACCACCGTGGCGCAGGAACTCTGATACTCGCATTGGTGCACCTGCAGATCGGAATATTCCAGGTTCAGAGGCATGGATATGCCTTCGCGGGCAATGGCCGAGCTCAACGTAGCGGTCGTGTCCAGATTCAGGACGTCTCCGAATTCGTAAGCCTTGGAGGCGCCGCTGGCTTCAATGCCGGTAGCAAAATGTCTGGTGTCGTGGCGTCCAAAGCTGGACTTGCCGAGCGAGCCAAGTAGATCGCGCAAGGTCTTGAACCCCAGAAAATCCAGACTCTTGTCGGTCACTTCGAACCGCACCTGGCCCTCAGCCATACCCGCCTTCCCGCCTGTCGATGGCTGGGTCGGGTCCTGTCGTCCCTGGGTGGAGATATAGTTTTCCTGTTCCATGCGTTCGATGAGCTTGTCGATAAATTGGTCAAGCTCGCCGTTCTCGGCCATCTGCTCGATGCGCTGCTGCATTTCGCCGTCGAACAGATCGCCGGCCTCCAGGGCCTGCCGCAACGCCTCGCGCAGGTTCTCCATGGTGTGGTCGCCATCGAGCTCGGCGAAACGCGACCAGGGGTCCTGAAAGCCGGAATCGAGCAAATACTCAGACAACGCCTTGAGCAGGTCTTCCATGCTCATCTCCGAGGCCGGGTCGCCGGTGTATTTGGTGTAGCGGATTCGTTTCATCTAGTTAAAGCCGCGACGGCTGCGCCGCTGCTCCTGGAATTCGTCGTACTCCCGTTCCTCACGCTCCTGCCTTCGCGGCGTCTTCTCCTGCGCGCTAAAGCCGCGCTCTTCACTGCGGCTCAGTCGTTTGTGAGCGTACATACCTTCCAGCAGGAATTCCGCCGCGGCCACCGCGATCTCCGGCGCGTCGGAAACCTTAACCGACACTGGCGACAGCTGCGCAAACAGGCCCTGAATCTGCTTCAGTTCCTCCAGGATGGCCTGCGATGGCTGATCGTCGTCGATGCGGACCGTCCCTCCCAGGTTGAACCATTGCTCGATTTGCTGGGTATTGGTGCCGGAGAAATACTTGTCGAAGATCTTGCCGATCGCGGTGCGAATCAGCTCCCGCACCACCACATCGGCGCCCCGCATCTCCCCTTCATACTCCAGTTCGAGTTTTCCGGTGATGCCCGGCATGGCGGAGTAGAGGTCGCTTACCCGCGGCGCCACCAGCTTTTCCCCATGCAGCAGCGCCCGCCGCTCGGCATTGGAAACTACCAGCTCCATGGTGGAGATGGGCAGACGCTGGCTGACGCCGCTTCGCTTATCTACCTTCTTGTCTTCGCGCGCAGAGAACGCTACCTGCTCGATCACCTCGCGTAAATAGCTCGGAATGGTGATCTTGGCCGCACCGCGTTCGCTCCAGGCTTCCTGAGCGGTAATGGCCATGCCTTCTTCGATCGTCTCAGGATAATGAGTCCGTATTTCAGATCCGATGCGGTCCTTAAGTGGAGTGACGATTTTGCCCCGCGCCGTGTAATCCTCGGGGTTGGCGCTGAAGGCAAGGACGACATCCAGTTCCAGGCGGACTGGATATCCCTTAATCTGCACGTCGCCTTCCTGCATGATGTTGAACAGCGCCACCTGGATTTTCCCCGCAAGATCGGGTAGCTCGTTGATGGCGAAGATCCCCCGGTTCGCCCGGGGGAGCAGGCCGTAGTGCATGGTCAACTCACTGGACAAGTCCTGGCCGCCGCGCGCCGCTTTGATGGGATCAAGATCCCCTACCAGGTCTGCCACCGTCACATCGGGCGTGGCCAGTTTCTCCACATAGCGTTCCTGCCGGGGCAGGAAAGCGATCGCCGTTTCCGCACCCTTTGCTGCGATCAGATCACGGCAGCGCCGGCACAGCGGGTGATAGGGATTGTCACGTATCTCGCAGCCGGCGACATAAGGCATTTGCTCGTCCAGCAGTTCGGTAAGCCCGCGCAGAATGCGGCTCTTGGCTTGGCCGCGCAGGCCGAGCAAGATGAAATTTTGTTTCGAAAGCACCGCGTTCACAATCTGCGGAACAACCGTATCCTCATAGCCGACAATGCCGGGGAAGATTTGCTGCTTGGTCTTCAGCCGGGCAATCAGGTTCTCGCGCAACTCGTCTTTGACGCTGCGTTTCTTCAAGCGCGCTTCGTAGAACTCTTTGCTGCTCTGTAGCTCACCCAGGGTTTGGGGAAGACGGGAGGACATAAGTGTTGCTCCTTGGAGCGAATTTCCTGTGCTGACGAACGCTTGCCCTTGTTGAACACCTTACACCATCAGGCCCACCCTACTGCTACATGACTTGTCCATTGCGGCCGGCCGTAGCGCTCGCCCGCACCCCCCGTCTCAGTTTGGGCAGCATAGCGGTATAAAAGGCGATCAACCGTTCCGTGCGCTCGGCATCCGATCGCAGGGCCAGCAATTCAATACGGAAGGAAAGATCAGTAGGTGACGCCCACGCCAGTCGAAAGGCAACCGGTTCATTCAGATCGACCGACCGGTGCGCTTTTTCGCCACCCATCAACTCCAATACTTCAAAATGCAGCGCGGTGCATTCTTCGCGCATGGCGCGGGTGGCGTTCATTCCCTCGTCCGCGAAGAAATCAACTTCCGCCTGTAAGAAGCTGCGTGAGTTATCCAGGTTTTCAATTTCGAAGCGCTTTGCTCCCTGGCACAGAATATCCATCCGTCCATCGGGATACGTCTCCAGAATGCGAACGATCTCCGCGGTGCAGCCCACTACCGCCAGGCCTTCGCGCTGGGCACAAACTACTCCGAAGCCGATCTTTTCCGCCAGGCAAACGGCAACCATCTCCTTGTAACGGTCTTCGAAAATGTGGAGCGGTAGTGCTGCTTCGGGAAACAGCACTACTTCGAGCGGAAACAAGGGTATCTTCATTCTGTTGCTATTATGCTCGCCTTTCGAGCGCCGCGGCCCGGTGTCAAGGTCCTGGTTTTGATACCAAGCGATTCGGCTTTGGCTATTTCAAGCCAGGTCCTCAAGCAACGCTTCCATTTCACTCCGCGCATGTTGATTGCCGGTCCGCTGCGCGCTGGCTATGCCTTGATCGAGCCGCGTTCTGGCCTCGTCCGTGCGCCCCGCCTTCACCAGCGTCTGTGCCGCCATGAAATACCCGGCGGTGTAATCAGGGTGGGTCGAGAGCAAGCGGTCGAACTCCCCCAGTGCGGCATCGGTCTGGCCCTGGTTGGCATGTTCCATGGCTAACCCGTAGCGCGCGAAGGCGTCTCCTGGGTTTTGCTCCAGGATCTGTGTGAGCATCGCAATTTTGTCCATAGTTTTCTCTCTGAATCATATCCCCGATCATGGACTCCAAAGGCCCTTATCCTTCACTCCTTTAAAACGACAAGAGGTCTGTGTATTTGCATTCATGGGCGCAATTGTCCACACTTGAAACATATGGAATCTGACGACCCCGTGCTTCCGCCCCGCAAGGTTGCGGACTCACGGTCTGAGATGACCGAGCTGGTCTTGCCCAATGATGCCAATACGCTGGGCAACCTGCTGGGCGGCCGGCTCATGCACTACATCGACCTGGTGGGCGCGATGGCGGCCTACCGCCATGCCAGGGCGTACGTGGTCACGGCTTCGATGGACCACATCGACTTCATCGCGCCGGTTCATGTCGGGGATCTGCTGATTTTAAAATCCAGCCTCAATCGCGCTTTCCGGACGTCCATGGAAGTGGGAGTCAAGGTGTGGGTGGAACATACCATCGACGGTATCTTGCGTCATGTTGCGTCGGCGTATCTTACGTTTGTCGCAGTCGACCCCCAGGGAGGCCGCGTGCGGGTTCCGCCACTGGAACCGGAGACCGAACAGGATAAGCGCCGCTACCAGGACGCAGGGCGCCGCCGCGAACAAAGTCAACACGAGCGCGAGCGCAAACAGAACGCGCACGCAGGCTCTTAAAGGGGATTTCTCATGGCACACATGAAAACGCCGCCAGGACCGCAGGCCCTGCCGGGTGTAGCAAACATCATCGCCGTCGGGTCGGGTAAAGGCGGAGTGGGTAAGACCACGCTCGCGGTGAATCTGGCCACGGCATTGGTCAAGATGGGCTTTCGCGTCGGTCTCATCGACGCTGACATCTATGGCCCCAACGTTCCCCTCATGATGGGCATCAGCCAGCAGCCGCGAGTGCTTGAGAACAACCAGATCGAGCCCGTCGTGGCCCATGGAGTCAAGCTTATTTCCGTCGGATTTATCTCCCCCGGCGATAAGCCGCTGGTCATGCGCGGTCCCATGTTGCACCAGATCATTCGCCAGTTTCTGCAGCAGGTGCAGTGGGGCGAACTTGATTTTCTGCTGGTCGATCTTCCCCCGGGTACCGGAGACGTTGTCATATCCCTGGTGCAGACCGTTCCGCTTACTGGCGCCGTCGTCATTTCTACGCCGTCCGATGTCTCACTCCAGGACGCGCGTAAGGCTCTGGAGATGTTCCATCAGGTCAACGTCGAAGTACTGGGCCTGGTAGAAAACATGAGCCAGTTCACCTGCCCGCACTGTAATCAGGTGATCGACATCTTTTCCCGTGGCGGCGCGGAGCGCCTCGCGAAGCAAGCCAATCTGGCGTTCCTGGGGTCGATTGAGTTGGATTCGGAAATCCGCCACGGAGGCGATCACGGACTGCCGATCGTGCTGGCAGGGGAAGGTAACTCTCATGCCCGGCAATTCTTTGAAGTAGCGCGGAAAGTTGCGGAACGCGCGCTTGCGCAGTCGGCGAAGGACGAGAATATCTTCGAGATAACCTAACCCATCGAGCTCGCGGCGATCTTGACAGTCCCACACTCAAGCTTCTAGAATCTGTATTGGAAACTCTGCGCTGATTGAGATTTAAGCCAGTGTGGAATGAGCGCCTTAGGGCAGGTGGACAATGTCTTCCGACCTTCGGATCAGCCCGCGCGACAGGCTGGTCCTGAACGCGATCATCGAAATCTATATCGCGACCGGTGAGCCCGTCGCCTCCCAGACAGTGGCGCGCCAGCTAGACAATAAGGACGGTATGAGCCCGGCGACGATTCGCAACGTAATGGCTTCGCTGGGTGAAGCCGGGCTGCTGGAACAACCACATACGTCGGCCGGCCGCTGCCCCACCGCGAGTGCTTTTCGCCTTTATGTCGAACAGCTTCACGGAAGCGCCAAGCTGGCGACCGTCGCGCTCACCCAGGAGCGCAGGGATCAGATAGAGGATAGCTTTGCCGGCGTGAGCAGCCGGCAGCAATTTTTGGAACGCACATCGCACGTGCTGGCATTCATCTCGAGCGGAGTCGGCGTGGCCATGGAGGCGCAATCGGAGACTTACTGGTTGGACCACATCCATTTTTCAAGAATCTCGGCCGGGCGTGTACTGGCGGTGGTTGTAACCAAGTCGGGAGTGGTACTTGATCGCGTTCTGAGCCTCGATCGCGATCTCTCCCTGGCTGAATTGGAATCTGCCGCAGCCTTTCTGAACCAGAATTTCCGCGGCTGGTCGATCCAGCGTATCCGCACCGAGCTGGCACGCCGTCTGGAGCAGGAACGAAGCGAATACGACCAGCTGATGCGTTCGATCGACGAACTCTGCCGCAAGGGTGCTCTGGAACAGGACACTGCGGTGCAATCTATATTTATTGTTGGAGTCGCCAACCTGGTTGCGGGCCAGGCTGACGTGGAGCGTATGCGCCGGCTGCTCAACGCGCTTGAAACCAAGCAGCGGCTCATCGAGTTGCTCGATGCGTATGTGGACGCCCGCCAGCAATCTGTGCGGGTAGTAGTTGGCTTGGAGGAAACAATTCCGGAGATGCGCAATCTGGTTCTGATCGGTGCCCCGGCGCGGCTAGGCACGCAGAGCCTGGGAACGGTTGCGGTGATTGGTTCCACCCGCATCGCCTATCAGGAGACAATCAACGCTGTGTCGTTTATCGCCCAGCTTTCAGACCGCATATTGCCAACGCAATAGAGCACTCCTCTTTTGGATGTAGAGCCTCGCGTCAGCGTCCGCCCGCTCTGCATCGTTGTTGACGATCCTGCATCAAGTTAATCGAAAGGTTATTCACCCAATACATGATGGCAAGTGCACGTAAGACCACCGACCCCGCGAACGAAGCGCAACTGAATAGCGATCCGGTCGCAGACCCTATCGACGCGGCTAACACCGCAGTCGAAGGCCGGGACGGAGTTCAGACCAACAGTGGAGAAGCCACGGCGAATCTGCAGAGCGAGGTCGATCGCCTCAAGGGCGAGCGCGATCAATTGGCGGACCGGATGGCGCGTTTGCAGGCTGAGTTTGAGAATGCCCGCAAGCGGGATGAGCGCGAACGGAAGGACTTCCGCGACTTCGCGGTTTCCGGCGCCGTGGAGCAATTTCTCCCCGTCCTGGACAATTTTCAGCTGGCCCTGGGATCATCCGGATCGGTGGAGCAGCTGCGGACCGGAATCGAACTCATCGTGAAACAAATGGAAGATGTTCTGCGCGGGCTCAATGTGGTGCCGGTGGAAACGGTAGGAACGCGATTCGATCCCCGCGTCCACGAGGCATTGGAGAGTGTCGATCGCAACGATCTTCCTGACCATCAGGTCCTGGAAGAAGTTCGCCGTGGATACCGTATCCGCGACCGGCTTCTCCGTCCCGCTCTAGTTCGTATCGTAAATAATCCGCAACAGAAAGAAGCATAAGTACTGCATCCAAAGTGACCAAAGTCGAATACTACGAATTTCTGGGTGTCTCCCGCGACTGCAGCGATCAGGAGCTCAAGACCGCCTACCGGCGCCTGGCCATGCAGTTTCATCCTGACCGCAACCCGGACAATCCGGCTGCGGAGGAAAAGTTCAAGCAGGCCAGCGAAGCGTACCAGGTACTTTCCGACCCGCAAAAGCGCGCTGCCTACGATCGCTACGGGCACGCAGGAGTCAGCGGTGCGGGAGCATCGGGCTTTGAGGGTTTTGCCAACACCGATGTGGGCGATATCTTCGGAGACTTCTTCGGGGAAATGTTCAACATGGGCGGCAGTGGGCGTCGCAATGGGCGCCAGCAACGCGGCCGCGACATTCGCTACGATCTGTCGCTCGAGTTCGAAGAGGCCGTCTTCGGCAAGCAGACAGAAATCCAGATCCGCCGCGCTGAAGTTTGCGCCGAGTGTCGAGGCACCGGTGCGCCGGCAGGCCGCGGGCCGGAAACCTGCCAGCAATGTGCCGGCCGTGGACAGGTTCGTTACCAGCAGGGCTTTTTCTCCATCGCCCGCACTTGCCCTATTTGTAATGGGGCGGGGCAGGTGATTACCCATCCCTGTCTTCAGTGCAACGGCGCGGGGCTCACGGACCGCCGTCACACCATCAGTGTCAGCGTGCCCGCCGGAGTAGAAGATGGAACCCGCATTCGCTACCAGGGCGAAGGCGACGCCGGGCGTGCCGGTGGGCCTAAGGGAGACCTTTATGTCGTGCTGTCGGTGAAGCCGCATGAGTTCTTCGAACGCGATGGCAACGACCTTCATTGCGTCGTTTTCGTTTCCTTCCCGCAGGTGGCGCTGGGGGATGAGATTCAGGTTCCGACGCTCGAAGGAGATACCACGCTCAAGATCCACGAGGGCACGCAGTCGGGCAAGGAGTACCGCCTGCGCGGCAAAGGTGTTCCTCATCTCAACGAGCATGGTCGTGGAGACCTGGTGGTGCAGATTGTGGTGCAGACGCCGAAAAGGTTCACCAAAGCGCAACGCGATCTGCTTCGCCAGCTCGGCGAAACCATGCACATCGAGAACAAGCCCACCTCCCGCAGCCTGCTGGGCAAGATGAAAGATCTCTTCAGCTGATTCGCAGCCAAAAGCAGATCGCTTCTGCGTGAGAACCGGAACCCCCCCGGGATTCGTGGTGGAAGCCCCCGCACTCATGCGGGGGAGAAACAATCTCGACTCGATCATGCGCTTAAGGCGCACACTTTCCCCGAGGCTTATGGCGCATAGGGCGCAGGAACCGCTCTCCATGGAAGCGTGGCCCTCCCCTTTGTCATCCCGAGCGAAGCCGAGGGATCTGCAGTTCAGCGGACCTTTCGTGGAAATGTTTTCGACAGAGCGCCCCCGGATTTCCTGCCACGCAGCACTGGACAGGGCCGCGTGTGCGGCTCTCCGTAAAGAGAGCCGCATGAAGTTCTTCAACGCCACCAAACCCCGCTCAGCGTCAGGTAAGCATCGCTGCGACGACAGCCATGGCACTAATCCCTGCTGTCTCGGCGCGCAGGATTCGCGGACCCAAACTCACCGCCTGCCAGCCCCCTGATGCGAAGAGAGCTTCTTCTTCCGCCGTCCACCCGCCTTCCGGTCCCACGGCGAGGTGCACTGCCGGTTTCTCCATGGTGGGTTGCCGCAAAGCTGCTTGCATGGCCGCGTATAGGGTAGTCGACCTCTCTTGTTCGGCCAGCAGCAGACTCAAACCAGACTGTGCGGCCCTGTTATGCACCGCCAACTTCAACGACACCACATCTTCTACCACCGGCACATCCGATCGACGCGATTGCTTCGCCGCCTCGCGTGCAACCCGGCGCCAACGCTCCACACGGGCCGGCGCAGCCTGGACCAGATGCTTTTCACTGCGCCGCGCAGTCATGGGAATAAACCTCTCCGCTCCCAGCTCCGTCGCTTTCTCGATGATCCACTCCATGCGGTCGAACTTGAAGACCGAGAGCAAAAGCGTTACCGGAAGCGCGGGCTCCGATTCCACTTCGGAGAGAAGCGTAAATTGCACCGCATCTCCACTGACGCCGGAAATGACCGCACGCCAAACGCGATCCCCCGCCACCATGTCACACTCCATGCCGGTTTGCGCGCGCAGCACACGAATCAGGTGAGCCGCCTGCTCTCCCTTGAGCGAAGCGCTGCGGTCGTCCCAGTCATCGGCAATCCACCGTCTCCTTGTCATCGCTTAACCGTCTCATCTGAAGGTGTCATGGCCCAGTACCACTTTGGTAAGGAGGTTCGCTTGCTTCTCCTGGTCAGCGGCGGCGCCCCGCGCCCAAAATTCGTTTTCGTCTCACTCCCGTCCCGGCGCTTCACCGCCTGTCGCGGTGAAGCGCCGCGCCTGCCGGGCGGCGGAACCGGGAAAATCAGACCGGGGAAACTCGCTCGAGCATGCGTGCGATCAGGAAAGGCAGCCCGGCGCAATTCTCGATTTCCGCACCGCCCCAAGAACTTTACGGCCGGGCCCAATGTGCATCGCAACCGCATAAACACTGACGATTCAGCTTTGGCCAAAAACACATCGGGGGACGCTTTTGGCGTCCCCCGATTGTGTTGCCTGTTACGTTGCCTGCTTACTTCTTCTTTGCTGTTTTCTTGGCTGCCTTCTTCGCTGGCTTCTTTGCTACTGCTTTCTTGGTTGCCATTGTTTCTATTCTCCCTTTGTCGAGTCGACATCGAACCTGCAAGAGATACTTTGCAGTTAACGAATGTATAGAATCCTAAAAAAATAGTGTCAAGAAAAAAATCGCATTTGGTGAAGATCAATTGACTGATCGGAATCGATGAAGCCAACCGTCGAGTTCCCGGCGCGCTCACTTTCCTGCGAGGTGGACACCATAATGCCGCAACAACACCAGCGCGACGCCGCTGATGGAATCGTGCCAGGCATGCGCGATCATTCCTGTCCGTAGTCCTCGGCGCAGCAGTGCGAGAACGCCAAACATCGCGCCATACACGGCGATCAGCACGATTCCGGCGACTCCTTCATAGCCGTGCGCACCGCCAAACACCAGCGCGGAGAGCGCGACGCCGGCCCACACGCGGCGCCCCATGCGCGCAAACTGCTGCTGCAGGTAGCCGCGGAAGACCAATTCCTCACAAATACCGGCGGAGATGCTCAATACCAGGAACAGCATCATCTCGACTCCCGTGACCGGCGTGAGTTTTTGGGTCACGTCACCGATTTTCTGCGGGTCGATGTGCGATCCCGAGAATTTCACCAGCGCATTGCCCAGTATCGCGAGCACGATGAGCGCAACTACCCAATAACCGAGCGCCACGCCGAGATCAGCCAGCCACGCCCGGGCGCCGGGCCGCTGTTCCCCCAGCAGTTGCTGCAGGGGAATCTTGCGCATATGTATTCCCCACAGAGCCAGGCCTGCCAGAATCCATTCGTACGCAATGGTCAGACTGTAGTTCGCGACCAGATGCAGGGGCTGGTCGCCAAAGTTGCGGAGCTGCCTCGCCCCGGCCAGGGAAAGCCCGAGGATCACCACCACCATCAGCGCGGTATGCCACCACGGCGCCAGCAGACCGCCTCGCTCATACGTTTGCCCGCGGGTCGATTGCGCCGGTTCTATCGTCGTCATGTTATTGTGTTCCGTTGTTTCGGCATCTAAAAAGTGAGGCCGTTCGTTATGGAAGATGTAGTCATTGTCGCCGGAGTGCGCACGCCGGTTGGGAAATTTCAGGGTGCACTCTCCAGTTTTTCTGCTGTCCAACTGGGTTCATTCGTGGTGCGTGAAGCCCTGAGCCGGGCACGGCTCAATCCCGATCAAGTGGACGAGTGCATTATGGGCAATGTCGTCTCCGCGGGGTTGGGACAGAATCCAGCTCGCCAGGCTGCGATCTACGGAGGGCTTTCTCCCTCGGTCAGCGCCATGACGGTCAATAAAGTTTGCGGCTCCGGGCTGAAGGCGGTTGCCCTGGCGGTGCAGGCGATCCAGACCGGCAACGCGGAGATTGTCATCGCCGGCGGCATGGAGTCGATGACCAATGCGCCCTACCTTCTGCCCCAGGGACGCAGCGGCTTCCGCATGGGCAATGCAACGGTCATTGATTCGATGATCCATGACGGGCTCTGGGAAATCTACAACGACTATCACATGGGCGTAACCGGGGAACATGTAGCCGAGAAGCACGGCATCACGCGCGAGGAGCAGGATCAGTATGCGCTCAACTCCCACCGCAAGGCTGCTGCCGCCTGGCGCGAGTGCTACCTGCGATCGCAAATTCTGCCCATCGAAATCCCGGCGAAGAAAAAGGGCGAACCGTCCACCACCTTCGATCGTGACGAATCGGTCCGTGAGGACGCCTCGATTGAGGCGCTGCGCGCCCTCAAACCGGCTTTCAAGAAAGATGGAACCGTGACTGCCGGTAACGCCCCCGGCGTAAATGATGGTGCTGCGGCAGTGGTGGTGATGTCCGCAGCGAAAGCTGCGTCGCTGCGGCTCGCGCCGATGGTCCACATCCGCGCGCAGGCCACCAGCGGCATCGATCCTAAATGGGTGATGCTCGCTCCCGTTTTGGGAATCCAGCGCGTGCTGGCCAAGGCGGGCTGGTCCACGGATGATCCCGATCTCTACGAATTGAACGAAGCGTTTTCCGTGCAGGCCCTAGGCGTGATGAAGGAAGTTGGCATGGATCCGGCCAAGGTAAATGTGAATGGTGGCGCCGTTGCCATAGGACACCCGATAGGCGCCAGCGGAGCGCGCGTTCTGGTGGCGCTGATTTATGAAATGATCCGCCGCGACGTGCACCGGGGAGTCGCGGCCCTATGTCTCGGCGGCGGCAATTCCGTCGCCATGGCGGTCGAACGATGAGGTGAATTTGTCACTTCAATTATGAGCAGAGGTTAATGTTTCTGGTGGGTCAGCCCCTGCTATACTCGCGCCACCTGATGCTCTTCAAGTCACTGAGTGCGGCGGTCTATGGCATCGACGCTCACATCATCGATGTGGAGGTCGACTTCTCCGGCATCAGGACCAAGGAAGACTGTTTTCACACCGTAGGGTTGCCGGATGCCGCGGTGCGGGAAAGCCGCGATCGGGTTCGCTCTGCGATCAAGAACTCCGGCTTCGATATTCCCCCGACCGACATTACGATCAATCTGGCTCCCGCTGATTTGAAGAAAGAAGGATCGGGTTTTGACCTGCCCATGGCCATCGGGATTCTCGGAGCCTATGGTGCTCTGCAGTTAAAGGATCTCCGTCAATTTCTGCTGGTGGGTGAACTGGGACTGGATGGGGCACTGCGCGGTGTTCCTGGTGTGCTACCCATTGCGGTGGCGGCGCACGCTTGTGGCATCGCCAATCTTATTGTCCCGGAGCGCAACGCCGCGGAGGCGGCAGTGGTCGAGGGCTTAAACGTCTACCCGGTCCGTAGTCTGATCCAGGTACGTGAACTGCTGAACGCGGCTGCCAACGGCGGCATCCATGACCAGCCTCTTCGTGTGGACTCGCGTCATCTTCTCGATGAGCAGCATAGTTTCACCCTCGACTTCAAAGATGTTCGCGGGCAGCAGACTGCCAAACGGGCCCTGGAGGTTTCCGCTGCCGGCGGGCACAACATTCTTATGATCGGTCCGCCGGGATCGGGCAAAACCATGTTGGCTAAGCGGCTGCCCTCGATCCTGGCTCCGCTCCGCCTGGAAGAGGCGCTCGAGACCACCAAGATCCACTCTGTTGCCGGGGTACTCGATGCGGACGCAGGCTTGGTCACGCAGCGTCCTTTCCGCTCGCCGCACCACTCCATCTCCGACGCAGGGCTTATCGGGGGCGGCAGTATTCCACGTCCCGGTGAAGTTTCGCTGGCGCACAATGGGGTGTTGTTCCTGGATGAGCTTCCGGAGTTTCCCCGCAGCGTGTTGGAAGTGATGCGGCAGCCGCTCGAGGATGGCACGGTGACCATTTCCCGCGCCGCCATGTCGCTCAGCTTCCCCGCGCGCTTCATGTTGGCGGCGGCGATGAATCCTTGCCCTTGCGGATATTTCAACGACAAGTCGCACGAGTGTCTTTGCACTCCGCCCATGATGCAGCGCTACATCTCAAAAATCTCCGGCCCACTGCTCGACCGCATTGATATTCACATCGAGGTTCCTGCCGTGCAGTACCGGGAGCTTCGTTCTGGCGCGGCCAATGAGGGCTCAGCAGAAATCCGCTCCCGGGTGTTGGTGGCGCGGGAGCAGCAGCACCAGCGTTTGGTCGCCGATCGTATCTTCACCAATGCGCAGATGAATACCCGCCAGATCCGGACTTATTGTGAGCTCTCACCGGAAGCCGAACGCCTTTTGGAGAGAGCCATGCAACAACAGGGCTTGAGCGCGCGAGCCCACGACCGGATACTGAAGGTCGCCCGTACCATCGCGGACCTCGACGCACAGCCTGGCATCACCGTAGGCCATATCGCGGAAGCCATCCAGTACCGCACGCTCGATCGCAGCTTCTGGAGTTGAGTGTTCCTCCACTGCATGCCGGGACAGATCCACCACAAAAACGTCATCCTGAGAGCCTGTGACTTTTTCGATCTTTTCGTGCTTTTTGTACACCAACTGGATGTTTTTCGACCCCTCCACAAAACCGTCATCCTGAGAGCGAAGCGCCTCACAGATCTATCGCATAACGGAGGGTTTTAGGGCGCGGAGTCGAAGAGCCTGTCCCGAGCGTAGCCGAGGGAACCCCGGCGATGCTTGTTGGCAGATGCTCTTCGGAGTTTTTCAACCACAATCTACAAGGCAATCTTGCTATGGCTTTAGTGGTTGAAAAGCTCCGAGCGCCATGGGTAAGGCAAGCACCCTCGGGGTCCTTCGACTCCGCGCCGTCAAGCGCTGTGTCAAGCGATAGATCTGTGATGCGCTCCGCTGAGAGTTTGTGACTTTATTGGTTTCACATGAAAATTGGTGCTGAAAATAAAAGGCTTAGCTGCGTCAAAAACGTGAAAAAGCCAATAAAATCACAGCCTCTGAGCGGAGCGCCGCTCAGGATGACGGTTTTTTGGGAGTTTGACGAAAAACACCCCAAACATGTTGGCGCTTATGGGACACGGTCCTGGGGTACTCCCGGCCGTCTGGCCACGCTCAGGGCAGGGTCTTGCGGGACTAAATCAGTGCATGGTGGGCTCTCACACACGCTCTATAGCCCCCGCGCTTTTTTCTGACCTATTCACAAGCGAACATGGGCTAGCCCAAATCATTGACCACCGACTAGACGCGAGTCAGCTCTTCGATCAGCTTCCGATGCCTTGGATAAGCACGGATGAGTTCTTCTCTCGCGGCCAACTCGAAATCTGCAAACTCGAAGCCGGGCGCAACGGTGCAACCTACCAGTGCAAACCCAGCCGCATCTTTGAGTCGCGAGGCAAACCAGCAGCCCGCTTTCACCACCGCTTGAAAAACTTCGCCGGCGTCAGGACGATCGCCCAGGTGCAACTCGGAATAGTTTCCTTCACGCATCGATCACGTAGACGATCAAAGCGTTCCCAGCATAAAAGTGCCACACCTCATCGCCGGCAATGCGGTGGAATGCAGAGAAATCTTTTCCCTCTAGCAAAAAGTAAATCGCCGTCGACGCCGATCGATCGCCGTGGAATCTGTCCGGCAGGGCACTCTGGACAATCGTCAAGTCCGACTTATACGTGGCACGGTAATAGCCCCCTTCGGGATGGGGGCTCAGTGCGAGGTAATCGATCCAGTACTGCGCATTCTTGTCCAAGATCGTCGTCTAGGGGGCAGCTGCTTCCGCCTGTTGTCGCAAAGCGTGGACGACAACGCGCAGCATCTCTTCTTCCGGAGCCCGCTTGCCGGTCCAGATTTCGAACTGCCGTGCCCCCTGCTGCACGAACATCTCAACCCCGGTCACGACCGGTATTCCTTTTTGACGAGCCATGCGCAGCAACGGTGTATCCACGGGGTTGTAGACCAGGTCGAAGACCAGGCGGGCGTTGATTTCTTTTGGTTCCAGAATGTGCTGCGGCTTAACCCCGTGCATACCAACTGCGGTGGCGTTCACGATCACATCGAAGTTGCTCTTGGCCAGCAACTCGCGGCGAATCGTCTTGGCTTTGGCTTCGCGCGCCAGCTTCTGCGCCGTCTGCGGAGTACGGTTCAGGATCAGAACCTCGGCCCCCTTATTGACCAAGCCGAAGACCGCCGCCCTGGCTGCACCACCGGCCCCCAATACCAGGATCTTCGCGCCTGCCAGCGAAAGCCGCTTCTCCAGCGGGCGCACAATGCCTCCAACATCGGTATTGAAACCGTAAAGCTTTCCATCATGCGGCCGAACGATGGTGTTGCATGCGCCGACCTGGGCCGAAATGGGGTCCATGTTTTCCAGGTGCTTCAGCACCTCCTGCTTGAGCGGCATGGTTACGCTTAAGCCGGAGAGCGGCACCTCGCGGACCACGGTAAGCAGGTCGGTGAGTTTGCTGGTTTGCAACGCCAGATATACCGCGTTCACGGTTTCGCGGTGGAACGCAGTGTTCATCATCAGAGGAGAAAGCGAGTGTTTGATGGGGTTGCCAACCACACCATAGACGCGCGTGGCTGTATCGATCTGGGCAATGCGAAAGGTGTCGGTGAGCGTGCGCGCGGCAATCTGGCCCGGAGCGGTCTCTTCGCCCGGGGTGGCGGCGGCAAAGGTAAATACACTCCCGGCGCGAATGGCCAGCACCCGGCTGATGATGCCTTGATCGCCCATGCACAGGCCGATCATGTTGGCCATGTCACCGGTGCGCTCGAGAAAGTGCATCATCACCACGTTGTCCGCCAGCGACCTGGCGGTGGTTACGATCTTGATGAACTCCGGCTCGTAGGGCCGGATTCGTTCGAAGATTCCATCCAGATCCTTGGTCGTCTGAAAGTCGTGCCAGGAGACGATGAGCGCCGCACCGCGGGCGCGCAGCTTTTCCAGTTCAGGCGCCTTGATGGCCTCGGCCGTCTGCAATTCCAGATCCACAACATGAAAGCCCGAGGCGGTGGCTTTCTGCAGTACTTCCAATTCAGCCGCGATTGTGCCCTTGAACTTTCCCCCGTTGGCGGCGCGGCGGCAGGTGGCGATGGCCGTGACCACAGTGTTTTCGGCCAGGAATTGCTTTAGCTTGGGGAGCGCGGCAAGAGGCTTCTCCAGGTAATCGAGGCGGAATTCCAAAAAAGGGCTGTCGCGCATCGCCTCGGCGGCGCGATCGACCATTTCGGCGGCCGTGGATCCGATGATCGCTACGCAGACTTTGCCCATACGCGAGCGCAGGTATTGCTGCGATAGAGATGGAGCAGCACTATTCATGATGACAATCTGGGCATCTTACCGGCCACACCCGCACTATGCAAGAGAACCGTTTTGTGCTGCCCTGGAGTCTGCTTTGAAGGCTGGGGTACCCTGGAGATGGAGTAAGGAGCAGGTTCCCATTGAATCATCTATCAGCAGTGGAAACGTCAGGGCTGCATCCCTGGAGCGAAAGCGGAGACATGGACGCCCAAGGACTGGAAATCTGGGTTCAGGGGCGCCTGGCACGGCAGCGCCAACAGATTGACGCCCTTTTGGCCGTTCAGGATCAGAGAACCCTGGAAAACACACTTCGTCCTTATGACGACGCCGTGGCCACCCTGAGCGCAGCCGGCTCTCTGGCCTCGTTGCTGGATAGCGTTTATCCAGATAAAGCAGTACGCGACAAAGCGCGGGAGCTGACCCAAGCCGTCGCCGAAGCGGCAACCACCTTGTCGCTCAACCGGGAGGTGTACAGTGCCCTGTCGGCCATGGACATGGCCTCCGCCGATCCGGGGACCACGCACTACGTGAGCCACACGCTGCTGAACTACCGCTTGGCCGGCGTCGATAAGGATGACGCAACGCGAGCCCACCTGCGTGAGCTTTCCGATAAAGCCACGGAAATCGCGCTGACCTTTGCCAAGCATGTACAGGAGAATGTAAACCGGGTGGAAGTGCGGGATGCCGCTGAGCTGGAGGGGCTGCCTGAAGATTACATCCGCAACCATCCGCCAAATCACGAAGGCGATGACCGGGGCGTCATCATTCTGACCACCGATTTCCCGGATATGCAGCCTGTGATGACCTTTGCCAAAAGCGCAGATTTGCGCCTGCGCATGTTCCGCGCTTACAACACTCGTGCCTATCCGGCCAACCGCCAGCTATTGCTGGATCTACTTGCGGTGCGGCAGGAAACGGCCTCCATCCTGGGTTTTTCCTCCTGGGCCGACCTCGCTACGGCCAACCAGATGATGGGTTCGGCGGCCAATATGAAGAAGTTCATCGGCGAGCTGGAGCAGGCTTCGCGCGAAGGCGCGAAACGGGAATACGAGATGGTGCTGACTTTTGCCCGTCAGCAGCAGCCCGGGCTAGCCGCGCTCAAGAGCAGCGACCGCGGTTATTGGTATGAGCAATATCGTCGGGCCGCCTTCGATTTCGATTCCCAATCCGTACGTCCCTATTTCCCTTATGCCGCCGTGGAGCAGGGAATACTCGAAACCGCGGCCCGGCTCTTCCACGTCAGCTTTCAAAGGAACAAGGAGGCCGCCGTCTGGCACCCCCAGGTAAGTGCCTGGGACGTCTATGACCACGGCCGCCTATGTGGCCGGTTCTATCTGGACATGCATCCCCGCGAAGGCAAAGACAAGTGGTTCAGCGCCGCACCCCTGATTCCGGGCATCACCGGCCGTCAGCTCCCGGAAGTCGCCCTGATCTGCAACTTCCCCGGCGGCAAAGAGGATGATCCGGGACTGATGCAATATAGCGACGTCGTCACTTTCTTCCACGAGTTCGGGCACCTGATGCATGCCATTCTCGGCGGCCAGCAGCAGTGGGCCGGTGTGAGCGGGATCGCTACGGAAGGGGATTTTGTTGAAGTACCGTCGCAGATGCTGGAAGAGTTCTTCCACGACGCCAGGTTACTGGCGTCGTTCGCCCACCACTACCAGACGGGCGAGCCTATTCCGCCGGCGCTGGTGGAACGAATGAACCGGGCCAGCGCTTTCGGAAGAGCCGATGGCGTGCGCACCCAGCTCTTCTACACCAGCTACTCGCTCGACGTGCACAACCAGCCTCCCGAAGACCTGGATCCCGATGCGCTGCTGGAGCAGGGCTACAAGCGCATGATGCCCTATGAGTGGGTCGACGGCAATCGCATGTACGCAAGCTTTACCCACCTGATTGGCTATTCCTCGAATTACTACACCTATATGTTCGACAAGGTGATTGCGCTCGACTTCTTTGGCCAGTTCGATCGCTCGAATCTGCTCGAGGGACCTACCGCGATGCGCTACCGGCATTCCATTCTTGAGCCCGGCGGATCCAAACCGGGCACCCAACTGATCGAGGACTTTCTCGGCCGCGAACAAAAGATGGACGCCTTTTCAGCGTGGGTAGGAGAGGAATTCGCCGGCTCCCCGGCAGGGGAGGGAAGCGATGGCATCGGCCATACTTCGTAAGGCCTGGCAGGGCAAGTGGGCGGTGGTTACTGGCGCCAGCGCAGGCATTGGGGAAGCGATTGCGGTGGAACTTGCGGAGGCGGGGGTGAACCTGGTGCTCACCGCCCGCCGGCGCGAGCGGCTCGATCTGCTGGCCGAGCGGCTGCGCACCCGGCATTCCATCCAGGCACAGGTGATCGTCGCCGACCTTTCGCTGCCCCAGGCGCCGCAGCAGATCTTCGACGCTACCGAGGGAGCCGGCCTGAAGGTGGATGTTCTGGTCAACAACGCCGGTTTCGGAGAGTATGGCGAATTTCTGCGCTCCAAGCTCGAGATGGAGGTGGGTATGGTCCGGGTGAATTGTGCCGCGGTGGTGCATCTTACCCGGCTGTGGGTTCCCCTTATGGTCGAGCGCCGACAGGGCGCGGTGATGATTGTGGCGTCTACCGCCTCCTACCAGCCGGTTCCATATCTGGCGACGTACGGGGCGACCAAGGCCTTCGATCGCATGCTGGCGGAAGCCTTAGCCGAGGAAATGAAGCGCCATGGAGTCCGCGTGAGTGCCCTGTGTCCCGGACCGACGGAATCGGAGTTCAACCAGGTAGCCGGCGGGCGCGCGGGTGACAGGCGGAAGGCGCAATCGGCGGCGGAAGTTGCCCGGCGCGGCCTGGAGGGCCTGGCGCAAGGCAAGCCTTGGGTCATTCCGTACTTCGCCGGCCGCCTGCAGATCTTTGCCGAGCGATTTTTGCCGCGGCGGTTCGTGACCGGCGCGGTCGAGCGGGCGTTTCGGCCGCCCAACCTCAAATAATTACCAACGAATCATTTATTTTTGCGAAGTCACACAACTTTGCTCCAGGAAGCGCATTCTTAGTAGATAACAACAGAGGCTACTTCAATTTCGTCCTACCTAGGCACTAGTTCACCCCAACGAAGCTCCGCCTCGGCGAGCTCTCCTCTGAAAAAATCCCTGATCACCCCACCTCGACCAGCCTCTTGAACGGGCCCGCCGGAAGGCGGGCCTATGTTTCCCTCCCCAAAAGAACCGCAGATCTCTCCACTCCGGCTGGGCAGACGTAAGATGGTCTGCATGGCATCTTCCCCAGCCAAGCGGCTACAGCATTTTCACTTCTGGTGTATACAGAGCAACCACTCCCGACGTGGCTTTTCCTCGAGAAAAGCCACACTTCACGGCGCTTGACTGTGCAGAGTAGAAGTGAAAATGCTCTAGAAGTTGTCCGCGTACCGGCCTGGGCAGAACGCGGCTGGCTCATTCATGGATTCAGTACTCGACTCGGTGGAGGAACCACCGTGTACCGGCCCGGCGCCTCCGATTTAAATCTGGGTTTTATCGAGTCCGATGACCGGGATGTCGTGGCTGCTAATCGCGGGCTATTTGTCAGTGCGGCCACCGAAGGCAAGGAAATCCTCGGACTGGTTACGCTGCGCCAGATTCATTCCTCGTTGATCCGGAGAGTTTCGGCAAAGGACGTGGCCCAGAACGGAATGCCTGCGGTGCTTAAGGGCGATGGCCTGATGACGGACGAGCCCGGTTTACTGCTGGGCATCCAGACTGCGGATTGCATACCCATTCTTGTGGCGGACCGGAAGAATCGAGCGGTCGCGGCCTTTCATGCCGGTTGGCGCGGCACTCTGGCGCGCATCGTGGAGAACGGAGTGGGACGTATGCGGCTGGAATTTGGTTCCAGGCCGGAGCATTTGATTGCCTCCATCGGGCCGGGAATCGGACAGTGCTGCTACGCCGTGGGAGACGAGCTGCGGCAGCAATTCGAGTCGCAATTCATATATGCCTCGGAACTCTTCCGCGAAGTGTACGACTCCGACCCGGTCAGGGAGAAGTATCCCATGCTGTTTCTCACTGCGCGGGCGCCTGGGCATAGTGAAATAGGGCCCGCCAGGCACCTTGACCTGTCCGAGGCCAACCGGCGGCAGTTGCTGGCGGCGGGAGTGAAGAAAAACGCGATTTTTCTCACAGCGCAGTGCACCGGCTGCCACACGGATCGTTTTTTCTCGCACCGTAGTGAACGTGGGTTTACCGGGCGGATGATGAGTGTGATCGGAATTGCCCGGCCTGAAGTGAGACAGATTTAAGCTGCGGATTCAGGCTTGGTCTCATCCGGTTCCGGTGACTTGTCTTTTGGGTTGACCAGGTCACGCAATTCCTTGCTAGGCTTAAAGTAGGGTACTCGCTTGGCGGGCACGTCGACTTTGGCCCCGGTCTTGGGGTTTCGCCCCGTTCGGGGCTTGCGTTGGCGGATACGAAAGCTGCCAAAACCACGAATTTCGATCTTGTCGCCGGAACGCAAGGCGTGAATCACGGAATCGAAAATGGTATCCACGATCATTTCCCCATCCCGGCGCGTCAGATCGCCCAGCTGGGTCACTTCCTCAACGAGGTCTGCTTTGGTCATGGTCCTATCTTCTCCAAAGTATAAAGGTAACCCGTGTCAGCTATAGTAGATGCAGCAAATTGATGTTACATCGGAAACAATCGCAGCTACGCCTTTCCCTGTGGATCGACGCAAGTTGATAACCAATACCGGCCATTTAACGTCAAATCAAGGATGGCCTTGAATCTACAGATGCGCCGGGTTGGAGCAGAGTAGCGTAGAATTTAGCGCGTATCAATCGAATGCGTGTTTGGAACTACTTGGGACCTCTTTTGGAAAGACCTTTCATCAGTATCGTTATTCCGGCTTATAACGAAAGCGCCCGCATCGGGAAGGCTTTGAACGAAGTTGTGCGTTGCGTTCATGATCGCGATTGGCACGCCGAGATCCTGGTCGTCAACGACGGATCCACCGACCGTACGGCCGCCATTGTGGAGGAATTTGCCCAGCGGCATCCCGGGGTACGCCTGTTAAGCAATCCTCAAAATCGGGGCAAGGGATTTAGCGTGCGCCACGGCGTGCTGCACGCCGTGGGTGAGATGGTGATGTTCACCGACGCCGACCTGTCCGCGCCTATGGAGGAAGCCGAGCTGTTGTTTGACGCGCTGCGTCAAGGTGCTGACATTGCGATCGGATCCCGTTGGCTCCAACGCAACCGGCAGACTCACAAACAACCACTCTACCGCCAGTTTTTTGGGCGATGCTTCAATGCCATTACCCGCCTGGTAATGGGGCTTCCCTTTGCCGACACGCAATGCGGGTTCAAGGCGTTCCGCCGCCCCGTGGCGCAGACGATCTTTCAATTGCAACGCATCGAGCGCTGGGGTTTTGATCCCGAGCTGTTGTTTATTGCGCTAAAGCGAGGTTACAAAATCCAGGAGGTGCCTGTTACCTGGGGACACGATGAGCGTTCCCGCCTCAGCTACCTCAAGGACGGCATCAAGATGCTGGAAGAGATCGCCTACATCCGTTGGGAAGCGTTCGCGGGTGCGTATGACCGGAAAGTGGTCGAATTCACTCCGGAGTGGCCAGTCGTCAAAGGCTGATTCCGGGGGGGTGATTCACACCGCGAGCGAGCCGGGAAGAATCGCCGCCGTTCCCGCCTCCATCTTGCGTGACTTCATGGCAACTTGAATCTGCATATCGCTGGTTTGCTCCATCACCATGGTTTCCGAACAGGGCCCGCAAAGCCAAAAGTGCTGCAAACGGCGGGCACGCCCCCCACGCGCCGGGACGGGTACATTCGGATCCGGCAGGTCGAATACAAAAATTCGTCCCTCCCGAAGGTAATGGAGCGGCTTGCCACACTTCGGATTTGCACACTGATTCACCATGAAATTACCCCTGATGTTGATAGGAGCGGATAAACGGCCAAAGGGTTTTCTCGCCTCGCCGGCGATCTGACCTCGTGTGCGAAAATAAGCAGTTCCCATGCCCATACTGCGGTCGATCTTAATTGCGCTCTCCCAAAATTCCTCCCTGCGCCACTTCATGGAAAATTCCAGCCTCGGGGGGCGGATGTCCTCCCGCTTTGTGGCCGGTACCAGGGTTGAGCAGGTGCTCAACGCGGCCGCGTCCGTGAACCGCCAGGGGATCTCGACCTCGCTCGATAGCCTGGGAGAAAACGTTCGTTCTCCCCGGGAGGCGCGGGAGGCAGCCGAGGTCTATCACCGCTTGCTCGACGCCATCAAACAGCGCCAGCTGGATGCCAACGTAAGCGTGAAGCTTACCCAGATGGGCATGGATCTTGATCCGGAGGTGGCCTTTAACATGGCCGGCGGCCTGGTGGAGCATGCGGCGGCGGCCGACACCTTCGTGCGCATCGACATGGAGGGCTCCGCCTATACCCAGGCCACTGTCGACATGGTGTGCAAGCTTCACGCCACGGACGCCAACCGGGGCCGCGTGGGGGTGGTGATCCAGGCTTACTTGTACCGGAGTAAGGCGGACGTTGACCGCTTGCTGGCAAACGGGATTCGCATACGCTTGTGCAAAGGGGCCTACCAGGAGGCGCCCGACCTGGCGTTCCCAGATAAGACGGACGTGGACAAAAACTTCGTCAGGCTGATGCAGGTGATGCTCCCCAGTGGTATCTACCATGGCATCGCCACCCACGACGAAAAGATGATTGATGCCACCTGCCGCTTCGCGAAAGAACGCGGGATCCAGCCGGACCAGTTCGAATTTCAGATGCTTTACGGCGTGCGCCGTGACCTGCAGCGGAATCTGGTAGCCGCCGGCTATCGGGTGCGGGTTTATATTCCTTTTGGGACCGACTGGTATCCCTACTTTATGCGCCGGCTGGCGGAGCGGCCCGCCAACCTGCTGTTCATAGCCCGTAATTTCTTCCGTCAATGAAGGAGACGATGTGAAAACCAAGAAGGCCCTCGAACAGGCTGAACTCATTCTTAAGCTTTATGAAATTCGCCGGGAGACGGCGTTGCGCGCAGCGCGCGATTATGTGGGCGGTGAGTTCATGCCCAAGTCAGTCGATGAATTCGTCAGCCTGGTAAAGGACGGCGGCAAGCCGAGTGGGCACATTCTGCAGGTCTACGGATATTGGGACATGGTGGCCGCTTTCGTCGTCCACGGCGCGCTTGACGAATCTCTGATTTTCGACACCTGTCAGGAGATGTACTTCCAGTTTGAGAAGATCCAGCCCTTCCTTGCAGGTTTTCGCGAAAAGATGAACCTGCCCGAGTTTTTAAAAAGCATGGAGACGGTCGTTGCAGCCTCGCAGGAGAGACGAACCCGCGTGGTCACGAAAGCGAAGAAGGTCCGTTCGCAAGCAACTGAGCCTGAGGAACCCGCGCCCGCCGCAGAGCCGCCTGCGGCGGCACGGTAGATACCACCACGAAAAACGGGTGGGCGCAGTCCCGCCAGGGACGGCAGGATGACGTTTTTGTGGGAGTTTGACGAAAAACATCCCCAAGTAGGTTAACGCTTATGGGACTGACGTCCTGGGCTAAGTTCATGAGCGGAGCGCCTCACAGATTTATCGGGTGACACAGCGCTGGTGGCGCGGAGTCGAAGGACCCCGACGGTGCTTATCTTACCCATGCAGCTCGGAGCTTTTCAACCACCGAGGCCCGCTCCTGGCCGACCCACCACGGTCTTTCCCTGGGGCCGAGAACAAGAACTGCTGGCATCTTGCTATGCCCCGGCGGCTCCATCTACCTTCTCGGCAGCCACACAGGCACGCTTTACAGTGGCGTCACCAGCAACCTGTATCTGCGCGTCATGCAACATAAGGAGGGGCAAGTTGGAAGGTTTCACTGCGGCCTACGGCTGCAAGCGCCTGCTCTACTTTGAAGGTTACCAAGACATCGCATCTCCGGCGACCACCGGGTCATCGACCAGCAGTCCGAGAGCGATGATCAGGCTGGCGATGCGCACAGCCATCGCTCGGGAAAAACAGTGCATGAAGAGATGTACCCGTGACCATCAAGTGCGTACCGCAGCAGGAATCCTGTTCTCGGGCTTCGGTGGTCGAAAAGCTTCGAGCAGCATGGGCAAGATAAGCACCCTCGGGGTCCTTCGACTCCGCGCCACCAAGCGCTGCGTCACCCGATAAATCTGTGAGGCGCTCCGCTCAGAGGCTGTGATTTTATTGGCTTTTTCACGTTTTTGACGCAGCTAAGCCTTTTATTTTCAGCACCAATTTTCATGTGAAACCAATAAAGTCACAAACTCTCAGGATGACGTTTTTGTGGGAGCTTTGACGAAAAGCATCCCAAGTAGGTTAACGCTTATGGGACGTCAGTCCTGGGTGGACTCATCGAGATGAACCAGTCCCGCAGGGACGACTGAAGGCCGCGTGTGAGCATTCAGCCGTCCCTGCCGGGACTGGTTCAAC
Source organism: uncultured Acidobacteriaceae bacterium (assembly GCA_963803095.1). Lineage (GTDB taxonomy): Bacteria > Acidobacteriota > Terriglobia > Terriglobales > Acidobacteriaceae > PALSA-350. Next base: position 204,309 of record CAWDLQ010000012.1, on the reverse strand, counting down.
AGGTCACATTTACCCAGGACTCATCGTCCTGGGCTACTCTCAGCCGTCCCGGCGAAGCCGGGACTGAACCACCGAACCCCAGCTCTTGAGCCGCTTCGATATTTTGTTTCTTCTCCGAAAGGCGCACACGCGAGCGAGATATGGGGCACCCATGGCCGGCGGCAGGGATTTGTCTCAGTGACTGTTTTCGAGCGCCAGCACGGCAAAACCGGTCGCGGCGTCGCTCATGAAACGTCCGATATCGGTCGAAGGGTCGCGTTTCTTGTTCAGTGACCAGGCAGACCAGTTTCCCTCATCCTGGCTCTGATTTTGTGCCAGCCAAGCCAGTCCGCGCTTGGCTGGGGCCCGCCCCACACCCGACTGTTCCAGTGCCAGGACAGTCAGACCGGTAGCCAGCCCGTCGCTCTTCGTTTCCTCAGGTGTATCATCCCGTCTTTTCCAGGTGCCCAGGTCGTTAACGCTCCAGCCACCGTCCGGTTGCTGCTTTGAAACGAGGGTCGCCACCAGGGCGGTTCGTTCCTTGTCGTTCAACAGCCCGGGGAGCTTGGCAGAAGCCCACAACAGGTAAACCTTGTTGAGCAGCGGCTGGTTCGCGTATTCCCGCCGCAGAAAGCCGCGTAGCAGCCGTAGATTCTCCTGGATCTTAGGGTCGCTACGATAGTTGTCGGGGGCTCTGCCCACCGCGATCGCCGCCAGCACGGCGCCACAGTATTGGGACTCACTCGATTCCCAGGGAGCCAAGTGGAAGTTCTGCCAGTTCCACGCACCGGCCTGGTCACCGGACTTGATCTGCAAGGCCCACATGTTGTCAAAGGCGCTGCGCGTAATGTCGGTTAGATGGTTCTTTTGCTGGTCGTACGTAGACAGGATAACGGTGTTGATCACCGATTCCGTAGCCCGCGAGTCCGTTGCCAGTGTGGGGCCGGTTTTGCTATTGGGATAAAAGGGCTGAACCTGGTTCCACAGCGTGACCCGCCGAAGCACGTTGTTGAGCATGACGTGCTCCTGTTCGGTTTGCGTGGTTTCGCCCAACGAGCTCCGCAAACTGGACCGGGAAAGCGCGTAGGGCAATACGGTATGGCACGAAACACACACCGTCGTATGATCTCGCTTCGCCGCATCCCAACTCTGCCACCATATCTCGCGGCTATCGAGGTAGTGAGCGGCGGCCGCCTGGTTCCAAGTCGAGGTGGGTGTGGCCTTTTCAACATTGCCGGCCGATACCCCATAACAGGCGGTTGCCAGACAAGGAGCGACGAACATCAGGGCGAACAGGCGGACGGTCTTCACGCGAGCACATCTCCTTTTCAGGCGGGTGTGAACAAAAGAGACATAGCAATGGACCCTGTGGACGTAGCCTATCACACGGTTTTTGGCCGGGACTCGATCTCCTCCATCAGTTCTGCGACCTGTGTCTTGCGCTCGTCCTGCAGCTCCCGGAGTCCCTCGATAACCCCGATTCTGTCCTCGACGGAGCGATTCTGGTTGAACTTCTGCTTGCCTTCGAGGCGCAGGATCTGAAATTCAAATCCAACAATCGCCTTCAGCTGCGAGTCGATATACGTGGCCGGAGCGTCCGTGACTTGCCAGGGAGCAGGAAACGAGGCCTCATGCCGCTTTGTAAGCTCGGTGACCACCGTTCTTAACCGCTCTGCATCCTCAAAGAATGTGATCCGCCCATAGGCATGAATGGAGGCGTAGTTCCAGGTTGGGCACCACTCTGCCTGTCTCCTGCTTGGCCGGATACCAGTTAGGGGTCACATACGTATCGAGACCGAGGAAGATGATGAGCGCCTCCGCCTGAGGATCGGTTTCCCGCCACTGCACGTTAGCCCGCGACACATGTCCGGTCAGGGTTCCGTACTCTCCCCGGTTCCCATCCAGCAGGAGCGGGAGATGCGTGGCCACCATCCCGCGGGTGGTGATGGTAACCAGCGTCGCCAGCTCGCTCTGCTTTATGGCCGCATGGAGCATGGGGAGGTCGGTCACCTCAAAGGCTTTCGGGGTATACATGGGAGCCTCCTCCGGCTTTTATCTTGTCTTATACCATTTAGACTTCTAACAGGGGGCGCCATGTCGAGCAACAAGCACGCGGGTACTGGGGTTGCGGCCACTCAGCCGCCCATTCCCGAGCCATCGTTCGCGGAGCGGGCGCGTACGCTGCTGCACCTGGGCCGCGTCGGCAGCCTCTCCACCCTTTCGCGCAAGCGGCCGGGCTTTCCTTTCGGGTCGTTAATGCCCTATGCCCTGGACGGTGAGGGGCGGCCCCTCTTCCTCATCAGCACCATGGCGATGCATACGCAAAATCTGCAGCAGGATGCGCGCGCCAGCCTGCTGGTGACGCAGCCGGAAGCCAGCGGCGATCCGCTCGGGGCTGCGCGGGTGACGGTGGTAGGCAACGCTTCTACGCTTGCCGGGCCCGAGGTGGGAGAAGCGCGCCGGCTCTACCTGGAACGTCAGCCCAACAGCAAGTACTGGGTCGACTTCGACGATTTTTCCTTTTTCCGCATGGACGTAGTCGATGTTTATTACGTGGGCGGTTTTGGAGTGATGGGTTGGATCGCTGCCCCGGACTATAGTCAGGCGCGACCCGACCCGCTGGCGGATGCGGCCGCCGGCATCCTGCAACACATGAATGCCGATCACCAGGACGCAATGATCCTGCTGGCCCGTGTTTTTGCTGGGATGGAAGCCCAGGAAGCGGCAATGACGTCGGTAGATCGCCTCGGCTTTCACCTGCGCATGAAGACCGAAGACGGCATGAAGGGTGCCCGCCTCGCATTCCTGAGTGAGGTGAGCACCCCGGCGGAAACCAGGAAGATGCTGGTGGAAATGGTCCAGCAGGCGCGTCGCTCGTGACTCCACTGCCTCCCGATTTGCCGGGGAGGGCGCGCTTTCCCGGCTTTGTTAACACGCACTCTCATTCCTTCCAGCGCCTGATCCGGGGCAAATCGGAGTCGAGGGCGACGAGCGGCCGCGATTTCTGGTCCTGGCGCGGGACCATGTACCATGCCGCAGCACAACTTGATCCGCAAAACGTTTACGACGTCGCCCGCATGGCATTTCTGGAGATGCTGCTGAGTGGAACCACCACCGTGGGAGAGTTCCACTATCTGCATAACGCTCCCGGAGGGCTTCCTTATGACGACCCAAACCTGCTTGCTAAACAGGTCATCGCAGCGGCCCAGTCTGTAGGCATAAGGATCGTCTTGCTGCGCTCGGCGTATCTCCGGTCGGGATACGAACTACCTCCGGATCCGGGGCAGATCCGGTTCTTTGAATCTGCCTCCCAGTTTCTTGAAAATACCGAATCACTTGCCGCTTCATGCGAAGTGCCCATTGGCGTAGCCCCGCATAGCCTGCGGGCCGTGCCCTTGCGCGAGCTGCAGCAGATTGCTGCCTGGAGCCGGGAGCGGAAGCTGCCTCTCCACATGCACGTGGCGGAGCAGATCGCGGAGAACGAGGCCTGCTTACGCGAATATGGATTGACTCCGGTGGCGCTGCTGGGCCGGGAAGGGTTGTTAGGGCCTGACTTCACCGCGGTGCACGCGATACATATCACCGCGGAGGAGATCGGCCTGCTCGCACGGGCCGGCTCCACGGTATGCTCCTGTCCGACTACCGAGCGCAATCTTGGTGACGGCGTGCTTGTCGCCGACCAGCTCATGCGCGAGGGCGTCCCGATCGCGCTGGGATCCGATAGCCAGGCGCAGATCGATCCGCTCGAGGATGCGCGCGAGCTCGAATACCATTTGCGGCTCGAGCGCCAGCAACGCGCCATCCTTGACGGCATCGGAGACCAGCCATTGGCCTCGCGTCTCTTTGACTGCGCCACGGTTCATGGGGCCCGTGCGCTCGGCCTCTCTGCCGGTCAATTGACCTCCGACTTCTTTACCGTGGATTTGGATGACGTATCGATTGCCGCCTGTGCCAGCGACGATCTGCTGCCTGTGACTGTCTTTTCGCTCAACCGGTCAGCGATTCGTGATGTGGTGGTGAACGGCCGCTGGGTAGTCCGCGACGGAAGGCATCCATTGCAGGAAGAGATTGTCTCCCGCTTCAAGGAACTTCACCGCAAGCTTTGGGAAGCTGCAACTCCATAGCCCGGGACGTAACAGTCATCTCTGAGAGAATGCCCGGGCATAGGTGAGGTGCTGGAATAATGTCGTCGAAGGCAGTGGAACGCTGGCTGCATATAATCCTTCTGTCGCTCGGGCTCGTTCTATGCCTGATGCGCTTGGTTTATTTGCGGGCGGATTTCCCCAACCACTCGCCCTGGATGCTCGACGAGGCCAAGTACACAGATGAAGGCTGGTGGGCCAGTGCGGTGGTCCGTCATTTTCTCCTCGGGCACTGGGAGGTTGCGGGGGACTACAATCCGGCGGCCGCAGTTCCCGTGTGGCCCGTCCTGCTGACCATGGTTTTTCGTTTCACCGGTGTCAGTATCCTGGCCGCGCGCGCAGTGAATGTATCGTTCTCCATCGCGACCGTGGTCCTCGTTTACTTATTGGTGCGGCGCTATGGTGGCGCCCAGACGACTGCCGCACTTGCGGCGCTGCTCCTGGCCGCAAGTCCCTTCGCCTTCGCTTTCAGCAGGCTGGCGACGTTAGACACCGTGATCGTCTTCGAGTGGTGCTTATCGCTGTGGGTTGCTTCGTACGCCGATCCAGGGCGGATTTGGCCCCCGCTCACACTGGGCCTCCTGATCCCTGTCATGCTGCTGACCAAGACCACAGCCCTTGTTTTGCTGCCCGCAATCCTGTGGTTGCTGTGGAAGAAAAGTCCGCGCGCGATCCTGCCTGTGGGCGCGATCGCAGGTGCGGGCGATGGGCATCTACCTGTCCATCGTCTTACACTCCAGATACGCCGATGACTACCACTACTTCTTCGAAATCAACGCCCTGGCAGACGTGGAATTAAAGCGCACCGGTTCCTTCCTGCTGCAGTTGTTGCGTAATGGCCTGTGGATTGACCGCATTTTGTACCCGGCCGGACTGGCGGCGCTTCTGCTGTCGCTGGTCTGGCTGCGGCAGCTCTGGAGAAACCCTCTCTTTGCCGCGTCATGGATTGCTTTCGCGGGGCAGTCCGTCTTTATCCTTCGCCGCCAGGATGACTATGCTCCCAGATATTTCCTGGTCATGCTGGTGCCCTTGATCCTGGCCCTGGTTCTAACTCTGCAGGAACTTGAGATACGCAATCGCAGCCTTGCCTCGCTGCTCGCGGCCGCCCTTGCGGTCGCCATACTCCTCGATACGGCGCAGGTCTTTGGGTTCCTGAGCCACCGCCAATATCAGTTCTACGCCGCGGCGAAATCCATCCGGGCTATTGTGGATGCGGGTCCGGCTGCACATCGCCTGTTGCTGGGTACGAGTGGCGACCAGCTATCGCTGATGACTGGTATCCCTGCGATCAATGACGGATACACTAGCCAGGACCTGGGCGAAAAAGCATTGCTCTACCAGCCTGGCTGGTATGTAGGATGGAACGACCTCGACCAGGACATTCTGGACTCTCTATCGGCCTTTCGCCTGGACGAGGTCGCGAACTTTCCCGTCTTTGACCGTGATCAGAGGGACCGATTAAAGCTGTATCGCATGGTTCTTCTGAAGGAGGCACGCAAATGATGAAGATTTTTCTCTTCGTCCTGCTCACCGTGGCGATCGTAGCTCCCGCGTCGGCGGCCACTCCGCTCCATGTGATCTTCGACACCGATATGGGCAACGATGTCGACGATGCCCTGGCGCTGGCGATGCTGCATGCCTTTGCTTCCAGGGGAGAAGTGAAACTGCTGGCCGTGACCGTAAGCAAAGACAATCCCTGGGCCGCCGAGTACGTTCGTATGGTCGACGAGTACTATGGGCGCGGCTCGATCCCGGTCGGTATCGTCCACGATGGTAAGACGCCCGAAGACGGCAAGTACGTCAGGCAGGTATGTGAGCTCCATGGCCGCCGCCCCAATAAAAAGATGGTTTCCGACGCGGTGCAGCTGCTGAGGAAGACTCTGGCCGCCGAACCGGATGGCGCCGTCACCCTGATCCAGGTGGGCTTCTCCACCAACCTGGCGCGGTTGATCGAGTCAGCGCCCGACAGCTACAGCCATCTCAGCGGGATGGAGCTGGTTAAGAGAAAAGTTCGCCTGCTCACCGTGATGGCGGGCAACTTTGCCGATAGCAAAAGACCCGAATACAACGTAATGACGGATGTTCCCGCTGCTACGAAGCTGTTTGCCGAGTGGCCCACCGATATCTACATCAGCGGATTCGAAGTCGGCCTGGCGGTTTTGTATCCCGCTTCCAGCATCGAGCACGATTTCCCTTCGGGCAATCCCGTTGCCGAGGCCTACCGGCTTTACGAGAAGATGCCGTATGACCGCCCCAGCTGGGACCTGACCACGGTGATCTACGATCTGCGGCCCGATCGCGGCTACTTCGATGTGTCCCCGCCGGGCGATGTAATGGTCGCGCCGGACGGTTCCACCAGGTTCCAGCCCAACCCACAGGGAAAGCGATACTTCCTAAGCGTCAACCCGGTACAGGCGGCGAGGGTTCGAGAGGCCTGCGTGTGGCTCGCTTCCCAGCCCAAATAGCCCTCAGAAGAATCTGCCTAACTGAAAGAAAATTTTCTTATGATCCGTGCCATTGCCGGCGGCTCCTGCAATTTCAAAGGGGCCGATCACTGTCTTGATCACGATGCCCACAACTCCGTCCATAGGCACGCTCGGCTCAGTCGGCAAAAAGAAGGTCTTGCCCGCCTCGTAGGTTGCCACCAGGGAGATGGTGTCGCCCAGGAATGGCGGCAGTCTCGTTAGCCGGCGAATGTAACCGGTTTGGAAGAGATAGTACTGGTTGGTAATCAACTCATTCTCGCCAAAGGCAGACAGCTGCAGTCCGCCCCCCAGCGAAAATGGAGGGATCCCGGTATTTTCGTAGCCCAGCGTGGAGCCGCCGGACACGGCCAGATAGGTGGAGGATTTCTGATTAAGTGGGAAAAAGAAATGGGTCCGAAGTTCCGTGAGCGGGAACCCCTTGTTGGTCCCTGTATTCGCGTCCCACAATTCTCCACGGAATTTGGCTGACATACCGCGCATCGGCAAGACCGGATCATCCGCCCGGTCAAGGTTGAAGAGCAGCCGGCTGACTCCGATGCGTCCGGATTGAATGGGATAAACGATCGTGTCTCCGATCACTGGAGAATATCGTTGATAGGCCGATTGGTACCCGAGGCGAAGCTCCGCGACAGAGCCGAAGGTGTACCCAACGTCGAGGGCTCCGCCAAACTGACGCTTTCGGTACTGCGAGTCGATGTGGTTGTCATAGTAGAAGTAGAACTTGTCGGTGTCGAGGGTGACCTGCGGAGCGATGAAAAACCGGGTGTTGGGCGAAAACGGGTGATAGTACTCGGAGGCGAGTCGATAGACGGAGCCTACGATGAGGTCGTTTCGTAGTTCCGAGCCAAACGACCCGAAGTCCAGAAAGGTAATCCGCGCGCCCGCGCTGAACAGCACTTCGTTGTAGTTCGTGCCGTCGATGTTGATCAAAGGCCGCACGATGGGCGGCGAATACGATTTTTCCTGAACGGAAACCAGAAGACCAGGCTTGCCGTCTTTCTCCGTCATGCTGTAACTCAGCGCGGCAAAGCGCCCAGTCCCTGCAATCCTGGTGAACTGCTCTTGCAGGTTGACATTGTTGACCGGTTTGCCTATGTCGGGTTTCAGCCTTCGCTCTATCCTGTTCTCCAGCGTTGGCGTGGTACCGGTCACCTCGACGAATTGAGGAACCGGTGTGTGCAAGGTGCGCTGGTCGCGTTGCTCAACATATTGCTTCCATGCCGCATCATCGACAGCAAGTTTGCTCAGGATGGCACTCTTCGTTTCCGCCGCCTCATAACCAGCACGAACGATCTTCGCCGACTGGTCGTAGTCGAGCGAAGTGTACTTATCCAGCGGGACGGTGACCAGAACATCCGCCATTTGCATGCTCTTGAGCTCATTGGCGGCGATCATCACACTCAGCGACTGTCCCAGAACAGAAAATGTGGAAAGCGGTTGTTGCGCATTGAACGAAGCCGTTTGCAGGTAGACGGCCACCGTGAGCTGGGCTCCCATGTCCTTGGCCACGTCCACCGGCAGGTTGTTCAGCAGACCGCCGTCTGCGTAAAGATTGTTGCCGATGCGTACCGGGGTAAAGATTCCGGGCAGCGACATGGTTGAGCGGAGAGCCAGGGACAGCGACCCGTCGTGAAAGACATGTTGTTTGCCGGTGTTGAGTTCTGTTGCCACGCAGGCGAAGGGAGTAGGCAGGTCATTGAAGGTCTTGATCCCGGAGTAGGGAAGGGAGACGTGGTCGAGGATGAAGGTTACCTGCTGTCCTGAATTGAAGCCTGCTGGGAGCTGAACACCGTGGCGCAGACCAAACTCGAGCCGCGTTGGAAATTCGACTTCATCTTCTTTGCGCCGATACGAAAGGTTACGAAACGGTAGCTCCCCGCTGAGCGCCTGATCCCAATCTACGTTCTGAATCAATTGCTGGATCTGGTCAGGAGTGCGGCCGGTGGCATATATGCCGCCCACCAGGCCTCCCATGCTGGTGCCGGCGACCAGGTCCACCGGCACGTGGTGCTGGTAAAGCCACTCCAGCACACCGATGTGCGCCAGTCCGAGCGCACCGCCGCCCTCGAGCACCAAGCCGATCTTTTGCCGCTGAGGCTGTGGATTCTGGGCGTAGGCCACTATAGACGCAAAAAACAGGAAGCATATCGCGACTCCCGCCCGGTGCTGTCTCGATGCTTGATTCATGGGACGGTCCATCATCGCCCACTATTGTCTGCGCGGGGTAGTACCATTTTTGGAGCACTTCGTGGAGAGGATGCCAGCGCTAAACAGGCTTATGACTAGTGGCCTGTAACATCTGATTCAGGAGTAGAACCAAATCTGCGAAAATGCGCGGCTGTTCTAGGCTTCGCGGCTCTCTGCTTTGTATCAGGGCCTGAAAAGGGCTGAGAAAGAATTGGGCTTCAGCCCCTGCGGCTTTACCATATCAGCTGTTACGGTCCAATGGACACACGAGCTTAGTCCACAAAGTCCGGTCGAGTTGATGAGCGGGGAGGCCGTCACTACGTCGGCGATTGAGGATAGAGAAAGGAATGATTTTTATGAGGCAATGGACACATGCCTTAACGGCTGCGCTGATGGTCGTGTTGTCGGCAGGCGCGGCCACTGTGGACGGCCAGCAGAACGCCGGGACAAAGAATAATGGTCTCGAGCGCACACCTGTTCTCGGCTGGAGTAGTTGGAGCTTCCTCCGCGGGCATCCCACGGCAGCGAAGTTCGAAGCTCAGGCGCTAGCACTGCAGGACTCCGGCTTGCAGAAAATCGGTTACAAATACGTAAACCTGGACGACTTTTGGTACCAGTGTCCGGGCAGCCAGGGTCCCAACGTTGACCCTTATGGCCGCTGGGTGACAGACTCATCGAGATTCCCGGCCCAGGGAGATACCAATGGCATCAAGGTAGTCGCTGACTACATCCACAGTCTCGGGATGAAGTTCGGGATCTACGTTACACCGGGTATTTCGAGGCAGGCAGTAAGTAAGAACACACCGATTAAAGGCACGCCGTACACGGCCGTCCAGATTGCGGAACTGTCTGTAGCGGAGAACAACTACAACTGCAAAGGCATGGTCGGCATTAATTACACTAAGCCCGGAGCGCAGGAGTATATCAATTCATGGGTCGAGATGCTCGCGGCATGGGGCGTCGATTACATCAAAATCGACGGCATGAAGAACAGCAACGCCGCTGACGTTGAGGCATGGTCGAAAGCAATACGGCAAAGCGGGCGGCCGATCGTCCTTGACGTCACACAGGGGAGCTTTACACAAGCCCTCGCCCCGACACTGATGAAGTACGCTGATCAATGGGAATTCGCACCCGACGTCGAATGCTATGGATGCGAAAAGGGCGGCAGCAGCTACCCGCTGACAAGCTGGAAAGATATTGAGAAACGCTTCACACTATGTGGCCGAGTGGCAGCCTTACTCTGGTTCGGGCAGATTCAACGACTATGACTCCATCGAGATAGGGAATGGCAGCAACGACGGGCTTACTCCAATCGAGCGTCAGACGCAGCTGAGCCTGTGGGCGCTTGGGTCGGCGCCCCTCATCCTCGGCGTCGATCTTACTAACCTCGACCAACAGGATCTGCAGAAATACCTGAAAAACACCGCAGTCCTCGCGGTTGACCAGGATTCGATCGCTGCTAAAAGGGTTGTCAATACCGGCAACCAGCAGGTGTTCGCCAAGATGGAACCGAACGGAGACGCGATCATCGGTTTGTTCAACACCGGCGGGACGGCGGAGAAAGTCTCCGTACAACCATCTGCCGCGGGCCTCCCCGAGAATGAACGCGGCTATTCCACACACAACCTGTGGACAGGCGCGATGGAGAAAACAGGCGGTGCCATCAGTGCGGTTGTCCCATCGCACGGGGTCGTCTTATACCGCGTCAGAGCACTTTGATATCTGTCGAAGTTTTGTGGACAGACGGACTTTGACGGGGACGGAACGTACCCCATGAAGAAAGGGGCGTTCCGTAATACGCTGTGCTTAATTAATTGGGGTACTTTTCGTCTGTCACCGAACTCCGTCACCGAACTCCTGTCGAACGGGATTGCCCACGGTTAGCAGCAGCACTTAGAATTGCCAGCATCCACGGTTTGCATCGGAAAGGTGAACCGGATGACGCGTAAGCAAGTCGGCCTGACACTGCTTGCCATGGTTGCGCTCGGAGCGCTCGTCTTCTTACTTCCCCGCCTTTTTACGCGAAACGCCGATCTTCGCTCACGCCTCGAAGTCGCGCTGAACCTCCCGAAGGATCGGGCCGCTGACTTTTTCATCAACCTGCCTCCGGCGGCCTCCCGCTACCCCGGCACCATTTTGGCGACAGAACAACTCTTCATCCTTAATTAATCCCGCCGATGCGAACGACGCAGATCTCCACACCGGCAGCGGTTTCCAGCTCAGAGCGACGACCAGCTTGCGGGAAGCGCGCCCGATTAGAACTCTCCGCGGGCGCTCCAATCTTATGTAGTTGTCACGGCTAGCGTAATCACACCGCTGAGACGAAATCGTTGTATGATTTTTCCTCGATGTTTTAGGCGTAGAAGTGAGAATGACATGCCGAAGAGTGCAAACAAATCGACCCAGTGCGCCGAACATGGCATTTGGACCAGCGCGCCGACGCCTCCTCCCGCTGACCAGAAGCCGCTCAACTTCAGCGCCATAGATGCCAAAGAAAATCAGCGGATCATCTCTTCTGAAAAAATGAGCTTTGCGATGGTGGGCTGCTCCGGAGATCCGGCCACGGGGAAGAAGACGAAGGCAGTCGCCAAAGCAATGATCGCTGCCGGCGACACGTCATTCTTCTACCACCTGGGTGACATCATCTACATGCAGAAAGGCAGCGACGCCACTACGAATGGTTCGCAAGATGCCGACACGCCGGAGCTGTGGAACTCCCAGTTCTACGCTCCGTACACGAACTACCCGAAGCGCATCGTGGCTGTTCCCGGTAATCACGATGGGAAGTCCACGCCGATTACTAACTACATGGACGCTTTTTGCTCGGCACCGTCGAAATGGCCCGCGCCCTGGAAGGGAAACACAACCGACAAGAGGCCCGCCATGATTCAGCCTTACGTGTACTGGCGGTTCGTCACTCCGCTGGCATACATTGTTGGTTTGTATTCGAACATAGTGAACGGGGGCATGCTGGACGATCCGACTGCTTATCCGGTTTTCACAAAGGGACCGCAGTATCAGTGGCTGGTCGCGGAATTGAAGGCCATCGCCGCAGCAAACCGTCAGAACTCACCGAAGAAAGCGGTTCTGCTGGCGGTTCATTATCCACCTTATTCTGGAGCTGCAAACTTCGATGTCCGCGGAGACCAAGCGCAAGGCCCCAGTCCCAACGCGGCGAAGGCGCCCTTTCTGAGCTTGGCCCTACAAACGGCTTTTGCCAAAAGCGGGCAGCGGCCTGACGCAATTTTCTCGGCCCACGCTCATCTGTTCCAGCGGATTACATACACCTTCGCCGACGGAAGCGTGATGCCCTGCCTTGTGGCTGGATGCGGCGGGCACTCTCCACTCGAGGTGCTCTCCGCCGGATGTGACGGCAAGCCTGAAAAGTCGCCCAAAGCGCCCTTCCCGGTCGTGACGCCAGGATCATTCAAGTTTCCCAAGGGTGACAAGGCCAAGGTGGAATTCTACGCGGACGGCGATAGTGACCACGGCGAGTTTGGCTACCTGAAGGTCACGATCAAGGCAAGGACTTTAACCGTTAAGTTCATAGGGGCGAATTCCGAAAAGACCCTCGATCGTTTTAAGCTTGACCTGGACAGCCACCAATATAAATAGAACGAGTCCTGCTCCGGCGTTCAGCAGCGTGTCCGCGACCTGATTTTTAACGGTTGGCAGGTGCGGGATTCCACAGTACCAGTGACGCAGTACAACAGCTCCTGGGAGCTTCGCTTGGCGGCCTGGCGAGCCCTGACTACCAAGTCTCCAGTAAGCCAAAAGTAACCTCCGAAACGATAACCGGCGACTCAAGAAAAGAGTCTCGGCGGCCAAATCCGATTCCGGTGAGCTATATCCTGTTGGGAGACGATTTCGGCAGCCGGCGGACTCTCGCGTCACCGCTCGCTGGCCGGCAGGTGCCGGTAGTTTCGGCCTAGGCGCGAGCGAAGGACAGTTTTACCGCTGTCCGGTGTCCCACCCAATCCCTGTCACAAATAAGGCAATCCAAGCATCCCGCCGCGGCGGGATTTTTTATGCATGCATCCACCCCTGCTTCCCCGCGCAGGAGCAACCTCTGCCCCTAGCTTCTCTCACATTCCCGGAGCCACCTATGCCCAAGAATAATGTCAGCGACCCCATCACCGATCAGGAAATAGCCTTTGCCCGCCTGGTCCTCTCTGGCGCCATGACCGACCGTCGTGCCGCCGAAGCTGTCGGCCTCAACCCCGACTCTGCCGCCTACACCAAATCCAAACCCCGCGTCCGCGCCTACATGCTCGAGCATCGCGCTGCCGTGCAGCAACAGCTCGTCCAGCAAGAGGCCGAGGGACTGCGCCGCCTGAACCTGGCCCGCGAACAAGTATTGGCTCGCCTCTGGGAAATCGCCAACCTCAGCCCGGAAATGACCCGAGGCAGCATTACCGGACAGGTCAAGGCCCTCTCGATGATCGTGGCCATGCAAAACTTCATCCCCGACCGTCGCGCCGTCTCCGCGCCGGAGAAATCCGCCCCTGCGCCCATCCCCCCGCAAATCTATGCCGCCGCCTGGCATGGCGGGCAGCAGGCCACAACCATCGACCCGCAGCCAGGCCCTGCCCCTGCCCAGCAAGAAGCTGGGCCTGGCGTCCCCGAGCCCGAGCTCGCTCCCGGCCCGGCCGCAGATCCGCCTCCGGACCCTAACCCCAGCCAGTCCACCTTCGCCAACCGCGTTAGCCCCTCGGAAGCACCGCCACCGCCACCTTATGTCCCCATGTTCGCTTCTGTTCCGGACACGAGAGTGGGTTTCTCAATAAAAAAGAACCCCTTTGCCCGCCGCCGCTGAGCTGCCAATCCCCAAAAAGGACCCAAAAATATCGAATTTTACAAATGACTGAACAGGCTGCCGAAAAACTCTGGACGAAGGGCACGGCTTCAGCCCTGCCATAATGGGCTGAGCTGACGATGCCTTCAGCCCCTGGGGTACGTTTTCTGAAGGGTACGGTCTTCAGAGTTTGCGTGATAACTCCACTTACGAACTCGGAGTTTCGGGGTACTGGACGAATACCCCAACTGAATCTCTGGAGCAAATTCGGACGAAATTCGAGACGGGAACATTTGAGGGAGATACGGGGACGTTATACCTATCTCCAAGGAATGGTTCCAGGCTGGTATACTGGATGGATACCAGAAGAATGTTGAGTGGGCGGCTCCTCATGTGCGGAATCCTGGGCTATTTCCGAAAAAACGCCGGCACAGATGCCCACCTCGGCGCGACTATGCTCCGCATGCTCGAAGCTCTGGGGCGTCGCGGTCCTGATTCGGCCGGCGTGGCCCTGGTGGGCCCGCCACATCGGGCCAGCTATATCGTGCGCGTCCAGGCCGGCGATGAACTGGAAATGAGCAAGCAAGCCATCGAGGCCAACCGGGAAGCGATCCGGATGTTCGCCGACTCGATGGAAGGCACTCGTGATGTCTCGTCCAGTGGGGTCTATGTGCGTTTCGTGGTTGCCGGCAATATCGACTTGCCCGCGCTGACCCGGATGATCGAGTCACTCGGCCAAGGCATCCGGGTACTCAGCATTGGTCACGCTATGGAGCTCTCCAAAGAGGTGGGAAGCCCCGATCTGCTCGAGCGCAAGCACCATATCTCGGCATTTGCCGGCACCCACGGCATTGGACACACCCGTCTGTGTACTGAATCGATTGTGGATCTCAGCCATTCTCAGCCCTTCTGGGGACGCGGGGCGGCGGATGTCGCTATTGTCCACAACGGACACATCACCAACTACCATCAGTTACGGCGCAAGTACGAGCAGCGCGGCGTGGAGTTTGTCACCGAAAATGATTCCGAAGTGCTGGCTGTTTACCTGGCCGAGACTCTTAACCGTGGCGCCACGCTGCGCCAGGGCCTGGATGGCGTGATGCGGGATATGGACGGCGCCTTCTCCTGTCTGGCCGTGACCGCGACCGAGATGGGATTCGTCAAGGACCCCTACGCGTTCAAGCCGCTGGTAGTGGCGGAAACCGACGCGTTTGTTGCCGTGGCGACCGAGGAGATTGCCATCCGCTCTGCCATCCCGGGAAACTACAAAGTAGCGGAAGCCCAGGTTGAGGAGGTGCGAGTTTGGTCGAGATAGCAGCCAGGGGCATCGACGCCGCAACCCTTTCTACCCGGGAAATTAACGCCTCGATCCGAGTCCGGCTGGCGCGCGGGGCGACAGAGGTTTTGGTGGAAAATCCGAACGCACGTCACAACCTCGCGGTGGCGCTGCTGCAACCGGGACGAGTACGTTTTCTGGGCAGCGTGGGCTATTACTGCGGGGGCCTGATCGACGGTCCCGAGATTCACGTGAAAGGCAGCGCGGGCTGGGGTTTGGCGGAATCGATGAACCGCGGCCACGTGGTGGTTCACGGGGGGGCAGGAAACGGGGCCGCTGCGGCCATTCGCGGGGGCACGGTGGTGATCCACGGCGATGCAGCCGCACGGCTCGGCGTCTCCATGAAGGGCGGCCTGGTGCTGGTCGGCGGTGACTGCGGTTACATGGCGGGCTTTATGGGACAGAAGGGAACCCTGGTGGTCTGCGGCAATACGGGGCATGCCTTTGCTGATTCGATGTACGCCACGACCTGCTATGTCGGAGGCACCATCGGCGCCCTGGGGACGGATGCCGTGATCGAGCCACTCGCACCGGAAGAGGCGGAGATGCTGGATCGTCTGCTGGCCGAACATCTCCCCCCCGAGTTGCGCGCGCAAAAGCCGGCTCGGACGCGACTTCACTAAGGTGGTCGCCGGCCGTAAATTATGGAACTTTGACAAGCACAATTGGAAGACCTGGCAGGATGCCCTGTAATGAATGATCCGGCTTCACGCCCACTTCTGCAAACCAGCGGTACCTACACCGCTGAGGTGATGCAGGGCATCCATACCAAAGCGGAGACCGGCATTTATGAAATACGCGGCTACGGCACGCTGCGCCAGCGCCGCTGGGCGACCTTTGACGATCTGACTTTCCTGCCCTGCGGGCTGACCCGGATTCCACTTGAAGGGTACCGCGAGAAATGTTCGACCAGGACCGTGCTCGGCGGACGCTTCGCCAAGCGGCCCCTGGAGCTGGAAATCCCCATCATGATTACCGGCATGAGCTGGGGTGCGCTCTCCTACAACGCTAAGGCCGCATTGGCCAAGGCAGCAGCCAAGGTGGGCACATCGAACACCACGGGCGATGGGGGCCTTTCTCCGGCAGAGCGCGAGTTTGCCAAGGACTATGTCTACGAAGTTCTTCCCTCACGCTACGGAATCAACGTGCACGATTTGCGCGGGGCCGACGCGATCGAATTGACCATCGGCCAGGGGGCAAAACCGGGCACCGGCGGCCTGCTGCTGGGTTCTAAAATCTCCGAGACCATCGCCCATCAGCGCGATCTACCTGTAGGTGTGGACCAGCGCAGCCCGGCGAGGCACCCCGACATGCTCGGACCCGACGACATGATCATCAAAATCGAAGAGCTGCGCGAGGCGACCGATGGATAGGTGCCCATCTTCGTCAAGCTGGGCGCGAGCCGCACCTTCGATGACGTGAAGCTTGCCGCCAAGGCCGGCGCCGATGTGGTGGTGGTGGACGGCATGGAGGGGGGAACCGGCGCATCGCCCGCCATCCTGCAGGAGCACACCGGCATACCCACCCTGGCGGCGGTGTGCGAGGCGCGAGCGGCGCTTGAGGATTGCGGCTTGTATGGAGAAGTGCAGCTCATTATTGCGGGGGGAATCCGCGACGGTGTGGACGCCGCCAAAGCGATGGCTCTGGGCGCGGATGCCGGTCTATATCGGCACCGCGGCGCTGATCAGCTTGAACTGCAACAAGCCTCTCTATGTAGATGACTACCGGGCCCTGGGCACCGAGCCCTACCATTGCCATCATTGCCACACTGGGCGCTGTCCGGTAGGCATCACCACCCAGGACCCGGAGTTGATGAAGCGGCTGGATATTGACCAGGGAGCAGAGCGCGCGTTGAATCTGCTGCGCGCCATGACGCTGGAGATCCAGATGCTGGCGCGGGCCTGCGGCAAGTCGGACGTGCATCACCTGGAGCCGGAAGACATGGCGGCCTTGACCATGGAAGCGTCGATCATCTGCGGAGTTCCCCTGGCCGGGACGCGCAAGGTCTTCGGAAGATAAAGCGGATGTCTTTCCTGTTGAAATGCCCCAACTGCGGCGAGCGAAGTGTCTACGAGTTTCGCTTTGGCGGAGAGATTCGGCAAAGACCTGAGCCCCAGGCCGGCTATGAGGACTTTCTCAATTACGCGCTCTATAAGCGGAACGTCGCCGGCGTGCAGTGGGAGTGGTGGTATCACCGCGGCGGCTGTGGCGAGTGGTTCAAGGCAAACCGCAATACGCTGACCAATGAGGTCCTTCAGACGGTGCTCCCGCAGGATGAGGAGCAGCCCGGGTAATGGACCAGATTCTCTTCCAATGGAATGGCACCACGGTCGCAGCAACTCCCGGCGACACCGTGGCCTCTGCTTTGTATCGCTCCGGGGTCCGCATCTTTACTTATAGCTATCAGCTTGGCCGTCCGCGAGGCCTGCTCTGCCTCACCGGCTCTTGCCCCAACTGCATGGTGAACGTGGATGGCGTGCCCAACGTGCGCAGCTGCACCGTGCCCGCGCGTAGCGGGTTGTCGGTGCTATCCCAGAACCAGAATGTTTACCGTGGATTTGATTCTCCCGCAGTCAAGCGCTTTCCCGGCTGCTCCACCACTCTCCGAATCCGAACATCATTATGAGCACGTCTATCTGCAATTCGATGTGGTGGTGGTCGGCGGCGGCCCCAGCGGTTTACAAGCCGCCCTGGAATCCGCCTCCCAAGGTATGCAGGTGGCTGTCCTCGAAAAAGGAAGTGCTCTGGGCGGATCCGAGGCGCTAGTCCAGCTAGCCCAGAAAGTCCAGGCTCACCCGGCAATAACCACCTTCCTCAGCTGCAGTTGTTTTGGTGTATATGAAGGCAATCTGCTGGGTGCCGTGCAGATTGACCATGCACGACCCAATGCGGAAACACTTTTGCATCTGCGTGCCGGCAGAGTAGTTGTCGCCACGGGCGCTTATGAAACGCAGTATCTTTTCGCCAACAACGATCTGCCCGGGGTAATGCTGTCGACTGCAGTGTGGCGGCTGATCCATCGCCACGCGATCGTACCCGGCAAGCGGGCAGTGCTGATTGGAGAGCTGGAAAGGTGTGGGGAACTGCACACCGGCCTTCAGGCCGCCGGAGTGCACGTAGTGTCGAGCGTGCCCATCGACTCCGTCGTCAGCGCCAGGGGCTCTGATCATGTCACTGCATTAGTAACCGAAACTGATACCTATAAAGCGGACTTGGTGGTCATGTGCGGCCCTCTCATTCCGGACGTTGGTCTTATTGCATCCGCCCGTATATTCCGCAGCGCCGTGAGCCTGGTGGGTGCCGCTGGCGGAGAGGGCGTCACCAACCGCAGATATCTCCTACCGCCATCGGCGCAGTCTAAGGATGCAATTGCATGTCTCTGTATGGATGTTTCCGGCCACGACGTAGCGGAGACGATCGAAGGCGGTATGGCCCACGTCGAATTGATCAAGCGCATCACCAAGCTGGGCAAGAGCGCTTGTCAGGGCCGAATGTGCCAGACGGCTGCCATCCAGCTCTGTTCCCGGATCACGGGTCAAACCGTCGCCCAGGTGGGTACCACCGTCGCCCGGCCTCCCGCGCCTCCTGTGACTCTCGGGGTGCTCGCCGGGATGAGACACCACCCTGTCCGCCGCACGCCGATGCACCATCAACATGACCGCCTCGGCGCTGTCTGGATGGACATGGGGGAATGGAAGAGGCCGCGCTTCTACGCACGCAACGGTTCTACCGATCAAGATGAGTGTGTCGAGCAGGAATACCGGGCGGTGCGCGAACGTGCCGGCATCATCGACGTCAGCACCCTGGGAAAGATCGAGGTCAAGGGAACCGATGCCGGACGCCTGCTCGATCTGGTCTTTACCCATAATTTCTCCAACCTCCCGATCGGCCGCGTGCGCTATTCCGTGCTCTGCGATGAGCTGGGAACGATCGTCGACGATGGCACCATCTCCCGCATGGAAGACCAACGCTACTTTCTTACCACCACCACCGGCAACGTGGACTTTGTGCATCCATGGCTGGAATGGTGGGCAGCCGCGGCGGGATGGAAGGTCACCATTACCAACCTGACGGCGGGCCTCGCTTCCATGAATTTGGCTGGCCCCCTGGCGCGTGGTGTGCTCCAGAAGCTCACCGATTGCGATCTTTCCTCCGCGGCCTTTGCCTACATGGACTGGCGGCAGGCAAACGTGGCGGGCGTTCCGGCTACCATGATGCGCATCGGTTTTGTAGGCGAGATGGGGTGGGAAATTGTAGTCGCGGCCGAATACGGAAGCCACGTGTGGGAACAGGTGTTGCAGGCAGGCGCCGAAGTAGACCTCCGCCCCTTTGGCGTGGAAGCCCAACGCGTGCTGCGCCTGGAAAAGAAGCACATCATCGTGGGTGTGGATACCGACGCCCTGTGCAATCCCTACGAGGCAAGCATGGCCTGGGTGGCGAAACTCGATAAAGCAGATTTCATCGGGCGGGTTGCCCTGGCGCGCCTCAAGCAGAGTCCACTGGAGCGCATGCTTGTCGGGTTTGAACTGGAAGGAACCGTGGCGCCTCCCGACGGCTCTCCGGTATTGGTCGAGGGCCGACCAGTTGGTTGGGCCACGAGTGTTCGCTTTTCCTGGGACAAACAGAAAGTGATCGGGATGGCGTGGGTCACTCCTGAGGAAGCGAAGCAGGAAACGCGCATCACTCTCCGCTCCGAAGCGGTCGACTACCCCGCGAAGGTGGTTGAAAAGGTGTTTTACGACCCCGCAGGTGATCGGTTGAAGACGTGATGGAACGTCAATCGGGATTGCATCGCTGTCATCTCGAGGCCCGAGCCAACATGAAGACTTTCTTCAGTTGGCAGCTGCCCGCCTGGTACAGGGATCCGTCGAGCGAGCTTGAGGAGGTGCGCGCTTCTGTGGGAATCTCGGACGCGAGCTATCTCACCAAGCTCGATGCCCGAAGTCCATTCCCGGTCTCACCACCTGCCCGGCTGTGGAAGCTTACCCCTACGCACGCCCTGGTTACGTCGCCGCTGCCCATTGATTTCGTTGCTTCCTCATCCGTCACCGACGTTACTTCTATCTACAGCGCGATTCTGCTGGCAGGCCCAATGTCACGGCAAGTGCTGCAGAAGCTAAGCACGCTGAACGTGGGCGACGCCGCCCTGCCCGAGGGGGCCGCGCGCCAGACCCGCCTGGCTCATGTAAACGCCATCATCCTCCGTAGTGAAGGCTTTCTCATATTGAACACCCGCGATGTCGCGGAGCATGTATGGGAAGCACTTCTGCACGCAGGCGCCCGCCCTTTCGGGATGGTCGCACAGCAGCAGTGGATGGGGTTGAGTCATGAGAATGCATAAGCCTGAGCCAGTCATGTGGGGCAGGCATGCTCTCAAGCCCACCTACGATGTGGCCATCATCGGCGCGGGGGTTCATGGGCTCGCTGCGGCTTATTATCTGGGCAAGATCCACGGCATTCGAAAAATAGCGCTGCTCGAGAAAGGCTATATCGGCTGCGGCAACAGCACTCGCAACACCGCCATTTTGCGGTCCAACTACCGCACCTTTCCCGGCATCGCTTTCTACGACGCCTCGCTTCGCTTGTACGAAGGCCTCACCGAAGAATTGGGATACCCACTCGATTTCAATCAAAGCGGGCATTTCACGCTGGCGCACACTGACTCCTCGATCACCGGCCTGAGAATACGCGCAGAGAACAATCGCCTGATGGGCGTCGACAGCCGCATGGTCGAACGGGAAGAACTGCGGCGCATGGTGCCGGCGATGGATATGTCCGACCGGCCCCGGTTGCCAATACTTGCGGCGCTCTACCACCCGCCCGGGGGAACCATCGGCCATGATGAGGTGGTCCACGGTTATGGGCACGCCTGTGATGCCATGGGCATCGAGGTGCATCAGTTCACAGCCGTGACTGGGCTTGAAGTTGCAGGCCGCAGAATTGCCCGTGTGCGGACCACGAAAGGCGACTTATGCGCGGGTACGATCCTGAACGCGACCGCCGGGTGGGCTACAACTATCTCGGATATGGCAGGGGTTTCGCTGCCTATCGTGAGCCAGCCGCTCCAGGCTTGCGTTACCGAATTGATCGAGCCGTTTCTGGACTACGTGATTGTCTCTTCGAACTTGCATGTGTACGTCAGCCAGACGGCCAAAGGCGAGCTGGTGATCGGCTCCGAGGTCGATCCTTACCAAACCTACTGCACCCGCTCCACGCTACCCACGTTGGAGCAGATGGCCACGTACACTCTGGAATTGTTTCCCCAACTCCACGGCGTGAAGATTCTTCGCCAGTGGGCTGGGGTGTGTGACATGACGCCGGATTATGCTCCAATCATGGGTGCGGCCGGCGAACTGGATAACTTCTTTATGGATGTGGGCTGGGGAACCTGGGGATTCAAGGCCGGCCCAATCGCCGGCAAGTGCCTGGCCGAAACCATCGCCACCGGCAAGGCCGCGGTCCTGATGGAGCCATTTGCGCCCGCCCGCTTCTCCAGAGGCAGGTTGTTGGGGGAAAAAGCTGCGGCTTCGGTCTCGCAATAGAAATGGAGAAACAAACTTGACCAAAGATCTCAAAGCATTCGTGCAGGAAAAAGGCATTGAGTATTTTCTGTGCTCTTTCGTTGAAATGAGCGGGATCCCCAAGGCCAAGCTGGTCCCGGCCAGCGTGCTGGACGATATGGTGAGCGACGGTGCGGGGTTCGCTGGCTTTGCCGCCGGAGACGTGGGGCAGGGTCCCCACGACCCGGACCTGGTGTCCGTCCCGGACATGCAGGCCATGATCGTGCTGCCGTGGCGAAAAAATATCGCCTGGGTTCCAGGGATGCTTCAGGTCGAGAATCAGCCGACCAAGTACTGCCCGCGCAGAATTCTGGCGCATCAGCTGGAGATTGGTCGCCAACGCGGTTACGAATTGATGGTGGGGATGGAGCCGGAGTTCATGTTGCTCAAGCGAGGCCAGGATGGCTCTTGCGTGCCATGGGACGTCATGGATAACGCGCCCAAGCCCTGTTACGATATGCGCGCACTCCACCGCAACCTGGATCTATTGACCAGGCTCATCGGTTACATGCAGGCGTTGGGCTGGGAGCCTTACGCGGCCGACCACGAAGACGCCAACTGCCAGTTTGAAATCAACTGGAAGTATGCCGATGCGCTCACCACCTGCGACCGCCAGACCTTTTACAAATGGATGGTCAAGGTTCTCGCCGAAGAGCAGGGTCTTCTGGCCACCTTCATGCCCAAGCCATTTGCAAACCTGACTGGAAATGGTTCGCACTGCCATCTGAGTCTCGCGAATCCTTCCACCAAAGAGAATCTGTTTGATAGTTCCGGCGACCCTTTGGGCCTCGCGGCGGAGGGCCGCTGGTTCATGGGCGGCGTTCTGAAGCATGCGCCCGCACTCAGTGCAATCCTTGCTCCCACGGTGAATAGCTACAAGCGTCTCATTCGCGGAAGACCGCGTTCCGGGGCAACCTGGGCCCCGGTTTATATCACCTATGGCAGTGCAAATCGGACGCAGATGATTCGCGTTCCCGGTCCGGGCCGTATTGAAAACCGCATGGTCGACGCTGCGGCGAACCCTTACTTGGCCTGCGCGGCGATGCTAGCGGCTGGCCTCGACGGCATCGATCATCAGCTCGATCCCGGCACGCCAAACCACGACAACCTGTATGAGGTGTCGTGTAAGGAATTGCATGCCCGGAGCATAGGCCATCTCCCAACTACGCTTCAAGCCGCGGTCGAAGCTCTTTCAGAAGATGAAGTGGTGCGTAACGCGCTGGGCGCGGAGTACGCCGATTACTATATCCAGGTGAAGACCGAGGAGTGGGAAAGCTACCACAACAGCGTCAGCCAATGGGAGTTGGATCACTACCTCAACATCCATTGAACAGCTGTCGAAAAACATCTCCACGAGAGGTCCGCTGAACTGCAGATCCCTCGGCTGCGCTCGGGATGACAAAGGGGAGGGGAGCGCTTCCATTGAGAGTAGTGGCTGAGCAGAAAGGAGCAGCGGCCCCTTTGCCATTCCGACCGTAGTGTCCATTGTCCTTCGGCCCACCCAAGGGGATGAACAACGGCTTCTGTTCCCTTCTTCAGCAACTACTCTCAATGGAAGCGCCCCCTCCCCTTTGTCATCCCGAGCGCAGCCGAGGGATCTGCAGTTCAGCGGACCTCTCGTGGAGATGTTTTTCTCACCCACTATCGGGATGCCGATGGAGTCACTGCCCCCAATTTCTCATCCTGATCTGCCGTTTTCTCTCCGTTGCCGACCGGCGAGGGCCAGAAATACCGCTCCTTCTTAACCGCTTCGACATAAGCTGCGCGCGCCTCCTGCACAGCCTGGCTCTCAGATACCTCCGCAATCGGCACATCCCACCAGGAGTTATAACCCGGCACGCGGTCGTGATAATCCGTCTCCACCACAACTACAGAAGTACGAGGCTGCTCCCTCGCATCCATCAACGCCGCGCCCAGCTGATCGTAAGTGCGTGCAGTTACGGTATAAGCGCCCAGGCTGGCAGCATTCGCGGCGAAATCGGTATAAATAACAGGCCCGGTAAGGCCATCTTCGCGATAGCGATACTCAGTACCAAATCCACCACTGCCGCACGCGCGGCTCAAACCACCAATGCTCGAGAAGCCATGGTTATCAAAGAGCACGATGTTGAGTTTGATTTTCTCCTGCAGGCTGGTAACAATCTCCTGCGCCATCATGAGATACGAGCCATCCCCGATCAACACGTAAACTTCGCGGCTGGGATCCGCCATCTTGACCCCCAGCCCACCACCTACTTCGTAACCCATGCAGGAATAGCCATAATCCATGTGGTAGCTCTTGGGGTCTCTCGCCCGCCAGAGCTTGTGCAGGTCTCCAGGCAGGCTCCCCGCCGCATTGACTATAACGTCGCGTGGTCCCAGGCTCGCATTGAGCAGACCGACCACCTCGCCCTGGCTAAGCGGCGGCCCGTGCCGTCGGGCGAAGATCCGATCCACTTCCTGATCCCAGGCACTACGGAGACGGGCAACCGTGCTTTGGTAACTCTGCGGAACATGCCACGATGACAGTTCGCTGCCCAACTCTTCCAGCGTTGGCAGAACGTCGGCCGTCAGCGGCAGCGCAGCATGTTTGAACGCGTCGAATTCCGCCACGTTGATATTCACAAACCGTACCGCGGGATTCTGAAACGCCGTTTTGGAAGCAGTGGTGAAATCGCCCAACCGAGTCCCGATAGCGATGACCAAGTCGGAGTCGGCAGCCAGCAGATTCGCCGCAGAAGTACCGGTTGCTCCGATAGCGCCGGCCAATTGTGGATGATCGGCATGGAGCGCGCCCTTGCCCGCCTGCGTCTCGGCCACCGGAATCCCGGTCCGGCTGGCGAAGCGGGATAACTCCTCCGTGGCCTCGGCGTAAATAACCCCACCCCCGGCGATGATGAGCGGGCGTTGCGAGGAGCGTATCCACTCAGCAGCCTGTTTGAGCAACGCACTGTCGGCACGGGGGCGAGCAATGGTCCAAACCCGGTGCTCAAAAAATTCGTCCGGATAGTCGTAAGCCTCGGTTTGCACGTCCTGCGGCAGAGCCAGGGTCACGGCGCCGGTTTCCGCCGGCGATGTCAGCACCCGCATCGCTTCCGGCAGGGCAGTAAGAATCTGTTCCGGCCGCTGAATACGGTCCCAGTAACGAGAGACGGGGCGAAAGCAATCGTTCACCGAGACATCCTGGCTCCCGGTTGACTCCAATTGCTGCAAAACAGGCGCCACGTTGCGCCGGGCAAAGATGTCACCCGGCAGCAGCAGCACCGGAATCCGGTTGATGGTCGCCAGGGCCGCACCGGTAATCATGTTGGTCGCCCCCGGTCCGATCGAGGAGGTGCAGACCAGGGTGCGCAGGCGGTTGCTCATCTTGGCAAATCCGGTTGCCGCGTGAACCATGCCTTGTTCATTGCGAAACAGGTAGTAGGGAAAATCAGGATTCTGCTGCAGCGCCTGTCCAATGCCGGCGACATTCCCGTGCCCGAAAATGCCCAGGCAACCGCCGAAGAATGTTTGCTCTTTTCCATCCCGTGCGACGGATTGGGCTTTAAGGAACTGAATGATGGCTTGTGCCATCGTTAGCCTGCGCGTCATAATCTTCCCCCTATCTTGAATCCCTACCATCCTACTTCAGCATAAGCGCTTAGCCAACGCTTTGGCCACGGAGTGCCTGATCCAGGTCGGCGATAATGTCTGCGGCCCCTTCCAGGCCAACAGAGAGACGCAACAGCGACTCAGGCGAGCGCGAGAAGGCCCCCTCGATGGAGGCGCGGTGCTCGATCAGGCTATGGGTGCCGCCCAGGCTGGTGGCGCGGACGATCAGCTTCAGCCGCGAAGCCACGGTGAACGCCTCATCGCGTCCCCCGCGGACCTCGAAGGAGAGCATCCCGCCGAAGTCGCGCATCTGCCTGCCGGCAATCGCATGCCCGGGATCGCTTGCCAGGCCAGGATAGTGAACTACTGCCACAGCCGGGTGGGTGGACAGGAATTCCGCCACCCGACGGGCATTCTCGCAGTGCAGCCGCACGCGCGGCACCAGCGTCTGCACCCCACGCAGAATGAGCCAGCAGTCAAATGGCGAAAGCACAGCGCCCCCAACCCGTTGGAACTCTTTAATCCGGAACGCTAAATCCGATTTCTGCCCGAAGATCACTGCGCCCCCCAGGGCATCGGAGTGCCCGGCAATATATTTGGTCAAGGCAACAATGACCAGATCCGCCCCCAGTTCCAGCGGCCGCTGCAGCACTGGAGTAGCAAACGTATTTTCACAGGCCAAGGGCACCTGAAGACTGCGTGCGCACTCGGCCACCGGCTGGATGTCAACCACTTCGATCAAGGGATTGGTTGGGGTCTCCAGCCACAAAAGCTTAGTCTCCGGGCGGCAGGCTTGGCGGAGCTCTTCAATATTCCGCATATCCACGAACGAATGCTTCAGCCCCCATCGGGCGAAAAGCCCGGTGACCAGTTCGCGAACCCCGAAGTATAAGTCGCGGTGAAGAACGACATGGTCTCCCGGCGCCAGAGCCTGAAATACGGCCAGGCTCGCCGCCATGCCTGTGCCGAAGGCGACTGCCTCTATGCCGCCCTCAAGGTCGGCCAGGCATTGTTCGAGCGACTTGCGATTGGGATTGTCGATCCGGCTATAGAAGAAGTGGCGGGAGAACTCCCCATCAGGATCGCGTTCAAATGTGGTGGAGGTATAGAGAGGCGTTGTGACCGCGCCGGTGGCTGGGTCCACATGGCGCCCGGAGTGAATGCTGAGGGTTTGAAGCTTTTGGTTAGGATCCGGCGTCGCTGTCATAGCCTGAGTTTAGTGCATCTCAACTAGGCAAGAAGGAGGCGGATTATGCCAGAAAAAGAAGTAGTCGATCGGGCACAAGAGGATCTGAAGGAAGGGAAATCGCCATCCACCGCAGCCGGAGAATTCGTTCACGAGGAGATCGAGCATGTACGGGAAGGCAAGCACGGAGCCCGTTCGCCACAACAGGCGATCGCAATCGGACTGAGCAAAGCTCGTCGCGCCGGCGTTCCCCTCCCGCCACCCGGTCCTGGCAAAGCGAAGAAATCCACCCGGGAGAGCGCGCAAAGGGACTACCGCAAAGGCCAATCCGGAACCAGGAAGACGTCGGCGAAACGGTCACGCGCAAGCGAGGAGGCCCTGAAGAAGGAGCCGCACTCGACTGCATCCCACAAGGCGCTTTCAGTTCATGCCAAAAAGGCTGCGAAGGCGCACTAGCTCTTCACCGCGCCGGCCCTTTTTGCGCCCTCCACTTCGAGTAACTCTCCGCTGGCCACGTCGTACACGTAGCCATAGATGGGAATCCACGATGGAATAAGTGGATGGTTGCGGAGGCGGTTCACATCGTCGACCACCGCCTGCATCGGGTCCGCGATGGTAAGCCATTCGATAAATTCTCCCGCGCGAGACCCGGGACCTTTGCCGACGTCGCGGAAGCCGCTAGGTGTCAGGTTGGCGGCTTCCAGGCTGCTATCGAGCAGCCCGCGGATCACCTCATTGGTAAAGAACTCCATGCCACAGTTGGTGTGGTGGATGACGAAAAACTCCCGCGTGCCCAGCAGCTTGTAGCTGATCACCAGCGACCGGATCGCATCGTCGCTGGCCCGCCCACCGGCATTGCGGATCACGTGTGCATCGCCTTCGGCCAGCCCTGCGAATTTGGCTGGATCCATGCGCGCATCCATGCAAGTAAGAATCGCGAATCGGCGTGCCGGAGGAAGCGCAAGTTTGCCCTTATCCCCGAAGGAAGAGCTGTACTTCCGATTAGCTTTAAGGACGTCATCAAGAGCGCTCATAGGTATAACTCCTTAATTTCGAAATCTCGACCTACCAATAAATCATTGGATGCTAACCTTATCGCGCTTGGGACCTGCTGGGTCGGCTGACGAGGCCGCGGAAAAGCTCGGTTTTGTATCAGGGCACGACTTTAGTCGTGCCGCTATTAGCCCGAAATGATCAGGGCTTTAGCCCCTGCTATGGCAAGACCTGCACGAAATGCCAGTTGGCCCGACAAAAAGCGCAGGGGCTAAAGCCCAACTCTGTTTAAGCCTTTTGCGGCACGACTAAAGTCGTGCCCTGATACAAAGCCAACGTTGTTGAGTGTCGAAAGCATCGTATATTCCGCAGATTTCAATGTCCGCTCTCCCTTCCCACCCTCAGGAACAAGATTCAGCTTTAACCGCTGAGGGGATGGGTTCAGTGGAACGATATGGGCACCCAAGTTTGTCGGCAGAGCCAATTTCAGAGGGTAGCCGCAGCCTGCGAGTGACGCGCACGCGCGAGTTGAGCATGGAGTAAGTCAAACACCGCTTGCATTCCGGCACCCGTCTTGGCAGAAACTTCGAACACCTGCATTCCGGGTCGAACGCTTTCTATGTTGCGCCGAGCGGCCGCCAAGTCAAACTCCGCTGCCTCAGCGAGGTCCATCTTGGTGATGATCGCAACATCGGAGCTGTTGAAAATGGTGGGATACTTCAACGGCTTATCCTCGCCCTCGGTTGCCGACAGCAGAACGAACCGCAACTCCTCGCCCAGGTCGTAGCTGGAGGGACAAACCAGGTTCCCCACATTTTCGATAAATAGAAAATCGATCCTGTCCAGCCGCCACGATTCAAGCGCCTTATCCACCATCTGTGCATCCAGGTGGCAGACGGTTCCCGTAGTGATCTGCCTCACGTTCGGGGTTGCACGCCGCAGCCGCGCGGCATCATTTTCTGTGGCCAAATCGCCCACCAGCGCAGCTACGCGAGAGTCGCGCGCAAGGCCGGCCAGCAGCTTCTCCAGGAACGCTGTCTTTCCCGAGCCGGGGCTCGAGACCAGACCCACCACACAGGTCCCCTCGGTGCGAAACCGCTCCCGTAGCGCGCGGGCCAGCAGATCGTTCTGCTTCATGACCTTGGCCCTGACTTCCACCATGCGTGTGCTCATGCCACAATCTCCAGCGATGCAACCTCGATCTCGCGGCCGGTAACGATCTTTTGCCCCGGCGTTCCACATTCCGGACAACTGAGCTGATAGACCGAAGGCGGAACTCGCTCCTTTTCACAGGCGGCGCAGTAAATAACCAGAGGAATGCTCTCGATCACCAGCCGCGATCCCTTCAGGGGCGACCCCTCACACGCCAACTCGTAGGCGAACAACAGCGCCTCTTTGTCGACTCCGGAGAAGATTCCGAGCTTCAGATGTACGGCCTCGACATCAAGTCCGCCACGGCTTTCGGACTCCTCCAGAATCTGGTCGATCATGCTGATTGCGATCGAAAGTTCGTGCATACTTCTCCTACATCGATCGGATCCTGAGGTAGCGCCGGAGGTCCGGAGCCACCGTAACCGCCAAGCCGATCAACACTAAACCGAGTGCGCCAAGAACTAACTTTGCATTCATATTGTCACCTCTCCACTGTCTGTAACTGCATCGAATTCGATTGCCTGGCTTCCACCAGCCGCATGACCATGTTGGCCGCCTCTTCCACCGCCGCTTGTACTGGCGATGATAGACCCATTCGCCCTTCGAACTCATCGCCAAAGTCCTGCGGTTCGCAGCCCACGACCAGCACCTTGGCGGAAATCGTGCCCAGCGAGGCAGCCATGCTCAGTACCCGCACCGGATCCATGCCGTGTGGATTGATCGCTGGCTCCGCGGCGGAAAGATCCGGCTCCAACACATAGAGCGTGCCCGCAGCTTCTCCGCGCGGCAGCGCATCGACAAGGATGACCGTATCCCAGGGGTCGAGCAGAGCATACGCTAAATCGAAACCGCGGATACCGAAATCTTTAACCTGCACACTCTCCGGTAATTGCCGCTTGCTGAGCGCCAAGGCTACCTCTACCCCGAAGCCGTCATCCCCGAGGAAGATGTTGCCCACGCCCGCAACCAGAATCTTCGTGCTCATGCAGGCTCCAACTCTTCGGGAGAGTAGAAGAAGCGATGCCCCGGCTGGCGCATCATGCCGAACTCCCGTCCCGGGTCGTCGTCCAGCACCAGGGCAAGCTGAATCTTGTCTTCGAAGTCCTGCTCAATGGCTTCGATGACGGCGACCTTACCGGCCAATGCCATGTCCATAATATCGGCTTGTTTCCGGGGACATATACGAACCCGGTCGCCCACTCGGAGATCGATGCCCTTCAAATCGGTGCCGAAGATGCGCACGCTCTCGGGCGGAGTTTTTACTTCTTCAAAAGGATTCCAGTCACCGATCATGATGCATCTCCTCGGATCTCGCGCAGCCCGCGGATCACGCCGTGCGCCTTGAGCATGGCATCTGACGTGAGGGCCTCGGTTCTTTCCAGAATCCTCCGCGCCCGGGGATCACCGTTCTGCATCTCCTGCTTCTCGGCGTCGGTGAGCGTGAGCACGCGAAGGGTAAGCATCTCATCCATCTCCGTCCCGTCGAAGAAGTCGCCCTCGCTCTCAGGCGCGATCTTGGGATAGTCGTACAGGATGATGGGCGAGCAAAACATCATGCTTCGATCTGGTTCCTCCCCCGCCAACACCGGGAACACACCATGGTTGGAGCAGGCCGCGACCGAGGCGCGATAGGCTTCAGGGGGATCGAGTAAAGAGACGAATTCTCCTCCGATAATGCCCAGCAGCAGATGTGCGGAGACAAAAGATAACGGCAGCGCCTCGTCGCGTCTTGCTTCCGCGCCACTGGGCAGAGCAGTCGTGTTCTGCACCTCGATGCGGAGCTTGCACGTCCCATCTTCAAGCGTTTGGGCGGCGATGCTCAGCGCGATCTGCAGGCCATCTATTGGGAGTGTCAGCGAGAGCGGGGAAGCAAGAAGGCCCCGGAGGCGAAGATTCAATTGCTCCAAAGTGCGTTCCACAGCTTCGTCCCATGCCAGGGAAGGGTCGGTAAGTTCAGCTACCGTCTGCTGTTGCCGGATCAGCTGAAGGAAACGGAGTCTCAGGTCGAGAGTGGCCTGCGCATCCGCCACCACCAGGCATTCGGCCACCAGGCGGAAGGGCTCCTCGGGGCGCTGGGCCTGCGCGTACACGCGTGGGTAGAGCGTTCCAAAATTCCAGCGCTGCCGGTTCTTGATGGCCGTGGGTCGATAGGGATAGAGAATGTACCCCTCGTAAAGAATCGCGGCTGCAATTTTCTCGACGCCGTCGAAGTTCATGCCTTAACCTCGGAAGTCACTGCCGCCAGCGCCCGGCTGATTGCCTGTTCCCAGGTGGGGATACCGTTGCGCACCTTATATTCGTACAACTGCTCGAACACATCGCGGCGCAGACACAACCAGGACGTATTCGGAAAGTGCATCTCCATCATCTCTTTCCAAACCGAGACCGGCAGACGGAAGTTGGCTTCGCGGTCCCATGGTACCTGGGCGACCTGAAGAGCCCCGTCAGTACCCTGATAGAAAACAGTCCCGCTGAACATCACGCACACCGGGATATCTCCCGCATCGAGCGCGTTAAAATACTTCGTCGCCGCGACATTGAAGTCGAACGTACACGGGAGCTGGAGGTCGACGAGCACGTTATCGGTGAAGCCCGGGACCGCCACCGTGGTATTCATCCACAGCAGCGGTTTTACCGTACGACTCCATCGCTCGGGGGTCCCAAAAAGGTCGAGCAGCTTCTCCTGCTCCTGCGGAACATAGCGCCTCTTGGTCGGCTCGATCTGCACCTGGCACCGCAGGGTGAGCGTGTGGATCGCTTCCTCTGCCGGCAAATTGGTGATCCGCAGCTTCAAGGCAATCAGGGGAGCGGCAGCATGCTCCACAGCCTCAGCGGCTTCGATTTTGAAATGCAGTTCAGGCATGGGCGGGTTCTCTTACTTCGACGCTCCGGCTCTTCAGGCCGGCGAAAAAGTTGTGGATCTCCTTCCACACCTCCGCGCCACCGGAGAGCCCACGCCAGTGCATGCGGATTAACCCAACCAGCCGATAGCACTCATCGATGGGAACGATGTAGTACTGCGCGGGGGTGCCCACCCGATTGACCAGAAAGGTCTCGACATCCGGCTCCATCTTCTGCAGTGCGGGATGCTCCGCGGCGATCTCTGACCAGGATTCAAGGCTGAGCAGCGATTCGATGGCCCCCGCCGGGCTGGGGTACATCGCCCTCACCTTATTCGCCGCGCCATCGCGATAGAAGAAGGCCAGGTTGATGGGGATCATCAGCGATTCCCACTGGAGGTCCGGCATTTGGAAATCGGGAAGCGCGCGTATGCGCCGCGGCACACGAAGGTAATGCGCCCCTGCTTGTCCGCAGAAGAGAACTGCGCAGCCATCGCACGAACACACGATCTGGCGCGTAACGGGATCGAGCAAATGCTGGTGAACAGACCCCAGCCCGACGCTGCAAAGCTCACAGCGTTCCGCCGTCGGAGGCCGGCGGGCAATTCTATTCAGAAAAGGAAGCTGCTCTTGCGCCATGTGCACCTTTAGGTAAGGAGAAAAACATTTTCACGAGAGGTCCGCTGAACTGCAGATCCCTCCACTACGCTGCGCTCCGGTCGGGATGACAAAGGGTACGCTGGCGCTTCCATTGAGAGCAGGCGCTGAGTAGAAGCCCTTTTCATCCCTTCGGCCCTCTGCTCAGCCACCACTCTCAATGGAAGCGCCAGCGTACCCTTTGTCATCCCGACCGGAGCGCAGCGTAGTGGAGGGATCTGCAGTTCAGCGGACCTTTCGTGAAAATGTTTTTCTCCCAGAGTGCCCACGGGCCTTCGGCCCACCCAAGGGGATGAAAAATGGCTTCTGTTCCCTTCGTTAGCAACTGCTCTCAATGGAAGCACTCTCTTCCCCTTTGGCATCCCGTGGGGACCTGCTGTTCTCCGTTCCACTACAAATCTATGCCGGTGGCATGTGAGGCATGCGCGAGTCAATCGGCTTACGATCATCCGTATTGATCCCCGTAGCATCGTCTTCCATGCGGTCGACCGGTTTGGCAAGGGGCTCGAGCCTCAGAGCCGGCCTGGTTCGTGTTGTCTCCTGGTATGGCATCGAATCTCTCCTTTTATTTGAGAACGACAAGGTTGGAAGGGGCGGAATGTTCAGCCGCTGCATTCTCCGCGATAATTTCCAGAATGTCGGGAGCGGCTTCGTACAGCGCTTCTTCGACCGCGTTCTTTAGGGTGAGGGAAGATGACGGACAGCTGCCGCATGTGCCGTGCAGCTTAAGCCGGACGATGCCGTCGCGCACGCTGACCAGCTCGCAGTCCCCGCCATGAGACTTGAGATAGGGTCTGACGGCCTCGAGACCGCGCACTACCCTGGTCTCTATATCGTCGGGATGCAGGGAATGGAGCAGGAACATACCAGCGACGAGATTATCCTCGAGGGCCGCGGTCAGCACCCGTTCGCCTTCCGCGGTTTCCAGGCACTTGTCGATCAACCGCTGCAGCGCGGCGCCATGCAACTCGACCACCGACTGAACCAGCTCCAGCGCCGCGGCCCGAACCTCCGGGTCGCCGGCCTGGTCAAGTTTTGCCGCCAGCTTCTCTACGTGTTCACTCTGCCCGCGGAACTCCCCACGCCGCGGCGCGGCCATCGGCTGCTCAGCGCTGGCCGCCATTATTCGGGCCCCGCCGCCCCGAACATGGGTGAGTGTTTCACTTCGATCACCTTGCCGTCCCCGACATACATATGGACTCCACAGGGCAGGCATGGATCGAAACTGCGAACCGTGCGCATGATGTCGATGCCCTTGAAATTCTCCGGGCCGTTGTCCTCGAAGATAGGTGTGTTTTGCACCGCATCCTCGTAAGGACCAGGAGTCCCGTAGACGTCGCGCGGATTCGCATTCCAGGGTGTCGGAGGATAGGGATGGTAATTGGCGATCTTGCCTTCGCGGATCACGACATGATGGGACAGCACTCCCCGAACCGCCTCGTGGAAACCACAGCCGATTGCTTCCTCAGGCACCTTGAAGTCAGACCACGTAGAAGTGCGGCCGGCGTTCAACTCGGCCAGCGCCTTTTCTACAAAGTAGAGCGCCGTCGCCGCCGCATAGGCCTGGAAGTAGGTACGAGCGCGATCCCGTTCCAGCGTGTTGCTCCACTGCGGGATCTTCCACTCGAACTCGGCTTCAGGGAGTAGCGCCGTCTTGGGAAGGTTGATCTTGACGCTGTGGCCGGTGGCCTTCACATAGCCAATGTCGACCAGGCCGGAAAGCGCCGTGGACCAGAGCCGTGCAATCGGACCGCCGCCGGTGTCGAGTGCAAGATGATCACCGGTGCGCTTGTCGTACCAGCGCGGAGACATCACCCATGTATAGTTGCCGCCGAAGTCGCGCTTTTGTGGGCGGGGAAGTGTGGTCTGGTTCCAGGGGTGGTGTTTGTCTACCGGATTACCCAATGGATCTCTGGCCACGAAAGTCTCCGCGCCTTGCCAGTCGTCATAGTAGGAACTACCGAGCAGGATCCTGATATTGAGGTTGATATCGACCAGGCTATTGGTGACCAGCTTTCCATCCACCACCACCCCGGGGGTGACGAACATCTTGCGTCCCCACTCGGCCATGTTCTTGTAGGTGTAGTCACAACTATCAGGGTCGTTATAAGAACCCCAACACCCCAGCAATGTGCGCCGCAGACCAACCTTCTCGTATCCGGGCATTGCTTCATAGAAGAAGTTGAACAGGTCATCGTGCAGCGGCACAACCCTCTTCATGAACTCCACGTACTTCATCAGCCGAACCAGGTAGTCAGTAAATAGCTGGATCGTAGCCACGGTACCGACGCCGCCGGGGTAAAGCGTGGAGGGATGCACGTGCCGCCCTTCCATCAGGCAGAACATCTCCCGTGTCATACGGCTCATGGCCAGGGTCTCGCGATAGAACG
Organism: uncultured Acidobacteriaceae bacterium; assembly: GCA_963803095.1. Classification (GTDB taxonomy): domain Bacteria; phylum Acidobacteriota; class Terriglobia; order Terriglobales; family Acidobacteriaceae; genus PALSA-350. Next base: position 170,033 of record CAWDLQ010000012.1, on the reverse strand, counting down.
TTCCGGTAAAGGGATTGAGCGCCGTCATGATATCCGCAATGGTGCGAAAACCGTGCTTATCTCCGTTTGGGCAAGCGGTGGATTGCGCCTTGGCCCAAACTCCGGGGTTAGTTTCCTTCACCATCTGCTCGCAAAAGTCCACGCCCACCAGGTTGTCCTGGAAAATGTTGTGATCGAACATGTACTCGGCGGCCTCGCCCAGGTTGATGATCCACTCAGCGAGGGGAGGAGGTTTCACGCCAAACGCCATATTCTGGGCGTACACAGCGCAGGTGGCGTGGTTATCGCCGCAGATGCCGCAAATGCGGCTGGTAATGAAATGGGCATCGCGCGGATCTTTGCCCTTCATGAAAATGCTATAGCCGCGAAAGATAGACGATGTGCTGTGACACTCGGCGACCTCGCGATTCTCGAAGTCGATCTTGGTGAAGATGCCGAGGCTGCCCACAATCCTCGTAATCGGATCCCAGTTCATCTCGACTAGATTGCGCTTCTTCTTATCGATCTCAGGTATCGTCTCCGGATAGGTCGCCATTTTTATTCCTCTCGTTTAACCGTATGTTCTTGTCAGAAGCTGCAACGAATCTAGTAAGTTGTCGGACGGTAGCCAGTGGTCAGCTCACGCCCGGGATGCCGCCACTTCGGCTCCTTGTTCACCGTAGTGTTGGTGATACTGCGCATGGTGCGAATGAAGCGGCCATAGGTGCCAATCACAGTGGTTGAAAGCTTCGCCCCCGGTGGTTCATCCATGAACGGCATGAACTTATCCGGGAACCCCGGCATAGTGCATCCGATGCAGATGCCTCCTACGTTAGGGCAGCCGCCAATGCCGCGCATCCAGCCGCGTTTGGTTACATTGCAGTCGACCACCGGGCCCCAGCAGCCCAGTTTCACCAGACATTTTGACGATCCGTAGTGGGTAGCAAAGTCGCCCTGCTCGTAATACGAACCGCGATCGCAACCCTCGTGCACCGTCTTGCCAAAGAGCCACGTGGGTCGCAGTTGCTTGTCCAGAGGAATCATTGGAGCCAGCCCGGCCACCTGGTACAGCAGGTAAAGGACGGTTTCCATGAAGTTATCCGGCTGCACCGGGCAGCCAGGGACATTCACAATCGGCAGACCGGCTTTCGAGCGCCAATCCCATCCCAGGTAATCGGCCAGCCCCATGCACCCGGTCGGGTTACCGGCCATGGCATGAATGCCGCCATATGTGGCGCAGGTGCCCGCACCAATAATGGCCAACGCCTTCGGCGCCAGGCGATCGATCCACTCGCAGGTAGTAATTGGCTGGCCGGTGTCCGGGTTGGTGCCCATCGCCGCCCAATAGCCTTCCTTCTTAATCTTCTCGTTGGGAATGGACCCTTCTACCACCAGAACGAACGGGTCAAGCAAGCCCTTCTCAGCCTCATAAAAAAACTTCATGAATTCATCGCCGTTTTCGTACGCGAGCACAGGGTTGTGCAGATGAACCTTGGGCAACCCCGGTATCGCACCGAGCAGAACATCCTCGATGCTTGGCTGCTCTGCCGCCGTGACGGAGACGCTATCGCCATCGCAACTGAGGCCGGCTGTGATCCAGAGAATGTGAACGTCAGAAACGGCGGGAGCTTTGGTAATACTGCTTACCTTTTCAGCCATGAAATTCTCCTTCAGCCTTAAGACCTAAAAGGGTGGATGCAGAATATACGCGTAATGTTTGCGAGAGTTGTGATCGGTTGATCAAAGGGACGGTGAAAGCAGGAAACCCTGTCACCTGAATAGGCGAAATTCGAAAGGAAAAATTTCACGTTCAAATTTCGGGCCTCACTGCGAACCAGAGGAAACTACGCTCGGCCGGCCCACGCTGTCAAACGATTCCATTCACAGGCTGAAGCGAAAAATTCATCGAATCACCGCGCTCTAAGGCTCTGTCCCTTACCGGCATCAGGGTTACCCCTACCCCCGATTTCTTGAGGAACTCATGGGGTCCGCGAATTTCAACAAATGCGCGGCAACTGTTCGCCGAACATGACATCCAGTACTCGGGTACCGCCAATCTGGGTCGTCATCAGCACCATACCCGGATGCTCGCCAACCACCTCTCCGATGATGGCGGCATCCCGGCCAAGCGGGTGCTGTTGCATTTGCCGCAGCACGGCCGTCGCCCTTTCCGCCGAAACAATGGCAAGCAGCTTTCCCTCATTCGCCACGTAGAGCGGATCAAGCCCCAGCACCTCGCACGCGCCCTTTACCGTCTCGCGCACGGGAATTGATTGTTCTCGCAAAACCATCCCTACGCCGGCGCGCTTGGCGATTTCGTTCAGCGTGGTAGCCGCGCCTCCGCGGGTGGGATCACGGAGACAGTGAATGAAGTCCAGCCCCTCCGCTGGTGGGGTACCGAGCATGCTGGCCACCAGTCCGTTTAACGAGGCACAATCGCTCTCGATAGTGCCTTCAAATTCAAGGCCTTCGCGCTGCGACATGATGGCCATTCCGTGGTCGCCGATATAGCCGCTCAGGATGATCTGGTCTCCCGGTTGGGCACGGTCGGCCGATATGTTCACACCGCCCTCGATAACCCCGATTCCGGTCGTGGTAATAAACACCTGGTCACCCTTGCCCCGATTCACAACCTTGGTGTCTCCGGTCACAAACTCAACGCCCGCCTCGGCCGCGGCCGCGCGCATCGACTCCACCACCCGCCGCAGATCGTCGACCGCCAGGCCTTCCTCCAGGATGAACGCCGCGGACAGATACAGCGGGCGAGCCCCGCTCATTGCCAGATCGTTCACAGTTCCGTTTACCGCCAGCCGCCCAATGTCTCCACCGGGAAAAAAGATGGGCGTCACTACAAAGGAGTCGGTTGTAAACGCCAGTCGAGCGCCACCGACCGTAACCACTGCCTGGTCATCGAGCTTGTTTAAAATCGGATTTTTGAACGCAGGCAGGAAGACCTGGTCGATCAGATCGGCCGTGAGCTTGCCCCCGCTGCCATGCCCCAGCACGATTTGCTGATGATCGAAGATGGGCAAAGGACAAGACCCAAATACGGCAGACGAAACCTTAGTCGCCATTGGCCGCGACTCCGTGGTGGTTGGCCGGCGAAACCGGAACAATCTGGTGCAGCGCCTCCGCTTGCTTCAGATGGCGTCCATAAGCGTAGTAAGCGGCGCACGCTCCTTCGGCCGATACCATCGTTGCCCCCAGTGGCTGCTGCGGGGTGCACAGCGTACCGAACGCCGGGCAGTCGTGGGGCTTCTTGATGCCTCGCAGTATCTGGCCGCTGATGCATATCTCCGGCTCGAGCGTGGCAATCTCCGCCACATCGAACAACTTCTCGGCATCCTGTTGGGCAAACTCATCGCGCAGACGGTAGCCGCTCATGGGAATGTTGCCGATCCCGCGCCACTTGCGATCAACCACCTTGAAGACGCGATTGACCAGACCCTGAGCCGGCCCGTTGCCGTCACGCCCTAAAACGCGCGAGTATTGATTTTCCACCACCGCGCGGCCCTCTTCCAGTTGCTGCACTGTCATCAGCGTACCGTGCAGAATGTCGAGGGGTTCAAACCCCGTGACCACAATCGGTACGTGATAGCGAGCGCTGATGGGATCGTATTCGCGATAGCCCATCACCGCGCACACATGACCTGGGCCGAGAAAACCCTGCACCCGGTTATCGGGTGAATCCAGAATGGCCTCCAGCGCCGGGGGAACCAGCACGTGCGAAACCAGCAGAGATACATTGTTCACCTGCTCCTCGCGTGCGCGCCACGCCAGCATGGCGTTGGCCGGCGCGGTGGTCTCAAAACCGATAGCAAAAAAGACCACCTGCTTGTCCGGATTGGCCCGCGCGATCTTCAGGCAGTCGAGCGGTGAGTAGACAACGCGCACGTCTCCACCCAGGGACTTGATGGTGAACAAGTCGCCTTCCGAACCGGGTACGCGCAACATGTCTCCAAAGGAGCAGAAGATAACATTCGGTTGGCGCGCAATCGCGTGCGCTTTGTCGATCATCTCCAGCGGCGTCACGCAAACCGGGCAGCCAGGCCCATGGACCAACTCCACGCCCTCCGGTATCAGATGATCGATTCCGTTCTTGACGATGGAGTGCGTTTGCCCTCCGCAAACTTCCATCAGCACCCAGGGACGCGTCTGAATGCGGCGCATCTCGCTCACAATTTTTTTCGCTACGTCACCGTCGCGGTATTCATCGAGGTATTTCATTGTCGGTAACCTCCGGGTTCCATCTCCTCAACCACTGGCGACTCCAGTTCGGTGAGCTGATCCAGATCGCGCAGCGCCTGGTACGTGCGCTCGGCCTCAGCTTCATCGATCCGGCTGATGGCAAAGCCAACATGGACCAGAACATACTCGCCAACCTGCGTCTCCGGCACATATTCCAGGCAGGCCTCGCGCACAATCCCGCCGAACTGGACCTTGGCCATGCGCATACCGCGCTGATCGAACGTCTCTACCACCTTGCCGGGTATAGCCAGGCACATGTCAGTCTCCTTCGTGCAAACGCTGGTTGGCGATGACGGCCTGCCCAAGGGAAAGGCCGCCGTCGTTCGCGGGTACTTGGGCGTGCAGGAAGACCTCAAAGCCGCGACGCCGCAACTCTACCACCGTGCGGCCTACAAGGTATAGGTTCTGGAAGGTCCCGCCACTCAGGCAAACCCGGTCCACCGCGTCGCTTGCACCGATTTGGCGACACAACTCGCCGATCGCGGCACTCAAGGTGTTGTGAAAACAAGCGGAAATCTCTCCAGTTCGTCGGCCTCGGGAGAGATCCTTCACAATTGCCGCGATAACCGGCCTGAAGTCGAGAATCGCCGGCTCGCCCGCTTCCATCTCGAAGGTGTAGCGATCGTCGATCCCGCGTTCAGCCGCTGCCTCGAGCGCAATCGCAGCCTGGCCCTCGAAGGTCACCTCGGGAGCCAATCCCAACAGCGCTGCGACGGCATCGAAGAGCCGCCCACACGACGACGTCTCCACTGTCTGAATCCGCCGCGCGAGCATGCTGTCCACCAGCGCAACCTGCCTCTCCTCGATCCCCTGGAAGCACTTCAAACCATTGGGGATCTGTTGCCCAAAAGTATCTCGCAGGTAACTCAGCGCCATGCGCCAGGGCTGCCGCACCGCTGCGTCGCCCCCTGGGAGTAAGACGTTGCGCAGATGTGCCCACCGCGTGAACCCGGCAAAATCGGCAACCAGAAATTCGCCCCCCCAAATCCGGCCGTCGGTTCCAAATCCGGTGCCATCCAGGGCCACGCCCAGAACCCTGCCCCGCAAATGGTTCTCCGCCATGCAACTCGCGATGTGGGCATGGTGGTGCTGCACCCCAATCTTGCGCTCAATCGTGGATGCCATGGCCATGCGCGTGCTCATGTAGCTGGGATGAAGATCGTAAGCAACTGCGCCCGGCACAACCTTAAAAATATGTTTGAGGTTGGCCAGCGTCTCCTCGAAGAACTGCATGGTCTCGTAGTTCTCAAGATCGCCGATGTGCTGGCTCAGGACTGCATAACGGCCTTTGGTCAGACAAAAAGTGTTTTTCAGCTCCCCACCAAACGCCAGCACCTCATCCATCTCGATTCCCAGGTCGATAGCCTGCGGCACAAATCCGCGGGACCGGCGCAGCACCCGTTCGCGTCCCTCGAACGTGCGCACTACCGAGTCATCGACCCGGGTGGCAATGTCCCGGTTGTGCAGCAGGAACCAATCCGCGACCCCGCCAAGGTGCCGCATGGCCTCCTGGTTGTTGACCACAATCGGCTCCTCGCTCAAATTGCCGCTGGTCATCACCAGAGCGGCCCACTCGGACTCCATCTCTGGCGAATCGCTGAACAGCAGGTAGTGAAGCGGGGTGTACGGCAGCATCACGCCTAGCGTGTTATCTCCCGGAGCTATGCCCGGAGCGAGCCTCGTCCCCGGCCGCCGGGGGAGAATCACAATGGGCCTGCGCGGATGTAACAGCGACGTTTCGTCCTCCGCCGAGAGTTCGCACAAGCCCTTGACCGCTTCGAGACCGCGCACCATGAGCGCGAAGGGTTTGTGCGGGCGCCGCTTGCGTCTGCGCAGCTCCGCCACCGTAGCCTGGTTGGTGGCATCGCAGGCCAGCAGAAACCCGCCCAGTCCCTTGACCGCGACGATTTTTCCTTCTCGCAGCAGCGCCCGCGTTTGGCGAATGATGCTAAGCGAGTTTGCCCCGGCAAACGAAGCTTGCGAACCGGATTCCACCAAGGCCAGCGACGGTCCACAAACGGCGCACGCATTGGGCTGGGCATGGAAGCGCCGGTCGCCGGGATCCTCATATTCCGCCTGGCAATCAGAGCACATCACGAAGGTCGACATGGTGGTGGTCGCGCGATCATAGGGTATGTCGCGGATGATGGTGTAGCGCGGGCCGCAATGGGTGCAATTGGTGAAGGGATATCCGTAGCGCCGGTTCGAGGGATCGCCAAAATCACGCCAGCAAGCGTCGCAAGTGCCGGCGTCGGGAGAGACCAGAGCAAATTCACCCGCCTCCTCCCGGCTGTGAAGAATCGAGAAGCCTGTGTCTCCCTGGACTGCGACTTCGGAGACGGTGATCTGAGTAATCTCCGCCAGCGCGGGAGGATCTTCCTTGAGCGTCCTAAGAAAGCTTTCGAGTTCCGATCCGCCGCCTTCGACCTCTATGGTTACGCCAGAAGATGAATTGAAGACATATCCGGTCAGCCCCAACCCTTTGGCCAGCTTATAAACGAACGGGCGGAACCCCACGCCCTGCACAATGCCTCGCACCTGGATGTGCTTGCGTCGATACGTCATCACCATCCCTGGCAGAGCGAAAGCTTTCTTATGGATATCTAATTAGTTTGTTGATAACTTTCTCTAACAGCTAGAATTACATCCTGGTTCTGAAAGGAAATACCGATGATCCTGGGGATGTCGTTGTCGACTTTCACTCTTTTCCACGTTGTGCTGAGCCTTCTGGGAATAGCTTCTGGACTCATCGTAGTCTACGGGATGCTGTCCGGGAAACGGCTCGACAGCTGGAGTGCGATCTTTCTGGTAACTACCGTTTTGACCAGCGCGACCGGGTTCCTCTTTCCGTTCAAACACCTTTTGCCCTCCCATATAGTCGGCATCCTGTCGCTCCTGGTGCTGGCGGTTGCCATCGTCGCGCGCTACCCTCGCCGCCTGGAGGGTGGTTGGCGCCGCATCTACGTCATCTGCGCCATGGTTGCCCTGTACCTGAACTGTTTCGTATTGGTGGTGCAGGCGTTCCTTAAACTGCCTGCTCTGCACGCACTAGCCCCGAAGGGAAACGAGCCGCCATTCCTCATCGCGCAGCTTGCGCTCCTGGCGATTTTCGTCCTCCTGACTATTGTGGCGGCCAGGCGGTTTGGCTGCTTGCCACTGCAGAAGGCCTCCACACCACGTTCGGCGACCGGCAAAGTCGCTTGATGAGGGCGCCCACAGGCCAAAAGGCGAAGATGTTGGCGGGCGAATTGTATTTGGCCACTGACCCTCAACTTGTCGCCGAGGACCTGCGCGCGCAGGAACTGCTGTTTCGCTTTAACATGACCCGCCCTGGCGCGGACGATGAGCGCCGAGCCTTGCTCTTCGACTTGTTCGCGGCGTTCGGAACCGGGGCAGTGCTCAAGCCACCCTTCCGCTGTGACTACGGAAGTAATATCTCGATCGGAGAAGAAACCTTCATCAACTACGATTGCGTCTTCCTGGACTGCAATCGGATAACCATCGGGCGCGACGTGCAGATCGCGCCTCGGGTCCAGATTTATACGGCGACTCATCCGCTCGACGCGGCAACGCGCCGGTCGAAGCTGGAGTTTGCTCTTCCTGTGGTGGTAGAGGACGGTGCGTGGCTTGGCGGTGGGGCAATTATTTGTCCCGGCGTCACCGTAGGTGAGAACACGGTTGTTGGTGCAGGCAGCGTCGTCACCCGCGACCTTCCCGCTGGAGTCCTGGCAGTCGGCAACCCCTGTCGTGTGCTAAGGACCTTGTGACCACCTACCTGTGTCCTGGCGACGGCTGCCCAACGTTCGCCCCGCGTATGTAAATTGAAGAGTTCGGTCGTCCGCCGAGGCCGTTTCCAGACTAAGGACGAGGTCGTAGTGAGAGAGCTCTGGCAAGCCTTAGAGATGAGCCTTCGGCCCACCCAAGGTGATGAAACGCCTTCCCTCCAGCAACCGCCTTCCATGGAAGCGCTCGCCCTCCCCTTTGTCATCCCGAGCGCAGCCGAGGGATCTGCAGTTCTCTCTCAACCAGCAACCGCCTTCCATGGAAGCGCTCGCCCTCCCCTTTGTCATCCCGAGCGCAGCCGAGGGATCTGCAGTTCTCTCAACCAGCAACCGCCTTCCATGGAAGCGCTCGCCCTCCCCTTTGTCATCCCGAGCGCAGCCGAGGGATCTGCAGTTCTCTCAACCAGCAACCGCTCTCCATGGAAGCGCCACCCTCCCCTTTGTCATCCCGAGCGTACCCGGATTTCCTGCCACGCTGCGCCGGACACGATCGCGTGTGCGCCTTTCAGTAAGGAAAGGCGCATGGAGTTCGCCAACGCCACCAAGTTTTACAGGAAATCCGGGGCAGCCGAGGGATCTGCAGTTCAGCGGACCTTTCATGGAAATGTTTTTCGACGGAGGAGTGCCGGCTGCCCGGAAGTCCATGGACTTTCGGAATCAGCTCGCTCCAAAAATATGGTCGCTGCCCCTTACCCTCCAGCCGAGCAGGTAATATCATGTTTTACAGGCGGCGGGTCCTCGCGCAATCGCTGCCCGGTGGCGTTTGCCTGTTGCTGAAGGCCATTGGCGCGAGCGAAGGGTGGCGGAACGCTATCCGGTACCACACTCGTTCTCTCTCTACCAGCCACACCCATCCCGCCTTTGGCGGGCTTTTCTTTGCCCCCAGAGCAGTTTCGCAATTGGTGTAGACCGAACCCGGATTTCCTATAGAGGTTGGTGGAGCCGCGGAACTACCTGCGACTTTCCGTGAAGAAAGTCGCACATAATTGTTCTCGGCCAGTGCTGCGTCGCAGGAAATCCGGGGAGCGACAGGCCTTTTCGTGGTTTTCTCCCAAGGAAAACCACTCCTCGCGATCTTTATCAGACCACAGTAATTGCGAAACTGCTTTAAAGGCGCTCTTGCAAACCGAAGTGACCTGTCCATCGCCGAAAATTGCAAACTGGCCCCCGCAGTGAATGCCGGACCCGTGGATGCCGGAAGTGACACCGTGCGTGATTCTGCTCGAAAAAAACCCGAATTTTATGCAATTTTATAAAATTGTCCCCGCCCGCCTTCCTCGCCGGTTTGGGACCGCGCGGCCCGGGGCGCCGCAGCTGTGGTCCAAAAAGCCCAATTTTATGCAATTTTATGAGAACTCCGGCGCCCGTGAGCAAACCGGGCTGCTCCCGAAATGTAGAACGGGCCGTTTTCACGCCAGTCAACCGATGACTTCTCCGTCGAAAAACATTTCCATGAAAGGTCCGCTGAACTGCAGATCCCTCGGCTGCCCCGGATTTCCTGTAAAACTTGGTGGCGTTGGCGAACTTCATGCGCCTTTCCTTACTGAAAGGCGCACACGCGACCGTGTCCGGCGCAGCGTGGCAGCAAATCCGGGTACGCTCGGGATGACAAAGGGGAGGGCGAACGCTTCCATGGAAGGCGGTTGCTGGAGGGAAGCCGTTTCATCACCGGCACGTAGTGCTGGGAGTCCCGCTACGCGGGACAAGGTCGATGTTTTCTGGCCTCCCCGTGCGGCAAACGTTGACAATCGTACCTTCCAACGAAAATCATGCTTATCGGCATGTTTTCCCCAGTGGAACATCCCGCAAAGCGGAACCCTCGTCCCGCTAGCGGAACGTCTCCACCTGGGGGCATCCTGCTGAACTCGAGGGTCATTCGATGGAAGCTCCTGAAATTGCTAGTCCCATTCCGGAAACTGTGTCCCGATCCAGTGATCTGTATCAGTTGCATAGCCTGGATCGCGCGGTAGCCGTTCTGGAAATGCTGGGTGAAAGCGAAACCGCGCTCAGCCTGGCGGAAGTATGCCAGCGGCTGCATTTGCATAAGAGCACCGCGCACCGTTCGCTCATGGTGTTGGAACGCAGCGCTCTGATCGAGCGTACCCCGGAGAATCGCTACCGCCTCGGTTTGAAGCTGTATGAGTTGGGCAACCGGGCAGTTGAGCAGGTCGATCTGCGCACCCGCGTTCATCCTTATTTCCGCCGGCTCGCCGCGCACGTGGGAGAAACCGTGCACCTGAGCGTGCTGCAGAAAACTTCGATTGTTTACCTGGACAAGGTTGAACCGAACCGCCGGGTGTGTGTCAGCTCGAAAACGGGAACCTCCAACCCTGTCTACTGCACCTCGATGGGCAAGGCGATGCTTGCCTTTCAGCCGCCCGAGGTGATCGAGCAGATCGTTTCCAAGATTCGCTTCGTCCGTTACACCCACAAGACGCTTACCTCCAGAGAGGCACTGATGAAGGCGCTGGAGAGGGTGCGTCGCCGTGGATACGCCATTGACGATCAGGAAATTGAAGTGGGCGTTCGTTGTGTAGGTGCGCCTATCTTCGATGAAAACCATCAAGCTATCGCCGCGGTCAGTGTCTCCGGGCCGACTTCGCGGATTACGGCCCCCACCATGCCCGACATTGCCGAGCACCTGCTGCGTTGCTGTCGCGACATCTCGGTCTCGCTCGGACTGCACGCAAAAAAGAGGCCGCGCGTCCTCTCTGCCTTCGAGCGCCACTACCACACCTAGAATGTTCGCTTCACCCTAACGCAGGCTGGGTACGGCAGCGGCATCCATATCCCCATAGTCCTGATTTTCTCCGCCCATGCCCCAACAAAAACTATAGGAGCGCGTGCCAACCCCGGCGTGGATCGACCAACCGGGAGAAATCACAGCCTGCAGTGAATTCATAATCAGGTGGCGGGTTTCCCCTGGAGGCCCCATCAGGTGAAACACAACCGCATCCTGGACCAGATTGAAATAAAGGTAAACCTCAGAACGGCGCATGTGGGTATGCGGAGGCATCGTATTCCACACGCTCCCTGCATGCAGGTGGGTCACACCCATCACCAGCTGGCAGCTCTTGACCCCGTCCAGGTAGATGTACTTGGACACCGTCCTCAGGTTGCAGGTTTCTGCGCTGCCGAGCACCGTCGGGCTGGCTTCTTCTTTTCGTACCAGCGCCACAGGATAAGCAGTATGTGCGGGGTAGCTCAGAAGATAAAAGATGGCCGGTGAGGACGGGTTCTTGGATTCGAAACTAACCTCCGCATTGCCTCTGCCGATGTACAGGCAGTCAAGGTTTTCGAGCGAATGGCATTTGCCGTTCACCTGAATGCAGCCGCTTCCACCCACGTTCAATGCGCCCAACTCCCGCCGCTCGGTAAAGTACTGCGCGCGCAAATCGGGATCCGTCGGCAGGGAAAGTGCTTCTGACGTAGGCGCCGCGATGCCCGCAACCGTGCGGTCCAGATCGACATAAGCTAAACGGAGCGCTCCCGGCTGATACAACGAATCGATCAGAAATGTCTCCCGTAATTGGGCCGTGGTCATGTACGGATAGCGAGCGGGGTCGGCCAACAGGTAGGTCTTCAATGAGTTCTCCTTCTTCCAGGCAAATGATCCGCGAAGACCGATAGTCATCTACGGAGTAAGACTCGGGATTTGCTTCACCAGCCAATTCACCAGCTCGACCGCTCCGGCAAGGTTGTCATATTCCGGGGGAAGGTTTTGTCCATTCGTATATTCGTTATAGACCCAGGGATCAGCCACGGCAAAAACTGTGCCTTTGCCGTATTTCGCTGTAGCCATCAGAACATCCCCCCTGTCCTCTAACACAGAAGTAGCCGGAGCCTTGAGGGATAGGGTGCAGGTGTCCTTCATGAAGAACGTGTGCGGATGCCGAAACACCGGCCCACCGCCTGCAACCGGAATCCGGCCCGGCTCCTGGTCTTTGCCCACCACGTGGTGGCTGAGGACTGGGTTGAAATGGATGCCGAAGAGGTCAGCCAGTTGATCGAGATGTTCGATCTCCCCGTTTGCCGGATCGTTTCCCATCAGAAGCAGCACCCCTCCGGTGTTGACCCATTGTGCCACCTGCCGGGCATCCTCCGGCTGCATGTAATGAGGATGCGGATTCTTTGCCGGGATGTCAGGAGACACAATGATGTAAATCTGTGCGTCTTTGAGCTTAGCCACGGTGGGTGCGGAGTAAAGTGTATCCGTGGCGACACCAAATCCCCGGAACACCTGGCCAAACAGAAAAAAGCCACTGTTGCTGACATCATTCCACTTGTAGTGGAAATACTCCTGCTGGCCTGCGGTGTTGGCGCGCTGCTGGCTGTTAAGCCAGGCATCCAGCAAGACCACGCGGGCGAAGGATTGGCTGAATGCGGGGGAACACATCAGCCAACCCAACACCATCGCGCGCAGTGCGACCGAAGCAACACCTTGCACCGCGTTTGCTCCTAGAAGTCCATCTTGAGGCTGAGCTGCAGGATTCGCGGAGGATTTGCAGCAGTGATAGTTCCGAAGGTGCTGGCGCTAAGAGCCGTGCCGGGGTCGGTGACGCCGGTGCCGTTGCCGTTGATGGCGCCGCCCGGGTTGGCATAATTGGTGTGGTTGAAGCAGTTGAAGCACTCGGCACGGGCTTCGAGCTGCAATGCCTCATGCAAAGGGATGAATTTGCTGAGAGCCGTGTCCACGTCGGTGTAGTGTGGTCCGTAGAACTCGTAGAGCCGGGTGAGGCCATAGGTTCCAGCCGTATTTGCGGCAAACGATGCACGGTTCAGCCAGGTCTTGATGGGAGTGTTTTGGGCCCGGGGATTCCCGACCAGGGTAGGCCGGTCATTGCCCACGCCGGTTAGGGAGGCGTCGGTCCCGGTAGTTACCGAAAAGGGAACGCCCGTAGTCGCGGTGACGATGGGCGCAAGCTGCCAGCCGCTCAGCAGCAGCTGGCGTGTATAGGTTCCGCCTGCGGAGCTGCGGATGATAGCCGAAGTCACAAAGTTCTGACGCAGGTCAGAGCCGCAGTTGCTGTAATCGCGGTTGGGGTGAGCGGGATCCTGAAATTGGTCTCCCGCATTGTCTCCGTTTTCTGGAGGACCGGAGAGGCAGTGCGAATAGGTGTAGTTGCTGAGCAGCGTGAAGTATTGGGAAAAGCGATGCTGCACCGTGACCAGGAGGCCGTTAAAGCTCGATCCCAGCCCGGTATAAGCCTGGGTGACCTGGGTGAAATAGGCCCCCTGGGCGGCATTGATGCCGCTCAGCACGCGGCGGGCATTGGTGTTTCCGGTGGTGGAGCAGTTTGTTCCAGCCGCAGGCACCGGGGAGAGCGTTCCGCAGGAGCCGGCGACGCCGGTCGATTTTCCGGGGTAGTAGACCGCCGGGTTCTGCTCGTTACCGTAGGAGTTATGCAGCACCCGCGTGCCGAGATAGGTGGCGGTGAGCGCCCAGTCGTTAAGAAACTGTTTTTGCACGCTCAAGTTCCAGTTCTGCGAGTAAGCCTGCTGCAAGTTCGGGGGCAGCACAAAGAAGGTTCCAGAGGTCGGGAAAAACGCGTTGGTGGCTGTCGGTGGAAAGGGCTTGGGGTAAGGATTGCCGCCGGGATAGCCCGCGTAGGGTGTCGTGAGGTTGCCCGGGGGAGGAGTCAGAGTAACAGAGTCGCCCCACGGCGGCATCGATGCGTAGCGGGAGTTGTAGTAGAGCGGCGGCTCCTGGAAACCGAGACTGTAGGAAGCGCGAATACTTTCTTTTCCCTGGCCGCGCGGATCGAACACGATGCCCAGGCGGGGTTCAAGCCGGTTCCATTTGCCGTGGTAGTAGCCGTGCGGAACCCCCGGGTCGCCATAGAAGTACACTCCAGGGGGAGCGGTGGGATATACAACGGATTTGGTCCCAGCGGTAAAGCCCGCCAGTGAGAACTGCGCGCCGCGGCCCGTGGTTTCAATCGCCGGCAGTCCGGTGGCCCAACGCAGACCTGCGTTCACCGTCAACCGCGGGCTGAACTGAATGCTGTCCTGGAAATACAGACCGGCATAGTTCTTGCGAAAGTCGACGCCGCTGTTGTTGCCCTGGTAGAGCGATTGAATCTCGCCGATCATGAAGTCGACCAAGCCGTCCTTGGTGTACTGCCCAGTGAAGTTGAATTGGCCGTTGGCATTGTTGACGCCGTCAGATTCGAGCGTGTTGCGCAGGTAATTCACGCCGAACGAAAAGTGGTGCATACCCTTGGTCCAGAACATGTCTTCGAGCACGTTGTAACCGTTGGTGCTGTTCAGGAGGCTTTCGCAGGTGCCGCAAGCCACGGTGAACGCGTTCGAGATGTTCATGTAAAGGTAGTTCTTGATGGGCGCGTAGCTTTGGATGCCAAGCGTGTTGGGGTTGATGACGTCAGGAGCGACGTTGCGGATGACGATGTTTCTCGTCCACCCCAGGTGAAAAGAGCTGACGAGACTCGAAGTAAGGGTGTAGGTGTGGCCCAGAGTGAAGGATTGGACCCGGTCATCGAGCGCCGGATTCTGCGTATTTAACAAATTGCCGCCGAAGCTGGGTGGCTGCGTGAAGTGCGTGAGGTAGTAGCGGCCGAAAACGGTCTGGTTGGCGGTCGCAGTCCAGTCGATGCGGCCAATGAATTGATCTTCATTCTGCGGCAGCGGAAGGCCGTACACCAGTTTGCCGCAAGGGTTGGTCGCCAACGGGATGTACTTGAAGAGCGCGAGCGCCGAAGAGTTGAGCTGTGACACCGGAATCTGGTTATTGGGATAGGCCGCGCCGGTTGCCGGGTTGATCAATTGCTTAGCCACGCCGCCGCTTTGGCAAGCAGCACTGGCGTAAGCGCTGAAGTCACCGTTCAACATGGCCGTAGTAGGGACATAACTGGTGACTGCGTTGGTTTGCTGCCGGGTGCGCGTGCCCTGATAGCCACCGAAGAAAAACAACTTGTCTTTGCGGATCGGTCCACCGAGAACCCCGCCGAACTGGTTGCGCTTGAGCGTGTCCTGCTTGGTGGAGAAGTGGTTCCGCGCATTCAGGTCGCCGTTGCGGAAGAACTCGAAGAGCGTTCCGTGGAAGGAGTTGCTGCCTGCACGAGTAACGATATTCACCACGGCGCCGGGGTGAATGCCGTACTGCGGTGACAAACCCGAAGTCTGCACGCTGAATTCTTGAATGGCGTCAGGGAACGGAAAGGGCAGATTGACGTTGGTGAACGCGTCGTTGTTGTCCGCGCCGTCCATCAGGTAGTTGATGTTGGTGGCTTGGGCGCCGGCAACAGAGTAGGTTACCGCGCTGGGATAGTTTTTGCTCGAGGCGAGGTCGGTTGCAGGCGCGATGGCCGTTCCGGGAGTCAGCAGGATCAACTGCGTCGCTTGACGGCCATTCAAAGGCAGATCGACCGTGCGCTGCCGGTCGACGACCTGAGATATCGATTGATCTTCCGTCTGCACCATCGAGGCAGCGGCCGTTACCTGCACCGTCTGAGAGACGCCGCCGACTTGCATTTTCACGTCAACGCGCAGCTCGTTGCCTACCTGGATCACGATTCCAGATTGGTCGTAGGTGCTGAAGCCAGTGGCCGTCACCTTGAGGGTGTAGGGTCCCACCGGCAGGCTGGGCAAGTTGTAACCGCCGTCAGCGCCGCTAGTCACGGTGCGCTGGAGTCCGGATTCCGTCTGCACGGCTACTACTGTCGCCCCGGAGACCGCGGATCCGGTCTCGTCGGTTACAGTACCCTGAATCTGTCCACCGCCGATAGCCTGTGCCCGAAGGAACTGATTTCCTGACAGGAAAACTAGAAACAGTAGGAAAAGATACGTCATCTTCCAGGTCATTCGTGTCTGCCTGGTAAACCTTGAAAGCCACTGCATAAGGCCCTCCAAAAACGTCAACTGCTGACCGGCTCCAAGGTTTATCAAATGCAATATTCGATGGGCAATGGAAAATGCAGACCACCGTTCCCCTTTGCGGGACAGGTGCTAAAGTATTTCAGTATTGTCAACATGCCGATAGCCGACGATCTTGCCCGCATTGCACTTCAGGAAAAAGAGCTTCAATTTGCCGCCTTTGACGAGGACACGGCATGGAGACTGGGTGGGTATATTCGTGCCGTGGCAGTCGCCCGCAAGCACAGCCTGGTGGTCGACGTCCGACGTTTTGGGCAGCCGCTCTTCTATGCGGCGTTGCCGGGCACCACTCCTGAAAACGTAGAGTGGGTGCGCCGCAAAGGCAATGTGACGGCTCGCTTTCATCGTAGTTCTTATGCCATTGGGCGGGAGATGGAAGAGAAAAAATCCAACCTCTTCGATCGCTACGGTCTGCCAGTTGCGGATTACGCCTGTCATGGCGGCAGCTTTCCGCTGCGCGTTGTGGGCGCCGGCGTCATCGGTTCGGTCACTGTCTCCGGTCTGCCCGAGCGAGCAGATCATCAGTTAGCGGTGGAAGCTCTGTGCGCAGAGCTGGGCCGCCCCTTCGAGACCCTCCGCCTCGAATAGTGCTGCCGGTGCTGTTTGGCCCGTTCCCAGGATACAAGTCCCGAGTAAGTGCTTTCTTTGCTGCATCCAACCAAGCTAACCACCGTGGCGTCCAACCAAGTCAGGATATGAAGGAGACGTCATGGCAAAACTGAATGAGGCCGCTCGCGATCGCATACCCGCAACCAAATTTGCGTTTCCCAAGCAACGCAAGGAACCGCTGGAAAACGCCTCCCACGTACGCAACGCCGCCGCGCGATTTGACCAGGTCCAGGGTGTCACCGAAGCGGAGCGCCGCGCGGCGTGGAAGCGCATCGAGTCTGCCGCCAAGCGATTCAACGTTGAGCTTAAGAGTTCTAAGTAGGGTCAAAAATTGAGTGGTCGGCAAGACTAACCGCTTGCGCGTTGATCGCTATAGCCACTAGCATCAGTCCATGGTAAAGGTTTCTGAGGCAATCGCCCCCGTCATCTCCGTGGATAGGAAGGCCTCGGACCCGCTTCACAAACAGATTTACGACGGTTTTCGGACGGAAATTGTCCGCGGCAATCTGCGCGCAGGGGAGCGTGTGCCGTCTTCCCGCGTGCTCGCTGTGGAGCTGAGAATCTCCCGCATCCCGGTTCTCAATGCTTACGCGCAGTTATTGGCCGAGGGATACTTCGAGAGCCGTAAAGGCGCGGGCACGTTCATATCGCACTCTCTGCCTGAGAGCCTCACAGTTTGTCAGGATCGAACACCGCAACTCGCGCAGAGTTCAGGGCCTCGGCCGGTTGCACGGCGTTCCTTGATGCAGTCCTACGAACGCCCGCCGTGGTCTGGCGGGTGGGGTGCCTTCAGCGTGCATCAACCCGCATTTGATCACTTTCCATTTCAAATATGGTCGAGCATGATCATGCGCCACTGCCGTAGCCCGCGCCTGAGCGCAATTCACAATATTGATCCTCTTGGCACGGAGACCTTTCGCGAAGCCATCTGTACTTATCTTCGAACTGCGCGGGCGGTTCACTGCGACCCGAGCCAGGTAATGGTAGTTTCTGGTTCGCAGCAGGCGCTGGAAATTTCGGCGCGTGTTCTGCTGGGCAATGGGAGCGCCATTTGGTTCGAGGAACCAGGTTACCGGTTGGCGAGAAGAGTCTTTGCCGGCGCCGGTTGTCATATCATCCCTGTGCCTGTCGATGAGGACGGCATGATGGTAGCCACCGGCATCGAGCGCTCTCCCAAAGCGAGAGCGGCCTACGTTACTCCTTCTCATCAATACCCGCTGGGCGCGACGATGAGTGCCGGGCGCCGGATGCAACTACTGAACTGGGCCCAGAGTGCGGGATCCTGGATCATCGAAGACGACTATGATAGTGAGTACCGCTTTGAAAGTGCGCCCATTTCTTCCTTGCAGGGTCTGGATCGTAATGCTCGCGTAATTTACATCGGAACCTTCAGCAAGGTTCTTTTTCCGTCGTTGCGTCTCGGATACATCGTAATCCCAGAAGATCTGGTGGACCATTTCGCCGCCGTTCGATCGGCCATGGACATTTTTCCGCCCTACCTGTATCAGGAAACTATCACCGACTTCATGCGCGAAGGGCATTTCGCTCGCCACATCCGAAAGATGCGATTGCTTTACAGCGAACGCAGAACTGCGCTTGTCGACAGTCTTCGGGAGCAACTGGGGCCCGAGTTAGAGGTCCACGGTTCCCAGGCCGGCATGCATCTGGCGGTGACTTTGCCCAAAGGCCTAAGCGATCTGGAGATTGCCAACCGAGCGGCGGCCAAGGGTATCTGGCTGTGGCCTCTCTCGCCGTCGTATATGGGAAAGTCCTCTCGCCAGGGTTTAATCCTGGGATTCGGCAACACCCCAGCGGAAGAGATGCCTGCGGCTGTCAGTCAACTCCGGACCCAGCTGCGCAGATAGCCCGCACTTGCGTTGCTGCGAATCTTTTCTCCATACTTCGCCGACGTGTGATTTGGTTAGAGTAGACCAAGCAGGCTGATCGGAGAGAAGCGCTTTGCGCGTAGCAATCGACACTGGCGGCACGTTTACCGACTGCGTCTATCTCGTCGGCGGAGAGCTCCAGGTCCTGAAGGTTTTTTCCACTCCAACCGATCCCGCGCAAGCGGTGCTCTACACCCTGGCGCGCATCGGAGCCGGGAAAGCCCTCGACGTACGCCACGGCACCACTGTGGGCACCAACACCATGCTGGAGCGCAAAGGCGCGCGGGTCGCGTTTGTGACTACAGCGGGCTTCGAGGACACCATCGCGATAGGCCGCCAGACACGAAGCAAACTCTACGACTGGTTTGTACCCGTGCCGGTTTGCCTGGTGCCGCGCCCGTTGCGCTTCGGCGTGCCGGAGCGGGTGAGCGCGGAGGGAGAAATCCTTCACTCTCCGACCGAAGAGGAGTTAGACGTCCTGGTCAACCAGGTGCGCGCCAGCGGGGCCGAGGCGATAGCGATCTCGTTGTTGTTTTCGTTTGCCCATTCGGAGACAGAACAGCGAGTGGAAGGAGCTCTAAGCTGCCTCGGTCTTCCCATATCCACCTCGCACCGCATTCTGCCCGAGTTTCGCGAGTACGAGCGGGCTTCGACCAC
Source organism: uncultured Acidobacteriaceae bacterium (assembly GCA_963803095.1). Taxonomy (GTDB): domain Bacteria; phylum Acidobacteriota; class Terriglobia; order Terriglobales; family Acidobacteriaceae; genus PALSA-350. Next base: position 150,979 of record CAWDLQ010000012.1, on the reverse strand, counting down.
GGTTGTCAATGCCTACCTGGCGCCCAGGATGCAAAGCTATTTATTGCATCTGGAGCAAAGTGTCATCACACACCACCCGGGCAGCCGGGTGGATGTGATGCAGTCGTCGGGCGGCATCCTCTCTGCACGTCGGGCGGCACCCGAGCCAGTACGCACCGTGTTGTCCGGGCCGGCGGGTGGCGTGATCGGCGCCTGCCAGGTGGCCCGCTGGGCAGGCTTCAGGCGCATTATCGGCTTCGATATGGGAGGCACATCGACCGATGTTTTTTTGGCTGATGCAGCAGGTGCCCAACTAACCCGCGAATCCATTGTGGCCGGCGTACCGGTGAGCATGCCGATGCTTGACATTCATACCGCCGGAGCTGGAGGTGGATCGATTGCCCGCTTCGATGCGGGTGGCATGTTGCGTGTGGGACCTGAATCTGCGGGATCGGAGCCAGGGCCAATTTGTTTTGGCCGCGGAACCATGCCGACCGTCACCGATGCCAACTTATTGCTTGGGCGGCTGGACCAGGGCACTTTCCTTGGCGGGGGAGTACAACTCGATTGCCAACGGGCGGAGCAGATCATGGACCAGCAAAGGGGGCCACTTGCGAGCGCCGAAGAGTTTGCGGCCGGCATCCTCCGGGTGGTCGAAACCCAAATGGAGAAAGCCATCCGGGTGATCTCCCTCGAGCGCGGCCACGACCCGCGTCAATTCACCCTGGTCGCTTTCGGTGGCGGGGGCCCGCTGCATGCCTGCGCGTTGGCCCGAGCCCTGCGCATTCCCACAGTGCTGGTTCCCGCTATGCCGGGCGCACTTTCGGCGGTCGGCATTCTGCTCGCCGATGCGGTGCGCGATTATTCCCGCACCGTGATGCTCCCGGGCGATGCGGCGGAGAGCATCACAGACAGCTTCGCGGAACTCGAACGCCGCGGTGTCGCTGACTTTACCGCGGAAGGCCTGGAGGGCGTAACCGAGCGCACGGTCGATATGCGCTACCGCCGCCAGGGATATGAGCTGAATGTTCCTTGGGACGGGCTGTCTCCAGCCCATGCCATCGCCGCCTTTCATCGCCTGCACCAGCAGCGCTATGGATTCTGCGATGTGCGCAAACCTGTAGAAGTTGTGAACCTGCGGCTGCGCATGGTCGCGCCCGGCGAACCTTACGCGCCTCCTTACCGCGAGCCTGTGCCCGGCGATGGCCGGTCCGCCTTTTATGCCGAGAGCCGGGTCCACTTCGCAAGCAAACCAATACCCGCGCGCCACTACAAGCGCGAAGGCTTGGTGGCCGGAGATGAAATTCAGGGGCCTGCGATGATTACTGAATACACCTCGGCGACCGTGTTGCCGCCGGGTTGCTCTGCCCGGGTGGATGGCTTCGGCAATTTAATCATTGCCATCAAAGAGGAGCGCGCATGACCTTTGCGTCCGATCCAATCGAACTGGCGATCTTTCAAAGCGCGGTGCATTCCATAGCCGAGGAGATGGGAGCGGCTTTGCGGCGCACTGCACTGTCGCCCAACATCAAGGAGCGGCGCGACTATTCCTGTGCCATCTTCGACGGCCAGGCGAGGGTCCTCGCTATGGGCGATCACATGCCCGTGCACCTCGGCTCCATGCCCATGTCGGTGCAGGCAGCGGTCGAGGCGATTGCCTTTGCGCCCGGCGACATTGCTATCCTCAATGACCCGTTCGCCGGAGGCACGCATCTTCCGGATATCACCATGGTGCTGCCGGTTTTTTTGCCTGGGCGTGATCGGGCGGCTTTCTATGTTTCCAATCGTGCCCACCACGCAGATGTGGGAGGAACCTTTGCGGGATCGATGGGACCTGCCAACGAAATTTTCCAGGAAGGTATCAGAATTCCTCCCATACGCATTGTGCGCGGCGGCCAAATCGACCGCGAGATGCTGAACTTGATTCTGTTGAATGTCCGCACTGCGAAGGAGCGTGAAGGCGACCTGGAGTCGCAGATTGGTGCTTGCCGCGTCGGCGAGCAGCGGGTTCTCCAACTATTAGAGAAGTACGGTCCATCGAAGTTAGAGGTATTGATAGACGAGCTGCTTGATTATTCTGAGCGGCTCATGCGCGCGGAGTTGTGTGGCATGCCGTCCGGAGACTTCAGCGCCGAGGACTGGCTGGACGACGATGGAGTGACCGATGACTTGCGCAGGATCGCAGTTCGCTTGCGCTTCGACCCTCAGGCAGCTTCTGTGGACGTGGATTTTGCCGGCTCTTCCGCCCAGGTTGCGGGCAGTGTGAACGCCGTCCGTGCGATCACACTCTCGGCATGTTTCTACATGCTTCGTTGCCTGTTGGCAGAGGACGCGCCCGCGACGGCCGGGATTTTGCGCCCACTTACACTGCACACTCCCGTCGGCAGCATTGTGGATGCGTTGCCGCCGTCGCCGGTCGCCGGTGGTAACGTCGAAACCTCGCAGCGCATTGTGGACGTGCTGTTGCGGGCCTTGTCGCAAGCGGTTCCCGAGCGCGTGCCGGCGGCCAGCGCAGGCACCATGAGCAATTTGACCATTGGCGGCATCGATCCCCGCACGGGCGAGCCCTTCACCTATTACGAGACGGCGGCAGGAGGCATGGGGGCACGCCCCGGACTCGATGGCATCTCTGGTGTCCAGACCCATATGACGAATTCTCTGAACACGCCCATCGAGGCTTTGGAATATGCCTATCCATTCCGCGTGCGTCGTTACGCATACCGCGACGGATCGGGCGGGGCGGGCGAGTTCCGAGGAGGCGATGGACTCATCCGGGAAGTCGAGCTCCTTGCCGAAGCGCAGGTGACGCTGCTGGCAGATCGCAGAAAGCTCCGGCCCTATGGATTGCAGGGTGGCGAAGAAGGCGCCGCCGGCTGTGCGTGGCTCATCAAGGCGGGCACCGAAGAAGTGACGAAGCTGCCCGGCAAATACAGCCGCCGCCTCGCGAAGGGAGACGTCCTGCACATCGAAACGCCGGGCGGCGGCGGTTGGGGCCTGAAGTGAAGGGCAGGAGCTTAATGTCCGGGCTAAAGAGTGCGCGTGAGAACTGCAAACTTTAGGATTCGTGGTGGGAGCCCCCGCATTTATGCGGGGAAGGAGCGCTTCAGCGCTCCGAGAAACAGTCTCGACTCGATCATGCGCTTTAGCGCTGGCACTGCTAGGGCTGTGCTGTACGGGCTTTCAGGTTGCGGAAAACTCGCTTTGTATCAGGGCACGACTTTAGTCGGGCCCCTGGAGTTTCTACATAATCAGGGCGAAGCGGTTGATATTTCGACCAAAGAAGCTCCTTTGGATGCTCTGTTTTGGCTTTGTATCAGGGCACGACTTTAGTCGTGCCGTAAAGGACAGAAAGAGAATTGGGCTTCAGCCCCTGCCATGGCAAAACCTGCAAGGAATGCCAGTTCGGAGGCAATACTTAGCTGCTCATGGGTGTTTTTTGCCACGACCAAGACCAGTATGGCGAGACGGATTCTACAGTCAGACCGGAATGCTTTGCTTTTGATCGAAGTATTGCGTTGGAACGTGGCGGCAGGAAAATTTCAATTGCATGACTTTGTGATCATGCCCGATCATCTCCACCTGCTCATGACAGTTCCCAGCGATATGACAATTGAAAAAGCAATGCAACTTGTTAAGGGTGGCTTTTCCCACCGTCTGAGAAAAGAGCAGGGGTTTCAGGGAGAGGTTCGGCATCGTGGATTTTCCGAGGTGCGGGTAAACGATCGAGAAAGCTGGTTGCATTATCGCGAATATATAGGAGAGAACCCTGTGAAGGCAGGATTGACCGATTCTCCCCAGCAGTACCCGTACAGTTACACGTATTTGGCCAAGAAGCGGGGGCAGGGGCTAAAAGCCCAGACCTACTTAGGGTTTACGGCACGACTAAAGTCGTGCCCTGGTGCGCCTGAAAGTGTACTTGGTTGGAGGGGTGGAAGTCCTCTTCAGGCATGCGCTCTCCGGCCTGTAACGAACTGTTATTGCGTCGTCGCGAGACGAGGTGAGGAGCTACAGGGAGTGAACTGCCAGTCCGTAGGATGACAAACTCGATTCGGCCGGTGGTGGCGGCGAGCCTGCCAGGGTTAAGGCGAAGCCCAGACTTCCGCGAGGAAGAAGCCCAAGGCGCTGAGGGGTAGCGTGAGAAAGCGACGTTGGGGCGACACAGGTGTTTGGAGACAGAATGGCAGGAAGGCCAGGTACATGAATCAGGGAGACCTCTGTCGGGAAGGGACCCGGCAGAGGAGTCACAGCGTCCGTAGTAGCGAGGAAGCGCCGTAACTGGCGTGGAGCCAAGGGACGCAGGGAAGTGGAAGACGGGAATGGACAGAAGAACGGAAGAAGGACTCGCGGCAGTGTCGGCAGAGACTAAACAAGCGAGAGACATCCGCGCACGATGGAGTTGGGTGGAACCGGAAGTCTGGACGGACCGTATGTTGACGGCTCTGGAACAAGGAGTCAAAGGAGGACAGTGGTTTAGCTTGATGGACAAGGTGTACAGCGCGGGCAACCTGCGGCAGGCATTCCGAGCAGTGCAGGCCAATGGGGGGTCCGCAGGAGTAGATCATGAGACGGTAGAGATGTTCGCGCAACACGAGGAAGCGAATCTGGAGAAGATAGCGCGCGCACTGCGGCGGAACGAGTATCAACCGGCCGCGGTGAAGCGGGTATGGATACCCAAACCGGGCAGCAAGGAAATGCGTCCGTTAGGGATCCCGACGGTGCGCGACCGAGTGGTGCAGGCTGCGTTGCGCCACGTGCTGGAACCGATTTTCGAGCGGGATTTTGCGGAACATAGCTATGGATTCCGTCCGAATCGGGGCTGCAAGGACGCATTGCGCCGGGTCGATTATCTGCTGCACCAGGGGTACACGTGGGTGGTGGATGCCGATCTGAAAAGCTACTTCGACACCATTCCGCAGGAGAAGCTGCTGGCGCGGGTAGCAGGCAAGGTCAGCGATGGCCGGGTGCTGCAATTAGTGCAAGCGTATCTGCGGCAAGGGGTGCTGGAGGAAGCAAAATATTGGACTCCGGACAAGGGAACGCCGCAGGGCGGAGTGGTTAGTCCGTTGTTATCGAACATTTATCTTGATCCCCTGGACCACCTCATGGCGAGCCGGGGAATAGAGATGGTGCGATACGCGGACGACTTTGTCCTGTTATGCCGGACGGAGAGCCAGGCGCAAGCGGCGCTGGCGGAGGTGCAACAGTGGACGGCGCAGGCCGAACTCGCGTTGCATCCCGACAAGACGCGCATCGTGGACGCCACCCAGCGAGGTGGCTTTGAGTTTCTCGGGTATCACTTTGAACGGGGCATGAAATGGCCGCGCGCCAAGAGCCTGGAGAAGTTCAAGACCACGGTTCGCAATCACACGCGCCGTCGCAACCGGAACTCTCTGCCCACGATCCTCTCCCAACTCAACCGCAGTCTGACCGGCTGGTTTCAATATTTCCAGCACAGTCACAAGACTACGTTCCCCTTACTCGACAGCTGGATACGAATGCGTTTGCGTTCCATTCTGCGCTGCAGGCAGGGCAAGCGTGGTGGCGGACGAGGCTTTGACCATCTTCGCTGGACCAATGCTTTCTTTGCGGAACAAGGGCTGTTCTCTCTGTGCGCGACCCATGCTTCCGTACGTCAATCCTTATGCAAGGTGACCCGCTAACTGGAGAGCCGGATGCGGGAAATCCGCCTGTCCGGTTCGGAGGGAGGGGGAACTCAGGTTCTCCCTACCCCTATATACAAAGCCAAACGTTGTGACTGTTGAAGCGTCGTGTTCCTCGCTAATAATGTAGAAACTCCAGGGCCCGACCTTAGTCGGGCCATAAACGCCCAATGAAAATCTGGGCTGAACCCCGCACCCTTCAACTATCCCAAAGACCTCACCGCCGCGGAGGTACAGTCAAAAGCCGCCGCCCAAAAATGTGCGCGTCGATGGAGTAAGCGCCGGGTCCGATGAGCGCCACAACCAAGCTGTTAGGGATGGAAAGAAGGAGATGAAAATTGTGCTGGCCGCCGGTGACGATAACCACCCCTAACTGCACCAGGCAAGTGACGGCGGAGGCGTAGGGCGTCAGGAATCCGATGACCAGGAGCAACGCCGGGACTACAAAGATCAACAGAACCCATGGCGATGTCACCAGCGCCCACCGTAGGGTTCCATCCACCAGCAAAGAAACGGCGACCGAAACCCGTAAGACGAAAAGCGCAGCGCCTGCTATTCCGCTCGGGAACATGGAAAACAGTCTTTGCACGATTCGAGGCTACCCGTCGTCCGACCATTGGGCAATCCCGATAGGAGGGTTCGGCAGCGATCCTTTAGGATGGTCCGGTATGTTATCCGCAGCCTTATCCTTATCCTTCTACTTGTAGGAGGCTGGCGGAGTGAAGAGCTGCCCACGCGGTCAGAATAGGAAAGCCTGTATTTTCGTGGCGTGGCTCCTGGGGTGGCTCTACTTATCGGGCCTTTTCTGTGTGCCGGCCGCGGCGCTCGATCCCACCCGGCGCTTAACACAATACGGGCACACGGCCTGGCGCATCCAGGATGGATTCTTCAACGGCACGCCCAATGCCATCACCCAGACTACCGACGGTTATCTGTGGATTGGAACCTCGGCAGGATTGCTGCGCTTCGATGGCGTTCGCTTTGTGCCTTGGAGTCCGCCCCATGGCCAGCAACTCTTTTCTGACACCATCATCTCGCTCTTCGGCTCGAGCGATGGCAGCCTGTGGATAGGCACCGCAACCGGCCTGGAACGATGGCACAACGGAACCCTGACTGCTTATAACAACGCCCGTGGTCATATCAACGTCATCCTTGAGGATCATCAAGCGGCCATCTGGATCGTGCGTTCGCGAGTACGCGAACGGACTGGACCGCTTTGTAAAGCGGGTGAGACCACCCTTCACTGCTATGGCGAGGCGGATGGGATAAGTACTCCTTTTGCTTCGGCACTGGCCGCCGACCCCCAGGGGAACCTCTGGATTGGAAGTCCAACCGGGTTCACCCGCTGGAGGCCCGGTTCATCCAGCACGATCGAGCCGGAGGCACTCAAGGCAGCGGCCGGGTTGAACGGTGTAGAGAGCATTGCGGCGACCGCAGACGGCTCCATACTCATTGGCATGTCTCGTAATGGGCCGGGCCTGGGGTTAGAGAAATTGTCGCAGGGTAAGTTGAAGCCCTTCCTGGCGCCTGCACTGGATGGAAGCAGTTTACGCGTCAGCCAATTGATGACAGACCGCGAGAATACGCTGTGGATTGCAACCGCGACCAACGGGATTTATCACATTGGCAAGAATCGGACCGAACATTTCACCAGTGCCCAGGGCCTTTCCAGCGACTCCGCTGACGTGATGTACCAGGACCATGAAGGGAATATGTGGGTAGTCACTTCCAGGGGAATTGATGAATTTCGCGACCTCAATGTCGCCACCTGGTCGACTGCCGAGGGCATAAATACCGACGTCGTGATGGCCATCGTTGCGGCAACCAATGGCACGGTTTATGCCGGGAACAATGTTCTGGATCTAATCCGGAACGATCATGTTTCCTCGATCGGCCCTGCCCAGGGACTGACGGGGCAGGAGGTCACATCTCTGCTTGAAGATCACGCCGGGCGCTTGTGGGTGGGTTTCGATAACAGGCTGGCGATTTACGAGAACAATAAATTCTCCCTGATCAACAAACGTGATGGTTCACAGCTGGGAGTTGTGATCTCGATGACGGAAGATACAGACGGCAATATCTGGGCGGAGACGATTGGGACTCCCCGCAGACTTGCCCGAATCCGAAATCGAGAGGTCGTCGAAGAGCTGTCTTTGCCGCAAAACCCATTCACCATCGCAGCCGATCGGGAAGAGGGCATCTGGCTCGCATTAGGAAATGGAGATCTGGCTCGCTACAGCGGGCAACAGTTACAGATATTTCCCGTTCCATCCTCGCCGTTTAAACGCCAGATTCAGCAACTGATCGTAAATGACGATGGCTCTGTGCTGGGGGCAACGTCGGCAGGGTTGGTGGGTCTACGAAATGGGAAGGTACAAAATCTGACCTCCCGTAACGGCCTTCCCTGCGACAATCTGGACGGTCTGGTCATGGACGCGACAGGTTCGCTGTGGCTCCACGCAGAATGTGGCCTGATCGAGATCTCTAAGTCCGAATTGCAAAACTGGTGGGAAAATCCGGACGCCACGCTGGAAGTCAGGACCTTCGACGTCTTTGATGGGTATCAATCTGGACCGTCGCCATTCCGACCCAATGCGTCCCGAGGCCCTGACGGAAAATTATGGTTTGCGAACGGCTCTGTCGCGCAGATGATCAACCCAGCGAACCTGATCCGAGATACCATCCCTCCGCCGGTGCATATCGAAGCGGTGATTGCCGATCGAAAGAGTTATTCCCTCGATCAATACCTTGATCTTCCTCCACGCACACGCGATCTGCAAATCGACTACACGGCGCTCAGCTTCGTCGCCCCGCAAAGAGTACGTTTTCGCTATCGATTGGATGGTCGCGATGATAGTTGGCACGACTCCGGGAATCGCCGTCAGGCCTTCTATACCGATCTTGGACCGGGCAAATACCGATTCCGTGTGCAGGCTTGCAACAAGGACGGATTGTGGAACGACAGCGGCGCATTGCTGAACTTCATGATTACCCCAGCCTTCTATCAGGCCTCCTGGTTTCGACTGCTTTGTACGTCGCTGGCCATAAGTACTCTCTGGTTGCTTTATTTGTTGCGGTTGAGGCAGGCTACTGCGCAAGTCCGGGAGCGCCTCGGCGCTCGACTCGAGGAGCGGGAGCGCATCGCTCGTGAGTTGCACGACACCCTGCTTCAGGGCTTCCAGGGATTGATGCTGCGCTTTCAGGTGGTGTTGGACAGAATCCCGAAGACCGAAGCCGCCCGGCAGATGATGGAGAAGGCCCTTGAGCGAGCGGATGAAGTATTGCTCGAAGGACGAGAGCGAGTGCGCGGCCTCCGCGACGAAGGGAAAACCACTAATGATCTGGCAGACGATCTGGCGCACTACGGTAAAGAGCAAGCCGAGTACTCCACAGCCGTTTTCAGCCTGGCCGTTTTAGGAGCACCCCAACTTGTGATTGCGGACGTGCGCAACGAGGCATACCGGATCGGGCGAGAGGCCCTGGCCAACGCCTTTAAGCATGCCGCCGCTTCTACGATTGAAGTGGAAATTACTTTCGGCTCTGCCAGCTTCTCTCTGCGCATTCGGGACGACGGAAAGGGAATCGACCCGGAGATTCTGAAAAACGGCTGCATCGGGCATTGGGGCTTGTCTGGAATGCGTGAACGCGCTCTGAAAATCGGCGCCCGCTTGAACATTTGGAGCCATGTCGGCCGGGGTACTGAGGTCGATCTGACGATTCCCGCCAAACTCGCTTATCCTCGGAGTCAGGAGTACTCTGTCTGGCAAAGAATGAAGCGGGTCCTGGGCGAGATTGGGGGATAGTGCCGTGATCAGCAAAATCAAAGTTCTCGCCGTAGACGACCATCCCCTGCTGCGCGAGGGGATCGCGGCGGTACTTCAGGAAGAGGACGACATCGTGCTGGCCGCCGAAGCAAACAGCGGCGAGGACGCGACCGCCAAGTTTCGTATCCATCGTCCTGATGTGACGCTGATGGATTTGCAGATGCCCGGTATGAACGGCATCGACGCCATCATCGAGATCCGCCGTGAGTTTCCCAATGCCCGATTTATCGTGTTGACCACTTACCAGGGCGACGTCCAGGCTTTGCGGGCATTGAAGGCCGGCGCCGCCGGCTATTTGCTCAAGAGCATGCTGCGCAAGGATTTGGTGAGTACCATCCGCACCGTTCACGCTGGCCGGCGATACATTCCCCCGGAGATTGCTGCGGAACTCGCCGATCACGTGACTGACGATGCCCTGACCGACCGTGAAGTCGAGATCTTGCGCAGAGTAGCCATGGGAAACTCCAACAAAATCATTGCCGCTCGACTGAACCTCTCTGAGGCAACCGTCAAGGGACACATGAAAAGCATTCTTTCCAAGCTGGCCGCAAACGATCGCACCCACGCCGTCATGATCGCCATGAGAAGAGGATTCATCGACGGTTAGCCAGGGAGAATGCAACGTGAAGTAGCTTGAGTTTCTTTTCTCCGGCTCGCACACAGACCCTAAAGACCAAGCGGGCTCAATCCCAAGTGATCATCCGGGCGTCGTCCGAGAGGCCAGTGAAACTTCCTTTCACCCTCCGTGATCGGCAGTTCATTAATGCTGGCGTGTCGCGCATACATCAGCCCCTGGCTGTCAAACTCCCAATTCTCATTGCCGTAGGCGCGAAACCAGTTCCCGGAATCATCGTGATACTCGTACGCAAATCGCACCGCGATGCGGTTGCCGGTGAATGCCCACAACTCCTTGATAAGGCGGTAATCCAGTTCTCTGGTCCATTTCCTCTTCAGGAAGGCAACGATCTGCTCCCGCCCCGTCGGAAACTCCGCGCGATTTCGCCAACGCGAATCAATCGTGTAAGCCAGGGCGACCCTCTCCGGGTCGCGCGTGTTCCAGCCATCTTCTGCCAGGCGTACTTTTTCGACGGCTGTCTCTGGGGTGAACGGCGGTAGGGGAGGGCGCGAGCTCATAGTCGTATGCTCCTTCAGGCCTTCGAACGGACTTCGGCCAGCTCTTTGCGCAGGGCTTCATTCTCCTGCTCCAGGGTCTGCACCCGCTTCTCAACATCTTTCATTCCTTCACGGAGTTCTTCCACCGAATAACGCGGCGTGATGTGTTGCGGGCAATTCCAGTCGTAAGCTTCGACATGGATTACCAACACCCTCTCGATCACCGTCTTCTCCCCCGGCATACGAACCCGGTCCAGCCATTCGGCCGCCTTGGCACCCTCGAAGATCTCCACTCGTCCCAGTATCTTAAGCCGGGCCTGCCGCGGATAGTCGATCATGATAAGCGCAACGCGATTGTCAGTAAGCAAATTTCCCGTGCTGATGTATTGTTTGTTTCCGCGAAAATCTGCGAATGCCAGAGTGTGATCGTCGATCACCTTGAGGAAGCCCTTGGGACCGCCGCGATGCTGCACATAAGGCCATCCCGTCGCTCCCATCGTCGCCATGTAAAAGCTATCGCGCCCGGCCAGGAACTCAGTCTCGAATGCGGTAAAGCGATCCTGCGATGCTCCGGAATTCTCCATGCGCTCATATTGCCGCCGGCTGCCATACCGTTCCTGCAGCTTCTTGACCAGGGGTGTGAAGACCAGCGAACCAAAGCTCATGGAGATTGGATGTCGCCGATGCCCGGACGATCCATTCCTAGTTAATCCAGCGTCCACGTGGTGGGATCGAGAAGCGAAAGGTCGCTCAACCGCCCGCGAACGGTGAGCCCGTCCGCAGTCATCAGACAAAGCTAGAGTGGCGCGATAGGTTTGTCCCAATCCACGTCGCCCTCCGCGGTGCTGCGGCTGCCGACGAGCATTGTCGCACCTCTGCGAAGTGCTCCGGGATGGCGCGCCTCGAGCCACTGCATGTAGCCAAAGCCCACGATAAGCGCCCCCAAGAAGACATAAGGTGCGATGTTATACGGCCAGGACGGCAGGGGATAAACCGTGACAAAGAGGACAGGCAGCAGCGCCAGCGTGGCGATCCAGGGTGACACCACGTGATGCCAAACGCTAAAGCTGTCCCGATGCTCCCGCCGGATATAGGCCGTCAGCGCCACGTTAGCCATGCAATACAGGACGATCACCGCCAGCGTGGCGATTGTTTCCAGCAGCCCGAAGATATATTCCGGTCGAAGCAACAGCCCCACCAGCAACACCGCCGCGATACAAAACATCTGCATAAAGGCAATAGCGAAGGTAGGTGTCTTGTGGACCGGATGCACTCGTCCGAAAGTGGCCGGCAGCGTGCCCGCCTTGCCCATCGTATACATCACCCGAGAGGCTGAGTTGGTGCCGGCCAGACCGACGGCGATCGCGCTGTTAATAAGAGCCATCACCACGAACCACCATCCGGCGCCCCACAGCGCGTGGCCGAGCACGTAGTACGGATTGGGGTGTGCCGCGAAGGCCGCCATGTCGCCCGTACCCCAGCCGATGGCGCTGGCATACGACGTGAAGATATAGAACGCGCCCGTAGCCACCAGCGAAAGAATGACCGCCTGGCCAACCAACTTGCTGGCGCGGCGGCTCTCCTGAGCCAATGGCGCCGGACCCTCAAACCCGCTCAGCGCCAGGATGGAGAACACCATACCAGCCAGGACGCCTCCATAATGGTGCGGTGATAAGGACGGATCCAGTGGCGCAACGTAGGTAGAACCCGGTCCCGGATGGATCAGAAAGGTTACCGCAAGCGACAGCATGATCAGCAGTTCGAGTCCGCCCAGCAGCGCAGTCACTCGGATCGAGAGTTGGATCCCGTGGTGCGTGAGTGTCCAGATAACGGCAAAGGTCGCAAATGCGATCAACCACCAGGGGATGTGCAGCCCGAACGCGGTCCGCAGCATGTCCGAGAGCAGGTAGCCAAGGAATCCGGTGGACCCTGCCGACCCAATCAAGTCATAGACCAGGTAACTCCACGCTGCCATGAAGCCGATATGGCTCCCCAGCCCCCGCGTCGCGAAGGAGTAGTAGCCTCCGCTTGACGGCATATACCGGGAAAACTGTGCCACCGTATTTCCGATAAAGAAGCAGACAATGGTCGACAGTAGGAAGGAGAGCGGCATATCCGGTCCCGCCTTTAGGGCGATGATCGGATACGTGAATACCATGTTGGTCGCCGGCGCGATGTGGGTCACGCCCTGGAAAATGAGTTCCGGAAGTCCCAGCGAATTACGTTTTAGCTGCGGATCGATAGACTCAGTCGTCACCCGGGGTGAGATCTCCTTCTGTTCAGGATGGACGACAAGCTGCGGGGTTGATCTATAGAGGTACCACAGATCCGGCTAATCGTGAAAAACTCTATTTCAGAAGCCGGAGTGCATTGTCCCTGTACACCTTGCGCAAGACTTCCTCCGGGAGATAAATCCCGTTGATCTGCCAGCGGCCTTGGCGCGATGCGTGGGAAGGGTAGTCGAAGTACTCATCCGCGGTTTCTAAGAACCGGAAGTAGAGGCGATACATGGATTCGTCCGGCACCAGGTCGGCGCCAAACAGGATGCGATCCGGGAACCTGAGGAACAGCGCGCGTGAGGAATACGGCTGCCGTCCGAGTTCCGAGGCACGCGCACTGATGTCGAGCACGACATTGGGATAGTTTTCCAACAGCTGCGTGGCGCGAGCCAGATTCTCTCCACACTCGGCTAGGTGAGCTGCGACAAAGGTAGTTCTTGGATGGCGTTCGATAACCCGATCCCGCTGATCGAGCAGCTCCGTCTTGGAAAACTGAGTCCCATAAAAGCTCCAGTCGGGGTGCGCCGCTAGTTCCTCAAAGCGCTCGTTATGCCCGTCCACCGGCAGAAAAAACGCGTCCGGATCTGCGATGTGGAACATAACAGGAATTCGTAACTCCGCGGCCTTATCGAAGATGGGCGCCAAGCGTTCGTCGTCCACGCGAAGCAGGTTCCCCTTGCCGTCGCGCACGCTCAGCCCCAGATCTTTCCAAAACTTGATCCCTTTGGCGCCATGCTCCACCAACCTCTCAAGGCGATCCAATGTGATCTCAACGAAGTGATCGCCTTCCACCCCGGACCAGTCCATCCACCCGATGGTGGCAAAACGCTCGGGGTCGACGGAATGGAACTTGTGGATCATCTGAATGGCTTGATCGCCAGTTTTCATGGTGATGTTGACGATGCGTTCGACGCCACAGGCATCCATAACCCGCAGCACGTCGACCGGGTCGAGGGCATCGAGGTGATTGTGGTAATCAATCACGGGGAACCGTGCGCACTGGACGTGATGTTCTGGCGTCACCAGGGTCGACTGTGGCTGAAATTCGCCGAGAGGAAGAGTTACTTCGGCTTTCGCCGTGACCATAGCCATGAAGTTGTCATTGATGCGGCCGCCGGATTGAGTCACTGCTTGCTCCCTGTTCCAGGAAAAGAATGTTCCGACAAGAAGCTTCGCACAAGATCGGGGTCCCGAAATGCTTCCGTCCCACCTACCCTAAGCGTTGAGAGTGCTCCCGTGACATTTCCCGCGTAAGCACATTGATCGGGAGGCCACCCTTTGAGCCAGCCGAATAGAAACCCCGCATTGAAACTATCTCCCGCGCCAATGGTGTCCAACGGTTGTACAGAAACCCCGGCTACGGAAAACGTCTCTCCGCCGACGCGAACGACGGAACCGCGGGATCCGCACTTGACCGCCACGCAGGGAACGCGCCGCGCGAGTTCCTCAAGCGCTTCGTTCAATGTCGCCTTGTTTGCGATGTGGCAGGCTTCCGTTTCGTTTGGCAGGAGAAGGTCGATGTAGTCGAGCAACTCTGGGAGCACACCGTTCCATCGACCGCTGGGGTCATCGTTGGTATCCAGTGAAATCGTCAGGCCTGCGCCTTTCAGCTCGCGAAAGAGAGCCGGCAGATCCGGTTCAAGAGCGCGCTGAAGAAACAGAGAGGAGAGGTGAAAGTGCTTCGCAGACTTGAGATATTCGAGGTTCAGATCGCGCAGGCGCATCTCCGCCATGGTCCCCGGATAGGTGAGTATATGGCGGTCCCTCCCGTGAGGGAGAAGCAGCGTGACGCCGGTGGCGGTGCTACCCTCATTCACCCGCACCCGGCTGAGGTCGACGCCGCTTGCGCCCAGCCGTTCCAGGGCGACTTTACCCAGCGCATCCTTGCCCACCAGCGTCACGAAGCCGACATGCGCACCCAGCACGGCGAGATTATGCGCAAGGATTGCGGATGAGCTGCCAAGCGTGAGCTGAAAGTCAGTTCCCAGCAGCTCTCGTTCGACAGGCATAATCTCAGGCAAGCCATACAAAATCAGGTCGAGATTAATTTCGCCTGCGATCGAGATGTCCAAATTCTTCATCGGATGCTGTCGGAATTCTTAGGGAACATTGATCCCAGCCTCGTAACAGTGTATCCGCTGGCATTCCTGGCTAAACCCGACAAACAGGTCCCTCCAGTACGCTCATCCGGATCGGGATGACGATTCCTCGGGGTCACGGGAAATGGTTCCTGCAACAGAATGTCATCCCGACCGAAGCGCAGCGTAGTGGAGGGACCTGCTGTATGTCCCTCGACTTCCCGCATCACCGTTCTCAATGGAAGAGCCACCCTCCCCTTTGTCATCCCGAGCGCAGTCGAGGGATCTGCAGTTCAGCGGACCTCTCGTGGAGATGTTTTTCGATAGACCGTAGTGGATCTGCGGTTTGTCCGGTTCTCACCCGCAGTACAAAAGGATATCCCCTCACCCTCAATAATGAAGCTTAGCCGCAAACTGAATTTCCCTAGGCGCCTGTGCGGCCGTCACAAACCCAAAGCTCGGTGTCCCGAAAACTGTCGCATTGTTCGAGTTCTGTGGTCCTGGGGCAGCAAAGAGAAAATTCGGATGATTCAATGCATTGAAGGCCTCAGCCCGCAGTTCAAGCTCTAGCTTCTCCCGCAGGGGAACAATCTTCTCCACCGCAAAGTCGAAGTTCTTGTCGTCCGGCCCTTGAAGACTATTCAGACTTATGTCCCCAAACGATCCCAGCGGAGGGTTCTGAAACGCGCATGTATTGAAGAACGTTCCCGCAACGCATGGTTTGCCGGTTGCCTTCTGGCCGGGAACAGCATCCGGTCTTTGCTGTCCATCGGAGTTGGCAAAATTACCGTTGCCATCCGTAACCGTATACCAGGTCCCGGAGGATAGGGTCAGCAGGCCGGAGGCGGTCCAATGTCCAATGACATGATCCATGACCGCACCGCTCCCCCCGCCAAATCGCTGCCTTTGTCCAAAGGGAAGCTGATAAATGAAACTCGTGACAAAGCGATTACGCACGTCAAAATCCAGCGGCCCGTACTCGATATTGGGGGTGTAGGTATAGCGGAACGCATCGTTGTTTTGCGATCCAAGATTGGCGCTGCTGGCATCCCCCAGGGCCTTGCTGTAGGTGTAGTTCATGATCAGCGACAAACCATGTGTCAGGCGATGCTGCAGGGAGAGCTGCAGCGCGTTGTAGTTGGCATTTCCACCCGACTTCAGATAGCTGATCGATGCATTCACGTAGGAAAACGGACGCCGCGGTGCATAGGCCGCCGAAGGATCGGCCGACGGAGCCGCTTGATTCAAATTGAGAAACAGATAGTCCTTGTTTGATTTCGAACCCACATACGATGTCTCCAGCATGGTGTTTTGATCCAGTTGGTACTGGAACGTCAAATGCCACTGCATCACATAGGGCGTGCGTAAGTTTGTATCCAGGGAGAAGAGGGAAGGGGTGTTGGGCTCGCTCAAAGCATTGGCAGGAAAACCCTGAGACAGAACATTCAGGTTTGGCACCGAGCAATTCTGTGCCGCAGAGTTATAAGAAGGAAGGCTGCACGGCGTGACATACACCTGGCTGTCGAAATAGGGTGGATTGAAACCCGGGCTTGGATTGCTATACGGTCCGTCTTCATCTCCGTTAAAGAAGACCCCGAAGGCGCTCTGCGTGGTTAACCTGGGAGAGATCTGGTAAGCAAAACCAATACGCGGGGAGAAGTTGGTGTAATCCGCGGGGATCAGAGCGTTCGAAGCATTGTGATTGACCGGTAGGTACGACAATGAGTCGGGTAGCGAAACCTGACTGCTACGAGGGATGTCGAGGAACCCAGTCACCGGGTTGAAACTGGCCTGGGCGTTTGTGCGCGGTAAGTCAGGCTGGTATCAACGTTGGTCACGGTCACCGAGGCTTGAGGCACCACGGCTCCGCGAGCGTCAACCACCCGGCCCTCGATGGATGCGGCATCCTTTTGTGCCACCAGGGAAGCCGGCCAGAGCAACGACACAATTCCGAAGAAACAAAGAAGCGTCCGCTTAATCATGCAGCTCTCCTGAAACACTCATCATCAAGTCTTGCGAAGCATGGACTGAGTACCCTGGCGCGTGAAGCGCAGGCATTTGGCCGGAATTGATTTACGAATATCGCCGTGTGGTTACGAAAGCTACCGTTTGGTTGAGGAGACCAAGTATTCATCGACTCGATATGAAAGTCAATAAATTTTCACTTTCCATGTATAGACAAGGAACCGAAACCATGATGTGCAGGTGTCGGAAGCTCGCGAAGCCGCCCAACCATCACTGACTACAGGCGCAGGCCCGGTCTTTATGCGCGCTTGGGGCCGCTCCTCGAAAGTCTTCGATAGTTGTCAGTCGGTCGGTTGGTGTTTACGTAGGCTTACGATATACTTCCGCAGCGTCTCGGTTTGGTTAGCTGCGGGAAGTCAAGCAACCTTGATCCCTCGGCCCGATGACCGGTCTTACCAGAGAGGAACGGAGCCCCTAGGAATGTCAGAATCTCCTCATATGACCGCGGGAGTTGAGCGCCACGACCAACCCCTCTATACCTGGCAGGAAATTGTTCAGCAGCCCCTTCTGTGGCCAACAACGGTGGCCCGTGTTAGCGCCGCCTCGGAGCGGATCAATCTCGCCGGCCGCGTTCAGCCAACCCGCGTATTGCTGACCGGTGCCGGGAGTTCTGCCTACGCGGCGTCGAGTGTGGCTTTGGCTTGGCCACGCGCCGTTGCTGTTCCCACCACTGATCTGCTCGTCGATCCTGAGCGCTACCTGCTCGATGTGGGCGCAGTCGTATCTCTGGCCCGATCCGGCAACAGCCCGGAGAGCGCTGCCGTGGTCGAGCGGGTGCGCGCTCTGCGTCCGGAGATTTTCCAGCTGGCGATCACCTGCAACGATGAGAACCTGCTGGCGCAATCCGGACTCGACGGTCTCATTGTTCTGGATCCGCGCACCAACGACCGCAGCCTGGTGATGACCGGCTCGTTTTCGAATCTGGTGCTTGGCCGGGTCTCACCTTGGCTCAGCCCCAGACAGCGCCGCATCAAGCCGATGTGGCGAGTGAGCGTGCGCAGACGTTGCTGGCCGCCATCGATAAGCAGTGCCAGCGCATCGCCACCGGTATCCGCGACCGCATTGTGGTGCTCTGTTCCTCGCCCCTGCTTGGCTGGGGCCGCGAGGCTGGACTGAAAATACTGGAGATGACTGCGGGGCGCTTTCCGGTCGTTATCGAAACCTATCTCGGTCTTCGTCACGGTCCGATGTCTTTCTTAAGACCCGACACGCTGGTGCTTTGCCTGCTCTCCAGCGATCCGGTTCGCCGGCTCTATGAACTAGACCTGATAGACGAGCTTCGATCCAAGCGGCTTGGCTATTCTGTGGCAATCACCGGTCCGGTCGATCAGGGCAGCCCCTTTGATGACGTGATCCCTGCCGTCCTTCCGGAAGCGCCGGACGATCTGCGAACACCCTTTGAGATCCTGATCCCCCAGTTCCTGGGATACCACTTAAGCCTGCGCATCGGCCTGAATCCCGACAATCCGAGCCCCGATGGCGTCATTAACCGAGTGGTCCAGGGCGTAAGGATTCATTCCGCGCCGTCCCCGGATAGGCGAGTGAAGGACTGAGTAGCCCAGGACGATAGTCCTGGGTAAACATAAGCCATTCGATCAGTCCCGCCAGGGACGGCTGAAAATCGGGGCTGGATTTCAGCCGTCCCTGGCGGGACTCGTCCAGATTCGTGGCGGTTACCCAAGACTGCGTCTAGGCTACTTTCAGCCGTCCCTTCAGGACTCAGTCGAAATCCGACAACGCCACCAAGTTCTACAGAAAATCCGGGGGATCGTACGGAGGGACCTGCTGTTCTCTTAACCAGCTCGAATCTCGATCGGAAGCCCCCGCCTGATCCAAGTCTGCTACGCCAAAATCAGGTTGCACCCTAACCCACGCACCTTCTCCTGCATCTCGGGGCGCAGACCGCTGTCGCTGATGACGATGTCGATCTCAGAAAACGCCGCGATGCGCACCATGCTCCGCTTGGAAAACTTGCTCGCGTCGGCCACCAAAATGATTTCCCGCGCGATCCGCAGCATGGCCCGGTTCACCATCGTCTCGTCCAGGTTTCCGCCGCTCACCCCAAAGTCGGGATCGCATCCCGCGCCGCTGAGAAATACTTTATCGGCCGAGAACTGCTCGAACATCTCCTCCGCCGAGCGCCCAACAATCGACGCCGAGTCGCCGCGAATCGTGCCCCCCACCATGAAGGTTTGCACCCCCCGTGCGTCCAGCAGTTCCGCGGCGATGTTGACCCCATTGGTGATGACCTGCAGTCCTTGCTTGTTCTTGATCTGGCGTGCAATCTCCAACGTCGTCGTGCCCGAATCGAGGATGATGGTTTCGCCGTCATGAATGAGTGTGGCAGCGATGGCCCCAATGCGCCGCTTCTCCTCGGAGTGCGTTTTCAGCCGCTCATAGACCGGCGATTCCCGCAGAATCTTTTCCGGAAGCACAGCCCCGCCGTGGGAACGCATCACCAGGCCGCGCTGGTGCAGCTCATTCAGGTCGTTGCGGATGGTGACCGCCGAACTGCTGAACCGGTTGGCCAACTCATTGACCCGTGCACGGCCCTCGCTACGCACAATCTGCAGGATCTGGGTCCGCCGCTCCTCGGCCATCATCCCATCCACTGGCCGAGGCTGCGCCGGGTCTTCCGGAGCCGAGGCATGGTGCACGGTCTCCTCAAGCACGGGCGATATAGGGTGGCCCTTCCGCATCCCCAATTGAACTTTTCCTTTCGCTATCTTGCGGTTCGGCAAACAGTCTATCCTAAAGCAGTTTCGAGCCTGTTCTGTTCGAACCGGTCCCACTTCAAGTCATCTCATTCGAAGCCTAAAGGTCGGCAAGTGAAAGAATTGGTTGACAACTCGAAATTAAACGATACGATCATAGCTCATATCGGCCGCGCAGCATGTCGCGCCACTTGAAAATCTTGTCATGCCTCAGCGCCACCCTAACAGCCATGCAGCCGCCTGCCTGCATCGCGTCATGGCGCTAAGAAGACCGGTCAGGCATAACACGCGGAGCGTACGATGCGCGAGTTACTCCAGGTTGAGGAGGCAGCACCGGCAGGCGTAGAAACCACCACTGTACGCCCTTCCCTACCCACCGTTCGAAATCTGGCGGTGGACGCCTATCGCGGCCTCGTCATGCTGCTGATGATGGGCGAAGTGCTGCAGTTTTCCCGGGTCTCTGCCTACTACAACCATAGTCTCTTCTGGAAGATTCTCGCCTGGAACCAGACCCACACCCAGTGGTTCGGTTGTTCGCTGCACGACACCATCCAACCATCCTTCTCCTTCCTCGTAGGCGTAGCACTCCCTTATTCCATCCGCAGCCGCCAGCGAAAGGGAACTCCCTTTCCTAAGATGCTCGCCCACACCATCTGGAGATCGCTGTTGCTGATCCTGCTGGGCATCTTTCTCCGCTCCCTGCACAGTAGCCAGACCTACTTCACCTTCGAAGACACGCTGACCCAAATCGGTCTGGGTTACACCTTCCTCTTCTTGCTGGCCTTCCGTCCAACTCGTGATCAGTGGATTGCCTTCGGTGCCATCCTGTTCGGATACTGGCTGGCTTGGGCGATCTATCCAGTCCCGGGCCCCGGCTTCGACTATGCCGCGGTCGGCGTGCCCCCCGACTGGCATCATCTGTACACCGGCTTCCGCGCCCACTGGAATAAAAACAGCAATCTTGGCCAGGCCTTCGACCTGTGGTTCCTGAACCTGTTTCCCCGCGAGCACCGGTTCGTGTACAACGATGGCGGCTACCTTACCCTGAGCTTCATCCCCACCCTCGGCACCATGATCCTCGGCCTGTTCGCCGGACAATGGTTCCAGGCTTCGGCGCCCAAGCCGCCCATCCGTCGCTTCCTCATCGCGGGCGTCATCCTCATCGCGCTCGGGCTCTTCTTTCACCTCACCGGCATTTGCCCCATCGTGAAGCGCATCTGGACCCCCAGCTGGACGCTATTCAGCGGCGGGATCTGCTTCCTCTTCTTATCCGCCTTTAGCTGGATCATCGACGTGAAGCTGTGGCGGCGCTGGGCCTTTCCGCTCATCGTGGTAGGCATGAACTCCATCGCCGCCTACCTCATCGCCCACCTATGGGAAGATTTCCTGCACCAAAATCTCATCACCAACCTGGGTCAGGCGCCATTCCTCATCCTTGGTCCTGGACTGCAGCCACTGCTCCTGGGAGCCACTATCCTGTTACTCGACTGGCTCTTTCTTTTCTGGATGTACCGTCGCAAGATCTTCCTTCGCATATGAGAGAGGACGAACCGTGAACGATGACTTAACCGAGCCCAGCCGGCGGCAGTTCCTTCGTCTCGGCGCACTTGCCGCCGCCGCCTTCAAACTCGAAGACAACGCACTTGCTGACGTAGCCGATCCATCGCCCGGGCGTACGATGATCGATACGCCCTTCGCCGCCACCAAGCAGCCCCGCCTCGGCTTCATCGGCGTCGGCGGAAGAGGCACCGGCCTGCTGGGGTGGTTCCTGGCCCAGAACGCGCAGGTACTTGCCGTCTGCGACGTCGTGCCCGAGCACGCCGAGCACGCCGGCCAACTGGTCGAGAAGGCGGGGCAAAAGGCGCCCCAACTCTACACCAACGGTCCCCACGACTACGAATCTCTCACCAAACGAAGCGACCTCGATCTCGTCGTCATCGCGACCCCATGGGACTGGCATACCCCGATGGCGCTTTCGGCTATGGAGAATGGCAAGCACGCCGCCGTGGAAGTTCCGCTCGCCTACACCATGGAAGACCTGTGGAAGCTGGTCGATACATCCGAAAAGACCCGCTGCCACTGCATCATGCTCGAGGAGTGTTGCTACGGCTACACCGAGACCCTCATTCTCAATATGGTGCGTCAGGGCGTGCTAGGCCAGCTCCTCTATGGAGAGGCTGCCTACCTCCACGATCTGCGGGAAGAAATGTTTTCGTCAAAGGGAGAAGGCCTATGGCGCCGCGCCTTCCACACCCTGAGCGATGCCAACCTCTATCCCACCCACGGATTGGGCCCCGTAGCCAACTACATGAACATCAACCGCGGCGACCGCTTTGACTACATGGTTTCCATGAGCACCCCGGCCCTGGGCCTGGCTGCCTATCGTGAAGCCAACACCCCCAAGGGCGATCCCAAGTGGAAAGAGAAATACATCAAGGGAGACCTGAATACTTCCTTGATCAAGACCGCCTCCGGCCTGACCATCACCCTCAAGCACGACACGTCCAACCCTCACCCTTATAGCCGGATCAACATGATCGCCGGCACCAAAGGTATCTTTGAAGACTACCCACCACGCATTTACATCGATGGTCAGCCGGGTGGCGAAGAGTGGGGAACCATCGACCAATACAAGAAGGACTACGAGAGTCCCCTCTGGGCCAAGGAAGGCGCCATGGCCAGCACCTCCGGTGGACACGGAGGCATGGACTTCATCATGATCTATCGCTTATTGCAGTGCATGCGCGAAGGGCTTCCGCCGGATATGGACGTGTACGATGGAGCAGCCTGGTCGGCGCCTACCCCACTGAGCAAAAGCTCTGTGGCTCAGGGCAGTGCGCCGGCCAAGTTTCCCGATTTCACGCGCGGCTTGTGGAACAAACGCAAAGGCTGTTCGATCTAAAAGTTATTTCGCTTCCACGGTGATGAGGTCAAGAGCGTTTGGTGTGAGCTGCAGTTCGACCTTACCGTTTTTCAGAGCGAGGACCTCTGGCGCGGGCAGGTTCGTTTCGCGGTTGAGCTGTTCTACCTGATCGGGTGTGGGATCAAGTGGACTGCCCATGGCTGCATAGCGTGGCAATACGTTGCCCTGGTCACGGTCGACGCGCTGAAGGGTGATTTTCGCATCGGGGGGCACGCCGTGGAAGATCAGATCCGTCGTACGGGCCTTTCCTTGCTGATCGGGATCGACGAGGTTCCACGCGGCAACAACAATCTTTCCATCAGCAGTCTCGGTCGCAATGATATCCTTCGACGGATTCGGGAGGCGCCGGGTTCCAAGCTGATGCAATAATGTGTAACTGTAGTAGCTCGGTTTATTGATGCCACCCTTTGCCCGGAGTCCGAACTGGCCCTCGAATGGTTTGGGAATCGGACCACCTTCTTCAAAGACATCGGAAAAGGTCCAAAAGGAGAGCATGTCGACCATGCCGTCGCACTGACGGATCGTGTTGGCGAGCGCGGGACCCACAAAAATAGTGTCGCGCGATTCCTGCATGCCCTGCACATTCCACTCCGTCCACATCAGGGGGAGGCTGGGCATGGCTGACGACCTGATCTCTCCGCGCACCTTTGCGGCGGCGCGGCAGACGCGGTCGTCCATCGGGATGTCTTCATTGGTTCCGAAGAGATTTTCGACCGTGTCATCGGCATATCCATGAGTTGAGACGAAATCGACAGGTACGTGATTCGCGGCGGTGTACTTGAGGAAGTGAGGCACCCAGGCGGCGGCGGCGGTCGCTGGGCCGCCTACGCGCAAGCGCGGGCTGACAGCCTTGAGCGCACGTGCTGTGTGAGCATACAGATCAAAGTAGGATTGTTTGCGGGGTATGCCGTTCCAGAAATCGATGTTCGGCTCGTTCCAGACCTCGAAATACCACTGCGATACCTCGTCGATCCCGTAGCGACCGACAAGATGCTGAGCGAAGTGAGTCATCAGATCGTCCCAGCGCTCCATGCTCTTGGGCGGAGATACATTCGGTTTGTACCAGAAGGGATGAAGCGCGTCGGGGTTGAAGGCCAGCTTCTTAGGCATGAAGCTGATCTCGACAAAGGGACGGACGCCGTTCTTCAGAAGTCCATCGTATATCTGATCGACATAGGCGAAGTTATAGACGGGGTTGCCGTGTTCGTCTTGCGTGTAGACGCCAACTTCATCATCGAGAATGGCATGAAAACGGACGTAGCGAAAATCCGTGACCTGCTTTACGGCGCGAAGGTCATCGCGATAGCTCTCGCGGAGCGTGAGAATGGCGCGGCCGGAGCCGAACATCTGCTCCCAGAAATGCGGGAAGGGTGTAGTCTGCGCCGTGGCGTCAATCTGGATCTGCTCCTGGGCAAACAACGGACAATAGGCCGCAAGAGAGACACTCAAACCTAGCACAACGGCAGATAACCGATACTTTCGCAGCATGACCTAAATCCTCGCGAGCCTACCGATTGCCACGAGAACGCCGTTGCAAGCTGAACCGGCGGGCGACGCATTCTGAAGGGGGAAGGGTGCGTCACGCAGACGCACCCTGGAATTGAGTTAGAAGCTGAAACGGGCCTGGAAATCGATAATTCTCGATCCGAGCGCGCTCGACGCCTGACCGAGGTTGCTACTGCCAATGTTGTTCGATATGGAGCTGGGGTCGATATTCAGCGTATTGAATATATTGATGAAGTTGGCCTTGACTTCAATCTTGGCGCTTTCTCCAACCAGACGCATCTTCGGCAAGCCGAAAGCCTTGGCAAGATTCATATCGAGGTCGCGGTAGTCAGGCCCGGGAAAAGAGTTGCGCCCAATTCCCGGCGGAGGAATGAAGGCGGTTGCGAACTGTCCGGGATTGTCTGCAATGGCATTTGTGTAGTTCGGAACCGTGAAGTAGTTGTTGCTGAACTCATCATTGTTTGTGCCGGTATTCGCAGTGCCCGGGTTTGAAAAGTTGCTTCCGGTCTTGAAGGCGCCATTGCTGGTGCTGCGGAGAGCTCCGCCGTTGTAGAACGGACGCAGGCTCTGGAATCCGTAGTTGCATTCGTTGCAGTAAATCTGGTGCGGTGCCGTATAAACCGGAGTCCACCCGTAACCGCTGTGAAGGGTTAAGATTCCGCTGAGCGACCATCCGCCGACGACCTTCTCTTTCCAATCATGGCCGCCGCGAAACATGGCCGGCTGCCAGATGCCAAAGAGCTTGAAGTTATTTGTAATGTCGAAATCCGACCGCCCATATGAGTACCCGGTGTTGTAAAGATATGGGCTACGGAAGTAGGGACCCGAATTAGTATCAAAACTATGGCCGAAGGTATATTGCGCATCCAGCGAGAAAGTTTGTGAGAACTGGTGCTTGAGGCCGGCGAGCATCATGTTGTTGTTCGAGCTACCCTGACTGCCGAAAGTGTTGATGCTGCTTATCAGGGGGTTCAGCGGCGCACCCAGGATTGTTCCGTAAGCGTTTGAGTCGTAATTGTAATTGAGATGTTTGCCAGAACTGCCGGTGTAACCAAGGTTCGCAACCCATTGATGTCCTAAATCGATCTCTGTCTCGAGCGAGTAGTGGTATACGTATTGCGTGGGCAGATTCGTGGGCAAAGCCCCGATGTTTGCGCCACCCGCGGCGGGCAGGCCGGCGGAGTTGAAGGTGCTAATTGCGCTCGGGTTCGACGGGTAGCCAAAAATACTGGCTGGATTGCTCGAAATCGCGTAGAGGATATTTGGATTGATGTTGGCGGGACTCGTGCTGATTCCCGGAACAGAGCTCGTCCCCGGCGGATTGCCATCATAAGTATTCGCCGTCGATAATTGCTGCTGGTTGTAGTTCAGGCCGAAGCCACCGCGCCAGACTACCTTTCCTTTGAGATAAGATGGGCTCCAGTTGAAGCCGATCTGTGGCCCAAAGTTGAGCTTCTGAGCGTTCCAGCCGTCGATTCGCGTGCGAATGGCGATCCCCGTCAATAGACCGGATCCGCTGCCGAATCGGAGCACACCCATGTTATTGTCCTTGTCGGTAATCGGCCCAAAGTAGTTGTAGCGGAGTCCGGCGCTCAGGGTCAGGTTCGGGCGAGCCTTCCAATCGTCCTGAAAGAAAATTCCCCACATGTTCTCACGGTTATCGTTGCGATAGCCGCCGGGAAAGCCAGTTGTCGCCTGAAACGGTCCACTTTCGGCTTCAGGCGCATCATTGAGGAAATCCCAGATGTTGTAGAAAGTGTAGTTCGGCGCGCCGATCGGGTCGTTCAGATAATAGAGCCTGGTGAAATCAAACCCGAACTTCATCGTCTGTGGGCCCAAAATTTTGGTCGCGACGTCCTTGTAACCGTACGTCCATTGGTCCAGAATCGATGGCGCCGGAACGCCGAGGGCGCCGAGGCTGATGGCGCCAATCTGCTGTGGACCATTGGAAGTATTTGCGGTGAACAACTGGTCCTCCGGCAGGCCAAAAGGAGCCTGAGGGTTACTCGCAACTTCATTCCAGCGCCAGCCTGCGGCGTTGGCACGGGCTTCGTTCAGGAAAGTCGCTGAAAAAGTGTGATTCCAGATGACCGAGAAGGCATCGTTGACCTGGTCGTGACTGAAGAGCTGATAACCCAGGCCACCATTCAACTTGGTCAGGCTGGAAGGCACCCAGTAGATCGCAAAAGCAGCGTGATCCTTGCTGGTTACATTTGCATCGAGCCGGCCGTTGTACTGTTTGAAATTGCTCGTCGTGGGGTTGCTTAGAGTGTACTGCGTGATATCTGGAACGTTCGAGAGTCCGCTGCCAACACCCGGGGTGCTGTTGTTGATATAGGTAAGGTCCTGCTTGCCCAGGCCGGTGGTCAGCGGCGAACCGATGTTCAGGCCCTGTCCCGGAATCGTATTGCAATTTACGCCTTCGACCAGTCCGGCATTCGCACAGGTGACCGAGCCGATCACTGTTCCGGCAACAGTGGCTCCCTTGAAGTGAAGGTAGGTGTTGGAAATGCTATTGCTTGGCGCCAGGTTGGCAAATGCGGTGGTCGGAAACCACTCTGTGCTGCTCGCAGGGATTGTCTGATTTTGCCCCTCATAGGCGAAGAAAGCAAAGACTCTGTTCTTCCAGATAGGGCCGCCTATACTGCCGCCAAGCTGGTTGTAACGGTCTTCATCGCGGAGCAGACCGCGTTCCGCCGGGCTCAGCTTTTGTCCCGTGGTGGAATCGAATGCCTGCACCGATTGAGGACCGTTCCACCGCTGATACGCATTCAGTCCGGGACGCGTGATCTGGACAAAAAAGCTGCCGTGAAGGTCGTTGGTTCCGCTCTTCGAAGTGATTTCAGTCACCGCGCCCGTGAAGCGGCCATTTTCAGCGTCGTAAGAGTTTGTGAAGACCTGGATGTTGCCGATAGAGTCTTCGCTTGGAGTAATGACCGTCGCTCCACCCCAGACGGCACTCTCCGAGCTGATGCCGTCGACGCTATATCCGTTCGCATCGAACTGCCCGCCGTTGGCGTTTGCCGAAGCGCCATTTTCCGTCGCAAAGATACTGCTCGAATGCCCTAAGTTGCCGCCGCCCCCCGATGAGGCTCCGGTCTGGGTTCCAGGAGCCTGGAATCCACCACCGCCGCCCTGCTGCGCTCCATCCGCCTGAACTCCAGGGACCAGCCGGATGAGGCTGGTTGCATCGCGTTCATACACCGGAATATGCTGGACTTCGTTGGCAGAGATGGTGCGGGAAGTGTCGGCGGTTTGGGTGTCGATGGCCGGTATCGTGTCCCCGCTGACCGTGACGGTCGTCGATGTGCCGCCCGGCTCCAACTGGATGTTGATCCCGTTGGGCTGCTCGGGAGTCAACTGCAGGTGATCGAGAACCTTTTTCTGAAAGCCGTCCTTCTCCGCCGTTAATACAAAAGGATCGGCAGGAAGCGCATTGAAATTGTAAACACCATCGCCACCGCTGGTTCGCGTAATGATCTCGTTGGTGGAGAGATTGTTGAGAGTAAGTTTCGCACCTGGGATGACCGCCCCGGTCGGGTCGGTCACAACACCCTGGATCGAAGTACGAAACTGCGCGACTGCACTGGAAGTCAAGCACAGCCAAATGATTGCCATCCCACTGATCGTGAGAAAGCCGGAGATTCTACTCTTCCTCATTTTGCCTCCAGGAATTCTGCTTTGTTGTCTGCGAGTTGGAGCTCTCGCCGCATGCCTTCCACTTGCGTAAAGCTGGGCATCGGCTGCTCCGAGAAAACATTGCACAGTAAGGCAATTAGCTTTTTCGTTGCACCTCATCGATCCGGATTCGCTATAGCACCTCGCCAAAAACCGTGACTGAGCGCAACCAAGTGTTGTGCCCTCTTTAGCCCTTTGATGCACTTGTGGGTATTGGAGATTGCCTTCGACTTATTAATCTGTGGAAGAAGATGAGAGATCCGGGTATCCCTTCTGTCCGGCCGACATGGGTGGGCCGCAGGCCCATGATTCCTCCTGAGAGAAATACGGTGACGTGATATGACGTGATACCCATTCACCATCGACAGTGTTCATTTGCTGCAATAGGTATGCTGGTATATGCTGGTACCCTTTCCTCATGAACGAGAGCCAGGTACAACGGGCACGCATTCCGCGTGACAAGCAGAACGATTACACGCGAATGGCGGCCGATGAGCGACGCGCGTTTGCCAAGGAGCACACGGGAGTTCACCTGGAACACGTGGCCCACTATTCCTTCGATCCCGGGCTGTTGCCTGGGAATATAGAAAACTTTACCGGTGTCGCGCAGGTGCCGCTCGGCCTCGCAGGTCCGCTCCGCATCCATGGCGAACACGCGCGCGGAGACTTCTATGTTCCCCTGGCCACGACAGAAGGCACGCTGGTCGCGAGCTATAACCGCGGCATGCGGTTGCTCACGGAATGCGGCGGCGTGAAGGCCACAGTCGTGAAGCAGGCGATGCAGCGCTCCCCGGTCTTTGAGTTTGATGATGCGTTGCAAGCACGCGATTTTGGAGAATGGATCGAAGCACATTTCGAGGAGATCAAGGGTGCGGCGGAAAGTACGACTTCCGTAGGAAAGCTGACGCGCATTACCCAGTACGCTGTGGGTCCGTTGCTCTACCTGCGCTGCGACTATACGACCGGCGATGCGGCGGGGCAGAACATGGTTGGAAAGGCAACGCTTGCTGCCTGTCAGTGGATTCAGACCAATCACCCGGACCAGCCCCGCTATTTGCTCTCGGGCAACGTTGACACCGACAAAAAGCATTCGCAGATGAACACCATCATGACCCGCGGCAAACGAGTGGTGGCGGAAGTGGTGGTGCGGCGCGAGGTGCTGCAAAGGCTGATGGGCGTAGATACTGCCGAGGTGTTTCGCATGCGTCAGATTTCGCAGGCTGGGGCTTTCCTTACCGGATCGGCCAACAACGGTGCCCATTCGGCGAACGGGCTGACCGCAATGTTTATCGCAACCGGGCAAGACGTGGCCAATGTCGCTGAATCGCACGCGGCGATTGTCTATGCGCAACTGCTCGCAAATGGTGACTACTATTGGTCGATCACCATCCCCTCGCTGATTGTGGCGACGTATGGCGGTGGTACCGGACTTGCTACGCAAAGGGAATGCCTGGAGATGCTCGGCTGTTACGGGAACGGAAAAGCCGACAAATTCGCCGAGATCTGCGCGGCCGTCGTGCTGGCCGGTGAAACCTCCCTTACCAGCGCAATCCTGCGCGGAGACTGGGTCTCAAGCCACGATCGCTACGGTCGAAATCGCCCGTGATGAGGAGCAGTAAGAGCTAGAAGACAACCACCTGACGGATCGCTTCCGCTCGTACCAGGCGATCAAAGCCGGTATTGATCTCGTCCAGCTGCAGGCGGTGGGTGAGCATACGGTCCACAGGCAAAAGGCCGGCGCGATACAGGGCAATAAAACGCGGCACGTCTCGTGATGGCACGGCCGAGCCCATGTACGATCCTTTGAGGGTGCGCTCTTCGGCAACCAGGCTCAAGGCCGGAATGGCCAACATGCGATCCGGCGCCGGCAGGCCAACTGTGACCGTGGTTCCACCGCGGCGTGTGGCCGCATAGGCCTGGGCAAGAACGCGCTCGCTGCCAACCGATTCGATGGCGAATTGCGCCCCACCATGCGTGAGTTCGCGCAATCGGTCGATAGCATCCGGATCGGCGGCGTTGATGCAATGGGTCGCGCCCAGCTGACGGGCGAGTTCGAATTTGTGCGCTGCCACATCGAGAGCTATGAGCGGATTGGCGCCGGAGGCGCGCGCTCCGAGCAGAGCAGCCAGGCCGACGCCTCCCAGCCCGAATATGGCCACGCTTTCTCCGGCGGAAACTTTCGCCGTATTGACCACCGCGCCTACCCCGGTCATGACCGCACATCCGAACAGGGCCGCGATCTCCGGAGCGAGATCGTGGTCGATGCGCACCGCCGAGCGTGCCGAGACCACGGTGTATTCGGCAAATCCTGAGACGCCGAGAAGATGATGCAGCGGCATGCCGCTGGCGTCGAGCCAGCGTCTTCCACCGCCGAGCAACGTGCCTGCGGCATTAGCAGCAGCTCCCGGTTCGCAAAGTGCGGCGCGGCCACTCGCACACGGTCCGCAACGGCCGCAGTTGGGAATGAAGCAGAAGACCACGCGATCGCCCACACGGAATCCTTCTACATCCGGTCCCAGCTCGACGATCTCGCCCGTGGCTTCGTGGCCCAGCACCATCGGCATCGGCCGCGGGCGAGATCCGTCGATGACCGACAGATCCGAGTGGCACAAACCCGCCGCGAGTACACGCACACAAAATTCTCCAGCGCCGGGAGGTGCGAGCTCGACCGTTTCTGTGACCAGCGGCCGCGATCGAGCATACGGGCCGGGTTGTCCCATCTGACGCAGAACCGCTGCTTTGACCTTCATGGCTTGACCTCGATCCGCTCAAGGGCTGCGCGCAATGGCGCCGGCAGAGGGATTGGCCGCCGGGTAGCTCGATCCACAAACACGTGCACGAACCAGCCCTCGGCCGCCGGTCCCGCCTCACCGCTGCGAAACAGACTTATACCGTAACGCACGCTCGACGTGCCGATATGCTCGACGCGCAGGCCCGCCTCGACCGTTTCTGGAAATGCCAGCTCCTGCAGAAACCGGCAGTGTGATTCCGCGCACACGCCGATGATCGGGCCAGCGAGAAAATCCAACCCTCCCTCTTTGATCAGATACGTGTTGATGACCGTGTCGAAGTAGCCATAGTACTCAATGTTGTTGACATGACCGTAGACATCGTTGTCATTCCACCGGGTCGCGATCAGCTGGAAATGCTTGTAGTGGGCGCGCGCATCAGGCATCCGGAAGCTTCTCTTCCGCCGGATTCGGCTGTTCTTCTTTGGCCGCAGTCGCCTTGGGCGTCCAGGTCTTCCGTTTGACCGGCTGTGGGTCTGTGGGCGTTGGAGCTGCTGTGGCGGGTTTGGATTCCGCTGGAACGGCCTTGGGCTGCCATTTCTTGCGTTCCACTGAAGCAGTGGCTGGTTCAGGGGCTTTCATCGCGGCTGGCGCAATAGTGTCGACTTCCGGAGGTTTCTCCGCCACCGCAACAGTTGCTGAAGGTTGGGGCAAGGGCGGATCGACCGGCGCTACCGCTGCTACCTTTCCCAGCTTCTTCTCCACGCTCTCGAGCAGTAGCTCCGCCACATCTTTCACTGCGATGCCGTCTGCGTGGCCTCTGGCGGCGGTGCTGTCCAGCATGCTCTTGCAGAAGGGACAGCCGACGGCGAGAACTTTGTTCTCCCCGCCCGCGAGCGCCTGCTGAGCCTCGCGATAGCGGTTGTCTGAAATCTTTTGTGTCCCTGGCTCTTCTTCCTTCCAGAATTGCGCACCTCCGGCTCCGCAGCAGAAGGAATTTTCACGATTGCGGCCAAGTTCGACCCGCTCATTGCTGACTATGTTGAGCAGGTTACGCGGGGCATCATAGACCCCGTTGTGACGGCCAAGATAGCAGGGGTCATGATAGGCAACCGTGGCGGGCGCCGCGCCCGCACGAAGCTTGCTTTCGGCCACCAGCGTCTCCAGATACTCGGTGTGGTGGACCACCTTGAAGTTGCCGCCCAACTGACGATATTCCTTGCCTACAGCGTTCATGCAGTGCGGACAGGTAGCGACGATCAGTTTCGGTTTCGCCTGGTTAAGGGTAGAAACATTCTGGCCGGCGAGTTGTTGATACAGAAGCTCATTCCCTGCTCGCCGCGCGCTATCGCCTGTACAGCATTCTTTCTTGCCTAAAACAGCGAAATTCACTCCCGCGTGATCGAGCAACTGGACAAATGCGCGTGCCGTCTTCTGCGATTGGGGATCGTAGCTCGCAGCGCATCCAACCCAGTAGAGGACATCGGGTTGCGGATTCTCCTCGATCGTCTTCACCCTGAGTCCCTCCGCCCAATCCATGCGCTTCTCGCGATTGATGCCCCATGGATTGCTGGTCCGCTCCATACCGCGGAACGCAGTCTGCAGCTGAGCAGGGAAGTCGCCCTGGATCATCACCTGGTTGCGGCGAATATCGATGATGTCGAGCATGGGCTCATCCTGCACCGGGCAGACCTCCATGCAAGCGCCGCAGGTGGTGCAGGCCCAAGCAGCTTCGGGCGACAGGGCGAAGCTAAGCAGCGGGCGCGGGCTTGCTTCTCCGGTACCGAGCGAATTCAGCTCCATTCGCTTGTTGATCTCCAGAGCCGATGGGCTGAGCGCTTTGCCGGTTGCGGTCGCCGGACAAACATCCTGGCACCGATTGCACTGAATACAGGCGTACGCATCGAGCAGTCGAGGCCAAGCCAGATCCTCCAGTTTGTTTGCACCTGCCTTCAGGTTTTCCGACTCAAGGTCGAGCTCTTCCGCCGGCAAGACTCCGGAGGAAGGCCGGCGCACAAACAGGTATTTGGCCGGAGCGGCGAAGATATGAATGTGCTTGGAAAAAGGGAAGTACATCAGGAACGCAAGCACGCTCCCGAGGGCACCCCAATATCCAAAGATGCGCCAGGCTTCGGCATTGCCGGGTGCGAAGGCGTGCGAGATCAGCGTGGCGAAGGGCTGAAAGCGATCCGGTGCTTCCACCGCAAGCTTCGCGCCAGCGCCCACCGCGCGGCTGCCTACGTGGAAGAGAATGAAGGCCGACACGATGAGCGAATCCACACGAATGCGGCCGTGGTTCACCTGAGGGTGCAGCATGGTGCGCTGGTTGAAGGTGAAGTCGCGTCGGCTGGGCAAAAGAAAACGGCGAATCACCAGCGCAACCACGCCGATAAGGACGAGTGCGCTGAGCAAATCAGCCAGCAGGTTGTAAACGATTCCTGGCAAGCTGTCCGATCGAACGGTGAAGGGTATAAATCCCTCCAATCCATCGACCAGGTTCACCAGGATGTAGAAGACGAAGCCGTAGAAAATGAAGGAATGAAAAAAGCTGATCGCCGGGCGCCGGCGGAAGGTGCGGCTCTGCGTCAGGGTGGTAACCAGCGCATACCACAACCTTTGCGGAAGATGATCGAAGCGCGGCTCGGAGTCCTGGCTGCCGGCGCGAATGCGCCGGTACACGCGATAGAAGCCGCGCAGTCCAATCGCCACCGTTACTGCGGCAAACAACAGGAAGGCGATTTTGTGCGCGAACGGCAGCATATTTCGAGCGAGCTACTTGCGCAGCTCGGTGATCATTGCCGGAATGATTTGATGTACGTCACCGACAATGCCATAATCCGCGATCTTGAAGATGGGCGCGTTGGCATCCCTATTGATGGCCACGATAAACTTGCTCTTGTTCATTCCGGAGAGATGCTGTACCGCCCCCGATATTCCGACGGCGATGTAGGCTTTGGGCTGCACCGTCTTGCCGGTTTGCCCAACCTGTTCCGAGTAGGGACGCCATCCTGCATCCACAATGGCCCGCGTCGCTCCCACGGCCGCACCCAACTGATCCGCCAGAGCCTCGACCAGTTGCTTGAAACCCTCCGGGCTGTCGACACCTCGGCCGCCGGAGACGACCAGGTCTGCATCGGCCAGCGAAATGCGTTCACTCTTCTCCGCGGTTTTGCCGGTGACGCGCAGGCGCGGCTGGGGCAGCTCGAGCTCCGCGTCATATTGCTCTCCCGCGGCGGTTGAGGGCTGGGCCGCGGCAAACGCACCCGGCTTCACCGTGACCACGGTGACTGGACCTTCCGCTTCCACGGTCTCGGTCACGCGAGAGAGGAAGGTGTAATGCGCTGCGACCAGAACGCCGTTGCGGTCCGTGAGACTGATCGCGTCTTCAATCAAAGGCGCGTCCAGCTTGACTGCGACCCGAGGGCTATATTCGCGTCCGCTTCGGCTGCCGCCGATCAATACCGTATGAGCTTCGCCCTCTTTCGCGATCTGAGCCACTGCGCCGGCCCAAACTTCAGGGTCGTATTGCGCCAGCTCGGGCTTATCTGCCACCAGAACCTGGTCTGCGAAGAGCGCGGCCTGCTCCGCAACCGACGCGACGCCGCTCCCCAAGACCAGCAGAGTGATCGGTCCCTCACGACCCATCCCGCGAGCCGCGGTCGTCATTTCCAGGGTGCTCTTGCTTACCTTGCCGTTGGAGTATTCGACGACCAGCAGAATCATCCAATCACTCCGGCATCATGGCGCAAAAGATCAACCAGTCTGGCCGCGGCGGCACCTGCGTCCTTGCCATCGATGATATTTCTGCGCCGCTCTTTCACCTGTACTTCGACCCCCACGACCCTGAGTTTGGCACTTACACCGTAGTCGCTGAGAGGCACGCGACGCAACTCCTTCTTCTTGGCCTTCATGATGTTGGGCAGAGTTGGGTACCGCGGTTCATTGAGTCCTTGTTGGGTGGTTACGACTGCCGGCAGCGGCACGGCGAAGGATTCGCTGCCTCCGTCTACGTCGTGCTTTCCGGTGAGCACTCCATCTTTAAGGGCGAGAGCACTGGTCCAAGTCGCCTGTGGCCATTGCAGCCGCTCTGCGGTTGCCGCACCCAAGGCATGACTGTCCCAGTCCGCTTGCTGCCCGCCGCAGAAGATCAGGTCGATCTGCTCGCTGTGCGCCACCTGGGCGACCACGCTGCTTACGGCTATCACATCCAGAGGCGCCTCGGTCTCGACCAGAATGGCGCGGTCCGCTCCCATCGCCAGCGCGGAGCGGATCGCCTCCTCGCTGCGAGCCGGTCCGATAGCGAGAGCAACCACTTCCGCTCCTGCTGCTTCCCCTTCCCGCAGGCGGAGAGCCTCTTCGACACCGTATTCATCCATGGTGTCCATCACCAGCTTACTTCCATCCAGCGCGACGCTTCCGTTTTGGATACTTACGCTCTCTTCCGCATCCAGAACCTGGCGGACCACTGTCATGATTCGCATTGCTCTCCTCAGTCCGAATGTGGAACACAGTCTGGGTGAGAACTCGAAAAGCAGCCCTCAGGGGCTAAAGCCCGCGAATATTTCAAGCAGTTACGGCCCGACTAAAGTCGTGCCCTGATACAAAGCGAATGTTCCGCAACCTGCAAAGCCCGTACAGCACAGCCCTAGCATTGCCAGCGCTAAAGCGCATATCGAGTCGAGACTGTTTCTCGGAGCGCTGAAGCGCTCCTTCCCCCGCATAAATGCGGGGGCTCCCACCACGAATTCTGAAGTTTGCAGTTCTTACACACACTCTAGAGCCCGCGAACATTTCACAGTTACGGCCCGACTAAAGTCGCGCCCTGATACAAAACCAAGTTCTCACAATGTCTCTTTAGCCCCCATTTCGCTCGTTTGTTTGCCACATGGGGAATGCCGCTGTCTCAGAGCCGGTAGCGCCCTGCCTCCACCATTGCTGCCGAAATCTCGCGGCCTAATGCGATCGTGTTCACCGGCTCATGTTTGGACAGCCGACGGAAGATGGTCATCTGTGTGCGCAGCATGTCGCCTTCGGCAACCGCAGCCAGAACACGCTCCGCCGAGCTTTCGATGATGCGGAAGGAATGGGCGGCATAGTACTTGGTGAGCTTCACCGCGACCGAATTGGGCTTGTTCATCTTTTCCGTGCGCAGGATGCTCGATTCGAGCGCGAGCACTTCGCTGAGGATGTCGGCCAGGGCGCCCATCACCTCTTGTTGTTCGCCGAGGTCGTTACCAAACTTCTGCGAAGCTGCACCGGAGCAGAAGAGGGAAATCTTCTTGGCGCTCGCCAGCAGCGCGCGCTCCTCCGCCAGCGGGCCGTCGTAGCTCACCTTTGCGGTTGGTCCCGCCATCACCTCGTCCATCACTTTCTTGATGGCCGGCAGTAGCGGGAGTGTGCCCTGCAACGCGCGTTTGATCATCCAGCCGGTAGTGATCAGCCGGTTGATCTCGTTGGTGCCTTCGAAGATCTTGTTGATGCGCGAATCGCGATAGGCTCGCTCTGCCGGATACTCCTCCACGTAACCGTAGCCGCCATGCATCTGCAGCGTGTTGTCAACCACTCGTTCCACCATCTCCGACCCGAAGAACTTGAGGATCGAGCATTCGACAGCAAATTCTTCGATCCGCTTCTGCACCTCGGCTGAGAATGTAGGGGAGTTCTTGTCGAGTTCGGCCAGGGCGGCATCGATGGCGCCCACTACGCGATACAGAACTGCCTCGGTTGCGTAAATGCCTGCCGCACCTTCGGCGATTTTCTCCTGCACTAAACCGAACGAAGTGATCGGCTTGCCAAAGGCAACGCGCTCCCTGGCATAGCGTATGCCGTCGCGGAGCGAGCTCTTCGCTCCGCCAACCGCGCTCGACGCAAGCTTGTACCGCCCCACATTGAGGATGTTGAAGGCGATCTGATGACCCTTGCCCGCCTGCCCCAGCAGATTCTCCACCGGCACCTTGCAGTCGGCGAGAACCAGCGCGCAGGTAGAAGAACCGCGGATGCCCAGCTTATGCTCCTCCGCGCCCACGGTCAGTCCCGGGGTTCCCGCCTCCACCAGGAAAGCGGAAAACTTCTCACCGTCGATCTTGGCGAAGATGGTAAAGAGGCTAGCGATGCCCGCATTCGAAATCCACATCTTTTCACCGTTGAGCACGTAGTGCTTGCCATCCGGAGTGAGGGTGGCTCGGGCGCGAATGTTCATTGCATCGGAGCCGGCGGAGGATTCTGACAAGGCATAGGCCGCGATCCATTCGCCGCTCGCCAACTTGGGAAGGTATTTCTCCTTCTGCTCTGGCGTTCCATACCAGACCAGCGGCAATGTCCCGATGGTCACATGGGCACTGAACGTAACCGCGAAACTCGCTGAACCGGTGAGGTTTTGTGAGACCAGGGTCGAGGTAATCTTGTCCATATCAAGACCACCGTATTGTTCGGGCACGTCGATTCCGAGCAACCCCAGAGCGCCCAGGTCGCGCATCAGCTTGCGGCTCACATCCCAGTTTTTCGCCTCGATCTCATGAGCCTGGGGAAGGATCTTCTCTTCCGCAAATTCAGCGGTCACGTCAGCGATCTGCTTCTGTTCCGGAGAAAGGTCTTCCGGGGTGAAAATATCCTCGGGGGTTAAGTCTTCGATCAGGAAACTGCCTCCGGTCACTCGTTTCGCCGTCCTGACTTGAGTCTCTACGACCATTGCATCCTCCAAGGTGACTTTAGGTTCCCGCCATTGTTGCTAATTTTGTAGATTCTCGAAAATACCTGCGGCTCCCTGGCCGCCGCCGACGCACATGGTCACCATTCCATACCTGGCGCCGCGCCGTTTCATCTCGCTGATCAGGCTGGCTGTAAGTTTGGTGCCGGTGCAGCCCAGGGGATGGCCGAGTGCGATCGCACCCCCGTTGACGTTTACCCGGGCCGGATCGATGCCGAGTGTCTTGATCACTGCCAGCGTCTGGGCGGCGAAAGCCTCGTTCAGCTCAATCAGATCGATCTGATCGAGCGTGAGGCCGGCCATCTTCAGCGCTTTGGGGATCGCATAGACAGGGCCCATGCCCATCTCCTCAGGGAGACAGCCGGCATAAGCGAAAGAAACAAAACGCGCCAGCGGCCTGGCTCCGATCTCTTTGGCCCGGGTGCCGGACATAACCACCGCAGCCGCCGCACCATCCGAGGTCTGAGAGCTGTTGCCCGCGGTGACGACACCGACGGCGTGGAAGACAGCGCGCAGCTTGGCCAGCGCCTCAATCGAGGTGTCGGCTCGCGGTCCCTCGTCCACGGTAAATGACTTTTCCTTCTTCTCCGGCTTCCCCGCCGTGCTTAGGACCGTGGTCACGACGGGAACGGGCACAATCTCATCTTCAAAGCGGCCTGCCTCAATCGCCGCCAGCGCTTTCTGGTGACTACAAAAAGCGAACTGGTCCGATTGTTCGCGGGAGATGTCGTAATGCTTTGCCACCCGCTCGGCGGTAAGCCCCATGGACATATACGCGGCCGGGTGGTTATCGACCAGCCATGGATTGACGGCAATCTTGTTGCCTCCCATGGGGAGATAGGACATCGATTCCGCACCGCCGGCAACAATGACGTCCGCGCCGCCCCCGCGAATCCGTTCCGCCGCCAGCGCGATGGTCTGTAGTCCGGAGGCGCAGTAGCGATTCACCGTCATCGCTGCGGCTTCGATGGGAAGGCCCGCGCGCAGCGAGATCAGCCGCGCCACATTCATCCCCTGTTCGCCTTCCGGCATGGCGCAGCCGATGATCACGTCTTCAATCTCTTTAGGGTCGAGCTCCGGCACCCGCTCCACGGCGCCTTTCACGGCAACCGCGCCAAGATCATCGGGGCGGGTGTAACGGAGTGTACCTTTGGGCGCTTTCCCCACCGCTGTGCGCACTGCGCTGACTACGACTGCTTCCTTCATAATCTCCCATCCGCGAGACTGATTAATTTCTAAGCGGCTTGCCCGTCTTAAGGGTGAAACCGATGCGCTCGACCGTTTTGGGCTCTCCACAGAGAGAGAGGAAGGCCTCGCGCTCCAGATCAAGCAGCGCCTGTTCGGTGAGCAGAGTTCCCGGGGTAATATCGCCGCCGGTGAGTATGCGCGCCACGTGGGTGGCGATCTTCGCGTCGTGCTCGCTGATGTACGCTCCTTCGCGCATCAGGTAGATGCCAAGCTTCAACGTTGCCTGAATGGTTTCGCCCGGCGCGGGAATGTTGGTTCTCATCACCGGCGCCGTGTATCCGGACCGTATCAGCCGGAGGGCCTGGGCCTTGGCGTCGCTTACCAGCCGGCTGCGATTCATGGAGATCGAATCGATGTCTTCGATAATGCGCAGCGAGCGCGCATCGATGGCGGAGGTCGATACCTTGGCCATGGCGATGGTCTCGAACACGTTCTTGACGGTTTCAACCACCTCGACCGATTCGCCCCGGGCGTCGCTGCGCACCGCGTCCGCTGCAGCCAAGGCGCGCAGCAGCATTTCCTTGCATCCGCCACCACCAGGGATCAGGCCAACGCCGGTCTCGACCAGTCCTGTATAGAGCTCCAGATGCGGCTGGCGCAGCGCCGCGTGCATGGAGACCTCGGTTCCCCCGCCCAGGCACAAGCCGAAAGGAGCGGCTACCACCGGACGCTCGCAGAACTTGATCGCCCGGGTCATGCCCTGGAACTGCCTTACGCTCAGCTCGATCTCATCCCACTCCTCGTCCTGGATAGCCAGCAGCAGCTGCATCAGGTTGGCGCCTACGGTGAAATTCTGCGCATCGCTGGTGATGATGAAGCCGTCGAAGTTGCGCACCGCGTCGCTTCCCGGCTGCAGCTTTTGCAATAGAAAGGACACAATGTCGTGCCCTAGCGAATTCATCTTCGAATGGAATTCGAAGCAGCCGATCCCGTCGCCGACGTC
Organism: uncultured Acidobacteriaceae bacterium; assembly: GCA_963803095.1. Lineage (GTDB taxonomy): Bacteria > Acidobacteriota > Terriglobia > Terriglobales > Acidobacteriaceae > PALSA-350. Next base: position 111,574 of record CAWDLQ010000012.1, on the reverse strand, counting down.
CACCAGGGAGATGCCGGTGTTCCCGGCAAAAATTCCATGGGAACGCTTGTAGCTGGCCACCGAGGCTAGTTCAGGGTTCTGGTGAACGGGCCGGTATGCACCCGTTTTCACATCGAAGTACTCGGTGCCGCCGGCACGGTACCAGGAGTCACCGCCGGAGGCTAGAAGCTTTTCGACCGCCGCCGGAATAGGCGTTCCCGCGGCGCGCATCTTCTCCACCGTGTTGGGAACACCTGCGGCGTCCCACAACGCAAACGGCCCCAGCTCCCAATTGAATCCTGAGGTGATTGCCCGATCGATATCAACGATCGTCTCGGTGACCTCGCCGATTCTGTTGGCGGAATAGGCCCAAAGGTCCGGAAGTGCCTGCCAATAGAACCTCGCGGCGCGATCCTTCGCAGGGTCAGCGCCCAGCAGCGCCTTCAGTCTGCCGGCCACCGACTCATTGCCTTTCGCCAGCTCAATTGAGGGGAAGGAGGGCTTGGACGCCGGCTGGTATTCGAGTGTCTCCAAATTGAGGACGGAGCGAATTTCCTTTCCATCCGCGCCGCGCTCTTTCTTGTAGAAGCCTTGCCTGGTCTTATCGCCCAGCCACTTGCGCGCGATGAGCTGATCGAGAAAATCGGGCACCTTCACGTCTGACCTCTCGTCGGTTGCGGCCTTGGAGAAGTTTCGCGCTACGCTGGTTAGAACATCCAGGCCCACCAGGTCCGCAAGGCGGAAGGTGCCGGTTTTTGGCCAGCCGACCGCCGGCCCGGTCAGCACATCGATATCTTCAATGCTCAGCCCTTGCTCCTGCATGATCTTGAAAGTGTTCAGCATCAGGAAGGTGCCCACGCGGTTGGCGATGAAGTTCGCCACATCGTTGGCGGGCACGACCGTCTTGCCCAGCTGACGATCGCCAAACTCTGCGATCGCAGCAATGGCTGCCGGATCCGTTTCCGGAGTCGCGATTACCTCCAGCAGGCGCATGTAACGCGGGGGATTGAAGAAGTGGGTTCCAAACCAGCGCCGCCGCAACGGCTCGGGAAGTTGCGCGCCGATCTGAGCGACTGGGAGACCGCTAGTGTTGGTGGTAAGGATGGCTTCCGGATGCAGGTGCGCGGCTACCTTGCTGAGCAGACTGCGCTTGATCTCGAGATTTTCGGCAACGGCCTCGATGATCCAATCGCAATCACGCAGCCTGGGCAGGTCATCTTCAAAATTGCCTACGCTGATGTGGTCGGCGATTGAGGGGACTGCAAAGGCTGCGGGCTTTGCGCTTTTGAGGTTATTGAGCGCTTGCGCTGCCAGGCTGTTGCGATCGCCTTTTTCCGGCACGATATCCAGCAGAAGAACCGGGAGCCCCGCGTTTGCAATATGAGCGGCAATCCGGGCGCCCATGGTGCCTGCGCCCAGCACGGCTGCCCTCCGGATGTTGAACTTTCGCTGGAGACGTTTTTCCTGCTCGGAGGCCGGTGTGTCCTGAACCGGAGAATCGGAAAGCAGCGGCATGCTTTATTCCTTTTGGTACCAATCAAAAATCACGCAGATTGGGTGCCCCAGAAGAATACTGAACGATGGGTCAGAAAGTCAATTGACCTTAACCTGGGAGTGGCCAGAAGTAACCGCAGGGGCATCACCAGCGCTAAAGCGCGTGATCAGCGTCGAGGGGTCTTTCACGGAGCGCTGAAGCGCTCCTTCCCCCGCATGAATGCGGGGGCTTCCACCTTCCCCAATGAGTGCTCGGGTTTCCCAAACAAAGGCTGGCCTCTCCGGCAAATGTTTTTCAAAAGCGATTTGGTAAGGTTGCCAAATAAGTCCTTTGTTTCGTCAAGATGCTCAAGATGCTCAAGCAATTTATTTGATCATCTTCGCCATCATTCTGCTTGTACCGCGACAGCCCAAGTCCGATGTACACGATCGTGCAGATGCATGACCGCGGCCCACTTTGCAGCGATTTATTGCTTCCTGCTGTCACGCTATAGGCGGCTAGGACTGTCGTCCAGTGGCTATCAAAGAATGATGTGGAAAAGCGGTAGGGGAACTAACGTCCCGCTAGGCTGGTCCCAGGCCGCCGGTGAGGATCTGTGCGTATTCGGCAGCGATTTCGCGAGGGGTCAGATCGCCGTCGGGATGGTACCAGGTGCCTATCCAGTTGACCGCCCCGGCGATGGCAAACGAAACCAGCTTAGGATTGCAGGGCCGGATCGAGCCGTCGGCAATGCCCTCCTCAACGTAGCCGCGGAGAGTCGAATCCAGGCGCCGCTTCATGGTTCGAACCTCGCGCCGGGTCGCAGGAGAAAGTTCGGACTCGTCCAGCATCGGTAGGCAACGCCCAAAGTCGGACGATACAAGCGCCTCGGCATAGGTCTCAACATACATGAAGAGCTTGCGTAGTCCCGTTCCCTGGTTTGCGCTCGTTTCTTTCAGGAGGTTCTCAATATAGGAAATCCCGTTCCGGTAGCACTCGACGAGAATCTCCTCCTTATTGCGGAAATAGTAGTAGAGCGCAGGCTTGGTGACCTTTAGCTGGGCGGCCAGCATGCTCATGGACGACTTCTGATACCCATGCTCAAGAAACAGATGTGCGGCCGTCCTGAGCACGGCTTCCCGCTTGACGACCATACTCCTCTGTCGCGCCTGAAAGGCTTTCCATGGCTCGCGAGTGCGCTCCTTAACAGGTCTTGTCTCAACGTTTTGCATCGAGCGACACCTTTCCCGTGGCAACGAACGAAGATTTTTATCTGCAGGCCCTTCATTGTACAAGCGCCATTGCTCTCGAGCGGGCGCCTCTTGCGCCTCGGGTTAAGACAGAAGTGACCGCCCCCCGGCTTTTGGTAACTTCTTTTGCTGCCGCCGCACTCTAGAGGTGACAAGTGCACGTCTCATTCGTTATCTTACCCCTCGGTAAATATCGATGAGCACAGAACTTCGATCGCAGCGCATGCTCGTGCCCCTCCTTGGTCAATCCGTTGAAGTTGCGCTGCACCAGCACCCTTCGGCTTCAGATACGATCCTTTTGCTGCATGAAGCGCTGGGCTCGGTTGCATATTGGAAAGATTTCCCCGAGAAGCTCGCGCTGGCTACGGGAGCTAACGTCTTGTCGTATTCACGGGCGGGGCAGGGAAACTCGGAGGGACCGATCGCCCCGCGCAACCGCGACTCCTACCTGCGCGAGGTAAACGAGGTGATTCCCGCTCTGCTGGAGCATTTCCGCGTGGAGTCTCCGGTGCTCTACGGACACAGCGAAGGCGCCGGGCTGGGGATGCTCTATGCCGCCATATCGCAACGAGTGAAGATGCTCATTCTCGAGAGCCCCTTTGTGATTGCCCAGGAAAGTTCGCGGCGCCATATCCGGAGCATGGCTTCCGGCTACAGCGGCAGCCATCTGCAGCAGCGCCTTGCCCAGTACCATCAGGATCCGGATACGGTTTTCTCCTCCTGGGTCTCAGGGGTGGGAGAATTCAGTGATGGGGAATCTCCCTTTGGAGATTTCATTGCCCGTATCTCCTGCCCGGTGCTTGTCCTTCAGGGCGCGAACGATGAATTCGGGACCAAACGGCACCTGGATGCGATCCTCGCCGTGTTGCCTCACGCGCAGCACGAGACCTTCGCCGATACCGGACATCTTCCTCACCGCCAACAAACCGATGCGGTGCTGGAACGGGTGAGCCGCTTCCTTGCCAACGACTCGAAGCTTCAGGAATCAAGATGAAGGCCCTTTTCGATCTCGCCGGCCGTGTAGCCATCGTTACCGGCGGCTCGGTTGGGTTGGGCCGCCAGATGGCGGAAGGCCTGGCCGAGATGGGCGCTCACCTGGTACTCTGCGCGCGCAAGAAAGAACGCTGTCTGGAGACCGCCGAAAAGTTGCAACAGCTTGGTGTGCAAGTCCTGGCATTGGGATGCGACGTGAAGGATCCGGCCAGTATCAGCGAGGTGGTGGATGCCACCCTGAAACATTTCGGCCGCATCGACATTCTCATCAACAACGCCGGCACTTCCTGGGGAGCGCCTACCGAGGAGATGACCCTGGCGCAATGGAATAAAGTCGTGGAAACGAATTTGACCGGAACCTTCCTTTTCTCCCAGGCGGCCGGTAAGGTGATGATCGCGCAGCGGCGGGGCAAGATCATCAACATTGCCTCGATCGCCGGCTTGCGGGGCTCGCCGCCCGAGCTATCCGCCATTGGTTACACGTCCAGCAAAGGCGGCGTGATTGCGTTCACCAGGGATTTGGCTTGGAAGTGGGGAAGGCACGGCATTCGGGTAAACGCGATTGCGCCTGGCTGGTTCCCCACCGATATGTCGCAAAAGGTCATCGAACGGAATCAGGAAAAACTCCTGGCCTCGATCCCGCTGGGCCGCTTCGGTGGCTCCCAGGACCTCAAAGGAGCGGCTATCTTTCTGGCTTCTGACGCATCCGATTTCGTCACCGGACACATTCTTGTAGTCGATGGAGGACAATCCGCCTGAAGTCCAGCGGTCACACTTATGAACATTCCACTCACACCTTTGCGTTGTCTGCGCCATGCGGAGCGGCAGTATCCTGGCAGAACAGCCGTCGTTTGCGGGGAGAAGAGATTCACCTACAAACAATTCGGAGAGCGGGTCGGCCTTCTTGCCGGCGCTCTGCTGGAGGCCGGCATCAAATCGGGCGATCGGGTCGCTTACCTGGGCGTCAACACTCATCGTCTGATGGAAGCCTACTACGGGGTGTTGGAGGCGGGCGCCATTCTGTTGCCGTTAAACATTCGGCTCGCGCCCGCTGAACTGACCTACGTCCTGAACGACGCTGGGGCAACGGTTCTCTTTATCGAAAAGCCATTTATCCCGTTGGTCGACTCGTTTCGAGAGTCTCTGTCCACGGTAAGAATGTTCATCCAGCTTGACGGAGCTCCGGAGGCTGGATGGCTGGCTTGGGACAACTACGAGACGATGCTCAGCAAAGCCAAGCCTCATCGCGCGGACATCAGCCTGGTTGACGAAGATGAAGTGGCCGAAGTCTTTTACACCAGCGGCACCAGCGCGCGCCCCAAGGGCGTGATGCTGACGCACCGCAACATATATCTCCATGCATTGCAGGTGTGCATAGCTTTCCATGTCGACAATGGGACGGTAGAGCTTCACACCGTCCCTCTCTTCCACGCCAATGGCTGGGGTGTGACGCACTTCCTCACCATGCTGGGGGGCAAACACGTCATGGTTCACAGCTTTGACCCCAAAGAGATATTCCGTCTGATTGAAGTCGAGCGAGTCAATCATTTCAGCGTGGTTCCAATCATGGCCACCGTGCTGGTGAATCATCCGGAGCGAAAAAATTACGACCTGAGCAGTTTGAGCCGGATCGTCGTCGGCGGTGCAGCCTCTTCGCCGACTCTGATCCGCGAAGTGGAAGAGAAGCTTGGCTGCGAGTGTTTCTCAGCATATGGCCTTACGGAGACTTCTCCCGCGTTGTCGATGGCTCCAATGAAGGCCGAGCTGCACTGGGAAGGCGAACAGCGCTACTTCGGCCAGGCAATGACGGGCTATGCCATGCCGGGGGTCGAAATGAGAATCGTCGATGCCCACGATCAGGATTTGCCGCAGAATGGTGTAGCTTCCGGCGAGCTGGTTGTGCGCGCAGACGGCGTAATGAAGGGCTACTGGAACCAGCCCGACGCCTCCGCCGAAGTTTTTCGCGGCGGATGGTTCCACACCGGTGACATGGCCACAATTAACGAGGACGGCTACGTTCTGATTGTCGATCGCAAGAAAGACATGATCTTGAGCGGGGGAGAGAACATCTCGTCGCTGGAAGTGGAACGAGTCATTCTGGCTCATCCTGCGATCCTGGAGGCCGCGGTAATCCCTGTCTCTGACCAGAAATGGGGTGAAGTGCCGAAGGCGTTGGTCGTTCTAAGGGAAGGCGCCTCGGTTTCAGAATCGCAACTCATTGAGTTCTGCCGTTCGCAGCTCGCGCACTACAAGTGTCCACAAAGCGTAGATGTTGTCGACAGCCTGCCCAAGACAGGTACGGGAAAAGTGCTGAAGAAGAACCTGCGCAAACAATACGAACGCACCCCATCGCCTTCGCATGCCACGGCGCTGAACTAAATTATGACCGAGGCAATAGAAGCGCTGCTGCCGATTCATTCGGCAGCGGTTGTCGGCGCTGGGACCATGGGCGCCGGTATTGCCATGGCCCTTGCCAACGCCGGTATTCCGGTGCTGCTCAAAGAAGCCGATCAGGCAGCGCTTGATCGCGGCCTGGGCAACGTGCGAGTGAACTACGCAAGCTCTCTGAAGCATGGGCGCTTCACGCAGCAATTCGTCGATGAGCGTCTGGCGCTGATCGCTCCGACCCTGGCTTACGAGGGCTTCGGGGGTGTGGATTTGGTAATCGAGGCTGTCTTCGAAGGCATGCAGCTCAAGAAAGAAGTCTTCCGGCAACTGGATGAAGTTTGTAAGCCGGGCGCGATCCTCGGCAGCAACACATCCACGCTGAGCATCGACGAGATCGCCTCTGCAGTTTCACGGCCCCAGTTCGTGGTAGGCACGCATTTCTTCACTCCTCCTAACGTTACGCGGCTGCTCGAGGTGGTACGCGGCAAACAAACTTCGCCTGAAGTGATTGCCACTTGCATGCAGCTCGCGCGCAAGCTGGGCAAAGTGGGAGTGGTGGTTGGCAACTGCAAGGGCTTCGTGGGCAATCGCATGTTCATCCCTTACCATCGCGAGGTTCAGTTCCTGATCGAGGAAGGTGCGACGGTCGAAGCGGTGGACGGGGCACTCACGGCTTTTGGAATGGGCCTTGGACCGCTCGCTACGATGGACATGGTAGGTCTCGACGTTGCCTCGCGCATCCGGCAGGAACATGCGCAGGAGGCCGGTATTCGCCAGCCGTTCGTTGAAGATCGCCTGTGGGCGCTGGGCCGGTACGGACGCAAGACCAACGCGGGCTGGTACAAATACGACCAGCAAAGACGGCCCGTGCTCGACCCCGAGGTAGCGGAACTGATTCGTAAATGGGCCGCCGAAGAAGGAATCGTTCCGCGACCGATCTCCAGCCAGGAGATTTTGGATCGTTGTCTCTGGTCATTGGTGAACGAAGGCGCGCGCGTCCTGGAGGAAGGTTACGCGATGAGCGTCTCGGATATAGACACCATCTTTGTCAACGGTTACGGGTTTCCCGCCTCCCGCGGCGGTCCTATGAAGTATGCCGACAGCGTCGGCCTTAAAGCCGTTTATCACCGAGTCTCGGAGTTTTACCGTGAGTACGGGCAAATCTGGAGCCCCGCGCCGCTGCTCAAACAACTGGCGGAGCAGGGAAGAAGTTTTTACGAGTAGATGGGAAGTCTGTTCATCGTTCGGCACGCACAAGCTTCTTTCCTGGCGGAAAACTACGACCTGTTATCGCCCATTGGAGAGGCTCAGTCTCGATTGCTTGGGGAGTACTGGGCGGCGCGCAATCTACGCTTCGACCGGGTCTGCGCCGGTCCTCGAGTGCGCCACCAGGACACGGTCAATTTGGTACGCGCCGCGTATGAACACGCCGGTATCGGCTTCCCCGAGGTGCAAATCATTCCCGATTTCGATGAGTATCCAGCAGAGGCGGTGATGAAGTTCGGTCTGCCCATCCTGCTCGAAGGCGACTCGCGGGTGCGAGACTTGCATGCCGCCTTTCTGCATTCTGCCCAAGCGGATGAGCGGCGCGCCACGTTCCAGCGCCTGTTTGAAGTTGTCGTTGCGAAGTGGGCAGATGGCGGGTTGCCGGTCGAGGGCATAGAGACGTGGCCGGAGTTTTGTTCCCGCGTGAACGGGGGCCTCGATGAGTTTCTCTCCGCCGGAGGACGCGCGGCAATTTTCACCTCGGGCGGCCCCACCGCAGTGGCGTTGCAGCGGGCTCTCGACCTCTCTCCCCAACGAACTTTGCAAGCAAGCTGGATGGTGAGGAACTCTTCCTGGAGCGAATTTCTCTACTCGGCGAAAAGATTCTCCTTGAGCAGCTTCAACGTTCATGGGCATATCGCCGAACCCTTTCACCTCACTTACCGATAGCCCGAGGACCTTGATGACCAGTCTGCTCGACCAGCCCACCACGATCCGTCCTGGAGAAGAGCTCGATACCGCCAAGCTGGAAGCGTATTTGCGCACTCATTTTGTGGGCGAGACGGGAACTCTTCAAGTGCGGCAATATCCAAGCGGCCACTCCAACCTGACCTATGCCCTCCGTCTGGGTAGCAGGGAATTGGTGCTGCGTCGTCCCCCTTTCGGGAGCACGGTAAAATCTGCACACGATATGGGCCGCGAGGTTCGCGTACTTTCCAAACTCCACGCCGTGTATTCTCCGGCTCCTGAAGTGCTGCTCTATTGCGAGGACAACTCCGTGCTTGGCGCGCCGTTCTACGTGATGGAGCCCATCCACGGCATCATTCTCCGCAGTCAACTGCCGGCTGGGTTGGAGCTTTCTCCAGAGATGGCACGGCGGCTCAGCGAGTCGTTTATCGAGAACCTGGTAACTCTGCACCACGTGGACTCGAGCGCCGCGGGGCTCGCCGATCTGGGAAGGCCGCAAGGTTATCTGGAACGCCAGGTCCGTGGCTGGATAGAGCGCTACTACGGGTCAAAGACCCATGACTACACGGAGGTGGACAAACTCTCATCGTGGTTGCAGCAGCACATGCCCTCGACCTGCGCAGTCTCGCTGATCCACAACGACTACAAATACGACAACGTCATTCTGGATGCGGGCCAAATCACCAGAATCATAGGCGTGCTGGATTGGGAGATGTGTACCATCGGTGACTCTCTTTCGGATCTCGGCACCACTCTTGCCTATTGGGTTGATGTAACCGACCCCGATGAACTGCAGCAGAAGACCTGGGGACCCACGGCCATTGCTGGAAGCTTCCGGCGCTCAGAAGTAGTGGAATGCTACGCGCGGAAGACGCGCTGTGACGTGTCCCAGATTGGCTTTTACCTCACCTTTGCGCGTTTCAAACTGGCCGTTATCGTGCAACAGATTTATTTCCGGTATCACCAGGGCATCACCAAAGACGAGCGGTTCGCATCCATGCCGGGAACAGTCCATGGTTTGCTCAAAAGCGCGTTGTATTGCGCCCAGACCGGCCGTTTGTAGTAAGAATCATGTTCCTTGGTTGTTGAAAACTATGAACCGAAAGAAAACCGCAGAGCTCTCCACTACGCTCCCCCGGATTTCCTGAGGAAGGGAACAGGGGCCGGTTGTTCGGCAACGCCATAGATGCATCCGGATAGCTCAGAAAGCATGCAACTCAACGGATTGGCGCAACGATTATATTCGTTCTATGACCGGGAAAGAGCGCACTGGCGTTTTCCTTTCATATGCGCGGAAAGACGGCGAGAATTTTGCCGCGGCTCTGCGTGCTCGGCTGCGCAAAGAGGCTCCCGGCATACTGATCAAGCAGGATCGCATCCTGCTCGAGGGTGGAGTCGGCTGGTGGAAACAGCTCACCGACGCGATCGATTCCGCCGAGTTCCTGGTTCTGGTCATGACGCCCTCCGCCATTCAGTCGGAGACCGTCCGAAAGGAATGGCGGTATGCGCGACAGATGGGAGTATGCGTGTATCCGGTCAAAGGCGCGGCAGACGATGAACTACGCTTTTCCGATCTGCCACCCTGGATGAGCAAGACTCACTTCTTCGACCTTGAAAAGGAATGGGACACCTTCGTAGAGCACCTGCGAGGGGGCTGCACCGTCCCCCGCGTGCCCTTCATGGCTCCAGATCCACCAGAAAACTACATCCGTCGTCGAAACGAATTCGAGAGTCTGAAGGATTTGCTACTCAGTCCGGATCGGAAGCAACCCGTGGCCATTACAACCGCACTTTCCGGCGCGGGCGGCTTCGGAAAGACAACCCTCGCCGCGGCCTTGTGCCACGACGAAGACATCATTCAGAACTTCGATGACGGTATTCTCTGGGTCACTCTCGGCCAGAATCCTGATGCGACGGCCGGCCTCGTCACCATGTATGCGGCACTTACTGGCGAACGGCCGGGTTTTGTTTCCGCGGAGGATGCCAAAAATCAGCTTGGCCAGAAACTCGAAGATCGCACCTGCCTGCTCGTCATCGACGATGTCTGGGATGAGTCCCACCTGCGGCCCTTCCTATGGGGAGCCAAAGGGTGTGCGCGGCTGTTTACCACGCGTCAGGCGGAAATCGCATCGACCGCGCGATGTGTGAATGTGGATGAGATGAGCGGGGGCGAAGCGCAGGCTCTCCTCAGCAAAGGCATTCCGGGACTTTCCGCCGCGCTCGCCCGTATATTGTCGCAGCGGCTGGGCGAGTGGCCCATCGCCCTCGAACTTGCCCGAGCCATGATTCGCCAGCGGATTGACCAGGGGGATTCGGCGGAGAATGCTGCGCAAAGACTTCTCCAGGCCTTGGAAAAGAAAGGCCCTGGAAGCCTCGCCAAGGGCATCGGCGACTCGCGTCACCGCACGATCAGTGCTGTTCTCGAGGACAGCATGCAACTGCTGAGCAGCGACGAGCGGACCCGCCTGGTCGAATTGTCCATATTTCCGGAAGACACTCCCATCCCGCTGAGCGCCGCCGCGTCACTCTGGGGGCTGGATGACTTCGAATCAGAGGAGATAGCCCAGCGTTTTGCTCGTCTCTACTTTGTAAAGCTCAATCTTGGTCGGGGCTCCATGCGGTTGCACGATGTAATGCGAAGCTGGCTGGCCGCTTCCGCCAATATTGGCCAGCTTCACAGCCGCTTGGTGGACGCGTGGCGGGATTGGATGCTCCTGCCGAATGGTTATGCATGGCGCTGGTTGATCTGGCATTTGGCTCAAGCCAGACGCCGGGAGGACATCGAAAGGGTTCTCTATGACCCGGCGTGGCTGCAGGCAAAACTCGCTGCAACTGACAGCAATGCGCTGATCGGCGACTTCGAATACCTCAAGCCATCGGTGGAAGCAGAGTTGATCCAGGGAGCGCTGCGACTTTCCTCTCACGTGATCGCCAGAGATCCATCGCAGTTCGCTTCCCAAATGGTTGGGCGTCTCATGCCCCATTGCAATCAACCCGCCATCCAACAATTCTCCGTTGCGCTTGCTCGCGCTACGGGCCGCCCCTGGCTACGGCCGTTAAAGGCCGGGCTACAACCACCGGGTACAGGCTTGTTGCGCACCCTCTCCGGTCACGCCGAAGGGGTCAACGCCGTGGCACTGAGTGCGGATGGGCGGCGAGTCGTCTCCGCTTCTGATGACAGCACGCTCAGGGTCTGGGATGTGGAGAGTGGCCAGGAACTCCGCACTCTCTCAGGTCACTCACGCGCGGTCAGAGGCGTGGCGCTGAGTGCGGATGGGGGGCGAGCCGTCTCGGCTTCTGATGACAGCACGCTGAAGGTGTGGAATGTGGAGAGCGGCCAGGAACTGCGCACCCTCGCAGGCCACTCACGCACAGTTAATGGCGTGGCGCTGAGTGCGGATGGGGGGCGAGCGGTCTCGGCTTCCGATGACAGCACGCTGAAGGTGTGGGATGTGGAGAGCGGCCAGGAACTGCGCACCCTCGCAGGCCACTCCTTCTGGGTCAGAGGCGTGGCGCTGAGTGCGGATGGGGGGCGAGCCGTCTCCGCTTCTGAGGACCGCACGCTGAAGGTGTGGGATGTGGAGAGCGGTAAGGAACTGCGCACCCTCGCAGGCCACTCCGGCGCGGTCAGAGGTGTGGCGCTGAGTGCGGACATGGGGCGAGCCGTCTCCGCTTCTCAGGACGGGACGCTGAAGGTGTGGGATGTGGAGAGCGGTAAGGAACTGCGCACCCTCGCAGGCCACCTCGATCGGGTCAAAGGTGTGGCGCTGAGTGCGGATGGGGGGCGAGCCGTTTCAGCTTCTCAGGACGGGACGCTGAAGGTGTGGGATGTGGAGAGCGGTAAGGAACTGCGCACCCTCGCAGGCCACTACCTCTCGGTCAATGGCGTGGCGCTGAGTAGGGATGGGGGGCGAGCCATCTCCGCTTCTCAGGGCGGGACGCTGAAGGTGTGGGATGTGGAGAGCGCCGAGCAACTGCGTACCCCCTCAGGCCACTCCAGCGTGGTCAGTGGAGTGGCGTTGAGTAAGGATGGGGGGCGGGCCATCTCCGCTTCCTACGACCGCACGCTGAAGGTGTGGGATGTGCAGAGCGGCCAGGAACTGCACACCCTCTCAGGCCACTCTGATCGGGTCAAAGGTGTGGCGCTGAGTGCGGATGGGCGGCGAGCGGTCTCCGCTTCTGATGACCGCACGCTGAAGGTGTGGGATGTGGAGAGCGGCCAGGAACTGCGCACCCTCTTAGGCCGCTCCTGGTGGGTCGGAGGCGTGGTGGCGCTGAGTGCGGATGGGGGGCGAGCGGTCTCCGCTTCTGATGACCGCACGCTGAAGGTGTGGGATGTGGAGAGCGGCCAGGAACTGCGCACCCTCTCAGGCCGTTCCTTGTGGGGCGGAGGCGTGCTGGCGCTGAGTGCGGATGGGGGGCGAGCGGTCTCCGCTTCTGATGACAACGGCACGCTGAAGGTGTGGGATGTGGAGAGCGGCCAGGAACTGCGCACCCTCTCAGTTCGCTCACGCGGGGTTAATCGCGTGGCGCTGAGTGCGGATGGGGGGCGAGCGGTCTCCGCTTCTGATGACAACGGCACGCTGAAGGTGTGGGATATGGAGAGCGGCCAGGAACTGCGCACCCTCTCTGGCCACTTAGGCGGGGTTATTGGCGTGGCGCTGAATAAGGACGGGCGACGAGCCGTCTCCGCTTCTTACGACAACACGCTCAAGGTCTGGGATGTGAAGAGCGGCTTGTGTATCGCAACCTTTACTTGCGACTCGAGTGCTGTGTGTTGCGCCTTTGCTGACGAGTGTACCGTCATGGCAGGCGATCTGGGCGGCCGCGTCCACTTTCTCTCACTTGAATCCGGGGGCTTGGATGATTCATTCTGACTCCGTCCGTTCTCGTCCGCGCCCGAGTTAAGCATACCTACGCGCCGAAAAAGGGCGCTTCGCTTCGAGCCTTATGCAATAAGTCCCGGTTTGTCGCCAACCCGGACAGAACCGCATTTTTGGGGGATTACTTCCGGATAGGCGGTCACTCGCCCGGAGCAATGAAGTGCGCTGGATACGACCTCTCCAATACCGGGAGGGGCACCCATGTTCGTGCCGATTGGCGCTTCCTGAAATGGTCCTTCTACTCCGCACACGAAGTCACATCACTTTGGTGGTGACATGATCTGCTCGTAGACGCGCTCGAGGGGTTCTGGAGAGACGCCGATCTTTCCTCGATACGGATTGTCCATGACTGCGATCAAGAAGATCAGCAGAGCCAACAGGCCTGAAAACAATATCGTCATCCAGATGTGCATGATGAAACTTTCTGAGTGAAGGAACCAGGTGTTCGCAATGCAAATCGCGGCTCCGACGATCATCAAGGCCCACAGAGGTCCGGGCATTTCAGCCTGGATGCTGTTGAGCCTGGCTCTTCGGCTTGCAGTCAGGTCATTGAAGGATCTATAGGCTTCTGCGGCGACGATGTTCTGTCTCTGGTCCTGAGGTTCGAAAGCCATGAAATGCTGCTGAAAGTCGTTAAGCAGCGGGCTTGCGTTATTGGGAACGATCCCGCGTCGTTGCATCGGCCATCCCACATCGATGACTTCGCGAGCATACCTGCGCAGGTCGTTCTGCAAGATGGTGCGCGCGGGTTCGGGATACGCACCGATGTCACGGTAGAGAGCGCCGAGGGCAGTGGCCTCATGATCGATCTTTTCCTGCACTTCAGCGAAGGTTGCCCAGGCTCCGATCGCTAGCAGGCCTCCACAAACCGCATACAAGACAGTAACGCCAGCGAGGAAGAAACCCACGATGTGGTTGTAGGCATGGTGCCCAGTGTCAATGCGTTGCACCCAACCGCGAAGGAGGAAGAGGCCAGCCAAACCGAAGGCCACGAACACAATCACTGTGAGAACGCCAAAGAGCCAGGTAGGAAGATCGTAGATCCAGTAGAAAGACATACGGCACTCCTTGAGAGCGGCGCTCCGTGTAGTCCCATTGAGAAGTCATATGGTAATTCGCGAGCGGGAATCGGGCGACTGGCAGAGGTGACAGGTGGGCGGTGGTGGGCACTCACGCCATATTGTCGCCCACCCGGAAATAACTCAAGAGTAAACACTTGAGACCGAGACGGCCGCCCTCCTCCAAGATAGATAACGGAAAACGCGCCAGGGTCAAGGAACGAGGTCACGCCTGTATCGTAGGCAATCCGTCAGTCACCACTCAGTAACTTCCGGTTAGGCGGTTCCGGTTAGGCGGTGATCCTCCCGCAACTCGCGAAGGCGTCCAGAATGACTTGCAAAAGTGTCTCGATGAGTGGGTTGGCGAAGATAACCGGCCAATCCGTTTTGACTAATGGAATTGTGAATCGCTCGATGCAGCGCGGCTGAGAGACGTAGTTTATTATTCTTCAGCCGGATTTTCTTACCTTCAAGCCCGCGAGCTAGAACATGTTCCAGTTCAGCAAGGCTCATTGGTGCGAGCGCAGGATTGGTGCGGCTTCGGGGCAAGCGGGTCCAGAAGTTTGGCCCTCACGAACACACGTTCAGAATGGGAAGCGATTGGCCGCTTATGGCGATTTATCGCGAACTGAACTGGAGTGGCAGGTTCTGATCCCCGGATTCCCGGCTATCCGCACACGACGCTGTTCTTCGTTCGCGGAAACAAATCGTCCGAAAACCATGGAAGTTGCGAACATTCCGGGTCATCCGAATCATTACCTGTTGTTTTCCAAAAGGAAGTGTGACATGATGATTCCTGTGGGAAACCCAAAGAGCGACTCTAGGACTGAAAAAACGGATGTTCTGCAGGGAACGCTGGCGCTGATGGCCCTCAAGACGCTCGATGTGCTCGGTCCGCTGCACGGCTATGGAATCGCCAGGCGCATCGAGCAGATCAGCGGAGATATATTGGCCGTGAACCAGGGTACCCTCTATCCCGTGCTTTTGAAGCTGGAGCAGGAGGGCGCGATTTCGTCTGATTGGGGCGTCTCGGAGAACAACCGCCGGGCGCGTTTCTATCGCCTGACACGGTCGGGACGAAAGCTGCTCGAGACCGAGACCCGGGACTGGGAGCAAACGGCGGCGATCATCGCACGATTCTTCGAGGTGAAGGCGGAGGATTTGACATGAGATTCCTGAGAAGGTTTCTGGCGCGGCTCAAGAACTTTGCCACCGGGCGGCGAGACGATCAACGGCTGCGGGAAGAGATGGAGGAGCATCTGGCGCGGCAGACGGAGGAGAATCTGCGCGCGGGGATGAATGTGGAAGAGGCACGGCGGCAGGCCGTGCTGAAGTTCGGGGGGGTGGGGACAGTGAGAGAGGATTACCACGCGGAGCAGAGTCTGCCGTTCTTTGAAAACCTGATTCGGGATCTGCGCTACGCGCTGCGCATGTTTGCCAAATCGCCGGGCTTCTCCGCGATTGCGATTCTGACGATGGCGCTGGGCATCGGAGCGACGACGGCGATTTTCAGCCTGGTCGACGCCACGCTGCTGCATCCGCTGCCCTATCCGCACCCGGAGGAACTGGTACGCATCGAGGACGATCTGCCTGGTGCGGGCGCTACGGACGCGGGCATCTCGATTCCGGAGTGGAAGGATCTGCAGCGTTCGGGAATTTTTCAGTATGTTGTGCTGCAGATTTTCGGGTCGGCGAACCTGACGGGTGTATCGCAGCCATCGCGGATGCAGTATGAGGGGGTGTCGCCGGGGTATTTTGCGATGCTGGGAGTGAAACCGGAGCTGGGGCAGACGTTCGATCCTCAGGATCAAACGCCGGGGTTCACGCTGGATGTGGTGATCACTGACGGGTTGTGGAAGCGGGCTTTCGGGAGCGATCCGCACATTCTGGGAAGAAGTTTGCGGGTGGACAACGATTTGTATCGAGTGATCGGGGTGATGCCGCCGGGTTTTCGCGACCCGGGGCGAACCGTGGGCGAGAGGAATACGGAACAGTGGGCGGCGTTGGGTTTTGAGGAGGATCCGGCTCAGCCCCCGAACCGCAGTTTGCGGTTGCCCCTGGAAACGGTCGGGCGCCTGAAGCCGGGGCTGACGGTTGCAGCGGCGCAGAGCCAGCTGGACGCGTTGGTTGCTTCGTTGCGGAAGCAATTTCCGGGCGATTATCCGGCCGACAGCAAGTGGACGGTGCGGTTGGTGCCTCTGAAGGAAAACGTGGTGGGCAACGTCCGGCAGTCGCTGATCCTGCTGTTGGGCGCAGTGGCGCTGGTGTTGCTGATCGGCTGCGTGAATGTGGCGAATCTGCTGCTGGCGCGCGCGAGCGCCCGATCTCGGGAGATGGCGGTGCGCCAGGCGCTGGGGGCGGCACGCAAACGGCTGGTGCGGCAGTTGCTGACGGAGAGCCTGCTGCTTTCGCTGCTGGGCGGAGTGGCGGGGTTGGTGATCCTGTTCTGCATGAAGGGATTCTTGCTGCGGCTGATTCCGGAGAGCCTGCCTCGGCTGAACGACCTGTCGATCAACTGGACCGTGATGCTGTTCGCGCTGGCGGCTTCGATCGCAGCCGGGGTAATTTTCGGGCTGGCGCCCGCGAGGCAGGCAGGGCGGTTGAATCTGGCAAGTACGCTGAGGGTGGAGGGGCGTGGGTCGAAGGGTTCCACGGAGCAGACGCGCACGCGGCGCGTGCTGGTGGTGACGGAGTTTGCGCTGTCGCTGGTGCTGATGGTGGCCGCGGGCCTGCTGCTGCGCAGTTTTTGGGATTTGTACAAGGCGCCGCTGGGATTCAATCCGCAGCATGTGATGTCGGTTCAGTTGTGGCTGCCGAGCCCCAACGATCCGAAGACGGACATTTATGGGACGCCTGCTCAGGAGGCAGTGTTTGCGCGCGAATTGCTGCGGCGCAGCCGGTTGCTGCCGGGAGTGCAGGAGGTGGCGCTGGGAGCGGAGCCGTCGATTCCGCTGCATCACGACCGCAACCCGAGCGCGCTGATCGTGGAAGGACGCCAGACACAGAGCAAGCAGCCGCCTTTGGTGGAGCGGTCGCAGGTTACGCCGGAATATTTTCATTTGCTGGAGATTCCGGTGCTGCGGGGCCGTCTGTTCAATGACGGCGACGACGAGAATGCGCCGCTGGTCGCCGTGATCAACCAGGCGATGGCGGAGACTTACTGGCGGGGCGAGGATCCGCTTGGGAAGCGGCTGAAGGTTGGCCGTGGGAGGGCTGGGGTTGGCCAACGTGCGAGCAAGACCTGGATCACGATCGTGGGGGTGATCGCGGATGCTCGAACCGAGTCGCTGGCGAACGCGAGCGTTCCGCAAATCTATCTGAGCCTGTACCAGGAGACGCCCAAGGAGCTGGCCATCTTTCTGCGTGGAGACCTGAATGCGAGCGCGATCCGGGAAGAGGTGCGGGCGATGGTGCAGTCAGTGAATCCGGAACTGCCGGTTTATGGGGTGCAGACGCTCGATGACGCAGTGTCGGCCTCTTTGGCAGAGCGGCGATTCTCGATGGAGATGGTGGCGTGCTTTGCAGCGACGGCGTTGCTGCTGGCGGCGCTGGGAATTTACGGAGTGATTTCCTATATCGTGAGCGAGCGCACGCAGGAGATCGGCATTCGCCTGGCGCTGGGGGCGCGGCGGGGGACGATCCTGCAGATGGTTTTGCGCCAGGGGCTGGGGCTGGCGATGGCGGGCGCCGCGCTGGGACTGGTGGGATCGGTGATCGTGTCGCACCTGATGGCAGGTTTGCTCTATGGCGTAATGCCCACCGATCCTCTTACATTTGTTGGCGTCACCCTGGTGCTCACAGGTGTGGCGCTTGCGGCCTGTTATATCCCCGCGCGGCGGGCAATGCGTGTCGACCCCATGATCGCACTGAGATACGAGTAGTTTTTCGAAGTCCGCGATGTGGCTCGGATTGAAGTGAAAGCATAGGATCTTTCATGAGAATCCTGAGCCGGTTTCTGGCGCGTGTGAAGAACTTCGCAATGGGGCAGCGAAGCCGCGAATTCGGCATCCGCATCGCGGTGGGAGCGACACGTGGCAACGTTATGGCCGTTGTGTTCCATCAGGGTCTGGTCCTGACACTCATCGGTGCCTCTGTCGGTGTAGGTGCAGCGCTGCCGGCGGCTAGAGCACTCACGCAACTGCTCTTCGGCATCAGCCCGCTCGGCGCGACAAGCTTTTGGGGCTCCCACCTTGTTTCTTCAGCTCCCATTTGGCGATGGATTCCAGGTGCACCTCATCCGGCCCATCCGCCAGCCGCAGGGTGCGCACCGATGCCCACGCGGCAGCCAGAAACGTATCCTGGGAAACTCCAAGACCTCCATGGGCTTGAATTGCTCTGTCCAGCACACGCAACGCCATGTTCGGCGCCACTACTTTGATCATCGCAATCTCAGCCCGCGCTTCTTTGTTGCCGACCGTGTCCATCATGTGGGCAGCTTTCATGGTGAGCAGCCGCGCCTGTTCGATCTCGATACGTGAGATCGCGATATCGGCGCGAATGGTTCCCTGTTCGGCCAAAGGCTTTCCGAAAGCTACGCGGTCTTTTACTCGCCGGCACATCGCTTCCACAGCTCGCTCCGCGACGCCGATACATCGCATGCAGTGATGAATTCGACCTGGTCCCAGACGTCCCTGTGCAATCTCGAATCCGCGGCCTTCTCCAAGCAACATGTTTTTTGCCGGTACACGCACGTCTTCAAAGAGTATTTCTCCGTGGCCGTGTGGAGCATGATCGTACCCGAATACGCTCAGCATGCGTATGATCTTGACCCCTGGCGCGTCCATGGGAACGAGGATCATCGATTGCTGCTTGTGGATTGGCGCGGAATGGTCGCTCTTACCCATCAGTATCACGACCTTGCATCGCGGGTCGCCGGCCCCGGAAGACCACCACTTTCGCCCGTTGATGGTGTAGGTGTCCCCATCGCGCCTGATACTGGCTTCGATATTGGTGGCATCCGACGATGCGACGTCGGGCTCGGTCATGGCAAAGCACGATCGAATCTCGCCCTCCAGCAGAGGATCGAGCCATTGCTTCTTCTGCTCGGCGGTGCCATAGCGCGCGAGCACCTCCATATTGCCCGTGTCGGGAGCCGAACAATTGAACACTTCGGGGCCAATGGGGCTGCGTCCCATGATCTCGCAAAGCGGCGCGTACTCCTGATGAGTAAGCCCCGCGCCATTCCCCCGTTCACTGTCTTCGGGCGACAGGAATAGATTCCACAAACCCTCAGCGCGAGCTTTCTTCTTTAACTCCTCGATTACCTGCGTGGGCCGCCACCGGTCGCGCGCGACTTCCTCATAAAATCGATTTTCGCTTGGGTACACATGGGCATCCATGAAGGCAAACAATTGTTCTCGTACAGCCTTCGCCTTTTCCGTAACTTCAAAGGTCATGTTGCCAAACTCCTGTCAGTCAAGAAATAAGTCAGTCCTCAACGGCATTCCGGGGCTGACGGCGTAGGCTGAAAAGTCGGTGATGCCTGCCTCAGCCAGTACCTCCTCATCGATAAAGAAATTGCCGGTCGTACTGCGGCTGTCCCGCGCGAGGATGCACGCAGCCGCGTCTGCGACAATCTCCGGCGTACGTCCACGTTCCGCTTCGGCTCCTGGGATCACCTGCAACGCGGCGGTGGCAATGATGGTACGCGGCCAGAGCGCGTTGACGGCGATCCCCAAGGGGCGAAACTCCTCGGCCATACCCAGGACACACATGCTCATGCCGTATTTTGCAATGGTGTAGGCCACGTGCGGAGCAAACCACTTGGCGCGCATATCAAGCGGCGGAGAGAGGGTCAGAATGTGGGGATTGGCCGCCTTGGCGAGGTATGGCAAACAGGCCTGGGAACACACGTACGTGCCGCGCAGATTTACGTCCATCATCAAGTCGAACCGCTTCAGGGGGGTGCCTGCCGTAGCCGTCAAGCTGATGGCGCTGGCGTTGTTCACCAGGACGTCGATCCCGCCGAAGCGCTCCACCGTTTTCTGCACCGCGTCGCTTACCTGATCCTCGAAACGGATATCCACGAGCAGGGGAAGAGCCTTTCCGCCCGCTGCTTCAATGGCCGTGGCTGCGGTGTAAACGGTGCCTGGCAATTTCGGATGGGGTACTGCAGTTTTGGCGGCCACCACAACGTTAGCGCCCTCGCGCGCCGCGCGCAATGCGATGGCAAGCCCTATGCCGCGGCTGGCTCCGGTGACGAAAACAGTTTTCTCTTTCAGGCTAATCATACTTTTGATCCCGTTTAAAAAATCAAGGTGACAGACGTTGTCTTTTGCGCTTATCTTACCCGTCGGTTAGAAATTACGGTTCAGCAGCGCCGTATAGCCATGGCGCCGGGCTGGAATACAGTCCTTAAGTTGTTGGTAAATAGAGACTTATAAGAAACGGCAAGCGGGGTAGTATGCACACTTTGCGAGGACCCATCGTGACCATTCAATCCATCGGTACATTAGCACCATTTTGCTGGCTCAACTCTTTTCTCACCCGTGCGCGCCGGTTGCCGCTCAAAACAGGAGGATCAAAGAAGACCTGCTTTCTACTCGCGGCCTGGCTGCTGTGGGTACCCTTGGCCTTTGCGCAGGGGGTAGGCTCCTCCGGGGTGATTCGCGGAACGGTGACAGATCCGACCGGTGGGGTCATTCCCAACGCGAATGTAACCGTGGCAGACCCGCAAACTGGCCTGCAGCGCACGGCAGCGACCGATTCCGGCGGCCAGTACCAATTTGCCGGGCTGCCGCCTTCCACCTACAGTGTGACCGTACGGATGAACGGTTTCGCGACCGAGATCAGCAAAGGCGTGCTTGTCCCCATCGGGGAAACCGTCATCTCCGACTTCCACCTGAGCGTGTCCACGGTGACTGCGGAGGTGGTTGTGAACGAAGCGCCGCCGGTGATTGAGACGACACGAGGCAGCCAGGCCGACAGCGTGGGAGAACGGGAAATTACCAATCTGCCCATCGATCGCCGCGACTATCTATCCTTCTCCCTGTTGATGCCGGGCGTCAGCAACTCCAACATCATCGCCAGCAACGCCGACTACCGGGTGCAACAGACTCCACAGAGTGGCCTGTCGCTTTATGGCAGCAATGGACGCGGCAACAGCGTGACTGTAGACGGTGGCGAGGCGAACGACGAATCAGGTGGAGTGCGCCTGAATGTCAGCCAGGATGCGGTGCAGGAATTCCAGATCAACCGCAGCAACTATTCAGCTCAGTTGGGTGGGGCCAGCGGCGCTTCGATCAACATCGTCACCAAGTCAGGCACAAATACGCTGCATGGCGGCTTGTTTGCTTTCTTCCGCAACGATGCCATGGATGCGCGAAATCCGTTTGCCTTCAGTCCAGCCTTGGCTGCGGGTGAGCCGTTCTCGCTCGACGCCCAAGGCCAGCCGATCAAAAATTCCCTCAACCGGCAGCAGTTCGGGGGGACCATTGGGTTACCCGTCAAGAAGGACCGGACGTTCCTGTTTTTCGCCTTCGAGGGCCTGCGTTCCGATGCGCAGGACTCGGTTCCCTTGCTGACCAGCAGCGGCATCTTCGCTCCCACCGCTGCGCAATCGCCGATTCTTGCCGGCCTGGCAGCGGAAGGGCAAACGCCGGTACCCTGCCTGGGCGAAGCGCCTGCAATCACGTTGCTGCCGGCCGCCACGTGCGCATTCGGACTGCAGAGCATCCTCACGGTTGATCCGACTGCTACCGGGAACCCCTTCGTTACCCCGGCCCAGCTAGCCTCGAGGGCTTTCGTGGTTAACCAGTTTGAACAGAATGGCGGACTGTTCCCCTTTCCGATCCGTCAATACGAGGGGTCCACACGTCTCGATCATCGATTCAACCAGAACGACTCAGGCTTTCTCCGCTACAGCGCGGTGCACCTCACTGAATCCGACCCGACGCTGCAGGCGCTGGTCGGCTTCTCGCGCGGCACCTCGATTCTGAACTGGGACAGCACCTTGCAAGGCTCCTGGTTCCACCAGTTCAACTCCGGCGCGATCAACGAAGCCCGGGTGCAGTGGAACATGTACCAATTCAACGTGAACTCGAACGACGCGGGTGGTCCGGGTCTCGATGTCCAGGGTTATGGCTTTTTTGGCCGCAACATCTTTCTCCCCAGCTACAACAAGATCCGCCGTTATGAGTTCGCGGATAATTTCACCTTTACGCGTGGCCGTCACACGCTGCAGATGGGTTTTGACGAACTGCTTCGCGACGACAACAGTTCGTCCGCTACGTTCTTTGGCGGACGCTTCGAATTCCTACAGCTTCCCGGTGGCCTGGTCAGTCCATGCCTGCAGGTTCCCATCGCTTGCGGGCTTTCCTCGTCCACCGCCTCAGCTCCGATAAGCACTTTGCAATCGTGGAGCCTGGGTTTGCCCTCTTTCTACGAACAGGGTTTCGGGGCGCCGCAATATATCCTGAACCGGCCGTTCACCTCGGTGTATTTCCAGGATGCGTTCCACTTTCGTCCTGGCCTGACACTGAATGGCGGTTTGCGCTACGAGGTGGATTCGCAGCCGAGCATTTTGAATACCTATAAGCTGGATTTTGCTCCTCGCTTTTCATTTGCCTGGGATCCGTTCAACAACAGCAAGACGGTCGTCCGTGGCGCTTATGGGATTTTCTACGGGCAGGTCTATGCGCAGATTCCGGCAGTCGTGAAAACCCTGGGCAACCTGAATAGTAACCGGCAGATTGCCAACACTCTCGTATCCATCCTGGGCGTTCCCGGAGCGCCTGCGCTGAATTCGGCCACGATTTACCAGACATTGGCTGCGGAGGGAAAAATTTCCTGCGGCACCCCTCCTGCGGGACAGGCCGCCTGCATTGGGCCCGGGGATCTGGCGCAATTTGGCCTCAACGTCTCCAACTCTGGCCCATTGCCCCCGGGAACCGTGCTCTTTTCCGGATCGCCGCATTACCGGCCGCCACAGGCGCAGCAGGCCTCGTTCGGAATCGAGCGGGAGATCGGGGCAACCACGTCTATTTCTGCTGACTACATCTACGTGCACACCACCCACCTGCCCTGGGCGGTGGACACCAACCTGCTGGCCGGAGCCCCGATTGTGACCGGCACCGGCGCGAATGGTCTTCCGACGAACGGCTTGCCTTTCCAGGATTGGGGGTCGGCGCAATGCGTAGAAGATCCTGGCCTCTGCTTTGCAGACCCGACCCACACCATTCTTCAGAACAACCAGTATGAATCGATCGCCGCAGCGGTTTACAACGGCGGGATTCTACAGGTGAAAAAACGCTTCGGCCAAAACCTTACGCTGCTCGGGAACTACACTTACAGCAAAGCGATCGACCAATCGACAGACTTCAACAGCGACTACTCGGCCTTCGACCAGGTGAACCTCCGCGCGGAGCGCGCCGTGTCAGACTTCGATCAACGCCATAAAGTTGTCGTTGCCGGCACGCTGCAAAGCCCGTGGAACAATTCGCGCTGGCTTTCTGGCTTTGAACTTGCGCCCATCATCAGCTACAACAGCGGACACCCTTTCAATCTGCTCGCCGGCTCCGACATCAATGGCGACGGTCACTTTACCAACGATCGGCCGCCGTCGGCGCCGCGCAACTCCGGCCTGGGACCCAACTATGTGGATTTCGATATGCGACTGAGCCGGGCATTCAGATTCCGCAACGAGTACAGCCTGAACTTCACCGCGGAAGGATTCAACATCGCAAATCGGACCAACTACGCCAGCGTCAACAACATTGTCGGGGCGACGTTTGCTCCATCCTTCAATGTTCACGGTACTGCTGCTCTCTCTCCCAGCCAACCGTTGGGTTTTACCGCAGCCGATGCAAAACGTGAAATACAGCTGGGGGTTCGACTGGCGTTTTGAGTCTCTAAAAAAAGAAACCGCGACCGTAGGGCTCGAGTTACGCGGCAAGCCGCACCCTACCAGCCTAGCTCTCCCGCGGAAGAAATCCTCGTCGGTCAGGGTCTATACCGAGACGAGGCCCACGCCATGGTTGAGACTTGGAAGGACTCCTGGTTTGAAGAAGGCAGTCACCTGATCTACATCGTGCCGCGTGGGTTCATCGACAACATCTTGCCTCTCACTGTCGATCCGGCACCAGGACAACTCGTTCGTTGCTTTGTCGGCCGACTTGAAATCGTGACACCCGCCACCGCGATCGCTGTAAAAACAGCGATTGCCCATAACGATGAAGAAGCCCTCAACAAATACGGTCGCTTCCTAGAGCCGATTCTCCAAGCCTTAAGGCAGGAACATTAGAAGAAGACAGCTCAAGGACGCAGGAGAGGGCGAGGAGCGAATCTCTCAAACCGAGGAATTCGTGACCGCAGGAAGGTGGGAGCGTGACACACATCAGCCCGTCAATTATTCGCAGCACGGATGGCGGGCAATACAGAAGTAATCCGCATTCAATGGCAATTGCAGCGAAATCGTAGCCCTGCATCTGCAGACAAGTAGGGTCATCGAGGCGAAGGAAATTGACACTTTCTGTTTCATTATTCGCTTCTCAAGATCACATTCGGGTCGACTGCCATGGCGCGACGTGCCGGCAAATAGCTGGCCAACGCCGCCGCCGAACAGACCACAAGAGAGACAGCTACCAGAACTGCAGTTGAGTGCGGGCTAATGCCATATAGGACCGAGCGGAGAAGACGAGTGGAGAACCACGACACCGACAACCCGAGAAAAATGCCGGCTGCTGCAAGGCGCGTAGCCCTCCCCATCACGAGCCGTAGAATGCTATGAGGGGAGGCACCCAGGGCCATCCGTATCGCAATCTCCCGTATGCGCATCACGGTCGCATATGTCATGACGCCATAGATGCCGATCCAGGCAAGAACCAGAGCGAACCCTCCAAAGAGAGAGAAGAGTTCGACGTTGAACCGAAGCGGGGTAATTGATTCGGAGAGCACAGAGTCCATCGTACGAACATCCGTCACAATGACCTGGCCATTCATCTTTGCTATTTCGTCGCGAATCATACTTGGAAGAAGATCTGCTGAGTGGCGTGACTTCACGACGAGGGTCGCTGCGTCCGGTGTCATCCTCTGAAGGCTACCTACCATCTGCGACAAGCACATGTACATCTCAGGAGATGAGGAGGTTTCCAGGTCACGATACCTGACGTTTCCAACAACTCCAACAATGGTAAAAAACCATGGTAGCCCGCTGTCCTCAGGACGGCCCAACTTCACACGATGCCCAATGGGACTTCTGTCCGGAAAATAGCGTCGTACAAAGGCATCATTCACAACTGCAATTGGTTCTCCGTCATTGATGTCGTGGTCGTCGAAAAACCGTCCAGTCAACAGAGGGATCCCCATGGTTTGGAAATATCCAGCACTCACAATCCGCTGGGCAGTATCCAGAACTTCGTCCGGCAAGAGCGGGCGCCCTTCGATGGAAAAGGACATCTCCCAACCCCGACCGCCGATTGGAAGATTGGTTGTCAACCCAGCGGCTGCCACTTCTGGGAACTGCCGCAAGTGTTCCAGGAGGCTTTTGTAAAAAGAAATTACGTAGTGCGGATCCGGCTGCGGTATCAGCGCAAGAGACAAGTCGCCCGCTACTACACGTTGCGAAGCAAATCCTGGGTCTACGTTGATCACTTTCCACAAGCTGCCAGCGAGCAATCCGGCGCTGGTCAATAGCACGATAGCGAACGTCGTTTCGAGCAGCACAAAAGCATGGAGAATTCGAACCGTGCTCTTGTCTCCTCCAACCAGTGACTGGCGGCCAACGTTCTGCAAGATGGGACCGGCATGTTTCCGCACTAAATCCAAAGCTGGCGCGAGTCCAAATAGATTGACACAAGCCATAATGGCTAGTAGTGAGAATGCGATAACGCGCCAGTCAATCGAGGCCCGGCTAAGACCAGGTAAGTTGACTGGCATGGCGCGAAGCAGCGGCACACAACTCCAGGCCAGCGCCAGTCCAAGCAATCCGCCTAGTGACGCCAGCAGCAGGTTTTCGATCAACAATTGTATGAGCAGCCTTCTGCGACTGGCACCCATGGCTGTGCGGATAGCGATCTCCTTCTTTCGTCCTGCTGACCTTACCAACAAGAGCATCGCAACGTTGGAACACATTATGAGAAGCAGCAGTCCGACTGCACCCGAGATAGCCGTGAGTACCGCGCTCACATTTCCTACTGCCTCTTCCCTGAGGGGGACCAGTCTTACACCCGAGCCTGCGTTCGAGCTTGGATATTTGACCGCCAATCCGCGGGTGATCGTGTCCATTTCTGCCTGCGCCTGCCCCAGGCTTACGTGCTTCCGCAAACGTGCAACAACCCCATAGGTGTGTGCCTGTCTATCACCCTGTTCCTGTGCATTGGTCCGCAGTGGGACTACGGCGTCCCAATGCTTCGCGACAGGAAAATAGAAGTCAGGTGGCAACACACCCGCAATGGTATAGGTGACATTGTCAAGTCTCGTTGTCTGGCCGATTACGTCTGCATTGCCTCCGAACTCCTTCTTCCACAACGCGTCACTCAGGACTAAAACATCTGAATTCGACCGGACGTCTTCCACGTTGAGGGTACGGCCGACATGGGCGCTCATGCCGAGAACGTGGAAGAAATCGCCGTCTGCCCGGAGAGCAGTGATATTTACGGTCCCGGCGGGCCTGGCCAGGTGGTACAACCCTCCCTCTACCAAAGTCATACCTTCAAAAACATGGTTCTGCTCACGCCAATCTTCGAAGTTGGGCGCAGCTACCGTTACGCGATCTGCCTTCAGTTGCTGCTTAGTTTCCCAGATGACCACAAGCCGGTCGGGGTCGGAATAGGGCAATGGCCGCAGAAGAACTGCGCTAAACACGGTAAACATCACGACGCTTGAACCAATCCCCATCCCAATGGTCAATATTGCCGAAGTCGCGAATACCTTGTTTCGGAACAGCCCTCGGAAAGCAAAGATAAGATCCCGAAGCATTGATCCCCCTGCACTTTCCCGGCGATTCTACTACGATTCATGTCATCACTCTGGTGACGGCAAGAAGAAGCGGCCGCCTCTCCGCATTCGCTTTGGTAAATACTTGCCGACATATGGGGAGTAATCCTGGAGAACCTGTAACGGGAAGAAAGCACTACCGTTACTTCAGATTTTGTTTTCCTGCCTGCATTGGCTGCACGATTCTGGCTGGAATCAATCCTGCCGCCCAGACGAAGTAAATGCTATTGCCGAGACTGTCGCGGCTCTCGGCAAAGGCTACCGCGCTATAGGGGGTAGCGCACAACTGGTAACTGACGGTTGGGCGGTCACTCTCCCGGAACACGGACAGTTGGGGTTTTTCTGTTTGGATTGGTCAATGAGCGACTCGGCGAAGATAACCGGCCAATCCGTTTTGACTAATGGAATTGTGAATCGCTCGATGCAGCGCGGCTGAGAGACGTAGTTTATTATTCTTCAGCCGGATTTTCTTACCTTCAAGCCCGCGAGCTAGAACATGTTCCAGTTCAGCAAGGCTCATTGGTGCGAGCGCAGGATTGGTGCGGCTTCGGGGCAAGCGGGTCCAGAAGTTTGGCCCTCACGAACACACGTTCAGAATGGGAAGCGATTGGCCGCTTATGGCGATAGTGCGATCATTGACAACCCGCCGTTGCGAGAAGGTGAACAAAATCCCTCAACTGGGCGGCGTTTCATAGGACCAACCGGAAGGGAGGTTAAGCTGACCAAGCCTATGCGGCAAGCCGTGGCCCAGTCCTTCTTCCCATTGGGATAGAGGTGGCCTTTCTGGTACTCCATTGCCATGGAGTTATCCGATCTCCGCTTCCGGTCCTGTCGTGGACAACAATTCCCTCCCACACAAATCGGAACGCCAAGGATAATGGGGAGAGGAATCAGGTCCCCGCTATTTGAGAAAATCGCAGTCAGAGACTGGCGTGGCAGTCGGAAGAGCCAGCGGATTCGCATTGTGCTCCCCTTTGTGTCGACGAAACATCCAAAGTACGGTGTGCAAAAGTGTCCCGAGTCATGAGTCGAATCGTCCTCGTGCTACTCATCGTCTTGAATTCCATAGCTTCCCTGGCGTTCGACTCGGTTCTCCGAATGTCGCAATATGCACATTCATCATGGCGGCTCCAGGACGGATTATTCAATGGAATTCCGACTTCCATGTGCAAACGACGGACGGGTACATGAGCCTGAAAGACGTGCTGAACGAGATGGAGAACGATAGTGGTGAACGGCGCAATCCGGAGAAGTATCATTTCACCCGATTTGCCACGTCTTCCAATACTGGAACTTGGGGCTGGCGGGTGGAAGGACATCATCTAAGCCAGAATTACATTTCTCATCCGTTGGAAAACGCAACCAAAAATGCCATCCGCAGCTACGATGATTGTCATGAAGCCCGTTAAGGAGAAAAAGCCGCTTTCGGTGCGCTCTTTTCACTGTTGCCGCCGTGCCTCTCTGGTTGGTGCATTCGTTCTGAGTTGCTCTGCAGTTGTTGTGCCTTCGCTGGTAGGCGGTCAAAGTCGACTGACTGCGACTCTCACGTTACCGATGCGGGAAGGTGGAGGGATACGGTTTTGGAAGCTCCCAGGTACGTCTGGACTTTCCCAAACGCGAGTGTCGAACATCGTGCAGGATGACCAAGGATTCATTTGGTTCGGTACGCAAAGTGGCCTGAACCGGTTTGATGGTTATACGTGCAAGGTGTTTCATCATGATCGACAAAATCCGCACAGTCTCAGCGGCGTGTACATTCATGCATTGTTCAAGGACCGCTCGGGTTTCATCTGGGTCGGATCCGATCAGTTCCTCGACCGCTTCGATTCTGTGACGGAATCCTTTAAGCGCTATTCGTTGACCGCATCGAACATCAAAGGCCGTTCTGTAACAGTACTTGACATCAGCCAAGACAGTTCCGGCCTGCTTTGGCTGTCCACCAACAGTGGTCTCTTCCGGCTCGACCCCGCGACAGGTCACTCGACGCGATTCCTTCACAATCCCGCGGACCCGACTACGATCGGCGATGACGACATTAAGTCGACAGGTGAGGACAGAGAAGGTCGATTCTGGGTCGCCACTTCACGGTCTCTCGATCAGCTGAATCGCACGACCGGTAAGGTTGTGCGGCACATTGACCTCCCCTACTCCGGTCTGGGCGCCTTCTTCCATGAAGATCGCTCTGGTGTTTTCTGGGTCGTCTATGGAGACGACGGACTGCCTGCGACTTTGGACTTGGCATCGGGCAAGCTCACTCGCTATCGATTTAGTCCATACTCGCGCCTTGATCGGCTAAATAACCGTGTTTATACAATGGCGGAAGACCATGACGGAAACATGTGGTTCGGCAGCGCAGAAAACGGCGTAGTGGAGTTTGATCACGACCATCAATTATTTGTCAGTTACATAAACCACGTCGGGGACAGCGATAGCTTAACTGATAATCGAGTGTCTACGCTATTTGTGGATCGTGAAGGTACGATCTGGGTTGGGTTGCATCAGGCTGGACCAAATTTCTTTACAACGAAACATCCCTCTTTCGAAAAAATCACGTACACACCGGGTATCTCGCACAGTCTACCTGCGCCGTTGGTTAGCGCCCTATACGTCGATCGCGATGATGTGTTGTGGGTCGGTACAGATCGAGGTGTGACCCTCATCAATCTACAGACCGATCGGTATTCCACTTTTGAACCCATTCAAAACAATGGTGCTACTGTGCTTTCGATAGTCGAGCAAGGACGAGATACGCTGTGGTTTGGAACGGGCCATGGTTTTATGCGATATGACCGTCCGGCTGGAACCCTGAGAAGGTATCTTGATCCAGGAGAATTTGCCTCTTCCAGTTGTCAGGACAGCGTCGCGGAGCGACTGCTTCTGGATCGCGACGGAACGCTCTGGGGAGCAACATGGGATGGCCTTTGCCGCCTTGACACATCCAGCGGACAATTCAGCACCTATAGGCCGGATCAAAACAGCCACCCCCACTATAACGCCATTGCTCTTGATAACGATGGAAACCTGTGGCTAGGAGGCGACATTGGACTCGATCGGTTCGACCCGTCCACCAAGCGCTTCACGGTTTATCGTCCCGACCCCGACGACCCCCACAGTCTTAGCGACAGCCGCGTGAATTCCATCTATTTCGATCATGCTGGAATCATGTGGGCCGGCACACAAAATGGTTTAGATAAATTTGACCCAACGGCCAAGAGCTTTACGGTCTACGGTGAAGATCAGGGCATGGATGGCAACGTCGTGAGTTGTGTCCTCGAAGACAAGCGTGACTCTTTGTGGATGAGTACGAATAAAGGTATCTCGACCTTCAACCCTCAGACGAACACCTTCAAGAACTACACGGTCGCCGACGGATTGCCTGGTCCAGATCTGACTGGTTGGGGTGCCTGCGTTAAAGGTGCGACAGGGGAGATGTTCTTTGGTGGATTCAGCGGACTGACAGCTTTTGTCCCAGAGCAAATTGTTGTCGATGACTCCGTTCCTCCTATAGTACTGACTGATTTCCAATTGTTTGGCAACTCGGTTCGATTAGGGGAGCACTCCATTCTCAAAGAAGCGATTACGCACACGGCCCACATCACTCTTTCGCACGAACAAAACATTTTCGCTATTGAGTTTTCCGCCCTGAGCTATTTGAATGCCGCAAGCATTCGTTACCGGTATAAGCTGATGGGCCTGGACGCAGGGTGGAACGTAGTCGACAGCGATCATCGTGTTGCGGCCTACACCACGCTGCCCCACGGCACTTATACGTTCCGCGTAGAAGCGGCGACGAGTCATGGTCAATGGGGCGAGCCCGGAGCGGCCTTGCGCATTCAGATTCTTCCACCTTGGTGGGAGTCACTGTGGTTCCTCTCAATATGCATGCTCTTCAGCCCTACGGTACTGTGGTTGCTTCATCGTCGTCGCTTGAATCAAGTGAGAGCAGAGATTCGAGCCAGGTCGGAGGAGCGGCTAGACGAGCGGGAACGAATCGCACGTGAGCTGCACGACACCCTGTTGCAGGGAGCTTTAAGCGCGTCGATCCAGCTTGATCTGGCTGAAGACCAATTGGCGAAGGATTCTCCGGTCAGAGGCCTTGTGCAAAACGTGCTCGCGACGTTGCGACAGGTAACAGAGGAAGGCCGGATGGCACTTCGGGGGCTAAGATTCCAGGATATCGAAAACAATGATTTGCCTAAGGTATTTCAGCGCGTCAAACAAGAGTTCCCGCACAAGGACGCAATCGTGTTTCGGGTCGTCGCGCAGGGCGCCCCGCGTGTTGTCAGAACGGAGATCCGGAACGACCTTTACCGCATCGGGCGAGAGGCCATCGTAAACGCTTACGTCCATTCTGATGCAGCGACAATCGAAGTCGAAATACAATACGCAAGAACGCAGTTGAGGCTACTTGTGAGGGACGATGGTCGGGGGATTGACTCCTCGATCCTTCAAGGCGGTCGCGACGGTCACTGGGGTCTGTCAGGAATGCGCGAGCGTTCTCAGCGAATCGGGGCTACTCTCAAACTGCACAGCAGACTGGGCGCAGGAACCGAAATCGACCTGATGGTTCCTGGTCACATAGCATTTGAGGACAATTCGGGCAACGCGACGCCCCGGTGGCTCCGTTGGCTCGGGCGAGAGGGATTCAACGGCAGCAGTAAGAAAGCACGGGACAAACAAAATGAGCCGAGAGAGTAAGATTCGTATTTTGTGTGTCGACGACCATCCGTTGATGAGAGTCGGCATTGTCACCGTTATTCGGTACGAAACGGACATGGATGTGGCAGGGGAAGCATCCACTGGTCGCGAAGCCATCCATTTGTTCCAGGAACTCCAACCCGACATCACTCTCATGGATCTCCGGCTTCCTGACATGAGCGGGATCGAGGCTCTGAATGCGATTCGTGCTCAATCCCCCTGCGCTCGCGTGATTGTGCTGACTACCTTCGAAGGCGACGCAGAAATCCAACGCGCTCTCCAGGCGGGAGCGCAAAGCTATCTCTTGAAGAGTCTTCCCCGCAAGCAAATCCTGGAAACGATTCGGAAGGTCCACGCCGGCAAGAGACAGATCCCCCTAGAAGTGGCCGCGCAACTTGCCGAGCATATCGGAAACGAACTGCTGAGTGAGCGTGAGATTCAGGTTCTCGAAAAGATCGCGATCGGTAAAAAGAACGGAGAGATAGGAGCTCTGCTGTTCATCACCGAGGAGACGGTGAAGAACCACGTTAAGCACATCCTGGAGAAACTCGGAGCTTCCGACCGGACAGAAGCCGTCACAATAGGATTCCGGCGCGGCATCATTCATCTCTAGATCAGACCTATCAGCAGCGCCACTTAGGCATGCAAGAATGCCTCTTTCGAGGCATCACAACTTTACCTTCTTCAATTACGTTAGAGGTGGCGCGGCCTCTACGGAGCAGGAGGTGCCCGTTGCAAAGACTATTCCTCGCTTTTCCAAACGGGTTTCCCGGATGGGGCCTTCTCCTCCTCAGGTTCGTTGTTGCACTGAATGCAGCTGCTGAGGGTACTTTTATCTTTTGCTCGGTAGATCATGAGACTGCTTCTTGTTGGTGTCTTGGTGGTCTCGCGGTTGTGATGGGCGGTTCGATCCTGATGGGATTTCTTACGCCGATCTGCTGCGGATTGGCCGCGGTGGCGAACGTGATCATAAACCTGCTACGGTTACCGTCGAGCCAAGCTCCAGCTCTTGCAAGCTCCATCGCCCATCTAAATCTTGCGACCATCTGTGTGGCGCTTGTACTGCTTGGTCCTGGTGCATTTTCACTTGACGCGCGTCTCTTTGGTCTTCGCGAAATCATCATTCCCGACTCTACGCGAGATCAGCCGTAACGCGTACACCTCTCAATTTCCAACGATGAACACGTAGCCGAACGGCGGTGAGAATGACTCGCGAGGAAATTGTTCCGAAGAAGCCGCTGCTTACACGTCCATATCGCCTTCGGAAGTTCTACGGTGACAACCTGGCCGAGGTCTTCCGGGCGCCGCTCTATGATTGCTCCCTTAAGAATGAGTGTGGCGTGCCCGACTTCGCGCTCACCAGGCTCAAGGGTAGACCGATGGAGATGCAGCGGGCGCCGGCCTATCCCGAGGACCGCGCGGTCCTCATCTGCGTGGCTTTAGCTCCGACACCGGTTGACAGGTGGCGCGCACGAATCGCCGGCCAAGAGGTCGGCGTCTCTCGTTCGATCCCATTCGCAACAACAGTAATCGATCTTATGAAGCCGATGGAGATGTGGGCGGCAGGCCCGTTCGACTATCTACACTACTACGTGTCGCGCGATTTGCTGGACAGAGTTGCCACAGAGAACAAAATTGCGCCCGTCAATTCATTTCGGATGGTCTTCTTTGAGCAGGACCTCGTCGTTGCTCAGTTCACCAAGACCATCCTCGCCCAAGTGCGCAACCGTGAACCGCTCAGCATGCTTGCATTAGAAGATGTCTCCTTTCTGGTGAGCACACATCTTCTACAGCACTATGGAAACGGTAAGGAAATGCTCCGGGCACAGCGGCGCCTGGAGAGCTGGCAAAGGATCCGTGCCGAGGAGATGCTGCGTGCGCATCTCGAAGGCAACATCAGAATTGCGGAACTTGCAACCGCCTGTCAGCTTTCCCCTAGTCACTTCTCTCGTTGCTTTCGCCAGTGCTTTGGCACTTCAGTACATCAATGGCTCATCATGCTTCGAATCGACGTCGCGAAGGATCTGCTTCGCGAACCTGGACTAAGCTTGGCAGAGGTGGGATTTCGGTCGGGATTCTGCGATCAGGCTGCTTTCACACGCGCGTTTACCAAGCTTGAAGGTATAACGCCGTTTCGCTGGCGCAAACTGAACGGTGATGGCGCAGTTGCTACTGACCATCTTGTCCCTGGTGAGTTGGGCCCTCTCTAATCGCTTCTATGGAAGCGACGATCCGCTTCACCGAGAGCTGTGCCTTTCTGTCCGCCTGCGGGTCCCGGAGAGAATGGCTGGAAACATGGTGACTCAGATAGATGCCGAGCAAGTCCCATGCCAGCTGGGCGACATCGGTATCGTGCAATAAGTGCCGCTTGTCCATCGCATCACGGATGAACATAATAAGGGTCTGCCGCCAGACAGATTCCGCTGCCGCGGCAGCTTCTCGAACAGGTCCCGGCAGGAAGCTCAACTCGACAATGGCCTGGGCGATCGGACAACTGCCCGGCAGTCCTGCCCTCCTCGTCCATCCAATCCATACATTGAGGTATCGGATCAGCGAAGGCAACCCGCTTCCAAGGCCAGTGTCGGCACTGAGGCAGGTGCGGCTCCAAAGGTCCAAGGCAAGATCAAGAATGGATCGCTTTAGGTCGCCCATATGTGAAAAATGCGCAACAACGCCACTCTTTGACAGGCTTGCGCGTCTGGCAACCGAACCAAAGGAGATCTTGCAGAGCCCCTCTGTGCTTGCCAAATCAAGCCCGACCTGAAGAATGCGCTTTCTAGTTACTTCACTAGACACTCATGTCCCTCTACGCAGCTCTTCCCGCTCGCGACGAGATACGCTGCCCGGGCCAGAGGTCTGCCAGAAGGATGGTACACGCACACCAGCTCGGAGGATTGACCTCCTTGGCCCCAATTGTCGATTCAGACTGAGTTTCCGGGTCGAAAGGAAATGCATTTAACGGGCGACAGAACGGTGAATTTTTCCCGGCACAGCACCTCTGGGAGCCATCTCGTTCAATGGCAGTCTTTTTGTACAAGAACGATCGTTCTCTTCGAGGCTACACTCCCCCAAAGGCGATCTTGCAGAGCCCCTCTGTGCTTGCCAAATCAAGCCCCACCTGAAGAATGCGCTTTCTAGTTACTTGACTAGACACTCATGTCCTCTACAAAGCTCTTCTCGCTCGCCACGAGACGCGCTGCCTCGCCAAGGAACTGACAGCGAGATGGTACGGGGCACACCAGCTTGGAGGATTGACCATATTCGCCCCAATTGTCGATTCAGACTGAGTTCCCGAGCCCAAGGGAACGCATTTAAAGGGTGGCAGGACCGTAAATCCTCCCCGACATAGTATTTCTGAGAGCCATCCGGTTCAATGGCGGTCTTTTTGCACAAGAACTACCGTTCTTTTCGAGCTTACACTCCGCACAATGCAGGCCAGATAAGCAGATCATTTTCTGGCGTGTCCGATTTCGAAAACTCTTGATCCGAGTGGATCTTTAAAGCAAAAGGAGAATGGTTGTGAAACAGCATATTAAGAACGTGGTTCTGGTGCATGGGGCTTTCGCCGATGGCTCCGGCTGGAAAGCGGTCGCTAACATCCTCAAGAATGATGGGTACAAGGTCTCGGTGGCGCAGCCTCCCGAGACCTCGTACGCCGACGATCAAAAGTACACCAAGGCCGCAATCGACGCTATGGGTGGCCCAGTGGTTCTGGTGGGCCACAGCTACGGTGGATCCATCATCACCGAGGCCGGCAATCATCCGAACGTTGCGGCGCTTGTCTATATTGCCGCCTTTGCGCTCGATGAAGGTGAGAGCTGTGCGTCGATCGAACAGGAAGTGCCGCAAGCGTCCAAGGCGTTCAAACCGGACAGCAACGGGCTCTGGTGGATAGACGAGGCGCATTTCGCAGCCGACTTCGCAGCGGATATCCCACGGGACGAGGCGGAGTTCATGGCTATATCGCAGGTGCCGATCTCTACCGACTCGTTTACCCATAAGGTCACGAATCCCGCCTGGAAACACAAGCCCACCTGGTACATGGTGGCCACCGAAGACCGATCAATCAATCCGGATCAGGAGCGCATGATGGCGAAGCGCGCCAAGGCCAAGACGGTCGAAGTGAAGGCGAGCCATGTGGCCTACATGTCGTTTCCGAAGGAAACCGCCAAGCTCATCGAAGAGGCTGCTACCTCCGCACAGGACAACTAGTAGCCAAACACGTCAACCAGTAGCCAATAGCCATAGGAGAAACAATGAAATCCCAACCGAAACTCAGCATCGTCTTTTGTCACGGAATTTGGGCCGATGGTTCGTGCTTCAGTAAGGTGATCCCGCCGCTACAGGCGGAGGGGCATGAAGTAATCGCCGCCCAGTATGGCCTCAATAGCAGCGAAGAAGACGTCGCCATGGTAAAGCGCACTCTCGGGCGGGTGAGCAGCCCGGCTATTCTCGTTGGTCACTCCTACGGCGGAAGTGTCATCACAGCTGCAGGAACTGATGCCCGCGTCGTGGGTCTCGTATATATAGCCGCGGTCGCTCCCGACACGGGCGAAACAACGCAGGGGCAGTTGGACAACTTCCCGCCTACCGGCGTCTTTTCCCACATTGAAGTGGCAGAGGGTCGAGTCTGGTTAAAGCCTGACGGTCCCAAGTACTTCGCTGGGGATCTTTCCGGGGAGGACCAGAAGCTCGTGTGGGCAACGCATTACGCACCTGCCGCCGACCTTTTCACGAAACAGGCTGCAGGCACCGCTTGGAAGTCGAAGCCGAGTTGGTACGTCGTGGCCAACAACGACGAAACTGTCCACCCAGATCTGCAGCGTTTCCTGGCAAAACGTATGGGAGCCAGCACACATCCAATCGACAGCAGCCATGTGGCCATGCTCTCGCATCCTGACTTCGTGCTCAACGTCATCCGTGCAGCCGTAAAGGGGGTTCAAAAAGAGCTAACGGAGCCTACTGCCATCCGAGCCTGAAGTGTCCTCTGCCGACCGCTCATGCGGTCGGCAGAGGACGGAATACACTTAGCTACACCAGGAGATCCCCATGAAAGATCACGTCACCATAAAAGGGCATGACGGTGCGTTCGCCGCCTATGTCGCAAGACCGAAGACCTCGTCGGCTTCGGCTGTTGTCGTTCTGCAGGAACTGTTTGGTGTGAACGCCGACATTCGCAAGCACTGTGAGGAATTGGCGGAACAAGGCTACCTCGCCGTCGCTCCAGACCTGTACTGGCGGCAGGAGCCGGGCGTCGACCTGAACGTCACCTCCGAAGCCGACTGGCAACACGGCCTTCGTCTCTATTCGGCTTATGACAGAGATGCCGGCGTAAAGGACATCAAGGACACCATCGACGCAGTACGCAATCTCCCGGAATGCAACGGCAAGGTTGCCTTGCTCGGCTATTGCCTCGGCGCGCTGATGGTCTTCATGACAGCCGTGCGTAACGACGGCATCGACGCCGCGGTCTGGTATCACGGCGCCGATACTGAGAAATATCTGGGAGAGGTCGATGGGCTTCATGCGCCCATTCTCATGCATCTGGCCGAAGAGGATGAATTCATTTCCAAGGCTGCGCAAGCGGAGATTAAAGCGGCACTTGCTACGAAACCAAATGCGACGGCGTACAGCTATCCAGGTCAGAATCATGCCTTCTCTCGGCACAACGGAGCGCACTATAATGCTGCTGCGGCTGCCCTCGCCAACAGCCGAACAAACGAATTCCTGAGTCGCCAATTGCGATGAATGCCGGATGCCTTTAAGGAAGCTACCCGGTCGATTGGAGGGGCCTGCCCTATCTTCAGCCAAAACCCCCTCGCGCAGCATTGCACGAAGGCTACGAGTTCGTTCGCTTTGCCGAGGCATGCGATCGCGATGTCGTCCACTGCGGTGCCTGAGGCCATCGGAGTGGCCCAGAAGGATTGAAAGGAGCCAGAATGATCAGAAAAGTGGAGATGGAACGGTTTACAGTGACCTCCTCGAAGCCATTCGACGTGGTCGTTGCAGCCATCAAGGCATCGATTGGTCACCCGAATACGGCAGAGCTCTGGCAAGCAACGCAGCGAGCGACAACTGCCGCCGAACTAGAGGCCGCCATACAACCCGTCCTAGGCGAGACCGGTCTGATGCAATTTGTCGAGTTCGATCACGGGATGATTGTTCGCAAGGGGACAGAGCATCACACATCCAGAATCATTCGTCTGGTCATTGGAAATCCTCTCATCATGAAAGAAATGGCGAAGCGTGTTCCGGATGCCGGCTCGTATGCTCCGGTTACCGTCCTTGTGGATGAGCGCGCTGATGGCGTGCATATTTCGTATGACAGGATGGCCAGCCTCCTGGCCCCTTATGGAAATCGCGATGCGCTGCGCGTGGCTCGCGACTTGGACGCTAAAGTCGAAGATGTGTTGAGACAAGCTGCAGCGTGAGACGGAGTCAGCATGACGTCTTGGAGGTTGTCATGGACGGGCATCTTGTTCCCGCCAGTTCCAATTCAAATATCCGCTGTTCTCTGGAGAACTTCACATTGGACGCGGAACGCTGGCTCGCTGCTCTCTACTGGTGTGTACGGACGAGTTATGGCGACGATGCAGCCCACGCTGCGACAGACTGCTGGCTGCGAGTCTTTGAAGAACGACTCGAAGGATCAAGCGACCTTCCAGAACTGACAAGAATCACTGCGGCAGCAATCGCTCTCTTCGTATCTTGGTTGGTGCTAACAGGCCATAAGCGGCCAATCGCTTCCCATTCTGAACGTGTGTTCGTGAGGGCCAAACTTCTGGACCGCTTGCCCCGAAGCCGCACCAATCCTGCGCTCGCACCAATGAGCCTTGCTGAACTGGAACATGTTCTAGCTCGCGGGCTTGAAGGTAAGAAAATCCGGCTGAAGAATAATAAACTACGTCTCTCAGCCGCGCTGCATCGAGCGATTCACAATTCCATTAGTCAAAACGGATTGGCCGGTTATCTTCGCCAAAGCACGCATTGAGCCTGTGCTAAGCGGCGACAACATTAGTCCTGAAAACGGGGTTTTCGGTAACTTCCTCCGAGTGGCGCAGAAGAATCGCAGCCAGTCCAAAATTTGGACTCTTCAAAATTTCAGAATTCCCCCCAAAAAACAAATTGAAATTTGTGCTGATGAATCTAGTCGCGCAAGCGACCGGGGGGGCCACCCCCTTAACTACTGTTTTGGGGAGCGGAAGGGGCGGGGTAAGGCAGGCGGCGTAGGGAAACGCCGGACTGGCAGCATGGATTCGGCCCGCGGGGACGTTGCGAAAGGTGAAATGTCCAAAGGAAACGGGAGGCGCGTGAAGGGCCTTCAACCACCCGAACGCCTTCCAAGAGGGACTTTGGCGGCATCGCATGGTGGCCGTCGGCGCGATTGGTGAAGGTACCCCTTTGCCGCCGCTCGGGCAACGGAAAGGGGGAGGACTGGTCAGGGAGGCGGAGAAACGCCCAGCAACCATTTACACACGTATCAGGTGGCTTGCTCGTCCCGGCAGGTGAGAAGTGGGTTCCTTTCTTCTCCACAGACTCCCCAGGTGAATCGGCGCGAATTTATGATCGGGTCGGCGGCTTTGGCTACTGTGAAAGGGAGTTTATCGATGCAGAGCAGCACCCATTCGTCTGTCTTGTCAGGGATCGGGGATGAGTTCAACATCTATCAGCAACGCCGACGAAAGGAGCTTTGGAACCTTCTGGGCGACCTGCCCTGGGACCACGAACCCGCCCCGCCCCGCCTCATCCGGACCGAGAAACACGACGGGTACACTCTCGAGCGGCTGATTCTTGACCTGAACGGAATAGAACCGGTTCCGGCGCTATTGCTGATTCCCGACCGGCGGCAGGACCGGGCACCGGGCTTGCTCTTCATTCACTGGCACGCCGGCCAGTATGACTTGGGGAAGGAACAGCTTCTGCGCGGCACAAGTGTGCAACCGGCTTACGCGCCGGTCTGCGTGGAAAAAGGCCTGGTGACGCTGGCCATTGATAGCTGGTGTTTTGGCGAGCGTAAACAGGAAGCAAATGGGTCCCAGGGGGAAGAAGACGCCTTTAAGCTGATGCTGTGGCGAGGGCAAGTGCTTTGGGGAATGATGATGTTTGATGAGTTCCGCGCTCTCACCTATCTTGCCGGCCGTCCGGAGGTGGATCCGTCGCGGTTGGGCGTCTTCGGCATGTCCATGGGTGCCACCAAGGCCTGGTGGCTGGCCGGCCTCGATCCGCGGGTGAGAGTGGCGATGGACGTTTGCTGCCTGACGGACTATGAGTCCCTCATCGCGGCGCACGGTTTGAGCGGTCACGGTGCCTACTATTTTGTTCCTGCTTTGCTGAAGCATTTCGACACATTTCAGATTAATGAATTGATTGTGCCGCGTGCGCACCTGAGTGTGAACGGAAGCAAAGACCAGCTCACTCCGCCCGCGGGCGTCGAGAAGGTTCGCGACCAGTTGCTGCCGTTGTACAGAAAGTATGGGCAAACCCAGGACTGTAAGATCGAGCTCTTTGATTGCGCCCACGAGGAATTATCGGAGATGCGGCGGCAGATTCTCGCCTGGATGGATCAATACTTGGTCGCCTCTGGAGTCGCAGGGCGCGGATCCGCCTGACGGCGCGACCTCGGAGGGGCCTCGGTACCTATTCCTCGGGCAGAGACAGACGGTAATGGGAATCACGTCCCGCTGTTCTGTCCCTCTGTTTGATAAGCTGACAAACCTCGCGGCGATGAATAATGCGCGCTTGTTGGGCCTCGAATAATGACCCTATCTGCCCGAAAGGAAAGAACAATCAATGGTGAACTGCTTTCTTGCAGAGCGCCGCCGCCGCGGCGGTGATGACCTCAATGCCGGGTGCAGCGGAGGCACCCGCGGCCACGAAAGACAAAATGATCGGGATCCAGGTAGGAGCCGTTTCGTTTGTCGATGAGGGGCTGGACAAGGTGTTGGATGAATTCCAGCGCGACGCCGCGGTCAATACGCTTTTCCTGGCGACCTTTACTTATGGACGCGGCATCGCCGGCCGCCAGGTTCCCGGGCAGCCGTTGCCCGATCATGGCAAGCAGGAGTACGACACGGGCACGTTTTATGGCGGCAACTACGCCACCATCCACCCTGAGTACTACAAAAACACGGTTTTTCACGGCACGCGCGCAACCGACCTGGGCGAATATGACGTGCTGCAGGCCGTTCTGCCCGCCGCCAGGAAGCGGGGTATCAAAACCATCTGCTGGTTCGAAGACGTCTTCCGCAAAGACCTTCCGAACGGAGCCCGACGCACTGACG
Source organism: uncultured Acidobacteriaceae bacterium (assembly GCA_963803095.1). Taxonomy (GTDB): domain Bacteria; phylum Acidobacteriota; class Terriglobia; order Terriglobales; family Acidobacteriaceae; genus PALSA-350. The sequence goes on along the minus strand of CAWDLQ010000012.1, from coordinate 70,684 downwards.
GGTAAATGGAATCCGCCTCCCGTGAAAAAACAGTAAGGCGCCGTCTCTTCTGCGGGTACCTGACCGTTGGCCCGCCGAAGACGGCCTCGTATTTCGCTGGATCATCTGCAGCGACACCCAATGAGCGGGTGTCGCCGCCTTACTATTTGTTCTGCGTTGGTTGGCCGACCACGAATGATGTGCCCGAGAAACGGGATTTTCGGTAACTTGCTTGCCGGGCGCGGGGGAATTTACCGAAAATCCGGACTTCGCAGGCATTTCCCGAAGCAGTTTGGACGTTCATTGATTGGGCTGAGTACCTCATTTCGTCAACGGCAGTCTCGGGTCCGAACCACTTGCAAAACTGCTCGACCGGAAATGGTGACCAGACCAGTGTGGCTGGACCCTCGCTTTTGCCGGTACCCCGACTTTGCAGGAGATTTGCAGCGGGACTTACTGGCACCAACCGGGGAGCATCCCAACCACAAATCCCAGTGCCCGAGCCATTTGACAGCCTGGCTACTGCTTATAGATGCGCGATTCCCATGGCGCCAGGTTAAGAGTATTAATGTTGGCTTCATGGGAACCAGGGATATCGGAGAGGAGGAGGTTTGCCGCTTTGAGGCCGTTCGGCAGCGTGTAGGCGACCGGACTTGAGCTAAAGTTTTCAACTATGAGGTACTTCTCGCTGCCGAGGGTACGGGTGTAGGCGAAGATGTGGGGGTGCTGGGGATCGAGGTCTTCGAAGTCGCCGTAGACGAAGGCGAGGGTGTGGGCGCGGAGGCCGATGAGGGCGCGCACGTAGTTGAGAACGGAGGTAGGGTCGGACTCTTCTTGAGCGGCGTTGATCTCTTTGTAGTTGGGGTTGACGGCGAGCCAGGGATGGCTGCCGGTGGTGAAGCCGGCCTCAGGGGAACTATCCCATTGCATGGGGGTGCGGGCGTTGTCGCGAGAAACCTTGGCCTGCGAGGTGAGGAAGGCTTCGGCGGAGATCTTGCCGGTGTCAACCAGCGCTTTATATGCATTCTTAACGGAGATGTCCTCGTAATCGGCGAGCGTCTTAAAGGGAAAGTCCGTCATGCCGAGCTCATCGCCCTCGAAGAGGAAGGGTGTGCCGCGAAGCGTGAGGATCATGGTCTCGAAGAGCTTGGCAGAGGGGACGCGCATGGCGGGAGAGTCGTCGCCGAAAGTGGAGACGATGCGTGGGTTGTCGTGATTTGAGAGGAAGACCGTGTCCCAGTCGTGCTTGGTCAGGACGGTGGCATGAGCGTCGTAGATGGCTTTAAGTTCCGGCAGGGACCAGGCACCGAGTTGGCTGAGGCCGAAGTCGGAGCGGCCGAGCTTAATGGCGTCGAAGTTGAAGATCATGTTGAGCTCGTGGCGGCGGTTGTCGACGAGGTTGTTGGTCTGGGCGAGAGTGGTGCCGGTGGCTTCTCCGACGGACATATCGTCGTACTTCGAAAGCACCTCGCGATTCATCTCGTGAAGGTACTCGGCGAGGTGGGGACCGTTCGCGTAGGCGTTGGGGGGCGCCTTCAGCTGTTCAGAGGTAAGGTCGGGCATGCCGGTAGGTTTCGAGATGAGCGGGATCACGTCCATGCGGAAACCCGAGACGCCCTTGTCGAGCCAAAAGCGCATCAGCGAGAAGACCTCGTCGCGGACCTTTGGGTTCGCCCAGTTCAGGTCTGGCTGTTTGGCCGTGAAGTAGTGAAGGTAGTACTCGTTCGTCTTCGGATCCAGCGTCCACGCAGAACCCGAAAAATACGAGGGGTAGTTATTAGGCGGGGTGCGGGTGCCGTCAGCGGCGGTGTGGCCGGGACGCCAGATATAAAAGTCGCGGTACGGGTTGGTTTTGCTGCTGCGCGATTCAACGAACCACTTGTTCTCGTCTGACGTGTGGTTGACGACAAGATCAATGATCAGCCGCATGTGGCGCTGCTTGATGCCCGCAAGAAGCTGGTCGAAGTCGGACATGGTGCCGAACTCGGCCATGACCTTCCGATAGTCACGAATGTCGTAGCCGCCATCGATATTCGGCGAGTCAAAATGCGGGCTCAGCCAGATCACATTCACGCTCAGCTTTTGCAGGTAGTCCAGCTTGGAGGTGATGCCTGGCAAGTCGCCGATGCCGTCGCCATTGGAGTCTTTGAAGGAGCGCGGATAGATCTGGTAGACGACAGCTTCCTTCCACCACTTGGGTTCGTAGCCGTTGATGAGCTTGGGTTCCTGGCCGGAAGCGGCGGCAAGCGATAGCAGGGCAGCGACGACGGCTGTGCGTAATAGGGTGCGGAAGAACATGAAGAGAAAGTGTACCGGACGATGGTGCCTGAAAAACAGACGGAACTGACCCTAAGTGAATCGCATTGGAGCAAGCGCCAATGAATCGAGTAGCCTGGTCCTTCAATGCTGCCCCAAGCCGGAGAACTGAAGTCGGCGTTCGGAACTACCTCTCGTATCCGCGCCACGAGATCCAACCGCTTCCCGATGGGTTTGGGATCGAAGTCATCAGGTATCTACTTAACTGATCTGGCCAAAGGGAGAATGCCCTGCACAAAGATGTCCCAACTCATGGCGACAAGTCTACTTCAGGCTGCGGGAATTTACCGATAATGCGACTTTGCAGGTAGTTCGCGAACGCCGATTCTAATTAGCTAATCGCAGGGGTCGCCAAGCATGGGCGCGCCAACGTGGTCGGCCAGTCAAAAGTTGCATTTTGCGAGGCCGGAAGCTTAAGTTCTCCGGGCCGGGCGTGCACTATCGCCGTCCTACAGTTTCATTTCCTTGTCCAGGACAAACGTCTTCACGGTTTCGCGCTTGACGCCGTCAGAGGCCATGGCTTCTACCGTCGCCTGCGACTCCATGGCTTGCTTAAACGACTTCACGTTCTCTGGCTCCATGCAGATCGCGACTTCGTTTCCTGTGATCGTGTAATGGACCGGTGAGCGGAGGGAATACGTCTTCCGGAACAGGTCGCCATGCGTCCGGAAGCCTGCTTCCCACTTCACAGGGTCTTGAACCTGCGCTGTTACGATTACCATAGGCATATTTGTCTCCTTTGCACTTGGGCCTTTCGAACTTGGAAACAGGCTGATAACTATAGCACCTGAGCACTGTATCGCATTCGAGCATTCGTTGACGAAGGGGTCGGCTCCGCGGAATTTTGGACGGGGTGGTCGTTACTCGGAAATGATGAGCGCGCGAAACTTCCCGGCAGGGAATCTCGGTAACTTGCCAGCCTTGGCATCCACGGGCGTGGGGAATTTACCGAAAACCCGACTCCTCAGGAACTAATTTACTAAGTTGCTGAGTTTGTTGAGATGGGTAGGAGTTGGAAGCCGAGTTGTGCGGCCTGTTTGCGGAGGCGCATCTCGGCTCGCTGTTTTTCTTGTTCATCGCAGCGGTGGAAGACTGTCTCCGTGTAGGGTTCTTTGCTGTTTAAGAGGTGGTAGACGATGCGTGCGAGCTTATGCGCGGTTGCGGTAATGGCCTGCGCATTACCGAGCCTGGCTCGCATTCTGCGGAAAAACGCACCGAAGTAGTCCTTGGCACGGGAGAGCGATTTGGCACCGAGCCGGAGCACGATGGCTACTCGGTTCTTTACCTTCCGTGTCTTGGTGGAGAGCACTTTACCGCCGCTGATTCGTTTATCCGGACAGAGCCCCAGCCAGGAGGCAAAAGCGGAGGCATTGCGGAATCGACTGACATCGGGTCCGACCTCGGTGAGGACCACTTGTGCGGCGATGGCACTCATTCCCGGGACATCGGTGAGATCGACGCCAGCGATGCGGTACAGTTCGCTGCGAAGGTCGAATGAAGGATCATTTCCCATCCGCTGATAGGCCGTACGTTTGGTGCGCTTTGGTATCGGGGAAGGATGCTCCGTGGCGTTGGGCAAAGTGTGCATAAGCCGTGCTATCTCATTATCCAGTTCGGCGATGAGCTTCTGGTAGTAGCGATAGCCGTCCAGCGACTGCTTCAAGGTGAACAGGTGCTCAGGCCGGTAGTCTCCCACCAGTGCCTGCGCGACTGTCTCGCGCGGGCTCTTCACCCGAATGTTACAGAGATGCGCCAGGCACACGGGATCACGGTTGCCTGCGAGGATCGCATCCAGGATGGCCAGCCCACTGGCACCCGTGATGTCGCTCAACACATGATGGATCTGCAGGTTCATCAGGCTGAGAGACTTCTGTATGTGCTGCGTATGTTCGGCGGCCATCTGCAGCAGGCTGCTGCGGTGTCGCCAGAGAGTACGCACCGCACAGATGTCTTCCGCTGGGCGGAAGCTGGCCTTCAGCAATCCTACCGAGTGCAGATACTGAATCCACTCACAGTCGGAGACATCACTCTTGCGGCCGGGGACGCTCTTCAGCGAATGCGCGTTGACCAGATAGACCTTGAAGCCACGCTCTTCCAGAATCTGAAACAGTGGGATCCAGTACACCCCGGTGGACTCCATCGCTACCGTCCGGATGCGACAAGACTCCAGCCACTCGGCCAGGGCGTAAAGATCGCAGGTGAAGCTGCTGAACCTGCGCGTTGCTTGCTCATCACGGTCGGGTGGAACGGCTACGTAAATCTCCTCCGCTCCAATATCGATTCCAGCTGCATCGGGCTCCAGAATCGCTGAGCGGCGTTCTCGCTTCTCTCCTCGCTTTCCCATCGTCGCCTCCTTGTAGCTGGAGAGTGCGGCCCGAGGTGCGATTCCTTGCAGTCTCCTCATCGAGATCGCTGCACTCTTCTGCAGACGTCATCACTGAACTGTCCGCTACCTCAGACCCACGCTTTACAACGGGCTTGAAAAGCACCAATGTCGGTTTCGGGCCGTAGCTTGCCGCCATCTCCAGCACCTATATTTCACCCAGAACCATGTTCCCTACGTCACTGTCTGGGCGAAGCTCAGTCCCCCGCTTTACAGGCACGACTGAGGTTGCCTTGAGGATTCACTGCAGACTTGGTTGCAAGTTATGCTGTATCGAGTCCTTTCGCATGGTCTGCCACGCTCCTTCAATATAGTTTGCGCGGTACTTGTGGCAGACGGGAGAAACTATGCTGAGCGAATGGTTTGCGCGCCTGCGAGGCTACGACAAATGGACCTCTGCTGTAGCCACGGTGCAATCGGCGACACTTTCCCGCGTCGGAGAAGTGGGCGGTGGCAAATCAAATCCACCGGTGGCGCTCGGGTGGGAGTCTTCCTGTGAGATTCGATGGGAGGACCAGAATCAGATTGAGCACGCCGCAGTATTTCAAGCTTTTGAGGAATCGCCGCTTTACCAATTATGCGAGGGAGACACGGTCAATATCCGGTTCAATCCCGCGAAGCCGTCCGAGTATTATCTGCCAAGGTTGATGCAATCAGAGTTGACCCGAACGTGGAAATTGACGGTTTGGGTGCTGCTGCTCCTGGTGCTCGGCATAGGGTTCATCGTTTTCCTGCTTGCACATTAGGGTGTTCCCAAATGCTTTTCCTGCAGGTCAGGTGTAAGTTCCCGAGAACCCGACTTTGAAGCCATTTGTCCAAGTAGGGCCGCCGTTCAGTGCGAGGTGCGCGTTCGCGAGAACTTGCCTACGGAGCTCTCAAAAGAGAGACTCGGCGAGTAGTATCCACATTAAGAATAAAGCCGTTGCGCCAGCCACTAAGGCGATCTTTGTCGTCCGGGCAGACCTCCCGATAGAGCAAAGTATCACGGCTGCCAAGGATGTGCTCAAGCCCCACTGCACCCATGGAACAGCATCCCGCCCCTGTTGCAGATAATCTGTGCTTCGCACTGGACGCACATAGCTGGCGGCCAAAGGGCAAGACTCGCCAACAACGCAAAGACCCCGCTGTAAAAGGCGACAGCACGCGGGTGCGAGTACTTCTTCGAAACACCATGCTCAATACTGGGAATTTCGCGGATACTCCGTAAAACTAATGGGGCTTCTCTCCGTTGACGGGCTGTTACACCGGATTCGAGCAGAGAGCCCATCCACACCGACACTATCCGGTTTATGTACGGACGGGTGGAGCCCCCTTCACCCTGCCGAGCATTTTACATGGTGATTCCTGGGGCGGGTCATCCCGCAAAACGGGGTTTTCAGTAACTTCCTCTGTTTACCAGAGGGTTATCGGGCAACTTACCGATAATCCGACTTTTCAGGAATTTGAAGAACTTCATCTCTGCCGAAACCATATTCCAGTGCCTAAATCGGGATCGCCTACGGACATGTACAAGCTGTAAGGTTTCGAGTGCCCGGCCAGTTCTAGGGACCAGGAGCTGTTGTCACAGGGAGATTTGTCGCCAGCAGGTAACCTGATCTTGATCGTTCCGCCGTAGCGACCGCTCCAGAATCCCTTTCTTGACACGATGCATGTGTTTAGCTCGGATTGCGATGGCAACGCGGACGCAGTCATTGATCCGTCAACCTCCAGCGTGATGCGGGCGGGAAGTGTCCCCACTTGTCCGATCCAGATTTTGTTCGGACTCTTGATAGGTACCCACCAGGTCGGAACGCGGCGGAGAGTTCCACGGTCTATTCCAAAGTGCTGGGGGCCCAAAGACCGCGCCAGCCAAGTTATTACCCATAAAAAACAGCATGAGCAATGCTGGAAAGGCGAGGATGAGCATCGGCAGGATGGCAACAAACCACCACTTTGAAATGTTCCTGCCGAAGATCTGCATTGAAGAAGTTTATTCCAGGAGAAAATGTGATTGTGCAAGACAGGGAGTGCGTCAGTGATGCGCAAAATCGATCGACACAGCCCCCAGCCAAACCAGCGCTGTCAGGAGCCAAAAGCTTATAGCCTGCCATTTTCGATGAACGATGACTACTCCCCAGACAACATTCAGCACAAGAAAAAACGCAACGATCGGGAGAATGGCCAAGAACCAGACGAACGGTTCTCCCGTTATCGAATGGATTCCCGCTTCCCGCTCTCGCGGTATCGCCCAACCGCTTGAAGCACGGATCAGATAAGCAATTGCGCCGATGACGTTAAGAAGTAACAGTGCCAAGGGTATCGGCTGAGCCATAAAAGACATCTTCGCCGGGTGCACACCGCGCTCCGCCTGCATGAGTTGAGTTTATCAATTGGATTTCCCGTGAAACGGGATTTTCGGTAAATTGCCCAGCGCAACCCTCCAGCTTGGGAATTTACCGAAAACCCGACTTCGCAGGCGTTCGGGCAAAACGACCCTCGGATCACTTCCGACAAGACTTCAGGGAAGTTGTCCGGTCGTGGTGAATTCGAGTCACTGCCATGGCGCAAACGTCACGATGCGGGCGTTAACAAAACCGGCCCTACAAAGACGGGCAGGTCGGCTATCGGCGGTTTACTCACGAGTGCCAACGACGACCCTAGGGCGAAGCCGCCGGAACAGCTTCAGGATTCCGGCAAGGGTGATTGCTCGGGTTGCGGTTGCGGCTTTCGCCTCAGGACCAACGCGGAGAACAGCGTGATGACGAGCCCAATCGGGAAGGGATGAATGAACGTGAGCACTGCATTGAAGAATGGGTTTTTGTACAGCTCTTTGTATTTTCTGACCTGCTGAAGTTTTTCCTGGACGGCTGCCGGGCTCGCCCCCGAGGCGGTGAGCTTCTGAACCAAATGAGCGCCATATGCGTCCCAGAAACCAGGCAGGAAGTTGTAGTAGATCACTTCCCAGGTTACGACATAGATGATGCAGGATATCAGCGTAATGGAGAGGCCGACGGCAAAAGCCTTTAAAAAGGTAATCTGACCATCGCCGATGTTGTCCCGGTAGGTTCGGATGCCGACAAACACCATCAAGAACGAGAGCACGATGGAGGTGTTGCCGATGATCGCGCCGCGGTCGAAGCCAATCCTGCCGCCGAAGGTCACCAGCGCTATCATCATCAGCGAGGAGATAGCGCCGGAAATCAGCCCGAAGGTGACGATGATCTTTCTCATATCCTCGTAATGTCTTTTATCCGATCCTGACCTTTCCACGTATGCTGCCGGCCCCATGCTCATACGGGCTCAGCGACCAGCCACGTCAGCTGGCGACTTGGATGCCGCTGGGATAACTACGATCAGGTTATCGCCTGCTCCGGGGTGAGTCATCCCAAGATAATCGAGGTTCGAGCATTGGGCGTCGAACCCGATGTCTTTCGTTGTCATGTTCGGCGCATAAAACATCAAGTGCGGAGGGAAAATGCCAGTGCCGTGCTCGGGGATCGCGCTCAAGCGGTTCTGGCTGGACATCATGTAGAGGAACCCCGGTTTGCTCGGATACTGGTAACGGCCTTCCTTATATCCGTTGGCGACGTCTGCCTTGATTTCGGCCTCGGACTTGCCGTTTGTGCGCAGCTCTTCACCGTGCATGTAGACAAGCAAGAGAGTGCGGCTGCCTTCGGCGTCGAAGCACTGCGGCTCAATGGTTGTTTCTGCGGGCTTTACGAAATGCCGGCCAACAAAACAGCTGAAGCCGTTAGTGCCTTCGCGCGCTTTCTCGTAGCCTTTGGGGCCGAGAACATAAACTGTGGCTTTACTGGATACCTCGGCCGGGGCGGCGCTTTCAGCGAGTGTGATCTGCTGGTCACGTGGCATGGAGGCGTCGTAGACCCGGGGGAGTTCCTGGGCGGTTGCGGGAATGAGCGCAGTGCTTGAAAACAAGCCGATCGACAGAGTACCCACGACAAAGACCTTCATCGAATTCAGAGACTTCATGTTCGCTCCTTTTTTCAAGAAGTTCATGTTTTCACAAACTTCATGTTCGCTCGTATTGAGCGGCTCAACATACCGCATGAGGCGGGGTCGGTGTCGTCATCCTTTTGGCTGATTTTGGCGGCGGAGAGAAAAATCATTCGTTTGGGGGAGCGGTTATTGGCGCGAACCGTGCTCGTGCACGAGTAAATCAGGGGAGAAGGCCGAATTCCTTGCCGAGTTGCACCGCTTGCGTTCTTCGTCTCGCCCCGAGTTTGTCGAAAACACGGCTGGAATGGGTCTTCACCGTGCTCTCGCTCACAAAAAGCTTCTCGGCGATTTCGCGGTTGCTCAGGCCCTGGGCGATCAGTTCAAGGATCTCAAGCTCACGGCGAGTGATATGGAGGTCCTCACGTTTTCTTTCGTCAGGGATGAACGGTCCCTCGGCAGCGACGGGGACCTCCCTCACAACAATTGTCTGGCGTTTTGCTGTCAGCTTGAGGCCAAGCCAGATGCCAAGAACGGCAAAGGTCGCGGCGATCAGTCCGCCGTAGATTTCGATGGAATGTTCGACGACCAGGAACTGATACTCGGTCCACTGGAGCAGAGCAATCAAGATTCCACCGATCAACCCGTACATGAGGACGTGGCGCTTCATAAGTTGCAGGAGGATTCGTTACCGAAATTATCGCACCCATGGTGGGGTAGGTCCTACTGCTTGCAGGGCGAGATCAACGCTTGACAGGCCTTGCCCGAGTCACGAGCAATCCTGAAATAATGCCTCCAGATTGGTCCTGAAAAACGCGCTAGGGTCTAGGAATAGCATTAAGCGCATTTCGTGGACGGAGTTGGCACTTTCACGAAACTCCCGTCCCCGAGAAAAGACGTGACAGAAAGGACGTGACAAGATGGACTGCACCCCTAAGCTGAGACACGCCGGAAGGCGATTAATCGGTGACCTCTGGTTGAGCACATTCTCCCGGCAAGAATAAAGCGTAGTCATGCGGCCGTTTCGGACTACCTCAAGTCGATAGCCATCGAGTTTGATTTCATAAGTCCATTCAGGCCCATCGGGCAGCTTGGGCACGGGAAGACAATCCATCGTCTCGATGAAACTCGCGGCTTGCTTGGGCAATGCCCGCTTGCTTGGCATCGGACCCAGCGTAGCCGCTGGGGGGAACGCCGCGCTCAAGACGTGCTGATGGGTTTCCGGCGCCCCATCTCGTCGAATACGCTGCCGCACTTCGGGCACTGGATGGTGTGCGATGCCAGCCGCATCAACTCGTTCGGCCGAATCTTGTAACCGCAAAGTGGGCAAGGCTGAGAGAAGTCGAAATTGGGCTTTCCTTTGAACCGCGGCGTCATCATCCCACCCGCCCATCTGCCGAGCGCACCGGCTTCCGGATCATCAGGTGCGATAGCCGGCCGAGGAACACCTCCGACGGCAGGTAACGCCGATGCTCATGGCAGAGCGGACACCTGGCCGCGATGGGCTGCGACGGCATCGTCTCCGCGGGCGCCGGGATATTCTCGGCGCAACCCTTGCACTGAACCACTACGCGCTTCGAGCTCTCTGGTCCTTGGAACATGAGCTACAGTATAGGCGAAGAAAAGGAGAATATAATCCACGGGTGCGGAAATCCGGCTCAGTCGGCCCATGGAGCACCAGTGAGCATCGGGGCGATGCCGCCAGCATCCCTTCAGCATTGCTCGGGCATATGCATCCGCATTGCTCGGGGATGCCGATTCATAACTCACAACCAGATTCATAATCAGAGTTACTTAAACATATATCTTCCCTGTAAATCGCCTGATCGTGGCTGCTCTGGCTCGCAAGCTTCGCAACATTTTCAATGTCGTAATTACCCCTGGAAGCAAGTGTTAGGTGTTTACTTGCAGTTAACCTCCCCTGCTTCCTCATCTTTTTAGTGAGCACCATGGACGAAAGGAGTGAGGAGAGATAGCGTCATATCAGATGTCGAAGCGAACCGTCCAAAAAGAAATGCCCGCGAGAAATTCAGTTTGCAGGATAATTCAGCAAATCCGCATCTATATGCTGTCACGCCTCGCATAGAACCTCACTTGGCGGGTGACTAACGCGCAACTTGCTTCCCCTTAATCAGAACCGTGGGGGTTTCATATCATGACACTCGGACAAAACCCATTCAACCCTTCCCGCACGCTGCCAACACTCGCCGCCATACATCGTCGGCGTAGAGAGCTGCTTGCTTACCAGGCCCGCCAGGAGGCCGCGCAAGCACTCGCCACACCCAACGAGCTTCACACCGAAGAAGAGACACCCGTTCCGGAGGAGTGCCACTTTACACAAGAGCAAGAAGAGCAGCAGGAAAACGACGAACTCCAGGAACCCCACGCCGAAGAAGAGTCTGAGCCATCGGTGGTCCTTCCGCCCCGATCATCCGCGCCTCCACCGCCTGCACTAGCCGGCGCGGCTTTCCACGGTATTGCCGGTTTCCTCGTCCGTACCCTTGCCCCACATACCGAGGCCGATCCCGCCGCGGTCCTCCTCCAGTTCCTGGCGGCCTTCGGCAACCTTGTCGGCCCCGCCCCGCACTGCCGCGTCGGTACCACGCGTCACGGCCTCAATCTCTTCGTCATTCTCGCCGGCGAATCGAGCAAGGCCCGCAAAGGAACCAGCTGGCGCCAGATCTCCAGCCTCTTCGCCGAAGCCGACCCACTCTGGTCTTCGCGCTGCGTGACCACCGCCCGCCCCACACCCAGCACCATCCTCCATGCGCTACGCGATCAACAACCCGTCACCGATCGCCGGCTCTTCCTGCTCTCTGAAGAATTCGCATCCGTCATCCACGTGCTCGGCCGCGAGACCGGCCAGCTCTCTCCGCTGCTGCGCTGCGCCTGGGATGGCGGTAACCTGTGCGCTCATGATGGCCATCGTTACATCCAGGCCACTGCGGCGCATATCAGCATCGTGGGTCACGTCACACAAAGCGAGCTCGCCCATCACCTCAGCCACATCGAATCCCACAACGGCTTTGCCAACCGTTGTCTGTGGACCAGCGTACGGCGCAGCAAATCCCTGCCCAACGGTGGCAGCCTTCCCCCCGAACAGCAATCCGCCGTGGCCCGCGAGTTACGCCATACTCTCGACTGGGTGCAAAGCCAAAACGAACTTCTCTTCTCGCGCACGCCGGCCGCAAGCGAGCTGTGGAACGATCGCTACGATGCCTTGAGCCAGGGTCGCGGGGACGCCTACGGCGCCGCCACCAGCCGCGCCGAAGCCCAGGTCCTCCGCCTCAGCGCTATCTATGCCGCCCTCGATCGCAGCCCGCTCATCGATGCCTGCCATCTCGAGGCCGCCTTGGCCGTATGGGACTACTGTCGCGCCAGCGCTCGCCTCCTCTTCGACACCGCCCCTATCGATCCCACTGCCCGGCGCATCAGCCAGGCCCTTGACGTCACCCCTGAAGGACTAAGCAGAGTTCAAATCCGGGGTCTCTTTCATCGCCACGTCAGCAAAGAACGAATCGACCTCGCTCTCGAACAACTGCTGAGCCTCGGCCTTATCAACAGGGGAACCGCCAGCGGCCGAGGACGGTCCGCAACTCTCTGGGCCAAAGTACAAAACTCGGAAACCGGCACTAACACCCCCGAAACTGACTCTTATGGCGCTTAAGGCGCTTAAGGCGCACACTTCCACCCATATGGCGCATAGGGCGCTTAAGGCGCACATTTCCACCCGCAGTCCAACGAAACAACCAGACTGCCGATATAAAGAAGGTGCGGGCGTACTGGAAGGACTACAAGAAAAGGACGGAGTTGGAATGAAACGCAAACCTAGTATTTCTCATGATCAGGCTATGGCGAAAGAAGGCAGTCGCCTGATCTACATCGTGCCGCGTGGGTTCATCGACAACATCTTGCCTCTTAATGTCGATCCGGCACCAGAACAACTCGTTCGTTGCTTTGTCGGCCGACTTGAAATCGTGACACCCGCAACCGCGATCGCCGTAAGAACAGCGATTGCCCATAACGATGAAGAAGGCCTCAACAAATACGGTCGCTTCCTAGAGCCGATTCTCCAAGCCGTAAGGCAGGAACATTAGAAGAAGACAGCTCAAGGACGCAGGAGAGGGCGAGGAGCGAATTCTCTCAAACTGAGGAATTCGTGACGGCAGGAAGGTGGGAGCGTGACACACATCAGCCCGTCAATTATTCGCGGTACGGATGGCGGGCAATACAGAAGTAATCCAAATGGACGAAAGACCGGCTTCGAAAATGGTTGGCATGTGACCGGGTCTTAGTTTTGGGGTTCATTACAGCTTGAATAGGCCATCCGCCGAAACTATCCACACTCTCCGCCAGCATTTACAGCTGGCCGCATCGAATCGTGCATTCTTTATAAATCCCAAACGCAAGCGTCGTCTTTTGCCCCCAATTCTCGATTTCCCCATTAAGAGGATTTCGAATCTTCGATTTGTCGCAGCTGGAGCGAGACGCGCCCTATACTGTAGACGCGCCCAAAGGCATCCTCGCTCGCGGAGGTCGATCTTGGCAGCAACAGGTTCCCCGGCGAAACATCCCGAGAGAGACGTGCTCTTCAGCACGTTGTATGCCGAACTGCACCGATTGGCGAGACGGCAATTAGCCGGCCAATTTATTCCGGGGCGCCTCGGCGCCACCACTCTGCTACACGAGGCCTACCTGAACATGGCCAAGGGTGCGGACCATTCGTTTCCTGACCGCGCTCACTTCATGGCCTATGCTGCGCGCGTGATGCGAGGGCTCATCATCGATCACGCGCGTGCTCGCAACAGCGCGAAAAAAGGTGGCCGCTATCACATCACTGCGATCACGCTCGATAACCTGGAAAATCCAGTCGACGCGAGGGAGCTCGTTCTGATCAACGACGCACTGGAGGAACTGACCCTGGTTGAGCCAGAGCTCGCCACACTCGTCGACCTCAAGTTCTTCTGCGGGTTCTCCTTCGCAGAGATCGGCGCGATGCAGATGATCTCAGAGCGTACGGTGCAGCGGAAATGGGAAAAGGCCCGCATCTACCTGCACCAAAGCATCCGTGGGAATGCGCGCCATGACTAAACCGGCTTCTCCTGAGTGGAAAGACGAGTGGCGCCTGCTCAGCCCGCTGCTCGACCAGGCGCTTGCATTGGAGGGAGAGGAGCGCCACACATGGATCAAGGCCCAGGAGCCCGAGATCGCCTGCCGGCTGGAACTACTCCTTCTCGAACACAGCGTCCTCGCTTCTGATGGATTCCTGGAAACCGGTGTCGTCGATTTACCATCGACGGGCGCAACGTTGGCAGGGCAAACGATTGGAGCTTTCGAGGTTGTTTCACAGATCGGCCAGGGTGGCATGGGGAGCGTCTGGCTGGCACGGCGCAACGATGGACGTTTCGAACGCCAGGTAGCCTTGAAGTTTCTCAACATCGCGCTGCTGGGAAAAGAGGGCGAAGACCGGTTCAAACGCGAAGGCAAGATACTCGCGCTGCTTGCCCACCGTCATATTGCCGAGTTGATCGACGCGGGTGTCACCACCACTGGGCAACCCTATCTTGTGCTCGAATATGTTGACGGCGACCAGATCGACCGCTACTGCGATCAGCGTCACCTTGATCTTCACACGCGCATCCGCCTTTTTCTTCAGGTCCTCGATGCGGTCGCAGCGGCCCACGCCAACTTGATTGTGCATCGCGACCTCAAACCGTCCAACGTGCTGGTGCGTAAGGACGGCGACGTCAAGTTGCTGGACTTCGGAATCGCCAAGCTGATCGAGGCCGAGAACGACCCGGAACGGCAGACAGCCTTTACCATCGGTGGAACCGCGCTGACGCCTGAGTACGCTGCTCCCGAGCAACTGAAAGGCGAGGCAATCACCGTATCCACGGATGTTTATGCGTTGGGCGTGCTGCTCTACCTGTTACTCACTGGGCGGCATCCTTCCGCTGAGGGCCAGAGTTCGCCCGCGGAGCTGGTAAAAACCATCGTTGAGTCCGAGCCGTTGCGCCCCTCCGACGCCGTGGGCGTGGCGGTGACCGCCGCTGACGACACCGCAGCTCGTGCCCTGCTGCGCAGCGCTTCGGTGGAGAAGCTTTGCCGCGTGCTGCGCGGGGACCTGGACACCATCCTGGCCAAGGCACTCAAGAAAGATCCCCGGGAACGTTATGCATCCGTCGGGGCGTTTGCAGACGACCTACGCCGTTACTTGAAGTCCGAGCCGATCAAAGCACGGCCCGACACACTCATGTACCGCGCCGGAAAATTCGCTCGCCGCCACCGTGCAGGCCTATTCATCGTTCTGCTGGCGCTTATGGGTGTGGCCACCGGCATCACCGGAATGCTTCTGCAAGCGCGAACAGCACGGATTCAGCGCGACCTGGCTCTGCGGCAACTGGCGCGAGCCGAGCGCATGACCGACCTCAATGAGCTTTTGCTCAGCAATGCCGCGCCCATGGGCAAACCGCTGGCTGTCGACCAGTTGCTGGAGCGGGAAGAGCGCGTGATTGAGCATGAACGTAACCCTGACGCTGCCAACCACGTGGAACTGCAGCTTTCGCTGGGCAACCAGTACTCGAGCGAAGACGAAAACGGCAACGCATTGCGCGTGCTCAACGCAGCCTATCGCGTTTCGCGCGATTTGAAGGAGCCCTCCGTTCGTGCCAAAGCCTCCTGTGTTCTTGCCGGGGCCATGGTCCCTATAGGCGATTTGTCGCGAGCGGAGGCGCTTTACCAGGAAGGGCTGCGCGAGTTGGGGAACGCGCCGCAGTACGCATCTGAGCGCGCCGCTTGCCTGCTTCATGGCAGTGAGGTCGCGTATCGCAATGGGAATTCGCAAGAGGCCATCGCGCGAGCGCGCGCTGCCGAGCAGGCCATCCGGGGGGCGCCGGTGCAATGGAATCTCGAGGGGCTCAATATCCTGGTCAATCTGGCTACGGTTCTGGGAGACGCCGGTAACTTTCGCGAGGCCGAAACCATCTTTCAACAAGCATCCGACCTGATGACCACTCTCGGATACGACGATTCCCAGAAGGCAGTGAAACTCTTCGACGACTGGGCGCTCACCCTGAGCTACGACGGACGCGAGCTCGAGGCGCAACGACTCTATCGGCGCGCGCTCGATATCAGTCGCAATGATGAAACCATCCGGGCCGTCGCTCCTGACCTTTTGCTCAACTACGCGGGCTTATTGCAGGAACTAGGACAAAGGGCCGAAGCGGCACGGTATTTTGCCCTCGGATCCAAGAAGGCCCATGAGTTGAATGACAATGTCCTTGCAGATAATGCCGATCTGTTGCAGGCCTGGATGTTTACGAACGCGCATGCGTTCGCCCAGGCAACCCGGCAGGTGGATGAGATGGAGCAGAGGCTGCGTAAACGATATGCGCCAGAGCATTACGTCTTTGCGGAGCTGTCTTCGGTAAGAGCCGGCATTGCGCTAGGGCGGGGCGATCTGCCATCCGCCGCCCATTTCGCGAGGGAGGCGGTGGAGATCGATGAGGCCTCCATTCGAAGAATCGGGCAATGCGCGGCCCTTCTTTCGACTCTTCTGGTGAGCAAATCCGGCATGGACCTGAAAAGCGGACAGCGGGAGGAGGCCGCATCCGACGCGAGGCGCGCGATCAAACTTCTTGAAGACGCGGGAGGATCCAAGCATCCTGTCGAGCAATGTTGGCCGCGCTTATCTGGCGCTGGCCCTGGCTCTCGAAGCCGAAGGTAAGCCGGACGAAGCTCAGATCGCAGCGCGCAAAGCCTATGCGAATCTGCAGACCACGCTGGGCTCCGATCAGCCTGACACCCAGAGCGCGCGCCAACTGACAAACACTCGTTCCCCGAGCCGCTGACGGCGGCACTCGTTTTTCGCGCTGACGCCTTTCACCGCTCCTTTTCGTTTTCTCCCATAGTGGCCTGGCGATGCCTGCTCGCAGGGTTCTTGTGCCGGGCCCTCACATGAGAGGAGAAAACATCCATGCCGAAGTTTGTGATCGAGAGAGAGATTCCCGCAATAGGCGGCGCAACCCCGGAACAGCTACGAGCAGCCTCACAGAGCTCCTGCAGCGCGCTGCGGACGATCGGTCCCCAGGTTCAGTGGGTGCATAGCTATGTCACTGAAGATAAGATCTACTGTGTTTATCTGGCGCCCGACGAAGCTGCGATTCGAGAACACGCTCGTTTGGGAGGCTTTCCTGCTAATCGGATCTCGCGCGTTTCCTCGACCATTGATCCGACCACGGCGGATTGAGCAACGCAAAAGAATAAGTTCTGCCAGCTGTCGTCTTTCCGGCTCGGATTGCGATTAATCAGACGGAGACCGGTCGCGGGCCGCCAAATGTCATGATACCGCGGCTCTCCAAATTGCGCGACAGGAGCAAAACGATGCAGGAAGAAAATGTAATGAGCAAACGAATCAGGGCTGCCACTCATGCGGCAAGCCTTACGCTGCGCCTGGTGTTGCTGGGCAGCTTCGCCATGACCACGCCTCTCTTCTCCCAGAGCGGCGCCCCCATGGATCACTCAGAGTCCACCCAAGCACCGCCGGAGCTTGTCCAGGTTGTACGGCAGGCCACGCAAAAGTACACCAATGTCAACGCTGCTATCAGTGCCGGGTATCAACCCGTCCTTGGCTGTGTCTCGGGGCAAGATCATGGCGCCATGGGGGTGCACTACCTGAACGCCAAGTCTATTGAACGGAGAGGTCGATGCCACGCAGCCCCAGGCCCTGATTTATGAGCCTCTGGGGGGAGGAAGCATGCGCCTGGTTGGCGTCGAGTTCATTGTGGACGCAGCCACCTGGGCAAAGAAGAATGCGGCTCCGCCGCAGCTCTATCAGCAGCTGTTGCAGCTGATTCCCAGCCCAAACAGATACGGCCTGGACACCTTTTACGAACTGCATGTGTGGGCATGGCAGGACAATCCAAATGGTGCATTCGTTGACTGGAATAACAAAGTGACCTGCAACCTTCAAGGCACTACTCTGTAGCCGGAAATTAAGGGGACAGTCGCCTTTGTTCTCCTGCCGGGCATGATCTCTTTAGAGTCAGTCCGGACCTGTCCCCAAATTTCGCCTGGAAGCGGATGTTATAAGTTCAACAGAAGAACTGAATCTATGCCGGAACCGGCTCCTGCATTTGTCTTCCAGTTCTCATGCTCTCTCTTGTTTGCTTGTCTGTTCCATAAAATTAGAGTTCGCAACGATGATGTCTCGTCCATCACTTTCTAAAATCGCATGTGTCGCGGTGATCGCAGTCAAGACACCGCTCTGCCCCGCAATGTCCACAGACCTACCGACGACGAGCACTTTACGGATATAAAACCCGGTCGCGATGTTGCGTACGATCTCACGCGTGCCCATGCCAAACGCCAGTCCGAAGGCCAGAGCACCGGCCCCGAGAAAGAAGCTCGTCACAATTCTGACCATCTCTGTATCGATCTTCAGCTGGCCAATCGCCATCATGGCAACAATGAAGACAATCAGGGCCGAGACCAGCTTTCCTAAAGTGGCAGCCGAATCGATTCCAGCGCTTTCCGCAGCCTGCGTTACCATCTGTCCTGCGAACTGGCCAACAGTGGTTCCCAGGATTAGAAGCAAGAGCGCGGCGATAATGTTCGGCAGGTAAGCAAAGAAAGCCCCAATCGCGTTGGAGATGGCTACCAGGCCAAGCGCATCGCTGGCTGTCTTGGCTAACAGAAACAGAACCAGGAAATAAGCAAGCTTGGGAAGGAATAGGTTCAGCTGCTGGCGCAGGCCGATTCTTAACAGCGCCTTATCGAGCCCAGCCTTTTCGACCAGCTTGTCAAATCGAACGCGGACCAACAGGGTACGCAATACGACTTCGATCAGCTTGGCAGCAACCAGCCCAAGAACCAGCAGCAGCACCCCAACGGCGACCTTTGGCATCGCAGCGAAAACCGAGTTTCCCAGGCTGGCGAAGGCGTTAAGAAGCTTCTCCTTCATTTCCGGCGTCCTATTCCACTTTCTTCGAATTGAATTGACCCATCATCGTGAGCCAGAACTCCTTGAGAAGAACCAGGGGCAGATGAAAGGCGAACGAGGTTAATTGGGCAGCTGCTGTGCGGCGCTGGATCGCATGCCGAATTCATATGTGCTCAAGTAGGAAAAGTTACCTAAGGGTAACTAGAGTATCTCTATTGCTTCACTAACTGGAATCTTCAGCTTGAACCGGATCGACTCATGAAATCGGTGATTATAAGAGACCGCGAACGCTGTCCCAACGGGCATGATCTTCGTGTTCACGGATATTACTTTGGCAGCAACCGGCGTTGCCGGGAGTGTAATCGTCAAAACGGTGCGAGACAGGCCGCTTTGCGAAAGGGCGCATCATCGCGGTCGACGGTTACTGGCCGGTCTTTACGCGCCACAGACGAAAACACGGAAGCTCATCCCAACTTAATTCGATGAGGCCTGTGATCGCAGCGCAATCAGATGTGCGTCCAGCAAACCGATACCTCGCTGAAACAAAGAACGGGCTTCGATCATGCGCCGCACTTGTTTCAGCAGGGATGCGAGCCCTTGAAAGTCGGGCGAGTTGCAGAGCTTCTCCGGCCCGAGCGTCGCGACAAATCCCCGCAGCGGTTTAGCACCGCCATTGCCTCCTCTATCAGCGTGCGTCGCGCCTGTTTGTGGGTCACTAAAGCATTAGATGCGTCAAAAGGCGTGCTCTCAAGCCGGGCAACTGCGCGCGTCATCACACATTCCACCAGCCTCGGGTCCGCAACAAGGTAACGCACCAAAGTCCCGAAATGGTCGAGGTGTAAGACGAGAAAGTAAAGCCAAGCGCTCTTTGACCCCAGCGATTCAGGAGGTGTATCTGCTAAGACTCCAGTTGGCATGGCTATTTTCCTAGTTTCCGGGCAGTTAGGTTCTCTTTGGTCCGCGGGTTTGAAGATATTGCTTTACCGCATCCTTCAAACATCGGACCAGCGAGCGTAAGCACTGTTACACGGACCTTGCCCTCAGCCGGAGAGATCGTGATTGGATGATCGGGCCGGAATTCCGATCTTCTTGTCGTTGCTCGAGCTGGTACGCATTGCACTCCTCACCTTGTCAGTTAAAGCTTCGAACCGCCATCGACGGGAATACTGGCACCCGTGATCCAGCGCGCCGCATCGGACGCCACAAAAGCGACTACGTCGGCAACATCCTCGGGTTTGCCGATTCGCTTCAGTGCCTGCATTCCCAGCGCGGCCTCGCGCCCCGCTTCAGTTTTTGTAAAACTCGACATATCCGTGTCGATTACTCCTGGTGCGACAGCGTTTACGCGTATGCCGCTCGGCCCGAGAATGGCCGCCCAGTTTTTGACCAGAGTCTCAAGTGCTCCTTTGGTAGAGGCGTAAGCAAGAATCGAAGGATTCTCCAAACCGGGCTTGCCCACCACCATACGGGCTCCGAGAGAAGAGATAACAACAATACTTGAGCCCTCTGCAAGAATAGGCAGTAGTTGCTGTAACAGGAAGAACGGACCTCGGACGTTTGTGGCAAAGAGGTTGTCAAAATCCTCTACCGTGTAATCCGCGATGCGTGCCGCCTTGCTGATTCCGGCGTTGAGCACAAGCACATCCAATCGATCGCCGACAATGGAGCGCACCTGCTCGGCAAGCAGCGACGCGCCGTCCGGAGTTCCGAGATCCGCCGAGATTGCATTTGCGCGTCCGCCTTTCGCCTGGATCTCGTTGACGAGAGATTCAGCTTCCTTCGTAGAACGGCCATAGTGAACCAGGACGTGGGCCCCGGCCCTGGCAAGCGCCAGTGCGGTCGCCCGGCCTATTCCTCTTGATGCGCCTGTCACAAGCGCAGTCTTGTTTTGGAGTGTAGTCATGATCATCTCTCTTGCGTGTTAGTTAGCGGTTTAGAGGAGTGCGGCACATGAAGCCGAAAGAGAGCCCACACCCTTAAGTTGTCGGCTCTCAACCGCTTCTGCACAATGCATCTTTCTTCGATCCCAACGACTAAACGTGTTCGTCGGTTCAGGCATTCATTCCGCCGTCGACTGTAAGATTCGCCCCGGTGATGTACGAGGATTCAGGACCGGCAACGAACCCGACCAGAGCAGCGACCTCATCAACGCGCCCGTATCGGTCGAGTGCCGTGACAGCCTTCTGCGGTACCGCCCAATCGCCCGATGCGGGGTTCAAATCCGTGTCGATCGGACCCGGTTGCACGTTGTTGACCGTAATGCCCCGGCTCCCGACCTCTCTGGACAGCCCCTGAGTGAATATCTTCACGGCCCCCTTCGTTGCCGAGTAGGGCACTAGCCCAGGCGTCTGGACGCGCTCACCTACGGCTGAACCGATGTTGATGATCCGGCCACCATCGTTCATGTGCTTTAGTGCCGCCTGCGTCGTGACGAATACGCCGCGGAGGTTGATGGCAAGTATGCGATCCATCTCCTCCAGCGTGGTCTCCTCGAATGTCTTCGGAATGGCCGTGCCGGCATTGTTCACCAGCACATCAAGTCGGCCAAAGGCGGCGACGGACTTTTCAACAGCGTTCTTGACTGCTTCCGCATCAGCAGCGTCCGCTTGGATCGCGATAGCCTTTCCGCCACCGCTGTTCAATCGCCTTGACTACGGCCGAGGCCGCGCTAGCGTCCTTTGCGTACGTAATGGCTACGCTGGCTCCATCGGCGGCCAGACGCTTTGCAATCGCTGCGCCAATACCCCGTGAACCGCCGGTAACGAGTGCCACTTTATTGGTTAACTTAGACATTGATCTCCTTTGGTTTTCTGTGAACAAATTTACTACTCCACAGATTCAGCTGACTGCGATCTTGCTCGGACCTGTCAGACTTCCTATCTGATGTGCCATTCTTGCAATAGATTTCGCACTTTCGGGGATACCATCTATTCCCAAGAGGAATGCAGGGCGCAGGCAACTTTCTTCTTGGTCTGTATTCTTTACATCTGACAATGGGACTAACGAATCCACCTTCAAAGAGTGAATCCTTCTCCTGCAAATACAATCCATTCCGTAGAGGAATAGGGAGGCCATGTGGACAGATTGGATGCGATGCAGGTGTTCGTCCGTGTAATTGAAAAAGGGAGCTTCTCCGCTGTCGCGAAAGAACGTGGAGTTGGACAGCCGGCCGTCAGCAAACAGATCTCCGCCCTTGAAGATGAGCTCGGCACCGAGTTGATTCACCGCACCTCTCGCTCCATCGCGCTGACTGAGCCAGGTCGCGACTTTTACGAGTCTGCTTTGCGCATTCTCGACGACTTCGAAAACGCGACTTCGCGAATCGGTCGCGGCCAAACTGCCCCGAGGGGCCTCATTCGTGTTACCGTTCCCCCCACGTTTGCACGCCTACATATGGTCTCAAAGCTGCCTGCTTTTTTTGCTGCCTACCCCGAGATGGCAGTTGAGATGGCCGCATCGGAAAGTCCTACAACGATCATCGAAGACGGCTTCGACCTGGCAATCCACTCAGGGGATCTCCCGGATTCGACTCTGGTTGCCAGAAGATTAGGGCAGACGATGATCGTTCTCGTCGCCACTCCTCAGTACCTCTCACGATATGGCGTACCGGGATCGCCCGAAGACCTGCCCCACTTTCGATCGGTCGTTTTTGTCGAGCGAGGTTCCGTACAGCCGTGGAGCTTTGGGTCTGGACAAGACGCGAAGCGGGTTATCCCCACGGGAGTCTTTCGAACGAGCGATCTTGAGCAGATGCGAATGGGTGTCCTGGAACATATGGGGATTGCCCAGGCACCAGCATGGCTCTTCGCCGCAGAACTCAGAGAAGGTACGGTTATACGTCTACTCACTCCGTTTGAACGAACAGTGCCAATCCTTGCCGCGCGTCCTGCCAGCCGCAGGATGTCCGCTAAAGTACGCATTTTCATCGAACACCTGGAGAAGAGTTTCGCTCCGTGTTTCCAGTTCAATCCACGACGTGGTTAGCCCTGTCGCCGAAGTTTGCGCGACCGTACCCGACCAGTCTCCAGCGGTCTCCGTACGGATCGACGGTCTTGTCTCGTCAAAACTGTCAGACTTTGAGGACGACTCTGCCGAATGGGCGGCCCTCAATTAGGAAACGCAGAGCATCAGCCGCTTCGGTCAGCGGGAAGGTCTTCGCCACGATCGGTTTGATGGCGCCGGATTTAAGCAGGGAGACAATAACGTTCCAAGCGTCAGTAAGGGCCGCATGCGGTTGAAGGAAGAGGTTGAGACCCCGGATGGTGGTCTGTGGCACGATGAGATTTGTTACGTCAATGGTTGTCTCACGGCTTGCGGAATACCCCAGGGTTGTGAGGCTTCCTCCCAACGCAAGCGCTCCGAGCGCCTCGCTCAGGACTTCACCACCGATTCCGTCGATGACAATGTCTGCACCGTAGCCGTTTGTAATACGACGCACGCCGTCACCCAACTTCTCCAGGGACGTATCGATGACTTCATTGAATCCGAGCGCCTTCGCCTGCTCGGCTTTCGCATGATTGGTCGTGCTTGAGATGGCGTGCTTTGCGCCCAAGGCACGCGCCAATTGCGTCACCGCGTTGCCGACCGATCCTCCGATCGCCGGCGCAAACACTGTCTTGCCTGCACGAAAATCCGCCCGGGTAAGAGCCACCTGCGCGGTGAGATAAGCGACCGGAATACCTGCGGCACTCACGTCGTCGACATTGTCAGGAATCAGGCAAAGGTCTTCCTTCCGTACGGCAACCCACTCACTGTAGGCTCCGTCCTCAAAGGCGCCATAGGTGCCCCAGAACATCACGCGCGAGCCGACGGGAAAGTCCGTTCCGCCCCCCTCTTCCACCACTCCCGCTCCTTCGTTGCCCAGGACTAGCGGCGACTTCGAGTGGTGAAATTTGCCGGAGAGAATCGTATAGTCGAGCGGCGTGACGCCAGCCGCAGTTATTCGCACCAGTACTCTCCCGTCTGTGACCGCTGGTTTCGGAAGATCGACCAGCTTCAACTCCTTATAGCCATTGAATGTTTCTGCTCTCATCGCACGCATATTAGTTCTCCCTTTTCTCATCTCACTCATGGCCTGTGCTGTTAGGCTGCAAGCCGGAAATTGTTAAGTCCATCGAGACTAGCAACAGGTCGTGAATTGGCTCAGTCCCCGGCGTTCGCTAAGAAAGCAATCAGGATTATTGTTATAATCCAGATATAGGATTAGATTCGTAATCCTGATTTGGTTGCAGATTATTTTGGAGGACGGTGACATGGGCTATTCAAAGGCCCAAAAGGCGAGAACTCATAAGCGCATCGTTGCCATTGCCTCGAAGAGATTCCGCGAAAAGGGCCTCGCGGAGTTCGGAATAGCGGATCTGATGAAGGAAGCCGGGCTGACGGTGGGCGGCTTCTACAAGCACTTCGATTCGCGTGACGAGTTGGTCGCTGAAGCGGTTAGCGCCGGATTCGGCGATTGGCAGCGTCGAGTGGACGCCGCCGCATCTGGCGGGCGGTCGGTATCCCTCGCAGAACTGATCGACGACTATCTGAGCGATGTGCACCGGAAGAATCCTGGTACGGGCTGTGCCTTCAGCGCGCTGGCGCCGGAGATCGCGCGTAGCGATAAGCGAACCCGCGCGCTTACCTCTCAACAAGTCCGGAATGACCTAGAGTTGATTGTCGGGTTGCTGCCAGGCAAGGACAAGCGTGCGGCAAGGTCGAGGGCGATCTTGACTTTCAGTGCGCTTGTTGGAGCCATGTCGCTGGCCCGCGCCGTATCGGATGAGTCACTGTCGCGCGAGATACTGAACACGGTGGCTGAGCTTCTGAAGAATTCTGCCTCGGAGCACCAGGAGAGCAAAAGGCGAAGGGGGTCTAATCGTCAGGCCTCGGCGACACTCCGATAGGCCGTGGCCTTGAGCATTTTTCAGTTTCCGGATACGGGCATAGGGGTGAAGACACGCTGGTCGCCGCGGCCGGTGAGTTCGCGAATCAGGTCGACTTCATGCTGGCGATAAGGTGTGTCGTCCTGCTTGAAAACTTCGTGGAACCAGATGGTTGGCTGCAGTTCAACGTAGGGGCGCCGCCAGGAGTCCCAGGGTAGATAGGTTTGGGTTTTCCCGGCGACCAGGCCCCAGCTGATTGCGCCCACATGGTACTGCTTGGCCACAGGAAGAACGCCGTCGAAGGTGGAGCCCGCACCGCGCGCCATATACTCCGTGCAGATGAGCGGCCGCCCCTGGGCTTGAAGAGTCTTGACGCGTGCTTCGAAATCCTCAGGCCAGCCGTAGTCGTGAAAGGTGATGACGTCGGATTCACTCAGCTGGATTTTTGTGGTTTCGCTTTCCAATGCGGGTTCTGCCCAGTTGCCATTTCCCCACTCGCCGCTGGTTAGCGGCTGCGTTGGATGCACAGAACGCGCCCAGGCAAAGGCTTTCGGAAGCAGCTCATCCACGCGCCGCACCTTGGCGGCAACATCCTCGCTCTTGTCACCACCCCGGTTGTCTGGCTCATTCCAGATATCCCAGCCCAGAATGCGGTCGTCCTTGGCGAAGGCGCCCACAATGCCGATTACATAGGCTTGCAGCTGCGGCTCTACAGCCGGATCATGCAAACGAACTTTCCCGGGACTCTGCACCCAACCGGAGTTATGGATTCCAGGGATAGGCGGGTGTTGAGGACCGAGCTTGGGGTTGGCCTCCCAACAGGAATCGAATAGCACGAGCAGCGCTTGATGTGGTGCGTGGCTGCAATCCTGAGGAAGGTGTCAAGCCGCTGCTTGAAACCTTGAGGGTCCTGCTGCCAGAGCTGGTCCTGCAGAAACACCCGGACGGTGTTCATGCCAATGCTCTCGGCCATGCCCAGCTCCTTGTCGTTGATGGCAGGATCAAAGGTCGCGGCCTGGAACATCTCCAATTCGTTGATGGCGTTGGAAGGGATAAAGTCGGCCCCCACGAGCCACGGCTGTTGCTGGTACCAGTCGTTTGCCTTCTGCGTAGACCACCGGTCCGGGGCGCTGGTGGACTGCGCCATGCTATGCGGCGTTGCTGCTGTCAACACCGATAGGGTCATAAGCGAGAAAGAACAAAACAGAGAATGCCTGAAGATCATTCGAGTTCCTTTCGGTTCCTATCGGGCCGCTGGTTCCATCGTCGCCGCGGACGAGTTGTAAGATGCCTCGAGAGGCGCAGTAGCATGTTATCGTGATTAGTTTTAGACCGTTATTGATCAGCTGGGTGATTATCCTCGTTCTTGTCCGCATGCCCTGAACTTTTCCAGTTGGCATTGCGGACGCTCACCAGGCGTTTAGCCATCTCCTCACTCTTTTGCTTGTCGCCCAATTGCCCGTAAGCCTTGGCGAGCAGGAAATAGGCTTGCTCAGAATTGGGATTGTCCTCGAGGGCGAGATTCAGCTGCGAAACTGCTTCGGCGGGGTGATTCTGGCTCAGTCGGATTCGTGCCATCTCGATCAGCGCCGGCGCGTAGTGGCTGTCAATCGATAGAGCCTTGGAGAGTTGCTCCTCGGCGCCCGCCTGATCTTGCTTCGACTGTAAGGCAATGGCCAACCGGCAATACGTCCGCGGCTGATCGGGAGATAACCCGATGGCGAGCCGATACTCGCTGATTGCCTGATCGACGTTGCCCAATTTGATTAGGGAGTTCGCGAGCAGAAAGTGGGCTTGATAGGAATTTGGATCGAGCGCAATGGCGTGCTGCAGATCGTCACGGGCCGCATCATAGAGGATGGAATCGTATTCGCTTTCAGCCAGCGTGATCAGAAAGGCTGAGGACTCCGCATACATGCCCCGCTTGGGGTTGAGCAGCGCCACCACATCTTTGAATTTGCCCTGTAACTGCATGGTGTTGGCAAGCGTTACCACGGAACGGGCCGACGGATTGGCCTTGTAGGCCACCTGGGCGACGGTCTGGGCAGCCACCAGTTGGTGACTGGCGATAAACACCACCACGGCTACGTCCAGCTCCTGCAAGGGAGTCGTCGGCGTTGGACGGAAATGCGCCAGGGCCTGCGCGGCTTTATCTACTTGGTGATTCCCCACGTATTCGCGAGCGAGCGAGGCGGCGATGCTGCTATTAGCCGGCCACGCAGTGTGGGCGCGCTGCAGGGTTTGCTCCGCACTGGGCAAATCGCCGCCCACCTCATAAGCGCCGGCCAGCAATAAACTAGCGCGCGGATCACAAAGCTGGCTGGAAGGCGGCCCCAGGAGAGCGGCCGCCTCTTTGAAGCTTCCTTGCTGCATCAAGGCGCTTGCATTGGCTAGCATCATGTCGATTTGTGCTTGCGATGGGCACCTTTTGCCGCCTCCAGCGTGAGCCGCGGAGACCGCTTGCGCATCCGCTTCGTTTCCAGAGTCCACGGCCCTTGCGGCTGAGGAACTGCCTAGGCAGACGACAGCCACAAGAGCAACGGTGAGAGCTGGTTTCGCCCGTTCCCCTCCAGGCGATTGGAAGGGTTGGGGCCTAGAAGGTGAAGCGCAGACCGAGTTGGATTTCACGCGCCGGGTTGGCGTTTTGTAGATACCCAAATTTGCTGTCATTCACCCCTGTGTCCAGGTTGTAAAAGTTGACGCGGTTAAAGGCATTGAACACGTCTGCCCTAAAGGTTAAACCATAGCGTTCGGCGATGTGCCAGGTCTTATCCCCGGAAAGGTCCCAATCGGCGTATCCAGGATTGGCTACACTTTGCACCGAAGAATTTCCCTGGACGCCAACATCGGTGACTGGATGCACATTCCCCACGTTGAAGTAGGGTCCTAGTTTTCCGTTCTTGCCCAAGCCCCCATGCAGATTGGAATTGTTGACTGGCCCCGAAACATCCGGCAGCGCGTTGACAAAGATGCCCAGGGATTGACTGCTGCCCAGCGTCGACCAGATACCGGTGTGGTACGACACGATCGCGGCTAGTTTCCAGCCGCCGACAACCGCGTCTGTGAGACCGCCGTTATTCAGGAAGGCCTTACCTTTTCCAAACGGCAATTCGTAAATGGAATTGACGCTGAGCACGTGATTGATGTCCTCCTGGCAGTGACCACGATCGAGACGCATATCCAGGGGATGCCAGGAGAAAACATCCTGCCACGGCCAGCCAAGACACTTGGAGAAGGTGTAGGAGCCGAGCAAGGAGAAGCCTGAGCTGTAGCGCTTTTCCGCGCGGAGGACGAGGCCGCTGTAGAAGGAGCTACCCGAGTTGGTGTTCTCCTGAACGCCATTCCATCCTGGGAGGGGGTAAGTTCCGTCGGTATTCTCAGGATCGATGTTCGGACGCTCTTCATAGTGATGGGCAGCATTCCCCAAATACGCAGCTTCAAAGACCCAGTCTTTGATGGTGTGGGCGATGGAAAGATTCCATTCGTAGGTGTATGGAGTTTGCCCGTTCGGTTGAATAAACGAAGCCGTGGGTCCTCCGCCAGGCACCGTGGGGCCGAAGAGTTGGTTGAGCGTGTAGTTCAACGGCTTGCCGACAGGAGCGTTGCCATAACTCTGGATCAGATAGAACTTGGTGGTATCGACCATAACTTCGTATTGGTTGATGTTGGGCTGGAGGTAGAAGATACCGAAGCCACCTTTGATATCCGTGTTGCTCTTGTTGAAGGGAATCCAGTTGAAGCCTAACCGCGGTGAAAAGTTGGTATAAACCGGCTTGACCATGGCTCTGGTCAGTCCCAGGACGTTGGTGTCGGGATAAGAGAGATCCTGGTTGGTTGCAAGATCAAAACTGCCGACGCGATTTCTGGTATCGATGGGTTGTTTGGTGTGTTCCCACCTGCCGCCCACGGTCAGGGTGAGATGGTTGTTCATCTTGAAGTTGTCGCTTACATAGTACGACTGGTACCACATTCTCAGGTTGAGCGTGGGGTCACCGAGCGCGGTAAATCCATTGTTGGGCACGCCCAGGAGCAGGTCGGCGACTGGGTCTCCGGAGTACGAACCGTTAAAGGAGATGTTGGTGGCCGCCCAGTCTTCGTACATGAAGATGGGCTCGTAGCGGATGTCGAAGCCCGCTGTGATCTGGTGCCTGCCTTTCTGATATTGAAGTGCCTCCGTCCACATATTGAGGCCTTCACGGACGATATCCGTTCCTTCCGTCGAACCGGGATTGGCATAGTTGGTCACGGAGAAGGATGGGGGACCATAGGAACCGGGCTGATCGACCTCGCCAATCAATCCAAGCGGGTTCGAATTGGCTGGATCGTAGCCACCGGCGCGCTGCTCACCAACCGCGGTGTGCGCCCAGCCATAACGAACATTGTTGATGAGGGCAGGCGAGAACACGTGCGTCCATCCCACGGCCAGGTTCTTGGGGCTGGACGGGTAGATGATTTCTCTCGATGGCGTGATGTCGGTTACGGTGGTGGTTTGATTCTGATTGGTGAAGCGAGCGAAGACCGTGTCGTTGTTGGAGATGTTCCAATCCCAGCGAACGTTCTCCTGATCCCAGTTGTCGGTGGTAACGGCGAGGTAATGGTAGTTCTGGTTGCTGGCGTACGTACCATTTGGCGCCGGGTAATAGTTTAAGATCTTCTGCGCCGTGGCGTTGAACAGTGTGGAAGGGATCTGATTGCCCGGAAATGGCTGATAGGCGCCGTTCACGATGTTAAAAGGGTTGACCAGCTGGGTGCTGTCTGCGCTGAAGTCGCCTGCTCGCTGGGCAGCCGTCGGAACATTGGCGAACGTGTTGATGGGCGAGATCTGGCGGAAACCCTCATAGTTGCCGAAGAAGAACATCTTGTTCTTCTTGATCGGACCACCGAAGCTGGCCCCGAACTGGTTCTGGTGATAGGGCGGTGGGCCTCCCTGATCGAAATAATTGCGCGCATCGAAGTCGTTGTTGCGCAGGTACTCGTAGGCAGCGCCGTGAAATTGATTGGTGCCAGAGCGGGTAACCACGCTGACGAAAGCTCCGCCGTTGCCGAACTGGGCTGGCGCCCCAGACTGTTCCACCTTGAATTCCTGCACAAAGTCAGGCGAGGGGAGCAGCCCCGCAGCCCCGTACCATGCATTGCGGGTTTCAATACCGTCGTAAAGGTAGCTGTTATCGTCTTCGCGCAAGCCGCCGATCACCAGGGCCACGGTCTGCGTTCCCGTCCATTGCGAGGCGGGAGAACTCATGCCCTGCACCACCGGCACAACGCCGGCTGACAGCTGCGCCAATTGAAGAACGTCACGGCCATTGAGGGGCATGTCGTTGATCTGTTGGCTTTCGATGACTTGTCCCTGGTTGGAGGTCTGGGTATCGATCAAAAGGGCATTCGCGGAGACGGTGATGTTTTCGGTAGTCTGGCCCACGGCCAACACAATGTTCTGCGAAAACTGCTGATCGACGACGAGATTGAATGGCTGGATATTCTGCGTCTGGAATCCAGTCTTCGAGATGCTCATGGTGTAGGTGCCAGGCGGAAGTTGAGTGACATGGTAGGCACCAAGGTTGTCACTGGTCGCCGAATACACCACACCGGTTGCGGTGTTGTTGACCAGGATGTTGGCGCCGACGACGATGGCGCCGGTCGCGTCGGTCACGGTGCCGTTCACCGCACTGGTGGTGCTCTGGGCACGGCCCAACATGGAGCTGAAAAGGAAAATGGCGAGCGCGACCACGAAGGTTACACTCTTCATTTGCCTTGCACCATGCCCGTGCGAAGACATTCCCCATGTTTTTGCCTGCTTCATGCGTCCTCCTCTTAAAGTTGTCAAATGTAGTTGAGACGGTTTTCTATTCTTCTTTCTTAATGCAAGCGGTTACATGCAAGCGCGGGCTAGCCCTTCAGTGACGCTGAGAAGAGTAGCGGTCGCATCGCAAAACACACAATAGGGTAGGTGACCCCATTCGCGATGGTACAGATGAACTATGGGTTAGTCGTGGCTGCAATCAGCCTCGCTCTTCCGGTTCTGCCTTTCCCAACCGGGTTCTGTACGCGGTATGCTCTTTCGTTCGTGCGCTGCATCGATCTCTCCTGAGAGAATGGCGCTTCAGGCAGAAGGGCACAGTCTTTCAAGTGTTGCACTTTCGCATTCAAGGCCACGATGACTCTGAATTTAAGCATTAGAAGATTTTCCCGGCGGCGTGTTCTTCAGCAGCTTGCGGCTGGGGCATGCAGCCTGTTGGTTCCGCGGGCGTGGCCTGCCTCCAGCACCCCGCTTACTACGGGCCTTTTTGAAGAGATAACCCCCGCCAGCAGTGGCATCCACTGGGTGCATACCGCGGGCAAGTCGCGGATGAAGTATTTGCCGGAGAGTAGCGGCGCTGGTTGCGCCTTTCTCGACTATGACAACGATGGATGGATGGACATCTACCTGGTGAATAGCGGGAAGTGCGACTTTTACCGCCCGCCCAAGCCTCTGCGCAATGCGCTCTACCGCAACAACCGCGATGGCACCTTCACCGACGTCACAGAAAAGGCCGGCGTGGCCGGCGGCGGCTATGGCATGGGGGTCGCGGTGGGTGACTATAACGGAGACGGATTGCCGGATATCTACGTCACCCAGTACGGGCAGAATATTCTGTACCGCAACAACGGCGACGGCACGTTTACTGACGTGACCGCACAGGCCGGCGTCGGGCTCTCCGGTTGGAGCACCAGTGCGGTGTGGTTCGATTACGACAACGACGGGCGGCTCGATCTGTTCGTTGGTCAATTTTGCGAATTCAACAAGAGCCTGGGCTGCCCGGTTGACCCGGACGGCACGCGCCATTACTGCATCCCCCGCCCCTTTAAGCCAAGACCCAGTTGGCTGTTGCATAACAACGGAGACGGCACGTTCACCGATGTAAGCAAAGAGACGGGTATTGCCGGCGCTTTGGGCAAGGCATGGGGCGCCGTGGCTGCTGACTTCGACAACGACGGGCGCGTGGACCTGTTTGTCTCGAACGACACCGTGGGCGACTTTCTGTTCATGAACCGCGGCGGGAAATTTGAAGAAACCGGCTTGTTCGCTAACGTCGCTTACAGTGCCGACGGCTTTACACGGTCGGGCATGGGCGTGGACGCAACGGACTTCGACCAGGACGGCTGGATGGATATGTTTGTCGCCAACATCAATGAGGAGCTGTTTTCACTTTATCGAAACAATCACGACGGAACATTTGAGGATGTTGCCACCAAAGCCGGCATCGGCAACGCGACTCGATGGATGAGTGGGTGGGGATTGAAATTTTTTGACTACGACAATGACGGCAACCCTGACCTGATTTTGTCCAACGGATTTCCTGACGATCTCATCGACCGGGAGTCGCATTTCGTTACCTACAAAGAACCGCTGCTGCTGTTCCATAACCAGGGAGGCAAGTTTCAGAATGTGAGCGCACAGGGCGGGACGGCCTTCGCGAAGCGATTCGCTTCTCGCGGCCTGGCGACCGGAGACTTCAACAACGACGGCGCAGTGGATGTGTTGATCAGCGTGAACGACGATGTCCCGGTGCTGCTCAAAAATAACGGGGCCGCAGGAAGCCACTGGCTCGGCGTAAAGCTGGTAGGGCGCAAGTGCAATACCGACGCCATCGGAGCGCGCGTCCGCTACCAGGCGGGAGACCTGGTTCGCCGGCAGATGAAGACCGGCGGGGGCAGCTTTCTTTCGGCCCATGATCCCCGCCTGGTACTGGGAGCCGGACCCCACGTCAAAATAGACTGGGTCGAGGTCAAGTGGCCGCAGCCAAGCGGGGTGGTGGAACGATTTACAAATTTACCCATCGACCGCTACATCACCCTGGTTGAGGGCACCGGCGAGGTGGAAGCCAACGCCACTACGGGGTAAACCTGTTCCATTTTTCCGTGAGTTTTTTGTCAGCAAGGGCTTTGATAAAAACACCACCTACCACGGAGCGAGCCTGGAAGTGGAGCGCGACCCCGGTCTTGGTGTCATACCAGTCGCCTAGCGGGACACGCGTCGGGGTTTCTCTCAGCCATTTCACGATCGGATCGAGCAGAGCGGTGAACTGCGACGGCTCGTTGGTTAACGTGGCTGTCCATAACTCCCAGTCGAGCTTGGTATAGTCCGCGCGGTTGTCCAGGGGTAAGCCGTATTCGTTGAGGTGCTGCAGATAGAAAGCCATTTCCATCTTGCGCACGGAATACGGAAAGAGATCCATGCCCAGCAGCATGTCCCAGACCAGGTTGTATTTCTGGCTCCAGGTGCCCGGTTTATCGAACGCCAATTTGTAATGGTCGCCGTCCAGCGCCATCACCGCCCACTGGGCGGCCATCTTCCTGGCAGAAATAGCGTATTTGCCGGCGATATCCATCTTGCCCAGCTTGGTTGCCATCTGCGCGTAAGCGTCGATGCCTTCAATTGCCTTGATCGACAGGTTGGCATTGTGGGCGAGGTGGCCGGCAAAATCGTCGGTGCTGAGCTGATTCGCCGGGTCGAGACCGTCCGTCAGCAGGTAGTCGGCCCACTTTGTAAGCTGCGGCCAATACTGCTCGGCGAGATGCTGGTTGCCCTGCGCGCGGCCAAGCGCGTCCATCATGATCAGCATGTTCGCGCTTTCTTCCACCGGCATCTGGTCTTCTTCGGTAAATTCGCCACCGCCGTAGACCTGCCCATCGGCCAGGGGATAGGTACCGAGATCGTGGGGTGCAAAAGGGAACTTCCATCGAGGCAAAGCGGAGTATTCGAGCACCGGTCTCAGCTGTGCCTCAAGCAGCGCGGGGTTGAAGAACAAGAAGAAGGGGGATGAGGGGTACAACACATCCACCGTAGAGATACAGCCGTTGCTGAAATTTTCCTTGGGGAACAGCATCGGCGCGTCATCTACATCTGCGGCAAATCCATGGGCGGCCAAGGTTTGGCGGTAGGCGAGGGTCGCGAGATAGGCGTAGTCCTTTCCGCCGACGCGCGCCAGATCGGCGGTGAGTTCTGCATCGAAGTGCTTGCCTCTTTCCTCGAGCTGTGGGTATTGCGCCTCAGACATGGCCAACATGGCGGCCGCTGTCTGCCCGTCACGACGCCAGTAAGGGCGCAGCTTGCGTCCGAGGTACTCGATCGAGTAGCCGTCGTCGTAGGCGAGAAGCACGTGCCGGTTGACTGGACCTGCCGGAGACGTCTGGACCTGGAAGGCAACGGCTAAGTGCGCCGCTCGAGTCCGCGGCTCTCGCGGCATTTCCATGTCATCGGTTTGGGCTAGATTGCCTGAGGTCACGAAACTTTGGATCGCGTTGTTCACGGTGGCCAGGGTTGCGCCTGGCTGGTCGGGAACGGCAAGATAGAAATACCCCCAATCGATGCGCAGGTTGTCGCCGGCGCGGTTCAACACCCGCTGATCGCGTGAGCCCACCCGCAACACTTGCATGCCCGCAACCAGGGACCGGCCCCAGGTCACGTCCTCATCATCGGTATTCACGGCGACGAGGGGACTGACGTCGAGCAGCAGGTCGACGGCATGCGGGCGGCTATCGGTGGAGGTGATGTTCCAGGTGAGATAGTCCACCGGCCGCGACAAAGCATCGAGATCGTTGGGGAACGCCGCCGTAAAGAACGTGACCTGCAAGCGGACGCCGGCGGTCTCGAACGTATAGATGGTGTGCAGTGGAGTCACTTGCAGCGAAACCTGCTGCATGGCCGGAACCTGGCGCGGATCGGCGCCCATGTATCGGTAGGCTAGGTTGTCGATGCGGATCAGGCCTGCCAGGGGCTGATCCATACCGGTCCAATGGCGCGTGTTGACGTCAGTCAACCGATCGGCCATGGACCAAATGCTGAAATAAGGATCGTGGGTCACCAGGGGCACCACCGGCGGCCGCTCTTGTGCTTCCGTAGGCAATGCTGCGGCGCAACACGCGACTACCAGGCTAAGGGGGCGAAGATGACGGCCCAACCAAGACAAAACCTGCGCAGGTAATTCACTCATTGATTTCCCTTTCGAACAGCAATACACGCCACAACGGCTTCTCCCCATGAGATTTCCAGAGCCTCGTGTCTTTTCTGAATCAGGACGAAAGCCTGTCGCGGAACGGCTGTTGCCGCGGCAGCTCGAAGGTCATGGGACAGTGCATTTAATAAAACATAGAAAAACGACCAGCGGTTGAAATCGGCTCAAATGGGTCATTGTGCCCTGCTCTGGCTGGTACAGATGCACCACTCCCGCCCGGGAGCGGCTGCACGCCGTACAATGGCTGGCGATGCAAAGACTGCAATGGCCGTTGGCAACTCCGAAGCGAATCCTCGCGGTGGCTGTTGTGCTTGCGGGCCTCGGGTTTGCTGCGTGGTCGTGGCTCCATTGGGGCGGCGCGGAAAACGTGGTTCCTACGCATTCCTTTCCCTTTCAAGCGGGCAACATGGGCGAGTGGAAGGCGATCGGTGGCAGTTGGGAAATGCGCAAAGGCGTGGTGCTCAGCACGTCTTCCGAACGCGGCGCCAAGCTAGTGGCCGGCTCACCTAATTGGGGCAATTACACGCTGGTGTCGGATATCCGGTTTGAAGGAATGGCCGCCGATATGGGGGTCATCGTGCGGTCGAACGATGAGACCGAGGGCACAGACGCATACAACGGATACTTTGTCGGCGTTCGCAGTCTTGACGGTACCCTGGTGATCGGCCGGGCGGACTATGGAGCGTGGGTCGAGGCGCGGCCGGTGCCAATCCCGGGCGGCATTCCTCCTTCTGTGTGGTACCGGTTGCGAGTGACCGCATATGGCTGCCACATCGCCGCCTCGGCACAAAACCTCAGCACACTGCAAACCTCCTGGGTCGCATTTGAGGAGCGGTTGTGTGTCAGACACGGGCGCATCGGGCTGCGATCGCTGAACGCCAATGGTATGTGGCGGAACGTCAGCGTGACCGGGGCCAATTGGAGCGACTACCAGGCGCTGGCACAACACGCCACGTCGGTCGAGCAGCCGGTGGCGTTCGCGGGTCCGCCGTGGTGGACTCCCTGGCACGTGGGCATGCTGTTCGCCGGCGTGTTGGGCTTAGCTTTGCTGACACAACTGGTTTACTTTCGCATGCAGCAATGGAAGGCGTATGCGATTACGCAGGAGCGGGAGCGGCTGGCGCATGAAATCCACGACACGATGGCGCAGAGCTTTGCCGGGGTTGGGTATCAGATCCAGGGGATCCGGCGCAGCGTGATACGCGATGGCCTGCTCGATTCACGGCTGATTGCCGACCAGCTTAGCGTTGCGTATCAGTTGGTGCGCAAGTGCCATGAGGAAGCCAGCAGAACGATTGCGATGTTTAGTACATCGTCCCCGCTCATCCAGGAAAACCTCTTAGGAGAGTTGGAGAAAACCGCACACAAGATAGCGGGTAACCAGATCAGGATTGTTACCCAGCTGACGGGCAGCGCCACCACGCTGTCGCTGCGGCTGGCCGATGCACTGCTCCATATTGGCCAGGAGGCGATTGCCAATGCGGTCAGTCATTCGGATCCTACGCAGCTCACGATCACCTTGGCGTACGAGGGGAACAACGTAAGCCTGACCGTAGAAGACAATGGGCAGGGATTCGATTACCGGCAAGAAAGCGCTGGGTTCGGGATACTTGGCATGCAGAAGAGAGCTCGTGACGTAGCGGGGAACCTGCAGATTGAGAGCACGCCAGGGCAGGGGACGGTGGTGCGCGTGACCGCCAGACTGCAGGAGGAAAAGCCGCAAAAACGATCGTTCCAGTTAATGAAAAAGCGGTTGATGGAGGTTGTGCCGGGCGTGGATTCGCGGTGAGGGTTTCGCCGGACGCCAGAGTTGTGGTGGCTCCGCGCAGGCCGAGGGAAGCGAGGGTCGCGGGAACTGGCTACTCGGCGATGCGGATGAGACCGCGCTTGATGGCAGTAGTCGCGGCTTCGGTTCTGTCTTTCGCGTTCAGTTTACCCAGGCAACTGGCTACGTGGTTGCGGGCCGTTTTGTCGCTGATGAAGAGGCGTAACGCGATTTCTTTGTTGGTTAGTCCCATGGCGACGAGGGTTAGCACCTCCAGTTCGCGCTGGCTCAGTTCCTCGCGGGCAATCGTCTCGAACAGGCGCTGCGCGATATTGGGGGGAACGCAGCGCTTGTTCTCGTGAACCATTTCGACGGCTTTGACAATTTCTTCCTGGGGCGTGCTTTTGAGCAAGTAACCCATGGCTCCAGCCTGAAGAGCACGCAGGACATATTCGTCGGCCTCGTAGTTGGTGAGGACGAGAATACGTATTCCTGGCTGGATCCGGCGCAGCTCCTCGATTGCCTCCGTGCCTTCCATTTCGGGCATTCGCAAGTCCATCAGGACAACATCCGGCTGCGCTCGCATAACTTCTACCAGGGCCTCTTTTCCAGACCCTGCCATGCCACTCACGGAAATGTTCTCTTCACTTTCAAGCATGGTCCGCAAGCCAAGCCGGACCACCGGATGGTCATCGACGATCAATACTTTGATCGCGCTCGCTCGCTTCGCCATATTTAGACCCCAGCTTTCTGTTCAGTATGCCGCACAGAGGGTCGAGCGAGTCAATTGTCAGCCAAACCGAGGTCGGGGCCGGCGATATACGCCGTAGTGCAAGACCTGCTGCGAAACCCGTGACTACGACGACCTGGCGTACCTCGGCGGCTTCAATAGGGGACGATTATAAACGAGGCACGCAAGGCTGCACTCCGGCCCGATTGGCAGGACCGACTCAAGCGGCCTAAGAGAATCGCCTAACGATCACTATGCACCTTTGTGCTGAATCGGCCCGCCTTGTCGATTTTGGTCAGACGGAAAAGACGATGAGTCATGCTACCTACCGATTTATGGTCCATTCGACCTAGCACTGGTGCACTGAATTCCGACCTATACTGACTGACATGCCTATGCCTATAGAGAGATCACGCGAAAGGTCTCGCCAGTCTCCGACGATCCGAGACGTCGCTCGGTACGCCTCCTTATCTATAGCAACGGTGTCCCGCACTCTCAGCTCTCCCGAGAAGGTGCGTCCTGAGACGCGAGAGCGAGTGTTGACGGCGGTGGTAGATTGCGGTTACAAGCCAAATGAGTTCGCCCAACGCCTGGGACGATTAAAGGGCGCATAGCCTGCCGTCTATGCCCTGCTGGCAATCACATAGGGTCGAGAGTTCTCAAGATCAGCAGGTCCAGGTCCCCCCACAAGGGCAATGCGCTCGGCGGTAACTTTTTGGATAGTCATCCGGCACAAGGATCTCTCCGCTTGGAGCGGATTTCAGCCAGTGTCCAATGGCCGTGTAACCGGCTGTCCGGAAACTGGCCTGCCATGGCCGGCCAGATGGGCAGCAAGTTCCGCAAACCCCGTTCCGGGAACTTCGCCGAGGCTCCACTTCTCCGATCGGGTTCGACTCCGCTGGCTACTTGCCAGTTTCCGAACTCTCCTCATTCTCCTCCCATGAAATCCGCGTAATTTGGAAAGTCATTTCATGTCCCTTGAAAGCCAATTGAAGGAGCCCTTTTCCTTCCCCAGTCAGGGTCATATTCCAAGGCACAATGGCCTCGTTAATTGCCTCTGCACTAATTACGAGCATGCCTTGTGAAATGCTTGCTTGGACAATAGGAGCCGCACCCGGAATAGCGTCAAACTCAACCAGCTTTCCATTGCTGTCCATGGTTGCGTGTGCATTAGTCAGGGTGCCAGTCAGTCGCCCGTTATAGTTCATTAATTCAAGCGTACCAACTCGTTTGTCCTGGGCCGTCATCTTCCATATCCCTACGTAGGAGGTTGGATTCGTAGTCGCTTGTGCGGCCGAAGCTCTTGTACCGAAGAGCAATGACACCATACAGGCCGCTCCAAGCAAACCTGCTGCTGACGCCACCTTTCGGCCGGAACTCAAGGATCTCGCTTTCTCGATAAAGTTCATAATGGTCATCTCCAGAAAGTCCACCTCAGAATTTGAGGTAGCGTATGCTCGTATATCGGAATACGACTATATCGGATTCCGACTATAGTAATCAAGTTTCTACGCAACGGAGGGCCTCCCGAGTCGGCACAGAACTTTTGTCCCCAGGCCGCAGTTACTCACAATCCTGTTTCGCAGGAACTCGGGGTCAGTGCTGAACGGCCACTTGTCCATGAAGACGACTTTCCGGACAAATGCCCGCGCTTGGAGTGCCACTCGAGCAGTGTTTTCAGTATGACCCTCAGGGCAAGCGCTAACCTAAGCTCTGCAAGCTGCGATTTGGTGGGAGGGCGCTGGCTTCTTTTCGCTACCTTTTCCCACGACAAAAGGGTGGCGCAGTCCAGCGGCCCGCAATCGCATGTGATTTCTTTTTGTAACCCCAAGGTATGTGTTATCTTCTGTTTCGCTCGGAACATTGGCTGAAGCATGATATCGGGAAATACCGTCGAAAGTCTGATAATTTCAGTCGATCATCCTTTTCCCGATGAGGGAGAATTCTGAGGTTGTAGGCTTCAATGTACTCAAGGTCCAGGATTGCGGGTGCAGCTTTGGCAATCGCCACTGTGATGCTTCTCGGCACTGCGGTCCATGCCGCGGCACAGGGGCCTTTCACCATCACGAAGCTGATTGTCGTGAAGAAGCTTGGCCAGAGTGACGGGCGCGCCATGGCCACCGTAGGGCGGCAAACGGGGAGGATTGCCGATCATGCAATCCAGGCGTGGATGGTTATGGGAGGAAAGGGCGCGCTCCTGCTCCTGTCTCCGGAGAAAAAAGGGAAGGCGTATCGTTTACGCTACTACCAGGCAGACGCGGCTGAGGGACGGCTGCTTGGCCACGTGCCGTTCCGTGAGGCCGGAATGGTGGAGACCGCATCGGCGGCCAACGATTCCATTTGGGGTTTCGCGCTGAGCGGGGAGGATTCTTCTACTAAACGCCCACTCGTCATTGCGGGAGACACAGAGGCGATCCACGCCCGGCTCGACGATGCCAGGTCACCGCAATTCACAGCGGATTCGCTCTCCATACTGCAACATGGACAGCCAATCGCCATTCCGATCAAGGCGTTGCTGGGAAAAGAAGCTGCCGGCCGCATCTATGCTCCTCCTGAAGCTTGGCCGAAAACATCTTTCCTAGAGTTTCTGCCGACCGGAGAGGCGCTCAGCTACGATTCCGCAGGCGAGGTGGAACGGGGCAGCTGGGTGACCGACGGCTCAAGATTTATGGTCACCTCTTCGGCAGGAGTAGACACAACCTGGCAAATCCCCACGCTGCAACCGGTCATGGGAGTTCCCGCGCTAACCCGTCTCTCCGTTCGACTTCTCCAGCCACTGTCGTCGAGGACCGCTACCCAGGGCACAAATGTAAGAGCTATTTTGATTACTCCGGGAGTTTTCGAGGGGGCGCTTCTCCTCCCGCAAGGCAGCGAATTCGATGGAAAGGTCGTGGAGGCGCACGGCGTGGGCTGGGGCATCAAGCATGAGACCGCTGCCATCACCGTCCACTTCGATTCGGTCAAGCTGCCTGACGGGCGTACACTCCCGATCCAGGCTCACATCTACAAAGTGGAAAATGCGCAAGAACAGGTCACAGCCGACGGTACGATTGAAGGAGTCCGCGCCACAGGCACGCTTGGGCACTCCGCGGAAAATCAGATTGCCGCGGTGGCCCAAATCGATCCGATCGCGTATCTGTTTACCGGCACTTCAGGACCGGCATTCTCGGATTCGCTGAGTCGGAGATTCTTTACAACGCCGGCACGGAGCTGATTATCGAGTTTGACCGGCCGGTCATTTCTTCTCAGCAATACACGCCCGCAGTCCCGGCAATGCATCTGACCGGTCCCCAGGCCGAACGATTCGAAGCAATCGTGCAAGGGCTCTCCTATCGTACTCGAACACAAGGAACGAATAAGCCGTCGGACAGTACCAATCTCATCTTTATCGGCAGTCCGACTGCGGTCCGGCGGGCGTTCGAGGCGGCTGGATGGTCGGGCGCCGATGTACTGGACGCTGCCTCCACCTTCCGAACCCTGAAGACGATCTCCGGCAACCAGTCTTATAGCCAGGCGCCCATGTCCACTCTGCTGCTTGATGAACGCCCTCCGTTGTTCACACTGCAGAAAAGCACCAACACGTTCTCTTCGCGGCACCACGTTCGAGTGTTCGCGACGGACGAGACATTTGATCGAAGAACCATCCTCACAGGATCTTCCACTCAGGATATTGCGATCGCGTTTTCGAGCCGGCAGAAGACCTTCATTCACGTAATCGATCCGGACATCGATAACGAGCGGTCCAAAGTCACCAACGATCTGCTACTCACCGGGTGTGTCGACAGTGTGGAGCTGATTCAGCGGCCATGGGTCCCGCGTGATGCATACAACTCGACGGGCGACCGCCTGGTGACGGATGGCGATGCCGCGGTGTTTGATTTTAACGATTGCCTCAGCCCGCATACGACACCGAGCACAGCAGCCGGCCGGCGATCCAGCTCATTGCGCTGGCGAACGCTCCGTTGAAGAAGCCGAGCGGATATTTTTTGCTGGGGCTCTCGAACATCGGCCTCATCAAAGCTGCTTTTGACTTTGGCAGCACACCGCCTTTGAACGGCGGAGGCATCTTTCAGCCTGGACTGCAGTATGGCGTCGGTTTCAAGTACCGGATCCTTCCGCGGCTTACCATGCGGGCGGACTTTGGTGAGACCTGGAGCGCAAACCCAAAGATTATTCGCAGCAGTTACATCGGATATGAACCTCCCGGCCTGGACAATACATACTCAACCTTCGTGGGTTATTTCGCGCCGTTAGCTAAGTATATTCAGCAGCATGCTACCGCCGGATTTGCCTTTACCTTTTAAAACGCGAGGACCAGATGACTTGGAAAGTACGCATTGTAGGCTTGGGAATTCAGGCGGAGGCTGGGCCTGCGGCACCGCTGGCGCCTGTCGAGCCCAAGCCAGTGCTAGATTCGATTCATACTGAAGGAGGACTGTCGTGACATGGTACTGCGCGATCAGAGACGCATTCGGTGTAGTAGCTGGAACGCCCTTATGATCAGTTACCTGGACAGTTTTTGGATACTTGGGTGACCTGGCCGCATGTCTGGCGCTAGAGCCAGCCGATGACACTATCCTTTCTGCTCTGCATGGGCATGAGGTGATTGGTTGCTGCACGGGCGGCTGTTTGACCACGGCCGCCGAAGTCAAACAGCAGGTCGGATGTCAAGATCTATAAGGCAACGGCGGAATCTTGAATCGGCTTGGCAGAAGCGATCTGAATGTAGAAGGCTACCATCTGGCAGTGAGGCTAATCCACGTGAACGACTATTCGGAGAAGTGATTTGTCAGTCCCCAGCGGTTCCGCTGCTGCGGGGCCGGGACGAGAAAACCGCTAAACCACCCGATTATTCTGATTTTCATCGAGTTCGTTCCGCCGCAATTACTGACCGCAGCGCGCGCGGGCGACGCCAAGCAAAATAGCTCTGCGAGGTCCAGCGGGAGGTTGACCTGGCGGGAAGCCCGCTCGCGGCCCCAATAATGCATCTTGCTGATATTAAAAGGCTTGGTGGGGACGACAGGAGCCGAACCCACGGGTAGCTCCCATCGACCGTCGGCTGCGACTGTGGAGCCTCCTGGCGACTGGCTTTATGGACAGAGAGGCAATAATACTCGAAGGCTCAATCAGCGAAATACATAGTGCGGGCTTGCGACCAGCATTCAGTTGGGAGCATCCCACCACCCAGCGGCGGGTTCGCGCAATTTCAGTTGGAGTCGCAGGTCAAGTAGTAAGCACTTGGCCTGAGCTAGCTTTTCTGCGATAGATAAGCGCGCCTGTCGGTGCGGTCGCCAGGGCAATACAATACGGAATATCAGTCGGAGGTCCGTCCTCCCACCCACCCCGCGACCTCAGCAAAGGAAAGCTCATGGAGCAAGCAACGGGACCTCTTCTAAAGCTCATTTCGCGTGCGGAACGGGCACAGAACGAGTCCGGCTTCTTTTCCAGCGAAGCCGTGCTCGACGTTCTCAAGTTGATTCTTGCTGGCTCGCCGTTATCTGAAGTGCTCGCGGTCATTGCTGAATTAGTTGAATCTCAAGGCGAGGGCACATTGTGCACCATCTGGCTTCCCGATGGAGATGAAAGGCAAATTCATTGTGCAGCGGCTCCCAGCCTCCCTGGATTCAGCGCTCACGTAGGCCCGACGTTCGTTAGCCCCAAAGGGGCATCCTGCGGCACAGCTGTCTATCGGCGAGAGCCGGTCTATGTCACCGACATCTTGAGCGACTCCCTATGGGATGACTATCGTGACTCAATCTCGCCTTATGGCATCCGTGCAGTGTGGTCGCGGCCCTTGTTCTCGCGGGAAGGTAAAGTGCTCGGCACATTCGCCATCCTTTATCGCGAAGTCCGTAGCCCGAGTGCAGCTGACCTGCAGTTGATCGAGAATGCCAGCCACATCGCAGGGATCGCGATTGAGCGCCACTTGAACGAACAAAAGCTACGGCATGAACGCGACCGGCTGCGCTTGCTTCTCAAAATCACGAACAGCATGACCTCAAAGCTGGATCTCGGCCATTTGCTTGCGACACTATCCACGAATTTGCTGAGCGTAACGCGGTGTGATTTTTGCGCGTTGCTGTTGCCCCACGTTGATCGTAGTCAATTGCGCATGACCGTTCTATACAACCCGGAGGGCCGAGGCGCCATTCGTGATGGCACGATCGTTCCGGTGAAAGGTTCGACGTGTGGTAAAGCTTTCGTGTCTGGCAAGAATCAACTTATTAACAGGCTCGAAGACCTAAGCCACGACCCTGATAGCTTCGGAAATAGTGAGGGGCGACGCTTCTTTGATCGAGTGCTGGCGGAGGGCTTGAAGTCCGGCTGCGAACTACCGCTGATCGGTCGAAAGGGCGTCATCGGTGTTTTGGGAGCGTTCAGCCGCTCCGAGAGGGCTTTCAGCGAAGATGAGTTTGCCTTTCTGGAACAAGTGGCCTTACAGGTAGCCATTGCTGTTGAGAATGCTTTGGACTTTGAAGAGGCGACCGAAGACAGGGTCAGCGAAACGAAACGGAGACTCTATCTCGAAGAGGAAGTTCGTGCCGAGTTCGGAGCAATTGTCGGCGATAGTCCAGCTTTGAACACCGCATTGCACCTGGTATCTGTCGTGGCGCCTACGGATTCGAGCGTGCTGATCTTAGGTGAGACGGGAACAGGTAAGGAGCTTATTGCGCGCGCAATCCACAACCTTAGTAGCAGGCGGGAACGGGCTTTCGTCAAACTGAACTGCGCGGCGATCCCGCTTGGGCTCCTCGAAAGTGAGTTATTCGGCCACGAAAGGGGAGCATTCACCGGAGCCATCGCGCAGAAAACGGGACGTTTCGAACTCGCGAACAAAGGCACTCTGTTCCTTGATGAAGTCGGAGACATTCCTCTGGAACTTCAGGCAAAACTGCTACGGGTACTGCAGGAA
The DNA here is from genome assembly GCA_963803095.1 of uncultured Acidobacteriaceae bacterium. Classification (GTDB taxonomy): domain Bacteria; phylum Acidobacteriota; class Terriglobia; order Terriglobales; family Acidobacteriaceae; genus PALSA-350. The sequence goes on along the minus strand of CAWDLQ010000012.1, from coordinate 26,863 downwards.
CAGGAATTCGAGAGACTCGGTAGCAACCGCACCCACAAAGTAGATGTTCGCCTGATCGCGGCCACTCATCGTGATTTGGTCGCTATGGTAAGGCAGACGACATTTCGCGAAGATCTGTACTATCGGCTCAAAGTATTTCCCATCAATGTTCCGCCCTTGCGGCAACGTACCGAGGACATTCCTAAACTTGTCTGGCATTTCACAGAGCTCTACGCGCGACGAATGAACAGGAAAATCGACGAAATCCCTTCGGAGATCATGGATGCGCTGGTGCGCTATCCCTGGCCCGGGAATGTTCGGGAATTGCAGAACTTTATCGAACGGGCGGTGATTCTCTCTCCTCGCACTGTGTTGCGAGCCCCGACTTCCGAATTAGAGCCCTTCAGCGTTCACAAAGGATCCGATCTGCCCATCACGGGTCTCGAGGAAGTTGAGCGGGATCATATCGTCCGTGCACTGGAAGCGAGCAAATGGGTAGTGGGGGGCCGGAGCGGTGCTGCAGAGCGACTAGGAATGAAGCGGACATCCCTGGTTTACAAGATGCGCAAGCACCGGATAAGCCGCCCCATCTCCGCCCAATAATAGAGTGCCGTCGGAGTCCCGCTCTGAAGCTTTGTATCAGGGCATGGCTTCAGCCGTGCCGCAACGGTTTGGGGTTGATGGGGGCTTTAGAGTCTGCGTGCAGAACTCCGCACTGAGTCCCGAAGGGACGGCTGCAAGTAGCCCAGGACGGTAGTCCTGGGTAACCGCCACGAATCTGGACTAGTCCCGCCAGGGACGGCTGAAATTTTAGCCCCATATTCAGCCGTCCCTTGCGGGACTGATCGAATGGCTTATGTTTACCCAGGACTGCGTCCCATAAGCGTTAACCTACTTGGGATGCTTTTCGTCAAAGCTCCCACAAAAACGTCATCCTGAGAGTTTGTGACTTTATTGGTTTCACATGAAAATTGGTGCTGAAAATAAAAGGCTTAGCTGCGTCAAAAACGTGAAAAAGCCAATAAAATCACAGCCTCTGAGCGAAGCGCATCACAGATCTATCACATAACGGAGGGTTCGATGGCGCGGAGTCGAAGGACCCCGAGGGTGCTTATCTTACCCATGCTGCTCGGAGTTTTTCGACCACCGAAGCCCGAGAACAGGATCTTGCTGCGGTACGCACTTGATGGTCACGGATACATTTCTTCATGCACTGTTTTTCCCGGAGCGATGGCTGTGCGCATGTCTTGGTAACCTTCAAAGTAGAGCAGGCGCTTGCAGCCGTAGGCCGCAGTGAAACCTTCCAACTTGCCCCTCCTTATGTTGCATGACGCGCAGATACAGGTTGCTGGTGACGCCAAGGTAAAGCGTGCCTGTGTGGCTGCCGAGAAGGTAGATGGAGCCGCCGGGGCATAGCAAGATGCCAGCAGTTCTTGTTCTCGGCCCCAGGGAAAGACCGTGGTGGGTCGGCCAGGAGCGGGCCTCGGTGGTTGAAAAGCTCCGAGCTGCATGGGTAAGATAAGCACCGTCGGGGTCCTTCGACTCCGCGCCACCAGCGCTGTGTCACCCGATAAATCTGTGAGGCGCTCCGCTCAGAGGCTGTGATTTTATTGGCTTTTGTGCAAATTTCTGATGCAGAAAACTAATGGCTTTTATTTTCAGGTACCAATCGAAAATGCGAAAAAATCAATAAAGTCACAACCTCTCAGGATGACGTTTTTGTGGGAGTTTTGACGAAAAACATCCCCAAGTAGGTTAACGCTTATGGGACTACAGTCCTGGGCTACTTTCAGCCGTCCCTTCGGGACTCAGTGCAGAGTTCTCACGCAGACTCTTTAGCCCCTGGGATTCTCACCAGACTCAGCTGATTTTCTTTGGTTTTATTGTTTTGTCCGATTCGCCCTGTGACGGAGCTGCGTTCAAATTCCGCCAGTGTCAGACTACAGTCGCAGGTTCGTCACGCCAAGTCTCCAGGGCGCGAGCCTGCTAACGTGCATTAACTTTCGGCGGCAGAATCACTTAGGTCAAAGATTTCCTGGTCCAACTGAATCTCCTGGGCGATGGCCCGCCGGTTGCACCCGGCATAGACATGGACATCAAGGGGAGCGAAACACTTTCTTCAGCCCATGCAAATCAGGGTCGCGCTTTGGAAGTCTACGATCTGGTCATCCTCGGCGGGGGTACAGGATCGACGGTTGCCGCATGGACATTTGCCAGTCAAGGACAACGCGTTGCGGTGATCGAGCGCAAGTACATCGGTGGATCATGCCCCAACATCGCCTGTCTGCCGAGTAAGAACATTCTTCACAGTGCAAGGGTAGCGTCGTATTTTCGTCGAGGCCAAGAGTTCGGCATGTTCGCGGACGGTTTCCACGTTGACATGGCGGCAGTGCTTGGCCGAAAACGCGCGATGGTCTCTGGCTTGAACGATATGTATCTTGACAACTACAAGCAGACTGGCGCGGAATTCATTCTCGGTTCGGGACGCTTTGTAGGCCCGAAGACTGTGGAAGTCACTCTTCCTGGCGGAACGACTCGCCGCCTCCACGGAGCCAATGTAATCGTCAGCACTGGTACGCGGGCTGCATTGGAACCGATTCCTGGCCTGGCCGATGCCCAGCCACTCACGCACATCGAGGCACTCGAATTGGATCAGGTTCCGGGGCAACTGATAGTGCTCGGCGGCGGCTACGTCGGCCTGGAACTAGCGCAGGCGATGCGCCGGTTCGGCAGCAAGGTCACCGTCATCGATCACAATGACCGTTTGCTGCATAGGGAAGACGATGACGTGACGAAAGCTCTTGCTGATTTGTTCACGGACGAGGGCATCGACACGGTCTTGAACGCACGGGCAATACGGATTTCCGGGAAATCGGGCGACTCAGTCACCGTTGTTGTCGAGCAAGGCGGAAGAGAGAAGACTCTCGCGGGCACTCATCTGCTGGTCGCAGCGGGCCGGCGCCCAAACACTGAGAACATCGGGCTGGAATCGGCTGGGATTGAGGTGACCGATCGCGGCTATATCAAGGTCAACGAGCGGCTCGAGACCACCGCGCCCGGCGTTTGGGCGATCGGCGAAGTAGCGGGAAGCCCTCAGTTCACCCACGTCAGCGTTGACGACTTCCGCGTGGTCCGGGACAACCTCGAAGGGGGCAACCACGTTACAACAGGCAGGCTCATCCCCTATACCCTTTTTACCGACCCGGAACTTGCACGCGTAGGCCTGAATGAGAAAGAAGCCAAAGCGCGAGGAATGGCCTACCGCTTGTTCAAGATCCCGATGGAACGGGTGCTTCGAGCGCGAACCGTCTCTGAAACACGTGGATTCTTGAAGGCGCTGGTAGAAGTAGCCGGCAATCGCATTCTTGGTTTCACAGCCTTTGCTGTCGATGCTGGAGAGATCATGGCTTCGGTACAGACTGCCATGATCGCCGGATTGCCTTATACCGCACTCCGCGATGCCATTTGGGCCCACCCGACTCTGGTCGAAGGGCTCTCTCCGTTGTTCTCGTCCGCGCCTTCGTTATCGGCCGATACACAAGCGAATTCACCGGTCATGGCGCACGGCCGTCCTTGATGCAAGCCGAAAAGAAGGCGTGGTCGCATTGCTAAAATGGCGCGCCACATTGTCCCCGGCAAGTATCTAAGAGGCGAAGGGAGAAAAGTATGCAGCAACTGCGGAATCAGCTGGAAGAAGCCCAAAGTAACGGGGTGGCCGTCGGTCACTTCAACATCTCCGATTGGATTTTGCTCAAAGCCGTATGCGCGGCTGCCCAGGAGTTGAAGGTCCCGGTAATCGTCGGCGCATCCGAAGGGGAGCGCGCATTTTTGGGTGTGGCTCAAATCGCGGCTTTGGTAAGAAGCCTGCGCGAGGAGCAGAGCATCCCCATTTTTCTCAATGCCGATCACACCCATTCCCTGAGAGCGCATTGGCGGCGGCCAAAGCCGGGTTCGATTCGATCGTGTACGACCTATCCGCATTGCCGTTTGCGGAGAATGTCAAGCAAACCAGGCAAGCGGTGGAGGCGCTGAAGTCGGTGAATCCGAAAATCCTCGTGGAAGGGGAGATCGGCAATATCGGAACAGGTTCTGAGATACATGAATCGGTGCCTGACCACTCGAAGGACCTGACCACTCCGGAGGAAGCAAAGCAGTTTGTAGAAAGCACGGGAGTCGATATTCTCGCTCCGGCGGTCGGTAACACGCACGGCATGCTGCAAAGCATGGTGCAAGGGAGCGTGAGGAAGCGGCTCGACCTGACACGGATCCGGGAGATTAAGCGCGCGTCCAGAAGCTTATTGACCCTGCACGGCGGCTCCGGGACAGAAGACCATGACCTTGAGGACGCGATCGCGGCCGGAATCAATATCATTCACATCAACACCGAACTGCGGGTGGCATGGCGGCATGGTCTGGAAGCCGCCTTTGCTAAAAATCCACGGGAGGTTGTTCCCTATAAGCTCCTGCCCATCGCGGAAGAATCGGTCAAGCAGGTTGTTCTGGCCCGATTGCGCTTATTCAATCAACAAAGGCAAACAATGGCGCGGTAAAGGTTGTGGCCGCTAAAGCTGACGGACACCCGCTGCTGGCAGATAGTCTGCCGGCAGGTCGTCCGGAAGCCAACAAACTACACAGAGTGAGGAGGAGTTTTTATGAGTCCGGTTCTTACCCAGTCCGCTGTACCTGTGACCTCCGTTCATAAGATCGAAGCAGACGGAGTGAATGTCTTCTACCGCGCGGCAGGCGACCCGGGTGCGCCCGTGGTGCTCTTGCTGCACGGATTTCCTACATCGTCGTTCATGTTCCGCGAACTCATTCCACGCCTGGCAGACCAGTTTCGCGTGATCGCACCAGATCTGCCTGGTTTTGGATTTACGGAAGTACCTGAGGAACGAAAATATACCTATTCGTTCGACGCCTTGGCGCGCACCATCGAGGCCTTCACCGATGCGCTCGGCCTCAACCGCTATGCGATTTATGTCTTCGACTACGGGGCTCCCACCGGCTTCCGTCTGGCGATGGCTCGCCCCGAACGAGTTTCAGCGATCATTTCGCAGAACGGCAATGCCTACGAAGAGGGGCTCGGCGACGCGTGGGGACCCATTCGAAAATATTGGGCGGAGCCGACAGCAGAAAACCGCGAAGTGATTGGAAAAAACATCTTGACCCTGGAAGGGACGCGCTGGCAATACACGCACGGCGTAGCCAATCCGGAAAGCGTCGCGCCTGAGTCGTATACGTTGGATGTGGCGCTGCTGGAACGCAAGGGGAACAAGGACATTCAGCTCGATTTGTTTCTGGATTACGCGTCCAATGTGAAGCTTTATCCCAAGTTTCAAGAGTATTTTCGCAAATCAAAGCCGCCTTTACTTGCCATCTGGGGTAAGAACGATCCCTTTTTCATTCCTGCGGGAGCGGAGGCATATCAGAAAGACCTGCCGAATGCGAAGGTCCAGTTTCTGGATACGGGACATTTTGCTACGGAGACGCACGTGGTGGAGATCGCCGCTGCCATGAGAGAGTTCCTGGAGACGGCGAGCGCCGGCCGCCGGGCGGATAAGGCGGTTGCGCGATGAATTCCTCTCTTCGAAGCGGTACAGTCGTGCTGGTGCACGGAGCCTGGGCCGATGGATCTTGTTGGAGTAACGTCATTCTGCCGTTACGAAACCAGGGGCTCAAGGTCACCGCGGCGCCCATTCCCCTCACGTCGCTCACCGATGACGCTGCCGCTCTTCGACGCGTGATCGAGAGAACGACTGGCCCGGTCATCCTGGTAGGACACGCGTATGCGGGCGCTGTGATCGCCGCGGTCCATGATGATCGAGTGAAGTCGCTGGTATACATTGCGGCGTTAGCACCCGATGAGGGTGAAACAGTTGCCGATGTATTTTATCGGACCGCCCCGCATCCCAAAGCTCCCCACCTCGCACCGGATGCGTATGGACTGATTTGGATGCCGGAGGAGGGTTTTGGCTGCGCAGTCGCTCACAAGGCATCGCCGGACCAACTTGCCATTATGGCCGCGGTGCAGCGGCCAATCGCGGTGCAATGTATTCAGGAAAAGGCCCCCGCGCCGGCGTGGAAGAAGACCCCCTCGTGGTATCTCGTCGCCGAAGAGGATCGCATGATTATCCCCGAGACCCAGCGATTCATGGCTGGCCGGATGGACGCAACCATACGCTCCTATAGCGTAGACCACACGCCTATGTACACGGCGCCGGAGCTCGTAGTGGATGTAATTCTGGAAGCTGCCGGATGATTTCCCGTGATCCACGATTATCTAGCCGCGCGCCAATGCTGTTCGCGGCGATTTAAGCGGGCCATCGCACAACGAATGAGGAGCACATGAAAAACAATTCCGTTGCTATCGTTACTGGCGCAAGCCAGGGGATCGGTCGTGCGACTGCGTTGCGGTTAGCACGCGATTTCTCAGCGGTTGTACTTGCCGTCGAGAAATCAGGATGAGTTGCAGAAGGCCGCAGCCGCTGTATGCTCCGCAGGCGCCGAGTCACAGATCTACGCGCTCGACCTGCGTGAGCCCCAGTCGGCTGAAACCGTTGTCAAGGGCACCCTCGATCGTTTTGGCAGAATCGATGCCCTGCTCAACATTGCGGGAGCAGTGCCACAGATTGATCTGTTCGAGATGACAGATGCGCAGTGGGAAGACGGCTTGGCACTCAAGCTCCATGGCGCGCGCCGTCTGACCATACGAGCCTGGGATGCGCTGAAGGCTTCGAACGGATCCGTCGTTCTGATTTCCGGAAGCGCTGCTCTCGATCCCAAACCCGGGTTCGCCGCGGTCGCCACGGTCAATGCCGCGATCATCGCGCTGGCCAAGGCATTCGCAGAGCAAGGCATCAAGGACGGCGTACAGGTCAATAGTGTGGTGCCAGGCGCTGTGATGACCGGACGCAGGGAGTCGTTCTTTAAAAAGTGGGCGCCGGCGCACAACCTTACCGTGGAAGAGGCGGTGAAGAAGTTCCCGGACGAAGTCGGCATCGCTCGTTTCGGTAAACCAGAAGAGATTGCCGATCTGATGGCTTACCTGGTATCCCCTGCGGCGAAGTGGATGACGGGATCTTGTGTGCGAATGGACGGCGGAGAAATCAAAGGCATCTAGTGCATGAATCAAGTCACAGGCTTCGGTGAGCTGAGCCCGATTGCCAAGTGGTTGTTTCACCTGGAGGAGCTATGCCTCAGCGAAGAGCAACTGTTGAGCGTTTGGGGACGTTTTCCGATGGCGTATTTGCCGTCATCATCACCATCATGGTCCTGGAATTAAAGCCCCCTGAACATCCTACCTTCGCGGCCCTGTGGCCGCTATGGCCGACTGCGCTTAGCTACGCAGTGAGCTATCAGTTCATCGCCATTGTTTGGCTGAACCATCATCACCTGCTGCGCTTCACTGACTCTGCGACACCGCGTCTGATTTGGATCAATTTCGTGCACTTGTTTATGGTGTCGCTGGTACCATTCTCGACCGCGTGGGTCGCGCGCACGCGTTTGGCAGCGGTTCCTGTCTTTGTATATGCGGCTGTCTTTCTCCTGGTGGAATTGGCGTACCTTCAGTTCGAACACTATGCTCTGGCTCAGGCGGCGCCCGAGGAGATTTCACACCATGCCCGCCGGCTTGCTCGAATCCGTTCGTTGATTGCATTTGGACTCTTCCTGACGGGAATGCTCGTATCGCTCAAGTTTCCCTTGTGCGGCTTCGGGTTGGTGTGCTGCGCAGTGCTCCTCTATCTGCGGCCTGAACTTCCTGGGATCCGAGGGAGACAGCGCAGACCAGGTGCGGCTCAAGGACGAAGCAGTGTGATGAGTGGACTGATGCGGCATCCGCATGAGGGCTCACAGGTATTGCGCGAGTAGACCTCAGCGCGATCCAGGGGCAATCGCACATGAAACGTTGTTTCCTGTGGCTTCGAATCGAAAGCGACCGCGCCAAAATGCTTCTGGATGACTCGTTGCACGGTATCCAGCCCCAGCCCCAATCCCTTACCGAAGGGTTTTGTCGTGAAGAAGGGCTCGAACACACGATTCGCACACTCCGCCGGAATTCCGTGGCCGGTATCGGTGATCTCGACAAGAATCGTCTTCCCCTGCAACTTGGTGGACAGGGTGAGCGTGCCAGAATCACCCATTGCGTCTAACGAGTTCTCTATCAGCGCCGCCCAAGCCTGGTTCAGTTCGCTCCCATAGGCTTGGAGCAACGGAACATCCGGACTATAGAGACGTCTTACCGTGATGCCGGCGAGTCTGGGCTGAAAGAGGTGGAGCACGGTGTCGAGAGATTCGGCAACATTCACATCCTGGACGGGCTGCCGATCCATATAGGAGTAGTCTTTTACTGCCGTGACGAGGCGGAAGATCCTGTCAGCCGCCTCGCTCACCAACAGTAATGAAGCCTCCCGCTCGAGAGCAGCCATAGCATCGCTCATCGCAACGCACAGCTTGTCCGCAGGTACGAGGCGCTCAAGTTCCTGAAGCGAAGAGAGCTGGATATTGGCTTCGGCCAGCATTGGAGCGAGTTTCCATGCCTCAGCAAACCCTTTTTCTTCCAGCCAATTGATCAACGAATCTTCAAGCGATGCGGTATCGACAGACGGGTTACCATTCGCAGTTTGGCGGGCGTGGGACACTGCAGAGCGGAGTCTGGAAAGCCAGTCGAGGTAGGCGTTAAGGCGGTCGTCTGTGCCCAGGGCCATTCCAATTCGATAAGCAGCACGCTCTGGTTGGCCTTCCGCGGCGCTCAGCAGATGCGAGGCGGCGCTCTTAGCCGCCGAAGCTGGGTTGTTCAGTTCATGAGCGAGGTTTGCGGCAAGTTTGTTGAGGGCCGCCAGTTTACCAATCTGCTCTTCTGCTCGCGTGTATTCCCGATTGCGGTCCAGCAACACTCGGACAACCCGTTGCGTCATCGACGGTATCGCCGTGAGGAGTTCCGGGAAATGGCTGTCATGCAGCTCTAGAATCCACGTGTCCCCGGACGAGCGCCCGTCCGCGTTCCATGCCTTGATACGCGAGAAAGGGGTCTTGCCCGTTATTCGGCCCGTCTGTCCGATCAGGACGGAGACTGGGCTCGATGAATGGCGCTTGACGAGAACATCGCCATTCAGGATGAACATCAGGTGTTCTGGCGGAGTTCCCTGGCTAAAAATAAGGTCTCCGTCTTTACCAAACCTCTGGGTTCCATGGGTCGCGAGCCAGGTGAACTCCTCCTCGGTCAGGCCCTTCAAAACTTCGATCGTGCTCAAGGCTGCAACGATATCTGCGATGGGCCTGGCGTGGTCAGGGCGTTCCACTTCCGATTGCATTTGCTCCGCCATTAGGTCGCTTGGGAGGTTCATTACCGTCGCCTCGTTTCATCCATCAGATCCACCCGAACTGAGCCCTGCTTGCTATATTTTACGGCTACAGCAACGGCGCCTAATAGGATTCGGATTGCGAATCGGTTGGAAGCAATTCTGCGCGCAGCGTCAATCTTGCGCGCGATAACCTTGACTTGACCGCGGGCACAGAAATTCTGAGAGCTTGTGCGATCTCTCGCGCTGAATATTCCCTTGCTTGCCATAGCTCGACGACTTCCCGGCAGCGTGGTGGCAGCCGGAGAATTGCTTCCCTTAGTAAGGCTTCTCTTTCTCTTCGAACGTAGCTCCTCTCAGGGTCTTCCGCCAGGGATTGTATCTCCCACCTCTCGCATTTGCCGCTAGGATCGTCGGTACCGTCGATCGAAAATTCGGAGCAATTGCGCCTCTTCCGCAAGATCATGAGCGCCGAATTGATCGCGATCCGCGTGAGCCACGTGGAAAAACTCGATCTTTCCTGGAAATTGTTCAGATGAGAGAAAGCCCTCAACAAGGAGTCCTGAAGCGCATCTTCCGCATCCTGCCGATTTCTGGTGATTCGATTAGCTTTCATGGGATGAGGTATATGAGTTTTTTGGGCCTGTTCCTTTTCAAAGATGTTATTTCCCTGGGGGTATCCTGTTACTTGATCAGCTATTTCGGTCAAAAAGCGATCCTTTTCGAAAACAAAGCCCAGTAACTAAGGCCGATCGGGATCATTTACGTTGGGTGCTTGGGCCTACCCTTCGAAGGATGGTTCTTATTTTGTAAGACCCGTTCTCGATTCCTGCATGGCAGGACGAGACGACTGTCGCGACGGGAACCCGTCAGTGACCGACGTCGGTCACAAATCCGTCACTTACCAACCAAAGTGTGCCCACGCCTCCCAAGTGGATCGTCCTCAAGAAGAAGCCGTTAGCGGATTTCTCCCTTTGCCTCGGACTACCCCTTGGTTTGGCAATTTGCTTGCTTCAGAGAGTCGTGACTTCGAATGAACAGACCGTTCCCTCGAGCAGGCGCCTCTTGTGCTTTTCTCTGTCTTGCGGCGTGCATTGTGTAGTTCAGCCACTCGTTGGATACCACATCGTGGTTCAAGGGATGTTTGAGTTGGCTCTAACCGCTCCTATTGAGAACGAAGAATCTCAGCTTTGGGTGATGGCAGCCATCGCGTTCGCTGTCTTCTACAGCAATTACATGGTGGCGCCGCTCATCCCGGCACTCTCACGCGAGTTTTCAGTGACCCCTTATCAACTGGGCTGGCTGATTCCGGGCTTCCTGATCCCATACGGCATTTCGACGCTCGTATACGGAGCGTTATCGGATCGTTGGGGGCGAACTCCCATGCTCGTGACTCTTCTCTGCTTCGCCACGACGACCATGATGCTGGTCTCATTCGCGGGATCGTGGCGGACACTCCTCATCGCGCGGATTCTATCGGGGGTGGGATGTGGCGGAATCGTCACCATCGCTCTGGCGGTTGTCGGGGACCGCTATCCCTATGAGGTTCAGGGACGCCCCATGGGCAGAATGTTCGGAGCGATTGCAGCGGGAATCGGATTCGGCTCGACCCTCGGGCCCATTCTGAATCCGCTTGTAGGCTGGAGGAATGAATTTCGAGGGCTCGCATGCGTGTGCTCCTTAGCGGCCGTGTTCATTATCAAGAGCAGCAAATCGGCCCTCAAAGTGACCAAGAGACTCAGTTCCTTTGACCAGGTGATTCGCGAATACCTCGTTGTCCTGGAGACTCCGCGTGGTGGACGAACCATGGCGTTTATCTTCTGCAACGGAGCCTTCCATGGCGGAATCTTTGCTTGGCTCAGTCTTTTGCTGATGAGCCGCTATCACCTTCATGACACGGGGATCGGTTTGGCCTTAGCAGGATACGGACTGCCAGGCATCTTCTTCGGGACCGTGATTGGGACATGGGCAGATCGTTACGGAAGGAGCTACGTCGTCCCCGCCGGCTTTCTTTGGGCGGCAGGATCTGCATTCCTCCTGATTCTTCCCAGTCCCCGCTTTGTTGCTGCGCTTGTCATCACAGCTTTGTCAGTAGGATTCGACGCGACGCATCCACTGATGTCCAGTATTACGACATCGTTGGACCCCAAACACAGAGGCCAGATTACTGGACTCGCGACGTTCACCAACTTCGTCGGCATGGGCATAGGAGCGTTCTGCTTCCAGCAACTGATCGCATTCAGCTTTACCGCTGCGCTCGCCATCTTCGCCTCGGCACAGACCCTGTTAGGCTTTGCGGCCCTTTATGGCTTTCGCGGAGAGCGCCCTGGTTGCATGCAATTGATTAGGATCGCCAGAGACCGATTAGTTTCCTCGTTACGCTAGGAAGGTCCGGAGCAACAACCTGTGGCAGCGGAAGCCTCTCCACGGGCAACGGCGGTCGTTTCCCCCTTCCGACGCCCTACAAAACCCGACAAACCACACGCTGCACTCTTTATTTGCAAGACAACTCCTCCAAAAATCCCAAGAATCCTAACAGTCCACCGCAGCCTGTACATTGGGGGGGAAAACGCTACTGACGAAATGTGTATCGCGTTCATTCAAGTTGAGACTCGCAATCCTGCGGACCGCCTCACCGTCTTGATGTCCCTTGCGAACCAGCTTGATCTCATGCGCTATCGCAAAGAACAGAGTGGGGCCTCCTTGCCACTCAACACCTTCCCGAATTCTCATCGGTTTTCGGTGCAGGGCCCCTGATGGCAGCGGCAGGTTTAACCGGACGGATTTACGCTGTGACCTGCTTGCGGCCAAGCATCACCAGCGCAGTGCTTATGGAGCTTCATTTGCAGAGTGAGGAGAGTGGGTCATTGCGTTCCTGGGCCGCCAACAGGCTGCAACCTTGGGAGTCTCTGCTCCACGGGGGGTAGTGGAGGCAACGGGTCGCTTGGCTCCGCCTGATACCAATAAGCGACGGAGTAGAAGTTGTCTGAGCGGCCATTCGCGCTTCCATGCTCAATTGTGGCTTTGAACGATTTATCGAATGGAATCGGCTGGTCGAGGTGGAAGCGATAGACGCTCGACTTGCTCCCTGCCTGCTCCGCACCCACCACAGGCGCACCATAGAGTTGATAGGAAAATGGTTTTCCTCCGAAGTCCCATGCCCCCAGAAAATAGTCCTCCGTGCCCGTTCCAACTATAGACGGGGTCTTCGCTCCATCGATGAAAAACATGTCGTCACCTTCGCCCCACCACTTATCCTGGTTTTGCAGCACAGACATCGTCACGCCCATGTACTGGCCGTGTCCTTTTGCCTCCATCCAGACATAATTGTCCTTACCATCGAGATTGGTCTTGTCATTGACGATAGCGTCCTGGTTGGTTTTCCAGTTACTTGTCCACCCACGGTTTGGCTGGGCCTGATTGTACTGAGCGTGAAAGTACAGGGTACCGGACGGCAGAGGGTGACGGTAGGTACGGTAATCGATGTTGTAGTAGAAGGCGTGAATCGGCTGTGCGCCTTCATTGGTAATCGTGATTCGCGCGTGATGTTCGAACGGCATAGGAAAGAAACAGTTCAGACTTTTCTCGCTTCCCACGGAAAGCACCGCTGATTGCCAGGAATGGTATTCTCCAAGGCCGAGGCCGAAAAAGTCACCGATGGGAGTTTCGACGCTTGCGGATGCCTTGCGATCCCAAAACATGCGTAACACAATCCGCTTTAGGTTGTAGGGCTCATTATCTGCGATGGTGAACCAGATATGAGCAATCACACCCGGCCCATCCTCATCCAGAACCGTCAGCGTGGCGCCGGGCGCCACAGTCCGAAAGTCATGATTTGCTCCCGTAGGGTCCGTGCTGGACGCGCGGTGCGGAGTGTAGGTCTGCTGCTGCAGCGGATCGGGCCAACCAGGAGTCTGAGCGCAGACGGGTAGTGCATTTCCTGCAGCCAGAACTAATATGAGAGCGAATCGTTTCATGGCTGCCTTTCAAGTTCGTCAACGGCAAGGTGATGTTGCATTTGTTCGAGAGATATGCTCGAGGTCTCGGGGTAGTAGAACAACACCAGGAAGAAATCCACCACCATCATGATGCAGAAGAAGAGGAACGGGTAAGCACCGGACGACATCGCCATGACCGGAAAGACGAGCGAGATCGCGGCGTTGGTCAGCCAATGCGAAGCGGTGCCCAGGCTCTGCCCTTTGGCGCGCACGCGATTGGGAAAAACTTCGCTGATGTACACCCAGACCACCGCTCCCTGGGAAATGGCGAACAGGGCGATGTAGATCATCAGGAACCAGATCAGCCAGTTCATGTGCTGGTGGGTGAAGAAAATGACAGTGATCGCCGCCAGGCAAAACGCAAGTCCGGCAGTGCCGATTAACAGCAATTTCTTGCGGCCAAATTTGTCGATCACCGACATGGCTAATAAGGTCGCCACCAGGTTCATGGCGCCCACAGCAATTGCCTGCAGATTGCCGGACAGGCTGCTGGCGCCCGCAAGCGCAAAAATCTCGTTCAGGTAGTAGAGAATCGCGTTGATGCCCGAGAGCTGACAAAACATGCCCACCGTAAGAGCCAGCAAGACCGGCTTGCGGTATTTTCGAGAGAATAGCGGGTCAGACGAGGAAGCGCGCTCTAGATGAACGGAGGCGATAATCTCGTCGAGCTCCTGCTTTGGCTGGTCGGTACCCGTAAGCTCGAGAACCCCCAGAGCCTCATCCAGGTTTTTCTTCATCACCAGCCAGCGTGGGCTCCGCGGGATGAAGTAGAGCGTGACAAGAAACAGCAGCGCAGGTATGCCCGGAAACGCCTAGCTGCCAGCGCCACTGATCTGCACCCGCATGCATGGCACCGATAAGCGCATTCGACATGTAGGCCAGCAGGATGCCAACGACCACATTGACCTGGAAAAACCCCACCAGGCGTCCCCGCCAATCGGGCGGAGAGATCTCCGCAATGTACATCGGCCCGATGACGGAAGACCCACCAATTGCGAGACCGCCAATGAAGCGGAAGGCGATCAGCGCAGACCAGTTCCATGCTAACGCGCAGCCTAATGCCGAGATGATGTAAAGCAGGGCCATAATGCGCAAGGTATCGCGGCGTCCATAACGCTGCGCGGGAAAGCCGGCCAAGATCGATGCGATTACTGTGCCTGCGAGGGCGCTAAATACGGTGACGCCCAAGAGAAACGGCGATAGATGATAAGTCGCGGTGAGGGCCTCAGTTGTACCCGAAATCACCGCTGTATCGAATCCGAAAAGCAAACCGCCAAAGGCGCCGACGATGGTTGCCTTGGCCAGGTGCGGGTTCAGGCTCATAGAGTGTTCCCCGGGTTACCGCAAACCAACCGCAAAAGCAGACAGGTACGGCAAATGGTCCGCCAGTAAGTGCTACTTGGGTAAGCAGGAGAACTCGTCAAAAAGAGGTACGGTCTGTTGTAGATAGCTATTTCCTTCCTGGGCGCGGACGTTGCGCACTGAGGCATATTTGTTCGAAACATAGGATCAGGCCAAAGGAACTTTGCCGCACACATGCACCTGGACTCCAAGTGAGTGAAACATTGAGGACTTCACAGCCAGCGCATGGATGGCCGATTTGTCGTCATTTGCGTAAGCGATATTTACATGGTTCGCTCGATGCCTGGCCATGAATTGGTCGCGGGTCACGCCATCGAAAACGGCGCTCACCATCGGCCATTGCAGAGTCGTCTCTTTCCACCGGCGCTCCATCTCACCTTGGGGAAGTTCAATCACCGTGCCTAGCCCGATATCTACATGCAGCTGACCACCTTCCACGAAGACGCGGCTCCAGACGATCTTTCCCGGACGCCCAACGCCCTTGAAGGTTCCCCCACCGAGGGGAAAATACATGGGTGGCTGCCTCTCACTGGTCACCCCGCCATAGCCGCCGGTGAAATGACCAGCCGGAGCGCCGCCTGAGATTTGTAGTACCCAGACGAAATCGTCGATGCCTCCTGCACGGTAGTGCTCACCCCAGCGGACATCATGAAGCGTTGTAGCCGGATCAAGTCCAAGAGCTCTCCAGCACCAATTGGTCACGACCGCGTCCACCCCGGCACATTCATCTACCTCGTTGAAATGAGGCAGGGCGCTGGCTGGATACAATTCCTGTCCTGACTCACTATAGACCGGGGGACGTTGGGAATTGTTAAGCAGGGCCTCAACCAGGTCGGAGGCCGGCGCCAGATCTTTGAGCCCCTGCTGGTACTGGATGCCGATTGCATCGCAGCCGAACTCGTGAGCGATGCGCACTGCGGCGATGTACATCTTGCACTGCTGATGGATCTGCGCATCGGTGAGTTCGGTCGTTTCTTCCTTGCCGGTGACAAACTTCACTCCTTTCACGTCAAGCCAATGGCGCACAGCTTGCGCCTCACTGTCTGCGATCGTGCTCATGCGGGCGATCAAGACGGATTGGCCGAGCCGCTCCTTGAATATTCCAAGCGGGTTCAGAAGTTCATCATCGATAATGGCGTTGTACATTCCCATGCAGCCTTCGTCGAAGACGCCTAGAATGGCCTTTCGCCGCTTCAGTTCTTCCCCCAATTTTGTACCCATGCGCCTGGCAACGGCCGGGAGTGCGTTTGCGTCCAGGCTGTGGACATGTCCGAGATCGTGAGTTACCGTGCCCTGCTTAACCCACTCCCGCAAGCCGCGAAGGAAGTACTCGTCGGTGAAATATTCGCTCCAGAGTGTGCTGAATCTTACCCCAGCCTTGATGAGAGACCCGTTGAGGTTTAGCAAGCCGACGAGCCCTGGCCACTTGCCCGACCAGTTTGCGACTGTCAAGATTGGTCCCTTATGACTGCGCATACCCGGCAGCACATGATGACTGTATTGCCATGCGGCAGTGGCAAACACGAGATTCGCGGCCGGATCGATGCCTTCGAAAATATCCATGCCCATTCGCTGGCTGGAGATGAAGCCATGCCCTTGATGCTCATCGACCGGAAAAGCGCGCCGAACCATGACGCCTTCGCGCAAAAAACACTGCGTGAGCTTGCGTTCCAGCTCTTCCTGAGCCGGCCAGCAGACTCGGTTGGCCGATTGGCGCAAATCGCCGCTGGTAATCAGGACCACTTCCTTGATTGGGCAGCCCCCGCGCAATGCCGTCATCCTCACAATTCCTCAATTATCCTACCTATAACCATCTCTGAGATCGCTTGTCGCCGCATGTCAGTCGAGAGGGTTGGCGTCCAAAAGCCCGATTCTTTGATCGAGATTCGCTCATGCACCTCCGGACCTTCGCTATTCACTTCCAACCTTAGCAAACCATTTGGATCCTCCAGGGTGGTGGCCCTAAGCTGAGAGGCTGAGAGTATGAACGCAGAGATAAGGATGGCGGCTCGCGTATTCATGAATTGTCCGAGAACTGGCTTTCACCTGCAGCATTTACGTCTAGGTCTCTGACCGCGTGGTGTCTATTACCGCGGATGCCCAGGTCTCATATCGAGACCTGGGCATCCGCGGCTTCTTTCACTCGTGGCGCACTTAGAAAAGCAGCTTGAGCGCAAACTGCAATTCACGCGGGTTGTTGACTTGCGTTGAGATCACTCCAGTCGTGCCGTCTCCGAGCGCCGTATCTGGCGGGCCAAATTGGGGATGGTTAAAGAGATTGAATGCCTCGGCGCGGAATTGCAACGTTATTCCTTCGAAGAGCACAGTATTCTTGACTCCGGAAAGGTCCACGTCCACCAACCCAGGCGCGCGGAGAGCACCCAGAGTGCGCGGAGAATTTCCATAAGTGAACGCTCCCGGGGCACTGAAGTCATCTGTATTGAAGTAGTCAGTTAGCCGGTTTTTGATGGCCGTACCGGGAATCGGGTTTTTGCCGTTCCAATTCGCGCGTTGCGTTCCCCCATTGTTGTAGAGGGTGTTTGCTGACATAAAGACTTGTTGCGGAGTGCCGCTCAATACGGTACTAATGCCGTTGAGCTGCCAGCCTCCAATCAAATAATTGGCAAAGCTATTTTGGTGGAACCACTTTCTGTCTTTGCCGAAAGGAAGGTCAAGAATTCCGTTAATAGCCAGGTAATTTGGAGTATCGAAAGTGGCCAATGACCATTCCGCGGCGAGATTGTCCCAGTCCTGCGTTGCGCCGCCCGCGAATGTACCGCCCGGAAAGCCGGTTCCGGTAGGCGCAACGTTATCCAGGAGCTTCGACCAGGTATAGGAGCCAAGGATGCTGAATCCATTTGCAAATCGCCGCTCCACCTTTAACTGCAGCGAGTTGTAGTTGGATGCCCCGTAGAAGGATCCGTTCCCAAGTGTGACTCCCGTGAATTGCGGATACGGGAGTAACAGTTGGCTCTGCGCCACGGTCGGACCGCTCAGGCCTCCTGTGGTGATCTTTCCATAAAATGGATTCGTAACCTGGGCATTCAACTGGGTGCCGAGAGACAAGTACTGGTCAGGTAGTTGATCTGCATTGTAATCGCCATATAGATGGATTCCATGACTGCCGGCATAGGCGATATCAAGGAGCACTCTCTTTGGCAAGGTATGCTGGAGATCGAAGTTCCACTGCTCCGCATAAGACGTGCGGCGGGTACGATCCATCGCTACAACCGACTGGCCGAGGTCTGTCGCTAAGCCAAGGCTGCTGCCTGTTGCAAAAGTGAAACCGGTCGGAAACGGGTTGCTCAGCCTGTTGAGAGGGTTCACACCATTCAGGCTGGTAGTCCACGTGGTGCTGCCGAGAAAGCCGGTGCTGGGAACTGCATTCCCGTTATACCCATTGCCTGCAACCGACCCCATGAATAAGCCAAACCCGCCGCGAAGCGCCGTCGATTGGCCTACCTGATACGCAAAGCCAAGACGCGGCTGCACGCCGGTCTTTTTGTCCGGATTAAATTGGTAGCGAGATAGTCCATTCGTTCCCGGGAACGCGAGACCGCCCACCAGGGTTGTTAGACCTGGAACCTGCAAAGGAGACGACGAGGTTGGATCCCAATCTGTAACCCTGTTGAAACGCTCCCTCCATGGCGTGTTGTAGTCATATCTCAAACCCAGATTTAAAGTCAGCCGGGGAGTCGCTTTCCAGTCGTCTTGGAAATAGACCCCATAGTAGCGAAAGCTATTGATCTCATCGGGCCCGCCAGTATAGTTAAAGCCGTTGTCGCCGGCGCCAAGCAGCAACGACGCGAAACCGATACCTGAGGTCCCCGCTGCAAATGGATTTGGTCCTTGGGTAAAGTCTGGACCGAAGTTATAGTAACCGGCGCCGTTATTGAATCTGCCAGTACTCATCAACCCGAAACCAAAATCCCCGCCCATTTTCAAGGTGTGCGTTCCCGCCGCCTTGGTAAGGTTCCCGAATTCGTGGTAGTCCTGATACGCGTCGTTAAGTATTCCTATCCAGCACAGCTGGCCCAATAAGCCGCCCCAGCCTATGTTCGGTATGCTCTCGGATGTGCCGAGACCGCCGACCGTGACCGTCGGGAAGCAAGGGATGGTGGTCTGGGCCAATGTCGAAAAATAGGATGGAAACCCCAACTGCGTCGGATCGAACCCTTGTCCAGGCGGAAGCCTGGTTATGTGATAGCGGACAAAGCTTGAACTGAGTTCCAGCACAACGCTTGGACTCAGGACGGTAGCGTCGTTAATTGTCGCCTGCATCTGCCGCAAGGCGTCGCTCCCGAGGATCGGAGCGCCGACCGCGAAGTCCTTTCCATAAACCGGCGGACGATCCTGGTGCGTAGTTGAGATAGAGTAGCGCCCGAAGAGTTTGGAGTTTGCAGGGAGGGCCTGGTCAATCCGTATTGAGAAGTCGTTCTTGTCGATGGGGGAGCTTGCATTGGAGATGAAGTTATTCACTGCGCCCGGCAGATTCGGAAGAGGAATATAGTTCAGCATGTTTTTCGCAACGGGATCGATTCGAGAGGACGGTATCGTGTTTCCCGCAAATTGCGTTCTGACATATTGCCCGGGAACTGCCGGGTTTGGGGCTGTAGAAAACGGATCGTAGATAGGAAGGCCTCCGGAGAAATCGCCCGACCGCTCCGCGCCGGTGGGCAGCGTTCCTGTTGTTGTGACAGCCTGTGTCCACCGCAGACCTTCGTAGGAGAAGAAGAAGAAGGTTTTGTCATGAATAATAGGCCCTCCGGCAGAGCCCCCAAACTGGTTGTAGTGAAATGGCGCTCGGGACAAACCCGCCTGGTTGGCGAAGAAATTATTTCCGTTTAGGCCGGTACTCCGAAAGAACTCATACAGTGAACCGTGGAAACGGTTGGCGCCCGACTTGGTAATCACATTGATGACGCCCCCCGTCGTACTGCCAAATTCCGCGCTGTAATTGTTTGTCTGGACCTTGTATTGATCGACCATATCGATGCTCGGATAAAATCCAGGCCCGTTGAACCCAGGCTCGGTGTTCGTTCCGCCGTCGAGAAGAAAAATGTTCGAGTTAGGGCGGGAGCCGTTGATGGAAATGAATTGATCGTTATACTCGTCGACAGCCGTCTGCGTAAATCCAGCTGATGGGAGAACCCCGGGTACGAGCGCCGCAAAACTGTAACTATTACGGCCGTTGACGGGAAGATCGACGATGGTCTTGTTGGTGATTACTTGCCCTAAAGACGAACTCTCAGTCTGTAACGCCGACGGCTGGCTGGTGACGGTCACCTGCTGCGCGACCGCCCCTACCTTAAGCACCGCGTTGATAGTGAGATCGTCGCCGACGTTCAGATCGATGTTCTTCTGATTAAACTGGCTGAAACCCTGATTCTCGATCGTCAGGCTATAGCTTGCGGGCGGTAGAAGCGGGAGCGAGTAGGACCCGCTGGAGTTTGTAACCGTGCGCCTTACTTCGCTCGTCCTGGTGTTCACCAAAGTGACGTTTGCGCCGCTGATGACGTTGCCCGCGTTATCCGTGACTGTTCCCACGATCGAGCCTGTCGCGGTTTGGGCACGCAGCCCTGTTGGCGCAAACAGACTGAGCAGAAAGATCAGGGTTGTAAGTGGAGATGATATCCGTCGAATGGCTTGGAACGATGTCATCCTTCTGAGCAGCCAGCCTGCCGAAATTATTCGGCCTGGTACTCTACCATCATGCCGACACGTCCATTCAATTTGTCCTCGTTTGCTCTGTGTTGTGGGCACTGTAAACCTCCATTAAGGTCTTGATATTCCGCGAATAAATTGCTGTGAGTCCGAAGAAGTCTGAAGAGGTTGCCGAAGCTGGGTACAGCCTCCTGGGATTGGGTAGGGAGACGATTTTCGACGTGGAAGCAAATCATATTGCTCGGGGAGCTGGTTCGCCCTAGGGCGCGGGACCGAAATCAAGCTTTTCAATCTCATCGGTTACCACTACTTTTCTCTGCCCGCGACAGCGGCTGGATCGTATCCGCAAGGGCTTAGACCTGAGCTGAAGGCGAAAGGCCCGAGATTAGGTTCCTCGTTTTGACAAAATCGCATCGTTACGATTGAAGCCAGCACTCTTAAGTCGAAGAAACTTGTACTCCTGCGATTTGGCCCTTGTCAAGAAAAATATCGCAACGTTATGATTCTTATAAATGGTTGATGTATTAATAGGTTAGAAGAATGGATACGAATAGCCTTGTCCAACAGCTGTGTTCGCGACACGGACGTTCATGGTCGAACGGCACGTTATGATTTGTGAAATGCCTGTAGGATAGCGGTATAGCTTACAAAAGAAAGTTGGCTTATGCAGAGTCACGACGAAGCCGGCCCGTCTTTGCGCGAGGAAATAGCTGGTACCGCCATGCATGAACGAAAAAAACACACCATGAAGGATGTCGCGCGCTTAGCTGCTGTATCCACCTCTACCGTTTCGGCTGTCATCAACGGATCCGTGCCCGTGAGTCCTCGGCGTAAACAGAGAATTTTGGACGCAATGACTGCCTTGGACTATCATCCGGATGCGATTGCCCGGAGTTTGAAGACTGGGCGGAGCCTCGTAATCGGGGTCGTTGTTCCGGACATTACAAATGCTTTCTACCCGGAAGTTATCCGCGGAATAGAGGACACTGCGCGCGCAGCCGGATATGGAGTACTCTTGTGCGATTCCAGCGAGGACCCGACCAACGAGGAGAAGCACCTCAGTATGCTCTTTTCGCGGCGCGTCGACGGCGTCCTTCTGGCTTGCTGCGCTGGCTCAACGGCATATGCTACGGCGGCCAACCGTCGTTTTCCTGTTGTCTTTCTCGATCGCCTTCCTGCGATAAATATGGAATACACGGTAAGCAGCGATAATGTTCAAGCTGGTTACATTGCGACCCGCCACCTGATCGATCTCGGACATGAGAGGATCGCCCCAATCGCAGGTAATCTCGCACTCTCACCCCACCGCGACCGGCTTGAGGGTTTTCGGAAGGCGATGCAGGAATTTCATCTTCCGATTCGGAATGAATATATGGTCCATGGAGACGTACAAATCGAGGATGGTCTAAGTGCCTGCGAGCACCTGTTCGCTTTGCCAGTCCCTCCGACAGCGATCATTGCCGGTAACAACAAATTGCTTCTTGGTGTGCTCCAGGAACTGGAGCGCCGACAAATTAGCGTTCCCGAACGGGTAAGCGTTCTCGGTTTCGATGATCACTTATGGAATCGTTACTTCAATCCGAGCCTGACAGCCGTGTCGCAATCGACCCATGAAATTGGAAAACGCGCCTTTGAGCTTTTGTTCCAGGCTATGAACGGAGTACAGGGTACCGATCCCTCCCAAAAACAAATTCGACTTCCGACGGAATTACGGATCAGGAACTCTACTGCGCCTCCTCTCCAGCTTCAAACAGACTTGCAACCTGTGTCGAGCACGAAACGGCGAGTCTCCGAGCTCGGAACGGAAACGTCGGCCTCCGTCCGATCGAAGGAACAGAGGACAATGCAGAGGAAACTCTCGAAGACGCTCTAGAAGACTCGCCTACACAAATGAGAGATGCTGCGATGACTGTGCTGGTTCAATTCATGCGCTCGATCTTGCCAACTTTAGGTCGCTGCTAGGCCGTAGGCCTCGATCGCCGTCCCCGCAAGGATCCGCTCTCTTTCCGTGGTTGACAGTTGCGCGATCGCGGTCCGGACTGTGTCTATCCACCGCCGGTACGAGGAAGCGAGAGTCACGACCGGCCAATCCGACCCGAACATGATTCGCTTCGGAGTGAACGCTTCCAGCACTGTCTCAATATATGGGGAGAGGCCTTCCTCGGACCAGGTATGCCAGTCCGCTTCGGTCACCATTCCGGAAACCTTGCAGTACACATTCGCTCTCCGCGCCAGCTCTCGTATATTTTCCCTCCAGGGGAAAAGCACACCATCGCGAATGCGCGGCTTGGCGACATGATCAAGAATGAAGACCTGATCCGGATGCCGGCCCACAAACTGAATCGTCTGCGGAAGATGTTTCTCAAAAATCAGGATGTCGTATCTGAGATCGAATCGCTTCAGTGCGGCTATTCCACGATTGAAGTCGTCGCGCAACACGAATTGATCGTCCGGTTCGTCATGAAGCGGATGACGTGTCGCTTTCATTTTGGGAAGACAGGCGATGCGTTCGAGCTCGGATATAACAGCGGAGCTGGTGAGAGGCGCCCAACCCACGACTCCGCAGATCAGGTCGCCGGAAGCCGCGACTCGGCTAAGCCACGCGGTCTCTTCAATGGTTCTCTCCGCCTCGACTACGATCGTGCCTGTAACGCCCGCCTCGGCGGTGATCGCGCGCAGGTCGTCTATCAGGAAGTCTCGCCGGAGGCCCTCCATTCCATCGGCCATCCAACCTGGCCCGGGAGGGCGATAGCGCCACAAGTGCTGGTGCGCGTCAATGCATACGTTACCCATATCAACAGAATGCCCCAATAGCAGATGCGAGGAATCACTGCGCTTGAGATAGCACTTTCAGGTCTGCGGAAGCCCCAGGCTCCTGAGGTGTGCGGTACACACCGTCCTGCACCTGCGCGGGATGGAGGAAGTGCGTCCGAAGATGAGGAATGTGCTCAAGGAACTCTGCTTTCAGCCCCAACCCGATATGGTTGAAGAGAACCAGGTGCTGATGCAGTTGTCCCATGTCACCCACGTGCGGCACCACGGGTAAATCGAAGATCTTGGCCAGCAAACTCACCGTAAGGAACTCGCTGACCCCCGCGACTCTGGTGCAATCGACCTGGATAAACGACAACGCTTGGACCTCCAGGAAGTTCTTGAACAGAACACGGTTGGCGATGTGCTCGCCGGCGGCGATCTTGACCGGGCTCACCGCACGGGATAGCTTCACGTGAGCCTGGATGTCGTCCGGGTGGGTCGGTTCTTCGATCCAGTGAGGGCGGAACTTCGCCAGTTCTCCACAGATACGAAGAGCATCAGGAAGATCCCAGCGTTGATTGGCATCGAACATCAGCGTGCTGTCTTCTCCGATCAATTTTCGTAGCATGGCTGCGCGCCGCAGATCGCGGCTTTCTTCCCGCGAGCCCACCTTCAGCTTGAAGGCGGAGAATCCCTGATCCAAAGCCTTCTTTGTCAACTCTGTGACCTTTTCGTCGTCGTAGTCCATCCAGCCAACAGATGTGTCGTAGCCAGGATAGCCGCTCTTCAGGATGGCTTCCCGTTGGCAACGGCTGGTAAGCTGCTCGCGCAACATCGAGAGGGCCTTCTCTTGGCTGAGTATCTCTTCGAGATAGCTCAAATCAAGAACCTGGACCAACTCCTCCGGGGTGAGATCCAGCAACAGCTTCCACAGGGGCACACCCCGGCTCTTGGCCCATAGGTCGAAGCACGCGTTGGTAATAGACGCCAGGGCCAATTGCACAACGCCCTTGTGCGGCCCGAGCCAGCGTAGTGCGGCATGATCCGCGATCTTCCGGGATATATTCCCGAAATCTGCCATCACGGCTTCGATCGGCATCCCCTCAAGCGGCTTCGCCAACATCTCGATTGCTTTGCAAACGAGCGTGTTGCCGTCGCCCAGCGTCAGGACGAACCCTGATCCTCGGGCACCGTTCTGCGTCGACAACAGTGTCGTCGCCAGGCAATATTCGGAGGTTTCGTGAATCGAGTCCGTACCCGCACCCAGAGGCAACGCAAACCGGGCATCATATGTAGAGATGGAGTCGAATTTTGTATTCGGGCATGTCCCATTCCAGTTAGAGCATTTTCACTTCTGGTATATACAGAGCAACCACCCCCGACGTAGCTTTTCCTCAAGAAAAGCCGCACTTCGCAGCGCTTGCCTGTGCAGAGTAGAAGTGAAAATGCTCTAGCGTCTGTAACCAAGCTCGGCGCCGCCGCTCACCGGCAAGATGCATCCGGTGATAAATCGGGCTTTCGCAGAAAGCAAAAACACGGCCGCATCTGCGATGACGTCACCCTGAGGGCAATAGCCGAGAAGGTGAATGCCATCGAGATACTGTCGTATGCCGGCGGGATTGGGCTGATCGAGAGCCCACTGCTCCAGCATGGGCGTCCATGCTCCCGCAGGGCATACCGCGTTGACTCTGACCTGATACTTTGCGTAATCGGCCGCCATCGCCTTGGTGAGCGAGATCATTCCGCCCTTGCTGGCAACATAGGCTGCGTGATCCTGTTGTCCCAGGAGTCCGACCATGCTTGCGGTATTCAGAATCGCGCCCCTGCTTTCCACCAGCGACGAAAAGGCAAACTTCGTTGTCCAGTAAACGGACTTCAGGTTTGTACGCTGCAGTTCGTCCCACTGCTCTTCGCTCGTCTCGTGGAGAGGACACGATGGGCCTACGATTCCTGCATTGTTGTGTACCGCATCCAGTCGTCCGAACTCCTTCAATACGGCTGTAATCGCAGCTTGAACCTCTGCTCCGTTCGAAACATCGGCGTGATACGCGATACTCCGATTGCCTGATTCTTTCGCTGTACCTTCACCTTCTTCGAAATTGCGATCCAGGATCGCTATCGTAGCCCCTTCGCGCGCATAGGCAAGCGCACATTCGCGGCCTATCCCGCTGGCCCCGCCAGTCAGCAGAATTACCTTGCCTTCAAGATCGTGTCCCATGCGCGACCCAGTTCTCGTATGCGGTTTTGGCAAACCGGACCATTGCCTTTTTCACGTATTGCTCGGCCATTTCTCCGTCGCCCTCGCGCAGAAGATCGACGATCCTCTGATGCGAATCGAGGTCTTTGTCCCATACCGACGTGCCCCGTCCTCCGGAAATCATGCGTAGGCGCACGAAGGCGAAGAACGGCGTCAGCATACGTTGGGCGTAATCGAAAAGGTGTTTGTTTCCCGAGAGGCTGCACAGCTCCAGATGAAACTTCAGGTCCCAGTCGACCATGTTCGCCGCACTCTTTGCCTTGGCAGCTCGCCGCATTCCATCCACGATTGATTGTAGATGTGAAAAGTCTGGCTGCGTCTGCGCTGCAAGACTTGCTGCAAGCCCCTCGACCGCGCCGCGCATTTGATACAGCTGGACAACATCTTGCTCGGTCAGATGAATAACGCGAGCGCTTCGGCCCCCTTCCTTGGTCACGAACCCGTCACGCTCAAGAAGGTTGATGGCCTCGCGGATCGTTCCTTGCGCCACGCCAAAGTGTTGTGCCCACTTGCCTTCAATAATGCGGGTGCCTGCGGATAAACTGCCGTTCATGATCTCTGCCAGCAGCTTTTCTGCTAGCGTCTTCTTGACGAGGCCGTTGGTCGAGAGCGAGGAAGGGGTCGGCATAAATATAAGTGCTTAAACGGATGCAGCGCTATCCTAAGCGCCGTACTCTTTAGCTGTCAATGACAATTAAAGCACTTGAACGTCTTGCCCGTCTGAAACACAAGGGTGTAGCATTTCTCCATTTCGCAGGAGTGCGCTATGCAACGATTGGGCACCATAATCCATCTCAAGTCCGGGTGCGCAGAGGATTACAAGCGATACCATGCTGCTGTGTGGCCCGAAGTTTTGAGCAAGATCTCGGAGTGCAACATTCGCAACTACTCCATCTTCTTCAAGGACGATATCTTGTTTGGATATTTCGAGTATCACGGAACAGACATCAAGAAAGATTGGTTAAAGATGGCCGCGGACCCGAAAACCCAGGAATGGTGGTCGATTACGGGACCGATGCAGGATCCACTTCTCACTAGAAAAGAGGGGGAGTGGTGGGCCGAAATGGAAGAAGTATTTCATCTCGACTGAAGGGCTGAGTCCGCCTCAGCTTCGATCTACCTCGCATAAAGATTTAAAGATCAACTGAACCTGCTCGGAAGCCGCCCAGCGGAAGACTCCCGGCTGCCCAGAGCCGCATTCGATATTCCCTGCAAGACGATCCAAAAACCCGATCCAGATGCTCCACAGCGAGTGCGCATGGTGCACCCGGCCCACTGCGGCAGCTGGTTTAAGCACTTGTAATGGCATGAGGCGCGTTAAATCCAAATATCGTCTTCCCGTAAACCAATGAAAATAAACTGGTGAAAAAATTATCTTGACAGAGGCAAATATGTTTATCTAGTGTGCTCCACGTTTAAGTGCTTCAATTTCGTTTGCAAAGAATGCTCGTGCGCCCGCTTAAAAACATAGACAACAGTCTGCAGGTTCACGACCAGGCACTCAACGGAAGCAAACATGAAAGTGTGTGGCTTCTCTAAATCTCAATCTC
>CAWDLQ010000011.1:0-160198 GCA_963803095.1 uncultured Acidobacteriaceae bacterium | reverse complement strand
ACCATGCGAGGCGCTCAGCTTAGCTTGCGCAGGGACACGCTGTCTGGCCCGGGAAAATTCGGCGGTATTGCACTCGATCCAAAGTGCGGTAGGATGCACCGGGGTGTGCTGGCTTCCGGCAGACGGGGAGGGGGCGCTGTAGAAACCGCACGCGCGGGGTATGGGAGACTTTTGACGCGGGGGATTGGGTTTGCGGTAAAATCAAGAGCAGTCCAAAGACGTTCCCGCCAAGACACTCCTCAGTAGCTCAATGGCAGAGCATTCGGCTGTTAACCGAAGGGTTGTAGGTTCGAGTCCTACCTGAGGAGCCAATTTTTTTCATAGACTTACGGCCCCTCCTAACACCCCGATGGCCCCCAAAATCATTGCACTGTAGGGACTTTTGTAGGGACTCCCCTTCAAGATGCTGCGTATCTCCGGGCACTGCTGAGTCATCCGTTGCGGCTGACGAACTTGCCCTTGCGTACGACTCCTACCAGAAGAAGATATTTAGTGCGACGAAGACCACGAATATCACCACGGCCCAGACAATCGGATTCTGGTACCAATATTCATTGTGCACCTGAGGTATTTTGGTCGCGCCGTAAACGAGACCAACCAGTTCCGACTCTGGCCTCGGCTTCGTTACTAAGCTCACGATCACAGTCACGATCACACAGGCCGACCATGCCCACAGAGCGCGGTAGATATTCTCAGCCATCTCCTTGGCATCCGGAGAAAGCGCGACGTAACGCAGGGCTGAGGGATCGTTCTTCACCCACAGCCACAGGCCGATCGATGTGGACGTGCCCACCAGCAACCCCCAGAAGCCGGCCGCCTTGGTCGCGCGCTTCCACAGCATCCCAATGATCACCGTCCCGAAGAGAGGCGCGATGAAGAAGCTGAAAAGCTGCTGCACGTAATCCATGATCGAAGAGGCATGCTGCACGATGTACGCCGTGCCGACCGAGACCAGCACGCCGATCAGCGTGCACCAGCGGCCCATCACCACGTAGTGCCGATCGCTCGCGCGCTTGTTCAGGAAAGCACCATATATATCATAGGTCCAGACGGTGGAGAAGGCGCTCACGTTGCCGGCCATGCCGGACATAAATCCGGCTATGAGCGCCGTCACGCCGAGGCCCAGCAGACCCGGCCCGCAATAGCGCACCAGCATCAGGGGCAGCACTTCGTTGTAACTGTGCTGGCCGGTGGCGACGGCCTGCGCCTGGCCGACGAGATGGTAGGGCAGCACGCCAAGCGCGAGCAGTCCGGGCAGAATGACGATGAAGGGAACGGCCATCTTCAGCGCTGCGCCAAGTATCGGAGCCATGCGTGCTGACCGCAGGTTATTGGCTGCGAGCACGCGCTGAACGACAAGGAAGTCGGTGGTCCAGTAACCAAAACCCACAACGCAGCAGAGCCCGAAGATCATGCCGAACCAGTTCACCCCCATCGGGTTGTCTTTAAAGTGCCCGAGCGTGCTCCACAGATGCACGTAATCGTTGGTGTGCAGCCGCTCGTACATCTTCATCTTGAGGTTGCCCCACCCACCCACTTCGATGAGGCCGAGAATCGGGATCAGCAGCGAGCCCACCCAGATGAGAAAGAACTGCAGCACTTCATTGAAGATGGCCGAGCGCAAACCCCCGAGCGCGACATACACAGCCACGGTGATCGACGAAACCCAGATGCTGAAGTTGAGGTCCCACCCCAGGACAACCTTCATCACAAGAGCCATGGCATACATGTTGATTCCGCTCATCAGCACCGTCATGACCGCAAAGCTGATCGCCGAGAGAGCGCGCGCGCCGTCGCCATATCGCAAGTGCAGATAGCCCGGCACCGAGTGCGTTTTCGAGATGTAATAGAAGGGCATCATCACGATGCCAAGGAAGAGCATGGGCGGAATTGCACCGAGCCAGTACCAGTGCGTGGCCAGAATGCCGTACTGGTAAGCCGATCCGGCCCAGCCCATGAGTTCGAGCGACCCGAGATTCGCGGACACGAAGCTAAGACCTGCGATCCAGGCCGTCATTTCCCGTCCGGCCATGAAGAAGTCTTCGCTGGTGTTTGCTTCGCCCTTCAGATAAAAGCCGATGTAAATAACCGCAACGAAGTAAATCGCGATGACGAGGATGTCGACGCCATTCAGCCGCGCAAGTGTTCGAGACGGTACGATGATGAGTTCCAGCGTTGATGCTATATCAGTCGGATTCAAGTGCATTCCTTTGAGGAATTCTTGTTTGACACGAGATGACCGAGCGATACGTTAAGCCTCAAGCCAAAGTACCTCGTACGGCTTGAGTGCTCCTCCTGAAGAGAGGCTGCGTTTTGAGAGTCGATCCCGAGAGGATCTCCGCAGCGCAATGGATTGAGCTTGCGATGTCGCGTTGATCACGAACAGGCTATGGTCCGTGCGCTGCAAGGCTAGGACGCCATCGGGCAGAGGCGCGGCCAGCAGATTCTGTGTGGCAGGAACAGCTTTGCTGATCAGCCTGAGGAAGCTATCATCTCGGGGCCAGAAGGCAAACTTGATAACCTGCCCACGTCCCAAAGTTCGTAAAGCAGCGGCCGGCCTGCCGTTCACAATATCCTGTTCGCTCTCGAATGTCGCGATGATCTTCGTGTCCGGATGTTGGATTTCGAAGTACTCCATGTAGCCGTCAAGACCGACAGGCGATCGGCCGCTCAACGGCGATCCGCTCCAGTTCACAACGAGTTGCTGTTTATCGCCATTCTCCGGGGAGCCCACCCAGCGGACGGTGCGGACGAGTCCACCTGTAAGCTCCAGCAGATTCGCCCCGAAACCGTCACCGCGGAAAACCCCGTTGCGATCCATGTACGCGGTGAACGGAGTCACGACCAGAGTGCCGCCCTGCATCACATACTGGTGAAGGGCCTCGACCACGAGCGGACTGTCGAGTGCCGTCGCCGCTGGTAAGAGGACAAGGTCGTACTTGCGCAGGTTGTCTAGTTTCTGCGCGTGAAGCGAGTTTATCGTGTCAGTACCGATGCCGAGCCGGTGCAGAGCCGAAAAGGTCTCCGTGAAGACCGTTTTGCTGTGCGGGATGTGTGAGTAAATTTCCAGGGCGGCGCGACTATCGAAATCGGTAAAGACGACCGCGCGGCTATCGACAGGATGTTCCAGCAGGATTTGGCCCCAAGTCTCAAACAACCGGCCTAACTCAATGGCCCAATCGATATCCGGTTCCGGATGGCCGGACCAGTCGAGCAGTCCACCCCAATGCGGCCAATGACCACCCCGCCAACGATTGCCCGACCAGTAAAGCAGTCCAGCGGCGCCAAAAGCAACGAGTTGCAGGTCCCACATCTGAAATTGCTCTTTCGTCGGGGCCGGGTCCCACATTTCCGTACTGCCAGTCACTCCGAAGCGTGTCTCGGTGACGATGAATCTTCCCTTCTCGTAGCACGAGCGATGCATATCCAGATGCCACGGGGAATCCTTCCAGCCCTCCGGCTTGTCCGCGCTCGTCTGGTAGTAGTTCAATCCGGCAATGGACATGAAGGACTGCGCCTTCGGCTCGTCGGCCAGAGCGGTCCAGACAGGATTCCAGTCAGTAAGGATCCACTGCTTGACCCCATTCTTGCGAAGAATCGCTGCCTGCTCCGCGAGAAAGTCGAGGATCACATCTCGGCGAAAGTGGAATTCGGCTAGTGAGAGTGCGGGCAACTCGCTATGTAGCTGAGACGGCCGAGACGCTTCGACCCCTGGCCTCGGCTGCGGCACCTCATCGAAGGACTGAATTTGCATGCCCCAGCTAACCAGGTCGAGGTCTTTATTGAACTCCTTTGGAGTGTGGAAGCTCTGCTCCAGCCACTGCCGCCAGGCGTGCTCGCAGGCAGGGTTGTAACAGACGATCTCATCCACAAATTCGATCTCGTTATCTAACTGCCAGCCGATCACAGCCGGATGATCGTGAAACTCCTCGGCCAACGCTTGGATATATCTCCGACACGCTTCGCGATAGAGGGGATGGTTCAGGCAAGGAGACTTCCGGCTCATCGGGTCGGATGGCCCAGAGCCTGGTTCGAGCACGACCAACGTCTCCGGATGAGCGCCCACCAGCCACTGCGGCGGAACGAAAGTCGAGGTTCCCACAATAGCGGAGATCTCGCGCTGATGCAGATCGTTGAGAAAATCCCGAAGCCAACCGAAGTTGAACTGTCCGGGGGCCAGTTCGAGGTTGCCCCAGTTTGCATCTCCAACGCGAACGATATTCATATGAGCGCTCTGCAGCAGGTCGAGCATGCTCTTGTTCTGCTCGCGGCTCTGGATATCCGGGTAAACATCGGCGCCAAAAAGGAAGCGCTCGGTCGCAGGCAATCCCGGCTGAGCGTATCCATGAACGGCGGAAAAGCAGGTAGATGCCGGAACCGTGAGGGCCAGAATCTTGAGGAAGTCGCGTCGGGTCTGCATTGAGTCTCCCTTTCTACTGCGCTTCGCGTTTCTCCCAACCTTGCTTGAAGAGGGGCAAGTGGAATTTTTGACTGTAAGGGTGCTTTGCTATCTCCTCAAGATTCAGATCGATGCCGAGGCCTGGTCTATCCGGGATTGAGATGTATCCGTCGACGACCTCCACCGGAAACTGCACCATGTTCCTCTCCCACGAATCGTTAAAATCATCAAAGTATTCGTGGATGAGGAAGTTTGGAGTACAGGTGTTGAGCTGTACGCACCCAGCAGACGCCACTGGGCCTTGCGCACTATGCGGAGCGACCACGCCATAATGGGCATCGATCGCATCGGCGATCTTGCGCGTCGGGAACAGGCCGCCCAGGTTTAGTGGCTCCGGCTGATAGATGCTGATCACATTGTGCTTCAGCAGCTCAGCAAACTGGTACTTGCTCGAAAAGCTCTCTCCGGCAGCGATGGGGACTGGACTCTGTCGAGCTACCTCAACCATGGCGGAGATATTCCCATGGTGCACTGGCTCCTCGAACCACATTGGTCGAAAGGGTTCGATCGCTTTCGCAACCTGGATTGCGGTCGCCAGCGAGAAGCGAGAATGGCCTTCAATCAGCAGATCGACCTTATTGCCAATTGCCGAACGAACCGCCGCGATGATATCCATCGAAAGCGAGAAATCATTGCTCGATAGCGTCCGCCATGCGTTGCCGAAGGGATCAAACTTGAGGGCGGTGTAGCCTCGTGCCACGACCTCTTTCGCCTTTTCGGCAAAAACCTCGGGCGTGCGTTCGCCACGATACCAACCGTTGGCATACACCCTCAGCCGTTCATGACAGCGGCCACCCCAGAAGTTGTAAATCGGCTGGTTTAGAGCTTTGCCGACGATATCCCAACATGCCATCTCGATTGCAGCCACGGCCGCCATGTGAATCTGAGCTCCGTCGGCGTACGTGTCACGAATCAGCTTCTGCAGTATTAGTTCTACCTGGGTCGGTTCCATGCCGATGATGAACGGGAATAATTCATGAATCGCGCACTCCACGGTCTTGGCGAAGTACATCACAGTGCCTTCGCCAATGCCGTATAACCCGTCATCTGTATAAAGCTTGGCAAACACCCAGTTCTTCCACGGATTACCGACAACATGGGTTTCAACCTGAGTAATCCGCATCTGTTCACCCCTATCGGCTTTTTAGGTCACAGCACTCGGACTGAGTTGGCTCGAAAAGGCAATACCATAATAGCTAGTGGTCAACCACACAAAAGCTACTGAATGCAAATTCTTATGTCAAGACACCAAAACACCCGCAGAGGGAACCGAACTCGAAGTGACCTGGAACACGAAACCCCAGGTTGTGTGGGCCACAGGCACGGCTATAGACGCCTCTTCGATCCCGCGTGGGCAATTAGATCCAGTCCCGTGGACTGGAGATGGGTACGCATCGCCTGTTCGGCCATCTCCGGATCACGCCGACGGATAGCTTCGAGAACAGTCCTGTGCTGATGGATCGCAACCCGTGGATCCGGAGTTGTCTTTCCGGTCAGCTTGCGGCTTTTGACTAGAAGCGGCGACAGAAATGACGCCACATCCTGCAGAACGCCATTTCCTGCCGATTGGATGATGGCTTCGTGGAAGAGATAGTCGTGACGTATCAAATTATCCCGGTCGTCTGGGCGCTTTTCCTGGGCGATCAGCTCTCGCTCCATCAGCATAAGCTGCTTGTCATTGTGCCGCGCTGCAGCCAGACCGGCAGCGTGAGGTTCAATCATCTTCCGCACTTCCAGCAACTCGATCAGGTCGATGTTCCCTGTATCGACGCCCACTTGCGAGGGCCAACCGCCCGAAAGTCCGGCTCGTGATTTGAGGAAGGTTCCGTCGCCGTGCCTACTGTCCAGCACGTCAAGTATCTGCAAGGCCTTGATTGCTTCGCGGATGGAAGGCCGCCCGACCCGCAGTTCGAGCGCCAAGGCTCGCTCGGAAGGTAGTCGCTCTCCAGGCTGCATATCTGTGGTTTCGATGAGGTGACGCAGATGGTCAAGCACCTCTGACGGAGCGACTTGCTGTACTTTCTTCGCCGATGTTGCTCCCAAGATTCGCCTCCTCTTGTTTACCCTGACTTATAGTCCCAAAAAGGGCACCGACTCTTTTGTCCTGCACTCCGGTCGCTCCTGAGACTGGCTCACATCAGTGGCCCGCTGCCATCAGGCCCCCATCGACCGTCAGGACTGTTCCAGTGATGAATGACGCCTGGTCTGAGGCCAGAAACAGAGCGGCGTTTGCGATCTCACTCGGCTCGCCGATTCTTCGCAGTGGATGAAATCGAATCGTTTCCTGCTCCCCGTTCTCAATAGACGCGAACCACTGATCCAGAAGCGGCGTGCGAATGTATCCTGGACAAATAGCGTTGACTCTTATGCCGTCGGGGCCGTGATCGACCGCCAACGCACGCGTGATGCCGAGGACGCCCGCTTTGGACGCATCATAGGCGGAGCAACGCGGCCAGCTTGCAAAGGCATGTACGGACGAGATGTTTATGATGGTACCGGAACCTCTGCTGCGCATGCCCGGAACACAATACTTCGAAAACAGAAAAACACTCGTTAGATTTACGGCTATTTGCCGGTCCCACTGTTCCCGGCTTTGATCGAGAACCGTGCCGTTGATTTCGATGCCGACGTTATTCACCAGGACACCGATCGTGCCGAGTTCTGCCTCTGCCCTGTTCACGGCTTGCTTCACTTGACTCTCCTCGCCCGCGTCCCCTTGGAGCACCAGACTCTTCGCAGTTGCCCCGGCCTCCTCTACGACCTTGCAGGCCCCGGCGGGAATGAGATCAAAGAGCGCCACTGAGTATCCCTCCAAAAGAAAGCGCCTTGCAATCGCGGATCCTATACCGGAAGCTGCTCCGGTCACAAACGCAGTACGTTGCTGTGGCATAAACTCCCCAACGCCGAGCTCTGGTGCCGGCAACCTATCTCACTGCCTCGCCGCTCGATCCTGTGCCGGCGAAGTCCATCGGCATTTGAAGCTCAAAGATAGGACAGAACATCCGAGCATGGCAATCGCTTCGCTGCTCTCGTGAAATTTATGTGGTCAGCCCCTTGACAAGTCTTCCCTTCCGTCGGGTATAGTTACGGTCGTCGCACCACCTCGGTAACTGGTCTTACCTCTCATGAAGTCCGTGGC
The DNA here is from genome assembly GCA_963803095.1 of uncultured Acidobacteriaceae bacterium. Classification (GTDB taxonomy): domain Bacteria; phylum Acidobacteriota; class Terriglobia; order Terriglobales; family Acidobacteriaceae; genus PALSA-350. The sequence goes on along the minus strand of CAWDLQ010000011.1, from coordinate 152,600 downwards.
CGCGCCCGGCGAGCCGGTCGCCATCACGTCCCAAATGATTTCGGGGTTTGCAGTGCCGTGGCGACAAGAACTCATCGTGTAGGGTTCGGGGCCACCACCATTCAGTGTTGTCAGTCTTTGGAGAGCTATCACTTGTCATGGAGGCACCATGTTCAGGACGCTGTGTTTTGTACAGGTTGGACTCTTAATTCTGTTTGCCTCGTTTTCTCACTGTGGGTTTGCTCAGGTCAGTGACGCCAGCCTCACAGGACAGGTGACGGATGGGACGGGGGCAGCCATCCCCGGCGCTTCGGTCACCCTGAACAATACGGGAACCAATCTCACCGAAACAGCGGTTTCAGATGAGCAGGGTGTTTATAAGATTGCTCCTCTGCCTCCCGGAACCTACATGCTCACCGTAGCGGCCAAGGATTTCTCCACCTACGTTCAACAGGGCATTATTCTGACCGTCGCTCTTTCCGCGACTCAGAATGTCACCCTCAAACCCGGTTCCACCGAACAGACTATTCGAGTGACCGCAAACGCCGAGTTGATTGATACAACATCGTCTTCCATTGGCATGGCAGTCAATACCGAAGCTATTACCCAGTTGCCGCTGAACGGACGAGATCCACAGACCCTGGTATTCCTAGCGCCTGGGATAACGAATGGCGTCGCTACGGGTGTAGCGGTCAATCAGGGGGGATTCACTTTCCCGGCGGAGAACGGCGGGTCTTCTGGTGTTGGCGCGGGACGCGCAGACAGCACTTACTATCTGCTGGATGGAGTGCCCAATATGGACAACTATGTCGGGCTAGCCGCTCCTTTTCCGAACGCCGATGCAACGCAGGAATTTCGAGTCATCACAAATAATTTCAACGCGGAGTACGGCTTTGCTCCGGGTGCGATCGTCACCATCGAGACCAAGTCCGGAACCAACAACTTTCACGGTAGCGTCTGGGAGTTTCTACGCAATAAGAGCTTCAATGCATCGAATTGGTTTTCGCATACGGTCGATCCGCTGCACCAGAATCAATTTGGGGCGGCCGTCGGCGGACCCATTCTGAAGAACAAACTCTTCTTTTTCACCAACTACCAGGGAACGCGGAACAGCACCGCATCCACCGCAGACTTTGATTATTCGTATACCCCCGCAATGCTGAGCGGTGACTTCAGCGGTGTTTCGCAGATACTAAATGCCCCGTTCGCCACGATCAATGGCAAGCCGAATCAGATCAATCCGGCTCTTTTCAACCAAGCTGCTGTCCAGATCGCCAGCACGGCTCTACCAGTGGGCCAGCAACCAAATGGCGGTGTGTTTTTTCAGTCCGGCAAGACAATCAACAACTATGACGAAGGTACGGGCCGATTCGACTATAACATCTCACCGTCGCAACGACTCTTTTTTCGAGCGTTCATCAACTACTTCAATCAGCCAGGAGACGGAACCCCCGGTAACATTCTCAGCTACATAAACTCTGATCGGCTCGAGTACTACAACGGAACCCTGGGCCATACGTGGACCATTAGTCCAACGAAGATCAATAGCGCTTCTATTTTCCTGACTCAGATCGATTCCCTCCAGTCCGGTAACCCACTCCTGAGTACCGGCAAACCTTTCTGCTGGTCGAGCTTCATCGACGTGACCAACCCGACATGCTCCGTGGAGGGATTTAACGTGGGCAATGGTTTCAGCAGCCCCTACCTGGAGCCCTGTGGCGTCAATCGCTCTACCGTCGGCCTGTACGATAATCTGATCGTCGAAAGGAAGCGCCACAATATCTCGTTCGGCATCAATTCACAGCACCAGGCTTCCAGTGAAGTTTGCGATTATCCGAACCTGCCGATCATTGGCTTCAATGGCCAATATACAAATAACGGACTGTCAGATTTCCTGTTAGGCGATATCTCGTCGTATTTTCAAGGTGCAGGAGAGGTGGGAAGCCTGAGACAATGGCAAATTGGCTTCTACGCCCAAGACCAGTTCCGCTTCCGGCCAAACCTCACCTTCCAAGCCGGCCTGCGTTGGGATCCCAATTATCCTGTAACCATCGTCGATGGACGGGCCGCAACCTTTGTCCCTGGACAACAGAGTACGGTCTATCCGAATGCACCCGCCGGTCTTGTATTTCCAGGGGACCAAGGAATCGGCAGTGGATTAATGCGGACCACCTATGGATATTGGGAACCGCGCGTAGGTGTCGCTTGGCAGCCGCATTCATGGCCTCAGACTTCGCTCCACGCCGGGTTCGGGGTGTTCACCGCCCCCCTCATCACCTCGTATTACAACCACACCTATGACAACAGCCCGTTCGCGCCGACCTTCACGCTGAACGGAACGGCGACTACGCCGGTCCCACTGGATGAGCCATGGTCTGGTTTCGCTGGAACCGGAGGTGTAAGTCCATTTCCGCCATTCGCTACCGCGGCCTATAGACCTCCGTCGTCAGCGACCTTCGCCCAAGGCCTCTCGATTCCTGCCACTTTTGACCCTGGCTTCAAACTAGGCATTACCCAAGCCTGGAACCTCGCAGTAGAGCAGCGAATCGGCGCCGAAATGATGTTTCGGCTCGCCTATGTCGGAAGCCAGTCCTACCATCAGTCAACTACCATCGATAAGAATCCCGGTATCTATTCGACCAGTGGAACGCGGACTACTTACACTGCCTTTGGCCAAATTCTCGACGATTTCAGCAACGGAACTGCAACCTACAACGGCCTCGAGGTCACTGTCGAACGTCGGCTTTCTCGCGGCCTGCAATTCCAGTCGAATTTTACCTGGTCCAAGCTTTTGGATACCGCAACTTCAGCGGATATAAGCTTTAGGGGGGCTCTCCCGAATCCGTTCGACCTCGGATTCAATCGGGGCATTTCCTCAGCGAACTTCCCGCTCATCTGGGTAACCAATTTCATTTACACGACCCCGCGGCTATCCGGGCACAATCAGCTGATTCAGCAAATCTTGGGCGGCTGGGAAGTAAGTGCGATCATTACCGCGCAGTCCGGTAATCCCTTCAGCGTGAGCGGCGGGTTCGGCAATAACAACTCCCAATCTTTGCAATACGAAGATTATGCTAATCGCGTCGCGGGCCAGCCGCTTGAGGTGCGCACCGGCGGGAAATCACACTGGTTGAACAACTATTTCAATATCAGTGCTTTCACCGAAAACCCTCCGGGAACCTTTGGCAACAGCGGCAAAAATGTCATGACCGGGCCTCCTGTCAACTTCACCGACGCAGGCCTCTTTAAGAATTGGACGGTTTACAAGGAGTACACCCTGCAGTTCCGGTGGGAGATGTTCAACGCGTTCAACCACCCGAACTTTGCTACTCCAAACGCGACTAATCAGATCGGACCGGACGGCTCGAACGTCGGCGGTACGGAGGGCGTAATCACTTCGCTCGGCTTTGAGCCTCCCCGTATCATGCAGGGTGCCTTGAAATTCACGTTCTGAAGCCTCCATTTTGCAAGCGCCTGAGCCCACGTCTCGCGCTATTCTTGGTCGCACCAACAAACATAGGAGCTCGATTGGATCGCAGACAGTTCATGGAGGGGCTAAGTACAGCATGTCTTGCTGTCGGCGTTAACTTCTCGTCCAGCATTGGGTTCCTTGACTCGGCTGCGGCGCTTGAAGTCTCAACTAAGCGGGCGGACGCGAGCCTTGATCTTGTTCCAATCCCCACTTTGGTCGGAGGATTGCAGGAGCCTCTCCTGGGCGTCACGGGAACCTGGCTATTTGCCCCTCTGCCTCCGGATGAATTCTGGAAGCAGGATCTCGACGTCTCGAAATGGTCACATATCACGGTACCAAATGAGTTGGAGATGCTTGGCTTCCATATATCTCCAAATGTAGAGTATCCCTGCCGTAGGACGATCCAGATCCCCGCCGGATTCGCAAATCACAGGGTTTTCATCCGGTTCGACGGTGTTTATAGTTACGCGCGCGTCTGGGTCAATGGGGTCTTCGTGCGTGACCACTCCGGAGGATTCACGTCATGGGACGCGGAGATCACGGACCACATTCAGCCCGGAACCAGTGCGGAAGTTGTGGTCGGAATCACGGATCAAACTGAAAACATCTCCCAAGCTTCCTACTACGCGAAGCATTCGATTGCCGGTATTATCCGCAACGTAAGAATGTTCGCCGTTCCGAAAAGCCATCTCAGCGACTTAGCCGTGATCACATCTTTCGACAACAAGCAAACGGGAGAGATTTCTCTGAAAGCGACGTTATCCTCGGCGGAAACTACGGAGTTCAGATTGCGCTTCACACTCCGAGATCCCGGTGGCCAGATCGTCGAGTTCGAGCCCGCATCAGAGCCCGTCATTTCTCGAGAGAATCCGCTCGCGCATGAACTTCGCGTGCGCTCACCTAAGCCGTGGGACTCTGAACATCCGAACCTCTATAGCTTTCAGGTAGCGCTTTTAGCGAATGGGAAAGTCATCGGGTCAGTGGAACGCACTGTCGGCTTTCGCTCCGTTGAGCGTATCGGCAATCAGCTCCTTGTTAATGGTCAGCCGGTCAAGCTGCATGGAGCCTGCCGTCACAGCATTCACCCACTTTATGGGAGAGCTGTCCCACCCGAATTCGATGAGAAGGATGCGATCTTGTTCCGTGAAGCGAACATCAACTTCGTTCGGACTTCCCACTATCCCCCCACAGAGACTTTCCTTGAAGCCTGCGACCGCCATGGGATTTATGTCGAAGAGGAAACAGCTGTCTGCTGGTCTCGTGCCAGTTCTTCCGATCCCCAATTGCAGGAGCAGTTTCTGGGACAATTTCGGGAGATGATCACACGCGACCGCCACCATCCCTGCATACTGTTCTGGTCGCTCGGAAACGAAAGCAACTGGGGACCGAATATTGCTGCGGAGAAAGAGTACGCGGATCAGAATGACCCGAGCCGGCCGACGATCTTCAGCTATCCCGATAAGGTGCCAATGACGACGAAAGCTTACGATATTTACAGCAAACACTACGCCGATGTGCATTCCAACCTGGATAGCGCCAGCTACCCGCTCCTGAATGATGAGTTTGCACATGTCTCCTGCTATAACCTCGACACACTTCGACGCGATCCCGGTGTCCGTAATTTCTGGGGAGAAAGCATTAAACGGTTCGCGGAAAACTTCTTTGCCGACGACGGCTGCCTTGGCGGATCGATATGGGCGGGAATCGACGATGTCTTCTTGCTCCCTAGTGGACCCGTAGGATACGGAGAATGGGGCGTCATTGATGCCTGGCGGCGGCGTAAGCCAGAACACTGGTTGACCAGAAAGGCTTTCTCTCCCACTCGCATCGATGAAACCGCTGCGTTGCCGTTCCCGGAACCGGGAGAGGCTCTTTCGATCCCGATTTGGAACGCGTTCAACCATACCAATCTGAAAGAAGTCGAGATGCAATGGGCGGCCGGTTCCGAATCCGGCAGGATCACTCCAACGGATATCGCCCCGCATGGTTCGGGCTGCCTTCAGATACCGGCTCGTCGCTGGCAACCGGGAGAAAAACTTCAGCTTGAGTTCCGCTCGAATGGATCTCTCATTGACCAGATAGAACTCCTAGTCGGTTCGGCGCCGCGTCCTCCACGAGGTTCCGCAGCCTCAAAAGTGTCGTTAGTCGGTCGTGTCAACGACTATCTCGTGACCGGTCCACAATTAAAGGTAGTGGTTAGCAAACAGACGGGACTGATCACAGAGGCTTACTGGAACCAGGAACCGATCCTGCTGGCCGGCCCGTTCCTCGACATCGGCGCCGGCGCCATTACTTCATGGCTGCTAACTAGGTCCGAAGTAAAGCTCGTCGAGAACCGAGTTATCATCCTCAATACCGGTGAAGGCAAAGCCGTAGAAGGTATTTCCGGAATCTCCGTAGACTTCGAGATAGAAATCGATGGCGGAGGCCTGATAACGACCCGCTACCGGGCGGAAACAAAATCTGCCAACCTTGCAAATCTAGGCATCGCGTATCTGCTCCCTGACTCCTTCGACAAGCTCGCTTGGAAGCGCAAGGCGCTCTGGTCACGATATCCAGATGACCATATCGGCAGGCCTGAGGGCGTCGCAATGAGGCAGGCTGCTCATCCGATGCCAGCGTACCGCGAGGAACCAGCCTGGCCGTGGTCTGAAGACACGAACGATTACTTCCTCGGGGGTAAGTCAGGATTCAACGCGGGCGCGACAAACGACTTTCGCTCTCTAAAGGCAAACATCTGGTGGGCGAGTTTGAGTTCTCGGAACGGGAAGACCCAAATTCGTGCCGAAGCGGATGCGGACGCCGCCGTACGAGCTTCGCTTCAATCCGGAGCCGTTTGCTTCAGTATCTATAATTACTGGTCGTATCCGGACCTGGAATGGGGAAACTACACCGGTCCGGGTGCGCCACCTGCAGCCACTACGCTGGAGACCAGAATGTGGCTCAACGATCAACCGTACAAAGGCGGCTGAAACCTATCTGGTTTTCAACTCGGCTTCTGTCGGCTACTTGCCTACAGCACTCCCGTTTGGTTAAATACACTTTCGGCGGAAGCGCCTCCCTGCAGCATGCGTCTGGCTGCCGTCTCCTTTCTGACCTGCTCAAGGGCCTTACTCACGACTTCCACTTCCATCTCCCGCGGGAGAACTAAGACTCCATCGATATCGCCGAAGACAATGTCACCCGGCGATACCGCGACCGGGCCAATATTGAGCTTTGTGCGGAAGTCCACGACCTTGCCTCGCCCCCGCTGGTCCTGCGCGTAGCTGCCATAGCAGAAAACCGGAAAGTTCATCGCAAGAATGCCGTTTGTATCTCGCGCGTATCCTGCCATCACCGCGCCCGCTGCGCCGCGTGCCTGCGCCGCGGTGGTCATAAGTTCTCCCCACAAAGCATAGTGCGAAGAAGCTCCGGCAGCCACATACACCTCATCTTGCTGAAGCGAGTCCAACGCCTTCAGCATCAGGCCGAATGGAGATTCGGTCGAGTCGTCCACGTCCGTTTCATGCACGGTCATCGCTCGTCCGCAGACGATCATTGCGGGATGCAGTGGCTGGCATTCGGGGGGAGAAACTGGTGATGAAATCCGTGCAGATCGAGCACGTCTCCGAGGATGGCTGTGAAGAGTTGCTCCCGCATCAGCCGGAACAGTTCCGTATCGTTGGTCCACTCCATAACTCTCCTTGATACACCGGCATTCGACAGGAGCTATACGTAGAAACCTCTGCGTCGCCGCATAATTCCCGGATGCTTTTCCATTTCATCCTCGATGAGATCGAAGCCCAAGCCGGGTTCATCACTCAATTCGAAGAAACCATCTCGTATCGGTAGAGGTTTGTCCAGGATGGTATCCCGCCATGGCACATCGGTCATCATAAACTCCTGTCGGAAGAAGTTCGGGACCGAAGCCATCACGTGCGCTGCCGCAATCGTCGAAACGGGTCCGTTCGGGTTGTGAGGAGCGATGGGAACATTATAGGTTTCGCAAAGGGTCGCGATCTTCCTCATCTCGCTTATACCCCCACAACGCGTGATGTCTGGCATGAGAAAGTCGGCCGCGTGTTTTTCCAACACGGGCCGAACCATGAAGCGTGAGTGCAGCCGCTCTCCTACGCACACCGGCAGACAAATCTGCCGCCGTATTTCCGCAATCTCATCGGGGAACTCCGGCCCGGCAGGTTCTTCGTACCACATGCAGTTGATCTTCGCGGCTGCAATACGATGTGCCATTTCAACTGCCGTGGGTCCGTTGAGCAGGGCATGTGTCTCTACCGCGATCGGGAAATCCGGCCCCACTGCCTCCTGGACTGCGACCAGCCGGTCGATCGCTATCCTCTTTTGCTCCTCCGTCAGGCTGAGATTATCTGACTGATTCTCGCCGTACCAGTAATTTACATGCGCAAAGGGATCCATTTTACAGGCCGTGAAGCCCTTTTGCTTTACTAACACCGCCTGACTCGCGTAGTCCTCCGGATCGCCATTGCCAGCGAGAAACCAGTAGTTCGCGTATAGCTCGATGCGTGTTCGATAAGCACCACCGAGAAGCTGATAAACGGGTAATCCCGCCCGCTTGCCGGCAATATCCCACAAAGCGATATCGATTGCGCTGATGGCGCTCATCACCGGCCCTGCTTGGCCCATCCAGTTGAAATCCCGATAAAGTTTTGTCCAGAGATAATCAATACGCGTGGGATCTTCGCCGACGATCACTTCACCCGCATGTCTGCAGGCCTCGAGGATAAGTGGACTTCCGGGCCAATTAGTCCCTTCCCCAACCCCGGTGATGCCTTCATTCGTGAATACCTTCAACAGTACCCAGTTGTACTTGATCCCCTCGAGAAGCCATGTCTTAACGTTCGTTATCCGCATCCCAATGAACCTCAATCTCCTGCAAGACAATCAGGCATTGCGATTCGCGCTGAGGCCTCGGCTGGTTCGCTCAAAGTGCGAAACGTCTTTCTCTGTACAGAAGCTTCGTTGCCACTTTATAGACCGGCTAATCGCGGCACTTCCCGGTTTGCTTCTAATGTTTAAAATACAAGTGGACGTCCACCAAACACAAGTGGTAATCCAGTCAAATACCTCGCGATTCGGAGTTCTTCACTAGGTTTGGGCAAGCTCTCCTGCCAGCAGGTCGGTTGGTGCGAAATTGCCATCTCGGAGAGTGGATTAGCGAAACTCCCTTCCGCGTTCCGCTAACAGATTTGTATGACACAAAGACCGGCACAATGCGGGGCTCTCAGGCACGAGCGGTCGTTGGAGGCGCGTTCATCAAGGCGCTTGCAGACAAGGATTTGGCGGCAAAATGGCGCAGGTTCACGTGGCGCCTGCTGAATTGCCGTTCTTGCGCACGATGGATTCGAGCGCGGTTCGCTTCGCTTCCATGCGAATGTGGCTGTAGTGTTTGAGCATCTGCTTCGAGACGTGTCCGGCGATATCCATAATGGTCTGGTCACCCGCACCACTTTCCGCCAGCTCCGTGATGAGCGTGTGCCGGTTGTCGTGCCAGCGACCGGTCACGTTGGCATTTTCGCGGACGTTGCTCCAGGCCGTCTTCAGCGTCGTGACGGGACGTGTGGGATCGCTGGGCCGCGGTTTTCCGAACGGGAAGACGTACCACTCCGGTCGAATCTCCTCAAATCTGTCCGTGTACCATGCAACGTACTCCGTCAACGCCGGGAGCAAAGCGGAGTTCAGCGGGATGGTGCGGCCCTCGCCACCCTCCGTCTTGCTGCGGCCCACAGCAAGGAATTTCTTTGCAAAGTTGATTTGCGCCCAAGTCAACGTTTTGATCTCGGCATCGCGCATACCGGCGTTCAGCGCCAGAGTTAATGCGAAGTAGATGTGCGGAGAACGGGCCTTGCGGGCCTCTTGCAGCATCCGCTCCTTTTCCTCGTCGCTGTATGCTTTGCCGATGGTTTTGCGAACCTTCAGCTTGAGCATCTTCCTCTTGCGCAACCGCGCGCGAATGATGTCGCCGGGTTCTCCCAGAATACGCAGCAGAAAGCCGACTTCCTCGTTAATTGTCTTTGGCGCCGTACCTTCATCCAGCCGGTCATTCTGGTACTTGATGACAGCCGCCTCATTGAAATCAACCAGCATTTTGGTTCCGACCAGCCGTTTCAGATGGTCAATCGCGTAATCGGCGAACACAGCGGAGTCGGGAAGGCGCAGCTTATAGCCGTTGAAGAACTCGTCTGCGACCTCGCTGAAGGTGCGAATTCGCTCGTGGCGCACATCAGTGAAGTTGTTGAATCCTTGTTCCAGTTCGCGCCTGCGATTTTGTTCCGCCGTTCGTGCAATCGTTTCTGACGGGCTCTTGCTCGATTCCTGAATGCGACGTCCCGCAAACCAAAACTCGTACCACCAGATATCACTACGTCTGAAGAGACTCATGCGAATTACCTCACTGTTTTCCATGCTGCAATGCAGCGCGAATGGTCCTTATATCCAAAAACATCTTCTGCGGGCCGTCCTGTGCGGCCCCCTCAACAGGAATGAACCCATAGCGTGCGTACCATCCAGCTTTGTCGCGGTACGCATCCGTGATGACGCAGCGACAGCCGACGTCCTCCGCAACCCGCAGAATGGTCTTGAATGCTTCGGAGATCAATGCGTGGCCGAGACCTCTGCCGCTGAAGCGTTTGTCAACCGCCAGCCGGGCCAACAGAATCAGAGGCAGATCGTAGGGCGGCAAGCCGCGGACATATTTCTTTGGAAGTTCGTCGCGCGGAATGCTGGAGGTGGCCAGCGTGAAATAGCCGAGCACGGTATGGGACGCTGCTTCATCAATGGCAACATACGTTACCCCAATCGAGACCTTCTGCTGGTTCGTCCAAGCGTGGCGCCGCAGATAATTGTTGAGAGGTTCATCACCGCAGTCAAAGCTCTCTACATCGTCGAATTCTTCGAGATGACGGATCGCAACGGCCAACTTAGTGCCTCATGGCCCGAATGAGGGTATCTGTGGGCTCAGCGGGCGGCTTTGACGCGAGTTCCGCCAGATTTTCCAATTCCGCTTGGCTCCAGCGAATGTCAATCCGCGGCAATGCCAGCTCCGGGGCAACGCGTTCCAGGTGGGGGAACACCAGAATTTTCCGTTCCCCAATAGCGCTTTCGCTGACGATGCGGTGTCCACGCTTTCGTTCAGAGACCGCCCAGTGAAATAGCGCTACAGCATCGGAAAGAAAATCGGTATTGCTCGTCAGTTGCAGTTCAGTCTTGAGGGCGCGCACCATACTGTCTTCAGAGGGTGCAAGATCGGCCTGAAACTTCGACTTCCGAATCTGCTTACGGGGCGGAGCTTCCTTCGTTTTGTTTTTGGTTATGCGTGCCACTTGAAGCCTCATATCGAATCTACACTCCTATTTTATTACAAATACGAGTTGGAATCGAGTATTTATGATTTCGCTTTCTTTGAGGCTGCCCGCAAAAACGGCATTCGCTGTTCGCCCCTAATCCGCAACCTGCCCCGACTTTCGAAGGTGAGAATGGGGCTTCGCGGGGGCCGGTCGAATGCGGCCTGTAGCGACAGATGGTCGACAGGATACCTATTCCCCAAATAATGGGGAGATCCGGCGACACAATGCGTATCGCAGGAACACCACATTCTTTTTGAGGTCCTTCGGCCTGGAAACAATGATCTGCGGGTGTTGAGAAGTAAGCATTCCCAAGGTAGCGACCGCCACGCTGGGGCGAAGATTTACGTTGTACCGGACGCGGCGACGTCGGCTTCAGGGAACCAATCGTTTGATTAGAGACTGCGAAGGGCCGTCATGAAGTTTTCGATCTTGCGCGAAGACGAGGCTTTGCCGGATTTGAGGTTGCGCTCAATGCATAATCCGGAAAAGAAGGACAGCACCATCTCCGCAATTGCGGAAGGAGCCATCCTGGGCTTTTCTGCCTCGATATTCATGGCGAGAAGGCGCTGCAATAGCGCTCGACTCTCCGTCACGACCCCGTAAGCCTCATCCGGAAGGATAGCGAACTCCCGCATGGAGTTGACGGAAAAACACCCCTGCTGTTCCCCCTTGTTAAGAGGACCATTTTTGAGAAAAGTCTCGACGTTCTTCCAGCCAAGAGGCTCCTTGGTGAGAAGCCCTCTCTTCTCCTGGCCCTTCAGATAGTGCCGAAGGCACGCTACGAAAAGATCTTCCTTGTCTCGGAACTCCGTATACAGCCCTGACTTGTTCACTCCTGTGGCTCGTTCCAGGTCCTGAAGACTCGTGTCCGAAAACCCACGGGTCCAGAAGACAGGCATCGCCTTGTCCAACACTTCCTCTCGACTAAAGTTCTTCGGGCGCCCCATGCACCTATTATCCGATATAAAACCACATAGTTCAAAATCTCTGCATCCTCGCTGTGCCTCCATCATCGTATAGAACTAAGCGGTTCATAATAATCTGGCGTCACGTCAGATAGGAAGTCCGACGGGTCCGAGCGGGATCCCAGTCACTTGAATCAGGCAAGAGAGGGATCAATGACTACACTCCAAAACAAAACGGCGCCGGTAACCAGCCTCACCCATGCAGGGGTTTATGTGATGTCGAATCAGCCACTCTTCACATCATACCGGATGGGAGACCTCGATCTTCCTAACCGCATCGTCATGGCGCCTCTCACCAGGATGCGTGCCCAATCGCATGATCATGTGCCCACGCCCTTGCAGGCAAAGTATTACGCGCAGCGTGCTTCGGCCGGACTGATCATCACGGAGGCCACTGCGATCAGCCCGGAAGGATTTGGCTGGGCTGATACGCCAGGCCAGTGGACGGAGGAGCAGGTCCGCGGGTGGCGACGCGTCACGGATGCCGTCCATGCAGCCGGCGGCCGCATGATTGCACAACTCTGGCACACGGGCGCAATCTCGCATCCTGAACTACAGGACGGCGCGCAGCCCGTGTCCGCATCGAGCGTCGATCCAGGCCAGCTGTCGTTCACGCGGTCAGGACGGAAGCCGACGGTAACACCGCGGTCCCTGACGAAGCAGGAGATTCAAGTCACGGTCGCGGACTTCGCGCGAGCTGCGCGAAACGCGATGGAAGCCGGCTTCGATGGTGTCCAGATCCTCGCCAATTATCTCTATCTGATCTCTCAGTTCCTGAACGCCACCACCAACCGGCGTAAAGACGAATACGGTGGGAGCCTGGAAAATCGCTCGCGTTTTCTCTTCGAGGTAGTCGAGTCGGTCCTGGGTGAGGTCGATGCACAACGGGTTGGAGTCAAGATCAGCCCGATGCACGAAGGCGGTGCATTTCAGGCTAACGACGAAACCCTGCCCGTCACCGAATATGCAATTCGCAAGCTGAGCACCTACAATCTTTCGCACTTGTTGCTCATGGGCAATACCACCGACTTCTCCAGTACTCCACTCGAGAAGTTGGCCGGGGATGGCATGTTCCAGCATTTCCGTCCTCTCTTCAACGGCACACTGATCGCAAACGTGAAGATGGACCGTGATCGCGGGAATCGCCTTATCGCCGAAGGTTTGGCAGATCTGGTGGCGTTCGGTCGTCCCTATATCGCAAATCCTGACCTGGTCCAGAGGTTTGCCGAGAATGCCCCTCTCGCCGAAGTGGATTGGGAAACCGTCTACGCCTCGGGGCCGCACGGCTATTCCGATTACCCAACCTACCAATCATCGTAAGAAAGCCCAAGGAGCTGAACGTGCCAAAGACAACACCCCAACAGAACAAGGCGATCGTGCTCGAAGCCTTCGACACTCTCTTCAACAAACGCGACTACGCGGCAGCGGAACGATTCTGGTCGCCGAAGTACATCCAGCACAGCGCGCACATCGCGCCAGGACGCGAAGGCCTGTTCGCTCTGGTCCGTTCGGCGCCAGATACGTTGCGCTACGAAAACCAACTCATGGTCGCAGAAGGCGATTATGTCATCGCGCACGGCCGATTCAGCGGAATCGGAAGGCCAGCCGCCTGGATCGCAGCTGACGTCGTCCGGTTCGAAGACGGTCTACTTCGAGAGCACTGGGACGTGCTGCAAGACGAGGCCACGCAAGCCGAGTCCCTCAGTGGCCTTCCCATGTTCGGCGACCGTTTCCCCGCCTAAGCCTTTTCACTTCTGGTGTCTACAGAGCAACCACTCCCGACGTGGCTTTTCCTCAAGAAAAGCCGCACTTCGCGGCGCTTGACCGTGCAGAGTAGAAGTGAAAATGCTCTAAGCCTTAGACCTTCACGCAGCTATCACCCCGTACAGATCGGAGGAATCATGAATCTCACTGAAAACACCATCTTCATTACCGGCGGCGGATCGGGTATCGGCCGCGGGCTGGCCGAGGAGCTGCACAAACGTGGAAACAAAGTGATCATCTCAGGCAGACGCAAGAGACATTTGGACTCCGTGGCGAAGGCCAATCCGGGCATCGAGGCGATCGAACTCGACATCGCAGACCCGGACAGTATCAAAGCAGTGGCGAAAAGGTTAATTGCAGAACATCCGGATCTGAATGTTCTCATCAATAACGCTGGAATCATGGAACTGGATCAGGCAGCGGGTGAAATCGACGACAGACTGCTCGTGTCGACTGTCGCGACCAATCTTCTGGGCCCCATTCGGTTGACATCGGCTCTAGTGGATCACCTTAAGAGCCGTCGTGGTGTGATTCTCTACAACACCTCGGTCCTTGCCTTTGTGCCAATGGCTGTGACGGCTATCTATTCTGCCACAAAAGCCGCGCTCCACTCCTATGTGTTATCGCAACGCTTCTTGCTTCGCGATAGCGGCGTTCAAGTGCTCGAGGTGGCGCCACCTTGGGTGCGCACGGAGTTGATGAATAGCCAAGACGCCGAGCAGGCAATGCCTCTCGACCGGTTTATCGCCGAAACGTTGGACGTGCTTGGAACAGATGCTAACGAGATCCTCGCTGAAGCGGCAAAACCCCTGCGAGCCAATCCGGGCCCCGAGGAGCATGCCTTGGTGAACGGGCTCAATCAGCAATGGCTGAAGCTATTCGGTCCGAGCCAAGCGTAACCGCGGCCGGGCCGCATCTCATTTTTAGGCCGACTAAGAACAAGGGAGAATGAGGAAAAACTACCAATGTCCGAAACTAAGAAGCTGCAAGGAAAAGTAGCGGTGATTACTGGTGGCACAACCGGGATAGGGTTGGCCACGGCACAGCTCTTCGTCAAGGAGGGGGCTTACGTATTCATCACAGGCCGCCGTCGAAAGGAACTCGACGAAGCCGTGAAGGCGATCGGTAACAACGTCACTGGCGTTCAGGGAGACGTTGCCAAATTGACCGACCTTGATCGTCTCTACGAGGCCGTCAAAACCAAGGGCAGAATAGATGTCGTCTTCGCCAACGCCGGCGTCGCTGAATTTGCTCCCTTGGGAAAGATCACGGAGGAGCATTTCGACAAACTATTCAACATTAATGTCAAGGGAACGCTGTTCACGGTACAAAAGGCTCTTCCTCTAATGAATGATGGTGGCTCTATCATTCTCAACGGCTCCGTCGCGAGCGTGAAAGGTACGCCTGCCTTCGGCGTCTACGGCGCGACGAAGGCCGCTCTCCGCTCCTTCGTTCGAACCTGGACCTCGGATCTCAAGGAACGCCATATTCGTTCAAACGTTATTAGCCCCGGCCCGACCGATACGCCGGCTATCGATGGGCAGCCTGCAGACGCCATTGCACGGATTGTGTCCACCATCCCAATGGGGCGCATGGGGGAACCCGATGAAATTGCCAAGGCGGCTTTGTTTCTAGCTTCCGATGACTCCAGTTTCGTCACGGGTATTGAACTGTTCGTTGATGGCGGCAGAGCGCAAATCTGATCGCCGTTGGGAAAGTTGGGCTGGAATCACGATCGGCTGAGAGAGCACCCCGCCTTCGAGCTGTTAACCCAGATGCTAAACTTCTGAGCGAGAGCAATGGAGCAGCGTAAAAGGAGGCAAGAAGCCATGCGCCGCAAGACTGTTTTGGAGAACAACCATTCAACCGAGACAGCAACTGAAGGATTCGCTTCGACCTGCAGTGTCCTGGTGGTGGGACTTTTTGCGCTGACCTTTGTGTTTCAGAACTTCGTGATTCCGTCATCCTCGATGGCAAGCACTCTACTCGTCGGCGATCATGTGGTAGTCGAACGGGAGACACTAGCGCCAATCCCTAAACGGGCGGCTTTCATGCACTACCGCGAGGTGCACCGTGGCGACATCGTTGTTTTCTACAAGCCAACCGAAGAACGCAACGGTGATCACATATTTGTGGTTAAACGTGTGATCGGAATTCCCGGCGACCACATTCGTCTTCGTAACGGTATCGTCTACCTCAACGGCGTACTTCAGGACGAACCTCAGGCAGCCAAGCCCACTCGTGCAAACTACGATCCATATGTTGACGATTTCCCGTCGGTGGATCCCTCTACTGAGCCTGGGGTCTCGCCCGAATGGTCCGTACTACTCCCCAAACACGTTCAGGGTGAGGACCTGGTCGTCCCTCCCGGCCATTACTTCGTGATGGGTGATAATCGCACAAATAGTATGGACAGCCGCTACTGGGGGTTTGTGCCACGGGAGAACATTTTGGGGCGTCCCCTCTTCGTCTACTGGTCCATTGCGACACCCGAATCCGGTTCCGAAGACGTCCCGCTTAGAGAGCAAGCTGGATCAACCCTGCATGAGTTCATTCACTTTTTTGATCAGACTCGTTGGAAGAGAACATTCCACCAGATCAAGTGATGCGCAGTCATTGTTGTCAGGACGGCGGCGGGGACAGGACGGGGGCGCGGACAGACGAAACGTACCCCATCAAGAAGGGCCGTCCATAATGCGGTGTGTTTAATTCATTGTCTGCGGCCTCGCTGAAAGTGCGAATTCGCTCGTGGCGCACATTAGAACCTGTCCGATAAATAGCTGAGGCTGTTTTGGGCTTGAGTTTTCGTGCAGATGACGGCACAAAAGAGATGGCACTGGCGATGCCGCGGAACCACGAATGCGAGAGCGGGGAGAGGTGTCGGATGCGGATTGGGCGGTGCTGGAGCCGCTGTTGCGGTTTCTCTGCGTGCCGACAGGCGCGGCCGGCCGCCGGCTGACACGCGTGAGGTATTGAACGGAGTGCTGTGGATTCTGCGCACCGGGGCGCAATGGCGGGAAGTGCCCAGCATATATCCGCCGTACCAAACCGTGCACGAACGGTTCCAGCAGTGGGTGCGGATCGGCCAGTTGGAGAAAGCGTTGCGCATACTGACCGAGAAACTGCGCGAGGAAGGCAAGCTGAGCCTGGACGAAGGTTTCATCGACGGCAGCTTCGCGGCGGCAAAAAAGGGGGCCTTGCAGTGGGCAAAACCAAGCGTGGCAAGGGAACCAAGATCATGGCCATCGCCGCTGGGAACAGCGTTCCTCTGGCTGTCACGATCGATTCGGCCTCGCCGCACGAATCGAAACTCGTTGATGAAGCGCTCGCCGGCAGCTTCCTGGACGAACTGCCTGAGAAGTTGATTGGTGACAAGGCGTACGACTCGGACCCGCTCGACCGACATCTTGATGAGGAATACGGAATCGAAATGATCGCGCCCAACCGTGAGAACCGGAGCCAGACGCAGGACGGCAGAGCGCTGCGCCGCTACCTGCGCCGCTGGGTGGTGGAGCGGCTGTTCGCCTGGCTACACTGGTTCCGCAGGCTGGTTGTCCGCTACGAATTTCATGCTGAGAACTTCCTCGGCATGGTCCGGCTTGGCTGCATGAAAATAGTGCTGAGCTATTTGTGAGGACCGAACTTAGTCGCGTCCGCGTGATTTCAAACGCAAGCTCACCCATTAATTTGGAGGCAAGATTTGCAGCCACCGTTCCGATCCAAGCAGGAAGTCATCATCAACGCGCCTTTGGAAGTGGTGTGGTTGTTCAGCATGGATCTCACGAAGATCCCGGAGTTCCATCCTCGCGTGGTCAAGGTTGATCTTCTTTCTGGCAAGACCCTCCGCGAACCAGGCGCGTCATATCGATGTCACCTTTCGGGCGGGAAGCACACGTGCATCGAGAAGGACATCGAAATTATCCCGATGCAGAAGATCGTCACTGTGTTGCCGGAGGACACATTCGGTATCAGCAAGATTCTCAGCGATTATAAGGTGGAAACGACGTTCCAAACGCTCGGTCATCGGTCAACCAAGGTGGAAATTAGCCACTATTACTCGACGACAACCCTGAAAGCCAAGCTCCTCAACTTAATCGCAAAAGGTAAGATCGCCCGCGAGACCCAGGCAACATTGAATGCTGCCAAAGCCACGATAGAGGCTGCCTGCCGAGCGGGATAGGGGTCAGACCGGTTCTAGTGAAGTTGTTGAATCCTCGTTCCAGTTCGCGCCTGCGATTTTGTTCCGCCGTTCGTGCAATCGTTTTTGACGGGCTCTAGCTCGATTCCTGAATGCGGCGTCCCGCAAACCAAAACTCGTGCCACCAAATATCATTACGTCTGAAGAGACTCATTCGATTACCTCACTGTTTTCCATGCTGCAATGCAGCGCCAATGGTCCTTATATCCAAAAACATCTTTTGCGGGCCGTCCTGTGCCGCGCATCGCACTTTCATGAAGTCCTTGTCCACCGAATTAGGAATGATCAAATGAAGGACTGCTCACCAATGCGATCAATTACAACCATCGGGTGGCCAATGCGTCGATGTAACTTCGAAGTGCTGTGACTTCGCGTCATATCGAACAAGATATTTCCGTCGCTCCTCGGGTATCACAGCAGTCTCATAGTCTGGACCAGCAACGGCGCGAATTCCATCAATTGAATCCCATAGAATGATCGTAATAAATTCCACCTCATCACCTTGATCTTTGCGGAGCAGATAGCTCCCTTTATAGCCCTGCTTTGCGCCGATACCGGGTAACAGCTCGGGTTTCAGCATGGCCTCATAAGCATCTGCATGCTCGGGCTTTGTATAGCCGTGCCAGATTCGTGCAATCATGTGATCCCCCTTCGAGTAGTAAACCTCTGCAGCGCTTTACGAGCGCTTCACTTCATCTCTGACGAGGTCAATGTGGGGGTCCGGTATATCAAGCTTCCTGACACCGCAATCGAGGATCTTCCGCTGTCCCGATCTCGTCGCGGAACTATGAGAGACGATTGATTTCCAAAAATTGCCTTTGCCATGATCGCTCCTTGTCTAGCGCTCCAATTGCGCTTTAGTCTTGCTTCTGGGTATAGCCAGAATTATGTCTTCTTGCGTGAGCCATCCCCAAGGATGCGGAAGAGCGAGCTTCTCGGTCTCAGTTGAAGCCTTGTAGAGTTTACCTGATGATGCCTTAATGCCAACTCGCTCATCGCCCTCTCCTTGAGGGCCTCGGCCTCTTTTTCCGTTGCTATGTTCGGGCTGTCTCCGGCTCCCTTGTAATATGCTTGGTCCTCGTTGATTGGGAGCAGCTGGAAGCAATGTCCCCCTGGCGCCTGAAAATAAAGATAGGGGACCGACTCGGGTAGTCCAGATGGTAGATCAATCTTCTTAGCACCGAAATCGAGAATCTTCCGCGTCATTTCTGCCACGTTGTCGGACTTGATTTGCAGCCAGAGCGCTCTTGGCGACCGTAAGAATTCGCTCTCATCAGGGACATCCCCGTAGCGAAACAAAATAAAAAATTCTTCTTCCAGACGAAAAATGTCCTTTTCGTTGCCCTCTTCACAATTTTTCCCCCCGAGGACATCACAATAAAATCTACGAATGCTGTCCCGATCTTGTCGCGGAACTGTGATCGCCGAAGCGCTTCCAATAATTGCCTTTGCCATGATCACTCCTTTACTTTCCCTTGCGTGAGGCATTCCCCAATTGCTCAGTGAAAAGTCCCTAAGAAGTAGTTCCAACCTTCTCGTGTCCTCTTCCACCGTCAGTATCGGGAAGGTTGGAATGCACGAGGGTCATGAGTGTATCTTCTCCCTGTTTCTTAAAGGTCACAGTCACTGTCGATTCTGCTCCCAGGGTGTTCGGCGACACCCAGGTATGCTCAATTCGACCCGGGCGCTCTAGTTCCGTGAATCTTCCGTAGTGGGATTGTCTCCATCATGCGCCAGAAGAAGAGCCCGTCCACCTTCGGATCTAAACTGAACTTATCGGCTGCATTCCAAGGATTGCCAGGGACCTTTGGATTCAGCCACGCATCGAAGACCTCAACGAGAGGAGCGGGAATTGTTCGTTCAACCTTAATTTCAATGGTCTTCATAGTCTTCATCGCTTCGTCTCCTTCTCTTTCTTGTCCTTAAAATGCTGCTCAAACTGATCTAGCCGCTCGTTCCAGAATCGTTCGTACTCATGCACCCATCCAGCCACCAGACGAAGTGGCTCCGGACGAAGTGAAATGAGTACTTCGCGACCTTGTTTTGCACGTTGGATCAGCCCGGCACGCTCAAGCAACTTGAGGTGCTTGGTGACAGCATTCAGAGCCACATCGAACGGCTTTGCAACATCGGTAAAACGAGTAGGTCCAGATTCCGCTAGCCTCCCAATAATTGCTCGCCTGGATGGATGCGATATGGCTGTGAGGACATCGGTTAATCGGTCCATATACACATTACACCATATGGTGTAATGTGTGACAAGTTTCCGAGGTTAATTGCGATCAGGGCGACCAAGGCCGACAATCCGATTCGCATTAGCGAAGTTTGGATAGCGTCAGATGTCATTGTCCTGGCCGCAGAGATGCGTCGCAGAGAGGCGTCGACAGGATACCCATTCCCCAAACAAAGGGGAGATCCGCCGACACAATGCCTATCGCAGGAACACCACATCCTTTTCCAGGGCCTTCGCCATCTACGCCGCCCTGGACTCCACCTCCGTCATCGGCCTGCCCCATCTCCAGGCTGCCCTTGCCGTATGGGATTACTGCTACGCCAGTGCCTCCCTCCTCTTCGGCATGTCCACCGGGGACCCCATCGCCGACCGTATCCGCGAAGCCATCGAGGCCTCCGGCAGCGGACTGTCGAAGTATCAGATCAGGCGTCTCTTTCACGGCCACGTCGAGGGCCACCGTATCGACGCTGCCCTCGAAAAACTCCTTGCCCTGGGCGGCGCATTCCACGCTCGAAGTGAGCCCACCGGAGGTCGACCCGCTACCCTCTGGTCGGCTATCCAAAAGGAGGAACGCGAAGAAAATGAGGAATCGGGAGCGGAGGACGATGAACCGCCAGTAGAAGAGTAGGGGCTTACAGCGCTTTTGGCGCACTTTTTTTAGACGCTTCGAGAAACGCCGTTCTTCGTGGTCAACCCCAGCTCCTGCAGAGGATCTTGAGCACTTTGTAGCTGGAGCACAAATGCCTCAGCTCTCTTGCAGCCGGCTTCGATGCCTCGAAATGCCGCTACCTGATCCTGCAGCGGATAGTACCGGTCAGGTGTCTGGCTGGCATGGGCGTAGCACGCAGCGCGCTTGATGGGCTCTGTCTCATGGATATCGACATAGTGAGTGGGAGAGTATTGCATAGTATCCTCCCCGTCGGAAACCTCATAGTAATAGAGCGAAAACGCCTGTTTCGATTGTCGCCACGCATCATAGGTGAGCATGGCAATCGCCCGGTGGTCGCGGTGGTTGTCAATGGGCCACTGGGTAAAGACGGCATCCGGCTTCTCAGCGCTTATGATTCGTTCGTAGGCTTCATAGTGTGCGCTATCGACCACGGCCTGGCCGTTTATTTGTCCTGCATAGGCAGGTCGAGCTTTCAGTATGGCGCACGCCCGTTTGGCTTCAGCGGCACGAGTGGTGGCGGGGGTAGGCGGCCAGGCTCCGTCGTTCAGGTAGAGCAGAACCACCTCATGGCCAAGCTGCGTGAGCCGGGCGACGGTTCCGCCGCAACCATATTCCGGATCGCCGGGGTGACCGCCGGTCACGATCAGCTTCAGCTTTCTGTCGTTCGAGGCTACTTGCGCAATGGCATCCACTACCGGGGTATCGAAGACCAGGCTGGAAGCGATACCGCCTGCACCCAGCAATACATTTCGTCGAGTCAGTCCCACCGGACCCACCTTCTGCTCGGAATTAACAGCAATGCTCTTTGTACCACGCAAGGCGCTCCTGGCCGCGATGCTGCTTCCAGCCGGGCCATTTCGCCACTGCCGCTGATCGTGTTCCGTTTCGGCATTCATGTTCCAGGGATTCTGTCATTTTTTGTCCGCCCGTTTTCTTCTGCTTGTAGGCTGTTCTTGAGAATTAAGCCCACCCTACTGCATATTTGATGTGGGCGCCAATCAAGGCCAGTTTTTGGGCATGGCTCTGCGCCACGTTGCCGCGCACGGTTAAGCCATCCACAGCTTTGAGCCGGGATGCGAAACGTTCAGGATTTTGAGGGAATCCGCAAGGGGAGACGACCGGGGTCAAGCTGACCATGATCGCCCTGGGAAGGGAATGCGGGGAGGGGTTCTACACTTCGATCGCGCAGAATCGGGCCTGGCGTCGTTGACACCCAGGAGCAAGCAATTAGACCATCGCGCATGTCCTGAGCAGGTCGGCACGATGAGAGCCGGAGATGACGAGCTAAGGGAAGCGCACCTGGTCACCAGTATTCATAGTCAATTGTTGCCGTAGAGGAAGCTTCCAACTTTTGGGGCTGAATGAAATCTGAAATTGGGTAGTCACATCCGTTTGCGGGCTCGCCGCCAGTGCCGGAGCAGCCCAGCGCTCTGCCTGCAGCAGAAACTGTAACCCCAAGCCATCTTTCCATCGATACCGCAGCTCACCATAGGCAGCTTGTTGGCCTTCGCCCTGGGGGACAAAGGACCGCGAAACCCTTAGGGTGCGATACCCAAGCTGAAGTGTGCTCTGAGCACTGAACCAGTAAGTCGACCAGGCTTGCCCCCCGGTACCTTCCCGGCCCAGCCAGGAACCCATCAAATCGCCTTTGTTGAGGTAGCAGTCGCGGTAGATGCCCTCGTAGTAATAAAATTTCCCGCCTCGCGAGCTTGCAGGAATGTCGGTGCTGCCCCCTTCTACGTGCAGGTCGAGCCTTGAGATCCATGGCAGTTTCGATAGATAGATCCCCGAAGTGATCGCAGCTCGTCGTGGTGCATCCACCGGCGAAATGTCATCGTGGACCAGGGCATCGGTATATAAGGTCAACCAGTTCCTGACCCCGGGCAGGCGATAACGAAAGTCGAAACTGCCATGACGGGCGCCGTTCACATTGCGGTATGGGTTGGGAGGGCCACTGGAAGTGCTGGTGAAGCTCTTCCAGAAGTTGCCAAAAGTCAGTGGCGTGCTTCCGTCGCCGGCAAAGACTGCGTCGCGGGAAAATCCCAGTTCCAGGTTCTTGGTGGGAGAGAAGTTGATCTTCTGGCCATAGAAATAGGGCTGCCTGGGATACATGTGCCCGGAGAGCTTGCCAAAGAAATTGTCATAACGGAAGGGTCCGAGAAGCCGCGACAGGAGAGGAATGTAGAGAGGTAAGGTGCGATTGATGCGCAAGCAATAGAAGGGTTCTGCATCGTCACTGAGCATCATGGCGCTGGCCGATCCGGGTCCCCACCAGTAACTCTGCTTACCGAAGGAGAACTGCTGGCCCAGCAGCTCGACCGATGCGTAGGTGTCCAGCAGACGAAACTCGTCCCTCGCCGGCCGGTCGCTGTAGGTCTGGATCGGATTGTTGTCCTGGGTGGCAATGATACCCGCGATGGCTGGGCTGTATCCCGGTACGCTCGGACTGCGCTGGTATTCGCCGCGGACAAAGAGGGAAAATCTGCCATGCTCCATGCGCGTTTCAAAGCCGGCGACTTGCTGCAAGCCGTGGCCGTAGGGGCGTCCAAAATCGTCGGCTAGGGTTTGCCCGAAATGGTAACTGTCGTTGAGCGGAGTTCCGGCAATGAATTGGGTGCGGGTGTAGACGCCGTCGATGAAGATGTCCTTTTCCAGCTGATCCGGTCCAAGAGCGGACTCGCGGAATAGTTCCTTCTTGACCGCCTGCACCAGTTTCTCCGAAGACTCATTTCCCTGGGTATGCTCAAGCATTTGGTAGATGGCTCGGCGAGTCCACGGCCGTAAGCCCAGAAACTCATATGGGATCACACCTTGGGCTCCCAGTCTCTCCATGGCCGGATAGACCCAGCTGTCCAGTTCCACATAGGTGGAACTCGCATGGGCGGCCGCGTGCTCCTCGGCATTAGATTGGGAGGAGACCGGAGCCATACGGTCATACGTTCCCCCGCTCTGCGCCGGCGAAGCAGGGGCAAGAAACAGAACGACAATGACGGATGCAATTGTCTGCGCTTTGGTCCGAGCTCTCATAAGGTTCCTGGGTTATCGGCGGAGGTAGTGCTTGGAAAAACCCTTGCACGAATAATGGGCAAAGCACCAGGCCGCCTTCGGCAGCGGCAGCCGTTCGATTTCCCGGTAGAGCTTCCAGACGCAGGCAGCCTGATGCCGCTTGTTCGCGGAGCACTGCCCGAGGGAAACCCGGTATCTTGCCAGGTCTCGCTGCAGCCCCCATGCGATCTCCCCCCGCCTGAGGATGTCTAGCCACGCGCGATAGTCTTCATGCTCCGTGGTCCGCTCCCGGAAGGCCGGGATTTGAATCTTCTGCCGGTCGATCATCACCGTCAGGTTGCCGATCGCATTGCCTTTCAGCAGAGCTTGGTAGCCGATCTTCTCCGGCACGCGGACTACCGGACCCAGGTAACCGTCGGCCCGAAAATGCCGGTATCCGGTGAAGGAGAACCCGATATCGTTGCGGTTCATGAACTCGGTCTGCTCCCCAAGCTTCTCCGGCAGCCACCGGTCGTCGCTGTCCAGAAACGCCAGATACCGGCCCCGCGCCGCGTCCATGCCGACGTTGCGCGCATTGGCCCTTCCCCCGTGGTCTTGGACATGAATCACTCGGATGCGCGGGTCATCAGCCGCCCGGCTCCGGGCCATCTCGAGCGTCCGGTCCCGGGAGGTGTCGGCAACAATCAGCAACTCCCAGGCCCCGAAAGCCTGCGCAAAAACCGATTCGACGGCGTCCGCCAACCACTCTTCGCTGTTGTAAGCGGGCATGACAATGGACACCAATCCAGGCTGCATCCGTCCCCCCAATGGTCGATCGCTCATACCAGGCTCATCAAGCTCTTCGCCCTGCGTCCCGCACGCTGGCAAATGCCGGTCGGCTTGGCTCGCATACCAAACTTGAAATGGAAGCTTTCGACGATCTCCAGGCGCCGGGAGCGCTGGGAGTTAGGGGAGCGAGGGTTGGCCGCGGAACTCGCGGCGGACCAGCACCATCACGGCCTCAACGATGTGGCGCCGCTTTGGGTGGAGGCACGTGGGCCAGAGCGCGATCAACGCGGGAAGGAAGTAACGCCGGCCGCATTGCGCGCACATTCCGGATCCCCGGAATGTTGCACGCTGTCCAGATGCAGATAAGACGCTGCGGCAGCTTTTGCCTCGTAGGACGACAGCGGGACGGGGACGAAACTGGACCACAGAGCGCGACGAAGCGCGGCCAGCACACTCCGGCGTTCGAGCGAAATCGGCAACAGATGGATCGTGCTCCCAATCTGCTCCAGCGCAAGTTCCATTCCGCCGCCGGACGCTGGCATCGCCACCATGCAGCCTTGGCTGATCGCTTCCAGATAAGAAACCCCGAGACCCTCGGTACAATTGCCGGAAACAAATAACTTGGTTCGGCGCAGCCAGTCTCGAACGGAAAGATCGTCTGGTGAGCCTTGGAACTCCACCCGAGGACTGCCACGAACCGAATCCTCAAGCTGGTTTCGCATCTCCCCGCTTCCAATGACGCATGCCCTCAGGTCTGGTTGCTCTTCGAGCAGATCGCAGATCGCCGGTAACAAGCGGTGGATATTCTTGGAGTGATGTAGTCTTCCCACGTAGGTCACATAACGCCGTTCAACGCTCGCACCATCGAGCGACTGCAGGTAAATTGGCTTGAGCGGGTTCAGGATCACCTTGTCGATTCTTATGCCGAATAGGTTGCGCAGGTGAATGGCCGTATATTCCGACACCGCTACGAGCGGCACATGAGCCGCGTTCGCCAACTTGAAGGACGCGACAATGCCGCTCACTCTCGTCCATCCTTGAAAAGCGGCGCACGGTACTCCGTGGGCAATGCAAATCGCACGGGCAGCGGCCGGGGCGGCGAAGACGGCGCCAGTACTCAAAATCTTCAGCACATCCGGATTCTGGAGGTCGCGCCATCTGGACAGGACCCCTGCCACCGAGGTGATCTCAGCCGGAATCCCGAGTGCCTCGAAGCCACCAGCCAAGGCAGCCGCCACGCTTCCAACCCCCCCTAACTCGTGCCCCCCGGAGATCAAAACCTTCTGTACACCCTTCATGAGAGTTTCTCCATTTGCATTCCGCACATTTTGTGCGCTCGCTCACACCAGGCTCATCAAGCTGCGCAACGCGTTTCCCGGACTTTCGAGGATTTTCTGCAGCACCTCGAAACGCAGTTTGAGCCGTCCGCGCTGACGGTAAAAGCCGCGCCGCGAATAGTCGACCGCGAGCCCTTCCCGCTCGAAGAGCGGAACGCACTCGGCCTGCCAACGGCCGCGGGCAATCCCGGTGTGGCCGTAGTCGAAGACCGGCGACTCGGCCAGCACCTCTGGAGCCACGCTGAGATATCGGCTCTGCGCCCGACGCCCGCGCACGCTGGCGAATTTCTCGAACATCCAGACGTTCTCCCAAGGCCTGAGCAGGGAAAGCAAAAAACTCTTCCGCCAGATGGCCGCCTGGGTGTTCACCAGGTAGCCTGCGGGCGGAACAATTTCGATCAAACCGGGGCCGCAAGGCCGGCTGGCCCGGGAGCGCGGTCCGTGCCGGCTGAGATAGACAACCCCGACGTCGTCGTTTTTTCGCATATGCTCGAGCGCGCGCTCAATGACCTCGTCGCGCACCGGGCAGGTGAGGAAATAGTCCTCCTGAAGGTAGAGGACATAGGCTTCGCTGACCGCTTCGAGCCCGCGCGCAGCGCGTTCTCCCCAACTCGGCCGCTCCGGGCATCCCGCCGGCCAGACGGCTGTCGAACGCAAGCCAAGGCCCGGCCACGCATAGGTCTCCCGCTCGGTGTTCAGGTAAATGGGCAGACCGCGTAACTTGCCCCCGTAGCGCTCGAACAACTGAAAGAACGGCGCCCAGCAATCTTTGTAACCATCGCAAGTATTGACGAACACGGCCAGCGACATACGATTCCTCCTATCTCCCCTTGTTATCGGCGAAACGCGGCACCCGCTCGCGCGGAGCCGCGGGCTCGCTCTCGGCGCTCGGTTACAACCTGCTCAAAATGAACCTCAAAGCAGATGACATGAACGCGCCGATCTGATGTTTCGTATCTCAGATAGAGATTCATTGCTGCCCCCACGCTACGATGTAGTTTTGAACTGATGTCAACGGTATTTCGTCGATAATTACCAAAGTCGGAAAGTAGGTGCGTAACTCAGTTATGGTCATATGCTGGCCATTGCCCGCTGTCTTCCCCGAGTTCATGGTCATATAACCTCGCCTTGCGTTGGCCAACACTTTGGAAATATATTTCGCCTGTAAAACCTTTGGCAATTCCGAGAATGCGTAGTTACTGATTGCCAAATCGAACCGCGCTGCTTCGCAATCGAAACGATTAAGTGTGGTCGGTTTATAAACTGAGCTAATCAGATGAGACTCCAGATATCGGCTAGTCAGGAGCAATACTGGATCTAAGTCGAAAATAGTCCAGGAGGCTAACGGCCAGAGCTGATCCGCTATCAGAAATTGCCCGCCATAGCCACCGCCTATTTCAACCACTTTAAATCCGCTAAGGTCGCCGAACAACTCACGCAGGTCGCTGACAACCTTTAAGTAGCGCAAAGTCGTTGGACTGATTTTTCCTATCCGCTGGTAAGTTGCCAGTATCGGGTCACCGACTTCGTCGTTAATCTTGAACTTCTCAATATCTTCGATCAACCGTGGCCATTTTTCTTGGATCTGCTGTAGGTATTGGCCACCTTGTTCTGCGTCGACATGTTCCAGCACTTCGCGGTAAGCTGCATTGCGCTTAAACTTGGCAAATGAGCGTGCGCCTTGTGCCGCCCGTCGCGCAGTTTCAGGATAAAAACCGGAGTCGGAACAGCTGCGCAACCCTCGCACCGCAATGTGTGGAGGTTTAATGACTAAATGAGTGAATCTGCGAAACAGCCTGCCCGTCAATTTCTTTATGAGGTCCAATAAACGCATGTTTATTCCTTTAGTAAGAAAGTGCAGCGAAAATCCGACCGCGCAACTGGGCACCCGCTCGCATGGAGCCGCGTAAATCTTCGCTTCAGCACGAAAAACGGCGACTCGAACAACCGATAGGAACCGCAGGCCAGCGCCATTTTGATGCGCGATGAAATCCCGAACTTCATCACATCGAGAACGGCGTAAAAAAACACATGGAGGGAATGGAAGCTTTCGATAATCTCAGGGCGCCGGGGACGATTGGGATTCCGAGGGCGAGGGTCTGCCGCGGAACTCGCGGCTGATCAGTACCACCAGAATCGTCGCCAGCAGCAGTACGGGCACCTTCTCAAACACATAGCCGAACGTCCCTCTGGGTGAGAAGACAGCGCGCAGAAGGCACTCGGCCCAGATGCCCGAGAAGAGCGATCTCGCCGCCATCGCGCTCGCGAAGAACTTGCACGCGGCTCCAAACACCAACGATCCGAGCACTACTCCGGTGAGCCCCCCAGTGAGATAGAGTTCCAGAAGATAGCTGGTGCCCGTGCCGCCGTCGTTCATGCTCCCATCGGCGCCGTTCAACTCGTAGGTGACGAGCCGATCAAGATTGGCAGCCCACTCCGTGGCGACGTTGGTGTCCGTCCAAACCCCGGAGAGGGTGACTGTACACACATGCAGCAACGCATAGGGGATCACCTTGCCGGTGAGCGAGACCAGCAGCGGAGGACAGCGCCGGGTCAAGTCCATGTCCATGTATTCCTGGGTGATCAGAAGCGTGCTCCCGCCGGCGAACCACTGCACTATCGCTGGTGTCTCGGCGTCCTCCCCGGCGGCGCTGAAGAGGGGGTCTCCCCGGGTAATGGAGGGGACAAATATGATGAACAGGCCAAGCCCGGCGATCTGGACAGTCCGCTTCCAGGAGAGCTGGATGAAGCCCCGCGCGACGGCAATCAAGACCAGGGGCACGACCCCCTCCGCCAGAAACATCCTGCCGTAACGCATGGAGACAACTAACCGCGGCAGCGCGATAAGCACGACCGCGATCCAAATCCTTCTCCTCGACTGCCGGCAGCCGGCTCGGGCGACGCCCAGGAACATAAAGCCGAAGAACAGATGAAGGTAGTAGACGATCTGGTCGGCAAACGTGACGTGCACGTACCCATAGGCCTGTCCGACGGCGGAGGCCGCGAAGAACACGGCCAAAACGATCGCGGGCGGGAACAGCAGAACGGTCACCCGATAGCTCAACCGCTCACACCCGTCCAGCGTCGCCAGCGAAATTGCGCTCCCGGCCGTCCTGAAACGCGAAAGACCGAATCCGGTCACGAACAACCCGGCCGAGAAAATGCTCATTGCTAAGGTCCAGTCCGTCACCGGATCCTCGACCCCGAGCACCCCGCGATAGAGGACGCTCACCAGCCACCAGAAGAGCAGGCACGAGGCCAGAAAGGAGGCCAGGAAGAGCCGGGAGACGGCCCGGGCGCCGGCGACGGAGGCTTCGGTTTCTAGCGCGGCTCGGCAACCCATGGTTTCCCTTGCGACGCTCACCGCCCTGGTAACGCTTCCGCCGCGCCGACCGCGGACTCCGCGGCCCATCTCTCCGCATTGCGCTCATAAATCTCGCCCAGGATCCGGGGCACGTCGTACTTTTGCTTCCAGGCCGGATACCTTTTCCGGAAGCGGGATACATCGCTGATCCACCAGATGTGATCGCCGCGGCGGTGTTCCTCGACATAGGTCGTCCTGAGCGGCCGGCCGGCGATGGACTCGCACATCCGGATCGCCTCGATCACGGAACAATTGCTCTGCCGCCCGCCACCCATGTTGTAAACCTCGCCGCTTCCCGGGCTCTGAAAGAACTCGTGGAACGCCCGCACCAGGTCGGCGCTATGGATGTTGTCGCGGACCTGCTTTCCCTTGTAGCCGAAGACGGTGTAAGGAGTTTCGGTGGCCGCGCATTTCATCAGATATCCCAGAAAGCCGTGCGCCTGCGCCCCGGAATGGTTCGGTCCGGTGAGGCAGCCGCCGCGAAAGCATGCCGTCTTCATCCCGAAGTATCTCCCGTACTCCTGGACCAGCACGTCGGCCGCGACTTTGGAGGCCCCGAAGAGGCTGTGCAGCGCGCCATCGATCGACATACTCTCGGGAATGCCGTGGGTGAAATAAGGGTGCGACCGGTCGATCTCCCAACGTGTCTCCGTTTCCAGCAGAGGGAGGCAGTTCGGGGTGTCTCCGTACACCTTGTTGGTGGAGGTGAAGAGGAAGACCGCCTCCGCGGCGAAGTTCCTTGCCGCCTCGAGCATCACCGACGTTCCGCCCGCGTTCACCGTGAAGTCGGTGGCTGGGTCGGTGACCGCCCAATCGTGCGAGGGCTGGGCGGCAGCGTGAATGATCAACGCGATGTCTTTGCCATATCGTTGGAAGATCCGGGAGACGGCGGCGCGGTCACGGATGTCCGTTGGATAGTGGGTATAGCCGCGAATTTCCCGCTCCAGCCGCTCTCTCATCCACTGGGTCGAAGCGGAAGCGCCGAAGAACTCCGCTCGCATGCCGTTGTCGATCCCGGCGATCTCCATTCCCAGCCCGGCAAAGTAGGCCACCGCCTCGGAACCGACCAAGCCGGCGGACCCGGTGATAATAGCTACGCTCATGATGCATTCTCCCGATTAGTTCGAAGTGTGGCAGGGGCTTCCCGTGGGCGGCGCGGCCTCCAGATAGGCGCGGGCCACGTTGACGGACCGGTACGCGGATAAGCATGGCTCTCCGGTACAGTCATGGCCCACCCCCCGCCGGCAGCGGCACCGGCGCGGGCACTTCCCCGCGCGCCAGGCCGCGCCGCCACGACTGGAAAATCACCGCCGCCGACACCGGGCCGACGATGCCGGAGCAGACAAAATAGCTCCACGCGACGCCCGTCGCGCCCATGGTGCCTGCCGTCGCCCCGGCGCCGAGCAGGGTGAGCGCCGCCACTGTCACCGACTGCCAGAGAAAAGGCTCGCGTTTGAAGGAGCGGAGATAAATCGCCATCGACTGGACCAGGGCGCCGCCCACCGTTCCCAGCAGCAGGAGGCCGAAAACCCGCGGAGCAACCAGGCGTGCCCCCAGCCCCGGCGACAGGCGTTCGAGCAGCACCACCCCCGCCATACATCCGGCGGCCATCAGCCCCAGCAACGACGACGCCTGGCGCAAAGTCTGGAAAAAGAGTTCGTCGAGCCGGGCGAACTCGCGCCGCGCCGCCAATTGCCCGAAGGCAGGCGCCTTGGTCGTCATCCACGCCAGGGCGATAGCGGACAGGTACCCGGCCACGCTGATCGACATCCCCATCCGCCCGGCTTCGACCGGGTTGCGATAGTGGAAAAGCATGGGGGTGAACATTTGCACGGCAAAATAAGCACACAACCAGCTGATCGCGATCTTCCATTGAAACGGCCAGATTTCACGCCGCCAACTGACCGCATGCGGCCCTGCCGGACAGGCCCACAGCCCGAGCAGAAACCTGCGCCGGCTCCACAGAAAGCCGCCGCCAACGGCGGCCGAGGCCGCCATCGTCATCCCCGGAGCGAAGAGTCCGTGACCGGTCAACATGCAGCTCCAACAGAGAGCAGTTGCGGCGACGCACTGGCACAGCCGCAGCCGGGCCACCTGGCGCACCTCCCCGCAGCCCTCGAGAAACGCACAGAGCGGAACCTGCAGAAAGAGGCAGACGCAGCCCAGGACCGCAGCCAGCCACGGCAGGAACCAGCGGACATGGCTCCCGGAAGGCTGGTTGCGGGAAAAGAAAATAATCCCCAGCGGCCAGAGAAAAGCTCCGGCCGCGATCCCCGCCCGCCCATACCATCGGACGGCCAGTCGCAAAATCGAGGCCAGCCGGGCATGGGCGGCCGCATCCCCTGCCACCCGTCCGTCCGCAAAGATGAGCAGAGGGGCGCGCTCGTGCGCCGCCAGCTGCATGACCACAAATGAGAATCCGAGCTCGAAGATCACCTGCAGGGCGGCGAGCGAAATCAGGGTGAAATAGTATCCCTGCTCGACGGGGGAGAGAAAGCGCGCCATCAGCAGGACGGTGCCGATATTACTGATCACAGTCCATGCGCGGGCGGAAATCGAATAAGCTATCGCCCGGTCCACCCCCAGGAGTGTCTTCAAGTACAGCGTCCACGCCGGGGAGTTCATGAGGGCGTCATCCATCCCCGCGCGGTCCCGACGTCGAGAGCGAGCACGTGCAGGCACCTAACACAAGTTGTCTCCATTGAGAGGATTAAGAGAGTCGCCAGCGCCCCTGGAGCTCCTCAGGCATGGGCAGCGGCGATATACCCGTGGATCTCCGAATTTCGAGCCGCGGAGAGGATCTCGAACCCGAGATCCTCGATTCTTCGTTGCAACTGCTCAGGATTTGCTGGGTATTTCTTGTCGTAGCCGATATGGTATTCGAGCGCCAGTCTCTTGATCCCCTTCCAGTCCTCCGGCGTCGTCTCGTACAACAGCGCGAATTCGCCTCCTTCGCAGTCCACTTTGACCAGTTCGTAGGAGTCCGCGAGGCGCAAGACATCTCTTGGAGAAATTGCCGGAACGATCATCAGCGCCGAATCTTCGGCCCGCTGGTCGGGAAAAAGTGTCGAGCAGCCGGTGTGTGCGGCCGCATGCAGCGCGACCTGCCCACCCGCCGTCGCAACCGCGCCCTGGATCAGACGCACGTTGCCGAGCCGGTTGAGGTTTAAATTCTCCTCCATTCGCAGCAGGCACTTAGGGTTCGGCTCGATGGCAATGACCGTCCCCCGAGGCACCAGGTCACTCGCGGCCATGACGGTGAACGTTCCAATGTTGCCGCCGACGTCCAGGATCGTCCCGTCGGAGGCAATGTCCCGAAAGTGGCGGTCGTAGACCCGGTCACTGAAGACCTCGTAGAGAGGAGTGAGATCTCCGCTCTCAACCTTGAATCTCAATCCATTGCGGAATCGTATCTGGCTCACGGACTTGTCCCACAAGCCCGCGGCAATGGCGGAGGGCCAGTTCCGGAGATTGGCCACCGACCAGGCCCCTTGGCGAAAGTGCCGGGGGGAAAACAATTTGCGGAAATCTCGTCCCGTACCCAGCACAATATCTCCTAAAAGAATATGTAGTTGTGTGTGCCAAAATCGACATGGCCTTGAGCGACCCAGCGGCTTACGTCTTCCCGTTTCACTAGCCTGTGTTCGGAGGCTGGAATTCGTGCTTGATAGCCGAACTTCCAAAATAGTGCAAATGTCTCTGCGAACTTACTGTTCCTTCCGCCTACAACAGAATCGGAGTCCAGGCATATCTCGATCAACCATGTGGGCTTTGGATTCATATTCAGTGTCATCATTGCGCCGCTGAGGACTTCCAGTTCAAAGCCTTCAACGTCCATTTTGATCAGCATCGGACTGCGATCCGGCAGGCCTACTACGATGGAATCCAAGGTGGAGACCGGCACGGAGTGGAAATGCTTTTCCGGGGAACCGGCCCAACCTTGCTGGAAGGAGGCGCAAGTGCCGGTTCCAAAAAGGCGTTTGGTGCCAATCTCGTTGGATAAGCCAAAGGGGAGAACTTGCACACTGGTAAAGCCGTTAGCAGCTAAATTTTTGCGTAGTAATTTGAGATTTCTCGGGAGCGGCTCGACGGCCACAACGGGCTTGCCCAGACTCGCCGCCAAGCAGGTGTAGAGTCCGACATTCGCTCCAATATCCATGCAGACCGCAGCATGGTTTAAATACCGGGTAAAGGCGGCAATTTCTTCCTTTTCAAAAGTAAAATCAGACATGGATCTGCCGCCGCTAAGCTTGAAGCCATAGGGAGTTGTCACCGGTGGTGTGAGGGCGGCAAGCTGATCGCGAAATAATCTGTAAAGGTGCGCCAGACTTGGGGTATGGGACAACACCCGAGCGCGAACCGCTTTAGAAATCATTGACCACCTGCCGAGTACGTCAGAGCATCCGAGAATATGTAGTTGCTGGTGCCAAAATCGACATGGCCTTGAGTAGACCAACGAATCACATCTTCTCGTCTCACGATCCTGTCCCGAGAGACCGGTGTTTTTGCCTGGTAGCCATTTTTCCAAAAGAATTCAAAGGTCTCTGCGAACTTGGTGTTCCTTCCCCCCGCAACACAACCGGAGTCCACACGTATCTCCACCAGCCAGGTGGGCTTTGGAACCATGGTCAAGGTCGTGCCGGCCCCGCTGAGGACTTCCAGTTCAAGACCTTCCACGTCCATTTTGATGAGCATGGGACCGCGCTTCGGCAGGCCTGTCACGATGGAATCGAGGGTCGATACCGGGACGGAGTGGAAGCGCTTCTCGGAGGAACCGGCCCATCCGGGCGCGAAGGAGGCGCATCCTCCGGTTCCAAAAAGTCTTCCGGTCCCAATCTCGTTGGATAAACCCAGGGGCAGAACTTCTACACTGCCGAACCCGTTAGCGGCCAGATTTTTATGCAGCATTTCGAGATTCCTTGGGAGCGGCTCGATGGCGATCACGGGCGTGCCGAGACTTGCGGCGAGACATGTGTAGAGACCGATATTCGCTCCGATATCCACGCAGATCGCGGCATGTTTCAGATTCTGTATGAAGACCTCAATCTCTTCCTTCTCATAAGCAGGATCGGAGACGGATCTGTCGCCGATGAGCCTGAAGCCATAGGGAGTTGTCACCGGTGGTGCGACGGCGGCAAGCTTATCGCGAAGTAACCTATAAAGGTGCGCGAGGCCTGGGGCACGGGACAGCACAGCTGAGCGAACCGCTGCGGAAATCATTCACTACCTCGATCTGAGTTTTGCCGGGAGTAAAACGAATGAGACGAAATACTGTTAAACAGCCTACCTAAGTCTTCACTTGGCTTTAGCCGCCTTCGGTGATCGACCCCAGCAAGGCGCTTTTAAAGTCTCGTAGTCGCGCGGCGGCATGCGGGTCGGATTGCACAAACTCCTTCCACCAAAGAAGGAGCGCGACGAGTAATCCTGCTAAAAGCCCTCCAATGGCGAAGAGCAATATCACCGTGGTGGGCCTTGGAGACGAAATCCGTTCCGGCTCGATCGCGGGTTCCACCACCTGAATAATGGCCGCTTCTTTAGATTCATCCAACTTGGCCGCATCGTACTGTTTTAGCAGCAGGTCGAACATAGCTTGCCGGTATTTCAGTTCGTGTTGGGCACGCAGATATTCCATTCCGGCGCCCGGAACATCCCCCAAACCCAAATCGGCAAACCCGGAAGCGTGGTTGCGCTGCTCCAGCCGGGCGGCCTCTGCCCGCAGCGAGGATAGTTCGCCCTCGGCCAATTCCAGCTCCGGGTTGTGTTCGGTCGAATAGGAGCGCAGCGCCTGGACCTCCACTTCCCTGGCCGCAACCTGGGCGCGGAGCAGCGCCAAACCCTCAATCATCGCTTTGGCCTGGGCATCGAGCTGCACCAGGCCCTTGCTTTGCTGAACCTGCTGAAAGGACAGTTCCGCCGCCAGCAGTGCATCCTTGGCCTGCTTCAACTGATCCTCGTAGAAGAGCCGCCGTTGCGAGGCCTCGGTGACCGCCAGCGTCTTGGTAAGGATGCGAAGTTCATCCGTATAAGCATTCGCTATCCCGGCGACTCGCTTCTTGTCCTTATCTGTAACCGACACCGCAATAAATCCGCCCTTTTCAGAAGCAACCACGGTATTGCGGGCCAGTTTCTTGCGCGCCGCCGTCATGTCTTTGGCACGGTACGCCTTTACCAAGCCGAACTTCTGAATGATCGCATCTGCGATGGGCCGGGAGTTGAGCAGACCCAGGTAGATATCGTTCGGATTCTTTAGACCCAATCCGCCTCCGGCAATTGCAGCCAGAGGGTTTGGTCCGGTACTCGGCCAGTTGGCTCATCAGCATAGAAGCCGATGACTGTGTTTGTTGGGGGGGCATGATCTTGGTAGTCGCTGTATACCGCGCGGGCAACATCAGGCAGGTAATCACACCCATGAGCATGGCAATCCCGGTCACTTTTGCGATCAGCCACTTGCGATAGACAAGCTGGGTAAGAACGTCAAGCAGGCTGACTTCATGGCCATCGCTGGGCGCCTCCCATGAAGCAGCATCCTCGAGTGGCGCTCGAGTCTGGCTGCTGTAAGCACCCGGTTCGATCATCGGTTCGATCATGGGCGGAGGCTTCACTTGACTACGCTGAGCGCGGCGGCAGTCAGAGCTGTTTGCGACATGAACTGGGTGGCCTGCAAAAGATCATTGATCTTGGACGAGACTTTTAGCTTCTCCGGGACCACAATGGCGTCTCCGGGGAGTAGTTTCAACTTTTCAAAGCTGCCGTGGCTGTTGCGGGATTGGCGGCTGACGACGGTTCCGTCGGCGTGGATCACAAAGATGCGCTTTTGATCCGCCTCCCGGGTGGCGCCGCCGGCGTCATTCAGATAAGCGACCAGCCGTTTTTCCGGTTGATGGCGGAAGGCGTTCGCATTGTAGACCGACCCTTCCACCTGGACGGTGCTGAACCGGGGCGGGATATAGAAAGTGTCTCCATCTTCGAGGGAGAAGTCGGGGATGTCCCCTGCCGTGGCGGCATCCGGCTTCATCTCCAGAACCACCCGGCCGGTCGGCTTGATCGCAGCCAGCCTGGCCAGGGCGGCTTGCTGCAAACTAAGCTGCGCTTGTTGGTCTGCCCCGGTTTGGCCGGTGGTGGGAGTGGCATTCGCATAGCGGGCGACGAGTTCTCTTTGCATCTGCTCGGTGGCTTGCCGCAGTTGCTCCTCTTGCGCATGACGGGTGGAAACGCGGGTAAGGAGGGAGGCATAGAGGTAGGAGTGCGGGGTGAGCCCCCCAGCCGCTTCCACCACGTCTCTCAGGGTCTCGCCGGGATTCACGCGGTACACCCCCGGCGCATTGACCTCTCCTCCCACGCGAACAAAAGATGCGTGCTTTTCAATCGGCAAATCAAGATCGGCCCGGGAAAAAATGGTAACCACGTCGCCGGCTCTCAGCAGCTGATTATCCGCCGACGCCTGGTTATCGATGGCGTTCACCAGGCGAAATGGAATCAGGCGAGTACTCAGATCGTGCTCGTCAAGTCGTTCGATGACCGCATATTCCCAGTTGATCTCCGCATTGTTCTGGCCCACTGTGGCAATCATTGTCGTACGCGAATTCCCCGATCGGTCGCCGACCCCGGACATCTCGTTGCGTTGTTGATCTCCTGCCTGATCGGGCGCCCCGGACATGTCGTCGCGCTGATTGCCTGGGTGGTCGGTGGACTGGTCTTCGAACTCGTCGGTCCGTTGACTGCCTGGTTGGTCCGTGGGCTGGTCTTCGAACTGGTTCATGCGTTGGTTGCCGTACTGACTGGTGCGCTGGTTGCCGTACTGATCCGTACGCTGGTTACCAGACTGGTCCGTGCGCCGGTTTCCCAGCTCGTCGGTCCGCTGGTATCCGGACTGACCGGCACGCTGGGTTCCGAATGGATGATCCGTATTGCGTGGGGTAGGTTGATTTTGCCGATTCCAGAAATCGCGAGTGATCAGAAAATCGCGAGAGGGGATCAGATCCGAAACCCGCATGCCTTCTTTCCACACATAGCGGCCGGGCTGGGCAACATTCCCGCGCAGGGTCACCGCGTTTTCAAACTTGGGCGAAAGGGGATAGATCCGCAGTAGGTCCCCATCCTGGAGTAGCCTTGCGAATCCCGATGAATCCAGCGGGAACTCTTCCACCCGACGGCTGCTATGGTTTTCAATCCGTTCCAGCAGGACTCGCTCGGCTCCTGCCAGGCTGGTCAGGCCGCCTGCA
Source organism: uncultured Acidobacteriaceae bacterium (assembly GCA_963803095.1). Lineage (GTDB taxonomy): Bacteria > Acidobacteriota > Terriglobia > Terriglobales > Acidobacteriaceae > PALSA-350. The sequence goes on along the minus strand of CAWDLQ010000011.1, from coordinate 115,261 downwards.
CCATCCAGGGCCGCAGCCACCGTCGTCTCGCCTTTCAGTTCATAGATTCCGGGTTCGTCGACATTTCCGCTGATGGCTATCTGCGCTCCGATGGGAGGAATATAGATAACATCCCCGGGGAGCAAGGCAACATCATGCGACTTGTCACCTTTTTGCACTAAGTCGTAAATATCGAACTCGGCCAGCAGCCGGTTCCCGCGCCGCAGCTGAATATGCCGCATGGAGCCGGTTGCCGAGGGCCCCCCGGAGGCAAAGAGCGCGTTGACCAGGGTGCTTAATGAACCGACAGTGTAAGCGCCGGGCTGCCGGGCACTGCCCAGAACAAAAATCTGGATGGATCGAAGTTGCCCCAGCGCTACATTCAATTCAAAATCTTTGAACAGGGCGCTGATGGCTGCATGCAAATATCCCTCCAGCTGCTCATAGCGCAAGCCGGCTACGTTTAACGTCCCTACCCGGGGCAGATAAACCTGCCCGTTCCTGTCCACCGTCACCCGGGAATCAAGGTCGATCTTTCCCCACGCCCGTATCAGCAACTCATCGCCCGGCCCGATTACGTAATCAGCCGGGACCGGAACCCGTTCCACCGGGGCGAAGGTGGTGGGAACCTGGTCGAATAATCGTCTCCCGTATACAGGAAGCCTACGTCCGGTGCCGTCCTCAGCGAATCGTTCAAAATCGGACTTGGTGGTGATCGGCCCAACAATCCTGGACGAAGCCGGAATGGGTGGCGGGACTGGCGACATGGGATTGCCGGCGCCATCGCTGTCGGTTCTCTCACCCGTCTGCTGGGGTGATCGCATGGGAGCCGAACCGACGCCGGTTGAGGGCGCGGTTGAGGAACCCGGCGCGGACCGGGTCGATTCAGTGGGAGTGGTGAGGACGGATTGGCCTTCGCAGAACGTCGAGGACAGGAGCACAAAAAGAAACAGTTTTTGCATCATAAAGAGGAAGAGGGCGGCTCAAATTGCGGCGCCAGGAGCGGGCGCGGCGTCCTTGCCCGGCAGCAGACCGTTCAGCCAGAGTACGGTGTAGGCGGAGAGTGCCTGCTCGTCGTTCGGATACGGAGGCTCTTTCTCAGTAAACAACTTGCTCAAGCTCTGATGAGCGGTGATTGCCCCCAGCAGGCCAAGTACGGCCAGCGACGGCGCTACATTCCGCATGATCCCCCTCTCCGCGCAACGTTTGAAGTATGCGCACACCATATCGAAGATGGGTCCCAGGTGTTCACGAATCATCTGGTCCGATTCAGGCAATTCAAACGCGGCAACATGCAGCAGCCGCTGCAACTGCGGCTGATGGTTGAAGTTGTCCAGCAGAAAAGCTACCAGCAGCGGCACCACCACGGTGAGCGCATCGTCAGAAGCCAGACTGGCTTGGGTGTCTCTGGCCAGCTTCACCCGCGCCACGTGCGATTCGACCGCAGCCCAGAACAAATCCGGTTTGCGGGGGAAATAGCGGAACAGGGTGGCCTCGTTCAAGTCCGCAAGCTGCGCGATGTCCCGCGTGGTTGTGCCCTTGAACCCGTTGTGGGCGAACAGTTGCGCCGCAGCTTCCACAATGCGCACTTCGGTGACACTGGTTCCAGCAGATTTACGGCCTATCCTTGATTGGTCTCTCGGGGATTGGTCTCTCGGGGCATGCATGGCAAGAGCGCTTCTGGTTTCGCGTTCGATCATCGGTCATTCTCTCTGCTCGGGATGAACGTTCCGCCAGCTGTCAACCGATAACGTCGAGGTCGGCGGCGTCCACTTCCACGGCGAAGCTTCTCATGATGAGAGAAAGCGTAAGGACTACCCGGCACTTGTTCTTGTGACGTAGAACGATGCCCACTCTGCCGGCCAGAGCTCCCTTGTTGATACGGACGTTCGCGCCTACAACCAGGTAAGGATGAGGCGCGCAATTCTTTAGCTGCAGGGTTTCGCGCAAAGATTCGATTTCAACGTCCGGCAACGGAGCCGGAACCCTGTTCTGGCCTACCAGAGATAGGGCGCCTGGAACTTCTATTGCGCGGGTGCGTTCCTGGCGTGAGATATGCACGAAGAGATAGTTGGGAAACAAGGGCAGCTCGACGGTCACTTTTCGATAGTGACTCCATTGCCGCATGACGCGAGATACAGGTAACAGGTGCTCTATATCCCGCTCGGCATAGTACTGCGCGACTCGCTTCTCATGATGCGAACGGGTGAAGACTGCGAACCATCTCCGCTGCTCTTCCATGTTGCCGGGAATTAAGTCCTGGCCGCGGGCCGGTAGAACATTGACTGACTGCGTGCTCATTCCATACTCCGGATCGGCGCATCGGTGATAGAGATCAAGGCAGAGCTTCGCTATGCCAATGTAACTTATCACTTTCAATAGCGTGGTCACACGGGCTTTATAACTGCTACTGATAGCTAAGCAAGTAATTACTATCTTTTGCAGTGAGTATGCTTCTGAGCACAAGCTATGATCTGGGTCTTCCTAAGTCAAGACATTATGGGGCGAGGTCGCGTTGACTGGAATCCTGTCTCCCGAAACGGGAAGGGCATGCTGTTGTGGGCATGTAGTATTTCCTACATCTCGCAAAAAAAACGCGAGACATGGGGCACCCCAATTATTGGCTGTGCGGAGAAAAGCGTCCATGCAAGGGCGTACTTGCATAGAGGAAGCAGCCGATCCCGAAACGGGAAAGAGCCGGTGTCTCTCCGGTGCCAAAAAAGCCATAAAAGCAGGCGCTCAGAGTCTCTGACTAAATCGGCCGCGAATCACGCGCAACAACTTACGATAGTAACGCTGCCCTTAGACTATTTCTTAAGTTGGCGACGACTGGTAGACATCGAACTAGGGAGGGGCATCACATCGTCAAACGATTTACTCGGGCAAAAGATAGCGATGGATTGTGAATTCAGCGTCCAGAAACTCAATATCGACTTCGATGACCTCATTTGCGAGTTATTCTGCCTGCCCAAGTTCGTCGAGGACGGCCCGAAACAGTTCGCACTGGATTTCAGCAGTCGTCCCATCCGGGCCATTGATGCAAATCAATCCGGCATGAAGAGGAACGGCAGCAAATTGCCCACCTGTTCCCGGATGGTCCGCGGGACCGCGAAAGTCCACACTGTTTCGTGTCACGAAGGTCCAATCTCCCTCCAGGATGAAAGACTTTAGTTCCCAGTCTTTCCATCCCGCTTTACCCATCCAAACCGCATGGGAGCTTTCCGGGAAGCCGCGTTCTCGGGCCACTTCCACTACATCCGGACTCAGACACTCGTCAATCAGGAATTTCGCCACTCACTCATCTCCCTGGTGAGGGGGTGCGAAGTCGCTTTTTCGTAATCGAGCCCTTAATCCGGCCCGTAGACGAGACACGTTTCGGGCGGCCGCGGGGGGGAACCGCTTTCGCATAGACCGATGCGAGTTCGACCTGCCAGTTCTTGAGGTTTGGATATGATTTAAGAATTCGATCGGTTGGTGTTCCCGAATCGACGGCGGCGGCAATGTCGTAAACCGGCACTCGGGTGCCCTTTATGACCGGGGTACCGCTGAGAATCTCGGGGTCTTCGATCACCATCTCGCGGGCCTTCATCAATTGATGGAGGCGTTCCTCCACCCCTTTCCAAATGTTGGAAAAGCGAACCGTGATGGACTGATCCTCGACGATGCAGTTCTTCCACTGTTCCCAACTCCCGCAATGCGCCATCGCATTCCGAATTGTACGAAGCCGGGCCTGTGCTGTCAGTGACTCAGCGGTTTCGAAGTAGAAGGCGATCAAAATACAGGCATCCGTACGGAATGTCCGCATTTGGGTGGTGCTGTACAGGTCTTCCGGTAGAATTTTCTCGTCAATGATCCTGTGAATTTGCGGCACCGATACTCCGGCGGCGACTGCCGCCTCACTGGTCGTCAGGCGTTCCATCAGAGCTTCCATGAGGCACCTCTCTTCACCCATCATAATCCTTCTGATGTGTCAGAACAATTATTGATAGGACGATGACTCGCAACGATGGGCGATTCAAGGAAAATGCCGAGCCATTATGAATATCTCAAACGCCCAGCTGCTAACCGACGGATTGTAGGTTCGAGTCCGACCTGAGGAGCCTCACGGCGGAAGGCGTTCTCGCGGATTAATACTTATCTTTAGGTTCCGGCGTGTAGCTTTCGCCGAATTTGTTCTGATGGTGGGTCATGATGTCTCCGCTGGCCTGAAGTTCAAACGTGCCGAGGTCGGTACTTGATGGGGAAATTTCGACTACGCGGCTCAAAGCATTCAGCCGGTCGACAGCTACATTTTCAGCCCACACGTTGAGGCGATAACTTCCCGGTGGCACAGCCGGGATGGTGACATTGCCGTCTGGTTTAGAAATTGCGAAATATGGTGTGCTCAGCGCAATGACTACCGCACCCATCTCGGGGTGAATGTTGCAGAAGATGTAGGAAACACCATCGCGGTCGAACCGAACCGCCCGATGGGTGTGCGCTTCGTAGAGGCCGAGATCAAAGCGCTTTCCGTTAAACAGTGAAAAAACGTTGTGGTAGAACGGATCGAGGTTGGGAAAGTCTACGCTGCTGCCTGTGGGCACAACCAAAATATGAGGGATAAACTGCTTATCCTTCTGGGCCAGGGTGTAGTTTTGCGGCGCGCGCGGTGGCGGAGGGTTTTCGGTGTCGCGACTGGGCGTAAGCCAGAAGACGACGTCACCCGAGGAACGCTGCGAGGAGTGGCTCGCACCTCGACCTCTGGTTAGCTTGACGTGCGCTGACACGTCCACGGTCTGCGCCCGAATGGCCAGCGGGAACGCCATGGTGCATAGCAGGGTTGCGAGACGGCAGATGGTCAGGACCGGTTTCATTTTTGCGCCGATATTCACTTTCGCGCTCCTCGCAACTCAGAATTCATATCCTGCCGTTATGGTGAAAATGTTTGCGATGCTGGCGGAGCCGCGTAGGGCCAGGTTTGGAGGTGGCGATATTCCGGAGAGAAGATGAGATAGGTCTTCGGTCGGTAGATCACGTTGGCTACGACGGATCGGTTGCGTGTGTTGAGCGTTGTGTTGGTCGTCTCAGCCAGATTGAATCCGTCAAAGTTACTGCTGAATGCATCATCCAGACCAAAGGCGGCGTTGGCCTGGAGGGTTGAGTTGAGGCTGAAGTTCAGTTGACTCCAACCTCCTGCGGTAGCAACGCCGGTGGTTCGAGTCAGGCCGGTGGCTGAATCGGTGCCGGTAAATATGTCTTTGTACGCTCCACCGCCGAATCCTCCAAGAGCCCGGCCGCGATAGGCTTCGCCGGTAAGTGCAAACCACTTGAAGATGGGAACTTGCCAATCCCCAGTCACCGCCCAGGAATGGACTTGAGTGGCGCTGCGAGTAAAACTGATGGGAAGAATAACCACCCACGCCAAGGGCAAAGGGGCGCGCAATGCCTTTCCAGGAGCCGTCGGCAACATAAGAGAGCCGGCCCTCGTAGCCAGGATGGCGGGACGCCTCAACAGGAGTGTCGAGCTGGGTCGGAGGTGTAGCCAGACGCCGGTGGGTCGATGAGACCACCTTCGAGGCCAATCCTGCGCTGCTCGGTGAGGGGAATACGCTGCTCGACTTGAATTTGAGGCGACCAGGTCCATAGGTTGCCAGACCCGGCCAGGCCAGGTTGGGCGACCGTCGCGTAGGAGGTGGGCGATAAGGGAGAGATGAGGGGCACGGTGTAGCCGGCTCGAGCGGTGGTTCGGTACCAGTCCAGACTAACCCAGCTTTGCCGCATGCGCACCAGCCCTGCCGAGGAACTGTAGCCGTAACTGTTGGTGGAGACCCCGCCGAAGAAATCGAGGCTCACTTCGGCAAAGCTGCGGGCTCCCTCGATTCTGGGACCGGTTGCGTCGAGCGAAAGCAGGGTCTGGCGCATAGTCGCGCCCGTGCTGCCATGGGATGAACCAGGAAAACGGGGTATCGCGATCGTGGGCAGCTCGGCGTTGTCGACCACGCCGGCGTTGGAAAATGCGTTGAACAGAACAAGCCCGCTCAGGCGCAAGGGGTATTTGGAAAAGGTTTCCACCTTGGTTTGTTCGTGTTGCTTAATCTCAGCCTGCATCGCATCCTGCTGCTCTCGCATGGCCGCGAGATCCTGACTGGGCGGTGGGCCGGCATTTTCATCCTGCAAATCTGAAGCTGCGGTGCTGAGCGAGGTGGCGGCTGTTTGTGCGCGAAGCTCATCCAGCTGTGAATGCAGGCTCTGGATTTCCGTGCGGGACTTTTCCAGCATTTTCTCGGTCTGGCTGAGCGCCCCATTCAATTCATCGAGCTTGGCTTCGATGGCGACCATTCGTTGCTGGTCATTGGAGCTTGCATCCTGGGCGACTGCCGGAGTGGACGACAAAATTAAAGCGAAGGCCAAGAAGGCGGATACGCGGCGACATCTAGCACCAGTAGATAGCTGACCTGACAATCGTCTCATAGCAGCTCCTTTTCGAGGCTGGTTTCAGAGGCCTGGGCCGAAGTTACTGATTAAGCCTGGAAGGTGTTGACTTTGACCGACTCCGCTTGCGTGTGGCCGAACGCCTCCAGTGCCTGCTTGTAGAGCAGGATGCAGAAGATAGTTTCTCCGGGGACGGATTTCTCCAGCCGTACTTCACCACCGTGCTCCTGAGCGACGTGTTGGGCCAGGGTAAGTCCCAGGCCTACTCCGTTTTCCTTGCCGGCGCTTACGAAAGGCTGGAAGAGTGTTTCCCGGATGGAGTCGGCTACGCCTGGTCCAGAGTCACAAATACTGATTTCAATCTTGTTATCATCTTCGCTAAGTCTTACCACCACTTTGGGCGCGCCGGTTCCTTTCTTGGCGGATTGACAAGCATTGAGTAACAGGTTGTAAATTGCGCGCGCCAGTTTCTTGCTATCTATCCAGGCATATATTGGTCCCGAGGTTTCGGCCGAGATCTGGACCTCCCGGCATTCGGGGTGCTGACGCACGGTTTGCATGGTGCGTTCGATCAACCCCTCAACCGGCTCGCGACGCAGATTGAGCATCTGACCGGTCTGGCTAAAAAGAAGCAACGATTCAATGAGGTCGGTCATGCTTTGCACCGCTTCCTGGACCTCGAGATGTAATTCGGCGCGCTCGTCAGGACCGGTCTGGGGAAGGCTCATGAATTCGGCATTGGCGTAGATGGCGGAGAGGTGATGGCGCAGATCGTGCGATACGGAGCTGGCCATTCTGCCGATGGTGGCCAGACGATCAGATTCAAGTAGCTCGCGGTGGGTACGTCTAAGTTCACCGCGCATTCTGTCAAAGGCCAGTGCGAGCTCGCGGACCTCCGCAGCGCCATCCACACTTAGCTCGTAATCAAAATCGCCCTGGCCCAAGCGCACGGGCGCCGGCGACCAGGGTTTCGAGCGGACGAGTTACGGTGCGGGAAACGGCAACTGCCAGCAGCCAGCCCAATGAGTAACGTGGCCAAGCCCAGCGCCAGAACCCACCGAGTGACGCGGCGCAGATATTCGCTGGCCCGATCGTATGACTTGAGCACTACGATCTGAATCTTTGCCTGCCCGGCGGCGGGAAGAGTGGCGGCAGCCGCAATATAGGCTTCTCCGCCCAGCTGCATTTTTTGCGGTAAGCATCAGTCGCATTCAAGAGCCGAGCTTTGCTGCCGCAGATCATTCAGCCGGGTGGCGGGGAGTGTGGTCGCAGCGACCTCACCGTTGATGAGAAAGGTGACGTCGGCGGCAGCGGCCTCACTCACCTCAGCCGCCAACCTGGCGATCAATGGCATAGCCGATGACCACATAGCCAAGGTAGGAACCGTTCTCCGGCGGCCCAAAATACAGCGGCTGGATGGAAAGCTCATAGAGGCTGTGTCCGAAGGCGATCATGCAGGTGCTCTTCGCCTGAGTCATACATGCCTGCAGACCGCGTGTCACCGAGGCATCGACTGAGCTTCGGGCCACGATTGGAATAGGCGAAGAGCTTTCCGTTGGCAGCAGTCAGGGCGAAAAAGTCACTCCCGCTGGTAGCCCAGAAACTCCTGACTGCCGTCCTGGATGGTGCTGCGCATCCTGGGTGGACCATCAGGGTCTTCAAGGCTGGGCAGATCGGCCAAGAGCGCCGCTTCGCGGTCGAGCATGCGATTGCGCTGATTGGCCAGGTTGGCGAAACGTAGTGAGCGAATGGTCCAGGTCCGCCTGGAGACTCTTGCTGATTTCCTGCTGAACGGTTACGCGGATGATGAACAGGCAAGTAACGGTAAGTCCCAGCGAAACCGCCAGGAGAGATACCATCAAAGTTGTCCGCATCCGCCACTGTTTCATGAATCAGTGATCTCTTTCACGACGCCGGTTGGTCTTATACCTGCGGCACGAATTTATATCCGATTCCATGAACAGTGCGGAAGTGAACAGGGTTCGCGGGGTCCGCCTCGAGCTTCTGACGAAGCTTGAGTATCTGGTTGTCGACGGTACGGGTGGTGAGATGGAAGCTCATTCCCCAGACATCGTTGAGCAGCTCTTCACGCGCAATGGCACGGCCCGGATTGTCGAGGAAATAACGGAGAAGCTTGAATTCGTGCGCGGTTAAGGGCACCAGGGTGCCGGAGCGATAGATCTCCATTTTCAGGAAGTCGACGGAGACGTCGCCAAAGCCCAGCGGCAATTCCTTCACTTTCTTTTGCGTGCGGCGAATCGCAGCCTGGACACGGGCCAGCAGTTCGCGGGGGCTGAACGGCTTGGTCATGTAGTCATCCGCCCCGGTCTCAAGCAGCAGGACCTTGTCTGCCACCTCAGAGACGGCGCTGAGCACGATCACAGGAATGTCTGAACACCAGGCCTTGATTTCCTTGCAAACCGTACGGCCGGAAAGTCCGGGCAACATAAGATCAAGCACGACGGTTACGGGACGCAGGTTCTTGCAGGCAGCGAGGCCCGAGGGGCCTTCGCCTTCGATATGAACGTCGTATCCTTCTGCGCTGAATTGTCGTCGCAGCGCACGTTGAATTCTTGGATCGTCTTCAATAACCAGAATCAGACTCATAGTTACTCACTAGCTCCAGGGCGTGGCCCTGGGCGTTCTTCCGGCAAAAGCCTTTCTCTACAGTGTCCATCAGGAAGGAGCCAAATGAACCACGAAAAGACGAAATGACAAAGAAGTGACATTTTGCACCTTTCCAGGGGCTTAGCGCGTGGCACCTTTGCCTTTCACCTGGCGACCGCTGTCAGAGCTTCTGAAACAGTCACATGGCGAGCGGGACAGTCTGCCAAACATTGCCGTCGCCGCCAGCGCGAGCAGGGCGATCCCCAGTAACACGGTGGGTAACCAAAGCGAACGATCGCGACCCCCATGACTGCAGAGGCTAAGGCCTGGCAAGCGGAAGTAACGAAAAAGGTAGAGGCGGAGGCGCTGCTTCGTTCGCCGGGGGGAATTTGGTCCATCAAGAGGCTGTAGATGCCGGGCTCGTTCATGTACTGGATCGCCATGTAAGCGGCGTACAGCCATACGGCGCCGGTGCCACCACGAATGAATGCAAGAGACGCAAGAGCAGCAGCGGTCGCAATCTGGGTCAGAACGACGCCCCTGACCAGCCCCGTGCGGCGAAAGAGGAGCGGAGCGCCCAGGACAGCCAGGAACTGAACCAACTGCGAAAGAGAAAAGACAAAGCCCACTTTTTGCAGGGACAATCCCAGGTGGTGAACGAAATACACGTTGGCGAAAGGCGGAAATGAGCCGGTAACCAGGGCCCAGACCGCCATCGCCGGGAGAAATCTGCGCAAAAAGGGATTCGAAAGCCGGGAGAGCCGAACCCGGGGGGCCGCTCCGGGCAGACGGAGCCTGAGCAGAGGAATGATGGCAAGCGCTGCCGCGCCACAGGCACACTCAAGTGTCCAGCGAGCTGGCCTGGATCGGCGGCGACCGGGTGTGGCAGGTGCCGCAGCCAGGTGGGCAACTGGCCGGCAACGAGTGCGCCGAGCGCAGCTATGCCGATGCCCGAGGAGAACATCAAGCTGAAAGCGAATGGCCGCTGCGCCTCTGTCGTCAGGCTGGCGACGGTAGGAGAGAGACAGACCGCCCAGGAACAAAGGGTCATGCCGGTCAGGACAGCGAGCACCAATTGTGCGGGCTGGGCGACAAAGCAGATGCGCAAGCAGGGAGAACACTACGGTGCAAGACAGACCGGTTACGAGCGTTGGACGGATGCCGAAGCGTTCAGCGCAGATGCCGGCGGGGATGGTCCCCAATATGCTGCCGAACGCCATCAGCCCCCCGATCAGCCCCAGAGAGCGTTCGGTAAGGTTGAAGCCGAGCAGGTAGAGATTAAACAGAAAAAAGAAGATCGAGAAACCGAAGCTGAAGAACAGAGAGGCGGTGTAGAAAAGCCAGAACTGTCCGCGAGGCGCTTTCGACAGACGGATCATGTGGGTTTGACCGGCGTGCGAGCGAGACAGGTCGAGGCAGTCGACCGCCTGCTGAAGATCCTGGTAGCGAAGTTCATAGACGTCGGCTGTACAGAGGGTCTGGAGCGCTTCGGTTTGTGCCTGCCGAATTTTGTCAGGAAATGGAAGATATTGCTGAAAGTACCGGCTGCGCGGCTTCCCGGGGAAGCGGCTGCAGTTCGGCGTGCGCCGAGGGCCACCGATTCAGCAGAATGATGTGATGAACCAATGCCTCGTCCGCTGTGACGATTCCGGGCAGCTCGGCGGTCGGCACCTCGATGGAAGGTTTGCCCTCGGCGCGGGGAGTAACGCTTCTGCCCTGCAACTCGGGAAAGAGATCCCTGGCGGACGGCCGGAAACGTAACTGATGCGAATTTCCGACGATGCGGAGCTCGCGGGAATTGTGCTTGAGGTAGCTGGAATCGTCGGAGGTAAAAAGCCATCCGCTGCGAGCGCAGGCGTAGGCCAGGGTTGATTTGCCGGCGCCGGAATCGCCGCACAACAAGCATACCGCTCCCGTACCGGCTGACGCACGCGGCATGTATGGGAGTGGCGTAGGAGGTGGAGATAAGGATGAGAGCAACTGCCTCGAGGAAGTGGTATCGGGTATAGCTGGGATGACGAACTGCGTCTTCCGTGAGCCAGGCGAAGGCAAAGCCGGCGTTGAGATCGCAAATCGCCTGGTTGTGAGCATCCGCGACCATGGAGAGCAAATTCTGTTGGCAGCGGACTACCGGAGCGGGCGGACAGTTTTGAGAAGTGCCCCTGGTCACCCCGATGCGGAGCCGCAGAACGGGGCCGCTGTCACGTTGTTTAGTGTGAGCCCAACTCTGGCCGGCCGCGTCCAGAACAGCCTGACTGTTGGTGGTGATCTCGAAGGCGAAGCCCAGCGGATAAAACACAGCTCGCAGTGGCAGGTCCACCTTGCATAGAAGGGGATCGTCGATGAAGGTTTGCTCCTCAAGTGTTTCGAGCACCATGGCTTCTCCTGTGTTGGCATCCGACGCCGGTTGTAGCTCCCTGAGAAGCGCTGGATAGTTGCGGAATGCGCGCGGCACGGGGAAATTGATTACTTTGTCCATGGCTGAAATTGGAGCACCTCAATCTTTTCTATTGCCCAGGCGATCAAGGCCCTGTTCTGCAGGATTTGAGTCCTGGGATTTGCATTGTTGCGCAGCAAGGGTAGGGATTCGCGATCGCCCTGCCAGCCGAGAATGCGAATGATCCGCACCTGGGAAGCCGGATCGCTCGACGGCAACGCGTCGCGTAGCTGCGGGAGAACGGAAGGCCCGGCTTTCACCAACGCCCACTCGGCACGATCAGCAACTTCCACGTTGGTGGATCGCAGCGCCTGCATGGCAGGCGCGGGATCGGCGGCGATGCGGTCCCACAGCTGATAGCCGGCAACCAACGCGGTTACCCGCGAATAATCTTTGACGGGACGAAATGCCTGGCCCGCGAGCGAACGAAGAGCCTCTTCGGGTGGGAGGGACTCGAGTGATTGGATCAGTTTCATCTGTTCACGGTAGGCGGCCTCGATTGTCCTGATCTGTTCCGGGGTGAGCTTGGTGCCGCTGTGCAGGTGATCGGCTTTGCTGGGCGGCTTGCTCTTCGTCACGATGGAGCAAATCCATCACCGCAGAAGCGGCCACCTGAGGTTGATGGCGGGCAAGAGCCAGTGCAGCGGCTCCGCGCACCTCGGGTGCGGCATTGGCCAGAAATGGCAGAAGCGCTTCCGCAGGCACCTCCCCAGGGCAACGGCTCAGCGCAAGCAGGGCTTCCTTGAGAACCCTGGATCTTTGTCACCGAGCAACGAAAGAAGAGGCCGGTGGCTGGGGCGCCAGTGATTCCAATAGCCCATGCGCGCATTTTGACGAGCTGTTTTCTCAGGCGCGGAAGTCGCGTCGATGTAGACCTGGGTGGGGGTGGCCGGCCGGGCGATCACGAGCGCTACTGCTGCAGCGCGGGAGATGCGATCGTCAGGATCGCGCAGCCAATGAATGAATAGTTGCTGGGTGGGAAAGCCAAATAATGGGATAGCTCGCTAATGGCTGCCAGACGCGATGGGCGCCGGACCAGCCGATGCTGCGCGCGCCAGATCTGCGAGTTTGGCTTCTACCGGGCGGCCCACGGCATCGGCTGCCAGGCGGGGGTAGTCCACGTTCAGCGCATCTACGCCTGCCGCCACGGCTTCGCGCATGGCGGCGAGATCCATCTCATATGCGTTGCCGGAGAAATTAGCGACTACGAATTTCCCTTGCTGCTGCAATTCCGCCACCTGGGTGGCGATGCAACCGGGTTCGACCCACGCGACGGGATCACGATTTGCGTCCGGGTAGAGAGCTTTCACATCCTGCCATTCGCCGCCAAAGATCACCCGCTGCAGCATGCCTTCTCGTTCGAGGGTCTCCAGAAGAAGGGGCGCAATGCCTTTGGTCTTGATGTCGAGGTCGAGACCGATTCCCTGCTCGCGAGCTAGCCGAACGGCCTCTTCGAATCGGGGAATGCGCATGCCTGTGTAAACCGGTCACCCATCCAGGCTCCGGTATCGAGCAATTGCAGTTCATCGGAGGAGGTGAGCTCGACATTCCCCATGCCGTTGGTGAGCCGCTCAAGAAAGTCGTCGTGATTGAGAACAAGTTGTCCATCCAGCGTTTTTCTGATGTCGATCTCGACGATGTTGCAACCCATGCGCGCGGCGAGCGCGAGCGACTCCAGGGTGTTCTCGGGCATGTCGCGGTTCGCAGTGCGGTGGCAGATGAGCTGCACCTCTCCACGCTCGAGGATTCCGGCATGCGCCGGCGAGATTGCGGGCGTGAGGACCACAAGGAGAAGACAGCGACGAGCATGTTCGATAAAGCGATCAGGATGCATACTTAACCAGCATTACGACTAGCCGCGGAGGAGTAACTGCGCCACTCAAGCCAGAAAGAGGGCTGTGAATGGGCCACCCTTTAGAGTCCGAGTCTAGGCAATGTTCGAGGGCGAGATCAGGTCACCAAATTGAGATCGGCGTTCATCGAGTTCGAGGAGATTTCTGCGATGAGCCCGGGATCAAGGAAGAAAGCGCCGCTTGCAGATGGCAGTAAACGCCAAGCGCACGGCCACAATCGCTGCTGTAAAGGAGCGTTTTGGAGTCGGGAGCCACGCAGGTTCGATCTGATTGCAGGCAGCAGTTGTAAGACGGCGCATCGCACCGGTGCTCAGGTTGCGCAGAGACAGGTTCCAATAGCCGGATTGAAAAGTGCTGAAGGCAAGCCAGCGGCCATCAGGGGAGATGGCCGGATAACGTGCCTCGCCGGCAGGGATAGGCTCTAATCGGTCGACACCTCTTACGGTGTAGAGCCGGGATTCCCCTTTGTCTTGCGTGGCAGCAACAATCGTGGATCCGCCGGGGGAAATGGCGATCTCTTCCAGGTTCCAGGGAGAGGCTACCGTTGTGAGTTGCAGGTCCAGTACTCCCGGTTGAATACGGTCATAACGAAGAGTTGTTTACGGCCACCAATCTGGCGCAGGAAGGCCAGCTTGTTTCCGTTTGCGAGCATGGCGGGCGACTCAGCGTCGGGGATCGACGGCGGAGCCGGAGGAAGACTCGAGGACGGAATGGAGGCCCACTATTTCGGTCCAAAGCTGATCACCTGCCGGTAGTAAGTGATAGCTCATCTTTTGATCCGTCGCTCGCACTGATACGAATAGCATCGCCGTCGATCGTGGCCCTGCGGTATCCGGCTCGGCAGCAGCGCGATGGAGTGAATTTCGCTCCCCAGCGGAACCGGTTGCGTTGCCAGGAACATTTGCCGGTCGCATAGGAAGGCGATAGGGTAGTCATCAAACAGGCGGTGCTGATGCTCCAGGCCGGCGACGATGCTGATGGTGAGGACCACGGCACCGCCGGCGAGCCACCACCCTTTGTGGTGCACGCGCGTGCCGTTTTTGATCAGGTAGAGGGCGCCGCAGTCAGCAGGATTAGCGCGTAGAGACGCTTTACGTGCAGAAGCGCCCCCCAGCCATCCACGGGCGCTGTATTCCATCCCGGATATCCCACGGCGAGAAAAGCGCGATGACAATGACCAGCAAGATTCTACGCCGCGCTTGGATGAGATGGGCGCAAATAATGGCCACGGGGAAAATGAGAACGGTGAAGTGATAAGAGGCAGGTAGTGGTGTGAGGGTGAGTGTCGCCAGTAGTAACGCCGACCATTCGAGCGCAATACGAGCAGGCGATGACACACCGGTATCGATCCAGAGCAAGGCCGGCGCCAGCAAGGCTAATTGAAGCGTGGGGTGCAGAATGGCAAAGAGCCAGGGAGCATGCAGGGCGGGGTGGGTATTTAGTTGAGGCTCGAAGATAAAGAGCCGGTGAAGCAGTGCTCGAGAGGGAAGAGCTAGTCAGGTTATAAGGATCGAGGCCCTCACCTCGCAACGTCCGGGAAGGACCTGAAGCAAATAGGTGCGGTGAAGACTCCAGCCAAAGACCGAGATAGAGGCCAGCACGCAGAGAATGCCAGTAAACAGGCAGGCAAGGAGTGCTGCCCAATTCTTCTTCCTGACGAAGTGGAACGCGAGAAAGAGAGGAAAGATCTTAGCGGCTGCGCCAAGGGCTATCAGAGATCCGGCCAGATAATTCCGTTGCCGCTGAGCTGCCCAGCATGCAGCTGTCAGAATGCCGAGCAGGACGATGTAGTACTGCCCGTAGAGAAGATTACGGTGCAGGGGGAAGCACAGCACGAGGAGGCACCCCACCTGCAATGGAGATAGACCGCTGACAGCCTTCATGAGCCATGCGATGGGAAAGAGAAGGGCGAGATTGAAGAGGAGCCATGCGTGTTTTGCAGCCAGGGGGGGTAAACCCGTTAAAGGCCACATCGCCAGGGTGGAAAAAGGCGTAATGGGCACGAGTCCCACGATTCGCTGGTCAATATTGCGGTGGTCCTTCTCCCTCTGCAGCCAGATCCACTCGTAGGCGCGCGACGGATCAACCCCTTCACGGGTGAGCCGGGCGGCGAGATAATAATTGGGGAAGTCAGTGTTGAGTGTTCGCCAGGCACGGGGCAGCGTGTACCCCACGAGATACAAGCCTAATAGAACGAAAGACAGCCCCCTCGGCGACGCGCCTATACACGTAGCTTGCCCAGGTGAAGGAGTATGCAAACACGCACGGCTTGACGACTGTCCAGGTGATGTAACCACGAATGCCTGGGGTCCTGAAGAAGACACTCGAGTAAGACCTGTTTCTCGCGTGCGGCTGAGGTTATGGGGGCGTCGCTCAAGATCCGCTCCTTTCCAGATTGCAGGCCAAGCCATAATCTTCCGCAATTGCGGCGTTGCCATGCCGTAAATCGGTATAAAGCTGAAAGTACGCTTTCGCAATGCGTTCGCTCGAATAACGATCGACCGTCGGGGTGCGGAATCTAAGTGTGGTGAGAGCTTCCCGTGTCGCGCGGACGAACGCGTCCTCCGGGGATGGTTCCAAGGGCACATAGTGGCAGTAGGATCCACCGACTTCACGGAATGCAGGGATATCGGAGCAGACCACGCGGCAGTGATGGAACATTGCCTCGACGACAGGCAGACCGAAGCCCTCGATAAGGGAAGGCGCCAACAGCAGCTCGCAATGCTTGTAACACCACTCAAGCTCCGCGTCCGAAATTCCCCGCAGGAAGACTACCTGTCGCTCCAGCTGGAGTTCGCTGATAGCTCGATGAATGTTTTCCGTTTCCGGTCCTTCGATACCGATTATCACCATCAAAGCCGCGGGATTGATCTCCTTTTCCAGCAGCAGGCGGCGGAAGACGCGCAACGCGAGAACGATGTTCTTGTTGCGGCGGTGCTGGGCAACGCAAAGTAGAAACGGTTGTCCAAACCAGGCCGGGATGGGACTCGTTGCAGCGCTGGGCGGTCCGGGATCGACGCAGTTATAGATGGTGACTGCCCGGCGAGCAGCGACCCGGGGGGCATAGAAGGAGAGGCGCCTGAAGGTGGTTTCGGAAACGCAGGCGATCCTGTCAGCCGCATGCAGGCACTGCTGCAGTATCAAACGGTTGAAGAGGACCTTGGGAAACCCGAAGTTGGAAGGAATATCGTAGGGGTAGAGGTCATGAAGAGTCACCACCGCGGGGCAGGGGAGCGCCGGTCGATTCACCGGAACGGGATACGCGAAGTGAACGATTTCTGCTTTGAGACGGCGGGCGATTGCCGGCAGTTGGTTGTAGTACCAGAGATTGCGACTGATGGGGTCGCGGGGTACGGATATCTCATGCAGTTGGAGCCTAGCGTCGCTGTGCGGCAAGGCTGCGTCCAGCGAATCCCACTGGCATTCTGCAGCGACCACGTGAATGGCGGTCACGCCTGCGCGTGTCAGCAGGCATCGAGCGAGGTTAGCGGCATGACGAGTAACTCCCGAAAGATGGCCGGAGGAGCCGGCAACTGGGATGACGATCTTCATGATTGGCCGTCCTTTATCGGCGCGCTCAACTCAAGCGAGTTGAGTGAAACGGGTTGAGATATTTGCAATAACGAGCTGACTAGAAACACGCACCACAGCGGCAGGGTAAGTTCGAATCGATCGGTGTCGCCAAGCCCCCGTATCGCTATGAATAGAAGAAGCCCGTAAAAAAGTGCTTTGTCAGAGGACCAGGGCAGGCGGTGGAGCTGCAGGTACAAACTGCCGTAGACAATGAGGAACAGTAATATCCCAACGACCCCGTAGGCGTAGAAGAGTTGCAGCAATTCATTGTGAGCATGCCAGGGTTCGAAGGTACCGAATGCCGGTACCACATTGCGAAAGGAGTGAAAGCCGTGCCCGAGCCACGGCCGTTCGAGTGACTCTTCCCACACGTAGCCCCAGATACCGACCCGGCCGGTGAGCGTCTCGGCCTGATTGCCGGTGGTGGTGTAGACCTCGAAATACGCCTGAATAAGTCCCCAAAATGCCGCGACTACCAGGCAGGAAATAATGAGAATCACGAGTAACTTGCGGCGGCTGACGGCTGAATCGCGGAGGAGCATAAATGCCTCGCCGGCGATGAAGGCAACGATGGTGGTCTTGCTCAGAGTGCGTAACAAGGTGACGGCGAGAAAAATGGCAGCGAGGTTCCAGGAGCGCTCTGAGCGGCTGAGAAAATGGGCGAAAAATACACCGAATGCGCAGATGAGAGCGATTGCGTTGGGGCTGAAGAAGTCGTCATTTCCCGGACGCAGATCCTGCATGGTGGGCGACAGCCAGGTCAACACTGCTATAAAGCCGGCTCCCCATACATAACCTTTCATGAGTGAGGACGACATACGCTTCACCGGCCCGGTGCGAAACAGCAACACTACCATCGCGAGGTCCGCGGCCACACCGCACCAATAAACAAAAGCGACGGCGACCGAGACCGTGGCGCTCCAAAGCAGGCTGCTAAGAGCGACGAGGAGAAAGGCGATTACCGGCCGGAACGCCGGCACATGCACAGTCGACCGCAGGGTGTTTGGCGCCGGCCCCAGCGAATAGAACACAACGACTGCGCATAGGAAAAAATTCAGCCCGACGCCGAAGGCACCGCCTGCGCGTGGGTCTGATTGAAAGAACAGGTACCCGATGCAGTAGCGAAAAGCAAAATAGAACCCGACAATAGCAGCCATGAGGCTTCCGGTCTGGGCGACGGGTTGGACTCTTGCTATCGCGACGCTGGTGCTCATACGTCCTCACAGACTGGGCTGATGTCTGAAGGAGACAAAGAAGGCGCCCGTGCACCCCCCAGCGCACGGGCGAGCGGGATGTACATGAGTAAGGCGATGACGCCGTAGCAAAGCCGCGCCATTGCGATTCCATGAACGCCCCACAAAGGGAGCAGCCAGACCATGAGCAGTAACATGATCAAGCCACCCATAAGATTGAGCGCAGTGACCATCTGGACACGGCCAAGCGCGAGCAATGAGTAATAGCCGGTGACACTTAGCCCCAGGAGGGCAAAGCTCCAGGCAATCGGAGCCAGTATGCCGGCGGCACTTTGAGCTACCGATTGGCCGACCCAGGCATAAAGGACGGCAGGGCCGAAGAGCAGCAAGACGCCGGTTGCTATGGTCACGATCAGAAGGTTGACCGCGAAGGCTGCGAGGATCGCTCTTCGAATGGTTGCCGGCTGAGAGACCGCATTGCGCCCGGCAAGATACGGAAAGAGAAAGTGCAGGCCCGAGGAAGCGATGCCATAAATCGGCTGGGCCATCTGCACACACAAGGCGTATGCCGTGACCGTACTTGCGCCCAGCGAGACGCCCAGGAGAAGCCGGTCCGCCTGGGTAAAGATGACGCTGGAGACGGCAAGCAGCCAACTAAAGGCCCCGAACCCGAAGAGGACAGATGTGGCGTGACGGTCAAACGAAGGCCAAAGCGAAGCCGCTCCAAGATATTGCTGAAGGCGGATAAGCTGGGCCGCGGTTGCAAGAACCATGAAGCATGCTGTCGCCTCCATGATGCCGGCTACGCCAAATCCGCGGACGCTGAGCAGCACCGCCACAGCCACCGTGATGATCCTGGCAAAGAGGCTGATCCGGATTGCCGCGCCATATCGTTCGAAAGCTCTCTGGGTGCTGACGCAAACGCTTTCGATTGCACGCACCAGCATGAGAACACTTGCAATGCGCAGACCGAGCAGACAAGACGCTTCGAGACCGGTCGCGGGGCCCACCAGGTGGCCGACAGCGAAGGGCACCAGCATCCACGAGATGAGCGTAAGCGCACCACCAAGCAGAAGATTGATGCCGAACATGCTCCGAACTGCTCGCAGCAAGAGATCCGCATCGCCGTGACTTCTGGCACTGGCGATGTATTGGATGTTGGCGTCGCCAAAGCCTGAAGCAATGACGGCGCCGGTGTTCACCGCTGCAGTAGTCACGATCCAAATGCCGTACTGGGCAACGCCCAGGTGCCTGAGCAAGGTGGGAGCGGAGACAAGCATGGCGATGGGATAGGCTGCGTAGTCGAGCACCCCATAGGCGGCGTTCGAGAGATGAGCTCTCATTCGACACCAACCCTTCGCTGCAGCCGCCGCTCCAGCTCTCCGCGTACGGTGTCGCCGATCTCCTGCGCAAGCAATTTCCTCGGATCGCCCGGGCTCACGTGCTCCCACATGGAACGAAGAACGATGTAAAAAGACGTCGCCGCCACGCATACAGTGGTCAGGAGAAGCATCATGAGCAAACGTGGAGGAAAGGACTTTTTCTCCGCCACCAGCGGCTGGTCGATCACCGCGACCACGGGAGTGTCTTTTGCTTCCTCGATGCGCGCCATCTCATATTGCTGGGACAGCAGCTCGAACAAGGTCTCCTGAATGCGGACCCGCCGGTATAGATCGGCGTAGGGCACGGCGAGCTTTGGGAGCTGGCGCAGTGATGGGTATAACTCAGAGCTTTCTCCGCTGGTACCCGGGTTGGGCTCCTCGGGAGAAGTGCTGCCGCTCATTTTCTGGAGCTCGCTCTTTAAAACTCCGATCCGCGCACGGGCCGCGCGCACGCGCACATTGGCATCGCCGTAGATCTGTTGCAATGAGTCGAGCTCCGATTGCCCCAGGATCAGCTCGCCCTGTAGCCTTGCGGCGGCGTCCACCATCGCATGGGTCTGCTCTTTGACGTCGAGGGTGACGTTGGCGCTGGAGAACTGACCCAGCGCTTTCTCTGCGCTCTGCAGGTCCGCTTGCACATTCACCAGGCGCTTCTCAATGAATTCGCGCTCACGACGCGCGGAAGAGGTATTGGCGCGAGTCACGATGCTATTCAGCTCTTCGAGATAGGCCTGCGCAATCGCCTGGGCTCGCCGCGGATCAGTATCACTGAAAATAAGGGTGATGACTCCGCTCTTCTTGTCATCCACCACCGTCGTATGGCGGGCAAGATATTTAACCGTGTCGATGCGATAGCGCTTCTTATAGACGTGTTGCAGGTTGAAGCGGTCGATGAGATGGTCACTGACGGTGCGGCTATGCAGCAGATCGATGAACAGGGCACTCGAGGTTCTGCCCCCCAACAGACCGGCGAGGTTACCGAATCCAGCCAATCCGCCTAAGGAGTGACCGGCCAGGGCCGCGAGCATGGCGGCGCCCGAGGAAGGCTGTTCCGGAGGCATAAGACGGGCAGTAGACTCGTAGCGCTTGGGAGTAAGAAAAGCGATAGCGCCGCTTAGGATGAGAGCCACCGCGGCCACCCTAACCAGCGTGCGTCGATGATCCCAAAGCAGGTTGGCATTCCTGAGCCAATTAGCCATGGGTTGCGCTTTGGTTGCCATGATCTCAGCGGTTGCCATTAGAGTTCTCCTGCTTTCGGGTGAAAGGAGAGCTGGATCGTCGTGGTTACGTTTTGGTGGGTTGCCGTGGAGAGAAGCGGAAACCGCCACCGTTCCTGTTGTACGGCTGCGCTTAGTTGCCAGTGAGAGCTCAGGGCCAGATCGGTACTGATACTCAGGTCGCGGAGAGATCCACCGCGGAGAAAAACGGAACTGGCATTTTGATCGCGAGCGCGGACTTGCACTGAACTCCGGGGCGAGAGCCACCAGGTGCTCCATAGCTGATATCCGTTCGACTCGCGTCCGATCCAACTGCCCAGGAGTTGCCGATCATTCGTATAGCCGCTGAGGTAATGGACATTGAAGTAATAGAACCCAGGAAAAGTTCGACGGGGCGTCAGATACCCCTCCGCGCGAAAGTCCATGTGCGGGAGATGCGGCAGGCGAGCAACATAAAATCCTGGCGACCACGCGCTATGTGTGGGGTAGGCAAGGGGAAAGAGCTCGTCGTCGGTGAACGTGTCCACATAAAGCTTCAGCAGATTGTGGAGCTTTGGAACTGTGTATTGGGCGTCAAAGTCTGACCGGCGATCGCCCGGGTCGTTGGCACCGGGGGCGGAGTTGCCGGTGGAAAATAAGCTGCGCAAAAAGCTCTTTGTTGTGAAGGGAGCTCCGGCGCCGGCGAAGATTACGGTGCGGGAGATGCTGAATTCCAGGTCAGGTCGGGGCTTAAAAGAAAATTTCTGGCCGTTGATATACGGCTGGTCGCTGAGCGCAACGCCGGGCTGCCCCAGAGTCTGGCTCCCGACATGGACGAATTGCTGCTCGGAAAGACGCCCTAAAAAGAACTGCATGCGAATGGGGCCAAGCCAGCGGCCAAAGCTCGGCAGCTCGATCGGGGAAACGCGATCGTAGCGGAACATGGTGATTGGCTCCGCGTTGTTGCTGAAGAGGAGCGGTCCTCCTCTGCCTGGACCCCACCACAATGCCTGCTTCCCGAAGGAGAATTGATTGTTGTGAAAGGTGTACGAAACGTAGGCTTCGAGCACACGTCCCCGGGTGAAGCCGGAGACCGGTCCGGCGGCCGCAAGAGGGGTAAAGTCGGCTGCGGCGATGGCGGCATCCGCGGACGAAGGAGTCACCGGCCCGGTTGAGGTTTGTTGCAGCTCAGCCCGGATATAAGCTGCGAAGGAGCCCGAAGCTGCGCGCGCCGAGATGCCGGTATAGAGGTTGCTTCCCTGGCCGTAGGGCCGGCCGTAATCATTGGTGAGGGTTTGGGCAAAGTGGTAGCCGTCGGTAATTGGAGCGCCGGCAATCGCTGAGCTGCGCCAGTCGATGGAGTCGATCGCGGCCTGGCTATGGCACTCCCCGTCCCGCTGGCGCAGTTCCACCGCGAACTCCCGCGCCAGGTCTCTTATCAATCGGTTGGCTTGCTCTGACGACCTCTTCCTGGGAGTCGAGATCCGTTTGGTATTCCTGGGCTTCGGCGATGAGCCGCGCACTTTCCATCCGCGTCCAGGGACGCAGCCCGGCGAACGCAGTCTGGATATACCCGGCAAGCGCCAGCCTCTCGATCGCGGGATAGATCCAGCTTTCAATCGGTACATAGGTGGACGCCATGCTGGAAGAGTCACAGTCCCCAGATCCACTCCCCGGCAAACGGAGATGTGCCTGGGCGTAGCTATGGGTGAACATGAGTGACACGAGCAGCAGCATGGCTGAACTTCGCATGGCGAACCTATATGACCCCCGCTACCGCGGCGGTGATGGCAATGGATGAAGATATCTGGGCAACGGTCAGCAGATTTCTCCAGAAGAGAGAGCCGCCGATGATCTTTTGCGGGACGACAATGACGTCGCCGGGATCGAGGCGCGTGGAGAGAACGTCAGTGCCATACCATCCTCCAGATCGCCTGCCGATGACCGTACCATTGGCGCGGACGACGAAGATCTCCTTGCGATTGGCAACATCGTTGGTTCCACCCGCCCGGCGGAGATACCAGCTCGCTTCTTTCCCGGGAACGAACGTAAGCGCCGAGGCGTTATAGACCTGGCCGCTGACCAACACGAATCCAGGACGTTTGGGGACGGTCAACACGTCGCCGGTATGCATCTCGATGTCGGCGGGTGTGTTGGCCCAGCTATTGATATCCGCGCTGATGTGGATCACGAGACGTCCGCTCGCAGGCTGGCTTTTCAAGCGCTGCAGCACTTCGGCCTGCTGTTGCGAAGCAGCCTGCACCAGAGCTGCCTGATCCTGACCGCCCAGGTTGGGCGCCAGTCGCGCCGATGCCGAGGAGGTTTCAATCTGTCGGATCAGTTCTGACTTGGTTTTCTCCTCTAACTCTTGCACTTGCGTGCGGACTAAGACAGCACCGCTGGCGTAGGCGGTATCCCGCAGTCCGCCGGCGCGGCGGAGCACGGAACTAAGCCGCTCTCCCTGCTCGATGCCATAGCTGCCGGGGTAGGTGACTTCTCCGTCGAGAGTGACGGAGGCGCCGATATCGTTCCATCCCGATAGCTGGTGAATGGTCAGGATGTCACCCGGTTTCAGCGCGACTTTATCAAAATCGTTTTGACCGATCTGAATGGACGTTCGTTGGCTGACTACTTTTTCGCCGCCCTCGACGGTGTAGCTCGCCAGGTCTGCGCTGGTGAGCAGTGCGTCGCGTTTGAAGCCGCCCGACATACTCACCAGCTTCATGGGCGTCATGTCCTGAGAAAGCGCATAAGTGCCGGGACGTAAGATTTCACCGCGAATCATGACCTGCGGGGCATCGACCTCATAGCGGCCCAGGATGCGGATGGTGTCGAACGGTTGGAGGGCAGGGTTGGTGTTGCCGATCAAGGCATCGGCCAGGTCGAACTGAATCGTCTCAGGATGAAAGTCGGGGGCTACGAGACGCACGATGTCGCCTTTGGCAGCGGGCTCCGGCAGCAGATCCTGGTAGGAGTGGAGAACATCACTCGAGCTGCATGCCATCGCGATAAGGGAACTTGCCCGGGCGCACGACGTGGCCTTCCACATAAATGGCTCGCTCGCTGTAGGGCAGGATTGGCGCGACGTGGATACGGTCACCGTCCTTCACCTGGAAGGTGGCGATCTTCTCCAGGGCCGACGCTGGTGTGGGCGACGAGGCCAGGCTCACCGTCTCGCGTTGCCTGTTGGCGTCAATGCGCTCAATGGTGATATGGTCGAGCGCCGCGGCAACGGTAACTCCGCCGGCATTGTCGAGCACATCTTTGAGGGTCGAGTTGCCCTTGAGTTCATAAATGGCGGGGCGTTTTACCATGCCGAAGATGGCGACCTGCGGGCCCGTAGGCGGAATGAGCAGGGTGTCGCCGGCCTGCAGGCGCTCGTCATCCATGCGCACGCCGTGGAGCAAGAAGTCGTAGAGGTCGACTTCGCGTATGAGTTGCTGTCCGCGATAGTGGCGCACGATACGCAGCGAGCCCACGCTGGTGGGACCGCCGGCCTCATAGATCGCGTTGAGCGGGGTGGAGAGGGAACTGACGTCATACGCCCCCGGGCGCTGCACATCGCCGACCACATACACGCGCACGGTACGCAGGCGGCCAATGGTCACGTCCACCTGGGCATTGTGATACTGCTGCTTGAGTGCGCTTTCGATTATGGACCGGGCCTGCTGAAGAGTCAGCCCGGCCACGACCAGAGACCCTGCTTCAGGCAGCGCGATCTTTCCCTCACGATCGATCACGCGGGCGAAGCTCTGCGAGATACCTCCCCACAGATTGATGGTGAGGCCGTCGCCAGTGCCCAGTACATAGTCGGGACCGATGGGCAGATCGACGGGCATGGTGCGGTTTCCGAGGCCGCCACCTGTCAGCTCATCGCGCTTGACGAAGACCTCGGAACCGAAACGCTTGAGCTTTACGCTATCGGGAGGCACCTGGGTGTAGAGGTCTCGCAAGGAGCGCAGATTGTATGGGGCAGGCAGATGCAGGGATTCAGGTTCGTCGGTGACGCTCTGCGACTTATCGGGCTTGGCTGAGCGGTCTGTTGCCGGAGTTAAACCTTTGGTGCGCGCGGGTGAGGCGCCGCCGTCGGTCATAGATGCCTGGCCGATTCCGGAAACCGATCCGCTTTGAGCACGGTCGAGGCCCGAGAGGCTGAGCCCATCCACAGGCGCCCTTAGTAGCTGTGATGACGACAGCGCTTGTTCATTTTCGTCCTGGGAGGCCGCGCTCGAAAGTAACCGATCCATATCGGCCGCGGACACATAGCCGCGGGCGCGCAACCAAACCGTTATGCTGGCACGCAGGGTGGCGTTGGTCGAGATCTGGGTGAGGAGCATCTCGTCGGTGATGGCGTCGGCCTGCGTGGTGATGCCCTGCTGTTGAAGCTGGTCGGCCACCAGCGACTTGAGCTCTACAACCAGCTCGGGTTTCTGCTGCAGAATCATAATGATCTGCGCCGCTGTCAGGGAAGTGCGCTCGCCGATTTGTGATGCAGAGGAACTGTTCGCATCAGAATCCGAAGAGGTTGTATCGGTGGCGGCAGACGAAGGAGTAACCGCCAGGGGCGTGACCTGCTGGGCATAAGCGGAGCCGCATAACGCAATGAGAGCGACCGCCTTCAATGAAGGTGCGTGAACCGGGTTGTGAGTCGAGTCTTCATGGCTTCTTTCAATCAACAATCAGATCGGGCTTCAACTCCCGCAAAGCGGCAAGCCGGCGTTTCCAGCGCGAGGCCTCGACCAGGTAGCGCATTCCTTCGACAACGTGAAAGCGGAGGCGAAAAAGAATGAAGCGTAGTTGGTAGACTTCGCTTCGAAGCCGCTTCCAAGCGTCGTCATGGGTGCTGGTGTTTACAATTCTTGGAGCCCGATGCAGAGGAAGCAGGCTGGTGCGTTTGGCCTGTTTCCAGGAGTCATCGTTGGCTCTCAACTCCTCCTGCAAGAGGAGGTACAGTTTGGTGCCGGGAAAGTCCGCCAGGACCGACTCTCTTCCGTACTGGTCGGCCCACAGCCGGACAGAGGCGGGCAAACGGTCGGTGGTCCATTCTTCAAGTTGAGCCGGAGCTTCGCCGCCAAAAATCCGGGTGGTGAGCAGCGTCGTCAGGCCGATCGCAATGGATGCGTGACGGCGGTTCCAGGCATGTTCCCGCACTTCGTCCCAGAAAGACTGGTCGTGGTAACGGACTGCAAGATGATGCTGAAACTCGAGCAACCAGGACAGCCGGGTGCACGGACTGCAAAGATGTTTAAAGACATGTTGCGCCTGGGCGATCAATCGGTCGGCGGGGGCAAGGGCTGGGAAGGTAAGGCCTCCCCATGAATGGAGCATCCGCCTTTCGAGACGCGGGTCGCGGTACGGCAGATGCGGGGCTGCTTCGGAAGAGGCGAAGTGCAGTTCGACTGCGCGCTGCGGCCTCGCTTTGTAGTGGTCCTTGATACTGACCAATTCGGAAGAGCCGGCCTTGAACTCCCACACCTCCGGGGTAGCTGCCCATAGTTCGTAACCTCGCTTGCGCAGGAGTTCCTGGCAGAGACTCAATTGATTGCCATCCACCAGAAAGTCGAAATCGAGTTGGCAGCGCAGTTCAGGTCTCGGGCACGACTCAGGGGAAAGCGTGAACCCCTTAAAATTTGCGTACACCAGACCTGCTTCCTGAAACGACTCGATTCAGGGAAGCAAACTCGGCAAACATGGTGACGCTCCGGTCCCGGTTGTCGGCGAGATTGCCGCGGAGCCGCTCCAGCGTTGCCGCTGGCAGCGCGCTCTCGATGTGCAGCGAGTCAACCCGGTCCAGAAAGTACAGCGCCATCCCGCTGGCATCGAGCCAGTTCCAGGACCGTTGCCAGTCTCGGGGTGTCAACGCCGACAGGCGTTGAGAAGATTCCCTGGCTGAATCGCGGAAGGCGGCAACTACAGCCTCGACCACCTTCTTGCTTGCGCGTTCGCGCCATTTCATAACAATCTCCGGTTCAAATTAGTGGCTGTACATCTCGGGTTCGCCAAGGCTGCCCGCTGGTGGTAAATGGCGAAGAAAGTGAACGATCGACCAGATCTCTTCGTCGCTGAGTGTGCCCTTCGAGGCCGGCATGCCGGAAGGTGCCAAGCCGTTGTCGATGATCCATTTCAACTGCCCGTCGCTGTAGTCCTGTACCTGCCGCGAAGCCAACGATGGGATGGGCGGAGACATGCGATCGGCGAAGGGCACGCCGGTGGACTGGCCGTCGAGTCCATGGCAAACGACGCAATAGTGTCCAAAGGCCTCCTTCCCGGCCGCCAAAGTCTCATGGGTTAAGGGCAACGGGTTCTTTTGCGACCGGTTGCCTACGGTAATGTCATGCTCGGCGGCGACCACGACGTCGCGCTCCAGGGGGCTTGGCTGGCTTACTTTGCAGCCGCACAGCAAGAACGACAAGCCAAGGAAACAAAGTTGGTGCGCCCGTCGCATGCTTACTCCGTAACCTTCACTCAGTGACATGGATGGTCAACTTCATCGATCCGTGCCCTGCTCCACAAAAGACCGCGCATTGGGCGACAAATGTGCCTGCCTCGGTCGGGGTGAACTCGACCTGGCTGCTCTCCCCTTTCTTGGCTTTGACGACCTGATTAAATGCGTCAAGTTTCAAACCGTGCTGGACGTCTTTGCTGGTGAGCACCAGGATCACAGGCTCCCCCTTTTTGAGCGTGATCTCACTGGGGGTGAAGTCGAACCGTTTGGCGACGATTTCAATTCGGTGTGGCGGGTCCTGGGCATGCGACAGCCGCCATGCACAAGAAACGACGAACAGCGCGATGATCGAAATGCGGAGGGTCAAATTGAGTTTCATGCAATGTTTCTCTTCTCTGTTCAAAAAGTTCAGGGAGCCAGATATTTCAGAATGTCGCGTTCGTCCTGCGGGCTGAGCAAGGCTCGTACGCGCATGTGACGGAGCACCGTTCCCGTGATCCGGGGTGAAAGTTGCTCGGGTGGATTGTGACAGCGGCCGCAGTTCGCCTGAAACGCGCGTTCTCCAGGATTCGTAACCGCAGGCGCTGCATGTTGCGCCGATGATGAAGTTGCTTGCACCGCATCCCGGGGAGATTTGACCGCTTGTGCCCAGGCGAGCCAACTGCCGAGCAGGAAGATAACCAGAGGCAGAGGCAGGTATTTCCAGGTTGTGCGATTGTTCTTCATTGGCGACCTCGCCACATGGGAAAAAGAAAACGGTAGGTCAGTGATACGTCCCAGATATTCGCGTTGCCGGTAGCAGTGAGCTTGCGCGAATAGCTGCCATTGAGGCGCACCTCATGGGGCAGGTGGTAGTCGAGGCCAAAGTCAAACTGATTGGTATTGGCAGCGGGCAGGCCGTCGCCCGGGCCCGGACTGTTACGGAAAGTCTGCTGCAACCGGAATACCGGCTCCAGGCGGCCGAAAAAGCTGTCAGGACCTTTCCACTGCGAGAGGCGATAGGCGCTCTCTATCCAGTAACCTTGCGCGTGGGCTCCGTGGGCATATTCGGAACGCACCTCTAAAGGAAACCGCCACGGTTGCCACCAGAAATGGGCGCCGCTCGAATTGTTGTGCGTTCCCTGCAGGAATCGTCCGTAGGAGGTTCCTATTTCGACTCGCTTGCCAGGAAAATACAGATCGATACGATAGCCGGCTGCACGCCCCGCCTGCAATTGTCTGACATTGCTGGATGCAGAAAAGTAGCCGATGTAGTCCAGGTGTATGGAGGGCTTTGCGAACAACACTCCTCTTGCCATGATTCCGTCACTGGAGCCAGTGGTGCGCGTGCCAATGGGAAAAATGAGCGGAGAGTCCTGCAACTTCTGGATCCAGATGGCCGAAAGACGTTCGTTGTAGGTGCCGAAAGGAGTGAGGAATCGGCCCGCCGTGAAGGTCACTTTGTTCGACGCGAGATAATCCAGTTGTAGATACTGGGTGGATCCAACATAGGTGCCCTGGTAGGGGCCACTGTTGCCATTTTGTGGCGCAAAAAAGCCACGCAAATCGAATCGGGATTCCGCCAGGAAATGCTTGCCCAGTGGGGCTACGATTACCGGGGCGGCCACCGGTTGAAAGAAATTGACACCTGTATTTGTGCTGTCGAAAAAGCCGAGTGCGCCCGACACGATCGGAACGTCCTGGGCGGATGAGAACTGTCCATACAGCAGCAGCAGGAAGCCAGCCAACCGGAAGGCGAGAGCCAAACGTGGGAACGACGCTTGATTAGGCTTAGCTGAGTTGGTTGATCGCATAGGGGGCAACTCGTCTTGCATCCCCAACGTAACAACCCCCACCGAATGGCTTGTCAGTCCTCTGTCATCACAATGTCAATGGTTTGTAATCAGGAAACGTGTGCTTAACATTTCCAGGCCGGACTCTTCGAACTTCATAGCATTCTTACCTTTACCCCCTTGCACAGCGGTACTCTTGGTGCGTAGAGTCCGGGTTACTTCGACAGGCGATGAGAGAAATATGACAGTACCTAATGCGGATAGGAACGGCCTTGCAGGTGGAGTTGTCAGCGCAGCCGCGAATCACGGCGCACCGGCGTTGACGCCGCCCGAGACCCCCAAGAGTCCGAAAAGCAAGAGCATTCACGTCTCGCCAGCGGTACTCAATGCCGCCCGGAAGAGCGGGGAAGAATTACTCCAGGAGCTGCGGACCAGTCCGGCTGGTCTGACGCAAGCTGAGGCTGAAGAGCGGGCCGCGGCCACGGGTCCGAATGAGATTGCGCAGGAAAAGGTGCAAGGTTGGCCCGTGCGCCTTCTGAAAATCATGCGCAACCCGCTGGTGATTCTGTTGGGAACTCTTTCAGCGATCTCCTTTGCCACGGGTGATGCGCGCGCCGGCACCGTAATGGCCATGATGGTAGTCCTGAGTGTAAGCCTGCGCTTCATCCAGGAAGCCCGGGCCGACGACGCGGCGGCAAAGCTCAAGGCCATGATCCACGTCACTGCCACCGTCGTCCGCGACGGCAAGGCGCAGGAAATAGCCCTCCGCGAACTGGTGCCCGGAGACATCATCCAGTTGTCCGCAGGCGATATGATTCCGGGCGATGTACGGGTGCTGACCTCCAAAGACCTCTTCGTGAGCCAGGGTAGCCTCACGGGTGAGTCGCTCCCGGTGGAAAAGTTCCACGACCCGCAACCCGAAACGGTGGCTTCGCCCACGGAACTTAAGAACATCTGCTTCATGGGGACGAGCGTGGAGAGCGGCACGGCAACCGCGGTCGTGGTCACCACGGGAATCCAGACGTACTTCGGCGGTATGGCCGAATCGATTATTGGGGAACGGGTGCTGACGAGCTTCGATCAGGGCCTTAACCACTTTACCTGGCTGATGATCAGGCTGATGGCTGTCATGGTGCCTTTAGTCTTTCTGATCAACGGCCTCACAAAACACGATTGGAAAGGCGCTTTTTTCTTTGCCCTGGCAGTTGCGGTGGGCCTTACGCCCGAGATGCTGCCGATGATCGTATCCGTCTGTCTCTCCAAGGGCGCACTTGCCATGAGCCGCAGGAAGGTAATCGTCAAGCGTCTCAACTCCATCCAGAACTTCGGCGGTATGGACGTGTTGTGCACCGACAAGACGGGCACGCTCACCGAGGATCGTGTCGTTCTCATGCGGCACTGCGACGTCGAGGGACGTGAAACTGACGATGTGCTATTGGACGGTTACCTGATCAGCTACTTCCAGACAGGCCTCAAGAACCTGCTAGACCGCGCGATTCTGGATAGTTCCGATTTCCATGGTCAGGCGATGGTCGAGAAGTACAAGAAGCTGGATGAGATCCCCTTCGACTTCACCCGACGCATGATGTCTGTCCTGGTGGAGAACCCCGAAGGCAAAGCGATCCTATTAACCAAAGGCGCCCCGGAGGAAGTTTTTCATCGGTGTGCGCAATTTGAACTGAACGGGAAGCTGTCCGCAATGGAGCCGCCCCTGATCGTTGGTCTGAAGGCAGAATACGAGAACCTCAGCAACGATGGTTTCCGTGTTTTGGCAGTGGCCACCAAGGGCCTTACGGGCAAACAAATCTGTAGTAAAGAGGACGAGCGAGACCTTGTTCTCAGAGGGTACGTAGCATTCCTCGACCCGCCCAAGAAGAGTGCGGCGGCTGCCCTTGAGTCTCTTCGTCAGCATGGCGTGGCAGTGAAAATCCTGACTGGAGACAACCACCTCATCAGCCGCAAAGTATGCAAAGACGTTGGCCTTTCTCCCGATCCCATGCTTCTCGGGGCCGACGTGGAGAAAATGTCAGATCCGGAACTTGCCGAGGCGGCGCAGAAAGCGACGCTATTTGCCCGCCTCTCTCCGGCTCACAAGGAGCGGGTCATTCGTCTTCTCCGGGGCAAGGGTCACGTCGTCGGATTCATGGGGGATGGGATCAACGACGCGCCGGCATTGCGCGCCGCCGACGTCGGCATCTCAGTTGACACGGCCACGGACATCGCCAAAGAATCTGCAGATCTGATCCTGCTCGAAAAAGACCTCATGGTGCTCGAAGGGGGCGTGACTGAGGGGCGGAAGGTGTTTGCGAACATCCTCAAATACATCCGCATGGGGGCGAGTTCCAACTTCGGAAATATGTTCAGCGTATTGGGGGCAAGCGCCTTCCTCCCCTTCCTGCCGATGGCGCCCATCCAGGTGTTGACCAACAATCTGCTGTATGACTTTTCGCAGGTACCGATCCCGACCGACGCCGTGGATGAAGAGCAGATAGCCCATCCGCGGCCCTGGAACATCGGGGAGATCACGCGATTTATCTTCTTCATCGGGCCCATCAGCTCGATCTTCGACTACACGACTTTCTTTGTAATGCTCTGGGTCTTCAAGTGTTGGGACCCCTCTCGTGCCTCGGTGTTTCAAACCGGCTGGTTCGTCGAATCGCTGATGACACAGACTCTCATCATCCACGTCATTCGCACCAACAAAATACCCTTCATTCAGAGCCGGGCAAGCCGCTCGCTCATGCTTACGACACTAGCCGTCATGGCGCTAGGCGTCTATCTACCGTATTCCCCGGTGGCATCATCGCTGGGCTTCACGCATCTGCCGTTGCTGTATTGGCCGATCTTGCTGCTGACCCTGCTCGCCTATATGGGACTTACGCAAATCATCAAATTGTGGCTGCTGCGGAAGAAATGGATATAGTAACTGCCGGCTACAACTGTTCGCTCCGGCCACATGGATAGGCCTACCTCCGTTTTTCCCCGCCGCAATGTTCGCAATCCCGGTTCTGCGATTGGAATCCATTCAGCACCTGTCAGCATGTATCAATGTCGATCACTTTAGCTGGGCATGCTGCCGGCCATGGTTCAAAAGTGCTACATCCGCAATTGGGAAATAGCCGATGTACTGGCTAGATTCAGGAGAATTACAAATGCAGACATCCCATGCTGTGGTGGATCAGGATGAGGCACAGGAGTCCCCGACTTACCCCCGTGTCGCCAATATTTGTTCTGTTGATTGGGAGCAAATCGAATCTGAAGACAGGCTGGGATGCGCGCGCGGTGTCGTTTGGGCCATTGTCTTCGAGGTAGTGGTGGTTATTGCCGCCGCGGTTTACTGGAAGTTCCGCCACCTCCCGCACTAGTTTTTTCTCGAAAGCGAACGTACACGTTACCGCAGAGACATTGCCCTGAGCCGCCGGCAGAATCCTGGAGCCCAAATGAGTCGAAAGATCCTTAACGGCTGGAAACAGATTTCCAACCACATTGAACGTGGTGTCCGCACTGCCCAACGTTGGGAGGCCTTCTTGGGCATGCCGGTCCATCGCCCGGCAATGAAGGATAGGAGCGCCGTAGTGGCATTTTCCGATGAGCTGGAGCAGTGGCTCACGCGTACTTCACCGGACGTGCGGGACAAGTGTATGGCCATCCATGAGAACGAGAAAGGCAATGAAGGCGTGTTGCGGGTGCTCGAGAATATAAACACCCTGATCTGGCAAGGCCAGCAACTTATCGACCAGATACGACTCTTGCAGGAGCCACGCCGGCGGTCACGTACAGTTCGCCACCGGGGGATCACATCGAGAATGCGTATGCGCACCGCTTCGGCGCCGGGCCGAGGCATGGGTTCCGTGCTCACCTTTCCGCGCCGGAAGCGCGAATGGGTCCCTGGCCTCAAAAATTCGACTGCCAATGAGGCCGCTGCGGATTTTACTGGCTGGCCCCGTTTACAAAAGACCAGGTAGCTGAGATAGCAGGCCCCCCCATCACTTATGGGCGCCATGCGTGCTCTACCGCCACACTGCAGCTGGTGCCCCGATGAAGGTTAATCTCGCGACCGTTTCCGCTCCGCAGAAGACGAAGATCCCAGCTTCGACGGAGCGGAGGTCACCTGCTCGACAAGGATCTCGTGGCGACAAATTTAGAATGTCGCCATCGGTCATCGTAAATATTGTGCAGGCTTCTGACTTGCTCCTGTTGCTGTTCTGTGGTTTGTTGACCAGCAGCATGCTGGCGCCACGGTATGCGTTGCGGCCCGACGGCTCACTCTTCTTTGCGACGGTAACGGGCAGCTTCGTGGCGGGGGCCTTCCTCTCCCGTGCCGGGGCTTACCTGCTCCCTTCGCTCTGTTCGCTTGGTAAACAGCTCAAGCTTATGCCTATTCCGCTGTTGGCCGGCGTTGGCAGCATGATCGTCTGCCTTTTCCTCACCCGTAATGACGGTCTGGTTCCTCGCCGATGGCCTTTTCTTTGGTTATTCCTGAGCGCCACTCTGCTCGTCGCATCGCGATGCTACCTGTCCCGGCTGCTGCACAGGTGGACCGAGTCCGGCCGGCTGGCGCGCAGGGTCGCAGTGATCGGCGCGGGCGAGTTCAGCCGCGAGTTCATCGAACGCCTGCGTTCGGAGCCAAACTTCTATACCGTGGTGGGCCTGTATGATGATCGCCTTTCGCGCATTCCGGCCGTACAGGACGGGGTTAGAGTGCGCGGCAGCGTGCGCGATCTGCTGGAGCGGAGCCGTGAAGAGCAGATCGACCTGATTGTCATTGCGCTCCCGCTGCGGGCGATCTCACGCATATCGATGATTCTCGGACAGATCGGGAGCGCGGTTGCCGACATTTGCCTGACCACTGATTTCGTGGGGTTCCGCTATCGGAGCAGCCAGATTTCCTCTATCGGCTCCAATCCGGTGGTGTTAATCGAAGAGCGGCCGCTGAAGGATTGGCGGGCGGCGAAGAAGTCGGCCTTCGATCTGGTCATCGGTTCTCTGATGCTCGTCGTCCTCTCGCCGCTCCTCGCCCTCCTCGCCCTGGCCATCCGTCTCGATAGTCCCGGACCGATTTTATTCCGGCAGCCCCGGCTCGGTTTCAATAATCGCCTCTTTACCTGCTACAAATTTCGCTCTATGCATCATGGGATGAGGGACTTGCTGGGCGAGCGACAGGCGACGCGGGGCGACCCGCGGGTCACGCGGCTGGGTAAGTGGCTAAGAGCGCTTAGCCTCGACGAATTGCCGCAATTGCTGAACGTCCTGCAGGGGGACATGTCCCTGGTCGGACCGCGCCCGCATCCGCCCAACACCAAGGCGGAGGACAAACTGTTCACCGATGTGGTCGCAAAATACGCTTTCCGCCACCGCGTTAAGCCCGGGATCACAGGATGGGCGCAAGTTAACGGATGGCGTGGCGAAACGACGACTGTGGAGCAGATCGAAAACAGGGTCGCCTGCGATCTGGCCTACATTGAGAACTGGTCTATGTGGTTTGACCTCCGAATTATGGTGCTGACCATCAC
Organism: uncultured Acidobacteriaceae bacterium; assembly: GCA_963803095.1. Classification (GTDB taxonomy): domain Bacteria; phylum Acidobacteriota; class Terriglobia; order Terriglobales; family Acidobacteriaceae; genus PALSA-350. Next base: position 80,900 of record CAWDLQ010000011.1, on the reverse strand, counting down.
TCGCGAAATCCTGAGCCGCCACGCGTTCTGAGAGCGCCCTTATTTGTTGGCGATGATCTGGATCTTGTGAATTTGCAGCGTATTTGAGAAGAGCTCATCTGCTTTGGCCATCAGTGCTTTGGCAATCGCACCGTTGAGGTGAGCGTCTCGGCCCGCTTCATCATCGAAGGTGTCGAACACTGCATACGCACCATCGTCTTCTTTGATGCCATACCAGGTGACGGTTCCTTTTTCCGCCTTGGACATCTCCGCGCCTTGCTTGAGGAACGCTTCTACCTCTGCTGCCTTGCCGGGCTTGGCCTTCAATGAAACGTACAACGCATACTTTGCCATTTAGGGTGACTCCTCCGAGTTGTTCTTTAGCTTCCCTTAGGAGGATAGCCGTTCTCTACAGACCAACCAAGCCCGGCACTAGAGCTTGCTGTTGATGTCATAAGCATTTCTTATATTCCCGATCTCAAGCGACGATTTTGCCATAGAATATTGATTGCGCTCCACCGGCCCATTGGACGACGGCGCTTACGATTCGAACGTCAAATACGTTTGAGGCGAATCGGAGACCTGCTCCGCCCCTTTGCCGGAAGCCCACCCGGGTTGAGACCTGCGCCAATTCGACCCCGGCGGCTGGAAATTGTATCTCTCCCAGGAGCGACAGCCCGCGTCGGCCGGTTTGAGCGATAGGTTCACGGAGCAGGATTGAGGTCAACCGATTGGCTCTAACTCGATGGTTTGCGGCAGCATGCATAGCGTTGGTCGTACTCTTTGCCGATCCTGGAGCAAGGGCAGAGCCGACCGATGGCGCGCTTAATTTGCCGGATAGTCCTATCGCGAGCGCATGGCAAACGTCGCCGAACAGCTCGACTACGGCCCCGGCCAGCCAGTCCGACGCGCAGACTGCGCCCGCTCCAACCACCCCAATGAGCGAGGAAGAGCGGAGGAAGAAGGCGCAGGAACAGCTGGACAGCCAGCTGCATCAGCGGGTTTTTGCCGTGATGGCAACGTTCAATACTACCCGCAACAAGGACGCACTCCCTCTAAGTACCGGCCAGAAGTACGAGCTTTTTTTCAAGAGTGCGACCGATCCCTGGCCTTTCGTGCTTACCGCTTTTGGCGCCGGCATCGATCAGGCCGACAACAGCTTTCCCGAATACGGACAGGGCGTGGAAGGGTACGCGAAGCGATATGGGGCGGCTTACACCGATTACTTCACCGGCAATCTGCTGGGCAACGCGGTGCTGGCAGGCCTGCTGAAGGAAGATCCGCGCTATTTTCAGAAGGGTACAGGCAGCTTTAGCAGCCGTGCTCTTTGGGCGGCAGGGGGTACGGTGTGGTGCAAGCGCGATAGCGGCACCTGGGGACCGAACTATGCAAATGTGGTGGGCAATCTGATGGGCGCAGCTGTTTCCAATTTGTACTACCCGGCATCCGAACGTACTGTCGGCGGCACACTGGGACGTGGTTTTACGGTCACCGCCCAAGCGATTATCGGCAGCGAAGTCATCGAATTCTGGCCCGACATGGTGCGCTACCACCGGCGAAAGCAAGCGGAAAAGCTGGCCAAGCAGATGGGGCAAGGCGGGGGGCAGAACACCCCGCGGCCTGCTCCTCAATCCGCCCCGGATGCACCTGCCCCTCAACCCTGAAGATCCTATCGGGGCGTTACTTTCACCACGTTAGCTCGGCAGGACCGCACACCCTGACAAGTCTCGGGACGGAGGTCTTTGGTTAAACAGATCTCCACCGCCGTCAACCGGTTATTGCCGCAGCTCAGCGCGAAACTCCCCGGCGGGTAACCTGGATTTGCGGCCGCAAATCGCGCCAGCAGGTCATCAGGGGGGACGCCATCGGCATCACCCCCGGTGCCGATGTTTGCCGGGATTTTCACTGCCCGATAGGCCTTATGAATCTCTGCAAAATAATCATTGGCCCCTAATCCGGAGCAAGTGCCGTGCGTCTGCCATTCGTGTTCTACCAGGCTGGCCGTGGGCATGATGTCGGTGTCGGCCTGGGGATCGGCCGGGCCGGGCGCATCGCTGCAATGCTGTGGATAGTCGCCGTCGGCATCCTGTGGCCACAGTCCGTGCACCACAAAGCCCAGGTCTCGCCCGCACTCCGGGCTGTCCCCGCGGGTGGCGCAGAACTCCGGCGACCAGGAGAGGTTAAGCAGGTAGAAATCGAATTGCCCCGGCGCCGCCTGCTCCTGCGGGCGTCCGCGGCGCGGCCGGCGCCTGCTTGTCCCCTGGTCGTTGCCGGCGTAATCCGAGCTGTCTCGTGGCTGGTATTCGCGTCCGCTTGGACGAGCCTCGGCGTTGCTATGGGAGGCAACGGGTGGTTGGGCGGTGTTTTGGCAACCGATCGCTGCAAGCAGCAGCAAGAGGCCAAAGCCCGCCAGTGTGGGCGGAGTGGATGTGTTCGTGATGTCGATGCTGCCTCCCTAGTTCACGATCTTCGGCTGCAAAGCCGATAAGCATATAGCGAGTGCTTTGGCGCGTATCACGCTCCCATCAGCATAGTTCACTCGCGCGGCAGCGGCCCCCGAAATGGGAACGCTCAAGGAAGGAGTGCGAGTGAAGTATCGCAGCTTTCTGGAGGCTTCGCCGGATGCGATGGTGGTGGTGAACCAGGGTGGGGAGATCGTTCTATTGAATATTCAGGCGGAGAAACAGTTCGGATACCGGCGGGACGCGCTCCTGGGGCAGCCGGTAAAGAACATCATTCCTGAGGGCTTCGCGGAGCGGCTGGTGGTGGATGGTATCCGCACTGCGGCCGGAGAGATGGCGCAGAAAATTGGTACCGGGGTCGAACTCCACGGCCGGCGGCAGGATGGAACTGAGTTTCCGATCGAGATCATGCTCAGCCCGCACGAAAGCACAGAAGGAATGCTGGTGACGGCTGCGATTCGCGACGTCACCGAGCGCAAGCGGATCGAAGACGCTCTTCGTGAGAGCGAGGAGCGGTTTCGCTTGATGGCGTCGGGGGTGAAGGACTATGCGAACTTAATGCTGGACCCGGAGGGCCTGGTCGTGAGCTGGAACGAGGGGGCGGAGAGAATCAAAGGATACCGGGCAGAGGAGATTATCGGCCAACACTTCTCTCGCTTCTATCCCGCCGAAGATATAGCCGACGGAGTACCCGGCTTCGAATTGGGACAGGCGAAAAAGAACGGGCGCTGTGAAGCCGAAGGCTGGCGGGTACGCAAGGACGGCTCTCGCTTTCTTGCCAACGTTGTGATTACAGCGTTACGTGATGAACAGGGGCGGTTGCGGGGTTTCGGAAAAATCACGCGGGACGTCAGTGAGCGCCTTAAGTCCGAGGAGAACCTGACCAAGACGATGGAGGAACTGAAGCGTTCGAATGACGAACTGGAGCAATTTGCCTATGTCGCATCCCATGATCTTCAGGAGCCATTGCGCATGGTGGCCAGTTATACGCAGCTCCTGGCCCAGCGATACAAAGGCCGTCTGGACTCAGACGCCGATGAGTTCATCGCGTTTGCAGTCGACGGGTGCAATCGTATGCAAGGGTTGATCCAGGATCTGCTCTCTTATTCACGCGCGGGGGCGAACAGGGAAGAGCTGCGGGAGATTTCCTGTGAAAACGCCCTGCAGCAGGCGCTTGGCAACTTACGAACAGCCATTGAGGAAAGTGCGGCGATGGTGACTCATGATTCGCTGCCGGCCCTCACGACGGCTGAAACGCAATTAGTCCAGGTATTCCAGAACCTGGTCGGGAACGCGATTAAATATCGCAGTGCCGAGCCGCCTCGGGTACACGTCTCGGCCACGGACGGTGGCAACGAATGGGTCTTTGCGGTGCGCGACAACGGGTTGGGAATTGAGCCTCAGTACTTTGAGAGGATATTCGTTCTTTTCCAGCGGTTGCACGGGCAAAAAGAATTCGAGGGCACCGGAATCGGATTAGCCATGTGCAAGAAGATTGTGGATCGGCTGGGTGGCCGGATCTGGGTCGAGTCGCAATCCAAGCGGGGCTCCACCTTCTACTTCGCCCTACCTGTAGGAGATGGTAAATGATGGAATCGAAGGAAATGGGCACGCAACCCATTCAAGTTCTCCTGGTTGAAGATAGTCCCGGGGATGTCAGGCTCACGAAAGAAGCACTTAAGGACGCCAAGGTACAGATCAGGCTGCACGTCGCTCAGGATGGAACTGAGGCGATGGAGTTTCTCAGGGGTGAGGGAAAGCACTCGAGCGCACCTCGTCCGGACCTGATCCTGCTCGATCTCAACCTGCCCAAGAAAGATGGACGGGAGGTTCTGCAGGAGATCAAGGAAAGTTCGACACTCCAGAGCATTCCTGTTGTGGTCCTGACCACGTCTGCTTCTGACGAGGATATCCTGCGGAGTTATAAGCTCCATGCGAACTGTTACATTACCAAGCCGGTAGACCTGCAAGGATTTATCACGGTGGTGAAGTCCATTGACGCCTTCTGGTTCTCCGTAGTCAAGTTGCCACGCTCCCCACGCATATGAAAGAGAATGCGCTCCAGGTGCTGCTGGTGGAGGATAGCGCGGGAGATGCTCGTTTATTGCGCGAGATGTTCAGCAAGGAGAAACCGGGCAGTTTCGAATTGACCCACGTGGGGCGCATCAGTGAAGCCGAGGGTCATCTTGCGCAAGCTCGAGCGGACATCATTCTGTTAGACATGGGATTACCGGATGAGAAAGGCATCGCCACGGTGCGCCGGGCGCACGCGATGGCCCCCGGCGTCCCGGTGATTGTGCTGACCGGGTTGGACGACGAGGCCCTGGCCGCCGAAGCGATGAAGGAAGGCGCTCAAGACTATCTGATTAAGGGCCAGATCGAAAGTCGTGCGCTTCCACGAACTCTTCGCCATGCAATTGAGCGTCAGCGCATGCAAACAGAAACCGACCTGGTGCGGACATATCAGATGCGGTTTAAGGATGAGTTCCTCTCCCACGTGTCGCACGAGCTTCGTTCACCGCTGAACGCTATCTATCAGTTTGTGACCATTCTCCAGGACAGGTTGGCCGGTGACTTGAATCCGGCACAGAGCGGGGACCTGGAAATCGTTCTCAGGAATGTCGAGCAGCTGCAATCGATGATTAATGACTTATTCGAAGTGGCTGGTTCGCATACCGGAAAACTGGTGGTCGAACCGCAACCTACTTCGCTTTGCGATGCAATCCTGGACACGATTCATACCCTTCAGTGGTCAGCCACCGCCAAAGAGATCGCCCTTTCCTCGCATATGGATTGCCCCTTGCCGCCAGTCTGCGCTGATCCAACGCGCCTGCGACAAATTCTCGTCATTCTGGTCGAGAACGCCATCAAGTTCACCCCTGCCAACGGAGAGGTGAAGATTCAAGCTCGTCTGCTCGAGCGAGATCCGGGTCTGGTGCTGCTGGAGGTCTCAGATTCGGGATGCGGGATCAGTCCGGACTTTATCGAACGGATTTTTGAACGCATGTTCCAGGTACCAAATCCGGCGTTCGTGGTACGAAAAGGTCTTGGCCTGGGCTTGTATATCTGCAAAGACCTGGTTACCCGGCAGGGTGGACGGATCTGGGCCACGAGCGTGCTGGGGCATGGCGCGGTTTTTTCCGTTACCTTGCCCGTGTTTAGTTTATGCGACCTGATCCTCCCGGCATTGAGAGGGGGAAGACGTATCGACGGTTCGGTCGCACTCGTGGTGACGGAGATAGGTTCGCAGACCGGCTGGCTTTCCGACCAGGTGCGCACGGAACAGTCCCATGAGGTCCGGGATATTCTGCAACAGTGTCTGCATTCCGAGCGGGATGTTCTCCTGCCCAGGATGGGCTTCTCAGGAGCCGTAGAACTCTTTTTCATCGTGGCTGCCATCGACGAAATTGGTGCCGAGGTGCTTGCTGAGCGGATTCGGAAGCAATTGGACTTGAGCGAACAAATCGGGCTGGCAGGCTTGATCCATTCGACCTCTTACCGGTTCCTTCACGGGAATGAAGATGCGATCAAACGAGAGCCGAATGAATCAATGGAAACCTACCTGGAAAAGGCGGCGGTTGAGGTTCAGGAACTAATGAATGAGGAAATTTTGCGGAGGATTGGCAGAGATGGGCAATAAGAAAATTCTCATTGTCGATGACGACCCGGATGTACTTAAAAGTATGCATGTACGCCTCAAGGCCAACAACTACGATACGTTTTTTGCAGCGGATGCGATCTCGTGCATTGCTGAGGCGAGGAAGATCGAGCCGGATCTCGTGATCCTCGACCTGGGTCTGCCTGCCGGCGACGGTTTCCTGGTGATGGAAAGGTTCAAAGCAGTTCCTTCTCTGGCCTCGATCCCTGTCATCGTGGTTTCGGGCCGTGAACTTCGCGTAAATCAAAAGCGCGCTCTTCAGGCAGGCGCCAGAGCCTTTCTGCAAAAGCCCGTCAATAATGCCGAGCTTTTGGCGGTCATCCGGCAAGCCCTGGGCGAACCCGCGAAGCAAGAGGAACCTGTGGTGTACGACCTGGGGAAGCCGTAGCCTGCCAACGCTCTTTGAAGGGGACAGCCTTCAGGCCGTCCAAGAGAGCCCGTCAATCTGGAGGGCCGATGTGCGTATGGGCTGAAGCCCGTACCCTTCAACATACCGACACCCTTCGTCCGCACTATATTTCTCCTGCCTTCTTCATTATTTACAACGGCGCACGAGTCGTGTAGCATCTGCAGTTTTAAGGCCAATCCACATAAGACTTTGCCCTCTATGCGCATCCCTCTGGGTTGGCAAAAATGGTTGTTGTTGATTGCGGCCGGCGCTGGTGTATGGGCGCTGGTGGAAATCGTGCTACCCGGGCGGGGGATGCACGCTTCGGGGCAATCCGACTTCGTGACCACGGGCGTTTTTACCCCTGCTCATCCTGACGCGTACGCAGCGGTGAAAGACTTTCTGGATATCCATCCGGAACATCCTGTCCAGCCCATCGCTTACACGCATACTGTTCATCTCGCTAAAGGCCTTCCATGCACCTTCTGCCATGTCGGTGTGGATCAAGGCCCCGAGGCACGTATTCCCGGGGTGAACGTCTGCATGAGCTGCCACCAGTCGATCGCCACCGACCGCCCCGAGATCAAGAAGATTGCCGCCTACAAGGCACGCGGTGAAGAAATTCCCTGGGTGCGGGTTTACAACTACAGCGAGTCCGCGCACGTGCGGTTTAACCACGCGCCGCACATTCGCGCCGGAGTCGACTGCGCCATGTGCCACAGCGATATGACCAAACAGACCACGGCCGAACGCAAGGTAGATCTGAACATGGGTTTTTGTATTAACTGCCACGCGCAGAAAAAAGTCTCCATTGATTGCGAGACCTGTCACTACTGAGGATTATGGAACGGCGTGACTTCATCAAGATATCGGCTCTCTCGGGCGTGATGGCCACGCTCGAAGGCTGCCGCAGCGCGGAGAAGCAGCTCATCCGTTTTGTTCCGGAAGAAGAGCTGATTCCCGGCATCGCGACCTGGAAGCCGAGTGTCTGTACGCTATGCTCCGCGGGTTGCGGTCTGTTGGTGCGGGTTATGCAAGGCGAAGCAGAAGTGGTGCGTCACGGCCAGCAGGGCCTGATCAAGATGGGTCTGGCCAAAAAGCTCGAAGGCAATCCGCAGCATCCCGTCAACCAGGGAAAGCTCTGCGCGCGGGGCCAGGCGGGCCTGCAGGTGCTTTATCATCCCGATCGCATCACGCATCCCATCAAACGCAGCGGCCCGCGCGGCTCGGGCGAATTCCAGCCAATAAGCTGGGACGACGCGCTGAAGGACTTGGCCTCGCACCTGACGGCACTGCAAGCATCGAATCCCGCAACCTCGGTGGCTTTCCTGTCGCGGCCGTTGAGCGGCCAGCGCGGCCAATTGGTCGAGCGTTTCCTGAATGCCTGTGGTGTGCCGCCGGCGACGTGGTACCAGCCTTTCGACGAGGGCGTGCTGCGCGAGGCCAATCTGCTCAGCTTTGGACACTTCAGGCTGCCCACGTTCGATCTTGCCCGTGCCGACTATGTCATCTCTTTCGGCGCCGATTTTCTCGGCACCTGGAATTCGCCGGTGGCGCAATCCATCGGGTACGGAGAGATGCGCCAAGGCCGGCCCGGGCGCCGGGCAAAGTTCGTCCAGGTTGAATCGCGGATGTCGCAGACCGGCGCGAATGCGGACGAGTGGATCGCATGCCGGCCGGGAACGGAAGGCGCACTCGCGCTGGGGATTGCTCACGTCATCCTCAGCGAAAAGCTGGCGCCGCAAGGGGCGGGATCGCGTGGCGGCGCGCTCATTGCCGGCTGGTCGGCGGGTCTGCCGGACCACACACCGGAAGCGGTTGAGAAACAGACTGGAGTGCCGGCAGCGGTCATCAAGCGTCTCGCGCATGAGCTGACGCAGAGCGCATCGGCCACCGCCATGATCGGCGGTGCGCCGCTGGCCCGTTCCAACGGCCTGCCCACCGCGTTGGCAGTCAATGCTCTGGAATCGCTGGTCGATACAGGTCACGGTTCTGGGCCGATTTTGAGCTTTATGCCCGAGCTGCCGATGGGCGAGTCCAGACTGCCGATGCGGGAAGGCCTCTCGGCGCTTCACGCCCTGGTGGGCGCGCCGCCGCAGCTGCTGTTGCTCTACGATGCCAATCCAGTGTTCTCAGCTCCGCCCGCGTTGCACATTCGCGAAACCCTGGCAAAAATTCCAACCATTGTCAGCTTTGGCAGCTTCATGGACGAGACGAGCGCTCTGGCCGACCTGATATTGCCTGACCACGCCCCACTGGAGAGCTGGCTCGACAGCATGCCTGAGTCGGGCTCAACCCGAGCGGTTGTGAGCCTCGCGCCGCCCGCGGTACTACCCCTTCACGACACGCGCTCCATGCCCGATGTGTTGCTTGGCTTGGCCCATCAGCTTGGCGGCAATGTCGCCAAGGCTTTGCCATGGCCAACCTTTGACGCCATGCTGCGCGCCGCCTATGTTCCGCTTCGAACTCGCGCCGGCTCCATCGACGCCAAGACGGATGACGATTTTTGGGACGCTGCGCAAACCCAGGGCGGCTGGTGGGGCGTAGCCACCGCGGGCCAACCCGTAGAGGTGGAAAAGCGCGAACCCGTCACCATGGCTGCGCCAAGCTTGCCGGTGCTGCGGGTGAGTTTCCATTTTATTTTCTGCCCTACGTTTCGCAGTCATTGGGCGATGGTTCTCTGGCGCATTTGCCCTGGCTACAGGAGCTGCCTGACGTGCTCACGTCAGCGATGTGGTCGAGTTGGGTGGAGATCAATCCTCAGACGGGGGAGCGCCTGGGCATCAAGCAAGGCGACCTGGTGGAGATCGCGTCCCCACAGGGAAGCGTGCATGCGGCCGCGGTTCTTTCCCCTGGTATCGCGCCCGATATGGTGGCTATGCCGGTCGGTCAGGGGCATGAGAACTTCGGTCGATTCGCCAGCGGGCGCGGCGCCAACCCGCTCTCGATTCTTGAGCCGAGCGGCGTGGTCGACACGGGTGCGCTCGCCTGGGCCGCGACCCGGGTGAAGCTCGCGCGCGCGGGTGGGCCGGAACAGGCGAAGCTGGTGTTGTTTGCGGGAGGAATGAGCGGGTTCCCGCACCAGGAAGAGCGGCGCTAGGAGAAAAGGGTGAGACGAATGACTCATAAGTGGGGATTGGTGGTGGATCTGGACCGGTGCACGGGATGCGAAGCGTGTGTGGTCGCTTGCCATGCGGAAAACAATATCCCCACCGCGGGTGAGGACCAGGCCGCGCGCGGCCGAGCCAAGCACTGGATTCGGGTCGAGCGCTACTGGGAGGGAGATTTCCCCAACCCCCGCATCCGCTTTCAGCCGGTCCTTTGCCAGCAATGCGACGAGGCCCCATGCGAGCCCGTCTGTCCTACCTACGCCAGCTATCACACGCCCGAAGGGCTGAATTCGCAGATATATAACCGTTGCATCGGTACCCGCTTTTGCGCCAACGCCTGCCCCTACAACGTGCGCTTCTTCAATTTCTACAATCCGCAGTGGGATAGGCCGCTGCAGCTGCAGCTCAACCCCGACGTCTCAGTGCGCAGCGTTGGCATTATGGAGAAATGCACCTTCTGCGTGCAGCGCATCAAGGCTGCCGAGATTCAGGCCGAAGCCGAAAAGCGCGAGCTGAAGGACGGCGAATTCACTACCGCCTGTGCCCAGTCCTGTGCCTCCAAGGCCCTGGTCTTCGGCGACCTCAACGATTCCACTAGCCAGGTCTCGCAGCTTTCCAGCTCCAATCGCGGCACCAAACTGTTGGGCGAACTGGGCACCAAGCCCAACGTGACTTATCTCGAACGAGGCACCTGGGAAGATGCAAACCACGGCTGAACAAATCGAGCAGGATCTGCTGCGGCCGCTCTTCCACAGCAGCGGCAAGTATTGGGTTGCCGTGGCGGTCGCCGCCAGCCTGCTGCTCGCGGGCGTGGCTGCATTTGGTTATCAGCTCTATGCCGGGATCGGGGTGTGGGGTATCAACTCCCCCGTGTTCTGGGCCTTTGATATTACCAATTTCGTCTTCTGGATCGGCATCAGCCACGCGGGCACGCTGATCTCCGCGATTCTGCGTCTCACCAACGCCACCTGGCGCCGCCCTGTCACTCGCTGCGCCGAGGCCATCACCGTCTTCTCCGTCCTGATCGGCGCCATCATTCCGCTCTGCCATATCGGGCGCCCCTGGCTGGCTTTTTGGATGATCCCGTATCCCAGCCAACGCCATATCTGGCCTAACTTTCGCTCCCCACTGGCCTGGGACTTCTTCGCTATCTCCACGTATCTCACCGGCAGCACTACCTTTTTGTATCTGCCGACGATTCCGGACTTCGCCGCCGTCCGCGACGCCTCTACCGGCTTGCGCAAGAAGATCTACCGGGTATTAGCGCTCGGCTGGCAGGGCACGCCGCGGCAATGGCAGCGCCTGGAAATCGCCATGCACATCATGGCCGTCGTCATCGTTCCGGTTGCAGTCTCGGTGCACACCATCGTCTCCTGGGACTTCGCCATGACTCTCGTTCCCATGTGGCACTCCAGCATCTTTGGCCCTTACTTCGTGGCGGGCGCTATCTTTAGCGGCATCGCCGCCCTTATCCTGGCCATGGCCCTGTTGCGAAAGTTCCTGCATCTGGAGGAATATCTCCGGCCCATCCATTTCCAAAATTTGGGCAAGCTGCTGCTGACCATGAGCCTGCTCTGGTTCTACTTCACCTTCGCCGAGCGGCTTACCACCTGGTACGGCAACTCTCCTCCGGAGATGGCTGTTTTTTGGGAGAGTATTCGCAAGCAGTTCGCGCCGCTGTTCTGGACCATGGTGGTGTGCAACTTCATCATCCCTGTGCCCATCCTGGCCATCAAGCGGCTGCGCACGATCACCGGAACCGCGATCGCTTCCGGCACTGTGGTGGTGGGCATGTGGCTGGAGCGCTTTCTGATCGTGGTGCCCTCACTGGAGCACAAGTTCCTGCCCTACTCCTGGGGAACCTACCGGCCCACCTGGGTGGAAGACACGCTGATGGCTTCAAGCTTCGGCATGATGGCGCTGCTGTACCTGCTGTTCTCAAAATTCGTGCCCATGATTTCCATCTGGGAGATGAAAGTCGGGCTCCAACCGCACGGTGGCGTCCCGGTGCTCACTGCCGAAGGTAAGCATCATGGTCTGGTACTGGAAGGGCCCCTGCCCACGGATGTGGCGGAATGAATGCATTCTATGGTCTCTATGCCGATCCGGAGGGCGCACAGCGCGCCGTCGATTCCCTGCGCGCCGCGAGTTCCGAGCTCAAATTCGACGCCCGGCAGATCGTCATTGTCTCCGGCGAGCCGCACGAGGGGTACGAATTTACTGACTCCCACGTCACTTCGAGTCCCTATCGCTGGGCTGTTCTCGGCGCCGTCGCCGGCGGCACGGCTGGCTATTTGTTGACTACGCTTTCGCAGAAGTCCTATCCCATTCACACCGGGGGTATGTCGCTCACGCCTGCGTGGACCAACGGCATCATTGTCTACGAGATGATCATGCTTGGCGCCATCCTGACCACACTGGTGGTGCTGCTGATCGGCGCCGGGCTGCCAAATTTCAAAGGAGTGATCAGTGATCCCGAAATCGGGAAGGGCAAGATACTGGTAGGCGTGGTTGACCCGCCCGAAAGCTCACAACCGGAATTGGAAAGGCGCCTCCGGCAGGCAGGCGCCTCGCAAGTGAAGCAATCCGCCGGGGGCTAGCTAGTTACGATCCGGCCTTGATGCTGGCCACTTTAATGGTCTTGGTGGTTGCGTTCAGCGTCCCGGTCACCGACACCTTCGCTCCGGCGAATGCGGCCGCCTTCTTCGGGTCGTCGAGTTGGTAGGCGGTCTTGGTGGCGGCATCGAAAAGCGTGTATCTGCCGCCCATGTTTACGCAGCGATTGGTGCAATCCTTGGCGCTTTCGCCCTTCTGCTCCATGATCGAGTGGCCACCCAAAGCTGCGCACTGGCTGTCCATGATCTCGCCTTTATACGTTTGCGGTGCCTGGGCAAAAATGCTCAGCGAGGCGAGCAGACAGCCAGCACAGATCGCTAGTCTCTTCATCGGATAGCTCTCCTTGTGTCCGATATTTCGGGTGCAACTCAACGCCACGACTATGTGACGTCCGGGATGGTTTCATAATGTTTCCCGCATTGTCAATCTTGGGCTAACTTGGATAGCACAAAGGAGATCGAGGATATAGAGGCATGAACCAACACGGCATGAACCAACACGCAGATCATCACAGCCAATCTGGGCATAGTCACGCTCACCCTTATCAGCACTCACATGCGCATAACCATCTTTCCCCGACGATAGTCATACCTCGCGCCGCGACTTCCTTCGCGTACTGATGGGGGGCGCCCTGGCAGGGGCGTCCATTCTGGAACTTGCCTACCACCGCGCTGCGTGGGCTCGCGCTGCCGCTCCTAGTTCCGATTCCAACCTGTTCGACATTCAGAAGGTCGCGAACGGCGTTTACTTTCGCCCGAGCCCATCCTCAGGCGATGATTAATTGCAATGCCGCCATATTTGTTCGGTCGAAGGACGTGGTCGTAGTCGACGCACATTCCAAGCCCTCGGCTGCTGCTTCTTTGATTGCCCAAATCAAGCGGGAAGTCAGCCCAAAGCCAGTGCGCTACGTCATCAATACTCACTTTCACTGGGACCACACGCAAGGCAATCATGCCTATCGCGTGGCCGAAGAAAAGGTGGACTTCATCGCCAGCGCAGCTACCAAACAGCTGATGGCGGACCTTGCGGTCGCCAGGATGAAGGCTTCTGTCGGAGGGGTGTCGCGACAGATCGACACGCTTCAGCAGTCAGGCCGCGCACGCTACCTCGGCTACGGAAAAGGCCTTCTGTGCGGACCAGATCCGGCAGCTTAAGGCCTACCAGGCGGAGCTCAATAACTACACCCTGGAGCTGCCGACGATCACCTTTGACAAATCGTACTTGCTTCAAGATCCGGCATTCGATCTGCACGTCGACTTTCACGGGCACGCCCATACCGCGGGCGATGTGGTTGTCTATTGCCCGCAAGCGCGTGCGATCGCAACCGGAGACGTGATTCATGGCTTTGTGCCCAACATCGCCGACGGCTTTCCTCGGATCTGGCCCGGCACCATTGACTCCATCGGCGGCGCCGACTTTGACAGCATCCTGCCCGGCCATGCCGCTTTGCAAACTGGCCGTACGGTGATGATCAATTTGCGAAACTATATCGAGGAATTGACCGGGAGAGTTGAGCAAGGCAAGAAGGCCGGTCTGACCGTAGCCGACATGCAACAGCGCATCACCGTAGCCTCGCTTAAATCGCTCCATTCCAACGGCTATGAAGTGTACCTGGCCCGAATGAGCGAGCAAAGCCACTCGCGTTTTGCTAAGTTGTCTCCTTTGCAGGATGACGTAAACGCGAATATCGCCGACATCTGTAACAATCTGGATCGAACCTAGCTAATCCCTGGAGGAACCTGCTGTTTTTCCCGTTGCTTAGTCGCGTCCGCGAAGCTTGGTAAGCAGCCGCAGAATTTCCAGGTACAGCCAGACCAGCGTGACCATAAGCCCGAAGGCGCCATACCACTCCATATATTTAGGAGCACCCATGCGCGCGCCATTCTCGATAAAGTCGAAATCAAGCACCAGGTTGAGCGCGGCGATCCCTACGATAATCAGGCTAAACCCAATCCCGATAGGCCCTGAGCCGTTGATGGAAGAGAAGTGAACCCCAAAGAAACCCAGCACAAACTGCAGTAGATAAAACAACATGATTGCGCCGGTCGCGGCGACAATCCCCAGCCGGAAATTCTGGGTCACCGGGATCAGGCCGGAGCGATAGGCGAGCAAGAGAACCAGCAATGTGCCAAATGTCAGGCTCACCGACTGGATCGCAATCCCGGGAAAGCGGAGCTCGAGAATGGACGAGATACCGCCGAGCGCCAGCCCTTCCAGCAAAGCGTAGACGGGCGCGGTCACCGGGGACCATTCCTTCTTGAAGACCGTGACCAGCGCGCAGACAAATCCACCGATGGTCCCGATCCACAACCATGGGAGCACAGCGGCAGCGTTATGCGATTGCATAAACAGATGCCATGTCCACGCAGCCGACGCCATCGCGCAAAGGAGAAGAATCCCGGTCTTATTGACCGTACCCTGGAGCGTCATCCTCTCGCCCAGTTCGGCGAAACCCTCAAAACCCTTCTCGTTCAGTACAGGATTCGCGGTCCTCATCAGTTGTGCCATTGCACTCTCCTCGGTAACGACTCTAAGACAAGTTTACCCCAGGAGGAAGTGCGAAGCATCAGGCGCAGCCGGAGGGGTCACTTCTGGGGTGTGGTGTGGGTTCCGGTGCCACTTTTCGAAGTGCCTCTTGGCCCGGTGACGGTTCCGCTTGTAGTGGTAGTCCCGTTTCCGTTGCTGGTGGTGGTGCCGCTGGCCGTGGTTGTGCCGCCTTTGGGCCCGGTGACCGATCCCGACTCAGTGGTTCCCGTGCGTGTTTTGGTGATGCTGCCTTGCCCGCTGGCGGTGTTGCCGCCTGCGCCGGTTGCGGTTCCACTGCCGGAAACTGTCGCGCCCTTCTGGGTGACGGACCCGGTTGCGGTACTTCCGTGGCGGCCGGTCACCGTTTTCTGCGCGAAGGCTGGTGAAAGCGCTAAGGACAGAGCAATTGCCATCGACACTGAGTTCTTATTCATGACGTCTCCTCGTTCCAGCGCAATGTTGAGGGATGATGTAATTGTCGGAGAGTCAGAAGCGCAGCGCAAGGGTTCCAGACAATTCCTTACACTTACGAGATAGCACAAATGTGGGATAACTTAGTTCGAAGGGTTACCGGCCGCTTCTCTTAGCTCGAAGTAGATGGAACTTCTTGGTCTGAGGGTAATCTGCGGCCATAGTTCCACCTTCTGGTTTGGCAAAAGCTGGAGCTTCCAGCGATGGACAAGCACTGCAATCAGAAGGATGCCCTCCATCATCGCGAAGTGTTCTCCGATACAAACGCGTGTTCCGGCGCCGAAGGGATAGAAGGCGAACTTTGGCCGGCTGGAGACAGCGCCCTCCAGCCATCGCTCGGGATCGAATTGCTCCGGATTTTCCCAAAAACGGGGATCGCGCTGGGTGGCATAAGGGCTCATAAAGATGGTAGCTCCCGGAGGCACGTCGAAGGGACCCAGCCGATAGGCGGTTACGACCTCCCGTCCGATGATCCACGCCGGAGGGTAGAGGCGCAGAGATTCGCGAAACACTCTGCCCGTGTATTCCAATCGAGGCAGATCATCGAGCGTGGGAACCCGCTCCCCGAGCACAAACCCGACTTCCTGTCGCAACCTGGATTCCACTTCCGGGTGCTGCGCGAGCAGGTACCACGTCCAGGTGAGCGCGTTGGCAGTGGTCTCATGGCCCGCAAGAAAGAGGGTCAGACATTCATCGAGCAGCAGTTCGTCTGACATGTAGCCCGCTCCCATGTCATCGTGGGAACTCATCAAAAGAGAGAGCATGTCATCGTACTTATCCGCCTGTTGGCGGTGCTCATCTATTACCTTTCCCAGCACCAGCTCAAGCTGGTGACGCGACCGCTTCACCTGGCCCTCGGCCCATTTGCGGACCGGAGAGATGAGTTGCGCAACCGGACTATTCAGTGAGACGAAGAGCTGAAGGGCATTGGTTAAGCTGTCACCAATATCCTTTGCATCGTGCAGAACATCTGCGCTAAAGAGTGTCCGGCCCACGATCTCGAGCGTCAGCCGCATCATTTCCTGATCCAGGGCATATTGCCGGCCGCTCACCCATGCCTTACTGGTGGTCAGGGCGCACTCGACCATGATTCCTGCATAAGCGGCAAGCCGTGCACTGTGAAATGCCGGCTGCGCCAGGCGTCGCTGCCGGCGGTGGAGTTCTCCTTCGCTGGTCAGCATCCCGTTGCCCAGAACGGGCTTCGATGCACGCAGGCCACGCGCTTTAATGAAATTCCAATCGTGCGTGACCAGAACGTCACGGATAAGGTCGGGGTGATTCGCCTGGAAAAGCTCGCGTTTGCCGAAACGAATCGAGCGCACATCGATACTTCGCCTTCCTGCGTCGGCGATGTAGTCAAGTGGATCGCGGCGAATTTTCAGTAGCTCGCTCACACCGCTCACAGACTCTACTTTGTAACCCAAGCTATTCATCCAATCCTGCCGCTTCTCAAGTAGTTCATTTGTAGCGTCTTGGCTTCCGCGATGGCAAGTAAGGAAGTGTAAGTTGCGTGGCTTTGGTTACTTGCTTAAACTGATCTTGTTCGATGGAACGAGGTGGCTAGGGTTCCGGTTCAGGTTGTTGAGCCGGTCCAAGCGCCACAAAGGACCATGCGGTCCGCACCCAAGGGCAAAAATCCCAGAGGGAAAAGTCGAAAGCGACTTCGTGTCTCTGGGAGCTGATCTTGCCACTTACAGCGTTTCTATTAGTCGCTGTTGCCGCGCTCGCGCACGCCACCTGGAATTTTCTGGCCAAGCGGGCGGCCCACAGCAAACATCTCATCTGGTTTTCATCGGCCACC
Organism: uncultured Acidobacteriaceae bacterium; assembly: GCA_963803095.1. Lineage (GTDB taxonomy): Bacteria > Acidobacteriota > Terriglobia > Terriglobales > Acidobacteriaceae > PALSA-350. The sequence continues at coordinate 63,889 of CAWDLQ010000011.1, read as the reverse complement.
GAAGCGTTGTCGTTTGCGCCCTTCGCCGCCTGGGTTTTGACGGACGCATGGTCGAGCCTCGGTCTGGAGTCTGTCCTGTTTCTGCTCGCGACCGGTGTTCTGCATCTTCTCTACACGGAGAGCCTGCTCCGCGGCTACAGGGCCGGTGATCTCACCGTGGTCTATCCGCTGGCCCGCGGAACCGGCCCTCTGCTGTCGTTTTGCGGCGCGGTTCTGCTGCTGCACGAACACCCATCGCTGCTGGCCGCGGCAGGGGCAGTCCTGGTCACCTTCGGAATCCTGCTTGCCTCCGGTGGTTTCGCCGCTCTTCGAGACAGCCAGAACCATGCCGGGCTTTTCTGGGGCATCGCGACCGGCTGTATGATTGCGGGCTACACCCTGGTCGACGGTTACTCGGTCAAGACGCTTCTGATTTCGCCGTTCCTGGTGGAATATGCGGGCAACCTGTTTCGTGTAGCCGTCCTGTCGAGCGGGGCGTACCATCGTCGTGCTTCTCTCTTGCCTGAATATGCGGAGTATTGGAAAGAAGCATCGGGGATCGCGCTGCTCACCCCGCTGGGCTACATCCTGGTGCTTTTCGCGATGCGGTTAGCACCTATCAGCCACGTAGCTCCAGTGCGCGAGATGTCAATGATGATTGGCATGTATTTCGGAGCCAGATTTCTGCGCGAGGGCGAGATCGTCCGCCGGGTTATCGGTTCGGTATTTATCGCCGGTGGTGTGGCGGCACTCGCGCTCGGCTAAAAATACTTAATTAAAATCAAAATAATGGATTGATCCAATCGAGAGTTCGAAAAGGGGCGCGCGTTCGCGCCCTGCTCCTCTGCGACCGACTGCCGTACTCCACGCTATTCAAGTACACGACAGCTATCGGGTGCCGTCCTGCAGGGTCGTGATGACATAAACCTCTCGCAACGGGCGTCAATAATTTATCGACAGTTAACACGTGGTGGTTAGGCTGCAACTACCAAAAGTATCCCAGCGTCGTTTCGCCGTTCGTCTCGGGCCTCCCGGCATTCAAAGGCTCAGTAAAAGGTCTCTGTCGAGCAGGCGCTTGGACGTAATACCGTGCTCCATTTGCTGGCGCATTTTGCCAATCCCTTCAATATCGAGAATCTTGCTGACCCGAATACGAAGATCAACAGTGGCTCGTTTGGCTTGATCTCCGCGGTTCAATCGGCGGAGCAGGCTGGGCCACGAACCATCCAGATGTCGCTTCGATTATCCTTTTAGCTCAGGAGTTTCTTGATGTCGCATCCCAGGGCGGATGTTGCGATCGTAGGCGCGGGAATCCTCGGGTTGGCCCACGCTTACCTCGCAGCCAAAGCTGGTAAGTCGGTGGTCGTCATCGAAAAGAGCCCGCGCGCGGCCGGGGCTTCGGTGCGCAATTTCGGCATGGTGTGGCCGATTGGCCAGCCGGCTGGAGCGATGCTCGATCTCTCTTTGCGCAGCCGCGAATTGTGGCTGGAGATTCTTGACCTGGCCAAACTGCCTCGTCGCGAAACCGGATCGCTCCACGTGACCTACGGAGCGGACGAGGCGGCGGTGGCGCAGGAGTTCGCCGAGCTCGGTCCCAGGCTGGGCTATACGTGCTCATGGCTGAAGCCGTGCGACGTTCTGGAACGGTCGCACGCTGTCCAGCCTGATGGACTTGCCGGGGGTCTGTGGAGCAACACCGAATTCACCGTCGATCCTCGCCAGATAATCCAGTCGTTGCCCGGCTTTCTTCAAGAGCGGTACCAGGTCCAGTTCTTCTATGGAGCCGCGGTCACCGCCATCGAGCCCCCGGTTCTTTATAGCGGGAACGGGCAATGGCATGCAGAAACCGTGATTGTTTGCAGCGGCGACGACTTTGAGACCCTTTATCCGCGGCACTTTGCAGCCAGTGGTCTCACCCGCTGCAAACTACAGATGATGCGCACAGCAGCTCAACCCAAAGGATGGCAGCTAGGCCCGTCGCTCGCCGCTGGGCTCACCCTGCGCTTCTATCCCGCTTTCCAGGTTTGTACTACGCTCCCCGCACTCAGCCGGCGCATTGCAGAAGAAACGCCCGAGTATGACCGCTGGGGAATTCACGCCCTGGTTTCGCAAACCGCCGATGGAGCACTCACCCTGGGCGACTCGCACGAATATTCGCTCAACGTCGACATCTTCAACAAAGAAGAGATCGACGAGATCATTCTCCGGTACACGCGGCAGTTCCTGCGCGCGCCTGATCTTACAGTGGCCGAGCGATGGTACGGCGTCTATGCCAAGCATCCCGAAAAGGCGCTGGTCGTGATGCACCCCGACGATGGGGTCCGGATTGTGGCTTCGCCGGGAGGCTCCGGCATGACGCTTTCGTTTGGCGTGGCGGAGCAATCGATGCGAGACTTAGGATTCATTCATGCCTAGCACAAAAATCCCCGCCGTCTTTCTGGACTGGGCAGGCACAGCTGTCGATCACGGAAGCATTGCGCCGGTAAAGGCGCTCGAAGACGTCTTCCACGAATACGGCATCACCCCTCCTCGCCCCCTGGTCCGCCGGCACATGGGTCTGGCAAAGAAAGACCACATCCGCAAGTTGCTCGAAGAGCCGGAAGTGAAAGAACAATGGACCGCGCTGCACCATGCACCACCGCAAGAGCATGACGTCGAGCTGCTGTATGCGGAGTTCGCGCCGCAAATGATGGAGGTGCTGGCCGGCTACGCCACCGTTATTTCGGGCGTGGTGGACGCAGTAGAAGCCATGCGCGCGCGGGGTATGAAGATCGCGGGCACCACCGGCTACACCAGGTCTATGCTCGACCGCCTGGAGACGCTCGCGGCCAACGCAGGGTTATCGTACGGATCGCTCCCTGGCTCCTGAAGATGCCGGCGGAGGCCGGCCCTTTCCCTGGATGTGTTACCGGCTGGCCATGGACCTGCAGATCTATCCCCTCTTCGCCTGCGTGAAGATCGGCGACACCGAATCCGACATCGCGGAGGGCCGCAATGCCGGCATGTGGACCATCGGCGTGACCCGCAGCGGCAACGCCGTCGGATTATCGGAAGACGATTGGTCGAAACTCGACCCCGGAGAACAGAAAAAACTTCTCGCTTGCGCTGAGCAGGAGCTCCGTTCGGCGGGAGCCCACTACACCGCGGAAACCGTTGCCCACGCGCTGCCGGTGCTGGACGAGATTGCAGAGAGGATCGCCCACGGCGAGCGCCCAAAATGAAGGCGTCCCTCGCACCTTCAGGCCGGCGCCTTACCCGCTGGCATTTGCTCACCGTCTCTTTGCTGTTCCTCGGCTATGGTGGCTATTACTTCTGCCGCTCTGATTATTCCGTCGCGTTGCCCCTGATCCTTGCCGAGCAGGTACGCAAGGGCACGCCGGCCGACGTTGCCCAGATCAGACTGGGTTCGATCGCATCGTTGGGAGTGCTGGCTTACGCCATTGGCAAGTTTCCCAGCGGCGGGCTGGCCGATCGCTTCGGAGGGCGGAGCAACTTTCTGGGTGGCATGTTGGGATCCATCCTGTTTACCTTGCTCTTTATGCTGGGGGGCGGCTTTCCCATCTTCACTCTGGCCTGGCTGGGCAACCGGCTGGTGCAGTCGCTGGGATGGGCGGGGATGGTCAAGGTCACCTCACGCTGGTTTTCCTTCACCTCTTACGGCAGCGTGATGGCAGTGCTCAGTCTCAGTTACCTTTTCGGCGATGCGGTTTCGCGCGGCATTATGTCGCTGCTCTTGGCGCATGGTTTCGGTTGGAGGGGAGTCTTTGCCGCCGGCGCTGGCCTGCTCAGTGTGCTTCTACTCTGCAATCTCATCTTTTTGCGCGAGTTTCCTGCGTCCTACAACCTGCCTGCGCCGGAGGAAAATCCGCTTAACCTCTTTTCCGGATCAGACACAGAGCGGCCGGGCATGGCTGCCATCTTCCGCACCCTGCTAAGTTCCTACGCGTTCTGGCTGGTCTGTGGTCTCTCTCTCGGTACCACGCTGCTGCGCGAAACTTTCAATCTCTGGATGCCCACCTACTTCACCCAGATGGTTGGTATGACGGGCGCCCAGGCCGCGAGTGGGAGCGCTCTCTTTCCGTTTTTCGGCGGCATGTCTGTCTTGCTGGCAGGCTTTCTCAGCGACTACCTTGGCCCCGAAGGCCGCAGCCGCATTCTCCTGGGCGGTCTCTGCCTCACGGTTCTGGCCTTGTTTGGCCTGGCGCAGGTGTCCGTGCACGCCCCGCGGCTTTTGCCGCTTGCGCTGGTGGCGGCGGTCGCCTTCTGCCTGCTTGGGCCCTATTCCTATCTTGGCGGCGCGATGTCACTCGATTTCGGGGGTAAGGAAGGGAGCGCAACTGCCTCCGGCCTGATTGATGGTTTCGGCTATCTTGCGGGCATTCTCTCCGGCAATGGCATGGCGCATTTGGCAGTCACGTACGGATGGCAGACAATGTTTCTAGTACTTGCCGCCGTCGCGGGACTGACCAGCGTTGTGGCTGCCCTCGCTCTCTGGCAGCAGCACCGCCGCGCTCTCGCGATTGGCCTGCTGCGTCCGGTGGAGGGACAATGATCGCGAAAGCAGCGGATATCGACGTCACTGCGGTGAAATGCACCCCGGGCGAGCTCACTCTTACCTGGCAGAATTCGTCGTACAGCGTCTACAGTTCGCTATGGCTGCGAGACAACGATCCCGCCCACCGCGATGCTCGTACCGGCCAGCGCCTGATAAGCCTGCTCAACCTTCCAGAGGCGCCGCGGCTGCAAGCAGCTGAGCCCCAGCCGCCAGGCCACATCACCCTCAGCTGGGAGGACGGCGAAACCAGTGTCTTCCCTCTCCCCTGGTTGCGTGCTTTTGACCGCAGCCTGCGCATCGGTTCGCGCCCCACCCGCCTGCCATGGATGGGGCATCCGGCAACCGCCTTTGCCTCGTGCGATTACGCGGAGTGGATGGAGAACCCGGCCAGCCGCGAAGACTGGCTCTATTATGTGGGACGCGATGGATTGGCTTTTCTTCGCGACGTGCCGCTTGAGGACGCGGCCTGTGCTGCGCATCGCCGACCTCATTGGTTTCGTGCGCGAGACCAACTACGGCCGCATCTTCGATGTTCGCAGCGTTGCCGAACCGAACAATCTCGCTTACACAAGTCGCAGCCTGCCAGTCCACACAGACAATCCTTATCGCGATCCGGTGCCCGGCTTCCAGCTGCTGCATTGCCTGTCGGCTGCCGGTGAGGGAGGGGATAGCATTTTTGTGGATGGCATGGCCGCCGCCGAGCGGATCCGAGCCCGTGATCCTGACGCCTTCACCACCTTGTGCCAGACGCCCATCCTCTTTCGTTTTCAGGATGCGGCTGTAGACTTGATCGCCGAGCGAACCATGTTAGAGGTAGACACCCAGGGACACTTCCGCGCCATCTATTACAACGATCGCTCGATTGCACCCCTGCCGCTCAAGGGGCCTCGGCTCAAAAAGTATTACTCGGCGTACCGCCAGCTTGCCGATCTGCTCCACGAGCCGGCGCGATTGGTGGTCTGCCGCCTGCAGCCAGGCGATCTTGTCCTTTTCGATAACACCCGCATTCTTCATGGCCGCAGTGCCTTCTCCAGCGGAGCCCGCCACCTCCAGGGCTGCTACGTGGATGCCGACGGACTCTACAGCTCGCTCGCAGTACTCTCACGCACCAGGAGTGCGCACCATGACAACGTCAGACATTGAGGATCTGATCGATCTGCTCAATGCCCGGGGAGGGAGCGCGTATTTTGGAGAGCCCGTTTCCATCCTCGAACACAGCCTGCAGGCCGCCCACTCCGCGGAGTTGGCCGGGGCTGGCCCTGCGTCAATTTCTGCCGCGCTTTTGCACGACATTGGCCACATGCTGCACGGGCTCGACGAGGAGATCGCTCATCGCGGCCAGGACGGAATGCATGAAGAGGTAGCGGCCACGTATCTCTCCCGCTGGTTCGGAGAAGAGGTGACGATGCCGATCCGGCTGCATGTTCCGGCCAAGCGCTTTCTTTGTTGGCAGAACCATGAATACCTCGCGCGGCTCTCTCCGGCCTCGATGGAAAGCCTCGCCCTGCAGGGTGGACCGATGAACGATGAGCAGGCTGCGGCCTTCTTGCTCAACCCGTTCGCGCCAGCCGCCATTGCGCTGCGCCACTGGGACGACGAGGCCAAGGTTCCCGGCCTGCGCGTTCCTAACGCGGCTTACTATCGTTCAGCTCTGGAGAATGCAAGGCGCATCTCGTGAAGAGCACTGGTATCCCACATCTCGCGAAAAACGAGCGAGATGCCCCGAATTTCCTGCACGCAGCACTGGGCATGACTGCGTGTGCGCCTTTCTTTAAGGAAAGGCGCATGGAGTGCGCGGAACCCAACAAGCTCTACAGGAAATCGGGGATGTGGGGCACCCGGGCTTTGTCGTCAGTGGAGATTTTGGGTTCAGGTTTGTCTCAACTCCCACCAGTTCGCATCGGCCAGAACTACCGACGTTTCGATCTGGCGTTTGGGAATGTTCCAATATTTTTTGAGCAGCCTGTCCTTCTCCTCACTACTGACCATTTGGAAGCCGTGCCTTTCATAAAAGCGGATCGCCCAAACCGCATCCGCCCACGTTCCAATCAACACAGGGTCTTGCGTCAACTCCCGCAAGTGAGACAGCAACTGCGATCCGACGCCTTGTTTTTGGCTGCCGGTGCGAACGTAGGCGTGACGAATGAGGGTTACATCCTGGACATGTTGGGTGCCCATCACGCCTGTCATCGTTCCGCTGTCCTGATAGCCCCAAAACACAACATCATGATCGATTTCGTGCCGCAATTTCTCCCGGGACATGTATGGTTCTGTCCAGCGATCTTCGGGGATCGTCCCACGGTAAGCCTGCGCGCCATCATTAATGATGGCCCAAATCGATTCAAAGTCCCGGTCGTCACAGCGGCGGATCATGAGCGCTCAGAATATACTTTTGTATCTGCCTTTCTCCAGGGAAGGATACTATGCGGCGGACAGCTAAAATATTTATGAATAAGCGTAGCCAGGCGGTACGACTTCCGAAAGAGTTTCAGTTCACTACCTCTGAAGTGTTCATTCGCAAGCAGGGAGATGAAGTGATTCTTTCCGCCCGGCCCGACGACTGGTCGGCCTACCTTACCGCGGGTCCAGTGGCCTCGGAAGAGTTCATGCAAGCCGTTGAGGACTTGCCGATGCAGAAGCGCGAACGCTAGAAGATTGGGCCGAGCTGACTCGGGCACAACAAACAAAATAGATCGTAATGACTGATACAGGAGCCGCTGCCGTGCTGCCTAACGGATTGCGTACACCAGGGAACAGCCCCTCACTTCTGCTGCGCGGTCTGAGGAAATCCTTCGGCGACGTGGTGGCAGTGGATGGTCTCGACCTTGAGGTCACTCGCGGAGAATGCTTCGGCCTGCTGGGGCCGAACGGCGCCGGCAAAACAACGACCATTGAGATTTGCGAGGGGCTCACCACTCCCGATGAATGGCACAGTGGAGCTGCTGGGGCTGAATTGGGCCACCGGCGAACAGCTGCTGCGCCAACGCATCGGCATTCAGCTGCAGGAGACCCAGTTTCCAGACAAGCTGACGGTCGACGAGACCCTGCGGCTGTTCCGCAGCTTTTTTCGGCACGGCATTCCGGTAGAGGATTCGATTCGGACCGCGCAGCTGGAAGACAAAGCGCCACGCACGCGTGGGGACGCTCTCCGGCGGTCAAAAGCAAAGGCTGGCCATGGCCTGCGCCTTGGTCGGCGATCCCGAGCTGCTGTTTCTCGACGAACCGACGACAGGTCTTGATCCGCAGGCGCGGCGCCACCTGTGGGACCTGGTGGACGGCCTGAAGCAAGCGGGGCGCACCATTATCCTGACCACGCACTATATGGATGAAGCGGAGCGGCTGTGCGACCGGGTGGCGATTATGGATCACGGCCGGATCATTGCGCTCGACAGCCCGCAGCAACTGATCGCCTCAGTCGGCGGCGAGCACATTGTGGAGTTCGCCATCACGGGTAACGACGGCGAGAACGGTGTGGTCGATGCGGCTCTGCTGACGGCAATTGCGGGGGTACAGTCGCACCGCGTGGATGCGGGTGTGCACCAGCTTTCGGTTCGCGAGCTGCATACGGCGGTGCCAAGCTATCTTTGCGGCGTTGACCGCACACGGGCTGCAGCTGAGCGAATTTCGCACCCACTCGGCCACCCTTGAAGACGTGTTCGTAGGGCTTACGGGAAGGAATTTGCGCGATGAGTAAGCTCGAGCTGAGCAGCCTGTATCAATTGACGATGATCCGCTTCCGGCTTTTTCTGCGTGAGCCCGAAGCCATCTTCTGGATATTTGTTTTCCCCATCCTGCTGGCGGTGGGGCTGGGGATTGCCTTCCGCAATCGCCCCGCGGATGTGTTGCAGGTGGGCGCAACCACGGCGCAGCTCACGCAGGCCCTGGCGAGCGATAAAGGGTTGTCGGCGGCCACCATGAGCGAGGCAGACGGCACTCGGGCATTGGCTACGGGCAGCATTCTGCTGCTCGCCATCCAAACGCCGGACGGAGTCTCGTACAAATTCGACGAGACCAATCCCGATGCGCGGACCGCGCGCATGGTGGCTGATCGTGCGATACAGACGGCGGCCGGGCGGCGCGAGCCCGTTCCCGTGCAGAATCAGCTGGTGCATGAGACGGGGTCGCGTTACATCGATTTTGTGGTGCCCGGCTTGCTCGGAATGAACCTGATGGGCTCCGCCATCTGGGGGATGGGCTTTTCGATTGTAGAGTCCAGACAGAAAAAGTTGCTCAAGCGGCTGGTGGCTTCACCCATGCCGCGCTGGCAGTACCTGGCGTCTTACCTGTTGTCGCGGTTGGCGATGCTGGTCATCGAGGTGGTCGGCTTTCTGGGCTTCGCCCGGCTCGTCTTTGGAGTGCCGTTTCGCGGCTCGTTTTGGCAATTGGGATTTCTGTGCGTGCTTACTTCGCTGGCATTTTCCGCACTGGGGCTTTTGGTGGCTTCGCGGGCCAGGACCATGGAGGCTGCCTCCGGACTGATGAACCTGGTCATGCTTCCTATGTGGATTTTGTCCGGAGTCTTCTTTTCCGCTACGCGTTTTCCGGCCGTGGTTCAACCCGTGGTACGGGCGCTCCCGCTGACGGCAGCCATCGATGCGTTACGCGGAAATATGCTACAGGGTATGAACCTGGGCCAACTGACGACCCAGATGGCTATCTTGCTTACCTGGCTGGTGGCGGCGTTTACGATCTCCTTGCGCATCTTTCGCTGGAGATAGTCGCTGAAGCGCTGCGGAGGGACCTGCTGTTTCTCAGGTCCCCACACACTTTGGTCTGCAGGGATGGGGCGCCGCAACACGTCAGAAAGAGAATCGCGCCACGAACTGCAGTTGCCGCATCCCGGCATAGGTGCCGCCGAGGATATCGTTTATCTGACCATTGCCTGCACAATCAATACAGGTGTTGCTGGGGTTACCCAGGTTTGCATTGTTGAAAGCGTTCTGCGCCTGCACCTCGAGTTTCAGAGATAAGCTTTCGTACAGATTAAAGACCTTGCTGAGTGCGAGGTCCGTGGTAAAGAGACGTGGTCCACAGAAGGCGTTATAGCGAATATCGCCGAATTGCTCGACCTGGGGCCGTTCATACGCGCCGCTGATTTGTCCATTGGCGGCCAGGGGCGAAACTGGAACAAAGTAAGTTGCGGAATGCGTCGCGACATTCAGCGAGTTCGCGCTGAATGTTTGACTATGGAGCAGATTGGGCACGCAGGGTCCGTTGTCCCGGTCCGATCCGCACTCGCCATAGGAAGGAGTCCAGGGAAGCCCGCTGGCCCAATGCAGGTTCGCATTCAACGCCAGGCCGCCGATGGCCTCGTTTGCCCATCCGGGAAGACCGGAGCCGAACTGCTGCCCGCGCCCAAAGGGAAGAGTGTAATTTCCAAAGAGCTTGAAGTCATTGGTCCGGTTAAAGTCGAAGTGCCCCCACTCCGCGTGGGGATTGATCTGGAAGTAGGTGCCATTGCCTACGCCTAGAGTATCCGACCACACATAGCTTGCATTCATTTGCAGCCCGCGTGAGAAGCGCTTTTCAAAGATCGCCTGCAACGAGTTGTAATGGGCATTTGCCTCATTTGCGTAGTAGCCGATGTACCCGGGACCACAAGTGCCCCACTTGGCAAAAAAGACGGATCGTTGACATTGACTCAAGCCTTCCGCAAACCCGACGATGGTGTAGTCGTTCCAATTGATGCCGCCCCAGGTAGAGTTCGGGATGGAGTGAGTCGATTTGTTGCCAACGTAGGCAAGACTGAAGCTTGTGGTTGCGCCGAGCTGCTGCTGAACGGTGAGATTCCATCCGTCGACCTCGGGAATTCTCATCCGATCGGGCCGCGACGTCGGATAGATGCCGGCAGGGAGCGGGAGCTGCCCGTTGGCAGGAATGTTGTACTGGTTACTCGGAGCCGTGGGGCCAGTGGCAATGTTATAGACGCTTCCGTCCAGGTTGCGAGCGGCGTCATAGAGTTCGCCATCCAGTTGGCCCAGTCCCTGGTTTTGAAGAACCGGAATGGTCTGTGTCACCAATTGGCCGAAGATGTCCCCGAAGAATCCAGGATCGAACGCGCGGCCGTATCCGCCACGGACTACTGTCCTGGGCATCAACTGGTAAGCAAACCCAACCCGCGGTGCAAAATAGGTGAAATTATTCTGAATGTTCAGATTCATCCCGATGTTTCCATAGCCGGCGACGCGAATGGTGTTGGTATTCAAGTCGTAGAACCCGCCCATACCTTTGCCATTGACCGATTCAGGAAAGTAGATCTCATAACGTGCCCAAGGTTAAGAGTAAGTTTGGGAGAAACTTTCCAGTTGTCCTGAACATAGAAGAATGGGCGGTACTGGTGTTCTGTCGCGGTTGTGGACGTACTGAAATATCGCGATATCGTCGAGACGTCCCCGAACATGAGCGAGGCTATGCCGATGCCACCCGGGTGTCGAACCGGATGCGGTTGCCGTGCGCTCATCCGCAAACTGCAGCTGGCCGGTGCGGTTCACATCGCTGGGAATGCGCAGTTCCTGAAGACGGCGGATTTCAGCGCCAAATTTAATCGAGTGGCGGCCAATGTCCCGCGTCCAGTCGTTAACCACGGCGTACTCCTGCTCGGTCATGTTGAGCGGGCAGTTGCAATGATTGGTGCCGTTATTCCCGGAGCCATAATTGGAGGTTTCACCGATTTTGCCGCCACCGTCGCCAACCTCAACCGCGGATGCGCCCCCTGATCCCGGCGCGCCCGTGTTTAAGCCTACCCATCCAAGGTTCGTCATGAGCGGCGTTGTGCCGTCGTATTTCGCCTCTACGAAGGCGTAACGAAAGTAGGAGAATCGAACATCAGTTACCAGCTTGGGCGACACCACCAGATCGGTGCCGACTGCCAGGCTGTGGTTGCCCCCAGTCTCGCTACCTGCCCAGCCACCCACGCCAAAACCGTTGCCGCCGGCCGCGCCAAAAGCGGCAGGAGAGCTCTGATTGGAGCCCAGGTAACCGTAGCGCCCAAAGATATGCACGGTCGGCCTCAGTTGATAGTCAATGCGCGTGTCGGCCTGGTTGAAGTTGTACACTCCGAAGCCGCTGGCGACAAAGTTGTTTTGCACCCCGGCCACACTGGGAGCGGGGATGATCTTGAGTAGATTGACAGCCTGAGGCGAGACACGCGAGTTCGGAATCTGATTGTTGACGAAGGGCACGCGGCCTACGCCGGTCGATGCGCCGTCAGCATTCACCGCGCCCGTATAAGGATCGTAAGCCTGTCCCTGGCCGTTCTGCAGGTATTCGCTGAGGTCGCAGTTACTGCCCGCCACTCCGGTGCAGGTGTTATGCACTTCAGCCGTGGGCACGGTGAGTTTGAAGGAGTTTCCCACCTTCTGCCGCGTTCCTTGATAGTCGGCAAAAAAGAAAAGCTTATCCCGCTTGATAGGACCGCCAATCGTTCCCCCGAAGACATTGGAAAGAGTATGCGGAATATCGGGACCGACCGGGTTGTTGCCAGGATATTGTGTGAATGGGTCACGCGCCTGCTGCGCGTCGCTGTGCCGGTAATCGTAAACAGAGCCATGAAACTTGTTGGTGCCCGATTTCGTTTGCATCACGGTCACGCCCGCGACGGCGGCGCCGAACTCGGCGTCATAGTTCTGGTTGATGAATTTCAATTCCTGAATGGAGTCAAGCGGCGGATTGACTACGATTTCACCGATAAACCCATCTTTGTCATTGGCTCCATCAAGCACAAAGCCTGCGGAGAAGGGAGATTGGCCGTTCGACGAAATGGGGATCGATCGTTGCGGATCCTCAGCATTGGCATTGGAAAATGTAGAAGCCGTCGTAGCCGGCGACAGCAGAACCAGGGCTGGTGGTATTTCGAATCAGATTCGGCGTTTCCTCTATCGTAAGGGTATTGAGCGTGGTGGAGACATCCGCACGATCCGTTTTTAGTTGCGGAGCCTCAGCGGTTACTTCCACCGTCTGCGACGCGGTTCCAGGCTTCAACTGGAAATTCACCTGCGCAGAGTTATCGGCCGAGACCGTGATCACCTCCGACTCCACGTGGCGAATCCCGAAGCCTCGATCTTGAACTTATAGTGGTCTGGAATCAGGTCGTGGACCAGATAGTCACCCGAGGCTTGAGCTTACGACCACCCGGGTAGTGCCCTTATCTGTGTCAGTTATGGTGATAGAAGCGCCCGGAACTGCAGCGCCGCTCGGATCGGTTACCAGACCGTTGACCGAGCCAAAGATAGCCTGGGCCGAAGCTGTGTGAGGGAACCAGAGCCAGAAGGACGCTCAGTAGCAGGAACGGTAATCGCCATGCCGGCATCGGACGCCCGGCTACTGAACTTACCAGTGATCGGTGACATTTGGGAAACGTATACTCGCGTCATAAAGCTATCCTCCGAATCGTTTCTTGCAGCATCCTGGGCACATGCTGTCAATTTGAAAGAAATAAATCGGACCGTAGTTCGGGCCAGTTACACAACGTCCGCAAACCTGGCTGTTAACCGGGTAGAACTCTAGGCACTCGTATACACAACGCGAATCCGCCTAAAGTATGACTTTGTACAAAAAAGTTACAGACGATCAACTTATGTCATGGGGGTCACGGTATTGGCTGGCCGGGTGGTACACTCCTTCCTCAAGCCCCCTGAGTGTGTGGTTCGGGGCGATATGTAATGTCTGGTTTCGAACCCAATATCGGAAAACTCTCTCTCTTCCGGCGGTCCGGCGGTTGGATGCCGCCGGTGCTTCTGTTCGCTCTCCTGCCGGGTGTGCCGGCGAATGCGCACAGCGGGCCAGGAGCCGCCGCAGCGATCGTCGCCAACCCTGTGAATGCCGCTCCGGAAGAACAATATATGCGGCGCATCTGGCGAATCCAGGACGGTCTTCCCGAAGATACCGTGCAGGCGATTCAGCAATCCCAGGATGGGTATCTCTGGATAGGTACGACGGGTGGCCTGGTGCGGTTCGATGGATCGCACTTCCACCTTTACGATCACGCCACAACCCCCGCTCTGGCCGACAACAGCGTCTTCTGCGTGCTGAGCCGCGCGCGATGGCAGCCTATGGATCGGCACCGATGGCGGCGGGCCTGGTGCATTTCAAGGATGGAGTCTTTCACCCCTATACCGAAGCCAACGGTTTAAGTAACAGTTTCGTGCGCAGTTTGATTGAGGATGATCAGGGCCGCATCTGGATTGGCACCGATAACGGCCTCTTCCAGATGGTTCAGGGCAAACTACACCAGGTGGATACCTCTCCCTATGCCTCTGGCGTTTGCTGTGCACTCGATTATCGAGGACCGGGAGCACCGGATATGGGTAGGCGGCTCGGCGCTCCTGGTGTTTGATCAGAATGGCGTAACCGGGAAGCAACTGCCAGGCAGAGACAGCGAAAATCGAGTGAAATCGATCGTCGAGACTCAGGATGGAACCATCTGGGTAGGTACGGTCGGCGGCCTCGACCGGCTGGTCAAGGGGAAATTTGAGCCTGTAAACCAGATCAGGGGAACAGTGCGCACCCTTCGCCAAACCAGCGATGGCGCACTGTGGATCGGCAGCATCGGGCATGGCCTTTATCGCTACGCCAACGGTGGCTTCACCCACTGGACGAGCGCCAACCTATTGCCCAGCAATACCGTACTGAGCATCTTTGAAGACGCAGAGCAGCAGGTCTGGATCGGCACCCAGGAAGGCATGGTGCGCTTGAGCAAAACCCCGGTGAGCGTGCTACCGCTGCCCGGGGATTCCGACCCTGACATTGGCACCATTTCCGCCGACCCCAACGGAACCATCTGGGCGGTATCGTCCGGCGTCTTCGCCATCCGTGACGGCGTGGCCCGGCCCTATAAGTTCCCCAATATACCGGACGTGCCTATCCGCAATGTCTTCCGCGACCGCTCCGGTGACCTTTGGATCGGCACGGACGGCAGCGGCGTCTACCGCCTCACGCGTGGCGGCGTAATTCACTACACGGCTCCAGGGAGATTGACCAATAACTTTGTACGCGCATTTCTGCAGAGCAGAGACGGCGCCGTGTGGATCGCCACCGACGAAGGAGTAAGCCGCATCGACGGCGAGGACACGCACCGCTATGAGGTAGGGAATGGCCTCGCCTACTTCAGCACCCGCGCACTGCTTGAGGACAGGAGCGGAGACATTTGGATCGGAACCGATCACGGCCTTAGCCATCTGCATGCGGGCGCCTTCGTGCACGATGCGCGCCACAGCCGCGCTGGCGGAGGAGAAGGTCTGGTCGATTCTTGAGGACAACGACGGAGCTCTGTGGTTTGGCACGCGCAGCCATGGCCTCCTCCGATACATGGAGGGCAAAGATCACAACTTATACCACCGCGCAGGGACTGGCGACCGATAGCATCTACCAGCTGCTCGCCGACCAGCGCGGCCTGCTGTGGTTAAGCGGTCCCACCACCATCTCCTCTTTCCCGCTGCCCACCCCAGAGCCAGAGTGCCGCAGACGCACCTCTCAAGGTGAATGTTTACGAGCTTCCTTACGACACCATTCCGGCGCAAATGTATGGCGGGCGCCAGCCCGCCGGCTGCGTGGGCCGGGACGGCGCCATCTGGTTCGCCAGCAGCAGAGGTGCGGTGCGCGTGTCTGCCTCAGCCACGGGCGCGCGTTGCGCCGCCGCGAGCGCTGCTCACCGGAATCAATGCCGATGGCCGTGAGTTACCCTCGGCTTCGGCGCTGGTTTTTCCGGCATCGTTGTCTCGCCTGGAAATCACTTTTGCGCCGCTGCTGCTGCGCTCTCAGGAGGACGTTCGCTTCCGCTATCAAGCTGGAAAATTTCGATCAGGATTGGATTTACGCCGGAACCAGCCGCGTTGCCAGTTACACCAACCTTCCCGCCGGGTAAGTACCGATTCCGCGTGGTCGCTTTTGAAGTAAACAATCCCTCGGCGGTCTCAGAAGCCTCATTCGGGCTGCGAAAAGAAGCCTCACTTCTACGGTACGTGGTGGTTCGTTACCCTTTGCCTGCTGGCGGCCGCCCTGCTGATTTTCGCGATTTACCAATCGCGCATCCGTTCCTTGCGGCTCCGCTTCAAAGCGGTTCTCGAAGAGCGCAACCGCCTGGCGCGAGAGATGCATGACACCGTGATCCAGGGCTGCACCAGCATCTCGGCGCTGCTGGAGGCGATCTCCAGCTTGCGGCGTGAAAATCTCGCATTGCAGGAAAATCTTCTCGACCATGCGCGCATGCAGGTTCGTTCCACCATCGATGAGGCGCGCCAGGCAGTATGGAACCTGCGCCACAAAGAGGATTCCGTGTCCGGCCTGGGGAGTCTCCGCCGCTGCCATTGCGGCTCGCACCAGCGAGGAATTCGGCATCGCGGTGCACTGCACGGAAGAAGGCCGGCCCTTTAGCGTGCGCGGCTCGCTGGCCCGCGAGCTATTGATGGTGATACGAGAGGCGGTCTACAACGGGGCACTGCACGGGCATCCTCGATCGCATCCAGATCAAGCTGGTCTACACCCGCGATGAGCTCGACAGCACCGTCCGCGACGATGGATGCGGCTTTGACGCCACTGCGCGAAAGTCCGAGGGCGCGCAACACTACGGAATCGAAGGCATGCGCGAACGCGTGGAACGGATGGGCGGACGGCATGAGCATTGTCAGCGTTCCCGAGCGGGGAACGACTGTCTCTTTCAGCGTTCGGCGTTCTCAGTTGCAATCCCCGGCTGCCGAGGACAGCATGCAGATATGAGCGACGAACCGAAAATCAAGATCCTGATCTGCGACGATCACCCCATCATGCGCTTCGGGATTGCCGCCATCATTCAGTCGCAGCCCAATATGACAGTTGCCGGCCAGGCGGGTACCGCCGAGGAGGCGCTGCGCCTGTTCTGGGAGCTTCGGCCCGACATCACTCTGATGGATCTCAGGCTTCCTGATAAGAGCGGTGTGGATGTCATTCGCGCTGTCCGGCGGACCGCCCCGCAGGCACGTTTTATCGTGCTCACCACCTATGACGGCGACGAGGATATCCACCAGGCGCTGGAAGCCGGCGCGATGGGATACCTGATCAAGGGCATGCCTCATGAGGTGTTGATGGAAGCTTTACGCAAGGTCCATGCGGGACGAAATTTCCTGCCTCCGCCGGTCACCCGCGCGTTGGCCTCACGCATGCCGGACGGCGAGCTCAGCACCCGCGAACGAGAAGTGCTCTCGCTGCTGGTTCGCGGCAAGAGCAACCGCGAAATTGCCGACGAATTGTCCATCAAGGAAGCCACCGTTAAGTCGCATGTGAGCGTGATTCTGATGCGCCTGAATGTAACCGATCGCACCCAAGCGGTGGTCGCCGCCCTGCAGCGTGGCTTAGCCCATCTGTAGTTGTGCCGAATTTGAAAGAGAACCACAGACCTCTCACTCCGCTAACCCGTCTCGGACATCGTTGCGTCGATCAGGTATGGAGCTGGAACCGGTAGGGCCAAACATGAACGAGCGGTAAAAATGCCTCGCTGGTAATCGGCTGCCGGTACAATCGAAGATCTGCCGGATCGCGGAGAAAAATGCAGACTCAAGATACACCACTAAGCCCCACGAATTCCTTCTGGGGACCGTACCTCAGCGAGCGCCAATGGGGGACGGTGCGCGAAGACTATTCTGCCGACGGCGATGCCTGGAACTACTTTCCCCATGACCACGCGCGCAGCCGCGCTTATCGCTGGGGAGAAGATGGTCTGGCGGGGATCAGCGACGAGGAGCAGAGGTTGTGTTTCGCCCTTGCGCTGTGGAACGGAAAAGACCCGATCCTGAAAGAGCGGCTGTTTGGCCTTACCAACGGCGAGGGCAACCACGGTGAGGACGTCAAGGAATACTACTATTACCTGGACGCTGCGCCAGATCATTCCTATCTCAAAATGCTTTACAAGTACCCCCAAGCTCCATATCCCTATGAATGGCTGGTGAGCGAGAATCGCAGCCGTGGCCTTGAGGACAACGAGTTCGAACTGATCGATACCGGGGTGTTCGATGAAAATCGCTATTGGGACGTTTTCGTTGAGTATTTCAAGGCTGCCCCCGACGACATCCTGGTGCAGATAACCATTCACAATCGCGGTCCCGAGCCGGCCGAATTGCACCTGCTGCCGCAATTGTGGTTTCGCAATAGCTGGTCGTGGGGCTCCCCGGTGACCAAGCCGGAGATCCACGCAGAAGGTTCGATTCTGGTCGCTGAACATCCCGAACTAGGCAGCTATTACCTCTACGTGGAAGACCACGCCCGAGCTCCTGTTTTGTGAGAACGAGACCAATGGTGCGCGACTCTACGGAGGTGCTCCCCAGGGATATTACAAAGACGCTTTTCACGAGTATCTGGTACACGGAAATCTGTCTGCGGTGAACCCGCTGCTGCGCGGCACCAAGGCGTGTGCGCATCTCACCGCGCACGTCGACGGCGGCACATCTAAACGGTTCCGCTTGCGCCTCTCTCACGTTGAGAATCCCGCCCCCTTTATGGGATTTGATCAGATTGCGAGCGCCCAGATCCGTGAGTGCGATGATTTTTACGCTGAAATTCAATCCGGGTTGGACAACGAAGACGCCCGCCTGGTGCAGCGGCAGGCTTTCGCCGGGATGATCTGGAACAAACAATATTATGAATATGATGTTCGCCGCTGGTTGTCTGGCGATCCCAACTCGCCGCCACCACCCGCCGAACGCCAGTCCGGCCGCAACACTGAGTGGCAGCATGTCGACTGCGGGACTATTTTTTCCATGCCCGACAAGTGGGAGTATCCGTGGTTTGCGTCATGGGACCTGTCGTTTCATGCAGTCACGTTCTCGTTGATCGATCCGGAGTTTGCCAAGCACCAGCTGATTGAACTGCTGCATGTATGGTGTCTCCATCCCAACGGCCAGCTGCCCGCTTATGAGTGGAACTTTTCGGATGCCAATCCGCCTGTTCATGCCTGGGCCGCCGAGCGCGTCTTCAAGATTGATCGTAAGCATCGGCGCAAGCAGATCCCGGATGATCCCGGAGACCTGGTCTTTCTCGAGCGTGTCTTCCAGAAGTTACTGCTCAACTTTACCTGGTGGGTCAACCAAAAAGATCTGCATGGACGTGACCTCTTTCAAGGTGGCTTCCTCGGCCTGGATAACATCGGAGTGTTCAATCGCGACCAGGCCCTCCCCAACGGTGCATATTTAAGCCAATCCGATGGAACCAGCTGGATGGCGATGTATACCCTGGCCATGATGCGGATCGCTCTTGAACTGGCGCAGCACAACACCGCCTACGACGATATGGCGACCAAGTTCTTCGAGCACTTTCTTTACATCGCCCAGGCGATGACGGATATGGGCGGCCGCGGCGTGGGGCTATGGAACGAAGAAGAGAATTTCTACTATGACGTGCTCAATCTGTCGAGCGGTCAGACTATTCCGCTGAGGGTTCGCTCGATGGTGGGGCTGATTCCCCTGTTTGCCGTCGAGACTTTGGATCCCAGACTGCTCAACAAAGTTCCTGGATTTACCCGCCACATGGAGTGGTTTCTTACAAACAGGCCTGATCTTGCCGGTCTGGTATCGCGCTGGGCCGTACCCGGCGAAGGTAAGCGCACCCTGCTCTCGTTGCTTCGAGGGCATCGCATGAAGGCGCTCTTGCGGAGAATGCTTGATCCCAATGAATTTCTTTCCGATTACGGCATCCGCTCGGTGTCGCGATACCACCTCGAGCACCCCTACATGCGCTGGGTGCACGGCCAAGCGCTCAGCGTAGACTATGAACCGGCAGAGTCGCGTTCGCGGGTGTTCGGGGGCAACTCGAATTGGCGCGGCCCAATTTGGTTTCCGATTAATTTCCTCATCATTGAATCGCTGCAGAAGTTCCATCACTACTACGGCGACGACTTCAAGATCGAATGCCCCACGGGTTCAGGAAGATTCATTACCATCGATCAGGTTGCCGCCGAACTCACTCAACGCCTGTCAAAGATCTTCCTCAAAAACAGCGAGGGCGAACGCCAGGTAAATGCTCTCTATCCCCGTTTCCAGAAAGACGAACATTTCCGCGATTACGTGCCCTTCTACGAGTACTTCGATGGAGACACCGCAAGAGGAGCAGGCGCCTCTCACCAGACCGGATGGACCGGCATCATCGCCAAGCTATTAGAGCCCCGCGCAGGGTATCAAAGGTAGAGGAAAGGAATTTCATGTCACTCGCGAACAAAGTTGCAATCGTTACCGGCGGCAACAGCGGTATCGGCAAAGCCGTCGCGCTCGAGCTCGCCAGGCAGGGCGCAAGTGTGGTTATCGACTACGTCTCTCATCCCGAGGCGACAGACGCTCTGGAAACGCAGATCACTGCCTTAGGTGCAAGGGTGATCGGTGTGCAGGCAGACGTCAGCAAACTGGATGACCTCGAGCGGTTGGTCGCCTCCGCGGTCGAGAAGTTTGGGCGTGTCGACATCATGGTGAACAATGCCGGGGTCGAAACCCGCACCTCGATTCTCGACACCACCGAAGACCAATACGACAAGGTGTTGAACATCAATTTAAAGAGTGCGTTTTTCGGCACCCAGCTGGCGGCCAAACAGATGATCAAGCAGGGCGGCGGCGGCCGGATCATCAACATGACTTCGATTCACGAAGACTGGCCGATGCCCGGCAACACGGCGTATTGTCTTTCCAAGGGCGGTATGCGCATGTTGACGCGCACGGCGGCGGTGGAACTGGCTCCCCATAACATCCTGGTCGTAGGTGTAGCCCCGGGTGCGGTTGCGACTCCGATCAATCTCTCCACCATGAACGATCCGGCACTGCTGCAGAAATTGAATGCCGCCATTCCTCTGGGCCGAATGGCGAAGCCGGAAGAAATAGCCAGCGTGGTCGCCTTTTCTAGCTGGAGACGGGGCCAGCTATATAACGGCGACCACCATCATCACGGACGGCGGCATGATGCAGAGCAGCCCCGGACTGTAACGGAGGTACGCTGGTGACCGTCCTCATCCGAGTATTGTTGCTTGCGTTGGCTATCGATCTCAACGGGCGTCCTATTACGCAGATGGCGCCCGTAGGAACAAGGGCCGTCATACTCTTCTTCGCGGCGTCCGATTGCCCCATTTCCAATCGTTATATCCCCGAAATACAACGTCTGGCGAAGCAGTTCGAACCAATCGGAGTCCGGGTCTGGTTCGTATATCCGAATCCGGGAGATACCGCCAGCGTTGTTCGCGCTCACGACCAGGAGTTTGCCATCACCGGGAGCACGGCGTTAGATACTACGCAGAGTCTCACGCAGATGGCGCACGCAACTGTTACTCCGGAGGCCGCGGTGTTTGTTCCCCAGGGCGGGAAGTTGCACGAGGTGTACCGGGGGCGGATCGATGACCGGTACTTAGCCCTGGGCACCGAACGGCCGCAGGCCACGCATCATGACCTCGAAGAAGCCATCCGCGCCGTTCTGGCTGGTAAGCCCGTTCCGCAGCCGGGAGGTCCGCCCGTTGGCTGCTCGATTGTGACGCTGCATCCATGAAGAATGTGTTTTGGGTCCCGTGGTCGATCCTGGCGGCTGGCCTTTATGCAGCCCAAGCCACGCCGCAGGACTCTGCCGTCACCTGGTCCCGTCAGATTGCTCCGCTGGTATACAACAACTGCACCACGTGTCACCATCCCGGCGGTGCGGGGCCGTTCAGCCTGCTGACCTATGAGGATGCGCGGCGGTGGGGGCAGCAGATGGCTGCCGTTACCGCATCTCGCTATATGCCGCCATGGCTCCCGGAGCCTGGTTATGGAGATTTTGCAGATGAGCGGAGACTCACCAACGAGCAGATACAGCTGATCGCTAAATGGGTTCAGACCGGCATGCAGCAAGGGGATGCGTCCGCGGCGCCGCCCGCGCCCAGGTACAGTGACAGCTGGCAGTACGGAACTCCAGATTTAGTACTTTCGGTGGAGCAGCCGTTCACTCTGGGTGCCTCCGGAACCGATGTCTTTCGCAACTTCGTTCTGCCTTATCCCCTCAAACAGACGCATTACATCCGCGCCATGGAGATCCGCCCGGCCGCACCACGGATCGTTCATCACGCCAACATCCTCATCGATCGCACGGCATCGTTTCGCCGCGCGCACCCAGCGCAATGGAAAGAGGGTGTCCCCGGGATGGAGCTTGAGGTGGACACGGGAAACGAGTTCGATCCCGATAGTAATTTTCTGTTTTGGAAACCAGACACGCCGGTGCTGGTTGAGCCAGAGGGCATGCCATGGAGGCTCGATCCCGGCAATGACCTGATCCTGAATATGCATCTGAAACCTTCGGGCAAGCCAGAGGTCGCCGCGGCGCAGATCGGCCTTTACTTCACCGATCAACCGCCATCGAAACAACCGATGTTGCTGCAGCTGGAGCACGACAGTGCGCTCGACATTCCGGCGGGCGAGCGCAACTTCGTGGTCGAGGATGCTCTGCGCCTGCCCGTGGATGTAGAGGTTCTCGGTATCTATCCGCACGCGCATTATCTGGGCAAGCGCATGGAGGCGTGGGCGACGCTGCCCGATCAACAGAAGAAGTGGCTGATTCTGATTCCCAGTTGGGACATTGACCGGCAATCAGTCTACCGCTACCGCAGCCCGGTGTTTCTGCCCAAAGGCTCGATCGTTCACATGCGCTATACCTACGACAACTCTGCCGCCAACGAGCACAATCCTCACCTGCCTCCGGTGCGGGTGAAGGCAGGGAATCGCTCCGAAGATGAGATGGCGCATTTGTGGCTGCAGGTCTTGCCGGTCAATACGCCCGCCAACGGACCCGATCCGCGGCTGTTGCTTGAGGAAGCGTGGATGAGGAACTGGCTGAGCAAGGATCCGCACGACATCATCCCGCTCTATAACCTTGCCTCCGCGCTGGCCGGCGAAGGCAAGTATCAGGATGCCATCGTCGCTTATCGGCATGCGCTTGCCTTGCATCCTGGTGACGAACGCACACTGAACGAGCTTGGCGCAGCGCTCGAGAACTCCGGCGATTGGCAGCAAGCGCAAAAGGTATTTCTCGAGGACATCGCCGCACATCCTGACACGTGCAATGCACGCTTCAACTTGGCTCGATCTGGCTTGAAGCATGATCAGGCGAGTGCGGCTGAGCAGCAGTTCCGTACCATGCTGGCGCAGTGTCCGGCTGACGCGAGCGTACACAGCGGGCTTGGCGCCGCTCTGGAGAGCGAAGGCCAATCGGGGGCTGCGGAAGCCGAGTTTCACGCAGCGCTCGAGATCGATGCGCACGATTTCACTGCCCTTTTCAACCTGGGAGATTTAGCCCTTCAGGCCAACCAGCCTCAGCAGGCTTTGGAGCTGCTTGAAGCCGCCGTCAAGCAGCGCCGAAAGGACGCGGACGCTCACCAGCACCTTGCGGAAGCGTATGCGTTATCGGGACGCATCGCCGACGCGGTGGTGCAGCTGCGCGAGGCCATTGGCCTGGCGCCCGCCAATCCTGACCTGCACGGGCTGCTCTCGCAGGCGCTGGCCAGCACGGGACAACTGGAGCAGGCGATCGCGGAACGAAAAGCCGCACTCCGTCTGCGTGCTGACGACGCCGATGACTGGAATAATTTGGGCGTGTTGGAAGCGCGGGCAGGCAGGATTGCCGAAGCTCGCGAGGATTTCCGTCACGCCTTGCAACTGGTGCCCGACCATGCCCAGGCGCGCACCAATCTGCAGCGCCTGCCACCCTCTTGAGGTCTCGAAATTTTCGGGCGCCCATGTCTGCCCCCATGGATCAGTCCCGGAGAGCCTGCCCTGAGCTTGTCGAACGGGGACGGTTGAAAGTAGCCCAGGACGCAGTCCCATAAGCGCTAACTTGTTTGGCGAACAATGGAGATCCAAGAAGACGCTGTTTTTTTGCGTCTCCAACTCACCACAAAATCGTCATCCTGAGCGGAGCGCGTCACAGATTTATCGCGTGACACAGCGCTTGATGGCGCGGAGTCGAAGGACCCCGAGGGTGCTTATCTTACCCATGCCGCTCGGAGCTTTTCAACCACCGAAGCCCGCACCTGGCGGACCCGCCACGGTCTTTCCTGGGGGCCGAGAACAAGCACTGCTAGCATCTTGCTATGGCCGGCGGCTACATCTACATTCTCGCCAGCCATACAGGCACGCTTTACCTTGGCGTCACCAGCAACCTGTGTCTGCGCGTCATGCAACATAAGGAGGGCACGTTGGAAGGTTTCACTGCGGCCTATGGCTGCAAGCGCCTGCTCTACTTTGAGGGTTACGAAGACATTCGCACAGCCATCGCTCGGGAAAAACAACTCAAAGGCTGGCGGCGCGAAAAGAAGCTCAACCTCATTGGCACGATCAATCCCGAGTCAAAGATCTTGCACAGACCTGGGGATGGAAGATGATTACAGTGCATGAAAAGATGTACCCATGACCATCAAGTGCGTACCGCCGGAAGATCCTGTTCTCAGGCTTCGGTGGTCGAAAAGGCCCGAGCAGCATGGGCAAGATAAGCACCCTCGGGGTCCTTCGACTCCGCGCCATCAAGCGCTGTGTCACGCCATAGATCTGTGATGCGCTCCGCTCAGAGGCTGTGATTTTATTGGCTTTTTCACGTTTTTGACGCAGCTAAGCCTTTTATTTTCAGCACCAATTTTCATGTGAAACCAATAAAGTCACAAACTCTCAGGATGACGATTTTGTGGGAGTTTTGACGAAAAACATCCCAAACAAGTTAGCGCTTATGGGACGCAGTCCCGGGTAGGTTGACACAGTCCGGCAGGGACGTCTGAAATCATTCGCGCCCGCCCTCGGTTCCCGCACAACCTTCAGTGTTTGAGCAATCCCTGGGCACTCATCCAGTCGAGAAAAAGCGACGTCCAGCCTGATACCGGCACCGGATTGGTTTTGCGGACGCCGAAGCCATGGCCGATGCCTGCATAGATGTGGAGTTCGGTCGAAACGTGGAGACGGCTGAGAGCGAGATAGAGCTCCGCCAGACCTTGCGAGATATCCGGGCGGTCGTTACCGCCGCATGCCAGGAAGGCGCGCGGCGTGTCGGCAGTGAGCTGGGGGTCATGGGGAATCGCCGGATAAAGAAGCGCCTGGAAGGCTGGCTTTGCACTGAAACGCTCGGCCGGATCCTCGGCGGAGGGGGAACCGTCGTCATACCGGGTGCTGGCGAGCGCCGCCAACTCGCCCCCGGCAGAGAAGCCCATCACGCCGACGCGCGCCGGGTCTATACCCCACTCTTTGCTGCGGCTGCGCACCGTCCGTATGGCCCGCTGCATATCACCTAATTCGGTTCCTTCGATGGTGTAAGTGGAATTCTTCTGCCTGGCCAACCGGTATTTCAAGATGAAGGCGGCAACGCCGTGGCTGCTGAGCCATTCGGCCACAGCGTAGCCCTCGTGGTCCATCCACAGTTCGCTGTGGCCGCCGCCCGGCGCGACGATGACCGCGGCTCCCGTTGCCGCATCCGCGCGGGGAAGATACGGAATGATGGACGGCTCCTGAATATTTGAAATGATGTGCTCACCATCTGGATTGAGTCGGACGGTTTCCGCACTGACATTTCCTTCCGAGCCAGGAGCACCTTTGGGCCAGAGCTTGATCGGTGTTTGCTGCGCAGATGCGAGGCTAAGTGAAAAACAAATCAAGGGTATGGTGAGCAGGCGTTGGATACTCTTAGCAGTGCGCAAACGAGCCCTCCTGATTTCAGCGAGTAATAGTGATTAGATACCACGTCGTAGTTGTTTCGCCGATTGGTATTTCCCAGTCGCTGCCGCGCGCGGCAGCCTGAACGGGCGTCCCCATCGGCTGACCGGCACCGTCCATCGCCTGAAGGTTCACTGCGCGTGCTTTTTGTATCTTGCGCAAGGTGATCTTACCTTTGACCTGATCCACCAACGTGGGCGGTCCCCCCGCCGCCGTCACATCGGTGCCCGCGCTATTCCAGACCTGACCCGTATTTCTGACCGCTCCGCCGGCTACGAGAAGGAGCTTCGAGCTGGTCTCAATCGGTTGCTTGTCCATGGAAGTGACCAGAATAGTGCAGAAGTTGTTGCCAACGTCCGCGGCAAGATTGCTGACCGCCTTTCCCTGCGCCTTGACAAAGCCGATCAGCCCCTGGCTTCGCGGGGTGTCGATGGTTATCAATCCCGTCTGCTGCGGCGATGTGTACCAAGCCAACTGGTGGGTGTCGGATAGGATAGGGTTCGGCGAAGCGATTGGCCCAAATGACCCCGTCGGCGGCCCATGCAAAGAAGAAATACGCACCTCGTGTTGCAGTGGCAGGTACAACGGGAACCCTTCGGTATAAAAAGGCCGTTCCGTGGTGGGGATAAGCATGCTGTCAAAGACCTGCTGCTGCGAATAGGAGCGTTCGCTGGTGGTGCGAGCCTTTTCAACATCC
Source organism: uncultured Acidobacteriaceae bacterium (assembly GCA_963803095.1). Classification (GTDB taxonomy): domain Bacteria; phylum Acidobacteriota; class Terriglobia; order Terriglobales; family Acidobacteriaceae; genus PALSA-350. The sequence continues at coordinate 38,004 of CAWDLQ010000011.1, read as the reverse complement.
GCGCGCAGAAACATGAGCGCACTCGCGGCCAGCTCCGGCATTTTTAGCGGATCGAGCGAAATATCAAAGGCGTCCCCGACATAGGGCTTCCAGGCTGCATCGATCTTGGGCTCGAAGGTGTACCAGAAGATCCCATCCCAATCCTGCAAACTACCATAGGCCGCGAGCGCAGGTATGGCTTCGCCTCCGTAGTCGTTGGGGAAGGGATCATTGACTTCACTGACAGTGTAGGGTTTGCCCGAGACTGCAGAGCGCGACAGCTCGACCATCATGGAGTTCAATGGGTCGTTCACCATGGCAGATTTCCTTACGTAGTACTCGGGATGTTGCCAATAAGTGTGTCCGTCAATGATGTCCATCGTAGACGTCGCAAGCAGAATCGGATAGCCGCTGCTCGAATGACTATGATCTGCGGTGGCAATCACCAGCGACTTCGATCCTAGTGTCTGCTTGACATACTGCTCCATATCCACGAAGTAGTCGCGTTGCAGGTCGTTGTAAAATTCAGCCTCTGTATGGAACCGTTCGGGTGGGGCCTTTGCAGCTTGTGCTCTCCCATTCAGCAGCGGCACCGGGACATCGGGCGCGACCCCGGAAATGGACCGAAGTTCGGCCACCTGCCGCTGGTCCCGGTGATTGCTGAGCCAGCGGTTATAGATCGATGTAAGCTCGTCTTCATAAAACGGCGATGGCGCGTGGAAGCCGACGTTGATTGCATTCTCGTTGTTAATCTCAATGATCGCTACCGCCGGGTCATCCGTATATTTCGATTTGCTGTAAGGGTTAACGTGGCTCAGCAACTGCTGCGCATACTCTTTCTGCAATGTAATCAGCCGCGCATCAAAAAAGGAAGTGCCCTTCGCTCCCTGGCGCAGTAATTTGGCATCATGTACGCCATCACCCTCCTGGAATGGGCGGCCGACCAACAGATTGAAGTCGATATAGATTCCCCGCTTCTCGAGCTCAGCGATGAAGTAATCTTCGCGGTCCAATTGCTCTGGATCCAGCGATCGCGTGTTATCCGTGCCGTTGGCGATCAGGCCTCGCGGAGCCTCGAGATCGAGGAACTGAAACCGGACACTGTTTACTCCGAACCGGGCCAGGGTCGCGGCCCAGAACGGTGCATCCTCCTTCGATGGTATCTGCCGCGAACCCTTACTCCAGTCCGTGATATTGACGCCCCAAAGGCGAATCCTGTGGCTGTCGCCGGTTGCAAGGTGGCCGTTTTGAACCTGGACGAAGCCGTCTTTGCCTGCCGGCGCATCCAGCAGAAAAGAGACATCCACCGGCGAATGCGCCAGGGCAGCGGATCTGTGGTCCATCGAGAAGGGCGCCATCTGATCCTGGGCCCAGAGCAGGGAACCGCAGATACTCAGGGTGACTCCCACGATTCTCAAGCCAAGCCGGTGACCGTCCATGCGCAATGAGACTACGCGCCTATAGGCTGACGCGAATCCGACTTTAGTAGGACCGTCGAGGATTGACAGCACTCCTACTAAAGTAGGTATCCCGGGCCTCCACGGGCCTATATGCTTCTTACCGTTTACTGAAAGGCTCATTCATGTCTTATAGTCTGACCCGCCGTGATTTTCTGGGTGATGCGGCAAAGGCTGGAGTCGCCTCAGCATTCAAGCTTGATTTCACGGCAATCCCGGAATCAGCTTTGCCTGCACGTCCGGATCGAAAATCGAGTTTCGACCAGCAATGGAAGTTCTGCAAGGGCGATACCGAGGGCGCACAATCGCCGGACTTTAAAGACGGCAGCTGGAGAACGCTGGACCTGCCTCATGATTGGAGTATCGAAGGTCCTTTCAGCGAAGACGCTCCAGCTGCAGGTACCGGAGCCTACCTGCCCACCGGGATCGGCTGGTATCGAAAGCAATTCACGCTCCCCGCCACAACCCGGGGCAAACGCGTTGTTTTACGGTTCGATGGGGTGTATCAGCGAAGTGAAGTGTGGATTAACGGAACGTCCCTGGGGATGTGGCCGTATGGATTCACTACTTTTTCCTATGACCTGACACCTCATCTGAAGCCTGCTGGAAGGCTGAACCAGATAGCAGTGCGCGTAGACAACTCTCTTCAGCCGAACTGCCGTTGGTACACAGGCTCGGGCATCTACCGGCACACCTGGCTCATCATCACAGATCCCATTCACCTCGCCCAGTGGGGAACGTTCATTACCACGCCGTCGATTTCACCCGAGAGCGCCACGGCTGAGGTTACGACTCGAATCATCAATGCGCACGATCGCGAAGCAGCCTGTGATCTGGCAACAGAAATATTGGACCAGAAGGGAATGGTCGTGCAGCAGGGCAGCAGCACAATGTCCATTCAACCCGGGGGCGAGGCAACCTTCGTGCAACGTTTGCAGGTTGCGTCGCCTGCCTTATGGTCGGTTTCCACCCCTAATCTTTACAGCGTAAGAAGCACCTTACGATCTCGCGGACAGCAGTTCGATCAGGACACGACGACCTTCGGCATACGAGAGGTCAAATTCGATGTGGATCGAGGTTTTCTGCTCAACGGAGAACACGTCAAGATGAACGGCGTCTGCATTCACGGCGACTGCGGGTCAGTCGGTACGGCTGTCCCGGAAGGGATGTGGGAGCGGCGACTGGAAATGCTGCAGAAAATGGGCTGCAACGCCATCCGGCTGAGTCACAATCCCCCTGCGCCGGAACTTCTCGATCTGCTCGACAGGATGGGCTTCCTGGTCGTGGCCGAGGCCTTCGACGAGTGGAAACAGCCCAAGCTGCAGACCCCGCTCTATGGTTACCACAAATATTTTGATGAGTGGTCGGCGCGCGATATGTCGGCGATGATCGAGCGAGACCGGAATCACCCTTCGATCGTGATATGGAGTGCCGGCAACGAGGTTCCGGATCAGAGCGATCCTCGCGGACCGGAGACATTACAGGCGCTATTGGACGTCATTCGCAGTAAGGATCCAACCCGGTTGGTCACGGTCGCATGCGACCAGATCGCCGCGGAGCCCAAGGAAGCATTACCTGATTTTCTCGGGAAACTCGATGTTGTTGGATATAACTACGTGGACCGCTGGCGGGACCGCCGGGAGAAGTTTTACTCGATCGACCGTCACGCTTATCCAAACCGGCGATTTATTGGCACAGAGACGAGTTCGATTTTTGGTCCGCGCGGGGCATACGCTGTCCAGGAGCCGGACGACCCTTTCTTTGGCAGGGCTTCCAATACGGCCATCGAAGTGGAACAACTACAGAAGTTTATCCAGACCTACGACTACGTTAGCGGCGACTTTATCTGGACCGGAATCGATTATCTGGGGGAATCCCGCTGGCCCTCAAAAATCGCGTCGAGTGGCGCCCTGGATACCTGCGGATTTCCGAAGGATGCCTACTACTTCTATCAAAGCAGATGGACAGGTGAACCGGTCCTTCACCTGTTTCCACACTGGAACTGGGCGGGAAAGGAAGGCAAGGTCATTACCGTAACCTGCTATACCAACTGCGACACGGTAGAACTATTCCTCAATGGCAACAGCCTCGGTGTTAAGGGATATGCTTTTCCACGTCCCGGCATGGTGGGCACGTATGGAAAATATCCTCCCCGGGCAAAGGCCTTGCAGACCACAGCAGACCTTCACCTGTTATGGGATGTTCCCTTTACGGCGGGAACCCTAACGGCCCATGGAGTGAAAGATGGAAAAGTCATTCGGACGGTCGAGCTTCATACGACAGGCAGCCCGGCGAAGCTGGGTCTGACGGTAGATCGGCCGCGCATCTCCAGCCGCCCCGGTGAGGTCGCGCACGTCACGGTCCAGGTTTTGGATGCAGAGGGAAGGGTAGTACCAACCGCCGGCGACGAGATCATGTTTTCCCTGCAAGGTCCGGGCCGCATTCTGGGCGTCGACAATGGACGACCCGATAGTCACGAGAGCTACCAGGGCCCCAGCCGTAGAGCATTCAGTGGGTTGGCTCTTGTCGTTATCCAGTCAGCTGGATCGGGGGGTAGGTTAACTCTCTCCGCTTCGTCTCCCGCCCTCGCTCCGGCACAGATTGGGATAGAAGCCAGTTAAGCCGGCTTGACCGGCTCATCCGGGTTGCTAAAAGCAGCCAGCCAGCGGGAGGTAAATCCAGTGAGCCGTTTGCGCACAACCACAGTAAATTCGGGCTCGTCCGTATTTTGCAGCGCATTCACAAGCTCGTAGTGCTCTCTGCCCATCGACCCAGTGAGCGGAGCGCCGCTGGCCAGCACCACGAAAGTGAAGAGGGGCGCCATCAGGCGATCCAGAGTTTCGGCCAGATAAGCGTTCCCCGAGAGCGCCCAGCACTGGCGGTGAAATGCATAATCGAGTTCCAGGAATTGGCGCCGGTCGCCTCTTTCCCCCGCTTCCACAACTTGCGCGATCTGGCGGCTGAGCTCCTTCAGATCATTTTCCGTTACCCGTGGCTTCGCCCACTGCAATGCCAACAGCTCGAGTTCCACCCGCAGGGTGTAGAGCTGGCGCACTTCGTCGGTTGAAAATTGGGTCACGAAGGTGCCGGTATTCGTCACCCTGCGGACGAATCCCTGACCCTGGAGAGAAATCAGCGCCTCGCGGACGACAGGGGTCCCAACCTTCATCTGCCGGGCAAGCTCCCGCTCCACGATGGCATCGCCTGGTTTGAGCTCGCCGGCAAAAAAAGCGTCTTTCAGCGCGTTGATGACGCGATCGCTGAGAGAAAGCGGCTCAATTTCGGCAAACGTCGGCATGCTCGTTCATTTATCATCGCAGCACCGGGGCGCGCTCGCAACCCCTTTGCCTAGCCACAAGCAACTCCTTGCGTGTACACTTCTCCCGTCGCGCTACGGTAGGGTGATAGATCAATTATCAGGCTGTCGGTAACCAGGTGGAAGAAGAGGTCGGAGTGGCGCGTCCAACCCGTATTCGCTACATCGTTTTAGGCCTGACGATTGGCGCCTACATGATCACCTACATCGATCGGGTCGTCATCTCTTCTGCCGTTCCATCCATCCAGAAGGAGTTCGGATTTTCCATCGTCACCATGGGATGGATCCTGAGCTCGTTCCAGTGGGCCTACGCAATTTTTCAGATACCCGGCGGCTGGCTGGGCGATCGTATCGGCCCCCGGCGGGCGCTGACGCTCATCGTGAGCTGGTGGTCCATCTTTACCTGCGCGACGGTGTTTGCCTGGAGCGCGGTGTCGATGGCCGTGATTCGGTTTCTTTTTGGAATGGGCGAGGCGGGCGCTTTTCCGATTGCGACACGGTCGCTTTCCCGCTGGATGTTACCCACGGAGCGAGGTTTTGCCCAGGGCGCCACGCACGCCGGCTCCCGGCTCGGAGGCGCCCTTACGCCGGCTCTAGTGGTGCTCATCATCGCCCGCTGGGGATGGCGCGCGGCCTTTCTCTGCTGCGGTTCGCTGGGTTTGATCTGGGCTGCGGCGTGGTTTTGGTATTACCGTGACACTCCGGATGAGCACCGCTCCGTCAACCCTGGGGAACGCGAGCTGATTCGTTCGTCGCTCGAGTTGTCGCGCGGGGCTAAGACGACACAGAGTGTTCCCTGGAAACGCATTCTGGCGAGCCCGCAGATGTGGATCCTTTGCGCCATGTATTTCTGCTACGCCTACAACCTGGCTGTTTATCTGGTTTGGTTTCCCAAGTATCTGAATGACCATCGCGGATTTAATCTCAAGCAGATGGGCTTCTACGCCAGTATGCCGTTGTTGGCGGGGACGGTGGGAGACGTTTTCGGCGGATGGTTTTCCGATTTGTTGGCAAAGTGGTCGGGCGATCTGAAGATGGCCCGTCGCATGGTGGGAGCGGGCGGCTTTCTGCTCTCGGCGGTGTGTATCGTACCCGCGTGTCTTACAACAAACTCGCTTGCCTCGGTATGGCTTTCCTGCGTGGCCATGTTCGCCATGGAGTCGACGGTGGGTGTTTCGTGGGCCATTACGCTCGACATCGGCGCTGATTCCGCGGGTGCGGTTTCAGCGGTCATGAACACCTGCGGCAACCTTGGTGGCGCCATCTCCTCCGCGCTATCAGCGTATCTTGTGATGCTTTCCGGCTGGAACGCGCCGTTCCTGGTGATGGCGGGACTATCGGTAGTGGCCGCCGTGCTGTATCTGCAGATCAATGCCAGTCAACGGCTCCAGACCAGTTGAAGACACCAGCTCCCTTGGATGCCGTGTTTTGGCTTTGTATCAATCAGGGCACAACTTGAGTCGGGCCATAACTGATCGAAACAAGACTTGGGCTTTAGAGTATGCGTGAGAACCGCAAACTTCAGGATTCGTGGTGGGAGCCCCCGCATTCATGCGGGGGAAGGAGCGCTTCAGCGCTCCGGGAAAACAGTCTCGCCTCGATCATGCGCTTTAGCGCTGGCTAAACACCTTGCGGAAAACTCGCTCCGTATCAGGGCACGACTTTAGTCGGGCCGTAAATCGTGAAAACGTTGAGGGCTTACAGGCTGCGGAAAAAGTCTGCGTGAGTCCCGAAGAGCCTGCCCTGAGCTTGTCGAACGGGGACGGGCTGAAAGCAGCCCAGGACGCAGTCCCATAAGCGCTAACGTGTTTGGCAGATAATAGAAATCGGAGAAGACGCTGTTTCTTGCATCTCTCCAACTCACCACAAAAACGTCTGTTCTCGGGCTTCGGTGGTTGAAAAGCTCCGAGCAGCATGGGTAAGATAAGCACCCTCGGGGTCCTTCGACTCCGCGCCATCAAGCGCTGTGTCACGCGATAAATCTGTGACGCGCTCCGCTCAGAGGCTGTGACTTTTTTGAATTAAGTCACAGGCTCTCAGGATGACGTTTTTGTGGGAGTTTTGACGAAAAACATCCAAAACAAGTTAGCGCTTATGGGACACATACCGAACGCGAGTTACCTTTGGCCTTGTACTCCTGTGCCGAAAAACGCATCTCGCCCCTTACATGCAAATTGGAAAGGCTCTATCTCTTAGAGTAGAAGATATCGGCAGGCGACGGCTTCTCACGCAACCGCGCCCTGGCCGGCAGTTGCCGGTAGTTTCGGCCTTCCGCGTGAGCGAAGGATAGCTTCACCGCTGTCCGGTATCACACTCTATCCCTGTCACAAAATCACCAAAAGCAGCCACGAGTCGCCTACCGCGGCTTCCAACCCTTTTGCGTCACTAGGCAGCAGCAAAGAACCCAATCTCCAGCAAACCGAGGAACGAGACTACCTATGCCCAAAAATACTGTCAGCGATCCCATCACCGATCAGGAAATGGCCTTTGCTCACCTGGTCCTTTCCGGAACCATGAATGACCGCCGCGCCGCAGAAGCCGTCGGTCTCAATCCCGACACCGCTGCCTACACCAAATCCAAGCCCCGCGTCCGCGCCTACATGATCGAGCACCGCGCCGCCGTCCGGGAAAGGCTGGTGGACCAGGAAGCCGAAGGCCTGCGCCAGCTGAACCTTGGTCGCGACCAGATCCTGGCCCGGCTCTGGGAACTGGCCAATCTCAGCCCCGAAGCCACCAGAGGCATCATCGCCGGTCAGATCAAGGCCCTTTCGATGATCGTAGCCATCGAAGGCCTGATCCCGTCCGGAACCATGAATGACCGTCGCCTTTCTCCATCCGGGACGCAACCCGCGGCCCCGCCCGTCCAGCCACAAATCTACAGATCTCAGTGGCGCTCCCAGCAGTCTCAAGCTGCGGTCGAGGAGCCAGGCGATCCCGTTGCCGCCACGGAAACCCAACCCGCCGCGCCCCAGGTCCCCGACCCGGCCCTCCAGCCTCCCCCGCTGCACCGCTCTCACCAGAATTTTGACCCGAACCAGCCCAGCCTTGCCAAACCCTTCATCATCCCGCAGCCGCTGAACCAGGTTCCAGCCGCGACCGACTGCGTCTTCGATGCCGTTCTCAACACAGCCAGCTCCTCCGGGCCGTCCTTTTCCCCAAATAAACGCTTCTCTGGGCGCCTCCGCTGAAGTCGATAAAAAGCCAAATTTTATCGAATTTTATGAAATATCCCGGCTCACTTGGAGATGCTCCTTTTGAATTTCCCAGGCTCCTGTCGCAGTAAGGAAAGGCGCATGAAGTTCGCCAACGCCACCAAGTTTTACAGGAAATCCGGGGCAGCCGAGGGTTGATGACCAGTCGATAGTAAGGAAACAGCAGGTCCCTCCACTTCGGTCGGGATTACAATTCAGTTGTTAAGAAATATTCATGGTCCCCAACAAAATTGTCATCCCGACCGAAGCGTAGCGAAGTGGAGGGACCTGCTGTCTCTTCACGTGGCGGGCTATTGCGGCGCTGGCCCTGCGACGCGATTGCCGGCGATGTAGACGGCACGGATGGTGCGGCTATTCTTAATATCGTCGAGCGGATTCTTGTCCAGCACGATCAGATCGGCCCACTTACCCATTTCGAGGGTGCCTAAATCCTTGGCATGCAGGAACCGGGCGGCATTTCCTGTAGCGGCGGTGATCACCTGCATCGGATGTCAAACCCGCCTGCACCATCAACTCCATTTCCCAATGGGCGAAGTAGCCCGGGAACCGCCCCGGAGGACCGCTGTCGGTGCCGAATCCATACGGCACGCCCGCATCTGCCAGGGTCTTGAGGTTTTCTTCCGCGGTGCGCAAAAACCCGGGGTACATACGGAAATCAGGGTCCGATCGAATCTTCTCCTGATATGCAGGGCTCTTCAATTTCGCGACCACGTCGGCCGAAACGCTGCGCGTGAAAAACGGATCGTTGGCGAATGGAGGTGTCTGTCCATACACGAACATGGAGCCTTCACGGGAAAGCGTGGCCGCCATCTGCCAGGTGCCGTGCCGCTTCATTTCGTCAATGAATGCCTGGTCGACGGGCTTGTCGCGGACGCTGTGAGCCAGACCGTTCACACCGTAGTCCACCAGCTGTCTGGCATCCTGCAAATAAAAGATGTGCGCCACCACGCGCAGATGGTGCCGGTGCGCGCTCTCGATGATGGCCTGGGCGATGTCGTAAGGCATTTTCTTCTTTGTGCCCAGGTGGTCGTCCATCCAAAGCTTGATAAAGTCGACGTGCTTTGCGGCCTGAGCGGCCACCGCAGGCTCTACTTCCGCCACTGTGGCAACGCCCTGGTTCACCCCTTCAAGACCACCGTAGCCACCCTTAAAGACGAAGCCTTGTCCTGCCGTGTAAATGCGAGTTTCGTTGGGGCGCCCGGCACGCTGTTCATCGCGAATCTTGAAGATGGAGTCTTTGTCGGTTCCCATGCTGAGAACGGTGGTCACGCCGTAGGAAGCGTAGGTTTTCAGATCCTTCTCTACGTTTTCAGGAGTGAAGAACTTTTCGTTCTGATCCAGGCCGATGGTAGCGCCGAGGTGAACATGCAGGTTGATGATGCCGGGCATCACATACTTGCCCTGCGAGATCGATCGCCTGCGCGGAGGCGGGAGCTTTCAGTTGTGCGGCCGGCCCCACCCACTGGATGCGACCGTTGTCGAGAATCATGGCCGCATGGGCCACCGGCGCGTGGCCGGTGCCGTCGATCAGGGTGAAGTTCTTGAGGACCTTGACTTCTGCCACCAGGGAAGTGGCGAACAACAGCAGCAGACAAGTAAGGACGCTATTTCGTATTCGTCCGTGCATCTTCGAGGATCCTCTTAGCGCGCGACGGATTGAAGATACCACAGGAGCAGAAACGCGAGAGGTAGGTTGCTGCCTGCTCTGGAGTCCGGCGGTTTTCCTTTACGAAGTCGATCATTTTCTTAGCCAGGGAATGGCTGATCATTCCATGGCCGCACATGGTCGAGAGCGTCGAGACCTGCGAATTGGGAATCTTTTCCGTCTTGCCCTCGAAGCCCAGGGAATAACCCACGCTATGCCGGTCGAGACAGGCATAGTTGCAGCACCGCTCCGCCCCTTCAATCGAGGTCGAAACGTTGACGCTCATCCCCAGGTTCTCTTCTTTGATGCGCTTGACGAACTCCTCCGCAGCATCAAGATTGTCGAACACCGCGGCGCACGTGGTGGGAATAGTCAGCCCCTTGATTACGGCCTGGAAGTCGGGCTTGAAATCCCGGTTCCAGTGGGCCAACGGGCCTAGATTCTTGGAGGGCCGCAGCGCGCCTCCGTGCCGGGTTTCCCCGAGGTTCACCGGCTTATACTCCAACGCAATCTCCATGAAACGGTGGAGTTTCGGCAGCGCGTTGGGATCCTTATTGCTCTTGCTGGGGATGGCAAAAACGATGAAATCGTCGCGGAAGCTTTCGGCTTCGCCGAACCGATGGAGTGTATTGGTCATACGTTTGCAGTCTCCCTGGCAGGTTCGGCTGTCGGTTGCACAATCTTGCCCAAACCGATATTGGTCTTCGCTCGTTCGAGTTTGTATCCCAGCGCTTCAAGAATGGGCGCGACGACCTCTTCTTCCCCGTGTTCGCCGCAGCGTGTAGCGACGCCGAGTGCGACCACCGTATCCAGCTTTTTCTCAACCTCCCACACCAGGCGAATGATCTCTTCCGTGCGTGCGACCGGAACTTTAATTTCTACGATCGCCGACATCACTTTCTCGTTCAAAATGTCCGCGCGCAGAGTGCCCGTGCTTACGTCCGACATCAACGACGTGATCGGGTTCTTCTTCTCGAAGCCTACGTCCGCCTTCGCCAGGGCCCAGCACATTTGCTGGATTTCGTGGAAGCGAACCCCGACACCCGGGTCGGCCAAACTCGATGGTGAAGCCAACCTCTCCGACCTTCACACGTCCGGTCACATCGTTGGTCTTCACTTCTTCGGTGCCGCGACCCTCTACGCCCGTCGACTCGTGGGGTACGCTGGGGTCGGAGAAAGCCCGCCGTACGACGCGCGGCCAGGTCAGCTCGTCCGGCTCGAAAGCCGCGGTGGGGCAAACGTCAGGCTCCGGTTCAAAGCGAATGCGCAACGCCGCGAAGACGCGGCGCACGGTGCGCACCAGGGTGGGGTTCAGGTGTTCCTGGCTTAGCCCGTTGTAGCAGGCATAGCACTCGACGCATTCGTCGCGATTGATGGTCGCCCGCTTCAGCACGGGATCGATGTAGATGGCGCCCATGGGACAAACGTAGGTGCAGTTTCCACAAGCCACACACTTTTCAGGATTGATCTTCATTTTCACCCCCGCGTACGGATGATCTATCGTAGATACTACCACGCCTATTTCTCTGATCAGAGACTTTCCCATGGCAGGCTAGGCGGTTACCAAGGTAAGGCCTACCTCACTTTGGCGGCATTTTCGCCCTGCGTCATTCGGGGATGGCCGAGCTATTTAATCACAGTGTGATTTATCATCTAGCGGGTTAGCTGATTGAGGAACCAACGATGGATCGAAGACAATTTCTAGCCACTTCCGGAGCGCTTTTGGCGTCAGGCGCTGTGGCGGCAGGCCACGCACCCCCGGCGCGTAAACCCTGACTCCGCAGCCCACGACTCTCAAGTTTGATGCCCGCCCGGGTTCCATCAGCACTGCGCTAAGCCGGTGAACGGAATGAGGCACGGAGGTTGAAATGAACAAACGGAATTTTGTTCCAGTACGCGCGCCGCACTCGCCCTCATTGTTTCCGCGGCTTGGGCATTCTCTCAAGCGGCGGCGCCGGTCGAGGACTCTTCATCACCGGCCTGGTTTCTGCAAGGGTCTTTCCCCGACCCAACCGGAAGAACCATGGTCGACCCGGATGGGCAAGTCACCGTACTCCCCAGATCAGGCGGCCACGGCAGCCCTCTGGCCGCCTGTTCCGAGGATATCGGGAAATACTGCAGCGGCCAGAGTGGGTTTGGAGCGATGAGCTGCCTCATCCAGAACAGCGGCAAACTCTCGGGCGAGTGTAAGTCCCTTGTCGACGATGCCGGGGCCGCTAGTGGTGGGGTGCCGCCGTGCAGCCATTCCCCCGTTTGCGACGGTCACCTCGGCGTAAGTCCCGGAGGCCGCCAGCAATTACAGCGCGTAGAGTGGAAGCAGACTCTGGGGTACACATTCACTTACCCCTATGCATTGCCTAAGGGCATCGGCGGTGTTCCCGCGGTCGCGCTCGATTCGAAGGGAAATCTCTGGGCCTTTAAACGCAGCCCCCCCGGAACCGCGCAATTGTACGAGTTCGGACCGGATTACAAGCTTATCCGCACCGTCGGTGACGACGTCATCGGACATGCATACAAGGCGCACGGCATGGCCATTGATGCGCATGACAACGTCTGGTTGTGCGACGCTGCCCTCGCCACCGTGCAGGAAGTGAGTCCCGAGGGGAAACTCCTCCAGACCATCGGCGTGAAAGGTCATAGGGGGGATTGGGATGAAGCCAAGGGGCAGAGGCTGTTGTGGCAGCCGCTGATGGTCGCCTTCGCGCCGAATGGCGATATCTATATCGGCGAAGGTCACGGAAATGAGAGTCCCAACGACACCGATTCGGGCGATCCCGCCAACCAGTCGGGCGCCGCTCGGGTCATACACCTCGATCAGAACGGCAAATTCATCAATCAATGGTACGGCGACCATGTCGGACAAGGAAAATTCACCATGGTCCATGGTCTCGCCGTGGATCCTGCAAACGGCGATGTTTGGATCGGCGATCGCGAGCAATATCGCATGGTCGTCTACACCGCCAACGGCGAGTTCGTCAAAACGCTCCAAATGAGAAATCTCGTGTGCGCCCTCTATTTTGACGCGCATGGTCAACTATGGATGGGGAGCGGCCAGGATGGGCAGTTTCTCAAGTTAGACCGGAACGGAAAAGTACTGGGTGCGATCGGTAACGGAATGGGTATAGGTCCTGGCCAGTTCATCGAAGCCAGTTACTTCGTGTTCGACAAACAAGACAACCTGTACGCAGGCGACACCAGCGTTGGGCGCATCACGAAAATGGTTCCGCCCCAGAAGTGACGAATGGCGGGTCGGTCTGCCCGCATCGAAGCGCCATCAAGGTGTCACGCCGAGTATTCTGAGCGCTGAGGTCGACTTGTTCTGAAGCGTTGAATTACGAATAGAGCGCCGCCACCTCGTAGTCGTCGATGGAGGGAATGGTGAACTCGACCACTCCGCCCGCGGCTTTAAAAGGGATGGTTCTTGCTGCGCGCAGCAACTCAACCCGCCTGACATGCCGCCCCTCTGGCAGCCGCATGGTTACCTTCTGCTCGCCGATAGGGTAAAACTCCCGCACCCAACCGCGGTGAACATTGGGGTTGGTGTAGTTCAGCACATGCACGGCGAAGCCGGCCGCCGTCTCCCAGGCAAAGACCTCGATGAATCCCCGGCCTTCGATCGACACCGGCGTGCCCGAACCGGCAACCCAGCGGATCGAGTTCTGCAGCAGACGGCTGAGGTCGGTGCTCCCGGAAAGCCACATGGTGCGTTCGATATCGCCGGGGAAGTAGACGAGCCGTCCCTTTTCCGTCTGCCTCACTACCACAGCCGGCTCGTTGGTATGCGGCTGCGGCGGATACGAGAGTTCCGGCGGATATGCAGGAAAGCCTGGTATCACCGTGAGCACCGGGCTTTCGATCGGCGCCAGAGGTATACGGTACTCCGCGCCGGGCAAAATGCTGGTATCTGTAAAGCCCTGCAGGCACGGATGCTGCTTCTCGATCCGTGCATAGTAGGGATTGCTGTTTCCCCGCCTCCCGATCACCGCTCCTGCGGCGTGGATGGCGAAGACATCCGCCAGCCCGAAGTCGGCTCGCCGCACGTGCTGGTCGGTATACATGCTGGTTTCGAAGGTCGCCAGCAGCGAGCCGCCCTGCTGCACGTAATCGCGCAATTGCCGGCACTGTTCTTCGCTCAGCAATGCGGTGTTGGGAAGGATCAACGCGGAATATTTCTTCAGTCTTTCGGGCTGCAACCTATCCTCATGAACGAAGTCGAAGAGAAAGCGGCCTTCGAGCAGCGCATAGTACATGCCATTCATGTACTGAGACATTTGCACATCGTGCGGCGGCTGATAGAACAACTGCGTCCGCTGGCCGATCAAAACGCCGATGTTTGCGATGGAGTGTTTATTCTCGAAATGGGCATCGTGCTTCGCCGTCCAATCGAAATAGTCGTAGCCGATTTTCCTGAAGCGTTGATCTTCGCCGAGTCCGTTTTCGCCGCCTATGGAGTGCACATAAGGCGTCATGCCGCTGGCTGAGGTCTCAGCCAGCCATATTTGTGCCTCTGCCGGAGATTTGGTGCTCTCCCGCCACCGGATCGGTCCGGTGGACCACAATCCCACCACGTTGGCGGCCATTTTGCCCTCCAGCACTGCGTTGCATACACGGCCTTGCAGCGTGCATCCCCAGATCGGTTCATCCTGGCCGCCGCGGCCCTGGTTATCGGCCTGGAACCACTCGCATATTTCCCCCAGGGTCGACAGGTTCGGACCACCATGAACGCCCCCGCCCAGGTTGGCGAAGTAGAAGCTGCTGGCCTTTTTCTCCTTCGCCAGGCCGTCGTACAGCTTCCACAGATAGAGAACCCGCTCGTTGAACTTGTCCCAGTAGGCCGGGCGTTCCGGGTGCAGGAAGTTGGCTGCATTGCGTGCAGTAGCAGACGGGCAAGCTGCCGAGCGGCGGCCAGCCATTCATGTAATGGGCATCCACGTCGTAGAGGGAGTTGATCTCGCGGATGATCGCCGGCATGTAGTCCGTCATATAGCTGGTGAACATGCAGGTTTCGTATAGGTCCGGATCATCGGCGGCGGTTCGTGGATTGCCTTGTGCGTCGCGCTGGAACCATTCGGGATGGGCCTGCAGCGCATCTCCCCAGTTCAGGTCGGGGCTCATGCGGGCAATGGTGCGTATGCCGCGCTTTTTTGCCGCAGCATTCAATTCGCCGAAGAAGTCACGAGTGCCGAGGAACTTGCCCTTGCGATGGAAGGGAACCCTGGTCTGATAGAAAGCAAGGATGCCGGTCACGCTTATGAACGTAGCCCCCACCCGCAGGCGTGCCATGTAATCGGCCCATTCCTCGACGTCCAGGACCGCGGGGTCATGCTCGGTCATGTTCACCTGGGCGATGCGGCGCAGTTTCCGCTGCCACGGAAGGTCTGTCTTCCCATCCTCGGGGGCCAGGGCTTTGAGTTTTCCGGTCGAAGCGACGACCAGTGAGGCGCCCGATACTTCGATGAATTCACGCCGGTTCATGGATTGCTCCTTAAGTTGGCATAATAGTCAGCGAACGATACCGAGGTAAAAATGAAATTTGGGGTCAACACATTCATCTGGTCGGCAACGTTTGATCCATCCCATTTCGCTTTGCTGCCAACCATCAAAGAGGCGGGTTTTGATGGGGTCGAGATTCCGCTCTTTCGACCACAGGAGCTTCGAGCTGCGGAGATTCGCCAGGCTACGGAAGCCAATGGCCTGGAATGCAATGCCTGTACGGTCCTGGTGGATGGCCTCAGCCTGATCAGCGAGAGTTCCGATATACGTCGCCGGACGCGTCAGCATCTGGGGGACTTGGTAAAAGCAGCAGCAGATGCCGGCATCAAGATTGTTGCCGGACCCCTCTACTGCCCGGTCGGCTATTTGCCGGGCCGGCGCCGAACCAGCGACGAATGGAAATGGGCGGTGGAGGGATTTCAAGCCCTGGGCGATACGCTCACGGCCCACGACGTAACGTTCGCGATCGAACCGTTAAACCGGTTTGAAACCTATTTTCTGAACACCGCTGCCGATGCTGCCAGGCTCGCAGAGCAGATTGACCATCCGAAAATTGGTATCCTCTTTGACACCTTTCACGCCAACATTGAAGAGAAGAATATCGCCGCCGGCTACCGGACCGTCGGGCCCTACCTCAAGCACGTTCATACCTGCGAGAACGATCGCGGAATACCCGGGTCGGGGCACGTGGAATGGACCGAGGTGTTCCAGGCGCTACGCTCCCTGAAGTACGATGGCTGGCTGACCATAGAGAGTTTTGGTTTCGCGCTCGGGGATTTGAGCGCAGCCGCGGCCATCTGGAGAGATATTGAACGCACTCCGGAATCGATCGCCTTTGAGGGCGTTAAGTTTTTGAAGAAGAATGTGGAGACGTCATCCTAAGTTCGAGTACTTCACGATTTCATGGTGATGTAGAAGCCGCGGAGTGAATCTACATCACCACTCATCGATGAGAGGACTCCTGCTCGTTATTCGCCAGAGGCTGTTACGGAATGCTCCTCCGCAACGCTCGCGTGCTGCTCAGCCTTCTTTTCGGCATGGGTGGGTTCGGCCAGCACTCCGGTTACAGAGCCATAGACTAAGACCCTATCAAAATACAGGTTATCTCCATATTTCTCGAAGATTACCTTAGACTGCTTTGGAGCCTCTGTCGACTGCGTCGGTATAACTATAATGGCCGCGTGCTTCGACCGATCGATGCTGGAGAAGAACACTAGACCTGAATCGGAGTCTGTCGGTTGTGTAATGATATAGGAACCGCTCGGCATCCTGGTGTTACCCACGTAGAACGGAAACGGGGCTGTGAACTTCAAAGCCGTATCCATCTGCGCTGCGAAGGGCATAACGGAAAATAGAGATAGTAGTCCAATCCTTGTGACTAGTTTGCCTAAATTGCTCATAACACTTCTCCCTGGGGTTTTTAGGTTTAATAGCACGCATCGAAGATGCGTTTTCTTTCTTAACCAAATAGACGACAAAAATGCAATCGAGTTGCAATTTTTGTCTCTAACGGAGAAGGACAGGCGCTAATGTAATAGTTATGGTGCCTAAACACTCTCGCAGTGAAACCTGCCCCTCTTGATCAATCATTGCAAATATCAAAGAAATAGTTGTTCGAGTTTTGTCATGTTTTTGTTGCAGCTCGTTCCGCGACGATCAGCATCCATATGCGAACCGGAGTCGTGCTCGCTCAAGCAACCTTTTGCTGTCCACGGGGTCTACAGGATATGGGGCTTGTGGGGCCGGCTCGGTGCAGACAGAAGCCGTTTGGGCTATATTTGCGAAGGACGAAATTTCGTCTCGCAAACCCATAGTTCCATCGGAGAATCTTGATGCCCCAGGTAATCCGCTCACCCAAGCTATACGACGTCTGCATCATTGGCTCTGGCGCCGGCGGCGGGACCGCCGCCAAGGTGCTGACCGAAGGCGGATTAAATGTGGTCATGCTTGAGGCTGGGCCGCTGCTGAATCCCCGTACAGACTACAAAGAGCATGTTTGGCCATACGCCCTGCCCCACCGCGGAGCCGACATCGGGGGCCGGGCGCGGCACGAGTTGAACGGTGAATTCCTGGCTCCCAATGGATTTTGGGAAATTGAAGGCGAGCCCTACACCTCAGCTCCGGGCTCGAACTTTCGCTGGTTCCGCTCGCGCATCGAAGGCGGCCGGACCAACCACTACGGGCGCATCTCACTGCGCGTTTCGCAGAGAGACTTGAAGGCCCGCTCCAGGGATGGCCTGGGGGACGACTGGCCGATTTCTTACGACGAACTCTCGCCTTATTACGATAAGGTCGAAGCGTTTATTGGGGTCTTTGGGACCAAAGAAAATCTTGCCGACGCCCCCGACGGTGTTTTTCTTCCTCCGCCAAAGCCACGCTGCACTGAAACCCTGGTGAAGAAGGCCTGCGATCAGCTCAACATAACCTGTATTCCCTCGCGCATGGCCATGCTCACTAAGCCACTGAATGGACGGGCCCCGTGCCACTACTGCGCGCAATGTGGACGCGGGTGCATCAGCGCCTCCAACTTCAGTTCCAGCCAGGTGATGATCCCCCCGGCGCAGGCTACCGGGCGCTTCACGCTGATTCCCAACGCCATGGCCAGGGAGATCGTGGTCGGCAAAGACGGAAAGGCGCAAGCCGTCTCCTATATTGACAAGTCGACCCGCACAGAAATGCGCGTCCATGCGAAAGCGTTCGTGGTGGCCGCGAGCTCCTGCGAGACTGCGCGGCTGCTGCTGAATTCACGCTCCACGCTCTTTCCCAATGGGCTGGCGAATTCGTCCGGAGTGGTTGGCCGGTATCTCACGGATTCCGTCGGCAGCAATGTCACCGGATATTTTCCGCAATTGGCGGCAGTGGCTCCGCACAACCATGACGGCATCGGCGGCATGCACATGTATATGCCGTGGTGGAAGGGCGACAGCAAGAACGATTTTCCGCGTGGCTATCACATCGAGTTCGGCGGGGGACGCCACATGCCAGGTGTGGGCGGGTTTGACGGGATATGCAACGAGCATGAGGGCTATGGAGTATCCCTCAAGCAGAACGTTCGCAGCAAATATGGCAACTTTATCGGATTTTCCGGACGCGGCGAGATGATCCCCAATCCTGATACCTACTGCGAAATCGACCCGCTGGTGGTCGATAAGTGGGGTATCCCGGTACTGCGCTTCCACTTTGCCTGGAGCGACTACGAGTTAAAAATGGCGAAGGATATGCAGGAGACTTTTCGCGTCCATCGTGGACGCGGCCGGGGGCACCGTCGTCGAGCCAACCAGGCGGTTCGATCCAGCGCCAAAGAACGCCGGAACCAAGCCGGAGGGAGGGTTACCCTACGGAATCTCCGAAGGGGGAGAGATTATTCATGAGCTGGGGACGGTGCGGATGGGCGACGATCCAAAGACTTCGGCTCTGAATAAGAAT
Source organism: uncultured Acidobacteriaceae bacterium (assembly GCA_963803095.1). Lineage (GTDB taxonomy): Bacteria > Acidobacteriota > Terriglobia > Terriglobales > Acidobacteriaceae > PALSA-350. The sequence continues at coordinate 19,476 of CAWDLQ010000011.1, read as the reverse complement.
TGCCAGGCGCACGACGTGAAGAATCTGTTCGTCGGCGACGGGGCGTGTTTTGTTACCGGACCCGATAAGAACCCAACGCTCACGATTACGGCGCTATCGTGGAGAACTTCGGAGTATTTGCTCGATCAGGCTCGAAAAGGGGAGATATAGCATGTCTGTATCCCGGCGTGATGTATTGAAGTCCTTAAGCATGGGGGTGGCGGCGACCTCGGTTCTGCGGGTGATTCCACTGCAGGCCGCGGAGTATGCCCACCACATGATCACCACGGAAAAGGCAGCCAGCAAGACGGGTGTGTACACGCCGAAGTATTTCCCGCCGCAGCAGTACAAGACTTTGCAGGCGTTATGCGAGAGCATTTTTCCTGCGGACGCTGATTGTGGGGGCGCGATCGAGGCCGGGGCTCCGGAGTTTATTGACCTGCTTACCAGTGAGAATCCGCACTACCAGTTGACTCTCGGTGGCGGCATCATGTGGCTCGATTCCTCCTGCACGGATCACTATGGCAAGACCTATCTCGAATGCACCCCGCAGCAGCAGACGGAGATGCTGGATTGCATCGCGTATCGCAAGAATGCGGTGCAGGATGCGAGTTTGAGCCAGGGGGTGGAGTTTTTTGCGTTTCTAAGGAACCTGACTGCGGACGGGTTTTTTACCAGCAAGATCGGCATTCAGTATCTGGGTTACATCGGGAACGGCTATCTGGCCGAATTTCCAGGCTGTCCGCCGGTGCCCGGCGTTTAGCTTCGTGAAGAGGACGGAGAAACTGCAGATCCCTCCGCTACGCTACGCCCGGTCGATGACTGGCGCCTTTGTACGGAAAGGTGCCCGACTCCGTTGCATGCAGGAAATCGTGCGCTTTGGCCGTCGGCCCATCCAAGGTGATGAAAAACGGGCCTCCTTCAGCAACCGGTCTTCATGGGAGCGTTGCCCTCCCCTTTGTCATCCCGAGCGAAGTCGAGGGATCTGCAGTTCAACGGACCTCTCCTGGAAATGTGTTTCCGTCCTCTCCCTCAGCAGTCCCTACTTAGAGGCGTTTCTTCAGCCACGTCAAGCCTTCGGAGGTGCCGGCCTTGGGTCGGTACTCGCAGCCAATCCAGCCGTCGTAGCCGAGTTCCTCTATCTGGTCGAGCACATAGTCGCAATTGAGTTCTCCGCGGTCAGGCTCGTTGCGTTCGGGCACACTTGCGATCTGGATGTGGCCCACGCTTTTCTCTCCCAGATATTTCCGCAGCTTCATGCTCACATCGCCCTCGACGATCTGGCAGTGATAAAGATCCATCTGCACCTTGAGCGCAGGGCTGCCGATTTCGTCGACAATCGCATGCGCCTCATCCTGCCGGTTCAGAAAATAGCCGGGCATGTCCCTCGTGTTGATGGGCTCGATCAACAGCTGGACGCCTGCAGGCGCGGCCTGTTCGGCGGCCCACGCGAGGTTGCTGACAAAGGTGCTGCGCAGGCCTGGCTGTGTGCCGGCCATCACATGAACCCGCGGGCAACTGAGCGTCTGCGCGTATTCGAGCGCAGTGTGCATGGCGGCGCGGAACTCCTCTTCTTTGCCCGGCAGTGAAGCCAGTCCGCGCTCGCCCGCCGCCCAGTTTCCGGGCGGGGCGTTGAACAGTACCTGGACCAGGCCGTGCGCTTGCAGCCATGCCGCCAGCTGCTGCGCCGGATATTCGTAAGGGAACAGGTACTCGACCCCGGTAAAGCCGTCCCTGGCGGCGGCGGCGAAACGCTCGGGGAAGGCATATTCCCCATACATGAAGCTAAGGTTCGCGGCGAAGCGCAACATGAGCTTGACTCCCTACCATGAGGCGCCAAAATGCTGGCGCAGTTGATCGATTTGCTTCGCTGTGAGCGGCTCCGCCTTACGTGCGGTGAGCAGCCAGAGTCGCGCGGTTTCTTCCAGCTCTTCAAGCGCAGCCATTGCGCCGGCAGGCGTGCTGTGCCAGACGTTGGGGCCCAGCCGGTCGATCATGACCGCGCGAATGGGCGTCGCCTGTGCCCGCATACCCTCAATCGCCTGCGCCACCAACTCGCCCACCATTGCGTCTCCCGGACGGTGATACTCGATCAGCGGCACGTGACCTACCTTCATCACGTAATAGGGTGTAATCGGAGGCAGGATATCCTCCCGCTTCCACACCCCGGCAAGTGTGAGCGCAACCAGGTGGGTGGAGTGAGTGTGAATCACGCAGCCGGCATCCACGTCCGCGGCGTAGATGCGCCGATGCAGCGCCAGTGTCTTGCTGGCCCGCTCGCCGCTTACCTGTACGCCATCCGCGCCTACCTTGGAGAGAGCCTCCGGCTGGAGGAAACCCAGGCACGCATCCGTGGGGGTGATAAGAAAGCCGTCCGGCAGGCGAACGCTTATATTTCCAGCCGTGGAATGAACGTAGCCGCGCTCAAACAGAGAGCGGCCTACACGACAGATCTCTTGCCGCAGTTCCGTCTCGTTCATAAGTCACGCCACAAAGGCAAACGCTTTCGAGAAAAAGTCAGGCGATCCAAAGTTACCCGATTTCAACGCGAGGTGAAGTCCGCCGCTCGAGTAGCACCACGGCACGCCAGGATCAATCTGCGGGCCAATCTGCATTTGCCGGATATCCAAAGCCTGCACGCAAATACCCGCTGTCTCTCCGCCGGCGACGACCAGGCTGCCAACGCCGCGCTGCACAAATGCACGCGCCAGCTCTGCCATGGCCTGTTCGACAATGGGTGCGTGCGCCGGGTTTACTCTTTCCGGCTCTGCGGTCGAGTACACCAGCAGAGGCAGCCCAGCTTCCGTGCGCCAGCACGCATCGGCCCACGCCAGCACCTCGGCAATCTGCAATTCGAGATCTGCCGCAAGCTGCGTCGGCTGCAACGCGTAGGCCTCGCCGCCGTCGCGAATGAAATTCCGCACCTGCGCATTGGTTGTAGCTGAGCAACTACCGGCGAGGATGGCCTTCAGTCCCCGCGCCGGCGTCAGGCTCGCCCGGTTTTGCGGAGAGAAACCCCAATTGCGCGGCAGGCTGTCACCCAATCCGGAGCTGGCGGTGAGCAAGGGGGAGTTCCGGAGTGCCTCGCCCAGTCTGCCCAGATCCTCGTCGTTGAGCGCATCCACAATGGCAATCGCGATCCCTTCGCCCTGGAGCTCATCCATGCGCTGTCGAATCACTTCTGCCGATTGCCCCACCGTCCGGTAGTCAACCAGTCCGACTTTTCGCCCTTTCTCTGGATTCAGTTGCGCCTGCAGCACCCGCACCAGGTTGGCGTCGGTCATGGGGGTGAGGGGATGATGGCGCATGCCGCTGTCGGAGAGCAGGGTATCTCCAAGGAATAGATGTCCGTAGACGACCGTTCGCCCGTTCTCAGGAAATGCCGGCGTCGCGATGCTGAAACCACAATCCAGTTCATCCATCAGCGCCTCGATCACGGGACCAATGTTGCCGGCTGCCGTGGAGTCGAAAGTAGAGCAGATTTTGAAATAGATTTGACCCGCCCCTTGTTGCCGCAGCCAGCGGCAGGCACGCAGCGATTGGTCAACCGCGGCGGAGGCGGCCACAGTGCGCGACTTGAGTGCGACCACGACAGCATCCGCATCCACCTGGCCATCTTCCGTAGGCACATCCACAGTTAAGACCACACGCATGCCGGAACGGACCAGATTGTTAGCCAGATCGGTTGCGCCGGTGAAGTCATCTGCGATGCAGCCCAGCACAATCAACTCAGATGGCCTGCTCTTTCTGAAACTGCCGGACAATGGACAGAAAATCAGGATCGGCAGAAAGGCCCAGCCGGCGTGCCCGAGCGCTTTCGAAAACGGAAGGCCATCCCAGCATCATCCTGGCGATCATCGGATCCTCTTTGAACAGCACTCGTTCGCGCGCGGCTCGGCCTGCCGCCACTTCCAGCGCGTCCAGCATCTCGCTGACGCGGACGGTAAGTCCGGGCAGGTTTATTGCGGTCCGGCTGCCCCACGCGTCGGGCGTGGCCTCGGCAGCCATGAGCAGACCTTCAATGGCGCGTTGCGGCGAGGCGACGGCGACGACCGTAGCCGGTGGCACCGGACACACAGCCTGCTGGCCGTTCAAGGGCTCGCGGATGATCGAGGATAGAAAGCCAGAGGCGGCAGCGTTGGGGCGGCCCGGGCGCACAGTCACGGTCATTAAGCGCGCGCTGCGGCCGTCGATCAACCCGCGCCGGGTGTAGTCGGCGACCAGCTGTTCGCAAATAAATTTCTGAATACCATACGAGGTCTGGGGAACAGGTAGGGTGTCGTCGTGGATCATCCTCGGCATCGGCAGGTCGACATCGCCGCCGAAAACAGCCACGGAACTGGAGAAGACAAGACGCGGCTTGCCTCCTCCGCGTAAGGCATCGAGCAGAGCACGCGTGGTATCGAGGTTGGCGCGGAGACCGAGGTCGAGGTCCGCTTCGCACTCCGCCGAAACAGCCGCGGCGAGGTGGAAGACGACATCGAAGGTCTCCCGGGCCAGGGCGTTGCATTGGTCCAGCAAGGCGCCCGTCCGCGCGTGAACCCTCGGATCGGAAGCCACGTCAGTTTTGGGTGGGGCCAGATCGGCTAGTTCCAGCTGCACCAGCGGGCGGCCGGAAACATGCCCGCGGTGCAGAAGAGTGCGTGCCAGCCTGGTTCCGAGAAATCCCGCTCCGCCGGTGATAAGCACCTTCATCGTGTTAAGGTTACCATCGTTGTCAGGCGCTGTTTAATCGCCAGAGGTTTTCCTATGCGCAAGTCCATTGTGTCTCAACCTACGGCTCCTGCCCCTTCCCACACTTCTGGTCAATGGCTCGATTTAGCGCAGATTGCCAGTGTGGAGATCTCATCCGAAGATGCCCAGCATCCTTTCGAGAATGCACTTCAGGGTGGACCAGGGGGTGGCTGGAGGGCTGCCGATCCGGGCCCGCAAGTGATCCGGTTGAACTTCGATCAACCCCAGTCAATCCGGCGGATCCGCCTGGAATTTCGAGAAGATCGCATGCAGAGATCGCAGGAATTTGCTGTGTTCGCGACTTCGGCGACCTCTCAGAGAAGAGAGGTAGTTCGGCAGCAATGGACATTCAGTCCCGGCGGTTCGGCGATCGAGGTCGAGGACTATTCCGTCGATCTGGCAGCTGTTTCGACCCTCGAGTTAGAGATTGATCCTGGGCGTCATGACAAGCAGGCGATGGCTTCGCTTGCATCGATAGCGCTCGCCTGACGCTGAGACTCGTGGCCAAGACTGTCAAAACGAATCGCCCCGTGGATACGGTCGCCGAAGCAACCGTGGAGGCTTCCCTTGAAGCCAGAAATATCGGAGAAAAAATCCGTCGTCTCCGATTGAAGCGATCCATGGGGCTGGCCGAGCTTGGACAACAGGTTGGGCTTTCTGCAAGCTTTCTCTCTCAAGTGGAGACTGGAAGGGTCGTCCCAACGCTCAAAACTCTGGCCCGGATTGCGCTGGTGTTTAAGAAGGATTTCTCCTACTTCTTCAGCGAGGAGAACGAAACGATTTTTCGTATTTCTCGAACGAAAGATAGAGTTCGCCTTCCAGTAGGTGAAAAGGAAGCTCCTTTTCTGATTTCGGACAGCATGAGCGTATTAGTTCCGGATCGAAATGTTGTTCCCTGCATTGCAGAGTTTTTGCCGGGTGTCGAAGGTGCTGCCTTCCACCCTCAAATCTTTGCCGGCCTGGAGTTGGTATATGTAATTGGCGGTCCACTGGCTCTCTTGGCGAACGCCAGGACGGAACTGCTGTATGCCCACGATAGTGCCTGGATCGATGGCAGAACCGAGCGCCAGTACCGATGCCATGACGACAAGCCCGCAAAAGCACTGATCGTCACTTTTGCTTTGCAGTCATAAGAATGCCGGCTGACGATTGGCGTCAGCTGGCAAACCCTACCGAAGCATTGACGAGGAAACGGATGGAGCCTAAGAAGGGGCAATCGAATTTGCATGAACCTGTGACGCGGCGTTCGTTTCTGCTGGCTGGAGCCGCTGTGGCCGGCGGCATGACCGTAATACCAGCAGCCGGCCAGCGTTCGCCCAAGTCTTCTTCCTTTATCGAGTTGCAGCGCGCGCCAGACGGCGTTACGGCCTACAGCAGTTTCTCGAGGACGATGCCAGTGGATGGGGTCCCGCTGCAGCCCACCGGCGTGCAGTGGCGCGGCGGTCAAATTGCAGTCGAGACTGCGGTGGAACAGAACGCACTGGTGCTGACGCTGGCTGCGCCGTCAAGCCCGGTCGCGGTGGTGCATGTGCGCTGGCGATCGCAGGTGACGCCCGGCCTGCGCGCGCTGGGCGATGCGTGGGAGCGCAGCTATGGAGAACTGGGCTGGCGCGACCTGATACCCGAACGCGTGATGCCGTGGTACTTCGCCACCCATGATGGCGAGGCGTGCCACGGCTATGGCGTGAAGACAGACGCCGCCGCGCTGTGCTTCTGGCAGCTCGATCCGGAAGGTGTGTCACTGTGGCTGAACGTGGCCAACGGCGGCAATGGCGTCGAGCTAGGCCCGCGAAGATTGACCATGGCAACGGTCGTAACCCGCCGCGGCAGCGATGGCGAGGACGCTCACGACGCGGTCACGGGGCTGTGCCGGACCATGTGCGCCCGTACATCGCGGCCAATCATGCCCATTTATGGATCCAACGACTGGTGCTACAGCTATGGGCACAGTACGGCGGAGACGATTCTGCGGGATACGGAGTTCATTGTCGAGCTCTCGCCCAGCGGAGGTGTTCGGCCTTTCTCTGTACTCGACGACGGCTACAGCAACGGCACCGTAGCGTGGCCGGACATGGGCAAGCTGGCGGAGGAAATCAAGCGGCGCACGGCCCGGCCAGGGATCTGGATACGGCCGCTCAAGGCGCCCCACGATGCCGCACCCGGGCTTTTGTTGCCCGACCTGCGGTTTGGGGAGAAGAAGGACCGGGCGCGCGAGTTTGCTTACGATCCCACCGTCCCGGAGGCGCGGGAGAAGATCCGCGCCAAGATGCGGGAAGCGACCGGATGGGGCTACGAGATGGTGAAGCACGACTTCTCTACTTACGACCTGCTAGGGCAGTGGGGGTTCGAGATGGGTCCCCAGCCGACGCTGCCCGGCTGGTCGCTCCACGACCGGAGCCGGACCAATGCAGAAGTGTTGGCTGACCTGTACGCGTTGCTGCGCGAGACCGCCGGCGAGCGGGTGCTGCTCGATGGCTGCAATACGGTAGGCCACCTGGGGCAGGGCATCTTTGATCTACAGCGCACGGGCGACGACACCAGCGGGCGCCAATGGGAGCGCACCCGGCGCATGGGGGTAAATACGCTTGCATTCCGGCTGCCGCAGCATGGAACGTACTACACCCTGGACGCGGACCTGGTGGGCATTACGGAGGCGGTGCCGTGGGAGTTGAACCGGCAGTGGCTCGACGTGCTGGCACATAGCGGAACGGCTACCATCGTCTCCGCGGGGCCGCCGGCGCGCGGCCCGGAGCAGCGGGCAGCGTTGCGAGATGCCTTCAGCGTGGCTGCAGCGGGTGGCGTTGCCGCCAGGCCGGTCGATTGGCTGGAGACCAGTACGCCTGAACGTTGGCAGCCCAGCGGCAAAGCCGGCGCGGAGACCCGCTACCGCTGGAGCGGAACAGAAGGCGCTTCGGCGTTCCTGAGTCCGTAGCCAGGCGCGCATGATTGATAAGATGCTTGACATGGATACAATCATTGGGCGGAACCCATAAGCATGCGGTTTACACGGCGCGACACACTTAAATTGCTGGGCTATTCGGCGGCCTGGGCACAGACCAGGGGCGCCTTCGGCGACGCTCCTACACTCCCCATCACTCCAGGACCTTTCACGGCGACGCGCGGCTCGCTCGACGCCTACCGTGTCCCCGATTGGTTCCGCGATGCAAAGTTCGGTATCTGGTCCCATTGGGGGCCACAGTCCGGTGTCGAGGATGGCGATTGGTTCGCGCGCAACATGTATATCCAGGGCAGCCCGCAGTACGAGTACCACCTCAAGACCTATGGACATCCGTCCAAGGTGGGCTACAAAGACCTGATCCCGTTGTTCAAGGGCGACAAGTGGGATCCGGATCATTTGATGGACTTGTACGTGAAAGCGGGCGCTAAGTACTTCGTCAGCATGGGAGTCCACCACGACAATTACGACATGTGGAATTCGAAGTACCAGCCTCGCTGGAATGCCACAGCTGTCGGGCCCATGCGCGACATCGTCGGTCTTTATAAGCAGGCGGCACGCAAGCGTGGACTGCGCTTTGGAGTAAGTGAGCACCTCTCCAACAGCTTTGACTGGCTGGCCCCGGCGCACACCAGCGACACCAGCGGCCCGTTGGCCGGAGTATCCTACGACGGCACCAACCCGCTATTTGCCGATCTCTATCACAACTACACCCAGATGCCTCATGACTTCGCCAAAACTGCGCAGGCGATGGGCCGCGTCGCACCCGACGACTGGAAGCTTGAGTACTTCAATCGCATTAAAGACCTGATCGATCAGCATCAGCCCGATCTGCTCTACACCGATGGCGGCATTCCGTTTGAAGAATACGGACTCGCCACTGTGGCCGAGGTTTACAACGTGAGCGCCGGACTGCATCAAGGCAAAGTGGAAGCTGTCTACTGCAGCAAGGTGGCTGGGGACTGCGCGGTTGGCACCTGTATTGTCGACCATGAGCGGGGAGTTTCCGACGCCATCTCTGACAACCCATGGCAGACCGACACCTGCATTGGCGTTTGGCACTACAAGCGCGGGCAGGAATACAAGACCCCGAAGAAGGTAATTGATCTGCTGGTGGATATCGTGAGCAAGAACGGCAATCTGCTGCTTAATTTTCCCCTGCCCAACAGCGGAGAACTGGATGCCGAGGAAATGAAGGTGCTGGAGGGCATAACCGGGTGGATGGCCGTTAACAGCGAAGGTATCTATGGCTCTCGTCCGTGGAAGATCTATGGCGCCGGACCAGCGACCGAGGTGGCGGTTCCCCAAACCGGCTTCAACGAGAGCAAGCAGCCTGGCTTGACGGCGCAGGACGTGCGCTTCACCACTAAGGGAAAGTTCCTTTACGCCTATGTTATGGGAACGCCGGCGGGTGAATTGCTCATCCCGCCGTTGGCCACCAACAGCCCGCAGGAACCAGGAAAAATCCTCAACGTGCAGCTACTGGGATACCAGGACAAGCTGCATTTCAAGCAGGACAAAGAAGGTTTGAAGGTGCGGATACCAGCAGCCAAGATGTCTGACATCGGCGTCACCTTCAAAGTAACCCTGGCCTGAAAGGTTTGCATGGGAATGAAGTTTCTTATCAGCACTCTCTTGCTTGCTACGGCTGCTACAGCCTGCGCGCAAGGGGCAGATCACTCCATGCTTCTCCATCCACCGGCGGATAGTTGGCCGCTGTACCACGGTACTTATGACGGGCAGCGTCACAGCAAGCTGGAACAAATTACTCCGAAGAACGTGCACACTCTATCCTTGGCATGGGCGTTTCAGACGAACCAGGCAGTGGATATAAAGTCCTCTCCATTGTTGGTCGATGGAGTGCTGTACTTTACGATCCCGGACAATGTCTGGGCGGTGGATGCTCGCTCCGGTCACCAGCTATGGCACTACACCTACCCGCCGAATCACGGTTTGCATATTGGCAGTCGCGGTGTGGGCATGTACAAGGATCGGCTGTATTTCCTGGTTCCCGATGGCCATCTGGTATCGCTCAATGCCAAGGATGGCACTGTGCGCTGGACGGTGGAGGTGGCCGACGTCACCAAGGGATATTGGACTAGCATGGCCCCGCTGGTGGTGGGCAATCATGTGCTGGTTGGCACCTCGGGGGATTTCGATAACCTGGTGGGCTATGTCCGGTCTGTCGATCCTGAGACTGGCCAGACGCAGTGGCAGTGGAACGCCACGCCGCCGGTAGGAACATCGGGGGCGCCCACCGGTGGTAACTCATGGATGACCGGCACCTACGACCCGGATCTTAACCTGGTGTACTGGGGCACGGGAAACCCCACCCCGGTGCTGACCGCCTCCACCCGCCCGGGAGACGATCTCGTACACCTGCAGCATCGTGGCTCTCAACCCCGACACCGGGAATTTGGTTTGGGCGTTTCAGCCATCGCCCCACGATACCCATGATTGGGATGCTGCCGAAACCCCGGTCCTGGTGGATGGAATGTTTAACGGCAAAGCGCGGAAGATGCTGCTGCAGAGTTCGCGCAACGGCTATTTTTTCGTGCTCGACCGGACGGATGGCAGCAGTTTACTCACCGTCCCTTTTGGACCGGTGAACTGGTCGCTCGGAGTGGACAAGCAGGGGCGTCCGATTCCCAATCCGGCCAAGGAGCCGGCGCCTGATGGACGTTTGATAGCCCCGGACGAGAATGGGATGACCAACTATCGATCCCCCAGTTTTGACCGCAAAACCGGATTGTTCCTCGTCTCTGCCCATCCCAGTTACAGCATCTACTTTGCCAAGCCGGCGGATGGCACTTACGGCTGGGCCGGCGCCGACTACGATGTGTGGAGCAAAGGTGTCATCGAGGCGATTGATTACCAGACGGGCAAAATTCGCTGGACGCATGAGCTGGGTACGGGAACGCCGACCGCGGGAATCCTGACTACGAGCTCGGGTCTTACCTTCACCGGCGATCTGAAAGGCAATGTTCTTGCGCTCGAGACCAGTACGGGTAAGACACTCTGGCACGCCGGCTCAGGGGGGAGGATGTCTACCTCGCCCATCAGTTACGAACTTGACGGCCGGCAGTATTTATTAACCGGCAGCGGCGGAGTTCTATTCGCCTGGGCTCTGCCGCAAACAAATATGTAACCTTAATTGTAGCTTAATGTGAAGATCTCTGTGAGAACCGCAAAAAAAGCAGGTCCCTCCACTACGCTCACCCGAATTTCCTGTGGAACCTGGTGGCGTTGTCGAACTTCATGCGCCTTTCTTTACGGAAAGGCGCACACGCGGACTTGTCCAGTGCTGCGTGGCAGGAAATCCGGGTGCGCTCCGGTCGGGATGACAATTTTGTAGGAACATAGCAGGGCCATTCCTCTGACGGTGCGCGAGGGGATTTCCCTGCAACAAAATTGTCATCCCGGCCGGAGAAATCCTGGGCCGTCGGCCCATCCAAGGTGATGAAAAACGGGGCTTCTTCAGCAACCGGTCTTCATGGGAGCGCCGCCCTCCCCTTTGTCATCCCGAGCGAAGTCGAGGGATCTGCAGTTCAACGGACCTCTCCTGGAAATGTTTTTCGACAGAGCGCGGCGTAGTGGTGGGACCTGCTGTTCCTTTTCCGCTACCGAAACGTTTCCCACTTGTGCAGTGACCCGGGCCTAGGTAGGCTTGTTGGCACTGGGAGGAAAGCGATGCGGCGGATGCGATTGGCGTGTGTGGTGGCGGGATTGATGATTTCGGGGGCGGCCCTGGGTCAGGGGGGCTCGCTGCCAAGCGAAGTACAGGGAAATTATGCGCGACTCAAAGTGAACATACTGAAAGCAGCGGATAAGACGCCGCCGGAAGACTATAGCTTTAAGCCCACGCCAGATATTCGGACCTTCGCCCGGGTCGTGAACCATGTGACAGAGGCGCAGCTGCACATTTGCGGTGCGGCGAATAATACGGACCCGAGCGCGCTGCAGAAAGTGCCCCCGGAAACGGCGGATAAAACGGCCATCGTCGAGGCCCTCAAGGCTTCGTTTGCCGAGTGTGACAAAGCGTATGCTGGCCTGACCGATGCCAATATGGCAGACATGCTCCAGGCCGGACCATTGGGGAAGCGGACACGACTGGGTCTGCTGTGGGGCAACGTCTCCCACGACAATGAGCAATACGCAACCCTCTCGTTGTATATGCGATTGAAGGGGTTGGTACCGCCCAGCAGCGAGAAGTAGCTCCCTCAGCGGGTTTACAGCTTGCAGAAAAACTCGGAGGGTAGGTCCGGGCTTTAGAGCGTGGGTGAGAACCCGCCATTCACCGATTTAGTCCCGGAGGGACGGCTGAGAGTAGCCCAGGACGCAGTCCTGGGAAGAGATTCGAGAGACGGACCAGTCCCGGAGGGACGGCTGAAAATTACCCAGGATGCAGTCCCGGGTACAACCTGGTGAACTCTCAGACGTCCCTTGCGGGACTTTTCGTCGTTATGTGCATGGTTCCCAGGACTGCGTCCTGGGCTACTTTCAGCCAGAGCTGTCCAAATTAGCGGATTGGTCGAGCCTGTAGCATTGATTTTATTGGACAAACGAGTGCTGCAACCGGTCCTTGCGAAATCAGGTTGGGGCGTGGGGAGGGGTAGATTGAGAAAGGTGCTGTCCAAGTGTTTTGCTATAGAACTCCTGATTGTCGAGCGATGAAGGTTTTTTTACGGGGTCAGCTAGGTTTCAGCTGTCCTAAAGAGGCTAAGAAAACTAAAGTGCCAGCCGAAGTTGGTCATGAATTCCTGCCAAGGCAGGCGGCGGTTCAAAAGGACAATCCAACCAAGCCCACAGGTCGCGGTATACGAACAACTGCTGGCGCAATAAGGCCACTAGATTGGAGAGTGACCAGTCGAAGGTTGACTTCAACTTCAGATATTTCAAGATCAACATGGCGATCAGGGCGGTCCAGATTTGCGTCTTTAAAGCGTTGGCACTGGTGCCCACGAATGTCTTGACCCGCAGAGATTGCTTCAGTGCCCTAAAAAAGGTCTCAATCTGCCAGCGATCGCGATAGATTTTTGCAATCGTGCTGGCGGCAAACGTCAGCTGATTGGTCAGAAACTTGAACTCCTCACCCGTCTCAGGATCACGCACCACCACGCGCCTGACCGCCACCCCGGTGCGGTAACTGCGGTGGCCCAACAGCACTATCTGGTCGGCCAGGATGTTGCTCTCTTCGGGTACGGGCAACTCCTTCTCTACCTTGTAATGGCCGTTCCACCGCTGCCGGGTCACGAAGTAGACCCCTTGCTCGGTCAAGCTGGCGAACCACTTGTAATCGGTGTAGCCACGATCAAACACCACAATCGTACCCGGTTCTAAAGGCAGCTTGCGCGCTACCTTGATCTCCGCCTTGTTGGCCGGCTCGATTACCGCATACTTGGGTAAATATCCGTCGTGGTCCAGCAGCAAGTGCAATTTCACTCCACCTTTGGTGCGGCGAAACTTGGCCCAGTCATACATCGTCGCGCTCAAGTCAATCACACTGCCATCCAAACTCAGCAGCTTATTCTTAAACCGGAATTTCTTCCCTCCTCGCACCTCCCGCTGACACTTTTCCAGCAACTGCTCAAATACCGTCTGGTACAACTGCCACGGCCTATGTTCATTCGCGTAAGCCAACGTCGATCGCTTAGGGCCCTGATCCACCCCAAGATGCTTCAACTTGCCTTCGCAAGCCGCCAGCCCTCCGCAGATTTCTCGCAACGACTGCGCTCTGCCCAAATGACAAAACAACATCGCCACCATCTGGCTCCAACTGCTAAAGCCACGAGAGTGATGCTCCGCTTTATGCTGGCGAACTGCCTGCTCAAACTCGGCCCGCGAAAAAACTCCCAAAACCTGCGAAAAAATACTGCATACTCCACTCATGGCGGAAAGCTCCTTGTTGAGATTGGTTTTCCTGGAAGAATCCCAACCTCAACCTAGCAGCTTTTCCGCCTCCTTCATAAAACCTAATTTGGACAAGACTGACTCTCAGCCGTCCCTGCGGGACTAAATCGGTGAATGGCGGGTTCTCACACACGCTCTTTAGCCGGACCTACCCGAGAGCGACTTTTTCCGCAGCCTGTTCAGCCGTGCCGCACCGCTCTGTTGTGATATAGCGCGATCATGGTTAAGGTTTTTTCTTTTTCTCCTCATGCTTGCCAGATTTGGAGTCATCGGAAGCATCAGTCTTACTCGCGGAATTGTTACAAGACGGATCAACCGGCTTGACGGCAAGTTTCATCGACGTATACGCCACGCCTGGCAGGACACCCTCTGATTGCTTTTCCAATGTCGCATTGGGGTCTGCGTCCTTAGGGACCAGATAGCCCTGAACCAGATCGAGATTCGGCATCTCCTTGGCCAGCTGCATCCGTATCCTTCTTCGCGACCATTACGTAGTCGCCGCTTAGCAGGCCGATGTAAGAGTCATCGCGCTCTGGATCACTCATCGCCTGTTGCGTGGCCACCGCGGTCGTGAGATTGCCATTCATGACAAAACGAGTGCGGTCTTCCCAGTAGCCGAAGGCCTCGCTGAAGGCGCTGAGCGCGGGCACGCTGACCGCCGGCAATACAACCATGGGCGCAACCAGCTTGGCGCCCGCTGATCATCACCTTCAGTATCTTGACGAACTGGGTATCGTTGGGAGGCTGGCTTACATTTACGGCAAGCTTGCCAGTGCCTTTGGTAAGCAAAATATTGCTGGTGGCGCTCATCGCCTGGTCGGATTTGAATCCCAGATCGTCGAGAGATATCTTGCCGGCGATGTTCGGCTTAAGAGAAGCAATCGCCGTCCAGGCAAGGGGCGCGAGAAGGTTCATGTAAGGTGTGGTCTGGGTGGCGTCGATGCGCAACTGCTGATTTTTTGTCTTGTCGCTGCCCGATTCCGTTGCGAAAATTAGAAAGCTGAATACCTACGGCAACATCTCCGTCATGGTCCAGCAACTCATTCTGACTAATTTCGGTGGCATAGCGAAGCTGTTTCGCGTCGGCCTTATAGTGCAAATACTGCGTCTCCGCACCCGGGATCCGCCAGACCTGCCGTGCCTGCGCGTGCGCCCGTTTATAGTCGGGGCTGCCCGTATTCACGCTATCGAAGAAGCCGTTCCAGAATTCGTAGGCGTCGTGCGGCGCCTCTGCGCTGGAGTGTCCAGACTCCGGCAGCGCAAAAGCGTCGTCTGCATTGAAAAGAGCCGAGGAAAAGCCAGAGCAAGCGCGTTGCCCGAGAAAGTCCGGCGGGAGATCGACATGGGAACTCCTATAACTCGCTGAATTGGGGCCGATGCAGAAGGGCGAAACACATAGCAGCATACCCCAAAGAGCGCAAATGCACCCGAATTCCGTGCTACAATTTGGCGATTTTGCTCCCGGAGTTCCAGACCATGTCTGCCGCACGGGCGTCTCCTTGCCGCTTTCTGCCTGCTTGCGCCTATGCTCCCATGCGTCGGGGCAGACGAAGTATGCGCTGCTGATCGGAATCGATACCTACCAGCCCGCCAACACCACCGTGAAACCTCCCGCCGGAGCCAACACCGGACGTTTCGCCCCCGGGGCGCCACTCTTTCACAATCTGGCTGGTCCCACTTACGATGTTGCTTCGATGCGCGACGTGCTTACCAGCAGTAAGTTCGGCTTTCCCAATGATGACCAGCATATCCATCTTCTGGAAAATGGCGTCGGCGACCCGGGCACGGCATCCTGGCGGCGATGAATAAGTACCTGGTGGAGCAGCCGCAGAAGGGAGATATCGTCGTTCTCTATTTCGCCGGGCACGGTTCGCTGCGAGTGAATTCAAAATCGAATAAGCAGACCTTCGATATTGCGGGAAAGCCCACTCCTCTGGACAACACGATTGTGCCGGCGGACGCCTATCTGGGGACGGAAGATATTCGAGATCGGGAGATGGCGCGCATCTTCAACAAGGCGCTCGATAAAGGAATCCACTTGACCGCCATCTTCGATACCTGCCATTCAGGAGGCACGGCGCGGGGGCCCAGGTCGGCCCAGGACCTGGCGCGCATGCTGGCCTATCGATCCCGCGGGATATCGCGGAAGCGCCGGACGTCAACTCCGATGGCACGCCAGTGATCGCACCGGAGGACCGCCAAGACAATGCGGCGTTGGTGCTGGCGGCGACCCAGGTTGACCAGAAGGCCAAGGAACTGCCCGATGCTTCACCCCCGCACGGCGTCTTCACCATCGCCTTGATCGATGCATTGCAGGCGCTGCCGGCCAATATCTCCGCGATCGATCTTTGGAAGCGGGTGCAGGTGGATCTGGAGGCGCAGGGCTTCTCCGACCAGCAGCCGGCACTCGATGGAAGCAAACAGCGCAAGCAGCAACCGCTGTTCGGTGGGAACGCGGAGCAGGGCAAAGTGCGTGCGGCTGTCGTCAGTGTGGACGAAGATACGAGTCGTGCTTGACATTGGCTCGGTTGCAGACATCGGGGTCGGAAGCGAGTTCGTGGCCCTCACCCAGGGACCGGGAGAAAAGGTAACTCTGCGCATCACGGCAGCACAGGGCATTACCCGCTCCGTCGCCACCGTGGTTTCGCCCGCGGGTGCGAAGGTTGCTGCCAAAGATATTTTCGAATTGGCCATATGGGTTCCGGCAGAACGACAGAGTTTGTATTTTTGGGTGCCCGCGTCGAAGCTGACCCAGGCGCAGATTGCTTCCGCCGTGAGCGAAGCTCGATCTTCGGGGGTGCGGATGGTGAACGATCCATCGCTCGAAACCTGGACTTGCCTGATCAGCTGGGACGGCACGCAGTGGACTCTGCAAAAAGCCGGTGTTCGCCGGCACGAGCCCTTTAGGGCCAACGCTGACGGCCGGGCTCTTGCAGCACAAGCTGGCAAAGGACGCGGTGCTCTGGCTGAATGTGCCACCGGCTGCGGACATGGCCAACCAGCTGCAGATGAAGAATCCACAGAGCGCGGCGCAAAGTACCGCCAATGAGTCCCAGGCAATGTATCTTCTGGCGGGCATTGCGACCAACACCGGGCCGCAGTATGCATGGTACAACCGGGGCGAGTTGATTGCCGGCCGCCAGACACCTGCGGGTTACGGCAAGGGCTGCTCGCCGGATTCGCCCTACCCGATTCGCACCAACTGGGTTTCCAGCGAGACGATACCGCGGTCACACTGAAGCAGACGGCAACACAGCTTGCCAGGCTGAATGGGTGGTTGCGGCTGCAATCCAGTGTGACCGACGATTCCGAATATCCCGTATCACCTGGCTTTGCAACGGGAAAGAATCGTGCGATCGCGGAGGATCAGGGAAAGAGCTACAAAGGCGAGTTCTACAAGCTGATGCTGCAGGCCCGCGGAGACACGCGTATCAGCCCGCGCTGGGTGTATGTATTGACGATCGATTGCCAGGGAAACGGAAATTGATGTTTCCGCTACAGGGAGGCAGCAATCGCTATCCGCAGGAAGGCGGCCGACTTGACCAGATTCCGCTGCCGGGCACGAGGTTTCGATTAGGGCCGCCCTTTGGAACAGACACTTATATCCTCTTGTCGACAACGAAACCTTTAGCGGACCCGGATGTGCTGAACTTCAAAGGCGTGGTTCGGGGCGGGGAACGCGGAACCACCACTGCACTCGACAACCTGTTGGGTTCCGCCAGCGCCGGAACAAGGGGAAGCATGATGGAGACGCCGACAGACTGGGGAGTTGAGTATTTGCAGATGCATAGCCAACCGGTGAAGGCCAGTCCATAGCTGTTACCTGACAAGACCTGCTACCTGCGGGGCCCCGTCCTGCTACTCGAGATTGAGTGAGTCGAGACCCATCACAAGAGAGTGATCTTGCCTTCAGGCGTCTTGGTGAAGGCATGCACGGTCTTGCCGTTCTGATCCAGATGGCGCAAAGTCATTTGCTGCGCGGTCACCGAAATATGGCTAAAGCCGTAGACCTTCTGCGCGTAAGGCCCGCGCTGCGATGGGTCAACTATAAGCGGGTACAGATCGGCGCCACCGCTCCCGGAAAGAAAGTGGCTGGTTGGATGTCCCTCGAATTCCAGGTGCTGCAAATCATGGTCGTGGCCCGCCATGTACAGGTCCACGCGATATTTGCGGAATAAGGGGTCCCAATCGCGAATCAACACCGGATGGTCTCCGTGAGGACCATCGGAATAGACGGGATGGTGAGCGATGACGCTAAGAAACGGAGTCGTGCGCGGACGCTTTAGCTCGGCTTCGAACCAGGCAAGCTGCTCCGCTTGTTGCTGCGGGGTAAGAGTAAAATCCTTGCCGAACTTTTCCTTGCCATCCGCGCGCGGCATGTTGCTGTCGAGGGCCAGAAACGTCACCACAGGATTTTTCGCGGGAAACTCAAATCTGTACCAGCGCGAGGGCATCGTCCAACGGGTCCGTCCGCTGCGCGCATACTCGAGCTCGGCATCGACTTTGCTCTCAGGCCAGCGCTGATAATCGTGGTTTCCCAGCACGGCATACGCCGGGCAGGGGAAATCGCTCGCCGGGTACATCTGCTCGAACTGGGTCTGCCATCGGGCGGAGCCGGCGCCTCCAGCCAATTCGCCGTACCAGTTGTCCCCCAACATAAGCAGCGCCTGGGGCTGGACTGAATGCTGTTTGCTATACGCGCACAAGCCCGTGGCTACCTGGGATTGTGCCTTGTAGTCCTCGTATCCCCAATCGCCCAGCACCAGCAGTTGCGCGGCTGCTGGCTCGGACGGCACGGCCAGGCCTGAGAAAGATCCAAGGCTGGCCAATGCACTGAAAGCAAAACTTTGGCGTAGAAAGCGGCGGCGGCTTACCATTTTTCGCTCATGATGGGTTCTCCTGCGGTTGATCTGCGTGCCGGCGGCGCCAGCGGTAGGCCGCTACCGAATTCTTCCAGAAAAGCTTCTCCGAAGCTATACGGCCCTTGGCCTGGACGTAGTTGCGCACGATCGAGATGGTCTCTTCGTAAGTGGCATGATGGTCGCTATTCGGCCAGTCGCTGGCGTACAGAACGTGATCTTCACCGAAGATATCCCACAGGGCGTCGAGCCTGTCTTTGCAGAAGTTTGGCCCACCCTGCTCTTCGATTCGGGCGGCCAGTACTTCAGAAAGCTTCACGAAGACGTTCTTGTTTTGTGCCAGGTGCCGCAGCAGCGACCAATACTCGTCGCGCGCTGCTGCTTCCGTGGGTACCCGCGCAGTGGGCAGGTGATCGATCACGATCCTCAATTGGGGAAGATGGTCCGCCACGCCGGCAATGGCCCGGATGAGACCTGGATCGGGATTTGCGCTATCGAGTACCAGGCCTTGCTCCGATAGCATTTTCAGTCCGGGAAGAAATTCGGGTTTCTGCGCATCGACGGCCAGGTCGCGATCCCACAGATTGCCGTACCGTATGCCCAGAAAAAGAGGATTCGGATGCAGTCTTTCCAGGTCCTTTTGATAGGAGGGCGTTCCCGGAATCAGGTCGCCAACCATGCCCACGATGATGGGATGGTTGGCCGCCACATGTAGCACCCAGTCGTTATCGCTGGCCAGGGGGCTGGCTTCGACCACGATCGCGCCGACCACGCCCAGAGGGCGGGCGATGCGAGCATAGCGTTCGGGTAGGGCAGGTTGGTAGACCGCTGTGTCCGTCTTAGCCGGCCAGGGGACGCCCCCCGGACGCCCTGTATCGAAAAGATGAATGTGGGTATCGATCACGGGTATTGCCGAGGGAAGGGCCCGGGCGATTCGGCTGCCTGCCAGGCTTCCGGCTATCGAAGCTCCGAACCTAAGAAATTCGCGCCTTTGCATGGAGATTTCGCTCGGTTAAACAGCGTGTGTGAGAATCCATC
>CAWDLQ010000010.1:0-1114240 GCA_963803095.1 uncultured Acidobacteriaceae bacterium | reverse complement strand
GCTATCGGGCGACAGCATCCATAGGGGAATCTTCAGCCGCTTCCCGGCTTCGTCGATTACCGATACCTGGCCATCTCCCCGTTTCGGCTTGCGAGATCTGAACCGTGGCCCACAGAGCGGATGGAACGGATAGAAGACCTGGACCTCAGGGTTTTCCGCGCTCAGGGTATTGTGGGCGGGGGTGTCTGCATCGTCATCTCCACTGCGTCGTTCCGGCCGGCGGTTTCGATCCAAGGTGCTCTCGCTGGGTTCACCCCAAATATCCTTTCTTCCTCCCCGTCAAGGTCCTCAGCCGCGTCTTTCGCAGCACTTTTCTCGATCTCCTCAACGGGCGCCCGCCAGCTTCGACCACTTGTCCTCAACCCTCGTGCACAAGTCGCTACAGCACGATTTGGTGGTTTCTCCCAAGCCCGCTTTTGGAGGTCCCACTGACGTGCCGCGCTATCTTGGCCGCTACACTCACCGCGTTGCCATCAGCAATCAGCGCCTGCTCAGCTTCGATGGTCACAGCGTGAGCTTTCGATGGAAAGACTATGCTCACGGCAATAAATAGCGCATCATGGCTCTCACCGCGACCGAGTTCCTGCGCCGCTTTTGCCAGCATGTCCTGCCCCGGGGCTTTGTCCGCATCCGCCACTTCGGCTATCTCGCCAGTGCTCACCGAACCGCTCTGCTCGCACTCGCTCGCCTTCAGCTCGCCGGTCAACCTAGATCCGACCCACCCATCGCCATCTCTCAGGTAGCCGCCTGGCGCTGCCCACGTTGCGGAGCCAACATGTGCATAGGCCCCAACCTTACCGCGCAACAACTGGCCTTCCGATGCAAACTGTCCGACACCTCATGATCCCGACACAATCCAACCGCTCTCAAACGTGTGCCGCCACGTTTTGGCACAACTACGTCCGAACCACAAAACTACCGCCTTATCGCCGGTTCCTGTCTGCGCCCAGAGGCGAAATTACCCCTTCCACGCATCCCCACCTCGCGTAGCAAGGTCTCCCGCCTCCCATTTCCAGACTCTTCCCCTCCTTCACCCGTGCCGAGTCTCGCCCCCAACTCCAGAGCAGCGCCCACCACTGCCAGCGCCTTCCTTCAAGCCTCCTTATCGAAAATGCCTCGGAGCAATCTCTCGCTCCCTCAGCATCCTGCCCCGAGCCATTTCCGATCAAGGCTAACGGTTTGAGGCAACTCGATTCGATCCAGCCGCAGCGTTTGGCATCGATCAGTTTGCCGTACTCCTGCTGTGAAGCTGGTAGCTAAGACCGACGGTATACATCATCTCGTCGAGGCCGGGGTTGCTGGGCACCTGTCGGCCATTCGAAAAGTGGAAGGCGCCGGCGCCGAGACGAATCTCCCAGGCGTGCGTGAGACGAAGCTCCATGCCCACGGCCTCCTGAAGCGTGAAATTCAGGTAGGCGCCATCGGGCGAGAGGGCCTTCTGCGTGTATCCGACCACGCCGCCCTTGACAGTGAAGTAGGGCTTCCACACCTTGCCGTTGCGCCAGAGCATGCGGAGGCCGACCGGCGTAACCGCGAGACCGGGTACCGTGATGTAGTGGTGGCTCAAGGGATCGCCAAATTCGTCCTCAACGGCGGGCTGACGCAGGAGGGTAAGTGGCATTATCTCGCCAACGTAATCCATGCGTGCACCGATAAATGTGCCCAGGTGTGCCGGTCGTACTCGAAGCCGGCAACATGGAGGTAGCTCCACCAACTGCCTGCTCGGATGTCCCAGTGGCCGAAAGACGATCCCTCTTCAAAGGCGATTTCAGATTCGGGCGGCGCCCGTGGTGTGGTCGATTGCTGTGTCACTGCGCCCGCGGGCGGAGCCAGACGGGGAGCCCATACGATGCCCGCGGAAAGACGCGCGAAATTGCTCGGGAGACCGGGAATTCTGTAGTAGGGGAACAAGGAGGTGCTGTTGATTTTGAGAGCGAAATTGGTGTGCTCCACGCCGCCCTCGACGCGCAGGCTGAAGTGCCTGGCCAGAGGGGTGTCGATTCCGCCACCGGCGTAGATCGTGAAAGACGCAAGCGTCCCGGCGGCTCCGTTTGCTGCCCAATCCTTGTTCAGCCAGCCTTCGCCGAAGAGCATCTTGCCGAAGATGCTCTCGCGGCCAATGCGGTGGCTATATTGGCTCCCAGCGGTGGCGAAGTGGCCGTGCTGGGGCGATCCCAGGTTTGTGCCCTGGTAGTTGGCGTAATCGAGGACGAAGCGGAGATTATGCCATGTGGGGAAGGCGGCACGTCCCAGCCGAGCAGCGGCTGCCGCGAGCCAGGGACTCCGTTGAAGGAGTTCGACAGCGCGCTAAAGCCGCCGGAAAGCTGATAGGGTGCGGTTGCTGTTTGGGCCTCTCCGACCCACAGCGGCAGACACAGGATGAGCATAACCAGTGGTGTTCGCATAGTGCGGTGGCCGGGGTCAGCTAAAAGCCAGCGGAAAGGGCTGTGCGTCAAGCAGGGGCTTCGAGGAGATACAGGGATAGCATACCTATTGCGCCAATTCTCGGGGATAGTATGCTGTCCCCTCATCTCCTCCGCGCCGCTCGAGAGTGGAGCGCTAAAAGGTCCCACATACCGACAAAGAGCGGACCAGCTCAATATCCCACTTGAAGGTGATTGGCTGGTCTGAGTCCTCCAACTATAAACAAACGGGTGGGATGTAAATTTCAAACTGGTGCAGCTTGTCCCGCTCAGCTCGCAGCGTGTTCTGCATCCCGTGTAATCCCAACCATCCGTTGCCGCATCAACCGCAACATGAGGCGATTCAGGAACTTGCGGTTTGAGACATTTTGGAACCGGGCGTGTTGCTTTCCCCACAGTAAAAGTGGCGTTACCTCGTTGTCTCCGGAGGTCTAAAGTGGACTTCTCTTCCTTGCAACAGACACCGGCACCAAAGCGCATGGCCGCCTATGTCGCTATCGTAGCGCTCGGTGGAGCTATGGGTGGCTACGCGATTCATGAACACCACACTGCGAAGAATCTGACGGCGCAGAATGAGCAGATGACCGCCGCGCTCAACGCGAACCGGAGTGAGCTTAGCGACCTCACGGCAAAGGTGAATACGCTGGCGTCGCGCAGCGAAACACAGCCCGCTCCGTCAGCCCCTTCCAGCCAGGTCATAACCGCCCGCGGCCCCGTGACACCTCGCCGGCACGGCGAGGATCCGCGCCTCAAAAAGCTGCAATCGCAAATCGACGCACAAGGCAACGCGATCGAGGAAACCCGCAATGACATAGCAAGCACACAAGGCGATCTCGCCAATACGCGCACCGAGCTGACGGGCTCTATTGCGCGCACCCATGACGAACTCGTGCTGTTACAGAAGAAGGGGGAGCGAAACTACTACGAGTTTGACATCCGGAAATCGAACCAGTTCCAGCACGAGGGACCGTTTGGGATCCGCTTGAAAAAAGCGAATAGCAAGCACCAGTATGCCGACCTGGAGCTGATGGTGGACGATCGCAACCTGTCGCAGAAGCATGTCAATCTCTACCAGCCGGTTATGTTCTACACGCCTGACAGTCCTCAGCCCGTCGAGGTGGTGATTAACGACATCAGCAAGGATCACATCCACGGATACGCGAGTGCGTCGAAGTACAGCCAGTCTGAACTGACCTCGATGTCGAACGCAGGCGGCAACGCTACGCCAAGCTCAACTCAGGGAGCGACGAACTCCAACGAACAACCTTCACCTAGAAGGAAGCTCCCATCGCCCCAGTAGCCATATCGCGTCTTGATAGATAAATGTGAACGCGGATCCGGATCCGTCTACCGTTTACGCATTCGACCGTGACTGGTCGCCAATGCGGAAGTAATCACATCGTTGAGAAGCCGGCCTACATAACGAAGTGCCTGAAAAACGGGATTTCAGGTAACTTCCCTGCTTTTCCTGGCCCGGGAAAGCGATTTACCGAAAACAAGACTTTCCAGGAAGTACGCAGAATTACTTCCGGTTTGCCCGTGATCCGGGCACAACGTACGTCCAATTGGGAATACGATTTCGCCTTCAGGTCTGCCGTCGCCTTCGACTCGTCAGCCATTCTCGGTTGGTTCATTTGCACTGCTCCCAGCCCCTCCGCTTTTACCAATCAACGATCTGACCTCAATGAAAGTGCGAAAGAAACCTCACGTTATCGGCTTTAAATGACGGGGCTCGATAATCGGGTTGCATGGCTCGGCTCCTCATTCCACGAGTTACCAACGTCTGGCTAAAGTGCCTTCGTCCTCCCCACTTGGTGAAACCGGCGGTTATAGTTTAATCACGATCCGTTAGTTGAGTGTGTATCACCAATTCACCCGGCATTTGCTGTAAACCATAGATTTCCTATGAACGCAGTTGAGGGCTTTGGGGGTCAGCGCGTAACGCGCTCCAACGGAATTATTGGACAAAATAGCCGGGTACGAATCTTCTTATTCAATAAAGTAAGAAACGGTCAAGATGCCCATGCTTCCCAGGCAAACCGATAAGAAGCCGGTGCAAAGCGAAGGAATTCATTCCGTCGCTTTGGAACGTCATTACTCGGTTCCCGAGGTTGCCGCGCTTTGGGGAGTCAGCGAAAAGACGGTACGGCGTTTATTCGATGGGGAAGAGGGAGTTCTCCGTTGGGGACATGCCGAAACTCTCCGGAAGCGCGGCTACTACAACCTGCGCATCCCCCAAAGCATATTGATTCGCGTTCATCATCGCCGTGAGACAGCATGATCCTCGGTGGTCGAATCAGCCTTGGAAAGCTAAAACTTTAGCCTTCCGTCCCTTCGGTTGCTTCGCGCCCAGAGCGGTCCAGGCGTTCCTGACGCTGGCCGCCAACTGATCCTGACGTGCCTTGACCCAAGGAGAGTAATGCTTCTCTGTGATCTTCACACTGGAGTGACCCAGAAGCATCGAAACCTGATCGATGGGGACGCCGGCTAGCAGCATCTCGACAGCAAAAGTGTCCCGCAGCATGTGAGGGAAGCAACGCTTTGCAGAACCGTCCGGCTGTTCAAGTCCTGCCAGTTTGAATAGCCTTCGGAAACTCCTCTGCCAATCGGCGACCGCTGTTTTCGGCAATCCATTTCCACTCCAGAAGAAGTACCTGGGATTGGGTTTTGCGCCGTCAGGAACCGATCGCAATGCCTGTGCCACCTGTGGAGGCAACGGAACGTAAACCGGCGTTCCCGTCTTCGCCTGGTAAAGCAGAAGATTGTCATTGATCAGCCGCGTGCGTTCAAAGGTGATCGCGTCGCGGATGCGGAGCCCGCTCCAGCGCATCAACATCAGAAGCGTGCGTAATCGAGCGCCATTCGAACCGCCGATCGTCTCGCCGCGATTCTCTCTATACAGATACGTCGCATCAACGAGCTTCTCGTACTCCTCACGAGTGAAATAGTCAGTTGGGGCCTGTGTGACCGAGATCCGCCCGAGATTGTTCGTAGGATTGCTGGTGAGCCAATTTGCTCGGATGCAGAACCAGAAGAAGCCAGTAAGGCGTTCCTGCTTTTTCTTCTTTGCCGGCGCACCGTCCTTCCAGGAGCTGCGGAAGGATTGCACCGCGCGCAGATCGATCTCACGTAGCAGGTTGTATCCCTCGGCCTTGCACCAAGCGAGAAATTGCTTGCGGAAGAAGATATCCAGCTTGTAGATGGTCGCATCGCTAAGTTCGCGCGCCTTGGCGTCGGCAAGGTATTCCGTGACCCCCTGTACTATGCTGACCGGCTCATCCTTTCGTTCGGGAGTCGCCGCGGGGTCATTAGCGTTTTCGATGAGACGCGCGAGATCTTTAGCGCGCTCCCAACTGCCGGTTTTCAGGCTACGACGAACATACGTTTCGTTCGTCGTACCTTCAACCCACATGGGGCAGGTGCATCGTTTGTAGAATCGGTCGGAAGCCTTGGAACAGCCTTTCAAGTGGCGGCGATAAAGCGTCAGCATGACGAATCTATCGTACGCCTATCGTACGCGGAAAAGGTATTTTATAATAAAACCATTAAAATGAATTACTTAAACTTGGTGGAGGCGGCGGGAGTCGAACCCGTGCAGGCTATTGATAGCACGCAAGTTGCTGATTTCAAAAAAGGGCGAAAAGGGGGAGAAAGGCGAGAAAGGCAAATCGACTGCCCGACATTGCTCCACCAAAGCACGAGTGATGTAAGGAGCGACGAGAAGAGGTTGGACTCCTCGTTTGGCGCAGACGAGCTGTTCTTTGACCAGGCTAATTGTGGCGAAATGACGTACGTTCTTGACGTCAGCGACGAACGGATATGCCCGGTTTGCTGTTTTGATCTCGATCAGCGCATCGCCACAGGTAGCACGATGAGGTTCGACCTCGGTAATCCGCCCATGAAGACCGGCTGTCCGCGGGAGCGCAGCCAAAGCCTTTTCCAGAATCGCGGTTTCGCGGGCTGCCGGGCTGCGAGAGGCGTGCGTATAGTGAATCATGACCGTGTACATAAGGTAGTACTGTTCATGATTCATGAACAGATCATTTTTGTATACAAGTCCTCACCAAATTGCCTCCCATGGGACCTTTGGGTTTCTGCCCTTTAGATAAATGACCCTTTGAAAACCATCCCCACTTTGCCCCCACATTAACAATTCCCTACCGCTCTAAGTCGTTCTTTCTAGGCGCCAGCCGTTCCGCATTATGTTTTTTAGTTTCAATAATTTAACGACTCATAACCCAAAGGTCCCTGGTTCAAATCCAGGCCCCGCAACCAATCAATTCAATAACTTACCGATTGACCGCTCCGATAGATTCACTCCCACTGACTCCCATTAAAGAATCAAGGTTCAAGCGCCCGCTTGCACTGGCTTGAGCACCATCTCCACAACCTTGCTGTTCGCTTCGCGCTTCGAGGACGCCATCGCCTGTCCGTAGACATTCATGGTCGTCTGGATCGACGCGTGACGCATTAGTTCCTGCTGCACTTTCATCGGCGCTCCCGTCTCGTCGAGCCAGGAACGGTAGGTGTGGCGGAACGTATGCCATCCGATGGCGTACTTTCCGGCCGCCGTGATGCGCTCTTCGTGGACTTGTAGGCGCTTGCCGTTCGGTGTCGGCTGATTCTGCCGGCACCAGACACCAACACCGACTGCGCACGTCGGGCACTCCACCAGACAGCAGCCGGCGGGACGGATGTGCCGTTTCTGAATCTCGGTAGGATGGTAGGGCCTGTTCGTTTGAGGGCTCGCGAAAACCCAGCCTTCTTTTGTGGGCAGGGCATCCTTGCTCCAGGCGAGCAGAACTTCTACCAGCGATTCGTGAAGCGGAACGTAATCCCGCGAATACTCCGTCTTGACGTCGTCCACATGCCCGCTCACAAAACTGCGCTGAACGAGCAGCAGATTCTTTTCAAAATCGAAGTCGTCCCATTGGAGCGCCGCGATCTCGCTAACGCGAAGACCGAGGCATTGCGCAACGATCACCATCGTTCGGTACGGTTCTTTCAGCATTGCGAGAACGGTGTCGTATTCCGTAACAGTCAACACAGTCGGGCGCTGGCGTCGCTTCGCTGCTGTCCTTGATGCGGACGGTTTGTATGGGATTTCGGCGATCGTTGAAGAGTTCCCAGCGAGCTGCACACTCAAACATGAGGTGCATCACGCCGCGGATGTGGGCCTTTGACTTCGGGGCCATATTCAGATTCTTCAACCACCCCTCGACCACCATTGGACGGACCTGTTGCAGCAGATAGCGCTCCCACCTTGGGCGAATGTGCAGCTTGATATTAGACAGATACGATTTCCGGGTTGAGTAACGGGTTGGCAACTCTTCCTCAATGTATCGATCGCAGATTGCGCCGAAGGTGACAGCACCTAAGTGATGCTGTGGTTTCTCTTCGTTGAGTTTTAGGAGAAGGGCTTCGACCGCTACCCGCGCGTCCGATTTGTTCCTATACTGAACCGTGGTCCCGATGAAAGTTGCTTTTCGCTTCCTGACTCCATCGGCCTGCGTCTCGTAGTACCGGAACTCCCAGACGTCGGCTCCCTTCGCCCGCTTTTTGAGCGTGACACTTCCGAATTGATATCGTGTGCGTTCCATCAAGGGTTTTCTCTCCTCGACTTCGCGGCACGAATGGCTGCCACTAGGGTACGTTACTCATGCCGGAGGATCACGAAAAAATTGCGTCTCAAGTAGGCTTGGCGCGATTCACTGATCGATCCACTCTTCGATGGCCGATGCCTTAAAGCGCCAGAGCTTGCCCACTTGAACGGCGTGTATCTTCCCGCGGTGCACGAGCCTTTGCAGTGTTCGCGGATGCACCTTGAGCATCGCTGCCGCCTGATGGCTGTCTAGCAATGGTTCTTTGACCGACTTTAGAAGACGATCTTCTGATCCGCTATCCAGTGGTTGCCTGTCGAGGGGCATCATGACTCCTTCCAGAATGCGACTGACGTAGAGCGTACTTACCACCGAGACTCCATCACCAGCGCATTGCCGTCCAATGAAAGTCAAGGAGAGTGTTATGCACAGCGGGAATAACGTGAAAATTGGCTGCATCGCAATCAGTTCAAGTGAGTGAGGCTGCGCCAGCACTAAAAGCGTTACACTTATGCCAGAAAACGCCGCGACGGGTTTAGCTGTGACGATCTGTTCGCCTTTCCGCCTCGGGTTCTCTGGGAGGATAACCATGGCGCGACCAGAAATCCGATTACTTGAGACGGCTATTGTGCTCGCGGAGGAATTGCATTTCTCAAGGGCCGCTGAGCGATTGCGAGTCGATCAGTCCACGGTCAGCAAGAGGATCGACGAACTCGAAGGTCAGCTTGGCTATCGGCTCTTTGAGCGCGACCACCAGACCGTCAAGTTGACGGAGGCTGGACGTAAATTCGTCGAGGAGGCACGTCTCGCAATTCTTCACGTGGAACGGGCTATTCAGAGCGGGCGCGCAGCGAAAGAAGAAGCCGAGGCTATCCTAAATGTCGGAAGGTCGCCCTACACCGATCCTTTTCTAATCACAACCCTGCTCGCAGTCAAAGTTCCCTTGTTTCCGCAGTTGCAGATTGAGCTGTCCCAGCAGTTTTCCTGTGATCTCATTCGTGACGTTCTTGCTGGGGGCCTGGACTTAGCGATCGCCAACGAGCCAGCGGAGTCGAAGTGCCTCACGATGGTTAAGGTTGCGGAGTCACCCTTCTACATAGCCATGTCGGAGGAGGACGATCTCGCCTACGAGCGTTTCATCACCCTTGACTCATTGGCGGGGCGGCCCTGGGTGATTTTCGAGCGCCGGATGCACCCCCCGGTTTATGACACCGTGATGCGCGTGGCTCTGGAACGAAAGATAGTTCCGGCCGCGGTCCGTCACATTATGGTACCGGAGGACGCGTATCCATTTATCGTGGACGGCGGTAGCGTGGCCTTTGTGGTCAAGTCGGGCGCGATCCGAATTGCGCGCGACGGCATTACGGTTCGTCCGCTAACTGAAGATGCGCTTACGATCAAGACCTACCTCGCATCCCGCGCAGACGAACGATCGAAGGTTGTGAGTGAGCTGGTGAGAGCTTTCATGCGCAAACTATCGACCTATAACCAGCTCCGGCCCTCTCCAGTTCGCATGCGTGCGTAGATTTCCCATTAACCGGCGGCCTCTTTAAGCGGTGGGTTCCATATCTACGACGTGAATCTCGAGCGGTCCTGACCAGTCACATCTCGGACAGGTAACGAGTCCCGTGGTGCCCACTCTCAGTCCGATATCTTTCAAGTCGATGGAGAATCCGCAGCTGGGGCACACATGGGCGGCGGTTATCTTCGGCTTTCTCCCGCCCTCGGCCGGCAGCTGAGCCTTCATTCTTTTAGCTTATTTCACGCCGTACAGATCCTCTAGATTACCGACGGTTCACCCGCGTCGCGTCGCCGCTCAGCAGGCAACGACATTCGTCTGTCGCAAACCGACGCATCGCCCGGCGGTGCGTGACGCGCACTATCGATCCTGACCGAAATGCAAGAGTCCGGACACGGCATCGCGCAGCAACTGAAAGTATAAAAGATCCTCTATCAGTAACTTACAGCCTTCTGATTAGCAATGACGATCGATGGAGTTTGTGATCAGGCCGCGCGCCAGCCCGGCCAAGCTAGCGCTGATAATGCCGCTTATCAGTAGTAAAGTGACTGTTGACACGAAATCGCCGATTTTCCGCATTTGGACCTCATCCCATGTCCCACGCCTCCCGCGCTGCTCATATCGCAGACCTGATCGACGATCCCACCGGCCTTTACCAGGCCCAGGTCGCCGATCTACGCGAATTCGCCCAGGCCACGGAGGCCGGGGAAGGGACTCTCGATCTGGAGCAGGCTCTGCGTGATCGGGAAGTCCGCCGAGCTGACCTCTTCGGGCAGTTCGAGCAGGCCGCCTTCTCCCCGGCCCCTATTCCGGTGGTCGCCCCCAACGAGCTCGATCTCCCCGAGGATAACTGATGTTCTCCTCCTGCCGATCCGCTTCCGGCAACTTCTCTGTCCCAGCCGAGCAAACGTGTCTCTTATATAAGGAGGTGCCCGAGTTCCCCCGCAAGCCTTGGCACCACCAGCCGGTCGACCGTCCGGAGCTCCTTCACCTTCACCTTGGACTTGGCGGCACGACCCGAAACCTGGCGACGGCCGAATGTGGGGTCTCGTCGTGAATCCGACTGCCCTGATCCCGGTGACGCAGCCCGGCGATCTGGGCCAGGACCGCGTCGGGCGGCTGGTCCAACGGGTCCTGGACGGCGTGACCTCTGACGAAACCCGTCGCGCGTACGGCCATGCGCTGGAGATGTTCCTGGCGTTTTGCGACCGGGAAGGGAATCCCACGCTCTCGGCCGAGCTGGTCGCGAGCTACCGGGTCTCCCTCGTCGGGGAAGGGAAGTCGTCCTCCACCGTGGGCGTCCACCTGGCGGCCATCAAAGCTCTGACCCGGGCGGCGGTCATGGCCGGGTTGATGGCGGCAGAAACCGCCGCTTCCATCAATGATGTGAAAGGCGCTCCCCAGCGCGGGAATCGCATCGGCAACTGGCTCACCCGGGAGCAGGCGCAGGAACTGCTTTCGCTCCCAGACCGTGAGCACCTCAAGGGCAAACGCGACTATGCCATCCTGGCTCTCCTGCTCGGCTGCGGATTGCAACGGACGGAACTGGTCTGTGAGGTGAAGGTCGGGGCCATCGCCCAGCGCGAGAACCGCTGGGTGCTGGTCGACATCACCGGCAAGGGAAATCGCGTTCGCTCGGTTGCGGTCCCGGCCTGGGTCAAAGCAGCGATCGACGCCTGGACCAGCGCGGCCGCTATTACCGAGGGGAAGATCTTTCGCGCGGTGCGCAAGGGCGGCAAAGTCTGGGGCGAGGATCTCACACCGGGTGCCGTGCTGCAGATCGTTCAGCAGTACGCGCGGGCGATGGGTCTCGAAAAGCTGGCGCCCCATGACATGCGCCGCACCTGTGCCAAGCTCTGCCGCAAGCGGGGCGGCGATCTCGAACAAATAAAATTCCTGCTCGGCCACGCGTCGATTCAGACCACAGAGCGGTATTTGGGAGCCGAGCAGGACTTCATCTCTGCAGTGAATGACAACATAGGACTGGAAAGGTAGCGATGTGTGGGTGTTTGGATAGGGATCGCTGATGTGGGATGGGTGGGAGAACGATTTCGGCCCTTTGCGGCGGTACGTCGCTACACTGGAAGGTTACGGGCGGATCCTAAATAAAGCGTCAAAACCATGGCAGTAGAAAAAATCCTTGTCCAACTCTCAATTGCGGAGAGCGGAGGGCAGTCCCGACCTCTTCCAGAATTTGGCACCACGAAGGTCTAGATCTATAAGGACATTAGGAAAGTTATTACGGTACGCTAACTTTCCTAATATCGCTATACTCGACTCATGGATCCGATACGAAACCCGTACTCCCCCGGAGCTGGCTCTCCTCCTCCCGCGCTCGCCGGTCGTGATCACCTGCGTGAGCAAGTCCGCGTCGCCATAGCTCGGATACGGCGGGGCAATTCCGCGAAAAGCATCTTGATGGTCGGGCTGCGTGGAGTAGGCAAAACAGTGCTGCTCGACCGGATGCGAGCGGACGCAGAGGCTGTTGGCGTTCACACGATCCGGATAGAGGCACCGGAGAACCGGTCGCTACCGGCCCTACTCGCCCCTCAACTCCGTCTAGCTCTACTTAGGTTGAGTCATCTAGATGCGGCCAAAGAGATGGCTCAGCGCGGGTTGCGTGCCCTCGCAGGTTTCGTGGGGTCGCTAAAGATCAAGTATCAGGATATTGAGGTTGGCCTCGACTTGGCACCCGAGCCGGGGCTGGCGGACAACGGTGACCTTGAGGGGGATCTTGGGGCGCTACTTCAACAGGTCGGGCAAGCCGCGCTCAACGGAAGTACTGCCCTCGTGATCTTCATCGACGAACTTCAGTATCTGCAGGAGGACCAATTTGCAGCGTTGATCTCCGCGCTTCATCGGTGTGCGCAGAACAAACTCCCCATCACCGTGGTCGGTGCCGGACTGCCACAACTTAGAGGTTTGGCCGGAAGTGCAAAATCGTATGCGGAGCGTCTCTTCGATTTCCCAACGATTGGACCTCTCAAGCGCGAAGAAGCGGAACTCGCCATTCTCAAGCCGGCTCGAGACGAGGGTGAGGATTTCACCCCAGAGGCGCTCGTAGAGATCATTTCCCAAACGCGCGGATATCCATACTTTCTGCAGGAGTGGGGTAAGCACTCATGGGACGTTGCAGAACACAGTCCGATTGCGCTGGACAATGTCGTGGCGGCTTCAAAGGAAGCGATAGCCGCCCTCGATGAAAGCTTCTTTCGCGTTCGCTTTGATCGCCTGACGCCAGCAGAGAAAAAGTATCTCCGGGCGATGGCGGACCTGGGGGAGGGTCCCCATAGGTCGGGCGTTGTGGCTGAGGAGTTACAAAAATCTGTCAGTTCCTTGGGGCCTGTACGTCAGACACTCATAACGAAGGGAATGATCTGGAGCCCGAGTCACGGCGATACAGCGTTCACGGTTCCTCTCTTCGATGAGTTCATGAAACGCATCATGCCGGGCCCTGACTGGAAGTCCGGTTAGGGTGCCGCAAAGCTGCAGAATCCCAGCGGTCCACTCGGCGTTTTCGGTACTGAGCTTGCGATGAAAAGTGTGTCCATTGTCTCCGGCGGGCGCCTGGAGGTGAGGGTATTGACGCTTTGACAGGAGCAGTGATTTGAGACTCTTGTCGTTTTCGGTTAATGAGTAGATTTCGCAGCTAACCCGTAGACAGACATTGAGGTGTGGGCGGCCGATCGTAGGGGGACGATGGAGCTCTTATTTGGCTTGCATCATGCGCATTCGGAAATAGGGTGGCCATCTCTGAGCGCGAGCGAGCAGGGCATCGGCTTGTTCTGGACCGAGGATGCGCAGCAGGCGGGCCTCCCGAAATGCAGTCGACATATTAATTGCGAATTCTACAGATTAGATGTGAATTTACGGCCTCTCGTCCGCCCTATGCCACTGAAAATATACGGGCGCTAGTCTACTCATTAACTGAGAACGACACCTCCCATGTCCCACGCCTCCCGCGCCGCCCACATCGCAGACCTGATCGACGACTTGGCCGACCTTTACCTGGCCCAGGTCGCCGATCTGCGCGAGTTTGCCCAGGCTACGGAGGCTGGGGAAGGCACGCTGCATCTCGAAGACGCCCTCCGCCACCGGGAAATTCGCCGGGCTGACCTTTACCGGCAGTTTGACCAGGCCGCCTTCTCTCCGGCCCCGATTCCGGTGGTCGCTCCCAACGAGCTCGATCTCCCCGAGGATAACTGATGTTCTCCTCCTGCCGATGCGCCTCCGACAACTTCTCTGTCCCAGCCGAGCAAACGTGTCTCCTATATAAGGAGGTGCCCGAGCTCCCTCGCCAGCCTTGGCACCACCAGCCGGTCGACCGTCCGGAGCTCCTTCACCTTGGACTTGGCGGCACGACCCGAAACTCGCCGGCAAGCGATGAGGTCTCCGCGTGAATCCGACGTCCCTGATCCCTTTGACCCAGCCCGGCGATATCCGGCATGACCGCGTCGGCCAGCTGGTCAAACGCGTATTGGACGGTATCACCTCAGACGAGACGCGCCGCGCCTACAGCCACGCTCTCGAAATGTTCCTCGGGTTTTGCGACCGGGAAGGGAATCCGACGCTCTCGGCCGAGCTGGTCGCGAGCTATCGGGTCGCGCTGGTCGGGGAAGGGAAGTCGTCCTCAACGGTAGGGGTTCACCTGGCAGCCATTAAAGCACTGACCCGGGCGGCGGTCATGGCCGGGTTGATGACGGCAGAAACCGCTACTTCCATCAATGATGTGAAGGGTGCGCCGCGGCGTGGCAACCGCATCGGCAACTGGCTCACCCGGGAGCAAGCTCAGGAACTGCTTTCGCTCCCGGACCGTGAGCGCCTCAAGGGCAAACGCGACTATGCCATCCTGGCTCTCCTCCTCGGCTGTGGGTTGCGGCGGACGGAGCTCGTCTCCGAGGTGAAGGTGGGCGCCATCGCCCAGCGCGAAAACCGCTGGGTGCTGGTCGACATCACCGGAAAGGGAAATCGGGTTCGTTCGGTTGCCGTCCCCGCCTGGGTCAAAGCAGCGATCGACGCGTGGACCACCGCGGCCGGCATTACCGAAGGGAAAATCTTTCGCGCCGTGCGCAAGGGCGGCAAAGTCTGGGGTGAGGATCTCACGCCAGGTGCGGTGCTGCAGATCGTTCAGCAGTACGCGCGCGCCATGGGTTTGGAGAAATTGGCGCCGCATGACATGCGCCGCACCTGTGCCAAGCTCTGCCGCAAGCGCGGCGGCGACCTCGAGCAAATAAAATTCCTGCTCGGCCACGCGTCGATTCAGACCACCGAGCGGTATCTGGGTGCGGAGCAGGACTTCATCTCTGCCGTGAATGACAACCTGGTTCCAGAATCTCCGCTCTCGGCGTCAGCCAAGCCCTCCGGTTCCCTGAAGACCGTTACCGATCATTTCCTCATCACGTTGCAGTGTTTGCGAGGAGAGCATCTTGTTCTGCATAATGGGTCAAGAAAGTTGACCCATTATGCAGGCTCGGCAATCTTCCGGTGAACGACAGCGAGAGCTCTATCAGCTCGCCGAGGCTCAGGGCGGGTACTTCACATCGAAGCAGGCCGCTTCCCTCGGCTATAGGAGTAACAAACGGGCCTATCACGTTCAAGCTGGCAATTGGCTCCGTGAGCATCGCGGAATCTACAGGCTTGCTCTTTTCCCGGAACCCGCGCGTCCGGACCTTATTCTATGGTGGCTTTGGTCTCGTGATCGGAGCGATAGGCCGGTAGGCGTCTTTAGTCATCACACCGCTCTCAGTCTCCATGAGCTCTCTGATGTAAATCCGTCCAAACTCGATATCACCGTGCCATCGTCGTTTCGTCGTGGAGTCGCTATTCCAAAGGTCCTGCGCCTTCACTATGGGTCCGTATCTGAGGGAGAGCAGGAGGTCTTCTTCGGAGTTCCTGTGACCAATGTCCTCCGCACTGTTCTCGATGTTTGGGACGAAGACACGCTTCCCAAACCAATGCTCCGCCAGGCGTTTCAGGAAGCCAGGTCCACGGGAAAGATCACGCAGAAACAGATCGCTGAGCTGCTGCATGATCCGCAACGCGCACCGATTGTGCGAGATCTGGAGATGGCATGACTCAGAAAAGCAAATATGCCACCGGCGCAGCGCTGCGCGCGGCACTCGAAGAGAGGCTGAAACAGATTGCCCGTAAAGAAAACATCGAGCTTCAAAGATTGCGGCGGCAGGTCGCCTTCGACCGCTTTCTAGCCCGCCTCTTTCACGATGCCCGCACTCAATGGGTTCTGAAGGGTGGCTACGCGATGGAACTTCGTTTTCAGATAGCACGAGCTACCAGAGACCTGGACTTCACCGTGCGGGCAGTTTCTGGGGCAACCGAAGCTACCTTCCTCGGACACCTCCAGGAAGTGGGTACGCTCGATCTGAAAGACTTCTTCTCATACCGCGTCGGCGCCGCGATGATGGATCTCGATGGTGCTCCTTATGGCGGATCACGTTATCCCGTTGAGGCGATGATGGCCCAACGCACTTTTGTGAAGTTCCATCTCGACGTTGGTATTGGCGACGTAGTGCTCGATCCGCTGGAGCAAGCTCAGACCCGAGATTGGTTTGTATTTGCCGAGATT
The DNA here is from genome assembly GCA_963803095.1 of uncultured Acidobacteriaceae bacterium. Classification (GTDB taxonomy): domain Bacteria; phylum Acidobacteriota; class Terriglobia; order Terriglobales; family Acidobacteriaceae; genus PALSA-350. Next base: position 1,098,115 of record CAWDLQ010000010.1, on the reverse strand, counting down.
CCGCCGGTTTCGGTGCCGATGATCCAGCGCGAACAACAGTTCGCAGAAAAGCTACATGCTTACACCCTGCCTCGAATCGGAGCCGTGAACAGCCGGGTGCGTGATCTGGTCGATATGGTGTTGCTGATTCACTCCGCAACGCTTCATACTCCCACCGTTGTCGAAGCTCTCCAGCGCACTTTTGAACGTCGCGCGACTCATCCTGTTCCGCCGACACTCGCGCCACCGCCTTCGGACTGGAGTGGTCCATTCAGAGTGCTGGCCGATGAGTGTCAACTTGACCTCTCCGTCAGTGAAGCCTTCACCGAGTTGTCGCACTTCTATTCGACATTGTCACAGCTGGAGTTCGGAACTAATGAAAGACGATCTTGATTTTGCGGCCATGAGTTGGCAAGGCTTTCGCCCTCCTAAATCGTATGCAAAGTCATTGTTTATGTCGAGTTTTGCATGACGGTGTGAGTCACACAATCGACGATTGTTATGATTTAGCCACTATGATTGTGGGAATTGGGTTAGGTTGTTTGCGGATGGCTAACGATGACCGATGCAAGCATCTCCCATTACCGCGGATTAGAGAAGATCGGTGGCGGTGGCATGGGCGTGGTGTACAAGGCCCCCAGCCGAGATAAGTGTGAAAATCCACCATAGGCTCTTGCGATCGTGTAATGGACCGGAGCGCGGAGGGTATACGTCTTCCTAAACAGGTCGCCATGCGTCCGGAAGCCTGCTTCCCACTTCACGGGGTCTTGAACCTGCACTGTGACGATTACCATAGGCATATTTGTCTCCTTTGAACTTCGGGCATTCGAACTTGCAAACGAGCCGGGATTGTAGCTGCGCAGCGGTATCTTGGTCCAGGAATACAGAAATCTACTTGTGCAAGGCGCCTTCTGCGCATCGAATAATAGAGAGAGATATTCGGATCGGGGATTTCTCCATTCCTCAGGTAACGATCAAGACGGGCCTCACGACTCCGGACGGGCGCGAAGAACTGCTCACCGAGTACCTCTGCGACCACCCGGGCTGTCCGAATTTTGCAAGCCAGGTGCTCGGATGCGTGGCGGAACTCCACCTTGTCGCTGCCGTTTGCGATGACCACGCACCCAAACCTCGGTCGTAACTCAACAGTCCCCGAATAAATTAATTTGCTAGGCCGCTTCTCGCTCCCACAGGAGAAGACCTCCCGCCGAAAAGAGGGTTCCGCGAGCCCGCATACTGACAGTTTTGCTAGTTGTTTCGCTAAGGCTGGAGTCCTACTCTTGCGGCAACCGAGACGTGTGTGCCCCATTCTCTTCATCGTCGCGCGAACATTCCAGATTTATAGCGAAAGGGAAGCCTCTCTATGAATGACCAAGACAAGATCCAAAGATCAATTCTTCCGATCCCGGATCCGATGCACGTAGGTTTAACAACGTACGATGCGAAGGATCCAGACACGAAGTTTCCGCCGATCGAACCGCTGCGGCCGCCGAAGGGCGCGCCCAACGTGCTGATCGTGCTGATCGACGATTGCGGTTTTGGCGCCTCCAGCACCTTCGGCGGGCCCATCAACACGCCAAACGCCGATCAGCTGGCCAAGAACGGGCTGAAGTTCAACCGCTTCCACACCACCGCGCTGTGCTCGCCGACCCGCCAGGCGCTCCTGACCGGGCGTAATCACCATTCGGTGAACATGGGCGCCATCTGCGAACTCGCGACCTCATCCCCTGGCTACACTTCACTACTGCCGAAGAACAAGTCGCCGCTCCCCCTGACCCTCAAGCTCAATGGCTACTCGACGGCGCAGTTCGGCAAGTGCCATGAAGTGCCGGTTTGGGAAACGAGTCCATTGGGGCCGTTCAACCAGTGGCCCACCGGTGGTGGCGGGTTCGAGTATTTCTACGGCTTTCTGGGCGGAGAGACCAATCAGTGGTATCCGGCGATCTACGACGGCACCACGCCGGTCGAGCAGCCGAAGACCCCGGAAGAGGGTTATCACTTTACCGAGGACATGACGGACAAGGCGATTGGTTGGGTGCGCCAGCAGAAGGCGCTCATGCCCGACAAGCCGTTCTTCATGTACTTCGCGCCCGGTGCGACGCACGCCCCGCATCAGGTACCCAAAGAATGGATCGACAAGTACAAGGGCCAGTTCGACCAAGGGTGGGACAAGCTACGCGAAGAGACCTTTGCGCGTCAGAAAAAGCTGGGGGTGATTCCCGCCGGTGCCGCGCTGACCAGCCGGCCTGCCGAAATCCCTGCGTTCGACGACATGCCTGAAGCGCTCAAGCCGATCCTCCGTCGCGAGATGGAAGTCTTCGCCGGTTTCCTCGAGCACACCGACCACCACGTGGGCCGTCTGTTCGACACGCTAGCGGATCTAAAGATCCTCGGCGACACGCTCATCTACTACATCTTCGGCGACAACGGCGCCTCCGCGGAAGGGACCCTGAACGGCTCCTTCAACGAGGCGGCGATGCTGAACGGCCTCAGCGCTGTTGAGACACCGGCGTTCCTCATGAGCAAGATTGACGAGTTTGGCGGCCCTAAAGCTTTCAACCACTATGCGGTGGGCTGGGCACACGCGATGAACACGCCATATCAATGGACGAAGCAGGTGGCATCGCATTTTGGGGGCACCCGTAACCCTGCGATCGTGCACTGGCCGAACGGCATCCAGGCGAAGGGCGAGATCCGGGCACAGTTCAGTCACGTGATCGATATCGCGCCGACGATCCTGGAAGCGGCGGGGCTGCCAGCGCCGACCGTCGTCAACAGCGTGCAGCAGGCGCCGCTCGAGGGCGCCAGCATGCTGCATGCGTTCAACGACGCCAAGGCGGCCGAGCACCGCGAGACCCAGTACTTCGAGATGTTCTGCAACCGCGGCATCTACCACAAGGGATGGACGGCGGTGACCCGTCACAGCACGCCCTGGGACATGTCGAAACCGCTGCCGGCCTTCGAGGCCGACGTGTGGGAGCTCTACGACACGAGCAAGGACTGGACTCAGGCGAATGATCTCGCCAAGACCATGCCGGAGAAACTTCGTCACCTGCAGGAGCTCTTCATGATCGAGGCGGCCAAGTATAGCGTTTTTCCACTCGACGACCGCAGGGTCGAGCGTTTCAACGCCGATCTCGCCGGCAGGCCGCAGCTCATCAAAGGCAACACCCAGATCTTGTTCACGGGCATGGGCCGCCTGACCGAGAACTCCGTCGTTGTCATGAAGAACAAGTCTTACTCCTTGACCGCGGAAGTCGAGGTTCCCAAGACGGGTGCCCAGGGCGTCATCATCGCCCAGGGTGGCTGCACCAATGGCTGGAGCCTCTACGCTAAGGATGGCAAGCTGAAGTACTGTTATAACTTCCTGGGCATAAAGCTATCCTTCATCGAAGGCGCCCAACCGATCCCCGCTGGCAAACACCAGGTACGCATGGAGTTCAAGTATGACGGAGGCGGCTTGGCCAAAGGGGGCACCGTCTCGCTGTATGTGGACGGCAAGAAAGACGGCGAAGGCCGGCTCGACATGACGATACCGATGATCTACTCCGGGGATGAGACCTGCAACGTCGGCAAAGATGAAGGCTCCCCGGTCTCGCCGGATTACGGCCCACGCGGCAACGAGTTCAACGGCACAGTCAACTGGGTCCAGATCGACCTGGGGGTGGATAATCACGATCATCTGATCTCTCCGGAAGAGCGGTTCCAGATAGCGATGGCGAGGCAGTAGACGACACACGCAGGACCGGCAGCCCAAAACGGCTGCCGGCGACCGGATGAAAACGAGCGCAGAACAAAACGAGCAAGTGAGTCGAGGTGCGCCGTGACCGGCCTGCTGTCGGGATATCAAAAGCATTGGTTTCGATTTCGATGCAGTGGCGGGCCTGACGACGGCGGCGGTCGTAATCCCACAGTCCATGGCCTATGCAAGCATCGCGGGCTTACATCGCATACGCAATCGCTGCAGGGCGTCGGCGTCCCCAGCCGCGTACTCCATGGGGAAAGCGGTTGTCGCGCTGTACTTAACCTGTAGACTGCAGCGATTTACTGTACTTAACTTGTAGACTCCCAGCCAAAAATACTGCACTTAACTTGTAGACAACGTGAGTGTGTTAGGCGCGCTGAGAATCGGACCGTCGCGGCGCCGTCGAGATCCCTAAAGGTGTAGCTTTCAAGTTTAATTGGCGCAGTGTTTCAGAGCTATTTGGCGTAATGTTTCAGGATTAAGTGGCGTACACGGCGTCAGCTTGTGCCCATTACAAGATGTCCCGCGCCGCTTCAACCACTTCATTGGAGATGAGTTGAAGGTCGTCAACCTGGGACGCCCAGGAGCTGCTTCGACACTCCGCTCAGCTCTTGCAAGCCAGGCACTACGCCAAATAACTCTGAAACTCTACGCCAAATAATTCTGAAAGCTACACTATTTGGCGTAACAGCCAAAAAAGTTGCGCCGTCCGAAAGGGAACTCCCGCGTCTGCCGCGACGATCGATGCTCCTCAAGGTGTGGTTCAAGCAGCCGGAAGCGTGATAACGCAATATCCCCAGTCTCTGCCGACAACGCCGCCAGCTCCTGAATTCCCAAGCTTTAGCCAAATAGCGAGCAAAGATTTACGCCAAACAAATAATTCCCAAAACAACACCCACCTCGACCCTCAGCTTTGGGAAGTTACTGAAACGTGACTTTCGAGGCAGTTCGCAGGATCACCTCTGGATCGTCCGTGATCCGGGCACGATGCAGAGACTTGGACGATTAAGCATCGCGTACTAGTAGTTTTGCTAGTGGCTGAAGCTGAGTCGATCCTAATAGGCTTTTCCCAATCAGACGAGTGCGTCTTTTCGGAGAAATTGGCCGATCAGCTGCTGTGGACCGTTAATACTTCTTTACCCGAGAACTCGCGCAGACATTCGTCCGACTTTTCGGGTCAAGCCAAGCGATGAACGGCGCGTGATCGAAATGCTGACTGGACAAGCGACTCGCTTATCGTTCAATGGAAACTCCTCACGGACACATGCTGATGCGTCCGAAAGCAAATCGAAGCAGCGCTCACGAGCTGCTTCGTCATGTTATTGGCCCGATAGGCTTTCTGCATATGTGTCGTTAATAGTTCTTGGTATTCTTTTGTGCGCTCTGGCCCGTTCAGCTGGTGCCGCAGAGCCGGCTGTGAAGAACGTACTGGTGCTGCATAACTGGGCCAATCTCCCTCCATCCTGGGCCTTGATGGAATCCACCGTGCGCGCTCGGGTTCCGGGGCAAATCAACTTCTATACCGCGTCCGTCGAAAACCCGCGGTTCGATGAGGAGGTTTATCAGGAAAGCCTGGCAGAGACTCTCCGCCGTGGGTACGGTGATGTAAAGCTGGACCTTGTGATTGCAGCTACTTATCCGGTGCTTCAATTCGCGGTGCAATACCGTGACAAGATGTTTCCAGGAGTGCCCATCGTCTTCACCGATGTTAGTCGCCCCGAAGGGCAGATTATGTGGCAGGGCGTCACAGGCGTGATCAGCCCTCTAGGCATGCGGGAAACGATCGATCTCGCGCTTCACCTTCATCCGCATACAAATGCAGTCGCCATCATCACCGGAGTGACGAAGTGGGACAAGTACTGGTTGGCAGTTGCACACTCTGAACTTCTTCATCATCAGGATAAGGTGAGAGAGATCGACCTCATCGGACCTGCAGGCAGTCAGATCATTGAGCAAGTCGCTGAACTTCCCTCCGCTACCGTGGTCCTGTTCCAGCTCAGGCCAGATGACTTAACTCAGCCGGCAGTCGAACCGATTGACGTCCTCGCTGAGGTTGCCCAGCGCTTTCCAACCTATTCCGCTTGGCAGGGGCTTGCCTTGAATCGTGGGGGCGTTGGTGGAGCATATCGTAACTTGCCGAAAGACGCTGTGTTGAATGGGGAAATAGTGGTCCGGGTGTTGTCAGGGGAGCGGCCTGAGAACATTCCAATTGTGCACGACCCCGAGCTTCAATTCCGCGTAGATTGGCGAGCGCTCCAGCGCTGGCACATCTCGGAATCGGCGTTGCCCCCGGGCACCGTAGTTGAATACCGGCAGCTTACCTTTTGGCAGCGAGACAGGAAATACATTGTGACTGCCATCGTCTTGATTGTCGCGCAGGCGTTGTTGATTGCGGGTTTGCTGTTGCAGCGAGCGCGCAAACGGAAGGCCGAAGCTGTTCTGCTCGAGAGCGAAGAGCGCTTCCGGGTGATGGCGGATACTACCCCATCTCTTCTCTGGATGTGCGACGCCCGAGGCCGGATTACCTACCTAAATGGCCGTCGACTTGCGTTCACAGGCACGGATTTAAATACAGATTACGGTGACGACTGGATCACATACGTTCATCCCGGCGATGTAGAACCTATGTTAGGTACGCTCTATGAGGCGTTGAAAAGCAAACGACCATTCTCGCAAGAGTACCGCCTGCGTCGAAGCGATGGAGTCTACCGTTGGATGTTCGACGTCGCGTCCCCGCGAGTGAACGGGGATGGATCGTTTGGAGGATTTATTGGCTCGGCGATTGACACAACCGATCAGAAGCTTGCCCATCAGGCGCTTGAAAAAGTAAGTGGTCAACTGATCCAAGCACAGGAGCAGGAACGTAGCCGGATCGCCAGAGAACTTCATGACGACATCTGCCAGAGACTTGCGCTCCTCTCGATGGAACTGGAACAAGCGAATCGGGGGTCGAATGGTTCAAGTGCCCAGAGGAATCCGAAGATCGACGAAATTAAGCAACACTGTGGGGAGATCGCCGGTGATGTTCAGGCGTTATCTCACAAACTCCACTCCTCCAAGCTGGAATATCTCGGTATCGTAGCCGCTATCAGGAGTTTTTGCCGCGAATTCTGCCAGCAACACGAGGTAAGCGTCAAATTCTCCGATGAGAATGTTCCGGGCTTTGTGCCCAACGATATCTCCCTATCATTATTTCGGGTCACGCAGGAAGCATTGCAGAACGCCTTGAAATACAGCGGCGTGCGGGAATATTCTGTGAGCCTGCGAGGCGCGGCAGGCGAGATTCAGCTCGAGATTAGTGATGGGGGCGCGGGGTTCGACGTGGAGCAAGCAAAGCGGCAGAAGGGATTGGGGCTTGTAAGCATGCAAGAGCGAGTCCATCTGGTGCACGGCATCTTCTGCATTGAATCGAAGGTGGATTCTGGGACGAGGATCTTTATTCGCGTACCCTTCGTCGCGGAAATGCTGATTCCGGAAAATGGTGTGGAAGTCCTCTCAAAATCGGCTCCCGTAGCTGCGATGGGACGAATAGATACCTTGTAGCGACAACGCCTATCTGCTGAGAAAAGGCCGCGAGCCGCCGAGTTGTTGCAGAGACAGCTCATGACACGAAAGAGGTCTCATACTTGCAAATCTTAGTTTCCGGCGTACCGGTCCAATGAGACAGTAGGCAAGTATTCGGGCGAAGAGACTGATCTGTAGCCTTGCCTGATCTTAACTATTTAAGATTCGACTTGACCTGTCCTCCTAATTCATTAAGATTGAAAGCACACGGAACTGGCTTCTCATGAGCCAAGAGGGGGGAAACCGCGTCCAGACGCTTTTTACGGCATTACTGGGAAGCTCGAAGGAAACAACCTCAGGCCCCGTCGGGCAAATTTGCGAAGATTAACCCTTAGGACCCACAGACACCTTAAGGGTTCACCCAGATCATTCGTTCATTAGCAAACAGTGCATATCGGAACATCGCGCCCTGTCGTCTAGAGGGACAAGCACTTGAGGGGATCATTTTGACCAAGGGTTTCTCTAAAGGCATCATCTTGTTTTGGGGAATCTGCACCACGGCCGCCTGCCCTTCAGGCTACGGTTTCGATGCTTCTCCGCCTGCAGCGACAATTTTCGTCCCAGACCCAGATCAGTCGCTTCCGGATGCCCCGTCCGCGCAGAAGCCTGTCACGGAAAAGGGCTTGCCGCTTGCCATAATCAAAGATCAAATTCCCATTTGGACCAGCCCTGTACGCGTCCGCCCGCACGACCTGATCTGGCTTCTGCCTTTGGGCGCCGCAACCGGTGTGACTCTGGCAACGGACACCGACACCATGCGCGAGGTATCGCACGACCGCACCTTCAACAAGGACAATGTGAACGTCTCGAACTCCCTGTTGGGCGGAGAAATTGCCGTCCCTGTAGTGCTCTACGGGGTCGGCCTCTTTAAAGAAGACGCTCATGCGCGGGAAACTGGTCTACTCAGCGGCGAAGCTCTCGTAGATAGCGTAGTGGTGGAAGAGGTAACGAAGATTATCTTTCGCCGCGAGCGTCCGCTTGCTAACAGTGCCGCAGGCGATTTCTTTACCTCCGGCAACGGCACGGGCAGTTCGTTTCCTTCCTCACACAGCATACTCGCGTGGTCCGCGGCGGCAGTAGTTGCCGGCGAGTATCGCTCGAAGTGGGTGCAAGTCGGAACCTATACCGTCGCCACGGGGGTGTGTGTAACGCGCGTCCTCGGCCAGGAGCACTTCCCGACGGACGTGTTCGTGGGCGCCGCCGCAGGGTGGCTCATCGGCCACTACGTCTTCACCAAGCACAGCCATTTTCACCCCGGGAAGCCTCTGCTGCGTTCAAGTATCTTCCGCGCCGCTGCGATTGAGCAGAATCCCGAATAACCTGCCACTGCTGGCGTGGAGCGGTCTCGCCGAAGGCACGCGTTTCGCAACAGGCGAAGTGCTCCCGCACGTCAGGTTGAACGGCCATCTGTGGTGTTGTCGCGCTGTGCTTAACAGTTGTGTCGGCAGCATCTACTGAGACACGTCATAACGTGCAGGGCTACGCGGCTCCGCTGCTCCACGAATTAAGGTAAATTCCACGTACTAAAGAACACGCGCGTCGGATTCTAGTAATTAGCTACCCAAACACCGTTCTTACTGCCAATGTCTACTCAATAAGGAAAACCGACACTGCTGAAGCTAGTAGTCACTGTGCGACGCGTTGGGGGTGTCTGTCTTTGCTCGGGGCGCTTCTCCGTGCAATCTGCCGACGTCGACAGGCAACCTTTCGCGGAGCATCTGTGGTGCCGGGGCTTTGTACCAGGACCAAAACAGGATCTACAAAAACAGGCACACTTACCATGACAATTTGAAATGTCACATACTCAGCATCGGCCAGCAAAAGCCATCCCTTTTAGGCTGCCGAGCTGCAAGCCAAGCCGCGGGGACAATAGGTTTTCATAAAGTAATGAACTTGGCGGGAATACTATGTTGGCGTAATATTGCACGTGCATCCTCCCACGGTTAACGTCGACGTCTCCCAATGCTCGAGGCAGAAGCAAGGCACGAGAAGTTTTACTTAAGCAGATGGCGGATCTCATTTAGTGATTCTCCCTCCGTCACATGGGCCATGTGTACAAATCGCTTTTTAGGAGATCTCTGGTGAGAGAACAAAAGCCCGCAGCGCGCATTTTGATTGCCGATGATCATCAACTCTTGGCGGATGCATGCAAGAGTCTGCTGGAGCCTGAGTTTCAAGTGGTTGGCATTGTGACGGATGGCCGCCGTTTGATCGCAGCGGCAGCTGAGCTCAGGCCAGACATAATCATCCTCGATATCTATATGCCACATCTGAATGGCCTTGATGCTGGAAGCCAGGTGAAGCAGAAACTTCCAGGCGTCAAGCTAGTTTTCCTGACCATGACCATGGAGGCCGAGGTAGCGGCTGAGGCATTCCGTCGCGGTGCTTCTGCGTATGTTCTTAAGCAGTCAGCTGGTGACGAGCTCGTGCTTGCTATCCGTAAAGTCAACCAGGGGGCATCTTACCTCTCGCCGCTGATTGCCAAGGAAACGGTAATGTACCTTCTGAATCAGGGAGAAAATTTCAGCGAAGAGAAGCACATAACGAAAAGACAAAGTGAGATTCTGCAGCTACTGGCGGAAGGAATGTCGATGAAAGAAGTGGCGAATATTATCGACATAAAGCCTGGCACAGTCGCATTTCACAAGTACCGGATGATGGAAACGTTGAACGTCAAAACCAACGCGGAACTCCTTGAATACGCGATTAAGCGCCACATGACGCCCGCGTAACGGTACCTCCGGCGTGCAAGCCATTAACGCTTCGACGTAGATGGAAATCGTCCATTTTGACAGGTCTCCGGACGGAAAGCCGTATCTCTGGATTCAGCTCATCGCCCCCACCCCGGTGACCGGCGGCTCTAACCCAATTTAGAGGCGCAACACATACTGAGGATGACCCGGTTCACATCTTTGTCGGGTTGTCTGCTGTCTCTTCGCGCATCGGCCTCACTTCTTCTCAACATCGCCTCTTTTGTTCTTTTGTTCTGAGCGGTCGTGCCGGTAGGTCGTCAAAGCTCTTCAATTACGGAGCGTTTGGCCGGCTTAGGCGTGGACGCTCCCTTTTAGGCTTGCCACGAAAGGAACGTCGCTCTTACATTTAGCCGTCGTTTGTGCTGCTGAACCACCAAATATCCTGCTGCATCGTACCTGGGGCCGTCGGCTGGAAGGGGCATTTACCGAAAACCGTTTTGCGGGACTACGACGCCGATTTGGGATCGCCGCCTTTGAAGTGGGGTCAATTGGTGCGAATCTTTACCAGTTGTGTCGTCCTTCTGCGTTCTATATTGCCGCTCGGATCACTCCAGCAACGAGGCCCGTCATCGCTATGCTGTATTGATGCTCAAGGCTGAATCCACATACTTAATGAGCAATACCTCGTTACCGATCTCACTGTAGATCAACTCGTCCACAGCACCGCCCGCCAGAAGAAGACCGAATCCCCCGGCGCGCATTCCTTGTTCTTGCCGGTGCACAATATGTGCAGCGGGATCATCGGCGGGGTTTGCAATAGCCGCGTGGGTGAGCGATTCGCGGCGGAAGCCCGCCCCGGGGTCACGTACATAAAACACCAGAGCTCTCCCAGTGCGAACAGCCGTGACTTCAACCACCTGTTCAGGATTGAACGCCGCTCCGTGCTCCATTGCATTCAGCAATATCTCTCGCAACCCCTGCATTGTTTCCTGCTGTGTATCATCAGGCAATTGAGCGCTAAGCTCTTTCGCAAACGTCATAAGGCGTTCAGCAGAGATGAGGCGACAGTTTACGCGGACTGAGACCCAACCGGGCTTGGCCGATAGAACCTGGATGTCGTCTCGCCATTGACTGTCGGACGCTGCGCGACAGGCTAGGTTCGCGATATCGCCCGAATCAAAGGGAGGTGTGAAGCAAGCGAACACTCGGGCGCGCAGGGCAGAGATGACTTCCCCCGGAGTGCTGTGATGGGCCAGGACGATGCACTTTACGCCAGGCCTGACGACGCGCATCTCTTCCAGGAGAGCCAAATCTTCATCGACAGCGCTGTCTGGGCTGGTAATTACGACTCCGAACGATCGCATGCGCAATCGCTGCAGGGCGTCGGCGTCCCCAGCCGAGTACTCCATGGGGAAAGAGGCGGCGGAGAGTGCATCGCCGATCTCGCGGCTCACTTGGGTGTCACTTCCGATGACGAGGACCCGGCTCATATTGCGCTCCGATTGTGCTCCGAGGTGATGAAGTAAGTAATTCTAGATCATTGTTCCTTCCATCCTTGTCTGGGCGAGCCAGAAGCTCCACAACAGCCTCTTTGTATTCCTCACCCCGAACTCAGCAACTCAGCAACTGCAAAACCCACTTCATCCCCATCAGCAAAAAGCCACCTCAACATTCTGGGCTCCCTTGGCCTTTTTTTCTCTGAAACAAGCAGTTTTGCCAGTGTTCAACTTTTTCCACTCGCCGGAATCTTATTGATTAGCTAGTTATTCACGTCAAGCACAAATGCTAGTAGCGGATAGAAGGTATCGATGTCTCCTCGCATCTTGCTAGCCGGTAGTAATCCTCTTTTGCTTGACGCCGTCTTCCAGATACTGAAACACACTGAATTCACTGTCGTTGGCTTGCTCCCGGATGGGACGTCGGTCCTGCAAGGCGTCCATGATCTTAAGCCGGATCTGGTTCTGTCGGACATCCTACTCCAAGATATGACAGGATTTGAGATGGTCAGGCGACTGAGACACCGGGGGTGCAAAGCAAAGGTAGTGATCCTAACGATGCACGAAACTGCCGACTTTGTGAGTGCCGCCTTCGGTCTGGGCGTGCGAGGGTATGTCTTTAAATCGCGCATCGACACTGATCTTCTGGAAGCAATCGACGTAGTCTTAGCAGGTGGATATTTCGTCCCTGTGCCCCCGACCATCGGGAAGTCCTAGGGTGTTCTCTCTTATTGGGGTATGGGCAACGATTCGGTACAAAGTGGGCCATTTGGGTTGTTAGCTGCTGAAGGCAGTTGATTTTAGGGTGTAGCCGTAGATCGGCTGGGGCGGTTTTCGGTCGAGGTTGAGAGTGTAGTCGCCGAAGCAATTGATGTGCTCTGTGAGGCAAGGGCTGATGGCAGCCACCGTCACCGTTACGCCAAATATCGCTGAAAGACTACGCCAGATAATTCTGAAAGTGACAGGTTATACTGAGCGACCTTCTGGAATCATGAGGAATCCGTTTCGAGCGCAAGCTGGTTGATGAGCCCCGAATGCATTTACCTTGGCGGCGGTTCACGGGTCTCGCTTTCGACCAGGAGGTTCCGCATCACTCTACATTCGAGGAGAAACCACAGCCGGCGCGTTGAAACGTACGTCGGCCTTTATATCGTGCTCCGCATTGACGAGAGGTGCGCCGGTCGCGCCCCTCGCTGGGAGGAGAAACTGGAGACGAACAGGCGGCCAGCGAGCGCCTCATGGATCGCCGGAATAAGGTCCTTATGCATCACTATCTTGGTGACGTAGCCCAGCGCTCCTGCGGCAAGACATGCCGCCAAGATCTCCGGGTCCTCATGAAGCGTGAGAAATACAATCTTGGTCTTATGGCGCCGCTCGTGAAGCTGTCTCGCGACCTCGATTCCAGTCATGCCGGGCATGGAGATGTCCAAGACGATCAAATCGGGTTCGAGCTCCAGTACCGCGTCCAGAGCTGCCCGACCGTCACGAACAAGGGCGACGATGCCAAATGATTCCCGCAATATGTCAGCAACCATGCTCAACATAGGAGCCACGTCATCCGCCACTATTACTCGCATTTGAGTCATGAGAGTTCACCCCTTGAGTTGCTCGTCAGTTACAGGCACGGGGGATGAAGGTCTGGCTCAAGTTCCAGCCGCAATGCGATTTGGTCCGTTGAGGCCCCACTCACTTTAGCCGCGCAGTCAGCCGACAATCTCCTGAAGCAATTTAGAGAGGTCTCAACCCTCAGGATTTTGATCTCCGTAACCCAACAGCATAGGGTGCGTTTGCCAGGGGTGTAACTGTCACTTGCGACAGGGCCTCTCTCGGCCCGGGGAATCGTTCCCACATATTTCCACTCGCTCTACTCCGATCTCGCTTGTGTTGCCGCTGACGAAAACGACAAGGCAAGAGTTCTGGAGACCCTCGCTTTAGCTTTCCAACATCGGGACGCGATACTGCCGGGTGAACAGATGCCCGACCGATGTCCGATCCCTCTTTCAAGAAGTACGCTGACGACTACGACTTCGAGGCGTTGGAAAATAGTCTGAAACGGCAGTCCACAAAGTGACATGTCGATGCGATGGGGACCGTCTTCATCGATGAGGTTCGGAATCGCTCAAGAGATAGGGCTGATAACCTCCTCTGTGGGGAGAAAGAGAACTCTGTAGCCGTCGTGCTTCTCGCTCCTGCTCTTGTGCCTCGTAGAGCTTGGGTGTTGGGGAGCAACGAAACAGAAAACTCGCTTGAGGACTCAGGCGACCTCGCCCATCGAATCGGACGGTCCGGAGCGGAAGTAACCGGGTATGGCAACGATTCGCGACAGAGTAGGCCATCCGAGCAGCAGACCATAGCGATGAACGGAGGTCGGCCTAATGGGTCAAGACTTGACGCAATAAGTAGCTTTTCTGCCTAAACGCTATGAGTTTTACTAGTTCTTCATTCCTAACCTCGCCAAGTAGCCTTGCAGCAGGTTAGCGACGGCCCGTCTTGGGGGTTGCCGTGACGGATCCAGAACGGAAATTATCAGCCGGCGCAAATGTGATTCGCTGTTGAAGCTAACGTCGTACGATGCCTGGTGTTCATGGAATGACATTCGCACGCCTGCTCGGGTTGCTTCAGAGAATGAACTGCGGTTTGTCACGCGGCTTATACATGGCACGACTCCTCGCAGCTCGCACGAGTATTCTCGCTCTGCCGCTTCTGGTGGCCCCCTCATGTGTAGCGCAAGAAGCGGCCAAAGCTCCGTCAACTCCAGAGCCCTCGGTCAACATCACCTTACCCGTGAACTGGGTCTATGGTGCATACATCCCCAAGGATGCGCCCATTGTGCCGCTCACCGGCGAGGAGCGTTTCAAGCTTTATCTTCGGCAGACCTATACAACTCCCGGAATTTATGTGAAGACCGGAATCTTCGCAATCCACGACCAGATCAAGAAAACCGAACCGGACTGGGGAGGTGGCGTTTCAGGTTTTGGCAAACGCGTTGGCTCGCTCCAGGCCGGGAACATCATTCAGAACTCGTTAACGGCGCTGGGCAATGCAGCGGTCGGATTCGAGCCCCGTTATGACCGTTGCCGCTGCGAAGGCGCGTGGCTGAGAATTCGCCACGCTGTCGTCCGGAACTTCATCACCTACGGCGGTGGAGACGACAAAAGAATACGACCTCAGATCATGTCGTATGCGGCAGCCTTCGGGGCCGGGGTGACCGTCGCCTCGTGGGAGCCTGACAATCCTAGCGTGTTGCCTAAGGGCTATCAAAGCGTGGTCACTCAGGCTTGGGTGGGCGTGGTGGTCGATGCGCTGGCGGAGTTTGCTCCCGACGTCAAGCGGATGCTCCACAAGAATAAGGCAGACGATAAGTAGGGTACCCCGAGAATGCGACCCATAATAAACGTGTCAAGAGCCAGAACTTAACCAGGAGTTCAAAGGAAGTCCGTCGACGATCGGCGCCGCCAACACACATGACGCAAAGCCGCTAACCAGTGTGAAAGTTCCGGTGCTTATTTTGTAAGTGACTGCGGTCGCGGAGGAGGACGGTACGGTTCACTTTTTTGACGATATCTACGGTCATGACGAGCGACTGAATGCCCTGCTTGCTAAGGGACGTCCTTATACGTCACGGCCGTGACTTCTCAAGTGGTGCTCGCATGAACTCGACACAAGGGCCGTGATCGAATCCGGCGAATGATTGGCCGTGCTGCACGGGGCATAGTCGCTCGGCCCACCATCATCATTGTCAGTAACTACGAAGTGCTACTAAAAGCGAAGCCTATCTACGATCTCTACTTCGAAGTCGCCGTACGTCTTCTTGCGATGGAGATTGCGAACACGGAAAATCCTGCACTGTGATCCTACTAGTTATGGCTCTTCCGGTGAGCGCAGCAGCCACGTCCATATGATAATGATGGCCGAGACCCCCACGATAATTTCTGCCCAGATGAAGGAGACATAGTCCCCAAAGGCTCCCACAGGGGGGACGCCGGGCTGGACGTTCCGGAGCGCTGGCAAACCGAAGATCAACGATATGGAGATAGATAGCGGAACCAGATCGACTTTTTGACCGCTTGTCGTCGCCTTGAACACCATTGCCAGAAGACTCATGGCTAGAACGCTCATCAATATCATAAGCAGAATGGAGACAGAGATAACATTGTCGGCCCGCCTGAGTTTTAGTCCGACACCTGTGACTTTCAGACTACTTTCACGAGAAACGCTTCCTTCGAATTTGATTCCTGGAGTTGATGCAGACAACGTGATCGTAAGCGGTACAAAGGTGCTCTGTTGCAGGGTTGTTGTTCCGACTCCGAGCGGATCGCCTTGCAGCGTTTGCTCTTCGGCGCTTCCCGGAATATTCGAAGTCTGTGGCTGTTTCTTTCGTGCAGGCGTGATCACCAGGAACCACAACGTTGTAGCGTAGTGATCGAAGGGATATTTGTTCAGCTCCCCGTTCAGAGGAAAGACCGCCTCAATCCGATTCATCCGTTTCCCTTTGGGAAAGTCGAATTGTTGTTGGCCTCTTACATTGTTGGTGAGGAGCTTTAGATCAACTGCCGGAGTCACCTCATCCTGAGCGAGGATTCCCTGAGGCCGGAGACTTATCTGTGCCGTCAACTCTTGAGTCGCCGGGCTGACCGCGGTAACGAGCGCAGAGATGACGATGTGGTCGGCTGCATCAGTATCGTCTCGCAGCCGCAGAGAACGTCGGCTGCCCTCATTCAGACTGCGAAGAAGTAAAGCACCATATAAGAAAAGCAGGACAGAAAGGAGCAACAGCTTTCTGAAACGCCTGATGTTGTTCCGCATGGTTTGCAGGTTCCTTCCAGATTAATTCCTGGAACTCTCACGTCGCCTTGGGCCGAAGATTCGCAAGGAGGACATACACGCTGATCACCAGCGCCCACAGCGGAAAGATCAGCGGAGCCCAGTAGAGGTTTCCGACGCTCAGGAGCAACAAAAGTGCCAGCGCGTAGCCCAGGAACGCCATCCAGCGCGGGAAAATCCCGATGCGGATTGCGAGCGTGCAGGTCGAGATCATGAATACTCCCGCCATCCTTATGGCGTAGACGTTGGCGAATTGGTAGCTGATAGTGCGGGCAAACGTGTAGATACCGGAGTCCATCAGCTTCTCCGGAATCGCTCCGTAGGACATCATGAGACCACCTGCAACCGCCGAAGAGGCGAAGGTCATAGCGAGAAACAGGAGCCCGCTGCCGAGGAACACGGTGGCGAAGAAGCGGTCTTCTTGTGCGCCCATCCGGTCGCGCAGTACGCCGATAAACCATAGGAATGCGACTCCTGCGAAAGGCAGCAGGTTCAGCGCGAAAGTGACGGACTTCCCGCTAGCGGAAAGCCACCTGCCTGCATCCGCCGGATCGGCGGGGACGGAAACGCGGAGGAGCACCAGACTGATGATGAGCAGGATCGAGAACACGATACCGGCGATCGCACCGGCACGCGGGGCCTTCAATGCTACGCGGATCGCGGTTTCCCTCTCCTCTTCCATCGTTTCCTCCATGCGCGAGCGACTCACTTCGCCTCTTCGAAGACCTTGACCCTTCCGGCGCGGATCGCACGTGTGATCTTTCCAGTGGAAGATCGCCGGGAGCTGGTCTTTGATGAGCGGCGACCCGCCCGACTGATCTACGAGCTTCGGGAAGAGGCCTTCAGAGGTGCTGCTCTCACGCGCGTTCGCCAGGCGCTTGATCGCGCGGCGGCGGATTCCGGGATCCTCGATGCTCGCGATCAGCGTCTCGGCCTCGATGGCGAAGTACCACAGGTCCAGTACCTTCATTGCGCAGAATTCGGCCATGTGCTCACGGTAGGACCTGACACAGTTGAGGACCGCATCCTTGGCGACGGTTTCAGAGAGGCCGTTGTCGCGACAAGCGATCACGAAGCTCGTGGCGAGACGCTTAAGGTCCCACTCCCAGGGGGCAGGGAGGGTCTCATCCAGGTCGTTGATGGCAAGGATGACTTGCCTCTCCGGTGTGGCGAGCCCCCGGAAGTTAACCAGGTGGGAGTCTCCGCCGCATTGCACGCGGAGGCCGGTAGCCGGAGTGCTCGCCAGATCCACCGCCATGGCGAGCGCCGAGCCCCGGTAGAAGGTGAAGGGAGACAGCGCCATGCGCCCGTGGCGAAGGGGAAGGAGATCGGGGAGGCGACCCTCGTCGGCCTTCAGCACCAGGCGGACCGGATCTGGCCGGTCGCGCGGCGGCTTCCACTCGGCGTGGGAAACTCGCGAACACTTGTCTCGCAATGCTTTGCCCATTGCCTTGAGCTCGGCCCTCGACTGATGTGCCAGGAAGGCCGGGACCTTGTTGTCGACGATTTCCCGGGACTTTTGCGTTTCGAGCGTGACTGCGCTTGTGATGGCGAGAATTCCCTTCGGCCTACGCGTCACTAAAAGGACACGCACCCATACGGAATGGAAGACTATAAGCTACGCGCTGAACGCTCTACTAGCAAAACTGCCAGTTCGCACTGGAACTCGTCTGAGCTGAGCCTGGCGGGATAGGTCCCGAGTCACGCACAACCCGGAACCTATCCCGTTGTGCCTGGAAAGTCCCGATTCCGGTAAATTGCCCGTGGCCCTGAAGACGGCGGACACCAGATGCAGAAGAGCCTGAGCTCGATCGCCATAGACCACTCGCGCCGAGGCTTCGATTCAAATTGACCGCGGTAGGACTCGAGGCCATCCTCCCGTCGAGATTAGGATGACGGAAGAGATCCATTGATCGTGTCGCACGCGAAACGATGTCGGGTTTCTCGCCTGCGGCGGACGTGTTTGCCTTCTTCTCTTGAATGTCGCACCTTTCAGACGGTATTTCGCATTTCCACGTAATTCAATTTGCCGCGGGTTTTGGAATGCGAAACGTGTACACTCCACCAAACACGATCGTGGTGCCCTTCGGGTGGGCCGCAGCACTGTATTCCTTTTCGTATTTGAAGAACACGTTCCAATCATGTTTCAGATCGATATAGTTGGCTTGCAAGCCCCCGGCATGAACGTAATAGAAGGGGACAAGCCGTTCCACTGCATCCGCCACCCTGTTGCTGCTGGTATTGCGTGAAACTTGCGCCTGGTCGTACCCGATCAGCCCGAACTGGGCCACCTTAGTAATGTTCTTTGTCTTCAAAAACGGCTTGTCCAATGGAATAGCCTGGCCAAAGCCCCACTCATCGGTGAAGGCTGCTCCGGGGGTAACCTGGACGTTGATGGGTAACGTGCCGAACATCGTGCTTATGTCCGTGCTACGGGTCGTTTTTGCTCCGTGGATCTCCCAATTGCCCATGATGTTTGCCGTGGTCCCCTGGTCCTTGGTCAGGTAGAAGGTGCCAGCCCCGCTGAAGTTGTTGCCCCAGTAACCAGAACCGACATTATTCGTAGCGCCTGGAGTGTAGCGGCCGGTGGGCGCGTTGAAGGCGTATCCCGTCCAGACATCAGCCCGCGGCAAGTGCCAACCAAGATTTGCCAGTTGAAACCAGGTATCCGCAAGAGCAAGCGAACCGGTTCCAGCGGTGACGCCGTTGCCCAGGAACGGCAGCGTGAGAGAGCCCGTGGCCACTGTGGGGAAGGCAACAAACGGTGCGAACTTTGCACCCAGAATCTTGAATTTAGGAACATAAAAGAAAAGTTTGATACAGCCCAGACGTTATACGTGCCTGTGGCTTTGACCGGGGTGCCGTTGGCAAAGTTCAGCTGGCCGGCGTTGTAATTAAAGGTGAAGTTCGCGTAGGTGATTCCAGGATCGGGGAGGTCGCCAGCGTTGAGGCCATATTCGCCCGGCTGGTATTGCCCCTTCTGTTGAGCCACAAGTGACGAACAACTGGAAAGCGCGATGGAGGTAAGAAGAGCGAATCTCCACCCCCCATGAATGAGCCTCGCCATTGAGCCGTTTCTCCGCGAATTGCAGCTTTATATTCGCCCTATCATCGTGGGCTGTGACCGCATTGTGAACTAGCAAAAGTATCAGCACCTATTCTGAAAATTATTCATGGCCGGCGCGCACGACAGTTACCCATCGAAATGATTGCTCTCAATTCGGAATAAGAGTCACGGTTGACGTCATCGTTTTCGGCAATACGCTAAATAGCGATCAAATATTTAGGCCACATTGCCACGCGAGGAATAGCCTGTCGCAAGTGACAGTCACACCCCTGCAAACACACTCTATGCTGTTGAGTTACAGAGACCAGAATCCTGAGAGTAGAGAGCTCTCTAAATTGCTTCAGGAGATTTCGGATGACTGCGCGACGAAATGAGACTGGGCGTCCACGGACAAATCGCATTGCGGCTGGAACACTTGGGCTGAAGCTTCATCCTCAGTGCCTGTGACTGATGAGAAATTCAGGGATGAATCCTCATGACTCAAATGCGAATCATAGTGGCGGATGAGGGGTACCGTGGATCTTAAAGGGCTGGAATTTACACTCGCGCCAGATGTCGCGCGTATGTTATTTCGGCGAGGAATTGCCGAGTGCTGAACTGCGTGTAGGAATAAGAATTCTGCAAACCTTCCGTAACGGAAGACCTTAAGAAATGAGCGTGAGTAGCTAACGTCACTGGGGAGCAATCCTGTGAGGCTCTGGCTATTTACGTGCGGGACTGCCAGTTCTACCAGTATGCCGGGCGGCAGGGTGCTTGTAGACTTCTCCCGTCTGGACTGCCGACTGCCTGCCAATGTGCAGGCTAAAGGGCAGTGGCTGTGGCCTTGGATCGGCTATGTCTCGTTTACGAGCTTTCGAATGTGACAACGTTTTAGACAACTGCAAGAACCGTTATTCCTGAGGAATCCGCAATGAATCCCGTTCTGCGCGCCAGCACTGCTTCTCTTCTAACCGTCGTGGTCTCATTCATGAGCATCATGAGCGGCTGCAAGTCGGCTGAACCCACCCCACCTCAGAGCCAAAGCGCTATGCCGGTTCACAGCACTCCAGCGAATCCGCCCCCGCAGCAAATGAGCGTCGACGATCTCGTCGCGCCCATCGCTCTCTACCCTGATCAACTGCTCGCACAGATTCTTACCGCGTCTACCAATGCCCAAGAGGTGCTGGACGGCGGGAACTGGCTCCTGCAAAACCAGAATCTCAAAGGTGATGCACTCCCCAACGCCGCCAAGCAGGCTGGCTTCAGCCCCAGTATGCAATATCTGACGAGCTTTCCCCAGGTTGTGGACAACATGTGCCAGCAGATCGATTGGACCCGCGAGCTTGGACAGTACTTTCAATCAGACCAGAAGGGCGTGATGGACGCCGTGCAGCGCAAGCGCGCACAGGCGCAGCAGACGGGCAACCTGAAATCCAGTCCGCAGATGACGGTCGACACGAAGAAGGCCGATAACGGTCAGCCATACGTGGAGATCAAGCCTGCCAATCCACAGGTCGTCTATGTTCCGCAGTACAATCCCGTGACGATCTACAACACACCGGCTCCCGCAACGGTAGTCGTTACACAGCCTGCACCCACGACGACCGGAGTTAGCACTGGTTCCGCGGTCGCTATTGGACTCCTCTCGTTCGGCGTTGGCATGGCCATCGGTTCGGCGATAAACCGCAACAACTACTATCCATACCCCGCGTGGGGATATGGTGGCGTCTATTATGGCGGCCGTCCCTACTATCCGCCTCCGTATCGCCCCGTTTACCCAGGATACCGCCCAGCCTACGGGTATCATCCTCCGCCGAACTACCACTGGAACCAGTACAACAGAAACGTCAACGTTACCGTGAACAACAACTACTACAACAAGTTCAACAGCAACACGGTCAACGTCCGAAATACGAACGTGAACAACATCAACGCGAACAATCGCCCGGTTGTTGGCGCAGGCAATCAAGCTTCCAGTCAGGCGAACTGGAAGGGTCAATCCACCTATCAGGGGGCTCGCCCGAACAATCCTAACCAGAAACCTGGCACGTCCATGGCCAATGCAAATCCAGCGAATCGCCCGAATGCCGGTAACAACACGGCTACAGTGAACCGGCCGAGTGGGAGTAACAACGCCGCTGCCAATCGCTCTAGCCTCGCATCGACTCCCGGCTCCAACAACATGAATCGACCTAACACTGCTAACGCCGCTCAAATCAATCGACCCAACGGTGCCAACCCCGGCACGATGAATAAGGCCGCTACCCCTTCCAACATGAATCGAGGTGGCGATCGTGGCTACAGCAATGCCGTTGCTCGTCCTGGCGGTGGCAGCGCGCCGGCGGCTCGTCCTGTTCCTCAGGCACAGAACCGTGGAGGGGGCAATAACAGCGCCTTCAGCAACAGCGGTAGCGCTAAATCAGAGCGTACAGCCAGCAGTCGCGGACAGGCCAGCATGGGCGCCGGCTCCCAAGGTCGTAAGCGCTAGTCCCTAGACTGGGTCGGATAAACAGAGTTCACTTCCGCAGCAAACATTTGAGGACACAGACGATGAAACGCATTCGTAGGATTGGAAATTATCTCCTTCTTTCCACCGTTTTCGTGGCGACCTTTCTTGTCAACTCTGCCCATGCGCAGGGCTCGGGTCAGAAGACCTTCTCTTCCTCAAAAGACGCCCTTAGTGCTTTCATTCAGGCTGTACGTGACGGGAATCCTTCTGAGTTGGGAGCAATCCTTGGCCCAGGCAGCGAGCAGGTCGTTGCGTCCAGCGATTCCGTCGCTGACAAAACCGCCCGAGAATCATTTCTGAAGTGGTACGACGAAGGCCACTCCCTCGTGCCCTCCGGCAAGGGCGACTTCACACTCCAAGCGGGCAAGGATGGCTGGCCGCTCCCTATCCCGCTGGCCCACTCGGGCGACAAGTGGTATTGGGATGGAGCCGCAGGCAAAGATGAGATTCTTTATCGGCGCATCGGCCACAATGAGCTCGCCGCCATCAATGTGTGCAAAGGTATCGTCGCCGCGCAGCACGACTACGCGGCCTCTGCCCACGACGGACAATCCCCAGGCTCCTATGCAGGCCGCATCGTCAGCGAACCAGGGAAACAGAACGGACTCTATTGGGAGGTGAAAGGAGGCCAGCCCGAAAGCCCGGCCGGACCGATGCTTGCCGAGGCTGCCAAAGAAGGCTATGACATTTCCGGGAAGCGCACGCCCTATCACGGGTACTACTACCGCATGCTCTCGAGCGCCGGCGGATTCGGTTTCGTCGCCTTTCCCGCGGACTATCGCGCCAGCGGTGTCATGACATTTCTCGTCAACCAGAATGGCGTGATCTACCAGAAGGATCTTGGCGATAAAACCGCCGACATCGCAGAACAGATGTCCTCCTACAATCCCGACAGGACGTGGCGTGCGGTGAAGTAGCAGTCCGGCCAGTCTGGTCGATGAAGCAGACCGGTTGCAGATGAAACAGCCTCGAACAAATGCGATCATCTTCGACGAAGAGCAGCGCTGGAATGGTCTTTATAGGCATGCCTGACATCGAAAAGCGCATCGTCCGTTTTCCGCAGTTCTACTCATGAATCGCGGCTAGTGGAACTGCCCACCGACCAGAGGCTGAGAGAGATGAAAAAGGCGCCGGAATATAACTTGAGTACAGATCGCGCCCTCCGCCCATCCCTGGAATCCGTAGAAGATTCCCGCGCCTAAGCTCGTTCTGCCGGGTCATGGCGACGACACGGCCATCTCCAGGTGAGCCTTCGACCGGCTAGGTTGTGGCTTGGGTTGCCCTTATATATATAGGTTGATATTTGGCAATCGCTAGACGGTGATACTAGCCAGACAACAAGAGAGAGGACGAACCCGTTACAGGCGGCAGAACCGAGATCCACAGTCGGTCCCCGGCAGATCCCGAACTGAGTCGAATGCGATGACGTGACTAGGCTGACTGATTAAGCTGTAGGCTACAACCGACGGGACATAAGCGACCGAAGCGTACCAAGCGCCTGCCTGAGTGGTTGTGGATCCTCTTATCGAGAGGCTACCCGTTAGCGATCCCGAGAGGCTCGGCCAATTACCCTGCGGAACTGGCAGTTCTACCAGTATGCGCGGCGTCGCCTTGCTTTGTAGACTGCCCTCGTCGCGCAATTGTGTCCGCTTAGTCAATCGAACTTTGTGCGCGTGAGAGTGGCTCAAAATTGTGACAATCCTGAAACCAACGCTCAAAACACATCTCGACGGAAAGTCTCTGCTGGAGGGCGATCGTGACCGTTCCCTTGGCGTTCACCTAGCGTTATTCGTGATATTGATCTTGTGTTCCTTTGCTTCAGCGCAGGATGGAAGCGGCGGCGAGTATACGCGCACATTCCAGCCTGCCATGCTGAGCTATCAGGAGCTTGTCGCCCTCGGTGAGCAGGAAACAGTAGATCCCGCTCTAGCTACTAAACTGCACACTTTGCTAACGACTCCCTTCGTCAACAATGAAGCGTATTTCAACGGGACAAAGCCGCTACGGCCCGATCTCAAGGGTACGGGGCCCTCGCTACGCCTGGTCGAATGGAACATCGAGCGGGGAATCGAATTCGACAAGATCAAGCTAGCCCTTACCGATACGCAAGGATTCATCAGCAAAGTGCACGGTGAGGCTGCCAGCGATACGAACGCCGAAAAGGCAAACGACGAGGTACTCCGTGCCCAGATGGAGGTGCTTCAGTCCGCAGACGTGCTGGTATTGAATGAGGTCGACTGGGGCATGAAGAGAAGTGACTACCGGGCCGTGGTCAAGGATCTGGCCGAAGCACTCAAGATGAATTGGGCCTATGGTGTGGAGTTTGTGGAAGTTGATCCCAAGATATTAGGTACCCAGTCGTTCGCGAATGTGGAGAATCAAGACGAGCGCAAGGAGTTGGATGACCTGTTTAGCGTTGATAAGACACGCCTGCTGGGATTGCACGGCACCGCCATTCTCTCTCGCTATCCTCTTCGAGATGTGAAGCTCGCGCCCTTCGAGTATCAGGCTTACGACTGGTACAACGGCGAGAAGAAGTATGGTTCCATCGAAGCCGGAAAACGTAAGGGCGCAAGCCTACTCTTCGGAGAACAGATCGTACGCGAGGTGCGGCGCGGAGGCCGCACCAACTTGATTGCAACCATCGATGTACCTGATCTTCCCGGAAAGCAGGTCACCATCGTTGCGGCTCACCTTGAGAATCGTACGACACCGAAGGGGCGAGTGAAGCAGATGGATGAGATTCTTGACTTCATCAAACCGATCTCTCATCCGGTGGTCGTTGCCGGGGATATGAACACAACCGGGGCCGATGGCTCGGTGGTCAGCATAAAATCGGCCGTGCTGAGAAAGCTTAATTCCCCTTCGTTTTGGGCCACAAAAGGGGTCAAGTATGCGACTGGAGTGGGCTTCGGCATGGACATTGCCGGGCTTGCCTTCAAGACTACGAAGTTTCAGAGTGACCCAACCGCCTCCGGCGTTCCGTTACTGGCGGCCAATCCCGAACAGGGCCTTTTCAAAGAACTAAATAAGTATCGGTTTGACGACCAGACACGGCTTGACTATCGCGGGGATGCCGGGTTTTCGGTGCTTGGCCGTCAGGGAACCCTGGGCAACTCAAACGAGCGCGGCAGTAAAGGATTTATGACCACCTTCGCTTTGCCGCGAACGCTCGGAATTGTAGGAAAATACCGCCTCGACTGGATATTTGTGAAAGCCTATCTGAAAGATGACCCTAAATCGGCCGACTCCTATCGCTTTGCCCCTCACTTCGCACGCACCATGAACGAAGCCAATCAGGCCTTCGCCGATCCCCTATCAGACCATGCTGCCATCAGCGTCGATCTGCCGATAATCCAGTCGGCTGCGCCGAGCTCGAAGAAGTAAGCCCTCCGTTGGGCATACAGTTCCCCTTTTTTCTTAGGATGCATAGGATTTAACCGCAAAGGAGCGTCGCCATGAAAACAGCTGTATCCCGCATCCCCCTTTTCACACTAGTTCTACTCGTTTCCCTCACCGTGGACGCGGTCGCCCAAGACCAGACGCCACCGCAGGCGTACACCGGCGTAGCCGTGGGTACCGGAGGAAGCGTGGGCGGCAAAACCATCTCGTTTGATTTCCGGGTGACTAAATACACGACCGATGAAGAACTCCAGAACTTTGCGCAACTGGTTAAGGATAAGGGCACGGACGCCCTTCGCCGCGCATTGGAAAAGGAGGACAAGGGCCGCATTAGCGCAGTGGGTTCCACTGGTAATAAGATCGCCGTTGCCCGAAAACGCCAGGAGGGCTCAGAGACGATCATCACCATCGTTACCGCTCGTACCATGCCTTTCGTCGAGCTTTACAATAACGGACGTACCACCGACTACCCTTTCGGTTATCTGCAAGTGAAGCTTGACTCCACGGGCAAGGGCAGCGGTCAAATCATGGCGGGGGCCAGGATCCGTTTCGATAAGAAGAAGGGACAGTACGAAATCGAGAGCTTCGGCAATCAGTACATCAAGGCCACCAATGTCCGGCCGTCCAAATGATGGGTTCAATCTCGTAAACCTGGAACCTGCGATCAAGAACACGCTGGAACGACGCGAGATTTCGTTGCCCATTCCTAAGGGTGACTTGCAGTTTGCTCGAGATTTGGCAGACTAACTGCATTCGCAGCCTGTTACGGGTATAGCAAGGATTCCTCGCTAAATGGGCCAAATAGGGGTAGTAGCCACAGCCAATGTTTTGCGGGTCTACTAGGAGTTTTCCCAGTAGACCCGCGAAGCGCGGCACACATATTCTTACATCACAAATAAATGCGCTCCAAACCAGGGTGAACTTCGCTTTTCGAACCAAATGGTCTTGGTGCGAATTCTGCCAAACAGATCAATTGCCTTTGGTGTAGTAGAGGACAGGAGAACAGAATGATCACTGTCGAAGACGCCCACACTCAGGACACCAGACCGATCGCGGCTGGCAAGAAACCCAACATCGTCTTCATCCTGACGGACAACTTAGGGTACGGCGAGTTGGGCGTCTACGGAGGTGGCATTCTCCGTGGCGCGCCCACGCCACGCCTTGACACGCTCGCCAGCGAGGGGCTCCGCCTCACCAACATGAACATGGAGACGCAGTGCACGCCAAGCCGCTCCAGCATCCTGACCGGCCGATTCTCCATGCGCTCGGGCACTTATGCAGTGCCGCTCGGTGGCGTACCGGAAGGGTTGACCCAATGGGAGATCACCATCGCCCAGTCGCTGTCGAATGCCGGTTACCTGACCGGTATGTGGGGCAAATGGCATCTCGGCAGTGAGGACGGCCGGCTGCCGAACGACCAGGGCTTCGATGAATGGTATGGCATCCCACGGACTACTGACGAGGCCAGATGGCCATCCTCGCCTGGCTACTCACCACAGATTGTGCCAACGGAAAAAATCATGGAGGGCAAAAGGGGCGAAAAGAGTCGTGCCCCGCAGGAGTACGACCTTCACCAGCGTCGGCTCATCGATGCGGAGGTCACGAAGCGCTCGGTCGCGTTCATCGAGCGGCAAGCCAAAACGGGCAAGCCGTTCTTCGCCTACATTGCTCTCACCCAGCCACACCTGCCCACGCTGCCGAATCCCGCCTTCGCGGGTAAAACCGGCAACGGCGATTGGGCGGACATGCTGAGCGAGATCGACTACAACGTCGGGCAGGTGCTCGATGCGATAGAAAAAGTCGGCATTCGTGACAACACCATCGTCATCTTCACCAGCGACAACGGTGCGGAATTCTTCAAACCCTGGAACGGCTGGGCGGGACCGTGGCGGGGCACGTATGTCACCGCGCTCGAAGGCGGTCTTCGTGTGCCGTTCATCGTCCGCTGGCCCGGGAAGATTCCGGCTGGCCGCGTCAGCAACGAGATCGTGCACGGAGTAGATATGTTCGCGACCCTCGCCAAGTTCGCCGGCGTCAACGTGCCCGACGACCGGCCCATAGACAGCCTGGATCAGTCTGATTTCTTCCTCGGCAAATCCGAGAAGTCAGCCCGCGAGGGGTTCCCCATCTGGAACTCGAATATCCTGATGGCCGTGAAATGGCGCAACTGGAAGGTGCATTTTTACAAGCAGGACACGCCGATCGACCCGCCTTTGAAGCTTTGGATCCCGTTCATCATCAACCTCCACACCGATCCGCTCGAAGAGACACCGACACTGGACACCTGGGTGCTACATCCGGCGCTAAAAATCCTGGCTGACTTCGAGCAGAGCGTCAAACAGCAGCCGCTCATCCCGATGGGCACGCCTGACCCTTACACGCCGCCACAGTGAATGACCAAACAAACCCCAGCTTCTAGCTGAACACAGCGTGGTCGACGCAACACCACCCAGAAAATCACTTCCTGTTGGTCGGCGATCCAGAAGTAATCCGGCCAGCCATGGCGGAATTTATGTTTGCCTATCTGAGTCGGAGTAGGGGTTTGAGTAGCAAATGGAGGCCCTGCCGCGCCTAGCTCGAACTTCGAGCGAACCGAATTGGCATCGCGTGCCGGGGTTGGCCCGCATTTTCTACGGAGGACGAGAGATGAAGAAACCAAAGGCAGCTTGGATCTTGGTTGTGGCGTTGCTGGTTTGTGCTCCCGGCGCGCCAGCCCAGGATAACGCGCAAACCGGCAAGCAGGCGGCGGTCTCGCCGAGCTCTGATCCGCAAAACATCCAGGCGTACATTGACCTGCTGCGGGCCGACGTCCGGCAGCAGAAAGCTGAGATGGTGGGCGCGGTGATGCAGCTTAGTGGCGCCGATGCTGCGAAATTCTGGCCTATCTACGAGCAGTACGACGCGGAGTTGGCCAAACTGAATGATCAGAGAGTGGCCAATATTGAAGAGTATGCGCGTACCTACGATCAGATGACAGATGAGAAGGCAGACGAGCTGATTCAGAAAGCGCTGTCTTACCGCAAGCAGCGGTCTGAGCTTCTGGCACGGTACTACGAGCTTGTCAAACAGGCCCTGGGTGGAATTACGGCTGCGCGCTTTATCCAGGTCGAGGACCAACTACTCTTGATTATCGACCTGCAAATCGATTCTTCCTTGCCCGTGGTAGGGCAAAGCTCGTAGAGTTCCAAGAAAAAAGGAGACTGGACATGTTTAAGGGAATGATTCGAGCCACGACACTGCTGGTGGGGCTGGCAACTGCTATGACAGCGATGACCGCCGCTGCGCAGAACACGAAAAAGATCACTGTGCCGGCCGGAACACGAATCCTGATACGAACAGCTAATTCGATAGATTCCAGCAAACAGAAAGCGGGGTATCGGTTCACCGCCAGCCTGGAGACAAATCTGCAAGCTGACAATGTGGTAGTGGCGCGAAGAGGTACCCTTGTCTATGGCGTTCTTGCTACGGCTTCATCCGCCGGCAAGATGAAAGGCAGTTCCGAACTTGGACTGGAACTAACCGAAATCGTGATCAACGGAACATCCTATCCGCTGCTGACCAGCACGTACGAGATTCAAGGAAAAGGAGAAGGCTCGAATACGACGAAGAAGGTAGTTGGCGGTGCCGGTCTGGGTGCGCTCATCGGCGGGATAGCAGGCGGAGGAAAGGGAGCGGGGATTGGTGCGCTCGCCGGTGCCGGCGCGGGCACGGCTGTCGCCGCTACCAAGAAGGGGCAGCAACTTTCGATTCCCAGCGAATCTCTGCTCGAGTTCCGGCTGGTACAGCCGGTGGATCTGCCCGTGGGAAAGTAGCCGGAGCCCGATAAGCAATTGCAAGGCCGTCCAACGAAGACTTTGCGCGTCCGGATAACGCGGGTCTCGGAGCAAGCCATGAGACTGGATGAACCGGCTTCGCCAAGGAAACAGTCGAAGAGGTAGAAGTTGTGGCACGCCGACAAACTGACACTCATCGTAGTGGTTTCCTGGATGAAGAAGATAAAGGTTTCGGGTTGACTGGCCATGTCCTTGCTAAGAAAGAACGGGACCTGAGCCTGTTACTTAAGCAGACCTACGCCCTTGCGATAGCCTTGCTCCTATTAACCGGCTCAGCCGTGAATTCGGCTGCGCAAACGCCAAAATCCGCGACACCACCAGCCAAAATTGAAGCTGCGGCGCGCCGCCGTCCTCGGGACGAAGGTCATCCTCGTTCTCGGCCATTCCGGATGCGGCGCAGTCAAGGCGGCCATTCAGGGCAAGGCGGTTCCGGGACAGATCAGCTCGCTCTTCTAGCACATTCAGCCCGCCGTCGACCAGGCTGGACACGACCTGCCAGCCGCAACTAAAGCCAACGCAAAAATCCAAGCTGCGCTATTGCAGACCGCGTCTCCCGTGCTCGCGCCCTTGGTGCAGGAGAAGAAGCTCAAAATCGTAGCCGGATATTACGATCTGGCCACAGGAAAAGTTTCGCTCGACTAAACCGCCAAAGGCGAGTCCACCGCGTTCACAATAAGCCTCTCAGGTAGGCCCACCAAGGGGGCGCCGCAATGCTTTGCCCATCGCCTTGACGCCGAAACCGTCCTCGCCTATCGTCTCAGCAGCGGCTTGAGTTTGGGTCCTGGTACAGCGGAAACCGCCCAACCATAGACCCATCCTCGTAGGCGATCAGATGGCGACCGGCGTACCTTCGCTCAAATAGAGGTTGTCCTTCGCCATGTTCTAACCTCGCTTTAGCCCGACGATTGCAAACCCCTGCGAAGGATAGCGGTCCTTAGCGAATGGAGAACTTTCGGTGATCATAGAAAGAGCGCTGACAAAAGTGCAGAAGCTCACTGTACTGACCCTCGCTGGCATGCTCATCGTGGTAATGGTTCTTTCGACGATTCACCTGGGTGTGCTGATCTGGCAGGAGATCTTGAAGCCACCGCGGTTCCTGATTCCAGTACAAGGATTGCTCGAAATCTTTGGGTACTTCCTGCTGGTACTGATCGGCGTAGAGCTGATAGAAACGCTGAAAGCATACGTGAAGGAAGATGCCATTCACGTTCGTGTTGTTCTGGAAGTGGCACTGATCGCGATGGCGCGAAAGGTAATTATTGAAGAACCAAACGACGTACCTAGTTTAACGTTGTTCGGAATCTCGGCCCTAATCCTTGCGTTAGGCATAGCCTTTTACTTTGAGCGGCAGGTGAAGCATGAACCGCACAACAGATAAAAACAGATGGCGAAAGAAGGATGACGAATCGCCCTCGACCATGTGAAGGCACTCGCGTCGCAACATCCGGAGGAAAAGAGAAAGAGCCGCTTGCCGCCGTACGTGCACCGTAAATTGATCCTGATGTCATACCCTTGTTGAGTAGGACCAGCGGTCACACGGCGTTACCCCCGGCCCGCCGCCCTTCATTTCCCGGTATGCGGATGGTGAAGTAGCAGTCCGGCCTACGTGGGGCAGACCGGGCCTTTCCAGACAGATAGTCGGGAAACAGGACGCGACGGGGTGCAGAATTGACTTCCGAGGGTCCGAGATCCATACGCAATCTCGGAAGCTCGAACAAGCTGTCTGCGAAGCGGCACTTGTTACAGTTACAATAGAGCTGAGCTTAAGGGAGCGCCACTGGAAGGAATCTGCAAACCATGCGGAAAAAGCTCGGGCGTTTGAAAACGGTGGTGCTCTTCGCTAGCCTAGCCTTCGTATATTGTTTTGTACTTCTTCGCAGTCTGAATGAAGGCAGCAGACGTTCTCTGCAGCTGCGAGACGATACCGATGCAGCCGACCACATCGTCATCTCCGTCCTGGTTACTGGGGTCAACCCGGCAACTCAAGAGCTGACGGCACAGATCAGTTTTCGGCCGCAGGGAGCCCTTGCTCAGGACGAGGTGACTCCGGCGGTTGATTTAGAGCTCCTGGCTAACAACGTAAGAAGCCAACAACAATTCGAATTTCCTAAAGGAAAGCGGATGAACCGGATTGAAGCGGTCTTTCCTCTGAACGGAGAGCTGAATAAATATCCCTTCGATCACTACGGTACAACGTTGTGGTTCCTGATCACCACGCCTGCGCGAAAGACACAGCCACAGACGGCGAAGATCCCGGAAGGCGCCGAAGAGCGCGCGCTCGACGGCGATCAACTTGCAGTGGGCACAACAGCCTTGCGACAGAGCACCACTGTTCCGCTTACAATTACTCTGTCTGCATCGACGCCGGGAATTAAATTCGAAGGTAGTGTCTCTCGTCAAAGCAGTCGGAAAGTCACAGGCATCGAACTGAAAATCAGGCGGGCCGACAACGTGATCGCCGTTTCCTTTCTTCTGATGATGTTGATGAGTGGTCTGGCCTTGAGTCTGCTCGCGATGGTGGTCAAGGTGACGACAAGCAGTCGAAAAGTTGATCTGGTTCCGCTATCGTTTTCCATCTCGCTGATTTTCGGTTTGCCGGCCCTCCGAAACGTCCAGCCTGGCGTTCCGCCTGTGGGGGCATTTGGGGACTATGTCTCCTTCATCTGGGCAGAAATAACCGTGGGTGTGTCGGCCATCATTATCATCTGGACATGGCTGCTTCGCTCACATGAAGAGCCATAACTAGTCAGAATCGCGGTGCACGGTTCCTCATGTGCCAAATCTGAGGGAAACCCGACCGCGCTGAAGCCAGCCATCGAAATGGGGACCACTCATCGCCGCGACCAGAAGCCTCGATATTTTCTGTCGGTTTTCCTTAAGGGGTATAAATTGCCATCAAAAACGGTGTTTTGGGTAACAGATTAGTAGGAGTCACCTCAAGAAACGGAATATTACGTAGGCTTAGGACGATTAAGCGTCGCGAACTCTTAGTTTTGCTAGTGGCTAAAACGGACTCGATCCTAATAGGCTTCTTCCAAAAGCGAGTGCGTCTGATTCAAAGATTCGCCGATCAGCTCATGTGGCTCGCTAACGCTTCTACCCGAAAACTGGGCAAACTCATCCCGAAAGGACACAATGATGGAAGCCTGGCTCCAGCAGAACCTCGCCGTCGGAACACTGTCGCCGCAGGAGGCCCGTGTAATTGCCAAGGAAGCCTACATCTACGGCTACCCAATGGTGGATGGCTACCGGATCAACTATGCCTACTGGCTGCTGCCGGGAAACCCACAGTACAAGGGGCCGCTCAACGGATTGGTGAGCATGGCTCGCTTGTTCACGCCGAACGATACTGCGGTACAGACGCCGAATTCCGACACACCGTATTCCTTCTTCGGTGCGGACCTCCGCGCCGAGCCTATCGTGCTTACCGTGCCGGAGATCGAGAAAGAGCGGTATTATTCCGTCCAGCTCGTCGATGCCTACACGCACAACTTCGCCTACATAGGCAGTCGCGCAACGGGCAATGGCGCGGGGAATTACATGCTGATCGGACCGGGCTGGAAGGGGGCGATACCGTCGGGCATCAAGGGCGTCATCCCGAGCGAGACGGATTTCGTGGTCGGCATTTATCGTACGCAGCTCTTCAACCCGGACGACATGAATGCTGTGAAGAAAATTCAGGCGGGTTACGGGATGCAGCCACTGAGCAAATTTCTTGGGCAGCCCGCGCCGCCCCCTCCCCCGGCCCTCGATTACATTCGGCCCTACGCGCCCGCAGAGCAAAAGACTTCGTTGGAGATGTTCAACGTCCTGAACTTCTTCCTGAAACTCTGCCCCACCGTGCCTTCGGAAACCGAGCTGATGGAACGCTTCGCGAAGATCGGCGTGGGGGCGGGCAAGACGTTCGACTCGAGCAAATTCACGCCCGAAGTAAAGCAGGCCGTGGAGCTAGGCGTTGTGGATGCCTGGAAGGAATTCGACGACTTCAAACGCACCCAGATCGACACCGGCAAGGTCAGCTCTGGCGACGTCTTCGGTACGAGGGAGTTCTTGAAGAACAATTACCTCTACCGCATGGCCGCCGCGATTGTTGGCATCTACGGCAACTCCAAGGCCGAGGCGATGTACCCCATCTACACTGTGGACGCTGCAGGCGGACCCCTCGACGCCAGTACTCACGGCTACACGCTGCGCTTCCCGCCGGGCAAACTGCCGCCCGTTCACGCTTTCTGGTCCTTGACGATGTACGATCTCCCCGCGCAGCTGCTTGTCGCGAATCCGCTCAATCGTTATCTCATCAACTCGCCGATGGTATCGGACTTCAAGCTCGACGACGATGGCGGGTTGACGCTGCTCATCCAGAACGAATCTCCCGGCACGGAAAAGGAGGCCAATTGGCTACCCTCACCGAAGGGGCCGTTCTTTATGGCCATGCGCCTTTACTGGCCGAAGGACGAAGCGCTGAAAGGTGATTGGGCCGCTCCGCCGCTAAACCGAACAGCATGATGAATGCTTGAAAAAGGGGTTTTCAGTAACTGTCACGCGGTACTTAAATCTGAAAATTTCGGAAATGGCGTTGGTTTACTGCACTTAAATCGGATCTTCCGCACTTTCGGTGCAGGGTTAAGCAGCTCTTCTACCTCGAACTCCCCTGCTCCGCCGGTTCAATCGCGGCTGTGGACCACGTACCTGAAACACAAATGCAAAACGGTCCCGGGATCGCCAGCGCGTTTGACTCGCTGCGAAACGAAAGAGGCCTACTGTGCACCGCCTCCCGCGGCTTTGCTCCGTTTCGCTTCGCTCGTCGATGGCGATCAGGGCGTGAGGAACGGGGGGATCTTCTGGGCTGCGAGGCAGCTGTCATCGAAGCCGTTGGGTTGGTCGAGGAAGTTCGCCATGATCGTTGCGAAGCAGGTCGGTGCCCAGCGCGACGCGCCGTGTCCGATCCCCGGGAACACGAGGTGCTTGGAGTTCTTCAGCGTCTTTGCGTCTTCGGCGGCGTAGCTGGGCGGCGCAGTGCCGTCGAACGCGCCGCTGGTCAAGAGCACCGGTACGTCGCTCCTGACGGCCCTCGTTACGTGTGAAGGCGCAGCAGGCACGTCCCACGCCGCGCAGTCGGTGAAGGCCCAGGGGAACATGGAGGGCATGGCCGTTACGGAGGCGGGGAAGTCGGGAAGCTCGCGCTTGCCCGCAGCGCTGACCCGTCGGGGGTCAGTTCTGCCCACCATCTCGCGGCACATGACGCCCCATTGCAACCCGTAGCTGTTGAACGCAGGCGGGAAGACTCCGGCGAGGACCTCGAGGGCGGCCTCCGTACCGGCGCCGACTGCGAGATCATGGATCATCGACGGGATCTTCGGCGGCGAGCCGATGAGGGTGCCGAACTGGACGGTGTAACTGAGCTTGTACGCGTCGATCACGACCGTGGCGTCCTGGCCGGTCTTGGGATCGGTGACGTACACCGTACGCGGGTGTCCTCCTTCAGCGTGCGATGCATCCGCTCATGATCTCTGTCCAAACATCCTACTGGAGCGCGCGTCGGAGGGAGCGGCGCATTGAGCCAAACCAAGTGGTCGTCAGCGCGACTCAAAAGTTCTCGACCATCCAGGCATTATTGTCGCCCGGAGTTGGCATTTCTAGAATCCCATGCCGGCCGTCGGGAGATTGAATGAAGAAGGTGAAATTCGAATGCGCTTGCCCTTCAATAACAACCTGCGCCTTCCCTGACCTATTGAGGGCAAGAATCACGGGGACGCCTGCCGACGTGATGCTCCGTACGAACGCCCTCGCGCCATCGGCTGCCCAGTCGATGTTGAACACCGGCCAGTCGTTCAAGCTAACATCGTGAGCGGCACCGGTGTCCGGTGAGAGAAATCGAATTCGATGCGGGTCCAGGACGAGTGCAAGCCGCGATCCATCCGGGGAAAGGCTCCAGTGAGATAAGCCATTCGGAATTCTCGTAATCTCGCGACCTGCACCGTGCTCCAGATCGAACGAGACAAGAACGTGATCGTATCCCACGAGCTTGCTGAAAATGCACAGTTGTGATGGAGCCCGCGCACACTGGTAATTGGTGATTCCATTTTCCCGCAGAATCAACCGGGGAGGCCCTCCGGCCAAAGGCTTGGACATCAGGGATGCGGGGAACGAATGATCGCTCCGCTGCGATTCAAATAGATAAAGTACTTGCAAACCATCCGCGCTCAAACGCGGGAAACGCATGCTGCTCCCTTCAACGAGTACCTCGGCTGTGGTCTCGTCGATATTCTGTTTGAAAAGTTTCCAGGTACCACTCCGATCGGAAACGAAAAGGACTGCTTTGCTGTCAGCGGTCCACGCCGTGGCTAGACTCTCGTTTGTGTCCAGGGTCAGGCGTCGAGGCGCCTTCCACCGGTGGTTGCCCGGATCGGGTTCGGTGATAAACACCTGACGCGATGTGTTCCCCCTCGATACGACAAGCCGCTTCCCATCCGACGTGGCACTCAAACCGCCAATCCACCCTTGACCCTCACTCACTCGTTGCTGTGGAGCGGCGGCCTTCCCTGTGCGCTCGTCAGTCGAAATCGAGTCAACTCCCGCATCTTCGCGTTCGCTCGTCGGATCGTTGAGATAAGCGAAGAGAATACGTCCATCCGCAGTCCACCACAGGGCTGGCCGCAACCGAGAATCATCCTTCAATACAACCTGTAAATCGACACCCTTCGCATCGCAAGTGAGGAGCGAGTTCGCATACAGCGGGGGATCAGGTGTTGCCAAGTGGGCTTCTACGTAGGCAAGTCGTGTGCCATTCGGTGACCAAACGGCGCGTTGGATCCAGCCATCCCCCAGGTTTGGCTGGTCCGGCTTTCTGGCCAAGGCTACTCTCCGGGCGTTTGCACCATCGGAGTCCATGACCCAGAGTTCGCTTCCGAATTTTGGCCCGGGCACATAGGCGATCCGTGATCCATCCGGGGACACAGATCCCCCTGCCGCATCGTCTATGAGCTTTTCCGGATCGCCGCCCAGGAGGGAAAGCTTCCAAAGGCTGAGTGTTCTTGACGGGCCTTCTCTCCGTGTTGCCAGCAAATGGATACCGTCGGGGAACCAGTCGTCGGGCCACGCAACGAAGTCCTTGGGAAGGTGTCGCGCTGCACTTAAATCGGATCTTCCGCACTTTCGGTGCAGGCTGGAGGAGGAAAACTTGACATATTCGATACCTTAAAGAGGTGAGCCTACGTATTGACTTTGTTAGGAATTCGCTGCCATCGTCCGAACAACTGATCCTGGAAAGTGTGGAGGAGACGACCCACGGTGTTGTTCTTCGAGTGCGCGCCAAGGACCTGCCGCGCTGTCCGGCGTGTTTCGAATGTCGAGTGTCGTATCACAGCCGGTACGCCAGGCGAGTGCGAGACTTGCCATGGCAGGGACGGCAAGTTGAAATTCATTTGCAGACGCGACGCTTTCGATGTCGGAACAAAGGGTGCGCTCGGAAGATCTTTGCGGAAAGTTTGCCAGCCGTGGCAGCTCGGAAGGCGCGAGAAACCATGCGCCTGTGCGAGATCGTGGGCTTGGTCGGTTATGCTCTCGGTGGATTGCCTGGAGAGCGGCTCCTAAATCGGCTAGGAATCAAGAGTAGCGACGATACCGTGCTACGGCGCGTCAAGGGGCGAAGACGTGGGGCGATCCAGCCGGCGGTGCGTGTGCTGAGCGTTGATGATTGGGCTTGGCGCAAGAAGCAACGCTACGGGACCATGCTCATGGACCTGGAGCGGTCACAGGTGATCGACCTGCTTCCAGAACGATCCGCCGATAGTTTTGCGCGCTGGCTCGGTTTGCATCCTGAGGTGGAAGTGATCGCCCGCGATCGGTCAACCTTGTATGCCGATGGAGGACGACGGGGCGCTTCCTCCGCCATTCAAATTACGGATCGCTACCACTTGGTTTCCAATCTGAGTGAGGCGGTGGAGCGCGATGTCCAGCAATTGCAGATCGACGCGCGCAAGCAGCTGGCTCAAAGCGAGGTCCGGGAACCGGGCGCGACTAATAAACTGACGCTGATCGAAGCGCGACGCCAGAGATGTCGGCACGGGCGCT
Organism: uncultured Acidobacteriaceae bacterium; assembly: GCA_963803095.1. Lineage (GTDB taxonomy): Bacteria > Acidobacteriota > Terriglobia > Terriglobales > Acidobacteriaceae > PALSA-350. Next base: position 1,060,951 of record CAWDLQ010000010.1, on the reverse strand, counting down.
ACCAACGGTACACGAAGGTGCATGAATTACACCGAGGAGCCCACACTCAACTAGAAATCGCGGAGAAGGTCGGCATCGACCCGGAGACCGTCTCCCGATGGTTGAATGCGCCAGCGTTTCCAGAGCGTCGGATCCGAAGCGACCGGCGACGTGATCAGGCCTTTTTCCTTCAGAGTCGCAAACGTGGATTGCAGCCGTCGTTGACTCGAACCCACTACTCTGCCGGCCGCGTGTCCGCGCTCCTCAACATGCCGCCACAAACTCTGTCGCTGGCGCAGAGGAGACATTTAGACGCGTTCATGCGCTTTTGTCCTGGGGCTCACAAACTGCGCCGATTTGTTCTTCAGTTTCGAGCCATGCTCCGCTGGCGAAGTGCCAAGAGACTGAATACGTGGATAGATTCGGCCACCGTTTCTGGATTCCGCTTCACGGCCCAGTTTGCGAGAACGCTGCGCCGAGATTTGGAAGCAGTGAAGCTATCGATGACAACGCCATGGAGCAATGGCCCCATTGAAGGACAAATCAACCGGCTAAAAGCGATCAAGCGGCAGATGTATGGGCGGGCAGGTTTCGAGCTTCTGAAAGCGCGAGTGCTGCCTTGGGATCCTTCAAGCGCAGCTTAACCACCCTGCACCGAAAGTGCGGAAGATCCGATTTGAGTACAGCGTGACACCAGCTGATCTCTGAGGCAAGACGCCAAGCGGCCGCGACGGTCAACGTGGCTCTGACCCTCCTTTACTGGCGCGTGGGCGACCGAATCCGGCGCAGCATTCTAGGAAGTGAGCGTGCCGGGTACGGGGAGCGGATTCTTGCCACGCTGTCGCAGGAATTAGTGGACGAGTTCGGCCGCGGCTTCGACGTGACGAATCTCACACGCATGATGAAGTTTGCGGAGGCATTCCCAGACGAGAAGATTGTTGGGTCACTGTCGCAACAATTGAGCTGGTCCCACTTCCGGGAACTGCTGCCGCTCGAGCGTCCCCTCCAACGTGAGTTCTATGCCGAGAGGTCCCGAGTAGAAGGCTGGAGCGTCCGCACCCTCCGGGGTCGGATAGATTCCATGCTCTACGAGCGAACGGCCCTGTCCAGAAAGCCGGACGAACTGGCGAAGCAGGAGTTGGCTGCCCTGCACAGCAGAGGCGAGGTGGGGCCGGCCCTGGTCCTAAAAGATCCCTACGTTCTCGATTTCCTTGACCTCAAAGATCACTACCTGGAGCGGGACTTCGAGGACGCCATCCTGCGCGAGTTGGAATCTTTCCTGCTGGAGCTAGGGGCCGGCTTTTCCTTTGTCGCTCGTCAGAAGCGCATCCAGATTGACGGAGAGGACTTCTACATCGACCTTCTGTTCTACAACCGAAAGCTGAAGCGACTGGTGGTGGTCGATTTGAAGCAAGGTGCCTTCCGCGCGGAGTACAAGGGCCAAATGGAGCTCTACCTCCGCTGGCTTGCTAAGTACGAACGAGAAGCGGACGAAGCTTTGCCGCTAGGCATCATCCTCTGCGCAGGGGCAAGTACCCGGCAAGTTGAACTCTTGGAGCTGGACGCGGCTGGGATACACGTCGCGGAGTACCTTACCGTCTTCCCCCCGCGGGAGGTGCTGCAGCGAAAGCTGCAGGAGGCGATCGCGGCTGCCCGGCTGCGGTTCGACTCAAAGGAAGATGTATGACGACCAAGCTGGTCCAGCAATGTTGTCCTCTGGACGCCCAGTTCGCAGCGCTCTTCCTGTGCACCGCCCGGCAAATGGCTGGAGGTCAGCTCAGCCTGTAGCTTTGATCGCTATGTGGCGTAGTGTTTGGGAGCTATTTGGCGTACCGCTGAGTCCGGACGACCGACGTGGAAGGACAAGCGTCCCTTCGCGAGAACCGGGAGTTACTCCGACTATAGGGGTAAATATTTGATTCTGCTTGTGAATAGCCGCCATATTGGTGGCGGCTACTGTCTGGCTCGCGTTGCGGCGGAGCGCCGACACTACGCCAAATAGCTCTGAAAGCAACAATGTTGAGCCAACGGCAACAAACAGCAGAAAAGCGACTAGTTTTCGCACGCAGAACAGCTTAGAGCATCTTCCTTCAGCCGTGCCAGACATCGGAAAGGCCCCCAGGTGCTGTAGCCGGCGGGCCAACATCATCGCCGGCTCCGACTCCATCGAGTAGCTAGAGTTGCCGCAAACATCCCCTATATAAAGCGCAAAAGACGAGCAAAGTGGATCAGGTAACCGCCGATTTTTGGTGATATACTTCGGGGCCATGGGATGAAGGCACGCAATGCAAGAGCGACCGATTGGCGAAGTCACCGTACTCTTGCAGCAAATGAGGTCAGGCGATTCAGCGGCAGCCGATAAGCTGATTCCTCTGGTCGTCGACGAGCTTCGCCGTCTCGCCCGGATTCAGCTGCGAGACGAGCGCCCCGGTCATACCCTTCAGCCTACAGCTCTAGTGAACGAAGCGTATTTGCGCCTGGTCGGCGATCAGGCAAGAGACTGGCAGAACCGGGCTCATTTCATCGGCGTGAGCGTCTCTGTAATGAGGCGGATACTGATCGATCACGCGCGGCGTAAGCGGGCGCTTAAACGCGGTTTCGAAGAGCAGGCTGTTGGGGGAATGGAAGACTATGCCGGCTTGTCCTATGAGCAAGCCGACGAACTCGTGGCCTTAAACATCGCCCTGGACGAGTTAGAGAAAATGAGTTCGCGCCAGCGCCAGGTGGTCGAGTTGCGCTACTTCGGCGGGCTTTCAACCGAAGAAACTGCAGAGGTGCTGAAGGTCTCTTCCATCACCGTAAAGCGGGACTGGGTTGTCGCCAGAGCTTGGCTGAAGGGGCAATTGCGTCCCGAGAGTCCCGCTAGCAGTCTTGCATGACGCCCGCGGAATGGAATCGGCTTTTCGACCTGTTTCACGCCGCCCGCGAGAAGTCCGGGGGCGAACGGGTAATGGTGCTGGATGCGGCTTGCGGAGAGAGTACTCTGCTCCGGAAAGCTGTTGAAGAGCTCCTGAGAGAGGACGAAGCCGCGAACGGCTTTTTGAGTGAGCCGCTGTTCAGCTCCCTCAGTGTTGAACCCCGTGCGAGCCCGATCGCTCCCGGTCAGCGCCTCGGGCGTTATGTCACAGTAGCACTGATTGGACGCGGCGGTATGGGGGAGGTCTGGTCTGCTCAGGACACAGACCTGGATCGATTGGTCGCGCTCAAATTCCTTACCTCTGAAACGCTCGCGGGGTTGGATCCGCTGCAGATCACACGCGAGGCAAAGGCTGCGTCAGCCCTGAACCACCATGGCATCGTGACTATTCACGAGGTGGTTCAATCCGGGTCTACGCCCGCGATCGTAATGGAACTGGTGGAAGGCAAACCCCTCCGTGAGGTGTGCGGGAAGACATTGCTAATTCCTGACGCGCTGGCCATCGCTCTTCAAATTGCCGAAGCCTTGGCTGCGGCCCACGCAACTGGCGTGATTCACGGGGATATCAAACCCGAGAACATATTCCTGCGCCCCGACCACTACGTGAAATTGCTCGACTTCGGTTTGGCGCGCAGAGTGACGACGGAAACGATCGCGCTTGGCGGCGGCCCCGTTCTTGGCACGCTACGCTACATGTCCCCGGAACAGGCTCGTGCGGAGCCTTTGACTCCGGCGAGCGATGTTTTTTCCCTGGGCTTGGTCCTCTACGAACTGCTGGCCGGACGCCACGCTTTCTCGGCGACCTCTGCCCTTGATACCGCCCAAGGTATCCTCGGCAAAGAAGCGGTTAGGCCTTCTTCTTTCAATCCGCAGGTGCCGGCGCGCCTGGATTCGCTGGTCCGAGCCATGTTGGCCAAGCAGCCCTCTGCTCGTCCCACCGCGGGGGAAGTAGTGCGGACACTGACGGAATTGCACAGGCCACGAAAGAACTTACTGGATTCAGTTCCGGCAGTTTGGAAGTGGGCTCTAGCAGCGCTACTGTTGGTAGCGACATGTTTTGCAGGATGGCGATGGAAACAAGCTGAAGTCGTTAGCAACACTCCTACGTTTCGCCAGCTGACAACGCTTGTTCCGGAAAACCGGGCGACCGCTGCAGCAATCTCACCTGACGGAAAACTGGCGGCCTACGCCAATGTCGATGGAATCTTTCTTCGAACCATTCAGAATGGAGATACCAAAACGCTGTCCGCGCCAGGTGATTATCTTGTGGATCGTCTTGCCTGGTTCGCTGACGGCACAAAGCTGGTCGCGAGCGGGTTCTCAACGACGACGAACATGCCAAGCGTCTGGCTGATCTCAAGCGCCGGAGCGGAGCCCCGCCTTCTTCGAAACCATGCTCGCGGAGCGACTCCCTCACCGGACGGAACACGTGTTGCGTTCCTAAGCCAAGATTGGTCTGAAATCTGGTTGACAGGAACACATGATGAAGAGCTGCGAAAGGTCGTTGCCGGTCCCGCCGACGATACATTTCGGCTTGTAGTCTGGTCGCCCGATGGACGCCGGTTAGCCTTTCAACGGCTACACTTCTATCAACATGATTATAAGTATCAGTACGAATCCAGGGAGCTAGCCACGGGAAAGGTTGTCGCCGAAGCGCCGAGTTTATTAATGAATTCGGCTTCGGCGCTGCCGGACGGCCGCCTCATGTTCCTGCGGTGGGATAACGACGATGTCACCTCTTCTCATCAGTTGTGGGAGGTGAAGACCGACCTGGCAACCGGTGCCCTACTGGGGGAACCCCGGAAGATCGCGACCTTGGCGGGCGACGATACAAGCACTTTGCTTGGCCTCAGCGCCACCGCGAATGGAAAGCAAGCGATGGTTCTCATGCGGTCCGGGCAAAATAGCGTCTTCGTGGGGGATCTTGACCAACCTCCGCCACGCATCAGCAATGTTCGCCGGTTGACCTTGGACGCACAATCGAACTATCCACACGCATGGACTGCGGACAGTCGCGCTGTGATCTTCGAGTCCAATCGCAGCGGCAGCTTTGACCTCTTCAAACAAGGAATCGATCAGCGAACACCTAAGGCCATTGTCGCCACACCCCTGACGGAGATCTTGCCCCAACTGACACCGGATGGCCGCTTTGTGTTGTATGCCGCGCGCCCTCTTGAAAGCGAACAGCCATGGTATTACAAGCCTGGAACGTACAAGTTGATGCGCGTGCCGGTCGAGGGAGGGACACCACAGGAAGTTTCCGTTGGCGGACCGCTGGATGAGTTTCGCTGCGCGTTGGGTGCCGGTAAGCGCTGCGTATTGAGGACCACGGTACCAGGAGAATGGCGCACCTACTACGATCTGGATGCGGAACGGGGCAGGGGTAGGGAACTGGCTCGCACCAAGTGGTCTGTCGAGGTCCTCGGGGACTGGGATATTTCTCCTGATGGTACGCAGGTAGCGATTCCCAACCATGATTCACGCGAGGCCCGCATTCGTGTGGTGTCTTTGGAGCCGAAGCCAAATCAGCAGCGTGAGCGTGAAGTGGTCCTCGCAGGCGTGACTGATTTGCGGGGTCTGGTATGGGCCGCTGACGGCCGCGGCTGGTTTGTGTCCGTGGATACAACCGTTGGCAATCGATTACTGTACGTATATCTGGATGGCCGATTCGATTCGCTGGGAGACATTCACGGCTGGGCAGTGCCATCGCCGGATGGGCGCCGTGTGGCATTCCTGAACACCATCATTGCCACCAATGCTTGGCTGATTGAGCGTCGCTGAGAAAAGCCCTGCCATTCGCCTGCTATTAGTCATCACCGTTAGAACGACGATTCCGCTCGAGTTAGCCGCACAGCTCGACGCCTCCAGAAACCAGCAGCAAACTTTTTTCAGCTTTGATGATCCCGAAGCTCGCCGGCCTGCGCTTTATCAAGCAAAGGGAAAAATAAAACGCATTCGGGAGAAAAAACATGTCCTTCTTCAACCTCCTTTCCGACGTACAGATGAACTACACCATGAACCGGCCGCTTGCTGACGGCGAAGCTACCGGGCGAATAGCAGAAATGAAAGCACTCGCCCCCAAAATCAAAGACATCGACACCTGGACCTCCACCTTCCTCGACGCCGCCAAGCGTGCCGAGGCCGAGAAACGCTGGGCCGACGCTGCCTCTTACTACCATCAGGTCGAATTCTTCCTCCCCGCCGGCGATCTGCGCAACAGCTACTACGACGACTTCGCCCGCACTTATGCACTTGCCATGCAGGGCGTCTCGGGCTACGAGCGCATCAAAGTCCCCTACCCGGGCGGCCACCTTCCTGGCTTCCGCCTCCCTGCCAAAGGCAAAGAGATTGGCACCTTTGTCTTCAACGGCGGTTACGATTCGTTTGTCGAAGAATTCTACCCCTTCCTAAAACCTCTCACCGAGCTCGGCTACACCGTTATCGGATTCGACGGTCCCGGCCAGGGTGGGGCGTTGCGTCAGGGAATCTTCTTCGAGCATGCGTGGGAGAAGCCTGCCAAAGCAATCATCGATTATTTCAAGTTGGATGCCGTCGACTGGCTCGGCGCCTCCTGCGGCGGTTACCTCTGCCTTCGCGCCGCCGCTTTCGAGCCGCGCATCAAACACGTCATTTCTATGCCCACTAGTTACTGGGGCGTTGACATGACTCTCCGCCAGATGCCTCCCGGCGAGGACAAGCGTCTTCTCTCTCTCTTTCAAGCCGGCGACCGCAAGGGTGTGGACGCGCTCATCGAGAGATACCTCGACTTCACCGTTTGTCTCCACTGGTGCATCGTGCAGGGCATGCACATCACCGGTACTAAAACTCCCTACGACAGCCTTGCCTCGCTCGCCCAACACAACCTTGAAGGTGTGCTTAAGAACGTCACCCAAGACGTCCTGCTCACTGAAGGCGAAGACGATCATCTCTTCAATACCGACTGGGTCTATCGTGCTTCGAGCGAACTCACCTGTGCCCGCTCGGTCACTACTCGCATCTTCACCGCACGTGAAGGCGCAGAGCAGCACTGCCAGGTCGGCAACACTGCGCTCGCTCGTGAAGAGATGGTTCGTTGGCTGGCTCGCTTCCATCCAGCGATGAGGATAGCCACGCCGCAAAACGCCGTGACCGTTGCAGCGTGAGGTCGTTGCTCTAGCACGTTCAGCAGGTTGCATTCGTCGTCCGCATAGATCGCGGAGTCAAGCTCGATCTCAGACTCCGCGATCTATAGAGGCGGTCGGTTGAGGAAAGGTGCGTCTTCCCAAGTGCAAGCGCTTACCCATCACGCCAGGCAACTCGCAGGCATGGCTCGCGGTGTGAGAGCAGCGGTTGTGGTGCCTCTTCTGTTCGCGCTCGGGCTGTTCGTGATCAAGCAGCCCCAGATGGCGGGTTTTTCGGTCTTCGGAACGTTCGCGCACCTGGTGATGGTGAGCTACGCTCGAGCGAAAACAACCAGGGCTGCCCAAGCTGCCACGCTGACGATTCTGGGTGCGATTCTGATCGTGCTCGGGACTTTGGCTTCGGTCAACACATGGTCGGGAGTGGCGGGTGCTTTCGTCATCGGCTTTCTGATGGAGTGGCCCGGGCTGGCCCGAGGCCACATGGCCGTGACTCGAACTGCATTGTTGCTGTCATTCATGGTGGCCGTCGCCGTACCTACGCCGTTGAGAGCAATGCAGCCACAATTGCTGGGTTGGCTGCTGGCTGGCCTCGTGGCCCAACCTATTTTGCAGCTACTGTGGATTCGAATTCGAGCCGCAGGCTCGATCGAGGAGCAACCAACGCCCGGCGATGCGCACAAGGGCCACACAAGTTGGTTGCCAAACGCGGCATGCATCGGACTGGCCGCGGCAGCCGCGATTCTGGTCTCCCGTCTTCTGAAACTGGAACACGCATTCTGGGTTGTGCTTGGAGTATTACCTGTTCTCACCGTGCGAGCAGGCTCACCGGTTCGTACATTCTGGCGTGAACAAGCAGGAACGCTGCTCGGGTTCCTGTTCGGCGTATCCCTGGTGGCGGCGATGGGTGCACATCAGGCATGGTATTGGATCACATTGCCCTGCATCATTTTCGCTGCGACGTATGCTTCGAATGCTCTTGGACTGACGTTGAGCCAGGCGGGATTCACAGTGTTCGTGGTGGTGCTGTTCTGCATCCTGGCTCCGTCGCAAAGACGTGCGGGAATGCTTCGAGTACAAGATGTTGCGATCGGTGGCGCACTAAGCTTGTTTGTCGCGTCGCTGCAACGATTCGGAGAGATCTTTGCAGAAACTCTATGACCCAGGCATGTACGAAAAGAGGGCATGTATCAAGAACGGCAGTTGACGCGACAACGAGAGTCTTCTATGTCGTTTCCCCCCCGAAACCAGTCTTGGTCTCGGGCAAAGGCAACGGCTATCTGGGTAATTTCGAGCAGTGGGATCCGCATCCGCGGAGAGATCTTAGGAAGGAGTACGAAATGAGCACAACGGTTTATGAGCAAGATAGTCGACCAGCAGAAGGGCGACAAATGACTACGTCGAGAGAGGACGCGGCGACCGCCACGACCACGATCGGCACCTATTTGGCAACAAGGCTGGAGCAGATCGGCCTTAAGCACCACTTCGCCGTGGCGGGGGACTACAACCTGGTTTTGTTGGATCAGCTTCTAGCCAACAAGAATATGCAGCAGGTCTACTGCTGCAACGAACTGAATTGCTCATTCTCCGCGGAAGGCTATGCGCGAGCGAATGGCGCAGCCGCGTGCGTGGTCACTTACAGTGTAGGCGCCTTGACAGCCTTCGACGGGATAGGCGGGGCATACGCGGAGAGCCTGCCAGTTATCCTAATATCCGGAAGTCCAAACACCAACGACCTCGGCGCGAATCATCTTTTGCATCACACGCTGGGTACGCTGGATTTTCATTATCAAATCGACATAGCACGCCATCTCACGTGCGAGGCGGTCGCCATCACTCATCCGGAGGAGGCGCCATACTTGATCGACAAAGCCATCCGCGCCGCGCTGCGAGAGAAAAAGCCGGCTTACATCGAGATCCCCTGCAACTTGTCGGGGGCTCCATGCTCGAGGCCGGGACCGTTCAGCTCGCTTGTTGAGACGCCCAATAGCGATCCTGAATCCCTCGCTGCGGCGGTGCGTGCCGCTGCTGGCTTTCTAGAGAAGGCGAAGAAGCCCATCCTTCTAGCTGGCCCAAAACTCAGGTCTTACGGAGGCATGGTTCCGTTCCGCGATTTGGCAGAGGCGATCGGTTGTGGCGTCGCGGTGATGCCGAATGCCAAGAGCTTTTTCCCCGAGCAGCACAAACAATTCGTCGGCATTTACCTCGGTGCCGCTAGCAGTCCGGGTTGCGAGGAAGTCTTCGACTGGGCTGACGTGGTTCTTGCAGCAGGCCCGTTGTTCACCGACTACACCACCATGGGATGGACTGCGCAACCAGCCGAAGGCCGGTTGATCCAGGTGGACACCGATCGCGTTCGAGTTGGGGGCACGACTTTTGTTGGCGTGTTCCTCAGTGATTTCCTTGGCGAACTCGCCAAGGTAGTAAAGCCCAATCCAGCGACACTGGTCGAGTACCAGCGCATGAAAGCGGAGGATACTAAGCCGCCGGTCGCGGCGCCTGACGCTCTCCTGACTCGGGTGGAAATGTGCCGGCAGATTCAGGCCGTGATTAATGCGGACACTACTCTGCTGGTTGAGACCGGAGACTCCTGGTTCAACGGACTCAATATGAACCTACCGGATGGGGCCCGCTTCGAGATCGAGATGCAATGGGGCCACATCGGCTGGTCAGTGCCAGCTACATTCGGATATGCCGTAAGCGCCCGCGACCGCCGAATCGTTCTAATGATAGGTGACGGATCCTTCCAGCTGACCGCTCAAGAGGTCGGCCAGATGATCCGGTTGAAGCTGCCAGTGATCATCTTCCTGGTTAACAATCGTGGTTACACAATCGAAGTTGAGATCCATGACGGACCGTATAACAACGTAAAGAACTGGGATTACGCCGGTATTATGAACGTTTTCAACGCCACGGACGGACAGGGCCTTGGCATCCTTGCCACCAACGGGAGAGAACTAGCCAGTGCTATCGAGCAAGCCCTTGGTAATGCGGCCGGGCCCACGCTGATTGAGTGCACCCTCGACCGGGACGACTGCACGAAGCAACTGTTGGAATGGGGAGCGAAGGTTGCAACAGCCAATTCCAGGCCGCAGCAGCGCACTTAAGCAGGCACAACCCGCTGGTTGGATGACGGAGCACTGGAAAGCACGATTACCTGAGGATTAAGCGTCGGACTCGCCGAGTGGTAATCGTGCTCTGGTTTGATGATCTGCTTGCGATCTCTCATTAAGAACACTTGAAAAGACGCTATGATGAGCCTCAAGAACGACCTGATCCAATCCAGCATCGCAGCGGGGCTCCTACTTTTCGCTAGCCTGTCTTCCGCATTCGCAGGTGGTCCCTATGGCAGTGCGATATACAGCAATCGATGCGCATCCTGCCACGATAGTCCAGCAGCTACCCACGCTCCGGCGATCTCGGTAATGCGGTGGATGCCGCTCGATAGTATCGTTCGCTCGTTGGAATCTGGGTCGATGAAGGATCAAGGCAGCACCCTCACCGCCGACGAGAAGCGTAGTGTCGCGGAATATCTGACTCCCAGCGATTCTGTGAAACGACACTTTGCTCTCGCGGCGAATCCTCGGGCGTCCAGCGGCTTCTTCGGAAACGGGATGTTAGGAAGAGCACTCGACCTAAAGGAAGGCTCCGGAGTGAACCTGGGCGGAGTGATCCAACTGGACGGCGATTGGCTGATGTCGGGTGGCCTCAAGCCAGGCGCCATCTCAGGAAATTTTGTGTTGGGCGTGAATCTGGAAATTGACGCTTCGAAGGTGATGCATGTTCCCGGCGGCCAATTCATCGTCGAGTTTTGTGACTTTCAAGGAATGGACACCAACGGGCAGGCGGGGAGCGTTCAACAGTACAACAACTTAAGCGGCGCCACCCCCTACAGCCGTCTCGAGCTGCTTCAGCTGTGGTGGCATCAGAGGCTGTTCCGCAACAAAGTGCTTCTCAAGGCGGGCAAGCTGAACGGCGCCGCTGAATTCAACACTGCGCTTGCGCCTGTACCAGTAGCCGACCCCAAATTATCTGATTGGACGATTAGCGATCTTCTTTATGCGCCTTCCGGAATGAATCCTATTCTCGCCGGCAGGCTTCCAGCATTTTATGACACTGCTTACGGAGCCATCCTGATGGTTGAGCCCGCGAAAAGTGTTTACGCGCAGTATGGCGTCTTCGACGGGAACGGGGCAAACTCCGTAAAGACCGGTTTAAACCTCCTTCCAGACATAAACAGTTACAAATTTCACATCGCAGAAGCGGGATACGCCTGGCGCCTGGGTTCTCAAGGCAAACCTGGCAAGATTGGGGCAGGAGGTTCGCACCAAACCGGAAGACTTCTGACGCCTGCCTCGACCGTCAGAAACGGCGATTCCGGATTTTACGCCTTTGGATCTCAGCGCCTCTGGTACCAGCATCCGCAAGTAAACGCCGCCGGGCTTGAATCCTTTTGTCAGTTTGGCTACACGAATTCGGCTGCGGCGGTGGCGGCTACCCGGTATGCAGGCGCTGGTATCACAGCCGTTAGTCTTCTACGGTGTCGGCCTGCGGATTCGTTCGGAGTGGGTTTGGCTTGGTCCCGGCTGAATCACTCGCCGGGCTCGCAGTTCCGCTCCAGCGAAATCATGTGGCAGGCCTACTACAAGGCAGTTCTCATCCCCTGGAGGCTTGTTGCTGTGGGTGCGTACTCCGCGATACCAACACCAGGTGAGCGCCCCGGCATTCCTGCAGCCAACGCGTTGACGGCTCGCTTGATTTTCTTGTTCTGACGGGAATAACGGACATCGGAATTCAGGGGATAAGACCTACCTGCATTGTCGCAGGCAAGCACTTTCGCAGACATCACTCGGTTAGGAGATAGTATGAAACTCAAAGCACTACCGGCAGCAGCGTTGGCCGCGGCAATTTTAGCCGCTGCTTCAGTCTGGGCGTTCGCAGTCTTCCCCGGGTTGCTCATTTGGGCGGCATTCATCGGCTGGGCGAGCTATGACCAGTCGGGCGCGAACCACAAGGCGTTCCTGACAAGTTCCGTATGCATGGTCTTCGGCGTCATCATGGCGTGGATCGTTGCTGTCAGCGTCGCCGGCGAGTGGTTGCATCTTCCCGGTTCAGTCTCGTCGGCGCTCGCCGCCGGAGTTGCGTCTTTCTTCATCGTGCTCGCATCCCGCTTCGAACTGTTAAGCAACGTGCCGGCTACCTTCTGTGGATTTGCGTCGGCGTTCGCCTTTGTAACGTTGGCACCGAAGGCGTTTTCGATTGCCGCCATGACCAGCGGGAATCTCGCCAACGTACTTCTCGTCGTGCCCATTTCGCTGCTCATCGGTAGCTGTCTGGGCGCACTACACGGTTACCTTGCGGGAAGACTGACGGCTCCGAAACATCTGGCTCCGGGGATTCGCACCATTCGGCTCTCCCCTTTGCAAAGTCGGGCCCACGAATAGTCAATCAACTCTTGCGCGTTGACAAGGAGCACAAAATGAGAACACGGCTCACGAGTGTACTGTTGGTTCTGGCGATCGTAGCGTTGGGGCAAGCACCCAACGCAATGGCCCAGGCGAAGCCCGGTTTGACCCTGTCCACCACTGCATTCGCAGATGGCGGCATCATTCCAGATAAATACACTGCTGCGGCCACGGGAACACCGGTTTCCCCACAGCTGGCGTGGACGAATGTGCCCGATGGAACAGTGAGTTGTGTTCTGCTGGTGCACGATCCAGACACGTCAGTGAATAAAACCGTCACCGAAATACTGCACTGGATGGTCTTCAATATTCCGGGCGCCGCGCGCGAACTTCCCGAGGGAGTTCCGGCACAGGCGCAACTTCGTGACGGCACTATTCAGGGTCGAAACTACACCACGAAGGTGGGCTACGCCGGGATGGGGGCTCCCGCCCCCGGGCCCTACCATCACTATACGTTTGAACTGTTTGCTCTGGACACCAAGCTAAGCCTGAAGCCAGATGCAACTGAGGCAGACGTGCTCAAGGCAATCGATGGACACATCCTCATGAAGGGCGTTTTGGTGGGCCGTTTCCACCTTCCCTGATGTAGATCCGATTCAACCAACCCACTCGGCCGATAAACGTCAGTACTGTATCGGAGTTGCTCCGCAAGAACAGCTGTGCGCAGTGAGGTGACGATAGGGCGGAGCAGGTGGGATTGAGCGGTTTGAAGGAAGCCGTTCGTGCGGTGGGCAACGAATGTTTGCGCTATGGGTTTTGGATCGCCTGAGGGAACAGAGGAGCCAGTTAGGTGCGATGGCAAGCGCGGCGGCCCGCTCTGGAAGGCGTGCGAGAGGATGCCGAAGAGGGGCTCAAGTTAAGGCGGAGGAATGGAAAAACGGGCGACTTGGTTGAGCCGGGCGCGGCAGAGCGGCATTATCCGGGCTCGTCTGCGATTCGAGAGCCAGCCGAAGTAGCGGATGCGCGGAAAACCTCGCGGCAAGAAATGCTGCACGAAGCGGCGTAGGAACTCCTTGGAAGTAAGTGTCATCGTGCGCTGTTTGCAGCCGTGGGCATAGTCCTTCCAGCGAAAATGGACCTCGGAAGCAGAGACTGAAAGCAGCCGATGGTTGGAGGTGGCGACACGATGCGCGTGGCGAGCCTGATAGTGCAGTACGTGCTTGGGGCCGCCGAAAGCGGCTTTGGCATACACGGCCCAATCTTGCTGATAAAGCTTGCGCAAGAAACTGGCATCTTTATTCCAAACAGAAACAGGAGAAACTACTATGAGCAATGCGATCAACAATCTGCAAGAGGCATTCAAAAAAGCAACTGCCAACCGGCCCAAGGTCGGCGGATTTCCTCATCTGGCTGAATGCCTGCGCAGTGCAGGCGTGACACGGAACCTTTGGCACCTCCCCTCCTGTCAGAGCCTATACCTTACCAATGATGGCCCGGTCGCGATGCCGGGTGCGCCCCTGGCGTCTGGCCCAGTGGATGTGCCCCCCTTTGACCGCGAAGCTCTGACTAAAGCTCTGCGTACAGATCAGGCAGGAGAGTCGACATTTCCGGAATTCCTTGAAGCCTCCTGGCGCTCAGGTGTTGTCAGCTATGACGTCGATTTCGCGTCGCGAACAGTGGCCTATTACGGCTGCAATGGAGAGGTATATACCGAAGTTTATCCCGCCGTTGAAATCAATTAGCTCTCAAGGGGGTGCCATTTCATGTCCTACATCCATGGTGAAGGCCGGAATCAGGCAAGCCTGTTTCCGGTCGTGCTCGACGATATGATCCCCGACCATCACATGTGCCGTGTCATCGACGCGTTCGTTGACAGGTTGAGCATTGGCACGTTCGGCTTCGAGCGAGCACAAGCCGCAGAGACGGAACGACCTGGCAACGATCCGCGCGATCGATTGAAGCTGTATCTGGGTATCGGGGAGCAACGGAACAGAAAACTCGCTTCTCGCGCTGCACTTAAATCGGATCTTCCGCACTTTCGGTGCAGGGTTAAGCTGCGCTTGAAGCATCCCAAGGCAGCACTCGCGCTTTCAGAAGCTCGAAACCTGCCCGGCCATACATCTGCCGCTTGATCGCTTTTAGCCGGTTGATTTGTCCTTCAATGGGGCCATTGCTCCATGGCGTTGTCATCGATAGCTTCACTGCTTCCAAATCTCGGCGCAGCGTTCTGGCAAACTGGGCCGTGAAGCGGAATCCAGAAACGGTGGCCGAATCTATCCACCTATTCAGTCTCTTGGCACTTCGCCAGCGGAGCATGGCTCGAAACTGAAGAACAAATCGGCGCAGCTTGTGAGCCCCAGGACAAAAGCGCATGAAAGCGTCTAAATGTCTCTTCTGCACCACCGACAGAGTTTGTGGCGGCATGTTGAGGAGCGCGGCCCACGCGGCCGGCAGAGTAGTGGGTTCGAGTCAATGAGGGCTGCAAACCACGTTTGCGACTCTGAAGGAAAAGGGCCTGATCCCGTCGCCGGTCGCTTCGGATCCGACGCTCTGGAAACGCTGGCGCATTCAACCATCGCGAGACGGTCTCCGCGCCGATGCCGACCTTCTCCGCGATTTCTAGTTGAGTGTGGCCTCCTCGGTGTAATTCATGCACCTTCGTGTACCGCTGGTAGCGCGCTTGCCGACATCTCTGGCGTCGCGCTTCGATCAGCGTCAGTACATTAGTCGCGTCAGGTTGCCGGACCTCACTTTGAGCCAGCTGCCTGCGCGCGTCGATCTGCAATTGCTGGACATCGCGCTCCACCGCGTCACCAAGATTGGAAACCAAGTGGTAGCGATCCGTAACTTGAATGGCGGAGGACGCGCCCTGTCGTCCTCCATCGGCATACAAGCTGGACCGATCGCGGGCGATCACTTCCACCTCAGGATGCAAACCGAGCCAACGCGCAAAACTGTCGGCGGATCGTTCTGGAAGCAGGTCGATCACCGGTGACCGCTCCAAGTCCATCAAGATGGTCCCGTAGCGTTGCTTCTTGCGCCAGGCCCAATCATCAACGCTCAGCACACGCACGGCCGGCTGGATCGCCCCACGTCTTCGCCCCTTGACGCGCCGTAACACGGTATCGTCGCTACTCTTGATTCCTAGCCGATTTAGGAGTCGCTCTCCAGGCAATCCACCGAGAGCATAACCGACCAAGCCCACGATCTCGCACAGACGCGTGGTTTCTCGCGCCTTCCGAGCTGTCACGGCTGGCAAACTTTCTGCAAAAATCTTCCGAGTGCATCCCTTGTTCCGGCATCGAAAGCGTCGCGTCTGCAGATGAATTTCAACTTGCCGCCCCTGCCATGGCAAGTCTCGCACTCGCCTGGCGTAGCGGCTGTGATAAGACACTCGACAGTCGAAACACGCCGGACAGCGCGGCAGGTGCTTGGCGCGCACCCGAAGAACAACACCATGGGTCGTCTCCTCCACCGTTTCCAGGATCAGTTGGTCGGACGATGGCAGCGAACTTCTAACAAAGTCAATACGTTGGTTCACCTCTTCAAGGTACCGAATATGTCAAGTTTTCCTCCTCCAGCCTGCACCGAAAGTGCGGAAGAACCGATTTCAGTACAGCGCGACACCCGCAGGACAGACTTTTCGGAACGTGGTGTCGTGCAATTTATGGATTGCTTCTGTATCACCGCCAAACCGCCTACCCGGCAGTTACTTGTGAGTAGACAGCATCGAGCTGGAGACAGATTGCCCCTGGTGACAGCAATGTTGGGTTTAGGCCTAATTGGCGTACACGAATTGTAGAGGCCGGCTTTCTTCCAGATGCGGCTGAATGAGCCGAAAACGCGACATCGCAAGCTCACGAGCCGCTGTCGTGGTCATTTTTCGACTTTGAAAATGCGCAACTCGGCGGGTTGGTCTCCGCGCCTGGGCACGCCCAGGTAGAAGGCGTTCAATTTGCCCGAAAAAGTGGATGTCCGGGCGCCCGCGACCGTGGGAATACGGGTGCTCAATTTGTAGTGGTCGGCGTCCCGCTGCTCGATGACGTCAATGAAGCCCTCGCCGCAGGAAACATAAATTCGCTTGTTTACCGGATCATAGAAGAGGTCGTCGGCATCGCTGCTAATATCAACCTTTGCCGTGGGCTTGCCTGTAGTGGTATCCAGCACCAGCAACTGCGCGGGATGGCGGGTGCCGACGAATAACCTATGGTGGGCTTCATCTAAACCGAGAGGAGAGTTTCCCTCAACATCTTCGAGCAACCAGGTATTCAGGAGCTTGCGTTGTTCACCGTCCATCACCGCGATTTGCTTCACGCCGGGTATGTTGGCGAAGATCCGACTGCCTTTCTGCTCCACCGCAACTCCCTGGAGCTTCGCCGGCAACGGGATTTTTCCCAAGAGCTTTCCTTCAGGGATGGCAATAACGGCGATGCCGGTTTTGTCGGGCGCCATACACGCGACGTAGAGTCGTTTGGCGCTGGCATTATATTGCAGCTCATCCAGATTGCTGTCGAGGTCAATGCTGGCAATCGGGTCTAATGTGCTGCCGTCGTAAATGTCGAGACTTTCCCCACGAGGGACGTAGAGTTGATTGAACTCAGGCGCGTAGCGTACGGCCGCAGGCTTTCCCCCCTCAAGGGTGCGCCATGGTTTCCCGGTTTTCAGATCGACAATTTCCAGCGTGTTGTTGGTGGGCGCTGCGACGAAAAGCCGCATGTGTTCGACATCCACGGACATGTGGTTGAATCCACCCTGGACATTGGGTAGGGAAATCGTCTGCGAAAGCACCAGCGAACGGCTCTCTTGGCTGTGGGCGGGCGCAACGGAACAAAGAACAAGCGTAAGAAACAAAACAGAGCTGCATTTCACAGAAGCCTCCTGGGACCCGCGTTGTCGTTCATTAGTTCTCTCCGCCTACTAGTCAGTTACAACGTAAATTCTGATCGCCGCCGGGTTCTCTCCCACCTGCCGGACGGCCAGGAAAAGACGGCCCAATTCGGGCACGAATAGGCTTGTGCGTGCGCCTTTCACGGTGTCGAGCTGGGAAATCTTGCTATAGTGGTCGGCATCCTGCTGCTGATACACAGCAATCGCTCCCTCGCCGCCCGACGCGTAAATGCGTTTGCGCTTTTGATCGTAGAAGACATCGTCGGAATCGCCCACGGTCGGAAGTTTCGCCACCACCGTCCCCGACTTGGTATCAAGCACCAGCAGCACCGCGGGTTTTCGGCAAACGATGAAAAGCCGCCCATCGGCCTCGTCTAAGGCCATGGGAAAGTTCGATTGGGCATCGTCGGTCGTCCAACTCGCCACCACGGCAGCTTTAGTCCGGTCAATCACGGCTACTTTTTGAGAATTGGGCAGGTTTACAAACATCCGCGGGCCGTTTTTTTCGAGTTGAAACGACTCAGGATGGGCATCGACTTTTATATCCGCGACCTTGTTGCCTACGGAGTCAAAGGTAGCAAGGCCGCCACTGCCGTATCCCACAAATATGCGCTGTGTGGCGGCATCTCTGCGGATATTGTCGGCATCGTCACCAAGTTCGATGGATCGTAGCGGCTGAAATGTCAGCGCATCGAAGATTCGGACCTTACCATCACTCGCGTTGGCGACCCAGAGACGTTTCCTTTCGGGCTGGTAGATCACGCCTTGCGGCTCAGCCAGCCCCGTAATTGTTCGTATTACCTTGGCGCTCTTAACGTCGATGACCTCGACTGTGTTGTTGCCAAGCGCGGCCACAAAGAGACGCTCGTTGTCCGCATCAAATGCAAGGTGGTCTATTCGTCCCTTTACATCCGGCAGGGGAATAGTTTTTTCCAGGCGCAGGGGCGAATTGGATTGCGCGTGGGAAAGGGCAACTCCAACGATCAGAGTCGCGATTGCAGATGCGTATCGGGCTTTTCTGTACGAAATCATGGTTGTTTCCTTCCGAGTTATTGAAGAATTGGTAGCGTTGCCTGAAAGACCGAGAGAGGATGAGACCAGCGACTTTAGCCGTCGACAGATCGTCACGTCTGCCTCACGGTCGCCACGAATACGTGAACTTGATGGCCAGCCGGTTTTGGTAAAACTCCGGAGGAGTTGTCGTAACCAGGCTGGCGAAGCTTTGGCCTGCAGTGTAGATCACATACACATCACTGTCAGGACGATAGTTCCAGCGTAGGCGAATGTTTGCGGTTGCGGCTTTAGTATTGGCCGTGTCCATCTGAAGCAATGAGGATAGTGTAAGAAACCGGGAGAGTGAGTAGTTCGTCTGAAAACTGCCGACCAGAACAGAAAAGTCACCGCCCGTGATGGGCAATCGGAAGCGGTTCCACTGCTCAGAGAAGTTGAAGGACAACCGCTCGTTGGTGCGATACGTGGAACCCACACGAAGTTCGTGGAGGTGGCCGTTGTAATAAGTGCCGAAGCGCTCAAAGAAATTGACCATCCATCGGCGGTCCTGTGGAGATCCGTAAGTGAACTGATGCCTGGTCCAGTGGTACTCACCCACGGGAATGAAAACCTTCTTATAAACGTTGAACGGGGTGGTTAGCCGTTGCGTGAAGACGTCGACGATGTCTTCGTCGCTGTAAGATCCATTTTGGAAATCGATGCGAAAGGTGTTCTGCCACTCCTGCGTCTGCAGAACGCCGCGAGTATCAGGCGCGTGAAAGATCCATCCCTCAAAGTTCAAGTCGCGCACACCGCGAAGCTTAGGCCTCGGTTTAAAATTCGCGTCGAGGTAATCGCAGACGCAGTCCGTACGTTGCAGAAAGCCAACTTCCGGATTGAAATTCGGCCCAACCTTCCGATGTTGCGCGAAGACCTCCAGCCAATTGGTCTGGTAGTCTAAGCCGGCGCCGACATCTGTCTGTCCCGATGCGAAGCCGGGCGTTCGCGTCTGCGAGGCGTAACCGTTCAGCACCAGGTTCTGGAAGAAGACCAGACGAGTGTCTACACCCCTGCTCTGGTTGAAGCTATCAGAGTGATTACCAGACCGCTTGTCGATCGCCATCGCGCCAATGTAGGAACCGCCCCACAACGAATGTTTCGCCCGCACGACGGCGTAGTTAGCATAGGGATTAGGCCCAGAACGGCGAGTCTCAACGTCCATAACGCCCAGTTCAAAGTTTCCAAGTGAGCCGGTAACCTTCCCACCACCATTAATCGGAACTTCTTCTCCGGTGATGGGATCGATTCCAATCTGGCGACTAAAATAAAGCAGATCTCCGCTGTCGGCACCAAGGGGGAAGTTGAAAACGCCGGCATTTTCCAGGAAGAACTGCCGCTTTTCCGGGAAGAAGAGTTTGTACGGGGTGAGATTGAATTGTTGCGTATCTACTTCCGCGTCGGCGAAATCGGTATTAAGGGTAAAATTCGCTACCAGGTTCGAGCGCAGACCAAGCTTCACATCGACGCCTCCGGTGTAGAGCGCACTGGTTCCCGGTGTTAATCCGGTTCCCGCGGCTGTCGCGGGCAAATTGTTGAAGCCGGTTAGCGCATATGGCTTTACGATGAATAGTCGTCCGCTGCCGATGTCGGAGATACCATGCAAGTCGCCGGCTTGGCTGATCCGGGCGGCGCCATAAACACGCCGCCATCCCGACCAGAGATCCTCTTCATTCTTTCGCCGGATGAACCGTTTGAAGTTAATCCCCCAAATAACATCGCGCGATTGCATGAAATTCAAGGTGGCGAACGGAATCGCGACCGTGGCTGTCCACCCATGTTCGGTGATGCGAGCCTCGGATGTCCACACGCCATCCCAGCCCGAATCTCCATCGCCCAGACTGGGGTCTGAGATCTGCTCCTCGGTGATGAGAGAGTCTCGTTGTGTGCCGAGCGGATTTATCTGGAATACGTAAGCGTTCCGGCGATCATGGGCGGAATCAACGATGATCTCAAAATACTCGTCCAGCTCCTGGCTGACGTCCCGACGGAGCTCGGTGGCGACAATTCCTTGGGGGTCAGAGTCGAGGCAGCTGATGCCAAAATAGACTTCGTGCTTGGTGTAGAGGATACGGACTTCGGTATGCTCGGTTGGGGCCTGCCCCTCATAGGGCTCTCGCTGTAGAAAGTCGGCAATTGGAGTGGCCTGATTCCACAGGGGATCGCTGAGCGTTCCATCCATCTTTGGAGCTCTGTCAACGCGGCTTGCCTGAGCGGTCCTCAGCGGCTCCTGAGCTCCGCTCTGAGCTTCCCTCGTTCTTGGATCTCCCGGTGATTGTGCGTGAAGAAGTGAAAATGAAAAGCACAGCTGCGCCAGAAGGAACAAACAAGTTCCGACTCGCCCGATCATAGTCCAGAGCTCTTGAGTCGTTCGACGAACATATTCTCCGGATTTCTGCACAATCGTTGCATCCCTGGCTCTTTCCGCAGGAGACGCCTTGCATCCTCAAAGGAGACCTGTTGGCTCCATGATCCGAAGCAAAGGATGACCGTTGATGTTCTCCAAGGGGAAATAGACCAAATGCGTTTTGGGGTCCACGCTGGCGGTGTGAGCATGGGGCATATGGAAGTGCGCGAGCACTCGCAAATCCCGCGCTTTTCCTTCTTCAAACACCGACACGGTCCCAGATTCAGAAGAGACATATAGCCGCTTCAAGCCAGGATCAAAGGCGAGCACATCCGGATCTTGGCCCACATCGTGGGTCGAGAGAACCTTCATGGAGTTGAGGTCGACCACGCCCAGACAATGATTTTCCTGGCCGGCAACGAATGCGAGGTGGTTGGATACATCCAATGCGATGCCATGAGGCTCCTTGATTCCCGGAAGCGAATACCGGCCTACAATCTTGGCCGACGCCGGATCAATGGCAGCGAGCTCGTTGGTCTCGTGAATTGCCACCAAAATGTGCCCGGAACCGGGATCATAGACCGTGTTCCCCGCGCCACCGCCGAGCGGAATGCTTGTGATGAGCGTGTTGTGGGTTGCGTCGATAACCGCATCGGCATTGCCATGCTCATCAGAGACGAAGACCCGCTTAACCTTTGGAGCGTAGGCCAGACCATCGGGATAGGTAATCGGGCCCACTTTTGCCAACGTATGGAGCGTCTTGCTATCAACAGCAGCTACTACATGTTCCCCGGTTACGGAGGCGTAGACGCGGCCAAGTTCCGGCACCGCCCATACTCCATGCACGCGTTTGAACCCGTCGAGATTGGCTACGACCTGCCGTGTTGCCGTATCGAAGACGACGAGCTGATTGGCATTCATGTGCGAGATGTAGAGCCGGCCACTGTGGCTGTCGAGGCTCTGATAGTCAAAGCGAACCGGCCTTCCGGGCATCGGTATATCGGCGACCTTTTTCAGAATTTCTGGTCCTTTTTGAGCGTCCTGCGGATAGCTCGATGTAGGGGCCACAAGAAAAAGCGCAGTCAGGCAACTGAGAATCCAAGGCGTAATTTGATAATTCGGTCTCATTTGAATCCTCGCTTGCAGGGTAAGGCGGAGCAGGTTATCTATGCTCAGAATTTGAACTCTAGGTCGAGCTGCATGCGGCGCGGTGGTTGCGCTGCAACAGCGTGACCGAAAAAGGGTGAGGTGACAACGCCGACATAGGTCACGTCATTTGCGTGATTTAGAACGTTGAAGGAGTTGATCGCAATGGTTGCCGTGGGTCCTTCCTTTCCTGCCTTGGTGAGGAGGATATCGTGGGCCACATTGAAATCCAGGTTGATATAAGTAGGGCCGTGCATGAAGTTTCGAGGAACACCAGCCGGGCGATCGAGCGGAAGGCTGTCATGATTGTTGTCCGTTCCGGTCGTGATATTAACCGGCTTTCCTGAGTACAACGAGAGTGCGGTCCCAAAGTTAAACCATTTGCCCGCCTCCAGAGTACCCAGCAGGTCGAACTTATTTCGCTGGTCATTGTCAGACCGTGCCCAGTCGGCCTTTGGGAAATAGCTATTCGCAGGGAAATAGGTGATGCCGCTGGTGTTGTTGTATGTCTTCCCTAGAGTGTATTGAGCCTGCCCGGTGATATAACTGACGGGCCTACCGCGAAAGCCTACCTGAAAAGCGTTGCTCTGCTGGCGGCCCTCCGATTGCAACTGTCGCTCTTGTCCAAGATTCGGATTTGGCCGAGCAATATAACCAGGTGGAGGTGGTGCGTTCACATCTATCGAGCGAAATGAATCAATTCCTGTCGAGCCTAGATAGCTCACCGATAGTGAACTCCTGGCGTTGAGTTGCTGTTCAATGCCCACCCCGTACTGGATGGTGTAGGGGATACGCTGGCGCGGGTCAAGTACGACGACGCTCGTCGGAACATTCGCGAGTTCAGGTTCCGTAACCGGATAGGAAGGGTTCTCGAGAATGAACCGCTTGAGAGTGACGCCATTGAAATGCAACAGGTCCGAGATCGGACTGGGCCCGGTGCGGTCAAAGAAAAATCCGCCGCCGCCGCGAATCACTGTTTTGCCCTTGGCGGACGGAGCATACGCGAAGCTGAGTCGAGGTGCAAAATTGTGCGCGACATCGTGGAAGTAATTTTGCCAGTAATAGCGAACCCCCAGAGCAACGGAGAGGTTTGGCTTTAACCGGATGTTGTCCTCAAAAATGCCGGCGACCGTTTTTTCGAGGAAGGTCACGTGTCCCTGACCACTCTGCACCAAATACGAAAAAGGACTGGAGCCCTCATAGCTAGCAAGGCTTGCGAAGGAATAAGTGCCGGCCTGGTTGGTGAAATCGTCGAAGCCACGACGGCTGATATCCGGTACATCGACGCCAAACTTGATCTCCTGTCTGCCAGTCGAATCGGTTACGATATCAGTCCCGTCAAAGTGATACTCCGTTCTTCGGAAATCCGCCTGTGCTCCGCCGCCAGTAAAGGCCCCTTGCACGATTAACTGGGGATTCTCGTTCAAACTGTGGGTCTGATTGTCGAAATGGCCGAGGAGGAAATGGAGTTGGTTCAAGAGCTTTGGAGAGAAGATGTAGACATGTCCCACGTTGACCTCATGCTCGAAGAACAGAGTGTTGGTCCCAGCTTCGGGAAGAACGGTCCCGCCTACCCCAAAATTCTGCACTGTTTTGTGTTCATAGGAGTAGCCCATCCAGAACTGATTTCCTTGGCCGTAGTCATGAAAGACGCGCCCGGAAAGAAAGTAATGCCGCGTAGGATTGGGAACATTTGCGTTGATGGGGCCATTCGGTCCAGCGGCCACGACGATCGATTCCTGATTGTCATTGTCTTTATCGAGTGCGAGCAGGAAGGTCGTCTTCTTGCTGTGGCTCAAAGGACCGGTGAGCGATCCTTCATAGTAGGTGCGCTGCTCCGATGGCTTAGTGACAGCGAATGTGTTGCGGGCGTCGAAGAGCGAGTCACGATACAGGAAGTTCGCCGACCCATGGAATTGTGGTGTTCCACCTTTGGTTGTAATCTCGACCCGGGCTCGCCCAGGCCTTGAGTAAAGCGCAGTATAAGGATTCTGGTTGATCTTCACGCTCTGGATCGCAGATGCGGTTACGCCCGGTCCATTTGCTTCGATACCGTTTACGACAAGCGTGACTCCATTCGTGCCGGTCGCATCGGAATCAAGAAATCGCGACATGGTCGTGATGTAATCCTGGTCGAATACTGGAAGACGATCGAGCGCGTCACGGTCGATTGTGTTGGAATCTTGATTTTGCGAAATCTCAGTGCTCACCTGCGCTGAGCTATCAGCAGCAGCCACGGTTACTTCCTGATTTACCGAAGCAACGGGCAGGACAATGCGGACCTGCGGACGTATTCCCGAAGCAACCTTGATCTGCTGCTTGACTTCCTGAAATCCCGTCTGTGTCACGTCGACCGTGTAGCTTCCCGGCTTGATGTTGGAAAACCGGAAACTGCCCGAGCTGTCAGTATTTCCCTGCGTGACGATCTTGCCGTCCTGAGTGTCTAGAGCGACTTGCGCACCTACTATCACGGCTCCGCTGGTATCCTGGACGGCTCCCATTAGACCAAGGGAGCTTGTGGCGTTCTGTGCCCGCCCAAGGCCGACCATTGAACCAATTAGCAAGAGAACGATATAAAACCGGAATTGCATACCACCCCACTCGCGAGCAAATGAAACTCAACTGTTAGCGGACTGCCACCGACGAGGCACTTTTCGGTAGGTAGACCCGAAAGATTGACCCTAGCCCGGTTTCACATTCAACCTCGATTTTTCCCCCGTGGATCCCGACCGCCCATTGCGCGATCGATAGTCCAAGTCCTGCTCCACCCCCTGCACGAGCGCGCGATTTATCTACTCGATAAAATCGCTCGAAAATGTGCTCACGATGCTCGCGCGGGATGCCAGGCCCACTGTCCTGAACTTCGACAATTGCATCCAGTTCCGTCTCTCGAATGCGTATTCGGATGTCGCCGCCCAGGGCCGAATACTTCACAGCGTTGTGGATCAGGTTGGCGAGGGCCTGTCTTAAAATCGTGCGATCAGCCTCTACCATTACGGAACGGCTGCCATCAATCTGAATGTCCTGTTGCTTCTCCTCCGCCAGCACTTCCAGAAGCCCCACTGTCTCGCTCGTGACCTCAAAGAGGTTAACGTCAGCCCGATGCAGTTGAACCCGGCCGGCATCGGCGCGAGCCATGGTCAGCAGGCTGTCCACCAATTGGGTGAGTCGATTCGTCTCCTCGAGCATGCTTCCAATCGTGTCCCGGTAGTAGCTCACATCGCCCGGCATGCGGAGCGATACTTCCCCAACGCTCTGGATAGCGGTCAGCGGGGTCCGCAATTCGTGGGAGGCATCGGCAGTAAATCTCCGCAATTGATCGAAGGAACGCTCCAGCCGCGCCAGCGCTGCGTTGAATGCAGCGCCTAATTTACCAAGCTCGTCATCAGGGTTCACGATCTGCAGTCGTTCATTTAGCTGTTCGGCTGTGATCTGCGCTGCCCGCTGCGCCATCGAATCCACAGGCTTGAGCGCACGCGCAGCTACCAGATAGCCGGTCAAGGCAACAAGGATGACAGTAGCTGGTAGTCCGATGGCCAGAACCGTGACCATCGCCCAAAACTCATGCCAGAGTGGCCTCTCACTCACTGCGAGCCGTACGACGACTGCATGACCACCGGCCAAATGATGAACGCGGCTGATCTCACGCAGTCGCATCCCCGAAGGAAGCCGGATGGAATGCGCGGATTGCCGGTCAGAATTTGCGTCGCCCGTCGGAACGGGGCCGAGTGCCTGGCCACGCAGTTGCTCGCTACGATAGAGCAACTGCCTATCGGCGGACCAGACCTCGAGAAAATATCCGCGGTCAAGGTCGTCTTCGTCCGCCTCGCCTTCTCTTGAACTGATCTGGAGTGCTCCGCTCGGGTCCGAGGAGAGCGCTCCTTCGACCGTCTCTACGTCCCGGTGGAGACTCGAGTCCAACTGGTCGCGCAAGTTCAGGAGAAAGAAGGCCGAGACACCGCCGGCATAGAGCAGAAGGGCAACCGCCAGCAACGACGCATATAGAACGGTCAGGCGGGTGCGAAGGTTTGCTCTCAAGAGGCCGCTCATGAGCCGTCCTCACTCAAAGTGAAACCGACACCTCGTACGGTGTGTAAGAGCTTGCTCTCGAATGGATCATCCATTTTTCTACGCAATCGCGCGACGTGGACATCAATCACATTGTCGAGAGGTGTTGCTCTTCCGCTTTCCTTCCACACATCGCGGGCAAGCATCTCGCGTGAAACAACGCGACCATAATTGCGCGCCAGATATTCCAGAAGCTCGAACTCGCGTGCAGTGAGATCGATGCGCCGGCCCTCCCGGGTAACGGTCCTCCGGATCTGGTCGATTTCAAGCGCAGCAATGATCAACACGCCTGCGGACTCCGGTTTATTGCGACGAAGGAGGGCACGGAGACGCGCGGTCAACTCGGCGAATGCGAATGGCTTCACCAGGTAGTCGTCCGCCCCGGCATCCAGTCCCAGCACGCGATCCTCAATCGCGTCTTTCGCGGTTAGGAGAAGGACCGGCGTTTTGGCGCCCTGCGTGCGCAGCATATGCAGCACTTCGATTCCGTCCCGTCCAGGCAACATGACATCCAGCACAATCAGATCGAACGCCTGCGAACTGGCATGAAAAAAGCCCTCCTCCCCAGTCTGCGCCCAGGTGATTTCGTACCCTTCCGCCTGTAGTCCTTTGCTTAGCGCTTGACCCACTTTGATCTCGTCTTCCACTACCAAAATGCGCACTGTACGACCTCTCTTCTATATAAGCTCAATCAGCTGCTTTACACCTGAAGTGTTTCTGAAGACTTTCTGACGGAGAATTAAGGATAGGTCCGCCGGCAGATTTGCGATGGAAAGCAGCAAGGGCGCCGGGGTACGCGACGCCACGTCGTCACCTTGTGTCGACGTGTCGACTTCGTTGCACTTTGGTGGCGCTCATCGGAGTTCCTCGTCAAACTTTAGGTTCTCCAAGTGGTTCATTCTGAGTGCTGGTCGGCGCGTGTGCATCCGGTGCCAGCGGACTCCATCTGAATGGAATGCAGCATGCGCTGCCTAAGGGCGACTGAGGGCGCGCTCCATGATCTCACTCGATCAGGAAGCCAGCAAATGCCATGGCCACAACTCGGTCAAGAGAGAGGATTCATGAACAAGCTTCTTGCAGCGTGCCTCATTGTGATTGTTGGCAGTGTGGCTATCCAGACATCCGCCCAGGAAAAACAGGCGCTCCGGCTGGTGCAAACGATTCCTCTGCCGGGAGTCAAAGGGCGCCTCGATCACATGGCCGTGGATCTGGAAAAGAAGCGCTTGTTTGTGGCCGCCGTTACAAACAATACGTTGGAGGTTGTGGATCTGGGCGACGGGAAGGTGATTAAGAGTCTAGCCGGATTCGGAAACACTCAGGACGCGCTGTTCCTGGGCGGTGACTTCAACAAACTGTATGTATCCAGCCTCGACGGCCATCTGAGAGTCTTCCAGGGTGAGAGCTTCTGGCTGGTTCGGGACTTCAAAATCGAGCCGGATTCGAACCGCTTGTTCTATGACCCTACTACCGTAAATAATAGGTGCCTCAGTCGACCATGACCCATAGGTTATGCCTTGCAATTGGGTCCGGCAACGGTCTAGCAAGAACATTGCGTTGTACGTTACAGAAAGTTCAGATGGAAGAAATATTTATACGACTGTGCTGACCGATGGCAGCACGAGCGGGAGTGGCGGCGCCGGTTGTAATTTTCCCAATGCTAAGCACACACCGGTTTCCTACAATTCAATTGGCTCCATAAACTCCAAGTTGTCTGGAAGCCCTAATTGCATGACGTGCTACCTTTCGGTTCAGAATGATCAGCAAATCGCAGGGACGCCAGGCGTTATATACACGTTTACCGGTTCGGGCGAGGTCGATTGCAGCCAATTCGGAACTTTTTGGGGAAACCTATTCTCGTTCCAGGCCGAAGTTGCTGGCACTCATTCAAAAACAACTTCTAGCACACCAGGCGGGGGAGGAAGTCAAGTTTGCTCGCTTCAGTCGTGGTGCACGCCAGCGACGACTCCGCCGGATTGTAACCCGTCGTATACCATTCAAGAGCCCCTAATCCTCGGAGGTACAGCCTCGTGTTCTCTGTATTACGATACTACTTGGCTGGCCGAGAGAAAATCACCGGCATCGCCTGGTGCGCCCTGGACTTGCCTTCCACTTGTACCGGGCCAGAACGCGTCGGGCAATCAAAACGGATCACTCGGGGTCTGTACGAAAAATCCATAAGAGAGGTTGCTCATGCGAATAAATAGTGGCATCGTACTTTTTCCGAAGGCACTGCTCGGCGGACTTGGAATGGCAATTGTTGCTTGGATTGCCATTCTTTGTTTCTATATGTGGCGATCATCCGTTGATAGGAGGAGGCTCGGGATTGAAGGTCTAGGTGCGGTAGCGGGGGGATGGACCTTCCTTCTTCACTCTCCAATTGTGGTTGGCGTGATTGGCGCGGCTTTTGCCCTTGGATTCTATTTTACGGTACGTTCATTAAGCTGAGTAGGTTGAACGACGACCGCCACTGGGCAAAGCAGGTACGAAGTGGTTCCGCGTATCTGATTGTACGTCACCGAAGTAGCGAACGGCCCGACGGGTTCCTCCTCGACCAGCTTGTATCCAATACCAGTACACGGCCTTTCGACAAGAGCAACTCAGCGCTCTAGGGTAGCGTAAAAAACGTAGTTCCGGAGTGTTAAGGCACACGCGATATCGAGGTCCGAGCCGCAAAGAAATCTATGGCGTGTTGTCGTGTTTTAACCGTCGCAAGCGCAGCTCGGGGGTCCATCCGGTAACGCGTGGCGGTTCCAGTAATGAGACTTTTCTGGAGATCATTCGGAGGCAGGTTGAGTGCCGTAGCGGTCGGCGTACCCACCGATGGGATTGTAGGCAGGTCCGTACGCGGGGTACTGCGTGTCAGAACATACTCTAACGTGGGTGCCTGAGCTACGCGTTTACTCGGCAACATCTTTTCCGAGGGAATGCCCTGCCAGTCACGCAATGTAGCCAAGATCGATGTATGGTCAAGCGGTGTACCGGTATTCGAGCGAAAGACCGTCCCCTTGTCAATCCATGGGGAAACGAGAATGGTCGGGACGCGAACTCCGAATCTGTCGAATCCAAAGCCGTACTGGCCCGGTTGGCTCGCCTGGTCGGGAGGTATAGCTCCCGTTGGAGGCAAGACATGATCGTAGGTCCCTCCATGCTCGTCGTACGTGACAATCAGCAGCGTTTCATTCCATTTCGGCGATTGGCTCACAGCATTCCAAATCTTTAGCAGGAACTGCTCGCCTGCCCTTACATCGTGCGGCGGATGTTCGTCATTGGGGTTTGTCAAGAAGCTAGGCTCAATGAACGAATATGCCCCTAACGTACCGGCCTGACAGTTCTGTTCAAAATCTGCGAACTTCTTGAAGTGTCCGTTCAGGAGGAGATCCCACAGCTTGGGGAACATCGTACGAGTGAGTGATGGGGCAACTACCGCATCGCTGTACACCGTCCAAGGAATCCCCATATCACCCAGGACATTGAAGATGGTCGGAACATTCCAATCGAATGGGTTGGGGTGATCCCCGTTATCGGCATTGCCGTTTGACGTACCGGCATGTACGAACGAGCGGTTCGGCCAGGTTTGGCTTGGGACAGAGCAAAACCATGCGTCAGAGACGGCGTAGTGACGAGCCAGGGTAGATATGACGGGTACCTGATTTGGGCTGAAGGGTTCCATGATTTCAACAGGGTTGCCAGCGGTTGCGTTCTCGTAATCAACCACGAAGCCCTGCATGGGATATTTCGGTGGATTCGCGTACGGGCCTGGTCCATTGATCTGATAGGTCACATGCACGAATGTTTCCTCGGGATCGATGCCGGGATTTGTAAAGCTAGTAGCGCTGGACATGGCGGGGATCTTGTCTGGAGCCGCCCCGCTAAAATACGAGACGTTGCGGGGGTTCCATAGCGCAGGATTCAGCCCGTTGAAACCGGCAGGGCTTCCAGCCGGAAGGAACGCACTCGGAGGACTGGCAGGATCTTGGTACAACCAGCCGCACATATCATCCAACGAGCGATTCTCGAACATCACTACTACGATGTGCTCAATCTGGTTAAGTATTTTTGGCATAGATTTCAACCTCCGCTCGGCGTGCAAAGCTGGATTATAGACCGCTCCAACGAGCCAGAGACGGTTAGAGCCTTACGAGCGTTTGAGATTCGACCGGGAGCGCAACGGTCCGCCAAAGGCTAAACTCAGTTTCAGCCATGAACGCATTCTGCTCACACTGCAGCGCGGCCATGTCCTGCGATCCAGGCCACAACTGTTGGTGCTCCGATCTCCCGCCAGCACTGCAGGTTCCCGACCAAGGGACGACCGGGTGTCTCTGTAGGGATTGCCTGACGAAGAAGCTGAAGTTGCAGGCAGCAGCCCCTGCCAACGCCATCAGAGAATGACGTAGCCTGGTACTCTGTAGCCCGATCCTGTCCAGCTCGCTGAATCAATGCGCGTCGAACTCGGCTTACGCTAACAACCAAGCGCAAGAACTGCCACGAACAGATCATGTTCGGAGTAGAGGGCATGGATCGTGCGCTTCATGCCATCGTCGGTGAGTCTATGCCGGAGATCGAAAGTCTGGAGCGGTGCAGTTAGACTGCGAAGCAATCAGTTTACCAATCGGCGAACTGACGCCGCCGCAGCCAAATGAGCTAGCGGCGGATTGACCTGCCCAGCATCCTCCAGAATTCCAACCATCCCCCGGTTGGAGTTCCGCGTGAGAAGGTAGGTACCCTTTCGCCGCGTGGTGGGAAGACGATGAGTGTCAGCGCCACCCCTCGGTAACCAGCCACTGGGCAGCAGTAAGGGGCGGCCTCGTTTTGGCTGGCCTTTCTGTCGAAGAAATCGCTCGACGATGCCCCAGGACGCGCCGCTGGTGGTTGCGCAGCCTCAGGGGCGCTTCGATTTGCTTGCTGGTTCAGGTGGCCGCCACCCTCTCGGTTTGCCTCGTGGATCGACGCCGGGGTGATTGGAATCGGCGGTCGTCGAGAACGGGACCCAGTCACGGGCTGCGTTCGCTTCATGGACGGACGACGCACATGTACTTCGTTGCATCGCTTGTTTATTGCTATCTCTGTCGTTGTAAACCAGGCACGTACTTCGATGACCCCACGGGATGTGGTTATTGTTGGGGTCGTTTTGTGGCTCAGGTCGAATCAGGTAAAGTTGAGTCTCCCAAGCAATGGCTGAAAAGGCCGTGGGCGAGGTGCGTCCGATTTGGTTTGGTGGGCGATCTGATGAAGACTTTCCACGTCCATGTTTTGTTGGCGCTTGTAGATGACATCAATGAGCTTTGCTCGTGGTCTGCGAACGAACCAAAGTACGTTAACGACGATCTGACTCAAGACGACATAGCCACAGCTCTGGCCCTGATGACCGAGATTAAAAAGCTGTGCATCGATTTCGGATTCAATGCACTCCTCCGCGAAATCGACCGCAATGAGATAACCGCACAGTCTGGTTGCACCTACCTTGAGCTGGGAAGGATTGCCGAGAATCTTAAGACTCGTATGCGAGATGAATACGAGGACGTGCTGGTGCTATGGATCATCGACAAGGATTTCTACCAGCAGGATTCGCTTTTCGGTGAGCCCGTGGCGGAACGTTTCAAGAGCGCGGCGACTGACATTAAAGAAGCGGGAACCTGTTATGCATTAGGCCGTTATACCGCTTGTGTGTATCACTCCATGCGCATAGCAGAAGGCGGTCTGAAAGCCATCGCCAGGCGCGTAGGTTATCCTGATCCGCGACCGGGATGGGAACCAGTATTAAAGTACATCGACTCAGAGTTGAAGAGCGATTACAACAAAATGAGCGCCCTCTTCAGGGGTGATATCGAATTCATCTCGGGTATTTCGGCGCACATGCATGCGGTGAATCTGGCTTGGCGTCGGCGTGTTGCTCATGTGGAGCGCGTATATACCGAGGAAGAGGCTAAGCGGATAATGGACGCAACGAAGAACCTGATGCAGCATTTGGCCACCAAGCTGTCAGAGTTGAATGGAATCGTGAACCTGGGGGCGACGTAGCCAGCAGTATCACGGTGAGCGGTGGAACGATTTCGGTTACCGGGGCGATGAGCAGGCTGGCGATTGCCGATGGGGTGTCACCTACTGGGGGGAGTCAAGTCGGCCAGGGTGACCCAGCAGACTGCTCTGCGATGTTGGGTTTGCCTGGAATAGGGCAGGAACTACCAGAAAAAAGGAATGGAGAAGTTAAGGTGCTCGTCATAGATAACATGATGGCCTGGACACCAGCAGGCAATGCAAGACCACGGTTTCACCTCAAAATTGTAAGCGTAAAAGCAGACGAACCGTGAAGCGTGTTCTAACCGTCATCTTCGGCGGGAGCGAACAAGAGTCATCTGGTGGCTTCCGCCCGAATTCCAATTCAGTGAAATCCGCAATCTGCCTGCTCGCTTCGATCGGTCGCAGCTATGCCAAATCGTAGATCTTTCCCACTAAAGCTTTCTTTGCGACAGGCCACTAGCATTCTGTTACGTCCAGTGCTGCTCCAGGCAAAGGTATGTTGTTCGTTTACCCGCACGCTGGCCAACACCGAATCTGGATGTACCGCACGCATTTTCCGCTCGATCTAGTGTGGCTGAACCATCGTCCGCAAGTAATCGACATCGCGCAAGACGTGGCTCCTTGTTATCACTTCGTGCCGTATTTATGCCGGCAGTACGGGCAAGCAAAAACAGCTGAGTATGTGTTGGAACTTCCCCAAGGTTCTATCGAACGAAGAGATCTTCGCGTAGGAATGACGCTACCGGTGTACGGCAAAGCCCCCTTTCATGACAAAGCGGCTTGCCGAGAGGGTGCCTCCCGTGAGTAACCCACACAAAGAACGTGCGAATTGCTGTTTGATCAAGTTCCCATTTTGGGAGGGCATAGCGCCATGTCGAACGCCATCACGGTAGCAGTTGTTCTCACTGCCGAGCAAAGGAAAGTTCTGGATTCTCTGAACAGTGAAGCATCGGGGCAGAGACCGAGTCGCTGTTGTCGAAACTCAACGAAGATCCGACCACGAAAGCGTTCCAAGAATGCGCTCGGCAATGCAGTGAAGCGCTTTCCTGGCCCCGAGGTTAGAAATGAAGCGCGACCACATCGCGATGATCAAGCACTGCGACAATTTCAATAAAGCGATCCGAGGTTTGGAGAGAAAACTCGCTCGACTCAACGGGGAGAGCTTCGATTCTTGTATCTTTATTACAGCACTCTAGCGGGGGGCTCTATGAGCCCGACTGGAAGCACATCACCAAGGCGAGGCGGAAATGATAGGCATGAACAAGTCTCCTCTAAAAAGCGCGCGACGCTGGATTGTCACGGCGGGCCTGGTTGCGATCTTGGGAACGGCATTTCATCAATACCAGCAATACGAAACGCTCGGTAACAACCTCGCACAGATTGCGGCGAGCTGCGCAGCCAAAGGCGGCTGCAGCTTGCCTTTCTATGACTACTAGGAAGGGAACTAGTGAAGAAGGGAAGTCAGCGAGCTCTCTATTGTGCCTGTGGTCGGGACAACATCCTAGCGCATGGCCTCTGCCCCACCTGTTACACCCTCAAACGTCGAGACGCGGCATACTTCGGCGGCTTGCGAGAGGAAGTCTTGAAACGAGACGGCTACACCTGTCGGGGTTGTGGCGCTCCCGGCCGAGGCAAGCGCTCAATTACAGTGCATCACCGTCAGCCGGGCGTGTCTCTGCTTTCTCTCATGATCTCCCTCTGCCCGAAATGCCATGCCAAGGTGGAGCGCACCCAAATGGTGCTTTCTGAAATGAACCCGCTCCTGCTTGAACTGTGGCGGGAGAAGCATCCGCAGGGGCTAGAGCAGTTCGCGTTTGACTTCACGGTGCGCTTCGTTTTCTAATGCCCTTGAATTGACGCGTTGGTCTGCCGGGGAAAAGCCGCTGGCCCATTCAAAAAGAAGAGCGGCTAAGCATGGACTCGGCTACGGGATCGGAGTGGAACCAGCTCCGCTGTAGGTAGTTAGCAGACAGAAGACTTATTATCGGACACCGTAACTGGATGTTTTAGCGGTGGTTAAGTCATTCTTTAACATTGCGCGCGTTATCAGACCTCACGGGATCGCGAGCAAACAAACCAAAGCTCCATGTCACCTGTCTCTTGAACCATCCGCCACACACGTTGAGCTTTTTAGTCATACTTTCTGTTGACATGACGACGCATCGCTTCATTCTCACTCGATTGGGAATGCGGATTCCAGGCGCGTCGGTGTGCCCACCATCTACCACAGATCCCTAGTATGCCGAGACCGACGACCAAAGCGGTCCATTGGAAAGTACCTCGTATCACGACAACCCCATCTCTATTGCCCTTTAAGATGCGGAAGCTGCCAGCGTTTACGAGTCCGCTTCACTTTGCGGCCTTCTTGAACCTGGCCCAGCGAACCTTTTGTGCAGCAGCGATCCTTGCACGACCTGCCGCACTCATTCCGCGGCGCTTTCTTGGCTTGGTATCAAAGTCCGCCGGATTAAAGCTGGTTGCTTTGCCGCTCCCAGAGGTAGTGGCCGGGCGCCCTGGTTTGCGGTTTGCTGGGGTGAGGCCGAATGTATCGGTCAAGAGGGCCTTCGCCTGTTGCAGCCGGGAGATCTCAGCCTCAATTGCGAGAACAATGTCGTCCGTACTCATGAATCCTCCCTCCAGAGCATAGCCCACTTGCCCAGCCAGGGATTGAGATTTGTGGTTTCCCATCTGGCTTCGCAACGACGGCCCACCGGTGCTAGGCCGCAAGAGCCCGAGGTGGCGGCATTCGCACGTGGTGACTGCTGACGAGTTAAAACGCACGAAGATATTTAGCCGTTCAGATAGGGCGGGAGGACCCACAAAATAGGAATGGGCTAATGAAACTCGCTTGGGGCGTCTGCTGGTTTCTTCTAAGGATCCTGATCACCTGAAAAGGGTAACCGCCATGTTGCGCGCCCACAAATCGATCCAACCGCGGCCGATATATTCCGGCGATTTACAAAGTGGTCGACGCAAGCACCATGCTATCAATGCGCTCGGCTAGGCCTGAACGGCGCTAGCGGCCGTTTGCGAATGATCGTTGGAGATCCCGGCAGCCACCATGCCATCTTTTCCCTTCCCTGTTTTGCTGATGTCGATGCCGCCCTTGAAGAAGGCGCCATCGCCAACGCTGATGCGCTGTGCGGTCACATCCCCGGTCAACGAACCTTCACTGCGGATGTCCACACGGTCGCTGGCATAGATATTACCGCTCACCTTGCCAAAAACCACCACTTCCCGGGCAGTAATGTTCGCCGCCACCTGTGCATCCCGGCTAACCGTGACCCGGCTGTCAGGTAAGTTGATCGCACCCTCGACGTTGCCGTCGATATACAACGATTCGGAACCTATCACTTCGCCCTTGATCTGCAGGCTCTTGCCGATCGTGGCCGGATCAGCGGCTGTTGGCGATGCGGGCGATGTGTTGGAAGACGTCAGTTCATGGATTGCCGCCACGGATACAGACGACAATATTGGTTCCTGGCTAGACGACAGCGAAGGAGTTCTAGGTTGGGTTTGCTCTCTGCTAATGGTCAAATACTTTGTTCTCAATTTTCCATCGGCATAATAGTGTCAGGCCGATACCGTGTCTTCCTGTCGAAAATAATGCTACGTCCGCTCGTTTGGGAGCGCAATCGCTTCCAGGTGACGCAAGCGATTCCCCCCAAACACGGTAGGTTTTGCTATTCACCGCTGCCACCCGATGTATGTGATGCTCGTCACGTATAACTGTATCCACCATCACATCGCACCGTGCCCGCCCAGGCCTACGATTCGATTGTTAAGAAGAATCAATCGTAACCGAGGGTGACCATGACAGGACTCCAGAAAGCTGTTGAACACGAGCAATCAGGCTCATTCGAAGACCAGAAGCAGTCGCAGACTGGCTTTCCCTTCAAGAAAATTGTCTACGTCGGCGACCTCTCCGGAGAACCCTCCTACGGGCTGCGCTACACACAACAGCTGGCCCATGAACGCCATGCGGAGCTTGTGCTGGTGCACTCGCTCGATCCCGTTGTTTATGCATTGCCTGGTGCCGAACTCCGCGATGGCGCCGCCGAGGCAGAATTGACGGCGATGGAGCACGACCCTCAGCGCCACGGCGCCAACCACGATTCCTTGGTGCAGCGCGAGCAAATTTGCGCCGAGATCCTGGGCGAGGTGAGGCGCCATTCTGCATCCCTGCTCATTCTCAGCACCGCGGGACGAACAGCCGCCGGCAGGATGGCGCTCGCCACCATGGCGCGACTTTTGCTGGCGGATACTCCATGTTCTATTTTGACCATCCCGACCCCGGCAGAGTCAGCCGCGTTGCCCCGCTGGACGTGGCAGAACGTGATCGCAGCCACCGATTTTTCTGACGCCGGCGTTGCCGCGTTGGACGTTGCGCAACGCATCGCGGGGCGGGGGCTGATGGTGCTGCACAGTACGCAATGCGGCAAGGAGCAGGAATGCAGTCACTGTATGACGCGACTTCGACTGCTCGCGCCGTTCAACGAGTCGCATACTTTGCCAGTCGAGCATCTCGTGACCTCGGGCGTACTGACTGCAGCTATCGGCTCTGTTGCTCAGCGGGTGCACCCTGACCTGCTGGTACTGGGTGCACCCCCCGTTGCGGTCGACAGCGGCCACCTGGATGACAGCACCGTCTACCGCACGATCGTTGAGTCCCACTGCCCGGTGCTCCTGGTTCCACCCGGGACCGAACGTGGTGACGGAACGATCGACAAAGCGGTTTACGCGTGGCTGGAAAAAGTGCGGTGCATCGACGGCCAACCCCCGCTCCAGACCAGCAGTGGAAGCGAGGCGATTGTAAGCAGCAAACCGAATGCTGGTGATGACCGTCACAGACGGAATCCTGCTGTCAAGTGATTCTGTCAAGAGAAACGATTCCTGGATTCCAGGATAAATACCTTGGCGAAGAGAGGGTTGGCCATGACAACTACTGTTAGTAGCTCCCCAAAGAAAGAGCACGAGAATCCTCGGCCGGGGTCAGTCGGTCTTCGATTCCGATCGATTTTGGTGGCCACGGATTGTTCGCCAGCAAGTCAGATCGCGGTAAGGCTGGCCGCTCGAATGGCGAAAGAATCCGATGCCAAGCTTTATGTGCTGCATGCGATCCTGCCTGAGCTCTATGGGGTCGAAATGCGCGGGCCGGTTCCCGAGCTCGCGCTGATGGATCTACAGAATGCCCACGAGAACCTGCACAGATATGTCGAGCACATCCCTGATCTGCGGACGGTGAGGCGCAAGGAAATAGCCTTCCTGGGGTCCGCCAGCGAGGCGATTCAATCTGCGGGGGAATCCAATGGCATTGATTTGCTGGTACTTGGCTCTCATGGCCGGCATGGACTGGCGAAGTTGACCCTTGGTTCCGTCGCCGAATGGGCCATCCGCCGCCTTACCTATCCCGTGCTCGTGGCAGGCCCAATGTGCGACAAAAACCTACGGCCAATCCGGTCGATTGTTCTGGCGACAGATCTTTCGCAGCAGGCTTTGCGCTCGGCTCAGTATGCCAGCTCCATGGCGCAAGATCATAACGCCCGACTGACCGTATTGAACGTGCTCCCTCACGCGAGCACGACAGACGAGCAAAACCAAGTTGAGTCGAGCACCCGCAAGAAGCTTCATCAACTCGTGCCAAGCGACTGTGGAGAGCAGTGCACTCTGAATTTTGAGGTGAAAACCGGCGACATAGCCCCGGCTATCCTCCACTCAGCACAGGTAAACAAGGCTAATTTGATCGTCCTGGGAGCAAGGCGAGCACCTTTGGCAGATCATGTGCCGCGCACCAAACTTTCGGCGATCATTCGTGGATCGCACTGCCCGGTGCTGGTTGTGCCAGCTCAGTGATTCTGATCTTGCCTCGACTGAATAGACAGGAACACAAAGCTGGGAGGCCGATCATACAACGACCGGACGGGGCGACACAGCTTTTCGAGCCGGTTGGGCTGCAAGCTCGGTAAAGGAGAACAATATGAATCCCATGCATTTGTCGTCGATGACGCGGCCAAAGTCCATTTTGGTGGCCACAGATCTGAATGACCTGGATTTCCTGCTTCCGGTGGCGATTGACCAAGCCAGGATGACAGGAGCGATGATTTGGCTGCTCCACGTAATTCCTCTGCAGGCATACGTTTCTATCGAATCCGGAGCCTATCCTTTTGTTGGAAAAGAGAAGGAATACCGCACTGCGGAAGCGGCTCTCGCCAAAGTTGCGCTGGAATTACGGGAGAAGAATCTGCCTTGCACCTATGAGGTTCGTCGATGGTACCCCGTGGACGAGATCAAGGGCTGCATTCGTGAACACAGCATAAAACGCCTGATTGTGGGTACTTCCAGCAGGGGAAAGTTAGGCAAGCTTCTGATCGGATCGGTTGCCGAGGAGTTGATACGCAGTCTGGAGATTCCGGTTTGCACAGTGGGCCCGCATTTCAAACCACTTGCTCAGAATCAGCCTCGCCGCATTCTCTTTGCCCTGTCGCTGCGCCATCACCCTGAACATTCGCTTAGGTTCGCAATCGATCTTGCTGCCGGATTGCCAGCTGAGCTCACCGTGCTCCACGTCACGGAGCAGGATCTTGGGGACGAGGGTTTGGCAGCCGGCGCCATGTCTAAAATCGGCGAGCTGCTGCGGCAAATACAGCCCACGCAAGTCGAGCCGCACCTTCGCATTCGAAGCGGTGAGCCGGCAGAGGAGATAGTCGCCGAGTGTACGGCTTTAGGGGCCGAGTTGCTCGTTCTGAGCGCATTTCCTGCGTCCCCTGTTAGCGCGCGGTTCCGCACGGGCGTTGCTTACAGGGTGATAGCCCAAGCCCCATGTCCGACCTTCACCCTGCGGAGCGGATCAAAGACACGGCCCGACGGAACCTATCGCGAGTTTTCTGGAGCACAGATTGGATCTTCTCATCCGGGCTGATTCTTCGATAGCATTCTGGTGGCTTCTCGATAATCAGGCTTGTGGATGATAGCGATAGATACAGCCTATGTTCGGAATTAGTGAAATCAACTTAACTTATTGGTGAACGACAAGTCGAGACAGATGAGGGCGTCGGCCTGAGAGTTCATGGCGACGAACACTCGAAGAACCTGGGATCCTAATCACAGAAGAAGCATGTTGATTAGACCCCACTGTTAGTTGGTTAGAGAACTTGAGTCGAGCACGATGGAGGAGAGAATGCGCTACGCCATTGCGGTTCTCGCGGTCGCCGGAATCGTGGTGTCGTGCCTCGCTCTGGCTCAGCACTACGGTGCGCCCGCACAGCCGATCGATCTCCTGCACTCAGCCTGGAACTCCGCATACGTGAATCAAAGCTCCTTTGCCGCCGTCCATGGGGTTCCTGTGGCCTTGCTGGGGGTCGCCGGTTATACACTGCTGGTAGTGCTTGCACTGCAGCGCCTCACGGTGCTCACCGTCTACTTTGCTGGCATCGGAGTTGCCTACGGGCTCTACCTCACTAATATCGAGGCGCACATTCTGCACGTATGGTGTGTGTATTGCGTTGCATCGCTGATCCTAATTGTCGTAATAGCATTCCTCGCCTTCGCGGCGCTGATCTTCGGCCGCACCGCCGTCACCGGCAAATAGTGTGTTGGGAAAATGTTTGATGAGCAACTACGGGGGCCCCACGCAAGGTTCAGGCTCACGTTTTGGAAGCCGGACCACATGCCCCCCGGAGGCTGTCTCACTTAACGATGAAAGCATAGAGCATGAGTGCCGCCGCCAACGCCATAACCGCAAACGTTATGCCGCTGATTAGGTTGCTGAGCCATCCACTCGTAAACCTCCCCATGATCTTCTTGTTGTTAGAAATCCGAATCAGCATGAAAATAATGGGTACCGCGGCCACACCGTTGATAACAGCCGCATAGATCAATAGCTTGATCGGGTTCATTCCTGCGTAATTGAGGAGAACTCCCATCACAATCCCAGCAACCATTGTCCAATAAAAGCCAGGCGCTTGTCGCGGTTTGAGAGCCAAGCCCTCCTTCCACTCGAATAACTCACAAACTGCGTATGAGGATGAGGCCGCGAAGATCGGCACTGCAAGAGCGCCGGTACCGATCACGCCCAATGCGAAGAGGATCTCTGAGATCTTTCCGGCGTGGGCAAAGCTTTTGACTAAAGGCTTAAGTGCACTTGCTGCCTGAGCTGAAGTCGTTATGTCATGGATGCCATTCGCGTACAACACGACCGCTGTGGTTTCGATAATGAACCACGTTGCTACTTCGGAAAGAACCATGCCGATGGTAGTATCCCTCCGGACATCTGTCAGAAGACTGCCTAAGATTCCCTTCCCGTATCCATGAGCACGCTTTTCTTCGACTTCCTGTGAGGCTTGCCAAAAGAAGCAATAAGGCGAAATCGTTGTACCAAAAACGCCGACGATGATCATTAGGAACTGGAAATCAAATTGAACATGGGGAATGAAACTCGCTTTGAATACAGCTGACCAGTCCCGGGTCGCTATCAACCCTGTCAAGACATAGGTCAGGAGAGAAACTGTGAGCAGCTTCAACATGGGTGCATAACGCTTATAGGAGATGAAGACTTCCAGCAGAATTGCGACGAGGCCAAAGGCAAATATATACAGATAGTAGGGTAAGGGCAGAATCAAATGGGCAGAATCGGCCATTGCTCCCAAGTCGGCGCCAAGATTGATCGTATTTGCAATCAAAAGCAGCCCAACAATGCCATAGAGCGCTGGCTTAGAGTAGTTTCTCCGAATTACCGATGCAATGCCTTGGTCCGTTACCAGAGCGATCCGAGCACACATCTCCTGTATCGCGATCAAGAAGGGCAACATGACAATTGCGGTCCATAGTTGAGTCAGCCCGAACTGTGCACCGGATTGGCTATAGGTCAGGATTCCTGAGGGATCGTCGTCCGCAGCACCCGTGACGAGCCCAGGTCCAAGTAGGCGGATAAACCTACGCAGCTTAGACTCACGGCGGACAGCTCTTGATGAATCGAGAGTCTTCG
This sequence comes from uncultured Acidobacteriaceae bacterium, assembly GCA_963803095.1. Classification (GTDB taxonomy): domain Bacteria; phylum Acidobacteriota; class Terriglobia; order Terriglobales; family Acidobacteriaceae; genus PALSA-350. The sequence continues at coordinate 1,020,036 of CAWDLQ010000010.1, read as the reverse complement.
TGATCATAAGGTTGCTCTGCACTGGATCCGACCGCAGGCCTCTTCTCGAATTTGGCTTGGCATATTCAGTAGCCCTCCTTCCCGCACGAATCGTAGGCAATTCAACCGAGGCTTGCTGTGACAAGGGTCACAGGAACTAATCCAGGCAACGGAGGCCGGCGATTGGCGCCTGGACGCACTTATTGGCACCTGGTGGTCTTAGCCGGCGGCACCTACCATTCCGGCCTACCAAAGCCCGGGGGAACAGCGCGATGACCGCCACACACAAGAGCACGCGTTTCATTTGGGCCCCTGCGAAGTCAGTTCACACGTCTGCTTATCGGCTGATCTGTTCGTTTGATGATGCGACAATTCTTTTCAGTCCCTGCGAGCATAAGATGACCCGCTCCGATTTGCTGTGGTGGGTAGCATTTGACGCAAATATTGTTGGCTTAGCTTGATAGCTCTGGAGCGCGCACTCCATCGCTCTGTCGCTCGAGATATATGTTTCGCTCGCTCCAGCTATTTGTGGTTGTCGTGGTGGCTTTCCGATAAGCGGGATCACCTGGTCAAGCAGGGTTGAAGCCGAGCAAGCACCTTGTCGCCGGCAGGATCCTGTCCATAGTGGAACCAACATCTACTCGGATCATGGCCGGGACTCAGCCCACCGCTGCTATTCAGCGTTATCCGGGCGGGGCGGTAAGCAATTTGCCACTTTTACGTTTTCGGCCTTCCACTTGGATTCCGAAGCGGGCAGCTGTCTCCTCGGCATCGCCAAGCTTCATCGTAGTGGGCAGATTCAGCTTCTGCCAGGCTTTGAGTCCTCCCTCCAGAACCCACACGCCCCTGACTCCCTTGTGCCGCAGCGAGACTGCAACACGCGCGCTGGTCACCTCCTTCGGGGACGAGCAGTACAACACAATCTCAACATCAGCGGGAACACGGACTTTGCTGGAGCTGCGCAGTCGAGCTGGGTCGATGCGAATAGCGCTGGGTATGCCCGGGGTCGTGTCCGGTTGGGTGTCGGTCTCACAGAGGATCAGGTCGAGAACCGCCACCTTCTTCCTCGCCGCCAGCTTTTCCTGGAGCAGTTCCGGGGAAATGGTGCGTATGCGGAGTTGGTGCACCATGCAAAACAGCTCCCAGGCTCTCCACAACAAGTAGCACACAAAGGGGAGGCCCAGCACAATCGCCAATATCCCGCCCACGCGGTCCAAGCCTGCGGCCACGATATCCACGCGGTCGGCAAATATATATCCAATCAGGCAGTACGCGGATGCCCAGAGAAGGGCGCCGATCGTATCAAACAAGAGAAAATCGATCGCGGCCGCGCCCTGCATTCCCGATAGGGGAGGCATGACTCCATCCAGCCCGGGAATGAACTTCGCCACCATGAGTGTCTGCAATCCCCAGCGCGCAAATACATCTCTTGCCCGCTGGGCACAGTAGCGGCTGTCCGCACTGAAGCTGCACAGAATTCGCAGAATGCGGCTACCCCAAATGCGGCCCGCTTGGAACCAGGAAAAATCCGCCAACAGGCATCCTGCAACCGCAGTCAGGATGATCGCCGGAAGGCTCAGCTTACCTCTCTCCCCAAGGGCGCCGGCCATCATCAAAAAGAGCACGGCAGGAACCGGCAAGCACATCTGGCTGGCGAAGACGGCTACGAGAATGGCCGGATACGTCAGAAAGGGGATATGGCTGCTGGACATATTCTCTTTAGCCTACGTGAAGATGGCTTGAGCGGCACGATGCAACCCGCCCAACTATCTTAGGGCGTTACGAGTGCCGGGAGCTCAACACGCGGTAAACAGCGTCCCTCACCCCTTAGACAGGATAGGTGGCACCTGGCACGGGTGGGACACGCTTTGTTTGGGCTATGCGAACACTCCGGACCAATTGCGTCTCTCTTCTCTCTGAAATCAGCAAGATGCTACGTGAGGAGCGCCGGCTAGCCCCAGACTCCGTGACGGCCGGTTTGTCGATTCGGGGGAGCTGCCCTAAATTGCGACGTCTTTGCTTATGTTCTGGTCAAAACTCTGGACGCGTACCAGGAGGTTCAGGAGGCGCTACTACTCCGCATCACGGAAATCATCAAGGCTTCTGGGACGCGAATTGCTATCCCAATCCTGACAGGCGATATCACCCGTGATGGCCAAACGTCGGTCTGCCTTCAAGGGAGAAGCTCTAGCAAGTTACACCCCTGGCAACACCGCGTGCTCGTTTCGAACTGAGACCTGAGGGCGGCCACCCTCAGCAAGCGGCAGTTGCATTTCCTTGCCATGCGTCTTTTCTTGACGGAATGCAGAGTGACGGAGATCACTGCTTATACAGGCCAAGTCATAGACTATGGGGTAGTCCTATTTCACAGGAGGCCTCTGTGGCCACAACTCATCAGGCGATCCCGCGCACTTGGCTAACGATCAAGAAAGTTGCCGTGCTTACCGATTTCACACAAGACGCGGATACCGCATTGCGATTTGCAGCTACACTTGCGCGAGGATATAAGGCCGACATCGTATTGGCGCATGCCTATTTCCCACCTTCCTACGCATATGCAGCTCCCGAGGTTAAGCTTGTATACCAAACTCTAGAAGCCTCCAGGAATCGTTTAGCAGATCAATTGCTCATGAAGACCGAAGCTACCTATCTCAGAGATATAAAGTGCACTGCCGTTCTTCACGAGGGAACACCGAAGGAGCTCCTGGATGAGCTTAGCGACGTGGACCTGATTGTTGTCGGAACCTCAGGTGCAACCGGCTTAGAAAAGGCAGTCCTGGGATCGACCGCAGAGACGATCTTTCGCTCCTCCGCGGTTCCGGTGTTAACCGTTGGACCCCATTGCCGTTGCAGCGGAGCGGAAGGCATAGCGATCAACACTATTCTTTATGCCACCGATTTCTCCTTTGTCTCAACGTTGGCTCTGCCCTATGCGTTATCGATCGCCAGGAAACATAATGCCAGCTTGGTTCTGCTTCACGTCTCGCAGAACAAAGATGTGTCGTTTTCTTTCGATCGTGCAATGGCGAGTGCCGAACCGCTGGAGAAACTCCGCAACCTCATCCCTGGCGGAATCGACTTTGGGCGTCAACCAACGTACGTCGTCGGTTTCGGGACACCAGAGGCAACGATCTTAGACGAAGCCAAGAAAGATCGGGCAGATTTGATAGTGGTCGGGGTTCGAGGAGCGGGCACACTTACGTCGGCTATATCCCACCTCGGCGGTGGAACGGCTTACCTCATCGCAGCGGGCGCAGACTGTCCGGTGCTTACGGTAGGTCAGTCTTGATCTGCGCAGTTTCGGAAGCCACGGTCAGTTAGGTAGATGTAGTTTGGGCGTAAATCGACAAAGAGTGGATCGCCGGCGCGTCCAAAACGCCGTAGCAGATCTTTTCTTTAACGCCCGGCAAGAGTGAAAGGTATCTTGAGTGGCGAAGCCTTTCCAGTTTATAGGCGACCTCACGCTCTTCGGCCTTCAGGCCGTAGCGACACTTCTACGGCCGCCCTTCAAATGCCAGCGCCAACTCGTCCCGCCACCAGAAGTGCAGCGACCAGTGGACCGATTTCGACGAAGAACGCGATCGGCTGCACCGTGGGGAGACTAGGTGGCTGGCCGGCGGATTTTAGCTTGCCGCGCCTACGTGCTGGGCTGGATTTGCTCTTCGAGCTTTTCTAGCTTGTCTCTTGTGTGCCCGTACTGGATCGTGGCCGAGATGATCCGATTCAAGTCATGCGCCGTTTCAGCGTTCTCATCAAGGTAGTCGGAATAGTACCCAGAAACGGGGCGCGCCGGATTCTTATTGAGGTGGTTGATCGCAGCAGTTGTGTTTTCGGCGAGCTCGCGCAGCAGAGGCACGACCCGGTCGACCCCCTTTTGCTGCCAGGTAGAAGCCTGGCTTCGTTCCGCCTCGAGCTTGGCAATGGTGCGGCTCAATTGATTCACATGTCCTTTGACCGCCTCGAGCAGAGTGGCATGTGTTTGCCAAGTAGCGTCGTTATGCAGCAAGCTTTGCATCTGGTCCGCGTCGTAGTCCAGGGACGCGGATTGCTTTGCGGCCAGCGAGAGGAGGTCGCGGACATCCTGATTCTCAGCATTCCGGATTGCCATAGCCCGGTTAACAATCATGAAGGAAGTTGCTATAAGCATGAGCGCCAACACATGGCGGCGCACGGCTATGAAGAGGATATTCATATCTATTCTCCCATTGGAAAGTTGTCTACTCGTACTTACTCGTCCAGCAACCGTTACGTATGAACTATCGCAGAGGCTACGCAGCGCGGCTGTGATGCTTGTCACAGAGCCCAGATGGTTCTGACGGCCCGCGGGAAGATGATCTGTTTTGAGTACCGGCGACCAATCTAACACATCAGGCGTGTAATGACGCCCACAGCGATAGGGGCGGTTCCTTAGAGCAAGCTAGGGCCCGTATGATCTCCTGTTGGGCGAGATCAGAGAGTTCCTCCGGTAGGAGAAGATGGTATGCGACGGACAGTCGTACTTGCCGTGCTGCTCGTTGCCGCAGTCGTGGTGGCGGGTGGGCGTTTGGTCATTCTGGTCTAAGAGGGACAAGGCCCCGGTATTCAGCAGACAAGTAAGCTCGTGATCACGTAGCTGATTCCAAAACGAAACTGGAGAATCTCACGTTTTGCATGTTGTGGGCTGTTGGGACACATCGTGCGGCCTCTAATATCAAATTTGAGACCTTGCCTCTTGATCGAACGGTTCACGCGTTGAGTGTCTTTCACGAATAGTCTTCAGAATGTCTGCCATCATATTCTCCGCACCCTCTAAGAGCTTTGGTCACGTTGCTACAGAATGATCGGTCTTCAATAGAATCGCGGTGACTATCATCACGATACCCAGTCACACCAAAACGCCTGTCGCCGCCGCAGTCTCATGGTTCGGGTTTGCAACAATCGCCTTCGGTACGAATGGTAAACAGAGTACCGGGCACTTTACCTTCGAGATCACCTGCAATACTGTGCTCGTCCGCAAGTCGTGTTCGGTAAGCTCCTTTTCGGGGGAGCCGAGTACGACCAAATCCGTTCCGAACTTCTGAGCATACTCGGCGATTAATTCAGCCGGCACCCCGGCGACGACAATGTGCTCTACGGGAACCGTATTCAATTCAGTGAAAGGGGTGAGAAAGCGAAGTTGCTCCTTCCTATCCGACCTCTCGCCTTCTGGGCCTTCCAACACATGCAGAGGTATCAATTGACGCAAGGCGGCTTGATGTGCCCAATGAAGTGCTCGGATAGAAGCAGGGGAAAACTCCGTTGCGGCGAGAACGCGCCGCCAACATCCACCCCACGGTAAAGAGTTAACCGCATCGGGGGAAACAGTGAGGATGGGGCATCGTGACTTAGCCAACAGTTGCCGCGCAACCGTGCCCAACGCGAGGCGTCCGGCGTCCGTCTTTGCGCGTGTTCCCAGAACTAAAAGGTCTGCGTGGTGTTCACACCGCGTGCAAAATCCGCTCCTGGACAACGCCGCTTTCCATGACGGAATGAACCGGAAAACCTAATGCCCTGGTCTCTTCTTCTATCCTCTTCAGCTCCGCCACAGCCGCGGCGTTGGCGCCCAGGAGAGCCGGTGCTCCATCTGGGAATGCGTAAGCAACAGGATCGATAACATGCACGAGCACCAACGTCGACTGATAAGTTCGCGCCATTGCCTGCGCATACCGCAGGGTCGAAGATGACGCGTCGCTGAGGTCTGTGGCGACAGCTATCGTTTTGAATTGCAGACTACCCATCGTACTCATTCCCTTTTCCTCTTGTATTTGATCGAGACGGGCCCGGAGCAATGGACCGTTAGTTAAAACACTCATGATCCTTGAGACATCGTCAAGACGATGCGGCCTTCGACCTTGCCTTCTCTCAGCTGGTCGAGCGCGTCGTTTACCTTTTCCAGCGGTTGGGTTTGGATGCGGGACCGTATATTCGATTCAGCGGCAAAGGACAGCGCCTCCTGCAGGTCCTCACGAGTGCCGACCAGAGAGCCCCTTATTGTCAGACGCTTCAGAACAACATCAAAGAGTGGGACCGGAAATTCGCCCGGCGGCAGGCCAACAAGCACACAAGTCCCCTTTCTGCGCGTGATGTCGATCGCCTGACGAAATGCGGCGGGGGATACGGCGGTCACGATGACTCCATGAGCCCCGCCTACCTCCGATTGCACTCGCTGCGCTACGTCCACTTCCCGTGCATTCAATGTGATCTCCGCCCCCAGGTCCTTCGCGCGCCAGAGTTTTTCAGAGGAAACATCGATTGCGATCACGTGCAGACCCATGGACACGGCATATTGCACCGCCATTTGCCCCAGGCCGCCAACGCCGAAGATGGCAACCCATTGTCCGGTTTTCACTTCGGACTCCTTCAGCGCTTTCCATGTCGCGACCCCTGCGCAGAGAATGGGAGCAGCCTCGATGTCTGTCAGGCGCGCGGGAATATGGCCCACATAAGCAGCAGGTGCGAGAACATACTCCGAAAAACAACCCTTCGCCGTGTAGCCGCCGTAGGCCGCGCGAGGGCACAGTGATTCCCACCCAGTTAAACACCATTCGCATTCACCACAGGCCGTGCGCAACCACGGAAGCCCCACCCGGTCTCCTTCCCTTACACTCTGTACCTCCCGGCCTGCCTTGACGACGACCCCTACCCCTTCATGGCCGGGAACAAACGGAAGAACCGGCTTCATGGGCCATTCGCCATCGATCGCGTGCAAATCCGTATGGCATACTCCACAGGCACTCATCCGCACCAAGAGCTCACTCGGCTCCGGATCACGGAACACGACTTCCTCAAGACAGAGCGGACTATGGAACGCGCGTGCAACCGCTCCCAGACCCTTAACCGGCATAGTGCGTCTCCTCGATTAGGAGCACTGTATAAGGACCGATTGCGGCTCGACGGTGATAGTCATCACACGTGTGACCTGAGGAGGCCGGCCGCGGGCAGGGCAAATCCTGGTGATATCGGTCACAGACGTAAATCTGCTGGTGGTTGATTCTTGTTCCAAAAGAGAACTACGTCTCAGAAACATGTGACGCCGGTCACACACTCGGTGTGCGCAACGACACTGTCTAACGACCAGCCACCCCGCACAATGAAGAGCAAGGAGTCGATTGGTGTTCGGAATACTCAGATTGGCCTACAAGCTGCTTGTGAACGATAAAGCTAAGTTCACAGCCCTGCTGGTCGGCATCACTTTCGCTGTCTTTCTGATGACGCAGATCACTGCCATGTTTGCCGGCGTGCTGAATCGAGCGTCGGCAACGGTTATCAACATAGGCGCACGAATCTGGGTTATGGATCCATCTGTTCAGACTGTCGCCAACACGATCGGCATGCCTGATTACACGCTTGATGCTGTACGTAGTATGGACGGGGTGAAGTTCGCGGTTCCGCTGTTCTCCGGTGGAGCACTGGTCAAGCTTCGAGACGGGACATATCAGGCCGTTACTGTAATCGGCCTGGATGACACAAGCCTGTTCGGGAGACCACAAATGGAGCAGGGCAAGATCGAAAATATCTACGCAGAAAACTCATTTATTGTTGTCCACGATTCCGAGTTTTCCAAACTCGGAAACCCTAAGCTGGGTTCGGAATTTGAGCTGAACGACAACCGGGGGGTTGTCACCGGAATTGCGAGGGTAGCAACCAGCGCGCTCTTTGGCGTGCCGTCACTCTATACCACGTACTACCGGGCGATTCAATACATCCCCAATCCTAGATTCACCATTTCGTATCTTCTTGTAGAGCCGAAGAAGGAAAGTGACATTCCATCCATCCAAAAGCAAGTCCAGGCGCTTGGCTACCTGGCGCTGACCCGTGAGCAATTTGAGGACAAGATCTCAGACTTCTACATGTTCCAGACCAGCCTGGGTATGAACATCCTTATCATGACGGTCATCAGCTTCGTTGTGGGCCTCTCAATATCGGGACAAACTTTTTACACCTTCATCCTTGAAAATCTGGATAAGTTCGGCGCTTTGAAAGCGATTGGGACTAAAAGCCGCGAACTGGTATTGATGATTCTGTTCCAAGCTACTTTTACGTCCTTGGCCGGCTATGGCTTGGGGATCGGCTTGTGTACCCTGGTTACCGCTCTCGCCAAGATGCGCCTTCCTGATTACGCGGCAATGATTACCTACACCAATTTAGGGCTCGCATTAATCATGGTAGTGATTATTGCGGCTGTCTCGAGCTATATAGGTGTCCGCAAGGTCCTTCGCATAGAACCGTTCGATATTTTCAGAGGCTGATCATGGGCACTGTTGCAATCCAAGCAGATGGACTCAAGAAGTGGTTCGGCGAAGGCGAAGCTAGAACTGCGGCCCTGAAAGATGTCCATCTGGAAACCTTCTTTGGCGAGATGGTGTACATCGTTGGGCCGTCCGGGAGTGGTAAAACTACGCTGCTCAGCGTGCTCTCCGGAATACTTCGACCCGATGCCGGCACGGTTCTGTGCGAGGGAGCTAGCCTTTGGAGTCTATCGAATGACGAGCTGGCGACGTTCAGGCTTAACAAAATCGGCTTTGTATTCCAGGACTTTCATCTGTTTCCTCGTCTTACGACAGCGGAAAACGTTGCGATTCCACTCATCCTTCGAAGGACGGACTGGGATAAGGCGCTGGCTGAAGCAGTCAAGTACCTGGATATTGTTGGGTTGAAGGGGCGGGCGAATCTGCCACCCGTCAAGTTGAGCGGAGGCGAACAGCAACGCGTAGCTATTGCGCGAGCCATGATAAGCCAGCCGGACATCCTCATCATGGACGAGCCCACGGCATCTCTCGATGGCGACACCGGCAGGTCGATTGTTTCCTTTGTTAAAGAGAAGTTTCTCAATGCGAATCGCTGCATCCTGATCGTCACCCATGACTCGAGAATCGACGAATTTGCGACTCGGATTCTGCACATGGAAGACGGCAGGCTCAGCGGTGAAGAGAGGCATCAACAGTGAAAAATAAATGGCTCTTCGTGTTCTCATTTCTCGGCATACTAGGTGCCTCTTACGCAGCGTATTTTGCGACCATCACCAAGGCCGCCGAGCCGCCGGTATTCAATCCCGCGGCTGACCCCTATGCACAAGGAATCTACGCAGAAGGAATCGTCGAGAGCGTCCAGTCCAGCGGTTCAAACATCAACATGTATCCCGAGGTAGCCGGCACTGTTAAACAGATCCTGGCCGGCGAAGGTCAATTGGTGAAGATGGGTCAACCCCTCCTGGTCATCGACGAGTCGATCCAGCAGGCGACGGCAGCACAACAGGCGGCGCAAGCGCAGGCGGCTCACGCAATGCTGGAAGAACTCAAAGCCGAGCCGCGCAAGGAGACACTCGATGTCACTTCGGCACAGGTGAAGGCTGCCGAGTCCAATTTAAAGCTGGCAAAGGATACGCTCGATAAGACTCAGGCAGCCTACGCCGTCGATCCAGGAACGGTCAGCAAGGACTCCCTCGATAGCGCTTTGAACACGGCAGCCATCGCGAAGCAAAATCTTGAGGTTGCGGAGAAGCAGTACACGCTCACCAAGGCCGGCGCCTGGATCTACGACATAAATAATCAGCAAAAACAGTACCTGGCCCTGGAAAAGGCATACGCTGCATCAAGTGCGCTGCTCGGTAAATACACGCTGCACGCACCTCGAGATGGTGTCGTTCTTTCCATCAATACGATCGTGGGTGCCTATGTGTCTCCACAAGGCGCATACAACGCCTACACCCAAGGCTCTGATCCGATCCTGGTGGTCGGGGATAGCGGTGCTCATCTCAATGTCCGTTGTTACGTTGACGAGATTCTCGTCTCCAAGATCCCGGCGCCGACACAAATCAAGGCGCAGATGACGATCCGTGGGACGGACATTCACATCCCACTCACGTTCGATCGCATCCAGCCGTTAATCTCGCCCAAAATCGAGCTTTCTGACCAAAGACAGGAACGGGTCGACGTAAGGGTGCTTCCCGTTGTCTTCCGGCTGCAACGACCGGCGAGCGTGAATATTTATCCAGGTGAGCTAGTGGATGTATACATCGGCCACCAATGATCCGAACGCAAGGAGCAGCAGAATGAAATCCTTTCATGTCCATCGCGTTGCTCATCACTGTACTCAGGCCTGGCCAGTGAGGCAGTGGATCATTTGGCTGATTTTCTGCGCTCTACTGAATGCCTGCAGCGTGGGTCCGAAATATCATCGTCCAGCGGTTGCTTTGGCTCCCACATACAAGGAGTCAAGCGACTGGAAGCAGGCCGAGCCAAAAGATAGAATCGTGCGCGGCCAATGGTGGGAGATATTTCAAGATCCGCACCTGAACGACCTGGAATCACGCGTCGACCGCGAGTCAGACAATTGCCGTGGCAGCTGCGAACTACGAAGCGGCGCGAGCACTCGTCCGGGAATCTCGGTCCCAGTATTTTCCCGCTCTCACAACAAGTCCGGCCATCACAAATTCCAGAGTCTCCACCATCGCTATCCCCGGTATCGCGAGCAAGGGCTACACAGACACGATCTATACCCTTCCGTTCACCGCCTCGTGGGAGCCCGATTTTTGGGGCAGAATCCGGAACAACGTTCGGACGAACGTGTACGCGGCCCAAGGGAGCGCCGCGGATCTTGAGAATGCTCGCTTGCTCACCCACGCGAATCTCGCAGCGGACTATTTCGAGCTCCGGGGCGTAGAGGAACAAAAGCGCCTGCTCGATGCCACGGTGATCGCCTGGGCCAGATACCTCGAGCTCAGTCGTGGGCTTTTGCGGGTCGGCCTCGCTGGTGATGAAGCGATCGCGGCGGCTGAGTCGCAGCTTGAGGCAGCGCAGGCTCAGGATACAAATCTTGGCATTGCGCGCGCACAATATGAGCATGCTATTGCCGTTCTTCTGGGAGAATCGCCATCTTCCTTTTCGCTCGCATCCGCGTCAAGAAACGTTCATCTTCCCTCCATTCCTACAGGCGTCCCGGCAGAGCTTCTGGAAAGGCGGCCGGATATTGCCGCCTCCGAGCGTGCGATGGCCAGCGCCAATGCCCAGATCGGCATTGCCCGGGCGGCCTATTTCCCTAACGTCCTCCTGAGTGCAACCGGTGGACTGGAAAGTCTTAGCGCGGCCGATTGGTTTACCTGGCCGAGCCGGTTTTGGTCGATTGGACCCTCTCTCGCCGAAACCCTGCTTGACGCGGGCCTGCGAAGAGCCACGGTCCGGCAATATCAGGCCCAATATGACGCAACTGTGGCAAACTACCGCCAGACCGCGCTCGCTGCCTTCGGACAGGTGGAAGACAATCTAGCCGCGCTTCATATTCTCGCCGAGGACCTTCAGCAGCAGGACTCCGCAGTGAAGTCTGCTCAGCGCTACGTGAAGCTGGCGACCACCCGAAATCTGAGTGGCCTCGATCCGTACCTTAACGTCCTGACTGCACAGGTAAATCTGCTGACCTACCAGCAGACATACATTACCTTCCAGACACAACAGATGCTCTCGAGCGTTCAGTTGGTTGAAGCGCTGGGCGGCGGATGGGGCACCGCCCAACTGCCGGCATCAAAAGATGTTAGCGCCAAAACAGCTGCTCGCCTCCCTTAGATCGTAGGGGGAACTGAGTCGATCCGGCAGAGGCCTCAACGGTGACGGCCATCACCGCCGGAACACCGCAGTCCTGCGAAGCTCTTAACTGGCAGGTGACGCAAATGATTCGATTGACGGAAAACACACGTGCAAGACTGATGCTGTTTCACGGCTTCGCTATGTTGGCACTGGGCTTGGCGCTCTTTTACATTCGGGCGACGATGTCGAACCTCTTCTTTTACGTATTCGGAGGCGCTTTTGCGCTGTTGCTGGTCGCGGCATCGCTGCTCTTTATCGCTGGCATTGATTGGCTCTGCGCTGTCGGCCTTGGTCGCCGCCAGGTTGCGAGACTACGCGGACTTCTATCCCTGAGCACAGCCGTGGCTGCCTGCAGCGTTTTTCTGATTCTTTATCCCGGAGCAACCATTCAAATGCTGTGCTACCTCATCGCAATCTATGCCCTTGCGCTCAGTGTGGGCAAGTTTGGTCTTGCCAGATCCTGGAATGGATCCAGGCGCGAACAAGCGGTGATGAACATCCTAGCCGTGGTTGCACTCGCTTTCAGTGCTGCACTGGTTGGGTTTGCCGGCCCGGACGATCGAGCGTCTCTGGCCGTGGTTGCCAGCTATTCCTTATTTATGGGTTTTCAGATGCTGCTCACGATGTACTTTCTGCAACAGCAGGCGTTTAAAGCAATCGAAGCGGCTTCGGGGCTCAATCAAGCACATGTGTGAGGCTCACCGACAAGCGGAAAATGCTAGCGCTGGGTATGGCTACTCACCTTCCCCTTAGATCGGCGGGTGATGACGGATATTGAATGAGTTACGTGCTCAAACTGTTTCGAAAGGTTCCTCGATTCTCTACGATCGAAAGTCGTTGGAATGTGCTCCTATGATGGTCAAGAAATCCGCGATAGTTAAGCTCCTGGCTTGCTTCATTCTGCTGGGGGCGCTTCAAGGCAGCGCCGCCGACCTTAACACGCCAGGCGCCCCTGCTTCTTACCGGCTGCGTCTCTACCACCTCCACACCAAGGAACATCTCGATGTGGTCTACCGCATCGGCGACCGGTACCTACCCGATCGCATTGTGGAGTTGAACCATTTTCTTCGAGACCATCGCACCGGCGACGTGAAGGAGTATGACGTCAAGGAATTCGATCTGCTGCACGATCTGCTGGTCAAGCTAGGCCGTACTGATGGCGAAGTCGACATTGTCTGCGGGTACCGCACGCCGTGGAGCAACAACTACCTCCGCGAGCACGGACATGGCGTTGCACAGCATAGCCAGCACATGGAAGCGAAGGCGATTGACATTCGCGTTCCGGGGGTGTCCAGTGCTGATGTCCGCGATGCGGCCCTGTCGCTGAGCCGAGGGGGAGTTGGCTTTTATGCCCAATCCGATTTCGTGCACGTTGACGTGGGCCGGGTACGCCGTTGGTAGCCTTTTTTCGGTTCATCCCTACTGAGGATAAGGCGGTCCTTTGGCCAGCACCGCATTGAGCGAGCGGTCGTGGCCATAGATGTCGTCGAAGAAATAAACCTCGCCATCTTCCTCCACGACCGCCGTGAGATAGATAATCACCACCGGTATTGACCTGCTAAGGTTTACCTGCTGATTATCCGGACCGGATTGCATAGCCGCCCTTACGGCGTCCACTGTCCACTTTGGTTGGTCTCGCAGCAACCATTCCGCAAGCTCTTCCGGCTTTTCTACGCGTATGCATCCGTGGCTGAAATCGCGCCGCGACTGCGAAAAGAGTTGCGTAGCTGGTGTGCTGTGCAGGTAAACATTGTGCTCGTTGGGAAACATGAACTTGACTAGCCCCAGCGAATTTGCCGGTCCCGGCTTCTGGCGCACTAGCAGTTTGCCCGACCGCAATTGCGCAAGAACGTCAGCGCTCACTGCTCCACTGGACACGATGCGGCCGCTCTGGTCGGTAATCTCAAAATCCTTTCGCGCCAGGTAGCTGCTGTCTTTCTGCACAGCGGGGATGATCTCAGCGCGCGTAATGCTGAAGGGAACATTCCAGTACGGCCGAAAGATGATGTACTTCATGTCTTTTCCGAAGACAGGAGTTTCATGGCGCACGGCTTTGCCCACCACGACATTCATGCGCAGGGCAATTCGGTGATCGCCTGAAAAGACCCGCAAGACAAACTCGGGGATATTTACCGCGACCGGCAGGGGTGTAAAGTCGGCAGGCAGCCATCTCCATCTCTCCAACGCATCTTCCAACTGCTGGACACGAAAGCTCAAAGGCATATTCAGCTGGTGCAGCGTTTTCTTGTCGAGTCTGCCGTCCACTCCCAGACCGTGCCGGGATTGAAAGCGCTTTACCGCATCTACCAACCCGCCGTCATAGATGCCTGGCTTAATGTTCGCGAGCGCGCTTTGCGGCAGGTCGCCGAGCAAATACAGGCGTTGGGCCAGTCCCTCAACCGCGGCGTAGGAATCGCCAGCCACCAGCGTTTTTTGCACTTCGGGCAATGGCAGACTATGATCCTGGGCGGCGAGCGCCAGATACATTTGCAAAGCAACCTCGGTGCGTTGGTAGGCGAGATAGGGCGGTTCGACTTCGTTCAAGACCTGGGCCACGTTGCTAGCTCCGAGGAGCTGATGCGCGAAAAACTGTGGCAGGTCGTATTTCTTTTGCTCAACATCGATGCCGAATTCGAAGTGCTTTGGATTGACCCGTCCGACATGGAGATCAGAGATATAACGCATGGCGCTAACCGTCAACGCCGCGTCGAAGTGCGCCACAGCCTCCGCATCCCCGGGCGCGATCTTTAGCGTACTCACGCGCTGCGGCCAGCGTAGCGCATCGTAGTCTTCAGGATTCAGCCCTTTTTGCTGGCTGCTTTCAAGGGCGGCAATCACGGCCAGCGCCTGGGGTGTCGCTTGCCCATCGCGTACCCAAACAGGCGCATAGCTAGTGGCCGCATAGAGCTGCTGAGACTCCTGACGATAGTCGGTGGAGTTTGGCCACCGCTGGTCAGCGAGGCTTTTTCCCGCAACTATGGCTCGAAGCCGCCAGGCTACCCCATCCGAGTTCGACGCACTGCCCGGTGTAGCGGGAGGAGGCGTACCCTGCGAAAGGCATCCGAGAGTCGCGGAGCATCCCATGAGTATGGGAACGCTAAGAACCGAGCTGCACCTTAAAGAAAGCATTATTTAATTAAAGCACTCGCTGCTCCTCTTTAGAGCGACAGCATAGCCCTTTCTTGAACGTGTGCTTTCGGTGTGATCTCTGTCACAGCCACCCGGCCTCTGGAACCCTATTGTGAGTGTAGTAAGACTGCCCTGATTCAGGACGGTCATTCGACAACTCAACAAGAGAGGCACTTATGGCTACCATGAATCCCGCCGCCGTTACATTTGAGTACATACTCGTTCCCACAGATTTCTCTGAAATCTCCCAACGGGCATTGGACTACGCCAAGGTCATAGCTAAGTTGGGCAACTCTGAGTTGCTGCTGGTCCATGTGGCTGCGCCAGTTGACTTTATTACTCCGCCCGAAGCAGCGTGGGTCGACCAATCAGCGGTTCAATCGCTACAGGAAGAACAGTTGGAGCAAAGTGGCGCGGCTTTGCGCTCAGAGGGTTTTCGAGCCCAGGCGATCTCAGTTACCGGACCGCTGTACGATGAGATTCTTTCGACAGTAAAGCAATACAAAGTGGACTTGATCGTCCTGGGAACCCACGGTAAGAAGGGCTTGGAGCGCCTTTTGCTTGGCTCCGATGCCGAAGCTGTTCTGAGACACGCGCATTGCCCTGTCCTTTCAGTAGGCCCCGCAGTGCCAAGTCTCCACGACAAGCCGTGGCGCATACGCGAGATCATTTGCGCAACGAATCTCAGGCCAAGCTCGGCTGAGGTGGTTGCTTACGCGCATAAGCTCGCTGCCCTGTATGAAGCGGAGCTGGTTCTCTTTCACGTGAAGAGTTCAAGCGAGCCGGAAGCGGACGTGGATTGGGTATCGTTCGAAGAAGCCTTTCATCACTATGTTTCCGAGGATCTTGGAACGCGTTCGTGGTTGCGCAGTCGTCTTGCCAGCACCTCACCTGCTACCAATATTGTTGATCTCGCAAAGCAGCGCGGTTCCGATCTTATTGTGATGGGCGCCCATCCAACGTCCTCGATGGCAACACATCTTCCCCGCGGAACAGCGGCGAAAGTGCTGGCCGAGGCTCCTTGCCCGGTGATGACGATTCTAGGGTCCTAGATTCCCGGTGTGGGCACTGGCCGATGAGTGCCTGCGCTCGGAACGCCTACTGAATGCGAGACAACCGGATAACGGGAGGCAGCGCCGAAGCGCTTGTCTCCCGCTCAGAAACATCCCAAATCGATTGCTCTCCAGGAGAGAAGTTATGGCACACGTTGAAACTAAGCCGCAGATGAGCAGCCGGACATTCGTTTCCCCGGACAAAATTCTAGTAGCAACAGACTTGACTGACATCGACTACCTTATCCCGCATGCCAAAGCGCAATGTGAAGCAAGTGGAGCGTCGCTCGTGCTCGCCCACACGATTCCGCCGATAGAGTCCACTACTTTGGAAGATTCCGTCTTGTTCATTGCAGACGTTGCCAGGGTGAAAGCGCAAGAGCGTCTTAAGCACGGGCGACACATTCTCGCCGACGCTCTGGGTAAGGTGCGTGCCGCTGGAATCGATTGCGAAATTGTGGTCAGACACGGCCATCCCCGAGATGCAATTGCGGAACTCGTCAGCCAGGTAAAAGCTGGGCGGGTAATCCTGGGTACGCATGGCCGGCGCAATCTACAAAAGTTCTTCCTGGGATCGACCGCCAACGAAATTCTGAAAAGCGTCGAAGTTCCGGTTTGGACTGTAGGACCCCACGCGCGCCCCTTTGCTCACGGTCAACCACGTAGAATCCTTCATCCTGTCTCCCTCTCATCCGGGTACCAGGAGACGGCTAAGCTCGCGGTGGAACTGGGGGCGTTTTATAAAGCCGAAATCACCCTATTGCACGTGCTGCCCCATGCCGCACTGGCCGAGTATCCAGCTACACGTCTTATCGACTGGACCACCTATGAGCTGGGGCAGCTTATACCAGATGAGGTGCCACTTTGGACGACCGCCACGATCAAGGTGAAAGCAGGAGAGGTTTCTGAGCGGATTCTTCGCACGGCCGAGGAGCTCCAAGCTGATTTGATCGTTATGGGCTCAAACCCCGACACAGCCTTTTGGCCGATTCATGGTGACAACACTGTGTACAACGTGATTGCCGAGGCTAAATGCCCGGTTCTGACTCTACGTCATTCCCAGGTGGGTTGAGATGCTCTGCGAACGTCGTGTCCACACTTTATCGAGCGTTTAGGGGTGATTTCCACATGAAGATGCTCGTTTCTACTTTGATCTTGATCCTGCTACTCTCCGTGAGCAATCAACAAGGGGGAGCAGCGCAGCATGACAGCACTTCGCAACAAATGGCTCCCCGTGCCAATGAGGGTCATCTTCCTCCCCCGCCTCCTGCGAGAGGCTCGAATCCTGGAGAGGGCGGAGAACGATTGGGGGACGGGCGCATCAACAACACGCCCCATGTCAACCATAATCAATGGTACGGGCATGACTTGGCTGACGATCCGATATATCGCCTGGATCGACCCTTTATCCATGGACACTTCGATCATTTTGGTCCGAATTTCCGATACGGACTGCTGCGAGTCGATCCCTACCGTCATTGGTTCTGGCTTCCGAGCGGCTTCTATTTCGAAGTTGCAGCCTGGGATTGGCCAGTCTTCGCCGATTGGTGTTGGGATTGCGGTGATGATTTTGTGGTTTACGAAGACCCGGATCACATCGGCTGGTATTTGCTCTATAACATTCACACCGGCGTCTACGTTCACGTTCAATATATGGAAATGTTGCGGCCAAGTTGATCTCGCCGGGATATCCAGCCGAGGCTCTTACTCAAAAGCGTGGCTATTTTAGTCTGTGCACCTTGATCTGATCTAAACGGCGCGGCGCCCTAACCGTTCAACCTGCTTCAACCATCGGAGCCGGCCCTGGGGTCCGGCTCCTGCAAAATTTCCATAGACAACGGAGCGGACCGGATGAACGCCCATGAAGCGAAGGATGTTGTGTTTAATCAACTTGAGGGCATGCGCCCCGAACCACCAGCGATAGACAAAGGCCGGCATTCCCATAGTAACGATCACGCGCGCCGACTTCCCTTTCAGCAACTTGGGGAATTTGCCCAGTTTTGACGGCCCAACCAGATCGGGTTGCTGCACGCGTTCCAGGAAGCCCTTAAGGATTGCCGGCATTGAGCCGAACCAGAGCGGAAAGATGATTACCAGGTGATCAGCCGCCATCATTGCATCGTGCGCTGCCTGCAGGTCCGGTTCAAGAGGCTGCACGCGCTCAAAACCTTCATGCAGAATAGGATCAAAGGTCATCTTGCTGGTGACGAAAAGCTTCACCTCGTGCCCCGCTGCCTCAGCACCTCGCCGATAACTTTCTCCGAGCGCCTCGCAGTAGGTAGAGGTGCGTGCGTGACCGATAATAACTACAATCCGCGCCATCGCGATTGATATCCTTTCCCACGCACATATAGCCAAACGGCCATTCTGAGAGCGAGTCTAACGTGTATCCCGGACGATGATTGGTGATGCTAATCACAGCGGTGGTTATGAGAACGACGAAGGATGTTAAAAAGCATTCATCAAGCCACACGCTGCTCGCCATTTGGTAGAGACTCGATCTATAACGTCAAAGGTCCTTCCCACTCCGGCCGTGGACGAGGAGAACACAGATGAAAACGGAGATACTAGCTGCAATCGGCGAGACTGGATTGCAGCCGGAGGTTCGGCTGAACGCTGCCTTGGCGGCGAATGACCGGCTGAAATACGTTTTCTCTCTGCTCCAGATAGCCTTAACCTATGCCGAGCACCCAGACCAGCCGGCAGCCACGCTGAAGCGAGAACGCATCGCCTGCGGCATCGACGATCCGGCTTTCGACACTGTAGTTGCGGGAGCTCGCATGGTTGGGGAACAATGCCGCGTGCCTGGCGCGAGTCGCATCTTTGCACGCATCGCTGACGATATGCGGGTGATGGCCGCCCCTGTTCTCACCACGAATCCGGATGGCTTTGCGGTACGGATAGATGGATTACTGAAAGCACTACCTACTACCTCCAACGATCTCCTCAAGCCGGAGGCCGTCTCTGCCATGATGAAAGCCGGGCATGATGGCCCGGACAGCCTGCATCGCCTGGTCATGGACTTGCATAAGCGGCTGAATGCAATGCAGGCGGAGTTGGCCGAGGAGAAACTGGACGGTGCTGCGGTTTACAAGCTAGGCGAGCAAGATCGTCCGTTTGTCTCGGCCTTCATGGCTGGCGTCAATCGCACTGCGAAGCTGAAGTTCAACCATCCAGGCCTGGCGACCACGGCCACCCGCGATGCAGACCGGTTGATAATCCAGAATGACATTGGTACTACCGATGCACATGTGATCGTTGTTCACGTGCAAGGCCTGACGGTTAGCGTCACCTATACCGATCTGCATGCTGAACGGCTTTCGTTCTTTCAGGGCCTGCTGAACCCGCGCGGTGTAGCGTGGGAAAAAGATAGTAGCTCCGCGTTGCCTGCCGGCACCCCGTTCCATATGACTACGGGAAGGTACGAAGCGAAGGATGCCGGCGACTGTTCTGCCTACCTTGAATTTCTGGGCTCGCGGCTGGTCTTCTTGATCGACTGGAACCGGGCGCGCAAACAATTGAGAGGATTTTTGCGCGGACCCGATCGTCTGGCTCTTCTAACCTGGGCGGCGGAACAGGAGATCGGGCATCGTGGTTTCTTGGAGCTGGGCGGCGCGCAACTGGTAAACCAGGCAATTGAGACAACCGCCGGATCGTCGATGCATTTTGGCGATCGGCTTTGCGAGATTCTGGGCGATGCGGAAGCGCTGCGATTCATGCGCTGCGTCTTCCAGTCTGCCACCGAGGGTCTTTTGTCCGGCCAGTCACAAGCTTTGATCCATGACCGTATCCGAGTGACTCTAGCCACTCATTTCAGCAACGAGGAACAGCGGTTACTGCGTCTCGCAGCAGATCACGCGGGGCTCATTTTTGAGCTGGCGAGTCTGGTGCGCGACGG
Organism: uncultured Acidobacteriaceae bacterium; assembly: GCA_963803095.1. GTDB lineage: Bacteria > Acidobacteriota > Terriglobia > Terriglobales > Acidobacteriaceae > PALSA-350. Next base: position 1,000,381 of record CAWDLQ010000010.1, on the reverse strand, counting down.
GCTTCAGGTCGAGCCGCTGGAGGCGACTAGACACGCCCGGCGTGCTCGCCGCTTTGAGCATGATGCCGACCATCTGGTAATCGATACCCGTGAGGCGGTGCGCGTTCGGCCAGAGTATTCGGTGTACCTGTCATTAATGCAGGGCGCAGACGACGCGGCGGACGAGCTGGAAGACGCGGCCTTCCTTCTCAGTCTGGACAAACTTCATGGCAAACCGCTTGATGCATTGCAGACGCTGGCCAACCTGCTCGCAGAAGCATCGCAGGAATGGATCAAGGCGCTTGGTCATGCTAGGCAAGCGGCTCTTGCCGCAAACTCTCTCGAGACCGATGATTTTGTGGCTTCCATCGATCGGCTTAGCGCCCTTGAACATCAGGCCGACGATGCAGAACGTGCTGTAGCGTCGGCAGCCTTTAAACATGCGGAAGGTTTTCGCCAGTTTCATTTGTTTGCTGCAATCGGCAGCAAGTTGGAATCCGCGGCGGACGCGCTGAAGCGCGCGAGTCTGATCTTGCGCGAACACGTTCTTGAGAATGTGATCGATGGCTAACCTTTATACAATTCTGCCCGGAGGAGCGCCCTCGAAAGGTGGCCCGCAAGAGGTAGGTAACAAGGCGTGGAACCTGATGCGCATCGCAGAGATTGGCTTGCCGGTGCCACCTGCTTTCGTACTCCCGACGTCATGGTGCCGATCCACTCGACCGGCGGACAAACGAGTGCTGAAACAAACGCTGTCTGAGGGTATCGCCCGGCTGGAGTCAGCCACTGGCCTTGGTTTTGGTGCAACGCGACGGCCGTTACTCGTCTCCGTTCGCTCCGGCGCGGCGGTGTCTATGCCGGGCATGATGGAGACCGTGTTGAATGTCGGTTTGAACAGAGAAACGGTCGACGCCCTGATCCGTCTCACCGGCAATCCACGGCTGGCCTGGGACAGTTACCGGCGGCTCGTGCAAGGATACGCGGAGGTAGTGGCCAATATTCCAACGGCGCCGTTTGACGCAGTGATAGTGGACCTCCTCCAGCGTGAGGAAGTGGAGAACGAGCGGGAACTCGATCATCGCGCTCTCCGCTCGCTCACTCTCGCGATGTTGGAGTGCTACCGTACGCAGACTGGCGATGAGTTTCCATCCGATCCACAGAAACAGCTCGCCGAGGCGGTTGCGGCAGTGTTCCGCTCATGGGACGCGCCCAAGGCGGCCGGCTACCGCCGGTTGAATAGCATTAGCGACGAGGCCGGCACGGCGGTGACGGTGCAGACCATGGTCTTTGGCAATGCCGGGGGCGGGTCGGGCTCTGGCGTTGCTTTTACGCGCAATCCTGCCACTGGCGCCCGGGAGTTGTATTTTGACTTTCAGTTCAATGCGCAGGGTGAGGATGTGGTCTCTGGGCGCCAGCGGTTGGGTGACAAGGACCGCCTGCCTCTCGTGTTACCCGCCGTCTGGGCTCGGCTCAACGACATCTGCCACGAGCTGGAGATGCTCTTTCACGATGCGCAGGATTTTGAGTTTACCGTTCAAAGTAATGTGCTGTACCTACTGCAGGCACGGCGAGCCAAGCGCACGGATTGGGCGGCGCTGGCCATCGCCGTGGACATGGTTGGGGAAGGTCTGCTCACGCAGGACGAAGCGCTCGGGCGGCTCAACGGCATCGACCTGGACGCCGTGGCCAAGACCAGCTTCGCCCAGCCGGTGCCGAAGACGCTGGCAGTAGCGCAGGTAGCTGGGATGGGTGTAGCAAGCGGTGCCGTAGCTCTTGACCCTGACGCGGTGAAGCGGCTGTCGCAACACGGCGCCCAGGCAATCCTTGTGAGGAGCGAGACGATAACGACGGATATCGAGGGGATGGCCTTAGCGGCTGGCATCCTCACCGCCTCGGGCGGGCGTACCTCCCACGCAGCGGTAGTAGCGCGACAGCTTGGCAAGGTCTGCCTTGTTGCTTGCCCAGACCTTACGATCGACCTGGATCGTCGTCAATGCGAGATCGGCGATACAGTCCTGAATGAGGGCGACTTACTTTCGCTGGACGGCAACACCGGCGCGGTTCACCTTGGCCGTGTCACCCCAGTGATCGAGCGGCCTGAGAGGGCTCTTGCTGCCATTGCTGCCTGGCGCGCCGTCGCGGTATAGAGTGATTGCGATCACCTTGAAAGGTCCCGCTCAAGATGTATAGGTAATCCTTGACCGTATGGTCAAAGGAGAGGATTACGGTGTCCGACGCGGAAAAGATTGCTTTAGCCGATGGCACGCATGCAGTGGGCGCTGAGTTGAACGACCGGCCACATCAGGCAACGGTCGCCTCGACACCCAGTAAGGGCAAGAACATTCAAGTATCGCCCGCGGTAATCGACGCCTCCCGAATGCCCGACGAAGAGCTGCTGCTGAAGCTGCAAACGGTTCCGAGCGGGTTGACGGAAGCTGCTGCTGAAGAGCGGGCACGTACCGTAGGCCCTAATGAGGTAGCTCAGGAGAAACCGCAAGCATGGCCCATCCGTCTTCTGAAGATCATCCGCAACCCTCTGGTGATCCTGCTTACCACTCTTTCCGCGGTTTCCTTCGCTACGGGCGACGCGCGTGCCGGCACGGTGATGGCGATGATGGTCGTTTTGAGTGTAGGACTCCGCTTCCTCCAGGAGGCAAGAGCGGATGCTGCGGCAGCCAAGCTCAGGGCCATGATTCATGTCACTGCCACGGTTGTTCGCGATGGCGTGCCTAAGGAGATACCGCTCCACAACCTCGTACCTGGGGACATCGTCCACTTGTCCGCCGGTGACATGATTCCGGGTGATGTACGGCTACTTTCTTCCAAAGACCTCTTTGTGAGCCAGGGAAGCCTCACCGGAGAGTCGCTTCCGGTCGAGAAAATCCATGACCTGGAATCCAAGACGGTGGTCTCCTCCACTGAACTCAAGAACATCTGCTTCATGGGAACGAGCGTCCAGAGCGGGACGGCTACGGCGGTCGTGGTCACTACGGGAGTGCAGACTTATTTTGGCAGCATGGCCAGATCTATCACCGGGGAAAGGGTTCAGACAAGCTTTGATTTGGGCCTCAACCGCTTCACCTGGCTGATGATCCGGATCATGGCGGTGATGGTGCCTCTGGTTTTCCTGATCAATGGCTTCACAAAACACGACTGGAAAGGTGCCTTTTTCTTCGCATTGGCCGTGGCTGTGGGCCTCACGCCCGAGATGTTGCCCATGATCGTGTCCGTCTGCCTGTCCAAAGGAGCGCTGGCTATGAGCCGGCGCAAGGTGATCGTCAAGCGACTGAACTCCATCCAGAACTTCGGGGCCATGGATGTTTTGTGCACCGACAAGACCGGCACGCTTACCGAGGATCGTGTCGTCCTAGTGCGGCACTGCAATGTCGCAGGACGCGAAACTGAGGAGGCGCTCCTGAACGGCTATCTGATTAGCCACTTCCAGACCGGTCTCAAGAATCTGCTTGACACCGCAATTCTGAACAGTCCCGACTTCCATGGAATGGCGGCTGTCGAGAAGTACAGGAAGCTCGACGAGATCCCTTTTGACTTCACCAGGCGCATGATGTCTGTCCTTGTCGAAGACCCGGAAGGCAAGACGGTCCTCCTCACCAAAGGGGCCCCGGAGGAGATCTTCCAACACTCCTCGTACTTCGAACTGGACGGCAAGTTGTCTCCGATGGAACCTTCCCTGATCGTCGGGCTGAAAGAAGAGTACGAGAGCCTCAGCAATGACGGCTTTCGGGTGCTGGCGCTGGCAAGCAAGGAGCTTCCGGGAAAGCAAATCTGTGCCAAAGCCGACGAGCGGGAGCTCGTACTTCGAGGCTATGTCGCCTTCCTCGACCCGCCTAAGAGCACTGCTGCCAGCGCCCTTGAAGCCCTCCACCGGCACGGCGTGGTGGTGAAAATCCTAACTGGAGACAACCCACTCATCAGCCGGAAGGTGTGCAAAGACGTGGGCCTCGCAGCCGAACCGATGCTGCTCGGAGCAGACGTGGAGAAGCTGTCCGATGAAGAACTCGGCGAGGCAGTGGAGAAGACCACCCTCTTCGCCCGTCTCTCTCCGGCTCATAAGGAAAGAGTCATCCGTATGCTCAGGCTTAAGGGGCACGTAGTCGGGTTCATGGGAGACGGCATCAACGACGCACCCGCATTGAAGGCCGCCGACGTCGGCATCTCGGTGGACACGGCCACGGACATCGCCAAGGAATCTGCAGATCTAATTTTGCTTGAAAAAGATCTGACGGTTCTGGAAGGGGGCGTGGTTGAAGGCCGCAAGGTCTTCGCGAACATCTTGAAATACATTCGTATGGGGGCGAGCTCTAACTTCGGCAACATGTTCAGCGTTTTGGGGGCCAGTGCCTTTCTGCCTTTTCTGCCGATGGCACCGATTCAAGTGTTGACCAACAATCTGCTATACGACTTCTCGCAGGTGCCGATCCCCAACGACGCCGTGGACGACGAACAAGTGGCGCGGCCCAGGCCATGGAACATCGCAGAGATCAAGCGGTTCATCCTCTTTATTGGGCCCATCAGCTCGATCTTCGACTACACGACTTTCTTTGTTATGCTCCGGGTGTTCCACTGCTGGGATCTCGGCAGTGCTTCCCTGTTTCAAACCGGCTGGTTTGTAGAATCGTTGATGACGCAAACGCTCATCATCCATGTCATTCGCACCAATAAGATCCCTTTTATTCAGAGCCAGGCTAGCCGCGCACTCACGTTCACAACTCTATCCATCATGGCGTTCGGGATCTGGCTGCCATATTCCCCACTAGCCTCCTCGCTCGGCTTCACCCATCTCCCAACCCTGTACTGGCCGATCCTGGTCGTGACTATGCTTGCCTACGTGGTGCTGACGCAAGCCATCAAAGTTTGGCTGTTACGCAGGAGATGGATTTAGGACTGACGGTGAATGAGACGACGCCATCGTCTCCAGGACGATATCTCGTCTCAACCTCTCGTCTCCGATTCGATCTGCGCCGGGTGCAGGCGGGGCATTTCCGTCGCTAAACCCCCTGTTTTCAATAAACCTCAAGATGATGTGGGACTCCCCCGTCTTTGGTGACCCATTTGCTCTATAGGAGCGCAAGGAAGTGCAGACAAATGCTGAAGATCTCGATAAAAGACGACTCGCCGACAGCAACTCTAAAGATCGAGGGCAAACTAGTTGGTCCGTGGGCCATGGAGTTGGGAAGAACATGGCACGATTTGTGGGCGTCAGCGAACCAAATGCCTTTGCGGTTGGACATTCGTGGGGTGACCTTTGCGGACGAAAAGGGAGCCCATATTCTTCGAGAAATTGTCAGGGAGACGGGCGCCGCGGTTCTTTCCGATTCTCCCTTAACTCAATACTTTGCCAACCAAGCTACGAGCGGTGCGGCGCTCGAGCAAGAGGAGAGCTAATATGCAGACCCCAAACGGACAAACTTCGATCTGTGAAACTTGCAAGCTGAAAGAGAGCGGCTTTTTATGCCATCTCACGGCCGCTGCAGCGAAGGAATTTCAGTCCATCAAGATCCCCACGTCCTATCCGGCGGGAGCCAGGCTGTTTCTGGAAAACGAACCAGCCAAGGGAATCTATCTGCTTTGCTCGGGAAAGGTTAAGGTCTCGGTCAGTTCCAAGGGCGGAAAGACCTTGATCCTACAACTCGCGCGCCCGGGCGAGATACTCGGCTTAAGCGCGGCAATGTCTGGAATTCCCTATGAGGTGAGCGCCGAAACACTCTATCCGTCACAGGTCTCATTTATCCGCCGTGAAGACTTCATTTCGTTCATCGGCCGGTTTCCAGAGGCTTACCAGGCAGTGATCCGGCAGCTGAATTCCCAATATGCCGGTGCCTGTGAACAATTGCGGACAGTCGGCTTATCCACCAACGCGCATGAGAAGATCGCACGGTTGTTCTTGCAGTGGTCGTCTGACGAGAAACAGACCTCGCAACAAGCGAAAATCAAAATGCCGTTGACACACGAGCAGATTGCCGAGTGTGTCGGTTCCACTCGAGAAACGGTTACCCGCACATTAAGCGAGTTCAAGAACAGGCACCTCGTTATGCTCCACGGAACAACCGTAATGATCCCCGACCGCGCAGCACTGATGGCGATCAGTGGGGACTGATGCGCAAAGGATCAACAGGTGGGGCAAACCGATGCTCTTTTAGATCTGGCGCATTCTGCCCGTGGGCGTATGGTGAAATTCGCGTCGCGATTCCGGTCCACTCAATTGGTTTTCATGCCGAAGACGACGGTCCAATAGAAAGGTACCTCTTCTGTGAAGCTCGACACTGGTCATCCAACGCACAAAACTGACCCTGCCGGAACGAAGGTATATCTCGTCGGGGGTGGCATCGCTTCGCTCGCCGCTGCCGCATTCCTCATCCGGGACGCAGATTTTCCGGGCGACAACATCACGATTCTCGAAGAGCTTGACCGCATTGGGGGTAGTCTTGACGGGGCTGGATCGCCCCAACAAGGATACGTGCTGCGCGGCGGACGCATGATTGAAAGTAAGTATCTCTGTACGTACGACCTGTTCTCGTCGATCCCCACGCTCGATGAGAGCAAGACGGTCACGAAAGAGATCTTTGAATGGAACGAGACCATCAAGACCTCGTCCCATTCCCGGCTCGCACGTGATGGACGAAGGGATAGATGCTCCCGAATTCGGGCTGAGCGAAAAAGATATCCTCACGCTTGAGCGCCTTATGCTCGAACCAGAAGGGATGCTCGGCAAGAGCAGCATCGCCGACCAGTTTGATTCTGGGTTCTTCGTGACGAACTTCTGGTTAATGTGGTGCACCACCTTCGCCTTCCAACCCTGGCATAGTGCGGTGGAGTTCAAACGCTATCTGCTGCGTTTCACACACATGGTCGAAGGATTTAGTCGTCTCAACGGGATTATGCGCACCGTGTACAACCAATACGACTCGATGGTGAGGCCGCTGCAAAAGTGGCTCGACGCGCATGGCGTACACTTCGCACTGAATACCCGCGTGACAGACCTTGTACTGCGCGAGAACGCAGACGGCAAGCGAGTGGAGTGCATCGTCTGCGAGCGCCAAGGACATGGCCGGGAGATTACGATAGGTGCAGACGACCTGGTCATCGTCACGCTGGGCTCTATGACCGAGGCCTCGAGCCTCGGTTCGATGGACTCAGCGCCTGCTCTTAAGACGAAGACCGACGGCGGCGCCTGGTCGCTATGGGAAAAGATCGCAGCCGGCAGGCCGGAATTTGGCCGGCCCTCGGTTTTCGCTGATCACATTGAAGAGTCTAAATGGGTTTCGTTTACCACCACCTTGCACGATCCAACTTTCTTCCGACTGATCCGTGACTTCACCGGCAATGTTCCTGGCGAGGGCGGACTCGATCACGCTTGCAAACTCCAGCTGGCTCGCTTCGATTGTGCTGCCGCACCAACCGCACTTTATTGGGCAGCCCAAAGACGTGGATGTCTTCTGGGGTTACGGCTTGTTTGTCGACAAACTGGGCGACTTCGTCAAGAAGCCCATGCACGCATGCACGGGCCGGGAAATCATGACGGAAATCATGGGTCACCTCCGTATCGAAGCAGAGGTGTTGCGGATCCTGGAGACCTCGACCTGCATTCCCTGCATGATGCCGTTCATCACCAGTCAGTTTCTCCGTCGGGAGACAGGAGATCGACCTCAGCCGGTACCGAAGGGATGGACTAACCTGGCCTTCACTGGACAATTTTGTGAGCTGGCGGACGACGTGGTTTTCACCGTTGAATATTCCATCCGGTCTGCAATGGCCGCGGTATACGGACTGCTCCGCTTAAAGCGGGAGCCCCCTCCCGTCTACAAGGGTCAATACAATCTACATACGTTATTCCGTGCATTCGCGACATTGCATGATTTAAAAATCTGACAGCATTTCAAGGGTATTTTCCACTGGCATCCGAGTTCAGAAGTGTTTCCAGAACCGGGAAAGCACCCTGAATAAAGTCGGCGAATTTAAGCGAACAGAGTCGCCGCACAGCCGGTCTGCGTACGCGAGGGCATAACACAACAGCACTTCCAGAAGTTGGCGACGTCATGCACTTGAAAATTGCGAACTCGCGCAAACAGATCACTCAGTTGCATAAACTGTTGAAGCGATTTCCCAGGCAGCCGCTGCCGGAAGATGTCCATCGCTTGCGAGGACAGATACGGACACTGGAAGCAATCGGGGATGCCCTCACCAGCGGCCGCGACCGGAAGGTTCGTCGTCTCCTCAAGGCTCTCATCCTAATCAGCAAAGCGGCTGGAAAAGTGCGCGACATGGATGTGCTCGTGGGACTCGCTTGCTCGCTCCCAACGAGCCGTAAGGACGAATGCCTGGTGCAATTGCTTGAGTATCTGGGTGAGCGACGCTTCAAAGCTGCTGCCAAACTTCATGCCATCATTTCCGCAAAGAGAGAAGTAGCCTTTGACTCGTTAAAGCAATGCTCGAGACTCATCGACAAGAGCCTTGTTCGTTCAAAGAAGAAGGCGGCAACGAGATTATCCATGAATATAGTAGCCGTCGCGCAAGCTCATGCCCAGGAGCTGAGCAATTGCCCTCGGTTGACTAAGGACAGCCTGCATTTGTTCCGGCTCCAGGTGAAAGAACTTCGCAGTATTCTTCAATTGCTCGCCGGCAGCGACACGAAATTCATTGCTGCCCTGGGTGAAGCAAAAGATGAGATCGGGGCGTGGCATGATTGGAATGTACTGGCAGCCATTAGTCACCGGGTAGTCGGGCGCAATCCTGCGTGCAAACTCCGCAAGCAGGTTCAGCTGATCTCAAGGGAGAAATTGAAGAGAGCGATAGCGGTCGCCAATGAACTACGGAAGAAAAGCCGGTCAGTCACATTCCCAAAGCAATAAATCTAGCTTGGTTTGCTGCGAATGATTCGGGGTGGCGACCGAACCGCTTGTCCGTCCTTCTGGCCTTCAATAGAATCTTCCGGATACTTCAACAAACACGAGATTTGAGGTCAATCTCCCATCCTTTTCCTAAAGGCGAATACCTGACAAGCTGAGACAAGATTAGCTTTGCTGTGCCGCCACACTTGCCTGTCAGTGCTTTCGTCATGGAGTATCTAGTAAAGAGTGTACGAAATGACTACCGACTTGAACCACACGGACGCTGCTGAACATGCGCAGGCGCTGTTCAGGCAGCTTTTCCTGGCATCTCCGGATGCGATCGTTGTCACATCCGTTAACGGCAATATCTCAGCGGTTAATCCTGCTGCCGAACAGCTTTTCGGGTATTCCGACACGGAAATGATTGGGAATTTGGTAGAAATGCTCATCCCGGAGAGGTTTCGGGGGCATCATCCTGAACACCGTGAAGCCTATGTTGCCGCGCCAAGCGCGCGCCCCATGGGGACCGGCCTCGAACTGTATGGGCGGCGGAAGGATGGAACCGAGTTTCCGCTCGACATCATGCTCAGCCCAGTCGAATCGAGCGGCGAACGATCGATCTTGACGGTTATCCGGGATATTACGGACCGCAAGCAGGCGGAGACAGCCCTCCGCCGCAGCGAGGAGCGATTTCGCCTGCTGGTGGAAGGCGCCAGTGATTATGCAATCTTCATGCTCGATCCTGAAGGAAGAGTCGCGACCTGGAATTCCGGCGCGGAACGAATCAAGGGCTACCGCGCCGAAGAGATCGTCGGCCAGCATTTTTCGAAGTTTTACCCACAGGAAAGCGTAGAACGTGGCAAACCACAGCATGAGTTGGAAGTAGCCGCCGCCGAAGGCAGATTTGAAGATGAAGGATGGAGGATTCGTAAGGACGGCTCACGTTTCTGGGCCAATGTGATCATCACCGCCTTGCGCGGAAAAGACGGTCAGCTCAAAGGATTTTCCAAAGTCACGCGCGACTTCACAGACCGCAAGAGTGCCGAAGAGTCGCTCGTTCTTGAACTCAGCAAAGCCGTATTGGCCAATCCCGATATCCGCCAGATGTTGGCCGCGATTGACGCGAGCATTCAGCGGTTGATCCCTCACGACGTGGCAGCCATTGCGCTTTATGACGTCAATAATCCCCATCAGCTGCAAATGCTACAACTATCTACAGGGAAAGAACACGGCCTCGACTCAGGAGGTAATGCTCCCAATCGAAGGCACGCCGGAGGGCTGGACCTTCGCAAACCAGGAACTGCTTCTGATGAGCCAGATCGGCGCCAAAAAGGCCGGTCAACCAGCCCACCAACTTAAGGCTGGAATCAAATCGGGTTGCTGGGTTCCTCTGAACAGTCGAGGTGAGGTAGTAGGCACTTTGTTTGTCGGCAGCCGGCAGGAAGCTGCTTTTGACCAACACCATGCAGAGACCCTTCTTCAAGCAGCCAGCCAGATCGCCGGGATAATCAAGATCGACCACAGTTTCCGAAGAATTGCCCAGCTAAGCAGCAAGCTGAAGGAGGAAAAGCGCTATCTCGAAGAGGAGCTGCGCACAGAGTACAACTTCGAGGAAGTGGTCGGGGAAAGCCCTAGCCTGAGAGCCGTGCTGAAGCAAGTGGAAACCGTCGCACCGACTGCGGCAACCGTGCTAATCCTCGGCGAGACCGGGACCGGAAAGGAATTGATCGCGCGGTCGATTCATACCATCAGTCCGCGCCGTGACCAGACCTTCGTCAAGTTGAATTGCTCGGCGATCCCTTTCGGGCTATTGGAAAGCGAGCTCTTCGGGCATGAAAAAGGCGCTTTCACGGGCGCGATCTCACAGCGAATTGGACGACTGGAATTGGCTCATATGGGCACCCTCTTCCTGGATGAGGTTGGGGATCTGCCTCTGGAACTACAGCCCAAGCTTTTGCGGGCGCTGCAGGAGAAGGAGATCGAGCGCCTTGGCGGCAGAAGAACGATCACCGTCGATGTTCGTCTCATCGCTGCTACGAATCGCGACCTTACCAAGATGGTCAAGGCTGGTGAGTTCCGTAGCGATCTGTACTATCGCCTCCGGGTTTTCCCGATCACGCTTCCGCCGCTGCGCGAAAGGTCTACGGACATCCCCCTGCTCGTCAACTACTTCGTAAACAAGCACGCCAAGCGGATGGGCAAGCGAATTGCAACCATTCCACCGGAAACGATGACCGCCCTCTGCGCCTGGCAATGGCCCGGCAACGTAAGAGAGCTGGAGAACTTCATTGAGAGGGCCGTGATTCTTACGCCAGGATCAACTCTGCGTGCCCCGTTAGCAGAGTTGGAAATGCTTGAAGAAGAAACGCCAGCTACGTCTGACCCGAACTTTCACGCGGCGGAGCGGGAACACATTCTTCGTGTCTTGAGAGAGACAAAGGGAATGATCGGCGGAAGCGGCGGGGCGGCGGAGAAGCTCGGACTCAAACGGACAACATTGAACTCCAAACTTAGAAAGCTGGGCATCGAGAGAAGCGACTACGCTTAGCGCTTGCTGTGTTGCCGACTACGCTCGGATGGTAAGCACGGGGCAATGGCTGCTGCTGATCACCTGGAACGCCACACCGGTTTTGAAGTTATCGAACCAGTGCGAAGTTTTGCGAGTCCCTATCACGATGAGGTCGGCCTTGACGCGCTCAGCGAGCAAGAGAATGCCATCAGCCGCAAACCCGTGCTCGAGGACACATTCCGGTTCGCACCATTCCCGCGCCACGTCGGGAACCAGCCTCTGCAGCGCCCTGGTAAACCTGGCGTTCAGTTCATAATCATCCATTTGATGAATGCCCGCAGGTTCTGGAAGCACATGACAAAGATAGAGATGGGCGCCGAAATCCTGGGCAAACGATAAGGCAAAAACGCATGCCTTGGCGGCCTCCAGAGAAAAGTCCGTAGCATAGACGATCCTTTGAAAACTCAGCGGCAATTTTGGCGGCCGCACACCTGGCCCGATGGTGAGAATTGGACATGTGGCTTGATGGATCAGTTGCTCTGCTGTCGATCCAAGCACGAGTCTGGCCAGTCCTTTATATCCCCGCGTACCGATAACTAACAGGGCGGAGCCGTCGTGTGCTGCTTGTAGAATCTCTGCAGCCGGGTCCATTGCTTCGCATAGGACGGTCTCTACGTGTATTCTCTCCGAAGCCCAGTTCGCTCTTGAGGCGGGAAAGGGACTCCCCTCCAATCCTTCGGAAGACATCAATGCTGAGACCCGCGTCGGGCGCGCTTAAAGGGCTGCAGAAAGATCGACCACATGCATCACGCGAACCCGTGATCGGTATCGCTCTGCGAGCGCTTGCACATAAAGCTTGGCAGTTTCCGCACTCTCAGAAAAGTCTGTAGCAAACAAAATATTCTCCAGGCTCACCTCAACTGGATTTCCAAGAATCGGTCATACTACACCTCAGATTCTGACCCTGTCGGAAGAGTCGGTAAGGATCTGTGGCGCACGCCACACCACCTCGTGACCACGGAACATCGGCCTACCGCATATTAATGAGGAAGGTCGGGCGGAACGGTCATCACCGGACAGGGGGCCTGGCGAATCGTGCCGCTCACTACGCCGTCGGGACAATCGATCATCTGGTTGCCGCTGCGGTGCAGACCAAACAGAATGACAGAGGCTCTCGACTCAGCTGCACGCTCCGCAAGCACCTTATCTGCTCGACCGTAGAGCACGGTCCAAGTCACCGTGACGCCTCGGTCACGCAATTTAGTACTCCACTCTTCGCACCGCTTGCTCGTGATGTTTATGTCGCACATCCTTTTGTGTGGGATCAACCACATAGGCGAGTTCCAAATGCGCTCCCATTTGGCCAGCTAAATGGCCAGCAAAGCAAAAAATATTGTCCGGAATCTCGAGTGTGCTCGTAGGGCAAAGAATCCGTTCAACAGGAGGAGCTTCCCGGTCGCGGAGGAGAGCATTCGGTCCCACGATGAATACGGGGCAGCGGACTGTCCGCAGCAGATGCTCGGCGGTTGAGCCAAGTCGTGACCGGTCAATAGGACCGTAGCCATAAGCGCCAAGGAGAAGAAGGTCGGGCGTGTGCTCGAGTATGGCTCCTTCAATCGTGTCTGAGATGTTGCCGATCCGGCGGACAGAATCGCTCCATATCCCTTCTGCCCGGAGGCGCTGCTTCCACTTCCTGAAGACCAAATTGAAGATCACGCTGAGACATTTCCATCGCGAGCGGTCCCGCCTCGAGAGCGCTGGCGTATTCGGCTGGGCTCTGAACTCCGATGAGATGAATGAACGATCCAAACCGTTTGGACAACATCACGGCATATTTCAGCGATGAGTCTGCCGCTTGAGAGAAATCGTACGCGACTAGTAGTTCCTTCAAATCGAACTGGATCGATTCTGCGTAAACAGGAAGTGTGGTGTTTTGCTTCATATAATTGGCCGTCCCTCTCCTAAGCATCCGATATTGTCACCCGCCGAGCAGTGATCGACATCACCTGCGAGCTGTTTTCATTCTGCGCTCCACCAACCCGCCAAGCTGGCCGAAGGCCTACAACGCCTGGGCGCTTGGTAACTCGGAAACTACGCATTCTGGCAACGCTCCCCTGAAAACTCTCCTGATTCGAGAACACCTTCGATCGCCCTCTCTCTTCGTGCCGCATGGTACAAGCAGAGGCTCACCGTTGTCGGCAGAAGCTACCGCAAATACAGAAGAGCAAATTGGGCATAGCCAGAAGAATTCCGAGCGAAACTCTCTCCCAACGCCCCTCTCCCATTGATAGACCGAGCCATGCCGGAGATAGCGTAGTTCCTTCCTGCAGTCCGGATTGAAGCAGTGTCCTATCATGGGAATCCTCAGTAACGCTTTGCGGCCGCGCCGGTTTTAGTGCTGTTATCGCAGCTCGGCTTTACCTTCTCGCCGGCGCGGCCTCCTCCCAGCGTGTCAGGCCCTCGAACCTGCACGCCGGGAACTGATCCGATACGGGCAGTGTCAGTAGGTCACCTGAATGAGGTTCACTACCCACTCGATTCCCGGAGCAGCCCAAGCTGCACGTTCGGCTCCTTCGCGTTCCAAAAAGGAATGAACCTTTCCCGACAACTCGACTGTGCTGCCATGTGCAGAAACGTAGATGCTTTTTGCATCAAGCTCTGCACTTCTACGAAGCGCAGCGTCGATTGCATCCTTCACGGAGGCGGGTGACACTCGCGGCTTAACCGCGATTCGATTCCAGACACCCAGGACCCCGCGAACGCTCTCGGCTGCCTCTACCGCAGAGGTTTTCTGATAGTTCCACTCGACAGTACCTTCCAAAGTAACGAAGCCCTCTCGTACGGTTGCAGTGATATTCGTCTCTGGAACCATGGCGTGTGACTTTAGAACATGCTGGACGTCGCGGGAAATTTCTGGGTCGGTACGCGTACTGGGTCGCACCTCGATGTCGTTGGCAATAAAGATAACTCCGCGGACGGATTTGGCGGCCTTCTCCGCACTTGCCTTTTCGGTGAACGTATGGACGAATCCGGTAAGCGCAACGGCAGAACCCGATACTTTGACATTGATGTCCTGCGAGTGAATATCGGGTCGCCATTCGATCTCGCGCAGGACCGCGGTGCGCAGCTCCTCCTCATGTGTGACGTAATTTGGGATGTTCATCATGGCATGCCCCCTTAAAAACCAAGGCTAGACCTGTCTCACCTAAAGTTCTGTGATGAACATCACTCCTCTTCGCACCCCAGCCGAATTCTAAGCGATGTGTTTTCCGTCACAGCCTGGTAGAAGACGAACACCTTACCATGGCTGTAATGGCAAAGTGTAGTACCCGATCTGTTTGTCAGATAAAGAAGATTTGTTGGGAATGTGGTGAGCTTGGCGCGTTTGTAGCCCGATCGATCGGCTGATGGTTTAAAAGGCACGCGGCACATCGGATGGAGTTCACTCATATGAAGCATGACTCTGGAAAGATCATCATCATTGGCGGCGGCATCGCGGGACTTTGCGCGGCAGTCTACGCACAAAGATGCGGCTATCAGGCTGAAGTCCTCGAGATGCACGACTCTGCGGGGGGGTTGGCAACGAGCTGGCACAGGGGCGGATACACGTTTGAAACCTGCTTGCATTGGCTGTTCGGCTCCAACCCCGATGGGGAGATGTATTCGCGATGGCTGGAGGTGTTCGACATCGACAAGCTGGCATTCGTGTATCACGATGAGTTTGTGCGCCTGGAAACCGAACACGGCGAGCATTTGAGCATCTACTCCAACATCGACCGCCTGGAGACGGAGATGTTGAGACGGGCACCACAAGACGCCGTGGAGATCGGCAATTTCGCTTCTGCCATTCGAAGTCTCTCCAAGTTCAAGATGCCCGACCCGACCGAGGGCTGGGGCGGCAACTGGTTAACCTACCTGCGCGACCTACCGTACCTGCCATTGCTACACGAGTTGTCCAGTATGAGCAGTAAGGAGTACGGCTACAAGTTCACGGATCCACTGATAAGGAGTTTCTTTGGGGAAGGCGACATTGGCGCAGCTGTCCGCTCTCGCTCTCTTCTTTTCTCTGGCGTGGACGAATGCCCGTGATGCGGGCTATCCGATCGGCGGCTCTCAGGCTGTTATTCAAGGTATCGCACACAGGCTCAACAGCTTGGGCGGACGGCTTCGTTTCGGAGCCAAAGTTGAACGCATTCTGGTAGAGAGGGACACCGCTGTAGGAGTGCAGTTGGTCGGCGGGGAGACCATCGCGTCGGACTGGGTGATCTCCGCTGCCGATGGTCATGCCACGGTCCACGATCTGCTTAGTGGCAAGTACACGGACAAGGCCACCGAGGAGATTTATGACGAGTTCGAAACTTTTCCTTCCTATCTGCAGGTCTCGCTTGGAGTCGCGCTGGACCTATCTCTGCAGCCCGCATTTGCGACTCGAGCTGCTCGACACGCCACTCCAGGTGGACCCCGGTACACAACTTCGGCAGGTCTCCTTCCGCTTCTTTCACTTCGACCCAACCTTCGCGCCAGCCGGCAAGACGGCTGGTCACTTGCTTTTTGCCAACGCGGAATTTCGAGTATTGGGTGCATCTGCAGCAACATGATTCCGCAGGCTATCGGGCGGAGAAGCATCGCATCGCCGAAGCGGTCATCGCCATCCTCGAAAAAAGCGTGCCTGAGGTCCGCCGGGCGATCGAGGTGATCGACGTCTCAACTCCTGCGACTGTCATCCGCTACACAGGCAATTGGAAGGGAAGCATGGAAGGCTGGCTCCTGACACCCACTACCGGTTACCAGCAATTACCAAACACCCTACCCGGTTTGCGGCAGTTCCTTATGGTGGGCCAATGGATTATGCCGGGAGGTGGGCTGCCGTCAGGCCTGCTGACCGCACGCTCCGCTATCCAGACCGTGTGCCGACACGATCGGACACCCTTCGTTGCTCCGCGACCCATGACCACGTTGATGCACACTCTGCTTTAATGTCTCAGCCGCGATATGCAGCAATAGAAGGTAATCGTATGACTGGGCTTCTCCAGGGTGCTTTCTAGGCGGTTCGCCGTCGGGGAGAAGTGTCTGTGCCATCCGCATCCTCCGGCTTAATCCTAGTGAGCCAGGTCAGCGTGCTTCGTCTTGAATCGCCTGAATCTCCTGGACGCGACTTCTGATTTTCGCGATCCTATTGGGCCTCGCGAACCTGCTTCGCGCTACATTGATTCATAGCCCTCTGCACGTCTGAGGAAAACTATGAAACAAATGCCAGCCTGCTCGTTCTACGCTCTCGTGTTCTGTTGCATCGCGACTTGGGTTCTCACCCAAGCGCAAACCCGGCAGACTGAGAACATTATTGTTATCATGACAGATGGACTTCGCTGGCAAGAGGTCTTCAACGGAGCAGACCCGACGCTTATGAACCTGGAACATGGCAAAGTGAAGGATGTCGACGCGCTCAAGAAAGCCTACTGGCGTGATTCTGTGACCGACCGCCGCGCCGCTCTGATGCCCTTTCTGTGGACAGTGGCGGCCGGGCAGGGGCAGATATACGGCAACCTGTCAAAGGGCTCGGACGCGCATGATACCAACACCTTGAATTTCTCCTACCCAGGCTATAGCGAGACGTTCTGCGGCTTCGCAGATCCTCGCGTGAACAGCAACGACAAAGTATGGAATCCAAATCGGACTGTCCTGGAGTGGCTGAACCAGAAAGATGCATTTCGCGGTCGCATTGCCGCGTTTGCCGCCTGGGACGTAATGCCGTACATCCTCAACGCATCGCGCTCTCATCTGCTCGTCAATGCCGGCTACGACCCGCTCACCGCGATGCCGATGACGCCTCGTCTTGACCTTCTGAATCATGAAAAAGCCGAGACACCGCGCATCTGGGAGGAGGAACCCTTCGATCCCATCCCGTTTTACACGGCGCTTGAATATCTTAAGTCGCAGAAACCGCGGGTGCTCTATCTCTCGCTTGGAGACACGGATGATTGGGCGCATGAGGGGAATTACACCGAATATCTCAACGCCGCGCATCGCGCCGATGAGTATGTCCGCGTCCTCTGGGAAACTGTGCAATCTATGCCCGAATACCGTGGTCACACTACTCTGATCTTTTCTCCCGACCATGGCCGGGGCGAGGGAGTGGATAGTTGGAAGGACCATGGACAATCAGCCCCGAATCCGGAAAAGAAGTGGCCCGGTCTGCCCGAGTCGAAACAGATTTGGATGGTCTTCCTAGGCCCGGACACACCCGCCCTGGGCGAACGAACGAATATAGCTCCTGTGCTGCAGACTCAGTTGGCGGCCACCGTGGCCGCGCTCTTAGGCGAGGACTATGACGCTGCTGTTCCCAAGGCAGGTAGGCCAATCGACGACGTCATTGTGCACTAGCACCCTGTCATCGAAGACTTCAGAGACGAGCATCAGCGATGCTCTAAAGCTGGCTACCGCAGACAGGCCTACGCTTGGCTTTTACTGCGCGAACGGCCATCTCCAGTTGCGTATCTCAGGTTTGTCCAGGCCTTCGGTGTAGGCATAGTGGATGCTTTCGATGATTTGGCCCTTAAGCCATTCTTTTAGGTGCGCTCCGGCGGCTTGCAACCTGGGAACGCGATCGATGACATCGATCGCCAGGTTGAATCGGTCAACCTGATTGCGGATTGCCAGCTCCAATGGCGTATTGATGTTGCCCTTTTCCTTGTAGCCTCTCACGTGGATTTGAGTATGATTTGTCCGGCGATAGGTGAACTTGTGTATGAGCGACGGATATCCGTGGAAGTTGAAGATGACGGGCTTATCCTTTGTGAAGAGTGAGTCGAAGTCACGATCCGAGAGACCGTGTGGATGCTCTGTATCCGGCTGAAGACGGTACAAATCCACGACGTTCACGAATCGAATCTTCAGATCAGGTAACTTCTCCCGTAAGATGGCGACTGCGGCCAAAGCTTCCTCCGTCAAAATGTCTCCAGCGCTCGCCACAACAACATCCGGATCCGCTCCCGCATCTGTACTCGCCCATTCCCAAATACCGATGCCCTTGGTGCAGTGGATGATCGCGGCGTCCATATCGAGATAAACCAAGTGAGGCTGCTTATCGGCCACGATCACGTTTACATAGTCCACGCTCCGTAGGCAGTGATCTGCCACGCTGAGCAGACAGTTGGCATCGGGTGGAAGGTAGATGCGTGCTATTTCGGCGCTCTTGTTGCTCACCACATCCAGAAATCCTGGATCCTCATGGGTGAAACCGTTGTGGTCCTGGCGCCAGACGAGCGACGTGATCAGGAGATTGAGCGAAGAGACGGGAAGTCGCCATTCGAGTTCGGTCTTCGACTTCTCCAGCCATTTTGCGTATTGGTTGTACATGGAGTCGATAACGTGGGCGAAGGCCTCATAGGTACTGAAGAGCCCGTGGCGACCCGTTAAGAGGTAAGCTTCGAGCCAGCCTTCGAGCGTGTGTTCGCTTAGCATTTCCATCACGCGTCCGTCGGGGGAAATGTCTGTTCCACCCGCATCCTCTGGTTTGATCGTAGCGAGCCAGGTCTTTGGACTGGCTTGATAGACATCCTGCAGCCGATTGGACGCGTTCTCGTCGGGGCTGAATAGCCGAAAACTGGACATGTTGCCACGCATTACGTCGCGCAAAAACTTGCCGAGGGTCTCTGTGGGCGAGATCTCTTTGGTGCCGGGCTTGTCAATCGGAATCGCGTAGCCGCAGAAATCTGGAAGATGGAGAGGTTTGCGCAGCTTTCCTCCGTTGGCATGAGGATTGGCGCTCATCCGTCGGTCTCCTACGGGATGCTGATCCTGCAGTCGATCGACGAGGGTACCGTTTTCATCAAAGAGGTTTTCAGGGTGATAGCTCCTCATCCATTGTTCAACGATCTGCAAGTGTTCCGGATTTGATTTCACATCGAGCACCGGCACCTGATGCGCACGCCAGAAGTCCTCTACTTTTTGACCGTCCACCTGCTTCGGTCCCGTCCACCCCTTGGGTGAGCGGAGGATGATCATGGGCCAGCGCGGCCGGTCCGGCTTGCCTGTGCTGCGTGCTTCATGCTGAATCGCTTGAATCTGCTGCACACAGGCCTCCACCGTTCTGGCCATCTGTTGGTGCATTAGCTGGGGATCGTCACCCTCGACCACGTACGGTTTCCATCCATATCCCTTAAAGAGATCCTCGAGTTCCTCAGCTGAGATACGGGCCAGCAGCGTAGGATTGGCGATCTTGTATCCGTTCAGATGAAGGATCGGCAGAACCGCACCATCACGAATTGGGTTCAGAAATTTATTGGAGTGCCAAGATGTCGCCAACGGCCCAGTCTCAGCCTCACCATCTCCGACCACCACGCTCACGATCAGATCGGGATTGTCGAATGCCGCTCCGAACGCGTGCGATACGCTGTAGCCCAGCTCACCGCCTTCGTGAATCGACCCGGGAACTTCCGGCGTGCAATGGCTCCCAAGCTGGCCCGGGAAGGAGAAGGCGCGGAAAAGTTTGAGCAAGCCAGCTTCGTCCTGGCTCTTCTCCGGATAAACCTCTGAATAGGTACCTTCGAGGTAGCAGTTTGAGATCACAGCCGGCGCACCATGACCTGGACCGGAAATGTAAATCATATCCAGGTCGTATTTGCGGATGACGCGATTCAGATGGGCCCAAACGAATGTCTGTCCGGGGTCTGAACCCCAATGGCCAAGCAGGCGATTCTTGCAGTGCTCAGGACGCAACGGCTCTCGGAGCAAAGGGTTGTCACGAAGATAGATCATCCCGGCACAGAGGTAGTTGCATGCGTGCCAATAGGAGTCGATCTTCTCTAGTTCCTCGGGAGTCAGTGTTAGCTCAGAGACGGGCGCTTGCTGTTCCAGATACTCCGTGGATGCCATAAAGATTTACTCTCCTGCGTTAAATTTTGCGCCGCACATACTGCCACAAGAGTCGCGGTTGAACCCTCTAACAAAGAGGATTCATCACGCTTGGCGTATTGGCTGTGATGTAGAACACATCCCTTCCATCCACCAGATCAATTGGCTCGCTCCGGCGGTCTACGCTGGAAGCAGCAATGGGTCCGACCCCACATTGCAAGATGGTCAACCTCGACTTCGGCGGCTGGTAGTCCTCGGTAATCGAAATCGGTGAGATTTCCCGCGTAACAAGTGTCGCCCAAGAAGTTTGCACGTGATATCCGTCACATATCTATGGGTAAACAAAGCTTAATCTCTGTCGTGGAATCGCTCTTCGTTTCGAGTGCGGAGGAAGCATGCGGAAGCTAAAGATCTGCGGGATTGTATTTTTCGTTGTGGGTTCGTTGTCTCTTTGCGCGGCACAGGATGTTGTCAGTGCGGTTGAGGGAACTGTCAAGAAAGTCGATGCCTCTACCAAGACGATCGTGGTTGAAACGAGCGATGGAGCCGATCATTCATTCCACTATGTGGGTTGGACTGTCGTCTATGGTGCCGAAGGCACTGGCCAGGCAACGATTCACGGCGTCTCCAAAATTGGAGAGGGCACGAAGGTCGTTGCCCACTATACCGTTGCGGGCGGCAAGGATACAGTGCAGGAGATCGACCGCGTAGGCGAGGACGGCCTCAAGACCTCCACTGGCACCATCGACGAGCTTAATCGGGGCGGAAAGAAATTAGTGCTCAAGGCCGCAGATGGGACCAAGACCACCTTCCGCCTGACCGACCATGCAGCTGTCGACGAAGGCAAGGATATCGGAAAAGGTAGCGAGAAGTCTGCCCACGTCACGGTGTATTACACGGAAAAAGCAGGCAAGAAGATAGCCCACTTCTTTGAGGCATCCAGCTAGTGGGAAACCCAATCGAGCGAGGTTTTGGAAGCCGGCCACTTTCCAAGTGTGAATCTCCGGCTTGTCGATGCCCATGGCGATGTGCATGTACGATACTTTTCGACGTGGACCTGGCGATCCCTCTATCCCTCTTCTTTGCGGTGACCTGCCCCCCTAGATCCGCACATACGCAAAGTATGATTGCGGCTTGAGGAGGGGGATTGGCAAGAGCAGTGCATACGGAGGCGCAGATCATTACTGCGCTGAAGGACATCATCTGAGCTTTGACGGCCAAGCTTCAACGGCGCGGCGACCCTTTGCAAATTGCATGACCAAGGTAGACGCGTACTGACCCATCCACACTGCCGTCCAGCGAAGATAAATGTGATTTCAACTCCGGCTGCGTCTCCCCTTGATGCGGCCACCTGTTACAAGTGCCCAGATTCCCGCAAGTGAGATGCAAACCAGCGTGCGCGCAAGACTTTGCCAGTAAGTCGGGATTGGCGGGCAGATTACCTCACGACACCCCCCAGGAAGAAACCTGACGTTCGAGTCCTTAAGGCCCGTTCGCAGCACTCTCCGTAGCTATCCCCTGTCCACAGGGATAAGCACTTCTTGAATCAAATGTCATAAGGCGGCAACTACAAGCAGAGTTGCGTCATCGTGGAATTGCGCCCCGCAGTACGCGGTGACCTGCGCGAGCAGCCGGCTATTCAAATCCTTCGCGGAGAGTGCGCGGTTGGCTATTGCAAACGCTGCGACGCCTCCTTCTTCGAATTCCTGCCCGTTCGCATTCGACGCTTCTGTGATGCCATCAGTGAATAGGAGCAAACGATCCCCGGTCCCCATCTTGATCATCGAGTCCTCGTATTTCCAGGTTGGGAAAACGCCTAGCACCGCCCCACTTTGCTCGAGCATCCGGAATGAGGCACCGGAAACAAGTATCGGGTAGAGATGTCCGGCGTTGCTGTACCGAAACGTACGCATTTCCCCGTCGAGAATTCCATAAAGGAAGGTCACGAACTTCCCGGTTGCAATGTTCTCGTGTAGCAGGGTGTTGACCTTGCCGCACACCTGGGCCGGGCTCTCCAAGCCATTCGCAAAGGCGCGAACCGCTGCTTGCACATTAGCCATCAGCAGAGCGGCAGATACACCTTTGCCGACCACGTCTGCGATGCAAATGCCCAGTCTATGATCGCCAAGCCGGAGCACGTCAAAGTAGTCGCCGCTCACAGTACTAGCGGGCTGCCATGCTCCTGCGACCTCGAATCCCGGAAGCTGGGGAATTTCTTTTGGAAGCAGAGACTGCTGTATTTCTCGGGCTCGCTCCAATTCCTGCTCTTGCATTTCAAGCCGGGCAGTGCCGCGTTCCACTTTTCGCAGAAGCTCGACGTTGCGCCGCTCCAGGCGCTCTTTCGTGCTGTGGTACAGGAACGACGGAATACCGAAGACGAATGTGATCAGGAACGGAAACTTCCATCCCGTCGTAATCAGGTTAGAAAGCGTCTGCGGATAGGGCGGAGCAACCAACCATACAACCAAGGTCGTAATCAGGTAAATAGGGACCGTCAGGACAAGTAGGACAGGCAGGAAAATCAGTAAGTCGTAAGGAAAGGGTCTCTCCGCATAGAGGAACTCCAACCAACCTGTTGCGGGCGAGAGGAGATTCCCGATGCAAAGAGAGTACACCAGAACCGTCGCGGGATTGATCTGCTGCCCGTTGGCCCAGAAAATGGCTCCGACGACCGCGGAGATCGCGATGTAGAGGCTTTGTTGCCGGAAGAATCGAGCCAGATTTGGGACGTTCACGTTTATTCCACCTCAAATAGTCTTAACGGCTTGTCCGAGGTGTGGGGCCCCAACTTGAGACAATGTACACAGGGGCTTCAGCCTTTCGAACCTCTGGACGCTGTCCGATGCTTTAACATCGGAGTTCATCCTCGGTCCAGCTTTCAACGGCCTCTAACATGACCAAGAACATCAATTCACCCTTCGAGTTGAGAAAGGCGACGTGGTCGCTATGAATTGCAACACTTGCTGCAATTACCACGTGGAGCGTTCGTCGAGGCGATTTTAGCCTGATAAGGTATCTTTTGTCAGACATCGAAACCCCGACTGTTTGATGGCAAGTTACCCTCACGGGCAAGTCAGCGCAGCGATCCACATCACGCCCGGCAAAGCTACACGGCGTCTGTCGCATTTGGGTCCTCCCAGCTCTTCAATGTTAAAGATCAGCGCGAAGCAGGTGGCAGTCAATTCTGGTAGCTCGTCGTCATGGCGTCGCCTGCCACGTTCGCTTGCACCCGCTGTGATGGCCGTCATGCTTGAGACTGTCTAAGGAAATAGAGATGTATCCTGTCCCTCACAGCCGCAGCAGCTGAGCAATATCCCAACCTGCCAATTAACGGCGCGGTGACCTAGTGGACTGTAACGAGTAGATTGCTAGTGGACTGTTACAGCTAATTCGAGGAGAGCCGCAGGGACTAAAGAGACCGCGGAAAGGTCGCTAACCGTTTCAGAAGAGGCCACCAGGGCTAATGCTCGCTGCGGCGAGGTAGCCCTCAATTTATAGGAACGTTTTCGCGGGTTTGAAAACCCGCTCTCCCCGGACTAAAGTCCGGGGCTGGCACTTGTCCGCTCCGCCGGAACTAAAGAGGCTACGGAAAAAATTGTTGTTACGAATAGCCCTCAGGGGCTAAAGCCCAGTTCTCTCTCAGCCCTTTATGGCCCGACTAAAGTCGTGCCCTGGTGCGCCTGAAAGTGTACTTGGTTGGAGGGTGGAAGTCCTCTTCAGGCATGCGCTCTCCGGCCTGTAACGAACTGTTATTGCGTCGTCGCGAGACGAGGTGAGGAGCTACAGGGAGTGAACTGCCAGTCCGTAGGATGACAAACTCGATTCGGCCGGTGGTGGCGGCGAGCCTGCCAGGGTTAAGGCGAAGCCCAGACTTCCGCGAGGAAGAAGCCCAAGGCGCTGAGGGGTAGCGTGAGAAAGCGACGTTGGGGCGACACAGGTGTTTGGAGACAGAATGGCAGGAAGGCCAGGTACATGAATCAGGGAGACCTCTGTCGGGAAGGGACCCGGCAGAGGAGTCACAGCGTCCGTAGTAGCGAGGAAGCGCCGTAACTGGCGTGGAGCCAAGGGACGCAGGGAAGTGGAAGACGGGAATGGACAGAAGAACGGAAGAAGGACTCGCGGCAGTGTCGGCAGAGACTAAACAAGCGAGAGACATCCGCGCACGATGGAGTTGGGTGGAACCGGAAGTCTGGACGGACCGTATGTTGACGGCTCTGGAACAAGGAGTCAAAGGAGGACAGTGGTTTAGCTTGATGGACAAGGTGTACAGCGCGGGCAACCTGCGGCAGGCATTCCGAGCAGTGCAGGCCAATGGGGGGTCCGCAGGAGTAGATCATGAGACGGTAGAGATGTTCGCGCAACACGAGGAAGCGAATCTGGAGAAGATAGCACGCGCACTGCGGCGGAACGAGTATCAACCGGCCGCGGTGAAGCGGGTATGGATACCCAAACCGGGCAGCAAGGAAATGCGTCCGTTAGGGATCCCGACGGTGCGCGACCGAGTGGTGCAGGCTGCGTTGCGCCACGTGCTGGAACCGATTTTCGAGCGGGATTTTGCGGAACATAGCTATGGATTCCGTCCGAATCGGGGCTGCAAGGACGCATTGCGCCGGGTCGATTATCTGCTGCACCAGGGGTACACGTGGGTGGTGGATGCCGATCTGAAAAGCTACTTCGACACCATTCCGCAGGAGAAGCTGCTGGCGCGGGTAGCAGGCAAGGTCAGCGATGGCCGGGTGCTGCAATTAGTGCAAGCGTATCTGCGGCAAGGGGTGCTGGAGGAAGCAAAATATTGGACTCCGGACAAGGGAACGCCGCAGGGCGGAGTGGTTAGTCCGTTGTTATCGAACATTTATCTTGATCCCCTGGACCACCTCATGGCGAGCCGGGGAATAGAGATGGTGCGATACGCGGACGACTTTGTCCTGTTATGCCGGACGGAGAGCCAGGCGCAAGCGGCGCTGGCGGAGGTGCAACAGTGGACGGCGCAGGCCGAACTCGCGTTGCATCCCGACAAGACGCGCATCGTGGACGCCACCCAGCGAGGTGGCTTTGAGTTTCTCGGGTATCACTTTGAACGGGGCATGAAATGGCCGCGCGCCAAGAGCCTGGAGAAGTTCAAGACCACGGTTCGCAATCACACGCGCCGTCGCAACCGGAACTCTCTGCCCACGATCCTCTCCCAACTCAACCGCAGTCTGACCGGCTGGTTTCAATATTTCCAGCACAGTCACAAGACTACGTTCCCCTTACTCGACAGCTGGATACGAATGCGTTTGCGTTCCATTCTGCGCTGCAGGCAGGGCAAGCGTGGTGGCGGACGAGGCTTTGACCATCTTCGCTGGACCAATGCTTTCTTTGCGGAACAAGGGCTGTTCTCTCTGTGCGCGACCCATGCTTCCGTACGTCAATCCTTATGCAAGGTGACCCGCTAACTGGAGAGCCGGATGCGGGAAATCCGCCTGTCCGGTTCGGAGGGAGGGGGAACTCCGGTTCTCCCTACCCCTATATACAAAGCATAAGAGCCGCGAGCCATACAAGCGTTGCGCATTTTCGCAGGTCCGGTTCTACTACTGAATCAGCCGTTACAGTCCACTAGCCTTGTCGTTCACGATGGAATGCATCCCAGAATCAACCCGAAGAAGAAGATCCAATCTGTACTCCAGAAAACTCGCGATAGTTTCCGTTAGGTCTCGTCTTCAATCCGCTCCGCAGGGTGAAGGTCGGACATGGGACTTGGGCTATCACCCTATAAGCAACGCCTGAGCGGAACCTCGCGGCTACATGGGACGCGGGAAATGCACTCAGGACGACCAACTCGGGCCCGAGAGCCGTGCATTCGGCGACTATTTCCTCCGCCGGCTCGCCGCCTCGGATGCGAATGTGCGGCGCGACTTGCCTGGGCTGTATTTCCCTCAGCAGCTCGTCGATTTTAGACATGGCGCCAGCTGCAAGCCCCTCGTCCCCAAGATCCTGTTCGGCGACGTGGAGAACGGTGAGCTCAGCTGGCAGCGCGGCCGCAAGATCAACTGCGAACCTAAGCGAATGTTCAGGGTGATGGCGCAGCGAGAGGGCAAAGAGAATCCGGCGAGGCCGATTCGGAGCAAGTGGCCAGAAATGCGGGCCGACCGTGCAAACGGGAATTTCCAAACTGCGTATCAACTCCTCTGCAACGGATCCGACCAGAAACTTGCCTAATTTTCCCTTACTGGAGGTACCAATAATCAGGCGCTCTATGTCGTGTTCGCGAATGCAGGCCTTGATCTCATCCACGGGGTACCATCGACGAACCTCATAGGTGCAAGGCAGATTCTTCTCCCGTAATTCCAACGCAACTTTAGCGAGAGCAGCTTCCGCGAAGCGGTACTCCTTCTCTTTTTCAACGAAAGGATAGGCTCCGGCTTCGATAGAAGCGTAGGCCTGCGGAGGAACTACGTGGAGTAGCCAAAGCATCGCTCCCGTCATCCTGGCTTGCTCGATCGCCACCGGAAGCAGGAAATCCAGATCGTTCAAAGCTGTGGCCACCAGAATGGATTTTGGCCGTGTCATCGAAGCCAAGAGCATGGGATTCATTTTGTTCTCCTTTACCTGAGTTTGCTGCTCAATTGGCTCAAAACTGTGACGCCGAGCACCTCCGCTGCGTGACCGGCGTCACAGCTTTGTTCCAGGCAATTTCAATCGAGGCAGGTCAAGATCAGTCAGCTGGCACAACCAGCACCGGGCAGTGCGATCCGCGAATGATGGCCGAAAGTTTGGTCCGAGGCATATGATCTGCCAGAGGTGCTCTGTGCTTTGCTCCCAGGACGATCAAATTGGCCTTATTTAGCTGCGCTGAATGCAGGATGGCCGGAGCGATATCCCCGGTTTTCACCTCGAATTTCAGGGTGCACTGTTCTCCACAGTCGCTTGGCACGAGTCGATGAAGCTTGTTGTGGGTGCTTGACTCGGCTTGATTTTGCCCGTCTATTGTGGCCGCCCGAGGCAGCACATGCATTAGGGTCAGTCGGGCACTATAATCCTGCGCCATGGAGCTGGCATACTGAGCCGAGCGCAAAGCCTGCTGCGAAAGATCTGTCGCAAGAACAATCGACTGTATCGGACGTAAGCTTTTATCGCACATTGGGCCTGCCACCAGTACGGGAAAGGTGAGGCGGCGGATGGCCCATTCGGCAACCGAGCCAAGGGTCAGCTTCGCCAGTCCATGGCGGCCATGCGAACCAAGAACCAGCAAATCAATGTCATTGGACTTCCCCACAGATTGGATCGCCTCACTGGCGGAACCCACGAAAACTACTTCCTTGTGCTTCGACGTCCGCAGCTCAGGAATGTGCTCGACATATTTATGCAGGTTCTCGCGTGCATTCTGCAGATCCATCAGCGCGAGCTCTGGAAGGGGTGCGTGCGTATCGACCGCATAGAACTCAGGCACGATCGAATGCAGCACATATAGCTTGGCATGACACTCTTTTGCCAGCCGAGCGGCTAGCCTTACCGCGGTTTCACTTGCTGGCGAGCAATCTGTGCCTACCAGAATGGATCGGAATCGGAGACCGACTGACCCCGGCCGAGGATTCTCCTGTTCTTTCTTTGGGGAGCTACTAACAGTAGTTGTCATGGCTGACCCTCTCTCTACCAAGGTGTTCGCTCTGGCTTCCAGAAGTGTTCTCTTGACAGAATCAGTTGACGACAGGTTTTCCGTCTGTGACAGGTGTCACACCAATCACCTTGCCGCTTGCAACCGCCTCTGTTCTAATACTCGCCTCGAGCGGAGGCTGGCCGTCGATGCACCGGACTTGTTCCAGCCACGCGTAAACGGCTTTGTCGATTGTTCCGTCACTACGGCCGGTTCCGGGTGGAACCAGGAGCACCGGGCAGTGGGATTCAATGATCGCGCGATAGACGGTGCTGTCATCCAGGTGTCCGCTGTCGATCGCAACGTGAAGCGCACCCAGCACCAGTAAGTCAGGGTGCACCCTCTGCGCCACAGAGGCGATAGCCGCAGTCACTACGCCTGAGGCCACGAGATGCTCGACCGGCAAAGTATGCGACTCGTTGAAGGGCGCAAGCATTCGAAGTCGCGTCATGCAGAGGCTGCATTGCTGCTCCTTGCCGCACTGCGTGCTGTGGAGCACCACTAGCCCCCGCCTCGCAACGCGTTGCGCTACGTCCAGAGCGGCGATGCCAGCCTCGGAGAAATCGGTGGCTGCGACCACGTTCTGCCACAGCAAGCGGGGCAACACGGCTGACTCTGCCGGGGTGGGGACGGTCAGAATAGAACATGGCGTATTCGGCAGTAAAAGGCGCGCCATGGTGGCGAGGGCCATGGTACCGGCGGTTGTTCGTCCCGCGGTGCCGAGAATGAGCAGGGATGCAGAGTGGCGCCTCGCCTCGCTCAGGATCTCTGCGCAAACTTGCTCGCGCTGCACAAAGGAATCGTGGTTGGCCCCGTGGCGCTGAGGGTCGTGCTCCATGGCCGTTAACTCTGCATTTGCAGCGCCGTCACGCAGTGCAGCACCAGGCAATGCATAAACGATGGGATCGAGCGAGTGCACCACCACAAGCTCCGCATGGCGTTCGTGGGCGAGCTGTTGTGCGTAGCGCAGCCCGTAGGAGCCCTCTCCCGAGAGGTCGCCGACATATACAATTTTGTCGAAGGGAAAGCCAGTGTGCGACTGCTTCTCGTCTTCGAACGTACTTGCCTGCTCGTGTTCAACAGCTTTCTGGAGTCCTGTCATGGTCACCCTCGGTTACGATTGATTCTTGTTAACAGTCGAATCGTAGCCCCGACGGCCAAGGATTGATGTGACGGCTGATACAGGTATATGTGACGCGCATCACATACAGCGGATTGAATGGGTGAAGAGCATCGCGTATTGCCGGGCGGTTCTGGGGAGCTCAGGGAAGACTTCCTCATCGGATTGTACGGCGAAGACACAAGCCTAGTCGAACGTGCAGAGGAGCGGGCAGACCGCTTTGTCGATTACAAAGATAGTTTCCCCATTTCCTGCGAACGAAGCCCACTGGCGCATTCTCTGGCACTTTGCGGGCACCCTCGCGAGTCATCGTTCGCAGCACATCGACAGCATCAATGAGTTCACGGGCGACTGCCGCAGGCCGGAACTCCAAAGTTTCAAGCAGGACAGGGGCAAACCTTCGGAGTTGAGGATAATGTGTTCGGCTGCCTGCTTGTGATGATGGGCTGCTTCCTTTGACATGTCAGCGTCCTTTCGAATAAAGCTTCGGTTTTTATCACGCACGATGCCCCTAAAGAAAGGGGGCTGCAGAGGGTAATGTCGGGTTAGGCGGACTAAATCGAAGATGAATACTTCGCTAATCTGAACTACCGGCAGCAAGAAACAGGAGCATCCATCCGGTCATGAGACTGACCCCTTGCAGGCGCCGGGTCTTTCGCAGATCGGATTCCTCTCGAAGTCGGCCCGGCCCAGCCGGTCGCAATTCTGCTCAGCCTTTACAGGCGCGAGCCAAAGCCGCCACCGAGGCTGAGAGGCTTATGTGATCGCCCCGCGGCGCTGCCAGGCGAAAGGCATCAGCCAGCTTGCCTTGCTCGATCCGCAACAGACTGCGCGGGACCGCACGACTCGGCTGCCAGCCGATATGCAGACTCGGTCACTCTTTTTTCCGCTGCTGGATCACGGTCCACTCCCCGGCTCGAATCCATAGCGATGTGCCTGAAATTCATGCAATTCGCTCGTCACGACAAGGGAAGTCCCAGAAGGCAACGGGTCGTCAAACAGAATATTAACCTCGATGTTACCAACTGTAGCATTTCTGGCCCAGATTAATTCTGAGCAACTGGGAGGCTCGTGGAGTCCGGGTGCAAGTGTGACACGCGTCACAGGCATAGATCTGACAGAGGAATAGAGTAGCAACGGTTCTTTAAGTTCCGGCGAGCCGGTCGTAAGGAGTTCCCGAAGTGGAAGATGATCCTAAAGTCTTTTTTAGGCACTTTGACAAGTATCACTTTGATCTTGATAGCACCCGGGATTACTGTGTTCTGTAACCTGACCTTTTAGATGAGCGGCTGAGCTTAGTCCACCAGCAGCAAACGTCTGCACGGTTGTTACTGTTCGAGGAGATTGCGCATGCGGCATTCGCTCTATAGGTTGGCGGTTCTTGTCCTGCTGATCGGGTTCGGAGGCGTCAGATCAGGGCATGCCGCTGCGCCGCAAGCTGCGACAATTTCATCTTCCAAGACGGTAGTAAATCCGGCGGATTTTGTCGGGCAGGAGCCCTGCGCCGCCTGCCATCAGGATCAGGTGAAGGGCTTCGCCGGCAATCCGCATTCCAAGTTGGCCCTTGAGCACGGCGGCAAGGGAGTGACATGCGAAAGCTGCCACGGACCTGGCAAGGCCCATGTCGATAGCGGCGGGGATGCGACCAAGATCTTTCAATTCACAAAAGCGACACCGAAACAGATCTCTGAACGGTGCTTGACCTGCCATGCCGGCGATCACCCGAACTTCGATCGGACCGCCCATGGCGATGCTCTCATCGGCTGCACCAGTTGTCACAGCATCCACAAGTCCGAAGCGCAGACCGTATTGCTCAGAGCAAGCCAGCCCGCCCTCTGCTACCAATGCCATACAGACATTAAGGCGGCATTCGCCGAGCCCTTCCATCATAGGGTTAATGAGGGGTTAATCAAATGCACGGACTGCCACGACCCCCATGGTACTTTTCAGCCCAATTTGCTTCGCTTGAGTTCAACCCAGGACGCTATCTGCACCAAGTGTCATGTCGAAACTGCCGGGCCGTGGGTCTACGAGCATCCACCGATCAAGACTGAGGGCTGTACCTCGTGCCATTATCCGCACGGATCGACGAATCCCCGGTTGCTCATGCTGAGCAATGTGAACAGCATGTGCTTGCAGTGCCACACTCCTTCGGCGAATTTCACGGCGCCCGGCACACCGTCGTTCCATAACCAGGCAAACCAGTATCAGGCGTGCACCGTATGCCATGTACAGATTCATGGCTCAAACGCCGACGCTTTTTTCTTCAAGTAAGGGATGGCCAGGTATGATGAGCACATTTTCAGGGATATCGCTCCAACTGAATCTCCGGCGTGCTGTTCTGGCTCTCTCTATCGTCGCGGTGATCGCGGGCCTCGTTGCCGGTACTTCAGCGATCGCACAGGACACTGCTCCAAAGAGCACGCAGGATGCACCGCCGCCGCCCTCGCCTGGGGACAATGTTCGTTACGGATACGTGATTCATCAATCCATCGATCCGGGTGGCCACATCGCCACTTACTCCGGTAGTGACGCTATGTACGCCACGCTGGTCAACTTCCACTCCGGGCCTCGCATTCTCGACCAGTCTATGGAGATGATTGCCGTGGATCCGGCCAAGACCCCCATATTTGATCACCTCTCCAGCAATAGCTTTGGCTACGGAGGAGATCCCTATAACGTCACTTTCCTGAATGCTTCTAAGGGCCGCATTTACGACTTCCGTTCTAGTTTCCGCCGCAATCGTCAATACTTTGATGATAATCTGCTGGCCAATCCGCTGATCCCGCCTTCATCTACGCCGTTTGTTCCGGTCCTCGACTCGCCGCACCTATATAACACCGTGCGCCGCATGACAGATGTCAACATGACGGTTGCGCCGCTTTCGGTGGTCAGCGCACATTTCGGCTATTTCCAGAACGTGAATCAAGGTCCGACCTACAGCACGTTGCACGTCGGCGCTGAGGCCCTGCTTACCCAGTACTGGCGAGTCTCCACAGATGTCTGGCGGGGCGGTGTCACCTGGAAGCCGTTCAAACGAACGACCGTGAGCTTCGACGAGTTGATCACGCATTTCAAGGGCAACACCCATTGGGGACTCACCGGGCTCAATTACTTGCTCTCTAACGGCACCCCTGTCAGCCTTGGAGTCGATCTCTCTTCCGTGTGGAACAGTCCCTGCGCCGCCCCGTTCAATGGCAATGGAACGGTTAACCCGACCTGCAGCGGTTTTCTGTCATATACCCGGTACGCGCCAACGCGCACACTTTTCCCGAGCGAGCAGTTTCACTTTGAGAGCGCGTTGATCCCTCACTTCATCATGAATGGACGCGTCCTTTACATCGGAACAACCAGCCACCTCACGAATTACAACGAGAGCTTCAACGGCCTCGACTCCCGCGCCAGGAACCGTGTGGAGAATATGACCGGCTCAGCTAACGCACGCCGCATCAACGTCAACGCTGACTATGGCGCCACCTGGCAGTTGACTCCTACCGTGTCCCTGAATGACGCTTTCAATTTCTGGTATTTCCGCCAGCCCGCGACCAACCTCTTTATCAATACGAACTACGCCGGAACCTCGATGCTCCAGCCGCCCGGCGCCGTGACCGTGACCACGACACCTGATTACCAGGCCCTCAATCAGAAAACAAAGATCAACACCTTCTTCGTCGTTTGGGATGCCGATCCGCATGCCCGCTTCTCGCTGGGGTACCGCTATAGCAGCCGCATCATCACAGACGCCGGCGGCGACTTTATCCCGATTCACGCCAATTGGGCTCTGTTTGGTATCGTTCTGCGGCCCACACCTCAATTGCGCGCCAACTTCAATGCGGATGTGATGTCTGCGGACAATTCGTTTACCCGCATCAGCCCCCGCCAGTTGCAGCATTACCGGGTGCGCACTGCCTACAATCCGCACCCCTGGCTGAGCTTCAACGGAACGATCAACATCCTGGAAAGCCGCGACAACGTCGCTACCGTCAACCATCTATTTCACAATCGTGACTACTCCTTTGCGACCGTGATCACTCCCAGCGAAAAGTGGAGCATCAACCTGAACTATGCCTACGACGACATCTTCTCGACCACGCTCGAGTGCTACACGTCCACGCCGGCCGTCGAGGGCGCGCCGCAGGCCCCCTCAGTCTGCCAGCAGGCGGGCCTGCCACTGCAAAGCAACGGTTATTACAGCCAGCCGACGCAATATGGCTCTATTGGATTTGTATTCACCCCGGTAAAGAAGGTTCATGCTGTGGCCGGTTATCGCATGTCCGATACCAACGGCCAAGCCCCGCCGATCAATATCCGCCAAGTGCCGGGCTCCCTACAGTCGCAGTATCAAACCCCATACGGCACTCTTGCCTACGATCTCAATCCAAACTGGACATGGAAAGCCGACTATAACTATTACAGCTATGGCGAAGGAACGCCAATCGGGCCAACCCTTCCGCGCAGCTTTCGCGGGAACGTCTACACCCTCGGAGTGCGTTATGCTTTCTAGCCATATACGTTTCACCCATCAGAAGGAGCGTTCTTCATGCTGAAGCATATTGTTCGTTGCGGAACTGTAAGTTTGCTAGTATTTGCGTCCAGCACATTGAGCCTGGCGCAGAGTTCGGGCGCTGATACCTATAAAGCCAAATGTCAGATGTGCCATGCCGCCGATGGCAGCGGGAACACCCCTGCCGGCAAGGCTATGAAGGCGCTCCCTTTCACTTCGCCTGACATTCTCAAGGAGCCGGACGCCACTCTGACGGCTGCCATTAAAAACGGCAAGGGGAAGATGCCCCCGTTCGCCGGCAAGCTTACAGACGTGCAAATCACTGACGTGGTGGCGTACATTCACACATTGCAGAAGAAGTAAGGAACGGGCAAACGAGAAGCCCTAAGAGCAAGGAAAAGATCGGCCAAAACTGGCCGAAGCGAAGGAGTGGATGGATGGACCTCAGAACCCAACAGAATGGTGGGCTCAAAATTCAGTCTCCTGGACGGCGTTCATTTTTGGGCGCATTGCTTGCATTGAGTACAGCAGCGGTGACTGCGCTGTTGGCAGCTCCTCTGATACGCTTCGTGACCTATCCGATACGCAAGAGCGCGACTGCCACTGCCTGGTCCGACCTGGGGCCGGTCCAGGACTTTGCTTCCATCACCGTTCCCATCGCAAAGACGATTACCCTGGAACGTCGTGATGCCTGGCAGAGCACTTCAGCCCAAACGGCGGTGTACGTGTTGCCAGCAAAAAGATGGGCAATTCCGGATTCTGTCACCCATCTGTCCGCATCTCGGCTGTTCGGTTCGCTGGGTGGATGCTGAGGGCAAATTTGTGTGCCCGTGCCATTCAGGATCGTTCACAGCGACCGGAGAACGCCTCGCAGGACCACCACCTCGCTCCATGGACTCGCTCGAATCCAAGGTTGAAGGTGGAGTCTTGAAAGTGCGCTACCAGTATTTCCGCCAGTTGGTTCCCAACAAAGAGGTAATGGCCTGAGGTGAAGGACAGTCTATGACGAATAAAGACATACCGGAACCGCCCGCGCACACCAACGCCGCAGCCCGGTTCGTGCAGTGGCTGGACCAGCGCATGGGCATCGATTCTCTGTTGCATGAGGCACTTGACGAACCGATTCCAGGGGGCGCCAGTTGGGCCTATGTCTTTGGCTCGGGGCTTCTTTTCCTTTTTGTTTCGCAGATCATCACCGGGATTTTCCTGGCCTTGTACTACGTGCCATCGGCAGACCATGCGCACACGGTTGTGTCATATATCGTGAAAGAGGTAAGTTCGGGATCATTCGTCCGCAGCATCCATGCATATGGGTCGAGCGGCATCATCATCCTACTTCTGCTGCATATCGGACAGACAATCCTATACGGATCCTATAAGGGCCGGCGGGAACTGCTTTGGCTATCCGGGTGCATCCTTCTGGCCCTGATGCTGGGGATGGCCTTCACCGGATATCTGTTGCCCTGGGACGAGAAGGCGTATTTCGCCAGCGCGGTGGGAACAAACCTCATTTCAGAAGTCCCGTTCATTGGGCCGCCCTTGCAGCAATTGGTGCGAGGTGGCGATCAGATGGGAACATTGACTGTTTCCCGCTTTTACGTGCTGCATGTATTCGTGCTGCCAGCGCTGCTGATCGGCTTTATCGCAGCGCATGTCTTTTTCTTTCGCAAAGCAGGCGCAGCAGGCCCCATCAAAGAAGACCCGGTGCGTCCCAAGCTGCCTGCCGTCCCGTTCTATCCCCGCCAGGTGATCATCGACGCCGTTTTTGCCATCGTACTGATCGGGATCCTGGCTATGTTCGCGATCGTAATCCCTATGGATTTGGGCCCAGCCGCAAACCCAGCCGACACAGCATTTCTTCCCCGGCCGGAATGGTACTATCGGCCGGCATTTCAGTGGCTCAAGTACCTAAGTGGCCAATGGTCCTTGATTGGCGGCATCATTCTGCCCGCCGTGCTGGCGCTGATCTTTGCCGGCGTACCATTCCTTGATCGGCGACTCGAGCGCCGTCCCTGGCGCCGGCCGATCGTAGTTGGAGCGTTCTTTCTATTCCTGGTTGCTTACACTTCTCTTGGCGTGGCCAGCTATAGGGATGACCAGAGAGATCCTGGAGTCGCGGCGCAAATGCACAAGCAAGAAGAGGACGCGAAGGCCTTCATGCGAAAACCTTTCGTGCCACAAACGGCTGCAGGCAGTGCATCTGCGGCGTTGGCTTCTGCTGACCCAAAGGTGTTAAAGGGTCTGGCGATCTTTCAGGCTCAGTCGTGCAGCTCCTGTCATGGAGATGGAGGGGTAGGCACCGCGGCAGCGGGCCCACTAACGAGCGTTGGTCAGAAATATACAGAAGCGCAGCTCATTGCGCTGCTTCGTGCGCCCAACGACAAGATGAGCGCCGGGGGTATGACGCCGATCGACTTGAAGCAGGATGACCTCGAAGCATTGGTCGCATACGTTCGCCAGCTGCACTGATTGGAGAAGCGCGATTGTGGCAAATTGCAGTTGGAGTCCCGGCGATTGGACGACCCATGAGTTTCCGCTGCCAGTCCTCTACGAATCATTGACTGTTGCTGACCTCTCTATGGCGACCGCGCAGGAGCAGCCATTACTAAGCTGCAGTGTTCCGTGCCATGTCTCGAACTACAAAAGAAGGAGTCTGATGGGCTCGCCATTTCCAAAGCTGACGGCAGAAGAAGCGGCCGCCCATGTAAAACACGGGCAGACGGTTGCGTTTAGTGGCTTCACACCGGCTGGCTCGCCAAAGGCCATACCTTCTGCTATTGCGGCGAAAGCTGAGGCTGCGCATCAGCGCTCTCTGCACTTCTTCGAAGCGCAGCGCTGTTGGCTAGGCGTTCGCATTGTATGTCGTACCGGGACCATCAGCGCCTCGAGCGTCGGTTGGTACAACGTAGACCTGTCGAGAGCGCTTGCGTGGTCCTTGGTGTTGGCACGCAAATCGCGGTTAAGCCGCGAGTGTTTAGTCGACTCCGCCAGGGACACAATCGACGCTGCGGTGCGCAGAAATGCAAAAAGCATTTACGTTTCTGCACTGGGCAGCACGGTCGAGTTGTCGGGGCGGGTCCATTCCCTTTCGGAACGCGGAGGGGCGGAAGATGCAGCTTGCGCCGCTCTAATTGAGTCACCTACTGACGCTGTCCGTATCGTATTGTCAGCGCACTGCACTGAACCGGAGATTCCATGATTGGGCATTGCTTCAATCCGGAGTGCAACGAGGAGCTGCTCTATCTCCGGGAGGGGTCGGTCTATCAATGGGAGACTGGCGTTGGGCGACAGTTTCAATCGGAATTCTTCTGGCTGTGCCCAGTTTGTTCTTCCATTTTCAAGGTAGCGTCCGATGATAACGGGAAACCATTGCTTGTGCCATGCGGCTCGAGGAGAGAAGGCGACCGAAGGTGCTCTCGAATCAGGAGAGTATTCGGGGGAGTGTTGCCGGAGTGTGTGGTGGCTGAACTACCAAGCGCGACTGTCAGGTCCTCAGGACCAGCGGTCACTGTGGGGACTCGACGCGGCAGTATCGGCAGGCGTGTGATTTAGATCACTGCCTACTGAATGACAATATTGGTAAGTTAGGACGGCACTGTTGGTTGCCATGTGACCCAAAACGATGCATACAAAGTTTGTCCCAGATTTGAATGCGAAAGTGGCGACCATACGTGCGGCGAGCTGCACAGCGGATCCGCCGACCACCAGCAGGGACTCACTAGCTTTCCCTTCAACAAAAGTCTCGATGTCGGAGACGTCTCAGGGGCAACGCCCTATGGAGAATCAGCCAGAAAGCCCGAGGACTGGAATGCTGCTTAGAGCACAACTAATGTTTGGCCTCCTTTGCCTGCTCACCGCTAGAGATGCCTTCGCAGTACCCAGTTTTGCACGTCAAACTGGTCTCTCCTGCAATGTTTGTCACACGAACCCTCCGAGCTGACTGCGTTCGGACGCAACTTCAAGCTTAAGGGCTATGTCTTGACCGATATGACGGACAAAGACAAAGTGGGAAACTCGAAGGACCTGCTGCTTTCTAAATATATCCCGCTCTCTGTCATGGTATTGCTGTCTGATACCGCATTTCAGGCGGATCAGCCGCAGTCACAGAATGGCGCCGCCGGCTTTCCTCAGCAGTTGAGCATCTTTTTCGCGGGCGGCTACGCATCGCACTTCGGTGGCTTAGCCCAGACGACTTATACGCATACCGATGACCACTTCAGTATGGATAACACCGATTTGCGCTATGCCAACCAGGCCAAGTTGGGCGGCCATGACCTGTTTTATGGGATCACGTTGAACAACAACCCCAGCGTAGAGGATTTGTGGAACAGCACACCCGCCTGGGGCTATCCCTGGATTTCGAGCGCATCCGGCGTAGGTTCTATCGCTTCTCCTGTCATTAATGGAGCACTGGGACAGGATGTTGCCGGGGTCGGCGCTTATAGCATGTTCGCCGGGCACCTCTATACCGACGTCACGCTCTACCGTTCTGAGCACGCCGGTGGGCCTGCGCCCATCACCGGAACCGGCTACCCGTACAACATCAGTGCGGTCGCTCCCTACTGGCGTGCGGCGTGGCAGCAGAGCGTAGGCGACAACTACTTCATGCTTGGAAGCTATGGGATTGTGCTCGATTCCCATCCGGCGGCGATCAGCGGTCCAGAGGATCATTATGTTGACCCCTCCTTCGACTTTCAGTATGAGCATCCTTTCGGGGCAAACCTGCTGGATGCTCATGGAACTTACATCCATGAGTCTTCTGATCTGGCGGGAGCCCTGGCTGCGGGTACGGCCTCTTTCAAGAACAATCATCTGAACACCTGGAAACTGGATAGCACTTACCACTGGGCGAGCAAGTACGCCGCGACCGGCGCCCTCTTCGGGACCACCGGCAACGCCGACCCGCTCTTGTATGCACCAGCCGCAGTTACCGGCAGCAACAACGGGAGTCCAAACACCGCCGGCTACATCTTCCAGGGCAGTTACTGGCCGGTGCAGAACATCGACCTCAGCGTCGCCTACACCGGGTATTACAAGTTCAACGGCGCCAGCACCAACTACGACGGGGCCAATCGAAATGCCTCTGACAACAACACTGTCTACGTTGCCCTCTGGGTAAATTTCTAGGAGATCTAATGGAAGACCGACAAGCCCTCGATCCGCAAAGGCTCTCAGTAGAGTCCCCGGCCATCAACCGCCGGTCATTCTTCGGAGTTCTTCTTGGTATTGGAACCGCGGGTATGGGTGCGCTTCTCGCCATCCCGGTTCTTCGCTACGCGTTTTATCCCCTGTACGCAAAGGCCAGTCAGAGTGGTTGGTCTGAGGCCGGTTCAACCGACGAGTTCGCCAATCTGGCAGTGCCGGCACTTAAGACCATCGACTTCAAGCAGCGGGATGGCTGGCGTGAAGTGGTTTCGTCACAGTCGGTGTATGTGACCAAGGGGAAAGATGGTCAGTTAAAGGTTCTGTCCGCCATCTGTCCTCATCTTGGGTGCAGCGTGTCGTGGCAACACGCTCAGGCGGAATTCGTCTGCCCCTGCCATGGGGGACACTTTGCTCCGGATGGAGCCCTCGTCTCCGGTCCCCCACCCCGCGGCATGGATGCGCTACCGCATAAGTTGGACAACGGCAAATTGATGGTCCATTTCGAGTATTTTCGATCGAATGTTCCCAACCAGGAAAAGTTGAGCTAGATATGGAACCGAAAGATCCAGTGAAGGCCGACAGCACGCAAGCGAAAAGCCTGCCAACTCGCATCTATAGCTGGTTTAACAAGCGTACCGGTCTGGGCAACATCATGCAGGCATCGCTGGATGAGCCCATTCCCGGCGGTGCACGCCTGGCCTACGTCTTCGGTTCCGGACTGCTTTTCATCTTTATCTCCCAGGTCATTACCGGTATTGCCCTTGCGCTCTACTATGTTCCCTCCGCCGAGACGGCGCACACCAGCGTCGCCTATATCACCAAGCAGGTGGCCGCAGGGGGGTTCCTGCGCAGCCTGCACTACTACGGCTCGAGCGCGATGATCATTGTGCTCGCCCTGCACTTCCTGCAGACCTTTCTCTGGGGGTCGTTTAAAGGGCGGCGAGAACTGCTCTGGATTTCTGGGGCACTGCTTTCCTTTCTTGTTCTGGCCATGGGCTTCACTGGCTACCTGCTTCCCTGGGATCAGAAGGCCTACTTCGCGACCGCTGTGGGCACCAATATCGTGGGCGAGATCCCTCTCATCGGGGAATGGCTGACTCGCCTGCTTCGCGGTGGCGACGCTCTTGGAACCCTTACCCTGTCGCGGTTCTATGTGGCCCACCTCTTCCTCATCCCCGCAGCGATTTTCTTATTCATCGGAGTGCATATTGCCCTGTTCCGCAAGGCAGGCCCGGCCGGACCGATCGAAGAAGATCCAGTCCATCCCAAGCTGCCGGCGGAGGGTTTCTATC
The DNA here is from genome assembly GCA_963803095.1 of uncultured Acidobacteriaceae bacterium. Taxonomy (GTDB): domain Bacteria; phylum Acidobacteriota; class Terriglobia; order Terriglobales; family Acidobacteriaceae; genus PALSA-350. The sequence continues at coordinate 960,497 of CAWDLQ010000010.1, read as the reverse complement.
CCCGCCAGGTCATCATAGACATGGCCTTTGCCCTGTTGCTCATGATCGGCCTTGGCATCCTGGCCTACTTTCATCCGGTAGAGCTCGGCCCGGTCGCCAATCCCGCGGATACGCAGTTTCTTCCCCGTCCCGAGTGGTACTACCTGTCGATGTTTGAGTGGCTCAAGTTCTGGCAGGGTACAACGGTGGTATTTGCCATCGTCGTGGTTCCCGGCCTCCTCGCTCTGCTGTTCTTTCTGCTGCCGTTTCTGGATCGAAGTCTGGAGCGCAGACCCTGGCGCAGGCCGATTCCGCTGCTTGGAGTGGCCATTGTTCTGGTTGGCGCAATCTTCCTCGGCATCAAGAGCCGCCTGGATGACGCCCGTGACCCCACCAGCGCTGCCCAGATCGCGCTGCAGGATCAACAGGAAAAGGCATACAGTGAAGCGCCCTTTGAACCCTATGTCGAAACTCCAGGGGGAACTGGGCCAGTAGAGGTAGCGACCGGCCCGGTTGAGCCTTCGATTGCCTTGGGCAAGGGAATCTTTGGCGCCAACGGATGTGCGGGATGCCATGGAGACACTGGTACGGGTACGCCCGCAGGCCCAAGCCTGGTTGGCGTTACCAGCAAATATCCGTCCGATCTGCTGCCCGGCCTGTTGCGCGATCCGAATGCCAAAATGCGCGCGGGCGCTATGCCGGCTGTCGACCTATCCGCAACCGACATGTCTGCCCTGGTGAGCTACCTGGGAGCGCTGGGGACGAGCGCTGCAAACGTGCCTGCGACGCACTCTGCCCAACCCCATACCGCTCCGCCGCGGCTGCGTGCCGTCAAGCCGGGCGTTTCGCCAACCACAGCAACAGCCGCTGTTTCTATTGCAGCGGGGCAGGAAATCTTCGAAACCCACGCGTGTTCGGCTTGTCATGGCGCGGCTGGAGCCGGAACCGCACGCGCACCGGCGCTGGCCGCTCTGGTCGCTAATCTGCCGGATACCCAACTGGCAGGGCTGTTACGCAATCCAAACGGAAAAATGCGCGCAGGAGGCATGTCTCCGCTGGTCGCTACGCCGGAGCAAGAAAAATCTGTGATCGCCTATCTGCGATCTTTGTCACCAGCAAGCCCGGCGATTGCGCAGCAGCAGGCCGAACCTCCTGCACCCAGCGCTCCCGAAATAGCGAGCGCCCCAGCCCCCGCGCTGCCTCCACCCAGCGCCGCCACAACGGCAGCTCCGGTTGCCGCGCCGGGCGTGGCGTCGGTGACGGCAAGTTCCGCTGGTGGAAGGGCGGTATTTGTGGCCAACGGCTGTGCCGCGTGCCATGGGCAGAACGCCGGAGGGACACACTTTGCTCCGTCGCTTATCGGAGTCGGCCAAAGATTCCCCGGGTCTCAACTTCCAAACTTGCTGCGTCATCCTGAGAAGAGAATGCGCGACGGGGGTATGCCCGCTGTGAACGTGGATGATGCACATTTGCAGTTGCTGGTCTCATATCTATCCGGCTTGAGCTCCAACCCCGCGGCCCCGAGCCCAGGAATGCAACCCGCGGCGGCGCCTTCTTCCGCAAACCCGGCAAGCGGGGGTCCTGCTCCCACGGTTGCTCGGGCGCCACTGACTCCAGACGCTCTCCGGGGTAAGGTGATCTTCCAGCGCACTCGCTGTGAGACCTGCCACGGCGTTGGCGGCTTGACGGGAACGGTTGCAGCGCCGGCCCTAGCCGGAACCGCGTCCATCCTTCCCGCTGCCACGCTGGAGGATCTGCTGCGCCACCACAGCAAGCGCATGCAACAAGGCGGCATGCCCCTCACCAACATGAATGCTCAGGACATGAAGGCAATTGTTGCGTTCATTCGTTCCCTGCCGGCAGCCGGCGCGCAGTAAACACCCTGGCAGAATTGAGGCTGGAAATAGGTTTTGACGCAGACCAACACAACTCTGCGCAAGGCTAACCATTACCAGATTGCAATGTTCAGTCTTATGTCTTGAACTATGAAAGAGGAGCGTCTGATGGGCTTACCATTTCCGAAGCTGACGGCAGAGGAAGCGGCCGCCCATGTAAAACACGGGCAGACGGTTGCGTTTAGTGGCTTCACACCGGCTGGCTCGCCAAAGGCCATACCTTCTGCTATTGCGGCGAAAGCTGAGGCTGCGCATCAGCGCGGGGAACCATTCAAGATAGGCGTTCTCACTGGCGCGTCCACCGGCCCATCGCTTGACGGTGCATTAGCAAAGGCCGACGCGATTAGCTTTCGCACTCCTTACCAGTCCAACGCGGATCTTCGCGCACGCATCAACGCCGGCGACACCCGTTTCTTCGATATGCACCTTTCGATGTTGCCACAGGCCGTTCGCTGTGGGTTTCTTGGGCCCATAGACTGGGCAATCCTTGAAGCAAGCGACGTTACCTCCGGAGGAGGTATAGTTCTGACCTCATCCATAGGGGCGGCACCAACCTTCGGCCGTCAGGCCCGTCGGGTGCTTATCGAACTGAACCGGAGACACCCTCCAGCGCTCCTCGGCATGCATGACATCTATGAGCCCGCCGATCCACCGCATCGTGGCGAAATAGCTATTTTTCACGCCCCCGACCGAATCGGTTCCCCCATCATGCTGGTGGATCCATCACGCATCGTCGGTATCGTCGAGACAGATCGGAACGATGAAACGGGTGGCTATGATGAACCAACGCCGACTACCGAAGCCATTGGCAATCACGTGGCCGAGTTTCTTGTTGCAGAACTCGCAGCACAACGCCTCCCCTCTTTCGTGCCCATCCAATCCGGCGTGGGGAATGTTGGCAATGCTGTCCTGGCAGCGCTGGGACGCCACACACAAATGCCGCAGTTCGAAATGTACACCGAGGTCCTGCAGGATTCAGTGGTCGATCTCATCTGTGCCGGTCGGGTCAAGTTCGCGAGTACCTGTGCGCTCGCACTCAGTCCGCCGGCGCTGGATAGAGTCTACAGCGATCTGAATTTCTTCCGTCCCCGCATCCTGATGCGCCCACAGGAGATCAGCAACCATCCGGAGGTAATCCGACGCCTCGGACTCATCTCGATCAACACCGCCATCGAAGTTGATCTCTTCGGCAACGTGAATAGTACTCATATCATGGGACGCCAAATGATGAACGGTATCGGAGGCTCAGGCGACTTCACCCGTAATGCCTATTTGTCCATCTTTGTCTGCCCGTCGTCCGCCAAGGGCGGCAAGATCAGTACGGTAGTGCCTTTGGTCAGCCATGCCGATCATAGCGAACATTCCGTCCAAGTCATCGTCACCGAACATGGTATCGCCGATCTTCGCGGGAGATCACCGCACGAACGCGCGGAATTGATCATCGAGCACTGCGCCCATCCCGAATTCCGCAATGAGTTGCACGGGTATCTGCGCATAGTCGAGAGCGGTCATACTCCGCAGAGCCTTCGCGCGGCGTTCGCGTTCCATTGTCGCTTCCTCGACACTGGAGACATGCACGGAGTCGATTGGGAGTCGTAAAGTCTCTGCGCCCACAGCGTTTCAAAGACCGGAACTGTCTGTCGCGGCAATGCTCAGGTGGGAAAGCGACGGCCTTGCGTTTCAGCGCCTGCGTCGGAGTCAAGGCCGACTTGAGGGGCGGCTTCTCAGCGCCTACCCGTCATCGGGAAAGTCCTTTCCTCTAAGTTCTCTCACGTCGTATTTGCTAAATGGTCCAGCAACTCTTAGAGTCGCACGCGCTGCAACGCCCCCCTCTGAGAGTGCGGGCAAATGGAAGTCAGTTTTCGCTCCGTTTCTGCAGGCGAGAGAGGCTACAGTGATGCGCAAAAAACTCAAGAGTGCTTTACCCCTCGTGCCGGCTCTTGCAATTATTGGCATCGTCCTCCCAGGAGCCCGTGGGCAAACTCAGAAAGCGCCCGACGCGAGGAATGAATCTACGCCGTTGATTCGATCTGTCAAAGGGCCTGACTTGTTCCGGGCCTATTGCGCATCCTGCCATGGCATTGATGCCAAAGGAACGGGTCCAGCGGCTCCCGCATTGAAGGTCAGGGTACCCGATCTGACCCTCCTGAGCAGCCGAAATCTAGGGCGGTTTCCTGCGGCACACGTACGCGAAGTGATCGTAGGCGAGCAGGTTGTTGCAGCACATGGTTCCCGCGAAATGCCAATTTGGGGCCCCATCTTTCATCAAGTCGAGGGGGATGAGGATTGGGGAAATGTGAGATTGGAGAATCTGGTTAAGTACTTGGCCTCAATACAGTCCATTCGAGCTGCAAATTCCTCATCAGGCGTCAAACTGTACAAACCACATTAGTCGTGCAACTACCCAAATCTCCCCTGGTCTCTTTTCTTAGAACGGACAATACCTCTGCTCTGTGATTCTTACAGGTTCTGTGACCTTCGCTTCGCCACACCTGTCTACATTCAGATGACTGCGGGGAGGGCGACAGCCAGGCTAAATCCCGAAATTGGTTTTGTTTGTTTTCAATGATGTTCCGGGATTTAACCAGAGCATAATGGCACTTAAAGTCCTCCACTCCCCAGCAATCGGGATACCTCTCCAAATCCACTTTGGGTGCCTCATCCTTGTTCGCGATGTGACGGGCATCACCGACAGAACGGCGTGCCGGGCATAGAGTGGGGTTTGTAACGGGGCACTCTCTGCTGGGCTTCAGCGCCATGCCGCTTCAGGAACGATTAAGGTGCGTTATGTATGAATATCCGGAATTCACCATGAAGACGATCATGGTTGCCATTGACTTTTCCGATGCATCGTATGCCGCCTTGAACTATGCCAAACAATTAGCGAGGTGCTTTTCTGCCAAGATATTGCTTGTGCATATCGTTGACGACATGCACACTACGCCGGGGATGGAGCAACCCAAAGCGAGCGACCCTCGGCGAATGGACTCCGCGGAAGAGGGGCTTCTGAAGATCGCTGCGGGGCTATCCTACGACGTTGCACGCTACGCAACGATTGTGCGGGCGGGTAGCATTCGAGAGACAATTGCTGCTTTGATTGACGAGCGGGGCGCCGATCTTCTCGTGATCGGTACGCGCGGCAAAGGTTACAAGGATGGTGAAGGATTGGGATCGGTTGCCGAGGCGCTGCTGCGCGCCGTGCCTTGTCCGGTTCTGACAGTCGGTAAATATGTACCGCAAGAGGCGCGTCAAGGTACACATGTGCGAAGCGTTCTCTTTCCTACAGATTTCTCCAGGACTTCACGTGTTGCTCTGGCATATACCGAATTTCTGACCAAGCATCTTGCTGGACGTCTGTTGCTTCTGTACGTGGATGAAAATGACGTGCATGCGAAACAACACCCAGGACACCAAGAAGAATTTCAAACATTCGTGAAGCGTCTTAAAGATTTGTCAGTTGTAACTGAATCCATCACACGCACTGGACGTCCGGCAGATGTCATTGTCGCCGTCTCCACGGAAAAGGGCGCAGACTTCATCCTGATGGGCGTCGATGGAGCGGATCAGGCAGGCAAAGCGCACAACGATGGGCTTGCCTTCGAGGTTATACGGTCGGCAAAGTGCCCGGTCTTCACCCTCTTTAGTCGACCCGAAAGGGAAATGACTGAGGCCGAAGAGTTCCGCCGCCAACAAGAACGCCTTTCAATTGCCCACTCCTGACGTCATACACTGCCCTTCGGCATGTGACGAATGTCACCGACAACGACAGGATAAGGAATTAAAAGATGGAGCGCGCGCAAAACTCAGGACACTATCTTGGGCTGAGTCCGTATTTGGACTCGAGTGGGGAGTGCAAAATGCAAAAGGATGAGCGCGACCTCTTGGAAGTTCTAGAATCTGAACTTAAATTCCTCGAAGATGGAGGCTATGGGCGTTCGCCGAGAATGCCCTGGAGGCCTCAGTTATATGTTTTCGAAGATTCGCTCACTTGCATGAACTACGATTCCAAAGAGAATCCCGGTCCGTGCAGTGATTGTGTACTAATGCACCTCGTGCCACCCGAACACCGCTCCGAAGTGATTCCCTGCCGTCACATTCCGTTCAACGTCTCCGGTGAGACGCTGGATTCTCTGTATCGTTACAGCGATCAAAACGAGATCGAAGAAACAGTTGGAGGCTGGCTGAGAACCACTATTAAGCGTCTGAAAGAAGAACGGACAGCGGCTCGACAGGCTCACAGCAAACAGCCGCCCCCCGGCGGCGGTACTTTGAGAGGAACCCCTCTGTTTCAGAAGCAGGAGCCCAAGTGTGGAAACCCGGCGTGTCCGACTGCCTTTCACTGGACGGGCGGTGGAAAGTTCTTCCGATTTCGGCCGGATCCGGTTCCGGCAAGTGAGAGTAATTCAACGACTGATACGCCATGCGGAAGCCACGGCGTGAGGCATTATTGGCTCTGCGAGAGTTGCTCGCTTGTTTTCACTCTGGCGTACGAGGAAGGATACGGCGTCGTGTTAAGACACAGGTTGTGGTCGGCCGCCGGTTTAGGGCAGCAGGGGATGGAGGTTTCATTGCGAAGTTCGGATCAGGACTGATTGATAGGGTACCTATTTACAGTGATCGTAGGAGGGACTTTTGCTGTGATCCTGCGGGCTCTCAAGAGAGTGTTCTGGAATTGCGCTGTCGACCTGTACTTAACCTGTAGACTGCCGTGATTTGCTGTACTTAACCTGTAGACTGGCCACCAAAAGACTGCACTTAACTTGGTTCTTCCGCACTTTCGGTGCAAAGGTCGAGCTACTTGCGGGATATCTCCAGGGCAGCACTCGCGCTTTGAGCAGTTCGAACCCGGCCCGGCCGTACATCTGGCGCTTGATGGCCTTTAACCGGTTGATCTGTCCTTCAATGGGGCCGTTGCTCCATGGGGTCGTTATCGAGAGTTCCACGGCTTTCAAGTCGCGCCGCAGCGTGTTGGCAAACTAAGCCAGGAACCGGAAATGAGAAGCGGTCGCCGCCTCGATCCAGGTACACAGCTTGTTAGCGTTTCGCCATCTCAGCATGGCTCGAAACTGGAGAACGAACCGACGTAACTGGTGAGCCTTCGGGCAAAATCGTAAGAACGCGTCGAGATGTCTTGTCTGCGCTGCTGAGCGCGTTTGCGGTGGCATGCTGACTAGTGCCGCCACACGCCCAGCAGAATAATGGGTCCGGATCAGTGATGGTTGCGATCCGCGCTCCTGCTTTTGAACGACGAGGGCTTGGTCTGGTCGTCGATCGCTGCGAATCCGGCGCTCCGGAAATTCCGGTGCGTGCAACCATCGCGCGATGGTCTCTGGCCCGATTCCGATCCTCTCCGCGATGGCCAGCTGAGTGTGACCTTGACGGTGCAGTTCGACGACCGCCGGGTATCGCTCGGATGACGACCTTTTGAATCAACAACTGGGTAGATGTGTGAACGCGGCCGCGTTTCACAACTGAAGCGTACTGACGAGTGGAGGCGTTGGGAAATCGTGCCCCGCGGAACGTTGGCCAAACCTAGTCGGCGGGATAAAGTCAGGCGATGAATGGGCGGCAACATTCACGACGGGCGCGGACGCAGTAGATCGTCTTCCGACCCACGTCCTCCGGCCTTAGACTCCCGCTGTGCGGCTTGGAGTTGGCCCAGTTCCGTCTCTAAGCAATGCTGTTTCTCGGTCAGCTCGTTCCTGCGCATCTCCAGTCTCTTGAGCGCTTCTTGAGCCTTCATGTGCGGAACCGCAACGTCCAATTCCTTGATCTGATCCTGTGTGTGAAGCAGGACTAGCGTGCAGTTCATAATCTTTCGCTCGAAGTTTCGCTCTTCTTCCATTGCCATATTCTCCGCATTCGCTCCGCAGGACGGCACTTGCCAGGTTCTCCCAAAATTACGACATTGTTCGTTGTGTGGTGCTATCCGTTGTCCAAATTCGTGATGCCTTGATCGGAGTGCTATCCCGTATCTGAAATCCCGCAATCCCCACCGTTCGCGGAAACACTAGTCCAGAAGTATCATTTTGCACTTGCCAGGGGCTTTTCCATTTCGCCAAGCATGTCCATGGCTTCCTTGAGATGTGCGTGGAAGTACCGTCGCATCAGTTGAAGAACCTTGTTAATGATCGGGTCACGAACGGAGTAGAAGACCTGGTTCCCCACCTTCCTGTTCACCACCAGCTGCTTGGCACGAAGAATCGCTAGATGCTGAGAAACATTGGCTTGCTCCATGCCGAGTTTCTCTATCAGCGCACCTGCGGAGAGTTCCCCGTCACCCAAGAATTCGAGAATCGCAATTCGAGTAGGATGCGCAAGCGCCTGAAAAATGTCGGCCTTGAATCGTCGTAAGGCGTCCTGCACATAGCCTCCAGGCACATCTAGTATATAATAATATTCGCATGTAATAAAGACAAAGTTGCCCGATGAACGCTTTCTACAACATCATGATCGGCTACTTTTTCGGGTTTACATTGGGGGTGGGCTGCGCCTTGGCAGTTATGTACACGATCTATACGAATGGCTACAAGAAGGGTATCGAACACTCCCTGCTCGAGGAAAAGCCGAAAGGCTACTATTCGGCCTTGGCCACTGTGCAGAAGAGGTTCAACAAATAACGGCCGAGCCAGGTTAAGCCATCAGGTTCCGGGGGGTGAAAGACGGCCCAGGAAACTCAAACACCTGACAGCTCTTCCGAGGACTGTTTATGTCTGACATATTCGTTCATTGACATATACGAAACAGTTTGTTTTTTGTGAAGTTCGCTATTGATGTACACGAACAGAAAGGACGGTCATGTCTGCGATAAAAACATTCCTTCGCTCGTTAGCTCAAGCATTCGGCATTTCCAGCCCGCAGCAGGTGAAGCCCCGACTGGTGTCACGGCCGTTGAACCCACCGGCCCGACCTGGGCCGGTGGGTTCTCCGAGTAGACCTCAGACCGCCACGTCAACGAAGAAAGACGAATGAGGAATCGAGCCGTATCTCTAGCGGTTTGAGCCATCGCCTCGCGACTCCGTTGAAGAGCTGGTAGCGTTTTCAGAATCTTGTGCATAAGGAGCGAAAGTCGAATGAGTATTGGGGACCAGTTGTCCGACGAATACGAGGAATACAAGAGGCGATCGCGCACGTCCGCGCCCTTTATCTATGAAGAGGACGGCACCTTAACCCTGTATTTCGAAATGGGTTCGGTGCAGAGCCAGATGTATGTGAACGAGCCCGATCTCCTTATGCTCGGTTACACACGAGCCATGATGGGCTTCCTGCAATTCAACAAACGTCCGCGGCACATAGGGACTATCGGTTTAGGCGGAGGCTCGATACAGAAACGCTGCTATCGCTGTCTACGTCACACGAAGATCTCCGTTGCTGAGATCAGCCCGGAGGTGATCGCCCTCCGCGACCACTTCTCTATCCCAAAGGATGACCGTAGATTCAAGGTGTTTTGCGAGGATGGAGCCGATTTTGTATCTCGCCACTCGAAGAAGTTTGATGTCTTGATTGTGGATGGATTCGACATCACGGGACAGCCCGAACAATTATGCAGCCAACGTTTTTACGACGACTGCTACAACGCATTAACTCCGGATGGTGTCATGGTGGTCAACCTGTCTGATCGTAGCTATAGTGCCTTGCTTGCACGAATACACGTGAGCTTTCAGAATCGTGTGGTTGTGGTTGGTTGCGACGATGGATGGAACCAGATAGCGTTCGCCGGGAAAGGGAATGCGTTTGCGTTTGCTCAAGCCGGTATGGAGCTGAAACAACATGCCGCGTATAGGAAGCAACCTCAGCTAATCAAGATCAACTAGGCAGCATCGCGTCTTCGGCTTCAACGGAGGACGTTCAAGCCGGGTTGCAAGGATTGCATGCTTGAAATCAATCCGACAAAGGTACTTTCGTGAATCTCTCTAGCTGGACATCGTGGTCGATTCAGGCGCTGTCGAGATACGACCTCGCTCTGTTGCTGACTGGTGTGCTTAGCTGGCTGATCCTGGGACTCGTCGCACTCGTTCGACCGCATAGCGTGCGCTTCGTAGCACACGTGCTTTTCCCTGTCGGTGCCTTAGTTGGACTCGGCGTTGCGCTCTTGGGAGGAATTGCCCTAACGGCCGGCCACGCACCGCAGATCGTGGTGCTGCCCCTCGGCCTGCCCGATCTGCCCTTCCATGTTCGCTTGGATGCATTGTCGGGTTTTTTTCTGCTCCTCTTGGGGGTTGCTGGGGCCGGCATCTCAACCTTTGCGGCCGGTTACTTCCGATCGGGGGAGGGCACCGCGCCCGGGCTGCTTTGCCTGCAGTACCACATATTTCTTGCCAGTATGGCCGCGGTAGTACTCGCCGACGATGCGTACTTCTTCATGGTGGCATGGGAGACAATGGCCCTCAGCTCCTACTTTCTGGTGACCTCTCAACATCGGATTCCTGAAATCCGCCGCGCTGGCTTCCTATATCTCTTGATGGCTCACGTAGGCGCCATCTGCATCCTGCTCAGCTTTGGCGTCCTGCAGGGCGGCAGCTGGCAGTTCACGTTCGATGCCATGCGGAGTGCCCGGCTCACACCTTTCTGGGCAAGCACCGCGTTCCTGCTTGCACTGCTGGGCTTCGGCGCCAAGGCAGGACTGGTTCCGATGCATGTGTGGCTACCGGAAGCCCATCCGGCGGCGCCGTCGCCAGTCTCGGCGATGATGAGCGGTCTGATGCTCAAGACGGCGATCTACGGACTACTGAGGATCAGCTTCGATCTGCTGCACGTCCGCTTCTGGCAATGGGGAGTGCTGATGATAGCGCTCGGCCTGTTCTCCGGCCTGTTCGGAGCGATCTTTGCGGCAGTGCAGACCGACATGAAGCGTCTACTGGCGTACTCCTCGATCGAGAACATCGGACTCATCTTCACCGGCATCGGTCTAGCCATTCTGTTCGAGGCAAGCAACCTGCGCCTGTTTGCCGCCCTCGCTCTCAGTGCCGCCTTGATCCACGCCCTCAACCATGCGCTCTTCAAAAGCTTGCTGTTTCTCGCGACCGGTTCGGTCCTGCACGCAACCAAACAGCGTAGCTTGGGCAAACTCGGCGGTCTGATTCGCCACATGCCCTGGGTGGCGTCCCTGGCGCTGGTGGGCACCCTTTCGATTGCGGGCTTGCCACCTCTCAACGGCTTCGTTTCCGAGTGGCTGCTGTTGCAGTCCTTTCTTTTTACGCCACAGGTTCCCCACGCATTTATTAACATGCTCATCCCGCTTGGCGCGGCAGCGCTCGCACTGACCGTTGCTCTGGCGGCCTATGTGATGGTCAAGTTCTATGGTGTGATTTTTCTTGGTCAGCCGCGGGAAGCCTCTCTGGTACACGCGCACGATGCCAATTGGCTCGAACGCCTGGGCCTGGGGTGGCTCGCGTTTGGGTGCATTTCGATCGGCGTGCTGCCGCAGCTTGCACTTCGAGCGGCGGGTGCGGTTACCGGTAAGCTGCTGGGTCAGTCGGTCAAACTTAGTTCTCCCGTGTGGTGGATTACACCGATTACGCCGGAGCAGGCATCCTATAGCGGCCTCTACTTACTCGCCGGGATCGCCGGAGTCGTAAGTGTGACCTACTTGCTCGTGCGTATTCTGGCCCACGGGCGCGTACGCCGAACCGCTTCCTGGGATTGCGGCTATCCGTGGCAAACCTCCCGTATGCAGGACACGGCGGAAGGCTTTGGTCAACCGATCCGGCACATGTTCGGAGCTTTCTTTCGCATGGAGCGCGATCTGCCGTCGCCCTCTGACATCGCGCCGCGCTATCGGGTTCATATCGAGGACCGGCTGTGGCGCGCGATCTATCTGCCGATTGCGCGTGGCGTCGAGCGCTTGGCGGACGTGGTCAGTGTTTTGCAGGGCGGACGATTGGCCATCTACCTGCTTTATAGCTTTCTGACTCTGCTTAGCCTACTGGCATTTGTCCTATGAGTGGATTCACCTTGTTCCGCCAATTCGGAGAGGTAGTGTTGGCCATCGGGATAGCGCCGCTCTTTGCCGGATGGATCGCACAATGCCGTGCCTGGCTGCAAAATCGATCCGCGCCACCATTGCTACAGCCGTATCGCATGCTGCGCAAGCTCTTCAACAAAGACGCCGCGCTGGCTACGGATGCATCTGCACTCTTTCGGACGACGCCTTACGTATTGTTCGGAACGATGGTGCTGGCGGCCGCCATTATCCCTTCACTGGGTACCGACCTGCCGTTCGCGCGGGTGGCGGATGCCATCGCTCTGATTGGCCTCTTCGCCACGGCGCGTGTCTCGCTCGCCCTTGCCGCCATGGACATCGGGACTGCTTTCGGCACGCTTGGGGCGCGCCGGGAGATGATGATTGGTTTTCTTGCGGAGCCGGCGCTTTTGATGGTGCTGTTCAATGCATTTCTGCTCTTTGGAAGCACGTCCCTGTCAAATCTGGTGGACGCATACAGCGCGCACCGAACGGTGATCGATCCCAGCGTGATCTTCGCCGCAATCGCCTTCCTGATGGTGCTGCTGGCGGAAAACGCTCGCATCCCCATCGACAATCCAGCCACCCACCTTGAGCTCACCATGATCCATGAAGCGATGGTGCTTGAATATTCCGCACGGCATCTCGCCCTGGTGGAGTGGGCCTCGAGCCTGAAGCTTTTCAATTACGCATGCATCGGGTTCGCCCTGTTTCTGCCTTGGGGTATTGCCACACATGGTGCTGACGGAGGAAGGGCGTTGCTGCTGGCTGTGACCGCTTTGATAACAAAGCTGGCGATTGCCGGAGCGGCGTTGGCATTGATCGAATCGTTATCGGCCAAGGTGCGAATCTTTCGCGCTCCGGAATACCTGGCGATGGCATTTCTGCTCGCCGTGCTCGGCTTGCTGGTTCATCTGCTGTTAGGAGGAGCTTGATTCGGAAATGCAGACCTCTCCTCTGACCGCCGCATTACTCAAAGTCCTGGCTGCGGGACTATTGCTCATCTCCTTCGCCATGCTCTCGCGTCGGCGCACGCAGCGGTTAATTACGCTGTTCGCCTGGCAGGGTGCGATCCTGTTTGCCTCAACCTGCATTGTGGCCCACAGCTCCGGCTTGACGGAACTTTACTACTCCGCGGCACTCACACTGATCCTGAAAGTGATCGCACTGCCGTGGATCCTCCATCGACTCATCCAGCGGCTCGGAGCGCAATGGGACAGTGAACCGCTCGTCAACATTCCCACTACGATGCTTGTGGGATTGGTCTTGGTGATATTCGCCTTCGGCCTGGCGCAACCGATCAGCATGTTGGCGACGACCATCACGCGCCACACGCTCGGTATCGCACTTGCCGTCATCCTGCTTTCGTTCTTGATGATGATCACGCGTCGCAAAGCCGTGACCCAGGTAATCGGATTTCTCGCCATGGAAAATGGACTGTTTTTCGCCGCGACCAGTGCTACCTATGGGATGCCGATGGTTATCGAGTTGGGAATCGCACTCGACCTTCTGGTCGGCGTGTTCATCCTCGGCATCTTTTTCTTCCAGATCCGGGAGCAGTTCGACAGCCTCGATCTGCATCACCTGGAAGCACTCAAGGAGGACTGAAGTGGAAATATTGCTGGTTCTGGGCTTGCCGTTGTTGGGGGCACTCTCGTTGGCCCTCTTCGGGGCCCGCCGCTACGCGGCCGAGCTTAATGTCGGGATGAGCTTGGCAACGCTCGTCGCCGCCGCATTCCTGGTGCTGCGGGTTATCCGGCACGGCCCCATGCTGATGGCGCACGAGCAGTTCTTTGTCGACTCCTTCAACGTGTTTCTGGTTGCGCTGACCGCGTTCGTCGGTTTCACTACCGCGGTTTTCTCGCGGCCCTACATGCGCATTGAGGAACATCATGGGCGTCTCAATGCACAGCGTTTGCGCTTGTACCACAGCATGTATCAGCTCTTTATGGCCGCGATGTTTCTGGCCTTGCTGACCAATAACATGGGTTTGCTTTGGGTAGCGATGGAAGCAGCCACACTCTCGACGGTTTTGCTGGTTTCTCTCTACCGCACGCGTGCGAGCCTGGAAGCGGCCTGGAAGTACTTCATCCTCTGCGGTGTCGGCATTGCCCAGGCACTGTTCGGCACTATCCTTCTATACTTTGCGGCCGAGCAGACACTTGGCCGCGAAGGCATGACCGCCCTGTTGTGGACCCACCTCAATGCTGTGAAAGGGCAACTTGAACCAAGGGTGCTGGGACTTGCATTCGTCTTCCTTCTGGTTGGATATGGCACCAAGGTGGGTCTGGCGCCGTTGCACAACTGGTTGCCAGATGCTCATGCCGAAGGCCCGACCCCAGTATCAGCGGTTCTATCGGGCCTGCTCCTCAATGTCGCTTTATATGCGGTGATCCGTTGCAAGGTACTGGTCGAAGGATCGATCGGTTCGCATATTCCAGGCCGCATGTTGATGACGTTTGGGCTCTTGTCTGCGGTTTTAGCAGCCTTCTTTCTTTTCAGGCAACGCGACATCAAGCGGCTATTCGGCTACTCCTCGATTGAACATATGGGCATCATCACCTTCGCCTTCGGGATGGGCGGGCCGGTCGCGAATTTTGCCGCGCTGCTACACATGACGGTTCACTCACTTACCAAGTCATCGATCTTCTTTACCGCCGGGCACGCGTCGCAGACCGCTGGGACTCAGCGCATGGATGGGATTCGAGGGCTGGTTGGAATCAGCCCAACGATCGGTTGGGGATTGATGCTGGGGTCAATCGCGATCTTGGGTATGCCGCCCTTTGGAGTGTTTGCGAGTGAGTTTCTAGTGCTGACAACCGCGATGCGCGAACATCCTTGGACCACACCGTTCCTCTTGATTGCGCTAGGCGTGGCCTTCGCGGCAATCTTCAGCCGGGTCCAGCCCATGGTCTTCGGAGAGAGCGACGCACGTCCATTACCGCACTCCCCGGCGATGGTGCCCGTCTTCGTTCATCTCGCCATGGTGCTGACGCTTGGCCTATATATGCCTCCTGCACTGGCAGCATGGTACAGCGCCGCGGCACGTCTGATTGGGTGATTGGTCATGAGTAAATTGCCGACTTTCGTCGAACAACACCGGACACAGATGCCCGGCAACATACCAAGCGCCCGACTGTGCGTGGACCGCGAGCAATGGCTCGAGGTCGCCAATGCAATGCACGAGGCGGGCGCGTTGCTCCTGAGCCTCTGGGGAGCAGACGACCGCGATCGCGACCGCTGTTTTGCCGTCTATGCAGCTTATCTCCAGCCGGACATGTTGCTGGTGGTCGAATACCCAATCCAGGTGAAGACGGCCCCCAGGTATCCGAGTATCGCGACGTTGTTCCCAGCTGCGCTGCGTATGCAGCGTGGCCTATATGACATGCTCGGCATTGGCGTAGATGAGCGAAACGCGGACACGCGCGGATGGTTGTGCCACGGCGGCTGGCCAGAGAAGTTTTTCCCCTTGCGGCGGAAGGTGGATGGAAGCCAGCAATTCGCGGTTGGCTCAGAGCCATACCCATTCGTATCAGTAGAAGGCGATGGTGTTCATGAGATCGCTGTCGGCCCGGTCCATGCGGGCATCATTGAACCTGGACACTTCCGCTTCTCCGTAGTGGGCGAGAAGGTTCTACGTCTGGAGGAACGTCTCGGCTATACCCACAAAGGTGTTGCTAAACGTTTTGAGACCCTTTCACAAAGCGAGGGACACCGTTTGGCCGCACGGGTCTCCGGGGACTCGGCCGTAGCTTTCTCGTGGGCGTACTGCGCAGCGGTTGAGGCAATCACCCAAATAGCCTGTCCTGCCCGAGTAACAGACCTGCGTGCGCTGGCCCTTGAGCACGAACGTTTGGCCAATCATCTGGGTGACCTGGGTGCTCTCGGTAATGATGCCGGCTTCGCTTTCGGGCTCACTCAGTTTTCCCGCTTGAAAGAGGATCTGCTGCGCGCGAACGCATTCGCTTTCGGAGCGCGCTACCTCTTCGATTATGTAACGCCCGGCGGGGTAGCAAGCGATCTGCCCCCAGACGGGTCTCGTCTCTTATTTGAACAGTATACGGTCGTCGAGGATTCGGTCTCCAAGCTGCGTTCCATCTATGCCGAGCATGCTGGCCTGCAAGATCGCTTTCGAGAAGCTGGAAGACTGGAGACAAGTCTTGCGCAGAAGCTTGGCGCGGTCGGTCTCGCCGCGCGCGCCTCGGGCATTCCGCTCGATCTGCGCGTTGACCATCCGTGGCCTCCCTACGACTGGCTCGCCCCGAAACTGATCGTGCAGAGCGCGGGCGACGTTGCAGCGCGAGTGCAAGTGCGGTTCGACGAGATATTCGAGTCCCTTCGACTTTGTCGTGCGCTCCTCGCGGGGATTGCTGCTGGACCCATCCGGATACCCGTTCCTCCCGCGGAGCCCGATCTTCTTGGGGTTGGCCTTATCGAAGGCTGGCGCGGTCCAGTAATGATTGCTCTCGAGACCGGTCCGGACGGCGCCATCCGGCGTTGCCATGCGCACGACCCGTCGTGGCAAAACTGGCCACTTCTCGAATACGCGATCCTCGGCAACATCGTGCCGGACTTCCCGCTCATTAATAAATCGTTCAACCTGTCCTATAGCGGACACGACGGATGAGGTAATTATGTTTGACGTTCTTTCACAAATGCTGCGCACGGGTATATTGACCGAACCGCTGCCCGTTCCCGATGATTCATCACCTCCCTTGGAGGCGTTGCAGACGGACCTTCGGAGAATCCTAGGACGCGCGCTCTGCATCCGCCACGTGGACGCAGGCTCCTGCAATGGCTGCGAGTTGGAGATCCAGGCGCTTAACAATCCTTATTACAACCTGGAGGGCGTGGGCATCAAATTCGTAGCCAGTCCGCGTCACGCCGATCTCCTACTGGTGACTGGGCCGGTGTCGGTCAACATGGAAGAAGCGCTGAAGCGCACCTATGATGCCGTACCCGACCCCAAGTGGGTTGTGGCCCTGGGCGACTGTGGAGCATGCGGCGGCATCTTTGGCATGAGCTATGCCAGTCGTGGTGCCGTGGAAAATATCATCCCCGTAAACTTCACGATAACGGGCTGCCCGCCTACCCCGACCTCCATCCTCCGCGGGATTCTCGCGACCCTGCGCACTTCCCCTGGGCCAAGTGGGACGCTTAGCGGACCAAATATTCAGGGGCTCACTTGATGGATGACGCCAACGCACGTGACCGCCCTGCAAGTAGGTCTCACTGCCATTTTGCTTGAGCTTGCTGTTTTGGGAGACCACTACCCATGCCGAATCGGAGTATCGCCGGATTTGCTCAGCGTGTCCTCAGCTCAAGGGAAACATGACCCTATGAAGAAAACTCCTTTCTTAGTCCTAGCGTTGGTCCTTACAACGTTATTGGGGTGCGAGGACCCGTCGAAGTGGTATTTGACTGGGTACGACAATGAGCAATTCATTTTCAAGCACGATCACAAGACATACGCCGCAGTGTGTTGGCGGTCGTTCCATTCAGGGCAATCGGCCTCAGATGACCCAGCAGACTGCTCTGCGATGTTAGGTTTGCCTGGAATGGGGCAGGAACTACCAGAAAAGAGGAATGGAGAAGTTAAGGTGCTCGTCATAAATAACATGATGTTCTGGACACCAGCAGGCGATGCAAGACCACGGTTTCACCTCAAAATTGTAAGCGTAAAAGCAGACGAACCGTGAAACGTGTTCTAACCGTCATCATCGGCGGGAGCGAACAAGCGTCATCTGGTGGTTTCCACCCGATTCCAATTCAGTGAAAATCCGCAATTTGCCTGCTCGCTTCGATCGGTCGCGGTGCATCGCCCTGGTGGATTATTTTTGTGGGCTGCTTTGCTGCGTCCCCTGCCCTTCCCCAAATAACGCCGTAGACCTGCTGCTGCATTTGCGGATAATGTTTGCCGCCCAGGCACGCGCAGCTTCTTCCAATTTGACGTCTCCGCAATTCAGGAAGTACTCAGCCAACGCATCCTCCGATCCTGGCTTACCCTGGTCGACATAGAACTGATACGCTCCGGCGGCGATCGCTGCCGTGTTCCGTTCCTGCAACGCCGGCCAGCAGAGCCGCCTTCCGGCGAGGGTCTTTGGTGCGCGGATCGTCAACTACGCTGACGATCTGGTCATCTGCTGCAAAAGCAACAGCGGTCAGAAAAGCGCTCAACGCCATGCGGCAGATGATGGACCGGCTTAAGCTAACGGTCAACGAAGAAAAGACGCGGATTTGCCGCGTGCCGGATGGTGAATTCGCGTACCCCTTGTTTCTCGACTCTGGATCTGCTGACAACCAAACATTGTGGAAAGATTGCGTGAGGTGTGCGTCGAAGCCTACTATTTGGACAACTGCCTCGATAAGGAGGAGCCTGGCCGTGGAAGGCACCATCACCAACTCAATTTCCCGGGAAGAATTGGTTCGTATGGCAATTAAGCTCAGAAATGATTTGTTCGACTATGAAGATAAGCTCGGTAGCTGCCGAGACTTCGTCGAGCTCAAGAACTCTGCCGGCGCGCTGGTTGTTGCAATCTTAGAGCCGGTGGAATTTCGGCTCTCTGCTTGTCCGCCCAGGAAGGCAGCTCAGGTGTATCAATTTCCTCCTAGAAAAGGGTCCATCCCACACTCGCTACACTAGGGGCTGTGCCGTGGCGACCCTGTTGCAATGCCCTTTGCAAGCCACAGACTGCTTGCGAGGTGCGCTCGATTGCGCCGATGCCTCTCATCCGCACCATCCGTCCCTGGATGTTCGCTCCGAAGCCGCTTCCACCTCTTCCTTCCGCCGATGACGTGACGGGAGATTTCCCCGTTGTCGTCGTAGTGGACTCTTAATGGGTGAATTTGAGCGCTCAGGCATAGGTCAGAAGAGAGGTGTGGCTTGGGCGGTTGCCGATGTTTTTACCTCTTTCAATTTTGGGATTGCCATAATAGCAGCCCTCGTCGGCTATATCCTATTTGAATCTCTTCGGAAAAGGTTTTAGATAGGGAACACGTCAACCTCACCGGCGATTACACTGGCACTCAAATAAAAGGGTGGCTAAAGGTGGGTTCCGAACCCCTCCGAATACCCACCAAATAGCTTCGGCGCTCCTTAACGTGCATAAATCGCCGTTTCATGAGGTGTCCCCCGTATAGCGAGAAAAGCGGTCATAGCGAAAAACCGCCGCGCGGTTTGTCCCCTTGCACCTGGTTATGCGTCCAGCATGAGAAGGACGGTGCGAACGGTTGTACCTGTGCTGATGAAACTATCTGAAGGCAACTCTTCCCAGATACCGCCGCGCGCTTCAACCATGGGCCTTAGCTTGTCGTTCTGCCTCGGGCCGTGGGCACAGATGGCGACGAGTCGGCCTCCGGGCTTCAACATCGTCATGGCGTGCATAATGTGCTTGATATCGTCTGCGTTCGCAAACGGAGGATTCATAACAATGCGGTCGAATGTTCCTAGATCGCCGTTGCACTCCAAGAAGTCGGCCTGCCGTGTGTCGTCGACACAATCAACCGTGCGGAGCCGGTGAGCCATATTGCAATTCAGCTCAACCGCTGTGATCGTGTAGCCGTGAGCATTGCGGCGAATCGCATCAATGATTCGGCCTGTTCCTGCGGAGGGCTCTAAAACCTGTTGCCCTGGGCGAATGTTCGCAAGGGCGACCATACGGTCTGCCAACTCCGGCGGCGTAGGGAAGAGTTGCGGAGCAATGACAACCTGAACCCCTGCGGCTGCTGCTTTGCCCATCTCGTGTAGTTGCTCATCGCTGGGGATACGGTCATCCTTCGGAATGGCCGCGTGGATCGCGCGGCTCATTTCCGTAGAAGGACTAAGGTCGGTGCCTTGGCGTGAATCCTTCTCACGCGCGAAAACCTCGGGGCCGGCAGGGGAAAGCGGCGCGACGGGTGGGTCAACCCGCTTGGCGTCGGTGATGAAGATGTGACCGTATTTGTAACCCGTGGTCATTGCATGACGTACCCGATGCCGCGCATGGGTGGCGGTCGCATCGACGGCGCGAGTGGTCTTGTAATCCTTGTGCTTCTTGTCCCATTCGGCCTGTGTCATCTGGGCGAATCCCTCGCCGGGGTAGTTGCAAAGTGGGGGGAGCTTCGTTGCGGCTTTGACCTTCTCGGTGTCGCCTGGTCCGGGTGCGCGGTAGTCCTTTACGCGCTCGATCTCCACCTTCGTGCTGCTACCGTGCCAGTGACGAAGCGGGGTTGTGCTTACGCTGTTGAGCGTCCCCCCTACCCTGTTTAGCTTCAACACCACAACCCACTCATCAGCGACTAGAACGCGCCCACCCACTTCGATACTGAACTGCGCGGCTGCGATACCCCCGGCCTCTCCAAGCATGGCCTTTTCATAGGCTATGCGGTTTTGTAGGTGCTCGATCCATCGGCGGCTCTGTTGCTCAATGGCCGATAAGCTACTCGACTTCGCCCAACGTCCGCCACGGCTCCCGTTGGTAATCCAGACGTGCTCTTCGCCGTCCCACATTTGGGGCTTGGTCTTCGGATCGGGGGTGAAAGAGTTCTGATATCGGCGAAGATCGGCGTCAAGTCCCTTGATGCGGCGATGCCGCACACCCGGAAGCTCTTTGTACTTTGCGTGCCTGAGCGCGCCTTTGGCGCGGTCTTCCCAATACTTTGCCGTGTGCCACATCTTGACGGTCTTACGCATCCCGTTCTCGATCCGCTCGGCGTCCTTGCGGGCGTGGCGTTCGCTGTGGTGGCCGATAAGAATAGGTTGACTTAGCGGGATATTGTCAGCGATGCGTGAAACGGCCTCATGTGCGCGCTCCGCGTCGCTAATACGCTTATCTTTGTAATCGACAAAGCGGTCTGCCCGCTCCTCTGCCCGCTCGACTAGGCTTGTGTCTTCGTCGTCAATCTCGCCGCACAATTCGATGAGGAAGTCTTCGCGTTCGGGTGTCCACATCGGAGCAACGAAAAGCTCCTGTTTCGGCGCATAGATGAAACCTGCGCCCCTCACGCGGGCGTATAACTCGCGGTCTAGGCGGGTGGAGCTGTATAGCCTGAGTTTGTTGTCTTCCGGGGAGTATGTCGCGGTGTAAGTCATAGGGTGGTTCCTCCGTGTTTGAATGGCTGTGCTGTGTTTGCTCACAAACACGCCTTGGCCCTGGCCCACGCCAGCAGGGGCGGAAAGTGCAAGAGGAGGGGTTCCCCACCCTTGGAACGGAGCGACAGCGGAGTGGAGGGGGCATAGCGCAGCGGAGGTCTGCACAAGCGAAGCGCGGAAGATTGGGGTGCCTCTTGTCGCGCGCCAGGGACGGAGTCCCTCAGCAGGCTCGATTTCATTGCATCAGCGTAAAAGGCAGAGATTGCTTCTTTTGGGTTCTGGCTTCTTAGGGATGGGCGTTGCCCGCCGGGAAAGGCCCGCAGAGATGTGTGGTGGAAGACGGCAAGGCCAGGCACCCACTTTTTTTCTCCAGCTACGACCAGCAAAAGGGGTTCAAATTGCCCTTCGTGTCAGAGTTGTTGGGTTAGCCCCGAGTTACGTTATTCAGTCATAGTTTCTGTTGACGTGACGCCGCATCGCTTCATCCTCATTCGATCGGGAATGCGGATTCCAAGCGCGTCGGTGTATCAACCACCACCTGCCACAGATGCCTAGAATGCCAAGAACGACCACCAAAGCGATCCATTGGACAGAGCCTCGTATCACGACAACCCCATTTCCACTAGTTTCTGTGAAGCGGAAGCCGCCGGAGTTTGCGGTTTTGAGCGGGCCGCCCGTTTCACTGGGCAGCTTTCTTGAACCTGGCCCAACGAGCCTTCTGTGCGGCGGCGATCCGTGCACGGCCTGCGTCACTCATCCCGCGGCGCTTTCTGGACATGACATTAAATTCCGCCGGTTTGGAGCTGGTTGCCTTGCCGCTCCCAGATGCAGCGACCGGTCGGCCTGGTTTGCGCTTTGCATGGGTGAGGCTGGATGTATCAGTCAAGAGTGCCTTCGCCTGTTGCAGTCGTGAGATCTCTGCGTCGATCGCGAGAACAATGTCGTTCGTATTCATGAATCCTCCCTCCAGAGCATAGCCCACTTGCCCGGTTAGGGATGGAGAGTTGTCATCTCGCACCATGGCTTCGCAAGGATGGGGCATCTGGCACTAGGCTGCAAAGGCCTATTGACCTCTCGATGGCAGCGGGACACGCGAGATATTCGGCTCACATGGCGGTCTTCGACTACGCAGGATTGTCCGGGGACTCGCGTTATCGTTCCCGTCCATGTGGCTTTCCGCAACAGTGTAAGGCGTCAGCATCCTGATTGCGTCTTTTCGGAGCTCAATACCCAGCCCACCTATCCCCTGTTTACGCTTCGCCTCGCCCCTCACGGGACGCGGCGCAAAACTCGGGGCCGAGCGGTTCGCTAGACCTTTCTCGTAAGGCTCTTTCATCCTCTCCTTCATGCCGGTTTATCCCGGCGCACACACTGGCCGACTAGCCGTTACTGATCCGCAGGACTCGGATCTCCGGATTACATTCCGGTTAGCGGACATCCTGAAGTTATCCGTCCGGTGTTGGGGCAGACTGTCGAACTTCCGTACCGCCGACCATCCTTCCGACATAGGCCTTAACAATCAACCGGGAGGTGCTTCTCCTCTCCTTCTCCCGTCTCGTCTGAGCATTCCTGGCTGCGCACCAGCCAGAACACGATACCGGAGAAGCGAGTGCGGCGCCTGCGAGCGCTGCGACGGTCGAAGGCTCGGTTTGATAAAGATCCAGAACAATGAATTTTCGGACGAGGGCGAGCAAGGCAATTAGGATGACGGACCGGGTTTGAACGACATTGCGCTGGCGGTGAAGGACGACCGTGAGCGAGTGTTTGAACTCGAGGGCAATCAGCAATGTCAGGACCATTCCGAAGAGAGATTGGAACGCCTGCGAGTCCCTTGGATCGAGCAGGTGGCTCCGTATCATGCTCACGGTATGAAGAATCAATTGCCAGGTGGCGACGGCTACGATCACGGCAATGATCCAGGTCAGGATGGAGACGATCAATTGCTCGAACTTCTCATAGATCGAGAGCGTCTTCCAGCGAGAGTTCCACTCTAAGCCAAACAAACGAAATGACATTTCCTTTTCTCCTCCAAGGAAATTCGAGGCAAGAGCCTCTGAAAGTTCAGTTCTGGATAAGAGACGCACCTCCACGTTTGGTCGTGAGCGGCGCTCAACAATCTTGATAGAGGAGCACTCAAATTTTGAGCAACCTTTTTCCTGGTTGCGCGTCTATTCGGTTAAAACAGCGGGAATCTCCCGCGGAGGTGAGTAGCAATGACTGTGCTGACAAGATGGCAGCCGTTCCGCGAAGTCACTTCGTTACAGGAACGCGTAAACCAGTTGTTTAACGACGTGTTTTCAGACATCGATTCTCCCGATCGATCCTCGCTAACCTCGTTCTCGTTTGCTCCGAGAACGGACGTTTATGAGGAAGATGACCGCATCGTCCTTGAGATGGAAGTGCCGGGCATGCGGGAAGAGGATGTTCATCTGACGCTCGAAGGCAACACGCTCTCGATCAGCGGCGAGCGAAAGATCGAAAACAACCGTAAACCGGATCGCTACCAGAGGGTCGAGCGTTATTACGGAAGCTTCTCCCGCACCTTCACCCTGCCGGCCACTGTCGACCCCGACAGCGTGGACGCAAAGTACGAACATGGAATTCTCCATGTGAGTATGGCGAAGAAAGCCAACGCCAGACCTCGCCAGATCAAGGTGAATGGTGGCGCGAAGCAACTGACCGCAAACGCTACTTAATTCAAATCTTCTGACACGATAAGGCCCCGGCAGTCGGCGGAGCACATTCGAGTCATCCAATGCTCGATCCTTTCGTTGGCTGCCGGTCCTTGTCGGTGGAACTGTACCTATGTGGTACGGCATCACTGGAGGACTGCCATGAAGTTATGGAGAAAATCTCTTTGTACGCTTGTAATTCTTGGATTGTGTGCCGCTGCACGCCATAGCGTTGCCGCCGCCGTGAAACCTGCGGTGCATACCGGCCCCGCTTATACCGACGCTAACCTCGAACAGGCAGCGGTAAATGCATTGAGGCGCAACCCGGCACTCGGTCTCGTAGACGCGAGTGCGTGGCACGGGACAATTACTCTAACGGGAACCGTGGACCATTATCAGGACAGGGCTGACGCCGAAGCTGCTGTCCGCGAATTGTCAGGAGTCCGAAGTCTCCAAACTGCAATTACTGTTGCAACGACTCCGGTCGACGACTTTGAGTTGCAGAAGCGGTTGGAAGACCGGCTCCGCTTTGCGCGGGCGGATATGGGAATCATGTTTCCGCAGGTGCGAGTCCAAGTTCATGGTGGCATGGTCGTGCTTTCGGGAACAGTGAAGGATTCCATAGAACGCGGGACTGCACTCGCCTTGGCCGGAAGTACAGATGGGGTGATCTCGGTTCGTGAGGAACTGAGTATTAGCACCGACCTGCTGACTAACGACGACGTCCGAACAGAGGTCAATAAGGTCATCTATCACGGCACTGACGCGACCTCATCAGCACCCGTTCATGCGACATTCCGCGATGGAACGGTGACAGTCATGGGCGCAGTAGCAACGACAAAAGAGAAAGAAGCCATGGTATCGAAGCTGCGCGACATCTATGGAGTCATCTCTGTCGAGGATGAGCTCGTGGTTAGAAATCCTCAACCCGCACTCAATGAGGCGGCGCTGACCCGGTCCGCGAGCGGTTGCATGAAGCAGTAGGAGATAGGTCCGTGATGCCTCTGTTCTCAGATTTCGGATAACCCGCTGTCTGAGGATGGCGGCGGCTAGAACTCACCAAATACCCCTATGGAGGAAAATTGTATGTTTCAGGTACACACTCTTTCCATTCGACTCAATCATCGCGGCCCAGACGGGCCAACGAAACACCCGCTGGACCAAGTCCGGAGAACGTCTTTCATTCGTCTCGCGCTTGTGGCGCTTATGATCGGAGGGTTTCTGGCTGCGCCCGCGGTTTCGCTGGCACAACCAGTACCACTGTCGCCACCGCAACTGGACCAGCTCGTGGCACGCATCGCGCTCTATCCGGACCCGCTGCTCGCCCAGGTACTGACCGCTTCGACGTACTCGAACCAGATTTGTGAGGCGGCCACATGGGCGGACCAGCACAGCTATCTCAAAGGCGATGCGCTGGCGCATGCCATTCAGGACGACCAGTTGCCCTGGGATGCAAGCGTACTCGCGCTGCTGCCATTCCCCTCGGTTCTGGATATGATGGCGCACGATCCCGCCTGGACAGAGAAGCTTGGCAATGCCGTTCTCACGCAACATCCGGAGGTGATGGATGCCGTGCAGCGGATGCGTCGCAAGGCCAGGGATTATGGCTATCTTGGACCCAACGGCTACGTGAATGTCCTCACGGATGGAGGTTACATTCAGATTCTGCCGATCAACCCAGGCGTGATCTATGTGCCTTATTACGATCCGTACATAGTTTTTGCGCCGCCTCGGCCCGGATTCGTCGTTGCGACCGCAATTCACTTCGGTCCGGTAGTCACGATCGGAGCCGCCTTTGGTACCTGGGGTTGGTGGTTCGGCTCAGGCTTTCTCTGGCCCTCCCATGCAATCCTCATCGACCATCGGCCGTGGGAGCGGGTGTGGGTCGGAAGGGATGTCTACGTTCATCCGTATGCCCACCCATGGGTCCATCCGGTTGGACCGCGCGTGGAGGTCCATCATCGGAGACAGTAACTCGGGAATCGTCGTAGAGCTGAAGAGGAAGGAGACCCGGAAATCCACTGATTTCCGGGTTCTTCAGCAGAACAGTACGTCTCAGATTCACTCATATAGAAAGCCCTGGCGCTCCAGAGAAATTGAACTGAAGTTCGAACTCCGAGGCGCTTGGATAAACGGACTACTCGGAAGTAATCCACAAATCATTTCGGATCGGTACTGATAAACGCCGTTCTGTTCGGGAATGATGCAAAGGAGCGATCCTGAGGACCCACAGCCTAGCTGTTCGCTGAAATCCACCACGGTTCACATCGCCGCTTCCACTTCATCTCAACCTCGCCTGTCTATCACTCCGTAAAGGACCATCCATGAAACCCTCTGAACTCTTTGAAGCGCTCCATGCGCTCATTACCGAACGTGTGCCTTTGCACGTCTGGGGCGCGTGCGGTGTGGGCAAGTCGCAGATCGTTGCGCAGGTAGCCTCTGATCTAGGCTGGCAGTTCCTTGACATTCGAGCTGTTCAGCTTGATCCGGTCGATCTGCGCGGGTTGCCGCGCATTTCCGCAGATCAAGCAGAATGGGTGCCACCGAAGTTTCTGCCTACGTCCGGCAAGGGCATCCTCTTTCTCGACGAATTGACTGCAGCACCGCAGATGACGCAAGCTGGCTGTTATCAGCTGGTGCTCGATCGCAAGCTCGGTGAATATCACCTCCCGGAAGATTGGGTGGTGGTGGCTGCAGGCAATCCTGCGTCCGAGCGGGGTGTTCACTTCTCCATGCCGAGGCCACTGCGCAATCGCTTCGTCCACCTAAGCCTCGAGCCGGACTTCGAAGACTGGTGCCATTGGGCGGTTCGTTCCGGGCTGCGTGCGGAGATCGTCGCTTTCCTGCGGTTCAAACCGGCGCTCCTGCATGATGCCAATGCTACGTCGGACGTGAATGCTTGGCCTACGCCCCGCTCCTGGGAGATGGCCTCGAACGTATTGACCGGCTTCGCGCGTCGGCAGAAGAGTGGCTTCTTCACGGGAGCTACGGAAATCGAAGCGCAGTTGCTTGAGGGTACTGTTGGGCCCGCAGCCACGACGGAACTGGTCGCCTTCTTACGGCTGTTTCGTGACTTGCCGTCTATCGATGAAATCCTCTTAAACCCCGATAGGGCGCCGCTTCCCAGTGAGCCTTCCGCCCAAATCGCGATTGCGACTGCATTAGGAAGGGTCCTCAGCGATCATTCCATCGCCAAAGGTATGCAATATCTCGATCGCATGCCAACCGAGATGCGCGTACTAGCGATACGCGACGCGGCCGCGCGGAATCGTGGCATCACCCATACACCGGAGTTCGTTCGCTTCGGTGTCGACCATGCGGAGGTTCTCCAATGATTACCGAACGTGCCATGCTGGCCGCAGTCCACATCAGTATCTGGACTGCGGTGAAACACGACCGGAAAGTCAGCCGCGACGTTGCCAATCAACACGGCGCGCACGAGAGCGCGGGGCGTTACAACAAACAACTGCTCCGCGGTGCGGAAAAGCTTGAGGCACTGCGGACGCTCGCTGGTCAAATTCGACAGCACTTCTACAAGATCACCCTGCCGTGGTCCGATGAAGGCTATCGTTTACTGCCCGCACACTTCTACTTTGAACTCACCACACAGATGCGGGAGTTTGAACGCGCTTTCTCCCAGAGTGTTGAGGAGTTCCTGGAGGTCTATCCGTCCTACATCGAACAGGTCCGTCCAGAGTTGAATGGCCTTTTTCGAGAGGAGGACTATCCCTCAGCCGAAAAGCTCCGGGCTAAATTCGGAGTAAAGCTCGAAGTGCTCCCCATTCCCAGTGGCGATGACTTTCGAGTGACGCTCTCAGAGGAAGAACAGGCCCGGGTCGCGCGAGAAATCGACGAGAGTGTACGCCTGTCGCTCAACCGTGGCACCAAGGACCTGTGGGTGCGGCTCACAGATGTGCTCACGCACATGGTCGACAAACTGAACGAGCCGGAGTCGCGATTCCACGCTTCGTTGGTCACCAATGTTCTCGATCTCGTAGACCTGCTCCCACGTCTCAATGTGAACCAAGACGAGGAACTGAACCGGTTTGCGGCAGAGATCAAGGATCGGCTCTGCAACTTCAGCGCTCACGATCTGAAGAAGAACGAGATTCTCCGCGTAGCAACTGCATCGGACGCTGCGCAGATCCTGTCGCAAATGGATGCGGTCCTGCGCGGTCGTGAGGAAGACCCAGCCGAACTGAACGACGAGTCTACGCAGCAGTGTGCGCCAAGGGTCGAGCAGATCATTTCGCACATGTCGGCGTATATGGAGGCTGCAACGCCATGACGAAGCACCTTATCCACGCGGTCCGGATACAGAAGGCCCGGACCGCGCTCCTTCTCGATCATCCTTTCTTCGGTTCGTTACTCTTTCGTTTGGGTGGACTTGCCTCGAACTCGATTCAGACCATGGCCACGGATGGCGTCTCCTTGTTTTACAATCCGGCATTTGTCGATACGCTGAACGCGGCAGAACTTGCCGGTGTCTTGGCCCATGAAGTCATGCACCCGGCACTTCAGCATCACACGCGTCGCGGAGATCGTGATCGGAACCGCTGGAATATGGCATGCGACTATGCCATCAACCCTCTACTCCTGGATGCCGGGCTCACGCTGCCAAAGGATGTTCTCATCGAGCATCGCTTTCGCGGCATGAGCGCAGAGCGCATCTACAACCTGATCGACGAACAGCAAGATCAGGACAGCTCAAACGGGGAAGGAGAAAATCCGGATGGTGCTGCTTCCGGCGGAGAGGGCGGAAAACAACCCGACAAGAAGAGTGCCGATGGCGAGCCTACTGCGCCAGTAACACCGGGTGGCTTTGGTCAGGTGCTTGACGCTCCTCAGCCCGAAGGAGACGACGGCGACACGGTAGCTGAACAGGCGCGGGAATGGAAGATAGCCGTCGAGCAGGCAGAGAACGTCGCAAAACTTGCAGGTAAACTTCCCGCCGGCGTCACTCGTAGCCTCGAACAATCCCAAGCTGCAGGCGTGGACTGGCGTGAGTTGCTGCGCCGCGCCTGGTCAGAAACGATTCCGTCTGACTACAGCTGGATGCCGCCCAATCGTCGGCACATCTGGGCTGGGCTCTACCTTCCGGGTGTCAGGTCTGAAGGCGCGGGGGAAATCGCCATCGCCGTCGATTGCTCAGGGTCGATCAACGCGCGTCAACTGGGTCTCTTTGAGGCGGAAATTCGCTCCATTCTCGAAGGACAACGGCCGAGCCGGGTGCATGTACTCTACTTCGATACTGAGGTCCACAAGGCTGAGGTCTATCAAGCAGGGCAGCCGATCACGCTTACTTCCGGTAGGCGGAGGAGGAACGAACTTCGCGCCCTGCTTCAGCTGGTTGGACGAGCGCGGAATTGTGCCGCAGACTCTGGTGTTCCTTACAGACCTATGCGGAGCATTCCCCAAAGAGGCTCCTCCTTACCCGGTGTTGTGGGCCTCCACGGAGTCGCGCCTGGCGCCATTCGGGCAGGTTATTCCGATGGAAGCGGCTTAGCACCCGCTTCCGTTGCTTAGATCTTCAGTTTCCTTAGGCACTGAACGCTGGTAGGTCAGTGTCCGGTTTGCCGGTTATACGTCCAAGTGGATCGCTTCCAGCAGAAGGGATCCACTTGGACGCCTGTTCCTTTAGAGGGTAACTACATCTCGTCCCGGACGGTACGGCTGCTCCGCAAGTTAACAACCGTCAAACTGGAGGATCCAATAAACTCAAAGCAAAGACGGTCATAAAGCTCCGTGTAGCTAAAACGGCAAAGAATGCGATAGCGAATTTGCTCGTCGGTTTCCGCGGCCTGCTTGATTTGTACCGCGAACCGCGCCGCCATCAAGTGCACCCGTGGCTCGACCCCAGGGACAGCACAGAAGACGGAGGTCGAGCAGGCGGTAGCCTCCTTGCCTGTGGGCCAGCCAGAGGTAAACCGGTAAAAAGGATGAGCTGTTGGTGGCAGGGATTAGGCTCTTGCGCATAATCTTGCCAGAGAACGTTCGCGCACGGCGGTAAAGAGTATCTATGCGGATTCTGAGTCTGCGATTGATCGTGGCGTTGATTTTCGGAGTCACTTTGGTATCCTTGGCCTCGTCCTGGTATCAGATACGGGCCGAGAAAAACGCTCTGCTTCGCGACCTGGAACGGAAGGCCGAGACCTTCGGCGAGAGCCTAGCCGGAAATGCGGAGTCTTATCTGCAGTCCGGAGACAAGCTCGGACTCGAACAGATGGTCAGCCGTTTCGGCAACCGCGATCACTTGTTGGGCATCGGCGTGTACGACCGGGATTTCCTTCCGCTGGTTGTGACTCGCGATCTTAGTGCTGTTCTACGAGGAATACCCCCTACCCTAACTGAGGCACTGGCGCGCAAGCAGCCCGCAAGCAGCTACATGCGGTTGCATTTTAAAACGGTGTACATGCTCGCTGCGCCGTTGCGCGCGGTGGATAAAAGCGTCACCGGCGGGATCATCATCGTCTATGACACCGCCTACATCCGCGCAGAGATTTTCCGCGTTTGGAGCCGCGTCTTTGTCCACATCGCCGGCATGGTGCTGGTGATTGTCGCCATCACGTTGTTGATCGTGCGTTGGAGCCTTGCCGGGCCGATCGCGCGCGCAGCCGAATGGATGAATGCACTCCGTACCACGCGCCACTCTGTACAAGTGCCTGCCAAGGATCTCGAGTTTTTCCTGCCGCTGGCGCGGGAGATGGCGCCTCTTGCTGAAAGCATGCGCCAGGCACGCGCGGCTGCGGAGATTGAAGCCAGACTGCGGAACACAAACGAATCTCTCTGGACCGCCCAGCGGCTAGCCGACCATGTCCGCACCAAACTGGATGGCAGCAGCCTAATTGTGGTCTCCAATAGGGAGCCCTACGTTCACAACCGGCAGGGCAACACCGTAACGGTGACAGTACCGGCCAGTGGCTTGGTGACCGCCCTCGAGCCGATACTTTGCGCTTGCAACGGAACTTGGGTCGCCCAGGGAAGCGGGACTGCAGACAAAGAAACCGTCGATGGGCATGACCGATTACAGGTTCCGCCGGACGATCCTCGATATACGTTGCGTCGCGTTTGGCTTAGCCCGGAAGAAGAGGAAGGCTATTACTACGGTTTTGCCAATGAGGGTTTGTGGCCGCTCTGTCACATGGCGCACACGCGTCCCATCTTCCGTGCTTCGGACTGGGAATACTACAACAAAGTGAATGCGCGATTTGCCGACGCGCTCGCGGAAGAAATGGTGGGCGAGGAACATCCTGTCATCCTGATTCAGGACTATCATTTTGCCCTGTTGCCGCGCATGATGAAAGACCGAATGCCTCACGCCAGAGTTGCGATTTTCTGGCATATTCCCTGGCCCAATCCCGAAGCCTTCAGTATCTGCCCGTGGCAGCAGGAACTGTTGGATGGCCTGCTCGGTGCAGACCTCATCGGGTTTCATGTTCAAGCGCACTGCAACAATTTTCTCAGTACTGTCGATCGCGTGCTCGAAGCACGGGTAGATTGGGAGCACTTCTCGGTCAAGCGCAAGGATCACTGGTCCTCGGTGTTGCCGTTCCCAATCAGCGTGGAGTTTCTTGAGACGGCGGAAGCTCCTCAAAAGAGCCTTGCGGCGGAGGAACGCAGTGCGTTGATCGCCGAACTGGGGATTGAGGCGTCATTCCTCGGTGTGGGCGTCGATCGAGTGGACTATACAAAGGGGATCATCGAGCGCTTCCAGGCGGTCGAGGCTTTCCTCGAGAGTCATCCACGTTATCAGGACAAATTCACCTTTATCCAGATCGGCGCACCCTCACGCACTCACATTCGACGCTATGCCGATTTTCAACACGAGGTCGAGGCCGAAGCCAACCGTATCAACGAGCGCTTCCAACACGGCAATTGGAGGCCCATTGTCTTTTTGAACCGCCAGCACAACCGTCAGGAGGTGCAGCGCTATTACCGTGCGGCCCATCTGTGCATGGTGACTTCCCTTCATGATGGAATGAATCTGGTGGCCAAGGAGTATGTCGCTGCACGCGAGGATGAGCGAGGAGTACTGATCCTGAGCCAGTTCACCGGCGCGGCGCGGGACCTGCAGGACGCCATCCTGGTCAATCCATACGATATTCAGTCGACATGCGAGGCGATTGCGCAGGCGTTGGAGATGGACATCAACGATATACGTGCCCGGATGCGTCGCATGCGAAGATCGGTGAAGGACCACAACATCTACTGGTGGGCTGGCACCCTAATAGGGGAGCTTTGCGACCTTCGTCTGACTCGATAATGAGCACACGAGACAGTTGGACTTCCCTCGACTCTCGAGCGATAACGGGGCGTGTTGGTCCCTGTAGGAGGCTAATTTGACCTGGGAATAATTACTTGCCCTGGAAGAATTACTCGATTTGCGGAGAGAATTCTGTCCAGCGCCGTTCTCAGATTACACGCATCCGCGCCCAGCCAAATTCTAATCGCTTCTAAGTCAACCTCTTAGGAAATCTGCGCAGAGGGTCCTGTTTTTGGCACGACGGTTGCGCGAGTATTTGAGACCTCACGACCGCGCCAGGCACCTGCGAGGCGGAAGTGGGGGGAACCCATGGAGGATTTTCATGAGAACGTGCACAGCGCTCGTGACAAGCCTATTCGCCTTGGCAAGCTTCCCGCTTTGGGCGCAGCAGTCATCCCCAGCGAATCAACCGAACAGCCCCACTCCTCAGCAAGGCCCTTCAAGCACGGAGCCGGCGCCCCCGATTAGTTCGTCCGCGAGCCCGCTATCACCGACTGCACAAATGAGTCCCGTCAACGGCGAACTTGTGAACAAGCTAGACTCAAAGACCGCCAAGAGTGGCGATAGCGTGGTAGTCCAGACGAAGACGCCAGTAAAGACTCCGGACGGAATCGAGATTCCCAAGGGATCGAAGCTGGTGGGTCATGTGATCGCCGTGCAGCCGAGCCAGACGGGCCAGAATTCCCAGGTGGCGCTGCAGTTTGACCGCGTCGAGTTGAAGGGAGGCAAGACCATGCCGGTCCATTCGGCGATTCAGTCAATCTCGCCTGCGGAGGGGGCACCATCGGCCAGCGGATCCTCCGCCACAACTGGCCACCGCACTAGTGGGGCGGCTAATGGCGGCAGCAGCGCAAGCGGCGCGGCGCAAGATACGAGCGGTGCCTCCGGGCCAGCGTCTGCAGCAAACGGTGGCCCACCGACGGGGACTCTCGTAGCCAGGACCGGCCAGATAGCAATACGCACCACCTCGATTCCCGGAGTGCTGGTGGCGAACAACGCACCAGGGGAACCAGATCCCAGGATGGGTGATGCTTCCAGCATCTTGCTTGGGGCGAGGAGAGATATCGAATTGGACGGGGGCACGCTGATAGTGGTTGGGGTCTCTCCCGCTGCGGAGGGAACGCAGTAATCGCCATCGGCTTTATGGCGCATACTCTCTGCATGTCAGAGAATGAGAGTCCTGCTGACTGACGTGACGAAGAAATCGGGCGCATGGCAAGCTGCCGATCTACCAAGGTGCGCGAAGCTAGCGACGCTGACCTGGAGGGCTTCAAGGGGCAGTTCGGGCCGAATGTAACGGGTTGCTAGGACTCATGGAGGCGCTAATGGTCAAGGGCAGGCACATCGAGCATGCAGAACTCTTGCAGTTCGGCAAGGTGCTCCTGTTGCTCGTCGAACGGGAAGAACTGTTGGTAACACTCCCAGTCGTGGACGGGCTGGCCAAAAAGATCGTGGCCATCGAAGGACTCAGTAGAGCATCTTAAGACACCACCTGCGGGCGCGGATCACAGTCACCGTTTCGCCCAACGTCCGCCGACACAACCGCAAGCTCCCAGCTGGACCCGTTCCTTTGGCGTCCATGCCATGGCAGGAGGCACAATAGGCCCGGAACAAGTCAGACCCTTTGACAGATTGAATCAACGGGTAGATTGTTCGCTCGCGTCCGGCGCCTTCAGAGTTTGCGTACCGGCCCCTGGGAGGACCATGCCAAGCATTGCAAGACCGCGCAGGAAGGACAAACCTTTCTTGAGACACTGTGTACTAACTTTCCGTCCAGTTGCGGACGGAACCACTCACCCGGGTTCGATGCCAAGCCTGTCATTCACCGCGACTCTCAAACGCTGCTTGCAGCCTATGTAGCGTTCCGTAGTTTGCACTGAGACATGCCCCAGAAGAAACTGGATCTGCTCAAGCTCGCCGCCGGAATCATGGCAGAGTCGCGCACAGGATCGTCGAAGATCATGTGGCGCGAGCCCTGGAATGTTTATGCTCGCGGCGGTCTTCTTGACAACGTGCCAAACCGTCTTTTCCGAAATGCCGTGTCCCCAGATTTTACCCGCCCGACAGACACATCGGAATAACGGACCACTTTCGATACCGGCTGCGGTTAACCACGCATCGAGCGTCTCTTTCACCCAAGTCGGTACGGGGACGGTTCGTATGTGCCTTCCCTTGCCAATAAGATCCACGATAGCCCAACGCTCTTCGCGACGCTGCAAGCTCTCCAATAGCAGTTCCGCAAGCTCGCGACGGCGCAGTCCGCAACCGAGCAGGATGGCCAGAATGGCTCGATTACGCTTTCCTGCAAGAGTTTGGCGGTCGGGTACCTGCCAGAGCGCCGACGCCTCGCCAACTGTAAGCCAGTTACCCAAGCGAGCACCCAGCTTGCTAACACCTTTGACCCGATGGATGCCGGCGGCCAACTCGGGACTTAACAGACCGGAGTCAGCCGCCTCGTAAGCCAGCCGTCGAACAGCAGCCATTCGCAAGTTGATCGTCCCGGGCGCGAGGCCACGCTCCTCGAGGTGAAACCTATAGCGCAAAACCACGGTTTTGTTGAGTGCCAGTCGCGGTTCAGAACAGTACCAGGCGACGAACTCATCGATCGCATGCTGATATCCGCGCCTCGAGTCCGGAGAACCGAGGCTCCGGAGGACTGCGGCCTTCGAATGTTCCAGGTCGGGTATGCCAAGTTTAGTCTTGGGTCGGTTCTTCTTGCCCTTCGCTCTGCTCGTAGATGTCTTCCTCATGATTGCCGCCCTCCACTGCGGCGGATCATGAGGTTAATGGGTCATTGAGCACGTGTTTGCTCTTACACTGCTCTTGATCAGGTGACCGAATAGCCAGTTACACGCCCAAGTGGTTCACTTATGGGTTGCCCGTAATCCTCCCGGGAGCTCGGAGGATTCGAGATTCTCCGAAGTCACCCAGGGCTCTTGCTGAGCGACTTGGCGATTTTGCATAAATTGAGTCGAACATGGCCATCGCCTGTTCCGCCAAGACTCACGCCGTCGCGCCTTAGATAGAAAGAATATGAGCGACCCGAAGGGCAATCAGTCTTGCCTATTCAACTCGCAAAGAGTCCATCGGATTGACATTCGACGGATTCGATGAGACTCACTCACATGAGGGTGCGACATCCAAATCTTCCACATAGAAAGAGACGTTTTAGGTGGAATCATCGTCACGTTTTCGGACGGAACAATTTCGGCGAAACTCTTCTCCGCCTTCTTTGAGCGAGATGGATTTAACGATGCCTTGCCCTGCAGGCACTTGAGCCCTGCCTCGATGACCTCCCATTTGGAGGAGTCCACCATGAAGGGCAACTTGGCTGACCTCAGGCTCGCTGGCCAGCAACTGCAGGCAACGGGTCATGGCTGCGACGCCCTCGATCATGCCCTCCTCCAATGCAGATGTCAAGGACGTTGGCGCGGTTCTCCACCTGCTGCCGGACTACGGTTACGGCTTCTTCGTATTTGCCTTCCTTCACCAGCTTGACAAAGCGGGGTGAACCGGCCAGGTTGGTCCGCTCACCGATCATTGATGTAGATGCCGGGCTACTGGGTGAAGGGCTGTGTGCCCGATAGGCGGAGCGGCTTCGTCTCTAGGACTGGCTCCCGGGCTCGGCTACGGTCACGGTCGATTGCAGGCTCACGCTTTGCTCCCGTTCTGATGGGCGTGGGCCCTCCACTTGCGCGAGGCTGGCCTTCCAGCCGCCTTATTTAGTTAGTGCGGGTGCATCCGTTCCTGGATCGCATCAGCAGCGCAGAAATGTTCTGACACATGGCGGCAGGACCATCGAGTTTGCTCATGAAGAGATCCGCGTAGGTTGCGTCTGCGGGTATCTCGTTTACTGCGGATATCAAGATGACCGGCAGATGAGGGTTATGGGCTTTAATTTGACGCGCGAGCTCTGTCCCAACCATTCCAGGCATCAGATGGTCGGATAAGACAAGGTCGATGGGGTGAAGGGCGAGGAGATCGAGGGCCTGCTGGCCCGAACTGGCGGTCAACACCACGTAGCCCTCCCATTCAAGCACGAGCTTGCGGACGGCCAGCTGATTCTCTTCGTCGTCGACACACAAGATGCGATCTCTGCCGGACATCCAAACTCCATGAACCATACAACGGTAACTATATCAGTGACGTACTCGATACCAGCCGCGATTCCGACATCTGGGAGCACGCGGATTTGGGAATGAACACCGAGAACGCCGTGATGTTTCCGCGAAACAGCCGCATACTCCGGAACCGAATAATGCCCTGGTGCTTCTGAACGATACCCTTGCTGATCCAA
This sequence comes from uncultured Acidobacteriaceae bacterium, assembly GCA_963803095.1. Classification (GTDB taxonomy): domain Bacteria; phylum Acidobacteriota; class Terriglobia; order Terriglobales; family Acidobacteriaceae; genus PALSA-350. Next base: position 924,360 of record CAWDLQ010000010.1, on the reverse strand, counting down.
AGACCCAATCCGGTGCCCTTGGTCGACTTGGTGGTAAAGAACGGCTCGAACAGCTGCTTCGCGTCCTCGGGGCGAATGCCCGAACCCGTGTCGCAGATCAAAACCCGAACGCCCTGCCGCTGCTGCCCCTTATCAATGGCCTCGCTCACTCGAATGCGGAGCCGGCCACCTTCAGGCATAGCCTGGATTGCATTGCCGACAAGGTTGAGAAACACTTGCTTTAATTCGCCGGGAAAACCAAGGATTGGGCCGTCGCTGCTGTACTCTTTCTCGAGAACAATCGCGTTGCGTTCGAACAGACGTGCCTGAAGCGAGAGAATGTCGTTGAGGATCTCTGAGATGAGCACGGGAACCGCCTCTTTAGACTCACGATAGAAGCTCAGTGTCTGCCGAGTGATGTGCGCAACTCTGGACAACTCCTCGTCGGCAATCGTGGTGTACTTCCGGGCCTCGTCGTTCAACGAGGGATGGTGTTGCAAAAGGTAAAAGACATTCCTGATCACCTCCAGGGGATTGTTAATTTCATGCGCAATAATTCCGGCGACCCTCCCCATCGCGGCGAGTTTTTCGGCCTTGCGCAGCGCCTCCTCGGCTTGCAATTTTGCCGTTATGTCCCGGCTAATTTCCAGAATGGCATGGCCAGCCGCGCCGCCATCGGTTTGTAGAACCTGACGGCTGGCCACGACCACTTCGCGGCCAGCCTTGGTAAACTGGACCAGGTTTCCTTCCCATTTTCCCTCTCTCACGATCACAGACTCTATTTCTTCAGCCGAGCTGGGCAATTTGGTGCGCAATACTTGATGAACGTTTCTACCCAGAACCTCGCTCCGGTCCCAACCATAAAATGTTTCTGCGCCCGAGTTCCAGAACTGAAGAATGCCGTCCTGGTCGCGCACCATGATGGCCTCGGTGGCAAGATCGAGCAGGTCGGCGCGCTGCCGCAATTGATTCTCGCTCTCTCTCAATTCCGCCGTTCTGGCAAGAACACGCTGTTCCAGTTCACGAGTTCAACAGCTCCAGCTCGCGTGCTTTTCGATGCAGTTCGGCGAACACACTGACCTTGGCCCGCAACAACTCGGGGACCACGGGAACGGAAATATAATCCATTGCTCCGCGCTGATATCCCTTGAGTCGGTCCAGATCGGTAAGGTGGACGGCAGAGATGAAGATAATGGCGATTTTCTGAAAACGTGGATGTTGCCGGATCATATCCGCAAGCTGAAACCCATCCAGTTCCGGCATGCTCACATCCATCAGTACGACGGCAATGTCCATCTTCAGCAGGAGTTCCAGCGCTTCTCTGCCGGAAGATGCCTTGACCAGGTTCTCCCCGAGTTCGCCCAGGATGGCTTCGTAGGTCAACAGCTTTCCCGGTTGATCGTCCACCATCAGGATATTTACTTTCTGTTCCATCGTGGCGCTCTCCCTACGGAAAACCTCTACGCAAACAACTCTCGGCGGTGATTATCTGTGCAGCCAAATGCGCAACGCGGACAGCAGTTGCTCCGTATTGACAGGCTTTGCCAGATACTCGGAAGCGCCCGCTTCAAGACATTTTTCGCGGTCGCCCTTCATGGCCTTGGCCGTCAGCGCAATAATCGGGAGCCGTCGGAACGATCCGTTTTGCCGCATCACCTGCATGGTCTCGTATCCATCCATCTCCGGCATCATGATGTCCATCAATACAATCGCCATGTCAGGAGTCGACTCCAGGATGGCGATTGCTTCGCGGCCGGTTCCGGCGGTCAATACCGTCATCCCACGACGTTCGAGCACGCTGCTGAGGGCAAAAATATTGCGCACGTCATCGTCGACGACCAGCACCTTCTTGCCGATAAGCGCATCATCGGAGCGATGCAGCCGGTCGAGCATATTCTGTTTTTCGGGTGGCAGGTTAGCGATCACCCGATGGAGGAATAAAGCCGTTTCGTCCAGTAGCCGCTCGGGCGACTCGACTCCCTTTACCACAACACTGCGGGCCAGGGTACGCAGACGGGCATCTTCTGCCGGAGACAACTCCTTTCCGGTGAATACCACGACCGGCAAGTCGCCGAGCGATGGGGTTTCGCGAAGGCGCTCCAATACCTCGAAGCCGGACATATCGGGGAGACGAAGGTCAAGCACAACGCAGTCGAACGGCTGCTCGCGGAGCATATCTAACGCCTCACCACCGCTGGTGACCACGGTGACATCGATGTCGTCATAGCCGAGCAGCTCGCGAATGCTTAGTTGCTCCGCGGGGTTGTCCTCCACGATCAACAATCGCTTGCGTTCGAGCGCCGCGTATTCCTTGATCCTGATGAAGCGCCGCGTCTATTTCTTCCGCCGTGGCGGGTTTCATCACCGAGGCGAAGGCTCCACGCGCCAACCCGTGCCGGCGATCCTCATCGACCGTTAGTATCTGTACCGGAATATGACGTGTCTGCGGATCCTGCTTCAAGTGGTTGAGCACGGTCCAGCCCAGCATGTCAGGGAGAAAGACATCCAACGATATGGCTGTCGGCTGAAATTCCCGGGCCAATGCAAGCCCCTCCGTGCCACGCATGGCAAGAAGCACTTTGAAGCCGCTGTCGCGCGATAGATCGCACAAGAGCCGCGCGTAGTGCGGATCATCTTCGATAACCAGCAGAACCGCATCCCCCGGCTGCAGAATTTCGCGATCGTCGGCTATCCGTTCGGCCGGCAGTTCCAGGACGCTCGCGCTCAATAATTGTGTGCTCGCGCCCGATGGCGAGGCTTTGGCCTCCAACGTGGCAACACTGGATGCAGACGGGCCCATATATGTTTGCGGCAAGATAGAGCGTGAACACACTCCCCTTTCCAGGTACGCTCCGCAGCCGAATCTCGCCGCCCAGCAAGCTGGCCAGCTCACGGCTGATGGCTAACCCAAGACCAGTGCCGCCGTACTTGCGACTTGTCCCCGCATCCGCCTGCTGAAATGCCTCGAAGATCATCCGCTGCTTCTCGAACGGAATACCAATTCCCGTGTCGGCAACCTCGAAGGAGACAACCGAAGCGGCCCGGCTGAGGACCGGATGGTCCTCGCTCCATCCTCCTTCGACTATCGATACGGAAAGACGTACGCCGCCTTGCTCGGTGAATTTGAATGCATTGGAGAGTAGATTCTTGAGCACCTGCTGCAGGCGCTTGGAGTCGGTCACAAAACTGCGCGGCAGATGCGCACCGGTATTTACCTCGAAACCAAGCCGCCGGTTCTCGGCCTCGTGACGGAAGGGCCGTGCCAATCATCTCCAGCAGGCCGGCGAAAGCGACTTCTTCCGCCTCGACCGAGACGGTGCCGGATTCGATCTTGGAAAGGTCCAGGATATCGCTGATCAGATTGAGCAGATCTGTTCCCGCCCCGTGGATGGTGCGGGCAAATTCCACCTGTTTCGAGGTGAGATTGCCTCCCGGATTGTCGCTGAGCTGTTGCCCCAAAACCAGGATGCTGTTCAGGGGTGTGCGCAGTTCATGCGACATGTTCGCCAGGAATTCCGATTTGTATTTGGAGGTCAGCGCCAACTCCTTAGCCTTGCCCTCGAGCGCGCCGCGGGCCTGCTCAATCTCCTGGTTCTTGCGTTCCACCTCCACATTTTGCTCAGCCAACTGCTGCGCCTTCTGCGCTAGCTGTTCGTTCGTTTGCTGCAACTCTTTCTGTTGGGTCTGCAACTCGGTGGCCAATTGCTGCGATTGTTTCAGCAGCCCTTCGGTCTGCATCGTTGCCTCGATGCTGTTGAGCACGATGCCGATGCTGGTGGTCAATTGTTCAAGAAACGCGAGTTGCGAAGCGGTGAACGTACTGAGGGAGGCCAACTCAATGACCGCCTTCACGCGGTCCTCAAAGAGGACAGGAAGGACGATTACATTGCGCGGGATTGCTTCGAACAAGCCCGAGCGGATGGAGATGGTGTTGGGCGGCACATCGGTGATGACCATGCGCCGTTTTTCCGCGGCGCACTGCCCGACCAGTCCTTCGCCGATCCTCAGCCTTCGCAGATGCACGTCATTTCCGTCATCGGCAAAGGCGGAAAGCGGCACCATGGCCGCCTCTTCTTCATTGTGCATCTGGTAGATAACGCCCTGCTGTGCATTGACCAACAGCGCCAGCTCCGACAGCAGCGTCCGGCCGACAGTCGACAAATCGCGCTGACCTTGCAACATGCCAGTGAAACGCGCGAGGTTGGTCTTGAGCCAGTCTTGCTCAGTGTTCCGCTCCGTGGTAAGACGCAGGTTGTTGATCATGGTGTTGATGTTGTCTTTCAACTCCGCGACCTCACCGCTCGCCTCTACCTGGATAGAGCGGGTCAGGTCGCCCTTGGTCACCGCGGTAGCGACTTCGGCGATGGCGCGAACCTGATTGGTCAGATTGTCGGCGAGAAGATTCACATTTCCGGTGAGATCTTTCCACGTGCCCGCGGCGCCCGGCACATTCGCCTGGCCTCCAAGCCGCCCTTCTACGCCCACTTCGCGGGCTACCGTAGTTACCTGGTCGGCGAAGGTAGCCAGAGTATCGGTCATATTGTTGATGGTCTCGGCCAACGCGGCGACTTCGCCCTTGGCATTGACAGTCAACTTCTGAGTCAGCACTCCATTCGCAACCGCGGTCACTACCTTAACGATGCCGCGCACCTGTTCGGTAAGGTTGGCGGCCATTACATTCACGTTGTCGGTCAGATCCTTCCACGTTCCAGCCACCCCGGGAACTTCGGCCTGCCCACCCAGCTTGCCGTCGGTACCTACCTCGCGGGCCACGCGCGTCACTTCCGCGGCGAACGCATTGAGCTGATCCACCATGGTGTTGATGGTGTTCTTCAGCTCCAGAATTTCGCCTTTCACGTCTACCGTGATCTTGCGCGACAAATCACCGCGGGCCACGGCGGTGGTTACTTCCGCGATATTGCGTACCTGCCCAGTCAGATTGCCGGCCATGGCATTTACCGAATCGGTAAGATCTTTCCACGTGCCGGCCACGCCCTGTACATTGGCTTGACCGCCCAACCTGCCCTCGCTGCCCACCTCGCGCGCTACGCGTGTCACTTCCGCGGCAAAAGAGCGCAGCTGTTCGACCATGGTGTTGAGGGTTTCCTTGAGCTGCAGGATCTCGCCGCGCACATCGACGGTAATTTTTTTGGAGAGGTCGCCGTTAGCAATGGCAGTAGCCACTTCGGCGATGTTGCGGACCTGGCCGGTCAGGTTGCTGGCCATGAAGTTTACATTGTCCGTCAGATCTTTCCAGGTACCGCCCACGCCCGGTACCTGCGCTTGCCCGCCTAACTTGCCTTCAGTACCTACCTCGCGCGCCACGCGGGTCACTTCGCCGGCGAACGCGTTAAGCTGATCGACCATGGTGTTGATGGTGTTCTTCAGTTCCAGAATTTCCCCTCTCACATCCACGGTGATCTTGCGCGATAGATCGCCGCGTGCAACCGCTGTCGTCACTTCAGCAATGTTGCGCACCTGGGCGGTCAGATTGCCGGCCATCGAATTCACAGAATCCGTAAGATCCTTCCAGGTACCGGCAACACCGGGAACGTTGGCCTGGCCACCCAGGCGCCCTTCGCTGCCCACTTCGCGCGCTACGCGGGTGACCTCGCCGGCGAATGCGTTCAGCTGATCGACCATGGTGTTGATGGTCTCTTTGAGGAGGAGGATCTCTCCGCTCACATTCACGGTAATTTTCTTGGAAAGATCGCCGCTGGCGATGGCGGTGGAGACTTCCGCGATATTGCGGACCTGGCCGGTCAGGTTACTGGCCATGGAGTTGACGGAATCGGTGAGGTCCTTCCACGTACCGCCTACACCGGGTACCTGCGCCTGGCCGCCGAGCTTTCCGTCCGTGCCTACTTCGCGCGCTACGCGCGTGACTTCGGAAGCGAATGCCCGCAACTGGTCCACCATGGTATTGATGGTGTCTTTGAGTTCCAGAATTTCGCCCTTCACATCCACGGTGATCTTGCGGGACAGATCGCCACGGGCCACGGCCGTGGCCACTTCCGCGATGTTACGGACCTGGCCGGTCAGGTTGCTGGCCATGAAGTTCACGTTGTCGGTGAGATCCTTCCATGTACCGGCGACGCCGAGCACCTGCGCTTGTCCGCCCAGCTTGCCTTCTGTGCCTACTTCGCGCGCAACGCGGGTAACCTCACCAGCAAACCCGTTGAGCTGGTCGACCATGGTGTTGATGGTGTTCTTGAGTTCGAGGATCTCGCCCTTGACGTCTACGGTGATTTTGCGCGACAGATCTCCGCGCGCCACTGCAGTGGTCACTTCCGCAATATTGCGCACTTGTCCGGTCAGGTTGCCGGCCATTGAATTGACGGAGTCGGTAAGGTCTTTCCAGGTGCCGGCAACGCCGGGCACGTTTGCCTGTCCGCCCAACCGGCCTTCGCTACCCACCTCACGCGCTACACGCGTAACCTCACCAGCGAACCGGTTCAGCTGATCGACCATGGTGTTGAGGGTTTCCTTGAGCTGCAGGATCTCGCCCCGCACGTCGACGGTGATCTTGCTGGAAAGGTCGCCACTGGCGATCGCGGTAGCCACTTCTGCGATGTTGCGCACCTGTCCAGTCAGGTTGCTGGCCATGAAATTTACATTGTCGGTGAGGTCTTTCCAGGTGCCGCCCACGCCCGGCACCTGCGCCTGCCCACCTAACTTTCCCTCTGTACCAACCTCGCGCGCCACGCGCGTAACTTCACCGGCAAATGCGTTCAACTGATCCACCATGGTGTTGATGGTGTCTTTGAGTTCGAGGATTTCGCCCTTTACGTCGACGGTGATTTTGCGCGACAAATCGCCGCGCGCGACCGCGGTGGTTACTTCGGCGATATTGCGTACCTGGGCGGTCAGGTTACCCGCCATGGCGTTGACGGAGTCGGTGAGATCTTTCCAGGTGCCTGCTACGCCCGGTACTACGGCCTGGCCGCCGAGCTTACCGTCCGTTCCCACTTCGCGCGCTACACGCGTGACCTCGGACGCAAAGGAGCGCAGCTGGTCCACCATGGTATTGATCGCTTCTTTGAGCTGCAGGATTTCGCCGCGGACATCAACCGTAATTTTGCGCGAGAGATCGCCGCTGGCGACCGCGGTAGCGACTTCGGCAATATTGCGTACCTGCCCGGTCAAGTTGCTCGCCATGGAATTGACCGAGTCGGTGAGATCCTTCCAGGTTCCCGCGACTCCCGGCACCTGTGCCTGGCCGCCAAGTTTGCCGTCGGTGCCCACCTCGCGCGCGACACGCGTCACCTCTGAGGTGAACACGCTGAGCTGCTGGATCATGGTGTTGACGATCTCTGCGGAACGAAAGAATTCTCCTTCGAGCGGCCGCCCGTCTACATCCAATCGGACGGTTTGTGCCAAGTTGCCCTGAGCCACGGCTGCGATGGCGCGTGTGACCTCTGTGGTTGGCCGAAGGAGATCCTCCACCAACGTGTTCACTGAAACTTCCATTTCCCCCCACGCGCCTCTGGACTCGTAGAACCGCGTACGTTCCCTGGTTCTGCCCTCCTTGCCGACGACCTGGCCGACACGCCTGAGTTCCTTGGCCATCTGCTGGTTGGAGGCGACGATCTCATTAAACGTATCAGCGATTTTTCCGGGCAACCCAATCCATGAACCGGGCAGCCGCACGGAGAAGTTTCCATCTCGAACGGCTTGCAGCTGGGCCAGGATCACGTCGAGGTGAACGTCAGGCGGCTCAGCAACTGCACTGCTGTGGCCATTGTTTCCATTGCTCTTCACGCTTTTGGGGGGACTGCCACTAGCGCTCGCGTTGCGCTGCTCGCTTTTCTTCATGATCTCTCCTGAACCAGCGATGGCCTGAGTTGTCCTGGAGTCTCGACTGTCATTCAATCAGAGATTGAATTCAACCGCGCTGCGAGAATGATAGCCGCTCACACTCTCGAGCCATAAACGTTCGGCTTTACGGAACTAGTTTCGCGAATAAACTGCCCGCCATGAAATATTAAAGGAAAAAGTGGACGCACTAGCCAAAAGACTCGATGCTGGAGGCCTCCGCGCCTCACTGATAAATGCCACTACAACTAAAGAGCTATATATTCCATGACGAGGAACACCATTTTGCCCGCTATCCTATGGTTCCGGCGGCCCGGGCTTTACGGGGGCGGCTACATTTACGGATACAAATTCGCTCGAGATCCTGGCATGCGTGACCTGCGGACGGCAGCTCCCGCCATGAGGCATGCCTGCGGCGCAACCAAGAGAGCCAACCTGGTCTTGGGCGTTGGGGAAAACTTAGCTAGTGAGCTGCGGCCCCATATGAGGGCTAAACCTGACTCCGGATCGACCTGTTTCTGAAGGTGAACAGGGCTCTCTACGGATAACTTCTGTTCTGTCGCGAAGCGCTTCAGACCTTGAGCTGCGGTTGGGGGCGCCGGACTTCGCGTCTTGGGCCCCCAATCACGATGAAGTCTATGGAGTTCAGACTCGCAGCTTCTTTCGGAGGCAGGTTCTTGTAAATCTTGCCCCATTATTGAGCATGCTCTCCGATTCGCCCGGGAGTCGGTGAGAAATCGCTATTGCGCTCAGTGAGTGGGAGGCTTCATTCTCGCCGGTTGACATCGGAAAGCCACTTGTCCGCAAAGCCGGTTATACGGCAACTTGGATCACTTCCGGTTGGAGGGCTCACTTCATGGGAAGCCCGTGTTTACATCAACTGAGAATCGACTTACTAAGACGACTCATCGGGCACATGAAAATCGTTACTTTGACCATTCCGAGGGTTCATTTGCTCAAGGGAGGTTGGTCCCAGATCGACTTGAGCGTCCAGACCTTTCCGGCAAATGTCGCAGTCTTTGCATCGTATGGAAAGGCTCTGATCGTGCTGTTCGAAGATGAAGGATAAATCAAGTTTGTCATGGCAATGGTGCCGTTTTGGGCGTAGGCCTCGACAGAGGACCGATCCACGATGAGCTTCAAATTGTAAGAACGGCCAGGAACAATTGGAGCCGTCGTTCTCGTGGGGAAATCTTTACTGAATGTACCGCCCGACTTCGTGCGATCCATGTAGAATTGCTTCTTCGTCGTGTCGAAACCGATCTCTGTCCAGTGCTCTTCATCCGAATAAAGCCGCACACCAAAGTTGGGCTGGTCAGGCTGTCCGAACTCTAGGTCCGCTTCGTAGGGTGTGGCAACCGCGTCTCCGTTGTCGGCGTGGGATGAACTCGGCCAAGGCATTGGGAAAGTCTTTTCGCGTAGCGGTATTATGACCGGTTCTTGCTCAAGCGCTAGACCGGCCTCGTCTCTGACGAAGGAGAGCCGTCGAGGCAAGCTCATCTGCCCGCGCCAGGGCGCAGTCGGCAGCTTTGCAGCATATTGCCAGTTGCTCATCCAGCCCAGAAGAACTGGCCGTTGGCCTTGGGGCAACCCATTGAAGCTGATTGCGCAGTAATCGTCCTTACCATAGTTCGTCCAGCCGTGGGAGCCAGGTTCACTTGATGGAGTGAACCCTTTACCGTCGAAGTTTCCCAGGAAATATTGCTCACCCGATCCACCTTGCGGAGCACCCGGATTGAGGCCGACCTTTAACGCCCATATAGTTTCCTTACCATCAGAAGAAGGGATTTGGAGTAGGTCCGGGCACTCCCAATCGCCAGCGACATCCCCCGCCGGTCCGAAGTCACTCAGTTTTGTCCACTCCTTTAGGTTTGGCGAGGAGTAGAACCGGATCTTGTGCTCCGCCGGCAGCGAAACGGCCATTACCCAGTGCTGCTCTTTTTTGTCCCAGGAGACACTCGGGTCGCGGAAGTCGGCCAGGTGCAAATCGAGCACGGGATTACCTGCATACTTGGTCCAGGTGCGGCCGCTGTCGCGGCTGTAGGCGAGGTTTTGCGTCTGAAGGGTTCCTTGGGGCGTCTTGCTGTAGCCGGTGTAGACCGCAACCAGGCATTCGCTCTTCCCAGCGCAGAAGCCGCTGGTGTTCTTGCGGTCGACGACGACGCTCCCGGTAAAGATCATCACTCCATCCTGTTCCGCAATGGCAACCGGCAGTTCTTGCCAATGCAGCAGGTCCTTGCTGACGGCGTGCCCCCAGCTCATGTGACCCCACTCGTCGCCCAAGGGATTGTACTGAAAGAACAGGTGGTACTCGCCCCGAAAATACACGAGACCATTAGGGTCATTTGTCCAGTTCTGGCGTGGAGAGAAGTGTATTTGCGGCCGATAAGGTTGGTCGTAAACAGTACTTTGTCCATCCGCGGGTAAGCCATACAAAACAAGAACAATGGTGGCCGTGCAAACGAGCAATGTATGAATCCGCATCTTTAACATTGCCAAGCTCCGCATCGATTGTGACTGTCTCTCCGAATAGGCTCTCCGAATAGGAACATCCCATCCCCATCGTCCATCCTCAGAAATCTGAGATCGGTCAAAACTTTGCGTCTTCTAGAGCGATGGAAGCAACTGCAAGACACTCTTGCATCGACCAGGTCGGTGTCGCCCCGGCGCGGCTGGCAACGATCGATCCAAGGGCATTGGCAAAGCTGGCAGTCCGCACGATCGGCCACCCGCGATGATAGCCATGGAGGAATGCGGCTGCGAATGCGTCTCCGGCTCCCACCGTGTCCCGAACAGACACAGGGTAGCCCTGAACCATATGGGTAGTGTTCTCTTCATAAACGCAGCATCCGGCACTGCCAAGCGTGATGCAGATCGAGTCGATGTCATATTGGCCTGCCCAGAACCCACAAAACGACTCTAGAGAGAATCCACGAGCCGTGATTCCTGATAGTTCGGCCAGGATTTTCGCTTCCAACTCATTCAGCTTTATCACAGACGCCAATTGAGAAAGACGTTGCACAAGTGGCAAATTCCAATGGCCCCGGCGCAGATTCATGTCATAGAAGCAGCGTACCCCTGGCAAGCTCCTCGCGAGATAAACCGTGGTTTCCTCTACGTGCGGCTCTATTTGGAGCAAGGTGCCGAAGTACACCCAATCCGGCCTAAGGAGCTTGGCCGCGTCGCGCATGTCGGACGTAATGGTCACCGCATCGAAGGCTGCAGGACGCGGTATTTCGAAGGAGGGTTCCCCCCCTGGGCTCATCTTGACGAGCGCAACTCCAGTAGCGCGGTCCTTTACCGCTTGCACGAATTCAGTTGTCAAACCTAATGTTTTCATGGATTTGCGTGCGGCTCGACCTCGAGTATCGTTGCCGACGGCAGTGATTAAGGCGGCTGAATCTCCAAGACGATTGATATTTGCCGAAAAGTTTAGTGCGGCTCCCCCAAGGAGCTCCTGGTCCGGGAATATGTCCCACAGGATTTCGCCAATACTCAATACCTGCATGAAGGCGCTCCGAGAAAACTCGACGTCGTAGCATCATGTATATGCAACTTGACTGGTTGTTGTCTAGTGTAGAATCTTCGCAGTGTGACTACAGCGATGTCGGTCACTCGTGTGCTGAGCTGCTGAGCTTCGAAAAACCCAATACGCAGGTCGCCACCTCGAGATCAAGAAGATGAACGTTGCCACGGAACTGAAAAGACGGGCCAAGTACCTCGATATCATCGAAAGCCTTCGATCTGATATCTCATCCGGACGTTTTCGACCAGGAGCTCGCCTTCCCAGTGAGGCGGAACTGGTACGCAAATTCGCCGTAAGCCGAATGACTGTAGTGAAGGCGATTCAGCAGCTTCAGCAAGATGGCTCGGTGGTTCGCCGTCCAGGCTCTGGAACCTATGTTGCGAATGCTGCCAGTAACGGAAGTTTGATCTTTGGGCTGCTCATCCCGGAATTGGGACAGACCGAAATCTTTGAGCCCATCTGTCGGGGCATGGTCAGATCGCCTCTAGCAGCGACACATTCGCTATCTTGGGGGCACACTCTATCTTCGGGCAAGCATCAGGCGGAAGAGGCAGAGCAGTTATGTCAGCACTATATTGACCAAAGAGTATCTGGCGTTTTTTTTGCGCCGCAAGAATTCGGGCCGCCACGCCAGGACGTGAATGGGCGCATCCTGCGTGCTTTGGACAAGGCCAGCATTCCTGTCGTTCTGCTGGATCGGTGCGTTCTCAAATATCCCGAACGCAGTGATTACGATCTGATCGGGCTCGATAACCGAAGAGCTGGCTACATTGTGACCGACCATCTTATTCGTCAAGGAGCAAGCCAGGTGGCCTTCTTCGCCAGGGAAGGCTCGGCCGAAACTGTCGAGGATCGCATATCGGGCTACCATGAAGCTCTATATGACCACGATCTGCCCATCTCAAAAGAACTCGTAATCCGGGGCGATGCCGCAGATAAGACATTTGTCGAAACATTGCTTCGCACGAAGAAATTCGATTCGATCATGTGTGCCAATGACCGTACCGCAGCAAGTCTCATGCAAACCCTTATCAGTTTGGGTGTCCAGATACCAAGTGAGGTTCGAATCGCAGGAGTTGATGATGTCAGGTATGCAAGCCTATTGCCTATCCCGCTGACTACATTCCAGCAGCCGTGCGCTCAACTAGGTGCCGTCAGCATGTCAGCAATGCTTGAGCGAGTTCGGAATCCCGATTTGCCTGCACGGTCAATTATGCTAAATGGCACATTAATCGTCCGGCAGTCGTGTGGCGCAACTCCACAATTCTGAATCTTTCAGGCTCTCCATCGAAGCTGCATAGTCAACTTTTCTGTTTTAGGCTAGATTAATTAATTGACATCTGTATAGTCATAAGACTACAACCACACTCATTCAATTTTGAGGAGGTTGTATGGTCTGCTCTGATCAACGAGGCATAGTTTCCAACAAAAACTGGACGGTTCTGGGTCCAGGGATGAATCCAGCCACGACGGCAGCGCCGATGTCGAAAACCACCCGCAGTATTGGCCTTTCGCGGTGCTTTGGACGACGAAGTCTATTCAATCTCGCTTCAGCCGCGCTCTCGTTGTTGATGCTCGTGCTCAACAACTTCGTTCCACGCCTCCAGGCACAAAATAACTACGGTAGCGTTGTCGGCACTGTGACAGACTCGACCGGAGCGACCGTATCTGGAGCGCACGTCACCCTCACCAACAAAGGCACGAGTGCGACGCAAAGCACGATCTCTGGAAGTGGAGGAACATTTAGCTTCATCAACCTAATTCCTGGCTCCTACGACGTGACAGTTTCCCAAAAGGGGTTCAAGTCCGCTACCCAGAATGCAGTGGATGTTCAGATCGGCGGTGCAACCCGAGCAGATATAGCTTTGCCTGTAGGCGAGGTGTCGGAGTCGGTGACAGTATCGGCCTCCACGAGCGACCTCCATACCGATAGCGCCACCCTGACGGGAGTCATCGAGGGAAGGCAGGTCGAGGAATCTCCGCTGAACGGCCGTAACGTGAACAATCTGCTTGATTTTGTGCCTGGGGTGACACCCGGCGGTGGGACCCAAGGCAGCACAATGGCCAATGGTGGCAGCGGCAACTTCCAAGCTGGTGGACAAACGCAGGCCATCGCCTATGGGAATTACCAGATCGGCGGGGCATTCAGCGGGCAGAGCCTGTTTTTCATCGATGGCGTCGGATCCAACATTTCCGAGAATAACGTCAACACTCTGGTTCCCACCCAGGATGCCGTTCAGGAGTTCCGCGTATCGACAAACAATGTGAGCGCTGAGTTTGGCGGCTACGGGGGCGGAGTCATACAGATTTCCACAAAAAGCGGAACAAACACTTTTCATGGGAACGCCTACGAGTATTTTCGTAACACCGCACTCGAGGCAAATGACTGGTTCAGCAACCACGAAGGTTTGGCCAAGGCACCCCTGCACCAAAATCAATACGGAACTAATCTGGGTGGTCCGATCGTGAAAGACAAGGCATTTTTCTTCTTCTCCTGGGAGCATGAATCGCTTATTTCAGGAACCCCAACGAACGCCACTGTGCCAACGACTGCCGAACTTAACGGAGACTTCTCAGCCGACCCACAGATCATCTATGACCCCACGACAGGTAAGCCCTTTCCCGGAAACGTGATTCCTTCCAGCAGGATCGATCCAACTGCCCTGACCATTCTCAAGCTGGAAACTCCAGACGAATCAAGGGTGAAACAGACGCCCTTCACAACCAACTTCTACGCTACTGCGCCGATCGAAGGGTATCAAAACCAATACAACGCCCGCGTCGACTACAGCCCAACCAAGGCCGATTCTCTATTCGCCAGATATACCTACTGGAATCCGCACAACGGGGACAGCGATCCTTTTGGCACGAAGACGGGCGCGGGTCCCACCGGCAACTACACGCAGGAAGGGGTTTTGGGTGGCAACCACGTATTCAACGCCACCGCCCTTGCGGATTTGCGGCTCTCCTATCTGGAGAACTACAACTTCCAATATCCGCTGAGCAACGGATATGATATGTCGTCGATCAGCCCGACTTATGGCAAGATCCAGTCGGAGAGTCAGAAGGGGCAGGGTCTGCTTCCCGGACTTGGAATTCAAGGGTATGGCATTGGGGCCGAACTCTCTCAGCTCTACTGGAACAATAACGTCTGGGCCATTAATGGCAGCTTCACCAAAATCTTAGGCAGGCACACAATCAAGACCGGCGGCAATTGGCGTCAGGTGTTGTGGGAGGGCTATGGCAACAGCCAAGGTCTCGGCTTGAATGCCACTCCCTTCTTTACCTCTTCCAGTGCGACTGACAGCGTAAACGGCAACGCCCTGGCATCGTTCATTCTTGGTATTCCCTCAAGCTCTGGTATCAGTTCGGTTGGAACATTCCATGCTTTTCTGCACAACTACGGCTTTTACGCTATGGATACTTTCGAGCAATCAAGGAAGTTAACTCTGACTGCGGGTCTGCGCTGGGAACAGCCCGGCGCTTACTCTGAAGAAAACAACCTGAACACGGTTCTCGAACCAAATGCTCCTGTGTCGATCGGTGGACTGAGTCAAATCACCAATCCAGTGACCGGATCGGGCGTTCCGCTCACATCTCAGCTCGTCTTTGTGGCCAGCCCGCAGTATTCTTCTCGCAGAGAAGAGCAACTCCACTGGAATGTGTTCTCTCCACGTTTAGGCTTTGCCTACCGGGTAGACCCGCAGACCGTTGTGCGCTCCGGTTACGGGATTTCTTTCTTCCCCGCTGAAATTACCGCGGACTCGCCCGCCGGAAGCCCGATCAATTCAGCGAACACCAGTATCACCAACACTGTTGGGCAGCCGTTGCTGACTACGGTCGCAAATCCTCTGCCGAATGGCATAAATCTCCCTACCGGCCGCACCCAAGCGGGGCTCAACGCAGCACTGGGGCTAAGCATTGGAGGACGAATTCCCAGCCAGGCCCTTGGCTATTCTCAGCAATGGAATCTGGCTTTCGAGAGGGCGATCGACAGACAGAGCACCTTCACCATTGCATATGCGGGGGCCAAGGGAACCCACCTCGTGATCTCGTCCACCTACACCGGCACGGGATTGAATCTAAATCAGCTTCCTGACGGCTATGACTCCCTGGGTTCTGCTCTGCTGACTCAAGTCCCGAATCCCTTTTATGGGGTCCTTCCTGCCGGAACAACGTTGGGAGCTCCCACCGTATCGCAGGGATACCTGCTCTTGCCTCATCCCCAGTACCCGGGAGGTGTCGAACAGGTTGTGCCCAGGCGCGGAGCCTCCTCCTACAACGCCCTGCAGGCAACCTACGTTCGTCACTTTAGTCATGCCGGCATCGTGCAGGCTGCTTATACCTGGGGCCAGTTGATCAGCAACACAGACAACACCAGCGCCTTCCAGGACGGACAAGGCGGAACGGGCGTTGTGCAGGACAACTACAACCTGCATGCTGAAAGGTCTCTCAGCCAGCAGGATCTCGCCCAGAATCTGGTTATCAACTACGGCCTCAACCTGCCCTTTGGACACGGAGAACAATACCTGTCCAGCGTGAATAGCTTTACCAATGCGGTGATTGGAGGTTGGAGAGTAAACGGCATCACAACCTTTCGCAGCGGCCTGCCCATTGCGATCGTGGCAGCTTCGAACGGGCTCAGCCAGTTCGGCGCCGGTACTTACGGCATAATGCGTCCCGACTATACGCCGGGGTGTGCCAGATCTCTTTCCGGAGATGCTCATACTAGTAGTAGAGCGAACGAGTGGTTCAATACCTCTTGCTTCACTCAGCCGGGTCATTTCTCCTTCGGCAATGAAAACCGGGTAGACCCGGTAATGAAAACGGACAAGTTGGCCAACTTTGATTTTGCGATCAGCAAGTACTTCAACCTCACGGAACAGGTCAAGCTCAAATTTAGCAGTGAGTTTTTTGACATCTTCAACCACCCACAGTTCGCGGAGCCGAATGTGAATCAAGCCTCCCCTGGCTTCGGTCAGGTAGGACATCAGAACAATCTTCCGCGTACCGTTCAGCTCGCGCTGCGTGTCTCATTCTAAATTGAGGTTGAAGAGAGAAAGGCAAACCGCACCCGTACACCACAACCGAAAGTTCCAATATCAACTCATTGTGAGACCGGCTTCGCCCTGCGGTGCCGGTCTCGCAGTCGTCCACCACATCGAGAACCGGCTTAAACGCAGCCTTGAGCAATCCGGACGAAAGGTACCGAAGAGGTTGAAAACAATTTACCCCATCAGGTGCGATCCTCGATTGTTTCCGCCGCACCCGTTCAAATCGAGGGTTGTCGACAATGTCCTGAACGATCAGATCTGGAACACTTAGGGAAAAGAGTAGGTGGATGAGGCTGAACTTATATCTGGTGAAAAGTTCGCTGGTCGGAGCACTCGGAGGACTGCTTTTCGGATTCGATACCGCCGTGATAGCGGGTACCACTCATGCACTCACCACCACCTTTAATTTGACCTTTGCTCAGTTGGGTATTACCGTCTCCATCGCGCTGTGGGGCACTGTACTGGGAGCCATGATTTCGGGTGTGCTGGGAGAGAGGCTTGGTGGACGTGGTGCGTTGAGAATCATGGCTGCCCTGTATGTATTGTCTGCACTCGGCTGTGCCTTTGCCTGGAACTGGCCCGCATTGCTGACCTTTCGCTTTATTGGTGGAATCGGTATCGGCGGATCCTCTGTTCTCGGGCCTGTGTATATCGCCGAGATCGCGCCGGCGAAATGGCGCGGGAGACTCGTCGGGATGTTCCAGATAAATGTCGTGATCGGGATTCTTCTCGCCTATGGCTCCAACTTCGTACTGGCTAGCCTCGATCTCGGACCAGCACTATGGCATTATCAGTTCGGCGTGGCGGCTATACCCGCAATCATATTCCTTGCTCTGCTCTTCGCCATTCCTATGAGTTCTAGGTGGCTCGTCACTAAGAACCGCATTGACGAGGCACGGAAAGTTCTGGAATCGATCGGCTCGCCTGACTCCGACGCAGAACTTAGAGAAATAGTCGATTCGATCCATTTAGATCGAACGGCAAAACGCGAGAATGTCTTTTCGAGAAAATATTTGCTGCCGATTTGTCTCGCGGTGAGTCTCGGCATGTTCAATCAGCTTTCGGGCATTAACGCGATTCTTTACTACTTAAACGATATCTTCTTCGCAGCCGGGTTCAGCCGTGTATCGAGCGATCTACAGGCAGTTGTGATTGGAGCCACAAATCTGGTCGCTACCCTTGTAGCCATGTCCCTCATCGACAAACTTGGGCGCAAGACACTCCTGCTAGTTGGATCGGTCGGGATGGTAGGTTGCCTTCTGGGGGTCGCGAATCTGTTTGCCAAGCATGAGCGCTCAACTTCGCTTTTATGGCTGCTGGTTGGGTTCATCATCTCGTTCGCCATCTCTCAAGGAGCAGTGATCTGGGTCTACATCAGTGAGATCTTCCCGTCGCGGGTTCGCTCTAGAGGTCAGAGTATCGGATCGTCCGCGCATTGGATCACCAACGCTTTAATCGCGGCAGTCTTCCCGACGATGGCGGCGAGGTCAAATGCTTATCCCTTTTATTTCTTTGCCGGTATGATGGCCTTGCAGTTTGTGCTCGTCCTCTTCATTTTCCCCGAAACAAAAGAGGTCAGTCTCGAGAAAATCCAGGCGAAGTTGGGAATCGCATAAAGCGTTGATCGGCTCTAATAGCCTTTAAGGAATCAATATGAAAATAGGTGTAAGTGCCTTTGCCTGGACCGCGGACTTTAACGAATCGCATCTCGATCTTTTGTCACAGCTTCAAGACCACGGACTAGTTGCTTTCGAGATTCCGATGTTCGACCCCAGTAAGTTGCCGGCCGCCAGCATACGGCGCGCGATGGAGTCCAATGATCTTGCATGCAGCGTGTGCGCCATCCTACCGGCGGGCACCAATCCCATCAGCCCGGATGCTGAGGTCAGAAAAAAGGCTGTAGCTCATCTGGTGAAATGCGTCGAAGTTGCGACAGAATTAGGTGCGCAACTTATAGGGGGCCCGGTTTATGCGCCGATCGGCTATCTCCCAGGTCGACGCCGCAATACCGAAGAATGGAACTGGGCTCTCGACGCGCTCCACTCGCTCGCCCCCACGCTCGAGGCGAATAAAATCGATCTCGCGATTGAACCCGTGAACCGCTCCGAGACGTTCTTCCTGACTACGGCGAAGGAAACCAAAGCGTTCTGTGACGCGATTGGCCACCCCCGAATCGGGGTGACGATTGATACTTTTCACGCAAACATCGAAGAAAAAAATATATCGGGGGCCATTCGGTCTTTGGGGAAGCGCCTCAAGCATATTCATGCGAGCGAGAACGACAGAGGATTGCTCGGTTCGGGACATGT
This sequence comes from uncultured Acidobacteriaceae bacterium, assembly GCA_963803095.1. GTDB lineage: Bacteria > Acidobacteriota > Terriglobia > Terriglobales > Acidobacteriaceae > PALSA-350. Next base: position 905,677 of record CAWDLQ010000010.1, on the reverse strand, counting down.
CGACTTTGCTGGAATTATCGACACGCTTCGCGAGACTGAGTACGTCGGCTGTCTCATGATCGAGGGCTTCGGCTATTCTCCGAAAGAAGCGAACGCCCCCGGTGCACTCTGGGCGGACGTTACGGTGTCACCAGAGGACATCGCCTTTGCAGGGGCGCAGTACCTGCAGGGCCTTCTCTGAAATGCTGTCGGTCGTCGCCAGCGGGAAAGGAGTGTTAGCCACAAATGCTAAGTCTAGCTTTCTCGTCGATTTCCTGCGCGATTTAGCGATGGTTCCACAATCAAGCGAAGCAAGTAGATGGCTATTGACCTGTTACTCTCCAGCCTCAAATTGTCGACAACTCGCAATCTCAAGAAGAAACAGGATGTCAGTTGGTGAAAAATTGCTTTCTCGCTCAAGGACGACTGAGAGCAAATCACTTGGCCGGGTAGTCGGCTATGCGTCCAGTTGCGGACTGGGCAACTCACCCGGGTTCGATGCCAAGCCGGTCGTTCACCGCGACTCTCAAACGCTGCTTGCAGCCGATGTAGCGCTCCGTCGTTTGTACTGAGACGTGCCCGAGAAGGAACTGGATCTGCTCAAGCTCGCCGCCGGCATCATGGCAAAATCGCGCACAGGAGCGTCGGAGATCGTGTGGTGCAAGCCGTGGAATGTTCATAGTTGCGGCCGTCTTCTTGACCACGTGCCAGACCGTCTTGTCTGAGATGCCGTGCCCCCAGAGTTTGCCAGCCCGACAGACACATCGGAATAGCGGGCCGCTCTCGATGCCGGCTGCCGTCAACCAGACATCGAGCGTTTCCTTCACCCAATTCGGTACTGGGACGGTTCGTATGTGCCTTCCTTTGCCGACCAAGTCCACAATGGCCCAGCGCTCCTCGCGACGCTGCAAGCTCTCTAAGGCCAGTTCCGCAAGCTCGCGGCGGCGCAGCCCGCAACCGAGCAGAGTGGCCAGAATCGCTCGATTGCGTTTTCCAGTAAGAGTCTGCTCATCGGGTAACTGCCAGAGCGCCGACGCCTCATCCGCCGTAAGCCAGTTGCCCAAACGAGAGCCCAGTTTGCGGACACCTTTGACGCGATGGATTCCGGCTGCCAGTTCTGGGCTCAACAGACAGCGTCGGCTGCCTCGTAAGCCAGCCGACGCACAGCTGCCAGTCGGACGTTGATGGTTCCGGGCGCGAGGCCGCGCTCCTCCAGGTGAAACCGATAGCGCAAAACCACTGTTTTGTTGAATGCCAGTCGCGGCTCAGAACAATACCAGGCAACGAACTCGTCAATAGCATGCTGGTATCCGCGCCTTGAATCCGGAGAACCGAGGCTTCGAAGGACTGCGGCTTTCGAGTGTTCCAGATCGGGTATGCCGAGCTTAATCTTGGGTCGGTTCTTCTTGCCCTTCGCTTTCCTTGTAGATGTCTTCCTCATGATTGCCGTCTCCCTGCGGCGGATCATGAGGTTAACGAGTCGCGAACCCGGTGTCTGCTGTTACCCTGCTCTTGATCAGGTGATGGGTAGCCGGTTATTCGGCCATGTGGATCGGTCCCAAGCACAGGCACTTTGGCTCAGGCCCTCAAAGCAGCGCATCGGTAAACACTAGCCGACTTTCATGACTGAATCCGATGGATGACCCGTGAGCGAGAATCTTTAGATTCTCGCTCACTTCACAGCGCATGCGGAAAGCCTTTGAACGCGCCGCTCTTTCGGGGGTTTTCTCAAGGGGTTTTCCGCTCAGTGCATTGCAATCCGTCAGAGAATCTGACACTGGCAATCATGTGTAACCAGGTATCGAGATAATGATCAAGCCTGGTAAACATGAAAAAGCCCCAAAGTGGCGTTGGGGCTTTTTCACGCGTGCTCCGTTGTTTGGCTACGAGGGCACGCCGTGCGGAAGTAGCGCATCTGAAGGTCGGCGATAATCGATGTCCTGCCATTGCAAACCCAGGCACTCTGAAACTCGCAAACCGGTCGAGGCCGCAAGTAGCGTCAAACTGGACTCGACACTTAGAACCGGAAGCCGAGACTCAAATAGCAATCTCGCCTTTCCGCGCGATCTCCATTCCAGAAGTTATCTTATGAGCAGGGTCTGCAAATGATTGGCATCAAGGACATCGGAACTCGGCAACTGGAGAAGCGGGATCTGGGCGACTCCCTGCAATTTGTGCTCAAGCGAAATCCCCGATGGGGAAACGTGATTGCCGGACTGATTGTGATTGGCGGGGTCAGTTTCGTTGGGTGGTGGCGGCATAGTGTCATGCTTCTCGTCTTCGCGGTGGTTGGAATCATTGGACTAGTCTCCAACCGACTGCGCGGCCGCGAAACAACGTTGCTCGTCAACGGGGCCGAGGTCGTCGCGCAGGGAGATCTTCAGAGCTCGCCCGCCGAGGAGATGACCATTCCCCTGAATGAGATCACCTCGATGGGGTGGAGCGCCGGCGGCCAGGACGACAGCGGCGGCCTTTACGTCGCGAAGGGATTCAAGCGGTCGTATATCGTACCCGGCGCCTCCGATGCGCAGGCTCGCGAGATTCTCGCGGCGATCACAGGAAAATTCCCGGGATTTCCCATTGACGACAAAACCTGGGCTTCGTTGATCTGGGGCGATGAAAGCGTGCTCATGGATCTCGGCCTCGATGAGAGTAACCAAGGCGAAGACTCTCGCAGGAAGTCATAGAGTTGCTGATGCGCGGCTCGACATCGATCAAAACACTCGTAGAAGCTGCTTTCTTGGTAGAATGCCCAAGACGCGGTCCCCCAGGCAATCTCCCCATCTCGTATCGATGCGCTGAAAGTGCGCAAGCTGGTCTCCTCGGCATCCCATCGCCGAATGAACGGTCTCGAGAGACCCGGAAAGAAAGGTCTAGCCAGTATGGCGCAGCAGGCTATAGATCTCGCGCAGCAGACCAACGCGTCCTCTATCAGTCGTTGGCTGTCAGGTGCAGGCAAATCCCTTCTCCCCGCCGGATGCTGCCTGCTGGTCGGGCTCTTCTATCTCTCCGCCTTCTTTCCCAAGCACCACGCGTGGGAGGCCGCCGCTTTCATCTTTGTGGGCTTGGGTGTTCTCGCAGGACTGCACCATACCACCTCCGTTCCGGCCGCCGTTCCGCTCTTCTTGGACGATGTTGTCCACGTGGTGCTGGGAGCCCTGTCGGTCCAGCTTGCCATCCGAAGCGGCGGGATGACGGCTGTCCAGGGGGCGGCCATGGTGGGCGGGCTGGCATGGCTCAGCGGACGAATAGGCCTGCTTGATCAGCGAGTGCTCCCGGCATCCCTCTACTGCGGAGCCTTTGCTGGGATGACCTCGCCGCATGTCCTGCCGGGTACTTCTTGGGTCTTCCTAGCCGGGACCATCGCCGGCATCATCTACTCGTTGGCCCGGCATTTCTGGGTCGGCATCGGCGGCAAACTCGGGACCATCGCATTTGCGGGTACCGCGCTCACCGCGATGGCGGCTCGGCTGACGGGATGGAATCATGCGGATCCTGCCGCTTCTCCCATCGATGGCCTCTGGCTGTGGGCGGTTTTCGGCGTAGCCATCGTGGCCGCCATCGTGACTTTCTGGTTATCGGAGCCCTGCAGGTTCGGGGCGGTCTGTGCCTCGGCAGTACCCTCTGCCATCCTGGCGCTGGGCATGAATCTGTTGAGTCCGGCGTGGCAGGTCAAGATGCTTCCGCTCGCGACTGCGTGGTTCGGCGCGAGCTTTGCCGGCATGACGTCGATGGAGCGCCTCGCCGGCCGGTATTGGATGCTGCCATTGTTGGGCTTGATTTTCGGCGTCCTGTTCGCTGGTTCCGGCCCTCGCGTGCACGGTTTCGGAGGACTCCTTGGAATCACTGCTCTGGTGTCGGTAATGGCAGCATTGGGACTTGCCCGGTGGGGACCAACAAATGCGATCAGCTCGGCAAAGAATGTCTAGCTGCCACCCTGCTTAGAGATAGCGAGGTACCGCGGATTCTGAATAGGGTAGCGCGAGCTCGGTCACCTGCACTCGAGCGCTTGAGGGCGGATGAAACGACGCCAGGCGCGTAGAGAATAGCGCGTGATTTGTTGTTTAGTACTATGCTGACGGATCCCTAACCCACCGCAATGTCCGTGCAGTCAACGAGGACATCCTGACAGCACTTCGGTGAGCCTACTCCCACCGGAGACGCGAGAGAAGCGCTCTACGAGCAAACTGTGCGGGCATTTCTCCACCCACTTTCTCCACCCGTGATTGACCCGTCTTACCCGTATTTCCACGTATTTCGGCGCCCTCTACGTCGTGTAAGTAGTTGTAACTATTGCTTATTAACGCCCTGAAAAGGCCGGCGTCTGCGAGAGTGATCGCATCGGTACCGGGGAACGCCCCAGCATACCGCGATACACCCTTCCGAATTACTGGAGCCTGGCCGACATGAACACGTTGTTCGCCTCACACAACGAAACGACCTCGGAGGTTATGCCCGTGATGTCTCCTATGTCCAAGATCAACGGGTCCGTTCCGGGGCTTCCAATCGCGATACGATATTCTCGCTGATGGATGAAGCGTTTGGACTTCTTGAACTTACTTCCGGTATAAGTGTCGTCATCGTAATATTCGACCAAACCACTTTTACCCGCAAAAGTCCTAGCTTTGGCAGCGGCCACCACACGAGCGAGGAAGTCCGGTGCATTAAGTACCAGCACAACTGAGTCTCCGAACCATTCATGCTCAGAGGGGAAGAGTGCTCCATTTACGGGTGTCGTGATGGCGTGACGGCAAAAGAGGTTGCAACACGACTCAGAGTTCAGGGATAGGGTCGTTGCTCCTGCCAAATCCTTTGGCCCTGCTGTAATCTCCCCAAACCCAGGGGCCGAAATCGTCATTACTATGTCCTTGGGTTGGAAGATATGAGTCAGGCCTTCATAGCGGTCAGCACGCGCGGGATCTCCATCCAATCCGCGGAAGTAGCTAAGGGTGTTCATATACAGCAGCCCTTTGCGGAACTGCTCCATGTGCTCTCGCTGCCCCATCTTGAGTAGCAACATCACGGAATTGTCATTCGAATCGTGCAGCATAAAATTATTGTAGGGCAGGACTTCACGGGGCAAACGTAGGTGTTTAGCTGGGGATTAGTTTTGATAAACGCACTTCACGCCACATGGACGTATAGTCGGCTGTTCGGACACATGACCGTGGCGACTTTGGGTCGGAGCCCTCGGAAATTGTCGATCAGGCGTCTGGCGGGCGTTGGAGCGGAATTGCCTCGTTTGCCAGACGCACAGAGGCATCGAGCGAGCTTGGATCGCACCAGTCGATGCGATCGTGGGTGCGGATGATTCCTCCGACGACGATTCTACAGTTGAGACCCGAACGGTTCAGCAACGCCTTGAACACCTTTTTGGCGACTAGATTTTCGAGATAAAGGCACGGCACGTTGAGCCGCCCGCCATACAACACGCAGTCGCCGATGCGAAAGTATTGCCCCACGAGATGGTTGAGCGGCACACCGCGCGTCGTCAAGTTTCGCCTATGCTCATGAGGCGCAAGCTCGATGTCGCGGTCGCGAGCAAGCGCTTCCAGCACCTCGACTTCAATCAGCGTCGCCTGACGGTCGATGTGGTGCTTCTTCGAGTAGGTCCCGAGCTTCGTCGAGTACCGGTCGCCTTCTAGCCCGATGCCGGCGACCAAGCGGACCTCGGAGAGCGCAAGCATCGGTGCCGACGCCTTCGGCGCGACGTGGATGTTCAGCAACTCACCTTGCCAATGCATGCGGTAATGATCGCACCGGTGGGAAGCCCGCACAATTCTTAATGCAGCAGTCGCTGGCCGCTCATCGAGCCGTACAATTCAGATTTCCAGGTCCTGGAAAAGTCTGCGCGGCGTGGAGCCAGGGCGACGGACGGATCGGACAAAGCCCGCGCTGGTCGCTTTGGCCCAATCGTGCCCGAGTCACGGTCAACACGTATCCGCAAAGCCGGTTTTGCGTCCAAGTGAATAACTTCCGGTTTGCCGTAATCCGCCCGGAATCCGGAAGCTTAGGTTGATCTGGGCAACTGAGGCGTTCGGTGATTGAATCGGCGGTTTGCAACAACCGAGCCGTCCCCGCTATTTTGATTGACACATCGACGTTGCCTAGACCCGTCGAATGAGTGAATGGCTTCCACAAGTTCAATTACTCGGACATCATCTCCAATAACGCAGGCAATTCTTCCGCAAGAGGTTGTTCTGTCGCCTTGTCCAGGGAAAGAGGTAATCTCAGGGCGGCAGCCAACAGGAGAGCGTGTAATCCGCAGAGTAGAAGAAAGGCAGCGGTAAATGCGCTGGAGAGGCTGGCGCTGGACTGTGCCATCCCCAACCTCCATCCCAGGAAGGTCGCGCAGAGCGTAGTCAAAGTCGGTCCGCCGAGACGTTGCACAATGTTGAGCGAGGTTGTCGCCATTGGCAGGTCTTGTTTCCTCACAGAAGCGTATGCAGCCGAGATGGAGGGAATGCCGACCGCGCTGAGGCCTATCCCACGCACAAAAGAGAGCACACGCGAGCACGGTGAGTACAAGTCCGTGACTGGCCAGCCAGATAAATGGCAGCGTGGCTGCGAAGGCCAGAAATGCGCCTCCAGCCGATACCTTTCGTATCCCGAACCGCTGCGTCAGGGCTCCTATCCATGGATAGGAACAGATCATCCCCACTCCAAGCGGAGCCAGCAACCAGCCCGTCGCACTCGGTGATTGGCGACAGGCGCGGATGAGATAGATCGGAATCAGCATCTGGCCCGCGAACGAGATTCCGTTCGACATGAACTGCGTGGTGGCGGACGCAGAGAAGGTTTTTCTCTTGAATAGCTGAAGATCGATGAGCGCCTTGTCCCCTTTTCGAAGGGCCATCTTGAAGAACGCCGCAAGCAGAACGATGGAAACTAGGAGAGCCGTAAGACCGATACGCTCGACTAGATGATCCGACCCATACAGGAAGAGCACAAGTCCAGGAGAGAGCAGGGCGAAGCCAGGAAGATCGAGTTTTCTTGACCTGGTCTCTTCGCGATCATTGGGCAGAAAGAGAACCGCCAGGACGATTGCCAATACACCGACCGGCAGGTTGACCAGGAAGAGCCAGCGCCAAGAGGCGTGTTGCAGAATGGCACCGGCGATGACCGGGCCAAGGATCGGCCCCATCAGGATTGGCACAGCCGCGTAGCCCATGAGGCGCGCCATATGCTTTCCGGCAGCACGCGCCATCATCATCTGCGTCATCGGAGCCATCAGGCCGCCGCTCATGCCCTGGAGGATGCGAAATGCGATCAACGAGTTCGCCGACCAGGCCAGCCCGCATAAGGCGGAGGAGAGCGTGAAGGCCGAAAAACACCAGAGGTAGAGAGATTTGGCTCCAATGCGCTCCACCAGCCAGCCGTTGAGCGGGAGCATAAGAGCGAGTGCCAGAAGATAGCCGCTGGTGACCCATTGAATCGCCGTGAGGCTGCTGTGCAGATCCACGGCGAGACTGGAGAGCGATACGTTGACGATGGTCGCATCGAGCTGCGCGAGAAAAGAGCCGAGTACCGCGACGGCCGTGATCTTCCAGACCAATGGGTCGAGTCCGCCGGATTCGGCAGAGACCTTAGGCAAGGGAGGTCAGGACCTCATCGGTGGAGCGAACGCGAGTGAGACGCGGGAAGATATTTTCAAAGGCGAAGCGGTGATGCTCGGCGTTCTGGCTGGAGCAGGCATCTTCGACGAGCACGAAGGCAAAGCCGAGGCCGGTACCCTGACGCGCGGTGGACTCGACGCCTGCATTGGTGGAGATGCCTGTGAGGACGACCGTGTCGATGCCGCGGGATTTAAGCTGCTGCTCGAGGTCGGTTCCGGCGAAGGCGCCCCAATGGCGCTTAGTGACGAGGATGTCGCCATGCTGGAAACCAGCGGAAGGAGTGATCTCCGATGCTGCTGCGGACAGTGGCTTGTCGCCCAGGTTGTGCGGTTGGTCGACGGGAAGCTTCATGAAGTCGTTGAGATCGACGCGGACATAGACGACGGGAGTGCCGTGAACGCGGAAGGCGTCGGCAAGTCTTTTGGAGTTTTCGACGACCTGTGCGGCGGTATGCGGCACTGGATTCATGCCGACGATGGCATTCTGCAGGTCGATGAGGACGAGTGCGGTCTTTTTGGGGTCGAGCTTGAGTTCTGCCATGGTTTCTCTTTATTAAAAATACTTGAAAATCGAGGGTACCCTCGATTTATCTGAATTTAGAATACGAGGATGCCCTCGATTTCGTCAAATCCCGTTCGCGTCGCTCCGCAGCAGGAACGCTCGACGCGCCGGCTGGCGGGTTTTCTGGACGCGGCCGCGGAGCTTTTTGTCGAAGTCGGCTACGAAGCAGCGACTATGACGGCGGTCGCGGAGAGGAGCGGGTCTTCTATCGGCGCGCTCTACAACTACTTTCCGGATAAACAGTCCATCGCGTTCACGCTGGTGAATCAGTATTCCCAGGAGGTGGAGGCGCATTGGAAGCCTTTGATGGAGCAGGCGGAGACACTGACCCATGCGGAGTTCGCCGATCGGTTCATTGAGCGCATCACCCAATTCGTCCGGGAGCGTCCCGCTTATCTGAGCCTGCTGGCCGCGCCAATCCGTTTTCGCCGCGACCCTGCTGCCCGAAAGGCTTCACGAATCGCAATCGCAAATGCCTTTCAGGCCAAGAATCCTTCGCTTTCGAGGGAACAGTCTCTACTTGCTGCAAACGTCTCTCTCCAGATAGTCCGGGGCATGATGACGCTCTACGGCGAAGCAGATTCCAAAGGGAAAGTCCTGATTGTGGATGAGTTCAAAAAGGTGTTGACGTCGTATCTGGGAAGCGTCTTGTCCGAGGGCGCGGTGCTAACAAAGTAAGAGTCGGCCAGCGTCTACTGAGGAGGTGGCCACCAAACATACTGGATGTCCGTTGGTGCCAACAAAGCGAGTCGCAACTGAGCAGTTCAGGTTGATCTATTAACGTACCGGTAACGTACCGGCACGTACCGGCCAACTTCCGGTTAGCCCGTAAACTGCCCAGAGCAGGGCGTTCGAATTTGACGCACTGATTCAGATAACCAAAAATCAATGGCTAAGCCTTTCTGCGTCTCGACTGGTAAAAGCCCCAACCGACTATACCAATGCAGAAAACAAAAGGTCAGGCGTTCTCTAGCTACTTACATTTCACGCGATTATCGTGCGAGGCGATGATTTGCCATGTACCGCCGCGCTTCAGCCACGTGTCAGTCCAAACCTGGCACACCTTTACGTTCGGCTGGGACTTGTCTTTGCCGACAGCATGTTCGCTGCCGTAGACAACGGCAAGACTGTCTCCGAAGAAACGCACTTTAGCCTCATCAAGTCCGCAATCATGAGCGGTACGTGCGCCTTTCTCGTCCTTGAGCTCATCAGCTTTTGTGAAGCGCGCACCTTTCGTTGAAGTGCCTTGGAAGTCGTCGGCAAGCAGACCAGCGACGACACCGTTATCAACACATACACCGTCAGCCCATTTGCGCTCCATCTCGATGATGTATTTCGCAGTTTTATCATCCGCCGAAGACCAGCGACTCTGCTGTGCGTACGCCGGAACAAGCAACAACGTCGCCGCGATTGCCACCGCGAAGACTCGTGAATGCATTTCTCGCATGGCGGAATCCTACACTGCGCTCCGATGGTGACGCACCATTACTGCGTGTTCGGTTATTTCGGTTGGCTGGTCGGCTAACCTATCCACTTGGCCGAATTGTTTGAATGCTAAGTCTGGGAGGAGCACGAGGTGTTACAAAAGGCTGAACTCAGCGCCGAAGCTGATTCAGAGAACAACCTCGGAGGCTCCTCAGAGACATTATGTACTTCATCGGACTGGATGTTCACAAGAAGACGATCAGCTATTGCGTGAAGGACGCGGCTGGCCGTGTGCACCAAGAGGGCAAGATCGGATCGACGCGCCGGGAGCTTGACGGCTGGATTCAGAGCCTGCCGCAGCCCCGCACGATTGCCATGGAAGCGACGATCTTTACCGGGTGGATCTACGACCATCTGGTTCCACACGCAGAGAAGGTGAAGGTGGCGCATCCGCTGATGCTCAGAGCCATTGCGGCGGCCAAAAAGAAGAACGACAGAATCGACGCCAGCAAGATCGCCGACTGCGTACGGTGTGATTTCCTGCCAGAGTGCCACATGGCTTCGACGGAGATCAGGGACCGGCGGCGAACACTGAGATACCGGAACCTAGTGATTAGGCAGATGGTGCAGATGAAGAATCGTGTCTCTGGTTTGCTGATGGAAACCGGTGTCAGCTACAACAAGCAGCGGCTGCACAAGGTGGGCTACTTTGCCGAGCTCATGGCGACCAACGAGGACGTGCACGAGAGCATACGGCCGCTGCTGAGGTTGAGCCGTGACATGATCAGCCGGTCGCAGAAGCTCGATTACGCGCTGGTCAGTTCACTCGAGCGAGATCCAGTACTGAAGGAGCGGCTGCGCCGGCTGAGAACTGTTCCGGGCGTGGGTCCGATCACGGCATTAACGTGGGCTCTGGAGATTGGCGATTACACGCGGTTCTCATCGATCAAGCAGGCCATCAGCTACTGCGGCTTGTGCGGCGACGAGAAGAGCTCGGCCGACAAGGTGATGCGGATGCCGATTTCCAAGCAGAGGAACAAGCATATTCAGCGGGTGCTGATCGAGGCTGCCAAGCTGGCGCCCAACGAATCTCACGAACTCGCCCTAACCCACGCCAGAGAACTGGAGAGGGGAAATCGGAACCGCGCCACGCTGGCTGTTGCCAGGAAGATGGTCTGCTACATGCTCGCCGTCGAGCGCAGACAGCAGGACTTCGTGCCCGCCGAGGTGTTCAGCCGCACGGTCGCAGTGTAAAAACCTTACCTCACAAGGGGAAAGGCAAAAACATCGGGATTCATCAACGCGCAGGCTGCCAGGTCCCGTCGATAGCCGACTGGGCAAGGGATCACACCCGAGGCCCCTACGAATTGTTTCGGGACTGGCAGAGAACACAAACTCAATCATCTGTGACGGCTCTTCGGGCCCGAGACAGCAAATGGATGTCCGGTCCTGCAGGGATGCAGGGACCACCAGCCGAGAGGCACTTGTGCGCAGTGAAGGATCCTGATCCACGCAATGCGCGCGCTCTCCGGAGCGCGCCAGGGGCCTCGTGTTTTTCCCTTGACTTTGACTTACATGGAAGTCGGTTATACGGCAACTTGCTGGAGCGGTCCATCCGATCCGCTCGATGAGCGTGCATTGGCCTGGTACCGTCAGGCGAGGCTCGATAAGGCCCCTATGCACAATGGGCGAGGGGTTCTGAGAATCCGGCGGTCAATGAGATTGTGGAGTTTGTGCATGCCAACCCTTGCGTGGATGTCCACCAGGACGGGACATAAACCAGTTGGGTACTCCCATAACGTCGGCTTCCGCTACCACCGTGAACCCGAATTTCTGATAGAAATGAACGTTTGCTCGTCGGTCGGTCTCGAGATACGCAACTGCTCCATAGGCATCCATATGCACACAGAACGCGGTCAGCAAGGCGCTTCCAATTCCCTGGCGCTGGACGCAGGGTTCGATGGCCACTGGTCCCAGATGCCAGTGACGCCCCGCAGGATCGCGATGCGCCCATGCATCGGCCCAGTTCAGAACACGAAGCGCCGTGCCGAGTGGATTGCCGAACACGACTGCGCGTAACACGCGGAGCTTTTCAATAGGAGTAGGCTGACAAAAGCCGGGCCGTCCAATGCCGCAGATTCCTACAAGCGCGTTATCGCGATAAGCGCCGTAAATCAACCCCCTCTGGTGGAGACCGAGCAGTACCGGCCGGAAGAACCGTTCCAGCGCCTGACGGCGGCGCTCCGCGTCCGATATTGCGAAGGCGCGGACGTGCGCGGGATTGTCGCGCATGGCGCGGCCAAGGATCAGGGCTGCTGGTCGAAGGTCGGTTCGTCGCAGCTGGCCCAGTTTTACTACGCAGTTGGTTTTCATTCAGATACCCGCAAAGTCAAGTGAGCTGAACCTCGTATCCATGGCTCGGTTTACAGGGATTATCGGTAAGTCGCCGCGTGATCAGCCGGTATTAATCGAAGCGCACCAGCTTTGGAGGTGTGTTGTATTTCCTCCTTTCGGCGCCGGCGCTACTGGTGGGGAACTCTTTCCGCCTGCTTTCCTCTTGCTACTACGGTTTCAATTTTATAGTCGGCGGGAATTTGAAATTCGGATGGGTCTGGTTCACCACGGTCCAGGTTTGTGACGACTTCGGAAGTGTCTCCTGCTCTTGGATCAATAATCCTGGCAAGGAGCTGAATTTTCAGTTCAGGTGAATACCAGCGTTCTGTAACGACGACAATGTCCGCACCGCTGCCCCCAGTAGTAGCCGGGATGAAGCGCTTCCAGCGAAGTCCCGTAACGTACACGCCTGCGATAATCTGCGGCGGCAAGGTCTCGCGTGATTGTTGTCTAGCCTCTCCGCTGATCAGCTCGAAAGATGTTCCGTCAAGCGTATGGCTGATACATGCCGAACTTGGCCCGATCGTGCCCTCCAATATTGGTATCGGTCATTTCTCGTCCCTCTTTGAGCGGGCAAACGGAGATTGCTTAGAGTAGTAGCCGGTTCGCGTGTGGACGGTGAGCTTGCCGCGCCCAGATGCTCGCGCTTGCACCTTGACCGAGTGATAGCCGGCGGTGGAGGCTCGCGCGGAGTAATAGGCGAGGATGTACTGATTGCGTATATCGCGGGCGACTTCGGCGGCGACCGCATCGACATCCTGGAGCGAGGCGGGGAAGAAGGCGATGCCTCCGGTCTGGCTGGCGAGGGCTTCGAGGGCGTGGCGGGCGCGGCGCTTGTCGCCGCCGCTGCTGTTGCCGGTGAAGAGCAGTCCGATGGAGTAGATGATGGGACCCTGCATGTCCTGAACGCGACGGATGGCCTCGTCGAGAGAGAGCCGGGAGGCGTTGTCCTCCCCGTCGGTGATGACTATGAGGACTCTGCGGGGACGCTTCGCGCTTTGCTCCATTTTGTCGGCGGCGGTGACGATGGTGTCGTAGAGGGCGGTGCCGCCGGAGAGGCTGAGGTGCGCGAGGCCGTTCTGCAGGCGGCCGAGATCGGAAGTGAAGTCCTGATCGAGGTAAGCCTGATCGGAGAAGTTGATGACGAAGGTCTCGTCGCCGGGATTGGAGGCTTTGACGAGGTCGAGAGCGGCGGAGGCGACGGCGGCGCGCTTGGGGCGCATGGATCCAGAGTTATCGACGAGCAGGCCGATGGAGACCGGGGTGTCCTGATGCTGAATGGAGATGATGGTCTGCGGGATGCCGTCTTCGGCGACCTTGAAGTTGCTCTTGTCGAGGCCGTTGACGAGCTGGCCCTTGCTGTCGAGGACGGTGCAGTTCAGCACGACCTCTTCGGCGTTGACCTCAAACGTGTACGGGCCCGAGGGTTGCTGCTTCGGCGGATGGCTTTGCGCGAGCGCCGAGAGCGCGCCGAAGAGGAAGAGGATGAAGATCGTGGATGCCGTGGAGCGGACCTTCATCGTGCGGGTCCGCGATCGGTGGCGGGCATGGGCAGCGTGGTGCGGTTGCCGAAGCCGATGTCCATGGCGGTGTTCTTGGGGAAGACGATCTCGCGTCCGCGCGCGAGGAAGTTCCTGTAGATGGAGCTGCCGCCTCCGTAGGCGCTCATGAGGATGGCGTAGGTGTGGTTCTGGAAGAGGGCGCCGACGATGATCCCGATGAGCTTGTATCCGGTTGCGCCTCCGGTTACGGGGCCGGCGGTGCCGACGTCCCTCTTGCCGCCGCTGCCGATCAGCGCCAGACCGACGGATGCGCCGGTGGAGAGATAGCGGGTCTTGGAGGGAGTGGATTTGGCGCCGCCTTCGGTGTCGAGCTGCACGTGGCCGGCGGCGTCGGACTCGATGCCCTGGAGGCTGGTGTCGACGGTCTGCACGGCTCCGTCGGGAAGAATGACCTGGCGAAAGGCGATGCGGAGCTGTCCGTTGCGGTGGAGGCTGCGGGCGGGGCGCACCTGAAGGACTGAGCCGCGGAGCCGGGTGCCGGCGGGGAGGATGAGGCGTTCCTTATCGAACAGAGGCTGGGAGAGAGCGGCATCGACGTCGCTGCCTTTCTGGGTATGCTTCGAGTCGAGAGGCGTCAGCAGCATGGCGTGGACGAGACTTCCGGGCGGGGGCTGGGTGCCGATGGAGGAGAGGCTTGCGGCGGAGACGGATTCGCTGCCGAAGTCGAGCGGCCTGGAGAGCTCGGCGGAATAGACGGTTCCGGCATCGAGGTACTGCGGGTGCACGGGGAGCTGGGCGACGGCGTAGCGCACGAAGACATGCATGCGGCCGGGCGACTCGATCTGCTTCATGGCGTCGTGCCACTGCGCCCGCGCCTGTTCCATCTTCCGGGCGGCCGCGTCTTTCACGGCATTTTTCTTCTGGTGTTCGCCGGCGGTGGCAAGCTGGATGACCTGTCCGGAGCCGGGAACCACGGTAGCGTGCAGCTCGATGCTGCGGCCGCCGGGGAGAATGAGCTGGTCGAAATTGACGCTGAGCTTATGGGCCGGGGTGAAGTCGGCGTTGAGGGCGCTGAGGGTGCGAGTGCGGCCGGGGACGGGAGCGATGGCTACGATGTGGCCGGTCGCCTGCGTGCCTGTGGGGATGACGAGATGGTCGAAGACGTAGACGGGCTGCATGACACGGCCATGGATGGGCTGGCCGACCTTGCGCACGCGCACCTCGCTATCGAGGGCGATCTGCAGGGGGGTGCCGTCGGGAACAGTGAGGGCGATGGTGTGCGCCTCAGCGGGCGGCTGGGAAGAAGGGGATGGATCGGACGCGCTCTGTGCCGGCAGATAGACAGCGGAGACGACGGCGAAGAGAGAGATGGAAAGAACGCGGGAGCAGCCCATTCAAAAAGACAACCTCAGGAGTGAACGATACGTTTTCGGTGGCGATCGGTTGGCCTGGTCCTGAGGGATGATCCTGCCCTGGCACTCGTGACGACGCAGTGGAGCTGGGCGGAGCTTTGAACCTGCTCCGGAGCGCTCCTCGTCTGCGCCGCGATAGTCCGCGTGCTCTTGGATAATCCAACTGATCTTAAAGGATTAAGATTAAGGCAACCTTAAGATCGGGACGGCGGTGGGAGAGGCGCGGTGGAGAGCGGGCGCTCTCCGGATGTTGGGATCGGGCAGTGTTCGCGCCCACCGCTTAAGGTGCAGTTAAGTATCGATTGCTAGGCTTGGGCCAAACGTTCCTTGAAGGAGATGAAGCGTGTTGCGACGCCGTGTATTCGTTGTGCTGAGTCTTGCCGTGATTCCTGTGCTCCTGCCCCGGTTTGCCGCCGCGCCAGGCGCCTTTGCAGCCGGTCGCGAAGCTCACGATGCCGGCTTCTGTCCAGGGAAGGTTCGACCATTTGGGCATCGATGAGAAGGGCAGCCGGCTGTTTGTTGCCGCAGAGAGCGCGCACCAGGTTCTGGTGTTCGACCTGAAGAGCGGGAAATATGTGCGCTCGATTCCCGATATCCAGATTCCTCATGCCATTTTTGTGAGGGAGGACCTAAACCGGATATACATCACCGACGGCGGCGCGGGAGCGCTGAAGGTGTTCGACGGCCGCACGTATGCTCTTCTGAAGAGCATTCCGCTCAAGCTGGACGCGGACTCGATCGGCTACGATCCGGCGACTCACTACCTCTATATCGACAACGGCGGCGGCGACGCGCACGAGACTTTCTCGATGCTGAGCGTGGTGGACACGACGCGCGAGACCAGGGTGGCGGACGTGAAGATCGACGGCGACACGCTGGAGGCGATGGCGCTCGAGAAGAACTCCGGCAAGATGTATGTGAACGACGCGGCGCTGAACAAGGTGGTGGTGCTCGACCGCGGGAGCCGCTCGGTTGTGGCGAACTGGCCGGTGACGATGGGCAAGCGCAATGTAGCGATGGCCCGCGATGAAGCGGGCCACCGGCTGTTCGTGGGTTCGCGCAGCGGCGCGATCTCAGTGTTTGACACCGGGACGGGGAAAGAGCTCACGTCGCTGCCGATCGGCGGGGGCGTGGACGATATGGTCTTTGAGGCGGGCGGCAAGCGCCTGTATGCGACCTGCGGCGGAGACGGCCTGATCTATGTGTACCAGCAGCGCGACGCGGACCACTACGAACTTGCGGGCAAGGTGCCGTCGGGGGGGAAAGGCAAGAACGGTCTGCTCAGCAGGCCGCGCGGGCGCTTCTACGTGATCGTGCCTCCGCAGGGGTCGACGCCGGGCGCGGTTTACGTGTTCGCGGTGCAAAGTTAACCACAACCCCAACCCTCGACTCAAAGTTGGCGCTGAATTTCCATAATTCACTCATCGACGAAGCACATTCCACATGGACGAGAAGTCGGCTTTCCGGACAAGTGACCCGTGGCCCAACTGTTGCCTTCAGTACGATAACCGGCCAATGTTTCTGAGACGCGAAGTTGCTAAATAGCTTGATGCGGCGCGGGCGGGAGAGAAGATGTATTATCTTTCAGCCGGTTTTCTTATCTTCAGACAGAGCAGTTCCAGTCGTGACTGAAGTGCAGGATGGCGAGTGCTGGAGCATTGAGACCTGTGTGTAGCCAGGTCGGGTTCTCAACGGCCTCGGGGATAGCTGGAATCCATTGTGTGCTGATGTTGCGAACGACACGTGAAACTCCGAATTACGCAAGCACAGCGTCGTCCTGGCGAAGATAGGGCAAGATCGGCATCTGAAAGCGCACTTTTCCAGACACATCAAAATGGGCACTCTTTGGCCGGTTAACAGGCCGAGTCACTCATCCAGGCGGATTGTAGTCGTTCGCACGACCCATCGCGACTTCAAAAATTAGCACAGACGTGGGGATGGAACATGATTACAGCGTATGAAAAGAAGTACCCGTGACCATCAAGTGCGTATCGCAGCAAGGTCCTGTGCTCGGGCTTCGATGGTTGAAAAGCTCCCAGCGGCATGGGCAAGACAAGCACCCCCGGGGTTCCCTCGGCTACGCTCGGGACAGGCTCTTCGACTGCGCGCCATCAAGCGCTGTATCACGCGACAAATCTGTGAGAGGCTCCGCTCAGAGTCTGTGACTTTATTGGTTTCGTGCAAAATCCGATGCTGAAAACAAATGGCTTAGGTACCTCGAAAATGCGAAAAAATCAATAAAGTCACAACCTCTCAGGATGACGTTTTTTGTGGTGAGGTTATGGTGAGGTTGTGGTGAGTTGGAGATGCAAAAAATGTCTTCTCGGATTTCGATTGTCTGACCAATAAGTTAGCGCTTATGGGACTACATCCGGGGTAATTTTCAGCCGTCCCCGTTCGACAAGCTCAGGGCAGGCTCTGCGGGACTGGTCCGTCCCTAGAATCTTTTCCCGGGACTGCGTCCTGGGCTACTCTCAGCCAAACTTGTCCAAATTAGATTTTTTGCGATCGTCAGATACGATCAGCGCAGTGGCGAAGCGGCGCCCGCCACTGCAGAGCGGCTGCGCTTTGGGCTTTGTATCAGGGCCTGACTTGAGTCGGGCCGTAAAGAACGGAGACAGATTTGGGCTAAACAGGCTGCGGAAAAACCGGGGTAATTTCTGAGTCAAGCTCTTGAGAGGGCGTTTTTTTGATTGTTTGATCATATTTTCGCCCTCGTGCATGTTTTTTTCCTCTGCAGGGCGCTGTTTCAGCCCCTGCAGAGACACGTCGGCCCCGGTGGGCCTACGCGGAAAACGGAATGAGCCTCCTCATGCGTACCAAGTTATAGGCGGTAAGGGCCAGCCGGAAGAACCAGTCCACGCGTTTGAGTCCGCGTAGCTTCACTTGGCGAAGCGGCCGGTCTAACTTAGCCCAACCAAAGACCCGCTCGATCAGCTTGCGCTTTTGCTGGCTGATGGAGCGGCGCGGGTCGGCACGCTCTGCTTCATTCAGGCTGTTCTTGCCCAGGTTGCCCTTCACATACTCGGAAACGTGCGGGGCTATCTCGCGCTGCCGCAGGGCCTCAATGAACTTCTCGTCCTGGTACTGGGTATCTGCTCCCAACGTGACCTGCTGCTCCGGATTGCGTTGTTGCGGGGTAACCAACACTTGATCCAGCAAGTCCAGAGCTACCTCGCGCTCGGCATTGGTAGCCGACTGGCTGGCCGCGGCCCCCACCACCAGTCCGCTGCGGTTCTCCATCACCGCATGACCCTGATAGCTGGGAACGCTCTTGTCCGCCGTGGCCTTCTTAAAGAGTCGGGCCTCGGAGTCGGTCTTGGACTCCACCTTGTCCCGCAGCAGCACTTCGCCCCCGTGTCCGGAACCCTCTCCCGGCTTCGGCGGATCGCTCTTCTGCTCAAAACTCCGTGCCGCGGCCCAGGCCTGTATCAGCGTCCCGTCCACAGTGAAGTGCTCCTCGCTCAACAAATTGTTCTCCCGCGCTTGCACCAGCACCGAAGCCAGCAATCCCTCACTCACCTCGCCGTTAATCAGACGCTCCCGGTTCTTGGTGAACACCGTCACATCCCATACCTCATCATCCATCTCCAAACCGACAAACCAGCGGAACAGCAGGTTATCGTCCAGCTGCTCGATCAATTGCCGCTCCGAACGCACCGAGTAAAGCACCTGCAACAGCAGCCCTCGAATCAGCCGCTCCGGCGCTATCGACGGCCGACCGGTCACGGAATACAGTGCGTCGAACTTACCGCTCATTCGCTCCAGCGCTCGATCTGTCATCCCGCGAATGCTCCGCAGTGGATGATCGCTTGGGATCCGTCGCTCCAAAGTCACATAGCTGAACATCGCCGACTGCTTCTCGTCTTCGCCTCGCATGCTTCCTTGCTATCAACTTTCACTGCCCTTTCAAAGTACCTACTGCGGAACCCTTTCTGCCTCATTCCCCAAAAACTGATTCCGCCAGAACGCTGGGTTTTTCCGCAGCCTGTTTTAGCCCCTGCCACGGCCGATTCCGCACGAAACTCTCGTCCGGAAAGCCGCAGGGGCTAAAGCCCAGATCTTCTCATGGCCCTTATCGGCCCGACTAAAGTCGGGCCCTGGTGCGCCTGAAAGTGTACTTGGTTGGAGAGGTGGAAGTCCTCTTCAGGCATGCGCTCTCCGGCCTGTAACGAACTGTTATTGCGTCGTCGCGAGACGAGGTGAGGAGCTACAGGGAGTGAACTGCCAGTCCGTAGGATGACAAACTCGATTCGGCCGGTGGTGGCGGCGAGCCTGCCAGGGTTAAGGCGAAGCCCAGACTTCCGCGAGGAAGAAGCCCAAGGCGCTGAGGGGTAGCGTGAGAAAGCGACGTTGGGGCGACACAGGTGTTTGGAGACAGAATGGCAGGAAGGCCAGGTACATGAATCAGGGAGACCTCTGTCGGGAAGGGACCCGGCAGAGGAGTCACAGCGTCCGTAGTAGCGAGGAAGCGCCGTAACTGGCGTGGAGCCAAGGGACGCAGGGAAGTGGAAGACGGGAATGGACAGAAGAACGGAAGAAGGACTCGCGGCAGTGTCGGCAGAGACTAAACAAGCGAGAGACATCCGCGCACGATGGAGTTGGGTGGAACCGGAAGTCTGGACGGACCGTATGTTGACGGCTCTGGAACAAGGAGTCAAAGGAGGACAGTGGTTTAGCTTGATGGACAAGGTGTACAGCGCGGGCAACCTGCGGCAGGCATTCCGAGCAGTGCAGGCCAATGGGGGGTCCGCAGGAGTAGATCATGAGACGGTAGAGATGTTCGCGCAACACGAGGAAGCGAATCTGGAGAAGATAGCACGCGCACTGCGGCGGAACGAGTATCAACCGGCCGCGGTGAAGCGGGTATGGATACCCAAACCGGGCAGCAAGGAAATGCGTCCGTTAGGGATCCCGACGGTGCGCGACCGAGTGGTGCAGGCTGCGTTGCGCCACGTGCTGGAACCGATTTTCGAGCGGGATTTTGCGGAACATAGCTATGGATTCCGTCCGAATCGGGGCTGCAAGGACGCATTGCGCCGGGTCGATTATCTGCTGCACCAGGGGTACACGTGGGTGGTGGATGCCGATCTGAAAAGCTACTTCGACACCATTCCGCAGGAGAAGCTGCTGGCGCGGGTAGCAGGCAAGGTCAGCGATGGCCGGGTGCTGCAATTAGTGCAAGCGTATCTGCGGCAAGGGGTGCTGGAGGAAGCAAAATATTGGACTCCGGACAAGGGAACGCCGCAGGGCGGAGTGGTTAGTCCGTTGTTATCGAACATTTATCTTGATCCCCTGGACCACCTCATGGCGAGCCGGGGAATAGAGATGGTGCGATACGCGGACGACTTTGTCCTGTTATGCCGGACGGAGAGCCAGGCGCAAGCGGCGCTGGCGGAGGTGCAACAGTGGACGGCGCAGGCCGAACTCGCGTTGCATCCCGACAAGACGCGCATCGTGGACGCCACCCAGCGAGGTGGCTTTGAGTTTCTCGGGTATCACTTTGAACGGGGCATGAAATGGCCGCGCGCCAAGAGCCTGGAGAAGTTCAAGACCACGGTTCGCAATCACACGCGCCGTCGCAACCGGAACTCTCTGCCCACGATCCTCTCCCAACTCAACCGCAGTCTGACCGGCTGGTTTCAATATTTCCAGCACAGTCACAAGACTACGTTCCCCTTACTCGACAGCTGGATACGAATGCGTTTGCGTTCCATTCTGCGCTGCAGGCAGGGCAAGCGTGGTGGCGGACGAGGCTTTGACCATCTTCGCTGGACCAATGCTTTCTTTGCGGAACAAGGGCTGTTCTCTCTATGCGCGACCCATGCTTCCGTACGTCAATCCTTATGCAAGGTGACCCGCTAACTGGAGAGCCGGATGCGGGAAATCCGCCTGTCCGGTTCGGAGGGAGGGGGAACTCCGGTTCTCCCTACCCCTATATACAAAGCATCCGGCCTCAGCACAGCTTTTCCATCACCTTCCCAAACCCAACCTGGTTCCGCAATGCTGGTTAAAAGCAGTGGCTTCTCCCATGAAATCAACGCAACAATCTCGGCCGAATCGCTAATTTGGACAGCTCTGACTCTCAGCCGTCCCCGTTCGACAAGCTCAGGGCAGGCTCTGCGGGACTGCATCGGTGAATGGTGGGTTCTCATCGGCCCAGGCCGTCCTGCTGATGGTAGTTAGGATAAGGTGGTATTGCAGGAGTAGGCACGGGATGCTCCTTCAGTTGCTCCATCACGATCGAAACTGCACGTTCGAGCTGCACGTCGTGGCCGGCGGCCACATCCTTCGGTAACTCCTCCACCTCAACATCGGGCGCAATGCCGTGGCCTTCCACTTCCCAGGCCCCGTTCAGGCCATAAATCGCGTAGCGAGGCGCGGTAACTCTGCCGCCGTCGATCAGGGTGGGGTAGCCACCTATCCCCACCAGGCCGCCCCACGTATTTACGCCCACCAGCGTACCCAGGTTTGCTTTGCGAAAATACCAGGGCATCGCATCGCCGCCTGAACCGGCCGATTGATTGATGATCATCGCTTTCGGTCCAAAAATAGCGCCCTCAGGATCGTGCACCGGTTCACCATCTCGCTCGATCGCGCCACTGAGTAGCTTCTGACTGAGCACATTCACTACGTAGTCGGCGATAAGTCCGCCCTCGTTGTACCGCTCATCGAGCACCACAGCCTGCTTATCGAGCTGCGCGTAGAAGTAGCGGTTAAAGTTTGAGTACCCGGCGCCGCCCGTGTTCGGCATATAGATGTATGCGATCTTACCCCCCGAGAGTTGATCGACCTTGCGCCGGTTCGACTCGATCCAGTCGATGTTGCGCAGGCCGTGTTCGGAATCTACCGGCACCACCGTGACGTCGCGCCCATCACTGCCGTCCGGCTTGGTACCAACGCGCAACACAGTCTGCTTGCCCGCGGCGTCGTCGAAGAAGCTGTGGAGGTTGTCGGTCGCGTGCAGCTCGCGACCGTTGACCGCTAACAGATACTCGCCTTCAACGATGTTGATGCCCGGCACCGTAAGGGGCGCGGTGAGCGAGGGAGTCCAGTTCTGGCCGTTATAGATTTTCGCGAACTTGTAGCGGTTGCTTTCGACGGTGTAGTCCGCTCCGAGCAGCCCGGGCTTGGGTGTGTCTTTTGGTTCCTCAGGGCCGGACACGAACATGTGGCCTACCTGGATCTCACCCAGCATCTCATTCGAGAGATAGGTAAATTCCTCTCGCGACGCGAGCCCATCAAGATAGGGTTTGTACTTCGCTTCAATCTTCCCGAGGTCCAGCCCGTGAACCTGCGGATCGTAGAAGAAGTCCCGTTCGATATGCCAGGTTTCGCGGTACATCTGCTGCCACTCTGCGTGCGGATCGATGGTGGCCATCATGCCGCCGTTGTTCACGGGTTTACCCTGTGGAGCGTCCGGCGAGTCGGTTTTGAGATCGGCAATGGGAACGAGGAACCAGTTGTCGCCGCGGGTATAAAAGAGCTTTTCGCCGTTAAAGGAAATGGAATAGCCGTTCAGTCCACTAAGCATCTGCTCGGTCTTTCGCTTCTCCGTCGTGAAGCGCCACAGGGAGCGTATCGGCGGGCCATCGCCTGCAGAGGCGCGGCCAACCGCGTCCCCTTCTGCAAGAAAAAGCACCCCGGTCTTGCCTACGGAAAGATCGACATAGTTACGGGCTGGGATGGGCAGGGAGAGGATGCGGTTCCCGATTCCCGCCATATCGATGACCGTGGGCTTAGGCTTCTCGTTCTCCTTCTTTTTGGCCTCGTCTTCCTTGGCTGCGGCAGAACTCTTATCGGCGTCCTTCTGATCGTCTTTCTTCTCTGTTTCTTTCTTGTCTTTGTCCTTGTCCTCGTCTTTCTTCTTGTTCTCGTCGTCGCTCTCGGGCGGAACCGGTGAGGCGCCATCCCGGGCCAGAACAATCACGTAGGCGCTGCTGTTGGTGGCGCGGTCGAGCGACGAAAGGTCGATCCCGGCATCCGAAGGGCCGTTATTCGTCGAGGCCATGAAGTAGACGTACTTGCCGCCCGGGTCGAAAACCGGATGCGCTGCATCGCTCATGCCATCCGTAATCTGCGTAGATGTGTGAGTGGCCAGCGAATAGAAGAAAATCGCGTGCAACTGGTTCTCCAGATCACGCCTGTATGCGATCCATTGCGAGTCAGGAGACCAGGAAAGCTCGGTCGAAGGACCGAAGCTACCCCGCAGGCCGGTGTCAATTTTCACTGGCTTGCCCCCGGCTGCGTCCACATACCAGAGACGCAGATGCTTGTCGGAGAAGGCGATGTGCTTGGAGTCGGGCGACCAGCGCGGGCTATAAAAAAATGACGGGGCGGGGCCCAGATCGATCACCTTGGGCGGCTGCAGCCCATCCTGGTCGCGGATGTAGAGTTGGTATTCGCCGGAGGCATCGCTGAAGTAGGCGACGGATTTGCCGTCAGGCGACCATGCAGGGTCCCGCTCAGCGGAGCCCGGCGTTTTGGTAAGGTTGCGAGTGTCGCCCTTTTCCGCCGGCAGAGTAAAGATGTCGCCGTGCGCCTCCACCACGACGCGCATCCCTGTAGGGGAAATGTCTACGTTCTGCGTCTCTTTGGCGGGGATTTTGGCAAGATGCGGAGTGAGGGACGGCAGGTCTCCATGGATGGTAATCGGTACAGTGTGCTCCTGATGCGTGGCCAAGTCATAAAGGTGTAACGAGCCGAACTGCTCATAGACGAGGGCGCCCGGCCCAGCCGCGACGGTCTTCAGATCGTAGCCGCGATTCTCGACCACCTGTTCCACCGCTTTTGTTTTTGTATCGTAGCTGAACAGAGTGACCGGGCCATTGCGGTCAGAGAGGAAGTAAACCGTATCGCCTTCCCAAACCGGACTGGAGTCGTTAGAGTTCTGGCGGGGAACTTTCACCAGGTCGAGGGTCTTCATATCCACCAGCCATACCGGAGTGGTCTGGCCGCCGCGGTAGTGTTTCCACGCCGCTTCCCATTGCAAAACGGGTACGTATGCCAGCGTATTTCCATCCGCCGAGAAGGTGCCTGTAACTGCGCTCGGCAGGGGCAGAACCACGGGCGTGCCGGTGCCGTCGGCATGGGTGCGAAACAGCCGGAAGAAGTCCGAGTAGCTGGCATGCATCGACGCGAAAAGAACATCCTTTCCGTCCGCGGTCCAGCCTGCGGCATAATTGCCGGTCGGCTCCCAGGTAAGTCGCCGGGGCACCCCACCCTCTGCATTCACCACATACACGTCCGTAAGTCCTTGCCCCCGGGTCGAATAGACTATCTGTGTTCCATCGGGAGAAAAGTAGGGTCCGGCAACCACGGAATTGACCGACGTCAGTCGCCGTGCTTCGCCGCCCTCACGCGAAACCGTCCACACATCATCGGAGTAAAGAAACGCGATCCGGTCACGGCTAAGCGAAGGATTGCGCAGAAGCAGCGGTTCCGCGGCCTGGGCAGAGCTGCATAGAATGAGGCAGGCAAACAGGCTGAAGCAAGCAGCCTCAAGTATGTGTCGAAGCAGGCCACTCAATCGAGCCATGCAGACGCTCCTTTTACAAAGGGCGACGCGCACTCGAGCAAAATATATGGGCGCATCCGCCATGGATTTTCCCGCCACGGCAGAAGGCCGCCCACAGGAGTGGCATAAACATACCATGGCGTCGATCGATCAGTTGAGTACAAGATCCGATAATGCCGTTCGATTGCGCCCGCTCTTTTTGGCCCGATAAAGTGCCCTATCGGCAGCCGCAAGCATTTCCATATCCGAGGTCAGGCCACCGGCCGTGACTGTCGCACCAATGCTGACGGTGACGGGGATTCTGGAGCCATTGAGGAGGATCGGCGTGCTACCGATCGCTGACCGAATTCTCTCAGCACCCTCCTGAAGCCGATCCCTGCTGCAGCCGGGCAACACAATCAGTAACTCCTCTCCTCCGTAACGGCCGACCGAATCGTATACCCTGACAGCATTGCTTATGCGGTGTGCGACTTCTCTGAGCACATCGTCTCCAATCAAATGTCCGTGCGTGTCATTGATCTTCTTGAAGTAATCTACATCGACCAGCAGGATCCCAACGGCATCATCGGAACGGGCGGAACGCTCAAGTTCGCGGTTCAGCGTGTCCAGGATTGAGCCTCGGTTCCAGATACCAGTAAGTGAATCATGGGTTGCCTGAAATAGAAGTTGCGCGTGATCTTCGACTCTGGCGTCCTGGAGCGTCAAAATTCGATTGGCGGTCCTTAACCGAGCCTGTAACTCCCTCTTGTCGAAGGGTTTGGTCACGTAGTCGTCGGCCCCCGCCTCCATTCCTCTGACCAGATTCTGCTTCGCATCATTGGCAGTCGCGAGAAGGATGTATTGGTAGGGTGCCCGATTCTGTGCTCTCACTTTGCGACATAAGTCCACGCCGCTTATATCAGGCATGACCCAATCAAGAATGAGTACTTGAGGTGGTAACTCTTTTTGAAGAATGTTCCAGGCTTCCGCGCCGTCCTCAACCACCGTGACCTGGTACCCCCAATTTTCCAGCCAACTTTGCAGAATTCTGCGGAACATGGCGTCATCGTCGGCGACCAGCACCCGTTGACAGGATCTGCCTGGTCGCTCGAAGTTGGTCAAACGTGCGATTGTTTCGCCAAGGCTACTCATAGGATTACTCAGACCCGCCGGCCAATATCGCGGCAAATCTAAGATCGGCATTTCGCCGTTCCTTTCCCTTGCAACTTTTGCGTGTCGTTGTCCGATTTTGCGACAGCATTTGTCGAAGGGTTAGCGAATCAGGGTTCCGGGTATACATTTACACTTTTCAAGGAAGGCCGCGCATGGCAACCACGATCAGCAGCTCGAAGCCGATATTGTTGGTTAAGCATGGCAATCTGCTCTTTGAGATATGGGGCGACAAGCAACTGGCGGCGAGCGCTCAAACAAGCGCTTCGAAGTCCCTGATTCTGCCCGCTGGATAGCGATGACCGGGCGCGACCCGATCAAACCACCTCTGCGGCATTGATCTTGGTGGAGACCTCAAAGACAAGCTGTTCAACGTCGGGGCAGAACGTCTTGCGTTCCCGATCCGGCAGTTCGTCCAGCAGATCCCCATACGGCACAACTTCGCAGCCCTGAAATCCAGAGAAGCCCACGGTGTCAGCGATTCTGCAACTCACGTTGATCAAGTCGGGCATTTGCCAGGGGTCTCCCTTCCGCCTGGAGCAGTGATGATCGGAAACAACGGCCTTGAAGTACGAGGGCAGTTTCCAATCCGCAACCAGATGCCGTCCCGCCTCACAATGATCAAATCCGAACAGCTCGCGCTCCGCCTGGAGGGCGCTGGCGGCGGATCCCCGATGCGTCTCCAATAAGGCGGCGTATGCTTTGGGGGAGATAACGGCCAGCGCCAGTCTGCCAATATCATGCATGATACCCGCGGTATACGCAGCGTCTTTATCCATCGATCCCGCTTGGGCTAGCTGATACGCTACCAATCCACAGGCCAGACTGTGGCGCCATATTGCCCTCAACGCCTGATGGTTGATTGCGTCGCCAAGGTAAGCTCTTACGCCGACGGTAAGGCAGAGGCCTTTGAGGCTGTTGGTGCCGAGCACGGCGATGGCCTGAAGAACGCTGGTGATAGGAAAGCGCCTCGCGTACAACGCAGAGTTCGCGATGGTGAGAACTTCGCTGGAGAACGCCGGCTCAGAAGAGATCAAAGTACTAAGCTGACGCATCGGCGCCACTTCGTTATTGCTCAACTGGAGGATCCGGATGGCGATTTGAGGAAACGGGGGAATCCGGAGATGGGCCCAGGGCAGCCTGACTGCCTCTTCACTACGTCCCTCGATCATGGTCGGAGCATCCCTTCCGTGGCCTAGAGCAGTTTCGCAACTGGTGTAGACCGAAGCGACAGGCCTTTACGTGGTTTTCTCCCAAGGAAAACCACACCTCGCGATCTTTTTCAGTCCACAGTAATTGCGAAACTGCTCTAAGGATTCACCGACTCCCTGTATCTGGGTCGATTCCGTATCCCTGAATAGCAATATCGGCAGGGAATGACTCGTCTTCTGTGAGAATAGTCATTGCGCTCAAGGGAAATCGCTCTGAGGAACGACTCAGCTATTCGGTGCTCAATGCTTCGACTGGATTGACAGAGGAAGCCCGTCGCGCGGGGATCAAGCTGGCCAGCAAAACCGAGAGCCCCAGCACCGCGGCCACCCCTATCAGGGTCGAAACGTCCCACGCATGCACGCCGAAGAGCAGGCTGCGCATTAGATTCGCCGCCGCAACAGAGCACGCCAGTCCGGTAACCATGCCCATTCCGGTCAGCCAGCCCGCCTCTTTCAGAATGAGCCGGTGGATAGCGCCCCGCTGCGCACCCAGCGCCATCCGCACACCGATCTCGCGTTCTCTGGCTTACCGAAAACCCGACTACTCCGTACAGCCCCACCGCTGCCAACACCAGGGCCATTACCGCGAACCCTCCCACCAGCCAGCTGGAAAACCGGTGCAGCAGGGCGCTTTGCGAGGTGCTGAGCTGCTCGGTCATGGTGCTCTCGCCGTAGACCCCGAGGTTGGGGTTGATCGTGCGCAGCGTCTTCACCAAGGCCGGCAGCAGAGCCTTCTCGTCCTGACCGCTGCGTGCCGCCACTTCGAAGTAGCCATCAGGACCGTGATAGATCGAGAAATACTCCGCCGGCCACCTCTCGTCATCCAGTGCTCCCTCGCGCACATCTTCGATCACTCCAACCACTTGTCGCATTGATTTGGGCGCCAGATCTCCGTTGCCGATCATCTTGCTGAGTGGATCCTCGCCGGGGAAGTACTTTCGCGCCATCGACTCATTGAGGATGGTCACCTGGGAATGGTTCGCATCGTCGGCTTCGGTAAACATGCGCCCACGCACCAGCTTCGCCTTGAGCGTGGTCAGGTACTGAGGGCTCACGTCGCGTTGCAGAACCTCATTGTGCTCGCCATGGAACGGCTTGCCGGGAATGCGTATCCAGTCCGTGTCGCAATTGCACTGCAGCGGGAGATCGCTGGTAATGCCTGCAGACTGCACTCCCGGCAAGGCCGAAACTTTCTCCAAAATCTCGTGATACAGGGCGACCTGTTGCTCAGGCTTGCCATATACGGCGTCCGGAGCCATGACATAGACCGTCGCCAGGTGCGACGCGTCGAATCCCGTCTCGACGTGCAACAGCCGATAGAAACTCTTGGCCAGCAGTCCGGCGCCGGCCAGCAGCACCACAGCCACGGTCAACTCCACTACCACCAGGTTAGCTCCCAGCCGGCGCCAGAATCGGCTCGCCGCGCCGCGGCCTCCATCCATGAGTCCTTCGTGGACATCTCTGAAGGCGAGCCGCAGCGCAGGCGTGACCGCCAGCAGAAATGCCGCCAGCAGTGTGGCTCCTCCCGCAAAGAACGCGGTATGTTGATTGAGTCCCACCCCGGCGAGAAACGGCATACCCTGCGCCATTGGTTTCGGAATGACCCGCGTCAGCAGAGACATCATTGCGGCGGCGAGCGCGACTCCCGCCATACATCCCAAGCCGGCCAGCAGCAGGCCTTCGGTGACAAACTGCCGAACCAAACGCGCGGGTGTGGCGCCCAGGGCGCCCCGCACTGCTGTTTCGCGCCTGCGACTTTCCGCTCGCACCAAGACCGGGCTGGCCACATTCACGCAGGCAATCAGCAGCAGCAGTGCTGCCCCGGCGAGCAGGGTTACCAGAGTCGGCCGCAGTTTGCCCACGAAAATTTCGGACAACGGAAGCACGCTTGCACTCTGCCCCTTGTTCGAGCCCGGGTACTCAAGAGCCAGGTGCGCCGCAATTGCGTTCATATCGGCCAATGCTGCCTGCACGGTCACTCCGTCGCGCAGTCGTCCCATTCCGTCCAGGTTGTGGCAGCTTCTTCGCTTCTCACATCCGGTCTTGTCCAGCAGGGGCACCCAGAACTCAGCGCTGGCACGCGGGGCAAATGCAAAACTACGCGGCAAAACCCCCACAATCGTGTACGCCTCGCCGGTCAGGCTGACGGACTCCCCAATCACCTCACGACGGCCACCGAAGCGCTTCATCCACGTGCCGTACGTAAGCATCGCGATCTTCGGCCCCCCGGGCCTGTCTTCGCCCGGCCGAAAGTCGCGCCCCAGAATCGGTGTGACCCCGAGGGTGCGAAAGAATCCGTCGCTTACCCGAGCTGCCGACACGGGTTCTGAGACTGAACCCGTGCGCAGTAGAAATCCGGTGCCTCCATACACATCGAGTGAGCTGAGTGTCGTATTCAGCCGCTTCCAGTCGTCGTAGTCGTCGCGGGAGAGGTTAGTGCGCGGAAACACGGCTTCGCTTTCGTCGACGTCCACCAGCCGGTTCGGACTGGCATACGGCAGGGGCTGAATCAACAACGCATCCACAAACCCGAAGATTGCCGTGCTGGCCCCAATGCCCAGCGCCAGCACCACGACGGCGGTTACCGCAAGTCCCGGATTCTTCTGCAGTTTTCGCATCGCGAATCGCAGGTCCTGGACCACGGTTTCCATGCGAAATCCCATCACCTCATGGCTGCGTTCCTTGAGCAGCGTTGCGTTGCCAAACTGCCGCATCGCAGCATAACGAGCGGCTTCCGGCGTTATGCCGCTGGCTTCGAACTCCTTCGCCGCCTGGTCTCGATGAAACGCCATCTCTTCCTGTAGCTCCCGATCGAAGCTCCTCCGCCGCAGCAGAACCGCGATCTTCCTCAGCAAACGGAGCAGGGCATTCATAGGGTCTCCTGCGCGTCCTCGAGCACTCGGCCAATCGCCGCAATCATCTTCTGAAACTCCGAGACCTCGATGCCCAACTGCTTCCGACCCGCGGCCGTCAGGGTGTAGTAGCGCGCCCGACGGTTCGTTTCCGTCTTCTTCCACTCCGCCTTCACCCAGCCCTGCAGCAGCAGACGCTGCAGAGCGGGATAAAGCGAGCCTTCTTCCACCGTCAGCACATCGTCCGACACCCGCTTGATCGACTGCGCGATCCCGTACCCATGCAGTGGCGCACGCGTCAGGGTTTTCAGGATCAGCATATCCAGGGTCCCCGGCATCAGTTCTGGTTTATTTGCCATCGCCGCTAACCATAGATCGCCTATGGATAGATTGTCAATGATCTCGCCCTCGCGGCATCGCAGACAATATCGCGGATGTTCAACGCCTATGACATGCAGTATTCCTAGATATCAAGTCCGGGGCTCAACGGGTTTCAGGCGGGGAATCCAGCGGGGAACGCGGGCGCAGAATTCCTCGTATTCTTTCCCGAATTTTTGGCGCAGCGCAGGCTCTTCATAAAGAACAACGAAAGCGAAAAACGCCAGCCACACCACAATCCCATACTCCAGCAGCCGGACGCTGCCGAAGAGCAGTCCCTGGCCGAAGAGAAGCCACGAAACGGCAACATACATCGGGTTGCGCACGTAGCGATAGAGTCCGGTAATTACCAGCCGCTCCGGGGGAGCGACGGGCGCGGGCGTCCCCAGCCCTTTTATGGCGAAACGAGCAAAGGAATCAAGCAGGACCGGAAGCCCGGCGATGATCATCAGCGCTCCGACGATGCGGAAAGGGAAAAAGCCGAGCAGCGGCGGGGCGAAGTGCCAGCGACAAATCACCCAAGGGACATACACGGCAAGCGTCCCCGGAGCGACAACCAGAAAGATCGCTGATCCGAGGATGGCGCCTGCGCGTTTCATGACGAGCTTTATTACAAGCCAGGATTTTACTGCGCCTCAGAACTCTCAGCCTTGTCAGGCTTTCTCATAGGGGAAGATTCGCCATCACATACTTGTCCGGCTGTCTGTCAAATGTCTGCTTGCAGCCGGCGCAACAGAAGTAGAACGATTTGCCGTCAAACTCCGACTCATACTTCGCTGCGTCCACGCCCACAGTCATTCCACAGATCGGATCTTTCACCTCCCGCGTCTGCGCCGGCAACACCGGCGAGTCCTTATGCTCGACGGCTCTGTTCCTGTTCAACTGGACGATTTCGGCCAGGATGCTGACCGCGATTTCCTCTGGCGAACCAGCCGGAATGCTCATCCCGGCTGGCGCCCGCACTTGATGCAACCTGTCCGCGCCTATCCCTCGCTCGCCCAGGTGTTGAAGAACTTTGGCCGCCTTGGCTCTGCTGGCCACGAACGCCACATACGAAGCGTCCGTTCGCAGCGCCTGTTCCAGTGCCTCCTCGTCGCACTCTCCTTGAGTGGACACAACAATGAAAGTCTGCGGCCCGATCGCTAGCCGGCCCAGATTCAGATCATCCTGCACCCAATCCGCATCCTGATAGCTCGCCCGGTCAGCCTGCGGAGCCGCGACGGAAACCCTGTAGCTGATGGCCTTGCCGAGCTTAGCCAGAGTTTGCCCAACGGGAGAGCGGCCCAGAATCAAAATATGCGGCTTGGGAAGGACAGGCTCAATAAATATGTCCAGTGTGCCGCCGCTGTGGCAGGTCATGTTGTGGTCCACAATGCCTTCCTCGGAGGATGATGTTGGGCTGATGCGAATCAACCGGGGTTGCCCGTCCTGGAGGGCCTTGATCGCCTCCTTGATCACCACTGGCTGCGCGCAACCGCCCCCAATCCAGCCCCAAACTGTGCCGTCGGCAAAGATGATCGCCTTGTCACCGGGTTTGCCCGAGATAGGTGAGAGATAGCGCACCACCACGGCTACCGCGAAGGATTCGCCCTTTGCGAGTAGCTCGTTCGCCTTAGTGAGGAATTGATCGTACACCTACAGATACCTCTCCAGCGCCAGCAGACTCTCTAGATTATGCGCCGGAGCAAACACGTCCACATGAGGGAGCGCGGCAGCCATACCTCGGGTGATCGGCCGATAGTCCTTAAGTCCCAGCAGCGGATTCAGCCATAAAATTCGTTGCGCCCGGCGCCTGGCAGCTCGCAACTGTGCTGCCAGTACTTCCGGCTCCCCGGTATCCCAACCGTCACTCAGGATGATGAAGGTCGTATCGCGCGAGAGCAGCTTTCTTGCGTAGAGTTGGTTGAATTGCCGGAGCGACTCGCCGATTTTCGTGCCCCCCGACCAGCCCATTGCCTGCTGCGAGAGCCTTCGCAGGGCCTCCGTCAGTTGCCGGGTGCGCAGCAGGTCGCTGATCTCGACCACATGGGTACTGAACAAAAACGTGTCCACCCGCTGAAAATGCGCCTGCAGAGCGTAGGCAAACCGCAACAGGAACAGACTGTAGAAATTCATCGAGCCGCTGATGTCGAGAAGAACTACCAGCTTGTTCTTCCTTGGTTTCCTGCCCTTGTAAGCCAGGACGATAGGCTCTCCGCCATAGGCGACACTGCGCCGAATGCTTCTGCGGAGATCTACGCGGCCGGCAAGATTGCTGCTCACGAATCTTCGCGAGAGCCGCTGGCTCATCCGCCGCAAAAGTCGCAGAGAAAGCTCTTCCAGCGCAGCCATATCATCCGGCGGCACTTCGGAGAAATCCACCTTCTTCAGCCGCTGCTGCGCACTCGCGCCATAAACCGCTCTGCCTTCGCCATCGCGTGGAGCAGCCTCGGATGGATCGAGGAACACCGTAGAGCCAGCTTCGGGCCCTTGCGTACCGTCCTTCGGAGGTCCCTTGCGCTCACCGGAGGCAGCTCGCGGCTGGGTTCGCGATTCGCTCCAGAAGGCCTCGAAAAGCTGGGGGAACAATTCCCATTCTTCCTTGGAAGAGCACAGCGCCGCCTGTAAGACGAAGGCAAAGGTTTCCTGGTTTTCGGCCGCGATCGTCTTGGCTGCTTCCAACGCCGTAAGCGTACTAAGCAGGTTGTTGGACAGGCCGTGCGTTCTGGTGAAGCGGCAGAATTCTACGATGGAGGCAGCCAGACGCTCGTATTGTTCCTGACGCATCGTGCCCCCGCAGTTACCGCCCTAAAAGGCCTGGGGGATGAGCTTATCCATCCCCGCCTTGAGTTTCGCGACATCTTCCATGGATTTCGCTACGCAGCCCATCGTCTCCTCAATCACTTCCGCATCCAGACGGTGGCTTCCCAAAGAGACCACGGCCTGAGCGCAGTCCAAGGTCTCCGCCACTCCGGGGGGCTTGGCAAGATCCAACAGGCGCGTTGCCTGAACGTACCGCACCACTTGCATGCCCAGCTCCTCTTCGATGCCGGGCAGCCTGGCGCGCACAATTCTCATCTCTTTCTCGAAGCTCGGATAGTCAATCCAGTGATAGAGGCACCGGCGCTTCAGGGCATCGCTCAGTTCCCGGGTGCGGTTCGAGGTGAGAACGACATAAGGGATGTGCCTGGCCTGGATGGTGCCCAGCTCCGGAACGCTGATCTGGAAATCGGAGAGCAGTTCGAGAAGAAACGCTTCGAACGCCTCATCTGCACGGTCGATCTCGTCGATCAGCAGCACCGGCGAAGCGTCTTGAGCCAGGATGGATTTGAGCAGCGGCCGCTCCAGCAAAAACTCGCGGCTGAAGATGTGTCTCTCTTTCTCTTCAACCGTCTTTTCCGTTCCTTCCTGGATCTTGATGGCCAGCAACTGCTTCTGATAATTCCATTCGTAGACAGAGGAGCTGACATCCAGCCCCTCGTAACACTGCAGCCGGATGAGTTGGGTCCTCAACATCTCGGCCAGGGTCTTGGCCACTTCCGTCTTCCCCAGACCAGCGTGACCCTCAATCAAAAGCGGCTTGCGTAATTTGGTGATGAGATAGACCGCGGTGGCCAGGGAGCGGTCCGCGATGTAACCTAGCTGCTCGAAGCTTCGCATGAGAGAATCGGGATCTCTCAGAGACTCTTCCTCGTGCTGGGCAGGGAAGGCTGGCATGATGGTTTGGTCCCGTATCGCCGCAGACTTCAGGGTTCGCGGTGAAAGACTCCTTTTGCCGCCTCCCACGCCAGGGAAGCAGCGCTGATCGGCTTGGCCTCAGCCGCGGCTGCATCCGCAGGTTGTTGCAGTTGTGCCTGGAAGTTCTGGATGAATTGCGCAAACATGATGTTCGAAACTTCGCTGATCACCCGCGACCCCATCTGGGCCAGGATGCCCACGACATTGACCTCGGAAACGCTTGTGACCTCCGTGCCTCCATCCTCGAGCCCACGCAATTTGCCCGTCATCTTCATCGACGCGCTGCCGCGGCCTCTCACGTCCTGCCCTTTGCCGAGAATTTCGAGCTCATGGTTCTGCGGGTCGAGACGAACGATCTCCAGCACCCCTTTGTAGTCGGTTGCGCTGGGGCCCACCTTCACGCTGATCGTGCCTTTGTAGGTCTTCTCGTCCACCTGCTCGGTAATCTTTGCCCCCGGCACACAGGCGGCAACTCTCCGCGGATCGCTGAGCAGGCTCCAGACTTTCTCGATCGGCTCATTGACCTGAAAGCTCTTTTCGATTTGTATTGCCATAGCTACGCGACCACGCCTTTCTCCTGGAGAATGTTCCACACCTTCCAGGGAGCGATTGGCATATCAATGTGCTTCACCCCCAAATGGGAGAGCGCGTCAACGACGGCGTTGACGAAGGCTGCGGGAGAGCCCACGTTGGGCGATTCGCCCACCCCCTTGGCCCCGAACGGATGGTGCGGCGAAGGTGTGCACGTTTTGCCTGTCTCCCAGACCGGGGTCTCGACCGCCGTCGGCAACAGGTAGTCCATAAAACTTCCTCCCTGCACGTTGCCGTTCTCGTCGTAGTCAATCTGCTGCATAAAGGCGATGGCCAGGCCCTCAGTCAATCCGCCATGGATCTGGCCTTCCACAATCATGGGATTAATGATGTTGCCGCAATCGTCCACCGCCACAAAACGGCGAACTTTGACCTCGCCTGTACCTTTATCGATATCCACGACGCAGATGTAGGTGCCGAAAGGAAACGTCAGGTTGGGCGGATCGTAATAATCCACCGCTTCAAGGCCGGCTTCCATGCCCGCGGGCATGTTGGTGTAGGCGGCGAACGCAATTTCCTGGATGGTCTTGGATTTGCTGGGCGCGCCTTTGACGAAAAACTTCCCCGGCTCCCAATCCAGATCCTCCTCACTGCATTCCAGCAGATGCGCGGCGATCTTCTTGCCCTTATCGCGGATCTTACGCGCAGCCATGGCTGTGGCTGCACCAGAGACCGGTGTGCTGCGGCTGGCGTACGTTCCCAAACCATAGGGAGCGGTGTCTGTGTCGCCCTCTTCTACCGTCACATCGGCTGCCGGGATACCCAACTCCTGGGCGACAATCTGGGCATACGTCGTCTCATGCCCCTGGCCCTGGCTCTTGGTGCCCATGCGGCACATTGCTTTGCCCGTGGGATGAACGCGAATCTCGGCGCTGTCGAACATCTTGATGCCGGCAATGTCGAAGGTATGGGCAGGCCCGGCGCCCACCACTTCGACGAAGCTGGAAACGCCGATGCCCATCAACTCGCCCTTCTTACGCTTCTCCGCCTGCTCCTTCCGCAGCGCATCGTAACCGACCATGTCGAGCGCTACTTTCATCGCAGCATCGTAGTCTCCGCTGTCATAGGACCAGCCAAGCGGCGACTTATACGGAAACTTCTCCGGGGGGATAAAGTTTTTCCGCCGCAACTCCACCGGATCGACCTTCAACTCCTGGGCCAGAACATCGACCGCTCTCTCGATGAGATACGCGGCCTCCGTCACCCGGAAGGAACAGCGATAGGCGATTCCACCGGGCGCCTTGTTGGTGTAAACCCCATCCACTTCACAAAAAGCAGTGGGGTAGTCGTAGGCGCCGGTGCAGATGCTGAACAAGCCGGCGGGAAACTTGGTGGGCTGGGCAGCTGCGTTGAATGCTCCATGGTCAGCCAGAGTCTTGACCCGCATGGCCTGGATTTTGCCGTTCTGGGTGGCAGCAAGCTCCGCCGTCATGTGGTAATCGCGAGCGAAGCCAGTGGACTGGAGATTCTCCGAACGCGTTTCGATCCATTTCACTGGCCGTCCGAGGGTTAGCGACGCGACGACAGCGCAGACATACCCGGGATAGATGGGAACCTTGTTGCCAAACCCGCCGCCGATGTCGGGCGAAATAACACGGATGTTGTTTTCCGGAATGCCGCCGACCAGCGCGAATAGCGTTCGATGCGCGTGGGGAGCCTGCGAGGTGAGATAGATGGTGAGCCGTCCGGTCGCAGTATTGTGGTCGGCGACGCAGCCACAGGTTTCGAGCGGCGCCGGGTGGCATCGCTGGAAGACAGCATGCACCTTGGCCTTAACTTCCGCTTGTTCGAAAACCTTGTCCGTGGCCGCCCTGTCGCCCACCTCCCAGTGAAAGATGTGGTTGGTCTTTTCCTCGCGGTCCTCGCGCAGGATGGGTGATTCGGGATCGAGCGCCTTGTGGGGATCGACCAACACCGGCAGCTCTTCATACTCCACTTCCACTAACTCGGCAGCGTCTGCGGCGGTGTACTGATCCTCGGCAACGACGAAGGCTACCTCCTGCGACTGAAACAGCACCTTACCTGTCGCCAACACCATTTGCTTGTCGAAGAAGAGGGTAGGCATCCAGGCCAGGTTCGCTTTGGCCAGGTCCTCCCCGGTAATGACGGCCAGAACACCCGGCAGCTGTTTGGCCTTCTCCGTGTTCACGCTCTTGAGCCGGGCATGGGCGTAAGGACTGCGCACCATGTGTCCGTAGACCATATCGGGCAGGTTTACATCGTCGACATAGTTGCCCTTGCCCTGGATGAAGCGTAGATCTTCCTTGCGCTTGATGGGGTGGCCCATGCCACCGATCTCAGGCGATGTTTGGTAGATCATCCTTGCCTCCCTGCTCCATCTTGGCGGCGGCATACTGCACCGCCTTCACGATGTTCTGGTAACCGGTACAACGGCACAGATTGCCGGAAATTCCCCAGCGGATCTCTTCCTCGCTGGGATTTTTATTTTTGCCCAGCAGGGCATAGGACGACATCAGCATGCCCGGGGTGCAGAAGCCGCACTGCAGACCATGCTCCTGCTTGAATCCCTCCTGCAGCGGATGGAGCTTGCCGTTCTGCATCAAGCCTTCCACGGTGAGCACTTCGCAGCCATCGGCCTGCACGGCAAACATGGTGCATGATTTGACTGTCTTTCCATCAAGCAGCACGGTACAAGCCCCACAATGGGTGGTGTCGCAACCGACGTGCGTGCCTGTGAGTCCTTGAATCCCGCGGATGAAGTGGACTAACAACAATCTGGGCTCCACCTGGGCTTCGCGATCGCGACCGTTCACTTTGACTTGAATCGATTGTTTCTTCGCCATCCACGGCCTCCGAATCTCTACTTGCCGGTACGTTCGAGCGCGCGAACTAACGCGCGCTTGGTCAATTCCTTCACTAAGCCCCGCTTGTATTCCGCGGGCCCGCGCAGATCAGAGCTGGGCTGCGCTTCGCCGGCCGCCAGCTCTGCTGCCTGCGCGATGCTGGCCTCATCCAGTTTCTTTCCCCGCAGAGACTCTTCCGCCTTGACGGCCTTCACCGGTGTCGCACCTACGTTGGTCAGTCCGATACCAGCCTGTTGGCAGATTCCTCCGCTATCCACGGCCACCTGCGCGGCCACGCCGGCGGTGGCGAAGTCGCCGACCTTCCTCTCCAGCTTTAAATAAGCACCTCCGCTGCGCGCCGGCGGCACGGGAATGCGAATCTCGCTGACGATCTCGCCTGGCTGAAGCTCGGTGGTAAACAGGGTCACAAAAAAGCTTTCGATGGGCAGCACTCTCTCGCCCTGCGGCCCCACGGCCACCACCTGTGCCCCCAGCGCCAGCATGGTAGCCGGATGATCGTTGGCTGGGTCGCCATGCGCCAGATTGCCTGCCAGCGTTGCCATATTTCGCACTTGCGGATCAGCAATCACGCGGGCGGTGTCGAGGATAATGGGGTATTTCGCATGTATCAGTGGAGAGCTTTCCAAGTCGGCTTCACGTGTGAGTCCGCCGATCTTCAGATAGCCGCCCTCTTCCTTGATGTAGGACAATCCCGGGATCCGGTTTATATCGATGAGGTATCCGGGCCGAGCCAGCCTGAACTTCATCATGGGGATGAGGCTCTGCCCGCCGCTCAAAATCTTGGCGTCGTCTCCATACTGCTGCAGAAAAGCGATAGCCTCGGAAATTGTCTTCGGTCTGAGATATTCAAAGGCCGGCGGGATCATTGTCCACCCTCCCATCCAGTCTTTCCATGCAGGTTTCTGGATGCTGACGAAAAATCACCCACGCGGAACGCGCGCAAATGGGAGCGCTCGCAAGCCCCGGAACGTTATAGCCCTTACAAGGCGGAAGGGTCAACCAGGAAGGAACGGGATCAACGTAACTGTAGATGCGGCCATGGACGCCAAGCCACTGAAGGTTTGAGTATGGGTGTTCGGGCTAGAGAGCATGTGTGAGAACCCACCATTGACCGATTTAGTCCCGGAGGGACGGCTGAGAGTAGCCCAGGACGCAGTCCTGGGAACCATGCACACAGCGACGAAAAGTCCCGCAAGGGACGGCTGAAAGTTAACCACGTTGTACACAGGACTGCATCCCATAAGCGTTAACCTACTTGGGGATGTTTTTCGTCAAAACTCCCACAAAAACGTCATCCCGAGAGCCTGTGACTTTTTCGATCTTTTCGTGTTTTTTGTACACCTGACTAGTGTAGTCCGCCACACAGATAGTCATTTATAAAGCGCGGCGCGAGCGCGGGAGACTTTTTCGAGGATGTCGGATGCTTTTGCCGTCCAGATGAAGGGTTTTGGATTGTCGTTGTGATGGTCGATGTAGTCGCCGATGGCAATGATCAGTTGTTCGAGGTCTTGGAAAACGCCGCGGCGGATCTGATTGGCGGTCAGGTCGCGAAAGAAGCGTTCGACCATATTGAGCCACGAGGCCGAAGTGGGGGTAAAGTGCACGTGGAAACGCTTATGGCGCTGGAGCCAGCGCTGCACACGGGGATGCTTGTGGGTCGCGTAGTTGTCGCAGATGAGATAAATCTGCTTTTCTGCGGGGATGGTCTGATCGATCATACGCAGGAAGTGCAGCCATTCCTGATGGCGGTGTCGCTGCTGGCACAAGCCGTAGATTTCTCCGCTCGCAGTATCCAGAGCAGCGAACAGGGTGGTTGTTCCGTTGCGCTTGTAATCATGCGTCATGGTCTGGCCGCGGCCCCTCTTCAACGGCAGACCAGGTTGCGTGCGGTCCAGTGCCTGAATCTGGCTCTTTTCGTCCACACAAAGCACCAGCGCATGCTCAGGGGGATTGAGATAAAGGCCGACAATCGCCTCCAACTTCTGAGCGAAGTGTGGATCGTTGCTGACTTTGAAGCTCTCGATGCGATGCGGCTTCAGTCCGTGGGTGCGCCAGATGCGGCCGACGCTGGACTCGGAAATGCCCATCGCACGCGCCATGCTGCTACGCGACCAGTGGGTGGCTCCGGCAGGCTTGGACTGCGTCGTACTAGCAACCACTTGGCCGACGATGTCCGGCGAAATCTTCGGTGTCCGTCCCGGCCGGGGAGCATCCTTCAGCAGACCCTCGACCCCCTGCTGAATAAAGCGGCTTCGCCAAAGGGCCACCATGCGCGGCGCAACCCCCATCCGCTCCGCAATCTCATTATTCTGCATTCCTTCGGCGGCCAGCAAAACAATGCTGCTGCGCTGTGCCACGCGCACCGCAGTCGTCCGCCGGCGCGACAACTTCTCCAGTTCCAACCGGGCTGCAGAGCTTACCTGAATCGTCGGCGCTACACGCATAGTGGCTCACCTCATCTTATGAGATGACTCGCTCAATATAAACGACTCTATTTATGGCGGACTACACTAGATGTTTTTCGACCCCTCCACAAAACCGTCATCCTGAGAGTTTGTGACTTTATTGGTTTTCACATGAAAATTGGTGCTTAAAATAAAAGGCTTAGCTGCGTCAAAAACGTGAAAAAGCCAATAAAATCACAGCCTCTGAGCGGAGCGCCTCACAGATTTATCGGGTGACACAGCGCTGGTGGCGCGGAGTCGAAGGACCCCGACGGTGCTTATCTTACCCATGCAGCTCGGAGCTTTTCAACCACCGAGGCCCGCTCCTGGCCGACCCACCACGGTCTTTCCCTGGGGCCGAGAACAAGAACTGCTGGCATCTTGCTATGCCCCGGCGGCTCCATCCACCTTCTCGGCAGCCACACAGGCACGCTTTACATTGGCGTCACCAGCAACCTGTATCTGCGCGTCATGCAACATAAGGAGGGGCAAGTTGGAAGGTTTCACTGCGGCCTACGGCTGCAAGCGCCTGCTCTACTTTGAAGGTTACCAAGACATGCGCACAGCCATCGCTCCGGGAAAAACAGTGCATGAAGAGATGTATCCGTGACCATCAAGTGCGTACCGCAGCAAGATCCTGTTCTCGGGCTTCGGTGGTCGAAAAACTCCGAGCTGCATGGGTAAGATAAGCACCCTCGGGGTCCTTCGACTCCGCGCCACCAAGCGCTGCGTCACCCGATAAATCTGTGAGGCGCTCCGCTCAGAGGCTGTGATTTTATTGGCTTTTTCACGTTTTTGACGCAGCTAAGCCTTTTATTTTCAGCACCAATTTTCATGTGAAACCAATAAAGTCACAAACTCTCAGGGTGACGTTTTTGTGGGGGCTTTGACGAAAAGCATCCCAAGTAGGTTAACGCTTATGGGACGTAGTCCTGGGTAATTTTCAGCCGTCCCTGCGGGACTGGTCCGTCTCTCGAATCTCTTCCCAGGACTGCGTCCAGGGTTACTCTCAGCCGTCCCTCCGGGACTAAATCGGTGAATGGTGGGTTCTCACACACGCTCTTTAGCCCGGACCTACCCAACAGCGATTTTTTCCGCAGCCTGTTTAGCCCCTGAGGGCTAAGGTGGGTGCCTGAGAACGCCGAAAACTAGCGACGGTCGTATTGATTTTGACTATTCATTCACACAAAATCGTAGACACGCATTCTCAATGATGATGCTGGACCTATGCTTCTTCTAGGTTCATGTCGAGATTTCACCTTCTGAAGCCTGCACCACCTTCAAATGCTCTCGCTTAGCCGGCCAACTTGCGCCAGGAGATAATTCCTTTCTGGAAGGCTCGTCGTACGTTCTGCCGCCATTCGATAATGAGCGATCGCGCCCGGACAGTCACCGGCTATCTCCAGCAGGTAAGCACGAACAGCATCAAGCCGATGATGGCCGGTCAGCCGTCCATCCTCGTCCAGCGCAGTCAGCAGCCTGAGACCTTCCGACGGGCCCCTGACCATGGCCGTCGCGATCGCATGGTTGAGCATCACCATGGGATTGTTGGACATATGTTTCAAGAGTTCATACAACGCCAGGATCTGCGGCCAGTCAGTGTCCTCAGCTCTGGCCGCCTCGACATGAACAGCGGCAATAGCAGCCTGTAGTTGATAGGCGCTGATCGAACCTTTCGCAAGTGTCGCGGTGATGAGCGCGACACCTTCGGAGATCTCGCCCCTGGTCCCACACGGTTCGATCCTGTTTGGCCAAGGGGATCATTTCCTCGTTCGGTCCTGTTCGTGCTTTGCGGCGCGCGTGGGTCAGCAACATCAGTGCCAGCAATCCACCGACCTCACCGTCGTCGGGAAGCAAATTGTGCAGGGCTCGCATCAACCGTACTGCCTCGCCCGATAACTCCAGTCGCTGCACTTGCGGTCCAACACTGGCGACATAGCCCTCGTTGAAGATCAGGTACAGCACATGCAACACAGCGCCGAGCCGTTGTGTTCGCTCCTGATCGGTCGGCAATCGGAAAGGCATTCCGGAAGACTTGATGCTTTGTTTGGCCCGGCTGATTCGCTGTGCCATGGTTGCCTCGGGCACCAGGAAGGCGTTCGCGATCTCTGCCGTGGTTAAGCCGCCCACGGCCCGCAGAGTGAGAGCAATTGCCGATGGCCCGCTCAGGGCGGGATGACAGCACATGAAGAGCAAAATAAGCGTGTCATCCTGCTCGACATGACTGTCCATTTCGGCCACGGGCGCCAAATAATCAAGTTCCATGGCCACGGCGGTTTCCCGGCGCCGACGGGCGAGCTCGCTTCTCAGGTGATCGGTCATGCGCCGGCAAGCGACCTGGATAAGCCAGGCCCGAGGATTGTCAGGCATGCCTTCCTTGGGCCACTGAAGCGCTGCTGCGAGCAACGCCTCCTGGACGGCGTCTTCGGCGTCGGCGAAATCATGGAAGCGCCGAATGACGATCCCGAGCACCTGCGGCGCGAGTTCGCGCAACAGGTGCTCGGAAACGTGATCCAGCAATCTCTCGGTCACGGCAATTCCTCAGAAACTCTACTCATGATTTGCCGCACTTCGATGGGCATGTTCAATTGTGTCCCCCCGGGGCCAGGACCCCCCGAGATACGGGCCGCAATCTCATAGGCTCGTTCCGCACTGTCGACGTCGACAATCCAGTAGCCCAGGACAAATTCCTTTGCCTCTGGAAACACACCATCTGTGATCGGCGCACGATCCTTCCCCGCCCGCACCACCTTAGCCTGTTGAGGCATGCCTAAGCCTTCCGTGGCCACAAACTCCCCGGATTTGCTCAGATCCTTCTGAAGGCTGCTCAAATGTGCGAAGTGTGTCTGGATATCCTTCTCCGACCAGGCCCTATACGCATCCACACCTTCTTTCGTGCCGGTCATCAGCAAAATGTATTTCATATCGTCTTCTCCTCTCGTATGAGCGCCAATTTTAGTGCGCGTTTGTAAGGGAGTCGGATCAGCCGCCAACTTCTCGACATCCAGGACCATCCATTCGCAAAAAAAAAAATTCCGCACGCATGATGTCGAACTGGCGTCTTGCGGATCGACATTAGTACAGAGGTGCAAAGATGTCGATAGGCGCAGTTGTGATGGAACCTGCCAGTGAGTGGATGGCTGCATTCGAGGTGCAGCAGAGATTCCTGCAGCACTGGGGTCCAACCATCGATACCCTGGATTACAGCGCACGATGCCGGCAAGTGGGAGAAGTGGGCGGCGATTTTTACGATTTCGTTACCCTCCCCGAGAACCGCTTGGCGTTTGCCGTTGGGGATGCATCCGGTAAGGGCCTCGCCGCAGCCTTGATGATCTCAAACGTGCAATCGTCGCTGCGCACAGCGGCTTTATTCGCTGGAAGCAATAGGGCAGCAGCACTCAAGGCAGTGAATCGTCAGGTGTTTGGATCGTCACTGGCATCCCGCTACGCCACCCTTTTCTATGGCATTTTCGACGGGGCAACACACACCCTGCACTACGTGAATGCCGGCCACAATCCTCCCATGCTTATTCGACCGGATCGCTCGATCGTTTGGCTCGAGACGGGTGGTGCGCCCGTAGGACTGTTTCCGGATTCGACCTACGAGGAAGGTTCGGTTCAGCTTAATCCTGGTGACCTGATCCTTGCCTACACAGACGGGGTAATCGAAGCTTTAAACCCCGCTCAAAAGGAGTGGGGCACCGAGGGCCTCCGAATTGCAGCCACGGGACGAGATGCGAAATCCGCTGACGAGATGGTCGAAGCCATCATGCAATCGATGGACAAGTTTTCACACCGCAACCAGGCCGATGACGCGACCGTGGTCGTAGTACGAGTAAGTTGAATGACTTCGCGTTGATCCGGAAAAATCAGCATCTTGACAATGGATAACTAAACCGTTCAGTATTGTTTTAGTCGGGGACCTGTCTGCAAACGGAGGGAAGTCCTGGAATGATTTCCGTCACCAATCTGGTCAAAAAATTCGGCGATTTCACCGCCGTCAATGACATCACCTTCGACGTCGCACAGGGAGAGATATTCGCCTTTCTGGGACCGAACGGCGCCGGCAAAACCACCACCATCAAGATGCTCACCACGCTGTTGCGTCCCACCAGCGGCCGCATCGAGCTCGACGGGCTTGATCCCACGGTGAAGCAGAAGCTGGCCCGTCAA
The DNA here is from genome assembly GCA_963803095.1 of uncultured Acidobacteriaceae bacterium. GTDB lineage: Bacteria > Acidobacteriota > Terriglobia > Terriglobales > Acidobacteriaceae > PALSA-350. The sequence goes on along the minus strand of CAWDLQ010000010.1, from coordinate 861,931 downwards.
CGCTTCGGCATCGTCTTTCAGGACCCCAGCCTCGACAACGAACAGACCGCTTACGAAAACATGGATCTCCATGGCGTCCTCTACCACGTCCCCCGCAAGCTGCGCGCCCAGCGCACCGAAGAATTGTTAAAGCTGTTCGAACTATGGGAGCGCAAAGACGCATACGTGAAGACATTCTCCGGCGGCATGAAGCGGCGGCTCGAGATCGCCCGCGGCTTTCTGCACACCCCAAAAATTCTCTTTCTCGACGAGCCCACGCTCGGTCTCGACCCGCAGAGCCGCAACCAGCTCTGGACCCACGTCAAGCGCCTCAACGAAACGGAGAAGACCACCGTGTTCCTCACCACTCATTACATGGATGAGGCCGACCGTGTCGCCCATCGCATCGCCATCATGGACCATGGAACAATCGTGGCCCAGGGCACCTCAGCGGAGTTGAAAGAACAGACCAGTACTGAATCGCTCGAAGCCGCTTTTCTCGCCCTCACCGGCTCCTCGCTGCGCGACGAAAGTGCCGATTCAAAGGACAGGTTGCGTCAGATGGCTCAGATGTTCCAACGCCGCTAGCCAGACACGAGGAGGAAAAAATGGGCGCAATTTACATCTTGTGGTTGCGGGAACTGAAGCGCTACGTGCGCTCCCGGGTACAGATCGTGGTGTCCCTCGGCCAGCCATGCCTCTACCTGCTGGCGCTGGGTTTCGGACTCGGTCCAGTCTTCAAGCAAGCCGGCCATGGCAGCTATCTGCAGTTCATGGCCCCAGGCGTCGTCGGCATGACGGTCCTCTTTAGCTCCGTCTTCTCTGGGATTGCCATGCTTTGGGATCGGCAGTTCGGCTTCCTCAAGGAAACCCTGGTAGCTCCCGTATCGCGCATGGAAATCATGATCGGACGCACGCTGGGCGGCGCCACAGTCGCCATCATCCAGGGCACACTGATCCTGGTCATCTGCCTCATTGTCGGATTCCGTCCCCATAGCTGGTTTGCCATCCCTGTCGCCTTTCTCTTCGTGGCCATGATCGCCATCGTCTTCGCCGCACTGGGAACCGCCATCGGCTCGGTCATTAAGGACATGCAGGGGTTTCAATTAGTCATGAACTTCATGGTCATGCCCATCTTCTTTCTATCAGGCGCGCTTTTTCCCCTGGCCAATCTGCCGCTCGCGATGAGCATCATTACCAGGCTCGATCCGCTGGCGTACGGAGTCGACGGCCTGCGCGGCGCGCTCATCAACACTTGGCACTTCAGCCTGGCCTTCGACGTCACGCTGCTCGCCTGTATTGCCGCCGTCTTCCTGAGCGCCGGCGCCTATCTGTTCAGCAGAATTGAAGCGTAGGAGAAGAAGACATAGCAGATGGCAAGACCTAGAAGCGCGCAGGCCCATAAGAAAGTGTTGGATGCCGCGGTGCAGTTATTTTCCGAGCAGGGCATCGATGCCACCAGCATGGATGCCATTGCCGAAACCTCGGGGGTAAGCAAGGCCACCATCTACAAGCACTGGCAGGATAAGGACGCCCTGGTCCTGGAAGTGATGGGCTACCTGCATGGTCTCGATGTGGAGCCGCCGGTCTTCGACTCAGGCGACTTCCGCGCCGACCTTATCGCCCAGCTCCAATATCAACCGGCTGCCGACCGCCAGGCGTTGAGGGAAAAAATGACGCCCCACCTGATCGCCTACGCTTCGCGCAACCGGGCAATGGGTGCGGTCTGGCGCGCGCGCGTCGTCGAGCCGGCCCGGGTGGCCTTGAACAACATGATCAAGCGTGGAGAGAAGCGCGGCGACCTCCGCCGCGGCATCGATCCCGAAATCGGCATTGCCCTCCTGCTCGGTCCCATGATCTATCGCCACGTCTTCGTAAGCAAGAGCGGCGGCAAGGGTCCCAAAGACCTCGAAATCCACGTCGCCGATGCCTTCCTGGCAGCCTTCGGGACAGAAAGGCAGAAGGCGCCTCGTCGCTGAACTTCTCTCTTTTGCCGGCGGTTCTCTTTCTCGTTGGCGTGTTCATCGGGGATATCTCTGCAATGTCTGAGATCCGGGTTGCATATACAAGCAAGACCATCGAAAATAAGGTCCCGACCCTGGAGACAATCGGACGAAGAGCGAACCGGACCACGTAGATTGCCGATCGAACTAGGAACCCTCATGAGAACAACATCAATTCTCGGCGTCATTCTGATGGCACTCGGCATCGTTTCGCTCGCCTACTTTGCATCACCTATGCGACTGATGTTTGAGTCAACTCTCGGGGAGCATGAAATCGATCCGTTGCCCCCAATTCTCGGGGGCTTAGCCCTGGTATGCGGTATCGCTCTCTTGCTTGCCCCCCGATCGAAGGATAGGTAAGAAAAATAGAGAGCTCCATCCGATTGGCCGATCTGAGGCAGCTTGCTCACCAGCTCTCCCGTTTGGCTCATTCTGTATCGACATAGAATCCGCAGCCTGCTGCTAGTTTGCTGACGGTTTCTCTACGTGGTCGATGACGTAATACTCCACCGGTCCCTGCTCTGCCTGTAACTTAAGACCAAGCTGTTCCTTCAAAGCGTCGAAGAGCGACGGGCGATCCAGGAAACCCGGGGGTAGATCCTCTTTGGCAACATTGGGCGGGAGCTCCGGTGCAAACGACAGTGTGAAATCGTAGTTTTTAGCCAGCCCGGTCTTGTCGATGACCGGCCGTTTTTCCGCCTGGAGCTGCTGCCCGAGGAACCAACAGAAGTACTGCATGGAAACTCGGGTCCCAACGAAGACGTTATCTGGACCGGGAAGCATCGGAATCTTGAAATCCTGAGGGCTCTCATTGATCTTCATCTTCGATCCCGATTTGTCCACCATCAGTGCGTACACTGGACCTTCCCTGGTCTCCTTGTGAAACTTCAAATTGAATCGGTCAGCCAGCAGGTTCTGAAACATCACATGAAGGTCGTCGATGCTGTAAGAACGGTCCGCCTTGGCCTCAATATCGTAGCGGTTGGTATCGAGCCAGTCCGGGGCGCCTATGATCTGTCGCGTCGGCACTTTATACATCAGACTGATCATGATCTTTACCTGCATGTTCTGCACCAGATACCCGTCGCCTCCGGGCATCGGCTTGATACCGCCGCTGGTGGCGCCTGGCTGAGCAGGCCTGATCGCTGCCACCTCAAACGTCAGCCGATCCGGTTTGGCCTGTCCACTAGCGAAAGAGATAGGCATCAGGCCGATGATCGCGGCCAGGAAAGGTAAGCTGCGTCCAATCATGGAGAGCGTAATGCGAAGCTTCATAGTATCCCTCGACTCTTCCTGAGCCATCACGCCGGGTTAAACAGGTTGCGGTCAACTCGCTCACGGCTTATCAATGGATATCTCAGAAGTAACCGTTGACGCAAATATGCACGAATCGGCGCTCAGAAGTCGATGTGCACGGCGAATCGCATGTGACGCGGAGGGAGGGTGCCGTACGGGTAATTCACAGCAAGCATAGTTAGCCTAGTTCCTCAGCAGCATTGTGAGCCCATGCGCATTGTCCAGGCCTTTCGAGGCCAGCAGTTCGAGGGACCAGGCCACAAACTTTGCATTATGTTCAAAATGTTTGACCACCACCTGCACGGTTTGCACCACGTGTTCGACTGAAAATGCTTCCTGGTGGTGGCCGGCAACGCCGATGAGTAAGCCCTTGATGAGGGCGAACTCCGTAGCCAGTAGAGCAAATTGCTTGGCTGGCTCTGGCGCGGCTTCTGGTTCGAAGAGAAGCGGGCCGAAAGGAAACAGCCTGCTAACGATCATATTGACCAGCAGATTCTCAAGCATGTGGGGGTGTTTGAGGAAGAAAGGCGCGTAAAAGCGCTCGTAGGCTGAGGCGTACTCGGCGCTTTGTACTTCGAGCGTGTCGGCGCCCCCGTGGTTGATGCCGTCCATGAATGCATTCCGGCACTCGTCGAAACGGGCAGACGCGGCCGACGCGAGAACGGGTAGTTTTACCAAATGCAGAACCATATCTAATTGCAGTGCGTCATTGGCGGGGATGGTCTCAATAGAAGCGCGCAAACTCCCGTTGGCAACGGCCTTTGAAAAGCCGCTCTCCAGGGCAGGAAAGCCCCCCTCAACCTCGTCACCGGCTACGGCCTGCAAGCGCCGGCAAAAGGACCCCAGCAGGAACATCCGCTGCCAGAGCGGATAGGTGCGATTGCGCAGCAGGGCGGTCGTGAACTCACGGATGGGCCAGAAGTAAGTTCGCAGCGAGACCTGAGTTGTGGGCTTGTCGTCCCAGTTGAGGTAATGGGGCTGGTGGCCGTCGAAGGCCAGCAGATAAGGATTTGTGAGAACCATGCGGGCGGCTTCCGGGCACGAGAGCGTAAGCGTCGTCTCTTTGAAGTGATCGATCTCGTACGTCTGTCGGGGAAAGGTAGAACAAGTGCCCGAGAGATAACCCGGTCCGTGCTCGACCTGAATCTGGCATAGCCTCTCCGCGTTGTGCATCGGGCATGCAAGTGAGGGCGGCATCTGGATAAAAGCAAAACTGTCCGGCTTCGATCCGTCCGCCTTGTCTGGCGTGCGGAGAACGTTTTTGTCCATCAGTATGCGCAGTGGGCCGGCAGGAACGGTCTGGTACTTCTCATAGGTCTGCTGGTCAATCAACACACGCCAGCCTACGCAGCAGGTGTCCTCGCAGGCGGAACCGATGCAACGAAAATTCTCAGCATATTGGAGGCGAATCAGTCTTGTCTTCCGCAACTGCCGCTCCTTACCGCGAATTCATGCGCCGCTGCCGCAGCCTATACGATACGCGTTCAGCGGGCAGGCAAACAGCGAACCACCGCTAAGGGAATGGAGTTGTAGCGTTCTGAAACAGGAAGAAGAGTACCCATCAGGAGAGAAAAACGGAAACATACCGATCGCTTAAATGGTGCGGGACATCCCCAACTATTCCTTTAGTCTCCAATAATGGGCAAACTGTTGCCGGCTGTGGTTGGTTCCCATGACATGGAAAGCGCGCCCTTGTTTCGAGTAGATGATCTGCTGAATCCCTCCGTGTATCGAGTCCACGTTGTTATAGTGACCTGTGCCCGTCCCTTTGAACTGCATGCTCATTCTGATATAGCTATGCCATTCGGGACCTCTGGTTGCGTGGAAGCCGGTTGCTTCCAATAAACCCTGCTGTGGCTCCCAGGTGAGTTCTATTGTTCCCCCAGTCGGTTCATGGGTTCCGTCGTCCCTGACGCGATGATTCACGTATTGCCCGGCCAGTGAGTGATACTCCCTGTTGAGTGCCCGAAGTTCCGACCATTTTCGCAATCTGGTGCCAATCTGCCAATTACCGAGGATTCCCAGGACTATGCCCAACCCGGCCCCAATCCCAAGACTTAGCCAGTGAATTGTCATCCGTACGTCCCCCGAACACTCTGAAGCCGAGCTTCCCTCCATATTGGTACGCGCCCTCTCGCCTCATGGTTCCCGGATATTATCTGGGGTCACCATTTCGGCGAACAGCATACCTTCACTTCCTGCGCCCCCCTGGACGAAGACTTGATGATGAAGACTGGATGAAGACTTTGATGATGAAGACTGGATGAAGACTGGATGGGGTCGTTCTTACTGTTTCTGGGTTGCGGCCTTCTCCGCGGCGGCCACTGCCTTCTTAAATGCCGTCACCGCCGTGACCGACGCAGGGTTAAGGCCATCCCTGCCTATATATTTCCAAGCGGGAGTCGCGCCACGTGGATTTTCACCGCCTTTGAAAACCGCAAAGTAATCCTCCGCACCCCCGATCTCCGTTGGAGAGCGGGGATTTTGCTGGTCCGGTCCAACGCCAGGTTCGGTCGGCAAATTTGCCTGGGGACCACGCTGGGGTCCAGTCGGCCCTCCACGGTCGATAGGATTAATTCCTCCGCTATTCTGCCGAGGATCGGGAAGTGTCTGATCAATCAGGCGTTCGTTTCCTCTACGCACCACAATGATTAAATCCGCAGCTTGCCTGTCTGAGACAGGTTGGAACCTTCCCCACTTCAGGAGCGCCGCCTCGACATCTTTTTGCGCCGCTAGATTCGCCTGCGGACCCTCGATCGAAAAACTCGTATCCGGGTCGATGATGACGGCCGCAGTTTTCGCCTGCAAAACATAAGCTGGCAGAGTGTTTTTCGTTTTGTCCTTTGCGAATCCGAAGCTCACCAGCAGACCCAGTACAAGTAGGGTAGACACGCGCTTTGTCATTTCCGCCTCCTCCGCCACAACGCAAAATCATACGCCGATTTGACATTGATCGGCCTTAGCTCCCGCCGGCAGGCGGTATTAGAATGACCCCGTGGCCGAAATGCGCCTCAGGCTCGGTGTGCCGTCCGATGGCGAGCAAGTCTCCCGTCTCTGCGAAGCGTTGTGGCCGGAAGCTTCCTGGGAAGAACATCGGGAAGAAGTTATGCCGATTCTTGTGGGCAAGCCAGGAGCGACGCTGCCGCTAGTGATCTTCGTGGCGATGACAGCAGAGGGAGATCTCGCCGCTTTTCTCGAAGTCGGCTTACGCTCCCATGCCGATGGCTGCGATACCCGCCATGCGGTGGGTTTCGTGGAAGGATGGTTTGTGAGGGAAAACTTCCGCAGAAGAGGCCTGGGCGCACGATTACTGGCTGCCGCGGAGAACTGTTCGCGCAGCCAGGGATGTGTCGAGATGGCTTCAGATACCTGGATCGACAGTAGCCTTTCTCAGCGTGTCCATGAATCGTTGAAGTTTGAAGTGGTGGATCGCTGTGTCCATTACAGGAAGGCGCTCTAACGGCATTTAGTTTGCCCATCGACGTCATCGTGTATCGCCCCTCCTCCAGCCACGTTCTGTCTCCCACAAATGTTAACCTGACGTTGAGATCAATATTGCGTGGGATTCCTGAGCCATCTGCTATACCCATGGGGCTTGCTGCTCCAGGGACTGGCGATCGTCCACTTCATCCGGCGACGCCCGGACATGTATTGGATTTTCATCATCCTCTTTCTCGGGCCGCTCGGCGCACTCGTATATATTTTCGTCGAGGTGCTGCCCGACGTTGGACTGCTCCGTCAGTCCTTCAAGATTTTTCCACGTCGCAAGCGCATTAGCACACTCGAAACTATGGTTCGAGACAATCCGTCGGCGGGAAATTACGAAGAACTCGGCGACCTTTACATGGACGACGGCAGGCTCCTGTTGGCACGAGCCGCGTTCGACAAAGCCATTGCCGCCCGTGCTGATACGCTCGATCCCTTTTACCGGCGTGGCATTTGCGCCCTCCAGTTAGGCGATGCAGCAGCCGCTTTACCTGACCTGGAACGAGTAGTCGGCAAAGACGCCGACTACGATTTTCATCGCGCAGCTGGGTTGCTCGCCCACGCCTACGCGCTGACCGGACAGAAAGAAAGAGCCGAGGCGCTCTTCCGGCAAGCAACCATCACGTCAACGTCGTCGGAGACGTACTTGAATTTCGCGGGTATGCTGGCGTCGGAGGGACGCAACGCCGAAGCCCGCGAATGGGCGCAGAAGGTGCTCGATAAGAAACCGACCATGCCCGCCTATTTACGCCGCCTGGAGCGACCGTGGTTCCGGAGTGCACGCGAGATGCTGAAGCGGCTGCCTGCGTGAAGATTCAGCATTGAATCGGAAATTTCCTTTTGACTTTAGTCCGCCTTGCCAATTTCCCAGAGTTCCTCGTGCCGGGAGTTCTGGTTCAAGTAGAAAATTTGCGCCAAATGGTAATTGTCATAAATATATTGGCGGAAGGGCGCAGAGTGGTCGTGAACATTCGAGGAGTTCTTGCTTGCCGGGTACAAAACGACGAAATGTGGCGGATGCCGTTGGAGCGACTGGACCACCGCGACTACCTGCTCCGGCCGGGTGAAATCATCGTAGTTAACAAACTCCGAGGCGGTGGGATTCTCCAGCGAGAGATAGAGAGCGAGCGCGGCGCTGTTAAAAAAGGGCTCGGATGGGTGAGTGCGTTGCGCCAGCCATTGAAATTCACGGAACACAAGGGGGTCGCTGAAAGCGGTCCGGCCGATAGGCAAATTCAGGGTAGCGTGCCATTGTGTCTGGCGATTGAACGGTAGCAATAAAGCAAAGGCAGCGGCCAGAAGCCATAACAGCATACGGACGCCTCTAAGCATGGGACTCGGTTGGCTGATGAGCCAGACGCAGATGAGGATGGCAGGCGGAGCGACTGTACAGAGACGAAAGAATCTAGGCCCGCTGGCGACGGCCAGGAACAGGGCGAGCCCGGCTACATGGAGCAGAACAAGATGCTGTCGAAGAGCCGTCGGCAGCACGTCGCGCTTGCGCCACAGCTGGTAAAGCCCGAGTAGATAAATATAAGGAACAAGAGCATAGATGAACAAAAAAGGGATCAGGTGAACAATGCCGGCCAGCCCCTGTATCGGGGGAAGCTGACGGAGATAAGTTCGGGGCGAGTTGACCTCACCGGACAGAAACCTGGGTGGGAACACTACCAGATCGAAGAAGATGGTGCGAAAACCCGCCTTGTAGACGTAGTATCCGAGCACGCAAGAGAGTACGAGCGCGAACGGCAGAGCCAGAGCAGCAAGCCGTATTAGCTTGCTCGATACCTGGGTTTCGGATCGCTTGAGCCACAACAGATAGATGACAAGAGCGATGAGCGTCAGCCCACCCTGGGTTTGAGTAAACAGCGTCGCAATGCCGCAGAGTGCGCCGGCGGTGAAGATCCGCCGCAGGCTGGCGCCACCCGTAAGAACAGCCACCGCAGCCAGAGCGGCGAGAGTGCTGTACCAGTGGTGCGTCAGGTCAAAGCCGCTACTGAAGTCGAAGACCAGGAATAACAGAGCTGGAAGCAGAACCAGCGCACCGCGGAGTATCCTGCTGGCGATCAGCGTGATGACACAACAGAGAGCGAGCCCCAGGGCGATACCCCAGGCCTGCATCACCCAGCTGTGGATACCAAAGAGGCGAAACCCTGCAGCATAGAGCAGGTCGGTGCCCGGAGGAACAAGCTCAAAAAAGTCCCGGTACAGGACTTGCCCGTGAGCCATACGCGCCGCACGAGCGAAGAACAGAATCTGGTCACCTATGCCAACAAAGGGAGTAGCGGGAAGCAGAAAAGTTCGCAAGTAGAGGAAAATCAGGGCTCCGCCGAATGACAGGGCCAGGAGGTAGCGCGATAGGTGCTCTGCTGCATACGGCGGCTTGCGTTCTGTCATGAAAGTGTTGCACTGAATAGTGGCACGACCCAGATCGGGGAAGCAAATCAACTCAACTTCAAGGCAGTAATCTCGGCGGGGTATTCCTCTTCAAACAAAAGATCCTGAGTCGGGGCCGTACGAGATTCACTCAGCCACCGCATGCCGGCCGCCGCGAAAGCCACGATCAGAATCATGATCATGCAGCTAAGCACATGGCTCAACATACGGCTCTCAAGTTCCGCTGCTTCATTTAGGAAGCGTAGGAACAGCATCAGGCACATCCAGAAGACGAAAAGGCTTCGTCCTCTACCTGGCAGATAGGAGCAGGTGAAGGGAACCTTCGGAAACGTGTACAGGCAAAGTTCTACTAGAAGGATTCCCAGGCACAGCATCACACTGAAATGCCCTAATGCGGGGCGCCAGGAATAGACGGCCAGAAGGAAGCCAGCCAGAAGGAAGCCGCCAATGACGAGCAAGACAGGCAAGACACCGAGTACGAGCCACGAAAAGCGGACAGCTTTCTGGTAATCCGGAGCGGATCGGATTTGTGTTATGCGGACAATCCAGTTCGCCGCAAGCGAGATCGGAATCGAAGCTACGACGCGTAACGCCAGCACCGTAAGGATCATCATCAGAATGCTTGTCAGCAGGAACGAGCTGCCGATCGTTTCTCTTGCAGATCCAAATCCTCCCAGGGCTGTTTTCACATAGACGACCACAATTGTGATCCCGATACCGAGATAGAAGCTGAGGATCATGCGATGCTGTCGACTTCGCATGATGGTTCGAAGACTGAAGAGGGTAATAGCGTTCGTCAGCGAGCTGCCCAAGCGTGGCGGCCGCGCAAAGGATCGAGTACCGGGCAGGATGTCGGGTTGCTCGACCATCTGTCTCATCATGCGGAAGTAACACACCACCAACGCTGCGCAAGCTCCGAACGCAGACACACCTAAACCGATCCATGCCCGTCTTGCCAGAGGAACGAGCGAGGGATGCATCGATCCATTGAGTTGATTAAAGAGAGCAAGAAACCAGTAGGAGGGAAGCCACTCGAGCAGCCGCTGATTTTGCGGGGAAGCAAGGGCCGCGGGTGATTCGAGCGACGGCTCGAGAAAGTAAACGCTCAGTAAGAGGCACAAGCTGCCCGCTTGCAAGATAGCAGACAGACGAAGGAAGAGCTGTCGTGGCAGCAGATTGGCCCCTAATCCCTGTAACGCCAGAATCGTGAACACAAAGAAGGCTCCCCCCGCAAAGATGGTGATCCAATAGGCTGGCCATGACCGCAGCCCACCAACCAATCCGGCGTTGGGGGCCCTGAAGATCAACGGCCAAAGGACCCCTGAGAAGATGTTCAATGCGATGATCGCGAGAGCAGGTGCCGCGAACAGGGCTGCAATCTTCGCCAGCAGCAGCGTGCTTCTCTTCACGGGTAACGGCGCCAGCACCAGCACATCTCGCCTGTCCGGAAAAGCCGCATCCCAGTTAAGTACGGCAATGAGTCCTGCCACAGTCATTGCTGTTTCAATAAAGAAATGCTCGAACATCCATGCCTGTGTCATCTGCAGCCCGTCACCATTCATCACCAGAACTGGAAGAGTGAAGCAGAAGCTGAAAGTCGCGAAAATGCTGGCAAACTGCCCAATCAATTTAGTTGGGTCGCCGTCCGCCGAGAGCAGATCAAGATCGACTACCCGGAGAAGGAACACGCGATACAGAGTGCGGAATTGGAGTTTTCTGAGGGCCCAGTCGCTATGCATGGATCAAGTCTGCAATCTCTCGTGAGATGGCTTCCGAGTCTTGTTCCACGGCGAGTTGTGAAAATATCTCTTCAAGCGTAGGCACGGCCATCAGGACTCTTAGCCGTTCAATCGAGTCATCGGCAACCACTTTGCCGCGATGCAGAATCACGACGTGGGAGCAGACGCGTTCCACCGTTTCCAGTTCATGCGAACTGAAGAGCACGATTTTACCCCGTACTGCCAGTTCTCGAATCAGGCTGCGGAAGATGAGCGAAGACCCGACGTCGAGGCCGGAGAACGGCTCATCGAGCAGTATCACGTCTGGATTGTGCATCAAGGCCGCCGTGAGCAGTATCTTTTGCCGCATACCCTTTGAATAGGACGACATCGCTACGTCGCGGTCGCCATAAATTCCGAAGAGACGGAGCAGCCCGTGGATGCGCTCGTTTGCGGCCTCGCGGTCCATGTTCCGCAACTGGGCCACCATCACCAGGTATTCCAGACCACTCAGGTGTGTATAGAGATGCGGCTCTTCGGGAACATAGCCCATCCGTTGCCGATAGGCCATCAAGTTTCCCTGGATAGGTCGACCGTCGAACAGGATTTCCCCCGAAGTCGGTTCAATCAATCCAGTGGCCAGCTTCATGGTGGTTGATTTGCCAGAACCGTTTGCGCCCAGGTAGCCGGTTACCTCTCCCGCACGCGCAATAAAGCTAACCGAGTCCAGAGCAGGGATGCCAGAGTAACGTTTATGCAGATTGCGAACTTCAAGCATCAAGAACGTCCACCTGATTGAACTATGTATTCGTCCAGCCGCTACGGCATAGTCTTCCGGATTTCCGCCATATGCGTGGGCGTCTGAAGCGTAATTGTGTAGCAAGGCATCCGTTCTGACCATCGGACGGAAACAACGAGCGGGCTGGGCCGGCTGAAAAGCAGCATGAAGCTGCACAGAATCGCGGAAGCCGTAATTCCCCCCTGAAGCAGGCGAACCGGGCCTATTCCGGGATTGCTGATGACTGCCCCGGAACGAATGGACAGCTGTCCAGGGTCACGCTGTATTCTGAAACGCTGGCGGAGCAGAGAGATCGCTCCGTCCAACAGCAGGTAAGGGACCGTGCCACTGGGGTATTCTTCGTCGAAGATCCAAAGCATCTCGGCGCCAAATTCGTTTTGAAACGAAGCCGGATGCAGGCCGAGGAGGAGACGATAGGTAAAGCGTGAGAAAGCTCTGTTCATGCCCTTCCGGACCTCGCTTCCTGGAGACGCAATCTGGCTTGGGTGACGACGCTTTGCAGGCGATCCACCTCGATTGCCAAGGCCGCCCGCCCTTCCTTGGTGAGGGTGTAGAAGCGCCGATCATCTTCCTTGGTCGTGGCAGACTTGCGTCTTGATGATGCAGCCTTGGGCGCGTCTGCGACCAATCCCGCGTCCATCAACTTCTTCAGGTTATCGTACAACGTGCCCGGTCCCAGTCTATAGTGACCGTCTGAATTGCGAGCGACTTCCTGAATGATGCCGTAGCCATGCAGGTTGCCCCCGGCGAGCGCCAGGAGGATATGCAGGGTCGCGGACGATAACGGAGGGTTCCTGGTGGAGTCAGAAGCCATATCGGATTCCGACTATATCGGAAGCCGACCATGCTCGTCAAGTGGATCGTCAAACTTTCCGGCCTAGGGCATCAGATCCGTAAGGATGAAGTCATGTGCCCACATTTCACCAAATCCTTGTTCGCGGAGATGAGTCGCGAGCTGGCCGCGATGCTGCACACCGTGAAGGATTGCTTGCGCAAACATCTTCCGCTTGCTTGCCTTGATGCCGCTGAAGCCCACATCCTTCACTTCATTCCAATCTTCCGGTTGCGCAGTATCGATAAACATTCGAAACTTCCTGACTGCATCCTCGTGTACTTTAAATAAATCGTCCGCTGCGCGAGCCTGCAACTCCTGCCAGTCGGGTCGAGGATCGTTCGATACAGCATTCCCGAAGAGAAGTTCCACCATGAAAATGTGGGCCAGCAATCCGCGTACGTTCTTTGCATTCGCGATTAAAAAGGGAACCTCGAGTGCTTCCGGATGTGAGGCAAACCACTCCTTCCATCGCCTCGTTTCCTGCTCGGTGTAGAGCAGTAATTCGGTAAACGTAATAGCTGAATCCATTTGCCATCCTCGTCTTAGTTCACACGGTGGAGGCCAGTATAGTGGTTCCCGTGCTTGCGCGCGGATAGTCCGCCGCGGAAAACTCGGTTTTGTATCAGGGCACGACTTTACAGGCTGCGGAAAAAGTCGCTCTCGGGTAGGTCCGGGCTTTAGAGTGTGCGTGAGAACCCACCATTCACCGATTTAGTCCCGGAGGGACGGCTGAGAGTAGCCCAGGACGCAGTCCTGGGAAGAGTATCCAGAGACGGACCAGTCCCGCAGGGACGGCTGAAAATTACCCAGGATGCAGTCCTGGGTACAACCTGGTTAACTTTCAGCCGTCCCTTGCGGGACTTTTCGTCGTTTTGTGCATGGTTCCCAGGACTGCGTCCCATAAGCGCTAACTTGTTTGGCAGGCAACAGAAATCCGAGAAGACGCTGTTTTTTCATCTCCAACTCACCACAAAATCGTCATCCACAAAAACGTCATCCTGAGAGGTTGTGACTTTATTGATTTTTTCGCATTTTCGAGGTACCTAAGCCATTTGTTTTCAGCATCGGATTTTGCACGAAACCAATAAAGTCACAGACTCTGAGCGGAGCGCCTCACAGATTCGTCGCGTGACACACCGCTTGATGGCGCGTAGTCGAAGGACCCCGAGGGTGCTTATCTTACCCATGCCGCTCGGAGCTTTTCAACACCGAAGCCCGCACCTGGCGGACCCGCCACGGTCTTTCCCTGGGCCGAGAACAGATGATTACAGTGCATGAAAAGATGTACCCGTGACCATCAAGTGCGTAGCGCAGCAAGATCCCGTTCTCGGGCTTCTGTGGTTGAAAAGCTCCGAGCGGCATGGGTAAGATAAGCACCCTCGGGGTCCTTCGACTACGCGCCATCAAGCGGTGTGTCACGCGACGAATCTGTGAGGCGCTCCGCTCAGAGTCTGTGACTTTATTGGTTTCGTGCAAAATCCGATGCTGAAAACAAATGGCTTAGGTACCTCGAAAATGCGAAAAAATCAATAAAGTCACAACCTCTCAGGATGACGTTTTTGGGGGAGTTTGGAGGAAAACATACCAAACAAGTTAGCGCTTATGGGACTGCGTCCTGGGCTACTCTCAGCCGTCCCTCCGGGACTAAATCGGTGAATGATGGGTTCTCACACACGCTCTAAAGCCCGGACCTACCCGAGAGCGACTTCTTCCGCACTCTCCTTAACCCCAATGGGTCTTGTTTCTTGTCTGCGAAATGCAACCCGCTACTTCAGGTTAGCAGGCTGAACCCACGCACCATTGCCCGCGGAATCCCACACCGAGAACCGAACCCACTTCTTGCCCGTAGCGTCGAAGGGAATCTTGAAGTCCTGGGTTCCGAAGGGAGTGGTATCAGTAAGGTCAATGTACTTATGTTCGACCTTGGCCCCATCGCTCCATACCAGGTCTGCGAATTCGAGCGGATACGTATATTCGATATTCGCCGAATAGACGCTGTGGGCGCCGCTGCCTTCCACGCCCCACTGGTGAAAGAGAACCTCACCGGTAGTGCCGTAGAAATCGCCGCGCTGCATGAGGTCGATAATAGGCGCCCAGCTTTCGTTGTAGAGAGGAACCTTGTCGAGCTTTACATAATTGATGGCTAGCTGAGGATAAGTCTCGTCATCCGGCCATTTGGTGTAGGTGTCCCCTTCGGCAATCATGAACTTGGCCTTAGGGGCCCAATTGCTCATATCGTCCTGGGTTCCGAAGCAGCGAACCTCGCACTCTTCTTTCTCCGACAAATCCACCGGCAACGACTCCCATGAAGCGCCGATGAAGCGGTCGCTCTGGAAAAACGGCTGGTCTTTATAAGCATCAGGATACCCTTCGGAATTCTTGGTGCGTGGGTGCGTGGTCCACAGAATCCCCTGTTCGCGCTGGACCATGTTCAGGATGTCTGCAGACGAACCGACGTGATAGACCTGACCATAAATCGGGTCGTTCTCCGTGAACGGCTGACCGGCTGGCCGAGGTTCGGCGTGTGAGAAGTAAATCGGCTTGGGTGTGAGCAGCCACCAGTGGCCGCCGAAGTAAGCGTTCGGCTCTTCCGCCGGCATAACCAGAAAGTCTTTGTCTGAGACGCGCTGAGCACCCTCGAAGTAGACCTTCTCTTCCTTGAAGCGCTCTGGCCCAGGATCGTTGGGGTGCGAGTCGTCGTGGAAATCACCCAGGTAAAGAATATTGATTCCCAAAGCACGGAAAACCCCCACCCACGGTGGTTGATAATCCAACGTATCGCGCTCGCGAAGCTGTTCGTTAAAGTCCATGTGGAAGTGGCCGGCCATAACCTTGAAACCGGGCAACGGTTTGAAGACATCGTTGTGGGTGTAGGCGAGCACTGCCTCCTGGGTGGGGATGGCGCCCTTCGTGCTTAAGTAGTAGTAGACAGCCATACGCTGCGGGGTTCCCGCAGGTGCGTTGTAGAGGGCATAGTTATCCCATTCTGCCCGGGATACACCAACCCTCCGCTTCCACTCCGCGTCGGTAGCGCCCCAAGGATGATAACCTTCTCCTCTTTCCGGCCAATAGACACCCAGGGAGAAGGAGTGGTTGTCGTCTTTGCGGTAGTAGACAAAGCCGAGGTTGACCTCGTTCTCCCGAGCGAAGAAGAACTTGTGCGGCGGCGGGAAGACGGCCAATGAACCCGCGCCTGCAGCGAGTATGAGCAAACGGTTGCGCGCCCGCAGCCCCACCACATCGGTATTCGGTGCCCCACCTAGGTGCGCTTGCTGCCAGTGCTGCGCCGTATCGCGCCATGATAGCGTGGTGCTGTATTCGACCGGAAAGCCCTTGAGCCCGGCCTGATAAATGTAGGCGACGGAAGGTTCCTGAGTTTTGGCAATCGCTTCCTGCCGCAGCAGGTTCGATCCCTTGTACACCGTGAACCGCAGATCGCCGGAGAAAATACCCAGCGTCAGGCCGTCAAATGTGACGCTCTCCCGCGCTCCGCTGCTGACCACGGTGCAGTTGCTCGACTTATAGCTAACCGATCCACGGGTAATTTCGGCTTCCGAGCGGGGCAGATCTGTAGTGTCGCCTCCGCCCGGAATCACCAGCGGGGCATCCCAGAATGTATTCCATTTGCTGATAGCTTCCTGCTCGGGAGTGTCCAGATTGAGTTTCTTGAGCTGGTTGCGCTGCGCACCTGAGATGCGGCGCCGTCCGGTCGTTACCTGGAAATCGGGGGTTAAGTTCTTCCCCAGAAGGATCCAGCTCCCGGTGCCCTGGCGCGCGGCCAGTTCCGCCACCACCGGCTGGCCGTTGCGCAGCGCAAACTGCGCCCGAAGCTGCTCTCCGTCTTCGCCCTGCCAGGTCATGGAAAGAGCGCTTCTGGTCATCTCCGCATGCAACCCATCCATTGCCTTGTAGCTCTGGAGATCGCAGTGCAGTGATTGTGCCGCTCCCACTCCGGTCAACATCGCTACGCTCAACAGCAGTCCACGAAACTTCATTGACCCTTCCCCCTATGCCGGATCGCCAACAAGCCTGGCTCTTGAACCACCCTGCTACCATGACCAGATATCTTAGTTTTTGTGAAGGAAACCTGCTTGATACACTCCCTGCCGCAGTGGCGCTGTTGTCTCCTCGCCGTACTTACAGTGTTCGCAACCGTCCCGTCCCAGGCCCAACCAGCGTCAGCCCCGAAAACGCAGATCATTCACGCGGGCAAACTCCTTGACGTGCGCACCGGACACATTGTTTCGGATGCCTACATTATTGTTACCGGTGAGAGGATCGCTGCTATCTCCTCCTCGCCTCCCGCAGCCGGCACGACGGGTAATACTCCGGTTATCGACCTTAGCCATTACACCATCGTCCCCGGCCTCATCGATGCCCATGGGCATATACTCTCCAACCCAACCACGCAATCGTCCACATCGTACCTGATCACCTCTGCTCCGCAAGCAACCGTCCGCGGGGTCTCGAACCTGCAGCTCTGGCTGAAGCATGGTTTTACCGTGGTCCGCGATGCCTGCGAATCCTATCCGTCGTATCCCCAATTTGCTTTGCGCGAGGGGGTCGAGAACAAGCTCATTACGGGTCCGCGCATCATCGCTGCGGGCAGTTGTATCTCGCTGACCGGCGGCCACGGTGACGCCGATCGTCTCTCGCCAGACAAGCCATCTCTGGGCCAGCCCAACCAGGTAGACACTGTCGACGATGTGAGTCGCATTGTCCGTCGCGACATCAAGTATGGCGCCGACTGGATCAAGCTGATGGCAACCGGAGGCGTCATGGATCCAATCAGCGACTACCGCGTGCAGGAGCTGAGCGACGCCCAGATGGCGCGCGCGGTCGAAGACGCACATCGTGCCGGACACAAGGTGATGGCGCATGCTGAGGGCACGGTCGGTATCAAGGCTGCAATTCGTGCCGGCGTCGATTCCATCGAGCACGGCACCATGCTCGACGAAGAAGGCGCGAAAATGATGGCCGAACGCGGCACTTGGCTCGTGCCGACGCTCTATTGCTTCCAGCATGATCTGCAGACCGGACTCTCGAAAGGCCGCGAACCCAGCAGCATGGCGAAGGGCATAGCTATTGTTAAGGAACAGGGTCCGGCCTTTCAGCGCGCCTTGAAGTATCACGTGAAGATTGCTTACGGCGTCGATGACGACGACGTCGATGAGTCCGTGTCCAGGGAGTTTGGAGCCCTTGTACGGGGCGGCATGACTCCCCTCGAGGCGCTGCAGGCTGCAACCATAAACGGGGCGACGCTCTTGTCGCTCGATAAGGACCTCGGCACCATTGAGCCCGGCAAGTTTGCCGACCTCGTCGCCGTTCCCTCTAATCCGCTTGACGATATAACGGTGATGGAGCATGTCGCCTGGGTGATGAAATCCGGTGTATTGGTGAAGCCGCTGCCCTAGAGCAGTGCGTCACTCATAACATCGCGTATGTGGTATGGCCCCATACCTCGCTCGTTGTCGCGAGATGTGGGATTCCGTTGCACTGCGACTGGTATCCGTCCAAGTTGTAAAGGGGCGACCAACGGTCGCCCCCCTGGAGTTTTTACATTTTTGGCTAAGGGGATCGATCAAAAGCAGCCAAATATGGCAGCTTTTTCAGATGTTCCAGCCATTCGTAGGCCTTGTGTCAGGGCATGACTTTAGTCGTGCCGCTTAGCCCTTAAGAGTTTTGGGCTTTAGCCCCTGCGCTTTTTCTTTGCCAAGTAGGTATAACAATAGGGGTATTTTTCTGCCGAATCGACCAGCCCTGCTTTTACAGGGTTTTGGGCAATATATTCTCGATGTTGCAGGAAGCTTTGCTCATCTTTGATTCTGCCATCAGAAAAGCCAGGCTGCCACACTTCTCCGCCATACCCACATTCTTTTTTCAGACGATAGGAAAATCTGCCTTTGATCAGTTGCATGGCTTTCTCAATCGTCATCGCATGATTCACTTCTATCAGAAGGTGCACGTGGTTTGGCATGACTACAAAATCATGCAATTTAAATTTTCCTGCTGCCACGTAGGAACGTAACACATCGATAAAAAGCAATGCATTCTGCTCCGGCTGCAACAAACGCTTTGCCAAGCAAGTCTTGGTAGTGGTGAAAAATATGCGTTCAGAACTGAGAATTCCTTCCGATGCGGCATTCCGTGTAGGTCTAGCCATAGCAGGGGCTAAAGCCCAGCCCTCTTTTCGCTCTTTGCGGCACGACTAAAGTCATGCCCTGACACAAACCAATACCACAAATTCGAGACAGTTTTCTGGTGTCATTACCTTAATTGTCTTTCGAAATGTAGATCGGGTTAGGTCCGCGGTGTAATAGAGCTGTGGAGGGCTTCCTCCTCCGCCCCCCAGGAACAGCCAACCGGTGCGCGATGCATTCGTCCCGACCGCGGACACATCAGACGGCCCGACCGTCAGCAGTTCCGGTTCGCCGGTCCCTGGGTCATAGCGGCCGACCTTACCGTGGAAGCCGACCTCAACCAGTTGCATTACACTACCGTCGGCGAGGGGTACTGGAAGACCATGGCGCAGTGAGCCCGTGAATCCATCGCTCAGATTGCGTGTCGTCTTCGCGCTAGAGTCAAAGAGGTACAGGTCTGCATAGCCCGGAGGCGCATCGTGTTTAGCCTGTGCCAGGTAGAAAATCGACTGGCCGTCCGCTGACCATGCAGCGGCTTCGATCGTCGGGGGCAGCTCCGCAAGCTTCTGTGGGTGGCTCGAGTCTGCGATGCTGACCAGCCAACTGCTCATCGCCGGTCCCAGATCGCCTGCGCCATGGACGCCATCGGCGATGGCCAGCAGCTTCGAGCTGTCGCTGCTCCAGTAAGCATCACGAACGTCCGGTTCCACCGGCAGGAGCATCAGCTTGCCGGTCGCGACGTTCAGCAGGTACAAGCGGGAGCCATGAGGATTATGGTTCACCCACTCGGCATCAGCTTTCGCTTCCTTCTGCGCCTTCTCGCCCGGCGTCTGCGGGTCGTCGGCAATGATAGTGATGCATCTGCCGTCAGGAGAGACCCTATAGCGCTTTACGTCGATGCCCACCTCATCGGAATGAGTATCGGCTGTCGCATCGGTCTTCGGAGGACTCGGAGAGTCACTCGAATGCGGATCTTCAGGCTTCTTTTCCTCATCCTTCAGAGGCAAGGCGTCGGGAAGCTTGGCCTGGTCGACGACAGGCTTGACCTTTAGGTTGAACGCCTTTGCTTCGCCGCCGTTCATTGGCAGGCGATAGAGCGAGACATGTTCGTCGCGTTTAGCCAGGAACAGAATGCTTTGTCCATCGGGCATCCATTCGCCCTCGTACTCACCGCGTTTGTCCGCGTCAGGTGAGAAGGTGAGCTGCCGCGCCTCTTCTCCATCTACGCCTGTTAGCCAAAGGTGGCTCTTCGCGCCATCCGCAGTTGCTTCCGTAACCTTGATCAGGATGCGTTTGCCATCGGGCGAGAGCCGGGGATCGCTCATGGTTTTGAATCGCCGCAACTGCTCATTGTTCGGGAAGCCGGAGGATGCAGTTGCCTGCGCTCGCACTGGCAGCGCGGAAAACAGCAAGAACAGCAGCAGGAAACCACCGGAGATAAAGCTGGCCATTTAAGAAGACTACCCATCGAGAGCAAAAACGGAAACCCATTCGTCTCACAACACGGAGTGGGGGTTCTCCTAACCGGTGTCCAAGGCTGATGGAGGCACCGCCCTACCCTTTGTCATCCCGCCTGCCCCGGCTTGCCGTGGGAGCGAATTGGAGAAATCTGCGGTTCGCCCACCCTCTCATAGTGATGAGTCGTAGCAATCGGGAGACAAATGGCAGGAATACGATGACAGTCTAACCCTTTCCAGAACGGCGACAGCTCCGACGCGGCCCTCCGCCTAGACCTGCCGCGGAAAAAAACGATCGACTACATAACCAAGGCCTGGAGACACTGTCAGAATAGCTAACGAGGTTAGCGCCGATGGAGAACCTTCTCGAGGACGTTCGCTACGGAATCAGATCCCTCCTCAAATCCCGCCGATTTACCCTTGCCGGGGTCCTCACGCTCGGATTGGGGATTGGAGCCAACACTGCAATGTTCAGCGTGATTCGTTCCGTGTTGTTAAAGCCGTTGCCCTTTAAGGACCCCGCACGCGTGCTGGCAGTCTCTCAGCGCCAGGCGAATGGGAACCTCAATCTCTTCTCTACCCAGGACTTTCTAGATTGGAAGCAGCAGGGTGGACTCTTAGCGAAGATGGGCGCCCACGTCTCCTGGGAGTTCAATCTAAGTAGCACAGAGGACCAGCCTGAGCGCATTTCCCGGTGGTCAGGTGTCCTATGACATGTTGCCAGTGCTGGGTGTGCAACCGATACTCGGCCGGCTGTTTTCTGCCCAGGAAGATGTCGCAGGATCGGGCAATTTTGTTCTGCTGAGTTACGCTTTATGGAGAAACCGCTACAAAGCAAATCCTCACATCACCGGCGCGGCCATTCAACTTGACGGAGCGCCTTACACCGTTGTGGGTGTAATGCCCGCCGCGTTCGACGTCTTTGGCAGCAAGGAATTGCTGTGGACGCCTTTGCAATTGCGCCGGAACAGCGGAATCGGCTCCTCGCCAACTGTCCACTGGTTGGGAGGCTTTGTGCGCCTGCCTGATGGAATGAACCTGAAACAGGCACGGGCGGAACTGGATGCAATCGCGGCTCGCCTGCAGCGCGAAGATGCGACCAGCGCCGTAGGTTTTGGCGTCTATCTCCAGACTATCAACGATGCATTAACCAGCAATGTGCGGCCCGCTCTGCTGATGTTGATGGGTTGCGTCGGATTTGTATTGCTGATTGCCTGCTCCAACGTGGCCAACCTGTTGCTGGCCCGGGGGAGTGCGCGGCGACGTGAAATGGCAATACGGTCTGCTCTCGGCGCTTCGCCAATACGAGTTATCCGGCAACTCCTCATTGAAAGCGTGCTGCTGGCGTCCGCCGGCGGCGCGCTTGGAGTTGCACTTGCATTTCTGGTTCTCCACGGAGTGTTAGCGATCCATCCTCCAAGTGTCCCGGGTATTGAGGAGGTAGCCATCGATGGCGGCGTATTGGCGTATTCGCTCCTGATTTCCCTGCTCGTGGGGATCCTGTTTGGAATGGTTCCATCGATCCAGGCTGCGCGTATCGACGTAACCGATGGCTTGAGGGAGCAGGAAAGCGCCACCAGCCGGGGATTGGGGGGATACCGTTCCCTACTGGTAATTGCAGAAACCGCCCTGGCTTGCATTCTGCTCATTGGTACAGGGCTTGCACTCAAGAGCCTCTGGTCGCTGCGCAATATCGACTTGGGTTTTAATCCTGCGAACGTCCTCACCTTCCGCATCGCTGCGCCTGCGGAGTTTACAGGGCAGCGGATGGCGGACTTTTACCACCAGGTAGCGGAGCGGGTGCAAGCGATGCCCGGAGTGCAATCGGCAGCCGTGGCTCGCGACCTCCCAATGAGCGGCACCGATCCATCGATGCCCATCGTTGTGGAAGGTAAGAATCCGGTCCCTGTACAGGGAGAGATCGTGACTCGCTATCGAGCGGTAGGCGAAGACTATTTTCATACGTTACAGATTCCCATGCTGCAAGGGCGTGCCTTCGACCGAAGCGACACAGCGAATACGCCCACTGTCGCCGTTGTGAGCGAGAGCCTGGCGCGCAAATATTGGCCGGGAGAAAGTCCGATTGGCAAACGTCTGAAGCCCAATTTCAACGGTGCCCCATGGTGCACGGTTGTGGGCGTTGCAGGCGACGTCCGGCATTGGGGTACCGAAGTGGACATTGAGCCTACTGCCTACTATCCCTACACCCAGATCCCCGACACCATTCGGCCTCTGCTGGAAGCGAACATGGGTATTGCTATCCGCAGCGCCCAGGGCGAGGTTGATCTTCTCCACGCGATTCGCACGGCGGTGGCAGATGTGGATAAAAATTTACCCGTATACGAGGTAAAAACCATGGATTCGATGGTGGCGGATTCTGGATCTCTGCGCCGCTTCGATCTTTCGCTGCTGGGCATGTTTTCCGGCCTGGCGCTGGCCTTAGCCACGATCGGAGTGTACGCAGTCATGGCCTACTCGGTTTCACAGCGCACTAAGGAGGTAGGTATTCGCATGGCATTGGGCGCGCAGTCAAAGGATGTGTTCCGCTTGATCCTGAAGCAAGGAGCAAGGCTTGGTGTCACAGGGGTTGGGATTGGAGTTGTAGCGGCTTTCTTTTTGCGAAATATCGCGGCCAGTTTCGTATACGGATTAAGCGCCAATGACCCGGTTATCCTGTCTGCCGTGCCGTTGGTGGTTGTAGCCGTAGTGATGCTGGCTTGTTATCTGCCTGCCCGCCGCGCCACCAAAGTAGATCCCCTTGTTGCTTTGCGCTATGAGTAACAATCAGGGGTCACTGGCCGCGTCCCTGCCCAGCCCAGTTCTCCCAACCGGCCTCCAAGGCTGATGGAATGTTGCTCTCCATCACCGAGGCTTTTGCCATCGCGTCCGTGGGCAAGACCGAGTAATGACCCTTCGCTACCGGAAAAGGACCTTAGCCATCATGCCCTTGTCTTCGTGTTTCAAGAGATGGCAGTGAAAAACAGACATTCCACGGATGATCGGGTCGGTGAAATCCATGATCAAGTCCACCGATCCCTCAGCCGGAACGTTCACCGTATCGAGCCATTTAGGCCGTGCCGTCTTGCGGCCGTTCTCCTCGTATACGAGAAAGTGAACCTGGTGGATGTGGAACGGGTGAGCCTCGTGGCTCTTATTCAACACCTGCCAGTGGCGATAGGCGCCGATATCAACCGCGATCATCGGTGGCCCGTCCGGGGCGTACTTCTTGTCATTGATGTAGAAGCCATTCTTATCCTCGGTAAAGACCACAACAAACTGGGTTGGACTTTGCTCCAGATTGCCCAGTACGGTTCTTGAGAGGTCCTTGTAGATCGGCCGCGTAGGGTCGGTCGGTACCCGCGGGAGTGCGGGCGCGGGCGCCGAACCATCCCCCAGGTCAGCCAACACCATGGTAGGATTCGGATCCCCGTCAGGTCCCGTGTCGAAGCACAGGCTGCGAAGCGAGACATGTTCGCCGGCTCTGGGCCCCCTGACAACCGCTTCCACTCGACCTGCCGGGGGAATCAGTACGTCATCCATAAGTTCCGGCCTGCGGTTCTGAGCGTGAAAGTTCAGGGGCATACCGTCCAAAGCCACGACTTCCATTCGCTCCCGGTCCACCTTGAGATCCGCATAGAGGTCTGGCGAAGCATTTACGATACGCCAGAGTTGCCGCTCACCGGGGGCAATCGCGATCTCCGGTCGAAGCAATCCATTGACCGTAAAGAGTCGCATCGGGTCACCGGATGCGCTGCCGCATCTCTCTTTCGGAATCTGAACCCGCTTTCTCAACCCAGATGCCAGCGGAGAGTCGTTGTCGATAATCCGGTCGCGAAGCACCAGCACTCGCTCCGGAAGATGAGCCAGGCTTGGGTAATAGCGGCTGATCCCCTCAATCACGATTGCCCCGGACATGCCATCCAACGATTGTTGATAGCTTTCGCCATGAGGATGCGTGTGGTAGAAGTAAAGGCCTGGTGCCTGATCCAGCGGGATTTCCACCACGTAGTGCAGTGATTCTCCCGGCATAGTCATCATCGTAATGACGTCATCCTGCGGAGAGTTGGGTGAAACGTGGAGGCCGTGAAAGTGCAGATTTGTCATATTTCTGCACGGACCATCCACACATACTTCCTGCGAATGCGTAGACATCGCATTTTTATATGTAAGTCTTATGGATTCTCCCGGAGCCGTAATGATTGCCGGAGGATCCTCATGCTCTTCGAACTGGAACGCGGCGAGTCCGGTCTGGGCATCGTTGATCGCCGAAAGCGTAAGCGGAGAGCGCACTTCGCGCGGATTGGCCACCATCGCGGCGCGGTTGGCACTGGTGTCGGGGTTTTGTCCAGAAAGAGTGTTGACGAACAACAGGGACCATAAGGTCGCCGCAGTCACCAACAACGCGCCGCAATGGAAGTGTGTTGTCATAGCGATGAGTTCCTGGGAAAGGATGATGGCCCAGGGTAAACTCAGCGCATTCACCCGAGCCCGTAGTTCTGGATAATCGTCCTTACATCTGTGCGACGCCGGGCTAGCTAGAGCAGTTTCGCAATTGGTGTAAACCGAAGCGACAGGCCTTGTCGTGGTTTTCTCTCAAGGAAAACCACTCCTCGCGATCTTTGTCAGACCACAGTAATTGCGAAACTGCTCTAAGCTCCCCGATCCTACTTTAAGGCGTGAGCCATCAGGAGGTCCAGACGCGTCAGCCCACGTCAACTTTCTCCAGCCTGCCCTAAAACGGACGCAGTTTTCTTATGCTTATCCATCCAATTGCCAGCAGGCCAATGGCTGTCGCGCCCACAGTAAGTGCTGCGAAAGCAACCGCACGTGACGCAATGCCAGGATTGGTTTGAACCTTTGTCATAGGTCCCCCCGAACGCCAGACTATAGGAAATATAGGCTTCCTGAGGCCTGGCTAGAACATCCCGATGGTAGACAGGCCTTTCGAGAATGTACACTCCGGACTTGCGATAGAGCAGTTTCCGGAGGCGCGACTTGCTGAAGCTCTTTCAAACTGTGCGGCCGTTCAAGCCCCCAGCCGCCTTGCGCGACGCATTTGCAGGATTCACCCTCGCCGCCATGAACATCCCCCAAGCCCTGGGGTACACCAAGATCGCCGGCATGCCCGTAGTTACCGGCCTTTACTCGCTGCTCCTCCCGGCCGTAGCATTCGCGGCCTTCGGCTCCTCCCGCTATCTGGTAGTTTCCGCTGACTCTGCGACCGCGGCCATCTTTGCCAGCGGAGTCTCTGACTTGGCCCCCGCAGCCAGCGCGCAATATGTAGCCATCGCCGGAGTGGTCGCCCTGCTTACGGCTGGGTTCCTGCTGTTAGCGCGCCTGCTCAAATTGGGCTTCATCGCCGACTTCCTCTCCCAGACCGTGCTCGTTGGCTTTCTCACCGGAGTCGGTTTCCAGGTCGGAATCGCGGTGCTGGGAGAGATGCTGGGACTGCAGATCTCGACTCGCCGAACCGTCCTGCAATTGGCGGAAGTATTAAGAAGGCTGCCCCAAGTTCATCTGCCGACCTTGGCCGTTTCCGCGGTGGTGGTGCTGGCCCTGCTTTTGCTTCAGCGCTTTGCGCCCAGAGTGCCGGGCGCGCTCATCGCCGTAGCCGGAGCCATGGCGGCAAGCGCCGTCTGGAACTTCAGCGGACGAGGTATCGATATCATCGGGCCGGTGGCCGGTGGTCTGCCTCATTTTGCGCACCTTAAGGTGCACTGGAAAGAACTTACCCCGCTGTTTTCTGTCGCCGCGTCGTGCTCCATCATGATCATCACTCAGAGTGCGGCCACTGCCCGGGTCTATGCTGCCCGCCATCGGCAGCAGCTCGACGAGGATGATGACCTGGCCGGCCTTTCCGCGGCCAATGCCGCGGCTGGATTGAGCGGGACCTTTGTGGTCAATGGAAGCCCCACCCAGACCGCCATGGTTGAAAGCGCCGGGGCCCAGAGCCAGGTGGCGCAGCTCACCACTGCGGCCGTCGTCGCGCTGGTTCTCCTCTTCCTCACCCGGCCGCTCCAGTATCTGCCACGTTGCGTACTGGGCGCCCTGGTCTTCATGATCGCCATCCGGCTGATCAAGGTCTCAACCCTGTGGGCAATCCGGCGCGAGAGCCCGGGAGAGTTTGCCTTGGCTGTGACTACTGCGGTTGTCGTGGTTGTGGCCGGCGTCGAGCAGGGAATCGTGCTGGCGATGATCCTTTCGCTTTTAAGGGTTGTCCATCACAGCTATCACCCCCACACCGGCGTCATGGTTTTGAACGAAGCCGGCAACTGGGATCTGAAACCCGTGGTCCCAGGCGCGGTGACCGAGCCCGGATTGGTGATCTACCAATTTGGAGCCGAACTTTTCTATGCCAATGCCAACCGTTTTGCGGAAGAAGTGAAGTGCATCCTGGGAATGCCGCCTTCGCACGTCCGTTGGCTGATCGTCGATGCCGAGGCCATCATCCATGTGGATTATTCCGCAGCCCGCGTGATTGTGGAACTACAAAAAGAAATAAAGCGCTGCGGAACCCAGTTAGGCTTTGCCCGTATGCACGTCGGCTTGAAATCGGACTTTGTGCGTCACCACCTGGCCGAAGTCATCGACCCGGCGCTGATCTTCAATCGGCTGCATGATGCGCTGGAAGCTTACGAGAAACTGCATAGCCATGCACACGCTATTTCTGAAACAGCACCGGAGCAAAGTGGATGAGGTTGTCGCGCCAGGCAGGCCATTGGTGATGGCCCGGGACTTCGTGCTGTCAACCATGCCTGTCAGTTGGCCGGCCACGTCGCCCGCAAAAGCGACAAGCCCATCCGTGGCAGTTGCACATCCAGTTTGATCTCTCCATTTTCGGGGCTGATCCACCGTGGAGAGTCGAGCAGCTGCAGTTGCCCGGCAGCTTGCAGCTTTGCATACTGCTCCGGGGTTGGATTCTGCGGCGACCCCATTTCCTTCCACACCGTGTAGGCGTTGCTGTGCTGATCATCGATGCGATAGTGCTGCAGCAGCACGCGGTGAACGGAGAGCGGAATGGACTTCATCGACACCGCAACCGCAGCGCCGGGCGCAGCGACGTCGTCATCGTGATAATTCCACAGCAACACAGCGGCTTCACCGGGCGCACTGGTCGCCAACGCATCGATATCCGGTGCCTGGCGAACGCTGTGGGTCAGGATACTGTCGAGCGGCGCCGCCCCGCTGCTCATCACCCCAACGCGATTGCCTCTCATCAATCCAGCCATGCGGAAGAAGTTCAACACTGGCTTGTCGACCCCATTCGTCGCCAGCGTGCGATACCCGTCGAAATAGGGTTTCCCTTCAAACTCAAAAGCCCAGGTCAACATCCCCAGCAGGTTCACCTGCTCGCGATCTGCAAGCTCGAGGAGGCCCTTCATTGCTGCCGCTGTATAACTGGGATAGAGCGGCCCATTGCGATAAGCGTTGGGCGGATAGAGACGCGCGGAGCAAGCCGCGCAGCCTTCCGGGTCCGCTTCGCTCAGGATAATGCCCAGCCTATGAAACTGGGGGAACCTGCGCACAATGGCGAAGCCGTTGGCAGCATTGTTCAGTTCGTGGTCCAGGCCCATCTGCACGTGACCGTCAACCACATTCGGGCGCCCCTTCACGTGGAAGGAGATGAAGTCCAGAGGGATGGGGGCTCCTGTTGCCGCGCTCTTGTTCTGCGCGCAGTGGGTGAGAAACTCCTGCAGAAATTCTGCGGCGTTGCCCTGCGCGCCCGGGCCGGTGGTCGCAGGTCCTCCTACGCGCGCGTTGGGAATCGCCTGCCGTACTCCGGCGACTGCGTAGTCGTACAGTTTGTTGTACTCCTCCTCCGTCCCTTTCCAGTAGTACTTGAGGTCCGGCTCGTTCCAAACCTCCCAATACCAGGTGGAAACCGTCTCCAGGCCGTACCGCTTGGCCATATGCGAGGCCACCTGGCGGGATAGCTCTTGCCAGCGTTTCAAGTCTTTCGGAGGAAACGACCAACCCTCCTCCTCCCCCGGCTTGAGCGGCCACCCGATGTGGTAAGGATCGGGATGGGTCGAAAGTGCCTTCGGCATAAAGCCGAGCTCCACCATCGGACGCACATGTGCGGCCGCATACGCGTCAAAAATCTGATCGAGGATGGTCCAGCTATACACCGGCTCTCCGTTTGCATCCTCGGTGTAGACGTTCGACGAACTCCATTTGAGATCGGGCTTTCCGTCGCCGGTGGCGAGCAGGAAATGCGCGCGAATATAGACCGGAACCGGGCTTAGATCGTGCAATTGGGCAAGCAGCGCCTCGCCGTTCTGCGTGGCCGTATAACCTGACTCGTCGTAGCCAAACCAGCCATAGATGGGGGCGAATGTACCTTCGGATTTGGCCAGGTCCACGTCGATACGAACCGGAATTTGGCCGCTACAGAACAGCGTAAAAAACAGGAGGCTAAACAGGGAAAGATATCGAAGTGTCATGATGTCACCTCGATCATAAGGAAATTGACACAATTCGAGTACAATTTTCCTGAGTCGGTCTTCATCGGCTACAAAGCGGACGATCATGCGCTCAATGCACAAGCGTTTTGGCGTAATTGCCGGCTTTCTGATACTGCTTCTCCTGCTGGTGCTCAACACCGCCGTCTTGCGATATCAACTGGCCGTTCAAGTCGATCATCAGGGGTGGTTCAGTCATAGCAAGCGTGTGGTGCAGGCGTTGAGGGATACGCAGTCTCTGCTTAAGGATGCCGAGACCGGCCAGCGGGGCTTTCTGTATACCGGGAAGCTCGAATACCTCTCTCCCTATCGCGTCGCCTCGGCTCAGATCGATTCCCGCCTGTACGATTTAGCCGTTGCGGTGGGGGACAACCACCGAGAACAAACGCAAGTCGCAGATCTTCGCGTTCTGGCGCATCAAAAGCTAGCCGAAATAGCACAGACCGTCTCCCTGTTCCAATCGGGCGACACCGCGGGAGCCAAAGCCCTGGTGATGTCTGACAACGGCTTCGTCATCATGGAAAATATCCGCGCTCTTGTCCGGCGAATGGAGCAGGAGGAATCGTCGCTCGGCGAGCTGCGTAGAGATGCGTACCAGAAGAGCATTAGGATCACCATCGCCTGCATCTATACGGCAAGTGCCATTGCGGCTTTGGGCCTGGTTTTGCTGGCGTTGTTTGTCATGCGCGAGATGGACAGGCGGGAAAGAGACGCGGCCGCACTGCGTCGAAGCGAAGAATGGTTCCGGGTGACACTCTCGTCGATCGGAGATGGTGTGATCGTTGCCGATGATCGAGGTCTTGTGTCATTTTTGAATCCAGTAGCGGAGCGCCTCACCGGCACTAGGCTGGAAGAAGCTAAGGGAAAAAAGGTCGGTGACGTTTTTCCTATCTTTAGTGAAGCCACGAATATTGCTGCAGAAAATCCCGTAGAAAAGGTCTTGGCGCAAGACTTTGCGGGGGGACTTGCCAACCACAGCATGTTGAAGCATCGCGGCGGTCACCTGTTGCCCATTGAAGACAGCGCAGCGCCCATCAAAGACGATTCTGGAAAGCTGATAGGAGTCGTTTTAGTTTTCCATGATGCTTCTCGTGAGCGAAACTTCCAGGAGGTACTGCGCAGGACAGAAAAGCTTGCGGCAGCTGCGCGGTTGGCAGCAACCGTTTCTCATGAGATTAACAATCCACTGGAAGCGGTAGGTAACCTCATATTTCTTGCCCGGAGAAATCCCGCGCTCCCGGAACCGGTCAGTGAGCAACTGCAGATGGCAGAACAGGAACTGGCGCGGGTATCGCACATCACGCGGCAGACGCTTGGCTTTTATCGTGAATCAACATTACCTACATCCGTCCACATCCCGGCGGTAGTGGAGTCGACCCTCAAGTTGTATTCCAACAAGCTTCAGCACAAGCAAATCAGGCTGTGCCTTGCGTTTGAGGAGTGTCCTCCCATCATCGGTTTGGGCGGTGAGATTCAGCAACTCGTGTCCAACATCATCTCCAACGCCATTGATGCTTTGCCCTTCAACGGCACATTGAAAATCGAATCATCTATCGCCAACCTGTTGAACGGTAAATCAATTCGGCTAAGGATAGAGGATGACGGTCCTGGTATTTCTCCGCAGAACCTTGATCGAATCTTTGAACCCTTCTTCACCACCAAGCAGGATGTAGGCACCGGCTTGGGGTTATGGGTATGTAAAGAGATCGCCGAACGGCATGGGGGAACAGTGCAGGCGCACTCGAAAAACGAGAATGGGTCAACCGGCGCAGTGTTCACGGTTCTTCTGCCCTACCGGGAAAACACGGTCAGCAATGATCTTCGACAGCACTGAACACCGGTCATAGAAATGGCCGCGCGTGAGGGTCGATGGTTATCGATCCTCACGCCCGGCATTCTCACTCGCGTACCTAGAAAGCCTCATCCGCCGAGGGACCAAAGAGCGCCGGGACCCTTTCCTCCAGCAAGCGCAGGTACACCGTCAACTGTCCCCGATGATGCGCGAGATGACTCATGGCGCCGTCCGAGATCATGGCATAGCGTGGCCCTTCACTCACCACCCGGCCGTTCATGCGAAAGCGCCACATCTTGGTCAGGTGCTCTTCGGTCGTATCCTCCAACGCCTTGCGTGACTTCGCCAGGCCTTCGGCGAGCATCTGGCACAACTCAGCGCGGGTCTTCACCGCTTTGGTCTTCATCACTTCATTGGCCGGGTCAGAGAGATCCAATTCACGGCGGTTGACCATGACCTCGATCCATCCCGGCATGGACGCCACCAGCGCGGAAAGATAGCCCAACTCCATCGAGCGCTGATGCGGCTTCCAGCTGTTCTTGCCCTCGGGGACACGCTCGATCACCTTGCGCGAGGTAGCAACCTCGTGTTCCAACTGCCATAGGAAAAACTCTTTCAGTCCCATACGTCCTCTCCTTCAAGGAGGCGTCGGCCTCACCATTTCAACTTAAAGAGCCATATATGACACCCACTGTCATATATGCTAAAAGAAACTAAAAATATGAAATCCGGCCGGCTGCTTTCCACCCTCATGTTGCTGCAGGCGCATGGACGACTCTCCACGCGCGAGCTCGCGGAGCGGCTCGAGGTGTCGCAACGCACCGCGCATCGCGATATGGAGGCGTTGAGCGCTGCCGGGGTTCCTATCCTCGCGCTGCGTGGCTCCCAGGGCGGATGGGAATTGGCCAAGGGCTGGCGCACCAGGGTTCCCGGCCTGGACGAGGCGGAGCTGCGGGCGCTGCTTATGTCGCAGCCCAGCGCGCTTGGGGATCCCAGCCTGGCGGCGGCCTCGGAGCGCGCCTTCGGCAAGCTGCTGGCCGCCATGCCGCACAAGATGCAGACCCAGGCGGCGTCCATCCGCGCCCGGTTGCATATCGATCCGGAAGGCTGGTACCCCTCTTCCAACGACCTATCCCTGCTGCCTGTCGTTCAGGACGCCATCGCACGGGATTGCAAGCTCACCTTTCTCTACTCCCGTGCCGATGGTGAGAGCGGGGTGCGCACGGTGGATCCCTTCGGCATTGTCAACAAACAGGCCGTCTGGTATCTGGTGGCGCGCGCGCCGGCTGGGATGCGTACCTACCGCGTTTCCCGTATGAAAAATGCGCTGGTGCTCGCCGTGACCTTTGAGAGGCCGGCCAATTTCGATCTGGCTGCCCACTGGAAGAGCTCGACCGCCCAGCTGCAGCAGAAACGGACGCAATTTAGAGCCACGCTGGCTCTGGCCCCGGACGCGGCAGCCTCGGTCAGCCGCTGGTCCGCTGTTTCCCCTGTTCCGGATGCGCAATGTACCCCAGCTCTGCCGGACGGCTGGACCATTCTTCATGTCTCGTTCGAGAACATTGAAGAAGCTCGATTCATCGCATTGGGCTTAGGAGCGCGTGTTCAGGTGCTTGCGCCGGCGACGTTGTGCGATCAGGTGAGGGAAGAGACGGAGACGGCTACAAGGCGCCCATCGATCTCGCTTTCCTGACCAGAGAGTGTGCGTGAGAACTGCAAACTTCGGGATTCGTGGTGGGGGAGCCCCCGCATTTATGCGGGGGAAGGAGCGCTTCAGCGCTCCGAGAAACAGTCTCGACTCGATCATGCGCTTTAGCGCTGGCAAGGCTAGGGCTGTGCTGTACGGGCTGCACAGGTTCCGGAAAACTCGCTGTTTAGTCGGGCCGAGCAAACATGTACGGGTGCCCCATGTTCGCACCAGCGTACGTGGGCCGAAAATGACATGTTTCGAATGCTTTCCTTATCCGCAATAAAATTGTTGGCCTTAGTAGCAGAAACTATGGTGGGGCTTCGCCCATCTTGATCAGCCCACGTACGCTGGTGCGAACATGGGGCACCCGTACATGTCTGCTTTGGGCCTCAATGGCCCGACTAAAGTCGTGCCCGTTCGCACAACAAAGCGAGTTTTCCGCAACCTGTAAAGCCCGTACAGCACAGCCCTAGCACTGCCAGCGTTAAAGCGCATGATCGAGTCGAGACTGTTTCTCGGAGCGCTGAAGCGCAGCATAAATGCGGGGGCTCCCACCCCCGCCCGCGCCGCTAAGTCGCGCCGCCGATGGTAACCGAGAGTAACTTAATGCGCTTAGTGCGCATATTTTTTGCACCGGATGATTTCACGCAAACTGGTCCAGCTTCATTCCCAATTTGTAGGTCTCGCCGTGAGCGAGCAGTTGCTCCCACGTGACTTCTCGTTTTTCGTACCCGGCCATGCGGCCCAGCATGCAACTCAAAGCCGTCTCCACTCCGGCAGCAATCTGGTTGTGCGATTGGCCCGAGGTGATGCTGTCGATGAACGTGCGCTCCTTGTCCCGGTCGGCAAATTCCAGGTTGTCGGCAAAGCTGCCGTTGGCGGCAAACTTTGCCGGACCACCGCCCGTATTCATCGATTCCGACCATGCCCAGGCTTGCGCGCCCACAATTTGCACTGGACCGGAATAGGGGATCGTCGCCGACCCGTTGCCGCCAAACATACGCAGCCCGGCATCGAACCCGCTATTGCCGAACTGGGTGGAAGCAAAGGAAAGATGAATGTCTTCCGGGTAAGTGAAGTCCACCTGGTAGTTGTCCCAGCAGTCGCCGGCGTGGGTCAGGATGTTGCGGCCCCCTGTCGCCGTGGCCCTGAGCGGGTGAGCGCCAAGCATCCAGTTGCAGAGATCGATGATGTGGATGTTCTGTTCCACCAGGATGTCGCCCGACAGATTGCGATACCAGAGCCAGTTACGCAGCCGGTATTCGTCAGGCGAGGCGCCCGGGTGGACTTTCTCCTCCGACGCTGGTGCGAAGTAGTTGCCGGCAACCGAGCCGATCTTGCCCAGGGCGCCGGCTTTTATCTTCTCTGCAATCGCCGCGATCGGTGGTGCGCTGCGGCACTGGAAGCCAACGTCGACGCTTTGTGTGGGCTTCACGCGTTTCGCAATCTCCAGCGCCTGTTTCGCCTGGGCGACGTCGACGCCTACAGGCTTTTCGCAATAAACATGTTTGCCCGCCTCGACCGCGGCCTCCAGGTGCTGCACATGGAAGAACGGCGGGGTAGAAATCTGAATCAGATCGACATCCTTGGACGCGGCCAGTTGCTCAAATGCGTGCGGTCCATGGAAGAGCAGCTTATCGTCGATAGCCGCCCGGCTAAGGCTCGCATTGAGCTGGTCGAAGTAGCTGCGTCCCAGGGCCAGCTTATCGGGAAAAATATCCGCCAGCGCCACCACCTGGGCGGTCGTGCTGTGGGAAAACGACGTGGCCACGGCCGTCCCGCGATTGCCGCACCCCAGCAGACCGAGACGCACCGCCGAGTTGGCCTGGTAACTGAACGCGGTGCCCGGCTTGAGCAGCAGCAGCCCGCAAGCGGTTCCTGTTTGCAGAAATTCACGCCGGTTCATGCCGTCACCTCACGGATCACGTGTTCGAGGTAACTCTTTTCCGTGCGAAAGTCTGCGATCTGTTGCGCGCCCGAAGTTTCGCGCTCGATGGTGATCGCCCCCTGGTAGCCGAGATGATGGAGTTTGCTGAAGACCGTGCGGAAGTCCACCAGGCCGGTGCCGATAAGCACCTCCTCGCCGAATTGGTACGGGTCAGTGGGCCAGCGGCCGTCTTTCGCGTGTACGCTCATCACGTGGGGACCGAGGATGTCGACCGCATCGACCGGGTTGGCTTTGCCATAAAGCAGCAGGTTGGCGGTGTCCAGCCCCACGCCAAGGTTAGGCATGTTCACGTCGCGGATGGCCCGCGACATGGTAGTCGGGGTCTCCTGGCCCGTCTCCATCAGGAAAGCCTGGCCGTTGCCCTGGCAGTGTTGAGCCACCGTGCGGATGGCTTCCACAACCTGGGGATAGAGCGGATCGCCCGGGTTTTCAGGAATAAATCCACAATGGGTCTGCACCTGCGAGATGCCGACTTGTTTGGCGAAATCCGATGCCTGGCGCAGAGCGTCGATGCGCGCCACGCGGGTCGCGGGCGGCACCAGGCCGATGGTTGCCGGCCCGTGCATAAAGTTCCATTCCAGCGGTGGCGGCCCGACGACTTCAATGGCGGTTGCGATGAGCTGGTACTTGGCCAGCAGGTCGCGATATTGGCTCGCCAGGGCAGGGGTGAAACTGCCGAGGTATTGGTCCATCGACAGGAAGACGCTGGGGAAGCCGAGCTCATGTACCGTTCGCAGATGTTCCTCGGGAGCGCCGTACGGCTTGATGACCACCCCGAGAGCGAAGGGCTTGAGCGGAGCGGCGCCGAGAGCCATGGGGAACGCCTCGGCAAGAACTGCGGAAGTTGCAAGACCGACAAAGTGTCTTCGATTCATCCCCATCACTATAGGACAACCAGAGCAAGACCTCCCTGCAAAATTCCCAGGGCTCCCTGCAAAGGCGTGGAATGCGAGCAGGCCAGCCCCCATGCTGGGGGTCATGAGAGCGGCGTCACTGGAAGGGTCCAGGGGACAGAGGGATTCGGCCAAGGCACTATTCGAGAAGTCGATCGGTATCTACGAACGTCTCGGTGATTCTGGCGGCATTACTGTCACCTCCACCGATCTTGCGATGATCAGCTACTCCGGCAGGGACGAGTCGCGTCAGTGCAGCGGATGTACGATAAATGCCAGCGGTTTCAGGTGAACCGGATGCCTAAGAACCTCAATGGTCACGCAGTCATATTTTCCCTGGCGATTGTTCTCGCCCTCGCGACCGCCAGCGAGTGTCATTCGATAACCCATCTTCCGTCTTTGTTGTATGGGGTGGTCCTCTGGGGATGGTGGGCTTGCGTTGCGAGCGCCCTCTGGAAACTGGGACAACGAATAAACTGTGTGCCCGGCCTTTCCCTGCGGTCGATCTCGGTTCATATATTGGCAGGAACCGCGCTCGGAATCGGGCACCTGTTACTGCTCGGAAGTCTGAACTTTACCGTTCCCGGATGGCAGGCAAAAGAAACCGCACTTGCCGCATTGACAGGCGCGCTGAGTATCAATCGGCTTGGCATGGAATTGCTGCTCTATGGATTCGCTTTCGGGATCACGGGAGTGATCCAGTCTCAGATTCGCGCGCAGCGTGCGGCCATGCAGTCTCTCGAGCTGCAAAGGCAACTTTCCAGCGCGCACCTGCGAGCGCTGCAGATGCAGCTGGAACCGCATTTCCTGTTCAATACCCTGAACGCGATCACCACCCTGGTCGAACTCGGCAGGCAGAAGGCAGCGGCCGAGATGCTGCGACATCTCAACTCCATCCTGAAGAGTACCTTGACCAACGCAACTCCGCAGAAAGTTCCCTTGTCACAGGAGTTGGAGTTTGTAGGGAACTACCTGGCCATCGAACAGGTTCGTTTTGCGGACCGGCTGCGGGTGCAGATCGATGTGGACCCGGGCGCAGTAGACGGTCTGGTCCCTTGCTTTCTGCTGCAGCCCATCGTGGAGAATGCGATCAGGCACGGTATTGCTAACTGCGAAAACGAAGGTCTGGTGGAGGCATCCGCCACCCGCATTGGGGATTTCTTGCATGTGCTGGTGCGCGATAGCGGCCCGGTGCAGGTCGACAGGCAACAAAATGGCCATGGCATCGGACTCAAGAATACCCGTGAGCGGCTCGCCCATTTCTATCCCGACGGCTACAGGATGATGGCGCAGCCACTCCTTGCAGGCGGCTTTGAAGTTGCCATTACCATTCCCTACGAACGCGATGGAGTATGAGGCTCAAAGCCCTCATCGCCGATGACGAACCGCTGGCCAGGGAGCGATTGCGATTTCTGCTGTCCGGGTTAGACGTTGAAGTCGCTGGGGAATGCCGCAACGGACGGGAAGTGATTGCGGTGCTCAGAGAAAGCCGGTTCGATGTTCTCTTTCTCGATATACAGATGCCAGGAAAAGACGGGTTCGACGTGATCGAGCAGATCGGAACGGTGCACATGCCGGTCACCGTCTTTGTAACCGCGCACAATCATTATGCAGTGCGGGCATTTGAGGTCCAGGCGCTCGACTATCTCACCAAGCCGGTCGAGCCGGAGCGGCTGCAGGCAACGCTGCTGCGGGTGAGGGAACGGATCGCTTCCCAGTCGGCACTGCTTACACAGGAACAGCTGAAGTCCGTGCTGACTAGCCTCGAGAACGGCCGGCAGGACTTTCCCAGGCGGCTTCTGGTGCACAACGGCGCCAGGGACTCGTTCGTCAACGTTGACGACATCGAATGGATCGAAGCGGCGGACTACTACGCATGCCTGCACGTGGGAAGCAAGAGTTTCATGTTACGCGAGACTATTAAGCAACTGTCGAAGACCCTTGATCCGGAAAAATTCGTACGTATCCATCGCTCGGTCATCGTCAATGTAGACCAGGTGAGTGAAATCTTCCGCGAAGGGCAGAGCGAAGGTTCGGTGGTCCTGAAGACCGGGCAACGTCTCAGGATGAGTAAAGCTGGTTGGCAAAGCCTGGTCGCCGTCAGCCGGCACTGATGAATTTTCCTGTACTAGGCTACACTCTGTAAATCGTGACATTGCTGCGCACCGCCTGTCTTCTTCTTGCATGCAGTTTACTGGCGGTCCCGGGTAGAGCACAGGAACGCCTTGTGATCGCCGATCAGGACGCTTCGACCACCGCCGATATGGCGCTGATGCTGCTGTTAAAGTCGCCGGAGGTTCGGCTGCTGGGTATCACCGTGATCACCGGCAATACATGGCGTGATGAAGAGGTAGTGCACGCGCTCCGCCTGGTCGAGGCACTCGGCCGCACCGATGTACCGGTGTTTGCCGGTGCGGTCTTTCCCCTGGTGCGGACGGCCGAGGAAACGCGCCTCTTCGGTCGTCTGTATGGCCAGCCGTCCTTCCTTGGCGCCTATTCGGCTGCGGATGCGCCGGCCGGGTGGGACAAAGTCGATCCTGCGCGAGTTCCTGAGGGTCTACCCAAAACGCACGCCCTCGATGAGAACGCTGCGCAGTTCATGGTGCGCATGGTCCATGCGCATCCCCACCAGGTGACGATTGTGGGCTTGGGGCCGCTCACCAATGTGGCCCTCGCCTGCCGGCTCGATCCCCACTTCGCCGAACTGACACAGGAGCTGGTGCTAATGGGAGGCAGTCTGAATCCGCAGACCGACGCGCCCGAGTGGACCACCCGGCCGCGCCACGAGTTCAACTTCTGGTTTGACCCGGAGGCAACGAGCATTACCCTGCGAGAGAAGTGGGCCAAGGTAACGACGACGACCATCGATGTGTCTATCAAGACGCGGGCCGAGCCGGAAGTTCTCGACGGCTTAGCCAAGGCGCACAGCGCTGCAGCCCAGTGGGTCACGCGCTACACCCCACGGCCGTTGTTTCCCAATTATCTTTGGGACGAGATGGCGGTAGCGGCCTGGCTCGATCCTTCGCTGATTCGGGGTGAGCGCTTCGTGTATATGGATGTAGCCACCGATCACGGCGCCGCCTACGGCGACACGCTTATCTACACAGATGCGGACAAGCCGAGCTTGACCCCGAGCCGCGTGCACGCCATCACCGACGTAGATTTACCGCGCCTGCAACAGATGATCGTCGACCGTCTATCCAAGTAGAAGTAGTGGCGACGTCTGGAGCCGCACCATAGATCCAAATCTGCAGAATGCGCGAGTTTTCTGGTAGTCACAACTGTGATGCTTTGTATCAGGGCACGACTTTAGTCGGGCCGTAAAGGCCCAACAAAGATCCGGGCTTTAGCCCCTGCGCTCTTTTCTTTACCGCGCAGGTGCAGCCAGGGGCTGAAGCCCAATTCTCTTTCAGTCCCTTACGGCCCGACTAAAGTCGTGCCCTGATACAACGCCAAAACACGGGATCCAAAGCAGCTTCTCTTGTTCAAAATGTCTTACCCTTCGTCTCTGAAATGTGGAAACTCCATGGTCCGTTCCTAGGGAACCCGGTCTTTGTATTGATCCCAGTGCTTCAGCAGTTCGCCGGTCACGGTGCTGCCTACCTGGTAGTCGGCTTCGAGAGAAGGAAGGTAGCCGGGGGAGCTGGCAAGGTTTTCGAAAAGGCTGCTGACCGGCGAAACTCCGGGCGGAGGGACAGTAAAGTTGCTGGCCGTCCGCAGCACAAGCAGACGGGCCTTGTCCACGCGGCCGAGCTGGCCCAGCTTTTCGATAGCCAGCAGGATGCCTTGGTCTTCACAGTCGGAGATGGCGAGCGTGCCCTGACCTTTCGTATAGAGTCGAACCCAATCCTCAGCCCAGCGATTCAGGATGGCGCCATGCCAGAAGCGATCTGTGCCCAGGCTGTCGCCTTCAATAACCTTCGGTGGTTGGAGCGCGATGGGATCGCCGGCGAAGCGTGCGCGGCTGGCCTGGAGCGCCGACGAATCCGCGAGTGCGATTTGCCGGGTCAGACCATAGGCCCAATCGACCAGTGTGGGATCGAGATCGTAAACGATCTTGCCCACACCGCCTGAGCCGTTCTCCGAGACGCCCGCTTCCGGTGCGCGCTCGACGTTGGCAGGTACTTTGCCGGGCTCGGTTGTGCCCAGAGCGATGGTTCCATACGGCCATGCGGCCGGTATTTCGCGGCTGTCGATCTCAAACGCAGGATCGCCATCGATCACCTGGCGCACCCACACCGCGCTGCCCACCGTAAGAGCAGCTGGATCGGCCCCGCCGATGCCGCTCAACAGAATATAAGTGTGGGTCAGGTCGAAGGCGGGATTCATAGCCAGCGCCATCATCTGCACCGCGCATCGCGAAGTGGTACCGCTTACCATCGCATACAGTCCGCTGCCATTGGTCAGCAGTGCGTGGTCCAACCCCGGTACGGGCACTGCTGTGTCGAGCTTTTGCCGCTCTACCCAATACTGAAGTTCGCCGGGTACATCTCCGCGGTCCTGGCCAGTCTCGTACGTCGCAACAACGAGTACCTTGGGGCGAATGGTCTCGGATGCGCGCCCCAGTTGCGAAGAGCAGAGTACGACGCAGACCGCTATGAGCCCTGTGGCTCTTATTCCTGGGATGCGGTGCATAGGCTAGATATACACCGAGCCACCAGCTTCACTTCAGGAATGTTTCGACGGCGGCGACAAACGCTTGCGGCTTCTCGGCCGAGGGAACGTGCCCGCATTCCCTCCCTCAGGCTTTTTGAGTGACTCGCAGTTCCGGACAGTTCTTATTTACCGCTCACCGCGGCGAAGGTTGCCGCTCCGGCCTGGGCCATCGCCAGGATTTTTCCTGGGAAAATGCCCAGGTACAAGGTGGCTAAAACGGTGAGCAGCAGCGCGAAGGTAAGCGAACCTTTTACCCGCGGCACCAACTGCACCGGCGCATCATCCGCGGGCTTGCCATACACCGACGTAAGCAGGCGCAGATAGTAGTACGCGGCGACGCCGCTGTTCACCAGGCCAATGATGGCCAGCCATACTTCGCCCGAGTGCAGGGCGGCGGTGAAGACATAAAACTTGCCGAAGAAGCCACCAGTGAAGGGAATCCCGATGAGCGAGAGCAACAAGAAGGCCAACGCTCCGCCCAGCAGAGGCGAGCGGTAGGCGAGGCCGCGGTAATCGGCCACCGAGAGCAGCTTGTCTTCATAGCCGCCGGCGTGGCTGAAGACTGCGAATACGCCCACGTTCATCGCCGCGTAGGTCGCGGTGTAGAACATCGCGGCGGCGATTCCTTCACTGGACAATGCGGTAAAGGCAACCAGCGTGTAGCCGGCGTGGGCGATGGAAGAATAGGCCAGCATGCGTTTCACATTGTGCTGACGCAGCGCGCCCAGGTTGCCCACCGTCATCGAAAGGGCTGCCATGATCCAGACGATCAGCAGCCAATGGGCATGTAATTGCGGATATGCGCCGTAGGTGATGCGCAGCAGCACGGCGAAGGCGGCAACCTTGGGAGCAGTAGACATCAAGGCCACAACCGGAGAAGGCGCACCCTCGTAAACGTCGGGAGTCCACACCTGGAAGGGCACGGCAGAGACTTTGAAGCCAATGCCAATCAGAATCATGGCTACGGCCAGCACGGCAAAGCCCGGCGTGGGGCTTTGGGGAAGCGCCGCCGCTACCTCGGAAATATTAGTGGTTCCCGTCGCGCCAAAGGTGAGTGCAATGCCGTAGAGAAAGAAGGCAGTCGCAAACGACCCCAACAGAAAGTACTTGAGCCCAGCCTCGGGACTCTTACCGTTCCGCTTGCGAAAAGCCGCCAGGATGTAGGTCGCGATGGAAGAGATTTCCAGGCTGATGAAGACCAGCAGCAGTTCCACCGCGCTCGTCATCAGGCACATGCCCGTGGCGCCGAAGAGGAGCAGAGCGTAGTACTCGGTCGGCCTTTCCTTGCTGCCATCGAACACATCGAAGGCGATCAGCAGCGCAACCAGGACCACGCTCAAAATCACCACGTGAAAAAAGACGCTGAAGGCATCGGTCTGCACCGTACCGTAAAAGGCTGTTCCGGGCGCCAGGCCCATTTGCCACACGCTGGCCACCAAAGCCGCGATCGTTCCCGCCAGGGCCAGAAAGCCTATCGGCTTACGGGTCATACCAGGCGGCATAACCGGCTCGATGAGCATGACGAGAACACCGGTGATGGTGAGCAATAATTCGGGCAGAATGCGGTAGGCCTGGGGCACTTGCATCACTGTTTCTCCGCCATGCCCACTCCCGTTCCCATTCCAATGACGGGCGCCGGCGACGCCAGTTTCACCACCGCG
This sequence comes from uncultured Acidobacteriaceae bacterium, assembly GCA_963803095.1. GTDB lineage: Bacteria > Acidobacteriota > Terriglobia > Terriglobales > Acidobacteriaceae > PALSA-350. The sequence goes on along the minus strand of CAWDLQ010000010.1, from coordinate 820,719 downwards.
CCATCGATGGCGCGCATCCAGAACGGAGAAGCCACTCCCATCACGAGCATCAGAACCGCCATCGGCCAAACGGCAAACTGCTCCCGGAAGCCCATATCCGTTACCGTCAACTCTGTAACCATGCCTGATTCAGTACCGTAGAAGACGCGCTGGGTCATCCACAACATGTACGATGCGCTCAGGATCACGCCCACTGTGGCCGCCGAAACCCAGGCGATATGTCCAGGGAAACTGCCGCTGAGGATAAGAAACTCGCCCACAAACCCGTTCATGAGCGGCAAGCCGACCAGGGAGAGCGAAGTGATGACGAACAGGGTGGCCAGGCGCGGCATGCGTTTGGCCAAGCAGCCGTAAGAGGATATCTCATACGTTCCATAACGTTCGTACATGAAGCCGAGCAATAGGAAAAGCGCACCCGCGGAGACGCCCTCGTTGATGGTCTGGTACACCGCGCCGTCCACTCCAGAAACGGCGAAGCAGAAGATGCCCAGAATGCAGAAGCTGAGATGGCCGACGGTCGAGAACGCCACCAGGCGCTTCATGTCCTTTTGCACCAGCGCCACCAGCGAGCCATAAAGGATCCCTATCACCGCCAGCGCGATCATCCACGGCGCCACCTGGCGGGCCTGGGCAGGGAAGAGACCGAGATTGAAGCGCAGGATGGAATAGAGACCCAGCTTGCCGGCAAGCACCATGACCATCGCAGTGGGTGCTTCGCTGAACGCGTCCCCCAGCCAGCCATGTAAGGGAAATACCGGAACCTTGACTGCAAAGGCGACCAGAAACGCTAACGCGGCCCAGAAGAGCGCCTGAGGCGGCAAACCACCCTGGGCGATAACGGATTGCACACGGACAAAGTCGAAGCTGCCGGTCTTGGCGTAGAGCCAGACAATCGCTACCAGCAGCAACGCGGAGGGCAGGAACGTATAAACAAAAAATTTAATCGCCGCCTCGGTTCCGCGATCGCGGCCGAACATGGAGATAAGGATCGCCATGGGCACCAGCGTCAGCTCCCAAAAGGCGTAGTAGAGAAACATATCGAGCGCGACAAAGACGCCGATCATCGCCGTCTGCTGCAGCAGGAAGAAGAAATAAAACTCCTTGGTGCGGTGAGCGATGGTGTTCCATGAAGCCAGCACGCCCAAAGGCGCCAGGAAACCGGTCAGCACCACTATCCAGAGGGAAATGCCATCCACTCCCAGGTGGTAGCGAATGGCCGGGCTCGAGATCCAGGGGCGGTCTACTTCAAATTGAAAGCCCGGGTGGCCGTAGACGTAGTGGGCCGGCAAATAGAGTGTCAAGCCGAAAGTGACCAGAGACACAATCAGCGTGAACCATTGGATGATGCGGCCCCGCCGCGGAAGCAATGCCACGACCACGGCTCCTGCAGTCGGCACAAAGGTCGTAAGCGTCAATATGGAGTCGTTCAGCAAGATCGTCGCTCTCTCTTAGAGGTGCATGGAAAAGCCGAAATAAGTAATCAGGATCAGGGCCGCCGCGCCGACAGCCAGCCACCCTGCGTAGGAACGGATGTTTCCCGACTGCACCCGCTGGACCAGGGCACCCAGGCCGCGCATGCTGCCCGCCGCCAGGGCCCCCCCTCCGGTGATGACTCCGCGATCCACCGCTCCCCACAATAAGTAACGGCTGAGGAAGAGGAGGGGCGCCACGATCAGGCCGTTATAAATCTGGTCGATCCAGTACTTGTTCACCAGCACGTCATAGACGCCACTGGCGCGCTCGACCAGCCGGTCAGCCATACCCGGCTTGCGCCGGTACAACAGATCGGCGATGAACCAGCCAATCAATCCCATGACCACCGACATCACGCTGAACAAGCGTTCCTGGTTCTCGTTGCCCGAGGCCGGGGTCGATGCAGCGTTAACCACTGGCTCGAGGAAGTGGGCAAACTGATCGCCGCCGCCCAGCGCTTTGGGGATCCCGATCCAGCCGCCGGCCAGTGCAAGCACGCCCAGAATCACAAGCGGTCCCAGCATCACCCAGGGGCTTTCGTGGGGATGCGCATCATGCGTCCGGCTGGCGCCAAAGAACGTGAGGTACCACAGCCGGAACATGTAGAAGGCGGTGAGCAGCGCTGTCACCAGGCCGACGAACCAAAGGATGGGGCCTGCGGTGGGCGAAAGAAAAGACTGGTAAAGGATCGCGTCCTTGCTGAAGAAGCCGGAAAAGGGCGGCAATCCGGAGATGGCGAAGACGCCGGCGCTCATGGTCCAAAAGGTGATCGGGATCGCCTGGCGCAGGCCGCCCATGGCGCGCATATCCTGCTGCCCGCTCATGCTGTGGATAACGGCGCCGGCAGCGAGAAAAAGCAGGCCTTTGAAGAAGGCATGCGTCACCAGGTGAAAGATGGCCGCGGAGTAGGCCGCGGCCCCGCAAGCCAGGAACATATATCCCAGTTGGGAGATGGTGGAGTAGGCCAGCACGCGCTTGATATCCGTCTGCACCATACCCATGGTGGCGGCAAACAAGGCGGTGGCGGCGCCGATGATCGCGACTACGCTCAGCGCGAACGGCGACCGGTCAAACAACGCGTGCGAGCGCACGATCATGTACACGCCGGCGGTCACCATGGTTGCGGCGTGGATCAGGGCGGAGACCGGTGTGGGGCCTTCCATCGCGTCCGGCAGCCAGACGTAAAGCGGAATCTGCGCCGACTTGCCGGTGGCGCCGAGCAGCAGCAACAGCGCAATGGCGGTTAGAAAGCCGCCTTGCATTTCGGGATGCTGGGCGATCGCGCCGAAGACACTGCTATAGCTGACCGAGCCGAAGTGGGCGATCATCAGGAACATGGCCAGCAGAAAACCGACATCGCCGATGCGGTTGAGGATGAACGCCTTCTTGCCTGCGTCCGCGGCCGATTGGCGCATGAAGTAAAAACCGATCAACAAATAGGACGCAAGTCCCACACCCTCCCAGCCGACGAACATGAGCAGGAAGTTCTCCGCCAGCACCAGCGTCAGCATGAAAAACATGAACAGGTTGAGATAGGCAAAGAAACGCCAATAGCCCTCTTCATCCGCCATGTAGCCGACCGAGTAGATATGGATCACAAACCCTACGCCGGTGACCACCAGCAGCATGACCAGGGTCAAGGGGTCAAGCAGGAAGGAAAAATCGGCGCGAAAGGTCGATGTCTCTATCCAGGGCATTGCCAGCCGTTCAACATAAGGGAGAGTGAGACTGCCGAAGCGGAAAGCTATACCCGTGACCATTGCCAGCGGAGCCGCGGTAAAGACCAGGGCAATCGTCGTGACCAACGCCTTGGGCAGATGACGGCCCAGCAATCCATTCAGCACGAAGCCTATGAATGGCAGTACCGGGATCAACCATAGATGGAGCGATGGAGTCGGGTTCATAGTTTCATCAGGTTGACTTGATCCACGTTGAGCGTACTCCTGGCGCGGAAGATAGCGATGATGATGGCCAGGCCGACTGCGGCCTCAGCGGCAGCGACGACCATCACGAAGAAGACGAAAATCTGCCCCTGCACCCGGTGCCATTGATAGGCGAAAGCGACGAAGGTCAGGTTCACCGCGTTCAGCATTAACTCAATCGACATGAAGACGGTGATGATATTGCGCTTGATCAGGAAGGCGCCGACGCCGATCGAGAAAAGAATCGCGCTCAGTACCAGGTAGTAGGCAATAGGAACAGTCATGTCAGTGCTCCTTGCTGGCCAGCGCAACCGCGCCCAGGATGGCAACGAGGATCAGGATCGAAGTTACCTCAAACGGCAGCAGCAGATCGCGGAAGAGCACCTTGCTGAGGTCGGAGGTTGAGACCACGTACTCCCCCAGCCGGGCCTGGGCCAGGTGACTGCGCGCCGAAAGAAAGATGAATGCCAGCAGGCTGACCAGCACCGCTACCCCTGGAATGCCCACGATGTAAGCCGCATGGCTGCCGTGGGTGCGTTCTTCCTTGCCGGCGTTGAGCAACATGATGACGAAAGTGAATAGAACCATGATGGCGCCGGAGTACACAATGACCTGGGCGGCGGCCAGAAACTCCGCGCCCAGCAGCAGGTAGAGCACGGCCAGCGAGCTCATGACCACAATCAGTGAGAGGGCGCTGTTGATAGGGTGGCGCTGCAGCAAGAGGTTTAATGCTGCTGCCACACAAAGCCCGCCGAAAAAGATGAACAGAACCAGATACATGCTAGAGCATTTCTCCCGTTGCTATTCGGGCCCGAAGGTGATTGTAGAACAGGTTGCCTCAGAGAGTGCGTTGGGCGAGCCACAGACTGGTGGCGAGAATATTAAGAATGGCGAGGGGCATCAGGTACTTCCAGCCAAAGCCCATCAACTGGTCATAACGCAACCGGGGAAGGGTGCCGCGCACCCAGATGTACAGAAATAGAAAACAGAAAACCTTTAACACGAACCAGAACACCGGCAGGATGGCCTGGACCACGATGCCGCCGAAGGGGGGAATCAGCGAACCGAAGGGGCTGGTCCATCCGCCAAAAAAGAGCAGCGATGCCACGCAGCCGACGGTGATCATGTTGGCATACTCGGCCATGAAGAACATGGCAAACTTCATCGAGCTGTATTCGGTGTGGTAGCCGGCCGTCAGCTCGGTCTCAGCCTCGGGCAGATCGAAAGGGGCGCGGTTGGTCTCGGCGTACGCCGCGATGAGGTAAATGAAGAAGCCGACGAGTTGAAAGCCCCCGAAGACGTTCCATGACAGGAGGCCATGCGCCGACTGGCTGTCTACGATGGTGCGCAGGTTGAACGATCCGGCCCGCAGCACCACGCCAACCACCGAAAGCCCCAAGGCAAGCTCGTAGCTGATCACCTGGGCACTGGAGCGCAGCGCTCCCAGCAGCGAGTATTTGTTGTTGGACGACCAGCCGGCAAGCGCGATCCCGTAAACGCCGACCGAGGTGACGCCGAGGATCACCAGCAGACCGATATTTACGTTGGCGATCTCGAACATATCCACGCCATGCCACGTGATGCGCGCGCCGAAGGGTACGACAGAAATCGAGATCAAGGCGCAGCCGAGAGCGATCATGGGCGCCAGAATGTAAAGCGGCCGATACACGTTGGTGGGCAGCAGGTCCTCTTTGAGAAAGAGCTTGAGCCCATCCGCCATGGGTTGCATCATGCCGAAGGGCCCTACGCGGCTGGGTCCCCAGCGGTTCTGGATGCGCCCCACTAGTTTGCGCTCCAGCAGCACCGTGTAGGCTACGGCCCCGAGAAAGATCGCCAGCACCACTGCAATCTTCAAACAACTCAACAAGAAAAAGATCAGGAAGCTCACGCGTGTCTTTCGCTTTCTAGCCCCTCGGGCGGCTGCCAGGTCCGGGCTGGGACACCCATACTCAAAACCCATTGGCCTTTAGAGCGTGTGTGAGAACCCGAAGCTTTGGGGAGCCATCCGGGGCGCACTGCAGATCCCTCGGCTTCGCTCGGGATGACAAAGGAGAGGGGAGCGCTTCCATTAGGGTTCGTGATATGGATGGAAGATCCCTCCGGCGGAAGCAGCACCACGCACTCTGCCGTTCCAATCGCCTCTGTCAATGGAAGCGCTCCCCTCTCCTTTGTCATCCCGAGCGAAGCCGAGGGATCTGCAGTGCGCCCCGGATGGCTCCCCAAAGCTTCGAGTTCTCACACACGCTCTTCAGGCCCTGAGGTAGGTTTTTCCCGTCATGGCTCTGCGGAAATTCCTTGAAAACCCTGCCTCAGGGCCTGAAGGCCATACAAGCGGCCGGTTGATGTCCGGGCTAAAGCCCGGACCTGCCCAACAGCGAATTTTCCGCAACCTGTAAAAAGCCGTGCCCTTCGTCCAAAGATTTCTTCCGCAGCCTCTTTAGCCCTTATTCCCGTCTAGTCCGCGGCCGTCTCAGTAGGTTTAGTGGTATGCGATTCCATGACCGAATGCAGAACGGTGCTGTATCGCCCCAAAGTGCCTGAAGTAAAGAGTGTATCTTCTGCCGGAAGAATCAGCGCGTGGCGCTCAGGCCCGGCGTCGATTTGCACCAGCGATGATTGCACATGGACATCGTTGCCCGCCAACAGCTCCATGCGCGAAACCTGGTAGCCGGGGACCAGCCGCTGGATCTCGTCGAGAATGGCAAACGGATCGAACGGGCTCAGCTTCGGTTCCAGGTTTTGCGCCGCCAGCCAGACGGCATGGCGGTCCGCTTCGCCCGACTGCGCGCCCCGGGTCTGTCCCATGTCGGCGTGGACTCCACGGCCGAAGGGAACCAGCTTCCTGGCGTCTGCCCCCATGCAATCGGCCAGCCGCACCATTAACTCGAAGTCGCCGCGAACGCCGGCCCGGTCGCCGGCCTTCTTTACCAGCTGCTGGTCGCCGTAGGTGTTGGTCACCGTTCCGCTCTTCTCGTAGAGATTCGACGTGGGCAACACCAGGTCGGCCAGCTGTGCGGTCTCAGTCAGGAACATATCCTGTACCACGATAAAGGTGCTCTTGAGCGCCGCCGGGTCAATCCCGTAGCGGGCGATAGGGTTGGCGCCCACAACATAAAGCGCCGCCAGATCACCCCGCTCGGCGGCGTCAAACATTTCCACCAGGTCCATACCTGGAGCCTGCGGCAGGGCATCGCCGTATTCCTCGGCAAAAGCGCCGCCCTGGCCCACAGGAACATAGCCGGGGAGGAAGCCGGGGAGCAACCCCATATCCGCGGCGCCACGGGAGTTGACGTAGTCGCCCAGGCAAGCAAAGCGCGCCTTGCCCAGCCAGACGCCAAAATTCACCAGCGCGTCGATGTCGCGGCCGCGGTATTCAGAGCCAAAGATAATCAGCAGGCTGGGCTCGGCGCGCAACGCCTCCCGGAACTTTTTCGCCTCGTCTCCCAGCTGGGTACCGGGGAAGGCCGCATCGTCGCCGGCCAGGAAGCGCACCACGCCGGCGTAGCCGTCCTGAGGAATGATCAGCGACGCGTGCGCCTGCCGCTCCAGCTTGATGCCGGCATGGTTCACGACGTAGATGCGGGCGTTGTGATGGCGCAGGTTAGTGCGCAGGTTCCAGGCCAACAGAGGATGCTGCTCCGTCGGATCGTTGCCCAACAACAGAATGGCCGGTGCGGTCATGGTTTCGCGCAGCGATGCGGCGCGGTCCGTGTGCCCCGAGATGGCGCGAGCGAAGGCGATATAGTCGGCGGTGCGGTGATGATCAATGTTGTTGGTTCCCAGCACCGTCCTGGCCAGCTTTTGCAGGAGATAATTTTCCTCGTTGGTGGTGCGGTTGGAGCCGATGACGCCGATGGAGCGGCCGCCCCGGTTCTCGCGAATTTCGCGCAGCTTGCGGCCTGCGTGCTGCAGCGCCTGCTCCCAACTCACTTCGGCGAATTTGCCGTCCGACTGGCGCAGCAGCGGTTTGGTCAAACGGTCGGTATGGTTGGCGAAGTCGAAGGCGTAGCGTCCCTTGATGCACAAAAATTCGCCGTTGATGCCGCTCTTGTCGCGGTTATCGCCGCGTAGAATTTGAGAACCGTTGTCGACGCTGCGCACCCCCAGAGTGGTCTTGCATCCATCGCCGCAGTGGGTGCAGACGGTAGAGACGTGGTTCATCTCCCAGGGGCGGGTTTTGTAACGATAGGCGCCCGAGGTGAGCGCCCCCACCGGGCAAACGTCGATGCACATGCCGCACTCTTCGCAGTCCAGGTGATCGCCTCCGTTAGGGGCAATGGTGCTGGTGACGCCGCGGTTCTGTACCCCCAGCGCCCACACATCCATGCCCTCGCCGCAGGTGCGCACGCAACGATAGCAGAGGATGCAGCGCGGCCGGTCGAAATACACCACGGGGGACCACTGCTGTTCATCGCGGTGCTGCTTGACCTCGGTGTAGAGTGACTCCGGCGGTCCGTACTTGAAGGTCATGTCCTGCAATTCGCACTCGCCGCCGGCGTCGCACACCGGGCAATCGAGCGGATGATTGCCCAGCAGCAATTCGATGGTGGCTTTGCGCGCCGTGGTGATCTCGTCGCTGTCGGTGACGACCACCATGCCCTCGGCCACCACCGTCGTGCACGCGGTTTGCAATTTTGGAACCTTTTCCAGGCGCACCAGGCACATGCGGCAAGCCGCCTGCAGCGAAAGGCCGGGATAGTAGCAGAACTGGGGAACCGCGATGCTTGCCTCGCGGCAAGCTTCGATCAGCAGCGTGCCGGCAGGTGCGGTCAGCTTTTTGCCATCGACGGTAAAGGTTACGTCAGCCATGGATTCCTGTCTTTGTCGGTGAGGGCATCATGCGCCGGCCAGGGCCGCCTCCGGCTGGTGCGCGTACGGACACGGTTTGCCGTCCAGGTGGTCTTCAAACTCCTTGCGAAATTTGTCCACGAACGCAATGGTGGGCATAGCCGCAGCGTCGCCCAGCGGGCAGAAGGTGCGGCCCAGCATGTTCTGCGCCAGGTAACGGATGTTGTCGATATCCTTAGCCACTCCGCCGCCGGCATGAACGCGGGTCAGTGTTTTCTTCAGCCAATCGGTGCCTTCGCGGCAGGGAATACACCACCCACAGCTCTCATGCGCGTAGAACTTCATGGTTCGCAGAGCGAACTCCACCATGCAGACGGTGTCGTCCAGAATCACCACGCCGCCGGAACCGAGCATGCTGCCCGCCTTAGCTACCTGGTCGAAGTCCATGCCGATATCGATCTCGTTGGGCAGAAGTGCCGGACAGGAGGAGCCTCCGGGTACTACAGCTTTCAACGAGCGGCCATCGGGGATGCCGCCGCCCACCTCGTAGATCATCTTTTTGAGGTTGTAGCCCATGGGCAACTCGTAGACCCCTGGTTTGGCCACATCGCCACTGAGCGCGAAGAGGCGGGTGCCGCCGTTGCGCTCGGTGCCGATCTTGGCGTACTCCGCTGCACCGATGCGGAAAATATGGGGCACGGTGGCCAATGTTTCCGCATTGTTAATAATGGTGGGGCCGCCATAGAGGCCCACCACCGCGGGGAAAGGCGGCCGGATGCGGGGAATGCCGCGCTTGCCTTCGAGCGATTCCATCAAAGCCGACTCTTCGCCCACTTCATAGGCGCCGGCGCCGGTATGGGAGATAACGTCGAAATCCAAATCGCTGCCAAAGATGCCCTTGCCCAGAAATCCCTTGGCATAGGCGTCATCGATGGCTTTCTCCATGATCTTGAGCAGGTAGCGATACTCGCCGCGCAGGTAGACAAAGCCCATTTTGGCCCCGATGGCCAACCCGGCGATGATCACGCCCTCAATCACCGCGTGGGGATCGTACTCAAAGATCAGACGGTCTTTGCAGGTACCTGGCTCGCTCTCATCTCCGTTCACCAGCACGTATTTTGGTTTGGCCGATTGCTTGGGAACAAACGACCACTTCAAGCCGGTAGGGAAGCCGGCGCCCCCGCGCCCGCGCAGGTTCGAGGCTTTCATTTCCGCGATGATTCCTTCCGGGCCCAGGGCAATGGCCTTGCGCACAGAAGTGTATCCGTCCAGCTCGAGATACTTGTCGATTGAGGTCGCGCCCTTGCCGAAGCGGAACGAGATCACCTTCACTTCATCTGGATGAGAGACGAGATAGGCCATGCTTTCTCCGCGTTTACTTTCTGGCCCGATAGTCTTCTAGAACCTTGTCCATCGAGTCGGGCGTCAAATTCTCGTGAAAATCGTAATTCACCTGGACAGCGGGAGCCCAACTGCAGGCGCCGATGCACTCAACTTCTTCCAGGGAGAAAACTTTATCGGTCGTGGTTTCCTTGTTGCCGATGCCTAACCGCTGTTTGCAATGGGCCAAGAGCTCATTGCCACCGCGCAGCATGCAGCTGATGTTGGTGCATACCTGTACATGATACTTGCCCACTGGAGCGGTGTGCAGCAGAGAGTAATAACTGAGGACGTCGCGCACATCGAGTTCGGTAATTCCGATTCGCGCAGCCACTTCACGGATCACCTGGTCGGAGAGATAGCCGACCTCATCCTGCGCATAAAGCAGCATGGGGATGAGTGCCGACCGGCGTAGCGGGTAAAGCGTCACCATGCGGTCGAAGCGCGCGGCCAAGGCTGGACTAAAGATGGTGTTTATCTCTTTGCTCATAATTTGATTTTAGGAGATAGCCAGTGGTTGCCGAAGGGGCCCATTTGATTCTGTCGATGTAACGTGGGCCAGATGCTCTATCCACTCGATCGCCGCGGTATCGAGGGGCTTGGGGCCCGCAGGGAAAGTCAGCGTGCCGTCCTCTTCGATCCGGAACCCGCCGCATTCTTCCTTTTCCGGCTTGGTAATGCTCCAGCTTCCCTCTCCGTTCTCAGGACTAAAGCGAAGCCTCAACCCGAAGTCCTTATACTTCACCCACGCGACATTGGGCAAGCTTGTGACCGGGGGCAAGCTGGTCACCACGTAGTGGGTGCCATTCAGGCTGGCCGCATTTGCATAGACCTGAAGCATACTGACCAGCGACTCCCAGATATGGCGGCGAACCTCGATAGGGTCGCTCACCGGTCGATTTCTCCCAGCACGATATCGATAGAGCCGATAACGGCGACCACGTCGGCCAGCAGGCGCCCCACGCACATGGTTTCGAGCGCCTGCAGGGAAGCGAACGTAGGGTTGCGCATGTGCACGCGGTAAGGCTTGGCCGTGCCGTCGCTGACCACGAAATACCCCATCTCCCCGCGGGGGGATTCAATTCCTTGATAGACCTGTCCGGCCGGCACCGCGAAGCCTTCGGTCACAATCTTGAAGTGATAGATGAGAGACTCCATCTCGGTCTTCATCTTTTCCCGGTCCGGCAGCACGACCTTGGGCGCATTGGCCTTGATGGGACCAGGCGGCATTCCATCCAGCGCCTGCTGGCAAATCTTGACCGACTCCCGCATCTCCTCAACGCGCAGAATGTATCGGGTCCAGACATCGCCCACATCGGAGACGGGTACCTTGAACTGGAACTTCTCGTAGCCGGAATAAGGCATGTCGCGGCGCAGGTCCCAATCGACGCCGCTGGCGCGCAGGGGCGGCCCGGTCACCCCCAGGGCGACGGCATCGGCGCCGCTGAGGTAGCCGACTCCCTTCAACCGGCTGGTCCAAATGGGATTGCCATTGAGCAGGTTCTCGTACTCATCGATCTTTTCCGGCATGATGTTGAGCAGACCCTGCACCCGCTCGTAGAAATCCACCGGGGGCTCGAGCGCGAGGCCCCCCACGCGAAAATAGGAGCCCATCATGCGCTGCCCGCTGACATCCTCAAAGATCTTCAGGATCTCTTCCCGCTCTCGGAAGGTGTAGAGAAACAGAGTCAGCGCGCCGATATCCATGGCGTGCGTGCCCAGCCAGACCAGGTGAGATTGAAGGCGTGTCATTTCATTCAGCAACACGCGCATGAACTGCGCCCGGGGCGGGATCTCCAGCTGCAACAACCTCTCGACCGCCAGGCAGTAACAGAGATTGTTCGACATCGGGCTCAGATAGTCGATGCGGTCGGTAAGCGGAACCACCTGCTGATAGAACTTGGCCTCGCAGGTTTTCTCGATGCCGGTATGCAGAAAGCCGATGTCGGGCACCAGGCGCAGCACGGTTTCGCCATCGATCTCGAGCACCAGGCGCAGCACGCCGTGGGTGGAGGGATGCTGCGGCCCCATGTTCAGGACCATGGTGCGGTCCTTGTTGCCTTCCTCATGGCGAGGTTCGATCAGCGGGGAGATGACATAATCTGCAGCATCCATTAGCGGTAGCCCTCCACCGGGTAGTCCTTGCGTAAGGGATGCCCTTCCCACTGGTCGGGCATCATGATGCGGCGCAGGTTGGGGTGGCCGCCGAAGCGCACGCCAAACAGGTCCCAGACCTCGCGCTCGTAGAAATTGGCCGATGGCCACTCTGGAGTAATGCTGGCCACTTCGGTATCCAGGCTGTCGACCATGACACAGAGCCGGAGCCGCTCTTTCAGGCTGTGAGAAAGGATGTGATAGGTGACTTGAAAGCGTGGTTCGCTGGGATACCAGTCCACGCAGGTCACGTCCACCAGGAAGTTATAACCCGCCTTCTGCAGCGTACGGCAGACCGGGCGGATGTCGTCGCGCTCGATCCAGAGAGTCAATTCGCCGTGATCGAAGCGGGCATTGGTGATGCAGGAGGGCTTGGCGGCCAGCAGGGCAGCGATGGCGTGGTTCTGGGCGTGTGCCTGGAGCACCGCATCTTTCTCGATTGCGGTATCCATTAGAGGTCTCCCTTATCGAGGGACCAGTCCAGAATTCCTTTTTTTAGAACATAGAAGAACCCGACCATCACAAAGCCGAGGTAGACGACCATCTCCCAGAAGCCAAACATGCGGGAACCGACCAGCTGGGGCAGCTCGCGGTAGACCACCGCCCAGGGAAGCATAAAGACCACTTCCACGTCGAAGAGGATGAAGAGCATCGCGACCATGTAGAAGCGGACTGAGAAACGGCCCCGGGCATCGCCTTCGGCGACGATGCCGCACTCATAGGTGGCCAGCTTGGCAACTGTATTGCGGTGCCTCCCGATGAACCAGGAAACAGTGACGATCCCGGCTCCAAAGCCCGCGGCAACAATAATCTGCATGAGCAGCGGCAGGTAGTTCCAAAAGTAATCGGGCGTCTGCATTTTTCAAGCGCTCTGGTTCGACTGTAAGTTTTCGCCTCCCTGGAGTCAAGCCACGCCTTGTGACCCAGTGATAACGAGTTTGGCCGATCTTCAAGCATTGAGCTCTCCTGATATCCGCCGCTGGCCGATAGCTTCACCATGAGGTGGAATCATGCTCAGGTCTCGCAACGCCCGATCGCCGGAGAGCTTCACTCACAGCCCAATCGAGCAGCCGCAGCATGCGGCCGGGCCGATCAGGCTTGCTCCGAGAGCCGCCCCATTGGTTCGCCGGCAGCTCTCCCGCGAGGCTGCCCGGGCTTTGGAAATCCTGGGCCACGCGATCGAATACCTGGCCGACGAGTACGCCGTAGATCCTGCAGGTAAGGGGCCTCTGGGAAACGCCGATCCACGTGTGGAAGCCATTCAGGTTCTCAAAGCGCTCAACCGCACTATCTATTTTTCGGGCACCGAGGTTCAACCGGCCTTCCGACGCATACGGCGGTGGTTCCTGGGATGGCTTGCCACCTGAGGCAGCGGTGATAGTCTGCCTCTATGTACCTTGTCCTCAACGGCCAGTCGCGTGAATTTCCGCAACTGGCGCCCGGGGCCAACCTTCAGGATTTGATTGCCGAGCTGGGCCTCAAGGGCGACCGGGTCGCCATCGAGCACAACGGCAACATCGTTCCCCGCGCCGAGTGGGCCAACGCCGGCCTGGCGGAAGGTGACCGTCTGGAGGTTGTGCACTTTGTCGGCGGCGGCCGGCCCTAATGCTGCGCTGGCGCGACGCGGTCAGATTTGTGCTCGCAATTACCTGCATGACCACCAGCCCTCTGCAGATGTTTGCGCAAGACAATGAAAGTTCCGGCGCCCCCACCTTTACCGTTTCTGATCTACCAGCCGGGCGGCCGCTGCGCATCATTGTCTATGGCGACATGCGCTTTACCGATCCCAGCGATACCTCCGACACCGCGCCCGGGGTGCGCAAATGGCTGGCGCAAAAGGTTGCCGAAGAAAAGCCGGACGTCCTGCTGCTTACCGGCGATATGCCCTTCCACGGCAGCGACCTGGATGACTGGAAAATCTACAGCCAGGAGACGGCAGCGTGGTCTCAAGAGCGGCTGCGTATCTATCCCACCATCGGCAACCACGAGGGGCTGAATGATCCTCGCAGCGGCATCAGGAATTACTTTGCCGCCTACCCACAGATCGAAAACCACAATTACTACTCGGTGCAATTGGGAAATGTCTATCTCATCACACTCGATAGCACCACTTTCCTCAACGTCGGCTCGGCGCAGCGTCGATGGCTGGACTCGCAGCTGGCCGATATTCCTCAGTCGGCGGATTTTGTTTTCTTCCTCTTTCATGTGCCGCTGGTTGCCGATCTGCAGACCGCTTTCATGCTCGGCATCCCCTCCCCCTCGACGCTCAATCTGCGTCATGAGCTGGAAGCCGCGGCAGCTGCATCCCACGCCAAGTTCGTTATCTTCAACGGCCATATTCATAACTATGAGCGTTTTGAGATCAATGGCGTCACCCACGTGATCACCGGCGGAGGAGGCGCCCGTCCTTACCCTATCTTTATTCGTGGCGACCAGGACCTGTATCGCGCGCGCACCTATCCCAACTTCAACTATCTCGTCATCACTCTGGAAGGGAAGCACGCCGACGCAAAAATGTACCGGGTGGTCGACCCTGACGCAGCCAATAGATCGGTTGAGTTGAAGGATAGCTTCACGCTGGACGCGAAATAGGCGCAAGGGGGATGTAACCCCCTCGGACCCCCGACCGTCTACAATGAGACGGGGTGGTTTGGCGTTCTGCTATGTCCGGCCTTCGCAAATTTGCATGGATCCTCGGTGCGGCGGGATTAACCCTCACCGCAGCCGCAGCCACGCCGGTGGAAGGTCCGGTTCGCGCCCAGCACCTCACGGTCGAGTTGCTCCCGCTCGAGGGGTCCATCCAGCCCGGAGGCAGTGCGCTGGTCGGCCTGCATTTCACGTTAGACAAGGGTTGGCACGTCTATTGGGTCAACGCCGGCGATTCCGGGGAGCCGCCGGATATCAAATGGAATCTGCCCCCCGGCATCACCGCGGGTGCCATGCAGTTTCCTGCTCCGCGCCGCTTGCCGCTGGGGCCGCTGATGGATTTTGGTTACGAGGATGAGGTGCTCTTCCCCATAACCTTAAAGGCCGACTCCACGCTTAAGGCGCCCTCCGCGGACCAGCTGTCTGCCCACGTAAATTGGCTGGTTTGCCGCGAGGTTTGCATTCCAGGTAAGGCGGACTTGGCCCTTCCGCTGCAGGTTGCGGCGCAAAAGGGTCCCGTTGATCCCGGCCGGCAGGCGCTCTTTGATCGCTTCCACAGCCTCTTGCCCCAGCCGCTCCCGGCCTCTTCCCAGGCCGTTTTTGGAACCAGCCCCACTGGTTTCACACTCGCCCTTCGGGGACATCCGGCTACCAACGCCCAGTTTTTCCCGTTCGATCAAAACCAGATTGTGAATGCCGCGCCTCAACCCGTCCGCGGGGTGAAGGACGGCGTCGAGATCTCGCTGAAGAAGGATGAGAACTTTCGTACGCAGTTGGGGCAGCTGAACGGCGTGCTCCTGCTGGGAGATGGAACAGCCTACGAGATCCACGCTCCGCCCGGCTCGTTACCAGCCGCGGCCGATGGGGTCGGCATAGTAAAGCTCCTGCGCTTCACGGCTCTGGCCTTCCTGGGTGGAGTGATTCTGAACCTCATGCCCTGTGTCTTCCCCGTGCTGTTCATCAAAGGGCTGGCGCTGGTGGAGTCTTCCCGGCACCACCCCACCAAGGTGCGCGCCCACGGCTTGGTGTATGCACTGGGAATCCTGGTTTCTTTCTGGGCCGTGGTTGCGCTGCTGTTGGTGTTCCGGGCCGGAGGGCGTCAACTCGGCTGGGGCTTCCAGTTTCAGTCTCCCGGCTTTATCGCGGTCATGGCGCTGCTGCTCTTCTTCCTCGGCCTGTCGCTGGCCGGCATGTTTGAGATTGGGCTCACCGTGACCAATACAGGCTCGAGCCTGGCCGCGCGCCAAGGCTATGCCGGCAGCTTTTTTACCGGCGTACTGGCCATGGTAGTGGCGACCCCCTGCACGGCTCCGTTCATGGGAGCAGCCATTGGTTTTGCCTTGGCCCAAAGCGCGGTTGTGGCCTTTGCCGTGTTTACTGCGCTGGCCCTCGGTCTGGCCGCGCCTTATCTACTGCTCACGTTTAATCCCGTTTGGATGCGCTATTTGCCCCGGCCGGGCGCATGGATGGAAATGCTGAAGCAGGCCACGGCTGCGCCCATCTTTGCCACTGTCATCTGGCTGGTGTGGCTGTTCGCCTCCTCCGCCGGAGTGGATGCGCTGACCGCTTTGCTGGCAGCGTTTCTCCTGCTGGCGATTGCCGGCTGGATCCTCGGCCGCTGGCCAGCACGACGGGTAGCTTCCGCCTTTGCCACCACGGTGATTGTCCTGGCAGTGGCCACGCCGCTTTATGCCTTGTGGAAATTTCCCGCGGCGGAGGCGACGACTGCAACCCAGGCCGGTTGGCAGCCTTACAGTCGCGCGGCTATCGAGCAATATCGCGCCCAGGGCCGTCCCGTGTTTGTCGACTTCACCGCCCGCTGGTGCCTGAGCTGCCAGGTGAATGAGCGTGCGGTTCTCAATCGCGGCGATGTGCGGCGGCGGCTGCGCGACTCGGGGGTCGTGCTGGTTCGCGCTGATTGGACGCGACACGATGAGGGCATCGCTTCGGCGCTCACTGAGCTGGGCCGCAGCGGTGTGCCTACCTATGTCTTTTACCTTCCCGGGCAGCCGGCCTTGCTGCTGCCCGAAGTGCTCACGCCGGGGGTGGTGTTCGGGGCGCTCGACCAGCTCCACACTCACCCCAA
This sequence comes from uncultured Acidobacteriaceae bacterium, assembly GCA_963803095.1. Lineage (GTDB taxonomy): Bacteria > Acidobacteriota > Terriglobia > Terriglobales > Acidobacteriaceae > PALSA-350. Next base: position 804,270 of record CAWDLQ010000010.1, on the reverse strand, counting down.
CAACCAAGCCTTGTTGGAACAGCAACCCTGAAAGGATAAGCCGATGACCTGCAAAAGCTCCGTTCTGGCCGCGATTGTGGCCGCCGCCCTGACCATCGTCTTTGCCCCTTCGGCCCGCGCCGCCCAAATCGGCAGCCCGGCGCCCGACTTTCATGGCACCGACTCGAACGGCAAGACACAAAGCCTGGATGAGTACCGCGGCAAGTACGTGGTGCTGGAGTGGCATAACCACGACTGTCCCTACACCATCAAGCACTACCAAAGCGGTAACATGCAGTCTCTGCAGAAGGAATGGACGGCGAAAGGGGTGGTGTGGCTCACCGTCATCTCCTCCGCGCCCGGCGAACAGGGATACGTGGATGCCGGCCAGGAAAACGCCTATATGAAGAAAATGGGGGCTGACCCGACGGCGGCCATTCTCGACCCCAAAGGCGAGATCGGTCATCTCTATGGCGCCAAGACCACGCCGAATATGTACGTCATCGATCCCAGCGGGAAGCTGATCTACGCCGGGGCCATCGACGATCATCCCACCACGGAACTATCAGACATCAAGGTATCGAAGAACTACGTCTCCCTTGCGCTGACTGAGGCCATGTCGGGGCAGGCAGTACAAACACCCGTTACCCGTCCCTATGGCTGCTCGGTGAAGTATTGGCAGTAGAGCAGTTTATGGGGAAAAAGCTAAAGCAGTTTCGCAACTGGTGTAAACCGAAGCGACAGGCCTTGTCGTGGTTTTCTCTCAAGGAAAACCACTCCTCGCGATCCTTATCAGACCACCGTAGTTGCGAAACTGCTCTGTCACGTCTGCGCTTTCGCTGGCTGGCCATCGTCGTGGTGGCCACCAGCCTGGGACAGGCTCCGTTGTTCGCCATGCAAGAGCCGCCTCCGCAAACCGGGGCGCAGCCAGGGGATGATCCGCATATTGCGGAGGAGCAGGCGGCTGAGCGTCAGGCCTTGGGATTTCTCGGTTATCTGGATCACGGCCGTTATGCCGACAGCTATGCCTACACCGGGATGCTGATTCGCGCCCAGTTGGATCGCGAAGCGTTTGCGTCTCAAATCGAGAAGACGCGCGCCGGGGTCGGCGCCCTGCAGGCGCGTGACCTCATCGATGCCGGTTACGCCACCTCCGTGCCGGGGGCTCCGGAGGGCCAATATGTCGTGCTCCACTACCACTCCAGCTTTGCCAACCGGCCAGATGCGGTGGAGACGCTGACCCTGGCCTTTGCCAAAGGCTACTGGCGGGTGAGCGGCTACTACATCAAGTGAGCAGCGCCTTATCAGGCTGCGGAACGAGTCGCTCTCGGGTAGGTCCGGGCTGGCCCTGACCCTGGACGCAGTCCTAGGATGCAATCCTGGATCCCCATTGCCCTGCCTTGGAAGAAGACTCGTACTGTCGGGCATCATCACGCAGCCGGTTGCCCAGAAGTGCATGGACTTTCGGAATCAGCTCGCTCCAAAAAATATGGTCGCTGCCCCTTACCCTCGAGCCGAGCAGGCAATATCATGTTTACAGGCGGCGGACCCTCGCGCAATCGCTGCCCGGTGGCGTTTGCCTGTTGCTGAAGGCCATTGGCGCGAGCGAAGGATGGCGTAACGCTATCCGGTACCACACCCGTTCTGTCTCTCAACCAGCCATGCGTATCCCGCCGTTGGTGGTCTTTTCTTTGCGCCGAAGGCGCTCTTGCAAACCGAAGTGACCTGTCAATCGCCGAAAACTGCAAACTGGCCACGTGCCGAGGATGCCGGAAGTGACACCTTGCGTGATTCTGCTCGAAAAAGCCCCAATTTTATGCAATTTTATAAAATTGTCCCCGCCCGGCCTTCCCCGCCGGTTTGGGACGGTGCGGCCGGGGTGCCGCAGCTATGCTCCAAAAAATCCCAATTTTATGCAATTTTATGAGAAAACCCCGGCGCCCGTGAGCAAACCGGGCAGCTCCCGAAATGAAACTCCAGGTCCGGGCTTTTAGCCCGTACCTGGAGTTTCTACATAATCAGGGCGAAGCGGTTGATATTTCGACTAGAGAAGCTCCTTTGGATGCCGTGTTTTGGCTTTGTATCAGGGCACGACTTTAAGTCGTGCCATTACTGGGCTAAGAATATGGGCTTCAGCCCCTGCCATGGCAAAACCTGCACGAATGCCATTTCCGAGGCAGTACTCAGCACTGCACGGGTAATTGGCCCCGAAAAAGACGCAGGGGCTAAAGCCCAACTCTGTTTAGATCCTTTACGGCACGACTGAAGTCGTGCCCTGATACAAAGCAAAAACCCAAAATCAAAGAGGTTTTCTTACCCGTCGACTCAAAAAATGTAGAAACTCCAGCCCCCGGACTGAAGTCCGGGGCTACACAATGGATTGCACGTATTGGCACGTATCAAGCTGTCGCCTGCTACAAATATGGTGCCGAAAATGTAGAAACTTCAAGCCCAGGACGTAGTCCTGGGGAAATATCAGAGATTCGAACAGTCCCGTCAGGGACGGCTGAACAATGGCGACAGGGTTTTCAGCCGTCCCTGACGGGACTCTGTCCGTTTTGGTCGGGTCTACCCAGGACTGCGTCCAGGGCTACTTTCAGCCCGTCCCTTCGGGACTCACGCAGACTTTTTCCGCAGCCTGTTTAGTCGGGCTTCTAGCCCCTGCCATGTCGCATCCTGCACGAAATGCTTGTGCGAAGACAATTCTGATCAAAGAAAGACCACAGGGGCTTCTATGAGTCTGTGTGAGAACTGCAAACTTCAGGATTCGTGGTGGGAGCCCCCGCATTTATGCGGGGGAAGGAGCGCTTCAGCGCTCCGAGAAACAGTCTCGACTCGATCATGCGCTTTAGCGCTGGCAGTGCTAGGGCTGTGCTGTATGGGCTTCACAGGTAGCGGAAAAAGTCGCTGTTGGGTAGGTCCCGGGCTGAAAGCCCGGACCTACCCTTGTTTCGCAGCCTGTTACACCGGCCGCGAGCGGACCACCGTAAAACGCTTCTTGAAGCGCAAAAAGGGACTTTCCAGGTAACGGTAGGAGAGCATGCCCGTCAGCAGCGTGGCGGGCAGTGCGAGGGACATCGCCAACAGCTGGGATGGCAGGGGACTTATGTGCCCGCCCGCGACGTGCTTGAGTAGATCCCTGGCCGCACCCAGCCACAGCACGTGGAAAACGTACAAGCCGTAGGAGATCTTTCCCAGATAGATGAATGGCTTTTGCAGCCGGCCGCCGGCCAATGGCAGGCAGCTGAAGAACAGGCATAGACAGCCCGGCAGAGCGATCAGGTACCGGGGCGCAATGTGGGCGAAGTTGTGCGGGACCACGGGATTGTTGGTGTAGACAGCGGCTTGCGCGGCGCGCAGACACAGCAGCCCGGCGACAAATAATCCCCAGCGCACGGATTTGGAAAGGTTGGGGACGCGCCCGCGAAGGATAACTGCGGTCATCGTTCCCAACGCAAAGAACTGGAACTGGACCAGGCTGTTCACCCAGATCCCCGGATCCAAGGTTTGCCCCTGTGCCAGAAGCCGGGCCATTGTCAGGTACGCAGCCGTTATTAACATCGAACTGATGCCCAACAGCGACGCCGGGCTCAGGTACTTCACGATGCAGGGCCACAGCAGGTAGAACTGTTCCTCCAGAGAGATGCTCCACAGGGGAAACAGAAATCCCGGTGGATAGCCGTGGCCCACGGTGTACCAGTTGGTGAACAGCAGCATGAGCGCGGCGCCCCATGCTGCGGAGACGGTATGGGCCGGGGAGAAAAGCCCATAAAACCAGCCCAGGCCGATCATGGCGAAGTAGAGCGGCCAGATACGAAGAATGCGGCGCGCATAAAACGCGGGAATAAGGATGGTATTTGTATCGCGCTTCTCGCGCAGCAGCAGTTCCGTGATCAGATAGGAGCTAAGAAAGAAAAAGATGCAGACGCCAAATTCCCCGGCCCGCCCGATGGCTCCGAGCTGGGTGGGTTTGTCAAGGTGCGATACCAGGCCATGCGCAATGAACACGAGCAGAAAGGCAAGAGCGCGAAGAATATCGAGGCCAGGGCGGTAGAAAGTATCTACACGCGCCTGGATCTTTTCCACCTCGATGACGACGGCGGCGGATGTAGACATCGCTGTACCCAGCGGTCCCCCCGGCACGAGCAAACCGGGACCGTCAAAGTGACGCCTAAAGGGCCACAAAGACGCACGTACAGTACCTGGTTAGAGAACCTACTCTCGCGGGCCTGAGGGCAACTATCACCGTTTCGTGGGATCCTGCATGTTCACGCCGCAAACGTATTCCATGGCGCTCTTCCTGATGACCCTCAGCATGCTTTGCTGGGGAACCTGGGCGAACACCCAAAAAATCACCCGTAGCTGGCCCTTCGAGCTCTATTACTTCGACTACACCATCGGCCTGCTAGTGTGTTCGGTTCTCTTCGGACTCACTCTGGGACGGATCGATCCTTCATCGCCGGACAGTTTCTTCCTCAATTTGCGGGCGGCGAGCCAGCGCAGTTTGTGGCTGGCGTTTGCTGGTGGGGCCGTTTTTAGTGTGGGGAATATCCTGATCGTGGCCGCCATCTCGGTGGCGGGAATGGCGGTAGCCTTCCCCATAGGCGCCGGGCTCGCGCTGGTGCTGGGGGCAGTTCTCAATTATGTCGTGTCGCCGGCAGGGAACCCGGTGCTGATCTTTTCCGGCATTGGGCTGGTGTGTATCGCGATTGTCCTCGATGCTTTGGCCTACAAGGGTATCTCCCGGGGCAGTGCGGCGTCGGGAAAAGGCATTCTTCTGAGCTTTGTTGGAGGGATCGGCGCCGGGCTGTTCTATCCGCTGGTGGCCAAATCCCTGGCTGGTCCTGGCCATCTGCAGCCTTATACCGTCAATGTTGTCTTTGCCCTGGGGGCTGTGGCTTCTGCCTTGCCCATGATCTATCTGCTGCTGCGCCGGCCTATCAGCGGTCCCCCTTCGGCGTTGCGGGATTATGGCAGCGGAAGCTGGAACGTGCATGCCTGGGGTATCGCCGGCGGGCTTATCTGGGGCCTGGGAACGATTGCGAATTTTGTCGCTTCCTATGTGCCCATGATCGGTCCGGCGACTTCGTTCTCCATGGGTGAGGGCAACACCATGATCTCGGCGCTGTGGGGTGTGTTTGTGTGGAAAGAGTTCCGCGGCGCCAGCAGCCGTGTGCGGCTCTACCTCGCGCTCATGTTTCTTTGTTTCCTGCTGGGACTGACCTCGATTGCTCTCTCTCCGATCGTTAAATAGACCTCGATAGGGCGAAGGATGCTGTTAGTGGATTCTGAGTATGAGTTATGACTCTGAGTTATGAATAGGCAATACTTCAAGCAATGCTCGGGTGGCAGTTTCGCTCCCTACGTTGAACTTGTCCTATCGTAAAGTGTTCGATAAAGAGTAGACGCTTACGGTGCACCCCCGACAGAAAACTCCCGTCTGGCTGGTCATCCTTGTCACTTGCTCGTGAATCTCTTGTGCTTCCGCCTGCCGGTTTGCCTCAACTAAGTAGGCCCGGTATTGCAGCATGGCGCCGGCCAAGCGAGGATCGGCGGGCGCCAGCTTTGTCCGCAGGATCTGGATACCTTGAAGCATGGCTCTCTCCCCATCTTGTGTCGCCCCGCTCTTCCACTCAGCAAACCCGAGCGTCTCCAGCGCGAACCCGCTGGCCGCCGACTCCGGCTCGAAGTTCCTGTTCGCGAATGCAACAGCTTGCTCGCGCATTCATCAATCCTTCACCGGAGTGCCCCCGTGAGCAGCGTGCATAGGTGAGGGTGATGAATGCGGAGAGCATTCCCGCCCTGGGTGGATTCAGAGGAAGACTCCATCTCTTCAAGTCCTCGTAGGGCTAGTTGCTCCGCCTTCTTGAACTGGTGCCGAGCGAGAGCTATGTCCGCCAGGTGTATTTCGCTGACCGCAATATCGGTCGGGTCGCCCAACTTCTGGCGCACCATGAGAGCTTGCTTTCTGGCGCTCTCGGCGTCGTCCAAACGGCCGTAGATCAGGTAGAGCGAAGCCAGGTTGTCGAGTGTTGAGGCATACTCTTCTCTGGCTGATGGCGCAGTCTTCAGCAGATGCAGCGACCTGTTGTACGCATCCTCCGCCTTCAGGAATTCTGTTGCGTCGTGGTAATCCGCCGCGAGTTGAGTCCCACAAAGCCCCTGGCTGTGCTGCAGGAATATGTTGCTGTTCGGCCGCGCGAATCAATTCCAGATCCTGGGCAATCCGCGCTTGAGAAGAAGCGATTTGTGGGTTGGACGTTTGCGCCCAGACGACGCAAACGCCAAGCTTAGAGCGGTAAGAAGAAGCAAGCATACTTCAAGCGAAGATGAGCCGGTAAGTTCGATTTGAAGACAAGGCGATCATGTGTGTCCCTCGATAGAAATTTGGAAAATGACGGGAATGACTACTTCTGGATTCTGATTACGCATTTGTTTCGTAGTAAGTTCCAGTAGAAATATCGCTGCGCACACATCAGATCCGTGGCATCCCGAAGGCCACATTTCAAGGCAAGTGTTCCTCCGCAAAACAAAGAAAGTTAGCCATTAACATTGCGGTGACGTGGCGGGGGTCGTTCAAAATCGAGAGAATGTGTTCACTTCCGAACATCGCGCCGTCTGCTTGCTACAACTCTTCACCGAGTTGTAACAAGCCCCGCGGGTGTTCGTTTTTGAACACTCGCTACGCACTGCATCGGCGCGCTTAGGCGAAGGGACGCCTCCGATCATTATCCCAAATTCGGAAAATACAATTGCAGTTTGTCAGGGTAGTCCGGCTGGCCGAGTAAGTTGATAATTCCTCATAGGGACGACCTTTGGGCATGGGCGCGGAGCTCAACGGGATTGACTATTGCCGTAACATAATCGACGACATGGATTTCAACAAGAGACAGTTTAGAAGCAAACTCCCCATCCGCCTCTTAGCGGATGGCGGGGAACACTCAATTCCGAACATGGGAGATTCACTGCGGCCTTACTTTCAGGATGTGACATCGGTGGTGATCCGCGATTCAGGCCACTTTGTTCCGGAAGAACAGCCCGAGCTCACCCGTGAAGGCTCTAATGGCCTTCCTCGTTCTGAAGTTCCAAGGAGCTTAAATGAAGGCAGCATGGTACGAGAAGCAGGGACCGGCGCGCGACGTGCTGGTGGTCGGCGAAATGCCGGACCCGATTCCGGCGGCCGGGGAAGTTCGCATTCGCATTGCTGCGTCCGGAATCAACCCGGGCGATATTAAGAAGCGGCAGGACGCGTTTGGCTCCGGCATGGCGTATCCTCGCGTGATTCCTCATAGCGATGGCGCTGGCCGTGTGGATCAGCTTGGTGCTGGAGTTTCCTCTGAATGGATGGGCCGTTCTGTGTGGTGTTACGGAGCCCAGTCGTACCGTCCGTTTGGTACGGCCGCGGAGTTTACAGTGGTTCCGGTCGACCACATTGCGCCGTTGCCCGAAAAAGTGTCGATGGAGCAGGGTGCATGTTTGGGCATTCCCGGCATCACTGCACATCGCGCGGTCCACGTTGGTGGCGCCGTTAGCGGGCGCACGGTGATGGTGCAGGGCGCCGCGGGCGCTGTTGGTCTCTGCGCGGTCGCGCTGGCACGTAATGCGGGAGCGCGCGTGATAGGTTCTGTGCGTTCCGTGTCTGACCAGCCCACAGCATTGGACAACGGCGCTCACGAGGTGCTTCTGAGCGACAAGGAGCTGCTGGCACGCATACCAGCGCTCGCTCCGGAGGGCATTGACCACATTGTTGAGGTCGCGTTTGGAGCCAATATCGAAGCCGACGTCGAACTGCTGAAGCTGGGCGGATCGATCGCGAGCTATGCCACCGATAATGCCGCTCCGAAGATTCCCTTTTGGCAAATGGTATTCAAGAACATTGGTGTGTTCTTTCTGGGCAGCGACGATTTCCCAAAGGAAGCGAAATTGCAGGCGGCGCGGGATTTGAATACTGCGCTTGAGGCTGGGTGGTCAGGCTTCGAGATTGGCGAACGAATACCGCTCGCAGACATTGCTCATGCCCACGAGCTTGTGGAACACCCCGTGGGGCGCGGGCGGATCGTCGTTGTGCTGTGAGTGGCGGCTTTCGCTATCCCCCGCAGGTGAGCACGTGGGCGGCTATTGCGCATGCCACTGAGTTCGCCAGAAGTCGCACCTCTGGGGTGCCCCTCATCTCCCCCCAGCCCACACCCTCGACGACCTACATATGACAATGCTGTGACTCACCCGTGACACCGTCACAGTGGGCCAAGCGGTATCGTGTGCTTTGGAGGGGTCGTGAAGGCTAGAGTTTGGACCCAGCCACGCTGTTGATGAACACGCCGCTAGCTCCGGTCTATCCGGAAGGGAGATCTTTCTAACTGCAAAGCCGGGGGTTGTGGTTCTCGATCTTTGTTCGCCTGGAGAGTCTGACAACGATCTCTGCCGTCAGATTAGATCTATGCCACCAACTTTCTAGTCCCCTGAGGACAAGATAGAAAGGGCCGTCATGACAACAATGACATCATTGTCCACGGCACCATTCGAGCTGTCACGGCAGGTCGAATGGTGTTCTCTCTTTCTCGAGCATTTAAATGAGTTCGCAACACTCGCATGGTATTTGGTCGCGGACGGCAGGCTTGTCGAATCTATCGTATTGCATACGCTGAAAAGCCTTGAGAGCATTCCATTCGATGCCTCCCAGCCTCTTTTCACCTACAACCTGGCGCGTGACATGCTGATCACACAAGGGATTGCCGCGCTGAACCCAGGGCACGACGGGCCGAGGTTTGCTGAGCAGTTGCCTGTTTGTGAACTTATCGATCTGCCGCGATTAGCATCTCGCGTGAGTCAGCGCCTGCTCTTTTCCATGGGCACGGAAGGTTATGACGCTTAGAAGTTAGACCAGGGGGGCACCCAAGACTTCCTGTACGTCTATAAAGATTCTTTGCTTATGAGCCGATTGTGACCGGGGAGTCATGACTTATTGTCGACGGCGATAACTCGCCGGCAGAGAACCTACCGCAACATTCATACAACCACTTCGAAATATCTCCTTGCCGCATTGCTCCAGAGTTTCGCAGCGACAGTTTTGCATCATCTTCCCGAGCAAGCCCCGCACCGACTCGATCCCCTCCATCAAACCGTCGAGTTCGGCCATCTTTCTACGAGACAACTGCTGCCATCGTTCTGATGCCCGGGCAACATTACGAACACCGAAGAACAGTTGCCGGATCTCATCGAGCGTGAAACCAAATTGCCGTGCTCGTTGGACGACTGCCAGCCGGTAAAGCATCGTCGAGTCGTAACGTCTCTGTCCACTCACTCGTCGCGCCGGAGGAAGCAATCCGATCTGTTCGTAGTAGCGAATTGCGGATGGCTGAACTCCAACCTGTCGCGCCACCTCGGAAATGGTGAATTCCGCCATGGACACATTCTAGAACTCCGGAACACATATCTTACAAAAATTCGTCTTGCCTTAAAGTCGACTTTAAGTCGTAGCTTCTTCATAGCGGCGGCAGATCGCCTATCTGTACGCGGCGAAAGGAACTTATGAAGCAAACGATCTGGATATTCGCATCTGCAATTTTGCTGGTGTGTACGAGCATCGCGCCGGCAGAGACAGACAAACCGCGGGTTCTTCTGGCGCAAACCGCTGTGCCGCTACCCCACCAAGCCGACGAAAAGGCGCCTGCTACTCTTGACGCGCAGCGGGAAAGACGTGCGCTTCAGATCCTTCTGCGATCTCTAGAGAAGGAAATCGTGTCTGCCGCCGATGCCATGCCCGCCGAGCAAATATGGATTTGCCCCAACCGACGGTGAATTCAAGGGCGTGCGGACCTTTGGGAACCAGGTGAAACACCTGGCGGCAACCAACCACATTTTGGCCGCGGCTGCATTGGGCGAGGAACCACCAGCCGATGCCGGGGACGAGCTTGGACCAGAAACAATCAGGACGAAAGCGGAGATTATCGATTACCTGAATGCGTCATTCGCGCATCTTGACAAGGCGGTCGACGCGATCGGCGACAAGAAGCTGGCAGTCAAATCTTCTCCGATTTCGCCTTTGCCGGCCATTGCGGTGACTCGATTGGCGCTCGTCGTCGAGGCCTCGGTACATGCCTTCAACCACTACGGGCAAATGGTAGAGTACCTACGCATGAATGGCGTCGTGCCGCCGGCCAGCCGTCCATGAGCCAAGAGTTCGAAGACATCCCGGTAGCTTGCCGTTTGTTGGATGCTGAACTGCGGGAGCGTGAAGCAACGCTGATTGCCCAGTTCAAGTCCGCTGTGATCGCAACAGAGGCGCTCCCCGACGGATATGCTTTCCGCCTTCCTGGAGGCGAGAAGTGGATGAGGATTGTGTCGGAATTGATTGTGGCGGAGCGTCAATGTTGCCCTTTCCTGACGTTCAAGTTGGTTGCCCAGGCGAACATGGGGCCGGTGGATGTGCAAATGACGGGCCCGGCCGGGACAGTTGGCTTTCTGGAAGCAATATTCTGCGAACTCGAAGGGCCTATCTAAACCTGTTAATTGCCAGTTCCGACTATCCAGGGGATTTAGGGGGGATTTAACTCGACAGAGCCTCGAGTGCCAACTTGATCGCACTGACTCGGTTAGATAGGGTTCCGGGTTCGATGGAGGTAATCTCAAATCCGAGGGTTCGATATGTCTCCTCATGTACTCGTTCAAAACGTAAAGATTCCTCGAAGCTGATCTGCCGTGCTTCGGTATTCTTGATGAAGCCGAGGTTACGTACAAAGAAAGCCTGTTTTTGATAGACATTCTCTGACTCGATGCGTTCCAGTTCGCGCGAAAGCATTTCGGAAACCGGGTACCCCAGGTAAGCAGCTAGGGCTGCCGTGCAGACGACCGATCGATCATGGAACTGAGTTTCTACAGCCTCAGTTGCCGAGCGAATCTGCCGTTGCCTTTGCAGGGCGGCAACCGCATCAATGAACGAGCGATCCGTCCATGGCTCCGCAATACCCTGTGCTTGCCGAAGCGCGATGATGTCTGTGGCTGCCTCTTCGACGACGCCAAAGCCGTAAAGCTCCAGTTGCCGCAGAATCGCTGTTTTTCCTGCGCCAGGAGCACCGGTCAGAATGAATCTTTTCATGGGTCAAAGTCCTCATGGATTTAGGTATGGATTCACGGGGATACGCGATAGCTATTCCCATGCGGTTTTTTGATGTTAAGTTGCGTGGTCGGGGAGCAGACCAGGATAGACTCCTTGGTCGGCATGCTTAAAAAGTGTCAGTCCCTTCTGTCAGCGAATTTCAAGAGGTCTACAATGGAGAGCCAGGTAGCGAGTCTGGGGAAGCGATCGTACGCACCCGCTGCGCCATGGGGCATAGTTTCCCCGGAAATCCACACTCCCTCGCAGGCACCACACAATGAGTGGGTGTCGTTACCGCGGAGAACAAATATGTGGAATCAACAGGGACAAGCAATCGGAATGACGCCTTCCCACCTGGTTGCAGCCGTGTTTTTAGACGAGGTGTCTGCCCGCGATGCGATCGCCGATCTCAAGCTGGCTGGAGTCCGTGCCAACCAGATCGGTGTCGCTTTGTCAGACGAGGGCAAACGAGCACATATGCTCAACCCGGACGCGAAGCACCTTCCCGGCGATATGGAGGGAAAGCACAGCGTCCTCTGGAGGGTTCGGCATAGCATCAAGCATGATACGCATAGGCACCAGGGGCCGGGCTTATCCAGCCGGCAGGATGCAGCAGCAGCAAATGAGGAGCAGCCGCCGTTCACGGAAATCGATCTCACCGATACTTTGCGGGGGCTGGGGATTGCGGAAGCAACCATCAAGCTGCTGCATCATCAGGTTGGAGCGAAGGGATTCCTGGTTCTGGTGGACGCCCGCGATGGCGAGGATCAGATTGACTCCATTCTCCTCAAGAATCGGGGCATGCCGCGGACAGTCATGGTTACTGAGCGGTCGAAAATTACCAGCTGAGCGGGGGATTTGTTTTGCTCCTGCTGGGGGGGGCCCAAAATTTCGGCGCGCGACTGGTATGGCCGCGAACGTCGAGATTACACGTTTGTCATCGTAGGAGCGGAAGCGGGCATGCTGAGAATGACCCGAGTACCTTTCCCTGGCTGGCTAACAATTTCCACCTTGCCGCCGTGAAGCAGCATGATGCCCTGCACGATCGCCAGCCCGAGGCCCGTGCCGCCTGAGGCTTGTGAGCGTGATGGATCCACACGGAAGAAACGATCAAATACTCGGGGCAGTGCTTCCGACGGAATGCCGATGCCTGTATCCGTGACCTCGATACGAACCACGGCACTTTCGGAAGTGGTCGCCATCACCACCGATCCGCCCGATGGTGTGTGTGCTACTGCGTTCGAGACCAGGTTTCCTACCGCCCGCTGCATCAGCGTCCTGTCCAGTTCCGCGATCACCGGCTCACCCCCGAACCTGGTGCTCAAAGAGATTCCGCCGTCAGCGGCAGAAGCTTCGTAATACTCCTGCACACCATCCAGCAACTCGGCAACGTTGACCCGCTCGCGACGCAAATGCGCCAAGGGACTTTCTGCGCGGGCGAGGAACAAGAGGTTGGCAATCAAGTCCGACAAGCGCACGGATTCTTCCAAAGACGACTCCAGCGCATCCCGGTATTCGTCGATGGTGCGAGCACGCGCCAATGCAACTTCGGCTTCACCACGGATGTTGTTCACGGGAGTGCGCAGGTCATGCGCAATATCGGCAGAGAACTTGGATATGCGATCGAAGGAATCTTCCAGCCGATCCAGCATCTCGTTGAAGGTGCCGGCCAGCGATGCCAGCTCAAAGGGATAACCTTCCGTGAGAATTCGCTCCCCGAGGTGGGTGGAGCTGATGCGCCTCGCCGTCGCTGCCATCTCTTCCACCGGCCGAATTCCCTGGCGCGCGATCTGATAACCAACCAGGGGGAGAATCGCTAGTGTCCCCAGTATGATCACCCAGAACCCCAACCGAAAGCGCGCCAGGAATGCTTCTTTCTGCGAGACATCGATGGCAATCTGAATTGTAATGGTATGCGTGGCAGGCGAGCCGACCGGCGCCACCGAGGTGGCAACGCGAAAGGCTTGCCCGTGGCTCCCCTTCATCGGAATCGCCACATTGGGACGTCCTCGTGTCCGTCGGGCGAGTTGCGAAAGGTCTACTTCTTCTACCATGCCAGGCGTTGTCAATAATGGCTTGTTTCGCTCATCAAGCAGACGAATATAGAACTGTTCATATCGCCGCGCCGCCGTTTCCAGCTCAACTTCCTCCCGCAGCCCGTCCCAATCGTCCGGGCGTTCCCGCAGCATCGTGCGGAGCACGTGCAACTTGTCGCCCAAGAACAATTCCGTACTCTTCTCTAATTCCGAAAGCAGCACGAGGTAAAGGCTCGCGGTGGCCAAAATCACCAGAATCAGGCCTGCCAGCGCGTACCCGGCGGTTAACCGGAAGGCCAACGTTCGCCACAGCCGCGATATGGGTGTGAGGCTACGAGTCAGCTTCCAGCACATAGCCCGCGCCACGAATCGTCTGGATTAGTTTGTGCGGGAAAGGGTCGTCCACCTTGCTGCGCAGTCTCCTAACGTTGACATCCACCACATTCGTGTCGCTGTCGAAGTTCATGTCCCAGACCGCTTCGGCGATGAGAGTCCTGGACAGGACTTCCCCGGCACGCCGCGCAAGTAGTGATAGCAGAAGGAATTCTTTCGAAGTCAAGTCCAGCCGCTGGCCAGCCCGCGTAGCACGATGGCGTAACAGATCAATTTCCAGATCGGCCATACGGATCGTATCCTGGGGGCGAGAGGGCGTCCGGCGCAGCAACGATCGCACCCGCGCCAACAATTCAGAGAATGCGAACGGCTTCACCAGGTAGTCGTCGGCCCCCAGTTCAAACCCTCTTACGCGCTCGTGTATCGCGTCTCGTGCGGTCAGCAAAAGGACCTGGGTAGCTCGGCCTGCCTGACGCAAGCGGGTAAGAACCTGCCAGCCATCGAGGCTGGGTAGCATTACGTCCAGAATGACCAGGTCGAAGTCCACATCCTGCGCCAACTGCAGCCCGTCCAAACCATTTGCTGCCACGTCGACTACAAACCCTGCTTCGCCCAGGCCTTTTTTCAGAAACTTGGCGGTCTTTGCTTCGTCGTCTATGACCAGAATTCTCATAATGCGACTCAAATCGGCTTGCTGCCGTCGGCTCTCTATCGCTGCCACCAGTGCGATTGATTACGTTCGGTGTCAGCGCGGAATATGTAACAACTTCCCACTTATAGTGCCGGATTGTTAATGCATGATGGGATTGTGTTGGTGGGCCAAATAATTTTGGCCGCGCCTTGATGACGTCAAAGAGTCTTGATTGGTTCTTCATAATCTGATAGAGGTCAACGAATTCGAACCGCCGTTAGATCGTCAGAGGGGCTGCGATCGGAACGCACGCTGCAGATGGTGAAAAAGCCGAGAGACCGTAAAGATTTATTTGCCGATCCATTTACCCCGATCGCGTCGTGTAATTTAATTGAACACGGTCCGGATCTGCCCGCACCTTTGCGTCGGCTGGATCCAGCCAACGCCCCGTTTTTGTTCACCCACCTGAAAATAATGAGAATTCATCTCAATCACAGAACTTTACCCTGAGTATTACGATTTTGTAATCAAGCAGTGAGATTCCTAGGTTGCAGAAGATCGCGTAGATTACAGATCTGTAATACTGTTGATCCGCTCCGGAATCATTGAGACTGCAGAATTCGTCGAGAGCTCCTTGGGAGTTCGAGCCAGATCCGCTTTATCAATCACCGATGGCAATTTTATTTTCCGAGGCCAACATGCGAAAGTTCCGCTCTTTCTTCTCTCCGTCTGGGTTTATCGTTTCTACAATCTTCTCTCTCTCTTGTGCAATCCCAGGGATCGCGCAAGTGGATCGCAGCGCTTTAACCGGCACGGTGACTGATCCGTCGGGTAGGCTGCTGGGGCAAACACACATCACTGCTGTTGAGAACTCGACGCAGCTACAGCGTGAAGGGGTTTCAGACAGAGATGGAAGATTTGACATTGCTGAGCTTCCGGTGGGGAGATACACCATCATGTTCGATCATCCCGGCTTCAAGACTCTGACGTTCCTCGATGTGGAGCAGGTGGTTGGGAGGACGCGCACCCTGGATGCGACCTTGCAGGTATCAGGCGCCGAGGAGCGCGTGGAAATCTCGGCCAGTTCGGAGCTGATAGATCGCAACACCAGCGCTGTAACGGGCCTGATCGAGAGAAAGCAGGCCGACGAACTGCCGCTCAATGGCCGCAACTGGGCGTCCCTGACGGCATACGTCCCCGGCGCCATCGACACTGGTGGCAGCAACCAGCGGTCGATCCGGTTCGCTGGACGGGGCCTTGACGACAGCAACTTCACCTATGACGGCGTTGACGCGACCAACATCGCGAATCAGACGCAGCGCGCCTGGGCGCGGCTCGCCATTCCGCTGGACGCGATCGCGGAGTTCCGCGTCGATACGCTACTGGCAACCGCCGAGGAAGGCGCGACGGGTGGCGCTCAACTGGCCGTTATTTCGCCTTCGGGGTACAAACCGCTTCCACGGGCGCCTCTTTGAGTTCTTGCGCAATAACGTTTTTGACGCGCCCGAGCCCTCCTGGGCCTCCAACGGCGAATCGCAGCAGCCGCTTCGTTTGAATCAGTTCGGCGGATCGCTGGGCGGACCCATTGTGCACGACAAGACCTTCTTCTATCTCGCTTCTGAAGCCTACCGGCAAGTCTGGGGCTATCCGGTGAGCGGCGACGTGCCGAGCGCGGCTTTTAAGGCAACGGTTCCGAGTTCATCCCCAGTCTATGGGATCGTAAACGCCTACCCGGGAGCAGGTCCAAGAACATTTCTGACGCCCTACACGCCGGCAAACGACCCGGGCGACCCGAACTACGCGAACTATGACCTGCTGACCTGCTCATGCACGCAGACGGTCAACGAGAACTCGGCGATGCTGCGGCTCGACCAGCATTTTTCAGCGAAGACCACCGCCTTCATGCGCTTCAATTACGACCGCTCGGTCAATACGCAGCCGGTTTCGGCTGCCGCGACGGACTTGCAGCAGAGGGTGACCACGCCCGGTCAATGGCGTGCTCGAATTGCTGCACATCTTCAGTCCCAACCTGACGAATGAAGCCAAGTTTGGATACAACCGCGCCACCTCCAACACCTACAACTCCAGTAATACCGGCTCCGTCTATCAGATTGCGATTTCCACGGGTCCTGGGCCGGGATTTGGCGCCCAGAACTACGATTACATCAGCATCTACGTGGGCAACACATTTTCGGGGATCGACAACCTGACCTGGCTCCATGGCCGGCAAACCATCAAAGCCGGAGCGGAAATCCGCCGCGTCCAATTGAACCAGCACTATGGGGAACACGGAACAGTTACGTTTTCCACGCTGGAGCAGCTGGCGGCGAATAAGGTGGCGAAAGCAAGTCTGTCTGGTGCTCTGCCGATCAACGATTTGCGCAAGTATGACATCATCGGCTACGTCCAGGACGAGTTCAAGGTGCGGCCCAACTTCACACTGAACCTTGGCGCGCGGTACACCGTCTTCCAGTTATTCCATGAGGCGCACGGGAAAGCCAATCCCGTTCGATTTCGACACCTGCGGGCCTCAGGGATTCTGCGGCGTAGGCGCCAGCTTCGGCCACCAAAACTATGGCGACTTTGATCCGCGCGTGGGCCTGGTCTGGTCGCCTGCGCAGGACAGAAAGACGATTGTTCGCGCCGGATTCGGAATGTATCACGAAGATGGCCAGCTGGACGATCAGAATCTGCCCGCCAAGAACGAAATTCCCTCCTACTCGGTAAAGAATGTGACCTATCCGGTCGACCCGTATTTCACCGGATCCGGAACCATCTCTCCGAATGCCGAACAACGGGACCGCAAGGACACGTATGTTGAGCAGTGGTCCCTCTCCGTGCAGCGGGAGTTGCCTGCGAACTTCGTGAGCACGGTCTCCTACCTGGGAAGCCATGGCGTGCATCTGCTGGAAACCAACGTGGTGAACCTGATCGATCCGGCTACGGGGATTGCGCAATATCCGGCCTTTGCTCCCGCCATCGGCTGGCGCGGCTCCATCGGCGCGAGCTCGTACAATGGCCTCTCCGTGTCGGTGCGGCGGCCGTTCTCGAACGGGCTCCTGGTAGCGGCAAATTACGCGTATACGCACGAGATCGACAACGGCTCCAACGGCAGCGGGGACGGCGACGAGATATCGCCGCAGAACGCATTTTGCCTGGCCTGTGAGTGGGCCAGCGGCGCCTGGGACGCCACCCATGTGGTCAATGGCAACGCGGTCTATGAGCTCCCCTTCGGCCTGGGCAAGCCGATGCTGAACCAACGCGGCATTGCCAGCGCCATCGCGGGCAACTGGCAACTGACCACGACGGCGCTGGCTCGCACCGGTTTTCCGGTCAATGTGCTTTTACCCAGCAGCTACGTCGCGCCGGATGGGAACTCCGGCACGCAGCGTCCCGACCTGGTTCCAGGCGTCTCTCTCACTCCGCCAGGGGGCAGGAGAATCAGCAGAGTGGATTAATCCCGCGGCGTTTGCTCTGCCGGCTGGAGAATTCGGCGACGCGCCGCGTAACCTCCTTCGCGGGCCGGGCACGTGGCAGATCGATATCGGCGCCGCCAAAACGTTTGCAATTGCAGAGCGCATGCAGTTGGAATTCCGCTCGGAGTTCTACAACATCTTCAATCACCCGCAGTTAGGTCAGCCGCAGTCCACTTTCAACCCGTCGAACCCCACGGGGTTCGGCAGCATCATCAATACGGTGAACTTGAACACGGCCATCGTATCGCCGATCACCCCTGTGGGTTCGGGAACGCCGCGCGAGATCCAGTTCGCGCTGCGTCTGGATTTTTAAGAAGGATGCCGTCGAGGGAAGCAAGGCGGGATAGTGGCCTGCAAATATGAAGAGACGATTGTTTCTGGGCTTGCTCCCGACGCTGCTTCTGTCCCCTACCGGAATCTGCTCGCCACCGAACCCGAATTTCTCTGGAACATGGAAACAGAGCAACGAACATGCGTGCCAAAACGGACGGGCGATCTCACCCTGCACGTCGACCACCGCGATCCTGACTTGATTGTGGAGACTACCGTACTCCGAAGTTCCGGGCCGCCCCGGCACGCTGTGCAACGCTACAGCACCGATGGCAGGACATCTGTGTCCACCGGGGCTGACGGGGATGAGTTCCACACTTCCATCGTTTGGAACGGGCAAAGCCTGGTCTTTTCTGTTGAAGAACACGAAAATGGCCGCATCATCCTTTCCAAGGAGACGTGGACGCTGATTGAGAACGGACTCGCGCTAGGGAGAGGCAGGGAGCGAAATGGGAGCCCGGATCGAGCCGGAAAACAGACAATTATCTATCTCCGGGAACCGCCGAAGCTTTAAGCACATCGACACGGTCCAGATAACCAGGCCGATATTACCCATCGCTCACTCAAGAGTGGGCTCTGGCTACAAAACCAGAGTTCAGCAGGACATGTTTGTTGTACTTGATCGTGTTTCCTTCGAAGTCGGTGACTGAGCCGCCCGCCTCTTCAAGAATGCACTGCGCCGCGGCTGTGTCCCACTCCATGGTGGGGCCGTTGCGCGGATAAACATCGGCAGCGCCCTCAGCAATGAGACAAAACTTCAGCGAACTGCCCATAACCATGAATTCTCCGCCTTTCGTTTGGTCTATGAAGTGGGTGAGAGTTTCCTGCCCCGAAGCATGGCGGCGACTCACAACGAAGCGCGTGCTCTCGGCTGTTGTCGACGCAACTCTTATAGGCGTGGTGACCTTACCGTCCGTCCTATAGGAGCCGGATCCACGAGCGGCAAAATACAACTTATCGATCACCGGAGCATATACCACTCCAAGAATAGGCCGGTCATCCTCGATCAGGGCGATGTTGACGGTGAATTCGCCGGTACGATGGAGGAATTCCTTAGTGCCATCGAGTGGATCGATCATCCAGAAATGTCGCCAGGATTTCCGCTCGTCAAACGGAACCTCGACAGACTCTTCCGAGAGGACGGGCCAATGGGGCGCTAAGCGGGCAAGTCCGGTCTGGAGGATATGGTGAGACACAAGATCGGCCTGAGTCACAGGCGAGTGATCCAACTTATACTCTACTTGTGGATTTAGATCCTGGTATATCGCCAATATGGTGCGCCCGGATTCACATGCGAGAGCAGTAACGCGCGGCAACAATTCAGTCAGCCATTTACAAGCGTAGGGATCGGGCATTCGAGCTCTCGCTTCCGGCGGTCTTGTGGAGTGCTTGGGAATCCAGGTAAAAAAGAATGAGATCGACGCATTCGTCCGGAGTCTTCGCGACAGTGTCAAGGCGAATCTCAGGAGCCTCTGGCGGCTCGTAATCGCTGTCGATGCCGGTGAAGTTTAGCAACTCTCCGCGGCGAGCTTTGGCGTAAAGCCCCTTGGGGTCACGACGCTCGCATTCTTCGAGTGAAGCATCGACATAGATCTCTACAAATTCGTCCGGCTCAAACCGCGAACGCGCGAGGTCTCGTTCTGCGCGATACGGACTGATGAATGCGCCGATCACAACGAGACCGGCGTCCACGAACAAGCGGGCAACCTCCATGGCCCGGCGAATATTCTCCACCCGGTCAGCCTCGGAGAATCCCAGGTCCCGGCTGAGTCCGTGGCGTATGTTGTCGCCATCGAGAACATACGTATGTCTGCCGAAAGCGAACAGTTGCTTCTCGAGGAGGTTCGCAATCGTCGACTTGCCCGAGCTCGGCAGCCCGGTTAACCAGAGGCAAAACGGCTTCTGCAGCTTCTGCCGGGCGCGGGCGTCTTTGTTGATATCTAAAACCTGCCAGCGGATGTCGGCCACCCGGCGGAGAGCGAATTCGATCATCCCGGCTCCAACAGTCTGATTTGTGAATCGGTCAACACTGGCCAGACCGCCTTGCGCGCCAAATGCAACAGGAGAGAGAAATCCTTACCCATGGGATACACCATTATCGGCTCACGTGCCATAGCGATCGCTTCCTGGATGATCCGGATGGGTTCGGCTTCCAAGCTGACAAGATAGCCGTGTATCCGACAATCTTAACCCAGGGTCTTGCACAGGATTCGCATTTGCCACGGCGGGTTCAGGCCGGTGGGGAGGTAGCGTTTTGATACGTGAAAAAAAGCCCTTTCCCCGTTTATTGGGGAAAGGGCTGTCAAGAGTTGGGAGGAATTTTAGTCGTCCAGATCATCACCCTTGGGTGCCGGTTTGTTAAATTCGCTCGGGGGCCGAACGATTTTCTCGCCGGGATAGGGCCGCGTAAACCCGGTCGCCATGTACCAGTTCAGGTGGTTGACGGTGTCTGGGTCTTCGGCGTCGGGTTTAGTCAGTTTGCCGGCGAAGATCTGCTTCTTCTTCTGCAGCCAGGCTACCTTCAGGGCCTTGGCGGCAGGGCTCATTATTTGGTTGGATGAGGTCGTCGTCGTCACACCCATGTCCAGCGGGACCTGGTTGGGCACGTGCGTCCATGGTTGGAAGTTGTCCGCAGGCGGCGTGCCCTGGACGAAAGACGTCGTCATTGGCGACGCCACGAGGTCGAACTGGTTCATAGGCGGCAGGCCGAGGATTTGTTCGATCGTCCGAGTCATGTTGACCTGGGTGTAGTAGGTGTGGTCGGTCGGTCCGCTTCTGCACAACGTACGGGCTGACGATATAGCCCGGGCTGCGATGACCGTCGACGTGGTCGACGCCGTTTTGCGCGTCGTCTTCCTCAATGAAGATCGCCGACGAGGACCACACGTTGCTGTGGCTGATGTAGTCGATGATGCGGCCCACGGCCAGGTCGTTATCGGCCTGTTCGGCGTCCACAGTCGGCGGGCCGCCGGTGTGGTCGTCCATGACCCACAGGATGCTCAACGTCGGCACCGTACCGGCCGCGACGTCCTTGTTGAAGTCCTGCACCCACAGATCGACGCGGAACTGGTCGGGGATGCCCAGATCGAACTGCGGGAAGTTGGTGATGAGGTGGTTAGCTACGGCCGGGAGAGAGGACTGTGCCTGGACCGTATTCTGGTAGTACAGCGTCTTCTCGGCCCCAGACTCGAAGTTCTGCGAGTCGGTGTAAAACTGGCTCCAAGTCGGCTCTTTGGTCGACCCGTTCGGCTGTAGGAACGTATCGTTCTCGACGTATTCGCCGTAGATCTTCACCGGCAAACCGGCAGCAGACGCCTCTGAGAACAGGAAGCCCTTGTTCTGGTAGGCGAGTGCATCGCCGGCGTTACCGCCTGGATAGCTGCGGACCCAGTCAGGCGACTGGATGTCGTCGGCGTAGGGCGCCAGGCCTTCGGTGATCCATTGGTGACCGTCTGCCGACTGGCGGCTTGGATCGTAGAAGTTGTCGAAGAGCGGGAAGCGTGTCACCAGCTTGTGCACGTTCGGGGTGTCCTTGCCGCCGAACACCGCCAACGAGCTGTCGCCGTTGCCGGCAGCCACGTCGCCCAGGATCTGATCATAGGTGCGGTTTTCACGGATGATCATGAACACGTGCTTGATCAGCGACGGATCGCCGATCTTGGCCGGGATTGCAACCGCGTTGGTATCTCTGGGTGCCGCCGGCGGCAGACTTGATATTCACCGTCAGATCCCAGTGGTTGTTCTGGTAAACCTGCGTCGTCATCGTCGCCAAGGTCGTGCTATTCGGCACGGGGACGATGCTGACGGTGCCATTGTCCTGGTGAGTGTTGTAGTCTGTGACGCCGTGGTCGGTTTCGAACGAATAAAGTGTGCCGACGCCCTTGTCGTTGGCAACGATAAGTTGGTTATTGGCCTGGTCCAGCACCACCGAGGCCGGCGCATAGGCTACTGGAATCATGCCCATGACGGCATTTTTCGGGCTGGCGTTGAGGTTGACGACCGCGATCGCGTTGGCATTGTAAAGCGCGACATAGGCAATGCCTGTCGAGGCATCGACGGCGATCGAGTTCGGCGCGGCGCCATAGGCCGGCTTGCCTTGGCCGGGCACTTTGATCGGCAGCCCCAGGTTGATCGTCCGCTTCACCTCGTTGGTGCTCGTGTCGATGACCGAGATGGTGTCGCTGTAGGTATTGGCAACCAACAGGTAACCGCCATAGAACGCCATCCCGGTCGGGTGCAGACCGGTCGAGATGGTACCGGTGACCGTCATTGACGGTAGATCCACCACAGAAACGGTACCGGTGATCGCGGCGCCAACCACCGGGTCGGCGACGATTTCAGTGCCGGCGGAGTTGATCTGGAAGTCCGCCTGCGTGGCGACCCGGCCACCTTCGTTGCTGACGTAGGCGGTGGTGCCGTTGCTATCGATCACGATGCTGTGCGGCGCGTTGCCGACGCGGATCTGCGTACCCTGGGTCGGCTGGCTCGCGGTCAGGTCGATCTTGGTGAGCGTATCGTTCTGGTTCAGCAGGGCATAGGCGCTCTTGCCATCGCTTGATAACGCGACGCCGCCGGGATAAGAAGTGGACGGAGTATAGAACGTGCCGCAGGGGTTGGCATAAGCGGCCGGCGGGCTGTTCGGAAAGCACTTGATGAAGGAATTGTTCGGCGGCACGCTTACCTGGACGTAGTCGCTCAGCAAGCCCTCTGCAGAGACATTGGCGATGGTAACGTTGCTGCTGTCCTGGCTGAAAACCAGGTACTTGCCGTCCGCCGAATAAGTTATACCGCTATAGCTGCCGCTCGCATCCGATCCGAACGCGATGTAGTTCTGCAGAACATCGCCGGTGCGGGTGTCGAACACCTCGACTGCCTGCGTCGCGCCCATGGTGAGGACGGCGGCGGTGTGAGTTTGAGCATTGGGGTTCAGCGCTACGGCCTTCGCGCGGACCCGGATGCCGAGGTCGACTTGTGTGCCGGCCGGGGTGATGATCTGGCCACTGCTCACGACAAAAGAGCCGTCCGGCTGCGGGCCGGTGGTGTAGGTCGGGAACGGCACGGACTGCGCGAACGCCGGAATGCTCAGCCCCGTGGCTAGTAGGCCGGCGAGAGGACGCAGACGGTTGATCCTCGATTTATTTCGATTCGCTTTTCGGGACGCTTTTCTGGACGCTTTTCTGGACATCACTTCTTCTCCCCGGACTGTTTTATCGCGCGATTGGATAATGCCGACCGGCGTCACGAAGATGTGGAGCTCTCACTTCGGCCGATGGCTAGAGACAAGGGACAAGCAGACAGATGCGGGTGGGCGCTGCTGGCTGCTGGGTATGCGAATGGACGGAAGCGCGGGTTGTTAGAATCGCGGACGTGTGTATTGGTGCAGGGGCCCGATACGGCCGTGAAACATTGAGACTTAGACGCGGTCACCGTCCCCTTTCACTTCGCCCCAAGTATCACAAACGCTTTCTGACGGGCCGGTGACGTGCACATTACATTTCCGTAATCTGGGCTGAGGTGGACGGGTGCCCCATGTACGCTGGCGCGAACATAGCGCACCCGTCCGCGGAGCAAGGTTTGGCTGCTTGCCTTTTGACTAGGCTTGGTTAGACACTTTCTCCGCAGCTAATTTTGGCTCCGACCCGTCGTCG
Source organism: uncultured Acidobacteriaceae bacterium (assembly GCA_963803095.1). Classification (GTDB taxonomy): domain Bacteria; phylum Acidobacteriota; class Terriglobia; order Terriglobales; family Acidobacteriaceae; genus PALSA-350. Next base: position 780,742 of record CAWDLQ010000010.1, on the reverse strand, counting down.
ACAAGCGCGCGCAGGGGCCCCAGCCAGGGTTCGTAGCGTCGCCAGCGCGCGACGGAGTTGCGATAGATCGGCTGCCGGGCCTGCCACTTGCTGGGGGTCTTCACGGCCCGCGGATTGGATTCGGGCCGCAGGCATGCGTCGTGCCACGCCAGGCCGCAGGCCGCGATGATCCGCCGGATCACTGGTTCGGGCGCGCGGGTCAGCTCCTCGTAATCGACCTCGATGAAGCGATCCGCCGGCAGCACGCTCCGCCAATGGTCCATGAGCCGCTGGTAGCTGCGGAAATACACGACCAGTTCGGCGCCTCCGGTCGGAAACGCCAGGCTCGGATGGAAATGAGTTTGATGGATCGACAACGCCGTGTCGACTGCAGCGCGGCGGCAATGGATGATGAGTTGCGCGCGGGAATGCCATGTGGATCAGCCCGGCCCAGAGGAAGTTGAACGGCATTTTGTCGGTCACTCGCGCCGCCTTCGGCGCGATCGCGCGCAGCACGCCGAGATAATCCGCCGCCGCCTTGGCGAGGAACGGCGTCTCGGTCCCGTGCGCGCCGGAGCGGTGCCACGCCGCCCCGCGCTCGTTCCAGAAATGCAACTCGCCGCCGGCCCCGACCTCGGGATGGATGGAGACGATCTGCTCGACGAGGGTTGTGCCGGACCGCGGCATGCCGAGGATCAGTACCGGCGTCGCATCGCCGCTGCCGAGTTCGGGCGCCCGCGCGATCAATTCGGGTGTGCAGCGGGCAATCAGGCGGTCGATCTCGATGGAGAACGCGGCCGAGTCGAAAGACACAGAGCCCCGGCGCACGGCGTCTGCGGCGTCGAAATGCTGCATGGCCAAGGCGTAGTCGCCAAGATCATCCGCCGCCTTGCCGATCGCGAGGTGAAGCCGCAGGCGTTGCGCCGCTTCCAGTCCCGGCGTGGCGAGCGCGGCTTCCATCCGTTGCAAGCAGACCGTCGTCATCGCTCGTGACGGGGCGGCACCGGACCAGATCGTAGTAGCTTCCCGCCAGCAGCGGCGCGATCGCGATCGCGCGTTGGAAGCATTCGCGGGCCTCGTCGAAACGGCCGAACTCGGAGAGCAGATTGCCCAGCAGATCATGCGCCATGGCGTTCCTCGGATCGAGCGCCAGCGTCTGTCGCAGCACCTGTTCGGCTTCCTGATTGCGATCCTCGGTCAGCAGCGCCCGCGCCTTGCCAAGGCGGCCGAAGCTGGTCTTACCTCCGGTCGCCGCCGCGCGGCGGAAACAGCCGATCGCCTCGTCGCGATGGCCCAGCGTGTAGACCAGGGCGCCGGCGCGGAACCACGCCTCGGTCAGGGATGGGAGCAGCTGAGTGGCGCGGTCGTAGGCGACGATTGCCCCGCCGATGTTGCCCAACTTCTCCAAAGCGATTCCCAGGCGGAAATATGCATCGGCGTAGCGCGGGTTGCTGGCGACGGCCCGCTGCAATGCCGCGATGGCATCCGGTATGCGGCCGACCTCGAGGCAGGCGAGGCCGAGATCGTGCTGGATGATGGGATTGGAAGGCTGCAGCAGCGCTGCTTCGCGCAACGGCGCGATCGCATCGGCTGGTCGCCCGGCCTTGAGCAACTTAGTGGCCAACGCAAGCAGAGGCGCCACCTGCTGCGGCGCGGATGGGTTTGGAGACCAGGGCATGGCGCGAACCTCGCGTGGGAGCTATAGCGTGGCGATCGGAATCGCCAGCGCAATTGAGTACATCATAGCCATAAGCGGCCAATCGCTTCCCATTCTGAACGTGTGTTCGTGAGGGCCAAACTTCTGGACCCGCTTGCCCCGAAGCCGCACCAATCCTGCGCTCGCACCAATGAGCCTTGCTGAACTGGAACATGTTCTAGCTCGCGGGCTTGAAGGTAAGAAAATCCGGCTGAAGAATAATAAACTACGTCTCTCAGCCGCGCTGCATCGAGCGATTCACAATTCCATTAGTCAAAACGGATTGGCCGGTTATCTTCGCCAAGGCACTTATCTATTCGATTGAGAGCTATGGCAACCCTTCTGTCGGCAAGCCGTTGAACTGCACGCTCAACCAACTCTTCGGCCCGATGGCGTCCGGTGCAGGTCGCACCGCTTCGTTTATCCAACCGAACGGGAAAACTCGGAATGCTACCCAGCACTACGGAAGCAACCATCAAGCTGCTGCATCACCAGGTTGGAGCGAAGGGATGCCTGGTACTGGAGGACTCCCCGATGGCGAGGATCGAATTGACTCCATTCTCCTCAAGAATCGGGGCATGCCGCGGACAGTCATGGTTACTGAGCAGTCGAAAAATTACCAGCTAAGCGGGTGATTTGTTTTGCTCCTGCTGGGAGGCTCGGCCGGGAGTTGGCGGCAGTTCCGCGTCGTTGCACCCCTTCGGCGCACCCCAATCGCGGAAAACAATTGGGGCCGGACGCGACGTTACCTCCGTCGGAGACTGTATCGATGTGATGGTGAGGTCCAGTCTGTCCCGGGGTTTTTGCCATTATAGCCATCTCCCTTTGTTGGCCCGAGCGGCTCAGTCTCGGTGATACGCTACAAATCGTGCCACATGCTATTCAGACCGCGAAGAGAGAGCGTCTTTTCCCAATTTTTGTACGGGAAGGGCGAAGTCGCAAGCGCTATAAAGCCGGTTATATAGACCGGGGTGGTGAGGTCGTCGTGGAACCTCAATACGATTCGGCCCACCCGTTTCGTGAAGGGCTTGGATCCGTCAAAGTCGGCGAGTATTGGGGAGCGATCAACGTTAGGGGTGAAACTGTTATCAAAGCGCAATCCGATCAGTCGCTGGTGTTTACAGAAGGAGTTAGCCCGTATTGGCGAAAATTGCGCGCAGGCGTCATCAACTCCTTCGGTGAATTATTGACTCCTCCTCGCTTCGATTCTCTAAGTCACTATAGTGACGGCTTGGCATGTGTCTAGATCGGAGATCTATAGGCTTCATTGATGCGGTGGGCAACCAGGTAACACCACCGTTTTTTTGAGGACGCCCGTGCATTCTCTGTCTGTCATTCTCCGGTCCTCGCTATACTAAATATTGTATAATTTGGAGAAGCGATACCATCCCACTCATGGCTGCGAGTGAAGAGTCATAACAAGCCGCGGAAATTCACTTCGAAGGGGACTCTCTGGAGGTGTTGTCGCGGTTTCCGGATGTTGTTAAACGAGCGCTTGGATTCTCTCTAAGGTAGCTTCAGATCGGCAGAGAGCCAACATCGCAGACTCGCAGCATGAGTTCCATTCGTGCCGGGGTTTACGAACTAAGAGAGGCCGATGAACGCACATGGTATCGGGTGATCTACCTGTCCAAAGTTGGAAATGCAATCTACGTCTTGCACTGCTTTGAGAAGGCGAGCCGCAAGACTAGCCGACGGGACCTGGAGGTTGCTTGTCAGCGTCTAAAAAAAGTAAGGCAGAGACTCGAGGAGCGAAGGACACATGAAAAGCGCAGCGGAAAATAGGCCGACTCATATCGTTAAGGGAAATGTCCTGGATGTACTGGGATTCTCTGCATCCGAAGCCAGCGCGTTGAAGATCAAAGCGGAGATCTGGTCCGCCATCCTTGAGCATATTCGGGTGAAGAGATATACCCAGGCGCAACTGGTAGAAATGCTCGATGAGCACCAGCCATCCGTGAGCAACCTGCTGAAGGGGAAGATCTCTCAGGTGAGCATTGAGAAGCTGCTGCGCTATGCGGACCGCCTGCATCTCCAGACCAGTATCGCAGTGCGTCCAATGGAAACTAAGACGCGCCGCACAAAAGACCGTGGGGAATCGAAGACCCAACCTGCCGCCAGGAAGGTTGCTGCCGCGGTCTAGCCAAGATACTTCGACAGCATAGAAACCTGTCTGTCCTTTCAAAGATCAAGCAATGCTCAAGCATTGCTTAGACGATGCCTGAGGCAAGTGTCGCGGAATCGGGCAAGAACTCTTCGAGCCGCTTCCGCTAGAGCAGTTTCGCAATTGGTGTAGACCGAAGCGACAGGCCTTCTCGTTGTTTTCTCCCAACGGCAAGCGGGCGCGGTGCGCCTGTAGCTATCCGGGTAGAACTCCGGGGACCAAACGGACGCCTACCACTCCCCGTCCGCTACGGGTGTGGCGGCACCAGAGGATTTTCGGGAGGATCCTCTCTTTTGGCGAATTCGGGATGCTCTGTCTCAAATGGGAACAAATCTACGCCATCATCTCTTGCCAAGCTTAAGCGCAGCTGCTACAGTGTGTAACGTTATGGCAGGTAACACTACCAAAAGTCACGATCCAGCGGACCTCGGTGAATTGGAACGCTCCATCATGCGACTTGTCTGGCAGCACGGCGAGTTGAATGCGGAACAAGTTCGGCAGGAACTGGACCGTCCTCTGAAGGAATCCACCATCAGGACAGTCCTTCGCCGATTGGAAGAGAAGGGCTACCTAACCCATACGGCAGCCAACCGTACATTTCTGTACCGTCCCGTCGAGGCTCAGCAGATCGTAGCCGGTCGCGCGGTCCGCCGCATTATCGATTGGTTCTGCGATGGATCTGTCGAGTCCTTGCTGGTCGGCATGGTTGATTCGAAAGTTTTGGATCGAGAAGAACTGAAGCGACTTGCCTCCCGAATCGCCGCTGCGAAGAAGGGAAAAAAGTGATGATGACACTAGTTCTCGAGTCGGCGCTCCGGACTGCAATCACGGTGGGGTTGGTATGGGTAACACTCAAGCTGTTTCGTGTCACTCACGTGGTTTCCCAAAAGATCGCATGGAGTCTGGTGCTTATTGCCGCGTTGGCGATGCCCTCCGTGATGCGATGGCACGCATTCAAGTTCTCGCTTCCCATGGCTCTGCGGTCCTACCCGACAATTTGGCCATCGACCAAGGCGCTGGTCTTTCCGCAAGTTCAAACGATTGAGGGGGCAACACCCAATTCTGTGCGCGCGGCGACAAAATCGCCAGATACCCGCTCAAGCCCCGGTCCGCACATGGCGAAACTCGAGCCTTTTACCGCGACTGTATATCTGACGATTTGCGCGATCCTTCTGTTGCGGCTGCTCCTGGGCCTTACGTGGGCGTTCCGGGTGTGGCGCCGAGCCCGGCCGGTCTTCGGCTTATCGACAACGCTGATGAAGGTTAGAAGCAGCGGCGATATCAGCACCCCCTTAACCATCGGGTTCTGCGTCGTGCTGCCCTCGCCATTCGAGAACTGGGACCGCGCCAAGTTGCATATGGTTTTGGCTCACGAGCGCTCTCATATTCGTCAAGCTGACTTCTTTCTACAACTGCTGGCTCGGCTCCACGCGGTAATTTTCTGGTTTAGCCCGCTGGCCTGGTGGTTGCAGAAGGAGCTTGCCGACCTCGGGGAAGCCATCAGCGACCACGCAGCCATCATGCAAGCTCCAGACCGGTGCTCGTATGCCGAAGTACTCCTTGAATTTGCGGCGACGTATCGTCGGCCTCTGGCTGGTATACCTATGACTCGAAGGAGGGGAATCAACCGTCGCGTCGAGCGCATCTTAAACGATACACTTTTCCGTTGCGCATTCATGGATCGGAAGAGGCACGTATTCGTTGCGCTAGCTTTCTCCGTGGCTCTGCTTGTCTCCACTTCTCACTTCGTCGTGCGTGCCGCAGGTAGAGTGAGCCGTCCCAATCTACCCACAGGACAAGATATAGTCCAAAAAACGTCGATAGGATTGCCGACTGCAGAGTCATCCGAAGTCAGCGTTGCCAATCCTCAAATTGAGTTGCTCACACTGGTCGCCGAAAGCGAGCGGACTGCAGCGATGCGGGAAGCTGATCTGATCCGGCAGCGAACCAAAGATGCCTGGATGAAAGCAGTGCCAATGGGCATGAACTCGCGCGCTTTCCATGAAAGTCCGAAAAACGTCTCACAGACCCAAACCGCCATCGAATTTTCCGTTGATTCGAATGGCTACATTTCCGACCTTGTACTAGTCCATGCTTCGGGCCAGGTAAGCCTCGACCGCATGGCGTGGGGTGCTCTCACTAAAGTGGATCTGCCCCATTCGGTCCCCGGTCTGCCGAATCGAAAGCTTCGCTATCGCATAACCTTCGCTTACGACAACCGTGTGGCTGACCAGTTCAAGAGCGGCGCGCGGTCGGCAGTCGCAGAGGAGGATCAGAGCAACAACTACGAGGTCAATCTGTCGTGGCCCAAAGACGCAACGCGGATAATGCTTTCACCCGACTCCCTAGTGCACGTGCGGACTCTGACAATCATCTCAAGCAATCTTCCCGCGGCTGAACGACTCCGCACTACTCGTGCGCTTGAGGGCAGAACGTACCGAGTTGACGAGATTAAGGAACGTGTCCTGCGGAATCTTCGTGACTTGGGATATGCGAGGGCGACCGCAGAAGAGCCGCACCTCTCCGCCATGTCATTGGAAACCCCACAGCCGAGGTCTGCAAATGTCTCTATCCAAGTCTCTCCCGGCAAACAATACCGACTTGAAGCACTCATTTTTGAGGGCGGCCTCTCTTTCTCCGCAGAGCAGTTAAGAGATGCGCTCAATGCCCCAGTGGGCGGCGAGTTCAATGCCACTGCTATCGGCAAAGGGCTTGACCGCTTGAGGCAGCTTTACTCGACGAATGGCCACGTCAACTTTACAGCCGTTCCGACACTGCAATTCGAGGAAGACCGGAGCGCGGTCGTCCTGAGACTGAATATCGACGAGGGCGATGTGTTCAACTTCGGTCGACTGTTCTTTGAAGGAAAAGAGACGCGGGCGGGCGAAGCCAATGCGCTGCTTCACGCTTGGACACCGCTCTCAGGTAAACCATACAACGGGCCGCTCTTGTCCAAGTGGTTAGTCGAGAACGCGACTTTTCTACCCAACGACGGGAAAACCCCGTTGCGGCACGTGGAGATGCACCTCGACAGCAGTACCCACCGGGCTGATTTCCTGCTCAAGTTTCCCTAGGCCGGAGGGCTTGCCCGTCATCCGTCAGGAACCCTATTATGTCGGATTTGATGCTACCGGCCGCAGGCCCTCTGGTCTTCTCTTTTTCTTTTAAGTTCGGGTTCAACCCACTACACTTGACTAGACAAGTCCGTGAGTAAAAACTTCCCGCTGATCATTCGCCGCGCCATGTACAACCTTCGCGGCGGCTTCCTGCTTCGGCCGCTCATCATCGCGCTAGTGCTGGGCTGCGCGGGCGCGCTCCTGTCATGGCTGGAGGAGCAGTTTCCGGCGGCCAGTGCCTGGGTGCCAACCGCCATCTTTCCGTCTCATGCCGATCCGCAAGTCGCCCAGGTCATTCTGGCTGGCATTGCCGCCTCCATGATGACGGTAGTCTCCATCGTTTTCGCCATCCTACTCATGACGCTTACGCTGGCATCGATGCAGTTCTCTCCGCGCATCATCGTCAGCTTTTCCAAGGACCGAGTGACGCAATGGACGCTCGGCGTCTTCCTCGGCACGTTCTCGTATTGCATGGCGGCGCTCCCGGCAGCGCGGTCGCTCCCTCAGCCCTTCGCGCCAGTAGCGACTGTGCTGGGCGCGATGATGCTGGCGCTGACCTGCGTCGGTTGGCTGCTCTTTTTCATTCATCACATCTCGCAGGCCATCAGCGTCAATCACATTGTCGACAAAATCGCGAAAGAAACCGAAGCCATGATCGATGAGTTGATGCCCTCGCCCCGCGGAGTGGACAGCCTGAGGCATACTGAGGGGCTTAGACCCAACCCGAGCGAGGTGGCCTTTTCGAGCGAGGAATCTGGCTACATCCGCTTCATCGATACGCAGCGCCTGATCGACCTAGCGAAGCAGTACCATGTCAGCATCCGCGTTCTCCGGCGGGTTGGCCACTTTGTGCCGGCGGCAGTACCGCTGCTGATGGTCTCAAAGGGCAATCGTCTGCCCGCCGAAGGAAAAGCTCGGCTGCTCGCGGCGTTCGACTTCGGACCGACAAGAACCTTGCAGCAGGACGTGGAGTTTGGAGTCCTGCAGATAGTCGATATTGCTTTGAAGGCGATCTCGCCCGCCGTTAACGACCCCACGACCGCGATCAGTTGCGTAGATCAACTTAGCCGTATCCTGATCCGCTTCGCATCCCGTCAACCGCCAGACGAGCTGCTCTGCGATCCGCCGGGCATTCCCCGCGCAACCGTTGGATGGATCCAGTTCGAGCGCCTGCTGGAAGCAGCCTTTGAGCAGATTCGCATGTATTCGAAGACCGACATCGCAGTCAGCTTGCGATTGCTGCGGGCCCTCGGTGACATCGCCGTCTCGACATCGGATCCGGAGTACCGCCGGATACTCGTTGGGTGCGGAGTGCGCACAGTGGCAGGCTGTGCCGAAAAGCTCGGCCAAGATGAGATGCGAGCGTTGTGCGTTCGCCAGAGCGCCCTCGAGAACTTCATCTCGATCTCGAAGTAGTAGATCAGACGACCGGTAGGGGACACAGTTACTGCTTTGCGGAAACTTCGGATCCAGAAGACTCCATAGAGCCATAGGCCAGAGTCTCGTGCGCCTCCCCTAACGTTGCAACCCTCTGATAGATAGAACACTCGAGGTGAGGACGTATTCCCGTTCGCAAACGTCAATGGTGATCGCCGGCACGACCGTTAAGGGACAAGTTTGAGGTCCACGCCAGTCGTCACGTGTGTCTGTCTACTCCAAACTTGCCAATGCACCGATTCTCAATCAGCTCACGCCCGAGAGCGCACGAAACACCGGAATGAAACGCCGACTCCCGTGTTGATCCTTTCAGAGCCTCCACACATAGGTGACACACATGGATTCGAGCAACCTGGTATTCGACTGGACAACGGATTTTGACTACCTTGATCCGCAATGGATCGAAAATCCCTATCCCATCTGGGATGACCTGAGGGCGAAATGCCCGATTGCCCATTCGGAGCGCTACATGGGAACCTATCTCCCGACGCGTTACGACGACATTCGCGCGATTGCACTTGACACAGAACATTTCTCTTCGCGTCGCACCATTTTGCGCGAAGGAAGGCCACCTGTTACCCAGGCTCCGCCGTTGACCTCCGATCCGCCGGAACATAAAGAGCAAAGAAGAATACTGCTTCCGAAGTTTACCGTCGAAGCAGTGAATTGCCTCGAGCCTCGGACGCGCTCCATTTGCCGCGAACTTATCGAGAGAATTGCAGGTCAGTCCGGCTGCGATGGCGCGGCCGATTACGCTCAGGAAATTTCGACTCGTGTTACCGCTTACATGCTTGGAATTTCGGAAGAGGCGGGCGCCATTTTCCGGAACTGGATCTACGATTTCTTCGAAATTGGAATCGAAGATCAACAAGCGACGATGCGCGTAATTTCCGAGATGCGAGCGTTCTTTATGGAAGAAATCCGGAAGCGCCGAGCTGACTCGATCCATGGGCAGGATCTCGTAACCTTCCTTCTAAACGTGGGGCTCGGAGGAAAACCGCTGAGTGACGAGCACATCTGCGGTACGCTGCGCCTTTTGCTAATCGCGGGAATCGACACCACTTGGAGCGCGATCGGGTCATGCTTGTGGCACTTGGCGAACCATCCGAATGATCGAGCGAGGCTGGTGGCCGAGCCTGAGTTGATTCCAACGGCGGTAGATGAATTCCTACGCGCCTATGCTCCCGCGACGCTCGCGCGCGAAATTGTCAAGGAGACGCGCATCGGAGATTGTCCTTTCAAGGAAGGAGAAATGGTTCTGATGGCGTTTCCCGCGGCCAACCGTGATCCCGAGAAGTTCGCTAACGCAGATCGGGTCGTGCTCGATCGAAAGCCGAATCCACACGTGGCGTTTGGCGTCGGGATTCATCGCTGTCTGGGCGAGAATCTAGCGCGCATGGAGATGAAGGTGGCGCTCGAAGAATGGCTGGCGCGCTTTCCCGAGTTTGAGATGGCACAAAACGCGGAGGTGCAATGGTCGAGAGGTCCGGTGCGCGGTCCGCGGCAGCTGAATCTCGTGTTTGGAAACACGGGACAGTGAGTCTCCAGGTTTGTGCTACGGAGTTTTGCCCTGTCCCGCCATCTCAATGGAATTGTGTCGACAGCGTATCCTGTCCCGATGAATCTCCTTATCAAGAACGGTGGACCAATATTCGCTGGTGCTTTTCCGGTCACGATCAGCCATTTAGGCTACAGCATCCGAATTGACGTGATTCGTACCGTTACAGCTTGACGGTGACGGTTTTTATCTCCGTATACTGCTGCAGCGCATACTCGCCCATCTCCCTGCCCATGCCGGACTGCTTGAAGCCACCGAAGGGCGCCGCGGCGTCGAAGACATCAAAACAATTGATCCACACCGTACCTGCGCGGAGACTGTTTGCAATCGCATGTGCCTTACTAATGTCTCGCGTCCAAACCGCAGCCGCCAGCCCATAAGGGGTGTTGTTCGCCCGTTCAACGACCTCGTCGAGATCGCGGAACCTGATGATGCTCATTACCGGGCCAAAAATCTCTTCCCGGGCGATCTTCATTTCATCCTGGACGTTGGCAAACACAGTTGGTTCGATAAAGTACCCCCTGTCTCCCACGCGCTTGCCACCGGTAAGTAATTCTGCGCCCTCGCACTTGCCGGAATCGATGTAGGACATAACCTTGTCAAACTGAATGCTGTCGATTTGCGGCCCTTGCTCGGTACTTGCGTCGAAGGGATCACCTACCGTGCGACGGCTCGCGCGGGCAACACTCTTGTCCACGAATTCGTCGTAGATTTTGTCTTCAACAAACAAGCGCGAACCTGCGCAGCAAGCCTGGCCCTGATTGAAAAACAGTGCGAAATGACTGCCTTCAATTGCCTGGTCCATGTCGGCATCGGCAAAGACGATGTTCGGGCTTTTTCCTCCAAGTTCCAGACTGACGCGTTTGAGATTGGATCTGCCTGCCGCCTCCATAATGAGATGACCCACTTCTCCCGAGCCGGTAAAGGCAACTTTATCGATGTCCATGTGATTGGCTATAGCCGCCCCGGCTGTCGGCCCATAACCAGGCAGAATGTTCACGACTCCTGGGGGAAAACCGGCCTCGATAATCAGTTCGCCAAGGCGGAGTGCGGTCAGCGGAGTCTGCTCAGCCGGTTTGAGCACGACGGTATTGCCCATAGACAGAGCCGGACCAAGCTTCATGCCATACATGAGAAGCGGAAAGTTCCATGGGGTGATCTGGCCGACAACGCCCACCGGCTCGTGCCTGGTGTAGCAGAAGTAGTCGCCGTTGATGGGAATCGTCTTGCCATGGTTCTTATCGGACCATCCGGCGAAATAGCGGAAGTGGCCGACGATGAGCGGCACAGCCACGTGCCGCGCAACTGACAAGGGCATTCCATTATCGAGAGTTTCTAAGGTTGCAAGCTCGTCGGCATTCTGTTCGACAAGATCAGCAAGCCGATTGAGGAGACGTCCGCGCTCCGATGCGTTGGTCTTCCGCCATGGGCCGCGTTCAAAGGCGTTTCGAGCCACTCTGACTGCCTTGTCAACGTCCGCGGCATCTGCCTCTGATATTTGTGCGAGCTCCTCGCCTGTCGCTGGGTTGAAGGTAGAGAATGTCTTGCCCGATTCGCTGGGAATCCACTCATTGTTGATAAGGAGTCTGGTTTCTGCGTGGATAGTTCTGGGCTCTGGGATACTGGACATTACGGTGGCCATGGAATTTTCTCCTTCTAAACGTTCCAGGTTTTGATGGAAGCTCAAATCATTGGTGCGAACGCGTTTTCCTCCGTGCGAAGCGCGCGCCGCTGAATTTTTCCGGTTGGGCCTTTGGGGAGTTCGTCCCGAAAAATGACCCGTTCCGGTGTCTTGTAGTCCGCCAACCGTTTTCGGGCGAACGCAATTAACTCTGCCTCAGTCACTGCCTGCCCCACTCGCAAAACAACAAAGGCTACTACAACTTCTCCCCAAATTTCATTCGGCCGACCCACAACACCCACCTCACTTACCGCTGGATGTTGGCAGAGGGCGGCCTCGACCTCCTGCGGGGAGATATTGCTTCCGCCGCGAACGATGATCTCTTTCTTGCGTCCTGCAAACCAATAAACGCCGTCGGCATCACATCTTGCCAAGTCGCCGGTATGCAACCAGCCGTTCCGGACAGCCGCTGCGGTAGCGTCCGGGTCCTGCCAATAGCCGGTCATCAGGTGCGGGCCCTGAACACAAATTTCCCCTACCTCTCCGGATTTCACAGCACGACCATCGGAATCAACTAGCCGAAATTCGATCCCCTCACCCGGGCGGCCAATGGAACCGACTCTGACGTCACCCGGTCGATTCCAGGCTGCAGGAGTTATCTCTGTCATGCCGTACACTTCACAAGCAGGGGCGAAGGCAGTCTGAAAACGCTTCTGAAGTGTCGGAGTAAGGGAGTCTCCACCACAGAAAAAGAATCGTCCCGAAGCCACATGTCGCGGCCTCTCAGTTTGCTCTTGAAGCAAGCCATGGAACATTACGGGAAGCCCGGTTGTGTAAGTGCATCGCCAGCGTTCATAGGCTTCAAGGACGCCTTTGAAATCGAAAGGCTGAGTGATGACAACCGTTGCCCCGTTGAGCAGACCTGACAAAAACATCATCCCAAATCCGATCAGGTGCGTCATTGATGACATCACGACAGCCGCTTGATCCTGATCGAGATGCATGTGACGCATGACGAGCGCGGTTTGTGCAAGGCTCTCATGCGAGTGGATGACTCCCTTTGGCCGTGAAGTCGTGCCGGAAGTATAGAGAATAGCGGCAACCTGATCGCGCGTGATCTCCGGAAGCGGAACAGTGTCAGCTACAGGGCGTAGAAGTTCGCTAAAGGAACTTGTCTGGTTACCTTGCTTATCACCGGTGAGATAACGGAGTTCGAGAGAACTCATCGCTGAACATGATCTCGCCGTCTCTACATAAACCTCGGGTTGACCTATATAAAACGCCGATCCGCTGTGGCGAAGGATGTAGTCGATCTCCGGCCCCTTCAATCGCGTGTTGATGGGAACGGCAATACCTGCCGCTTTAAGGCATCCGAAGTAACCAAAGGCGATCTCTGGCCCGTTGAGAAGGTGAAAGGCAACCCGGTCCCCTGGTTCCAGCCCAGCCGCTAACAGATTGCGGGCTACCTTATCCGTTAGTTCGTCGAACTCCGCATAAGTCCACGCTTGCTCGCCAAATACGATAGCGGGCTTCTCAGGATTCCGAGTTCGGGAATGGGTCAAAGCTGCGGTCAGCGACATCTTGCACCGGGAACAGTCTGCTTGACCTGGCAGTGATCAGCAAGTTTGAAACGGTTTCAAGCGGTGGTCAAGTTCTTCTGAAACGTTCTCTGAGTAGACGACTCGTGGTAAGCGCAGTCTTTCGAGAAGAGCGTGAAAGCGTGTATCCTCGCGCAACGGATCGAACCGTGGATCCGTGGCCAGGTACATAATCCAGCCCGCACGCTCGTTGCAACTGCGTTCCAACCAGGCGAAAACCTTATCGTCGCCAAGCCCTAGATAAATCAGTACACGTCCGTAAGGTGACACGTAACGATGCCGGGCTAGGTCATCCAATTTATCCAACAGCAGATGAGCGTCCCTCGTTCGTCCAACCAGCGCGTAGGCGCGTCCTAGGGCTCCGATCGCTGATGGAACGTTGTCTGAAACCGGCATCGCACGTTCGTAGCAAACGATTGCGTCTTCATAGTTCCCACGAGCTTCATGGCAACGCCCCAGGCCCACGATCGCTCGCCAGAAGTTTGTGTCCAGCTCCAATGCGCGGCGATATTCGAGTTCGGCCTCGGCAATTCGCCTCGCCATCAAAAGTACTGGACCCCTGGCGGCAGGTACGAAGAGAGATAACGGATCGATTCGTTTAGTGTCGTCAAGCACACTGAGCGCCTCATCAATCCGGACCATCGGCAGAAGCAAAAACAGGGCGAACAAATGCCCCGAAAGATCGCTTCGGGGGTGGGCTTTGAGCGATCTCTGGAACAATGCTTCAGCCTCACTCCAGTTCCACTCGAACATGGCCTTGGTGCACGCCAATACGGACAAGGCATCTCCCTCGCAACCATTGATCTCAAGCGCTCGGGCCGCCGCCTTCTGGGCCTTCGGCATCGTATCAAGCGGAGCATCCATGGCAAACATGCCTAGGTAGAACCAGGCCACGGCCATTCCGCTAAGCGCCTGCGTGTATCCCGGATTTCGTGCAGAAGCCTCTTCAAAGCACTGAATAGCTCTGTGGAACTCTTCTCTTGTTTGGCGGTTCAGATGATGGCGCCCTCGAAGGTACCATTCGTACGCCTCAAAATTGCTGACGTTGCCAGCCAGCAACGCGTGTGGTTGGTTGGCAGTGCCAACGCGAAGCATGTCTGCAATCGCAAGGGCTATCTCATCCTGTACCGCAAACAAGTCTTCAAGTCTGCGCTCGTAACGTCGCGACCATAACTGATATCCGTCCGAAGTGCTAGCCAGTTGCACCGTCACGCGCAGCGCATTCCCCGACTTACGAACGCTTCCTTCAAGAACGAAACCTACATTCAGCGCCCGGCCGATCTCCCGAACGTCGGCGTTCTGGTGTTTGAGCGCAAAAGCGGATGTGCGAGCGACCACTCGAAGTCCTCGAATGGAGGACAGCGCATGGATGATCTCCTCGGTGAGACCGTCGCTGAAATAGGCCTCCGGATCGGGGCTGAGATTCGAGAAAGGGAGAACCACTATAGATGGTTCAGTGAGACTGGTCGTTGTAGGGCGCGGGGGATCGACCTGAATGGAAGCTTCACGAAAGAGCGGCGTATAGCTTCCCTTTGGGAGATCGATGACGAGAGGATCGGCGGCGCCTTCGGACAAGTAATATTCCCGAAGTTTCGTCCGCACCCGGGAAGCGTCTACTCGGACGACAGCCGTGATTCGGGGATCAAATTCGCCGTGACCGGCATAGAGCTCGATTCCAATCATCATCTCTTTCAGGTGCTCGTTCGGAGAGGATAAAGTGTGCTCGACAACGAATTCCAGGAAGCGTCGCATTCGTTCGGCATTCGCAAAGGCAGTGCTCGCGAGAACCTTCTGAAGTTGCGTTCTGATCTGGCCTGGCGGTTGAGAACACATAAGTGACGACAGTTTACTGGAAATGTCGCGCCCCGCGATCACACCGTCTACTACGTCGATCGGCGTAGCAGGTTCGCAACCACGTCCGGTTAATAACTTTTGTCTGCCGCCTTACCTAGGCGCCTTGTGGCACAAACGCAGGGGAATTATGTCGACAGGGTATCCTGTCCCGATGAATCTGCTTTTCAAGAACGGTGCGCCAAAGGTTCACTTTGCTGTCGGAATGCTCGCAATCATCGCCGTTATCGGGCAGATTGGCCGGGCGCAATCTTCACTCCCACCTGGGCAAACAATCCATGTGGACACCCAATTGGTCTTGCTCGATGCCCTGGTCGAGAACAAGAAGACAGGACTCACGGTGGATATGCTGTCGGCTAAGGATTTTCGGCTCTCGGAAGACGGCGTCCCGCAAACAATCAGCTATTTCAGTCGCGATCAGCTGCCTCTTTCTGTGGTGCTGCTCTTCGACATGACCGAGACGGTGCACGCTGCGCTCGGGCCCCTGGCGCAAGCCGGGCTGGAAGTACTTGGCCACCTGAAGCGGGAAGATGAAGTGGCGGTGATGATCTTTTCCTCCCGCACGGAGCTGCTGCAAGACTTTACGACCAATCGCCCGCTGGCGGCGGAGGCGATCAAAACCGCCTCGTGGATGGCCGATGTGGAAGGCACATTTCTCGATGAGGATATGTTCGAAGCCGTGGAACAGGCGATGAAAGCAAAGTCCGGGAGTCGCCGCGTTCTGGTGTGGCTCACGGACGGCACCGCAAACCAGGAAAACGCCTTTACTCGGGCAACGATCGGTCAGCACTCTGCCGCGCATCTGCATTCCCAACCGGAAGCGATGATGAGACTGCTTCAGTCTGGAGCGGTGGTTGCGGCGCTCATCGACAGGACTGCGGAGACCAACCGCGCGATCATGGACTCGGGGGCGACCGGAACTCGACTCGGCGACATCGATCAATATGCCAAGGCAACCGGAGGCCCCGTCCTGAGCACACGCACAAAAGACGCTGCCGACCATCTCTCCCTTTTGATCGATCAGATTCGGTCTCGTTACACCCTCGGATATAAACCTCCCGGCGTCGAACCCCAGGGCAGGTTTTGTAAGCTTGGTCTTCAGCTCAGTCCGGCGTTTTTGCAAGACAACCTTGAACTGCGCAAGCAGGGTCTATTGGTTCTCACCCGAGCTGGCTACTATCGCTAGAGTGCCGGCGCCCCGGGGGCCTGCTCATATCCCGGCATCCTCCATCTTCGGATCGGCGAGGCTCCATTCGGTGGCGGTGATGCGCTTGCCGGTCACGCCGTCCGAGGCGTCGGACGCCAGCCAGATAAGGGGCGGTACGATGACGTCCGGGTCAAGCAGCTTCGCCCGCACCTCGTCCGGAACGGCGGCGGGAAGCATGCCGGTCGCCGTCGCACCGCCCGGCAGTAGCGTGTTGACGGTGATGCCGGTGCCGGCCAGGTCCTGCGACCAGATCCTCGAGGCCGATTCGAGGGCGGCCTTGGACGGGCCGTAGGGCGTGAAGCCCTTGCGGCGCATGGTCTGCCAGTTCATCGAGATGTTGACGATCCGGCCCTTGTTGGCCTTGAGGAAATGCGGCATCGCCGCGCGTGCCATCAGGAAGGGGCCGTTGACATTGGTGGCGATCACCATCTGCCAGGTTTCGGCCGGCATCTCCCAGAAACGCGTCGGCTCGGTCATGAAGCTCTCGCTGACATATTTCATGCCCCGCCCGGCATTGTTGACCAGCACGTCGAGCTTGCCGAAGCGGTCGAGCGCCAGCGCCACCACAGCCTCGCAGGCAGCCGGGTCCGCTACATCGGCCAGTATGGTGGCGACCGACTCCTCGCCCCGTTCGGCGGCGATCTCGGCTGCGGCCGCATCCAGTTCGTCCCCGGCGCGCGCCACCGTCAGCACGACCCTGGCGCCGGCCCGCGCCAGCCCGCGCGCCATCGACCGGCCGAGGCCGCGCCCGGCACCGGTCACGATCGCCACCTTGCCGGCGAGGGAAAGCTCTGTCATGGCTTGTCTCCGGCGGAGAATCGAAATCGTCTCATACGATATTGCAACTTCAGTCGAACGTGGTTGGCCGGTCGGGATGCGCGGCATGCTCGAACATGTGCTCAATCTGGTATGGGGTTATGCGGGCAGCGGACAGCGAGGGCAAGTTGTGCCGCGGAAAGAATCCGACCTCCGGAGTTTCAAAGCTCGGCGTGGCCTCGCCGCCGAGCAGTTCGCACAGGAATAAGAGTTTGTAGGCGTGCGTCGGCTCCGGCGGATGGGGATGCTTGTTGCGGTCAAATACCGCTGCCAGCTTGCGCGGCACAACATCGTAACCCGACTCTTCTTTCACCTCCCGCACCACCATGGCGCTGGGGGACTCGCCCACATCGGCCCAACCACCAGGCAAGGTCCATCCCCCGTCCTCGCGCTCCCGCACCAACAGAATCTGGTCTTCGCGCACCACGGCGCCGCGAACCTCTACCTTGGGGGTCGCGTATCCGTTTTCGCCGCGGAAAAGATGGAGAACCTTTTGGGAGTCGGGCATGCCGCTTCCCGCAGCCATCATCTCCGCGGCAATCGCCTGCAGTTCTTCATAGCGCTCGCGATCGTAGTGGTCCCGGGTGAAGGTCAGCCCGGTCTGGGCAATTGCCTGCAGCCGCTTGGTCCAACTCAGCCACTGCGGGTCCGCCTGATGATCCATGCTGCTCCCCTTCAAGGTTCTGGCTTGCGACCGGCGTGCTTGGCGGCCCGGATGCGGCGCACCTCGTCCATGCGCTGGGCCAGCAGTTTTTCCCGGCCCTCCGCCGTCGGATGGTAAAACTCGCGGCCGCGCAAATTCTCCGGCATGCAGTCCATATCGGCCACGCGCCCTTCGAGATCATGCGCATACTGGTAGCCTTCGCCGTATCCGAACTGCTTCATCAGCGGTGTAGGCGCGTTTCTCAAGTGGAGCGGCACGGGCTCGGCACGATGGGCTTCGATCTCCGCGGTTATCTCGCCGTAAGCGGTGTAGAGTGCATTTGACTTGGGCGCCAGCGCCAGGTAGACCGCTGCCTGGGCCAGGGCCAAATCGCCTTCCGGCGAGCCCAGAAAATCCATCGCGTCGCGGGCCGCCAGCGCCATCCGCAGCGCTTCCGGCGCGGCCAGGCCAATGTCTTCCACCGCCATCCGCACCAGCCGCCGGGCAACATACATGGGGTCTTCTCCCGCCTTGCAGCATGCGCCCCAGCCAGTAGAGCGAAGCGTCGGCGTCGCTGTTGCGTATGCTCTTGTGCAAGGCAGAGATCAGGTTGAAGTGCTCTTCGCCCTGCTTATCGTAGAGCAGTACCCGCTGCTGCAAGGCATTTTGCACGATCTCCCGGGTGATGACGCCGCCGCCGGCACGAGCTTGGCCGCCGTCTCCAGGGCGTTGTAGGCATACCGCGCATCCCCACTGGCGTAGCCGGAGATCATCTCCATCGGCTTCATCGTCCGCCGTGACCTTGAGCCCGCCCAGGCCGCGCTCCTTGTCGGCCAACGCCCGCTTGAGCAACTGTATCAGTTGCTCATCGCTCAGCGGAGTCAGTCGGTAGACGCGGCAACGGGAAAGCAGGGCGGCGATCACTTCAAAGGAGGGGTTTTCCGTGGTCGCCCCGATCAGGCGGATGGTGCCCCGTTCCACATAGGGCAGAAACGCATCCTGCTGCGCCTTATTGAAGCGGTGGATTTCATCGATAAAGAGAATGGTGCGCGATCCGAAGCCGGCAGCTTTCTCCGCGTCGACCATGACCTGCTTGATTTCCTTCATGCCGCCCATTACCGCGGAGAATTCAATGAAGCTGGCCTGGGTGGCCTCGGCGATGATCTTGGCCAGCGTGGTCTTGCCCACGCCAGGCGGTCCCCACAGAATCATGGACGCCGGCATCGTCGCGCTCGATCTCCACCCGCAAGGGCTTGCCGGGACCGAGCAGATGCTCCTGGCCAACGTATTCCTCCAGGCGTTCGCGGACGCATGCGTTCGGCGAGCGGAGCCGTCCGGGCAGCCGCCTTCAGCGTGCCTTCGTCGGGAATCTGGCTAAAGAGGCTCATGGCGATCCTGTCTTTGCTCCGCCTGGCGCTGGCGCATGGCTTCGTACAGCAACACGCTGCCCGCGATCGCTGCATTCAGGCTTTCCACCGCGCCGGGAAGGGGAATCGTCACCCGCGCGTCCGCTTGGGCGATCCAGGCTTCGGGCAGTCCGGAGCCCTCATTGCCGACCAGCAGGGCACTGGGCCCGCGCAGATCGGCTTCGCTGTCTCCATCCCGCGCCACGGCCGCGAATATCCGCACCCCTTGGGCGCGCAAAGCGGCAAAGGCTTCGTCGGCAGCCAGGGCCACCACCGGCAGGCGGAAGGCGGATCCCGAGGACGCTCGCAACGTTTTCGCGTTCCACAAGCTCACCGTGCCGGGAAGCAGGATCATGCCGGTGGCGCCGAAGGCTTCCGCCGAACGGACCAGCGTGCCCAGGTTTCCCGGGTCCTGCAGCCCGGCGGCGATCACCACCAGGGGAGTTCCGTCTGGAACATCGCCTCCACGGTGAATTCGGGCGCCTCCACCAGGGCGGCGATACCCTGCGGATGCTCGGTCATGGTGGCGCTCAAGAAGACCTCCTCGGTCACGATCAATACTTCTGCATCGCCCACCGCAAAGTGCTGCAGCAAGGCCTCGTTGCCCTCCGCACAAACACGGTATGCAGCTTCAGGCCGCTCTTCACCGCTTCCTGCACCAGGTGCAGGCCTTCGACGGCGATGTGGGGTTTTGGCGCCGCGCGCCAGGCCCGCACGCAACTCTTTGATCCGGGCATTCTGCCGGCTTTCCACCCTCCGCGGACCACGTTCTGCAATCGACTTCATGCTTTCGTGTCGATTGTACTTGGGTACCAAGTTGCTAGGCTGGAACCAGCGCGGCCGTCCTCGTCACGGCGATTACGCTGATGTCGTCGTGCTGGCCGAAGCTTTGGGCTGCGCTGGCAACCTCGGCTGCGGTACAGCCGGGACTGCAGCAGTTCCTGCACCCGGGCAAAGCCGAAGAGCTGCCCCTGTTCGTCCATGGCTTCCACGATTCCGTCAGAAGCCAACACCAATCTGTCGTTGTCCTGCAGCTGGAAATGGGTGACGGTGAACTCGGCATCGTCGATCACGCCCAGCGGAGCGCCCCTTCCATCTCGATCGGCTGACCGTTGACATACGGCGGCAGATGTCCCGCGTTCCAGCGTGACGGCGCCATGACGGAATGCGCATGACGAGACAGGTGGCGTGCGCTTCGCCCCGGCCCAGCAGCCGCCGGTTCAGTGCCCGAAGGATAAAGAGCGGATCGGCATTGACTTCGGAAGTGCTGCGAATGGCGCCGACCAGCAGTGCCACCAGCATGCCCGCCCGTAACCCTTTGCCGGCCACGTCGCCGGCGACAATCAGCAGGCTGCCGTCCTCAGGATGGGGGATGATCTGGTAGAAGTCGCCGCCCACTTCGCGTGCCGGCCGGTATTCGTTTTCAATCGTCAGCCCGGGCATGATCGTAGCGGTTTCGGGCAGAATCACCCGCTGCACTTCCTGCGCTTGCTTGACATCCAGGGCCAGGAGACGCTGTTCGCGCACGGAGCGCAGCAGCCGGCGCACCAGCAGCACAAACAGCACAGCGGTCAGCAGCAGTTCAGAGATTTGACCGAAGGAAATCCTTACCCCATAGGGAAACCAGTTGAGCCTTATGTGCAGGAGCGAGAGCTCAGAGGTAAATTGACCGACAACGAATAGCACCATGGCCGGCAGTACGAGCCAACCTTCCGGGCCCTGGCGGCGAATCGCCCAGAACACCAACAAAAACAGCAACGCCAGCAGAGCCAGACGCACTCCGATGGAGGCCATGTGGAAGATGCCTGCGATGCCAGGCGAAATAGTGGGATAAAGCAGGTTTTCGCCGATTACGGTGGTCAGCATATACCCCAACGTCAGCAACGCAACCCCCCGGGGGATCCACGCCGGCCGCTGCAACCGAAACCAAACCCACCAGACCATGATCCAACCGCCAAAAACAAGAGGCCAAAGTATGGCATCTGTCAGTACCAGGGAAGCGATTGCGTCCAGAGCCTGGGTCACGGTAGAGATAAAACTCACAAACAGCGTCGTGGCCAGCAACAGGAAAACGGTTCCCATCCAGCTATAAACAGGGTCGGAGCGATCCAGGCGGGTCAGGCTGAAGGCGACGATGGCGAGCAGGAAGTAGAGAAGCCCCAGGAGGCTGTTCATAATTTGCGCGCGGATAAGCTGGAGCCAATCAAGTTGGTATCCTGCCGAAACTGCGTTCGCACTGCCCAGCAACGGCGCGGTATGGAAACCTCCAACGTCGGACTCAGTGACAACCGTAGAAGGGGACATCCAGACCCGAAAAGACAGCACCCGGACGGAAGATTCTGACCCTTGGGTTGCAGGCGCTGGTGGCAGGTTGAACATCACGGGCTGGGTGTAATAAAAATCCGGATGGCTGCCGGTAAAGCTGCCGAAGCTTCCGATTAAGCTTCCATTACTGAAAAATTGATAGGCATCGTCTACGTCCGCCGAGCCGGCCAGGGCCAGTTCCTCGCCAGGCATCGCCGCCACCTGTACCCGGATGCGGTACCAGGCGTAGCCCCAATGGCCTGCATGCCCACGCGCCGTCCAGCCTTTCACGTAATTAGAAAATCCCCCTAAAGGATCGAGAGCCCCTCTCGGAGTCAGGTCGACCGTCTCCCATTTTGAATCGTCAAAGCCAGGGTCAGCCCAGAGCGGCGTGTGGGTCGCCGGATCGATGGGCGAATCACCCACGGTAAACTTCCACGGCCCATAGAGAGGGACGACCGCCTGGCCGAGGGTAACTTGGGTAGTTTCCGGTGCAGGCGCAACTTGGCTCTGGGCCAAGGCGGCAGGAACAAGGCAGGCGAGGAAAATGAGCACACAACGGAAACGATTCATCCAGCGAAACCTTCCCAGGTGGAAACATCGGATGCAAGCAATATACCGAAAAGCCATTTAGACTGCGGCTTGGGAGAGGCAGTCCAACACCTGATGCTGGTCTGGTACTCTCGATGAATTGCACCAAATCTGTTCTGGGGTGGAGTCATCTTGTTGGCAGAAATTCTGCGCGTTCATCCGGACGAACCGGAGCAGGATCGGATCGAATACATCGTCTCCTGCCTGCGAAGCGGCAAGGTGGTGGGCATTCCCACCGATACCTTTTATGGTTTGGCGGTCGACCCGGTCAATCTTCGAGCGGTGGAACGCATTTACGAGATCAAGACCCGGCTCAAGCACAAGCCGCTGTCGCTGCTGATCGCGAATGCAGCCCAGGCCTACGGGCTGGCGCGCGATACTCGATGCCCGCTTCGACATGTTGGCGGAGCGCTTCTGGCCCGGCCCGCTTACCGCTGATTGTCCGTGCCGGTTCGCGTCTGCCCTTGCGTTCGACTGCGAACACCGGCAACGTGGCCCTGCGCGTGCCCGACGCTGTGATTCCCCGGGCCATCGTCGAGAAGTTGGGCTTGCCCATCACCGCCACGTCGGCTAACCTGCAGGGCTTGCCCGAATGCAACTACGCAGCCTGCGTGCGCGATCAGATTGGCGATCGCATTCCGCTGATTGTGGATGGTGGTCCCACCGGCCGGAGCGTTGCTACCACCATCGTCGATCTCTCCACCGATGGTCCGTGGGAGATTCTTCGGGAAGGAGCCATCCCTACCCACGAGATTGCGCTAACCCTGCAGCGCTGAGCAGAAATTCCGTAAAGGAATATGCCGCATGAGACTCGGCAACGCCACCAACCTGCGACAGCAAGATCGCGGAACCAGGCCGGCGCGTGCTTCGCATGTTGCTGGCCGCAGGTTTGGTCGCCATCGGGGGATGGTTTGTCTGGCTATACGGGCAGATTCATTTTTACGCCACGCATGATCAGGCGCGTCCCGCCGACGCGATCGCGGTCTTTGGCGCAGCGGAATACGACGGCCGCCCTTCGCCGGTGCTGCGCGCCCGTCTGGATCATGCGCTCGCCCTCTACCGCGAACACCTCGCTCCGCTGGTGATTACCCTGGGCGGGGCTGGCGGCCCAGGAGACTCCGAAGGCGGCGTCGGCCATGACTACCTTCTGGCCCATGGCGTCCCGGAGAATCAGATCATTGCTGAGACCCAAAGCACCAACACAGAAGAATCCGCAGCCCGCCTGGCCGCCATTGCCCGGGAGAATCACCTGAACCGCATCCTTGCCGTCTCCGATGGAACCCACCTGTTTCGCATCCATGCTCTCTGCACCAGCATGGGGCTGAACGTATCCACTTCGCCCCGTGCGGAGGCGCGGCCCCTCGGGTTCTGGGACGCTGCCATGCGGCTGATGCACGAAATGTTCAGCTACACGCTTTGGCGGTTGAAGATGCATTGAACTGTAGTCGCCTATCACCTCAGGGTAAAAATCGCGAGTGCGATCAGAGCAGCCGCGAGGGTGGAAAGAAAGTTCACCGCGTCGTTGTTGAGCCAGCCGCGCCGCTCAGCAGTTGCACCCAGCAGGGAATCGACGAAGAGGCCGCCGACCGCGCCCAGTCCTGCGCAAGCGCTTCGCAGAGCTCCGAGTCCGAGCGTGGAGCACTGCTACCAGCACCACCAGGACCGCTCCGCCCGTTCCCGCCAAGGTGCCGGCCAGGCTGATCGCTCCGTCGGTGCCCGGCGGCGACCCGGCGGAGAGTGGTCACCATGAGGGGTGGACCACCCAGCACCTCGCCCAATTCGCTGGCCAGGGTATCGGCTGTCGCCTCAGCCAGGGCGGCCACCACCATCACGGCATAGAACGTGTCGAGGCAATGGATGGCTGAGTCGCGGCGGCCGCTCCCAATCCGGCGACTCCCAGGTTGGCCGCTACCTGGGCGGCGTTCCGGCCCACGCTTGTCTTCAGCCACGCCCAACTGCTGTTTCTTGCCTCTACCGAATCGGGTCGCCGAGAAGGTGAGCAGAAAAAGCGCCAGCAAGGCTGGCAGCGCGGAGTGGTACCAGGGGGACATCCGGCAAGAGGAGCAAGGTGAGGACCGCAGTGAGGACTCCACCGGTCACCGCGGCCAGCGGCGTCGCCGCGCGCGCCAGCAATACCAGCAGCGCCAACGCCAGGCTGATGCCCAGCGCGGTTTGCGTAGCGCCGTTCCAAGCTGCAGTGGCATAGCGCAGGGCCGCGATCGCACACCAGGGCACGACCGCGGCCAGCACCAGCCACGACTGCCACCGCATTCTGCTGTTCCTGAACGCGCACTGTTCATTTTAGGCCTGGCGTATCGCTGGATACGCGACCCATTTACAATCATCTTTCTACCAGGAAATGAAACGTAGTGAGGTATTCACGGGTGCTTAGGCGTTTCGCAATTACCGCGGTCTGATAAAGATCGCGAGGAGTGGTTTTCCTTAAGAGAAAACCACGAAAAGGCCTACCGCTTCGGTCTGCACCAATTGCGAACTGCTCCAGCGTTGCATGGCTCCAGTCATGGAGCCGGCGGAGTGTGCGTTTGCCAGAGTTTTCCTTCAGGGTTCTTCAACGAATTGCCACCGGTTGTTCGATCAGGCGTCGCGGTACTGCTGGCCGGATGCGGAGATACCCACCGGCCGGTGGTCACGCCTGTAGCCGTCACCGGACCCGCCCCGCAGCCGCAGAGTTACGCCGTGGTCACCACCAGCACGGGCGCCGGCGCGCCCGGCTTGGCGAATGTTTTCGATGCCTCCGGCGACACCCTGCTGACCCAGGCCATTTTGGGCATCAATCCGCTGGCTCTCACCCTCAGTTCCACCGCCGGCTCTGCCACCACTGCCAACACAGACGGCACGGTCAACAGCTTTACCCCCTCGACCACGCTGCAGACCAAGAACATTCAGAGCAGCACCTTGCTGCAGCCGGCACAGCCGTAAATCTGCTTTCCACCGCAACCAATCTCTTTCATCACCGAACCCAATGTCCCGGCGGTGGCGGTGCTGACCAACAATTCGAGCGGTGTTTACCAGCTCACCCAGCAGCTCCCGGTCCCCGCCAGTCCGATCAACCTCGCCGGCAACTCCAACGCCGCCCGCGTCTACTCGATCACCCAGGACAACGGCGCCAACACAGGTCGCTTTCGGGGATTGCGAGACTCCTTCG
The DNA here is from genome assembly GCA_963803095.1 of uncultured Acidobacteriaceae bacterium. Classification (GTDB taxonomy): domain Bacteria; phylum Acidobacteriota; class Terriglobia; order Terriglobales; family Acidobacteriaceae; genus PALSA-350. The sequence continues at coordinate 755,589 of CAWDLQ010000010.1, read as the reverse complement.
CAGGTGACGACTCCCGGGCCAGGTGCAGTCGATCGAAATCTCGACCGTGACCATCTCGCGGACCCTGCCGGTTGGCATCTGCCCCGTCTATGGCGTCGGTTCGACCGACAACAACCGGGTGTTCATTCTCAATCGGGGCAGCGGAACCGTCACCGTCATCAATAGCCAGTTCAACGACGCTCGATACCACGGCAAACCGGCAGAATCTGGATCCGGCCACGGGCACGCTGCTGCTGCCGCCGCCGTCCGGCACTCCGGTGGCAGGGTTCAATGCCGGGCCGGTTTTTGCCGACTACTTCGCCCCTTCGTCCCAGCTGGTCACTGCCAATTACGACTCCAACACCATCACCATCATCAATACCAGCCTCGATCAATTCGGGAATGACTCTGCGCTGTTTGGCCAGGCGGTCACGGTTCCGGTCGGCAATGGACCGGCCACGCTTACCATTTTGCGCGACGGAAGCCGGGTCTACGTGGCCAATCAGAAGGACAGTACGGTGAGCGTGGTGAGCCTTACCAATTACCAGGTGTTAGCCACGATCCCCGTGACCGGGCATCCCATTTCGATTGCCTCCACCTTCAGCACTCCGTTCGGCCAGAGTCTATGTTCTTTCTTCCGACCAGCCCTACATGAGCGTCATTCGCACCGACACCGACCAGGTGGCAGCGTCCATTCAATTGGATGGAACGGGAGTGGATGTGCACACCAGCGCCCAGTCGGTGGCCGCTAACAGCAGCACGACAGGCACGGTTGCCAATGCCATCAATGTCAGCCACGCCAGCGGAGCGGGGCGCCCTGTGGCTTCGGAGCAAGGTGTTATGCGACCACTCCGTTAGCTGCCGCTGTACGCAAATCCAAGTAGATATCAGCTTCCGGTGGTGCTCCCGAGAGAATGATCGGAGAGGTGGGCGAGTCGGCGCCGCTGGCTTTTTCGACGGTCACCCCGAAAGCCTTGGCGGGAATCCCGGAGGAAAGCGGCGGCAGCACCAGGGTGGCAGTGCCCACTGCGTCGGGACGGAAGAGTCCTGCGGGCACGGGAGCCTTGCCATTGGCCGGGATCACCCAAAGTTCGTAGGCCTTGCCCTCAGGCAGAGGCTTCAAATTCGTCGCCAGCAGGATCAGCGCGCCGCGCTCCGGCAGATAAGTGGCGCGTGCGGTTGGCTGGGCAGGAGCTTTGCCTTCCGTAAGCGTCACCCGCTGGGCACTCGGCGCGGTCAGAACTTCCAGCACCTGCTGCGCCCGCGACGCTTGCGCGGCCAGATTTTTCACCAGGTTGGATTCATCGTTCAGCTCGTCATTCAAAGCCCGGTTCTGCACGCCTAGAGAAACCGCCGCGATCGCCATGGCAGCCGCCGCCACCCAGGGAACCCAGAAGCCCGCTCCACGGCGCTGGGCTCTTGACCGAAATAGGAGTGACCTCGGCCAGCTTCTCCTGCGGCTTGACTGCCGGAGAGGAGGCGATTCTTCTGCAGAAAACGCTCCCGCGCGCCTTCGGGCAGCGGCTGCTGCTCGACCGCCATTCCCAGCAAGGCAAGATCACCGCAGACTTGAGCCAGCTCTGTGCGGCAAGCGGCACAGGTCTGCAGGTGCGCCCTGATGGATGCGGACTCCTCGACCGGGAGACTCTGCATCGCATAGGAAGCCAACTCCTCCTGCGTGTTGTGCCCGTTGCCCGTCATGACCTGAAATGCCTTTCGTAACGTAATCAACGCCAGCCGAATACGCGTCTTTACCGTGCCCAGGGGATCGCCTGTTCTCTCCGCGATCTCCGAATGGCTCAAACCTTCAAAGAACGCCAGCTCCATCGACCTCTGCTGCTCGGCAGGGCAGGCCCTGCAAAACTTTCCGGACCTTCTCCATCATCGCGTTGTGCTCGGCTTCTGAAGCCAGGTTGCCGGGCGAGGCCAGAATCACATCGTCCACCGAATCTGTGGGCTTTCTGCGCCGCAGCAGATCGATCGACCGGTTTCTCGCCACCACCACCAGCCATGCACCCAGCGATCCACGCCCTTGCACAAACGAATCGGAATTCCGCCAGATCTGGAAGAAGATCTCCTGCATTACGTCTTCCGCGTGGCCGGTATCCTTCAGAATCCGCAGAGCGACGGAGTACACCGCCCTGCCATAGCGATCGAAGACTTCCGCCATCGCAGTCTGATCGCCTTGGCGGACACGCTGCAGCAAAGTACCGTCGTCTGTTACCGGGGCAGTCGGTCCGTCAGCCATCCTGGCAGTGTGGCTTGAATCTCTGATAGTAGAACGATCAGGGTCGCCAATCGGATTGGAGGTTTTCTCTGGCATCGATCAAGCCGAAGCCTATTCTACGGTTGCAGTAGCGAAAACAGCCAAACTAAAGTACCCAGGAGGCAGCGAGTACAATAGCGAGCGTCAATCGGAGACGACGGATAGCTTACCCACTCTAGATGAGAAACCGCCTGGATAAGTTGCTGCTCGAGCGGGGGTTGGCGCCGTCCAGCGAACGGGCGCAGGCGCTGATCCTGGCCGGGCGGGTGCTGGTCAATGAACAGAAAGTCGAGAAGCCCGGCGCACCCGTCGACGCAAGCCGCGCTGCTGCGAGTGCTGGGGGAAGAGCAGCGCTACGTCAGCCGGGGCGGACTCAAGCTGGAAGCCGCGCTTACCCGGTGGCAGATCGACCTTCAGGGGCGGCAGTGCGTCGACATTGGCGCCTCCACCGGCGGCTTTACCGATTGCATGCTGCAGCATGGCGCGGCCAGCGTGATCGCTGTGGATACCGGCTACGGGCAGATCGCCGAAGCCCTGCGCAGGGATCCGCGCGTGAGCCTGCGGGAGCGCACCAATGCCCGCTACCTCAAACCCGGTGACCTTGGCCCGGGCATCAGTTTCGTATCCATGGATGTGTCTTTTATCTCGGCCACGCTGGTGCTGCCCGCGGTGCTGGCGCGGTGCGAGAGTGAATGCCGCGGAGCCTGTTCGGAGGCGGTCATCCTGGTCAAGCCACAATTTGAAGCGGGCAGGGAACACGTCGGCAAGGGCGGCATCGTGCACGACCCGCCGCGCACCAGTTTGCGATCGATCGCGTTCGCTCCGCGGTCCAGGATCTGGGCGCTGCTCGACAGCGACATCGCGGATTCGCCCATCCTTAGGCGGAGGCGCGGGAGCGAAGGGAATCGCGAATTTCTTCTCTACGGCCGCTTTTAAGTGCTTTAGTCCCATCGCGTACACTAAAAGCCTCCATGCGACCTGTTGCCATCATTTCCAAGCCGCAGAAGGAAGAGCTTGCCACCCTGCTCCCCGAGCTCGTTGCCTGGATGCGGGCGCATGACTTTGAACCCATTCTGGACCACGTGAGTGGAAGCTATACCCAGGATGCGCGCATCGTTCCGCGCCATGAGTTGCCGGCACAAAAGCCAGTGCTGGTGGTGGTGCTGGGCGGGGATGGAACGCTGCTGGCGGCGGCCCGTGCCTTCGCCCGAACGGATATTCCCATTCTCAGCGTCAACCTGGGTGCGCTGGGCTTTCTTACCGAGGTCCGGCTGGCTGATCTGTACACCACGCTGGAGGGTTGGAAGGACGGCTGCTGCAACATCGATGCCCGCGCCCTGTTGCATACCGAGGTCATGCGCGGCGGGGCTTTGTACAAGGAGTACGAGGCGCTGAACGATGTGGTGATCGCCAAGGGCGCGATCGCGCGCATGGGCGACTTCAGCATTCATCTGTTCGATCAGCTGGCGGCGTCGTTTCGCGCCGATGGGGTCATCATCTCCACTCCTACGGGCTCGACCGCCTACAACCTGGCCGCCAATGGACCGATTCTGGCTCCCTCGGTGGACGCGCTGGTGATCACCCCGATCTGCCCGCACCTATTGACGATTCGTCCCATGGTGGTGCGCGGCGATGCGCACGTGATCGTCAGCGTGGAAGGTATTCCCGATCTCACCTTTCTCACCGTGGACGGACAGGAGGCCTTGCAGCTTCGGGTGGGAGATCAGGTGTGCTGCCGCCGTTCCGAGCACAGCGTCAACCTGGTTCGTATGGGCAAGACAGGGTTCTTCGACGTGCTGCGCTCCAAGCTGAGTTGGGGCGAACGCTAAAGCTCGTCCGTACTGAACCGATCTGTCGCTGTCTACCGGATACAGACCGCTGGAAGTATGCGGAATATCGGTTAGCAGCGACTACTCAGTCAGCCGTACTACGGCTTGGTAAGTTCATCCAGCAGCATCTTGGCTTTTGTCGCCAGCAGATGCGCGCCGTCCGCGTCTCCAGTGTCCAGTGCCTGCTGGGCCTGCTTCAGATAATTGCGTATCTGCCCCACCGTGGCTTTCTCTTCCGTTCGACAGTGACCGCTTGATCCCGTTCAATCCCTGTTGCGTTGCGCCGATCAGATCCGCCGTCTCGTGCTTGGTCTTTTCTCCCGAGGCGCTGTCACCGGTGGTCAACTGGCCAATGGGCGAGTCGGCCCGACACCAGCCGCAGCTTGTTGCTGGGGCGGGGAAGTACGCTTGCGCGGGGTCCTGACGCAGCAGCTTGAGGCAGGCGTTCTGAGGCGCCGCGGAGGTCGGCGGCCGTGTCCTGCCGGTGTATCCGCGGGCTTGGGTCTTGACTTGGTGCCCTGCACCTTCTTAGGCGGCGGAGGCGGCAGCAGCGGCACGCTTTGCGCGGATGGCGGCGGCAAAGGCGAAGCCAGAGGCGTGTCGCTCTTTTCCTGCGTGCTGCGTCGTCTTGGGCTGGCTCAGCGTGCCCTTTCCCGGTCTGCAGTGGCGGAGCCTGCGCTTGCTGCGGCGGAGACGGCGTCTTGTGGGAACACCCGGTACAGAAAATGGCCAGCAGCGCCACACAACGAGCATAGGTTGCGCTGCCCTCATCCCCTGGGCTCCTTGGCGACGATGGATCCAGCTGAGCTGCTCCCGTCCGGCATAAGGTATCCACGCGCTCTACTCTCCTGAAGACTATTGAGAGGAAAGCGCAAAATAAAAGTAGTTCCGTGAGTTGCATCCGATTCTACTTCAATCGAACCATTGTGCAGCTCAACGATACGGTAAGTCATCGCTAAGCCTATGCCGCTACCGTCTTTCTTAGTAGTGAAGTATAAGTCGAAGATCTTGTCCCGTACATCGGCGGGGTATTCCGCCACCCTGGTCATGAATGCTGAGCAGGGCCATGCGGCCGTCCTCGGCCAGCCGTACTTCCAGCTTTCCCCCTTCCGCCATGGCCTGGGCGCCATTCAGGACGACATTCAGCAGCGCCTGCTTCAACAAGTCCGAGTCCACCTTGGCCATCACAGGACGGTCGGGCAGATCGCTCTGCACATGGACGTCGCGGGTCTCCAATTCGGCGGATGCCAGCATCAGGACCGCGGAGACCACCCGGCGCAGATCCTGCTCCTTGAGCTGCAATTCCACCGGGCGGGAGAAGTCCACCAGCGTCTGCACCACCCGGTCAAGTCTCTGTATCTCGCTCTCAATTACTTCCAGATGCCGCATGGCCTTGTGATCGGAGTCGCCCAACTTGTTACGCATCAGCTCCAGATGCACCACGATGGCGTTGATCGGGTTCTTGACCTCGTGACCCACACCCGCCGTCAGTCGTCCGATGGCCGCCAGCCGTCGCGAGAGCTCCAGGTCGCTCTCGATCTCCCTTACTGATTCGACGTCGTGGAGGGTCAGCAGCGCGCCCAGGGTTTCCTGGGGATAGACCGCCCGATCGTCATGGATGAAATCGAGCGAGATCTCGACGTGCCGGCCGGTCTCGGTGGTGATCTCCTCCTGCACCAGGGCCATGCGGGCGTCAAAGGATTCGCGCACCAGCCTCCCCAGGCGGGTATTGCGGGAGAAGACCTCGTGCAACTTGGCGCCCAGGATTTCCGCCCGGCTGATGCCCAGAAAGCGTTCCACCGAATCGCTGACCAACACCGCACGGGCATCGTGGGTGTAGAGCAGGATGCCGTCCTGCAGGTTGGTCATGATCTGGTCGAGGTTTTCCTTGAGGGCAGAGAAGACCTCTTCCACGTTGCGCATGCGCCGCCCGATGCGCTCGATCTTGTGCGAGACCAGCACCACGGCGTCGCCCGACCGGGCCGTCCGCCGCCTCGCCTGCCACCTTCGGCTTCGGCCAAAGCCAGCGCATCCAGGCGGGCGCCGATCTGTTCGATCGGCTTGAGAGCCAGGTTGGCCAGGAACGCGGCGAAGATCAACGAGCAAAGGATGGCTACCCCGGTATAGGCCAGTGCGGCGATACAGCCAGGGCTCGACCACGAAACGCAGGAAAGTCGTGCGAACGCCCACCCGGACGGTGGCGAACGGTTCGAATCGCGTTCCAGGGCAAAGTCAGGTTGTAGACGCGAGGCGGTCCGAAGACCACTTTCAGCAGCCGCAGCAACCCGCCGCTCTCCAGCTCGGCGTATTCCGGCCGCTGGGGCACCAAGTGGTCCAGATTGGTGGGATCGGTACTCAGCAGCCCGCGGCCCTCGCTGTCCGCGATGGTGACGTCGAAGACCGTAGGAGAGTAGCGGATGGCCGAATTCAGCAGCTCTGTCAGGGCGGGATCGCTGCGCAACGCCTTGGCCACCGCAGCGCGCAGAGCCTTGGGATCATTGGCGTCGACCTGAGGCCCGCGGATGTTGGTCTGCAGGGCTGCGCTTGGTGGCGCAGAGATATCTGGTGCGCCACCATGTCGTTGGCGGAGTATGCCTGAGACATTCGCTGGCGCAGAAGCTGGCCAAGAAATATCCAAGACAGGGTGGACACCACCAGGAATACCAGTCCGGTGATCGCGAGCACGAGCTTGGTCTTCAGTCTCATGGGGGAGTCACCCGAACCCTGTTATCGACGTTGGAGCGGCTGGCGATAGGTACTTGTCTCGGTTGCTGAGCCAAAGGCTACTAGACTACCGGCCGCTCTTCCACCGTCTCGCTGCTGGTCGCGCTACCGTACTCCTTCAACTTGTTGTGCAACGTCTTCAGGCTGATGCCCAGGATCTCGGCCGCCCGCGTCTTGTTGTTGCGCGTCGACTCCAACGTCTTCAGGATCAGCATCCGCTCGGCTTCATCCACGGTGCTGCCGATCTCCACGTGGACGCCGCTGTCGCTGTAGTTGGTTAGTCCCCACATCCGCGCGCATAAAGCGCTGCCCGAAGGCAGGCGGCAGATGCCGCGTTTCCATGTATCCCTCTCCGCAAAGAATGACTGCCCGTTCGATGGTATTGCGCAGCTCACGCACATTGCCCGGCCAGTCGTGAGCCATCAGCCGGCTCAGCATCTCGCCGTCCACTCCTTTGACCTCCCGCCCATGCTTGGTGTTCATGTCGGCCAACAGGGCTTCAATAATCGCCGGGATGTCTTCTTTATGTTCCCGCAGAGGTGGCATATGCAAGTTAAAAACGTTCAGCCGGTAGTACAAATCTCCGCGCAGGTGCCCAGCAGCGACCGCTTCCTCCGGATTCTTGTTGGTTGCCGCCAATACCCGCACGTTCATCGGCGTTTCGACCTTGCTGCCCAGGCGCCGCAGCTTCCTGTCTTCCAATACGCGCAGCAGCTTGGCCTGCGTGCCCACCGGCATTTCGCCGATCTCATCCAGCAGCAGCGTGCCTTCCTCGGCCAGCTCGAAACATCCCGCGCGGCGCTCCATCGCTCCCGGTAAAGGAGCCCTTCTCGTGGCCGAAGATCTCGCTCTCGATCAAGGTTTCGGGAATGGCGGCGCAATTGACGGCGACAAACGGCTTGCCGCGGCGCGGGCTCAGCTCGTGCAGGGTTCGTGCCACCAGCTCCTTGCCCGTGCCGCTCTCCCCGGTAATCAACACCGACACGGTGCTGGGGGCGACCCGCTCGATCATGGCAAACATCTCCTGCATCTTCCTCGAGCTGCCCACCAGCGAACCCAGAAAGCCGGTATCCCGCAGCTTGCGGCGGGTGACTTCCAACTCCCGCTCGGTCTCGCGCTGGCGGCTGGCATTGGCCAGAACGGTTTTCAGCCGGGTGGGATCGATAGGCTTTTGAATGAAGTCGTAGGCGCCCATCTTCATCGCCTCGACCGCACGTTCAATGCTGCCTTGCGCGGTCAGCACGATCACGGCGGCGTTCAACTGCATCTCGCTCAATCGCGACAGCAGTTCCAAACCGTCCATGCGGGGCATCTTGAGGTCGGTCACGATGATCCCGGGAAACCACTCCGCTACTTTTTCCAGGCCCTCGATGCCGTCTCGCGCGGTTTCTGTGCGGTAACCCCAGCCGGAGACCAACTCGGCCAACCCGGCCAAAGCATGCAATTCATCTTCAACAATTAATACTCTTTCGGTGGCGCCCATGGCTGCTCTGAACTTTCTTTTTAGAGGTTGTCTATCTTGCTTGTATCACGCCCCTGAACTGCTGAGCAGGGGCGCAGATGGGCCTGATCTGCAACGTAAGGGGTAGGGGTGCAAATGCAATCAATAGCGGGGCACTGCCGGGTCGATTTCCCGGGACCAGCCATCGATCCCCCCGCTTAGCGACTGCACCTTCTCGAAACCCTGGTTACGCATCCACACGGCGACATTCAAGGAACGGACGCCGGAATGGCAGACCGTGACGATGTGCGCCTCCGGGTCCAGCTCCTCAAAGGCGCGGGAAGGGATCTCACCCATCGGCATGAGCTTTGAGCCGGCTATCTGGGCCGTTTGAAACTCCCAAGGTTCGCGAACATCCAGCAGGATCAGTCCGGTTTCCCCGGATTTAAGCTGGGCCGCGACATCACGCGGCGCAATTTCTAAGTCGAGCATGAATACTTCTCCAGGTTTAGGATACATCTTGGTGGCCGCTACTGCCGCCCTCGGCCCTGGGCGGACAAGTCGCTCAAAAACAATCATTTACCTACAGGAGAGACCAACCCATGGCTTCCCCGGTTGAGTTTGCCCGCAACCACCAGGCGCGTTTCCTTGAGGAATTGAAATCGCTGCTCCGGATTCCTTCCATCTCCACCCTTCCTGAGCATGCAGGCGACGTCCGGTTTGCCGCCGAGAGCCTGGCCCGGGAATTGGAGCGAATTGGGCTGGAGCATGTCCGGGTGATCGAAACATCCGGGCATCCGCTGGTTTATGGCGACTGGCTGCATGCGGCCGGCAAGCCCACCTGTCTGGCCTATGGCCATTACGACGTCCAGCCGCCCGACCCCCTCGACGAATGGCTTACGCCCCCGTTTGAACCAACCGAGCGCGGCGGAAACCTCTATGCGCGCGGCGCGGTCGACGACAAAGGTCAGATGTACAGCCACTTGAAGGCCCTTGAATCCCTGCTGCAAGCCGGCCGGCTCCCAATTAATGTGCGGGTCATTATTGAAGGTGAAGAGGAGGTGGGCGGTGAGGGTATAGCGCAGTTCGTGCGCCAGCATCCGGAGCAGTTGCAGGCCGACTTCGCCCTGGTTTCTGATACCGAGATGTTTGCCCCCGGCCTGCCTACTTTGTGCGTGGGGCTGCGGGGTATGATCTACACCGAACTCGAAGCCCAGGGGGCGCGTACCGATCTGCACTCCGGCCTATATGGGGGCGCCGCACCTAACCCCTTCATTGCCCTGGCGCAGGTGATTGCCGCCCTCAAAGACCCGCAGGGGCACATTCGTATCCCCGGCTTTTATGACCGGGTGGCCGCTCCCTCCACCGACGAACTCAAGGCCTGGAAGAGTTTGCCCTTCGACGAGGAGGAGTATCGAAAATCGGAAATCGGATCGCGTGAGCTTACCGGAGAGCCGGGTTTTTCGGTGCTGGAGCGGACCTGGGTTCGGCCCACCATGGATGTTCACGGAATGCCCGGTGGTTTTATCGGCGCGGGCGCGAAAACCGTAATTCCCGCTAAGGCCACTGCCAAGATCTCCTTCCGCCTGGTTCCCGACATGATCCCGCAGGAGGCGTTCGCGCTATACAAGTGTTATGTCGAAGCCTTGCAACCGGAGGGCATTGAACTGCGCGTCCGTCTTATCCACTCCGGTGATCCGATCGTGGTCAGCACTGACAATCGCTATATCCAGGCGGCGACTCGGGCTTTGCACCAGGTTTTTGGGAAAGAGACGGTCTTCATCCGTTCCGGTGGCTCCATTCCGATTGTGGGAGATTTTGAGCGCCACCTCAAAATCCCCACCGTCATGATGGGCTTCGGCCTGCCGGACGACAACCTGCACGCCCCGAACGAAAAATTTAACATCGCCAATTTCTATCGGGGGATTGAGTCGATCATTCTGTTGTTCGAAGAGTTGGGCCGGTAAAGTGCACTGATTCCCTATATTGCCCCGCTGCGAACTTCAGGATTCGTGGTGGGAGCCCCCGCATTTATGCGGGGGAAGGAGCGCTTCAGCGCTCCGGGAAACAGTCTCGACTCGATCATGCGCTTTAGCGCTGGCTAAACAACCTGCGGAAAACTCGCTTTGTATCAGTTGTCCACCGGCGTTGCCGACCCGCGAGCGATGAAACTGGGGGAGAGTTTGTTTTCTTGTTACGGCCCGACTTTGGTCGGGCCGTAAATCGTAAACTCGTAGAGGCCTGAAGAGCGTCTGTGAGGACCCACATTTACGGTTTAGTCCCGGAGGGACGGTTGAGAGTGACGCAGTCCTGGGACCGGAGTTTTTACATTTCGGGAGCTGCCCGGTTTGCTCACCGGGCGCCGGAATTTTCTCATAAAATTGACATAAAATTGGGATTTTTTGGAGCATAGCTGCGGCAGCCGGCCGCGCGGTCCCCAAACCGGAGGGGAAGGCGGCCGGGGACAATTTTATAAAATTGCATAAAATTCGGGCTTTTTCGAGCAGAATCACGCAAGGTGTCCCTTCCGGCATCCACGGCAGGTGGCCAGTTTGCAATTTTCGCGATTGACAGGTCACTTGGGTTTGCAAGAGCGCCTTTAAAGCAGTTTCGCAATTACTGTGGTCTGATAAAGATCGCGAGGAGTGGTTTTCCTTGGGAGAAAACCACGAAAAGGCCTGTCGCTCCCCGGATTTCCTGCGACGCAGCACTGTCGAGAACAATTATGTGCGACTTTCTTCACGGAAAGTCGCAGGTAGTTCCGCGGTTCCACCAACCTCTACAGGAAATCCGGGTTCGGTCTACACCAATTGCGAAACTGCTTTGGCGGCAAAGAAAAGCCCGCCAACGGCGGGATGGGTGTGGCTGGTTGGAAGAGAGAACGAGTGTGGTACCGGATAGCGTTACGCCATCCTTCGCTCGCGCCAAAGGCCTTCAGCAACAGGCAAACGCCACCGGGCAGCGATTGCGCGAGAGCCCGCCGCCTGTAAACATGATATTGCCTGCTCGGCTGGAGGGTAAGGGGCAGCGACCATATTTTTGGAGCGAGCTGATTCCGAAAGTCCATGCACTTCCGGGCAGCCGGGTGCGTGATGATACCCGACAGTACGAGTCTTCTTCCAAGGCAGGCAACGGGGACCCGGGATTGCAGGTTGATATTTCAACCAGAGAAGCTCCTCTGGATGCTGTGTTTTGGCTTTGTATCAGGGCACGACTTTAGTCGGGCCGTAAAGGGCAGAAAGAGAATTGGGCTTCAGCCCCTGCCATGGCGCATCCTGCATGAAATGCTGGTGCGAAGAATTCTGAAGCAAAGAAAGAGCGCAGGGGCTATAGAGTCGTGCCCTAACAAGAAACAAAAATGCAAGTTCAACAAAACAAACATGAATTGCAGGACGCCCGTTTCATCCCCCGTGGGTCGGCGCAGCCGGTGGACGACTGATACAAAGCATGAGAGCGGTGACCACCAGAAAACTCGCGCATTTCCCAAATTTGGATCTATCCATCCTCTCTAAGAAGTAGAAACTTCAAGCCCCCGCATAAATGCGGGGGCAGCCCAGGACGTAGTCCCATAAGCGCTAACTTACTTGGGAATGTTTTTCCTCAAAACTCCCACAAAAACGTCATCCTGAGAGTTTGTGACTTTATTGGTTTCACATGAAAATTGGTGCTGAAAATAAAAGGCTTAGCTGCGTCAAAAACGTGAAAAAGCCAATAAAATCACAGCCTCTGAGCGAAGCGCCTCACAGATCTATCGCATAACGGAGGGTTTTATGGCGCGGAGTCGAAGGACCCCGAGGGGCTTATCTTGCCTATGCTGCTCGGAGCTTTTCAACCACCGAAGCCCGAGAACAGGATCGTATCTGCGGTACGCGCTTGATGGTCACGGGTACATCCTTTTCATGCACTGTAATCATCTTCCATCCCCAGGTTTGCGCAGACTCTTCGAACTCGGGATTGATCGTGCGAAACGCAGTCTTGTTCTCGGTCCCAGGGAAAGACCGTGGCGGGTCGCCAAGTGCGGGCTTCGGTGGTTGAAAAGCCCCGAGCGGCGTGGGCAAGGTAAGCATCGCCGGGGTCCTTCGGCTCCGCGCCATAAAACCCTCCGTTATGCGATAGATCTGTGAGGCGCTTCGCTCAAGCGGAGCGCCTCACAGATCTATCGCTTGACACAGCGCTTGACGGCGCGGAGTCGAAGGACCCCGAGGGTGCTTACCTTACCCATGCCGCTCGGAGCTTTTCAACCACTAAAGCCATAGCAAGATTGCCTTGTAGATTGTGGCCGGAAAGCTCCGAAGAGCATCTGCCAACAAGCATCGCCGGGGTCCTTCGACTCCGCGCCATCGAACCCTCCGTTATGTGATAGATCTGTGATGCGCTTCGCTCAGAGGCTGTGATTTTATTGGCTTTTTCACGTTTTTGACGCAGCTAAGCCTTTTATTTTCAGCACCAATTTTCATGTGAAACCAATAAAGTCACAAACTCTCAGGATGACGGTTTTGTGGAGGGGTCGAAAAACATCCAGTTAGGTGTAAAAAAAGCACGAAAAGATCGAAAAAGTCACAGGCTCTCAGGATGACGTTTTTGTGGGAGTTTTGACGAAAAACATCCCAAACAAGTTAGCGCTTATGGGACGTAGTCCTGGGTAGACCTTCGCGCGATCGGAATAGTCCCGTCAGGGACGGCTGAATTCTCATGCAGGGCCTTCAGCCGTCCCTTCGGGACTTCTCCGATTGGGCCCCATACCCAGGACTGCTTCCTTGGCTACTTTCAGACGTCCCTTCGGGACTCACACCCTGAGATCACAAACGCGTTACCGCACTTCGATCAGCTGCTCTTCGCGGGAGCCGCTGTTGTAGCGCGCTGCGACATATTCATCGAGAATCTTCTTGAAGTCGTTCACGATGTCGTCGCCGCGAAGCGTCGTCATGAGGCGACCATCTACATAAACGGGGGCCTTGGGATCTTCAAACGTGCCCGGGAGCGAAATACCGATGTTGGCATGCTTCGATTCGCCCGGCCCGTTCACCACGCAACCCATCACCGCCAGCTTCAGCTCTTCGACTCCGCGATAGCGCTCACGCCAAACCGGCATGCTGTCGCGTACGTAGGCCTGAATATCCTGGGTCAATTCCTGGAAGTAAGTGCTGCTGGTGCGCCCGCATCCGGGGCAGGCGGTCACCTGGGGAGCAAAGCTGCGGATGCCCAGTGACTGTAGTATTTGTTGCGCCACCTGCACCTCTTCGGTGCGGTCGCCGCCGGGTTTCGGGGTCAGGGAGACGCGGATGGTATCGCCAATGCCCTTAAGCAGCAGGGGGGCCAAACCCGCCGTGGAGGCGACGATGCCTTTCATGCTCATACCGGCTTCGGTCAGACCCAGATGGAGCGGATAGTCGCAGCGCGCAGCCATCAATTCGTAAACTTCGATCAAGTCGCGCACGCCGCTCACCTTGGCGCTGAGAATGATCTGGTCATGCCGCAGCCCGTAGCGTTCCGCAGCGTGCGCGGAGTCGATTGCGCTCACCAGCATCGCTTCGATCATCACATCCCGGGCATCCGCGGGCTGGGCCCGTTTGGAATTCTCGTCCATCATCCGAGTCAGCAGAGCCTGGTCCAGCGAACCCCAGTTCACGCCGATCCGTACCGGCTTCTGGTTTTCTACTGCGCACTCGATCATGATGCGGAAGTTGTCATCGTCCTTGCGGCCGATCGAGACATTCCCCGGGTTGATGCGGTACTTCGCCAACGTGCGCGCGCACTCCGGATACTTTTTCAACAGCAGATGACCGTTGTAGTGGAAGTCGCCGACAATGGGGACGTCGATCCCCAGCTTGGCCAGGCCCTCGACAATCGCCGGCACTGCTTTCGCCGCGGCGTCGTTATTGACCGTGACCCGCACCAGTTCCGACCCGGCGGTGGCAAGAGCGGCAACCTGCTGAATCGTGCTTTGTACATCGGCGGTATCAGTGTTGGTCATGGACTGCACCACTACCGGCGCGGAAGACCCCACGCGCACATCTCCTACCTTGACTGTCACCGACTGTCTGCGTTCCACTTGCGCCATATATCCCTCAGCAATAGTTTACAACTGGTGCGTGCATAATACGTCTAAACGCACCAGAACGCAGAGAACGGAGTCCCAGCGATGCCCCAAGTCGAGGCCCCCAGCGATATCAGGGTGATGAACCAATTGCTCAGCGAGGAATTTACTACCAAACTTGAGTCTCTGGCCCAGGCCAAAGCAGAGCAGTACAAGGCCAACACGCCTTATCCGCACATCTATTTCGACGATTTCCTGCCCATTGAAGTGGCTGAAGCCGCACTGCGGGATTTCCCGGAGCCGAAAGAGGCGGAGTGGCACGCCTATACAGACGTGAACCAACGCAAGAAACTGGCATTCGATGTGGTGGAGAAACTGCCGCCATCGATTCGCGATGTCCTCTACTTCCTCAATAGCCGGCCCATGCTTAAGTTTCTCGAGACGCTGACCGGGATCCAGAGCGTGCTGCCCGATCCCAACTACGCCGGCGGAGGCTTGCATCAAATACGGCCCGGCGGCCTGTTGGAAGTGCACGCCGACTTCAGCTACCACAAGGGTTTGCGGTTGGACCGGCGCATCAATGTCCTGGTTTATCTGAACAAAGATTGGAAGGAAGAATACGGAGGGCACTTCGAGCTATGGGATCGCAAGGTGACCCGGGCGGAGAAGAAGATTCTGCCCGTATTCAACCGCTGCGCCATCTTCAGCACTACGAGTGTGTCGTTTCACGGTCATCCCGTTCCACTGGCTTGCCCGCCCGATCGGAACCGGAAGTCCATTGCGACTTACTACTACTCGAATGGCCGCCCCGAAGAGGACCCGGAACTGACTCATCGGCATGAGGTGGCGTTCCAGGAGCGCCCGGGACTCAATAGCGTGAAAACGACCATTCGGATCAAAAAAGCAATCCGCGCGATTACCCCACCGATATTTACCGATCTTTATCGGGCGCTGCGCAAATAGGCAGATCCGACGCGGCGAGGTCTTCTTCCCAAGGACCTCGCTGCCGGTTGCTATTTCTGTACAGCTGCGTTGTGTTTATCTTTGTAGATGGAATTTGAAATCTTGTTCTGCCGGTTATTGATCGCGGTGCGGTCCGCCGCTGTAAGTTTCCCGTTGTCGGCCGCGCGCATGTTGCGCTCTTCCTTGTTAACGCTGGCTTCCCGGGTTTCCAGGTTGGCGGTTTCGTGAGCGGTCAATTGTCCGCTCTTGACCCCCTGGGCAATGCGCGCCTGCTGGTTAGCTTTGCGCTGCCCGGCGGTTCCCGGGGGCGGTGCGGTTTGTGCTACGGCCGCAGCAATCAAAAAAAGAGAGGCTGATCCTATGGCTATCGTGCTGAATCTCATTTCGCTCCTTGCCTGACACCGGTTACTGGTGTAACAAACCAAATCGTCATTGGTAAGGTTGCGTTCGCGCCATAAGCGGCCAATCGCTTCCCATTCTGAACGTGTGTTCGTGAGGGCCAAACTTCTGGACCCGCTTGCCCCGAAGCCGCACCAATCCTGCGCTCGCACCAATGAGCCTTGCTGAACTGGAACATGTTCTAGCTCGCGGGCTTGAAGGTAAGAAAATCCGGCTGAAGAATAATAAACTACGTCTCTCAGCCGCGCTGCATCGAGCGATTCACAATTCCATTAGTCAAAACGGATTGGCCGGTTATCTTCGCCATAGCGCCCACACCTTAGTTGTAGGCAAGGAAAGAGCTAGCTGTTGGACTTGCGCTGCCGTGGCTTCTTGCCGTAGCGCGCGGCGGGAAGGATGCTGTTCCAGGGCACAGGAGAGGCCAGAATCATGGAGGTGTTGGTCGAAACGTAGGGCATCATTGAATCGATGACCTCTTCCATATGTCTCACGTCGCGGACCGCGACTTGCACGATAAATGATTCGGCGCCGGTCACCCGATGACACTCCAGCACTTCGGGCAGGTTGCGCACCACGGCGGCAAATTTCGCCAGCTTGTCTCCCGCCACCGTGACATGAACAAACGCGCGCACCGGCAGCCCCACCTGGGCCGGATCGACGAGCGTGCGATAGCCGAGAATCACGTTGTTCTCCTCCAGCCGGTGGACTCTTTCAATGACGGCCGGGGTAGACAATCCGACTCTTCGTCCCAGCTCCGCAAACGCAATGCGGGCATTGGCCTGGAGTTCAGCCAGAATTTCACAATCGATATCGTCGATCGATGGAGGAACCAATCCAGTCAATAGAGCCGCCTTCGTTCGTTGTTACCGGCAGGGTACTCGAAGCATTGCCGCGTGTCCTTAAATTATGAGGTCAAAAGGCAGCTTGGCGGTTATTTGTTCGTTGAACTGATCCGAATTCCACATTTCACGATTCCCGAGCGACTGCCAAGACGGCTATGATGCCCGTGATGTGCGCTAGAGCATTTTCACTTCTGGTGCATACAGAGCAACCGCTCCCGACGTGGCTTATCCTCAAGAAAAGCCGCACCTCGCGGCGCCTGCCTGTGCAGAGTAGAAGTGAAAATGCGTTAAGGAAGGAATAACCCCCCATGGCAGATGAGAGTCGTCGAGCGTTAGGCGATGTAGCAGCACGGCAGTTAGCCAACACCACCAAGACACCGCCCCAGTTGACGGCCATTACCCCACGCTGGCTGGTCCAGCTGCTGGGCTGGGTTCCGGTCGAATCCGGCACCTATCGGGTCAACAAGGTTAAGAACGACGCAAACATCGAAGTCGCCTGCGGATCGCGCGATGAACGGACATTGCCCGAGACCTTTGTCGACTATGTGGAGACTCCGCGTGAATACACGCTGAGCGCGATCTCGACCGTGGTGGATGTTCACACCCGCGTCTCCGATCTTTTTAGCCATCCGCACGACCAGATCCGGGAGCAGTTGCGCCTGACCGTGGAAAAAGTCAAAGAGCGCCAAGAGGCCGAGTTGATCAACAACGCCGACTATGGCCTGCTCAACAATGTCGATCCGGCATTCAAGGTTCCGGTCCGCGGCGGTGCGCCCACCCCTGACGATCTGGATGAACTTCTCTCGCGCATCTGGAAGGAACCGGCATTCTTCCTGGCGCACCCACGGGCCATCGCCGCCTTCGGCCGGGAGTGTACCTTCCGCGGTGTTCCCCCGCCAACGGCCACGATTTTTGGTTCGCCGTTCATGACCTGGCGGGGCATTCCCCTCATCCCCAGCGACAAGATGAACATCGATGGGGCGGGGAAGACCAATATCCTCTTGCTGCGCACGGGCGAGAGGAAACAAGGCGTGGTAGGACTGTTCCAGCCCGGCTTGCCGGGCGAACAGACTCCCGGCCTTTCCGTCCGTTTTATGGGTATTGACCGCAACTCGATAGCCTCCTACCTGGTGTCTCTGTATTGCTCCGCGGCAGTACTTGCCGAAGACGCGCTGGGCGTGCTCGAGAACGTAGAAGTCGGACAATACCATGAGTACAAGTGATCAGGACTGGGCGGCGGGTTTCCCAACTACGGACTTCGATGACCGGGTGAAGCCAGCGCTGCCCGTGGACGAGACCAGCGTTGCCGGTTCGCTGCCGGATCTAACTATGTTGACCCGTTTGGCCAATGAGTTCTTCCGTGCGCAGCCGGCGCAGGGCTACCCCACTACCCTCGCGCCTTTCACGCCCGATGCGCAGGACTTGACGCCGGCCTTTGAAACCCGGCTCCCCGAATTCGGCATGCCTTTGCCTTCGCTGCCGACGATACCATCGGCCGGTAAAGTTCCCATGGCACCGGATGTGCCCGGGCTGTCGTCCGCCACGCCGGAGCTCTCGCCCTTCATGCTGGGCCCAGCTGCAGCGGTTGCTCTTCCAGCGGCCACCCCTATCCCGGAAGCGGGAATGTTGCAGCACGATCCGCGCAGCGCCGCCGCCGTGCCCCCGCTATCTCCCTTCTCGCTCCCGACGCCGGAGTTTGGCGCTACGTTTCCGTCCTTTGAAGCGGGAGTGCCGGTGCTCCCGCCCCTTCCGCCATTACGGACAGAGGACGATGCAAGATCGGCCTTGACGACAATCTCTCCGTTCTACTTTCTCGAGAATGCCGGCGGTCTTAACGGATCCGCCCTGGCGCCCACGCGCGTTACCTTTCCCTCAGAATTGTCATCCCGGCCGGAGCACAGTGTCCCCGTAGCCGCGATTCCGTCATCCCCGTTCTCGATTCCTATGCCGGAGTTCGATGAAGCATTGTTTCCGTCTTTCGAAGCAGCAGTGCCCAGGCTAGCCCCCCTGCCGCCGCTGCTGAACGAAAACGATGCGCGCGCTGCGCTGACTGACTCTTCGTCGTTTTATTTTCTCGACCAGGGTGGTCTGCCAGACGCATCCTGCGGCTGTCGGCGACCTCAAGCTTGCCCGGAACCAGTTTGACATCGGCTCCGTACGGCGCGACTTTCCGATTTTGAACGAACGGGTCAACGGCCATCCGCTGATCTGGCTGGACAACGCCGCGACCACGCAAAAGCCGCAAAGTGTGATCGATCGCATTTCCTATTTCTACGAGCACGAGAACTCGAACATCCATCGCGCCGCCCATGACCTGGCAGCGCGCGCGACCGATGCCTATGAGGATGCGCGCAGCAAGGTGACGCACTTCCTCAATGCATCGTCCTCGAAAGAGATCGTGTTCGTGCGCGGCGCGACCGAGGCCATCAACCTGGTCGCCCAGGCATGGGGACGGCGCCACATCAACAAAGGGGACGAGATCGTCATCAGCTGGATTGAGCATCACGCCAACATCGTCCCCTGGCAGATGCTGTGCGCGGAAAAGGGCGCGTGCCTGCGCGTAGCACCCGTCGACGACGACGGCCAGATCCTGCTCGATGAGTACGAGAAGCTGCTGAGCCCTAAGACCCGCCTGGTTTCTTTCACCCAGGTCTCGAATGCCCTGGGGACCGTCACTCCAGCGCATCAGATGGTGCAAATGGCCCATCGTTATGGAGCCCGTGTTCTGCTAGACGGCGCGCAGGCCGTTTCCCACATGCCGATCGATGTGCAGTCTCTGGATTGCGATTTCTACGTGTTCTCGGGCCACAAGGTCTTCGCGCCTACGGGCATCGGAGTGCTCTACGGCAAGCCGGAAGTGCTGGCGGAAACTCCTCCGTGGCAAGGGGGCGGAAACATGATCGTCGACGTCACCTTTGAGAAAACGACCTATCAGCCTCCACCGGGCCGGTTCGAAGCCGGCACCGGCAACATTGCCGACGCCGTGGGACTGGGCGCGGCCATCGATTATCTCGACCACATCGGCATGCCCAATGTAGCCCGCTACGAGCATGAACTGTTGGTCTACGCCACCCAGGCTATGTTGCGCGTGCCGGGGCTGCGCATCATCGGCACCGCCAAGGAAAAGGCGGGTGTGCTCTCATTTGTGCTCGAGGGCTTTCGAACCGAAGAGGTGGGCGCCGCGCTCAACCGCGAAGGGATCGCCGTACGCTCCGGCCACCATTGCGCCCAGCCCACGCTCCGCAGGTTCGGCCTCGAGAAAACCGTCCGTCCGTCGCTGGCGCTTTACAACAGCTTCGAAGACATCGATGCCATGATCGCGGCGCTGTTCCGGTTGAAACGTCTGGGCGCGTAGCCCTCCGCTCAACTAATCTCCTGCTGTAAACTGAACCATCAGTTAAGACACGGGGCCCCGTAGCTCAGGTGGATAGAGCAGCAGTTTCCTAAACTGTTTGTCGGAAGTTCGAGTCTTCCCGGGGTCACCATTTCTTCTGCCCAGGTTGAACCGGCCTGCGCGTCCAACCGGAGTCCGGCGTCTATCGAGGTGCAGGTCACCCTCGTTCCGGGAGAAAAAAGGATTTCCATGCCGGTTCGATCGCGGCGCTCTTGCCTCCTCGATGTTCTGGCTGCTTCTCGTTCTGCCGTTGGACGCAAGCCGCCATTGTGCATGGAACCGTCACCGATCCCCTGGGCCTGCCCGTCATCCATGCCAGCGTGGTGTTGGTGCAGAATGGTCAGATTCTCGCGCTGGCGCTCACCCGCACCGACGGCACCTATCAGATCAGCAGCAGCGCCAGCGGACGATTCTACGTGCTCATCTCCGCCACTAATTTCAAGCAAATCACCAGCCTCAGCTTCTACGCCGGCCCGGTGGACAGCCATGAGGAAGACGTGGTTCTCGAGCCGGCGAATGTAAGGCAGGAGATCGTCACTTCGGCTACCGGTACCCCGCTCCCCGAGGCGCAGGTCAGCGCTGCGATCAGCACCCAGCGCAGCGGCGAGTTCCGCAGTCGCACCGACCTGATCGATCCGCTGCGCCAGATGCCGGGCGTTTTCGTCCTGCGCCAGGGCGAGTATGGCGGCGTGAGCTCGCTTTTCATTCGCGGCAGCAATGCCGATGCCAACCAGGTGAACCTGGATGGGGTCCCCATCGGAGATATTGGCGGCGCCTTCGACTTCAGCAATTTGTCTACCGCCGGGATCGGACAGTTCGAGGTGTATCGTGGTCCCAACAGCGTGCTTTACGGCTCGGATGCTTCTGCCGGAGTCGTCAGCCTGAGTACTCCACGGGGAAGCACAGGATTTCCTTCGTTCTTCTACGAGGGTGATGCCGGCACCTTCACCAGTTTTCGCAACCTGGCCCAGCTCGGCGGCACCCATAACAAGTTCGACTACTACGGCGGCTTTGACGCTTTTCAAAGCGACAACTCCATCAAGATGAACGAATTTCACGACTACACGGCGAGCGCGAACCTGGGCTACGCGCTTCACTTCGGCGACCCAGCTTCGGGTCACGGCGCGCAATAGCGATGCGGCGGCCGGCACTCCGGGAGCCTTCAACTTCTACGGCATTGCCAACGCCGGCAAAGCGATCGAATCAGGATATCTATCTGGGAGCGTCGCTCGAAAACCGGACCATCGGCGGCTGGCACAACCTGGTGCGCTATGGCCTGACGCGCAAGCGCGAAGAAGATATCAACTTCTATCCCGCGGGCATTCCCCTCACCACGGCACTAGGTCGAACTATTACGGTTACAATACCCTGATCCGGGGAGCGAACGGCGACTCGGTGACCGGACAGGCGGTCCTGAATTTCGCCGGCATTTATCCCAACACAGTCGAGCGGGTCAACAATCGCGACCAGGTCTACTTTCAGAGCGACTACCCGTTTACCCCGCACATCCTTGGCATGTTCACCTTCCGCTATGAGGATGAGCGCGGCGCGAAGAAATCCGTAGCCTACGGGATCGATCAGAACCTGGAGCGCGGCAACTATGACTACACCGCGCAAATTCAGGGAAATTACAAGTACCGGCTCTACTACTCGCTCGGAGGAGGGGCAGAGAAGAACCAGCTGTTTGGGACGGTGGGACTCCTCGTATCGGGTTGGTCTATTATCCGGTTCGTCCCGGCCATGGGCCTCTTTCACGGCACCAAGATCCGCTTTAACTTCGCCAACGGCTACCAGGAGCCCTCGCTCGATGAGCAGTTCGGCAGCCTCTACAACTTCCTGCTTACCCAGCAGGGCGGGCCGGGAGTCGATCCAGCAGTTCCACATCACACCGATCGTTGAGGAGCAGTCGCGCACCTATGAGGGCGGGGTGGCGCAGAGCTTTCTCAGTGAGCGCGGCCTGCTGCGGGTCAGCTACTTCCACAACCAGTACGGCAGGCAGATCGAGCCGGTGCCGGCGACGGAAGTGCCTGCGCTGCTGCCGCAATTGAGCCCCAGTGAGCAGCAGGAGCTGGAGAGCCTGCTGAGCAACGCCGGCGACCTCGATCTGAACTCGCAGGCATTCCGCGCCCAGGGCATTGAAAGCGAGGTGGACTACAGCGTGTTCAAGAATCTGTTTCTGCGCGGAGGCTATACCTACCTGGATGCGGTGGTGCGCGCGGTCCTTTACCTCCGACGCGCTCCAACCTTCGTTCAATACCGGGCTGCCCGGTCAGCCGGCGCCCCCGTTCGCAGAAGTGCCCATCGGCGCCTTTGATCCGCTGCGCGGAGCCCGTCCGTTCAACCGGCCGCCGCATACCGGCTATGCCGCGGTGAGCTACAACGGCGAACAATATTCGGTGGGATTTACGGCCGCGTTCGCCAGCCGCAGCTGACGATTCTACTTTTCTGGGCGGGCCGCGACGTCGCGGGAGGGAACTCGCTGCTGTTACCGAACCGCAATCTCGACTTCAGCTACACCAAGCTCGATCTCGGTGGAAGCTACCAGTTCCTCTCCTGGCTCGCCGCGTATGCCCAGCTCGACAACCTGACCAGCAACAAGAGAATCGGCCCGATAGGATATCCATCGCTGCCCTTTACTTTCCGGGTGGGTTTGCGCCTGGCCATTGGGCACTCAGGAAACAAATAACGTTGGGCATCGTACGACTGTGTCACGAGGATTCGATGTTCCGGCTGCGACAACCTACGTCTCAATCGCGTGCCCTGACAGATCCTTCAGATCGCCTTCCCACTTGACCTTGCCGCGAAGCTGGCGGATGCCTGTTTGCGCGTGGATCTTCACCAGCACCGCAACCCAGCCATCCGCGACGGCCCTTTTGGTCCGTGCAGCCGAGTCGAACGCATCGCCTGCTCCATCAACTGGTCATCGATTTCGATATTCGTCCGCAAGGGGATCTCCAATGTCGAAAGTCTCATATTGTTGCGACTGGAGTCCTTACCTGTTTCGGAGATGCGAATTGGCGACGAAGACATTTGCACGTGCTCGGTAAACGAACAGCTCAAGCGGTGCCAGCCCTGGGCGGGTTTTCAAACCAGCGAACTGCGGAAATCGCAGGATCCGGTTTAGCGACTCCGGCATGGGGCTTAAGCCCTGACTGATCCAAACTTCGGATTCGTGGGGGAGCCCACGCATCTATCGGGAAAGGCGTGCCTCAGCGCTCCGAGAAACAGTCTCGACCGATCTGCGCTTTAGCGCGCAGCTAGGGCTGGACGCGACCATTCTGTTTCGACGGCCGTGCGATCAATCGCCATGCAGGCTGCCAGCCGCAAAATCGGAGTCAAGCGAGTGTCGATTGGTTGCGGGCAGTTTTCCGGTAGCTACCGCATAGCTCTTCGATTCCTGCAGCTCAGCTCTTCTATGGCGCGCTCGATTTCGACGTGCTTAGACGCATTTGTGCCTCATCTATTCACCGTAGACCATTTCGCATGAGAACAGCTGCCACCGCTTCCACATCTTTTGCGTAGCGGAACTGCACTCCAGGCCAGCAAAAGCAAGAGGCCACCCTTGCGGGTGGCCTCTCTCGTAACAACTGCGTGTTGCTTAGTACATGTCGCCCATACCGCCGCCGCCGTGACCACCGCCCGGAGCAGACTGCTTCGGCTCGGGGATATCGGCCACCATGGCTTCGGTCGTCAGCATGAGGGCGGCGATCGAGGCCGCATTCTGCAGCGCAGTGCGGGTTACCTTGGTCGGGTCGATGACACCGGCCGCAACCAGGTCTTCGTACTGGTTGGTGGCCGCGTTGTAGCCATAGTGAGGATTGTTGTTGTCGCTGATCTTGCCCACGATCACCGCACCTTCCTCACCGGCATTGCCGACGATCTGGCGAAGAGGCTCTTCCAGGGCGCGACGGACGATCGTTGCACCGATCTTCTCGTCACCCTCGAGCTTCTTGATCAGCTCGTCCACGTCCTTGGCGGAGCGCAGCAGAGCTACACCACCACCCGGGACAATGCCTTCCTCAACTGCAGCGCGGGTAGCGTGCATGGCATCCTCAACCCGAGCCTTCTTCTCCTTCATCTCGGTCTCGGTTGCCGCGCCCACCTTGATGACAGCCACGCCACCGACCAGCTTGGCGAGCCGCTCCTGCAGCTTCTCGCGGTCGTAGTCGGAGGTCGTCTTCTCCACCTGGTTGCGGATTTCCTTCACCCGGCCTTCGATGGCCTTGGAGTCGCCGCGGCCTTCAACGATCGTGGTGTTGTCCTTGTCAATGGTCACGCGCTTGGCGCGGCCGAGGTCTTCGATCTTGACGTTCTCGAGCTTGATGCCGAGGTCTTCGGTGATGGCGTTGCCACCGGTCAGCTTGGCGATGTCTTCGAGCATTGCCTTGCGGCGATCGCCGAAGCCAGGAGCCTTCACTGCCGCTACGTTCAGCGTGCCACGCAGCTTGTTGACCACCAGGGTCGCCAGCGCCTCGCCGTCAACATCCTCAGCGATGATGACCAGCGGCTTGCCGTTGCGGGCAACCTGCTCCAGCAGGGGCAGAAGATCCTTCATGGAGCTGATCTTCTTCTCGTGGATCAGGATGTAAGGCTCTTCGAGCGAGACTTCCATGCGGTCCGGATCGGTCACGAAGTAGGGGCTCAGATAGCCGCGGTCAAACTGCATGCCTTCGACCACTTCCAGCTGGGTCTCCAGAGTCTTCGACTCCTCAACCGTGATCACGCCGTCCTTGCCGACCTTCTTCATGGCCTCGGCAATGATGTTGCCGATGGTGGAATCGCTGTTGGCCGAAATGGTGCCCACCTGGGCAATCATTTCGCCGGTCACCGGCTTGGAAAACTTCGCCAGCGCTCCGCCAACCACCACGCCATGCTCGTCGCGCTTGCCGACAACTGCCTCAACCGCCTTGTCGATGCCGCGCTTGAGAGCCATCGGATTTGCGCCGGCAGCCACCGTCTTGACGCCCTCGCGATAAATCGCCTGGGCCAGAACCGTTGCCGTCGTGGTGCCGTCACCGGCCACGTCCGAGGTCTTGGAGGCCACTTCACGAACCATCTGCGCGCCCATGTTCTCGAGCGAGTCCTTCAGTTCGATTTCCTTGGCCACCGTCACGCCGTCCTTGGTGATGGTGGGGGAACCGAACTTCTTTTCGATAACCACATTGCGGCCCTTGGGCCCAAGCGTCACCTTAACCGCGTCGGCGAGCGTGTTTACGCCGCGCAGAATTGCCTGACGCGAATCTTCTCCGTGCAGAATTTGCTTTGCCATTCCTGTTTCTCCTTAACCATGTGCGCCGCCTGAAAGGCAGTAAAAAAGCGCATCCGGTCCAGCCGCGATGCGCTTACTTCTTCTTCAGAATGCCGAGAACCTCTTCCTCACGCATAATGAGGAATTCCTCGCCATCGATTTTGATCTCAGTTCCCGAATACTTGCCAAACAGAATGCTGTCGCCTGCCTTAACGTCGAGCGGGAAGACCTTGCCTTCGTCGTTCGACTTACCCTTGCCAACGGAGATGACTTCACCCTCCTGGGGCTTTTCCTTGGCTGTGTCAGGGATGATGATGCCACCCCGGATGGATTCGCCCTCTTCCACGCGCCGCACCAGGATGCGGTCGTGAAGCGGTGTAAAGCTGGTAGCTACGGACGCTGTTGCAGTTGCCATTGCGTTACTTCTCCTTCGCGCGAGGGTTTACCTCGCGGTGATTACGAGTGAAAGTTGAGGTTTAGTTTGAGAGCGATACGCCAGATCCGTTGAGAAGCGTTTTAGCACTCTCGCTCTTCAATTGCTAAGATAGTCAGCAGCTTGGTTCCTTGTCAAGGCGCCAAAGCTAAAATGTGAGTGAAAGTCGCTCAAATATTGAGCCTAGTGAGTGAACGCGCTGCCAGCTCCCATGAAATCATCTATACTTTCTGCCATGGGTATCCCGTTTTGCCGCAGGATTTCGAGTGTCGTGCTGTTGTTGGCGGGTTTTCCGTTGCTTTGTGCCGGGGCGGATCAGCGGAACGGGCGCAAATACACCCCGCCGCCGGCAACCGCCACCATCAAAGTCACGGTCTTGCGGTCCACCAATGGCAAGCCCATCCCCAATGCCGCTGTTGTCTTCCATCCCATGGAAGGTGATCGGGACAAGGGCGCGCTGGAGCTCAAGAGCGATGAGGACGGCAAGGTGACCATCGACGTGATCCCCATTGGCGACACGGTGCGCCTGCAGGTGATTGCCGACGGCTGGAAGACCTACGGCGAGGATTACAAGATCGACACCGACAGCAAAGAGATTGTGGTCAAGATGAAGAGGCCGGGCGAGCAGTATTCGCTCTACGGCGACGGTCACGGGACGGCCACCAGCACCACCACCCCGAAGGGCGAATCGAACAGCGCCAAGCCTTCTCGAGCAAACGCCCTTACCGCAATAGATTGGAAAGCTTGCATCCTAAAACAGCGCTGGTGACCGGCGCCGCCAAGCGCATCGGCAGGAGCCTTGCGTTGAGCCTGGCAGCGGCTGGAGCGGATGTTGCCATCACCTACAGAGGCATTCGGAGGCCGAAGCGCAGGCCACGGTAGAAGCCCTGCGCAAGCACAAGGTGCGGGCGATGGCGGTCCAGTGCGACGTGCGCAATCATGGAAAGTGTTGCCGCGGCGGTTGCGGGCTGTGGTCGCAGGAGTTCGGCCGGCTGGACATCCTGGTCAACAATGCGGGAACGTTTGAGACTGCGGTGCTGCAATCGATCACCGTGGCGCAATGGGACAACATGTTCGAGACCAACACCCGCGGCCCCTTCCTCATGGCCCAGGCGGCGTATCCGCACCTGCACAAAACCAAGGGACGCATCATCAATATCGGCTCACTGGGTGGCCTGCATCCCTGGCCCACCCACGGACACTACTGCACCTCGAAAGCCGCCCTCCACATGCTCACCCAGACGATGGCCAAGGCCTTCGCGCCGGAGATCAGCGTGAATTGCGTAGCTCCGGGCATGATTGTGAATGGGGAAGTTGACCCGGCCTACGAGCATTTCGCCAACAAGACGCCGATGCAGCGCAATGGCACCACCAACGATGTAGCGGAGGCGGTTCTGTTCTTCGCCCGCGGACCGCACTTCATCACCGGCCAGATCCTGGCCGTCGACGGCGGGTTGGGGCTGTAGAGGAAAGAGCCGTGTGAGTTCTTCCCGAGTCGCATCTCCTAGGCTTGTATCAGGGCCCGGCTTCAGCGGGCCGTACAGGGTAACAAAAGTCCGGGCTTTAGCCCGTACATGGGGTCGCCGCCGAATATCTCGGACGAGTCTCAGCGTCCGGGTTTCCTTCTGGACAAAGTAGTTCTTGCAGGCCTTACCAGCCGAACATCTTGTTGAGCAGTCCCGAGGATTGCTTGGGGTCCAATTCCGGATGCAAGCCTTCCGGTTCTGGCTGAGGCGGCATGGTTCTCGCCGAAATAAGCTGCGTGGGGATTGTGCAGGCACAGCCGGTCCGCAGTCTCAACGCCATATTTGTCGGCCACCAATTGATAGGCGTCGCGCAACATGGGCGGCCGCGAAGTGAGGTCGTGGGCATCGGTAGCGATGAAGTTCACCCAATTGCGGCGCAGCAGCTCATGGGAAACCCGCTGCGCAATCTTGCCAAAGCGGCCGGTGAGGGAAGCGGCGGTGATCTGTATGTAGCAGCCGGCGCGCAGCCAGTCCGCCATCTTTTCCGGGTGCCGCGCCAGCACCGGGTTGCGCTCCGGATGGGTGATGATCGAAGTGAGCCCGGCCATGCCCAGGCGGAAGAAGATTTCCTTCATGTTCTGGGAAATCGCAGTGTTCGGGGAACTCCACCAGCAGGTACTGCTTGCCGTTGATGGAGTACTTTGCCGGGTTGGCGATCGCATCCTCAATGTTGTCGAACATGAGGTGGAAGTCGCAGCCGAGGGCGAGCGTAGATGCGGTTTCCCAGCCGCTGCCGGACCATCTCCAGCCGTTCCAGATTCAACTCCGGGTCGAACTTGAAATGCTCGCTGGAATGAGGAGTGCACACGATGTGCGTGACCCCGTTCTGCATGGACATTTCGGCCATGGCCACGGAGATTTCGATATCGGAGGGCCCGTCGTCCAGGCCAAACAACAAATGGTGGTGAATATCGATCATGAAGTTCCTGACTTACCTGGTCATCGCACCGACCAGCGACGCGAAAGAGCAGCAAGCCGTCCGACGAGCCCAGTATCGCCTCGCTCGACCGGTCCGGGTGGGGCATCATTCCCAGCACATTGTGACCTTCGCTCAATACCCCGGCAATGCAACTAATGGAGCCATTGGGGTTGGCGGCGGAGGTAACCTCTCCTGCCGGGGTGCAGTAGCGAAACGCAATGCGGTCGCCGCGCTCCAGTTCCGCCAGCGTGGCAGGCTCGCAGAAGTAGTTTCCCTCCATATGCCCGATGGGGATCTTCAGCACCTGGCCCGGCGTGAGCGCCTGGGTGAAGGGGCTGTTGGCGGTCTCGGTCCGCACATAGACCTGCTTGCAGATATAGCGCAACCCGGCATTTCTCAGCAGTGCTCCGGGCAGCATACCGCTCTCGCACAGAATCTGGAAGCCGTTGCAGATGCCCAGCACCAGGCCGCCCTCGGCGGCAAACTTCTTCACCGACTGCATGACCGGCGAGAACCGGGCAATTGCCCCGGTTCTCAGGTAGTCCCCGTAGGCGAACCCGCCCGGCACCACGATGGCGTCGCAGTTCTCCAGATCCTCTGACTCGTGCCACAGAAAAGTCGCCGGCTGATCGGCGATCTCGCGGAGAGCGTGGAAGGCATCGTGGTCGCAATTGGAACCAGGGAAGACAAGCACGCCGAATTTCATATCTATAGGCTAGCAGTTTTGCTCCTCTGCAGGAAGTGTCATGAACGTCCCATAATGAATGCAGCTTTCGCCGCTCACGGATTTCCTAAGCCTGCTTGGATCCGGTCCATTTGCTGGAGTATCGTCAGGAGATTGGGGATTCGCCATGCCAGACAACGCTGTACCCGATGACCCCCCGGCACTCGAGCCGGCTCCACCATCGCCCCAGTCGCCGGCAGACTCCGGCCGAGCGCCGATGACTCCTGCCACCTTGCTTCCAAGAGCGCGGTTCATCTGCGGACTGCCGGCACGGCTCTGGTCAACTGGTGGCGGGCGGTCACCATCGAAGGGCTCTGCGTCGCGGTGCTGTGGCTGATCGGGCTTCTTCTGCTGCACGTGCCGCTGGCCCCGGTCTGGGCGCTGGTCGCAGGGCTCGATGACCCTGGTCCCCAACTTTGGCGGCGTCATCGCTCTTCTGGGCCCGGCCTTCTCCATCCTGGTCAGCCAGCCCAGCATGTACCGCTTGTGCATCCTGCTGGGCATGTATGCGGTGATCGTGGTGATCGATCAATTGATGCTGCAACCGCTCATCATGAAGCGTGTGACCCGGGTGCCCGTCTGGGCTTCGATCCTGGCCCCGATCGTGCTCGGCATTGTGATTCCTTTTTGGGGAATTTTGCTGGCGCCCCCGTTGCTCGCCATCGTTTATGCTTTCCGCCGGCCCCGGCCCCTTGTCCCGTATTTCCCGTCAAGATCCGTGATTTTGATCGACATTCGTGCGGTTTTCTTTAAGGAAAACCGCACATGTGGTCGTCGCCAGCATCCCGAAGTAGGAAATCCGGGTGTCCGTAGAAAGGCCCACGGCCGCAAGTGCTATACTCGCCTTTCGCCGCGAGGACTGACGGCAGAATCAGCCTTCTTACAGGCAGTAGAGGTTCCCATGTCCGGCCATTCCAAATGGGCCACAATCAAGCACAAAAAAGGCGCGCTTGATGCCAAACGCGGCAAGATCTTCACCCGTCTGATCAGGGAAATCACCATGGCCGCTCGCCAGGGTGGGGGTGATCCGGATGCCAATCCCCGGCTGCGCGGCGCGGTCGCCGCCGCCAAAGCGGAGAACATGCCGGCCGACAACATCAAGCGAGCCATCCAGCGCGGCACCGGTGAATTACCCGGTTCCATCTACGAGGAGATCTCCTTCGAGGGCTACGGTCCTGGGGGCGTTGCCCTGATCGTCGAAGTCACCACCGACAATCGCAACCGCACCGTCAGCGAGGTTCGCCATGCCTTCTCCAAAAACGGGGGCAACCTGGGCGAACCCAATTCGGTCCGGTTCATGTTTGCCAAGAAAGGTCTGATCGCCATTCCCAAGGCAGCCGCCGATGAAGACAAGTTAATGAACATTGTTCTCGATGCGGGCGGCGAAGACCTGAACGACGAAGGCGAAAACTGGGAGATTTTGACCGATCCTTCCGCCTACGAGGCGGTGGCGAACGCGGTCAAGGCCGCCAAGGTCGAGACCTCGCGTCTCCGAGATCACGATGATTGCGTCCACCTACACCAAGCTGGAAGGCACCGTAGCCGCCCAGATGATCCGGCTGCTCGAAGCCCTGGAAGACCTGGACGACGTGCAGAACGTCTACTCGAATTTCGATCTGGACGCCACTCAGTACGAAGAAGTCGCTGGCTAGAATCGCCCGTATCGCGTCCGGCCTTTGTCTCATCCCTCAATATCTGTTCCGTCTCAGCCAGGGACCCGGGGTGTACCCTTTCTCGGCTGTCAGTCCGGATAATTCGTAACCAGGTTCAGGTTGTCTCCACGAAAGAAGGGAAGGCGAGTATCAGAGCTACAGATCGCTCGAATTGCTTCCGCGATCATTCTTGCTTTTGCCGTGGCACTTTTCCCGCCGGCCGCCACGCGCCCACGGATAGCGGAAGCGCCGCATCCCCGAGCCCTGGTCTGTGCCGAGCCAGCCCTGGGAGTATGGAGCCTTTGTAAACGGGGGCGTTGGGCACCGCCAACCGTGCCGACTACAAGTTTCTGTGGGCAGGCCTGCATGCGGGCAAAGTGCTCACCGATCCTTTTGGCAAAGGCTTGCTGCGCGGCCAGTTCGAACTGGCCGCGGAGCTCATCCCGCTGTGGCAGGCATACACGCCGAAATATCTGCGCGCCAATTGTTACGAGCAACCAGGCGGCCCGCTGACTTGCAGCAACCTGTTTCCCACGGGTGGCACCTACACCGGGGTAAGCGTCACGCCCGCCATCCTGCGCTGGAACCTGCGTCAGCGGCCATCGCTATCGTCCCTGGATTCAGGGTGCGGGCGGCCTCATCTGGACCAATCACAAGTTCCCGCCCGATAGGTCCGTATCCCGTGCCCAACCATCTGGGCACCAGTGTTTTTAATTACACCCCGCAGTTTGGTGTGGGCGTGCATTATTTCGTCAAGCCGCGGCAGTCGATATCCATCTCCGCCAATGCGGTTCATATTTCGAATGCCAGCATGGGAGATGCGAATCCCGGGGTGAATGCAAGCGTGCAGTTTTCCATCGGCTATACGTGGTGGAAGTGACCTCCTTATGAACGAAACCGTCATCGAGTGCGTGCCCAATTTTTCCGAGGGCAGCGATCGCAATAAAGTGCGTGCCATTGTGGACGCCATGCGCGTGGACGGTGTCTCGCTGCTGGATTGGTCGCATGGACGGCGACCATAATCGTTCCGTGGTGACCATTGCCGGCCCTCCCGCGGCGGTGGTGGAGGCGGCGGTTCGGGCCGCCGGCAGGGCGGCGGAGCTCATCGATCTGACCGCACAGCGCGGAGTTCACCCCCGCATCGGCGCCACCGACGTCATTCCCTTCGTTCCCGTCTCCGGCATCTCGCTGCCCCAGTGCGCCATCCTCGCTCGCCAGGCCGGCCTGGAAATCTGGAGCCGCCACAATATCCCCATCTACTTCTATGAAGCGGCAGCTTCCCGTCCCGACCGGGCGCTGCTGGAGCAGGTGCGCCAGGGTCAGTTCGAAGGCTTGCGCGAGCTGGTGTTGCGGGATGCGGCGCGGCGTCCCGATTTGGGAGGCCCGGAACTACACCCCACCGCCGGCGCCAGCGCGGTGGGAGCGCGTAAGTTCCTCATCGCCTACAACCTCTATCTGGACCGGCCCGATGTGACCGCTGCGCGCGCCATCGCCAAAGCCCTGCGGGCCTCAAATGGCGGACTCGATGGGGTTAAGGCCATGGGTGTGCTGGTCCAGGGGCGGGCCCAGGTTTCCCTCAACATCACGGATTTCCGTCTCACCCCGGTAGGGCAGGTGTTTGCCGCCGTGAACCGCCTGGCGGGCGAGCATGGCACCAAGGTTGTAGATGGGAACTCATCGGTCTACTTCCGGAAGAGGCCTTTGAGCGAGATAGTGAGTGGGTGCGTCTAATAAGAGGATTCAACGCCGGAGGAGAGAATCCTCGAACGGCGCCTGCAGAAAGCCGCTGGAATGGCCAGGCTCCGTTAGCCGAATAAGGCATAAGATGGAGAAGCTGGGTTACGAGTAACTGCTACATCTCCGACTGTAGTCCCCCCAGGGAAGGAATGACCCATTGATGCAAGTCACGAAGAAAATGCAAACGAGCGCCATCGCCGGGCTCGCACTTGCGCTGGCTTTACCCGCTACTGCCGCTCAGCTCGGTCAAGACGCACGCGCCGCGATTCCCAAGGATGTTCAGCAACTGATCGTGGTCGACTACCACGCCATGCAGAACTCGCAGGCCGCGATGGATCTCAAGGCGCGTGTGCTGCCTCCTGAGCTCAAGCAACTGGAGCAGGCTCTCCGCACCTCCGGCCTGGATGAGAACCACGATATTGAAGAGTTGGCCTTTGCTTCATTCCGGCACGGTGGCGACACCCGCATCGTCGGCCTGGCGCAAGGCCAGTTCTCGCTTGACGACATTATGGCCAACTTCAAGAAGCGCAAGGTAAAGCCCATTGTTTACCGCGAGAATCGCGTTTATCCCATGGGCCAGTCGGGCATGCAGGTGGTCGTTCCTGAATCCGACGACCATGGTCTTTGGACAAACCGAGGCGCTCAAGTCGGCGCTCGATGCGCGCGATGGCATGCAGCCCAGCTTTCTGAACAACAGGCGCCATGCTGGACCAGATGGCAATCCGTCGATACCGACGCGGTATGGAGCGTCCTCGATCAGGAAGGCACGCAGACCATGATGCGCTCGGTGTTGGGAGACGCTTCCCAGTTGACCGACTACGACACGGTGAAGAAGCGGCTGCTCAGTTCCCGCTACTCGATGAGCTTCGACAACGGGGTGAAGTTCTACGCTGGACGTAATTACGCCTGACACTATTTCCGCCGCCACCATGGCTTCGCTGCTCAATGCCGCGGCCCTGTACAAGAAGGTGAGTGGCACTCCGGCGGAGAAGCAAGCCATCGACAACACCACCATCAACTCCAGTGGCGGCACCCTGGACGTGCGCTTTGCTTCCTCAGACAGCCAATTTTCCAGTCTGTTGCAATCGAGTCTGTTTCAGTCGGTAGTCAAGTAGTCTATTTGGGATTGGTGAGGCTGGGGTTCCAGGTCACTGCGCCCTGCGCATCGATGTTGACCAGAAGCGACCCCTGATCCCCCAGGTCCACCTTGGGGCCTTCGGCCGTGTGGGTGTTGCCCGACCCGTCCTCATACTGCAACGATAGCGGACCGGATCCCTGAATCTTGAAGCGGTAATGGTACTTGGCCCCAGGGCCAGCGGTTCGCGCCGAAGCTCGCGCTCGGATAGTCGAACTCCATCACGTGCATCGTGGGTCCCTGATTCACAATCGTGACCTCAACAAAGCGCGAGCGGCATCCCGCCAGCCCTGCGCATAGCAACAACAGCACAAACAAACTGAATTGCTCAATTGAGCACGGCGTGCAACATACATCAAGGCTTCTTCGCGTGAGAACGAATATGCCCATCATGTATCGTCCCAGCGTGACTTGGGTACAGGAAAGAAACCGGGATCGTAGCCCGTCTTCGGTCTTGGTGTGATGCATGCGGCAGTTGAAAAGTCCCGAAGGGACGGCCTGAAATTAGCCCAGGACGTAGTCCTGGATTTGCTCATAGACGCACAAGCAAGTCCCGAAGGGACGGCTGGAATTCCAATCGGCCCGGATACCCTCGTTCCAGCCGTCCCTACGGGACTGGCCGTATACGTCGATGCGTACCCAGGACTGCGTCCTGGGCTAAGTTCAGACCGTCCCTACGGGACTGAACTCCGCAGAAGTGCGTACTGACGCACAACTCCATTCACAACAGTGTCTTTCGTTCCAGGATGCGCGCCGTCAACACCACGCCGGTTTCGTTGTTGTGCAGGGTGAGGGGAAAGGCCAGCACATTCCACACCCACTCCTCGCCCTTCCGCGGCAAATTCAACAAGCCGCGATAGGTGCGATCGATGTAGGTTTCGCGCTTCTCCGCCACGGTGCGCAAAATCTCTTTCCAGTCGGCCGCCAGATCGGGCATCTCGACGAACATATTCTTGCCCGGAAACCAGTCGCGCGGCCGCTCCAGCAAACGCGCACAGGACTCGTTCACATACATCCACTCCCCATCGCCGTCAAGAATTTCCAGCACCACGTCCTCGCCGATCGCCATGCCGATGCGGGAGTAAAAGAAGTCGCGCGCATCGACCACCACCGGCTTTCCGCGATGCTTGGCTTCAAACGAACGCAACGCGGCGATCAAGATCGTCGACGGAGCTGTAACCCTTCAGCAGATGCATGTCCTCCACCCCGCCAAATCGCCGCTCCAGGGTGGCGGAGAGGATAATGATGGGCACTTCCGGCCGCCGCCCGCGAAGTACGGCAGGCTACCTCCGTACCGAACTGTCCCGCGCCCAGATGGTAGTCGAGCACGGCGATATCGATCTTGTTGAGCAGCTTCTCCGCTTCGCCGATGGTGCTCGCCGTGTCGGTGAGGTAACCGTGCTTGCGCAGGATGGCGGCTCGAAGGAGCAGATTCTCTGGATCGTCATCAAGGAGCAGTACGCGGATGGGAGTTTCGACCAGGTGCAAAATCTTCCTTCCCGTTGGCCGATAGCCTGGTCCTGCCGGCAAGTGAGACTGAAATAAGATGCGGACTCGAGAAACGAGCTGCCAAGCCGGTAAGCATTCAATTTGATCGAAAGCTTACGGCTTCTTGTTCATCTGTTTGACGAGCTCTGGCAGGCGGCTGAATGCAGCCACGCTGCGCAGCCAGCGACGATGTTCAAACGCCGGTGACCCGCTGATCACGCTACCCGGCGCAACATCGCCGGGAACTCCGGATTGCGCGGTGACCATCACCCCGTCCCCGATGAAACTGTGGCCGACCACCCCTACCTGTCCCGCGAGCACAACATTTTTTCCTACACCCGAGGAACCCGCCAGCCCGACCTGGGCACAAAGGAGAGTATTCTCGCCCACCCTCGATCCATGGCCAACCTGCACCAGGTTATCAATCTTGACCCCGCTGGCAATCTCGGTGTTGCCAACGCTGGCCCGGTCGATGCAGGAATTGGCCTGAACCTCCACCTGGTCGCCGAGAAGCACCGCGCCGCTTTGCGTGATTTTATGCCATCTGCCGCTATCTTCCTTGGCAAATCCAAAGCCATCCGAGCCCACCACGGCTCCATTTTGCAGGATGACCCCATCGCCCAGCCGGCAGCCCTCGCGCACCACCGCATGGGCATGGACGAAGCAATCCTTTCCCAGGCTGCGCCTTGGGGTAAATCACCACATGGGGCAACAGTGTGGTGCCCGCGCCGATCACCGCCCCGGCTCCGATCACCACATAGGCCCCGATATGCACGTCCTCGCCAATGGTGGCGCTGGGGTCGATCACCGCCGTGGGATGAATCCCGGGCGGATATTGCGGGGCAGGGTGGAAGATCTCGATGGCACGGGCAAAGGCCAGGTAGGGGTTCGCGGTCCGCAAAGTGGGGGCCGCGATGGGCTCAAAGTCCTCTGTCACCAACGACCGCCCCTGCCTTGGTGGTGCGGGCAAAGGGGGTGTATTTCGGGTTGGCCACAAAGGTCAGCTGGCCGGGACCAGCCTTCTCAATCCCCTCGACCCCGGTAATCTCCTGTTCCTGGTCGCCATGGCAGGTGGCGCCCAAGAACGCGGGCGAGCTCGGCAAGCTTCATGCTGGGGATTGTACCGGACTCATGTTGACGAATTCTGCTGTTTGAACAGGCTCTCCTGCAACGCCTCGGCCGGGCCTCGCCGGGCTCCCGTCTTGATGACCGCCAGTACATCCAGCTCCGCGACGGCCTGCCGGGGCAGGAAAATCCGCTGGGTATTGGACCGGGTGTCGGGAGGAATCAGGAACAACCCCTCCCCCTCGAGCAAAGTCAGATCGTTCTGCGCCAGTCCCTCGATCAAGTCGTTATCTTTCAGCCGCGCCCGAACCCACAGGCCCTGGCTGCGGGGCCGGGTGACAAAGGTCTTGCGCAGCAAACGCTCCGGTTGATTGGCGTCTCCGGATTGGAAGTCGCGCACAAAGCAAATCCATTTCACCTCCGCCATGTGCACCGAAACGAGCTTGCCTGCCAGATCGAGCACCTCTGCCTGTTCCTGCACCACAAAGGCCGACGGAGGAAGGTAACCGGATAGCCAATCCCGGCTCAACTTTCGTACTATGACCTTCTTGCGGCTGACTGGCATGGGTTCGGGCCTCCGGCGGCCGGACTGGAAATCACCACCGGCTGGATTGTCGCATGCGCTCTCTGGCCGAGCGCACCGGGAATCGTGCAACGAAGCGCAGCGGAAACTGTGCAAGCCTGTAGCCAAGCGCCTCCTCAGTATGCTAACTTAGGTCTTTGTTCGTAGCGTGGGTTTGCCGCTAAGGTGTTCACATGGCGAATGTTAGCCGCAATCTCAGTGGCGGGCGGAGCTGAACGTAAGGCATGCCCGACTATATCTATCTCCTCAAAAACCGCCTCTCAATCCACCAGCGGAATGCCCTTGACCATATTCGCGCGGCAGCGCGCGAAGCCGGGATGACCGTGTTCCTGGTGGGCGGAGCGGTCCGTGACCTCACCAGCGGCTCCCCGTCTTCGATCTTGATGTAACGGTGCAGGGAAACGCTCTTAAGTTAAAGAAAACACTGGAGAAAGCAGGAGGAAAGCTGTGGGGCGAACACGAACCCTCACGGACCCTGTTCTTCCGTTTCCCGGTCGGGGTTACGGTGGAGATCTCGAGCGCCCGCCGCGAGGAATACCCCAAGCCCGGCAAACCCGTATACCACTGGGACACGATTCTTGAGGATCTTCGCCGCCGCGACTTCACCGCCAATGCCATGGCCTTGTCGCTCAACGAGCATTCGTACGGATTGCTGATGGATCCGCTCAACGGGGTCGCCGACATCGAAGCCCGGCAGCTGCGGCTGGTCAGCAACTACGGGTTCATCGAGGATCCGGCCCGCCTGCTCCGGGCCACGCGCCTGGTGGCGCGCCTGGGGTGGGAACTGGATGAGCGCACCCAGACGCGATTCCAGAATGCCAAGGAAGAAAAGGCCATCGAAGCTCTCTCTGCCTATCACCGCGGGTATGAACTGGAAGAAATCGGCCATGAGGAAGACGGGTTGCGGGTGCTTGCCGCCATGGAGGCGGAAGGGTGGATGCACTACTCTATTTCCAGCCTGGACCACGGCGTCGGCCGACGCCACCGCCCTCGAGGAAATGCGCAAGCTGGTGACCCAGCTGCAGATGCAGGGGGTAAGCCCTGATATTTCTGCAGTTTCGGTGCAATTATCTTACGGCCAAGCTTTCACCCAAGGATCTGGCCGCACTCAAGGCCACGTTTGTTCGTCCCGGCTTTGTCGAGGAGTGGAACAACCTCGACCACGCAGCCAAGGAATTCAACAAGCAGCTCAGCGGCAAAGAGGCGGCCACTCCTTCGGCCACCTGGAAGCTGTTTACCTCGGCCGACCCGCAGGCCGTTCTGTGGCTGGGACTTGACCTCGAAAGTCCCCGGCTGTCCAGGCGAAATATAAGAACTTCTTTACCGTGTGGCCGGAGGCGCGGCAGAAGATTCCCCATGCCCTGCTTCAGGAACTGCGGATCACGCCGGAAGTCCCGGGCTATGACGAGATGATTTCCCGGCTGTTCCTGGGCGTCATCGACGGCGAACCTGGAGACAGAGGAGCAACTGCGTGCCTTCCTCGAACCCTATTCGCCCCCGGCTCCTCCACCGCCGGTAACGGTACGCCGTACCCGGGGCTCCAGGAAAAGCGGGGAGGCAAAGAGTAAGATCCCGGTGGAAGCTGCGTTCGACGGCGATGCCGGCGATGCTTTGGAGCTGGACGACGAGGAAGCCGGCGTGGAAGCCGGTCGAGGAGCGGTCGAGGACGAAGAGGAGGAAGACGGCGAAGCCCCGGTAAGCCTTCCACCGGCCGCGAAAAAGAGTGCCGCGGCGGCCAGGAAATCGCCTGCGGAAAGCCAGCCAATTCCCCAGATCGAAGCCCATCCCCAAAGGCAAGAAACCGTCAGGCCCGCAGCGAAAGCGAAGTCAGCACCCAACCCGCGCTTCATGTGGTGGCGCCGAGCAAACCGGCCAAGGTGCACGTCATGGCCAAGCCGGCCAAAGCGGCGTCATCCGTCCACCAACCGTGCTCCAACCATTCCGCCAAGCCTTCTCCTAATCATGCTCCCGCCCATGCTCCAGCTCATGCTCATAGCGGGCGGGAAGAAAGCCTTGCCCATGAAAGCGGCTCCCGCCAAGGTGGCTGCCGCCAAGCCGGTCCCGTCCAAGTCGGTTCCAGCCAAGACAGTTCGCCGGCCTGCGGTCAAGCCTGCGTCGGCCAAGCCGGCCGTGAAGGGCAGCGTGCAGAGCAAGAAGACGGCGGCAAAAGCGCCTGCCAAGGTGCATAAGAAACCTGAACCGGCGAAGAAGCCCCAGCCGGCGAAGAAGGCCGCTCCGGCCAGGAAGCATAGATAGACCCGCCTTCAAGTGGTTTTCCCGAAAGGGGACAGCCTGCATCGCTAGAGCAGTTTCGCAATTGGTGTGAACCGAAGCGACAGGCCTTGTCGTGGTTTTCTCTCAAGGAAAACCACTCCTCGCGATCTTTATCAGACCACGGTAGTTGCGAAACTGCTCTAAAGTAGCTTCCCGGGTGGCCGATGACCTATCCATGGATATCGCCACCCCCGGGGATCCGTCGAGCAGGCAATTGCAGACCACGCCTGGGCCAATGGGTTAGCGACCGTAGTCAATCCTGCCGAGGCTCTGATCGCAGGAATGGCTGCGGATGAGCTCCCAGGCAAGCCGCAGCACGCCCACCAGATCCTCTCGGCCATTATCAGCCACCGACTCTGTGCCATCGATCCTGCAGATGATTGCCGATGCCTTCGTGGCCTTGTGTCCCTCGAAGGCGGTGGCTATCTTTGTGCTTTCGGGCCCGCAGTTTCACATTGAAGCCGAGGCGGGATTGCCCCAGCGGCCTCGCCGCAAATTGGGACGCGGCCGGTTGCTCGCACTGGGACTGCGCGCGCAGACCTGGCTTGCGAGACTTCCAACTGCCCCGCATTGGGGCAAATCCTGGACTCCGGGGTTACGCTCTGCCTCGCCTCGCCGTTGGTCTCCAGTTCCGGAGAAGCGAGAGGCGCGTTCACGGTATTCGACCGTCAGCCAGGGATTCTGGACGACACAGCTCGGGAAACAATCCAGAGCCTATGCGATCTTGCCCGCCTGGCGATTGAACATGGTCAGCTCTATGAGCAGGTCGTGCATGGATCGCAAGTTCGACTCGGCTGACCGGGTTACCCAATCGGCTCTTGCTGGAGGACCGGTTGCGGCAGGCGATGGTCATCGCCCGGCGGCAGGGCAACCTGCTTGGCAGTTTGTTGCATCGGCCTGGATCACTTCAAACAGATCAACGACAGCCTGGGACATGATCTTGGAGATGCCTTTTTCAAGCTGGTCAGCGAGCGGCTGAACCTGTCCATTCGGGACGATTGACACGCTTGCTCGCCAGGGTGGGGATGAGTTCATCCTGGCCTTGCGCGATCTCGCAGAAACATCGGATGCGGCTCAAATTTGCCACCGGCTGCTCAAGGATTGAGCGCGCCGTTTCTGCTGGATGGCCACTCCGTCACCATGACCGCCAGCATCGGCATCAGCATCTTTCCCGACCACGGGAATACGACGGATCTGTTGTTGCGCAATGCGGATATGGCGCTCCAGGCGGCAAAACGCGCCGGCGGAGGCGGGGTGCAGATCTATTCCCCAGCTTTGGGGCGACAGACCCGGCGGGCGGAAGAGATGGCCGGCGCCCTGGTCAACGCTCTCGCGCTGAGTCCAGTTCCGCATGGTTTACCAACCCATCTTCACCACTGGACAAAGAGATTGTGGGCTTTGAAGCATTGCTGCGCTGGAAGCATCCCGCCTGGGGCCAGATCAGCCCTCTGGAATTTATTCCCACCGCAGAAAGAAGCGGCCTGATTGTTCCCATCGGCGATTGGGTCATCGACGAGGTGTGCCGCCAGGCGATGGAATGGAATGCCGCCGCCGTACGCCCAGTCAAGATGTTTGCCAATGTCTCTGGGGTGCAGTTGGAGACGCCCCGACTTTAGTTCGAAGATTGCGGATGCGCTGGCGCGAAGCGGCCTCGCGCCCGATCGCCTGGAACTCGAGATTACCGAGAGCTGGATCATCTCAGACCTGCGGGGAGCGGCGGCCAAACTGCAGAAGCTGCGCGATTTGGGCATTGGTGTTGCCATCGACGACTTCGGCACCGGCTACGCCACGTTCAACTACCTGCAAGAACTGCCCCTCGACACGCTCAAAATCGATCGCTCGTTCATTCATCGTCTCGACGGTACTGCTGCCAACCTTTCCACCGTCCGTGCGATCACCATGTTGGCCCAACAGACTGGGGCTGAAAACGGTTGCGGAAGGCGTGGAGTCTGAGCAGCACATACGGCAACTGGGCGAAATCGGATGCGAATTCATGCAGGGATTTTTCCTGGCCCAGCCACTCAAGCCGGAAGCCGCCTGTTCGCTGCTCAGGAACCAACAAAACTCCTCACAGCGGCGGGGAGCAGCTAGAAAAATGCCCCTGGCAGAAATCTCTCCGACCCAGTGCCTCACCGGGTAGTACGCGCGACGGCCCACGCCTGTGACAGGCTTTCCGGAGAGAAATTACTCTGCGATACTCTCCGTGGTGCCTAGCAATAGGGAATTCGCTTCCTCTCCTCGTGTAACCAGCATGCGGGTGATTCCGGTTGCGGGCAACGACAGCATGTTGCTGAACCTGAGCGGCGCCCACGCGCCCTTCTTCACCCGCAATGTCGTTGTGCTCACCGACGATGCCGGGCATACGGGCGCCGGCGAGGTTCCAGGCGGCGCTCAGCATCCGCCAGGTCCTGGAAGACGCCACCTCATCGGTTGTCGGTCGCGCGATCGCTTCTTACCACGAGATTCTGCAAACTATACGGCAGCGCTTTGGCGATCGCGATACCGGCGGGCGTGGACTGCAGACCTTCGATATGCGCATCACGGTGCATGCGGTCACCGCGGTCGAGTGCGCGCTGCTCGACCTGCTGGGACAGTGGCTGGGCCTGCCCGTAGCCGCGTTGCTCGGTGAAGGCCGCCAGCGCTCGAGCGTCCCCGTGCTGGGCTACTTATTCTTCGTCGGTGACCGGCGCAAGACCGACCTGCCCTACGCGAGCGATCCCGACGCGGTCGACCCGTGGCTGCGACTGCGCCATGAAGAGGCGCTTACCACCGAAGCTGTGCTTCGCCTGGCGGAGGCGGCGCAAGCGCGATACGGCTTTCACGACTTCAAGCTCAAAGGCGGCGTGCTGGCCGGGTCGCAGGAGATGGAAACCGTCACGGCACTTGCGGGAAGGTTTCCCCAGGCTCGCATCACGCTCGATCCCAACGGCGCGTGGTCCTTAGAGGAAGCAGTGGCGCTTTGCCGCGGCAAACAGCAGGTTCTGGCTTACGCGGAAGACCCTTGCGGGGCGGAACAGGGCTACTCCGGCCGGGAGATCATGGCGGAGTTTCGCCGGGCCACCGGCAATGCCCACCGCCACCAACATGATCGCCACCGATTGGCGAGAGCTGAAACATGCGGTGCAATTGGACGCGGTCGATATTCCCCTGGCCGATCCGCATTTCTGGACCATGCAGGGTTCCGTGCGGGTGGCGCAGTTCTGCCGCGACTGGGGCCTTACCTGGGGATCGCATTCCAACAATCACTTCGACATCTCGCTGGCCATGTTCACTCATGTAGCGGCTGCTGCTCCGGGAAACGTAACCGCCATCGATACCCATTGGATCTGGCAGGACGGCCAGCGCCTGACCCGGGAGCCGTTCAAGATCGTCAACGGCGCGATCGAACTTCCCGAACGCCCTGGGCTTGGCATCGAGATCGACATGGAGCGCATCGAGACCGCGCATGCGCTCCATCAGAAGCTGGGACTTGGAGACCGCGACGACCGGACCCCGATGCAGTACCTGGTGCCGGGATGGACCTTCCATCCCAAGCGTCCCTGCCTGCTCTGATATATATTTGGGACCAAATGCCCACTGCAAGCGTTCGTCCTGCGGGCCCGGACCGCATCTTTTGGATCGGACTGCCGGCGATGCTTGCGCTGGCCTTGGTTCATTCCCTTTGGGCCACCAGCCTGGATGGGTTCACCATTGATGAGCCTTACCACATTGCGGCTGGGGCTTCCTACCTTCGTTGGGGAGACTTCCGGCTGAATCCCGAGCACCCGCCGCTGGTCAAGCTGATCGCGGGCCTTTCCGTACCGCCAAGTGTGCTCCATCTTGGACCGCTGCAATCGCTCAGCGAAAAGTGGGAGGAGCGCCAATATACCCAAAAGGCGGTCTTTCTGGACAGCGACAGCAACCAGATCCATCGCCGGGCGAGGACGGCGCTGTTGGCCTTCAACACTCTGCTGCTGGCTGTACTCGGCTGGTTGCTGTGGCGGACCTTCGGCACCGGCATTGCTTTAGCCGCGTTGCTGCTGTTGGCGCTCGACCCCACGGTTTCTGCGCATATGCCGGTCGTTATGACCGACCTGCCCATGGCCCTGCTGGGAACGATCAGCCTCTGTCTGGTCCTCCTCGCGTTGCGCGACCGGCTGTGGCTCGACTGGATCCTATTGGGTGTCGCCACCG
This sequence comes from uncultured Acidobacteriaceae bacterium, assembly GCA_963803095.1. Lineage (GTDB taxonomy): Bacteria > Acidobacteriota > Terriglobia > Terriglobales > Acidobacteriaceae > PALSA-350. Next base: position 712,758 of record CAWDLQ010000010.1, on the reverse strand, counting down.
GCCTGCTGCTGGCCACCAAACACTCCGCGCCGCTGATCGTCTTGCCGCTGCTGGTTGGCTGCGGCGGTGTCCTCATCTGGCAGGTTGGGCACAAACGGTCTGTCGGCAAGCAGGTAATCGGCCTGGCGGCCGCCGCTGCTTTGAGCATGGTGGCGTTGTGGGGCGCGTATGGATTTCATTATCGCGAGAGCCCGGGTTCGAACGAGACCTTCAACCGTCCGCTCGCGGCCAAGATTGCCGACCTTCACTCCCCCGCGATGCGCCGTACTTTGACTGTTGCGCAGCACCTGCACCTGCTTCCGCGCGCTTATTTGTGGGGCCTGGCAGACACCCTGCGCGCCGGGGTGGAAGGCCGACCCCTCTGGATTAACGCCTTCGGCCATAACTACCAGGGAAAGGCGCCAGGCTGGGTTGCGGTTGCCGACCTGATGGTGAAGTTGCCGCCGGCGTTTCTGTTGCTGGCGATGGTTGGCCTCGCATTGCTCCTTCTGGGCCGCTTGCCCGCTCCGGTTGCGCTCCCGCTGTCGGCCTTTGCCGCTATGGCGGCATTCTTCATGCTCTTCATCGCACACAATGGAATCTTTTATGCCGGCCTGCGTCACTGGCTCTTTGTGGTGCCCCTGCTTGCGGTCTGCGCGGCGACGACCGCCTGGTTTCTGTGGCGCTCTCCTATGGTTTGGTGGCGTGCGGTGCCATTGGCTGCAGTCGTCTGGATCGCCGTGACCGTGCTGCCCCAGCGCAGAATCTGGGAGTACCATAACGTACTTGCCGGCGGCTCTCAGAACGCCTGGCAAAGCTTCGCAAACGAGAGTGTCGACCTGGGACAGCGGACACCGGAATTCATCGCCTTTTATAGAAGCAATATTGCTCCGGCGCGGGTGTTCATTGACTACATGGCCTTGGATGAGCAATTGAAAGCCGGCGGCGTAAACGTGTGGGAGCCGCTGCCCCAAGAGATCGGCAATGGAGATTTCAACGGCTGGTTGTGCCTCCGCGCTCCGGACATCGCCGAGCGGGACTGGTACGCAATGCCCGCGATGCGCAACGTGCAGCCGACGGCCCGCTTCGGCAACCTGTTGCTTTACCATGGGGATTTTTCCTTGCCTCGACTGGCAGCAGCGAACTTGAGGTTCCGGGCGCTCCATATGCTCGATGAAGTGGGCAGCGACCAGAAGTTAGTGGAGCAATACCTGCTCAAGACGGTTGCTCTAGACCCCAGCTCGGCGACCGTAGCTATTGAGCTGGGCAACTTTGCCCTCGGCCGGCACGAAACGGAGCAGGCGCTGCGTTGGTATGAGCTGGCGCGGAAGGACGCCGCCGCCGATGATCCAGACATTCTCCCCGACGTCGACCGGCAGATCCAATTGGTGAGGAGCACGGCTTTCGCTCCGCCGCTGCGCAATCCAGTGAAAGAATAGGAGCCATGAAGCCTATCTAGCTGGCGCTTCATTGGCCCTGCTGTTCAGTCGGAGGATGCAACCAAGGTGACGCTTACCAAGGCTGTTGGGGGGTGGTTGGCGAGCGCCGTCCTTGCACTCGGCTTGATCGCCAGCGCCACGATTTACCGCCACCAACGCCTCAGCATCGAACCCAGCGAGATCACGCTACCGGCTGACGGCGCGGAACACGAAGCACTCCGCATCCACCCGCCAGCTTCCTTGTTTGGCCTTGATAGTACCGTGACTGAAGACACCGGCCGTGAGCAACAACTCCGTCTGCTGGAGTCAAAAGACCCCTCCGGCCGCACCATCTTCGAGGGTGTGCTGTTAGCCCCCGTAACTCCTGGCCACCTTCAATTGCATCTGCTCTGGCGCCATCGCACTTTTCATGTTCCGGTAACCTTTGTCTTCGACCCCAGCGACAGCTACGGCGACGGAACCCCCGATTTTCTTCGTCTCCACACCGCGCAGGACCGCCAGGCCTTCCGCGCCTGGTTCACCTCGATCGCGGAAGCGCAGGCAGACCAGCCCAAGCTGCCCGCCGAGATCGACGATTGCGCCGCGCTGCTCCGCTTCGCCTATCGCGAAGCGCTGCACGCCCACGATGAAAGCTGGCTTAGCAGCCATCCGGCGGAAGCCCCCCTACCCTCGATCCGGCAGTACGCTTATCCGCAGACCCCGCTGGGCGCCAACCTCTTCCGCGTGCGCCCTGGCCCGTTCGTTCCCGAAGACCTCGATAACGGCAGCTTCGCCCAGTTCGCCGACGCGCAAACGCTCATGGAGCGGAACACCTATCTCATCGGACGCGACCTTCGCCTGGCCCGCCCGGGCGACCTCATTTTTTATCGCCAGTTAGACCAGAACTCACCGTATGATGTCCCGGGCGCTACCCGTTACCACTCCCCATTTCACTCCATGATTTTTTGCGGGGAAAAGGGGGTCGTCTATCACACCGGGCCCATTCACCACGGCAAAGGCGAGATGCGCCGCCTGTTGCGTGAGCGATCTGCTGCACCATCCGGATGCGCGCTGGCGCCCGCTACCGGAAAACGACGAACTTTCTCGGAGTCTACCGTTGGAACATTCTGCGCGAAGGCGATTGAGCGTCGGGCTCCTGCTGCTGCTGGCGCTGCTGTTTCCCGCACGGCATGCTGGCCGCGCGCCCGGTCTCCTTCAACCTGAGCACCAACCGCAGCTTCGCTCCCACCGAGAAGCCCACCATCCATCTGTATGCGCAGAATGTCGATGAGCTGGAGTTCCGCATCTACCGGGTGCAGAACCCGGGTAAATTTCTCGCCGGCCTGCCCGACCTGCACAGCTTCGATAACGGAACCCCCTTTGGCCCCAAAGAACAAATCGACGAGCGAACCTGGCTGGAGAAATTCCACGACTGGAAGCATCATCTCTGGTTCCTGGTCCGCCGCTTCTTCCGCGGCCAGTTCACCGCGGAGAACCGCGATCTGTCTGCGCGCCCATCAAGCCAATCTGGCCCGCCGTAGCCGCATCGTCGGCGTGGCCCAGTTCGCCCAGATCCCACTTGCTGAACGATCACCAGCTGGTTGCGCGCTGGCGTCAGGAACTGCCGCCCACCTACGTCTCCGATTCGCAGGAACTGCCCATCGACCCGCTGCCCTCCGGCCTCTACCTGATCGAAGCGACCGACGGCCACTACAAGGCCTACACCCTGCTGATGGTCAGCCGCATGGCCATGATCACGCGCACCGGCAGCGGCAGTGTGCTGGCGTATTGTGTCGACCGCGTTTCCGGCGCGGGCATTGCCGGAGTGCAGGTGAGCGCGGGTTTTGGTCAGCAACAGCAAGCCACGGGCACCACCGATGCCGACGGGCTGGCTCCCCTGCAACTGACCGCGCCCGAAGCCGCAGCCGGACAACTTCTGGGTGCTGGCCACTTCGGGCGATGATGTGGCGGCGGTCACTCCCGGTGGCTACGCCCTCAGCGGTTGGCAGGGCGGCCGCTGGTCCTCGTATGTCTACACTGACCGGCCGGTCTATCGGCCCGGCCACGTCGTCCATTGGAAAGGAATTCTGCGCGCCCGGGTGGAGAATCATCTGGAACTGCCCAAGCTTGCCACCATCCACGTCACCATCGCCGACCAGGATGACCACCCGCTGCTCGATAAGGACATGCCGCTCTCTGCCGCCGGTAACGTGACCGGCGATCTTACCCTGCCCGCAACCGCGACCCTGGGCTACTACACCATCCGGCTGCGCAACGGGCCCGCTTCCGACGACCCCGACGCCGACGCCGGCAACGGCCAGTTCCGCGTGGAGGACTACAGAAAGCCGGAGTACCAGGTGCGCGTGAGCCCGGCCAAAGCGCGCCTGCTGCAGGGCGAAACCATGCAGGTGGTGATCGATGCCAGGTATTTCTTCGGCGAACCCGTCTCCAATGCCAAGGTGAAGTACCGCGTCTACCACTCGCCGCACTATTGGTGGGATGAAGAAGGCGGCGGCGACGAGGGTGGCGGACATGGGAGCCGATGCCGGGGATGACAATGCTTCGCTGGGCTACGACGCTGCCCAGCAGTCGGAGCAGACCGGGCAAGCTCGACGCCAACGGCAAGCTCACCATCAACGTCCCCACGCAGTACGTCGCCGACCTGAAGCGGCCCACCGACCAGGACTACACCGTCGAGGCTGCCGTCACCGACCAAGCCAACCGCGAGATCACTGGCCGAGGACGCTTTCTCGCCACCCGCGGCAGCTTCCGCATCCACGTCGAGCCGGTGAGCTATGCGGTGCGCGTCGGCGACTCCGCGCTCTTTAACGTAACCGCGGTGGACTACGATAACCACCCGGTACAAACCCGGGTACACCTCCAGCTGGTCACCCACAAATATGCCAACGGCGCCACCCAGACCACTCGCGGAGCCACGCACCGATGTGACCACGGACGCCAGTGGCCGCGGCCAGGGAACGATACCAGTCTCAGCCGCCGGCAGCACAGAGGTGGAAGCCACCGCCACTACCCCCGAGCAGCGGGTGGTATTCGACTCCAGCTATCTGTGGGTGATGGGCGGCAATGAGGAAGGGTGGGGAGGCGAGTCGCGCTCGGTGCAGATCGTTGCCGACAAGAAGAGCTATGCTCCCGGAGACACGGCCCACCTCAGCATCCTCTCCAACGTGGATAGCTTCCACCCCCTGGTGATCGCCACCGGGTATACGGTCGAGTTCCGCAAGGTGATGTTCTCTCCCGGCAAATCGTTGACGTTTGATTTGCCCATCACCGCCGATGCGCAGCCCAACCTTGAAGTTACTGCCGCCTTCATCCGCAACGATCAGCTCTACCAGGCGAATCTGAGCATCAAGGTGCCTCCGGTACAGCAGCAGTTACAAATCGACATCACCCCGGACAAACAGGTGTTTCAGCCGCAGCAGACGGCTGGGTACGACGTATTTGCCCGCGACTGGCAGGGCAAGCCGGTCAGCGCCGACTTCAGTTTTGGAGTGGTCGACGAGGCCATCTACTCCCTCTACCCGGACAGCAGCGGCGACATGGTCAAGAAGCTTTACCCGGACCGCTACGTCTTCGCCGCGGTCGATTCGTCGCTGCAGTACTACTTCAGCGGGAAGGCAGGGCTTAAGTCTCCACTGCTGGCCGAGCGCTCGTCACGTTACCGGCCGCAGCTGGCCCAGGTGAAGCCGGGCAACGATGTGGCGCAGCCGCGGGTGCGCAAGGCATTTCCGGATACGGCCTACTGGTCGCCCTCCGTTCATACTGACGCCGCCGGCCATGCCCACGTCACGCTTACGTTTCCCGATTCGCTCACCACCTGGCGGACCACGGTGCACGCCATCACCCTCGATTCCAGGGCAGGCTCTGCCATCAACCGGGTGCTGGTGCGCAAGAACATCATCGTGCGCATGGGCACGCCACGCTTCCTGCGCCAGGGGGATGAGGTCACCATCCCGGTGATCGTTCACAACTACCTCGACCAGGCCAAGCAGGTGCAGTTGTCGCTCGACATCAACGGGCTCGACCCGGTGAGCGGCGCGCCGCAATCAGTCACTGTGCCCAGCAAGGGCGAAGGCACCGCGCTCTGGCGAGTCAAGGCATCGCGTATCGGCACCGCGCGTCTGCTCGCCAAGGCCCTTACCAATGAGGAATCGGATGCCCTCGAGCTCACCTTCCCGGTTGAGCCGATCGGAGTTCCGCGCACCATCAACAACTCCGGAGTGATTACGCAGGACCAGCCAAGCAACGCCACCATCGACTATCCGGCCAACACCGATGCCGCTGCGCACACGCTGCACCTTGAGGTTGCTCCGTCGATTGCCGGCAGTCTCTTCTCCGCGCTCGGCTATCTCACCAGCTATCCCTATGGCTGCACCGAACAGACCATGTCCAGTTTCCTGCCCAACCTGGTGGTGGCCGATACGCTCAAGAAGCTCAACCTATCCGGCCTGGTAAGCCCGGCGGATCTGCAGGCCAAGATCAACGCCGGCCTCGACCGCCTGAATGACCTGAAGCACGACGATGGCGGCTGGGGCTGGTGGAAAGAGGACGCCAGCGGCGTCTTCATGACCGCCTATGTCGTCTCCGGCCTGGCCGAGGCGAAAAGCACAGGATATGCCAAGGCTGACGCCAACCTGGGCGGGGGAGTGGCCTACCTGCAAAAGCAGCTGGCGCAGCATCCGCGCATGCTTCCGGAGCTGCGCGCCTATGTGATCTATGCTCTGAGCCAGGCCGGCTCGAAGAATCTGGGGTCTTCGATAGAGGCGCTGTGGTCGCGGCGCAGTGACCTTTCTTCCGAAGGATTGGCCCTTACCGGGATGGTGATGCTCGAAACCGGGGACAGCCGCGCGCCGCAGATAGCGCAGATGTTGGAAAGCAAAGCGAAGCACACCGGCACGCTTGTCTCCTGGCCGTCCAGCTACAACCCGCTGCTCGAGATAAGCGATGACAACAGCGCGGAGAGCACTGCCTTCGCCTTGCGTTTCCTCACCCACGCCGACGCGAAGAGCCCGTTGCTCGAACCCACCGCGCAGTGGCTGGTGCTCAATCGCAATGGCGGATACTGGTGGAACTCGACGGAACAGACAGCCATGGTGCTCTTTGGCCTGGTCGACTACCTGGCTGCCTCGCAGGAGCTGAACGCGGATTTCGATGTCGACGTCTTGCTCAACGGCAGCTCCATCGGCAAGCGCCACTTCACCCCGGCCGACGCAGCTTCCGGCGTCGATCTTGCCGTTGATGTCGCCGCCGCTCAGCTGCATCCGGGGAGCAATGTGGTGCAGGTAAACAAACATGGCAGTGGGCGCGCCTATTGGTCGGTGCAGGGCAAGTATTACTCGACCGAACAGAAGCTTTACCAGCAGGGCACGCTCTCGCTCAACCTCACCCGTGATTACTTCAAGCTGGTACCCACCACCAAAGACGGGCAAATCGTCTACCGGCTTGATCCGTTGAAAGGTCCTGTCGCCGTCGGAGATACACTGGCCGTGCATCTTGCGGTGAACGGTTCGCCGGCGAAGTATCTGCTGATCGAGGACCCAATTCCGGCGGGCACCGAGTTCGTGCAGCAGGCGGACAGTTATAACATCCTCGACCAGCCGGAGACCTGGCAGTATTGGTATACGCGGAGCGAGTTCTACGATGACCGCGCGGCCTTCTTCGCCACCGAGTCCAGCGGCCGCCATGAATCCTTCTATCTGCTGAAGGTGGTAAACCCGGGAAGCTTTGCCATCAGCCCAGCCAACGTGCAGCCGATGTACCAGCCGGGCATTCAGGCCACCAGCGACTTGCTGCATCTGCAGGTAGAGGAGACTAAATGATGCAGGCAATCCGCGGCGCCTTCTCAGGACTCAAGGGCCGGCTCTTCCTGGGCCAATGGGTTGGAAATTTCCTACTCATGCTATTGGCCGCCGGCTGGCTGCAGATTCCCGACTCGCACACCTGGCAGTTTGTGTTCTCGATGCTATCGGGCGTGCTGCTGGTGGTGGCCTTCCTCTGGCTCTACACCGCTACCTTTCGCCATCTGCGCGCCTGCGCGCCGGCCGCCGTGGTGGCAGAGCTGCCTGCTGCTGGCGGTCTTCGTAGCGCTCTGGTGGCTGTTGCTGCAGCTGATTGCCGCAGGCCGCGCGCACGAGGCTCTTTTTGCGGGCTATTGGAACTCTCAATCTCCGTCGTGGCTACGCTATCATCTCGGCTACTCAAGCCTGGTGGCGTGGCAGGAACGTATCTATGACTGCATGCAATTGCTGGGGGCAGGACTGCTACTGCCGTTGGTGGTGGAAACCTGCGCTTGTGGATTGCACGCAGGTTGGCTTCCGGCGTGCAGCCCGGGTATATCGGCAATGGCTCTATTGGCTCTGCGTGCTGGTCTTCGGGTTGGGCGGATCGGCGCTCACCTGGGCGTTAGCTGACTGGACGCCTGACTGCAGGTTTGGCTGGGCAAACGTTGAGCATCGTGGCCCGGCTGGGAATTGCATACACGGTGGACATCCTGCTCTGGTGCTTCCTGCTGAGCCTCGTCGCTTACTATCTCGACGACCCAATTGCAGTGAAGACCGGCTCGGATTCATCAAGCCAACCGATCTAATCCTGTCATTTTATAGACGCCAGGCCGGGCTGCACCCAGGAGAAAATGAAGCCGGTGAACTCGGGAAATACGCTAGCCACTAAACCCAGCGCCGGGCCTACACCGAAACCTACTAACTTGAACCAGAAGTCGCTGCCCAGCTCGCCGGGCGTCGTACCTGTCAAATTGCTCAGCGTCGGGTCCCGGTGCATCTGTGCATACACCAAAGTGATGGTCGTGGCGAGGCTCACAAACAGAACGACTACGACGCTACTGAGGACCGGGCGGGGATCGAAGGGGTAACTCGCAACCGCAACTGTTATCGAAAGGAAGACACAAACCATGCCCATGGCGAGCGAACGGATTCGTCCAAGAATATTCTGGATGAACGCCATGTAGACCATGCACACCAGCTCTTCCGCGTTGCGGATGTGCGGCGGAAGGGAGGCCACGGATGGAGTACCGGAATCCGTCTTATCCTTGCCGTTCTCTTCCGTTTTACCGGCCCGGTCCAGCACTAACGAATCACTTTCTTCCCGCCAGGTAGGAATAAGAAGCTGGGTGAGCATCAAGGCTGCCGCGCCGGCCAACGACTGCTGCAGCGACTTGATCCCCAACATGCGACGCGCTTTCCAACCGTCCCAATGGAGCGAGTACCATTTTGCGAAGGTCACCCGGTCGCGTCTCGTTTTGTCGAAAGTATCGATCCAGGTACAGGCGCTTTGGATCTCAGTACTGGTCACACCCTCGCAAACAGGTAGTTTCGCAAAGCGTGACCATCGATGCTGTTCCCATTCGAGGAGCGATTCGCGAAGGTGAGTTAGACTTTCCATCTGGCGAAAGATGAGCTTATAGCGCACATCGAGAACACTGCCGCTCATTTTCCACGCCGATCCCCAGGAGAAGCCCTTGAAGGCTGCCAGAGTGCGGCGCAAGGGAAGCTTGTCAAGAAACTGGAGCATGAGCCGCAAGCGGAGCCAGACGCGCGAGAGCTGCCAGGCGTTCGCCAGCAGGATGCTGATACACAGATCAAGCCATAAGCAGAAGACGACGGAATAGGCGGTTGATCCTAAGTTCCGAAGGGGCGGGGTGCCAAACAGCCAGCAGCCGATGGCCATGAGCCCGAAAAAGCAAGTGACGGCCACAATCCACACCGAGAGGGCAAACGGGGAGCCTAGCTCCTCAATCTTATCGCCGGCCCAATCCCTGCTCAGCATGCGCAGTAGATCGTCCTTGCGCTCCCGCCGGCCTCCCTGCTTCTTTCGGGTGACGGTCAATGAATCAGCCGTCGGTAATTGCGGCCGGTCCTCGCCGAACAGCGCCAGGCCCTGGAGGGAGTACCAGAACCAGCCATACAGTCCAACGATCAAAGATATCAACGGAACCAAGGGCGAAACGCCGGCCGTCAGGTTGATGGCTCGCCAGTAAGTGGGGATACGGTTCGCATCGTTCAAAGCTCCGTCAAGCGAAGAAATCCAGGCACCAATAGAGGATCAACGACAAGCCGGTATAAAGGAAGAACGACCGCCAGACCGCGGCCGGGACTCTCCTTCTCCTGGTCCAGGCCTTGAAACGTCGTGCAAAAATGTTGGTTTTCTGCCACGTCGTGGCCCGGCTTGGAGCGTGGTCACCCCGCTTGAAAAGATTGTCCTCGACCCAGGCATTGGCGCAGACCGCGAAGCCCACGATGAACCAGATCAGTGGGAGAAACGCGCGATAGGGCCAGGGGTCCGGCAGGGGCTCGCCACCCTGCCACATTTCACCGTATCCCCAAGCAAGTGTGATGGGGAGAAGGGCTACGAGAATACCGCCGAAAAGTATGAGCGACCGATGCGAATTTTGCTGCCGCTTGAGATAAGTCGTCATCGCATTCTGATTGGCCGGGGATGGAGGTGCAATTGGGTCTGACGAAATGAGCACGGTGCGCCGGCTTGACGGTAATGGATGCACGGCAGCAACAGAGGGCATGAAAGACCGCCCAGAACAATCCCGCGAGCATCAGGAGCTTCATACTGGGCGGCATCCCCAGCCAAGCTCGCGGCATGCCGCCGGCAAGGCCCTGCCCGGCAACGAAGAAAGTAACGCTCCAGTAGATGGATGTGAGGCTATGCCACATCCGGGTGTGCAGAGGTTCCTTTTCTTTGAGATCCGGAATGTCTGGTGGCTTTTTCGACCCGAGGTCGGTCGGGAAATCCATGACCGCTACAGGCCAAAATCCTCCATCGCCCAGCACGGAGAGCCAGGTGGGCGGATGGCGACAGGGATCTTCACGCGGATTCTTCATCCAGAAGGGGGCTGCATAGTCGGGCAGGTTCAGGTCCTCGATGCAATTAGAGGGGACGAATCCGTACTCCGCGCTCTCGTCTCCGTCAGCCAGTGCGGTGGCCGACGTTGCCATTTCGCTGGTAATTTCTTTTTCGGGAGTGGGGATCGGCGGCTGGTACAGCAGGAAGCGCGCCGCAATATAGGCGCCTTCCACGCCGCTATTGGTAAAGGCACGGTGAGAGTGAAACCTGCCCCTGCTGGTATCCAGAAAGATTGGCTTGCTACCTGGAGCAAGAGGCCTGGTCCAATCCTGCTCCCACGGCAGCAGCGGGTAGGTCGTCAGAGTCATGACTCCGTTAAGGCCACCTGTTCCGGTTTCCCGGCGAAGTAGTAAGTCAGAGCCCACGATGACGATGCGGCCCTGGGGATAAGTCATGCGGAAAAAGTGACTTAGAAATAGCTGGTCGAGGGGATTGCTGCTGCGCAGCACGATGTATTCCGTTCTATGTGCGCGCATCAGGCTGACCATCTGCTGTAGTTCAGCTTCCTGCGAGAGCGCAGTCTGATCGCCGCTGTAGGAGCGTATGGTGTCGTGATCTTTTCCCTCAGGATCAGCCAGATCGGTCTGCAGAATGTGGCGCGAGGCTCCTCCACCGGACTGTGCGCCCGGCTGGCTGAAGATTGACTGGTTCTGGTAAGCAGCCCTTAGAGCCGCGATGTCTCGCGGATAGTAAAGATAGACGGGACCTTCCTTCTTGGGGCGGTCTAACTTCTTGGTGGAGCCGGTTGGCTCGCCGGTGTCATCCGGCTGTTGGGGCCGGCAGGGAGAACGACCTGCATTGCCGCTGTTGTACTCCCCACCGAAAGCAGTCTCGTCTTCGGAGACAATTGCCAGGGTTGCCGGATCGGTTCCGGCGGAGTACATATATCTGCAATATCGATCGAGGTCGACATTGCCACTATGCTGAAAGCTGCGAAATTGAATATTCAGCCGGCCTAAGTCAAGGGCAGTAACTTTCTGGAGCCAACCTACTCCGGAGTTACTGGTGACGCTGCCACTAAAGATGCGCAGGTTCGGGCTGCTGCGTCCGGCAAGATTGTCCGCTTGGCTTCGCAGCAGTTCGACAAGAGAGGGAATGGAGCCGGAGAAGCTTGGGCCGAGGATTTGTAGTGGGGGCGGCCAGTCTGCATCATCGGTGTGGGGCTGCAATGCCGCGATCCATTGCACGGCATTCTCGAATTGCCGGCGATGGATGCCTCCGGTCGGCTCTTCTCCGACGATGAGGACGGCCAATCCATATTCGAACGGCCGCAGGCGAGGATTCTGCTCATGGAGCGACCTGCGAAAGAGCAGGATCCCGGGCTGATCTTCCTGCTGTTCCTTGCGCTTTTGGGCCTTATCCTGATCGTCGATGTGCGCGTACGAGGCTTGTTCCGTTTCCCAGGGAAGCCAGGAGGAATCGTATACGTAGCCGTCGTCCTGCGCCGCCTCTTCAATTGCTTCGGTAGACCGGTCGAAGATGAGGGGGAAGTGAGTGTGCAGAGGATCGGGCAGCGTGGCGATGACAAAGCGCAGGTGCTTCACCCGGTCGGGGAAGGTGGTCGAGTTTGGCGGAGGCTGCTTCTCGTCCGGATAGCATGAGTTGGGAGCGACGATCTCTTTTTCGTCGACCAGGAAGAAGGTCTGGAGCAGCAGCTCGATATCCGGGCACGGTCCCTTATCGAGGGCCGCCATGGCCTGGGTTTTCGGACCGGAAGAGGATTGGGTGGTTTTTTGTGCGTTCGTGGCTGAGGATGGCGGGGTCGATTTTGTTGTAGAGACGCCGACGGTCGCGGCGATACCGAGCACGGCCGCTGTTGCCCATAAGCCGCCCTCGCGTTTCATGCCAACCTCCGGTTGGAGAGATGGCGCGACCAATGGCCGCTGGCCCCAAGGCCCGAAATGCCACTCTCATTGTCTTTTAAAACAGCAACAGAACCTCTTGCGGCAGTCAGCAAAACAGAGAGTGACACTAGGGGCCGACACCTATAGTCAGCGCCTGATTAGTTAGATAGTGATGGCGGGGCCGGTTCCGTTTCAGATGCGGGCAAATAAATCGGGGTGACAGCATGGCTCTGGCCGCGAGGTCGCCATGACTGTCACCGTGTTGTTTCCGGAATTATTTTGCGAACAGCTTGAGGCTCTCGAGGTAGCCTTTTTCTCTCCATTTGGGGCAGGTGTAGACCCGGCCCTCGTCTATCAAAACGTCGATCGAATTGAACCAGGCAATTTCGCCCTGGAGTTTGTCGTTATGCGCACGCATCAACTCATGGAGTTCATTGACGGTGACACCTTCAGGATGCTGACGCATCAGACGGAAGACCGTTTCGATGGCACGGTCCTGCTCGGGGAATTTACGACTGTAAGGCACGATTCCAGCTTTCGCCTCCGTTTTTCTCGCGTTACCTGGAAGGGGGACACGTAGCCTGGGGCCCGTTGCCGGGACGTTATGGGTTGCGAATAGGCGGCCGGTCGCGTTCACCGGCCGATTTGAACAGCGCATTTCCAATGCAGTAAACCTGGTATTGCCAATCTGATGCCCCTCGCGCGGCATACAGAAAAGGTATCATTTTCCTTATATTTTCCGAGACGACCACGGCAAAATTGTTGCAACCCCTCAAGATGAAGCGCGTACATATCTTTGAGACTCGGGAGCCTTTGGGCCCTGTGGCAGGGAACTTCGCGATTGCTCCGGCGCGATGGTTGGCGCAGCCGGGCAGCCTCAGCTCCTGCAGGACGTATATTGTCACAGAAGGTGATCTTTGAGCAAGAGGCTAGATTGCCGATAGGGCTGGGAATCACCAGAGGGCGCCGACCTGGGAAGACGCATTCTCATATCATTTGCGGTTGCAGATTTCGCAAATATTCCTTGACTTGAGGCGCTGTTCCACGACGCCCGATGAAACCGATGTATCCGTCGGGGCGGATCAGGAACAGCGCATCGGATTCGACGCCGTAGCTCTTCCAGATGTGTTCGTTTTGGCCTGCAAATTCATTTTCGCGCGCTGGCGCATCGGTGGTGCGGAGGATCTTGTAGCGGTGGGTGGTGGGGTCGTATTCTGCTGGATTTTCATCTACTCCGGTGGCGAATTCCAGCAGAGTGAAGTGGGGGCCTCGGAACAGGTCGAACAGGCGAAGGTCTTTCCCCTGATGATCGCGGAGCGGGGAGTCTGGGGCGCGGTCTCCGGGTTGGAGGGTGGTGGAGAGCGAGGCTTCGCCCTGGGCCAGGGGCCCGCCTCGATAGTTCAAGGCTAGTTGCAGGAATTGCTCGTCGCGGTGCAGATCCGCGTTCGACTGAAATACCTGGCGGTGAAGTTTGGTGGTGGCACCGAGCAGCCAGGCGGCAATGGGAAGCCGCTCCTCCTCCTAAGTATCGAGCAGGCCAGTGAGTGCTCCGGCCAGGACTGCGCTGAGTTTCCAGGCGAGGTTATAGGCATCCTGCATGCCGGTGTTCATGCCTTGTCCACCTGCGGGCGAGTGGACATGGGCGGCGTCTCCGGCTAGAAAGACCCGGCCTACACGAAAGCGGTCGACCATCCTTACGTTGGCACGGTAGAGCGAGAGCCAGGTGGCGTCATGCAGCCGGATCGCAGGCCAGCCGGTTCGTTCATCGATGATTTGCTGAAAGCGTTCGAGCGAGGGCTCGTCGGGCTCATCGGGCGGAATCTGTGCCTGAAACTGAAAGGTATTGGTGGAGGGGAGGGGACAGAGGGCGACCCATCCGTCTTTGTGCTTGGGCCAGGAATGCCAGTGGTCGCGGTCGAGTACGTCGGCCTGAACGTCTCCTACCAGCATGCGTTCGTCTTTCCAGGTTTCCCCGGCAAAGCCGACGTCCAGGTGCTTGCGGAGAAAGCTTCGCCCTCCGTCTGCGGCTACTACGTATTGAGCGGTGATCTGGTGATGCTGACCGTCGCGCAGAACGGTGGCGGTCACGGCTTCTTCATTCTGGTCAAGGTCGATGAGCTCAGTCGCCAGTTCGACGTGCAGTCCCCAGGTGCCGAGGAGCTTCCTCAACAGCTCTTCGACGCGGAACTGGGGGATGATGAGAACGCTGGCATACGGCCTATCGGGTGTGGGGTGGCGGCCGTCGTGTATATCGAGGTCGCCGAGGACGGTAGAGCCATCGTAACCGCGGAAGGGGAGATGGAAGCGTCCGTTGGCGAGGATTTGGTCTACGATTCCCAAATCATCGAGCAGTTCGAGACTGCGGGGTTGCAGGCCCTTGCCTCGCGAGCCGGCAAAAAAGGTAGGGGACCTGTCGATGATGCGTAGGTTGACTCCGCGGCGGGCCAGGTCACAGGCGAGGGTGAGTCCGGTGGGTCCCGCGCCTACGATCAGGACGGGGAGTTCGGCGCGGGTTTGGTCAAGAGTTGGCAATGGGTTGGCAATAGTGCTCCTGAGGCTAGTTTACAAAGGGTCTTTGCGACCCGGCTTGAGCATGTTGGCGGGTAAGTCCTTTGTTTCGTCAAGGTGCTCAAATTTTTGTAATTAGCCGCCCCGGGTATGTTGAGCATGTTGGTGGTTGATTGGCTGATCCTCTGGCGCGGAGGGGAGGGCCCAATACCAGCCTCCTTGCTCCTTGGTGCTCTTTACGCCGAGATCGAATTTGGCGCGGCGCAAGGTGGCGATGCAGACGCCGTCGCGGCGGGCGGCCTCCTCGAGGTTGTATTGGGTACGCTTGCCGTCGAGGAGATTTTGACGCAGCCATTCGGCGACGAGCTTCCGCTTGGGGAGACCTGCGCCTATGGGCCGGTCTGCCAGGAGTTCTTGCGGGGTCAGGTTGCTGGGAAAGGTCCAAGAGAAGGCGCCGGTGTCGTCGATGCTGTAGCCGAGGGAGGGGGCGAGGCGGCCCAAGTTGGATTTGACGTGCACCAGAGCGGGCTGCGTGGGTGCGTCGGGGGAACAGCCGGTGAGTAACTCGGTGCGGACGGCGCCGGAGAGCTCGATGGAGCCGAGGCCGCGGTGGATGGCGCGTCCGGTGGCTCGCTTGCTGAGATGACGGACGAGGAGAATGCAACAGCGATGCTTCTCCGCCAGACGGGCGAGGTTGTCGAGGGCGCGTCCTGATTCATTGCCACGGTGGCGATCGAGCGCGGACCAGAAGTAGCTGTGTAAGGGATCGACGATGAGCAGGCGGGCGTGGCTTCGCGTGAGGGCGTCTTCGAGGATGGGAGTGTCGCGGAGACTGAGAGCGGTGGGCGGTGCGGAGGGGTCGGAGAGGACTCCGCGGAGCAGGACCAGGCGGGCGGGGTCGCCATCGAGCTTTTCGAAGCGGGGACGGACTACTTCGGCGCCTCCGTTTTCGGTGGAGGCGTAGAGGACGGTGCAGGGTTCCTGGGTTTCGGTGGCGAGGGGGAGGTGGCCGCGACTTAGGGCGGCTGCGATGGCCAGGGCTAGCCAGGTTTTTCCGGAGCCGGGGTCGCCGGAGAGCATGGCTAAGGTGCCGATGGCGAGGCGGTCTTGCCAGAGCCATTCTATGGGGCGGGGTTCGACGTCGGTCAGGCGGATTAGGTCGGCCTGGCGGTTGGTTGGGGTGGTTGGGCCGGATGTGTCGGACAAGGTTTCCGGGATGTTGGGCCCGCTGTCGTGGGTGTCTGCAGTTGCGTTGGAGGCGTGCAGATCAGTCGCGTCGAGATAGGTGGGCTCGGGCGGGGATAGGATTCCGGGTCGCGGCTTGAAGGGCGAGGTGGAGAAAATTGCCTGGCCAAGGCGCGGCTTGTTGAAGGTCATCAAGGCACTCCGTGAGAGTTGCGGATGTTGGCGATTTTGTTCGCCTAAATAGATCCCAGTTGGGGCTGATTCAGTGGGAGGAAATATTTTGCTTTCGGTTACCAAAGGACTAGAGAAGTTAGTCGCGCGGTAAGAGTGCCTTGCAGCAGAGAGACTAGCATCGGCCGATCACTTCCTCAGCTCTGCGATGAATGCCAAGATAATTTCGCTCAAGGGTTCGCTGCGTGAGCTGGAAGAAACTGCTTTAAAGCAATAGCGTCCATCGACACACGAGCAGTCGTCAGGAACTGACAACGGATCAGCCGCCCTGGCGGCTGATCCGTTCGTGACTGCCTCACAGCGTTCTCAAGAAGGTAATCAACTCCTCCTTCTGCGCGGCGCTCAAGTCTCTAAAGCCTTGAGCGGCGTCGTGTGCTTCACCATCGTGACGCTCGATTGCGTTGTAAAGAGACAGCGACCCCAGGTCGTGCATGAAGCGGGCCTTCATGCGCAAACCCCAGAGCGGGGCAGTCCTCAATTTGTTCGCAGTGTCTTGCGGCCCGACCTGGACGATTCCATCTCCAGTTCCGATGTCATGCAACAAGAAGTCGCTAAAAGGATGAATTATTTTGTCGCCCAGAGCTTCTGGAACCGTAAACATGCCACCATCGATAACCGTCCCAACCGGAGCCGTCGTAATGGCTTCCATGTGGCAGACGTTACAACCAGCCTGCCCGAACAGTCGTTGGCCTGCCAAGGCTGCGGGGGTTGCGGCCAGCGTGGTGTCGCGGGGTGGAACCATCGTTCCCCGCACAAACTGAGCAAAGTGGTCGATGTCCGCCAAACCGAGTTCGTCCGGCTGATCGTTAATGCCCGTCGTGGTGTTGAGAACCTGAGTAACCTCCGTAGGACGCAGCCGGTTAGTGATCCCCATCTCGTTGAGATAGGCGTCGGCAATAAAGGAGAGCAAGCTGCTGTGCTGGTCCTTCCAACCGAAGCGTCCGACGCGGGTCTGTCCAGGAGCCTCAAAAATCGGAGCCTCAACAACCTCCCCATGAACTCTGCCACCACTCAAATGCGGTTGTTCCGCGGCGATTGCGATCAGAGTATTATCGTCAATGGCTTCCACAAATCCATCCCCCAGGGTGTTGAGGGCAGCTCGTAATGTGCGGATGTTTTCCGTCGCAGGTATGGTCTCCTGGGCTTGCGGACCGATCGCGCGATCATCGACGATGGACCTGCCGGTAATCGTGTTTTTGCCGTCGTTGATCAAGATGGTCGGGTTCACGAAATTGCCATTTGCATCGTTATGCCCGACCCGGAGTTCTGTGATCTGGCTGGCCGCCCCACTGTTTGGATTCTGATGGCAATTGACGCAGGAAGTGGCGTTGTATACAGGTCCAAGACCAGCCGCAACATTTTCGTTTTCCTCATAAACCTGCTGATCCCGAGCAAAGGTGTCTCCGGGCGGTTCGACGAGTCCATTGTTGATGCTTGCTGCACTGTTAAAGCTGGGCGTGTTAAACCCGGCCGGCGCTTCAGTCGCTGAGTTCGCTGCGGTTCCAACAAGTCCGGTACCGAACGCGGTCAATGCCGCGAACAGGCAAGAACAGAGGAGAACCTTCCTCCGAGGGGGCATGAGCATGAGCGTTCCTCCAAAAAACACGAGTCGCCTACGCGCGTGCGAGACGTAGGCTGGCTGATCGGTTGATCTCACATCCTCAAAACCGTGACGGAACATGGTCTGAGGAGAGAGGTCCTGTACGTTTCCAAACTGGTTTGTGGACAGATTATTTCCACAGCGTGGAGAAAAAATGTTCGGGAGCTTGCCCGCTCGACAGCATCACGCCTCCACCCGCTCAAAGTAAAGGAGCATGTGATCCCCGATCGTGCGGAACAGAGGCAGGCGCGAAATGCTTTTATCTATTCGACGCAGTAGGCCGAGCACACGGGGATATTTGCGGAAGATCGGCTCCAGGTACGATGGCGGAACCGCTACACCGATCCCGGTGCAGGAGCGCATGAGAAAAGATGGTGAAAACAATTTCCTCACTTCCCTCAAGGCCGGGTAGCGCATTTTCACGGCGCAGTCGCCTACTTTCACGGTAGCGATCCCAGTGGATCTGCGGAATGCCTTGCGAAAGTTTCCATGGAGGAGAAACCAGAGCGTTTCTGAGAGGCAGAACCGGGTGGAGAGGCAAATGATGACGGGAGCGCCCATGATAACTATGGATGCCAGGTCACGAGCAGTCCGATTTAGGTCCGCAACGCTATTCAGTCCGGAGAAGTTCGACAATACTCCGTCGAACAACGCGCCAGGGCGAATCATCGTCAAATGCTCCGTCGGCGGAAGATCAAGTTGAATTGGAGCGTCGGGAGCTTCGGGCTGCATCTGATTCCGACCCGTGTGGATCAGCCCTTCCGCGGCACAGGCGACAACGGAGACGTCCAACATTGCAAGAAAGATCGCGTCTTCCCTAGTTCTGCAATTGAGCACCAGGATTGCATCGCCGGGTCGAAAAGTGTCGGCAAGCACTTCCCATACGGTTCCGCGCTGGGTACCGATCCTCGAACGTGAAAACAGGTCGTCATACCTCCAGGCAAGACTGTCAAATGCCACGATTGTCGGGTCATTAGCTTCGGAGGCGGCGGTCAGGCTGTCACCTCAGAAACGGTGGAGAGCAGGCCCCATCGAGCAAGCTGAATGCTAAGACAAGGGCGCGCTGCAAGCTCGGAGTCCGCCGCAGATGCGCCGGCCAGACGAGCCTGATCGCAGACTCCAGTCACAGGTGCGTCGCACTCACCTGACCCGATCGCCGTTCGTTGCCCATTGCGCGGGATAACAACACTCACGGAAAAATCTAAGGACAATCTCGTCATGGAACGGCTGATTCCTTGCCGCGGCCACAGTCACTGGAGATTACAAGGACGGGCTGTTGCATTGAAGGCGTCCGTGCTTCATTTCCCAGCGAGCGCGCACGGAATCGCTCCAGCAACCAGAGGCGGGCCGGCGTCTCGAAATAGCGGAAGCTCAACAAACTCAACCCCACACAGAGCGCGAGGTATACCGGATAGAACATATGGGTCACCCATTGAAAGTGCAGAAACAAGGAGAGGATTGGCATGTGAACCAGATACAGCGCATAACTGGCATTCCCCAGAGTCACCAGCCATCTCCCACACAACCACCGCGACAACGGAGTGGGGATCACTGAAAGCGCCCATATGAACCCTGCAAATATCGGCGCCAGCAGTCCATTGTTATAGGGAGCCGGTACACCAAAATAAGGAACCAGGAGTACACTCCCAGGAAAGCAGCCAACCGACAGCCCCAACACGGCGCTCACCTGCCACACTCGTACCTGCGCTTTGCCCCTTTCGTTCCTGTTGCAGCGTCTGCCAACGGGCCAGTAGAATCCCCAGCGCAAAAGTTGAAAGATGCAGCGGCGGCAAGGTCAGTGCCATTTCGAGGCTCAGATGTGGCCTCATCCTCCACACCAGCGCCTGTCCTCCGACCTACAAAGCCAATGCGGTCATCAACAGCATCGCTCCACGCAACTTCCACAGCAAAACGCCGAGCAGCGGAAAGCACACATAAAAGAATGCTTCCCCGCAAAGAGACCAACTGGGCCGGTTGATGCGAAGCAGCCGGCTCGGGTTCCAGACTTGCACCATCACTACATTTGCTGCGAATATCTCGGCCGTTTTTGTCAGCCCAATTTTCATGCCATACCGTTGTACTTCGGTCACCAGCAACTCCGGCGTATCGAGTACCAAGACGACAAAGTACAGAGGATAAAGGCGCGCAAACCTTGCAGCAAAAAAAAGGCTCTTATTGACGGCCTGCATGTTATGCAAATACACAAAGCTCAGCACATAACCGGAGAGCAAGAAGAAAAAGCTGACTGAAACCGGGAACGCCAGCGAAACGATGCCGGCCATATCTTCTGGGATCCCCTGAATACCTCGACCGGAGAAGACAGGTAGGAAAACCCGCACTGAATGGTGAAATAACACAAGAGATGCCGCAAAGAAACGCACTGAGGTCAACGGATAGATCTTTTTAGGCATCGTGCGGTCAGGCTTTCACCTCAGAAATGGTGGAGAGGAGACCCCATCGAGCAAGTTGAATGCTAAGACGAAGGCGCGCGACAAGCTTGGAGTCCACCGCAGATACGCCGACCAGACGACCCTGGTCGCAACCTTCAGTCACAAGTATGTCGCACTCACCTGACGGAATCGCAGTTTGTTGCACGTTGCGCTGGACAACAGCAAGACTCACGGAAAACAGCAGGAGAGCGCCAGCACAGGAGGCGCATTCCGCGAGGTGTTCGGTTGCGCTGGCAAGTTGCTCCGCGGAGAGTTCTCCGTCCACAAACGAACTGATGGACTCGGGAGAGAGATGATCGGTCATACGCCGAACTCCCCGAACCGTGCGGGTTGAGCTACGCCGAAGCGGCATCCAGGAAAGAGAAAAGAAGAATGACAATTCGCATCCTTCATCGGGAATCCTCTATAGCCGCAAACTGGGTTCCGCGCAATTTATTCCCGCCAAGCGGGATCAATTTTGCTGGATACCAGTTCTCATCTCTCTCTCTCTCTCTCTCTCTCTCTCTGAGAAGTAGAGATAGTCCCTATCGGATGAGGCGGTGGGTGCGAGTTCCACCACAGTCACGGCCTACTATGACACCGCCCTGATCATCGGCCGTGGCATGGAGGCGTCGCATCGCTTGGAAGAAGGTTGATTCAATCGCATTCTACTTTTTGAAGACCTGCGTCATGAGCTGCGCCTGAACCTGATTCAACTGCTTCAGCGTCGCCTCCAAAGTCTGCCGGTCTTCATATGAAGCTTCGCTGAGGATGTCCTGCAGGCGAAAGGAGGTGCGCTGCATGAGCAATTCGGCATCTTTCAACTTCTTGCTGTCATCGGCAACCCCCATATGGATCTTCTCGGCATACTGTTGCACCAGCTTGAGGGTCTCCGAAGCCTGCCCGGAATCACCGGAATTGAGCTGGTGGCCGGCCAGGTCTGTCATCTGGCTGACGAGCTTGGCGTAGAGAAAGCACTTGTCTTTGGGCTGGGCTTGATCCGCCTTGGCCTGAAGAGCGGCAAGTGCAGTTGGACTGTCGTCCAGGCCCGAGGCGGAAGCATAGGCACAAATCAACGATAAGGTGGAGATGACGACAGCAGTGGCCACAAACCGGAGCTCGTACTTCACAAACATCCAACCTTATCGAGATATAAGTTTTCCAGACCGACGCGGGATGCACGCCTTATGAGGGCGCGCAGTCGCGCAACAAGTTCTCGCGAACTGAACGGTATGGTCACGTAGTCGTCGGCACCCGTTTCCAGCAGAAGGACCTTCTCCGCAACCTCCGGGCTGGCGCCAAGAATTACAAGGGGCAGACCGGGAATCAAATTCGCAATTCTCCTGCAAAGATCACGCCCCGATGGTCCTGGGTGCTGTAGATCGACGATCACTGCCGAGGGCCGTCTTTGGCGAAGCATCTCCAGACCAGCCAGGCCATCTGGGACAAGATCGACCTCATAGCCTTCCGAGGAGAAGAGCTCCTGCAGAATCATCTGCAAAGTGACCATTGCCTTCTATGATCACAGATTCGATCCGAGGGGTGGTGGGTCGCAGTTCCGGCAAAGCGGCTGTTCACGGTTGCTGCCAAGGTGTTGGTTTCTACAAATTTCTGCTGCTGCTTTACGCCTTTATCACAGCACTGCTTCATCGAAGAGCTGTTCCTCGTCGTGTACCTGCCGAGCTGCAAACGCAGCTTTCCGCGTGGCCCGGAAGAAAGTCATCTTGACCGACCCTTCCGAGGTATTGAGAATCTCGCTCACGCTTCGCAGCTTAAGGCCCTGGAAATGCTTCAAGTCAAAAACCATGCGCTCGCGCGGCGTAAGTCTTTCCAGAGCCCGTAGGATTTGCGCATTCAACTCCTGATCTAATAGTTGTTGCTCGGGGTTATTACCTGGTCTGTCGTCCGACAGTTGGTCCAGCAAGTCGTATCGCTGACCTCTATCCCGCCATTCTTTTTACGGGCTTGATTCCTCCGCAGATGATCCAGGCAGACGTTGGTGACAATGCGGTAAATCCAGGTAGCGAAGGAGCACTCGAACCGGAAGCCATCCAGCTTCTTGTAAACTCTCAGAAATGCCTCTTGATGGATGTCCTGAGCATCGCTCTCCGACCCAGTGAGCCGCAACGCGAGCCGTAACACTGTTTGATCGTAGGTATGTACCAATTGCGCGAAAGCGGCCTGGTTGCCGCTTTGCGCCTGGCGAACCAAGGAACAATCCTGGATATAACCTATGCTCTCCATTGCCAAATCTCCGAGGCGCCTTAGGTTTCCTGTAGCAGATCTTCGACTATGGGGTCAGCATGAGGAGTGCCAGCTCCACAAACGAACCCCGATGGCGATGCCTCCGCGGCACCCACATTGCAGTAAACTGCCCGGCACGCGTTTTATTCACGCCGCTCTGAAAAATTTTCGGTCCGTGGAGAAATCGGTTGGAATAAAACTGCGGCCCGCAAGTTCTGCACAGTGACACGCCCTGGAACAACGGGGAGTCGCTACGCCATAACTTCACGGTCCGATTGCACAAATCGGGAATAGAGGAGCAGAAATGATCAGGATGAGGTTGAGTAAGACAAGCCGGAGAAGGACTGACTGGATTTTTTGTTTAGCAGCCTGGGCGATGACAGCCTTGATTAGTTTTCAGGCGACGCCACCGGGAGTGGCCGCTGCACCGGCCGCCGCCGGAAAGGCCGAGGTCAAGATCGATAACTTCAACTTCTCGCCGGCGGCACTCACGGTGAAGGCAGGGACACAGATCACCTGGACGAACGGCGATGACATCCCCCATACCGTGGTCAGCAACGGCCCCGCCTTTAAGTCCAAAGTGCTCGGTACCGGCGAGAAATTCACATTTACGGCCGACAAGCCCGGCACCTACTCGTACTCCTGTTCGATTCATCCGAATATGACCGGCAAGGTGGTTGTAGAGTAGGCGCAGAAATCCTGGTGAATTTCTCTGATGACGGCGAACTTCTACGCCCTGCTTTATCGGACTTACTTCGTACTAAAGAAGTCTGCGACCGAAGGGGGTTGCGACGGTTGCCCAGCATAGGACGAGGGAACTCGACCAAAAGATCAATTTTCCCGCGACAGTGTTTGGGTGGCCCAAGCAGTCAGATGGAGAGATCTGGATGCTACATAGCTGCTCTCGACAGGTCTCTGCGCAATCGGAAAAGGCCAGCCCTCACACAAGCCAGCTCATTATTACGAGCTGGCTTGTGCGTAGGCGCGCCGCGCTGGTGTTTTAAAGCGGAGGCGTATCTGGGATCAACTGAATAGAGATTATGTTTGCCGCGTGGCCGCATCAGCCTCTGCTGCAATCTGGTTGACTACATTAAGGAACTCCTTGGATTGGCCAAAGAAGAGCCCATCGGCGGTGAAGCTTGCGATCGTAGCCACGGCACCGCCGAACTTGTCGGTCAGAGGACGAATCACGGAGCAGTGAGGAAGACTGGGACTAATGAACTCGCACGGGACAGGAAAGATCAGGCTTGGTTGGACGAGTGCACCCAAGGGGCTGGCGAAAAAATTAGGAAACGTCAGCCCATTGTCTGTGACTGGAGCAACAGGGGCCTGGACTCCATTGCCGGCAAAATCGACCCATTCCAGGAAGTGGGCAACTTCGTCTCCGCCGATGCCGAAGATGATCTCAAGGAGCTCCGCGCTCGAGGCTTTCTGCCCCATAGACGCGTAGAGGCTGGCGCCTCCTTGCTCGATGTATCCGAAGTGGAAGGCTGCAATGTTGGCGATCACCTGGATGTGGGCGGCAGAGCCATTGAGATCCGCATCGGTGATGGGGATGGCGGTGCGGTTTGTTGATAGTAACGGCTTGTGGAAACGTGGCGCCAAAGTCCGGGTTGGTTTTGCTGCGATAGCGGATGAACCAGCTGGTGTCGACGTTGAGGTGCTGGAGGCAGGTGAGCCGGCCGATGTTGTCCGCGCCGGTTGCCGTGCTACCTTGCAGGGTGCGGAACTCGTCGAAGTTGACCCGACGTTCCCCCTTGGACTCCAGGTATCCGTTGAGGAAGGTGGCATGGCTGACTTCGTCAAGGGTGTTGCTGGTGATGTATTGCGGGCCATCGGAATCGAGGTTCGAGAGGGCAGCCTGATAGCTGTTCAACTGTTGGTTCGGGGCTACCTCAATGGGCGGGTTATCGCCGATACCACCTAGTTCCGCATACTGTGTCCAAAGATCCGCTTCAATGAGCTCGGCTGCAGCCAGCATACGCAGGATCGCAACATCTCCTTTGGTTAGACTGCTGCTTTGACCGAACGCCGGCTTGAAACTACCTGCCAAACTCGCGCCTACCGTGGCTGCACTTCCAGCCAACATTCCAGTTTTTAGAAACGACCGGCGATTCACCGGACGATTGATCGAACCGTCTGATTTCTGCATAGCACTCCTTTAAATCAGCTGTCAGTTTCGTTTTTGACTTCGCAGAGGGCAGCCCAGTGCACTCACCTTTAGCTGCTCGCCACACCGCTTACATCGTTTTCCTCTCGAGTAGTTGGCACTCCGATCGGATTGGCAGTTACGTTCTGCCGCCTAATCATCAGAACTGGTAAGGGACGCTTTTATTCCATGGTCGCCGCAAAATAAGTAGGGTTTGAAAGAAGCCGAGAGCCCCGAGGAATGTCGGGCGGGGAAGCTGACCTGCATAAACCGGGCACGAGTTGACCGGAGTCGAGATCAAGTGATAGCGGTGAGCGACCGTCTTATTGAACGCGAACACGGTTCCGAGCGATACCAGTCAAGAGAACGCATCAAGGAGGTAGCGATATCCCGTCTGGGCCTCCCGGCAGGCGTTCGGTTCGTGGTGGAAGTCTGTTTCACTCACTCTCTCTCAATCTCAGACTGGTTACAGGTTTCTGAATTTTCAGGATACAAATCCCGAGGACCCCAAACTCGTTGGCCAACATCTAATTGTTATCGTGCCTCAAAGGCCGAATACTTCGACTCCCGATTACCCACCTTGACGAAGAGATGTCTGCCATCATCTCGAAGCTGGAGAGCTGTTCCAAGCTGCTGGTGATAGAGCGAAGAGCTCTTGTTGAAAGCTTTGCTCCGGCGCTAGTGTAGTCCGCCATAAATAGAGTCGTTTATATTGAGCGAGTCATCTCATAAGATGAGGTGAGCCACTATGCGTGTAGCGCCGACGATTCAGGTAAGCTCTGCAGCCCGGTTGGAACTGGAGAAGTTGTCGCGCCGGCGGACGACTGCGGTGCGCGTGGCACAGCGCAGCAGCATTGTTTTGCTGGCCGCCGAAGGAATGCAGAATAATGAGATTGCGGAGCGGATGGGGGTTGCGCCGCGCATGGTGGCCCTTTGGCGAAGCCGCTTTATTCAGCAGGGGGTCGAGGGTCTGCTGAAGGATGCTCCCCGGCCGGGACGGACACCGAAGATTTCGCCGGACATCGTCGGCCAAGTGGTTGCTAGTACGACGCAGTCCAAGCCTGCCGGAGCCACCCACTGGTCGCGTAGCAGCATGGCGCGTGCGATGGGCATTTCCGAGTCCAGCGTCGGCCGCATCTGGCGCACCCACGGACTGAAGCCGCATCGCATCGAGAGCTTCAAAGTCAGCAACGATCCACACTTCGCTCAGAAGTTGGAGGCGATTGTCGGCCTTTATCTCAATCCCCCTGAGCATGCGCTGGTGCTTTGTGTGGACGAAAAGAGCCAGATTCAGGCACTGGACCGCACGCAACCTGGTCTGCCGTTGAAGAGGGGCCGCGGCCAGACCATGACGCATGATTACAAGCGCAACGGAACAACCACCCTGTTCGCTGCTCTGGATACTGCGAGCGGAGAAATCTACGGCTTGTGCCAGCAGCGACACCGCCATCAGGAATGGCTGCACTTCCTGCGTATGATCGATCAGACCATCCCCGCAGAAAAGCAGATTTATCTCATCTGCGACAACTACGCGACCCACAAGCATCCCCGTGTGCAGCGCTGGCTCCAGCGCCATAAGCGTTTCCACGTGCACTTTACCCCCACTTCGGCCTCGTGGCTCAATATGGTCGAACGCTTCTTTCGCGACCTGACCGCCAATCAGATCCGCCGCGGCGTTTTCCAAGACCTCGAACAACTGATCATTGCCATCGGCGACTACATCGACCATCACAACGACAATCCAAAACCCTTCATCTGGACGGCAAAAGCATCCGACATCCTCGAAAAAGTCTCCCGCGCTCGCGCCGCGCTTTATAAATGACTATCTGTGTGGCGGACTACACTAGCGTCGCTCTTTCGGCGATGCTCCCCTTCGCGCTGCTGACCGGCGTCAGGGCATAGAGAATCCCCTCCGACTTGACGATGTATTGCGCCCGGTTAACATCACTGCAGGCCTGTTCTGAGCCACCAGCGCAGTTGCTTTCGGAAGCCGGCATAGAGAACGACACAAGAGTTCCGTCGTGATAGCTGACCGGCGCAATGTTCGCGGCGAAGGCTACACCGGAAAATGCAAGAAGACCCGCTATGAGGACTTTCATTCAGGTACATCTCCCCTAAGCTCTCGTTGCTGATCCGTGCGGTTCCGGAGCTTCTGGTTCCACAAGAGTGACGCATCGCGTCCATTTCAACGATCATCCAGAACATGTGCGATGTTCCGCACTTATGAGAACTGAGTCGAGCAGCATTTATTCCAATGTAATGAGTCCACGATCCGAAGGGAGAACCGCAGATCTCCCCACTGCGCCCCCCCGATTTCCTGTCGAGATTGGTTGCATTGCCGAGGTCTGCCATGGTGGCCACGTTTCATTCCCCGTGGGCCAGCGAAGCCGGCGGACGACTTTACGGAAAGGCGCACACCCGGATCTGTCCAGCGCGTCGTCAGAATAAATACCGCCCGACTCAGTTCTCATAAGTGCGGAACGTTGCAGCGTTCTGAATGATTGTTGAAACGGATGCTAAGCGCCACTCTTGCAGAATCAAGCTCAAGCGCCGCACGGATCAGCAACGACAACTTAGATGTAAAGAGGAGAACTTATGAAGAAGTATACAAGAATTCTGGTCGCAATCATGTTCCTGCTTGGTCTGGGTGTGGCTGCCAATGCGGAAATGCAGCCCGAGATTACTGTAAATATGCCCTTCGAGTTTGTGGCCGGTAAAACGACACTCCCCGCTGGCGCATATGTTGTCAAGCGGATTTCGGATCAACCATTCGACGTACTGATGATCACTAGCCGTGACAATGGTACCAGTGTGTTTCTGAATCCTATCGAGATGGAAGATGCTTCCACCTACAAGCCCAACGTGAGTTTCCGTAAGGTTGGAGAACAGCACTTTCTCAGCCGGATTCAGTCAGCAGATTATGTTTATAACTTCCGCGTATCCCGTTCGGTCACCCTGGCGGCCGCCGCGAAATCACACGACGCCGTCTCCGTTTCAGGAAGTGGCGGGAGCAACTAGGGAAGGCGTAGTGCATAACAGTCCACTGTGCCCCTCCCCAACCAGGGAGGGGGTGGGCCCACCAAAGACGACTAACACACTTCAAGGTTGCCGCCAAGGTGATGCTTGCCATAAGCTTCTCCTCTTTTTGCAGTATTGCCGCTCGATTGGCGCCTTAAGCGCGGTGCCGCAAGGGGTAGGACGGCAATGGCGAATTTCACGGCGTGTTAACACTATGCGCCATGCTTCTTGACTTGCGCGTGGGATGGATCGGAGCCACAGAAATGAGTGCTCCCTCCGGGATGGCAAAAGGAATCGTGATCTTGAACAAAGTTCCGCGCTCATTTATCCCATCAAGGTGGATCTGCCCGCCATGATCCTCGACAATCTTCTTGGCTATCGCAAGGCCCAGTCCGCCGCCGCCGGCCTTTCCGTAGCTCACAAAAGGTTCAAAAACGGAGTCCTGTATCGCCGGGGGAATGCCGGGGCCGTTATCCCACACGTCAATTTGCAAGCAGGCTCGATCTCCGGTGGTGGTTATGACGATCTGCCCCGAGTCCGGAGAAACCGCCTGGCAAGCATTCAGGACGAGATTGGCGACCACCCGTTCGAGACGGTTGGCATCGAACCAGCCCACGGCCGTCCCTTCATGATGATGCTTGATGGTGATGCGGCGGAACTCCTGTTTAACACTTGTCATCCGGATCGCCCGCTCGACTGTGTCAACGATGCTTCGTGCGCCGGGCCGAAGCGTGTCGCGACCCCTGGAGCACTCCAACAAGGAGGAGACCAACTCATTCATGCTGTCGACGGCGCAACGGATTTCGTGGTAAAGTTCGTTCCTTTCCATCTCGCTTATATCTGGCTGGGTGAGAAATTCCGCATTTGCCAGGATGGCGGTCAAGGGATGGCGAAGATCGTGGGAAACGTGGGCGACCATCCTGCTTACGGCGGAAAGCGGCTCCAGAATTGGTGGATCCAATGGTATGCTCCGCAACAACTCAGCCGGCAATAACCGCCGCCTACAAACAGCTCGCTCCAGCATTGAAACCCCTCCTATCTGCGATTGCCGAAGTTCAGCAACGAAGAGCCCTTTTCTGCTTCGGCATCGCCATGCACCCCTTTGGGGGCGCCTCAAGAAACGGAATTATCTGTACGCTTGCAGCCGATGGCCTTTGTGTTTTCAATCATTTAACAGCGATCGGTGAGTTACTGCGGGGCCATTTATCTCTCTAACTCTGCTGGTTATGTAAATCCAGTCTGTCCAAGCGTGGGCAATATTCCGTTTCTTGAAGTGAGGCCCGGATGAGACAAGTCTCCCGATAGTGGTGGCTCGTGAGTACTCCGGAGCGACTCGCGAACCATCTTCCGGGCTCGGGCCAGGCGTGACATAACAGTTCCGATCGGGATCGACAATATTTCCGCAATCTCCCGGTAAGAGGCATCTTCAACGTCACACAGCAAAATGACTTCGCGAAAGATGACTGGCAGCTGCTCGATTGCATCTCGAACCGCATCGATGTCGGAACGCCCGATCAGCAGCGATTCAGGAGTGTCGGAAGTTGTGGGCAAATCCTCCTCCGAGTCCATTGCAAGGGTCATGCGCCGCTCGAGTTTTGAGCGCGAACTCAGAAACGTGTTCTTCAGGATTTGGAATATCCATGGCCGGAAATTGGTGCCAGGCTCAAACGATGCGTAGCTGCGTAAAGCCTTTAAGTAAGTTTCTTGTACGAGATCCTCGGCATCGTTCTGATTCTGCGCAAGCCAGCGCGCGAAGTTGTAAAGGGAATCGAACAGAGGCAAAGCCAACTCTTCAAACCCGGCCAACAATCCATCTTCCTGTGAGGATGAAGGCCCAAAATGGACCATCACTCGTGAGCTAAAGCCAAGACGTCTCATTTGCCTTCTCCCCGAATCGCACCCCAACAATGCGCGCCAGGCCGCCAGGCATCAATTCACCCAGGCTTTTCTCCTCATAACCGGTTCATTGCCTGCCAAGTACATGATCGTTAATGGGTTAGTTCAGCACATATCCTTGGTCCGGGTGTGCGGGCCCGGTGGTGCGCGGGTGGGAATGGAAGCTTCTCATCCCAGATTCACGAGGCTTTGTCCGGACAAAGTGCTAG
The DNA here is from genome assembly GCA_963803095.1 of uncultured Acidobacteriaceae bacterium. GTDB lineage: Bacteria > Acidobacteriota > Terriglobia > Terriglobales > Acidobacteriaceae > PALSA-350. The sequence goes on along the minus strand of CAWDLQ010000010.1, from coordinate 683,159 downwards.
ACTTCCGCGAAGCCCGAATATGGAACCCTTGCGGCATACCTTCGTCGTGCGATTCGGAACCTATGAGGTTTCTTTCCAGTCGGGCGAGGTGCGCAAAGCGGGTGTAAGAATCAGAGTCCAGCAGCAGCCGTTGAAACTGCTGGAGGTCTTGCTGGAACATCCGGGACAAGTGGTCACGAGAGAGGAACTGCGCAGCCGCGTCTGGCCGAACGAAAGCTTTGGTGATTTCGACCAGGCTGTCAACATTGCAATCGCGAAGCTGCGGAGTGCTTTAGGCGACTCGGCTGAGAATCCGCGATATATCGAGACTCTTCCAAAGCGAGGCTATCGTTTCATTGCGGACGTGTCGTTTGTCGACGCGGACGGCCACATACGAAGGCCCGAATCTCCGTCCGCAGACTCGCCAGGGACGGAGCCTGGGCACCAGCTCCAAGGCAACGGGTTGGCCGTTCCGCCTGGGACGGAGCTTGGACATCAGCTCCAGGGCAACGGGTTGGCTGTTCCGCCTGGGACGGAGGCTGGACCTCAGTTCCGAAGCCGCGGATTGGCCGTTGCACCACAACGCCGGCTGCGGCCAACGCGTCGCGTCGTCATGGCCCTGGCGATCGTCCTGGGTTTGGGGATCCTATCCGTCTTGCTCTTTCGCTCGCGTGGCCATGCGCCTACCGCTATCCGGTCTCTGGCGGTGCTTCCTTTAGAAAACCTCTCGGGCGATGCTTCTCAGAATTACTTCTCTGACGGAATGACGGACGAGTTGATCACCGACCTGGCGCAGATCAACGCATTACGGGTGATCTCACGCACCTCCGTAATGGTATATAAAGGAGCGCGCAAGCCTCTGCCGCAGATCGCTCGTGAGCTGAACGTGGATGCGGTGGTAGAAGGCACCGTGCTCCGTGCCGGCGACCAGGTCCGCATCACGGCGCAGTTGATCGATGCCTCCACGGACAAGCACTTATGGTCCCAGAGCTATCAGGGCGAGTTGCGAGATACCCTGGCGCTCCAGGACCGGGTGGCAAGAGCCATTGCAGAGCAAATTCAGATCAATTTGACGCCACGGGAACAAGCTGCGCTGAAAAGCGTGAGGGTTGTTAATCCGGAAGCTTACGAGTCTTATCTTAAAGGCCGGTACTTCTGGAATAAACGAACGGCAGATGGTTTGAGGGTTGCCCTGGCCTATTTCAAGCAGGCGAGCGAAGAAGACCCGAAATATGCCCAGGCTTATTCCGGCTTAGCCGACACTTATGCTTTGCTGGGAGACTGGCAATATGCCGTAATGACCCCCAAGGAGGCCAACCCTCAGGCAAAGGCAGCGGCGCTCAAAGCGGTGGAATTGGATAGCGCGCTCGGGGAAGCCCACAACTCGCTGGCATTCGTGCTGGACGGGTTTGACTGGGATTTGGATTCCGGCGGCAAGGAATTCCGGCGGGCCATTGAACTAAACCCAGGCTACGCAACTGCTCACCATTGGTATTCCTGGCACCTGGCTCTCCTCGGCCGGTACGACGAAGCGATAGCGGAAATGAAAAAGGCGGAAAGTCTGGATCCGTTGTCTCTTATTATTAACGCTGATTTGGCAGAGCTCTTTGTCCTTTCACACTCTTACGACGAATCCATACGGCAGAGCCGTAAGACGATCGAAATGGACCCTAATTTTGCTATGGCACATAATCAACTCGCCCAGGCCTACCTGCAACAACACATGTATAAGGAAGCGGTCGTAGAACTGCAAAAAGCGGTTCAGCTTTCTGGGGGAAGCCCTACGTGCATCGCTAATCTTGCTCGCGCCTATGCTTTATCCGGCCGGAGGAACGAGGCACTCACGCTGCTGAGCGACCTGAAGACGAGTTCAACGCCCGGTTTTTCGCATGCTTCAGAGATTGCGGCGATCTACGTATCTCTCGGGAATATGGATGCAGCGATGAATTGGATTGAAAAAGGGTACGCAGAGCGATTTAACCCGGGTGTGCTGATACGGCCGGGCTTCGATCCTCTGCGCTCCGACCCGCGCTTCCAAAACCTTGCGCGCCGCGTTGGCTTACCTGGGTAAGCGGCCCCCACACCAGCCAGAAATCCGCCGTGACAACCGAAGCTTCATGTCCGACCCGGGTTCCCGCGCGCTTCTTTCGGGGATTTAGAGCAGCTAGCATGGCAATTTAGCGGGAATCGAGTGCCGATACCGGGAGCATCTGATCGACTCCGATGGCTTTTGCCATCGCGTCCATCATGCGCTGAAAGCGGCGCTTCAGTTTTTGATTCCTGGCACAGTACATCACTTGTATCACGTCGTCATACTCAGTGGAAATCAGAGGTTCGATTCCGGAGACTGGTCTCAAGCCAAGGCGAGACAGCATCAGGTACTGATTGTCCCGGCTTCCGGCGGAAAAGATTGCGATTGCATTTACAGCCTCCGATTGGTTCACGAGCGCGAGAGCGAGCGCTCCGGCACTGGCGGCGAGTTGTACGCCGATGCCCGGCGCAAGACCATTCTGTGCTCGGAGCGCGGGGTCGACCACCCATCTTCCGATCTCAATAGTGTTGTCACGATGGGAACCGAGCGTGCGCAGTGTTTCCAAGAACTGTTTCTCGCCAAGCAGAGTCTCCGTCAGGCACGGGACGCCGTTCCCGGCCAGGGGGTAAACTCGCACACAACCGACAAGACTATCGCCGGCATAAGCCAGCACATGCCATGCGTAGAGGTCTATTGGGTCAGAGTCTGCATAACACCCATCGTCGGTTTTGAACTTAGGCCGTCTACCATTGTCAAAGAGAGCAGCTCCGCGAAGCGATCTTACCTCGTCTAACCATTGGGGCGATGACTCTCCTGCGCCACTCATCGAGTCCAGGAGAGGGCAGTGTAATTGCCATGACAAGAACTGAGAAGGCGCCTCTGAGAGGATCGGGGAAGCATGGCAATGATTTTCAGCAAGCTCTACACAATCAGTGAGGAATTGCGCGTAGGCATCCAGTGCAGCACCACCCGCAGCTACCAGGGCTGGCAGGCTGTCGGGAATCCGCTCGATCAGTTTTGCCAGTTCTTGTGCATTGAACTTTGTGTGCCCGATATCCAGATCGATGTGCTCGGTCACAAAGCTTAAGCCGGGAAGAATTTCCGGTCCAAAGACTTCCAGGCATCGGGCTACAAACAATCCACCATAGCGCAGGGGAAGCTGTTCGATCTCGTACTCAATAGCAATCTGTGCATAGGGCGTGTTACCAGCAATGTTCTCCTCGTGAACCAAGCAATAGCGACTCGCTCCATAGCTGGGCGTCAGGCGCAGCAGCTCATCGGCATCTACTGGAGGCGTATACCGTAAGTTCCAGTGATCCGCCAGTGACCGAAGATCGGCAATCATCATCAGGTGATGACCAGCTTCCGCGCGGGCATGTCGACTCAATGCTGCCCCAAGTTCTGAGAGTCCAAGGGCCGCACAGCGCCCGGCCGCCCGGCCAATCCACGTTTCCACCGGTTCCGTCATCTGTGCGCCAATGGCGCAGAAATAGAGGAGAAAGGCTTCCAGCATTCGCGGATCGTTGGTCGAACGAATGGCATTGAGACCGGGGCTTGTCTCAAACCTCTCCCTCGCTGGAGCCAGAAGTTGGTTGTACGTTTCTAAGGAAAGCATCGGATTCATGTTTCGCTTGGTCCCTTCTTGTGGTTACTTCGCACCTTTATTTGCTTCGCTCAGAACTCTCGCTAAACAAACGGAACTGCGCCGCCGCGTTGGTGAGCTTGTGAAACTGGCACAAGTACAGATGCGTCCGGCTAAGTGGGCACGACGAGTAAGAGTCGTGGCGTCGTACGGGCGCTGCTGCAGATCCCTCCACTTCGCGTTCCGGATTTTATCGCTTGAAATAGGCAATTAAATCCCGTCGCTCCCCAGCCTTGGGCACATAAAAATCCATCTTGGCATCCGGTACTACCGAATCAGGGCCGCTTAACCACTTCTCCAGGGTCACATCGTTCCAGGTCAGCCCTGAGTTCTTCAATCCCTGGGAGTAGTCAAAACCCGGCACGCTCCCAGCCTTTCGTCCATAAACTCCAGCCAGCCTGGGCCCCTCCCCGTTGATTTCCATGGAGTGGCATCCCGTGCAACGTTTATCAAATACGAGTTTGCCTCGTGCGGCATCGCCAGCCCCAGCCAACGTTGCCTCACTGTCACCTGCATTCTTACCCAACATCGAAAGTGTGTGCACATCTGCCTGTGAAAGCCTGGCTCCCCAGTGGAGTGCCACGTATTGAAGGGGCGGCATATCCCCACTCTTTGCCTCATGGCTAATCTTGGCTAACAGCAGTTGCTGCTTCTCCATCGACAACAGCTCCCATCGGGAGAGGTCCATATGCTTGCGGGCCTCGACGATGTCCCGTTCTATCAGCCAGGATCCTGGAGCAACGCGGGAGTAGACTGGCCACCGCGTCTCGCTGGAGTGGCAATCCGCGCATTTGGTCACCAACACCGCCTTTGCATCCGGCGGCAAGTTGGCGCCCTGGAGCAGCGTGCCGAGTCCTCTTGCGGCCTCGACACGCGGATTGCCAAACGGATGCACATACCCCAACCCCGTCACCGAGGCTACGGTCAGCACCGCCAGGATCCATGCGCGCTTCACACCGCCTCCGCCAGCGAAGAGTCGACAACAGCGAGGTGATTGTGCCCGCGAACGACCTTGACGTTGGTTACCCCCAGCACGCTCTCCAGCTTGCCGGCGGGAACCGCCATGGGGCCCGGCCCCGGCGCAGTTCCTGGTGCAGGCTGCGGGAATGCCGTCGACATGGCCGTATGAAAGCTGACATTGCCCTCAACCTTCTGCACTATCTGATGAATGTGGCCGTTCAAGACCGTGACCGATCCAAAACGCTTCATATAGCTCAGCGCGGTCTCCCCATCCTGCGTGCCCCAACCCCACTTCTCATAGACCATCCACAGCGGAATGTGCGCGAACACCACGACCGGCGTCGAAGCACTCAGTCCGCCCAAATCAGCTTTCAGCCATGCCAGTTGATCCGCACCCAGGTTGCCCATTGCATCCACCTGCACGCAATTGTTCAGGCCTACAAAATGAACTCCCTTGTAGTCATGGCTGTACCAGCCATTTCCTAGCGTCCCTTTGCCAAAACGCTGCTTGTACTGTTCGCCATCGTCTAGCGAAAAGTCATGCTCTCCGGGAACATAAAACACCTGCCCCGCCTTTGCGCCCTTGATCACCTCTGCAGCGGTATCGAACTCCGCCGGCTTTGAGCTCTGGGTGATATCGCCGGTATGAATCATGAACTCCGGCTGCTTCATCCCCGCGCGTCCGGCGTTGATCTTGTCGATAGCGATCTTCAGCGTGCCGGTCACATTCTGGTTGGCCGCTTTATTGAAGCCGATATGACTGTCGCTGATTTGCACGAACGAGAAGTCCTCTACTATCTTCTTCTTCCCTGAATTTGTCGTATCCGCCAGCAGCTTCGAAGTCGGTACGCCTGCAACCATCGACCAGACCAGCCCCGTACCCGCCCATGCCATGCACTGCAGAAAGCTACGCCGGTCGATGCCATCTCCGGCAACCTTCGGCTCATTCGTCTGCTGCGCCGTCTCAACCTCATTCTTGAGTTTCATATGATCTCCGTTACAACCTCTGCATCAGAAAACTGACCTTGCCGGCTTTTATTCCTAGGCACTCGCAAAATAATCCCTGGAATAATCTGCCTGTTATTCGGTTAAGGGTAGTGATGTTCCGAAGTGAAGCTTTGCTCGGCGTGCCTATCCAATTCCGTGGCTCCATTCAACGCGAGACACTTGATAACATGGTGTCGGCCTCGCGCAGCGCAGATTTTGAACAGCTTGCGCTGCCGCTTTTGGCGTCGCTTTACAATCACGCGTTCTGGCTCACTCGCAATCACGCGGAGGCTGAAGACCTGGTGCAGGAAACATTCTCCAAAGCACTTCGCGCCTTCGACTCTTTTCAGGCGGACACCAACTTCAAGGGCTGGATCTTCCGCATCCTGCGCAATACCTTCTTTACCTCGCGCACCGGCATCGCCGCGTCCCGTACCGTATTTCTGGAAGATCATCCGCACGCGCTCGACACCACCGATACCAGCCCGACCCCGGAAGACCACCTCATCCGTCTTGACAACCAGGCTGCGCTCCAGGGGGCCCTGGAGCAGCTTGAGCCACCGCTCCGTGAAGCTCTGCTTCTGTGCGACGTAGAAGAGGTTAAGTACAGAGACATCGCCCTCATCCTCGATATCCCCATCGGGACTGTCATGTCACGCATTTCTCGCGCCCGTCGCGCCCTACGCCGACTGTTGCAGCCGCTGCTCGGAGAATCCCAATGACTCAGGCAATCGAACATCTAAACTCAGACACGCTCAGCGCGTTTGTCGACGGCGAGCTACCAGACGGCGAGCAAGAGGCGATTCAGCGACATCTAGCCGGCTGCCATGCGTGCGCACTTCGCGTTCTCTCCGCCACCGAGCTGAAAGCCGCAACCGCGCGGGCTGGTCGGCGCTTTGCACCACCGCCCGAGACGTTCGCCCGCCTTACTGCTCAGCTTCATCGGGAGCCGCGGGGGAGCGCGCGCATCCACTCCATTCGTCGCGTAACCTGGGCGAGCCTCGCCGCGGCGATGGTGCTGGCCGTGTCACTCCTCGGCTGGCGCCAGCTACACGAAACCAATACCCTCGCCGCCGAACTACTCGACCAGCACCTCGCTACCCTTTCCAGCGCAGCGACCCCGCAGGTCATCTCTACCGATCGCCATACCGTCAAACCCTGGTTCCAGGGCCGCCTTCCCTTCAGCTTCAATCTTCCCGATGCTCAGGCTCTCCCGCCGGACACGACCCTCAAAGGCGCAGACCTGACCTATCTCAAGGGACAGCCCGCTGCGTTGCTCCTCTTCACTATCCACAAACACGAGGTTTCGGTTTTCCTTACGCAACGATTCGGCGGTCCCAGTCTCACGCCACTGCCGAGCACGCGCTCGGGATTTACCATCCACTCCGCCACGACGCAGGACCTCCGCATCGTCGCCGTCAGCGACGTCAAACCCGCCGATCTCGATGCGCTGGTAGCTACTTTGGTGCAGGCGCAATCGCCCTCTTAGCAGGCGAGTCAGCAGGTCGATGATGGTCTATGTAGCCGGGAACCTCTAGCGTAGACGGAACTCTGTGTGGATGGAGCGAGGGGTCAGGTTGCTGGGACCGGTCCAAGAGAAGGCGCCGGTGTCGTCGATGCTGTAGCCGAGGGAGGGGGCGAGACGGCCTAAGTTGGATTTGACGTGCACCAGGGCGGGCTGCGTGGGTGCGTCTGGGGAACAGCCGGTGAGGAACTCGGTGCGGACGGCGCCGGAGAGCTCGATGGAGCCCAGGCCGCGGTGGATAGCCCGGCCGGTGGCTCGCTTGCTGAGATGACGGACGAGGAGAATGCAACAGCGATGCTTCTCCGCCAGACGGGCGAGGTTGTCGAGGGCGCGTCCGGATTCATTGCCACGGTGGCGGTCGAGCGCGGACCAGAAGTAGCTGTGTAAGGGATCGACGATGAGCAGGCGGGCGTGACTTCGCGTGAGGGCGTCTTCGAGGATGGGGGTGTCGCGGAGACTGAGAGCGGTGGGTGGTGCGGAGGGGTCGGAGAGGACTCCGCGGAGCAGGACCAGGCGGGTGGGGTCGCCATCAAGCTTTTCGAAGCGGGGACGGACCACTTCGGCGCCTCCGTTTTCGGTCGAGGCGTAGAGGACGGTGCAGGGTTGCTGCGTTTCGGTGGCGAGGGGAAGGCGGCCGCGACTTAGGGCGGCTGCGATGGCCAGGGCGAGCCAGGTTTTTCCGGAGCCGGGGTCGCCGGAGAGCATGGCTAAGGTGCCGATAGCGAGGCGGTCTTGCCAGAGCCATTCTATGGGGCGGGGTTCGACGTCGGTCAGGCGGATTAGGTCGGCCTGGCGGTTGGGTGGGGTGGTTGGGCCGGTTGTGTCGGACAAGGTTTCCGGGATGGTGGGCTCGCTGTCGTGGGTGTCTGCAGTTGCGTTGGAGGGGTGCAGATCAGTCGCGTCGAGATAGGTGGGCTCAGGCGGGGATAGGATTCCGGGTCGCGGCTTGAAGGGTGAGGTAGAGAAGATTGCCTGGCCAAGGCGCGGTTTGTTGAAGGTCATCAAGGCACTCCGTGAGAGTTGCGGATGTTGGCGATTTTGTTCGCCTAAACAGATCCCAGTTGGGGCTGATTTAGTGGGAGGAAATATTTTGCTTTCAGTTACCAAAGGACTAGAGAAGCTAGTCGCGCGGTAAGAGTGCCATGCAGCAGAGAGATGAAGATAAGCTCTACAGCTCCCGTTCCGGGGTGACGTGTCGCCCTCCTCCCCATGCGCAGCATGGCGCTCTTCAGCGATGCTGGACGCGACAGGATTAGTCATACACCCTACCGTCTATTTTGAGGCCGGCCGGTTCACTCTAACTCAATCTTCGTGGACGATGCCTGCTCGGCGCTGTTCCCGCAAATGGATGTCTGGCCACGCTGCTGTTGCGTTGGCAATCGAAAGAGATCGAGGGCAGTTCAGAACTTCAACGATTCGTGCGCTCGGGGAACCAGTTCCGCCGAGTCAAGGGGAATCTCCGTTTCCCCTTGACTTTTACCTATCATGGATGTCCACGAAACCTCAGCCGCAAAAGAACTGCCACTATCGCCGGTGGGAATTGCGGCGAATCTACCGACGCCGCGACCAAATTCCAATCCATTACGTCTAGCGGGCCGCGGGGGTATTGACGTTCATCTTTTGATAGCCTGAGGGAAGCTCAAACAGCGAAGGGTCCTGCGGGCCAGGATGGATGTTCTGGTATTCCGTCGACCACTCCCCGTTTGTGCCCTGCTTTCTCACTGCGAAACCGTTCAGCTCCCTCGCGTCCCATTCGATGTTGGTATACATCTTCCCTTCATAGATGATCTGGACGCGATACTTGTCGCAATGGTAGCTTCCCACTTGTTCATTGCCGAGCAGCTCACGTTGCGTCTTTGCACCGCCGGCATCAAAAGCCAACTCCGAGATACCCGCGCCGATATCGCCCATTTCCATATACATCTTCTGCGCGGGTAGCAATATCCACATGACCTTACGGTCGAACCGCATGATAGTAATGGACGGCCGCCCTGCCAGCGCGGTCTCGACGCGGATAGCTTTCTCACTGGCGTAGATCTTCCCCGTGGTCGTTCTCTTGCCCACGATATGTACCTGGTCGGCCGAGAAATCGCGCAACCTCGACTGCGCACGCAAACCAAGTACGCTGAGCAGCAGCAGGGCAAGAACTGCAACCCGGCGCGCCCGACCGGATGGTCCGAGCGAGAAATGACTGACGGCCTTGTTCATCTTTTGCCTCCTCGTATTTTTGCCAATCACTGACGCACCAACTCCACACGCCGGTTCAGCGCGCGTCCTTCCAGAGTGGTGTTGGCCGCCTTCGGTTGTGAAGCGCCATACCCTGCCGTGGTCAAGCGGCCTGGAGTTATTCGATATTGTTCGACCAACGCCTTCTTTACCGCGGCGGCCCGGCGGTTTGACAAGTCCTGATTGAAGCTGTCGCCTCCGATATTGTCCGTATGACCGCCAACGTTGAGCTTCCAGTCCGGGTGCCTGGCGAGAATCGCGGCAATCTCGTTCAATACGGGCTGTGATTCATCGCGGATCTTGTCGCTATTGAAGCTGAAATAAATTCCATAAACATCCGCGTGCCCGGTCTTCGTGAGCGACTGTTCGATATTGGCCCCGGCGGACTCGGTCACTTTTCCTTTCCCAGCGTCCGCCGGGCTCGAAACAAACTCCATGTCGCCGGGAAAATCAATCTTGATGACATTCAGCACGTCCTTGCCGATCACGAAGCGAAGGGTCAGGGGGTTTTGAGGGTCATCGAGAAAGTAAAACTCACCCGCATCGAAGACGAACTGTCCTTTGGCGTGAATCGCCGGAAGCTTGATTAGTTTCCCGTTTACGATGACCGGCACAGTCACGGGAGTACGTTCTATCCGCGTGATGGTCGCTGTCAAACGATAATCCAGCTCGCCCGGTTGCCGGTCCACTTTGATGGGAGTGACCGGGGTTTGATAAACAGTCAATTGCGATTCACCTTTCGTCTCGAGCTGGGTCAGTACTGCCGCGGAAACACCGACCGCCGTCGTCCCAGGAAATGTTTCGGGAACCAGTGGCGGGGGAGCGAATTGTTGAAGATAGTTGTGCGAGTCGTCCAGATCTTTTTTGTGGATGTTGCGATAGGTTGTGGTTGACACCAACGGCCTCGGCGCGTTGGCGGGTGAGTCGTCAAACATGTCCTTGGGTTTGGGCCGCTCACTCGAATACTTCAGCCGCACGCTGCCGGCATCCTCCGACTCGATGCGTTTGATGGACTCGTAGTCTCCAAGATGGTCCGAGATCGCAGTCACGATGGTGAGTCCCACGCGCAGCGGGATTCTTGGCGTTGGCTCCTGCGGCCAGGGTACGGTCGTGAGTAGACAGGTAAGGATCAGAATCTTTACGGTACGCATGAAGCCTCCGGTTCTTGCGATGGCCATCCGTGGTATGGGACGCACCACGCAGTTCATTGGTTCTTGGGGGGTGCGAAAGAGAGACTGCCCGACGCCAGGCTCGGGTTCAATACTGGCTCCATGGTGGTTGTGATACGGGCGACCGAATCGGGAGAAGATTCCGGAGTGTCTTCCAGAACGCGCCGCACCAACAACGTGTCGTGATCGATCCAGACCGTGATGGGGCGCGGCGTCTTGCTGTTGCCCATCAACTCCGTGCCGGTCACCTTGAAGCACTGGTGTCCACTGATCGGCTCATCGGTGCTCATTTTGGGATCCTGTATATCGGTGAGCGGGCCGTGCAACTGGGCCCGGGGAAAAAGAAGCGGTGGAAGCATCATACTGCTGCCGCGGGTCGGAGTGACCCCCAACAGAAAGGCGATGGGAGCGCCAACGCTGTGCACGGTGTGAACGTGAGTCGCCGACCACCAGTCGTGGGTGATGGCATCCACCGTCCAGATCACGTAGCGCTCCCCGGTATCTTTTGTGAACTGGAAGAGATAGCCGTGCGGCGCCTGGAAAGCGGTAACAAATGTATCTTTGGTTGTGCTCATCCTGGTCGTACCCGGATTGCGGTATTCGCTCAACACTTCGCCCTTGTCTAAGTAAGTATGCAGTGATTGATACGCAGCACGGGAACGCGCCAGCAGGTCAGCAGCCGAGGTCTCGCTCGAGTTCCCGCCTCCGTTTAAGGCGAACGCTATCAACAGCAATAATGACATGGGCATGGTGGATCTCCTGGTAGCTGATTGCTCTCCGCGGGCACATGCAAACTACGGTTGCGTGGGATCGACTCCACGCGGACCCGTCGCCTGAACCTGAAGCGTGTAGTAGGAGAATGCGTAATCACCGGTGCTGGCGTTATGACAGGTGATCCCTCCCAAGCCGACGCGAATGCCGTTCCCATCCCATTGCGCCGAGGTAACACCATCGACATAGATCGTGTTCGTCCCGTTGTTAGCAGGGCAACCGCTTTGGGCAGTTACATACCCCAAAAGCATGCTGTCCACACTGAATTGGGAGTTGACATGGCTAAGATCGTAATAGTCCTGACCACCGCTAAACCTGTCGGACGAGGCTCGTTCCACGGTCGCGCTCGAGTAATTACCGCCTGTTTGATAGTAAGGCTCCAGGGGAGCCCCGCTTACATCTTTGACCACTCCGAGCGTGGCCCAGGTCTGAGGAATCTTCGCCATGGTTATGGATTCGCGCGCGGCATAGAAACTGGTTCCGTCAATCTCCACCTGTTGGCCATCGGTGCAGGCCAGAAAAAACTTCACCTTGTTCGATTCGTCTGGCTCGCCGGTTAGATTCGGATCCATGGACGCGATGATCTGGCCATCTGCCCAGTACACGATGTTCAAAGGAAGTTTGTTGCCCTTGAAGTTCCCGATAATGAAGAGTTGTCCCTGCTGTGAACCGAAGTGGCAGCCTTTAAGGGTGTAGAGGTTGTACTGCTGGTCGGGAGTGAAGACGATGGCTTGGGGTGCGGCGCCATTGATCGTGAAGAGTGCGACCTTGCCCTGCTGGCAGGGCGCCGGCAGCGCCTGAACCTGAGGAGGGTTCTTAAGTGGGCCGGGGGGGAGTGTGCTAGGCGCAATCATGGTTGAAGAAGCGTGATCCAAGGACCGCGACACGCCCGCGGCTGGACCCTTGCCTTGCCCCAGGCCGGATCCCTGTGGGCTGCTGGATGCGGCCAGTATTTGGGCACGTTCGGAAGTGGCAACTTCCATCTGGTTCTTCAAGGTTGCGACCACATTCGACTGCGCGGCACCCACGGTTGCCGCGTGAGGATTCAAGATCTTTGATCCCGTTGTTTTTGGAACCTGTGAAATCTTCTGAAGGATTTCGGCCGCCGACAGTTTGGAAGCAACCGTAGGCTCGGAGGCCGCCGGCTGCGGGCTGGGCGAAGCGGGTTGCGTTTTGGGCGGCTGCACTGCGTTCGGCACAGGTTTGTGCGCAGATGATTGGGCGCTACCCGATGACGTCAAAAGCAGAACCAGGATGCTCATGAACGCCACCCTGGGCAGCGGGAACGGGGCTAAAGCACGTGACTGATCTTCAGGTCGCTTGGTGTAGGAAGTCATTGTGTTCCTCATTTCTTATTTGGAATTGGCTGCGCTGGGCAGCGGGAGCTTGGTTTTCTCAGCGTCGAGATGCTTCACCAGGTCGGCAATTGTTTTTTGCAAGGCCTTGCCGAGCGTGGAATTCTGGAACGCCGGAGTGGAAGTATCCATCGACCCCAGAGCCGTGACTGCGCTGCCGGAGATCTTCTTGTCGTTCTCTGTCTGTGAAACCCGCAGGCTGTCGAGTTTCTGGCCGGAGGCGACACTGTATACATCGGCTTGAATGGTTACCGTGGCCTTCCAGGAATGCAGGCCCGCGGTAAGGGTCTGACCGAAGAAAGAGTGGGGCATGGCGCTTTGCGCACCCTCTTCCGACTTGGCTTCGAGCAGCGTGCCCATCACAATCATGTCCACGCCGTTGTCTTTGCCCAGGGCGAGAATTTTTGCGCTGTCGAGTTGCTCGGGCCGGAGGCCGGTGGTGATGAGGATCACCTGGCCCTGGAGCTGAGTGGAATGGACGATCTCGGCTTGGGTTAAACGTGACAATGTGTCGCCGATGGTTGCGCCGCCAGAAGCGGTCGCGTCAGAGTAGGGAAGCACACCGACCTTTATGGTTTGCGCCGCGACCGGTGCGGAAGATATGGTTGCCATCACCGCGGAGGTGACAACAGCAACAAGCAGCTTTTTCATTTGAGTCTCTCCCTGATGAATTTCAAAACACGTTCATGCCCTACGCGAGTCATGGCAGTCCGGTTAGCATGTGGCTCCAAAGATCGAGGCCTTTGCCAGCACCAAAAATCTGTACGTCACCGTGGTTGCCGGCAACTCCGATTTTGGTCAGAGGCGATCCCCCCGCATCCGTGAACACCGCACGCCCTTCGCTGTTAGCTGGATTTGCATCCATCATCGATACGATCTGTCCCGATGCATTGGCCAACTTGAGGACGCCCCCGCCGCTGGGATATATGGTCAAATCACTTAAACTTCTTCCCGATGTGCCGAGGATTGCCAGGTCCCCCACGCCTCCCGCAACGGTCATGACTGCCAAAGCTTTTCCAGGAGTGCCGACAAACATGTCGCCGGCGCCGTTTGGGAGCAAGTCCGTACCAGCAGAGGCGACCGCGGAACCTGGCGCATAGATCCGGAAACCCATGGCTCCAGTTTTGTTGGGTCCCATCCTGGCGGAACTGTTGTCCTTGCCGTGCACGGCAACGCCATCCTGGAAGCTATCGACCGAAAAGATGAGTTGCCCTTTTTCATCCACTACGTGAAAGGGCGCCATGACCGAAGCGCCAATCCTTCCGCGTCCGTTGCCCATTTCGTCCTGCAATGTCCGCAGCGCTTTGGCAAGAGCACTTATTTGCTGTTGCGTGGATTTGTCGCCCGAAGCATCGTCGGGCCCGGAAGGAAAATTGGTGCTTCCAACCTCGTCGTTCGTAAGTCTCTTTTCCAGCTTCGCGACCCGTTGCTCCAGATCGCCAACACGGTTCGCCAGCGACCCGGGGGTGGAAGCCTGACCATGCGAAGTTTGGGTATAGAAGGCAAGGCCCACCCACAGCGCAGTCACCCCAAGTGCTGCGCGGTGCCACCACGTGCGCCTTCTCTGGACCTTCTGCAGTGTGCCTTCGAGCGCCGCCAGTTTTACTTGCAATGCCAAGATGTCTTCGCCGCTTTGCATGAGCCATCTCCTCAAAAACTTCTTCACCGCTCAGTTATGAAAGCTGTCGAGCGCCCTCTTCTTTGTGACCCGCGGAACTCGCAGCGCCGTCCGACGTCCGCCGGTAGAGTTGAAGTGTGTAATCCACATTGCCTTCCGACTTCACCGCCATCGTCCGTTCCGGTTGCCACCCCGGCACACCGTAATCCAGAGCAACCACCCGGCTTCCGGCGCGGAGATGGCTCGCCAACCGCTGTTGCAGTAGCCCATTCACTGCGGTCAGCAGATAAAGCGTCACCACGGTGGCCGGCCTTAGATCGGCCGCGAAGAAGTTCTGGTTGATGAACCGAACGCGATCTTCGAGTTTGAGCTCGCGGCTCCTTTCCATTGACTGGCGGAACAGTTTGGGATCGCACTCAATCCCCACAGCGCGGCAGCCAAACTCCTGGGCCGCGAGGATCGGGATCCGCCCATCACCGGAACCGAGGTCGTAAACAACGTCTTCCGGTCCTATCTCCGCCATTTCGAGCATCTGGCGCACAATCGCCCAAGGGGCGGGACAGAACTGCGCGGCGGTGGGCAATGCGGAAGGCGAATCGCCCAATCGCGTTGAGAAACCAAGGTTTCGCTGGAAGAATTGCCACTTCATGGCAGCCTCCTCTCTTCGCACTCCCGCTTTCGGTTGGGGCTCACCTGGGCTGCTGGTTGGCTGATCCTGACCAAGTGCTGATTGAAAAATGCGTTCTGTCCCGCGGTTTGTTCTTTCACGTTCATCTCTCGCTGCATCTTCTCGACCCCGGTTTGGCTTTCTGAAAGCGTTGCTTTGGTATGGAGTTCCCTCTTCCGGTGTTTGTCTTGCGCCTGGCTCTTGAGCCCTTTCGCCTCCATTTGTTGTTGAATGTTCCTGTCTTCCTGCTCCGCCCTCCGGTACTTCTCTTCTTCCTGCTGGTTTCTCAATCGGATCGAGTTCTCAGGGGCTGCCTGGCATATCCGGGTATCCAGCGCCGGAGTTTGGTCTGCGGCCGCGATCGATGGTGGCACCGCCAATCCGCCGCAGAAGACTGGGCATCGGGAAAGTACGGCTGCAAATCTCTTTTCCATCTCTTTCATCCCTTTCCCTTCCGGGTGGATTCACCGGTCATGGATGAAACACGAGAACTGCCACGCCAATCAGAGCGCAAACGGTGCTTGCAGCGGCACAGCCGAAGGCTTTCCGTTGCTGTTCCAGGCCCATATCCGCAAAGGTGTTTAAAGACAGCAGGTAGGGCATCCCCTCGCTCCCCATGCTGAGCACTTTTTGTCTCCCCGCTTCTACCCGGAGCGTTCCTGCAATCTCACATTCCTGGCCGGGCAAGAGGTAATACTCGCGAACGCGATAGCAACGGCCCTCTATCTCTCTGCGGCGCCGTTTGGCAACTCGCTCGTGCAGTTGCTGCAGGCCTTGCTGTACCTGCGGATCTGCAGTTTGTTCGGTCTTGAGGAAAAGCTTCTTCGCCGTCTTGAAGAGCAAGGTGTTGAGTGGGTTCGGACAGCGGCGCGCCACATAATCGCGCAGCGCCTGCTGGTATGCGTCCTTTGATCCCGAAGCCAGGTCGTATTGGTAGGCAAAGCCGCCTTCAAAACCGAGCCCTTCCGGGTGAACCCGAATGGTTCCGGTTGCGTCGTCCAGGATGAAATCCGCGTTGGAGGCTTCCCGATGAATTGGGGCCCAGGGGACGTTGCCGCCGGATTCGCTTTCGTCCTCAATTTCTACCCGGTGATAACAGCAGGCTGTTTGGGTGAGAGGACTTTTGAGCAGACGATCGCAGCGTACGCGTCCACGCACCCGAACCAGGCCGGCGTTCGCCGCGGCAATGGGCAATATCTGGACGCCTTGCAGGCGGCGCGCCACCGAATAAAGCTTCCGCGCTCGCCACAACCCCAAAAGACCCAGGCCAATAATCGTGACCCCGGTCAAGCCGGCGTTGCCCCATCCAGGGCCGCTTCCGGTCCACGACCACAAAGGGGAGAGCAAAATCAATGCGGCAGGGATCATTGGCTTACCCTCCCTACCGGAAAACCGAGGGGCAGGATGGGTGACGCTTTCGCCATGCGCCTGGCGTTTGCCGGAGCCGGCTTGCCGGATTTGCCCTGACTCAACGATTCCTGGTAGCTCATGCGACCAAGAAAACGGCAAAAGGGCGGGGCGGTCAATTCAACTGCAATTGAAGCGTTATTTAACCATTATGTAATTGAAAATAAGTTGCTTACCGCTGCATTTGAACTCCGGAAGAAGGGCGTTTTCCATGGTAAACTCCCTTCAACTTGAAGCTCCTGCTTGCTTCGCTCTCATGGCCACTCCGGTTCATCGTGGACTTGTCTATCGCTTCGGGCTATTCGAGGTTTCCGCGGAACAGCGAGAACTCTTCAAGCAGGGCCGGCGGATTAAGTTGCAAGATCAACCTTTCAAGTTTCTGCTCCTTCTTCTGGAACAGCCGGGAGAGGTGGTCAGCCGTGAATCCGTCCGGCAGCACCTTTGGTCTGAGGATACGTTCGTGGCATTTGACCAAAGCCTGGGGACGGCGATTACAAAACTCAGGCAGGCCCTGGGAGATAATGCCGACAATCCCCGCTTCATTGAAACCGTTCCCCGTCGCGGTTACCGCTTCATCGCTCCGGTCACGGTCTTGAATTCCGGGGATGTGGTTGAGCTGGTACCGGCGGCGGCCGCCGATTCTCCGGTAGCTGCTCAGGTTGAGGTGCAAGTCAGCTCAACAAAAAAGAGTGCGAAAGGGTGGTGGATGGGTGCGGGTCTTGTGCTGGCGGCCGCTCTGCTGGCAGGTATCCTTCTGGTCCGCCTGTTTGAACACGCCCACTCGACCTACGCCCTGAGCGATTCGGATACCGTCGTGCTTGCCGATTTCGTGAATAAATCGGGAGACCAGGCGTTCGACGATACCCTCAAGCAAGCTCTTTCCGTCAGCCTGTCGCAATCTCCGTTCCTGAACATACTGCCCGATCGCAGGGTCGGCGAAACGTTGAAGCTCATGGGCCGTTCCCCGAATGAAAAAATAACCGGTGAAACGGCGCTTGAGGTTTGCCAGCGAACCGGAAGCGCAGCTGTTCTGGGGGGTTCCATCACCCGCCTCGGTACGCAATATGTGATCGGCCTGGATGCCACCAATTGCCAAACCGGCGCGGTGTTTGCCCGGGAACAGGTGCAGGCCCCCCGCAAGGAAGAGGTACTGAACGCCCTGGGAGGGGCCGGCACCCGGCTACGGCAGAAGCTGGGAGAATCGCTCAGCACGATCGAGAAGTTCGATGTGCCTCTGGAACAGGCCACGACCCCTTCCTTCGAGGCGTTGAAGGCCTACAGTACAGGGTTGAAGCTACGGAACGAAAGCCGGCCTGCCGACGCCCTTCCATTCTTGAAGCATGCCATTGAGCTCGACCCCAATTTTGCCATGGCATACGGCATATTGAGTGGGTTGTATCAGGCGCTGGGAGAGGACGGTCTGGGAAGCGATTACGCACAAAAAGCGTATGACTTGCGCGCGCGAACGACCGAGCGGGAGAATTTCGCAGTTACCACCTATTACTACAATTTCGTACGCGGAGACCGGGAGAAAGCTCTTGCGAATTGTAAATTGTGGGCGGAGACCTACCCGCGCGACCTGACGCCGCACATTTGCCTTTTTTTTGATACTGAAATGATCGGACAGTATAAGAGAGCTCTTCCCCAAGGTCTGCAATGCGTAGAGGCGGAGCCGGATGCGGGGCTTTGCTACGACGACCTGATTTACACCTATGCGGTCCTCAATCGCTTAGAGGAAGCAAAGGCGATCTATCAGCAAGGTTTAGCCCATAAGCTCGATGAGCCGGATTTGCACGGCAGCCGCTATGGCGTGGCGTTTGTTGAAGGCGACACTGCGGAAATGAATCGCCAGCTTGCATGGGCCGCAGCCACGCCTGGTGGGGAAGACGTCTTGCTTCCGGCTCAGTCCGATACCGAGGCATTCTATGGCCGTTTCGCGAGAGCGCGTGAACTCAATGAGCGCGCCGTTGAATCCGCCATGCGCGATGATCAGAAGGAGAGAGCCGCGCGATTGCAAATCGAGGCCGCTTTACGCGAAGCTTTGGTAGGCAACGCGGCGCTTGCCCGCCGGCAAACGACGGCGGCACTGGGCGCCGCTTCCTTTGAATATTTGCGCAGTGTGGCGGCGATCACCCTGGCGCTGGCCGGAGATGCGAACCAGGCCGAAAAAATCGGCAGCGATCTCGATAAGGCCTATCCTGCCGATACCATGCTGCACGCCTTTTGGCTTCCCGCAACGTATGCGGCGATCGAAATCCAACGTAACCGTGCCGCGAAAGCTATCGCATCTCTGCAGCCGGCGGTGGCTTTCGAAATGGGCGAGCACATCCCTCTTCTTCCGGCATATTTGCGTGGGCAGGCGTATTTGGCCGCGCGGCAGGGGCAAGAAGCCGCGGCCGAATTTCAGAAGATCCTCGACCATCGTGGCCTGATGCAAAATTCTCTACTTGGCGCGCTCTCGCACCTGGGCCTCGGCCGGGCGTATGCGCTCGAATTGCAGTCGGACGAGGGTGATAATCAGGTGCTTCGCACGAAAGCGCGAACCGCATATCAGAATTTCCTTGCCCTTTGGAAGGATGCTGACCCGGACCTCCCGATTCTCAAGCAAGCCAAGGCGGAAGGCGCTGGGCTCAAGTGAAATTGAAGGGACAGAGTGGACTGTAGTGCACCCCAGTTTCTCCCCAGTTTCTCCAAAAGCGCGTTTTCCGGTTCGAATCCGCAGAGCGGTCCCAACTCGTGCTCAGTGAGCGCGTTGCCCTGTTCACAACACTTGAGAACGGCGTTTCTTGATTTACTGGTCTATGGGTACGTTGGCGTCTGTGCCACTGCCAATTCGATCCGAGAAATCAAAAGCTCCGCAAGAGAAGGTCTCTTGCGCTCGCCAGCACTTTCTCTCGCATCACGGGCTCTGGCAGCATCCGAGCGATTTCAATTGCCCCGACCATCGTTGAAAAGATGGAAAAGAAAGCGCGCTCTTTGTCGGCAGTTCGCTGGCCAGGCATAAACGGAAGCATTCGACTCTTGTATTTCTTCAGTTCCTCAAAGATCTGGGGCTTCATCGCCTGATCGGCCCTCGCCAACTCGGGCGCAAGAGCCGTCAAGGGGCATCCGTACTCGAGGTGGTCGCAATATTCCAGGCTCAGGTAGGTCTTCACTATCGCCTTCCACGCCGTCTCGGGTTTGGACTGCTCGCCGGCGTGAGCAAGGCGGTCGGCTATTTCCTGGAATGCCTCGCTGAGCGACTCCATGAGCAACTCGTCCTTGCTTCCGAAATGCTTGTAAAAACCTCCGTGGGTCAAGCCGGCGTCCCGCATAACGGCTGAAACTGCAGCGCCGGTTATCCCTTCGTTGCGAATGCGCCGCGAGGCGTCTCTCACAATCTTCTGATGGATTTCGGCTTTGTGTTCAGGGCGGTAACGCATGGCTCATTATAGGATGTCGGCAATCATCTCAGGGTGCAATCCGTCTGCCCTCGACCCGTTCGAAGAAAATCTGAATCCATAGGATGATGTATATAATCCTATGGGAGCAGGAGGCCAAATGTCGCCGCAAACTCTCTTCCAAATGCATCTCGCTTTAGGTTATGTCGCGTGCCTGCTGTGCTTCGGCGTGTATGTTCTGCCCAGGCTCAAGTCGATGGAACGGATTGAAGCGCAACGCGTCATCGCTACTGTGCACAGCTTCCGCTTCTTCGGGCTCGTCTTTATTCTTCCAGGCGTCGTCGGCCCCAATCTGCCAGCAGGCTTCGCCGACTTCGCCGCCTACGGCGACTTTGCAACCGGAGTCCTGGCCATGTTGGCCCTTCTCACGGTGAGGGTACGTCCGCTCTTTTGGTTGTTCGTCGTCGCCTTCAATCTCGTGGGAACGGTCGACATCATCCTCGACTATTACCACGCCGTCAAGGTCGGTCTTCCTGCACTGGCGGGGCAGTTGGGTGCCGCATACGCGATCCCGATTATCTATGTGCCAGTGCTGATGATCACGCACTTCCTCGCTTTCTATTGGCTGGTGCGTCCGCAGCCCAAGGCGGCTCCTGTCCTCATCGGCGATGCGACCGAATCCTAATTCAGATCAACGAAGCTCGACGTCTGGCAGCATAGCGAGAGTCTACGCGATATGTCATCCGTCGAGGTTGGAATCTGCTTCCCCCTGTAGTCGATTGATTCCGGTGCTCAGCAGTGATGGTGAAAGCGAACCTGAGGATGCGGTCGCTACCGCAAAGTCTTGTCGCTACGCCGCCTCTGCCTAATACCATCTGGGTCGTTCGTGCTAGCATTTCGGCGAAGGGGGGTCCTATGCCCTTTATCGACACCAGCACCCTTGATGTTATTGAGCGCTTGCCGGGCTGGTATGGACGTTATTTCCACTCGCCAAGCATGACATTCGCACATTACGACTTCGTGCGCGGTTCCTCCATCCACGAGCACGCCCATCCTCAGGAAGAGGTCTACGAAGTGATCGAGGGCGAACTCGAGATGACCATTGACAGCGTGGCGCAGATCGCCCGAGCGGGTTTAGTCGCGATCGTACCAGCGAATGTCCGCCATTCGGTCAAGGCCCTCACCGATGGCCGGGCCATCATCGTCGACTATCCGCTGCGGCGCGATTTCAGCTAGGGGCGCTCCGGTAGCGGTAGCGTACAAAGACAGCTCAGTGCCGAAAGCGGCAAGCTTTTGGGATTCTCCGCCGATCTTAAAAAGCGGCTCACAAGCTTCATCAGCAGATGAAGAACTAGCGCAGAGTTGTTACGACAATCCCTGCAAGCAGAATTGAGGAGATCGTGCAAGAGGGGCTCTTAGCGGCTGGCACCACCGAGTCGAGTTTGGAACGAGTCGACCCCGCGGCGCTGCGGGCGACTTTGGCGACTGGTTTAAAGTGCGACGTCCGGTCTGTCACGGAAATTGTCACGGAAATTTGTGCAGCCCATAGCTCCCGCCTTTACCAGGCGATAAAGGCGGGAGGATTCAGAGCTAGTTTACCGGAACGACCGCGATGCCGCGCGGCCGCGCATTGGTGGGGCTAGGGAACGGAATCGTAGCCAGAGTTTCGCTCAGGAGACCCTTATCGCCGATGGTGAGCGAGTGCAGCACATTGCCCTCGCCTAGTGGGATGGAAGTAGACGTGCGGGGGGAAAGGACATAGAGGCTGTGTTCGTCTGGGGAGAGACTGAGCTGAAAGGAACTGCCGACTCCAGAAAGCACAAACTCCTGAATCTGTACTGGATTTTCAGGATCGGTAAGGTCGAAAACGCCGACCGAATTGGTTCCCGTCTCCGTCGCGTACAGACGCGTGCCCGCTTTGTTGGTGCGCAGCCAGCAAATCGCAGAGCCCTGGTCGGGGACGGCGCGGAGATACGCGAGATTGCCTGAGGGACCGAACTTGTAGACAGCGAGTTGATTGGCAAGCGGCACACCGACGTAAAGATAGGGCAAGGTCGGATGATTCCAGATGCCCTGGGGAATGCGCGGGGTGGTGGTGTCGGTGAACAGCGATGCCGGCAGCGCCAGCGGAGGCAACTGATGGAGCCCCTGGGTGTAATCGGTCCGGAAGTGTTCGATCAGATTTGCAAGCAAGTCGTCCCCAAACACCAGGTCGGTGCCCGGTACTCTGTGTACCTGTTCGAGCGAAGCGCCGGCGGCTACTGACGTAACGGCGCTGAAGGGTTCCGAGGTGTCGTTGGTGGTGGTGTTGGCAAGTTGAAGCACTCCATTGCTGCCGATGAGCAAGGTTGTGTAGTTGGGCAAAATCGTGGTCGGACGGTTCGGATCGCCGGCCTTATTGGCAACGAACAGCAGGTTACCGGCCATATCGAGCGATACCGGATCGTTGCCTCCGGAGGGGAACGGTGAACCCGCAACAGGGGTGAGTGCGCCGTTGCTGCCGATGTTGAAAACCGCAATCGAATCCGAGCCTGCGTTGATCGCGAATAATAAGGAGTGGTCTGGGTTGGTAATGATCTCCTGATCAGAATCGTCCGGGCCCACAGCGACCCCGTTGTATCCCGACCCCGCACCGCCGGTGGCAAAGGGCGAACCGGCAATTTCCTTAAGCTGTCCACTGGCGGCTCGACTGAAGACGCGAATCGAGTTGGCAGGGTTCAGATTGGTTTCGACGTACACATAATCCGCTGTTTGGCCGAGTGCTGTGCCGAGCGCACCCGGCCCCAAGACCGAGATGCTCATCCCGACCAACCCGTAGAGAAGTTTTCTGCTGATCACAAAGACACTCCTATTGCGCGCTCGATGCCGGGCACTCGTGCGCTGGACAAAAGCTGGCCGTGGCCGCGATCGGTACTTCAACCGGATTGCACGCCGCCATGTGATTCCTGGCGGCCAAAAAGGTTACAAACGAAAGAACCGAATCGAAGGTCTTTTGGAGGGGAATCCGGACCGTCGTTATATCCACTTCCGAACGAGCTCGCAACTGCGAGCCGCAACGCTGGAAGCTCCCTTAAGATCTGAGGAAGAGATGGGGCTTGGGCAGTCCAGAGCGACTGCGGGGGAATAAGCTTCTGTCTCGCAGCTTTTCCTCAGGATGAACAGGTCCCGCAGTTCTTCTTCTTGTAACGAATGGCCGGCAAGAGCCACTCTTCTCAGTAGGCCGCCGGTTCGGTGTTTTGGAGGGCTCTCGTCTTATGTTGGATAGAACGCTGCCAGGAATTCAAGGTCTCAAGCACATCGTGGTGCTTATGATGGAGAACCGGTCGTTCGACCATATGTTGGGAGCTCTTCACGGCCAGAACCCGGCTATCGACGGACTCACCGGTAACGAAACAAATCCCGACACCACCGGCACGCCGGTGATGGTCTCGCCGAATGCTGCTTACCAGAGCCAATTGGATCCGGATCCCGACCATCACTTTCCTGCCGCGGACCTGCAGATATTCGGAGGCGTGACTACAGCTCAAGACCCAAATCGGCAAGCCAATATGCAAGGCTTCGTCAAGAGCTACTTCAACCAACAGCACAACGTTGTTCACTCACGTTTGATACTCAATTACTTTACTCCCGAGAAGTTGCCGGTGCTGACCACCCTGGCAAAACAGTTTTGTGTTTTCAACCGGTGGTTCTCGTCGATTCCCGGGCCCACACTGTGCAACCGTGCTTTTGCTCATTACGGCACATCGTTCGGCCAGGTGGGCATGGACGTTTTCTACTGGAACAAACAATTCAAGAGTATCTATGAACGACTGGTCGCTGCGGGCCACACCACCAGGCTCTACTACTTCGACGCAGCCAGTTCCTCACTCGAAGTGGTCAATCTACTGAACGACCAGCCAGCGCTGTTCGGCACTTTTCAGGATTTTCTCGACGCGTGTAAGAAGAACGAGCTTCCGGATTATTGCTTTATTGAGCCTAACTATACCGATCATGACGCACCGGATGGCTCGGGCGAGTTGATCGCGTGTGACCAGCATCCCGACCATGACGTACGTGGCGGAGAGCAGTTCATTGCTACGGTGTATACCGCCATCCGCAGTAATCCGAATCTGTGGCCCAACACCGCGATGCTGATCCTGTACGACGAGCATGGGGGCACCTATGACCACGTGCCGCCGCCGAGCTGTACACCGGACGGCTTTGTGGCACAACCGAGCGCCACCGGTACTCCCGACCCTTTTCATTTCGATCGGCTTGGGGTGCGGGTGCCTGCCATTCTCGTCTCCCCATGGATCGCGGCCGGCACGGTCACCAACGATGTCTACGAGCACGCTTCCATTCCAGCGACGATGACCGACTATTTCATCGGCGAGTACAGTGCCCGTTCGCCGCGTGAGATTGCGGCCAACACTTTTCTGGGACTGCTGAATCAACCGGCAATGCGCGCGGATGGAGATTGCCCGGTGTTTAAAAACCAATAGCTGTGGAGGAAAGTTGATGGAACCGATTCTCGTGCCCGGGCCGCCTAAGGAGGCGTTTCGGAAGCTTCGCCCTGTATCTGACCTGATCCGGTCGCAGGTCAATCACTTCAAGCACCTTGAGGCGAAGCTCCCGGCGGAGGTGCGCACCACGCTGCCGCAACACGTCATTGTGACGGAAGACGATGCGGCGCGCTACATAGTGGCCATGACACGGTTTCTTCGGTCGCGGATTGCTGAGGCGCCGGCACCCTCTGTGGCGCCCACGCCTATCCGCCCGGTAACGCAAATTGTTCCGCCCGCCGCAGCGAGTGCCGGCATGGGGAAACCGGCGGCGAAAAGGAGATCCTCGGTTGGGAAAAAAGTGTCCTCTCGAAAATCGAAGGCAAGACCTGGTTCCCCGCGGGAGAAGAAGTGAGAAGGGTGGCCGGCGTTGTGTTGCTGTTCGCGCTGGCTGCGGCGCCAACGCTCGCGACGGCCGCTGATACGAATGAGAGTCGTCTCCACCGCGATTTCCGGGTGGAAATGGAGTCGCTTGCGGCTTGCACCAAGTTCAGCTTCGCAAGCTTAACCGATTGCGGCCAGACGCTGGTTTTGGGGCAGCCTATGCATATCACGGCCGGCAGCCTGGCGCCGCAGAACGGGATCGCTGCGGGTCTTGCGTTTGTTGAGCATAAGAATTTCGCGGATGAATGGCGGGTCAGTTGGGACTTGGATGGCCAGGCTTCGGGCAACGGATCGTGGCGTGCCGGCGGATACATGAAGGCCTATCGGCTTCCAGGCGGATTCAAGTATCGGGTTGCGCCGTTGTTTAACCTTTACTCCCAGAGTATTTCTTTGAACCGGGTTGACTATTTTGGACTGGGACCCGACACCACTCCGCTTACCCACACGACCTTCGGATTCAGTGAGAATATTACCGGGCTGGACGCGGCCATTCCGATCGGTGGGGCCCTGCAGGCGGCTAAGCTTGCTGTGGTCGCCGAACTCGATGGCAGGTTTCCGTCGGTTCGTCCAGGGACGGATGCGTCGCTGCCATCGATCGGTGAGGTGTTCGATGAAGCTACGGCTCCGGGTTTGAGTTACCAGCCGGCTTATTTGACGGCATCCGAGGGGTTGCGGATCGATCCGGCACTTTTCGGCGACAGAGTCCGGCTTAACTACCTGGTGCAGTTTCAGCAGTTTGTTGCGCCTGGGAACAGCGCCTACTCGTTTCGCAGGTGGAACGGCGATTTTGGGCACGAGATTCCGCTGTATAGTGTTTTACCCGGGAAATGGGGCAAAGCATACTATCCGAACCGCGCGGCTTTATATGTACACAACGGACCGGATGACTGTAGCGGAAGCAATGGCGACCGTAATATTTCGAAGGCGCGGGCCGCCGCGGCCAAGCCGAACCCGGCGGTGCCTTGTCCCATTGTGTCCACTACGCAGAAGCTGGAGGGGAGTGTAAGCCTTCGGGCGTTTATTTCGGAGTCGTTTGCGGGCCAAGGCAGCGTAGTGCCATTTTATTTTTCTCCGACGATTGGTGGGTCGGATATCAACGGCACGGCTATGTTGGCGAGTTATCCGGATTACCGGTTTCGAGGGCCGGATTTGCTGCTGTTTCGAGGTACGGTGGAACATTCCATCGGCAAACTCCCCGTCGGGGCGCTGTTCTCTGTGGATGAAGCGAAGATCGGACTTCGCAGGGACGATGTGAGCCTGGATCATCTTCGCCATACGTTTAGCGTTGGTATTACGCTTCGCGCCGGGGGGCTGCCGCTGGTTGATTTGCTTTTTGCCTGGGGCGGCCAGGAGGGTAACCACACTACCGCTACGGTTAGTCCTACGCTTTTAGGTGGGGCGGGTCGGCCTTCGCTGTTTTAGGGATGGGTTTGTTTTCTATGAAGAGATCCTGTGTTCAACTGCTGGGGGACCTTGTAGAGTTTGCGACGATTGTGACGTGGCCCGTACCCGCGCTGATCGCCTTCATCGTAACCGCACCCCTTCGACAGGACGAAAGCGGTTCATCATGGAGGTCAGACTGTTCCTGTAATCCGACATATCCGGCCAGAAATTTGAGCTCCGGAGGCTAACTCAGGGCCCTTCTCTGGCGCTCTTCTCACTTCTTCAGTCGTGTCTATATTCGTATCTATGGAGGACTATAAAATGAGTGATCCGATTAAGCCCAACTCGTCCATCTCGCTGCCCGAGGGCTTCCGCTTTGGCGAGGTTCCTTCATTCACCCCTGAGCCTGGAATCCGTCCGGCTGCGGCCGTTCCACCCGACCCGCCGCTGGGGCCGCTCGTAGCGTTCGTTCACGAGTTCGTAGGGAATGGGTTCAATACGATCTTCCGGCCTGACAGCGTCCAGACCCCAACCAAGTTGCCCATAGCCCCTCCGCCTCCGCCCGCGGGTATCGACAACATTCTCGAATTGAACCTGACCACCGAGTTGCTCGCCTTCTCCCAAAGCCTGGGCACGGTTCCGAATCGGGGAACTTCTCCGCAGGGTGACATCAAACTCAATGGCGTCCCATACCTGCAGACGATAACGGATGTCACCAGCGGTGTCGGCATCCACGTTGAGCCCGGGCTGTGGATGGCGGTACCGAAAACCAGCACTCCCGCCGAAGGCCCAACGCTGGTGCGCATGGCTTCGATACCACACGGCACAACGATCACGGCGCAGGGCACTTCCAAACAGATCGTTGGGAAGCCGGTGATCCCATCTGTGAACATTACCCCCTTCATTGTTGGACAAACTCAGACTACGGGTCCGGTGCCCTTTCCGAGCCAGACCGCCACCAACAAGAACACATTTCGGATTCCACAGGATCTGACTTCGTTCATCGCCGCCGGAACCATTACCCAGGCCATCCTGACCGACCCCAATACCGTGCTCAAAAACCATATCGCACCACAGAAGATTACCGGAGCCACTGAGATATCCATCTCTACCAATCCCGCGGTGCCACTCTTTGGCGGCGGTACCGACAACATTGCCTTTCTGGAAGGTGACGCGGCCTCAAACAAGCCGAATGCCCAAGCCTTTCAAATGGAAGCGACGTTCTGGATCGAGACGGTCGAGGAGAGCATTACCGTGCCGGTGTTCACGCCTGGGCAGGCTCCGCTGATGATTAAAGGGGCAGCCCAGTTTGCTGGGCAATTTGTGCCGACATTCCTGGTGCAGCCGACCACGGCGATTATTGCGCCGCGTCCTATCACGGTTACCTTTACACAGATTCAGTATTCGCAGGTGGTTATGTTGAAGTTTAATGGGCTTAATTGGCCACACGCTTCGGTGGCTACACTGGTGCCTAAGGATCCTATTCCGGTTCCTGCTTCCGCTTTGGCGTGAAGGGGGCGGGCGGGGACGGAGAGAATGGGCCAGACGGAATTTATCGGGCGGGTTCCGTCTGGCCATCAAAACTCCTTCGATCGTCTACGGTCCACCACAAAAACGACTTTGCGCCTGGCAACATCCGTTTTGGGGTTACCCCTACATCTGTCCCTGACTGGCGCGTTTTTCGCTGCTCGGGGGGATGATGCCTTTTATTCGTAAGTAGGTGACCATGTTCCCGTAGTGTTCATCGGTGTGG
The DNA here is from genome assembly GCA_963803095.1 of uncultured Acidobacteriaceae bacterium. Classification (GTDB taxonomy): domain Bacteria; phylum Acidobacteriota; class Terriglobia; order Terriglobales; family Acidobacteriaceae; genus PALSA-350. The sequence goes on along the minus strand of CAWDLQ010000010.1, from coordinate 655,380 downwards.
GCTGTATTGACGGACAATACTGTAAGCCTTGCCACATCGTAGTTCATCAGTTTCACGGTCTGGCTGCCCTGCGCGTCAGTCATACCGGCGTATGCCTTATTGCAGTAGGCTACGGCGTCCTTCAAGGCGATCACCAGATCGGCCTTCGTTGTCTTAGTTTTTTCGATGGCTTTCATGGGGTTCGGTTCGCCGGTAGCCGTCGAGCAAAAACCGTACTGAGCGTCGGCCACGTGGCCGACCAGTTGCCCGAAACTGCGCACATCCGGGGTTGGCTTGAACGAGTAGTTTTCCTCCGGCATCTTCTCGGCGGCAGCAATGACTTCGCCGCTTACCAGTGTGTAAAAGCCTTTTTCGCTGGTGGTGATCGGATTGGACGACGGGGCCGGCGGCTCTTGTGAGTGAAGGACAACCGGAGCGGCAGCCAATGCGATGAGCATGAAACAGAGTCTCTTATTCACGTGGACCTCCATGGAAAATGATTTGGCACGTCATTGGATCGAGAATAAGCGTACAGCGTCGGCACTATGTCACAACGATGCAATAAATTGCAAAGAGTTGTGAACTGACAGGATCATGCCACTTTAGCGGTTAGGCGGATGTGCACCTGTGGTTCGGCCCCTCACCTGGGTTAATGTGGGGACAGCGCACATGTTGTACGCGGAATGAGGAGTATTTATGAGGAATAGGTATCATGTCACCGGATTCCACCCCAGCGATTATTGCGCCACGTCCTATTACGGTTACGTTTACACAGATTCAGTATTCGCAGGCGGTTATGCTGAAGTTTAATGGGCTTAATTGGCCACACGCTTCGGTGGCTACACTGGTGCCGAAGGATCCTATCCCGGTTTCTGCTTCCGCTTTGGCTTGAAGGGAGCGGGAGGGGACGGAGAGAATGGGCCAGACGGAATGTATCGGGGGATTTCCGTCTGGCCACGAGTTTCAGCCACGAATTTCAGCCACGAATTTCCTAGGGGAGTTTCCCTACCACGTCCTCCCCGGCGGAGAGCTGAAGCAGTGAACTTGCCTAACCCGAACACCGTCAATGATGTCGGTTTGAGCGTCTAAGGAATGCTGTTGAGGAAAGGACGTTCCTAGGGAGTGGATTTTGCCGAGACAATCAGAATCTGCACCGCCTGCGGCGTGTCATTGCGCCATCGCCGCTTCACGCCGGCGGGAATGACAGCCGAATCCCCCGACGATAGAACGTGCTCCGTTTCGTCCAAAGTAAGAACGACTTCTCCTTGATAGACGAAAGCTAACTCATCGTTGGGAGACGGCCTGGCTTCCTTCCCGCTCAGACCGCCGACTTTCAATTTTACTAAAACCCCGTATAGCTGGCTTCCCGCCTCTAATGAGCCCGCGGCTTCGACCTCAGCGTGCGACCACTCCAGGTTCATCCGCTCCCGGTGATCACGCCGAATGACAGTACCTCGTGCCCCCTGAGCATGATGGAAAAACTGAGCCAAAGTCACGCCGAGAGCGGTCGCGATACGCTCCATCGAACCGATGGAAGGGGACGCTTGCCCGTTTTCGACCTGAGACAGGAAGCTCGCAGAAAAGCCCGTTTGTTCGGCCAAGGCACGCAAAGAGATATGGCGAGACTCGCGTAAACTGCGCAGGGATTGCGAAAGATTATCTCCTAACATTTTCATCCGATAAGGGTTTTCCAAATTCCTTAAATTTGTGGGTGGAAAGTGCAAATTATCTGGTAGTTCTGAGGGAATTCTGATTGTTCTGATCCAGAGCAGCTTCCCCCTTTTCCCGGAGCTCCGCAAGGCGCCCCTCACTCGCTTTCTTGCAATTAGGCAAGGCTTCCATATTTTAGGGGACAGCACTGTCGCTGAGGCAATTTTCCTAAAGAAAGAACGCCAGCTCGGCTGCCAAAGAACAGAGTTTAGGGCCAGTACGCGTTACCTTTGCGCTGTTCAGTGTGACTGGCTTTTGTGTTCAGTATTAGCTGGCCCTGGTATCGTTACACGGTTTCACGGCGGCATGCCGCAATTGATTTTTGCTCTCTCCGGCACCCGGACGCTGGTAGCAATTGCCAATAACTGCTACCTCAATAAGCAGAGGGAGCTGCCGAATTCACCAAGGGGAGTCGCCCGTCTGCAATGGTGATGTTCTTATAAAGAGACTTCTGACGCCCAGTGTACAGTACTACTTAACGATGATCAAGCTGATCTTGGTGGCCGCCGCTTCTCAGTCAGCCGGACCAAGCCGTTGGGCGACTCGAGAAGTGATGTAGAGCGCTTTGCCAGGAAGGAAAAACTCATGCTGCGAATAATCGACATTATGCCCCTATGCCGACCTCGACGGGTGAGGGCGCAATCGGCCCTCAGTTTCTCTCAGAGTGGCTCTCCGAAGTTATGTGTGGTTCGTGCCAAAAACATCTTGAAGAGACACGGATACGTCGACTTGCTCGCGTGCTAACGCTCAGTCGATTCAGGGAGAGCTGTTCGATTAAGTCACGTCGCTAGTCTTCTCTGCTAGGAGTATTCAGTGGCTGAGTCTTCAATATACCTAACTCGGCTGGCGACAATCGAGAAGCAGCTCCGGAGCAAGGCAGACGCTGCCACCGAACAAGCGCGCGGCTTTCTTGCCGCGCGCGGGTCAAGCCGGGTCGATAACAGAAGTCGGTTCTGGCACGCAGCCATTAAGACCATGAGCATAGCGATTGATTTCGCTGAAATAGAGCGTCTGCAAGACAGCCTACTTTCTTTGTTTCGTTCGTCTTTTTGTGAATCCTTGGCGCACGATCAGAGTTTTGCGGCTGCTGTCAAGGTTGGCGAGACTGTCCAGTCCCTAGAGCGCCTTCTCCAGGTTTCGCAAGCCAGGCGTACTCTGGTCTATCACTTCTGGAAAACTCGGCTTGATTCGATACGAGTAAAGACGGATGACATCGCTAACATTGCGCAAGATCTTCATAGGGCCGCGGATTGGGAGCGCGCTGTTCGTCGAGTCAGACGTGGGACGGCATGAGTAGCGGTTTCCCAGCGTATCCCTGGCCTTGGCCAACAGTCCTATTCGTCAACCATGGCAGGAGAAGGCAATGCTGAAAATCAGTGCATTTGAGAATGGCAGTTTATTCGGCGATGAGAACAAGGGTTCGTTATGCCGAGCGGAAAGATACCTGCTTTTGAGGGTTGGGCCGATAAGATCACCGCGCTGCAGATGGGCAGAATATTCAATTGCGTTCCTTTACGGAGTCTGGGGGATGAGCGAGGCCGTTCTGTCAAGGAGCGGGGCCGAATCGGCCAGACGGTGTCCCAGACCAGTCATGGGAATTTCGATGAGGTAGCGGCTCAGACAGCCGCAGACGAGAATCGCCAGCAAGCTCCATGGCGCTTGCTGGAGGTGACGCAAGGCGCCAGCAGCCATCACGCCGGCTACGTGCGGCAAGAAAAGCTCCTGCCACAGGTAGAGGCTGTAGGAGATAGTCCCAAGCCAGCGGAGTGGCTTACATTCCAAAAAGCGGCCGAGCAAGCTTTTTGGCTGCAGGACCGTGCTCAGGACTAGAGCCGGCAGCAAAATGGTCTGCAACATCAAACTGGGAGTGTGTATTGCGGGTATCGCTTGGGTGACAAGCAGGACCACCAGAACCGGGAGCCATAGCTGCGAAAAGCGAATAGCGTCGACATGCCGCTTGATCGCAGGAAAGTAAATCGCGGCAAGGCATCCCCACAAGAGTGCGTCCAACCTGGTATCGGTACGGCACGTCACATTCGCTGTTGGGAGGATAGCGGACAAAAATTGAAAATGAATCTCCAGCACTCGCCAGCAGAAGATCGCCATCGCCAGAATAAACGCTACCTTGCCGATGCGCTTTGGTTTGACGGTGATGAGCAGCAGGGGCCAGAAGAGATAGAATTGTTCTTCAACGGCAAGCGACCAGAAGTGCGCTGTGTAGTAGCCGGTTCCTCTCAGTGTTTCGTAATTTCGAAAGAACAGCAAGCAGCTGGGCAGATCGGAATAATCTATGTGGATTTGACCAAAAGCCGCTACAACAAAAATTCCAACCAGAGCAGCATAGTACGGGGGCAGAATACGAAACGCTCTTCGAATGTAGAAGCGGCGCAGGTCAATGTGACCCTCGCGCGCATAGTCCTGCAGCAGAAGGCCGCAAATAAGGAAACCGCTGAGGGCAAAAAAGACATCGACTCCTATATTTCCGTGATACGTTAATTTCGCGATAATCGAGTCGCTCCTGAAGAAGCCTCCGTGAAACAGGATCACGCCTATAACGGATAAGCCACGCCAACCATCGAGAGTGGGAAAATATCTGTTCTGGCGCTTCACCTTATCCTCCACCGCAAGGCACACGTCAATGGGGAAGGTCCCGGATAGTCCGGTAACGTGGTTTCCAACGAGTGCGCACACGAGGGCAAGACCGTCCGGTTCCTCGAATGCAAATGGCAAAAGCTTACAAGGGCGGGGGAGCCCATTCGCCTGGTTAACAACGCTTGAAAACGTTCGGCAAAAATTACTTCTAAAACGGCAGCTTCTTATGTGAGCCTGAAAGAAAGGTTAAATCGCACGATCAGAATAGGTCAAGTACCGCTTAACGGGAGCCAAGTGACGTCTGATCCTACTTCACGCACGGTGGTAATGATCACTCCTTACAAGGTTCGGATGCTTTTGAGCGGGGTGGCGTTGAACGACGCTGGTGCCGAAATTCATCCAAGTCGTTGAGTTTTGGCAGCTTAAATGCACCGGCAACAAAAATACGACCGTGATGGCTGAAAGCTCATCTAAGAAATAAGCTGCCGCTCAGGGGGTTACATCCTGCGAACGCGAGCGCGAGGAAGAGGGCAGGATAGGTCAAAATCCGTTTTTCTCCCGAGGGGACCAAAGTCAGTAGGAAACAGTCTCAGCCGAATGGACTTGCTATGTTTACGGTTTGTGAGGTGTTACAACGTGCGCGTCTCGATCAGGGGATTGATTTAGCTACAGTCGCCGCACGCACAAAAATCAAGGCAAAGTACCTGCAGGCCATCGAGGCCGACGATCGCAAGAGTCTGCCGGGCGGGTTCTTTTACAAGAGTTTCGTTCATCAGTACGCCGCATTCTTAGGGTTGGACACGAGAGCGATCGACGCTGAGATCGATCGCGTGTTGAGCGCGGACGCTCCTCTGCCGTTGCCCATGGCAGCCCAGCAAAGAGCTGTGAAACTGTCGTCTCGGTCCGGTACTGCGGGGAAATATTATTCATATGCCGCTTTCGTCCTCATACTGGTGGCTTGCTCTGGAATCGATGGTTGGTGGCACGAGAGCCGCGCTCCGGTTGTGGAAAACACCACGCGGCGGAGAGCGCCAAGCCCCGCCACCGGGCGGGTTTCACTCGCTTCCGTTTCCCAAGTTGCAGCCGGGCCCGCCGCGGCTGCGCCGGTTGCTGCTGCGGCTCCGGCTGGTTCCAGAGTCGAGCTTGGTTTGACTGCTACGGAAGAGACCTGGCTTTCGGTTTCTTCGGATGGCACGCCAGTCTTCTCGGGCCTTCTCGAGGCCAATCAGACAAAGACCATCGAAGGCAAAGAATTCGCCAAGTTACGGGTTGGCAACGCGGCCGGCCTGGAAGTGCGATTGAACGGCAAGCCGGTCGGCCCACTGGGCGCACACGGTCAAGTTCGAGATCTGGACTTCACATCGGACAAGTTTCAATTTGCGTCGCCGGAGAGCGAGTAGAGACCCATCGAATTGGTCGTCACCAATTGGTGTGAGTTCTCTCGCCGTATTCCACGGGATTGGTTACGTCCATTTTTGCGGTCGTGACTCTCGCCGCGCGCGCCGACGATCCCACCAGATCAGCCTCCCGTTGGGTAGAGCAATTTCGCAATTATTGTGGACTTAAAAAGATCGCGAGGTGTGGTTTTCCTTGGGAGAAAACCACGAAAGGCCTGTGGCTCCCCGGATTTCCTTCGGGCGCTGCACTGTCCGAGAACAATTATGTGCGACTTTCTTCACGGAAAGTCGCATGGAGTTCCACGGTTCCACCAACCTCTACAGGAAATCCGGGTTCGGTCTACACCAATTGCGAAACTGCTCTATCGCCCCGCCAGCACGGTGCGGACGGGCCGGGCTAACTCGACGGGCCGGAGATCAACTGCTCAGCAATCACGCTCTGAATAGGAGGATTCATGGTTGGGAAGGATTCTCGAAGGAACTATGTCCTCGTCTGCGCGCAGCCTCTCCGCGTCACGCGCTCTCTCCAGCCTGGCGACCAGAGCGGCAGCGGATTCTTCCGTGATTCCGTCGTAGACACTTTCTATATATTTTTCAGCGATCGAATCGAGCGCCTGAGGTGCGATTTCTGTGAATGCTGCCACCTGATCACCATCGGGGGCGACGATGACAACCTGATTCCCGAGTGCCCTCTCCTTTAAGAGGACGCTGGTGAGCGCTATGCCAATGCTGATGACCTCTTCAGGCGCATAACTATACTCGCGCATAAGAGATAACACCTTTTCGGCCAGATCGCTGCTGAGGTTTACCTTCATGACACACCCACGACGTGGTCGCAAACCACGCGATCCGCCCGTGCATTCGTCCTTTCCTGTTTTATTTTGAGATTCGTCATACATTCATTTGATGTTTATCTCAAGCCAGAGGAACTAATTTTTAGAGGCGGGGAATGAGTCCTGACAATCCTCCCCAAAATCAGCCGGCTTCTGCGACGGATGGCGTGCCGCGGCGCGAGGATGCTTACTTCACCAGTTCGTCGGCGTAACGGATGGGAACCGCCAAGTTGGAGCCGCCGAAATTATTCAGGACGGCGAAATTTACGCCGATCACTTTGCCATCGCGATTGAAGAGCGGTCCGCCCGAACCGCCCGAGGTGGTCGCCGCATCGTAAACAATCTTGTCCTTTAAGACGTCTCCGATGTGGCCCTGGGTGGTGGTTGGGCGAATGAGGCGTTGCGCTGCCAGGCGCGAAACAACCTGGGTTATTTGGTGGGCGTTTTCGGTTACTTTCTCTGTGGTGTCGTCTCCCGCGCGAGCGAGGATGCCTTCGATTCCCGTGGGGTAACCAATGAGGACGACCGGATCGCCCGCTACGCTGGCTGTACTTCGATCGTCGAGTTCCAACCGTGGGGTGTGAGGCGGTGCGGGAGCCTCTAACTTGAGAGTCGCCAGGTCGGCATGCGACGAAATGCGGTCGAGCCTGGCCGCGGCGCCTTGAAACGTTCCAGGGAAATACGCCGTGTAGGAAGCGACGAACGGGGACGCACCCTGGTCAAGAAGCTGCTTCAATTCATCACTGCCCCACCAGGGCTCGGCGACGTGATGATTTGTCAGGAGACGTCCGTCGCCGACGAGGAATCCGGTGCCAAACACGTCAAGCTGGAGGGTCGGTCCGGTCCCTCCTATCTCGACCGACACCGTCCCGGCGTCGTCCGTCTGCGTCTTGCCGGCGGCATCAGGGGAGATGCGAATAAGCTCACCGGAATCTTTGTCGTGAAACTCCACCACCACGTGCAACAAGCAGATGCTGGACCCGTAGGTCTGAACAATCGTTTCCGCGACTCGACCCTCATTCTCAAGCCGGCTTAAGCGAGTCTGCGTCTCCTGAAGCTGCTTCTTGAGGGATGCGCCATCCGAATCGCCGCCATCCGCTATTTTCTGGCGGAGCTCTTCGCTTTGCGCCTTCAAGGCCTCGCGAGTTTCGGCCGCTTCGCTGGCGGCCAGCCCGGCACGTGCCTGCTCTGCACGCCGCAGTAGTTCTCCCTGTTGCACGATGCCGCCGTTCAGCCGCGCCACCTCCGCCTGGAGTTGGAGCGTGTCCTTCCGTCTGTGCCGGTTCGAAAGCATGGTGGCGAGCGCTGCCAGAACCACTGCCGCGCTGAGGCCAAGGATCGCCGGCATCAGCCAGGCGCGCCGTTTGGCGCCCATGCCACCACGCAGCGCTTCAACGGCAGTCTCCGCCAGGCGCTCTTTCGCGAGCGCGTCGTGAAGCTTTGCTTCGAGCTCCACCTCCGGTCGTCTCTCCCGAAACTGCGTCCGGATCCTAGCTGCAAATTCCACCGGCTCAAAGGGAAAGGAGATGACGTCGTCAGCGCCCAGGTCCAGCGCGCGGGCGCGCTCCAGCGCACCACCGTGAACGATCATCACAATCTTGAGCGTTCGCGGATCAGGCCCCGCCTTGATCTGGCTGATCAAGCCGCAGCAGCTGAGGTCGGAGGGCGTTGCCTCGGTAATCAGGACTCCAGGGGAAAGACCGAGAATTTCGTCCACTGAGAGACCGCGACCCGTTGTAATTTCGTAGCCTTGACCTGATAAGGCCTGCATTACCTCCTGGGTGGACCCCTGATCCAGATTGAGGAGAAGAATCCGCATCGCTGCTACCTTGGTACCGGCCTGCCGAAAATCCCCATGCCATCTTTGATTCGGAAAGGGCAAAGATGGGCTCACGCTTTATTCCGGGCGGCTCGATCGGGGAAAGAGGTTGAAGCATCGCGGATTGTTCAAGGTCGGGTGGATCTTCACCTTCGGCGCTGCGGTTTACAACCTGGTACGCATACGGTAGCAACAGACAGAGGTCCGGCGACGGGATACCTGTGTTCAGAATTGCTGCAATAAGTATCGTGTCCGTGAAAGATGTGAAAGAGACTTCAGTTCGTCTTCTTCACCAATCCCGTCAATCGCTGCTTATCGATCTTCAAGACCACTCCGGAATTTCGGTCAGCGACTTCACTCACCTTGTACTCTGCGGCTGTCCCCAGCAGCTGTGCGGTTTCTGAGGGCGTCAGCTTGTAGTCTTCATTGAGCCACTTCGCCATCCCATCGGTCGCTCCTTTCAGCGCGTTGTCCAGCGACGCCGATAGACCCATGGTGATAATGTGCGTTGGCGTCTCAATGCGCCGTCCGGAGAGATGCGTGGCTGGGATCACATCCACTGAAAACTCCACGTCCATAGAAGTCTCGAGTGCGTTACCGTTCAACTCTCCGTCACCCTGCTCCGCATGACCATCGCCCAGGTACAACAGCGCTCCCGGGTTCGCGACCGGCAGATAGATGGTTGCGCCTTCGCCGATCTCGTTGAAGTCCATGTTGCCGCCCCATCCACCCGAGTCTCCCGTCGGCGGCGGCGCCTGGGCGGGACCCACGGCAGTCGCGATACAGCCCAGCATCGGCTTCAACGGCACGCGGTAATTCGCCATGTCAGGTCCTGCGTTCTCTGGGTACGCAACCCCCTTGGCCGTGTCGATATGCCACCGTACCGTCTTGCCTGCATCCTTCATCGTCACCGCAAGCTGGCTATTCATCGCGCTCTCGTCTATCGCGTCGTCGCTCACCGCGTAGTCACGGTTCAGCCGCAGTTTCAACAGGTGCACCACCAGGGTGTCGCCCGGTTGGGCGCCGTCGACGTAGAAGGGGCCGGTTTCCGGATTGCCGCCCAGCACCCGCTTTACACTCTTCTCGTCGGTGCCGCCGGCATCCACGGTCGTGGTGTGCACGGTGTCTCCCGGGGCAATCGTCAACACCGGCTTATTGGCGGGTGAGAACTGGCGGTAGAACACAGTCGGTGTGAATTCGTGCCGTTGTGGCGTCCTATGGGGCGACGCTACCACCCGCGTCGCCGTAAAGGTGTACTTCGACGGATGATCCTTGTCACTCGGGTCGGTCTCGATCGCGTTTCCTGTGATGACTCCGTCTTTAAGCGTCGCATTCACGTCGGACGTAGTGCCGTCGTCGCTGGTAGCGAGCAGATGAATGGCGCCCCCGCTCACGGTCCCCATAGTGACTTTGTCACCCGTATACTTGCCGCTCAACTTTTCACCATCCTGCTTCAGCTCCATGCGCAGGTAAACTGTTGTCCCGAACAGGTCCGCGGAGAGGATCCAATTTCCGCTCAGGTCTTTTTCCGGTGCAGGCTGTTGACCTAGCCCAAGGCTCAACACGGTGCAAGCGCACAGGGTGAAGAGTGCGATCGATCTTAAGCGCATATGGAAGTCCGCCTTCGTAGGAACAGATCTAGCCTTGGGCTTGATTATAGGGAAAAGTGCGAGTCCAAATTTCCCTACAGGAAAAGCAGGACAGACCGGAAATGGCCCTAATGGAGAAGCGTCTGTTTGGCGTTTACTCCAAGGCGTTTCCTTTGGTGTCATTTTCGTCTGCCCCCGTCATCCTGTCCCCGTCGTCTCCTGTGTAATAGAGAAACTTCCATACGATGAAACTGGTATTCGGCGCACACGGACTGAGGCACAAACGGCCAGGCGTTCAGGGAGAGAGCTTAAAACAGTTTCAAGACGCCGTAGCGAATTCGTGGACTTCTGCTAAGGGCTTTCTGGGCTCCTTTGTTAGACATGCAAAATCCGATGTTGCTTGTTGTCGCTCTGCGATCAAAAGGAGCATCTTGCCAAGCTGCAGGAGTTCTGCATGGTCGATATGCGTTCGTTTGATCATCACCGCCTCCAAAGTTACTAGTGCATTATCCCCCGATATTGTTACAGATCTTGTGACAAAGAGATTAACTCGGAAAGAACCAGGAATCTATCAGTTTCGTCCCATGAAAGCGTGTCAAGATTCGCTGTGACGCAATCTGACGCCATCACTGAATCCCAGGGCCTTCGCCTGCACCATCACACCTTCTTGACGGCTGATGCGGCCGCTTTGGGCCACTAGTCTTGGAGCGCCGAAGTTGCCAGCCTCTCGGAAGCTACTGCACAATGTCCGAGGTTTACGACGATACGACATTATAATGTCTCCATGTCAGGCACGCAGGAGTCACTTCTCTATTCACGGGTCGAAACGGTCCTCGCCAGCGAGATCACCGAGGGCGACCTGCGGGTCGGCGACCAGTTGCCGACCGAAGACAGCCTGGTTGCGCGATTCGAGGTCAGCCGCATCACCGTTCGCCGGGCCATTCAGAATCTGGTGAGCCGGGGTCTGGTCGAGATTCGCCGCGGCAAAGGCACATTTGTCGCCGCACCCAAGATCACGCAGGAGCTCACAGAGTTGAGCGGATTTGTGGAGGACATGCACGCAATTGGCCGCAAGCCGACGGCCCGCATAATAGGTAAAGAGGTTGTGACTGCCGATACCACTGTGGCTCGTCAGTTGGCGCTGACGAAGGGGGAACGCGTTGTCAGAATCCGTCGCGTGCGTCTGGCGGATGGCATCCCCCTTTCCTTCGATGAGACTTACCTTCCTTTGGAGATCGGCAGGAAGATTATTACCAACAATCTGAAAGTGGAGCCTATCTTTTCGCTCCTTGAACGCAAGTACGATGTTCCTCTGTTCGAGGCCGAGTACAAGTTGGAAGCTGTGGCCGCCGAGGCCGAGGTCGCCGCTGCGCTACGCGTGAAGCAAGGTAGCCCCATCTTCCGCATTGAACGAACCTCGTACTCGACAGGCAGTCGGCCGGTCGATTACGAGAAGCTGTACTACCGAGGTGATCTCATCCGTTTCGTGACACGTCTGGGGCGAAAGATATCGCGATAAGCGCGTCCGCGAGGACACGTCCTGCGATCCTACACTTGAAAGCCCTAGCCCCTCCCGCTGCGAAAGTTGTCGATGGCCATCGGCCCAGAACCACCGATGGCGAGCGCGGCGATACAAGCGAGATAGAGCAGGGTACACTCATAGCCCGGAGGCCCGAATTGGGCGCGGCCGGCGGTCACGCTCATCAATTTGATTGAACTGAAACCATAGGGCAGATGAACGGTAAACATCGCGACGAGGAGAACTGCCGCCATCGGCAGGCTCGCGAACGGGATGAAGGTTCCCAGTAAAACGGCGAGTCCTCCAAAGACTTCGACCAAAATGGTAAGCCATGCCATGAGATGAGGCGCAGGCACGCCGATGGCATGCAGGATGATGCCAAAGGCCGCAGGGCCTTTGGACAGCTTAGCGAAGCCGTGCTGCATGAAACCGTACCCAACAATCAGCCGAAGCGGAATGGGAGCCCAGCGAGCTACCGAAGCTTGATTTAGGAACGCAAAGCGGTTGATGTATCGCTGTTGCAATGGCTTGCGAATGACATTCATGTTCAATTACTCCCTTCGAAGTGGTGGTGTGGACTAGATCAGCACTAGACGCTTGCCCCTAGACCCCGATCCCCAGTGTCATTATGATGTTATGATGTCATAAGGGTTACAGAATGTGACCAGATTTTTGTGTCGATGGAACAACCCAGCTCTCAAAAGAGCTCTGCGCGGACCTGTGCAAAGCGGCGTCGCAGCAGGCGCGTTTATAGGCATGTAGTATGATTTTCGCGGATGAGGGACATTAAGTTCAGGGCCAATTCCATCCCCCAAAGACCGAGAAACGCCTCCAGGCCGTCATGGCAAACCGCATTTCATACCGCCTGAACTTGGGACGCAGGCTCCTGCTGGCCGTTGTAGCGATCATGGCCCTCACCACGGGTCGGGACGCCGGAAGCGCATCTCGTAGCGGGGCCCAATCCTTGGCAGGCTCCCACGCTGCGGTATTTGAAGTGGCGTCTATCAGACCCAACTCGGTCTGGAAGGCCGGAGGCGAGGGAAATTCCCGCTCCAAAATCGAGTTCACTCCGGACCGCCTTACAATGCGTAACGTCGACTTGAGTGAGTGCATACAGTGGGCATACGGCGTTCAGTTTTATCGGATCTCCGGACTGAACTCGCTCAAGCCCGATCGCTATGACATTTTTGCTAAGGCTGAGGGTCCGGTGCCGGTCAGCCAGCTCGAAGCGATGCTTCAGGATCTGCTGGCAAAAAGATTTAACCTTATGCTTCATCGTGAGACGAAGATGCTCGGCGTCTATGAGTTGGTCTCTGCGAAAGGTGGACCCAAACTCCCTGCGCCGAAAGCTGACGGCGCTCTCTCTACTGCGCATTCCAGCGAATCGATGCCACGAGTGGAAGATGGGAGCTTCGTCTTCCACGATACGTCCATGCCTGAATTCGCAGAGAAGCTATCGCAGTTACGAGATATCGATCGGCCCGTGGTAGACCGTACAGGCATCAAGGGAATCTTTGACATTACCCTGAAGGGTGCGGCCACCGCAATGTTGCAGCCGGATGGACCATCACTCTTCACGCTTGTTCAGGAACAGCTTGGGCTCAAACTCGTATCTGCGAAAGCCCCCATCGAGGTTCTCGTCGTAGACCACGCGGAGAACCCTTCCATGAATTGACAACAAGAAAGAGGAACCGAGACTACTCCAAGGCGTTTCCTTTGGCGTCATTTTCGTCGGTCCTGCTTTCCTTTCCCGTCCTGCTGTCCCCGCTTCTGGCTCCCGATTTCAAGGCTGAAGATTTTACTGTCTTGCGGTCCTAATAAATCGACGGATAAGAAACTCTTGCAACAGATTCGAAATTGCTGAAGAGCCGATGCCGATTGCAGTATTCTCAATCGTTAATCCGAAGGAGTTCCTGTTGGCTCGCGGGTAGTAGAGATTGGAGATGCCGCCTGCCGCCAAGCCGCCAAACACACCTGAATAGTTGTACTGCCAGTGTCCGTTGTCACCTTTGCAGATAACCGCCATGGCAATGGCATAAAACGCCCTCCGCCTTATGGTTCCAGTCCCTTTGTAGAAGTACCGTGGGTCTTGTTTGAAGACCGATGGAAAGACGGCGCTTCCAAGCAGGGTGTCGATTGAGCCCGTTCCGTAAGCAGCGCCAAACCGCTTTGCGTATCCATTTGGACCCGTGCCGTAACCCTTCAGCCCCCCGGTCGCCTGCTGAACGCCGGACGAGACCAAGTCAACACCGATCGTTTCGGGATCGATCAGTGTTTTGATGGCAAGTTCATACTTTTGCTTGGCATGCAATGGGACAGCATTGTGATCGTACGTGACGAGGAAGTTCGGGATCACTCCGAGGATCCGCTGTCTCTCTTCTAACTGGACTTGCTCCTCAGCCAATTGCTCGTTGGTTACGCTGACAACCACCTCGGCGGGCGCAATTTGAATCCTTAGCGCAATTCTGCCTAGATCAAGGTGTTGATTACTGCGAAGTTCCCCACGAACACATTTTGTTGCAAACCCAGGGGCACTGAATTGGATATCGAACATGCCATTGTCTGCTGGGATGGTAAAGGATCCATTCTGATCAGTCAGCGTCGTTTCCGGCTTCTCTCCTGCCGGCTTGATCAACGAAACGGTTGCGCCTTGAATTGGATCGCCGCTCTGATCGACGATGACTGCCGTCACTAAGCCCGATGTTTGGTCAACATCGCCGGCCTCAGACATGGTTTGGCCGAAGGTGGTTGCAACAGCCGAAAGAGTAAATATTGAAAGAAGAGATAGTTTTTTCGACGCACGTAGCAAATGCTTTATGGACTTCTTAGCTGCCATTCAATGCCCTCGCTGCACAGCTTTGGAAGTTAACTTATGAGTGGCGTGCAAAAGGTCTCCTCAACTGAAGAAAGAGTACACAGTGAGAGAGTTGATTGTTCTCGCAATCTACCCTCGAATTAAATATTTCTTTTAGATCTGCGGTGATGAAAACATCGATCAGGCACTAACGTTGAGATCATTGTGTCGTACGCGGTAGCAGCTGTAGTGTAACAAATACGGTTACTACGTCGCCTGCTTGCGCTAGCTCTCCATCGCAAATATTTCCAGGCGCCAGGATAGATTCTGCGATCACACTCCTCTTTACAGATGTAACGGTCTTTCAGGGGGAGTCACCTTGGGAATATCGCAGTCGGGTTCCCGCTTTTCTTCTGTCTGCATTCTGTCGGTCGATAGATTTCTGGGCGCATTGGGCGAAGTTATACTTGTACTTAGGTGGGTCGTTAAAACAGAAGTCGCCGATCGGATATTTGCAGTAGGTACGGCCTTCTTCAGTATCACTTTGGGGCAATTCACGCCTACAAAAATCGGAGTGGCGGTTCGTAGTAATGTGTTTGCCGTAGCTGCGAGCCGAGAGTCACGGATTAACTACCGTGAACCTTCATGCGGATTCGTTCTTACACCTGCCCATCCGCGCATGCAAAGGGATTGGGATTCGTTGAGGGGGCTAGCTTGGGCTGTCCTGGTGGGATGGTCTGTGCGGTTGATCGTCGTTGGGCTTGTCTATAAAGGCTTTCTCGATCCCAGGCGCGATCACTGGGAGTTTGGCTATGAGATAGGGCGTGTGGCGCGCTCCATTGATATGGGCCAAGGATTTTCAAATCCTTATTGGGCCGATACGGGGCCCACTGCATTGCTCTGTCCGGTCTATCCCTATCTCATGGCATTGGTCTTTGCGATCTTCGGTGTCTATACGAAGGCCTCGGCATTGGTTGTTCTTGCGCTCAATTCTTTCTTCTCCGCGATCACTGCGGTACCGATCTTTTTCATTGCTCGTACGAGCTTTGACTTGCAAACAGCAAAGCTTGCCGCGTGGGTGTGGACGTTCTTTCCCTATGCCATCTACTTCTCCGCGGCAACGATGTGGTATCACTCCTTCACTGGCCTCCTGCTCGCGTCGCTTTTGCTGTTTGCCCTTTCGCTTGCATCCTCGAATCGGTTGAGTGCATGGGCGGGCTTCGGAGGCTTTTTCGGTTTTGCCGCCCTGACCAATCCAGTGATCCTGGGAGTGGCGCCATTCTTGGGAGGATGGCTTTGGATGCAGCTTGTTCGGCAACAGAAGAGGGTCGCGGCGGCAAGCTCTGTCGGATTGCTGGCGATGGCCGTGACCATTCTGCCATGGGCGCTACGCAACGATCTGGTTCTTCATCGTCCGGTCTTGTTCAAAGATGGCTTCTGGATGGAAGTCTGTGTGGGCAACCTGAACAATAGTCTCCATTGGTGGGACGCGGAAGAGCATCCCTCGGGCAGCGAGGCCGAGCGCGAGCAGTATAGCAGAATGGGCGAGATCAGTTATATGGCGGAGAAGCGCCGTCTGGCAATGGCCTATATCGAACATCACCCGGGGAGATATGCCATTCGATCGGTGCGCCACGTTGTTCTCATGTGGACGGGATTCTGGAGCTTCAACCGCAGCTATTTGCAGCAAGAGCCTTACGATCCGGAAAATATTTTCTTCCTCAGCTCGGTTTCCATCCTCTCTTTGGCCGGTCTTTATCGCGGGCTTCGGGAGGCGGGTACGAGAAGCACGACGATGGCTCATCTCGTAGTGGTCCTTTCTTTTCCGATTCCTTACTACTTGAGCCATCTCGATCCCGGCTTCCGCCATCCTGTCGATCCTCTGCTCACGATTCTGGCATGTTCCGCCATCGTGCGATGGTTCTATCGTCCGCGGGTTATTGTCGCCGCCGAAGAGGTGGAGGAAGAATTCGCGGTGAGTTACGAAGCTTGTTTGCAGACTTGACGTCGTCGTCCGGACTTCAACGATTATCCTCTCGTCGGACAACCCCGAAGTAATAGGCCTCTTTTGATCGAGCTAACCTCATTTCCGCTCGCAGGTAATCGACTAGCCCGAGTTACTCATTAGCACCGGCCCTATCAGACGGAATCAGTAGCTCAAGCTTAGAACTGACTTATCGAAACGGAGGCCTGGGTAACGTTCACGGCATTGTTGAACCCAAAAACTTTCAACCCTGCGCCGTCAGCCTGAATCTGTAGGGCGGCTTGCAATGCAGCCTGCTGCAGGATCTCCATGCATTGTTGCGCGGTGGAGTTTGGCGGCAATGGTTTCGTAATCGTTGTGCCTGTGGCGCCGTTGGTCACAGTGACCGTACCCGCAGTGGCCGCCGTTCCGCTTGCGAAGGAGATGAGGATTCCGTGGGATTGGGAAGGCCCTTGATCCGGCGGAGCCGTTTGCACTGGGGCCGCTGCACCCTGGTTTTGCGGATTGTTTGCTCCCGACGGGCCGAAGACGTTGTACAGCGCCTGGAAGGGCATTCCGTAGATCGAATCAACGGTGTATGGAATATGGCATTCGCCATTCTCAAGCCAGCCCGGCTGATAGCCTTTATTGCTACCCCAATTGCTGATTTGCTTACGGCAGATAAAGAGGTGTGTACCATCGGCAGCGAAGCCGCCGGGAACAAGTGCTCCCACGTTGCCATCGAAGTCTCGCCACTCTGCCTTACCAACGGCAACCTCGTAGGTCTTCGACGACCGTTCCTGCTTGGCATCATCTGAGAAGTTGCACTCTCCCTCGACCCACTTGCCCGGAAAAAGATTGTTGTTGTATTGGACGCGGCAGATGTAGAGCGGCGAACCCGGTTTAGGACCATTCCCGGGGCCTCCCATGATGGCGTCCTGGCCGGGAACGAAAGGTTTTTGCGCGGGTTGCCACGTCACAGAGCTTGGCCCCGGATCATAGGGCGGAGGCGGCGGAGGCGGAGGCGTGTAAGCGGGAGGTTGTGGGGGCTGGGGATACTTGAGTTCGGTGATTCTGCCCTGGCTGTCGATGGAGGAGCAGTTCGGCCCTACCCACCAGCCGTGGTTCACGTCCAGCCCCACGCCGGGATCACCGAGTTTGCATGGCGGAAACGGTTGTGCCTGGGCAGGTGGATAAGGATAAGGGTAGGAAGGCGGGTAGGGCGGGTTCCAGGGAGGCCGTCCACCACCGGTTGCATAAAGCACTTCAAAGGGTGGTCCCTGCGTGACCTCAGCTCCGCCGAACGGTATGTGGCAGGTTCCATCGGAAACGAGCTTGCCGGGCTGATAGCCGTAGTCTCTGCCTGAGGCGTCGACATAGTGAACGCGGCACGAGTAGAGCGGGCTGCCATCGGTGTCTCTCCCGGTTTGAGCGAGGCCATAAAAGCTTCCGCGGTAGGCGGCCCAACGTGCAGTTCCATAAGCGACCTCGTAGGAACGCATAATTTGTTCAGACCCGCCGAATGGCACATTGCAGTTGCCCTGCACCCATTTTCCGGGAACCATACTCCCCTGCACTCGCGCGCGGCATATGTACATCGGGGCGCCTGGATTGGGATCGGCACCCGGACCACCCACGATCGCGCCATTGGAAGCATCGGGAGTAAATGGTGATGTGGCCGGCTGCCAGGTGATGCTTTGGCCAAGCATGCCACCGTTCTGTGCATGCATGGACACGCTGGAACAACAGAGCAGGAATGAGAAGAGCAGCAGGCGATCGGAGCGGCGGAAGAAGGTCACTGCAGGTCCCTCCGGTGATATAGCAGGTTGGGGAGCACAGCACGTGTCGCGTTTATTATCGATGGATTCCACTTTGACCTCCTAACCTCGACAATTGTACAAAGCTGTAGAACAATCTTGGAGCTGTGACGGAATAAATGGTCAACTCGCGTGTTCCTTTCCGTGTGACAGCGCCGGCTCTCAAACCTCAACCCACCGCTTCCGCCTACGAACACGAAGCAGTCAAACGCCGTCATCACTTCTGGACGGTGTTGGCGGCTTCCTACATCGCAGAGTTCATCTGCGTCATGTCCCATGAGGTCATCGGTCACGGCGGCACCGCCTACCTCTGGGGAGTAAGAGACTTTCACCTCTATTCCACCTATATCGATTTCGATTACAAGGGCCCATCCATCGGGAATCGATGGATTCTCGCGGCGGGGGCTTTGGTCAATCTGTTTCTCGGCGGCATCGGCTGGTTGGTCCTGCGGCGAAGCCGATCGAGCAGCGCCAACATGCGTTATTTCTGGCTTCTGTTCACGGCCTTCAATCTCTTCGCCGCCGCCATCTATCCGCTGTACTCGGCCATCGTTCGAGGCCTTGATTGGCAGGGGGTCATCGAGGGCTTGCCGCACGAAGGTTTGCTTCGCTTGTTGATGGGGTTAGCCGGAGCAGCGCTCTATCTCATCTTCACTTTGCTCTGCGCGTCCGAACTTACCCTCTTCGGCGGCAACTGGTGGACGCTGATCCTCGTTCCCTATCTTCGGCACCATGTTCCTTAGTTGTCTCGCGACTTATCTCGGCCCACTCGGCATGAAGATGGTGTGGGAATCCGGGCTGCCCGCTATCGCCGTCGGATATGTCGGCCTGCTTCTCATGCCGCCGTTAGCGGCACTTCTGAAACGCGGGCAGGAAACAAATCTACGCGTCACGACAGGACCCGCTTTGATGGTCGTGGGATTTCTGCTGGGAATCCTCCTCTGCTCCATCGGACGCAACGGCATCAGGTGGAAGATGTAAGCGGCTGCTTCCCTCGCGGGATGGAGAGTGTCACCGTTTCGTGACGATATCGCCGCGACCGCAGCATGCGGTCATCGTTGGGCAATCCTCGCATAGGGACTGTTGGTTTAATTTTGAAACCGGCGGACTCAACCCTGAACAGGGAAAATCCCGCGTCTCTTCCTTTATTTAGCAATCGCTAATTCGGAGAAGGATGCTCCACGTGATCGATGACGATCACGTCGTCAGGAGCCCTGGTCGCTTCAATCTTGAGCCCAAGCTGCTCCTGCACCGCAGTGTACAGGCCCGGCGGAGCATTCGGGTTGTCGCCCGCAGGCGGGGTCATAGGACCATTCGTCCCCCGGAATTGCCCGAATTGCGAATCGTCCGGCGTCCATTTCAAATTGAAGTCATAGCGGTCGGTCAATCCCGTCTGATCGACCACCGGCTTGTCCATCACGCCCGATTGCATCCATGATGCGAAAGTCGCCATGGTCATGTTTCTCACCACCAGATCACCGAATCCCCGCAAGCCGAAGCCCGACCCATCATTCGGTCCCGCTGTGCTTACGCTCATCTTCGGTCCGCCGCTGGCAGGACGGATGGCATAAACGGAAAGCTCTCTCTGCTCGTGATGAAACTTCAGACCGCACCGGTCAGCCAGCAGCTTCTGGAGCAAAATCCCCATCTGTTTCAAATTCGGCCTGCCCGGCACATCCGGCTTTCCATCGATATCGAACAGATCGGTGCCAAACCATGCCGGCGCATTGATAATCTGCTTGGCGTGAAGCCCGTAGGCCAGGGCAATCAGATCGTTCATGTTGGTGTTGAACGTCCTGAAGGAGGAGCCTTGAAACGAAAACAGCTTGCCGGGCCTGCCAGGCTGGCTCGGCTTAATCGTGGCCACTTCCAGGGTTGGATCGGCATCCGCCGCCATTGGCTTCGGCGGTTCCGGAATCGGCCACGCCGTATCGGGAGTGGTCCGCTCCAGAAGTAGCGGGATCGGCATCGTGCCTTCCATCCATGTTCCCGCAATCGACTTGCCGTCCTCGGACATCTTGCCTTCATATTTGCGATCGACCACCGTGATCGTGAATTTCAGCACACCATCCTGAAAGTTGACGGTCGCTACCGGAATGCTCTGACCGCCCTGGTCGATGCTGTACCCCACGGCCTTAAGGGCGCCGGTGTCCGTCTTGGAAATCTTCACCACAAGCCGCAGGTCGATCTGGGGATGTTGGTCTGTCTTGGGAATGTGCAGCGTTCCCTGCCAGATCCCCACAATGTCCGTTGGCGAAGCTGGCGTCGATGGCTGTGTCGCCGCCGCCGGCGCACCGATTTGTGCCGCTGGTGACGAGGCCGGCACGGCCTGCGCCTTCGCGCATGCTCCGTTCCCTGCGAGCAGCAGAGCCATCGCTCCGGCAGCGCAACACGTCAACCCAAGCAATGCCTTCCCGCAATAACGGAATTTGCGGCCGATCCTTCCCGTCCTCATCACAGAGAACCCCTTTTCCTCGCCCGTCCTTTAGAGTTGCGAAAGACACAAGCCTACGAATTGAATGCGAGAAGGATACACCGTTCATCTCTGACAACCCCGGAAGTGTTTCTTCTCGCAATTTCGATTGGCGTGGCACTTTTGTTAGTCAGCCTAATTGGCTGGGCTGTGGCGCTCGGGAAGACTGGGCGCACACGTATTGCGTTTTTCATTTTGACCGTGCCACTTGGCGTGGTTCTGGTCGGTTACGCTTTAGGCAGTCTAGCCATATCAGCGCAGCAGCGACGAGCTTTTGCTCCATCCCGCCCCCACTCTCACCTAAATAGCGAAAATCCAGACCACAACCTAACCGGAATACCATTTTCTTATCTAATGCGCTGGATGGAAGAGAGTGACGACTCCATACGCCGGGCGATCCTTTCCGGCGACAAGGAAGCTTACAAGGTGCTCATGGCGCGCTATACCCAAATTGTCTTCCGGGTGGCCTATCGCATTACCGGCAATGAGTCCGATGCCGAAGAGGCCGTGCAAGAGGTATTTCTGCGTGGATACCGGTCGCTCGCGACCTTTCAAGGGCGGTCCAGTATGGGGACCTGGTTCTATCGCATCGCAGCCAATTGCGCCCTTGAGGTTGTGGCCAAAAGAAGGCCGGAAGCCCAGAGCCGTATCGCGGAAGAGAACGATCCGGAACGGAGTGAGGTCCAGTTGGCCGACATAAAAGCAGGCCCCGACCGGCTGCTGTTGAGCCGCGAGATCGAGGCCAGGCAGCAGGCGGCGATGAGCGAGCTCACCCCCACCGAGCGCACCGCCTTCGTGCTGCGCCATATGGAAGAGCGTTCGACGGAAGAGATTGCAGCCGCTCTTAACATCGCTCCCAATGCTGCCAAGCAGGCGGTTTTTCGCGCGGTGCAGAAACTCAGGCGCCAACTCGCGCCCCTATGGGTAAACACATGAAGCATTTGGAAGAAGCAGAACTAGTCGAGCACTACTACGAGGAATCCGCCAACATGGGCGAAAGTGAGCGTCACCTGAAAGCTTGCCCGGCGTGCGCCAAGCGGTACGCGGAGTTGTGCCGGATCCTCGAAGCAGTAGCCACACCCACGCCACCGGCGCGCAGGGAGGATTACATCGAACAACTTTGGCAATCCATTGACGCCTCTCTCCCGGTATACGAAAAGCCCAAACGCAGTTGGATCGGATATTACCGGCCCCTCGGTTGGGCGGCCGCCTGCGTGCTGCTGGTTGCTGTGACCTTCGTTGCCGGGCGCCGGTGGGAGCGCAAGCAGGCCTCATCGGTAGCCGTGGCGGTTGACCCGCAAGCCCGCCAGCGGGTGGTGATCGTTTTTCTTGGGGACCACCTCGATCGTTCTGAGCAGCTCCTGGTGCAGCTCAATCACGCGGATGGCAACGATCTTTCGGCTTTGCCGCTGCGCAGCGAAGCCAGAGAATTGTTGGCCAGCAACCGCCTGGTCAGGCAGAGCGTGATGCAGGCCGGCGACCTCAATGTGGAAGCCTCGCTCGACCGCCTGGAACGTTTGCTGATGGAGCTTGCCAACGAGCCGGACAGCCTCACGGAGGCCGATCTGAACCGCCTCAGGCAAGAGATGAATACCGACGGTCTTCTTTTTGACATTCGCGTCTTGCGCTCCCGGGTTCACTCCGCGGGCCCCGAACAGCAAAGCGCTCCCACAGCAACGAAAGGGGTTCCCATCTAAATGAATACGAAATCACTACTTTTCGCGACACTGCTGATTGCCTTGTCGGCGCCGCTGGCGTTTTGCGCGGAGTCTTCTCTTCCGCTCTCCGATGACAACGCAGCCGCCCAAGCGAAGGAAGACACGCTCTACTCGGAAGGCACGCGCGCCATCAACGATGCCCATTGGGCGCAGGCGGAATCCATCTTCCGTAATCTCGCCTCGCAGCATGGCCCCCGCGCGGAACCAGCTCTCTATTGGGAAGCATATGCCGAGAATAAACAGGGCAATGCCGCCCGTGCCCTCGAGATCTGCGCCGAGCTCAGGCATGCGTATCCGCAAGGAAATTGGGTAAAGGAATGCAGCGCGCTGGAAATAGAGATTCATAGCAAGAGCGACGATCCTCTGCCGCCGCAGGCCGAGCAGGATGAAGAGCTCAAGCTGCTCGCCCTGAACTCGCTCATGCAGCAGGATGAAGCGCGCGCAGTGCCGATCATTCAACAGATTCTGAACAGCGACAAATCAGAAAAGCTCAAGGATCGGGCGCTGTTCGTTCTGGCCCAGGATCAATCCCCGCAGGCGCAGGCGCTGCTCGGCCAGGTGGCAAGCGGCGAGCGCAACCCGGCCTTGCAGCGGAAGGCCATACAGATGTTGGCCGTTACCCGCGGCAAGCAAGCCGCCGAGACCCTCGCCAATATCTACCGCCAGACCACGAACGAAGAGGTGAAGAACGCCATTCTCCATACCTATCTCGTCATCGGCACCCCCGATCCTCTGGTGGAAGCGGCGCGTCATGAATCCGACCCCCAACTCGTGCGCACTGCAGTGCACACCCTGGGGGCGATGGGCGCTACCTCGCAGTTGCTCAGTCTTTATCACGACAGCAGCAACCCCGAGGTCAAGGGGGAGGTGATCAATGGGCTCATCCCCGCGGGGCAAAAGGGCGCCGAGGCGTTGGGCAGCATCGCCGGCTCAGAGCAGGATCCCGAACTCCGCCGCAAAGCAATTCACAACCTGGGCGTAGCGGGTGGTATGTCCGCGGCGCCTGCGCTGGTCGCGATTTATAAGAAGAACACGGATCTGGAGACGAGGAAGGCAGTCGCCCAGGCGCTCTTCCTCGCAGGGGATAGCCACGATCTGGTCGAACTTGCCCGGGCCGAGAAGGACCCGGCCGTCAAGCAATCGCTGGTGCAGCAACTGAGCCTCATGCACAACAAAGAAGCCACCGACTACATGCTTGAAATTCTCAACAAATAACTGGAAGGAGATCGCTCCATGAAGAACAACGCGCTTATGGTCCTGGTACTGGCCGCCTGCGCGCTGATGACCAGCGCTCAGGAGCCCCGGGTCACGCACACGCAGTTTCACTCCAGACCCGTGAGTCTGGGACTGTCCGCGACGGTGGACCGATTTCGCCACTCCAATGGTCCGCTTTGGCTGGGATATGCGGTGCCGGCTCTTCCGCGAACACATCATTCTTCGTGTTCGTTTGGCACGGGATCATCAGGAGTGGAGGCTGGATGCTGCGATGAGCTTCAACTCGAGGACACAGCAGACAATCTGAATACCCCCGCTTCGCCTGCGCTAATCGTCGATGTGCTTTTCCGGCTTGACCACGGCGAGGTTACGAAGACGCGCGTGGTTCCGGTGGGATGCACCCTTGATGCCGGCGGAGTACCGTTTGAGTGGCTGACCGATGTGCACCCGGAAGACAGTGCTGCCTTTCTCGGCAAGCTTGCGAAGAATGCCGCTGCGCTTCGCGACAGCGGAGCCGGGCACGGCGGAGCGGTGGATGAGAATCTGGCTGCCCTGAGCATGCATGCGACGCCCCGAGCAACCGAAGTGCTGGTCTCGCTCGCCTCCGCCGAAAGCAGCGCCTACCTGCGCGAGAAGGCGGCATTCTGGTTGGGCGCGCAGCGCGGGCACGAAGGATTGCTGGCCTTGCGTCAGCTTGTGCACAGCGAGCAAGACGCAAAGCTCCGCGAGAAGCTCACCTTTGATCTCTCTATCAATTCAGACCCGGGTGCAATCGACGATTTGATTCAGGTGGCGAAGTCGGACGCCGACAGCCGGGTTCGTGCTCAGGCTCTTTTCTGGTTGGCGCAGAAGGCGGGCAAGAAAGCCATCGGCACGTTGAACGCGTCTATCGAGAACGATCCCAACCTTGAAGTCAAGAAGAAGGCCGTCTTTGCCCTCAGCCAATTGCCCCGCGAAGAAAGTGTGCCTCAGCTGGTCCACATCGCCGACACCAATTCCAACTTCGCCATTCGCAAGGAAGCGATCTTCTGGCTAGGACAAACCAACGATCCACGTGCCCTTGCCTACATCGAGCAAGTGCTCAAACGCTGAGAGTCGGGAACCGTCTTGCCCGGGACAACTTCCGCAACAAAGACGATTCCTAAGGCTGGAAATTTTGTCTGCTGAGCATCCCTGACGACTTGGGCAGAGCATCAGCGACCCGCCTTTTGTCGTTCGGTTCTGAGCTAATCCAGCTGGCAAGCGCTGCTCCAGGATGGTTAGGACGGTTGGCGGGTCCGAATCTCCTTTTGCTACTGGCCACCGTCCCTCACATTGAAAACTCCTTGCGGTGCTCGCTTACTGCATGAACAAGTCGCGGTGCTCCTGGAGTGGCGACAACGGGCCGAGTCACTCACGAACTTATCGATCAGCCGTGGTCGTCGGCGAGTGACTCGGCGATTCAAAATCGGGTCCAAGGCAATCCTTCAGGATCAACCGTTCACTTCAGTGCCAAGAATCGTCCAATGTCAACTCGTAGAGCGTGCCTCCGCTGTTGCTGTAACCGGCGGGGCTGCCGTTGCCGCCGTAGATGGCTATTCCGATGAGCTTGTTCCCGTCCACTATCAGGCCTTCATCAGGTAACGCACCGTCGTCATTGGCTCCTGTTGTTGCATTCGTTGCACTGAAGGTGTGCAAGACCTCGAAGTGGCAGTCTTCCCTGAGGCTGTAAATCACGCCGTTGCCATTCGCG
Organism: uncultured Acidobacteriaceae bacterium; assembly: GCA_963803095.1. Classification (GTDB taxonomy): domain Bacteria; phylum Acidobacteriota; class Terriglobia; order Terriglobales; family Acidobacteriaceae; genus PALSA-350. The sequence goes on along the minus strand of CAWDLQ010000010.1, from coordinate 630,230 downwards.
CCGCCGGCCTCGGTGTTCGAGTTGAGAGTCCCATGTGGCCCGAGAGCTAGCCGGCCACCTGGGCCCGCCCCGTCCTGATTCTGGCCGGCGGAGTTCAAGGCGCTGAAGTCATGGATAACCTCGACCTCCCCTGGGTTCGAGACGGAATACCTGAACACGACACCATTGCTATTTGTTCCGCCGTGAAAGGCCGCCCCATAAAAGACGCCAGGTCTCGGTTCGACAAGCGGCTCGTAGCAGTCGGCGCCATCCATGTTCTCGCCGCTCGCGTTGGTCTGACTGAACGTGTAGAGCACTTTAAAGTCCTGCCCTGATGGCGCCATGCGGTACAAGATCCCTGAGGGCAAAGGCCCGGGGGGCAGGGAGGTAGCCGGCCACACCGCGCAGCCATATAGCTTTCCGTCCATCGCCAGCAGCATCGACGCTGCGTGGCCTTCGGCGGCGGTGAACGGATGTATGACCTTAAAGTTGCCCTTGCCGTCTATCATCCACGCGACCCCACAACCATGTGTGAAGAGGCAGGTATTGGGCCCGCCCAACCTGGTGGTGCCATAAAGGGTGCCGTCATTGTCGGCGACTATCGCCCGCAGTGGATAGGCTCCGTCCTGATTGTTTCCGTTCGCGTCCAGAGGGCTGAAGGTGTGCAGCACGGTGAACTCACCGGACGTTGTGATTTTGAAGACCGTGCCACTGCCATTCTGGCCACCGAAAGAGGCCATGCCGTAAATCACGTCTTGCGGGCCGCGCGTCAGTGCCATGCCCGGCGTGGCTCCGTCCGCATTCGCTCCGTTAGCATCCAGCGCACTGAAGGTATGCAGGACTGTGTACTGATGCGTGTTCCGGTCAAACCGGTATATCACGCCGTTGCCATACTGGCCGCCGACACTGGTCATCCCGTAAATGGCGCCGTCCGGACCCACCACCGGCAGGGTGTCTGGTTGAGATCCCAGAGCACTCGTGAAGGTGGTAGCGGCGGGGTCCTCGAACTTATACAGGGTCGAGAACTTTACGTCATCCGCAACCGCGCTGGGCAGGGTCCCTGCCGTCATCAGGAACGCCACCGCGGCGCCCCCAAACCTAAGCCATCGAGCTGACATAAATTGCCTCCTTGATGTTGTTGGTAAATCGGAATTTACTTTGATTGGAACCGGCCTGTTCAGGCTGCGCGTAAACGCACTTTTCCTGTGGGCGCGTTGCGCCCTTATCCCGCTTTGTTCATGTCGCTCAGCCTGCTATACTTTGCCTCCGAAGCCTTCCCCCTACTTAGGAATGCGCAAATCGCCCGAAAAAGCGGACATTTGGGCTTGGGGGAAGAATCCGGGTCTCACAGGCCCCCGGGCTCGCCGGTTCCCCTTCCGGCAGAAGGGACCAAACGGAGATGGACGGCCCGCAATCCACGCAGACGAGCCAGGTTACAGAGCTGCTGGTCAGGTTTCGAGAGGGGGACCGGGAGGCCGAGGCTGAGCTCATACCCCTGGTTTACACAGAGCTTCGCCGCCTCGCCTCGCTCTGCCTGAATCGCGAGCGAGGCGATCACACGTTGGAGCCGACGGCGCTGGTCCATGAGGTTTTCCTGCGACTCACCAATAACGATCAGCCACCGTGGCAGAATCGCGCCCATTTCTTCGGAGTTGCCGCGCGCCTGATGCGTCAGATTCTGGTGGATTATGCTCGCCGCCACCGCACCCGTAAACGGGGCGGGGATCTGGAGAAACTTCCCCTGGATGAGGTGTTGGCGTTCACACCGGAAAAATCAGCTGAGCTCATCATGTTGGATCAAGCCCTGGAACGGTTGTCGGAATTCGATGAACGCCAGGCTCGAATTGTGGAAATGCGGTTTTTTGGCGGCCTCAGCATGGAAGAAATTGCCGGGGTCCTGGATATTTCCACAAAGACCGCCAACCGCGATTGGACAATGGCCCGTGCCTGGCTACACCAGGAAATCACACGATAGCCGGGATGCGCAGGTTTCCGGAGCAGAAGGAGAGTCGTCCTGCCAGAGATCTTAAACGCGCAGCACTGGGAGCGAATCAAGTCGTTGTTTAACGACGCGCTGGAGCTTCCGGCCGAGCATCGAGCGGCGTTTCTGGCAGCCTGTTGCGATGACGAAAAGCTGCGTGCGGAAGTTGAGGCCATTCTCGAACACAATCAGCGGGCGGGAAGCTTTCTTGAGGAAAGCCCTGCCCAAAGGCTAGTCGCGGACTTAACGGCAAACCCGGCGACCCCTAGCTTCTCCTCCGGCGAAATCATCTCGGGGCGGTTTCGCATTGCCGGTTTCCTCGGGCGCGGCGGGATGGGGGAGGTCTACAAAGCCGAGGACACGCGGTTGCACCGTCTTGTCGCGCTAAAGTTTTTGCCCCAGGGTGTCGCCGGAGATTCGCAGTCTCTGAGCCGTTTTCAACGTGAGGCGGAGGCGGCTTCGGCTTTGAATCATCGCAACATTTGTGTCGTTCACGATCTGGGTGAGCAGAACGGGCGAGCCTTCATCGCCATGGAGTTCCTGGAGGGACAGACCCTGAAAGATGTCATCCTGGGCCGCCCCCTCGAACTGGAACGACTGCTGGATATCGGAGCCCAGGTAGCCGATGGCCTCGACGCAGCTCACTCCAAGGGCATCATTCATCGCGACATCAAGCCTGAGAACATATTCATTATCAGCCGCGGTGAGGCGAAGATTCTGGATTTTGGCCTGGCGAAACTGCAGCGGGAAGGAATGGCAGCGACAGACGATGATATAGCCGGTGAAGGGGTCGAAATCACGCACCTTGGGGCAGCCATGGGCACGGCCGCCTATATGTCGCCGGAGCAGACACGCGGAGAGAAACTGGATACCCGCACCGACCTTTTCTCATTCGGTTTAGTGCTATACGAGATGGGCACGGGGCGCCGGGCGTTCGGTGGGGCCACGGCGGCCATGATCTTTGCCTCGCTCATGAACGAGACGCCCGCGCCGCCTTCGGTGATTAATCCGGCCATTCCGCTGGAGCTGGACAAAATCATCCGCAAGGCCCTGGAGAAAGACCGTGCGTTGCGCTATCAGCATGCGGCGGACATTCGTCAGGACCTGGAACGCCTGAAGACGCATTTAGAAAGGAATCGGACGGCAGCGCTTGCTTCGGATGCTCTCACACCGGGTTGGCCTCAGGAATACCAGCCAGTCACAAGACCACGCTTACGGGTGCCGCCTTGGGCGTTGATCATCGGGTTGATGGTTTGCCTGTTGAGTGCCGGTTTGCTGCTGTGGATGCGCAATCGCCGGCCTGCCACTCCTACCCCTACGGAATACACGCAGCTCACTTATTTGGCGGATTCGGCGACTTCTCCGGCACTTTCCCCGGACGGCCGCATGCTGGCATTCATTCGTGGCGAGAGCACATTTCTTTCACCGGGAGACGTCTACCTGAAGCTGCTTCCCGATGGCGACCCGGTACGACTCACGCACGACGATCATCCCAAGATGAGCGTTGCATTCTCGCCTGATAGTTCGAAAATATCATTCACCCGCGGGGAGGGATGGGATTGGCAAGGGTGGACGGTGCCGGTGTCAGGGGGCGAGCCATCCGAATTACTTCCGAACGCCTCCGCTTTGACTTGGGTCGGTCCCCATCAGGTGATGTTTTCCGAGGATGGAAAGGCCATGAAGATCGTGACCGCCGGCGAGAGCCGGGCTAACGAGCGGGATGTGTATGTCCCAAAAGTGGGCAATATGGCTCATCGATCCTATCTTTCCCCGGACTCGAAATGGGTCCTTGTCGCGGAAATGGACGTAGCTGGTCCCTTCACGCCGTGTCGATTGGTTCCGTTTTCAGGGGGATCGGAAGCGAAGCAGGTCGGCCCGATCCCGTCTGCATGCACCGAGGCGGCCTGGTCGCCCGACGGACGCTGGATGTACTTCGCCGCCAATGCGGGGAACGGGTTTCACCTTTGGCGGGAGCGATTTCCGGATGGGGTTGCCGAGCAACTCACCTTTGGAGCAACGGAAGAACACGGAATCGCCGTGGCGCCGGACGGAAAGTCGCTGGTCACCTCCAGTGGTTCTACACAAAGCACAGTGTGGGTCCACACTCTCAAGGGTGACCAGCAGGTTTCTACGGAGGAATTCGCCTACTTGCCTTCCCTGTCTCTGGACGGGCACACACTCTACTATCTTGCCCGCAAACATGTCGGTAAGCTCCTGAGCGGCGAGCTGTGGTTATCGGACTTGAATTCCGGTCACAAGGAGCAGTTGGTCCCTGGAACTTCTATCGCCCGTTACAGTGTCTCTCCTGATGGGAAGAAAGTCGCGTTTACCCAGGCTGGCAGCGGCGATAGCCATTCGGGTATCTGGATCTGGTCTCTTGACCGGCACGCTTCGCCGCGGCAACTCGTGGCTGCGGAGGTGGACACTCCCACATTTGCTCGCAATGGTGAAATCCTCTTCACCATGAAGGAAGGTGCATTCCATTACATCTTCCGCATGAAGGAAGACGGAACAGATTTACATAAGGCGATTCCAGACCCGGTCTCCCATCTCATCAGTCTGTCTCCTGATGACCGATGGATCGTGGCTACCGTTGACTCCGATAACTCAGGCCCCTCGCAAATCCTCTCTGGCTATCCAATGCGGGGAGGCCTCCCGCGAGTCTTGTGTCGAGTGTGCGCTGTCGGGTCATTTGAAATTGATCCGCCGATCGTCGGCTGGTCTTTCGACCAGAGGTCGATGTATATCTCTTTGACCCATACAGGGGCGAATGACAAACCAAAAACGATTGTGATTCCCTTGAATCCTGGCAATGCCTTTCCGACGTCGTGGAGCGAGTTGGTCACCGATACGAAATTACCCCGGATGCCGGGCGTACGTGCGCTCGACCTTCCCAGCGTGTTCCCTGGGCCGGATGCCTCGAACTACGCGTTCTGGCGACTCAGTACCCAACGCAACCTCTATCGCATTAGTCTGCCTTGATTACTCTGGGTGGCAAGGACTGCGCAAGCAGGTCAAAACCTCCTGAGTAGCAGTAACACTGCAGTGCGGAAGACAAACACCTTTACACCTTTCTTATCTGTTACAACGTAGTCTTCCTAACGTGGGCTTCTCCCAGGCCCGCTGGTGACCCGTGTCCGTTTTCAATGTTCTCCTCGGAAAACCGCTTGCTACCTCTGAAGAGCGAGCCGAGCATATTGGTCCGATTGCCGGTATACCTGTTTTCGGCCTGGACGCGCTTAGTTCGGCTGCTTACGGTCCCGAAGCTGCTCTCACTCTGCTTATCCCACTTGGGCTCGCCGGCGTTGCGTATATCGTTCCGATCAGCTTTGCCATCATTGGGTTACTGGCTATTGTTTACTTTTCCTACCGGCAGACGATCGATGCCTATCCCCATGGCGGCGGCAGCTATACCGTTGCTACAGAAAACCTGGGCGAAACCGCCGGTCTGCTCGCCGCTGCCGCGCTGATGATCGACTACATTCTGAATGCTGCTGTTGGTATCTCGGCAGGCGTGGGCGCGCTGATCTCGGCATTCCCTAAACTGCAGCCACACCAGCTCGGGCTTTGTCTGATTATTCTCGCCATCCTCACGCTCATTAAACTTCCATTCGGCGGTTGGTTGGTGGTTTGAGGGAATAGCAGGTCCCTCCACTGCGCTACGCTTCGGTCGAGATGAACAAGCGCTCACCGTCGAGTCTTCTGCTCTAGGGCGGATTGACGTCAAGGTTCGCGTATCCCACATCTCGCCAAAAACGAGCGAGATATGGGGCACCCATTGATTGGCGGTAGGGAGAGATCCCAAAGGCGCAGCGTTCATTCCATCATTAACTTGCCAATGGCAAGTCGGCTGCTCGGGATGACAAAGGTGAGGGTGGAGCTCCCATTGCAGCAGTTTCGGCGGATAAGGAGCTGAGATCCCTCAGTGGCTGAAGCCACCTGTCCTCCCAGGTTCGTTTGTTCGGGCTGAAAGCCCGTACCCTTCAAAGGACGGAGGTCCTGTGTCTTCTAGAGTTGCAGAGGGTCGAGTGTGCGTTTGCTGATGTTCACCTGCGAGCGGTGAAGTGCGGTTGCGATAGGTATACTGTCCCCCTGTTGCTTCCACGGAGCTCATGAGCAGGGACTCTCGCCAAAACGACGGCCGCTGGACGATCGTGTGGTTGTTGTTTGCGGCCTCTCTGATCAATTACCTTGACCGCTCCAGCCTCTCGCTGGCGCTGCCGCTGATTTCCAGAGACCTCGGACTGGGGCCCGGAGAGCAAAGGCATCTTGCTTTCGGCGTTCTTCTGGTCGTATGCGCTGATGCAAATCCCCGTTGGGTGGGCCGCGGACCGCCTCAACCTGCGCTGGCTCTACTTCGCAGCGTTCGTGCTTTGGTCCCTGGGCCAGGGCTTGACGGGTTTTGCCGCCAGCCTCGGGGTGCTGATCATGTTTCGCATGCTGCTCGGTGTAGGCGAGGCGATCTACCTGCCGGGCGGCACCAAGATTGTGAGCATGATGTTCGGCCCCACAGAACGGGGGCTGCCGTGCGGTATGTTCGACTTTGGCACGCGCATGGGCCTGGTGCTGGGCGGCCTCATCATCCCCGGACTGCTGGTCCACCTGGATTGGCGGGCTACGTTTCGCCTGATCGGATTTGCCGGGCTGTTGTGGGTTATCCCCTGGTTGTGGGCTACTAAAGGACGGCTGGGCCGCCCTCCCCGCCCGGCTGCGGGGACCCGCAATCGAAGGCAGGAGATTCGGTGGCTGCTGACGAACCGCAATCTTATCGGTATCTGCCTCGGTTTCTTTTGCTTCGACTACTACTGGTACCTGTTTGTCACCTGGCTGCCAGACTACCTGGTAACGGTGCGGCACTTTACTATCCTGCGCGCGGGGTTCTTCTCCTCACTGCCTTATTTTGTGTTTGGCGCCAGCGAGCCGCTAGGCGGATGGATCGCAGACCGGCTGACCGCTTACGGATGGGATGAAACGCGCACGCGCAAGGGAATTGTCACTATAGCGTTTCTTTGCGGTTTGTTTCTCATTCCCGCGTCGCGGGTACAGAGCGCCAATGCCGCTGTCGCACTCATTGCCGGCGGTTCGCTGGTTGGTCTTGCGACCGGCAATCTGCTGGTGATTCTGCAGTGCTGCGCTCCACACCAGGATGTGGGGCTGTGGACCGGGTTCGAGAACTTTGCCGGCAACCTGGGAGGGGTGCTGGCGCCGTTGATCACAGGGTTGCTGATCAGCCGGACAGGTTCCTATGCGCCCGGATTCGTGCTGGCCGCGGTGGTGCTGCTGGCGGGGATTTTCTGCTACTGGTTTATCGTGGGGGATTTGGGGCCCCGGAGCGAAGCCGCTCCGTAAAAGTGCCGGCTCCTGCGCTTCTCACGCAGGCCGCGATGGACGCGGTTAAGTGGTGGCAATACAGAGTCAGCGGCGAAGCAGAGGAAGTCGATACGATGTTGAGGTCGAGTTTCCGCCAGCGTACCAATAGGACAGGATTCTCAGTCTTTCCTACCTTCGGCATAAGGCTTCAGGAAGGCGAAGCTCCTGGTCGCTAGATCGATCGGCGTGTTGGCCTGCGAGGTTCTGGAGTGCACGGTGAAATAGCCGGTGTAGCCGATTTCGTGCAGACCCTGGAATACGACGTCGAAATTGATTCCTCCCGGCTCCCATAATCCGAGGTTGTTCGTTGCTCCTCCGGCTGCCGAATGAAATGTGCTCGGCCGGGCGGCTCCCGCACAGGATTCCACCGTGACCAGCGGCGCGGACTCGGCCGGGGCATCGGGTGGGGTTCCTGGTTTGCGAATCTTTTGGTTCTGGGCGTAGACGTTCACCAGCCAGGGGGCGACCCTGGTGATCACATCGCGGCCGTAGCCCTGGGGCGTGTTCATCCAATTGACCGGCTCGTAAACGAGGCCGAAGTTTGGACGGTTGATCTTCTTCAGGCAATCGACGGCGTCGTCGACGTTGGAGAATAGCGTCGCGGGGTGCGATAGATGGACGATCCAAAGGCCACGCTCACTGGCCTCGTCGCAGGCGCGCTGGGCCCAGCCAAGCTGCTCCGGCCGCTTGATCTGACAACGGATCATCCTGGTGCCGAAGATTTCTGCCATCTTCAGGCGCGGTGCGATGTTGAGCAGCGCAAAGGGCGAGCAATCATTGTTGGGCGGCTGGTCCAGGTCGCAGGTGACCATCGATACCTGCAAGCCGGCCTCCCGGGTCTTGCGCGCCATCTCTACCATTTGGTCGAGCGGGGTCGCAATGCTGCACTGCAGGGGACGAATACAGACGGCGTCGTATCCGGTGGTTTTGGCGATGTGGAGGAATTCGTCGTAGGTCAAAGGCTTTAAGTTGGTCACCTCGCCGATAGGTTCGGAGATGCGGCCGGAAAGAGATAGCTTGATCGCGGGCCACGCAGCTCGCGCGACATGAGCCCCGGCTGCGGCGATCAGGGCGGTGGTTAGGAATGTCCTTCGGTCTAGCATCACGGGCCCTGGGTGAGAGTTATCAGCATGTTCGAGAAATCGAAGGTTACCGCGTAGGGCTGAAAGAAGTCATGGCCGACGCTTCCAGCCAGATAGAAGCCCAGCGAGTGCTCCCAGGGATAGGGGCCGTCAAAGACTCCGGAAACCTTTGTTTCGCGGATGTCTCCAAAGGAGAGCTCCTGGATGAGGTAGGGCACGGTGGTGAATGAGCCACCACCGCCTGCTCCAGGGGAGGCTTGCTTTTGGTCGAGTTTGATTCCCGCTTGCTGGATCACCGACGGCGCCAGCTTTGCTCCCGCTCCGGCAACTCCGGTATCTACAAACAGGAGCGCCGGTGGCAGCGTGTTCACTTTTCCCCAACCGACGATGAAATGGTCACCCGCCAGCCAGAACGGCACCTGGACGCCGCTGCTTTGCGAATGTTCTGTCTTGCGACGCAGAACGAGTTCTCCGTTGCGGAAATCGATTGTGGATAGAAAATGGGCGAGGAAAATGGTTCCGATGCAGCCATCGAGTTGTTGCACACCCAAGGGCTGCGAGAGCTGGCGAAGGGCGAGGATCTGGACGGGGACGTTCTTCACAACCCAATCGCCGACGGCGACGGAGCCGATGTGGCCGTTCTGTACTTCGGCGTGCTGGCCTCCGGAAAAGGTTCCCTGCACGCCCCCGAATTGCGGGATGCCGAGCTCTTTCGCGAAAGCTGTGTCGAGCGCCAGTTCTGCGCCGCCGGTGTCGATGAAAAAGACGACCTCCTTGCCGCCGTTTATACGCACCTTTACCAGGGGCAGGGGATCGCGCTTCACAAATTTCAACCTCGTGATCTCGCCCTGCCCTTGTATCTCGTAGGGTTTTTGACCATGGAAGCTTTCCAGCTTGGCACGGTTCAGAGTGGAAACATTGGCGAGATTCTGGTCGCCGGCGGGGCTGAAACCGGCCATTAACCTGGCCGCCTGGGCGAAATTGTCGCGACGATAGAAAACTTCGGCCAACATGATTTTTGCGTCCACATTATCCGGTTGCAGAGCGAGGGCCTTGTTCAGCCGCGCTTCAGCCAGGTCGAGGTGATTCGCCAGCAAGGCGATGCGGCCCAATTGGAGCTGGCTGCCGAAACTACCGGGCTGGTAGGTGGCAATGCGGGTATAGATTTTCTCCGCCGGGGCAAACTTGCCTGTCTTGAAAAGGGCGTCCGCCGGAGCCAGGTTCGCCGAGGCTGCTTGCCCGGGGGCGTTTGCGGCGCACAGGACCAACGCCAAGACCGGGGCCAAGACCGGGAATATGCGTTTCATCATCCGTATCCTCTGGTTTTGGACGCCACGCCAGCATAGAACAGCAAGCTCCTCGGACGGTGAAAAATTGCTGCATCCAAATTGACTTTCGACAGTCTAAGATATATCTTAAGATATATCGAAATGGAGGATACACATATGTTTGAACAAGAGAAATTTGAAGAGCGGCGCGGGAGGCCGGCATCATGGTCAGGATTCCATCATGGCGGGGAACGTCACCGCGGACGGCATGGAGGCTTCGGTGGCCCGATGGGGCATGAGCGAGGTTTCGGTGGCGGCGGACGCGAGCGCCACTTCGACAACGGAGAATTGCGGTTCGTCATTCTGCAATTGATCGCAGACAAACCAAGCTACGGGTACGAGATCATCAAGGCGATCGAAGAGCGGCTTTCCGGGGCGTATGCGCCCAGCCCTGGGGTCGTCTATCCCACGTTGACCATGCTGGAGGAGGAAGGGTATGCCACTGTTTCCTCAACAGAAGGCAACAAGAAGCTGTATGCGGCGACCGAGCGTGGCGTGGAATATTTGGCGGAGAACAAGGTCGTTCTCAAGGCGATCTTTGGACGGATGGAGCAGGCCGGCAAAGCATTTGGACGGGGGAGATCTCCGCAGATCATGCGGGCGATCATGAACCTTCGTTATGCATTAAAGATCCGGACCGAGCGGGGCAACCTGTCCGCGGAGCAGATTCGCAAGGTAGCGGAGGCGATCGATGCGGCGGCGCGGGTTATCGATGAGGTCTGAGGGCGGGGTGACACTTCTGTTTGGGGGTTAGGGTCGAGATACGGGAAATTTTGGAGGCCGAGGGGCGCACTGCAGATCCCTCGGCTACGCTCGGGATGACAAAGGGAGGGTAGCGCTTTCATTCAGATTCGATGGTGCGGAGGGAACAGCAGGTCCCTCCACTTCGCTTCGCTCCGGTCGGGATGACACTTCTGTTTGGGGGGTGAAGTACGGAAAATTCGGGGCGGCTGACCATTCAGATTTGATGCTGCGGTTCGCGGTTTTTCATCCCTCTTGGGGGGTCTGAGTAGAGCAACCGCGGCTGACCCATCCAGAAGCGGTTGCTTTCCGGGTCAGGAGGCCGGGGGGCGGCCGGTCAGCCGGGCTTCGGCCTCGTAATATGGGCCGACGTAACGCAACCTGCGCGGTATATAAGGATAGAGCCGCGGCAGCCAGGCGGGCAGTTCGGTCCACGGCATTGTTGCTTCCCGCGCGGTGAACGGTAGTTCGAAGGCCGCCCGGAGATCGCGGTGGCATCCAGTAGGCGGTGAGCGCGCGGTACCAGTGGGGAGGGTGCAGCCAGGTACCGACTCCGGACAGGACACTTCGGCTGAGGTCCAGCGCGCCCGCATCCACGGCCAGTTGCTGTGAATCGCACATCTCCGCGGTGTAGGTGGTAAAGGCGGTCCGAATCCGGAGGAAGGCTTTCCGCCGGAATACCGAAGAGGCGGCCATCCGTCCACTTTCCGCATAGTATTGTTCACGATCGGACAGCGAGAGCGGCTGCAAAATAAACTCGTAAGCCAGGATCGCGCTCTCCACCAGGGTGGCATATACCCAGCGAAGGGCCGCGACCTCGTTCGCTTCATAGTGGTCGCCTCGGCGGTGCAGACCCACGTTGCCGGGCAGTTCGCCGCGAATGCTGGTATGGCGTTGATAGAGTGCTTCGATGCCTCGAGGCCTGGCTGCGGGTGCCGAACAGCATGGTGTAAATGACTCGAAACGTGGAATGGAAACGGCCGACTGCATCGTGAGCAGGTTGGAATGTTGGGCCAGCGCGGCCGCGACCCAGGGGTGAGCTAATTGCAGCAATGCGGCACGGCCCGCACCAAAAAGACGGCAGACTCGCGGTTTACGCGCCAGGTTACGGACCCGGGGCCGAAGAATCCATGCTGCGGTTTTCTCCCGAAAGCTGCTCCAGTGTGGCACGCAGTGATTGGCTGTCTGCGTGCACAACGTAATTCCCAGGCGAGGCCATTCCCCATTAGACCGCGAAAAGAGGTCAGCGGCTGAAGGAGAACACTCCCTGATCGAGGTCGATGGCAATTTTGGTGATGCCTAACGATGCCGGACTCACCAACCCGTCGAAGTCGTCGCCGGTCTCTGGGCGGCCGCGGACCAGGACGGCCGGCTCCCGGCTGAATTCCACCTGGCCCATCCTCAGGCTGTGCAGCCACAGGGTTTTACCGGCAAACTCGCCCATCGTATTACTCGACGGCTGGACGGCACTGATTCTCACCGGGGACGCGCTGGGAGTTCGGGGCTCGAAGAGGATCAGGGAGGAGGCTCCGGTGTCGACCACGAGTCGAGCCGAGATCTCATTGAGTTGGACCTCCACCAAAGGGAGGCCTCTCTTCATCTCCAGGCGCAGGGCATTTTTCAGGGAAGGGATGGGACCGAAGTGAATTTCGCGCGCCGCTGTAGTCGATTTCGAAGCGGACTTTGCCCGATAACGTCCAGACCGACGACTGCGTCGATATGAATCGGGAGCGCTTTATGAAAAAAAGATAAATCTTCGATCAACAACCGGGAGATTATCCCGTCTCATGGGACCAACCTGCAGGCTGGGGACGATGGCTTTCCCGGCGGCAACGTGCCGTCAGACACCGGCAAGCGGCCAGGCAGTTCGTCCAGGTGGAGCTATCGCGCGACCTGCCGGTCCAGGATGGTGGGGCTCGCCCCGGTATCCAGGAGAAAGTTGAGGCCTTTTACCGGGCCTGCTGAGCCTTGAACCACGATGAGGTAGTCCCGATAGAGATCGAACCTTAGTGCTGGACTTTTCGTATATCCACTTGCGGCCGGCACGCCGGCCACCGTCAGGAGTATCAGGAGAACCAACAACCAATTATTGCGACCGCGCATTGGCCTCACCTCATCGAAAGGCCATGCTGGATCAGGGGGATAGGTACCTCAATTCACTGTAGCTAACTTGATATGTCTACGATGAGTTAGGGCTTGGGAGACAGGTTGGAGAGACGGCGGAGACCTTGATATCCAGGCAAACTAGTTGAATTTACAGGGGGCCTATGGCATTCAACAGAAGGTGGGGCAACGATGCTAAACTCATCCGTAAACGGGGAATCACACGTTGCAGAACGGGTCCCGGACCATTCGGTTTGGAGTTTTTGAGGCTGATCTCCACTTCGGGAGAGGTTCGTAAATCAGGTAACCGCGTCAAGCTGCAGGATCAGCCGTTCAAAGTTCTGCAGATTTTGTTGGAGCGCCCGGGGAACCTGGTCACGCGCGAAGAACTGCAGACCCGCATCTGGCCGGAAGAGAGCTACGGAGACTTTGACCACGCTGTCAATGTGGCGGTGGGGAAGCTGCGGACGGCTCTCGGGGACTCCGCGGACAATCCCTAGTTTTATTGAGACGGTGCCGCGGCGCGGCTATCGCTTTGTTGCCAGGCTGGAGGGCGGCGCGGTCGGAGACGCCTCCAGCCCCGGCGCCAGCGATGTTCATTCCGCCCACCCCCGCCGTGGTATATCCGGCCGCAAGCTGGCGCTGCTGGCGGCGTTCGTTGCCGTATCCGTGGGATTTTGGTTGCATCGGGTATCTGGTTGGGCCGTCGCACCGCACCTACGCGGGCCCTGGACTTTCAGCGTCTGACCGTCCGCCACGGTACGGTTTTCGCCGCCAGGTTTGCTCCCGACGGGCACAACGTGGTCTACGGCGCCTCGTGGGACGGCCAACCGACCGAGATATTCTCGACCGACCTGAAAATTCCGGGTGCACGCAGCATTGGAATTCCCGGACAGCCAGCTGCTGGCGGTTTCTTCCACGGGCGAAATGGCGGTGCTGCAGTCGCTGCATCATCCTTTTATGTTTACCAGTCACGGCACACTGGCCCAGGTGCCTTTGACGGGCGGCTCACCGCGTCAGATTGCGGAGAATGTCACCGCGGCGGATTGGGCGCCGGATGGAAAGACGCTGGCCATTGTCCGCGATATGGGGGGCAAGCATCGGCTTGAATTTCCGGTAGGCCATGTGCTGTACGAAACCGATGGTTGGATCAGCCATCCCCGGATTTCACCCAAGGGCGATCAAATCGCGTTCCTCGACCACACGACCCATGATGACGATCGCGGGGTTGTTTCGCGTGGTTGACCTTGCGGGGCGAAAGCAGGTTCTTTCCGGCGGGTGGGAGAGTGAGCAAGGGCTGGCATGGTCTCCGAACGGTTCCGAGGTATGGTTCTCGGCGACGCAAGCGGGACTGCAGCGGCGCATCTATGCCGTGGACCTGGCGGGTCACCAGCGGCTTGCTATTCCAGCGCGCCGGGAGGAGTGACGCTGCAGGATATCTCTGCCGACGGCCGGGTTCTGTTGACCCGGGATGAACAACGCGCCGGCGTGCTGGCGTATGGCTGCCGGGGCAGACCAGGGAGCGGGACCTCTCCTGGTTGGATTGGTCGCTGCCCGTGGATATCTCGCGCGACGGCAACACCGCTGCTGTTCGACGAGCAGGGCGAGGAGGGAGGACCCACCTATACGGTCGCGGTGCGCGACATGCAGGGGTCGCCGCCGATCCCACTGGGCGAAGGCATGGCGGGCGATTTTTCTCCCGATGGGAAATGGGCAATCAGCACTGTTTCCTATACCCAGCTGGAGTTGTTGCCGACCGGGGCGGGCACAGTTAGGAAACTCGATCGGGGCAGCATTCAACAGTATCGGCATGGGATGCACTGGATGCCCGACGGTAAGCAGGTCGTCTTCTCTGGAAACGAGGCCGGGCATCCGGCTCGCTGCTTCATTCAGAATATCGATGGCGGTAAGCCGCGCCCGATAACTCCGGAAGGAGTGTGTGGCTGCCAGGTTTCTCCCGATGGGCAGTTGATTGCTGCCGGCGGTCCGATGGACGGGGGCGCCAAGTTGTATCCATTGGATGGCGGGCCGCCGCGCGCGATTGTGGGTTTGCTGCCGGGGGAAGTGGTTTTCCTGGACCTCCGACCCGCGCTTCGTATACGCCTACCAGAAGAAAATAGCGCCGGTAAAGATTTATCGCTTGAACATTCTGAATGGACAGAGGCAGTTGTACAAAGAAATTAATCCTTCGGACGAGACCGGCCTCTGCGACCTGACGCAGATTCTTTTCAGCCCAAACGGCAAAGCCTACGTGTACGGCTATACCCGGCTGCTTTCTGAGTTGTACCTGGTCAGCGGGCTGAACTAGGGGCTGCGGAAAAAGTCGCTGTTGGGTAAGTCCGGGCTTCAGCCCGTGCGTGAGAACCCACACTCACCGATCTAGTCCCGAAGGGACGGCTGAGAGTAGCCCAGGACGCAGTCCTGGGAACCATGCACATAACGACGAAAAGTCCCGCAAGGGACGGCTGAGAGTTAACCAGGTTGTACCCAGGACTGCATCCTGGGTAATTTTCAGCCGTCCCTGCGGGACTGGTCCGTCTCTCGAATCTCTTCCCAGGACTGCGTCCTGGGCTACTATCAGCTCCCTTCGGGACTAGATCGGTGAGTGGTGGGTTCTCACGCACGGGCTGAAGCCCGGACCTACCCAATAGCGACTTTTGCCGCAGCCAGTAAAGCCCGTACCCTTCACTGCGGATAAAAGATGATCTGCGTGAGCCACACCACTAACGGGGTAGCTCTCCGATGGTTCGCTTGAGGTCGCCCTGGGCGAGGGACAATCCGAGGGTCGCTTCCAGCGCTGATGCCTGGGCGGAGATTGCTTTGGCGTGGGCCTCGGCGCGTGCGGAGGCGAGAGCCGCATTTTGCTCGAATCGGCGATCGGTTACCCGGGAGGCTTCTGTTCTCGCCTGCAACACCTCTTCTGCGACGCCGGCGAGATCCTGCAATTGCTCTACCTTGTCGTAAGCGGTCTCCACCTGGACTGCAACCTCATCCTCTACCTTTTCGAGATTGAGCTCGGCCTGGGAGAGTTAGGTGCGCGAGTCCTTGACCTCGACGATACGGCGCCCTCCGTCGAAGAGATCATAGGAGAAGGAAACGCCGAAGGTGCCAAAGTTGTGGACCAGGAGGGGAATGCCGCTCTGGTAGCTGTATCTGGCTAGGCCGGTGATATCCGGGATGTAAGCATCTTTCGCTGCGGACAAGCCCGCTCTTGCTTTCTCCACGGTCTGTTTTGCAGTTTAATTTGGGGGCTGTGCTCCTGGGCAAGACGGATACATTCCTCGCGCGACGGGATGGACATCGGCGCCGGGGAAGTGCCGGTATCCAATACGAGCGCGGTATTCAGCGGCAGACCCAAGAGGTCGTTGAGGGAAATGGTCAGGTCATGGATCTGCAGGCGTTGCACCAGGGCCGCTTGCCTGGCGTCGAGAGCGGATGCGCGGCTCTCGAGCACAACTACGTCCAGGGCATTCCCCTTTTGAACGTCTTCTGATACTTTCCTGGAGTTTGACCTGAGCTGGCGGTAACTTCTTCCGCCGCGGCCTGTTGTTTGAGCTGGGCGATGAGTATGCTGTAATAGAGTTGACGGACCTTGAGAGCGATGTCGTTCTCGGCTTGATTCACCTGGACTTTGGCGATGTTGATATCGGCGGTCGCGGCGCGATTGGACTCGCGAATTTTGAACATCTGGGTGAAGGGTTGTTTCAGCCCGTGCCGCTGGTGTAAGACGTGAGTGCGCCCTGATCCAGAAATAGGTTGGTGCCGGGGATGGCGCCGGTGCTGGGATGATTGCCAAAGGCTCCTGCAGGAATATCTACGCCCGCAAGCTCGGTTATGTGAAGCACGGCGGACTCGTTGCTGATGTGAGGGAAATAGTCGGAGTGAGCGATCTCTTTCTTGTGCTGGCTGTCGACCACCGCAAGCTGGGCAAGTTTTACATCGCGATTTTGCCTGAGCGCGAGGTCGATCGCCTGAGAGAGGGTCAGACGACATCGGGGCGGTGCTTTGAGCCCGTGCGCCAGCGGCAGCGACAAGCAGTCCCAATAAGAACAGTAACTGTATCCGCATACAGGAAATCGGGGATATTGGGGCACCCGGCTCTATCGCCCTATGCAAATGATGTCTAGGCATTGATCACCTGGCGATATTGTGTGGGGACCGGCGCCATGCAAGCGATGACGATCAAACAGCAGACGACCGACCAGGCGACCAGCATGAAGCTGTCGGTTATGGCCAGGGTGAAGGCTTGTTGCCTGACCTGAAGGCCGAGGATCTCCGCGGCCCTTCCGGTGGCCGCCGGCAAACCCGAAGACTGACTCTGCACGCCGGCACTCAGGCCGAGCAGCCTCTGATAGGTGGCAGGGTCGCCCAGTTGAACGCCAAGTCCCAGGATGTTGGAGTGGAATTGCTCGCGGACAGAGATAAACCGCTGCATGATGGCGACGCCCGCCTCGCCTCCGAGAAGCCGGACGGTCTGGAAATAACCAGCGAAGGTAAGCACGTCGATGGGGCGCTTGAGAGCTCCGGAATTGACAACTTCGAGAATGATGGCTCCGACCATGGCATTGAAGGCGAAGGCCAAACCCAGCGCCATGACCGCCTGTGAGGGCCCAAAATTGGTTCCAGACCAGGCGGAGGAGAGATGGGCATTCATCAGGCAGGCGATGGCGACCAGGCTGAAGCCGAAGGTCAGGACCAGGCGAGCATCGATGTATTTCAGGGAAACCATGGCCAAAACACCGCAGAGGCACTGCGGTAAGCCGACCCAGAGCATGATTGGTCCGGTTTGCAGGGGCAGATAACCCTTCACGGATCCCAGATAACTGGGAATCGTAACTACGGTGGCCAGCATGACGAAGCGAAAGAGGATCAATACCACGCCGAGCAAGAGGACGTTACGCTGCAAAAGAAATTTGAGGTTGATGAGCGGGTTCGGCATGCTGAGGCGGCGAACAATGGTCATCAGCAACAGGAATAGGCCGGAGGCGGTTAGCCCGACGATGAGGCCGGAGTGAAACCAGTCCAGTCTTTGCCCCTGATCGAGAGCGATGTAGAGGAGAGAGAATCCCAGGCTGGCGTAGAGGAACCCTCTCCAGCTTGGTTTCGGCTGCCCCTCCTTGTGGACGGGCATCGGCTGCCAAGGGATACCGAAGTGGATCAACACCATCATGACGGGTGTGAGCACGGCGCTGTTCCAGAAGATCCAGTGCCAGGACAGATGGTCCATGTACCAGGCTTCGAGCGAGGTGGCGACATTGGTGGTGAAGACGATATCCATGGCATACATCGCGATCCCCACCAGCACATAGTGCATGGGGAGATTACGCAGGACAAAGGAAAGAGTCAGAGGATAAAACGTTCCCGCGGTGAGCCCGGCGAGAACCAAGAGGGTGAGCAAGACGGGAAGGTTTGGAGCCAACGGGAGCAGCAGGCTGATCAGGGTAAATGCGGAGGCGCACGCCAAAAGAACACGCCGCGCGCCGAGCAAACCCCCGAGGTAAACAGAGAAGGGGCCGATGAACATCATGGCTGCGTTAAAGGCGGTACTGATCCATGAGGCTTCATCGAAACCGAGATGCATAGCGCCGCGCAGGTCGGCGAGACCTACACTGATCAGCCGGCCGGTGCAGGTTGCAACCATGGCGCCGAGTAAAACACCCAGCACTCCAAGCAGCGGGTGGGTCGTAATGATGGAGGCTGCCGGAGGGGTGGCTGGAGAGGGCGCAGTGGGAGGCGGAGCGCTCAAGACGGCGAGCCCTCCTTCGGGTTGTGTTTACCGGAAGCATGAATCGTTACCACGGCGGAGAAGCCGGGACGTAATCTGCCCTGGAGAGGGTGTTCTGGATCGAGCACGATTTTTACCGGGACTCGCTGGACGACCTTAGTAAAGTTTCCGGTTGCGTTATCCGGAGGCAGAAGGGCGAACTGCGATCCGCTGGCGGGTGAGATCTCGAGGACTTTTCCGTGCAAGACAACGCCAGGAAAGGTATCGATGGTGATGTCGGCTACGTCGCCTATTTGAATGTTAGTAAGTTGCGTCTCCTTATAGTTCGCCTGGATCCAGACGTCGCCTCTGACCAGGTCGACGACTTGCATGCCCGGGACTACCAGTTGTCCTTCCTGCACATGACGCTCGCTGACGGCTCCTGCGGCTGGGGCGACGATGCGCGTATATCCGAGATTGACGCTGGCAACGATGATGGCCGCCTTTTTTGCCTGGATGTCGGCGCGGTAGAAAGCGTCTTTGGTATCGAGTGCAGCCCGCGCGCTTTTCTCTGCTTCGAGTCCGGCGCGGCTGCTGGCGAGTGCGGCCTGAGCTCGATCCAGGTCCGCCTGCTGGCCGGCGAGCATTCCTGCGAGGCGATCCGCGTTGGCAACGGCCCCTTCGAGCTCCTGATGGGTTGTGGCTTTGGAGGTGAGCAGCGCCTCCTGCCGTTTGCGCTCCGTTTCGGTGTGCTCGACATCTGGTTGAACGGCGGCGATGCCGGCCCTGGCCGCACTCACAGCGGCCGTGGCTTGGAGGACTCCTGTCTCCGCGTTCTGGATCTTGGCGTCCTGTATCTGTTTTGCTGCCTGGTTATCTGCGAGCTCGGCCTCGGCGCCAGCGAGGCCGGCCCTGGCTTCGGCCAGAGTGGCGGCGTAATCTTCGTCGTCGAGCTGCACCAGCAGCTGACCCGATTGGACTGGTTGGTAGTCACCGACCTCCATTTTGCGAACGGTTCCGGAGATGCGCGTGCTCAAGGGAGTCAAGTCGGCGCGCACGTAGGCGTCGTCGGTTCGCTGCTCGGCGCCACCTCCCACCCACGAGTTCCAGCAACCCTTTATGGTGAAGAGGAGCGCCGCAGCGACCACTAAGACCACGACCGGAACAACAATCGCGCGTTTTGACATGCTTCCAGTAACTCCGGAAAATCAGGGTGCAATCGGGCCGTGGCCCACCGCCAGAATGATTAATGCACTCCCAGAACACTACAGGGCGCGTCCTGCGCCAGCTCATAGACAGTGCTCCACAAGCGCGCGATGTGGAGGTCGCGCTGGTGGAGTCCTATGACCAGGAGGTCGGCCTTCTGCTGGCGCAGGAATTCAACGATTGCTTCCACCTGCCGCCCTTCGACCAAAAAACTCTGGAATTCGATGCCGTGGCTTTCGACTTGGGCCCTTACCTTTTGCTGAAGTTTTGTATAGAACCTGAGCCGGTCGTCTTCCAGGACTCGGGGAATACTGGGATCGGCGGCTTCCGCATAGACGGCATACACGGGGAGATCCGCCATAGCCGTGACTGTCTGCAATTCCGCATTGAGGCTTTTGGCCAGTAGAATCGCCGAGTTCAACGCTCGTTGCGACTCCGGAGATTCGTTGTAGGCTACGACGATTTTTCGAAACATGGCTCCCTCCGGCTGCTATGGTCTGATCGAGCGATGCGCGATGTCATTCGTCATGGTGTTCACTTGAGCAACGCTCGGCGAAGCTCCTGGCGGCGCGGGTTACTGCCGACTGAAGCTCTTTGTCGTCGAGCGGTTCAACAATCACGTCGTACCCCCCTACCTCCAAGACGTCGGACCACAGCTGGAAACTGGCGGTGTGGGCGTAGACCAAAATTTCCGGCCGAGGATTGAGCAGAGCGATCTGTCCCCAGAGGGACCACCAACCGTTATCGGGGAGTGCCGCCGGCAGCAGGGCCACATGATACAGGGTTTCACCGAGCGCTAAGTGAGACACCTCGGCCGCCCTGGATATGAAGTCAATGGTTACCCGCAGCGGCGCCAACTGGCGCTGGATCTTCTCCCGCATTTCTGTTGGAACCAGAGCAAGAATCCGTACCTCTGGCTTCTTGTCATGCTCTAGATGCATCTCGCTCACGTTTGGCTCCATGCTTCTTTCAAGAGAGGATGACAGAAGCTGGAGATAACAATTGAGTGAGCAACGGTTAGCTAACAGTGATCGGCGATGAGGGGGCGGTAGCGACGCGCTATCATGGCCTCTGGATCACGTGTGGGCATGAGTGGAGTATTGAGGAATACGTTGCCGGATACACACACATCTGAAAGCCTCTCCGAACAGGAGGTACGAGCGGAGCTCGACCGGCTGCTGCAGAGTGCTCTTTTCCTGCAATCTGATCGACTGGGGCGCTTCCTCAGGTTTGCGATCGAAAACGCGCTGGCTGGAAACACGGACCTTCTTAAGGAATACGTGATCGGGACAGAAGTGTATGACCGCAAGCCTCCCTATCACCCGAGTCAGGACTCCATTGTGCGCACGGAGGCGCGACGGCTGCGGGCAAAGCTTAAGGAATACTATGAGTCGGAGGGTAAGCAGAACCCCGTTTTCATTTACTTCCGGCCCGGAACCTACGTTCCGCTGTTTCGGAGGAATGAAAGCTTAGCCGGGCCTTCCTCGGATGGGCCTTCGCCCGAGAGCGACTTATTGGTCAAGGGTGTGGGGGTCGCTGTGGGTGTTTTGCCGTTCGTCGATCTTTCGAATAGGCCGCTTTCTACGTTGTGTGCCCAGGGGGTTACCGAGGAGCTGATTCATAACCTGAGCCGGGCGGACGGGATTCGTGTGATCGCGAGACCCACTCTACCGCATCCGGTGGAAGTGCCGTATGACATCCCGTCGCTGTCGCAGAAATTTGGACTGAACACGGTGATCGAAGGAACGGTGAGAGAGGACTACAACCGCTTGCGCATTACTGCCAGGGTTCTGGGTTCCGATGGCTTTCAGATGAGTTCTCATCGGTTCGATACGGAGGCGAATGCCGAGGTCCTGGCCCAGGTTCAAGAGCAGATCGCCACGGCCTTCGTGAGCCGGGCGCGTCCGGAGCAGTCGCGTGTTCGCCGGCGAAAGGCTGCGCCGAGCGCACTGACGCTGGCGGCGTATCCCCTGGTTCTGCATGCGGAGACGCTTCTGGATGAAGGATCTGCGTTTGACTTGCCGGCTTCTCTGTTGAAGTTTCAAGAGGCGCGGGAACTGGCCCCGGCTTACGCGCGACCTTACTGCGGAATCTCTCACTGCAACCTGGAAATGGCTCTGCGGGGCGCGAGTACTTCATCCACCCTGGTGTCGATTGCCAAGGAAGCGGCCCGCCGCGCGATTGAACTGGATCCGGAGATGATTGAGTCCTACTCGTGCCTGGGAGGCGCACAAGCTTTGGAGTGGGACTGGGAGAACGCGGAGAAGAGCTTCCTTCACGGAGAGAGCCTGGGGGTGCACGCTTCCGCCTCACGACGGTACGCACTGTTTCTCGCGGCCCTGGGACGGTTTGATGAAGCGTTGAACCGGCTGGAGATCGTGCAACGCATCGATCCTTTTTCCAATCGTCAGAAGGTTTCTCGCACCAGGTTTCTACAGATCACGAGACGGTTTGAGGAGGGATTGCGTCCGTTGTCGGAGCCATTGATTTATGGTCCGCTGCCTGTGGAAGCGCGGTTTCTTCTGGCTCTGATGTCGGCGCACATTGGGAATAAAGAGCAGGCGAAGCGAGTGGTCGAAAGCATACGCCCGGCTTCCGGCGGCCAGTTGCCGATGATGGCGGGTATCGCGGAGGTACTGGCGTTGATTGGGGAAATAGAAGAGGCGGAGCAGATTGCGCGGAGTTTCAAGCTGTTGTCTTTGGATACGGCAATCAGCCGGTCGCGGCAGGCGCTGCTTTCGCTCGCCTTAGGGGATGGGGAAAGTGCAGTTTCGTTTCTGCGGTTGGCGGTGGAGGATCGGGAGGCGGAGTTGGTTTGGATCGGTGTTGATCCGCGATTTGATTCCATTCGCGGGACGAGCGGATTTAAAGAGATTGTTGGTAAGGTTCTGCCCGGTTAGGAAGGGTCCCTCAGGGGCTATTGATGACTGCAAAACTAATGTCCGGGTCAGCCTGTTTCGAGCCAATTTCGAAAAGTGCTTTGTATCAGGGCACGACTTCAGTCGTGCCGATAAGGGCCAGTAGGACGAGGGCTTTAGCCCCTGCGGCGCTATTTCCCTCTCAGTTCGGTTTCGGGCGGCGTTCGGCAGCTCAACCTGCGAGGAGGACATTACCTTTGCAGCATTCAATAAAGCCCGTTGAGTTGCGGGGCTAATGTACGGGCTGAAGCCCGTACCCTTCACTCCGTGGGCCACCCTCCGAGTTTTTTCGCAGCCTGTGCAGATCCACAAAAGGGTGTTTAGTTTTTGGGGAGGGGAACGGCGTAGATTTTGAAGGTGCCTGGGTCTTTGTCCTTTAAGGTTGGATCGTTGCGGTAGTTCAGCTTGCCCTCGGCTATCCAGGCCATGCCACGGGTCGCGGTTACCGCAGGGGTGGCCTCCAATCCTGATTTGATGACCTTGATGTCGGCGTTCTGACCGCCTGGTCCGCTGAAGGTGACGATGTCCATGTTGCCGGAGTTTTCCGCCATCAGCAGCCGGTTCTTGCCGATCGTGCGCATACCGTCGGGACGGGTTAGCGGTTGGGAAAGCTTGAGCTCGGTGACGCTCTTCGATTTGCCGTCCGGTTCAAGGTCTACGCGCAACAGCTTGCCCATAGTCACACTGTTGACAAACAGAACTGTCTTTTCGCCGAAAGCCAAGCCATCGGCCCCCGCTAAGAGAGGGTCTTTGGCCGCCACCTCGAGTTCTTTGGCGCCGGGCTTGAGCATCACCACACTGCCTTGACGGGTATCGGAAATATAGGCGGTGCCATCGCCAGCCACGGCGATGTCGTTGCAGAAAGTAACATCGCCGGGAAGAGTGTAGCTACCCTTGGGAGCGCCCGTCTTTAGATCAAAGGATTTTACCGAGGGCGGATCGCCAGTGCCATCGTCGTAATGGTCGGAACATACCCACAGAGTCTTGAATTTTTCGTCGGCATATACACCGTAAACGGCATTCAGACCATTGGTGCCGGGCTTTACAGGCTGCGGAAAAACCGGGGTAATTTCTGAGTCAAGCTCTTGAGAGGGCGTTTTTTTGATTGTTTGATCATATTTTCGCCCTCGTGCATGTTTTTTTCCTCTGCAGGGCGCTGTTTCAGCCCCTGCAGAGACACGTCGGCCCCGGTGGGCCTACGCGGAAAACGGAATGAGCCTCCTCATGCGTACCAAGTTATAGGCGGTAAGGGCCAGCCGGAAGAACCAGTCCACGCGTTTGAGTCCGCGTAGCTTCACTTGGCGAAGCGGCCGGTCTAACTTAGCCCAACCAAAGACCCGCTCGATCAGCTTGCGCTTTTGCTGGCTGATGGAGCGGCGCGGGTCGGCACGCTCTGCTTCATTCAGGCTGTTCTTGCCCAGGTTGCCCTTCACATACTCGGAAACGTGCGGGGCTATCTCGCGCTGCCGCAGGGCCTCAATGAACTTCTCGTCCTGGTACTGGGTATCTGCTCCCAACGTGACCTGCTGCTCCGGATTGCGTTGTTGCGGGGTAACCAACACTTGATCCAGCAAGTCCAGAGCTACCTCGCGCTCGGCATTGGTAGCCGACTGGCTGGCCGCGGCCCCCACCACCAGTCCGCTGCGGTTCTCCATCACCGCATGACCCTGATAGCTGGGAACGCTCTTGTCCGCCGTGGCCTTCTTAAAGAGTCGGGCCTCGGAGTCGGTCTTGGACTCCACCTTGTCCCGCAGCAGCACTTCGCCCCCGTGTCCGGAACCCTCTCCCGGCTTCGGCGGATCGCTCTTCTGCTCAAAACTCCGTGCCGCGGCCCAGGCCTGTATCAGCGTCCCGTCCACAGTGAAGTGCTCCTCGCTCAACAAATTGTTCTCCCGCGCTTGCACCAGCACCGAAGCCAGCAATCCCTCACTCACCTCGCCGTTAATCAGACGCTCCCGGTTCTTGGTGAACACCGTCACATCCCATACCTCATCATCCATCTCCAAACCGACAAACCAGCGGAACAGCAGGTTATCGTCCAGCTGCTCGATCAATTGCCGCTCCGAACGCACCGAGTAAAGCACCTGCAACAGCAGCCCTCGAATCAGCCGCTCCGGCGCTATCGACGGCCGACCGGTCACTGAATACAGTGCGTCGAACTTACCGCTCATTCGCTCCAGCGCTCGATCTGTCATCCCGCGAATGCTCCGCAGTGGATGATCGCTTGGGATCCGTCGCTCCAAAGTCACATAGCTGAACATCGCCGACTGCTTCTCGTCTTCGCCTCGCATGCTTCCTTGCTATCAACTTTCACTGCCCTTTCAAAGTACCTACTGCGGAACCCTTTCTGCCTCATTCCCCAAAAACTGATTCCGCCAGAACGCTGGGTTTTTCCGCAGCCTGTTTATCCACTCCGTTACCGTGGTCGTTGCGTATGGAATACGGCTTACGTTAGCCTTGCCCAGACTGCCTACGATCAAGGTTCCATCCTTGGTCGAGGTGATGCTCTCGGTGAAGAGGCGCGTACCTGGAAGAGTGATCTCAGTCACCGGCTGCGCGGCATACGCGCTCACGACGGCGGCAACCACAACTGTCAAGTGCATTCCACACTTCTTAGCGAACTGTGCCATAGCTACTCCATTATTTACCGCAAGTAAATATTTGAGACCTGCAATAATGCACCGTGGTGAAGCTTACCGGCAGGCCAGGGGTTGAGGCAAGGATTACCTGCGGGGAAGACGATGAGGTCGATGGAGGTGAAGTGGCGTGACGTGGTCCCTCTGGTTATTCGCCCTGTTCTGTTTTGTATCGCCAGTCCCCGGGTTCGCACAGCAGGGCTCCGGCTCACCGCCAAATGGCCAGGCGCGTGACCTGACGCTCGATGTCGTGGTGACCGATAAGGCCGGTGCGCCAGTGCGCGGACTGCAGCAACAAGACTTTACTCTTCTCGACAATAAACAACCTCGGGGACTTACCTCTTTCCGGGCCGTAGATGTCGCGGCAGGCACGCCTGCACCGTATATCGAGATTGTCCTGGTCATCGATGCAATTAACGCAGATGTGCTGACGGCGGACCGGGAACGGGAAGGGATCAAGAAGTTCCTCCAGATGAACGGTGGCAAGCTGGCACAGCCGGTATCGGTGGTCCTGGTTTCGGACGATCCAAACCAGAAGCGGGGGAAAGCTTCGACCGATGGCAACGCCCTGGCGGCGCAGATGGACCAATATGAAACCGGTTTGCGCACCGTCGATCGATCGCAGGGAAACTACGGAATTTCGGAACGGTTCCAAATGTCGATGAAGGCGCTCAGCTCACTCGCGGGCTACGAAGCCAGCAAACCGGGACGAAAACTTATGTTCTGGATTAGTCCGGGTTGGCCTCTGCTCTCGGCCGGAGCCACCGATATCACTGACCAGGACCAGCAACACATCTTTCACTCCATCGTGGCCATCTCTACACAGTTGAGAGAGGACCACATAGCGCTGTACAACGTGGAGACCCGCGCGGTGGCGGGAACAACCACGGGTGAGTTCTACGACTATCAGCAGTTCCTCAAGGGGGTAAAGGCACCCAACCAGGCGTACCCGGCAACCCTCTCCCTCCAGGTGCTAGCGGTTCAGACCGGCGGACGCGTCTTGAACCGAAGCAACAACCTGCCCGACGCCATAGCAGCTGAAATCGCTACAGCTGCCTCGGATGCCAGCCCGTTCTATGTCCTGTCGTTTGCGGCCGGCCGAGCAGACCGGGTGAATGAGTACCACTCACTGGAGATTAAGGTGGCCAAGCCGGGGCTTGTCGCACGGACACGCACCGGCTACTACGCCCAACCCTAGTCGACCGTATTGTCACTTGATTGTCACTCTTCGACCCTCCGGATAGAACCTTGGCCCGTGATGGTGACTCCAATGCTTAAGCATCCTCGGAAGGAGATCGGAATGAGGACGCTTGGAAAGCTGACGGCGGCGGGAGTGATTATTTTGCGGTGCTGCAGCTGGTGCGGCCCAGCATCCCCACTAAGCCCGCGGCGAGCCGAGGTCGCAGGCGCCGCTCGAGGTCAAGCACGTTCTCCAAAAGGACTGCTATAGCTGCCACTCGGACCAGCGGCGGCTCTCGTGGTTTGATCAGATTGTGCCCGCCTATTGGCTGGTGCGGCACGATATCCTCACCGCGCGTGAGCACCTCAACTTCTCGACCCTGGGCTCCAAGCCTGCCGCCGTGCAGAAGGCGACGCTCTACGAGGCTGTGAACATGATCCAGCTTGGCGCGATGCCGCTGCCGCAGTTTCTTATGTTGCATCCGGAGGCGCGGGTGACGCCCGAAGAGCTGGCGACCTTGAAGGTGTATCTTGCGCCCTGGACGCCTGCGCCTGCAACCGGTCCGCGCAATGCGGCTGCTCCGCAGTGAAGTTGCCGCGCGCGCGTCTCGCTGGCGACGGTGCAGCCGGAGTTCGAATGGATTCCCGTTTGACCCGAGCTTCGAAAGCTGGAAGCCGATCAGCACCACCGACCGCGGCGACAACAATACCTTCCGGTTCATCCTCGGCAATGATGTCGCGGTGAAGGCGGCGCAATCGGGTAACATCTCGCCGTGGCCGGATGGAGCGCGCTTCGCCAAGATTGCCTGGCAGCAGGAGCCCGGGCCCGATGGTCTGATGCACCCGGGCAAGTTCGTGCAGGTGGAGCTGATGCTGAAGAACGCCCGGCGACTACAAAGATACCGAGGGCTGGGGCTGGGGCCGCTGGCGCGGCCTGGATCTGAAGCCCTACGGCAAGGACGCGCATTTCGTGAATGAGTGCACGGGCTGCCATCAGCCGCTGCGCGGCAACGACTACGTCTACACGCTGCCGATCACGACGGCCAAGGTCGCGCGGTGATGAGGTGGTGAACAACAGCGCGGCCGCGCTTCCGGCGAGCCTGCCTTATCAGCCGCTCGCCTGGAGCGCCATCACGATGTACGTCGACCCAAGACCCACACGATGGCGACGCTCTATGGCAACGATGCAGCGATGCAAGCTGTGCAGGCGCGTCGAAGCGCTCCAGCTGTATCCTCCGGCGGGTGCGGTGCTGGCGCTCGTCACGTGGGTGCAGCGCGACGACCCGCACTGGTTCGGGGCCCGTATTCCTGCTCGGCCGCGGTCGGTAGAGTTTGTGCAGTGCCTGGAGGGCAGCAACCCGGCTATCGGCGATCTCGGGTGCGGGGCTCATGTCAGTTCCGCCAGCGTTGCAGCACAGCGGGCCGATTTCGTGCCGGGGCTCGCACCGACTCCGCTCCCGTAGTCCTGTTTAAAAAACCCTAAGAGATGAGAGAATTGGTCATCCACCAAACAGGAGAAACAAAGGATGAAGATGCGGTGTTCACCAGTGGCTAGGGGAGTTCTCTTGATGGCCGGGCTAATGGCCGGCTTTACGACCAGCAGCATGTTTGGCCAAAACAAGGCGATCGACTTCAAGCAGGGCATGCCGTTCAGTAATGGCTATGTCGCGGGCAATACGCTCTACGTCGCTGGCCAGCAAGGACCCGATGAGCACGGCAAGGTGACGGGTACCGACATCACGCTGCAAACGACCAACACCATCGCCGCAGTAAAGAAAGTTGTGGAGGCGGCGGGTTTCAAAATGTCGGACATCGTTTCTGTAACCGTTTATGTTACCAGCCTGGAGGATGTGCCGAAAATGAATGAAGTCTATAAGGCGCTCATGCCAGACCCCAAACCGGCACGAGCCACGGTTCAGGTGGCGGGGCTTGATCGGCGGGGCGAAAATCGAGATGTCGGCGATTGCGGTCAAACAGTAGCTTTAAGATTCGTGGTATCCCACATCTCGCCGTAAAACGGGCGATGCATACCTCGAATTTCCTGTACGCGGCACCGGACGAGAATGCGCGTGCGCCTTTCTTTGAGGAAAGGCGCGTGAAGTGCGCGGAAACCACAAAGTTCGACAGGAAATCGGGGTATGGGGTACCCCTTGTCCGTGGACGGGTACAAATCCCTGAGCGTACTTAGTACTCGCGTTACAAAACAGACCAAGGACCTCGCGTTACATAGACGTGGAACCCGCAATTTCAGCTTCGGAGTTGCGGCAGAGTCAGCCCCCTGATTCAGGATGGATAAGTCGATTATCTGACCTCCCGCGGCAGGATTTCTCCAAATGCTGGTGCGCGGGAAGGCTGTAGCCGAACGCGCAGGTCATCTGCTCGACCGGATGTGGGCATCAGCAACATCGCAGGATGATATTTTCACTTAGATCTCGAACCACACGGTTGAAGCCGAGGCGAAAAGCGCCAAGGAGTTCCCATTCACATGGATTTCGATCGTGCACGACTACTCGCGAAAGTCGCGCGCCTCTACTACGAACAGGACATGACCCAGGCCGAGATCAGTGGACGGCTGGGTCTGTCACGCCAACGGTACAGCGTCTCTTGTCGAATGCGCGACAAGAAGGAATCGTCAACATTTCCATCCATCCCATCATGGGGTTCTTTTCTGAGCTGGAAAGATCTCTGGAGGCGCGATTCGGCCTTTCCGAGGCTCTGGTCGTCGAAACCAGCGCTCCCGACAACCAGAACACCCTCGCGCGCGAGATCGGCTCCGGAGCCGCGGAGTATATGGCGAGGGTGTTTAAGCCAAAGGATAAAGTCGTCCTCAGTTGGGGCAATTCGCTGCTTGGCATGGTGAATGCACTGGCATCGCGAACCCCTCTCCGCATGCCGGATCTGCGGCTCATTCAAGCGCTGGGAAGTCTCGGCGACCCAAACACAGCCATGTACGGAGGCGAGCTCGTGCGCCGCGCAGCCAAGGCCTTCGGCGCCAAACCCATCCTGTTCCCGGCGCCGGCTATCGCCGCCAGCAAAGCGATGCGCGATGCCCTCTATGCCGACCCCCACGTCCGTCACACCCTGGATCTGGCGCGAACCGCCGACCTTGCTCTGGTCGGCATTGGATCCTCGCTAAGCGATTCGGTTGCCATCCCTGACCTGTGGCGATTTCTGCCGCCCGACGCATTACCACACCTGCTGGGAAAAGGCGCGGTGGGTTCCATCAACTTGCGCTATTTCAATTCGGCAGGACGCGTCGTTTCCTCCGCGATCAATGACCGGGTCATCGGGCTGACCTTCGACGAGATGAGAAAGATTCCCCGGGTCGTCGCTGTTGCCGGAGGCCCTTCCAAGCTCAAGGCGATACGTGCCGCGCTCCAGGCAAAGTTGATTGATGTGATTGTGACCGACCACGTAACAGCGAAGGAGCTCCTCAACCGTTAGTAGTAGGCTGCTTTCCACTCCATGCCCCCGGTGCTGAGCATTTGCTCAGCCGTAAACTTTGGCTTGACAGCCAACTTCCCGACGCCTAGACTCCCCGCGAAAACCAAAGGATCGAAGAACCTTACCTGGCGGACGAACGTCTCTGTACAGTCCTCCAGCGGTTCTCGCACCCAAAGCTTTTGGATTCAATAAGTACACGAGTTCAATGGAGGACACTCCGATGCAACGGAACCTAAGGGGATTCTTCAGGCCGTCTCTACTGGTATCTTGCTGACACTGATGACCACCACCTGCTTTGCCCAGTTCAACAGCGCGGTGGAAGGAACCGTTACCGACCCGACGGGTGCCGCGGTGGCCAATGCGACCGTGACTCTTCACAATGCGCAAACCAGCGTCGACCTGCACGACACCACCAAGTCGGCCGGCTTTTTCCGCTTCAGCGACGTCGGACCTGGCGACTATACGGTCACCGTAGAAGCCCTGGGTTTTCCCAGGAATTCGACCAGCGTGCACGTCATCCAGGACCAGAACGCCAGCGTCAAACGTCGCGCTCAAGGTGGGCGCCACCACTGCCCAGGTAAACGTGACCGCTGCGTATGGCCAGTTGAATCCCGATGAGACACGCGTACAGACCACGCTCGAGGCGCAGCAAATCGAAAACCTTCCCTTGCAGAACGGAAGTGTGCTGGAGACCGTACGCCTGGCGCCCGGAGTTACCGGCATCGACGAAGACCGCTCGCTTTCGCCGGTCTCCATCAACGGCAACACCCTGTACGCCCAAGCCAATGGACGCCCGAACGCCGGCAACACCTACCAGCTTGATGGCGTAAGCATTCAGGACAATACCGGCTACGCTTCCGGCATCAACCACAATCTGACCTTTGCCCCTGCCGAAGACATGGTTCAAGAGGTAGCCCTGGAAACAAATTCATTCGGGCTGGACTATGGCTCCTCCTCCTCGATGAGGGTCAATTTTACCTCCAAGGGAGGCACAAACCGCTTTCACGGCAGCTTGGGCGACCGCTACAGCGGCCGCGGCCTGAATGCGACCGCGGACTTTGCATCGCCGGCGGCTCCCAACTTCCGCCGTTGGTACACCGCCAGCCTGGGCGGCCCGATCTGGAAAGACCGCACCTTTTTCTTCTTCTCTTATCTTCACCAGACACAGACTTCCTCTTCCAACAGCCTGATTCACTACGCGACCAACGACTTTACCGGCACCTGGGCGCCGGCAAATTATCCCAACAGCGTCAACGTAGCGAACCTGCTCGTTCCATTTCCCATCGGCGCCGGCTCCAACGGCCAAGTCGCCACAACCACCAAGACAGCCGTAGCCGCTTACGCATCCGATCTGTTTTCGACCAACACGCCAGGAGTATGCGGAGTTCCCATCAAAAATGCGCCATTCTACGCCGGCACGCAGATTGGCATTACGCCCATCGATTGCGGCATGGAAATTGCCGACACCGGCATCTTCAACCAATCTCCGCGGGTCAACGGCTTCCAGGTCGACGGGCGTGTCGACCAATACTTCCGCGACGGCAAAGACCGCTTTTATGCCGCCTACGTTCTTGCCCCGCAGGTTTCTGACTTCATCTGGTGGCGGCCGGGTTTCAACTCCACCACTCCCGGCGGAGCGCGCTATCTGAATTTCGAGCTACACCCACATTTTCTCGCCTAACCTGATCAACCAGGCTTCGGCCAGCTACATCCGCTTCTGGAACTCCTTTACGTCGAACAAGGCAAACGTCATACCCTTCCTCACGCTGATGATCGGCGCCGGAGACGATTCCACCGATTACTTCGGCACGCCCGCCGACCCGGCATGGCAGAAGGCCCACAATGTTCAGGTTCACGATGACGTGACCTGGACCCACGGCCGCCATACCATCAAGGCAGGCTTCGGGTTTGCCCGGCTGGAACAATACGACCAATCCGCCGGCGCCAGCGCCAAAGCGCAGGTACCTATCTATTTCAGCTGGAGCGACCTGCTTGACGACCAGCCATG
The DNA here is from genome assembly GCA_963803095.1 of uncultured Acidobacteriaceae bacterium. GTDB lineage: Bacteria > Acidobacteriota > Terriglobia > Terriglobales > Acidobacteriaceae > PALSA-350. The sequence goes on along the minus strand of CAWDLQ010000010.1, from coordinate 598,551 downwards.
GACCTACGGCCTTGACACCCTTTCGGGCAAGACCGGAAAGTTCCTCCCCAATATCCAGGGAACCGCCGTTTCGCAATTCAGTCTCTATGCTGAAGATGACTGGAAGATCAAGCCAAATCTGCTCATTACCTTCGGGCTCCGCTGGGATGATTACGGCAATCCGGCAATCTATGGCCAATGGTTCGCTGCCCTTACTACAACATGAACTCCTCGGCCACCACCGCCACCTTGCGCGGTAACATCGTCAACGGCACCATCGGGACGACTCCCGTTTCTAACGCCTTCGCCGGCCTGCAGGACGGAAACTTTCTACCCCGTATCGGCGTCGCCTGGACGCCCGTCCAGTCACGCAACTTGACCATCCATGGCGGCTACGGTCTCTTCCAGGACGCCACCAATGTCGGCGGAGTTACCAGCGGCCTGGCCGTCAACTCCCCCAGCTACCTTAACCTCACCTTTTGCTACACCTGCATCGCACCGCTGAACGACGCGGATCCACGTAACTACTACGGGACCGACCCGCAACGCTCCGGCTCCCTTCGGCATGACCTATCAATTTCCCGCGATTACCCCGGCGGGTGTTGACGAGCACGGCGAAGTCATTCTCGATGAGAACGGTGTCCCCACCATTTTGACCAGCGCTCTTTCTGGTGTGGATCGCCACTTAAAGCCGCAAACCACTTCGCTCTACAACGTGCAAATCGAGCAGCAGGTCAGGGGCAACTTTGTCTTCGGTATTGGATATACCGGTTATTATTCCTGGAACCAATACGCCAGCGGCGACTACAACACCTACCCGGGTGACCAGATCGCGAACAATGGAGCGGAAAGGCGCCTGTCCCAGGAGTGGGCAGGTATCAACGGTCAACAAGAATCTGGTTACCGGCAACTACAATTCCTTATTGCTGACGGCGCGGCAGAATATAAACCGCTTGAGTTGGCAGGCCTCGTTCACCTGGGGCAAGTCGCTCGTCTACGGCGGCTTTATCGGTGGCCTTAGCAATTCCACCAGTGTTATCGCTAACATCTACGACCCCAAGCATTATTACGGTCCGGCCGGCGGCTCCGTGCCACACAGTTTCAACGGCAGCATAGCCTATGAGCTGCCCGGCCGCAATTTGTCGAATTTTATCGAACGGGAGGCACTCGGCGGCTGGACCATCAGCGGTGTTACCACTGCGCAGGCCGGCACGCCATTCTCGCTCGAAACGACTGCGGCGTTCGTGCCGATTTCGAGTGCCTTGCCAATCCCAGGGCGGCACATGCACCCCGACTCCTCCGGCAACCACATGCGGCACCGATATCACCAACCCTTCGGCAGCCGGGGCCTATCTGGCCAACGGATTCGATTACTCACTAGTGAATATTCCGAATGGCATCAAGAAGACCGGATTCAGCCGCGCTCAATGGAAACAAGGTGTCTTTTCTTCTCTGGGCTACACCAATTCGAGCATTCCAAGTTATCCCATTGCTGCCGCAGGGCCTGGATTCACTAACCCCACGGGATATGGAGTGAACCCGGTCTACAGTAACCAGGGTTATAACTCCTTCCAGGGGCCGGGCTATCTCGCTGTCGACGCCGCGTTGCACAAGAAGATTCATCTTACCTTGGTTCCAAGGCGGAGCAAAGCACCCTGACTCTGGGCCTCGAAGGCACGAATGTGATCAACCGCGCCAATCTTACCGGACCAGCCTCAAACGATCTAAACACCGTCAGCACCTTTGGACTCGGCGTGTCGCAAGGCGCTAACCAGGCACGCATCTATCAACTCGTAGGCAAGTTCCAGTTCTGACGAGGCAACGCTGCGGCTGCGGCGTTAGCTCAGAGGCTGCGGAACATTCGGCTTGAGGGTCGGCCGGGATCTCGCCGCAGCGGCGTCCATCCAGCATGATCGCAATGTAACCATTGTGGCCTTCAGGCCCTGAGGCATGCACTTGCGCATGATCGTGAACCGTCGCAATGTACTGAAGGCACTCCCCTTTGCAACCTCCGCCGCGTTGCCCGCACCCATTCGGCGTCCGCAGAGCCCCAGGCGGGGGCCGTTCAGCTCACACTCCAACCGGCAGGGACACCCTCTCTCCGCCCGTTGCAAGACGCCACTCTGCATATCGCCGGCGACGGTTGGCAAAATGCCACCGTCGTTGTTCTGGACGGTGCAGGCCGCGAGTATGTACGCCGAAAGGCGAGCAGCGCTTTCCCCTTCACTATCGGCGGCGCGCTGGGCAGGCAAACTGCGCGCCTGCTGGACACCCATGGCGCAGTTGCCGGAGAAGCCGGCTTCCTGGTCGACGCCTCCACCGAGCTGAAGGATGAAGGCGGCAGTCTATAGCGAATTGCTGAAGGCCGTGCTGTGGACCATGATGAGCTGGAGCGAAAATAACTCCGGTTACTACGATTCACTCCAACGATCGCGTCTATCAGTTCTTTGCCAATTGGATATTCGACCACACGCTCATCCTCAAAGGCATGAAGTACTACTGGCCCGATCTCAAGGGCGCCATCGATTTCTTCGCCGACACCCAGCGCGAAGACGGCATGATCTGGGAAAACTGCTATCCCGCCACTCCGACCCTAATTTCTTCGACTGGAAATTCGACTACGACGGTTTCATACGCCGATTCGGCGATGGCTTCTGGCAGCTTCGCCGCGCCCCGGTCGAGAGCCACGTAGAGCAGTACTTTGTCGAAGGACTCTACGCCACCTGGAAGGCGACTGGGGATACCCAGTGGATGAAGAGCCGGCTCGACAATGCCATGCGCGCCTTGCGGCAGGTTACCAAAAGCCCCTACCGCTGGTCGGAAAAATATCAGCTCATGCATCGCGGCTTCACCATCGATACCTGGGACTACGTCTCCGACGACCAGCAGCGATTTGGCGGAAGCGTCTTCATGGTCTACCTGGGGAAGAGTGAGTTCGGCGTCTTCCACGGCGACAACACCAACCTCATTCTGCAATGCCGCAACCTGGCGGAGATGCTCAAAGTTGCAGGCCGCCCGCAGGATGCACCAGAGTTCGAAAAGCTGGCCGATGATGTTGAGCAGCGGCTCAATGCGCTCGCCTGGAATGGCAACTTCTACACCCATTGGATCGCAGAGAATCCGGAGTACAAGCCCGATGTAGGCGTAGACATGTCCATCCAGGTCTCGCTCTCCAATGCCTACGCGCTCAATCGTGGAATCGCGCATGAGAAATGCATCTCCATTCTCAAAACCTATCAGCGGATTCGACAGGACATGCCATCCTCGTCACCCGGCGAGTTCTACGGCATCTATCCTCCGTTTCAAAAGGACTTCACGCTCAACATTCCCGGCCTGGTCTGGGAGTACTGCAACGGAGGCGTGCTCGTCGTGGTCGGCGGCGAGCTCGCGCATGGAGCCTTCGAACACGGCTACGAAGCCTATGGCGCCGACATTCTTCTTCAGGATCAAAGCGATCGCCGACCGCTATCGCGGCTATCTTCCCGTAACCCTGCGCGGCAAGGCCGTTGAAACCCCGCAGCGCACTTTTCAGCAACTGAGCATCCAGGCCCAGGCCAACGCCTCTCACGGTAAGAGCGCGATCGGCCGTGCCCACCTGGTCGAACCAGCCGGAGATGAATCTCGCTGATCTTCCCACCGGCAAACAGGAATTTCAGCAAATTCCCTTTCGAAGTTTTGGACCCTGCGCCCAGCCCGTTCCGCTCCTGCATTGTCGTCTCGCGGCAAGAGCCCTACTCCGCCGACCGCATCCATTCCGGCCGGCGCCAAAGCCGCCTCCGTCTATCTGCTTGATGCCGCGGACAGCCGTGCGTCCGCAGGCACGATGCTCACATTCCATTACTCTGACGGAACCAGCCACTCCGCGAATGTAGCCACTCACTCCTGGGCCTTTCCCAGCGATTCGCAATACGCGAAGGCAGGGCCGCGCACCGAGGATACCTACCGCGTAGCCTGGAAGAAGAAGACGCCCGAGGACTAGGAAGCAGGTGTCTATGCCACAGGCATCAACAATCCCCACCCTGAACGGGAGATTGCCTCTCTGGAATTGAGTGCCGGAGGCGCCACCAGCAAATGGCTCATTCTGGCTGTCACTCTCAGCAGCGCGCCCGGTATTTTTCGCTCCTTATGATGACCTCTCAACGGGCATCCCGGATGGTTGGAACGGGTCTGTCCTCTATGCGCTTTTCGAGGGATTGGCTGGGATCAAAGACCAGGGCGCAGCCTTCAGCAAAACAGCCCTGACCCCGCGCTGGGTCTCGGCTAAAGTGCCCGCAGCCGAGATCACGCTACGCTACCCGGCTTCTGCCGGCTACTGCTCCTACAAGTACCGGTCGTCAGGAAAATAAGCTCGACCTCGACTTCACCGGAAGCGCAGAACATTTTGAAGTGGAAATGCTTTTGCCCTCCGGGCGACACGCTCAAACAGCGCGCTTGAATGGACGAGAAGCCGAGATCACCCTACGCACCATCGAGCAGTCCACATACCTGGTGCTCGCGTCCATTCAACACGGAGTGCATCGCGTCGAGGTTGACTTGGCATGACGATCGATCGCAGAACATTCAACAAACTGGCGGGACTCGGCGCGGTTCATGCGCTGTCAGGCAAGGTGTCCTCCAGCGCGCAGCAACGGGAGCCTTCAGCCGGTTCGGAGTTTGCATCTCTGCCTCTTTCCCACGGTACGGCGCGGATTCCGCCGCGCGCGGTGGAATGGCCTGCGCAGACCTATCGGCGGCTTTTGGTGGATACGCATGTTCCCGATTGGGATGACAGGCTGCTGGCGAGTTTCGATGCCGCCGACTATGTCTCAACGATTGCCGGCGCCGGCTTTCAATCGCCGATGCATTACGAATTCGCCGCTGGGCTTTGCCTGTGGCCACCAAGGTCGGCTGCATCGCAACATGAAGGGCCGCGACTATTTTGGCGAGGTCATGGAGGAATGCCGGCGGCACGGGCTTCATCGCGTCGCCTATTACAGCCTCGTCTTCGATGACTGGGCCTACCAGGCGCATCCCGATTGGCGAGTGGTATCTCCGGACTACTCCGAACTCGCAAAGACACGAGCGCGCCGGTGCTGTCTGCATCAATTCGCCATACCCTGAGCACGCTCTGGCCTGCATTCAAGAGCTGGTGGGCAATTACGATTTCCAGAGCATCTTCTTCGACATGACGTTCTGGCCGACAATCTGTTATTGTCCGCACTGCGTCGCACGTTACTGGAAGGAGCACGGCGCGGAGCCGCCCCGTGTGGTCGATTGGAAAAGCCCGCAGTGGCGCGCGTTTCAAAAAAGCCGGGAACGATGGATGCGCGAGTTCACCCTGTCGATTACCAAAGCGGTGAAGCAGACGCGCCCCATCCAGGTCTACTATCAGTTCGGCACGTTCTTTGCGCCCTGGACGGTTGCCGTCTCCCTTGAACAGAATGAGGCCTCAGACTTTGCCGCGGGTGACTTCTATGGCGGCGCGGCTCAATTCTCCATTGTGTGCAAAGCCTATCGCAGCCTTACCCGCAAGCGTCCGTTTGAGTTTCAGACCTCGCGAACACTGAACCTCAACGATTTCGAGACCACCAAACCGTTCGAGCAGCTTGCGCTTGAATCGTTGATTCCCACCATCCACTCCTCGGCATGCATGCTGATTGACGCCATCAAGCCCGATGGCACTCTGAATCATCGGGCCTACGAATATCTATCCCAGATCAATGCCCTGCACGACGCATTCGAGCCGTTCCTGGGCGGCGAAATGCTTACCGATGTGGCCATCTACTTCGACAAGAATTCCATCTACGATCCCGATGCGAATGGAATGACGGCAGCCGAAGCCGCGAAGAACATGTGGAGCGGAAAACTGCCGCATCGCGACGCGGCCGTAGGAGCAGCTCGCTTTCTGCGCGAAGCCCATATCCCTTTTGGCGTGGTAACCAACGTATCGCTCGATCAGCTCTCCGGATACCGCGCGGTCATTCTTCCCAGCGTGCTCGAGATGACCGCTGAACAGGCGGATATCTTTCGCGAGTTTGTCCGCAACGGCGGCAGTCTCTACGCGAGCGGTGTCTCATCCATGAGCGTTCCCGGAGAGAGAGAGGAAAGATTTCTTCTTGCCGACGTGCTCGGCGTGCGCTATATGGGTAAGACCGGGGACGGACGGCCTACCTTTCCGTTACCGACAGAGAGTTGTTCGAGACCATCTGGCCGCAGGAGAACCTAGGGTTCCGCGGCCCGATGGTAAAGGCGCAGGCCCAACCCGGCGCCGACGTGCTGGCGACCGTGACGCTGCCATTTGTGGACCCTGAAGCGGGCACCGCCCTCAACTCGCGCTTCGCACAGATATGGAGCGATCCGCCTGCGCCTCACGCCGGAAGTGATCCGGGAATCGTCATCAACACCTTTGGCAAAGGAAAAGCTGTGTGGGTAGCAGCTCCGCTTCAGTCGCGCGCCGATGCTGTCGATGCGCGAGTATTTGAGCTCTTGCTCAAGCGTATTTTGCAGCCGCCTTTCAAGTTCGAAGCCGATACGGACCCGGCCGTTGAAGTTACGCTCTTCCATCAGGAAGATCGCCATCGGCTTCTGGTTGGCATGCTAAATCTGCAGGCGCAGGTTCCTGCGATTCCGGTGGCTGCGGCAATTCGCGTTCTTGTGCCATCGGGCGGCAAAGTGCGCAAGGTGTCTCTGCTGCCCGAACAGAAAGCGGTCGAGTTTTCGCATTCCGGATCGTACGTGAGCTTCAACGTGCCGGAGTTCAAACTTGTGCGCATGGCACTGGTGGACTATGCGTAGAACCGGGGTCGGCGGAGGAACAAATTTTTTTTTTTTTTTTTTTCATGAAAGGTAGCGATGGATACGCAGCAGGAAAAGACGAAGGAGCAGGAGCAGCAGGAACTGCTCAAGGTGAAGCCAGATCTTGCCGGGTTCAGGAACGGAGTCTTTATCGAGCCCGATCCAATTGACTTCGCGGACCACGCTCGCTACACATCGCTCTTCGATGGCAGCACGCTGGCCGGATGGGATGGCACGCGGATTTGGAGTGTGAAGGATGGCGCAATTGTGGGAGAAACCACAACCGATCGGTATCCTCACACTTTCCAAATACCTTTCTTGTCTGCCGCGGGACGGAGCAAAGGACTTCGATCTCAAGCTAGAAATCAAGGTCGAAAAGGGTGGAGGCAGCGGTGTCCAGTATCGGAGCAGCACGGGAAATCCCGAGGAATGCGGCCGGGAGGAAAATGGCCTGCGTGATCCGCGCTGGACAATGATCGGCCCCCAAGCTGATTTCTGGTACCCCGTAGACGCGACCGCAAAATCGTATAGTGGTCAGCTCTATTCGCAGAACAATTCGCGCGGGATCATCGCCTGGCGCGGTCAGGTGGTACAGTCCTTCGCCGGAAGGATACCGCAGTTGGTGGGAACGATTGCAGACCGGGAGAAGCTCGGCGCCTGCGTAAAAGACGGCGGCTGGAACCAGTACATGATCATCGCCCGCGGAGCGATAATTATGCACATCTTGAATGGGCAACTGATGGCGGCTTTGATTGACGACGATCCGGCATCGTCGAATAACGTCCCGGGACTGTTTGGACTGCAGGTTGAAGGCGTGCCCTGTAAGGTCTCGTTTCGCAATCTGTGGCTGAAGAAGATCAGTTGAAAAACTCTCGACAGAGATACGCCGGCTGCACGATTCAGCGTGAGAATCGCAGCAGTGCCCTGAAAGTCTTATAGCTGTATCTGAAGCGCCCACCCAGAGCGGCTAAACAGCCGAGCTTCGCTTTGGACGCTTCTTGTTCGTGGGTAGGAGAAAGATTCCGCCAGTTCACCAGGGGCAGACGCCTCGGCTGTCGAAGAAACCACCTGCGATCCGTCTCATCCAGCATTGCCAGCCGGAGCGGCTCTACGACCGCTTCCTGGGCGGTTTGGTGGCCTCGATTTCCGTTCAGGTCCGTCGCAGTGTATCCCGGGTCGGCGGAGTTTACCTTGATGCTGGTGTCCCGCGGTTCGTTCCTGGTCATTGGATGAAGAGGCCTTCAGTTTCGCGTTCGCATTTCAGGATTGACGCATGGCGGGCCGGTTTGCGAGGCACTATTCATGTGTTGCTGTAAGATCCCATAGATAGAGCGACTTATGGGAGCTTCTCAATGTGGTCGTTGAAGAGACAGCAAGTTGCAGAGACAGAAAAGCAAAACAATAGAAGGCTTCGCCAGCTTTTTCGTCCCAGGTACGCTTGGGCGAGGGGCACCCGTCCGGTTCGAGGGTACGGCCCAACATTCGGTTCGAGGGTCCGGTTCGGCGAGTCCAGGCTGGCGCCCGAGGGCGCTGGCAGGGTGGCGGGTGTTACTAAGGTGGGACACGCATTCGGATAGCGGATGTGAGCCTGGCTTGCCACCGACCGGGTTGCGAAAACTTTCTATAATCAGAGCATGCGATTGTATCGGTTACTTTGGTGTTTTGTATTCCTTTTGACGGCCCGACTGGCACACGCGGATGGTGGCCCGGCGTTCGATCTTGATGGCCCTCGGATTCAGGCTAAAGTTACCCGCGCGGGCAAGACTTTGCCCATCGGCACCGTGGCCAACCTCGCCGCCGGCGACCGCTTGTGGATACATCCTAACCTTCCGGAGAAGGAGGGAGCACGGTATGTGCTGGTGATTGCGTTTCTCCGCGGTTCGGTGAACCCGCCCCCCGAAAATTGGTTTACCAAGGCGGAGACCTGGAATAAGAAGGTTCGGGAAGAAGGCGTGTATGTAACCGTTCCCGAGGGCGCGCAGCAGGTTCTGCTGTTTCTTGCCCCGGAGACCGGGGGAGACTTCAGCACCCTGCGCAACGCCGTGCGGGGACGTCCAGGAGCTTTCGTTCGGGCGGCGCAGGACCTTCATCAGGCAAGTCTCGATCGAGCCCGGCTGGATACCTACCTCGGTGCAGTGAAGACCGTGGATAGCGGCGATCCCAAGGCGGTCGAAGACCAGTCCAAGCTGCTGGCGCGAAGCCTCAATATCAAGGTCGATCAGCAGTGTTTCGATAAACCTACAGAACAGCAGGCGCCCTGCCTGATGCAGAACCCCGACAGCCTGGTGCTCGACAATGGGCGCAGCCAGAGCGTGGTACAGCAGCTTACCGGGGGCTCGGCCGGTGACATGTTGTCGCAGATGTCGTATACGCAACAGGCAGGCGGCGGCTACTACAGCGTCTACGTGGGCACGGTGCTCGACATGGCGAAAATTCTGGACAGCTTTCACACCGCGGAGTACCAGTATCTGCCCGCGCTCGCCATGCCCAAGGGCGATACCCTGTCACTCAAGCTGAATAACCCGCCATCCTTTCACAAGCCGCAGTCGGTGCTGGTGGTTGGGCTGCCGTCTGTCCAGGCCGCAGACTTGCCGGTGATGCACGCGGTTGATGCCAAGAACACACTCTGCGCACAGACCAAGCCCCTGGTGCTGCCGGTGGTGGGTGCGCCCTACGTCTTTGCTACCGGCTATGCGCACGATTTTGTTCTCCGGGTGCAGAACAAAGCTGGACAAAGCGTTGACTTGCCCGCAACCCCGGATGCTATGAAAGGGGGCTTTGTGGTCAGTGCGCAGGCATTGGAGGCTCAGAAACTGGCGGGCAGCGCAACCGGGACTCTGCACGGGTATTGGGGTTTCGAGCCATTCGAAGGGCCAAGCTTTCATCTCGCCAGCGCCCACCCGGAACAGTGGACACTGGCTTCCGACGACCAGCACGCGCTGATTGTTGGCCGCAAGGACACGGTGCATCTGGATGCCCCCGAGGTTGCGTGCGTGGACGGCGTTACGGTGAAAGATGCCGGGGGGAAGACGCTCGATGCGACCTGGAAGGGGGTCAAGCCGAACGAGATCCAGATCGACATGCCGCTCGATGGGGAGCAGGCGGGTACGGTCAACCTACAAGTAAAACAAATGGGATTAGAGAAGCCGGACCAGGTTCCGTTGCACACTTATTCCGAGGCCGGCCGGCTCGATAACCTGACCGTTTATGCGGGCGATCATCAGGGGGTGTTGAAGGGCACGCGGCTGGATGAGGTCGCTTCCATGTCGGTCAACGACGCGGTTTTCTCGCCCGCGGCTGCGCTCACGCACAACGGAAGCGAAGACTCTTTGCTGCTGAAGGGACCGGACTCTACATCGTTTCACCAGGACGACAAGATGGTCGCTAAGGTCACGCTGAAAGACGGACGCGTGCTGGACCTGGATGCAACGGTGCAGGCATCGCGGCCCAGCGTTAAGCTGCTGAATAAGAGTGTCCACTCCGACGGGCCGGCATCGGTGGTGCAGCTGGGCAGCGAGGACGAACTACCGGAGCACGCGAAGCTGACGTTCTTTGTGCAGGCTCCGGTTTCCTTTCCCCGAGATCAGAAAATCCAAGTGGCCAGCGCAGATGATGCGTTCTCCACCACGCTGCGGGTAGGGGAGGGCGGGATTGTTCTGCAGGATAGTAAGACAGCACTGGTAACGCTTGATCCGTCCAAGGCATTTGGCGGGTCGGCATTTGGGCCGCTGCGTTTTCGTCCAGTCAGCGCGCAAGGGGTGTCCGGGGATTGGCAGCCTTTAGCTACGCTGGTGCGGGTGCCGCAATTGAAGGAGCTGAAGTGCGTCGAGGGTGCTCCCTTGTGCACGCTGGTGGGAACGGATTTGTTTCTGCTGCAGCAGGTGGGTACTGATGCTCAGTTGGCCAATGCAGTCACAGTCCCGGAAGGGTTTGGCGACAGCACACTGAGCGTCCCGCGTCCTAATGGGACACTGTATCTCAAATTGCGCGATGATCCTGCAGTGGTCAATACGGCGGTTCTGCCGGTGACGGCTGAGCCGTCGCAATCGGCTGCGGTTGCGCCGCTGGCGGTTCCGGCTCCGGGTCAGGTAAAAGCGGACCAACCAGTTGTGAGTGCTCCGGCTACCGCACCTACTACACCACCACCGCCCCAATAGACGAGGCTCGACATCAGGGGTGGTTGGTGGGTGAGGGAACTGCAGATCGCTCCACTGCGCTTCGCTCCGGTCGGGATGACAAAGGGGGCGGTAGTGACTCCATCTAAGATCGCATAGTGGCTGAGAGGACAGCAGGTCCCTCCACCACGCTACGCGGCGGTCGGGATGACAAATTTTTTGTTCGACCGAAAGTATTTTCCACCGCGACCCGCCGTCTACAAATAACTCGATGCGCGTGCGGCCAGTGATACCGCAACCGTTCCGTCACGCTTTCCCATGAAAACCAGATGCGGTGAAATCGATAACGGACTCTCTTCGTGATCGTCGCCTGATGTACAGTGGCACTGCTGGCGTCTACGAACACGGAGGACGAATCTATGAAGTATTTCCTGGTATGGGCAAGCCTGATGGTGGTCCTGAATACCGCGTGCGGACAAACGAGCCCTCCGGAAACAGCAATCGGCAAGATCGGCGGCGCAACGCTGGTTATTAAGTATTGCGCGCCGTCGGTTCGAGGACGCCAGATCTTTGGCGAGGGCGGGCGAGTGATGCAGGATCCAACCGCCCCCATCTGGCGCGCGGGCGCCAATAGCGCCACGGCGTTTCATACCGACGCGGATTTGAATATCGGCGGCCTGGCCGTGCCCAAGGGCGACTATACGCTGTACGTGAATGTAAAAGATCCCGACGCCTGGGAACTGGTGATCAACAAGGAGACAACGCAGTGGGGCACGGAATACGATGCTTCGAAGGACCTGGGCCGGGTGAAGATGGAGATGAAAAAGCCGCCGGCTCCGATCGAGATGCTGAAGTATACGATCACGAGCACGGGCGGCACCAAGGGCACGATCCAACTCGCGTGGGAAAACCACATCGCATCGGTGAGTGTTACGGCTAAATAGGAGCGCGATATGATCGCGACGCAGACCCTGAACCCCGCTGATTTCCTCATTCCTCCGGATCGCCGGTGGGGAGGATGCCTTTGTTCTCGACCATAAGGACTACCGTGCGATGCGGCGCGCGCGTGCGATGCACCACTCGCTGGGGAACGACGAAGCCCTTTCCAGGATCAAGCTCCACCGTGCGGTCTTCAAGATCGATGAGCAATTGACCCTCGAGGACGTAGAAGAACTCGTCGTCAGCATCGTGCTTGTGCCAGTGATACTCACCCTCCATGACGCCAAGGCGGACAACGGATTGATTTACCTGGCAGAGCGTCTGGTTGTACCACTGGAATTCACAGGCATCGGCAAGAGCCTTAGCGTCGATGATTTCAAGTGGGCCGTGTAGAACGTTCAGGCGGGTCTCGTAGGCATACTGCTTGGCTTCACTCATTTAGGTACCTCAAACTCATTTTCCGCTGCCCGCTCCTGGCAGTAGACCGTAAACGTCCACCTCGTGCTTTGTGCCCACATACACATGCCCGTTCACGACCGTCGGGATGTTGAAGCGGAGGGCGACGCCGGCACGGTCACGTCCGGCGTTTTGCTCACTATCGTAGAGTTCATGGGCCACATTTGCGGCATCGTAGGCGTAGAGAATCGCACCAGTGTCGGGTGCGTTCCAGACCTTGGAGCGGAGCAACCATACAACACCGTCGCTGGTGCCATTGGCAGAGACGATTGGGGTAGCAGAGACACCAGGGAAAGTATTGCCGCTCTTTGCCCTGGGCTCGAGCTTTCCATCTTTCACTTCAAATTGACGAAGGGCGTCGCTGTCACTGAGCACGTAGACGTAGTGGTTCCAGTAGGTCATCGCTCCGAAGACGCCGTTGGGCAGGGCAATCGTCTGCACCGCATGGCTATTGTTTCCAGGCTGCCAATGTCCCATGTGGTCGCGGTCTAGCAGGTAGAGAACGCCCCCTTTGCCCTCCACCGTCGCCAGGTGCGGATGATCTCCGGGTTGGTCAGGCAGCAGCATCGGCCCACCGGAACCCAGGTCGCTGTCGTTCGCGTCCAGGTCGTCTACGTTGTAGGGGGCGAAATAGTCGCTCGGCTTTAAAGTCTCTCCATCCAGCTTGAGCAGAGTATCGCCATAGTCGCGGCCACCTTTCTGGGCGTCGAAACGGCCGTTGCCGGTGGCAACGAATATGTTGCCGGCTTTGTCCGCTGCGGGCCCGGTGTCACCGGCCCAGATTCCGCTGTCATCCCCGTCGGGAGATGCATTGAAGACCGCTTTCTGCTTCAGGCTGCGCGCATCGTAGGCCATGATCCAGCCGTGGTAGGAGCCGACATCGCAGGTCGAGGCCCAAGTGAGGTAAACCGCACCATGGTTCAATAAGAGCGCGGCTCGCGGATTATCCCGCAACGGATTGAAGTCCAGCTTTCCCCCGCTGCTGCCTCTCCCTTTACCGCTCATGCTGGCCTGGATCTCTACCGGTCCGCCGAATTTCTCCACCCCGGTGGTCACCGCAAGCGCATGCAGGCGCTGGGTGTAGATACCGTTGAACAGGATCGCCCGGTCTTTGGTGCGGGCCAGCACATAGAGTGTCCCGGTGCCCGGGTCGATGACGGGGGTCGAGGTTATCCCGACCTCGGGCGCGATGAAGGGGCATTCCGCATCGTGCGCGGGAACGGGAGTGAATCCGTCTTTGAGGAAGCTCACTTGCCAGAGGGGAGTGGACGGCGAGCCGTAGGCGTCGAAGGCGTATACGGTGTCATGCTCGGTGGCGACGAAGAGTACATCGTGCCGGCCCTTGCCTGGAATTTCTACGCCGCTGAGGAAGAGCGGTTGGGCGTAGACATCTCCATCCACGTGCAAGGTGAAGATTTTCCCCAGGTGCTGAACATTCACATTGCGCGGCGTGAGGGTGGTCTCATTGAGATTGGCACCGGTACGTGCGTTGTCGTACTGGGAGGTAATTACCCTCTGCGCTCCTGCCTGCAGGGCAAGCGCCAGCATCACGAGGGGACAGCAGAGTGCGCTCGACATCCTCTTAGAATTGCGCATTGGGTATTTCTCCACACTAAGCTGGAATAAATCATCCATGGCGTTGTTAAGAATCTTAACTGATACCGAAAAGGTTGCGGTCGAGCCCGGCATTGGTGAGGTATCTGGTATATTCACGGAACTCCTACTCCAAGGGTTAGTGAAGGGGCTTAGTAAAGGGGCTTCGCGAGGGAACGATTATGGAAAAATTGAAGTACGTGGGTCTTTTTTTTGTGCTCTTCGTTCTTGGGTGCAACTCTGGCCAACAACAGCCGGCGTCTACACCGGCGGCTGATGAGGCGGCGGTTCGGCAGGCCGATGAAAACTGGAGCAAGGCAGCCCAATCGAAGAAGGTGGACGACTGGGTGGCTTTCTATTCCGATGATGCGGTGCTGCTGCCACCCAACGAACAAAAAACCAGCGGCAAAGAAGGCGCCCGCAAAGAAATTGGCGCGCTGTTAGCACTGCCCGGTCTCTCGGTCAGCTGGGAACCGCAGAAGGTGGAAGTGGCTCGTTCGGGCGACCTTGCGTATACCCAGGGCGTCTATGAACTCACCACCACCGATGCGCATGGTAAGCCATCCACAGACCATGGGAAAACGGTTGAGATATGGAAGAAGCAGGCCGACGGCAGCTGGAAATGCATCGTGGATATGTGGAGCTCAAATCTTCCCCCTACTGCCTGAGAACCTTGCCGGTCGACGTATCCAGGATGTAGGGGCGCGCATCGGGATGGGCAAAATCAAACATGGCGTTCAGGGAACCGGCGATGGCATCAAAGGACCCGCCACCGACACGCTCTCCGTTGAGCCAATTGTCTTCGATGAAGCGCAGGACGGAAGTTTGATCGGTCAAGCTATGGTCGACGAAGTTGCGGCGCGCAAAGGGGGAGATCACCAGCATTGGCAGGCGTGGACCGTAGCCACAACGACCCTGGGCATGGTCCACGGCGGGCCCGCCCAGGGCAGTCGCTCCATCGCCGCATTGGCCGGGTCCGGTTAACCCATCCGCCTTGCTTGTGGATTGGTTCGCGATCGGCCCCATCTGATGGTCATACCAGCCGTCGGAATCGTCATAGGCCACAATCACTGCGGTGTTTGTCCACTGCGGTTGGCGCTCCAGGAAATTGATGACGGTTACCAGCCAAGTCTGCTCATCGATCGGATCCGAATAGCCGGCATGACCGTCCTGATAGGCCGGAGCTTTCAGGAAAGTCACAGCAGGGAAATTGCCCGCCTTCACCGCGGCGAAGAAATCATCCGTGTCGTATTGATGATTGGCGCCGTCTCCCTCCTTGCCGATCATGCGTAGGGAGGAGGGCCGGGTGTGGAGCAGGTTTGCGGTCGGGGTGTAGTACTGGAACGG
Source organism: uncultured Acidobacteriaceae bacterium (assembly GCA_963803095.1). Lineage (GTDB taxonomy): Bacteria > Acidobacteriota > Terriglobia > Terriglobales > Acidobacteriaceae > PALSA-350. Next base: position 583,348 of record CAWDLQ010000010.1, on the reverse strand, counting down.
CTGGTGGTGGGGAATGTAGTCTACCGGAGATAGTTGCGTAATTTTTGAGTAGCTGCTGCGCAGGCAGCCGGTGGTTCCATTGGGGTTGGTTTTGGATAAGTCGAAGCCTGCTTCAAACCAGCCCCAGGTCACACCGCGCTTGCTTAACATCTGCCCGATGTTATTTCCGGTGTAGTGCAATTCACCCCAGGACGGGTTGGAACACTTGTCTCCAATAGGATCCCCATCGTTCACTTCGGTGTAGGTGCCGTTTCCACCATCGACCAGGAAACTTGCGGCGTTGATCTGGTCGGTGACTCCGTTGGTTTGGCCGGAGATGAGCTCAATGGCTCCCTGAGTTGATTGGCCAAAGGTCGATGCGTAGGAGTTGTCGTTCAAGGCATATCGCTGCGCGTAGTTCCATAACGCGGTTACGGTGTTGCCGTCGAAGTAGGACATGACCAATCCTTTGGTCTGGTGTACATACTCCGGCGGCGCACCGTTCATGCTTTCGGGGGAGAACTTCTGGGTGGCGAGAGCGGGTAGGCCGGTGTATCGCGGGAACGAATCCATCAGGCCGGCGTGGAAGGCGAGCTGTTCTTCGGTGTAGCCGTGATTCTGGTCCGCAGTGGCCGCCTGGGCAGGACCCAGGCGGAAGGGGTTGGTGGCGTAACTCTGATTTATTTTTACGTTGAGGAAGTTCGGGTTGCGCTGCAGCAGAAATGGGGTCAGACCATTTACCCGGGGCGTTTCCGGACGTGCCTTGAACGGAGTTTCATGAGGCGGGTTGAGCGCGATTGGGTAAGTCCCGAAGTAGTGATCGAAGGAGATGTTCTCGTCGAAGATGATTACGAGGTGTTTGACTGGCGTGGCCGTCTGGGCCGTCGCGTGGCCAGGCAGCAAAGCAAATATTAAGGTGGTGGTGGCCAGGAAAGCCGGCTTGGTCATGCCCTTCCCCTGTTCGGCATGTTTAGTGGAGCTTGCCTGCGGAGTTTTCCAGGAGCACGTTGGACAGTACCGCGGTGTCGGACTTGTCGGGCAAGTGGGAACAGAAGCCGATGCCTACGTAGAAGGGGGCGTCGAGGTGCAGGATGATTGGCGGGCCGAACTGGTGCATCGGTTCGCCTTCCAGGCTCACAAACAAGGCGAAGGAGTCGCCCCGCTTTTCGATGCCGATGCGTTTGGCAAACACACTCACCAGGCTGTCAGGAGTGGCGCCCCCGGGGCGGCCGCGGCCGCCAACACGAAATTCCAGGTCTTTGACGCGGACGTTTTTCTCCGCACGCTGCGCCAGCTGGATCATGCCCGCGCCGTGCAGGGCGACGATGGCCTCCTGGGAATCGTCGTCGAGGTTCTGACGAATGATGAGGACGGCTTTGCGATCGCCGTAGCCTTTGGGGTCGGGGAAGGCGATATCAGCCGCGAGGGAAACGTCGCCGGACATCTTCTTCCATAAATAGCGGAACTCGTCGCGTGTGTACCACACGTTATAGCCGGCAGAATTGATGGTGTACTGCCCGGCGCCCGATTCGTAACTGGCACTGCCCGGCACCAGTGCGCTTCCAATATCGGACTGGCCTTCGAAGATACCAATGGGCGTATTGAAGTTGGTGCTAGGGCGGTGAAAATCGGGCGGTGGGGCGACCTGGGTGTGAGTTGCGGAACCGGGCTGCGCCCATGGCGGTGCGGCCGGTGTTTGGGCGTGCAGGGCGCACGGAATCAGAATGAACGGCAACAGGCGGCAGGCTATGTTCATGGCTTGCTGCAGACAAAGTTAGCGGCATCGTTGGTATCGCCGGCGCCCTTATACTTCGCCACCGCCGGATAAGGGCACAAGGGCCGGGTCATGGCTGCCTTGTTGTCGGGCCCGTATTTCGTCGCAATCACGGTCTCCGCCGGAGTATCTTTCTCTACCCAATCGACCAGCGCATCGAACACGCCGTATTTGGGTCCACCGGTGGTGGCAATGCCGAGCTGTCCAAATGCAGATGGACCGGGGCCGCCGACGCAATGCTCCATGCCGGGAACCATGTAGAGGCGCAGAAACCCGCTGGCCACCGAGTCGCCCATCGCCTTCTGCACACTCTGATAGTAGGCAATGCTGTTCCAGGGCGAGATGGCAGGATCGTTCCAACCGTGATACATGATTAATTTGCCGCCGCGCGCGCGCAACCCGCCCAGATCCGGGTTGGTTGCATCCAGCTCGGCCGCAGTTTGCCTGGTTGCCGCCTGCAACGACTCTGCTACATCCGCCGTCAGGATATTCCACTTTGGATCGTCCGCCACCATGTAGCGGAAGTAGTTTTGTACGTATTGAATGCCGGAGCCTGATCCGGGACCGTTTCCCAGTACCCAGTCGCCCCAACCGCCCTCATCCCCCATGAGATATCCCGGGAAAAAAGACTTGCCTTGCGCATCCTCACCGCCACCATAGAACGTTCTGAGCGATTGCACCTGCGGCTGGGTGAGGCACTCAAGGGAATCTGCCCCCTTGCACAACAGCACGGCGGGATCAAAATGGCATTTTTGCGGATCGCTGAGGAAGCCATCCTTTACGCCATCCGAATCGTCACACGCGGCGAGTGCAGCGCGTTGGATTGCGGGCAGCTTCAAGCTTGAGATGTACGCGCGCGGGTCGCCGATGGTGGATTGGGTCACACTTACTCCTGAGGTCAGCATGCGGCTCCAGGCATTGGCCGGCGCGCCGGCCAGGATTCCGTCGTAGTCCTCGGGAAAACGCTGAGCTTCCATCAGCGCCTCGCGGCCCCCGTCGGAACAGGAATCGAAATAGGACTTGGCAGCAGTCTTGCCGTAGTAGGCCTTGACAATGTCCTTGGCCCGCTCCGCGGTCAAGTGGACTGCGCGCCAACCGAAGTCTTTAATCTTCTCCGGGTGGTGAAAGGCCCAGCTGGCGTCTTCGCCCTTCGCCTGGTGGCCAGCATCGGAGCCGGCGGTGGCGAATCCGCGACGGAGATTACCGGCAAGGCCCTGGTATCCGATGGAGCCGGCAAACCCACCGTTGCCTACCCCGAGAAAACGCTGGTTCCAGTCGTTCTCCGGCAACCAGACTTCAAAACGGATGTCAGAATCTGCTGTGGGCCGAAGCATGCCGGTGACGCGGCAAAATACCGGCAATTCATGCAAGGGCTTTTCGATTTCCGGCCCGCTCAGATCACCGGAAGTCACTCGTTCGGCCATAGTAATGGTGGTATCCGGGAGCTGGAGCTGCTTGATGGCGTCGCAGTTAGCGGCGTAGAGCATAGGCGTAGAAGAACCAAGCAGGCCCAGGAGAGAGGCGCAAATCCTCTGTGTTCGCTTCATTCGAGTGATTGTAGCTTGCCGCCGGGGCTATATTGGACGGCATGATATTAGTCACGAAAGTATTGGCGCCGGCTTTACTGCTTACCGGGTGTGGATTCGCACAGATGAGCCAACCGATGGTGGGTGAGGACACGGTCAAGATCTCCGATCATGTGTGGGCGATTATGGGTTTCCCCAACATTGCGATCGTGGTCGGCAGCGGGGCTACGCTGGTGGTCGATACCGGGCTGGGGCCGAAGAATGGAGCCACTGCCGCACGCGTGGCGGCCAAGCTTGCGCCTGGAAATCGCAAGCTTTTTCTTACCACGACGCATTTTCATCCGGAGCATGCCGCCGGGGAGCCCGGTTTTCCTGCCGGCACCATCCTGATCCGCGACGCGGTGCAACAGCAGGAGATGGAGAAGCATGGGCAGGAAATGATCGATATGTTCAGCGGGCGTTCGGCGCAGAATAAAGAGCTGCTGGCGGGGGTGGTGTTGCGTCCGCCCGATGTGACGTTTAGCCAGGAGGCGGATGTTGACCTCGGGGGTGTTATTGCGCGGCTGCTGTGGTTCGGCGGGGCGCACACCAAAGGCGACGAGTTAACGTTTGTTGAACCAGACCGCACCCTAGTCTCGGGCGACGTGGTGCAGAACAAGACGATGCCGAATATTTTTGGCGACGGCGGCACACCGGCTACGTGGCTCGCGGTGCTGGATAAGGTTGAGGGTCTAAACGCCGCGCATGTTTTACCCGATCATAGCGCTCCCGGGGACGGCTCGATGGTGGCTGCCGAACGAGAACTGATCTCGGGGATTCGCACGCGGGCTTTGGCGCTTAAGCAACAGGGCGTGTCTGCTGATGAGGCGGGCAAACAAATCAGTGCCGAACTCAAAGCGAAGCATCCGGATTGGCCTAATACCAATGCTGGTGGATTTGTTAAGAGCGTCTATAACGAAGGGCAATGAATTCTGGGGCAGCTTTGCATGACGATATTTCGTGCAGGTGTTGTTCTCACAGGGGGTGAAGAGCGTGTGTGAGAACCCGCCATTCACCGATTTAGTCCCGGAGGGACGGCTGAGAGTCACACTTGTCCAAATTAGCGTTTCACGTTCGGTACCCACATTCATCATCAGCCTTCTATGGGAGCGCAACCCTCCCCTTTGTCATCCCGAGCGCAGCCGAGGGATCTGCAGTTCAGCGGACCTTTCGTGGAAATGTTTTTCGACCCCTCCACAAAACCGTCATCCTTGTATCTATCGCATAACGGAGGGTTTTATGGCGCGCAGTCGAAGAGCCCGTCCAGAGAGTATCGCCGGGTCCTTCGACTCCGCGCGCGCTCCGCTCAGCGTTTGGTGGGGGGGTCGAAAAACATTTCCACGAAAGGTCCGCTGAACTGCAGATCCCTCGGCTTCGCTCGGGATGACAAGGAGAGGGGGGCGCTTCCGTTGAGAGTAGTTGCTGAACTGAAGGGAGCAGAGGTCCGCTGAACTGCAGATACAAGGATGACGTTTTTGTGGAGGGGTCGAAAAACATTTAGTTAGGACAACAAACACGAAGAGATACAAGGATGACGATTTGGGACACAGTCCTAGGCCGCTCTCAGCCGTCCGTTTTGGGGCGATCAGCACGGAATATGCGGGTTTTCAAAAAGAGCAGCTTGCGCGGGTGTTTCTTCGGCTTCACGAAAGTTACTTAGCCCTACTCCGACCAGGCGAAAGCGTTGCTGCGGATCCAGGTTCACGCGCTCCCGCAAGGTGAGTGCGATGGCGGCCAATTCATCACAGGAAGAGGGAGGTGACAGGGGAGTATGGCTTCGGGTGAGGATACTGAACTCGGCGGTCTTGAGTTTGAGCACCACAGTGCGCGGGATGCGCGTTTCCTTGCGCGACGCGGCCCATACTCTTTCCGCGAGACGGAGGATGATGGACTCTGTCTCGGCCAACGGCACGTCGGATTCAAAGGTATCTTCGGCGGAGATAGATTTCGTCGGCCGGTCGGGAATGACTTCACTGTGGTCAATACCGCGCGTCAGTTGGTAGAGCCTGAGACCATAGCGTCCGAAATGGTCTTCGAGAACCTGTAGCTCCAGGCGGCGCACGTCGCCCACGGTTTTGATTCCCAGCTGCTCCAGCCTCTTTTCCGTCACCTTTCCTACACCGGGGATGCGACCGATGGGGAGAGGCGGTAGAAATGTGTCCAGGTCTTCGGGTTGAATCACGAATAGCCCGTCGGGCTTGCGCCAGTCGGAAGCAATCTTGGCCAGGAATTTGTTGGGGGCGACCCCGGCAGAAGCAGTCAAGTGCAGTTCTTCGCGGATTTGCTCACGAATGGCTCGAGCGACTCGGGTCGCGGTGGGCAAACCAGTTTTGTTTTCGGTTACGTCGAGGTATGCCTCGTCAAGGGACAGCGGCTCTACCAAATCGGTGTGGCGCTTGAATATCTCCCGCGTGCTCTGGGAGACAGCCCGGTAACGAGTGAAGTCCGGAGGGACAAAGATGGCTTCCGGGCACAAACGCTCGGCGCGGATCGCCGGCATGGCCGAGCGCACGCCGAAACGCCGGGCTTCATAAGACGCGGCGCAGACGACGGAGCGGTTACCTTTCCACGCGACAATGACGGGCTTGCCGCGCAGGTTAGGATCATCCCGCTGCTCGACGGAAGCATAAAACGCGTCCATGTCGATGTGGACGATTTTGCGGACTGCCATCTCGGATCCATATTACTGGCATGGTAAGGACCTTATTCCGGGTTTTTCCGTGGGAAACGAGAAGCCCTGAGATGAAACGTGCTATTCACACTTCTGTGGAGGGTCGGGCCGTAAAATCTGAACGTCACGCGAGGGAATCTATATGGCCACTACTGTTTTGGCGTCCATTGGCGACCATGGCGCGCTTAACGCCGCGCTACCCACTGACCTGCAGGCGGTGTGGATCGACCGCGATTTGAGCTGGCTCGACTTCAATGAGCGGGTGCTCGCCGAGGCACTCGACGAACGCACGCCGCTGCTCGAACGAGCAAAGTTCCTCGCCATCTTTACTTCCAACCTGGACGAGTTCTTCATGAAGCGGGAGGCCGTGCTTCGCCTTGGGACGACCGACGCCCAGCGCGCTTTGTTGCAACAGGTCCGGGATAAGCTCATGGGCTCGCTCCATCGCCAGGCGGAGTGCTACCGGCAAACCATCATCCCCGGCCTTGCCCAGCACGGAGTGTTCCTGCGGTCGTGGAACGAGCTCACTCCCGGTCAACAGGAGGAGGCAAGCAAGTATTTCAAATCTGAATTGTCGCCTGCGCTCACGCCCTTAGTCATTGACCCCGTCCACCCCTTTCCTTTTCTCTCCAACCTGTCGACCTCTCTCGTCTTCCGGCTACGCGATGTGGCCAGAGACGAAACGATGTTTGCTCGAGTGAAAGTACCGGGAGTGATTAAACAGTGGGTTTCGCTGGAGAGCGATCTCGAGCCTGGACAAAAGCTGCTGGTTCCCCTGTATGAGGTGATTCGCGGGAATCTGCACCACCTGTACACCGGCATGGAAATCTGCAACGTCACTAGCGTGCGGCTCACGCGCGACGCCGAGGTGGAGCTCGATGATGAACCGGCGGCCGATTTTCGCGCGCTGGTGCGGGAGCAGATTCGGCAGCGGCGTTACGAACCGGTAGTGCGGCTGGAGTTTGGGCCCGGAGCCGACCCTGCCATCACGGAAATGCTGCGGGCACGGTTCGACCTCTTCCCAGTCGACCTCTATGAGATGCAGGAGGAAGTGGACTACACCGCGCTCTTCGAGCTGCTGGGTCTTCCTTTCCCCACATTGCGCGATCCTGAATGGACACCGCTGTGGCCGGCGGCACTGCCTGAGGGAGGGGGTGTGAGTGCGATTTTTGCGGCGATTCACGCGGGCGACTTTCTGGTGCACCACCCTTATGAAAGCTTCGACGCCTCGGTGGAACACTTTATCAGTTCGGCGGCGGACGATCCGCAAACCGTCTCGATCAAGATGACCGCATACCGCATCGGCGATGACACGCCTTTCGTCAAATCGCTGATACGCGCCGCAGAACGGGGCAAGCAGGTGGCCTGCGTGATGGAGATCAAGGCGCGCTTTGACGAAGAACGCAATCTGCACTGGGCGGCGGAACTGGAGCGCGCCGGCGCGCACGTTACCTTCGGGGTCAGCGGGCTCAAAACCCATGGCAAGACGGCGCTGGTGGTGCGCAAGGAAGCGAGCGGACTGCGCTGCTATGTGCATATCGGCACCGGCAACTACCACGTCAAGACGGCCCGGCTTTATGCCGACGTCGGCCTGTTCACTTGCGACCCTCGAATAACAGAAGATGTGGTGAATCTCTTCCACTACCTGACCGGCCATGCGGAGCAGCCGAATTTTGACTCGCTGCTGGTGGCTCCGGTCACCATGCGGCCGCGGCTGCTCGACCTTATTTATCGCGAGATCAACAATCAGCGGGCCGGGAAGCCTGCCCGCATCGTGGCTAAGATGAACCAGCTGGAAGATCCCGACATGATCGAAGCCCTGTGCCAGGCTTCGAACGCGGGTGTTCCCATCGATCTCATCATTCGTGGATTCTGCTGCCTTCGCCCCGGGGTGCCGGGCCACACCGACCACATCCGTGTTCGCTCGATCATTGGCCGATTTTTGGAGCACTCCCGTATTTTCTACTTTGCCAATGGGAAGCAGGATCCGGTGGAGGGCGAGTTCTTTATCGGATCGGCAGACTGGATGTTCCGCAATCTCTCCAAACGCATTGAGGTGGTCACACCGGTGCGAGCAGACGGTTTGAAGCAGCGTCTTTGGGAGATTCTGGATGTCTGCCTGCGCGATCAACGGCAGGCGTGGGTGCTTGAGTCTGATGGGAAATATGTGCAGCTCCGCCCCGGCCCGGGGTCGATCGGCCCCGAGGCCAACGGAACGCACAAGACCCTGATGGAGCTCGCTCTCGCCCGGGCCAAGGTCTGACTAACCCTTGGTCAGCTCTTTGCGGATTGCCAGCAATTCCCCACGTCGCTTGGCCGTGACTCTGGGATGTGACGGCTTGAGGTCTTCCAGCGCGTCAAGCACGATGCGGCCAATGATCAAGCGTGCATTCTTTTTGTCGTCAGCGGGAACGACATACCAGGACGCTTGACGGGTGCTGGTGGCACTCAGGCAAGCCTCATAAGCCTTTTGGTAATCCTTCCAGTATTTTCTTTCCTGAATGTCAGCGAGCGAGAATTTCCAGTTCTTACCGGGCTCATCGATGCGGGCGAGGAAGCGTTTTCGCTGCTCTTCTTTGGAAAGGTGGAGGAATATTTTGACAATCCGCGTTCGGTTGCGATGCAGATGGTGCTCCAGATCCACGATGGAGCGGTAGCGCCCCTCCCATAGGGCTTTCTGGTCGTGGATTTCCTCAGAGAGCCCTGCATTGTGGAGAAGCTCCGGATGCACACGTACCACGAGCACATCTTCGTAATAAGAGCGATTGAAGATCCCGATGCGCCCGCGTTCGGGAAGCCGGCAGATCGCGCGCCAGAGAAAATCGTGCTCGAGTTCCTGGGTGCTGGGTTGTTTGAAACTGGAGACCTCGCAGCCCTCGGGATTGACTCCGGACATGACGTGGGCAATGGCTCCGTCCTTGCCCGCCGAATCCATACCTTGAAATATCAACAGTAATGCGTATTGGTTGCTGGCCCAGTGAAGCCGCTGCAATGAAGACAACTCCTCCCTGTGCTTTGCCATGAGCTGCTGATACTCCTCTTCGGTTTTGCAAAATTGCTCTACCTTGGTGGGCCATTTTGCGAGGCTCACTTTTTTGCCGGGCTGCACACGGAAAGATTTCGATTCGATCTGCATAGCACCTCCTTAGGAAGACACCGTACTTGTACTAGTCACTCCGGGTGGTCCCGGACGCTACGAAAGAGTACCTGCTGCACGGCACGAATTGGGCTTTGCGGTTTTCCGGGCAAGACGTAGGCTTTGTAAACATAGAAGCAAATGTACTTTGTTTCTGCGGGAATAAGGACGAGCGGGCTCGGGTTATTACAGCAACGGGAGGCGGCCGATCATGATAGGCAACGCACAGATCCAGTCCAACAGCGTCGAGCAGTTCAACCTGCCAGGGGATTGGCAGGAGTTAGCACAGGAGAACGGCTCTTTGCGGGCGATTATCGCTGAGCTGCTGATCAAGAACCAAAAGCTGCGTTGGGAATTGATGGGGCACAACTGCGGGCCGGCTCACGATCCCAGGCTCCTGATTGCTTCTGAGGGAACACCATTACGCAGGAACTCCCGCACCGCGGTCATGCCGTAGCGGGCGCAAAGCAGGGCAGCCATCCGCGCCGCAACCTGGTGTGCGCGCCGCGAAACGGTGGCGTTGGCGGGATGCTTTAAGGCAGCATCCACCTCGCCTGCCGGCAGGTCCAATACCTCCGACTTCTCCTTACCTGGATTGGCCAAAGTCTCCACTAAACCTTCACGCAGCCATAACGGAGCGTTTGCTCCGGCCTGCTGTTCTACCAGCACATGCAGAAACTCATGCAGCAGGAGTGCCTCGGTTCCTCCATTGTTTTGCCGGACTGTGGCCGGCTGCAGGAACACGATGTCGCCACGAGTCGAGGCGAGCATCCAGCCGGGCTCTCCCGTGGTCTGCCGGAACAACTCGGTGCTGGGGAGTTCCTGCACCGTCGGGCCCTGGGGAGTTGCAGGCGTACCGAACAGCGCCTGGGCTCGGGCCTGGGCTCGGGCCCAGGCGGAATTGCCTTCGGCCAGCAGCCCGCGGCCGGGGTCGGTGGTCAGCAGTGTCCAGCCTGCGCCGGCGACGTTCTGCCATCCGTGGTCTTCCGGCGTGATGCCGATGGCGGTGCCGGGGTAGTAAAAGCGAAGAATTTCCGTTTCGCTGTGGCCTTCCGCTGCCATTTCGTACGCACCCGCCTGGCACAGGCCCACGCCGTGCCCGTATCCTTTGCCCTGGATCTGGAGGGCCGCCCCCGACACTGCGGCTGTATACCAGTCACTGCGCATCTGGTTCCAACCCAGCGTCCGGTCTACCGCGAAGCGGAAACTGCTGGCCGAGAGCTGGGCCGGCGCACCGCGGCCGGTTACTTCGAGGAGTTCGGCGCGGCCCGCTGGGCTGCGCCGGGTCACCCGGATGGCCTCAATCGGGGAAGGGGTCTGCCAACCCTGGGCGCGAAAAATCTGGTTGAGTTGTGCCAGGGAAATCTGCACGTGCCACTCAGCAGAGGAGCGGCGCAGGCAGTAGGGATCGGCATGGTTCCCGGGCAGATATCCGGCTTTTTCGGTGGGCCAAACGGCGGCCGCTGATTCGCTCATTCCTCCACAGTGTTGGGTGTAGTAGACGTGCGCCCGCTGGCCGCCAGACCACAGCGTTTCGCCGGCGGTTTCCCGCACCGCGCGCTCCACTTCCGGGCGGGCTTTGACCAGGCGAAGGGCTTGGCAATGGGTGGTGTCGCAGAGCCCAAAACCCTGCGCCTGGTGACGGTTCGCGTTTAGCAGGGCAAAGGTGCGCATGCTGATCGCCATTGCCTTGAGCGAGGCCATGGGCTCATCGGGCGCGGCCTCGCCGCTGAGGGCGGCGATGACGTATTTTTCGCTGGGTAGCGTCAGTAGGATGCGCAGGCGGTCGGGCTGCCAGCTGATGACCCAGCTGCCTGCGGCCACAACTTCCGGCACATCATGCGCTTGGAGGCGAAAGCTTCCGTTCAACTGGAGCTGCTTTGTGGTCTTTTTCGGAGAGGTTCGGAGTCCATCCTTCGCCCATTCGATCTGTAGCGGGGCTTTTGCATCGCTTAGCGGAGTTGCCGTGAGGTGGGTCAGCGATCGGGCCGCCCAGAGCTCCACGGTTAACGAGCGCGCGCTTTCTGGCGCGGGAGGCGCGGCTGCCAGGAAGAAGTGCTGGGCTAACCGGGCGGCATCGGCTCCGTTGCCATGCGGCAAGTAGATCACGACTACGACTTTTTCCTGGTGAAGGGAAGCGATGCCGGCAAACCAGCCGGCGGCGTTGACTGTACCTGTCTTGCCTGCGATCTCCATGCCCGGCACGGCGGCGTTGTGGGCCATGCCGTAGCGGACTGAATCCTTCAGGCCTTCCCGTACGGGGTCCAGCGTGGGGGTCCGGGAGTCATCGAGCTCCAGCACCAGCTTGCGATAAGCGGCCGCGATTTGCGTGGGGGAGACGGCGATTCCAGCCACGCCCAGCACCAGGAGCTCCTTTTGCTCCCGGGTGAGCGGGGCGTGGACCTGCGGCAGGCCGTAGTGTTGCAGGATCGCCGTTGCCTGCGCCGGCGGAATCCGGTCAGCCAATGTGGCGAAGTAGCGGTTGCAGGAGTAAGCGAGCGCCTCCTGCGCGGAGAAGGCGACGTTACTCTGCGGATGGGTGCAGTCCAGGTTCCACTCCTGTGTCCCTTCGGTGATGCGCAGATTGCGGCGGCAAAAGATGGAGGTATTCGGTAGGATCTCTTGCTGCTTGAGGGCGGCAGCCAGAAAAAGCGGCTTGAGGATTGAGCCTGGCGCAGTTAGCTGGCCGGCGGCTGGGGTTGGTTTTATTGCGGCCAGCAGGCGCCCGGTTCTCACATCGAGCACTACGCCTACGGCGGGAGTGGTGCGCAGCGCGGAGGAGAGGGCGATCTGGGTTGCCGTTTCGGCTGGTGCGGTTAAGGGAGATAGAAGGAGGAAAATGAAGAGCAGTAGGGTTTGTCCTGGGAATGCAGGAGGAAGTGAAGCGTAGCGGGGGACTTGATTCACAGCTTGAGCTCGCGGCGGCCCTCCATGGCGCGAGTCATCGTGACCTCGTCGGCGTACTCGATGTCGCTTCCGGCGGGCACTCCGGTGGCGATCCGGGTGACGCGTACTGCTGCCGCGCGTAGCAGATCTGCCAGGTAGACTGCTGTGGCCTCGCCTTCTACGGTTGGATTGGTGGCCAGAATTACTTCCTCCACTTCACCCTGCGCCACCCGCGCCAGTAGGCTGTCGGTTCTCAGGTGCTCCGGGCCAACCCCGTGCAGCGGCGATAAGGTGCCGTGCAGTACGTGGTAGACGCCGTTGTAGCTGCGGGTTTTTTCAATCACTGCGATGTTACCCGGCTCCTCCACCACACACACCATCCGCTGGCTGCGGGTCGCACTGGAACAGTAGATACAGGGATCCACATCGGTAATGTTGTTGCAGGTGGAGCACAGCAAGAGCTTGGCCTTCAACTCGCGCACCGCGTCGGCCAGGGCTCCCGCATCCTCGGTGCTGGCGCGGAGAATGTGGAAGGCCAGCCGCTGCGCGCTCTTGGCGCCAATGCCGGGCAATTTGCGCAGCTCTTCGATCAGCCGCGCCATCGGTTCTGCGAATTGAGACAAAGCCGGCTCCTGACTATAGAAGTCCAGGAGGGAGATTCAAGCCGCCCAGCATCCCGGTAAGATTGGACTTCATCGCTTCATCGGCGCGCCGGCCAGCTTCGTTGAACGCCGCCGTCAACAGGTCTTCGAGCATTTCGACATCCGCCGGGCTGGAACTCAGGCTCATGACCGCCGCCGCGTCGATCTTTAGTTGCAATACCTGTTTTTGCCCGTTCATCTTCACCGTGACAGCGCCTCCGCCGGAGGAAGCTTCCACCACCGTGTGGCTCAGCTTCTCCTGCATCTGGTCCTGCATGTGGCGCGCTTGTTCGAGCATTTCCTGCATTTTTAAAGGGTTCACAGCCTACTCCTTCAGCCTTTGCCTTTTTCTCGCAGATCGAGCACACTGCGCACTTCCGCATGGAACAGCTCCTGCGCCTGGCGCACCAAGGGGTTACCCAGGGCAACTGCTTCGATGCTATCGCGCGACCATACCCGCGGTGTCCCGCTGGCCGGCTCTGCGGTTTCGCCCGGCACCACGGTCATCTTTTGGGTAGCACCTGCCGTGCGCAACGCCTCGCGCACGATTTTCCACGCCTCGCCATTCATGGTCAGACCCAGCATGGTCTTCTTGACCCCTACCTCTACCTGGATCGCGCCATCGTCGTCCAGTTTCCAGCGTCCGGCGGACAGCAGGGAAGCGGCGGTGTTGTGTCCCTGCTCATCGAGGGCGGCGGTCACGACGTCGCGCAGCTTATCCAGATCCGTCTCGGCAGTCTTCGCAGGCTCAGACTCGACGGCTACCTGGACTACCTCGACCAACTCAACCGGCTTGACCGGTGCCTCAACTACCGTTTCCTGTGGCTCTTCGTCGACCTGCTTACGCTGGCGATCAAGCTCGAACGGGGAAGATGTGATTGGCTTTGGCTTGGCCGGTTCGGCCGGAGCTGGACGCGGCGGCGCCTGCATTGGTATTGCGGGCGCGGGCCTGGTGGTCGCGATACGGGTTGGCGAGGCAGTTGTCGCGGGAAGGCCGCTCAGAATCTGCTCCAACGGCAACAGGCGCTGCAGATGCACCAGCTTCATCAGGCCCAGTTCCAGGTGAAGGCGCGGCTCCTGGCGGTAATTCAGCTCATCGAAGGTGCGCAGCATCACCTGCAGGAAACGGGTGAGATCTTCTTCACCAAACAAGGTGGCCGTGCGCACGGCGCGGGCGCGCTCATCGCCTGAGATCTGCAGCAGTTCGGTATTTTCTCCGCCCAGTTTGGCCATCAGGCAGTTGCGCAGATAGCGCACCAGCTGCCGCGCCATCTGCGATGGGCTGTTGCCCGCATTCAGCAGGCGGTTGAGCTCCTCCATCACGGCCGCGCTTTGCCCTTCGCCGATGGCTTCCAGGATGCGTTCAAAGACCGCATCCGGCACCGTCCCCATCAGCTCCCGGATTTCGTTTCCGTCGAGCCTGGCCTTGCCGTCCACCATGGGCGCACTCGCGATGGCCTGATCCATGATGGAAAGGGCATCGCGCATGGAGCCGTCGCCGGCCTCGGCCAACAGGGCCAGTGCCTGGGGATCGGCCAGGATGCCTTCCTGGCTGGCAATCTGGGTTAGCTGGGCGACAATGTCGTCGAACTTAACGGCGTGGAAGCTGAAGTGTTGGCAGCGCGATCGGATGGTCTGGGGAATATCCTCCGGCTGGGTGGTCGCCATCATGAAGACCACGTGCTCCGGGGGTTCCTCCAGGGTCTTCAGCAAGGCGTTGAACGCCGCATCGGTGATCTGATGGGCTTCGTCGAGAAGATAAATCTTGTAGCGATCGCGCGCTGGGGCGTAGCGCGCGGCGTCACGCAATTCGCGAATTTCGTCGATGCCGCGATTGGTGGCGGCGTCGATCTCGACCACATCGAGGGAGTTGCCGGCACGTATCTCCTTGCAGGAGTCGCAGACCCCGCAGGGTTCGTACGTGGGCCGCAGCGGGCTGCCGATCTTATTGCGGCAGTTCAGGGCCATGGCCAGGATTCTGGCAATGGTCGTCTTGCCGATGCCTCGGTGCCCGCTGAAGATATACCCGTGGGCTACACGTTCCTGTTCCAGAGCGTGGCCCAGGGTACGGGTCACGTGCTCCTGGCCGGCAACGTCGGAGAAGCGCTGAGGACGGTATTTGCGGGCTAGAACCTGGTAAGCCATAGGAAGGAATTAAGACTGCTGCACGGCGTCTGAACTTTGATTGTAGACCGTAGCGCCGCTATTTGCGCCGCGCCAGGACACGCTTGCCAGCCGCCTTTTTGGCCTTTCGTTGCGCGGCTTTCTTTCGCCGCGCGATCTCTTCCGTGGAATACATGGTCTTGCGGCAGTTGCTGGCTCCGCAGTAGCAGCGAGCTTCGTCTTCGTCGCCGTCGTAGAGGTTGTAATCGTAGGTGAGTTCTTCGCCGGGCGCGATGCTGCGGAGGGAAATCACCCACACTCGTCCGCGCAGCTCTTCCGTCTCGCAGTTGGGGTCGCAGGAGTGGTTGATGTACATGGCCATGCCGTGGCCGTTGATTACCTTCGTCCCGTCGCCGATGCCGAACAGGTAGGTAATCTTGGAGTCCTTAAAATGGGCGTCGGCCTCGCTCTTGGTGATTCGGGGTCCGGTGTATTCCACTACCTTGACGCCCTTGGCGATGCGGGAAGTGGTGTAACAGCCGGCGGCATGTATCGAGGAAGAGCGAATCATCAAACCCATGATCAGATTTTTAGCAAGGTTTTGCGAGGATGGGGAAGAAATCCCTCAGGGGGATAAACAGGCTGCGGAAAACGTCGCTGTCGGCTAAGTCCGGGCTAAGAGCCCGGACATTGGCCTTTAGAGCGTGAGTGAGAACCCGAAGCTTTGGGGAGCCATCCGGGGCGCACTGCAGATCCCTCGGCTTCCCCGGATTTCCTGTTGAACTTGGTGGCGTTGGCGGGCTCCATGCGCCTTTCCTTACTGAAAGGCGCACACGCGATCGTGTCCGGCGCAGCGTGGCAGGAAATCCGGGTTCGCTCGGGATGACAAAGGAGAGGGTAGCGCTTCCATTGGGGTCGTTGATACGGATGGAAGATCCCTCCGACGGAAGCAGCACCACGCACTCTGCCATCCTGTCAATGGAAGCGCTACCCTCTCCTTTGTCATCCCGAGCGAAGCCGAGGGATCTGCAGTGCGCCCCGGATGGCTTCCCAAAGCTTCGGGATCTCACTCACGCTCTACCTACCCTGCCCCCGCATTTATGCGGGCGCTGCCCAGGATGCAATCCGGGTCCCCGTTGCCCTGCCTTGGAAGAAGACTCGTACGGTCGGGCATCATCACCCAGCCGGGTGCCCGGAAGTACATGGACTTTCGGAATCAGCTCGCTCCAAAAACATGGTCGCCGCCCTTTACCCTCCAGCCGAGCGGGATATCATGTTTACAGGCGGCGGGCCCTCGCGCAATCGCTGCCGGTGGCGTTTGCCTGTTGCTGAAGGCCATTGGCGCGAGCGAAGGGTGGCGTAACGCTATCCGGTACCACACTCGTTCTCTGTCTCAACCAGCCCGTCCCGCCGTTGGCGGGCTTTTCTTTGCTCCGAAAGGCGCCTGTCCATCGCCGAAAACTGCAAACTGGCCCCCGCCGTGAATGCCGGACCCGTGGATGCCGGAAGGGACGGCTTTGGGTGATTGTGCTCGAAAAACCCGACTTTTATGCAATTTTATAAAATTGTCCCCGCGCTCCTGGGCCACTCACCCGGTATATGTCTCCCTCGCCTTCCTCGCCGGCTTGGGACCGCGCGCCCGGGTGCCCCAGCTATGCCCCAAAGAATCCCAATTTTATGCAGTTTTATGAGAAAACTCCGGCGCCCGGTGAGCAAATCGGGCAGCTCCCGAAATGTAGAATCTCCAGGGGTAGGTCCGGGCTAAACAGGCTGCGGAAAAACTCGCTTTTTGAAGGGGACGGCCTTCAGGCCGTCCATAACTGCTTGAAACCAGTCCGGCTTTAGCCGCTGAGGGGACGGTCTCCGCCTCCAATCGAGTTTTCCGCAACCTCCAAAGCCCGGACCTACCCGACAGCGAATGTTTCCGCAGCCTGTAAAGGCCATTGTGATTTCGCAGTTGGGATTCGTACGGTCTAAACTTAGAAGAGCAACGATGCGTAAATTGCCCCTTATCGTCGCTTCGATCGCCGCTCTGCTCGTGTTCGGCGCCAGCGAGCCTGTGCGTGCTCAACAGCAGAGCCAGGCGGTTCCCGATGCGCCGCAGCCACAGAAGAAGCCGGCAGCTAAGCCGGATAAAACAGACTCCAAGGCGCCGTCTACAAAGGACGAGAACCCCTTCCCTGAGGACGTTTCCAAGTCGGCCGCAAAGGCGGGGTCATCTGACTCCGATGCGGACGGTAGCAAAAAACCAACGACGACCGACAATCCTTTCCCCGAAGACGTTTCCAAGTCGGCTGCCAAAGCTGCGTCGGGCTCATTCGAATCCGATGCGGACGGCAGCAAGAAACCAGCGGCGACGGACAATCCCTTTCCTGAATCTGTGTCCCGGGATGCTGCCAAGGCGGCCGGTAATGACCCCGACCCGGCGCCCGCTGCCAAAAGGGATCTGCCTCCGGGCGTCAGTTCGAGCCAATCCAGTGGCACCGATGAGAATGAGCCCGACGCCCCCGCCAACATGGTTGATCCGGCGCGTTCCAAAAAGGATGCCGAAGTTGGTGGCTTTTATCTCAAATCTGGCGATTACCAGGGGGCTTTGCTTCGTTTCAATGACGCTGCGGCCTCCGATCCCACCAACGTCGAGGCTATCTTTGGTTTAGCCGAGACCCAGCGCATGCTTAAGAAAAATGCGGAAGCAGCGCGCAATTACCAGCTGTATCTGGATATCATGCCCAACGGACCGAAGTCCAAGCAGGCGCTCAAGGCGCTCAAGGCGCTTGGGACCGGCGGATAACCTCCTGCCCCGAACCAAAGTTGTAGTGCCATCAATGGTGCAACTCGTGTTTTATATGTTTCCAACCGACTCGCCTGTTTTAAACTTCCGCGAGGTTCGGGAGTTGCGCCCACGGCTCCCAAGAGGTCTCCCCCATGCACGCGGTGCTCGAACGGGTTGTTTGCCAAATCGCCAATGAAGTGAGCGGCTTAGACGCCGAGACCACCCAACTCCATCCCTACGGCCGGACTTATAAGTGGAGCGCCCAGCAAGTGGTCGAGCATCTGGTGCTTGGCTACCGCCTGACCACCGGCGCGCTCGAGACCCGGTTGAACAAAGGACACCTTTCCCGCAACCGGACGCGAACCTACCTGCAATGGTCGTTGCAGTTGATGATCCTGAGTTTCGGGGCTCTCCCCCGGGGAGTGCCGGCACTGGATGAGACGATGCCCGCCCCGGGCCGCTTTGCGGCCATGAATGGGCGGCAGCTGGGCGATCTGCTGCGCCAGGAAATCGACGCCATGGACATCGCGCTGGATCGCTGCCGCCGCAAGTTCGGCATGGAGCGGGTGGCAAGCCATCCCTGGCTGGGAGCGTTGCGGGTCGATCAGTGGCGCCGCTTCCACGTGGTGCATGGACTCCATCACCTGACCCAATTGCGGTCCGTGATCGAACAGGTGGCGCCGGCGCCCGTTCCCGTCAGGATGACCAGCAAGAGCCTAGTGAAAGAACTGCAGATACCAGCCCAGCGTCCGCTCGCCTAGAAATATGCTATACAGGCCGGCCAGGCCGAGCATGGTACCGAACGGGACTGGCATGAGGCCCGGCGGCAATTGATCCTCGTTGTCTTTGTTTTGGCGGCGATTGAACAGGATCGTTCCCAGCCCGTACAGCGCGCCTACGATCACGGCGAGAAACAGCACCAAAGCGGTCTGCCGCAAGCCCAGCCACGCTGCCAGCATAGCGAAGAGCTTTACGTCGCCCATTCCCATTCCCATCCGGCGCCGGGCCAGCCAATAGGCTCCGGCGATCAACAGCAGCGCGGCTGCCGCGGCTAGCGCGGCCAGCAGTGACACCCCCGCCGCGCGTAAACCGGCACTCCAGGTCCAGACCGCGCTTTCGAGGCCGGGACGCAGACCGGCAAACACGATTCCTGCCGCCAACCCGGGTAAGGTGAACCGGTCAGGCAGCAGCAGAGTCTCGGCATCCATCACCGCCAGCCCCAGCAGCAGGAAGCAAAGCAGCGCCCAGCAGCCTGCCAGCAAGCTGAACGAAAAGTACAGGCAGCACATGACAAAAAGGATGCAAGTTGCTAGTTCGATGACCGGATAGCGCCACGAAATGCGGCCCCCGCAGGCCCGGCAAGCAGCCCCCAGCAACAGCCAGCTCAGGATGGGAATGTTGTCCCATTTGGCGATCGGCTGGTTGCACTGGCGGCAGTGCGACCGTGGCCACACCATGGATTCGCCCGCGGGCAGCCGCACGATGCAGACGTTGAGGAAACTCCCCAGCAGCAAGCCGAGTAATCCGAAAAAGATACAAGCTGTCATTGCGTGAAGACCACAGTAACAGCCGCCTGAAGAAATCGGGGATATGGGCACCCACTATCGTTACAGCCTTGAGGAGTGGTCTTTCCCTCATGGGCATCGTTTACATTGTTGACATGACCAGCAGTGCGATTCGGCTGCGCTTTTTGCCGAAGCAGTGAGCATCATGGCCCGGCTGCGCGGTCCCGACGGCTGCCCCTGGGATCGCGAGCAAACCTTCGACACTATCCGGAAATATACGCTGGAGGAAAGCTACGAGGTCTTCGACGCCATCGAGCGGCGGAATTGGGCCGACCTTTGCGAGGAGCTGGGCGATCTGCTGCTGCAGGTGCTCTTTTATGCGCAGATGGCGAGCGAGTCGGGCCACTTCACCATCGCGGATGTGATCACCGGGCTTAACCGCAAGCTGATCCGCCGCCACCCTCACGTTTTCGGAGACCAGGCGTCGGTGGCCGCCGGCAACGCGGTGAGTCCCCCTTGCAAACCGAGGATATCGACTCGTCGCAGGTGCTGCGGAACTGGGACGCCATCAAGCGGGCAGAGAAGGGCAGCCGGTCACCTCCGCGCTCGATGGTATTCCGCGATGCGCTTCCTGCGCTGCTGGAAGCCGCCAAATTGGGCGGGCGGGCACATAAGAGCGGCTTCGACTGGCCCGATGTCGAAGGCATCTTCGCCAAGCTGGAGGAAGAAACGGAAGAGCTGCGCCAAGCCATCGGCTTCTCCTACTCGGCTGCCCATGAGGATATCGTTTCCGAAGTCGGCGACATGCTCTTTACCATGGTCAACCTGGCCCGGCGCCTGCACGTGGAACCGGAGTTCGCCCTGCGCCACACCAACGCCAAATTTCGCCGGCCGTTTTGCCGCCATGGAAGCCGCTTCGCCGCAGCCCCTCGAGGCCCTGTCTGCCGCGCAGCTGGAGTCGCTCTGGAGCCAGGCCAAACTTGCCGAAAGCCCCCAGTCTCGCCATCACGATGAACTCTGAGCCCGTCCTGATCCGGCCGTGCCAGGGCTTGAGGAGCTCAGCGCCTGCGTGCAGCTGCAGATGGATGTGTGGGGTATGGAGACCGCGATGTAGATTCCGCGGCGGGTGTTTGTCGTAGCGCAGAAGATCGGCGGCCAGGTGATGGGAGCATTCGATGGCGAGCCAGCCTGGTCGGCTTTGCCATGGCTTTGCCGGGCATCTCCCAGGGCCAGCCTTATCTGCATTCCCATATGCTGGCGGTCAACCCTGCATACCGCAACCAGGGTATCGGCCGGCGGCTCAAGCTTTTTCAGCGGGACGAGGCCCTGGCGCGCGGGTATTAGCCGCATGGAATGGACCTTCGATCCGCTGGAAATCAAGAACAGCTTTCTCAATGTCGCCAAGCTGGGCGCCATCGTGCGCCGCTACGCGCCGAATTTCTATGGTGTATCCTCATCTCGGCTGCACGGCGAGGTTCCTACCGACCGGCTCTACGCGGAATGGTGGCTGGATAGTGATTGGGTTTGCTCCGCCCTGGGCGGCAAACCGGTCGCTCTTCCCGCTGTGGAGCAGGAAATCGCAGTACCGCACCAGATAGCTCATTGGAGGCACTCGCCGTGGATCAGGACCGTGTTCTTGAAATCCAGACCAGGAATCGCGAACATTTTGAACAGGCCTTCGCGCGCAAGCTTACCGTCGTTGGCTTTAAGATCGATGCAGAGGGCAATGGGAGTCTTTCAGCTCGGGCGATGGCAGGAGCCCGAATTCTCGGCTCGCCCCACTACACCATCTCACAACCGATATCGGCAGGTTTTCATGAAGATTGAATCGATTGTCCTGCGTGAGCTCAGCATGTCCTTGGTCCACCCCTTCGCCACCAGCTTCGGCGAAACCCGGGAGCGGCGCGTGCTGCTGGCGGAAGTCCGCGCCGAGGGGCTTTCGGGCTGGGGCGAATGCACCGCCGGGGAACATCCCTACTTCAGCGAAGAGTCAACGGATACAGCCTGGGTTACGATTCTGCAGGAACTGCGCCCCTGCTCACGGCAGCCGAAGAGCAGAGCGGCGGCAAGTGTCCCGGGATCTTTCGCGAGGTGCGCGGCCACCGCATGGCCAAGGCTGCGCTCGAGAATGCCGTGTGGGATCTGGAAGCGCAGATGCGGCGGATCCCTTTGTACGAGCTATTGGGCGGCACCCGGGAGACGATTGTCTGCGGCGTTTCCATCGGCATCCAGCCTTCGCTCGAAAAGCTGATGGAAAAAGTAGAGTCGGCGTTCTCCGAGGGTTATCAGCGAATCAAGCTGAAGTGCAAGCCGGGTTGGGACGTGCAGATGTTCGAAGCAGTTCGCGAGCGCTGGCCGGATATTCTGCTGAGCTGCGATGCCAACTCCGCCTACCGCCTGCGGGACGCCGACCATCTGGCCAGCTTCGATCAATTCAAGCTGCTCATGATCGAGCAACCGTTGTGGGCGGACGACTTCTACTTTCACGCCATGCTGCAGCAGCGTCTGGATACCGCCATCTGCCTGGACGAATCGCATCCGCAATCGCCGCGATGCCCTGGCCGCGATCGAGATGGAATCCTGCCGCATCATCAATGTCAAGCTGGGACGGGTAGGGGGCTTCAGCGAGGCCATCGCCATCCACAATGCGACCCAGGAACGCGGTATCCCGGTGTGGTGTGGCGGCATGCTGGAAAGCGGTATCGGCCGCTCTCACAACATCGCCATGTCGACGCTGGAGAATTTTTCTCTGCCGGGAGACGTCTCTGCCTCCAGGCGCTACTGGGCCGACGACATCATCGAGCCCGAGGTTACCGTTTCTGCCGCCGGCGAGATCCGTGTGCCCAATACTCCCGGGCGCGGCTTTGAAGTGCGCACCGACCTGATCGAACGGCTCACCGTCCGCAAAGAGGAGATCAAGGCCATGGCGCTGGTCTCCTGATCGCACATTCGGAGATGACGAGATGACTCCCCAGGAAGAATCAATGTTGAACGACCTCATCGGTCGTGTCGAGCAAACCCAACTCACCGAGAAAGATCCGGAAGCGGAGCAGCTGCTGAACCAGAGGCTTGGCCGGAACCCTAACGCGCTTTATGTCCTGGCGCAGACTGTTCTGGTACAGAAGTATGCCTTGGAGCAAGCCAAGGCGCAGCTGACCCAGTTACGGCAGCAGCAGCCAACCAACCTACAGCAGCAGCCGGCGCGCACCACCAGCTTCCTGGGCAGCCTGTTGGGCCACCAAGATCCTGCGCCGCCTCCGCCTCCCCGCCTCCGCCTCCCGCCGGGCTATGGCGCACCGCCCTATGGCCAGCCCTGGAAGCAGGCTCCCGCGTACGGGCCCGTCCGCCACCACAGCCGGGGGTGGGTCGAGCTTTCTGCGCACCGCCGCCACCACTGCGGCCGGGGTCGCTGCGGGGGCGCTCGCCTTTCAGGGGGTGGAATCGTTGATTGCACGGTTTTGGTGGCAACCCGGCCGGTTTCGGCGGCGGTGGATTCTTTGGCGGGGGTGGTGCGCCGGAGGAGACCATCATCAACAACTACTACGATGATGCCGGGAAGGGCAGCAGGAGCGCATCGAGAATAGCGGCTTTGGCAATAGCGGCAACGATGCCGCCGACCTGCAGGCAGGCCAGCGACGACTTGAGAGACGACGGGGATCAGGACGATTCGAGCCTGGATGACGCGTCGTACGACGACTCGTCCTTCGACGATTCGAGCAACGACGATTCAGTGTAATATCTGCAGGTTACGTGCCAATAGTCCCGAAGAGCCTGCCCTGAGCTTGTCGAACGGGGACGGCTGAAATCTTCTCACGCCACGGCCTTCAGAGTCTGCGTGCGAACAGGGAAACCCAGGGATTCATGGCGGGAGCCCCCGCATTTATGCGGGAAAGGAGCGCTTCAGCGCTCCGGGAATAGTCTCGCCTCGATCATGCGCTTTAGCGCTGGTGACCCGTGGTTCTACCTGGCAGCTACCTGGGCTGAGGTCTGCTGCAGCAGGCGGATCGCTTCCTGGTAGCTCAGCTCCTGGGGCTGCACCTGAAAATCGCTGGAATCTTCCGTGGTCGAGTAGTCCACGCTCTTCATCATCAGCAGTTTGCCTTGCAGCTGCAGCTTCATGTGGACGGTCTCCCAGTGATGCAAGCCGACATCGGCATTTTGCACCAGGATGCTGCCACCCTTGTACAGCCTGCCCAACACTCCCCAACCGAAGTTCACATCGGAGATCAGGTGAGCATCGATCTTGACCAGCCGCAGCTGCGCCTGGTCCACCCATAGCTCACCCACCATGCCGTGGTAAACCTCACCCTCCCGGTCGGGCGGGGTAAAGGCGGGATTCGGCTTGAATTCCAGGCGGTAGCAGGGCCCGTTGGGACCCTCCACCATGCCGTCGAAGGTGAAAAGAAAGGCGTCGGGCAGCATTCTCACCATCTCGTCGCCCCGGGCGCTGTCTTCCTGCTCCTTCTTGTGGCGATGTTCCTGGACCTCGGGGTGGGCCAGCAGGTGGTTCAGGCGATCGATCTCGGCCTGCTCCTCCTCCGGGGGCAGCGGCTTGCCGTCCTTCTCCATCAGCCGGGCGACGTCCCCGTCTTTGGTCTCGAACGATCTCCTTAACGTGGCTGCCCTTGGGGTCCACTTTGTGCTGCCGATAGCGGAAAGAACGCCCCGGAGACTTGGGCATGGAGCTCGTTCCAGCTGGCGTCCCGCACGATTTTTTGCGGGTCAACCGGCTGGGTTCCCGCTTTGGGGCAGTTTGGGCTGTTGCCGCACCGCTCCCAGCCAGCAAGGCTGCGACCGAGCATCCACGCCCGAAACGGCCCCGTAACTGACCGGAATGAAGCAGAAATCGCATAACGTTACCTAGTAAGACGCAAGGCAATACCTTCCAGTTTACATCTGTGGGCCTGCAGGCCGCTTAACCCGTTTTGCCGGTTGCGGTTGGCTTCGCTCCTTGCGTATAGTTCGGGCAGAGAGCCTGCAACTGCAGGGAGGCACCCGATGAATGCAGGAGACAGCGCCGTCGCCGTGATCGGGAAGTCGGTGCAGATCCGCGGCGAGGTAAAGGGAAGCGAAGACCTGATGGTCGACGGCCATGTCGAGGGCACAATCACCCTGATCGACAGCCGCCTTACCATCGGCCCAAATGCACATGTGTCGGCCAATGTTTCGGCGAAAGACGTGATCCTGCTGGGCCAGCTGAGTGGCAATGTCTCCGCTACCGGGCGAGTGGAGTTACGTGACGGCTGCGATTTAGTCGGAGACATCTCCGCCGCACGCCTATCGATTGAGGAGAGCGCTGTCTTTCGCGGCAAGGTAGAACCGCTACACCCCGAAAAGACAGCTGGCGTTGCACCGGCGAAGGGCGCCGAAATTCCGGTCGCAACCTCTCCAGCAAAACACTAACGAACGCTGGAGGGCTTGAACATGATGAACATATTTCCCGCAGGCAGCACTGGCCTGCGGTCAAAAACTGATGACGTGATGCGCAACCTATTCGGCAGGGCACAACACGACTCTCAGGCTCCCGGCAGTCCCACGGTCCTGACCGGTCCACGGGTGCCGAGACACTCCAGTGCGTGGAAGGACCTGCTCAAGTTTCTTAAGGCCGAGCAAGGATTGCGCATTCTTGATATTGGCCCAACCTCTCCGACCAACATCAATTTCCTCACCACCCTGGGCCACGGAGTGTACATGGCGGACGTGGTGAATGAGTCCCTGCACGGCAACTGGATGAGTGCTCCGGATGAGAATGGCGTAACCCACTTTGACGTGGAAGGCTTTCTCGATAACAACCTGGACTTTGCGGGCAGGGAATTCGACGTGATTCTGCTGTGGACGACGCTGGATTATGTTCCCCAGGATTTGGTTGGGCCACTCATTAAGCGGCTTCCGGTCGTCGATGCGTCCAGGGGGCCGGGTGCTCACCTTCTTTCATACCCGTAACACCGGACCTGATACCGGCTTCTGCCGCTACCACGTGACCGACAACGACACCATTGAGACCCAGGAAACGACTGGCTATGCAGTGCAGCGGGTATATACCAATCGCACCATCGAGAAACTCTTCGAGACCTACGCCAACACCAAGTTCTACCTGGCTAAGGACAATCTCTACGAAGTGATCATCACTCGCTAAGCTTCCACAAGAGTTGACGAAGGATGCCGATCCATCGCCGGGCATCGGACTGGCTCAGGTTCAAGCGCCGCACCATCCGCCGCACTGCAACGGGATCGGCGCTGGCAGGGCGACGGTGGGCGTATCCGATGTGTGACAGCATTTCGCCTAGCAAGGCAGGTTACGCGTTCCAGATCCTCCGCGTTCGCCATCGGCTGTGGTTTGGGCTGTGGCGGCATTTCCGCGTGCCGGATCAATTCGTAGAGGCATACGGCTGCGGCCTGGCCGAGATTCATCGACGCATGCCGCTGACCCGGGCTGGGGTGCATGGGGATGGTCAGGAGCCAGTGGCAGTGGCTCAGGGCGTCGTTGCTCAGCCCCGTCTTCTCCGATCCAAAGAGCAGGGCTATACGCGCGGTCTCCGTCGCACGGTGCAATAGAGTGCCCGCTTCGGCCAGGGTGTGCAACGGATGTTCCCGTTTTCGTTCCCCCACCGCTGTCGTGCCCACCACCAGGCTGCAGTCGGCCACCGCATCTGCGACGGTTGCGAACTCCCGGGCTTCCGCAAGGATGGAGGACGCATCTACGGCTGATCGCGCTTTCTCGAGGGCTACTGAGTATTCGTTTACCAGGCGCAGATCGGTAAAGCCGAAACCGTGCATGGCCCTCGCTACGGCGCCGATATTGTTGGGGTTGCGCGCCCGCACCAGCACTACAGTCAAGCGCTCGCGCTGGTCTTCGCTCAGCATCGCTTTATATTAGGTTGCCGGTGTGGGATGGCAACTTTGTAGTGGAAGCAGATGGCGGGTGGCCCATTGGGTACGTCCGGGCTAAAGAGCGTGAGTGAGAACCCGAAGCTTTGGGGAGCCATCCGGGGCGCACTGCAGATCCCTCGGCTTCGCTCGGGATGACAAAGGAGAGGGGAGCGCTTCCATTGGGGTTCGTGATACGGATGGAAGATGCCTCGCGACGGAAGCAGCACCACGCACTCTGCCATCCCCTCGCCTCTGTCAATGGAAGCCCTCCCCTCTCCTTTGTCATCCCGAGCGTACCCGGATTTCCTGCCACGCTGCGCCGGACACGGTCGCGTGTGCGCCTTCCAGTAAGGAAAGGCGCATGAAGTTCGCCAACGCCACCGAGTTTTACAGGAAATCCGGGGCAGCCGAGGGATCTGCAGTGCGCCCCGGATGGCTCCCCAAAGCTTCGGGTTCTCACTCACGCTCTTTAGCCCGGACCTGCCCAAGAGTGATTTTTCCGCACCTGTAAGGCCCTTGCCCACTCAAGCCAAAACAAGGCTTGAATGGGCCACCCGCCCCTTTTTGCAGCTAGGCATGGAAATCGTGGCCTTTCCGCTCCGGACCGAAGCCGAAAATCAGGAAGAGACAGAGAATTACACACACTTCGAAGACGGTCAGAGCCCATTGATAGCCGAGATGCTTGCGTAGCGCGAACTCCACAACCACCGACGGCGCCGCGCACAATACGCCAAGCTGGTAGACGACGCCGGGAAACAAGCTGCGCACACTGCTGGGGGAAAGTTCGTTCAGGTGCGCAGGAATCACGCCAAAGGCTCCCTGCACACCGAACTGCATGATGAACGATCCAATGGCAAGCATAACGATCGTCGACCCGAAAGCCCATAGCGGAATGGAAAGCGCACAGAGGATCAAAGCCAGAATGATGGCGTAACGCCGGCCAAGACGGTCCGAATAATGGCCGATCACCAGCGCACCGAGGATGGCTCCGATGTTGTACAGGATGGCGAGGTTCGAGATCACGGCGTTCGAAAAGCGATGCACAGTCTTGAGAAAATCTGGATAGAGGTCCTGCGTGCCGTGCGAAAGGCAGGTGATGGCGGTCATCATCAGCACCAGGTATACGAAATCCTTCTTGTGCTGCCAGAGCACCCGGGCCACTTCACCAATGCTGGCCAGGCGGTGCTTCTGCCAGGACGAAGACTCGGGAGAGAGCAAGGTGAGGACCGCGATCAGGGCGGCGAGCCCCAGACCGCAAAGAAACATCCACCTCCATCCGAAGCGGGGTTCGATCACACGCAGAGCAACCGCGGCCAGGAGGTATCCCACGGAGTAGCCGGCCTGCATGATTCCGGAGAAAAGCCCGCGCCATCGTTTCGGGGAGCTCTCCATAACCAGGGAGGCGCCGATGCCCCAGTATCCGCCCATGCCGATACCATAAAGAGCGCGCAGGAAAACGAACACGGCGTAGCTGGGCGCGAACGGAGTGAACGCCGTGATGATGGAGAAGTACAGGACGCACGCGATCAAGGGGCGGCGGCGGCCATAGCGATCGGCCAGGGAACCCAGGACCACCGCGCCAACGGGCCGCATCGCCAAGGTGATGGTAATCGTCCAGACGACGTCGCCTTTGCCTACGTGAAAGTTGTTGGCGAGAACATCCACCAGGAAGACGAGCACGAAAAAGTCGAACGCATCGAGGATCCAGCCCAGGATCCCGGAACAGACGGCGAACCCCCACCGGGGCGATACAGTTTCCGTCGGGCTCTCGATGCGTGGCCGCACCCGAGACCGTCCGGGACTCCTTCATCCATTTCATCTATAGTCTCGCTAAGGTTAGACCGCCATCCAGAACCAGAACGGCTCCGGTTGCATAAGGAACTTCCCCGCGCGCCAGCACGCTGACCGCTGTACCCACATCCTCCGGGGTTCCCCATCGCTTCTCGAGCAGAATACCGCCTTCGATCAGAGCGTCGTACTTACCCTTAACCCCCTCGGTCATGTCGGTTTCGATGATGCCGGGACGCACCTCGTACACACCGATGCCGTACTCCGCCAGCCGCACCGCCCACAGCTTTGTAGCCATGGCGATGCCTGCCTTGGAGATGCAGTAGTCGCCCCGGTTCACGCTGGCGACGGTGGCCGACACAGAACTGATGTTGATGATCGAACCTCCCCGCGTGCGCTGGCGAATCATCCAGGAGGCAACGCTCTGGGTGAGGAAATAAGGTCCGCGCAGATTGGTCGCGATCAGCTCGTCGAAGCTTTCTTCGCTGGCTTCGAGCACGTCGGCGCCGGACGCGGGGCGCGATACCGGCGTTGTTGACCAGAACATCCAACCTGCCAAGCTGCGCTTCCACGGTCTGCAAGAGTCGCATGCCGGTCTGAAGCCGACGCAACATCGGCCTGCACATAGATGGAATGCTGGCTGTGTTTTTTTAACTGTTCCAGTACCGGCTGCACTTGATCGGCCGCCCGCCTGCCGGTAATCGCAAGGGTGAAGCCGGCCTCTGCCAGCTTGCGTGCGATGCCCAGACCGATTCCCCGGGTGCCGCCGGTAACCAGCGCCACCTTATTTTCAACCCGCATTGTCTGCTCCGAAGAAAGTGTAGTAACCGGAGTTCGCGATCCTGGTGATCAGCAGGCAGAGCTCCAGCAGATGGTAGTCGCCCCACATGCTGGACTCACCGCATGGAACCTTGGCTCCGGGAGGGATATAGTCCCATCCGTTCGGGCGATGGTAGATGCTGTGCAACAGCAGGCCTTCGTGATCGGCTTGGAGGGAGAGATAAGGCTCCTGCAGCAATCGCGCGGCGATGGTCAGCCCGGCCTGGGTGTAGGCTTCGCCCGCTGTTCCAAGTAGATGCCCGAGACGAATCAATCCCTGGGCTGCGATGGCGCTGGCAGAGGCGTCGACTGGCTCGTAGTCGTTGTATGGATCGGCCGGTTTGGCCTGCCAGTCGCCGAGCCGGTGCAACTGGGGCGCCCCCGTATCCCAATAGCAGATGCCATCGAGTGCGCTCGCTTGCTGGATGTAGAAGTCACAGCAGGCCGCGTCGAGCGGCCTCCTTCCAAAAAGCCATGCTATGCCCATGCTGGTCCGGCAGAAGATCTGGACGAACTCCATCAGCTCGGGGAAGCCAAGCATTCCCCACGCCAGGCCTCGGGTCCAGGTAGTGAACGGCGAATAGCCCTGTTGCGACGCCAGGTGCGCGGAAGACGCCGCTGGCCGGATTGAAGAGCGCTTCATGCACGGTTCGGCCGCGCAGCTCAGGCACATCGTAGTGATCGCGTCCCTCGCCGTAATAGATGTTGTAGCGGGCCGAGGTTTTTGCGTGGATCAACGCCCGATCCAGCAGATTCGACTCGCTGGTCCTGCTCCCCCTGCAGGCGTGGCCCAGCATGTGCGCCACACAACAGATGCGCAGGGTGCGAATGGTATCGATAAAGAGGGACTGGCTGCCATTGAACGAGTAGATGTAGCCGAGGCCATCCAGAAGGCTGAGTCCAACGCGCGGCTTGCACCGCACCACTTACTTTGAGGGCGAGCTCATAAAAATTCATCTCCCCTTGGTTCGCGGGAATGCGGCCCTCGAGCATCAGACGGCGCAGGTTGCCGTAGGTGGAGATGTTGTTGAAGCCGTGATCGTGCACCCCGGTGTGGGTCAAGATGCTCCGCCATGTCGGCCACCACGTGCCGCTGCGCCATGGCCAGTAGATCCGCGGTCCCCGGTCAGATCGAAGCACAGCAGGGCATTGCCGTATTGAAATCCCTGGGTCCACTGGGTCCAGCTGCGGGCTGTAGTAGCGGCCGGCAATGGTGATGACGGGGGCGCCGTCGCTGGCCTTCCAACGCCGGTCGAGGGTGAGAGTTTTCTTTGACGCCAGCTCCAGCGCGCGATGCGACAGCCGGCAATAAATCCTTTGCGTTCAAGGTTTGATTCGATTCCAACCTTTCTCCTTTCAGACAAATGCGATAAACCGGTCGATCATTTGCTGCAAGCACCTGGTCCGGATCGCTATCCCAGATGACGCGGTTAAAAATCTCCACTTCGATTGGCCCGTCGTACCCTGCCTGGTCAACCGCCAGCCGCAGCATCGCGGTTATCGATCACTCCGTCGCCCATCATTCCCCTGCCCATGAGCAGGTCGGGCAGGGGAACCAGCCAGTCGTTGACATGGAAGCCGTAGATTCTGCCCGCTGGATTGGGCAATCAAAGCCAGCACCTGCGGATCCCACCAGATGTGAAAAACATCCAGGACCAGCCCGACTTCCTGCGGAGTATAAGCGGACGCCAGTTCGAGCGCCTGGCCGATGGTGACCAGCACCGAGCGCTCGGCCGCGTACATGGGATGAAGCGGCTCCAGGCCGAGCTTAACGCCGTGCTGGCGCGCGTAGGGAACCAGGGCAGCGACTCCGTCCGCAACCATCTTTCTGGCATCGGCGAGGCCCACTTCCGGGGACGCCGCCCACCACCAGCACCAGCGAATCGGCCTGGAGCGCGGCTGCCTCATCGACCGCCGCGGTAGTTGTCCTCCAGACTTTTTTGCCGGCCGGCCGCGGTAGGGCTGGGGAACATGCCTCCGCGGCAAACGCTGGAGACATGCAGCCCTGCATCCTGCACCAGGCGCACGCAGGAGGCAAGGCCGGCCTCCTCGATCTTGTGCCGCCAGAGCGCGATGGAAGGGATGCCGTGGCGCACGCAGCCCTCGACCGCCTGGGGTACGCTCCAGTTGGCAATGGTGATCTGGTTTAAGGAGAGTCTTGATATCTCCGCCATGGGTGGGTTTCTTACTTCAATCCTTCCACCAGGTAGAGATCTGAAAGCGTGCGATGGTAGCCGTAGATATAGGAGGCGCCGTCGGGTGTCATGACGATGGGCCCGATCTGGCTTACTCCGGCTGGGTCTGCGGGCGCCAGGCTCCGCCAGAGGGTACGTTTGCCGGTGACCAAATCCAGTTGAGAAACCTTTGCGGGGAACTCACCGGGGCGATAGACATAGAGGGACTTACCATCGGCTGACCATTCAATCGGCTGCTCACTGGGCAGTAGACCTGGGAACGGATTTGGTCTCACCACCGGTGAGGGAGTAGAGATACGCCTTTCCATCCGGTCCGATGCCAGCGACCTGGGTTCCGTCGGGGGCAAGGGCCAGTACCAAAGGGTCGATGCCCTCGGGAGAAATTGGCTTTGCCTGATCTGACGTGGATTGCTGGAGATAGATGCGCGCACCGTGACCCTCCTGCTTGGCGGTGAAGACGATCCCGCGGCTGTCAGGCAGCCAGCGCGCCCAGCTATGGTAAAGATTGTCGTGGGTGATCTGCTGCGCATCGCCTGCGCCGCTGGGCAGCAGGATGAGCTGTGCCGGCGAGGACATGGTAAGAGCAAGAACCGATCGGCCATCGGGCGATAAGGTGACCGATTCGCCGTCCCCGAGCCTCACCGCGGAATCGTCGGCGGTCTTGCGCAGGTAGACGGAGTAACCGGCACCCCCACCGCTGCCTTCTTCGTCGAAAAGAAGCCGCTTGCCATCGGTCGACAATTCGGCGGGGAAAGAGTAGTCGAGCCAGGAGAAGTCCTGCTCCTTCGTCATGCCAGCGATCAGTCCGCTCAACTCCCGCCGCCAGCTTTGCCGGGAGAGAAGGATTTTACCGTCCTGCGCAGATGTCTTCCAGTTGGAGCGCGGCCGGCACCCGGGCGACAATCCGCTCGCGTCCACCAAGGCTCACTGCGTTAGGGACCGGGCGTTGCCGCCGGTGACGCTTCCCGTGAACCAGATTTGCTTGCCGTCCGGAGCCCAGGCCAGCCCCTCCACGCTCAAGAAATTATCGGTGAGGACTTTGTCTGAGCCTCGACTATCGATCACGTGAACCCCGCCAGAGTCGTCGCCAACCTGGGGGTGCTCGAGAAAAGCGACCCGCTCTCCATCCGGGGAAACACGAGGATGGCCGATCCAACCGGGAGTCTCATGGATCACCTTGCCGATAGGGAACTCGAGACGGTTCTTGCCTCCCATGTCGCGGACGATGGCCAGTTGCTTGCCGTCCGGAGACCAGTCCGCCCACTGAACTCCGTCGAGGATTTCGCGGGGATCGCCACCGTTGATGGGCATCCGGGCAAGGGTTCCGGCCTGGGTGTAGGTGCCGGTGACGTTTACGTTGGTCAGCAGGGCGATGTCGCCGGTAGAGGAGATGCTCATTAGTTCCTCGCCATGCCGTTCCAGCGATCGGGACTGCGGGCTTTCCGGGCTGGTGATGAACAGCTCGGTCGGTTTGCCCTCCCAGGCTGCGCCGTAGACAACCGACTGGCCGTTGGGTGTGAAGCGGGCAGAGCGAACCGTGCCCCTGCGGAAGGTCATCTGTTGATAGACGGGTGGTTCCGTCCGGCTGTGGGCAGCATGCCAAAACCAGCCGAGCGCCAAGCCGGCGAATAGTGCCGAGACGGCGGCCAGAATGGCAAAGGGTCGCAGACCGGCTGATTTTCTGGCAGGAATCACACGATCTGGTGGAGCGGCGACCGCAGTGCCAGAGAAAGACGAAGGTTGGGCGGCCGCCGTGCGTTGGGAATCCAAGGTCGCGCTTGAGGATCTTCATCTCGGCGCGCATTTCCGCCGCGGATTGATAGCGCAGGTCGCGGTCCTTTTCCAGCGCCCGATCGAGAATGCGCTCGAACTGCGGCGGCAGGTCAGGATTGAGTTGGCGGGGCGGAACCGGATTCCGGTTGAGAATGCTTTCAAAGATGACCGCCGACGTATTGCCGT
The DNA here is from genome assembly GCA_963803095.1 of uncultured Acidobacteriaceae bacterium. Lineage (GTDB taxonomy): Bacteria > Acidobacteriota > Terriglobia > Terriglobales > Acidobacteriaceae > PALSA-350. The sequence goes on along the minus strand of CAWDLQ010000010.1, from coordinate 550,684 downwards.
CGAAGGCCGGCCTGCCGGTGGTCATCTCGTAGAGTGTGGCGCCAAGGGAAAAGAGGTCCGTGCGGCCGTCGAGTTCTTCTCCCCGCGCCTGCTCGGGAGACATGTAGGCGACGGTTCCGAGGGCGCTGCCGGGGCTGGTCAGGTCTTTCAGCGTCTCGCCATCTGCGGTCGCATTCAAGTCGCGGCGGGCGTCGATCTTCGCCAGACCCGAAATCGAGCAGCTTGGCCTGCCGTGTTTTGGTGATGAAGATGTTCGCCGGCTTGATGTCGCGGTGAACGATGCCTTTGGCATGGGCGGCATCGAGCGCGTCCGCGATCTGGATGCCGAGGTCGAGGACGAAGTCGATGGGCAGAGGCTTGCCGTCGATGCGGTGCTTGAGCGTCTGTCCTTCGAGAAATTCCATGGCCAGAAAGGCCCGGCCTTGCTCTTCGCCGACGTCATAGATGGTGCAGATGTTGGGGTGGTTCAGAGCCGAGGCAGCGCGGGCCTCGCGGCGGAACCGGTCGAGCACAGGAAGCTGGCGGGCGACCTCATCCGGCAAGAATTTGAGCGCGACGAAGCGGCCCAGGCGGCTGTCCTCGGCCTTGTACACTACGCCCATTCCCCCACCGCCAAGTTTTTCGACCACTCGATAATGGGAGACGGTTTCGCCGATCATACTCAGGCGTTAGCGTAGGGGAGGGAAGAAGGCAAGTCAACGAAATGCTTCGCATTGGTGAGCTTAGGGGTTCCGGGGCTGGACTGTCTCCGGGTCAAGTCCGAAAGGGACGGCCTGAAAATGAAAACCGCAGACCTTTCTACTCCGCTACGGTCTGCCGAAAAACATTTCCACGAGAGGTCCGCTGAACTGCAGATCCCTCGGCTGCCCCGGATTTCCTGTAAAACTTGGTGGCGTTGGCGAACTCCATGCGCCTTTCCTTACTGAAAGGCGCACACGCGATCGTGTCCGGCGCAGCGTGGCAGGAAATCCGGGTACGCTCGGGATGACAAAGGAGAGGGCGACGCTTCCATGGAGAGCGGTTGGTGGACAGAAGGCGTTTTTCATCACCTTGGGGATAAAAAGGGACCTCAGCTCCCTTCTGCTCAGCCACTACTCCCCATGGAAGCGTCGCCCTCCCCTTTGTCATCCCGAGCGCAGCCGAGGGATCTGCAGTTCAGCGGACCTTTCGTGGAAATGTTTTTCGACAGAGTCATGGGCCTTCGCCCACCCAAGGTGATGAAAAACGCCTTCTGTCCAGCAACCACTCCCCATGGAAGCGTCGCCCTCCCCTTTGTCATCCCGAGCGCAGCCGAGCAGCCGCCCGAATCACAGGCTATACGGTAGCTACTTCAGCGGCCACTTCCATTCTCGGATTTCTTTCTGATCGATCCCGTTCTCGTGCGCGTAGTTGACGGCCTTGATGATCTGGCCCTTCAACCAGTCCACGGTATGAGCACCCTTCTCCTCCAATGCGGGCACACGCTCGATCACATCAATCGCCAGATTGAAGCGATCTGTCTGGTTCAAAATCGCAAGCTCCAGTGGGGTGTTGATGTTGCCCTTCTCCTTATAGCCACGAACGTGAAAGTTCGCGTGGTTGGTGCGGCGGTAAGTCAGCTTGTGAATCAGCGAGGCATAGGCGTGGAAGTTGAAGATTACCGGTTTGCTTTTCGTAAACAGGCCGTCGAACTCGCGATCAGACATGCCGTGAGGGTGTTCGCTGGCCGGCATTAGCCGGAACAAGTCGACCACGTTGATGAACCGTATCTTCAGGTCGCGGGCAGCGCTCGCGCAGAATGGCTACCGCCGCCAGCCCCTCGGAGGTGGGAATATCGCCCGCACACGCGATCACCGCATCCGGCTCCTCACCAGCGTCGGTGCTGGCCCAGTCCCAGATGCCGATGCCCTTGGTGCAGTGCTCGACCGCGGCTTCCATGGTCAGATACTGCAGATGGAGCGCCTTATCAGCGACGATCACGTTCACGTAGTTGGTGCTGCGCAGGCAGTGGTCGGCCACGCTCAGCAGGCAGTTCCCATCCGGGGGAAGATAAATCCGCGTCACCTCCGGGCTCTTGTTGGTTACCACATCCAGAAATCCAGGATCCTGATGGGTGAAGCCGTTGTGGTCCTGCCGCCACACCAACGAGGTGATCAGCAGGTTTAAGGAGGAGATGGGCGCGCGCCACCGGATCTCCAGCTTGCTCTTCTCCAGCCACTTGGCATGCTGGTTGAACATGGAGTCGATGATGTGCACGAAGGCCTCGTAGGAAGAGAAGAAGCCATGCCGCCCGGTGAGCACGTAACCCTCAAACCATCCTTCGAGGGTGTGCTCGCTCAGCATCTCCATCACCCGCCCGTCGTTGGCCAGGAAGCCGCCGTCTGAATCTTCAGGCAGCATCTCTTCCAACCACGTCTTGCCGCTGGCCTCGTAGATGGCCTGCAGTTTGTTGGAGGCGGTTTCATCGGGACCGAAGACGCGGAAGCTGGTCATGTTGCGCCGCATCACATCGCGTAGGAAATGCGCCATGACGTCGGTGGATGAGTACTTCCACCTGGCCCGGTGCGTCTACCTTGACGGCATAGTCGCGGAAGTCAGGCATATCCAGGGGCGGCGCAACAGGCCGCCATTGGCATGGGGGTTGGCGGTGATGCGGCGCGTGCCCACCGGCGCCATCTCGCGCAGCTCCTCGATCAACCGCCCCGATTGGTCAAACAACTCCTCCGGCTTATAGCTGCGTAGCCAGGCTTCCAGCTTGGCCAGGTTCTCAGGGTTGGTCTGCGGATCGAGAATGGGAATCTGGTGCGCCCGCCAGAAGCCCTCGACCTTATGCCCATCTACCGTCTTGGGACCGGTCCAGCCTTTGGGGGTGCGAAGAATGATCATGGGCCACTTCGGCCGCTCGACTGATCTGCCCCGCCGGCGCCTTGCGCGCTTTGTCCTGAATCGCCTGGATATCGAGGATGCAGCCTTCCATCACTTCGGCCATTTTGGCGTGCATCCGCTCCGGGTCATCGCCTTCCACAACATGGGGTGTCCATCCCAGGCCCTTGAAGAGCATGTCCAGCTCGTCAGCCGGGATGCGGGCGAGGATGGTGGGGTTCGCAATCTTGTATCCATTCAAATGCAGAATGGGAAGCACGGCTCCGTCGCGCACCGGGTTGAGAAATTTGTTGGAGTGCCAACTGGTGGCCAGCGGCCCGGTTTCCGATTCGCCATCGCCGACGGCCACGGTCACGATCAGGTCGGGATTGTCGAAGGCCGCTCCAAACGCATGGGAAATGCTATATCCCAGCTCGCCGCCCTCATGAATCGACCCGGGAGTTTCCGGCGTGCAATGGCTGCCGATCCCTCCGGGAAAGGAGAATTGCTTGAGAAACTTGTGCAGTCCCTCCACATCCTGACTCTTCTCGGGATAAACCTCCGAGTACACGCCTTCGAGATAGCAGTTGGACAGGGTTGCCGGCGCTCCATGCCCAGGACCAGAAAGGTAGATCATGTTCAGGTCGTACTTCTTGATCAGCCGGTTCATATGAACCCAGATAAAGCTTTGACCCGGGTCGGACCCCCAATGCCCGAGCAGCCGGTTCTTGATGTGTTCTGGCTTTAAGGGCTCGCGCAAGAGAGGGTTGTGGCACAGGTACAGCATGCCGGCGGAGAGATAATTACACGCGCGCCAGTAGGCATTCATCTTTCTTATTTCATCGGCGGTCAGCGGCTCAAAATGCCCTTGCTTGCTTGACGAGTTGGAAGCCGCCACGGGAAGTGTCTCGACGTTGCTCATAATTCCTCCTTGTTTTGTTCCATCTGTCTCACGTGCACTGCGATCATTCGATCTTCCTGGGCGGTAACGACCCAAACCGCGACCTGGGAATTGGGGCTGCTCACCTGCCTCAGATCGTCACCACCCGCTTCATTGGCGGCGGCATCGAGCACGATGCCGGAGGTTTCGAGGCCGCGCAAAATCTCCGCCCGGGATTGCACATCGTGCTCCCCAATGCCGCCGGTGAAGACCACGGCGTCCAAACCGCCCAACAGCCAGGCGAAAGCGCCGATCGCTTTGCGCACACTGCGGGTGAAGATGTCGAGCGCCAACCGGGCGTCTGCGCTGCCAGCCGCCGCGGCCTTGCGCACGGCGCGCATGTCATTGGGCTGCCCGGAGAGGGCAACCATTCCCGCCTGGTGATTCAGCATGGTCTCGACTGAGCCCAGGGCGGCCTTGGGGTCACCTTGCTGCTGCCGGAGCAGGTAGAGGACCAGTCCCGGGTCGAGATCTCCAGGACGGGTGCCCATGACCACCCCACCGGTGGGCGTCAACCCCATGGTGTTATCGACCGAACGCCCGTCCAGCAAAGCAGTCACGCTGCAGCCGCTGCCCAGATGGGCAATCACCATGCGCCGCGGAAACTGCGTCTGTCCCCGGCCTGCGGCGGCCCGCATATCGTCCACCACCGCCTCACAGGAAAGCCCATGAAAGCCATATCGACGGACTCCACGCCGGCGATAATCGAGAGGTATGGGGTAGGTCGATGCCTCCACGGGCATGGTCTGGTGGAAGATGGTGTCGAAGCAGGCGTAATGCCGGGCTTGTGGGAATCGCCCCATCATGTCCCGAATCAGGGCGATGGCCTGGGGATCGTGCAGCGGGGCAAACACCACCGCCTGTTCCAGATCCTGCAGTACGTCCGCGGTGATTCTCTGGTGCCGGTCGAGCAGCGCCCCGGGGTGCACCACCCGGTAGCCAACCGCGTCGAGCGGCGGCATACCCGCCTTGCACACTGCGTCTTCCAGGAGTTCCATGGGGTTGGCCTTGGAATAATCCCCTTGAGGGCCGTCGGTCAGCTCCCGCCCGTCGGCGTCGCGAAACGTAAAGCGAAGTTTGGCTCCGCCCATGCCGCTGATTTCGCCGTCGAACAAAGCCCGGGGCCACGGGAGGTTCGCGCCTGAGCCCTCGCCGGCGTCGAAAATGGAAAACTTGATCGAAGACGAACCGCTATTGATGACGAGTACGTGCACCCTCACCTGCCAACCTCCACGCTACACCTCTCACATATTGGGCAGATGAATTCCACAGCCATTCATGGGGTAGATGCGGTCGCCACAAGGGAAGTCTCGCCGAGTGCGCGCTTGCTGCGCAGTGTCCCGGTTCATTGACCACTCTGTGGGGCGCGTGATATTTTGGTCGGCGGAAAATGAGATGGCGCTTGCACGCCACCAAAAAAGATCGTAAAGGACCAGCCAATTTCGTGGTGAGGCTCAGCCGCGAGAAAGGCGACAGGACTTTACAAATAAAACTTTCCACGGTTCACGCCGAAGGGGATGGCGCAGGGCAACCTGGGTCGATTCCGCCGAGGCAGGTTTGACTTCTAGGAGGCAGTTCTGATGTTCAGCAGGCTATCCGGGATATTCTCGTCTTTTCTCGTCCTACTCACTTTCTCTTCCATCGCCTTCGGCCAAGTTACCACTGGAACTATTCTTGGAACGGTCCGCGATTCGTCGGGTGCTGTGGTCCCTGGCGCCACCGTGACCATCACCGATACCGGAAAAGGGACGGTTTCCAACTACACAACCGACGCAAATGGCGACTATAACGCGCCCTTCCTGATCCCTGGAACCTACGACGTCGCGGTCGAGAAGGGCGGGTTCAAACGGACTGTGTCCAACAATGTCGTCCTGGACGTCGATCAACATGCGCGCACCGACTTCATCATGCAGGTCGGACAGGTAAACGACACGGTGGAAGTGACATCTGCCGCCCCACTGGTGCGTTTGGATAGCGCGGAGTTGGGCGAAGTCGTAGGCAAAACGCAGGTGCAGGATCTGCCGCTTAACGGGCGAAATTTCGCGCAGTTAGTCTACTTGGTTCCAGGCGTAACTCCTGGACAAGCGAGTGAAAACCTCTCCGGCTCGAGTTCCTTTAATCCGCGCGCGGCGTCGGATTTCAATGCACTGGGCAGTCAAGCGAATGCCAACGGCTGGGTGATCGACGGCATCGACGACAACGAGTGGACCTTCAACACGGTCATGATCCAACCTTCGGTGGAATCGATTGCCGAGTTCAAGGTTCTGACCGGAACGTATTCGGCGGATTTCGGCCGCGGCGCCGGGGTTGTTTCTGTCTCCACGCGGTCTGGCTCCAATGCGCTGCACGGAGAAGCATTCGATTATTTGCGCAACAGCTGGATGGACGCGCGCAATTACTTCAACCCGACGAGCCAGTTGCAGCCCGCATACCGGCGCAATCAGTTCGGTGGCGCGGTGGGTGGAAAAATCATCAAGGACAAGCTGTTTTTCTTTGCCGATTATTACGGGCAGCGGTCTCTGAAGGGGATTGTGAACCTCAACAGCGTGCCCACGGCAGCGGAGCGCACGGGGGACTTCAGCAATTACACCAATTCGGCAGGGCAACTGATCCCGGTTTACGATCCCTATACGACCACCATCGTGAACGGCGTGGCCACCCGCCAGCAAGCTTCCTATAACGGAGTACTCAACGTTATTCCGCCCAACGAACTCAACGCCGTTGGCTTGAATGTCGCCAGTATTTATCCGTTACCCCAGAACCCGAATCTCAGCTTCAACAATTTCCAGTCCTCGGCTGATCAGATCATCGACGACAACGGCGGCAACGGCCGGCTTGACTATCGTTTGGGCGACAAAGACTCGATGTTTGCGCGCTTCAGCTATGAAAAGTTTGTCCAGGCTGCGCCCAACCCGCTGGTAGGCGGGCAGGGCACGTGCTGCCTGCCCACCCCACCTTCCGCTGCATCCAAGTTTGACCTGGGGCCGTATGTGGCAGGCATTCAAAACACGACCCTCATCGCTCAGGGTCTTGCGCTCAACGAATCGCATGTATTCAACGCCGGCCTGGTCAACGAATTCCGCACCGGATACTCGCGTACGAATCCGTTTACGTTTCAGTCTGACTATGGCCACAACTCCTCGACCTCATTGGGGATCGAAGGCCTGAACGTGACCAAGTATGCGACGGGTCTGCCCAACATAACGATCGGCAGTTCCTGCGGATCGGAATTCACCTGCCTGCAAGGCGGCACGGCGTTCTTGCCCGCGCATCCGGTGCAGACCAACATTCAGGTTGAAGACGTGATCTCGTGGACCCGGGGAAAGCACCAGTTGAAGTTCGGAGGCCGCTATATCAAGCAAATGGCGTCTCCCTTTACCAACACCACAACCCGCGGCGGGTTCACCTTCAACGACAACTTTACCAATAACCCCTCGCACACCACCGGTACGGGTTCAGGCCTGGCGGCGTTGTTATTCGGCTTTCCGAATAGCGGCAGCCGGAACTATCTGCAGCAGACTTACTTCGTTACCGACGGTGAGTGGGCCGGTTACGCGCAGGACGATTGGAAGGCGAGTCCGCGGTTAACGATTAACGCCGGGTTGCGCTATGAGGTGTACACGCCCGAGGCGGAGCGGCACAACCGTTTGGCCAACTTCGACTACACGACGCTGGCCTTTATCTATGCCGGGCAAAACGGCGTGGACCGCCATGCCGGGATGCAGACTCGCTATAACGACGTGGGCCCGCGCCTGGGTTTTGCCTATGATGCCAACGGCAAAGGCACCCTGGTGGTGCGCGGTGGCTTCGGGATCAGCTATTTCCCGCTGCCTTATTCGGCTTCCGATGAACTCGGCCAGAACCCTCCTTTCACCGTTTCGCAGACGTTCTCCACCAACACCAATCTAGCTGCTTCTGCTTATGCGACTCCATGCACGGCGGCCAATGTTGGATCGAGCTGCGTGGTGACGATCAACAATCTGTTTCCCCAGGGTGTGGTTACGATTGGGCCGCCCACCACCACCACCACAACACTGCTGAATGCCGCGGCGCCGGCCATCATCAGCCACCAAGTCAACAATCCCACTCCCTCTACGCAGACGTGGAGTCTGAGCGTGGAAAAACAAATCAGCTCCAGCGGATTGTTCGAACTGGCGTATGCAGGCAGCCATAGCCCTCATCTCACGCTCGCCTTTAACCCCAACGAGGTGGAACCGGGAACGCCGGGCGTCGATAGCGCCCCCTCGCAAGCCAGCCGCCGGCTCATCCAGCCGCTCAACAATATTTCCACCTGGGTACAGGAGAGCGAGATCAATGCCTCGAATTACAACGCTCTGCAGGCGAAGTTTACCCGGCGTTATGCGCATGGATGGACGGAATTGGTCAGCTATACGTGGAGCAAGTCTCTGGACATGGGGGGATCTGCAGCCAGCGGCGGCGGCAGCTCCGGTAACCCGCAGACAATTACCTGCCTGCGATGCGGATACGGGGCTTCGGGCTTTGACCAGAAGCACCGCTTTGTAAGCAGCACAACCTACGAATTGCCCTTCGGGCATGGCAAGGCGTTTTTGCAAACCGGGCCTGCCGCCTGGATCCTGGGCGGGTTTGAAGTCGATGGCATCGTCACTTTGGCCACCGGCAATCCGTTCACCGTCACTCTCAACAGCGGGGTGAATTTTGGTGCGCCCAGCTGGCCAAACCGGATTGGCCCGGGCACACTTCCGAACAAGACGCCACAGGCCTGGTTCAATGTCAAAGACTTTGTTGCCCCGCCGTATAACACCTATGGCAATTCGGCGCGAAGCGTTCTCTATGGACCCGGCGAGGCCAATGCGGACCTATCGTTGCAACGGACATTTCACATCCACGAGTCGATTAATCTGGCGCTGCGTGGAGACGCTTTTAACTCGTTCAATCATCCAAACTTCCTTAACCCGAACGCGGCCATTGGCTCAGCACAGGCGGGCATAATTTCGGGTACGAACCTTGATAACCGGGACATGCAGATTTCCGCCAAGCTCGTGTTCTAAGAAGATGCGTTACCTTCAAACCGCCCCTAGCTAACGATCGTAACTACTTACCCCGCCGAACCAGCAAACCTGGCCAGCGGGGTAGTTTTTTGTCCCGAATACTGTTCATTTCGGATCGCCATTTTTTGCCGCTCAAAGCTGAACCTCGAAAGGATCGTCCAATCCCGCGCCCCTGTCTCGCCAATGCGCTCCGGGATTCCGGTAATGGGAGGGCCCTGCAACATTTGCTTGACTATGGTTTTTTCAGCGTGATAGCGTGCCGCCGTTATCTGAAATCGCCGTTGCACGATGCGAAGTGGCGGGGCAAACACGCTCCTCGCCGGCCAGTCCTCTCACGTGACAGCGGGAAAGTAAAAGGCTGTCACAGAAAGACCTTCTGGGAGGCGGTTCAATATGTTAAGGCGCATAGGGTTGTTTTGCGGTTTCTCATTGCTGGCAGCTTCCGCGCTGCTGGCGCAGACCAGCGGCACCATCGTAGGACATGTCAATGACACGACGGGGGCGGTGGTTCCCGCCGTCACCATCACCCTGATCGACACGGCCACGAACACCACCCGCACCACCGTTTCGACCAGCGCCGGCGACTATACGTTCCCGGATGTTCCGCCAGGAGTCTATAGCGTTGAAGCCACCCATCCGGGCTTCAAGGTTGAGAGCGCTCGGAACGTGGAACTGCAGGTGCAGCAATCGTTGACCCAGAATTTCACGCTCCAGGTCGGTGAGGTGACGCAAACGGTATCCGTTTCGGCCACAGCCGCCCTTCTCCAGACGCAGAACTCCTCCCTTGGCACCGTGGTTCCTACTGAGACCCTCGCCCAGACGCCGGTGAACAATAGAAACTACCTGAACCTGACAGCGATCTCGGCAAACGCGAACGTCGTTTCACCGACCCAAGGCCAAGCCGGCGCGCGGGAGGGCGGCGCCCGCGCCAACGAGACCATCTCGGTGGGCGGCTCGCGCATCATGTTCAACCACTACACGCTCGATGGCATCAACAATTCCGACCCCGACTTCAACAGCTATGTGGTCCAGCCCTCCATCGACGCCATCCAGGAATTGAAGGTGCAAACCGGCGTCTATCCCGCCCAATACGGGTATAACGCGACCCAGGTCAACGTGGTCACCAAGAGCGGCAGCAACAATTATCACGGCGCCGGGTTCTACTTCCTTCGCAACAACTACGCGGATGCTCTCGGGTATAACTATTTCTATCCCACTCCTCAACCCGCCGCGTTCCCCTATAAATATAACGACTACGGATTCGTGCTCACCGGACCGATCTCGATTCCCCACGTCTTCAACGGCAAGAACCGCTTCTTCTTTATGGTCAACGACGAATGGTATTCCCGAATCAGTCTCTCGAATACCGGGTACACCCTGCCGACGCAGGCCGTCCTGGGCGGCAATTTCAGCCAGTACACCACAACCGCAAACGGATCCGTCGTTCCCATCTACGATCCCGCCACCGGGAACCCCAACGGCACGGGCAGGACACAGTTCCCGGGCAACGTCATTCCGGCGAGCCGCATCGATCCTACCTCACTGAAGTTCATCCAGTTGTTCTACGCCCCGGCTCAGAACAACCTGTTTCAGAACAATTACACCTTCCTCCAATCCGTAAGGGACACTCACGACGGCTTCAACGTGCGTGGTGATTACTACTTGTCATCGAAGCAGCAGTTCGGCTTCCGCTTCAGCAATGGCCTGGAAACGAACCCCACCGCGATATTCCAGACGGCGGGCGGGACAACCGGCAGCAATATCATCACCAGCTACTACCAGTACATGGGCTCCCACACCTGGACCATCTCTCCCACGATCGTCAACGTGGCCGCGTTTGGCTGGACTAATTTCTATAATTCTCTCGGACTGTTCTCGCAGGGCGTCAATGACGCCGTGTCCAAGGTCGGGATTCCCGGCCTTCAACCCGGGATTCCTGCAACCTGGGGTATTCCCTCGGTAAGCTTTACAGGGGATATCTTCCAAGCGCTTGGCGACAGCACCGACGGTCCCTATGTGACCAAAGACCCCAATATCTCGATCAGCGACAACATCACCTGGGTCTATGGCAAGCATTCCTTCGACTTCGGCTTCACGTACGAACGGCAGACCTTTAATGAGCTGGGCAACCAGTTCTCCCGCGGCTCATTCACCTTCCAGGCCAACGCCACCGCTGAGGCCAGCTCCCCTGGGAAACTGGTCAAGGGAACCGGCTCCGCGTTCGCAGACTTCCTGCTCGGCCAGCTTTACACATCGGTGTATGCGGTGCAGATCGCGCAGGCCGATTACAAGCGCAACGTCGAGGCCGCCTACGTCGACGATAACTATAAGTTCTCGCCCAAACTCACCGTGTCAGCCGGCCTCCGCTATGAGCTGACTCCGCCCTGGCACGACATCCTGGGCAATGAGTTCATCGTGGATTTGCAAACCAACAACTCGCCCATTAGCCCCTTTGTCTCCGGGCCGGAGCCGCAGAGCCTGTGGCCCTTCTTTAGACGCGAGGGCACCTGCACTGACCCGTATCAGGGAGTTAACATCCGCTGGGTCAACTCCAGTGGCGCCCCCGTCAATCCGGGGCCGCAGTGCGCCAACGGCAATTTCCCTAACTCGCTCATGCAGACCCAATACAACAACTTCGCGCCCCGTTTGGGCATTGCCTACACGCCGAACAGTACATGGGTCATCCGCTCGGGCTTTGGCTTGTATTACGACAATGACACCGCCAACGCCCGCTTCGATGTGGCCCGTAACCTGGCCGGGCGTGTCACGACAACCTCGGGGGCTGGGACTCCCGGCCTGAATACCATCAACTGGGGCAACGCTGTGGCCAGCGGCTCCACTGCCAACATACCGCCGCCCTACACTTACGCCAATGCGTACAGGCACAAAACTACGTACAGCGAGGTCTGGCTGCTCGATGTCCAGAAGCAGCTCGGCCAGAACTGGCAGCTCCAGGCCGGATACCTGGGTTCGAAAACCGATCATCTCTATGGCTTTCGCAATGCCAATTATTCGGTTCCGTACGGGTTGCTCGGCGCCGCTGGTTACAATGCGAATGGTTCGCCTTTGAGCATCTCGCAGCGTACGCCCTACCCGAACAATGGCGTGATTCAGTTAGTGCACGACCTGGGCAACGCGAATTACAACGCCCTCACCTTCCAGGTGAACAAGCGCTTCAGCAACGGCTTCAACCTGATCAGCTCCTACACCTATGCGAAATCGCTGGACGATACCAGCGGAATCCGCACCCAGTCGTCGGAGCTCTTCCCGCAGAACGACCTCTGCATCAGCTGCGAATACGGGCCTTCGGACTTCGATGTTAAGCATCGCGTTGTTGGCTCGCTCATTTACAACCTGCCCATTGGCCCGGGCTTGATGTACGCGCCTTCGTCGAAGATCGTGGATGCAGTGATTGGCGGCTGGCAACTCAGCGTCCTCGGCACCCTCCAGACCGGCGTACCGTTCAACATGGGGTACAACGACAACAATGCCAGTACCAATACCATTTCCGGCGGCACACCGGCGACCCGGCCGAATTACGTCGCCGGACAGAGCTATTTCCAGTCCCACAAAACGGCCGGAAGCCACGGCCAATGGGTGAATCTCGCGGCCTTCCCGGAGCCGGCCCCGGGTTTCCTCGGAAGCACGAGTCGCAACATGTTATACGGCCCGGGCTACCAGCAATTCGATATGTCCCTCGGCAAGAGTTTCAAGATGCCTTACAACGAACACCACCAGTTACAATTCCGGTTTGACGCGTTCAACGCCCTCAACCACACCAACTTCGGCAACCCAACCAAATATGTGAATGGGTCCAACGCGGGCCAAATCACGGGCTCAAATGCACTTCCGGGAAGTGCAAATGGAGGTGGGCGGGAACTGGAGCTAGGCGCCAGGTACACGTTCTAAGGCAGTTTCGCCCAACGTTTGCTGCTGTGATCCTGAGCTTCGTTTGGCCGGTCTTTTGGGCCAGACGGAGCGAAGGATCCGCGGCACGACTCCACCGGAGCTGAAATCGCCGGCGCCATTATCACGATCACTCATGCCATCGCTCGACGAAAGGGACATTCCATGAGTCAGTTCACACGAAGGTCAATATTGAAGGGCGCGGCTGCAGCTGTGCCCAGTGCCGGAATCTTCGCGCTTCCCTCCCTGGCGCGGGCGATTGAAGACAACAGTACGCCGCAGCAGCGGCCTAAGGTAAAGATCACGGATATCCGCACTGCCCAGGTGCTGGTCCACGGGCCACAAACGCACGTGCGGGTTTACACCGACTCCGGTCTGTATGGGCAGGGCGAGTCAACGGATGCAGCCGTCGGAACGGCCTCCCTGGTACGCGGCTTTCGCCGCATGCTGATTGGGCAGGATCCGCTCAACGTCGACGCGCTGTGGGAGAGAATGCGGGTCTCGGGAATCTTCGCCGGCGCCCAGGGCGGACAGTACGTGACTGCGATGACGGGGGTTGAGATCGCGCTTTGGGATCTCACGGGCAAGATTCTAGGTCTCCCTGTTTATCAACTGCTGGAGGGAAATTCCGGGACAAGGTTCGCATGTACTGCGACTCGGACATGGATAATCCTGTTGGCGCAGAATCGGATCGCAAGCTGCCCTGGATCAAGGAGCAGGGTTTCACCGCAATGAAGATTGACCTCGACGACGCGGCCGATCCGGCACGCTTCGACAAGGTGAACTGGACGGCGAGCAATGGCGAAATTGATCGCATGGTCAGTTGGGTCAAGCACGTGCGGGAATCGATACCCAAGGAAATGGACCTGGCTTGCGACATGCACGGCCGCTATGATGCCACCACCGGCAAGCGGGTAGCGGTGGCACTCGAACCTTACCGGCTGTTGTGGCTGGAAGAGCCGGTGCCGCCGGAGGACATCGACGCCATGGCGGATATCCGCCACTCAACGACTACGCCGATTTGCTGCGGGGAGAATCTGTACCTGCGGTGGGGTTACACCGAACTGCTGCAGAAGCGCGCGGCCGATATCATCATGCCGGATATCCAGAAGGTAGGCGGGCTTTCGGAGGCGCGCAAGATCGCAAATATGGCGCAGGCCTATTACGTTCCGTTTGCGCCGCACTGCGTGGTTTCGCCCATCGGCACCATGGCTTCGGCCCACGTTTGCGCTACCATTCCCAACTACCTGGTGTGCGAGTGGCACTGGATCAATCATCTCGACACGTGGAAGAACTTTATCAAGGAGGGCGAAATCATCCAGCAGGGTTACGTCACTCCTCTGGACAAGCCTGGCTTAGGAGTGGAGATGAATGAAGAAGAGGCCAGGAAGGTGCAGATTCCAGGAACAACGTGGTTTGAGCCGAATAAAGGATAGGGCACATGGACGCATTGGTTCGGCAATTCAGGCGCGCCGCGGTGGGGGTGGTTTGTTCCTTGATGATCTGGGGTGCGTTTCTCGGGGCTCGAGCGCAGCAGGGATTTTTCACCCGCGACGACGTGATCAAGTACACTCCCGACTGGCACGGGGAGCGGTTCCCGGATGGACGGCCCAAGGTACCGGATGCGATCCTCGACCGGATGAAGTCAGTGACGCTCGAAGAAGCTTGGGCGGTGGTGGAGAATGCGGGCTTCATGCATCAGTATGAGGACGGCTGGCTCTCGATTCATCCGGACAAAGTGCTGGTGGGCCGCGCGCTCACCGCAACCTGGATGCCAGGGCGGCCGGACATTCAGAAGCTGATCGAAGAACAGGGCGTGCAGGACCACCGGCAGGGCGCAATGAATGCCTGGCCCGTGGATATGCTGCAGCCGCGCGATGTTTATGTGGCCGATCACTTTGGGTTGAAGGTGGACGGTCCTTCGATCGGCGACAATGTGGGCAATGCTATCTATGCCAAATCTGGCAATGGCATTGTTTACGACGGCGCGGTGCGGGATATCAATGGATTAGACGAATTGCCGAATTTTGTGGCGTTTGTTCGGTATTACGATCCGTCGCATCATTACGGATCGCTACGATCGGGTAAGTTGCTTAATTCGACCATGGTGAGCATCAATGCGTCCCACCCGCATTGGTCATGCAACGGCGATGCCGGGGGATGTCGTTTTGGGCCGGAATGGCGGTGTTATTTTCATTCCGCCGCAGCTTGCCGAGCAGGTGGTCAAGAGCTCGGAGTCGACCCACCTTCGGGATGTGTTTGGACATCAAAGGCTGGAAGAGAAGAAGTACACCGCCGGGCAAATCGACGCCCGCTGGACACCGGCTATCGAGGATGATTACCGGGCATGGTTGAAGCAGAACGAAGATCACCTGTCCGTGCCTAAGGAACAGATTGAAGAGATTTTGAGAGAGCACCAGTGAATAGACCTTAGTCCCGTAGGGACGGCTGAACTCAGCCCAGGACGACAGTCCTGGAGATCGTCACCAAGCATGGTTTAAGTCCCGCAGGGACGGCTGAAGGCTGTCCAGGATTGCGCTCAACCACTAGCCCACTGTTCTAGGAAAGCGCCGCCCTCCCCTTTGTCATCCCGACCCGGATTTCCTTCCACGCTGCACCGGACAAAGCCGCGCGTGCGCCTTTCTTTAAGGAAAGGCGCATGGAGTGCCGCAATGGTTTGTCTCCTCCCGCTCTAAAGTACCTCTTCAAAGAATCCCGATTGCATCGTTGAATGTGCCCCAGCGGTCCCGGTTCGGCCGAGCTTGTCCCGGTTGTTAGGTTTTTGGAATCACCCGGCGGCGGCATGCAGGACCACGGCCCTGTGGCGGACCTTTCCTTCCGCGAGGCGCTGGAGGACACTGTTCAAGTCGTCGATTGGGTATGTTTCGAGCATCGGTTTTACTTTACCGTTTGCTGCCAGCTTCAGCACATCGACAAGATCGGCCTTGTCATTGTGCGCGGAGCCGATGACTGAGATCTGCTTGAAGAGCGTGGACGTGGGATCCACCTGAATCGGTTCTTCACTCGGCGCCGTGGTGACGAATCTGCCGTCCGGGCAGAGTCCTATCAACGCCTGACTGTTCTGTTTCATGTCCGGAGAGAAGGAGAGGATGATGTCCGCTCCACCTATTCCAGCAAGCTCTTGTCCCGCATGGTTTTTGAGAAGGAGGACTTCGTCGGCGCCAAGAGTTTTTGCGTCATTCACTTTATCCGCGGAGTTAGTCATGGCGATGACCTCATGTCCCAGCGCTTTGGCTTAGCAGGTCCCCGGCAGCGGATCCTTCACGCAGTCAATGACAAGCTGGGCATCGAGCCGGATGCTGCGCCGGGCCGAGGAAGTTACCGAAAATGCGACTTTTCAGGCAGTTCGCGGGATCACTTCCACATTGCCCGTGATCCGGGAGCAGTCACTGCGTGGATCTGACTATCTCCCGTTTGGACTGTCATTTTTGCTAGTTGGCGAAGAGCCCAAGATGCTCATACATTCGACTGGGAACACGATTCGCGTCTGTTTGGCTTTGAATAGTCTGCCAAAGGATTAATAAGGAAGTCTCAGGACGGGTACGTAAAAAAAACGTACAGATATGTCCTGCCATCTCCCGCGTGGC
Organism: uncultured Acidobacteriaceae bacterium; assembly: GCA_963803095.1. Lineage (GTDB taxonomy): Bacteria > Acidobacteriota > Terriglobia > Terriglobales > Acidobacteriaceae > PALSA-350. The sequence continues at coordinate 534,359 of CAWDLQ010000010.1, read as the reverse complement.
AAAATGAGACACAAATTAAGGAAAGCTCATCGGCATGACAATCACCCAAACCAATGTCAGTCCCGCCGAGACCCGCGCTATCGCCGAGGATGTCTACATCTACGGCTATCCGCTGGTTACCCTGGAAATGACCCGGCGCGTGACCACCAACACAACCGCCCCTGTTGGGTTGCGCGCCCCGATGGGCCAATTAGCTCATGCGCGGGAGTATCCGCCTATCACGTACCGAGACATCCCGGGTGCGAATGCCGACACGCTATATTCCTCGGCGTGGCTCGACCTCGCCAAGGAACCCTACGTTCTCAAGATTCCAGACGCCGAGGGCCGCTACTTCATGATTCCGATGTTGGACGGCTGGACGGACGTATTTCAGTCCCCAGGCACTCGCACGGCCGGAGACAAGGCCCAGACTTATGCCATCACCGGGCCGCACTGGAAGGGTGAATTGCCTAAGGGTGTCATGCACTACAAATCGGCTACCAACATCGTCTGGATCGTCGGCCGTACCTACACCACCGGCACGGAGCAGGACTACGAGGAGGTGCATTCCTTCCAGGACAAGCTGTCCCTAATTCCCCTGAGCGCATATGGCAAGCAGTACACCCCACCCAACGGCAAGGTCGATCCGGACATTGATATGAAGACTTCGACGAAAGATCAAGTCATCAGAATGGACGCTGCGGCCTACTTCAAGCTCCTGGCGACTCTGATGAAGGACAACCCGCCGACGCCTGCCGATGCTCCGATGGTCGCCCAAATGGCGAAGATCGGGCTTGTGCCGGGCAATGACTGGGATATCAGCACGCTCGACCCGGCTATCGCCCAGGAGGTGGCGACGGCTCCCAAGGCTGCTCTCGCAAAGATAATGGCCTTCGCGCCGAACGCTGGCAAGGTCGTGAATGGCTGGCAAATCACGCTGCCTGCCGGAGTTTATGGCACCGATTACCCGCGCAGGGCATTCCTTAATTTGCTAGGCCCCGGCTGGAACCTCCCAGAGGATGCCGTTTACCCAATCGCCAGAGTGGACGGTGAAGGCAAAACGCTGAGCGGCGCCCACGAGTATGTGATTCATTTCGCCAAGGGAGAACAGCCGCCAGTCAAGGGCTTTTGGTCGCTAACGATGTATGACCCCGAGGGGTTCTTTGTGCCCAACCCACTGGACCGCGTCAACCTGAGCCAGCGAAGCAAATTCAACTTGAATGACGATGGGTCACTCGACATCTATGTCCAGAAAGACTCACCCGGCAAGGTCAAGGAGGCCAACTGGCTGCCGTCTCCCGAGGGCAACTTTGGGCTTATGCTGCGACTCTATTGGCCGAACGAGAAGGCCCCCTCAATCCTAGATGGGTCTTGGATGCCGCCCTCGGTGCGAGCCGTCAAGTAGTCTCAGCGAGGCCGGAAATCTGAACGGCTTGGTGAGTCGCTGGCGTTTGGTCGGCAAACAGGAAGTAATCGGGTCGTTGAGAAGCCCGGCCTGCACAACGAAGTGCCTGAAAAACGGGGTTATCGGTAACTTGCCCTGCCCGACCTTCCGCCCAGGCCGGGAACTTACCGAAAACAAGACTTCGCAGGCAAATCGGATCGCTCGATGAACGATGTGGCACCAACTGGGGCCACATCGACTGCAATCTCCGGGGCAAGTTTCAGAAAACACCATTTCCGAGCAGGTTTAGCGCGGGAGACGGTTAGGCGACAGGATCGGACTGCCTACAGCGTCTTCAGAAAGGCGATGAGATCCCGTTTCTCGTCTGGCGTCAGACCTAGTCCCTTTTCGTGGCCTACGATTGGCCCTGGGCCGATGTGGAAGCCCTTCGGGTCGTAGCCCTCCTCCAGACGCGCCGGATCGAACCATTCTTCCAGAGTCCCGGCCTGGCCGGAGTGGCTGAAGGCATGGCGATACCACAGGCCGCGCAGGGAGGGGACTTTGTAGAAGCCTGTCCCGCGGCGGGTCTCGAGCGCCAGTGTGGGGTCGGTGCCGATGGAGGTGCTCATGATGTCGTCGGTCTTGCGCAGGTCATCGGGGACTTTGAAGCCGCGCACCGGGTTGAGCTTGTTGTTGGTATACAAGGGCGGGGTGTGGCAGACTGGGCAGCCTTGGGCGGTGAAGATTTGCTGACCGTGGCGGGCGTGCTCGTCGAAGGGGTTGGGGTTGGGCGGTGGTTTGAGGGACTCGACATAGAGCGCCAGCGCGTAGAGTTGCTCGTCGCTATAGCGGGTGCCCTCTTCGCCGCTGAAGGGCTGGGCACCGGGGGCGGGCTGGAAGTCCCCGTAGTAGGCGAGCGTATCCAGCCCCTGGTTGACGATGGCGTAGCGCATAATGTCGCCGATGCCGCGGTTGCGAACGAGGCCGGTGGCGTCCAGGTATTTGATGTCGGCAATGCCGATCAGAGAGGGGATGCGCGGAGGATGCGTGGCACTGGTCCCCTGCCGCCCAAACACTCCCGCATGGGCCGCCGTTGATATCCGGATGTACTCGTCCTTGGTGTACTTCTTGTAGAAGTCTTCTTTTGACATCACCCAGGGAGCGCCGTAGTAGAGCCAAGCCCTATCCACCCTTTTCTGGAAGTCCTCCGGCGTGGCGGCGCGGATGCTGGCCTCGCTGGCAGTAAGTGGACCGTCTTCGTCGCCCTGTCCACCCTCTAGATACGAGCCGTCGGGCAGCCTGGTGGTGTGACACTGGGCACAGGCGTTAATCCCGCGCTCCAATACACCTTTTTTGCGTATGTAGTAGCGAAAGCGGCCGAAGGAGGGGAGAAGGACGCCTTCGCTCGACACGGAGTCTGGCAGTTTAACCTGGTCGGCCGTTGGCGGGTCGGCAGTTATTGGAAGGAAGCGGATGTCGTATTCGAAGATCAGCTTGCCCGCCTGGATCCAGTCCTGCTTCGTGTGCAGTTTGGCGGGGTCGAAGATTATCTCCGGCTCCTTTTGCTTCAGGGACTCGATGTACCCTGCGGGCTCGAGGCCCTTGGCGTAGACCGGGTAGGAGCGATAGATGGGCCTGGCCTGAAGTGCGTAGTATTGCTCGGAGGTCATGTAGCGCGGCGAGCGGTCACGCTGGGCCAGGGGCAACTCGAACCCCTCCACTGCTTTGTCGTCCCAGGCCTTGGGGATGTCGGGACGGAAGTTGGGCTCGCCGGCACCGAGCGCGGCAATGGCAAGGAGAGTGAGGCTGATGGCGCAGACAGTTCTTCTCACGTTGGCTCCTTTAGCGTCAGGATGAATTACCAACAGTGCCTGTTTTGTCCGAATAATATCACCCAGGACTTAGGGTGCGATTAGGCGAGACTGTTGATTAGGATTAGGCTCTTAGCGGTCGAACTGCCCGTAAGTCGGCTTATCGATGACTTCGATTCTCAGTGGCGAGAGCAGACCAAACCACTTATCAAAAACGCCACGGCACGATCGAAATGTTTACCGACCGGTCAGTGATCACAATGACTCTAAGGATTATATGGACCTTCCGTATTCCCAAAGAATTCCATCTGCTAAGCAAAATGGATATGTTTCTGGAATGCGCCGCCCTTGCGAAAGCGGGGCGTGACAATGCGCGTTCCTTTGTACGCGCCGAGAGTCAGTAAATCCTTGTCCCCCGGATCATCCCTCAAGCCCCACACACTGTGGGGGGCGGGCCACAGACATTTCGCGCACGCAGCCGCAAATCGACAGGCTTGACTCCGTAAAAGAGGTCATATTATTCTGGTCATATCGATAGAGGCATTGTGATGCAAAAAATGGCCGCAGCGCAGTTCAAAGCTCAATGCCTCGCTGTGATGGATCAGGTATCGCAAAGTGGTCGTCCCATTGTAATCACCAAGCATGGCAAACCTGTGGTGAAGCTGGTTCCTGCGTACGAAGGTGAGGATGAGATCTTCGGAGCCTTGTCAGGCATCGCCAGAATCAAGGGCGATATTGAGAACACAGTCCCGGCCAGCGATTGGGGAGTGGAATGATCCTTCTCGATACTCATATTCTCGTCTGGCTTCTGATCGCTCCTGAAAACCTTTCCGCAAAAGCAAAGAAGGCAATCCTGGCGGCCCGCAAATCCGGGCCGCTTGCTCTTTCTGCAATCAGCCTTTGGGAAATTGCATGGCTGGCAGTGAACAAGCGAATCGATATCGATGTGAGCGTCGATTCCTTTGTGAAGAAATGTACTTCCTATGTGCAGGTTCTTCCTATCACTCCGGAGATAGCGGTTCGGGCTGTCCAGTTCCCAAAAACCTACCCAAACGATCCGCAGGACAGAATCATCGGAGCAACCGCGATTGTTGAGGGCATTCGCCTTCTGACGCATGACAAGATGATCGTGAAGTCTGGTCTGGTTCCTCTGGCAGCGTAGCGCTCAAACATTGGGAGATGCGAGACAGGAGATCCCGCAGCTGACACTAAAGGAAAGCGGTGTCGGAGTAATACGATCAGATACGGTTGCATTAGAGTCATTTCCGTCTGTCCATCATTCCCTTGTAGCTGCACACCGCATAGCCTTAGCAGAACGCTGCACACAAGGTTTCCGCAGAAACGCTCATTTCTTTAGTTCCAAAACAGGTGACGGGACTGTAGTAGTCCCCATGAGTTAATGCTGTTGCCCATGCTCTGGCTGCCGTTGGGCAAAACACCCAGGTCTTTGATTTTGCCGTCGCTCCAGATAAAGGCGTGAAAGATCGAGAAATCTGCCGAGAACGAGTAACCGGCAACCTGGAGAGAGTTGTTGATCGCCAGGCCCCAGCTGACGCTCGCCCCTGGCACTGTGCCGAGATCGATCATCTTGTCTTTGTGGTAGAGAAATGCGTGGCCAAACCCGTTAAATCCGTTGGGTAAAGCTGACACGCCTGTCACATCGCCGGCGTCGTTGATGGCAAACGCCTCCGCTCCCACCCCCCCCCGGGAAGCGTTCCCAGGTTGATCATGCTTCCATTTTTATAAAGGAAAGCTTGGTCCGTTCCGGTTAAGTAAAGCGCAACCCCCGCAACCTCTCCGGAGGAGTTGACCGCATAACCGATGCTGTCCGAAGACCCGGGGAGCGTACCGAGGGTGCGCAGAAAGTTGTCCTGCTAGAGGACGGCAGAGTTGCCGAGAACGCCGGCGATGCGAAGTTTCCTTTTGTCTCCTTCCTCCCACGCATTTTTGCGGTCATCGCCGGCGATGCCTTCCGCAGAGAAATCAAGCAGGGTGACTTTGCCGTCGCTGTATACAAACGAGGAGAGGGGGCCGGCCGGCACGTTCGTTCCGTAGTTGCCAATTACCTGGCCCGATTGGTTGATGCCCGATGCTCCGCTGAACTGGGCTTGTGGTGGTATTCCAGGTCCGTGACGGAATAGATTTGCGCAGTGGCGGGTAGGGTCCCCAGCAATGCGCCGGAGAGACCCAAGGCAGATAGATAGTACACGGGACGCATACTTACCTCTTTCTAATTTTGGGTATTGTCGTGCGCGGGGGGAACGCACCTAGAGATATCGCGGAAGATATCGAACGTCAACAGAATGCTTTAGTAAGTTTAGGTGAAGGAATGGAAAGTAAGTAGGGGTGTACGTTGTTCGTTGGATATTAATAGCTTCGAGATTTGTGGCGAGATTTGTGGTCAGAAAATTTGTGGTCAAGATTTGTGGTCAGACGGAAATGGAACTTTGCTCGAAGTGGTGAACCGGCCACCACTTTTCAGAAGTTTTAGCGCTCCGCATCGCCGGCATAACATGAACGCATTTCAACTTTGCAGAACGTGCAGTAGGCCGAAACGATTCCTCGAAAAAGGCGATGACAGTGACGTACCCCTCTTGCCCAATAAGCCCGTCGATAAATCGGGGCTAACTACTTCGTCATTCTTGAACAGTAGCGAGTAATCACGAGTTTACTACCCCCTCTTCCACATGATTATTTCCCAGGGCCATGGACGGCGGCTCCCGAGCGTATTACTGTCGGCCATAAGACAGATTTTTATGCCAAACCGGTCGCATGGAGGCACCGTTGTTGCGTTGCGCCCGGCCACTCGCGGCATAACTGTCAATGAAAGCGGAGGCTGCTCCACAAATGGTGACGAGATGGCCATCAACCGGCCCAACGACCGTTTCTCCAATCGAGCCTTCCGGCTCCAGGCCTCAACCCCGCCGGCGATCGAGCATCTCTCCTTTGTCTCGCCCGATTCCTGCACCGAGAGCGCCGCGGGGCCTTCCAGCCTGGAGCAAGCGATGATCCCACAGCAAGCCATAATGAAAGAAACACTCTCCCCTCACACGCCATCACCGTTGCCCGCGGATGCAGACGCAACCGTAACCGGCACAGATATCGTTTACCTCGCCGACCTCCAGCCCCAACCCATCGAATGGCTTTGGCAGCACAGGCTCGCCGCCGGTACGTTAGCGATGCTTTCCGGGGAGCCCGGATCAGGGAAAACTTGGGTCGCCCTCGCCATCGCGGCAGCGCTGACCCGCGGCCGCGATCCCTTCACCTGCGAAAAGCTCAAACCAGCTACCGTCCTTTACGCCTCGGCGGAACACGCTGCCGCGCAAGTCATTCAACCTCGCTTCGCCGGCCTCCACGGAGATCCCGCGCGCCTGGTCATCCTGCGTAGAGCCGTCTCTGCGCGTTCCATGTCCTCGCCTGACTCCGCCCTCCGCGACCTCGAGCACACGCTCCAAAAAACCCAGGCCCACCTCGTGATCCTCGATCCCTGGGACGGTCTCTGGGAGGTTGACCTCGATCGCGCTTCGCAAACCCGCCCTCTTCTCGATCGTCTTGGCCGCCTGGCGGAGCTTCACCGCTGCTGCATTCTCCTCATTCGCCACCTCGCCAAACCTACCGTCGGCAGGTCTGTCCATCGAGGTCGGGCATCCATGGACTGCTCTGCCGCTCTCCGCACCGAGTTTCTCGTCGGCAGCTCCCCCGACGCACCCGCGCAAACCGCTCTGCTGCACGTCAAATCGAACCTTGGGCCGCTGGCTCCGCCGCTCGATTACCGGATTGGAGAAGCCGGCAATTTCCACTGGACGGGGCTCAGCAGCCTCACCCCGCAGGATCTCCTCGCCGCCCGTCCCACCGGCGCCGGTCTGCCCAAGCGCAAGTTTGCCGCCCAATGGCTGCGCGACTGCCTGCAACCTGGCAGCCAGACCCAGGCCTCCATCGAGATAGCCGCCGAGCGCGATGGTGTCTGCATCGCCACCCTGCGCCGCGCCAAATTCGATATCGGCGTTCGTAGCTCCAAAGACGGAAAATCAGGTGCCTGGTGGTGGGCTTTGCCCCCTCCGGAGGATTAGAGCATTTCGCTTCTGGTGTATACAGGGCAACCACTCCCGACGTGGCTTTTCCTCAAGTACCGGGGTCCCCAGCAAGCTAGCTTGCTGGGGTGGAAGAAAAGCCGCACTTCGCGGCGCTTGACTGTGCGGAGTAGAAGTGAAAATGCTCTAGTACCCGCCGGCCAACGAGGCAAGATGCTCAAATGAATTACTTGAGCACCTTGAGCATCTTCATGAAACAAACGACTTATTTGGCAACCTTGCCAAATCCCAAAATCTGAGGCAAATGAATGTGTCTACGACGGCGCTGTGCGGGATATTAATGGATGGGACGAACTGCCTGATTTTGTTTCCTTTTGTCCGCTGTTACCATCCATCGCACCATTACGGATCGCAGCGTTGCGGTAAATTGCTCAACTCGACCATGGTGAGCATCAACCCGCTGATTCCTTTTGCGGTTCGGCGATCATTACTGCTTCACCAGGTTCCCGCTTTCATCTCTTAGCTCGATGGGGCCCAGGTTCAGCTTCTCCAGCTCGGGTTGGATTTTCGCCCGGTCTCCGACCGCGACCACGATCAGGTTCTCCGGATGCACGTGGTCCTGTGCCGCCTTCTCCACCTCCGCCGCTGTCACCGCCGCATACTGCGCCGGTAACTTCTGGTAGTAGTCGAGCGCAAGCCCGTAGGTGAAGATCTCCGACATCAGCCCGGCGGTTTCGTTCACGGTTTCAAAGTTGCCCGGCAGCGAACGCAGCGCATTTTCCTTGGCCAAACGCAGTTCGTCCGCCGTTGCCGGATCGGTGCGCATACGATTCAGCTCGGCAAACAGCTCTCGCGCCGCCGGCCCAGTCACGTCCGTCCGCACCAGGGCACCCGCAAGGAAGGGACCGTCTCCACGACGGAACAGGAACTCTGAGAAAGCGCCGTAAGTAAAGCCATTCTTCTCCCGCAGGTTCATGTTGATCCGGCTGGAGAAGAGTCCCCCCAGCACGCTGTTCATTACATTCACTGCCGGGTAATCCGGCGCGGACCGGGGAAGTCCCAGCCCAAAGGCAATCAGCGCCGTCTGCGGAGCACCTGGCTTATCGACGATTACGACCTTGCACGCAGGAGGGGGCGGAGCCTGCGGGATCTGCGCCGGTCTTGCCTCGGCCGCCTTCCAGCTGCCGAAATTCTTCTCCGCCAGCCGCCGCGCCTCCGCCTCGGTTACGTCGCCGGCCAGGAACAAGGCCGCGTTCCCCGGGGCATAATGCTCGCTCCAGAAGCGCTGCAGTTCCTCACCTGTGATGGCCTTTACCGAAGCTGTCGTACCGATGTCCCTGTACCCGTAGGGATAGTCTCCGTAGAGCGTCTTTTGCCCCACGCGCAGCACCGTGGCCACAGGCTGATCGGCTTCCTGCTGGATGGCCACCAGGGTCTGCTTGCGGATGCGCTCCACCTCGTCCGCTTTGAATGCCGGATGCAGGCTTACATCCGACAGCAGCGTAAACGCCGCGTCTGTGTTGTTGCTTAGCAGCCCAATGCTTGCCCCCGCCCTGTCTGTGGTGGCATTGGTGGCCAGCTGTGCGCCAATGGAATCCACATCATCTGCCAGGTCGACCGAACTACGGCTGGTGGTGCCCTCCGACAACATGCGCGCGGCAAAAGCAGCCAGTCCGGGCTTATCAGCAGGGTTCTCCTCGCTCCCCGCCAGGTCAACCAAGGTTGCGCTGATGACTGGCAGGGTGTGCTCCTCCACCAGGTAGACCTTCAGCCCGTTCTGCAATGCGAAGGTCTTTGGCACCGGCAGATGCAATTCCGGAGCGGGCCCGGGCTTCGGCGGATCTTTGCGCCAGCTCTGCGCGGTCTCGAACTCCTTTGAATGGGGCGGCGTCACGGTCACGTTCGCATCTGTATCTGCCGGACTACGGGGGACATCTTCGATGACCTTTTTCCCCTGCACGGCATAGACGACGACCCGCTGGTTCTGGCCGAACTCCTTTTGCCCGATCGCGCGTACCGAAGCCGTGGTCACCGCCTGAAAGCGGGCGATGTCCTTGGGCAGATATCCGGGGTTGCCCAGGTATTGGTTGTAGCGGTCCATCATGTCCGCGACGCCGCCAAATCCTCCCAGCCGCTGTAGTCCCCGGATCTTCGCCGTCAGAATGTCTGTGCGCGCGCCATCCAGCTCCGCCTGGGTCGGCCCCTTCTCGCGCAGCAAAGTAATCTCCTTGTCGATGGCCGCCTCGAGGTCCTCCGGCTTCACTCCCGGGCGCGCGGTTACGTCGCACTGCGCCGTCGAGGTGAGGGTGAGGGAGTTGTTCTCGCATTTCACGGTCTGCGCGATTTGCTGTTCATATACCAGCTTGCGGTACAAGCGGCTGGTCTTTCCGCCGCCCAGCACGCGCATGAAGAAATCCGCTTCCGCATCGCCGGGCTTGAACGCCTCCGGCGTCAGCCACGCTATCGAAACGCGCGGCAGCTGCACGGTATCGGTCACTGTCGCCCGGCGCTCGGTCTCGATCGGCGGAGTGACTACCACCGGCTTCTCCGGCTCCGGCCCACGGGGTATCGGCCCGAAATACTTCTCCACCAGCGCTTTCACCTTCGCCCGGTCAAAGTCTCCGGCGATTGCGACGCTGGCGTTGTTGGGCGTGTAGTAGTGCTGAAAGAAGTCGCGAACATCGTTCAGGCGCGCTGCTTCAATGTCGGCATGGGAACCGATTACATTTCCGTAATAAGGGTGGGTCTTGGGGAATAAGAGGTGTCCCACCGCCTCGTCGGCCAGCTCATACGGAGTTCCCTCGCCCTGCCGGCGCTCGTTACGCACCACGTCTCGCTGGTTGGTCAGCTTCGCCCGGTCCAGCGTCTCCAGCAGGAACCCCATGCGGTCGCTCTCCAGCCACAGTCCCAGCTCCAGTTGATTGCTCGGCAGGGTCTCGAAATAGTTTGTCCGGTCAAAGTTCGTTGTCCCGTTGATGTCGGAGGCACCCGCGCCCTCCAGGTATTTGAAGTGCGCCTTCTCGCCTACATGTTCCGAGCCTTCGAACATCATGTGCTCGAAGAGGTGGGCGAAGCCCGTCCGCCCTACCTTCTCATTGACCGGCCCGACGTGATACCAGAGATCCACCGCAACCAGCGGGAGTTTGTGGTTCTCATAGAGGATGACGTCGAGGCCGTTGGGCAAGGTGTACTTCTCATAGGGCAGCGCCGGCACCACCAGCGGCTTCGCCGGAGGCAGGTTCGCCGCCCGCGCCAGGCCCGGAAATCCCATCAACAGGAGCAGCATCGCCGCGCTGCACTTTATCTCGAAACGCCGCCAGCTTGTCAATATAGCCTCCAATCGTGTTCGCATTTTATTCCAGGGATTACGCCAGATGGCGCGACACAGTTCCCATTAGGTGCAAAATGTGACGAATGGGTTGGCGAGGAATAGCAAACACACGAACAAAGTGCAGAACGCGAGGAGGTGACGTAGCTGAAGGGGGTCTTATCTTGGCGGCGAAGTAGGCGGAGCGATAGCGCGGTGGCGCTTATAGGGCATCAATAAATAAGCCTGATATCACACGACTGATCCGTCTTTAGGGAGAAGCTTGTTTCTTCGAAACTCGGAGGTCTCATCCTCCTTTCTGGATTGTTGGACGCTCCATAGCCTTCTTTCGGGATTCCCAGGAGATTCTTATCAAGCTTTCCGTTCATGTTTTCATCGTGAAATACCGCCGCCGCATACACTCCTGGCGGGAGGCCGGCAAAAACCGCTTGGGAACTTAACGTTTGCGGATCAATTTGAGCGTTTTGCAGGCGGTAGGCTTTCGATGAGTCTCCGGGAAATCCTTCGGCGGACCGGAACAAGGCGACCCGTATCGTTCCTTTGGCATTGCGCGCGTGGATAATCCGGACGGTCAAGGTATTGGCCCTGGAAGTTTGCGCAGGGAGCAGGAAAGTCAGCATCGCCGCTGAGAGAACCAGAACTCCAACAAACCGGCTTACTTGAAACCTGGTTCGATTCATCGATCATCTCCTTTTTTTTAAAATGCCTGACATCAGCCCGCCTGGGCGGTCTTTCCTCCGTCAATCACCATTTGCGCGCCGGTCATGAAGGGGAAATCGTCCGAGGCCAGCGCTAGAGCGAAGCCGGCAATCTCTTCCGGCGTTGCCATCCTCCCTATCGGAATATTATGTTTTCCCCATTCATGAGCGCCTAGCTCCCAGACTGCGTCGGGGGCGCCTTCCATGTGCGCTACCCGTCTTACCAGGGCAGTGTCGGTTGTGCCCGGTATCAGGGCATTCACGCGAATTCCTTTGGATGCATAATCGAGAGCGGCGGACTGAACGAGGCCGACAAGGCCACGCTTGCTCGCAGCATAGGCAGAGCGGTGAGCGGTGGTCGCGATTGCGTTTGAGGATGAAGTCACAACGATGTTTCCGCCGCCGCCGGCGAGCATGTGCGGTATCTCGTACTTCATTGCCAGGAACACGCCGCGCAGGTTGGTGTGCACGATGTCGTCCCATTCCTGGGAACTGTATTCGTGCAGGGGCTTCTCCAGCGTTATTCCGGCGTTGTTGAACGCGATATCGATACGGCCATAACGTGCCGCAACCTGGTCGACAAATGATTTGATATCGTTCTCCACGCGTACATCGGCCCGGGTGTAGGCGGCTTCGGCGCCCCCGGTGCGGATCTGCTGCTCCAGCGCATGGCCGAGACCTTCCCGGCGGCCGCAAAATCCAACCTTCGCCCCCTCCGCCGCGAAGGCAAGGGCAGCGGCACGGCCGATTCCGGAAGTCGCGCCCGTGATGATAACGACCTTGCCCTCAAAACGCCGCCTTGCGGGGGTTGCGGAAACCGCCGGATGTGCCGGCTGTGAGCACGCGGCAAGCGATCCTGCGACCGCAGCCGCGGTTAAACTCAACATCGTTCGGCGACTGACGAGTCTATCAACCTCTTCGGGCATGGGACCTCCAATTCTTTGTTCCGGTGATTCAGCGGCGGGGAGCGATGAATTCACCCACCAGATTGCCTGCGACCTTGTAGACAAATGACATGCTTCCGATGCGAAACGCGTCGGCGGGCTCGTAGCGGCTTGGATACCAGGCATTCACGACAGTGAAAGACCCGGCGTACGGTGACACCAGGGCGGGAATGGAGAAGGTGGTTTTTCCGGTTCTCGTTTTTGCCGTTAGAGTGGAGGCGACCGCATGGGCAGTGCGCGGGATGAGCCCGGTGCAGTCGCATCGATGAAACGAGACGTCTTCATGCAGCAGAGCGCCGAGTGAGTACTTAGTTGTTTCGCTCACCAGCGACATTGCGAATCTCGAGCCGTAGCGTTCCGCATATCCCTCGACTCCGGAATCCCACTCCGGAGGCGCGGGTTTGCTCTGTTCCAATCCCGCCCCAATCGCTGTACTAATGAGCCCCGGCGGCCCGAAGGTGTTGTAGAGGTAGTTATGGAGCTGCTGGTTTGCGTCAGGAAAGTTGTAGTTGCCGGCGGCACTCGCGCTGGGGGCGGATGGCGGGCGCACACCCACTTCAGGTTGTGGATCAGGGCCGTCGGGCCGTGATGCGACGGACTGCGTGTATGCGTTGGCGGTGACCATCACGAGCAGCATTGCGATGGTGCGGCTAAAGTGAATTCGAGCCATGCTCGCCTCCGTGAGACAGTGGCAGTGAGACAGTCGCAGTGTCACTCGTGAGAACGCGTGGGTACCAGCGCCGACGCGTGAACGCGGAGGGTTTCAGCATGAACGCGCCGATTGCGGGCTGAACGATCCCGGGCCTGCGCCGCGAGGTTCCCCGGGCCGTTCGAGGCTGAATTTGCTGCGTTCAGATGTTTTTAGGGATTGATAGGATAGGAGCTGTAGGACACTGCAAGCGACGTGGTTTGGACTGCAGGCGCGATGGAACAACTCTCAACAGCAAGCCTGGTGGGGCAGATATACGGGTTCGCTATCGGAACGGCACTGGCAACTCTGCTTCTGGTGCTGGTTTGCCGCTCGGGTGGTGAGGATCGCCGTCCGCGCTTCCTGTTTGCTGTTTGTATTCTGATTGCGAACTGTTCCGGTTTGGCCAAGAACATTGCTCTGGTGCTGGGCTTTTCTCACCAGAGTGACCTGTTGCAGCAGATACGATCTGTGGGTTTCAGCGCAGCTGCGATGCTGCCGTTGAGCATCATGGAGATCTGGCGGAACAATGCCGTATCCAAGGCGCGACGCAAGTTTGGAGACGCTCTCGTCTACTATGGCGCGGCGAGCGGAGTACTGATTGCATCCGCACTGATCGTGGGTGCATGGGGACCTGCCCATTGGTCGCATACTCCGGCGTTGCTCCTGAATCGCTCCATCGCAGACCTGACTTTCTACAATGGACTGGTACTGGTAGTGCTGGGAGGTGTGGTTTTGCTACCCGGCACGCTTGGAAACACCCTCGATCGTGTCGCTGTGACTTTGATGATCGCGGGGCTCTCCCTCAGCTCAGCCAGCGCTATTCTCGGCACTTGCCTCTCATTGCCGGCCTCCCTTGCGCAGCTGGTTGAGGTTACGAAGTTTCAGAGCAGCGGGTTGGTGGTGATCGGCGCTCTGTTCTATTTCTCCCGCTTCAGGGCAGCGGATATTTTTGCCAAACAGGCGCTTCGCCTGGTTCTGGGCGCAGCACTGGCGCTGATGGCAGCGGTTGTCATCTTCGGCCCCATCGCTTCGATAGGGTTGACTGGCGCGTCTCGCAGAGCCGCCAGCATCGTCATCGCTGCTGTGGTCGCCGGCTGCGCGGTGATGCTCTACGGACGCCTGGCGCGATGGACCGACATTCTGGTCGAGCGCAGAATCTTCGGGAAGCCCGATACCCGTCTTGCAGTGCGTGAATTTCGTGACCGGCTTGGATTATTGGATTCCAAATCAGAGGTCATGACCGCGATGCAAACGCTGGTTGCTGAGGTCCTGGGGATGAAGTTGGAGGAACTTTCGATTCAACATGCAACTCCGTATCTGGAGGAGAAAAAGTATCTGTCTATTCCCATTCCATTTCAGGGTGACGCGCTGCAACTGGTGGTCTCCCTGACGGAGAACAGAGAGATCCTTCTCAGCGTGGAACTCGACTTTCTGCAGGAGATCGTGCTGCATGCGGGCAGGCGGCTGGACGAGCTCGACCGCGAGCAGGAGCGGATCGAGAGCGTTCGTCTTGAAGGCCGATTGAGCCAGCAATTGGCGCAAGCAGAGCTTCGCGCTCTACGGGCCCAGATCAACCCGCACTTTCTTTTCAATTCTCTCAATACCATCGCCGCGCTCATCGTATCTGAGCCAGAGAAGGCGGAGATGATCACGATGCGCCTCTCCAGCATCTTCCGCTATGTGCTGCTTCACGCAGACCGGCCCCTCAGTTCACTGGATGAGGAGATGGGATTCCTGCGGACCTATCTGGACATTGAGCAAATCCGATTTGGAGAGCGCCTGCTGGTTGAATTTGATGTGGAATCTTCGATCACGCAGACCGCGGTGCCCACCCTGATTTTGCAGCCGCTGGTTGAAAATGCGATTAAACACGGCGTTGCGCCGAAGGTGGGCAAATGTCGAATTCTGGTAGGGGCGAAGCGCCACGGAGATTCCATCCTGCTCAGCGTAGAAGACGATGGGATCGGCCTGTTCGCGAAACGGCGCCAGGGCAGCCGGTCATTGCTGGGCGCCGAGCCCGCTGCGGGCGTTGGCCTGCAGAATATCCGGGAGAGGCTCAAAACCATGTATGGCGGAGATGCCATCCTTTCGCTGGTCGACATACACAGCGGCGGTAGTCGTGCAACGCTGGAGATTCCTATTGCGGAGGAACGAGATGCAGATTCGTGCGTTCCTGGCAGATGACGAACACGCGGCGCGTCTGCGCCTGCGCAGGCTGCTCACGCGCCATCCGCAGATCGGAATTGTCGGCGAGGCTGAAGATGGTCCGGGAGCGTTGGAGGCTATTGAACGCCTTCGGCCGGAGTTGCTTTTTCTAGATGTTCAAATGCCTGGGTTGAATGGCTTTGAGGTGTTGAAAGGACTCTCGAAGGATATCCCGCGTCCCCTTACCATATTTATTACCGGCTTTCACGAGTATGCATTGGAAGCGTTTCGCGAGCGAGCGATCGCTTATCTGTTGAAGCCTATTGAGCAAGACCATCTGCAGGAGATGATCGAACGTGCTCGACGGCTGCTTACTCCCAGTCCGTCGCGCGAGGAGGAAGAGCGCAACGTGGATTCTCTGTTGGGAGAAAATCTGCGCCCGATGGAGCAGCTCGTAGCCAGGAAGGCGAACCGCGTCTTCTTATTGGATCCGACGGAGGCGCTGTTCTTTTACATGGAAAGTGGGATCGTGCGCGTGCGGGTAGAGAACGACACGTACTGGGTGAACTACCAACTGGGAGAGTTGGAGGAGGCGCTCACCTCCAGGGGATTCTTTCGC
This sequence comes from uncultured Acidobacteriaceae bacterium, assembly GCA_963803095.1. Taxonomy (GTDB): domain Bacteria; phylum Acidobacteriota; class Terriglobia; order Terriglobales; family Acidobacteriaceae; genus PALSA-350. Next base: position 518,729 of record CAWDLQ010000010.1, on the reverse strand, counting down.
GCCCGGCGCTCTTCTCTGGTTAACTTAAAGCGCGTGAAGGAGATTCGCTCCGACTCGCGGAGCAGTTTTGTTCTGGTAATGAGCGACCCAAAGAGCTCCGAGGTCGAAGTGAGCGAGCGGCAGGGCGTGCGCTGAGAGCGCGCATCCCCGGCCTCTGATAAGAAACAAGACCCTCAGGGGCTACAGAGTCTGCGGAAAAAGTCGCTCTCGGTAGGTCCGGGCTTTAGCCCGGACCTACCGAGTTTCTACATTTTTCTGAGTCGAAGCGTGCCGAGAGCGTCTGAAAAGCAGGGCCAGCAGAAGCGGTCACCCTCAGCCTCGACCGATGGCGGAGTTCCCCTCCCGCTTATCCACATCATTATTTGATAGCCCTCTGGACGACAGTCCTGGTCGCCTGTAGCCTGACAGCAGGAAGCAACAAATCGCTCCAAAGTGGGCCGCAGTCATGCGTCTGCATGATCGTGTGCATCGGACTCGGGCTGTCGCGGTACAAGCACAATGATGGGCAAGATGATCAAATTAATTGCTTGAGCATCTTGAGCATCTTGACGAAACAAAGGACTTATTTGAACATCTTGAGCATCTTGATGAAACAAAGGACTTATTTGCGAACGTTAGCAAATCGCTTTGAAAAACATTTGCCGGAGAGGCCCGCTGAACTGCAGACCCCATCATGCGGCCTTTGCTTAAGAGAAGGGCGCAGGAGCGGCGGCATGGAAGCGTGCGGGTGAAGAGCCTACGAAAACGCAGTTTGTATCAGGGCCCGACTAAAGTCGTGCCCTAACTAATACAAAGCCAAAACACGGCATCCAAAGGAGCTTCTCTGGTTGAAATATCAACCGCTTCGCCCTGGTTATGTAGAAACTCCAGGTCCGGGCTAAAAGCCCGGACCTACCCGAGGCGACTTTTTCCGCAGCTTGTAAAGCGCTCTACTGTTCACGCAGTTGCGCATGGGCGCAGCTCAATTGGTTGTGGGGTCTTTCAGGCCGCGCTCCTTTAGCATCGGTTTGATGCTGGGATCGCTTCCCAACCACGCCTTGTACATCGCAGCCAGGTCTTCGGTGTTGCCTCGCGAAAGGACCATGCGGCGAAAACGGTCTCCGTTGGCTCGCGTGAGGCCGCCGTGGTCCAGGAACCACTGGTAGGCATCGTCATCGAGCATCTCGCTCCATAGATACGCGTAGTAGCCTGCCGCATAACCACCGGAAAAGATGTGGGAGAAGTAACTGGAGCGGTAACGCGGCGGCACATAGCTGATGGAAAGATGCGTCCTGGTCAACGCCTCCTTCTCAAATGCATCCGGGCTCTCGATGTGGGTTCCGGCGGGCAGAGTGTGCCATTGCATATCAAGCTCCGCCGCGGCCAGGATTTCCGTCAGCGCGTAGCCCTGGTTGAACGTTTTTGCCTTTACCAGCTTGGCCGCCAACGCGACGGGCATAGGCGCGCCGGTTTCATAATGCCGCGCATAGTGATTGAAGACCGCAGGATAGGTGGCCCAGTGTTCGTTGAACTGGGAAGGGAACTCGACGAAGTCGCGCGCAACTGAGGTGCCGGAGAGGCTCGGATACTCCGCGTCTGAGAACATGCCGTGCAGCGCATGACCAAATTCATGAAACATCGTCGTCGCATCGGAAAAGCTGATGAGCGCCGGTTGGCCTGCGGCGGGTTTGGCGAAATTGCCCACGTTGTAGACCACAGGAAGAGTGCCCAGCAGCTTGGACTGACCGACCAGGTTGCTCATCCAGGCCCCGCCATTCTTGTTGTCACGCTTGAAGTAGTCGCAGTAAAACAGGGCCAACGGCTTACCATCCGCGTCCATCACCTCGAAGGCACGCACGTCGGGGTGATAAACGGGAATGTCCTTGCGCTCGTTAAAGGTTAGCCCGTAGAGCTGGTTGGCGGCATAGAACACACCATTCTCGAGTACATTGTTGAGTTCGAAATAGGGCCTTACCTGCGCATCTTCAATGTCGAACTTTGCCTTGCGCACCTGCTTGGAGTAGTAGTCCCAATCCCACGGCTCCAATTCCTCGCCCTTCATGAGGTGCCGGATGTCTCCGGCCTCGGCGGCTGCGTTGGCCGTGGCCGGCGGGACCAGGTCATCCATGAACCGGATCGCTGCCTCCGGCGTCTTGGCCATTTGATCTTCCAGCTTCCAGGCGGCAAAATTCGGGTAGCCGAGGAGCTTCGCTTTATTGGCACGAAGCTGCGCTAAACGCAAAATGGTTGCGCGGGTGTCATTCGGCCCCCCGCGTTCGGCGCGATTCCAGGAGTCCTCAAACAACTCCTGGCGTGTCGCGCGGTCACTCAGGTCGGCAAGGGAGGGCTGCTGGGTGGTGTTCTGCAAAGGCAGCACCCAGCCTTCCTGCTTTCTTTGCCTGGCAGCTTGCCCAGCCGCGGCTAACTGAGCATCGCTCAACCCCGCCAGCTTGTCCTTGTCCGGTGTAGAGTAAGCAGCGGCCTGGGTCGCGGCCAGCAGCTTGGTCTTGAAATCGTTCTCCAGAGTCGATATCTCTTCATTCATCTTTTTGAGTTCGGTTTTGTCGGCATCGGAGAGGTTGGCCCCGGCATGCACGAACTCACGGTGATAGTACTCAACCAGGCGCAACGATTCGGCATCCAGCTTGAGCGCGTCGCGTTGGTTATAGAGCGCTTCCACGCGATGGTAGAGCGTGGTATCCAGATAGATCGCGTCGTTGTGCGCGGCCAGTTTGGGAGCTTCGATCTGCTGCACTTTTTGTAGATCGGGGTCGGTGTTCGCACTGGTCACCGCGTCGAAGACCGACGTCACACGATCCAGCAGGCGGCCGCTCTTCTCGAGCGCGACGATGGTGTTCGCGAACGTTGGCTGATCGGGGTTGTCGGCGATCGCCCGTACTTCCGTCAGCTGTTGCGCCATGCCGGCTTCGATGGCCGGCTGGTAGTCGCTGTCTTGAATCTTGTCGAAAGGGGGAGCCTGAAACGGTAGGGTGCTTGGCGCATAAAACGGATTCCCGGGGCCGAAGCCCACACTGGCCGCAGCGGCGGCTGCGGCGCTCGATGCCAGCGCGATCGCTCCGGCCGCAGCGGTGATGACGTAATGAATTCCTGGCCTCATGTTCTCCTTATGCGGGCAACGGGCGGCCTACCCCTCAATTGTAACGGGACGATGAACGTAATCCCGCCCACCGTGCCATGAACAATTGGTTGTGTTTTATGAACGCCCGGGAACAACGGCATGGCAAAAGACATTAACTGGTGCCATCCAGTTTGATCCCGTGCGCGTAACTTCAGTACCGACGGTGCAAATCGTTCTACGAGTCCCGACCCGCCCGATCGAGTCTTGCGCTAATCGGAGAAAAGTTATTAAAGGAGAGCCGTATGTCAAAACTGAAGTCCGCAGCCGGACTCGCATTGAGTCTGCTGATAGCTATGCCGCCCGGGGTGTTTGCATCGAGCCATCGGGAAGCACCAATCACCGCACTGGATCACACCGCTGATATCACCGATTTCTATGCGTTTGTCAGCTACGATCATCCAGATCGCGTCACCTTTATCCTGAACGTCGACCCATTTCTTCAACCCAGCAATGGGCCGAACTATTTTCCGTTCGACCCATCGATTGTGTATCAGATCAAAATCGACAACGATCATGATGCGCGGGCAGATGTCATCTTTCAGTTCCGCTTCCAGACTCACATTCTCGATGCCGGGCTCCCAGTGGGCTACGCCGGAGCGGGCAACGGAGTTAACGCGCCGGCAAACTCGCCAGCGCCCATCAAACCTGGTACGCCGATTGTTCCCCCCGCGATCACTTCTCTGACCGGCGACGGGGCTGCAGGCCTGAGCCTGCAGCAGACGTTCTACCGTGAACATGATCAAGGGCGATCGCGACATCGCTTTGACGAACACAACCGGCAGTCCGCTGATCGCTGTACCAAGCAACGTTGGTCCGCGCACTATGCCGGATTACGATGCCCTGGCGACGCAGGGCATTTATGGCCTGCAAGGACGGGATGGCGCTTCCAATATTCGCGTTTTCGCAGGCACAGCCGCAGATCCTTTCTTCATTGATCTGGGCGCAACCTTTGACAGTCTCAACTACCGCGCCGGCACCGGCGTTGAAGCTCTAACTCCTGAACAGGACGCTGACGACCAGCTCAATTCGGCGCCGAATTCGGTTGCCGGATTCAACGTCAACACCATCGCGATCGAGGTGCCGATTAAACTTCTGACCAGCGACGGAGCCCTCCACGCCGCCACTGATCCGAAAGGAACGATCGGCACCTGGGCGACAACTTCCAGAACAGAAATCACCATTCGCAGATCCCCAAACCCCGCCCAAAACTTTGGCCGCCTGGCTCAGATACAACGCTTTGGCAATCCACTGATCAACGAACTGATCATCGGTACAGGAAGCAAGGACTTCTGGAGCATGTCAGAGCCAGTGAAAGACATGCAGTTCGCTTCGTTCGATCTTGATCCCCTCATTGCGAGAGTGTTCAACGCCGTGTACGGGTTCAACATCCCCACTCCACCGCGAACCGATCTTCTGCCGCTGGTGACGTATGCCCCACCGATAGCTCCGAAAGGTACTCCAGCCGGGCCGATTGCTGACTTAATGCGGCTCAACACTGGTGTGCCTCCTACTCCGAAGGCGCAGCGCAAGCGGCTGGGTCTGATCGCCGGCGATCCTGCGGGATTCCCAAATGGACGCCGTCTCACGGATGATGTCGTTGATATTGTCGAGCGGGTGGGCGTTGGTGGCATTTTGAATCCCGGCTTCAATGTTGCGCCGAACAACCTGCTCGGCGATGGCGTCAACGCTCCCGACGTTCCTCCGCAAGAGACGTTCCCGTATGTTCACTTTGCATACAGTGGACGAAACAGCCGCCATATCAGCCCGGGCGATCCTACGGGCTGCGGGGATCAGCCAACCTCCTCCAGCATGCAGAACTCGGATGCGCCACCAGCAAATCAGGGTGGACCTTCGCCCTGTCCGGTCGACTAACGGCCGTACGATCGTTCGATACTAACCCGGTCCTCCGCGCGGAATGTATCTCCGCGCGAGGACCATTCTCAGGAACTCTCGCGAATAGGTTCTTTATGAAATCTCCCTACGCAACATTTTGTATTCTTACTGCGCTCATCTCCACTGCGGGGCTCGCCCAACAAACCGTACTGCCTGGGACGGATCAGCCCGGTGTGTCCAGCGCGGCTGCCATTCAGAGCGCCACTCCCGCACAGTCGCGCATCGCGTCAGCGAAGCAGCAACTCAGGGCAGATCCGAAGAAGGTTCAGGCCTATAACGAGTTGGCGATTGCTTTCCTGACACGGGCCCGCGAGACCGCCGATCCCAGCTACTTGAAGGACGCAGACGCCGCTCTTGTTCAAGGCCTGGGCCTGGACCCGTCAAACTTCCAGTTGCAGAGAACTCAGGTAGCACTGATGTTGAGCAGACATGAATATGCGCAGGCGAGGGAACGAGCTACTGCGCTCAATCACCGCACGCCTGACGATGTGATGACCTACGGGTATCTTGCTGAGGCAGACATCGCGCTCGGCAACTATCCAGAAGCAGAGAGAAATGCGCAGTGGATGCTGAATATGCGGCCCAACAACATTCCGGGACTCGTTGATCGGAGCCAAGCTGCGGACGTTGTACGGTGATACGCATGGCGCAATCGATTTTCTGAACCTGGCATATTCGGAGACCTCCCCGACTGAGGTGGAAGACCTTGCGTGGATCGCCAACCAAATCGCGTCGATTCAAGATCGAATCGGGACAGAATGATGCCGCCGCGCAGACTCTGGAACAGGCCGAGCAACTCTTTCCGCACTATCCATACACGATTGAAAATCTGGCGCGCGTTCGCATGGGCCAGAATCGAGCGAATGATGCGCTGCAACTTTGGAAGCAGGCTACATCGATCGATAACGATCCGCACGTTCTCTATGAGTTGGCAAGAGCGCAAAAGGCGGCAGGACAGTCCAAGGAGCTCGCGCCACGTATGCGGAGTTCGAGAAGCTGGCAAGCGAACCCGGAAGAGCATCCGACGAGTCGAGACTCGACCTCATTTCGATGTATGCCGGAAGCCCTGCCACCGCGCCTGATGCGCTGAAACTTGCGAAGCAGGAGATTGCAGCGCGGCAGGATGTGTGGACGCTGGATGCATACGCCTGGGCTCTCTACTCCAATGCGAAGTTCCAGGACGCGGACGCCGCGGTGCAGAGGGCCCTTGCGGTTGGAATTCAAAGCGCCCAGATCTTCGATCACGCGGGCCACATCGCGCAGAAACTGAACCACAGTGCAGACGCCACCAAGTACTTCCACCTTGCTATCCAAGTCTAACCCTGGGTCTGAATACGCTGCCGATGCTCTCAGCTCTGCAAGTCTCGGGGCGGTCGCGGATGACCACGCGCAGAAGGTTCCTCAGACCGTACCTGTTCCGGCGCTGTTGCAGGCCGCTGTATCCCATGAGTCTTTGCACCGCTTCGGATCAGCCGAATCACAGTGCGGCGTCCGCCGGCGTTGGAACGACGACCGCTGCTCTGGTCTTCGCACCAGTTCCGGAGGCTTTGCTCACGCCTCACCCGACCGGCACCGGTCACCTCATACGTAGCGCCCAGGTTACTGTGGCTCGGAATCCGAATGACGCCGCAGGATATGCGGGCTTGGGCGCCGCGTATTTCCAGCGCGCCCGGGAGACGGGCGACGTAAGTGACTTTCAACTCGCCGAGCAATCCCTTACCAAGTCGCTCGATCTTGTTTCAGTCGGACTTTTCAGCAGACACAGCCTTAGAAACGATGGCGGAGGTCTGCATGGGCGAGCACCGGTTTGCCGACGCGCTCACCTATGCGCAGAAAGCACTGTCACTCGGAACGGGCGACATCTCGTCTTTCGCCATCGTCGGCGACGCCTACGCGGATATGGGCGAGTATGACAAAGCTGGCGTCGCATACGGCCGATTGACACCTCGTGACATGACGCTTTCTCCGCGCGCCGCGTATGCGCGAGACAGCAGGATCTCCTATCTCAAATTCATCGCCGGTGACAGTGCCGGGGCGATCAACCTCATGAAGACAGCAGTCACGGAGGGAGTCGAAGCTCAACTTCCGAGTGAAAACCTTGCATGGTTGTACTACGAGTTGGGAGAGTACTATACGAAGGCTGGTGACTCCGCTTCCGCAGATACAGCCTATGTAGCCGCCCTCAACATCCATCCTGGCGATTATCGTGCTCTGGCCGGGCTGGGAAAGCTTCGCGGAAACTACGGGCGCTACGCGGAAGCGATCAAGCTTTACCAGAGCGCCATCGCTGTCGTGCCCATGCCCATTTACGTGGCGGAATTGGGAGACATCTACACCAAGGCCGGCAACCTCGCGGAAGCCAGGAAGCAGTATCAGCTGGTCGAATACATCGGGCTGCTGGGTCATATCAACCAGGTTTTGCATAATCGCGATCTGGCGCTCTTTTACGCGGATCACGATCTCAAGCTGGACGAATCGCTGGTGCTGGCCCATAAGGAGTTCGAAGTTCGCCACGATATTTACACCTGGGATGCACTTGCGTGGGCCTTATACAAGAATGGCAAATACCAGGAAGCGAGTGATGCTATCGACCATGCGCTGCACCCCGGCGCCCGGGATGCTCTGTTGTTTTTTCACGCCGGCATGATTGCCAGCCGGTTGGGCCAGATGACCCAGGCTAAAGAGAGGCTGCAGACGGCGCTCCGCATCAACCCCCAGTTTCACGTGATTTATGCGGGCACAGCCAGGCAACAGCTGAAGGTGCTCGAAGACCAGGCTGGACTTACCGCGAGCCAAGGACAGACTCATGTTCCGTAAGCAACTCTGCCTTTTTATTTTGATGACCGCTGCCCTGTTGCTTGGGCCGCGCAGCTTTGCTCATCCCATGGGCAACTTCAGCGTGAATCACTACTCGAAAATCTCGCTCGAGCAGGATGGCATCAGGGTTTCGTACATCATCGACCTGGCTGAGATCCCGACCTACCAGGAGTTGCAGCAGGGCAATGTCACAGCCGATGTGACAGACCCTGCGGTCACGCACTATGTTGCATCGCGGGGAGTGGAATTGGGACGCGGCCTTAGCCTGATCATCGATGGGAAGCGCTTGCCGCTGCGGCTTTTATCCAGCCAGGTGATCTTTCCTCCGGGCGCTGGCGGTTTGCCTACGATGAAGATGGGTTTTGTCTACCAGGCGGCTTATCCGGCGGTTGAGAAAACTGCAGATCCCTCCGCTGCGCTACGCTCCGGTCGGGATGACAAAGGGGAGGGCGGTGCTTCCATTGGGAGTCGGGTGCTGGGCGCAGGCGTAGCTGCGGCTTCCGGCAGTCTGGAGTTTGTCGACAATAACTACCCCGGGCATGCGGGATGGAAAGAGATTGTTGCCGTTGCTAATCCAGCTGCGAACTTCGTCCGCAGCTCAGTACCGCAAGACGACCGCAGCGCAGGGCTCAGGAACTATCCCACCGACCTGCTTAACAGCCCGCCCCAGGATTTGTCGGCAACCATTCAGTTTCGTTATCCGATCGCGCCCCCTTCGCGAACTGCTGCCGCCACGGTGGCTTCCTCGCACGCAAGGCATGTTGTCCCAGTCGTAAAACCAGCCGGCCATGCTTCCAGTAGCCCTACGCCCGCACCCACTCAGGCTCCCGCCGTGGCGCCTTTGCACTTGCAGGCCAACCAGCAGGCAACCCCGCGCAGCGCGTTCACCGAACTGATCACTACCCGCAGCCTGAGTCTATGGTTCCTCATCACGGCGGCCTTCATTGCGTTCGGGCTGGGCGCGCTGCACGCGCTTGAACCTGGCCACGGCAAGACGATCGTAGCGGCCTACCTGGTTGGCTCGCGGGGCACGGCGCGACATGCCATGCTCCTCGGTCTCATCGTGACCGCCTCGCATACAGCGGGAGTGTTTGCTCTTGGCGCCATCACCCTGTATGCCTCGCGATACATCGTGCCCGAGCAGCTCTACCCCTGGCTGGGCGTATTCTCCGGCCTGACGATTGCCGGGCTTGGTGGGTACATGTTCCTCCGCCGCTGGAGCGGTCTCGATCTGGACCACTCCCATACTTCGGGTCAGTCCCATAGCCACTGGTTTTCGTCCAGCAAACAGCCTGCCGTTGGAACCGTAGAGCCGCACAAGACCGTTTCGCTGTACCAGCTTTTCGCCCTGGGGATTACCGGCGGCATCATCCCGTGCCCGGCGGCGCTGGTGGTACTGTTGAGCGCCTTCGCGCTGCACCGCATCGGTCTGGGCTTCTTCCTCATCATTGCGTTTAGTCTTGGCCTCGCTGCCGTGCTGATCACCTTCGGCATGCTCATGGTGTATGGGCGCCGCTTTATGACTCGTCTGCGAGTGGACGGGCCGCTGACCACGCGCTGGCTGCCGGTAGCCTCCGCGGGGTTCATGACCGTTCTTGGGGCCGGCATCGCAGTGCGCGCCTTTCTCACCACCGGCATTGGGGTCCACAACCTGAGCAAAGAAAAGCTTGGCCCCTTTCTCTTTGTGGGTGGCCTGGGGCTGTTGCTGGGAATGCGCCACTCCACCGACCCCGACCATGTGGTGGCGGTTTCTACGATCGTAAGTAAGCAGAGGAGTATTCGCCAGGCAAGCTTGATCGGCACCATATGGGGACTCGGTCACACGCTGACCATCTTTGCCGTCGGAAGCATGATCATCCTCTTCGGGGTGGTGATCCCGCCGCGTCTCGGGCTCTCCATGGAGTTCAGTGTGGCGCTGATGCTGATCCTGCTGGGAGTACTGAATCTCACCGGGGTGATGCAGCGCATTACTTCGTGTCTGACTCGAAACCGCAAACCCGCAACCATCAGCAGCAAAGCGGAGACGCTGCTCGACCGCACCGTTGGCCGCTTCGGCATCTATCAATGTGTGCGGCCGCTGGTCATTGGTATTGTTCATGGCCTGGCCGGATCAGCCGCAGTTGCGTTGCTGGTTCTGTCTACGATCCACAGTCCGGTGTGGGCGACCGTATACCTGTTGATCTTTGGCGCGGGCACCATGGTGGGCATGATGTGCATGACTTCGGTGATGGCGCTGCCGCTGGCCTATGCGGGCAGCCGCTTCACCGGCATCAGCCGCGTCTTCAGTGTTGCATCAGGTGTAGTGAGTGTTTGCTTCGGATTCTTTCTCGTCTACCAGCTAGGTTTTTTGGGAGGGCTGTTCACCAGTCATCCGCAATGGACACCGCGTTAGGCTCATCGCTTAATGGGGAAGCGAGTCAGCCTGCATCCAGTAAAAAACCCTGCTGCGCACTTTCAGGTCCGGGCGCTGCGGAACAGTTAGCTGCAGCGAGTGCAAACCGGGCGTCTGACCGCTGGGTACAAAACTGATCGGATACTGCACCGGAAGCTGCGTGTCGATAGCTAATGCCGCAGCGCCTGCCTGTCCCTTCCTGCCGATCACCTGGACCACTCCTCCAGAAGCTATGGCGAAGTGTTTCGGAACATCTTGCTTTAACCAGGTCGCAGCGTGAACCACTAAAGCGTTCAAGTTCAGACCAATCCGCGCCAGCTCAACGTCCGACCACCAATCCGATAATCCTATTTCTACCGAGGAATACTCGAGCGCATGCACGGTGACGTCATTGCCTTCGATCAGACTGAGTGTCTCTTCGCTGTTGTGCGCACTGCCGAAATCTCTTGCGGTCGATACGAGGACGATATTTTTGTCACTATAGGATGCGTCTTCTGAAAGCAGCCGCGCAGCTTTGAATAAACCGTCCACCAGCGCAGGGCCTCTCTTGATTAAGGATGAAGGCAACCCGGCGCCGGAGAGTTTAATATTTCGGAGCTGTTGAATGACCTGATCTTTATCCGATGTAAACGGGAGGACAAGCGTGCAGTCGGAGCCAACGGTCATGATGGCGATGGAAGTAGGTGCTGCCGGTAGGCCTTCCACAAAGGCCACCAGGCCTCGGTTTACGGAATCCTTCAGCATGAGCGCATCCTCGTCTGCTTCTATCAGGATGATCACTGCCCGGGAAGGTGGAACCCAACCATCGTCCAGCCGAGCGCTTTGCAACTGCCCGTCATCGTAAACGGAAAAATCGGAAGCTGTTAAACCCCAAACTCGCTGACCTTTCGAATTGACTACCGTGGTTGGCACGGTCACCAACGTGGTGCTGGAATGGAAGGTCTGATTCTGACCTCTGGCACAGGCGCCTGCCACCATGAGAAGAGCAACACATGAACAAATGCGCATATCGTAAGTTCTGAGCCGCTCAGAAAACCAGTCGAAGTGAATTTGCATAGAACGGGGCCCGCCTCGTTGGTAGATCGAGCCAGTAGAGCCGAAGCTCCGGTTGAGAAGCTTGGTGGGCTCTCCGAAGAGCAAATCGGGTCCATTCACCCCTAAAGAGTGGATTTCTTAAGAAATCTAACCCCAGCTTCGAATTATTTTTTCGCCTCATTTTTTGCGGGAAACAATAATCTTTCAGCCTCCAGGGTAAATTCAGCAGCCGCACTGCTCTTCAAAGATAGCGGCCCGGGCGAGAGAGGAGGCTCTGGAATTTGCGTTTCGCTAGTGGCAGCTAAAATTTTCTCGAGATTTCTGGGGTAGGTCGAGAAGACCAAACTCTCTTTATGGATGAAATCGTTGCCATCGGGGGGAGTTTGTGTTCAAGAGACTTGTACCCTTTGTTCTATCGTTCTGTGCTGCGGCAACCAGCCTTCCAGCGCAGCGATCCCTCATCTATGCGACCATCAACGGAAGCGTCAGTGACTCCACGGGCGCAGCTGTACCCGGAGCAACGGTCACTGCGCTGGAGAGTGAAACACTCACATCGCAATCGGTTACCAGCGATCAAAGCGGAAACTTTCGCTTCGCCCATCTCCCCGATGGGCAGTACGAAGTAACGGTGCACCACGCGAACTACAACGACATAGCAAAGACCGTCACCGTTCGCGCCGGGGATAGCGCCAGCCTTTCGATGGCGCTAGCGGCGACCGATGAGTTGTCGACGTTGCCCAAGGGTCAATGGGTGTTTGTGTCACCTCAGGCTCCTGCCGAACATGCGGCCGGGTTACTGCCCGATGCACCTGGTCAGCATGAAGACCGATGGCCGGGAGCGGATACGATCCAGGAATTCCGCATCATCAGCAATGGGCTTCCACGGGCTCTTGGGCGCTCGCCCAGCGGGCTCGGCTTACTGCACGGAGATCTCTATGGCCTGTCGGGGAATAACTTGGCCGAACTGGCCGCAGTGCAGGACCTGGCGAAGCTTGCGCCCACAGAATACGGAGCAGCGTTGGGTGGCAGCACCAACCACAATCGAAATGCTTACTTCCTGGGGTTTGACCGGCCGAGACTGGGTGTACCTGCCAGCTCCTCGCTCTTGAAGTCTTTGGGAGGGAGGATCGTAGCGGAGGGACCGCCACTTGTAGTGGATTCCTCCCATACGCCTCTCACCTCCAGCCAGTTTCTTGCGCGGCTCGATCATCGCTTCAGCGAACGCGATACAACCAACATTCGTTACAACCGTTCGAGCGTCTCCGGTGACGGCCTGCTAGCTAGCGGCCGCGGGCTTAAGGTAACCCAGCAAAGCGCAAGCATTGACAACACCATCGCCATTTCGCCCAGCACGGTGAATGAGACCAGGGGACAATTCATCGCAGGGACGGTGCAAGTGCCGGGCGGGGAGCCCGCGTGGGGAGTCGCCTCCGGATTTCCGACCGCGCGCCGCTTTAAGGTGTATGAGGCTGCAGACAATCTGTCTCGCCAGTTCGGAAACCAGTCTCTTCGCGCCGGCGGAGATTTTCTTCTTAACCAGATGAGCGTGTCGTTTTTGGAAGCGAGCTTGGGTAGCGCGAGCTTTAGCCAGTCCTCACGGGCCGCCGGCTTTTATGCGCAAAATCAGTGGAAGATGAGTTCAGACCTGGTGCTTACGATGGGCATTCGCTACGATCTCGAATTCCTTCGCAATGTTCACACCGATACCAACAATCTCGCCCCCCAGGTTGGGTTTGCCTGGTCTCCGGGAGGTTCCAGGAGCACAGTGATTCGCGGTGGATACGGCATGTTGTATGAACAGCTTCCGCTGCCGGCGATTGCGGGCGCTCCCGAGGGATCGGCTAGTCCGGTCAATCTGCTGCGCGCGGGAACATTCGTGCTTGGCCGCAACAGCTTGCCGGTGAGCGCCCTGGGCAGCTTCACGACGGTGAATCCATCGATTCAGAATGCGTATGTGGAGACGGCGAACCTGGAGTTTGAACAGCAATTTGGATCCAGGAACACTTTATCGGCCAGTTACCAGCATATTCGCGGAGTCGAACTCGCTCTCCCCGTGTCCAGCGACGTCGCTCTCTGCGCAGCTGCTGCCGGCTGCGCCGCGGGTAACGAGTTCTTCAGCATCCGCCAATATAATTCCGGCTCGAGGTCTTCCTATGACGGTCTCACGGCCGCATGGGCCGGGCACCCGGTGCAGTGGGGAGACTACCGGGTGGCTTATACCTACGCCGACGGAGGGGGATCCACGTACGATACATTCGTTGGGGATCAGATGCGGCGGATAGCTTTCTCCGGCACGCTGCACACTCCGTTCCGCGCAGGATCGGGTTTATGGCAGGACGTCACCCACGGTTTTACTCTGGGCGCTTATGGTGACTTTACCCGGCGCAATGAGCTTCCCGGATTGGACTTCATTCATATCAATGCGCAGCTCATCAGGGGCTTTCAGTTGGGAAGGCGAACCCGGTTGGAATTAATCGCGCAGACATCCGACATGATGGAACATCGCAACTACTCCACCGCCAAGGCGATCTCTGAATTGGGTGAGTCCGGCGCTACCATGCTGTCTTCTTATGCGCGCTTCGCTGCCATCGGAACTCCGAGCGGAATGCAGGCCGGCCTGCGCTTGAAGTTTTAGAGCAGTTTCGCAATTACTTCGCGTGAAAGCCTCCCGGAAACAACGGCTCTGGCAGGTCGTTGTCGAACTGAATGATGAAGGAGAACATCATATCGAGGAGATCGCGGTTTTGGGTGGTGAAGTCAAAGCACAGAACCCGATGGACTAGATCTGCCGGGTCGGACTTCTTATGCCGCCGGGCAGAAATGCTGCCCAGGGCGCAGGCCTTGGCAGCGTAGATGGTTCGATTGTGACCTGATTCAGAAGATGTTGAGACCGAGGCCAGGGTGATGGCTGCCGAGCGGCCATCGATCACATAGCGAAAGGGCTCGCGGCTGATGGTGGGTTCACCATACTGCTTGAGCTGGCGCAGGATTTGCGCGCGCGTGAAAGGACCCAGTGAAGAGGCTTCCCGCAGTTGGTCGGGGCAGGTGTCGTCGATCATGGAAAGAACAAAGGTAGAAGGACCTGCGGGGATGCCGGAGTTGGCAATCAGCTTGGTCTGCACACACTTCGCTGAAATTGAGTTCGCGTTGGTGTCCGCAGGGACTGGCGCCAGTTCGAAGTGCGGTGGATAGAAATAAGTGATGTTCAGAGCATCGTCATGGAAGCTCTTTGGCAGGTTGGAGTGCCCCTGGTCGGTAACCTGGGCTGGACTCGAGGCACAGACCAGCAACAATAGTGCGACTGACGTCGAATGGCTCACGTTGATTTACCTGCAATTCGTTCTCACAGATAAAGAGGAGTGTGCAGGTTCGATCTACCCTCAAATTCGAGAAAGCAGACGAGCTTCGCCGATGCCGTATTTTTCTGCCAAAAAAATTCTCACCTTCGTGGGGAGTGTGTAGGCGATTTCCTGCCAGGTAACCACAGTCAGACGGCACCTGAGGTCGGCGTTCTTGACTGCCGATATGATCTCGAAGCAATCTTCGATCAGATCCTGACGACGCTGGTCGCAGAAGACAGCAAAGGATGCCGCGTGGGCATGGGCAGCCAGGGCGCCTCGAATCAGCTGACAGGACCGATATCGATCTTTGCTCGTGGGTAGACGATCCAGATCGAAGACCGATTCAAGGTCGCGATAGCGATGCACGAGATCGTGTCTCGCGGTTTGAAAATCACCTTCTGTCAACTTGGCTTCGATGAACAGATTTCCCAGCCTCAGGTCCAGTTCACTGCGATCTTCAGCGCCGTTCTTCAACGGAATTCCCGGCCTGAAACCGAAGGTAGGATCAGCGCCAGGCTCGATTGCGAGCAGGGAACAGATAGCCGCGCGGCGCAGGATGCCGGGGTAGCAGAAGATGTTCATCAGCAGCGCGTCGGAACTGTTTGCGCACTCGAGCTCGCGGCGGGTGCGATCGGCCTTCCTGGGGAGAAAGCGCGAGCCGGTATAGACCTTGGCCAGCCGGGCTTTCCAGTCCTCATGGCGCAAAATTCGCCGGTACGAGGCAGACAGGAAGTTGCCGTGTTGCCCGGCTTCATTCTCGCCGTAGACGATGCTAGGCACCGGACCGTAGGTCATCTCCGCGGTCCATTCAGGAGATCTGGCAATGCTTCTATGGCTGAGTTCGATGCGTAACAGGTTTCGCGTCACCCCGTGAGTATAGGCGAACGATAGGCGAAAGTCACACTACCCCCGGCCACGACATGCGCGGCTTATTCCTCATCAGTATTTCTGCTTGGACCCCTGCCGCTAAAACGCGGAAGCTAAGTATTAAGGAGTTCACAGCAATGCATGGCAAGACCATCTTTTTCCTGGGCCTTCTTCTTGCGGCCAGCGGCGTTGTCTCCCCAGCCATTGCGCTGGCTGGTGGCATCGCATTTGGGGTGACGGTGGAGCATCCGTTCCGCATGGAGAGCCATTCGCTGGCCAAGTTGCTTTTGCAGGCCTCCGTCGTTGCCCTGGGATTTGGTATGAATCTGAAGCAGGTGGTGCATGCGGGCCGCTCAGGATTTTTTTACACCGCGGTCAGCATTAGCTGCGCCATGTTGCTCGGTTTGCTCTTTGGCAGTCTGCTTAAGGTGGCGGGAAAGGCGTCGTTTCTGATTGCTGCGGGCACCGCTATCTGTGGGGGAAGCGCGATCGCGGCTATTTCTCCGATTACCGGCGCGGACGAGGAAGAAATCAGCGTCTCCATGGGAACCGTGTTCGTGCTCAATTCCGTGGCATTGCTTATCTTTCCTGCGATTGGCCATGCTTTGCACCTGGGCCAGAATCAATTCGGACTTTGGTCCGCGCTGGCCATTCACGACACCAGCTCCGTGGTTGGAGCGGCCGCCAAGTATGGAAACCAGGCACTCGCTGTCGGGACCACGGTGAAGCTGGCACGCGCGCTGTGGATTGTTCCGGTGTCTCTGCTGGCAGCTGCATACATGGCGCGGTCAGGAGGCTCCTATCGCCTGGCTAAGGTCAAGGTTCCGTGGTTTATTTTTCTATTTTGTCTGGCGGCTGCTGCTGCCACGTACTTCCCACGCTTCGCTGTCGAGTATGGCACGCTGAACCATCTCGGCAAGGCCGGCCTCACCGCCACGCTATTTCTGATTGGGACGAGTCTCTCAAAAAATACTCTGCAGCAAGTTGGAGTCAGGCCGTTCGTCCAGGGCGTGGCGCTATGGATCATCGTCGCCAGCGCTTCTCTGGCCGCGATCTACTTCAATTACATTTCCATTTGAGGACAGGCTGCGGAAAAACTCGTTCTGGGGTTAGGTCCAGGCTCTAAGCCACAATCTTTGAAGAAACCTTCCGATCAGGCGGGGGCGTTTCGGCCGGTGGCGCGCGGGGTTAATTGCTCTGCCCGCTCGAGCACAAAGCGGTGGAAGGTGCGAGTAAGCCCGGCGGGCTCAGGGCCGGCTACGGTCGCCAATGAGAACATCCGCGCCAGGTTCAGGCCTCGCACTCTTGCCAGCTTCAGGGTTCCCAAGGCAAGCTGGTTGCGCACCGCCCAGCGCGAGACAAAGGCAATCCCCAATCCGGCTTCGACGGCGCTGAGCAGACCTTCCGTCGAATCGAAGGTCATCGCCAGCCGCAGCTTCTTCACTTCCAGTCCGGCCTTTTCGAAGGCCTGTTCGACGATCCTCCGCGAGCCTGACCCCAGCTCCCGGGCGACCAGCGTCGCCTGCTGCAACTGCTTGACCTCGACTTCCTCGTCTGCCCATTCATGCCCCGCAGGCACCACACACACCATGTGATCCTCCATGAAAGATTCCACCTGTACGTCCCTGCGCATGGGCGGACCCTCGATCAGGCAGAGCTGCACCCGGTGCTCCACCAGCGCTTCGAGAATGGTTTGCGTGTTGCCTCCCATGACGCTGATTTCGACTTTGGGATTTTGCTGCAGGAAACCCGCAATCAGCTTGGGCAGCAAATATTGCCCAATGGTCTGGGAAGCGCCCAGGGCGAGCCGCCCCGCACTGGCGCCGGTGGCCGCGGCGACGGCTTCTCGAGCTTCTTCCGCAAGCCCGGCCAACCGGACTGCAAAGGGCAGCAACGCACCGCCGGCCGCGGTAAGCGAAATCCGGCCGCCGGCGCGATCAAATAAGGGAACATCCAGTTCAGACTCCAGCGCCTTGATCTGCTGCGTCACCGCGGATTGGGTCAGCAGCAACTCCTCCGCCGCTATGCGGAAGTTGAGATGATGGGCAACGGCGCGAAAGACCCGCAGGCGGAAGTTCTCCATGGCGTAACCTATTAGAGCAGTTTCGCAATTACTGTGGCCGGTCTACACCAATTGCGAAACTGCTCTATGCCGCAAGGAGCAAGACCATGGCAGTTCTGTTACTCGTAGGCGCAACCGGTCTGGTGGGCCAATCGGTGCTGCGCCAGGCGCTCGCCGACAGCAGGGTGTCGAAGGTTGTAGCAGTCACGCGCAAGCCGTTGCCGCCGCAACCTGCGCCTGGAAAATCCCCTGGTCGACTTCGATGCCTGCCAGCGGACGCACCATGGTGGAAGGTGGATGGAGGCATCTGCACCCTGGGCACCACCATGCGCCAGGCGGGTTCGCATCTGGCCTTTCGCAAAGTGGATGTCGACTATCCGCTGGCGGTGGCCAAATTACTGCGCCAGCACGGCGCGCAGAGCTTTGCCTTTAACTCCTCGATCGGCGCCAATCCCAAGGCACGCGCCTTTTATATGCGGGTGAAAGGTGAGGTCGAGCAAAGGTTGATTGCGGGCGGCTTCCCATCGCTCACGCTGGTGCGCCCTTCCGGCATCCTCGGCCCGCGCAAGCCACACCGCAGGTGGGAGGCGCGCACCATCCGGGTTTTTCATTCGCTGCGGCCCATTCTCCCCCGTCATTACCGCGTGGTCCCCGCCGACAAAATAGCCAAGGCTCTGCTCGAGGCTGCCATTTCCGCCCCTCGCCGGGCGTCCAGATAGTGGAGTCTGAGCGGCTATGAGCGCGGCTTAAATTTCCGATAGATAAGGCAGGCGCAGGCGCGAGAGCGAAATTGAGCTGCACCAGGACGATGAAGCGCGATGCTGACGTAGGTGTTGAACACGCAGAGGCAGGCTCCGAAGGCATAGAGGCCCTGGGCCACGACGATCCGCCGTTCCACCGCGCATTGCCTCTCGTGGGTAATCTCCTCGCGCAGCAAGGCCGGCTCGCGTGGCGTAGCGCCAGCTCGCAAACAGCACCAGCGCCGAGCAGCAGAATGTTGCCCCAGTACGCGATGAGGACGCTGCGATAGGAGATAAATTCCGCCAGCAATCGGGTGGAGAAGGGCATGAGCGATACCGCAAAAAGAAACGCAATGTGGATCCACGAAAGATGGCGATCACTGTGGGAAAAGGAGTTCAGCTGTGCCTGCTGGCCATTCCAGAAAATTCCCAGTGTCATGAAGCTCATGACGTAGCTGATGAGCTGGGGCGCGGCCCCGGCGAGTGTGCGCCACAGCTCGCCCTGGCTGTGGATCACCTCGCTGGCGGGCACGTGGAGATCCAGAACCAGCAGCGTCATGGCCACGGCGAAGATGCCGTCGCTGAGCGCCGCAAGCCGCTCCAGACTTTGACCGGTAATCTGGTTGTAAGAAGTGGGCATGGTGCGTTGGTTTACTCGACATAGTGCTAGGAGCATTCAAATGGACAAGCAATTATGGACAGCGGTCGACCAGTACACCACAGATCTGCTCATGCCCCCAGACCCGATCCTCGACGCGGCCCTGAAGGCCAGTGATGCGGCCGGGCTGCCGTCGATCAGCGTCAGCCCGAGCCAGGGCAAGCTGCTCATGCTGCTGGCCCAGCTTGCAGGCGCGTCGCAGATTCTGGAAATCGGCACGTTGGGCGGCTACAGCAGCATCTGGCTGGCGCGGGCGCTTCAGCCCGGTGGCCGCCTGATCACCCTCGAAGCCAACCCGAAGCATGCCGAGGTAGCGCGCGACAACATCGCCCGCGCCGGGTTCGCCGCTGTGGTCGAGGTGCGGCTGGGCGATGCGCGCGCTAGCATCCAGCAGCTCGCGGCAGAGGGCGGCGCCCCTTTCGACCTGATCTTCATCGATGCCGACAAGCAGAGCATTCCGCACTACCTCGAGTGGTCGCTCAAGCTGTCGCGCCGCGGCAGCCTGATCATCGTAGACAACGTGATCCGCGACGGAGCTTTGATCGATGCCAAGAGCGACGATCGCCAACGTGCAGGGAGCGCGGCGCATGCACGAGATGCTGGCCGCCGAGCCGCGCGTCAGCGCCACCACCATCCAGACCGTGGGCAGCAAGGGCTACGACGGCTTTACCCTGGCGCTGGTTACAATCGAATGCACCTAGGAGGGAGCATTGGAGAGGCGAGACTTTGTTACTTCGGCGATTGCCATGGCGGGGGCCGCGTTGAGCGGCGGACAGGAGCGGGCGCAGGCGCAGTCTCCGCAGGAGTTCTACCAGCTGCGGAAGTACACGCTGCGAAACGGAACCCAGTTGGCCTTGACGCAAACTTATTTTGAACATGCTCTGATTCCGGCGCTCAATCGGATGTCGATCAACCCGGTGGGCGCGTTCAAGCTGGATATCGGTCCGGAGACGCCGACCTATTACCTGCTGATCCCGGCAACCTCGGTGGAAGCGCTGGTTACGCTGAACGCGCGGCTGGCAGAGGATGCCGAGTTCATCAAAGCATCCAGCGGCGTTCTGGGGAGCGCCAGCTTCGGCGCCGGCGTTTGTGCGGGTGGAGAGTTCGCTGATGTCCGCGTTTGCCGGTTGGCCAAAACTGGTTGCGCCCGAAGAGCGAAAAGAGAATCTTTCAGCTGCGCACGTACGAGAGCGCAAGCGATGCGGCACACATGCGGAAAGTACAGATGTTCAACGAGGCGGAGATCGCGATCTTTACCCGGACGGGATTAGCTCCGGTGTTCTTTGGAGATACGTTGGTCGGGCCGCACAATGCCAAGCCTGACCTACATGCTGACCTTTGAGGATGTGGCGGAGCTGAATAAGAAGTGGGCGGTGTTTGGGTCGGATCCAGCGTGGAAGGAACTTTCGCACCGGCCCGGGAATACCGATGCGGAGATTGTAAGCAATATCTCGAATTTGTATCTGAGCCCGTTGAGCTGTTCGCAGATTTACAGCAGGTCCCTCCACTACGCTGCGCTCCCCCGGATTTCCTGTGAAACTTGGCGGCGTTGGCGCACCTTATGCTCTTTCCTTAATGAACGCAGCACACGCGACCGTGTCCGGCGCAGCGTGACAGGAAATCCGGGTCCGGTCGAGATGACAATTCTTCGGGACGACTAGAGTTTGTTCCTCCAACAAAATTGTCATCCCGACCGGAGCGCAGCGTCAGTGGAGGGACCTGCTGTTTCTGTACATGCCGCAGAGGGAGCGGTTTGCCCGCCCCCTCCGGACAGGTTTACATGCCGTTGGAGCCAGAGGCGGCTCGGGATGAACGACGCGGTAGCTGGAACCACCGTTCGCCCACACCAGCAGCAGCATGTCTTTACCTGCAGGCGCCTGGCTTCACATCGTTGCGGAACTGCTCCGCCGATGTCACCGGTTTGCGATTGATCTCGAGGATCACATCGCCACCGCTCAAGCCTGCATCTTCCGCAGGGCTGCCGGGCTGTACCTGCGCAACCGCAACTCCCTGTACATGCGAGGGCAGATTCAGCTGCTGACGCACATCCGGAGTGAGATCGGAGATCGCGATGCCCAGCCTGGCGTGACCAGATTCGTCATTGGTGGCTGCCGCGACTTCCTGGTCCTTGTGGTATTCGCCAACCGTCAGGTCAACCTTCTCGGGGTGGCCGTTCCGCATCACGTCCAACTGGATCTTCGTGCCGGGCGCATCTTCGCTGACCACCACCTGCAGATCACTTCCTGTCTCCACCGGCTGGCCATTCACAGCGGTAACCACGTCACCTTCCTTCAAGCCGGCGCGGCTGGCAGGAGAGTTGGGAGTTACCGAAGCAATCAGCGCCCCGGTGTTTCCAGTCAGGTTAAAGAACTTCGCGTTTTCAGGAGTTACATCGTTCAGACCGACTCCCAGATATCCATGATGAACGACACCATTCTTGATCAGAGCATCGACCACGGGATGTACGGTCTGGGTGGGGATAGCAAAGCCCGCACCAGAGAAGTTTCCCGTATCGGAGATGAGGAAGGTGTTGATACCAACCAGTTGACCATGCGCATTCACCAGCGGACCGCCGGAGTTGCCGGGGTTGATCGCGGCGTCGGTTTGGATGAAGCCGCCCGGCTTGCGCGGGTCATCCCTATACGGGTTGGACCGGTCGACCGCGCTGACGATGCCGCGCGTGACGGAAAACTGAAATTGGCCGAAGGGGTTGCCGATTGCCAGGACGGATTGTCCGGGCACCAATTTGGTCGAGTCGCCCCAGGCAATCGCAGGCAGATCTTTGGCGTCGATCTTGACTACGGCCAAGATCTGTAAGTTTGTCGGTGCCAATTACCTTAGCCGGGAAGCTCCTGCGGTCGTGCAAGGTTACCCGCACTTCCATCGCCCCATCGACGACGTGATTATTGGTCACGATGTATCCATCGGAGGAGATGATCACACCGCTGCCAATGCCATGCTCAATCTGCCGTTGGCCGCGCCCCATGCCTGGCATACCGTGGCCGAACTGCTGGCCGGATCCGGGGCCGAACCCTGGACCGAAGAACTGGGAGAAAGGATTGTCTCCATCGCTCCCGCCGCCCTCTTGCTCAGCCGCCGGTTGCTCGGTCCGGTGCGAGGTGACCGCAATGTTGACCACTGCCGGTGTAACCCGCGACGCGACTGCTTCGGTGGCTTGGTCGAGAGCCAAAAGGGGATCGATGCTGGCGTTGTTGATGGGCGTGATTGGATTATCAGGAGCCGTTGCGGCATCGACGTGATTGTGGCCGAAGACGAACGCTCCAGTGAACAGGATGAGAGCCAAAGCCAGCAGTGGCGCGGTGAAGCGCTTTGCCCGTGCTCTTAATAAATTAGTTTCTTCGTGCATGAGTTTTCCTCTTTCAGGGTGAAGTTTTTTCTAGATCTGAAAAGCGATCCAGTTATCTGTTGTGGAAATGATTGGACGCGACACGCCGTGAGAGACCCTTGAAGTCTGCGGAACTTCCACGGTTAAGAGAATCAAGGTAAAGCCTCCGCCGTCCTGGTCCTCTGTCAACTGGACGAATTGGAGGTGGCGGAAATTGCGCACCTGCCGGGTGGCATGAGGCTTGGGCAGGACGCCCGCGCGCTCGCCAGTCGCGCTCATAACGGGATGAAAGACTGCTTCGTGGTACTGAGCTTGATGTTGATCCGGAAAGGCGGGCTGTACTTCAGCCGCAGCTGCGACCGGGTCATTGTTGGCAAACGTAATGAGGCCGGGGCAGCGTTGGAGCAGGAGCACACCGGAGAGAGAAGCCGCCAATCCAGCCGCTACCAGCCCACGAGACAGCAAGGGGCCTACATTGCGGCGGCGATGGAGAATGTTCTCCACCCTGCCAGCCAATTCTGAGTGCCGCTGCCACATGCCTGGCGCCAGGGACGTGACTCGCCGGACAAGCCTGTTCTCGGCAAGTTTAGTCAGGCAAGTGGCGTAGGCGCGCGCATTGCCGGCCGCATCCAGTACGGCATCGTCGCAGGCTTGCTCGCGCTCCCGGCAAAGATGCCGCTCCGCCCAGAACAGTGCCGGATTCAACGGGCAAAGAGCTCGTAACAGTTTCTGCAACAAATTGGTCCAATCATCACCACGATCGAGATGAGCCATTTCGTGCAGGATGATCTGCTTCAGTTCGTCCTGAGCCAGCTCACTCCACAGCGAGCGAGGCAGCACCACGGCGGGATGAAAGAAGCCGATCACGCTGGGCGCGTCAACCGCATCCGACAGCCGCACTCCCACGGGACGCTTGCCGGTCCGGGATACAACCGGCTGAATCTGTTCGCCGAGGTTCGCGAACGGAACCGGAACGGAGCTCCGCAGCAGGCCTCTCATCTGTCTCAGGTTAAAAGACAGACGGGCGAGCGAGAGCAGGGAAGCGAGCACCCACACGCCCTCGATACCGAAGGCCCACGCACTGTTCAAGTGCAGCGAGAAACCTGTCTGCGCCACGATGGGCAGCGCGGAGGGATCAACGTTGAAGAACCCGCGCCAGACTGCGAAGCACGGCAGCAAAGCCACCACCAGAAAGACGATCAACCACATCGTGAAGCGGGCAGAGGCACGCAAGCCGGGAGCGAGCTTGAGCCCGGTCCAAGCCAAAGCGGTCAACACCAGTCCCTGCCAGATGCTGGCAATCAGCAGTTCGGCCGGACTAGTCGAAATCAAGTGCCGCAATAAAATCGCTTCCATCGAGTGATTCACTCCGCCTGCTGAATGGCATCTCTTAGACGTTGCAACTCTTCCGGGGTTACGTCGCCGTCGCCCAGCAGGGATAACATCAGCTTCTCCCGCGAATTGCCGAAGAACCGACTCAGCACCAGGCGCACTTCTGAGCTGCCGGCCTCTTCCTCCGCGACCAGGGGCACGTAGTAAAAGGCACGCCCCTCTTTGCGATGCTGCACATACCCCTTTTGCTCCAAAATCCTTATTGTCGTCAGTACGGAGTTGTAGGCCAGGGCATTCTTTTTGGGTAATGCCGCGGCAAGCTCGTTAACCGTCGACTCTCCGCGCGCCCAGAGAATCTTCATCAGTCGCAGTTCCGCTTCGGTGAGCGTGGGCGATTTTTTCGGTGGCATACAGTTATCCCGAAAATAAGGCTACCGCTGTGGCTGCCAAATGTCAACTAATTTATTAATACTTGGGCGCTGGAGCATTTCACTTCTGGTGTATACAGAGCAACCTCTCCCGACGTGGCTTTTCCTCAAGAAAAGCCGCACTTCGCGGCGCTTGACGGTGCAGAGTAGAAGTGAAAATGCTCTAGTATGCTCGGGAAAGCAAAGAGCCTCTGGAGGTTACGTTGTCGTTGCCGACCGGCCTGCAATCCAGTTCACGCCCACCCATCGATGTAATCACCAGCCCGTTTGCCCGCTTCGCCAGGATGGAAGCTGCGGGCGGGATTCTGCTCCTGGTGGCCACCGCCGCGGCGCTGGTTTGGGCGAACTCGCGCTGGGAGCATAGCTATCACCAGATCTGGTACACAGCGGCCACCATCACCGTGGGCCCAGTCTCTCTTTCTGTGAGCCGCCATGATTGGGTGAACGACGGCTTGATGTCCATTTTCTTCTTCCTGGTCGGCCTCGAAATCAAACGCGAGTTGTTCATCGGTGAGCTCTCGACCTTCAGGAAGGCGGCCTTTCCTTTCATGGCAGCTATCGGCGGATCGATCTTCCCCGCGCTGATTTACGCCGCTATGAATAAAGGAGGCGCCGGCTCTGATGGTTGGGGCATTCCGATGGCGACGGATATTGCCTTTGCCTTGGGCGTGCTGGCGTTACTGGGCAGCCGGGTCCCCGTGGGATTGAAAGTCTTTGTTGCCGCCCTGGCTATCGTGGACGACATCTTTGGCGTGCTGGTGATCGCGTTGTTCTATACCAAACATATTTCGTTGACCGCCTTGGGCTTCGGTTTCGTGGGTGTCGCCGTCTCCTTTGGCGCCAATTGGCTGGGCATCCGCAGTCCTGTCGTTTATGCACTGATTGGGGTCGGGGTGTGGTTCGCGGTGCTCAACTCCGGGGTTCATGCGACCATCGCCGGCATCCTGCTGGCCTTTACCATTCCTGCCCGCAACTCGCTCGATAAGACGGAATTTCTCCGCCAGAGCCGCTGGCTGCTCGATCAATTCGAAAGTCACGATATCAACTCTGCCCAGGCGCACCACGCCATCCATGCGCTGGAGCAGAAATGCGAGATGATCGAGTCTCCACTGCACCGCATTGAGCACAGTCTGCAGCCGTGGGTCAGCTTTCTGATCATGCCCATCTTCGCCTTTGCCAATGCCGGAGTGCACATCCTGGGCAAGGTAGGTGCGGCCCTGACCCATCCCATCGCTCTTGGAGTTTTGCTGGGCCTGCTGCTGGGCAAGCCGCTGGGCATCACGCTCTTCGCGCGGCTGGCATCCTTGACCGGACTGGCGTCGCGGCCCGCATCCGTTTCCTGGGGCCAGATCTTTGGCGCCAGTTGGCTCTGCGGTATTGGTTTTACCATGTCGCTGTTTATTGCCGGGCTCGCCCTGGGCGAAGGCGACTTGCTGGATTTGTCGAAGATAGGAATAATGGCGGCCTCTATCGGAGCAGGTTGCGTGGGGAGCCTCCTATTACTAAGACGCGTTCCTTCTACACCACAGTAACCGCAGACAGCACACTGGTAATGAACGCTTGCCATCCATCCGCTGGTAAGCTATGAATGGACTTTCAGCGCCAGGACGAGAAATTTCCCCCATTCACGTCCGATCGATGGATCACAGGGCAGGCCAATGGGTTCGAACGAACGGGTACCTCTGTTTATCAATCGGTTTTCGCTTTCGCCGCGCACCGCGATTGGTGTGCAGACACTTCGATTGATGGGCCCACATCAGGACTGGCTTCATTTTCACTGGTGGAGCAGCAGCCTCAGGCAGCTTGATGCGCGCTCGGTTCTGTTCGAGAATCCCGTGCTCAGCCGCTATTCTTTTCTTCACAACCCTAATCTCTTGCGCATCTGTGAATGGCTGGGCATCAGTTCGTGGAGCGGCAGCGATCTACGGCCTTCGCATGCCAAACGTCTCACCCAATACCGTGAACGCGTCTCCAGCGCTTACTTGGCGCCCCTGAGCGAGACCGATGCTACCCGTTGCCTCGAGCTGGCCAACCTGGTAGGAGCTCCTTTCGTGCTTCATCTGTGGGACGTGTTGCAGGGTGATGTTTCGACCGGAGCTCTGAGGGAATTGGTGGATCGGGCGGAGAGCGTCTTTTGTGTAAGTCAGCCGCTGCTTGACGATGTCTCCCTGATACGCAGCGACGCCGAGTTGCTGTCCTTCTCGAGAGATGCGTCGCTGGTCAGGGCCAGGCCGCGGGAGCATGGCGCGCTTAAGATCGTCATGCACGGCAACGTCAGCTCGTATGCGGAGGGTCTCGACGATTTGGATCAGGCCATCACGCTGCTCGAGCGTAGAGGATTGATGGTCGAGCTCTCGTTTCTGGGCTCTCCCAAGATTCTGCGCCAGGCCAACACCGGCATCAAGAAGCGAGTCAACGTACGCGGGTTTTGCCCCACACAGCGGGAGCTGGATGTCGAACTCAGCCGGGCGCATGTTGCTTTTTTGCCCGGGCCGAAGCTTGATCCAAGCCAGGACCTCAGGAGCCGCTACTCCATTCCTTCCCGCATCCTCGACTACATGGCTGTGAAACTCCCTATCGTCGGGTCTGTCCACGAGGCCTCGGCGACAGGTGGCTTTGTGCACGAATTGGGCCTCAAACCTGCGGCCACCTGCTCCGGATCGGAGGAGATTGCCGACTGGCTGGTGCGGCTCGCGCGTCCCAAGGACTGGGCGGAGCAAAGCGCCAGATCGGGCCACGCCTTCGATCTGCTGCAGCGCCAGGAATCTCCTGCGCAAAAACTCAAGCGGGCGCTGGATAAGCTGGGCTGACGTTTCTTAACCTGCGTTTGTTTGCTCAGAAGGCAAAATATCGCTGCGCGGGCACGCCATATTGTGCCTCGAAGCAGACGTGCTGCCCAGTTGGCGGATAATCATTGCATCATGGACGCGCCAAAAAAGCCGGGCAAGGTGATAGAGTTCTCGCATCCGCCGGATGCCGTAGCACGGATAGAGGCTTTTATCGGACGCTTAATTGAGACCAGTGATGGGTTGGCGGCTGCACTGGTGCGGCTAAGAGACTTTTACTTGGCTGGAGCGCCGCCACTGGTTGCAGACAGCGTGCTGGCGCAGGTTGATGCTGCTCTCGAAGTGGCTGGGAGAGCGAAATACGGCTTCTAGTTCACCCTTCATGCCTTCCCACCCAAAAATCCTACTGGACTGACGCGGACGGAATCGGCTCCTCTTCGGCGCTACAAGTCTTTGTGTTATTTGTGAACGGGATTCCTCAAAATTGTCGCCTTGGGCAATTCGAAGGCGTTGTCTCAGCGCGAGCAGAAGTATTCCCCACGACCGATCTCTGGTCAATATTTTCGAAGGCGGCTAAGATGAGGGGCTCGCGCTAAAGAAAAGGAGAGACGTGATGTACGACACAGCAAAGCTAAAGAATCTGCGCACCCTTGGTGAGGGAGCTCCCAAAGCGATGGACGCCTTTTGGGCGTTCGATAAAGCAGCCCTGGCCGACGGTGTTGTTCCCAAAAAGTACAAAGAACTCATCGCACTGGCGGTGGCGTTGACTACGCAATGTCCCTACTGTCTATATGTGCACCGCTCGGCGGCAGAAGCCGCAGGGGCGACGCGGGAAGAAATCGCGGAAACTGCGCTCGTGGCTGCCGCCCTGCGTGCTGGCGCAGCCGTCACCCACGCTACCCATCTGATCGATGGCGCGCACGCTCCTCAAAGCAAGGAGTGAGATCGCCGTTTTTGGGCGATCCTTTCGACCGGTCTTGAAGCCAGTCTTAGGGTTGATATCCGTCGGTGCGCCACTTTGCGAACAGCGTCACTTGCTCTGGGGTCCAATAGGGCCCACCCGGTGGCATCGAGGGTGGGCTACCGCCCTGGGGAGTGAGTGTCCGCTGGACCGCCTCCGCATTTCCGTGGTTGTCAGCTGCATCGGACATGTAGCTATAGTCGTCCAGTTTGATGCCATGCCGGTTCATGTGGGCAATATCCACCGGACGAAACAGGGGCTTGATATCAGCGGCAAAAGAAACAGGCGCCATTTGCTCTCCTTTACTGCTTCATACAATTCTGACGAATTCGTCTGCTAATCCCAGAAGCAGCCGATTCCGATCGTACGAGGCATTAACAAGTCCATCATGGATTTCCATTATTAGCCAATTTTCCCGCCTGATCAGCGTCGAAAATCTCTCCTAACCGCACCCGCCGGGCGAGTGTCTAATGTTGCGCATGGACAAGAACGACCACGCAGCGATCCGGGCAGTTCTTTCCGGAGACAAAGAGGCCTACGGAGCCTTGGTCGTGCGCCATAGCGGGAAACTGTTCCGGGTCGCGTTTCGCATCACCGGCAACGAAGCCGATGCGGAAGATGTGGTGCAGGAGGCGTTCCTGCGCGGATATCGAAAGCTGGAGAGTTTTGAATCGCGGTCGGATTTCGGCACGTGGATCTATCGCATTGCGGTGCGCTGCGCATTGAACAAGATCGGTAGCTCCCGAGTGGATGAGAACAGCAGGGTGGCCGAAGAATCAGACCCGGAGCAAAACGAAGTCCAGGTGGCAGATGTGGCCGCAGGGCCGGACCGGCTGCTGCTCAGCAGTGAGATCGGCGCCATGCAGGAGCATGCGATGCATAGTTTGACGCCCACGGAACGAACGGCTTTCGTATTGCGGCACATGGAAGAGCGCAGCTGCGAAGAGATTGCAACCACGCTGGGTATTGCGCCCAACGCGGCGAAGCAAGCTGTATTTCGCGCGGTACAAAAGCTGCGCCGCCGGTTGGCGATCCTGAGGGTGAAGATATGAATCATTTGAACGAAGAAGAACTGATTGCGCATGCCTACGCCGAGGAAGACCAGGATGCTGTGCAACAGCACCTCGAGGCATGTGCGGAATGCTCAAAGACTTACACTGCCCTGCGCGGCGACCTCGCCGAGATGAAATTTGCAGAAGCGCCGGTCCGGGACGCCTTCTACGGCAACCGAGTCTGGGAATCGATTTCCGGCTTGTTGCCTGTCTATGAAGTACGAAAAGAGCGGTGGCCGCGCGGCGGACTGTGGAAAGGTTTGAGTTATGCTGCCGCCTGCGCAGTGCTGATTACCTGCGCCTTCATCGGTGGCCGGCTATGGGAGCACAGGCAGGCGCAGGCCGTCGCAGGAAACCGTTCTCAGCAGGATCAGCAACGCGTTGCGCAGCCTCCGCAGCGCCTTGTGGTGGTAGTTCTGAGCGATCATCTGGATCGCTCGGAACGGTTGCTGGTGGAGCTGAAACATGCCGATGCCGATAGCGAGAAGATGGTATCTCCGCTGCGCGACGAGGCGCGAAGCCTTCTGGCAGCAAATCGGATTTGCCGTCAAAACGCGGAGCATGATGACGATCGAGCGCTGACATCGGCGCTCGATCGCCTGGACCATCTGCTGGTTGAGCTTGCAAACCAGCCGGGGGGGTTAGACGGCACAACCATTACCAGGTTGCAAGATGAAATGAATGCCGACGGCCTGCTTTTTGAGGTGCGTGTACTGCGTTCCCGGCAAGCGGCCTCAACCGTGCATACGAAGGGGGGCACGACATGAAATCCAGTCTTGCTGTTCATTCCACTGTGCTGGGAGTGATGCTTTGTCTACCTGTCACTCAGCTCGGACGCGGACAGAGTTTTGCGGGAAACGTCGAGCCGGTTGAAATCGATGGGGGCCAGGCCGCATTGAGCTCCGCCGACAGCAGTCTCTATGGCGACGGAATGCGCGCCATCAACGACGGGCGCTGGGCAAATGCGGAAGCAATCTTCACTATGGTTGCGAGCCAACATGGCGACCACGCCGAAGGGGCCCTCTATTGGAAGGCGTATGCGGAGAAGAAGCAAGGACAGTTAAAATCGGCGCACGACACCTGCGCAGAACTGGAGCACACCTTTCCCACCAGCAGTTGGGTCCACGACTGCGGCGCGCTGGCAATCGAGATTGGCGCAGAGAGCGGCAAGCTCGTTGACGTCCAAACACTAAGGGATGACGACCTGAAACTGCTGGCGCTTAATTTCCTGATGCAGCAGAACGAATCACGGGCTCTGGCGCAGATTCAGGAGATTCTGAACGGCGACTCCCCTGAGAAGCTAAAGCGGGAGGCACTCTTTATCCTGGGACAGCATTACTCGGATGCGACCTATGCTCAGATTGTTCGCATCAGTTACGTGGAGGGCGATGTGCGCATTGCGCGCGGCGAGGACAAGGGAAAGCCTGCCGGCGCAACCTGGGAGACGGCAGTTGCTAATCTCCCGCTGGAAACGGGATTCAGCCTGGTGACGGGCACTGGCCGCGCAGAGATTGAGTTTGAAGATGCTTCGACTCTCTATCTGGGAGAAAACTCGGTTCTGACGTTCAACGATCTGCACACCACCAGCGGTGCTCCCTATACCGATCTCGGGCTTCTTAGCGGCACCGTATCGCTTAATTTGCATCCTTACATTCCCGGCGAAGAGTTCTTCCTGAGGACTCCCACGGATAACCTGATGGTGAAATATCCCGACGCTTGGAATGTTCGCATCAGCAGTTATCTTGATGGGGTTGCATACACGTCACTGGATGGCAACGTTCTGCCAATGCCTGGAGTGGCGCGGAAAGCACTGGTAACAGAGCAGACGCAGTACTTCCGCGAGGGACGCCTGGTTGACTTCGCCGGCTCCAACGATCCAGGCGCATTTGCCGACTGGGACAAGTGGGTCGCGGACCGGGTTGCGCAGCGAACCGCGGCCATGTCTGAGGTGATGAAAGCTTCCGGGCTAACTTCGCCAATTCCGGGCCTGGCCGACATGAAGGGACAGGGCACATTCTTCGAGTGCGCACCCTATGGGACCTGCTGGGAACCGGCGATCCAGGATGGCCGGCCGCAATCAGACGACGATGTTTCGCAGGCGTGGCCGTCATCCGCCCAGGCTTTTGAACCACGCGCGCGTGTTGTGCAGGCCAGCTTTGACCAGTCCCCCTGGTTCAGCGGGGCCCAGGCGATACAGGCAGGCCTCCCCGATCCCACCAGGATCAGACCCGACGAAATCTACTTCCCGTGCTTCCCGGGCGCGCTTCGCTACCGGGTTGTCAAAGATCCTGTGACAGGCATGGACAGAGTGATCGATACAGGATTATCGAGCCCAGCAGGGTGGAACTGGGCCGTGTGTCACGCCGGGAGCTGGATTCATCGGCGGCATCACTATTGTTGGGTTGTGGGTCATAAGCGGCACCATGTTGAGCCGGTTCGCTGGGTCAAGAGCGGACATAAGGTGGGTTTTGTCCCGATCCATCCCTATGACGTGAAAGGCCGGCCTCCGATCAACCGAAAGGAAATAGTTTTCGCAGTGAGCAATAAGAATGGGTTATCGGTGGAGCGGGTGAAGTTCGAACCAGGACGCCCGATTGAGGAGCTCAAGTCGCCACCGCGAGAGTATCGCAATGCCCATCTGCCTCCGTTATCCCGGGCAGGCGTGCCGCATATGGAAGCGCACCTCATAAAAGGCGGGGTGCGAGGAGGCAACTTGACCGTTGCGAAGGGTGTTCCACTGGGTTTCGATTCCAAGTTGCATAGCTTCACCATGGCTAAAGAGGTCATGCACGGAAGCAAGAGCATGACTGTCTCCGCACCGATCACGAATCACGGCGGCACTCTGCAGGCACGAGGCGGCAGCTTTGCCGGAGGACATGGCGGCTACAGCAGCGGAGGCGGCGCGCGCGGTGGGGGAGGAGTGAGCGGCGGGGGCTCCCACGGTGGGGGCGGCTCGAGCGGCGGCGGAGGTTCGCACGGAGGAGGCGGTGGAGGGTCGAGTGGCGGCGGTGGTTCGCACGGAGGAGGCGGCGGAGGGTCGAGTGGCGGCGGCTCGAGTTCAGCCGGTTCCGGTGGTGGGGCTGGTGGCGGCCACCGCTAGAGCATTTTCACTTCTGGCGTATACAGAGCAACCACTCCCGACGTGGCTTTTCCTCAAGAAAAGCCGCACTTCGCGGAGCCTGACTGTGCAGAGTAGAAGTGAAAATGCGCTAAGACCGGTGCCAGGCGGCCAAATAGCTGAATTAAGCTTTCGGTCTGAAAACTTATTGAGTTTTGCGAACGGGGTTGACCATTAGCACGCGGCGAAGGACGTAGCTTATTTCAGGTACTGTCCAGGGTTTCGGAATCACGGCGTCGAAGCCGTACTCGCGAAAATCGGACATGACCGGCGCGTCGGAATAACCACTGGATACAATCAGCTTTGAGGAGGGGTCTAGTTGCCTTCAGTTTGGCGGCAGCTTCCATACCGCCGACGCCACCGGTCACGGTCAAGTCCAGCACAACAGCGTCAAAACCCATCCCAGCAGCCTTGCTTTCTTCATAGAGAGCGATCGCCTCAGCTCCGTCGCGCGCAGTCTGGACATCGTAACCGAGTTGAGTGAGAACGGCCTTGAACAGGATGAGGAGAGTCTCATCATCGTCCATCACCAGGAGGCGTTCGGTGCCGGTCTGTATAGAACCGACGATGGGAGTCTGAGGCAGAGGCGCTTGCATCGAGGCGGGCAGATCCACAGTGAATACCGTGCCTGCGCCCGGGGTCGATTCCACGGAAATATGACCTCCGTGCTTGACCACGATTGCATAGGCCGTTGCTAAACCCAGGCCGCTGCCGCCCGGCTTGGTGGTGAAATAAGGATCGAATATCCGCCGCAACACCTCGGCGGAAATGCCGCGCCCGTAATCCCGAATCGAGATCCTGATCCGGGGGGCCACATCGTCAGGGCTGTTGGGGAAAAGAACGTTCTCCACATAAACTTCGATAGTCCCGCCGCCTGGCATCGCCTGTCGAGCATTGAGAAGGATATTATGCAGCACCTGGCCGATCTGGCCCGGATCGACCTCAGCAAACCAGAGACCTTCTGCGATGTTGACATCAATGCTCACCGCGGAGCCAGTCCTGGCAAGGTGAACAGCGTCGGTGACGAGTTGCGCGATCGACACCACGCGCCGGATGGGAGCTCCCCCCTTGGCAAAGGTCAGTAACTGCGACGATAAGAATGCCGCACGCTGGCAGGCGCTCGCGGCCTGATCGAGGAATTGCTGAGCAGGCTCATTAGGATTGAGCCGCACCTTAGCCACTTCAATATTCCCCTGTACCACGGTAAGGAAGTTATTAAAGTCATGGGCGATGCCGCCGGCCAACACGCCCAGAGATTCGAGCTTGCGCGCGCGTAACAGTTCTTCTTCCGCCTGTTCGCGCTGGGCAATTTCTGTCCGCAGTTGTTGGGTGGATTGGTGTAGTTCGGCCGTGCGCTCCTCGACGCGACGTTCCAGTTCCTGATTGAGGGCTTCGGTTTGCTGGTTCGCGGCCTGCAGGTTCTGCACCAGGTCGCGGTTCTCGAGCTGCAGTCTGAGTGTGGAGGTCACCAGGCGATAGAGCCGCCCGGTGGTGACCACGGTGGCCAGAGTGAATACGGTGGCCAGAAGCCCCATGGCAAAATGCGTTTCATCCCCCTGGATGAAAAGACGGACCGTCGGGGCGAGACCGGTGGGAATTAAGAATGTCAGGAACGCCTCTGGCCGGGAAGCCAGCATGGAAGAGGCGCCGAGCATCATTCCGCCCAAAACGAAGACGAGGAAAACCTGGTTTGTGAGGTGGGCCGGCGAGTACAGGAGAATCCCCGCCGCGCCCCAACCGGCAGATGTCAACCCGACACCCACAGTGAACACCGTGCGCCACTTGCTAGTTTCGACAGCACTCGGTAAAGCGCGCCCATAGCGCCGCGCAATAGCGTACCTGAAGACCGATACCAAGGTCATGTAGAGCCACCACCCGACGACTACAGGCTTGGCAATGATCCCCCATTGCAAACCTGCCAGGATTGTGGCTGCGAGTATGGTGACGCCAACTCCCAGGTTTGCATTGGCATACAAAAGCCTGAGCTGCGCCGACAGGATCTGCTCTTTGCTGGAATCCTGCACCATAGGCAAATCGTACCAGCGATCGTTGTCTAATAGCTCGACGATGTTTTTTGAAGCCATCGCCGGTTCCAAGGCGTCATATTTCCAGAGGATGAGGTTCCAAGAAGACTGCGAGGAAGCACGATGAAGAAGTGGATGGCCTTTGTTATCTTTGCAGGGCTGTTGGGTTTGGCGGGCTTGGCGAAGGGCCAGACCACATCGTCCGCGCAGGCGACTCCTGCGGCCACGGCCCCCGACAGCGACGAGGAGCCGGACATGCCGGTAACGAAACCGGCGTCATCTGCCGGCACCACGGTGGAGTCCCAGACGGATGCAGCCTGGGACATGCTGAATACTGCGCAATCCGACACCAACACAAAGGCAGAGCAAGCGAGGATCGACGCGATCATCGCCCTGGGTACACTGGGCGATTTCCCCCGCGCCGTTGGGTGGCTGTCCGATGCGCAAAAGGATCAGGATCGGTACGTCCGCTTGGCGGCAGTGACTGCAATGGGCTCCAGCAAGAAGACGGTCTTTCTCCCCAACCTGAAGCAGGCACTTGACGACGTTGCCCCTGAAGTGAGTTTCGCTGCTGCAGTCGGGCTGTGGAAGATGAACGACAAGAGCGGCGCCAACGTTCTGGACGCTGTGGTGGGTGGAGACCGCAAGGCCAATCGGGGCCTGGTGAGTTCGGAGAAACACGAGGCCGATCAGGATTTGCACAGCCGCTCAAAATTGGCGACGATCGGAGCGGAGCAGGGGGCTTACGCCTTGTTGGGACCCTTTGGCTTTGGACTCAGCGCGCTTCGTGCACGCAATGGAAAGAACGGCATTAACCCGAGAGTGATCGCGGCCACGTTGCTGGCGGAGGATACATCCACCGCTGCCATGAAGATATTTGTGGATGCGATGGATGATCCCGACCCATCGGTGCGAGCCGCAGCTGCGAAGGCGTTGGGCGATTACCACAGCAAGGAAGCTATGGACGCGCTCAGCGATGGATTTTATGACATTAAGCCGGCGGTGCGATTCATGGCTGCTGCCTCGTACATACGCGCGGCCCATCCTCAACCAGAGAACAAGGATGTTCACCAGCGAAAGAGCACGGCTATGAACTCAAGCGAAGCCCATGCAGGGGCACGAATTACACAGTAGATTGTCGGGCTGCTCGGGCGTACTCGTGCAGGCGTAGGGACGAGGCCTGGTGCGCCGATCGCGAATCCTCAGACTTCACAACGGCAAAGTCTTCATCAGCACCAGGGTCATGTCGTCGTGCTGCGGTGCTCCAGAGGCGAAGGCGTCCGCTGCGTCGAGGAGAGACTCCAGCATCTGCTGCGCCGAAAGCTGCACGCAGCTTATCGCTTTCGCAATCATGCGATCCTCACCCCATTCTTCATCTTTGCGGTTCATCGCTTCCGTGATGCCGTCGGTGTAGCCGATCAATACATCTCCAGGCTGCATGGTGAGGACGCATTGCTGATAACTGGCTTCAGGCAACAGCCCAACCGCGGGGCCGCCTTCCTCGAGACGAAAGATTTCGCAGCTAGCATTCGCTGCAGTTTCAAGAGCACCGATCATCGATGCATCGCCGGCCGCAGGTTTCTCGGCTTCGCGACGGCGCGAAGTCTGCCCCAAGCCTGGCGGAACGTGCTGGTTGACCGCAACGGCCGCGGGGCGGAGAATGACGGGTGCGTTGTGGCCCGCGTTGACATAAGTAAGCTGACGCGTCACCGGGTCATACTGCGCAAAGAAGAAGGTCGCATAACGATTGGAATCCGAGGAGTCATATAGCTGCAGGTTCACGTTGCGGACCAGGTGTGCCAGATCGAAGCCGGTCAAAGTCTGTCCGCGAAGCGATGCGCGCAGGCTCGCCATGAGCAGCGCGGCGGAGATGCCTTTGCCGGAGACATCTCCGATAGCGATGCCAAGACGGGAAGGGGTTTGCGTGGTGTTGGTATCCGCGCGGCCGAGCGCGATGAAATCATAGTAATCGCCGCCAATTCCCAGCGCAGGACGGCAATTCCCTGCGATTTCCACTCCGGCAATGGACGGGAATATTTGCGGAAACATGCGTTGTTGCACTTCCCGGGCTATCTCCATTTCGCGATTGGCGCGCTCGCGCAGCGCCGCCTCGGCGGCCAGCTTGGAAAAAAGATGGCTGTTCTCTATAGCGAGTCCAGTCTGGACGGCCACGGAACGGAGCAAGGTCAGGTCGCTGCGTGAATAGGGTGCCTCGCTGCGCTTGGGTCCCAGCACCATGACCCCGACCAGTTCATTACGGCCAGGTAAGGGCAGCAGGACTTCCGCGAAGAGACGCTTAAGGGCCTGTTGTTCATTGTCGCTGGCAAGCATAAGCCAGCCGTCCGGATCGTCGTAATACACCGTGAGCGGGAGCTTTTCGTGGCGCAGCTTCCTGATGCAGAGAGAAGTGTTGGGCAGAGAGGTTCCGTGATCGATGGGCGCGCCGATAGACTGGTCCAGGCAATAGCCCCCGGCGCATTGAAGCAGGACCCCAATCTGCGAGACGTGCAAGGTGCCGGCGATGCGACGGGTGATGGTTTCAAGCAATGGCCGGGTTTCAGTGAATCGACCGGCCTGCTCGGATAGCTCGCTCAGGACCTGCTCGGTGGAATATGCCTCACGAAAGAATCTGCGATCGATCCAGGCGGAGAGGCGCCTCGTGCCGCCGAACTGAAGCGCCAGAAAAAGCAACAAAACGACGAAGGCCCAAATTTGTTCACTGCGCGATTGCTGGGGATGGTTGATCAGCCGGTAAATGATATCCGCGAGCAGAGCCGCCAGACCGATGCGGACGGCGATCAGCGTGCCCCGGGCGAGCGCGTATTGCGTACCCTGGCGCAGCAGAATGCGCACATCCATCGCTCGCTGCACCAGGATGACGTAGGCCATCGACAGCGGAAAGAAGATGAACAGGACCAGACAGGTCCAGAAATACCAGTTCGGAACGGCCCCTTGTAAGTCGCCGTGGTTGCGAATCACGGCAATCACGACGCCAATGAACAAGGGCGTCAGGCCGATCTCTGCTCCCCAAACCAGGATACCCAGCCTGCGCTTTGCATCGTTGGTGGACGCGGTGAAGTACTTCCGAAACAGCAATAAGAAAAAGAGGCTGATGCAGATGACCGCAATCGCGGATTCTGTCCGGTCGTCCAATTTGTGAAGCCAGGGCGGAATCCAGGAAGAGATGGCGAAATCGACCGCATGGCCCAGCGTGATAAAGACATCCAGTGCCGCACCAGCCAGAGATGGAACGATGAGAATCCATTTGGCCCACGGATATCGCCTGTCAAGGGCGGCTCGCTCCGGGAAATAGATCCCGAAGAGCAGCATGCTGAGGAAGAACGCGATGCGGGCCAACTGGGAATAGACTCCCATGAGGGCAAGGACCGGCCCGTTCCAGTAGTTCGAAAGTGCGAAGAAGCACTCGATGTATCCGAGAATGCCGAAGACGTACCAGGCATTGGGATCCTGCGGTTTTGCCATGATCACCCACAGGCCGACCAGCAGACAGAACGCGGGGAAAATGGCCTGCAGCGTGAGAAGGAGCAGCTTGAATGAAAGGGACAGGCTGCCGCCGGTGATCTGCGGAGCGAGCGGAAACTGCACGGTGCCGCGGCTGCCATCGTTTCGCTCGATCGCCAGGGTCATCGGGTCGCCAGGCCGGCTGGCATTGGTCTGCTGCAAAAGCGTGTCGAAACTGCGCAAGGGATAGCCGTTCACCGTCAGCACCCGATCCCCTTCGTGGAGCCCGGCCTTCCGTGCGGGTTCGGTCGCGCTTACTACCTGGTTCGACAGATCAAAATACACCGGGCTTGTGGCTCGTTCATGACCATGCCAGATGTACCGATACTGGGCCGCGGCATCGGCAATATAAAACGCAATGGCTGCTGCGGCGGCCAACGCGAACAGGATGTATTGCAGAATAGTGGGTTTCTTCAGCATGACAGCCTTTGGGGCCAATGGTAGCAGCACCCGTCCAGGTCGGTGGACTCAGGGCAACAACTTCAATCGGCCGGGTTCAAGCAAATCCCGGTCTCGCACTCCAATCAGATAGAGCAGGCTATCCAATCCGAGAAATGAGACGGCATGGCTGGCGGTTTGCCGCACCAGTGGCTTGGCCCGGAACGCGATGCCCATGCCGGCGATGCAAAGCATGGGGAGATCGTTGGCGCCATCCCCTACCGCGACCACCTGGTCGAGCGAAATATTTTCCCGCCCGGCAATCTGGCGCAGCAACTCGGCCTTGCGTGCGCCGTCTACGATCGGCGTTCGCACCTCTCCGCTCACCTTGCCGTCCACGACGTCCAGATCATTGGCAAAGACATAGTCGATCCCTAAGCGCGTCTGCAGATGCTTCGCGAAGAAATTGAACCCTCCCGAGAGGATCGCCGTTTTGTAGCCCAGCATCTTGAGGGTCCCGATTAACTGCTCCGCCCCCTGAACCAAAGGAATGGTGTCGAGCAGCTCCAGAACCCTGATCTCCGGAAGCCCGCGAAGCAGCGCCACCCGGCGCCGAAAGCTTTCCTGGAATTCAATTTCTCCGCGCATGGCAGATTCGGTGATCTTCACCACCTCATCGGCTACGCCCGCCAACTTTGCCAACTCATCGATGACCTCGCCCTCAATCAGTGTGGAATCCATGTCGAAAGCAAAGAGCCGCCGGTTGCGCCGGAAGATGCTCTCGCGCTGGAAGGCGATGTCGATTTTCAAATCATGAGCGGTCTCTAGAAACGCCGCGCGCATGGACTGCTCGGAAGAGGAATCTCCGCTCACCATCAATTCGACACAGGCATTCGCATCGGGAGTGTGCACTGCCAGCGACAACCGCCCGGAGAGCCGCTCAATCTGGTCCACGTTCAAACCATGCTCCGCGATGATGGCGCTCACCCGGGCGAGATGGTTTGCAGTAATCGCCCGGCCAAGGATGGTTACGATAAATTGGTCCTTGCCCTGCGAAGCGATCCAGTCATCCAGGTCCGTCTTCGCGATCGGCGTGAAATTGACCTCCAGGCGGAGTTCTCTCGACCTGGTAACCAGGGCGTCTTGAACGCTACGAAAACTATCATCTCGCGGAATCTCGATGAGCAGACCAAGTGAGAGCGTTTCATGCACCACCGCTTGTCCAATATCCAGCACGCAGGTGTCATAACTGGCCAAAACTTTAGTCAACTCTGCAGTAATGCCTGGCCGGTCCCGGCCGGAGAAATGAATCAGAATGGTCTCACTCATTGATACGAAGGGTCTCTATGCTAGCCTAACAGGCGGACTTTCAATAATAGAGGCATGAGACTGCACTGATCTCAGGTCTTCCACAGGATATAAGAGCAAAAGAATTGTTTCATTGCGTGGTTCGCGTATACTAAGTGCGCGCGCGGTTCCCCCCTCCCCGGGACTGGTTCCGATCGTCTTTACCCCCCGCCAAAGGTCGATCCACAGCATTGATATATCCTCCGTTGCGAATGAGCGGTGGATGAATTCTGCCCGCCTTTACCTGCGCAAAAGGGGCAAACCAAAAGGTGCGCCGCGAGATGCCGTATTGTTTTACAACCGTGATCCGCCGGCGGCTGCGCAGACCATTCGTATCTATCCTGTTTGCTATCGCTGTCTTCACAAGCCCTAAGCTCTACGGGCAGACGGTCGATCGTGTTACCGAGGGCATCAATCCCGCAAAATTAGTAACAGTTACCAATCACCATCCCCAATGGGCTAATAAACAGAACGACACCGGCCTTATGGCTCCCGATCTGCCGCTGGAACAACTCACGCTGGTGTTATCGCGATCGCCGCAGCAAGAAGTGGCCTTGCAAACATTTCTGGCGGAGCAACAAGATCTGTCTTCGCCTGCCTACCATCATTGGCTCACCCCGGTCGAGATGGGGGAGCGCTTTGGGCTTTCAGAGCAAGACATCGCCACGCTCTCCGACTGGCTGCAGTCCCAGGGCTTGCATGTCAACTGGGTCTCGCCAAGCCGCATGTTTCTTCGCTTTGGCGGCACAGCAGGCGCCATTGGGCGGGCATTCCAAACCGAGTTACATACTTACAAAAGCAAAGACAGCATCGAGCGTATGTCGGTCTCCTCGGATCCCATGATTCCGCTGGCCCTGGCGCCGGCAATCAAGGCGGTTCATGGTCTGTACACGGTTGAGAACCATCCGTTTCACAACCTCAGCGCGATGCAGTCGGATGCACCGAACGCCACCTCAAGCAACGGTGAACACTTCATCGTGCCGGCGGACGTCGCGACCATTTATGACTACAACGGAGGCACGCCAGCCCCCGAAACCATCGCCATCGTCGGCCGGTCCCGTACCGACTTCAACGATTTTGCACACTTCCGGCAGCTAACCGAAACCAACTTTGCCAACCCGATCGAGATTGTTCCCACCCAATTTGGAGGCCTCGATCCCGGCCCCGCATTGACTGCGCCATCGGCAACCAACGCTTCACTTGATGACCAATCCGAAGCCACGCTCGATGTGGCGCAGGCGGCCGGTGTGGACGGCAACGCTCAGATTCTGCTGGTTGTGGCCACAGAGGCGAGTGGCGGCATTGAAGCGGATGCGCAGTACCTGGTGCAAACCTCTCCGCTTCCGGCGCCGGTAATGAGCATCAGCTTTGGAGCCTGCGAGTCGGCGGCCGGGCCCTCGGGCGTCGCCTTCTGGGATACTTTGTTCCAGCAGGCGGCTGCGGAGGGGATCTCGGTTTTTGTTTCCTCCGGCGACTCCGGCGCGTCCGGCTGCGATGAAGCTTTTGCAACCCCACCCGCGACGCGACTGCCCAACAGCCCCAACTACATCTGCTCCTCCAGCTACGCCACGTGTGTGGGGGGCACGGAGTTTAACGACACCACCGACCCGGCGGAGTATTGGAGTACAGAGAGCAATCGTAACCTGGCGTCGGCCCTCAGTTATATTCCCGAGGGAGGATGGAACGAACCGCTGAATAGCAGTGACGGCCCGCAGGTTGCCGCGTCCGGGGGAGGCGCGAGCAGCGTGATTCCCACCCCGGTCTGGCAGACGGGAGCGGGCGTACCGGCAGCCCGTTCGGGACGTTATACCCCGGACGTCGCGTTTTCTGCAGCGAATCACGATGGCTATTTCGGATGCCTGGCAGCAGCCGGCGGTACTTGTGTCGCCGGCGCAAACGGCTCGTTCCCCTTTGTGGTTTTCTCCGGAACGTCGGCCTCGGCGCCGTTGATGGCCGGCATCGCGGCGCTGCTCGACGGAGGCGCGGGAGCGGCGCAGGGCAACCTGAATCCGCAGCTCTATCAACTGGCGGCCTCCACGCCTACGGTCTTCCACGATGC
This sequence comes from uncultured Acidobacteriaceae bacterium, assembly GCA_963803095.1. Classification (GTDB taxonomy): domain Bacteria; phylum Acidobacteriota; class Terriglobia; order Terriglobales; family Acidobacteriaceae; genus PALSA-350. The sequence continues at coordinate 477,453 of CAWDLQ010000010.1, read as the reverse complement.
GACGGTTACCTCCAGCGGTGTGGCCAGCTGCGCGCTCGCCACCCCCAGCATGTGCAACAACAGCATTCCAGGATCGACCGGGCAGAGCGGCGGCCAGGCGGGATACATCGTCACTGCTGGATATGACCAGGTGACCGGCCTCGGGTCCCTGGACATATTGAATTTTCTCGAAAGTTTCCCGGCGCCCCCGGATATCAAAGTATTGTTGGATACGCCCGGCCTGGCATTCCCCAGCCAGTTACTCGGATTCCCGACTCAGGGGCAAGTTGGCTTTCAGAACCGTGGTTCGGCGCCTTTGGACCCTTTGAGCATCACAATTACCGGACCCAACGCGAACGACTTTAGTCTAGTCAATGATTGTCAGTCGGCTTTGGCGGCTCAAGCTTCATGTATGGTTCAGGTTACGTTCACTCCTTCGGCCGCTGGAGCCCGTACTGCCACCATGACGGTGACATCCGCCAACGCCACCGGTTCTCCCACGGTCGTCTCCCTGAGTGGGACCGGAACGACCACACTCTATGCGCCGACGGTGTCCGTGACTCCGTCGTCTACTACGATCAACACTGCACAGGCTTTGACGGCTACGGTCATGGTCGCTGCTCCTCCCGGCGTCCCTGCTACATCAACCGGCGCCCCGATCGTGCCTACCGGTTCGGTGATGGTGACGGGCGGTAGTTACACCTCTGCGCCAACGATGCTGAGCGGCAACACCGCCATCGTCGACATCCCTGCCGGATCCATGGCGTTGGGTAATATTCCACTCACCGCCACCTACATTCCGGATACCGCTAGTTCCGCTATCTACAGCGGAGCGTCCGGCACAACTCTGGTCACGGTGACAACGGTGATGCCGCCTGGATTTATTATCCAGGCCAATTCGGTCACGATTGCCCCCGGCGCAACGACGGCGAACACTACCGTCGTTGCCATTTCACCCACCAACGGATTTACCGGCAGCATAGCGCTGAGCGCTGCGACTACGTCCGCCCCGGCCGGCGCTCAGCATCTGCCCACGTTTAGTTTTGGCAACACCAGTCCCGTTTACATCGCCAACCTCGCCAGCGGTGGCGCCACGCTCAGCGTTTTGACTACTGGGCCAACCACCAACCGTTTGGCCAACGCTTTGCCGGCCGGCGCGAATCGCATTTCCTGGTACGCAGGTGGGGGAATGTCTCTCGCGTGGCTTCTGATGTTAGGCGTGCCCAAACGATCGCGTCGTTGGCGAGCCATGTTGGGGATGGTACTGCTGTTGGTATCTTTCTCTGGCGCGATGATGGCTTGTGGTGGGAGTAGCGCAGGCAGCGGAAGCAGTACCAGCGCAAGCGGCAGTACAAGCGACCCTGGCACGACAGCCGGAACCTACGTGGTGACGATCACCGGCACTGCGGGGACAACCACTGCGACGGGCACGGTCAGCGTTCACGTGCAATAAGGGAGAAGATCGAGGCGGATGGAGGATGCCGGGATATGAGCAGGCCCCTGGGGGGCCAGTACCCGGCGGATCGGGACTGTTCTACGTGACAGCACATCATCCGCCGTCCGCATAGCCCTCAATTCCTGCACGATCGTCCTTACTCGGCTAACTGGAAAATGCGGATCTGGACCAGCTTGCTGATGGTCAGGTCGTTAAGTCCCTTGGCCTGCATGCGGTGGATGAAATCCGGCGTGATCTTGAAAATGCGCATCTGGATCAACTCATCGAGCGTGGGCTGGTAGCCCATAGCGCGAACCTGTTTCACTTCTTCCGGATCGACATGCTGCACCCGCAAGGCAATCAACTTGCCCGCATCCGGAGTGGGGTAACCCAGCGCATTCAGGCTACGGATATAGTCTGAATCCACGTGGAAGATACGCATCGCGATGAGGTTCCCGGAATCAAGGCCGCTCACACCCGCAGCCTGCAACGAGTGAACCCAGGCAATCCCAATGCGAAACAGCGTGTACGCCTGCAGCTTTTCCGCATCAAGATCGTGATACCCCATCTGCAGCATGCGGTCGACAAATGCCGGATCGGGTACGAATTGAAAAGCACCGCTCATCCTGCCGTCATGTACCGCACCGGAGCAGGTGATCGTGCCCGCCTCGGCGCGAATCACCGCGTCCACATGCGCACCTTCGCGCTGCAGGTCCGCGAGCGTGAAGCCGAAGAACGCGCTGAGCGGTTCCTGAGTGTGCGTGGAACCACAGTCTTCATTGCCCCCGCACCCGCCCCGCTCCAGGCGAAAATCCACTTCGGCCGCATTCGAACTGGCAGCGACGCTGCACGACCCGGTAAGCGTTCGCAGATGCTCCTCCGCCTGCAGAAGCAAGCCGGCGGATACTATCAGGAATACGGTAAGAATCAGGCCGCCGGTCCTTGTCATTTCGCCTCCCCGTCACCCTCGCCCAGTACGCCGGAGATGCGTAGTTGCACCAGTTTCTGGATCGAAAGCGAAGTAAAGCCATGACGCTTAGCGGCGGCGAGAAATGCATCGTCAATATGGAAGATACGAAGCTGAACCAATTCATCGGTCGTAGCATTCGGATACTGCTGTTTCACCGTCCTGGCGTATTCGGGAGTCACCCCGTGAACCCGTAGTGCAATCAGCTTGTTCGGCGGGATGGAGTCGAAACCCGCAGCTTTCATGCCGGCGACGAACTCCGGCGTAACTCCAAAAATGCGGTAAGAAATCAGGTCGCCGATGCTGCCTGGCTGTATTCCCGCGGCACGCAGCCCAGATACGTACTCAGGAGTAACGCCCTGGACCTTCATCGCAATTAACTCGTCCGCGGAGGGTTTACCAAAGCCCGCCTTTGCCATTTCGCGTGCGTATTCGGGAGTAATATTCTGCACCTTCATAGCGACATACTTGTCTACATCCACGTCATAGCCGGCGGCGCGCATACCGTCGATATAATCAGGCTTGTGTGCGGAAGTATCGGGGTTCGAGGCTTGTTCCGCATTCTCGCCATCGTCTGCTAAACCATTCCTTCCGGCGCCATGTCCTGCGCCTTCTCCGGCACCCTTACCAGTACCTTGAGTATCGGCTGTCGCCATTACAGCGGCGCCATCGCTCGCAGCAGTTATGGTGGGAGCAACCTGGGCGGCTAAGCTAATCGGAGAGCTCTCGTCCGCGGCCGGCGATACAGAAGGGGTAGGAAGACTCATCGTGGCTGGAGATGGAGTAGACGCTTGCGGCGCACTGACCGCAGGCGTTGCGGATTGAATCTGCATCGTCTTGCGCAATCCGGCGAAGATCTGAGGCACGGGCAGGAGGATGAGCAGGAACAGGGCACAGATCGCGGCCAACGGTATGGGAACGAAGTCCCGCGGACTCCTCTCGCCAGTTGTTTCACCGCCATTCGTTTCGCCCAGGATGCGCGCAATCCGATCGCGAAGGCCAGACCATGACCTATGTCCATCCAGAGCCATGGCCAGACCGAGCTGCTGAGTGCGCCGTTCTTCCAGACGCAGCAACGCGGTGGCATATATCAAAGGATCGGCGCATGATTGGACGGCCACATCGTCGCAGCACAGCTCGCGTTGCTGGCGCAACCTGCGGCCAAGCCACCACACCGCCGGATGAAAGAAGAATAGGGTTTCAACCATGGTCTGAACCAGGTTCCACAGATAATCGGCACGACGCACGTGAGCCAACTCATGCGCAAGCACGGCCTCCAACTGCTCCGGATTCAGAGCCATCAGCGCAGAGGCAGGCAGTATGATCAACGACCGCACAATTCCCATTGCGAGCGGCCCTGGAAGGTGTTCGGAAATACGAAGACTGACGTGCCGCGCAATCCCGAGCCGTTTGCAAAGCCGGGCAAAGCTCGCGTGCACGGCGTCAGGAGCCTCTACCAGGGCGCTCCGGCGCAACCGCTGAATCAACCGCCAACCGCCGATGGTTCGCGTCGAAAGACACGCCACCCCGACCAACCACGCGAGGTCGAGCCAGGGCAGGAGTCGAGACAGATGCAGCAGCATCGGCTGCGCGGTAGCCCTGATTGGATTCAGTCCTGTCAGTGGCACAATCTCAGTCGAGATTCCCGGTCCGATCGTCGTCATTGCCGGAGACGAAAAGGCGCCCGGCGAAGATGACGGCCCGGAGTAACTCCGCGTCTCCTCATAAGTGAGCGTTGCCAGTGCGCTTGAGAGCGTAAGGAGCAGAGTCGCCAGCGCCAATAGATAGCGGGTTTGACTGCGCGCCTTCGACAGCACCGCATCGGAAAACCAATAGACGACCGCAATCGCTGCTGCTTGCCAGCAGAAATGCACCAGCGTCCAGCCTAGAGACTCCAAATGATGATTCATCGTTTCTCCTGCTTCCGGTCGATTAGCTTCCGAATCTCCTTCAACTCATCACTCGTTGCCGGTTGCATCGTCAATGCATGCATGGCAAGCTGTGTGGCGGAGCCTGAAAACAACCGCTCACTCAAATCTCGTAAGAGCTGGCTCTGCGTCTCTTCCTGGCTTGCCGTGGCCCGGTAGACATGGGCCCTACCGAGCTCCCTGCGCTGCACCAGCCCCTTTTCGGTCATGATCTGCAGCAACTTCAATACTGTGGTGTACCCCAGCGAGCGTTCCTGGCTCACCGCGTCATGAAGCTCGCGGACGGTGGCCGAGCCCTTGACCCATAACACCCGAAGCAGCTCGAGTTCTCCCTCGGTCGGCTTGGGTAAATTGTTTTGACTGATCTTCATGGAGGAACCATATACGAAGTCCTTCGTAGGTGTCAAACGAAAAGCTTCGTAGATAATTTCTGCGGCCCCACGCAACCACCCCGGCGCCGCGAAGGTCTGCTGCCGTTTCGCGGAGAAAGCACGCGGCCCTCAAAGGCCCGGTGCAGGACCGGAGCCGTGGTCATATTGCTTCGCGGTTATGGCCAGGACTTACCTGCCTCGATCACCGCGTCAGCGAGTTCACGCAGAAGCGTCGGGCCGCCCATCTGTTCGAATGCCGGCGCTAGCGCGGCCAGTGCCATAACGAAGATGCCTCTGTGAAAAGACCCGAGCTTCTGTATCAGCGTTCCAAGTTCGGCAACCGGCGAAAGATCGCGACTCCGGCATACGAGCTCCCAATCCTTCGCGAGTCCGGCCAGCAGCGTATCTGCGCCGTTAAGAGCCAGCAGACTAGGCAATTCGGCGAGCAAAGACGCGCGGTCCTTCAGAGGCAGGTACTCAGCGACAGCTGCGAGAGCCTCGGCGCGTTCTGCAGGCGATCCCTGACCTACGACAAGAGCCCTGGTGATGGCGTTGCTCAGCAATTGGCTGCGGAGCGGTTCCTCCGCATGCCTTGCGACAGCAACCAACGTGTAGACTCCTGCAGCGTAATCTAAGATGTACCGGGTAATTTCGAGGGCACTAGCGAGTAATTTCTGCCGTTCGGCGCCTGTGTAGCAGTTACTGAATGCAGCCAATGCCTCGGCCTGGAGGCTGTCGTAAAAAGAAGGCTCGTCCTCGAAGGAGCGAGCAAGTCCCAGCAGCTCCTGCCGCTTTTCGCTGCCGAGTAAGGGAGCAATGGAGGCTGCGGCAATCGCCCCTTTAGGAGAGCCCAGAATCTTTCGCACCAGATGAGCGGTATCCTCGATAAGTGCCGTATCCGGCTGCAGAAATCTCAGCCGTTCCGCCAGCGTCCGAATCAGGTCAGGAGCATGAAAGAAAGTTCCCGCCTCGACCATGAGTCGACGATACAACTCGGAATCTGCCGAAGAAGCCAGGCAGGAAGCGATGGTCTGGAGTGCAGCCTCTCGGCGATGCACGATGCCAACCCTGCCTGCAGTGTCTATCGCCTCGGCAAGTACTTCGAGCCGGTGGCCGGACGCCAGCAATCCACTGCAGATGCAAAGGGCCGCGCTGCGACCTTCGGGTTCGAGTATGTGCCGCGCTGTCTCCAGCATTTGTGCCACCAGACGGGTGCGTTCCTCTCCGGCCAATCTGCCTTCCATGGCTGCGATGCCCTGAAGCCGGGCGACGTCATCGCTCACGTGCTGCGATGCCTCAAGCGCTTCGCGGAGAAGTGCGGCACGGCTGGATCCTTCATGGAGTCGTGCGATCGTGCGGAGAGCCTGCGATTTTCTGGTGACGGAGAGTGGCTCGTTCGTTTCCGGGCCTTCGGGCAAAGAGCGGGCCAGCGCGAGGGCCTCCCCGATGCATGCAGAACGATCCTGAGCGTCGCCGTGCTCGGCCAGCGCACATAATACGTCCAGGCGGCTGCTTTCGTCCCGCACGCGCGGCAGGATCTCCCGCACTTGCGCGACTGTCTTCCTCTTTCGTTCCTCGTCCAGGAGCGGGAGTAGCGACAGCAGGCCCAAGGCCTGCCGATCGGGCTCCGAGGATGATATGGAGTGCGCCGCCCGAAGCGCCTCGCCTGTGATTTCCTCGCGTTTATCTGCTGAAGTGTAATGCGCGATCTTCGTCAACGCCCTGGCTCGTGAGTGAGGGGGGTCGATATCCATAGCAATCGCGATAGCATCTGCCATCCACGTTTGCGCCTGCGGGACATGAGTCAGTGCCGACAGCTCTGCCAATTTCTGTGCGCAAAACCAAGCAGTGTCTCGACGCGTAGCCAAACAGGCCTCGGCAGCCATCTCAGCCACGATGCTTGCCTCCGCTCCAGGCTCGGCCAGAACAACAATGCGGGTGAGCAGAGACGCCTTGCTCGTGGCAGTTGTGGCGGCTTCTGCCAATACGAGGGCCTCTGCGACAACCTGTTCTCGTTCGGCGCCGTCCGGCATACGTTCGCCGACATCGATCAAAGCAGCCGCTTTTTCATCGCGAAGCTCATCGTCCAGGCTTCGCGCGAGTGCCAGCGCCTCCCTCACCACACGCCCCCGGTCCGGCTCGTCCAGCACGCCGGCGAGCCGAACCAGCCGCTCCACTTTGCGCTGCGGCTCGTCAGCCTCTCTGGCAATCACCAGCCCCAGCGTGGCTCCCATCACGCCCGCCTGGAGACACTCGGCGAACAGTTCTTTCCCGATGTGCTTCGCGGAAGTGGCCGCACTGGCGTAGAGCAGATTGGCGCGAACCAGACAATACAGCCCCTCGCGGCCCAGCTCCATTGCAAGCTCGGAGGCGCGCCGCATGTCGCGCAGGAACCCTGCAGGCGTTCCCTCCAGACTCTGCCATGCGTCAAACCAGGGCCGGGTGAGCGTGGGCAGTAAGTCCTCCGGGCTGGAGACCTTTGCCTCGAGATGCAGCAGACCGAACCGCACGACATAGGGAGACGCCGCCCCCGCCCGTACTTGTCCGCGCGCGATCGCCACCGCGTGGTGCTTGACGCAGCTGAGAAAGCGAATGGCCCACTGCTCGCGGTCCGGGGCGTCGAGGTGCTCGTCGAAAAAGAATTCCCGAAGGCGCGGGTGCGACAGGGTAAAACCCGTCCGGATGCCGTCTCCGATCACAAAGCGGCGAAGATGATTCGCCGCCGCAATGATCTTTTGCGGGTTTGTGAAGACCTCCGGGGCCAGCCCTCGCAGGTCCTGGCGCATCAGCGGCCCCTTCGCGCAGGCGCACGCCGAGATGAATTCGAACACGTCCTGTTCCTGAAGGCGGTCGGCGCCCCAGATCGCCCGCTGCTTTTCGAGCCACAGGCCGAAGAGGCCTCGCAGGCCGGGGGGCACGCGCGTCAACAGGCCAGCATCGAGCCGAGCTTCGGTCGCCGGCGCGCGCAGTTCCTCTGCGTAGAGTTTCACGAGCAGGGGATCTCCCCCGTCGGAGAGCTCAGTGAGGCGCGCAGCGAGCGCATCGATGCCACCCGATTCCTGCCCAAGCATCCTGCTCATTTTTAGCAGAAGATCGCGCACGCCCTCGAAGCCCAGCGGCTGCAGGTTCACCTGTGCCGTCTTCGCGGCGTCCCAGCCGAGCCGGCTCAGCCACGCATCGGGAGTTTCGCCACCGTATTCGCGTGCGGCGACGAGAATCTTGACGTGCGCCGGAATCTGGGGTGGGAACAGGCCCGGTCCAGCCTCCCAGCCGATAGCCTCATCCAGCCCATCCACCACGACCAGGAGATTTCGTCCGTTCGTCAGCGGCCGCTTCAGAAGCTCATGGAAGATGGCCCGATTCGCCTCCGGGTCGTTCTTCGGTTGAAACGGTTCACCGTGCCGGATCTGCAGCTCCGCTGCCAGCGCCTCGAAAACCGCTGCCCTGGTGTTGATCGTGGCGAAACGTGAGCTGATGGGAAAGAACGCGACATCGACACCCGCTCCGGAGGATCGCAATCCGCGGAGCCACTGGAGAATCAGGGCAGACTTGCCCAAGCCCGCGCGGGCGCAGAGGATTGCGCCAGGCTTGCCCTCATCCACCAGAAGCCATCGGTTCAGCTTTTCCAGTGCCTCGCCGCGTCCGCCGTACAAGGCAGGGTGTGCTGCGGATCCCAGATATTCATCTGTGAAGGCCCTAACGTCCGCAATCACGCTTTCCGGAATGCCTACCAGCCCAAGCGCGTCAAGGCTTTCCGTGAGATGAAGCGCTGTCCGCGGCCACGATTCACTGAGTCGTGGTGATTCGATGCTGAGGCGGGGATACCTGCCGGGATCGCGCTCGATCTCCGAGATCTTCTCCTTTACCGAATGCCACAGTTCGTGAACTTCCTCCGGCCAGTCGCGAAGTTCGTCCAGCGCGAACAGGAGCGAGCGAGTAAAGAGGCTGCTGCCCTGATCCTGGACAGCGCTGCCCCCAGGCGGTACCGCGTACAGCATTGTCTGATCGACCAGCAAATTGGCTAAGAACAGGTAGGGTTGCCGCCTGCCGGAACCGATCCACTGCTCCGCGCGCAATTGCTTCGAACAAGCATCGATGATGATCCGCTGGCGAGAGAAGCGGTCATGTTCGCCGGACCTGAGCCCGTCCGTCAGTTCTGAAACATAAACGTACGTGGGCAACCTAAACTCAACCTCGCTGCAAAGCAATAATTGCTCTTTGTTCTCGAGGGTGATCCCATGACCGGACCAATAAAGCCATAGTGTAGCGTCACTGGCGCCATCCGAGATCTCCAGGATCCGCTCACGCCAGGCGCGATGGATATTTTCAAAGGTCGGTTTTTCGCCGGGGCTGACGCCAAGCGAGCGCAGTTCAGCCTCGATGCCCGCGTACGCCTGCTCGCGCTCCCCATTCCACAGATCGCACTTGTTCTGCAGAAGCAGCAGGTGTTTGTCGGGTACGCCGCGCCTGCGCAGCCAGAGCGCAAACCGCAACGCGTCAAGGCTCGGTCCCTGCAGCGGTTCTGCAAAGTCGTTGGGATATCTTTCGATTCCAACTATGACGGCGTATTCGTTGGCCCCGCTTCCGCCATGAACTTTCGAATCAGCTCCCATGTGCTGTCGAGGCTCCAATACGCGCTGTGCGCCTCGAGAGGAGGCAGCATCGAATCCACGAACTGATCTGCATTGCGCGCGAAGAGGCGGTTCGCGCAGTAGCTGAGCAGGTCGTTGCGATCACAAAGATTAAGCCACGGAGGAAAGCTCCATGGCAATGGATTCGGATGCTTCAGCGATTCGAGCGCGCCCAGTTCGTAGAGTAGCGGCGCCTGCGAGCCTGCCGTGATCAGGCCTTTGACCTTGGGCAACTCGTGCTGGGCCAGCAGTTCGAAGCAGGCAATGCCGCCAAGGCTGTGCGCCAGCACAAAAACGTCATTCGGAAGGTGAATCAATTTTTTGTGGATCGCCTCACGCACTTCCTGGCCCTTCGCCTGGTACAGCAAAACGTCGCCGATGGCCGGGGCAATCGCGCGGCTGGCTCGGGCGCGCACGGGCCGCACACCCACCTTCGTGACCCAGCCCGTCACCCTGTGAAAGATGTCTCGGATGACCCCCTTCTCGACCTGTTTCCAGTCATACAGCAGCCGTTCAACGATGATTTCCGCGACACTGGGAATTACCAGCACGAGCGGGTTCTGGTCGGCCCCTTCGCGCATCATCTCTGCAGCCAGTGCTTCGGCGAAGGCGCGGGCAACCAGCGCCTGTTCGCCGCCCGCTTCTCGAAACGCCTGTTCCGGGATGGACTCCGTTTCACCGGCAGTCGGAGTGGTCAGCCTCTCCCATGCCTTCCGGAAAATCTCCCGCAGACCCTCACGTGCGAGCAACGCATCCAGCACTTCACTGGGCTGATAACCGCCGATCGACTTCCATGCCGGTTTCACCCCCACCTTCGCTCGCTGCCCGTTCGCCGGTGTGCACCACAGCTTCAGATCGAACAGCGGATCGATGCGGAGATATTCCCACCGTTCCGCCTGGGCCTGCGCCTCTTCGTCGCGTTCCGGTGGATCCGGCAGCGATTGTCCCTCGAACACTACGCCCAGGTCGCCCCAAAGAAAGTCTTCGAACTGACACGGAAGCTTCCGTTCTTCCACTTTGGAACGGATCAGACGCACGGTTGCTTCGTGGCCCGCCATGCGGACACCTGTGCCGTGAATGTACAGAAGTGTGGGCTGAGGCATGCGGTCTCATTATCTCCGATAATTCAGGTCCCGAGAGGCCACCACAAACGAATCTTTGACAGGCTCGATTCCCGAGCCGGTCACGGGCACCCGGGAGTTACCCGCTGCGAGGGGTCCAAAATTTGCAGGCCAATACCCGTCGGCGTCGGGGAGCAGCTGCAGTCTCCCCGCTTCCATGACTGCGCCGGGATCGACCACGGTTGCGTATAACTCACCCTGGATCCCCACAGGTTCTGCGCGAAGCATGAGAGATGGCTATCCGGAAAGGGCACCGGTAGATTGTTGCACTTCCAGCGTGCTGCCAAAGGCTAGTGTGCGGCCAGAGTTTCAAGCGCCGTCAACGGAGTATGATACCTCCCGATACTGTGTCCTTAGTCAATTCTTAAGCGGTACATTTGAGTGGCTTTGCTTCGTCCGGTGGCAACGATACCGCCAATACCTTGTGGCCCCGGGTCGCAGTTGATCTAATCAAACCGCAAAGGAGATGCTGCATGACCCCCAAAGCACTTTCACGCCGGCCGGCAGTGCCATGCTGCTCGGGCCGGCATGGCTGCATGCGGCCGCCGATGGAGCGGATCCGCGCCTTGCGCAGATCATGTCCAGAACCATTGGCATCGACATGCACAACCATGTGTATCCCGCGGGGACAGAACCGCATCCGCAGAATGGGCAGCCGCAGCAACAGGAGGAGCAACGTCAGGCTCCCGGCCTTTCCCTTGCCGAAGAGCTCAAAGGGTCAGGGCTTACCGCCGTCTGTGCGAGCTTCGTGCTGGATTTCGCGCCAAATCGCAAGCCAGGCGACGCGCGAGACAAATACCTGGGCTGGCTCACCGCCATCGATGCACAGTTGGAAAAGGGACACCTGCACCGCGCGCTGAACCTGACAGACCTGCAGGCCGCGCACGACCATAGTCGACCGACGATCGTCCAGACAGTCGAAGGAGCGCAGTTCATCGAGGGGCACCTGGACCGAGTCGAAGAAGTGTACAAACGCGGTGTGCGAAACTTGCAGCTGCTTCATGAGCAAGACGACATGGTGTCACCGTTGGGCGACGTGATCACGTCACCCGCTCACCTTGGAGGTCTGACCGCTTTTGGCGCAGAGGTGGTGAAGGAGTGCAACCGATTGGGGATCCTGGTGGACCTTGCCCACGCCAGTCCGGAGACGGTGTTGGGCGCGTTGAAGGTGGCCACGCAGCCGTTCCTTGTGTCCCACACGGGCCTTGACAGCCGAACGGGCAACAACCCCAGAATGGCGGAAATCATGAAGCCACACTTGATCAGCAAAGAAAACGCGAAGGTCGTGGCTGATGCTGGCGGCGTGATCGGCGTGTGGACGAAACTGGCCGACTCGCCGAAAGAATTCGTGGAAAACATCAAGGCGATGATAGACGCGGTGGGCATCGACCACGTCGGTATCGGCACCGACACAGATCTGCTCTCCCCGCGTGTTGGCCAAGGCACCAACCGTGTCTGGCCGGGCCTGACGGGAGGATTTTTTCCCGCGGTTGTCGGCGAGATGCTTATCCAGGGCTTCACGCCTGACGACATCGGCAAAGTCGGCGGCGGAAACTACTGCCGCATCTTTGGCAAGGTCACGGCTGGCCACGCCTAAGTGGCATTGGCATAAGTACCAGTCGCTTTTAGGGTCGCCGTGCCGGCGACTCAGCCGGGCGTATATTTATTTGCGATGAGAGCACTCAGCATCACTCCGGATCGGTTGAGCTTTTACATTCGCATGGTCCTGCTGGTTGCAGCGCTCTTTACCTATCTGATTTCCCCGGATGATGTGGTCTGGCATTTTATAAAGATGTCAGCGCATCCCCGGGTGCTGGAGCACATCTTCTTTGGTATCGCCGCTTCTATGCTCGGTATTTCCTTGCTACTCGAGTTGGCGGCCAGTGCTCAGGCGGAAGCCCAAGACGTTCAAGATTCTCATTGCACGAGAGCCACGCTTTCCCGCCTACTCCAGTCGATCGGGATTGGATCTCTCTTGCCGTTGCCTGGTTTCCTGCTACTTGTAATTGGCAACGTGGTTGTTAGCCTTTCCCTGCATAGGGGACATCAGACGGCAGGAGATGTCAAGCCTGGAATGTACCTCCAGCGCGCTAAGAGTACTCTGAGAGCTTTGCGGTGGAGGAATACCCTGGCTACACACATAGGCCTGTGCCTTGCCTTTCTCTCCATGGTCGCTTTCAGTATTGTGTTGATCGACAGAGTCGCCGATGTCCTGTTCGCAACGACGGCTTTGGTTTCCATTGCAGCCAACCTCCGCCGTGTTGCTCTGCGCGCCCAGGACTAGTGATTGTCGTCCGCTGTGCAGCGTTTTCCAGATGCCTCCTTTCTGTCAGCATCGGTCTTCCCGCCGAAAATCAGATTGTGCAACAGCAAATTCGCGAAGTCTTACGTTCATCTGCTTGAGTTCCCGGTCGCTCGAAAGCTGGTTTTTCGTCGGTGGAGGTGGATGGTTATCGACAGCGGACTTTCCTTTCCACGATGTTGTTCCTCGGGCGGACTCCGACACTGAGGGAATATCTAACAGAGCCAAGTGTCCGAATCGCCCTTTCGATGTAATCTGTACTCGCCCAGTCAGGAAAAAAAGGAGGTAAAGCCTTGGTACACGTAAGATCACGGCGTGCTTTCATTGCGTCAGGAGGAGCCTGCGCTGGAGCGGCATTGCTCAAACATCGCGGCCACGCTTCCTTGCTGTCCGCGGAGAACCTCGCGTCGTCCAATGCAACGAGGTTGCGGGCGACGATGCGATCGCTGGAGGTCAATGGTAAAGCGGCGAGCCTCATGGGACTGGAGCAGGCGAACGGGAAACAAGGGCTGAGCTTCGAAGTCAACCGGCCCTTTGACGTTCTGCTGGAAAACAAACTCCCGGTTCCGACGGCGATTCATTGGCATGGCCTGCATCCACCCAATCATCAGGATGGTGTACCGGACCTGACGCAGCCGGTTATCGCGCCAAACGCCAGCTACCAATATAGTTTTCCGGTGCAGCCATCCGGCACTCACTGGATGCACTCCCACCAGGGATTGCAGGAAGCATTCCTGCTATCCGCCCCGCTCATCGTGCATGATTCGTCCGACAAAGTGGACGAGCAGGAGATCATCCTCTTTCTCGGTGACTTCAGCTTTACTTCGCCGACCGAGATCTACGCCAAACTTCGCAAGCCTTCGGCCCAGACGATGGCAATGCATGGAAATATGGCCGCCGGAAAAACCGCGAAGGCCATGGCGATGGATAAGCCTGACGCCAATGACGTGAACTATGACGCCTATCTTATCAACGACCGCACGCTGGCCGATCCCGAGGTAGTTCGGGTTGAGAAAAACGGGCGAGTGCGTCTGCGGATTATCAACGGGAGTTCGGGCACGAATTTTTTCGTCAGCCTAGGAGATTTGAACGGCGAACTGATCGCCACCGACGGCATGCCCGTAAACCCGGTGAGCGGCTCCCGCTTTCCCCTGGCCATCGCGCAGCGCATCGACGTGAGAGTGCAGCTTCCCCGTGAGGGCGCGTTTCCCATCCTCTCCTTCCGTGAGAATGCCACGGAGCGGGCCGGCATCATCCTGGCCACGCCGGACGCGTCGATCAAAAAACTGCAGGCTCAGAATGCAGCCCCGGCAGGGCTGTTGACTCTCGATTTGGAGAGTCAGCTTGTCGCCGCTGAGCCACTCGCTACCAAGCCGATCGATCAGAGTTACGATCTGCGCTTGCAGGGCAATATGGCCCTGTATGAGTGGCCAATCAACGGTGTTGTCTTTGATGTCGCACATCCGCGAGGCCAAGAAGCCCAGGTGCAGGTAAAGCGCGGTCAGCGGATCGCGCTGAGGTTCATCAATGAGACCGGCATGTCTCATCCCATGCACTTGCACGGGCACTCATTTCAAGTGATCGCTATCAATGGCAAATCGATGAATGGGGCGCTCCGCGACACGGTCCTGGTGCCTCCAAAGACGAGCGTCACCGTCGCATTCGATGCCAACAATCCCGGTATTTGGTATTTGCACTGCCACATCCTGTGGCATCTGGCCGCGGGCATGGCGGTATTAGTGCAGTACGAGGCATGACAATGCGGCGCGGCTGACAGCATGAGGAACGAGTTGTGGCCCGCAATCTAAGCATGCTGCGCAACACAATCGCCGTAATCGCATGGAGTGGCGCCTGCCTTGTGGCGGCATCGTATCCTGCCGGCGGCCAGCAGACCACCGCGGCGAATCAGGTTTCGACAGAGCCCAAATTCGGTTGCCGCCATCCCGCCGATCCTCGCCGGCGGCAGTACGGCTGCAATGACGCAGTGTTTGGCCTGGACGAGGCGCTGGCGGGGAATTGGAATGGCATACGGCAAGCGGCGAAGCGGATCGGCCTCACACCGACGGCGTCGTATGTGGGCGCGCTTCAGACCAATGTGACCGGGGGGCACGACCAGGTATGGTCTTACGCGGGTCTATTGTCGGTTGCGGTCAGCGCGGATTTCAGCGAGCTCATAAAGACCCGAGGACTATCCGCCTATGTAGGAATATCGTGGGGAACTGGCAGCAGTCTTGCCGGTTCTCTGGATAGTACGATCCTGACTTCGGGCCTCTATGCACCCTCCTTCTACCTGGGAGAAATGTACTTGCAGCAGAGGCTCCTGCAGGGGAAGCTAACCCTCCTTGCCGGCCGGCTTGCAGCCGCCGAAACATTTGCCGCGCTTCCCGTTTTCACAAACTATGTAAATTACGGAATCAATCCCAACCCATTCTCGCTGGGGGAGAATGACATCACCTTCTTCGGTCCGCCAACTGGAACGGAGTGGGGCACCCAGGGCGTATATGCAATTACACCCTCGATCCAGATTGCGGCAGGGGCCTTCAAGGCCTCCTCTTGAGAGCGCAGGACCTTGGACCAGTGCGCCGGCCTCAACAAACCAACTCTCTGGCTCGGTTACGCCCAAATCGCCAACCAGGCTAACCACTTCGATGTGTTGTGTACGGCTGGGTTTTGCTGGAGGCTTATCGGTCTGCTGCTTGCAGCGTCCGCAATCTTCGGCTACTTGCCGGGCCCAGAGAGCAGAAGACGGCCGCCTGAGGCAAGTGTGAGCCGTCTCGGCGCCGAGATGGTACTCAGATGCAGCGCCTTTAGATACGCTACCTCACGGCCACCCAACACAACAACCACTTCGTAATTGCCTGACGGCACTTCAGAGAATGCGAAGCTTCCGTCCGCAGCAGTGCGCGCCACCAGCTCGCCATGTCCGCCGATCAAATGTATCTCCGCTGAGCGCACCGGCCGACCGGACGCATCGTTCAGCGCTCCTCTCCATGCACTTGCCTCATGAGCGATCGATTGCATCGTCACGTAGGGGGAACGTTCGTTTGGGTCCTGCGTTGGTATGGAAACAATTTGGTTCTGTCCGTTCACACCATTCCTGCTCTCGGGTAATAATGCTGGCGCGTATGACTTTGACGGGCTCGCGGCTGCGGCTGGCCGGGGCTGTCGTTCGCCTGCTCCTACTGAGGTGGATTTGGAAGCATCCTCAGCCTCGCCCATGAGCGTATCTGGGGTCGTCGCTCGATTGAGGCGCTCCACCACCGCTTCAATCGGAGATATCCGTCCATTCGAACCCGGGACGGGCAGGTGAGCGATCGACCGGCTTAGCAAAAATCCAAAGACAACAATTGTGGCCAGCGACAGGGCGCCGCCGAGGAGAATCGATCCACGCCCTAGCGGTTCCTCGTCCAGAACACTGAAGGAGGGAATACCTTCGGCATTGGGGGAGAGCGACGGTGCTTTTGTCGCCGCATAGGAGTTCCGGTACGCCTGCGGGAGCCCGGCCAAAATGTCCGCCACCAAATCCCACCGGAAGCGAGCTCTTTTGAAGAAACCTGTCTCGTCGCGAAGACGGTCCCGAATCAGCTGGAGCGCCTCACCCTCGTATTCCTTACGGAACCTCGAAGGGTACAGACGAAACAGGCGGGTGTACATCTTCTCAGACATAATCCCCCCTCAGGATTTTTCGGGCTCGCGCAACCCGCAAAACGTCCGCCATTTTTTCCGCCTCCGATCGCGCCATCTTGCGGCCGGCCATGGTCAACCGGTAGTAGCGGCGGCGGTCCGAGCGTACTTCGGTGTCCTCGGGCCGATCAACCTCCTCGATCAGCTTTCCCTCAAGGAGCGCTTGGATGGAACCATACAGGGTTCCCGGCCCAAGACGAAGACGTCCGCCAGTCTGCTCCTCAACCTGCCGCATGATTGCGTATCCGTGCAGGTCTCCATCGGCGAGAGCAAGCATAATTTGGAACGCAGCGGCGGGTAGAGGATCAAGTTTTCGTTTTGGCATCGTTACTCGATGATCGATATATCGATGAACGACTGTACCTCCGCTCTATCCTGGTTGTCAACCAATATTCAATCTTTCCTGATTGTGCGAGGCATCCTGATGGGGTTCGACAGGGTTCGCTCTGGTATACGGGCCAATGCCGCGGATTCCTCAGCGCGTGTCGGATGGGGGTGGTGCAGGCACTCGTGAACTCTGGAAGAAAACGATCTTCCACGAACTGTTGTGACGCTCTAGGCAGGCAGATTCCAGCCATGTCACTGGAGTTAATCCAGCGGCGGCGGTCATCTGGATAGATCCGCCATTTGTGTAAGCAATCCACGCGTAATTGCCGTGAATGTGCGCGTCCGGCTCGGTAACGCTCCATACGATCTTCATGCCTTTGGCATGCGCGCTGATCACCATTTGCATGAGTGCATCGCCGTCGTAGCGCCTCCCGTTATCGAAGGCATAGAATCCGGGAGCGATGAGAGAGCGGAACTTCGCAAGATCATCTGTGGCCGCCGCAACATACATCGCGCGCATTGTGTCGGCTACCGCTGTCGCTTCTGTGGATTTAGTCACCTGAGGTGTTGCACCTTGTGCCAGCATTGTAAAGGAAGCGGCCGGGACAATCATGCTTATGAAGACCGGGCGTGCAAGCATTCTCATCTCTCCTGTTAGCGCGAAGATGCCACCCAATATCTATTCGACGGGAGCGCAGGGCGCTTGCCATTCGCCTGATCCTCGACGGGTTTGTGGTGCTCTCCTTCGGCTTCGTCGGCGACTCGAAATTGGTCGCCCGCTTTCAGTCGTTGCAAATTGCCAACTCACCCATTGAGCGCTTCCGGAGGATTGGGGAATCTCAACCTTCCCCATTGCCGAGAGTCGCGGGAAACCGGAAGCAATCCAATGGACGAAAAACGGGCAATTCGAATATTTGGCGGCATGCTTGAGGTCATTGGTCCGATTTATCCGCTCAGCGTCCGAGTTTCGCCCCACCTCGGGCCTGGCAGTTCACTCGTAGAGCAGCGCTACCATCGGGTCGACTTTGGAGGCGCGGCGCGCCGGGAAGTAGCCTGCGCACACTGCTACCAGCAGCAGGAGCAAGACCGCTCCGGCGACGCTGATTGCGTCCGTGCCGTGGAGTCCGTAGAGCATGTTTGCGACCAGGCGACTTGCGGCGAGGGTGATGGGAATTCCAATGGCTAACCCCGAGATGACCAGCAAGAGGATTTCGCGCATGACCAGCCAGCTGATATTGAAGCGTGCCGCGCCGAGCGCCATGCGGATGCCGATTTCGTTGGTGCGGCGGCTGACGATGTAAGACATGAGGCCGTAGATGCCGATGCAGGAAAGAAAGACGGCAAGGAGCCCGAAGAAAGTGGAAAGCTGGGCCACGATACGCTCGTTCGTGATGGTGCGCGCGACCTGTTCGTCGAGCGTGGTGACACGCGTCATAGGTAGCGTGTGGTCAATGCTGTGGATGGTCTGCTGTACTTCCCTGGAGATGGCGGTGAAGTCGCCGCTATAGCGAACTTCAAAGTCTCCGAAGCCCCATGGATGCTGGGTGTAGGGCAGATAGTTGATGTATTGCTTGTTCTCCTGCAGACTGCCAAACTTTACATCTCTTGCGACCCCGATTACCTCGACGTCGCGTTCGGGCGTTTGCGGCCTGTCGTCGACTATGCGAAAGTGGCGCCCGATGGGGCTTCCAGGAGGGAACATCGTCCTGGCGAGGCGTTCGCTGATGATGGCCACATGCCGCGAGGTTGCGGTGTCCTGGGGACCAAAGGCACGGCCGGCGAGGATGGGAATTCCCAGGGTGGCGAAGTAGCCGTTCCCGACTATGTTGTGGTGAATGATGGGCTCGTTTTGATCGATCTCCATGCCCGGGACGACGATGTTGTCGCTCCAACTGCCTTCGTGAAAGGTGAAGGCGGAGAAGCTGGCCGCTTTCACGCCGGGCAGTGCGTCGACGCGCGACTCGATCTCTTGAAACAGCTGGTTCAAACGTTCCTCTTTGTAGGCGGTGGAATCGGAATCGATCTGCAGGCGCAGCACGTTTTCGCGATTGAATCCGGGGTCGACGTGATCGAGATTCACCAGGCTGCGGAGGAAGACGCCCGCGCCCACCAGGAGAATCAGGGAGAGAGCTACCTGAGCGATCACCAGCGCTCTTGCGAGAGGGTTCCTTGCGCCCGTGCTGCCGGGGCTGCGGCCGTCTTTGAGAGCGTCGGTGAGCTGAATCCGCGTGGCGCGGACCGCCGGAATGGTGCCAAACACCACCGCAGTGAGGACGGTAACGGCGAAGGTAAAGGCTAGTAAGCGCAGATCCAATCCGATATTCAGCGGAATGGTCTCGACCCCACCGGAGACCATGCGCAATAGCACGCGAGTCGCGATAGTGGCGAAGCCCACGCCGAGCGCCCCGCCGGCTAGAGCGAGAGAGAGGCTTTCCGTGAGCAGCTGGCGGATGAGCCGGGTGCGACGGGCTCCGAGCGCCTGGCGGACGGCGAGCTCACGGGCGCGCGCCGTCGAGCGCGCGATCAGCAGGTTGGCAATATTGGCACACGCGATGAGCAGGACGAGCGCCACGATGCCCATCAGTATCTGCAGAGGTTCTGAAAACTCGCTGCGAAGCGAGGAAAGGCCGGTCGCCATGGGCGTCAGTTTGATGTGAGCCCTGGCGAGCGCGTCAAGATTCTGCTGGCTCAAGTCGGCGCCGGGAAATCCGCGAGTGATTTGCTGATAGAGCAGGTCTACATCCGCGGTGGCATTCGCGGGGGATATACCGGGTTTGAGCCGGCCAATCACGTAGAGATACTGGAGGAAAATGTCTTTGTAGTCTCCCCAGCCTGGAGGAACCGATTTCATCATTGACAGGGGCACCCAGATGTCGGGTGCCTGGCCAACCACAGTACCGAAAAACTCGGGCGGCGCCACGCCCACGATGTTGAAGATGGTGGTGCCGATTTTGAGCTTGCGGTCGAGCACGGCGGGGTCACCCGCCAGATCGCGCCTCCACCAGGAGTAACTTACAACCGCCACGGGATGGTCGCCTTCCGATTTGTCATCGTCGTCGCTGAGCACGCGGCCCATTCGGGCCTGTATGCCGAGGGTTGAGAAATAGGTGCCGGAGACAAGCTGCACGTTCATAGGTTCGGCATCCGTTCTGCCGTCTACGAAGCCGTGAACTTTATTCATCATGCTGAGCATGGCGGCAGTGTCAGAGAAGACCGAGTTCTTTTCTAGTAGCTGGCGGTAGAAGGGATAAGAGTAGAGCTCCCCTTCGACTAAACCGGAGCCGATGCCGGTCTCTTTACCTTCGCCGAGAAGAACCAGATGTTGCGGATCTTTGACCGGCAGGGAGCGGAGCATGACCGCGTCCAGAAGACTGAAAATGGCGGTGTTGGCGCCGATACCAAGCGCGAGCGAGGTGAGCGCGACCACGGTAATTCCCGGGCTGCGGAGCAAGGCGCGGGTGCCGTACCCGATGTCCTGGCAGAAGCTTTCTAACCAATCCCATCCCCACGTCCTATGGCTGGTCTCCTTGATGTGCGTCGCATTGCCGAATTTCCGCCGGGCTGCGAAGCGGGCTGCGTCCGGCGACAGCCCCGCAGCCATTTGCTGTTGCAGCCGGAGCTCTATATGGAGTCGCATCTCCTCTTCAAGCTCGGCCTGGAATCGGCCGCGGTGCAACAGCATGTGGAGACGTCGCAGGATTTCACCGGGTATGCTCATAGTGTGTCGGCCTCAGGCGGTTTGAATGACCCGCGTGATTGCGCCCATCACGCGTTGGAACTGGGAGACCTCAATGCGCAGTTGCTTTTGCCCAGCCGGGGTGAGGGAATAGTAGCGCGCCCGCCGGTTGCCGGCGGTCACTCCCCACTCGGCGTTGACCCACCCCTTCAGTAACATCCGCTGCAGCGCGGGGTAAAGCGAGCCTTCCTCTACCTGCAGAACATCGTCGGTGGTGCGCTGAATATTCTCGGCGATCTCGTAACCGTGCAGTTTGCCGCGGACTGCAAGAGTTTTGAGAATGAGAAGGTAGAGGGTGCCGGGTGGGATTTCATCGCGGCTGTTGGCCGATCTCGGATTCTGATTGTGGATGGTGGTCATGTTCGCTGCCTTACCTACGCTCCCATAGTTAGACTATGCCAGCGTAGGTGGCAGGAGATTGGCTGTCAAGTCGGCGTGTACACCGTCCTTATCGGTGCGCTCCTCATCAGTGCGTTGAGGATAGGTTCGCCGGCTTGACATATATTCCACTATGGGAATATACAATCTGTATGGCGAGAGCAGCGACCACTACCGATGTCTTTCACGCAATCGCGCAGCCCCGACGGCGCGAGGTAATCGGTGTGCTGGCTGACGGGAGAGAGTACGCGGTGGGTGAGGTGGTGGTCCGGCTCAGGATGTCACAACCGGCTGTTTCCAAACATCTCGGGGTGTTGCGCAAGGTTGGGGTGGTCTCGGTCATCAAGCGCGGACAGCACCGGATGTACCGGCTGAATGCGGCTGAGCTGAAGCCGGTGCATGACTGGGTAAACACCTTTGAGCGGTTCTGGAGGCATCAAATGGGCCAGATCAAGGAGCAGGCGGAGCGAAAGTCTCTGGAGCGCATGATTTCAAGCGAAGGTCGAACCAGGAAGGAGTAAATGCCAACGAATATTCAAGAGCAGGCTGGTCGTGCTCAGATTCCGCAGCAGGAACCAACCACCAACAACCAACCACAAGAACCACGAGGAGGGACAGAGACATGGACAAGAACCAGGAGACTCAAATGAACACGCCACCGATTGTGTCGCCGCAGGAGTGGGAGGCTGCGCGCCAGCAACTGCTCGTGAAGGAGAAGGAATTGACCCGCGCCCGTGACGCGATGGCCGCCCAGCGCCGGCGGATGCCGTGGCTGGCCGTGGAAAAGGAGTATGTGTTCGACGGGCCTAAGGGCAAGGCGAGCCTGCTTGACTTGTTCAACGGGCGCCGTCAGCTGATCGTCTACCGCGCATTCTTCGAGCCCGGCGTGTTCGGTTGGCCCGAGCATGCCTGTCGCGGCTGTTCCCTGGGGGCCGACCAAGTTGCCCACCTCACCCATCTGAACGCCCGCGACACCACGCTCGCGTTCGCCTCGCGCGCGCCGCAGACGGACATCGAGCGCCTGAAGGCGCGGATGGGCTGGGAGATGCCGTGGTACACCATCACCGACAACTTCGACACCGACTTCGGCGTCAATGAATGGCACGGCCACAACGTGTTCGTCCGCGACGGCGAGCGCGTGTTTCGCACCTACTTCATCAACAGCCGCGGCGACGAGGCGATGGGGAGCACCTGGAGTTACCTCGACATGACTCCGCTCGGGCGCCAGGAGGAGTGGGAGGACTCGCCCGAGGGCTACCCCCAGACTCCGCCGTACAAGTGGTGGAACTGGCACGACGAATACGCCGGCGCCTCGCCCGATCCGAGGTGGGTTAAGGTCGTGGATAACGCACTGGCGACGTGAAACCGCGACCACGAGCAGGGAAGCGTTGAGGAAGCTTTGCGGATGGCGCGAAGCGGCTGTATGCTGTTACGCGCCAGCCCCTCGATGGACGAGGCCAGAACACGAAACGCACAAGGAGGCGGAAGTGAGCGAGCTTGAATCGATGCTCCGAGAGTTCGGCGAAGAAGCAGCGACGACAAGAAGGGTTCTTGAGCGAGTTCCCACAGACAAACTCGCCTGGAGGCCGCACGAGCGGTCCATGTCCCTGGGCCAGTTGGCATTGCACATTGCGACGGTCCCGGCAGCGATAGCAAACATCACAAAACCCGATACCTTCGATGTCTCCCAAAGCAGGTTCACTCAGCCAATGCCGTCGAATCTGGAAGAGGTACACTCCGCGCTGGAGCAGACGATTCGCACCGTGGAGCAAACCCTCCGGCAGACTACGGTCGACGGTGCTCACGCCGAATGGCGCCTGATGTTTGGCGACAAGGAGCTGCAGTGCATTCCAAGAGTGAACGTCTGGCGATCCCTTATGCTGAATCACTGGTATCATCACCGCGGCCAGCTTGCTGTCTATCTCCGGCTGCTGGACGTCCCGGTTCCCTCGATCTATGGTCCCAGTGCGGATGAAAGTCCGTTCTTTGGAAAAGCAAACCCGGCGGCATGAAAAACCTTTGTTTGATCACCTGATCGGGCTCAAGCCAACGACGAAGATCTCAAAAAGTTCGAAACACCCACCTTTCGTGGGCCGGTTCCATCGATAGCAAAACAGCTGCCGATGTGAAACCCTAGACCCACAAATCATGGGAATGCCCTACTGGTACCGGCGAGTCTTCCACCTCGCCATCCCGCTCATTCTTTCGAACCTCACCCAGCCGCTGCTTTCCATGGTGGACACGATTCTCTCCGGCCATCTGCCCAGCCCGGCCGTGCTGGGTGGCGTTGCCGTAGGAGGCATCTTTTTCAACTCCATCTACTGGACCTTCGGTTTCCTGCGCATGGCGACGACCGGCCTGGTGGCGCAGTCGCATGGGGCCGGCGATCAGGATCAGCTCATGCACCACTTCGGCCGCGCGCTGCTCACCGCTCTCCTCATCGGGGCCTTAATCCTCGCCGTCCAGAGGCCGCTCATCTCCGCCGCGTTGGCGCTTCTCGGCGCCAGCCCCGAAGTGCATGGTTACGCACTGGTCTATTGCAGGATCCGCATCTGGTCGGCGCCGGCCGCGTTGGCTAACTACACCATCCTCGGCTACCTTCTGGGCCGGCAGCGTGCCCGGACCGCCTTGCTGCTGCAGGCGGCGATTAACATCGTGAACGTGGTCCTGGCTCTGACGCTAGTCTTATGGCGGCACTGGGGCGTCGCCGGCATCGCCACCGCGACCATGACCGCCGAATGGACTCGGATGCTTGCTCGGCTTCGCTCTCATGCTGGCCAGCGGCGCTCGACTCAGCCATGTGCGTTGGAGCGAGCTGATCGACGGCGGAAGCCTGCGCCGGCTCTTTGCCCTCAACCGCGACATCCTTCTGCGCACCTTGAGTCTGGTCGCGGCCTATGCCTGGTTCACCCGCACCGGCGCCCGCTCCGGAAATACGATCCTGGCTGCGAACGCAGTGCTGATCAACTTTCTCTGGATCGCCGGCTATGGGCTGGATGGGTTTGCCAACGCCACGGAGGCTCTGGTCGGCGAGGCGATCGGCGCACGGCGCGTGGCAGACTACCGGGCGGTGCTCAAGGCCAGTTCGGTTTCGGCTTTCACTGTTGCCGCTGCGCTCTCGCTGCTCTATCTGGTGTTCGGCCGCAACATCATCGCCATCTTCACCAACCAGGAATCGATTCGCTCACTGGCCGCGCAGTTTCTTCCCTGGCTGATCGTCTTGCCCCTGGTTGCGGTATGGAGCTTCCTGCTCGATGGCGTCTTCATCGGCGCCACCCGCGCCCAGGAGCTGCGCGACAGTATGTTGATCTCCCTCGTCGGATACCTCGGCCTGGCGGTCGCTGCTCACGGCTCGCTTCGGCAATCACGGCTTGTGGTGCGCCATGCTGGCCTTCATGGCTCTGCGGGCAATTACACTGGCCCTGCGCCTGCCCGGAATCGAACGAAAATCTTTTGCCATCGCTGAAGATCCGGTCGAGGCATAACGCTGCGGCGTGCTCTGCAAATCTCTCGCGACGCTAAGGAGCAACGCTTCCTGCCGCACCTATGTAAACCCTCGGTTCTCGACGATTAGTAGGCCGGGAATTCGCCGCCATCTCAGCTTGGAGGTCATTTTGCATCGGGTGAAAATTGTCTTTTTTACGTTACTGGGGCTCGGCGCGGCTGCCTTGGCAGCAGAGCAGTCTTCGGTTCCCGCTCCGGCCCAGCAACCCGGCGCCAATCAGGCGAGTCCCCAAGCCCCGGCCCAACCGACGCGCTCCTGCCGTTCCGTGGCCCGTCCTTCGCCTTATCCGGTCAGGCCGCCTGCCGACCCCGCTGCAGTTGCAGCGCGGCCACCAGATTTTTAGCGCGAATTGCAGTTTTTGCCATGGATCCGATGCTCGCGGTGGCGAAGGCGGCCCCAATTTGATCCGCAGTCAACTGGTGCTGGACGATAACGATGGGGAACTGATCGCTACCGTTGTTCAGAACGGCCGGCCGGATAAGGGCATGCCAAAGTTTGATCTCACGACAGAAGAGATATCGACGCATCGCAGCCTTTCTTCACAGCATGCCGGTCGGCGGCCGCGCCGCAACGACCGGCACGGTCGATCCATTGGTGGGCGACGCCAAGGCCGGCGAAGCCTACTTCAACGGAGCCGGAAAATGTACCACCTGCCATTCCGTGTCGGGAGACCTGGCTGGGATCGGCGCAAAGTACACCGACCCGCAGGGCCCTGCAGGGTGCAATGCTGTCCGGCGAAGACAAGAAGAGGAGAGTCATCCGAGGATCGAGCCCAGGAAGACCGTCACCGTGACCCTGCGTACGGGACAAACGGTGGAGGGCAGGCTGGATCAGATCGATGATTTCATCGTTTCTTTCACCGATGCCAACGGCAATTATCACAGTTATCCCCGCCATGGTGATTATCCGAAGGTCGTGGTTAAAGATCCATTGCAGCCGCACCTGGATATGCTTCGCACCTTCAAGGACGATGACATCCATAATCTGACCGCCTACCTGGTGACGCTGAAATGAAGAAGACAAGAAATCTGCTGCTCGTGATTGCCATGGTTTCCTCGGCTGCGGTTGTGGCAGCACAGGCGCAAGGGCTCGATCCTGTGCTGCTGACCAAACCGGCGACCGATTCCTGGCCTACTTACTCCGGAGACTATTCGGGCCGGCGTTTCAGTTCGCTGACGCAAATCAATCAGACCAATGTAAAGAATCTGGGGCTTGCCTGGGTGAGCCACCTGACCCCCGGAGCCGGCGTGACGCTGGACCGTTTGCCAGACCCGGTCCGGGAAACCCACCGACGATTGTTGGCGGGGAAATAGCGGAAGCAGTTCCTGTGCGCGGCGCCGGGCGCATCTCAGGCGCGGTCCTGCAAGTGAACGGGATCCTTTATGTATCTGTGCCTGACAATGCCTGGGCCGTCGACGCCCGCGATGGAATGGTGCTATGGCACTACTTCTGGAAGACCAAGGGCGGCACGCACATCGGGAACCGCGGCATGGGCATGTACCACGACTGGCTCTACTTCGAGACCCCGGACGATTACCTGGTTTCGCTCGATGCCAAAACCGGCAAGGAGCGTTGGCACAAGGTGATCTCGGACTTCAATGAGCAATACTTCTCGACCATTGCACCCATTGTGATCGGCAATCACTTGCTTGTCGGGACCGCCGACGATTTGGATGCCCCGGGCTTTCTGCAATCCTTTGATCCGGAAACAGGCGAGCTGCAATGGAAGTGGTACAGCGAACCGGAAAAGATGGGTGATCCTGGATCGGAGACGTGGCCGAACCTGGACTCCATGCGTCATGGCGGCGCGGGCACCTGGGTTCCAGGAAGCTATGATCCCAAACTGCACCTTTACTATTTTGGAACCGCCAACCCGACCCCGGCTTTCTCGGGTGCGACGCGCGAAGGAGACGACCTGTATACCTCCTGCATTGTCGCTTTGAATGTGGATACGGGAAAGCTGGCGTGGTATTTCCAGCCATCGCCGCACGATACGCACGATTGGGACGCGGCTCAAACTCCGGTCATCGTCGATGGGGAATTCAAGGGCAAGCCGCGCAAGCTATTGCTCGACGCCAGCCGGAACGGCTACTTCTTTGTGCTTGATCGCGTTACCGGCGAGCATTTACTCACTGTGCCGTATGCGGATTCCCTTAATTGGTCGACGGGGATTGATAAGTTAGGCCGGCCTGTCCGTGATCCGGAAAAGGACGCATCGCCGGGTGGTTCTCTGGTATTGCCTGACTCCGACGGCATCGTCAACTGGGAGCCGCCTACTTATGATCCGCAAACCGGGCTCTTCTACGTCGCCACCGAGGAGATATATTCGGTTTTCTACCGTACCGAACCGAACGTTCAGGGCCCTGCAGGGTCTTAACGGTATTCAAGAGCAGCGAGTGGGAACGAAGGGGAAATACATAACGGCGATCGATTACAAGACGGGCAAGATCGCGTGGCGGCATCTGCAGGTTTCTGCCGGAGAGGGCGAGGGCAATACCGGCTTGACCACCACCGCCGGAAAATTGCTTTTCGGTGGCGATGCTAACGGCAACCTGGTCGCTTACGACCCGGCGAATGGAAAGCCGCTATGGCACACGCACCTCGGCCAGGTATCCAATGCAGTGGAAACCTACATGCTGGACGGGCACCAGTACATCCTGGCGGCCTCGGGCAATTCTCTCTATGCGTTCGCTCTGAATTTTTAGGACTTGAGGTGCGGTATTGTGAAAGATATGAAAACTGTTCTTTTGCCGCTGGCATTCGTGTGTGCGGCGGTCCTTTGCCTATCACTCCTGTGTCTATCACTCCTGGCCCAGACCATGCCGCCGCTCAAACGTCAGCCCACCCCTGCCAAGGTGGTGGAAGAGCACATGGCCGCCTTCTCCAGTTGCGACTGGCCGCGCCTGATGGCGCAGTTTCCCGAGAATGTAGAGTTCTTTGGCCCCAACGGCCAGGTGGTTCGTGGCAAAACAGCATTGGGACAGATGTTCGCTCAGGTGGTTAAGCCACCTTCGCAGGGAGGCACCTGCGGATTGAAGGTTGTCGCCGAGCACACCTTTGCCGTCGGGGACACCATCAACGTCCAATGGCGTGCTGACTCTCCGCTGCTCAAGGAGCCCTATCGTGGAGCGGACGCCTATGAAACCCATGATGGACTTATGGCCGCGCAAGTGACCACCTGGAATCCGGCGGAGTTGAAGTGGAAAGTGCCTCCAACCGCCTCTCATTAGTAAGCATTGGCTCATAAATCAAGAGCGTCTTACCGGCGGCATCTTCTCCATCCGCCCATAGAGTTCTTGCAGAACCCCCACGGCTTCCTCTGCCGTCGCCCGGTCCGGCACCTCGCTACTGTCGTTCCAACCGGCATCCTCACCGGCTTTGTTGAGCATCAGCACGATCCCGTCCCGTCGAGCCAGCACATTCAAGCCGTTGTAGTACAAGCCATAGGTGACGCCTTCCTGCGGGATCAGCCAGGCGATCTGGCCCCGCACAGGAATGATGCTTTCGTCCGACCACAGCTGCCGTGCGGCATACCCAGTGCAGTTTATGATGGCGCGCTGAGGCAAAGCCGTCAGTTCCTGCGGGGTATGAAACTCACGCGTCTCGATCGTTCCTCCGGCGATGAGAAAATCAGTCATCAATTGCCGCGCGTAGTCCGCCACGTTAAATGTCAGCGACGTACTGCGCCGTGCATACTTCGTCGGAAACGGATGCGTACCCGGAGGCAGATCATGCCCCTGCGGTGTAAGGTCCGCGATGCGGTCCGAGTACTCAGCGTAGTCGCGTACCGCCGGAGGATGATCGTGTCTCGGCTCGTCATGAAGCGAGTATCGATCGGTCCACTCCACCGGCGTACCCGCCACGCCGATATAGCTCATGTACATGGCAAAGGAAGTTCGCGCCATCGCCTCCCACTGTGCCGCGAAATCGGGAGTAACCGCGGAGCTGAGTGCAATCCGCGAATCCGGGGTCCACGAGCCGGTGGCGCGCACAGAACGAATATAGGGGGCCCGCTCCCTGGCATAGATCGTCACTTTCAGCCCCGCTCGCTGCGCCGTAAGGGCCGCCGTTAGCCCCAGCGCACCGGCCCCAATCACCGCCACCTCGCGCTGTCCGCCTGCCTCCACCAGCAGTTTACGGACGACCACATCCGCTGACCCCCAGGAAAGCGACCAACCGCTGCCACCGTGGCCGTAGTTATGCACCACCAGCTTGTCTCCCACCCGTTCCAAGTCTTGCCGCGGACCCGCCGCCCGAAAGGGCCGGGTACATACCGTGATGCGGAAGATGCGGTCCATATCCGCCCGTATGGGGATGATCGGCCCAACTGCGTCATAGAACGGTAAGCCCGGCGCCGTTGCCAGACCGGGCGTCATGGGCGTAATCGCGCGCCGCGTGCATCCCGAAAGACTCATGGCCCCAAGGCTGGCAAAGGCCCCGGAACCCTGCAGAAAATTTCGACGATTCATCATTTGTGTCTTCCGGTAACGAGTTGGAATGACAAAGTGGCCTTGCCCGGACAACAAAAAGTCAGGCAGCAAAACTGTAACATCTGTCCCTTTCTGGTACTTCATTGTTGCGAAAACCGAGCCGTCATTTCGTTAGGGGTTGTGCTTGGCAAGCGACTCTCGATATAGTCCCCGAATGTCAGCGGTCTACCGTATGGCATGTTTGTCGACGCCCAGAATCCGGTTCTGCTTGATATTGAAAACTGTTACTTCGAAAACGTGCATTACGGAATCTGGGTACGCGGCTATTCGGGAAACCGCGACGATTACGATTCTGGAGGGAGCGCTTCAGCGCTCCCGGGAGTTTCTACTTTTTCTGAGTCGAAACGTAAGATCTTTAAAGAAGAAAACCTCTTTGGTTTTTTAGCGCTGGCAATGCCAGGGGCTAAAGCCCAACTCCGTTTAGACCCTTTACGGCCCGACTAAAGTCGTGCCCTGATACAAAGCCAAACGGTGCTGCGCAGGCGATTCGATTACCGCATCGCCAACGAACGGATTTACGGGCAATGTAAGCTTGACGGTTGGTTCTCTGCCGGCTGGGGTCATCGCTACACCGCTGTTGGGCTACGATCATACGAGAGCTTCCGATGGAGGTAGTTATGCGTGCGGATCGAGTAGAAGTGAGTTGGGATCAGAACAAAGCAAGTTGGCTGGTTCGAATCGTAAATGGCGAGGAGGTCATTCGACGCCACTGCAAATTGGCTAAGAATGCAGACCAGCGGACGCTCCGCTCAGCTGTCCAGCAAACCCTGACGGACGAGGGCTTTGAGCCCGACCTCGTGAACACAAACATTGGCGCCGAATGAGGAGTAACCGTGGTTCAGGAAACGATTCCGCTTCCTTCAACGATGCAGATGTAGCGATCGACCGGCAGATCGGTGAACCTCTCGACCCGGGTGCTTGGAGACGGGCCAGCGAATCTCGAGCAGGTCAATTTTGGTGTGCACACCTACGCCAAGCACCATGCGAGGGTCATGACTGGAGAGATAGCTTCCGCCTCCCGGCCTGAGCCTGGTGCGTTTCAGGGTTCCGGCCTTCCAGGTTACGCGCGCGCCTATGGCGTCGATGTTGGCTTCCTTGCCCACCAGTTTGATTCCCAGCCAGTGGTTCCCTTTGGCTGCCTGATTTCGCAACAGCAGGGGCGCGCCGTTGTTAGTCGAGATGAGAACATCCACGGCGCCGTCGTTGTCGAAGTCGCCCAGCGCCAAACCCCGGGCGGCGAGAGGCTGGCGAAAAATCGGTCCAGCCGACGCGCTCACGTTCTTGAGCCTCCCGCCTTCGTTGTGAAATAGAAGCAACGGTTCGCGATAAGTGACGCTGCCGGAGTGCGACTTCAATCTGGTCGTCGGGGTGACCGTTGGCAATGAAGAGATCGACGTCCCCGTCGTTGTCGTAATCGAAGAACCGCAATCCCCATCCGCTCATCGCCCGGGTCGCCTCCCCGATCCCGTTCGCCGGCGCGAGATCGTCGAACGTGCCGTCCTTATTGTTGTGATAAACGGAGTACATCTCCTGATCTACATTGGTCACGCTCAGATCCTGCCAGCCGTCCTGGTCGAGGTCTGCTGCATCGACACCCATCCCGGACCGGGCCCGGCCGTCAGCACTGTAAGCGACTCCCGCCCTCGACGCCCTCGTCCTTGAACTTGCCTTGACGATTCACCCACAGAAAATTGGCGACCGTATCGTTGGCGACAAAGAGGTCCATCCAACCGTCATTGTTGATGTCGGTGGCCACCGCACCCCAGGCTTTACCCAGCCCCGAGCTGATCCCGGTGGCTGCGGAAACGTCAGTAAACGTGCCATCCCCGTTGTTGTGAAACAGCCAGCTGTGGGTGGGTGGATAGATGCGGGGAATGCAGTAGTGGCGTTCTCCCGTGCCCCCATTGCCGCAGAACTGGTTGGCCGCCTTGTTGAATTCGACGAATCGGCAGACGAACAGATCGAGGCGCCCGTCATTGTCGTAGTCGAACCAGACGGCGCTGGAGGCCCATCCCGGCGTGGCAATCCCCGATTGAACGGTAACGTCGGTAAATGTTCCATCGCCATTGTTGCGATACAGCGTGCACCGGTTGTAGCTGGTTACGAACAGGTCGGGATAGCCGTCCCGGTTGTAGTCCCCGACGGCGACGCCCATGCCGTAGCCCGGTGTTGGCCACCCCTGCCTTAGCGGTCACGTCGGTGAAGGTTCCATCGCGGTTATTCCGGTAAAGCCCGTTGCGCAGCGGCTGCGGCGGAGTGAAGAAGTCGCAGGGACCGCTGTTGACGAGGAAAATGTCCATCCAGCCGTCGTTGTCGAAATCGAGAAATGCACATCCAGCCCCGGTGGTTTCCGGCAGGTAATAGTCAGCGGACCGTCCATTGGAATGTGTCCAGGTAATGCCGGATTGGGTGCGCTGCAACCGGCTGAAAGAGGGCCGGGGTCGCTTCCGGAGCTGGGAGAAGCCGAGGGGAAAACCTTGCGCAAAACGCTCAGCGGCAGACAGGCAGCCAATGCGGAAAGGAACTTCTCTTCTGCTTGGTTGACGCATCGCTTCATCTTACTACACGGCTCCGCCGCAGATCACGCGCTCTGGCGAGGATCTCAGGCGCCACGAGCATCCAAGTTTCATTAAAATGTCAGTTTACATCCCATGGCTAAGCATAAATCCATTAAAAGGTTCATCCTCGTCAACCCAAGAGTTGACATCGTTCCCTCTGCGGTTAGAGCTCCGGCTGTCTTCAAAGCTCCTAAATCGAACACGCATTACGGGCCACGGTTTCCCAGAGACTTCGGTGCATGTTGATTTTGCTCTGGTTGAATGTGAATTTGGTCACATCTGTCAAGAGCAGAAGAAGGGGTCTCATGAGCCAGACTGAGAGTGCAAGGTCAAAAGGAGACTTTATGCGAGGCAGCCTTTCAAAGCCAGGACTTGTCTTTCGGCGTTCATCTTTGGGATGTTTCTGTTGGCCTTGAACCAGCAGGGTTTCGGGCAGGACGTCAATGCCTCACTCTCGGGATCGGTGACCGACCCCAGCGGGGCCGTCATACCGGGCGCCAAGCTCACCCTCACCAACGAAACTTCCGGAGCCCAGCAAAACTTCCAGACGGATGCCGGCGGCGAATACAACTTCCGCAATCTCACCCCCGGAATCTACGACCTTTCTGTTACTGCGCCGGCCTTCGAGTCGTTCGTGCGCAAGGGCATCGAGCTTGCCGTCAACCAGGCTGCTCGTGTCGATGTGAAACTGACCCTCGGCAACACCAGACCAGACGGTCACCGTCAGCGCCGACGCTTCGCTCATCAACTATGAAAACCCCACCCTCGGAGGAGGCGTAAGCCCGGAAACGCTGCAGGACTTTCCCGCTGGTTATCTCCGGCGCTCCTCGCTCCTCGGTGACGGTTGCCATTCTTATGCCCGGCGTGACCACCGGCGGCGGCGGCAATGCCTATAACTCCCGCACCAATGGCGGCATCATTACCGGCGACGAAGCGGTGGTCGATGGCGCCACGGCGTCGGAAGGCTTTATGAATCAATCCGGGATGGTGAGCTTGCAGACTGACTTCGGCATGTCGCCCGATATCACCAGCGAAGTCAAAATCCTGGCCTCCAACTACGACGCACAATACGGAAACTCGACTTCAGGCCAGCTCATCGTGCAAACCAGGAGCGGCGGCGAGACGGTTTCACGGCGCGGCTTACGAGTATCTCCGCAACGACGCCCTCAACGCCAAGCAATACGGAGCATCGAACAAGACGCCCGACAAGGAAAACGACTTTGGCGCCAACATTGGCGGCCCGATTTGGATTCCCGGGTATCACGCTCGAACGCGATCTCGTAAAAGGCTACTTCTACTTCAACTGGGAGGGCTTCCAGGACCACGGCGGCGCCAGCTTCCTCCACCCTCTCGATCGCCTCGTTGAATGCCCGGGCGGGAAACTTCAGCGGCGCCGGCACCCAGCTCTACTATCCCCGCAGACCCGGCCAAGTATGGGGCTCTGGCGGGCACGGCCATCCCCGGAAACCAGATCGACCCCAACTTCGAAGATCCGATCGCCAAAGCCTTTCTCGCGGAATTGCCCAGCCCCACCAATGGCCAGGAAATCAACAACTACTTCATCCCCAGGTCGGGCCAGGGATCGTTAACCAACAGCGAGAACGTGTATTTCTTTCGCATCGACATCAACGTCGGCCAGAAGGATCACTTTTACTACACGTTCTGGTGGCAGTTCAGCGGTGTGAACGCGCAGAGCGATCTCCCGGTCGCCATTTCGACCGCAAGTCCGGCAAACCCGGAGAATGCGCCGATCCAGCGCCTCAACTGGGAGCACACCCTCTCCAGCCTCATGACCAATCACGCCACCGTCGGCTACCTGAGCCGCAACGAAGGCTACTACGCGCTGAACGGCAAGGCAGATTTGCCCACAGTGCCGGGAGTGGCCAATTCCACCTACCTGCCCGAAATGACATTTGGCGGGGGCTACTCGCACATTGGGAAACAGCGACCCCGCCCAATTCGATTGACAATCTGACCACCCGCGGAACCTGGGCAGTCAACGACGTCTTCACCCGGATCCAGGGAAAGCACACCCTCAGCGCCGGTATCGAATACAAGCTCGCAGGCATGAGTATTCATAGCGGAGGAAATCAAGGCGGCACCTTCAACTTCGCCGCGGATACGACCGGGAACGCAGGTTGCGCGAACTC
Organism: uncultured Acidobacteriaceae bacterium; assembly: GCA_963803095.1. Taxonomy (GTDB): domain Bacteria; phylum Acidobacteriota; class Terriglobia; order Terriglobales; family Acidobacteriaceae; genus PALSA-350. The sequence continues at coordinate 443,891 of CAWDLQ010000010.1, read as the reverse complement.
GGCTTGCCCCGGAGATCCCATGGCCAGCTTTTACCTGGGCGCGACTCGGGAGTGCGAATGTGGAATACATCAACGTCCTGGCAAAGTATCCACGGCAGACTGGGTGGGCCTTCCACGTCGGCGATTCCTGGCGCCTGACGCCAAAGCTGAACGTGTCGTACAGCATGCGTTGGGATTACATCACGCCCGTTCGTCGACAAGAAGAACAACCTATCGTTCATCGATCCCGATCGGGGGCAATCCGGATGCGGTCACCGCTTCAGGAGCTGAGCTTCCCGGACGGCTTGCTTTCGCAGGAACCAAGTTTGGTGCAGCCAGTTACGGCGGCCGTTATCCTGAGTTCGCGTTCAAGAAGGGCTTGGGTCCTCGCGTCGGGTTTGCCTACACCCTCAACGACAAAACGGTTATTCGTGCAGGATACGGGATCTATTTCGGACAGGCGTTCTATCCTGGCTGGGGAGGTGGCCTGGCGCAGGATGGATTCAACAAGAATCTGACCTTGAACGAATCCTCTGTGGGGAACTTCAAAACGCCGGCTATCTATCTTGTGTCCGGCATCTCGCCCAGCCAGGTCGGCCCGACGCAAAATATCACTTCGCGGCTTCGACAACGGCCAGACACCCTCCCTTTACCGTCCGCATGATGGCAACCGGAGACCCTATTCCGGGCAGTGGAATCTGACCGTTGAGCGGCAGCTACCCAGCAACACGCTGCTGAGCCTCTCCTATGTCGGCACCAAGGGTACCCACCTGCCCTCTGCGCTGAGCCCCATCAACGTGTTGAACCCGCTGAATCCAACCATCACGGCAATCGGTTCTGATCTGGCAGTCAACTACAACGACCCAACGGGTCCTGCGACCTTTGCCCCCATGGCGTCTCTCAGCCTTACGTTGGTTGGGACACGCAGATGACGGGATGCGCACCGACCATCGCCCAGGCTCTTCTGCCGTTCCCGCAATATTGCGGAACCCTGCTGGGCCTCAACGAGCAGCATGGAAACTCCATCTACCGCTCTTTCCAGGGAAAGGTAGAGCGGCGCTTTCAGGGCGGCCTTTACCTCCTTGGCGCTTTGACGTTGCAGAAGCTGTACACCAACGCCTCCAACAACGTTCAATCCGGAAACAATACACGGCGTGGGCGCTGGCGGCAACAGTGGCGCGTTCAGCCCTTACGATCAATCGCGCGCGTACGCGATCGCTCCGGACAATGTCCCGTATACCGTTTCCATTGCGGCCGTTTATGAACTGCCGGTCGGGAAAGGCAAGCGGTACCTCGACTCTCCCGGGTTGCTCAATACCCTGGTCGGCGGATGGCGGGTGAGCCCCATCTTCCGCTATGAGTACGGCATTCCATTCTCGTTCTACTCCTCGGCGTGCGCCACGAATACGCTGGTACCCGAGTTCCGTGAACACTGCGTCCCCGGGTCTCTTGCCGGACAGCAGCCCTTACTGCACGGCCGCAATAGCTTCAACCCGATTACGGACAACAACCGGCTCCTCAACCCGCAACGCGTTTGAACACGACTTCTCCGCCTTTGGCTACACCGGCTTCGGAAAGGCAGTACAGCCCATCTACGGGCCCAGCTATCGGAACCTGGATATATCGTTCATCAAGAATACCCACATCACGGAGAGGTTGAACTTCAGGTTCCAGGCCAACTTCTTCAACACTTTCAATAGCCACTACTTCATTTCCCAGGGCGATACCAACGGTGGTACCAGGATATGCGTTCGTCACCGACGTTGCGGCCTCTGGCAACTCCTTCGGTACGTGGAACGGGATCGGTCACCACTCCACGCACCATCCAGTTCGTGGGCCGGTTCGAGTTCTAGAGGGGAGCCGTGTCTCCTAACGTTACGGCGGGAGAAACGGCCAGGCCGAAAGAGTGAGAACGCGAAAAAGAAACAGCAGGTCGGCAGAAAATCCGGGTGAGTTCTGTCCAAAAACATTTCCACGAGAGCTCCGCTGAACTGCAGATCCCTCCACTTCGGTCGGGATGACAAAGGGGAGGACAGAGCTTCCATTGAGAGCAATTGTTGAAGAAGAGAACAGAAGCAGTTTTTCATGCCCTTCGGTCCACTCAAGGGGATGAAAACGCCCTCTGTCCAGCGACCGCTCTCCATGGAAGTGCCGTCCTCCCCTTTGTCATCCCGACCGAAGTGGAGGGATCTGCAGTTCAGCGGAGCTCTCATGGAGATGTTTTTCTACCGGATGTAGCGCAGCGTAGTGGATCTGCAGTTCTCTTTCGGTTGCCCCTCGAGCTATGGCTGCGACGCCGGCGGCTGAGCGCCGTGCAATCGGAGATAGATCTTGACCTCTTCCTTGGCGGCATGCTTTTCGCCCCAGCTGCGTTGTAAATGTGCGCCAGCGCAATGTGGGGCTCCGCGTATTTGTCATCCAGGCGTATCGCCTCCAACTTTCCGCACCGCAGCCTCCAGCTGACCTTGATGCTCAAGCACGTTGCCCAGGCGGTAATGTGCCGCCGCAAGCTGAGGATCGAGCCGGAGAGCTTCCCGTAAATCGGTTTCCGCCTCCTGCGTCTGGCCCAGAAACTGCTAGTGCTACAGCGAGATTTAAGTAAGGCCACGGGGAGGGATGCAGCGCATTCCGATCCAGCTCGATGGCGCGGTTGAAATTTTTGACCGCAAGTGTCATTCTCGTTTTGATAGAAGTAGCAGAGGCCAAGGTTGTCGTAAGCACGCGCCATGGTTGGATCCAGTATGATGGCCTGCTGGAAGCGGTGGGTCGCCTCCGAATAATGTTGGGCGTCGTAATCGAGCCGGCCCGAGCCAATAGGGGTACAGTGCGTTTTTGGTGTCGTGAGCAGAAAGTGATTCGAGCACCGGCCGCGCCCAATCCGGATGCGAAATCCGGATGTACGCCATCGCCAGCGGAGAATTGAAGGTCCGGGCCAAGCGGCGCGATGGCATCGGATTTCTTCCAGGCAATCGCGGCGTTCAAATAATCGTGATTCAGGAAATAAACGCTCCCCAAATACGCCAGCAGGCGAGCAGCCCGCGGCGAATGAGGATCTGGCTCAATCTCTTTCAGCAGCAACTCTTCCGCGGCAACATAGTCGTGCGCAGCGACCGCCGCCTTCAAGTGAGATACTTTTTCAGGAGTCAGATCGAAAGATGGAGCCGTGAGCCGCTGCCGGTGCATCGCTCGCGCTCTGGGCCGCTGCCGAGGGAACCCCGGCGTCACAGAGGAGTAGAGCCAGCGTAACCGCGGCGATCGCTCTACCCCTGGACACGTCATGGGCAGTAGTTTAACCTCGGGAGTGGAAGACATGTGCTCAGCTACCACCAGCTAAAGCATTTTTCCTATGACGTGCTCTTTTGTAGAAGCGGCGATGTGCGGCTTTTACTGGCAAAAAGCCGCGTTTACAACCTCTCTTCGGTCTACACCCATTGGAAAAATGCGCTTAAGCCGCATCTGGTTCTATCCCGGGTCAATCTTTCTGCTGACGCTTGGCCTGCTCTGCCCGGCGCAGGCAGGAGCCGCGCAGCCATCAGCGTGAACAATATCGCGCAGCTGGTACTGGAGATCCAACAGCACATGGAGCAAAACGATCTGCGAAGGCGCACGGTCACTGATTGCCGGCGCCAGGGCAACGTTTCCGGCAAATGGGGGCCTGGAAAATCTTCTCGGCGTCATAGAGATCCAGGAGGGGCATACGGATCGCGCCATTCAGCAGTTCTCAGCAGCAATCTTGCACGACCCCAGTCTCGCCGGCGCATATCTGAATCTGGGCCGGATTTATATGCAAAAGGCGGAAAGCGACAAGACCGCCCGAGACTCTGCTCTGCGCGTCTATGAAAAGCTTCTGCTCATGGAGCCAGACCAATGCCGAGGCGAACTACCAGGCTGCCATGCTGCTGATGTGGGATCAGAATTACCAGCGTTCCCTGGAGCATCTGGCCAGGTTGAGCCCGGACGACCGCAGCCGCATCGGTGCTCAGATCGTGCTTTGCGCCGATGAGGCCGCTCTCCATCACGCATCCGCGGCAGACAAAGCGGCGGCCGCGATCGTGGCCGCCTCTCCCGACCTTGCCGAGCAGGACGCAATGGCAGTATTGCCTGCGCTTCGGGCAGCCCATCGCGCCGACCTCATCGAGTCGACTCTTTGCGCGCAGCCAACGAAAAACATCCTCTTTCGGCTGACGGCCTGCGCATCCTTGGTCTGGCCCAGGAAGGAGAAGGGAAGCTGGAGATCGCGCGTAAAACACTGGAGCTTGCTTTCGCGCAGAGCAATTCTTCGGTCCCGATCCTTGTGGATCTGACCCGGGTCGCCAAGGCCAGCAAGGATTATCAGGGAGCACTCGGATATCTGGCCCATGCTCGAGATCTGCAACCCAACGATGCGGGCTTTGCCTATGAGTTCGGCGTGCTCTCTCTCAGCATGGGCTTGCTGGGTGAATCGCGCAAGGCCATGGCGGAAGCGGTCAAGTTATCGCCAGACAATCCTGAGTACAACTACGGCATGGGGATCGTTTCCTCCTTCGCCCAGGATCGCAACCCAGGGGCTGCCTTATCTGCGAGAAGTATCATGCTTTGCGCCCATCCGACCCGGCCGCGCTTGCTGGCCATCGGAACCACCTACTTCCGGGCGAAGAACTACGACTCCGCGAGTCTATGGCTGAAACAGGCAGTCGGCCACGACGCGACTGCGGCAGACGCGCATTATTACCTGGGCCGCATCGCGCGCGTGACCAGGCCATCTTGAGGATGCAAAACATGAACTGGAGCAGGCGAACACCCTGACTCCGGATCGAGCCGGATGTTCTCGGGGAGCTGGGCCAGGTCTTCATCGCGAGTCACGAGTATCGCGAAGCACAAACCTTCTCGATCGCGCGGTCTCTCATGATCCGGAGAATTACGGAGCCAACTTCGGCTTGCTGCAGCTCTATGCGCGAACCGGGGACCCACGCCGTGAGGAACAATCGAAGCACTTCGACGAGATCAAGAGCAAGGACGAAGAACACTATCAGGAAATGATGCGAACCATCGATCTTCGCCCGGAGAAATTGCCAGACAGCTAGAGCAGTTTCGCAATTGGTTCCATCCCTACACGCCGTCGCGGGGTTTGTTTCGCCGGACGAAGTCCGTATCCTGCGTCGGCTCCGAATCACACTCAATCGCAATCGTTGTCACGGGATAGTCTGGCGCCTCCCGTGGCAGACCGGCAAACTTGGTCTGGAACTCATCCTGGGTGAACTTCACATCCGCGCCCGTCTTGAGCAGGTGAGCCGTTTTTACTTTCGCCTTCAGGCCGCTGATCGCAACATACTCGCCCGGCCAGAAGTGGACGTGCATGTAAAGAGTATTGCCAATGCGCGTAAAGCTGGCGTAGGTAGATCGGCGCACCTGGCAAAGATCGGACTTGTAAATAGTTTCGCCGTTGGCGTCCATCCAGTGGCCGACCTCGGTTAGCACCTTGACCGACTCCTCCGGTACGGAGCCATCCGGCTTAGGTCCAATATTCAATAGATAGTTGCCGCCATCGCGTGCGCATTCGATCAAATTGCGGACGATCGTCCGCGACGATTTCCAGTCATTGTCCGCGCGTTGATATCCCCAGCTGTCATTCAGCGTCATGCATGATTCCCACGCCCGTCCCCCTGTCTCTGCCACAATTCTCTGCTCTGGGGTGGCGAAGTCGCCCGGCAGCTTATTGCGGTTGTTCACGATGATTTCGGGTTGTAACTGGAAAACCATGTCGTTCATGCGGTTCGACTCCCAGCCTTCCCCATCCAAAGGCCACGAAACGTCATACCACAGCACGTCCACCTTGCCGTAGTTGGTCAGCAGCTCGCGAATCAGCCCATGGGTGTAGTCGACAAACCTCCGGCGCGCGGCTTCGTCGTTTGCACAGTTAGCGCCATCCGGGTGATGCCAATCCATCAGCGAGTAGTAGAAGCCGACATGCATCCCTTCCGCCCTCGCCGCTTCCACGTACTCACGCACCAGGTCACGTCCCGGTCCCCGCTTTGGCGCGCAGTAGGTGGTCAGCCTGGTATCGAAATTGCAAAAGCCTTCGTGATGCTTCGTGGTCATGACCATGTACTTCATCCCTGCCTGTTTCGCCAGGCGAGCCCAGGCCCGGGGACAGTTCGGTGCCGGCCGGAACATGGCCGCGTGCTCCATATAGGGACCGATGGGAATCGCTTCGTCTTCCATGACCCATTCATGCCGGCCAATCGTGCTATACACGCCAAAGTGAATGAACATGCCGAACTTCGCGGCGTGCCACCACTGCATTCGTTGCGCGCGTGTCTGCTCCTGCATGGTGGCGCCGCTCGAGGGCGCCTGAGGTGCAGCTTGTGCGCCGGCCAATGCATTCGGCATGCCGAGCATCGCGAGCGAGGCTCCTGTTGTCTTCAGCAAGTCTCGACGAGTCAGGTTCTTATCCATTCTTCTCCTTAGCTAAGCTAGCTATGCACGTATCTTGATGGATTTCTTGGTGGCGCTATTCTTGCATCCGATCGAGGAGGCCGCCTTCGATAAGTCACCGCCATCGATTGTGATACCTTCGCCCTCGAGCTGCAAGAATACAGCAGCTTGCGCCTGCTAACCCCCGCATTTATGCGGGGGGGGGCTGGAGTTTCTACATTTCGGGAGCTGCCCGGTTTGCTCCCCGGGCGCCGGAGTTCTCATAAAATTGCATAAAATTGGGACTTTTGGAGGCATAGCTGCGGCACCCGGCCGGTCGGTCCCAAACCGGCGGGGAAGGCGAGGGAGGCATACACCGGGTGAGGCGGCCAGGAGCGCGGGGACAATTTTATAAAATTGCATAAAATTCGGGTGTTTTCGAGCACAATCACGCAAGGTGTCCCTTCCGGCATCCACGGGTCCGGCATTCACGGCGGGGGGCCAGTTTGCAATTTTCGGCGATTTGACCGGTCAGTTCGGTTTGCAAGAGCTCCTTTAAAGCAGTTTCGCAATTACTGTGGTCTGATAAAGATCGCGAGGAGTGGTTTTCCTTGGGAGAAAACCACGAAAAGGCCTGTTGCTCCCCGGATTTTCCTGCGGCGCAGCACTGGCCGAGAACAATTATGTGCGACTTTCTTCACGGAAAGTCGCATGTAGTTTCGCGGCTCCACCAACCTCTACAGGAAATCCGGGTTCGGTCTACACCAATTGCGAAACTGCTTTGGCGGCAAAGAAAAGCCCGCCAACGGCGGGATGGGTGTGGCTGGTAGAGAGAGAACGAGTGTGGCACCGGATAGCGTTACGCCACCCTTCGCTCGCGCCAATGGCCTTCAGCAACAGGCAAACGCCACCGGGCAGCGATTGCGCGAGGGCCCGCCGCCTGTAAACATGATATTGCCTGCTCGGCCGGAGGGTAAGGGCCGGCGACTATATTTTTTGATCGAGCTGATTCCGAAAGTCCATGGACTTCTGGGCAGCCGGCTGCGTGATGATGCCCGACCGTAAGAGTCTTCTTCCAAGGCAGGGCAACGGGGACCCGGGATTGCATCCAGGATTGCATCTTGGGTAGCCCAGCACGTAGTGCTGGGTATGGAGTTTCTAAATTTTCAGAGCCCGGGCGGCTTGATCCGTGCCGATCTGTGCCACCCCCGGACTTCAGTCCGGGGGAGCGGGTTTTCAAACCCGCGAGAACGCTCCAGTATATAAATTCAGGGCTTTAGCCCTGGTGGCGGGGCATCCAATTCCATCCCCGGAGACGCCGATGACCAGGCAAACTGCTCCGGTGTCTTGCTCAAGCCCGCTCCCCCGGACTGAAGTCCGGGGCTCCCAAATGTAAGTGTGGTGGTGTTGGTAGTCCTCTGCGTCGCGAATGCGGTGATTCACGAAACTTGCTTGCCATATTTCCAAAGCGAAATGAAGTTCCCGTTTCGCGCGATAGGAGAAACCACCCTTGATAAACTGCAGTGCCCTTTCCAGCGGTATTTCCGCTGAAGGTGTCATCAGCAGATGGAAGTGATTGGGCATGATCACAAACTCATGCAGAAGAAACCGCCTCTTTCGCCGATTCTCTGCAAGAACATCCACCAGAAGCTGAGCCATGCGATCGGATTGGAGAAGCGCGCGGCGTCCGGTTGTCGTCGAGGTCACGAAAAACGTACGGGTTGATTGGGCAGCTTGGAGCATTCTCACCAGGGCTAAAGCCCGGTCATTGAAAGATAGAGTGTTTTCGCGGGTTTGAAAACCCGCTCCCCCGGACTGAAGTCCGGGGCTGGCACCGATTGGCACGGATCAAGCTGTAGCCTGTACAGATATGGTGCAGAAAATGTAGATCGGGTAGGAGGCGGGATTACTCCCGCCGTCCTCCCACACCACGCGGACGTGCCGTTCGGCATCCGGCGGTTCATGAAACAGACTGGAAGCGTCGATGAGTGTCCAGCAACGAAACCAGCCCCATGCGGTCGAACCAGGACTTGGGGAAGGCTTGGTTCATATGCGAGGCACCGCCGTTCCACCACGGGCCTCGCCCGTTGGTGGCCGACTTCCAAGCCCGAACCTTATCTATCCCAGCCTTTATCAGATTCCGCGCGCGCCGATAGACACGCTTCCATTGCCGCCACAGCAGCGTCCGCAGCTTGTGCCGCAGCCAGCCATCGAGCTCTTCCAACACGTTCTTTACTTCAGTGAGTCGGAAGTAGGCCATCCAGCCCCGCAGGACGGGATTGAGTCCCTTGATGACTTGCTGCAGGCTCTGCCCGCGGCCTTGCCGTAGCGCGAGACGGATTTTCTCCGCCATGCGCCTGCGGCTTTCGAATGCGATCTTGAGCTTCGGCTTCCTGTGCCACGTCATGCTGTAGCCCAGGAACTTCCGCTCCCACGGTCGCGCCACTGCGCTCTTGACAGCATTGACCTTCAACTTCAGCCTTTGCTCCAGGAACGCCGTGATCGACTGCTTGACCCTCTGTCCTGCCCGATCGCTTTGGACATAGATGTTGCAGTCGTCAGCGTATCGGCAGAAGCGATGCCCGCGCCGTTCCAGTTCGCGATCCAGATCGTCCAGCAGGATGTTCGATAACAACGGGGAAAGAGGACCGCCCTGAGGCGTCCCTTCGCTCCGTGCACCCGTTATCCCGCCTTCCATCATTCCCGCTTCCAGATAGCGCCGGATCAGCTTCAACACCCCGGGGTCTTTCACCTTGCGCCCCACCCGTGCCATCAGCACATCGTGGTTCACTCGGTCGAAAAGTCTCTCCAAGTCGAGATCTACGGTCCATCGCCTGCCCTCGGCAACATACCCTCGCGCGGCCTTCACCGCCTGATGGGCATTGCGTCCGGGACGAAAACCGTAGCTCGATTCCGAGAACCCGGGATCGAACAGAGGTTGCAATATCTGATGAAGTGCCTGTTGGATCAGGCGATCCAGCGCACAAGGAATGCCCAGGATGCGTACCCCGCCTTGCGGCTTCGGTATCTCCACCTGGCGCACAGCTGTAGGCATGTATTCGCCCGCCAACAGAGCCTGTTTTATCTTCGGCCAGTGCGCCTGCAGCCAGGGCTTCAACTCCAGAACCGTGAGCCCATCGACTCCCGGCGCTCCTTTGTTTTCCACCACCCGCTGATAGGCGCGCATCATGTTGCTGCGTTCCAGCGCAGCTTCCAAAAGTCCCTGCGCTGCTTCCGGTTTCGTTTCTCCACCAGTCGCCGTACGAGTCTCCGCACCATCCACGGCCCTCGACAGGTTCCGCCCGTCTCCCTCCGCGATGGCCTTACTTCCGTAAGCTTCTGCTTCGCTGACTCGCATCGAGATCTGCTGTCCTACTCCCGTGTTTCACGTTTGGCCCTTCACCCCGCTCGCGCGGAGCCACTATGGCCGCTGCTGACTTCTGGTGATTCTTCCCTTCACCTCGCGATGACGGTAGCCCTAAGGCAAACCACCAGATCTCCCCGGGTATTACGCACTCACCTTCACGCTTATCTCTGTCGGATCTACGCCGCGATGTCCGTGCAAGTACTGGGCTTTGCATGGATTTGCCTGCTCACCCCATCGCGTCGCCTCTATCCGCTGGCTGTTCGTCAGAGCAGCGCTTTGCCTGCGGCTTCCTCCGGATTCCACCTCACGGTGGACACCCTTGCCGTTCAGCTAACACTTCCCCTTGCCGGGTGTGTAGAGGACTTTCACCTCCAAGTGAATGCGCCCTGCCGGGCGCACAAACTCCAGGGTCCGGGCTTCAGCCCGGACCTACCCAAAGCGACTTTTTCCGCAGCCTGTTTAGCCCCTGTTAACTTGTGCTTGAGTCAGAAAAAAGCGCAAGGGCTTTAGCCCCCGAGGGATGCTTTGCAGCGCCTTCCGGCGGAAACGCTGCCCTCAAGGGCTGAAGAGTGTTGTTCCGCAGCCCAGTGGGCCCGCAAGAAAATGATTTTCGACCGAGCGTAGCGTAGCAATCTGCGCTTCTACTGAATCAGCTGCTACAGTCCTCTAGTGGGTGATTGCAATCACCGCCTCATCCACCGTCTTGCAGATGGTGAAGACGCGATCCATCCTGGTGAGCATGAACATATTGGTGACCGCTTCGTTCAGCCTGCAGACCAGCAATTCACTGCCTTTGGGCATGCGCTTCAGCACCGATAGAATAGCGCCCAACCCGGTACTATCGATGAATTCCACCTTGGCCAGATCGAGGACCAGGGAAGTGGGACCATTGGTGAAATAGCGACCGACAGCTTCTTTGAAGGACTGCGCTTTGTCTGCAACCAGGCGAGGCTCGAGCACCTCCAGGACTATGTTGGTTCCGACCCTTTGCTCTACGATTTGCATAGCGTTCCTTTGTTGTTACGGTTAGGCACGTTTCCTCGTGGTGGAGTTCTCAGTGTGTAACCGGCTTGATCCCCCAGATATCCTTCGCGTATTCGGCCACGGCGCGGTCGCTGGTGAACTTACCGCTGCGTGCCACATTTAAAATGGCTTTGCAAGTCCATGCTGGAACGTTCTGAAAATCACGGCTTACCCTTTGCTGCTCGGCCAGGTAGGAATCGAAATCCGCCAGATGGAAGTAGTAGTCGCCCTGATTAAGCAGCGAGTCGATGATCGGTTGAAATAGTCCTGGCTCGTCTGGCGAGAAACGATTGTCGCGTAGAGCATCCAACACCCGGCGAATATCCGGGCTCGCATCATAACAATCACAGGGATTGTAGCTATTGCGCCGGACCTCGATCTCCTCTGCCTTCAGGCCGAAGATGTGGATGTTGCCGGCGCCGACCTCTTCGAGAATTTCGACGTTGGCGCCGTCCAGCGTGCCAATCGTCAAGGCGCCATTCATGGCGAATTTCATGTTCCCGGTCCCGGAAGCTTCCATCCCCGCGGTTGAGATCTGCTCACTCAGGTTCGCCGCGGGAATGATCTTTTCTGCCAAACTCACCCGGTAGTCACGCATAAAAACAACCTTCATCCACCCGTCCGCTCGAGCGTCGTTGTTGACAATCAGAGCGAGGTTATTGATCAGCTTGATGATGAGTTTGGCCATCCAATACCCCGGCGCCGCCTTGCCGCCGAAGATGTGGGTACGCGGTACGGCCGGCCTCAAGCCCTCGTCCACCACTCCAAGATAGGAATGCATGACATACATCGCATGCAGCAGTTGTCGCTTGTATTCATGGATCCGCTTGACCTGAATATCGAACAGGGAGTCCGGATCGACACGGACCTGTTCCGTCTCATGGATCAGGGTCGCCAGCCGGATTTTGTTCTCCCGCTTTACCCGGAGAAATTCCTGCTGAAGATTCTTATCGCCGGCGTGACCTTCGAGACCCCGGACTGTGGCAAATTCTGTGATCCACCCCTCGCCTATTACACTGGTGATCAACCCGGCCAGGCCCGGGTTGCGGCAGGCCAGCCACCGCCGGTGGGTAACGCCATTGGTCTTGTTGTTGAAGCGTTCCGGCCACAGCTCATAGAACTCCGGCACCAGGCGGGTCTTCAACAGTTGCGAATGCAGTGCCGCGACCCCATTGATGCTGTGGCTGCCTACGATCGCCAGGTTGGCCATCCGCACCTCCCGGGGCTCCGATTGGCTGATGATGGACATGCGTTCGAACCGGGCCCAATCGCGGGGAAATTTCTCCTCCACCCCCGCCAGAAAACGGCGGTTGATTTCATAAATGAACTGCAAATGCCGGGGCACCACTCGTTCCATCAGGCTCAACGGCCACCTTTCGAGCGCCTCCGGCAGAAGTGTATGGTTGGTGTACCCGCAGGCTGCCTGGGTCACCTTCCACGCAACCTCCCACTCCAGGGCGTGCTCGTCAACCAGGATGCGCATCAACTCCGCAACCGCGAGCGAAGGGTGGGTATCGTTCATTTGGAAGGTCACATAGTCGTGAAGGCGCTCCAGGCTGGCGCCCGGTATATCTCTTAGGAAACTACGGACGGCGTCTCGCAAGGCGCAGGCCACCATGAAGTATTCCTGCACCAGGCGCAGTTCCTTGCCGGCCGGCGCGCTATCGGACGGATACAGGACCTTGGAAACGGTTTCCATTTGTATTTTGTCTTCAACCGCGCGAAGGTAGTCTCCGCCGTTGAAAATTTTCATGTCGAATTCGTCCGAGGCGCGCGCCGAGTACAGCCGGAGGTAGTTCACGGTACGGCCGCCATACCCGACCACCGGCAGGTCGTAAGGGACACCGACGATGATCTGCCAATCGACCCACATCGGGTTGTAAGTGCCGTCTTTCGCAAGCCCATGCTCTATTCGCCCATACAGCGGTATGGTGCAGGTCTCTGCGGGCCGCTCGATCAACCAGGGAGAGTTGTAGCTCAGCCATTGATCGGCCTTTTCTTTCTGGAAGCCGTTTTCGATTTCCTGTTTGAAGAGACCGAACTGATAGTTGATGCCGAATCCGTACGCCGGCATTCCGCGCGTCGCCAATGATTCCATGAAGCATGCGGCCAGGCGACCGAGGCCTCCATTACCAAGAGGTGCGTCGGACTCACTATCGGCAATCTCACGCAGGTCAAATCCCAGCTGCCTGGTTGCCTGCTCCGCCTCCTGGAGAAGCCCAAGGTTGAAGAGATTATTGCGCAGTGACTGGCCAATGAGAAATTCCGCAGAAAGATAGATCAAACGCTTGGATCCGGAGCGGCGACGGCGCTCTTCGCTCTCGACCAATCCATCGATTAACCTGCCACGAACCGCGTAGGCCAGAGCCTGCAGTATGTCCTGCTTCGAGACGCTCCTGCTTGAGTTTCCCACCGAGTAACGCAGGTGATATTGAATCCCGTCGCTGAGGGAGTCATGATCCGCCGCCTTGATCGTCAGCGGCATATGATTCCTCCATTTGCTGCTTCCTTCCATCGGCCCGGACCGATGAAAGATGAGGGGCGGCGGAGAATACGTGAATTCCGAGGGAAAATCGCTCCCTCAGACTCTAAACAGGCGGAAAAACTCGCTCTCGGGTAGGTCCGGGCTTTAAGCCGCTGAGGGAATCACTTTCTCCCTCTCTAGCAGCTCGTCTAAACGCATAGCTGTAGCAGCCGATAAACAACACTAGGGCTGGGAGGCGCGTCGTTCTCGCAGGCGGACAGAGGCCATCAGCAGAATGAAGATTTTGCTCGTTGACGACGATACCGTAGCCCGCACCATCCTATCCGAGCTGCTTCGGCAGCAGGGGCACGAGGTTGAGGAGGCGGCCGACGGACAACTCGCATGGGACCTGGTCAAACGGGGTGAGATCAGCTTTATTGTGAGCGACTGGCTGATGCCCAACTTAGCTGGCGTAGACCTTTGCCGTAGAATTCGCGAAGCCGCCCTGGATCACTATATCTATGTAATTCTCTGTACCTCCAAAGGAGCCAAATCGGATCTTATTGAGGGCATGGATGCCGGTGCCGATGACTTCCTGGTCAAGCCGATCAGCCCCGAGGAACTGCGGGTCAAGGTACGTGCCGGCGAGCGTGTTCTAAGTCTTGAGCAGGGCCTGGCCGATAAGAATCACGAACTCGCCAGGATCAACACCCGACTCCAGTCGGCGCACAAGCTGATCGAGGACGATCTGAAAGCCGCCGCATGGATGCAGACCAGGCTCTTACCTTCGCCGGCGATGCTTGCGCATGGAGTCAGATGCGAATGGCGCCTTGAGCCCTCTGGTTATGTCGCGGGAGACACTTTCAACTTTTTTGCGATGGGTGACCATCAGGTAGGTTTCTATCTCCTGGACGTTTCGGGTCATGGTGTTCCGGCCGCGATGCTATCAGTCACGCTGAGCATGATATTGACTCCCGATGAGACCGCTGGAAACCCATTGAAGCGATATAACCACGACCGCGAAGCCTTTGAACTCCTGTCTCCGGGTGACGCGATTCGAGTACTCAACCATCGCTTCCAGTCAAAGGACGACCGCTACTTCACTATGATCTACGGCTTGTTCGACACCAATTCGTCGACCCTCCGTCTTGCCCAGGCCGGGCATCCAGGTCCGATCCTGATCCGGAAAGCTGGGGAGATCACGGCGCTCGGTTCAGGCGGCATGCCCGTGGGACTGTGGCCTGACATTGAGTTCGACTGTTTCGAAATCACCGCCGATCACGGGGACAGGCTCATTCTCTATTCAGACGGTGTTACGGAATGCATGAACATGCGAGGTGAGGCCTTCGGAGAGAGCCGGCTGGTCGCATACCTGGACCAATGGGCGAGGCGACCGCTGGATGAGCTGCTCGCAGGATTGCTGACGGAAATCAAGGCCTGGCGCGCCGTCACTGATTTCGGAGATGACGTATCTTTGTTGGCAATTGAAATGGCTTAGCCATGACTCACCGCCTCACGCTGGGTATAGACAGTGATCTTGGGGATGTGTCCATTTTGGCGGTTGCGGTGAACAGTGTATGCATCTACCTTGGCATGGACAAGACAGATGCAAGCCTTGTGGAGTTATGTGCCGTTGAAGCGGTGACCAATGCCATTCAGCATGCCTATCATGGACAGCCTGGTCACGCAGTCTCGGTAGTGATTACAAGCGAAATCGATCGGCTGGAGCTGGAAATCGTCGACAGCGGAACCCCTATGCCTGACGAGCAGGTGGGGAGACTTCTGCATGGCGCCAACGTGTTCGAGACATTTGACACCCGAAGGGATTTGCTGGCAGAAAGTGGCCGAGGTCTGCAGATCATCCACGATCTCATGGATGCGGTTGTGTATACACCCGGAGCTACTTACAACCGTTTGCGATTGACCAGGCTAATACCTTATTCCAGGTTCCGCTGAGCCAACCAGGCGAGTTGCAACGGAAAATGTGAGAATGGAGTCCGGGTTGCAACCCGTGACGCATGTCCTCGTTTGCCTGGGTAACCCGCAGATCCCGCGGTCAATCGATCGATTTATTTCCGAAGTGCGTTGCATGTCGAGCGCAAGGTAAATTCCAACGACTCGCGTGGGATCTTCTCAATAAAGGGCTGAATCACCCAGTTGAGCCCGGTAGGAACGGATCGCGTGAGCGATACCGATTCGATTTGCAGGTAGAGACCGCCGTCTTGCTCCTCGTAGCTCCAATAAGTATTTAACCGCCATAGAAAGCCGTGCTCTTCGTTAGGACCGAGCGCATGCTCGGCGCTGGTGCCGGGCGATGCTATCTCGGCGATCCTTATGCTGCGCGAAATACTGTATCCGTGCTGCGCATCGAGGCGCCCGAAGGTGATGTCGTAGGTAGTATCCAGGACCACCGTGAGGACGTGTCGCTGGCGGACACGCAACAATGCCTGGAGATGATCGCCCTGTTGCGTGAGCAACCTTGCCTGAAGCACCTGCGGCGAGAAGTGTTGGGGATAGGCGCTGATGTCCCTCATCAGCCGCTCGAAATCGGCGGCTTTGGCCCCGGCGGCAAAGGCCGTACCCCGCCAGTCGTGCAGCAGTGCTCCGGGCAAAGGTGAACCTGTGAGAGGCGTGACCGGCTCGATGATCAAATCTCCCTGTTGCAAAAGTTTTTCATTTTGCTGAGTCAAGGGGGGCGCCAGGAAATCATTTCGTGACTGGTGCTGCTTAGCGAGCCTGGACTCAACCGCGTTGATATAGGCGTTGAAAGCGGAAATGGCTTCAGCCGTGGGTTCGCCCGTCGCGCAGGCGGGAGCTGCCATAAACATCAACAGTCCACTGATAAGGAAGAGAATTCGGAACTTTGAAATTTGACCTGGCGTCATGAACTCTAGCTTGCTCCTCACCAGCCAGTATCCACAACCGCCGTGATCCGATAAAATTCGACGAACTCATTCCAGGGTCCCGGTCCGAGGACGAAAATATGTCTGGAAAACGTGTGTCCCCGCTTAAGGCCGCTTGGTTAGAAAAGAAAAGCGCAAGGGACCCAGCCAGGTTCGCCAGCTCCAGCTACCTCACAGCGTTGTTCGATGCAGGTTCTCGTGCCTCGCATCTCGGCGTCTCCCTAATGGATTCTCAAACACGCTTTGAATCGGTGAACGCCGCTCTTGCGAGCGAGACGCGGGCTACGGTGAATCATCATATTGGAAAGACCTCACGGGAAATCGTGGGCGATCTGGCAATACAAATCGAACCAGTCTACGAAACGGTATTACGCACAGGTAAGCCGGCATCTGCCTGGCTTGCCGGCCACGTGCGTGATGCAGTGGAGTTCGGCCATTGGTTCGACCACTGCTTTCCTATTTCCGACAGCTCGGGCCGGGTGCAGCAACTGGGCCTTTTTGTCGTGAACGTCACCGCGGAAAAGGAGTCGCCCGCGATCTTTTCCGCACTGCCAGGAAACTCGCGATTTCCCGCCGTACTCTCCTCAGAATTGCTGCTACGGCTTGATGAAGCTATCCAGGGATATTACTTGGGTCTGGAATTGAGTTTTGAGGAACTTTCTCAGCCCTCCACAGAAGTTGCCAGAAAGGCCGACCACTTTCACTCCAGAGTGCAACGCCTGGATAACGAGATACGCCTGATTCGTGAACTAGTCTACGCAGTGCTTGCCCAATTCCACATTCCCTCATGTTGAGGAGCAGGTACGGAATCTGACTCCGGCTACTCCACTGTTAACGTGAGGCCCTGAGTCACATGGCTGCTACCGGCCGTCGCCGTGACAGTAAGGTTGTAAGTTCCAGCCGGGGTGGTCGGGGTCGCATCCAAAAGCGGAGGAGAAGTCCCTGAAAATGAAGAGCCACACCGAGTACCTGGTTTTCGAAACCAGGAAGCGCAAAGAGATGGTCCAGCGGCCCAAACGGGTAATCGTGAAGGTACTCGGTGTGGAGTGACATTCGATCAGCGTGTCCGCGTGGGACGCTCCTCTTTTGATCGAAGTGGTCCCTTGGTCGCATCCGCTTAGAGGCGGTTTCTACGCACCTTGCCGTCAACGTCTTCTTGAGCCGTTTCCGACCCCGGATCCAGAGCAGGCTGTAAATCAGGCGGCAACATCCCGTGTCGCGGAGTGCCACAGACAGGACACGCTTCGGCTTTCAAAGTAATCTCGGCTCCACAGCATGCACAAAAAGCGGCCATGTCATTTAATCTCCACAGTGGGTATGGTCTTTTGATGAACGCAACAACTGCGAGGATTCAAGACGGAGCAATGGGTCGCCAGGAAAAGTTCCGTACCCATGGAGAGGAGGCATCGATGAAGACGTTGTTGGCAGAAACTGCAGATCGAGCGGCGCAATACCTCGCCGGGCTTGCCCATCGGAACGTCGCGCCCCTACCCGAAGACGTGGCCCGATTGCATGCGCTCGGAGGGGCGCTGCCTCAAGGGCCATCCGATCCCGCAGAGGTTTTGGCGTTATTGGATGACATCGGGTCGCCGGCCACGGTGGCCACCGCCGGAGGCCGCTATTTCGGATTCGTAATCGGCGGCTCGCTGCCCGCGGCGCTGGCAGCCAACTGGCTGGCGGGGGCATGGGACCAGAATGCAGCGCTGCAAGTGATGTCTCCCGTGGCGGCGAAGCTGGAAGAAATTGTCCTTGCGTGGATGGTGGACCTGCTCGGTCTCCCGTCCGGATCGGGAGTGGGATTCGTTACCGGCACAACCATGGCCAACTTCACCGCCCTGGCTGCAGCGCGGACCGCGCTGTTGCAGCGCGCGGGATGGAACGTCGAGGAGGACGGATTATTTGCGGCGCCGCCGATCCACGTAGTGGTGGGCGACGAAGTGCACGTTTCTCTGCTGAAAGCGCTATCCATGCTCGGGCTGGGGCGCTCGCGAGTGACGCGGGTTCCGGCCGACGCCCAGGGACGCATGAGGCCGGAAGCGCTGCCTGTGCTCGATAACCGCACCCTGGTCTGCGTTCAGGCGGGCAATGTGAATACGGGCGCGTTTGATCCGGCAGGAGAAATCTGCGCTCGTGCGCATGAGGCAGGCTCCTGGGTGCACGTGGATGGCGCCTTTGGCTACTGGGCCGCCGTCTCCCCGCGCTACGCACCTTTGCTGGCGGGCGCCGGCGCTGCCGATTCCTGGGCAATCGATTGTCATAAGTGGTTGAACGTGCCCTACGATTCCGCGATTTCCGTGGTGCGGACCCCGGAATCTCTCAAAACCGCGATGGCGCTGAGCGCCGCTTATCTGACATCGGCCGGCGGCCGCGAGCCCTGGCACTATCGCACCGGAAGCGTCGCGGCGGGCGCGCGGGGTCGAACTGTGGGCGGCGTTGCGCTCCCTGGGCCGCAGCGGGCTGTGTGATCTGATCGAGCGAAACTGCCTGCAGGCGAACCTGTTCGCGGATCGTCTGCGGCAGGCCGGCTTCACCATCCTGAACGACGTGGTCCTGAACCAGGTGCTGGTCTCCTTCGGCACTGACGATCAGACGCGGCGGGTGATTGCGGGGGTGCAGAGCGACGGGACCTGCTGGTGCGGAGGAACGCAATGGCATGGGCAGGCGGCGATGCGCATCAGCGTGTCCAGTTGGGCGACCACGGATGAGGATGTAGAGCGCAGCGTGGCGGCAATGATTAGAATCGCAAGGCGGGGAGATCACACCGTATGAGCGGTGAATTTGAGCAAGCCAACGAACACCTGGAGCACGCGGCCCATGGGGCCCACGGCAAAACCCACGCACGCGCAGCCATCATCATCGCGGTGATGGCCGCGGCATTGGCCCTCACGGAATTTGCGGCGAAAGATGCGCAAATCAGTTATTTGACCAACCATATCGCCGCCAGCGACACCTGGGCTCAATACCAGGCAAAGTCAGTTCGGCGAACTGTGTTGACGTCTGAGGCAGAACTGCTGGAAAGCCTCTCCACCACCACCGGTCCTGATGTGAAGAAGCGAATCGCCGATGCTCAGGCCAATGCGGACCGCATGCGTTCAGAGCCAGGCGCGGACGGTATGGAGCAGCTGACAGAAAAGGCTCATGCCCAGGAGCATCTCCGCGACCACCAGATGCACCGAACCCACACCCTGGAAATAGCAAGTGGTGGGCTGCAGATTGCGATCGTCCTGGCTTCTATCTCCGTGGTCATCGATGTGCCGCTGTTCTTGATTGTCAGCGTTGTCCTGGGGCTCGCTTCGGCAATCTATGGGCTGCTGGGCGGGTTATCCCTGTTGTGATAAACGGCTTGGTTTCGGAGGTCCGAGACCAAAGGACGAGCCCTATGAAGACAACTCCTGCTGTGGTTGTTCTTTTCCTCTGCGCCACTTCCATAATTTCGTACGCGCAGCAATCGAAACCGCAGAAGTTCGACGCGGCCGCACTCTTTCAGCCTGGCATGGGCGCGATGCAGGCGGCGCGCGAGACCTGCGGAAAAGTTCCCGGACCGCAATTCGGCAATTGCTTTGTGCAGCAAATGCAAGCGGCGGGGGCTTCGCCGCAGGCGGTAGCCTTCATGCGCGCCATTCATGACAACGGCTTCATGCGCGACTTCAAGAATACGGGGCGCGTGGACATCGCCTTCGCGTTCTTCCCGTTCGCGGCCAATGAAAATCAACACTGCCTGCTCGTCAACGGCACGCCAACCGTCATTGATGTAGACGACTACAATCTCCTCCCCAAAGCCGATCTAGCGAAGACCCCGGCCTATGCTGCGCTACTACGCAAATTTCCCAACCTCGCTGTCTTTCCCGGTGATCGCTCCGGCACGGCCTTCATCACCGCCAAGAACCTCCCGGACGGCGGCCAGCAATTTGTGGTTCCTTATGTTCTGGTTGACGGCTGCCACGCCTGCGCGCGTACCGGTGCGCTCCAACTGGCATTCGATTTCGACCGAACGGGCAAATTCCTCGGCACCAGAGTTGCCGCCGTCACCTCGGTTGATTCGCGGCATAGACCGCACAACCGAACAGACGACGCAAGCTAGCAGGAAAATGGGTAGCGGGTCAATTTGAATCCAACATGAATTGGATATTCATTATTTTCGCCTTGTGGGTCTGGTCGATCTGGTCGACTCGGTCGTTTACGCTATCCGAACGAGTAGCATTGTTTGCTGCGTTCTTGGTGCTGATCGGCGTGATAGGCGAAGAGGTTGCAGAGTTTAAGTTTTTGGAGAGAGACGAGCGGGCGCGAGTAAAGAAAAGCCTTAAGCGGTTCGCTGTCGGAGTCCTCGTTTTAGGACTAGCTGGAGACGTCGCAGGCATAGTCATGAGCCAGGCAGAAATGGCCGCTTTAACTAAACAGGCTGGCGATGCGGCCACTTCAGCCGACAATGCGAAGCAGGATGCGAAGAACGCCAAAGATGATGCGTTGGAAGCCCATAGATTAGCCCAGAGCGCATCAGATACGGCTATACCTGCCAAAGGAACCGCAGATGAGGCCAAGAGAGAGGCCGAGGAGCTTGGCAACCAGGCCGGTAAATTGGACACACAGCTTGCGCTCGAAAGAGAGGAGCTGAATGACCTCGCCAACTGCAACGCGCCTAGAGTATTTGATTTTTGGTATGCGCACGGAAAGTCACTCGTAGACTCTCTGCGCCCGTATAGAGGGACAGAAGCGGTCATCAGGTTTATGCCAGAGGCGGAGTCCAGAAGAGCGGCTCTCCACATTTACCAAGCCCTTAAAGATTCCGGATGGAAACCCAGCCAACCGACATTTCTCGATGGCCTCCAAGACGGTGTTTTGGTCGTGTGGTCCAGGCCTATTGCGGGTTCCGTAGACAATCCTCTCGGCAATACCGGACAGCAACCAGAGGTTGCGGCCGGAGCATTGGTTGATTTTCTCCATCGCCAGTATTGGCAAGCGGAATGGAGAGACAACTTTAGTGGCGAACATGATGTGCCGCCTAACGGAGTCAAGATTCTCGTTGGCCTATATCCTGTCAGAGCATATCTGACTCCGCAAGCGGAGGCAGAGGCGATGCGGAAGACAGATGAGGAGCTAGAGAAAGAACGGGAACAAGCTGCAGAGGACGCCAAGAGACTTGCGAGGGAGTCTGAGATGCAAAAGCAATTATTGCAGCACATGTCACCAGAAGAGCGAGCGGCGTTTGAGGAGGATATGAAGCGCAGGAGAGAAGAGGTGCGAAGAACAATGGAGCGAGAAACGCAACCCTGCCGACCGCTTAATGATCTCGTTACGCATCCGTAAACAGTGAAAAAAACGATTGATACGACCGCCAACTGGGCGAGTCTTATCAATTGTTGCCCACCAAACGATGCTCTCATCGAGTACTGGAGGCAGTCGATCCCGTTACCGAGTCGCCGACTTTGCTTCGCGGAACCAAAATGGAGCGTCATAGCCATCTCATGCCCTGTGGATTCAAACTGACCCACTAGCAGGAAAATGGCTAAGTCAAGGCTAGTTTTCGCCTGTCGACCACACCCGCTGGTACACCTTGCCGTCAAATTGGTACTCGTTTCGCGTCGCAGATCAAGCGCCCATATTTGCTCGCACGTCGAAGTCAAACACCCCGTGGTGTCTCGTACGGCGAAAGACACAATCCCATCCATCATCGTGCACGAGCAGGTCGCCAGTCTTACTGTCGAAGATCCAAACTTCGCAATTGCCTGTCGCACTACACCATTTGTTTGGAGCCCGAACCTCAATCCCCATCCCTGCCGTTCGCATCCAGCCCCACCAACTTCACTTGGGCGCGTGCCAAAGCGACTGATCGTTCGTCTGCGGAGGCTGCTTTATTGAGTTCCGCCAATATTCTCTTTTTCACCATTGATTCGATGGGAGCATCTGCAAGCTGCCACTCCGATTGGGCCTGCACAGGCGTGCTGGCGAACGGTTGCGCCGAGGAGGCGCCAGTCAATAACACAAAGCAAAATCACTGGGACAATCAACACCGTCACCAACCTGACCATACCCGGATTATAAGAACGAATACAGAGAACCAGCCAGTCCTCAGGCAAGCCCGGTATGGACCAGTGTGCGGTAGCGCTCGAGCGCGCGGAGGTGGTCTTGGTCGGATCGCAGGCGATGTAGCCATCAGGGCGTACCGCGAGCAGTGTAGTTCCTTCGACGCCAAGGAGATCCGCGGCGATGGGTTCAAGGTGTCCGATCTGGACGGGCAAGTCGGGGCGGGTACCGAGGGCGATGGCCGCTTCAAACAGGGGCGAGCCGGTGGCGGCCTCCCGCAAGCCGGCGTGCAGGTCCACCAGCGCCGGACCGTCTGAGCTTGGGCCGGCCAGCAGCACGAGAAACTTTCCGACGAGTCCCAGGGACTCGAAGATCTAGAGCGAGCGGGGATGTATGACCGTCGCGCGGTCCCAATGCAGGGGCGCGGGGAGAGCATCGATCACATGGCATGTCACACCGCGCCGCTGAAGCTCCGCAGCCAACAGCAGCCCGGTCGGCCCTGCGCCCACCACGAGCACGGATGGCCGGCGGCCCGCCGCGCCGGCGTTGCCCTCCACCCTGTCTAAATCGTTGGCGGAATCCGTCACCGCGTCCTTCCGTATCGCTCCCGAGCGCGCGCGTGGGTCGGCCTCGCCATGGCTAGGAAATCCGAGCAGAAGAACACAGTATTTCTGGTTTGGTGGGGTCGGTCAAGCTGCGACCGGACAGATGTGAATTGTCGTTGGCGGCTATGCACGCAGTGCGTTCCACCAAGCGAACCACATTTCGCGATCCGAAATGCTCTTCCATTTTTGTCCTCGCGAACTGGCAAGGCAACGCTGAGAAGCAGACCTGCCCCTGACCGCACTTGTAACGGCAAAAGCAAGAAGAGCGACACCATACCTAGGCCAAGCCAAGTTCTTTGAGTGCGAGGCTCGCGCCCTTGAGATTGGCCAGCTTCATCTCAGAATACTTTCGTGACAGAATAACGCCGTCAGCGCCGCCGCGGAATGCTGCAAGAACCGCATCCCTGGTTCCCTCCGGAGTGCACTTGCTGTGGTTCGCAGCGGTCGGAATGTCAATGTCGATTCCAGGCCACAACTGGGTCTTGGTGCCCTCGAGTCCCGCGCGTGCGCGTTTGGTTTCCCGGTACACATAGTCGGCCGACAATCCTGTAATTGGAATCTCCGTCAGGCTCTTCTCCTTGTAATCCAGCACTCGGTAGTGAAAGTCCAACAGCTCCTGCTGTGGCACATCGCCGTAGAGCGTCTGGTGGACACTCTCGATGTAATCGGCCATCCGCTCGCCACCGCAATTGTGATAAATAACAATCTTCAAGAAGTCAGAAACCGGCGCAATCGCCGCCAGATCCTGCTCCGCACGATAGATTGGATTGAAAGAGTTGTTGTGCCATATGTGCCATCCGACACCCAGGGATGGTTTGACATCCTTTACCTGTTTATAAATGGCGGCGTAGGTCTCGCGGAGACTGTCGGTCCACAGCATCTCCCATGCGAGCAGCTCCGGGTAGCGCAACATTAGCCGCCAGATTTCGACGTAGTATCCATCCACCGGCCTTTGGCCCTGGCGGCTCGCATCTACGAACTTTGCTAACTCGAGGAATCCTTGCCGCGCCCGCTCAGGATTGATGCCGCGCTCCTTTGCCTTTGCCTCGCAGAATTGACAAAAGCAAGTCACGTTATGAGGGTTGCTGGTGCGGCCGCCGGCGCTTGCGCCGAGCGCATTCGAAAATGGGCCCTGACGTTCCGATCCCCACATCACTCCATCGATCTCGTAGGAGTGGGACCAATCGTCGACTATGCCTAAAAGGAAATTCCGGTAGTTGGGATTATTGAAGCACAGCGTGGTCGCGTTCCTGCCCGACAGTTCTTTCTCTTGCAGCTGGTCGATGTTGGGTAAGTCCTTGCGGAAGACGTCTTCAAACCAACAGATGGTTTTGATGCCGCGCTTCCTGGCTGACGGCAGAACGGTCTGCAGTACGTCAAAGTCACCCAGGTCGCCGGCGCGCGTTCCTTTAAAGACCGTGTTCTTATAGTACTGCGGGTGAATCGTGGCATAGTTGCCGCCGTAAAATGTGCTTGTGTCGTATTCCTGCTTGCCGTGATCGGGCAGCGGCTGTCCCGGCACCTGCCGTCCGGCGATGCCCCGTCCATACGTAAATGTCGCCAGGAAAAGTGTATTGACCGCGGCGTCCCGTTGGAATTCATCCAATACCTTGTCCGTCCCCTCATCGACAAAGGAAACAGCTCCCACCTGGATCCCAATCATCCTCTCTTTCTGTGTTGCCGCTGGTCCCTCGCCCTGCGCTGCAGCCGGCATCGAGGCGGCGAGCGCCGCGGCGCCCACGCTCTGCAAAAAAGCCCTTCGATCCATGTTCACCATTGCGTCTCTATATCCTTTTTGGTGGATGCGTCGTTATGCAAGACCAAGCAATTGTACGGCGGCGATTCGCCAGTGGTCAGGTTAGGTCATATTTAGAATGACAGCTTCAATTGAAACTGCAGATTGCGGCTGCCGACTTTAGACAGTGACCATCATGAAAGACGAATCTGTCGGAGTAGAGTCTGCGGTACTCCAGTTTGGATGATTGAGCACATCGAAGGCCTCGGCACGGAACTCGAGATTCACCATGCCAGTTGGCTATCGTCTTCAAACACAAGACCGGTCGGTCCATCACCATCCAACTGTGCCAGACGGATCGCCACTACAGCACCTTGTTCTGGCGTGCGCGGGCCTCGAAATCCGTTGAAGTCCGTGGCGACATGCCCTGGTGCCGCCCCGTTTACCTTGATAGACGTCCCCGCCAGGCTTCGAGCGTAATGAACTGTAAGTGCGTTCAGGGCCGTCTTGGATGTGGAGTACGCCATATACGGGTTGCCTACCCATGCACCCTCTTCTCCGATGGATCCCCGCTTACTGGTCACATTGACGATGCGGCCTGCACCGGATCTCAGTAGCAGGGGGATGAAAGCATTTGTTACCGTCACGACTCCAAAGACGTTCGTCTCGTAAACGACCCGCATGTTCTCGGCAGTCTCCTCGATTGGAGTACGAAATCTTGATCCGGGAGCCGAACTGATCCCTGCGTTGTTCACTAATACATCCAGACGGCCGGCTTCTGAGTCAATCGTGTGCTTTGCCGCAGTCACAGAGGCAGGATAGGTGACGTCCAGATGGACAAAACGTACCGTGCCATCTGCCGTTAGTTCCGCTGCCGCTGCCCGTCCTCGCTCTGGGTCGCGGGCGCCGAGATAGACGATAAAACCCTCCCGCGCCAGCCCGCGGACGATCGCCTTACCGATACCTTTGTTTGCTCCTGTTACAAGGGCAACTTTCTTGCTTACAGTGGTTGTCATGTCAACCACGATAACTTTAATAGGTTGTCATGTCAACCATGGGCTGATAATCTTCTTGAACCATGTCAGCCAAACTGCTATCGCCTCATGAGCTTCGTGTCTGGCATGCCTTCAAACTGATGGGCGAAGACGTGATGGAGAGGGTGGGGCGTGACATCGCGGAGGCAACTGGCCTTTCAGGTCCGGATTTTGGAGTGCTGTCTCGTCTTGCCGATCTCGGCAAAGGTGAGATGCGCCAGCAGACTCTGGCCCGGTCCATGGGGTGGGATAAGAGCCGCCTCTCTCACCACCTCGCTCGGATGAGGGAGAGAAAGCTCATCGAGCGTCGTGATGCCGGCGAGCGCGTCGTCCTCGTGGTGCTTACGAAACTTGGGCGCGCGAAGTTGGACGCTGCGCGGCCAGTTCATGCGGAATCGGTTCGGCGGAATCTGCTGTCCCGCCTTAGCGCAGAACAGATCGAAACGATTGTGCGAGTGAGTAATATTCTCGGCGAAGACGACTAGCAATCATGGTCGGCGGGTAAGTTACCTACGGATAGACGATGAGCCTTTTAGCAAATGGATCCAGGCCATCAAAAGTTATACTACGGCTGGTCATCGGTCGTTTTGCGCCATCGTGGTTCTTATGAATCTGCCTGTCTCTCGCCTGCTTCGATATTTTTTGCCTTGTGTGTTTTGCCTTTCGGCGCTGGCCGCCAGCGCGCAGACGGCCACTACAACCACGGTTTCCGCATCACCCGGCTCCGCCCCTTACGGCACAGCCCTCTCCCTCGCCGCCAGTGTTACAGCCCCCACCGCACCCGCGAATGCGGCCACCGCAGCCAACCGTCCAACCGGAACGGTGCAGTTTTTCGACGGCGGGAATTCGCTGAGTGCCGCCCCGGCGGCCCTGGGACCGGGAGAAGGCTTTTATACGACGCCTTTCAGTCAGTTTTTTGGCCCGCTGGATGCGGCGTTTACCGGCGTGTCGGGTCAGCTGGCTGCCGATGTGAATGGAGATGGAATCCAGGATTTGTTGGTGTACATGAACGTGGAGACGGGTTCCGTTCAGCAGGCGAGTGTGACCGTCCAAAGCTTTCTTGCGAACACCAAGGGCGGGTATTCCGGACTCACTGCGCAAACCCTAAGCCTTCCTTTTCCTCCCCCTGCGAATACCTTAGTGCTGTTTGCGCCTGTCCTGGCGGACGTGAACGGCGACGGCAAGCTTGACCTCCTGATCGGGCCCTCGGTCGCGTATGGCAATGGAGATGGCACCTTTCAGCAGCCCGTGGTTTTATCCTTTCTCGCCACGGGATACCTGAATACGTTTGCCGGCGATGTGAACGGCGATGGCAAAGCGGACATCCTCGCGGTGAACACGACCCCCAATCTAGGATCCAATGCGGTCTTGCCGCTTCAGATAACCGTCTTCCTTAACCAGGGGAGCGGCAATTTTCGTTCGGCCCAGACAGTCACCATAGCAAGCGGCCAATGCGCCTGCGAATTGCTCCCACTCACATCGCTGAACCTGGCGGATCTGAACGGAGACGGCAAATTGGACATCGTAGCCCAGAGCCTCTTCATACAGCCAGATATCGGCCTCGGGCCGGTGCCCACACAGATCATCACCAGCCTGCTCAACAATGGTGACGGCACATTCGCCGGAGCCGTGGAAGCCACCTACACTCCTCAGAACCCCGGTGGAGGTGGAGGTGCTCCCTATGACTCCACCGCGCTCTTGAGCATGCAGGTAGCCGACTTCAACGGCGACGGCAAGATGGATGTAGCGCTAATTTATCCCACTGAAACTCTGGTTGGCGGTTTCACCACTGCGATGATCTTTCTTCCCGGCAAGGGCGACGGAACTTTCGGGACTGAAACCATTTCCAATCCCAGCTACCCCATGGCTGCGCTCGGTCCAGAGCCTGCTGCTCCAGGCGAAAACGCTGTGGCTGTCGACGTCAACCTGGACGGTTTTCCCGATCTGGTCTTCGGGAGCGCGGCGGTCGCTCTGGCGGACGGAAAAGGAAATTTCGCGGCCGGAAACCCCATCACAACCAACTCGGGGGGCACGTTTGGAGAATCCCTGGGACTGCTGCTGCCGGCCGGAAGCTCACTCCCATACCTGGTATTTGCAGGAATTCCGACCAACGTCGGGATGGCGCCATTTGTCGCCACTTACAGCGACACGTCGGTTGCCAGCCTGACTCCGCCGCCGCTTGCGGTCGGCACTCATTCCATCACGGCGCAGTATTCGGGCGATGCTCACTACACCGCGAGTGCTTCGGCACCCACGGTGGTGACGATTACACCGCTGAACACCGTCGTCACCGCGAGTACGAACGGCGACCCGTCCTACGTAACGCAACCTGTCGTGTTTGCGGTAACGGTGGGGTCTTCCGGTGCGGTTGCGACTGGCACGGTCGCGCTGACCACCGGCTCCAATGGGTCCACAACGCTCGGTACCGGCACCCTGGATGCGACCGGCAAGACAAGCATCACCGCCACATTCTCGGCTGCAGGAACGATCACCCTCTACGCCTACTACGCGGGAGACGCCACCCATTCGTCTGCCAGTTTCATGTTGACCCAGACGGTTGTACCCGCATTTAGTCTCCAACCGGGCACCGGCGGTTCGACAGTGACGGTTGCTTCCGGCCAGAGCGCCAGCGCGCAATTGAGCATCACCGGGGTGGCTGGCTATACCGGGAGCGTCAGCCTCAAATGTAGCGGTCTGCCGGCCAATGTTTCCTGCGCCTTCAACCCGGCCACGCTGAATGTCGCCGGCGGCATGGCCCAGACATCGACCATGACGATCGCGACCAATGCAGCGGCAGCCGGCATCGCAAATCCGGCGATGGGCAACGGTCTGAGTACGCTCAGCTGCGGAATCTTCGGCGGCACCATGCTACTGCTTTTGACCTTGCGCCGTCGAAGCTACTGGATGGCGATCTTGTTGGCCACATTGGTCATCCTGCCCATAGGCTGTGGAGGCAGCAGTTCCACGACCGGTGCGACCAGCACGGCCACGGCCGGCACGTATCCATTTGAGGTGATGGCAACCGCCGGCGCGATACAGAGCACGACCTCGTATACGCTGACTATTCAGTAGCTACAGTTCGCTTTGACAAGCAATGCAACAAATTCCGAGCAGTGCTGCTTCAATCTCTCCGCTGAACAAGCTGGACGGGATTGCCATCGGGATCCGCTATCCAGGCAGCGCGCAGCTTGCCGTCCAGAAAATCATGGGCAGGAGAGAGAAGAGGCGCGCCCTTGGCCACTAAGGCGTTCAATGCGGCATCGGTGTCGTCGGTCCAAAGGAATTCCCCAACTAGAACGACCAGGATCAGCCGATTAGGAGATATGTGCCTAAGATGCCGTAACTTCGGTATTATGGGCTGCCGATGAAACGGACTTGCACTCAGGCTCACTAACCAACAAGACAGACGATCGCGAACGTTACAGGACCGACCGGAAGTCACCTCTACTTCGCGGATCGTTGCGCATCGGGGAACCTCCCGCCTGGCCGATTTTGGGCCTTGAAGAGGAAGAATCCAGGGTGGCGTGTTGTCGTCCACGAGAGGAACATCGCTCCGCCTCTGCAAGGAAAATGCCATGACCAAACGATCGAGACAGCTCCGTTGTTTGCTGGCTCTTGCCGTCGGTGTCATGCCGGTAACTGGATGCAAGCAGTTACAGGCAATCTTCGCTACGCGGCCCAGCGAAAACATGCCTGCGTACAAACCGGTCGAGGTCGAAGCTGAAAACCAGAATTGGTCTCCCGGCCAGCGGGAGTGGTTCTATCACACACCGCAGGGGACAGAGTTATTACCGTACAAATGGTTTCTTGCGCTGGAACAGCCCAGGATCAAGATCTTTGGAACGGTTCCGAGGTTTTCCGACAGCAGCTACCTGGCGCGATTTGGCTTCTTGCCCGACGCCATCAGCCCCCAGAATCCCGTCGGATTGCCTGTTGGCTTTGCGGTGGACAAGGTCGTCGACCCTGAAACCGGCCAAACTGTGGAAGTCGTAGGGTTAACCTGCGCCGCCTGCCATACCGGACAGTTGGAATATAAGGGCAAGGGAATCCGCCTCGACGGCGCGACTGCGACCCTCGACTTGGCGTCCTTCCAAACAGAGCTCGGATATGCGGTAGGATTCGCCGACAAAATACCATTCCGTTTCGATCGCTTCGCTCGCGCTGTTCTGGGCGACAACGCGTCCGACGAGGATAAGAAAAAACTGCGGCAGGATTTCGAAAGGTTCTTGAACAATGGCCTCGTGGAGAGCAACGCGGCGGAGGCCGGCAAACTCTACCCGGCCGTTGGCTTCGGCCGCACAGACGCGCTCGCACGGATCGGAAATTACGTCTTCGGCACCGAGTTGGACAACGCGAACCTGAGGGTCGCAAACGCTCCGGTTAAATTCCCTCCGCTCTGGTACACCAGCTGGTTTAGCTGGGTTCAGTACAACGCTTCTATCCAGCAGCCCATGGTAAGAAACATCGGCGAGGCCCTCGGAGTGCGTGCTCGCGTCAATCTCACCGATCCCGCCAAGCTCTATAGATCGACCGTCAACGTGAAGAATCTGTGGCAGATGGAAAGTCTGCTCGCCGGCCCGAACACGTTCGCCGGACTGGCACCCCCCGCCTGGCCCGCGGAAACGTTCGGGCCCATCGACCAAGCCAAAGCCCAGAAGGGCGCGGAGCTTTACAAACTGCACTGCCAGGGCTGTCACTTACCACCCGTGGGTTCTGCGGAAATTCAAGACGCCAAATATTGGGAAGCTGGACTTCAAGGCAAGCGTTTTTTGAGACTGAATCTCATTCCGCTGAACGAGATCGGCACCGACCCCAGGGAAGCCTCCGATTGGGCGCAACGGACTGCGGTGACAAATGCCCTTGGGCTCGGGACAGTACCCGCGACTGTCGGGCTTCGTGCGGTCACCACCAAAATTCGGGACATGAATTACGATTCGCTCAGCTTGTCGGCGGAGCAGAGGGTGGAGTGGAATGGCTTTCGCGAAGACGGAGTCACTGCGCCGCTCGGCTACGCGGCTCGCCCTCTGGCTGGACTCTGGTCCACGCCGCCGTTCCTGCACAACGGATCGGTGCCAAGCCTCTATCAGTTGTTGCTTCCGGCCGAGCAACGGGATAAGGCGTTCTATGTGGGCAGCCGCGAGTTTGATCCCAAGAATGTTGGATATGCTACTGCAAAATTCAACGGTGGCTTCGAATTCCGCAGCGACCAACCGGGCGATCCGCATCCGGGCAATTCAAACCTGGGCCACGAATTCAAAAACTCTCCTGGCAAAGGCGTGATTGGGCCAGAACTGAGCGATGAAGAGCGCTGGGCAATCATCGAATATCTAAAAACCCTATAACTCGGCTGACCTCACTGAAGTCTCGTAAGCTCTGCTTTGGCTTTATGCAAGACGGACCCTTTGTTAGCGAAAAGATGCAAGGGGTTCGACCTGGTTGGTGGATTCATGGTGTCTCTCCTTTTTTGATCGAAGCCGGCGGCCTTCTAAGGACGGGATCGAAGATAGCGAACCCGCCGGAGTGACTGATGTAGACGCTGCGAAAAATGCCCGTAGGCAAGAGCCCATCTGAATCCTCCGCTGGGGACGACGAGGGGACTGCGGCCGCAAGGTCCTCAAATACTCTCCGGCCGAGCGTCAGGGTTTGAAGTCGGCGCACGTACATGGGACGCGCGCCCGCCTGCAGACTAATCGAGGAGCCTCGAGTGCCAAGGTCTACGCGCCGCAGTGCCCAAGCCTGAGTGTGCGTGTTACTGAACAGGACAATAGTGGACGCGCCGGAATCCAATGAAAATGTCAGTTCGTTTGGTCCCACGTCAGCTGCTTTTGCGGTGAGAAGGAGGCGATTGGAAGTGGGCTCCCCCTCAGCACTGCCGTGGTCGATAAGAGGTATGCGTTCCCCCTCGAGATCTTCCACCATGGAGCCGGCCAGCCCCTCTTCCAATTGAACCTGGCGGTGTCGATTGTCCAAGAGGAGATCGAAGTGGCTTAAAAAATTCTCCCCCAACACGCCACGGATCTTCTCGTCGAAGTAGTTGAGGCTAGCCACGGACTCCACGATCACGGCGAGATTCCGGACCCTGGCGCCTCCAAGCCCCAGTTCACTGGCGTTTGCGATCGTTACTGCAGAAGAACTTTGGACGTCATACTGCGTTGAACGTCCCACCCACGGCAAGGATAGCTGCGCGGCCAGCTTCTGGTCGATTACGGTTGTGGACGTGCCCGTGTCCAGTACGAAGTCGTATGGCCCGGAACCATTCACCATGACCGGTACCAGGATCAGAGACCCGCAGAAGAGCTTGAAGTGGATGTCGAACCCGTTTGACTGGTCACCAGCGACCGCGGCCGAGCACCTGGTAAGGCAAACGAGAAAGAGAAGGAAACGCCGAAATGGCAGCATGGAAGACCACCTCCAGGCGAATCCTGCTCGGAAGCCGGATTAAAAGTCCTTGACGGTGGCCTAAACTTTTCTTAAAAAAAATTTCCATGTCTCCTGCTAACAGAAAGCAAAGTATTTACGAGGTAGATTGCCGGGGCTGGGCACCCATGACTTCGGAGTTTGCAACCATTGCTCGAACCAATGTGTTCGATTGCCGATCCCAGCATTGCGACAGAACCCCGGTCGGCGATAACAGAGTCAACGCGCTCATTCACTGAAGGCTGGCAAGCTCTGTTCTGGCTTCATGCAAGACTGGGAGATCGGGATCTGCGTCCTTCCACATGGCGAGGAACGCCTTATATTGGTTGCGCGCATTGCTCGCGTCACCGGAGAGGGCATAACTCCGAGCCAGACCCAGGTACGCCAGCACTGCAACCGGATCGCCAATCATGGTTCCCCTATGATCGAGAAGCTTTTGATATTCCCGTGCCGCCTCCGGACCTTTGTGGCCGGCGAGATAAGCCTCGCCGCGAAACAGGATCGGGTAGAGAGCTCCGAAGAAGCACGTCACCGCGCCTCGGGGCGCTCCCAGTTCGTAGGGGATCGCCGGTTCGAGCGCATCGATGGCTCCAGCGGGATCATTGCGGTTCAGCGCCACGATCGCGTGGATGACCGGCAGGTAACTGAAGCGGATGGAGGTGTCCTCGGGAAATTCGCGCTCCAGGTGGTCGGCAATGGCCTGGGCCTGCCCGGAATCGCCTGCGAGTCCCGCGGCGACGGCGGCGCCGTATTCGACTTCGCGATTGCTCGCCAGCCCCAGAGCCGTGGCCACGCCCTGTTTCGCTTCCCGCGCATTGCCGAAGAAGGCTTCCCAAAGGGCAGACCTGATAGCGAACTGCGCCGCCCTTTCGCGATTGCCTTGTTGCTGCGCCAGAGCAATGGCTTGGCGCGACAGAACCCTCGCCTTTTGCAACCGCCCCGCGTAGGCGAAGGAGAACGCCTGCCGGTCTGCCATCCAGTCCATAGAATCCGGTTTTCCCTGGGCTACTTTCACGGCTTGTTGCATGCCCTCGCGATCATCCTTCAAAAACGCGAGATCATATTGCAGAACCAACAATTTCGCAGTCTCGATCTTGCGTCCGGACGCGCTGTGCAAGGCCTCCTCGGTATGGTTCGGGCGGCCGGCATACAACGAGTTCACAGCCAGTTCATAATAGAAAACCCATTGTTCCGGTGCGATTTCCATTCCTTTCCGTGCCTCCTCCGTCGCTTTGTCAAAGTTAGCGAGCGCGGGATAGATGAAACCTGCCAGGAATGCGTGGGGGGATAATTCGCGAGGGTAGGTTTCTGCCCATGCTTCGCAGATCTGGCGAGCCTTCTCCTGGTTTCCAGCGGCGCGGCCGTAGTAATAGGCGGAGATAAAGAATCGCTCATTGTCGCTGACACGGTTGGCCAGCTCGTAGGCTTTGCGGATATTTTCCGTAGCCAGCTCGGAGGAGCCTGCAGAGCCGTACTCCAAACCGAGGTAGGCGTAGGCCATGGCAAATTTCGGGTCGAGCTCCAGGGCGTGCTTGAAAAAGGGGATGGTGGCGTCCTCGGTTTGATTGACCTCGGCTTGCAATCCAAGGCTGTAGGCTTTCAACGCGTCAATCGAGGCCGTGGTGGCTTCGGCAAGCGGCACATCGTGCTTTTGCAGAGTGGCTCCCGATTCGCCGACCCGCTTACGAAAACCCCTGGTCATTCGGGTGATGGCTTCCAGAACCTCTTCCTTTCTGGCCACCTCCTCCTGCTCCCGATCGATAACATCTCCGGTCCGGCAGTTCGTCGACCGCAAGTTGAGCACATACCTCGCTCCGACGTTCTGGATGGCGCCCTCCAGCAGCGCTGCCGTTCCGGTGCGCACACAGACTTCTCGAGCGACCTGTCCGGTCACCTGTGTTTCGGACGGTTGACCCATCAGGCGCAGAGTCTGCTGGACCCGATCTTCCGAAACGAGGTTCAGGTAAGGTGACTGCTGTAG
Organism: uncultured Acidobacteriaceae bacterium; assembly: GCA_963803095.1. GTDB lineage: Bacteria > Acidobacteriota > Terriglobia > Terriglobales > Acidobacteriaceae > PALSA-350. The sequence continues at coordinate 409,969 of CAWDLQ010000010.1, read as the reverse complement.
CTGCACCTCCAGCCCCTGGCGCAACGCATTGTCAAAGACCGGATCGCCGGTGAGGTTGGTGAAATCTGCGACCAGGACGGAATCCTGGGCATTCAGTGGAATGGGCTGATGACGGCGCAGAAGCAGTAACGCTCCAAGGCCTAGAATCGCGGCCGCGGCTCCTGCGGGGAGCAGCCATTTCCGCCATTTCGGCTTGGCGTGCGCAGGTGGCGGAAGGGCGGGCTGAGTCTCGACCGGCTCCGGTACCTGCTCCTCGATAACAATCTGGGCGCGCGAGCGCATCTGCGCAATCAGCACCTCGCCTCCCTCGGTGATGGTACGGACCGGAACAGCGAACCGATAGCCGCGGCCCGGCAGGGTGACGATGTAACGCTCTCCTTCAACAGTGTCGCCGAGCGCCTTGCGCAGCTTGAAGATGTGCTGGCTCAGGTTGGCTTCCTCGACGAAAGAGTCCGGCCAGATCTCCTTCAGGAGCTCCTCCTTGGAGACAACTTCCCGCCCGCGGCGCACCAACACCAGCAGCGTCTCAAAGGCCTTCGGAGTCACCGCAATGAGTTGGCCGTCGCGGAGGAGAGCCTGTTTGTCCGGGTCCATACGAAATGGACCGAACTCGTAGACGACCTTGGGGTCGGCATTCATGGCATATGAACAACGTGTACCCAGCCGAGGGAGGAACGTACCGGAAATCTACCACAGCCCTCCGGGCTTGGCCTGAAAGCGGGGGGAATCGTGGAATTACTGCAGTTTTGCGTACTCCACTTTGGCTTGCTTCAGGACGGGGATGTCGGGGTCAGCGTCTCTCCACAATTCCAAGAAGTCCTGGAACGCCTTTTTGGCTTTCGCCGTGTCGCCCGCCAGCGCGGAGGCGCGCGCCATCCCGAGATAGGAAAGCGAATAGAACTGTCCCCAGTTTGGGAGTTGCCAGGTACTGCCCCAATTGGCGCCCTTGTGGTCCAGGATCTTCCGGAACTCGGCCGCTGCCTCCGCACCGTTTTTCAGACGCAGGTAAGCCAAACCGCGCAAGTACGATACCTCGGGATAAGCACGCTCGTATGGCGAGGCCGACGCCAGCAGTTCCACCGCTTTTGCCGGTTGATCACCCTTGATCTCGATCGCAGCGCGAATAGCGGGGTGCTCGACTGCATTCCAGACGGTATCATTTGGAGAAAGCTTTGATGTTTCCGCGGCCAGCTTCCCCGCCTGGGCCGCATCGCCGCAAATCGCCAGCGCCAGAGCGGGACGCCGCAGACGGTGCACGGTCTGGCAATTGCCCGACAGCGCGTCTGCGCGTGCATCAGCCTCTTCGAGTTCGGCCGCGACATCGGGGAGCCCCTGGCGCAGCGCTGCCTGCGCGGCTCGCTCGTACAACTTGCTCGACTCACGACGCTGGCCGAGAACATTCCGAGAGGCCGCCTGCAATCCAAAGCTGAGGTACTCCTCCGGCCTGCCCGCATACCATTGAGTTTCCCTGGCGACGGCTGCCTGGTCGCCCTGGAGATAGGCCATTTCCAGGAAACGCTGGTGAATCCTGGCACCGCCGATTCCCAGCGCTCGCACTTTCTGCTCCACTTCCCCGGCCTCAACCAGCCGATCAAGGCAGATGTAAGCGTCCAATAGACGCCTGTACGCAAATTCCACACGCGGCTCCAGCCGAACCGCTTCCTGACCCGCCTTCAGCCCCTCTTCGAATCGCCCCAGGGCTATCAACCTTTCGCTCAAATCGTTAGAGAACATCCAAAAGCGGGGATAGTCCTGGCTACCCAACCGATATGCGTCAATCGCTTTATCCGACTCGCCATTGAAGTTGTAGTAGAGGCCCTCGATGAAGTCCCGCTCAAACGGGGAGACGCGGTCGATCAAAGCGAAAGCCTTATCGATGTATTCGCGCTGGCGCCCTATGTCTCCGGCGTTTTGGAAAGCACCAGCAAGGAGGGTATAAGCCATGGCGAAATTCGGATCCAACGCGATGGCGCGTTCAGCCAAAGGAATGGCGGCTAGAAAATGACCCTGGGCCATTTGGTCAGCGCCTACGGTGAAGGTTTGCAGAGCCTCCAGCGAAGGCGTAGTCGCCTGTTCCAGCGGACGATTCCATTTCTGGATCGAGCTGCGCGATTCTCCCAGCTTGCCGCGCATGGCAGTCGCGGCGGTTCCCAGCGAATTCAATACGTGCTCTTTATCGACTGCTTGCATCTGCTCCCGGGCGAGCGTTGCGCCGCCCTGACAGGCGATTGCCTGGAGCGTGATGACATAGCTTTTCCCCAGACTCGCGATCGTGCCGTCGATGGTGGCCGCTGCTCCTTCACGCACACAGACCTCGTGCGCGATCTGATTGGTAATGCGTGCGCCCGGCAGAAGACTCATCCGGCGAAGGGCACTCTGCACCTGTTCGTCGTCCATGATTTTTAGAAACGGCGATTGTTCCAGTTCGATAGCCAGGCCCTGGCGCAGAGTGCCGTCAAATACAGGGTCGCCGGTCGAATTGGCGAAGTCGGCAAGCACCACCGTATCGGTTTCGGTGAGAGCCCTACTTCGATGGAAGAGGGTTAGAACATCCCAGGTGCCGGGGGCGACCACGACGGAATCCCTGCCATTCAGGGGAATGATCTGATGATGGCGCAGAAGCAGTAACGCTCCGAGGCCTGCAATCACGGCAGCGGCTCCTGCGGGGAGCAGCCATTTCCGCGATTTCGGCTTGGCGTGCGCAGGTGGCGGAAACGCCGCGGCCCGGGTCTCGACGGGCTCTGGCGCGTGCTCCTCGATCACAATCTGGGCGCGCGAGCGCATCTGTGCAATCAGCACGTCGCCTCCCTCGGTGATCGTACGGACCGGAACTGCGAATCGATAACCGCGGCCCGGCAGGGTGACGATGTAACGCTCTCCCTCAAGCGTGTCGCCGAGCGCCTTGCGCAGTTTGAAGATGTGCTGGCTCAGGTTGGCTTCCTCGACGAAAGAGTCCGGCCAGATCTCCTTCAGCAGCTCCTCCTTGGAGACAACTTCCCGGCTGCGGCGTACCAACACCAGCAGCGTCTCAAAGGTCTTCGGAGTCACCGCAATGAGTTGGCCGTCGCGGAGCAGGACCTGCTTGTCCGGATCCATGCGGAAGGGGCCGAACTCGTAGACGACCTTGGCACCGGCATTCATAGCATATGGATAACGTTTTACCCAGCCGAGGGAGGAACGTACCGGAAATCTACCACAGCCCTCAGGGCCTGGCGTGAAAGCGAGGGGAATCTCGGAGTTAGTGCAGTTTTGCGTCCCGCCTTTCTTCCTTTCAGGCAAAGTTCGTGGGCATCCTGGACCAGCGCTCGGGCAGTGCAGTACAAAATTGGTCGCCTATAATTCGCCGTATGACAACCTCAGATGGGATCTACGTCCTTTACATAGACGTGCCCCGAAGACGTTATCGCCGGATTGCCGCGAAACGCGAAGAGAGCCCTTCCCACCTCCAGTTCTTTGTTGAAATCACGGAAGGTGAGCCGTTTGTTATCGAAGGCAGTGATGTGCAGATTGTCCCCTGCAGTACCAGGAGCGAGGCAATTGCTAAGGCGGAGCAAGAGCGTGAATCGAGTTTGCACAGCGGCTGGCGCGAATACCCCGACGCTCCTTTGTGAGCGCCCGGATGTGCTTCAGAGATCTGGAGGTTGAAGCGGTTAGTCTAGCCTGGCATACTCCACTTTGGCTTGCTTCAGGATAGGGACGTCGGGGTCTGCGTCTTTCCAGAGCATGAGGAAATCCTGGTAGGCAGTCTTGGCCTTGGTCTTATCTCCCGACAAAGCGCACGCTCTGGCGAGTTGCAAGCGCGCCAATGCACCCCAGGGAAGGTTCCCTACCCGCCCTCGGTGATCAATGAACTTCTGAAATTCGGCTGCTGCCGCATTCCCGTCGCGGAGCATGAGATAAGCTTCTCCGCGCAGGTAGATTGGGAAAAAGTCACCGTCATCCCCAAATTCGATCGGGCCCGTCACCTGCAGTAGCTCCACTGCCCGTTTCGGGTCTTTGTGCTGTAACGCCACCGCCGCACTCATTGCAGGCAGCCGGTAGCGCTGGACCAGTGTGTCCAGCGGGAAGGTCCGGTCGAGCTCGGCCGCCAGTTTCTCCGCCGCAGCGGTATCGCCTGCCAAGGCCAAGGCCAGGGCCGCCCTTTCCAACACATCGCGGTTCGAGGCCAGCTTGATTGCTGCATAGGCGTCGGAACGTCCCTCCTCGCTCATGCCCGATTCCACCTCGCCCAGAGCCGTCCGTGCCTCATACCCTGCGGCCGTTTCCCTGGCGTCGTTTTGCTCGGCTGAACTCATTGCGCGCCGCGTCAGTTGGCGGGCGTCTTTCAAGCGCCCGTGCCAGGCCTCGGTGTTGGCTTGCGCGTTCAGCAGCAGGTCTTCCGTGCCCGGCCTTCCCATGGCCGCCGACACCGTGTGTGCCATCTGTGCCGTATCTCCCTTTAGAAAAGCTAATCCGTAGCGGGCTCCAAGCAGCCCCTCGCTCTCCAACTTGCGGTCTTCAGCTTGCTTGATCACCGCCTCCGCCTCATCCAGCCGGTTAAGGTGGATGTATGCGAAGCACAGCTCTCTGTAGTTGTTTCCAGAATTTGGCTCCAGACGCACCGACTCGCGTGTTTCCTCCAATGCCTTTCCCAGGTTCCCAAGGCTTGCGTAAATAACTCCAAGGTGTACGTAAAGCGCGTAATCCGTAGGGTAGGTCTGCCGCCACAGTTCATATGCTGGTATCGCCTTCTCCAGCTCTCCCGTTCCCTCCCAGTAGTAGTTGGCCTCAATGTAGAACCGCTCTCGTTCACTTACCTTTTCCCGCAGTTCGTAAGCCTTGCGGATATTTAGCCGCATTCGGTCCGTCTGGCCGAGATTGCCGTAAACCGCCCCCAGGGCACGGTAGGCTAAGGCAAAAGTCGGATCGAGCTCCACAGCCCGCTGAAGGAAGGGCAGAGCAGCGGCGTTTCCCTTCTCAAAAAACATTTTCCTTCCCAGGCTGTAGGCTTTCAGCGCTTCCAGCGAGGGTGTGGTCGCATCTTCCACCGGCGTCGCGAATTTCTGCACCGAATCGATCGACTCGCCTAGCTTGCTGCGCAAACGGGTCGCCGTCTTGTCCAAAGCTCCTAGAACATCCTCCTTTCTCGCCGCTTGCGCCTGTTCCTCGTCGAGGATGTCTCCATTGCGACAGCTCTCCGCACGTAGACCCAGCACGTAATGAGTTCCGAGGCTCGCAATCGAACCCTCTATGACGGCGGCACTCCCGGTCCTTGCGCAGATTTCCCGGGCCGTCTCCAGGTTGATTCGCGCATCGGCTGGCCGGCCCATCATCCTGAGCGTGTGCTGCATGCGCTGTTCGGAGATGACGCTCCAGAAGGGCGACTGCTCAAGTTGCACCGCCATACCCTGCCGCAGGGTGCCGTCAAATACAGGGTCGCCGGCCGAATTGGCGAAGTCAGCGAGCACAACCGTATCGGTTTCGGTGAGAGCCCGAGCCTTGGTCTGATGATGGCGCAGAAGCAGTAGCAGTCCAAGGCCGGCGATCGCAATCGCGGCAGCGATTGCTGAGAGTTTGTGACTTTATTGGTTTCACATGAAAATTGGTGCTGAAAATAAAAGGCTTAGCTGCGTCAAAAACGTGAAAAAGCCAATAAAATCACAGCCTCTGAGCGGAGCAGCCATTTCCGCCATTTCGGCTTGGAGTGCGCAGGTGGCGGAAGGGCGGGCTGGGGCTCGACGGGCTCCGGCTCGTGCTCCTCGATCACAATCTCGGCACGCGAGCGCATTTGCGCAATCAGCACCTCGCCCCCCTCGGTGATCGTACGGACCGGAACAGCGAATCGATAGCCGCGGCCCGGCAGGGTGACGATGTAATGCTCTCCTTCAAGCGTGTCGCCGAGCGCCTTGCGCAGCTTGAAGATGTGCTGGCTCAGGTTGGCTTCCTCGACGAAAGAGTCCGGCCAGATCTCCTTTAGGAGCTCCTCCTTGGAAACAACTTCCCGCCCGCGGCGCACCAACACCAGCAGCGTCTCAAAGGCCTTCGGAGTCACTGCAATGAGTTGGCCGTCGCGGAGGAGGACCTGCTTGTCCGGATCCATGCGGAATGGGCCGAACTCGTAGACGACCTTGGCATCGACATTCATGGCATATGAATAACGTGTACCCAGCCGAGGGAGGAACGTACCGGAAATCTACCACAGCCCTACGGGCTTGGCGTGGGTTGAAGCGCAACGCGATTTAACGATGCGTTCACTAAGTCATTCATTCCTGGATAGTAAGCGCCTCATTCACATTCTTTAAGAAACATTGATGCGCGGTTTAAGGACTTTTCGTTCCGGCTCCGCTCAGGATGCGGTCATTCGAAGCCGCCGCACCGACGGCGAATTCCGGAGCGAACCCGGATTTCCTGCCACGCAGCACAGGACAGGGCCGCGTGTGCGCCTTTCAGTAAGGAAAGGCGCATGAAGTTCGCCAACGCCACCAAGTTCAACAGGAAATCCGGGGAAGCGATGGCGGTGAGGACAACAAAGATCACGATCGAAACCGAAGGCCTTTTAGTCGTACGCCAGGCACGTACGGTGGTGGCGTGGTGCCCTGGTTGTCAGGCCGAGGTAGACGTAGTGCTTCTGGGTGAGGACACGGCTCAACTCCTGAGCGGGCTGCCAACGGGCACCTTACACATTTGGGGCCCGCCTGAAGGTCCTGTCCTCATCTGCCTCCGATCCCTGGTGCAGCGCTCACAATCCAACGACGTTTAAACCACGAGCGAACGCTCGCCAACAAAGGAGAAGGACGATGATGGACACAGTAAAGAAGCAGATTGTTTTGAAGGCCGGTGTTGTGGCGGCGCTTTGCTGGCCGCTTTGCGCCTCCGCTCAAGCTTCCTACACGTTAGTGGATCTTGGCGTGGTGGGTCCAGCAGGCGGGCCAAACCATATCACGAACAATAACGTCAGCGTCGGCTCGGTTCAGGGTTCCGACGGCAACGACCATGCGGTGATCTATTTCGACCAACACATAATTGACATCAGCAAACCCGGCCTCGGGGGAGCGAACAGCCTGGCATACGGAAACAACCCCTGGGGTGAAGTCGTGGGCGGAGCCAACATTGCCAATGTTGACCCCAAGAAAGAGGACTTTTGCGGATTCCAGGCACTGGGAATTGCTACCGCCACGGCCAGTTGCCGGCCGTTTCTGTGGTGGGACGGCCAAATGACCGCACTTCCAACTCTCGACAACAATCATGGCAACAATGGCGTCGCCGCCGCGATCAACGACTTTGGCGAGGTGGCCGGCGCAGCGGAAAACACAACGCCCGGCTGCCCCACCCAAAACCCAACGGCGTATCTAAACCAGTATTACCAATACAAGCCCGTCCTCTGGCGCGATCACGCGATAGAGCAACTGGCTACCGTAGGAGGAGATCCGATCGGGACAGCTGTGGCTATCAACAATTATGGAGAAGCGGCGGGGATGACGGGTACCTGCGGTGCCTTCAACCTTGTGTTGGGCTATTACATGAATCCGTTGCACGCCGTGCTGTGGGAGAAGGATGGCACGCCCATCGATCTCAAGTCGCTGGGTGGAAACGAGAGCAGCGCGTTGGGGAATGCGGCCAAAGATATCAATTCTTTCGGCCATGTTGTGGGCTTCTCCTCGCTGTCGGATAATATGACGGTCAACGCCTTTCTCTGGACCAGGGAAACCGGCAAGATGAAGGACCTGGTACCAATTAAGGGAATCGCAAACAGCATCGCCATCGCCCTCAATGACAGCGATGAGGTCGTCGGATCTTCGATCGATTCAACTTTTACGGCCCTGACCGCGACCATCTGGAAGCATGGTGTACCTGCGGACCTGAACACTCTTATCCCTGCCAACTCTTCGCTGTACCTGCTCTTTGGCTGCTCGATCAACTCCCGCGGGCAGATCCTTGGATTGGCGACCAATCTAGCCGGCACCGTCTATCACGCATATGAACTGATTCCGGTGGGCGAATAGCAACGGCGGAACAAGCGCGGCATGTGGGATTCTGGACGCCCGCGCCCGAGAATGCCACCGATTCCGATCAACCATCTCGAGAGAGCAGGTTTTTCATGCTCTCTCGAATTCTTGCGCCGCGCACTTGCGAGGAAATCAGCACCCGCTGGAGGGAAGGGAATCAGCCCCGCAAGTATTTGTTGAACCAGTCGATCGTGCGTTGCCAGGCTAGATCGGCCGCGGCTTTGTTGTATCGTTCCGGCGTCGCGTCGCAATTGAAGCCGTGCACGGCGCCGGGGTAGATATAACCTTCGTGAGGCACCTGCGCCGCGCTCAGGGCCTGGTCGTAAGCCGGCCACGTCGCGGCCAGTCGCTTGTCGAGTTCCCCATGATGCACTAAAACCGCGGCCTTGATCTTCGCGACGTCCTCTGGGGCGGGAGGACCGCCATAGAACGGTACTGCTGCCGCAAGGTCGGCTCCCAGCCGCACCGCCAGCATATTGGCGGTGCCGCCCCCGTAGCAGAAGCCGGTAGCGCCGATCTTTCCCGTGCAGTCAGGACGCGCCTTCAACCACATCGCCGCGGCCACCATATCCTCCGACATCTTGTCCTTGTCGATCTTGTTGAACATCTGGCCGCCTTTGTAGTCGTCGCCAGGATAGCCACCCAGCGAGGTGAGCCCGTCCGGCGCAAATGCCATGAAGTTGGCCAGGGCAAATCGCCGCGCGATGTCCTCGATATGGGGGTTCAAGCCCCGATTCTCATGGACCACCAGAATGCCCGGCAATTTCGTCACCGTCTCGGAGCGTGTGTCAGCGCTGATAGGGCGCACCAGATATCCTCGGATGTTTCCGTTGCCCCGCGGGGAGGGGACGGTCTCGTATGTGGCCTTGATCCGGTCATCGGTGCGGGAGACCTGCTGGCCCACGGCGTAATTGGGCATCAATGCTTCGATCATGGCGGCCGCCGCCAGGCCGCCGACTGCGAGTCGCTGCAAGCCCTCCACGAAGGAGCGGCGGCTAATCTCACCGTGAATGAATTCGTTATAGAGCTCTATGGCTTCGCTCGGCACTTTGGATTCTATCGGTTCCATCGGTGACTCCCGTCGGGCCATCTGTCCTGGGCCGTGGCCTACCAGCGGCTTGTTATCCTATAGTACAGCTGCACACATCCCCGTACTTCAGTTGCCGTTAGCACCTGATCACTGAACCCCTGATTCGCAATGCAAAGAGGCTACTCATGGCACGCCATCCATCCAATCATTCGCGGCGCGAATTCCTGACCGCTCTGGCGGGGATGGGCGGCGCCATGCTGCTGGCTCCCGATCAGATGAATGCAAGCCCTGCACTCGGTGCTGTGGCATCGGCGAACGAACCGGTACTGCACTACGTGGCTGGCTCGACCATCAAGGTGGAACAGCTTCTTGGTGAAGAGGACAAACAATTGCATCAACCGACGCTCAGCCAAACCATCACCCGATACGGGATCGAAGGCACTGACTTGGGCAATTCCTTTGAGCACGGAGGTCGAGTGTATTTTCTCTTCGGTGACACCGTGGGTCGTTTGCGCCATGCGCTCGACACCATTGCGACCACCGATGCGAACGATCCTGAGACCGGTGTTCGCTTGGATTTCCTCAAGTCCGGCAGCGATTATTTGACCATTCAACCACCAGGCATCAGCATGGGAGCGTTCGAGGTTCCGGTGGCAGGTATTAGCCTCGGTGGCCAGGTGTATGTAGCTGTCTCGACCAACCACACCGCGGATGCTTGGACGGATCGTTCCGTGCTCACGAAATTTACACCACCGGCAACTTTCCAACCGTTGCGGACGATCTCTCAGCTTCCTGATGGGCACTTCGTTAAGATGTCGCTGCACATCGAACCCGGGACGATCGCTGGACTGCCTCCCGGTGGGCCGTTCGTCTTCATGTGGGGAACGGGCGCGTATCGTAAGAGCGACGCATATCTTTCCATCGTGCCGGCCGAACAATTTCAAACTGGCAAAGGGACGCGGTATTTCGCCGGATTGGATGCGGCGAGTGCTCCGATCTGGAGCGAAAAGGAATCGGATGCCAGGGCCATCGTCCAAAACGGCACCATAGGCGATCTTTCCGTAACCTGGTGCAAGGATCTTGGCCTGTGGCTGATGACTTACGACAGTCGAGAGCCAGCGCCACGTGGAATCTTGTTTTCCTATTCCCGCACGCCGTGGGGACCGTGGAGCGTGCCGCAAATCATTTTCAACGCAAGGCGTGATGGCGCCGTTGGCAAATTCATCCACAATCCCCAGGCAAATCCGGACGATGGGCTTGCAGGACCCGTGATCGGAAAAGGTCAGGCAAATCCGCAGGCCGTTCATGGTGGCGCCTATGCGCCCTATGTCATAGAGCGATGGACGAAGTTGAAAGGTTCCGAGCTAAATATCTACTATGTGCTGTCAACCTGGAATCCCTACGTCGTCATACTGATGAAATCACGGCTGCACGTCGAGTAGCGCTCCCACCGAATTGATCCTGCTGCGATGAACGAGATATCTCTTTGAACTGAGAAAGGTCTGCTCTCTGTGAAGCAACGTCGTATTTTATCAATCCTGATTCCGGCCGTCCTCGCTGTTTTTGTAACCAATGCGTTTTCGCAAGCCTCGCCCAAGCGAGTCATCATTGATACCGATCCCGGTACGGATGATGCCATGGCTATCCTGCTGGCCTTGAATTCTCCCGAACTCAAGGTGGAAGCGTTGACCGTTGTGCCGGGCAACGTCGATGCCAGGCAAGGATTGGAAAACGCACTGAAGATTGTTTCGCTCGCCGGACGCTGCGACGTTCCTGTCGCGGGAGGAGCGCAGCATCCGTTGAATCAAAAACTGATTACTGCGCAGTTCTGGCATGGAAAAAATGGCCTGGCCAACGTAGAGTTGCCTCCTTCCAAATGCAAGGTGGATCCTCGATTCGCCCCCGACCTCATCATCCAGACAATCCACCAATATCCGCATCAGATCACGCTGATTCCGGTAGGGCCGCTGACCAACATCGCACTTGCAGTCTCCAAGGATCCTTCGATTGCTTACCTGGTGAAAGATGTCGTTATCATGGGCGGCTCGATCGCGGGCGGAAACGTCAACGGAGCAGCGGAAGCGAACATCTATAACGATCCCGAAGCTGCGCAGATCGTATTCAATGCTGGCTGGATGGTGACCATGGTCGGCTCCGATGTGGGAGAGCGGACCTTGATTACGCGAGATGATCTTGCAAAGCTCCGCCTCACGCATGGCCCGCAGAACGACTTTATCTCCAGCATTGTGGACTTTTATGTAACCCGCAGCGAGAAAAGCGGCTGGAGTGGGGCCGCAATGTACGACCCGCTGGCGGTCGCGATAGCTATGGATCCGACTCTGGGCACACTGAAAGAAATGCACGTGGATGTAGAGACGAGGGGTGAGTTTACTCGCGGAGAAACGGTGGCGAACCGCATGGGCTCAGACGAAAACAATGTCCTGCACGGAGATCATTACGAAATCGAAGGTGTCATCGAACTGAAGCCGAACGCGCGAGTTTGCCTGGCTTCCGATCGCGCTCGGTTCTTGCAACTGTTTGTAGACCCGGATTCAAGGAAAATAGCCCGATGACCCGTCTGCCGTGGATTTGCAGAGCAACGGCGCCGAGCGAACTCAATGAGAATATGCGCGCCAGGTTGGGTTGCAGGCCGAAGCGAGTGCACGGTCAAGAGCGATCCTATACAAATCCTGTCCATCTGTCTTAAGCGTAGAAAGGTATATGCCCGTAGCCTTCGCAACGTCCGAACGACATGTTGAGGAGCCGCGGACGCTGGCCGTCTCTGTCAACGCCGCGATGAGCGCGCTTTGCAGCCGATCGAGTTCCGGTCGCACTGTCTCTGCGAGATTGACCGGTACGTGGTTCGGGGCTTTACCGGCACGACGCCAATCCGCTGACAGAGAATACTGGACGACCTTGTTCGCTTCGATCTGGTCTTTGAAAAAGACGGATACAGCGCCTGGGTTCAAGTCCTTCGCCTGGCCTGCTTTCACCGCGCTCGCGATCACTTGTGACTCGCGTGCCGTATCCTCAACAGGTACCCCGCTGTCCCACTTTGCTAGAGCCACTTCTTCTGCGATAGCGATGCGCCGCCCCGACGCCTCCACCAAAGGTTGAAGTTGCTCCACTGCGCTCTGCCCATTCGCGGCGCAGGCGCTGCCAATTGCAAGAGCAATAGATACGGCCACCTGGCTAAGCCTGAGCTCCATCTGTTATCTCCTGGCCGTTCATGGCGCTTGTTTGAATGGTCTTTCGCAAGAATTTGCCGCGCGAACACTCGGTCCGGCATCCGGAAGGCCCAGGATAGATCAGGCCGTCAACTCAGATCCAGCGAAAAAGGTCGGAATAAAGAGGCACGATCTGCGTTGTGTCACCAGCAACATCCACTGATACGAGGTGTGAGGGAGGCTTTGACGCATGATCTTCCGATCCTGCTTACAGACGGGAATAAAGCCGCAATCCGGGTGTTCCTATCGATAAGGTAGATGGTCTTCCGTGCCGCCCCCTCAAGAGAGATTAGGTCCTGACAAAAATGGGACGATTTCGGGCAGGTCACAATTCTTCGAGTCAGCAAGGCATCCAGGCGCGCGACAACACCAGCTGACCCCCTATCGTCTTCCGATGCCGTGCCGGCAGGCGCCTCGTACCAGGTGTTAGATCGAGCTTTAAAAGCCGAATGATTTTGCTTGACAACCGTCGCCTATTAGGACAATTATGACACAGTCATGAATGACCTAGTGATTCTTGCGACGCTGCTGCCCGGTCCAAAACACGGGTATCTGCTCAAGCGAGAAGCCGGGTACGTGTTTGGGCAGGATGCGATGCATAACAACATCGTGTATCCACTACTCAGGCGTTTCACCAAGGACGGTTGGGTTACCAGGAAGGTCGTCCCCGGCGAGCGCGGGCAGAAGCGGCATCAGTATGCACTGACCCCGCTTGGGCTGAAGACCCTCATCGAGAGGCTGAGCGAGTACAGCGAATCGGACGCGAAATCGTTCGAGGGATTTCTGACCCGGGTGGGTTTGTTCCAGCTGCTCACGTCTGAGGTGCGTCAGAAGATTCTGGACGGACGCGCAGCGCATTTGGAGAAAATCTCGAAACACCTTCCAAGTATTAAAGAGCACTTTTCGCTCGATACTTATGCTCACGAAACCACGCAATTTCTGCAAAAACAGGTCAAAACAGAACTGAAGTGGATCCAGCACCTACGAAAAGTTTCAAACTAATCAACCGAAGGAGGAGTTATGAGCATTACACGGGTCGTTTGCATCGCCTTTTGTTTGGGTTCGAGCGCACTCGCCATCGCCCAGGATTCGGTCGGAAGCAACATGGTAGATCATCAGATGAACATGCAAATGGGCCACGAACATCATGGAACCATGGTGCCGGTGACCTACGAGGAACTTACGAAAACTGCAGCGCAACTAGAGGCCGCTAAGACCTCAACTGCCAAATACCGGGACGTTCGCGTTGCGCAAGCCGACGGTTATCAGCCAATTGGTCCCGACGTTCCGGGCATGGGCATTCACTATGTGGGATCTCATTCAGACGGTTTCGACGTGGAGCATCCGGACATTCTGCTTTACGAAAAGAGCGTGTCAGCGCCCGGTGGCTACGCCCTGGTTGGCGTGAGTTATCTCTTCGTAGCCGATACTGATACGGACGGTCAGCCTAAGAACCCGCCCTTCCCGAAGTCACTTGCATCGTGGCACCGGCATAGCGATCTTTGTGTATTTCCCGACCGTAGCGTAAAGAGCAACCTTACCGGTGATCAGTGCAACGCCCAGGGTGGCACGTTCACGGCTCTTACGCAATGGATGATTCACGCATGGATTTGGAAAGATAGCCCGGCCGGAGTGTTCAGTCCGACGAACCCCAGCGTGCAATGAAAGAGATAACTCTTACCCAGGCAGCGGAGTGGGTGTGCGCTTCTAACCGGGGGCGGCGGCCGAGCCGCCCCGCTCGCCAGGCCCCTGATTTCTCGCGCACCCGGCAATATGACTACTCGCGAAGCCAATGCTGCGTGCGACCCAGCAGGGAGATGCCGATGAACCCACGTACCTTCAGCTTCATCCCACCCTCCTCTAAGGCAAGCTGGCACCTGTAGGTCTTACCGTTTGCCGGGTCGAGTATCGTACCGCCGGACCATCCATCGCCATCTCTCTGGAGATCCCAGAGGATCCGCAGTCCAATCACGGGTTTCCCCTTCTGGTCACCCGTGCAGTCATTGCATCGCGGATTTCTGTCCTGAGGATCCGGGTTCACCAGCTTCTGGACCCGTCCGTACAACTTGCCACTTTCTTCCCAAATCGTGACAATCGACTTAACCTTGCCTGTGACATCGTCAACCGTTTTCCACAGGCCCACGGGCGAATTACGGGCAGAGCTTTCTTCGCCGGTTCCCAGTTTATCCGCGGGGGCGAATACCGATCCGTACAACACCGATAAGACTAGACACAAGATAAACGACGATCCCATGAGGGGCTCATATCCTTTGTCGGGCTTGGATTCTGAGAACAGCTCCCCAGTTGCACGCCCGGGCGTGCCTTATCCTTCATACGCCTGCCGTATTCCCTGACGCGGACACACTCTTGAAACCCCATTCCGAAGCGCTCGCTTACTCATAGGCAACCTTACGGCACGGTCGCACTTCATCGCTTCGCCGTAACCCCTGCAGCACACATCATATGATACTTCCTCCAATACCGAGTGCATCTTCGAGACGGATCATGCCGCCCAATTCGGCGACACAATCTACTGGACCCCTCGGTGGCTATATGAAATCAGCCTTGAGTGGATATTGCGCACCACCGCTTTTGACCGCAGTGTTGGGTTGGGCAAAGAAGTGGGAGTCGGATTTGGCTGTCCGATTCTCGCTCAGCCGAATCTAATCTTGGCACGCTAAGGACAACCCATGAGGGACACAATAAAAGCCAAAGTGAAAGCGACGATAGCCATACTGGCCTTGCTGCCGTTGCTGGCCGTCCTCCAAACAGGCTTCGCCGCCCAGAATCAGCCCGCCAACGACACAAACGTGAAGGGCAAAGTCGTTTACGTGTGCGCATGCTTAAAAAATAAGTCCTGCTCCTGCATGACCGAGGCTAAGACCGAGGGCCCATGCTCGTGTGGGACCGCCGGCGGGCCGCCGATGAAGGCGGTGCCGCAAAATAGCGCCTGGGCTAAGGCTAACCGCGACGCGCTTGCGAACTAGTCCCTCTCTGCGGCTCTAAGCCAATGATGAGGGACCCCGGGGACGTCCACGGTAGGTAAGAGTCGACCCAACAAATCGTCACGCATTTGCCAGCCGCGGTACCGTGAGAACCGTGATGTCGTCTTCCCGGCCGAAATGCGACAGCGGCTTCGGAGGCCTGCGCAGCGTCGGCTGGCGAAGCGAACAGCGCTTGCAGCCGTTCGAAGCTGAAGGTCTCGCCCGAGGGCGCGCGTGCCTCGAGCAGGCCGTCCGTGTAAAGAGCGCAGCGTTCGTCAGACGGATCTTGCGCCTTGAATCTTTCGCTTGTCCCTGATGCACGTCGGACAGAACTCTCTGTGCGAGGTCAATCGGGAGAGGGCCTCATTTCGCGCATCGAACGCGGCCAACTTCGCATGGTCGTCGGGCAATCGCATGACTTTGGCCCATGCTCTGATACTTGCCTCATAGTCGTCCCGCAGGCGAATGTACTCGGGACACTTCATCGCGACCCACATGAAGGATTGGGATGCACCCGAGAACCGGCAGGTTTACGCCTCCCGGCCCTTCATTTCCAGCACGCGCAAAGCGATCACGCAATTTTCTGTTGCCTTTTCAAACAGCGGTGAGCAGATTCCCATGCTCGAAGGTTGGTCTGACTATCTGACGCTGCACTGGCCATAAAACAAAAACCGCAGATGGATTCAATCGTTTTATCTGGATTGACGCGGTAGAAGAACTGGGCGAAAGACACACCTTTCTGATCCATGATCGTTATCTCGACGCCAGTAACTACACTAACGTTTGATGAAGTAACCACAAGAAGCGTAATCCGCCACATTGCGCCAATCTCCACCGCAAAACGGCCTTTGACAGTACGCCAATTGTGCCGATTCCTATCACGATTCGTGGTGGGAGCCCCCGCATTTATGCGGGGGAAGGAGCGCTTCAGCGCTCCGGGAAACAGTCTCGACTCGATCATGCGCTTTAGCGCTGGCTAAACAACTTGCGGAAGACTCGCTTTGTATCCGGGCGCGGCTTTAGTCGGGCCGTAAATCGTGAAAGCCTTGAGGACCTGCTGTTTTCTTTTCTCGGGCTCTCACACAATGCCGCTGAGGGATGGGTTCCCCTCAAAGCGGAGGTACGCTCCAGAATCAGGACGGCGTTATCTTCGTGAAAGCTTCAGCCGTTCGCGTGTTGGACATCAGCGAAGTGGATGTGCGGTCGCATGACTTCTATTGTCTATCCCGCTTTGGTCCCCAGCTTTCTGTTGCGCTGTAGCAATTCGCTGCTGGAGTGATGCTTTCTCAGCCTTAGTCAGCAACGCCGGATTCAGTTGGCTCAACTCATACTTCAGATCGCCCAAACGTTTGTCCGCTGCATGAGGATGAGGTCTACACTGGTCTGCCAGGAGGATTCAAGATGCAACGAGTGACCGTGTACAAACCAAATGGTGAGACTCTTTTGTCAACGACCGCGAAAAGGTTTGAGCAGACCAAAGGGGCTTTGATACTTCATCTTGAGGGTGAACACGCCGAGCTTTACGGCGCGACGGTGATTACAACTTTGCCTTACGCGATCCAATGTGGGCATCGTTGCGACGAAATTGCGCCGAACGGTAGCTAGTTCCTTAACAAGTGGTCGCTCAATCAAGGAGTTACGGCGACAGGATTCCTATTTTCTGACAATCTTCCCCTACTCGCTGACTACTCAACTCGTTTGAAGCTGAGAGCTTTTTGCTTCGACCTTGATTCCGTGGCAGAGAGGATTCGAGGATGAATTCCCGCATGTCCGCAAGGGCCTGTCGGAGAGCCTTGGATCCGGCTCTTCACGAGACCGGTTGGTAGCCCCATGCCCGCTAACATGCCCAATATTTATGCAACTGTTGTTCTGACCCAAACGGATGGCGCTCGGCGAGCGCAGAGGCGATTTTGCGTTCACGGATTCTGTTGCCATCCCAAACCAGGGGCTATACTGGCGAAGCCAATCTTCATCTGCGGACTGATGCCATCCGGAGTCGGAAGTGCCCTTGCGTAAGCTCGCTCTGCTGGCCCTTTGTTGCTTGATCCTTGCCGCGCAAGGCCAGACCTCCGCGTCGCCGCAGCCTACCGTTCGATACCACTTTGGTGACAATTTGCGGTGGGCCGATCCCGCCTTCGACGACAGCTCATGGCCCGTCGCGCAGAATGGTCTTGTCCCCTCCCGATCGCGCGATACGAACCGGTTCCTCTGGGTGCGCATCCGGGTCCCTGTGCCCGACAACCTAAACGGCCCACTAGCCCTTCATCTCGACGATCTTGGCGTCCAGCCGATGACGTGGCAGGTCTTCGTCAACGGACAACCCATCGGAGGCCAGGGGGCTTTCCCGCCCCACGCCGATCCCGCCGATCCTCCCGTTTCTCCAGTGATGAGTCTGCCTTCTTCGCTCGCTCCGCCGGGATCCGCAGCTCTGGTCGCTCTGCGCGAGTGGCACGCCCCCGCCTTCTTCGAATCCCGCGTCCCGAGCTACCCAACCGCCATCATCAATCAAGCCCGTGTGCTGAGCCTGACGGTCCGTGCCGGCGCTGCGGAAGCTCTGGTTGCCAACGGACCGGAGTATGCCCTCAGCGCTGTGCTGGCCCTCGCCGGCATTGCGCTGCTCGTCTTCTGGCGCTCCTCGCGTGGCCGCGAGTACCTGTGGGCCGCGATCATGCTTCTGTCGCCTCTGGCGACTGCCATCCTGTCTTCAGGTCCGGTCACCGCGCGTCTCTCGTTCCACGCGCAGACCCTGGCCATAGCCGCAGTCTACAGCGCGGGGCTGATTGCTGAGATCGAGTTCATGTGGACGCTCTTTCAACTGCGTTCCCGTTGGATCCACATCCTCTGGCACGCCATATGGGTTGCCTTCATTCTGGCCGAGATTGCCGAGGCATACTTCCTGCAGTCCCCGGCGTTCCAGCATCTCTGCCAAATCGTCATCGTCGCCGGCATTGCAGCCTTTGACTGCATCCTCTTCCCTGTCTGCATTCGCGAGATGTTTCGTCCCGGCGGCAATCGCGCCATCGCCGCCGCGCAGAGTCTCATGGAAGTGATCATCTTGCTGGGTGTCCTGGGCTACTCCGTTCACCTCACACTCGGGCCCTTCCCGCTGGATCTCTTCCAGCTGACCCTCACGCTCCTGGATATGGCAATCGCCGCCATGCTCTTTCGGCGGGCATGGAAGGCATGGAAAGAGACCAGCTCGCTGCGTATCGAATTCGAAGCCGCCCGTGAAGTCCAGCAGCAACTGGTCACTGCACCCCCCGCCACACCCGGCTTCCGCATCGAAGCCGCATACAGACCAGCCACCCAGGTGGGCGGAGATTTTTATCGTGTCCTGGCAGGCGAGAACGGCGAGGTTCTCCTTGTCCTGGGCGACGTCAGCGGCAAAGGACTCCGCGCGGCCATGACCGTCTCCGCCATCGTGGGCTCATTGCGCATGCTTCCCACCCGCACTCCGGTCGAGATCCTTCGCGAACTCAACCGCTCCTTGGCCGGCCATCTGCGCGGCGGCTTCGTCACCTGTCTGGCAGCTCGCATTCACGCGGATGGCGCCGTCGCCCTCGCCAACGCCGGCCATCTGCCACCCTATCGCAACGGCGAGGAAATTCCGTTATCCCCCAGCCTGCCTCTCGGAATCACCGTCGATGCCGAATACACAGAAACCAGCCTTCGGCTTGCCCCCGGCGACACCTTCACCTTTTTCTCCGACGGAGTGGTCGAAGCCCAATCGCCAACCGGCGAGCTCTTCGGCTTTGAGCGCACTGGCTCGATCAGCAGGCAATCGGCGCAAGAGATCGCCGATGTCGCGCAAGCCTTTGGCCAGGAAGACGACATTACCGTGCTCACGCTCCAGTTCGCTCCTGCATAGGTATGAGAACAGGAAGAGCTATTCTGCTGGGTTCCCTCCTTTGCTTTCTGGCTTTCCTTCGTGTGCACCGCGCTGATGCTCAGATCGAAACCTCGCGACCTCCGGTGCAAGCCGTTGTACCGTCTGAGCCATCCATCATGCGAGCCGACAAGCCGCCGGAGGGCCTCATCCATCTCGATGTCGCTGCAACAGACCGCGAGGGAAAGCCAGTTTCCGGGCTTGCTGCAAAGGATTTCACGCTGTTGGACAACGGCGTGACGCAGAAGATTGTCTCCTTCGCTGCATCGAACGAAGCCGCCGATGCGGATGAGCGACTTGCCGAAGTGGTGCTGGTTCTCGATGAAGTCAACCTTTCGCCCGTCCAGTTTGAAGTTGTGAAGGACGAATTGATAAAGTTTCTGCGGCAGAATGGCGGACATCTTGGTCGACCCGTATCTGTCTACTGGTTCACAGCCTCCGGACTGTACGCGTCGGCAACGCCCACGACCGACGGCAACGCCTTAGCTGAGGATGTTGCTCACCACCGCTCACCCCGCACGGTCTGGGCGGCTCCGCGAAGTCGTGATCCGTTCATGACAGCGGAATCAGAGAGGATCGCACGGTGGGCGCGAAGCCTGCGAGCGGTTTACTCCATCGCCGTCGAACGAAGACGCGACCCTGGCCGAAAGCTTTTGGTGTGGATGGGCTTCGGGTGGCCGGTAGTTCGCGGGCGAGAGGAACACAAGGACACTGGTTTTTCCTCGCTGGTGGAGCTTTCCACGCGCATACGTGAGGCGCGGATGGTCATCTCCGAGGTCACAGCCCGGACTGAACCGGCGGCTTTCAGCTTCAATGACTTCTACAAGGATTACCTGGCGGGGGTTCGCGCGCCGTCGGAGATGGAAGAGCCGGGCGTGCAGCTGGAAGCGCTGGTCGGATCCGTACATACATTTTGCGCTTCCGGTATTGGCCATTCAAAGCGGTGGCCTTGTCCTGGACCCATTGTCAGACATCTCGCGCGCTATCGAACATTGCGTTGAGGACGCGCGCGTGTTTTATACGATGTCCTTTGACCCGCCGCATGCAGCTAAGCCGGACGAGTATCACGATCTCAAAGTGCAGATCGGAGGACTTGGATTATCGGCACGCACGAACACTGGCTATTACAATCAGCCGGTCTTCTACGATCAGCCTCGCGTTCCGACGAAACGAGTCACCGTTCAGGAACTGGAGCAGATGCTGGGAGCGGCCAGCAAGGATAATGATGGCGAGTTGGCAGAGCAACTGGCTGGTCTCGAACTGAGCGAACGGCTAAGCAGCAGCCAGCTCTCATTGTGGCAGGATCGTTTGCGCGGCAAGAAATCCAGGGCGGCATTAGCAGCTCTGGCCGACGAGTCTGCCTTTTTGGACCCTCCCGCGTTGGAGATCCCGCTCGACCCCGCGCCCGATCTTGACGCGCAGCGCCAGATGCTCTCGCGAACCGTGAGGTATTTGCACGAAGTGATTCCGAAGCTGCCGGATTTTTTCGCAACGCGCACAACGACCCAATATGAGCAACTGTCCCCCAAAGAGGGAGATACCTGGAAAACCGCCCTTGCCGATCAGTCGTTGCGTGAGGCCGTGACCGAGAAAGCAACTCTCCGTTATCGGAATGGCCATGAGGAACAGGATGTAGAAAACAAGACGGGTAGCCGGAGCGCGAAGAAAAAGGAGCTCAATTTCATCGGTGTTTTCGGTCCGATCCTTGGCTCCGTGCTCATAGATGCCACGAGCGGAGAAAGCAGGCTGATTTGGGGCCGTTGGGCACAGGGTGAAGGAGGAAGGGAAGCCGTCTTTCGCTACGTCGTGCGCAGCGACAACCCTCGTTATATCGTCGTGCATTGCTGCCTTGTGGGTGGGAAGGTCTTTCGGATATCGACAAATTACCTCGGAGAGCTGGCGATTGATCCGGAGACGGGAGCGATTCTGCGACTGACGATGGAGTCCGAACCGGGATGGATTCGTGAGCCGAACCTGCAACCGGTACTGCCCGTAAAGGGAGCCGCCATGATGGTCGAATATGGGCCACTCGAGATCGGCGGAAAGAGGTATGTCTGTCCGCGACGCAGCGTCGTGTTTATGCGCGCCCGGAATATAAGAACGCTCACCTTTTGGGGTCAGACATTTGATATCTATACGCCCTACGAAACGGTGTTGAACGACATCGTGTATACGAATTACCACAAGTTCGGATCGGAGGCTCGCATGCTTCCTGGATTTGGCGTGGTACCGGACGCAACGCCTTCTCCTGCCAATGGGCAGGCTCCGGCCAAGCCGCCGCCAAACCGCTGAACTAGAGTTTCCAGGACGATTGAGTCGTTTAAAAACGCCGCTGCAAGTCATTATCCGGGATGAGTGATACGAAGGTATAGCCAATACCTTCGTCCAATTGTGTGAATCTTACCTTTCTGTTGTCATCGTTTCGATGGGACTCCATTCGCACCTGACCTGCGCCGCTTCGAGTAAATCAAACCCTGCGTAAGAGAAGATATCTTGTGCTGGATAAAGATACATCGCGGCAATGTCATGCGGGAGATGAATGCGGACTCCTTTGCACACTTGGTAAACGTGGCATCTAGGCTTCGTGTGGTTCGCTATTTGACTGCGAGTGCCGCGTAGAGTCCCCGTCTGATCAGTCGCTGCTACATGCGAGAGACTCCGGCTCTCACCCGCAAACCAGCCACGAAAACCGAGGTCCCGCTTCCTCAACAAACTCTTCGAACACTTTGCTTAACCGAAATCAACCGTGGCAAGGCTGCGCCCCAATGCGTGAATGCAACAGGGCCGCGATGGGGAATATTCACGAGGGTTCGGTGTTCTTCCATCGGACCGGAGTCAATGGACCGTTTCTGACTCCCGTTCTTTTCTGAGCTTCCTGTTTATTTGCGACTACCACCCAAATTAAGGAGCACCCTCGTGAAAGCTATCCTCCTTGCTCTCTCCACGCTCTTATTGACCGGCTCATGGAACGCCCTTGCGGCACAATCTGGGCAACCGATCTCATCGACGGATGTGGTCCAGGACCGGAACGCGAAGCCTCCCGCCATCACGTTCCCTCAGGATTTGTACGATCATCCGCTTTACCAGACGGAGTGGTGGTATTTCACAGGAAATTTACTCTCAAGGGATAACAAGCAATACGGTTTTGAGTTGACCTTTTTTCGCACCAATGAGGCAACGGGTGCGCCAGCTGGTCAACCCCAGGTCCAGCCGATTATCTTTGCCGATCTCGCGGTGAGCGACATCAACGGTCAGCAGTTCTTCTTCCACAAGTCTCTCGCTCTTCAGCAAAGCCCGCTTGCGAGCATCACCGAGAAGCCGTGGTCCATTCAGCTCGGCCCTTGGCAATTAAAGCAACCATCTTCAGTGTTCGGAGTATTTCAGCTGCAGGCACAACAGGACAACTTCGGGATCGATCTGTATTTGCAACCGCAGGTTCTTCCTGTTCTCCATGGGCACGATGGTCTGTTTGAACTGGATGGTTCGGACGGACATGGTTCTGAGTTCTTCGAGTACTACTCGATTCCTCGACTGACAGCATCAGGATCGATCACGGTGAATGGAGAAGCAATTCCGGTCGACGGTCTAGCCTGGAACGATCACGAGTACTTTACTCTCGCAGCTGGTCAGACGCTTCCGCCCTGGGATTGGTTCTCCATCCAGCTTGAGGATGGGTCTTCGATGATGCTATACGGCTTGCGTCTTCCGAATGGGCAGTTCGATCCTGCGTCGAGAGGAACGTTCATCTCCCAGGATGGAGAAGTGACGCACCTGAAGCCGGGAGACTTTACGTTTGTGCCTGGTCAAACCACGTTTCATAGCGACATAAGCAATGCTGACTATCCGATCGCATGGACCATCAACATTCCCTCTCTGCGGATTCAACTGGACATGTCCACGCCTTTGCAAGATCAGGAATTACCCGTAGTACAAGGCGGAGGAAGCCCCGCTTACTGGGAAGGAGCCTCTCGCTTCCGAGGAACACGTGACGGAAGATTTGTAGAAGGCAAAGGTTATGTAGAGCTAACTGGCTACAACAACCTGACCACCCAGTAGTGGAGTGAACCCCGAAAGCGAGACACGACGGTAAGCGGTAAAATGGGGAGCCTTGCTTCTTACCCAGCTTTCACGGGAGTTTCGTGGA
Source organism: uncultured Acidobacteriaceae bacterium (assembly GCA_963803095.1). Classification (GTDB taxonomy): domain Bacteria; phylum Acidobacteriota; class Terriglobia; order Terriglobales; family Acidobacteriaceae; genus PALSA-350. The sequence continues at coordinate 386,713 of CAWDLQ010000010.1, read as the reverse complement.
CGGGAGTTTCGTGAAAGTGCCAGCTCCGTCTCTCCACGAAACCTCCGTTTCACTCTTCGCCCTCAGTCCTCATCGAGGTCGGCAAAGAGCTTCGGTAGGTTGACCCAAATCTCCGTCTCAGGCACAGCTAACGTGTCAGTAGCTGTCCACGCGTCCCCGATGCACTGGCGGCCTGTCCTGGATGTCGGATCGATCATCCAAACGCACGGAACGCCCATCCGCAGGTAGTCCGCAGACCGTGACTGAATCTCCGTATAAGTATCGTCCGGCGATAGGATTTCAACAACGAGCACCGGCGGTTCGACGATCACCTCCGGTTGAGGACCTCGCGGCGCAAGCATGACGTCAGGAATGCGGACACGGGAAGGAGAAACCTGTACTCTTTGCTCGGTGGCGACCTTGACCGACCAGGTCTTTTCCTGAGACTGGAACCAAGCTGCCAGCAGAGCCTGAAGCCGTGCGTGCTCCCACTTCCCCACATTCCGCTCCAGCAGCTCGCCGTCAACATATTCCCGGTCGGGCCGGTAGCTCGACTTCATATACTCCGATAACGAGAGACGCGTTGAGGTTGCCATTTATGTTCCCGTTCATACCAGTCTAGTCCAGCACCATTGAAAAGAACACTTGGAAGTTTCGACCGCGATCATTCCCGCACGCCTGGATCAAGCAGCGCTGCGGGCTACGGCAATTTCGGTGTCGCGGAAGATGGAAAGCCTCAATGGAAACCCCTGCTCTCCGTTGAGTAACCGGCGTCGGCGACTACTTGAGCCAACTTCTGTTCCAGGCGTCGGCCGGGCTTTCGGAAGCAGAAAACCAGCCGCGATCAGCCAGATGAATCCTGGAAATCGCACAAGAGGAATGAGGAAAAGGAGCTTCGCGAAGGCGAGGTGCAACCAGCTCAGCTCGCCTGCGATCGCCAGAACTACCCCAAAGAAGACCAGCCACTTTGGAAGCAGCTTCATGAAGCCGGCAGTGATACTCACACCGGCGAGAAAGAGTCCCATGGGAACCGAGAATCCGGGACCACCAAGCGCATAACCAAGATAGTAGAGAGCGAGCACAATGGGAGGATGTTCAATGACTCCCGGGTGCAGAAGCGTCCACATCGCCATGGTGCCGACGAATGCATCTGCGACTACCAGCAGGCCACCGAGCATGGCGATGTAAGTTCCTGCGGCTTTTGCTCCGAGAAAGCGAAGCCGGCTCACGACAGTGACTGAGTACAGGCCGAAACAGATAAGACCTCCGAGTTGAAGCACGATGCAGAAGAGGACACGCTGCCCGTAGACTTGAAAATACGGCACGATTCGTCGACGGTGGCTCCCATGGCCCGGGCCAGTATGGTTGCTTGTACATGGCGGTCACAGGGTAGAGACCTACGCAGAAAAGTGTGGTGTAAAGGATGGCGAGGATACCGGGGTGAGGTCCTCGATGGGAAGAGGTGGAAGGTGTGCTCATTCGGGCCTCCTTTTGGTTAAACCGGGTGTTTGCGAAGCCAGAGTTCCATAACCAGGGTGTTGATCGAGAAACCGACCAAAAAGGCCGGGCCGAAAAACTGTTCGGGAGTCCAGTGCGTGAGACGCGACGTCGCAAAGAAGATCCCCATGACGGGCCGGGTCGTCGCTATTCCCAGCGAGATGGCTGTAGCGCGAAGGGTCCACCGCAAGCTCTTTTCTGTTTGCCCCATCTTCCAGGCCGAACAGCTAAAGGCCAGCGACACAAGGAAAAGGCCGTCATAAAAGACGACCGCAGCGCCTTCTATCGCGCCTCCGACAGGGTGAACAACCATCGCGAAGGCGGAGAACCCGACGATCGTCCCAACGGTGTAGAAAAGGAGACGCACCATCGTGGAAGCGCGAGTTCGGCTCCAGAAGATAAATGGGAGCACACAGACAAAGACAAGGGCTGCGAAGATGTGCACGTAGGTGAGGATCGCGTGTGTTTTGAAAAAAGCATCGAGTCTCAGCAGGTCCGTAGGAGCGTTCGTGGCGAGTGGCCGCCACAGCGCGAGAGCGCGACGAAGTACGACAGCGATGCCGATAACGATGCAAAACCAGAAACCTGCCTGTAGAACCCTGGGTACCGGCGGCAGGCGCCGGGGAACTGCTACGCTTTGGGCTTTCGAAAAGGTGGCGGATCGATTCATCGGATTCGTACCTAGATTAGATTTACACTATGTAAAATTAATACGTCAAGCGATCTGGATTTGAAGAATGACTGAAGAACAACCGGTGGGGAAAACAGAGCAGAGGCGCAGCTATGAGCTTGGTAAGCGGCTTGAGCAAATGGATGAGACCAGACGAACCGTGCTGCAGGCTGCGCGAGCTCAACTCGAAGGGCAGGGCTACAAACAGTTCTCTATGGCCTCGCTAGCGGCCGACAGCGGGGTTACGCGGCAGACGATCCACAATCTGTTTGGAACCAAGCAACGCCTCCTGGAAGCCCTATTCGATAGTATGGCGATCCATGGAGGCCTGGAGCAGATGCGTTCCGTCATGTCGCTGCACGATCCGAGTGCGATGCTGGAAGGGTTTGTTCGCGTGTTCTGCGCATTCTGGGCTGAGAACCAGGTGCTCTTTCGAAGAATCCACGGTATGGGCGCAATCGACCCTGATTTCGGGGAGCTTATAAATGCCCGCAACGAACGCCGGCGGGCGGCTGCGGGGCGTATCACCAGGAAGTGGAAGAGCGGGAGCGATGTCATCGAGGCTACCGCCGCCCTTACTGCTCTCACCTCGTTCGAGTTCTACGATGCCACGGCGCAACACGGAATCTCAGCCGCCCAAGCTGAGGCCATCGTTCTGAAGATGGCGTTTGCCGCGGTGACGATCGGACTAGGATAACTACCGGCAAACCCGCTTCTCGTCACTTGGCCGAATCGTCTTAGCGATCCTGATCCGGACTTGATGCGTAACTGGTCGGGTGCTAATCGTGATTCAGATGACCCAATAAGAGACCGCAAGCACACGAGCCAGTCGCGTCATGAACCGCACCTCATCTCGGATGCTCCCCCGCTCGCGGATCTCGCGAGAGTCTTTCAGCCCACGGTCGCTGAATGAGAAAAGCCTGCCGAACGAATGACCGGGGACTCCTTCGGGCAAGAGGGCTGCGATGGGAGCGTCGAACAGCGTTGGGTTCTCCGAGCCATCGATGAAGCCGGTAAGATCGCGATCGTCTAATTTAGACAGCTCTGAATCCTCAATACCCATCTGAGCCGCAGGCGATTGGGTACCTTAGCGATGCTATACTCGCGACCATTGCAGCAAAATAAGAGGTCGTTCCGTGGGCAGAAATACTCGCTTTCTTATGGGGACGCTCGCGTTTGCAGCCATCGCGGCCGCCGCACTGGCTCAAAAGGCAGCTCTGTTTCAATTCACAGAGAAGCCCGGCCCCCATCTTGTCGGCCTTAAGGTGGTCGAGCAGTACGATTACTCCCGCACCTACCGGTCGAGGACCAACGATCTCGGCGCGCCCTACCAGGGCGAGCGCGCCCGGCCCCTGCAGACGCTCATCTGGTATCCGGCCGAAAAATCCACTCTGAAACCGATGACCGTCGGCGATTACGGAAATCTCGCGGCCACCGAGACGAGCTTCGACAAGCCCACTCTGTCCGTCGACCATAAGCATTGGCTCGACGGCATCAAGCCCACCCTGGCCATGCCCATGTGGGCGGTGCGCGATGCGCCACCGGTCTCGGGGCGTTTTCCGATTGTGATCTACGCACCCAGCTTCTCCGCCATGTCCTGGGAAAACGCCGACCTGTGCGAATACCTCGTCAGCCATGGTTATGTCGTCATCGCCGGCCCCGACATGGGAGCATCGACCCGCGACATGACCAATGATCTCACCGGGATCAACGCGCAGGCACGCGACATCTCCTTTCTGATCAGTTATGCGGAAACTTTGCCCAACACCGACATGTCCGCCATTGCAGTCGCCGGATTCAGCTGGGGCGGCGTCTCCAACCTCTTCGCCGCTGCGCGAGACAACCGCATCGATGCCTTAGTTGCCCTCGACGGCAGCATGCGCTATTTCCCTGGACTGGTGAAACAAGGCGACGTTCACCCCGAGCAGATGACAATTCCTCTTTTGTTTTTCGCCCAGGGGGGCATGACGCTCGAAGACCAGGACCGCTACTTGACGGGCGAAAAGAACCAGGGTCCAAGTGTCCTCAACGCATGGACACACGGTGATCTGGTCCTGGTTCGTATGTTGGGTTTGGTGCACACCGAGTACAGCTCGATGTACCAGCGGAACGAAGATATATGGAAGAGCTTCTCCGAACAAGCGATAGCCGACTATGACCGCGCGGACGGAATCGCCGGATACGCCTGGATCGCCCGCTACACCGTTCATTTTCTCGACGCCTATCTGAAGCACGACGCAGCGGCGATGGCCTGGATCAAGAAGACCCCTGCTGACAATGGCGCGCCCAACCACTTCCTCTCCGCAAGCTATCGCCCGGCCAAAGGCCTGCCCGCAACTCTCGACTCCTTTCGTATTGAACTCGGCCGGCAGGGCTTCGATCACGCCGAAGACGTCTATGCAGCCGTGCAGAAGGAATCGCCAAGCTTCAAGCTCGAGGAATCTGCCGTTAACGCCTGGGGCTTTGAACTCCTGACCGACAACCACTCCCCCGAAGCCATCGACATCTTCAAACTCAACGCGAAGAACTATCCCGACTCCGGGAACGTCTATGACAGCCTGGGCGAAGCCTACATGCAATCCGGTCAGAAACGGCTAGCCATCGACAGTTACAAGAAGTCGCTAGAGAAAGACCCAGCCAACGACAACGCCAGGCAGAAGCTGAAGGACCTCGGAGAGCCTCCAGCCGAGCCAAGGTAGGCGGCCGGGCAGGACGGAATGACCCTAATGGAAGCATGTCCGTCAGGGTCAGTATGCAGATGCTCTTTCATTAGGGTCGGCGACCGACACATCTTCTGGTCACGAGGCGACCGCAGGAGACCTTGGATTGCTATGCTTCCGTCGCAAATTCAGGATGCCGCGAAGAGATGGCCAGCGTGCCATGTGCTCCGGTCAAAGCCGCTCAGATGAAGAGTGTATTTTCAATCTTGGTAGCACTTCCAGACTCGGGCCAGATCCACAACCAAGCCTTCCACTGGGCCGTCACCGGCAATCTGATTGCCGGTGACCACTTCGGTTGCGTGATCCGTGCGGTAGATCAGAACTTGGCGCTCATAGGGATCGATCGACCACGCCAGTTGGGAGCCGTTGGCGATCCAGTCATTCATTTTGTCTTTGAGGTCTTGGAGTGCATCGGATTCCGAACGCAGTTCGATCACAAAATCCGGGCATACACGGGGAAAACCCCGGAGCCCGCCTTTGGGAAGGCTGCCTAGGCGCTCCTCAGAAACGTACGAAGCGTCCGGGCTTAGGGTCGATCCGTCAGGAAGCCGGAAGCCGGTGCTCGAATCGAAAACCCGGCCCCGGCCTTTGTCTACGCTCCAGTTCCCCAACTGTCGCGCTATTTCCTGATTTCCACTGCCGGTCCATCCACCAGTCGGTGGGTTCATGCGAACGGCTCCTTCCTTGGTGCGTTCCAGCCGGACATTGTCATTTTCCCGGCACAACGCCTCGAACTCCGCGTCGGTAACGGGCGGGTCGAGGACCAGGACGCGGGGCAATGTTTCGGTGGCGATCCGAAGGAGCGTGGCCATATATGAATCTTACTTCCGTTTGGGTTCCTTGTTAAACAATGTCGACAACGCCCGTGGAACAGCTCTTATCATCGGATCATGCGCTCCGGCATTACTTTTCGGGCGCAGGCTGCCTTTGCGCACCTTTTGCGATGGTCTCCGGCTTCCTCGTTCTCAAATTAGGGTGACGTGTTACCTACTCACCTCGTGTTTTTCACATATACGTGCACGGCTGACAAGCTTGAAAGCTGCGTCCAACTTCCACGAATCCTATAATGACCGTCTACAAAAAGTTGAATGTTGGAAAGTCACCCAACCCGGGTGACTAAACACCCGCCTCGTGGGGTACCACGGATACGAGAACAAGCGCTCGCGATTCATCGAACCATAGTCCATCGGAATCTGAATGGTATGGTCAGTAATACCTTCGTTTACCCCACGCTGTACGACTTCACCACAACCGCCGCACCGGCAGCTTGGGGAGCACGCAAAATCGACTTACCACTCTTTCCACGCTTTTCATGCTTTATTTCCATCGCCGCCACTTTCCATCGGCCATGCAACATGAGGAATCAAGGCGGGAGAGAAAACTTAGTGCGCTTAGTGCGCACTATTTTGCACGGCAAATCCCACGATGCTGGTGGTCCAGGGCCAGCAACTATCCCTCCGCGTCCCGGCCGGCATCTCCGCTCCACGGTTCCGGCGGCACGGTAGCCGTCGAGTGCCACGAAACCCCCAGGACCGAATCGAATGAATATTTCCATCTCAACCGAAAGCCTCTCTATGCGCGAAGCACTCTGATGACCATCCACGGACTATCCCCCAGGCCATCAAACTTCCCCAGCCGAACTTTTAAGCCGAAAAACGAAGGGGGTCATCAACCCCGTCAGCACCAGCGTAAAGGGGCGGCAAATTACACAAAATTTGAGCACCTTGACGAAACAAAGGACTTAGCTCCCAACCTGCGACCATTAGGCGATCAGATACCCCTTTCCGGAGCTGCAGCAAAAGGTGTCCTTGCCCGCCATTGCAAGGTATGCTGTCACCCGGGTCTAAAAGGCGGCGTATTCCTGCGCGGCTCACGAGGGTAAATGCCGAAGAACGTCTTTGATGTCTGTATCGTTGGCTCGGGCGCCGGTGGGGGCACGCTCGCTGCCCATCTCGCCCAACGCGGGGTGAACGTTGCAATCGTGGAGGGCGGCCCAGTCATCAACACCCGCACCGACTTCAACACCCACGCGCTCCCATTTGATTTTCCCAACCGCCACATCCCAACCATGAAACCCGGCAAGTCCGGCATGGCCTCAGAGCGCGCTCGCGGCGTAGGTGGCAAGACCATGCTATGGAACGCCGTGGCCCTGCGTTTCAGTCATCGCGACTTCAAAGGCTACACCATCGACGGAGCCGGAGCAGACTGGCCAATCGACTATCCCGACATGGCTCCTTACTATGACCGGATTGAAAGGGAAGTGGGCGTCTGCGGAAATCGTGACGGCCTGGAAGATCTTCCCGACGGAATCTACCTCGACCCACCACCCCTGAAATTAGGAGACCTCTTACTCCAGCGCGGCGCGAAGCAATTAGGCATCCCCATCATCCAGACCCGCAAAGCAACCCGGACCAAAGCCAGCGAAACCCGCCCCGCCTGCCACTATTGCGGAAACTGCATGGCCGGCTGCGACGTAGCGGCCAAGTACAACTCCGCGGACGTTCACCTGGCCCCGGCCATGAAGACCGGCCGCCTGACCGTCTTCTCCGACTCGGTCGTGCGCGAGGTCACCGTCTCCAGCGAGAACCGCGCCACCGGAGTCATCTATCACGATCGCCTCACCGGCAACCCAGGCGAAATCCATGCCCGCTGCGTCGCCGTGGCCTGCGCTTGTATCCAGAGCGTAGGCCTGCTGCTCATGTCGGAGTCCACCCTCTATCCGCAAGGGCTGGCCAACTCCAGCGGCCAACTCGGGCGCAACTTCATTCCCCACTTCAACTCCGGCGTGGAAGGTTTTTTAACCGAGATGATCGGCCGGCCGGTGGTAAATGACGAGGGTTACATCGATCACGCCTACCTGCCCTCCTACATGCACGCCCAAAAACGAGACTATGCCCGCAGCTTCGGGGTGCAGATCTACACCGGTATCCGCCGCACCACCGGCTGGGCCCGCGAAGTGCCGGGCTTCGGCGCCGCCTACAAGCAGGCCGTCAAGCAGCGCTTTCCTGCATACGTCAGCTTCCAATGCTTTGGCGAAATGATACCCAACCCGCAAAGCTTGATTACATTGGATGAATCATCGGAAGACGAGTTCGGCATGTACAAGGTGAAGGCGGTCGCGGTGCAACAGGAAAACGAAAGAAAGATCTACCAGGCCATGAATCAGGCCGTAATCGATATCCTGCAAAAGGCCGGCGGAGAAGTTCTCTCTGTTTCCAAGTTTGAAGAGCCCACCTTGAACCACCAGCTAGGCGGATGCCGCATGGGCAGCGATCCCCGCACCTCAGTAGTCGACGCGTATTGCAGAACCCACGACGTACCCAATCTCTATGTAGTGGATGGCAGCGTCTTTCCTTCCTCTTCAGAAAAGAATCCGACCTTAACCATCATGGCCCTGGCCGCGCGTACCGCCGACGACATCAGCGATCGTTTTCGCAAAGGAGAGATCTGATGCAAACCCGCCGCGAAGCCCTAAAAATTATCGGAGCCGTGGGTGTAACCTGCGCCTTCCCCTTTTCCGCCAACGAGCTTTACGGACAACACGTCCATCCATCGGAACAAGCGGCCACGCCCACCGCACCGACCGCGCCCCGCTTCTTCACCGCGCCGCAGTGGCTCGTAGTCTCCCGCTTAACCGACCTCATCATTCCCACCACCGATACTCCGGGAGCCGCGGCCGCCGGCGTTCCAGCATATATTGACCTGGTCGTGACCGAAGATCCAAGACTGCAGACCCTCTTTCAAGAAGGGTTGCCACGCTTGGACGCCATCAGCGAATCCAGGTTCTCTACCATCAGCTTCCTGCAGTTAACCGAAGCGCAGCAGGTCGAAATCCTTACCTCGCTCAGCCAAGCCCCACCCGGGGCGGACGCTTATTTCTTCCACGCCCTCAAGAACCTGACCGCGGATGGCTATTACACCTCGCGCATCGGCTTACTGCAGGAGCTGGGATATAACGGCGACGCAGTTCTTGCAGCTTTTCCTCAATCCACCATTCCGGAACACTGAAAGGCAGAGGCGCATGTTTCGCAATTCGATATCCAAAACCGCTGCCGGCTGTATCCTGCTTTTTCTGTGTGCCACGGGACGGTCTGCCAGCCGCCCCGACGAGATCCCATTCGAGAAACACACCATCGACCTCGGAGCTTCTGAAACCGCGGTCTTCGCCGACATCAATCGCGACGGCAAACTCGACCTGGTCTCCGGTGAGTACTGGTATGAGGCGCCACACTGGACCAAACACCGTTTCCGCGAAATCGAGTACACCAACAATTACGTAGACGATCTGTCGACCCTGCCCCTTGACGTGGATGGAGACGGCTATGTCGACCTGGTCACCTCAGGCTGGTTTAGCAAGAAGCTGTCATGGTGGCGAAATCCCGGCAAAGCCGGCGGAATGTGGAAAGAGCATCCCATCGCAACCGGCCACTCCATCGAGTTTTCCTTTCTGGTCGATCTCGATAACGACGGTACGGTCGACGAAATTCTCCCCCAATTCGGAGACGATCGTCCGCTCGCCTGGTACGAGCGCGACAAACACGGCGGAATCGTGGAGCACATCGTCAGCGACCGCAGCTACGGCCACGGCATCGGTGTGGGCGACGTAAACGGCGACGGCCGCAACGACATCCTGACACCGAAAGGCTGGTTGGAAGCTCCCCCCGATCCGCGGCAAAAGAACTGGACCTTCCATCCCGACTGGCATTTCGACGACGCCCTCGGCTTCATGTACGTCCGCGACGTGAACGGCGATGGCCGCCCCGATATCGTGACCTCGAATGCCCACGGATACGGCATCTTCTGGCTCGAGCACACCAGTGATGGCAAATGGGTCAAGCACATGATCGACGACAGCTGGTCGCAACCCCACGCCATGATGATGGTGGACTTTCGAAAGACCGGAAATCTGGGCTTGTTGACCGGAAAGCGTTACCTGGCGCATAACGGACATGATCCCGGAGCACGCGAGCCGCTGGGAGTCTACTGGTACGAGCGGCTGCTCGATCCGGCCACCCACAATGTCGATTGGGCCCGGCACGTGATCGATTACGGCGGCCGCACCGGAGGCGGCATAGAGATCGCAGTCGGGGACATCGATGGAGACGGAGATCTCGACTTCGCAGTAGGCGGCAAAAGCGGCCTCTTCTTATTCGAAAATAAGACGACCGCAAAATAACGCACCAGGCCAGGAAGATGAGGGCTCTAGAGTATGCGTGAGAACTCGTGGGAGCCCCCGCATTTATGCGGGGGAAGGAGCGCTTCAGCGCTCCGGAAAACAGTCTCGACTCGATCATGCGCTTTAGCGCTGGCTAAACAGCTTGCGGAAACTCGCTTTGTATGAGGGCACGAATACCTTCGGAAGCACTAAGTCCCGCAAACGGGGACAGTAAGGGAGGCGCCGCTGTGCAGAAAACCGGCTCGCGAGTGAAAATGGAGGATGTGACCATTCTCCGCACCATTCTCCATGACGACCGTCTTTTCCCATCCGAGCCCACAATGCGGGCCATTGCTCGCCGGCTGTACGGGGCCATTCGCAACCTACCTATCGTCAGCCCGCACGGACACACCGAAGCGCGCTGGTTCGCAGATAACGAGCCATTCCCCAACCCCACCAGCCTGTTCATCGTTCCCGATCACTACGTTTTCCGCATGCTCTACAGCCAGGGCATTGCCATGGAAGACCTGGGGCTAGGGAAAAAAGAACTGGACGCCGATGAGGCGCGCAAGATCTGGATCCGGTTCGCCGAGGCCTACTATCTCTTTCGCGGCACGCCCACGCGCATGTGGCTGGACTACGCCTTCCAGGAATTGTTCGGCCTCGAAGAGCGGCTCAGCGCCGCCAACGCCGGCCACTATTACGACACCATCAGCGCCAAACTGGCCTCTCCCGCCTTCCGCCCCCGCGCGCTCTACGATCAATTCAACATCGAGGTGCTGGCCACCACCAATCCGCCGCTCGATCCGCTGACCTACCATCAGGCCATCCGCGACTCCGGATGGAAAGCCCGCATCCTGCCCACCTTTCGTCCCGATTCGGTCGTAGACCCCGAATTCGACGGCTTCCGCCAGAACGTACAGCGCCTGGGCGAGATGCACGGTGAAGACTGCACCCGCTGGCAAGGCTATCTGCTCGCTCTCCGCCACGCCCGTGAGCGCTTCAAGAAACTTGGTTGCACCGCCACCGATCACGGGCATCCGACCGCAAGGACGGCCGACCTCGCGCCCACCGCAGCGGCCGCTCTCTTCGACAAGGTGATCGCGGGCAAGGCCGGCCCCGAAGAGCAGGAGCTCTTCCGCGCCCAGATGCTGACCGAAATGGCCCGCATGAGCCTCGAGGACGGCCTGGTGATGCAGATCCACCCCGGCAGCCGCCGCAATCACAACCGCCAGGTGTTTACCCGCTTTGGGCGTGACGTCGGCGCTGACATTCCCATGCCAACAGAATATGTGCATGCGTTGCAGCCGTTGCTGGAGCGCTTTGGCAACGACGCCTCGCTCACCATCATCCTCTTTACCCTGGATGAATCGACCTACAGCCGCGAGCTGGCGCCCCTCGCAGGGCATTACCCCTGCCTTCGCCTGGGACCGCCCTGGTGGTTTTACGACAGCCCCGAAGGCATGCTGCGCTTCCGCGAGCTGACCACCGAGACCGCCGGCTTCTACAACACCGTCGGCTTCAACGACGACACCCGAGCCTTCCTCTCCATTCCCGCGCGGCATGACGTCGCTCGCCGCGTGGACTGCGCCTACCTCGCAAGACTGGTAGCCGAGCATCAGTTGGATGAAGACGAGGCGGTCGAGGTGGCCCATTCGCTGGCCTACGAGCTGGCCCGCAAGGCGTACCGGCTATGAGTCTCTACTGCCAGGAGGGTGGCCCGGAAGCAGAGCTTTCGCCGGAAAGCCTGCGAACCTCGCTCTACCAGGTGCTCGACCGGCTCGGAACCAGGCGCAAAGTTCTGGCCGTGCCCCCCGACGGCAGCCGCTTCGACTCGCGGGCCGGTCCACTGACCCAATATGCATACGCCTATTACGGCGACCGGCTGGGCTGCGTTCTGCCTGCCTTGGGAACGCATATGGCCATGAAGCCGGCCGCGCTCACCCGCATGTTCGGCGACATTCCGCACTCGCTCTTCGCGGTGCACAACTGGCGCACCGACGTGGTCACCCTCGGCGAGCTGCCTGCCTGCTTCATTAAGGAGCAGTCAGGCGGTCTGCTCGACTACACCTGGCCGGCGCAGGTGAACCGCATGATCGCAGAAGGAGGCTTCGACCTAGTCCTTTCCATCGGCCAAGTGGTGCCTCACGAAGTGATCGGCATGGCCAACTACAACAAGAACATCCTCATTGGCACTGCCGGTCCGCAGAGCATCCATCGCAGCCACTACCTGGGCGCCGTGGTAGGCATGGAGCGGATCATGGGAAGGGCCGACAACCCGGTGCGGCGAGTCCTGAATCGCGCTTCCGATGAGTTTCTACGCCATCTCCCCATCATTTACGTACTGACGGTGATCGGCATCAACCAAGCCGGCGAGCTGGTGGTGCGCGGCCTCTTCGTAGGCGATGACGTGGAGTGTTTCCGCCTGGCCTCCGAGCTCAGCGTCCAGGTCAACATCCAGCTGCTTGACAAGCCCATACACAAGGCCGTCGTCTACCTCGATCCGGAGGAGTTCCACAGCACCTGGCTGGGAAACAAGGCCATCTATCGCACCCGCATGGCATTGGCCGATGGAGCCGAGCTGATCGTGCTCGCTCCCGGGGTGAGGCAGTTTGGAGAAGACCCCACCATCGACCGGATGATTCGCAGATTCGGCTACCACGGCACCCCGGCAACGCTCGAAGCGGTGAAAAACAACCCCGACCTGGCCGCCGAGCTCAGTACCGCCGCTCATCTCATCCACAGTTCGTCGGAAGGTCGCTTCAACATCACTTATTGCCCCGGTGGCCTGAGCCGGGAGGAGACAGAAGGCGTAGGATTCCGCTATGCCGATCTGGCCACCACCATCGCGCGCTACAACCCGGCCAAAATGCACGATGGCTTTAATACCGTCGATGGTGAAGAAGTATTCTTCATCTCCCACCCAGCTCTTGGCTTGTGGGCATCCCGAACGAAGTTCGCGGCCCTCCCTGAAGGGAGTGGGTGAAGATGGAGTACTGCGTGAGAAGCTGCAAACCTTCAGAGATTCTAAGGCTGGTGGAAGCCCCCGCATTTGTGCGGAGGGAAGGAGCAGTCTCGACTCGATCCTGGCGCTTTAGCGCTGGCTAAACAACTTGCGGAAAAACTCGCTTTGTATCAGGGCACGACTTTAGTCGGGCCGAAGTGCTCGAAAAGAGAGGGCTTTAGCCCCTGAGGGTCTTGTTCCTCGGCTCGTGCGCGTAGCAGAAAATCCGCATCCCGGGAGAGGTTCGCGGCGGTTTAGGTACCTGCCGGGGCGGAATTCCGCATCGAACAGGTAAGCTGCCCCAATAGAAGTGTTTCGGAAGGGTACCAAATGGAATTCCATGTTTCACGTGAAGCGCGCGACCGATATGAATTCAACCAGACGCTTTTTTCTTTCAGCGGCAATGTAGTCTTTGCCAATCTCGAGTGCCAGCCGTGAGTTCGCCTTTCGCATGAACGAGCGGCGGGGGGCAGACAAAGACCCGGCGCAAACCATCCAGCCCGGAGCGCTCTACGCCATGGGCCTGATCGACGAGATGAGTCACGCCCTGGTCGAGTATTACCGCCGGCGCGTGGATCCCACAGTCATGGCCGGGGCGCTGCGAATGGTTCGACGCCCGTCTCGGCCAAGAGGAACTGGATAAGACCATTCTGTCCTTTGTGGAGCAGTTTCCCACCGCCGACGTCTACCGCAAGGAAAAAACACCCGCCGAGTGGCTGGCCGGCGCAACCGACGGCATCGCCCACCGGGCCGTGGCTTTCGAAGAAATGATGCTGTTGTGGCTGGCCAACGCCAACCCCGCCTTCAAACCCTTTTCCGAGCTGTTTACCGATCAATCCCTGGCCGCGGTCACCCGCTATCAGCAAATCACCACCGGACTGCGCGACTTCTTCAGCACCCGGCCCCCGCTGGGCCCGAAAAAGCTCAACCTGATCGACATGCTGCGCGCTCCGGCTCTGGCTTCGCCGGACTCGCTCAGCGGCCAGCTCGCCTACATCGTCGAACACTGGGCGGAGTCTGATCGGCGACGCTGCTGGCCAAGCTGCTGCTGGCCATCGACGTGCTGAAGGAAGAAGACATTGCCATCTGGATGCGCTTTCATCCCTCCGACGCCAACGCCGGCCGGCAGGCGAAACCTTCCCTGGAACCAGGACAAGAAAGGCGAAGTGCCGTCCTTTGTCGAGGCAGACGCAGGAGACCGAGCGCTTCAGCCAGGACCAGGAGTGGATGCCGACCACCGTGCTCATCGCCAAGAGCACCTACGTCTGGCTGGAGCAGCTCTCCCGCCACTATGGCCGCCACATCTATCGTCTGGATCAGATTCCCGATGAAGAGCTGCGCCGCCTGGCGGGGCACGGGATCAATTCGCTGTGGCTCATCGGCGTCTGGGAGACGAAGCGTGGCCTCGCAGACCATCAAGCAACTGTGCGGCAACCAGGACGCGGTGGCCTCCGCTTATTCCCTTTACGGATACGACATTGCCCACGATCTGGGCGGCGAGCCGGCCTATCGGCAACCTGCGCGACCGCGCCTTCGCCCACGGCGTCCGGCTGGCCAGCGACATGGTCCCCAACCACATGGGCATCGATTCCAGCTGGGTCATCGAACACCCGGAGTGGTTCATGTCCCGCCCCGACAGCCCCTATCCCGCCTATCGCTTTGAGGGGCCCGATCTCTCCCGCGACGGCCGGGTAGAGATCAAGATTGAAGACCATTACTACGAGCAGTCCGATGCGGCCGTGGTCTTCCGCCGCCGCGACAAATGGACCGGCGACACCCGCTACGTCTATCACGGCAACGACGGCACCAGCTTTCCCTGGAACGACACCGCCCAGCTCGACTACCTGAACCCGGCGGCGCGGGAGCAGGTGATCCAGACCATTCTGCACGTGGCCCGGCTGTTTCCCATCATTCGTTTCGACGCGGCGATGACCCTGGCCAAGCGCCACTTCCAGCGCTTGTGGTTTCCCATCCCGGGCACCGGCGGAGCCATCCCTTCGCGCGCCGAGTACAGCATGAGCAAGGCCGACTTCGACCGTGCCATGCCGCGAAGAGTTCTGGCGCGAGGTAGTGGATCGCGTGGCCCGGGAGGTTCCCGGCACCCTGCTGCTGGCCGAGGCCTTCTGGCTCATGGAGGGTTACTTCGTCCGCACCCTGGGCATGCACCGGGTGTACAACAGCGCCTTCATGAACATGATGCGCGACGAGGAGAATGCGAAATATCGCTCGGTGATCAAGAACACCATCGAATTCGATCCGGATATCCTCAAGCGTTACGTTAACTTTATGAGCAATCCCGATGAGCGCACAGCGATTGACCAGTTCGGCAATGGCGACAAGTGCTTTGGGGTAGCGACCATGATGGCCACCCTTCCCGGACTGCCCATGTTCGGCCACGGGCAGATCGAGGGCTTCACCGAAAAGTACGGTATGGAGTTCCGCCGCGCCCGCTACCAGGAGGATCCGGATCGAGGACTGGTGGCGCGCCACGACCGCGAGATCGCGCCCTTGCTGCACCAGCGCTGGCTGTTTGCCGAGAGCGAGAACTTTCTGCTCTACGACTTTTACCGGCCCGACGGCTCGGTGGATGAGAATGTCTTTGCCTACTCCAACCGGCGCGGCGATCACCGGGCCCTGGTCATCTACCACAACCGCTTTGCGAGCACCTTCGGCACGATCCACCACTCCGCCGCCTATGCCGACAAGGGAGCAGGCCACCTGCGCCAGCAGTCGCTGGGGGGCGCCTTCGGCCTGCCCAACGATGGCAACCTCTTCCTCGCCTTCCGCGATATCACCACCGGCCTGGAACATCTGGAGCGGGCGTCGAAGATCGTCTCTCAGCGGCTACTCGATCGAGCTGCACGCCTACAACTGCCACGTCTTTCTCGACTGGCGAGAGCTAAGGCCGGACGAGGACCATCGCTGGGATCTGCTCTGTGATCATCTGAATGGCCGCGGCGTGCCTGGACTGGACGAGGCGCTGCTGGCGCTGGAAGTGGCCCCGCTGCACGAGTCGCTGGTCGCACTGCTGCAGGCCGATCTGGTGGAACAACTGGCCGGTCTGACCGAGCCCATGCCCGCCTGCGGCCAGGAGGCTGCGGAGGTCCACCCCAGCTGCCCAGTTGCTGCAACGAATAGAAACGCTCAGCCTCGCGTTTTGCCACCGAAGGCTTTGCCATCTACGCCCGTAAGACCGGCGCCCCGGTACCCGTGCGACGAGAAAGCCCTATGGCTGGCGATTTGCCGGCAAGTGCATGCGGTGACGCAGCTGCCGGCGATGGAAGCCGAATTCTCCGATTCCGACCCCCGAGCCGAATCCGCCCCGCTTGGTCCCGCGAAGCCAAGATGGTACTGCCCAGCAGCGGCCACCGACTCCACGCAAGCGCAATCTGGGGTCCTGTGCTCGCTTACGTTGTGTCCTCCAGGGCATGGCGGAATCGGTTGGGGGCAAAGATACCGCGGCCACGGCGCTGGCGCTCTTCGATCGGCTCCGGCTGCGCGAACCTCTCGCCCGCGCCTTTTCGGGGTGGCGACATCAGCGAGGATGGCTGGCGCGCCGCGGCCCGGGTCCGGCTGGCCTTCCTGTTCCAGACGCTGACCTCCGCCAAGCCCACGAAAGCAGCA
Organism: uncultured Acidobacteriaceae bacterium; assembly: GCA_963803095.1. Lineage (GTDB taxonomy): Bacteria > Acidobacteriota > Terriglobia > Terriglobales > Acidobacteriaceae > PALSA-350. Next base: position 370,064 of record CAWDLQ010000010.1, on the reverse strand, counting down.
CGAGGAGCGTTCGCCGGCTTCCCACGCGAACTCTGGGAGGATGGCGACGCGCGCTGGCTGCTGAAAGTTCACGAGTCGCAGCGGGAGAGTGGTACTTCAACAAGGAGCTGCACCAGCAGATCCTGTGGTGGACGCAATTGCCCGATCTGCTCGCGGCTCGCCGCCCCGGTACGAGGCGGGAAAGATGAGCCCGCCGCGTCCCTCGGCGATCGGAAAGACGATCGAGCAAAGATTGAGGATGCCTGCGAGCAGGCGGAAGAGGCCGGCTTTCGGCTGGGCAAGAAGAAGGAGCCAGTCCGAAGACCGCCGAAACGTGAAAAAAGCGCGCTGGCAAAGTGAGCCGGGGGTGTGTGAATAACTGCGCACCTGCTACCAGTGCTTGGTCACTCGGTTAACTAGTAGAATGACAAGTGGTTTGAGGCTCGGGAGGTCTATGGCTCGACAAGGTTAGCAAAGTCGTGGTACCGCGCACGGGCGACGCAGCAGGTCCCATCACTCTGGCCATCGATATCGGCGGCACCGGCTTAAAAATACAGGCGCTCAGCCCGGAGGGCCGGCCGATCAGCGACCGGCTGCGCGTGCCCACACCCGAACCGGCAACCACCACCGCCATCCTGACCGCCCTGGACGAGCTCAAAGTAAGCGTTCCGCTCTTCGACCGGGTTTCTGTTGGGTTTCCCGGAGTGATCAAGCAAGGCAAAACGCTTACCGCCGCGAACCTTGACCCGGGATGGATTGGTTTCCCGCTGGCCAAGACGCTGGAGAAGCGATGGGGCAAGCCGGTGCGGATGGCCAACGACTGCGCGGTGGGCGGCTACGCGGTGATCCAGGGCAAGGGGTCGAACTCGTCATCACCCTGGGAACGGGCATGGGCTCGGCTCTGTTCACCGAGGGCGTCTTGTGCCCTGGCTTGGAACTGGGACATCATCCCTGGCGCAAGAAAACCTACGAGGAATATCTGGGCAGGCGCGGGCTCCAGAAATTTGGCGTGAAACGCTGGAACAAGTTGCTCAAACGCGCCATCGAGCAAACCGCCGCGACCTTCAACTGGGACACCCTGTACATCGGGGGCGGCAACGCCAAGAAAGTGACTCTCAAGCACGGTCCCGAACATCAAGATCATCTCCAATGAGGAGGGTCTGCTCGGGGCCATGGCTTTGTGGAGAGATCGGCAATAGAGGTTTGCGGCGTCTTCAGCTTTTTGAAGTTCTCGACCAGGCGTGGTGTCCGCAAGCCGTGCGGCACGGAGCCACCGACTATCTTGAGGCCATCACCAGCCGGGCAGACATCTATCGCCCCATTCAGGCGGAGATTTTCCGCGCCATCGGTGATTGCGGCGCAGAGCGCGTCGTCGACCTTTGTTCCGGTGGCGGTGGCCCGTGGTTGAGCCCGGGCTGGCGTTCCGCGCTGGCCGAACGCGCGCCGCTCACCGTGGTTGCTGACCGATAAATTTCCCAGCGGTGCGCTCTGCCGCCCGTCTGGCGGCGGATCCCTCATCTGAATAGCGTGGACTTTTCCGTCGATGCCGCCTGCGTGCCGGAGTGTCTGAGAGGTTTCCGCACTATCTTTTCCTCTTTCCACCATTTTCCCGATGCGGCATCGCGCGCGATGTGCTTGGGGACGCGGTGCGGTGTGGGGACGGCTTCGCGATGGCCGAGGTTACTTCGCGCACCTCGCGCGCCTTCGCGACCATCCTGTTGATGCCGGTCTTTGCCTGGATTCTCACCCCGCGCATGCGGCCCTTCCGCTGGTCGAGACTGCTGCTGACTTATCTGGTCCCCCTGATCCCGTTGGTGGTCTTGTGGGATGGGCTGGTCTCCTGCTTTCGCACCCGGACGCCCCAGGAGCTGCTGGCGCTGACCATAGGCTTTCCGCAATATGAATGGACCGCGGGTTACGCCCGGGAGGGACTTGGCTTGCTCCTGTCTACTTGATTGGGCGGCCTAGAAGAGAAAGTTAGTAGTTGTCGCAGCCGTTATGAACAACAATATCTCTATCGTCAGGCGCGAGCAACACAATGCGGCCTGAAGCCTATCTGTCTATGCACCGGGCCGATATTTGCATGCATCTGAGCTTCAGGAGATGAGTCTCGTGGCGAACGCCCGCAAAGTGCTCATCGACCGACCCGGTAGAAAGCGCGTACCGCGAACGCTTCCCGCACCGCATCCGCGCAGACAAGTCTGGGGTTATGTCTCCCGCTCCCCTCTGCACTCTCTCTGGAATCTTGAAGGGGTACCTGCAAGGGTCATCGCAAAAAATACCTGGAATTCGATTTTCGCCGATAACCTTGCTGGGACGTTCCGCCGAGCTCGGCTTTTACTTTCATCTTTGCGCTGTTTCCCACCTTGCTTACGCGCCTGCACGATTCTTGGTTTAGCGGCCCGCTCGGCCGCGCACATCTATGAGAATCTTCTGCAGTACCTCTGCGATTGTGGTTCCTCCTTCCGCTTTAGGGACAGTGCTCGAAGCATTTAATCAAACCACCGCCGCCGCAAGCAGTGGCAAGCTGACCTTCGGCCTGGTCAGCGGCCCTGTGGTCCGCTTCGGTAGGCTTCTCCGCGATTCAGGACAGTCTCAATGTGGTCTACCGAGTGAAGGAAAGCCGGCCATACTGGAAGGCCAGGCTGTCGGCGATCGGCGTCACCGTTCATTCTCTCCATCGTGATCACGCTTATGCTCGCTTCGTTGCTGGCGGCAGACTTCCTTGCCCGCCTCGCTCACCTTCATATCTACCATCACTTGCTTGCTGCATGTGCGCCGCAGGCTCGCTGAGGACGCTGGGATGGCTCTGTGCCACCGCGTTTCTTTCCTTGCTCTTCGCACTCATCTATTACTTCGGGCCGGACGTCAAGGTCAGCCAATGGCGCTGGCTTACGCCTGGTTCCGCGCTCGGCATGTTGGGCTGGCTGGTGTCCTCGCTCGGCCTTCGCATTTATGTTCACTACTTCAACAACTACTCGGCTACCTATGGCTCGCTGGGCACCGTCATCATTCTCCTGACCTGGTTTTATCTCAGCGGCCTGATGCTGCTGCTCGGCGGCGAGATCAATAGCGAAATCGAAGCCGCAGTACAGGAAAAGAAGCTTGCGGCCATCGGGAGTCTTAAACCGGAGATCGTTGGTACGCCAGTTACCTAATCTGACACCCAGTCCGCACTCAGTCCTTGCGGATCAAACCACACCTTGCTATTCCTGCATCTGATGAGGAGATGGAGTGGGTCGAGCTGTTTGTGGGACATCCTCGAATGACGGCTCAATCCAAGGTCGGGAACATAAACATAGACTGGGTCGTGATCAGCACTGGCCCTCTGTACCGGGTTAGCTGCGCAGAATACGACTCAGCCCGCGGCAACTTCCCAAGACCGCCCCCGCGAGCCAGGCCATCCTGTATTCCTACGAGGGCCAGAACGTCACCGCGGTTGAGATCGCTGGACGCCCGGATCTGGACACCAGCAAGTTGGTGCCTCTGTTGCAACAGCATGCGGGGGAGCCGTTCTCCAGAGAAAAAATCGATCAAAGCATCGCCACTCTTGAAAAGTGACGGGCAAATTCGGCGAGGTGCAGCTGCAGGTCGAGCCTGAGGCAAACGGCGTCCGCGTGCTGCTGATCGTAGAGCCGGCGGTCTGGTTTGGAATTTTCGAATTTCCCGGAGCGGAGAGGTTTTCGTATTCCAAGCTGGTGCAAATCGCGAATTATCCTCCGCAAGTCCCCCTACAACGCGGGCGATGTCCAGACGAGACAGCGACGCGCTGCTTCGCTACTTCCAACAGGAAGGCTATTTTGAGGCCGAGGTTCGTCCCCAGGTGAACCTGGACACCGCGCACAACCTCGCCAACGTAAAGTTCATGGTCAGCCTTAATCGGACGGCCAAATTCGGCACGGTGGCGATTGCCAATACCACACCGGACGAGGCTGCGAGCATGAGCAAGAGCCTTCAGGGCATCGACGGCGCGGGTTGAGGGGAGCGGCGATCCGGCCGGGCAAGAACTATCGCCGCGCGACCCTGAACAAGGCCCAGCAATATCTGCAAAAGCGGCTGGAGAAGCGGGGCAAGCTGGATGCCCAGGTGAAACTTGCCGGGGCAGCTTATACGGCCGAAACCAACCGCGCCGATATTCATTTCGATGTGCAAGCGGGGCCAACCATTAACGTGCAGGTGAAGGGCGCACACCTTTGGAGCTGGACGCGCAAGTCTCTGCTGCCGGTGTACCAGGGAGTGGGCGTCGATCCGGAGTTGGTGCAGGAAGGCCGCCAGGCACTGGTCTCTTACTTTCAGCGCAAAGGTTTTTTCGATGTCAACGTCGACTCGCAGTTCCATCAGTCAGGACTCGGTGGACACCATCGTCTATGTCATCACCAAGGGAAAGAAGCACAAGGTGTCGGCGGTGAGTGTGGCCGGCAACAGCCAGATCAAGACGCCGGACCTGATGGGCCTGGTCACGGTAAAAAAATCGCATCTGTTCTCGCCGGGCAACTACAGCGAGCAACTGGTGCGCGCCAGCACCAAGAACCTCACCGCGCTCTACCAATCCGAGGGATTCAGCAGTGTGCAGGTCACTTCGTCGGTGAGCCACAAGGATGGCAACCTGACGGTGGCCTTCCATGTGGTCGAGGGGCCGCGGGATATTGTGAGCTCGCTCAAGATCGAAGGCGCCGATACCTTTCCCGGAGTCAAAGTTTGCGCCCGATGGGCTGAAGCTGGCCGCCGGCAAACCCTATTCGCAAAAGTTTGTCGAGGCAGACCGCGCCAGTATCGTTGCCCGTTACCTGCAGGCAGGCTACCTGACCTCCAGCTTCCGGGAAACAGCAAACGTGGTGTCGAAGAACGACCCTCATCACATCAACGTGGTCTATCACATCTACGAGGGTCCGCAGGTTTATACCCACGACGTGCTGACGCTGGGGCGGCAACGAACCCAGCAGCGGCTCATCGACCGGGATGTGGCCATCGATTGTTCCCAGTCACCCGCTTACGGAGACCCAGCTGCTCACCGCGGAGAGCAAGCTCTACAACCACACCGGGGTCTTCGATTGGGCGGAAGTGGATCCCAGGCGGCAGATCACGACGCAGACCAGTGAAGATGTGCTGGTCAAAGTGCACGAGGCCAAGAGGAACACCATGACCTATGGCTTCGGTTTTGAAGTGATCAATCGCGGCGGCAGTATTCCCAGTGGCACCGTGGCTCTCCCCGGCCTGCCGCCGGTCGGATTACCTTCCAATTTCACGACCAGCCAAACCACCTACTACGGGCCTCGGGGAACGTTTCAATATACGCGCAACAATGTACGAGGCAAGGGCGAATCGCTATCCGCGACGGCGTTTGCCGGACGCCTGGACCAGCGGGTCGCAGGCTATTACATCGACCCTAATTTCCGCTGGTCAAAGTGGGGCGCAACCACGTCTGATCCTGGCTGAACGCGATGAGGAAAATCCCGTCTATTCTTCGCAGGTTGAAAACGGCAGTTTCAACTGCAAAGGTTTCTGGACCAGAAAAAGCACGATGTCTTCTTCCTGCGTTATAGCTTCAGCCAAACTGATTTGACGCGCATATTCATTCCGGATCTGGTGCTGCCACAGGATCAGCATGTGCGGCTTTCGACGATTGCCGCCAACGTCACCCGCGATACACGCGACAATCCTCTGGATGCGCACAAGGGTGTGCTGCAGTCGATCGAACTCGACTTCAATCGCAACCAAGCTGGGCTCGAGCGTAAATTTCGCCAAGCTGACCGCGCAGGCAGCCTACTATCGGCCGACCTTTCACAATATTGTTTGGGCGAACAGCATCCGCATTGGGCTGGCCCAACCCTTTTCCAACAGCTGTCGTTCCGCTGAGCGAAGCGTTCTTTACCGGTGGCGGCAACACCTTGCGCGGATTTCCCCTGGATGGCGCCGGCCCGCAGCGGAGGTCCAGGTTTGCAGCTCGGGATCTTCCACCAGACTGCAGCTACATCCAGGTGCCTGCGGGGGAAATGAGCTGTTGATTCTCAACTACTGAAGCGCGCATCCCGTTACCGATGATCAAGGAAGGCCTGGGACTGGCTGTCTTCTATGACGGAGGGAATGTCTTTCCCACTGTTGGTTTCCACGATTTTACTTCGCTGTATACCAACAATGTGGGGCTGGGCCTACGTTATGCAACGCCCGTCGGCCCAGTACAGCATCGATCTCGGACATAACCTGAACCCGGTGCCGGGAGTTAAATCAACCCAGTACTTTGTAAGCATTGGCCAGGCATTTTGACGGAGGTAGTCACGTGAGCACCGCAACGTCTCGACACAAGCCTTGCCGAACCAGACTCCGCGGCCCGCGCTCGCGGATGTGGAAGGTGGGGGCCTGGGTGCCGTTCGGCGTGCTGGCTCTCCTGGTGTTGGCGGGGATTGCCGTCACGGTCGTGTTGCATAGCGCGCGGTTTCACAACTACGTGCTGAGCACCGCGCAAAAGCGGCCAGCGAAAGCCTCGGCACTCAGGTACAGTTACAGAACTTCGCTCTCCATCTTTCGAATCTTAGCCTGGATCTTTATGGCTTGACGGTGCACGGCGCCGCTCCTTATCCCAATCCGCCGCTGCTGCAGGTGGCCCATGCAGAAGTGGGCGTTCGCATTGTTTCGGTCCTTCATACAGAAGTGGTATCTCGACAGCTTTGTTGTCGACCGCCCTGTGGTGAAGGTGTTTACCGACGCGCATGGCGTGACCAACATCCCCGCTATCAAGAGCAGCGGCTCCAGCAGCAGCAATACCAGCATCTTCGATCTGGGGATTCGCCATGCGGTGCTCGACCAGGGGTCTGTCTACTACAACAATCGCCAGAGCGTTCTCTCCGCAGACTTGCACAATGTAGACTTCCGCGCTTCCTTCGACAGCGCTGCTCACAGAAGTACTCCGGGAGGCTTGAGCTATTCGGATGGCCATCTGCAGTCAGGATCGTTAAGCCGATCCCGCACAACCTGGAAGCGGAGTTCGATGCGACTCCCACGACCTTCCACTTGTCGCAGGCAAAGTTGACCAGCGAGTACATCGCAGTTTCTGTCTGACTGCGACCGTGAGGACTACAGCCATCCTCAGGTGCAGGCGCAGTACGTCGCCACGCTGGATGGCAGCCAATTTCGAAGAATTCTCGCCGAACCCCTCGGTGCCGGTGGGATTCATTCGCGCCAGCGGTTCGGTTGCGTATCAGGAGGTAGCCAATCGCTCTTTCCTGGATACGGTTCCTGGTCCGCGGCGATCTGAGCAGCAAGCAGCTTGACGTGCAAACGCCCACGCTTCGTTCGCAGATCAGAGATATCGCGGCCCACTACTCGCTGCAGAACGGCGACGCAACGCTCCAGGATTTTCGCGCCCGCCTTCTGGGCGGCGAGCTCACCAGCAGCGGCAAAATGAGCAACATCGACGGCAATGCGCACTCCAAGTTCAATGCCATGTTGCGTGGCATCCAGCTTGCGGATGTGAACCGCGCTCTGAAATCGTCGGCGATGCCGAAGAATGTTGCCTTAGGTGGAGTGCTGAATGGGCAAGCAAATGCCGCCTGGGGAAAGACGTTTGACGATGTTGTGGCCCACGCCGATGCGACCGTTCAAGGCGGTAACGGTGATCGGGCAATGGCGCCGCCAAGGTTATCCCGGTGGAGAGCGCGATTCACGGAACGTATACGGGCAGCAACCAGGAGCTCGCGCTCAAGCAGAGTTCTCTGCGGACACCACAGAGCATGTTAACCATGAACGGCGTAGTGAGCCAGCGGTCGAGTCTGGATTTGAAATTTCAATCCAACAATCTGAGCGAGCTGGAAACGGTGGCCGACCTGTTTCGACCTCCAGGGCCGTCGCTTGGCCTTGCCGGCACCGCGTTGTTTCAGGGCACAGTGCGCGGATCCACCAGCGCTCCTCATCTGACGGGGCAATTGACCGCGTCAAATTTCCGCTTCAACGGAACAGCTTGGCGCGTGCTGCGAACGAACGTTGACGTAAGCCCATCCATGGCTAGCTTGCAGCACGCGGACCTGGAGCCGGCCTCGCACGGAAAGATTACGTTTAATGCCAGCACCGGCCTGCAACAAGTGGGCCTTCACGGATGCGAGTCCATTGCAAGTGGATCTCGAGGCCTCGCAGATGGACGTTCAGGATCTGGTCAAGCTTTCCGGGCAGCATGTGCCGGTGACGGGTACGCTAGCGGCGAACATAAAAGTTCATGGCACCGAATTAAGCCCCATCGGGCAAGGGAACCTTTCTGCTCACGCACATCACTGCGTACGATCAGCCGGTTACGTCTGCGACGTTGACCTTCGCGGGCACTGGAGATGAAGTTCACGGCGATCTGGGTGTCCACCTTCCCGCGGGCAATGTGCAGAGCAAAGTGAGCGTTCGGCCGCGGCAGAAGAGCTACATCGCGCAGCTTACTGCCTCCGGCATTCGTCTGGATCAACTGCAGGCGCTGAAGGCGCAGAATATCGACGCCAGGGGAGTGGTGAGCATCCAGGCAAATGGAGCGGGAACGTTTGAGAACCCGCAGCTCGATGCCACACTGCAGATTCCGCAAATTGAGATTCAGAATCAGAAAATCGCCGACGTCAACCTGCAGATGAATGTAGCCAATCATCTGGCTACTGCGAATCTGACTTCCTCCGCGGTGGGACGGCGATCCGGGCAAACGCGAAGGTCAATCTAACCGGGGACTACGCTGCGGAAGCGACGCTCGATACGCAGGCGATTCCGTTACAGCCCATCTTTGCCATCTATGCTCCCGGGCAGGCGGCCGATGTGACCGGTCAGACCGAGCTGCACGCCACGCTCCATGGACCGCTCAAGAATAAAAAGCTGTTGGAAGCGCATCTCACCATTCCCACGCTGAAGCTGGCTTACGGCAATGGTATCCAGTTAGCCGAAACCTCGCCTATCCAGGCGGATTATAAGGACACTGTGATTACTCTGCAGCGTTCGGGCCTGAAGGGCACGGATACCGACCTGCAGTTTCAGGGGTCGATGTCGACAACCAGCGGCGCCCCCATGTCGTTGGTGCTTGTTGGGCACGGTGAATCTGCACCTGGCGCAGGTGTTCGAACCCGATATCAGGAGCTCGGGCGAGTTGAAGTTCAATATCAATTCGAATGGAGCGACGAACAATCCTGACTTAGGCGGCCAGATAGAAATCGTAGATGCGAACTTTGCCGGCGGCGATCTTGCCGGTCGGCCTGCAACACGGGAACGGCGTGCTGACCCTGACCAAAGACCGGCTCAACATCAGCAAATTTCAGGGGACCGTCGGCAGCGGCACGGTTACAGCGCAGGGTGGAATCGCCTATCGCCCTGCAGTCCAATTTGACCTCGGGTTGGCAGCCAACGGGGTTCGCGTACTCTATCCGCAAGGCGTTCGCGAAAACGTGAACGCCAATCTTCGGCTTGCGGGCAGCGACGGACAACGCGGTTCTCGGGGGCCAGTTGCGGCTTGGCCGATTTCTCGTTTACGCCGGCCTTCGATCTGAACAGTTTTATCGATCAATTTTCGGGTGGCGTTTCCCCGCCGCCAACACCGGGACTGGCTCAAAATATCCAGTTGAACCTGGGCGTGAGTTCGGAAAATAACATCAACCTGGTGAGCAGGACGCTCAGCGTCAACGGCTCGGCGAACCTGCGGGTGCGGGGCACGGCCGCGCAACCGGTGATCCTGGGACGCGTCAATCTCGACCGGCGGAGACATTATTCTCAACGGGGACCGATTCGTCCTCAACGGGGGAACCATCGAGTTTGTCAACCCTTCGGAGACGCAGCCGGTCGTCAATCTTTCGCTGAACACGAACATCCAGCAGTACGACATCTCTATGCGGTTCAATGGGCCGATCGACCAGCTGCGCACCAACTACTCTTCCGATCCTTCGCTGCCGGCCGCCGACATTATCAACCTGCTGGCATTCGGTTCGACCACCGAAGCAAGCGCGGCGAACGCAACCCCGGCGAATCAGGCGGCGGAGTCGCTGGTGGCATCGCAGGTAAGCAGCCAGGTGACGAGCCGGGTATCGAAGGTCGCGGGCATCTCCCAGCTTTCCATCAATCCGGTACTAGCGGGAGGAACCAGTCAAGGACCTCCCGGCGCGAATATCACCATTCAGCAACGGGTCACGGGAAATCTCTTTGTGACGTTCTCGAGCAATGTAGCCTCCACGCAGAACCAGACTATCCAAGGCCAATATCAGCTCTCTCCCCGGGTTGCGGTTAGCGCCACTCGTGATCAAAGCGGAGGCTTCGGGTTCGATACGTTGATCAAGAAGACCTGGTAACGGCAGCCGGGCCATGATATGGCACTATTACGGTTTCTCATTCTGCGAAGGTGGTTGAGTGCAAAGCCGCTTTACTCTAGGCGGTCTTCTCGATCACGGCTTCCGGGTGTTGGGTGTATTCTGCCCAGGAGCCATCGTACAGGCTGACGCGCTGGGCGCCGGCAATTTCGAGGCCCAGGGCGATGACAGCAGCAGTGACGCCGGAGCCGCAGGTAGTCGTGACTGGTTGTTTCATGTCCACGCCCCTGGCAGTGAATATCTGATGGAGCTGTTCGACGGGCTTCAGACGGCCATCCTCGACCAGTTCGGTGAAGGGGACGTTGGTGGCTCCGGGCATATGGCCCGGGCTGATGCCGGGCCGGGGCTCCGGGGCGGCGCCGGTAAAGCGACCAGCGGAGCGGGCGTCCAGAATTTGCCCGCGCTGGGCGATCATCTGCTGTATCTGTGCGAAATCTTTTAGCGCATCACGGTCGAGTTTGGCGTGGAAGGTGGCTGGTGCGCGGTGAACAGGCCCAGAGTACGTGGGAAGGCCGTTCTTGATCCAGGCGTGGAGGCCTCCATCGAGAATGTAGACCTCGCGGGCCCCGAAGGTGCGAAGCATCCACCAGGCGCGCGGAGCAGAGAAAACGCCTTCCTGTTCGTAGATACAGATGGCCGTGCGATCATCGACACCGAGCGCCGACATGTCACGCGAGAAAGCCTCTGCCGTGGGCAACATGTGGGGCAGCGGGGTGGAGCGATCAGAGAGCTGCTCGATATCGAAAAAGATCGCGCCGGAGATATGCCTGGCAAGATATTGTGCGTGGGTATCAACCGGCGGCGTGACGCCCACGGGAGGCAGCGTGGCGTCCAGGATTACAGTGTCCGGATCGCCCAGGCGGTCGGCTAACCAGGAGGGTGTGACGAGAGGATTCATGGATCAAGCTTACTTCGTTGTCATACCCGGGGACGAGGGCACTGGAGCGGAAGGAGTCCGGCACCCGCAGCGACCCATTCAAGCCAAAAATAGGGCTTGAATGGGCCACCCGCCTGGCGGCTTGGATGCGGCTGCGAGGTTTAGCTGTTGGTGGGAGCAGTAACCTGCTGCTGCTTGCTAGCCCGGCGGCTTTGCTTGATCTGTTCGTACTGCTGCTTTTGGGTGTCGGTCAGAATGGCCTCGATCTTGCTGTCACTGTCCCGACGGATGCCGTGGATCTTGGCCTTTCTATCCTGCGGCGTAATTGTGGTATCGGAGCGCACACTCTGCACCTGCTGTGCACGGTCGGCCAGTATGGGCTCGATCTTCGATTCTTGATCAGGCGTAAGACCGAGTTGTTTCGCCATCTTCTTTGCCTGGTGTTGTGGGTTGGGAACATGAGCCGGCTGCTGCGCCGAGGGCGCCGCCGAAGACTGTCCAGAGGTTGGCGGTGGTGTGGCCTGGTCCTGGTTCTGCGCCACTAGTGCGCTGCCTGAAAGTCCAGCGATCAAGATAGTTCCGAGAGTGAGTGCGGGGACGAAAGTACGCATGGAAATTGACTCCTTGGGATTTTTTTGTAATCGACATCCATTACGTTCTATGCAGACCCGTTCGCGCAGAAGAGGTTGCGATTTGGAGAGCGATGGTTCGGGGGATCTCCAGGAGAGGAGTTGGCTATTAGAATTTGTGGAAGGTGACGGACTTGCTGCAAAAACCCTCCTTCACCTCCAATTCCGTAAGAACCACGCATAAGGCTGTCAGCACAACGGTGTCACGTTGGGGAAACGAGCGGAAAGTCTACGGAACTTCTTCGCGCGATGTGTAGACTACTGCAGCAAATCGAGCTGCCTGCCTGCGACAGTGGGCTGCAGGCTTCCTCCCGGAGATCAGCTAGCGATGGGCCTGCCGAGCAGGCGTCGAATTTCTCAGCGCAGACTGAGGCACAATGATCCCGTTCGGAGTTGACCCTGCCGTCATTCTAGGTTAGCGGGGAACGGGCAGAGAGTAGATGCGCAATTCGTCGGATTCAAAAGAAGCGTAGTGAAGTCCGTCCGGCGACAGGGCCGCGCGGCCGTTCTTAGGAAAGGTTCGGTCAACAAGCGCTGAATGTGTCTTTGTGTCGAAGACAAACCAGCGGCCATGTCGACCCTCATTGCACGCGTTCGTCAGAACTCCTGCGAGAGCATCGCAGGGTTGCTGGCTGTGCGTGGCGAGAGTGGCGTAGCGAGAAAAGTCGCGGGTTGCGCTGTTGACCGAACCATCATAGCCTGCCGGCAGCCATGGAAGCATGCTGGAACGCCCGTCCTTTCCCCATTCCACGAGTCGTTCCGTGTTGGTGGCCCTCATGTGAACCTGCCCCACCACGCTGCCGTCAGCTAGAAGTCCGACCAAGGCCGCGGTTTCGCCGTCCTGGAGCCCGAACGTCCAATTGCTTCCATCTTCATCAAGGGTATTTACCGAGCAGCGAAATTTTGTCGCTTGATGAGCAACATTGGTGGAGGTATAAGTGCCGGGACTAAGTTCCTGGCTACAAAGCATGAACGCGAACCCATGTTCTCCGAACTTGTGGTCCATGGTGCCTGTCGGCCACTCCACCTGGCGGCGGCTGAGTTCCTTTGGCGGAACTCCGTCAAGAACGGAATAGGTTCGGGGTCCGGTGAGTGTGAATCCGTCTTGAAACACCAGCGCGTGGTCTAGCAGAGTGGTCTGCTCGAGGAAATTGTCCATCCGGATCACATCGTTCAAGCTTGCGTCGAGCAAGAGCACTCCCGATTTGGATTCATGCGTCCCTTCTGGATCGAGGTTCACTGACTGAATTCTGATGAGCAACGTACCACCTGGACCAGGCAACCCCTCGCCATCGGCGACCAGTTCACCATAACCGTCTGCAAGATAGGGAAGGTTTCGGCTGGCCTTCATCGTCCCATTCAGGTCAAACACGAGCACGCGGAGGACACCTTTGACCGTCGTGTTGGGTGATTGCCGACAATTCAGGCTGGTATTGAAGCCGACAGCGACAGTCCCATTGCCCATCCAGACCACAAATCGGTAACCGATGATCTGGTGTGAACATCGGGTGTCAGCACCCGGTAGAAAGAAATCGTCAGGAAGGCCATGAGGCCTTAGAGCGATCCGCAGGTCAGGAGCAGGTCCTATGTTGGCCTGCACCGATGTCTGGGAGTGCCTCGTTGAGCATCCAGAGAGCAAGCCACCCACCAGGGCAGCAGTCCACAACAGTGCCGCGAACAATCCAGGTGATCGGGTCACGTGATGGTCCCCATATAGCCCTTCAGGTCGAGCGCTTCGTCGAAAAGGTGCTCCGCGGTTTGCTCTGGTTCCCTTATCTGCGACGGCGCGCGACTCAAGTAATGGACTGCAAAAGCGGTTTCCACAGTACCATGTTCGTCGTAAGGCGTACCGCGAAACGCAAACTCTTTCAACCGCCCGTCTGGTCCCTTCGACGATCCACAACCTGGGCTTCTAAAGGAAGGCGTCTCGATGTTCACACATTTCGTATTTTGGCCCTGGTTTGTTGGGATCGCTTATCTCGCCGGCGGTTTGGTCGCTATCGGAAGAGAATTGGTCAGCGCCCGCGGCCTGGACAGGTGGATCGAGCTGGGACCGGTGTTTGTTGCCGCCCCGCTCGCGGTCTTCGCGGCTGAACATTTTGTGGCGGCGAGGTCTATGGAGCAGATGGTCCCGGTTTGGATGCCGGCACACCTGTTCTGGGTCTACTTTGTCGGCTGCGCTTTGATTGCAGCGGCCACCAGTCTGGTTGCGATGAAGTTTGTACGCCTGTCCGCAACCCTGCTGGGAGTGATGTTTCTGCTGTTCGTCCTCATGCTTGATCTGCCGTACGCCATTGCGCATCCGGGAGATCGGCTTGGTTGGAACTTTGTGCTGAGAGAGACGGCTTTCGCGGGCGGCGCGTGGGCCCTTGCCGGCAGCGATCGCGGGAACTCACAGGCAGGAAAGCCGAATTGGATGATCCTGTTTGGCCGTTTCTGTGTAGCGATTGCCGTAACTTACTTTGGACTGGAGCAGGTGCTTCATCCGGAATTTACACCGGGAGTTCCGGATGCCAAACTGACGCCGGCCTGGGTTCCGCTTCACGCGCTGGGGGGATACCCAGTGGGAGCTTTCCTGCTGGTGGCGGGAGCGGCACTGCTCATCAACATCAGGCCCCGCACTGCCGCTGGCTGGATCGGTGTGTTGATGACGCTGCTCGCGGCATTCTTTTACCTGCCGATTCTAGCTCTCACTCGTGATCCTTCTCAGATGACGGAAGCGATCAACTTTGTTGCGGATACACTGATGTTCGGCGGGACTGCGCTGCTGGTGGCGGGGGCGTCGCCAGTGGAGAGCTAGTCTGTCCCCTCAAAGATCAATGGCGACGGAAGTATCCACGGGTTGAGGATTCCGTTATCAAGGTGAAACGAGGAGTTCTGGCAAATGCCAGTGGCGACGGCCATGTGATACACGTCCGGTGGAGTGCAAGTGTAGCAGCAGCAGCGCCGGGAACCGGTTAAGTTGCTTTAACTGGTCTGCTGTTCGCTAACCGGAGACCAGCTGCTGGCCGCCGTCGATGTCGTAGGTCGCACCAGTGAGCGCCGTGTTACTCATGACGTGTACGGCGAGCGCGGCGACGTCGGCCGGCACGACGACGCGCCGAATGGGGAGCGTGGCGCGGAGCTGATTGCGGCGCTTCTCAAGGTCATCGCCGAGGAGGGACGCCGACAAGGATGTATCGACGAAGCCGGCTGCGATCAGGTTGACTCGGACGGGCGCGAATTCGAGCGCCAGGTTGGCTATCAGGGCGGGGAGCGCGGCAGTGACGGTCGATGCGATCCCGAGGCCGACGCCGGGGCGGCGGGCGCCGGTGCCACTCATGAACAGCAGCGTGCCTCCGGGTTTCACCTTGCCGGCGGCCTCGCGGGCGACTTGGAGTACCAGCATGAGGTGCTCGTCGAAGGCGCGGCGCGCCTGCGCTAAGTCTATGTCGGCCAGGCGCCCGTAGTGCGGCCCGCCAGCCGTGACCATCACGTGGTCAATCGGTTTCGACAGGCCCCGAAAGAACCCCTCAACTGCGGCCGGATCGTTGGCGTCGAAGGACGCGGTGCTTAGTGCGTCGAGTTCGCTCGCGGCGTGCTGCAGGCGCTCGGGATTACGCGCGGTGAGGATGACGTCAGCCCCCTCAGCACGTGCCCGTCTGGCTGTTTCGAGCCCGATGCCGTCGCTACCGCCGATCACGACGACGGTTTGCCCGAGCAGTTCCGGTTCGCGCTGCGCGGTTGAGACATTGGTTGCAGTGGTCATGGCTCCTCCACGTCAGTGCGCAACAGCTGTTCGACCCGAGGGAGATGGATCTTGTTCCTCGGGCCAGCAATGATGACCCCTAGCCGGCGGGCGTCGGAGTAGTTCGAGACCATGGAGTCGCGCCAAACGAACGCAGCGTCAACTTCGGCCTTCGCCGCCGCCTCACAGGCACTGTGGACGGCCTCGCCGTGCGCGCCGCCGCCGATGACGATCACGGCGCAGTCGTTCATTGCGGCAGCTCTTCGCCGGCCTGCTCGCGCACCATGTACTCGGCGTACCAGTCGGGCCAGTTCGCGTCGCGCTGCCCGGTGCGCTTCTCGTGCTCACCGTGGGCGGCCTCCGCACGCCGAAGCGCGCTCGCCAGATCGTTCGCCGAGGCGAACGCCGTCTCGGCGGGTCAATGCGCCCGGGCAGCCGGGTCGTGACCTCCTGCAACAGCCACCCGTTGCCGTCCGGGTCGCTGAACGTGGCGAAGGAGCTGTAGCTGGCGTGATCGGGCGCGGGCCCGCTGACGCGACCGCTCGTGCCGTCGGGCTGGAACTGAGCGCCCGGCGTCCCGGCGTGGAACACCTCGCTGACCTCGACACCGCGGGCGACGAGTTCGTCGCGCGCAGCCTCGATGTCGGAGACGATCAGGTAGAGGCCCTGGGCCGAGCCGGGCGCGGCCGACGTGATGTTCGTGCCGAATTGGACCGAGCACCCCGAGCCGGGCGGCGTGAACTGGACGACCCGGAAGCCGTTATCGAAGGGGAAGTCGGCGTCGAGCCTCCACCCGAGGTTTCCATAGAACTGCTTCGCGCGGTCGACATCCGAGACGGGGATGACGAGCACCTCGAGCTTCTGATCGACTCTCGCGAATTTCGCAATTCCCGCGTTGCTGGTCGCGTCGTTAGTCAGCGTTTCATACTTCAAATTCGCCATGTTTGTTCCTCCTATGCGTTTACCCAAATCCATTTCCTTCTCTCCCTTGAATAAGGGAAGCCAGGCTATGCCTCAGCCAAAGGTGAATGAGAAGGCCTCGATGCCAGAATGGAGAAACTCGATCTCGAACTGTCGATCGACGATGGGCTCCCGTTGCCGGATCAGTTGATACATCCGTGGCTCGGTGACCATCCCGTTACCTTGATCATCTACGTCGACTCCATGGGCGGCCCCCGGTGGCTCTCCACCTATAAGCACGCGAAATCGCACGGAAGTTCCTGGCACTGCAGGTCCCATCACCAGATGAAGATCGCGAGCATGAAATTGGTAGATGATTCGTCCACCGGCGTTGTTCAGGGTGATGGCTTCTCGTCCTACTACCCAATTACCCGATAGGCCCCAATGATTGAGTTTCAATTGCGCGGGCGCAGCATAGTCGTGACGCTTTTCGGGTCTTTCACCGCCTGGAGACGCAAAGTTCTCAGTGCGCTCATACCCGACATAGTTTTCCGGCGACCGTAAATTGCTCCAATCGGCAATGGCCTCAGCGCCCACAGGGTCAACCGAGACCGCTCCATGACCGATGTCGTCATTGCCGGCCTCAGCGAGCAATTGTCGAATCACGATTTCCGACTGTTCATATTCCCCCTCGCCGAATTGGTGGTGTCGAATCCTCCCTTTTGCGTCCACGAAATAGAGGGCGGGCCAGTACTCGTTGTTGAAAGCGCGCCATATTCCATGGTCGTTATCGATCGCAACCGGATAGTCGATCCGCATGTCGTTTATTGCCCACCGAACATTCGCGGTGTCTTTCTCAAATGAGAACTCCGGCGAATGCACGCCAATCACCACCAGTCCTTGATCTTTGTATTTCTCGGCCCACGCGCGGACATAGGGAAGTGTGCGTCGCCAATTGATGCAGGAATAGGTCCAGAAGTCGATCAGGACGACTTTTCCGCGCAGGCCGGCCGCCGTTAATGGCTGCGCATTCAGCCACTCGGTTGCGCTGCTGAGAGAAGGTAACTCACCTTCACGGCCTAAGTGTGCTGTCGCAGAGCTGATCGTTGAGAACTGGCCGAACTGGACGGCGACAATCGTCATTGCGGCTCCGCTAAGAAATCGCCTGCGATCATAGTTGATTTCTTTGGACATTTGCTCCTCCCCCCAGCGGGAAACAGTTTCCCTGGTGAACGCGGGCAGACCGCATCCCTGCGGTTAGTATTTGCGGGCGCGGGCCAGAAACGCGCGGCGGCCGTTCTGCGATCCATCCTGGCTTCCCCAGTGTTCCCTTAGGATTCCCCTACTGTCTCTTCTGAGAAAGCCGATTAAGTGGCTTCTCCCGCCCCCTCTTTCGGGTAGGAATGGGTTGGCCTATTGGATTGAAATCTCGCTCTGGTTCTGGATTGCAAATTCACCACTGATGGTCCGGCCTAAGAGGTTGCGCGTGTCCCAAGAGGGAATGCGAACAAGAGGATGCTGAACTTCAGCGAAGTGCCTGCTCAAAAAAATCCGTAACTCTTGACGCGTATTCCGACTTTGCGATTGTCTGAGCCTGCCCATGTCCCGAGCCAGGTACCAGCCAAAGTTGTTTTGGCTGGTGGGCTGCGGCGAAGTTCCTTAAGCTATTTTCCACCGGTACGACTGCGTCTCCCTGCTCGTGAATGATCAGCACAGGCCGGGGACTGATCCCAGCAATGACGTCCATAGGGCGCACACGACTCACGTTGATTCCTGCCCTGAGATCGGCGATGCCGACGGTTATGGGCGCAAATGGGAAGGCGGGAAGATGAATGAAGTGCTCGAAGGCGGCAGCGATTACGCGTGGGGCATCGCTGAATCCGGAATCGTCCACGACCGCGCGGAGGCGTTTGTCTTTTGCCGCAGCAAGCACGGCAGTAGCCCCGCCCATGGAGATACCCAGGATGCCCATCCGGCTCGCGTCTATATCGTTGCGCATGGCCGCATAGTTTACAAGCGAGATTACGTCCAGTTGCTCCATAGCGCCCAAGGTCACATATTTGCCGCCGCTTGGGGCGCGTGCCCTCGCGTTGTAGGTCAACACGCTAAATCCCGCGTGATGGAGAAACTCCGCAATGGACAGCATTTGATCCTGTGTATCGCCGTAGCCACTCGCGAGAATTACCAGCGAAGGATGAGTCCCGGGAAAAAAGCGCCCGTCCAGGAGGATGTTATCGGTGCTTCGAACCTGGATGTGTTCAGGATGCAGGTCGGGAAATGTGGCGAGAGACCATTGATACCGCCGGTATTCAGGGTGAAGTGCACGCTCAGATCCAACCCAACCTATGGCTCCAAGACTGCCCAGGGAGAGGAGAAGAAGCGCGGTTACAGACCAAAAGGTGATCCTTCGTAGCATAGGATGCCGAAGTAGCGGAAATCCGGACTAGATCCAGAGTAATCGAAGCCCAGCTGGAACGATGGAAATTTGTAACCTTCTCTTGTCCCCGACACGCGGCGCATCGATTTCTTTCGCGCAAGAACTCGCAGAGCTGGCGCGAGCCATATCCGATGGTGCGAAGGTTCGCGCGTCTCACGCGTGGACTCTGCAGGACAATTTCGAATGGCAGACGTGTACAGCCAACGCTACGGACTCACCTACGTGGATTTCAGTGACCTGAAGCGCACCGTGAAAGACTCGGGCCCTGGTATGGGCGCGTGGCCGCAACCAACCGTCTTGACGTTCGTAGTTTGACGAAGAAATGTAAACCTCGCACATCTCCGAACGATAAAGAACAGACATAGTTACCACTGGACACGGCATGCAGGCAATCCAGCAACCTGCACACCCCCCGTCATTCAGACTTCAGAACCTGACCGCGAAGCTCGCCGCCTGGGTTTGCGGACGTGTGGAGATTGAAATACCACTTGCCAGCTAACAGGTCCTTTGCCTGTTCCGGCGTCAGGGTTGCCTTGCCATCAATGGGACTGGTGATAGGACTGCCCTTTACTGGGAGCTGTGGCTTCGCATTCGCTCCCTCCGCCGCCGGGCCGTGAAAATGTGCTGCGACGACCGGACCAGTCAAGCCGCTGAATTCAGCGTGATAGGTGAATTCGTTGGTTTCAGTATCCAACGTAGCGGTCAAGGTACCCGTGCCAGCGCTGTTTTTAGGCGGAACTTCGGCGGACGCCTTCAGATCGGCCTTCAGATGAATCGTTGCGGCATGAGCGGCGACCGACACAAGCGCGAGAGCGCATGCGGCTACGACGGTTCGAATAAAAATGTGTGCGCTTTTCATTCTCACTTCTCCTTTTAGTTAGCTAGTGGAAAGCCTGGGGGAAGACTATGCACATCACGCGAGCATGTTGATCTCCTTCCGTGGAAGGTGCCGCCGGCCCAGCCGTCACGCAGCAGCGAACAAAACAGATAGCCCTAACGATGCTGGTCCAGCTGGGGACAACAAAAAGAGAGTCGCGCTGGAATCTTCGCCGACATAGAGTCACCACGACGATAACGCAACTGATCGCGTTGTGCAATCAACCGTCATGAGGCGGGAAATTCGTGGCCAGAAATTCGTGGCCGGACGAGACTAACCCCATGCTCTTTTAGAGTGTCAGCTCCTCTATGTCCCACGTCCTCCACGGTGAATTAGCCCGGGGGAATAGGTATCATGTCCGTGCCCCAAGCCAGTTCCGTCCACGAATTTCTTTCCACGAATTTCCGGGGTAGGTATCCTGTCGACGTATGAATCGTTCTCGGCGATGACTTGGCGCGAATATCACGAATCTACCAAGCACAGCGTTGAATCGTTGAGGCGAGCCGCCGCACGTTCTCGACTGGGCGAACATGCCCGATCCGTTCCGTCACTACGAGGGCGTGCCGGTGCTCGACCTGCCGGCAGATCCACCCGTTCCTGAAATGCCGGCGCTCGAGGTGCTTCACGGCGTCTCTGGCACCACACCTGCCGGCTGACGGCCCGACATTCCTTTCGCAACTGCTGTTCTATTCCGCTGCGATTAGCGCGTCCAAGCTCGTTCCATCCACCGGAGACCGCTACGCGTTGCGCGTGAATCCATCCTCCGGGAATCTGCACCCGACCGAATTCCACTTCCTCACGCGGGGCCTGAAGGAGTGGCCCGATGGGCTGTATCATTACCGTCCCTCTGCGCACATGGCCGAGCAGCGCGCGCTGGGCGATTTGTGAGTTGAACGTGGCCGGCAGCTCTGCGCCGATCGTGTTTGTCTTGACCAGCATCGCGTGGCGCGAGGCGTGGAAGTACCGTGACCGGGCCTATCGATACTGCTTGCACGACATCGGGCACGCCTGGCAGGCGCTCGCGCTTGCCGCCCGGGCCATGGGATGCGACAGCTTTGCGATCGGCCATTTCCCGGACGATGAAGTCGCGCAGTCCTGCCGCCTGCACGAGGATGAGTGGCCGATGCTCATTGTCGAGCTGCGTGGCGGGTCCATTCCAGTGCGCGAACCAGACGCCCGCGAGACCGTTTGGTACGGCGGGCACGCGAATCAGCTCTCGAAAGAAACGATCGCTTACCCGCGGATTGATGAGATTCACGACGCCACGAAACTCAGCGACCGCGCGTGCGCGGCATCTCCGCCGCCGAGCCGGCTCCCACTGGCTCCGGCGAGATCAAGCTGCCTCCTCCAGCTTCATCGAAGCGCGCCTTTGGCGAGGTCGCCCGAATGCGGCGTTCGGCGCTCGACTTCCTGGGTGGAACGCAGTCGATGTCGCTGACGCAGCTCTCGGCGATCCTTGCCGCGGCGACCCGGCCGTTTTCTGCCGATTTCGCCGGTGCGCGTTTCATCCAGCTCTATTTGTACGCTCATCGCGTCGACGGGCTGCAACCCGGCGTGTACCGGTTCTGGCCTGAGCGTGCCGAGTTGGAGCAGATCAGGAGTGGCGACCA
This sequence comes from uncultured Acidobacteriaceae bacterium, assembly GCA_963803095.1. Taxonomy (GTDB): domain Bacteria; phylum Acidobacteriota; class Terriglobia; order Terriglobales; family Acidobacteriaceae; genus PALSA-350. The sequence continues at coordinate 348,721 of CAWDLQ010000010.1, read as the reverse complement.
GCGCGTCGCGGCCGCGGGCCTGAGCCTCGGGCAGGATCTCGCCGGTAACGCATGCGTGGCGTTCTCGATGATCGGCGATCTCGAGCGCGCCGCCCGCGCCCATGGTGATCGCGGTTATCGCTATGTGCATTTCGAAGCAGGCGCCATCGGCCACCGCCTGTATCTCGCCGCGGAAGCGCTCGGGCTGGGGGCGACCGGCATCGGCGCGTTCTACGATGAGGAGGTGCACCGTTATCTCAACCTGACGCCCGAGCAGGGACAGGTGGTGTACCATTTCGCGATCGGTTATCCGGTTCCCGATCCGCGCCTCGAGGCATGAAATCGCCATGGTAGGCATTCTGGTGCATGGCGACAATCATTTCAGTACGTCTAAAATTTAGTTGTGCCTGGTGGCCTCAGGATTCGATTTAGACTCGTCGACACCTCTCATGCTGACAATAAAACTCTGAATCTCGCTTGAACGGCGATCGAGGGTTGCTTCTTGCCTGCTCATGACCTCACGATGCCGGCCAAACATTTTTTGCGCATCTTCGTGCCTTCCCAATTGAACATATGCCTGACCCAGCTTATACAGCGGTTCAGGATAATCCGGATCAAGAGCTATCGCCTTTGCGTAGTACGACACGGAGTTGGCCGGCCGCTTTTCTAACCGAAGCACTTCGCCCATCTGATAGTAGACACGCGCATCACGAGGTCGCAGTTGTGCCGCTCGATTCAGGGTTGCCATCGCCAATGACGCATTCGTCAATATTCCATCGTTATTCATCGCCACCACAAGGCACGTGCCGTAGTAATACTGTGCCCCGAAGCTTTGTGGCTCCTTGGCAGCAAGGTGCGCGAGCTTAGCTAATACTTCTTCAGATCGGGCGCCCGAGAAGGTGTAGGCTTCGCCAAGGAAAAGGTAGGCCGGGTCGAAGTTTGGATTCAGATCGACCGCCTTCAGAAAAGCGTCGACCGAATCCGCTGTTTTACCGGCCATGAATTCCGCAGCACCCAAGGCTAAGTAGATCTGCGACGACTGCGGATTGCGAGCCTGCGCAGCGTGCAGGATAGTTTCTGCTGCCTGATAGTTCTCATGAAGCAGCAGCTCGGAGCCGAGGTCAAAGGCAAACCGGTCGTTGTCTGGATCGATGCGAGCCGCTTCCTGATACTCCAGCAGTGCGTTTTTGTAGTCTTTCCTGCGCTCGTAGATATCAGCCAACAAATCATGAATTTCACCTGTGTTGTGAACGGTCATCGCCCGCTGCGCTGCGTCGAGAGAGATGTCCAGATCTTTGGGATCGGATCTTTCCAGGCGCAAGACGGCAACGTTGTACAAAGCATCGTATGATCCCGGGTCTTCTATGGCAGCTTGTTCAAAGCGTGACAGAGCCTGTTGAGGAAATCCTTTCGAGGCCAATATCGCGCCTTCACGTACATCCCTTGAACTCGCGGGGAGCTGAGCAAGACTCCTATCCAGTAGTGGAATCGCAGCGTCGGGCCGGCCTTGCTGAAGCCGGACCAGAGCCAGATCGTAAGACAGTGCGAGGTCATCCGGCTGCAACAGAATTGCCGCGTCCAGAGCTCTGGATGCCGCCTCGGTTTTTCCCTGTTCTAGTTCCAGCGTCCCAGCCAGCTTTAACCACGGGGCGGCATTCGCACCTTTAGGAGGAGCCGCCGACTCGAGGATGTTCAACGCATCTTTCTTGTCGCCCATTCCGGCCATGGCCACAGCAAGTTCGTAGGCGACTGCGCCGGAATGCTCCAGGCGATATGCCTGTTCCAGAAGCGGTTTTGACTCGGAATATTTCCCTTGCGCATTCAGCAGGGCGCCCAGGTTGTAAAGTGCATCGACAGCGCCAGGACGGAGAGCCAGGCTGCGGCGAAAAGCCGTTTCCGCTTGATCTAAATTGCCCGCGCGCAAGTAAGCGGCGCCCAGGTTGTTGAATGCTTCCGGCCGATTGGGAGCCAGGCGCGCAAACTCCTCGAACATCTGCAAAGATTTGTCGGCATCGCCCACCCTGTCATAGGCGATACCCAGGAGATTGCAAACGTCCGCATCGAGGGGATGGTCGCGGCGGTAAGTCTCGAGGGTTTGGATGGCTTCTGAGCTGTGGCCACTGTCGAGTTCGCGGCGAACAGCGCTCAGTGGATTCTGTTGCTGCCCGAGTAGGGTGCACGGAAGAAGGGGAAGCAACAGCGACAAAGCAATGCCTTGCCGGTGAATCCATCGGGAGGTCATCATACGTTTGGCCGAGATTTGCCGGCTCAGTGGAGCACATCCGCCCTGCCTAGTGTTGGAGCGGGACAAACTGAAGCTTCAACTGATCGGTGACAAATCCCTTCATTTGGCGAACACTTTCCATGATACTCGGCTTGCGGGTACGATCCAGCTCCACCATCACCCATCCGTCAAAGTCAATTTGCCGATAGAAAGCGGCCAAACCTCGAAAGTCAACGGTGCCCTGTCCGACCTCGACAAAGTCTCCCGTGGCCTTCGCTCCCAAATAAGGAGGACCCGGAAGTTTCGGATCGAAGTCTTTCCAGTGACTTACGGCCAATCGCGAAGCGTATCTCTTTACGGTTTGCAGCGGATCGAGCCCCATACCCGCAAGATGACCCACATCGGCGCAGAATTTCAAGTATTTGGGGTTCGTGCCGTCGAGGATTTCCAGGACGACATCTTTAGGGATATCGCGTTCTGCATGCAAGGCAACGATGATGCCGTATTCTTCGCTGGAGATTCGGCCGATCTCGTCCGCGGCACGGATGACCTGCTGCACATCTGCCGCGGTCCGTTGATAGGGCTTGCCTCCCACAGGAGCCGGCGGAGCCCATCCCAATGCGATATATTTTGCCTTTGCCGCTTTCAGGAATTTTCCATCCGAACGTACTTTTGCCATGATGGCGGGCCAGCTTTTGCGCTCGTGCAGCGGTAATGCCTGGTAGACGCCCTCGAGTTGTACCCCGATTCCGCGGGACCGGGTAACGAATGCAACAGGATCTGCTCCGTACGCGGAGTCCAGATGGGCATCGCTATTGTCCGCCTCGGTCGCACCGATCCCCAGCTGGGAAATCGCCTCCACCGCCTTCCAATACATAGCGGTCGAGTGATCGGTGGCAAGCCAGGTGGTTGCGGCCATGCCGATCTTGAATTTCTGTGGCTTTTCTTCCGCCCGCCCGTCCCAAGGGCAGGCGTAGGCAAGAGCGCCCAGTGTTGCCACCTTAAGAAACTTCCGTCGCTCCATCATGGACGGCATACTCCGTTCTATTTGTCACCACGCAGGTGATCGATTCAACCCGGTTGACTTGCCAGGCAGTTATCCTACAAGGCGCGTGCGGATCGAATCAATCACGGTTAATTGCTCACGTCGAGTTATGGCCGTTCTCAGGACCTCGCTGCTCCCCCTAGAAGATAAACTTAAGGGCAAATTGAAGCTGCCGGGGATTGGTGGCGAGACTCGATATTTGACCGAAGGCCGGCGTCCCAACGGTTGAATTCGGCACGCCGAATTGCGGTTTATTCCAAAGGTTAAAAGCCTCTGCGCGAAACTGGAAGAACATGGTTTCTGTGATGGGCAGATTCTTGAACAGGGACGTATCCCAGGTTGAGACTCCAGGGTTCCTTGGCCCCGGCGTCGGTCCGCACGTGCCGAAGTAGTACGGCAAAGGAGCGGAGTATGCATTCGGGTCAAGCCAATGGCCGATCGTCTGATTGATATGCGGCGTGGCAATGCAATTAGCCCTGGTGGCAGATCCATTTCCGAAATTCGTACCGGTCAAGTCAGAACTCGACGAGATGGTGATCGGTTGGCCATCCGAGTAGTTCACGATTCCGTTCAGCTGCCAATCGTCGGCCAGCTTGCCTGCAAAGCCGGACGGATTGAGGTTGTGGCCCTTCCCGACGGGCAAGCCGTAGGTGGTGCTGGCTATGAAGCGTTGGGGGGTGTCGTTGTCCCAAAGACCCCATTCTTTATTGAGGTCATAGCGATCCTGAATGGGGCGCAGCCCGGCCTCGAAGTCGCTCCCCTGACTCAGAGCCTTGCTCCAGGTGTACGCCACGTGGAAGGCGAAGTTGTTTGCCATTCGTTTGTCGACGCTGATCTGCAAGCCGTTGTAGCTGGAACTGAGGTCGCTATCCAACCACTCGACGTAAGTCGGCGTTGTGCCTTGAACGAACTGCGGGAAGGGGATGATCGGCGGACTGCCGGGATCGTTAAGATAACCCTGGTTTTCGTTGCTAAGACTCCACAGGTGACGACCCTGGTTGAACACGTAGTTGGCCTCAACCGCCAGATCTTTGCTGACCGAGTATTGGAAACCGAAACTCCCTTCATAAATATCCGAAGGGATGAGATGTGAATTGATGGCGCGAATCTGCAGCTCGCTAACTGCCGCGATGTCATCAATGCTCACGGGATTAACGAACCCTGAAGGGAACCCGTTCTGCAGAATCAAGGCCGGGGCAGCGTTGGCCGAGCTGTTCAGGGAGTGGTCGGTGAGAAACGGCGGATTGAGCGCCAACTGGCTCTCGCTGCCATAGCGGTAAGTATTCTGGAAGTAGACACCAGCCCCAGTGCGCATGACCAGGTTGGGGGAGATCTGATAGGCGATGCCTACACGGGGAGCAAAGTTGTCCATCTTGGGGTGGACGGTCGTCCGGTTGAAGGTGCCAGACGCATTGCTGGGGATGGTAAACAGGCCTCCCTGGCCTCCATTGAGCGTCGGGCTGAAGTTGGTTACATGGTTGTTGCGTTCGAAGAGCGGGCTCTCATACTCGTATCTCACGCCATAGTTGATGGTGAGTTTTGGCTTTGCCCTCCAGCTGTCGCCGACGAACCAGTTGAACCCGTTGCGATAGATATGAGCGATGTTCAGGTTTTCCAGCTCAGCCTGGTTAGGAAGTCCGAGGAGAAGGTCGGTGATGCCCTGGTTGCCAGTGTACTGACCGTTAAAGTTGAAGAAGCCGCGCGTACAGCACAGGTCGCTGAAGTTATCCGCGTCGCGGCGCCACTCGATGCCGGCTTTGAGACTGTGAGTTCCCTTGATGAGGGTGATGGTGTCTTTGAATTGCCAAATCTGCGCAAATTGATTCTGCGGCAGCCAGCGCGGGCTTCCCAACTGAGAGAAGCCGGAAATATCGAGTTCCGGGAGTCCGCCCGAGACACCCGCGTACACGGGGATTCCGGTCAGTCCGACCTGGCTATTACCGTCAACGCCTAATGTAGCCTGCTTGGAGTGCGACGCCGCCCGATTGAAGGTGTAATGCGCATCGCTGATCAAAGCGGGACTGAATAGATGGACCCATGCCATGGTGACGTTTGTGCCACGGTCATCGTTGAGCCCTTGTGTTGAGCCAAGAGTACCGTCTGCGATGGGATCGACTAAGGAGAAAATTCCGGGGATATTCTGACGCAGGTCAAAGACAACATAGTGGCCATAAATGCTGTCTTTGTCGCTGATCTTGTAGTCGACGCGAGTGCCAAACTGATCAGAGTTGCGCGACTCAGTGGGGCTGGCAATGTAGTTATTCCCACTGAATGCGCCTAGCTGTCCATTCTGCGCCAGGTTGGTGTTGGGCAGGGGGTATAGCGAAAAAATCTTTGCCCCTACTGGATCTACACAACTGGAGTTCACAACGCCGGCCACAATGCAGTTGGCCTGTGCTCCAGGATAGGTGGGGTTGGTCGGCGGTGAGCTCAGCTCATTGAAATTGTATTGCCGCATGAGCGGGGTTGGAACGGTTCCGACAAGGCTCTGGCCCGCGGCAAGTCGGGTTCCCTCGTAGTTACCAAAAATGAACACCCTGTTTTTGCGAATGGGGCCGCCCAGGGTACCTCCAAACTGGTTCTGCCTGAAAGCCGCTCTGGGCTGACCGGCCTGGTTCAGAAAATAATCGTTCGCGTCCAATTTGTCGTTGCGGATGAATTCATAAACATCGCCGTGCACCTCATTGGTGCCGGACTTTATGGAGGCGTTGATCACACCGCCGGCGCTGCGCCCGTACTCAACGTCGTAATCGCGGGTTTGCAGCTTGAATTCCGCCAGGGAGTCGACCGCCGGCTGCGCGCTTTGGGCGCTTTGATCCTGAAGGTTGGTGGTATAGGAATTGTTGTCCGCGCCGTCGAGAACGTAGTTGTTTTCCGTGGAGCTATTGCCGTTCACGCTGAAAACTCCTTCAGCGCGGCCCTGGAATGAAGCACTGGACTGATTCACTCCGGCGGTCAACAAAGAGAGTTGATCGTAGCGCCTGCCATTCAGGGGTAGGTCCGTAGCCTGTTGCGAATCGACAACAGTTCCAACATCGGCGTTCTGGGTCTGGAGCAAGGGAGCGCTGTCTGTGACCGTGATCTCCTGGCTGTTGGAACCTACTTGCATGGTGAAATCTACCTGCTTACGGTCCTGGACGTCGAGGACGATCCCGTCGCGAATCACCTTCTTGAATCCGCTCGCGTCGGCAGTGACGGTATAGTTTCCGACTCTCAGGTAAGGGAAGACATAGCTCCCGGCGTTACTCACCTTAACCGTTTGTGATTCGCCGGTGGCCACGTTCTGGACTGTCACTGTCGCGCTCTGGATCAGGGCGCCGGTTGAATCCTTAACCGTACCCACGATGCTTGCGGTGTCAACCTGCGCGTAGAGAACAGCCGAGGTAAACGTCACCATCAGTACAGCGCTCATCCGGCATGAGCGGCCCAGGCTAAGATCGGAAAATCGCATAACTCCTCCTAAGAAATGAGGCTGTGCAGTCGCCTTGCGAGAAGATCAAAAGCGCTAGCGCAAACCCTCGAGTACGCTTCTAACCGCTTATATGGTTGCCAAAATTTGATGCAGGAACTTCGCGTTCCGCATTTATTATGCGGACGCCACTATCCTCCCGAAACTGAGTTTTCTTTATTGCTGGCCCAGGACGACGTGTTGCTCGGTTGAAGTCGTGATGCTCTTAGCAAAGAGGAAAGATGTTCGGCGGATGAGAGCCTTGCTTGACCAGTCTTTCCCTTGCGACGTCTCGACAAAAGAAATCCACCTCTATGTCGTGGTTTGAGCTTAGGCCTCAGCGTCAACATTTCACCTCCAAGGTGTGCCGGAGGGTTCCGCGGGTCGATGAACTGCCCAGACGTTCGACATGCGGCATGGTCTGCGATTCAGCCCCGTGTTTGACGACGCTCATAACCGGTTATACTCGACCCCAGCCTTTTACAGCTACACCCGGGCAATTGTCAAGAGACTAATGCAGGCGGCGAAGTAAACCCGGCGGGGACGCACCGAATCGCCCGTCATGGTACTCCAGTCCAGGCTGCTACTCTCTGCGTACTGCGCTCCTGGCAGCGGCGTTGAGGCCGGTCGCTGGGGCTCAGTTTCAAAGCGTCGAGACCGTCCTCAAGACGGGGATTTGATCATCGACTTTCGTAGCAGGTTTGATATACATTTCCCTCTTGTGGTGGTGTGGCTAACCGCTTCGTTCCATCAATCACGCTTTACCGTATGCGAGCCGGCATACACTCCATCCCGAGGTGGGCGCCTTGTCAGCAGCAAAAATGGACAGAAGAGATTTCGTGAAATCGATCGCGGCCAGCGGAACCGTTGCCATGAGCGGATGGCCGGCGCTGGCTGAATTATCCGCTGCCGACACTCCCCGGCAGCCGACTTACAAGATATTCACCGCTTCCCAGGCGGCCATGGTGGGAGCTATCGCGGAGCAGCTGGTACCTAAGGACGAGTATCCCGGTGGCAAAGAAGCAGGCGTGGTCCAGTTCATCGATGCCAAACTTGCCGGGCCTTACGGGGAGTTCTACGTAGATCGCTATGAGTCGGGACTGAAACTGGTGGATAACGTCAGCCGGAAGTTCGCCGGTGGCGACTTCATATCTCTGAGCTCCGCGCAACAACAGAAGGTCCTAAGCAGTCTGGAGGCAGGAATCGACGGGGAACCGGCCGCCCAGCGATTCTTTGGCTTGATCCGGGAGCACACCTTCGAGGGTTATTACGGCGATCCTGAGCACGGCGCAAATCGAAACGGTGAGAGCTGGAAAATGATTGGGTTTGGAGGTTAGTCCGTGCCCCAAAACAAAGTCGATGCAGTGGTGGTGGGTTCGGGGGCCGGCGGGGGCATCCTCGCCAAGGAGCTCGCGCAAGCAGGGCTGTCGGTCGTGATGTTCGAGCGCGGCAACCACTACAGCACGGCTGACTCCGACCACTCCGAATTGCAGTCGCAGTATTCCGTGCCGCCGGCATATGGCCCAGCCGTGTTTGCCAACCCCCGCACCTTTCGTTATACCGACAGCGAAACTGCGCGCCTGGTCTATCCCGGAGTGGACGAGGTCTACGGAAAGACCGCGGCTTCGGTGGGAGGAGCCACGCTCGCGTATGGGGCTGCCGCTTGGCGCTTCAAGCGGGAAGACTTTCGCATGAAGTCGACCTACGGCGCGGTCAAAGGGACCTCGGTGGAAGATTGGCCGATTAGTTACGATGACCTCGAACCGTACTATGAGCGGGCGGAGTATGAGATTGGAGTGGCCGGCCTGGCTGGCGCCGACCCATTCGCAGAGCCCCGCAAAAGGCCTTTTCCGGTTCGCCCCCTGCCCATCAACCGGCAAGGAGAAATCATCCGCGACGCTGGTTTGCGGCTGGGCTGGCATCCCTTTCCACCCCCCTTCGCGATTCTTACCCAACCCTACAATGACCGATATCCTTGTGTTCAATGTCGCTGGTGCCTTGCCCACGCTTGTGAAGTGAACGCGAAGTCGGGCACACAGATCAGTATGCTGCCCCTGGCCCTTAAGACCGGGAAATGCGAGTTGAGGGTAGATTCTTTTGTCACTCGTATTTTGACCGACGAAAAGGGCCGTCCCAGCGGTGTGCAGTATTTCGACGCAAATAAGAAAGGACATGAGCAGTATGCCGATTTGATCGTGGTGGCTTGCTCCGCCACAGAATCGGCGCGGTTGTTGCTCAATTCGGCAAACAAATTTCACCCACAGGGGCTGGGAAATTCATCCGGCCAGGTGGGCAGGAATCTGAACGACCATACCGGGGCAGACGCATTTGGCATTTTCGAGCAGGAGATCCCTCACGACAAGGGGCCCGGCCCATCCATTGCGTTCAATGACTGGAATCATCCGCGCGGCCGCGAAATACGCGGAGGCGGTTATATCTATAACTACTATTGCACGCTGCCGATCGAATTCGCGTCGAACCGCCCGCCGGGCGAGCCCATGTGGGGCCAAGCCCACAAAGACTTCCAACGCAAGTATTTCTATCGTTATATCCATCTCGGCAGCAACTGCCAGGCATTGCCCCAAGAAAGAAATCGCGTTGATCTCGATCCGAAGGTTCGCGATTCCTGGGGCATACCGGTGGCGCGGATTACTCACTCCTACCTGCAGGAAGATTTTGATGTAGCCAATTTTGTGATGGCCAAACAAGAGCAATTGCTAAAAGAGGCTGGGGCAATCAAAACCTGGCATGGCGAGAACCCAAAAGGCGGGGTGGCTGACCATCAAAATGGTACCTGCAGAATGGGAAACGATCCTAAGACCTCGGTCGTCAGTTCCTATTGCCAAAGCCATGATGTCGAAAACCTCTTCATAGCGGATGGGAGCGTGTTGGTGACCGATGCTGGATTCAATCCATCATTAACTATCCAGGCGGTTGCGTTTAGAGCTGCTGAATATATTAAGCAGCAATGGGAGGGTTCCGCGTGGCGCAACGGCAAGCGGGCGTAGCCTCTTACTCGAGAATTAAACCAGTGGCAGACACTCGGGGAGTGTCCGCCACTGTGCGCGTGTTTCCGTCCGGGAGGGTCTCTTCATGATTGGTGGAAGGGCCCTTATCTTCGCCGCGTGGTCTGGGGTATTTATCTATGGCTACCTGAACGCGATGTTGGGCATTGTGCTCCCCAACCTGATGGAGATGCTTGAGCTGGATAAGACCCAGGCGGGCAAGTTTTTCATGTTCATCTCTATTGGCCTGCTCGTCTCCTCCGTCCCCGCCGGGTTGACCATGGATTACTCAGGAACAAAGATCGTGACGTGTCTTGGTTTGCTGGCAGTTGGGGCGGCCTTTTGGGGACTCGGATCGATCAAGTCGCCCAGGTTCTTGTACGCGCTCTCTTTTCTCCTAGGGCTTGGCGGGGCGATGGTGATCGCCGGAGAGAACACCACGATTTCGCTGGCCAACACCAGCCACCGGGAGGTCGCATCCAATTTGCTAAACCTCTTCTTTGGCGTAGGAGCCTTTATTGCTCCCTTCATCGTGATGCCGATCCTCAAGGCAAGAGGCTTTTCCGGTGTACTGAAGACCTCAGCTATTTTAACCGGCGCGATTCTGGCTTTCCATCTGTCACTTACTTTTCCCGCTCCTGTGGTTGGCGCGCGCTTTCCTTTGGCAAGTGTCGCCACGCTCCTTGGCGAGCCACGATTACTGCTGCTCATGTTGCTGGTATTTCTGTACGTCGGGACTGAGTTCTCCGTTTGGAGCTGGACGGTTACGTTCTTTACCACGGAACGAGGATACCCGCAGCAGTCCGCATCGCGCATCATCTCCATATTCGCTCTGGCTATGATCGCCGGCCGCTGGGCGAGCCAATGGACCCTGGTCAAGTTCGGTCCCCTGCTCCTTTTGCTAATGAGCGCTGCCGGAGCAGTCATCAGCCTGGGCGCACTCTATGTTATCCGCGGACGGATACCGGTCATCGTCGCTGCATTGGCCGGAGGATGGTTCATGGCCGCCATTTTTCCAACCGCCCTCGGACTCGCCGGCACATACTTTCCGTTATCGGTAGGTACGGCGATCAGCCTGGTCACTACCGGCGGGTGGATAGGCGCAATCGCTATTCCGCCGGCCGTCGGATTCGTTGCGGATCGGTCGGGAGTTAGCCGCGGGGTACTTATACCGGTAGGCGCAGCACTTCTGATGCTTATTACTCCTATTTTACTTATGCGAATGCACTGAGGGGCTGGCCAATTTTTTGCGCCGGTGAGCCGAACTGCTTCGGCGATGCAATAGCAAAAACGGGAATTCGCTGTGGTATAGTCTAAACGGTTAGAATGTATGTCGCTGCTCCTCTATTTTTCTGACCTGACGCAACAACATCTCGCGAGCGAAACGATTCATGAGTCGCCGGCTTGCTGGAGCAAATAAATGAAGCCAAATACTTCTATCGTGCATTCGCAAAATTTACCCCACGGCCAATCAGGTGAATTGCTTCGCTTTTCTCGCAAAGAAGTTGGTTGGGAATGGATGAGCCTTGTTGTTCGACGCCTGGTCCCGGGAGACACGCTGCCACTGCAAACACAAGATGAAGAGATGGCCTTGGTCCTGCTTGGGGGTGAATGCGCAGCGGACTGGGGTGAAGGGGAGGTGTTGATAGGCGGCAGAAAAAATGTCTTTGATGGACCGCCTTATGCCTTATATCTTCCCTCCTCGAATCGTGTTGTGCTGAAGGCCGAGTCGGTCTGCGAGTTCGCCGAGTGCAAGGTGCCGTCCACCGCTTCCTTGCAGCCCAGGCTTATTACTCCGAAAGATATCTCCAGCAGCCTGCGCGGCGGCGAGAACGCGTCGCGGCAAATTATCGACGTCATTCAGCCTGACTTTCCGGCCGACAAGTTAGTCGTGGTGGAGGTCTACACGCCGGGGGGTAATTGGTCGAGCTATCCCCCTCACAAGCACGAGGTCCACAATCCGCCCGTGGAAGTGGACCTGGACGAAATATATTACTACCGCATGAAGAGTCCCCGTGCTTTCGGGTTCCAGAATCTGTACAGTTCCGACAACGCGCGGGATTCTATACTGAAGGTGCGTGATGGTGACGCCGTGCTGGTGCGGGACGGATATCACCCCGTAGTGGCTGGACCGGGATACGACATCTATTACCTGAATTTCCTTGCCGGTACCTCACGAGCCATGATGGTCACGGAAGATCCAGATCATGTTTGGCTTCGATCGAGCTGGAGACAGCCAGACACACGGCTACCCCTGGTGCGCAGTTGAAGGCCGGGAAAACAGCAGGGGAGGCGCGCACGACGCAACGATCAATGACAATTCAAGCCGCCATTTGCGACGACGAACTGACAAAGGTTATCACCAAGGGCAAGAACAGCATGCCGGCCTTTGGGGATCAGCTCACCGCGGTGGAGATCGGGCAGGTGGTCAAATATCTGCGGACTCTTGCGGATGTCAAGAAGTGATCGAAGCATTCGTTTCACTTATGATGGTCTGAATGTCTTTGGGTTCTATGTCCAGCAACGACTCGCCTGTGAGCAGACGCCAGAAAGGTGTGAGGCGTTAGGTGCCTCCGTACTCCGCGTTGAACCTCCTGCATACCAATTCCAGGCGCGCTTTCCTAAAGCACATTGCTTTGTTAGGCGTGGGTAGAAGCAGCCTTGGTTCGCCCCTTAGTCTGCTCCTTTCACCTGCCGCGGCTTCGGAAACAAAGGCCTCACAGTCGACCAATCCTCTTTTCGTTCAGGTTCCGCCTTCCTCCAGCGGAATCAGCTGGCGGCATGTAAATGGCCGCTCCTCGCAATATTATCTTCCCGAAACAACGGGAGCCGGCTGCGCTTTTATTGATTATGACGCGGATGGCTGGATGGACCTCTATCTCATCAATAGCGGCCGTTGCGATTTTTACGATCCATCTCCGCCGCTACGCAATGCCCTCTACCGGAACAATCGCAATGGCACATTTACGGATGTCACCGCACAGGCCGGAGTCCCAGGAGGCGGCTACGGGATGGGCGCGGCGGTCGGGGATTTTGACAATGACGGGTTTCCTGACCTGTATTTAACGCAATACGGCAGCAGCATTCTGTACCGCAACAATGGAGATGGCACTTTTACCGACGTTACCAAGAAAGCTGGGGTTGCGGCGCCGGGATGGGCATCGAGCGCGGTCTGGTTTGACTACGACAACGACGGCAAACTCGATCTGTTCGTGTGCCGATTTGTCGACTTCACCAAGGAGCTCAATAAGTTTTGTGGAAATACCGCGACAGGGGAGCGATACTATTGCGTGCCGCGGGTTTACACTCCCATGCCAAGTTGGCTATTTCACAATAACGGAGATGGGACATTCACTGACGTCAGCAAGGAGTCCGGAATCGCACGGTACCTGGGAAAGGCCTGGGGAGTAGTAGCTACTGACATTAATAATGACGGCAACATGGACTTGTTTGTCGCCAACGATACGGTGGCCAACTTTCTTCTTGTCAATGATGGCAAAGGCAAATTCAAAGACATTGGCGTTGAGTCTGGGATTGCGTACAGCGAAGATGGCAGCCCGAGATCCGGCATGGGGGTCGATTCCGCGGACTACGATTGCGATGGATGGATGGACCTTTTCGTAGCCAACGTAGATCACGAAAAGTATTCTCTTTACCGCAACGAGCACAATCTGACCTTCGATGACCAGGCAATGCGGAATGGCATCGGGGAAAGTACCCTGCTCATGAGTGGCTGGGGGCTGAAGTTCGTTGACTTCGACAATGATGGCAATGTCGACCTGTTTCTCGCCAACGGACATCCCGACGACCGCGTCGAGACCAGGACAGACGAGGTGAAGTATGCCGAGCCCATGCTGCTGTTTCGCAATAGGGGAATTGGATTGGAACACCGTTTTGAAAATGTGAGCCAACTTGGGGGCCCCATTTTCGACCAACAATTCGCAGCGCGCGGCATGGCGCTAGGCGACTTCGATAATGATGGCGCCGTCGATGTGCTGGTGTCGGTAAACAACGGCGCCCCTCTCCTGCTTAGGAATACCGCGGCTCACGGCAACCATTGGTTGGGACTTAATCTTATCGGCAAGAAGTCGAATCGCGATGCCGTCGGTGCGTTGATAATCTGGCAAGCGGGTAGCTTGAGGCGGCATCGTTTAAAGGTTGGCGGCGGCAGCTATCTTGCCTCGCACGATCCCCGCGTAGTTCTAGGAATTGGAACGCACACAAAGATCGACTGGCTCGAAATTAGATGGCCAAAACCGAGCGGACTGATTGAGCGCTATACGAATTTACCGATCGACTGCTACCTCACCATTGAAGAGGGCAAGGGAAAGAAAGTAGATGGCACGGCTGCTGAAAGATCTTGCCAGACACCGTAACGAGACGCGAAGGCCGCGGTGTAGGGCTTTATGGTGCAACCGTAGCTGTTCGCAGAAAATCGAAGTTGCCGGAGCCGGAGATTTGATGTTCCCCAGTCGCTTGGTATGGACGAGCACCGCATCCAGATACCAGAGGTTGATCGACGGTAATTCGGCGGCCAGAATCTGCTGCACCTTTACATAGTCCGCGCGGCGCTGGGCCTGGTCTCCCGACATTGCCGCCTTCCCGTATCAGTGCGTCTAATGCGGGGTTGGAGTAGCGGCCACGGTTGGCCCCGTGGGGCGGAAACATGTGTGCTGTCATAGGCGTAGCGGAAGATGTCCGGATCCTCGTTTCCACCCAGCCAGCGCAGGGTGTACATCTGGAAAGCGCCCTTGCTGATGTCGGAGTAGAAGGTGGCGAACTCGAAGCTCCTTACCTCCAGAGCAATGCCTATGTCGCGCAATTGCTGTTGCAGAATCATGGCCAGCAGCCGGCTGGTTTCATCGGTAGAGGTCTTCATCGCCAGACGGAAGCGAACGCCGTCTTTTGCCTCGCTTCCATCCCCCAGCATCGAGCAGCGCGTTGGCCTTGGCCGGATCATAGGGATATTGCTGCACGTCTCCGGTCCAGGCCCAGTGCTGCGGCGGCAGCAGGCTTTCCGCCAGCTGGGCGCGGTCTCTCCATAGCGAATGAATGATCAGCGGGCGATTCATGGCGTAGGCGATGGCCTGGCGCACGCGAACGTCGCGCAGCACGCTGTCCTGGGTGTTGAACGAGATGTAATTCAGATTGGTCCCGGGAGCACTCTCCACCTCCAGATCGGGGCGCTTGGCCAGGGCGTAGACCATATCCGCGGTCAGGCAATTGATGCAGACGTCGGCCGAACCCTTCTCCAGTTCGAGCGCGCGGGTAATCGCATCGGGAACAACGGCAAAGCGGATGCGCTCAATCGCGGGAAGCGGCTGCCAGGAATTTTCGTTTCGTTCGAGAATCACCTCATCATCCTGCAGCTGGCTAACAAAACGGAATGGGCCGCTGCCAATGGGATGAAAGGCGAAGTCGCGGCCGCTGCCCACGGGAACAATGCCGATCGCGCCGTCGGACAAATTCCACAACAGGGCCGCGTCGGGCTGCTTCAAATGGATGACGACGGTCGCGGCATCGGGCGCGTCGACGTGATCGATGTGCGCCAACGCTCCTGCCTTGGCGGTGATCACCGTGCCGTTGCGCATCGAATCGAGGGTGTACTTCACATCGGCGGAAGTCAGCGGCTGCCCGTTGTGAAAATGAACATCGGTTGCGCAGATGAAAGCGATAGGTCAGCGGATCGGGAGTCTCCCAGCTGGTGGCGAGCCAGGGTTCCAGGTTGAAGTGAGCATCCTTGCGCACCAGGCTGTCGAAGATCAGGCTGCCGATGTGTTCCGACTGGGCATCGACACCGATGCGAGGATCGAGGCTGGTGGGGCTGCTCTCAATCACCATGGTCACTGTTTGCGGCGATGGCCGTTTGCTTCCGCATCCGGCGAGACACACCACGATGCACAGGGCGAACAGGCAGCCGGAAGACGCTCAGACATAGGTGATCTCGCCCAGGATCGCCGGCCGCGCCGCACCCGTTGCCGAAGGGATATTTCCCGGGCGCCGATGCCACGTCTCATAGGCCAGCAAGGCGAAGGCGGCGGCCTCTTTGGCCTCCGCCGGCAGCCCAAGATCGTCGCTGGCCTGTACCGTGCATCCCAGCGGCTCCAGCTGTTCGCGCAGCATCTGCATCAGCGTCAGGTTGCGCGCGCCGCCGCCGGAGACGATGAAATCCACCGGCGCCTGACGCATGTTCTTCAACAGAAAGCTGGAGTAGGCCAGCCCTACGCTCTGTGCGGTCAGCGCAGTTGCCGATGCGATGGTATCTTCCGGGCTGCCGCCCGCTTTGCGGCATGCCTCGAGAAAGCGGGCGGCGTAGTCGCTGCCGAATTGCTCCCGGCCGGCGGTTTTGGGCGGGCGCGCCTGGAAGAAAGGCTCGCGCAGCTTCGCGCTCACCACCGCCTTGATCACAGTGCCGCGCGCGCCGGTCTTTCCTCCGCGGTCGAAGGGCTTTGCCAAAAAGCTGCTGCATCAGTTGATCGATCACCATGTTTCCCGGACCGGTATCGAAGGCCACCACCTGCGAGGGGCCAGCGTTCGGCGGCAGCGCGGTCAGGTTGCCGATGCCTCCCAGATTCTGCAGCACGCGGCCCCGCGTCGGGATGGCGAAACAGCACGTAGTCGAGCAGAGGGACCAGGGGAGCACCCTGTCCGCCGACCACCATATCGGCGGGGCGAAAGTTCGAGACCACGGGAACGCCGCTCTGCTCCGCCAGCATCGCCATCTCGCCGATCTGCCAGGTGCAGGTTGCCTCGCGGCCGAGGTAACGCGCGGGAGTGGCCTGGTGATAGATGGTTTGACCATGGCAGCCGATCAGATCCAGGTGGCAGGGATGGCGCTCCAGCGCGACCGTCAAGCGCCTCGGAATAGGCCTGGCCCAGTCGCCAATTCAAGCGCGCCAGCTCCGCCGTCGCAATGGCTTCGGCATTCATCGCCGCCAGCACGGCGCGGCGCAGGGCCGGCGGAAAAGGGAAGCCGGCATGACGCGAGAAGTTTCAAATCAGGAGATTGCCGGATCCTCGGGGTCTGGGTGCAATCCGGGTAAAGGCAACGTCGATGCCGTCGGCGGAAGTTCCGCTCATGATGCCGGCCACCGTCATCGCGGTCAGCGCAGCGCTCATGCCGGACCCGCTTTTGCCACCTGCTTCCGTAAAGCGCTCGACCGCAGTCCGCATTCGCTTGACCGCGGCGCTGGTGGGCGAAGGCGGCAGCCGCTTAGGACGCGCGGCCGCAACCGCTCGCACCTTGGCTGCCGCGCTCCGCAGCAGGCGGGCGAAGGCCGGTGAAGCTTCCGCTTCGCGCAGTACCGCCTCGTAGGCAGCGAACACCAAGGCAGGGTCGCGGCAGATCTCGACCACGTGCATGCCCGCCGCAAGCGACCGCACCGCCGCTTCGGCGATGCCGGTGTAGTTGAGAATGCCGCCCATCTCCATGTCGTCGGAGACGATCAGCCCCTTGTAGCCGATCTTCCGGATCAGCACCTTCGTTAATCCAGTAGCTGGAGATCGATGCCGGCTCCGGGACCGGAAGCGGAATAGGCCGCGTGCGAAACCATCACCATGGGAAGCTGCCTGACCAGCCGCCGGTAGGGCAGCAGATCTTCCTGCCACAGCAGGTCGAAGGGTTTGGTGATCGACGGGAGTGGCGTGGTGCGAATCCACCTGTCCGCTGCCCAGCCCAGGGAAATGCTTTCCGCAGCCCAGCACGCCGTGTCGCGCCAGCCCTCTGAGGAAGTGACCTGGCGTAGCGGGTGACCTGATCCGGATCGCCCGGAGACGACCCGGGTGGTCATCACGGGCTCGGAGGCAGCGTTCTCAGATCGAGCACCGGAGCGAAGGTGGTGTTCAACCCCAGCATGCGCACTTCCTGGCCGATGAGGCTGCCATGCTTCTCGAACAGCGCCGGCTTGTTGGTGGCCGCGACCGCGAAGGGCGAGGGCATGGGCGCAATCAGATCGCGCAGCCGGTCGACGGTGCCTCCTTCGACATCGATGCAGCGCAGCAGCGGATGATCAACCGCCTGCCCGGCCGAGCGGAGCAGGGCATGGGTCTGCGCAGCGCTCTCGATGTTGCGGCGAAAGAGAATGACCCCGCCGGGCCGCAGCAGCCGCAACCAGGCGGATTCCAGCGCGCTCAGCTGCGGGCCTTCCAGGCCCACGACCAGAACCTGGCCGGCAGCCTGCCGCAAGGTCATGAGGCTCACGAATTCCCCCGAATCTCGTTCTTGAGCTCTTCGAGAAGGTTCAGCGCCTGCAGCGGAGTCAGGCTGTTGGTGTCGGTCTGCTCCAGACGGTCGAGAATGCGCTGCGAGAGCGGGGTGAACATGGTCAGTTGCAGCGGCGCATCCGTCTCCTGGGCCACATTCCTCTTCTCTGATTGCTCGTGCTGCAGCAGCACCTGGCGCGCGCGCTCAATGACCGAGAGCGGCAGCCCGGCCAGCCGCGCCACCTCGATGCCGTAGCTCTTGCTGGCCGCGCCGGGCTCGATGGCGTGCAAAAAGACAATGCCCTTGGGGGTTTCTTTGACCGCGACGCGCAGGTTCTTCAATCCCGGCAACTGCTCGGCCAGCAGCGTGAGCTCATGGTAGTGGGTCGCGAAGAGCGTCCTGGCGCCCACCTGCGCGTGCAGATATTCGAGCGTGGCCCAGGCGAGCGAGAGCCCATCGAAGGTAGCGGTTCCGCGGCCCATCTCGTCCAGCAGGATCAGCGACTGTGGCGTGGCGGTGTTGAGGATGGTGGCGGTCTCGGTCATTTCCACCATGAAGGTCGAACGCCCGCGGGCCACGTTGTCGCTGGCGCCAATGCGGGTGTAGATCCGGTCCACAATGCCCAGCCGCATGCTCTTGGCGGGAACGAAACAGCCCATCTGCGCCATGATGACCAACAGCGCCGCCTGGCGCAGGTAGGTGGACTTGCCGCCCATGTTCGGCCCGGTGATCAGCAGCAGGCTGGGCCCGCCGGTCTCGACATAGAGGTCGTTGGCGACGAATTTGGTCTGCCCGGCCGACTCCAGCAGGCACTCCACCACGGGATGCCGGGCGCTGACCGTTTCCAGCACCGCGGACTGCGCCAGCTGCGGGCGCACGTAGTTCCGCAACGCGGCCAGGTGGGCAAAGTTCGCCAGCAGATCGACCTCGGCAATCACTCCGCTGCTGAGGCGAATGCGGCCGCGCGCCTGCAGGATGGTTTGGCGCAGCTCGGCGAAAGATGCGCTTTTCAATCTCGATCGACCGCTCATGCGCGGTGAGCACGCTGACCTCGTATTGCTTCAGCTCCGGAGTGGTGAAGCGCTCGGCGTTGGCCAGGGTCTGCTTGCGTTCGTAGTCCGCCGGGACCAGCGCCAGGTTGGAACGCGTAACCTCGATCGAATATCCGAAGACATTGTTAAAGCGAACCTTTAAGGAATGGATCCCGGTGCGCTTGCGCTCCCGCTCCTCGATGGTGGTGATGGATTGGCGGGCGTTGGCTCCCAGCGAGCGCAGTTCGTCCAGCTCAGCATCGACGCCGGCCGCGATGGCGCCCCCGTCGGCCAGGTTCACCGGGGGATCGGGCAAGAGCGTCCGCTCCAGTTGTTCCCGCAGGTCCTGGAGCAGATCGAGCCGCGCCGCGCAGGCCAGCCAGCGCGGGGCCGCGAGGCGCTCCAAGCCCGCATGGAGGTCGGGGAGCCGGGCGAGCGACGCGCCGAGGGCGGCCGCATCCCGGGGCCCTGCGCTGTCGAGCGAAATGCGGGAGAGCATGCGCTCCATGTCCTGGATCGCGCCCAGGGTTTTGCGCAGGTGCTCGCGGTCGATCAGGCTGTGGGCCGCGACGCCGACCGCCTCCAGCCGCGATTCGATCTCCGCCCGGTCGATCAGCGGCCGCACCAGCGACGCCCGCAGCAGCCGTTTGCCCATCGGGGTCATGCAGCAGTCGAGATTGGCGAAGAGCGTCGCCTCGCTGGCGCCGCCGGAGAAGAGCGGTTCAATCAGCTCCAGGTTGCGCACCGTCACTGCATCCAGTTGCAGGTTTTCTGCGCGCTCGTAGTACCGGATGTGTTGATGTGCTGCAGTTCGATCTGCTGGGTGCTGCGCGCGTAATGCACCACGGCGCCGGCGGCGATGGCGGCCGCGCGGGCGTTCGCCAGCCCGAAGCCTTCCAGCCCGTTCGCCCCCAACTGCCTTTCCAGCAGAGGAATGGCGTAGTCCGCGGTATAGACCCACTCCTCCAGGCGGGTTTTGGTGCCGATCTTGTCGATCTCCGCTTCCATTTGCGGGTCGAGCGGGGGCAAATCCGAGGAGAGCAGCAGCTCGCTGGGCTGGGCCTTGATCAACTCATCGACGCAGAGGCCTATGCTTCCGGGCCCGGTGAACTCCGTGGCGCGGAAGTCGCCGGTCGAAAGATCGAGCAGGGCCAGGGCCGCCACCGGGCCGGCAATGTGCAGGGCGGCCAGGTAGTTGTTTCGTTCCGAAGCCAGCGCCGGATCGATCGCGGTGCCGGGGGTGAGCACCCGCGTGACCTCGCGGCGGACGATCTTCTTGGTGAGCTTGGGATCTTCCATCTGCTCGCAGATGGCGACCCGGTAACCCTTGCGCAGGAGGCGCGAGAGGTAGTTGTCGGCGGCGTGGTAGGGAACGCCGCACATGGGCACCGACCGTTCCTTATCCCGTGCGGTGAGCGTTATTTGCAGTTCCCGGGCGGCAACCTGCGCATCTTCAAAGAAGAGCTCGTAGAAGTCGCCCATGCGGAAAAACAGCAGGGCGTCGGGGTTTTGCCGCTTGGCGGCCGCGTACTGGCGCATGAGGGGCGTGGTGGTTGCGTCGGCCGCTGGAGCTGGAGGAAGAGTAGACACGGAAAACGCCAGCATATCGTGAATGACATGCCGGCGTTCAAAGATAAGGAAAACGGGCGAGGGCTGATTAGCATTAGGCGGCGATCCGCGGATTCCCCGTGCACATGGGCGTCGGAGCCGTGCTGCTTGACCATCTTGTTGTAAATCCCCAGGAGAAGGAACGGGGCGGCCCATTGGCCGACGAACAGGGCATGATGGTCTTTGCCGTTGGTCTTGAGGAGGAGAGAACCCAGGATCGAGGTCAGGGCCGCGCCCAGGAAAAAGCTGGTGGGCAGCTTGGCGGAGTAGCTCTCCATCAGGGCGGTAGTTTGATCTTCCGGGATTTCTCCGGCGCGTACGCGATAATCCATTTGTTGAATCTCCTGTGAAGCAAGTACGGGTTTGTGTGGGGAACTCTGGCCGCCGCAGCGAGGGGGCAAAATACCTCTCATCGGCTGGGAGGGTAATGTTTGTGGAAAGGATGCACGCTGCCGGGCTCGGTTTGGGGGCGAAAATGTCAAACTTGAACAGGGTCAAATTTCTGGTCGGTTTTTGTGGGGGCAGAGACGACTGGGAGGGGTGGGCTGACCACAAAGTCAATCGAGGTGCCCCTTGAGCAGAGCGCGTCACAGATTTATCGCGTCACACAGCGCTTGACGGCGCGGAGTCGAAGGACCCCGAGGATGCTTATCTTACCTATGCCGCTCGGAGCTTTTCGACCACCGAAGCCCGAGAACAGGATGTAGATGTAACCGCCGGCCATAGCAAGATGCCAGCAGTTTCTTGTTCTCGGCCCCAGGGAAAGACCGTGGCGGGTCCGCCAGGTGCGGGCTTCGGTGGTTGAAAAGCTCCGAGCGGTATGGGCAAGATGAGGATCCTCGGGGTCCTTCGACTCCGCGCCGTCAAGCGCTGTGTGACGCGATAAACCTGTGACGCGCTCTGCTCAGAGGCTGTGATTTTATTGGCTTTTTCACGTTTTTGACGCAGCTAAGCCTTTTATTTTCAGCACCAATTTTCATGTGAAACCAATAAAGTCACAAACTCTCAGGATGACGATTTTGTGGTGAGTTGGAGATGCAAAAAACAGCATCTTCTCGGATTTTAGCTCTTCGGGGACTGCGTCCTGGGCTACTCTCGGCCGTCCCCGTTCGACAAGCTCAGGGCAGGCTTTCCGTAACTGGACTCCAATGGCGGGTTCCCCGCATCGAAGATCAAGCAACACTACCATGGCCAGCCCTCCATTTCTCTGTCCGAACACCCCTCCCGACTGGAAGGCTGACCTCGGACAGCCCATTCCCGGGCGGTTATACTTAAAAGTTGCGGGAATCGGCATGTTTCTACTGTGGTTGAGAGTTGCGGCGGCGCTCTATGCTGTCGCCAGCGTTTCTGCACTGCCTGCGGTGCTTTATAACCGGCCGGGGTGGAAGAAGGTTTGCGTCCCCGCGGCTGTCTCCGCCTTTTTCTTCCATTTTGTCTCTCTGATCGAGATGCTTTCCGCCTCCCACCATTCGCTGCCGGTCGGGATGCACGAGGTGCAGTCGTTGCTGGCGCTGCTGATCTGCGCCGCCTTTCTGCTGGTCGCCGTGCTCTACCGCACCGTCTCTTTTGGCATCTTTGCGCTGCCCCTCTGCCTGCTGCTGGTGCTGGGGCCGGCCATGGGGCCGGACCACTGGACCTTTCACTCTCCTGAGATCCGCAGCGGATGGCTCTCGCTGCACATCGTCGCCCTGCTGGCGGCCTATGCCGCCCTCATCTTCAGCCTGATCGCCAATTTCCTCTACCTGGTGCAGGAGCGGCGGCTCAAGAACAAGAGCAATGTTGCTTTCCTGGCCTGGCTGCCCCCGCTCGAAACCATGGAGCGCATCGCCTCAGGCATGCTGCTCATCGGGTTTCCTTTCATGACGCTGGGGCTTTTGGCCGGATCGTTGATCGCCCAGGAGAGTGTCGGGCCGGCCTATTTCAAAGACCCCAAAGTGCTGCTCTCGTTTGCCATGTGGGCGCTCTACCTGGTCATGCTTTTCGTTCGCCGGCAGGCCGGCTTGCGGGGAAGGCGAGCCGTCTACCTCTCCAGCCTGACCTTTCTGGTGGTGATCAGCGTCTGGGCGGCCAACCAGCTTAGCTCCGTACATAGGTTCACCGCGCCATGAATATCGTCCTGCTGGGGTTGAACCATAAGACCGCGCCCATCGAGTTGCGCGAGCGGCTGGCCATCGGGCCGCAGCAACTGGAGGAGGCTACACGCTCCCTGATGCAGGCGCCGGGGGTGCTGGAGGGAATGATCCTCTCCACCTGCAACCGGGTCGAGCTGCTCACCAGCCAGAAGCCGGATGCACCGCACCTGCTGGAGTTTATCGGGAGCTACTTCGGCATTGAGCCCGCGGTGCTGGCTCCGCACATTTATGAGTACCGGCAGGAGAACGCTGTCCGCCATCTCTTCCGTGTCGCCTGCAGTCTCGACTCCATGGTCATTGGGGAGCCCCAGATCCTGGGTCAGGTGAAGAGCAGTTACCTGGCGGCGCGCTCCGCTGGGGCCATCCGCGGCCACCTGGATAAAGTGCTGCAGCGCGCCTTTGTGGTCGCCAAGCGGGTGCGCAGTGAGACCCAGATTGGCAGCTCCTCGGTATCCATTGCTTCGGTCGCAGTGGAGTTGGCGCGGAAGATTTTTGGCTCGCTGCAGGATAAGAAGGTTCTGCTGGTAGGCGCGGGAAAGATGAGCGAGCAGGCGGCTCGCCACCTGATGGACCAGGGCGCCGGGGCCGTCCTGGTAGCCAACCGCACCCACGAGCGCGCGGCGCAGATGGCCCAGCGCTTCGGGGGCAGGGCCATTCATTTTGACGACCTCTACGCGCACGCGGACCAGGCCGACATCATCATCACCTCTACCGGCTCTGCACGGCCCATCTTTCGCCGCGAGCACGCGCACCACTTTCTGCAGCAGCGGCGTGGCCGGCCCATGTTCTTTATCGATATCGCGGTGCCGCGCGACGTCGATCCTGAAGTCAACAAGCTGGACGGCATCTTCCTCTACGACATCGACGACCTGCAGTCGGTGGCCGGATCGCACCTGAAAGAACGCAGCAAAGAGGCGGAGTTGGCCGAGGCCATGATCCTGGCCGAGGTGGATAAGTATCAGCGCCGGCTGCACTCCCTGAACGTGGCGCCGGAGATTGTGCAGTTCCAGCAATCGGCCGAGCAGATACGGCGGGGGGAATTGCGCCGCCTGGCGAGCCGCCTGCAGAGTCTCTCCCCGGAGCAGCAGGCTGCTGTCGAAGCCCTGACCCGCGGGCTGGTTAACAAGTTTCTCCATCAGCCGGTGCAGGCGATCAAGGCAGCCGCCAGCGAGGGCAACGCCGCGGCAGTGGATGCTCTCCGCGAAGCCTTCGGGGCAAGCCTTTCGGAGGACCTGGCCGAGGACGATGAGTTTGATCCCCAGGAACGAAATCCCCAGGAACGAAAACATTGATCCGCATCGGCTCCCGGGGATCGCAGCTGGCGTTGTGGCAAGCCAATCACATTGCCGAAACGCTGCGCAATCTGGGGCATGAGGTTTCGATCGAGATCATCCGCACTACCGGCGACCGCATGCAGAACATCGCATTCGCCTCGGTCGGCGCCAAGGGCATGTTCACCCGCGAGATTGAAGACGCGCTGCTGGCGGAGACCATCGATCTGGCGGTACATAGCCTGAAGGATTTGCCCACGGAGTTGGGCGAGCAGTTCACGCTGGCGGCGATTCCCCAGCGGGCGGATCCGCGCGATGTGCTGGTCTCGGAGCGCTATGGTGGATTCGATGCGCTGCCTGCGGGAGCGGTGGTGGGCACCAGCAGCCTGCGCCGCCAGGCTCAGCTGCGCGCGCGGCGTCCCGACCTCCAATACATTGAGTTTCGCGGCAACGTGGACACCCGGCTGGCCAAGCTGGAGCAAGGCAAGGCGGACGCGATTATCCTGGCTGCCGCCGGCCTGGACCGTTTGCAGAAGACGGCTGCTATCCGCGAACGATTTGCGCCCGAGGTGCTATGCCCGGCACCCGGCCAGGGAGCGCTGGCCATCGAGTGCAGGGCAGGGGACGGGGCGATGCAGGCTGCTTTGCAGCCGCTGGAGGACCCCGACACGCGCCTCGCCATCACCGCCGAGCGCAGATGCCTGGCCGCCCTGGGCGGCGGATGCCTGGTGCCCATCGGCGCCTATTGCCACTGTGTCGGCGACGAATTGTCGATGCGCGCCGTCGTGGCCTCCGCGGATGGGCGCGAGATAGTCTCCGCGGAGCGGCGGCACGCCGATCCGGAGATACTGGGGCGAGCAGCTGGCGCAGCAATTGTTAGACCAGGGCGCGGGCGCCATCCTGGGCCTCGAGGAAAAGCGGGCGTGAGAGCACGGACAGCCTCTTGCCGGCAAGCGCATCCTGATCACGCGTGCGCGTCACCAGGCAGGCCGGCTGGCGGAAGCGCTGGAAGAGCAGGGCGCCGAGGTGCTGCGGCTGCCGACGATCGAGATCGTTCCCCCTGAAACCTATGCCCATCTGGACGCGGTCCTTGAAGTGATCAACGGTTTCGATTGGCTGATCGTGACCAGCGCCAATGGCGCGGCGGCGCTCGCCGACCGCATGCGGTTTCTGAGAATTCCGTCGGAGCGGTTGAAGCATTTACAGATTGCCGCCATTGGTCCTGCCACGGCGGCGGCTGTCGGCCGCATGGGCCTGAAGGTATCTGCGATGCCGGAGAGTATGTGGCGGAGGCGGTGGTGGCCATGCTCAAAGAAAAGGTCGCGGGGCAGCCGGTTCTGCTGGCGCGAGCAGCCGTGGCCCGCGACGTCATCCCAGAGCACCTGCGGAAGTGCGGAGCGGATATCCACGTGGTCGAGGCCTACCGGACCGTCATCCCCGCCGATTCGATCGCGCATGTCCGTGAATTGTTTGGGGAGGGGAAGCCGCTGCCCGACGCGGTGACCTTCACCAGTTCGTCAACGGTGAATAATTTCTTCGCCCTTCTCGCTGCGGCCGGGATGGAGCCGCCCGAAGGGTCTGCGCGCCGTCTCGATCGGCCCGGTCACCACCCGCACCCTGCGCCAACATCAGTGGGAGCCGGCATGCGAGGCTACCCATACGACATCCCGGGAGTGGTGGCTGCCTGTGTCAGGCTGTTGACGTGCCACATCCGTCTAGTTATTGACGCCTCCTCAGACTGTAAGTGCCGCTCTTCTGAACCCGGGAGCCGCCTCATGAAAATCAAGCTTAGAGCGCGTTGTGCATCTCGTATGGACGCTGGCTTTGCCCCTCTCTTTGTAGGCGGAGAATTATCGGCTGTATGTCGATAACAGCAACGGTCAACAATGTTTCGGTCATCGACCTGGACTCGTTGAAGGTCGTGGAGGATATGAAGATCGGCGCTCTCCAGATTCACGGCCTGGCCTTACGGCCTGACGGAAAATGCTCTTTGTCACCGTTGAGTCGGATCATACGCTGCGCTTTGTCGATACCGCGACGGGCAGACCAAGGCCACGATCAAGCTCACCGGGCGGCCCAATGAATGCGCTGTCACCCCGGACGGCCGCTACGTTGCTGTGCCTATTCGCGATGGGGATAGCGTCGACATCGTCGACGTGATGCAGCAGAAGGTGGTTAAGGTGTTGCCCATCAAGGAGCCGCACAACGCCGTCAGCACCGCCAGCAATCGCTACCTGTTTGTGAGTTCCATGGGGTCCAACGCGGTCAACATCATTGATCTCAAGACTATGTCCTTTTCTTCGGTTGTTCCTGCAGGGGGAAGGCCACGGCCGTACGTGATTTCGTCCGACGGGAAGACGATGTATGTGGCAGTGTCCTATTTGCATGGGTTCGACATCGTTAATATCCCGGAGAAAAAAGTTCTGGAGCGGGTTGAGATGCCGGCCCAGCGATCCCGGCCCTCCTCGCCCGCGTAAGTTCGAAACACCAGACACGTTGACTCATGGTCTGGCGCTTACTCCCGACGGCAAAGAATTGTGGGTCACGAGTCTGATGGACGATTCGCATTTATATTTACGACCTACAAACCAAGAAATTTAACGGCCGCCTAGCCACCGGCGATGGACCAAACTGGATCGTCTTTTCTCCCGATGGAAAATATGGATGCGTGAGCAATACGGACAGTGACGATGTTTCGATCTTCGACGTAAAAGAACGTCGGGCACTTGCCACTGTCAAGGTTGGCAAGGTGCCGAAGAGGCTCGTGATCGGGACTGGAATCTAAGACACAACCTCAGGAAGCCTGAGCCTGCTACTCAGTTAATGCGGCGCGCAGATCGGCCAATGTGACGACCAGCATCATAGGTTGGCCCGGACACTCATCGAAGCCGAGAGCGAGATAGAAATTGCGGGCTTGCTCCGAAATTGCATGCACCAGGATGCCACGGATGCCAATCATGTCGGCTGCCTGAACGACGCGTCGCGCAGCATCCTGAAAGAGCCCGCGTCCGAGACTGCGTCCCTGCCATGCGCGGTCGACTGCGAGACGACCAAGAATGACGACAGGAACAGGGTCGGGCATGTTGCGTCGAAAGCGACCGGGTACCACTTCCGTTGCGACCGCACCGGAAGCCAGCGCGTAGTAACCCACGACCCGGTCGTCTTCACTGACGACATAACTTCGGGACGCGCCACTGAGTTGGTTGGCCCGCGCTCGCCGCCTCAGCCAGTCGTCCAAAGAGGCTTCGCCTGAAGCAAAGTTCTCGAGAACATGATGGTCGGCCAACAATTCGGGCCGCGAGAGCACCACGCACTACTCCCAGGGCGCCCTGGTCTGTAGGCTACGCTTTAGCCGGTGGTTGGGACTGGGCGGGGCATCGAGACGGGCTACGAACTCAGCATATGCCTTTGCGCTGAATGTAAGCACCGCGCGATCCAGGATGGCATTTTCTGCGGCCTGTCGCGCCGCGTCGAGTACAAAGTCGGTGCGGTTCTTGCCCGCCAGCCTGGCAGCACGATCAATCAGCTCTCGGGTCTCCGGCCGAATGCGCAAATTAAGCGTTTCGCGTTTGGTCTTCTTGTCTTCCAACATTCCCATGGCATCCGCTCTCCAGGAAGGATAGCACATCGTAATGACGAGGTCATTACGCGTGCTAGTCTAGCGTGAGAAAAGGGTCGTTTGATCGGGCGGATAGAAGACGCGACCATCTTTGACTTGGGCGAAACCAGTCATGATATGCGGTTTGCGGGATGACCTGCCGTCGGGCAGAACGAAGATATCTTCAACAACACCTCCACGGGCCAGTACGGCATCGCCAATCAGCGAACGGTGACAACGCCAGGGAAGGGCCTCGGCGCACATGACCGCGACGTTACTCAACTCCTGCTGACCCATCAGCCAGTCAATCTGATCTGCGAATTCCCGTGTCTGCATATAATCCGCATACCCTCGAAAGCCTTCCTTCTGCCAGCCCGTGTTGATGGAATTCTTGTGTGCGGCACGCCTGCCGCCGAGTCCCTCGCGCCACACAGCGCTTATGCCCTGCTCCTCGAGAGAAGAGAAAAACTGCGCCTGACCATACTGCGGGTGTCTCCGTGAACCAGGGTAACGGCGCACATCAACCAGAAGGCGGCATCCGTTCTCTTTGAGAGCACGCAGGAATGACTCAATCGAAAGTGTCGAATGTCCGATGGTCATCATATTGGAAGGTTAAACAGAAAGGCCGATGGGGGAAAGCGCTTGGATCTCAAAGCCCTTTCCGGACCCTAGAAGCGCAGCAAATAGCTGACCTTCAGGTAGAGCGTCTTGCCGTCGTTCATCAGCGACGAGTAAGTTGGCGGCAGAATCGGATCGTTGGTATCGCACTGCCCGTTTGCATCGCGGGTGCAGAGGGCGCGGTCAATGTTGGCGAAATTGCCGAGATAGCCGAAGTAGACGGCTGTGCCCGGATGCGGCATGTAGGTCACCAGCGCGTCCGCAAAAAGGGTCTTGGAGTTTGCCAGGCTGGTGTACTGCGGGTTGGGCAAGGTGGAGATGTATTGGCCGATCAGATTAAAAGACAAGGCCTTGGTCATCTGGTAATTCCAGCGCGAGATCAGTTCGTGGTTGTCATAGACCACATCGCCGTTCGCCGGGTTGGTGAAATGCGTATATACGTAGCTGTTCTGCAGATCGATGCGAACTGACCGGTTTTACTTCCACGTTCAGATTCGGTGAACTCATGTTCACCGGCGCAGGCCCTTCGTTGTTGGGCGGAGAGTAGTTGATGACCGTTCCCGCGCGATACCCGCCTCCGATCGCCAGATAAGCCCCGGGAGAACTGTAGAAGTTCACTCCGCTGGTGTGGCTTTGATATTCCACATCGTGCGGCAGCGCGGGATAATCGACGGGCCGCAAGCGGTCCTGCCCCAGGTCAGCGTAGCGCGGAAACCGATGTTCGATATTTGAAGGTGACGCTGTAGGAAGGATTGATGTAAGCGTCCAGCGGTGTTCCGGTGTGGTCCCAGATTCGTTCGCCATAAACACTGGGCCCGTGGGAAAGAATGATCCCGTGGCTGGGACGAAAGGTATAGCTGTAAGAGCCGTTGGGCTCACGCACATCGGGACGGCGAAAGAATCCGGTGTCGGTGACATAACCTGCAGAGGTATCGTTGTACGCCATCCACCAGTTGCGATGCAGGCTGGAATAATTCACCTGCTGGGAATACGACTGGCCGCTGCAGGTCAAGCTAAGCACTTCGCACTCCTGCTCGCCCTGGGTGGAGTTGCTGATGTTTTCCGTTGCGCTGGTAACGGCTTGCCCGGTCAGGGTCCAGCGGTTTTTCAGCCGCGCGCGATAATCGAAGCCTCCGGCGCGATTGAAGGAATCGAGATATTCGCGGTCGGCATAAATGATGCCGATATTGGAGAGCGTGCCCAGATCGCGATTGACGCGGCCGGTGTAGAAATGTGCGCGGGTGTTGAATTCAGGATCGTCGGGCGGAACGGCCTCTCCCGGGCTTCTGTCATCCACGCCGAGAATGCCCAGCGCCCAGGGACCAAGCTTTCCGGTAAGCCGGGCGCCATACTGCGGCTTAACAATGTTGTTGGTGTAGTAGAGGCTGACCGGGGTCTGGAAGTAGCTGCTGTTTTCGATAAAGAACGGCCGTCACCTCCGCGAAGTAGGGAGGAAAGCGCTGGTTGGGGATGGCCGGATTATCGATGCCCACCTGGCTGAAATCGGGGTTGACGGTGGTATCGAGAATCAGGCTGTTGTGCAGGATGAACTTCGCGTCGAGCCCGCTGTAGCCCTGGAAATGCTTGTCTCTGAAAGTACGGGTTGATCGGGGTCGATCGTGTTTAGTTGCCGCAGGTTGCGGCCCAATACATAAGGCTCAAATTGAAGGTTCTGGCCGTGCTCGATATCGCTGAAACCGTCGGCGGCCATGTCCTGGGTCAGGCGGCCGGCGATCGCATGCCGGATCTGCGGCCAGAAGGCCTGCTCGTTGGCGTGGGAGATATTCCGCTGGAGGATAATGCCCCAGGTTCGCATCTGCCCGGGATCGGCCTGTTTGAAATACAGGCTGGCGAAGGGAATGCGCATGAGCACAACGTATCCATACTGGTGTGCGTTTGCCCCAGGTGTCCCACACCGTGTCGAAGGAGTAGTCGGCGCCGTTTTGCTCGCTGTAAAGTCCATCGCTCTGAATGCCGAGGGCATTGCTATCAAACACGAAGGCCCGCCGCTGATCGTCGAAGGTATCGAGCATCACCTCGACAAAATCGTCGTCTCCCAGCGAATCGCGCGCCAGCATGTGGGCGCGGATGAGGCCCGGTGTTTTGTCTTTGCAAACGAAAGCGGCGAAAAAGTATTCGCGCGTGTAGCCGAGGTAGGCGACGGTTGATTCGGTCGCAGGCCGGCCGTCGTTGGGATAACGCTCGATGAAGTTGTTGATGCGCAGCATTTGTTTTGCCGCCGGCGAGCGCACTGGAGCTGTCAGAAAGTCGCTCAGGCGCGGCTCGCTCTCCAGCCGCGGAATGGTGACGTGGTCGGAGTGGACACCGCTGGGTGCACCTCTGGAGAGAAGGACGCTCACCAGCTGAGGGTGTGGGTGCCGATGGCAGAGCATCCACTTTGGAAAATGAGGCACGTTGGCTGCGGCCGCAGGCAATAAACCGCCTAGAAAGCAGGCACAGCAGGGGCAAGAACACTTGTCGCAAGGCAGTTGCAGGCATCGTGAATCGAATAACTCCAGATCGTTGCAAGCGTCGGCGGTTGGTTTTCCTATTTGAACTCTTTTCGGTCGCGAACTATACTAGGATATCGCAACTGCCCGGTCTTCTCCTACCCAGCAGCGTTGACCAGGTCCCAGATTCGAGCCAGATGATGGTCGTCGTGCTCGGCGACAAAATATAGGTGGTCTATCAGGCGCATCGGCGTCTTTAGACGAGGATGAGGAATGGCTCGAGCAAAGAGGGACGAGTCCAAGTCGTCCACACGCTTCAAGAGCAGTCCTCTAGCCGTGCGGAATTCTGCCAATATCTGCTCGAGCAGGCGCACGTTGTGATTTGCTCAGGTCGGTTTTTCGGTTGTTCAGGTCGGTGGGCGTCAGCTGATCGCTGCCCGCCACGTAATCGCCTACCCGCGCCAGCCACAGCGGTTCGAGGTCGAGCAGGTGACCGGCGTTTTCCTGGGCGGACCACTTACCTTGCAGTTTTCTGATCAGGATTTTGTCCGAATAGGCACTTAGTGTCTCTTCAAGCCTGGCCGGAGTGCCACGCAGACGCGCACACACATTCGGATGCAGTTCCACCGGCATGGAAAACTCGAACTTGCGTTCAAACCAGATTGTCATTTGACTCATATCGCTCACGTTCTACTTTCCTGCCTCAGGATATGGTCGACGATTGACTCGTCTTCCGCCAAGAGGTCGTAGTCGACGAGCTCGGATAAGTTGAGGCGACGACACTCCTCGAGATCTTCGAAGAAATCGGATTCGATGGTTGCTGCCAACTGGCGGTCAAGCACGGCAAGGTTTACTTCATCATTGAGGGCGAAGGAGCGGTGGTCAAAGTTGGTTGAGCCGACCACATTCCACAGGCCGTCGACGGTCATCAGCTTGGCATGGATCATGGAGGGACCATATTCGTATATCTCCGCGCCCGCCTGCAGCAGGTGGCTCACGCTGCGGTGGCTCAGGGTTCGGATGATCTTATGATCGATAAAGGGTCCGGCGGTTAAAATCTGTACCGTTACGCCGCGCTCAATGGCCTCGATCAAGGCCTGGCGCGCACTTCGGTCGGGCAGGAAGTACGGAGTTGTAATGCGTATGGTCCTGCGCGCGCTATTGATCAAGGCCTGGAAGAGAATGCGTGCCTGGGTGCCTCCCCCGTGGGGGGTACTGGAAACGACAAAACTCTCCGCGCCTTCGCGGGTGGGACGAAAGCCAAATTGTTTTGGGCTGGAGAGAATTTCACCGGACGATTCAAGCCAGTTTTCGCAGAAGGCGGAGATCAGGCCGGCGACCGCCTCGCCTTCCACACAAAACACCGTATCGCGCCACACCGGTACCGAGGGGGTGGCGTACAACCATCGGTCTGCGATCCCAGCACCGCCGATAAAGCCTGTCTCCCCGTCTATGATCAGGAGCTTGCGATGGGTGCGGTTGTTCACTTTCGGCCAGGTATTCCAGCGAACGGGGTGGTACCAGCACATCTGACCACCGGCAGCGCGTAGGCGGTCGAAGTAGGCGGAACGGGTGGTAAAGCTGCCCAGAGCATCGACGATGATGCGTACTTCGACCCCGGCCTCGGCGCGCTCGGCCAGAGCGGCGAGAATCTCATCTGCGACCTGGCCTTCGCAGAATTCGTAGAATTCGAGGTTGATGGCGTACTTCGCCCGGCGGATGGATTGCGAGGTAGGCGGGGTAAAATTCGACGCCGTTTTTGAGACGGGTGATGCGGGAATGGCGGCGGGTGCCGTCGGTTACCAGGCTGAGAAATTGAACGAATTCTTCGGAATCCAGGGGCGCTGGGTTCTTGTCCGGCATGGCATAGGGCACGGCCGAGCCGAAGAAATCGATGAGGAAGCGTGCGCCGAGGAAGATCACCGCGCCCGCGCCGACCGCGGCCAGCCTCGGGTGGCCAGGTGGGATTTGTGTTGGGAGGTCAGTCATGCTTTGCAAGGATACAGGTGAATCTGAGAAGACCATTAACCGAGAGTTCCCGTGCCCACGGGCCTTGCCAAGGACAGATTCAGGCGGGGAATCTTTCTGCGGCGCGGGCCTTTGCTTTGGCGGCTTCTTCTTCCCGGTCCTTGGGGCTGCATTGGTTTCCAGAGAACGCAGAAGACGGGTCGAGATAGCGGCTATGTCATCAACAGCCGCCAGAAAGGCGGTTTCGTTTGCCTTCGAGGGCTTGTTGAAGCCGCTGATCTTTCTTACGAACTGGAGGGAGGCGGCGCGCACCTCCTCAGGGTCACAGGAGGATCGAAGTTGAAAAGTATCTTGATATTCCGGCACATGTTCGAGGCCTCATTGAAAGTCTAAAACACTGCAATTTCGTAAGATTGCCTCTAAAATTGAGCCGGCCGCGCAAATCGTCATGAACTTGCAACTGCGAAGCATACTTACGGGGACGGCTGGGCTTTCCGTGGCAGCCGTCGCAGCGCTGTTGCTGACGTTTCTACGCCAGCCGCCAGCCGGCGATCTGATCGCCCGGGAGCGAACAGTGCGCCTCTTTTTGCTCGGCTTGGCGGTGCAGAGTCTCCATTTCACGGAGGAATTTATCACCCGGTTTCAAGACCGGTTTCCTGCACTGCTGGGCCTCCCGGCGTGGCCGGAGAACTTCTTCGTGGCCTTCAATCTGATCTGGATGAGCATCTGGATCCTGGCGGCGATGGACCTGCAAAGGGGACACCGGCTCGCCCTGTTCCCGGTGTGGTTCTTTGCCATTGCAGCGGTCGCAAATGGAATCGCGCACCCGGTGCTCGCGGTCGTCGGTCATGGATATTTTCCCGGCCTCATCACCGCTCCAGTACTCGGCGTCCTGGGTGTGTTGCTGGGGATTCGACTGCTGGAGCTGACCCGGTGAAGTGATCGTTTGTGGACAGCGATTGTTAACAGTGGAGCCCGGAGTTCTTTAAGCAGTCGTATTGATCAGGCTTCCGTTAGCCTGTCCGTGTTGCACCAGGTAACCGGCCAGCTCCTGCACCGTGCCCTGGACGACGCCCGAGCTGAGCGCGTCTGAGATTTTGGCGACCAGGCCTTCGAGCGGGCTGGTGGTCCGGGTGCCGGAAGTGGCGAGGTGTCCTGTGCCTGCAGTCCGCCGTAAGGTTGCTGACATCCGTCCTGGCCGCGGAGTTATTTCCAGTCGCGAGGTCCTTGAGCAGCGAGTCACGTCTCCGGCAAGGTTGTCCGGCTGCAGCCGGGGTAGCCTGAGATTTCAGATCTGTCTTGAACTTAGCCAGGTCAGCTCTTCGCTCCGGAAAGATCTCCAAAGGCCAGGGCCTTGAGTAAGTTGATCACGTCCTGTGTGAGGACATCAGGCGAGCTGAGGGAGGTGGCTGCCGGATGCGGCGCTCCTGCCAGTAGTCGTGGCATTGAGTGTGCTGGCGTTCTTCGCAGCGGCTTGCCTGGTGCCTGTGGTCAATCCAGTGCTGAGCGAATCATCTAAGAGTGAGGCGGAGGTCAGGTTTGCTATGGACACGGTGGCCTCTTTCTAAAAGCAAGCTATCTTTGGACGGACCAAGATAAAAACCTTATCGGCACGAGCGGCCAAAATCGTTCAGGCTACTTTTGATTTTTCTTGCGCAACTTTAGGCGCGGCCTGCGTTGACCGGAAGCCGGACACACGCGTTACGCCGGTGCAGGTAGGTTGAAATCAACGACTACTGAACGTTCACCGTAACCGACTTTGTGGAACGCCCGTACTGATTGGTTGAATTCAAGGTGTAGATGGTGGTGGCCGCCGGGGTCACGGTCTGCGTACCTCCACGCACCGTACCCACGACGTCGATGTAATCGTACGAATCGTTGGTGACGGTCCAGGTCAAAGTCACCGGCGTGCCGGAGGCTACGGTTGTTTGCGAGGCGGTGAAACTGCTGATTGTCGGGACTGCCCCGGTGGGCGCGGTGGAATCATCGTATTGCGTCCCCATTTGCACCACGTCGAAATTGGACGCATCAATGGCCTTCAGGGCGTCGAGGTCGTTGTCGTCCCAGCGGGCGTCGGGGGCTCCCTGGAAGTACATGTTGCTGCCGTTATCGGCGACGATCATGCCGTAATTCTTCATAGCCGTGAGGATCACCTGGTTGGCGGCGCTAAAGGTGGAGATGTTGAAGCTCTGCCTTGAGCCGCAGCCTCATTCCCATGATGTTGCTGGTCCCGGAATTGTTCCCGGCGGCGTGGGTCGCGGGGGCTACAAAGTATCCGCCGTTCGCATCGCTTTTGGTTTGCGCCACGGTCATGCGGAAGGCATGATTGATGGCTCCCGCGGCCACCTCGTCGTACCGCACCAGCCCGGGAAAGATGGGCAGGCCGGCTGCGTCGGCTGAGGTCCATCCATAGGGGCGGTGCTCGGTGCTGGTCAAGTCCCAGATCGCTCCATTGGCGGCGCTCCAGGCACCGTTGCAACGCTGTGTTTGCCAGGTTTCATAGATCCAGCACTTGGTCTTGTCGATCACGATGAGGTGATCGTCTCCGGTGGTCGTACAGTCCGCGGGGAAGCCCTCGATGGGAGCAGTGATGGGGACGGGGTACAGGGTGATATCACTTTCGCTCTGATAGGTGGTCATCGTCACCGGCACGCCTGGGGTCGTATTGGAGTCGACGACAACGTAGGGAATGCCGTAGTTTCCATCAACGACGTTCGAGAAGTCGGGATGCAGGTGGCTCCCGGTCAGCACACCGATGATGGTGGCCGAGTTGGGATCGATGGGGGCGGATGCGATGTTGGTGTTCCATAGGTTGGAGGATGGGAAGGGTACGTAGCCGTTGAGGCTGGCGCCGTTGCCTGTGCTCATGTTGCCGCATGACGGCCCGGCGGAAGAGTTGACGGTGATGCTCAGGTTGCCTGTTTGGGAGAGGGGCGTGGGAGTGGTGGAATCCTTCACACCCACGGAGAAGGCGGTGACTCCCGCTTTGGTGGGTGTGCCGGTGATCGCGCCGGCGGTGGAGAGCGCCAGTCCCGCGGGCAGGGTGGTGCCGTTCGCCAGGTTAAAGGAATAAGGTGCGGTGCCGCCGGATGCAGTCAGGTTCGCGGAGTAGGCGGTGTTCAGGGTGGCGTTGGGCAGCGTGGTTGGGGCCAGGGTTAGCGCGGGAGGGGGGCCGCTGCCGCCTGCCGCAATCGTCAGGGTGAAGGATGCTTTGGCGGTATCCGGTGGGGTGAAGGAATCTGTCACCACGAAGGTCACCGGATAGGATCCCGCGGTGGACGGTGTCCCGGAGAGTGCTCCCGCTGGGCGACAGGTTCAACCCGGCGGGCAAGGTGGTTCCGGAGGCTAATGCCCATGTGTAAGGCGGCACGCCGCCCGAGGCTTGCAGGGTGGTCGATGGATACGCCGTTGCGGCTGTACCTCCGGGTAGGGAGGTGGTGGTCACAGCCAGGGTGGCCGGGATTGATCTTGATGCTTAGATTGGAAGTGGTGGACTGCGAGGAGGGTTGGGTCGAATCCGTCACCTTGATGGTTGCTGATGCGGTGCCGGTGGAGCTCCTGGGGTGCCGGTGATGGTCCCGGTCGCGGGATTGATCGATAAGCCGCCGGGCAGGTTGGTGGCGCTGAAGGTGTACGGGGTGGTGCCACCAGCTGCTGCCACAGGACTGCTGTATGCGGAGCCGACGTTTCCCGCGGGAAGTGTGGTGGTCGTGATGGCCAGGTTCGTGGTCTGGGTCGGGGTTTCTG
Organism: uncultured Acidobacteriaceae bacterium; assembly: GCA_963803095.1. Taxonomy (GTDB): domain Bacteria; phylum Acidobacteriota; class Terriglobia; order Terriglobales; family Acidobacteriaceae; genus PALSA-350. The sequence continues at coordinate 312,394 of CAWDLQ010000010.1, read as the reverse complement.
GTGGCGTTGTTGCTGCTCCCCGAGCTGCTGGTGTTACTGAACTGCTGCACCCAGCGAGAAGAACTGCCGCTCCCAAGGATCAGACCCATTCCCGGTTTCTGCATGGCCGTACTTTCTCTTGCTTATTCGTCAATGGCAACGCAGATGGGGAAAGTGTCCAGGTTTAATGCAACTAGATATTCTCTATGGTGGTGATGCTAAATCAGTAATCCGGACCAAGTGAAGCTGTATCGAGGCAGAACGGCACGCCAAAGTTGTAGTTGCACTTAAGTAACTGGATTAAGGTTTGTAGTTCGGGAAAGAAACCGCAGATCCCTCCACTTCGCTTCGCTCCGGTCGGGGATCTGCGGTTTCTTTTACTGCGAACGCACTATCTGGCCTTTCCTCGTCGAACCACCTTTTTCTTAGCTGGCCGCATGCGGACGGGCTTCTTTCCCCCGCCTTTTTTCGTGGCCGCACTGGAATTACCCAGAAGCGCAATGAGCTTGGCGCCGATGGGAGACCCAAGGCCGGTGCATGCATCCCAACCCGGACCGGCAGAAAAGGCTCCGTTGTTTCCCGACACGATGTCGTTGAAAGCGCAGACGCGCCTTCGCGGATAAATCTGCGGCTGGATAAACCCGGCACTCTTTCCGTTCTGCTGATTGTTCAGCGCGATAAGCCCGGCCCAAAGAGGGGCCACGGCGCTGGTGCCACCAATGACCATGTTTTGCCATCGACGCGTACCTGATAGCCAGTCATAGGGTCGGCATCGCCGGTAACATCCGGCACACCTCGGCCGCCAGTACTTGAGGAAGACGGCGGCACATTCGCATTCGCCTGGAAGGAAGGCAGCGCGAACACGTTGCTCACTCCGCCTCCGGTCGCGCCCTCGCCGCTTGCCTGCTCGTTCCACACCACCTCCGACGTGATGGTGCTGCCGCTGCCAACCAGTTTGGTTCCTCCACAGGCAAGCACGTGAGGGCTGGAGGCAGGGAAGTCGACGTTATTGCCCGTAGCTCCGTCGGTCGAGCCGTTGTCACCTGCGGCGACGGTGATGGTAATCCCGAGCGCGGCGGCGGACTGGCAAGCGGCGTCGAGCGCAGTCCATCGCCTGCGCAGTCCAGCTGGATTCCGGGCCCCCCCAGCTGATCGAGATCACGCTCGGGTTGTTGGTCGTATCGTGCACCGCGCTGGCGACGGCGTCGATAAAACCCTTGGTCGGTATTGGGCGCGAAGTAGACGACGATCTTTGCCCCCGGCGCGACCGCCGCCGATACTTCGATATCGAGCATCACCTCGCCATCCGCACCGCTCGCGTTGCCAGGGGAGTTCTTGCCCTTGTCCACCGACACCGCCGTCACCTTGGGCACGGCTTGTCCCAGTCCCTTTGAAATAGGCGGTAAGATCCGCTGTGCGGTAACCGCCCGCCGAGCTCGATGATGCCGATGGTCTGCCCAGCGGCTGTCGCACCCTGGGGAAACTGGTACAGCTGGCCCACCTGAACCGGCGTGAAGGAGGTGTTGGCGGCCGCGGCATGCGCGCGGGCAAAGCCTTCCGTTCCTGCTGCCATGGTGTTGATGGTGGACCCCAGGACGCGGAAGTGGGGTTGGGCCTGAGGCCGATTATCAAGCCCCAGGACAGCCTCAACCGCATCCGCCAGGTCGGCGGGAAAACGAATACTGCCTTCGCGAACGCGATAGGTGTTGCCGTCCAGAACCTTCTGCGTCAGGGTGACGCCGAAGGCCTTCTGCATAGCAGCGACGGTCCCGGTGAGCTTGATGGTGCGCCGCTCGGGCTTCGGGCGTGCCCTTCTCGACGGTGAGCCCGAATTCGTTTGCGAAAGCACGCACCAGTTTGATTGCCGCGGGATCAGCACCGTGTTATTGCCGATACTGGGTGCGTGTGAGCCGGTCTTTTCCCAGGCGATTGGTCTTGAGCGGACTTCTTGCGCTTGACGATCACGGAAACAGTGACCGACGCTGGGGGGGGCGCCGGCTTCTCGCCGGTGGCCGCGGATAGGGGTGCTTTTTCACTCCCCGGCAAGACAACCCGCTGTTGGGAAGCAAAGTGGGAGGCGGATTTCTTAGGGGCCATGGGGAAGTCTCTCCAATTCGACACTTTTCTGATCGTCGCGCGATCCGCGAATTTCTTGCCCCCCATACTATGCCGGAATGCGTTCCCAAGGAAGTTACGAGTAGAAGCCGGCTGTAGAATGAAGGCTAGCAATGCCCACATCCATTGACTGGCCGCTGAAGCATCCCCGCCCCCGCCGCCGCCGTTTCTTTCTCATCCTCGCAGCCATCGCCGTCATCGTGCTCGGCGGCCGCACCGCGCTGTCATATTTCGTTGATCTGCTGTGGTTCCGGTCGCTCGGTTACGGCAGCGTCTTCACCAAAACGCTGGCGGTTGAGTGGTGCATCTTCATCATCTTTTCCCTGGCCACCTTCTTCGTTCTCTACGGATCGTTTGCCGCTCTCAAGCGGACGCATCTACCCGATTTGCCCGCTAGTCACACCATCTTCTTCGGCGGACAGCCGGTAAAGCTCCCGGTTGAACCTGTCCTGCGCTTCCTTGCCTTCGGCGGATCGATCGCCATTGGCCTGGTGACGGGCGCCGGCATGATGGCGGAATGGCCAACCCTGGCCCTCTTTTGGTACGCGCCCGCCGCTGTGGGTGGCGTGCCGGTTTCCGTTTTAGACCCGATCTTTGGCAAGGCGCTGAACTTTTTTCTCTTTACCCTTCCGGCCTTGGCAGCTCATCTCCGGCTGGCTGCTTACCCTGGCCATCATCACCTGCATACTGGCCGTTTTTTTCATCCTCATCACCGGCGGCGCGGGTGCCCTCGCTGGCCGCCGCAGTTACCTCACCATTCCCTGGCGTGGGCTCTCCATCACCTTTGCGTTCCTTCTGCTGATTCTGGCGATACGAGTGTACCTCGGCCGCTTCGATCTCTTGTTTGACGATCACACTGTCTTCGGAGGCGTTACCTACACCGACGCGCACGTCACGCTCACGGGCCTGCTCCTGGTATGCATAGCCCTGGTTGGTGGCGCGGTGGCCGCGGCCGTCAACGCCATGACGGTGGCCCGGGGACGCTGGCTGGTGGCGGCGATTCTTCCTGCCGCTCTCTGTTTTGCCGGCGTTCGCGTGGCCGGTTGGTGGATGAGCAGCTTTATCGTCAAACCGAACGAATTGGTGCGCGAGCAGCCCTACATCGCTCACAACATCCTCATGACTCGCCAGGCGTATGGATTGGATCGCTTCTCCCTGCGCGAGTTTCCCGCGGAGACCACCGTGGGCGCGGCGGATCCTGCAAATAATCAACCTACCCTGCAGAACATCCGCCTGTGGGATTGGCAGGCGCTCCAGGACACTCTGCGTCAGATTCAGGAAATCCGCACCTACTATGACTTTCCCGATATCGACATCGATCGCTACGAAATCGGTGGCGAACTGCGCCAGGTGATGCTCGCCGCCCGGGAACTGAATGTCGAAAAGCTCCCCGAGAGCAGCCGGAACTGGATCAATGAAAAGCTGATTTACACCCATGGCTACGGTATTACGATGAACCCCGTCAATGGGTTCACGGCCGAGGGGCTGCCAACTCTCTATCTGAGCAACATGCCGGTGCAGAGCACCGTTCCCGGACTAAACGTAACCCGGCCTGAGATCTATTTTGGCGAGCTGACGAACACCGACGTTTACGTCAAGACGCGGCAACAGGAATTCAATTATCCGCAAGGGCAGAGCAACAACCTTACCTCGTATCAGGGCGACGGCGGCATTGTTGTGGGGGGCTTGCTGCGCCGCATTGTGCTGGCGCTGGATCGCGGCGATCTGGGAAAATTACCCTTCAGCGACGATGTGAACGCGCAGAGCCGCCTGCTGATGCGGCGCAACGTGCGCGATCGTGTAACCGCCCTGGCGCCGTTCCTCACCTACGATCCCGATCCTTACATTGTGGTCGGTGAAGATGGCAGGCTGTCGTGGGTGATGGACGCGTTCACCACCTCAGACCAGTATCCGTACTCCAGCCATTACCGCCTGGGCGATGATTCCATCAACTACATGCGCAACAGTGTCAAGGTGGTCATCGACGCTTACGATGGCTCGACTACTTTTTACGTCTTTGATAACCAGGATCCCATTGTCGCGGCCTGGCGCCGTATTTTTCCCAGCCTGTTCAAAGATGCGGCAGCGATGCCGCCGGGCCTCCGCAAGCATATGCGCTACCCCGAGTTATTGCTCAAGTTGCAGGCAGAGGTCTACGGCCTGTATCACATGACCAACCCCGAGGTGTTCTACAACCGCGAAGATTTGTGGACGGTGGCGACCGAAGTCGGCATGAGCGAGGGCGGCGGACAGACCACCCAGCCGATGCAGCCGAATTTCGTGTTGATGAAGCTGCCGGGCGAAACCGGCATGGAGTTCGTCGAGATTCTGCCGTTCACGCCCGCCAATCGTAACAACCTGATTGGCTGGGTCGGCGGCCGCAGTGACGGCGCGCACTACGGTACCTCGGTGGTCTATAACTTCCCCAAGAACAAGCTGGTGGATGGGCCGCTGCAGATCGAAGCGCGCATCGATCAGAACGCGCAGCTTTCCGGGCAATTGACGCTGTGGAACCAGCAGGGCTCGCACGTGCGGCGCGGCACCTTGCTGGTGATTCCTACCGGGCGCGCGCTGTTGTACGCCGAGCCCATTTATTTGCAGGCAGAGCGAAGCCCGATGCCGGAGCTGCGCCTGGTGGTGCTCGCGCTGCAAGACCGGTTGGCGTATGGACCCACCTTCGAGGCGGCGCTGGCGGCGCTGTTTGGAGGGGCAGGCTCATCCTTGACTGCGGCGGAACCGCAGCGGACCGCGGCGCCATCGACCGCCACTGCACCCCAGTCCGCTACGGACCTTAACCCAACCATCGCTGAAGCCGCCAAAGACCTTGCCGACTACCAGCGGTTAACCGCCGAAGGCAAGCTGGGCGAGGCGGGACAAAAGCTGGAAGAGCTAAAGCGCGCCATCGACAAACTGAACACCCGACACTAAGTTGGAAGGCGGTTATTCAGATTCTGCGCCCCGGCAACCTGGCGAGGATTGCTGCTGGATGAGCGGACCAGTCTCAAACTCGATCTGTAGCCGGGCATTATCGGAACGAATGCCGACCGGTCCATCAAAATCCAGCGGCCCAACAGAGCCCTCCCACACCAGCGAGTTATCGGCAAAGACCTTCATCTCTGCTCCATTCATTTCGGCACGAAGAGTATGCGTGTCTCCAGGCCTCAGCGAGGGAACGGGTGAGCTGCGGCGCGGCTTGATGTTCTGGTATCCCCGATTGCTGCATTGCGCGCTGGTGTGCTCGCCCGGGTTACTTTTCACCGACACGACGAGTTTCGATTCTGGCTCGATGCGCCACATTGCATAAACCAGGTTGCAGGCATCCTGCGCCCGCAGCTTGAGGCCAAACTGGCGGCGCATCTCGCCAGAAGCGAGCGGTGCCTCGTTGGGCGTGGAGCCTAGATAGGTGAACCTCACCGCAGCCACTGGCTGTGTATACGAGTTGACGTACGCCCGCATTTTAGACACGTTGACCGACAACCGCCCCCCGGGCACTTCTTCGATCGTGCCCTCTGTGACGCAAACATTGGCTTTTGAGACCGGCACTAACCGGGTGCCGAAGGACTGCGCGGCAACACCGGGATTGAACCCACTAAGCAGGACGAGAGCCAGAGCATATACATTTGGTGGTTTTTGTATTGCCCCCTGGACCAGCCTGTCAAGTCTTCTTGCCCGTAATTTTCAGGCCCGATCAACGATAGGGCCCCAGGGAAATGACCAGAATCTCGGCTAACGCGTCGGATTCATTGCGCCATTGACGGGCTGTTCCCGCAACTACCGTCACCGAATCGCCGCGTTCGAGGTTCTGCTCGCCTTCATGCAGCTTCAAGATCACCCTGCCTTCAAATACCATGGCGAACTCGTCGGAGATGGATGGCGTGGCATGTTTTCCCGTGAGGCCGCCCGGCTTGATGATCAGCATCGAAGCCCGGAACTGCGACGGGTTGGAAAGCGAACCCAGGGAGGCAATTTCGGCCCGCGACCAATCAAGCGCCATGTGGGCGCGGTCGCTCGCGCGCACGATCGTCGCTACCTGCTGACTTGCCGATAGGAAGAACTGCCCCAGCGTTACCCCCAGCGCATTCGCTATTTTTTCCATCGAAGAGATGGAGGGGGAGCACTGTCCGTTCTCAATCTGTGACAAAAAGCTGGCAGAAAAGGCCGTCCGTTCGGCAAGAGCTCGCAGTGAAATTCCCTGTTGCTCTCTTAAGTAACGCAGAGAGTTACCAAGAGTCTGTTCAATCATCTAGTGCCAACCCGATCCTGCGATCGTTAATGGTACACGAAGATACTGGTTTTTAAGTATACCGAGGGGATGGTGTAGAGAACCACGCCATAAAGCTATCTAACGGCTAAATACAGGCTATCGGTTGGGCATCCGGTGCGACATTTCATGCCACGCTGTCATCTAGAGCAGTTTCGCAATTACTGTGGTCTGATAAAGATCGCGAGGAGTGGTTTTCCTTGGGGGAAAACCACGAAAAGGCCTCTCGCTTCGGTCTACACCAATTGCGAAACTGCTCTAGTCGTGACTGCTCCACGTCTTGTCACCGGAGTTGCACAACGGCTCCAATGTGCAATCCACACAGCGCGGTTTGCGGGCAATGCAAACCTGGCGTCCGTGATGGATCATCTCGTGGGAAAAGGCGATCCAGTGGTCCTGAGGAATGATCTTCATGAGATCCTTCTCCACCAGGATCGGCTCGGTAGCCTTGGTAAGTTCGAGACGTCTTGATAGACGAAGCACGTGCGTATCCACCACCACGCCCACCGCTTTGCCGAAGGCTACACCCAGCACCACATTGGCCGTCTTGCGCGCCACTCCCGGCAGGGTCAGCAGCTCATCCATGGTTTGTGGAACCTTGTCCGAGTATTGCTCGGTGAGTTTGCGCGCCGCGCCATTCAGGGATTTGGCTTTATTGTGATAAAACCCGGTCGAGCGAATCTGTTCTTCGATCTCGACTAACGGCGCATGCGCGAAGTCAGTGGGTGTAGGAAATTTCTCGAACAGTGCCGGGGTGACCATGTTCACCCGCGCGTCGGTACATTGCGCGGAGAGGATGGTGGCCACCAGCAGCTCCCACGCGTTTCTGTGATGTAAGGCGCACTCCGCCCCGGGATAGGCCTTCGCCAGGAGCTCCAGCAGCGCGGCAATGCGCTCCGGGGCCAGGGGATTGCGCCGCGGCTTGCCGGCCGCGGACTTTTTTGGTTTCCCGGCCGCGGCCGTTTTCAGCTTCTTGGCAGGGGCCTTCGCGACGTGGGCCTTCATCGGCCGCCTAGCCGAGCCGCGCCAGCATATCTTCCGGCGTCATGCGAATGCAGCTAAAGATGGGCGTGTCTCGCAGCGTGTAGGGGCTGATCTCGGTTTCCCGCAACTGCTGCACCAGGTCGAGGAAGTCCTCGGGGTAGTTGGTTTCAAACGCCACCACAAATTCCTGGTCATCGATGCCGAAGGAGTAGGTGGTGTTCAGTTTGACTCGAGGATAGAGATGGCCGACCCGGATGTGTTCGTTCATCAGGCGCTGGCGCTCCTCTTGCGGCAACAGGTACCATGCGCGAGTTTTCCAGAAGGGATAGATGAAAATATACTTCTGCCCGCCGGGCCGGACGCTGCCCCGCGAATCGTGCTGGCCTTCGTGCTCGTGTCCGATCAAATATTGCGACCGCTTGGTCATGGACAGGTAGCTGTAGGCCGTTACGAGATAACCACCCATCGGGGTCGCCATCAGCTCCGCCGTCATCTGGTTTAGATCTTCCGCGGTATAGCAGATGCGCCACAGCACCATATCGCAATCGCCGCGCAGGCCCACCGTGGAATAGGTCAGCGTGAGCAGGCGTCCGGGCTGATTCCAGTGTTTGATCACCTCGGCAAAGGCGGCGCGGTGGGCATCCTTTTCCGCCAGGGGCAGCCGGCGCCATTCGGGAAGAACCTTGAAAAACGTAAAACCAATCGTCTGCCGCTTCACTTCCTTGGCGGGGGCGCGCTGCGGCTCCGCGGCGGGCTGGGTCTGCTCGGAAACTTCCGGGATAAGAGTTTCTGCCATGGGGTACTCCTCGTAAGTTCCATGGTAGCAAAGCGTCCACCGGCTATACTTCTTCCGGATGACTGAGAAAATTTTAGGGGTTCTCGCGCACTTCATCATTGCCGTCATTTCGGCCACGGGTTATCTGGGGATTGCGCTGCTGATGGCCATTGAGTCGGCCTGCATTCCATTGCCCTCCGAGATCATCATGCCGTTCTCCGGCTACCTGGTTTACAGCGGCAGGTTCCAGCTGGTGTGGGTGGCCACGGCGGGCGCGATTGGCTGCAATCTGGGTTCCGCCGTCGCGTACTGGGTGGGAGCGCATGGCGGCCGCCCGTTGGTGGAGCGCTATGGGAAGTATGTCCTGCTCAGCCGCCACGACCTGGACCGCACCACGCATTTCTTCCTGAAATACGGATCCATTACCGTGTTTTTGGCTCGCCTGCTTCCGGTGGTGCGGACCTTTATTGCATTGCCGGCCGGAATTGCCCGGATGCCGTTATGGCGGTTCCACATCTATACCTTCCTGGGCTCATGGCCGTGGTGTTTTGCGTTGGCGTATGTGGGCATGAGGCTGGGCCAGTCGTGGGAGACCGATCCTCGCTTCAAAGCAGTTTTTCACCGCTTTCACCTGGGGGTGGAGGTGGTATTGCTGGCGGCCATCATCTGGTTCGTTTGGTCCCACTGGAAGCATCGCAGCGAAGCCAGCGCCGTTTAAACTCTTTCCCCCGCGCCTGGGAAACTCAACCGAGAATTCTCACCCGGCCCAAGAAAAGGGGTTGGTGGCTCGGCGAGATTCCCACTTGAGAGTTGCTTCACTTCTAAGCAGCCGTGGTTACCGTTAAGCCTTGCTTTCTCTCCTTTGAGCGGCTCCGATTTGCCAAAGTCGGAAGCGAAGGGCGAGACTTGAAGCAAAAGACGCGAGAGGACGGACCCGCTAGAAAATGTCTACCCCCACAAGCAGCAGCCCGGAGGCCGCTGGCAGTTCACCGATTCAGCCCGCTAATGGAAAGCTAGGAATCATGATCCCCGGAATGGGGTCGGTTGCAACCACCCTGGTGGCCGGCGTGGAAGCCGTGCGCAAGGGGATCGCCAAGCCAATCGGCTCCCTTACCCAGATGGGAACCGTTCGCCTGGGCAAGCGCACCGAGGCGCGCAGCCCACTTATTAAGGATTTCGTTCCCGTGGCGAAGCTCGACAATCTCTGCTTCACAGGCTGGGACATTTTCGCCGACAACATGTTCGAGGCTGCCAAGACGGCACGGGTTCTCGACCGGGACCAGCTGGAAACCGTTCGCCCCTTCCTGGAAGGGATCCGGCCCATGCCCGCCGTTTTCGATCAGTATTACGTAAAGCGTCTGAACGGCTCCAATGTAAAGAAGGGCAAGAACAAGCGCGATCTGGCAGAGCAGCTGCGGGCGGATATCCAGGCCTACAAAAAGGTGACCCAGCGCCAGGTGATGATCTGGTGCGGTTCGACCGAGATTTTTCTTAAGCCAACAGCGGTCCACCAGTCTTTGGCCGCGTTTGAAAAGGGACTGGAAGAGAACGACATCAACATCGCGCCTTCGATGATTTACGCCTATGCCTCGCTTCAGGAAGGCGTGCCGTTTGCCATGGGAGCGCCGAATTTGACTGTTGATCTGCCGGTCATGCAGGAGCTTTCGCGCAAGAACAGCGCACCCATTACCGGTAAAGACTTCAAGACCGGGCAAACCTTCATGAAGACGGTCCTGGCGCCGGCCTTCAAGGCGCGCATGCTGGGGGTAAGCGGTTGGTACTCCACCAACATTCTAGGCAATCGCGATGGCGAGGTGCTGGACGATCCGGAGTCCTTCAAGACCAAGGAAGAGTCCAAGCTGAGCGTGCTTGACTTCATCCTGCAGCCCGAGCTCTATCCCGACCTATATAAGGATATTTATCACAAGGTGAGAATTAATTATTATCCGCCGCGTGGTGATAATAAAGAGGGTTGGGACAACATCGACATTTTTGGCTGGCTCGGCTACCCGATGCAGATCAAGGTCGACTTCCTGTGCCGCGACTCGATCCTGGCTGCGCCCATCGCTCTGGATCTGGTGCTCTTCCTGGATCTGGCGGCGCGCACTCCGGAGCTGAAAGATATCGGCATTCAAGAGTGGCTGAGCTTTTACTGGAAGTCTCCCATGACGGCTCCGGGGCTTTATCCGGAGCACGATCTCTTCATTCAGCTGATGAAGCTGAAGAACACGCTGCGCCATATCCAGGGTGAATCCCTCATTACCCACCTGGGCCTGGAATATTACGACTAACGGTCAGATATCCAACCTGTAATCAATGAGTTAAATATAATATATCAAGCAGCGCAATAGCCCCGGCCCGGTCATTTCAGCGGAATCTTCACCACGAAATAGGTGAAGGCGCCACCGGAGTCAAGCAGCAATTGATGAGGAACACCCGGAGGTATATGGACTATGTCTCCTTCCTGTAATTTTTTGCGAACCCCGTCCTGTACCGAAGCGCCTCGTATCTCACCGGGAGCGGATGTTACTGGATTTGCGATCGTACCTCCGGTAACCAACGTAGCTGTGCCCTGAAGCACGACGAACACGTCTCCGAATTGCTCGTGCAGTTCGGCTTTTCCGTCTCTGTCGCGAAAAGCAAGGATTGTGGAGCTGTCTAAATGCTTCTCCAGGATGCCACTTCCCGCTTCCTTTGAATGGGTCGCCTGCTCACGCATCTGCTGTGCGAGCTGCAGCAGTTGATCCTGTGAATACGCGACAACGGCGGCTGTTTGTGAAACAGCGGTCGAGCAAAGAACCGGCAGACATAGAGAAGCCGCGAGAAGCATACATAGTTTTCTCATCGAGATATCCTCATATTTCAGACGCCTATTGCAGAGCGATCACCGCCGCATCACGGCCGCCGACGCTTACCGCGACTTGCCGACCATCGATGGCAACGCTTTGTTTCCCCCAAATATCTTCGCCTGATTTGTAATTTGCCACCGCGGTCGCAAGTTGTACCTTGACGTTTCGACTGCCTCGGGTTGAGTTGGTTACCCACAGATAAGTGCCGCCGGCGCCCTGGTGGAGTCTGGCCTGCACGCTGCTATCGTCGATGGTTACCTGAGGCGCGACTCCGGCCATGGCCAGGAGATTTGCGAAGAGATCCTTGGTGGGGGCAGCATGATGCAGGTAATAGCCAGCGCTCGGGAAGGATCCCATCAACAAGGTACGGCCCTGACCGAACGTGTGCTCAACCGCCGCGATGGCTCCATTCGAGTGCTGCCCAACGGCGTTGCCGCCGCGCAATTCATAATCCTGCCGGAAAAAGCGGCCATAGATTTTGGAGCCTTTCACCTCCAGCATCAAGTCGTTGGAAATATCCGGAGCAAATTCGACGTAGCTTTCCCGCGCTCCAAATACCTCATCCAGCCCGTAATTCGGTTGGATTGTGCCCACGTGACCATGATCGCCAAAGTATCCGGGCAGTCCCTCACTTACCAATGTCCCGCCCTGTTCGACGAAATTGCGTAGCTTGGCGGCAGTCTCCTGCTTCAACATCACGGGATAGGGCAGATAGATAATCTTGTATTCCCCGATATTGTCCAGGGCGACAAAGTCCGGTTGAATATTGGAATCGAAGAAAGCCTGATAGGCCCCGCGGACGGATTGAGAATAGAAATCTGTATCGCCTTGCTGAACGTAGTTGAATATCTCAGCTTCGGGGACGAATACCAGTCCGACGTCGCCCTTGATTGGGTTCGATTTCCAGATCGCCGGGTGGTCGTTTGCCCAGCGCGCGACGCGGCCCGCCATCTCCGATCGAGGCGTAGGCGAGCCATCCATGGCGAAGGGGCCGAACGCTCCAAACAAAGGTCCATCGAGCAGCGGCCGCCAACGGCAGAAGAGAATCCCTTTGGCGCCGGCCGCACAGGAGACGAGATTCCATATGCGTACGTCTTCGGCGTCCGGAACGCGCCCGTCATCGATGCGCCGTCCGATGACTTGAGGTTGCATCCACAGAGGACCACCCTGTGCTTCCGCATGCCAGAACGGCTTACCCCGCGCTCCGCCCCGCACCAGGTCGACCGCCTGAAACTGTTTCCATGGTTCGTCGCCTTGTCTCGCTGCGATCCAGGTCAGGCCCCAGATATCGACTTCCGCAGCCGAACGCCATTCGTTATGGGATGCGGAAGGCAGGCTAATGAGGGTTCCCGAAACACCGTGCGCGGTGATGCGGTGCTTCGGATCAAGCTTGCGAAATAGCTTCACCCGCCAATCGAATAGACTATAGGCGTTGTCGATGCGAAACTGAAGCCAATCAAGACTATCGGGATATCCGGAGAAAGACCGGGGCGGTTCTACATCTTCCCATGTCTGGTAACTGTAGCGGTGCCATTCCTTAGCGGTTTTTTCCAGCGATCCGTAGCGGACCTGTAGCCACTCCCGCAGTTTTCGTTTCGTGCCTTCACAGTAGCAATACATCCTGTGCGGATTTCCTCCGAAGGATGTGCCCTCGTTCCATATGTCGTAGCCGAACGTAGCCGGATGATTGCGGTAGCGCTCCACCAGGGCGACCAGGAAAGTCTGAGCGATCGCCCGTACCTCTGGATTGTCGAGGCACAAGCCAGGAAAGCCTCCCGTGGCGCTGCTCTCCGATACAGTGCTATCGACGGCAAAGTCATCACTTCCCAGATACCGGGCATGGGGATACTTGCGAAACGCCCACTCCGGCGCACACCCAACCAATTCTTCGATAACCACCTTGATTCCATTTTTCGCTGCCAGGTCCATCATGCGGTCGTAATCGGACCAATCATATTTTCCTGGAGCGACCTCAATCGCGGACCACATGAACCAGTGGCGGAAAATGTTCATTCCGGTCCGAGCTGCGGTCTCATGGTCTCGTGCCCAGTCTGTTTCCGGCGGGTTGGTCTTGCGGAAATAAACGGCGCCATAGGGAAACGCAGGCGTCAACGCATGGGGCTGTGGTGTTGCCGTTGCTTGTGGCAGCTCAGCGGCATGAGCCAACGCCGTGCCGGCAGTGAAAAGCGCCGAGTTGCGAATGAACTCCCGGCGTGTGATTTCGAAGAAGTCAGCCATATGCCCTTTAGCCCTTGTTTGATTTACGCAGAGAGATCAAGCGCGATCACCTCGTGCACGTGGATCGAAGGTACTTCGATCAAAACCGCGTCGCCCTCTGTACGGTAATGGGTCTCGACCCCGGCGACCAGCAAATGGGCCTTGGTGATCCGTCTGCCGGCAGGAACGCGAATTCGAACCTGCTGGCTGGAGATCGGGATCACTTCGCGCACCGGTCCTTTCATCATCATCGGATTGGTGAGATTCACCAGGTGCACGGTCATGGAGTTTTTCTGTTCCCAGACAGAGAGGTCCAGAACGCCTCTGCCTTCGACCGACAGCGGAGCCGGCTCGTTGGTAGCCCAGAGTACTGCGTTGCGCAATAGCTTCCCGTGATCGGTATTGAGCACCTCCCAGAAGGTGCGGTCAATATCCCAGGGAAAATAGACCACGCGGCCCTGGCCGGCCTGGCGCATAAAAATTCCCGCGTCATGCATCTGTCCGGGTCTGGGGAAACATTCTTCCATGGGCAGGTCGGGATAGGTTGGAACCACGCGCAGGGGCGGGGAGAGACTTTCCCCGATCGCCGTTACGTGGACCTTGTGGATGCCATTGATGATCCGGTTCGCATCCTCGAATCCAGCCAGCACAGAATGATATTGGCCCGTGGATGGATCCTTTTCGAGCGAGAGGTACGAGTTGAGCATGGGGCCTTCTTTGCTGCCGGCGAAGGACGCTCCAAACAACGAAGCCAGCCCGAAATCCTTCCGCTGCACGCCCCATTCGTCGTAGAGCGACGTTTCATAGGTGGCAACGATGCTGCCGCCGCGCTCCACAAATTCACGGATCTGGTCGCACTGCTGGGTTGAAAGCGCGGCGATATTGGGCAGGATCAAGGTGCGAAATTGCTCTGTGTGTTCCCGATCCAGCAACCGGTCGTGCACCATCTCAAATGGGATCCTGGCTTCGACCAGCGCTTGATAGAAGCCGAGCGCGGGATCGTCAACGTTGGCGACTGCATTGACTCCGCCGTAGAATGAGGCAGTTTGCTGGGAATAAACCATACCTACCCGCGCCAGGGATTTTTCGTTGCGGAAATAATCTTCGTTTGCGTAGTGCCACTTGAAGATCTCTTCCACGACAGGAAACCAGCGCTTGTCGTAAGGCTTGGCGTTGAATTTTGTGAAGGTTGGACGAAAGTCCTGGGCCATGCCATCGGCCACCCAGAGCCTGATCTCGTCGCTGCTCTGCACCGAATCTTTCCAGCGGTACTTATCTTCCAGGCCAACGCTGAAAATACCTGCGATAGCTTTGCGTCCCATGGTGGAGCGAAACTCTTTAGCGCTCTTGCCGCTGGCCCATGGGGCCACAACGCCTGCCCGGCCCTGCCGATCGGCCAGCAAGGTCGGCGCAAGCTCTCCGATGGTTTTCATATCCAACAGCTTAGAGCCCCACCGCCGGCATTCGCGATATAGCTCGCCTGGGGATTGATTTCCTGTATTTTTCCGTTCCAAAGCCGCCACAACTCGAACAACCGCGCCTGGTGCCAAACGATGTATTGCCGCTGAGCCGGGTCCTGAGGATTGCTGGTGCGAGGAAGATCCAGACCCGAAAAGTCGTGGAAGTTCTTCTGGCAGTGCTCGCAATAACACATTCCCGATCCGGCCCATCGATTGGTGAAGATGCCGTCGACCATGTACCTGGTCATGATCTCCTGATGAACCGAGGTCATGAATTCGAAGTTGTAGGGTCCTAAGGCGCAGGTGAGCCAGAAGTCAGGATCGGACGCGTGTTGGCGCTTGTTTCCGTTTTCATCGACGGCGAGCCAGTCCGGATGAGCGTCGTAAACATCCTTGTGGCATGCGTGCGGTCGGTCCGTGCTACCACGTTCATGCCCAGCTTCCGGCAGCCGTGCGCGATGTCGCCGAAAGCATCCATATTACCCAGCCACTTGCTGCGGTAATGCAGAGGGATCTGCGTGGGGTAGAAGGCGACGCACCCGCCCGCATTGAGGATCGTGGCATCGGCATGGATTCTCTTGAAATAGTCCAGCCAGAACTGCATATCGTAGTTGCCGGGATCGTCTTCGACAAAGCTTAACTGGGCCCAGCGCATCGGACGGTCGTACCAGGAAGCGGTCCCGGCGCTGTTTGCTACACCCGAAAGCAGGGTCGCCTCTGCGCCAGACTGCCCGTCAAAACCGACTATGCAGGCAGCCGAGAGGCCCGCTGCTTGTTTGAGAAATGTTCTTCTAGTGCTCTCCAATGGACGCTCCTGGCAACCGAGTTGCGTACGACACTAATATAGTGTGTCAAATTCCTCGTGGTCTCTCAGGCAGCCGCCACACCAATGTGTCAAACACTGGATTGGCGCGCACTTTTTGCCAATGGTAGGCTGGGCTTGAAACCTCGAGCTACGGTGGAACCGGCCCGCTCGCTTTCGATGAGGAAATGTGCCCAGAATAGTCCGACTGATTAGCCTGTGTTGCCTCCTGCTTTGGCTGCCAGCCGGCTACGTACAAGAGGTCAGCTTTCGTATTACACCTCTGCACCCCGTGGAGGAGCTGCGCGCAGAGGCGCTCAAAGCGTCGCCGCCGCGCGAGCAGGGAACTTTCCGCAAACCAGAGCTGGTGGAGTTGGTGAAACTCGATCCCTCCATCAAGCTCGACATCCGTTACGCCACTACCAACAATTTTCTCGGTACGCCCTTGTACACCCAGGCGCGGGCGTTTTTGCAGCGGCCGGCGGCGGAAGCGCTGCTGCGCGCGCATCGCGAGCTCAGCACGCACGGGTACGGGCTGATCATCCACGACGGCTACCGCCCCTGGTACGTGACGGAGATTTTCTGGGAGGCGACCCCGAACGACAAGAAGATTTTCGTCGCCAATCCCGCCGAGGGCTCGAGGCATAACCGCGGATGTGCGGTGGACCTATCCTTATATGCTTTGCAAACGGGCAAAGAAGTGAAGATGCCCAGCGGATATGACGAGATGACCGATCGTGCCTTTGCCAACTACGCCGGCGGTACGCCCGAGGAGCGCGCCCGCCGCGCTCTACTGCGCCAAGCCATGGAAAAGCAGGGTTTCACCGTCAATCCTGACGAGTGGTGGCACTTCGACTATAAGGATTGGAAACTGTACCCTATCCAGAATTTGAAGTTTGAAGACCTTTAAGCGCGCACTTATTTCCGCACCCAAAGCTCCATGCCTGCCGAAGGCCGGGTGAAAACTTGAGCGCATCGGCGATCGTTTTCTGCGCGCCTGCCTGATCGCCGACGCGGCATTGCGCTGCTGCCTGGCGTCGGCTCTTTCGCGCTTCAGCTCACGGGCTCTCAGTGAGCCGTCTAGAAAATGATCCATCCATCGCGGAGTACCGGAACGGTTACAGTTTCGCGTACTCCGCTTTTGCATGTTGCAGGACGGGAATATCGGGGTCGGCGTCTTTCCAGAGGGCGAGGAAATCCTCGTAGGCGGTCTTTGCCCTGGTCTTGTCTCCCCCGAGTGCGAAGGCTCTCCCGATCTGTAAATGCGCCAGCGCTCCGATGGGATCGCTGCCCACAATTCCGCGGTGGTCGAGAATTTTCTGAAATTCGACCGCCGCTTCGGCACCCTGGTGCGCTGCCAGAAGGGCCTCGCCGCGTACATAGACGGGATAGAGCGCCCCGAAAAGCAGGCGAGAAACGCCCAGCTCATAAGGAGCGGAAACTTCCAGCATGTCGATGGCTTTTGAAGTATCGCCCTGATTCAGGGCGATGCGCGCTCGCAGCGTGGGCAGGTAGCTGCCTCGCACCACCGTATCCTCAGGAAAGCGCCTTTCCAGATCGTCGGCGAGCGCCCGGGCTCGGGAAGAATCTCCGGAGATGACCAGGGCCAGGGCCGCGCCATACTCCACTTCCCGGTTATTTGAATGCCGGAGTGCGATCGCCGCCCCCTCCCTGGCTTGAGGCACGTCTCCGAAAAAGGCTTCGCGTAGGGCCCCTCCTGCGTGCCACAGGCCAGCCCGCTCCGGCTGCCCCACCTGCATAGCCTGGTCCACCGCGCGCTGAGACAAGCTTCTCGCCTTTTGCAGGTGACCGGTATAGGCCAGTGCGAAGGCCTCTTTGTTGGAGATCCAGGTATCGCCTCCAGACCTTTCCCGGGCCCGCGCGACAGCTCGTTCCATGGCGGACTGGTCGTCTTTCAGGAAGGCGATGTCATGCTCCAGCATGATGAATTCGTCGATTTCCAGTCCTCGCCCCGCTGCGCGGCGGAGGACGTTCTCGGCTTCGCCGATGCGTTCAAGATAGACATTCAGAACAGCGAGGTTGTAATACGCGATGGCAAAATCGGGATCGAGCTCGATCGCCTTTCGAGTCTCAGCGAGCGCCGGCTGGTATCGACCCACGGCTTTGCTTGGAAAGCCAGCCACCATCGAGTGCGGCACCGGATCCCGCGGATAGGTCTGCGCCCAGGCCTCATCGTTCTGCCGCGCTTTCTCAAGATTCCCCGTGGCCAACCCTTCGTAGGTGGCGGTGATGTAAAACTTCTCCCGGTCACTCGTGTGGTCCCGCAACTGCCACGCCTTGGCAGAATGCTCTGCCGAGAGATCGGACTCGTCGAGATCACCGTATTCACGGCCCAGAGTGGCCTGAGCTAAAGCGAAATTGGGATCGATCTCCACCGCACGCTTTAACAGCGGCAGAGCGGCCATGGCTCCGCTCGTCGTGTGAAGTTTCCAGCCCGCGCTGTAAGCTTCCAGCGCATCGAGGGAAGGGGTGGTGGCCTCGGCGAGCGGAGTGTTGTGCTCCTGGATTGTGGTCACCGACTCACCCACCTTGTTTCTAAATCGGCCGGCGATCTGGCCCAGAGCGTTCAGCACGTCCTCTTTTTTTGCTGCCTGCACCTGTTCCTGGTCGAGCACCTCGCCCGTGCGGCAGCTCTTGGCCTGGAGCGACAATACATATTGGTTTCCCAGGGGTGTGATCGAGCCGTCGAGGACAGCGGCACTGCCGGTGCGCTCGCAAACTTGCCGAGCGAGCTCAGGAGTGAGCCGCGCATCCGCAGGGTGGCCCATCAAGCGAAGGGTGTGGGAAATGCGCTGGTCCGAGATAAGGCTGAGGAAGGGGGATTGCCTGAGCTGAATCGTCAGTCCCTGACGTAGCGTCTCCTCGAACACGGGGTCGCCGGTAGCATTAGCAAAATCGGCAAGCACCACCGTGTCTTTTGGGCCCAGAACCGCTCTGCGATGCGAGACCAACCGCCATAAGCCCGCAACTACGGCGAGCAGGATGACCGCGGCTACCGCGAGCCACCCCCACCGACGGGTCTCCTTGACGTCGATCTGCACCCGGGAGTGGTTCGCCGCAACAATATTTAGTTCATCGGCCGTCACCAGCTGCACGCTCTCGGCCAGACGATACCCTCGGCCGGGTACCGTCACCACGTACCGGTGGTCCTGCGGACGTTCCCCCAGCGCCTTGCGCAGCAAGAAGATGTTGCGGCTAAGGTTGGCCTCCTCCACAAACGTGTCTGGCCAAACCGTTTTCATCAAGTCATCTTTCGTGACCACCTCGTTGCTGTGGCGGATCAGGACCAGGAGGATCTGGAACGTCTTGGGCGTCAGCGAAATTGGTTCGCCGCCACGCAGCAGCGTTTCCTTTTCCGGATCAACCCGAAAAGGGCCGAACTCGTACAGCTCTTTGCCTTTCTGGTTTGCGCTCGCAGGCATTGGGAGCTCCCGTTCCTCACCATGTTTAGCACGATGGCGCAATTTCGACTCCGATATCCGCGCTTCTGCTTCGCCGTAAGTGCCGTGGTTTATGACCTCTAGGGGGATGCGAGAAATTATCAGAAATTTTCAGGCTCATGGCAATGACTTCTTCAGCTCCCTGCGAGCAAGTTGGCCGCGTGCCCAGTTCTCGGGAGGCGAAACTCATGGCGAAGCGCACCAGGATCACCATCGAAACCGATTCTTTGTTGATTCTGCACAGCCGCAGCTCCAGGCGCGCATGGTGTCCGCAATGCGCGGCTGAGGTGGAGACGATTGCTCTGGAAAACGCCGGAGTGGTCTCCAACCTGGAACCGCCGGCGCTCGAGGAATGGCTCAATTCGGGGGAGCTGCATCGATTGCAGGCCCCCGATGGCTCGACCCTGACCTGCCTGAATTCGCTGCTCGCTCGCGTGCAGAAGACGACAACCAGTCAGCCCGGCAAATCCGCGGCTACTAAACCCACGAAGGAGACGAAATGAACCGCAAATACAAATTAACCTCTTTATCCCTGGGCCTGGTGGCTTCTCTGGCCACCGGGGCCGCCCCCGCCGCCCAGGCGCCAGGATGCGAAAAACCACAATATACCGTCACCGACCTCGGCGTGTTGGGAAAAGGCAACAACTCCACGTCGAATGACATGAACAGTATCGGCTGGGTGGCCGCGTCATCGAACTTGGTTCCCAACGGACCGCAACACGCCGCCCTTTGGTATGGCGCTGGCCCCCTGGTCGACCTTGGCACACTCGGAGGTCTCAACAGTGGGGCGGATGGGCCTAACCTGTATGGCGAGGCCGCGGTTGGGTCGGAGCTTGCCACCGCGGATCCTGACAAGGAAGATTTTTGCGCTTTCGGGACCCATCTGGTGTGCCGCGGAGCCATTTGGCGTTATGGCACATTGACGCCGCTGCCGAATCTGCCCGGCGGCCGCAATTCCAACGCTTTTGAGGTGAACAATCTGGGCCAGGTGGCCGGATGGTCGGAAAATGGAGTGCGCGATTCTACCTGTGCCACGGGAACCCCTTCTCAGGTCTTCCGCTATGAAGCAGTGAAATGGGATCCGAATGGTCAGATCCATGTACTCCGCCCGCTTCCTGGCGACACCGTCGCCTTCGCCATGGGACTCAACGATTTTGGCCAGGCCGTCGGTTCGTCCGGCACCTGCGCCACTCAGGGCTTGCCGCCAGGGCATGTGAACGGGCTGCACGCTGTGCTCTGGGAAGCGGATGGTACGCCCAAGGATCTCGGGAGGTTCGGAGACCAGGACCACGCCATGTCCAATAATGCGTCCAGCATCAATGACCTCGGCGATGTCGTGGGGACGTCTGAAGCTAACGACGGCACCGTCCATTCGTTCCTCTGGAGCAAGGCCAAAGGCAGGCAGGACCTCGGTACGCTTACACCGGCAGCATTCCTGACCGTAGCTGGTTGCTGCAGAACCGTGAACAATCTCGACGAGGTAGTCGGCTTCTCGATCGATCCCAACGGGATGAGCGCTTTCCGGTGGAAAGACGGGCACATCAAGGATCTCAACACTCTCATACCGGCGAACTCGCCACTGCATCTGCTGGGTGCTTACTCGATCAACGATGAAGGAGAAATCGCAGGTCAGGCGTGCGTGTTGCCGGCTTGTACAGAAATGCACGGTTTCCGTCTAACTCCGCAGTGGTGAATTAGCTCCTTTCAACAGCTCCGCGGGACATACGGGGAAGAAACCCTGCGAGTAATCCAATCGCCGGGAGATACGCACATACCTTGTAAACGAAGAGAATGCTGGTGGCATCTGCGATTCTTCCCAGAATTGCTGCGCCGATGCCACCCATTCCAAAGGCAAAGCCGAAGAACAGACCGGAAATCATTCCCACCCTTCCCGGAACCAGCTCCTGCGCGTAAACCAGAATCGCGGGGAAGGCTGAGGCCAGCACTAAGCCGACGACGACGCTCAACACGCCCGTCCAGAACAGGTCTGCGTAAGGCAGCAGCAAGGTCATCGGTAAGACCCCGAGAATGGAGCACCAGATCACAGTCTTGCGGCCAATGCGGTCGCCGATGGGTCCTCCAATCAATGTTCCGGCAGCCACTGCGCCGAGGAAAGCAAACAGGTGGATCTGCGAGCTCCGCACCCCAACATGGAAGCGGCTGATCAAGTAGAAGGTGTAGTAACTGGTGAAACTGGCGAGATAAAAATATTTGGAAAAGACCAGCGCGATCAGAACCGCGATCGCTGAGGCCACTCGCCCACGCGATAGGCCCCCCACCTGATCCATATGCTTTGCACGCCGGATCTGCAGCAGCGACAAGCGCGCCTTGTACCAGCCGCTCACCCGCGTTAGCACGACGATAGCGGTTAAGGCCACCAGGGAAAACCATGCCACCCCGCGCTGCCCGTGCGGCAGCACGACAAAAGCAGCCAGCAGCGGTCCGAGCGATGAGCCAGTGTTCCCGCCAACCTGAAAGACAGATTGCGCCATGCCGAGCCGGCCACCGGATGCAAGCCGCGCCACCCGCGAAGACTCCGGATGGAAGACCGCCGAGCCCATGCCAATCAGAGACGCGGCCAGCAACAGCAAGGGGAAGGTAGGTGCGATCGCAAGCAGGAGTAGACCTGCCAAAGTGAACACCATGCCCATGGGTAGTGAGTAGGGCATGGGCCTGTGGTCAGTAAAGTGTCCGATGAAAGGCTGCAGGATGGAGGCCGTCATCTGGAACGTCAGCGTCAGCAAACCGATCTGACCGAAGTTCAGATGGAACGAACTCTTCAAAATTGGATAGATGGAGGGCAGTAGAGACTGCATGGTGTCATTCAGCAAGTGGCAAAAGCTCACTGCTATCAGCACCCGAAAAATTGTCCCCTCTTTCACCAGCCCGGGGCCCTGGACCTCACTCTTCTCGACGATCTGCGTAGCCATGCTTGATTCCTGCGAGTCCTCTCCCTTCTATGCTAGCGTGAGTTGCCTGGGCCCACCTCCCGCAGGCCTAAAACAAGTGCTTCCAGGAATGTTTCATTGCTGATGCCTGATGGGATCGGCAGCCTCATTTTTTCTGCCATTTTGTGTGAAAGTTTCTCTGCCAGGCTTGCTCCCACGTCGAGCGGCAGGTCGAGGCGTCGTACCAGGAAGTTCTCGATCAACTGCAGGTCCATACGCGAGAGACGTGCGACCGCGTCCGCGGGCAGGTCGAGGGTCTTCGATGCGGCCGGCTGCAGCGGCCGTTCGAAGGCGGCGGCGGTGAAGGTTCGCGTGCCTGCGGGCAGCATGGGTGTTTCCGCCGGGACACTGTGCACCACCAGGGTGCCGGCGACCATGTCGCCCAATCGTTGCTGGCGGCGCGTGGTGAAGATGCAAAGGGCGCCGATCAAGTAAAAGCCTGGCACCATATCGATAATCCGAATCAGGTTTCGACCCATCGATTCGAACAAGCCGATCGGTCTGCCGCTCTGCTGGATCACGCGCAGGTGCAGCAGCCGCTTACCCGGCGTTTGGCCATGCCAGAACGCCTCAAAGAGAGTGAAATAGCCCCACTGAAGAAGGAAGGGAATGAGAATGACCACCGCGATCGCCCATTTTGCCGGATCGCCCGATCGCGGAGCGTGCTGAGTCGACGACACGCGCGGCAGCGCAGCAACCAGCAAGAGGATGAGGACTACGAACACCGCCAGCGTAAATCCCTGCACCACGGAATCGACCAGCAAGGCGACACACCTGCTGCCGATACCGGCGAGGGGGAGTTCAATCCCTACCAGTTCCGGGGTCTCGATGCTAAGCTGATCCCGAAGATCGATACTTTCGTCGCTCATCGTCGTCAACCATGATATCCAATCGCTGGATCGAAAAACGTAGAAGCTCCTGGGACCGTCTGCGCTCGCTGATTGGAGCGCTTGAGTCGCGAGGAGTGCGCAGCTTGCCTCCTGACGAGTTGCGCGAGATGGCTTTGCTCTACCGCCAGGTAGCCAGCGATCTTTCCGCGTTGCGTCAGGAGCGCAGTGCGCGCTCGCTTGAGGCGGAGCTGAACCAACTGCTCGGCCAGGCCCACGCAATGATTTATTCCAGGCGCAAAACCGATTTCTCTGACCTGTGGCGATTCCTTTCTCGAGATTATCCGCGCCTCTTTCGCAAGCTGCTTCCGTTTACGCTCGCCTCCCTCATGTTGTTTTCGGGGGGCGCGGTTGTAGGAAGCCTGCTCACCTTGGTGCGCCCTGAGTTCAAGCGGCACTTTCTCGGACCGGTGATGACGCGGACCATTGAGCGGCGCGAGATGTGGACCCAGTCGGTCAATTCAATGGCGCCTCAGGCCTCGAGTGCGATCATGACCAACAATCTGGCTGTCACCTTTACCGTCTTCGCTGCGGGAATCACCGCGGGTCTCGGTACCTTGTACATGATTGTCTGGAACGGCGTGCTGCTCGGGGTAATCGCGACTGCCTGTCATCAGGCTCAAATGAGTATCAAGCTATGGAGTTTCGTCGCTCCCCACGGATCGTTGGAGCTTCCGGCAATCATCATCGCCGGAGGCGCCGGTCTCCGCCTGGCCTACGGACTGCTCTTTCCCGGCATTTACAGCCGCCGGCATTCGCTCTCCGTGGCAGGGTCGGAGTCCGTCCGCCTCGTGAGTGGGGTTGTGCCCATGCTTATTGTCGCCGGCATTCTCGAAGGCTTTCTTTCTCCCACAGCCGCTCCTGTGTGGCTGAAGTTTATGACCGCCTTCCTGCTTTTCACTTTACTGGTGCTCTGGCTTTGGTCGAGAACTGCAACTGAACCGGACAAAAGCAACAGCAGGTCCCTCCCAATCAGCATGATGCTGAGGTAAGCACCACTCTCTCCTTTGTCATCCCGACCGGAGCGTAGCGCAGCGGAGGGATCTGCAGTTCTCCCAATCAGCATGCGATGCTGAGGTAAGCACCACTCTCCCCTTTGTCATCCCGACCGGAGCGTAGCGTAGCGGAGGGATCTGCAGTTCTCCCAATGAGCGTGCGATGCTGAGGTAAGCACCACTCTCCCCTTTGTCATCCCGACCGGAGCGTAGCGTAGCGGAGGGATCTGCAGTTCTCCCAATGAGCGTGCGATGCTGAGGTAAGCACCCCTCTCCCCTTTGTCATCCCGACCGGAGCGTAGCGTAGCGGAGGGATCTGCAGTTCTCCCAATGAGCATGCGATGCTGAGGTAAGCACCCCTCTCCCCTTTGTCATCCCGACCGGAGCGTAGCGTAGCGGAGGGATCTGCAGTTCTCTCAATGAGCATCCGATCCTGGAGTGAAGCAAACCTCCTATAAAAGTGCCTTCTCCTTAATCTCCAAATAGCGATTGAGCACGAAAGAAGTCATCTCTTCCGGGTAAGTCTCCAGCGTCAACGCTCCGCGTTGGCGCAATCTGGCGAGCAAAAGCTCCCGCCAGCGCACCATCTCCTGCGCGGCTGCACCGGCGAACATTTGTTGCTGATTCTCAGGCCGCATCGCGGCAATCTGCCTCAAGTCCCGTTGTTCAATGGCGACAAACAACACCAGATGCCGTCGCATCAACTGGGCTGCGCCCTCCGCGACTTCCGGCTGCATCGAAGTTTCCGCCGGATCGGTAAGCCAAAGCACCAGGCTTCGCCGGGGCTGCAACCGGTTCAATGTCACGGTTGCCCGCAAATGGTCGGCCTCCGCCGCTTCTCCCTGCACCAGGGCAAGCGATTCCATGATCTGGCGAAGATGCGCCCCGCCGCGCGAGGGTGCAATCAACTGCTGCGTCTCCCGTCCATAGGCCAGCAATCCGACACGGTCGCCTGAGGCAATGGCAAGCCGGCTCATAGCGAGCGCAGTCGCGGTTGCGTAATCCAGCTTGGTGTATGGGCCCACCCGTCCCTGAAGCAGTCGTCCTGCGTCAAGCAGCAACCACACCGCCTGGCTGCGTTCCGTCTGGTACTGCTTGGTGATCAGGCCGCCCCGCCGGGCAGAGGCCTTCCAGCACACATCGCGGAGATCATCTCCCTCCAGGTAGTCGCGCAAAGCCTCGAACTCCCTCCCCAGGCCGCGTTGCCGCTGTTTCCGGAGTTGCAATTCCATTTGCCGTGACCGGGCGAGAAACAAGCTCTGGTCCTGCACGGTGCCGGTCGCCGGATAGATGCGAACCGTCTGCGCAAGGTCGGCAGCCGACCAGCGTTCCAGCAGCCCGACCGCGCTGCGATAGCGCAGATAGAGCTTCCCCGCCGCATGATCGCCGCGGGCACGGGGCGTAAACGTGTAGCGCAAGGTCGCCGGTAGATTCGGATAACATGTCACCTGCAGCCATTGCGGCGCCGCGACAAAGGCACCCGGCAAATCGTCCATCATCCGGCACAAGAGCAACCGCCGGCCTCGCTGCAAAATGGACAATTCCACTTCCGTCTCACTTCCCAAAGCCGGGGCTGAAATCCACCTCCGCTTAGCCTCGATCCGCGAGGGAGCCGGCAATTGCAAGCCATCGACGAGCGCAAACAGCAGAACCGTGGCGTCCCAGACAACGACTCCCCAAACAAAGCGACGGACAAAGAAAGCGGGTACCAGCCACAAGGTACCCAGTAGCAGAAGAAGCAGCCCACGCCTGGTGAGCCCGAACGAGAAGCGGCCAAGCGGCGCAGCCGGGGAGACTCTTGGTTCCGCGACAATGGTGGGAGAGATCACTCCTTGGGCACCGCCACCGCCGCAAGTATCTCAGTGATCACCCGGTCGGTATCGTAACCTTCGAGTTCCGCCTCGGGTTTCAGAATCAAGCGGTGGCGCAATACCGGGAGCGCAGCCTGCTTCACATCATCAGGGATGAGATATTTCCTCCCATCGAGCGCAGCGAAGCCTTGTGCCACCAGCATGAGGCTGACAGCCGCTCTGGGGCTTGCTCCCAGCGCGAGCGATGGCCACTCGCGGGTGCGGCGGACGACCGCCACAATATAGTCATAGAGGCTTGCCTCGATCCGCACCCGGCGGACTTCCGCTTGCGCCGCTTCCAGCAGACCTGCCTCGACCGGAAGCAGCAAATCGGTTTCCAACCCCTTCGGCCCGGTGCTGGCATGATGGCGCTGCAGCACGACTTTCTCTTCTTCCGCGGTCGGATAGGTGATGCGAAGCTTCATCAGGAAGCGATCCAACTGCGCCTCAGGCAACGGATAAGTACCTTCGAAATCGATTGGATTCTGGGTGGCAAACACAGTAAACGCCGGCGGAAGAGGATAACCAGTTCTGTCGATCGTTACCTGCCGTTCCTCCATGCACTCCAGCAGCGCTGACTGCGTACGCGGCGGCATGCGGTTGACCTCGTCGACCAGCAGGAAGCTGGTAAAGACGGGCCCCTGGTGCAGCACGAACTCCTCACTCGCGCTGCGAAAGACATTTGTGCCCAAAATATCGGCCGGCATCAGGTCGGGTGTCGACTGCACTCGATGGAATTCGAGCCCCAACACTTGCGCGAGCAGTTTGACCACGAGTGTTTTGGCGATCCCCGGAACGCCTTCGATCAGAGCGTGCCCCCGGCAGAGGGCCACGACTAAAGTTTGATCGATGAAGGTGTTTTGGCCGGCAATGATCTTGCTCAGTTCACGCCTGCCGTGTTCCAGCAACTGCGTGGCTGCCTTTAGTTCTACGGATAAGTTTTCTTCCACTGTTGGGTTCCCGGTATGGCTGGATAAGTTCGCATTCGTCCATCTATCACATCATTACAGTCGTGTAGCGCTTGCACCCGTGCGAGCGCGGTTTTGGGGGATAGTCTCTCCATTCCCCGGGCCCGTTCGCTTGCCACCATCGTCTGTTGCAGCCGCTCAGCGCCCGCGCCGAAGCGCTGCGCCAGAACGACGGACATTCCGGGTGCTTCGGCCGCAAGCGATTGAGAAATGCCAACGGATCGTTCCAACTGTTGGCGGAACTGCTGGTAGGCATCGCTGACCGCAGTTTGGGTTGCGCCGGAAGCCTGATACAAGGAGCCCAGCGAATGCACGAACTCGATCGGAGTCGCGCGAGGCAAGATTGGATCGGGTCGAAGCGGCCCGCTTCTTCGCCCATAACTCCATAGCAGCAGTGCAGCCACCAGCACCAGCTGCCAACCTATCAGCCGTAGCGGCGTACCTTGCGTGTAAGACAACAGCGAAGGGGAATCGCCGTGGAGCGACTCGTCCCACAACACGTGGGTCATGGCCTGAGGTCCGATGCTATTCAGGAAAAAGATCAGGTTATCTGCGTCCCGTATGCCCGAGTTTTCCAGCGGCAACGCACTAGCCCACCAGATCACCGTGCCCTTGCCAACCCTATATGTCACCGCGACGGCGTCACCCTGGCAGATGTAGGCCACTTCGTGCAAGGGATTGGACTGCTTCCAATGCGCCTCCGGCATCATGCGGATCGTGCCGGACCCGGCCAGTGCCCCAAAACCGTTCGCACCGGCATCACACGCAGATGGCGGAAACCGGTTGCTCTGAACCGCATTGCCGGGCACCAGCAGACCACCGGCAAAGCCGGTCACCAGAACGCGGGCTCCCCGATCCAGGAGGGCCTTCACAGCCGTTTGCGAAACAATCACGTTTTGCAGGAATGGCTCTGCAAGCACCACGGTCGTATGTTCATCCACGCGATCCGCGATCTGAGCCAGAGGTTCGCTCTGTCGCTCCACTTGGTAGCCCGCCTTCCGTAGGAGCTCATAGGCAGCTTTGGCCCCGTGAGGCCCGGTGGAATAGCTGGAGGCCGTGGGGTCGTCGTTGTCATTGGCCGGAGAAAACAGGGCGAGCACGGCAATGAATATCGTCACCAATACGCCGCAGCCCAGCAGCAGCATCCTGTCCTTGCGGTCAATCGAGGCCAGCAACCTCATTGTGCTGCAATCCTTTTGAGTAGGCTGCAGGCCTGGTCGAAGTCGTTTTCTCCCGCTGGAGTTTCGCCGTACCAAGTGTGCTCAAACGACCTTGTCAGGGTGGAAAGGTCGGCGCGCGTCTCGGGGTTTCCCTGCAACAAACCCAGGTACTCACGCGGAGTACGAGTCCGATCGGCCGGCCACAAACGGCGGGATTCCAGGCACGAAATCGCGGCCCAGTACACATGATGGACGGCCTCCCGCCAGCGCCCTTCACCGCCCAGCTTTTGGCCCTGCTCCAGCCACTCATCCCAGGGCTGCGCTGAAGGGGCAGAGGGATGAGGGGCGCTGTCCCGCGACAGGCCGAGTTTCTGCACCTGCAGCTTGCGGACAAACCACCAGATCAGCAGCCCGCAGGGAATCGCGATCACCGCAAGTTCCAGAAAATAGATTGCCGAGGACGAGGAGCCGTTTGGCAACACCCTGAAAATGGCCTTCAGCAGCCATCGCGCGAAGTCATTCCAAAGCCTTTCCAGGTACGAAGGCGGTTTGGCTTGGGGGTAGTCTCCGCTATCGAGAATGGCATCCAGCTGGCCGCGGATATTCGCAACACCGCCAGGCACATATGCGGTCGCAGGCGGTGATGCTATTTCCTGGCTCATCTGCCCCAGTCTGGCTCCAGCATCGCGAAGCTTGTTCGAGGTCTTCGAGCTCTGCCCGGCCTGCCGCAGGCTGTCCCGCAGCCAGTCATACTCCACCATTCGCTTGCCGCTAGCGGTGGAGACAATCTCATCGGGGCCGACCAGCGCGGGATCGCAAGCCTTCGGTGGCGTCGTCCTGCTTGCCAGCGCCTGCGCGCAGTCTTCCACCACCGCGTGCAGGCGCTCGAGCTCTTGTTTGTACTCTGGGAGGCTGATCGGCAGTAAAGGGCTGGCGCCCGCTGTCAGGCCAGGGGTGAGGACGCCAATGAAGCACAGTCCGATGCCGAGGCGTTTGATCACAGAGTGGATCCTGTCGATGCCAGGCCTTCGTTGGCGGCTTCCGTGGTAGACCGCTCCAGCATCCTCTCCACATCGAAGCCTTCTTTCCGCACCCGCGCATCGTAGTAAAAGAGGGTCAGCCCGATGGAGTAGATGGGCTTGATCAACGCGCTGCCCAGCCCGGTCGCGGCCAGGGTGTAGGCGACCAGTCCCGGCGATGTTTGCCCCCGCGCTCTCACCATGAACGCAAACACCGGAGTTAAGAACGCGGTTGCCAGCATGCCCTGTGCAGCCATCACGATCAGCAGCAGTATCAGAATGCGGCCTTTTGTTTCCTGGGTCAGGAACACGCTCCTCTTGAGCGAACGAAGAGTCCCCAATCCTTCCTCAACGCAAGCCGGAACTGCGAGCGAATACCTGAGCGTCAGCCACAGGCACAGGGGCAATGCCAACAGCACAAGAAAGCCCATTCCGCCATACACCAGGGCGATGGAGTTGGCCTGCCCCAATGTTTTGGCGCGAGTCGCGAGCACCGTCGCTGTGAATCCCCCCAGCAGGACCACGATGATGGAGCCCCAGGCAATGAGAAAGGCGAGTGTGTTCACCCAGATGGATCTTAGCCAGCTGGAGCGCAACCCGGCGAACGCCTTTACGATGCTGGTCGGCTCGCCATCATAGATCGCTGCCACTGCGCGGTTGCTGGCCGCAAGGCAGAGAGCAGCGGCGCCGAACATAAATGTCCAGCCGGGGATGGTGGACACGCTGCTAACCCACTGCCGCGTTGTCACGGAGAAGTGGTGGCTGGTCATCCAGCGAGTCTCCCCCAGGCTGATCAGATTCCAGAGCAGTTCGACGATGGTGGTCACGGCGGCGATCCCCAAGAACAGGGCGAAGCGCGCGCGATAGAGCTGAAAGATCCTGTCCAGGATCTCAGCCAGCCTTAGAGGACGGAGCTCGATGTCCACGCGGACCACCTCGGCCTGAAGATGACTGGTTGCAAGAGAATAGGAATCCGTGGTCAGCAGCCTGGAGCGGCGTTCCTCTCGTAACGGGAGCGGGCTTCGGCCAGCTGTTGCAGATGATCACAGGAGAGGGGCTGGGCGCAGCCGAGTTGGCGTGCCACCAGGCAGATATGGGCAAAATGCTCCACCGTTTCCATGCGCATGAAAGCGTTTTGCAGCGTGTCGCCGGCGGTGACCACGCCATGGTTGGCGAGCAGCACGGCGTCATGATCGACGATCAGGGGCTGAATGCTGGAGGCGACGTCGGCCGTTCCGGTGGTCGCGTAGGGCGCCAGTGGAACGGAGCCGAGGGCCATGACGACCTCAGAGCACAGCGGTTCTTCGAGCGCCAAGCCGCAGGAGGCGAATCCGGTCGCGATGGGCGGATGCGCGTGGACCACCGCTTGCACATCGGGCCGTTGGCGATAAATGGCCAGGTGCATGCCGATTTCGCTGGTCACGTTACGACTTTCGCCGACCCGGCGGCCCTCCATGTCGACCACCACCATGTCCGAAGCCTTGAGCAGGCACTTGCTCATCGCGGTGGGCGTAGCCAGGATGCGGTCGTGGCTCAGGCGTACCGAGAGGTTCCCCGCGGTGCCGGGGACGAAACCCAATCGATACAACCACTTACCGAACCGAGCAAGCTGCTTGCGATGCATCGTCTCGGCCGACCGCTCGGGCGCGGTAGAGCTTAAGGCCATGTTCAGAGTTGTGGTAAATCCACCCTTCTCCAAAGCCGTTGGATGCATGCGTCACCAGTCCCGTTTGAGCTCTTCCTCGCAGTTTCTGACGGAAACACAGGAAACGCAACAGGGAAAACGCGGATGGCGAGAAATTCGGGGTTACGATGAGCCATCCCCGGTCGAGTGGGAAAGCTGGTTACCCAGCGGCTGGCCTAGTTGTTCCTAACCTCTTACGATGGTCAGCATGACAACGGGCGTTCTGGAACTGAACGGACAGCCACTTTCGCTCGACCAGATCCAAGAGGTGGCCAGCGGCTCAATGGACGCAGCCATTGCGCTGCCGGCGCGGCAGCGAATTGCGGCGTCGCAAGCCATCGTGGAGCGCATTGTGACCAGCAACGAAACCGCCTACGGCATCAACACCGGCTTCGGCAAACTATCGGATGTGCGCATCGGGCCCGGAGACCTGCAGCAGCTGCAGCGCAACCTGGTCCGCAGCCACGCCTGCGGGGTGGGCGAGCCGCTGGAGGAGCCCGAGGTCCGGGCCATGCTCTTGCTGCGTGCCAACGTCCTCGCCAAAGGATTGAGTGGCGTCCGCTACCAACTCATTGAATTACTTACCGGCTTACTCAACCGCCGCGTGCATCCGGTCATCCCGGCCCGGGGATCGGTGGGAGCGAGTGGGGATCTGGCTCCCCTCGCGCATCTTGCCTTGGTACTGATCGGAGAGGGCGAGGCGTTTTTCGAGGGCGCGAGGATGCCCGCTGCCGCCGCGCTTACCAAAGCCGGCCTCGCTCCGCTCGCGCTCGAAGCGAAGGAGGGCCTGGCGCTGCTCAACGGAACTCAGGCCATGGCCGCGGTGGGCGGTCTGGCAGTTCTGCGCGCGGTGCGTGTGAACCGCCTTTTTGATCTGGCCGGCGCCATGGCGCTCGAAGCCCTGCGGGGCACCCCCGTGGCCTTCGACGAACGCATTCACCAGGCGCGGCCACACCCGGGCCAGATGCAGGCTGCCGAACACCTGCGAGTGCTGCTTCGAGACAGCGAAATCCGCGAGTCTCACCGGGTGAATGATCCCCGGGTACAGGACGCCTATTGCCTCCGCTGCATGCCGCAAGTGCACGGGGCCGCGCGGGGCGCTCTGCAGCACGTACGCGAGGTGATCGAGATCGAAACCGGATCGGCCACTGACAACCCGCTGATTTTCTCGGATGAGGTGCTCTCCGGCGGCAATTTCCACGGTGCGCCCTTAGGACTGGCGCTCGACTACGCCGCCATCGCGGTGACCGACCTGATGAGCATCAGCGAACGCAGGATCGACCGCCTCATCAACCCCGACTGCAATGAGGGCCTGCCTCCCTTTCTATCCGAACGGGCCGGGCTCTCCTCAGGACTTATGATTGCTCATGTCACCGCGGCTGCGTTACTGAGTGAAGCCAAGGTGCTGGCGCATCCTGCCAGTGTAGACAGTTTGCCGACCTCGGGAGGCAAGGAAGATCATGTCTCCATGGGCATGACGGCTGCGCTCAAGCTGAAGCAGATTGTCGACAACGCAGAGAAGGTCTTGGCCATTGAGTTGATGACCGCGGCCCAGGGACTGGAGTACCGTCGGCCGCTCAAGCCCGCAACCGAAATCGAGCGAGCGCGGCAATTCGTGCGCACCCTGGTTCCGCGCCTGGAGGAAGACCGGGTCATTGCTGGAGATTTGGAACGTATAGCAAAGGGGATTCGCGATGGAGACTTTGATAGCTGGTCCGCATAAAGGCGCGATTCGCGCACCCAGAGGAACAAAGCTGAGCACCAAAGGCTGGCAACAGGAAGCTGCCCTGCGCATGCTGATGAATAACCTCGACCCGGAAGTAGCCGAGGCTCCGGAGGAGCTGGTGGTCTACGGCGGAACCGGGAAGGCGGCTCGCGACTGGCCTTCTTTCCACGCCATTGTGCGCGCGCTCGAGAGCCTGGAAAACGATGAGACGCTGTTGATCCAATCGGGGAAACCAGTGGGCATTCTGCGCACCCACGCGATGGCGCCTCGGGTCCTGATCGCGAACGCCAACCTGGTCGGCAAATGGTCCAGCTGGGAAGTCTTTCGCGAGCTGGAGCAAAAGGGATTAATGATGTACGGCCAGATGACCGCAGGGTCCTGGATCTACATTGGAAGCCAGGGCATCGTGCAGGGCACGTACGAAACTTTTGCCGCTGCAGGCCGCAAGCATTTCGGCGGCAGCCTGGAAGGCAAGCTGATCGTCTCCGGAGGCATGGGTGGCATGGGTGGCGCGCAGCCTCTGGCCGCGACTATGACAGGGGCACGCTTTCTCGGCATCGACGTGGATCCGAAGCGCATTCAGAAGCGGGTCGATAGTGGGTACTGCGATTGTATTGCGACCTCTGTCGATGAGGCTTTGCATCTGCTTGCACAGGCCGGCAAGAAGGGGACTGCTCTCTCTGTCGGCCTGGTAGGGAATGCCGCCGACGTTCTGCCTGAATTGCTGCGCCGCAATATTATCCCCGAGATCGTTACCGATCAAACCAGCGCTCACGATCCCTTGAACGGATACGTCCCCAACGGCATGAGTCTCGAGGCTGCGCTGGCGCTGCGGCAGCAGGACAGCGACAACTATGTTGCCCGCTCGATGGCCACCATGGGCAAGCATATAGAGGCAATGCTGGCGTTGAAGCGCCGCGGTTCGGTGGTCTTCGACTACGGCAACAATCTCAGAACCAACGCTAAGCTGGCGGGGGTAGAAGATGCCTTCGACATTCCCGGCTTTGTGCCCGAGTACATCCGGCCTCTGTTTTGCGAGGGCAAGGGGCCTTTCCGCTGGGTCGCGCTCTCCGGCGATCCGGAAGACATTCGCAAGACCGATCAGCTGGTGTTATCGCTCTTTCCTGGAGACGAAGCGCTCAAACGCTGGATCAAGCTGGCTGGCGAGCGCATTCACTTCCAAGGTCTACCTGCTCGCATCTGCTGGCTGGGCTACGGCCAACGGGCGAAGCTGGGTCTGGCGATGAACGAGCTGGTGCGCTCCGGCGAAATTTCAGCCCCGATCGTGATTGGCCGCGACCATCTTGACACCGGATCGGTCGCCTCTCCTTATCGTGAGACCGAGGGTATGTTGGACGGCTCTGATGCGGTCGCCGATTGGCCGCTGCTGAACGCGCTGGTGAACACGGCGGCGGGCGCCTCCTGGGTCAGCATCCACAATGGTGGAGGCGTGGGCATCGGCTATTCCCAGCATGCCGGCATGGTCGTGGTGGCAGATGGCACAAGTGAGGCCGCTATTCGCCTGGAGCGCGTACTGACGACCGATCCCGGCATGGGGGTGCTCCGCCATGCGGATGCGGGCTATCCTGAAGCCCGAACCTTCGCCCACGCTTCCGGTCTGCGTCTTCCAATGGAAGAAGAGTGAGAGGCTCACTCTGGGACGAGGAAATTTAGAGGAATTAGGGGTGCCCCACAGTCCCATAAGCGCTAACTTGTTTGGCAGACAATAGAAATCCGAAAAGGTGCTGTTTTTTTATCTCCAACTCACCACAAAAACGTCATCCTGAGAGTTTGTGACTTTATTGGTTTCACATGAAAATTGGTGCTGAAAATAAAAGGCTTAGCTTCGTCAAAAACGTGAAAAAGCCAATAAAATCACAGCCTCTGAGCGGAGCGCCTCACAGATTTATCGCGTGATGCAACGCTTGATGGCGCGGAGTCGAAGGACCCCGAGGGTGCTTATCTTACCCATGCAGCTCGGAGCTTTTCAACCACCGAAGGCCGCACCTGGCGGACCCACCACGGTCTTTCCTTTCCAGTGCTGCGTGCCGGAAATTAACTTTCCTTCCCACATCTCGCAATACGCCCCAAATGCCCTATCGAGCGACTTCGTGCGCTTGCAAGACCGCTTCTCTCGTCATCTCGCCATCCACCATGCGCCAGATATGAAGAGGATTTTCGTTTCTCAACTCCGCGGGCAATGCAGCGTCGGGAAAATTCTGGTAACAGATGAGCCGCGTGAAACGGAAGATTGCCTGGCTGCCCACCGAGGTGGAGCGTCCATCGGAAGTCGATGGGTAGGGTCCGCCGTGCACCATGGCATGGGAAACCTCTACTCCGGTTGGAAAACCATTGATCAAAAGTCTGCCGGCTTTGTTCTCGAGGATCGCAATTAAATCGCCAAAACTGCGCAGGTCCTCCTCGGTACCGTGGATGGTTGCGGTGAGGTGGCCTTCAAAATTACGCGCGGCCTCCAGCATTTGCTCGCGGTTGGCATGGCTCACTAACAAAGTTGCCGGGCCGAAAATCTCCTCCTCGAGTTCCCCGTCCTTCAGGAAAGTCTGGCTATCTGTTTCGAACAGGGCTGCGCCGACACCGAGTTCCCGGCCATTACTGGCGATGGACTTCTCGGCAACCACGCTCACACCATGCCGGCTCTTGCGATCGGCAACGCTGGTTTGATATGCCGAACGTATGCCCCCGGTGAGCAAGTAGAATGGCGCCGACTCATCCACCGATTGCCGCAGCTGGTCGACGAACTTCGGAGCGTCGGCGCCTTCGGGCAAAAATACCATTCCGGGTTTGGTGCAAAACTGACCCGCTCCGAGGGTGAACGAAGCATGCAATCCGCTGGCGATGCCGGCAGCACGTTCCCGCAACGCACCCGGAAGGATGAACACCGGGTTGGTGCTGCTCATCTCGGCATAAAACGGGATTGGTTCCGGCCGGGCGGCCGCCGTATCCATTAACTGCCTGCCCGCCCCCCGTGATCCGGTAAACCCGCCCGCTTTCACCAGAGGATGTTTCATCAAGGCGACACCGATTTGCGCACCGCGGCCAAACAGAAGGGAGAAAACACCTTCGGGCAAATTGCATTGCCGGACGGCTTGCTGCACGGCTTGACCTACCAGTTCGCTGGTGCCGGGATGAGCCGAATGGGCTTTGACGATGACCGGACATCCCGCCGCTAAGGCGGAAGCGGTATCCCCGCCGGCCACGGAAAAGGCCAGGGGGAAGTTACTCGCGCCGAAGACCACCACCGGGCCCAGGGGACGCAGCATGGAGCGCAGGTCCGGCTTGGGAGCAGGTTTACGCTCTGCATCTGGGCGGTCGACGCGAGCCATGACCCAGGATCCTTCCTCAGCGACTTGGGCAAACAAGCGGAGCTGGCCACAGGTACGCGCAGTTTCACCCTGTAAGCGTGCTTGGGGGAGGGCCGTTTCCTGTTCCGCACGTGCAATCAATTCGGGAGCGATCGATTCGATATTGGCGGCGATGGCGCGTAAGAACGCCGCTTTCTCGCGGCCGGTCGCTCGACTGTAAACAGCAAAAGCTTCGTCCGCCAGGACCGCGGCCGCGTCTACTTCTTCTGCTGTCGCAGAGAAAAAGTCTGTCTCCAGGCGCTCCCCGGTGCGGGCGTTCGTAGCATGGAAAACTTCTTTAGTCGCTGAGCCTGCACGGAAACCAATGATCGATAGTCCTGTCAATTTCATGGTTGCACTCCGAAGAGAAGTCGGTGCTCGCGCCCTGCGCTGTAGCCGCATGCAGCCACAGCGCAGAGCCGACACTATAGCGCAAGTATAGTCTTGCCAGCGGGCTGGCTGGCTATTCGACTTTAAGCGACTGCCCGGCGGCTGCTGGATACCGGCTCGCTGGCTGCCTCGCCGATCCGGTCGAGATTAACCCCCGTGGTCTCGATGCGGAACATCCACGTCACCACTGCTCCAAGCAGCGAAGCGACGATCAGGCCGTAAAGCAGGAACCGGGTGCCGATGCTGACCAGCAGGATAGGAAATAAGAACGCGGTCGCCACCGCCCCGATCTTGCTGCGTACGTGGTCGGCCTCCTTGCCCAGCGCTGAGGCCAGGATGGTCGGGGTGAAGATGCCGATGCCATTGGTGCTGAGGTCCTGCAGGAACCAGGGCACCGAGGCGAGATTTCCGAGGGAGTTGCGGCCAAAATTCCAGGTCCTGCATCGCTCACCTAATATAAGAGAAGGTGCCACACAGATCGGTTGAATTCGCGATCGCATCCGGCGTAAGGACCGGCGCCTTTTGTCCCGAGAAGAATGCCAGATGCAAGGACTGGCCCGCGACGTAAGCGGCCATCCACTGGGTATCCTCACCCCCGCACAGGCTGTTG
Source organism: uncultured Acidobacteriaceae bacterium (assembly GCA_963803095.1). Taxonomy (GTDB): domain Bacteria; phylum Acidobacteriota; class Terriglobia; order Terriglobales; family Acidobacteriaceae; genus PALSA-350. The sequence goes on along the minus strand of CAWDLQ010000010.1, from coordinate 275,892 downwards.
TGGTGCTGAAACTTTTTTGCCGCTGGGATGTTCAGCCTGTAGAGGTTGCCGCCTCCGCCCGCGCCGCTATCTTCGAAAACCGCGTTCACCTCGCCCGGCGCAAGGCTGCGTATCTGGGCGATCGCAAAGCCGGAAAAGTTGATAAATAGTTTGTCAGCAGAAAGCGCCACGTCGCCCGTGATGGACTGGGCCGTAGAACTCGCAGCTCGCCAATTTCCTTTTTCCTGTGCCGCAGCTGTTAGACAGCAGGCTAGCGCCGATCCCACAATTGCGCGGAGCACTTTATCTCGCTTCATGTCTCGAGGATGACATTCACGGTATCTCTTGGGCAACTGCCAGCAATTTTCCTGCTTGGTGCAAAAATAAGCGCACTAAGCGCGCTAAGCGCATTAAGTTACTTTTGGTTACCATAGAACCGCTGCCCTTTTCCCATACCCACATGACGACTTCGGAAAACCGCCCATTGTCCGCGCTGGTGAACTGCTCGCAACTGATCACCCTGGCTGGGCCAAACCGCCCACGTGTAGGACCAGAAATGCGCGACCTGGCTATCCTTCGCGACGGAGCCATGCTGGTGAGCGGCGGCAGAATCGAAGCGGTGGGGTCGAGAAGTCAGATGGAAGCCCTGCTCAGCAGCGATGCGCAGATCATCGACGCTGGGGGACGAGTCGTAACCCCCGGTTTCGTGGACGCGCATACGCACCTGGTCTTCGCCGGCAACCGCGCGGATGAATTTGAAATGCGTTGCTCCGGCATCACCTATCAGGAGATTGCCAGGCAGGGCGGAGGGATCCTCTCCACCGTCCGCCGCACGCGCGCCGCGACAGAAAGCGAGCTGCTGGCCATCGCGCAAAAGCATGCATCCTGGTTTCTGCGCGGCGGCACAACCACCATCGAAGCCAAATCCGGTTACGGCCTGAACGTCGACGCGGAGATGAAGATCCTGCGTGTCGTGCAGCAGACGGAGAGGACCACGCCATTGCGCTGCGTGCCCACCTTTCTCGGCGCGCATGAAGTGCCGGAGGAGTTTCTTGGCCGCACCAATGCCTACGTCGAGCTGGTGATCGGGGAGATGCTTCCGCTCGTGGCTGCAGAGAAGCTGGCCCGTTTTTGCGATGTCTTCTGCGAGCCGCACATCTTCGATCAGCAATCTGCTGGGCGCATTCTGGAAGCGGGCCGAAGTCTGGGATTCGGCCTGCGTGTCCATGCTGACCAGTTCAGCTGCTCCGGCGGCGCCGTGCTGGCGGCGCGCCTGCGCGCTGCCACAGCCGATCATCTGGAGCACACGGATGCCGCCTCCATCGCCGCCCTCGCCAAATCAAATGTACAGCCGGTTCTGTTGCCCGGCTCCGTGTATTCGATTGGCTCCCGGCATTACGCGCCCGCCCGCGCCATGATGGATGCCGGATTGGCGGTGGTGTTGGCAACCGACTTCAATCCCGGTTCTTCACCCGTGGCATCCATGTCCGTCGTGCTGTCGCTTGCCTGCACCCAGATGAAGATGACCCCGGCGGAAGGCATGACCGCGGCGACTATCAACGCCGCGTGGAGCCTCAACCTCGGCGGTGAAATTGGCTCGCTCGAACCTGGCAAGTCCGCCGACTTTGTGGTTCACGAAGCGAGCGACTACAGAGAGATACCTTATTTTCTGGGCACGCAGCGGCCGGCAATGGTCTATGCGCAGGGAAAGCGCATCGCTACCGGCTGAGATGACGCGCGTCGAGATAAGAGGAGATTGCCTTCGCGCGACCCTCAGGGTCCGCCAGGGCCACGTATCCGTCAGGGCGCACAAGGTAAACGGCATTCCGCCGCAGCCCGGTGCGGCTCACCTCCGGACCCCAGGGAAAGATGTGCAGCGGCAATTGATGGTCCTTGCACAGAGTTTCGATTTCGGCTGCAGCGTCACCATAGACGTGGACCTGCCAGTCCAGCGAAGTCAAAGCCCTGAAGTTGTCGAGCCCCTTCGCCTCTGATTTAACCCATGGAAGGCGGTCGCCACCGTGCACCGTTCCGGCATGTCCTTCGCTCAAGCGGCTTCCACGGTAATTGACCCCGGTCTGTGAGACCGTAAGAAACATCAAGCGCCGCGCGGTCTTGAGCGCGTACAGGGGCGGGAGCAGGAGGGGCACGATGTGCAGTCGAATGAACCGCGCCATCGCCCCGGAGCTGGTGACAGCAGTGAAGGCCCGATCGGTGGTCGCAACCAGGCGCCGGGCAAAGGCGATTCGTTCCGGCTCGTAGCTGTCGAGAAGCGAAGCGTCGGCCCGGCCGTGCACCACGGCAGCCAGCTTCCAGGCGAGGTTCACAGCGTCGCCGATGCCGGTGTTCATCCCTTGTCCACCTACCGGACTGTGGATGTGGGCGGCGTCCCCCAACAGGAATGCTCGGCCCTCGCGAAAATGGGCAGCGACCCGATGGTGTACGCGGTAAGTCGAGAACCAATGCACGCGCTCGACGTCGATGCTGATCCACTCCAGCACCCGCCGGCTCACGTCGTTCCACGACAGGTCCTGCTGCTGGTGTTCAGCTTCCTGACGCAAGGTGCCGACGAGCCGCGCTTGTCCCTCGCCCTTTAACGGGAAGACGACAAGAAAATCGGTGCGGTCCAGCGCGATGTGCAATTCACCATTCATGGTGGCGCCGCTGGCCTGCACATCGGCGACGTAGAAGAGATGGTCGTATATCCCGCCGCCAAAACCGATCTGCAGCGCCTGGCGAACGGTAGAGTGTGCTCCGTCGCACCCGGCGATGTAGGCGGCCTCGAAGATCTCCTCCTCCCCATTCGATCGCTGCAGATGAGCGATCACTCCACCCGCGGTATCTTCGAATTTCAGGAGCTCCGTTCGACGCTCTACCTGGACACCGCACTCGCCGAGGCGCTCAACCAGGAGCCGCTCGTGCTCATCCTGGGGAAAGATGAGCGCATAGGGAAATGGGCTGAGTCCCACGCCCATTTCGCCCAGGACGATATGTGCGGCTCGCTTGCCGGCAACCCAGAGATTCGCGGCTATGGTCTTCCGCCCGCGCTCCACCACTGCATCCGCGATGCCAATCTGGTTGTAGAACTCGAGCGTCCGCGCCTGAACAGCCAGGGCGCGGGACGTCGTCCCTGGCTCTGCCGTCGTGTCGACGATTCTCACCCGGACGCTCAGCCGCGTCAGCCAAAGGGCCAGCACAAGGCCCGTCGGTCCGGCACCGATGATGAGGACGTCTGTGTCGGACTTGTTCAGGAACACTCCAGGCTTCCCGTTGGCAAGCCGTCGATACTGAACGCATTTTTCAAGCGCCTGTATTCTTCCAGTCCCGCTTCACCTTTTGCCTCTGCCCACCGCGTCAGTGTTCGACGCTCGTCGACGTATTCAAAGAGCGGAACGCCATATCCGCAGGATGTCTGGACCAGATCAATGTCGAGCACTACGATCTGACGCGATCCGGGCCGCTCTCCATTGGCAAACGCAGAAGCGAGCAGGTTACAGTATGCGCTGCCGCCGCGAGCGAGAACCTTGCCCTGCCCATAGAGACGGAGAATCATCGGTGCGCCTGCAAAGGCACAGAACATCAGCGTCAAGCGGCCGTTGGCACGCATATGGGCCGCCGTCTCGTTCCCGCTGCCGGTTTGGTCGAGATAAGCGACGCTGTTGGCGCTGAGGATCTGCAAGGCCGCCCCATCTTTTGGAGAAACGTTCACTCGTCCTTCGGCAGCAGCGGAGGCCGCGAAGAATATCCGCTGCTGCAGAATGAATTCGCGGTGCTGCGGTTCCATACGCCCGAATTGTTTTGCCATCGATACACCACCTCGCCCGAATCTATATTCTAGCCATCACCGATCTGGCTTGTTGTCGCCAATCTCTGCCAGCTTGTACTATGCTCAAGTTCACTTGCGAGGATAACAATGCGAGGACTTGCAAAAGTATGGGGCTTGGCCGGTCTGTTTCTGGCACTTTTCCTAAGCCATGCCGAGGCAGCGGATTTTCCTTTTCAGAACCCGTCGCTGCCGATTGAGCAGCGCGTCGCCGACCTGGTGGGGCGCATGACGCCGGAGGAGAAGGTCTCCCAGATGACCATGACCGCGGCCGCCATTCCGCGCCTGGGTATTCCCGAATACACCTGGTGGAATGAGGGGCTGCATGGAGTGGCGCGATCCGGCTATGCGACCGTTTTTCCCCAGGCCATCGGCCTCGCCGCAACCTGGGATACCAGCCTGATGCATTCGGTAGGAGACACCATCTCGACCGAAGCGCGGGCCAAATACTCCGATGCCATCGCGCACGACAACCACCGCATCTACTTTGGTCTGACCATATGGTCTCCGAACATCAATATCTTTCGCGATCCCCGATGGGGACGAGGGCAGGAGACCTACGGTGAGGATCCTTATCTAACCTCGCGCATGGGCTTGGCCTTTGTCACTGGACTGCAAGGCGATGATCCCAGGTATCTGAAGGTAGTGGCCACGCCCAAGCACTTTGCCGTACACAGCGGGCCGGAACAATTGCGGCACGAGTTCAACGTAAATGTCTCGCCGCAGGATCTGCAGGCGACCTACCTTCCTGCCTTCCACACCACCATCGTAGAGGCCAACGCGGCATCCACCATGTGCGCCTACAACGCGATCGATGGTGCACCGGCGTGCGCCAGCGACATGCTGCTGCAAAAGACATTGCGCGGCAGTGGAAATTCAGCCGGCTTTGTCACCTCCGACTGCTGGGCGCTGACCGACGTATGGAAGGGCCACAAGTTTGCTCCGGACGAGGAGCACGCCGCAGCGCTGTCGCTGCGCGCGGGCACCGACACCAGTTGCGGTCCGGAGTTCGCAGCTCTTAACCAGGCGCTCAAAGACAAGCTGGTGAGCGAGGCGTGAGATCGACGCGGCGGTGAAGCGCCTGTTCACCGCGCGCTTTCGCCTGGGCATGTTCGATCCGCCCCAGGATGTGCCCTATGCGCACATTCCCATGAGCGAAGTTGATTCACGTGGCGCACCGTGAACTGGCACGCCAGGTGGCGCGGGAATCGATCGTGTTGCTCAAGAACGCGGATGGCATATTGCCACTGCAAGCGAAAGGGAAGACCATCGCGGTCATCGGTCCCAATGCCACCATGCTCGAGTCGCTCGAAGGCAATTACAACGGCCAGCCCACCCATCCGGTGTTGCCGCTTGATGGCATGGAGAGTCGCTTCGGCGCGGACGCTAAGGTGCTGTATGCCCAAGGCTCATCGTATGTCGCAGGGTTTCCGGTCATGGTGCCGCGCACTGTGTTGCACACCGGCAACGACATCGGACTGAAGGGTGAGTATTTCAACAACGCAGAATGGCAAGGCCAACCGGTGCTGACCCGGGTCGACAAGCAGGTGGATTTTGACTGGGACGCTGCCTCACCAGCCGAAGGCATACCTGCGAGCCGCATTCAGTGTCCGCTGGAGCGGCTCCATCGCTGTGCCGGGCGCGGGCGATTATGTCTTTCAAATATCGCCGGAACATTGCTCCCCTTGCGACGGGCGTGGATAAATACCGGCTTTACCTGGATGACAAACTGGTCATGGAGGCGGGCCGTGAATCTCAAGGATTCCACCGGCCACGCTTCCTTCACCATGCATTTCAACGATTCCGCGCCGCATGCCATCCGCGTGGAGTATGCCCACGCCGCTCCCATGTTTGGCGCCGGAGTGCACCTTGATGGCAGCCCGAGGCCGGCGTTCTGCGCGACCAGGCGGTCCAGGTTGCCAGGCAGGCAGATGTGGTCGTGGCCTTCGTAGGCCTGTCGCCGAGCCTGGAAGGAGAAGAAATGCCGGTGCACCTGGAGGGATTCAGCGGCGGCGACCGAACCAAAATCAGCTTGCCCCCGCTACAGGAGGACCTGCTGCAGGCCGTTGCCGCAACCGGAAAGCCGCTGGTGGTGGTGCTGATGAACGGCAGCGCCCTTGCCGTGCCGTGGGCGAAAGAGCACGCCGCGCGCAATTCTGGAAGCCTGGTATCCCGGGTGAAGAGGGAGGCGCCGCCATCGCCGAGACCCTCGCCGGCGACAACGATCCGTCGGGCCGCCTGCCCGTTACCTTCTATGGTTCGCTCGATCAGCTTCCGCCGTTCGAAAATTATTCCATGGCCGGCCGCACCTACCGATATTTTGCCGGGCAACCGCTCTATGGTTTCGGCTTTGGCCTCAGCTATACCTCGTTCGCCTACAGCCATCTGAAGTTGTCGCAGACCAACCTCAAGGCAGGGGAGCCGCTGACGGTGGAAGCCGACGTGACCAACACCGGGAAGCGAAAAGGAGAGGACGTGGTTGAACTCTATCTTCGCGGCCCCCAGACCGGCGGCGCGCCGCTGCGTTCCCTACGCGGGTTTCAACGGGTCACACTTCAGGCCGGGGAGACAACGCATGTGCTCTTTACGCTCGATCCCGCAGCGATTGAGCGAGGTCGATCAGAACGGGATCCGCGCCATGCAGGCGGGCAGCTACACTATCTTCCTGGGTGGAGGACAGCCCAGCCAGGGCGATGGGGTCGAAGGTCAGTTCGCTGTCACTGGCCGATACGTCCTCCAGCCTTGAACCAGCCTCGCGGGTGGTTAAGACCTCGAGGGCGGTTGAGAGATCACGGGCAACACAGATTGTGGGCAAAAAACTCCTGACGTTGCTGCTTCTTCTCTGCACCTCGGGGTGCGGAGCGAGCTTTCATAGCCGGCCCACCGTGGTCTTCATAGGCGACTCCATCACCTACAACTGGTCTCAGAGCTGGGCCGGCCAGCAAGACAACCTTCGCTCAAAACAACTGGCTCGACGTGGGTGTTGTCGGGCTGACCTCGAGCCAGATCGCCGCAGGATTTGATGCCTACGTGATTGACCTGCAGCCTCAAGCAGTGCACATCCTCGCCGGCACCAACGACGTTTATCCCGGATGGCAGTTATCTGAGACCGCGAACAACATCCAAACCATGGTGAAAAAAGCGCAGCAGCACCACATCCCCGTGGTGATTGGAACCATTCCGCCGTGGGGACCCGGGACCTTGCCGGAAAAGGCGGATCCCAGTCCGCAGAGGTTCCAGCGCATCGACCAGCTCAATCAATGGATAGCGCAGTTTGCCGCGGAGCAAGGCATTCAGATGGTCGATTATCATTCGCTGCTCGCCGCCGCCAACGGAGAAAACTATATTCCCGCGCTGACAGTGGATGGCGTCCATCCCAGCGCCGCCGGTTACGCAGTGATGACACCGCACACAGAACAGGCACTTCAGGCGGCGATGGCTGTGCCCTCTCCATAACAATTCGAGTTACAATCTCTCCTGCCGGGAGGCATTTTCTTGACCTACTTCCACTCTATGCGGGCCTATGATTGCCTGGCCAGCGTCGACCACAAGACGCTATGAAATCTCTTCGTGCTTGCCTGTTGTCGATCGGCCTATTCATCGTTCCCGCGCTTGGGATGGCGCAGATACCGCCCCCAACAACACTTGCCGGGATCGCGCATGTCGCCATCCGCGTTTCCGATCTCAAGCGTTCCCACGACTTCTATCAGAAGCTTGGCTTTGAACAGGCCTTCCTATCGAGCAAGGATGGAGCCATCACCGAAGCGTTTTTCAAAGTAAACGATCGGCAGTTTATTGAGATCTATCCGCAGCAGCAGCAGCAGCCTGGGCAGGAAGTCGGCTTCATGCATCTCTGCTTCGAGTCCACTGACCTCGAAGCGCTCAATCGCTCTTACCTGGCGCGCAGTCTCACGCCCACTCCTGTTAAGCGTGCCGGTGCAGGCAACCTGCTTTTCACCATGGTTGGCCCGGAGCAGCAGAACATCGAATTCACCCAGTACATGCCTGGTTCGCTGCACTCCAAAGACAAGGGTCAACACCTGGGGGCAAACCGCATCTCCACGGAGATCTACGGCGTCAGCTTAAGGATGGAGGATCCGGTCGCGGCACGGGCCTTCTACGAACAGATGCTCGGCTTCCATGAATCCCGCTATGCTCTTGAGCCGGGGCTGATTCCGCTGCTCCTGCCCGGCACCTCGGGCGAGGTAGTGGAGATAACGCCCAATCCGGATCAGATCCTTTTCTCCGTCACGAGCCTGCGTCATGCAGCCTCCCAGCTCAATGCGTTGCATATCACATTCCAGAAGCAAAGTTCTATGTTGACCATTCAGGATCCTGATGGAACCCGGATCGGTTTTGTAACCGGCAAACCGGAGACGGTGTGGCATCTACCGTCGATTCCATGGATAACAAAGTAATTATCAGCTGCGCCGTCACGGGGTCGATTCATACCCCGACCATGTCTCCTTACCTGCCGTTCACCCCGGAAGATATCGCACGCCATGCGATCGAAGCGGCTGAAGCCGGCGCTGCCATCCTGCACTTCCATGCCCGCGATCCTAAGACTGGAGAACCCAGTGGCGACCCTGCGATCTACCTGCAGTTTCTGCCCGCGGTGCAAGCCGCATCCGACGCGATCATCAACATTACCACCGGTGGTGGCTTACATATGAATCTGGATCAGCGGCTCGCGCCCGCGCTGCGCATCAAGCCTGAACTGGCCTCGTTCAACATGGGCTCGATGAACTTCTCCATCCATCGATCGGCACGCCGCCACAGCCAATGGAAACATGACTGGGAAGAACCGTACCTGAAAGGAACCGAGGCAAATATTTTCCGCAACACCTTTGTGGATATGAAGCGAGTGGTGAAGGAACTGGGAGAAGGTTGCGGAACCCGGTTCGAATACGAGTGCTACGATCTGGGCCATCTTTACAATCTGGCCTATCTGCTGGACGAGAAATTAGTCGAGCCGCCGCTGTTGCTGCAGACCGTCTTTGGCATCCTGGGAGGGATGGGGACCGATGTTGAATTGCTCAGCTATGTCCGGGCAACCGCGGACCGCTTGTTTGGCCGGGCGAACTACGTGTGGTCGGTGATCGGCGCCGGCCGCCACCAGATGCGGATAGGGACGTTGGCTGCGATCCTGGGCGGGAACGCTCGCGTAGGCCTCGAAGACAGCCTGTGGCTGCGCAAGGGGGAACTGGCCAAGTCCAGTGCCGATCAGGTGAGAAAACTCCGCAGGATCCTGGAAGAACTTTCCTTCGCCATTGCAACCCCCGCCGAAGTAAGAGACAGACTCCACTTGAAGGGGGCCAATCAGGTCGCCATTTAGGTAACAATGTCTGTTCGAACTTGTAAGCTATCTTGAACGGCCGAGGAACAACGGTGGAACCTGATTTCGACTTGCATAAGCGACCGCTTGGAAACAGCCGAGGTACGTCAATGCCGAGCGTATAATCCTGGAAAAGCTGCAGCCCGACAAGGCTCAGCGAGGAGATGGTCCGTGCGGCGCAGATCGTTCCTCAAGGGCGCAGGAGTTGTAACCGTCGCCGTCGTGGGCGGTGGCGTCTGGCGCGCCTACGATCAAGGTGTCTTCAGCGTCGGGAGAGGACCCGCTTACGAGCCGTGGAGAGACTGGCGCAACACCGCAAACGATGGTCCGCTCGCGCTGGTGCGCGCCGCAATTCTCGCTGCCAGCCCGCATAATACTCAGCCCTGGCTATTCAAGATCACCCCTTCCTCGATCGAGTTGCACATCGACACCCAGAGGAACGTCGGCGCGCTCGATCCTTATCTCCGGGAAGAACATATCGGCATGGGTTGCGCTTTGGAGAATTTGATGCTCGCCGCGCCCGCTAACAGCTACGCAGCGACGGCGGCTCTTCTACCGGGAAAACTCGGCCCGATTCCCACTGAACCAAAACCAAAGCTTGTGGCCCGCGTGGACCTCGTACCCGGAGAACGAGAAGAAGGGGAACTTTACAATGCCATCCCTCGGCGCCACACTAATCGAAGTCCCTACGACCCGCACAAACCGATCCCGCCTGATTTCGTAGCAGCGCTCAGTCATCTGACTGGCGACAACCCAGACGTGAAGCTTTTTCTTTTCACGGACGAAGCCGATCGAAAAAAGATCGCCGAAGTCAGTTCCGCCGCGAACACAGAAATCTATTCTGATCCTGACGTCCATCAGGGCAGCGAACGGTGGGTCCGCACGCAGTGGAGTTCATTGCAGAAATTTCGCGATGGCCTGTCCATTGACGCCTTCGGCCAGCCTCCCATCGTGGCGACGATGGCCAAGATGATGCCCCAGCAGATGTTCCGATGGGTTGCTTCGCGCACTGCGAAGAATGCCTATTCGGACCTGATGCTCAGCGCACCGCTGATCGGATTTATCGCCGTGCGTGACCGATACGATCAGGAGCAATGTTTGCAGGCAGGCCGCATTTGGCAGCGCGCGCATCTCTTCGCAACCACCCGCAGCCTCGCCGCGCGCCCCTGCAACGAGAGCGTGGAAATGGTGGACCACGAGAGGGCGCTGGGTAGGCCGGCCTCCCGTGCCGCTCTGCTTAACCAGATCACCGGTGATCCGACCTGGCAGCCAACCTTCGTTTTCTATATGGGCTATCCCACACTGCCGGCGCACGCCAGTCCCCGCCGTCCAGTGCAAGCCGTGCTCGTCTGACGAACAACTAAAGAAGCGCATCAGCTCGCCTTGTGGCATTCCCGTCTGTGCACGAATTCCATCAGGTCGTCTTTCGTCAAGATGCTCAAATAAGTCCTTTGTTTCATCAAGATGCTCAAGATGCTCAAATAAGTCCTTTGTTTCGTCAAGATGCTCAAGATGCTCAAGCAATTAATTTGATCATCTTGCCCATCATTGTGCTTGTACCGCGACAGCCTAAGTCCGATGCACACGATCATGCAGACGCATGACTGCGGCCCACTTTGGAGCGATTTGTTGCTTCCTGCTGTCACGCTACAGGCGACCAGGACTTTCGTCCAGAGGGCTATCAAATAATGATGTGGATAAGCGGGAGGGGAACTCAGCCATCGGTCGAGGCTGAGGGTGACCGCTTCTGCTGGCCCTCCTTTTCAGACACTCTCGGCGCGCTTCGACTCAGAAAAATGCAGGAACTCGATGCCCAGCACGCAGTGCTGGATTGCCCCGGACTTTCAGAGGCTGCGGAAAAAATCCTGGAGGGGGCGAGAGTCGTTCCCTCAGCGGCTAAAGCCGCACCTGTTTGCAATAGTTTATGTACGACCTAAAGGTCGTACCCTTCAAAAGCATTGGGTTTTTCCGCAACCTGTTCAGTCCGGGGGAGCGGGTTTTCAAACCCGCGAGAACGCTTTATCTTTCAATTACCGGGCTTTAAGCCCTGGTGAGAATGTCCCAAGCTGCAATCAACCCGTACGTTTTTCGTGACCTCGACGACAACCGGACGCCGTGCGCTTCTCCAATCTCATCTGCTTTGCACTACTCCCACTGCAAAAATGAGCATTCTTGACAGGGAATAGGTATCATGTTTATGACCCATTCTCCCCCCCACTTTGAGGCCAGAGGCGCTTTGTCATGAAGTTTCGGACCCTTCTCCTCTCCCTCTCCCTCACCGCAGCCTCCATGGCGGAGGCAGCCACGCCCGCCCCAACTCCCCTCATCGACCAGCAATTTGAACAGACCGTCAAGCCCTTTGTCGGCAAATACTGCGTGGCCTGCCATAGCGGCAAGATGGCCCCGGCGCAGTTCGATCTCAAATCCTATACCAGCGTGGATATGGTGACTGACGACTTTGCCCGTTGGGCACTGCTGGCGGAGAGGCTAAAAGCCAAGGAAATGCCGCCCAAGCCGATGCCGCCCCCGCCGGCGAACGAAGCGCAGCAGATCATTGATTGGGTAGCCGCCGTCCGTGCGGAAGAAATCAAGAAGGCCGCCGGCGACCCAGGCGTAGTGTTGGCGCGCCGGTTGAGCAATGCCGAGTACGACTACACGGTTCGCGACCTCACCGGCCAGGACATGCACGTCGCCAAAGAGTTCCCCGTGGATCCCGCCAACCAGGCGGGTTTCGACAATTCGGGCGAATCCTTAACCATGTCGCCGGCGCTGCTGAATAAGTACCTGAAGGCGGCTCGCGAAGTGGCGGATCATGCCGTTCTCAAACCAGATGGAATCGATTTCGCGCCCTATCCCATGTTGGTAGAAACCGACCGCGAAAAGTACGCCATCCAGCGCATTGTGGGCTTTTACGCCGCCCAGCCCACCAACTATGCGGATTATTTCGAGGCCGCCTGGCGCTATAAGTATCGAATCGCCCTCAAGAAACCCCACGCCACCCTGGCCACCACCGCGGCAGATTCAAAGCTGAGCCCCAAATACCTGCCCATGGTGTGGGAGATCCTGCACGACCAGAATGCGGTAGGCCCGGTGCTCAAGCTGCAGAAAATGTGGCTGGCCCTGCCCCCTCCCGACGCGGTGCAGACCGGGGCGCTCCATGCAAAATGCGCGGAAATGCGTGATTTCGTGGTGAAAATTCGCGCCCACACAGCGATGCAGTTTGCGGCGCCGGTAGTGAAGGGTTTGCCCGCGCAATCCGAGCCTCTTCTGAACTGGAAGCTGAAGCAGTATGCCGAGCACCGCCGCGACAGCGATCCCAAGGATCTGCGGAATGACACCGATCCACCTCCAGTGGTTCCGGCGATCCCTAAATATCCTGATCTTCACGAGGAAGCCGCGCCCCGTTGGGCCGCTCTCTCGGCAAAGGCGCGCGCCAACGATGCCGATCTGATCGTTCCCGCCGCCCAGCGCGCCCGCTATGAGGCCGCATTTTCGCGCTTCGCTTCGGTGTTTCCGGATGCGTTTTATGTATCGGAACGAGGCCGTTATTTCCCCGACGACTCGCAGGATAAAGGCCGCCTGCTCAGCGCCGGCTATCACAACATCATGGGCTATTACCGCGACGATCTTCCTCTGATGCAGCTCATCCTCGATGACAACGGGAAGAGGGAACTGGATCGTCTTTGGAACGAGTTCGACTACATTGCGGATTACTCGGCCCGCACCTGGACCCAGTTCTACTTCAATCAGAGCGGAGAAGTATTTGGGAAAGGCGCCGAATCCGGCTCAGAGCGCCCCACCGATCACGCCGTGACCGATACGGAAGTCATTTTTAAGATGCGAGACGCCTACCTGGCCAAGGCTGCGGCGGATCCAACCAATGACCCCGTAGCTGCCGAGGCGATTCGCGATCATTTCGACCAGATGAACGCCACGCTCCGCGGCCTGGAAAAGGAGCACGCAGAGGCGGAACCAAGGCAACTGGAAACGCTCCTCCAATTTGCCGCGCGTGCCTACCGGCGGCCCCCTCACACCTGCGGAACGCGCCGATTTGCTGGCCTATTACCACCAGGATCGAGCCCAAAATCAGTCATCCCACGAAGAGGCCCTTCGCGATGTGATCACCAGCGTGCTGATGGAGCCGGATTTCCTCTACCGTCTGGATATGACGGAGCCGCAAACAGCAGCAGTCAAATCCCACGCCGTAGTCCTGAAGACCTCGACCGCTGTCCCGTCTGCGCCCTTATCGAGCTACGCGCTGGCGAGCCGCCTAAGCTACTTCCTCTGGGCCAGCATGCCGGATGAAGAGCTGTTGCGGCACGCGGCCGCCAACGACCTGCAAAAACCGGCAGTTCTGCTGGCGCAGGCGCGCCGCATGATGAAAGATCCCCGTGTCCGCGGCCTGGCCACGGAGTTCACCGGCAACTGGCTCGCTTTCCGTCTCTTTGAAAACAACAACGCGGTCGATCGCGCGCGTTTTCCCCAGTTCAACAACGATCTGCGGGAAGCGATGTTCCAGGAACCCATCCGCTACGTCGAAGACACCATTCAGAACAATCGTTCCGTGCTGGACCTTCTCTATGGCGATTACACATTCGTGAATCCGGTGCTGGCCAAGCACTACGGCATACCGGGAGTCGAGGGCGACGCAAACCACTGGGTGCGCGTCGACAACGCCCAGCAATACGGACGGGGTGGTCTGCTGCCCATGTCGGTATTTATGACCCAGAACTCACCCGGACTGCGCACCAGCCCGGTGAAGCGTGGCAATTGGGTGGTGCAAAAGGTATTGGGCATCCGCGTTCCTCCTCCACCGCCAGTGGTTCCCGAGCTGCCGAGCGATGAGTCGAAGACCGATCTTCCCATACGCGACATGCTGGCCAAACATCGCTCGATCCCCTTCTGCGCCGCCTGCCACCAACGCTTTGATTCCTTTGGCCTGGCCTACGAAGGCTACGGGCCCATCGGGGATGTGCGCACCAAAGACCTGGCCGGGCGCCCGGTCGATACCGCCGTCACCTATCCCGGCGGCATCAACGGCGTTGGCTTTCAAGGGTTGCGCGATTTTATCCGCGATCATCGCCAGGACCAATTCATCAACAACCTTTGCCGCAAGCTGCTCACCTACGCGCTCGATCGCTCTCTGCAACTCTCCGACGAAGCGCTGGTGGATACCATGCAGACCAATCTTGCCGCGCAAGGCGATCGCTTTGATTCGCTGGTGGAAACCATTGTCCTGAGCCCACAGTTCCGGAATAAACGAATACCAGCGCCTCCGACCCAGATAGCATCGAGAAAGGTGAACTAGTGGTTTATCCGTTTGAAGGGTACGGGCTTCAGAGTATGAGTGAGAGCTGCAAACTCCAGGATTCGTGTGGCAGCTCCCGCGTGAGAACAGGAAAACCCAGGGATTCGTGGTGGCAGCCCCCGCATTTATGCGGGGGAAGGAGCGCTTCAGGGCTCCGGGAAACGGTCTCGACTCGATCACGCGCTTTAGCGCTGGTGAAACAACTTGCGGAAAACCCGCTTTGTATCAGGGCACGACTTTAGTCGGGCCGTAAAAGCCGCAACTGACGAGGGCTTTAGCCCCTGCGGCTCTTGCGTTCTTGTGAGAAAGGTGAACTAGCATGTCACGACTGACCAAAAAATTCGCATTTCCCGTTTCCCGCCGCGCCGTACTCCGCGGAGCCGGTTGCACCGTGGCGTTGCCCTGGCTTGAGTCGCTGCACGCTTTGGCGGATGTACCACCGCCGTCCGCTTTCCCCAAGCGTTTTGGCATCGTTTTCCTGGGTTGTGGCGTCAACGAAGATCACTGGAGCGCCGAGGGCCAGGGCGCCGACATGAAACTCTCGAAGACGCTGTCGCCCCTGGAGCCGATCAAAGAGAAGATCAACGTGATCGACGGGCTCTACGTCCACGCGCTTACGGGGCAGGGAATTCATCCCGCCCAGACGGGCAGTCTATTATCCGGCGCCCACATTTCGAAAGGCGCCATCATCCACTCCGGCATCAGCATCGACCAGATGATTGCCAACCACGTCGGCGAAGACACGCCCCAATCCAGCATCGTGCTGGCCTGCGAGCAGCCCATGACGGGTTATCACGAGTCGAACTTTTCGCTCGCCTACAGTTCCCACCTCTCCTGGCAAAGTCCTGACTCGCCCGTCCCGGTAGAAGTGTACCCATCGCTCGCCTGGGACAACCTGTTTGACAACCGTGGCAGCCTGCAGAACATCAGCATTCTCGACCGCGTCAAGGATCGCGCCCAGGATCTTTCCACGTGCATAAGTTCGACCGACAAAGGCAAGCTCGATGAATACCTGACCAGCGTGCGCGAAGTAGAAAAGCGCGTCGAGGGCATGCGCAAAGACAAGGACGATGCCGAAGACGCAGCGAAAGCCAAAAACACCGTCGCCGCCACCATGGAACGGCCGGCGAATGGACTGCCGGAAGACCTACGCGATCACGCCCGCCTGATGTGCGACATCATTGCGATAGCGTTCCAAACCAACAAGACGCGCGTCGCCTCGTTGATCATCTCTCATGATCTGTCGGCCATGTATTATCCCTTCCTGAACGTAAAAGACGGCCACCATTCCGCTTCGCACAACAACAATTCCGATGATTACGAGCGCATCTCTCGTTTCCATGTCGAGCAGTACGCCTACCTGGCCTCGAAGCTGGACAGCATGAAGGAAGGGAACGGCACGGTTCTCGACAACACCTGCCTGATGTTCCTATCCAACATGTGGATCGGCCGCAAACACGACAACTTCCGCCTGCCGCTGGTGCTGGCCGGCGGCCTTGGCGGGACGCTGCAAACGGGGCGCTCGCTGAATTATCTCAAGGACAGCGAAGATAATCGTAAGATGTGCAGTTTGTACCTGTCGCTGATGGATCGTTTCGGCGTGAAACTGGAGCAGTTTGGGGATTCGCAGACGCGGTTAGAGCGGCTCTAACTTTGAGAGAACCGCGGAAGAGGCCGGTTTTGATTGGCGACCCTCAGTAAGAGTTAGGCGGCGGAGGAAACACTTGCCGATCGAAATAAACCCAGTAAAGATCACAGGAGCATGGGATGATGGCTATTGCTTAGATCGGCACACGGTTTCCAGCACAATGATCGGATACAACGAATTCGGCCATCCCGAATTCGATACTCAACGATCGGCCCTTGGCGAGTTGATCTATCGACTGAAATACAAAGGAGACGTTGGCAGCATTCCGTCCATTGTTGAAACTGCGGCGCATTTCATACGAGAGTGGGGCATCAGCCTCGACCGAATCATCCCGATGCCGCCATCAAAGCAGCGCCTCATTCAACCGGTTTTCGAAATTGCTTCTGCACTGGCCTCGACGTTTGGAATTGCGGTCGATACCAAATCGGTTTCCAAAAAGAGCACCACGTTACAAATGAAGGATATCGGTGACTATTCTGCACGGGTGGTTGCGCTGGAGAGTACGATTAAAATGGAAGGAGACCTCAACGGTAAACGGGTACTTTTAGTGGACGATTTACTTCAGTCAGGCGCGAGCATGAATGTGGTCGCGCGAGCGATTAAGGATTTTGGCCACGCCCGAGCTGTCTATGCTATCGCGCTTACAAGGACAAGGGGTTAGCGATGACAACAGTTTTTGTTGCAGGTTCACGTGCAATATCAAAATTGAACGAACAGATCAGAGAGCGTCTCGACAATATCATGCGCCAGCAGTTGAGCGTTTTGCTCGGCGATGCGAATGGCGCCGATAAGGCTGTACAGGCTTACCTCGCGAAATGCGCCTATCGTAATGTGACTGTTTACAGCATGGAGGTTTCTCGTAATAATGTCGGCTGCTGGCCTATTAAGCGCCACTTCGGCGCTCCCACAGCCAAACACGACCGCCACTACTACGGCATCAAAGACCTGGCGATGACGAAGGACGCGACTTGGGGCTTTATGTTGTGGGATGGAGAAAGCAAGGGCACACTCACAAACGTCGTGAATCTACTAAAGACCAGCAAGAAGACCCTGCTGTATCTCGGGCCACAGAGGTCGTTTTTTAACGTATGCACCTTTGAAGATCTATATGGGGTTCTACACGTATCCGGAATCGAAAACGCGCCCCTCTTTCTGAATACCCTCGGGCTTGGCGATTCGGGAGCGCACTCACTTGCGCGATTCGGTTAGATCCGAGAAGATACTCAGTCGAGAGATAAGGATCGCGTAGGGGCGCATATCGCTAGGTGCCCACCGGGTGTCCGGGGCTGCTTTAAGTCCCAGGAGTTTCGGGGACGGAACGTAACCGATACGGTGCGTCTGACGGGAGATGTTCTTTGCCTGGTGAACGTCCCGTCTGTCACGCCTTTTTCCGTCTAACCGATACGGTGCGTCTGACGGGAGATGTTCTTTGCCTGGTGAACGTCCCGTCTGTCACGCCTTTTTCCGTCTGTCACGCCTTTTGGACGAAATAACCCCCAAAACTCCAACCGCTTTTGATGATGTGGGATAATTTCGTCTGATCTCTTCCGTCCTGACCTCTTCCTGATCTCTTCGTCTCTGAATCTCTTCGTCTGTCCTGAATCTCCCGATGTCAGAATCCCGCTGCTCTCAGTTGAGCGAGTACGTCGGCCATTCCAGCCTTGCGCAAGGATTCTAAAAACTCTTTCCGTGGCGGCCAGTTGCGATGATATGGGTGATCGCAGGGACCGGCATAGAGGCCTCCCCCGGGACCGCCATAAAGACCGCCCCCGGGACCGGCATAGAGGCCTCCCCCGGGGCCGTCATAAAGACCGCCTCCGGGACCGTCATAAAGACCGCCCCCGGGACCGTCATAAAGACCGCCTCCGGGACCATCATAGAGGCCACCGCCGGGGCCAGCATAAAGCCCACCGCCGGGGCCAGCGTACGCGCCACCGCCGGGGCCTGTATATAGGCCCCCACCGGGACCCGTATAAAGCCCACCGCCAGGCCCGCTGTAACGATCCCGCGGCCAACCGCCAAACTCCACTTCGGCGTCCTCTTTGAGGGCAGAAACGCCCTGAGCGCAAGCACGCCAGCCGAGGCCCTCCACTAGTAAGAAGGCCATGATGCTCGTACTCTTCAGAAACATCCGACGTTGCATAGGCTTTAAATCTCCCACGATTGTTACCTGGTCTAATACGGTGAGAGCTTACCTATTGCGGCAATTTCGGGGGGGGAATAGATATGCTGTCCCCCTATCTCCCCCGGCCCAGATAACTCCTGCCGCGACCGGAGCGGCGATTGCGCAAGGGAGAAGAATCCAGAACTCCAAGAGAACTACAGCCCCCCTTGGATTCGCGGGCAGCTGCTCCTCGCCCAGGTACCCCAAGGCCCAACCCAAAATGGCAGTTGCTAGAACTATCAACACCGCCGCAATTGGCCGCCCAGAGTAACAAAAATAGGCTATGACTACGCCTCCCGCCGACACGAGCAGCCCAATGAGTGCAGAGGTTGCTTTTTCGATATTCATTTTGAGCAGTGTTCCGGATCGTGCTCGCAGCACCACTTAAAATTCCCGTTACTATCGGCAGCCGAGTGACAGACGGGACGTTCACCTCACAAATTGGCCCAGGGTAGCTTGCCGCCCCGGGGCAACCACTTCTGCTTTTTCCCTGTAGTTCTCTCCGAAACTCCTCCGTTATCCCGCCGGGATTTCAAATGAAAAAGCAGACGGGAATGGGTATCATGTCCCCTTGTCTCCCAAATGCGGAGGGGGTAGCCGTGACGATTGGGCCGAGGTATGCAGCGTTCTGGAGCTATTCGAGATTTGATGATAAAAATGACGAGCGGTGGCTCACAGTGTTACGCAAGGCCTTGCTTGCTGAGGTTCGAGCTTTGTCCGGTACGGAGTTTGAGATTTTTCAGGACATAGACGGCTTAGCGTGGGGCGAACAGTGGAAGCAAAAACTCGTTAGCTTGTCGGACGAAGCGGTATTTTTGATCCCCATCGTCACTCCGAGCTACTTCGCGAGCGAGCCATGTCGTCAGGAATTGAAGCAGTTTGTTGATCGCGAGGACGCCACGGGTTTCAAGGAAAGCATTTTGCCGCTTTATTACATCGACACCCCGCAGCTCCAAGACGACTTCCACAAGGGAACTGATTACCTCGCTCAGAAGGTCGCTGAACATAACTATGAAGACATCAGGGAACTAAGACATCGCAGTATCGACTCTTACGAAGCCAGACAGAAGATCAATAAACTGGCGACTGTACTAATTGGCCGGCTCAAAACATTCGCCCGTACGCAGCTGTCCTCACCTACCATGCGAGCAGGTTTCACCTCTCCGCCGAACGGCGCGAAAGGACCACGGGAGGCGCTTGTGTCGGGTACTCTGGAGAATGTTTCCGCGGGAACCGACGTTTGGTTGGTCGTTGAAACCGGTGCTGTTTACCATCCGCAAAGGCAATTACGAACAGACAGAGGAACTTTCCGCGAACGCGTAATTCTTGGCCGCAAGAACACCGATCACGGGCAAGAATTTACGGTTCATGTGGTGGCGGTTACCGAGGACGTCTCAAGGGCGTTTAACCGTTATCGAGAGGATTCGGCTAGCTTCAAAAGATGGGGCGGCGTTCCAAAACCTACCGCCGACAGCAAGGTACTCGCAACGGTGAAGCTTATTCGCGACGACTCAGCATCAATCTAAACATAGGAACTAAACCGGTTTCGGGACAGGGGTTTCGGGACAGGGGTTTCGGGACAGGGGTTTCGGGACGAAATAACCCCGATCGTTCTGACCTGCGGGAGATAAGGGGACCTATCCCCGAAAATCCAAAGCCGCGGGAAGACGGCCGTAGTTTCGTGGACAGAAGTCTCGCGGACGGAGCTGGAACTCTCACGGGGGTCGGGATCAGCTCCCCGTGGCCGGCCATACCGAAGCCGGAACCTGGACGGGATCGGCGGGAACCAGCGTGGCCACCGAGACGTGCGGCCAGGTAAGCCCATTGAAGTTCAGCAGGACCAGCTGCGTATATTGAATCTGGGTATACGTAACGATGATGGACCCCGGCTGCGTAATGGCAGCCGGGGGCGGCTGCACGCAAAACGTTGGTACGACCTGTCCAGGAAAGCTCGGCGGGCAGGGCAATATCAACGGATCCGGGCCTAATGGGAATGGCTGAACCAGGATCGGCGCTTGCACCGTCTCAATCCAGAAGATTGCCGACATCTGCAGAGCCTGGGCGTTCGGGCTGCTGGTCGGCGGATTCCCCTGCAGGAAAGCAACATTATCCGTGCCCCCGCCAAACAGAGGTGCCGCCGGGTCGGTATTAATGATGATTACCGTGGTGGCAGTAATCGTTTGTTGGGCGATCTGATTGCGCAGGACGGTGTTGGGATCGTCCAGCATGGCCTGCGTGATGGTGCCGTTGGCGATGAAAGTAGTCAGGTCCTGGGGGATTCTGGGTGTCCCTTGCGTGGCCGCGGTCTGACTGGGAAATGGGATTTGATGCACCGGCGTCTGCCCGGTAACAAACGGCGTAATGCTGACCGGATTTATGGTCGGCGGTCCGTTTACGGAAAGAAAGGTGCCTTGGGCCTGAATGGTGGTGCCGTGCGGGATGGACCCCATGCGGGCGACGGTGGGCCCCTCGACCGGGTCGTTCGTAGACGGAAAATTCATCCACAGACCTGGTTCCACATGGATCCCGACACTTTGCCCGGGGGTCGTCACATCCTGGATGGTCTGCAGGTAAGGCACGCCATTGAGGAAGATATCGCCCTGGGGCGTTGTCCCGCGGTTGGGAACGGAGCCCAGGCTAGGCGAGAACGCCAGGCTTTCGCTGGTGAGATTTAACTCCAGAATGTTGTCTCCCGGAGTGACCGGGCTGGGCAGGGCCGTCGGCGTTACGCTGTTGTTGGGACGAAAGATGGTATTGAAACCGTTTCCGTTCCAGGTGCCCACAAACGCGGCGAGCGGTCCAAGACCGGGCGGGGGCGTAGGGGCGGCGGCGACAACCCCGACGGCAGGGCGCAAGGCGGGTGGGGCGGTGGGGACCTCACCGAACACGAAACCGCTGGGCAGAGAAATCTTTGCTGGGACCTTGTTTGGTGTGCTCATGGCTCCATCCTTATGGCTTTACGCAGGCGGGCCCGGGTAGCGCGACGTTTCCCGAAGAGAATCCAACAAATTGGGGCGTCTCTGGAGTTAGTGCAGTTCGCGGACGAAACGTTTCAAAGTGAAAACTGTCTGTTCCCAAAACTGTCATGGCTTCGTTGACACATGGTTTCGTGCACGGACGGAGCTGGCACTTTCCGGTAATGTGTCACAATCGTTGGCTAGTGTGTGGGAATCGCACCTACTACGGTTACTTGCAGGGGATGTTAAGTTCGTCCAGTACCTCTTAACAAACTCATTATCCATCGGTGTTGCGGTCCACCACAGTCTGTCCTGCTTTTCATTTCTTTTCATTTCAGGATCTTTTCGGGGACGAACTAACCCCCATCGTTTCGCGCTCAGAAAACTAGGCCAGACTGGCCTGGTTTTCCTCGTCCTGCTTTTCCTCACTCCGCTAACGATCCGCCGTGCTCGCCGATAGCGATGGGAGGCCGACAAACTCGACTGCGCGGTGATGAAAAGCCGGGGACGTTCGGGCTTCTGCGGACGCGGAATTGGACTACAATCACTTGCAAGCAAGGTGGGGACGCACCGGCACTCGCTGGATGGCAGCGGTAGAGGAGGGCTCGACGATGAGCTCAACAGAAAGCGTTCTTGGTTCGATCGTTTCTCTCTGGCGGTACCCAGTCAAGTCCATGATGGGAGAAGAGCTGAATGCTTCCGAGGTCACCAAAGGCGGCCTTTTGGGAGATCGCTCCTACGCGCTCATCGACACCTCCGATGGAAAGGTCGCAACCGCCAAGAACCCGCGGAAGTGGCCGCAGTTATTCAACTTTCGCGCCGCGCTGACTGACGCCCCAAGGACCGGTGTGAAGATGTCACCGGTTCGCATCACCCTGCCCGATGGCACCATCGTGCATAGTGAGCAGCCCGACCTCTACCAGGTCCTCTCGAAGGTGCTCAAGCGTGAGGTGACGCTGGATGCAACCGTGAACGTTCAACAGGAAATAGATGGATCCACAGTGCCGGATCTGCGGACGGCCACAGCGGAAGAATACTGGGCAGATATCGAAGGCCTCGAGCACCGTGACACCGTCACCGACTTCGGTTTGCCTGAGGGGACTTTTTTCGACTGCGCCGTCGTGCATCTGCTGACCACGGCTACACTCGATCGGCTACGCGAGCTGTATCCACCGGGGCGCTTCGAGGTCCGGCGGTTTCGCCCAAATATCGTGGTAGAGGCCGCCAACGGCGAGAAAGACTTCGTGGAAAATGCTTGGGTCGGGCAGGTCCTCGCGATCGGGGATTCCGTTCGCCTGAGCATCACGGTTCCCTGCGGCCGTTGCGTGATGACCACGCTCCCCCAGGGCGATCTCCCGCGGGATACAGGTATCCTGCGCGCAGCGGCCCAGCACAACCGAGCCAACGTTGGAGTCTATGCCTCTGTGTTGCAAGGTGGCCAGGTCCGCCGTGGTGATTCCGTGAGGCAGGAGTAGGCCCCCACCGCCTGGGCCTCTGGTGATCCAGCAACCGCTGAACGGGAGCGCGCTTCGGCTCGACTGCCAACAACCGCTCCCGGGGTTTATACTTCTACCCTACGGAGGTGCCTGATGCCTACAGAACAACCCTCCCTCTACGATCGACTTGGCGGCGTTTATAGCATCGCTACTGTGGTAGACGACTTCATTAACCGGATCATGATCGACCCGAGACTAAATTCCAACCCCCTGGTGGACGAAGCGCACCATCGCGTGCCCCCTGCGGGATTCAAGTACTTGGTGACCGAGATGGTCTGCTGGGCCACGGGCGGTCCGCAGAAGTATACGGGCAAGTCGATGGCGGAATCGCACAAGGACCTGAAGATTACGAGCAAGGAGTGGGAGGCGTTCCTGGACGATTTTAAACAGACGCTGGATAAGTTCGCGGTTCCCCCAGTAGAGCAGGCCGAACTAAACACCATCGTCAACAGCACCCGATCGGATATTGTTGTCGACTGACGGCGGTAAAGCCGGTAAAGCCGGTGACAGCCGGTAAAGCCGGTGACAGATAGAACGTTCACCGGGTCCGATGATAAGAGGAACTTTGGGACATACAACGTTAGCGCATGTGCTTTCCTAGCAATCGATCTGGATTTGACGTAAGCCGATGTTTCGCACACGGTGCAACCCATGAAAACTGAAGCGTTAACAAAATTGATTGAAGATTGTTGGCTCGACGGGAAACTCGGGGACGGGACGGGCCGATACCTCTGGTCCGCTGCTCGGAGACGGGTTACGGTAAACATCCCGTCTGTTTCCGCAAGAGCGGTATGGTGCCCTGCCGTTTCAGGAAATCTATTTCTGCACCATTTCAATCCATACGCCGTTTGCCAGTTCCGGAGGCACTAAAAAACTTTTTCCATAGATGCCATTGTAGAGTGGGAATTTTCTCTTTGTGTTTTCTCCGATCAGCGACTGTGTCTTCGCAATGTCATCGACTGCGAGCGTAAGGCCCATCACGCCTTGACCGCGCTCACGGAAGAAATCTGCCGCAGGTCTCTCGGGTGAATTCGCTTGCAGCAGCAAGATTTTCCCACCATCCGTGTCGAGCTCACGACCACGCGCCCCCAAAAGCCTTAAAGTCCAGCAACCGTCCGGGACGAAACCCAAGCGTCTCCGACTCTTTGCCGGCCTTTTCCAGGTCCTTGACCATAATCCACACCGCGACGGTACCCTGAGCAGTGTTAGGTTGGAGGCTCGCCTGGGCTGACTTTGGCCCGGGATACTCCACGAAGAAAATTGCGCCATCCGGCAGGTTCACAAGCTTCGGTGTCACGAGCAAGATGGGCTTAGCTTCGGGACGAGGACCTCTCAAGTTGAAGAGGGAAGCCTCGATTCCTCGGGACTGCAAACGATCCGCGACGTCCTTGGCCGATGTCACTATTATGCCGACGGAGTGAGCCCCTTGGTGATCCTGAAGGAAATCCACGATCCACGGCCGCGACTTCAGAAGCTTTTCCCGCTCAGCAATTCCGATAAGCTCCAAGTATGTTCCGTCGGTAAACCGAGCGACGTTGTGTGCTGAGCCCTCCTGATAAATAATTGGTTCCGTTCGGCTCAAGTCGAAACCCAGCACGTTTCGGTACTGATTTTGAGCGGCTACAATATCGTGGACTAGAACCCGAACGTGATCAATGCTACCCGTCCCAGATTGGCCAAGGGCGCTTCTGGACGGCAACGGTAGTCCCAGTGCAATCCCAACGAGCAATCCGGTAGCGGTACAGATACGAGGAGAGTAAAGAAGTCGCATACATTCTCCTGTTCAAGACGAGGTTGCCGAGAAAAATACCACAGGTTGATGCCCCTGTCTCGTTGAAATATGGGAAATGATTCCAGGAAAGGCGAAACAGAACTGGAGACCATGACACGTTTGGTTAGAGCGGCAGAACAATCTAGACGCTACCGAGAAAGCGGTGGCGGCTAGGCTATGGCCTGCGGGTGCTCGTAGAGCGCCTTTCCCGATCAGCAGGTCAAAGCCTCCGTCTGTCAGCGAGACTCTCTTTTTATCTTGCTACTTCAGATTTTGAGTAATGCAAAGCTAGCCAAACAGTATTTTGCTTCTCGTCTGTCCATTCAACCCTATGCCGTGTGTGCGCAGGTATGTTAACAAAATCTCCGGGATGTAATACTCGTACACTTTCTTCTTCCTCGAAACGCAAGCCCGCTGCACCGGCTAACAATACAACCCATTCATGCTGCTCCTGGTCATACCATTGCCCATCGGGTGTTGCCTGACCGAAAGAGAT
The DNA here is from genome assembly GCA_963803095.1 of uncultured Acidobacteriaceae bacterium. Lineage (GTDB taxonomy): Bacteria > Acidobacteriota > Terriglobia > Terriglobales > Acidobacteriaceae > PALSA-350. The sequence goes on along the minus strand of CAWDLQ010000010.1, from coordinate 250,915 downwards.
GATTCGTTCCAATCTAAATCTTTCCCCGTGGATTATTTCGTGAAAGACTTCTTCCGATAGTGATGCGGGCAGGTTGGCAAAAATATTGCCGGCAGTATTAGCTATCATGCGGTCCACCTGGAATGGTCTAAAGAGATAAGGGTCGCGGTAGGGAGTTTCGTGGACAGGAAGCTGTGAAAAAATTCATATACTCCGAGCAGATCAACACTGGAACTAGCTTTGACTCAATCTTCTCTGTGAGCATGTAGGCGCGGCTACGTGCGGCCATCAAAATTGAAGAGGCAATAAGGAGCTTCTCTCTGCCCTTGTCGGCTTGAAGGTGGCCCGAAGGGGACTCATTTGTATCTGCCTAGGCCGCGGCCGCGGCGGCAACAACTGCGGTGCTGTGTGGTCGCGGCCAGCGCGCCCTTCCAGCGCCGCGATTTCGGCATAATATAGACTCAGATTCAAGCGCCCCACCAGCTGCCAGATCGAGCGAGCACTGTGGTCCTCGTCGATCAGTCGCTTGACGTCAACGCTATGCAAAAGCAGTTGAGAACGGTCAATCGAAGCCAGGCGCGGTAGAGGTGGATCTGGCAAGGTGCTCATGTTTGCACTGTATAGGATCAGCACATACGTAACAATAACTGCATGTATACATCCGTCGATTTCTTCACAGCTTCCAGTCCCCGAAACTCCCCCCGAAACTCCCCGTCCAAGAATGCATCACGATGCATGAGCCGCAGGAACTCTCTTCGGCTCCCGTCTAGAATATCCAACGCAGCTTGGCCAGGAGCCCACTCAAGCCAAAGGAGGGCGTGAATGGGCACCCGACGCTTGCTGCCCGCCCTAATCGTCGTGCCGGTCTTCGTTATTACGGATGGCTTCGCGAAGCCAAGGGGCAAAACTGATATCGGATCCGCTGACCGTGGTGCACCCTGCAGCGCCCGGGCCATCCTTGCAGCCCCAATAGTTCAGGGTTGCATTGATGCTGCCCGTACATACAGTGGCCATGTCGAAGGCGCACACATCGGCGACACCAATCTTGTCCCCACCCAGGTCATTGAGATGGATGTCCACTTCGCCAGGAGTGTTAACCGCAATGTCCACGTCCTCTTCGCGGATCACGTTGTACGAGATCACGGTGCCGAGCACGGGAGTGCCGCCACCGCCGCTATTGATGTTAATTCCCACATTGCCCGGGGTGGCGGTATCAGCCTGGTCGGCGAGGTTTTTCGCAATATAGTTGCCGATAATCACGTTGCCATAAAAGTTATCCGGGGGCAGCTTGAAAGCCGGACCCACGTGGGTATGTAGCGCAACACCTCCAAGGCCATTCCCGATCAGCGTATTGCGAATAATCAAATTGCCAGCCACCGTCCCAGCGCCATTGCCATCCGAAAACAGGCCTACACCCGAACCTCCAATCTTCACCCCGTTCTCTGAGGAGACGTTCTCGGCCACGGTATTGTTGTTAACGCCGAAGTGAGGAGCAAAAGGGGCAGAAGCATGTCCGTTGGGGGGATGAGAGGCAAGAACGATGCCGCATTCTAACGGATTATCCTTAACCGTGTTGTGAATGAGCAGATTGTCGTGGCTCTCCGCAGTTTCGTCGCTGATCAGGACGCCATCCGCGTTGCCGGTCATCAAATTGTCAGACACAATTGAATGGCTCGCTCCTACAAGGTGAAGAGCGCCGCCGCAGTCACCCGTTTCATCGTTTTCGTATGTGCCGGAGCCGGGTTGATCCGGGCACCCCGTGGTTGCGGCGGTGAAAATCAGGCCCGGACTAGTGTCATTGTCGTTGATGTGATTTTTGCGAATCGTCACATGCGAAGCACTCACTACCAGGATTCCTTCGAAAAGGGCATTCTCGACGGTGAAGCCGGCGATGCTCACCCAGGCGAGGCCGGGATGGTCAAATCCGTCTACGAAGAAGCCATGCGGCAGGTTAGCGGCATTCACGATCGTTGATTCGGCGCCGGCGCCGAAGATTGAAATGGGAATGCCAATGGTCACATACTCCTTATAGGTACCAGCGGCAACTTGAATAACGTCATACGCGGAGGCATGATCGACAGCCGCCTGGATGGTAGCCCAACAGCCGGACTGATGAGGATTAACGCAAAGAGTAGCAGCCGCAAGGGTTTGGGCGAGGGACAGGTACAGAACAACACAACAGGGAATCGTCAACAGACGCAAGCGATTGACAAGCATAGAAAATTTCCTCCTTGTGAAGATCTAAACCCCGGGAGAGAGTCAGTACCGATGGACTCTGCAAAGTCCCGTTCTCTGGAGGGGGACAATGTAGGGCCGTGTTGCTTCGAGGGGCCCAATTTGCCGGTCGTGCCTGACAAGGACCGACAGCGCCCGAATCATACTCCCTCGGCTTCGCTCTTCACAATAAAGTTCCATGAAGCATTTGCAGGCGCTTGACCGATTTCGGTTAACGCATGGCCTTTCGCTCCCTTGGTCCCCAATTGTGGTCACGATCGGCCAAGTGCCCTTTTCTCTGCGCTTGATGTTGGTTTCGTGGGGTTTCGTGGACGGTAGAGGGTTCCGGGGACAGGTGGAATTGTAGATCAACGGTCGCGTTGCCCACCGATTCCATATCGGGGACGAATAGAAAGGCTTAACAACGTCATCTCTCAATAAACTCGCCGCTGACAGGCCGACTACTTCCGCGGCACCGACGGTAGGGCGCGGCAGGCACGGGCAGATAAGATAACTCTTCCACAGCTAAACTAACTTGACCTGGTGTGGTGTTGTGCAGTACGCTCACCACCGAGCTTGTTACATCCCCCCCGCGCTCGCCTAGCAGGAGAGCAAACAATGTGCAGAACTCTAATTCTTGCAGCCCTGATAGCCGGGGGCATAGCGTGCGGACTGGCTTCCGCACAAGAACCTGAATTGGCTTTCGTCTCGAATCGGAACTCGACAAATGTGGAAGCATACAGCATCGATCCCGCCACCGGTTCCTTGATCGCCTTACCCGCATCACCGTTCGACACAGGACAGATGGGCAACGTCTCGATTGCGGTTGATCAGGCAGGCAGGTTCGTTTATGTCGCGAACTATGGCGCAACCAATACGATTGCCGGGTTCAGTATCCAGCCTTTTAGCGGCGCATTGGTTGCTCTTGCCGGGTCGCCTTTTGCCGCCACTCCCTACCTGGCGCGTATTACGGTCGATCCCTTGGGCAGGTATCTCTACTCGATCAGTCCTTCGATCGGCACAGTGAGCGCGTACCGCATCGACTCGGCCACTGGAAAACTAACTCTGGTGCAAGCGTTGACGTTGCAACCAGATGCATTCTTCCCGGAACAGTGACTGTCGACCCGCAGGGAAAGTTCGTCTATTTGACCAATATCTATTCGGGCAATGTGTCGGCATACTCAATTAACCCCACCAGCGGCGAGCTGACGGTGATTCCGGGATCGCCCTTTGCCGCGGGAACAGGCGCGGAAGGTCTGGCCATCGATTCGCTGGATCGCTTCGCCTTTGTCGATGCGGGTGCCGGCACGTACGTCTATTCGATTAATCCGGTTTCCGGTGCTTTGACGCTTCTGGACTCGCCGTCCGCCGGGGCCATCGTCGCGACCGTCGACGCGGTCAATCCAAACGGCAAGTTTCTGTATGCCGCCACCGCCGCGGGGATTGAGGGCTCCACGATTGCCGGCGCGGGTCCGACCGCAGGCAGCCTTACCCCACTCGCCGGATCCCCCTTTAATCCCGGCGCAGCATCGGGACACGGTTTCCCCGATTTTCTGGTGCTCGATTACACCGGATCGTTTGCATATGCGACTTACGAGAACTATGGAGTGGTGGGCTTTACCATCAACCCCGGCACTGGCGCGCTGACACTCAATTCTTCGTCCCCGTTCTCCTTTTCCAGTGGATTTAATTCGATCGCACTGGCGCGCCCGCAAACTTTGTCTTTCTTTTCGGCAACACTGGTTCCCCTGCCGGCGCTGGGACCCTTTACCAGTTACACTGGCTCGGCCATCAACAATGAGGGAGAGGTTACGGGGCAGGCGGTGCTGTTTGCGCCCGACTTTCTAGCTGAGACTTTCCTCTACAACGGAACTACGACCAGCGGCTTCTTCGTTCCGGGTAGCCATGTTAGCGCAGGCAACGCTCTCAACAACAAAGGAGAGATCGTGGGCACCTTCACTGGAGTCCCGATTGGAGACTTCCTGCTGTTGCCCCAGTCGTTCTTATTTCGCAGCCCGGGAGTTATTTTTGCTCTGGATCCGCGGGTTGGTGGAGAGAGTGTGGCGTCCGGTATCAACGATGCGGAACATATTACCGGCGAGATTTCAACCGGTGTGTGTACCTTCTCGTTTGGACTAGGGTGCACGAGTCCAGCGGGGCTGGGGGACACGCACGCGTTTCTTGACATCGGACTGGGGCCGACGGATATCGGTACCCTGGGAGGAAATTTCAGTGAAGGGACAGGAATCAACGAGCACGATGAGGTGGTTGGAGGCAGCAATGTAACCAACAATGGACCGAATCATGTGTTCGTGTACAGTCACGGTTCGTTTCACGATGTGGGTATGTTCGAGAACTTGAGCAGCGTGGGCACCGGGATCAATGACAAGGGCGAGATCATCGGGACGGCGACCCCGCCATCCGGCAATCCAATCGGGTTTGTGCACCGGGATGGCTCGTTCGCGCGGCTACGGGGCCTGGACGGGGGGACAAGCAGCCTGCCGCGCGGCATTAATTTGGGGGGCGATGTAGTGGGGACGAGCAGCCTGCCTGGCGGCAATACTCGCGCTTTTTTCTATCGTCATGGCAGGCTGATCGATTTGAATGGGCTGGTGCCACCGTCGCTGACTTTATTGACGGGAGCTGCCGGGATCAACGACAAAGGGCAGATCGTGGCCAGCGGGTTAGATGGTGGAGTGTACGTGCTGACGCCGATTTGTGACTTACCGTTCTGAATGTCGGGACTTTTGGGACTTTTCTTTCTTCCTTCCTTCGGGGACAGGCGAACTAACCCCCATCCTTCTAACCCGGAGGATCGAATAAAATTTGCGTTGCCAAGGCCGCCTAAGAGCCCGCGCCTCCCGATGCAAACAGCTCTACATTAAGCCGCCTTAATCTTTCCAGCCACACGGACCCGAAAAGCCGCCATTTTTTACTTGTCCTTCGTCCAACCTTGGTGCTAAAGTTTCGCCGCTCTGGATTCCATGTCGAACTGGAGGCGAACAGCAATGAAGTATTCTTGGAAGTGGCTCTTATCGCTAAGCCTGTTTGTTTTTGTTTCGCTGCCTGTGCGGGCGCTCAATCCGAATTACAACTTCTCGATTGTTGCAATTAATGGCCAAACTATCGACGGACTTACACTCACTACTTTCGTTGCTGGCCAGCCTTGCATCAATGACTTTGGTACAGTTGTATTTGGCGGGGCCTACGGACCCTCTTATAACACCGCGATCTTTACTCCTTATCACGTCATTGTCAAAACGGGAGACAAAGTAGACGGAGAGGTCCTGACCGGCGTCTATTATTGCGCCCTCAATAACTCCGGCACCCTTGTCTACGGGGGTGGCCTGCAGGAACCCGGAAAAAGTGCCTTGTTTGTTAAGCCCGGGATAGGCCCGACCGCACGCGTCGCCGTTGTGGGCGAAAAGATCGGCGGCCTGGAATTACAAAACTTCTCGAACATAGCCATCAACGATTTTGGAGAAGTCGTGTTCTCCGCCAGCTGCTATTCTCCGGACCATAGTCTCGAAACCGCCATCTTCACTCCCGGCGAAGTTCTCGTAGCTCCAGGCAGTGAGGTGGATCATAACGTACTCACTGGCATCGACAGTATGTTTGCCTTGAGTTCGAGAGACGTGTTCTTTCATGGATTTAACTCAAGCATTGGCGAAGGAATGTTCACGTTGCACAGTCTGCTCGTGAAAATCGGGGATGTGGTGAGCGGTTATCAGTTCGAACCGACCGGCGGCGCAGCATTCGGCTATCCGGCAGCCAGCGAGCAGGGAGAGTTGGTCTTCGGCGGGGTTTATGCGACCGGCGCCGGCATCTTTACGCCGCGATCGATCATTGTTGCAACAGGCGGTCTATCCCCTCCGGCAGCGGCCGTGAATAATTCGGGTACGGTTGTCTATCTCGGATCGAACGGCCTGATGGCCAACCAGACGCCGCTGGTGGATTTTGGAGATACGATCGACGGCCACATTCTCAACGGTCTCGGTCTTCCCGCGGTGATCAACAATCGGGGTGCTGTCGTCTTCAACGCCACTTTCGAGGCTGGTTTTGAAGGCATTGTGCTAGCCACGCCAAAGCCCCCAGTTTGGTGAGTATCGGGAGAGATAATCCGATCTTCCGCGGCATCCATCAGCGGCCAAAGTCAGGAATCTCATTCGGATCCAGAAACGCCGCAATGACATCCAAGAGGTGGCCTACCGGCTCGCCCTTGTTGAGACATTTTGAAAACAAAACACAGTCCTCGGGACAGAGAGTGGAAGCAAAAGCGCTGAGCAGCAGGATTGGGAACCGGGCGTGGAGCGCTCTCATGCGCAGGAACAGATCTCTGCCGTTCAGTCCGGGCATATCGAAGTCGAGGACCGCAAGATCGATGGCTGAAAGATCGCAGCGCAATGCCTGTATAGGGCAACTAAGCAATACAACTGAGTAGCCCTGCGACTCCAGAATCTTCCCGCGAAGTGTCAGTTCCGGTACGTTATCGTCGACGCAGAGGATCCGCTTTTGTGCGAACTCGGATTGCACGCGATCTGCAAGGATGACTTCGCTTCTCCTTTTTGGCTGTGAGGTGACGGCCTGATGCGAGAGCATGTGGCTGTATTGCACTTGTCCTTCCGGACGCACGGGGAGCATGACGAGGAAGCGCGCGCTTTTGAAAGCTTTTCCCATTAGAAACACGCCGCTGCGCACGTAATCTTAATAATTGTTAAGCTCGCGACACCCTCGCGGAAAACCAGGGGAAGACAAGGGGAGATGATACCTATCCCCCGAGTTTTGGGGGAAAGCCGCCGGCATTTCTGCACTCGGTTGACAAAACAGACAAGCGGGAGGAAATTCATGTGCATGAAACGCCGATCGTTTCTCCGTTCGTCCGCCGCGCTCGTGGGACTCGGTGTGCTCGGCTCGGGCGATAGCCACGCCGACCATATCCATCCGCACAGCGTTCATGCGGCGTCGCTCATGACCGAGTGTGCCAAGCGCTTTCTTGCCGCGCTCGATGCCGGTCAGCGCGGCAAAGCGACTTTCCCGTTCGATACCGATGAGCGTATGAACTGGCACTTCATCCCTAAGGAGCGCAAGGGGCTGCCGTTACGCGAGATGAGACCCTATCAGAGGCAACTCGCCAGCGCGCTGCTGGCGGCTGGGTTGAGCCAGACGGGGTACATCAAGGCCGTGACGATCATGAGCCTGGAAGAGGTGCTCAAGATCATGGAGAACGACAGCGGCGAGAACCGCAACCCGGAGAAATACTATTTCTCGGTGTTCGGCACTCCTTCCGACAGTGGCACCTGGGGCTACCGCGTCGAGGGCCACCATCTCAGCCAGAACTACACTGTAGTGAATGGCAAGGTTGTTGACGGCCCGAGCTTCTTCGGCTCCAACCCCGCCGAAGTTCGGCAAGGACCGCGCAAGGGCCTGCGCACCCTGGCTGGAGAGGACGACCTTGGAATCGAGCTGATCCATCTCCTCGACGAACAGCAACAGAAGGTCGCGATCGTGGACCCAACCGCCTACAAGGACATCCTAACCGCCGCCAGCCGTAAGGCGGCGCTTCAGGGCCAGTCATCCGGCCTGTCCGGTTCCAAGATGAACGCCATGCAATTCGATGCGCTCATGGCCCTCATGGAGGAATACGCCCGCAACGTGGCGGCCGAGCTGGCCGAAAACCGGATAGCCCAGATCAACGAGGCTGGTCGGAATATCTACTTCGCTTGGTCGGGTGGAATTAACCGCGGTGACCCGCACTACTATCGCGTTCAGTCACCTTTATTTCTCATTGAATTGGATGACACACAGGACGACGCGAATCATATCCACTCTGTATGGCGCGACGTCACGGGCGACTTCGGCCAGGACCTGCTCCAGCAGCACTACCAGGCCAACCACCAATAGAAGTAGGACCGCCAAGCTGCCGCTCGACGATTGCCACGCTGCGTCTCCGAGTTTCCCCGTCGAGCCGGTACTCCACGCTGCACATCTGTTCCCGTGGAGTATGATTGGCGGAAAATGAACACCGCCGTCCTGCTTCTGAGCATTCCTCGGTGCCTCGCACGCAAAGGTGTGGTCGCGGCAATCTCCCAGTTCCTGATTGCGCACAACGGTAGTGTCTTGCACAGCGATGACCACCTGGACAGTAGCCGCGACCTGTTCCTATCAAGGCTGGAGTGGGACCTGGACGGGTTCGATATTCCAATTTCCGATTTCGAGCACCACTTCAAGCCGCTGGCCGAACGTTTCTTGATCAACTACGACCTGGTATTGACGGACTACCGCCCCAAGATTGCCATCCTGGTTTCCGCCTATGACCATTGTCTTGCCGATCTGTTGTACCGGCAGAACACAGGCGAGCTGAGGTGTGACATCGTCAGGATCATCAGCAATCACACCACCGCCAAGCGGATGGCTGACTTCTATCACGTCCCCTTCAATTTACTAACCAACCCCAACGACAAGCGCGAATCGGAGCGGGAAATGCTTGAGCTGCTCGGGCAGGACGTGGACCTGATCGTGCTCGCGCGCTACATGCAGATCCTGGGACCCGAATTCGTCGCCCAGTACTTGTTACGTATGATCAACATCCACCATTCTTTTCTTCCCGCCTTCATCGGGGCGAAACCGTATCATCAAGCCTACGGGCGCGGCGTGAAACTGATCGGCGCCACCAGCCATTATGTGACCGCTACCCTGGACGAAGGACCAATCATCGAGCAAGACGTGGTGCGCGTCTCCCATCGCGATACTGTCGAGGATATGTTGTGCAAAGGCCGTGACTTGGAGAAGGTCGTGCTCTCGCGTGCCGTGCGCTGGCATCTGGAAAATCGCATCTTGGTCTACCAGAACAAGACAGTCGTGTTCGTTTAGGCTCCTTGGCTCCCGCCCGATCCATCAAATGGCATATGCAGGCTCCGGGGAACACGACGCTCCCACGTCAGCTCGGCTACCCGGAAAGTGTGAGAAGCCTAACGCAAAGGTAACAGGCACGTTCACGAACGGTGTTGTACCGGCGCGCAGTCGACCGTACTATGTGGAAAATGAAAATGGCGGAGATAGCGTAGAGGCCCACGTCGACAGGGCTGTGGCGGCGGCATAAACCAGGATGGTGGTAACGGTTGGATGTTTGCTACTGCGAATGAACTGGGTCAACAACGAGACTCCTCCCCGTCTTCACTCTGGCGAATATCGTCCTGTCCATCACCAGGCATTGGGGCGTGTTCTGTTTTCTGGCTTCCTCTTAATTCTGTTCTCCAGGCTGTAGCGCAGCCCATCTTCTCGTGAACTGCTGAAGGACCGAGAGTGCAGCATGGACATGCCATCGCCGGAATCAAAGCAGCTATGGATTCGAGTTCTCAAGCGCGTTCATCCTGATTTGGCAATTGACGAGCAGGATCGAATACGGTGCGAACGGCTCACAAAGTTGGCCAATGAGGCATATCAGGCTGGCGACCTGGAGGCGTTGAGAGCAGTTCTCACACCCCCACAACCACCTATGTCTTTCCCCCCTGGGACCGCTTTCTCCCTTAAGCGCTTGCTTCCTGTAGCGATAGCGGTCGTCATTCTCATTTGCGGAGGTTTCTCCCTTTATTCGGTAACAACCAGTCAGCATGCCGTGGCGAACAGCCTCACAGCACAGGTCGATCGCATCAAGGCTCCCATAAAAGCTCACGGGGAAGTGGGTCAGCCTTCCCCGTCCAAGTCGTATGGAGATGTGATTCACAACAGGATCTCCCAGAACTTGAATCCATCCACGGTCGTCGACACACCTGCAGGAGCCACTGCGGTCATCGCGTTCACCATCTCACGCGAGGGCTCTCCTCAAAATGTCTCCCTGGTTGCATCAAGCTGGCATCCCTCGCTGGACTTCTCCTGTGTGAACGCAGTGCGGCAAGTCAGAACATTCGGACCGCCGGAAGGGGGAACCAAAGACAGTCTGAACGTTATCTACGACTGCTCCTATCACCCGCAGGATGTTCAGCCGGCACCTGAGCAGGACGTTCAGCAAGCACCTGAAAAGATAACCGCGCCCGTAGCCAATTCTGTCAAACCCTCAGATCTGTACATGAAGCAAATGGCTGAGAGGATCCAACAGAATTTTCATAATTACGAACTTGTGGATGCAAACGTTCCTGCAGGAAACTCGGCAGAGATGTGGTTCGATGTCAATCGCGATGGTTCTCTCAGCAATGTCAGAATAGGCAAGCCCAGCGGCTGGGGTTCCTTAGACTACGCTTGCGTCCGGGCCGTTCTGCGTACTACGACCGTCGGCTCGTTGCCAGAGAGTTACAAGCCGCGCTCTCTCCCCGCGACCTTCGCCTGTACCTATGATCGCAGCAATGCCTTACACACCTCCAGGTCTGTTGATTCTGCGACTGACAGATCGGGTCAGTATGTGGCCTCTGTCCGCAACACAACCCATCAGTAGAAGCCGGGGAGATAAGCGGGATAAGGGAGCGAAATGCGTCGACGGGTCTAATGCGTCGACTATGATACCTAGAGTCTAATTACGACGCGCTACACTCGATCAATCCGTTATCTGCAGGAGGTTACATTAGCCTCTAGTGGGGAGAATAAGGTGTCATGCACAAGATATTTGTCATGTATAAGCTAAAGAATGGTGTGAGTATGGAACAATATAAGCAATGGTCTAAAGAGATAGACCAGCGAATCACGCCGGGGCAACCGGGCATGATCCGTTTTGAGGTCTATGAGATAAAAGGTGCAGAAAAGGGCGAGCCTTTTGTCCAGGTGGTCGAGGACATTGAGGTCGAGGATTTCGATGCCTGGATGGAAACCTGTCGTCAATCGGGAATGGCCTATGTTCAGGAGACAGTCGGCAAGTTCATCGACGAATCGACGGTCCAGATCATCTACGGCAAGCGCATTGTTGCCGATTTGCCTCACGGCGCGCGACCGCCGCTCCCGGCACTAGGCTGACTGAAATCACTGTACTGCCGGACAGCTGCCAGGGTTGAAACAAGTTGCTAAGGCATCCCCGCTGGACCGGACAGCGACGGAAATGGCCCGTAAAGGGAAAACCTGCCTCCGCGGGGACCGCGCCTGCCACGCACGAGAAACATGGTGACAGTCACCGAAATCGTTCCTCGCGTCTGGTTACCAAAAAGATCTCCAATCCCTCAGTCTCGACGCGGTCCAAAAACCGTATTACTGTTGCAGTAAGTATCCACTCGTCAGGGCCGTCATGCCACGACGGCCCTGCTTGGCCTTGCACCGGCGCGCTCGACCCGTGCATCTGCCGCCAACCACCGGGAAAGCATCAGCCCTTGTCGGCATGATGACTTGGGTGTAGCAGACGGTAATGTGACATCAAAGCGAAAGATCACGCTTGTCCGCAGCATTCCTGCGCCCCGCGAGGGCGCCTGCGGAGAGCAGAAATCACCGTGTAAGCCGGGTGCGCTCAGTGCGTCCTCTTGATTGAGCAGTTTTGACAACTTGGAAAACACCACACCACCGGACACCGGCCAGAGGCCACCCCAGGCCATGATCGGCAAGCCGGCACACGAGTGAGAAGGAGACTTATAGCGCTTACAGCGCTTTTAGCGCACTTTTTTTGGAAACTGGGAACCCACAGCCTCAGTCAAAGATGGAGTCAACGGTGCCTGGTACTGGTCCTTACCTGCCCCTGGGGAACAGCAACTGCTCATGAAGGAGGCAAGATGATCAAATAATTAATTAAAAAATTTGAGCGCCTTCATGAAACAAAGGACTTAGCCGCCACGAGGCCACTCGTCATAACAGACAGAAGTTTCGCGGAGATAAGGGGATCATGACACCTATCCCCGAAACTCCAAAGCCGCGGGAAGACCGCGGGCGAGTCTGAATTCCCGCGACCGTAGTTTAGTCGAAGAAGTCGCGATCCTCTTCCGCGAGGTGCGCCTTGGCTTGCTGGACTCTGAAAGTGAGACCGAGACCAGGTCTATCCCAAACGTCGATGAAGCCGTTCTTGACCACTGGATCCGGCAGGCCGTCCACGATGTCATACCACCATTCGGGCTGGCCCTTGGCATATTCAAAAGCGATGTAGTTCTGCGGCAGCGCCGCGCCCATATGCACCTGCGCAGCGACGCCGAATAATCCGTCGAAAATTCCGTGCGGAGCTACCAGGATCCCGTGCAGATCGGCGTACTCGGCGATCCACTTCAATTCGGCGATTCCGCCCACATCTTCCGGGTCGGGCCCGAGCACGTTGACGGCCTGGGTCTCGATCAGCTCCATGCAGTTTTCCCGCAGATAGAGCTCCTCACCGGTATGAATGGGCGTGGACGTGCTCTCGGTCACTTGCTTGAAGACTTGCGGTTTTGGGTAAGGCTCGTAATCGCCGGTGATGATGTCTTCGAGCCATGCCAGCTTCAGCGGTTCCACCGCGCGCGCAAACCGGATCGCGTCCTTGACTACCCACCCTGGCCCGCAGTCGAAGGCCAGCCCGATGTCATCCCCGAGGGCCTTTCTCGCGGCTTCGGCGCAGGCGATGCAATTGTCGATGCCACGTTCCGTCATGAGCCCACGATCCATGTACGGCGCCGACTGCCCATGCCATTGGGAACCGTACCAGGCGTTGGGGATGGCCGTCATCATGGCCGTATTGTGGAAGCCGATGGGCATCTTGACCAGGGTATAGCCCTCTTTGGCTTCCTTCATCTTGGTCGCAAACTCGGCGTAGTCCTGCGGCGTGCGGGGCATCGTCATCGTGGCGCCTATGTTGTTTTCGGAGTTTCCGTAAGGACGGACACGGTCGCGGATCTTTCCCCCAAGCAGCTTGTGGACCGGCAATCCGGCCGCTTGGCCGGCGACATCCCAAAGTGCGATTTCGATTGCACTGATCGCCGCGCCCCAGGGCTTGGAGGCGCCCATGCGGCGAATCTTCAGCATGATCGCGGCCACGTTGGTCGGGTCTTCGCCGATGAGATACCGTTTATAAAACAGCACCATCGGCTTGAGATATGGCTTGGCCGACTCCGCCTGACCGTAGCCGGAAATTCCCTGGTCGGTAACGATGCGAACCGTCGGATTGCGGCCGATGACGGCGCACTTGAGGTCGGTAATCTTGATCGGCCCGCTTGCCTTTGCCGCTTCAGGGGGATTCATCGCAGCAGCGCTCGCCCTGCCTCCGAACATGGTTGCCCCTGCCATCCCTGAAAGCGACCCCACAAATCCTCTTCGTGTCCACATTGCCATCAGCTTTATCTCCCAAAAAGCGTCGATTGAATGGCTTCGGGGGCAGTGGTCTAGCTGCCGGAAGCCATGTACATCATTTCACGTTTGCGCAAAGCGGATGCGGCCGTTGGTATTACGAATGAGAATCGGGCGCAATGGTCTTGTCGTGGGTGCCACTATCAGACAGGGAGCTATACCTGGCGGAACCAAGATATACTTGCGTGCGTAACCAGCGCTGAAGCAACTATGATGGCCGGACGGACCGCGCTACTTTACTCCCCTGAGGTAGGAAATGAAGCAGAGCCGAATAAAACAGATGCTGGTTTTCAGCGCATTTATTTTTTGCCTAAAGGCCGCTCACGCGCAGACCGCCGAAGAATTGATAGACAAGAACATTGACGCCAAGGGCGGAATGGCCGCTATCAAGGCGATCACCAGCTTGCGCATGACAGGAAGATTGGAAACGCAGGGAATCGTGCTTTTGATCGGTTCCGACCAGAAACCTGAGGATCGGGTGCGCCAAACGGGGACGCTCCAGGGAATGACCCAGGTCCAGGCTTACGACGGATCAGTGGGCTGGCAGATCAACCCATTTTCCGGACGCCGCGACCCCGAGAGAATGGGCGAGGACGACACGCGCGACATGGTGGAGAGCTCAGACTTTTACGGCCCGCTTGTCGACTACCAGCGGAAGGGTAGCACCGTGGAATATATCGGCCACACCACAGTAGACGGCGACGACGCGCTGCTTCTCAAAGTCACGCTCAAGAACGGCGACATCATCAAGTATTTTCTAGACCCCGACACTTACCTTGAAATCCGCACAGAGAAGCAAATGTTCGTTCGCGGCAGCGTGCACGAGAGCTTCAACAATTTAGGTTCCTACAAGAAGGTGAACGGCGTGTACTACCCATTCTCTGTCGAGTCGGGCTCACCGCGCCACCCAGCCGACGTGCAGAAAATCACTTACACCAGGATCGAAGCAAACATCGCCATCCCGGATTCCGAGTTCAAGATGCCGGATCAGCCGGCAAAAACAGCCGCGTCGCCGTCAGCCGAGGCCGGGGACACGAGCACCAAAAAAACAAAGCCGCCAGTCTAGGAAAAGTTCCCCCAAGCCAGTGATCGAGCAGGAAGTCGCTGCCCGGAAAAGGATCTTTAATCTATGAAGTCCCGATTCCTACTTCAATTGTTGCTTCCAGTGCTCTTAGGGTTTAGCGGCTCCGCCCAGACTCCTATCAAGTTCGATTCCGGAACTGTCTCCGGATTACCCGCCCGCAACATAGGCTCTGCACAAATGAGCGGCCGGATCGCGGCCCTGGCGGGAGTTAAGGAAGAAGGCCGCACCACGCTCTATGTAGGCTCGGCTAGCGGAGGAGTATGGAAATCCGTAGACGGCGGATCGAACTTCCGCTCCATCTTCGACCGTGAGCCGGTCCAATCCATCGGAGCGATTGCCATTGACCCTGCAAATCCGAAGAACATTTGGGTGGGCACGGGAGAATCATGGATCCGCAACAGCGCCTCCATGGGCGACGGCATCTACAAATCCACGGATGGCGGCGACAACTGGACAAACGCCAGGTCTGGCGGACTCCGAGCGCATCGCCAAAATTCTGATCGACCCCAAAGACGGAAACACGGTTTACGCCTGCGTTACAGGACACGCCTTCAACGACAGCCCTGACCGCGGCGTCTACAAAACATCCGATGGTGGCAAGAGCTGGCGCAAGACTCTTACCGGAACCAACGCTTCCACTGGTTGCGCCATGATGTCGATGAACCAGTCTGAGCCCGGCACGATTTACGCTACCATGTGGGACTATCGCCGCCAGGCATGGACCTTCCGCTCCGGCGGCCCGGGCAGCGGCATTTTCAAGTCCACCGACAAGGGCGAGCATTGGACAGAGATTGATCAGTCCAGCGCCAAGGGCTTACCGGCCAAACCCTACGGACGCATTGCACTGACCGTCGCGCCTTCCAATGCAAAGGTCATTTACGCCATGATCGAGTGCGCCGACAGTGCACTGTACCGCTCCAACGACGCCCGGCCTCTCCTGGACACGCCTGGATGCGAGCCAGTATATGGTCTGGCGCCCTTTCTACTTTGCCAATCTGATCGTCGACCCCAAGGACGAGAACAAAATATTCAAAGGAGATCTCATCCTGCTGCTCAGTACCGATGGAGGCAAGAGTTTCCAAAACACTGCCAACTCTACCCACGGCGACCACCACGACGTCTGGATCTCACCTGACAATCCCAATCTCGTTTTCGATGGCGACGACGGCGGCTTGTGGCGCAGCCAGGATGGTGGCAGCGGGTGGGAACATATGGTGAACCTGCCAATCTCGCAGTTCTATCATGTCAGCGTCGACGACGCCGATCCCTATCAGGTCTACGGCGGCCTGCAGGACAACAGCTCGTGGGTCGGCGATTCCTCCTACCCGGGCGGCGTAACCAACTCTCGTTGGGAAAACATGTATGGAGGCGATGGTTTCTGGATGTGGCCTGATCCCTCTGACCCCGCCTATATCTATGCAGAGGCACAGGGCGGCACAATCGGCCGCGTGAACCGGCTTACGCATGAGACCCGTTCCATCACCCCTTATGCCCACTATGGCGAGAAGAAACTTCGTTTCAGTTGGAACACTCCGGTGCAGGTAAGCCCAACAGATAAGGCGACTCTCTACATGGGCTCGCAGTTCCTTTATCGCTCCAGGGATCATGGCCAATCCTGGGAACGAATCTCGCCCGATTTGTCTACCAATAACCCTGAGAAACAGAAGCAGGAAGAGTCCGGCGGCGTGACCATTGATAACTCCTCTGCCGAAATGAATAACACTATTTACACCATCAGCGAATCTCCAAAGAATACAAGCATCATCTGGGCCGGCACCGACGATGGCAACCTTCAGGTTACGCGCGACTCGGGCAAGAACTGGACCAACGTCACCATCAATGTTCGCGGGATCGGCGGTGCGCCCATCACATCCTGGGTCGAGGCGAGCCGTTACGAGGAAGCAACCGCCTACGTCACCTTTGATGCCCACATGAACGGCGATTCCAAACCATATCTGTTCAAGACTGTTGACTATGGGCAGACGTGGCAGCAGCTCGGCGCGGAATCGAGTGGTGTCCGTGGCTACGCGCATGTCATCAAGGAAGACACGGTAGATCCCAAACTGCTGTTTCTAGGTACGGAGTTTGGCCTCTGGATCAGTAACGATGGTGGCATTCGTTGGGCCCAGTACACCGGTAGCAACTTTCCCAACGTTGCGGTTCGCGACCTGGTGATTCACCCCAGAACCTCGGACCTGGTCATCGCCACTCACGGCCGGGGAATCTGGATCATCGACGACATCTCACCCTGGCGTTCGCTGACACCGGAGCTGATGGCAAAAGAAGCGGAGTTTCTCCCCGTTCCGCCAGTGGTGCAATACGTGCAGGCGTTCGGCGGCTGGGCGGAGGGCGACAACTCTTTCCAGGGCCCTGGCAGGCCCGAAGATGCGCACATCCCCTATTACCAACGGAGCCGGCACATCTTTGGGGATCTGAAGATCGAGGTCCTGGACGAACAGGGCAAATTAGTTGACGTCGTGCCCAGCAGCAAGCACCGCGGGGTCAATCGCGCCACATGGTCGATGCGGCTGAAAGCGCCCAAGGTGCCTCCGGCAGCCAGCGCGATGTTTCAGACCGCGCAGGGTCCGCGCGTGCTGCCCGGCGTTTATACAGTCAGGATGACCAAAGGCGAGCAAGTCTATACCACCAAGCTGAACATCGTAATGGATCCCCGGGCTACGTATAACCTGGCCGACCGCAAGGAAGAACAGGCCCTTGCACTTAGGCTCGCCTCCATGCTGAACCACATGAGCTGGGCCGTAGACGCCATCATTGGGATACGCGACAGCGCCCTTGAGGACGCAGCCAAGGTCGACCCCAAGGATCCGTTCCACAATCAACTCACCTCCGCCGCGAAGCAATTCGACGCAATCCGCAGCAAAATTGTGGCCACGAAGGAAGGTGGCGCGATCACCGGCGAGGAACGTCTGCGCGAGTATCTCGGAACTCTCTACGGCGATGTCACCCAATATGAAGGCCGGCCCACCGCGGAGCAGCTTGCTCGTGCTGAGGTGATGAATCGACAATTGGACGACGTGGTCAAAGAGTTCAACCAGCTCGCGGCGCAGCAATTGCCCGGCATCAACACTAGCCTCAAAACCAAAAACCTACAGCAAATCGAGGTGCTTTCCGAATCGGAATGGCAGAAGTCAACCTCAGAGACCAGCTCGGCAAATGCGGCGGCCGCGATGCGCGCACGACGAGCCGACAATGATTAACTGTGCAAAATTCGGTGGACCTCCCATTTAACGGCAGCAACGTTAGCTGGTCCCCTGTGATGGTGGCAACCGGCTTTCTTCCCGGAGAGCGGCGAGGGATCCCTCCACCCAGCAAGCGTTCGAGCCTCATGAAGCTTCCTGGATGGAGCTGGCATCTTCAGATAAACCGGCCTGCTTAGTAGGGCGGCTGCTCGGGAACCGCCTGTCCATCGGCTCGGGGATCGGATGCTCCAAAATTTACCCCGGACTTGTCGTCGTGCATGACGGCGTTCCCGCGGCCCATCACCTGCGAGTAGCGCGGGACCAGGTTGATCTGGTGCCCTTGCGCCGCCAGCTGTTCCATCACCTTGCGCGGATATCCGTCCTCAAGGTTGACCCTGCAGCCGGAATTGTCTTTGTTAAAGCGCGCCGCATCCATTGCGGCCTGCAGGTTCATGTCGAAGTCAACGACGTTGGCGACGAACTGGGCATGCGCTTGCGCCTGGTTAAAACCAGACATGATTGCCGAACCCGATTGTCTGCCCATCCTTCTGCATCATGGCCGGGATGATCGTGTGCAGCGGCCGCTTGTGGCCGGCCAGCGAGTTTGGCTGCCCCGGTTCCATATAGAAGCCGGTGCCGCGATTTTGCAAGACAAAGCCGGTATGCTCTGCGACCAGCCCGGCGCCAAAGTTGCCTGCATTCGACTGAATTAAGGAAACCACCATCCCATCGCGGTCAACCGTGGCCAGATACGTCGTATCCGACTGCAATTTGTCCAGCTGCTCCTTGCGATCCGAAGGCAAAACCTTACAATTGGCTCTGTCGGTGATACCCTTCGCTCGCTCTTTCGCCAGTTCCTTAGAGATCAGCTTCGCAGTAGGAATTTCTTCCGTGCGGGGATCTCCCACGTAGTGCAGCATGTCCGCGTAGGCCAGCGCCTTGGCCTCCATCTCGATATGCAGTGTCTTGGCCGAGTCGTGTCCCCATTCCCGCAGCGGATAAAGCTCCATGATATTCAGCATCGAGAGCGCCGCAATGCCCTGCGTATTCGGAGGAGTCTCCCACACCCGCCATCCATGATAGGTGGTGGAAACGGGCTCAACCCACTCCGGCTTGTAATCGGCGAAATCTGTTTCGGTTAGAAAGCCATTCTGCTCATCCGAAAGTTTCACCATGGCATCCGCGATCGGTCCGCGGTAAAAAGCGTCTGCGCCGTCCTTGGCGATCAGGCGGAGGCTGTTGGCGAGGTCGGGATTGCGGAACAGCTGTCCGACGCGAGGATAGGTCCCCCCAGGCAGAAAAACACTGGCAAAAGCAGGCCGGTCCTTGAAGTTCATGCCGTACTCGACCCAGTTTGCCGAGTCGGTCTCCGTGACCGGGAAGCCATTTTCCGCCATAGCGATCGCAGGGGCAAGGTCGGCAGCGAAGGGCAACTGGCCGAACCTTGCGTGCAGCGCTTCCCAGCCGGCAACGGCTCCGGGAACCGTAACCGAATAAATGCTGCTCTCGCCCATCCTGGTTAGCCCTTTGGCCTTCATGGCCTCGATGGTCTCCGCCTTCGCCGACCAGCCGCTGGCGTTCAGCGCATACATCTTCTTCTCTTTGGGATCCCATACGATCGCGAACAGGTCGCCTCCGATGCCGTTCATCATCGGCTCGATCACGCCGAGAGCCGCATTGGCGGCAATCGCCGCATCCACGGCGTTCCCGCCTTTGGCAAGGATTGTTGCGCTGGCCTGAGAAGCGAGCGTCTGAAGGGTAGCCGCAATGCCGGAACGGTTGATCGTCATCGAAAAAGCATTGTCCCGCGAGGGCTCCCGAGGATGCTGGCGATCATCGTGAATATATCCGCCGCGGGCAGAGTTCGAAGTTGTAGCTCCGGCGGCATGCGCTGCCTGCGCCTGCGCGAAGTGAGTGAACAGAATCGCGGACAGAATCCCAAGCAGCAGATGACGAACCGGCATCAAGTAAGGCCTCTGAAGAGAATTTGGACGGAGATAAGGGGACAGCATACCTATCCCCCAGAAATTGCTGCAATAGGTATGCTGTCCCTTGATCTCCTTGATCTCCCTCCTTGATCTCCCTTGTTGGGGGAGGACGGTTCAACTACTTTTTGGCCAGGTCTATGTTTTGGTCTTTGGCCAGTTGCTGGGCCATTTGCAGGTGTTCGGAGAGGGTCTTGCTGCCTTCCAGGGCGGCGTTTTTTACGCCGATATCGCGACCGTTTGAGACTTCCATGTGGAATTCGCTCAGATCCTGCTTGTGGTCTTTCACCATGTCTTTGATGTAGGCCTGGTCGTAGGCAGCGCCCGAGAGGGCTTGCATCTTGCTCATGAGCGATTTGTCTTTTTTGGAGACTTCGGTGGGGATTTCTACGCGGAGCTCCTGGGCTACGGGCCTCATCTGCTCGTTCAGCTTGGTGTGGTCGTCAATCATTTTCCGGGCAAATTGCTTGACCTGGTCGTTGTTGCTCTTTTGCAGGGTGAGTTGGCCCAATTGCACTGCTGCGATGCTGTCCTGCATGGCCTTCTTGACGAAAATTTTATCGATGGCGGCTTGCTGGTCTGCCTTCACGCCACCCATGTTGCCCAATTGGTCTGAAGGGTTCGGAAGCGTGCTGGTCCCGGGCGTCGAGTTTATGCCCGCTCCCGGAGTTTGGCCATCAGCGGGTGACTGCGTCAGGGCAAGGGGGGAGCGATGCAGATGGCTCCGATGAGCAGCAATGCGCTGCCGTACGCAACCGGTTTGCGGTGAATTGTGGGATTTTTCATCGTTTCGTCCTCGTCGAGTTTGATGCCAAACGGCGCGGTGTGACCGCCTCCCGGCGCGCGGGAGATTATCACTAGTATATTTACAACTTTGCAGCCACCCATCGCCCGTACAGCATTGAAGGGCATTGGACGAAGTTTCGGGGACGAAATAACCCTATTGTTAAGGGCTTGGGGATCGGGCGAAATTTGCACCGGAGGGGTTTCCCAAGACAATTGAGTCTTTACGTGGCCAAGGGCGCCCTGGAACGCCTCGCCACCCGACTGAAGCATCTCCGCATGATTGCGCCTGGCAACACTTATACCGTTGTGCGTTTGGGGCTTCGGCGCGAACGTCGTGCGAAGAGCAAAAGACCTTCGTTTGTCCCCGACAATTTGTCCCCCCAGCTATTTTGCCGGGAGCACTCGAATGATTGCCATCATTCCAGAATCCTCATGGCCGAGAATGTGACAATGATAAACGAAATCCCCAACCACCGGCCCGCGGAAGTCCATGCGAACCTTGACGCTTGGATAAGGCCCGGTTCCACTCCAATACGGAACCTGTACTGTATCTAAATATTGTCCCCTATCCACAGACCTCCCATTTTCTTCTAGAACCAGGAAATGGATCTGGTGCATATGGAATTCGTGGTTTTCGAGGGCCCGATTTTCTATCGTCCAGTCTTCGACCGCGCCTTGCCTGGTTACGATTGCCGGAGGATTGGATGGATCGAAAAGAACAGGTGTCTGTCCATCCACCGTAATGAAGAAGTTTGTTGGACTGTTGGGGTCATTCGGATCGCTAAGAACCTCTGAGAAATAGAGCTTGCGATGGGCCGTCGGCAGCATATTGGAAAGCCCAAAGAAGCGCTCGGAAGGCGGGAGCGAGGAGGTGTTCGCGATACGAAGTGGGGCCTCGGCCGCGCCGTTGCTCGCCTTTATTGCCAGGATCGGGCGGGTCGGATCGTTGTCGCCGTCGGGGCCGGTATCAATATTCAAGGTAGACAGGACCGCGCTTTTGACCTTCAAGGACGGCCCGCAGATGATAAACTCGGCGCGCGAGGCCGGAGGCAGCAGTATATGATTCGTGACCACCGCCTCGCCCAGGCGCAACCCATCCTGCGACCCAGTCGGCACTCCGTCGAGCGCCACTACGGTGAGAGGTTGTGCCACGTGGTCATACTGGAGCTGTAGGTCGATGATCGTATCCGCGGATGCGTTCAAAACACGCCAGAACTCTTTCTGCAGAGGCTTCATAGGTAAGACCGCAGGGGTAAAGCCTGGATAGGGAACGGGTATGTAATTCAATGAAATATCCCAGGAAGGGATCGCGCCACCCGGCGTTGGATTTCCCGGAACCAGGTTGTCGCGAATGATGAGCGTGCGCGCGGGAAGGCCGGCCACTTGCGGGTTCACGTTCTCGATCCCATCAACGACGATGGCGCCCGAGGCTCCGCCGAGCACCGCGGCCTCTGAGATGCCGTGAATATGAGGGTGATACCAGTAGAGCCCCGGCGGTTCATCGGTTGGAAAGTGGACGTCGTATTCGTAACTGTCACCCGCGTTCACCACGGTCGTAATCACCTCATCCTGATGGCAAGTGGGTGGCGCGTTGGTGCCATGATAGTGAATATTTACAGACGTGTCGTCCATCGCCTTGCTGGAGCAATCGCCGGAGTGCCATCCCGTGACTGTCATGCCGGGCATCGTCACGGAAGAACTAGACGGCGGAAGCTCATTCTTCAGACGGATGATGAGCCGATCGCCCGGGTGCACGTGCAGAGTGGGCGACTCTACTCCGTCCTCGGTGGTGAAACAGTAGAGTGTATTGCCAAACTTATCGACGCGCGTCTGGTAGGTAAAGGTGACCTGCAGCTTGCCGCCCCCACTGAAGAGGTTCTTGGGTTCAATGATTGTGCTGCCTGCGTGATAGCGAGGACACGGAGCATTCTCGGCGAAAGCGCAAACCTGAAAAAGCGAAAGGGTTAGGATTGCAAGGAGAAACGGGCGATGAATGGATCGAGAATGGAAGCTCAACGTTTGTTTCCTCGATATCGATATTCGGGGGGGGGGGAGAGAACATATTAGGTCTATTGCATTTGGCCCGGTTCGCAACTGAGAAGCTGCGATCATCGAGCATACGGGGTGATCCTAGTTTTGTATCCGTCACCTGAGTAACATGAAACTCCGAAATAGTACCCGAAAGGTAACCGTGATCGATCTTAATACCTTAAGAAATGTTTCACAGATCTTTCGTCCGCATGGGAACTTGGGGTCGGGGAAGATAAGGGGACAGGATGTGTGCTGCAGAAGCACGGAATGAGTCGAAGGTGAAGTGAAATCCGTGTTGTAAAGCTGCGTAGAAGATGAGGGTAGGCCCCCTCGGGATCGGCTTTTAGGAGCGGGTCTCGGAGATAGAGGGAGATAGAGGGAGATAGAGGGACAGCATCACAACTGTCCGGTTAGATCTCGAACAGAATCAATTGATTTAGGATGGCACGCTGTATCTGAGGTGAAGAGGGGATGCTGCAAGGCGCATGAACTCTGGGTTTTGTGCGCCCGGCAGGGCGCATTCACTTGGAGGTGAAAGTCCTCTACACACCCGGCAAGGGGAAGTGTTAGCTGAACGGCAAGGGTGTCCGACCGTGAGGTGGAATCCGGAGGAAAGGCCGCAGGCAAAGCGCTGCTCTGACGAACAGCCAGCGGATAGAGGCGACGCGATGGGGTGAGCAGGCAAATCCATGCAAAGCCCAGTACTTGCACGGACATCGCGGCGTAGATCCGACAGAGATAAGCGTGAAGGTGAGTGCGTAATACCCGGGGAGATCTGGTGGTTTGCCTTAGGGCTACCGTCATCGCGAGGTGAAGGGAAGAATCACCAGAAGTCAGCAGCGGCCATAGTGGCTCCGCGCGAGCGGGGTGAAGGGCCAAACGTGAAACACGGGAGTAGGACAGCAGATCTCGATGCGAGTCAGCGAAGCAGAAGCTTACGGAAGTAAGGCCATCGCGGAGGGAGACGGGCGGAACCTGTCGAGGGCCGTGGATGGTGCGGAGGACTCGTACGGCGACTGGTGGAGAAACGAAACCGGAAGCAGCGCAGGGACTTTTGGAAGCTGCGCTGGAACGCAGCAACATGATGCGCGCCTATCAGCGGGTGGTGGAAAACAAAGGAGCGCCGGGAGTCGATGGGCTCACGGTTCTGGAGTTGAAGCCCTGGCTGCAGGCGCACTGGCCGAAGATAAAACAGGCTCTGTTGGCGGGCGAATACATGCCTACAGCTGTGCGCCAGGTGGAGATACCGAAGCCGCAAGGCGGGGTACGCATCCTGGGCATTCCTTGTGCGCTGGATCGCCTGATCCAACAGGCACTTCATCAGATATTGCAACCTCTGTTCGATCCCGGGTTCTCGGAATCGAGCTACGGTTTTCGTCCCGGACGCAATGCCCATCAGGCGGTGAAGGCCGCGCGAGGGTATGTTGCCGAGGGCAGGCGATGGACCGTAGATCTCGACTTGGAGAGATTTTTCGACCGAGTGAACCACGATGTGCTGATGGCACGGGTGGGGCGTCAAGGTGAAAGACCCCGGGGTGTTGAAGCTGATCCGGCGCTATCTGGAAGCGGGAATGATGGAAGGCGGGATAACGGGTGCACGGAGCGAAGGGACGCCTCAGGGCGGTCCTCTTTCCCGTTGTTATCGAACATCCTGCTGGACGATCTGGATCGCGAACTGGAACGGCGCGGGCATCGCTTCTGCCGATACGCTGACGACTGCAACATCTATGTCCAAAGCGATCGGGCAGGACAGAGGGTCAAGCAGTCGATCACGGCGTTCCTGGAGCAAAGGCTGAAGTTGAAGGTCAATGCTGTCAAGAGCGCAGTGGCGCGACCGTGGGAGCGGAAGTTCCTGGGCTACAGCATGACGTGGCACAGGAAGCCGAAGCTCAAGATCGCATTCGAAAGCCGCAGGCGCATGGCGGAGAAAATCCGTCTCGCGCTACGGCAAGGCCGCGGGCAGAGCCTGCAGCAAGTCATCAAGGGACTCAATCCCGTCCTGCGGGGCTGGATGGCCTACTTCCGACTCACTGAAGTAAAGAACGTGTTGGAAGAGCTCGATGGCTGGCTGCGGCACAAGCTGCGGACGCTGCTGTGGCGGCAATGGAAGCGTGTCTATCGGCGCGCGCGGAATCTGATAAAGGCTGGGATAGATAAGGTTCGGGCTTGGAAGTCGGCCACCAACGGGCGAGGCCCGTGGTGGAACGGCGGTGCCTCGCATATGAACCAAGCCTTCCCCAAGTCCTGGTTCGACCGCATGGGGCTGGTTTCGTTGCTGGACACTCATCGACGCTTCCAGTCTGTTTCATGAACCGCCGGATGCCGAACGGCACGTCCGCGTGGTGTGGGAGGACGGCGGGAGTAATCCCGCCTCCTACCCGATCTCGAAGACGGAGACAGACAGAATGTGTAGCGAGGCGTCGAGTTGGAGTTCCTTCTGGATGATGGCGATGACGACATAACAGCGTCTAGCCTACGTTCGGGCAACGCAGATCCCTAGCGCTGCGCTTCGCTCCGGGTGACATTGTGAGCTAAGCGCTGTCGAAAAAACATTTCCAGGAAAAGTCCGCGGAACTGCAGATCCCTCGGCTGCGCTCGGGATGACAAAGGGGAGAGTGACGCTTCCATAGAGAGCGGTTGTCTGGACCGGAGCGTAGCATCCTGCTGCTAACAGTAGCTCCCATCCCAGGCTGCCGCGAAGCGACCATCCGCACCACGGCTCCTAATGTCATCGTAGGGACCTGGTATGTCGAGGACGCCGGCGCACCCTTTCATCAGCACATGTACGTATTCAACGCCGATGGCACCATGCAGCAGGCCAACCCAGACGCCGGCGACCCCACCACCAGTGACAGCGACGGCAAAGGCATTTGGATCGCTGACGGCAGCCGCATCCGCGGCAAGTGGATGGAGATCACCGCGGACCGCAGCTCCCACAAGTTCATTAGCCGCGGCGAACTCTCCTCGACATCCAGGTCGCCGGCGACACCTTCACCGGCACTCTCGGCGCGCGCTTTTACGACCCCAACGGAAAGCTCCTGCAAGACTTCCCAGCCACGCCCCTCACGGGTAAGCGCCTCACGCTGCCATAGCCTAAGTCACGCGAGGGCATTGAGGGGACGGCATTGTAATTAACAATAGCTGAATTCGCGGAAAACAGGCGATTTCTTCACCTGCAATGGACTTGTTCGCAAAGGCGTCATAGAGCTCCCGAAATACAAGACACACAGAGGTCGCCTTTATTCCCGCCACAGGGCTCAGAGCCCTGCCGCTTTTCTGGTTCGTGTTAAATTTTATGAGCCTGTAAGGAGAGATCAGTGTTCACTCTCGATGGTGTTCGAAAATTCCATGGCTGGACACACGCCAGCCTCAATCTGGTTCTGGATCACCTGTCCGCAATGCCCACAAACGATTATGTGAGGGAATTATCCGGCTTCGGCTTCCGCACGCTGCGTGAACAAGCGATTCATATTTTCAACTGCGAAGGGTTTTGGGTTCACACGCTCCAGGGGTTGCGGTATGCCAACCGGACCCTTGAGGAACGCCCGGCCGTCGCCGATGTAAGACTCCTGCAGAAGGAAGTCAGCCAGTTGACCCACGATTATTTGTCGAACTTGACCAATCAGCAGCTGAATGCCGATGCGGAGCTTCATTTCCCCGATGGGGACGTCGCCGTCCGCACTCCGGCGCTCGTCCTTCATCATGTGCTGACGCATGCCTTTCACCACAAAGGCCAGATCGTTGCCATGTGTCGTGCCTTGGGTCACCCTGCTCCCGACACCGATCTGAACCAGTTTGAATGAATAACGACGAGGACTTGTCGCTGATGGATCGTTTCGGCGTGAAATTGGAGCAGTTCGGCGATTCCCAAACGCGTTTAGCTCGGCTTTAGGCAAACGCGTCAGATCCGGGAACCTTGACCACAGCGTTTGCGTCGCCTATGATTGCTCGGTTGGATTCGGTACTTCCCGACAGGAGCAAATCCCAAACTTACAATCATCCGAGGAACGAACCATGAAGAGGATTCTACCCTTGTTGATGGTGATCATCGCGCTAGCGCTCGCCGTCTTGGCCCACAGGGCCAGCTCCGCGCAGGAGGACAAGCAGGACAAGTACACTCTGAAGGTGCCGGGCGGGCTCGCGTTCTCTGAGTTCAAGGGATACGAAGACTGGCAGGCTGTCGGCCCGAGTCAGACGGACGCCGCAAACGTGATCAGGCTCATCCTTGCGAATCCCGTCATGATCGACGCATACAAGGAAGGTGTTCCCGGCAATGGCAAGCCCTTCCCCGACGGCTCCAAGATTGCGAAGATTGAATGGAGACCGAAAAAGTTAACCGATCCCCCTTTTTCCGCGAGCACCCCAGACACGGTGCCTGGTGACCTGACAGCGGTCGAGTTCATCGAGAAGGACAGCAAGAGATTCTCGGATACGCACGGATGGGGATATGCCATGTTTGACTATGACACCTCATCAAGTACGTTCACGCCTGCCACCTTGGCCGGCAAGCCGCCGCAGGGGCACGACGCCAAATGCGGCGCCGCATGCCACACACTAGCGGCGTCAAAGGATTATATTTTCACGGCATACCCCAAAAGGTGAAGCCCCCATCGGTTGGCTAGAGTGTCGGGCGGACGCGACTCACCTTCATTCACAGCGGTTCTCGATCTAACCTGCTCGGAGCCCCTTGAGATCCATGACATAGATCACCAGTTGTCGTTTACGAATGCAGTGCCACTAGTCGGGACCGTGTAGGAGTGATTGTTGCCAGGCTCCCAGATGACATTGCCGTTCGATTGAATATCAACGTACTTATATTGAACAGTGGTACCCGCGGGCAAAGAAACATTGAGGAACCAGTTTGGATAGTTCGGGTCGAGCATGGGTCCAACGGCGGTCTGAAACGTGGTGCCCCAACTACCGAGTTCCGGGACATTACCAGTGACGAAGATGTAATCACCGGTGTTCGTCGGCTGTGCATTGTTTACCGTGAACGTCACCGGGACAAGCTCTCCGGTGAGGACGTTGAAGTTGATGCCGTTCGATTGAGTTCCGCTTGAGTTCTTTACCGTGACGCTGTAGGTGCCGGCGGCCACGGAGGGCACCGCCACAGTTATGGAACTGTTGGACCAGCTCTTGATAGTAGCTGTGGTCGTTCCAAACAGCACGTTGCCGGTAGCGGTCCCGAAGCCGTCGCCCGCGACCGTGACCGTCATGCCAGGCTGTCCCACGTACGGTCCGACACTGCCGACCTCAGGCGTGGTCGCGTTCACCTGCTTCTGCCAAACCGTAACCGTCGAGGGTCCAAGCGTAAATGCTGTCGCCGGATTGTTGCCCCCGGACCCGCTCGTAACGGTCAGGCTTCCGCCGCTGAGCAGCCCACCGAGGTAGTCAGTGTAGGTGCCGGCCGGCAAAGCGGTATCCAGACCCGTGATGCTATATCCAGTCGTATCGTTCTTGTTGATTGCAACCAGCACGACGTCGTTGTAGAACTGCCGCTCGAAAATATAAACGTCGCTGTTGATCCAGCGCTGTTGCGAGGTGCCATATCCCAGAGCGTCATTGCTGGCGCGCAGAGCTGACAGCTTACTGATAAGTTGATAAGCCGTCGTGCTGGTCGAAAAGGAGCTCATGGCAACCCGGTTGTAAGGGTCGTTGCCGCTATTCGTGGTGCTGTAAAGGTATTGCTCGTCTCCGTAAAAGATGTTCGGGATGCCGCGACAGGTGATGAGGAAGGCGAGCGCCTCGTGCAGGCGGTTCTTGTCGGTAGTGATGTTGCCGTACAAGCGGTTTTCGTCCTGAGAATCGAAGAACGTGACCAGGTTGTTGGGAAACGTGAAATTCGTGTCTTCCGTCGAGAGCGTCGAATCGATCTCTGACATGTTGTTGTTGCTGCCGAAAACGTCGCGGATCGCCTGATTCAGACCAAAGTCGAGTTCGCTGATGCCCGAGAGGTTAGCGAATTTGTATGCGTCCGCGTAGAGCGCGTCGCTCGAGTTGTTCGGATTCCACTCGCCAAATAGAAAGCTCGGTTTGTTGTTGAAGACTGCATTCGCGAAGGAGTACTCCCAGCCCCACGTCACGCTCTTGATGGCATCCAGCCTGAACGCATCCGCGCCATAGCTTTGGAACTGCTCGGCGGCGGTCTTCAGGTAATTGTCGATGGTGGAGTTTTCCTGGTTGAGATCCTGAAGGTAATCCAGGTTGTAGTACTGGACCTGGTAGCGGTCGTCGTAATTGGAGATGTTCCCATTGTGATGAAAGAAACCGTTGGGGTCGTTGGAGGGTGTCGCCATCAGCGTCCCGTTGTTGTAGAGCGCACCGTTCTCTCCCCCGTTATTGGGATTCGAGTGGTTCTGAGCCCAGTCGACAATGACCTTGATACCATCACCATGTGCTGCCGAAGTTAGGTTACTGAACTCCGTCCACCCGTTGTTGACATCTCCAAAGTGCTCCTCCACGCGCATGAAATCGCGGTTCCAGTAGCCATGATATGGGGCGGAAACGGGCGTTCCCGAGTTTGCGTTCAGGTTTTCATTGTCATTGGTTGGCGAGATCCAAATAGCCGTGGCGTTTAAACCTTTGATGTAGGAGAGCTTGTCCTGTATGCCGAGCAGGTCGCCACCCCAATAGGCCTGCCAGTTCGCGTTGGTATCTCCGCTTCCGTCTTCGGCAAAGCCGTTGGAGTCATACAGCCCCGCACTTTGAGAAGGATTGTCGTTGGATGTGCTACCGTCATAGAAACGATCCGTGACGATCTGGTAGATGACGGTCTTCTTGTAATCCTGCGCGTGAACAGCAACCGCCGAGGCTACATAAGTGCGCATAGCGCCATTGCTCCATAGGTAAGGCGAAGCATGCAAATCTCCTTGCGAGATGCCAATCTCCAGCGGAGGTCGGTATTCCGTCGCCCAGCATCATGCTCCCGGTTCACCGCAACCGTCAACGGAAATATCAGAGCGAGTTTCGGGAACAGGATTCATGAGAAATTTAGACAAACCGATACGTAATTGCTGCGGTGCTTCCCGTCCCCCAGTTCCCAGATGCTCGTAGAGTGTTCGGACGAACGAGATTTCATCAGGCCATCGAGGGCTCTCGTTATGATTCCTCCCCTCCGTCTTCTCCACGCATTCACTTTGACAGAAGGTTTCGTCATGGATGTACCCCCTGCCCAGAGATCGACAATCGACCACGGCCTCGTTCTTACCAAAGCCCTATTGTCTACGTACGACATGCATACGGCTCAATCTTATTGTGAAGGACCGAAATATAGGACAAAATAGGGTCATGGACAAGCGCCAAGTCATCTCGAAGCTGCGCGAACACCGGGACGAACTGACCGCCGCTGGTATCGTCCATCTGCGCGTGTTCGGTTCTGTGGCCCGAGGAGAAGCGAACGATTCGTCCGATGTTGATCTGATCGCGGAATTTGATAACGAAAAGAAATTGACGTTGCTGGATATGGTTGGTCTTGAGAACCGCCTGTCCGAACTTCTTCAGGTCAAGGTGGACCTCACGCCCGCCGAGACAATGAAGCAGCGTGTTCGCACGGCAGCCTAAAAAGAGGCTGTGCTTGCCTTTTAGAGATCCTCTTTCATCTCTGCGTGACATTTATGAGGCGATAGAGTCAATCGAGCGGTTCATCCGAGGCATGGATTTCTCCGTATTCAAGGCAGACGAAAAGACAAATGCTGCCGTGGAGCGAAAGCTCCTGGTTTTGAGCGAAGCGGCGCGCAGGCCCGGCGATGATGCCGAGAAGCTTTGTCCGAGCATTCCATGGAACAACATTCGGGGCATCGGAAATTGGCTGCGGCATCAATACGACCGCTTAGACCCATCGGTGATCTGGCTGACTGTCGAGCGTGATCTGCCGCCCCTGAAGCTCGCCGTCGGGAAGACTTTGGCTTCTCCCAACCTGCCAGATGAGCCATCGCTGAGTTAGCCGAGGCGCAACAGAGTCCGACGTACTATTCCTGTCCTCCGGATGAACCCGATTTGTGGGAAGCCTTACGCGACAGACCGCGCAAGATCAGGCGTAAGGAGTAGTCCTGCCCCGGTTATGATCCTGACAAGTGACTAAAAGGCCTCAAGCACCCCACCCGCTTCAGAAGGATGTCCTCCGATCGTTTGTTCGATGGCTTGTCATCAGTGTGGCGTTTCTCTGGTTGCTCGCCGTGCTGCTCCTTCTGTCTGCCCGGTGGATCGATCCACCGACCACTGCAGTGCACATCCAACGTCGCTTGCAGGCCTGGGCTCACCACACGCCGTATCGCAAACGCTACAAATTTATTCCTCTCAGTCAAATCTCGCCCAATCTTCAGCACGCTGTCATCGCCGCGGAAGACGCGCGCTTCTACCAGCACCATGGCTTCGATTGGCACGAGATCCAAATCGCTGCCGACGAAGATTTGGAGGGCGGCCGCACCCGCGGAGCCTCTACCATTTCCCAGCAACTCGTAAAAAACCTCTTCTTCGGAACCGGCCGCTCGATCCTCCGCAAAGGCGCGGAGTTCACACTGGTGCCGCTGGCCGAACTCTTTCTTGGCAAGCAGCGCATTCTGGAGATCTACCTCAATGTAGTCGAATGGGGACCCGGGATTTATGGTGCGGACGCGGCCTGTCACTACTACGACGAAACCGCGGCCCGGAATACCGACCGGCAACAGGCGGCAAGGCTCGCCGCGATTCTACCGGCTCCCCTGAAGCGACGGCCCGCGCGCATGAATCAGTCGAGCGCGCTCATCCTGGAGCGAATGCGACAAATGGGCTGGTAGTGGACGCGCCTGGTTACCAAAAAGATTTTATCCCGCTCTCGACGCGGCCCAAGAACCGTACTACTGTTGAGCAGTTTTGACAACTTGGAAAACACCACGCCACCGGACACCGGCCTGAGGCCACCACAGGCCGGTGTCCGGCTAGCCGGCACATGAGAAGGAGACTTATAGCGCTTTTAGCGCACTTTTATTTGACACTTCGAAAAGCACCGGCAAATCGACGCCTCTGCGAGGCGACCTGCTAATCAAACGCCCTGGTAAACCAACCCGGTGAAAGCGGACGGCGTGATTAAGAACTGCCCCCACTTGGCATCAAAGGCCGCGGTTGGCTTGGCGGCAATCACTTCGAAGACGGTCATCCCTTGCCTCTTCAGGCCGGCGACCTTCTCCCGAATGGCCACGAGCATGTCGCGGAATTCGATCAGGGCTGCCCTGTTTCCTATCGGGCCGTGCCCGGGAACGACGATGGTGTCGGCCGTAACAGCGTCAACATTCTGGTGGGCGGCGCGGATCTGTCCGTCGATGCTGCCGCCTGTGGAGTAGTCAATGAACGGGTAGACGCCATTCCACCAGGTATCGGCCACCAGAAGGATCTCGGCTTCTACAAAGTTCACAGAAATGTCGCTGTCGGTGTGACCCGAATCATACTTCTCGAGGGTGATGTTTGTATTGTTGAGATGCATTTCGTGCCGGGTATCGAATGTGCTGGTGGGCAGAGCACCGGCTGGCCGAGCGGGAAAGTCCCAATCCCAGCCCGCTACGCGCGTCATCACCGAAAGGTGCTTCCTGGTGTTCTCCTGGGCGGTGATGGTGGCGCCGGCGGAGTGCAACCATTGGTTGCCATCTGTGTGGTCGGTGTGCCAGTGGCTGTTGATCAAGTGTCGGATAGGGTCCTGGCTGATGGAATCCAGCGCAGCCGATATTCTCGGCTGAGATACCGAGAAACCGGCGTCGACGAGGAGCTTTCCGTCTTCGCCGGTCAGAACCGCGATGTTGCCTCCTGAGCCCTCGAGGACGGCAATATTTCGCCGCAGCGGGTGAACGCTGATGGCTGTGGTAGCAGCCGCATGGATCATCGTGGGCACCAGATCAAGATCTTCGGTGAAGAGCTTGCCGGGAGGGCGAGAAATGCTGGACGTAGCTGCGGTCATTCTGATGCTCCTCACGAGCCAGACCTGATGTCGCTGCGGGTCATAGCTCTGGTTTAGTTTTCCTGTCTCATTGCTAGCCCCCTTACGGACGCCGCTATAGCACAATCTTGCTGTGCACTGTCATCTCTTGCTCAAATCATGGTGACAGACTGGGAGTTACCCCCTCTGCTGCGACAGCACCGGTCTCCGGCAATTGAGGACACTTCAGAGTTCTATTTCTTTCTGCGCACGACATTGCCACGGAGGAAAGAGCTCTAATCCGCCCCGCCATCGCGTAAACCTCCAGCTCCGCCGTGCACCGCCAGCAGATGATTGTGCAGCACGAGCACGTCGCGCTCGTCGATCTAGACTGCTTTCTTCACTTAGCGAGAACATGCAGCGTGTTGCGGTAGCGGTTCATGATGTCCTCCGCTTTCGCCATCCCCGGTGTGCAGACGGCTGATCACTTCCTTGGGCAACACGACCCCCGAGCCAGTTCCCGAACTTTCCCGAAACTCCTTTCCCGAAACTCCTTTCCCGAAACTCCTCTCCCGAAACTCCTCGTTGTCTCTCAAGGCTGGCTGGTGTAGGCATGCACTTCCCGCACGATTTGTTCTTCTTCCTGGATTCGGGCTTTGCTGAGGTCGTAGCTTTGCTGCATATTCAACCAGAACTCCGCGCTGGTCCCGAAATAATGAGCCAGACGCAGAGCGGTCTCTGGAGTAACGGAGCGCCGGCCGTGCACTATCTCGCCGATGCGGGTTGCCGGGACATGAATGTCCATCGCGAGCTTATTCTGGCTGATCTCGAGAGGCTTGAGAAACTCTTCAAGCAGCACAACGCCGGGATGGGTTGTGACGGCGCTGAACTTCCAGCCGGTTGCAGGCTTCTTGAATAGCGGCATGTTTTTCCTTCCTTAATATGTCTTGAACTACGAGTGATAATGCACAATTTCTACTTCGTGGGCCCCGTCGTTGTCATTCCACACAAAACAGATGCGATATTGGTCGTTAATCCGGATGCTGTGCTGCCCCTTGCGCTCGCCTGAGAGCGCCTCGAGACGATTTCCGGGAGGTACGCGCAGATCCGTCAAAAGAGCTGCGGCATGGATCATATCCAGCTTCCGAAGTGACACAGCTTTGATACTTTGCCAACGTCGACTCTTTCGCGCTTGGAAAAGCTCGGCGGTGTCTTGGTCTTTGAAGCTCTGGATCATGCTTTAGGAAATTGTATTACGTTGCGCGTTATACGTAAACCGTCACACGCGCCGCGGTAAGATTAACGGCGGAACCAATCCAGGCGTTGCCTGGCGAACTAAACGGTGTTCCGTATCACCGGCTTTGTCCTGCCATTTTTGTCCACGCTTCGAAGACCGCATCCGCGATAGACTCATTCCGACACATTTATGAGACAAACCGGATTCATAGGAATGACCTGTATCTGGGCTGGCGCTGCTGTGCTGCTCGCGACTGGTATTGTGAGCTTACGGGCGCAGGGACCGGACGGGGCGCGAACGGCGCAGGCGCTGTTCACTGCCCTCGATACCGATAACGATGGGACGCTCACGCGGCCCGAGCTGGAGTCTGGCTTCAACGCCTGGTTTACCGCTTGGGACAACACTCATAGCGGGACCTTGACCCAGCCTCAGATTTTGGCCGGAATCAGCAAAGTGCTGCCTGCGCTGCCCGCGGTCAAGCCTGGGCAAGCCAACACGTTCAACCCTGCGGGTAATTCGACGCCGATCCCCCTATCGCAAGCGCCTGTGGACGCCATGATGGCAGCCTTACCCACTACCCCCGGTATGAAGCCGATGCACCAGCGCAGGCTGCTGGTGATGGCGCATACGGGCCCGGGTGGGTTCGTGCATGCCTCCATCCCGCTGGCTGCGAAGGCGGTGGAAGCGCTAGGAAACCAGGGCGGTTTATGGACCACGACTGTCAGTTACGACGCGGCGGATATCAACGTCAGCAACCTCAAGAAATATGACGCCATTTTCCTGGACAGCACCACTGCGTGCTTTCTTGATGATCCGGATCCCTCAGTGACGGCCGCGCGGCGAGCGGCGTTTCTGAATTTCGTGAGAGGCGGAAAAGGTGTTGCCGGCATTCACGCGGCGACAGACTCCTATCACACTGACTGCCTGGCGAGTGAAGCCGCCGCAAAGAGCGGCGGGCTGAATAGAGCGGCGTTGGTTTTAACCGCCCGGCTCGTCACGGCAGCGGACAAGGATAATGACGACACCGTCAGCCGGCAGGAGTGGACCGCCGTTGCCGACGATTGGTTCCAAAAGTTGGATACAGGCAAAACGGGGAAGGTCACTCGCGCCGATTTTGTGGCGCATTTTAATTCGTTGTTGCCGCCGCCGAACGCGCGCCTTCCAGGCCTGGAATCGAAGCCTGTTCTGCAATGGCCCGAGTTCAACACTCTGATTGGCGGTTACTTCAAATTCCACTGGTCCGATCCGCAACTGATTTATGTCAAAATCGATGATCCGAACAGTCCTTTGACGGCCATGTTCCATGGCAAGGAGTTCGAGATCCACGACGAAACATATACATTCGAGCAAGAATCGTTTTCGCGCAGGAATGTGCATGTGTTGACGAGTATCGACTACGACAAGATGAGCGCTGAGGATAAGGCGAAGGAAGCGCGTCCGCGAAGCGATGCCGATTATGCCTTGAGCTATATTCGCCGCGAGGGCAAGGGGCGAGTGTTCTACGAAGGGCACGGCCACAGTGATCGGGTATATGCCATGACGCCGATGCTGGAACACCTTCGAGCTGGGATTCAATACGCGCTGGGCGATCTGAAAGCGGATGACAGCCCCTCGGTGAAATAAGCGAGTCCGCGAATTCATCTCCCGCTGTCCCCCACTGCTCCTCCCGGTCCAAAGGGTCGCGCCGATTGTTCCGGCTTAAGGTTGGGGAAAGGCATAGTAGCCGGAACGAGTGTTGATATGGGCTCCAGGAACCCCGCACTGAAGCCGAATCGGATGGAAAGACCCATCGGCTTTAAAGTCCTGCGGCTTGTATACAAGATGGTACTGATACCGTTGCTCTGCCTCCATGGTCTCGAGGTCTTTCCAAATCTCATTATCCCGCGGATGCACGAAGACGCGCCCACCCGTCTGCTGGGCTAGAGCACTTAAGGTCTTGCGCCCGTCCGAGAAGTGTGACCCATGCCCGCTATCAAACACGTAAATAGCAATATGCCTGCGCTGACACATATCCACCGCTTCGCTGAGGTAAGCATGGCTGGCATCGTCCTCACCATCACTGAAAAGCAGGATGAAGTTGCCGGTAGATTCCGCCCGCTTCGCTCCCCACTGATCGCGGCACGTGGTGTAGAGGGAGTCAAAGATGGATGTAAGGGGATCGAAGCGATTTGGTTGGGGTCCAATCGCTGCCGTTCCGGCTGCAATGGCGGAGTCATTGTCTGTCCAGTCCTGAACCACCAGCGTATGCGTGTCAAATTGCATGACGAAGGCCTGATCGACACCTTTGCGAAGAAGACGCGAAGCATAGATCTGAATCACAGAACGATTGAAGTCCATGTCTTTGAGCATGGAGGCACTGATGTCAAATAAGAAACCGGCGCGAATCGGGAGGTCCGGCAAGGACTGTAGCATCACAATGTGGTTTTGCTGCTTGCCTCCGTCGGACAGTTTGAGATCGTGGACAGCCAGGTCCGTGAGCGGTTTGCCGTGGGAATCCGAAGCATGAAATGCGAGAGAGATCTCATCGACGGGGATTCGGAGGCTGTACGGCGCATTGTCGATTGCGTTCGTCTGAGCGGACTGGGCAAGGCATGAGGCTGTGAGCGGAAAGAAGACGCTGGCCAGGAAACCGAAAACAGGACTACGCCGCATACCCGTCCACAATGACCTTCATATAGTAGACCACGTACGTGTGGAAGCCCTAAGGCATGAATCCGGGACATCCATGATATGTACG
Source organism: uncultured Acidobacteriaceae bacterium (assembly GCA_963803095.1). GTDB lineage: Bacteria > Acidobacteriota > Terriglobia > Terriglobales > Acidobacteriaceae > PALSA-350. The sequence continues at coordinate 214,565 of CAWDLQ010000010.1, read as the reverse complement.
AGTCAAGGGGAAACGGAGATTACCCTTGACCTGGCGGAAGGGATTCTCCAAGTGCACGCATTCTTGCGATAACCTCCTGAGAAGTACCAAAACGGCTTCACCGGAAAGGCGGTGTAAGATTGCCACTCGCATCCTTGCCCTTCGAAAGAAATACACCACGATGAAACGCTATCGAACCTGGCTATGGATGCTGCTGGCGATTGCGCCCCTTGGGTGTCACTCCGAGGCGCCAGGTAATACCCCTCAACCTACCTACGACGTGCTCATTCGCCATGGCCACATCCTGGACGGAACCGGGAAACCTTCGTATGTGGCGGATATCGCCATCCGCGGTGATCGTATCGCGGCCATCGGCTCTCTCGATAGCGCCCAGGCAAAGCAGATTATTGATGCCTCAGGGCTGGTGGTCTCCCCCGGCTTTATCGATATGCTGGGCCAGTCGGAAGAGGCTTTGCTGATCGACAACCGGTCGCAGAGCAAATTATCGCAGGGCATCACCAGCGAAATAACCGGCGAAGGCGGCTCCATTGCGCCGCAAAACGAGCTTACGATCACGCCGCAGAAAATACTCCTGGATCACTACCATCTCTCGGTTGACTGGAAAGACCTCGCCGGTTACTTCCGCCGTCTGGAAAAAAGCGGCACACCGATCAACATCGGCACCTACGTGGGGGCGGCCCAGGTTAGGGAAGCGGTGTTGGGCGACGTTAATCGCGCGCCTACACCGGCGGAGTTGCAGCAGATGGAATCGCTGGTGGCGACAGCCATGCAGCAGGGAGCCATGGGCGTCTCAACGGCGCTTATTTATCCTCCGGGGCATTATGCAACCACGGAGGAGCTGATTGCCCTGGCTAAGGTCGCGTCGCAGTACGGCGGCATCTATGCTACGCACATGCGCAGCGAAGGGCAGAGCGAAATGGCGGCGATCGATGAAGCGATTCGCATCGGGCGCGAAGCCCACCTTCCGGTAGAGATTTTTCACCTTAAGGTGACCGGCAAGACGCGCTGGGGCGGAATGCCGCAAGTGGTCGCCAAGATCCAGGCAGCGCGGGATTCCGGTCTGGAGATCGCCGCCGATATGTATCCGTACACCGCGGGCGGAACGGCGCTGGCATCTTCGCTGCCTCCGTGGATGGCGGATGGCGGGATGGATAAGTTGCTGCAGCGGTTACGAGATCCGGCCGCTCGGAAGCGTGTGGTGGCGGAAATGGAAGAAGACCACAACGATTGGGAGAACCTGTATCTCGATTGCGGCGGCGGCAGCGGCGTGACGATCTCGGCGGTGGTAAATCCTGCCCTCGAAAATTACACCGGCAAAACGGTCGCTGCAATGGCGAAAGAAGAGAACAAGCCAGAGATGGACGCGCTGTTTGACTTCATTCTTGCCGATAAGGGACAAACGGCAGCGCTCTACTTCCTGGCCAACGAGAACGATCTTCAATACGGGTTGAAGCAAGCCTGGACCAGTATCGGTCTCGATGCGGGCGAGACGTCGCTCGATGGACCGCTCTTCGAGCCGCATACCCATCCCCGGGCATGGGGATCCATGCCGCGTTTGCTCGGTCACTATGCGCGCGATCTGAAGTTGCTTGATCTGTCCCAGGCCGTGCGCAAGGTCACGTCATTGCCTGCACAGCGCGAACATCTTTCCGGCCGCGGCGTGCTGAAGACCGGCTTCTACGCAGACGTGACCATCTTGGACCCTGCGGCCATTCTCGACACGGCAACCTACTCTAATCCCAACCAGATTTCGAAGGGAGTGGAGTACGTCCTGGTAAATGGTCAACTCGAATGGGAACAAGGAAAGTTGACGGGCGCAACCGGGGGCCGTGCGCTCCGGCATCAATCCATCGACTCCTCCATGGAGTCCGGGTCGCATTGACGTTGGCCTTTAGCTGCCCCGTCCAGGGCCCATTTCCGGTGTTTTTCGCCGCCCGGCGGATCCTTCACAAATCATTGTAAATAAGATACTTGCGGGTCAGCGCCAAGGATCTATGCCTAGCCAACCGCGGATCAATGCGGTTACGGAATGGTTCGATGAAAGGTCTTGACAGGTCAATGTATTAACGATGATAGTTCACTCCTTGAAGGAAGGGGACAATGATAGATCGCCCAGTCAAATCCTTTGCAGGGATGTCAGCTCTTCCCACACTGCCTGTCAAAATCGTCTTGTGCTGCATCGTAGCCTTGTTGGCGATGGGACCGGTTGCGGTCGCGCAAGACGTACAGAGCGCCACCGTAGTGGGAACCGTGACCGATCCCACGGGAGCCGTCGTTCCCAATGCAATCGTGACGGTTATGAATATGGCCACCAACGTAACCGCGCATGCCACCACGAATGCAGAAGGCGAAGGTTCAGGGACTAAACACTGAATGGGTAATATCTTGTGATGAATAGAAGAGAAGCGCTCATCGGCCTGGCGGGGTTCCTGGCGCAGGCGGCGCAGCAGCTGCCGGCCAACCGGAATGTTAAATGGGCACTGGGCTCCAATCTATGGAACTCCTTTCCTGGCACCCACTTTACCGACATTCTTGACGTTATGCACGATACCGGCTTTATCGGGCTTCGTCTGACGCAGTACCCACAGATTCTTACCAAGTACGACATCACACCGGAGCAAATGGAGAAAGAAATCTCCAAACGCGGTCTCCACGTCGTTACCATTTCATTCAACGGTGCGGCGGACGATCCAGTGAAGCACGCCGAGATCCTGGCCAACGCGCGCAACGCGATGACGTTCCTCAAGCGCTTTGGCGCCGATCGATTGGTTGTTTTCTCGCCGTCGCGCGGCAAACCAGAGGAAGCGTTTGCCACCATGTGCCGCTTCTTCAATCAACTCGGAGAGACCGCGGGCGAAATGGGATTCAAGGCCGGTCTGCACAATCATCTGGGGCAGATGGTACAGACTCCGGAAGAGATCGACCGATGCATGGCAATGACCGATCCCAAGCTGTTCTACTTCTCTCCCGACACCGCTCACGTGTATCTTGGTGGCGGGGATCCGGCAGTGATCATGGAGAAGTATAAGAACCGGCTGATGATGGCCGATTACAAAGACGCCAAGCGCGCCGGACTGACGGCAAAATACATTACCAACACTTACGATCTTGGCGACGGGGAAATCGACTTTCCCGCTTGCCACCGGGTACTCCGCAGCATCCGTTTCAAAGGTTGGCTGTGTGTCGATCTCGACATCGCGAGAAGCGGTCCCCGCGTAAGCTACGACCGCTGCGGGGCCTACGTGGTGAAGACCCTGGAACCCATTTATGTATGAGATCACCCGGCGGAAAATGCTGAAGATGACGGCCGCTGCGACGATTTCGAACTATCGCATTCTGGATCCACACGTTCATGTCTGGAAACACGACGCTCAATTTCCCTTTGCGCCGGGAGCCAAGGTTCCCGATTACGATGCCACTCCGGAGATGCTGCTGGAACTCATGAAGGCTAACGGGGTGGAGAAGACGGTGATCATCCAGGTCATCCATTACCGCTACGACAATAGCTATCTCGCGGCCGTGCTCAAGCAGTATCCGCGGTTCTTTCAAGGCGTGTGCCGGGTAGACCCGCTGGATCCCGCCGCGCCCGATCATCTGTCACAGATTTCAGCGCAACCAGGCTTCCGAGGCGTGCGCTTGAGTCCGGCCGGCGATGCGGGCGGAGATTGGATTCGCGGCCCGTTGATGCCTCCGCTTTGGAAACGCTGTGACCAACTCAAGGTTCCCATGACGTTGCTGGTGCCGATCGGCCGGGTTCCGGACGTCCAGAAACTGATCGAAAAATATCCCGATTTGACGGTGGTGATCGACCACATGGCGGATTGTCCGGTGGACCATCCAGAGCAACTGGAGTCACTGGTGGAACTGGTGCGCTATCCGAAGGTGTTTGTAAAAATCTCGCACACCTGGTCGTTGTCAAAGCAAGACTATCCCTGGCTCGACTCACAGAAGCTGGTGAAGCGCCTTTATGATACGTTCGGACCGCAGCGGATCATGTGGGCAACGGACTGGCCGATCGCAAAGGAGCGAGCAAGCTACGCGCAGAGATTGACCGTCGTCCGGGACGACATGAAATTTCTCAATGCCGACGATAAGAGCTGGATGCTCAGCAAAACAGTCGAACGAGTGTGGCCGTTTTCATGATCCATTGCGAAAGGGTGGTATCTGGTTGAAGCGCCTCAAAGCCACAGACGTCGTTGTAATCGGCAGCGGGTGGAGCGGCCTGGTGATGGCGAAAGAGGTCGCTACCCGAACGGCCCTGAATGTCGTCGTGCTGGAGCGCGGCCCGGCGCGCAATATTTCGCAATATGCCAGCGGTATGGACGAGATTAACAACCGCCGCGTCGGCCTGGTGCAGAATCCGGCAGAGCAGACCATCACCCATCGCCATTCAATCAAAGATCCAGCTGCTCCGATTCGCCAATACGGAGCGTTTCGACCTGGGACCGGAACCGGAGGCACCTCGGAACACTGGGGCGGTATATCCGACCGGTACCTGCCCGACTTCTTTGTCCTGGCCAGCCATCTGCGCGAAAAGTTCGGCGCTTCCCGCATGTCACAGGATTGGACCATTCAGGACTGGGGTATCACCTACGACGAATTTGAGAATTATTACTGGCGCGCGGAACAGATGATGGGAATCAGCGGGAAGGCAGGGAACTTACAGGGCAAGCTGATCGAGGGGGGCAATATTTTTGAGGGTCCCCGCCAGCATGAGTACCCCACACCGCCTTTAACGCCGACCTATACGATGGGTTTCTTTCACAAGGCGGCGACCCAGTTGGGCTATCACCCATTTCCGCTGCCCGCAGCCAACCTGAGCACGGCGTATACCAATCCGGACAAAGTCTCACGGCCGGGCTGTGTCTTTTGTGGATACTGCCCCAACTATGGCTGCATGATCGGCGCCAAAGCGCAGCCGACGAACACCATCATGCCGGTGCTGACGAGCCGGAATAACTTTTCCTTGCGTAACAACTGCTGGGTGCGGAAGATCGTCCATCGCAACGGACACGCGGAAGGCGTCGTCTATATGGACGAGAACGGCGAGGAAACCATGCAACCCGCCGACGTGGTCGTGCTCTCGGCCTGGACTCCCAACAGCATACGCCTGCTGCTTCTATCGGACATTGGCGAACGCTACGATCCAGTCACAGCCAAGGGAACACTGGGCAAGAACCTTACCCACCAGGTCACCAGCGGAGCATCGGGGATGTTGGTCTTCAACGAGCGGCTGAATCTCTTCATGGGATCGGGCGCGGTTGGTTACGGCATCGCGGATCTCGATGGAGATATCAAGGAAGAGGTGCCGGAGAAGATTTTGCGCGGAGGCGCATTCCTGCGTGGAGCCGCGACGGGCGAAGGTCCCGCCGGCTCCTTCGGTCGAATTCCCAGAGGCGAAGCCCCGCGTAATTGGGGTTCGGCTTGGAAGAAGGCGGCGATCGAACACTGGGACAGAATCGGTCCCGGGGTCGAAATGCGAGGGGACCATTTTGCCTACCGGCAAAATTTTATGGATCTGGATCCTACGTATACCGACAAATGGGGTGATCCGCTGCTGAGGATGACGTTGGACTGGACGGACTACGAGATGCGGCAGATGGCTTTCGGAGCCCGCATCGCCAATCAGATCATCGAAGTAGTCGCGCAGGTGTCTGGGGCGAAGCTGGTCAAGGGAGGCTTCGGCAACCGTGGAGATGGCGTATTTCACCATTACAACGCTTCCGCTTACACCACCACGCATATTCAGGGAGGCGCCATCATGGGCAGGTCTCCGGACCAAAGCGTGGTCAACACCTGGCTTCAACATTGGAACGTGCCCAATCTTTTTGTGGTTGGCTCGTCGTGTTTCCCCCAAAATTCATCGGCGAATCCAACCCTTTCGATTGTTGCCGTGAGCCATCGGGCGGCGGATGGTTTGATCGATCATTACTTGAAAAAACCTGGCCCGTTGGCTTGAGAAAGGAGAGATTGTGAAACGGCGCGACTTTATTCTGGTTCCGGCAAAGGCTCTCAGTGGGATGGTGCTGTACTCGCTGGTAGGCGATCTGGTTCCTCTGGCTGCGCAGGATACGGTCAAAGTACCCTTGCGCTTCTTTACCGCGGAGGAGGCGCGCGTGATTCAGGCGGCTGCGGAGCGTATCTTCCCGACGGATGAAAGCGGGCCGGGCGCTACTGAAGCAGGAGTGGTCATCTACATCGACCGGCAGCTCGCCGGCCCTTACGGCAAAGACAAATATCGCTATACAAAGGGGCCGTGGATTCAATCGATCCCAGAGCACGGCTATCAGGGTAAGGAAACGCCCCAGCAAATTTATCGCGCCGGTATGAAGCTGCTGGGTGACAACTTCTCCGGCTTGTCACCGGAAGAACAGGATCAGCATCTGGAAAGCATTGAGCCAAGCTATTTCTTTCAACTGCTGCACACCCACACCGTGGAAGGCATGTTTTGCGATCCATTGCATGGCGGCAATATTGGGATGGCCGGTTGGAAGTTAATTGGCTTTCCCGGCCCGGTGATGAGTTACCGGTATCAAATCGACAAATACTACGGCAAGACCTACAGCGCGGCTCCCAAGAGCCTGGAACAGATCCTCCGTCATCCGGTCAAAGGTGTCGAGGACGATATGGAGTAGCGGTATTGCTCTACGCGCTGAAGAGCTTGATCATCTTGTCCCGCGAAGCATCCACGTGCGCCTGCATGGCCAGGCGAGCTTCCACCGGCTCCCGCCTCTCGATTGCCCGCAGGATATCGGCGTGCCCAATCCAACCGGGGACGGTTTGGGTACAAAGGGTATCGAGGCGGGCCACGTAGCCGAGCGTCAGGCTGAGCTGGCCGGTTACCCTTTGATTTCCGGCCAGCTCGCTCAGGCGGAGATGAAACGCTTGATTGGCGAGCAGAATCTGCTCCAGGCTGGCTGCAGGGTCTTTCTCCGGCGCGACGATCGCTGCCAGTTCCTTGATCTGGTCGTGACTGGCGGTCTGGGCCAGTTTTTCCGCTGCGTAACATTCGAGCAGCTTGCGGTAATCGTAGATGTCCACGATGTCGCGCACCGAAATGGGCGTCACCATGAAGCCTTTCCGGCGGATCCGGGTCAGCCAGTGGTCCTGCATCAGGCGGGTGCAGGCTTCGCGGACCGGGGTCCTGCTGGTGCCGCATCGTTCGGCCAGATCGGCTTCGGAGAGGAATTCGCCCGGTGGCAGCTTGGCCGTGATCAGCCACTCCCGCAGGATGCGGTACACGCGCTCCACTTCTCCCAGCTTGTTGGCCTTGGCTCGGGTTGGCTTGGTCAATCGGCGATCACCAGGATGTCTCTTATTGTCCACCATTTTCTCTCCCGGCCACCGCGCCATCCCGGCCCTGAGCTGTTTCGCAATTGGTGTAGACCGAACCCGGATTTCCTGTAGAGGTCCGTGGAACCGCGGAACTACATGCGACTTTCCGTGAAGAAAGTCGCACCTAATTGTTCTCGGCCAGTGCTGCGCCGCAGGAATCCCGGGAGCGACAAGCCTTTTCGTGGTTTTCTCCAAGGAAAACCACACCTGGCGATCTTTTTCAGTCCACAGTAATTGCGAAACCGCTCTTGCCCGCGTCTGTCATCATAGTAAGGAACCCACGTAAACAGGAGTTGCGCATGGAGATCCCGGGAATCGAGCGATTTCGCAGGCAGGCCGGGCAAGTCTGATGACGCTTTACTTTACCGTGGCTGCGTGCGCGGCCCTTGCTCTGGCGCAAGCCAAGCCGGCCGCCTCCTGCCCATCGCACCCGATCGACTTCCGGATACGTACATGATCTATTCGCTGCTGATGCCGGGCCAGGTGTTTACGGATATGGACTCCGGCCAAGAGCAGCCGTGGGCCATCAGCGATACCACGGTGAGCGAGGATGACATCGACCCGAAACTGGCGCCGGAGGCTACCCTCCAACCGCCCGCCGACAACGCGCGCGCATTTAAGGAAGCGGTGAGCGACTACAACCAGCGCAAGAAGGAACGCCTTGTCTGACGAAGGCGCTTCCAGCTCTCGCCGCCCCTACGTGCTGCTGTCACCTGACGATAGCGCGCAGTTCAAGGCATCGCGAACCTCTATGGACGCCACCTCCTCGATGCAGTCTACGTATGACGACTACCTGGGCATCACCTATTTCAGCGAGGTCTATTTCAATGTGGCGCAAACGGCAGCCCTGGTCTACATCCTCGACTGGTGCGGAAACTTATGTTCCCAGTCAGAGTGGGTTTATCTGGAAAAGCAAAACGGTGTTTGGGTACGCAGGTCCGGCAAGGCGCCGCCGCAGACATAGGAATCCGGAGGGGACATGCGGGCAGGGCTGCATTTCGTGATCTCACCTTGGTTTAACGTGCGGCAGCGCTTTGCCCTGGCCGCCGTCAAGCAGCCGATTGAGCAGCGTTCGGGCCATTGTTGGCCTGGAGCATGGGCATGTTGCCGGGTTTCTGAAGCAGTTCCCCAACTCAGCATGATGTGCAACTGGTGGGCATTGTGGATACGGACACCGCCCTCTCCCATCGCTACGCACAGCAGTTTCATCTCGATCCCAGCCTTTTCTATGCGCAACTGGACGCGATGATTGCGGCCCGTCATCCTCAGGCCCTGCTGGTCTACACGTCGGTGGGTGAAGCACCGTCAGGTGATCGAGGCGGCGGCCCAGCGCGGGCTTAGCGTCATGGTGGAAAAGCCGTTGACCATGTCGCTTGAAGATGCACTGGCCATTCGCCGCGCGGCCAGGGAACATCACATCCACGTGCTGGTGAACTACGAGACCACCTGGTATGCCAGCAATCGCGCTGCGTATGACGAGGCGGGTAAGGGAGCGTTGGGCGATCTGCGCAGAATCGTGGTGCATGATGGCCACGAGGGACCCAAAGAAATCGGCGTGCCGCCGGAATTTCTCAAATGGCTGGAGGATCCGGAGCAGAATGGCGATGGAGCCTTGTACGATTTTGGCTGCTATGGCGCGGACCTGGTCACGTGGCTCATGCACGGCGAGTCTCCCCTGAGCGTAACCGCGGTTACGCAAACGGATAAGCCGCAGATCTATCCTCGGGTAGCGGATGAAGCGACGATTATCCTGCGCTATCCGAAGGCCCAGGCAGTGCTGATGGCGTCCTGGAACTGGCCGTTCAGCCGTAAGGATATGGAGGTGTACGGGGCGACCGGGTACGCCATCACGGTTGGGCCGGACAAGCTGCGCCTGCGGACCAAAGGTCAGGCTCAGGAGAGCGAGGAAGCGCTCCGCCGCTTACCCCGCCCAACGACGGCTCCCTCCACTACCTGACGGCGGTGCTCAACGGAAGGCTGAAGCCGGACGGGGACCTTACTTCGCTCGATACCAACGTGGTGGTGATGCAGATTCTGGATGCGGCAAGGCAGTCTGCGCGCGAAGGCAGAACCATCAAGCTGGCGCCTTTGCCGAAATAGACTCAGCGGCCTCTGCGCGGAGCGAGCGAGGTGGGACGGTCCACGCGGCCACGCTCCTGTTTCTGCCGGACGACAAAATGCGGCCGGCCATGGATCACTTCTGAGGGCTGATACCGCCGCTTCTCTCCACACAGCGAACACACCACGAATATGGCGTTGGCAGGGAAGCCGTCGGTTCCGGCTGATACGTCGTGGCCGCATTTCTTGCAGCACACCACGCAAGCACTTGGGGAAAGGCAGAGCACGCATGGGCACCACTATAGGGGAATAAAAGGAGAAGATCAAGTGGGTGGAGGGATGGCAAAATGCAGCATCCCTTGTGCCCAGATAGAGGGGATGAGCGGTTCGAATGGGGACTGCCAGTCGCGGTACTGATGCAGGATCGAGGTGAGACTGTTGCTCGGAACGCTGACAGCGCTCGGACAATGTCCGGCGCATTTGTGCGGGCGGCCCCTCCGACAATCTCAAGTTGCAGTCTCTCCGCGCCTTTGAAGCTCTTTGCCCCTCGCAAAATCATACCCAAGGACGCGCCTAACAGGGGCTACAGAGCCCTCACTTTCGGGATGACAATCTCATTGGCCCGCTAAGGGTGCCCGTGATCAAGAAACTTGGCAATCCAGCTTCGCTCCGCTTCGGTCGGGATGACAATTCATGTTTGGGTAGCGCGGATGCCCGCAAATCAAGAAAAATTGGGCTCAGATGTTGTGACCTACGCTGATAATAGATAGCGCCATCTTCATTGCCAATCGGCACCTTGCTCACTGGCTTTTTGCCCCTTGATCCAGTTGTCGGTGCGGGCTTCCAGCAGATCGAGGGGCAGGACACCGCCGTTCAGCATCTCGTCGTTGAAGGTGCGGATGTCGAACTTCGGGCCGAGTTCCTTGCGGGCGCGCTCGCGCAGTTCGAGGATCTTGAGCTGCCCCAGCTTGTAACTCAGGGCCTGGGCCGGCCAGGCAATGTAGCGGTCGGTCTCGGTCTGGATCATGGGCTCGTCGATGACACCGGTTTTGCGGAAGAATTCGACCACCTGATCGCGGGTCCAGCCCTTGGAGTGAATGCCGGTATCGACCACCAGGCGCACCGCGCGAAAGCGCTCGCTGGCCAGCCGGCCATAGTCGGAGACGGGATCCTGGTAGAAACCGACCTCCTTGCCCAGCTGCTCGGCATACAACGCCCAACCTTCGATATAACCCGAGTTGAAGGAATGCCGGCGAAAGTTGGGCAGGTCCGTCATCTGCTGCGCCACGGACTCCTGCATGTGATGGCCGGGTATGCCTTCGTGATAGGCGGTCGCCTCGTCGTCGATGAGGGTGCGATGGGCAAAGTCGGAGGTGGCGACCACCACCCGGCCGGGCCGCTTGCCATCAGGCGTTCCGGTTTGGTAGTGGGTGGCCATCGCCGATTGGAAGGGTGGTATCGCCTCCACGGTTACGGGCGAGCCGGGAATATAAGTAAACAGCTGCGGCAGCTTGCCCTGCATCTGGGCGAGGTACCTGCGATAGTCATCGAGAATCTGCTCGGCAGAGGTCGGAATGTACTTGGGATTCTTCTTCAGGGAAGCGTCGAAAGACGCCACATCGGAAAACCCTTCCTGCTGCGCAATCGCGAGCATCTCGGCCCCGATACGATCCATCTCGCGCAGCCCAAGCTGGTGAATCTGGTCGGGAGTGAGATTGCTGATGGTGGTGCGCTTGCGGATGTCGTGCTGGTATCGGCTGTGCGCCGCCCGGCAGCGAGGCTACCGAGAGCGTGGTGCGGCCGTGAGGGGCGTATTCCGTAGCGACAAAGTCGGCGAAAGCCTTGTAGGCCGGCAGCACCTCATTTTTGCCAGCGTCGGTTATTTGCCGGGTCAGGCGCTGTTGATCGGCGGCGGAGATGCTGCTGGGAAACTTCTTTGTGGGCAGCAGGAAGGGATCCGCCGGCAATGACCCCCTGGCACTGGCCAGGGATTTTCTCCAGCAGAAAGCGCACCGGCATGAGGTTGTCTTTGCATGCCGGCGCGCAGCACCTCTTCAGTCTGCGCGAACACACGCGGAATCTGGTGCAGGCGCGCGATGTAGTCCTCGTAATACTTAACGCTGCTGAACGGAGAGGAAAGGGGAAGATCAGCGAGGTAAGTGTGCGGGCCGTTCATCTGGGAAACCGGCATCTCGAAATCCTTGAAAGCGTAGTCTCTCGTTGCGGCGCTCGAGGGTGCGGACCATGAGCTCGTGGGAAAGGATGTCCTGCTCGGCAAAGCCGGCGGTCGAGATGGCCTTGAGGCGGGCGAGAAATTTCTCGTCCGTGGCGTGCTCGCGCTCGGCTTCGGCCAGGGAGACGTCGTCGAGCTGGTCGTTGTAGCGATAGTCGCCGTAAGAGGTCGCGGTTTCCGGCGAGGCTTTCAGGTCGGACTGATATTGCTCCTCAAAGAGCGCGTTCTGCGCGGCAACTCGCGCATGCGACGGAAGCGGGCGGGGCGGCGAGAGAGGTTGGAGGCGGAAAGGAAAAGCAAGCGGTAAGGGTGAGCCTCAAATGTGCAATGCGCATGTAGAGAAAAGACTAGCAGAGGCGCAAAAATGTCGCCCTTCATTCAGAGACCTTTTAGAGAGAGCGCATCCTTCTACCAGAGTTGATGTACCAGCGGGCGAATTTTTTCGTCGTAGATGCTACGGATGTTTGCCATGACTTCCGGTGTCAGAGGCGGTAGCTCCGAGGCGCGCGCATTGTCGGATACCTGGCTGGGACGCTTGCCGCCGGGAATGGCACAGGTGACCGCGTCGAACATGAGGATCCAGCGGAGCGCGAACTGCGCTCATGCTCATTCCGGCAGGCACCAGGGCTCGTAGTCTCTTCAACGGCAGCCAAAGCCACCTCGTAGTCAACACCGGAGAAGGTTTCGCCGACATCGAACTGCTGCCCCCGGCGATTGAAATTGCGATGGTCGTCGGTGCCAAACTTGGTGTCGGCGCGAAACTTACCTGTAAGCAGACCGCTGGCGAGAGGAACGCGCGCCAGGATGCCTACCTGCTTTAGCTTGGCCTGGGGGAAGAAGAGCTCCGCCGGACGCTGGCGGAAGCAGTTGAAGATGATCTGGACGCTTTGCACGTTGGGGTACTCCATCGCCTTCAGGGCCTCTTCTACGCGCTCCACGCTTACCCCGTAGAAACGGATCTTGCCCGCCTGCACCAGGTCGTCGAGCATGGCGAAGATCTCGGGATGATAGATAAGCATCGGTCGGCGGGCAATGGAGCTGCACCAGGTCAAGAACCTCGGTGTTCAAGTCAAGCAGGTTGTAGTCGACCCAGGAGGTAAGGTTCGCCCGGCTGTAGCCCTCGACCGTCTGCTTAGGCAGACGCCGGCCCACCTTGGTGGCGACGATAATCTCTTCCTTGCGAGCCTTCTTGAGCTTCCCGATCAGGCGGTGGCTGCGGCCGTTGCCGTAGACATCCGCAGTGTCGAGAAAGTTGATGCCCGAGTCGATGGCCTGGTTGAGCGCGGCGAGCGACTCCTCATCGCTTACCTCTCCCCAGGCGCCGCCAATGGCCCAGGCGCCAAAACTGATCTCTGAAACTTTCCAACCGGTACGTCCAAGGGGGCGATAGTTCATAGCCGGATGGTATCAGGCCCGCGATGGAGAAGGGCCAATGCAGCGGGCAAGCACGATGGTGATGTCGTCCGGCTGTTCCAGCGGTGCCAATCCAATCCGCCACTGCGCCGGACACAATTTCGGTGATGCGGGGCAAAGGCTTGTTGCGGTGCTCCTGGATCAATTCGATCAGCCGATCCTCGCCGAATTCGCCAAACTCGTTCTCCGGTTCAGTGACACCGTCACTGTAGGCGACAAAGATGTCGCCCGGCTGCATCACCAGCGTCGACTCGTCATACGTGACCCCGTTAAACAGGCCGACCACCGTGCCGTTGACCGTAAGCCGGAAAACTTCGCCCGTTGCCCGCAGAATGATGGGCGGCAGATGGCCGGCATTGCAATACGTCAGCACCCGCGCCTTGGCGTCGTAGCAAGCGAGAAACATGGTGGCGTATTTTGCCGCGGGCGTGCTGCGATAAAGCTGATAATTCAAGGTGGTCATCAGCATGGCCGGCGCGACTTGCGATTCTGCGCTGCCATCCCCGCGATAGTACATGCGGGGATCCTCCTGCGATCCGTAGGCTAAGGAGGCGGGCATGAGCGCCATCTCCGGTTCCAGCGAATAGGCGCGAACGAAGGCGTGCACCGTGGCCATCAAGAGGGCAGCCGAAATTCCTTTTCCGCTGATGTCTCCGACGGCCAGAACCATCCGGTCGCTGCCCAGGGGAATAAAGTCGTAGTAGTCGCCGCTGACCGTGCGCGCAGGAACGCAAACACCGTGGACCTCGAGCGAGGGCAGGTCCGTGACCTGGCCAGGGAACAGCAACTCCTGCACCTCGTAGGCGATGCTGAGTTCATTCTCCAGCCGCTGTTTCTCTTTCTGCTCATCAATCAATTTGGCCAGCGATCCCGTCATGGAGTTGAACGACTGTCCCAGCGCCGCCATCTGATCGCGGCCGTGAAGCTGTATCCGGTGGGTCAGATCGCCTCGGTTCACGTGTTCGGTTGCGCGATAGAGCTCCGCTACGGAAGCAGTCATGCTGCGCGAGAGACGGATACCGATGTAGAGCGCGACAAACTCAATGACGGCAAAGAAAATAGCGATCGCGAGCAACCCGTCGCGGAAGAACAGATACGTTGTCGCCCAAGGTGGCGAACAAAGTCGCATAGAGCATGGAAGGCCGGGTGGCCACATCGATAAGTCCTGGCTCTTGTTTTTCTCCGTTCTGCCAGTCCACCACATTGAAGAGCGTCGGAAAATTCAGGATTATGTCAAACCAATGGGAACGAGGGGGGACTTGGCCGGCCCTCACAGGCGAACGCATATCTGCCGGGCCGGGGTACTGACTGTCTCCTTGCCGATCAGGCGGAAGCAACGTCACTCGACCCAGGCGATCCGCCGTCGGCGCCAGCAGATTCGGCGTGATGGGAATATCGGAGATCAAGGCGATTCGCCGGCTACCAATCCCGTTAAGCCTGATCGCGCGCAGATGCAGGGCATCCTGATCGACAACGAAACCAGTGAAGTCTGCGTTGATAAAATCGGGGACTCGCGCCGGGGGCGTGCTGAGGAGCTCACCTCCGGTCGAAAGGACAAAACCCTTTCCGCTACGCGATACCGTAACGGTCCGCCCAGGAAACCTTTCGTCCGAGGCCCGGGTGAACTCTCCGGCGATCCTCTCGTTCAGTTTGCCCGAAGCCTCCAGAGGGAACAGCTGCGCAGCCAGCGAATCATTGGCCGCTTGCAGATGTTGCAACTCCGAGTGCAAGTCAGAGAAGGCAACATAAGTGGCGAATTGGCCGGCAAATAGATAGCCCGCAACGGCGCCCATGAGCAACAGCAGCAGGATCGGCATAACGCCGATGAACAGGTAAGTGACGATCAAGCGATTGCGCAGCCGCCACATGAGCGGACGGTAACCCCAACGGCAGGCCATCATCAGGGCAAAGAACAGGAAGACGATGGTGGTAAAGGCCGCCCAGCCGCCCACCTTCGCTCCGGAGATATCGCCAATCCAGAGCAGCAGGCATAATATACCCAGCCAGACGGTGTGCCCGGCCCCACTTGGTGGCGGGGCGGAGTATCCGCATCATCCGGGCCCTGACATCTCCGGAATTTGGTAGCTTGCTCGCCATACGCCGTTTCAGAAGGACAAAAGCTATAGTCCCGGGGCTCCTCGTAGTATAGGCCAGTCGCAGGACCGGCTCTTTATTTGCGATGATGAAGAGATGCTGGTGAAAGAACAGTCTCGCCTTCTCTCCCTTATTGAAAGCGGCTTTGCAGCACTTCGGGTCCTGGTGATTGGCGACGTGATGCTGGACCGCTCCATCTGGGGCGATGTCGACCGTATTTCGCCCGAGGCCCCGGTCCCGGTCCTCCGCTCGGTGCGTACCTCCAGCGCGCCCGGGGGCGCGGCCAACGTGGCCATGAACCTGGTCGGCCTGGGGGTGAAGGTTGCCCAGGCAGGCTTCTGGGGCAACGATGGGGAAATGCGCGAATTGAGCGCATTGCTCGCCCCTGCCGGCGTGGATTTCTCAGGCATGATCGTCTCCGGCCACTCCACTATTTCCAAGACCCGGATCGTCTCCCGCAACCAGCAATTGCTGCGGCTGGATGTGGAGAGCTCGGAACCGCCATCCGGCCGCCGACCACCAGGCATTGCTCCAACGGTCGCTGGAATTGGTGCGGGCGGCCGACGCCGTGATTCTCTCCGATTACGACAAGGGCGCGTTGAGTGCGCAACTTTGCCAGGCGGTCATTGCCCTGGCTCGGGAGCGAAGGATCCCGGTGCTGGTCGATCCCAAGGGCCGGGACTTCGGCAAGTACGCCGGCGCCACTACCATCTGCCCTAATCTTCAGGAGCTCGGGCTGGCCACCGGCATCATCAGCCGCAACCTGGTAGAACTGCTGGCCGCGGCACAAGGGATGGTTCGGGCAGCTGGGCATCGATTACATGACCGTCACGATGAGCGAGAAGGGCATGCGCATTCTCTACGCCGATTCCTTTTTTCATTCCCCCACCCGCGCGCGCGAGGTGTTCGATGTTACCGGCGCTGGGGATACGGTCATCGCTACCCTGGCGGCGTCGCTGGCCGGCGGTCTCGATGCGGAGACTGCTGTCACGCTGGCGAATATTGCCGCCGGCATCGTGGTCGCCAAGACGGGCACCGCGCCTATCTCCCGCAATGAACTGGTGGCCGAGTTTACCGCGTCTTCCCAGATGAAAGGCCCGGACAAGATTCTCGATCTCGAACACCTGCTGGTTCGTTTGGCGGAGTGGCGCGCGAACGGTAATCGTATTGTCTTCACCAACGGCTGTTTTGACATTCTGCATGTGGGCCACATTACGTTGCTCGAACAGTGCCGCGAATTCGGAGATAAGGTCGTCATTGGTGTGAATAGCGACGCCTCCGTCAGAGGGCTGAAAGGGCCTACACGGCCCTTGGTCGGCGAGAAGGAGCGGGCGCGCGTTCTGGCTGCGCTGGGCTCAACCGACGCGGTCATCATCTTCGATGAGGCTACGCCGCTGGAGCTGATCCGGTCGCTGCGCCCTGACGTGCTGGTGAAGGGCGGGGATTACACCACGTCGACCATCGTTGGCGCCGACGATATGACCACCTGGGGCGGCCGGGTCGAAATTGTGCCCACCGTTAACGGGGTGAGCACCACTAACACCATCCGTAAAATGACGGCCACCCAATAAGTAGCGCAGTGGAGGAACCTGCGCAGGGGCTTTAGAGCGTGTGTGAGAACCGGAAGCTTTGGGGAGCCATCCGGGGCGCACTGCAGATCCCTCGGCTTCGCTCGGGATGACAAAGGAGAGGGGAGCGCTTCCATGGACAGAGGCGATTGGGATGGCAGAGTTGGGTGGTGCTGCTTCCGTCGGAGGGATCTTCCATCCGTATCACGAACCCAATGGAAGCGCTCCCCTCTCCTTTGTCATCCCGAGCGAAGCCGAGGGATCTGCAGTGCGCCCCGGATGGCTCCCCAAAGCTTCGGGTTCTCACACACGCCCTTTAGACGCCCCTGTGAAATTGTTATTTAAGAGGCTGTTGTCCGCAAGCGAAACTTTTTGTTCGAAAGTGAACACTTCTCAACGTGCGATGAGGTTGGTGATGCGGGAACGGTACCCTCGGCTGACGGGCAGCTTGTGCCCGTCAGACATGGTGACAAAGCACTCCCCATCGTTTCCGTCGGTGCGAAATTCCTTAACGTGCTGCAGGTTCACGATTGAGGAGCGATGAATGCGCAGAAAAACCTCGGGATCCAATTTGGTCTCGAAATTAGCCATGGTATTGCGAAGCATATGGCTCTCCTTGCCCACGCAGATTCTGACATAGTTTTCTTCCGCGCCAATCCAGCGGATATCCGCTATGGGCAGAAAGAGGATGCGCCCCTTGGATCGAAACACCAGGCGGTTGGTGTATTCCTTCTTTTGCGTGGACTTAACAGTCCCGTTGACTCGCTTTCGCTCCCGCTGTTCGCGAGCATGATCGAGTGCGATCCTCAACCGCTCACGGGTGAATGGCTTCAATAGATAGTCGACCGCGTGCACCTCGAAGGCTTTCAGGGCGTATTGGTCGTGTGCGGTGGTGAAGATGATGCTGGGAAGGTCCAGGGGAGAAGAACAACTGAGGGCTGAGATGACATCGAAGCCATCCATGCCTGGCATGCGAACATCGAGTAACAACACATCGGGCTGCGTGAGCTGAACCAGGTCGATGGTTTCCGCGGCGTTGGCTCCTTCGCCCACCACTTCAATGTCTGGTTCCTCTCGCAGGAGTTGTAGGAGTTTTTGCCGGGCAAGAACTTCGTCATCCGCGATCACTACTTGAAGAGGCATACCAGGGCTCCGCGTGGTCACTGCTTGGACTCTTGTCGATCTCCCGGGGTAGCCGGAAAACGGCCGTTACATCGCCCGGGGCTACCTCCCGGATAGTAAAGCTTTGCCGGCTTCCATAGTGCAACTGCAAACGAGCCTTTACATTCGCGATGCCGACGCCCTGCTTTTTCGGGGCATCGGCGAAAGAGCCTGGAACACAGCCCGCATTGCGGATCGATATGCACAGTGTATCTCCTTCGATGGAAGCATTGATGATGATCGTTCCTTCTTCGAGAGACTTCGAAATTCCATGGACATACGCGTTTTCGACAATCGGCTGCAGAATCATTGTAGGCACGAGGGCATCCCATGCCTCAGGCGCGACATCAATGCCATGGCGTACTCGATCGCCGAAACGCAATTGCTGTATCGAGACGTAGAGTTGGACCACATCCATTTCCTCTTGCAGGCGAACCTTTTGCGCGTGGCCTTTGGCCAAGGTTATCCGCAGCAGGCTGCTCAGTCGTTCCAGCATTTCGTCTGCGCCGTCGGGGTCTGAACGCATCAGGCTGGAAACGCAGTTCAGGGTGTTGAACAGGAAATGGGGGTTGAGCTGCATCTGTAACGCTTGCAGCCGGGCCTGGACGAGCTGGCCTTCGAGGCGTGAAGCCATCTGCTCTCGCTCGCGAAAGCGCTGGTAGTAGCCAACGCCGCGGAAGAGGGCAAACACCAGCCAGAAAATGGCTACATCCGTGATCAGCTCGGAAGACAAATAGTGTTCGACCCGGGCCAGATAGGTGAGGTGTTCGCCCGGATGCTGGTAACGAAAGATAGCGGTGTAGCTCGATTCGACCAGGATGCTGGCGAGAACACTCAGAGGCAAATACTGCAGCAGCATCTGCCGCGGGGTGGCGTTTTGTATGCTTGCCCGCAAGAAGTGCCACAGAGCCAGGCAGATCAGACCCCATAACAAAAAATCAAGTGTCCAGGAGGCGAAAGGCTGCCAGAGCGGAAACTTCCAATCGCTGGAAGACATTTCCACGAGTTCCTGGAAGCCAAATAAAAGCCCGAGCACCACCCAACCCGATAAGAAGATCAGCGGGTGCATGAAAAAGGGGCGGCTTGGGTCTGCTTCTTGTTTAGTCAGGCTGTTCAGTTTGATTCCCAACCTCTTTGTCCACCGTCGGAGCATGCGGCGTAGCATACACCTCCTGGACGGGGAAATACTTTGGGGTTAGTTCATTCCCCCAGACGAACAGATCATGGTGTGGATGCATTTGCAGCCACTCTGCAGCTTCCTGTTCTACGGAAGCCTCATCGGGAACGGTCTTGGCCATTCGCTTGAGCTCGGGACGCAGATAGGTTTCCGCCGCGCTGCCGCCCTGTAAAACTGCGATGCGGAACCAACGATAAGCCGCTCTTTGATCTTTTGGCAAAAGCCTGCCATCACGGGCCAACAGACCCAGGGCTGCGGAGGATTCCCAGGAGCCAACCCCGGCGGCAAAAAGCAGCAGGTTTGTCGCTTCTTGCGGCGCTTGCGGCAGACCGGGATTATTGACCAGAAGCATGCCCAGGCCATGGATAGCGGGCAGATAGCCGGTACCCGCAGAGAGCCGCAGAAGCCGGGCTTCCGCAGCAATATCTGGCACCCGGCCTGGTGTGTTGGCGTCCAACGCTGCCAGGAAACATTCTGCTTCCGGGTTGTTCCGTTTCACTCCCCTCTTGAACGAGGCTTCCGCTGCAGCGAAGTCGACGGGGACGCCCGTTCCCATGTAGCTGGCTAACCCAAGGTACGCATCAGCCCTGCCATCCCCCTTCTCAGATGCAGATCGCAGCAGCCGCAGTGCTTCCTGCATATCCTGCTTGACCCCGTCACCGCGCATATAGAACGCCGCCAGGTTCACCTTTGCTTCTGGATAATTTGAGGATGAGGCTCGTGTGTACCATCTAATCGCCTCGGCGTTATCCTGGGTTACACCGATACCAACACTATACATATAGCCAAGGTAGACTTGTGCGGCCGGGTTTCCCTGCTCCGCCGCCTTCCGATACCAATAGGCTGATTGAGTGAGATCTTTTGGCACTCCTCTGCCTGCGAAGTAATCGGCTGCCAGTTGCAGCTGCTGCCTAACAAATCCTTGCGCCGCCTTCGTCTGTACCTCAGCTACAGTAGTCGGCTTGGTTTCAGCGCTCATCGTGTGCAATGAACAAAGCATTACCAGCAACGGTATCAAATGACTGGGCAACCCGAGCAAGGTACGTAATGGCATAACATCACCTCACATTGCCATACTTACTCATCCCCACATGCCTTCAAAGCGTGCAGATCCTACGATCTACGCTGCTGACATGCGATAAGCCGGGCACTCGTCCCGCTCTCGGAACTCCTCGTCACATATCGTGTAATTTCGTTCTTAGCTCTTTCGGACTTGTATAGCAGTGGGGCCAAAGCCGATATATGGAGATTGATACCAGCGAGTCGTCATCTAAATGGAACGGTTCGTCAGCGGATTACTGCAGTCCGTCACTTTTTCGGCAGAGCGTACGGCGAAGGATTGTTCGGGATGCGGTCGTAGATACTTCTCTGAGCTGTCGCCGAGAGGACTAGGCCAATCAGGACGGGTGCCCCACGTTCGCCCCAGCGTAGGTGGGACGATCATGATATGTTTCGAATGCTTTCTCTATCCTGCACGGGCGTTTCCTGGTCGATTGAGAAGCGATTGTGGGGCTTCGCCCATCTTTTTCGTCCCACGTACGCTGGGGCGAACGTGGGGCACCCGTCCAGTTCAGCCTGGTCCTCGAATGACCGTACGTCTACAGACTTCGTTGGATTTCTATTTCCTGAGACGGACCATGATTGCAGCGGCAGCACTCAGGAGAGAGACGGCCATGACGAGCCGGAGAGCCCGCTTTACGTGATGAACCTTCGGCTGCTCGAACTCCGCTCCGAGCAGGGGGGTCGAGATGGGCTCACCGGCGTAGGTATTCTCGCCGCCAAGGCGGACGCGCAGGGCTCCCGCCATTGCGCTTTCAGGTTGACCGGCATTGGGACTCTTATGCTTCCTCCCATCACGCCACCAAATGTGCAAGGCTGATTTGCTTTCCATGCCGGCAGCCATCACGATGGCTAACGCGGTCAGACGCGAAGGGAGGTAGTTGGCCGCGTCATCCAGCCGGGCAGCCGCCTTGCCAAAGTAGAAATAGCGTCGATCGGCGTGGCCAATGATTGAGTCCAGCGTATTGACGGCCTTGTACGCCATCGCCAGTGGAACGCCACCAATCGCCATGTAAGTTAGAGGCGCCACGATGCCATCGGAGGCGCTCTCGGCAAGGGTCTCGATCAGCGCGCGATGAACCTCCGTATCACTGAGAGCCTGTGTATCGCGACCGACGATCCTCGCCAGCCGCTGGCGCGCGAGTGCCGGCTGATCGAGCGTCCGGAGGACCGCAAGGCTCTCATCGACCAGGTTGCGTGACGCCAGGCAGGTCCACGCCAGCAAGATCTCCACGCGGGTGCCCCAGCCCTGGCGATGTGCCCACGCGATCGCTTTCGCTGTACCCAGGTATGAGACCCCGACCAGACCGGCAGTTAGCATTGCGCCCGCGATCAACTCCTGCTCTGCACTTTGGCCCGGCTGGCGCAGCAACCGTTCTGCAAGCTGAGTGCAGTGCCCCATCAACCTGACGGGATGCGGGAACCACTCGGGATCCCCGGCGATCCAATCGAAGAGACAGGCAGCGGCGATCATGTTCATTCGTACTTCAGCCCCACCCAGGCAAAGATGCGCCGCATATCGAGCGAGGCGCTCACCTCGCGTGCAAGTCGATTGAGAGATTCCTCGCGTTGTGCCTTCCATGGATTGAGCGCGGATAGAGGGGCCAGCTTGCGAAAGCTCCTGGCCGCTGTCAGGAATTGGTGACGAAAACAGTCCTCGTCAAAGATGCCATGCAGGTAGGTACCGAGCACGCGCCGGTCGGCGCTGATACATCCGTCCTGCTCCCCATTTGCCAGAGTAGCGAACGGCTCTGATCGGTCCAGATAGAGAGTCTTGCCAACATGAATCTCATACCCTGCAATGCGATCATCTCCTAACGGCTTGCCGAAAAGAGAGCTTCCCTGAATGGTGCCGGAGGATAGTCGCGTCACCTTGTCTGCCTGCATGGTCGTACTGATGGGGAGCAGGTCCAGCCCTGCCATGCAGCCCTTCTGCTCGACACCGGCCGGGTCAGCCAGTTCCCGGCCAAGCATCTGCATGCCGCCACAGATGCCCACCACTAGACCAGATTTCGCATGCAGGTGCACCGCTCGATCGAAACCATGCGCAAGCATCCACTCCAGATCACTCATGGTCTGTTTGCTGCCGGGCAGGACCACAACGTCGGCATTCGCCAGAAGCTCGGCCGAACGGCAGAAGAGCAAATCGACAGATGGTTCCATACGTAGCGAGTCGAAATCAGTGAAGTTGGAAAACGAAGGCAACGCCACGACAGCGATGCGCAGGGGGCGATCCAGCGTGTTCGCGGTTGTCGACCAGCCAGCGCGCGCGATCCTTGGCAGGCCGACGCTATCTTCTTCTTCCAACGCGAGAGCGGGCAAGTAGGGAACCACGCCGAGACAGGGTTTAGTCAGACGCTCTTCCATCATGCGAACGCCGGGTTCCAGCAGGCTCAGGTCGCCACGAAACTTATTGATGCAGAAGCCACGGATGCGATCGCGCTCGGTAGGATCCAGCAGCTCGATGGTGCCAAGCAGGGAAGCGAAGACTCCGCCGCGATCGATGTCACCCACCAAGAGGCATCGGGCATCCGCCATTTCTGCCATGCGCATGTTAGCAATGTCATGCTGCTTCAGGTTGATCTCAGCCGGGGAGCCGGCTCCTTCCAGAACGATCACTTCAAAGCTTGACGCGAGCGTGTGATAACTTTCGCACACCACCGGCATCAGCTCTTCCACCCGCCGCTGATGATAGTCGGCAGCGGAGATCTGCCCCCAGATCTTCCCCCGCACCATCACCTGGGACGAACAACCTCCCGAGGGCTTAATGAGGATGGGATTCATGTGCACCGACGGTGCGATGCCGGCGGCTTCGGCCTGCAATGCCTGGGCCCGGCCGATCTCCAGGCCCTCTATGGTGGCGGCCGAGTTCAGCGACATGTTCTGCGATTTAAATGGAGCGACGCTGTAGCCCTGTTGGGCAAAGATGCGGCAAAGCGCCGCCGTCAATAAAGATTTGCCAACGTGGGAGCCGGTTCCAAGAACCATGATGGCGCGGGCCTGGCTCATGTCGAAAAACATTTCCACGAAAGGTCCGCGGAACTGCAGATCCCTCGGCTGCCCCGGATTTTCCTGTGAAACTTGGTGGCGTTGGCGAACTTCATGCGCCTTTCCTTACTGAAAGGCGCACACGCGATCGTGTCCGGCGCAGCGTGGCAGGAAATCCGGGTACGCTCGGGATGACAAAGGGGAGGGCGACGCTTCCATGGAGAGCGGTTGCTGGACAGAAGGCGTTTTTCATTACCGTATCGTAGTGGAGGGACCTGCTGTTCGGCTTGTTGTTTCCGAGGGTTCACCAGGCTCGTGACCATTTCGGACCGGGCTTGGTTCCGTCGCGAAGACGCGCATCGATGCCGGCGTTCAGCTCGATCAACCGGCCGAACAGCCAGATCAGGTCAGAGAGACGATTGAGGTAGGCCAGCACCTCCGGTTTGACCTCTTGTCCGCTCTCGGCCAGCCGCACCGCGTTGCGCTCCGCACGGCGGCAGACTGTGCGCGCAACCTCATAGGCAGCGGATTCGGTGTGCGCGCCAGGCAGGGACCAGTCGGCAAGAATCCCCTCCGTGGCTTCGATCTGGTAGACCAGCTGGGTCAGGAAGTCAACATCTTCGGCGGTGATAAATGGCTGCGGCTTGCGGCTCTCCGGAGGCGTAGCCATTGCGGAGCCAAGCCGGAAGAGCGTTTTTTGGATCTGCTCTGTCCAGCCGGCAATCTCCTGGTTATGACAGATGCTGCGGGCAAAACCGAGAACGGTGTTCAGCTCGTCGACGGAACCATAAGCCTCTACCCGCAGGTCCGCCTTCGAAATGCGAATGCCGCCGGCAAGCCCGGTCTGTCCCCCATCTCCATGCTTGGTTGCAATACTCATTTGTTCTCTCCTTTTGCTTCATAGCGCACAACGCAGCAGTATGGCCGGGTTTGCTGCCAGGCCTCCTGGTCAGAGCAGCCGAACAGATGCCGCAACACTACGCGCAACACGCCGGCATGCGTGACCACGGCAATTGGGCCCGGGTTGTGTTCGAGAAGATGGTTCACTTCTTCGAGAATACGTGCCTCAAACGCCTGGAAGCTTTCTCCTGAGGGCGCGGGCAGGTTGGGATAGGCAGCCATCCACTCCAGCGCATACTCGGGATCCAACTGCTCAATCTGCTCCCAGCTCATGCCTTCCCAATCGCCGAAATTAATCTCGCGCAGTGCCGGGCGCAACACCTGGGGAATGTTTCTGCCCGCGGCAATCGCATGCGCTGTACTTCTGGCACGGCGCAGGTCGCTGCTGTAGACCGTACCGAACGGCTCCGCGGAGAGTAGATGAGCCAGCTTGGTGAGCTGCGCGCGGCCCTGCGCGTTCAGCTCCGGGTCGGAATGACCGCAGTAACGGCCTGCCATCTCCGTCTCCGCATGACGAATGAAGACGACGCGGCTCAAGGCTTCCACACTCCGCAAAGATACACAGCTATCTCGGTAAGTTGAGTAGTTGCGCCAAAGCAATCGCCGGTGATGCCCCCGAAGTTTCGCATGTATAAGAAGCTGGTGAGCAGAGGCACAACGATAGCCACAAGCAGCGGAGCAATGGCGGCTTTATGAAGAGCTACCACCACAGTGGCAATGGTGAAGACCGACCCGGCCATCAGAGAGGAAGCTGAGGTCAACCTGGCAATCCGCGCCCCCTGGCCGTCGCTTTCGCGCGCCGGCGGAAGATAGTAGCTGAGGGGCAGAATGGACCAGCGGCAGAGCACATGGGCAGACACCAGGTAGGCGGTGAAGTGCTCTAGCGGCAACCCGGCGAGCAGCACGGCGCGGCTTAGCAGCGAAAGCACCAGCGCCGCTACGCCATAACTGCCGATATGGCTGTCACGGAGAATAGCCAGCCGCTGTTCGCGGGTCCAACCGCCCATGCTGTCGGCGACATCAGCGAGACCATCCTCATGCAAACAGCCGGTGATCAGCACCAGGTACAGCAGCACCGCCACTGCCGAGGCGGGGCGGCCGAGATGAGGCGACAGAACTTTCTCGAGCAGCGCCGCACCCGATCCAATCACCAGACCAACCAAGGGGAAAAACTTGACAGCGCGCGCCAGGCCGTCGGGCGCGAACACGACCTGAGGCACCGGCAGCCGAGTGAGAAATTGAAAAGCTACCGCGATGTCCACCGCAAATCGCGGAGCGCGCAGGCTCATGCAGTTGCCCCGCTGATGCCCGCCGAGGCAAAGGTCGCCATCTCCTGATAGATGCGCATTGCGGCTTCCAGAATGGGCATGGCCAGAACCGCGCCGCTGCCTTCTCCCAGGCGCATATCCAGGTCAAGGATGGGCTCGATGTCGAGATGAGCAAGCAATACCCTGTGCCCTGGTTCCTGCGAGCGATGTCCGGCGAACAGATACGCGCGTGCAGCGGGGGCAAGGCCGCAGGCGATGGCCGCGGCCGCGGTGGAGATGAAGCCGTCCATAACGACGGCGATATGGCGCCGTGCTGCGCCGAGGATCATGCCGGCCATGGCGGCGATTTCCAGGCCGCCCGCACAGCGAAGAATCTCGCGGGGGCCGGCGCACTGGCTAAAGTGGCGGGCAACAACAGCTTCGACGACGCGGCATTTATGCGCATACGCCTCGGTGTCGAGGCCGGTCCCTCTACCGGTGACGAGGGCGGCCGGCGTGCCGGTGAGTGCGGCAGCCATGACGCTGGCGGCGGTGGTGTTGCCGATGCCCATTTCGCCCACCGCGATCAGGTTGTTTCCCTTAGCGTAGGCAGCTTCGGCCAGCGTAAGGCCAACAGAGAGCGCCCCCGCCAGTTCTTCTTCACTCATCGCCGGTTCGCGCAGCATATTTCTGCTGCCCCTGCGTACTTTCCATTGCGCCAGCCCCGCATGACCGGTCAGGTCTGCGTCCACCCCAACGTCAACCACGTTCACTTCCACCTGGTTGAGCCGGGCGAGCACGTTGATGGCTGCACCTCCGGCAAGGAAGTTGAGCACCATCTGTTGCGTTACCTGCGCAGGATAGGCGCTTACCCCTTCGGCAGTAATGCCGTGATCGGCGGCGAAGACGTAGACCGACTTGTTCACCGTGCCGGTGACGTTTCCTTGACGGATGGCGAACCATTGCGCCGCCAGATCTTCCAGACGGCCCAGACTTCCCAGCGGCTTGGTGAGGGCGTCGAGGCGAGTCCTGGCCTGAGCCAGGAAAGCATCTGGCGGAGCAGCGATGGAGCCGATCACCTCTTCGAGGTGGAGTATTTCGGTATTCATCGGGCCTCTTTCCGGTATAGCTCGGCGCGTTCGATGAGTAACGGGTGACGGTCCGGCGGGCACTGAAAGGCTCGCTCCAGGATCGAAGGTTTCAGCATCTGCTCCGGGCTCCCGCTGGCTAAGGGCTGTCCCGGGCTAAGCAGAAGCACGGTGGAGAAATTCTTATCCACCAGGTGCAGATCGTGGATGGAAGCCAGAATGGTGATGCCCTCGTCGCGCAGAAAATGAAGCAGATCGATCAGCTCCACCTGCCTGCCGATATCGAGGTTCTGGGTTGGTTCATCCAGCAGGAGCAGGCGGGGTTGCTGTGCCAGTCCCAGCGCAATCTTAACCCGCTGGCGTTCGCCTCCGCTGAGCTCGTTGAAAATGCGATGGCGGAGGCTGGAGACATCCGCCAGGTCGAGAGCTCGATCGACGGCCATCCGGTCGCTCCGCCCCGGCCCACGCAGCATACCGATGTAGGGGGTTCGGCCCTGCTCCACTACTTGTTGCACCGTGAAGTCAAACGGCAGCTCCAGTTGTTGCGGCACCAGCGCGATGGTGCGCGCCACCTCTTTCAAAGGGATCGTCTCCATGTGCTGTCCGCGCAAACGAACGCTCCCCGAGGCGGGGCGCAAAACCCCGGCAACAATACGCAACAGTGTCGTTTTGCCGGCACCGTTGGTGCCGATCAGCGCGCTACAGCTACCCTCTTCGAGGTCGAAGGTTGCCTGGCGGAGGACCTTTTGTTCCTGGTAGTCAAAATGCACGCCGTCGACGCGTAACAGGCAACTCATACCGTATAGCCCCGTTTCATTTTGCGCAGCAGGTAAAGGAAGAAGGGGCCGCCAACAAAGGCTATCAGAACGCCCACCGGAACCTCCGAAGGAGCAAAGATCGTCCGCGCCAGGGTATCGGCAAGCATAAGAAAGATGGCCCCGGCCAGTGCGGTTACCGGCAGCAGACGAACGTGATCGGGGCCCAGCAGCAGACGTGCGACGTGGGGCACGATGAGCCCGGCGAACATGATGATGCCGCCGAGTGAGACGGCTACGGCGGTCAACAGCGACCCTATTAGAATGATGGATACCCTCGCGGACTCGACCCGTATGCCGAGCTGCTGGGCGTACTCATCGCCCAGCGCCAGGGTATTGAGTGTCCGCATCAGGGGAAGCGCGGCCACGGCTGCCAAGGTGATCAGAGCGGCACTTACCTCTACTTCGGTCCAGGCAGGGATGCCGATGACGCCATGTAGCCAGGAGGCTAGAATGCGGTTGTCTGTGCCGGTCTTATCGAATAGCTCAAAGAAGTAGCTTGAATTCGTAA
Organism: uncultured Acidobacteriaceae bacterium; assembly: GCA_963803095.1. Taxonomy (GTDB): domain Bacteria; phylum Acidobacteriota; class Terriglobia; order Terriglobales; family Acidobacteriaceae; genus PALSA-350. The sequence goes on along the minus strand of CAWDLQ010000010.1, from coordinate 186,918 downwards.
AAATGGCACTGATGCCAAAGCCGGCCAACAAAAGGGTCACAACGTTGGTTTTGCCCGCCGAGCGAGCCAGCGAATACACCACCGCCATGGTAGCCGCCGACCCGGCGAAGGCCAGCAGCGCGATAGCGCTGAAGCCGAAGATCGACCACTGGGAAAAGAAGACGATCCCGATGCAGGCGCCAAAGATAGCGCCTCCGGACGATCCGATGACGTAGGGGTCAGCGATGGGATTGCGAAACAGTCCTTGAAAGAGAAGACCAGCAAGCGCCAACGCCGAGCCCACCAAACCCGACGCCACCACGCGCGGCAGACGGACGTGGAACAGGATAATCCGCTGCATCGCGGTAAGCGGCCGATGTCCTAACATGGCGGCAAAGATGGCCCGCGGCGAGATCGGCACGGCTCCGGTCGCGAGCGAGACCAGCGTGACAATGCCCAGCGCCGCCGTCAACAGAATGATCAGAGAGCCCAGACCAGGTTTAGGTCGTTCGTGTCTGCCGGCCTCGGGTGGGCTGCCTTCACGGAGGCCGGATACCGCGGCTATTTCAATCGCCAAGATTCGCCTCCAAAGCTGATCTTTACTCCGGCCCGAACGGTGAAGGGAAGCGAGGGGAAACCGAATGCTTCGCTGTAATGCTCGCTCAAGAGATTCTGCATATCAGTGTAGGCCGTAAGCGATCGAGTGAACTGATATCCGCCGCCAAGTTCAAGGCGTTGGTAAGCGCCATCGAGGTTGCGATTCGGCAGCAGCAGGCTATTGCCGAACTCTGCGTCGGTGAGAAAGTCGCTGTCGTCACGCCGGCCGACCAGCGTGCCGGTAAACGAGCCGTACCATTTAGATCGGTTGTAGCTAAGTCCAAAGTAGCCGGAGTGTGGAGCGCGGCGGAACGGCCTTGCGCCTACTAGCGGAGAAAAGGCGCCGATCGGGATGTTGGGAAAGCCCGGGTTGTAACTGGGCAGGGATTCACTGGAGAAAGAGCGCTGCACCACCGCGTCGAGATAAGTGTAGCCACCGCGGGCAAAAAGATAGCTGCCAATCTTATACTCGGTGGCGACCTCCGCACCCTGGGCGCGGAAGGCCTGGGAGTTGACCGCCGCTCCAAATTGAACCGCAGGATCGCTGGCCGCCGGCAGGCCAAGCTCGAGCAAAGCCGACTGCGGTACAAATTCCACGCCATTGGTAAATTCATTGTGAAAGTAAGTCAGGCTGACGCGGGCACGGCCGTTCCAAAGCTGCTGATCGACTCCTCCGTCGTAAGTGCGGGAGGTCTCGGGGCCAATGGGAGAGACCCCATACTGCTTGATCAGCTCGCTGCCGTTGGGCGCTGCGGCCAGGATGTCATAAAGAGAGATGCTCTGATAGTAGATACTCGGTTCCTTGATGCCTTTGCCAAAGCTGAAGTTCAGCTTGGTCCCACTGAGAAAGCCGGCGTTGGTGGGACGAAAGAGATAGTAGGCGAGGGAAGCCCGTGGCGTGGCCGCGAAACCAAAGAGACCATTGTCTTCAAGCCCGCTGCCCACTGTGTAATAGAGGCGGTTCCATAGGTCTCCCGCGAGCTGAACGGTGTAGCTGTAATTGCCGCGCTCGATGGCGGTAGGGGTTCCTCCGGAGGTGAGCGTGGAGCCGCGCTCATCTTCATACTTGAAAGCCCCCAGGGCTACGATATGCGGATTGATCCGGTAATCGGACTGGGCATAAACAAAGTCCCGCTTACTAGGCGCCAAATAATCGTTGGGATAGGTAGAGCCGTAGCTCGCACCGTATTGAAAGATGGCCTGTCCGCTTACGCGATAGCCATTGGCGCCTTGTATGTTGACCGGGGCACCCAGATAAACGTCCTCTTCCGGGTCGTAGATTCCCGTCGCCGCAAAGTCGGTGTAGTTGTAATTGAGGCGCAAACCACCATAGCGAATCTGGTTGTGCCATTTTTCGGTGGTCTGGTTGTTCCAGGCGGCACTCAAGTAGCTGTCTTGCTCCCTCACGGTTGCGTCATCGGGAATGCCATAGAGCAGGATGGCGTTGGGCTGATCGGCTGCGACGGTAAGATGGCGCACGGTAAAGCGCAGATCATTGGCCGTGTTCGGTGTCCAGCCAAAGTTCCCCGCATACGTCCCGTTGTGGAAGGAATCGTTCGGCAAATTGTTGCGCGTGTCGGTGCGGGCAAAGGCAGAGTAGTAGTCAAACTGGCGAAAAGTACCGCTCAGCGTACCTACCTGGCGGAAGGTATTGAAGTTTCCCCCATCGCCGGAGTAAGTCAGCAAGGGAAGCAGGGTGCTGCCGCGAGCTGTAGTGAGGCTCACCACACCTGCCAGGGCATCGGAACCATAGAGTGCGCTGTTTGGCTCTCGCAGGACCTCGACTTTATCGATGCCGACGGTATCGATATTGGCGAATTCCACCGCCCCACCTATGTCGTCGGCCGGGACCCCGTCGATCAGCACCTTATTGGCATTGATGTTACCGCCCCGAATCGACAAGCCGGTGGTGCCACCCACCTGGCCGGTCTGGGTCACCTGGACACCCGGAATCAGCCGCAGCGGATCCTGCACCTCGGTCGAGTAGCGGTATTGATCCGCGCTCAGCACACTTACCGGCGCGCCCACCTGAGCTTCGGGCGTAGGTGTGCCTGTGGCAGTTACCGTAATTCGCTGCGTTAATGTCTGCGTAGCCAGGGTGATGTCCACCTGGGCTTTCTCCGCGGCCGTCACAAAGACCGCGTTGCTGGTGGTGGACTGGAAGGTGGGCGCAACCGCCCGAACCTGGTAGCGGGCGGCCTTCTCGAGATGGAAGGTATAGTTGCCGGAAGCGTCGGTGGTAGTTTGTTGAGCCACGGATGTGCCTTCGAGCAGCTCCACGGCAGCCGAGACAATGACCGCGCCAAGCGGATCAGTCACGGTTCCGTGCAAGGTGCCGCCCTCGGCGGCAAGGGCTGTTAACGGCGCGAGCAGCAGCACCGCAAAGAGCAGCGGCCTCGGAAAAATCGAGAAGTCGAACATTTTTAACCCCCTCGGGTGGGTGAAGCAAGGCCGTTCTCCTGACTTACGCGTCAACAAACCTTGGCTGCCTTCCCAGGACTCGTCCCAGTGGCTTTGATCGTCTGTGCCGGGTTCTCTGCGCTTACAGTTACGGGGTAGTGGCGGACTTGCACCGCCTTCTCGCTACCTTGCCGTGGTTATTGGTTAACAACTATGGGAAATGCACGAATTCGACACCAACCTTTGCGAGATCCCACATCTCGCAAAAGGCGCGAGATACCCCGAATTTCCTGCACGCGGCGCCGGCAAGGGCTGCGTGTGCGCCTTTCTATAAGGAAAGGCGCATGAAGTCTGCGGAGCCCAACAAGCTCAACAGGAAATCGGGGATATGGGGCACCCATGTTCGCGGTGCGACCCGCAAACTAAGGATGAAATTCCCTGGCCAGTTCCTCCAAAGCGTCGATGGCAACTGGACTTGGCTCCTGGATGCCGCTGTCGACGTAATAAACCTTGCCTGCCTGGACCGCCGGCAGACTGCTCCAGCCTGGCCGGTTCCGCAGCATGTCGATGGAGATCTTGCCCCCGCGGATGAGCACCAGTGCTGCCGGCGCCCGGGCGATCACTGTTTCCATGCTGATCTGTGGCCAGTCGGGGATCAGATCGTCGGTCACCGACTTCGCTCCCGCGGTCTCGACGATCTCGGTGATGAACGCGAGCTTGCCGATGGTAACGATCGGGTCATACCAGACGGGAACCAGTACTTTCGGCGCTGGTTTGCCTGCCGCTCGCGCTCTGACCGCCTCGATACGCCGCGCAATGCTGGCGTTGAGAGCCGTCGCCCGGGACACGCGATTGAGCGCTGCGCCCACGCTATCGATCGAATGCAGGATGCCGGCAAGGCCGTGGGGATCGACGAAATAGACCGGTATACCAGCCGTCTCCAATTGAGCCGCGGTTTCCGTCGAACCCGGAATGCTGGTCCCCAGCACCAAGTCGGGATGGAAGGAGAGGATGGTCTCGATCGAAGGCTTTACCAGGCTACCGATGCTCGGCTTCTTGAGCGCAGCGGAAGGATAAGTGGTGTAGTCGCTTATCGCAACCACATCGTCGCCCGATCCGAGCGCGAAAACCGTGTCGGTGATACTCGGCACCAGGCAGACCACCCGATGCGGGTGGTCGGGTATTGCGACCTTGCGTCCGGTTTCATCGGTCAGGACACGGCTTGCCTGCGCCGTCGTCATGAAGGCCGTCGCGAGCATCGCGAACACCGGCAAGGCCCTTCTCAATCCGGTCATGGGTTGACCTCCGCCTGGCCTTTGAGGGGCAACGGCAGACCGGCGACGAGCAGAAGCACATTGGACGCTACGCGGGCGACGCTCTGGTTCATCTCGCCCAGCAGATCGCGGAAACGCCGGCCCGACGGATACTCCGGCACCACGCCGCTGCCGACCTCATTCGAAACCAGGACCACGGAGCAGCCCGGCGCCTCGAGGGCGAAGCAAAGGGCATCGATTGACCTTTGTGCATCACCCGGCGCGTCGAGCAGGTTGGCGGCAAAGAAAGTGAGGCAATCGATGATCATCAGGTCGCAAGTGGGGCCGTGATGGGCGATTGTCTCCGCCAAAGCCAGAGGTTCTTCGACGGTTTGCCAGTGCTGCGGGCGGCTGCCACGGTGACGATCGACTTTGCGCCGCATTTCGTCATCGCCCGCCTGTGCTGTGGCCACGAAGACGACCCGCCCGGCGCGCTCCCCCAGCCGCTGTGCGTAGTGGCTTTTGCCGCTGCGCGCGCCTCCCAGCACCAGGGTTACGGTATTGCGTTGGTTTGACTGCATTCGTCGCCTCTGGCGCAGGGCACGGCCCTGGCGCGAAGCGGGATCCAATAAAAAGGCAGCGTCCGTACTGACCAGCAAACTACGTCAGCGAGGTTGCTTTCCAGCTCTCCCATCGAAGCTGAAAACGGCCCTGGAGGGCATCTGGCCGGTCTCCTGACTTACGCTTCCTCAACCTTGAACCAGCCTTCCCAGGACCAATCATCCCAGTGGCTTGAGCAATTTGGGTTCAAGCTCTCAGCGCTTACAGTTACGGGGTAGTGGCGGATTCGCACCGCCTTCCCGAACACCAGATGGGTCAACGATAACGCCCACAGTACGGTGCGTCAATGATGATCCTATCAAAAATCTTTCCAGGCCCGTCGTTGCCCCACGGATGGGTGGACCCCAAGGGTATGTTTATGGACGACAGCAAAGCCGTAACGGCAGGAAGGAACAAGGTCACGCCTCAATGGCGACCGGTTCAACGGTTGTTTCGGCAAAGGCAGGCAGAGTGAGCGATGGCAGGATGCTGGCGATGGCGGCATAGACCAAAAGTCCGCCGTAGAGCTGGGGACTGATGGCAAAGTTTTCGCGCAACAATTCCGCGATGACGAGGGTGAAGATCAGCGTGGGGGTGAGCGCGATGGCAACCCGCAAGCTGCCCCGGTGTCCCCGATGCTGCATAAAGCGAGATTGCAGCCAAACCACGCCCAGGCGGATGGGGATGATACAGGCGGCAAGCACAAATCCGTACAGCAAAGAGGCGGCAACCAGCGCCGCGCTGGGTACTCCCAGACCGTTGTGGAAGAAATAGAAGGGGATAAAGAAAGAAGCGAACAAGCGAATGGCTTCCAGGTTCTCTGTAGAGGCGAGAGTGGTCATTCGTTTGGCGAGAGACCGCGCCACCAGTCCGGCAACGAATGCGCCAACCAGATAGTAGACGCCTAGTATCTCCGTGATGACCGCACAGATAAGCCCAACCATCAGCAACAGGGAGAATTCCGAACCGGGAGCGAAAGGGACGACCCAGCGTCCCAGGGCGAGAAAGAAAAAGGGCATGACCCCGATCAGCAGGACAATCGCACCGCCGGAGACGAGGAGAGTCTTCATGGATGTCGCCTGCGAGATTACGAGGAACAGAAAGATGGCGGTAACTTCGCCGGTGACTGCGTGGAGAGCCACTTCGGACTGTTCCGTGTGGTCCAGGCCGGAGTGGGGCAGCATATCCAAAATAAAGCCTGTTGACGGGGTGAGCAGCGCAAGTGCAAGCAGCCAATCGACCTGCCAGCCAAGGTGAAGGTATAGGGCGGCGACGCGAGCGCAAGCCACCAGCACCAGCCCACGCACCGCGAAGTTGCTGGCCAGCGAGGGAAGCTGACGCCGAAGCTCGGCCAGATCGACCTCGAGACCGGCGAAAAGAAACAGCGCGGCAATGCCGAGAGTTGCAAGGTAGGAGATCACGCTGTCGTTAACCAGCGGTTTGAAAAAGCCGGCAACAATGATGCCGAAGGCGAAGCAGGTGAGCGGGGCGGGGAGACGGAACCGCTGCAGCGCGCGCGGAACGACAAGCAGACCGAAGACCACGGCCAGGTAGATAAAGGTAGTGCGCGGTCCTTGCATAGCCCTTCTCCAGGAAATTCGTGGCCCGGTTGACAAGGGGGGAGGAGAACCTTAATTTAGCGCGCTTATACCGTTGAGGGAACGGAATTCTGAACCCGATTTAAGCGGAGAAATCCTGTGGGCAAATAAAGTCGCTGCCTCAGGGTTAAAGAGGCTGTAGAGAGATCCTGGCGGCGATTTCTGGTGCAAAATAGTGCGCACTAAGCGCACTAAGGGTCCCCTCCTGCCTTGATTTTCATGTTCCATGGCCGATCAGACGGCGTGGGGTCAATGAAGGTGTAACCTGTCATGTCCTAATCAGATTCCGATTGACTTGGTTCGATTTATCGTCGCGCTTGTTTTCGTACCCGCGGTACCCAGTGCGGCGGCTGTTTAGTCACCTGGGGTGGGTGACTAAACAGCACTGAACTTTTTGTGGGCGAAGTTGCGAGAAAAACGTACCTCAGGGGCTTTAAAGCCCATTTCTAATATGCGGGGCTTTAGAGTTTGCGTGCGAGCCCGAGAAAAGAAAACAGCAGGTCCCTCCACTACGCTGTGCTCTGTCGAAAAACATTTCCACGAGAGGTCCGTTGAACTGCAGATCCCTCGACTTCGCTCGGGATGACAAAGGGGAGGGTCGCGCTCCCAGCTGGCATTTGTTAGTGGAGGGACCTGCTGTTTTCTTTTCTCGGCTCTCGCGCAAACTCTGAAGCCCCCCGAGTTTTTCCGCAACCTGTTTAGCCCGTGTGGGTTTCTGCGGCTGAGGGACTTCAAAGCTCCTTGAGCAGCCATCGTACGGATCTCTTCTGGATCTCGATGTATTGCGGATTCCACATGGCGTGGATGGTATGACCGACCGCCGTGAATACGACCCGTCCCTTGCCGAAGTCGTAGGCCCAGCCAGAAACCGACTTGGTGCCCAGGTCCTCGAACTTGAGACCATCGATATTCTCCGCCTCCAGAATGATGTATTTCGGGTCCTTGTCGTACGTGACGTAATGTTGCTCATCATTAACCATGAATGGGCTCATGCCGTCGGTGATGGGGTGCTTGTTGTCTGTGGCGTGAACCTGGAAGGGACGCAGCGGCGGGTGACTGATGTACGCTCCGCCCATCACTTCGCGGTAGTTTTTGGAGCTGAGGGAGATATGGCTGCAGTTGTGCAGAGCGTAAAAGCCATTGCCGGCGGTCACGAAATCTTTGATCGCCGTACCCTGCTCCTCGGTGATCCACATGACCGGCTTGGGGTCGGGGAAGGTCTTGGGAGTTTCCAGATCAGCCTCGTAAGCCGTATACGCATCCGGGCCCAGGTAACCGTTGGGCCAGATCATGCCGTCACGCAAGATCAGCAGCAACTGGTAGTCCTTCAGCAGACCGGCCGAGATCTGACTGTATTCGATGGTGTAATCAATCGGAATACCGAGGTCTTTGAAGACCTTATCCAGGCTCACCCGGATGTAATCAGAGTTGTGGTAACGGTCGCCGACCAGCGCCAGCGCGCGCGCCTTACCGTTGGTGCGCGCCGCTTGCGATTGCGCGGCCGTGCCGGTGCCCAGGCCTAGCAGGCCCGCGCCGGCCACAATACCGGCATTCTGAACCAGGGTTCGTCTGGAAAAATTCGTACCAAAGAACTTCATAGGGCCTCCATCACAGGTTCAACCGTGCAAATTGAGTACGCCTCCATCGAAGGGAATGTCGGCTCCGCTGAGAAAGCTGGCAAGATCCGAGCACAGATAAACTGCCAGCCCCGCTACCTCATCCGGCTTCGCCATTCTACCGATAGGTTGGGTTTTTGCCAGCACAGCCAGCATCTCCTCTTCTCTGCCGGGATAGTTTTTCTTCAGGTATCCATCGACAAAGGGAGTGTGTACGCGCGCGGGGGAAATGCAGTTGCAGCGGATGTTCTTGTCCAAATAGTCCTTTGCCACCGAGAGGGTCATTGCGCGCACCGCGCCTTTGCTCATCGAGTAAGCGAAACGCTCAGGGATGCCTATGATCGCAACCAGCGACGACAAATTGACAATGACACCGCCGCTGGATTGCCCAAGCATGGTGGCAACAGCAGCCTGCATGCAAAGAAAAGTGCCCTGCACATTGACCTTGAAGATGCGCTCGAAGTCTTGCAGGGTTGTGGTCGCAATCGTGCCTATGTGCGCGATACCTGCACAGTTCACAAGGATGTCGATGGACCCCTCGGAGGCTATCGACGCGAACACCCGGCTCACACTCTCCGGGTCGGCCACATCGCATGCGAGGGAGCGTGCCCGGCCGCCAGCCTGCGTTATCTCTTCGGCCGTTGTGCCGGCTGCTACGCCGTCGATATCCAGTACCCACACCTGGGCCCGGTTTGCGGCCAGGCGCGCGGATATGGCTTTCCCGATTCCGCTTGCCCCGCCCGCGACAACCGCCACCCTGCCGTTTAAATCAAACCCGTCCAAGGGGACCCCAAAATTTCTCGACTAGCGGTGATTTGTCGTCGAGCCGCCGGAAATCAACATCATTCATCACCCCGATGGTTACAACCGCAAAGGTGAAGACCTCAGTGCCCGGTTCGAGATGGCCGGCGATCACCTTGTCCGGGGTAGCGAGGGTTATGTGCGGATGAAGTCTGCCGTCGATGACGTAGCCATTCATGCTCACCAGGTCTGCGGGCTCGGTAGGATTCTTTACGTATGTGTCTTGGGAGGGAAGCGTCCGGTTGCTGACCTGATGAACCTGGTAGCCACGCACCGATCCAATGGCTGAGAGAATCGACTCCGTTGCGAATGTTCTCCTGCTTCACCATCTTTTTGAGGCCGGCAAGCAGGTCGGTCTGGTACTTAAATCGGAGAACGACGATGCGGTCGAAGTGACCAGTGATGGCGTAGGCATCAGGAACCTGGTCACTGTTCGGCTTGGCATCGTCCGCAGGGTTGGGCGAAGGGTTGATGCTCGTCCGCCGGCTTGCTTGAGCGAAGGTTATGTTCGCTGTCAGCAGCAACGGAATGAGCGTTCGTGTAACACTTTTCATTGCGGGCTCAGAATACTGATTTAACGAAATGAGCTGTCTTGACGCCGGCTTTTTCCGTGTAATAGACCGTAACTTTGGCCGACTTGTCCACGCCGTTGGCAACGTCTTTGCCGGTATCTTTCGCAGCGCGATCGGTTAAGTGGAAGGTTTCTTCGGTGCCGTCCGCGGTCTTGACCGCAATGGTCTTTGCTCCCCGGTCTATGTGGGAAACGGTCCCATCCGTTGCCTTCAACCCGTCGTCGCCGATCTTGTCGATCTCGTGCGCCGTCTCCTTGCCTCCCACGAGGTGTAGTGCACAGCAACTTTGCTGCCTTCCGTCCACTCCGTGGGCTGCATCCACTGCTCCCTTTTCGTATCTTTGGCTCCATCGACGGTGACGTCGCTGGTGTAGTGAAAAGTGTGTTCGGTGCCGTCTTTGGTTTCGACGACCACGGTCTTGGTTCCCGCGTCCACCTTTTTTACCGTTCCATCCACCGCATGAACCACGTCCTGTGCCGCCAGGCTTAACGACGTGGATAAAGCGAACGCACTCACCAGGGCTAATGTTTTGATCATGACCATCCTCTCTTTCATTGCTGCTAATGAACATCATCTTATATCACCAGCCGCCACCCAAGGCCTGGTAGAGCTGCACGTAGTTTTGCAGCTCGGCATACCATGCCTGCGTGGTCTGGAGCTCGGAGGTAAAGTATTGCTGCTGGGTGGTCAGGACTTCGAGGAAGCTGGTGGCCCCGCCGGTGAAGCGAACATTTGCCAGGCGCGAAGTCTCTTTGTAGGTTGCTGTCTGCTCCTGCAATTTCACCCGGTACAACCGCGATTGACGATAGCCAACCAGGCTATTGGAGACGTCTGCGAATGCCTGCTGTACGGTTTGCTTATAAGTAAGCTCGGCCTCCTCTCGTTGCGCCAGTGCCAGCCGGTATTGGCTGGTGATTCTGCCTCCCGCGTAGAGCGGCTGTGCCAGCTGGCCACCCAAGGTCCAGAAAGTCGCGGGACCCTGCAGGAAGCTGGTCAACGCCGTGCTCTGCGCTCCGAAGCTGGCGGTTAAGGGGATCTGGGGGAAGAAAGCTGCCTTGGCCACACCAATATTGGCGTTGGCCGCGACCAAAGCCTCTTCCGCCTGGCGGACGTCCGGACGGCGTTCCAGAATCGCCGAGGGCAGGCCGACCGGGACTTCATCGAGATGTGGTTCATCGACGAGGTTCAGGCCCCGCGGGATGGAACCGGGATTCCTGCCCAGCAGGATACTGAGCTGGTTTTCGGTCTGCTCGATCGCCTGCTTCAGGGTGATGACCTCTGCCTCCGCCTGCTCGACTAGCAGCTTTGCCTGATACACATCGGTGATCGCGTACTCGCCGCCCTTGTAATTAATGGTGTTGATGCGCAGGCTGTCCTGATCGGACACGACGGTCTCTTGCGAAAAATCAAGTTGCGAATCCAATTGACGCAATTGAAAGTAAGCAGACGCGACGGAGGAGATCAGCGTCGTCTCAACCAGGTGCCGCGCGTATTCCGAGGCCAGAAGATTAGCGCGGGCGGCCTCGGTCGCCCTGCGGTATTGTCCCCAGAAGTCGACGATGTAACTTAGCTGCAGGCCGGCGGTGTCAAACGTGGGAGAGCCAGGAGCAGCCGCCGAGCGTTCGTTTTGCACTCCGAACGATCCGCTCAGGGCCGGCAGCTGATTGGAGCGCGTCACTCCCAAGAGATGCCTGCGCTTGCAGAATACGGCTGGCCGCAATACGAATGTCGTAATTGTTGGTGAGCGCTTCCTTGATCAGGCTTTGCAGTACCTGGTCCGGAAAACCGACTCCCACTTCATCTCGCCAAAGTTCCCACCGGCGCCCGGGCCCGGCGCGAGCCCGCGATACTGGCCGGGCACATCGAGCGCGGGACGCTTGTAGTTGGGCCCCACTTTGCAGCCCGACAACGCGAGCAGCAATAGCGGCGGCGATGAAGTACTCGGGTTCTCATTTTGCCGGCCCTGACTCCGCTGCGGTCTCAGGCGGCCGGCTGCTCGCCGCTGAAAAAGAGGCCCGCCCTCTCGACCACATCAAAGGAAACCGGGATGAAGAAAATGGCGATGAGCGACGCCGCGAGCATGCCGCCGATGACCGCAGTGCCCAGCACACGCCTGGAGACCGCGCCTGCGCCGTTTGCGATCCACAACGGCACGCAGCCGAGAATAAAGGCAAAGGCGGTCATCAGGATCGGTCGCAGTCTAAGCTTTGCACCCGCCAGAGAAGCATCGAGCAGTGACTTGCCGCTTTCGTATTCGTCTTTGGCGAATTCAACGATCAAAATCGCATTCTTCGCGGATAGCCCGATCAGCATCACCAGTCCAACCTGCGCATATACGTCGTTGTCGAGATGCCTCGAAGTACAGAGCGGCAAACGCTCCAAAGATTGCGATGGGCACTCCCAGCAGGACACTGAAGGGGAGAGTCCAACTGTTGTACTGGGCGGCCATGATCAGGAATACGATCAGAAACGACAGGCCAAATACCACCGCCGGATTGACCCCTTGTGCAGCTTTGACCTCCTGGTAGGTCATGCCTGTGTAGTCGTATCCCATCTGCGGCGGCATGGTTTGCTTGAAGACTTCTTCCAGGGCGGCGATCGCTTGACCCGAGCTATATCCGGGCGCGGCAGCTCCGTTGATTTGCACTGCCTGAAACTGGTTGAACCGGGTCACAAACTCCGGGCCGCTGCTGCTGATTGATCGCGGTCAGTGTGCTCAGCGGGACCAGCTGTCCACCGGCATTGGTGACGTAGAACTTACCCAGGTTGCTGGGTGAGGTGCGGTAGCTTCCTTCCGCCTGGACATATACCTGCCACTGCCGGCCAAAACGAGTGAAGTAATTCACCAGGGCCCCGCCCATAAAGGTCTGCAGTGTCTGATACACATCCCCAAGGCCCACCTGCTGGGTGAGCACTTTTGCGTTATCTACGGTTACGCCGACCTGGGGAACGCTCAGCAGGGCGGTGGTCATCACGCCCGCCAACTCGGGCCGCTTTCTCGCCGCGGCAATAAAGGCTTGCTCGTTCGCTGCCAGGAACTCGGTGGTCCCCCCGGATCGATCTTCGAGCATGAAACTGAATCCTCCCGATGTCCCCACGCCGGGAATCGCAGGCGGAGGGAAGGAGAAGGCGATTCCCGAAGTAACCTGGGAGAGAGCGACGGCGACGTGCCTCTTGATCGCGGCATAGCTCTCGTCGGGAGCTGTACGCTCCGCCCAGTCCTTGAAGGAAACAAAAAAGAAGGAGCTGTAGGTCGTGCTCACGCCGCTCAACAGGCTGTATCCCACCACCGAGCTGACGTACTTCACCCCCGGCGTTTTCATGAGAATATCTTCCACTTCTCGCGAAGCTGCCGAGGTGCGCTGCAGCGACGATGCCGGCGGCAGTTGCAAGACCTACATACATGAACCCCTGGTCTTCGTCGGGAAGAAAGCTGCCGGGCACATTCTTGCCGAATAACCACGCGCCTGCTACCAGCGCCGCAAGCAACAGAAAAGCCAACCAGGATTTGTGGATCAGGTGCCGGCAGGCGCCTACGTAGCCATCGGTGGCGCGGCCAAATACGCGATTGAACCAGCGGAAGAAGGCGCCTAACGGCCCGCGAGATTCCTTCTTGGGACGCAGGAGCATCGCTGCGAGAGCCGGGCTGAGGGTCAAAGCATTGAAGGCCGACAAAGCTACGGAAACCGCGATGGTGACCGCAAATTGTTGGTACAGCCTGCCCGTGATGCCGGGAATGAAAGCGGTTGGTATGAAGACCGCGGCCAGGATCAGCGCAATGGCGATCACCGGCCCGGAAACCTCCTCCATCGCTCGCAACGCCGCGTCGTGCGGCGTCATCCTCCCTCAATATGGTGCTCAACCGCCTCCACCACCACGATCGCATCGTCCACCACCAGGCCGACCGCCAGCACCAGGCCAAACAGCGAGAGGGTGTTGATGGAAAATCCCAGCAAGGGAAAGATGATGAACGTCCCCACCAGCGAGACCGGCACGGCCAACAAAGGAATCAATGTGGCTCTCCAGCCCTGAAGGAAGAGGAACACCACGAACGTGACCAGTACCAGGGCTTCGAGGATGGTGTTTTGGATATCCTTGATTCCTGAGGTGACGGCGAGCGTCGTGTCCAGCGCGACGACATATTCCAGTCCCTGGGGGAACCTGGTCTTTGCTTCCTCCATCACTTTGCGGATGGCGGCGGCGGTGGTGACCGCGTTGCTTCCCGGAGCCTGGTAGATGGCCAGCAGCGCCGCAGGCTTGCCGTTGTAGCGGCCAATGACGCTGTAATTTTGCGCCCCTAATTCGATGCGGGCAACATCCTTCAAACGAAGGATGCCGCCGTTGCTATCCGCGCGCACGATGATCTCACCGAACTCCTCGGCGGAGGGAAGCCGGCCCGGGCGCGCGAACGGTATAGGTGAACTGCTGCCCGGGTGGAACCGGCTCGCCTCCGATCTGGCCGGCCGGGTTCACCGTATTTTGCGCGCGCATGGCATTGATGATTTCCGGGAACGGTTACACCCAGGTTGGCGAGTTTGTCAGGATTGACCCAGCAGCGCATTGCGTATTGCCCGGCGCCAAAGATCGACACCGAGGCCACGCCCGGCACCCGGGTCAATTCGTCGTTGAGATTGATGAACGCGTAGTTGGCGAGAAATATATTGTCGAAGGCGGTCGTTGGTTGACGAGAGATCAATCAACATCAACGGCGACGCCGTCGACTTTTGCACCGTCACACCGTTGTTGAGGACCGCACTCGGCAGTTGCGCAGTTGGCCTGTAAGACCCGCATCTGGGAAAGGATCTGGTCGGTATTGGTGACAGTGTCGATGCCGAAGTCCACCGTCAGAGACATCTGGCCGTTACTCGCATTTTGCGAGTACATGTAGTTCATCCCGTCCACGCCAGCCATCTGCTGCTCAATCGGCGTCGCCACTGACTGGGCCACGGTGTTGGCATCGGCGCCGGTGTAATTGGCAGTGACTTGAATCTGCGGGTCGGCGATATTCGGGAAACTGCGCGATAGGCAGGCGGAGCAAAGCGACCACGCCGGCAATGACCATCAGGATCGAGATAACAATGGCTACGATGGGCCGATTAATGAAGAACTTTGACATTAGTTGCGCTCCGCCGGAGCGACGAATGGCTTGGGACTGACCGGCGTGCCATCTCTGACCTTCATGAAGCCCTGAACGATAACCTTGTCGCCGGGCTTCAATCCTTCGGTAATGATCCAGTCCGGGCCGACGCGATCGCCCACTTTCACCATGCGGAAGGCTGGCCTTATTGCCAGGTTCGACCACCGCAACCTGATACATCGATTGCACTTCGATCACGGCTGCCTGCGGCACCAGCAGCGCCCCTTCATTCATCGCCAGTCTGGAACCGGACGCGTCCGAACCCGCCGGGGCGAAGCACCGCGTCCGCATTGGGGAATTCGGCGACCAGCTGGATGGTCCCCGTCTGGCTCGCAACCTCACGATTGACCAGGACGATGCGGCCCTTCCGCGGATAAGTCGCGCCGTTTGCCTGGATAAACTCCAGGACCGGGCTGGCCACCCGCTTTCCACTGATCAACCGATAAAATGCTCTGTGCTTCGGTGAGATAGTCACTCTCGCTGATGTTGAAATAGGCCCAGATAGGATTGACCTGGGAGACTGTGGTCATGATCGTGGTGGTGCCCACAAGGTTGCCGATTTGGGCAGTTGAGAGCCCCGCGATGCCATCGATCGGCGAGTAGACCTTGGTCCAGGCCAGGTTCAACTCGGCCTGGGCCAGCTGTGCTTTGGCTGCGTCCAATTGAGCCCGATTCGCGGCCTGGGTCGCGATATCGGTATCCAGTTGCTTTTGTGGAATAGCGCTTTGTGCGGCGAGCGGCCTGTCGCGCGCGACGTTGGTGTCGGCGTTTGACAGGTTCGCCACCGCCTCGGCCACTTGGGCTTTGGCTTGCGCAATCGCCACCTCAAAAGCGTGAGGATCTATTTCGTAGAGCAGTTGTCCCTTTTTTACGAAAAAGCCATCGCGGTAGTTCTGCCGCAGCAGATAGCCCTGGACCCTGGGGGTGATCTGCGGCGTTGTAACGCCCGTTTAACTGGGCCACCCACTCTTGGTAGACGGGAACATTCCGCTGGGTAACCTCAGTGACTTCAACTTCGGGAGGCCCCGGTTCGGGAGCTTGCTGTTTCTCTTTGCATCCAATCAGGAAAGTGGTCAGGAGCAGCGCGACTAGATACGTGCGGACTTTGGGCGTGGGTTCGGATTGCATTGCCACTCCCATTCAGGACGAACGTGCCGGGGCCCAGTTGATTAAGCCGCTAACGCGGAGTGCTTGCGAATTACAAATTGCGTGTGTGGATACCCAAGGACTTTAGCACACTCCAGCTGCCAGCAGGATTCGGGAATCTCTTGGCGTGTGAGGATTCTGCAAGGCATGTTTTGTGCGAAAAGTTGGTCGACGAGCGAGGGGGCGAAGTATATCTTAGGACGGTATGGGGACCAGCAGAGGAAAATGGGCCGTGGTAGTGTGTCTGTTCCTTGCACCGATTTCCTTCGCAGCAGCGCAGGAAGACGCGCCGGCCGCCACGCCAAACAGTCGAACCAACAACAGGAAGACTCCAGAGCGATTCGCACCCGGGAGTTTCTTGGGTTGGGCAGGATGCCCGACGCCAAAATGGCCGCCGAAGGGGCCAAGATTTTCGGACCAACCTGCGGTTTTTGTCACGGAGTGGATGCTCGCGGCGGAAGCGCTCCTGATCTCTTGCGCTCTTCCGTGGTACTGGACGACAACCAGGGAGAACTCATCGGGCAGACGGTACACGAGGGCAGACCCACGAAAGGGATGCCGGCCTTCCCCTCGTTAACCAGTGAGCAACTGCGCGATATCGCAGAATATCTCCATTTGCAAGTGGAGCTGGCAGCAAACCGGGGAACCTACAAAGCTCTGAACGTAGTGACCGGAAATGCCAAAGCAGGCGAGGCGTATTTCAACGGCGCAGGAAAATGCAATACCTGCCACTCCGTGACCGGCGACCTGGCGCACATCGGCGCCAAAATGAACCCGCCAGATCTGCAACAAACATTCTTGTACCCGGCGCCCCGGACGGCGATCCGCCACCAAAGTAACAGTGACCTTGCAGGATGGTAAGCGATCAGCGGAACCCTGAAGCATCTCGACGATTTTTACGTCTCACTCTACGACGCGGCAGGGCAACTACCGTCGATCCCTTTGCAGAAGGGTATCACAGGTGCAGGTAGAAGATAAGCTCGTCTTCCATCGCCAGATGCTGGATAAGTACACCAATCAGCAGATGCACGACCTTACCGCCTATTTGGTGACACTGAAGTGAAATTGAGTCGCCTTTTTCTATCCGCCTGTTTCTCGTTTGCCTTGCTGCCCGGCTGTATCCATGGCGCAGGGACTCGATCCTCACAAGCTACTGCAAAAGGAACCAACCGACACCTGGCCAACTTATAACGGCGACTACTCCGGACGCCGGTTCAGCCCGCTGACGCAGATTCATGCTTCCAATGTGCACGGCGTTGTCGCTGGCCTGGATGTTTCGCGCGACCATCCCTGGGGGCACCATGCGCGGCGTCGGCGAGCCCGACATCAAGTCCACGCCCTTGATGGTGGACGGCGTTCTTTACTTCACCATTCCCGATCACGTTTATGCGCTCGATGCGCACAGCGGCCTGGAGCTATGGCATTACGACTGGGTGGACAAGGGCGGCCACCTGGTAGGGAATCGCGGAGTTGGCATGCACGGCAACTGGCTGTACTTTCTCGCCCCGGATGGCTGGTTTATTTCTCTGGAGGCCGAAGACCGGCAAAGAGCGCTGGAGAAAGAAGGTGGCCGACGAGAAGATGCAATACTTCACCACCGGTGCGCCCATGGTGGTTGGCAATCACGTGATTGTGGGGGTGGGCGGGGACGCCATCGATGTTCCCGGCTATCTGGAAGCGCGCGATCCCGAGACCGGAGAACTTCAGTGGCGCTGGAATAGCGAACCGCAAAAGGGAGAACCCGGATCGGAGACATGGCCCGAACGACTAGCGCGATGGGCCACGGCGGCGGCATGACCTGGTTGCCGGGTACTTACGACACGGATCTCAACCTGTTGTATTGGGGCACAGGCAATGCGAATCCGGTCATGGCAGGGCAAGGCAGGAAGGGCGCCGATCTTTGGACTTGTTCGATTGTTGCGCTCAACGCGGACACCGGCAAACTGGTTTGGTATTTCCAGGGATCGCCCCACGATACACACGATTGGGACAATACAGAGACGCCAGTCCTGTTTGACGCCGAGGTTGACGGCAAGCCGCGCAAGCTGCTGGCGCAGGCAGCGCGCAATGGATATTTCTTCGTCCTTGATCGGACCAACGGAAAACATATCCTGTCCAA
Organism: uncultured Acidobacteriaceae bacterium; assembly: GCA_963803095.1. GTDB lineage: Bacteria > Acidobacteriota > Terriglobia > Terriglobales > Acidobacteriaceae > PALSA-350. Next base: position 169,100 of record CAWDLQ010000010.1, on the reverse strand, counting down.
ACCGTTTGTTCCTCTTAACTGGTCTAAAGGCGTCGATGCCAAGGGGCAGCCCATACCCGACCCGGAAAAGGAACCGACTGTAGATGGTAACTTGCTCACCATCAATCCGGGTGGTGGAACCAATTGGATGCCTCCCAGCTACAGCCCGCAAACAGGTTTGTTTTACGTTAACGCCACCCTCGGCTATAGTGTGACCTACCTCACCGATACCAGCGAACACCCGGAGGGATACGGGGGGTCGATGCGCGGCACCTGGTCACAACATGTGCTTGAGGCGCTCGACTACAAAACCGGTGATGTGAAGTGGAGCCATGCGTATACAACGGCCGACGCCATGGGAGGAGCAGCTCTGGGCGGCCCGGGAATCCTGACCACGGCCGGCAACCTGCTGGTTAGCGGCGATTACAATGGGAACCTGATCGCCTTCAACGCAACAACTGGCGACATCTTATGGCATTTCCCCATGCTGCGCTCGCTCGGCAATGGGCCTGAGACCTACATGCTGGATGGGCGCCAATATCTCATCGCCGGAGGAGGCGACACCTTATACGCGTTCGCGTTGAACTAACTGCTACTTCTTTTCCGTCTCCTGAAGGAATGTAATGAGGTAATCCTTCCACACAGCCGCATAGGTGTGTGTGCGGTGGCCGCGGGTAGCATCCGAGATCGGAATGAGAATGAACTTCGCGTGCGGCATCCTGGTAACCAGCTTTTGGGCGATGCCGAGCTCGGGCGGGTTGATGAAGTCATCGGCGGAGTTAATCCACAGCACGGGAGCGGTAATGGTGCCGAGCCTGGGCTCAGGATTGTAGTTGCGCGAAGCGTCGACATAGTAGAGAAAGTCGTTGGCGTCGGTATGAGCGATGAGGTTGTCCAGCGTGTGATCGGCGTAGGCCTCGGCCGAGGTGCGGGTTGGGTATTTCTTCTGCATCAGGAGCGGCGCCGAGCCGGCAATGATGACCAGATCATTAGCGCCGCGAAGGCCCTCTACGGGCTCCGTGGTGTAGTCGCCGTTCTTCCACGCAGGATCGTCGCGGATTATCTGCATGGCCATGTACCGCCACATGCGGTTGCGGCCGGCAAGCTCCACCGCAGGCAGGCAAAGGGGGCCAGGGCGTCGGAGAAAGTCGGGTAAGTCTCGCCCCAGACGAAGGACTGCATGCATCCCATCGAGGTGCCGAGGATGAGGCGCAGATGATCGACGTGGAGGCCGTCGACCAACATGGTGTGCTGGGAGGCGACCATGTCGTCATAGTCGTAGTGAGGGAAGTGCATACGCAGCCCGTCGGAAGGCTTGCTCGATTCGCCGTGGCCGATGTCGTCCAGCAGTATGATGTAGAACTTTGTGATGTCGAAGGGCTGGCTGGGCCCGAAGAGCACGTCGGAAAAAACCGGGTTGAGAAGCGAATGCGCATCGCCCCCGGTTCCATGCAGAAGCAGGACGGCGTTATCGGTATGCCCGGCTGCGTCGCGGTGAGGCTTACCCAAGGTGAGGTAGTGGAGTTTCAGCTTCGGGAATCGATTCACCGCTACCGAAGCGAAAGTTCTGGATGACGTAGTTGCCGTCCTGGGTCGGCCAGTGGCTGGTTTGAGCGTGGGCTGCCACACCTGCAAGCACGAAGGCCAGCATCAGGCGGCTGAATGGGTGCATCATTGGGCGTAAGGGGCAGGCGCCTTGCGCACTGGGGCTTTGTAATTCACAAGCTCATCTACGGGTTTTTTGCCGGCCCACGCGATCCCCCGAAGCAACATGGTTTGAATCTGCGGGTTTGCGAAGTTGGCATAGGTATGCCCTTGCATCCAGACGAACGCCCGCGCGGGTTGTCCGCCTGCAAGGGTGTGTTCGTAGGTCCAGATCTGGGGCACGACCTCGCCCTTGTGGGTGCCGGCACTCGGAGTTCCCGGGATCACCGCGGTTGCGAGTACGTGGATTGCCGGATCCTTGGCCCAGGTCATGCTGTAAAACGCTTCATCGAAAATCGTGATGTCCGACATGCCTTGCATGATGGGGTTCGCCTTGTCCACGATGGTGTAGGGGATGTCCGCGCCCAGGGTGTAGTTCACCTCACCATGCTTTTTTGCGCCGCCGACCAGGGTCGCGAAGTAAGCCGGGTCGGGACCACATAGGGAATCGTGAAGACTGACGATACCGCCGCCTCGTTTGACGAAGGCTTCGAGCGCTTGCCTTGCGCTATCAGTCATGTAGCCGTCGTCTCCCTTGTAGATGATGAGGACGTCGGTGTTCTCCAGGTCGGCAGCGCTTGGGCCGTGCAACGCCCCGTCAACAATGGCTCCGTGCTCGGTCAGGATCTTGCTCCAGTCAGCCAGAAACTGCGGATAATCATGCTGGCCTGCGAAGTGGGTTTTCAGTCCTGCCTGGAGGTAAACATGCATGCCATTAGGGTTCTGGTTCCACGGACGCGGCGCGGCAGGGGATTGCTGCGCTGACAGGGGCAACAGGCAAAAGCAGAGCGTAGCGCCAAGAACCAGGTTGAGGAGCCGTGAAAGTCGTGCGTCCATGCCACCCCTTGAAGAAATAAGTTTCGAGAATGCCATCACGATCGTCCGCAATTATAGACCTTGAGGGAACCAGGAGGTCTCGGGCCTATAGTAGAGGTCGTAGACTACTGAAACATCGAGGAAATTCCATGTCCCACGCTCCGCAGATCAAATCGGTGTTTGCTATTCATCCAGGAGAGATCCTGCTGAAGGAGTTTCTGGAGCCGATGGGGCTTACGCCCTATCGCCTGGCAAAGGATATTCATGTCTCGCTACCGCGGATCAATGAAATCGTTCATCACAAGCGCTCCATCAGCGCGGATACCGCCTTGCCTCTGGGTACCTATTTTCGTCTTCCCGCGCAGTTCTGGGTGAACCTGCAGGCAGATTACGATTTGCGCCTAGCCAGCGCCAACAAGGAGCTGAAGAAGATCATGGCCTCGGCCAGCAGCCCCTAAGCGCTAACTTGTTTCGGATGTTTTTCGTCAAAACTCCCACAAAATCGTCAGCCTGAGAGCCTGTGACTTTTTCGATCGTTTCGTGTTTTTTGTATACCTAACTCCTAACTAGATGTTTTTCGACCCTTCCACAAAACCGTCATCCGGAGCGAAGCGCCTCACAGATCTATCGCACAACGGAGGGTTTATGGCGCGGAGTCGAAGGACCCCGGCGATGCCTGTTGGCAGATGCCCTTCGGAGCTTTCCGGCCACAAACTACAAGGGAAATCAAAAAAGTCAAAAGCTCCGAGCGGAGCGCGTCACAGATCTATCGCGTGACACAGCCCAGGGAAGGACCGTGGCGTGTCCCCCCGGTGCGGGCTTCGGTGGTTGAAAAGCCCGGAGCAGCATGGGTAAGAGAAGCATCCTCGGGGTCCTTCGACTCCGCGCGATCAAGCGCTGTGTCACGCGATAAATCTGTGAAGCGCTCCGCTCAGAGTCTGTGACTTTATTGGTTTCGTGCAAAATCCGATGCTGAAAACAAATGGCTTAGGTACCTCGAAAATGCGAAAAAATCAATAAAGTCACAACCTCTCAGGATGACGGTTTTTGCGGATGACAGTTGGATGACAGTCTTGTGGATGACGTTTTTGTGGTGAGTTGAAGATGCAAAAAAGGCGTCTTCTCGGATTTCTATCGTCTGCCAAAGAAGTTAGCGCTCATGGGCCGGTAGCCTGAGAACCTCAAGAGCTGGTTCGCTTTGCGATCGCATAATAGGGTTGATTCGAAAGCGTCGAGTTGAACCCCGGATACATCCATGCTGAGTCTTCCCGCTGAAGCACGAAGTAGTACTGCAAGGGGTAGACGGAATTCGTGTAATCCCCGGGAATAGTGCCAGCGTATCCATCGTGGCTGGGTCGCATTTCCATGGATCGCCAGCGCTCTGCCTGATTGACGTGACGATAGCAGAGATGGACATTGGGCACATTAGACGCGGAGACCGACCGCAACGATAACGAGAGCGGCTGCCCGGGATCAAAGCTCGCCGGCGGCGCATGGACACAAGGCACTGAGGGGCGGTTCGGTCTGCCCGTAGCGGCTTTAATGACCGACCCGATATTTTGCGTGGACGCTGCCGGACCGGACGGAGTCTGCACCTTGTCCTGCATAGCCGCGATGTCCATATCGATACTGGCCAGCCGATCGCTCCAGTTCCCGCGACGCATCGGAATATCGCCATACGTGATATCCGAACGGTAAACTCGAGTGGCACGATTCGCCATGGTTGCCCATGCCTCGCGAGCTTGCTTGTAGTGGGCAAGCGCAAGCTTGCCAGCCTCGACGTTATCCGTCTTCAAGTAGATCTCAAACAAAACCCCGCTTCGCAGCTTGGCCGCGAAGAAGCGGCCCAATCCATTCTGAATAAGTATGTCCTCTTCCATCCGCCGAAACTCTGGAGAGGTGTGCGACGTGGCCTTCAGGCGCGCGTCGGTCAGCGCCTGAGCCGACGCTGCCGTGGCGTCCTCCAGCCGCTGGGCGACTTCGATGGGTGAATATTTTGGATTCGACCGGCCGGCGAGCAGGTCGCCGGCGTGCTCGGCGATAGTAGAAAAAAGCTGCGGATCGAGAGGGCTCACCGTTGCAAAACACTTCGGAGCAGGCGTGTCGCTGTAGGGCGAACGCTCGCTCCCAAGTACGATTGGCATGTTGGTGTATATCTCGGGCCAATAGGCGTGATTGGACGCAGAAGCCAGGTGAGCCGAGGTCACTAACGGCAGAACTCGGCTGGCATTGGCCAAAGCAGTTTCGACCGGCTTCGCTCCCGGTCCAAAATTGCTCTTCAGGTATCTGCGCCAGGTCTCCGGATCAGCATCCGGGTTGTAGAGGCAACGTCCCCAGACACGATAGAAGTATTCAAACTTTTCCCAATCGCCAGATTTCGGGTTGAGCGATGCATCGGCGTAAGCGCAACGGCCGCCCGGCAGCCCAGACCCTTCGCGTCCTTTGAAGCTGAGAGGTTCCATGATGTCGAGCCCGGCCGCGCCGCAGAAGCTGGAGGTGCGTCCAAAAGCCGCGGCCATCTCCGGGTCGCCAGAGAGCAGATGCCGCTGGGTTCCAGGCCATAGGCGAAACAGCAATTGATAGCGGCTGCCTTGCGCCAGGAAGTCGGCATAGCCATAGCGCGTAAATCGCCGGGCGCCGTTGCTCACGCTGAAAACCCCGGTTTCCATGCGGCTGGGCTCAGGTATCTCCAGTTCACGGATGTCTGCCTGGTTATAGCCGAGACTCTGGTGTTCCGCGGAATACTTCGCTCCCAGCTTGACCGGCATGCCCGTATCCGCCGCCATGTCGATCATGGTCTGATTGACTCCCTTGGCATGCATATCGATTTCGATTTTGCGTCCGCAGCCGGAAATTGCTTCAAACAGCGTCTTCCAGAATGGGTAGCTGCCCTCCGGGATCCCGCTCTCTCCGTGCACGCGAAGCGTGAGCCCCTGAATCTGCGGGCAGGCCTTCAAAAGCATGCCCAGCGCGTCACGGCAATACGCCGCATGCGTCTCGGGTGTAAGGCCTTCGATGCGGTGATGTGCCTTAGGACTATCCGTCCACTGGTAAGCATGGGTCCAGATGCCGAGTTGGAAGTCGAGCCCCCGGGCGCTGGTTTCGGCGGCGATAAAACGTAACATCTGCAGATTCTTTTCCCGCTCTTCCGCGGTAAATGGAGGCAGGTTTTGTTCTCCCGCCTCATTGGCCAGCCGGACCACACGCACGTCGTACCCAGGTACGTCGACCAGGTAGGGGTAAGGGAAGTGGAAGTAGTCGCCGGTGACTCCGCGAGGAAAGTCGTAGCCCAATCCGAAAGTAAAATTAAAGCGATTGAAGCGGCTCGCCGCGAGCACATCGAGGTAGCCGCGCCAAAAGTCCTTATCGTAATACCAGGGCTTGTCTTCAACCTCGCTGCAGAATAAACGGGAGACGCTTCGGACCTGGTTCGCGGGGTGCTCTTCGAGCGCCTGGGCCAAATGCAGTCCTGTCGTCAGGTCGGAATTGAATTGGACCCGCTCTGCCAGCTCGAGCAGCCCATAGACGAACCCCCTCGTTCCGGTCGCGGAGACCCAGATCGCCGGAGCTCCTGTGAGTGTTCCTGGGCTGAGGCGGACACTTTCAGGACTGGCGAGCGCTGCGCCGGTCTGCGGGAAGACTCGGGCCAGAGTTGAGGCGGGACTGGCAACTAAGACGGAAAAGGTGGACCCGACGGCTCGGTCCGGAGACGGGACGATTTCGCAGACCGCACCCTTCGCGATGAGAGCTTTCCGAAGTTGGCCCGCGGCCCAATGGACGGGATCACTGGATGAGCATGGTTCTTCAGCGTCAACGATGATCGACATCCGCTGGCTTGGACGGGCAAGAGCGCGACCCGTGAGACTCAAGGCCGTCATCGCGCCGGTGAGCTTCAGGAAGTCCCGGCGCTGCATTGTGGAACCCGGATCAGCCGACATGCGTGCGCGCCCACCTCGTATCTCAGTACACGGGCTTACACTATAGATGGTCGCGAACGCTGCTCGCAATCAATTAGAATCCGGTCATCTTGACACGCGCCGGCCGCCACTTTCTGCAAATCCCCGGGCCCACCAACGTCCCCGATCGAATCCAGCGGGCGATGCATCGTGCGGTCATCGATCACCGCAGCCAGGAGTTTTCCAGGTTAGGCTCCGAGGTTCTGGAGAATCTTCGCCCCGTTTTTCAAACCACCGGACCGGTGGTCATCTATCCTGCCTCGGGAACCGGAGCGTGGGAAGCAGCCATCGTCAACACGCTCTCTGCGGGTGACCGCGTGCTGATGTTTGAGACCGGACATTTTTCGCAACTCTGGCGGCAGCTCGCGGAGCGGTTCGGCCTGGTCGTGGATTATGTGCCGGGCAACTGGCGGCGCGGCGTTTCCGCGGCGGAACTAGCTTCCCGGTTGGCCTCCGATGATCGCCACACCTACAAGGCGGTCATGGTGGTGCACAACGAGACCTCAACCGGAGTCACCAGCTGGGATCGCAGACCTACGGCAGGAGATGAATCGGTCCAACCATCCGGCGTTGCTGATGGTAGATACGATTTCTTCCCTCGGGTCCATCGATTATCGTCACGACGAGTGGGGAGTGGATGTGACCGTCGCCGGTTCGCAGAAGGGCCTGATGCTGCCGCCCGGCTTGAGTTTCAACGCGATCTCTGAAAAAGCGCTGGCCGCAAACAAGAGCGCACGGTTGCCGCGTTCCTATTGGGACTGGCAGGAGATGCTGGGACCCAATCGCAACGGGTATTTTCCCTTCACCCCCGCAACCACGCTGCTTTACGGCTTGCGGGAGGCTCTGGCGATGCTGCAGGAGGAAGGGCTGGCCAATGTATTCCGCCGCCATCAGCGTCACGCGGAAGCGACGCGCACAGCGGTGCGGACCTGGGGCCTGGAAATTGTCTGCGAAGAGCCGCGCGAGTACTCAAGCTCGCTCACCGCCGTGTTTATGCCTCCAGGCCATGATGCGGATCGGTTGCGGAAAATTATCCTGGAGAACTTTGACATGTCGCTCGGAGCTGGCCTTTCCAAGCTGGCCGGCAAAGTATTTCGCATCGGGCATCTTGGCAGCTTCAACGACCTGATGCTGGCGGGAACGCTCAGCGGAGTCGAAATGGGCCTTCGCCTGGCCGGAGTACCCCACCAGCCGGGCGGAGTTACGGCGGCGCTTCAATCCGCTCGCGCCCGGCAGACCGCTAGGCAACCACATGCAGACACTCACGCCGCTGCCGCTGAGTTCCCACGCAAAACCCATCGATACCTTTCCTCAAGCGGCTGAGCTCGAAAAGGAGCTGAAGCGGGACGCTCAAGGGAGAAGTCCGTTTCGATCGCGGAAGCCGCGCGATGTACTCCACAGACGGATCCAACTATCGCCAGATCCCCATCGGGTTGGTTGTTCCTCGCGATGCGGATGACGTGGTGGCCGCCATGGCGGCCTGCCGCAAATACGGAGCCCCGGTTCTGGCGCGCGGAGCGGGCACAAGCCTGGCGGGCCAGTGCTGCAATGTCGCCGTGGTGTTCGATTTCACCAAGTACATGAATCGGATTCTCGAGCTCGACCCGAAGCAAGGATTTGCCACGGTGCAGCCTGGAGTTGTGCTCGACACCCTCCGCAACCAGGCTGAGGTTTACAAGTTGACCTTTGCGCCCGACCCTTCGACCCACAACCGCTGCACCATTGGCGGCATGATCGGGAACAACTCTTGCGGCACCCACTCTTTGTTAGGCGGCAAAACGGTCGACAATGTCGAAGAGCTGCGGATTCTGCTGTACGACGGAACGCAGATGACTGTTGGCCCGACGACCGGTGACGATCTTGATCGCATCCTTCGCGAGGGCGGGCGGCCGGCCGAGATTTACACCGCGCTGCGCGCGATCGGCGAACAATATGCCGATCAGATACGGGCCCGGTTTCCGCAAATTCCGCGCCGTGTCTCTGGCTACAACCTCGACGACCTGTTGCCCGAGCGATTCAATGTGGCTCGCGCGCTGGTGGGGACCGAGGGCACTTGCGTGACGGTGCTCGAAGCCAAGGTCAAGCTGATCCCCAGCCCGCAGCATCGGGCGCTGGTTGGAGTCGGGTATCAGGATGCTTTCGTTGCGGCAGACCATGTTCCTGAGATCCTGAGCTTCCAGCCGATCGGCTTTGAAGGTTTCGAGGGAAGCATCGTGGATGGGTTGCGGCGCAAGGGCGCTCCCAAACTCGATCTGCTTCCTGAGGGCCGCGGCATTGTGCTGGTTGAATTTGGTTCTGATGATCCGGATCACGCGCGGAGCTCTTGCGCAGCAACTGATCGATCGACTGAAGCAGGTGCCCGATCCACCGAACATCCGGCTCTACACGCCGGCCGAGGCGCGAGATGTGTGGTACCTGCGGGAGTCGGGGCCGAGGGCCGCGGCGTTTGCGCCAGGAGCGGCGCCGCAATGGGAAGGGTGGGACGATGCGGCGGTTGCGCCGGAAAAACTGGGCGGCTATTTGCGCGATATTCGCGCCCTGATGGACGAGTACGGCTATCAAGGAGCCTTCTACGGGCATTTCGGGCACGGATGCATCCACATGCGCGTCAGCTTTGATCTCGAGAGTGAGGCCGGCATCCGCAAGTACGGCGAGTTTGTTGAAAGGGCAGCAGACCTGGTGGTGAGCTATGGGGGTTCGCTCTCGGGCGAGCACGGCGATGGGCAATCGCGCGGCGCCTTGCTGCCGAAAATGTTCGGGCCCGAACTGATGAACGCCTTCCGCCAATTCAAGGCGGTTTGGGATCCGCAGAACAAGCTCAATCCGCATAAGGTTGTGGATGCCTATTTGCCAACGGAAAATCTGCGTCTGGGAGCGGACTACAAACCGCTGCAACCGGAGACACATTTCAAGTTTGTTGAGGATGGCGGCTCCTTCGCGAGCGCCGCCGCGCGATGCATCGGCCTCGGAGCCTGCCGCAAGCTGGACAGCGGCGCGATGTGCCCCAGTTACATGGTGACCCTGGAAGAGGAGCATAGTACGCGCGGGCGCGCACACATGCTCTTCGAATTGCTCCAGGGCGAGGTGGTGGATGGTGGCTGGAAGAATGAACAAGTCAAGCAGGCGCTCGACTTATGCCTGGCATGCAAGGCCTGTAAGTCGGAGTGCCCCGCCAACGTCGATCTCGCTACCTATAAGGCTGAGTTCCTGTCGCATTACTATGAGGGAAAGCGGCGTCCGCTGCATGCCTATGCGTTTGGCATGATCGACCGCTGGGCGGAGCTGGGGTCGTTCGCTCCGCGCACTGCCAATTTTCTAAGCAATGTCTCGAAGTCTCTGATACAGAAGGCGCTTGGCCTGGCGCCCCAGCGGCAGATGCCGCGTCTCGCTACCGTCAGCTTTCAGCAATGGGCGCGCAAGCATCGGGTTGCTGCTTCGGGTGGAAGCGTCGATTCTGTGGGCAGATACCTTCAACAACTACTTCAAGCCGGAGACAAGCCAGGCTGCATGGGAAGTACTTACGCATGCGGGCTTCAGGGTGATGGTTCCCCAAGGTCATCTCTGCTGCGGGCGGCCGCTTTATGACTTTGGCATGCTGGATAAGGCCAAGCTGTATTTGCAGCGTATCCTGCAGGTGCTTGCGCCCGAAATCGACGCTGGCCTGCCCATCGTAGTCCTGGAGCCAAGTTGCGCTTCAGTATTTCGCGACGAATTGCGGAACCTGTTTCCCGAGGATGCGCGCGCGGACCGCCTGCGAGCGTCAGACTTTCCTGCTCAGCGAATTTTTGCAACACCATGCTCCCGGCTATCAGCCTCCGCAACTGTCGCAAAATGTGCTCCTTCACGGGCATTGCCATCACAAAGCAATCATGAAGATGACCGATGAAGAGGCGTTGCTTCGCAGGATGGGTCCGAACTTGAAGGCTCTCGACGCAGGATGCTGCGGAATGGCAGGGCCCTTTGGCTTTGAGAAGGAGAAGTATGCGGTTTCACAAGCGATTGGCGAACGGGTGCTCTTGCCGGCGGTGCGGCAGGCGGACTCGGATACCCTGATTGTTTCCGATGGGTTCAGTTGCCGCGAGCAGATCTTTCAAGCTACCGGGCGGCAGGCTCTGCACCTGGCTGAGGCTCTACAGCGAGCGCTGCATCCTTGATGTCCGAAAGGAACAGCAAGTCCCCTTCGACCTCGCTCAGGGCAGGCTCCCCACGGCGCCACGCTCTGTCGAAAACATTTCCAGGAGAGGTCCGTTGAACTGCAGATCCCTCGACTTCGCTCGGGATGACAAAGGGGAGGGCGGCGCTCCCTGCTGACATCGGTTAGTGGATGATGGAAACAGCAGGTCCCTCCACTGCGCTACGCTTCGGTCGGGAAGACAAAGGGGCGACCAACGGTCGCCCCCCACATCTCGCGAAAAACGAGCGAGATATGGGGCACCCGGGTTCGTGGCAGGGCAATCGCATGGGCTTTATTACATTGCGGGATAAACGTACATCTGTGTGACGCACTACGCTAGCTAGTGGACACATCGATTTGTGACGCAAAGGGTCTCAACCTAGAGATCTGGTAGTCAATGTTGATTCCGCACAAAGGCGCAAGTCGCGGAAAAATTCGTCGATGCGTTTGCGGTCTGTATCCCATGAGCACATGAAGCGCGCGGCGCCCCCGATGAAGGTGTAGAACTTCCAGCCCCGTTGGCGCATGGCCTCGAGCGTCTCATCAGATGCGTTGACGAACACCGCGTTCGCTTCAGGTTCGGCGACAATGTGTACACCCGGAATACCAGCCAGTCCATCGGCTAAATACCGGGCGCTCTCATTCGCGTGCGTAGCGTTGCGCAGCCATGCGCCGCTTTCGAGCATGCCTACCCAGCCCGCCGCAAGAAAGCGCATCTTGGAGGCAAGTTGCCCTGCCTGCTTGCAGCGGTAGTCGAAATCCTCAGCTAGTCTGTGATCGAAGAACAAAATTGCTTCCCCGACCGCCATCCCGTTCTTTGTGCCGCCGAAGCAAAGTACGTCGACGCCGCTCTTCCAGGTGAGGTCCGCCGGCCCGCAGTCAAGACTGGCGCAGGCATTGGCGAAACGCGCGCCATCCATGTGGAACCGCAGCCCATGTTGTTTGCAGACCGACGAGAGAGCACGCAGCTCCTCCACGGTATAAACGCGGCCCGTTTCGGTGGATTGACTGATGGTGACCGCGCGAGGCTTAGGGAAATGGATGTCCGGTCCGGTTGGTTGCGATCTGGTGAATGGCCGCCGGCGTGAGTTTTCCATCCTTGCTTTCGGAAACGACAGAGCTTGGAACCGTTGGAAAAGAACTCCGGCGCACCGCATTCGTCGGTCTCTACGTGGGCCGATTGACAGCAAATGACGGAATGATAGGACTGGCAAAGCGAAGCCAGCGCCAGGGAGTTTGCCGCGGTGCCATTAAAGGCAAAGAAGACCTCGCACTCGGTTTCAAACAATTCCCGGAAGGCATCCGCCGCCGCCGCGGTCCACGGATCATCGCCGTAGCCCGATACGTGGCCGCGGTTGGCCCCCTCCATGGCGGCCCACGCCTCCGGGCAAATGCCGGAATAATTGTCGCTTGCGAATTGCTGCTGAAGATCTGCGCTATTGATTTCGGTCATATCGTATGATCTCTTCTTACTTTAAGCCCCGAAAGGCATTCTTGAATTGCGGCGTGATATTTCACTTGTGGCAGTCCTGTTTCTCCTCCTGAGCAGCCACTCGCCCTTGCTTGCAGCCCCGCGCGAACACTGGATGGCCGAGTGGATCTCGCATCCCACCGCGCCGCTGCGCGAGCCCGGCGTCTTTCATTTTCGCAAGATCCTTCATTTGGATACGAAAGCCGCGCATTTCCCGGTCGACGTCAGCGCCGACAATCACTTCCTGCTCTATGTAAATGGCCTGCGGATCGGCGAAGGGCCGGCCAAGGGTGACCTGCAGCATTGGCGCTATGAAACTTTCGACCTGGCACCCGCGCTGCATGCCGGCGACAACGTGATCGCCGCTACTGTTTTTAATTTCGGTATCTACGCCCCGCTTGCGGTTATCAGCGAGCGCACCGCTTTTCTGATGCAGGGAGACAGCACCGCCGAATCGGCGGTCGACACAAACGCCACCTGGCAGGTCGAACAGGAAGCGGGGGAAGCCTTCATTCCCAGGATGGGCAACGGGTTCATGTTCTACTGGGCTGCGGACCCCGGTGAGTGGTTGGACGCGGCGCTCTACGACTGGGGTTGGAAAGAAGCGGGGTCCTCCGCCGCCTCGCATTGGGTTTCCGCCGCGGGCGTTATGCGGGAAACAATTTATCCCAGGGACAGCGTCGCTGTTCCGCCCGGCCTCGACTCTCACAACCGGTGGGACCTGGTTCCGGATACCCTGCCGCAAATGGAATTTGCCCCCACAAGTGTGGGCAAGGTGGTCCGCACTAATCTGCCGGCTGCGGAACAATTTCCCGCAGCTCCGGTCGCGATTCCGCCCCATGCAGAAGTGGAAATCCTGCTCGATCGCGCAACCATGGTCACGGGCTTTCCCGAGCTTACGGTCAGCGGAGGAGAAGGTTCGCGGATAGACATTGGTTATACGGAAGCTTTGTACGACACCCGCCATCACCGGGGTAACCGGGACGAGGTTGGAGACCGCCTGGTGTTGGGCCAGTTCGACAAGTTTCTGCCCGATGGAGGACGAAACCGCACGTTTATGCCGCTGTGGTTTCGCACCTGGCGCTACCTGCAACTGAAAATACAGACCGGAGACGAGCCGTTACACCTGGATAGCCTGAACGCGAATTTCAGTGCCTTTCCATTCGCGCAACGAGCCACCTTCACATCCAGTGATCCACTGCTCGCCAGGATCTGGGAAATCTGCTGGCGTACTGCACGCCTGGGCGCGCACGACACTTACATGGACACCCCGTTCTGGGAGCAGTTGCAGTACATCGACGACACGCGGGTGCAGAGTCTGATCTCGTATACCGTGCCGGGTGACGACCGCCTGGCAAAACAGGCGCTGCACGCTTTCGATGAGTCCCGCGTTCCTGAGGGAATTACCCAAAGCCGTTATCCAGCTTCCCTACAACAGTTCATCCCGAATTTTTCGCTCAGCTATGTCGATATGCTTCGTGACTACTGGATGTATCGTCCGGACAGTGCCATTGTGCAAGAACTTCTCCCTGGCACACGCCCGGTTCTGGAATGGTTCCTGGAGAAACAATACGACGACGGCTTCCTCAAGCCCTTGCCCTATGACGCTGCCTGGCACCCTTATGAAGCTAAGTCTGCACTGCTGACACTCACATTTGTGGATACCCTTCGCCAAGCAGCCGAGTTAGAAGATGCGTTCGGTGAAAAGTATCTGGCGGATAAATACAGGGCAGCCGCCAGCGAGGCATCCAAGGCTGTTTATCAGCAATGCTGGAACGCGCAACTCGGGCTGCTGGCAGATACTCCGGACCAGAAGACATACAGCCAATACACGAACATCTACGGCGTTTTGACGGATGCGATCCCGCGCGCCGACCAGGCGCACGTGATGCGAAAGGTCATCGCACCCAATTTGGGTGAGAACCCCGTGGTCAAGATGGCCTTGGTCGACTACCACGCACAGTTCTACCTCTCTCGAGCCCTCGACAAAGCCGGATTGGCCGAGTATTACCTGCACACCATTGGACCATGGCGCGGGATGATCGCCATGGGTTTTACCACCACTCCAGAGACCAAGGAGCCGACGCGCTCCGATACGCACGCCTGGAGTGCACACCCGATGTACGATTTGCTGACGATTGTCGCGGGTATTCATCCCAGCTCGCCCGGATTTGCGTCGGTTCGCATTGCTCCGAACCCAGGACCGCTGGCCAACTTCGAAGCCGCGATGCCGCATGAAGAAGGGGAAATTCGGGTCCAGTACACGCAGGTCGAGACCAAGGCGACTTTTCGCATCACTCTGCCGAAAGGGTTGCCTGGGGTCCTGGAGTGGAACGGCCGTCAATATCCTTTGCGAGCCGGCGAACAGACTCTGCAGCTACCTAAATAACTTCAATATCCCAGCCCAGGCCCGGAGCGTCCGACGGACGGGCATAGATCCCTTCCGGACCCCGAGTGATGTGGTTATCCTCTTCAAATCGCCGGTAGACCTCGTCGGGTCCACCTGGAGGAGGCATGAACATCTCCGCCCACGGACTGTTTGGAGTAGCCAGGATGAAGTGAATTGAATCGAAGGTGCCGCCTCCATGCGGAATCACAGGGATGTCATAAGCAGCTGCCAACGCGCCGATTCGCCGCAGTTCCGTCATTCCGCCGCACCAGTGTATGTCGGGCTGCCAGATCGCCGCTCCGCGGTGGTCTAGCAGTTGACGGAAAGCGTACCGCGTATACTCGTGCTCGCCGGTGGCAATCCGGGTAGATTTGATCTCCGCACTGAGGCGCCCGAACCCTTCATAGTCTCTCGGCTGCAGGCATTCTTCCATCCAGTACACGCGATAGGGTTCGACCAGCCTAGCCATCTCGATGGTGTACTGCTCGTTCCATGCCATGTAGCAATCGAGCATCAGGTCACCATCCGGCCCCAGCTGTGCCCGCGTCTTCTTTACCAGCTCCAGATTCTTTTGCTGTCCCTCCCAGCCATCGGCGGGGCCGTAGGGAATGGCAATCTTCAACCGCTTGTACCCGAACTTGATATGTTGCTCGATATCGTTGCCGGTGCAATAAGCCGGAATCCGCGGCTTGGTCTGGCCGCCGAGCAACTCGTAAACAGGAAGGTTGAGCGCTTTGCCGATCAGATCCCAAAGGGCCAGATCGACTCCGCTGATGGCGTTGATTGCGATGCCGGCCTGCCCGTAGGGCAGGGTAGAGCGATACATGATGTCCCAGAGCCGTTCAACATCGAATGGATCTTCACCCAAAAGCAACTTCACCAAGTGCTGCTCAACAACCGCGCCGCCGCCCGCCCCACCGTACCCGTATCCCGTGACTCCCTTGTCGGTAGAAATCTCGACAGTAAATCCCTCGAGTTTTCCCGGGTCAGGGTTCCATAGCGACCGGGTGGCCTTGTACTTCGGGTAAATCGACATAGGGTTTGCAACTTCCACCCCACCCGTCGACCACGATCCGGGAGCAGGGGTGTAGGTGGGCACAGGACGCCTGGGCCGGGTGCGAACCAGGCGCACTCCAGTGATCTTTAGCTTGCTCTTTTCTTCCTGAAAGGCGAGCGCTGGAAGGGCAACGGCGAAGAGCCCGCCGAGCTTGAGTAATGACCTGCGGTTCATTGGCTATCCACGCATCGGCAGATTTTGAGCATCCGGGTGTTCCTGGAGGCAGGGGAATTGTACATCTCCAAAAAATCGCGGTGGGGACAATTGGTTACACTGCGTTCGTGTAGAAGAGGATCAGGTGGCTGAAATGGCATTGGGACTGCTGTGGCTTGTGCCATCAGCAGTCCCAAAGTACGACTGCCCAGGTTTGAGGTAGGGTGGCCCCTCTACTTAAAACTACTCCGCCGTAGGCAGCACTCACGCTTCCCGAGCTTCCAACCGGTAAGCTCGGTGAATTACGGCATGAAGCGCGCCGGCTGGTGCTTAGTTCGAGACCTCAGCCGTTACCATGGGCTGCGAAGCCTTCAGAGCCTGGCGTTGCTTCTCGAGATCTACATTCTCGGTCTCGAGCTTCTTCTTCTCTTCCAGCAGCTTCTTGTTGGAGGCGTCAAGCTTCTGCGCTTCTTTCAGCAGTTCCTGGTTCTTCTTGACGATGGCGCGCTGGGTGTTGACCTGATCGGTCAGGACCTTGTTCTGCTCAGCGAGGCGCTCACGCAGGGCGGCATAGTCGACGGACGCATCGCTTGCGTTCGCAGGCAGCACGGTGTTGGAGTTGGTGTTGGCGGCGCTGTTGCTCTGGCAGAACGCAGGTACGGCAGAGAGAGACAACAGCAGGGCACATGTCGGAAGAAAACGCATTGTTACACCTCATTCCTGTGGGTTGAACTTCATCGAGCGACACCCGGAAGAACTCCGAGGCATCGACTGGGGTAATCGTAATGAAGGTGTCTCGTTATGGCAGTATCACTTTTGAACTACTCAGTCGCCGGGGCATGTTTTTGCGCCGCCAGCGCTCGGTTGCAATTCAGGTCGCAAACTGGAAATCACACAGTCCATTCGACTTAGCCGAAGGAGTCGACCCTGGGGAGAGGGTACTATCTTCCACTCTTAAGTAACCTTGCCGCAGCGCTTAGCTGTTGTACGGGTGAATGCGATGAGCAGGGGATTGAGAGCATGACGACGGGGCAGGCCTTGTATCGAACAATCAAGCGGAGTAGCGTGGATACATCGTTTGTACGACCCTGGGGGGCAAACATGAAACCCATCCGCCTTCTGCCGCTCGCTATCGTGCTCGCGACTATTTGCGCTGTGGGACAAGACGTCGTCTTGCATCGCAACCCTTACGCCGTATCTTCCAATAGCCAATGGTTGAACCTTTATCCCTACTCCATGGACCGCTGCCCCATCGGGCTGCAGGTCAATCATGGATCGTTCTTTCTCCAGAGGAAAGTCGAATATGGCCCAGGGTCAAACGACGGCATTCCGTTGACTGGTTCCGTGCAGCGAATCCACCTCATCATGACCAATCCCAACCCGCGAGAAATCGTGAAGGTCCAACTCACCGTGCACGGCTATAGTGACAAGTGGAAAGCCATTCCCCTGGTGCGCGCATCGTCTGCACCTGATCTCGCCAAAGAGGTCACCGTCGTCCTGGACATTAAAGGAAACGGCCACGCTTCCAGTGACCTTTCGCTAAAGAGCTTCACCGCGGTGACATCCGTCGACGTGGATTCGTTGACTTATGCCGACGGCTCCGCTTGGCAGGCTGCATCGCGCGGCCTCTGTACTGTGGCTCCGAGCTTGATGATGCTCGTCAGCGCCGGGCGATAGTCACAGAGCCGATTACCGACTGTCGATTTCAAAATTTGAGAAAGTGGGACAACGATAGCCATGCGAGGGCAACGGCTATCAGCAGCACCACGGCGGATGAGAGAAACCAGCGCAGAGTCTTGGCGTACTCGTGTTCATCGTCATCTTTAATCTGCAGCGATCTCCATAGCGCCACCATCTGCAGTGCGATCGACAACGCCATTAAGACGGCCGCGATCGCTGAAGAAACACTCCAGGCTCCTGGCAGTTCAAAGTCCCAGTAGCGCACAAAAAGGAGAGAGAACCCGAGAAGGACGGTAATCGCCGTGATGATCCCTTGGCGGTAGCCGACGGGGAGAGGCGTACGAGGCTGCGGTGGACGCGGCTGTTGAGGGCTCTGAGGCATACGGTCTCCGAGGTACCCGCCCCGCCTGAGGCGGAGAGATCTGCAGTTTATTGTCAAGGGTAATGCTGGCGGAGAGAGTGTGCTGCTTATCTCGAGTTGAGACGACAACTGTTTAACCCAATAGCTGTCGATAGAGCAGATCGTAATCGCGATTCATTCGCTCTGCCGCATAGTGCTCCGCCACCAGATGCCGGGCTCGTTCGCCCTTGTTCTTTCGGTCTGAGCAGGCGATCGCCGATTCCAAAGCTGCCCCAAGAGCGGCGGTGTCCTGCGGCTCGCATAACCAACCGCTATCCGTGTTGTGGACGATTTGCGGAACTCCTCCCACCTTTGTGGCGACTACCGGAAGACCGGAAGCAATGGCTTCGAGCAAGCTTAAAGGCAGACCCTCGCTGATGGAAGGCAACACGAAGACATCCAAGCCCGCTAAAAACCCGGAAACATCGTGGCTGAAGCCGCAAAACTCCACCAAATCGCCCAAGCCATGATGAAGGGCTTGTTCCCGCAGCTTTTGTTCAAGAGGTCCGCTTCCGAGAAGGCGCAGGCGGATATTGCCGTGGTTGCGGCACACCAGCGCGAACGCATCTATCAGCACGCGGTGATTTTTTTCGAATGACATTCGTCCCACGGCGCCGAAAACGATCTCATTCCGAAGAGGTCGGGCGGGCACCGCTAGAAATGGAGCCAATTCTATGCCATTGTCTATCGCGCACAGTTTCTTACCGGGCAGAGTGAATATGCTGCGCAGAATGACCTCCGATTCCGAGCAGACCGAAACAATCTTGTCCGTCAACATGGCGGCGGCCCAGAATTTCGCTTTGGTGCGCGCCACCTTCATGCGGCCGGCGCCGGCGGATCTTCTCGCGGCCAGGTCAAACATCACAGTCGCATGAAGGGTCTGCACAATCGATGTCCCGCCCGCCATTCGGGCCGCGATCGCTCCATATAGGTAGTAATCGAAAGGGTTGTGGACATGCAAGATGTCTGCATTCTGCCTCCCCAGGTAACTCTTAAGCATCCGCAACAGCGACAGTCGATGAAACGATAACGTGCCATCAGGTGCGCGCCGCAGGTAGACGATGCGCAGCGCCTGCCTGCTCCAATTCGCGTTCAGCCTCCGGGTGGTTACTCGAGTTAGTCCAACACCCTATTCTCACGGAGTGGCCGGATCGCAGTTGGCAAAGAGCGAGTCTCCGCACAACTTCTTGAAGCCCTCCGTAATTGAGGTCGGGAACTAAATGGAAGATCTTCATCGGTGGCAAGCATTCGCCCATGCTTCGCTGAACAAAATACCCGCTTTACAGCACTCCCGTGGCGTTGGCGGCCAAAAGTGCGTCGGCGGCGAGCACCGGCAGCGTCACCTGTCTGTCCACGATGGATGGTCCCTGAAACTTTCCAAGCCGGGCCGAATAAAGATCCTTAGGCAGACCCTTCAGGTTCAGCAGCACTGCGCGGACGACATGATTCTCTTCCTGAAACTCCAAAGTGATGCCAGGAGGCACACCGGCGATGGCAAAGGTGTTACCGGATATGCGATCCAATCGGAATGCCGGTTCGTTGTTCACCAGCGCCGTTAACTTGCCATCGATGAGCCGGACAGAAGCCAAAGCGCCTTTGGCCAGCGAGAAGAGCGATTTCCCGATTACGAACATGGGCATGAACTCGCCGGGAATGCGGAAGTCGCAAACCAAGCGCCGCAGCTCGGCCTCGGAAGCGGGGATAGGCTCGCGCGTCATCGAGATCCCTTCGGCGCGCCGCCGCGCAACGAAATCTTCGGGGAACAGGCTCAGCAGGAAATCGTTGATCTGTACGTCGATGACAATGTGAACGCGAACGATCTGGCTGTCGTTCTTGACGGAATGGACTCTTGAAAAATCGCCATACCATAGCTCTCCAGCCTTCCAATTCATCCGATGGCCATCGATGACGAAGGCCACATCCGGATCGGTAAGAATCGGGATGTGCAGGCGAACAAGACCGAATTGGAAACTGGTGTGAAAGTCAAAATGGTCTTTGATGTGGCCGCCCGGGGGCAGAAAAAGAATTCGAACGACCTCTTTCGGGCACGCCAGTTCATCCAGTATCTGCTTGAAATAAGGAGTTCGCCGCAAACTCTCGGTTTCCTCATAGCGGTCCATGCCGGGTGAACTGGGAAAGACCGAGTCTTTGCCGCCCATGGAATGCAGCGCTATACCGGTCCATTCGCCCTTGTGATAGGGGCCCGGTTGGGGGGCGGACGGGACATCGCGCAAAATCTGGAGATCGTGCATGAGCAGATTCGCGTCGTAGGTTCGGGGCAGCCGAACTGCCGCGTCTGAGTTGCTATCGTTCATCCCTACACTCCGAAATACCCCAAAATTGCCTGCCACCTAGTCTAACCGGGGATTCAACCAGCGCTAATCCTAAAATAGGTCCATTGACCGTTGCCGCCGGATAAGTGTAGTATGCACCCATTGTTGTGCAGGCTCCTCCGGAGAGCCCACCTCGGCCTTGGTTAACACGAGCAATGGAATTTTGGAGGGTGACACAACGGGATGAATCGCTGGCAGCGATCGACGCCCAAAGCGGCAAGGTTTGGAGTTTTGCCCAGTTACAGGATGATGTAGCCAGAATTCAGGCTGCGCTGCCGCGCTTGGGCCGGAAGTCGCTAGGGCTGCTATTTGCCAGTAATCGATATGAGTGCCTCGCCGCATACCTGGCGGCATTGAATAGCGACGCAGCTCTGATTCTTCTCGATGCCAACCTAAACAGCGAGTTGCAGCGTGATTTTTTAGCGGCTTATCGGCCGGACTGGGTCTTTGCTGGGACGCCCGGGTGGCGTGGCGAGGGATACCGGGAAAGCGGATTCGGGGAATGGTGTCTGGTTGAGAGAGAGAGACCAGATGACATCGAAATTCACCCTGATTTGGCGCTCCTTTTGAACACTTCGGGATCCACGGGAAGCCCGAAGCTGGTCCGGCTCCCGTTGAAGAGCCTGGAGGCGAACGCAGCTTCCATCGCGCAGTATTTGCAACTGACGCCCGGGGAGCGGCCGATTACGTCGCTGCCCATGCCGTATTCGTATGGGCTATCGGTTATCAACAGTCACCTGCACGCGGGCGCTGCCATTGTCTTTAGCGAAGATACGGTGGTACGCCGGGAGTTTTGGGACGCGGTTGACCGGTACGGCTGCACGTCTTTTGCCGGCGTGCCGTACACCTATCAGCTCTTGCTTCAAACGGGCCTGCTAAAGAAGAAAGGTTCGTCACTAAAGACGCTGACGCAGGCGGGGGGGAAACTTGATGAACGCCATGTCCTCGAGATGCATGCACTGGCGTTAGCGCGCGGGTGGAGATTCTTTGTCATGTACGGCCAGACTGAGGCGACGGCGCGGATCTCTTATGTGCCATTTGAACAACTCGGCGGAAAGGTGGGCTCGATCGGAGTGGCCGTTCCGGGTGGCATGCTTAAGTTGGATCCGCAGACAGGAGAACTCATTTACCGGGGGCCCAACGTGATGATGGGATATGCTGAGTGCCGCAAGGACCTTGCTAAAGGCGACGAGTTACAAGGCATGTTGCGGACCGGCGATCTGGCGAGAGAAGACGCCGACGGCTACTTTTATATCACCGGGCGGCTGAAGCGGTTCCTGAAGCTGTTTGGCAAGCGCTTTAACCTTGACGAAGTGGAAAGTCTGCTGTCGCGCCGGCTCAATTCGGCCGTCGCATGCTTTGGACGGGATGATCTGCTCATGGTCGCGGCGGAGAATTGCGTAACTGTCGAAGGAGTTAGAGACGCTGTATGCCAGATTTTCGATCTGCCGCGAACGGCAGTGAAGGTGATCAGCGTGACGGAACTGCCCCGAACCATGAACGGCAAAATCGATTACCCGCGCCTCACGGATGCCGGGCAGGAATACAAACCCGTAGCAGCACAATAAATCTAAAATGACAGACCATAGCAAAGCGCAGAGCGCGCTCATGTCATCCGGCGGCCGCAGCATATCCGAGGACGCGGTCGCGAAAATCTGGGCAGATGTGCTTGGTCTGGACCAGGTGGAGACTGACGCCAACTTCTTCGATATCGGCGGCGATTCGCTGAATGCTATGGACGTGATTGCGCGTGTGGGCGAAGAGCTGCATGTAGATCTTCCCCTGCTGGCTTTCTTCGAAGACCCTTCGGTGGCCCACCTTGCTGCGGTGATCGACGAATTGCGGCCGGGTGGTGCTGCGATGGTTCGGGTGCCAGGCCGGCGCGAGTTCCCGCTGTCGCATTCGCAGCAGGTGTTCTGGCTGCTGGAGCAGCAGCATCCCGGCACCGGGCTTTACAATACGGCGCGCATTTTCCGTATTCAGGGCAAGCTGGACTCGTCGCTGCTGGAGCGCAGCCTGAATGAACTGCGCCGCCGTCACGAAATCCTGCGGGTGCGATTTGCCGGGCGGGGAGATGGTCCAGTTCAGGTCGTTGAACCGGTCACACCATTACGAATTCCGGTCAGCGATTTATCCGCCCTGGACGCCGATGCGAGCGAGCGGGCTGCGCTGAAGCTGGCGCTTGAGACCGTCCGCGAGCCATTCAACCTGGAGCAAGGCCCGGTGCTCCGCGCGCGGCTGGTTCGGCTTACTCCCGATGACTGCCTGCTCTGCATGGCGATACACCATGCCGTCAGCGACGGATTCACAGGCAGCATTCTGCTGGATGAACTGATCACGATTTACGATGCATTGGCCGACGGCCGGACCAGCCCGCTTGGCGAACTGGACCTGCACTTCACCGACTACGCGGCCTGGGAGCGGGAGTGGATGGATGGCTCGCGCCTGGAAAGCGAGCTTGAGTATTGGCGCGGGGCTCTCAAGGGCGCGCCTCCAGCCCTTTTCCTGCCGGAAGATGATGCGCCGATCTCCGCATTCGATCGCAGCGGGCATCAGCTTTCGACCACGATTCCAGCAGAGTTGCTTAGGTCCCTGCAAGTATTTGCCCGGGCAAACGGGACAACGCTGTTTAGTGTGCTGGCCGCGGCGGTGCGCATCGTGCTCTACCGCTGGTCCGGCCAGGCTGACTTTCTTCTCGGCACCATCGCCAGCAATCGCAGCCTGAGTGGAACTGAACGCATGATTGGCTGCTTCGTCAATCCGTTACCGTTACGTAATCCGATCGCGGATAGCCAGAACGCGCTGGACGTGCTGAACGCCGAAACGGCTGCCGTGATGGGGGCGTTTGCTCATCAGGACTGCCCTTTTGCCAGCATCGTGGCCGACATCAACCCGGAACGAACGGCGAATGACAATCCGCTGTTCAACGTCGCGCTGCTGCTGCAAAGCTTTCCCGCAATCGCGAGGAACGGTCGCGACTTTGCGGCGAAACACTTCGGTTTCGATGCCCAGGTGGCATTGCTCGACCTGCGCTTCATCGCCACCGAGGCGGCAGGCGATCTGCAGATCGAGTGTGAATATCGGGCCAATCGTTTCGAACGCCGCACGATAGAGGATCTGCTCTTGAGCGTTGCCGGCGTGCTGCGGTGCATGGTCGAGACGCCCGAAACCAGGATTGAGCAAATCGGCATTTCGAAAGCGCTGCTCGAACGCGCTGCCGAGCATCGTCGGGCCAAGCATAAGCAGACGATCGCCATTGCCGCGAATTTTACGGTGGAACCGCTCGAAGAGCCGCTGGCATTCTGGATGGAGCGACTCCGGTTGCCTTCGAGCATTGAATTCGCGCCGTTCGATCAGGTGTTTCAGCAGTTGCTGGACCCCTCCAGCTTATTGGCACGCAACCGCGACGGCTTCAATTTGGTTTTTTTCAAGTGGCGGAACGACCTTGATTCGGTAAGTCAGGCACGGGAACTAGCGCAATCCTTGAAGACCGCGGCCGCGCGTGGCACCGCGCCGTTCATCCTTTGCATATGCCCGCCGTCGGTCGAAGCTGGCGAGCAAGTACTCGCCGCGGAGTTGGCCGGGCAGCCGGGCATTCACCTGATCGGCTCGGCGGACATTCTGAACTTGTATCCTGTGGACAATTACCGCGACGAATACGCGGAAGGGCTGGGAGCCATTCCTTACACCCCGGCTTTTTTTGTAGCGCTTGCCTCCATGGCGGCGCGCAGGATTCACGGGATTCGAAGCGCCCCGTACAAGATGATTGCGCTCGATTGCGACAACACGCTCTGGAAAGGGGTATGTGGAGAAGAAGGGGCCGCCGGTGTCGAGGTAGACACGACGCGCCGGGCTCTTCAGGAATTCATGTTGAAGCAGCGTGCAGCAGGCATGTTGCTGTGCCTGGTCAGCAAGAATGCCGAGGCGGATGTTGCGGCTGTGTTCGAGATCAATCAGGGGATGCTGATACAGCAGAAAGATCTGGTTGCGTCGCGCGTGAACTGGCGGCCGAAATCAGAAAATTTGAAAGATCTCGCGCGGGAGCTGCGTGTGGGTGTGGACAGCTTCATTCTGGTCGACGACAATCCGCTGGAGTGTGCGGAGGTGCGAGCGAATTGCCCCGGAGTGCTGGTGCTCGAACTGCCGTCGGATTCTGAACGAATACCATCTGTTCTGCGCCATTTCTGGGCATTCGATCACTGGAATGCAACGAGCGAAGATCGCCGGCGGAGCGATTTCTATGACCAGGAGCGCGAACGCGAAGAATCACGCGCGGGTGCGGGCAGCCTGGAAGAGTTTCTGCGCGGGCTGGAGCTGAAAATTGTCATTCGACGGATGCAGCCGGAAGACCTGGCGCGCGTATCGCAATTGACCCAGCGAACGAATCAGTTCAACAGCACGACGATACGGCGCACCGAAACCGAAATCGAGCGGTTATGCGAGGCAGGGAGCGAATGCCTCGTTGTGGAAGTGTCTGATCGATTCGGAGACTACGGCCTGGTCGGCACAGCAATGTTTGCCGCGCAGGCCGATGCGCTAACAGTGGATACGCTGCTCATGAGCTGCCGCGCACTGGGACGAAGAGTTGAGCACCGCCTTTTGGCAAAGTTGGGCGAACTAGCAGTGGAGCGTGGGCTGGAGTGGGTGGACGTGCGGTTCGCCGCCACACCGAAGAACCGGCCGGCTGCGGACTTTTTAGAAGGCATGGGGCCGCCATCCCGCCAGTATGCCAACGGCGGCACTGTTTATCGGTTCTCTGCCGCATTTGCCCGAGTTTCTGACCAGATAGGAGCGGCCGAAACCTCCATCCCGCAGCCGGAGACGACGTTGGCGTTTGCCGCTCCGGGCCCGGCACGAACTGATTTGATGCAAATCGCATCGGAGTTGGGCGGGGTTGAAACCATTTCGAGTGCCATCCAAACCCGATTCGTGCGGACGAACACCGAGACAGGCGTTTTAAAAGCGCGAACCGCGAGCGAGGAAATCCTTGCCGGTATCTGGGCTTCCTTGTTGCGCATCGAGCAGCCCGGAAGTCAGGATAGCTTTTTCCAACTCGGTGGAAATTCGCTCCTGGGAGTGCAGGTTATTTCGCGCGTGCGGCAAGCTCTCGGCGTGGAGATGCCGCTTCGAGCGATGTTCGAAGAACCCTCGCTGGCGGGTTTTGCAGCGCTTATCGAATCGGCGCGGCGGGCGCAAACCGGCCTGTTGCGACCGCCCCCGGTGAAGAGACAGGAACGCAGCGAACCCGCGCCGGCTTCTTTCGCGCAGCAGCGGCTGTGGTTCATCAATCAGATTGAACCCGAGACTCCGCTGTACAACATTCCGCAAATGACGCGCATCCGTGGTCCGTTGCAGGTGAATGCTCTCGAGAGGAGCCTGAATGAAGTCGTAAGGCGGCACGAGGCGCTCCGCACTACATTTCACGAGTTGGACGGGCAACCCATGCAGCTGATTACGCCGCCTTCCAATTGCCAACTCGAGGTGACGGACCTTTCGCATTTGTCCGCCGATGAGAGGAAGGAAGAGATCCAGCGATGGGCGCTGGAGCGCGCGAAGCGGCCGTTCGATCTGGCCCGCGATCCAATGCTGCGCGCATTTCTGCTTCGCGCAGCGGATGATGAGCATGTGCTGCTGATCGTGATTCATCACATCGTCGGCGATCGCTGGTCGGCAGGGATACTAGCCCAGGAGCTGGAGGAGCTGTATTCGGCCTTTGTGCGTGGTGAGCCTTCGCCGCTGCCGGAACTTGCGGTTCAGTACGCGGATTTTGCGGTTTGGCAGCGCGCCTGGCTGCAAGGCGAAGAACTGGGAAAGCAGGCTTCCTATTGGCGGCAGCAACTCGCCGGAGCGGCACCGCTGCTGGAGCTGCCGACCGACCGGCCACGCCCCAACCTTTTGACTTATCGAGGCGCCACGGAGACCCAGCTCCTGCCCCGCGAGCTGGTGCAAAGGCTGACCATGCTTAGTCAGAACGAGGGCGCAACCTTATTCATGACGCTGCTGGCCGCGTATCAAATGCTTCTCAGCCGTTATTCCGGGCAGCAGGATGTTGTCGTCGGGTCCCCGATCGCCGGCCGGAACTACACCGAGATCGAGCGTTTGATCGGTTTCTTCGTCAACACGCTGGCGCTGCGAACCGATCTTTCAGGTAATCCCCCATTTCGCGAGCTGCTGGGGCGCGTCAAGGAAGCTACCTTGAGCGCTTATGCTCATCAGGATATCCCGTTCGAAAAACTGGTGGAGGAGCTCCAGCCGGAACGCAGCCTAAGCTACCAGCCTGTTTTTCAAGTTTTGTTTGCGCTGCAGAACGCCGAACAGCAAGCGCTGCAGTTGCCAGGGCTGAGTTTGGAACGCCTGCCGCTGCATCAAGGGACCTCTGCATTCGACATGGCCTGGTTTGCGACCCATGAAACGGACGGGGTGCAGCTGCGGGTCGAATACAACACCGATCTATTCGACGCCGCCACCATCCGAACCATGCTCGGACATTTTCAGAATTTGCTCCAAGCCATTGTGGAGCACCCTGAAAAGCAGCTCTCGGAACTGGAATTCCTCGACCAGCAGGAGCGCCACCGGATACTGGATCAATTTAACGATACGGCGGCGGATTATCCCCGAGTCTGTATCCACGATCTGGTGGCATCGCAAGCGAAGCGGACGCCGGATGCCGCAGCGGTGGTCGATGGTAAGCGAAGGATCAGCTACCGGGAGCTAAACGCGCGCGCCAATCAGATTGGACACTATCTGATACGCCACGGCGCCGGACCCGATGTGCCGATTGGAATCTGCGGTGCCCGCACGGCTGAGTTAGTAACTGGCATTTTGGGGATTCTCAAATCCGGCAGTCCCTATGTCCCGCTCGATCCGAATTACCCGCCGGAGCGCCTGGCCGGGATTCTCGAAGATGCGCACGCACCGATCGTCCTGACACAAAGAGGTTTCGAAAGTCAGCTGTCGGCATTTGCGGGGCGGTGTATCTACCTGGACGCAGATGGTCCGGCGATTGGCGAGGAACCGGCTGACGATCCCGTTACCCAGACACGGTCCGCGAGTCTGGCATACATTCTGTTCACTTCAGGATCGACCGGGAGGCCGAAGGGTGTAGCGATCGAGCATCGCACGCCGGTGACGTTCATCCACTGGGCGCGCGAGGTATTCAGCCCTTCAGAACTATCGGGCGTGCTTTTTTCAACATCTATTTGTTTCGACGTCTCCATGTTCGAGATGTTCGTCACCTTGAGCGCCGGAGGCAAACTCATTGTTGCCGAAACAGCGCTCGATCTCGAGATTCTCCCGGCGCGCAACGAGGTGACACTGATCAACGCCGTGCCTTCTGTGATGGCTGAGTTACTCGACATCGGCGCGATTCCTGCTTCGGTGCAAACCTTGAACATGGCGGGCGAGGCTGTGCCGGAGGCGTTACCAGATCGGCTCTATGCGTCCACCTCGACTGGCAAGGTTTACAACTTGTATGGTCCCACCGAAACGTCCTATGCAACCTTCGCGCTGATGGTGCCGGGTGGTCCGGTAACCATCGGAAAGCCTCTTGCCAACACCCGGTGTTACGTGCTCGATCCGCATCTTAAGCTGGTCCCCGTCGGGGTGGCGGGCGAACTATATATCGCCGGCGACGGGGTGGCGCGGGGCTATTATGGGCGCGCGGCGCTAACCAAAGAACGGTTTGTGCCCAATCCTTTCGCTGGATCGCCTGGCGGGGTCATGTATCGGACCGGGGATCGGTGCCGGTGGCTGCCGAGCGGCGACCTGCAATATCTCGGACGGTTGGATTATCAAGTCAAGCTGCGCGGCTTTCGTATTGAGCTGGGGGAGATTGAAACCACGCTGGACAAGTGCGAGGGCGTCGAGCGAAGCGTGGTTTCGGTTCGTGAAGACCGGCCAGGCGTAGCTCGTTTGGTGGCTTACGTAGTTGCCAGACCCGGCGCGACTCTGCTTCCAGCGACCCTGGAGCAAAGTGTACGGAAGACTTTGCCCGACTACATGATTCCGTCCGCGTTCGTGCTTCTGAACGAATTTCCACTCACGCTGAACGGGAAGATCGACAGGAAAGCATTGCCCACGCCGGCGTTTGTCGAAGACGCTGCTAAGTACTCAGCTCCGCAGACGCCGACGGAACTGCGATTGGCGGAAATTTGGTCCGCGCTGCTGCACCTGCCGCGAATCGGCGCGGGCGACAACTTCTTCTCCTTGGGTGGACACTCTCTGCTTGCCGCTCAAGTGGTCTCCCGGGTGCGCGTGGCGATGAACATCGACCTGCCCCTGCGGAGCGTCTTTGAACGGCCGTCGCTCAAAATGCTGGCAGCCGGCATCGACGCTGCAGGGCCGTCGCGGCAGCTCGCAGCCATACCCCGGCAAGCCCGGAATCAACCGCTGCCACTTTCCTCGGCGCAGGAACGTTTGTGGTTTCTCGACCAGTTGGAGCCGGATAACTCGCAATTTAATTTTCCCATGTCGATGCGGTTGACCGGCCCTCTGAACCCCGATTGCATAAAGAGTGCGGTCAACGGAATCATAAGCCGGCATGAAATACTGCGCACCACCTATCGCTTACACGGCGACCGTCCGGTGCAGGTGATTGCGCCGACGCTGACGATTGACATTCCAGTGGTCGATATCTCCGACGTGCCGGCGGATCGACGGCAAGCGGAGGCTCGACGCTTGATCATCGCGGAGGGACAAAGGCCATTCAGTCTCGAAAGCGGACCATTGGTGCGCGGCCTACTGTTGCATCTGGACGAGCGGGAACACATTCTGCTGCTGAATATCCATCACAGTGCCACGGACGGCTGGTCAATGCGGCCGCTGGTTGAGGAACTCGCCACGCTCTACGAAGCTGCTCTCGAAAGCCGGCCCTCGACATTGGTTGAATTGCCGATTCAGTACGCCGACTATGCCGTGTGGCAGCGAGAGTGGCTTGCCAGCGGCCCGCTGGCAGAGCAGCTTGATTACTGGAAGAAACAGCTCGCGGACGCGCCGGCGAGGATCGAAATCCAGACTGACCGGCCGCGCCCGGCAACACAAAGTTATCGCGGAGCAACCGAGACCGTCACCTTTCCCACCGGCCTGCTGGATGGGCTGCAAGTGCTGGGCAAGAGTGAAGGCGCGACTCTGTACATGACGCTGCTGGCCGCGTTCCAAGTGCTGCTGCATCGGTATACCGGGCAGAACAATATAGTGGTTGGCACGGTGGTTGCGAACCGGACACGGGCAGAAGTCGAAGACCTTATCGGCATCTTCGTCAACACCTTGCCGATGCATACCGACGTCGGAGGTAACCCGAGTTTCCGGGAGTTACTGGAGCGAGTCCGGACCATGGCGCTCGGAGCTTTCTCCCATCAGGACCTTCCGTTCGAGGAACTGGTGAAAGCCATGGCTCCCGATCGTGATCTCAGCTCGAATCCGCTGGTGCAGGTTCTCTTGGTACTCCAGAATGCGCGGCGCCCTGTGGTGAGCCGTGCCGGCGTCGAGTTTAAAGGAATCACGATTCACAATCAAACGTCGAAATTCGACTTGAGCATGTTCGTGATTGAAAGGCCCGAGGGTTTGGAATGCATGGTCGAGTACTCGACCGACTTGTTCGATGCCGCAACTATTCAGCGGCTGCTGGGTCATTACCGTGTACTGCTCGACGCTGTCGTTGCCGACCCCGGCCGAAGCATCAGTGAACTGCCTTTGCTTACCTCTGAAGAACGTCGAAAGTTAGTGTTCGACTTCAACGCCACGGCCCGGCCCTATCCGCGGGAACTGTGCGTGCACCAGCTGTTTGAACGCCAGGCGGCGCGGGTGCCAGAACGCACTGCAGTCGCCTATGGGGCCCGCTCGCTCACTTATGCAGACTTAAACGGCTTGGCGAATCAGGTGGCTCACGGACTGGGGAAGCAGGGTATCGGTCCTGGCGGATTAGTCGGCGTTCGCATGAATCGCGGCGTTGCAATGGTGGCCGGCTTGCTGGGGGTTCTAAAATCCGGCGCCGCCTACGTCCCGCTCGATCCTGATTTCCCCGCTGAACGAATCGCCTTTATTCTCAAAGATTCCGGTGCACAACTCGTGCTGACCGACGAAAGCTTGCAGCAATTCGATACTCAGCCACGGCATAATCCGACCGTCGCCGTGAAATCAGCGAGCCGTGCCTACGTGCTCCATACTTCCGGTTCGACAGGAACGCCAAAAGGCGTTCAGATCACTCACCGGAATCTGGTGAATTTTCTCATCAGCATGCAGCGCGAGCCGGGGATGGCTGAGACGGACAAGCTGTTGGCTGTAACTACTCTTTCCTTCGACATCGCGGGACTTGAACTTTATCTGCCTCTGGTGAGCGGCGCTGCCATGTTAATCGCGTCTTCGGAGGAAGCGGCCGATGGAACACGCCTTTTGGATCTGCTCCTGAGCTATGGGCCCACCGTCATGCAGGCGACCCCCGCCACCTGGCGGATGCTCATGGACGCGGGTTGGACGGGCACGAAAAATTTGAAAGCGCTATGCGGCGGCGAAGCGCTCCCGGAGGATTTGGCAGCGCGGTTGATCGCACGTTGCGGCCAGCTCTGGAACATGTATGGCCCCACTGAGACGACTATTTGGTCTTCCGTCTGCCGTCTGGAATCAGCTCCCGCCGGGATTGCATCTTTAGGCCGCCCCATTGCGAATACCACGATGTACGTCCTGGATTCGCGTTTGCAGCCGGTGCCGCTTGGCGTGCGAGGCGACTTGTATATCGGGGGCGATGGCGTGGCTCTGGGCTATCTGAACCGGCCGGACCTCACGTCGCGGAACTTTCTCCCTGATCCATTCGTTCCAGGGTCCCGCATTTATCGAACAGGGGATATCGCCCGTATCTTAGTCAACGGCGAAGTACACTACGTCGGCCGCTCCGATCTTCAAGTCAAAATCCGAGGATTTCGCATTGAACTTGGTGAAGTGGAGACGGTATTATCTCGCCACCCGGCCGTAGGGGCATGTGTAGCGGCCGTGGTTGCGGATCGCTTGATTGCTTACATGACCGCGTCGACGGACACTCCGCAAACCAACGAGTTGCGCGCGTGGATGAGGGAACGCCTACCGGAATACATGACGCCTGCAGCATTTATCTGTTTGGATCGTTTCCCGCTCACGCCGAACGGCAAAGTAGACCGTAAGGCGCTACCGGCCCCAGATTTCTCAGGCACCCGCGGCGGGTATGCCCCAGCGAAGACGATTCTCGAAGAAGTACTCGCCGGTATTTGGGCGGAAGTCCTTAAACTCGGCGGTGTCGGTACGGACGACAACTTTTTCGATCTGGGCGGCCATTCGCTTTCGGCCACGCAGGTAATAGTCAGGATTCGGGCCGCCGCAGGAGTGGAGCTATCGGTCCGCGCCCTGTTCGACAATCCTACGGTCGGGGCGCTAGCGCGATTGGTTGAGCGGCGGAAGCATGAGGGCCATGGGCACATCGCCCCGCCTATGAGGCGGGCCACCCGAACCGGCGCCCTGCCGCTTTCTTTCGCTCAGCAAAGACTTTGGTTCCTTGACCAGATGATACCGGGCAATCCGCTGTATAACGTTCCCTGGGCGGTACGACTGACTGGGGCTGTGAATCCGGAAGCGCTCCAAACGGCTCTCAATTGCATTGTGGAACGGCATGAGGTGTTAAGGACGACTTACCAGATCGAAGGGGATCTGCCGGTGCAGGTGGTGCAAGCAGCGACCAACGTTCCCCTTGAGATGCGCGATCTTAGCCCACTTCCTGCTCGGGCACGCGAGCCGGAGGCTCGGCGAATCGTAGAGGAAGAATCCGCAAAGCCGTTCCACCTTGCGTCCGACCTCATGTTCCGGGCTCTGTTGCTCAAGCTCAATGAGCAAGATTACGTGCTGCTCGTAAACACTCATCACATTGCCAGCGACGGCTGGAGTCTTGGAATCGTGGAGTCGGAGCTCGGGGCGTTTTATGAGGCCGCCTTGTCAGGCCACCCCTCGAGGCTCGCCGAATTGCCGATCCAGTATGCGGATTACGCCGTTTGGCAGCGCGACTGGCTGCAAGGCGAGATTCTCGAAGAGCAACTGGCTTACTGGAGAAAACGGCTTGGTGGAGCTCCGCCGGTTTTATCGCTGCCGGCGGATCGGGAGCGTCCCGAGGTCCAGTCTTTCCGCGGCGCCATGGAGCGCGCCCCCATTTCGAAAGCGCTGACCGAAGGCATCAGCCGGCTCAGCCGCCAGGAAAGCGTAACCCCCTTTATGGCGTTGCTGGCGGCTTTCCAATGCGTGATTCTCTCGTACACCGCGCAAACCGACGTCGTTCTGGGAACTGATCTCGCCGGGCGCGCCAGCAAGGAAACCGAGGCGTTGATCGGATTTTTCGTTAATCTCTTGCCGCTGCGGACCGATCTATCCGGCGATCCCACCTTTAGAGAACTTTTGGGACGGGTGCGAGATACAACTTTAGGGGCCTATGCGCATCAGGATGTGCCGTTCGACAAACTGGTGGAAGAACTCCATCCGGAGCGAAGCAAGAGCACAAATCCCCTGGTGCAGGTATTATTCGTGCATATGAACACGCCGCACAGCCGGCGCCCTCTGCCGGGCATTGAGCTGAGCGGCTTTCCGTTCGACATGCCGTCCAAGTTCGATTTGGCCGTCTTCCATGCCGACCGCGAAACGGGCCTTGCCGGGACCTGGATTTATAATCCAGACCTTTTTGATGCCGCTACGATTGTGAAGATGGCGCGGCGATTCCGGACAGTTGTCGAATTAGTAATCGCGAATCCTGGTCTCCTCCTGAGCGAAGTAAGCGAGATTTTGGCTTTGAAGGAGCAGGAGTTAGGCGTCATGGAAAATCGGAAATTTCAAGCTGTCAGCCGTCAAAAGCTGAAAGGGTTGAAACGCAGGCCGTTAGTAGATCGGCAATAAGTGCATTGAGTACCTGTTTCCTGTATTTAGGGTTACTTCTGACGTAGCTTAGCCTAGGTTTAATCTGTCCCCGAATCTTACAATCAGGTTTAATGTAACAGTCGCATGCGGGTTTTCCAGGTGACCTTCTAAAATGACAACACTCACCAGAGCGGAGTTCGGTTCCATGGTAGTTGTCGAACCTCGAAAAGGTTTTGACCTACGCCTGAAGGAACTGTGGAATTATCGCGAATTACTGTTCATTCTGGTTTGGCGTGACATTAAAGTCCGCTACAAGCAGACAGCCCTTGGGGCGCTTTGGGCGATTTTGCAACCAGTTTTGGCAACCGTTGTTTTCAGTATCTTTTTTGGACGTTTTGCCAAGGTTCCCTCCGACGGTATTCCTTATCCGGTATTCGCCTACGTCGGTCTTTTGCCATGGCAACTGTTCGCTTACGCTTTGAATGAATCGGCCAACAGCCTGGTCAGCAATCAAAACCTGATCAGGAAGGTCTACTTTCCGCGTTTAGTCATTCCTTTGTCGGCCATCCTCGCGGGGTTGGTGGATTTCGCAATCGCTTTCGTGGTGCTGTTGGGCTTGTTTTGGAAGTACCATATCGTCCCCAGCGCCTCTCTTGTGGTCCTGCCGGTCTTCATTCTTTTGGCGGTGGCCAGCGCCTTGGCGATGGGCCTCTGGTTGTCCGCGCTGAACGTGCAGTACCGCGACGTGCGCTATACGATTCCGTTCCTGACCCAGTTGTGGTTATTTGCCACGCCGGTTGTTTATCCCAGCAGCCTTGTGCCGGCAAAATGGCGCGCTCTCTACGGTTTGAATCCGATGGCGGGTGTGGTTGAGGGCTTTCGTTGGGCCTTGCTCGGAAAAGCGGCGAATCCGGGGCCCCTGGTGTGGGTTTCGGCGGGGATGGTTGTGTTGTTGCTGCTGGGTGGAGTGATCTATTTTCGTCGAATGGAATCCACCTTTGCCGATATTGTCTAGCCCGCGGACTCAGCGAATTACAGGATTTGAATCATGAGCGATATCGCAATTCGTGCTGAAGGACTTAGTAAGCGCTATAAGGTCGGCAAGCAGGAGAAATATCGAACCCTGCGTGACACGCTGGCCCAGTGCGTTACCAATCCGTTCAAGCGTAAGACGGCCGGGAATTCGCCAGGCGAGGATTCGATCTGGGCAATCAAGGACCTATCCTTTGAAATCAAGCATGGCGACGTGGTCGGGATCATTGGGCGAAACGGAGCCGGCAAGAGCACCTTGCTGAAGGTCCTTTCGAGAATCACCGACCCGACAAAGGGCCGTGCTGAGATTTTCGGACGAGTGGGTTCGCTGCTCGAAGTGGGCACGGGGTTTCATCCTGAATTAACGGGCCGGGAGAACATTTTCTTAAACGGAGCCATTCTCGGCATGCGGCGGGTGGAAATCTTGTCCAAATTTGACGAAATCGTCGCCTTTTCCGAAATCGAAAAGTTCATTGATACGCCGGTGAAGCATTATTCAACCGGGATGTACGTTCGTCTTGCGTTTGCGATCGCCGCGCATCTGGAACCCGAGATTTTGATCGTCGATGAAGTCCTGGCGGTCGGAGACTTGGGATTCCAAAAGAAATGTATCGGAAAGATGAACGACGTCAGCCGCGCTGGAAGGACGGTGTTGTTCGTGTCCCACAATATGGCGGCGATCGAAAATCTATGCCGTCACGGAATCGTGCTGGCAGGTGGCAAGCTCGTTTTTGACGGAAAGATTAGAGACGCATCGGACTACTATTTCAACAGCCTGGCGCCGGCCTGCAACCCTGATGGCCACGTCTTTGATCTGTCGAATGCCCGTGACCGAATCTCGCGGGTGGGAAAGCTGCTAAAAAAAGTCGAGCTTTATACAGATGATAACCGGCCGGTCAACGAGGGAGTTCGTATCGGCGACAGGCTCAAGGTGCGTATCCACTTTGACCTGCCGTCGCCAACGACCAGATTCAACATTGGACTTGGATTCAACAACGCCTTCGGTCAGCGGATCTTCACGGCGCACAGTCTTTTTGAGGCTGAGCGTTCGGATGAGGAGCAAGTGGGCCCGCAAATATTCGTATGCGACATTCCCAGCTTCACCTTAACCCAGGGGACCTATACGGCGCGGCTCTGGCTGGATATCGCGAACACCGAGGCAGACCTGATCGAGGATGCGGTGCGGGTTGATGTGATTGAATCCGATTACTATGGAACCGGCAAAGTGCCCTGGAACGGTAGCTTCGTACTCCAGCACCGATGGTATCTCGAACCCGATGACAGCGCGCTCAATCAAGGGCACCTCGTCGGCGCGGTTCCGGGCGAATTGTACGGATCTGACCTGTGAATACTTCAACAGCAAATGCGGCAGCGTTCCGGTTGTCGGCCCAACAGGACGGGATCTGGATGGCGCGTGCCGGCGACAGCGACATCAGCTGGTCGTGGTGCGCTATCGAACTATCGGGTCCGCTCGAGATTACGATCCTTCGAGAAGTGCTCGAAGCGGTAGTTAAACACCATGAAATCCTGCGCACGGTTTTCCAAAGACAGCCGGGGTTGAAAACGCCCTTTCAGGTCATTCTTGAAGACTGCGGTTTCGATTGGAAGGTGGTGGATCGCCGGGAGTCCAATGAACCGCTGGCGCTGGATGAGTTATTGGCTTTGCAGGGGACTGCCTCGCTTGATCGAGGTCCGGTTCTTAAAGTCCTTTTGGCCAGGTTCGCGCAGGATCGGCATTGGATGATATTGCGGTTGCCCGCCCTATGCGCGGATGTCTTTAGCCTGGCGATTTTGATGTCGGAAACAGGCCGCGCCTACGGGGCGAAACTTTCAGGGCACCCGTTCACGAGCGATGCAATGCAGTATGCCGACATTGTTGAGTGGCAGAACGAGCT
This sequence comes from uncultured Acidobacteriaceae bacterium, assembly GCA_963803095.1. Taxonomy (GTDB): domain Bacteria; phylum Acidobacteriota; class Terriglobia; order Terriglobales; family Acidobacteriaceae; genus PALSA-350. Next base: position 133,203 of record CAWDLQ010000010.1, on the reverse strand, counting down.
GCTCCAGAGTGAGGAAGCGACTGCAGGCCGCGAGTTTTGGCGCGAGTATCTCCGAAAAGCGGACATTCAGTCGTGGCGAAAGTTCCAACTCCCTTTCGAATCAAATCCTTCAGGTCCATTTTCATCCAGACAATCAGCATCTCCGTTGCCGGCGGCACCGCTCGATCGTTTTGCTCTGGAAAGAGACGCTTCAGTTCACGAGGTTCTGCTGGCCTGTTGGATCTTGTTCCTTTCGCGCACCAGTGGCTGCGCGGATATGGGTGTCAGTTGTGAATACGACGGACGAAATCACGATGAACTCAAAACCGCTCTCGGTGCGCTTGCAAAGGAACTGCCGCTGGCGGCAAAGGTCGAGACGCACGACAGCTTTACTGATTTGTTATGCCGTGTTCGTGGGCAGATGACTGAGATAGGTGACTGGCAGGATTGTTTCAGCGGCAGCGCCGATCAGAGATCTTTGTCGCCTTTTTCCTTTTCGTACGAGGAGTATGGTGCGGCGGAGCAGTGTGGGGGTGTGAGGTTCAGGGTGGTGGAGGCGGAAGCCGGGGGAGAAAGATACACCTTGAAGCTGAGGTGCGAGCGGCGGGGAGGAGAACTCAGGCTGGCCTTTCACTACGATGCCTCCCGGCTGTCGCGGCCGGTGGTGGAACGCTGGATGGAGCAGTACCGGACGTTGCTCGAAGCGGCTTTAGCGCAGCCGGAAGAGCGTGTGAGCCGGCTGGCGCTGGTGGGTGAGGAAGAAAAGCAGCGGTTGGTGGTGGAGTGGAATCGGACGGCGGCGGAGTATCCGCGCGAGCGCTGTTTTCACGAACTGTTGGAAGCCCAGGTGGAGCTTACGCCGGAACGGGCAGCGGTGAGTTGTCAAGGTTTGACGCTGAGCTACCGGGAACTGAATGAGCGGGCGAACCGGCTGGCGCATTATCTGCGGGAACTGGGCGTGGGGCCGGACCGCCGGGTGGGTTTATGCCTGGAGCGGTCGGTGGAACTGCTGGTGGGAGTAGTAGCGATTTTGAAGGCGGGGGGAGCCTATGTGGCGCTGAATGCGCAGCATCCTCCGGAACGCTTGCAGCAGCAGTTGAGTGGAGCGGCCGCGCTCCTGACGGAAGCGAAGTGGCGCCAGCACCTGCCGGCGTTTGCGGGCGCGACGGTGAGTGTGGACGAGGACGGCGGGCATTGGAGCGAACGGCCTGGGGGCAATTTAGAGCGGGTGGCGCAGGCGGACAACCTGGCGTACGTGATTTACACGTCGGGCTCTACCGGAACCCCCAAGGGAGTGCAAGTGCGGCACCGGAATCTGGTGAATTATGCCTATGCGGTGATGCGCAAGCTGGAGTGGGATGGGGCGGGGCTGCAGTTTGCGACCGTTTCCACCCTGAGTGCGGACTTGGGAAACACCTGCATTTATCCGGCGCTGCTGACGGGGGGATGCGTGCATGTGATACCGGCGGAGACGGCGACGGACAGCCGGGCGCTGGGGCGGTATTTCGGTGAGCATGGGGTGGATGTGCTGAAGATTGTGCCTTCGCATTTGCGGGCCTTGTTGGACGCAGGCGGAGGGCGTGAGATTCTGCCCCGCCGCTGCCTGGTGTTAGGGGGCGAAATGCTGACTCCAGCCTTGCTGGAGCGGATCGAGGCTTTGGGGGGCGGGTGCGAAGTGGTTAACCACTATGGGCCGACGGAGACCACGGTTGGTTCCTTGCTGCTGCGGGTCAAAGAATACCAGGGGGAATACCAGGGTCGGGGTGGGGCAGGGCGCAGCATTCCGATTGGACGGCCGCTGGCCAACACGCGGATCTATGTGCTGGACGGGCAGGGGCAGCTTGTGCCGGAGGGAGTGGAAGGGGAGCTTTACATCGCCGGAGCCGGGGTAACGGCCGGATATCTGGAGCAGCCGGAGCGGACGGCGGAGCGCTTTGTCGCCGATTTGGTGGAGCCGGGGGAGCGGATGTACCGGACCGGGGACCGGGTGCGCTACGGGGCCGGCGGGAACGTGGAGTTTTTGGGCCGGTTTGATGACCAGGTAAAGATTCGCGGCTATCGGGTGGAGCCGGGGGAAGTGGAAGCGGTTTTGGGGCAGCATCCCGGGGTGCGGCAGGCCGTGGTCACGGTGCGGCAGCAGCCGGAAAGCGGGGAAAAGCAATTGCTGGCCTATGTTGTCCATCGGCCGGAGTCGAACCTTACGGTGGAGGAGTTGCAGCGCTACCTGAAGGCGCGCGTGCCGGATTATCTGGTGCCATCCGGCATGGTCGTACTGGCCAAGCTGCCGTTAACCGCCAATGGCAAATTGGATCGCCAGGCGCTGCCATCGCCGGAAGAGTTTGCCGCCCAAACGCGGAGCTATGAGCCGCCGCAGACGCCGGTCGAGCAAACGTTGACTGGTATCTGGGAGCAGGTGCTGCGCCGCACCCGCATCGGCCGCAACGATAACTTCTTCGATATCGGCGGCCATTCCCTCCTGGCCACGCAAATCATCTCCCGCGTCCGGGGCACGTTCAAAGTGGAAGTCCCGCTGCAAAGACTTTTCGATACGCCTACGGTGGCGGCACTGGCGCAACAAATCGAGGCGTTGGACGGGCAGCGCGCCGCTGCCGCGCCGCCGATTGTCCCGGTTCCACGAGATCAGGATCTGCCGCTCTCCTATGCGCAACAGCGCCTGTGGGTGCTCGACCAACTCGAGCCCAATAATCCCCTGTATAACATTGTTCGCGCGTGGCGAATCGAGGGATGTTTGAGTGTTAGCGCTCTTGAGCGATCGCTGAATGAAATTGTTCGCAGACACGAGTCGCAGCGAACGACCTTCGCGGTGCGAAATGGGGAGCCAATCCAAATCATACGAGCCGCCGTGAGTCTTCCGCTGGAGGAAGTGGACCTCACTTTTGTACCGTCCGAGGAACAGGCTTCCGAGGTACGGCGGCTTGCGAGCGCGGCGGCGGCTGAGCCATTCCACCTCGAGCGTGGACCTCTTCTCCGCGCGCGATTGTACAAGCTAGGCTCCGGCGCGCATGTGCTTTCGTTGACCATGCACCATATCATCAGCGATGCCTGGTCGGCGGGAGTTTTCTTTGCCGAACTAAGCCAGTGCTATGAGGCGTTCGCCGGAAACGCCACGCCTTCGCTTCCGGAACTGGAGATTCAGTTTGCAGACTATGCTGTCTGGCAGCGCAACTGGCTTGCCGGCGACGTACTGGATAAAGAGTTGGACTACTGGCGTCGCCAACTCGCAGGCGCGCCCTCGGTGCTGAATCTGCCCTTGGATCGCCCTCGGCCGGCAGTGCGAACCTTCTCCGGCAGTTATGAAACGATCCGGCTCTCAAGTGAGCTCGGCAGGGCTTTGACTGGTTTGAGCAAACAGGCAGGCGCGACCACGTTCATGAGTTTATTGGCTGTCTTTGGCTGTCTGCTCGCTCGCGTGTCCGCGGCGGATCAGGTTGTCATAGGCACCGATGTAGCCAATCGCAATCGCGCCGAACTGGAGCACCTGATTGGGTTTTTTATCAATCTCCTGCCGCTCCGGATAGATTTGACGGGCAATCCGACTTTCCGCGAACTGTTGTCACGGGTGCGGGAAACAACGCTGGGTGCGTACGCTCACCAGGAGGTGCCTTTCGACAAACTGGTGGAAGATCTGCGCCCCGACCGCGGCTTGAATCACAACCCGATTGTGCAGGTTCTGTTTGTTATGCAAAACGTTCCCCGTCCACCACGGGAAATAGCGGGTCTCGAGATCGATTCGTTTGAAATTCCGGTCACCAGTTCGAAATTCGATCTGGCCGTATTTGTACAGGAAACCTCCTCGGGACCGCTCATGCATTGGCTTTACAGCAGGGAACTATTCGACCGGGAATCGGTGCGGCGAATGGCCGGCCAATTTGAAGCGTTACTTGGCAACGCAATCGCCAATCCGGACGCCAGGCTGCATTCGCTGGCCCTGGTGCGAAAAGAAAAAGGACTCGAAGTTGAGAGTAGCCGGAAGCAGCATAAGTACGCGCAACTGAGGAAATTGATGAGCCCCCAATCTGAGATGGGAGGTACCGGCGAGTGAAAGAAACAATGACTGCGTTCTGGTTATCCCCTCAGCAGAAGCATGCCTGGAATGTGCAGCAAGCGCACGCAAGCGCAAGTGCGGCAATGGTCATGTTGGAGGGGCCGCTCGATCCTGGGAAACTTCGCCAGGCCATCCATCAGGTGGCGAACCGCCATGAAATTCTGCGCACCGTCTTTCGGCGAACGTCTGGTATGAAGCTTCCCTTCCAGTTTGTTCTGGAGACCGGCGAGCCGCTCTGGGATATAGTGCCGGCAGATTCGGAGATCTCGTCCGTAAGCGTAGTGCGAAAACGGGAGCAGGAGACTCGTCCTTCGCTCGAAGACGGGCCAGTTCTGCGAGCCTTCTTGAGCCCCATCTCGAGCCAGCGTGCGCTGCTGATGCTCGCTTTGCCCGCGTTGTGCTGCGACACCTATTCCTTGAAGAGGTTGGTAAGCGAAGTTGGGCTTCTCTATGCCGGCCGCGCCGATGAACTGGTCCAGGAGCCACTACCCTACCGGCAATTCGCGCAATGGCAAAACGATATCCTCGAAACAGTCGATGAATACGCGCAAGAAGCGCAGCGATACTGGCAGAACCTGCAAACGCTGCCGGTCGCGCATCTCGCGCCGCCCGCCACTTCTGGCGCAGAGACCGGCTTTCACTCCGATTGTGTTTCAGCAACACTCAGCGAGCGCATGGTCAACCGTATCGATGCGAACGCGGAGGGCGCTCCGGATGTATTGTTTGCGGCCTGGCAATCGGTTCTGTGGCGAGTGACTGGACAAACAAGCTTCGTCACATCCAGGTACTTTGAAGGGCGCGAATTCGAGGAACTCGATGGTGCGCTCGGCCGGATCGGAAAGTACGCGCCGATGCCCGCAAATTTTGATGGTGATCTTCGATTCCGGGAGGTCGTGGAGGCAGTTCGAGACGCGCGCAGGAAAGCAGAACAGTCACTAGAGCATTTCATCCCGCGGGAGGAAGGGGAACCGGACGCTTGCTTTTCCTACGAGGAGTATGGTGCGGCGGAGCAGTGTGGGGGTGTGAGGTTCAGGGTGGTGGAGGCGGAAGCCGGGGGAGAAAGATACACCTTGAAGCTGAGGTGCGAGCGGCGGGGAGGAGAACTCAGGCTGGCCTTTCACTACGATGCCTCCCGGCTGTCGCGGTCGGCGGTGGAACGCTGGATGGAGCAGTACCGGACGTTGCTCGAAGCGGCTTTAGCGCAGCCGGAAGAGCGTGTGAGTCGGCTGGCGCTGGTGGGTGAGGAAGAAAAGCAGCGGTTGGTGGTGGAGTGGAATCGGACGGCGGCGGAGTATCCGCGCGAGCGCTGTTTTCACGAACTGTTGGAAGCCCAGGTGGAGCTTACGCCGGAACGGGCAGCGGTGAGTTGTCAAGGTTTGACGCTGAGCTACCGGGAACTGAATGAGCGGGCGAACCGGCTGGCGCATTATCTGCGGGAACTGGGCGTGGGGCCGGACCGCCGGGTGGGTTTATGCCTGGAGCGGTCGGTGGAACTGCTGGTGGGAGTAGTAGCGATTTTGAAGGCGGGGGGAGCCTATGTGGCGCTGAATGCGCAGCATCCTCCGGAACGCTTGCAGCAGCAGTTGAGTGGAGCGGCCGCGCTCCTGACGGAAGCGAAGTGGCGCCAGCACCTGCCGGCGTTTGCGGGCGCGACGGTGAGTGTGGACGAGGACGGCGGGCATTGGAGCGAACGGCCTGGGGGCAATTTAGAGCGGGTGGCGCAGGCGGACAACCTGGCGTACGTGATTTACACGTCGGGCTCTACCGGAACCCCCAAGGGAGTGCAGGTGCGGCACCGGAATCTGGTGAATTATGCCTATGCGGTGATGCGCAAGCTGGAGTGGGATGGGGCGGTGGAGGGGCTGCAGTTTGCGACGGTTTCCACCCTGAGTGCGGACTTGGGAAACACCTGCATTTATCCGGCGCTGCTGACGGGGGGATGCGTGCATGTGATACCGGCGGAGACGGCGACGGACAGCCGGGCGCTGGGGCGGTATTTCGGTGAGCATGGGGTGGATGTGCTGAAGATTGTGCCTTCGCATTTGCGGGCCTTGTTGGACGCAGGCGGAGGGCGTGAGATTCTGCCCCGCCGCTGCCTGGTGTTAGGGGGCGAAGCGCTGACCGTGGACTTGCTGGAGCGGATCGAGGCGTTGGGGGGGGGGTGCGAAGTGGTTAACCACTATGGGCCGACGGAGACCACGGTTGGTTCCTTGCTGCTGCGGATCAAAGAATACGAGTGGCGGGGTGGGGGAGCGCGCAGCATTCCGATTGGACGGCCGCTGGCCAACACGCGCATCTATGTGCTGGACGGGCAGGGGCAGCTTGTGCCGGAGGGAGTGGAAGGGGAGCTTTACATCGCCGGAGCCGGGGTAACGGCCGGATATCTGGAGCAGCCGGAGCGGACGGCGGAGCGCTTTGTCGCTGATTTCGTGGAGCCGGGGGAGCGGATGTACCGGACCGGGGACCGGGTGCGCTACGGGGCCGACGGGAACGTGGAGTTTTTGGGCCGGTTTGATGACCAGGTAAAGATTCGCGGCTATCGGGTGGAGCCGGGGGAAGTGGAAGTGGTACTGGGGCAGCATCCCGGGGTGCGGCAGGCCGTGGTCACGGTGCGGCAGCAGCCGGAAAGCGGGGAAAAGCAGTTGCTGGCCTATGTTGTCCATCGGCCGGAGTCGAACCTTACGGTGGAGGAGTTGCAGCACTACCTGAAGGCGCGGGTGCCGGATTATCTGGTGCCATCCGGCATGGTCGTACTGGCCAAGCTGCCGTTAACCGCCAATGGCAAATTGGATCGCCAGGCGTTGCCATCGCCAGAAGAGTTTGCGGCCCGAACGCGCAGCTTTGAGCCGCCGCAAACCCCGCTCGAGCAAACGTTGACCGGTATCTGGGAGCAGGTGCTGCGCCGCACCCGCATCGGCCGCAATGATAACTTCTTCGATATCGGTGGCCATTCCCTCCTTGCCACGCAAATCATCTCCCGCGTCCGGGAACAATGTCGGGTGGAACTGCCAGTTCGAGCGCTCTTTGAGCACCCGACCGTCGCTCTTCTTTCGTCCACTGTGGAGGCCGCTTCCCTGGAAGAATTCGAGGAGGATATGGAAATCGCGCCTGTCTCTCGAGAATCGTACCTCTTCAAGGCGGCGCCGTCTGGTTCGTCCACATGAAAGTGGAAACGATATGCGCTCAAGATTCACACGCATCCTGCATTGGTTCAGGGGCGAAAGATTGTACTAACGTGAGTACGTCTGTGCACGCCATGGTCACTGCCACCGCGCAGGCTACTCCTGACGCTATCGCGCTCGAATTTGAAGGGCGCGCCCTGACCTACGGAGAACTGGACGTTTGGTCGAATCGCCTGGCTCGAATCCTCGTGGCGAATGGAGTGAGGCGCGACGTGCTCGTAGGCGTACTTGCTGAGCGATCTCTGGAAACGGTGGTATCGGTGCTTGCGGTTCTAAAGGCTGGAGGAGCCTACGTTCCGCTCGATCCCGCGCACGGAGGAACTCGAATCAGTCAGATTCTGGAAGAAGCGCAGCCGAGAGTTCTATTGGGTACACCGTCTTTCTTCGAAACAATTTCTTCGGCAACCATCATTACTCCTTCACAAGCGCTTTCACCGGACATTTCGGCCTCTCCTATCGGGTCTGACGTTGAACCTTGCGATCTTGCATACGTTATTTTCACGTCTGGTTCCACGGGCAGGCCAAAGGGTGTCGAGATTGAACATCGATCGCTGTTGAACCTGCTGCAATCGATGGTGCGCGAACCGGGCTTCGGCTCGTCTGACACCTTATTGGCTGTGACCACGCTCGCGTTCGACATTGCTGGACTAGAACTCTATCTGCCACTTATCGCCGGCGGCCGCGTGGTGATTGCGCCCAGCGAGAAGATCGGCGACGGCAGACTCTTGATGCGACTGCTCGAAGAGTCGGGCGCGACCGTGATGCAGGCAACGCCCGCCACCTGGAGGCTGCTCTTCGGAGCGGGCTGGCAAGGCGACCGCAAGCTCAAGGTGCTGGTGGGCGGCGAAGCTCTTTCTCCTGAACTGGGACGCCGGCTGGCCAGTTCCTGCCGGGAAGTTTGGAATATGTATGGTCCGACGGAGACAACGATTTGGTCCTCGACCTACCGCGTCACGGGACTCGAAGACAGGTCGGTGCCGATCGGCCTGCCGATTGCCAACACGACCTTCCACGTATTAGACAGTGAGTTGCATCCTCTGGCCTCGGGAGACGAAGGTGACCTGTACATCGGTGGCGATGGCTTGGCGCGCGGTTATCTTGGTCGGCCGGACCTTACTTCTGATCGGTTCGTTCCTGATCCCTTTAGTTCTCTGGCGGGCGCGAGATTGTACCGAACGGGCGATATTGCTCGCATAGGCAAGGACGGGAACATCGAGTTTCTCGGCCGCGTCGATCACCAGGTTAAGATTCGCGGCTTCCGGATAGAGCTGGGCGAGATCGAATCAGTCCTGGAGCGGCACCCTGGGGTGCGGCAGGCGATCGTAATGGCCAGGGAAGACGGAGCCCACGAGAGATACATTGTCGCTTACGTTTCGCTCAACACGGCGCCGGCGGTGACGGTAGCCCAGCTGCGCCGGCACGCCATTGGAGAATTGCCGGGTTACATGGTGCCTTCGTCGTTTGTGCAGCTAGCCGAGTTCCCGTTGACGGCAAACGGCAAGGTTGACCGCAAAATGCTTCTGCCTCCGAGTGCCGCCGAACGGACTGCTGGCCACGACTACGTGCCGCCCAGGAATCGCACCGAACGTCGATTGATAGCGATATGGGAGAAGGTTCTCAAAATTCATCCGATTGGATCAACCGCTAGCTTCTTCGATCTGGGTGGACAATCAATTCAGGCGGCGGAACTGTTCCTCCGAATTCGCAGAACCTTCGGCTGCGATCTGCCGCTGTCTACTCTATTTCGCGCCGACACGGTCGAAAAACTGGCAGTAGAGTTATCGGCCTCGTCAAGCGACGCGTATCCAACGGTGGTCGCTATTCAGCCCCATGGTTCACGTCCGCCTTTCTTCTGCGTGCATGGGGGCGCTGGCATCACGCTTTATCTGCAAGGTCTTGCCAGCCGGATGGACCCGGAGCAGCCGTTCTACAGCATCGAGCCTGAAGGTCTCGATGGTAAGAGGTTCAAGCGCACAACCGTCGAGACTATTGCGGCCCATTACGTCGCCGAAATCCGAAAAATTCAACCGAACGGTCCATATCGCATAGGCGGCTATTGCTTCGGAGGAATCGTGGCTGTCGAAATGGCGCAGCAGCTCAGACGAGCGGGCGAGGAACCGGAAGTTGTTGCGCTCCTTAGTGCTCAGCTGCTCTTCAATCGGCCACGCCCCCTCCTCGCGCCGATGTCCAAATCAGCCAAAGCGCGACTGGCCAGGCTAATGCAATCGCCGGCTAAATTCTGGAGGCGGCGGGTGATATGGCTGAACCGCTCAAGCCAATTCAAGATCTGCCATTTGTTCCTGAGCGTCGGCCGCAGAGTTCCGCTGAAGCTGCGCACATTTTACGTTGAGCAGATGCTGAGCCGCGCGGAATGGCAATACGTGCCCAGGTTCTATCCCGGCAACTTGCATATTTTTCGGAGCCGTGGAGTCTATGACGCTGACCCGTGTCTGGGGTGGAACGGACTGAGCGAGTGCGTAATACAGCACGTGATTGGCGATGCCGAAACGAGTTCACGGCGCGAAATCATGATGGAGCCGCTGGTCGCCCCGCTCGCAAAGGAACTGAATTTCATTCTGGGGGAGAAGTTATCGGATAGACCCCCGGTACCGGAACGGAAAACATCTGTGATGTCTGCGTAGAAACGGTAGTCATTGGTACGCTCGAAGCATTATCGGAGGAATTTGTTATGACAGTTGCCCCACCAAGACGCAGTCTGGGAGTTATTCGCCGTAAAGGCGTGGACCTTGAGTCCTTCATCCCGGTACGTGAGAGCCAGTTGGAGGACGATCAGTTACTTCCACTTGTCATGGAACCGGCTGCCGATCAAGTGGATTTGGCGGACTGGATTGCCAACAACCGAGCGCACATCGAGAGCAAGACTGCAAAGCATGGAGGTATTCTTTTCCGTGGATTCGGCCTCACGAGCGCAGCGGAATTTGAGCGGGCGGCGGGCTCGATTTGCACCGATCTCTTTTCCGAGTACGGGGATCTCCCGCGCGAGGACGCGGGCGGAAGAGTATATAAGTCAACCCCCTATCCGGAAAACCAATCGATCCTATATCACAACGAGAGTTCCCACCTGAGTAGCTGGCCGAGTAGGATCAACTTTTTCTGTGTCACTGTTGCAAAGGAAGGCGGCGCTACGCCAATCGTGGACTGCCGCAAAGTCTATCAAGGTCTGGACACTCGCATACGAGACCAGTTCGAAGAGAAAGGGCTCATGTACATCCGCAATTTCTGCGAGGGTTTAGATGTAAGCTGGCAGCATTTCTTCGGAACGGAAGATCACGCGGCGGTCGAATCGACCTGCGAACGAATGGGCATGGTTTGCGAATGGATCGGAGCAAATGGTTTGCGAGTCAAGCAATCCTGCCGCGCCGTGCTGCGCCATCCGAAGACGGGGGAACTCTGCTTTTTCAATCAGGTGCAATTGCATCACGTTCACTGTTTGGACATGGAGGTGCGCGCCTCTCTGCTCTCTATTTTTGAACCGGAGCAATTGCCGCGCAACGTCCACTACGGAGATGGTTCGCCGATTGAAGAGTCGGTTATGGATCACGTAGGAGAGGTCTACGAGAGGAACGCCGTGCGATTCCAATGGAAGCAGGGTGACCTGGTCAGCCTCGACAACATGCTGGTGGCACACGGGCGCGACCCATACATTGGCCCGCGTAAGATCCTGGTCGCGCTCGGAGACATGGTGAATGGGGACGAGGTGAACTGAGCCGGCAGGAGCGCCGGCGATGCACAAGATCGCTCCCTGCACATTAAGATTGCGCTACCAGGACGTGACCCTATGGACCAAATCAATCAGATTCTGGTGTCGAACGAACCGCTGAATTCTAATTTTCTGCCGGCACGCGAGTGGATTTTCCCTTTGAGCTTTTCCCAGCAGCGGCTGTGGCTGCTGGAACAGCTTGATCCCGGGAATGCCTCTTACAGTATTCCGTGGGCCCTTCGCTTAACCGGTACCCTTCACGCCGAGGCCCTTGAAAAGAGTCTCAATGAGATTGTGCGCCGGCACGAAGCTCTCCGTTCGACTTTCAGAGAGGTGAACGGTGAGCCGGTGCAGGTAGTAACCGAAACCGTCACAATTCCACTGGTATTGTCCGATCTCACAGGGGGTCCGGCTGGCGAGCGTGAAAGCGCGGCTCTGGGTATTGTCAAAGACGAAGCGCGTCTGCCCCTCGATCTTCAAAAGGGACCCCTTTTACGGGCTCGGCTGATTCGCCTCGATCCCCGCGAGCATATTCTTCTGCTCACGCTGCACCACATCATTTTCGATGGATGGTCTCGTAGCGTGTTTGCGCGTGAACTCGCCGCGCTCTATGGAATGTTCCAAAGCGGCAAGCTATCGCCTCTGCCTGCGCTTAGTCTGCAATACGCAGACTATGTTGTGTGGCAGCGCAATCGTTTGAAAGGGAAAGTCCTCCAAAGGCAGTTAGAGTATTGGAAGCAGCAGCTATCAGGTGCGCCTGCCAGTTTGAACTTGCCTACAGACCGTCCGCGTCCGGCAGTCCAGAGTTATCGTGGAAGTTCATATCCAGTGTCCCTGGCATCCGAGAATCTGGATCGAGTTAGGGTGTTCGCGCGCGAACACGGCGCCAGCTTATTCATGGTGCTGCTCGCCGCGTTTCAGTCTGTGCTCGCGCGCTACAGCGGTGATGAAGATATTCTCGTCGGAACTCCGATTGCAAACCGCACCCAAGCGAAAACGGAAGAGTTGATTGGCTTGTTTGCAACCACGCTGGTATTGCGAGGCAATCTCGCGGGTGATCCAACGTTTTCCGAGATTGTCGGGAGCGCAAAGCAGACAGCCCTCGACGCGTATGCACACCAGGATGTGCCTTTGGAGAAGCTGGTCGAAGAAATAAATCCTGACCGCAGCCTAAGTCACAACCCTATCTTCCAGGTTCTATTTTCGCTGCAGAACGCTACGCGGCAGGCATTCGAACTTCCAGGCCTCGATGTGAGGCCGGTTGACGGCACCCTCGAAACGGCGAAGTTCGACCTTTCCTTTTATCTTTCGGAGAGCGCAGAGGGGATCAGAGGGCGCGTAGAGTACAACACTGACTTATATGACCGGGAGACGATCATTGGGCTGTGGAGACATTATGAGCAGTTGTTGGCAGCAGGCGCAGAGAACCCGGAACTGCGGTTGTCGGAATTACCGTTGTTGAACGAAGCGGAGCAGCACCTTATCGTGTCCAAATGGAATGCGACCGAACGTGAGTATCGCCGCGATGTCTGCGTCCAGGATCTTTTCAGAGAAGCCGCAATCCGCAATCCCCGCAAGACGGCAGTGGTATATGGCAATCGCCAATTAAGCTACGCCGAATTGGACGAGCGCTCGAACCGGTTTGCGGCCTATCTTCGAAAACGCGGTGCTGGACCTGAATGCCTCGTAGGCCTCTTAGTTAGCCGATCGATCGAGATGGTAGTCGCGCTGCTGGGAATTCTGAAAGCAGGCGCTGCCTACGTGCCGATCGATCCGGCATATCCAAAAGAGCGGATAGGGGCTATCTGCGATGACACGAAAATGTCGTATCTGGTGACCGAGAGATCACTCAGTGAACTCCTGCCGAGTTTGCTTCCGCAGACCATTTACCTGGATACCGACTGGACGCAGATCAGTCGGTCAAGAGCCACGGAAGCGCCCCGCACCGTGACATCTGCAAACCTGGCTTACGTGATCTTCACCTCAGGGTCCACTGGGAGGCCTAAAGGCGTCAAAATTACGCACGGCAATCTCGTGAACTTCCTGTTGAGCATGGCTATTCAGCCTTCGTTGCTTCCAAGCGATAAACTTCTCGCAGTAACCTCGCTCTCTTTCGACATCGCCGCCCTCGAATTGTATCTGCCGCTCATCACCGGCGCGACAGTCCTGATCGCTTCGCGCGAGCAGGCCCTTGACGGAAGACTGCTCGCTGAAATGCTTACCCACTATCAGCCGAGCGTTCTCCAGGCAACTCCCGCGACCTGGTGTATGCTGATCGAGAGCGGGTGGTCGGGAAGCCCTCAATTGAGAGCGCTATGTGGCGGGGAGTCACTCACGCCCGAGCTAGCCGCGAAGTTACTGCCCCGATGCCAGGAACTTTGGAATATGTACGGCCCCACCGAGACAACGGTCTGGTCCTCCATCTACAAGGTAGGCAGCGGTCTAAAGGAGTTCGTTCCAATCGGGCGTCCCATAGCTAACACCAGATTCTACATACTGAACAACGCTCAACAACCTGTAGCCGTAGGGATTGTCGGAGAACTTTACATCGGAGGTGAAGGCGTCGCGCGTGGATATCTTGAGCGCCCGGAGTTAACCGAAGAGAAGTTTCTACCCGACCCGTTTGCGCTAACCGGACGGATGTATCGGACGGGTGACTTGGCGAAATTTCTACCGGATGGAAATGTTGTCTGTCTCGGCCGGACTGACAATCAGGTGAAGATACGCGGCTATCGAATTGAGCTGGGCGAGATCGAGACGGCCCTGCTGCTGCATTCGGGACTGCAGGGATGCGCCGTGGTGGTTCTGGAAGACGGGTCCGGTGAAAAGCGACTAGCGGCCTATTACGTATCGAGACAGGGCGCAGAAGTGGATTCCAGGTCGCTGAGATCCTACCTGAAGCAGAGTCTTCCCGACTACATGGTTCCCGGCTATTTCATCCAGGTTGATTCACTTCCGCTAACAACTGGCGGCAAGATTGACCGGCGCGCTTTGCTCAAGCATATTCCGGCCGCGCCCGAGCCAGGTCACGCGGGCAAACCGTCTGACGACTTCGAACTCGTTCTACTCTACGTCTGGAGAAGGACTCTAGGCATTCAGTCCTGCGGAATCACTGATAATTTCTTTGAGCTTGGTGGGCACTCGCTGCTGCTGGTGCGGCTGGGAGCGATGATCGAAGAGGAATTCGGAAAGGTAGTTCCAATGTCGGTGCTGTTTAAATCGCCGACTATCGAACAGATCGCCGCGTATCTCCGCGAAGGAATCTCGGACGTGTCCGGATTCTTCGTGCCATTAAGGAGAGGGGGTTCCGGAGTACCGATATTCCTCGTTCATTCGATAATTGGTGACGTCGTGGGATGCAGGCAACTGGTAAGACACCTCGATCCCGATCAGAGAGTTTATGGAATTCAGATTCCGACGGAGTTTCGGCAGGGCGAGTGGATGTCCTCGGTCGAAACCATCGCCAGTCGGTACGTCGAGGAGTTGCTCAAGTTTGAACCGCGAGGACCTTACAACTTAGGAGGTTGGTCTGCCGGAGCTCCAATAGCGCTCGAGATGGCCCGGCAGTTGCGTGATAGAGGTTTCGACGTGCCTTTACTGATATCGATAGATGCGGCGCCTGCCAACACTGGTGGCGGTACCCGCACTTCTAACCCGCTTTACTACTTAAGGCTCCTAGGCAACCTCCCCGGAGTTCTAAAAAGGGAGGTCTTCGTGGATTTCTCTTGGCGCAGGTTAGCTGTGCGAGCTGAACGCTTGCGCAAACGGGCGATCAGGCGATATTCGCTGGAGCGAGGTAATCGTGAGATGCTCGTTCAGTACCAGATCGCCAGGTTTCTCGGTCCTGCCGAATACTCCGAAAGCGCAAAGCAATTCATGGCGGCTCTGTACCTAACGCTGCAGAAATACGTCCCTCAGCGTTACGATGGCAAGGTCCTTTTGTACCAAACCCTGAGTGGAAATCCTTTCCACTTGCACGAGCCGGATAGGAAATGGAGAAAGATAGCCGCCGATCTGGAGGTGGTGCCAGTTAGCGGCAATCATGTGACGTTGATGCTTGGAAAACACGTTAAAGATTTGGCAAGACACTTAAATCAAAGGTTGGCGGAATGTCGCCTCCGGGAAGCGGCGCGGAACCACTCCGATAGCGTCTCGATGGATGTCGTTGCTGGAGAAAACGAGTGTTCGCCGGACCTGCTCGCAGACGTTCGTCAGTGACCCTGGGCGTGACGCCGGCTTAAAATATCCACGCCTGTCGTCAAATGGTGGAGTTCTTGCACATCTTGGGCTGCCTGTATGAGCAATACAGATAGCCTCTTGCACAAGTGCAACTGCCTTTTGGCTGCGCCTCCATTGCAAATACCACTACCGGGGGGAGCTTCCTGGCCTTGGCCGTACCGAAGTATGACCTTCAGAGTGGAATCCATGATCTCAACAGAACTGCCCCCATTCGATTCGGCGCATACTAAATACATGCGCGAAGACAAAGTTCCGTTATGTGACCGCCATCATTTCAGGATGCGGCCTGAGAAGTCTTCGTTTTTGCCTGCAATCGTTTTCAAGTGTGCATCGCAAAACTGTCGACGTTATTACGGCCGACGATACGGGTATTTCGACTTGATCCCAACAATGACACCATCACCGGAACAAATTGACCCTGCAAACCGCTGCATGATGGTCTGTACAAGGCGTCAAACCCACTCTTATATGGCCATCACGCGGCCTAAGAACACCGCTCCAAATGCTAAAGATCTCTGGTGCTGGCACTGCTACGAGTGCAACAAGGCAAAGTGATACGAGCGATATGAAAGTAAATGTGCGAAAGCAGGCGAGGGATGGAACCATGAAAGACAAAGTGACCCGCGCTGGCACGTTGGGCGGCTATGAAGTGACCGGCTGGCGGTACTTTGAAGATGCCAGTTGGCACGTAAAGGTATGGCGTGCTGGGCGTCCAAATGAATGGATTGGCTACACGGTGACTGCCGGGATATTCGAGTTAAAGAAGGTCGCTCAGGCTCACAAAGAGGCCGTCTTGCAAGCGATTGGCGAATGGGAAGCGGAATAGCTGAAAGCCGACCTGACCTCGCCGGGCAGGTGTCCAGGAGCAGGCGTCGCGGATGTATCTAGGTAGTTAGCGGCGCAGCCACAGGTTTCGCCATCATCAGGGCTGCGACAAGGGCTGCAAGGAATGCGGAAACCGCGCCCATGCCGAGCGACCATCTCGGGCCGAAATGATTCGTCGGGCTGCTGATGCGGTTAGGGAATCAGTTCACTGAAGTCCGCGGGAAGCTCTCGGTGCCGTCGAGGCTCCTCTGTCCTCCACGGCGATGTCCTAAAGTACCGGCCGCAACACACGTGATTCACAAGCAGCAGATACTTGAGTCGCCCGCTATCGCTGATGAGCAAGCATCCTCTACTTTTCGAGACGATCTCGATGTAAACAGCTTGCCCTGCGAAGGCGTTAAGGCGTTCAAGAACTTGACCGTCGGGTAGGGCTTCGGTTGGTCGAGCGGTTTTGATAATCGCTACGAACTCAGAGAAAGCTCAGAACAGGGACCTAATCACCATCCCTCAGTGAGAATTGCCCAGGATTCCGGGAAACCACCGCACAGCATTGTCGTGATAGAGCTTGCGTAGGATTGACGGAGGCAGGGCTAGTCCCCGTATCGTACCGCCCCGGTAGTTCAGCACATCGTTGGTAGCGAGAAAGCGCCAATGCTTAGCGTAGGTGTCTTCCCAGTCTACGCTCGGCCTATTTTCACCGAAACCGAGTTCTATATCAGTACCGTAGATCAACCGATCCTGATATTTGGTGATGAAAGCAATCATGTCCGCTCTGGGTTGCAACATTAGAAACGGCACGCGACCCGCAAGATCGACGGCAAAATTGGGATAGCGGTCAAATTCCTGGCCGAGTAGATCAAAGTTGCGTTCCAGGCTCCCGAGATGCGCGCCCACCATACGAAGGTTTTCGTTCTGCTCAAGTACATGATCGCGTGCTTGGAGGATCTGCTCCTTCGAAGGGGGATGAGACTTGGCGTACATGTACCACTGCGGGTTCTCTTGGTAGTAGGAATACTCGGGAGATTTGGGATTTGGTGGTTGCCATAAGCCACTTGGGTCCGCTAGATGGGCGATCAGGGTCTTGTTATGAGCGGCGATGTCCTTATAGATGGGCTCAAAGATGGCATTGTCCGGAAGAATGTAGTTGCCACTGGCGTCCTTGAGCTCCATACCGATGTTTTTCCATATCTTTACCCCGATGGCCCCTTTGTCGAACTCCTGGTCTATTTGCCGAATCGCCAGGTGGTCAAAACCAGGCCGGTTGAACTCATACGGATTAAAAGTTGTGCATACGGAGACATGACCCTCGCTCCCCTTGACGAACTCCCAGGTTTCCTGACTCTCCTTGGAAAGACTGCTCCTGGATGGATTCGTGTCATCGATTACAAGAATATCCAGAATGTGGAGGTTGAGTTTGTTGAGCATGGCATAAAATGCCGGATCGCTTATAAAGACGTGCGCGTGCGCATCGATGGGATTAAGTGCAACGAATTGCTGGAGCTCCTGGCCGGAGAAGGGGCCAATGACTGGCGCCGTCCCCTGCCTGTGGCACGCTATGACTGTAAAAGGCAGCAGCAACGAGAAAAGAAGTCTTTTCATGTCGGGACTCAATAACCAACGAACCGGACAGTTGTGATCATGTCCCCCTAAAGCCTCCTACCCCTAAAGCCTCCGGTGTCCACATCGGCGATTAAGGCCACCGCTAAAAGGTTATACACTGCGGCTCGTATCAATCACTTCAAATCCGCGTTTTAGCCTAAGGAATGGTTTTTCCAGCCACCGATAAGAAGCAGTTGCAAGGATAGCTGTTAAGACCAGGCTGGCAGTCAGATTCGCAAACAGACTAGTTGAGTGACGCGTGATGTGAATACTTTCCTTCAGTGCCAGTCTGTGAAACACGTACATTCCGTAGCTGATTTTGCCCGGATATCGCACCCAACCGGGAAAAAGGCGGGTTGGCAGGCTGCGAAAACCGTACAGGATTAAGCAGCAGGACGTCGTGACGAGAAGATAACCTACCATGAATAGAAGACTAGAGGTCTCGCCAGATTTCAGGTGACAGACATGTTCAATAGGCCACCAAGAAGCAAAGCCGAGCACAATCAAGGTAAAACCCAGTCTCGTTGTCTTTTTTATCGTAATCGCTCGCTCGCGTATTGCGAGAAGAGACCCGACTGCAAAGAACAGGAAAGCAGCAATACTGTTTGTCCAAATGGCGTCAGGTGTGTACCCAGAATGATGCAACACATAAATTGTGGCAAGCGAGACGAATGTTAGAGCGAGGCTGCCGTACCCCAAAACGCGGACCGTTTTCCCGGCTAGGGCAGGCCACAAAAGGTAAAATTGCTCCTCCACCGAGATGCTCCACAGCGGGTAAATAACGTTGTTACCAAAGCCGAACGCCCCAACGTACCAGTTACCGGCCAGCAAAAGGAACGCTGCGAAGCGGGCTGGCTCAATATGCAGACTGTGAAAGAAATATCCAGCGATAAAGTTTGTTGTCAGAAATGACAGATATAACGGCCAAATACGGAGAGCACGGCGAACGTAGAAGGCTTTTAAGGCGACGCGGCCCGTGAGAGACCTTTCTAATAGCAGCACCTGAGTGATGAGGTAGGAGCTTAAAAGGAAAAACAGTGGCAGGCCGAAGGACGCCGCACTGCAGAGATCTGAAAGAGAGTTGCCGGGCTTGCGCAAAGATTGCGTACCGTGAAAGACAAAGACTGCGAGGAACGCGCAGAACCTTGTCCCATCAAGTTCCGGGTAGTCCAGGCGCCCCTTTGGACCGATCTTAGGCAGGAAGGAAGGGCTCGAAGATACAGCTGTATTTGCTCTCGGTTCAGACTGAGCTAGCATCGGGCGGCACTCCGGGCAGGCCGAGTTTCCCATATCAAAACTGATGAGGTCCCCCTCTCGCACGCCTCATCAATCTCTCGTTCTGATGATGGCGTGAGGTGCGCGGCGCCTCTTCTCTCGCTTCCCTCTGCCCACAAGACTAGGATACTGCATTTACGTCAGCAGGCGCCCCAAGGCGGTACTCCTTCCGTTGTAGTAGAAGCCTGATTCCGATTAACCACAGCAACACAAGTGGCTCCGCCAGATAGCGTTTCCAAAGCCGCGAAGTTCGGGACATACATGGTTCCCGTGCGGGTAGTTACGCTGGAACGCTTTGCGTTAACGCCCAAGCAGTCCCGAATGCAGCAGCAGGGCCGTCTCGATCTCGCCCAGCTCAATTCGATAGCCGCGTATCTTCACCTGATTGTCAGTCCGGCCGAGACAGACAACATTTTCATCCGGCAGAAATTTCGCCAAGTCACCCGTCCGATTCCGGCCGCGCCCGAGCCAGGTCACGCGGGCAAACCGTCTGACGACTTCGAACTCGTTCTACTCTATGTCTGGAGAAGGCTTCTAGGCATTCAGTCCTGCGGAATCACTGATAATTTCTTTGAGCTTGGTGGGCACTCGCTGCTGCTGGTGCGGCTGGGAGCGATGATCGAAGAGGAATTTGGCAAGGTAGTTCCTATGTCGGTGCTGTTTAAATCGCCGACTATCGAACAGATCGCGGCGTATCTCCGCGAAGGAATCTCGGACGTGTCCGGCTTCTTCGTGCCATTAAAGAGAGGCGGTTCCGGAGTACCGATGTTCCTCGTTCATTCGATAATTGGTGACGTGGTAGGATGCCGGCAACTGGTAAGACACCTGGATCCCGATCAGAGAGTTTATGGAATTCAGATTCCGATGGAGTTTCGGCAGGCCGAGTGGATGTCCTCGGTCGAGACCATCGCCAGTCGGTACGTCGAGGAATTGCTCAAGTTTGAACCGCGAGGACCTTACAACTTAGGAGGTTGGTCCGCCGGAGCTCCAATAGCACTCGAGATGGCCCGGCAGCTGCGAGATAGAGGTTTCGACGTGCCTCTGCTGATATCGATAGATGCGGCGCCTGCCAACACTGGTGGCGGTACCCGCACTTCTAACCCGCTTTACTACTTAAGGCTCCTAGGCAACCTCCCCGGAGTTCTAAAAAGGGAGGTCTTCGTGGATTTCTCTTGGCGCAGGTTAGCTGTGCGAGCTGAACGCTTGCGCAAACGGGCGATCAGGCGATATTCGCTGGAGCGAGGTAATCGTGAGATGCTCGTTCAGTACCAGATCGCCAGGTTTCTCGGTCCTGCCGAATACTCCGAAAGCGCAAAGCAATTCATGGCGGCTCTATACCTGACGCTACAGAAATACGTCCCTCAGCGTTACGATGGCAAGGTCCTTTTGTACCAAACCCTGAGTGGGAATCCTTTCCACTTGCACGAGCCGGATAGGAAGTGGAGAAAGATAGCCGCCGATCTAGAGGTGGTGCAAGTTAGCGGCAATCATGTGACGTTGATGCTTGGAAAACACGTTGAAGGTTTGGCAAGACACCTAAGTCAAAGGTTGGCGGAATGTCGCCTCTGGGAAGCGGCGCGGAACGAATCCGATAGCGTCTCGATTGATGTCGTTGCTGGAGAAAACGAGTGTTCGCCGGAGCTGCTTGCTGACGTTCGTCAGTCACCCTGGGGCGTGACGCCGGCTTAAGAGACACCTATCAGACCGCCTCAAGCGGCTTATTCTCATTGCGCATGAATCTTCCTGTGGCCGGATCGACTTCGAGCAGGCGGTGGATGGTCCTCGCTTCCAGTCCCGTGGTTTCGGTGAGACGCTTCGCAGTCCGCCCGGTCGGAGCGCAGAGCAGGTTCCCGCCAGCGATGAAGCTGAGCTTTCGAGTGCTTACCTCATCAATGATCGCTGCGGCGGCCCATAGGACGAATTGCCCGCGATTACCCGCCAAATGTTAATAATCGACGCAAATCATTGATTATAAGCTGGCGGAGAGAGTGGGATTCGAACCCACGGTACCTTGCGGTACACACGCTTTCCAAGCGTGCGCCTTAAGCCACTCGGCCATCTCTCCCGGTCTGTGAGCCGGCGCAATCACTGCGGGCGGCTGCAACGTCGCCTCATTGACTTTACCATCTTGAATTTGCCTTCAGCAAAGATTCCGCCCCAAACAGCGACGGTGCTCCGGATCAGTTAAGGTGAAAAGGACCATGCTTTCCCCCGCTCCAGTCACGCACTTGTCCCCGGCTGCGCGCTTCCGCAGGGAACTGGGGGCCTTGCTGCAGCTAGCCATCCCGGTGGTGCTCTCCGAGCTCGGCTGGATGGCCATGTCTATCGTGGACACCATCATGGTGGGTCGTCTGAGCCCGGCGGCCATCGGCGCCGTGGGCATCAGCAGCGCCATCTTCTACACCCCAGCGCTATTCGGCATAGGGTTGCTGCTGGGGCTCGATACCCTGGTGGCCCAGGCCTTCGGCCGCGGAGACTTCGATGACTGCCATCGCGCACTCGCCCAAGGCGTTTACCTGGCTATCGCTTATACACCTGTGGCCATGCTGCTGGTGGGCTTTGCGCCCCATCTGTTTCCGCTCCTGGGAATTACCGCAGCGGTCCGCGCTCCAGCTACGCAATACATTCAGCTGCTCAAATACAGCGCCCTTCCCCTGCTCATTTACGTCGCGTTCCGGCGCTATCTGCAGGGCGTGGGCAAGGTGCGGCCGGTGACGTTCGCCTTGATCTCCGCCAACCTGGTCAACTGGTTCGGCAATTGGGCTCTCATCTACGGCAAGCTGGGACTCCCGGCAATGGGCGTGCGTGGATCCGCTCTCTCCACTTGCGTGGCCCGAGTGTATATGGCCGGCGTATTGGTCTGGTGGGCATGGAAGCACGAACGCGATCGCGGACACCCGCTCTTTGCCCATTGGCCCGGCCTGCAGCCGGAGCAATTTCGCCGGCTGTTGCAGCTGGGGTGGCCGGCGGCTTCGCAACTGCTCTTTGAAGTAGGCGCCTTTTCCTTGGCCACGCTGATGGCAGGCCGGCTCTCGCCCGACATCCTGGCTGCACACCAGATTGTCCTCAATTCGGCCAGCCTCACTTACATGGTGCCGCTGGGGGTCTCGGCGGCGGCCGCAATCTCAGTGGGTCATGCCGTCGGGGCAGGGGATCGAGCCCGCGCCCGCCGCAACGGCACCATAGCCATCGCCATCGGCGCAGCTTTCATGGCCCTGGCAGCAACGGCGTTCCTAACCATTCCGCAAGTGCTGATCCACGTGTACACCCATGACCGGCAGACGGTCGCCGTCGGAGCGCGCCTGCTGGCGGTCGCCGCCGTCTTTCAAATCTTTGACGGCATCCAGGGCATTGGCACGGGAGCACTGCGCGGCCTGGGCAAAACACGCGGGCCCATGCTGGTCAACCTGGTGGCCTACGGAGTGATCGGCTTGCCCATCGGCTATGTGCTCTGTTTCAAAACCCGCTTTGGCATCTACGGCCTGTGGAGCGGCCTCACGCTGGCGCTCATCTTTGCCGCTGCCCTGGTGCTGGCTATGTGGCTGAAGGACTCCAGAGTGGTTCGACCTTTGCCCTGATTACAGGAAAGACGATCTTTGGGGTTCCCCTCAGAAAACGGACGTCTGAGCACGCTAAGGGATGAATCGAGGCCGATCTTACACTGCGTGAGACAAAACGAGGCCTACTCGCCGTCCAAGATTCGACGTGAAAACGCCATGCGGATCATACTTCGCCTTCGTCTTGAGCCAGCTCCCCACCTCGGGGTACATGGTTCGAAACGTAGCTGCATCCGTATGGGAGTCTTTGCCAAGATAAATGCGGCCGCCAGCGTCGATGACCATCCTGTCGAGCCGACGGAGGAGGACGTCTAGTTGTTCTCTGATTGGGAAGTCTATAGCGAAGGTATAGCCCTCACGAGGGAATGAGAGCACGCCGCCACTTTCCTTGCCCAGGCGCTTGAGCACATTGAGAAACGGCAACTGACCAGAGGAGAGAATGGTGGTCAGAATCTTTCGCAGCTGGTGCAGGCCATCGTTGAAAGGGATGACAAACTGATATTGCGTGAAGCCGCGCCGCCCATAGCCTCGATTCCACTCCGCGATCTTGTCGAGGGGATAGAAGAAAGCTTCGTAGTGACCGATCGGAGCGGCGCTTGCCTGGACGCGTTGGATGATAGCGTTGACCAGCCGAATGCTTACCGGGTTCAACGTAAACTCAGGCAGTTCGAAGGGCACCCTCAGTTTGGGCGTTCCCGACACTAGAAGCGGATTCGAAGCAAGACGGGGAGACAGGTCGTTAAGACCCGCGTGATCGCCGACTGTTAGGACCCCACGTCCGAGCCGCGGGCCGGTTGCCAATACATCAAGCGTCGCCACGGAGTAGGGAAAGGTACGATCATGCTCGTCCAGAGCAGCCAGCATCTCTTCGAGATTCTCAACGCAAATTGACTTTTGATGAAAGTAGGTTGTCTCGATCTTGCGGAGCCGGATGGTTGCAGTGAGCACGATACCCAGTAAACCCATTCCGCCGAACGTTGCCCAGAACAGGTCTGCGTTCTCGCTGCGGGTGGCGTTTACGACCTCGCCACTCGCAATGAGCACGGTCATAGCCTCTACACAGTTGCTGAAGCTTCCCTGAGCGTGATGAGCCTTTCCATGAACGTCGTTGGCAATGCATCCTGCGACGGTTACGAACTTTGTTCCGGGAGTTATCATCGGAAACCAGCCGCGAGGGGCGAATGTCGCGATGAGGCTTTCGAGGCTCGCGCCTGCTTCGCACATCAGGGTGCCTGTAAGCTCGTGGAAGGCTAGAAACCGGTCAAGTCTGGTTGTGCCTAACACCTGGCCGCCCGCATTGATCGCGCAGTCGCCGTAGCTTCGGCCGAGCCCTCGGGCAATGGTACCTGTCCGGTCGAGCGTTGCCGCCACTGCCGACAAGGTCGTAGGTTCGACTAATTGACAGTCGACGCGGAGGTTTGCACCCCATCCCGAAAGCTTCGTAGTGAGAGGGGCAAAGCGCACTAGCGCCCTACATAGTCTCGGAATAGGTACGCACCGCTGTGCGGTTCCGGGATTTCTAGTTTCTGACGCATCTCATTCGTCATGAAGATGGTGATGCTTGAAATCTCGTGCATGCCGCGGAGACGAAATAGTTTCCAGCCCTTTCCCAAGAGTTCCAGCAGGTACCTCATTGTCCCGTAGCCGAAGTCGTCTTCTAAAGAGTCGTGCCAGCATATGCAGGCACAGGTATCCATACTGATCAGAGCCTTTTCCGTGTCGTTGCGTATGCCCTCGTATGAGTGGTCGGCGTCGATAAACGCGAACTGTACCTTCCGCTCCAGGATCCCGTCCCACTTCTTGCTGTTGATTAGAATTTGCCGGACGCGTTCGGATTTCGGGAGAAATGGGCGGATCTTATTGGCGGCAAGACCCAGGTCTGTCACGTCACGCGGGACCTCATCGTCCGGCAAGTCAAGGGTGTAGATCACGGCATCCGCAGGCGCGTTGTCGTACAAATGCCAGGTGGTACCTCCTCTAAAAGTACCTATTTCCAGGATCGTGCTCGGCTGAATCTTTTTTACCAGAGCGCAGAGAATGAACTGTTCGATAATGTTCGGACCGCCATCCAGGGCCGTTCCCGGCATCAGCTTCACAGCGCTGTTTGGGTCGGTTGGTGTTCTGGGAAACATTTCGCGAAGGTGCAGGCTAGGAACAGAAAAGTAAATGTCATCGTAGGTCCTTCTGCATCGCGCGCCCAATTCGAGAGCCGTTCTGGTTGGCAAAAGCATGGTAGCAGTCACCTGAGCAAGGTTCTTATAGTGGCGCACCACAGTCTTAATCTGCGATTTCACTGGGCTCTCCTCTAAATACAGTTTACACAAGACCTCGCAAGATTGGCCGACCGGCCAAGGCACGGCGAAACTCATCCCCAGCCCAAACGCAGACGGATCTCAGCGTGTATCGAAAAATCAAGCGGAGTACCGTGGTTACATCGTTTGTACGACCCTGGGAGCAAATATGAAACCCGTCTGCCTTTCTGCCGCTCGCTACCGTGCTCGCGACTACTTGCGCTATGGGACAAGACACCGTCTTGCATCGCAACCTTTACGCCGTATCTTCCAATAGCCAATCGTTGAACCTTTATCCCTACTTCATGGACCGCTGCCCCATCGGGCTGCAGGTCAATCATGGATCGTTCTCTCTCCAGAGGAAAGTCGAATACGGCCCAGGGTCAAACGACGGCATTCCGTTAACTGGTTCCGTGCAGCGAATCCACCTCATCATGACCAATCCCAACCCGCGAGAAATCGTGAAGGTGCAACTCACCGTCCACGGCTATAGTGACAAGTGGAAAGCCATTCCCCTGGTGCGCGCATCGTCTGCACCTGATCTCGCCAAAGAGGTCACCGTCGTCCTGGACATTAAAGGAAACGGGCACCCTGGCGCTCATCTTCGCCGCCGCCCTGGTGCTCTCGATGTGGCTGAAGGAGTCGCGCGTGGGTCGCCCTTTGCCCTGATTCCTACGAAAGGGCCGGAGTTGGGTGGGCCGGTGCACCCAGGGTGAGCCGTGAAGCGCTCGTGGTGTGCGTTGTTCTGAGCCGCTATCTGCTCGAAGCTCCCCATGACCCCGGTGGGCACCGCATGTAACCTGCCAGGTAACTTCCGACTGGAATTTAGTGCTGCAATGGTGAAATAGAACCCGCAGGTTTTCCCTTTTTATGATGGAATAGTCCAAGGTTCGCGAGTAATTGTCCCCCCCTTTTTCGGCAATCCTGGCCGGTCCCCGATTGATTGCGATCGGGTCATCTGCTGTCGCCTGGCAGGCCGAAACCTGAGGAGAGATTATGTCGGCAGAAGTCTCGGCGCTAACGACCGCCATCGATTCGGGTCTCAAAGACGGGGCCGTCCATGCCGAGCCAAAGCCCCGCATGCTCTCGCTGGACGGTGTGAGGGGGCTGGCTATCATCGGAGTAATGCTGACCCATGCCTCCTACGTCTTTTCGTCAGGGGTTCACTTTTTGGCTATGGGTTGGACGGGCGTCGACCTCTTTTTCGTCCTCTCAGGGTTTCTCATCACCGGAATATTGATCGACACCAAGAGTGCGCGGAACAGGGCAAAGTCTTTCTACGCGCGGCGGATCCTGCGTATCTTTCCCATTTACTACCTGACCATCTTTGTCGTACTCATCGCCCAGCAGCACCTGGAGTGGGTAAGGACTATCGCAGAAATTCAAACTTGGCCAGAGCGCCTCCCTTACCTCTTCTACTATAAGAACCTCGTTCCCCTGTGGCAGCATGGAAAGGCTCATCAGACGCTCTTGTCCCATTTCTGGAGCCTCGCAGGCGAGGAACAGTTCTACTGCCTATGGCCCCTGCTGGTCTGGCACCTGTCAAGCAAAGCCGTCTATAAGGTTTGCGCCGGCGCACTTTGCTTCGCTCTCGCTCTGCGTATCGTTCTCGGCTCGCATTTCGGCTTCGGGGCCTGGATCCTCTTCTTCCCCCTCACCCGTTCCGACGGACTCTTCGTCGGCTCCGGACTCGCTGCCCTTCTGGCAAGCGGCCATCGTCCCACGCGTAAGCAGCTTCTGACCTGGGGAATGGCGGGCCTGGGCGTACTGCTTGTAGTCTTCGGTGTTCGCGGCCGCGAGGAGCTGTTGTATGGCGGGCCGCTGATGTCCACGATCGGTTTTTCCGGGCTGGCAATATTATTTGGCGTGTTGATTGCACATTGTGTCCAATCCCACACCAGTCCTCTGACGCGATTTTTCGAGACCCCATGGATTCGTGCCTTTGGAAGATACAGTTATGGGATGTATGTGTATCACCTGCCGGTCTACTACGTGATCGAGCATTTTGCGAAGCAGTGGTTCTCCGTGCAGTTTCCGCTACCGAACAAATACGCGATCTTGTACCTGGGACTGTTGATCAGCGTAACGTATGCACTCTCATGGCTCAGCTTCAGGTTCTTCGAGCAGAAGTTCCTCCGTCTCAAGCGTCGCTTTGAGCCGATTTTTGAAAACCCGGCGGTCGTTGGAACGGCGGTTTGAATCTGTTCGCTGTCAAGGTTCGGAGACGAGTGCCTCATGAAATCACAACTAAAGACATTAGCCCGCCACTATAAATATCTTGCCCGGCTGAACTTCAACATGCTTCTAACCACGAGAACGGCCCTGAGCTGAGTGCGCGGTGCAAGAGGACGTACGACGACATTCATTTTTCCGTTCCTAGCCTGCACATGCGGGAGCTGTTTCCCACGTGCCCACCGATCCGAAAAACGCTGTGAAGCTGATGCCGGGAACGGCCCTCGACGGCGGCCCCAACATCGTCGAGTAGTTTATCCTTTGCGCGCTGGTCAAAATGATCCAGCCCACGACGATCCTCGAGATAGGCACTTTCCGCGGTGGAACCACCTGGCATTTCTACGACAATACGCCCACCGATATCGTCATCTACACTCTTGACCTGCCGGACGATGAAGTTCCCGGCGACCTGACCGGAACCTCACACCGGTGCTTATCTGTTCCGAGATTACGTAGGGCGTTGAGGAATTTGGGCCCTTGCGATTTTCTACACGACGTTGGCCCGTCAACGCCTCGGGGCTCCACCGGATTGATACGAGGCGGGGAAGAGCCGTGGGATCCCATCCTTCGCCAAAAGCGGGCGAAGGGTGGGGCACCCGAACCTTGCTTGCTGTCATGGCTTACCTTAACTTGTCACCGGCAAGTCGATTTACACCGGCTTCGACTGCAAAGGGGCGCCGCTGCCAACCGGGATGGCGCGGGCTCCTGCCGTCCTCCTGCCCATAAATGGCAGTTCAAAGGTGTGATTCCATAACGTCGACATGCCGATGATGATTGGCGCCATCACCAGGATAATTATCCAGTAGAGCGACCCACTTTTCATGGCGGGGCCGAGCACGTTGTACAACGGAATCAGGATCGCAGCGTAGAGCAAACAGTGGATCAGGTAAACGCTGTAGCTGATCTGTCCCAGAAACAGCAGGGGCCGCTTGCGAAGCACACCCCAAAAATCGCAGCCGCCTGCGACAGCAATAAAAGGAATCGCCAGAAATAGAGATTCTAACGGCCCGTGCCACGCCGGGATGAAACAGAGCGTAACGGCGACCAGTGCAACAGAAAGGGGAGCGGCCCAGGCCGACCGAGCGAACTCACGAACTCTTTCAATCCTGACCAGATGTGCGGTAACGAAGCCTACGCAAAACGTAAAGCTGAGAAAACGCAGTAGCGCCCGAAACAGAAAGAAACCCTTCAAATGCCAGTGCTCTGGATGATCTATTGCCAGAGCTCCTGCGTAGAGAAGATTGCAGCCGCCAATGAACAGTAGCGACTTCCACAGGGTTTGCGCAAACCAGCCAAGAAAGGGAATTAGCAGGTAGAACAGGAATTCAAATTGGAGGGTCCAGGTCACGCCCCACAGCCACGGCGCGAAGCTAAGGCCATTCAACTTCGGCGTCTCACCCAGGATCACCCGGACCGCGTCGCGAGCCACTTCGATCGGGCTGTCGTGCAGCCTGAAATGGGAGAATATCGCGACCAGTGTAAACATCAGCGCAGCCCCACCCAAATAAGCCGGTCCAAGGCGGCGCAAGCGGGCAACCATGAACTTTCCTGGCTGCGGCTTCGGGTCTGATATGAGCTTCGACCAGAAAAGGAAACCGGTGATGAAAAAGAAAAAGCTGACGGGCGCCGTACCCAGCTGGCTGTAAAACCCTGCGTTGGGTCCACTGATAACGGAGGTGTGGTTGTAGAGCAGAAAATAGTAAACGAGAGCATGGTGCACGACCACGCAGAGAGCCAAAATTCCACGCATGCTTTCTAACTCCTGGTAATACCCCTTCTTGGTGAGAAGCTGGGGTACCAGAGAGTTATAGGGCGAGAATTTCAGGCAGAAAAAATAACCAGCGCCGACGAATACTGCCATCAGCAAGAAAAATGGAAACACACTGGTGATTGGCAAAAAACCTCCCAGAGACGGACGTGATCCGGGGGGAGGATGCTGGTTCGAAAACCGCGTCGCGCTTGGATGAATCCTAGCCTAAGTCAAGGTTGGGTGCAATTGAAGATCTTCGGAAAACAGCACTCAAGTGTAAACCTGTTTAGCGCCACTTAACCAGGAATCAGTGCGGTTGAACCAAGTGATTTATCAATCGTTTGCGACCTTGACAATAAGGCATTCTGAACCCAAAATCCGCTCTTCTGCACCATTTCATGTCAGTCGGGAAGGTGGAAAGGAGAGACTATCTTTCGATAATTATTTGATATCGGCGGATAGTAACTCGCGCTTTGACTGAAGACGTCGAGAGTTAGTTCGCATTGGAGCAGTTTCGCAATTGGTGTAGACCGAAGCGACAGGCCTTTTCGTGGTTTTCTCCGAAGGAAAACCACACCTCGCGATCTTTTTGAGTCCACAGTAATTGCGAAACTGCTCTAGGGGGCGCTGAGCTGCATTTTGGGACGCCCGTTCGTGCGGCAACGCCGTCACTGCGTCAGCAGCTTCGTGCCTTCGAAGTCGAACTTGAACCGCACTTCCTTCAAGCCCTGCTCCCGCATCGTATGTCTCAGCTTGGTCTTCTCCTCCGAATAGAACATCAAAAATCCGCCGCCGCCGGCGCCGATCAATTTCCCGCCGAGCGCGCCGTTGGCCATGGCCAGATCGTACAAGTCATTGATGTGCGAGTTTGACATGTTATTGGAGCGCTTCTTCTTGTTCTGCCAGTGAACATTCATCAGCCGAGCAAATTCCTTCAGGTTGCCCGCTTCGAGAGCTTGCTGACTCTCCGTGGCCAGTTCTTTGACGAAATGGAGGTTGGTCAGCATATCGGGATCCATCGTCTTGCTGCGGTCATTTTGTTCCTTAAGCACGGTAGACGCGGAGCGCGAGTAACCGGTAAAGAACAGCAGCAGGTTATCTTCGAGGTTGTATCGCATCTCTTCCGAGATGCGCAGCGGCCAGGCACGCACCTTGCCATCGGAGCAGAACTCAAAGCAGGTAATGCCGCCAAAAGCAGCAATGTACTGATCCTGCTTGCCAATCGGTTCCTTCAGGCGGTTGATCTCGATATCGCACGCCTGTTCCGCCAATTCCTGCGGATGAATCAAGTTTCTCTGGTGGGCATGCAAAGCTTTCAACAGGGCAGTGGTGAAACTGCCCGACGAACCCAGGCCTGTCCCCGCCGGGATATCTGCCATCGACGTAACCTCAAGCGACCCGTTCTCTTCGATTTGGGTCAACTTAAGCGCCTCCCGAATGATGGGGTGCTCAATCGCGCCGATTGAGTTCACTCGCTCCAGACGGGAATACTTGATGATGAATTCCTGCTGAAACGTATCGTGAATCGTGATGTAGACATAACGGTCGATCGCGGCCGCAATTAAAAAACCGCCATAGGACTCGTAATAAGAAGGAAGGTCGGTACCTCCGCCCCCCAGGGTTATGCGCAAAGGCGATCGCGTAATGATCATTAAGTCAGCCCGCCGTAACAAGACTTTTTTGGCGACTCCCGGGCTCTCGAGAGTCGGCTTGAGAAAGAGCGTGATAACGGGCCAGCATGCCGCCCGTCACGATATCCCAACTGAATTCGAGCGCCCGCAGCCGCCCGGCCCGGCCCATTTTTTCCCGCAAGACGTCGTCTTCCAGGAGTCGCAGCATGGCTTGCGCCAGCGCCGGGGCATCAT
Organism: uncultured Acidobacteriaceae bacterium; assembly: GCA_963803095.1. Classification (GTDB taxonomy): domain Bacteria; phylum Acidobacteriota; class Terriglobia; order Terriglobales; family Acidobacteriaceae; genus PALSA-350. The sequence continues at coordinate 102,622 of CAWDLQ010000010.1, read as the reverse complement.
CAGGATCCACAATAAATCCGGTCTTTTGATCCCGAACGGTTTCGACGATACCGCCGCACCGGCTAACTACCACCGGCACACCGGCAGCCATTGCTTCCAGCGGGGTGACGCCAAAGGCTTCATTCCACACCGGCGGAAAGACAAACACGTCAGCATCGTAATAAAACCGCACCAGGTCCGGTCGAGAAACAAATCCATGAAATGTGATTTTGTCTTTCAGCTCTGGCGTCAATTTTTTCTTGAGGAACTCAAGATATTCATTCGACTTAGAAGGTCGTCGCAACAAGTTAGCCAGAGAGAAGCGCTTCTTCTTGAAATATGGCGCCATTCGCTGCAAGGTCGCTCGATCCTTCAGGTCGCATGCCTCCTCGATGGGATAGTCGCCTTGCGGACCCACCAGGTCCATCACCACGTCAGGATGTTTCTGTTCGACCATCTTGAACGCATCGATGGCGATGTGCGTCCCCTTATGGGGCCAGATCCCGCCGACGTAGAGTATCCTCTTCACTTTTTGCCGGCGCGAGGCTTCATAGTCCTTTTCGCGGTCGAATTCCTTTATATCGATGCCGTTATATAGGGTTTCGCATCGGTCAGCGGATTCAGGGAAGTTTAGCTTGGTTTTCTCAGTTACAAAGTCACTTACTGTGAGCAGTAAATCCAAGCCACGAATGCGGCGCGCGATCAATGCGAAGTTACTCTGCGAAAACCATTCGGCGTGAATATGCAGAACAACCTTGGCAGCGGGATTGCGCTTGCGGATGGCCGGAACATATTGCGTGCAGTGCTGCACGTGGATGACGTCCCAATCCCGGGTTGCAAGATCCGCTGCAACCTTCCGTCCGAAGGACGGGAATAGTGCGCCTGAAGTAGAAATCGGGGTCGTAAGCGGTATCAGTTTCAACACCGCCTTTCTGATTTTGCCGATCAGGCGATCCGATGCGGAGGAGGGAACAAAGCGGTATTCCACGCCTTCATAAAAGCCGCTTTTTGCACCTGCCTGACTGTCTGCCAAGCCGTACACCACTACATTGCAGGTCTTCGCCAGGTCGCGCGCGATAGCGTAGATGGTGGCGCCCATCGATCCGTGATAGGGCGGAAGCAGCGCCGCCGTTGGATATGTAACAAATGCAATATTCATAATCAAAACCGAGCTTATCCTATGGTTTCACCGGCCAACAAGTACCTTTGGTTGGTCAAGCTTGCAGCGTTTGCATTGAAACAAATCACGGTACGGGATGTGGCTGCCACGGATCAGGTAGATGCCGGGGCAGGCCGCGCAGTACGGTGAAATTTGTCCTTCATCCTCAGGAAAGGTTTTTCTATGAAGTAGTAAGACAAAGTTGCAGCTAAGATAGCGCCAATCATGATAATCGCTACCCGTGCGAAGCCGTGGAGAAACGATAGTCTTCCTACAAAATAAGCCACCAGACCGTTGAACAAATAAAGCGAGTAGGAGATCTTGCCGAAGAAGGAAGCAACTTTGTTATTCAGGATCCTCGGAGGCCGCGCAATCACCGACATCAGAATGATCGCCAACGGGTAGGCTGCTATCAAAACGCCGAAGCTTAAGCGATGGAACCACACCGTTCCGGACAAAAGCATGACCATGGCGAAGGACGTCCACAAACACCACGGACGTAGTAATACAGGCGGCGGAAGCCAACCCAACTTGATCGCAATCGCCATCGAGGAGCCCAGAATAATGGCATCCAGGCGAGTATCGAAGCCCCACGCGGCCCACATGATATGACCCATCTCGTAGATAAGGGCATGATAGACCTGGACCACGGCGAACAAGACCAGCAATGCCTTTAACAGGGTTTCACGCTTGAATCGCTTCATAACACTGGGCCAGATGAGGTAATACTTTTCCTCGATGCCCAGCGACCACGCCATACCCAGGACGTTGACCTCGGTTCCTGGGACGGCGTAGATCGCGTTGTAGAAGTCCATCATGTAAAGAAAGGACCACCATCGGCCTGGAACACCAGGCACCAGCCAACAGAGTATCCAGCAGGTGTAGAAGGCTGGGAACAGCCGCAAGGTCCTGCGCTTCATGAAGCTGAGACGATCGATAGAACCGGTTCGGTCCTGCTCCGTAAGGAGTAGCCAGGTAATCAGCAGGCCGCTTATTTCAAAGAAGAGCACAACCGCATAGTCCGCCGGAATCCAACGCCCAAGACCCCAGGCATGTGCCAGTGCGACGCTTAAGGCAGAGACACCTCTCAGGCCATCCAGACTGGGAATGGTCTTTTTTTCGAGATTCTGACGCAAAGCGACGGCAGCGGTTTGCCTGGTTTGAAGTTGACCTGTTTCCACCGCTGCTTCCTTGTCCAGGGCTATGCAGTCCTTCTAGAGCTTAAAGCCCGCTGCCTGAGCGTCCGCTGCAAACATTTTAACTGTGTCCAGCGAGAGGCTGGTTAGATCTGTGCCCGCCATCTTCAGCGCCTTGGTGAGAATGTCATGGGGCACGGTAACGATGTGGCAGCCGCATTGGTCGGCCTGAAAGATATTCAACACTTCCCGAACGCTGGCCCAAAGCAGCTCAGCCATCGGTTTCTCTTCCAGAATGCAGCGGCTGGCACGCATCAGCGGCTCCGGATCCACTCCGGTATCGGCAACCCGGCCGGCAAATACGGAGACAACAGCCGGAACCGATTCGACCAACGCCTCAGCGACATCGCGCACCTGCGGGAGTGTCAGCAGGGCAGTCACGTTCAGCTTGACGCCGTCAGCCGAAAGCTCGTGAATGAGCGGCCCCATAAACTCGCCCCGGGTGTTGGTGACCGGTATCTTCACGTAAACGTTGGAACCCCAGGCGGCAATCTTCAATGCCTGCCGGCGCATCTCAGCCGGCTCATCCGAGAACACTTCAAAAGAAATCGGCTTGGAGGTGATGGTGCCGAGAATACTGTGGGCAAAGCCTTCATAGTCGGTGAGACCCGCCTTCTTCATCAAGGTGGGGTTAGTCGTCAGCCCATGGATCAAAGGGTTGGCGTATAAGTCCAGCATTCCAGCTTTGTCAGCACCATCGGCGAAGATCTTGACTCCAAGACCTTGTACAGGATGCTTTTTGCTTGCGGCCGGCGCGGTTGATAAGTCGGCAATTGGTTTCATAAGTCGGATTCTCCTTAGAGCGAAAGAATGAGTTTGGCGGCGCTGGGCAAGTCGGCGGCCGTGAAATCAGGTTGTTGTTTCAGCGCTTCATCGTAGCCGCGGTCAATAAAGATAGTCTTGCAGCCGGCCGCGTACCCGCAATCGATATCGCGCCAGCGATCGCCCACCATGAAACTTTGGGCCAAATCGAGGTCAAGCTCTTTCGCCGCCCGCAGCAGCATGCCCGGTCTTGGCTTGCGAAACTCTGAGGACTGCTGCCCCCCAGGTTCGTAACAAACCTCCACCCGATCAATCGGCAACCGGTCGCGCATAATTCGATGCATCTCTTCGACCGTCTCCTGCGCCAGCTGACCCCGGCCAACGTCCGGCTGGTTTGTGGCGACAACCAAAGCAAATCCCGCCCCGCTGAGGGACGTGCACGCCTCGGCCACGCCGGGCAGAAGCTGAAATTCCTCTACCGACCAGGGGGGATACGGTTTTCCGTCCTTCACGATCGCAGCATTGATTACGCCGTCACGATCAAGAAACACGGCACGATTGCGTCCCCTCATAACCTTTCACCGCACCAGAGCAGCCGTTGTTTCCCACTTGGTCTGGTTCATCTTTAGCCGCGGGTGGGACACAAACAGGTGCCAAACAACCGCTTGAAATGCTTCGGAATGCGGTGTTACATGATCTGGATTGACGGTGGGAACAATCACCACTGCATGGGCCACCTTGGCCGTGTACCCACCATCGCGGCCCACGATGCCGGTAATCGTTGCCCCAGTCTCCTGGGCAAATTGCAGAGCGCGTACCAGATTGGGGCTCACATTTTTTTCCAGATTGCCCCCACCTACTGAGAGCACCAGCACGCCGTCCTTTTTCGAGAGGCGGCTGCCGCGCAGCCACTCGGCAAAAATCGTTGCCCAGCCGTCGTCATTGGTCCGCGCCGTTAGCTCCGAAACGTTATCCGTGGGCGCGTAACATTCCAGCCCGCAGATTTTACGAAAGTCGTTCACCGCATGGGAGGCATTGCCCGCGCTCCCGCCCACACCCAGGATAAACAACCGTCCGCCCCGCTCTCGAATTGCCAGCAGTTGCTCAACCACGGCATCGATCGCCCTGGGATCCAGTTGTTGCGTCACCGCTTGTACTTCCTTCAGAAATTCCTCTGTAAATGTCATCGTGTCTCCTGCTTCTGTTGAACATCATTGTCCAGAAACTGATCCAATTCTCGCCAGCCTTCGGGTGACCCGATCTCATAGAAGCGTTCCTGAGCCTCAAAGCCGGCCATGTCGCCCCGGACCACAAGAGTGCGCATAACCTGCGCCAGGTCCAACACCGTATCCGGAGGATACTCGCCAAATACCTCCGACTTGAAGACGCTCAAACCGTAATCAATATGCTGCATGTCTGGATCTCGAAGCGCTTTATCGTAGCGTTGGATGGTGCCGTTCGCGTAACAAACGTTACTCACGTCCCAGAGACCCCGGTTGTTAAAAAGAGTCATCAACCCGGGCTTCGCCAAACGGCGAAAGGCACCTTCAACCTCGGCAAAGTCGATGCGCAAATAGGAGTCGCCATACATCACGAAAAAAGCCTTGCCCAGCAGCGGCAAGGCATTCCGAATGGCGCCTCCTGTACCTAGCAGCTTCGGCCCGTCAAAGGCATAGCTGATTCTTACTCCGTGCGCTCGTCCATCCCCGTAGCGTTCACGGATTGCCTCACCCAGATAACCTACACACAGCACCACGTCCTCTACACCTTGTTCGCGCAAACGCGCGAGTTGATGCTCAAGGAATGGTTTACCCGCTACTTCCAGTAGTACTTTAGGAACAGTTTCTGTAACCGGTCTTAAGCGTGTCGCGAGACCACCGGCGAGAATAGCTACGGGGAGACTGATTCTACTCGACATGTGATTGTTGAATCAGCATCTTGGTAAACATCTTTGTAGTTCCAAAAGGGGAGGTCCATACGACTTCAGTGTGAAGAATCTGAAAGCTACACGCACTGATTATCATAGGCTACTCCGCTAAAGCAAGGCGTTCGTGGAGCGACTCTGAACGACGGTAAACCGTGTCGACCACATGCATTACGGCTCGAGCCTCTTTCAAACCCGGCGTCGGTTGGCGTTGCAAGCGAATGTCTTCTACGAATTCACGAGTCTCCAGACCCCACGAATCATCGCCCCGGGGATACTCATAAATGGTGGTCTCCGGAGGTCCCATTTCCGGAAGCATTTGATAATGATAAAGGCGCTCCACCCCGTAGCTGCCTCCCAAGCCTTCAATATGGAGTTTGCCTAGCTTGCCATAGATCTCGAAAGAAAAGAGATTTTTCCATTCCGTGCAACTGGCGTGTAACCAGGCAGTTTGACCGGAACTGTTACACAAGTGGAGGAAGGCATTGTCATCCACCGGCATGTTCCAGAAAAACGTATTCACCCATCCATCAATCTGGGCCCAGTCACCCAGGAACCAACCGGCCAAATCGATCAGATGAACACCCTGATCGATCAACTCTCCTCCACCGGAGAGCTTGGGGTCCGAGCGCCACTCCTTGTCGTAGTTCACCCGGCCGCCATGCCCGTAACGAGCGCGGACAAACATCATCGGCCCCAGCACTCCCGAATCGAAGATCCTGCGCGCTTGTTGAAACGCAGGATGGTAGCGGTGATTGTAGCCGGCGCGAACCAGCAGGTTCTTAGCGGCGGCGCATTCGATGACCTGGTCCAGTTCCGCAAGCGAGACGGTAACCGGTTTTTCCACCAGCACATGCTTTCCCGCCTGCAGGCACTCCAGGGCTACCGGCCCCAGATTGGCATTCAATGTCGACACAATCACTGCATCCGGTGCCGTATCCAGCATCTGCTGCAAGGACGAGGTGGCAACACATTGCGGACCCGTCCTGGCTGCCAGGGCAGCCGCACGTTCGGGAATCAGATCGCACACCGCCGTCAGCGATCCTGGGGGAAGGGCATTGGCGCGCTTCCCACCGATCAGTCCACAGCCGACGATGGCAAACCGAACCTTGGAATCAATCGGAGACATAGGCGGTTTCAGTTCCATTGCCGTCAATTCCAGTCTTTGGATCGGTCTGCGGGCACGATCCGCCGCAAGGTATAGATGTCGCTGGAGGCCAATTCCGCAGCGTGTTGGTGCAGCGTTGGCCAGGGGTCCCAGGGCGCGCTGATAAGCCGGCCGGTAATCCCGTCCGAAGCTGCCGACGCCAGGTAAACGCACAGTGCGGCGGCCCGTTCGATGGACGACCCTCCGCCTTCCTTTTGTTTCAAAGCCTGCACAAATTGTCCCTCTCCGATACGTTCCCGCCCAGCCGCCAGAGTCTGCTCCAGCATCTGTGTGTTCAGCGCGCCGGGCGCAATGGCGTTGACATCGATATGTGCCCCCCGAAGCTCTTCTGCCAGGTTCTCCGTAAGCCGCACTACCGCCGCTTTCGAAGCCGCATAGGCGCTGAAGAAGGGGCGCGGTGACGCCGCCCCTCCGCCGGATAGATTGAGAATCTTGCCATAGCCCTGGCCGCGCAAATGCGGCATCAGTGCGCGGCAGGCAAATAAGGGCCCATAGAGATTGATCTCAAATGTGTGCCGCCAATCTTCCAGAGATACGTCCTCGGTGGGGCCGATCGGCCCCTGAACCCCCGCATTATTCACCAGGATCTGAACACTTCCCAGCTGTTCGATGGCGTAGCCGATCAGCTGGTTGATCTGCGCCTGGGAAGAAACATCGCAAACATGCATCCGGACTTGCTGGCCAGGTTGGGCTAAAGCGGAAAGGGAAGTATAGGCCTGCTGCAAACTGGCGGCACTTCTTCCGCAGATAACAACACTCGCTCCATCCCCAACAAATGCCTGTGCAATGGCGTAGCCTAACCCAGCGCTTGCGCCCGTCACAACCGCCTTACGGCCCGCTAATTTCAATAGGAACCTCAGCCTCTGGGGAACTTCAAACAGATACAGCGGGCTTGTCGAATACCCATTCATTTGCCTTGAGCCAGTCGACTGTGGCCTCGACACTCTGCTGGATACTCATTTTTGGAGCCCATCCTTGATCGCGCATCTTGCGCGTGTCGAGATAGATGAAAGGGTTGTCTCCTATCCATCCTCGATCTCCACCGCTGAATTGCAAAGTGGGCGTGAGGCCGAGTTTGGCACAGATCCACCCGATGGAATCGCGGACCGTGCAATACCCATCCGTACCCAAATTAAAGATCTCCACCCGATGCTTGGCCCGCGTTGCCAACTCCAGCCCGATGACGTGCAAAATGGCCCGCACACAGTCGTGCACGTGCAGATAAGACTTGCGCTGCGTGCCGTCACCCAGCACTTTCAGCAGTGACGGATGGTCCATCAGCTGCCTATAGAAATCGATAATGTGCCCATGCGTGTATCGCGGCCCCAGAATGGAGACAAACCGAAAAATGTAAGCATGAATGCCAAACCCTTCGCAGTAGGCTTGAATCATGCCTTCGCCGGCCAGCTTGGAGGCACCATAAAGCGATGTCTGGATGGGGAACGGGCAATCCTCGGGAGTGGGTATGGTTTGTGCCTCCCCATAGACCGAGCCGGTGGAGGAGAAAGCCATCCCCCGGATGCCGTTGGTACGAACCGCTTCCAGTACATGGAACGTAGCCCGCGTGTTCTGCTCGAAATCCTTGCCCGGGTGCTCGACTCCGAAGCGCACATCGGCATTGGCCGCCAGGTGGAAAGCAAAGTCGCAACCTTGCATGGCCCGAGTCAGGGCCGCCGCATCGAGATTATCGCCTTCGACCAGGGTAAAAGCCGGATGTTTCCTGGCATCCCGCAGGAACTCAGGGCGACCCGTGGAGAAGTCATCCCAGCCGATTACAGTCTTGCCGCCGTCCAACAAGGCATCCACTAACGTACTTCCAATAAAGCCGCTGGCTCCGGTAACAAAAACGGTCTGCATCCACCGAATCTAACATCTGTTCGTAGCTTTTCGCAGTTGATTGGCTGGAGGGAGTACACGCTCGTGCACACGGTCGTAAGGCGTCAAATCGTGCGCTCGTGGAGCGCGCAGCTCCGCCAACTGGGCTACAAACGACCCGCAACGATTTAGGAGCAGAGAAGCTAAAGCATTTCATCGGCCAGACCTTTCCAGATATCATGTCCGATAACATATATTCTGTTAACTCAGGCCGGCTGCACATCTTCCCGCCCCTGTCATGGCGGATCGAAGTGTTAACCGAGGACCTCGCTAATCTGCCACCTGCTCCGCAACCGTTGCGCGCGCGTAACGCAAGACCCGCCGGACGTCGTAGACCTGAATGGGCCAGAAAGTAAGCAGCTTGCTTACCGCCATGCCGAAAGCGATCCCAGTCAATCCCCAACGCGGCGCCAAAACAATCGCCGAACCGATCACCCCAAGCGCGCAAAGAGTAATCGAGATGGCAAGCAGGTTCACCCGCTCCAATCCGACCATGATCTGGCCCGCCATCATCAGCGCTATACCGATCAAGGTATAAATGCTTAGCCACAGGATCAAAGAGGTGCTGGGTATTGCGATGGAGCCGGCCCAGATTCGGATCAACGGCTTGGCTGTTAGTCCGATAACCACTACCAAGGGAAAACCAAATGCGATACAAGCCCTGACAGCATTCTTATAGGCGCCCTGAATCCACTGCCAGTCGTTGCGCGCTTTGGCTTCTCCAATGGCCGACACAAAGGGTTGGGTCGCCATGAAGATCAGGTCCATGGGCAGAGAAAGAATCTTGTAAGCCACCACAAAGATAACCACTTTGGCTGGCCCAAGGATTTGGGTGATGATGATCGGCTGGCTCTGATAAATGCCGAGCGAAGCTAATTGGGTAACCAGGTACTTGCTGCCCAAGCTAAAGAGACGCTTTACGCAATGCCAGCGCACCGCCGAGGGTGCCGGCACTATCCAATGATAGCGGCGAAACAGGAATGAGACATTGGCTATAGAGACCAGGCATCGGGTCCCCGACAGCGCCAACACCAACTGCGGCAGGCCACCATGAGTTTGCGACACCACTACCAAAGCTGCCAGGCTAAGAGTATTCCCAGCAATTCCCCAGATATTGGCCAGAAAGCCGTCCTGATAGGCGCTGTAGATCGAAAATTGAATGCTCAGCGGAAAGGCAAGCACAAAAAATAACAACGTCAAAGCGCACGCCGTCTGCAACTCATGGGTCGAGACAGCAGCGGAAACGCGGAACACTGTCCGCCAGGGTATATAGCGAAAGAAAACCAGAGATGCTATTCCGGAGAGAACGCTCACCCCGGAGAGCGCCCAGAAAGCCGACGAGGTGTACTGCTGTGCGCCAATCCTGTCTTCCTTGCCGCTGGACTCGGCCAGAACATTGACCAACGCGTTCCCTGCCAAGCCAAAGTCCGTCATCGCCATCCAGGTAATAAGGCTGCTGATGGTGAGCCACACGCCGTAGCGTTCTGCGCCCAGATAGTGAACGGTGAGAGGTACAGAGAGAAAGCTGATAAGAATATTTAAGGCTTTGGCTATAAACGAAGAGGAAGCAGTAATGCCGGCGCGGCGATACCTTTCCAGTCCGCGATTTGCATGGGACTCGGTAAGTAATGCCTTAAGTTTTTGAAAGCTGAGATAGCTCTTGAGATCGGCCACAGGATTCCTCGCCAGTACCCCAGTTATGCACTAGCCTGATCCAGGCCCGTAACCGACCTTCCGCAGACACGCCAGAAGCTCAACCTAATCTTTAGAACGCCGTCCGTTAAGTGCCACTGAACGAATTATTGGGCCCATCCATAGGCCTGTCAAGCAGTCGCTAGAACCCAGTGTATGTTCCACTTCATCCACTTCCCATTGCTAATGCATTAACTATTGCCGACGACTACATCTTGTAACGGCCAAGGTCCTCGTCGTTGAGGCCTTCCAGCCAGCGTCGCAATTCCTCCGGCGTAGTTTCGGCCATGCTGGGAGCCAACTTGGCGATACGGATCACCTCTTCGCTCACGTAGATGGGGCAATCGGAGCGCAGGGCCAAGGCCAAGGCGTCGGAGGGCCGGGCGTCCATACTGACCACTTCCCCGTCCTGCTCCATCCAGATGACCGCATAAAACGTGTCGTTCTTAAGTTCAGTCACAACAACCTTTTGCACGGCAGCATTCAGGCCATGGATGAGGTTTTTGAGCAGGTCATGGGTCATCGGCCGCGGGGTGGCCGACTTCTCAATCTCGAGCGCGATGGCGTTGGCTTCATACATGCCAACCCAGATAGGCAGAACAGTGTCGCTCTTGACATCTTTCAGGATCACGATGGGCATATTGCTGGCCGGATCCATGACCAGACCGCGGATCTTCATTTCGACATCCATGGTCAACTCCCTTACACGGTGCCGTCTAGAGGACGGCCTCGCCGACAAGGCTGTTGGGGAAGCTATGGGTAATCCGCACCGGAACATAGCTGCCGGGAGCGGGGCGGATAGGCTGCGACGTGGTGAAATTGACCGTCTTGTTTTGCGAGCTGCGGCCGATCACCTGGCCCCGCTGGCTGTTGATATCCTTCAACTGCTGCTTCCATTATCTGCCCTATATGGCTGGCGTAACGTGACCTTTGGATCTCACGCTGGCTGCTCAAGCAGCACTTGCAGGCGACGGCTCTTCTCTTCTTCTGGGATGCTGTCGGCCAGCGAAATGGCGGGAGTGTTGGGGCGGGGAGAGAACTTGAAAGCGAAGACCGCATCGTAGCCGACCTCGGCGAGCAGGCTGAGAGTCTGCTCGAAATCCTCCTCCGTCTCTCCGGGAAATCCGAGCGATGATGTCGGTGGTGATACTGATGGGCCGGTGGGCGGCGCGAATCCAGGAAATCCGCTGCAGGTATTCCTGGCGGCTGTATTCCCGCTGCATGGCTGCCAGCACCCGCGTCGATCCACTCTGCACCGGCAGATGCACGTGGTCGCACAGGCTGGGCACCGCATCGATGGCGGCGACGATGTCCGGGGTAAAGTCACGCGGGTGCGAGGTGGTGAAGCGCACCCGGCGGATCCCGGGAACCTGGGCGACGGCGGCCAGCAGTTCGGCAAAGGTGCACTTGCCTTCCCGGTCGCGGTAGGAATTGACGTTTTGCCCCAATAGCTGGATCTCGGTGTAGCCGGCCTCGGCCAACTTACGCGCCTCCTCAAGCACGGAAGTAGAAGTCCGGCTGCGCTCCTTGCCCCGCGTATAAGGAACCACGCAATAGGCGCAGAACTTGTCGCACCCTTCGATGATGGTGATGTAGGCGCGGTGGGGATTGGTGCGCGCCGTGAATTCCGTTTCAAAAGTCTCTTCGGTTTGGCGGTCGTCGAGCCCGGTAATGCGCGACTCCCCTGCCTCCAGCCGCACCAGCATCTCGGGCAGTTTGCGGTACGAGGCCGATCCCGAGACCATCGACACATAGGGAGCGCGCTCGAAGATCCGCTCCCCTTCCTGCTGGGCCACGCAACCCAGCACAACGAAGCGTTTGCCCGACGCGTGCAGCTTCTTGTAGTCGTTCAGACGGTTGAATACCTTCTGTTCGGCTTTGTCGCGGATGGAGCAGGTGTTGTAGAGGATCAGATCGGCGGCGGCTTCGGTATCCACCTGGGCGTAGCCTTCGTGTTGCAGCGTGCCGATGACTTTCTCTGAGTCATGCACGTTCATCTGGCAACCGAAAGTCTCAAGATAAAACGTCTTATGGGTCGCCATGGTGAGACAAAGTATACCGCAGCAAGCTCCCGCCTGGAGGTGTTCAGGCAGGCGCTGCTCATCAGGATTGGCGCAGAATTGGTGTACTCAATAACTGCTAAACTTGAAGTGGAAACAATGTTGGAGGCGGAACGATGGCAGAAATGAACGGCAGTTACCCGACCGGATTGCGGCTGAAGCTGGGTTTGGCGGAGATGCTCAAGGGCGGCGTCATCATGGATGTGATGAGCACCGAGCAGGCCGTTATTGCCGAGCGCGCCGGAGCGACCGCAGTCATGGCCCTGGAGCGGGTGCCGGCGATGATCCGGGCCCAGGGCGGCGTGGCGCGCATGGCCAAGCCCAGTCTCATTAAGAAAATTATCGGCGCGGTCTCGATCCCGGTGATGGCCAAGGCGCGAATCGGACATTTTGCCGAAGCGCAGATTCTGCAGTACCTGGGGGTCGACTTTATCGACGAGAGCGAAGTGCTGACACCGGCCGATGAGCTGCACCACATTGACAAGCACGCCTTCACGACCCCTTTCGTTTGCGGCGCGCGCAATCTGGGCGAAGCCCTGCGCCGCATTGCCGAAGGCGCGGCCATGATTCGCACTAAGGGTGAAGCCGGGACCGGCGACGTGGTGCACGCAGTGAAGCACATGCGTCAAATCGTGAAAGAAATGCAAGCGCTCACCGTGTTGCGCGAAGAGGAGCTCTATGCCGCGGCCAAGGAGCATCGTGCGCCCTATGAGCTGGTTCGCATGGTGGCCAAGACCGGCAAGCTGCCGGTACCGAACTTCTCCGCAGGCGGCATTGCCACCCCGGCAGACGCCGCCCTGATGATGCAGCTGGGCGCGGAAGCGGTCTTTGTCGGTTCCGGCATCTTCATGAAAGAAGGCGCGACGCCGCTGGATGTGGAGCTGGACGAGAAGACGGGCGCCGCGCGCAACCCTGAGGAGCGGGAGGAAGCCGAGTCCCGGGCCAAGGCGATCGTGATTGCGACCACGCATTACAACGATCCCAAGGTTCTGGCTGAGGTCAGCGAGCAGATGACAGGGGCCATGCAGGGCTTGGCCGTAGGCGGGCTTGAAGAGGGTGAACTGCTGCAGACCCGCGGCTGGTAGACCTGATGGGGGAAGAACGACCGCGCATCGGCGTGCTCGCCATCCAGGGAGACTTTGCGGCGCACGCCCAAGCGCTCGAAGAGGCCGGTGCCGATGCGGTCGAGGTACGCAAGCCGGCAGAACTCGCCGAGCTCGATGGCTTGATCCTGCCTGGTGGCGAATCGACGACATTCCTGAAATTCCTGGAACGGGACGGTTTTCTCGAATCGCTACAGCGCTTCCTGGCCGAAAAGCCGGCCTTCGGTACCTGCGCCGGCTGCATTCTGCTGGCCCGCACTGTCACCCACCCGGCACAGCAGAGCCTGGCTGTCATGGACATCAGCGTGGAACGCAATGCCTACGGCAGGCAGATCGACAGCGCCATTCAAACCGGTGAAACCAGGCTGCCCGGTGGCCCGCTGGAGATGGTCTACATCCGCGCCCCGCGCATTGCCAGTGTCGGCCCGGGAGTCGAAGTCATGGCCGAACGGGATGGTTTTCCGGTGCTGGTGCGGCAAGGCAAATTACTGGCTGCCACCTTCCACCCCGAGCTCTCAACCGATCGCCGGGTGCACCAACTCTTCGTAGACATGGTGCGCGGCCAGCGCGACCTTCAGCAGCCTGTAAAGCCCATCGAAGTTCGGTGATTGATGTGCGGGCTTTAGAGCGTGTTTGAGAACCCACCATTCAGCGATTTAGTCCCGGAGGGACGGCTGAGAGTAGCCCAGGACGCAGTCCTGGGAAGAGATTCGAGAGACGGACCAGTCCCGCAGGGACGGCTGAAAATTACCCAGGATGCAGTCCTGGGTTACAACCTGGTTAACTTTCAGCTGTTTGAATGTATAGGTGCCGCCGGAGGCGGCGGACAAATGAAAAAGGGTTCTCCTGGAGATTACGATGCTGAGACCGGCTGTTTCGAGCAGTCGGCTCAGAAATCTCTATTAGGAGAACCCCATGACTGTTATCCACTATATCGGATTGGACGTACACAAGAAAACCATCAGTTATTGCATAAAGACCGCAGACGGCCGAATCGTGCGGGAGGGCAGATTGGAGGCATCGCGCGCAGCGCTTCGAGGCTGGGCAGAAGGCTTGCGGGTACCGTGGCACGGAGCCATGGAAGCGACCCTTTTCAGTGCCTGGATCTACGACACACTGAAACCCTATGCCGAGAAACTGGTGATGGGCCATCCCGCCAGGATGAAGGCCATCAGCACCGGCAAGAAGAAAAGCGATTCCATCGATGCACGGACCATCGCCGATCTACTCCGTTGCGACCTGTTGCCCACCTGCTATGTGATGCCGCCGGAGCTGCGCGATCTGCGCCGTCTGCTGCGCTATCGCAATATGGTGGTACAGCAGTCGGTGCGCATGCAAAACAAGATGGCTGGTCTGCTGATGGAGAGCGGAACCGCCTTCAACAAAGACAAATTACACGGCAAGAAATACTTCACCGAGTTGATGAAGAGCTTGCAGGAAGTACCGGAGTCGGTCAAAGATTTGCTGCGGATGAGTCGCGGCTCGATGGAAATGTTTCAGTCTACCCAAAAGCAGCTGGTGGAAAGACTGCTGTCGGAACCTGCGTTGGAGCAGCGCGTCGAACGACTGATGAGTATCCGTGCGGTCGGTCCGATTACGGCTCTGAGCTGGGCTCTGGAGATCGCCGACCCGCATCGCTTTGCCTCCATCGCCGATGCTGTCAGCTACTGCGGCTTAACCGCAGCCTTCCGGTCCTCTGCCGGCAAGCAACAACGCGGTCCGATTTCCAAGCAGCGCAACGCCTGGCTGCAGTCGGTGTTGATCGAGGCGGCCAAACTGGCGCCACGCTGGAACCCGCAACTGGCGGCATTGCATGCCCACGAATTAGAACGCGGCCATCCCAATCGCGCGACCTTGCAGGTGGCGCGCAAACTGGTGGCTTACCTGCTGGCTGTGGACAAGAGCGGCCAGCCCTTTCAGGTTCACACTCCGCCTCCGCCTGCAAGCACGAAGGCGAAAAACAAGACAAGGAGGAAGAACAAAAAGGCAGACGCTTTGCTGGCAACCGCCTAAAGGCAAACACCCTGCCGGTTGGCAATTACGCTTTTCCCGTTAGGGAAGTGAAGACCGAACATGCCGTTATAAGTTTTCTTAGGCATGCCGATCTTTCCCCCGATGGTCATTGCCATTTGCCCAACACAGAGGGGAATTCCGCGTCGCAAATTCCCCTCTGGACACATCGGTGGGATGAGCCGGATCGAGTATTCCTGGCAGGTTGCTCTTCAGCAGAGCCTGCTTCCGCTTCCTTGATGGACTCAGCCTACCAGAATGACAAAGTTCGATCTGTCAGCGATCCACCAGCCGGTCCTTGCGTTTCTAGGGACTGTGTACGGGAGTCTCGGCTCCCAATACACCCCATCAGCTGTTTCAAGGCCGGCCGGTTTACCCTCACTCAATCTTCGTGGACGGTGTCTCGGCGCTGTTCCCGCAAATGGATGTCTGGCCGCGCTGCTACTGCGCTGGTCCTGCTAAGGGATCGAGGACAACTCGGAACTCTAAGTACCTACTCGCCCGGAGAACCCCTTCTGCCGGGTCAAGGGGAATCTCCGTTTCCCCTTGACTTTTACCTATCATGGACGTCCCTTGCGGGACTTTTCGTGGTTTTGTGCATGGTTCCCAGGACTGCGTCCTGGGCTACTCTCAGCCGTCCCTCCGGGACTAAATCGCTGAATGGTGGGTTCTCACACAGACTCTGAAGCCCGTACCCTTCAAAGGGTAAGCCTCACTGTCTGCCGGGCTACAGCTGTCGGCAGAGAGACAATCTTAGGGTTCCATCACAATTTTTAGCGTTCATCGCGGGGCTTATTCACCCCAATCGCATCCAATTCCACGGACGGAGTTCACGGCAGCGAAGTAGATTTCAAAATGCAGTGGGAGCCGGAGGCCAAACAGGAGTAATCTTCGAATGTCGGAGTTCTTCCATGCCCGCTACTTTCACCCGCACCCCCGTTGAGACCGAGCGCAAAGATCCTGGATTTGGCGGCAAGCCACCGGTTGCCCGCAGGCCGACAGGCGGTGGCGGAGACGGCGAGAACTGGGACAACCGGCCACCTGGCCGGCGAGGACCCCGCGACCTGCTAGGCCGCTACCGCATGGTCCTGTTTTTCGCGTTGGCCAGCGACCTCATGTTCTTCATTGCCCTGGTAAGCGCGTTTTTCGCCCGCCAGAGCACCGGCCATTTCACCGCCAACAACCAGTGGGTGATGGATTGGCGCCCGGTTGCGCTGCCTCCCATCCTGTGGATCAATACCGCCCTGATCCTCCTCAGCAGCCTCACCATGGAGATCGGCCGCCGCCATTTTTTCCGGGAAATCGACGTGATGGAGGAATGGCTGGGACTGGGCCGTCCGACCATCCGCCGCGCGGCCCCGTGGCTGGCGGCTACGGCCGTACTCGGAGGCCTGTTTCTCGGCGGCCAGTGGGTGGCCTGGAAGCAACTGGTCGACCAGCACGTCTTCTTCGCTTCCAACCCCAGCAGTCACTTTTTCTACCTGATTACCGGTACTCACGGTCTGCATTTGCTTCTCGGCGTGGCGGGGTTGGCGGGCGCGATGCTGGCACTCATCTTTTTGCGCCGCATCGAACTGCGACAGGTGGTGGTGGATTGCACCGCCTGGTACTGGCACACCATGGGAATCTTCTGGATCTTCCTCTTCGGTATGCTGGTTTTCTGCCAATAGAGCGGGCTGCATGACCACGGGTATCTGGCCCCCACTCAAATGGACGGAATGGCAGAAGACCGCCGACACCCTGCACATGTGGACGCAGATCGTGGGCAAGACGCGGCTCGCTCTCAGCCCTCTGCAGGCACATTGGTGGAACGTTCCCCTGTACGTGACCGCCCGTGGACTGAACACCTCGGCGATGCCCTACGGATCGGAGTTTCTGGAAATCGCCTTCGATTTCGTTAGTCATGAGTTGAAGTTCACCATGAGCACGGGTGCTAGCCTGTCCACTCCTCTGCGCGCCCAGTCTGTTGCCGAGTTCTACCGCGAGTATCAGCGCAGCTTGGCCGCGCTGGGCGTCATCGTAAACATCCATGCGGTCCCGGTAGAAGTGCAACATCCAATTCCCTTCACCGAGGACGTCGAGCACGCGTCCTACGATCCGCAAGCAGCGCACCGATTCTGGCGTGTGCTGATGCACGCGGACAGAGTGTTTCAGCAGTTCTCTTCCCGTTTCCTGGGCAAGATCAGTCCGGTGCACTTCTTCTGGGGAAGCTTCGACCTGGCGGTCACGCGGTTCTCCGGCAGACGGGCTCCCCCACGCGAGGGCGCCGATGCGGTCACGCGCGAGGCATATTCGCATGAAGTGATCAGTGCAGGCTTTTGGCCGGGCAACGGCGGCTTCGGGGAAGCCGCCTTCTATTGCTATGCGGCTCCCGCGCCCGACGGTCTTGAGACCGCATCGATCCAGCCTGCCAAGGCCGGCTACAACAACGCGTTGGGTGAGTTCATTTACCTTTACGACGATTTGCGCCAGGAGTCCTCGCCCGATGAGGCCCTCCTCACCTTCCTCCAAAGGAGTTATGAAGCCGGAGCCACGCTAGCGCAGTGGGATCGTAGTTTGCTGGAGCGAGTCTAGCCTCAGTCGGCCGCTCAGCATCCGCAAGCCGGTCCAGGTCAGCCACAGGGGAAGCGGATAAGCAGCGAGACGTTCGACCGTGCCTGCGTGCCATCCCAGCGCGGCCCAGGCCGGAGAGCCGCGGAAGGCCAGTGCCAGCGTTGCCAGCAATCCGACGGATCCCGCCGCAAAGGTGAGCCAGCTTTTCGGCCGCATCGCGCCCAGCACCATCATGGCCAGATTGCCTCCCAGAAAGTTGGCAACAGCGCCCAGAATGTGTACTCGGAAATTCTGCATCCTCGGGCACCACGCCGACCATCAGAACGCCCACGCCGGCCACAGCCAGCAGAAACAATGCGAACCGATAAACCGCGCGCGCAGGGAAAAACCCGCGCACCAGCAGGGTCCCGAAAAAGATTAGAACTCCCTGCAGCACAAACGAGCCATTCATCACCCAGTGCAGCGGCGAGCGTGCCGAACCAAGATCGCTGATGTAATCCCGCGCCATGCTGTAGGGCCCGCTCCAGCCCAGCCGCGCGATCTGTTCCGCAACCAGGAACTGAAAGCAGAGCGACCACAAACCAGCTCCTACCCGTGAAAATTCCATCGTTTATTCTTGCATTATGGAATTCAGGCGGCTTGGACATTCGGGATTGAAGGTGCCGAGGCTCTGCTTCGGCGCAGCGACCTTTGGCGGTGAGGGCGAGTTTTTCCGGGCATGGGGAGCGACGGACGTGGCCGAGGCTACGCGCCTGGTGGACATCTGTCTGGACGCGGGGGTGAACCTCTTCGATACGGCAGACGTCTACTCGCAAGGGCGATCGGAGGAAATTCTAGGTCAGGCCATCGCCGGCCGTCGTGACAAGGTACTTATCTCGACCAAAGCCACCTTCCCCATGGGTAGCGGTCCGAACGATCTCGGTTCCGGGCGGCTCCATCTGGTGCATGCCTGCGATGCAAGTCTCAAGCGCCTGGGAACGGACTACATCGACATCTACCATCTGCATGGATTTGATGCGCTCACGCCGGTGGAAGAGACGCTGGATACGCTGAACACCCTGGTGCGAAGCGGCAAGGTGCGCTACATTGCGTGCTCCAATTTTTCCGGCTGGCATTTAATGAAGTCGCTTGCGGTGGCGGACAGATATGGCTGGGCGCGTTATGTAGGACACCAAGTCTACTATTCCGTGGTTGGCCGTGACTATGAGCAGGAGCTAATGCCGCTGGGTCTCGATCAGGGGCTGGGCGCCATCATCTGGAGTCCTCTTGGCTGGGGCCGGCTGACGGGCAAGATCCGCCGCGGCCACCCGCTGCCGGCAGAGAGCCGTTTGCACAAGACCGCTGCCCAGGGTCCGCAGGTCGACGACGAGTATCTTTACAAGGTCGTCGACGCCTTGGATGAAGTGGCAGCGGAGACCGGCAAACCGCTGCCCCAGGTAGCCTTGAACTGGCTGCTGCAACGCCCGACGGTGGCCACGGTTATCATAGGCGCGCGCAACGAGAGCCAGCTGCGCCAGAATCTAGCCGCGGCAGATTGGAACCTGACTGCCGCGCAAGTAGCCAAGCTGGATGCCGCAAGCAAGACGAATGCTCCCTACCCTTATTGGCACCAGCGGCAATTTCCGGCGCTGAATCCTTCTGTTATTCCGCAGTAGTGGAGGGACCTGCTGTTTCTATCCGCTGACTCTAGCCAGACGTGCATGTTCCTTGTAGATACAGCGGTCCATCACCACCAGGACGCCGTCGGCCTCCGCCCAGTGGACTGCTTCTGGGTGGCACACACCCTCCTGTAACCAGAGGTAAGGTATCTTGAGGCGCATCACGTCCTTGACAATCTCTGGGACATACTCAGAAGCGCGGAATACATTCACCAGATCGATGCGTCCCTCAGCTGCATAAGCGGCGTCCAGTGTGGGATAAGCCTTTTCCCCTAAGGCCCGGGTGACCGCAGGATGAATCGGAATGATGCGGTATCCCTCTTGCTGCATATATTTAGAAACGCGAAAAGCCGGGCGCTCGGGTTTATCGGATAGCCCCACTACGGCAATCGTCCTGGTTTTTTCCAGGATCGTGCGGATGGTTTCAGGCTCGTTCATAAACGATTGGATGCTCACTCCACCTCGACCGGTTCCTCGAGCGCAGGCGGCTCAGCACCGTTGCGGCGCATGATGAGATATCCGCGAATGAACGGGTCCAGGTTGCCATCGAGCACCCCGTCTACGTCGCCGACCTCCACCCGCGTGCGCAAGTCCTTGGCAATGCGATAGGGCTGCAGCACATAAGACCGGATCTGTGAACCGAAGTTGATATCCAGCTTGGAGTCTTCCAGCTTCTTGGAAATCTGTTTTTTCTTTTCCAGCTCGTACTCGTAAAGTTTGGAGCGCAGCATCTTCATCGCCTTCTCGCGATTCTTATGCTGGGAGCGCTCGTTCTGGCATTGCACCACGATGTTAGTGGGCAGATGGGTGATGCGCACCGCGGAGTCAGTGGTGTTTACGTGTTGGCCACCCTTGCCGCCGGATCGATACGTGTCAATGCGCAGCTCCTCGGGCTTGATATCGATGTGGATCGAATCGTCGATCTCAGGAGAAACAAAAACGCTGGCAAACGAGGTGTGGCGGCGCTTAGCCTGGTCAAAGGGCGAAATGCGCACCAGCCGGTGGACTCCCGTCTCTCCCGCGAGCTGCCCAAAGGCGAACTCGCCGGTCACAGTGAAAGTAGCCGACTTGATGCCCGCCTCTTCGCCATCCTGGTAGTCGTTCATCTCCGTCTTGAATCCGTGACGCTCGGCCCAACGGAGATACATGCGTAACAGCATGTCCGCCCAGTCCTGAGACTCAGTACCTCCGGCGCCGGGATGAACAGTCACGATTGCATTGAGCGGGTCGGTCTCGGCCGAGAGCATGGTGCGGGTTTCAAGTTGCTCGACGAATTCGCTTAAGGACTTGATCTCGCGTTCCAGCTCGGGCTCGATCGACTCCCCTTCGCGGGCCAGCTCGAAGTAAGCGTCGATATCCTCCGAGCGGCGAACCAGCTCGTTCTCCATGGCGAGCTGGCCTTCGAGGCGCTTGCGCTCGCGCATGAGCACTTGCGACTCAGCCGGGTTGGACCAGATTGCTGGATCGGAAAGCTTGGACTCCAGGGTAGCCAGTTCCCTGTCGATTCTTGCGCGGTCAAAGATACTCCCGAAGGTCGCGCACTTTGTCGCGCACCGGGGTGTATGAGAATTCGAGTTCGTTCAGCATGATGATTTAGTGGCGCCGCAAGCGAGTCCACACCGTGGCAGCGAGTATCCCCAGAGTCATTATCCCACACAGGTAGGCAAACACATCGCCGTGCACCGTGTAGAAGGTCAAGTCACTGCGATAGCCGTACCTGGCGGCCAGCGAGGTAAGCACGTGGCGCTGCACGCTGGCCGTGAGCCGTCCATAGGGATCGATGATGGTGGTGATGCCGGTGTTGGTGTCGCGCAACAGCCAGCGACGATTTTCAATCGCACGCATGCGCGACATGTTGAGGGTTTGCCAGGGCGCGCAGGTATCGCCGTACCAGCCATCGTTCGAGATGTTCACCAACACCTGGGCGCCGCGCTTCGCAAACAGCCGTATCTCATCGCCGAAGATTTCTTCGTAGCAGATGAAGACCCCGAAGGTGTGGCCATCGGTTCTAAAGACGACGCGCCGCCATCCGTGGGTCATGTCGCCTGCTTCCTGAGTGAGGTTCTTGGCGAAAGCGAAGAAGCTCTTGTACGGGATGTACTCTCCCCACGGAACCAGGTGGATTTTGTCGTAGCGGCCTTGAACTGTGCCGTCGGGGCCCACGAACAGGGCGGAGTTATACAAATCGGAGCGGGCGCCGTGCGGGTCCATTGAGGTGGTGCCGGCGATCACCGGCGCGCGCATGGTAAGCGCCAGCGTGCGCAGAGCATTCACCAGGCGCGGATCCTTGTCGAGAAAAGGCGCAGGCGATTCGGGCCACAGGATAATCCCAGGTACGACAGGTTTTTCCGGACAATCGGGAGTAACGGGATAAGCATTGAGGTCGGGCATGCCGGCAAGGAAAGGCCCGCAGGTACGGCTGCTGAGTTTGACGAACTGGTTCATATGCTCTTGATATTCGGAGCCAGGCCAGCTGTTGTCCTGATTGACGTTTAGATT
Organism: uncultured Acidobacteriaceae bacterium; assembly: GCA_963803095.1. Taxonomy (GTDB): domain Bacteria; phylum Acidobacteriota; class Terriglobia; order Terriglobales; family Acidobacteriaceae; genus PALSA-350. Next base: position 80,984 of record CAWDLQ010000010.1, on the reverse strand, counting down.
CTGCTGTAACAGCACTGCGGTCGACGAAACAGGCGCCGCGGGAGGCGCAAAATGATCGCCGTTCTGCAACACCAGCACTGCCACCAAGCCGCTTAACAAGATGGCGATACGGCGTTTCTCGGCGGCGGCGAGGACGCCCCAGGCGAGGAGCGCGTTGCCCGCAACCAGCACGAAGGTAATGCCGTAGACCCCGGTGTACGGAGCCAGCCGGGTCAGTAGAAAATTACCAATCTGCGAGTACCCCAGCAAATCCCACGGAACCTTCGTCAATCGTGCCGACAACAATTCCAGCGCCACCCAGAGAACAGGTGCCGCGAGAAGCGCGCGGTAGGGGCTGCGGAAAGCGCGCGCGGTGGCGGTCAGTAAAAAGCCCAGGGCGGCGAAGTAGAGCCCCAGCACCAGGCTGTAGGCGATCAGGATGCCGGCCGAGATGAATGGCGGCAGGCCGCCGTAGTACCGCATGGTCTGGTAGATCCAGTAGCAATTGCCGGTAAACCAGAGAAAGCCCATGAGATAGGCGGCGAAGGTTCCGCGCAGCAACGCCCTTGGATGGGCCAGGTTCTGCTTTGCCAGCAGGCCGCAGAATAGAGGCACAAAAGCCAGCCAGGCAAAGAACGTGCGCCAGAAAGGCACCGGGCCGATAATCGAGAAAGGCAGCAGAAGCAACAGGGCGGAAAAGATACCGAGGAGCCACGGTTGCCGTGCCAGTGTTGCCATGGGCGAGAGTCTACCATCCTCATCTTTCATCTCTTGTGCTATGAGACTCTTGCATACTATGAGAGCGGGAAAGCGATACAATCGATGCTTATGCTGATTGCCATCTTTTTCATGCGGCTCTTTGAGGTCATGTTCTTCGCCGGAATCGCTGGATCGGCGGTGGTCGTCGTGATTAGTTTTATCGAAGATCTTCAGTTGTTAGTGGGCGAGTGAAGGCAGTATCGGTCGTTGACCTTGAGCAACAACCAACATAGACTCAGGTCTGGCTTCGATACAGACCGCGACGCTGCCCCAGTCGCGGAATTGACACGCTGGCCTATATCGAATGGCTACCGAGCGAACAACTAAAGCGCCATCCATTTCCTCCAGCCGGGTAAAACTGGTCGTCGCCTCCTCGGTGATGCTCACCTTTATTTCGTTCTGGCGCGCCGCGGCGGTGGTGCTGAACGATCTCGGCTCTTCAGCTTTCTACGCCGGTGGGATTGCGGAAGAAGCCGTGGGCAAATCTGCTCCGTGGTTCATCCTCGGCGTCATGCTCTTCTCCTTTGCGGTGCGCGCCGTTTACGTGGAGAGCTGCTCCATGTTCACCCGCGGGGGCGTGTACCGCGTGGTGAAGGAGGCTCTGGGCGGCACCTTCGCTAAGTTAAGCGTTTCCGCGCTCATGTTTGACTACATCCTGACCGGGCCCATTTCGGGTGTTTCCGCCGGGCAGTACATCACCAGCCTGCTGAATGAATTGATGGCTGTGGCGGCCGCTCATAGCTGGCTGCCAGGCGCCATGCTGAGTGGGCATCACGTGGCGCCGCAGCTGCCCATGAACTTTACCTCGGCCGCCTTTGCCGCGATCGTCACCGTGTACTACTGGTGGCAAAACCTGAAAGGGATTGAAGAGTCGAGTGACAAAGCCCTGGAAGTGATGAAGATTACTACCGTGATGGTGGTGATTCTGCTGACCTGGGGCATTTTTTCGGCCTTCCACCTGGGCGCCAAGCTGCCGCCGTGGCCCACGCCTTCGAACCTGCACTTCAGCCAGGACGCTCTCGGCTTTCTGAGATACACCAAATTGCCCGCGATGCTGGGCTTGTTCGGCATCATCATGGCGTTCGGTCATTCCGTGCTGGCCATGAGCGGCGAAGAAACCCTGGCGCAGGTCAATCGCGAGATCGAGCACCCCAAACTCAAGAACCTGAAACGCGCCGCCATCGTCATTGCGATCTACAGCTTTCTGTTCACCGGCCTGGGGTCGCTGCTGGCGGTGATGCTGATTCCCGACTCGGTACGGGTGCCGGTTTACCGTGACAATCTCATCGCCGGGATGGCCATGTACATGGTCGGCCCGCAGGTGCTGCGGATTATTTTCCGCGTGTTTGTGGTCCTGGTTGGCTTCCTGATTCTTTCCGGCGCAATCAATACCTCCATCATCGGTTCCACCGGCGTACTCATGCGCATCGCCGAAGATGGTGTGCTCACCGACTGGTTCCGCAAGCCGCATCGCAAATTTGGCACCAGCTACCGCATTGTGAACCTGGTTGCGGGGATGCAGCTTTTCACCATCGTTGCCAGCCGGGGCAATGTGATCGCCCTCGGCGAAGCCTATGCCTTTGGAGTGATCTGGAGTTTCACCTTCAATAGCCTGGCCATGCTGGTGCTGCGATGGAAGTACAAGGGGGAACGCGGCTGGAAGGTCCCGCCCAATCTGCGTATCGGCAAGCGGGAGATCCCGATCGGGCTGTTCTCGGTCTTCTTGGTGTTGTTGACCACTGCGCTGGTAAACCTTTTCACCAAGTCGGTGGCCACCATCAGCGGCATCCTGTTCGCAACCACCTTCTTCATCATTTTCACCGTCTCGGAGCGGGACAACAGACGGCGCAGAACCACGACCGAACTACAAATGAAAGAGCACTTCCAGTTGGAGCATGAGGACGCGGTGGGGCGCGAGGTGCTCCAGATCGATCCTGGATGCGTGGTGGTCACCATGCGCGATGCCAACAATCCCTTCGCGCTTAAGTGGACCCTGGCACGCACCAACACTGGCGATCAGGACGTGGTGGTGCTGACGGCGCGCATGGTGGGCGCGGGTGGTCCGGAGTTGCTGTCAGCCTCCGATCAGCTCTTCAGCGAATACGAGCAGATGCTGTTTACCAAGGCGGTTTCCGTTGCTGAGAGTTTTGGCAAACACATCTCGCTGCTGGTGGTGCCGGCAGGAGACATCTTCGCCGCATTGGTGCAGACCGCCAATTCGCTGGAGGCGGCCGCCGTGGTCTCGGGGCTTTCGAGCAAGATGTCACCGCACGAGCAAGCCTACCGCGTGGGCCAGGCGTGGGAGGCGCTGCCGGAGCCGAAGAAGCAGATCACCTTCTACGTCGTCTCTCCCAATGGAGAGGCGGAGTCGTTCCACATCGGCCCCCATGCGCCGTCGCTGCGGGCCGATGATGTGGAGCTGGTGCATCGCCTATGGCTGAACTTCCGCCGCGATCCGGAGATGCAGAACCTGCACCATAGCGACATTGTGACCCACGCGCTGACGCGGCTAGCCGCCGAATATGCACGCGACAAGCAGGAAACTCTGCTGGGACTACGCCGGCGGGTGCAGGACGGCCCACTGACCGCACGGCTCGGAGAGGTACGCAACCCGGTAACCCAGCCGGGAAACGATTATGCGGTGCGCGCGCCCAGACCGGACGATGAAGAAAATTGATCTGATACTTTCTCTGTGGCAGATAGAATTTCATCCGTTCAAAGGCGCTGCGACGGTGGTGGACTAAACTCTTACCTGTGAGCCTTCCCCTCGCAGCCGAGATGGTGACGCCGCGGATATCGATTCGCACCGGCGGCCGCTACCCCGATGGTCCGCGCTTTGCGCAGCGTCTCTTATCGGGAGACATCTTCCGTCAGAACGCTGCCGACTTCATGCTCAACACTGCCCGCCGGTTTGGGGACCTGAACCACTACACCGGGTTGGGCCGGCACATCTTCCAGTTCAACCATCCGCAATTAATTGAAGACCTGCTGTTGCGCGATGCCGCTCGCCACCACCGCGGACTGGTGATGCAGCGAGCAAAATTGGTGCTGGGCGACGGTCTGCTGACCAGCGAAACACCCCTGCACCTGCGCCAGCGCAGGTTGGCGCAGCCGGCCTTCCATCGGCAGCGGATCGCCGCCTACGGCCAGATCATCTCCGGCTATGCGGCGGAGATGACCGCCCGGTGGGAAAGCGGAACGGTGGTGGACCTGCAGCCGCAGATGCTGCTGTTGGCCCTGAGGATCGTGGGCAAGACGCTCTTCGATACCAATGTCGAATCGGAAGTGCACCAGATCGCCGAGGCTGTGGATTCCTTCATGGGATTTCTGCCCTTGGCCTTCGTGCCTTTTCCCGAAATCACTCTTCGGTTGCCCCTCCCTGCCATGAAACGTATTCGCCGGGGACAGGCTTATCTCGATAGCCTGATCTACCGCATGATCGCTGAGCGGCGCAAGGATCCGCGCGATCGTGGGGACCTACTGTCGATGCTGCTGGCCGCAGTAGACAACGATGAGGGCACCGGTGGTATGAGCGACAAGCAAGTGCGGGACGAGTGCGTGACTGTAATGCTAGCGGGGCACGAGACCACCGCGAATGCGCTGAGCTTCGCCCTGTGGGAACTGGCCAGGAACCCTGATGTGCAGCAGCGGCTTTACCAGGAATGTCGTGCCGTGCTTGGCCAGCGTATGCCGTCCGCGGAGGACTACGGCAAGCTCGGCTATGCCGCGCAGGTATTTGCGGAGGCGATTCGCATCTACCCTCCCGTCTGGGTGACGGCACGCACCGCGGTAGAAGAATACGCGTATCGCGGCATCGTCATCCCCAAGGGAGCGATCCTGCTGGCGCCGCAGATTGTGGCCCACCGCGATCCTCGTTTCTGGGAGGAGCCATTGCGTTTTGACCCTCAGCGTTTCACGGAGGAGAACAAGGCGCGGCGGCCGCGGTTCTGCTACTTCCCTTTCGGCGCCGGTACCCGGCAGTGCATAGGCGAAGGCCTGGCCTGGATGGAAGGGGTGCTGATTCTCGCTTCTGTGGCCCGCGATTGGAAGCTCTCGCTTCCCGAAGGCGCACCTAGAGAACTGCCCATGTGGCCGGCAATTTCGCTGAGGCCTAAGGGAGGAGTGCGTTTGCGCCTCGACCGCCGCCCCTCCTGACCAGCAAAAACAAGTTGTCATCTCGCGCGATGGTCTTCTTGACCCGCCGCCAGGGCCGGAGTATTTTAATTTAGAGGCGAACAAATGGCGAAGATGAAGACCCAATCGCAAACCATGGAACTCTTCCCTATCTTGCCCAGCTCCCCGGCCGCGGAGTGCGGAACTGCCCTAACCGGCATAGCCCGTCTCGCCGCCGACTCCTCTCCCACAGGCGAGGGACATCGCATCGAATTCCGCTCCCTGCAGGTCCGGTCGATCCTGAACCGGACCGTTTCCCGCCGGGGACTGAGTTTTGCCTGGAGCATCAATCCCTACCGCGGATGCGAGTTCGCCTGCCGCTACTGCTATGCCCGCTACACCCATGAATTCATGGAACTGCGGCAGCCGGAAGACTTTGAACGGAAGATCTTCGTCAAGCAGAACGCCGCGTGGCTCCTGGAGCAGGAACTGAGGCAGGTCCGCCCTGGTGAGGAGATCGCCCTGGGTACCGCTACCGACCCCTACCAGCCCGCTGAGCGCCGGGAAAGGGTGACCGAGTCATTGCTCGAAGTGTTGGCCAGGCAGCAGGGCTTGCGCGTCGGGGTGGTGACCAAGTCGACGCTCATCGAGCGAGACATCCCCCTGCTGCAGAGGATTGCCAAGAGAAATACACTGGTGCTGCACTTGACCATCACCACCCCACGCGCAGAACTGGCGCGCCTGCTCGAGCCGCGGGCGCCGCGACCCGACCTGAGGCTGAGGACCGTCGCCAGGCTCCGCCAGGCAGGGCTAAAAGCGGGCATCCTGTGTTCCCCGCTGCTGCCCGGCCTTACCGACACAGGCAAGGCGTTGGATGGAATGGCGAAGCGTGCCCAGGCCGCCGGCGCCAGCTTCTTCTCTGCCCAGCCGCTGTTCCTCAAACCCTGCTCAAAAGAGGTTTATCTCGCGTTCATTCGCGAGCATTTTCCCGCGCTCGAGCCGATGTACCGGCAGCGCTTTTCGAGCGACGCCTTTGTCTCCAAGGCGTACCGAAAGCGGATTGAAATAATGGTGGATGCGGTATGCGCCAAATACGCCCTGGGAAGGCGGAGCGGGGATGCTCTTTTGACGCGAGAGGTGGGAGAGGCTAACCAAGCCGCGCGATGGGATACGGCGGAGAAGCTCCTTTTTCAGGATAGACAGCTTCCACGATCAGGGGATAATCGCTCCCACGTTCGTGCTACGGCGTGACATAACATGGGATTTGCCCGCCTTCACATAAAGACGGCTCATCACGATCCCTTTGCAAGAGCCGGGGTTATTCTGCCTTTCCCCTCGCGTCTAACCTAAGAGCTGAATCGAACAAGAGATGTGACTTTAGAATGTAATCCACAAGACTCGGGTGTTTTGTACTCGCGAAGACTACATGTTCATGACCTCTTTACACAGGTGCTCTTATTAGAAGCACCTGTGTCTTACCAAAGTCATAGGTATAGTGCATATTCAGCTTGGAAAAACCCTCCACTGCCGCCATTTTAGTTAAGTCCGTGGCAAGCGGACAAAAGATGCGTCGCACTGGGGCTCTAATGCGACCACACAGTCTCCCTGCGCGAAGTCACGACAAATGAGCAGACAAACTATGCTAGTTTCGGTGGCCGGAGGACCGGCCCGATTAGGGTTTCAAGAGTCCTGCTATGAAGAGGCCCGCCCGGTAAACCATGATCGCCCTCTTATAATTAACACTCCCTTCCCGGAGATTCTGGATAATCTAAAGCGACACAGTTTTCATTTGCCGACACGCTATCTCCCATCTACTATAGGATTCGGACAAGAAATTGAAAGTAGCTCAAGGAGACATTCTTGAAGAAACTTATAGATTTCTTAGCCGCTTTGATCATCATCACCTCTTGCTCGTCCGGACTATCGCAGTCCGTTACCACGGTTGAGACATACGGCCCCGTTCCAGCGACCCAGCCTTATGGTGGCCTTGGAACCAATATCACGTCCACGAACGCCTGGGAATACGCTGATGCTGAAGCCGCCCACATCACATGGGGAAGATTCGACTGCAGTTGGGGAAAGGTTGAACTTCAGAACATGCCCGCGAACACTTCGGGTGGGTACACGTTACCAAGCGAATGTTCCGCAGGCCTGACGAGCAGCAAGGCGTACGGTGTACACCCTATGCTGGACGCGCTCTATGGCCCTCCCTACAGTGCCATCGTTGTGGGAACAGCCGCAGCCGCAGTACCAGTTGGGGCAACAACGGTAGCCATCACCGTAACTTCTGGATCGTTAGCCAATGTAGTTCCCGGTTCGACATTTCTATCGATCAGCAGTGGCTATCTTTCCACGAAATATAGTTATCCTGGAGTGCTAATCACTGGGGTATCTGGTTCCACCGTCACACTTGCCTCCGCGGCGACAACGGCCCTGGCACAGGGGGCCGCAGTGACGTTGAATCTCCTGTTGTATCCCCCGGTCATTATTGCGCCGGGTACCAGCTACATGAACAATACCTCGGTACAAGCCTTCGGAAATTATGCCAATTACTTGGCGCAGCAGGTCGCCAGTTCCGGAGTCACGGGGATTGTCAGCGTTTGGAATGAACCCACCTGGTGCTGCGATAAGTGGGACCATGGCGTTGCTCTGTACGATACGCCTCCCGCCAATAGCGACATCTCGTCTTCTCTTGGCGTCGAGTTACCGTTGTATGTATCTACGATGAAGAGTGTATCCGGCACGCCCTTTGATAACGGATACACCGAAACCGCGATGTGGCCCGGATCGCTTTTCTACCCCGCCACATTTTCCTATATACAGAATCTTACGAACCTGCAGAGTGTCTTTGGCTCCGAATCTTTCCACGTCTACGGGAATAACCCGGAAGACTATATCTGGAATCCGACCTGCGTGAGTGCGAATGCAACGCCGGCTTTGGTAAGCAATATTCTGTCCGGCACCTGTACTCCGGTCGGGCTTTGGACCGGTGCTTCGGACAGCGCGGCGGTAGCATCTCAGAATTTTCCGAACGCCCAGGGTGGAGTAAAACATGCCGTCACGGAATCCGGCATATGCCGGAGCTGCACCGGAGCTACAGAGACGCAGGTAAGTCGCTTTGATCTTCGTGTTTTTCTTTCGATGCAAGCACTTGGGGTTTCTCCGGTGATGTTCTACCGTATGTCAGGGGAGACAGATTGGGAGTGGGTAGATTCCAGCCAAACACCATATCCGGTTTACACCGCTTTCAAAGGCCTTATGACGGATATTGGAACCATTGCCCAGCCGCCGGTAACCGCTTGCCCGGCGTGTGCGACGCCGACCGTCTCGTCGTATACAGGATACTATCCGCTAGCGACTGTTACTTTCGTGGGGTCGCGATCTGGAGACAGCGCCAACAGCATCCTCTACTACACCTGGCAGCGGTCCTATGGGACAAAATGGACTGCCGTTGCGTCTCCAGCCGCAGTGCCGGTTTCGGTGAGTGTTCCTTCCGGAATGACAGTGAGCAGCGCAAAGGATATGGTGACTGCAGCCTCAGTTCCCTTTACATTTTCAGGAGGAACGCTCGTCTATCAGGTTGCCGATGACCCGATTGAAGTGCTGATGACGCCGCTAGCATCCACTCCGTCACAGCAAACGATCAACTTTCCAGCGATCGCGTCGCGCTCATATGGGAGCGCGCCGTTCACCGTGACCGCCACCTCGAGTTTAGGCAGCAGTTATCCGGTCACCATATCAGTACAGTCCGGCCCAGCCACGATCAGCCGCAACACGGTGACGCTTACAGGTGTGGGTACCGTGGTGCTAAAGGCTTCGCAGGCCGGCGATGCGCAGAACAGCGCGGCCACCGCGACACAAAGCTTCCAGGTGACACCTGCGCCACTGACCATTGCGGCCAACAATGCGACGCGGGTTTATGGCACAACCAATCCTGTGTTCAGCGGAACGGTCACCGGCGCGGTGAACGGAGACACCTTTACTGAAACCTTCACCACGACGGCCGCCGCGACCAGCAATCCTGGCACGTATGCCATTGTGCCTGCCGTCACGGGCACAGACCTGGCTGACTACACCGTTACTACAGTCAACGGTACGTTGACAGTAACTGCGGCCACGCCCACAGCCGCGGCGACCACGACCAGGATAAGTGGACCTTCCACCGCCATCTACGGCTCCGCGGTCACATTAAGCGCGACTGTCACCTCGGCCTCAGGCACGCCCACTGGCACCGTTACGTTCTACAGCGGTACGACATCCTTAGGTATAGGCACCCTGAACGGGGGCGTGGCGACTCTCAGCACAACAGCGCTGCCTGTGGGCACGGACAGCGTTACGGCAGTTTATGCGGGGTCGGGGAGTTTTGCCAGCAGCACGGCATCCGCGGTGACGGTAACGGTCGCTTTGGCTGTTGGAGCCACCACCACCACATTGAATGCGCCTCCGAGCGCTGCCTACGGCACCACAGTCACGCTGATGGCAGTGGTGAACGCGAGCTCAGGCACGCCCGTGGGCACCGTGACCTTCTATAACGGTACGACTTCCTTGGGCACGAGCCCGTTAAATGGGAGCGGCGTGGCCACCCTGGGTACGACAGCTCTTCCCGTGGGCACGGATACTTTGTCAGCGGTCTATGAAGGATCTGCGAGCTTTACCGGCAGTACGTCATCCGCAGTCAAGGTAGCTGTCACTTCCGTGCTTGGAGCCACCACAACCACCTTGAGTGCGCCCCCGAGCGCTGCCTACGGCACCGCAGTTACATTGACGGCAGTGGTGAGCGCAGCCTCGGGCACGCCGGCCGGCACCGTGACCTTCTATAACGGAACAGCGGACCTGGGTACCGGAACGCTGAACAATAGCGGGGTTGCGACTCTGAACACAACAGCTCTGCCTGCGGGAACGGATAGCGTCACGGCAGCCTATGCGGGAGCAGGGATCTTTGCCGGCAGTACCGCGGGTGCGGTGACGATTACGATTACTTCGGCCATTCCGCCCACCGAGGCCAGCTATACGGTAGCAGCGAATCCGACCTCCCTCAGCATTGGGCCGGGGCAGACGGCCAGCACAACGCTGATCCTGACACCGCTGGGAGGCTACAGTGGCAACATCGAACTTGGTTGCGTGAACCTTCCGGCCGACTTGGTTTGCTCATTCACTCAGAATCAGTTGGCGTTGAGCGGGAGTCACTCCGCTACTATGGCACTCACCATAAAAGCCAGCGCCCAAAACGCACGAAGCATAGCTCCGGCTGAAACGCCGCAAAGCCCACTCAATTCGACTTTGATTGCGATGGTTTTCTGGTGCCCAGGAGGGCTTACCAGTCTGGTTGCATTCGCAGGTAAGCGGAAGCCGGGTAAGATATACCAGGTTCGGCACTTTTTCCTGGTGCTCACGGGAACATTGGCTTTAGCTGCCGGCTTAGCTGGGTGCGCCTTAAGCGGCACTGCGCTTTCTCCGCCGGGGACTTCGCAGGTGACCGTCTTCGCAACTGGGACATCTGCGACGGCTGTCACAACGCAGGTCGTCATCCTTACGGTAAAGACGACGCAGTAGACAAACCTATCGGATGTGGCTTGCAAACGCAGCTCTGGTGTGAGCAGGCAAGGCGCCGGGGCGCGAGACGAACGACGCCCAGATTCCAATAAACAGCCAGAGGACAACCCCGCCTTGTCGATAAAGGATGTCGCCACTGAAGGCCTGGCTGGAACACGCAAGAGTGACAGCGACGGCAGCGGCCTGTGTTCCAGATACGCGGCGGACACTCATTACCATCTGGAGCAACAGGTAACCCAGGCCGGCTGAATAACAAATTCCACCGATCCAACCCAACATGAAGAATAACTCTGCAAATGTACTATCTAAAAGATACCCGTGATATTCCGCAGGCGATTGCACCCCGTCTCCCAGTGGAGTGGACAAGATATAGCCTTCCATGAAGTGATACATCCGCCTGCGCTCGGCCACACTCCGGTCTGACTTAAGCGAGGTAAAGGTTTGGAGTCGATCTTTTACTCCATGAAATTGTGTGGCATACAAAAGCCCGCAACCAATCAGAACTAACGTCAGGAAGCCGCCTGCTGCGCTCTTGAGGGAAGGTTTCCTTCGACAGGTGACAATGCAGAGGAGAAGTCCCAGAACGGTCATCATCCAAGCTGTGCGAACGAGCGATAAGCAGAGCGCCACGTATCCCATCATGTTCGCTATGGAAACCAAAAGGCCTTTACGTGTAGCCAACCATATCAGGCAAGCACCCAGGAACAGAGCAAACGAACCCGGAGAGTTCATCGTGCTCCAGACCCTTATGCCGTACGGCTCTGGATGCCCAAAGCTCGGTGAAAAAGAGTCGAGATTGACTTCCCGCAGCCAGTAAGTATCCCAGGGCGGAGCCACCACGAATTGATACACCCCATACACCGCCATGACCAAGACACCCCATGCGAGAGTCGCCGTCAACACCCTGCCCAGCATCTCTCGATCCCTGATGGATGCAGCGAAGACACAAAGCACCATGGGGGCGATCCACATGACTGCTGACAGAATGATCGACGGACCAGGGTGCTTGATCAGCCCTATACCGGTGCCGAACACGACGCCGCTTACAGTAAGCAGCAAACCGGTTCGCACCATCGGCGCCACCGTGGCCAGTCTCCGTCGCAAGTCGACCATGGGAAGCAAAATAACGAGCAACGGTGCTAACAAAACCATGCTTTGGAGCTGGTATGAGGTCTTATAGTCCACGAGCCGGCGCAACAGGGGTGTCAGCATGACGATCCAGAGCGCGAAGGACAGGTAGTAGCATTCGTTCCGCTTATATATCCAATAGCCGAACAAGCAGACGGTGGCCGGAAACAACACCCGGAGCAGCGCCGGCTTCGTCGTCAGGACGGCCAAGGTGATACAGAGAAACGGAACAACTATTTTTAGAGTCTCTGCAAATCCGTGGCTTCGTCTCAACGTGCCTGTGGCCGGTCTACCCGGCGTCAGACCGATCGCTGCGCTGCTCATGGTTTTCCTTTTCCTTGATTCCTGCTAGGCCATTTCCCAAAGGACGTTTCCTGGGCAGCTGCTCACATGAAGCTAGAACCCCAGGTCCCCTGGATTCAAGTAGAGACCGATGTTCGTCGCCTTGATGATCCGCTCCATTTTCGCGATTCGATCTCTTGGCACAAGGAGCATGTCCCCCGGTTCGAGCATGAGATCGTGCTCCAGGTCACTACGCTTCTTCACATTGTGCAGGTCGAGCACGTGCACCTCGTCATCGTCGGCGTTGATGCGGCGGAAGACGATCACTTGCGAAGATCGGGCGGTCGCCTCCATGCCTCCGGCCGTCAGGAGCGCCTGCAGAGCGGTCGTCGGCTGATCCATGTCGAAACGCCCCGGGTGGTTTACCTCGCCGGCAACGACATAATAGGGCTTGTGAAAGTCCTTCAGCGTCAGCGTCACCTTCGGGTCACGAAGACGCTTACTCGCAAGGCGAGTGATGAGGTCGGTTGCTTGATCCAGATTTAATTCACTCACTTTGATCGGACCGGTCGGATCAAGGTTAATGTACCCATCGGGTTCAACCGTCACTGACTGGTTCAGCTCAGGCGTATATCGATACGAAACGTCAAACTTATCCCCGGCCTGAAGTTTGTACCTTGCCCGCGTAACGAGGTGGGGTTCATTGGATAGCCGCGCGTCCTGAGCCCATGACGCAGTAGTTGCTCCCAGAAGCAATAACACCGTTATAAAGCATCTCATACAAGTGTTCCGATCAGTTGAATTCATAGGTTGATCTAGTTCAGCAAGCGATGAATTACATTCGGTAGTGGATAAGTGCGCTTATTCAGAATACAGCCGGAGAGATGCGCCCCGGACTGCGCGATGATACGTTGTGCATACGTCACCTGTTCTCGCTTGGTTTCCCCGGCAGCTACCACCAGAAATACATCATCTACGATAGCCGCTACCTGCCAAATTCCTCCGCTAACATTCATCGCTCCACAATCCAGAAGGACGAAGTCGAACCGGGCGCTCAGGACTGCCATTGCGGAAACCACATCCGGGTCTCCGGGACGCTCTGAAAAGTAAGATGCCGAGTCTCTATCTGCAGAAGACAGGAGCCAAAGGCCCGCATCGCGCGTGAATGAGCATTGCGCGAGCAGCTCCCCTGGCTTGAGATGACTGGCGAGCACAAGGTCCGCGCAGTCGGCCTTGAGTACACCCCGGCGGGATCGCTCCGCCAGGCGCCGCGCCAATTCGCGAAGCACGAACGTCGCTCCATCACCGGCCTTACATCCGCCTATAGCGATCACTCTGGCCCGCCCACCTCTCTGACGGCCGGCCTCAAGATGTCCAAGGATTTGTTCGAATCTCTTGTCCGTTATATTCACAGTCCGGTCCTGGATAATTGAAATCATCAGCTTTCACTCCTGGCGACGAAGGGCTGTAGAGATGCCTGTATTTGCGGGTCGTGAGGCATGGTGAGTGACGAAACGTCACGCAACTCATCCTCCCCTCCCCCTAGACGAGACCATACCTCACGGGTGTGGCTCTTCTGTAACGGAACAGCGACCAGTGTGGTCACACCCGTGACTGCGTCCAGCTCGGCTGGCGAGTTAATGGTCTTTCTTCCCAGCTCCGTCACCAGATACGCGCCAACTCCGAAGAAAGCCGCTATAAATAAGCCCGAAGCGAGATACAAGGCTGGACGAGGCTGAATAGGCACCGAAGATGCAGCGGGTTTTGCGGCAAAAGCAACGTTGAGGATTCGATCTCGGTCGAGAGCGTCATCGACTGCGGCCTGATCCCGCTTTTGCAGAGCCAGGTCCAAGTTTCGTTGGGCCTCAGCCACACCCTTTTCCAGGCCGTCATACTCCGATGCTTTTTCCTCTAGCCGGTCGAGCTGAGCCAGATAGTTTACCCTTTGCGACTCCACCGCCCGGCGCTGCGCGGCGAGTGCCGTGCTGGATATCTGCGCTGTGGCCAACTGGCTTTTCAACTGCTGATGCAGCGGACTCATATCAGTTGTGGTCTCAACTGCATTTGCTACACGCAATTGGGAAAGTTGGCTCTCCACATTGCGGATTTCCTCTTCGATATCCTGAACAATGCGATCCGTAGGTTGGTACCCGCTTAGTAGACTTGTGCGTTTATTCTGCAGTTGCACCAACAGGGACGTAAGCGACTCAATCGCGGCCTGGTTGGGGATCGATCGATTTTGCGTAGTAATCCGCTCCGGTTGCCGCGTGAGCTCGTCATCTGTTCGCTGTGCACGCTGCCGTTCGAGAGCTAATTCAGAGGTAAGCGAGGTGGCCTGGGAAGATAATCCTTCGAGCTGCCGAAGCAACGTCGCCTCATCGTCTTTCAGCGAGGCGATGCCCGTCTCGACCTTGAATTTCGTGAAGTCAGCCTGGGCAGAGGCCAGTTCGCGCTGCCTCTCTTCGACCAGACCAACAAAAAGCTTCTCACCGTGCATAGGGCGCAATACAGAAAGCTCCTTGCCTACAAAGCTGGACGCGAGGGCTTGTAGGGTATCTTTCGCTTTGGCGGGGGAAGAGTCGACGTAAGAAACGTTTAAGATGTTTGATTCCCGCACCGGTTCAACATCCAACTTGCTATCCAGGGCTTCGATCGCACGATCGCGCACCATAGCGGGCGACGACGGTTTGCCTAACTGATCCAGCGTTTGGTTAAGCACATCCCGGCTGCGGAGGAGTTGCGCCTGGGAATTGACGTCGCTATCGGTTATGTCCCCGATCACCTTGGTAGGCTGGTCCGAATCGCTACTTATGACTGAATATTGGCGTGTGTTCAGCACAGCCAACTGCATTGTGGCCAGGTAACGCTTAGGCATGAGCAAGAGCATGAGCACAGTAACCAGCAAAGGCAGCCCGGCAGCCCAGGCCAAACGCATCGGATGCCGGAAGAATGCTTCCATAAGAGTGCGCAAGGAAAGCTTTGGCGTATAGTCCGCCAATGTTTCAGGGGGGTGAATCTCGTACTTCCTGTTTGCCGCCTCTAGGGAAGCTGTCCCGAAATGGTTTCGTGTTTCGATTGCCACATAAGCTCCATCGTAACGTCTGGTAGATTCGTTTGCTTCTGAGTGTCTACGGGGCGACTTCCTCTCGCCTGTAGAAGAAGTCAGGAGTGTTCTTACTGCAAGTGACTCCGAGCCGGTGAAGCCAATCGAAGTAATGACTTACTATAAGCGCCGAAAGGGGACCGAGGGGACGCTCACTTGGGAGACATCATGAAATCTAAAAGAAGGCCGGGCGGTCGTCTACGCTAGTTTGTCTGCATTATGATCAGAACCGCTATGGGGGAGATCCACCTGAAGTATACAAGAAATACCACCTTAAGCTATTGAAAGATGTCGCTAAAATCGCGGAACTGCATTGGGTACGGGGAGTTCTGTCCGTTTGGATCAGTTCTGGGCGAAACGACCCTCGCTTCTTCACTGTTGTATGCTGACGGAAGCCGCCGCCAGATGCTCTAAACCACGGCCACATCCGCTGAGCGAATTCTCGCGGATACTGGAGCCTCGCTGCTTTTATTTAAGAGATAGCGTTGAGCCGGTCTCTCGACAAACCGCTGAACCAACAGGGCGGCCCCCACGAGAAAGACTAGGTAGAGCAGGAACTGCCAATCTTGCACCATGGGCTGACCCGCCACATGTCGCAGCCTATCAGTTGCAGCTCGAAACATGTGCCATAAAGGAGCCTGCAATATATAAATGACGTAGCTGGCAGCGCCAAGAAACTCCAGTGGCGGGCTGCCCAGAAGCCGGCTACTTAGGCAGCGCGGATGCGAGTATGCAAGTACGATCAAGGCTATTAATGGAGCCGCACCGCCGTTTACCAGGAAATCCCCACCGGTCGGCGGCGAAAGCAGGCCGGCAAGGACAACCAGGACCGCGAGAGACATTACGGAAATGATGCTTGCAACCTGGCCAGGGAGCAGGCTCCACTGAGAGGCCAGTCGATATGTGGCCATGCCCAGCAAGAACGTTGGCATCCAGAAGAGAGGTTGATACATGATGTAATCGTCCCACACCTCGCGCGGGATCACGTTGTGTTCATGGGCAACGGTTAACGAGATCATCGAGAGCCAAAGTAACCCCAATAGCGTCGCGAGACGAGTCGGGCGCATCCTTACGATCCTGGGCAATACGACTGGAAAAATAAGGTAGAAGAATGCCTCGACGGAAAGCGACCAGCCCGGGCCGTTCCAGGCCTGCGAGAGCGGAGTCCACGCCTGCACTACGAAGAGGCTCAACAAGCCGCCCACTACATACGTCTGAGCTCCATGGTGGTTCGCTGCCGGGTGCCGAAGGTACTTTTCCACGGCGATGGGCAGGAACAGCACAAAGCTCACCAGGTATGCCGGAAACAACCGTGCTACCCGGGCATTATAGAAATCTCGCTTCTGTATTAGGGCAGGCCTGCGGTTGAAATAGGCGTGCGTGAGTACAAACCCGGAGAGCACATAAAAAAACGGGAGCGCGATGGCTCCATTTTCGATGAGGTTTTGCGTGAAACCGGGGAGCATTGGAAAGGAAGCAGTTAATGTTCCATAGTGGAAGCAAACGATCAAAGACGCGGCGAAGATTCTGAGTCCATTGAGAGCCGTAAACTTTCGTCGCATATCACCTCCCGAGGGTTGCGCTGCTTCCGCGAACCTCTATGGGTTGAACTAAGGGCAATTCGGGCTACCGACAGGTTGAGCGATGAAGAGAGTAGTCGGAGTTCCATTCAATCGTCTCCAACATTGGGCTGCGGCGGAATTTGCGGCCTTCCCAAGGAATGCGGTATATAACCCATAGGTCACGCGGGGCTGCGCGCAAAGAGTTCTCAAGATTGGCGATCACGCGATCCATCACTCTTCCCTGAAAGGGATTAAAGAGGTAGAGTACTGTGGGGCTGTTGGGAAGGTCGAAGTCCGTTGCATCACCCCATATACATTCGATCGAACTCTGATTTCCTCCCTGTTCGTTGTAGGAGGAAATATTCTCGCTCGCTAAATCAGCCAGAACCTTGGAATATTCAACGCCGATTATTTTCTTGAAGGGATACTTCGATGCCAGAAGCAAAACCAACCCCTTCCCTGCCCCAAGGTCGATGAAGTTATAGTCTGTCAGCTGCACAGGCAGGCTCCCCACGACCTTTTCAAAAAAGTCGGGATGGGTCGGCGCGTACGGCAAACCCCACTTCGCGTTTGGGCCCTGGATGGCAAGTTCCCGCAGCGGAGACTCAAAGCTCCCGGCAGCGAAGCGTTGGTCGACAATGCTTTCCTCACCCTCTTGCGGCTTTTCATGGGTTCTGACCATGAGATGAAAGACACGACCGCCATAATGGGAGAGACTTGCCCCTGTGCCTTTGAAATGGAAAGTTCTCGCCACCTGGTAAAGGCGATTGCGGAGGGTCGGCATCCGATTCACCTTGCCCTCGATTGCGCTGAGGTTGTCGGTCAGTTCAAGCATTGTGCAGGATCTCCACAAATAGCGTTATGGTGGGAGAGAATGTTGTTAAGCGCGCGGCGGGTGGACAATCCTCAGGGTGTTGGCAAAGGCTGAGGCACCTGCTTAGACCAGTTATGAATGCATACTGATGGCGGACCCGCGTATCGGCCCTGGAGCAAAAATCACATCGTCCACTAACCTATCCAGAGCCAGTTGGAGACGCTGCGCCGTGACGCGGACATTTGGCTCCTGGAAGATGCTGGTATGGTCACCCGGAGATTCAAACACTTCCAGCTCCTCAATCAAGCCCTGCCAACTTCCCGCTGTATCCCAAAGTTCGCTCTGCGGTCGATCGGCGGATTGCAGGTAAAGGACGCGACCCGGGTAAGGAGCTGGAGTGTAGCTGAAGTGGGCTACGATCAGAGCCTGGTAAAGCTCCTGAACGGATCGGCTGTTTGTTTCGTTCAAGCGATAGTTCCGTTCAAATATCCGTTGCTCTCGAATCGCTCGTAGGCCTCCGAGGCGTTGCCTTACCAGCCTCCTCCAATGAGAAGGAGAGGAGTTGCGGAAGGCGGATAAGTAGAACATCTCTCTTTCTAAACGGCGCCTGTAGCGTTTAGAGGGCGGCAGACTTTGAATGTATCCCGGGAGAATTGCATCTCCCATAACCAACAGAGGGACTTCGTGGCCAAGCTGCCGCAGTTGCTGGGCACATTCGTAGGCAAGCAGCGATGTCTGGCAGAAACCGCTGAGCACGTATGCCGGCTTGGGATACAACTCGCGTATCTTTTTAACCAGGCAGGCTGCGAGATCTTCCAACCGAAAATAAGGCGCAGTCGAGGCCAACTCTTCCTGGCTCAAGACGAAGGACAACACCGGCTGGTCCGGGGATAGATAAGACGCAAGGCGAGGCTGCCAGGGTTCCGGGGCTACCCAGATCAGCGGTATTGCGTCCGCAGCGCCTTTATTGACGACGGCCATATGAGCGATTGCATTCCCAGAGAGCAAATGAGCTAAATACTCGATCGTCGGCGTTTGTACAAATGAGAACAACGCAAGACCGGTTCCGAACGAGGCGCGCACTCTGGCAATCATCCTCACTGCGAGCAGTGAATGCCCACCGAGCGAAAAGAAGTTATCTCGACGGCCCAAGCGATCAACCTTTAGCAACTCGGTCCATATTTCAGCCAGCGCTAGCTCTATCTTTCCCACCGGCGGTTCGTATTGGCGTGAAGCATAGGCGTACCCACCGGGGATCGGGAGCGCTTTACGATCGAGCTTTCCGTTGACGGTCAAAGGAAGCGATTGCAGACGTACATAGGCAGCCGGGACCATGTACTCCGGTAGCCGGGCGGAGACGTGTAGGCGCAGGTTCTCGGCATTCAGCAAGTCTTTTGCCGGACCATGACCGTCTGCGACCGTGTAATAGGCAAGAAGGCGGGTGTCGCCGGGCGTATCCTCGCGCGCGATAACCACGGTCTCGCGCACCCCTGGATATTCAGCCAGCCTGGCCTCAATCTCACCCAGCTCGACTCGAAAGCCACGGATCTTAACCTGGAAATCGTTACGCCCCAGAAATTCGATGTTGCCATCCGGCAGCCATCTACCGAGATCGCCTGTCCGGTACATCCGAGCTTGCGCCTCCGGAGCGAAGGGATCGCGAACAAATTTTGCCGCCGTGAGCTCGGCACGGTTTAGATAACCGCGTGCCACACCGACCCCACCTATGTAAAGCTCCCCGGGTATGCCGATGGGAACGGGCTCTTTGTGCTCGTCCAAAATGTATACCTTTGTGTTTGCTATGGGGCGCCCTATGGGCGGGGGACCGGACCTTCCAGAGCGGTATTGATAGGCAGTCGCGCAAACGGTTGACTCGGTCGGGCCGTAGGCGTTGATCAGCCGACGACCACGCGCCCAACGGCTTGCCAACGCATCCGGTAATGCCTCACCGGCCAGAGCCAGAGTACGGAGAGTTCCGAAATTGGTTTCTTCTGCCACGCCGTTCAGAACCGCCGGCGGCAACGTGGCGTGCGTGATGCCATACTGTGCCACGACTTCACCGAGAGTATCGCCAACCAATAACTTCCCGGGAGGGCCAAAATAGAGTGCGGCGCCCTGGCAGAGGGTCATCATCACCTCAGACACGCAGGCATCGAAGCTGAACGACGCAAACTGCAGAATACGGCTCTCTGGTTCGACAGCAAACTCCTTGATCTGGGACTCTGCCAGGTTGCACAGGCCCCGGTGTTCACATAGAACTCCCTTCGGTTTGCCAGTTGATCCTGAGGTATAGATGACGTAAGCAAGGTGATTCGGAGACAGACCGACGGCACTTAGACTGGGGTTGGTATCAGGATAGTTCTGCCATGGGGCGTTTTCGGCGTCAAGGTGCAGAGCGGGCGGGCTCTTATCGGCTCCGGAGAAGAGACCTTCGAGGTGGCTCAACGTCAGGAGCGCGAGCGGTGCGCTGTCCTCGAGCATGAAGCGGAGTCGTTCCACAGGGTAAGCAGGATCAAGGGGCACGTATGCTCCCCCGGCTTTGAGCACTGCCAGCAAACCGACGATCATCTCAAATCCACGCTCTACACAGATTGCCACGCACACATCCGGCTTCACACCCTGATGCCGCAGATAATGCGCGAGCCGGTTAGCGCGTATATTGAGTTCCGTGTAACTGAGCTTGCTTTTTTCATGAACAAGAGCTACAGCATCCGGGTTCCCGCGAACCTGCTCTTCAAACAGCTCGTGGATGCACTTGTCGGAGGGGAAGTCAATGCGCGTGTCGTTCCACCCAAAAAGGACCTGATGCCGCTCCGGCTCCGGCAGAACGTTGAGCATGTGTACCGGTGTAGAGGGCGCCGTCTCCAAAGCCGCGATAAGGGAAGACAGCGCGGTGTGCATGAAGCGGCACAAGCGCGACGGTCCGATCGAGGCTGGTGCCTGGGCAACGAATCTTAACTGGTCGCCCAGGTCGTCGACTGACAGAATGAATGGATATCCGGCGTGTTCCTCTGCATGCAGATTCGGGACGATTTCCGGGGCCTGGAGGGCTCTCGCAGTTGCATCCTGAGAACCCAGACCGCGACGATATCTAAAAAGGGACGAGAAGAGCGGTGTTGGAGCGGGTACGGCACTGCAGCGCTGAGCAAGTACGAGCGAAGCGTGCCTATGGCGCAATAGATCCGTCAGCAACGCATGGACGCGCTGTAAACTGCTCTCCGCGCTTTGTTCACCTATAGATACGCGCACAGGCACGGTATTGGGGAAGAGGCTATGACCCCACTCCTCTTCTGGAGCGGATTGAATGCGCGCATACAGCACCGTGCCGAAGACGACATCCTCCCGTCCAGTAACTTTGGCCAATACCTGCGCCCACGCCAGATGGCATAGACTGGCTGCGCTCACGGCAAATGCGCGGGTCGTCGTGCGCAACCGGCTGGCGAGGGTACTATCGACTTCCAGTTCCGCGTCCTCCGTGCAGGTACCGTCACACTGCATCTCCAGCATGCCGAAAGGTGCGGTTGGGGCATCCACATCTCCCAGGAGTTGACGAAAAAATATTGCATGCTCTTCCGGGCACGAGTCCGTCCTTCCCTTGAAGCTTGGCAGTGAATTTTGTGAGAACATCGATGGTCTTTCCTTTCCCGACCAGGAGGCCTGCGAATTTGTATTTTTTGAAACCGGCGCTGGTCTCTTCCTGAAGAACGGTTTGCCGAGTGTCGTCCTCCCGGATCTTAGTAAGCCCCGTGAGCATTCAATACAGCCGTGAAAGTGCGCGTGAGTATATATATGTCCATCCAGATCGACCAGTTTCTTATGTAGTATTCGTCGAATGCCACCCGTTCCCCATAGGTTGTGTTGTTACGACCGGAAACCTGCCACAGGCCCGTCAGGCCTGGCGAAACACGTGTATATAAGTCATAGCTCGTGGCGTAGCGCGCAATTTCAGACTGCACGATAGGCCGAGGACCCACAAGACTCATGTGGCCCGCAACTATATTGATTAACTGCGGCAGCTCATCAAGGCTATAGCGGCGCAACCAGCGCCCGACCCGGGTAATCCTGGGATCGTTTTTCAGTTTGTGATCGAGCTGCCATTCCCGCATATGCTCAGGATGGCATTGCAGGTAGTCCTCAAGAATGCGATCCGCATTGGAGACCATGGTGCGGAACTTTAAAGCACGGAAGGCTTTACCATCCCGGCCGTAACGAAGGTGACCGAAAAATATCGGACCTTCCGAATCGATCTTGATGGCAAAACATACGAGCAGCAACACCGGCACAAGCAGGAGAAGAAGTGTGACGCTAACAAGGATATCCAGACACCGCTTCATCACTTTAGGAACGAAGAAGCACAAGCGTTGGGGAATCTCTAAACCAACCTGGCCGCCAATCTCTCGCGGAGAGATTCCGAGGCAACAGATGCCCAGGAGATCGGTAACGATGAGAATGCGATGGAAGCTTTTGCAGTGATCTTGAATGATCTGCCGTATCTCCGCATGTGAGCGTTGCGGCATGGCGAGGATGGCATAACGAGTAGGCCGGTGACCGCGAGGTGCGGGCTCGTCAGACAGATGCCCGATCACCGGCGGCAGATCCAGGTCCCAGGAAGGCACCGGGCCATCGAGCAGCACTCCAGTGATCCGAAGGCCAAGTTGTCTTTTGGCCAGGCTCCTCG
Source organism: uncultured Acidobacteriaceae bacterium (assembly GCA_963803095.1). Classification (GTDB taxonomy): domain Bacteria; phylum Acidobacteriota; class Terriglobia; order Terriglobales; family Acidobacteriaceae; genus PALSA-350. The sequence goes on along the minus strand of CAWDLQ010000010.1, from coordinate 59,013 downwards.
CTAACCTCTGCGCCGCCGGACCCGATCCCAACACGGTAGCAGGGACAGCCCACCACGACGTTTTGCTCAGAAACTTTCTGACTATAGTGCGGCCAAGAAGGACGGCCGGAGTGCCCAGTACCCAGGTAATGACGAAGACGTAGCGCGAGTACTCTGCGCCGTTCTTCATAAGGAACGTAGCGGAGACCAGGACAAGGAGGACGGCGGTCACAGAGTGGGAGATGCGCCGCATCTCTTCGGCGGGATGCAGCAGCAAGGCCGGGTAAAGCCCCTGGGAGAAGAATACGCTCAGGAACACCAGCACTAAAGGAAAGGCCTCCAGATAGAACCTGAGGTTTAGATCCGGGTTGAATGTGTACTTACTCCAGATAGCGAGCCAAAACACAGCAGACAACCCTATGAGATCAGAGAGCAGCAGGCACAAAGAGGCGCTGGGGGAATGTGGAGCCGCCAAACTGGTGAGGTTGTCCACCCGAGGCAGACTGATGACATTATTTGCGCTCATAGTTCCTCTAAAGGTAAGGCGTTTACCGGGTCCATATAGGAAGGTGTAGCTTCAAGTTGGCGACCCTTCAACCGCACGGCGAGAGCGTCTCGGGTAAGCGCGCTCCAGCGGCTGTAGCAATCGCTCACGTTGAAGCCAGTATGAAAAATCTCAACGGCCATTTTGCCCATCCGGGCGAGTTCGGCCTGTGATGTCTCCAGCAACACTCTGGTTAGGTCTTGCACGTCTCCGGAATTGAAGAGACGGCCATTCACCCGATCGATCACAAGCTCAGCCAGTCCACCTGTCCGGCTTGCGAGTACCGGCTTACCGTTCCTCATCGCCTCCAGCGCGATCAAACCGAATCCCTCCCAACGCGAGGGAACGACCACCGCATCAAAGCACTGTATGTACTCATCGATGTCGGCATTGGGAACCCAGCCGACCAGCTTAATGTTCCGCTGGTCCGGAATAACGTATTCATGGCCCAGGGTACTGCCACCTATCAGCCACAAGTTGACGTGGTTCAATCTTGGATCGGCAAACGCGTCTAACAGAAGATCTAATCCCTTTTGCCGGTCAAAGCGCCCAACAAAGGCAAGGTTGATCCGGTGTCCATCTACCGACACAGGGACGGATGAAGATTCTTTTCTGCCGGGAACACCGTGATAAATGACACGATGCAGCGGCGCGTAAACGTTCCCCTTCACCGCGGCGTCTAATTCTGAGAAGGAAATACTTACGAGAGCATCCGTCCTGCGGGCGAGAACTCGCTCAACGTACGTATAAAGTTTTCTTGCCGGCAGCGATAGCTGCTGGGTAAAGGCCCATCCGTGAGCGCAGTAGACGGTGGCCCAGGGATCGATTCGCCTTCTCCAGCGGAGACGGCCATAGAGGCCGGGAAATGTGCTATGCAGATAGACCACGTCTGGAGCGATCGACCTCAGCTGTTTTTGAAGGCTCCGCGACACCTGCAACAGGCGGTGGGGGCTCCGCGTGCTTTGGTATCCATGGACGGTTGCCGGAACTCCGTACAGCATGTCGCCCATACGGCGGTGATCAGCGATGAGGTGGACTTCACCGATCGCGGGATCCTGGCTCTGCGCGTCGATGAGATGTCTCACGGCGCTGCCTACACCACCCTGGCAGCCCTCCACGACATGGGCTACGGTGAGGCGGGCCAGGCTTGTTCTGACGCGGAGTTTTGTATTCTGGTCAAACTTGGGCATAAGTTCGATAAGACTGGATCTTGACTTTGCATAGTCACGAGTGGTGCAGGCTCGGGCGAGCGAGCATTTCTGGGTGGCTACTTATGAGCTTTCAACACTGGTCGGAAGGCTTTGAAACCGGTCGTGTAGTCTTGCCGCGTAGGCGTTCCTGGTAAGCTCTCTGACTGCGCGGTAGAACTTCTGTCTCTGCTGCGAAAGTAGCGAGGTGGAATAGGCCGTTGCCTTTTGCAGGTTGCGGGCCGACATCCTTACCAGCCGGGGCTGCTCTCCGAATACCGCGGTGATAGCTTTGGCTAAAGCAGCAGGATTATTGAGCGGGACCAGGTCTTCTTCGTGCAACAGCTCCGGGATACCACCGATCGATGAACCTATACACGGCAGCCCCCGAGCCATGGCCTCGAGCATCGCTCGCGGCAAGCCCTCAGCACGAGAGGGCAAAACAAATAAATCCGCCTGATCAAGTTCACGGCGCACAGGGTCGCCTGCAGTCACCGATCCAAGAAACTCAACCTCTGCGTCGATGCCGAGTCGCGAGCACTGTTTGCGCAATGCCGGCATCTGTTGTCCTATGCCCATAAACCGAACCTTGACCGGTATGCCCTGGTTCTTACAAATGCGCACCGCCTCAAGGAGGACATCAGGACCTTTATAGAGAGATTCCAGAGTTCCGACGAACGCGATTCGCAGGCAAGAACGATCGCGAAGGGCCGCCCGGGGCTGAGATACAAAGCACTCAGGGGAAAGGTTCACATCCGATACCGCAGCGGCATACTGTCTTGCGCCGGAGAAACTTTCCCCGGTGGAGACTTCTGCCGAACTGTAACCAGACGCAGGCGGATATCTCTTTTGCAAATAGGATTTTGTTACGTAAGAGACGGCAATGGCGCGCCGGCATTGGTGTTGGAGCTTACGTGTGAAGTATTGTCTCGCTATGGGAGCGGCCACATGCCGGTTAGCGGCGGGACCAAGAACATCGTAAGGATCAGCGACCACTTCTACTGCATATGGAAGCCGGCGCCGGGAGAGCCAGTATTCTACTGAGTTTGCCACCTGGCTCGGCAAACGAAACAGGACCGCGCTCTCTGCTGAAACGGCCCCTCGGGCACGTTCGCGCACCTCAGCGAAATGGCTAAGAAATCCGAACGGTCCTTTATAACCCGGCATTGCGTAAAACTCGACTCCCGGACCCTCGACCGGGAGGAAATCCGGCTCGACACGGGAGACAGGGAACGCTCGAGAAATGACACGGACAGAATCAAAGACCTCAAGGTACTCGCGGTAGAAATCGTAGGGACACTGGGTGATGGTCCATACTTTCTGGTCCGGTGTCTGCAGAAAGCGATGTTCCAAGGTAAGACACAGTTGCATCGTGAAATTCCTAACCGGGTCGGAAGCAATCGTGGCTTCATCCCGTCGGTTTATACAAAGATTATGGGTCGGCGCGCCTCTGGAAAGAGACGCCGCGAGGAGGTACAAGCAGCCCGGGCTGCATAACCGCGTGGCCGACAAGCGCCAGGGGCGAGGTGGTGTTACGGGCGAGGGAGGGAAAGACTTTTCAGTAAGCTCGGGTCCGGACACCCGGACCTATGGCGGATGTGTTCAAACGTCAGCCTCTGGTTAGGCATAATCTTTGATCGCCGCTGCCGCTGCTTCATAGCCGACCTCACGGCAGGTACTGGCACACGGATTTCTTTCGGTAGTCGTGGTAAGAAGCACCTTACGAATACCCTCGCGAAAGCGGCTCCAGGAATACTGCTCGGCGACGGCTCGCGCAGCCTCTCGCATCTCTCGAAGATGCCGGCGGTGGGCAAGAGCCCAGGACAGGCAATCGGCGAGTGCGACCGGATCTCCGGCGGGAAGAATCCAGCCACTTTCTCCGTGACGGATGATATCGGCGCCTCCCGTGTTGTCGGTGCAAATGATAGGCACCCCGCACGCTAATGCTTCGAGATACACATGTCCGAAGCCTTCAGCCAGCGACGGAAGCACGAAGATGTCCGCCTGCTGAAATAGACGCACCAGATCCGCATTGCCGATTCTCGGCGTTTCGGTGAAAAGGTTTTCAAAGCCCTGCAGGACCGATTCGTCGCGTACATGGCCTCCGGCCAGCACAAGATGAGCATTTGCCGGCTGCAACTGCTGCCACACTCGCAGCAGCATTCGCAGTCCTTTTCGTGCCACCTTCTGCCCTACATACAGAACTTTGAGCGGCCCATCGCCCGTCGGTCGACCGTATTCAAACGTGTCAGTGTGGACGCCATATGGAACCACGCTGATCTTATCCGCAGCGACGCCGCTGACTTCAAGCGAGCGCCGGGTGAAATTGGAGGCACAGAGGATGTGGTCCGCGAGTTTGCTTTCCTGCTCCCATTGGGCGAGTTCAGGTTCGCTGACGGCGGTCTCGGCCTCGTTGATGAGACTTGCATAGTCTGCATCCTCCTCCATTTTCGCCTTGTAGAGCGAACGAAGGAAGCGGGGGTGAGGATGCACCTGGAAGAGAACTCGCTTTAGATCGGGGCGTAGGTTTTCGAAAGCGGTGGCGGCGCAGTAACTGGCTGCCAACAGGTGACATCCTTGACGGTTTGCGATTGAGGCCGCTGTCCGACCTGTGTTTGCCTCCCACCACGTCATCGAGAGAGGAGCGCTTTAGTAACTTGTGACGGATATATCCAGCGGCAAAGCCGAGCTTGTTATCTGTCGTTAGACGAGATGGAAGCTCTGGCCGATATCGCTTCGATATACCAAAGGTAGATTTGGCTAGTTTTGTATTTGCAAGGTGCTGCCAAACCGGTTTATCCAACGCGGTGTACCAGTCGGTTACAAAGCGCTCAAGCACACCCACTTCTGCGAGGGCTACCGGAAGCTCATAGTGGTCCCGTTCCGAATCGTGAACAACCACCCAGCGTCACCGGGCGCTGGATTGGGAATCCCGCTGAAGCATGCATTGACTTAGCCTTCCGGGACAAAGCTCACCTCCGGTGCAATGGAAAGCCGCATTCTGCGATGAGACAGCAGAGAAAGAGCCTTCACGGTTGTAATCGAAGCTTCTACCAGAGCGCTTGCTATGCCGGCGATCGGGATAGCGAGAATTCCAATCTTTGGCAGAAGAACGACAGCAGTCCCGATGAACACCGCGGCTGCCATGGGTGCGACCCATGCTCGTACAGACGTAAATCCGAGGGCATTGAGTAGCACCATGGGGTTCTTATTCCAAACATAAATAAGAAACCAGGCGTCGAGAGCGATGACAAAACCTAGCCGTGGGATAGGGAGCACTGGAGACCAGGTGTGAATAAAATCGCGATAGATAAGGGTGTAGCACAAACAGCCAATTGCAATGGCGCCTACACTGCGAAAGACCCCACGCCAAAGGGCTGTCTTGATCCAGGCCCAGTCTTCACGAACGCCGGCTTCCACATAGGCCGGCCAGAGAGGCAGGATGAACATGCAGCTAACGAAGTTGAAGATCATCATTACCTGCAAGGAGACAGACACTTCCGGGACAACTGCGGCGCCCAACTGCGACGCGACCAGCACATTGCTGGTAAAGGCAATCACCGTATCCGCAATTTGCGCGATCAGGAGGCGCGAGCTGTCGTGCCAGATCACGCGAAAGTGAGCAAAGTTGACGTTGCGAAAGTCCGGCGCGAGCGCACGATGACGGAAACCGTAGACATATACGCTCAGAAGCAGGTAGGCGCAGAGGATAGGCAATGAAGAGGCCAGCGCAAAGTTCACCATGCTACTGGAGTGAAGGTGAAAGATGCAGAAGAGCGCGGTGAGGCTTGCAGCGATCTGCGCACCGTGGGCGAGATATCCTTCTTGAAGTGCAGATGCAAAGAAATTGACAACGTTGAGGGACGCTGATCCAGCAACTAAGCAACCCATGATGATAAACAGTTGCCGGCTTTGCGTAACCAAAGGGGAGTTTGCGCCAATTCCTACCCAGTGGGGCAGAATAGCGGCTCGCGAAAGACAGCCGACCGCGAGGATCAGAAACAGTGCAAGAGCACCGAAGGCAATATAGGCCGTGGCCGTAAAGGATCGCACACTGCGGGTATCTCCCCGAGCCGCCGACGCTCCCACCAGGTTGATTAGCCCAGAGCCGATTCCGAAGTCGGAGACCATCAAAAGACTGAGAATGGAACTGGCTGTGAGCCAGATGCCATATTTTTCTATTCCCAGCAAATGCGTCGCTAACGGAATAATCATCAGCTTGAGGGAGGCATCCACAAGGCGATAGGAAATTCCTGCAACCGCCGTCATAAGCGCGCGAAAATCCCGGCGCCCCTGATCGGTTGAAACTTGGATGCTGGGAAACAGTCTGGTAACGAGACGCATTCTCCCCCTAAGAAATTCCTGTTGTGCGATCGTGTTCTAACTTCTGGACCGACTCTGGGCTTCCCATGGGCCAGCCCATACGGACAGGACTACGGTGTCCGCCATTGGCCAACGGTGGCCAGAAGATAAGGAGGAGTGTCGACGCTGAATATATCGAACTGTTTTGGCGCTCTGTAAACAGAGGTGAAGGATTGCCAAACGCAGGCGCCCGCCTTCGGGGAGGGGTGAAGGAGGCCTGGGGCAACAAGTGTGTTGGTGGACACGACCCAACAGTATATGAATGCAGCTGTTATTGAACAAACAGATTCGGCAGGGCTGCGCGAATACCAATAAGCGCGAACTTCTAAGTGATCCGCGCCCGCTGCATAGTACTACATTCTTGAGGACTCTCTAATTAACACAACCGCTCAATCTCATAGCCGCGTAATGGAATCTTCAAAGATCTTTGGATCGCACCCACGGACAATACGAGCTCTCCGCGATTGTGCGCCATCAGGACGCCTTCAACCCCTTCGAGGCAGCCGCCGTGAATCCTGACCCTCTCTCCCACTGCCGGGAACGGTCCGGGCTCAAAGCATGTGTTGCTCTGAACCACGGCTCGAACGGATTCGATCTCCTCGCTGGGCACGGAGACGAGTTCACGCCCGCTGGTCACGAATCGCACTAAACCGGGAAGGCGCAAAACCTTGACCAGCGATTTTGGATCTGCTTCCATTCGCACAAACCCGTAACCAGGAAAGAGCGGCGACTCCACCAACTTTGTGCGGTCGCTCCATCGCCGGATCTCTCGCTGCACTGGCGCGAAGGTCTCGAACCCCTCATCGCGGAGCGCTACGTCCACTCTCTTTTCGCACTGGTAGCGCGTCTGGAGGGGATACCACGCTGCATTCAAGGTCGTTTGCGGCTGTTTGCATCCAGAATCGCTGCCGGCTTGTTGACTCGTTTGCATAGCTTCGCCATGTGAGCCACATCGTGGCCTTCGTCATTTGCCAATCGGCCCCGTCAGAAAGAGTTCACGACCTCTTTGCAACGAGACTTGAAACACTGAAGCAAAAGTAGCGGGAGTTCTCTTTGCAGGCAATAGAACTAATCTCCTCTCGGGTATCCGAACTTTTGTCCCGAGTGGATTGGCCAGGACAACCTTCGACCTGAAAAAAGTTGGATAATTCGAAATCCGTATGGAACGCGCATGCGTACATGGCTCTGCGAGTTCTATACCGAAAAATTTTCTACCTTCTAACCTCCTATTCATATTGCGGTTCTGGCGATGACCGGTGCCACCTCGTGCCCGGAATGAGTAACAAGAAGGATGGTTACTATTATTATCCGTGTACAAACCACATAAACTTATTGCTTCCGGAGCACAATGAGAGACAATGAATCATCCAGACGAAAGTTAGGGAAACAACATTTGCACCTGCAATGAGCCTTCAATCTCGGGGAGACACCACCCGGGTACAGTGGTACTGGTAAGGCAAAGCGTCTTGCCAGGATAAGCCGCAGTCTATTCCGCCGGCCTCACATAATTGGGCAAATCTTAGCTGACTGGAGTTTTCCGCATGCGGTCTATATCCGCCAGAATATTGGTGTATGACAACAGTCTCCTGCAGTGCGAGTTGTTGGCCAAAGGACTGGAGAGCCTGCAACTTGGACTGGAGATCGTGTCTGCCAGCGACTCCGGGTCGTTGCATACGTTGCTTTCTGAAGACGCGGACGGCGTGGTGATCGTCTCGGATGCCAGTATGAACGGGAGCGCCTTTTCATTCGCCAAGCAATTGCGGTTGCGATATCCCGGGCTGCCGATCATCTTCCTGCTGCAGGAAGGACGTCACGATCGCGCAATTGAAGCGTTCAGGATTGGGGCTCGCGGCATCGTATACAGCACCGAAAGCCTGTCTCAGCTGGCCAAATGCATCGAATGCGTTTTCCAGGGAGAGGTGTGGGTGCGTCGTGCGGACCTGTCGAGAATTTTCGAGGGACTGTTAAAGCCGAATCTGCTGGTCAGAGACGTAAATGGAAAAACGCTGCTGACCCCTCGTGAAGAAGAAATATCCATGCTGGTGGCCGAGGGGATGAGCAACCGCGAAGTGTCCCGAACCCTCAACATTAGCGAGAGCACGGTCAAAAATTCGTTGTTCCACATTTTTGAAAAGCTGGGAATCTCGAATCGGGTGGAACTTGCCCGCTATATAAACGGCACCTCGGAATCCGATGAGCTTCGGTACCGAGACTCCGGCCCGGCAGCTTGATGCTGAGTGTTTCAAAAACAGGACAGTCAAACAAAATTGTGGTTACCAATATGCACCAAACACGGTGCCTTCCGGTAACCCAGATTTCTCATCCCCATTGCCTCAGGCCCCACCGCGCAGCCTCTGGGTCTTACTGCGGACCGCCGCCGCCGCCGGAATCGCCCCGTGGCCCTGGCCCGAAGTGGGGATAATGCCCACGCGGCTCGTCTGCCTGAAGCGTCTTCCACTGTTGCGGGGTGAGCACGCGGCGCAGACCCAGGAGCATGCGGCCGTTCGCTCTTTCCAATTCTGCCCGAGCCTGCGCCACACGGTCGATCTGACCCAGAATCTTCCCCTCGTCCGGCTGGTCTGCCGCCAGCAGGGGCTCCATCGCCGCCTCCTCTTTGTGCACCGCAGCGCTTAGATCCATCAGGCTGGGGCGGCTTTGCTCGAAGACAGCCTCCATCCTCTTCTGCTGGTCCGCCGTAAGACCCAGCTTTTGCGCGAATTCCGGATTGTTCCACCAGCGGCCGTGCGGTCCCACGTGAAACGCACGCTCCATGGGGGGACGGCGGCCTTCCATGGGCGGGGGTCCCATGTTCTCTCCCGGCCCGCCTGGCGGGGGCCCGCTCTCCTGGCAGAGAGCTGCGCTGCATAGAAGCGCAATGCCCAGCAACCCCGCGGCGCTAATTGGTCTGAACAATGTGTTTGCTCCCTGGGGCAGCAGTAACCGCGCCTGAGCTGCTTCCCGTCGAAACCAGGTGGGTCAGCGATTCCATTGACGATGGAACAGCAACCGAGACCTGTTCATCCACCTGGTCCAGCAGCGCGTCATCGCTGATCTGCGCCGCTGGGCGGGGCGGGCTCGAGAGTGGAAAGGCACCAGCGCGAGTATCAGCAGCACCACCGGGATCATGGCGGCAATGGCCCACCGCAGCGCGATCGCGGGCATTCTTCTCACGGAGACAAATTGCTGCTGCTGCGGACGGGCTGCCAGGCACTCCGAACTCCATTCCACTGCCGCCGTCCGGAAACAAGCTACCCCCTGCTCCAGCCGCTCCACTGCGGCCCGGCACTGGGCGCATTCCGTTAGATGGCGAAGCATCTGCGGAGTCCGCTGATCGAGAACGTACTCCTCCTGCTCCCAGGCTGATAGATGGTCTGTGTTCATCTCGTTCTCTCCATCGCCTTGCGCACCGCAGCGAGCGCGCGATGCAGGTGGCTCTTCACCGTCCCCACATGCAGCCCCATCGCCGTTGCGATCTCGGGCAGTTCCATCTCTTCCACAAAGCGCAGCAGAAAGACGCTGCGCTGTTTGCCGGGCAGGGTCGCCACGGCATCCCAAACCTTCACCAGTTCCTCCCTCACCACCAGGGAGGTCTCCGGGGAAATCCCCGGAGCCGCGATACGGTCTGCCATCGCACCAACCTCGACTGCCGTGGCGCTCGCCGTCTTCCAAAACTGAAACTTCCGCGATCGGGTGGAGTCGCGAATGAGGTTGGTAGCAATCCGCGTCAGCCAGGTGGCTACGCTGCAGTCTCCTCGAAATTCGTCGCGTGCCCGATATGCCCTCAGGAAGCAATCCTGGGTCACGTTCTCCGCCAGGTCGGGATCCCTCAACGAGAGCAGAGCATAACGATAGATGCGAGACCGGTAGGTGGCGCAGAGCGTGTCTATATCGTCAAGCTCTGCAATCATCCGGTCTCGCACGGGTGAAAGCTCTCTGGCGTAGATAAGCGGCTCCAATGCCTCCATAGACGCGCCTTTCTGGGCAGCAGTTTACGCTAAACAGCTGCCCCACCGGCCGTGTTATCGCATCCGTCTTACCGCATCCGTCTTATCGCATCATGGGTCCGCCGCGCCCTGGTCCGCCCATCATGTGTTCCTTTTCCAACTCAGCGAACTTGGTCTTCTGGTCGGCGGTGAGAATGGCATAGAACTGGGCCCGGGCCGTGGCATGGGCAGCCATCATCTCGCCTTCCATTTGACCTAACGTAGTGGCCGTCGACTGAATGGTCGCCGTGTCGTTCGCCTTGATTGCGGCCTCCATAGCCTGGTGAGCCGTCTTTTCGCTGGCCCAGGAGTTCTGGCGCGCCGTGGCTTCCGCGGTGAAGTAGGTAGTCGCTTGCTCAACTTGAGCGGGGGTAAGGGAGAGCAAAGTCGTGTACCTCTGGACTTCGTGCTGGGCCATAGCTGCCGGTGACGGCGGGGTGTGGGGCGGGGTTTGCGCCTGGGCCATCGGTAAGAGTCCCAGGACTGCGAAAAGCGCAAGCGACAACTTCATACTTCCTCCTTAACGGTTGAGATGGTCGTTTGAAACCTTCTCGCCCCAATAGACGGAGGCTACGGCCTGTCGGTTTACTTGCGTAGCAGCATGAGTACTGCCAGCGCCCCGCTCCAGGCGCTGAAAGCGCAAGCCAGCATCACCGAGTGAAACCCGGCGAGAAATGCTTGATCGAGCAGCAGCGTTGCCTGGGCACGCTGCGGTTGGGTAAGCCCTGGCGGGATCGGTATATCGTGCAGGTGAGCCTGGTTTGCCAACATCTGGTTCCGAGCCTCGACCGGCAAGCTGGAATGGGCAAGCTGCGTGTTGAGGCTGGCCACAAATCCGTGCGCCAGCACCAGGGCAAGTAGCGAGACGGCTACCAGCCCGGCGAGGCGGGAAAGTGCGTTGTTGACCGCTGACGCTATGCCGGTCTGCGACTCCGGTACTGAAGACATGACGGCATTGGTGAGCGGCGCGACGCAAAGAGTCATTCCGCAGCCAAGGATGAGCACCGGGGGCAGAACGGATAGGGCGTAGCCATGCAGGGCGTCCAACCAGGCAAAGGCGGCAAAGCCAGTCCCGGCCAACGCCGCCCCGGCGCACAGCAGGAGCCGCTCGCCGACCCTGGGAACCAGCGCACCCACCCGCGCTGAGAATAAAAACAGGAGCAGGATCAAAGGCACAAAGACGGCGCCGGCCGCTGCCGGCGGGTAATGCCGCACCTGGATCAGATAGAACGGGATCACATAGAGCGTGCCCCCGAGCGCCCCGTACAACAGAAAAGTAAGCAGGTTCGGCGCCAGGAAGCGAGGGATGCGGAAGAGCGATAGCGGTATCATCGCGTTGGACCGGCTCGCCTGGGAGCGCAGGAACAGGGCGAAAAGCACCAGGCCGGCGCTTAAGGGCCAGCTTACCAGGCGGTTCCGCCAGCCCAGTTGGGACGCGAAGGAGAGTGCGTAGACGATGGTCCCGAAGCTCAGAGTGGCCAGTGTGGCGCCGAGCCGATCCAGCGGCTGCGCCGCGCCGTCACCTAGGGCCCGGCTCTCCGGAATGCGGGGCGCAAGCAGCATGATCACCAGGACCAGGGGAAGATTCAGCAGAAAAATCAATCGCCAGGACCACACCTGGATTAGCCAGCCCCCGACTACAGGTCCAATCGCGGCAAAAACAGTGGTCCAGGCCGACCAGGTGCCGATGGCGCGGCCACGCTCCTGTTCCGGGAAAGACCCCGACAGAATGGAGAGCCCCTGTGGGACCAGCAGTGCAGCGCCCACTCCCTGGATCGCGCGAGCGGCGATCAGTTGACCCAGGGAAAATGAGGCTGCGCACGCGGCCGAGGCCAAGGCAAACAGCGCCACCCCCCAGAGAAATGTGCGCCGCCGCCCGTAGCGATCCCCGATGGCGCCTCCAAGCAACAGCAGCGCAGCCCCGAAGAGGGCATAGCTTTGAATAACCCATTGAATGGCACCCGCAGTGGCGTGGAAGGTGGACTGCAGCGTGGGCAAGGCCACGTTGACCACCGAGCTGTCCATGAACGCCAGGGACGAGCCGAGGATGATGGCAATCAGAATCCACTTGCGGTCAGGCGGGGCGCAGGGTGCGCCGGCAGGGGCGGCGCCTACCTGTGCACAAGGCGGGACGACATGGGACCTGGGAACAGCGGCCGCTGGGATAATCACTGCTTCATGGATGCCCGCGGCGGGAAACAATCTGCATGAAATTACGCGGCATTCTGCTACCCTTGCCAACGATCACGAGGAAGGGTAAGCACGCTGTTAAAACTTCATCTGAACTCGTTGGACTACGGCATCGTAGTTGCCTATTTCCTTGTCATCCTGCTCATCGGACTCCGCCTTCGCCGCAGCAACAACACCTCGAAACAATTCTTCGAAGCCGGCCGGTCGCTGCCCCTGGCCATCACCGGCATTGCCTTCGTCGCCGCCAACTGCGGATCGCTGGAAGTGATGGGCATGATCTCCACCAGCGCGAAATACGGCTGGCGCGCGGTGCATTTCTATTGGATCGGCGCCGTTCCCGCAATGCTGTTTCTGGCCTTGATGATGATGCCGATTTACTACCGCAGCAAAGTGCGGAGCGTGCCGGAATTTCTGAAATTGCGCTTTGGTGAGCCGACGCGCACCTTCAATGCACTGTCGTTCGCCGTGCTCACCGTACTGGTCTCGGGCGTCGGACTATACGCAATGGCGCTGATTTTGCAGGTGATTTTTGCATGGAGCTTTCTGCTGGCGACGGTCGTCTCGGCCGTATTTGTACTTGCGTACATCCTGCTCGGCGGCCTGCGCGCCACCATGTACAACGAGGTGCTTCAGTTCGCCCTGATTGTCCTTGGCTTTGCCCCGCTGGGGTGGTACTCGGCGCGCTATTGCAGGGGGAAACAGGGGCACATCTGGGCCGGCATGCACGCGGTTGATCCGCATGCGGCAACCATGGACGGCCTGGGAGTAATCTTCGGTCTCGGCTTCGTGTTGAGCTTCGGCTACTGGTGCACTGATTTCGTACTGGTGCAGCGCGGGTTGGCTGCGCGCGATCTGTCCACAGCCTCGGGCACCCCGTTGGTTGCGGCTGTAGTGAAGCTCTTCTTCCCTCTCCTGGTGGTAGTGCCCGGAGTCGCCGCGGCGGCCATCCTCCCGGCGGATCTCTCCAGCCGCTTCGACCTGGCGCTCCCGTCTATGCTGGAGCGCTATTATCCCCACGGTCTGCTGGGGCTGGGGGTCACTGCGGTGCTGGCCAGCTTTATGTCGGGGATGGCGGGCAACATCTCCGCCTTCAACACAGTGTGGACCTACGACCTGTATCAAGCCCACCTTGCGAAGGGCCGGAGTGATGCCCATTACCTGCTGGTCGGCCGCATCGCAACCATTGTTGCTACAGTACTCAGCGTCGGCACCTCCTTCCTGGTGCTGCGCTTTAATAATCTGATGGACTACGTCCAGATGCTCTTCTCTATCTTCAACGCGCCGCTCTTTGCGACCTTCCTATTAGGAATGTTCACCAGTTGGGCTACCCCGGCCGGCGCGCTCACCGGGCTGGTCTGTGGCACGTTGGCATCCTTCGGCCACTGGCTGCTGTACCAGAACGGGACACTGAAATACGGCAGCGACATGACGGCGAGTTTCTACGGAGCGGGCGTCGGCTGGCTGGCCTGTTTTCTGATCACCATCGTCGTCAGCCTGGTAACGAAAAACAGCCTGCTCGCGGTTCCAGCCTACCGGCCGCCCGGGATCCGCGCGGGGCCGGGTAGCCTGCCGCTACCTTTGCTGCTTTCCGCCGCGGTCATTCTGCTGGCGCTCGCTTTACTGAACCTGATCTTTGCTTAGGGCCCGGACCTACCCGAGAGCGACTTTTTCCGCGGCCTGTAAAGCCCGTACACAAATCCAGCAAAATCGTTTGGGCTTCAAGAGCGTGTGTGAGAACCCACCATTCACCATTTAGTCCCGGAGGGACGGCTGAGAGTAGCCCAGGACGCAGTCCTGGGAACCATGCACATAACGTCGAAAAGTCCCGCAAGGGACGGCTGAAAGTTAACCAGGTTGTACCCAGGACTGCATCCTGGGTAATCTTCAGCCGTCCCTGCGGGACTGGTCCGTTTCTCGAATCTCTTCCCAGGACTGCGTCCTGGGCTACTCTCAGCCGTCCCTCCGGGACTAAATGGTGAATGGTGGGTTCTCACACACGCTCTTCAAGCCCCTGAGGTACGCTTTGTTCCGCATCCGAAAGCAAACTCTGAAGAACGGCATCATTTCGAGCGTCCTTCGGGACGAAACCCATTACACACGGAGTGCCTTCCAATGAAACTCAGATCTCTGCCAGCAATTATGTTATGGCTTTCAGCTTCGTGCGCCCTCTGCCAAAGCTGGACCATCGGCAACGACCGGATTGAGCGGGTGGTTTCGTTCGACCCCATGTCTGGCGTGGTAACCCGGCGGCTTACCGATCTCAAAACCCATACCGAATACATCCCGCCTCAAGAGCCCACCCGAAGGGCCGTCCTGGAATTCTCCTTCGTCTGCAACGGAGAGACCTTAACCGGCGCAACGTTTCAGCTGCGAAAGGCCGACCAGAGCACCCTGCCAGATGGAAAGTCCCTCACGATTCATCTCCAGAGCAAAACCTTTCCCCTTGAAGTTGCCGTCGTTTACCGCGTCTACGATGGGCAGCCGGCAATACGCAAATGGCTGCTCCTGCGAAACACCGGGTCGACCCCGTTGCATCTCTCCCACATGAATATCGAAGCTATCGCACCCTCGGTAGGGCGCTCCAATGAAACTGTTTTAAATGCCCAGTACGGCGCCATTCCAAGAGAGACTTTCTATACCGGCCGCTCAGAAGACGCGGGCCTCTTCGTAACCAACGCCCGCACCGGCGATGGTTTCGCGGTCCTGACCGAAATCCCCGGCTACATGAAGCGGACAGAAATCAATGCCTGGTCTGACCCCGGGCGCGTAGGTGTCGGGGTTTTATACGATACCGATCTGATGCCCTTCGAGCGCTTGCTTGCACCCGGAGCGGAGTTCAAGACAGCGGCTGTCTCGCTGCTCACGTTCCGCAGTGGCGATGGCTTCAACGATCCACATTGGATACTTCCCTCCTACACTGCCGGGGTTCTTCAGCGAAAGACCATCGCCCGGGGTGCACCGTGGATCTACAACACATGGGAACCGTTCGAGAGGAATATCAATCGCGACACCACGCTCCAGTTGATCGACGTGGCCGGGACCATGGGGATGGATATCTTTACCATCGACGATGGTTGGCAACAGGAGTATGGCGAGAACACGGTAGACCCCAAATCCTTCCCCGGAGGCCTCGAAGCCATCCGGAGTGCCGTGGAAGCCAAAGGCATGCGTCTGGGATTATGGATTCCCCTGGCTGCGATCGGGCTGAACACACCAGACTACTTGCACCACCCGGATTGGGCAGCGCTGGATCAATCCGGTAAGCTTAAGTTAACCTCCACCATGGCCGGCTCCAAGGTCGTCATGTGTTTGGCCAGCCCCTTTCAGGACGCGGCGGCAGACCGAATCAACGATGCCATCGAGCGCTTCCATTTGGCCTATGTGAAGCTCGACCTGACGACCATTTTCAATGCTTACGGCGAAGCGCCCGGTTGCTGGGCCAAGGGACACTATCACGGTAGCTGGGCCGAGTCGCTGAACATGATCTACGAAGGCATCAGCCACGTCACCAGCAAGGTTTACGAGAAGCATCCCGACGTTCTACTCGACCTGACCTTTGAGCTTTGGGGTCAGAAGCACGTGATCGACGCCGGTTTGCTGGCCGCCGGCGATCTCGATTGGATGAGCAATGTCAACGACGCGCAGGCCGATTCCGCGGGAACGCTGCAAGCGCGCACCCTGTTGTATCAGCGGGCGCCTTCCATGCCGGTGGAAAGCATGCTCATCGGAAATCTGCACGCGGATATACCGAGCCCGCAGGAAGCATTCGCCACCGCGATCGGTTCCGCGCCTCTGCTGCTGGGTGATCTGCGTAAGTTGAGTGCTGCTGATCAGCAGTGGTACCAGGACCACATCCGATGGTTCAAGAAACTTAGAGCAAGCACCGAAATCAACCAGAGCTTTTTCCCCCTGGGCAACTGGCGTCAGCCTTCGTCGGCCGCGTGGGATGGATTCGCGCGCTTGTCGCGTTCCGGCAATGGTGTGATCGCCATCGTTCGCAATAAGTCCAATGCATCAGCGGCCAATATCCAATTGCCCCTCATGCCGGCGGGTAAATCTAAGCTGCACTCCGTAGTCACAAACAAAGATCTCGGAGAGTTCACAAAAGACGATTGGATCCGCGGAGTGCAAGTCGCATTTTCAGGCGCGGAAGCCGTCGAAATACTGGAAGTCAGTTCCGCGAAATAAGTAGTCCTTAGCTCGCCAACAATCCAGTTTGTCGCCCTATCAACCGGTCTACCATTCTTTTCGGCAGCAGCCTGGGCAGAGTCCAATCCTGGAACTTCTTGGCCAGGACTGCGTATCGCACTTTCGGCTTGGCCGCCGTCAGAGCCTGATAAACGACCTCGCCCACGGCCTCCGGAGCCAGGCCCTTGCGCCCTTGCGCGATGAAGTACTTCGCAAAGCGGTCCAGGATCGTCCCGTAATCCGTGGCGCGATAAGGCCCGTACTCCTCGCCCTCGGCCTTATCCCAGATTGGCGTCACGACCGCTCCCGGTCCAACGACGATCACGTCGATGCCGTATAGCAGAAGCTCCCGTCGCATGGACTCCGACATCCCTTCCAGGCCATGCTTCGATGCTGCGTACGCCCCGAGGAAAGGCGCTCCTACCTTCCCCCCGACCGAGCTGATGTTCACAATCCGCCCCGGCGCCCCACGCCGCCCTTTGTCCGTCCCCAGCAGCGGCGCAAACGCCTGGACCAAGCCCAGCGGGGCGATCAGGTTTACCTCCAATTGTCGCCGGAACTCCGACAGTGGCAGGTGCAGTAGCGGTCCCGGGACCGCAATCCCGGCATTGTTGACCAGCCCCGCCAGGCGCCGTTGTCCCAGC
This sequence comes from uncultured Acidobacteriaceae bacterium, assembly GCA_963803095.1. GTDB lineage: Bacteria > Acidobacteriota > Terriglobia > Terriglobales > Acidobacteriaceae > PALSA-350. The sequence continues at coordinate 41,936 of CAWDLQ010000010.1, read as the reverse complement.
GCAGCACCCACTCTGTCGGCCGCCCGGGCAACCGCCTCGCTGTCCGTAACGTCCATAAGCAGCGGAGTGAACGCGGTGCCGAATTGCTTTCCCAGCCGGTCTGCGTCGCTCTGCTTCCGCACACTTCCAAATACCTCGAATCCGCGGCCAATAAGAACTTTGACTGTGCCCCAACCTATCCCCGTCGAGGCTCCCGTCACCACCACACTCCGCTTATCTGCCACTTGTATCTCCTGCGTCCACAAAGATGGACATCGTCCACCATGAACATGTACAGCGTACATCTATACCTTTCCCTGGGTCAAGCTGTACAGTGTTCTTTAGATGCCTTACCCCTCAAAAACTGATCGCGAGACGATCCTCGCGGCCGCCATTGAGCAGATTGGAGCCGGCGGTATTCGCGCCATGTCTTTGCGGTCGCTGGCGGCCTCTCTTGGTCTGGCCCCCAATGCTATTTACCGCTACTTTGCCGACCGCGCCAGTCTCGAAGCCGCTGTTTCCGCCGAGATCGCAGACCGCCTGCACTTCCTTCTGCACAGCGCTGCGGGCAAAAAAGCCCCATCGGGCGCTGTCCGCGCAATTGCTGCGGCTTACCTCAAATTCGCTCGCGAAAATCGATTTCTGTACCAGATCTTCATGCAGCCGTGCCCGGGCACACCTGAGGATGCCGCCAAACACGAGCAGCTATGGCTTTTCGTCGTTACGCAGGTCGGGCGCCTGGCTGGCCCAACCCGCGCCCCCGACGCTGCGGTCGCCCTTTGGGCCTTCCTACACGGTGTGACCGCGCTCGATGCCGCCGGCGTCTTTGCGCATGGCAAACCTATCCGCGGCGTGGCCTTTGGCCTCGAAGCCTGGATCGCCAGTGCCGCCCAGCCTTCGTCCAGCACCTCGGGTCATTCCTGAGTCCCGGGTAATGGTATGATCCCTCTGTTTTCGCAGGGGAGAAGATTAAGTGATTCAACGAAAAGTTTCCCGGCTGGTTGTTTTGACATCGATTACTATCGGCGCTGTATTGATTGAATCGTCGCCAAACCGAAATAGCCTGCTGCCCACAGTGGTGGAGCAGGTATCCGCTGCCGAAGCACCGCCCACCGTCCCTATGAATGTGGAGCGGTTGGACCCGGCTTTGAACCTGATTGTTCCTGCCCAGCCAGTTCTCGAAAAAGTAGCCACAGGCCCGGGGTTCACCTGGACCGAAGGCCCGGTTTGGATACCGGCCGGCTATCTCCTGTTTGCGGAGATTCCCAGCAACAGCATTCGTAAGTGGACCCCCGACGATGGCGTCAGTGTCTTCATGCAACCGAGCGGCTACAAGGGTTCTGTTCCCTTCACCGGTCGTGAACCCGGCTCCAACGGCATGACCATCGATAGCCACGGCCGGCTTACCGTCGCGGGTCACGCGCAGCGCGACGTGTGGAGACTGGAACGGGTTGACCCCAAGGCGAAAGTTACGGTTCTCGCGGATACCTACCAAGGCAAACAGCTGAACAGTCCGAATGACCTGGTGTACAAGTCTGACGGCGCACTCTACTTTACCGACCCGCCGTACGGACTCCCAAAACTGGACAGCGACCCAACCAAGCAACTGCCATTCAGCGGTGTCTACCGCGTACCCGGTGCCCTCGCTCAGAAGCCCGGCGCACCTCCCGACCGCGCGCAACTGCAGCTCCTGGTCAAGGACCTGCCTTTCCCCAATGGAATTGCTTTCTCTCCGGATGAGAAATATCTCTATGTCAACAATTCACAGCCCAAGAAGCTCTGGATGCGTTACACCGTGAATCCCGACGGTACGCTCACCGACGCGAAGCTCTTCTTCGATGCCACCTCCGATCAGCGGTCAGGAGCGCCCGACGGCATGAAGGTCGATCAGAAGGGAAATGTTTATAGCGCGGGTCCGGGAGGGGTCTGGATCTTTTCCCCCGAAGGAAAGCACCTGGGAACACTCGACATTCCAGAGCGTGTGGGAAATGTGGCCTGGGGAGGCGCCGATCACAAAACGCTCTATGTCGCCGCCAGCTCGAGCATCTATCGCATCGCCCTGCAGATTCCTGGCGTCTATCCCCACACCCACTGAGGACGCAGTGCAAGGAGTACGCAGGATAATGTCCGTTATTATCAGGCCGGCGGTTGCATCCGACATCGATGCAATCACGAGTATCTATGCGCATCATGTGAAGCACGGCACCGCCACGTTTGAGACCGAACCACCGGATTCCGAGGAGATCGCGCGCCGCTGGGGCGAGGTCGCCAAAAAAGGCCTGCCGTGGCTGGTAGCTGACGACGGCGATGACATCGGTGGATATGCCTATGCCGCGCCTTATCGACCGCGCGCAGCCTACCGCTATACGGTAGAAGATTCGATCTATATTCGCAGTGACCGTTTGGGCACCGGCTTGGGCAAGCTGTTGATGCCGGTCCTCATCACGGCGGCCCACGCATGCGGCATGCGCCAGATGGTTGCCGTCATCGGCGACAGCGCAAACCAGGCTTCGATCGCCTTCCACAGGCGCTTCGGCTTCCACAACGCAGGATTGCTAAAGGATGTTGGCTTCAAATTTGGCCGCTGGCTCGATACCGTCTTCATGCAGCGAAGTCTGTAGAAGCCCTCTCGGAATAGCCTGACATCACAGCAGCGTCTTTTGCTCAGATCAGGGAACGTGGGTTGGTCCGCACATGAGCACAGAAGATACAAAACTCAGAATCATCATTACAGGCGCCACTGGCATGGTAGGCGAAGGAGCATTGCTCGAATGCCTGGAACACCCGGCGGTAGGGCAGGTTCTTATAGTAAACCGCAAACCTTACCCGGCGAAGCACCCTAAGCTCAAGGAATGCATTGTGCCAGATTTCCTTGATCTTGATGGATTCACCAGTCAATTGACCGGCTATGATGCCTGCTTCTACTGCGCCGGCGTTAGCTCAAGAGGAATGAGCGAATCAGAGTACAGTCATATTACGTACGAAGTAACCATGCACTTTGCCCACAAGCTGGCCAGCCTTAACCCCCGGATAATTTTCGACTATGTGTCGGGCAGTCTCACCGACAGCACGGAAAAGGGGCGTATCATGTGGGCGCGGGTAAAGGGGAAAACCGAGAACGCCCTGATGAAATGCGGCTTCAAGCGGGTGTACAACTTCCGCCCCGGCTTCATGAAGCCCACCCCTGGGCAACGAAATATCAAATCCTATTACAACTTCATTGGTTGGCTATATCCCTTACTGCGGGTGTTGTTTCCCAACCATGTTTGCACCATGCGTGAAGTCGGGCTGGCCATGATTAACAGTGTGCTCAAAGGCTACCCCAAGCAGATACTGGAGATAAGGGACATCAAAGCTTTGGCCCAGGCATGACCCGATATTACGAGTACTTAGTCTCAATCTCCGCAAAATAGGCAGTTGCACTACCGTGGCTTCTTCTTGAGCAGAAGCCCATCCGGTGTATCGGCCACTTCGAGATACCACCAGCAGGCTCCTCGAACCAGGTCCGTAAACGTCAAACCGTTCTTCTCCAGCTTCGATTTGACCTGCGCGAGAAGACTCTTCGGCAAGCGGACCTGTACCGGTGTCAACTCCTCACGCGGCTCGATGAAGTCCAACAGCGTTTTATCGGCAGTCTTTGATTTCAATCTCATGCCCCCCAACCTTCGAAGTGTACGGCCCGCAAGCAGGCAGGTGTGAAATTTTGTTGCGACGTTTATCATTACATGTCATCACTACAGGTGTAGTGATATATTGCATAACCATCGCTACGTGGAGGAGAACATGTCGTTCAAGGACGCGCAGACTACTATTTGTGATGCCGTGACCAGCTGGGAAGGAGTTGCGCAAAGGCCTCATCGGTTTGGCGCAATCGCGTTCTTCCGCGCCAATCGCGAACTGGGGCACATTCACGGGGATGGGCTGGTTGACATTCCTTTTCCACGCGATGTGCGGGATCAACTCGTTGGCGACGGAGAGGCGCAGCCCCACCACATCCTTCCCCGGTCAGGTTGGGTAAGCGTGCCGTTGCATTGTGCCGAGGATGTTACCCGTGCCATCAAGCTGCTCCGCAGATCCTACGACCGGCGGCCCTGACACGATAAATGACACGATACATGTCATCCATCAGCTCATTACCCAACCTCCGTTGACATTGATCGTTTGTCCGGTAATATATCCATTCGTGGCCAGCAGGACCGCCACATCCGAAACCTCGTCCACGGACCCGAACCGGCCTACGGGAATGTTCGCTACGCTTGCGCTGAGATTCGTGCGAGTCATGTCGGTCTCGATAAGGGCGGGGGCTATCGCATTGACTGTGATGCCTTCCGTAGCCAAGTATCTCGCGTAGTAGTACGTCAACCCCAGCATTCCCGCCTTGGAAGCTGCGTAATGAGGACCAACCACTCCCCCTATCTGCGCGGCCACTGAGGAAAGATTGATAATCCGGCCCCACTTGCGGGCACGCATCGGAGGAAGGAAAGCCTGGGTCACCAGGAAACAGGACTTGAGGTTGGTATCGATCAAATCGTCCCAATCACTCTCGGCGATCTGCTCCATCGCCTGGGGGCGAGCGATGCCTGCATTGTTCACCAGAATGTCTGGGGAGCCTATACGCTCTTGTGCTTCGTGAGCGAGACGCTCGACTTCTTTGGCAATGGAAACATCAGCCTGGATGCTGGCGCACCGCCGCCCCATTCGCAGGATCTGCACCTCCACAGCCTCTGCTTCCACCGAGTGACGGAGGAAATTGAGAACTACGTCGGCACCAGCCTCGGCCAGCGACAGTGCGATGGCGCGGCCAATACCGCGGCTGGCGCCGGTCACGAGAGCAACTTTTCCGTTGAGGTTGTCCATTCCCTGGATGGTACATGCTCACTCTCGCCCCGTTGACACCCCGTCGGCGGCCGCTGTAGTGTTCCCCTTGGTCGGAGGAAATTTCCGGAGTGCAAACTTCGAACGACGTCGAGCTGTTTCGTGCAATTCTGGAGAAGCTTTACACTCCCGTCCTCGGCGATGTACTCGACGTCCTCGGCTATGCGCATCAATTCCTGCCTCAACCCATTCAACCGCTCCGCGAGGCCATGCGCGTTCTTGGGCGGGCGATGCCGGTCCAGATCGCGGACGCGTGGGGCAAGCAGAAGCAGCCGTTCGGCCTTATGACGGAAGCGTTGGATCAAATCCTGCCGGGCGAGGTGTACGTGGCTACCGGAGGATCTCAGAACTGCGCCGCCTGGGGCGAAATCCTAACCGCGACTGCGCGCACACGCGGAGGTCTTGGTGCCGTCATCGATGGATACCATCGAGATACCCCTCAGGTGCTGGAGCAGAACTGGCCCGTCTTCAGCCGCGGCAGGTATGCGCAAGACGCCTCTATTCGATCCAAAGTTGTGGACTACCGCTGCCTCGTCGAAATTGGCGGCGTCCGCATAGAACCTGGTGATCTGATTTTTGGCGATATGGATGGCGTTCTGGTTGTTCCGCGTGCTATCGAAGAAGAAGCCGTCGCCCGGGCATGCGAGAAGGCGAGCGGAGAAAAGGTGGTTCGCAAGGAAATCGAGGCCGGGTCTTCGAGTACCGCGGCCTTTCTCAAACACGGAATCCTCTAGCAGTCACGCGGGCCACGGAAACGCCTCAATGCTCTGTTGTCACCACCGGCAGTTCCACAAAACTGGCATTTCCAGCGGTGTGATAGATGCGCTCGGTTGCCTTCTTATAGTCGGAGGCCTGGGCGAAGAAGATGTTCGGCACAAAGGTCTGCGGGTTGCGATCGTAGAGCGGAAACCAGCTTGACTGCACCTGCACCATGATCCGGTGGCCGGGCAGGAAGACATGATTTGCCATGGGCAACGCAAATTTGTAGAGCAGAGGAGCATCGGGTGTGATGGCCTTCGGCTGCGAGAGGCTCTCGCGATAGCGTCCCCGGAAGATATCCATAGAGACAGCGAGCTGATAGCCGCCAAGCTCCACTTGACCGGGGACCTGATCCGGATAAACGTCGATCAGCTTGACCACCCAATCGCCGTCTGTGCCGGTAGTGGAGGCAATCAGGTTGGCAACCGGCTCCCCGCTGATCTTGACCGGCTTGGTCAACACATCTGTTTTGAAAGTGAGCACATCCGTACGGCCGGAGAACTCACGCTGGTCGTCGACCAACCAGCGGACCCACGAAAGGTCGGGCGTGTAGCCTACCGGCTGACTGGGCCGTGCACGGAACGGCGCAGGTTTGGCTGGATCCGAAACATACTCATCGAAAGCCTCGCCGCTCGACGGCGCACTGAACGAAAGCTTTGCGTCTGCCTGCAGATAGAGTGGGGTCGGCTTGGGCGTGCATCCGTTCTCGCATCCCGAGGGCCATGACTTGAGCCGCTGCCAGCGGTTCATCCCCGTCTCAAATGCCATTACCGGCGCGATATCCATGGCGGGTGCGTCATCCTGCAGGTAGTGGGCCAGGAAAGGCGCCAGAATCTGCTCGCGGAAGTAAAGCCCGGTGTCGCTGCGGAACTTGATTGCACCCAGCGAATCGGCTTCCTCGATCTCCTGCCCGTGGTGCCACGGTCCAATGACCAGGAAGAGCTTGTCGTGATCTTTATCCTTGGGCGCCAGCGCCTTGTAGACGGCGGGCGCGCCGTAGATGTCCTCCTGGTCCCACAGGCTCGCTACCAGCATTGTCGGAACGGTGAAAGGCTCATCGGCCAGCACCCGATCGACGGCTTGCCCGCTCCAGAAGCTGTCGTAAGCGGGATGTTCCGTCACCTTCTTCCAGAAGCCGATCTGATCCATTTTCCGCTGCTTGCCGAGCTCTCCAGCGGAGACAGCGTTCATGTAGGTGTCGTAGTCGTCGAAGTTGCTGCTCAGCCAATGAGCGCTGTTGTCACGGGTCGCGGTCTGCTCGTAGATATACGGTAGATTCTGCTCGCGGAAGGCGCCATTGTGGAACCAGTCGTCACCCCGCCAGCCGTCAACCATGGGATTCATGGGTACCACACACTTCAGCGCAGGATGCGGATGCACCAGCGGCATGAGCGAAAGGAAGCCGTCGTACGAAATGCCCAGCACGCCTACCTTGCCATTCGACTCCGGCATGTTCTTTACCAGCCAGTCGATGGTGTCATAGGTGTCCGTCGATTCATCCACCGGCGTGGGATTCAGTGGGCCGTGGATAGGGCGGTTCATCACATAATCGCCCTCGCTGCCATATTTGCCCCGAATATCCTGCAGCACGCGGATGTACCCTCCTGCGAGGATGGTTTCCGTTGCATTGTCGTAGCCCCAAAGGCTTGTACCGAGGTGCACACTCGGTGTGTTCGCAGAGAGGATCTTGGCGCTGTACGGCGTGCGTGTGAGCAGAATTCCCGCGTGCTTCGCTCCCTTGGGCACAAGAATCACCGTATACAGTCTGACGCCATCCCGGGCAGGGATCATGACCTGGCGGCGCTCGTAATCCATGCCGTACGTCGGCGGCTGGAAGGTTGAGGGCGTCTCGCTCGGGTAGTTGGGATAGAGAGGCGAGGATTGAGCATGTCCCGCGCGAACCAATAGCGCTGGTAACAACATTGCCGCACAGCAGAAAAACCGGCAGACATTTCTGGGCATCAGGAAAGACCTTTCAGAGGGGAGGCACATCTGGCATTATCGCTTACGATCGGCGTCAAAGCTCGACCACAACCTTCCCTAAAGCGCCAGATTCGACCAGGGCGTGTGCGGCGCCAATATCCTTAGTGGAGAAGCGTTGCTGGCTGAGCAGAGGGCACAGTTTTCCGGCCTCAACAAGCCCTGCTGCCTGGGCAAGTATCGTGCCATGGTGTGCCCGGCTTTCCCCGGTAATCAGAGGAAGCAGGGTAAACACGCCTGAGTAACTGGCTCCGCGAAAAGAGAGCGGGGCGAGCGAGTGCGTTCCCCAACCAAGGCAGCTCACGACACGGCCCGTATAGCGCTTCACCGCAACAAAAGACGAATCCAGCGTGGCACCGCCCACGGTGTCATAGACAATGTCGAACCCTTTCCCTTTGCTGCAGGCAGCCAGGTATTCCTCGACAGAGGTCGACCGATAGTCGATAGCCGTAGCGCCGAAGTCTTCAACAATGTTCTTTTTGGATGGAGAAACGGTTGCAAAGACCTCTGCTCCATAGGCGCGCGCAATCTGGATTGCTATGTGACCAACGCCACCGGCCCCTGCGTGAATCAGCACTGTTTGCCCGGCGGAGACTTTTGCGCGATCGATCAAACCCTCCCAGGCGGTGATCGTAATCAACGGAAGCGCCGCGGCCTGACGCATCGAAAGGTTCCTGGGCTTGTGTGCGAGTAAGTCCGCATCCGCGGCAACGAATTGCGCAAGCGTACCCTGCAGCCCGCCAACACCACCCACCATTCCGTATACCTCGTCGCCGGGTCTGAAGGCGGTGACCCCGGGCCCCGCCTCTTCAACCGTTCCGGCCATATCCAGCCCCAGCACCGCCGGGAGAGGTTGCTGGGCGTGTGCCGCTTTACCCCCACGGATCTTGGCGTCAAGCGGATTCACGCCGCTGGCTTGAACCCTCACCAGCACATGGTTCGTTTTGAGAGCAGGCCGTGGAAGATCCACCTGCCGAAAATCTCCGCCGGGTTCTTCGACCATATAAGCTTGCAACTGCGGCTCCGTTCTCAACTGGTTGGTGTCCCCATTATCCTGCACCGACACCTCTGGAGAAACAGAGGATATGGGTTCTTACGGGACTGGCGTTCGTAAGTGCATCCAACCCTAGTTCATCCCTACGTCGCGGAGGCCAGAAGGTCATTTTGATCGAGCAAATTCCAATGCGGGCCACGTGGGAGCTAGCCGCGGCACTGTTTCTCGTCGCCGTCGGCGGCTATGGAGATGCGTCTAGCTTTCTTCTCGTACATTGTTTTACCGGGCATGTGACGGGCAACAGCGTACTGGCAGCGATCGCGCTCACCTCTGGAGGAGGCCACGCCTGGGAACCCCTCCTTGCTGTGCTTTGCTTCTTGTCCACCACCGCGCTTGCCCAAAAGCTGCGTTCCGCATCTGACCATGCCCTGGGAAGCAAAGGTTTTCGCTACGTCCTCGTACTCGAGATGGCCCTGCTCTCTCTCGGCCCCTGGTTGATGATCACCCATCATCCGGCATTGCTTATCGCCGCCATGTGTCTTGCTTTAGGGCTACAGAACGGAGCTCTTTCCAAGGCAGATGGCATCGGGCTTCACACCACCTACCTATCAGGAACACTTACTCATCTACTTGGCTTGCTTGTCCGGCCGGGCTCCGCCGGACGGTCCGCAAATCCTGTCGAAACGAAATTCATACCGGTTGCGGCGTGCGCCTTCGTTGCCGGCGCGTTATGCGGCAGCCTGATGATCGTGCATGTCGGACCGAAAGGCCTGTGGGGAATGCCGCTGCTATTGGCCGTCGTCTTTGCCCTATCGTTTCCCTCTCCAACGACCCCGACCCCGGTGAATGAGAAGTAAAGTTCGGCGGAAACTTTTATTCCGGCCACATTTTGGGTGCCCCATATCCCCGATTTCCTGTAGAGCTTGTTGGTTCCGGACTTCATGCGCCTTTCCTTATAGAAAGGCGCACACGCAGCCCTTGCCAGCCAACCGCATAAGTGGCCCCTCTATCGCCGGTCGTTATTCAGGTTACTCATCAATCCGCGAGGCAACCACATGGCAACACCAGTCACCACCCCTGTAAAACCGGGATTACCTCATGCAGCGTGCCAATTGTCCGGTGTAGGTTCTGAGCGGTCACTTTGAGGGCGCGGGGCAAACAGGCCGCTCGGCTCAATGCCAATTGCGCGCCACTCAGGATTGTCCTCTGACGCGGTAAGTATTGCTCGTACAGCGGAGTCGGCGCTGAGGTAGCAGCGTTTGTTGCGCGGAGATATAGGATTGACCAAGGACTGGGGCCGAAGGACGACACAATAGGCGTTCATAGTTTCTCCTACCGATTTGAGATGCTGTCCCGGGGCCCATAGCACAACAATAGTAGCAGTTATCTGTCCGCCTTTCCTGGGGGGGCCCGAAGCGTCTAAAAAAAGTGCGCCAAAAGCGCTGTAAGCGCTGTAAGCCCCTACTCTTCTACTGGCGGTTCATCGTCCTCCGCTCCCGATTCCTCATTTTCTTCGCGTTCCTCCTTTTGGATAGCCGACCAGAGGGTAGCGGGTCGACCTCCGGTGGGCTCACTTCGAGCGTGGAATGCGCCGCCCAGGGCAAGGAGTTTTTCGAGGGCAGCGTCGATACGGTGGCCCTCGACGTGGCCGTGAAAGAGACGCCTGATCTGATACTTCGACAGTCCGCTGCCGGAGGCCTCGATGGCTTCGCGGATACGGTCGGCGATGGGGTCCCCGGTGGACATGCCGAAGAGGAGGGCGGCACTGGCGTAGCAGTAATCCCATACGGCAAGGGCAGCCTGGAGATGGGGCAGGCCGATGACGGAGGTGGAGTCCAGGGCGGCGTAGATGGCGCTGAGACGCAGGACCTGGGCCTCGGCGCGGCTGGTGGCGGCGCCGCGCAGGCCGGGACGGAGCTGGCTCAAGGCGGGATAATGGTCGTGCCAGAGCTCGCGGGCAGCGGCATTACGGCGAAAGAGGATTTCGGGAGTAGCGACGGCCCAGTCGAGAGCGCGGCGGAGTTCGCGGGCAACCGGGGATAGATCGTGAGCGCTGAGGCTTCCGCCTTCGGGAAGGCAGTTGCTGCGCTGCACCCAGGTCCAGAGACAGCGGTTGGCAAAACCGTTTTGTGCTTCGGTGCGGTGGAGATTCTGGGCGAGCTCACGCTGGGTGATGTGGGCAATGAGGCTGAGATGGGTTCCGGTGGCCTGCACCGGCTGGTGCATATTCAAACTGGAAATGAGGGTGGGGAGATGGCCACCATCCCAGGCGCAGCGGAGCAGGGGCGATAAGTGCCCGTTACCGCACTTGAGGGTATGGAGAACGGAGGCGAATTCTTCAGAGAGTGCGAGAAGCCGGCGGTCGGTGGGCGACTGCTGATCGCGCAGAGCATAGACGAGGCCACTGGCGGTAAGGCGAGCGCTGGTGACGCGGGCGGAGAGCCAGGGTTGGTCCACCTCAGCGAAGAGACGGGCGATCTGATTCCAGCTGGTGCCCTTACGGGCCTTGCTGGAATCGCCCACGAGCACAACGTAGAGGTTCAGACTGTGGCGGGTGGCATCGACCATGCAGTGGGGTCCACGGCCGACCAGGTTGCCGAAGACGGCCAGGAGCTGGAGGAGAATGGAGGCCGGGTGGGCCTCGGTGTGGGGAGCGATGGTGCGGACGGCGAGTCCCGCGAGGCCATGGAGTGCGGCTTCGGCCAGCTTGAGGCAACCGGAATCGCGGAGCGGCGGTGGAGCGGCGGGAGCAGGACGGGTCTGCTCCTCTAGCTGTTGGTCTGGCTCCTCCTCTTGCCCGTTGTCTGGCTGCTGGTCAAGCTGGATGCCGAGCAGCTCAGCCCTGCGGCGTTGTATGTCCGTAAGGGTTGGCAGCGCGGGCCGCGGGAGGCCTGTGATGGTGCGAGATATCATGGTTCGACACTATTACGGTTTCGAATCGCTGTCGAAAGATCATTAGTCACTCCAGAAAAGGGTGACTTTATATGGTTGAAGATTGTAAATAGTTGGAAGTAGTTTTCCGGAGATGCCGAAAATCGTTAACTATGCAGTTACTGGAAGGGGTCGATTGCCTTAAGTGTCAAGCTAGTTTGACTGAATATTTCTTGCTCGAGCTTGTTGATGTGTCAGTTGAAAGTCCAGTAACTTACCGATATCCGGATCATCGGGTGGAAAAATTGTTTTCAGTACTCGTGCTCTGCCGGAGATTGGCAAAAGTTTGCCGCCAGTTGCCCGGCAGCCGACTGGCGGTCGCTACCCTGAGAATGCTTACTTCTCAATACCAGCAGATCATTCTTTCCAGGCCGAAGGCCCTGGAAAAGAATGTAGCGTTCCCGCGATAGGCATTGTGTCGCCGGATCTGCCCATTATTTGGGGAATACGCATCTGCGCCCTGCGTCGCCTAAAGCTTTCTGGCTGCCACCGTCAGGTCTTCGATGCCTTTCAAGAAGGAATGCGGTCCTTCCTTGGGTGGGCAGTGCCCCACTCCCTCAAGGATTCGACGCTCGTAGAGGCCGGTAAAGAAGGATTCTTGTCCTTCTGAAACTGCGGCCGGGTACAAGGAGTCGTTGGATGCCTTTTCAATCGGTCAAAGGCTATACGCCAGCGGATGCTTGGGCTCGTAAAGCATGATGTCGTCCGCGCCAGGTACGGCCATCATGACCACGAGTCCGTACCCGTGATCCTGAACTTCGCCGCGGAACTCCGCTCCTTTGCCCTTCAGTTCAGCGACCGTGTGTGAGATGTCGTCGCACATCAGGGAGATCAGATGGTGCCGCGGCGATTCGTATGTCTTGCCATCGTAGACGCTGTGGGTCGGGTGCACGCCCATCTCACTCCACCCGGTCTTGAAGATCAGCCAACCCGGGCCTCCGCCCGCAGCATCCTCGACGTAGGGCCAGCCGAGGACGTCGCGAAGGAATGCGCGCGTTGCGGGGGCATCGTCGGAATAAATCAGGGTGTGGATGCTGGTAATCATCAGACTGAACTACTGAAATCGCCTGAAATTGTACTATTTGGGTCTATCGCCAATCAAGAATCCGTTCATCGCACTGGAGATCGAAATTAGGGACTACCGATAAATCGCTCATGCTCCAGCGTTCCGGTCGGATTGTCGCCAACCCGGACATTACACCCGTTTTGGGGGTAACTTCCGGGTGGGCGGTCACACATCCGGAACTCGCCGAGGAAGGCGAGGCAAGGCAATGACGGTAGCGAATCGTTCGGCTTTTCTTCCGCAACCGTCGGCTTTTCCGGGGCAAACGTTCTCTTGGCCTCGCAATCTGCCTCAAGAGCGATAGAATTCCGTGGAGCCGGTGCCGAAAAAGGAGATTCCGGATAAAATGCGAACCACAAAGCGAATCCTGGCTGTCACACTCTTTACGCTCGTTGCGCTATCGGCAGGCCGGGCGGCTGTTGCGCAGTCCTCGCCAAGCGGCAAGATTACGGACACCGAAATCAACGCCGCAGTCGAGCGCGACGCGCCGGCGATGATCGAATTACGGCATCAGGTGCATCAGCATCCGGAGCTATCGAACCGCGAATTCGAGACTTCCAAGTTGGTCGCCGAGCGACTTCGAGCACTTGGGTTGGATGTTCAGACCGGCATAGCGCACACTGGGGTGGTCGGAGTGCTAAAAGGCGCGAAGCCAGGTCCCATCATCGCCGTGAGATCGGAGCTCGATGCACTGCCCGTGACGGAAGAGAATACGCTTCCCTTCAAGTCCACAGTGCGCTCCACCTATAACGGCCAGGATGTTGGCGTCGCCCATGCATGTGGCCACGATATTCACATCGCGGCGATCCTTGGCGTTGCTACGGTGCTTGCCTCCATGCGGGAGCAGCTTCCAGGGACGGTGATCTTCGTCTTTCAGCCGGCAGAGGAGGGTCCGCCGACAGGGGAAGAAGGCGGCGCAGCGCTGATGTTGAAAGAAGGCCTGTTCGCCAAACGCAAGCCGGAAGCCGTCTTCGGGATGCATTCGCATGGAACTCTGGACGTCGGCCAGTTTCACTATTCGCTCGGCGCCACGGCCGCATCAGACAGCAACTTCCAAATCGCATTTCACGGCAAACAGGCGCATGCCGCCTTTCCCCAGGAGTCGATAGATCCGGTTATTATGGCGGCGGAAGCGACGATGGAACTGCAAACGATTCGCTCCCGGAACCTTGTGCCAAGCGATGTGGCGGTATTAAGCGTTTCGACGATTCACAGCGGGGTGCGAGTCAATATCACTCCCGATCTGGCCACGCTTAGCGGAACAGTTCGAACCTTTGACGACAAGGTGGATGCAAAGATAGAGCGTCGCATGGGGGAGATTATTCAGAGCATTGCACAAGGCAATAACGGTTCGTCGGAGATCAAGTTCTATGATCGAGTTCCGGTGCTGGTCAGCGATCCCGCGCTCACAAAGCGGAGCTTGCCAGCGCTCGAGCGAGCGGCCGGTGCGTCGAACGTCACCCTCACCCCCCCGGTCATGGCGGCGGACGATTTCGCGGAATTCGGGAGGGTCGCGCCCGAGTTTTTCTTTTCATTCGGCACGCAAAAGCCCGGAACGATCTCCGGCATTAACCACGCAAAAGATTTTGTCGCCGATGATTCGTCGATTCCGCTGGGAATGCGTGCGATGACCTACGTTCTCGTCGACTACTTACAGACCCCGAGCGCGCATTAGAGCAGAAGTGCATTGAAATAAGCTCAAGAATCCTCGCTCGCCCGTGGATGGGCCCGCGCCGACGCGCGCAGTGGTGCAATATGAGACCCGCGAAGGAGGGATGACGGGCAAGCGAGGTTATACTCAACTGGCGAAATCTGGCCGAGTCAATCATGCTGGACCCCGCGGCTGGGAACTCCGAGTTCCGGGAAGATTGTGGCCTAACCGGACAGAACCGCATTTTTTGGGGATTACTTCCGAATAGGCGGTGATCCTCCCGCAACTCTCGAAGACGTCCAGAATGACCTGCGAAAGTGTCTCGATGAGTGGCGATTTGCCACTCATCCAGACGCATCCCCCCGAGACGTGCGTTAGATTTGCTGGCCAAGAATCAGGGGCACATAACTTCGGGCGTCTTCCAGCAATTGCTCGCGAGCGATACCAACCTTGGCGCGAAGCTGCAAACCCTGCAACAAGTCAACGAGCAAACGGCCTCGCACCTTGGCAGAGGGTGTGCGAGTCAGGCGCCCCGCCTTTATCTCCAGCTCGAAACGGTTCGCGAAAATATCAGCGGATGCTGTGAAACCCTTCGCGAGCCAGGAACGGATCTCTGTTACCCGCTCCGAATGTCCCAGCGCAGCGGCGGCCAACATGCAGCCGGAGCGAGCGTCGCCGGTAGCGGTGTTGACGGTAGCCTCGCAAAAGGCGGTCACGGCCTTGTGGATGTCCGGCTCCGCTTGAAATGCTGCCATTTTGGGAGCTCCATAGATCAGCGCATAGCGCTCGACGGCCCGTAGCAGCAGGGTGGACTTGTCTCCGAAGGCTCGGTATAGCGCGGGCTTGGTGACGTTCACGGCGCGCGCGATCCGATCCACGTCGACTCCTTCATACCCATGCTCCCAAAACATCTCAACGGCACGGTCGAGTGCTTCGTCGGGAATAAAGCCTTTTGGACGTCCTGGGGGGCGCTTCGCAATATTAGTTACCATCGCGTACGAAACTCCTTGCATTGCATCTGTTGGTATCGTACTCTCGCGTATGTAACGCTGCAAGACAGTAAATACAGGAGACGCCCATGGAACATTCGATCGCACTCGTCACCGGCACCACCTCCGGGCTCGGTTATGCGGCAGCCCGCATGCTTGCCGGACAGGGCTGGCACGAGATCATCGTCACCGGACGCAGCTTGGCTCGGGTGCGCGAAACGGCCACTCAGCTCGCGGCTGAGACCAAGAAACAGGTCTTTACGCCGCTGGAGCTGGATCTGGACGCGCCGTCCAGCGTTCAGTCCGCCCTCGCCGAGCTGGTTAAGCGAGGTCGGCCGATCGATTTCCTACTGCTCAATGCAGGGATGGTCCCAGGTAAGAAGCGCGTGCTCACTGCGGCGGGCATCGAGGCGGCTCAGGCTCCGCTCATCGGCCATCATCAACTGACTGTCGGGTTGCTCCGCGCCAACCTGCTGAGCCCTGGCGCGCGGATTGTTATCGCCGGCGCAGAACCTGCCCGAGGGGGCGTGCCGATGTTCAGCTACACCGATGTGCCAGCCTTCGCCGCCAAATACTTCCGGGGAGACCGGACCGCCGCTATCGAAGCCCTGATTCGCAACGGGCCAAACGTGAAGTACGTGCCCAACAATACGTATGCCGACGCGAAGCTCATTATCGCTTGGTGGGTCGCGGCGCTGGCGCGCCGGCTACCCTCCGGCATGGCCGTGTACGCTGTCTCGCCCGGTGGGGCGACCGCCACCAAGGTGGTGCGAAACGCTGGCCCGGCGTTGAAGTATCTGTTTATCCCAATCGTGAACCTCATTCCCGGCATGAATCAGACGCCGGAGACCGCGGCCCGTCGGTACCTCCAGGCGTCGGAGTTCGGAACCGACGTCTCAGGGCAATTCTTCGCCTCGGCTCAAGGAAAGTTCTCAGGCCCAATTGAGGTGCAGCGCCAGCCACACCTCTACGATCGCGCCAGCCAGGAAGCCGCGTGGCAGGCCGTCGTCAAGGTCTCTGGCGTCGACTTGTCTCACCCAGCATCCCTAACCGCCGTGTCCTGAGGAGCGCTGATCGGCGCGCAACTGGATGCTAAACAACATCGCCACCTCCCTAACTTGAATCACGGCGACAGAACGAAGAACAACCATTCACAAGGAGAAGACGCATGAAACGGTACGAAGATAAAAAGGTGGTAATCATCGGCGGCACGAGCGGCATGGGGCTCGCTACGGCGAAGATGCTCCTTGATGGAGGCGCGCGCGTTCTGGTGACGGGTCGCTCGAAGGAAGGCCTGGAATCGGCGCAGAAAGAGCTTGGCAATGAGGCCATCGTGGTTTCGAGCGACGCGCGGTCGTTGACGGACCTCGACGCACTCGCCTCTCGAGTGAAGGCCGAGTTCGACACCGTCGACCTGCTGTTCGTCAACGCCGGGTTCAGCACCCGCGCGCCTCTGGAGAGCATCACCGAGGCCATCTACGACGAGATGTTCAACCTGAACGCCAAGGGACCGCTTTTCGCGGTGCAGAAGTTCGCGCCGCTAATAAACCGGGGAGGCTCTGTCGTCCTCACGACTTCCATCGCAAACGTCAAGGGAATGGCCGGCAACGCCACATACGGAGCCGCCAAGGCCGCGCTGCGATCATTCGCTCGGACGCTCGCTGCCGAGTTGGTTCCTAGCGAGATTCGCGTCAACGCGGTGACGCCCGGTCCCATCGACACGCCGATCATCGAAAAGGCGTTTCCCGCTGAAGCAGCCTCTCAGATAAGGGAAAAGATGACTGGTATGGTCCCGATGAAGCGCTGGGGGACGTCGGAGGAAATCGCGAAGGCCGTCCTCTTCCTCGCGTTCGATGCAACATTCACGACCGGCGCCGAGCTTCCGGTAGACGGAGGATGGTCTCAACTCTGATGCCTTTATTGAAAAACAAGATCGCTGTCGTCACGGGCGGAAGCAGCGGCATCCGCCTCGCGACCGCAAAGAGGTTCGTTGAAGAGGGTGCCTATGTGTTCATCGCCAGTCGCCGTCAGGCCGAGATCGACAAGGCCGTCGCGGAGATCGGCAAAAACGTCACTGGCGTAAAGACCGACATCTCTAAGCTCGATGACCTCGACCGTTTATACGAGACCGTTGCGAAGAAGGGCAAGATCGATGTGATTTTTGCGGGCGCAGCCTTCGTCGAAAAGCAGATGACCGCCGCGGTGACGCCCGAGCATCTCGACGAGACCTTCAACACCAACGCCCGCGGCACCTACTTCACCGTTCAAAAGGCGCTGCCTTACTTGAACGATGGTGCTTCCATCATCCTCGTGGCGTCCGCCGGGAAAAACAAAGGCCTTCCGGGTCGCAGCACCTACAGCGCCACCAAGGCAGCGCTCCGGTCATTTGCTCGGACCTGGACCAACGAACTCAAGGAACAGAAGATCAGGACCAACGTGTTGAGCCCTGGCGCGGTCGACACGCCGATGTTCGACGAACAGTTCCCGTCCATGGAGGGCGCCGCCGAAGCCAGAAAGCAGATCACTGCGATGACGCCTCTGGCGCGCTTGGCGCGCCCTGAGGAGATCGCTTCCGCAGCTTTATTCCTCGCCTCGGACCAAAGCAGCTACGTCGCCGGTGTCGACCTTCCCGTCGATGGCGGCCTGACGGCAGTCTAGAGCGAAAGGACCTGGGCGCAATCCACGGAGGAAACAATGAAAACGATGAAGCAAATTGTGGTAGCGGTAAGTTTAGTCGTCATCTCGGCGATGGCACCGATGGTGGAAGCGCAGCAGGGCGTCGAGAAGGCTGCTGCCGGGACGTTGGTTGCTCCGGCCGAGGCGCTAAATTCGCTGCTGAATATGACTGAGAGCCAGATGATAAGTCTGGTGAAGGCATTCCCTGCCGACAAGTATGGATTTGCACCAAGCGCGGCGATTTTTGCACCTGGGCAACAAACTGAGTACGCGGGCGTCCGCACTTTCGGGGCATTGGTCATTCACGTCGCGCAAGCGAATTACATTTTGGGTTCGCGCCTGAGCGGACTAAAGCCCGATATTGATCCAACCACGCTTGCTAAATTGTCGAGCAAAGATGAGATTGTTGCTGCCCTTGAGACCTCGTTTGCTTTCGATCACAAGGCGATAGGACTATCACGAACGCAAACGCCTTTGAAAGTGTGGGCGCTCGAGCTCCGTCGGGAGCTACCATCCCGTCTACGGGCTGCACACAGGCCGCATACATCGCGGTGCATGCTTCCGATGAGTACGGGCAGATGGTGGAGTACCTGCGCATGAACGGTATAACTCCTCCGGCCAGCGGCGCTCCTGCTCCGCCGAAGAAGTAGGTAAGTATCGCAAGCACCATGCAGACCGGTAAGGAGGAGTATCAGCATGCACAACCTAGTAGTGAGCTGTTTGGTGGCTGCTTATCTCGCAGCGAACGTGTACGCGATTGTGAAGCTACGAGTGTTCGAGTTGGCCCGTTCGCGCAAGCATCTCCTACTCTATGGCGTCCCTTTCATATCGTGGGGCTCTCTCATCCTGTTGGGATGCAGGCTCATGGAGATTATGCGCCGATTCGATGAATGGGCGGCCTGATGGCCCATTGAGATGACTCTTTTGAGGATAACGCTCCGAACAAGTTAGCTGAGAACCGGAGTGCATTGTCAACTCCGGATACGAGCAGCGTGGCCAAGTGTTCTCGGCTGACGACTTCAGGCCGAGTCACTCATTGAGCCCAGCGGAGCGACCCATCACTTCCGCAATGCGCGTTTGTCGTTACCTACCGAGCGTTGTAGAGGAATCTGTAAACGATGTGGGCTGCTACCGTGGCACTGGGCAATGCTTCTAGATGTGCGCTGCCGCTTTCAGTCGAAGTTGCCCGTCGCGAAAAGGGAGACAAGCGAAAAGATCACGAACTGTATCGCGACACCTAGCATGGCAACTGGAAAATAGCCTGCCCAAAACGCCAGCTTCGATTTGTCTGGAGGAAGGTTGTGCAGACTGCGAAAAGCAGTGTAAGCCAGAAACAGATAATACACTCGGGACACCAAGAAGATTGTGAGCGACGTGACCGCGACTGTCCAGTGATTGGTTGAAAAATTTATCGTAGCGATCGTGAGAACAATAGCGGCCAGCGGTTCCATGTTGAAGAAGTGCAGCTCGGTCGTGAAGTGATCGCTAAACTTTCGAGCCGAGCCACACTTGTGATAGACAACATAGGATATTGCGCTTGTGAACAGCAGCACTGCAATCACTATGCCTACGTATAGGCCAGAGGTGACGGTGACAGCCTCAACCACCTTTTTCAAGTGGGGCGAATCAGAGAGCCGGCAAATGCTGGAGAACGCGATTGAAGACGATAGAGGTGGAATCTACGTGCCATGACCCTCAAAGCACCGCGACTTACGTACTTATTAATCAGTGCCGCGCTGACACTGCAGGCGCAGACGGCCCCGCCCACTCCCAAGCCTTCCCCCGACGTCGTCGCCGGCATTCCCGTCAACTATGACGAGGCAAAGGTCGGGACCTACTCACTGCCCGACCCTCTCCGGCTTAATAACGGCAAGCCTGTCCGCGACGCCAAAACCTGGTACTCCAAACGCCGTCCGGAGATCGTCGAAATGTTCGAGACCCAGCAATACGGTCGAGCACCGGGCAGGCCACCGGATGAGAGCTTCGAAATGGTCGACCCGGGAACGCCTGCGCTCAACGGCAAAGCGATTCGCAAACAGGTCACCATCTATCTCAACCAGGACAAGACCGGCCCGTCGATCGACCTGCTCATCTATCTCCCCGCCGCAGCCACCAAGCCGGTGCCGATGTTTTTCAGTATCAATTTCGGCGCCGTGCAAAACGCGGTAGATGATCCCGGAATCAAATCCGAAAAAACCTGGGATCCCAAGACCAATACCCGGGTCACCCCGACGGCGGCCCGAGGATTCGGCCACCTTGATGCCGAAGACCTGCTCAACGCCGGCTTTGGTGTGGCGACCTTCTACTACGGCGACGTCGATCCGACTATCCTGGCGGATTTGCCAATGGCATCCGCGCTCGCTACCTCAAACCCGGACAGGCAGAACGGGCGCCCGATGACTGGGGCTCGATCGCGGCGTGGGCCTGGGGCATGAGCCGTGTCGAGGACTACTTCGAAACCGATAAGAGCATCGATGCCAAGCGCGTGGTGATCCACGGCATCTCGCGCCTGGGAAAGACCGTGATGTGGGCCGGAGCGCACGACCAGCGCTTCGCCGCCGTGATCGCGAGCTGTTCGGGCGAGGGTGGCGCTGCACTCAGCCACCGCAACTACGGCGAGACCATCGCGCACCTCACCGCTCCAAGCCGGTTTCCCTATCAGTTCGCGGCTAACTACGCGAAGTACGGCGGTTTTCCCGATAAGGCCCCGATGGATGCCAATCTCCTGATTGCGCTGGTTGCTCCGCGCCCGTTGCTCCTGCAGACCGGCAGCACCGACTACTGGTCCGATCCCAAAGGCGAATTTCTGGCTGCCGTCGCCGCCGGCAAGGTCTATAAGCTACTTGGCAAAGCAGATTTGGGAACAGATGTTTGGCCTGCACCCAGGGAGCCCATCTTCCACGACCTCAGCTATTACATGCACGACGGCGGCCACGGCATGGTGCCTTCTGACTGGGACATCTACATTGAGTTCCTGAAGAAGACTTTTTCCGCCCAGCACTGAGGGGGAGGCATGCGGCTCTGCTTTCTGCCTTAAGGAGGTCAATAGGGCGACACATTCCGTGTGGCGCATCAACTAACTTGCTTCTTCAACTGTGGCGACCATGGGAATGACTGCGTCCACGTTGGTGAGCTTGAACAGTTCCAGGACGCGTGGGCTCACTCCGGCGGCAATGAACCGAACGCCTTTGTCTTGGCACCGGACATAATGCCTGATGACCATGCCCAGGCCCGTAGAATCCATGTAGGGAACGTCGGTCAGGTCGAAGATATTGACGGTCGGCGGCTCGCCGGTGGGCAACATCAATTGCAAATCAAACAATTTGCTGACGGCGTCCGTTGATTGGCACTCAAATACGGTGCGCGCGGTGAAGGGTCCTGAGAAATGGAAGACCACCGTGCCGGGGGCTTCGCCTTCTTCGCGTTCGAAGGTGAGAGGAAGTCGATTCGAGATCTGAGCTTGAGTCATGGCATCAAATACTCCGTATTGAAGTTAGGCGGTTCAACCCAAGACCGGCGTGCTCGCGAATGCGAATATAAGTCAGGATGCCGGAGAGCCCGCCGGCAAGATTGGCTTTTATACTCTCACATTTCCATTCTGAACTTGATTTGGCCATCCGGAGCCTCCTATCGGCGCTGAATCCCTCGGATCCACCACTCCTCGGCCGTCTATGGTGACACGATACTTATTCGTTGGGCTTCACGCCAATGGGCAGGAGGAACTCCTGCGAAATCGGTTACACGTCCGGGTGCCTGCTGTATCACTCATAGGGGTTGATGACCTTTCTCTTACTCAGCCCTTAGGGCCTGCACTGGCTCAATCGAAGCTGCGCGACGCGCCGGAATTACCCCTGCGATGAAGGTCGCTAACGTAAGCATGACAATGGCACCAGCCAGGACAGCCGGATCGAGGCTGGAAGCCTGATATAACAGCGTCTGCACATAGCGCGCGCACAGGATTGCAACCAGAATCCCAATAGCGATGGCGAGCCCTGACTGTAGCAGCGCCGAGCGCAGCACCATGCTCACCACGCTGCTGCGCTTTGCTCCCAGCGCCATGCGGATGCCAATCTCCGAGGTGCGTCGAGCGACGGTGTAAGCCGTCACGCCGTACAGCCCAATCGACGCCAGCATCAGCGCCAGCCCACCAAACAACGTCATCAGCCGCGAAATCATCCGCTCCTGGGTGAACCGGTCGGCGATTTGCTGGTCGAAGGTCTGGAATTTCACTACCGTCAGGTTGGGATTTATGGCAGCCAGCGTTTTGCGCGCAATGGCTTCCATGTCGTTCATCGGCTGCGCTGTCTCCAGCACAATCGTTCCGGCATAAAGCTCGATGTCCTCATCAGTGGGCTGCTTGTCGGAAGCCGGCCTCTGTGTGATGGGCAAAAAGTACATCGCGTGGTTCTTCCATTGCACGTTGGTGTAAGTCGTGTCCTCCACCACGCCAACGATTTCAAAGTCTCCGGTGCCATTCGTTCCAGGGTCTCCGAAGTGCTGCCCAATCGGATTCTCGCCGGGGCTGAAGAACTTCTTTACAAACGCTTGATTCACCATCGCCACAGAGGGGGCGGTATGTGTGTCCTGAACGCCGATTCCGCGCCCCATCACCACATGCGTCCCCACGGAGTCGAAGTACTCCGCATTGGCCTTTACGAACGAAGCGTTCAGATTCAAGTCCGGCTTACCTTGAATCTGAACGTTGTCACCCCAGTTGTTGTCCTCCATTGGCGTATAGCTAGAGATACCGACCTTCACGACCCCCGGCACACCGTGGAAGCGATCTTCCATCGTGCGGTACAGCGCTTCAAGCTGCGAAGGCAGGTATCCCGCTGCTTGCGGATTAATGTGGACGATATAGCGGTTCTTCGACTCCAGCTTCATGTCAAAATTTTGAAGGTTGCTGAGACTGCGGACGAATAGCCCAGCCCCGATAAGCAGCACCAGAGAGAGCGCTGCCTGCAGCACAACAAGGCTGCGTTGCAACAGAGACGCACCGCCCGTCGTCGTCCTGGTGCCGCTGCGCAGCGCATCGGCGGGTTCGGCCTGCGCCGCAATCCACGCCGGTGCGACGCCAAACAGCACACCGGTAACGATGGAGACAGCAAGCGCAAATGCCAGCACCTCCCACGAGGGGTTCGCATGGATCGGGACGTTTTGCTCACCCGGAAACGCCAGGGCAAGCAACATCCGCGTTCCGAGGTAAGAGACAACCAGCGCGACTATCCCGCTGAGGAGAGCCAGCACCAGACTCTCGGTGAGCAACTGGGCAACTATCCTGCTGCGGGCCGCACCCAGCGCCGTGCGCACGCTCATCTCCGCCTTGCGGCCCATGCCGCGCACCAGCAGCAGGTTGGCAATGTTTGCGCACGCTATCAGCAGCACCAGCCCGGAAATCCACATCAACAGCTTCAGGTTGGAGCCATAATCCTGCTGCATCGACTGCACACCGCCGCCGCCATCGGTGAGAACCACATGAGTCCTGGCCAGCAACGGCTTGTCAGACGCGGAGGAAAAGTCCTTGTGGGGCGCAAACAACTGCCGCAATTGTCCGCTTAGTTTCGCCTGCAAGGCGCCACGGTCAACGCCGGGCTTGATGCGTCCCACAATATAGAGCCACCTCGTTTCCGGAACGCCTGCATATTGCGCATTTTCCAGAGCAAGTATTTGGCTTATCGGCAGATAAAAATCAGGCGGCGAAGTCGCCAGCCGGTCTCCATAAAACCCCTGTGGTGCAATGCCAACCACCGTTACCGGCTTGGTATTCAGCCAGAATATGCTGCCCACGACCGAGGCCTCGCCGGCATATTCGTTCTTCCACGCCCGGTAGCTGATAACAGCGACCGCCGGCGCGCCCTTCACATCATCGGCATCGCTCAAGAGGCGTCCTGCCTGTGGCTGCAGCCCAAAGGTATGGAAGTAGCTGCCGGAGACAAACTCGCCCACCGACGAATGTGCCAGGCTACCAGTTCCATTGCCAGCACCATCGCGCCGACTGGTGAGCGGGTAGGCGTAAAAGCCCGCCTGCATCGCCGCCAGGTCTTCAAACTCAGGCACATCTTTCTTGAAGTGCTGGTAGGTGTCGGTGGAGAAGAGGGCATAGTCCCCATCGTCACGCGCACCGTCTGTATCGCAGCACTGGTTCTGATCACCGATGCGCACCAAAGTTTTCGGATCGGCCACGGGGAGGTGCTTCAACAGCACAGCATTAACCAGCGTGAAGATCGCAGCGTTCGCCCCAATCCCCAGCGCCAGTGTAAGCACCGCTGTAGCAGTAAAGCCCGGCGTCTTCCGCAGTTGCCGCAGGGCAAAGCGCAGGTCCTGGAGCAGCCGCTCCGTACGCAACCATCCCCACCGCTCACGAGTCACGTCCGCCACCAAAGGCACATTGCCAAACTCTTTCATCGCTTCCCTGCGTGCCGTCTCCGGCGATTCACCCCGCGCCACACGCTCCGCAACCGCCATGCGCAGGTGAGTCTCAATCTCCTCCTGCATATCGCTCTTGCGCCGCAGCACGTTCCGCAAGTATTGAAAGATGCTCATGCCTCGCCCCGATTCGCGCCCATAATACCTTCAATGGTCGCCACCATCCTGCCCCAGCGCTGATAGTCCGCCGCCAGCTGGCGCTTGCCCAGCGCCGTAATCCTGTAGAACTTCGCCCGCTGGTTGCTCTCGCTCTTCTTCCACTCCGCAGTCACCCACCCCTGCCGCTCCAGCCGATGCAGCGCCGGATACAGCGACCCCGTCTCCACCTGCAGCACCTCGCCCGAGCTCGCCCGGATCGCCTGGCTGATCCCATACCCATGCTGATCACCCCACTGCAGCGTCTTCAGGACCAGCATGTCCAGCGTCCCCTGCAGCAGATCAATCCTGTTCTGATAACCACTCTTTGCCATAGGCTGTAGACCCTCTACATTAAGATGTAGACAATCTACATCAATGCAGACCGCTACGCAATTGTTTTAGACGCGGTCAGAACAAATTTGACCAAGCAGGAGGCCAGCTCCGGCGCTCAGGGCATAACAATGTCCTATGGACGATTCGGTTATACGGACAGGCCCCCCTTTTGCACCGACGCTGAGCGCCCTTAAAACGTTAGGACACTATCGTAACTGCCCAACAACAGCTACACCCCACCGACACCTCGTCTCGGGGCAGTCACGATAGTGTCCTAACGTTTTAGGTAACTTGCTCCCGCTGACCCAGCCGTCTGGTCAATTTACCGAAAACGAGACCCTTAAGGCACAACAGAAAATCACTTCCGAATTGCGCGTCATCGGGGCGTGACCTGCAGACGCTCAATGGATTCGGGCACCGCGTTCCGCCCCGGCGCTATACTAGGCGCTTCTAGCCTTGACGGACTCGGGAGAATCTGGAATGTCTTGGTGCGCGCGAAGTTTGTACTTCGGCAGTGGACTAATGCTGGTTGCCGCTGCTGGGAACGCCGCCGCTTTTTGTCAAACGCAACAGCCGGTGACGCGCCCCGAATTCGAAGTAGCATCGATCAGGCCCCACGCGAACGGTGACAACAGGGCATACGTTCAAGCCTCTGAGGGTAGGCTTGCCATGGCGAATTTCTCCCTGAAACAGCTCATCCTCTTTGCCTACAATGTCCCGAATAACCAGGTTTCGGGCGTTCAGGCCTGGATGGATTCCAACCACTTCGATATCCAGGCCACAACGGAGAGCGCTCCAACGGTGAAACAGTTGGAGGGGCCGATGCTGCAGGCACTCCTTGAAGAGAGGTTTCAACTGAAGATTCATCGCGAGGCGGTGGAGCGCCCCGTATATGAGCTGACCGTCGAAAAGGGCGGTGTGAAAATGCAACTGTCGAAGGAAGGCAGTTGCACTCCCTATTCCATCGATTCACCGCCGCCTCTCCCTGCGCCAAACGCGCCCCGCCGCCCTGTCTATTGTGACTTTCCCCGGCTTATAGGCGACGGGCTCAACTGGACACTCGACGGGGCGGGGGTCAGCATTGAAAAGCTGGCCACTACCTTATCTCGATCCGGGCTCGACAGACCTGTCATCGACAGGACCGGACTCGCTGGAGGATTTGATTTACATCTGAAGTGGACTGCTGACGTGCCGGAGAACGCCGCGAGATCTGTCACCATTGCCGATCCAACGGGTCTCTCGATTTTCACCGCGGTCAGGGAACAGCTTGGACTGAAACTCGAATCGGCCAAAGCGCCAGTTGAGATTCTTGTCATCGATCACGTCGAGCAGCCTTCCGCGAATTGAGGGGCACCCCGAGGCTTCTTAGGTTCCGATTTTCAAATCTGGGATTCTCGCGGATCTGAATCGGCAGCCACTCCCGAGTTCCGGTCGTGTAGTCGCCAATCCGGATAGAACCCATTTTGGCGTTACTTCCGAGTTGCCGGTGAACCGTTCGGAACAGGTCAATCAGTGCATTAGAGATTTGCACTCAACGAAAACACGGCGCAAAAAAAGCGCGCTATCGTGGACTTGGAGGCTTCCATGGAATCCCTATTGTATGACTTGCGTTATGCGCTGCGGCGATTGTGCACGTCGCCAGGATTCACCTTGACCGCGATCCTGACGCTGGCCTTCGGCATCGGAGCAACCACGGCCATCTTTTCTATCGTAGAGGGCGTGTTGCTGCGGCCCTTGCCTTTTCCCGATCAGGCCAGACTGGTCACGCTCGGCGATATCTTGGAGGGCGTAAAGTATGGCGCTGATGCACCCGGCGTCACGGCGCCCGGGATTCGCATCTACATGCGCGACACCCATGCCTTCCGGAGCCTGGGCGGTTACCAGCCCTCTACCTATGAACTCTCCGGCCAGGGCTCCCGGCCAGCTCCCCGGCTCAGATCAGTGCCGCACGACTCACCGCAAGTATCTTTCCGGTGCTCGGCGTTTCGCCTTTGATGGGCCGCACCTTTACTCAGAAGGAGGATGAGAGCAGCCAGCTGCTGGCAATTCTCAGCTACCAGACGTGGCGCAGCCGCTTCCATGGCGACGTTCATGTCCTGGGCGAGAAGATTTTCCTCGACCGCAAGCCTTACGAGATCATCGGCGTGATGCCGCGCGAATTCGAGTTTCCCCTTGTGCCCGGCCAGTTGAACCGCAGTGAGCTTTGGGTGCCCATGAGCTTCACCCAGGCTGAATTGATACAGGGTGCAGGAAACTGGGGTTACTACCTGGTGGGGCGGCTGAAGTCCGGTGTGACCCCCGTGCAAGCCCAGCAGGATGCTGCCGCCGCGGCGCAGGAGATCATGCGCAGCTTTCCCCAGGCGCTCCGCAGCCGTCGCATTCATCCTCTTGTCCAGTCGCTCGATGAGACCACGGTAGCCCAGGCCAGGCCGCTTGTTCGAATGCTCTTCCTTGCAGTCATCGTGGTGCTCTTTATTGCCTGCGCCAATCTTGCCGGGCTCTTGCTGGTGCGTGTCATAGGCAGTCGCCGGGAGATATCCGTACGCTTCGCGCTGGGCGCCGGCAGAACGGCCGTTTTGCGCCAATCCCTGGTCGAGGTCCTGGTGCTCAGCGTCTCCGGCGGATTGCTGGGGTTGGCCCTGGCATGGGTCGCCGTGCGCATCGGCGTCAGCTTCCTTCCGGAGACCCTTCCCCGCGTCCATTCTATTAGTCTCGACTGGCAAGTGGCTGCTTTCGCGTTAGGATTGGCTCTGCTCACCGGCCTGCTTTGCGGGATTGTCCCCGCCATTGCCGCCGCCCGTACGCAAGTCAATGAGGGTCTGAAGGAAGGCGGACGCACCGGCACAGCGGGAGGCGGTCATGTGCGCCTGCGCTCGGCCCTGGTGGTTGCCGAACTCGCGGTCGCGCTGGTGCTGCTCACGACCTCTGGCCTTCTGCTGCGCAGTTTTGAGAATATGCGCGCGATCAACCTCGGCTTCCACGCCGATCACACGTTGACTGCGGCGTATAGCCTGCCGCGGGAGCAATACTCGACGCAGGCGGCCATAGACGCCTTCAACTTAACCTTGCGTTCCAGGCTTGAGCAGTTGCCCGGGGTACAGGCTGTCGGCGTTACCACCATGCTGCCGGCGGCTGACGTAGAGTTCAAAGGCACCTTCACTCCTGAGGGCTATGTCGCTCCGAAGGGAGCTGGTTTGAACCTGGCATGGATACCGCTAGTGATGGGCAGTTACTTTGAGGCTCAAGGGATTCCGGTGCTTCGCGGCCGGGCCTTCACCCAGGCTGACGACGCCAGCGCTCCGCTGGTCGTGATCATCAACCGCACCCTGGCTGAACACTACTGGCCTGGACGGGACCCCATCGGTAAACGCCTGCACCGCGGCCCGGCAGAGGCCAATCTACCCTGGCTGACCGTCGTGGGAGAAATTGGCGACGTGAAGGAGCTTGCAGCTGACGTGCCAACAGAAGAGCAGTTCTATATTCCTTCCAGCCAAGCCAGGGCGGATGCCGGATCATTTGCACCCCCAGGTATGCTCACCGGCAATAACGGTTCCATCGTTATTCGAGGCCAGTTGCCTCCGGAGCAGTTTGCGGATTCTCTGCGCGCCGTGGTCCACTCCATCGATCCGCAACTTCCGCTGACACAAGTCGAATCCATGGATCGCGTGGTCGGGGAGGGCAGGCATCGCGCCGCTTTAACGCCGTGCTGGTCTCCGCGTTTGCAGCTGCGGCTGTATTGCTGGCCGGGCTGGGGATATACAGCGTCATCGCTTTTTCTGCCGCGTTACGCACCCAGGAAATGGCCATCCGCCTGGCTCTTGGTTCGCAGCGCTCCAGCGTCATGCGGCTGATTCTCGTTTCTGGCGCCAGGCTCGGATTGGCCGGCTGTGGGATCGGCGCGATCGGTGCTGTCTTTGCCGACCACTTGCTGCGTTCCATGTTGTTCCAGGTCGATCCGATCGATCCGACCGTCATCGCAGTCTCGGCTATCTCCATCCTCCTGCTTGCGCTCGCGGCATCGGTCATCCCCGCCCGCCGCGCCGCTTCCGTAGAACCGATGGAGGCGCTCCGATCGGAATAGTTCGCCAACGAGCGTCTGGTTAGGACCTCGAATTGTCAATTCCCGTCTGCCTGCCTGAATTCAACTGACGAGAACAGAGCAAATCACTCATGCAGCTTCGGTTTAGGCTCCTGGTGGAAGACAAGGGGACAGCATACCTATGCAGTATTTTCTGGGGAATAGGTATGCTGTCCCTTGGCTCCGTCCGATCTCGGAAGCCCTATCGCTAAACTTTCCCCTACCCGCCGCGCTAAACTAAGACTCACACAGGTACAAATTACCCGGCAGGTCAAGGAGGAGGATGTGAATCAAGCAGCTCCGATTGAGCAGCTTCGTCAATCGACATCGTTTCTATGGCTGGTTCTTGTCCTCGTGTGGGTAGTGAGCGCCCTGCGTACGAAGCGAACCGTCCAGAGCCAATCGAGTGCCTCGCAGCTCCTCTATACTGCCATCCTCGTGGTCGGCGTGTATATGATCTTTGCCAAACATAGTGGGATTCCGTGGCTTGACCGTCAGTTATTCTCGGTGACTGTACCCATCGTGCTCGCGGGCCTTCTAGTCGTGCTGATAGGTGTTGCCTTCAGCATCTGGGCCCGGTTCATACTCGGCAGCAATTGGAGCAACCGTGTCACAGTGAAGGAAAATCACACGCTCGTGCGGACGGGTCCCTATCGCATCGTCCGACACCCCATCTACAGCGGCATCCTGTTGGGGATGCTCGGCTCGGCGCTCCAGCGAGGCGGGATACGTTGTTTTGTCGGCGTTCTGATTTGCGGGCTTTCCTTTTGGCTGAAGACCCGGGCTGAAGAGCGTTTTATGGTGCAGAGCTTCGGCGAAGAATACCTGCAGTATCGCCACAAAGTTAAAGCGCTTGCCCCGTTCATTTTCTAGCAGTGTAGGCGTCTCGATAAACAGGGGAGATAGCGGGACAGCATACTTATTCCCAGAAATTGCTGCAATAGGTATGCTGTCCCGCTAGTGTCCGGTTAGATATCGAAGAGAATCAACTGCTTAGGATGGCAGGTAAGATCGGACTGAAGGCAGGTAGCTGCAAGGGGCATGAAATCTGGGTTTTCTCGAAGACGGAGACAGACAGAATCTGTAGACAAGTGCTGAGAGAGGCGTCGAGTTGGAGTTCCTTCTAGAGGATGGCGATGACGACATAACAGCGTCTAGCCTACGTTCATGCCAACGCAGATCCCCCCAACTGCACTGCGCTTCGGTCGGGATGACAATTGTGAGCGAAGCGCGGTCGAAAAACATTTCCAGGAAAGGTCCGCGGAACTGCAGATCCCTCGGCTGTCCCGGATTTCCTGTAAAACTTGGTGGCGTTGGCGAACTTCATGCGCCTTTCCTTACTGAAAGGCGCACACGCGACCGTGTCCGGCGCAGCGTGGCAGGAAATCCGGGTACGCTCGGGATGACAAAGGAGAGAGCGACGCTTTCATAGAGAGCGGTTGCTGGACCGAAGCGTAGCGTAGTGGAAGATGTGCGGTTTCCCTCTGCGTCCGGGTCGTTCAACCCCCAAAGCATCGCAAAACCGTATCGCATCTTTCAAATCGTGGACACCCCCGAATCTTCAGAAACTGTACTCAATACTGCACTTGTCGGCACTCTACAGCAAACGAACCGGACAGTAGTGATGCTGTCCCTGTTTCCTTTCACAAACGAAGGTCAAGACGGCCTCGCCGGCATTAGGGGAAATTCGACGTCCCCGAAAAGAACCCGACCAGCAGCGATTATCGTGGCAGATAGAATTGAACAGCTAGGGAATGGTTTTGCCTGTTGTGGCTTTTACCGCGTCGCTCAGCTGGGCAAAGGAGTAGCTCCCCCAAGGACCCATGGTGTAGGTCTTCTGCAAATACGACTGAGCGTTCGTACGGTTTTTTCGGTTGGGCTTAAAGCCGCCGTTCCGCAACCAGCGCAAGTAGCCAATACTGCGGATCTGAGTGTTAAGGCAGTTGTTCCAGTCCTGGTCGGCGTTGATCCCGTAGGGAGTCTCGGAGAAGGCGTGGTCTTTCATGGTCTGGCAAATCTTGCCGGCAGTTGATTTAAGCGGCTTATTGCTCCACACGTAGCCCTTGGAAATGAAATCATAGTCATACTGATTTGTTGTGTTCTCAAGCGCGTTGTGAACTGAGGTCGGAAGGGCTGAAGACCGGCTGAGTGCGGCGCCCTGTGTTTGACCAGTCGCAGATAGCGCACAGAGCAAGAAGAGCCCTACGATCATGCCCGGACCAAGTATTGTTTTCATCGTTTGTCCTCCCTCTACTTTGAAATTGAATCGAGCGGCGGAGATGACCTATCTTTGCCCCTCCGCTCGCCATTGATCAGTTGTCGCTGATGAAGTCCCCGGCGGGCTTGGTCTTCCTCACGAGGAAGGCGCCTGCCTCTCTCGCTCTCTGGACACAGAAAATGAACAGGAGCAAGATCTTTTTCAGGGATGATAGTGCATCTTTCGTGTTAGGGGAACGAAAAACCACGCTGAGGAACTAGAGCTCGCGGGAGTTGACAGCGGGAGACCGCGCAAAACTTCCAGCCCGTGCGGCAAGTTATTTGCCTTCATGCACTTCTGCCATTGTCGGTTTCCAATTGTGTGCTGCCCATTGCTTGACCAGGTTCCTGCGTAGTACACACCTCGCGCGACAGGACGAGGCTAGCACTCTTCTTTTAGCCAGTTTGCAGTCGATGTACCACTGTGAAGGCGAGATCGTGTCTGCAGATAGAGGGCAGCCGAAACCGCGAAGATTACAAATAAAGGGGACAGGCACTGCCTCTTTTGATGCAGGCGGGAGACCGACCTCCTCCTCTAGGATCAAAGGACGGTCATTAGCATTCTGTCCCGGGAGCCACTGTGAGAGCGATTGCTTTGCTGTTTGCAGTTCTGATGGTTGGCGCCGCGTCTGGCGAAGCGAAGGTTGCCTGTAAATTACCGATGTACATTCAAGCACC
This sequence comes from uncultured Acidobacteriaceae bacterium, assembly GCA_963803095.1. Taxonomy (GTDB): domain Bacteria; phylum Acidobacteriota; class Terriglobia; order Terriglobales; family Acidobacteriaceae; genus PALSA-350. Next base: position 10,130 of record CAWDLQ010000010.1, on the reverse strand, counting down.
GCACGCCCCGGGTGATGGCACTACGGATACAGTGAGCTTGTTTCTTTACGGCCTCAAATCAGCGGTGAGGCAACATCAGGGATGCGTCGTTGACAAGATGACCGATGCCCATCTGGGCCTCTACGTCACAACCGTAAATCTCGTCAATGCCGAGGGACGCAGCGACGCTTCCGTGATAGCGGTGGCGCTGGCTGTTCCGCTGAATGGGGTCCCAGTCTATATGGATCACTACGTGCTCATTCTCCGGGAAACGGAAGCCATCGACGGGCAAGTGAATGCGTTGCTCGAAAGTATCGGTGAGACCCTGGACAGGCATACCTCACCCGGTCAATGATCGGGGTTTGACGCCGTTCCGTCTGTCCACGCCGTTCACCACCCTCTCTATGCTTCGTGCGAAGCCTGGCTGGCTGCATCGGTAATACGTATCTGTCGCCGTATCCGCCCTCCCCCCCCACGAAAGTCGCTTATACCTGAAGTCCGTCCCACGACCAGCGTGGGATGCTGAGGCCGTTCGGCACGTCATCGGCGGACTGGTGGTAGCGAGACATCGTTGTCGTGGTCGCCCAGGCGAAGTAATCGTGCAGTATTTGTCGCAATGCACCGTCGTTGTCGAGTACGACATCGGCCAGAGCCTGGTCGAAGCAGGCGATCGCGCGGCGATCCATTTCGTCATGCTCTCCGTTCCCGCTATGCATCTTGACGACGGTGGTCTCGTCACCGTAGGAATCGGAATACGTGGTCGGGCCACCGAGCGCCTCAGCCCAGTAAGCGGCGAGTCGCTCAACATGGTGGGGGTGGAAGCCGTGGCTGAACGCATGGGCGACCACGTCGTCGGCCATCACCCGGTGGTGCCACGCGTCGGCAAGACTGCGCAGGCCGGCGATGCCACCCGCCGCCTCGAAGACAGTTTGCATACATCCATGATGACAATCCTGCTGTGTCAATGCAAGCTCTTTTCCTCTTTAGCCACAACAGCTTCATAAGATTGGGAAAAGAAAAAGCCATAGGCAGCAACCAGGCGTTGGCGTTTCGTGGACGTGATGGAACTGGGGGACGGGACGGAACGATCCCCGAAGTTACGGGACTGAGGTCTCGTTCGGATAGTTGAAGAAGAGCTGATTGCCGTCGGGATCATCGACCACCAGAAGCCGGTAGCCCCACGAACCCTCCTTGACCGGAACGCCCTTGGCCTCGAGTTCCGCGCGCAGCGCGTCCAACGCGGCGACCGCGGCCTCGCGCGTCGCCGGCTCGACGTTCAGGGAAATGAACATCAGCCCCTTGCCAATCTTCTCCGGCCACGTGTCGGCCAGGATAAGCGCGCAGCCCTGCCGGTCGACCTGTGCGACGTGCGCTCTGCCGTCCTCGTCGTAGCGCCAGGGGCTTGTGAAGCCGAGCCGGTTAACGTAAAAGCGGAGCGAGGCCTCGACGTCCTTCACGTGTAAGACGGGGCGCGCGAACCAGTCTGTCATAGACCATGTATCCTCGAATTAAGACCACTTCTTCCAACATTAAGGTTAAAGGGGCAGACGGAGCAATCACCACTACAGATTTGGAATCCTGATCGCTCTGGCGCAATGGTGGTTGTTCCGTGTCCCTTCAATGCCCCTTCAATGCCGGAGCTGTTTGCCTGGTCATCGGCGTCTCTGGGGATGGAATTGGACGCCCCGCCACCAGGGCTTCTAAAGCCCTGAATTTATATCGCGGTGCGTTCTCGCGGGTTTGACAACCCGCTTCCCCGGACTAAAAGTCCGGGGCCTGGAGTTTCTACATTTTTTGAGTCGACGCGTAAGAAAATCTCTTTGATTTTGGGTTTTTGCTTTGTATCAGGGCACGACTTCAGTCGGGCCGTAAATCGTGAAAACATTAGGGCTATAGAGCGTGTGTGAGAACCCGAAGCTTTAGGGAGCCATCCGGGGCGCACTGCAGATCCCTCGGCTTCGCTCGGGATGACAAAGGAGAGGGGAGCGCTTCCATTGGGGTTCGTGATACGGATGGAAGATCCCTCCGACGGAAGCAGCACCACGCACTCTGCCATCCCGAGCGCCTCTGTCAATGGAAGCGCTCCCCTCTCCTTTGTCATCCCGAGCGAACCCGGATTTCCTGCCACGCTGCGCCGGACACGATCGCGTGTGCGCCTTTCAGTAAGGAAAGGCGCATGGAGTCCGCCAACGCCACCAAGTTCAACAGGAAATCCGGGGAAGCCGAGGGATCTGCAGTGCGCCCCGGATGGCTCCCTAAAGCTTCGGGTTCTCACACACGCTCTTTAGCCCCTGCGTCTTTTTCGGGGCCAATTACCCGTGCAGTGCTGAGTACTGCCTCGGAAATGGCATTCGTGCAGGTTTTGCCATGGCAGGGGCTGAAGCCCATATTCTTAGCCCAGTAATGGCACGACTTAAAGTCGTGCCCTGATACAAAGCCAAAACACGGCATCCAAAGGAGCTTCTCTTGTGCAAAATGTCTTACCCTTCGTCACTGAAATGTAGAAACTCCAGGCCCAGGACGATAGTCCTGGGTTTCCCCGGACTAAAGTCCGGGTTTGAAAACCCGCTCCCCCGGACTGAAAGTCCGGGGCTGGCACAGCTCAACTAAAGTCCGGGAGGAAGGGGGGACGAAACCGACCCTAATAGGAGTTGAAGGGGCCAGGATGGACGAAGTAATCGCCGTCGTAAATGCCACGCATTTATAAAGGCTGCACGAGTGGGGGTTACTTTGCCTGTACCCGAATCGCCCTCAGGTCCGTCTATCCACGAAACCGGTGCGATCTACGAGTTCAATTGGCTCAGCTTCTTACCAACCGCGCCGGGTCCGAAATTGATATGAGCGTCCTTAATCGAAAGTCCGACGACTTCGATACGTTTCAGGTCTCGTGTTCCGATCCCGGCTTCTTCCGCGAGACGCAGCGAGTTGTCGCCTCGGATGAACGGAGAAGTGCCGCGCTCCGCATACGGATCGTAACCCATCACTGCCATCCCGACAGCGTCCACGCAGACGGCGTTGCGGCCGGCAATGATCACGCCCGGTGTCATCTTTTCCAGACCAGGAAGCCACGGACCTTCCCCTCCCCGCACCGTCTCGACGCCATCCACGATCGCGATATCAATTGGCCGAATACCGTTCTGATCAACCAGAATGCGCGGAACCCGATAGCCCGGATCGCGCGGCGAATCAGGATGCAACTCGGCATCTACTCCAGAGGGCGCAGGCGTCGTTCCGTTGTGCAGCACCTCTCCGCGCTCTTTCGTCGGCCGCTCGTTCCCGTTAGGTCCGCAGTCCCCGCCATAGAGCGAGCAGGGAGTGTTGCCGAAGTTGTTCTTCATCGTCATGGTCACGCCTGCAATCCAATGGTTCTTCAGCTTCGCCATCGAAGCGTATACGTCGCACTGATAAAACGCCGGGTTCAATTGGTATGCCGGATAGGCGTACCCGCCCCAGGGCACCTTCATGCGCACATATTGCTTGTAGTTGCCCAGGTTCTGCACGTTTTCCCAAACCACCGGCACGCCCATGTTGTTAATCGCGTTTACGTCCAGGCCGTAGCGTGCCCACAGGGAGAGATCCTGATCGGCCGGGAAGAAGCTTTCAATCAAGCGAACGCGACGCGCACCCGCCTTGGCAAACAGATGCACGGTCGCCGACACCGTCTGCGCATTCGTCCGATAAGGAAGCTCAGGCGTCAGCGGCCAGTTTTTCGGATTCCCCGTGAGATTGAGCTTGAGCGCAACGGTCTTCCCGCGCACCAACTTATCGATGCCGCCGATCTGATCGAACGCACTCGAGAGTTGCTGCCCATACTGCGCGTAATCGCGGCAACGCACGATCGCAACCTGGCTCGCCGGAGCCTCGGCCTTCATCAGCTTCGGCATGCAAAGTGCCGCAAGCGTCGCAGCACCCGTGGTGGTCAACATTTCTCGCCTGTTCATGTCTTCCGCCTCCTCGACTTCATGCTACTCGGATATGATCAATTGCGCGTGCCTTATTTGATATCCAGACGATCGCTTGGTAAGCTGCTCGTCGCAGCCCCGCTCGCCAGAGCTTTCGCCCCGCTCGCCCGAGCGTCCTCCGAAGACCGCAACATGTTCCTCTCCTTGAACAGCGTCCTGTTGCAAGGTCGTGTTCACTGGCCTGACTTCGCGCGCTTGGCCGCGCAAATTGGCTTTCCCGGCACCGACATCATGCTGCGCCCGGCCATGCAAGCCGGCGTCAGCGCGACCAACGACCTACTTGCCGGCCTTAAGATCAGGCCAGCCGTCATCGATTTTCCGGTCGAATTCCGGAAAGACGACGCAACCTTCCATGCCTCGCTCATCCAGCTCGACGCAGCCGCCCAGTTCGCTGCCGCTATCCACTGCCCGCGCATGATCACCTACATCATGCCGTCGAGCGATACGTCAAAAGACGAACTGCGCCAAACCTATAAGCAGCGGTTTACAGAAAGTGCCCACATTTTGGCGCGCTCCAACGTCCGCCTCGGCCTCGAGTTTCTAGGTCCGCTCGAACTGCGCAAAGCGCACAAATACGAATTCATTTGGCGCATGAACGATATGCTCGCGTTCGCCAAGGAATGTGGTCCCAACGTCGGACTGCTGCTCGATTCCTGGCACTGGCACCACGCAGGAGCCACCACAGAGGACATCATCGCCGCCGGCCGCGATCGCATCGTGCACGTCCATTTCAATGACTCGCCGAACTTGCCTCCAGAGCAGATCCACGATAATCAACGTCTGCTACCCGGCGAAGGTGTCATCAACTTGACCGGCTTCTTGCAGGCGCTCCAAAGCATCCACTACAACGATGCGCTCAGCGTAGAAGTCTTCGGGCGAACGAAAGACATGACACCGGAAGCAGCCGCGAAAGCCGGCCTCGATAGCTCACTTGCTGTCTTTCGTAAGGCCGGAGTTCCCGAAGGCTGAAGGGACAGCGATCTCCTTAGACTATTCGCCGCTTCGGACTTCCAATGGCGAAGTGTGAGGTATCTTGACGTACACAAAACGGATGGCCCAACTCTCCAATAAAAGAAAAATCACGGCGACGAATATGAACAGCAGATCGCCGTTGAGGAGCATCAGCCCCAAAGGGATCAGCGTCCCGGCAGCGATGAGCACGCCAACGCGCCATTGTTGCTCGCGGGTATAGAGCCGCGCATGGGCCGGCCGAAGGTTCGCAAACAACAACCCTAAGGGAATCACATTGAGCACGAGCAGCACGATAAAGGCGGTGCGGAGGATGGCGGTCGCCTGCGTTTGCCCCATCAGGGCGGACAGGACAAGCAGCTCGGCGCAGCCCATCAGGAGGGCCGAATTGGTGAGATAACCTCCCAGCCAGCGCGCGTCTTTCCAACCTGGTTGCGCGTTCGTGCTGAGCAAGACGCCCTTGTAGGCCGCAGAGCCGAAGCCAGGCAGCAGTCCCACGACCACCGCGAGTATGCGAGCCCACTCGAAGTCCCACCCCAGTTCGGCCAGCAGGCTGAGCGCCGCCGCCGCGGTCAGCGGGAGCGAAAAGATCGTCAGACACCACGTCCCCAACGACATGGGCGAGCTGGGCTTGAAAACCCTGAGCATGTGATGGAAACGCAACGGATCGCCCAGATCCAACACCAGCAATCCGAGGTCAACGAGCAAAAGCACGAGAGCGACCGGATAAGCCACTTTCGCCACGCGCATGAAGACCGCGGGCGCCGCCAACTCGCTGACCGCGGCGGCCAGGAACAGTCCGGTCGCCATGCCGTTGAGCAAAGCGTCCCAGGCGATGATGCCGTGCCACCCCGGCACCTTGGTCACTGGCATATTCGCATAGCCGCTCTGGCTCCCTTGTTCCGGCAAGGGAGGTTTGGTGAAAGCGTGCTGCGATCTGGAGTCTGCGTGCATTCAGGGCTTCAAAAGAAACACCACCACGAGCAGTACGGCGATAGCGGCCAAGCCGCCCGCGACGGAACGAACGTAATCTCCCATCATGTGCAGCCACGGATTGAATGGAGCATCCGGCAGGCCATAAACGGAAGGGCGATCGACAAGCAGATAGAAGGAATGCATTTCGGAATAGGTCTCACTCGGGACGTCGCCATAAAGGTACGCCTGCGGGACGCCGCGCTGGTGAAGTTCCTCCACACGTTTGCGGGCCTGCTCGCGAAGCTCGTCGACCGGGCCGAAGTGGATGGACTGGGTTGGACATGCCTTGGCGCAGGCCGGCTCCAGACCGTCGCGCTGGCGGTCATAGCAGAGCGTGCATTTGTGCGAATGACCGCCCATGTCGCTGCGAGTGATGACGCCGAACGGGCAGGCCGCTATGCAGCACGAGCAACCGTTGCAGATGTCAGCCTGAATATAAACGTTCTCGAACTCATTTTGAATAATGGCGCCGGTCGGGCAAGCCTGATGGCAAGGGGCCGCCAGGCAATGCTTGCAATGGTCGCTCATCATGAGCCAGCGGTTAAGATTCGACTCGTCCAACACCGTGTCCGGGGTAATAAGTGTGCTTGACGATTCGTCGGAGAATTGCTCAATGAATTTCACATGGCGCCAGGTGGTCGCCGACAACTCAGTCGTATTGTCATAGCTATTGCCGGACCAGTTAAAGCCATCCGAGGGTAGTTGGTTCCACTGCTTGCACGCCACCTCGCAAGCCTTGCAGCCGATGCATACGGTGGTGTCGGTGTAAAAGCCAGTAGGCGTTTGGGGCTTGGGCGCTTCACCACGCAGGAACGGATAGATCAGGCGTCCCAGCACCTCCGGCACCAGGCCGCGCGGTTCACCACGCAGGAACGGCTCGATCAGGCGTCCCAGCATCTCTGACAGCCGGCCGCGCGGCGGATCGCTGGTCTGGGGCAACGCGGACAGTTCCTGTTCTCTACTTGCCATGTCCGATCCTCCCTTCTGGTTGGGCGCTGGCCGGCGTGTCCGGGATCGGATCGAGGGTCGGCCAGTGCGCTGTGGGCACCGTCGGGTGCAGAGCCTGGCCTTCGAGCCGCCCGGCTTGGACTTGGCAGGTGAACGCCTTGCTTTCGTGCATGCTCACGTTCGGGTCGGCCAGGAGCGCGGTCAGGTCGTTGGCGTTGCCGCCGACGACCTCCCCGGCGAAAGCCCAGTGGAACGGGAGGCCGATCTGGTGGACCACGCGCCCCTCGACGACAAAGGGCCGCAGCCGCCGGGTCACCATCGCACGGGCCTCGATTCGACCGCGCGGCGTTTGGATCGTCATCCAGCCGCCGTGAACAATACCGCGCTCGGCGGCCAGCTCGTAGCTCAGCTCGGCGAACATCTCCGGTTGCAATTCGTTAAGCCAGCTATTGAAGCGGCTCATCGGCCCACTCAGGTAATGTTCGGTGAGACGGAACGTCGTGGCCACCACGGGATACTCGGCTGTCGGCGTGTGGGCGATGTGGTTCAGCGGTCCTGCGAAAAAGCGTACCGTCGGGTTGGTACTGTGTTTGGGATAGAGCAGGTTGCCCAGCGGCGACTCGACCGGCTCGTAATGCGTGGGAAGAGGCCCGTCCTTGATGCCGGGGGAGTACAGCCAGCCCAGTCCGTCGGCCTTGGTGATGAAGGGGTGTGTGCCGGCGATGGCGGCCATGCCCGTCGCGCCTGGAGGCGGTTGGTAATCGGGCGGCTTGTTCAGCTCGAAGTCCGGTTTGTCGAGTCCGACCCAGCTCCGCTTCTCGGAGTCCCACCAGACCAATTTCTTACGCTCCGACCAGGGCCGCCCTTCGGGGTCGGCCGAGGCGCGGTTGTACAGGACGCGGACATTGTTCGGCCAAGCGAAGCCCCATTCCGGTTGGATTGGGTTATCCGTGATCTTGCGTTCGTCCGCACGGTTGCGGCCCGGCTCGGGGAAGACGCCGCTGTAGACCCAGCAGCCGCATGCCGTCGTGCCGTCGTCCTTCAACTCCGAGTAGCCGCTGACAAGACGAGGCCGCCCGGTGCGCGGGTCGATTTCATCCAGCCGGTGACCGTTTATCTCCATGAGGACCTTCTCCAGGTCCGGTTCCCCTTCAATGCGGCTGAGCGTTCCATCGGGCAGACGCGGCTGCTCGTCGAAGTCGTAGTCCCAGGTGAGGTTCAGCAGCCCCTGATCCCTGGGATCGGTCGAGCCGGCGTAGAGCTGCTTGAGGCGCTTACCCAGGTTGTAGAAAAACCAGGCGTCGGAACGGCAATCGCCGGACGGATCGATGGCTTTCTTGTGCCATTGGATCAGCCGCTGCGTGTTGGTTAAGCTGCCCTCCTTCTCCTGAGCGGCCGCCGCGGGGATGAAGAAGACCTCGGTCCCGATCTCGGAGGGCGGCGGCCCATTCGGGTCGTTCTTCCAGAAGACGGCGCTTTCCGTCTCGAACCAGTCGAGAACCACCAGCCACTCGAGGTTGCGCAGGCCGGCACGGTGCAGACCGGCGTTGGGTCCGCCGCCGGCGGGGTTCTGACCGGCCAGGAAGTAGCCCTTCACCCCACCCTTTGCCATGCGATCGAAGTAGGCCAGTTGCGAGTAGTCGCCGTCCACGCGCGGCACCCAGGAGAACCCGAAGTCGTTCTCCGGCGTGGCTGCGTCGCCGTACCACGCCTTGAGCAGGCTGACAATGAATTTGCTGAAGTTCGCCCAGTAGCCGGTGGGCATCCCTCCATACTCGATATAACAACTCAAATCCTCGTGCGTGGGGTCGTGTGCAGCGGGTTGCGGCAGGTAGCCGGGCAGTGTGTCGTACAAAGTCGAGATGTCGGTCGCGCCCTGGATGGTAGAGTGGCCGCGCAGGGCCATAATGCCGCCGCCAGGCCGGCCCATGTTGCCGAGCAACAATTGCAGGATGCCGGCAGTGCGTATGATCTGCACGCCGGTGGTGTGCTGCGTCCAGCCCAGCGCGTAGGCAATGCAAGTGGTCCGCTCGCGTCCGGAGTTGGTGCAGAGCAATTCCGCGACGCGCACAAACTCTTCCGGCTTGCAGCCGCACACCTGGGAAACGACCTCCGGCGTGTAGCGGGCGAAGTGCCGGCGCAGAATCTGCATAACGCAGCGCGGATGCTGCAAGGTCGGGTCGCGCTGTGCGTTTGTCATGTCCTTGTACGGCGAGGTATATGGTTCGCCGCTGCCATCCATGGCAGTGGCCATGAGCGGTCGTGCGTCCTGAGGCGTACTGCGTTCGAACCGTCCTGCTCCGCGTGGCCGTTCGTGGACTCCTCGTAGCCCCAATGGCCCTGCTTGGAATCATAGGACTCGTGCTGCTGGTCGAAGCCGCTAAACAGCCCTGCCAGATCTTCGGTATCCCGGAAACCTTCGTCGATGATCGTCGAAGCATTGGTGTAGGCCAGGACGTATTCATGAAACCAACGGTCGTTGGTTAAGACGTAATTCACCAGGCCGCCGAGGAAGGCAATGTCGCTCCCGGAGCGGATGCCCACGTAAAGATCGCACACGGCCGACATGCGGGTGAAGCGCGGATCGACATGGATCAGGGTCGCGCCTTTCAGCCTTGGCCTCCATGGGCCAGCGGAAGCCGACAGGTTGAGCCTCCGCCATGTTCGATCCCATGAACAGGATGCAATCGCTATTGGCCATGTCCTGCTGATAATTTGTGGCCGCGCCGCGGCCGAACGAGGCGCCCAGACCGGGCACCGAGGCGCTGTGTCATATTCGCGCCTGGTTCTCGATCGACACCACTCCCAACCCGCCGCCGAGCAGCTTCTTGATGAGGTAGTTCTCCTCGTTGTCAATCGTTGCCCCGCCCAACGAGCCGATGCTGCGCACCGAGTTGAGCAAACGGCCTTGCTCGTCGCGAGTCGTGAAATCGGCGTCGCGGGTCGCCTTGACGCGCTGGGCAATCTGGTCCAGCGCCCACTCCATCGTCCGCGTCTCCCAGTGATCGGAGTAGGGAGCGCGGTAGAGGACATCGCGGACGCGATGCGAATTGACGGCGAGCTGGTAGGCGTTGGCCCCTTTGGGGCATAGGTGGCCCGTGCTGATGGGACTATCAGGATCGCCCTCAATGTCGATGAGTTCGCCGCCCTTGCTGAAGATGAGCTGCCCGCAGCCGACGGCGCAGTAAGGACAAATGCCCTGGGTGACAGTGGCGCCGCGCAGCCGCGAAGCCTTCGCCAGCGTCTCTACGCTGAACGGTTCCCGAGAAGTTTGTGGTTGCTGGGTTAGTGGGAAGC
>CAWDLQ010000009.1:0-571861 GCA_963803095.1 uncultured Acidobacteriaceae bacterium | reverse complement strand
GCCGCAAAATTCTGCGGCTTGGGCCCTCGGCCGGAGCCCGGCCAGTGTGGGGCTGTGGAGCAGCCTCGTGTCGAGCCTAATGATCTAAAAATCACATATTATGATCTTCAATCTTCATTTAAACTTCATAAAATAGTAAGATACGCGCTTCAAGCATCACATGCTCGATGTTTCCAGTTAAGTTTTTGGGCCGGTCGTTGATGTGGCCCGAGCCGAGTGGAAGAAAGCCCATCATGAGTAGTACCTTGTGCGGCATCGCGACGCTCATTCTTGCCGGTGTTAGAAACGCCGGCTTCACGATGCCGATGGAGTACGCCCGTGGCCGTCCTCTGGTTTGGAAGTACCCTGCTCTACGGGCTGGCAGCCGGCCAACTGGGGACCTGGGGTCCCGATGCTTGGATGGCCCTTATTCCTGTCGCTGATCGTGATCACCGCGACTATGTTGGGCATATTTACGGGTGAATCGAAAGGTCGGAGCACTTCCTATCCGCATCCAGTGGACAGGCGTGACCATGTTAGTGCTCGCGATTTTTGTCCTGGCAGGCTCATCCCGTTACTTGCGCTAATTCGAAATCTGGAGTTCGAACAGAATGTTGGCTCTTTCGCTTGACTTGGGTGGATCGCACATTGGCTGCGGAGTCGTTAGGGACAATGAGTTGTTGGGCTCGGCATCGCTCGATTCGGAACTCGCGAGATCGCTCGAATCGCTCTTGCCTTCCCTCACGGAGGTGCTTAGGACTCTCTTGAAGACGAGCGGCGCAACTGCGGACGAGTGTGACGGCATTGCAATAGGGTTCCCCGGAATAGTGGATGTGCGGAACGGCCGCATTCTCTCCACGCTGAAGAAATATGACGATGCGATTCATCTCGATCTCAAACAATGGGCGTTCGAGCAATTTGGCCTGGGTATTCGGATAGAGAATGATGCTCGGATGGCCCTGCTTGGGGAACAATTCGGGGGGGCTGCCCAAGGCGTGCAGGATGTCGTTATGATTACGCTCGGTACCGGAATCGGTGGCGCCGCAATGATGCTGGGAAAATTGGTGCGTGGCGCCCATGCCCAAGCGGGATGCCTCGGAGGCCACTTGCCGGTGAACTATCGGGGGCACAGATGCACATGCGGCAATGTTGGATGCGCCGAAGCGGAAGCCTCGGGCTGGTCATTGCCACGGATAGTACGAGAGACACCGGGATTCGACGAATCTAGCCTGGCCGGCGTAGCGCAAATCGATTTTAAGGCGCTCTTCGCCGCAGCCCGAAACGAAGATGCGGTCGCCTGTGCAGTCCGGCAGCATTGTTTGACCGTATGGGCGGCTAACGCGGTTGCGCTGATTCACGCCTACGACCCGGAGGTGGTCGTATTCGGGGGAGGCGTTATGCAAAGCGCTGATGACATCCTGCCATTCGTCGTAGAACACGTGAAAAAGCACGCATGGACCAGTTGGGGAACACCCCGGGTGTGCGCGGCAATTCTGGGTGGAAGCGCTGCGTTGCTGGGGGCAGTTCCCCTTTTGTCGGAAGACCTCAGGGCCATTTAAACGGAGGCTCTGCTACCACTAGAGAATCCACCCCCGTGCATGTAGACCATCACTGGGCGTCTACCAGATCCATTGATCTCCGAGTCCAAACGCTGATACGCACGGCGTACCCTCGATGAAGCAGGTAAGCATCTTCGTCCGCGTTCGCCAGTTTTGCCGTCCGTATTAAGAAGCCTCAATCGCCGATTAGGCTCATCCAGCCCGCTTTATTTGAGCGCGGAACAAAGTGAGTGAGAAAAGGAGGAAGGTGGGCTACATTAATTTAGGAAATCTGTTCTCAGCGAGGAATCAACCCAACTTTCCTAAACATTGATGTTGACAATGCATTATCTGCCTGCTAAAAACCCTTCATCGAGATTTGACGTTATTTCATTTTTGCAACAAGTTCTGTGTTGGTTCTCTCACGCTCTGACGAAACGCCGATCTTGTGCCGGATCTTGTCAAAGGGTTAAGCGTGCGGGAGGGGCCTCGCCATGAATGGCATGGGTGTTCGCCGTCAGTCTACTGGGCCAGCTTGGGGCCGATACCGCGTGGTTTTCTGCGCGGCACTCAACAACGATGTATCCCGCTTGTGGAGCTCTGTAAAAGCTGAAAAGGAGAAAACCGGTGAATGCCGAACATCACACGCTGTTTCAGCCCTCACGCCGTCAATTGATGCGCAAGGCGGCCATCAAGCGGACGGCGCTTCAGAAAAGCCTGTTTGGCGAGCTTTTCCAATTCTGGGTAAGGCCGGCAGTGGTCGTGGTCTTCCTGGCTTTCATGCTAACGGCCAAGTCGGCGCTTGCGGCTACCACGGGAAGTATTTCCGGAACTGTGCACGATGCCCAGGGGGCCGTCGTACCGGATGTCACCGTGCAGCTCCTCCAGATCGAGACAGGAGTTGTACAAACGGTTCAGACGGATGCGGCAGGCTTCTACCGGTTTCCAGCGTTGCCTTTGGGCAACTACACCGTCACGTTTACAAAGACTGGTTTCTCGAAGTTTGAGAGAACAGGCTTGCTCATCGATGTCGATACAGCCCTGCACGCAGATGCTGCGCTGAAGGTTGGCTCGACATCCGAGCAGATCACGGTTACCTCCACTGAAGCACAGGTAGAAACCGAATCAGCTCAGGTTGGCGAGGTGATCGGCGGAAAGGAAATGACGAATCTGCCGCTCAACGGCAGAGCCTACACGGATCTGCTGGCTCTGCAGCCGGGTGTTGTCCCCTTTCAGACGGCCCAGTTTGGCGCGGAGCAGCCGGCAAATTCTCTGAACAACGGACTGCTCGACATTTCGGGCGGCCAAAATACCCACAACGGCTTTATGGTGAATGGCGCCAATACAGTGGAAGGGTACAGCGGCGGCACGTTTCTCATTCCTACGCTGGATTCGATCGCCGAGTTCCGTATCATCACTGCCGATGCTAACGCGGAGTATGGCAACTATAGCGGCGGTCTCGTGAACGTTGTCACGAAATCGGGCACCAATCAGTTTCATGGCACGCTTTTCGAGTTCCTGCGTCTCCCCAATTTCAACGCTGCCGACTACCTTACCAAGAGCAAGGGTGAGTTCAGGCAGAATCAGTTCGGCGGCGTGTTCGGGGGACCGATTTGGCGGAACAAGATCTTCTTCTTCGGCGACTGGCAAAGCACACGTCAGACCATCGGACAAAGCTCGGGGAAACAATTCGTTCCCACCGCGGCCGAAACGACAGGTGATTTTTCTGACGAGGCCAGCCTGCTGGCGGGGAGCGTAAGTGGCCCATACTTCGCCAGTTTGCTCACGCAAAGGCTGGGCTACACGGTGACGAATCATGAAGCCTACTACACCAGCGGCTGTACTTCGAGCTCGCAATGCGTTTTTCCAAACGCGAAGATTCCTCAGGCAGCCTGGTCGCCGGTCGCCCCCTTCATCAATAAATTGATCCCGGCTCAGACCACCGCGCCTTCCGGAGGGAGTGCCGGCTACTACATCACGTCGGCGTTCCCGGAAACGCTGAATGACGACAAAGGCGGCGTCCGCATTGATGCTGACACGAAATACGGAAGCATCTCGGGGTATTACCATACGGATCCATGGAGCAATGTCCTTCCCTACGCCGGATGGGGTGGAAGTTCGGTTCCTGGTTTTCCGACCACGGCGAAGGGAAAGGCTCAGCTTTATGTTGTGAGCCTGACGTCACGGTTTGGCAGTTCCGCGGTGAATGTTCTCAACGGCAATTGGACGAGAAACAACAATTCCTCGCTGAACTCTACGGCTCACCAGGGTACCTCTCCTCAGTCCATTGGATTCGCGAGCGCGGAAGATCTCGGAATCTTCACGGAAGCTCCGCAATACGAAAATTATCCGTCCATCAGCTTGAATGGCTTCGGGTTGGGGCCGCCCAACACCGTTCTTACCCAGAACAACAACCTGTACGGGGTACAGGACGACTTTTCTAAGGTCCTCGGCTCACACACGTTGAAGTTTGGAGCGGCCTCCCATTGGGACAAGGTTGACATTGCCCATCCGAACAATGCCAGCAACGGAGCCTTTGGTTTTTCGGGCGAAGAGACAGGTGTCGATTTTGCTGACATGTTGATCGGCGCTCCGGCCTACTACTACCAGGGCACTCCGGCGGTTCTGAACCTGCGGAACTACTATGTGGGTATCTACGGACAGGACAGCTGGCGAGTGAATACCCACCTGGTCGCGAACCTTGGGCTGCGCTGGGATGTCGATCCTTTTTGGGAAGATGCGCACAACGCAAGCCCTGTCGTGCAACTCGGCATACAGTCAACCCAGTACCCTACCGCACCCACGGGATATGTCTTTCCGGGCGATGCGGGCGTGGCCCGGCGCAGCGGAGCACTCACACGTTTTAATAACTTTGGACCTCGCATCTCGCTTGCCTACACTCCCCATGTGGACGATGGATTCCTGCACTCGATCTTTGGCGACGAGGGCAAGAGCAGCATCCGCGCCGGATTCGGAATGTATTACACCAACGTCGAGGGCGCAAATACGTTCAACTTTTCGGCACCCCCAACCCACCTGTTTTATGACAACAGCGCCCCGGTCCTGTTTGAAAAGCCGTTTCTTAACCGCGACAGTGGCGTGAGCCTGGTCCAGAGGTTCCCGCTTCCCCCGTCGATCCGTCTTCGATTGACTGGGCTCTCTATGAGCCCCTCGGCGGCAACTCCAATCCGCTGCGTATTTCCAAAACTCCTTATTCGGAACACGTCGATCTCTCGTTCCAACGGGAGCTTGCCACGAACATGGTTTTCAGCGTAACTTACGTTGGCACGTTCGGCCGCCACCTGATCGTGGTCGGCAACAACAACCCGGGCAATCCGGCTCTTTGCTTAAGTGTCAGTCAGCCCGACCAGACGACGGATGGTGTCACCTGCGGGCCGGGAGGCGAGAATAGCGTTTATCACCCGGTGGGCGGCGGCGTCATCAATGGTACACGTGGGCCTTTCGGTTCCGAGTTCGGCGTCAATCAGTCTGAGCTTACGCTTGGCAGCTCGAGTTATAACGCGCTTGAAGCCACGCTGCGCAAAACCGGGACGCGTTTATCAGCCTTGTTCAGCTACACGTACAGCAAATCGATCGACAATGGGTCGGGCTTCGGCGATCAGATATTTACATATGGAGATCACGATCACTTCCGGGGACCTTCTTACTTTGATCTGCCACACAGCTTTGCCGCGAGCTACACGTGGGAGATGCCCTTCGATCTGCTCTTCAAGAAAGACAACCAGGCGACGCGCGGCTGGAAACTGTCAGGCTTGACGCAATTTTCCAGTGGCGTGCCGGTCATGATTACGGAGACCGATGACCAGTCCCTGATGGGCAACACAGGCCAAACCTTTAGCGGGTCGACCGACGAGCCGGTGCTCGAATTTGGCTCGGGCGCTTCGTTCTACGGTGATAAGAACCCCCGGCACGGCAAATCTTTTCTCAACAATTCCCTCTTTAGTCAGGAGCCTCTCGGAGGACAGGGAAATGCGCCTCGCCGATTCCTGCACGGTCCTGGTTTGAATAACTGGAACCTGGCGCTCCTTAAGGATGTCAGAATCTACGAACGCGTCACATTCGAATTTCGCGCTGAGTTCTTTAATGCCTTCAATCATACGCAGTTTTACGGGGGTGGAGTCGTCAATGGCAACTTCGCCACGGGCACTGCATTTGGCTCTATCACTTCAGATGCTGGTCCGCGCGTCGGTCAGCTGGGCGCCAAGTTGAGTTTTTGACCCACAGCTCTCACGCCCCGGAGGCAGCTCAGGTTGCCTCCGGGGTCGACCGAAAAAGTTACGATCCCGCCGCGCGCAATTGCTCTATAGATTGTTTACGATAAGCTCAGGCGCAGGTGAGCTGCAATCGAGGCTGCAGTCTCCTGACTTTTCCAGCAGGTAGGATCCGACCTATGGCGGTGGATCGGCGGACGGTCGTAAAGAGTATGGTTGCGAGCCTTTTTGCAGCTGGGCCGCCCGCACGAAGTTATGAGGTACCGTCCTCCGCGCTGACAGAAAAGCGATTCAGAATCTGGGATGTTCATAGCCACCTGGGTGCGATGCCCGGCAACACGCCCGAAGATCGGCTCGAATTGCTCATCCGGCACATGGACCGGCTCGGCATCGAGCGCGTTATCCTCTCACAGGGTTTTGAGGAGTTCGAATATCATCCTAGCCCGGAACAAGTGCGCATCGAAAACGATCGTGTGATGCGCGCCGTAAAGCGCTTTCCCGATCGCGCCTATGGTTCCTTATATATCAGTCCGGACAATGTTGACTTTTGCCTCGAAGAATTCGACCGGTGCGTCCGCGATGGGCCGATGGTAAGCATTGGAGAAATCGAAACCGATGTACGATGCAACTCACCGGTTTTCGATCCCATTGTGGAGCGAGCCGTTGCGCTTAACGTGCCCATCTACCAGCATACGTGGATAAGCTCGTTGGGCAATGGGCCCGGCGATTCGACTCCTTTCGACCTGGTCGAGTTGGCGCGGCGTCATCCGCAAGGAAAATTTGTCTGCATGCACACCGGGGGCAACTGGGAACTCGGCATCCGTGCTATCCGCGATTGCAAGAATATCTGGGCCGGGATTGCAGGTTCTGACCCGACCGCGGGCTTCACGGAGATGGCTGTTCGCGAGCTGGGGCCGGAGAGAATCGTCTACGGCAGCGACGTAGGCGGCCGAAGCTTTGGTTCGCAGGTAGGAAAGGTTCTTGGTGCGAACATTTCCGATGAGGCCAAACAGATGATTTTAGGCGGCAACCTTCGCCGCCTGCTGCAACCTGTCTTGCGGGCTAGAGGACTGGCATCTTGATCGATACGAACGTGCATTTGTTTCAGTGGCCGTTTCGAAGGCTCTCTGGAGATACACCGGAAGAGCTGGTGGCGCAGCTGAAGCATAAAGGGGTTCGGCAGGCCTGGGCCGGAAGCTTTGAAGCGCTTTTCTGCCGCGATGTCAGCGGAGTGAATGCAAGGCTCGCTGCTGCGTGCCGCGATCAGGGCGAGGGTTTCCTGGTGCCCTTCGGGGTTGTCAATCCCAAATCGCCGGACTGGGAAGAGGATCTGCGGCGCTGCCAGGAAGATCATCGCATGCCCGGGATTCGTCTATACCCGAGCTATCACCGCTACCCGCTCACCGACACCGATTTCGTGAAGCTGCTCACGTTGGCTACCAGCCGGCGTCTGATTGTGCAGATTGCGCTCTCCATGGAGGATCCGCGCACGCAGATTCCGTGGATGATGGCAATGCCCACTGATCCGGGGCCGCTGGGGCCGCTCGTTGCCAAGCTGCCCGCGTTGAAGCTTGTTCTATTGAACGGCGCGCACTGGGCCGGAAACAATGAACCGGACGTGGTTTCACTTTGCAAAGCGGAGAATGTCTATTTCGATATGGCGAAGAACGAAGGGATTGGGGGCTTGGAGGCTCTATTGGCCGCCACTGGCCCCGATAGAGTCGTCTTCGGATCTCACTACCCGTTTTTCTATTTTGAGTCAGCTTTGCTGAAGGTTCGCGAGTCCGATTTGACGGCCAGTCAAAAGACTGCCCTTACTGAAGGAAACGCAGGACGGCTGTTGCTGAACCACTAGTCCCACCGATTAGGAGAAACCGTGATTCGGAGGCAATTCCTTGCTCAATCTGCGAAGTCTCTTGCTGTTGCCGGTTTGCTTCGCTCGTGCTCCTGGGCAGCCAACGCGGGTGCTGCGCCGGCTGGGGCAACCCCACCTGGAACTTCGGCGGCAGCCCTGGCAGGGACGAAGCCGTTGACGCAGACAGGAGATCTCGTCTTCCAGATGGAAGATGGAATTGTCGAGTATCTCCGCAAGCGCACAAAGCAAGTTCCGCAAGAGAGAGCCCACCTCTGGCATTGGGATTACTACTCGGTTGAGGCATACGAAAAGTCCGTCGCGCAGCATCGCGACAACCTGCGCAAAATAGCGGGCGCGGTGGACCCGCGCGTGTCGCCCGTCGCCGTTGAAATCATTGCTCATCCGGGGCAACCCGCAGAAGTCGGCCGTGGGCAGAACTATACGGTAATGGAAGTTCGCTGGCCTGTATTCGATCCTGTCGATTTTGGCCTGTGTGGAATGCAGGCGGAAGGCTTGCTGATTGAGCCGTCCGGCCCGGTGAAGGCACGCGTCATCGCAATTCCCGATGCCGACTGGACGCCGGAAATGGTTGTCGGCCTCGTGGACGGTGTCCCTGCGAAAGCGCAATTTGCCCGGCGCCTCGCGGAGAATGGCTGTCAGGTGCTCGTTCCCATGCTCATCAACCGGGAGGATACCTATTCTGGAAACCCGCTGATCAGAATGACCAACGAGCCACACCGTGAGTTTATTTATCGCATTGCCTACGAATTAGGACGACACATCATCGGCTATGAAGTGCAGAAAGTGCTGGCAGCAGTGGACTGGTTTACGGCTCAGCAGCCAAAGACGCCGATTGGAGTGATGGGGTACGGAGAAGGAGGCTTGATCGCGTTTTACGCCTCCGCTCTGGATGCGCGCATCGAGGCCACGGTTGTTAGCGGATACTTCGACGAGCGCGAGAATGTCTCCGAGGAACCGATCTACCGTAATGTCTGGGGCCTGCTGCGCGAATTTGGAGACGCCGAGGTCGCGAGCCTGGTTGCACCGCGGACGTTGATCGTTGAAGCATGCCGAGGACCCGAAGTAAATGGGCCGCCGCCTGCTGTGGATGGGCGCTCGAACATGGCTTGCCCTGTGGGACGTTTGAGCACGCCGCTCATTCAATCGGTGCGGCGCGAAGCAGCCCGCGCGCAGCCCATCTTCAATTCCCTCGGCGTTGGCCGGCATTTCCAATTGATCGAGCGCGAAAACGGGACAGGCCTTCCTGGCGGCGAAGAGGTGCTGGCCGCACTGCTGGGTGCGCTCGGTGTGCACGACCCGTTGGCGGCCTCAGGCAAGTCTCCGCAAAGAGCGCGCCAGGGAACCGAAGCACAATCGCGGTTGCAGTCGCAGTTCGATCAAATGGTGGCGTTTACCCAGGGTCTGGCCAAAAAATCGCATGAACGCCGCGCCGAGTTCTGGTCGCGTGCCGACAGCTCTTCATCCCAGCGGTGGGTGGAATCCACACGCGTGTTGCGCGACGAGATATGGAATGAGATCTTCGGCCGTTTGCCCGACCCGGCCATTCCCCCTAATGCGCGCACGCGTCTCGTTTACAACACGCCCCGACTTCTTGGCTACGAAGTGGTCATGGATGTTTGGGAGGGAGTGGAGGAATACGGGATTCTTCTGCTCCCCAAGGATCTAAAGCCAGGCGAACGCCGTCCCGTCGTTGTCTGCCAGCACGGGCTGGAAGCCCGGGTGCAAGAAGTTGCCGATCCGGGTTTCGACAGCCAATTCTATCGGCAGTTCGCCGTGAGCCTTACCAACTTGGGATTTGTGACTTACTCCCCGCAAAATCCTTTCTTTGGCGCCGAACGTTTTCGTGCTATCTATCACCTCGGCCATCCATTGAAGCTCGAGATGTTCTCCTTCGTTCTTGGCCAGCACCAGCAGGTGCTGAACTGGTTATCTCAGCAGTCTTTCGTCGACCCGGACCGGATTGGCTTCTATGGGATGTCCTATGGAGGAAAAACGGCGATTCGTGTTCCGCCGCTTCTGGATCGTTATGCCCTGAACATCTGCTCGGGAGACTTCAATGACATCGTCTGGAGCATGACCGACGTCGATTCACGGGGGGTATTCCCCTTCGATGACAGTTATGACCTGTACGAGTTCAACTTTGCCAACGTGGTGAACTATGCCGAGTTGGCCTGCCTCATGGCTCCGCGGCCATTTATGGTTGAGCATGGATGGGCGGACGGAGGCGACCCAATCAAGACGGATGAGGCCATTGCGGCACAATATGTGCTCGTGCAGCATTTCTATGAACACCTGGGGATAGCAGATCGCGTCGCCATAGAGTATTTCGAAGGCCCCCATACCATCAACGGTAAAGGGACATTCGAATTTCTGCGCAAGCAGCTTCAATTGCCGTCAGCCTGAGTAGTGCGCCAGATCTCGAATCGAGTTGGTTACGCAAATTTAGAGAGGAAGACCATGGATAGACGAGCTTTCTTGAAGAATTCAGCCGTGCTTGCTGCATCGACGGCACTTCCGGTCTCACCCTCCGGCGTATTGGCCAGTTCTGGTGAGAGCGCTTTGCCAGAAGGCCAGCCCGCGCACGATGGCTACATTCCACCTAGTTGGCTCCACTATTCACGGACGATATATTTCGAAGGATATACGGAGCCGGTTTTTCCCTACATGCAGGAGTTCGACGCTGAACGAGTGGTTGGCATCGTGCGTGAACTCGGCGGAGATACATTGCGCTTTCAGCCTCTCTGTGATTTGGCCTTTTATCCCAGCAAAGTCCTGCCTGAGGTTCCCGAACTCAAGGGACGCGACCTGATCAACGAGGTGTCAGTGGCCTGCCGCAAGGCGGGTATTCATCTTTACTGTTATTGGAAGTTTGCCGGGAGCACGATGGATGCGGCATGGATCGAACAGCATCCCCGGTTTTCTGATTGGGCACTGCGTGGACCCGACGGCAAACTCGATGCGCATCCCCTCAGTGGCTATGGCTGGGGGCCGAGCATGAGAGTCTGCTCGACCGGCGATGCCTATCGCCAGGCACTGCGCCAGATGGTACGTGAACTCAGCGAGCACGATATCGATGGCGTGTATTTCGACGCGCCGAGCGCATTTGAATACACCGGCATCTGCTACTGCGAATCGTGCAGAAGAAATTTCCACGCCGCAAGCAATATGGATCTCGATCGATTGCAGAACCAGGCTGATCTGGAAGCAAAAATCGCCTGGTTTCGCTGGTGGAACCAGGTGAACCTCGAGGATTTAGAGGCTTGCCGGGAAATACTGCATCGTAGCGGAAAGTTCATCCTCTGTCATAACGGTGCTACCTGGCGCGATACTTCCTTGCGCACACAGTACCGCATTCCCGATGGCTTCATGGTTGAGCACAGTACGCAGATCTATGAACGCCTAACAAGGGGCCTCATGGGCGCGTCCATGGCCAGGCCCTATGGCAAGATTGCGCAGATGTATCTGGGCAGCTATTGTGTTTCCAACTTCAACCAGCCGCCGCATTGCAAGCCGTTTGCCGTCCACTGCACGAACCTCGAGGATAGCGAAGAAATCCTGATGGAGGGTTTTACCAACCTCGCGTGCGGGAATCTGCCGCTCTACGTTGCCCTCAATCGCAAGTACTACGGTATTGGCAGCGGCAGCGACCAACCGGTTCGTGAAATCTACGCTGTCATGCAACGCGCCGAGCCCTTGATCAAAGACAGCGCACCGCTGCCTTACGTTTCTGTGGTCATGAGTTGGGAAGCGTTGCAGGGCTGGCGCACGGGCAGAGAAAGCTGGAACGTGGATATGAGTCAGGGGTTCGTTCTGGCGATGCTCGATGCGCGCCTGAGCCTCGATGTCCAGCCGAGTACTGAGATGACTCCGGAATGGCTGAGCCGCCAGCGTGTGGTGGCGCTGTGTGGTTCTTCAGGAGTTTCCGAGGAGCAGGCGCGGATGTTGGGCGACTGGGTTCGTAGCGGGGGCAGCCTGCTGGCGACCTACGATACAGGTCTCTATAACGATGTGGGCGAGGTACGGCCGGGGGGAATGCTCCGCGATGTGCTGGGTGTGGAGTTGAAGGGCGGCGCTCCCGGTTCTCTGCCGGAGATGTATTACCGGCCGACGGTGATGCATCCGAGTCTTGGCGAATACAGGCCTGGCGATCGTTTTATGGGGGATACGCAATTGATCCCTGCAGCGGCAACGGGGTCGGCACGTGTGATTGCCGAGTGCTGGAACCTCGGCTTGGATAAGGTGATGGGCCCGGCAATGATCGCCAATGATCTGGGCAAAGGGCGTACCATGTATATCGCGGGAAGCCTCGAAGCTCACTATATTTCGAGCCGTGTTGCATCGTTGCGAACAGTGCTTGCTTCGACTGTCCGGTACTTGGCCCGCGATTCGCATCCTCCATTTACCATCGATGCTCCCAGGGGAGTCTACGGTGTCCTGCGTCAAACCTCAGGCGGCGATCTCGTTTTGTGGGTGCTGGCGAATATCGGCTTTAAAGACGCATCGAACGGGCGTATGCGGCAGGAGTTCGTGGCTCTGAGCAATATTCCTGCGCGCATCCTGCTGCCTGAAGGGCGCACCGCGAAGGGAGTTCATCTGGTCCGGTCCGCAGCAGAGCGTACCCTTCATGACGAAGGACGGGTACGTGGCTGCCGTCATTCCATCCTTGCATGCGGCTGAAATCGTTCATGTCGAATTGAGTTAGTTTAATGACGGGTTTTGTCGGCGATCGCGTTTTCTCGTCTGGCGTCGTCTTCTCGCCCGACCCGCTTATAGGCTTGGGCAAGAACCACGTGTGTTTCGAAGTCCCCGGGGTCCAGCTTTTCGGCATGTTCGAGATACATGATGGCAGTTTGAATGTCCTGGCGGCGCAACAACACTGCGCCAAGCTTAGCAAACGCGCTGGTGAGGTTCGCATTCAGTGTGATGGCCTTGGTCAAAGCCATTTGTGCTTCGGGCAGCTTTCCCAGATGCATATACGCGTCGCCCAGACTTTCATATGCCGGGGCAAAATTGGGAATGAGACGCAGCTCCGTCCTCAAATTGGCGGGCGGCCTGACCATAATCCGATTTCTGTGCAGCGAATTCTCCCAACATGAAATGGGCCATCGGCAAGTTGGGAGCGATGTCGAGCGCCTTTTTCGCCTGGACCTCCGCCGGCGCCGGAAGATCCATTTGCCGAAGAATGGTGGCGAGCAGAAGAAAGGAGGCGGCGGAATCAGGAGGCTGGCCGAATAACGTTGCGTATGTGCTCCGCGCATCGTCGTAATTGTTCAGTCTTATAAAACACAGACCGAGAATTGTTTGCGCGTCGGCATTTGCATTCGGATTCGCTCGCACCACGCGCTCAAGGTAAGGGATGGCTGCATCCGGGCGGCCGAGCCGATATAAGGTAAGGCCCTCCATCTGTACAGAATCCTGGTCGGACTTATCCTGCTCGATAGCCTTCGCGAAAGCCTCCTTCGCCTCGCCCAGATTGCCGATGCTGTAGTAAGCGGTTCCTAACTCGTGTTCTGCTCCCGCGATAGGTGGCTCGACGGCTGCCAGCTTTTGCAGAATGGCAATCGCCTGGGCAGGATGACCATGATTAAGAAGATCACTTGCTCTCGCCAATTCATCGGGACCGGAGGTTGAACCCGTTTGTGCCCGCAGAGAAAGGAAGGAGAGAGATAGCACAACAAGAGAGAAGGCTCGCATTGCTGGTTCAGCATACAATAAGCCCAATAGAAGTGAATAACTTTGATTAGGGCAAGATACTCGACATTGAAGTGCTGCGTATTTGCAACAAAGGACTCACCCGCAACTTTGTGATCTACGACGAAGCGGATCAGCAGGCCATCGTGAAACAGACGATGCGGCGCATGGGGCTCGATACCAAGCAACTAGCGCCGCGCAGCTTTCTCTTCCGCATCTCCTGGGCAAAAAACCGCATGCTCGATTCACAGGAAATCTACCTCGAAACGGACAGAACTCAGGGAACTAACCGATGGACCGGGTGGGTGTATTAACGGAGATAAGCTTGAGATCTGCCAAAGCCATCCTTATTTGCGCTTTTTTGCTGGACGGCGTACTCGTTTCTCCTGCCTTGGGTCAGGGCGTTCCGAATGCAAACGGTGGCGAGTGGCGGTTTTACGGCAACGATCCGGGCGGGATGCGGTTTTCTTCGCTGAAACAGATTGACCGCTCCAACGTTTCGCTGCTTCAACGAGCATGGACGTATGAGTTGCCGGCGAGCCCGAGCAATTCCGTCGTCGCCTTTGAAGCCACTCCCGTCATGATTGATCACACTCTCTACTTTGCAACGCAAGCGGGGAAAGCCATCGCCCTCAATGCTGAAACGGGCGAACAGCAATGGCTCTTCGATCCGGGGCGTGCCGTTCCTAACAGCCGGGAAGCTGGAGTGAATCGGGGTGTGGCGTATTGGGAAGCGGCCGCCGGCGGATTCTGTGGAGGAGGGAATCAAGGCGTCGATCGGCGGATCTTTTACGTCACTCCGGATGCGCGCCTCTTTTCGCTGAACGCTGCGAATGGCAAGCCCTGCAAAAGCTTCGGCATGAATGGCTCCATCGATCTTCGTCAGGGAGTCGCAACGGCATGGCCTGAATTGAAATATGACTTGACGTCACCCCCGGTGGTCTACAGGAACCTGATCATCATAGGATCTGAGGTGCAGGAGCAGCCTTCGAAGGGCCCAAGCGGAGCGGTCAGGGCATTCGACGCGCGAACCGGCAAGTTGGTCTGGCAATTCGATACGGTACCCAAGCCTGGCGAAGCCGGGAACGAGACATGGGCCGACGATTCCTGGAAAGACCGCTCGGGAACCAATGCGTGGGGTCCACTCAGCGTCGATCTCCGGAATGGCCTTGTTTTTCTGCCCGTGGGATCACCGACCTACGATTTTTATGGCGCAGATCGCAAGGGAAAAAATCTCTTTGGAAATTCTCTGGTCGCCCTCAACGCGCAGACGGGAAAACTGGTCTGGTACTACCAGATCATTCATCACGATCTATGGGACTATGACCCCTCCGGTCAACCAGTCCTCATGACGGTGCATCGAGACGGACGCGAGATTCCCGCCGTCGCAGAGGCGACCAAGACCGGCTTTGTATTCATCTTCAATCGGCTTACCGGCAAGCCGCTCTTTCCGATTGAAGAGCGGCCGGTCCCGAAGAGCCAGGTTCCGGGAGAGGAAAGCTGGCCGACACAACCCTTCCCTGTAGCGCCGCCGCCTTTGGTCAGAACTTCGATTACGCGAGAGGACATCACGAGTGTCACGCCGGAGTCACATGAGGAATGCCTCGACAAATTCGGCTCGGCGCTACCCTCGCGTCTTTTCGATCCGTGGCGTACCACGCTTACGCTCGCATTCCCCGGTACGCTCGGCGGAGCCAACTGGTCGGGTGCCTCATTTGATCCATCTTCCCACTATCTGTTTGTCAATCTGAGCGAGCTGGGCACTGTCGGAGAGATCAGGGCGCAGCCTCCCGGCTCGCCGGAAGAGTATCTGTGGGACAGTCCGTGGGGTACCTACGCCCGTTTCTGGGACAGCAAACATTATCCATGCCAGCAGCCGCCCTGGGGCACATTGAATGCAGTCAATCTGGATACCGGAAAAATCGTCTGGAAGGTTCCGCTGGGAGTTGTTGACGATCTGGAAGCGAAGGGAGTTCCGAAAACGGGCCTCTATAACCTCGGAGGCTCGATTGTAACCGCTGGAGGACTGGTCTTCATCGCCGCCTCCTCCGACCGGCGGTTCCGAGCCTTCGATGCCCGGACGGGTAAGGAGCTATGGGTCACGCGGCTCGAATCGAACGGGCATGCGACCCCTCTCACCTACTTTGGAAGCAAGAGCAAGCGGCAATTCGTTGTGCTTGCAGTCGGTCCCGGTGGAAACATCGAGGGTGGTGGTTCGGGTCCGGCTGCATTGGTAGCCTACGCTCTCTTTCCCAAAGGCCGGACAAGTCCGGCGCAGGCAAAGTTGCTGACGGAGGGGGCTGGAGCTGCAGCCGCATCAGGAAGCGAGCCTCCGGCTGCCGGCGGCTCGCTCCCCGCGCCCGCGCAGCCGGTCTCGTTCAGCCATCGCCGCCATGCTACCGCGGGGATGGGATGCGAGCAGTGTCATCTTCTTTCGTCAAACGGCAAGGATTTCGCGCTGCCGAACGTCAAAGAATGCATGAGCTGTCATCGCACGGTGATGCACGATGATCCGGCGATCCAAAGACTGTCCACGCTTGAAAGGGCAGGAGAGCCGATAGCCTGGGTTCGAATTTACACGCTGCCGGGCTTTGTCTTCTTTAATCACCAAACGCACCAGAACGCAAAGGTAGGCTGCGCAATATGCCACGGCGCGGTGGCGGACCGGGATGCCCTGCGGCAGGAGAAGGACATATCAATGGCCTCCTGCGTCAACTGTCATCGCCTCCGCAAGGCACCGATCGGCTGTGGCACCTGTCATAGTGTCGGATACTAATTTGTGACCATGGAAACGATCGATCGGTTGAATCGCCGAACCGTTCTGAAAGGAATTGCGGCGGGCCTCTTGACCGCCGGGATCCAGTCCGGCGCTCAAGATCCTGACGGCGAATCGGGGTGGCATGGACGGCTAAGGATCTGGGATGTGCACAGCCATCTTGAAGCCCTGCCCGGCGATACGGCGGAGGCGCGGATCGAGATTCTGGTTCGGCACATGGACCGGCTTGGCATCGAACGTCTTATTCTCTCCCAGGGATTCGGGCAGTACATGACTCACCCCACCCCGGCGCAGGTGCGGGAGGAGAATGACCGGGTGATGAGGGCGGTGCGCCGCTTTTCGGATCGCGCTTATGGAGCCGTGTTTCTCAGTCCGGATGACGTCGATTTCAGCCTGCAAGAGTTTGATCGCTGCGTGCGCGACGGGCCCATGGTGAGTGTGGGCGAATTGCAGGCCGATGTGCGCTGCAGTTCTCCCAGGCTCGATCCCATTGTGGAGCGGGCGATCTCGATGAATGTGCCGATTCTTCAGCACACCTGGCTCAATACGTTGGGCAATCAGCCGGGAGAATCGACTCCTTACGACGTGGTGGAGCTGGCGAAGCGTCACCCGGAGGGCACGTTTATCTGTGGCCACACCGGCGGCAACTGGGAGTTGGGCGTCCGGACAATCCGGGATACGAAAAATGTATACGCCGAAGTTGCCGGCTCCGATCCCACCAGCGGCTTCACCGAGATGGCGGTCCGTGAACTGGGAGCTGAGCGTGTGATCTATGGCAGCGACGTGGGGGGCAGGACGTTTGCCTCCCAAATGGCGAAAGTCATCGGCGCCGATATCCCGGATTCTGCGAAGGAGCTGATTCTTGGGGGCAACCTGCGCCGCCTGCTGCAGCCGAGCCTAAAAGCGAAAGGATATGCCTCGTGATCGATACGAATGTGTACCGAACTATCACGATTACACTTTCGACGATCCCGCCTTTGTCGATCTTCTCGGGCGGGCGGCGCGTGGCCTCACCGTTACCTCCGCTATCCACCGAAGATCTGCGGCTCGGGTGTCCATGGCACATTCGGGTCCAGCGGAAAGATCGGCCGTTTGCAGACCCGATGTCCGAGGCTTTGGAGATTCGCGCTCGAAGAGCCCGGTGCATCGACGTTAAGCACGAGCTCTGCCCCGTGATCGAAGAACTGCGGTTGGCAGTGGGGAGACTTCACGATTACGGCATCGAAGCGGGCGGGGTCCAGCCCATGAGCCAGGAAGAGCGATCGGTCATACAGGCTCACAGCGCGGCTCGTCACTACCAGGACAAAGTTCGCTGACTTCAGCACGGCTGTTCTTCCCGCATCCCACTCTCCACCATGCGATTCGCTGTGAAACCTTCCGTTCGAGAGCATCACGACCTCGGCCTCGAGGGGCAGCGGCACAAAGCGCTGGGGGTCTATGGCCCCTCCGACCGTGACGCGGATCCTGGCGCCCACTCCAGCACGAAACGCAGCCTCGACCGCCGGAGGATCGACGATTGGTGCCAGTGTACTGCGGCGAAAGTCAGCTTCAACGAGGGCTCGCAGAATCGCATTGCTGTCGCCCGAAGCACCCGAGCTGGTAGCGTCAGCGGCGTCAGTGAGAACAACCCGGCCCGTCGCGGAGGCGGCAAGACGCACACTCTCCAGCAAGCCGACGAGGCGCGACTGCAGTTTCTCGTGGACCTGCCAAAAATCCGCGGCCAGCTCCATAGCCTGGCGGGCGGCGCGCTCCGGCTCGCCATCGGTGGTAACCAGCGCATTCGAGCCCAAATCGGGCACATCGGTGAAAGGATTGCCGATAAACATCCCAGCCGAGAGGCCGCCTGGACTACGTTCCATCTCCTGCGCCTTGCGCACTATCTGTCCGAAAAGCCCGGTCGCGGTGATCAGCTCGTCGCCGCGCACCAGGGCCGGAATCGGGACACGCGCCATTACTGGCCGAATCTCTTTGTTTAGGAGCCGAACCAGGAGCCGTGCCGCACGCTCCCCGGTCTCGTAGAAATCCACGTGCGGATACGTGTGATACACCGTCAGGAGGTCGCAGTTAGCAAGAATCCTCTCCGTCAAAACTCCATGCAGATCGAGGGAGACGGCAATGGGCAGATCGGGCCCTACGATGCGCCGCGTTTCTTGCAAAAGATATCCCTCGATGTCCGGCTCTGTTTCCGCAGCGAATGAGCCATGGAGGGAAAAATAGATGCCGTCGAGCTTTCGCGCGGCCCGGACCGAATCCAGAAATTCTCCCGTGAGCCGCTCGAAGGCCGGTTTGGCCAGGGTGCCACCGGAGGTGATGCCACGGACGCTAAGGCCCGGCACTACCTCTATGTAGGGATAGGCTGCGAAGACCGCCAGCGCTCCTGCCATCTCGGAACGCATATTGCGGTGCAAGCCAAATATCTGCGCACCACGATGGACGGTAAAGTCCTCATACTGGCCGAGTAGGGGATTGAATGACGAAATCTCCTGCTTGCATTCGCCTACCAGAATTCTCTTCACGCTCTTGCTACTCTCGGACGGGCGCCGTTCGCCCAGCTTGCGCGACGCGGCGCGGCTCCTCGGTAGACTTCGGGCCGCGCGCGACAGACGGTGCGCCGGCATAAAGGTCATTCAG
Source organism: uncultured Acidobacteriaceae bacterium (assembly GCA_963803095.1). Classification (GTDB taxonomy): domain Bacteria; phylum Acidobacteriota; class Terriglobia; order Terriglobales; family Acidobacteriaceae; genus PALSA-350. Next base: position 553,138 of record CAWDLQ010000009.1, on the reverse strand, counting down.
GATTCGCTCCGCCATCAGCCTGGAAGCGCCCAACGCAGATGCTTCTCCTCCAAGCGGGGAGGCGAGTAGCTGCGCTTCATTGGCCGATTTTTCCAGCGAGCGCTGCTTGATGATTCGACTCAGGGGATCGATCAGAAGCTCCGGAACTGCGCGAAAAAGGGCGCCTCCGAAGATCATGGCCCTGGGATTCAAAAGATTGACGAGATCCGCCAGCCCGATGCCGATATAGGAGCCCGCCTTCTGTAGGACTCTGAATGCCAGGCTGTCATTTTCCTTAGCCGCCTGGGCAATGATCTCGATACTCACTTTCTTCAGATCTCCGTCCACCAGATCCCGTATTTTGGAATCGATGCCCTGTTCGATCGCGATGCGAACATTCTGAATGATTGCGGCGCAGGACGCGACCGTTTCCAGGCAGCCGTTATTTCCGCACGAGCAGAGCGGGCCATTTTCATCGACGGTAATATGTCCGAACTCGCCGGCGCTTCCACCGGTGCCGCGATAGAGCCTTCCGTCCAAAAAGATTCCCGCGCCGATCCCCATTCCGACGTCGATATATATATAGTTACTGAACTCCTTGCCCAGGCCGAAGGTTTTCTCCGCCGTGGCGGTGGTGCGCACGCTGTCTTCAAGCAGGCAGGGAACCTTGAATTCTTTTTGAAAGAGATCTTTCAGGGGCACGTTCTTCCATTCCGCCATCTGTCCTGGGCGCGGATAACAGAGTACCAGGCCGGCCTCGCTGTCGATGACTCCGGAATGGGCAATGCCGATCCCTTTGATCGCGTCCCGCGATAAGCGGGACGCGCGCATGGCCTCGTGGACAGCCTGGAAGGTTCTTTCCAGAACGCGCTTGCGCCCCTCCCACATCGCGGTTTGACTTTGCGACTTATAGACGATTTTCCCGTTGATGTCCGTGATGAGAATGCGCTGATAAAAGGAGCCGATGTCGACTCCGACGAGGTACGCGGCGTCTCCGCGAATTTCCAGAGGAACGGGCCTGCGTCCGAGTTGAGAGCGCACCGGCTCCGACTCGACGACGAGATCTTTAGTCATCAGACGCTGGACAATGGTAGTGATCGATGCCGGGCTGAGGTTGGTCTGCCCGGCCAGTTCCAGGCGGGAGCAATTGACCCCGGAATGTATCAGATGAAGAATACCGAGCTCTTTTTGCTCGAGCTTATCGAGTAGCTCCGGACGAGCATACGTAGTTTTTGCCGCGGCGTTTTTCGTTCGGCTGGCCATTCTTCTTACCCGTGTGCTCATCTTCCTCCTTGCCGTCCTGATTCTAGTATCAGCATCGCCGTTTCCGGCCCTGCGGGCGCTGCCAAAGCGCCCGCTGTCGGCAAAAAGGGGGGTCGTCGTGCCGCGGGAACTCATTTTTCTACTGCATCGGAGTCGTTTTCAGTGCTCAGCATTTGTTTTTGAATCTAAAATATATCACGCTGGCAATGCCCTAATTAGCCATGATTTAATTGACAAGAGGAAATAATTTTGAAATTATGTCTCGATCCATTCCGAAGAAAAGGTGAGTCAAGAGACGCACACAGAGATCCTATCCCTGCAGGATAAGAAGTGTCCATCACTGTGCCCCTGTCTCGCTTCCGGTTCGGCGGCTTCTCCACAAAAGAGACGCTGCGTTGCATTTGAATCTACAACTGCCGGAGAGTCTATTGTGATGCCAGGCAATCGGCATAGCTCAAGGATCGCTGTCCGCAGGCCCGCCATCCTCTTGGGAAAGCGATCGATATCCGTAACTGTGTTGGTGACGATGCTTGTCCTGAGCGGGTTCGCGGCGGAGGAGACTTCGCAGGATCCGCTGATCGGCTGGATGAACGGGATTGCGCAGCAGCAACTCGACCAACGCGCCGAAAAAATTCGCGCCATCCGAACAGTCGCCCAGGCGCAGGCCAGGAAACAGTTGGTTCGCGCCGCACTTCTGGAAGATCTGGGAGGGCTGCCCGACTACCATGGCCCGCTCCATGCCAGGGTCGTGGACCAGATCCACAATGACAACTTCACCGTCGAGAAGGTGATCTACGAGAGCCTTCCCGGCTTTTACGTCACAGCGAACCTCTATCGCCCGAATCGCCCAGGCCGCTATCCCGGAGTGCTCATGCAGGCGGGGCATACCCAGGAAGGGAAGCCCGAGAATCAACGGCTGGCCGCCAATCTGGCAGTGAAGGGATTTGTGGTTCTCTGTTTCGATCCCATCGGCCAGGGCGAGCGCGTGCAGACCTACAGCCGTCAACTGGATGAGCCCTTGGCCGGCTGGTCAGTGCCTGAGCATATCGAGATGGGGGCGCAGGCGCTATTGATCGGCCAGGGACTGGCGCGCTACTTCATCTGGGATGCGATGCGGTCGCTCGACTATCTTGCGAGCCGTCCGGAGGTCGACGCCACCCGTTTGGGAGCGGCCGGGTGCTCGGGCGGGGGCGCGTTGACCACCTTCACCGGCGGCCTCGACCCGCGGCTCAAGGTTGTCGTTCCCGCGTGTTATCCGAGTTCCTTTCGCTTGCTGTTCTCAACCATGGGCCCGGATGCGGAGATGATCTTCCCCAATTTTCTGGCCAGTGGACTGGACACGGCTGACTTTGTAGAGCAATCGGCTCCGACTCCATGGCTGCTCGAAGCTACCGAAACTGATCAGTATCACTTTAGCCATGAGGGCGTACGCCTGGTTTATGAAGAAGCCCGGGAATGGTACACCCTCTATCACGCCCAGGAAAATATCGGCTATCTGATGGGTCCTGGTTCCCATGGTCTGCCGTTGGCCAGCCGGGAAGCAATCTATCAATGGATGATTCGCTATCTGAAAGATGGCCAGGGAGACTACCACGAGCAACCGGTCACGATGTACACCAATCACGAGTTGCAGGTGACGGCGAGTGGCAATGTAGAGAACGAGCCAGGCAGCCGAAAGCTCTATCAGATCCTCCGTGCTGATCTCCACACGCGCGAAAGCCGCAAGACGATTCCGGACCTCTCGGCCGAATTGAAGAATTTGAAAATTCCCACGGATAGATCTGCGCCTGCGGTAAAGGTTCTGCAGGAGACGAGCGATACTGGTATTCGGCAGCAGCAAATCCGGTTCGAGAGCGATCCTGGCATCTGGCTCAATGCCACTCTCTATCTGCCCTCCGCATCTCAAAAAAGGCCGGCGGTTTTGATCGTAAAGGGGAATGAGTTCTCCGGTGTCACGCCGCAGGCGACCATAGCCGGCAAGCTGACGCAACAGGGGCAGGTTGTGCTTGAGATGGAGCCGCGCACTGTGCCGGTGCGAGTGAACGAAGGCCCTTACTCCGGCGATTGGGAAACCAATGCTCAGGCCAATATGATCGGCCAGAATCTGCCTGCGCTGCGGGCCCATGACATTCTGCGTGGCGTTGACCTGCTCCAGGCCCGCTCGGATGTGGATTCGGGTGCGATTCGGGGCATCGCGCGCGGCGTCAAAGGTTTCTGGCTACTGCTGGCGGCCGTGACCGATTCTCGTATCGAAGGAATCTGGCTGGATCGGACGCCGCCCAGCTTGCGTTCTGCGTTCGATAACTCGCTCGCCGCGGACTTGTGGGATGCGGCCATCCCCGGCTTTGTGCTCCACTGGGATCTCGACGATCTGGTGAAGGCAATGGGATCGCGGCGGGTCTTGTGGACCGATCCGACGAGCTGGATACGTACCGTCGTCTTTGCCGGGCCATCGTTCCGCTACCGCTTTGTTCCGGGCGACATTACAGATATGACGGAAGTTCAAGACGACGCGTTCATCCGTGAGCTGCTGCACTGAGCTTGCCGGGTTTGATGAGGACAATGCCGATCGATACCGAAGAGCAATTGGAGGACAGGCTATCGCATCCGACCGCGGCCGATGTGGAAGCGATGCGCGTACTCCAGGGCGACGTGATCATTCTCGGCGCCGGGGGAAAGATGGGACCGAGCCTTGTCCGTCGGATGCAGCGGGCGAGTGTCCAAAGCGGTGTGAAGCGCAGGATCATTGCAGTGGCCCGTTTCTCGGAGAAGACTTTGCCGGCACAGCTTGAGGCATCCGGAATCGAGACCATTGCTAGTGACCTGCTGGAGGACGACGCTCTAAAGCGGCTGCCCGACATGCCCAACGTGGTTTACATGGCTGCGCGAAAATTCGGAACCTCAGGGGCCGAACATCTGACTTGGGCGATGAATACGCAGCTTCCTGTGCTGGTGGCCAGCCGCTACCGGCACTCCCGTATCGTCTGCTTCTCCAGCGGTAACGTCTATCCTCTGCTGCCCCTTCACCTGGGTGGGGCGACCGAAGAGACTCCTGTGGCGCCGGTGGGAGAGTACGCTCAGTCGGTTCTCGGCCGGGAGCGCATCTTTGAGCATGCGTCGCACCGGTGGGGAACTCCGGTCGCGCTTCTGCGGCTCAATTACGCGATCGATCTGCGTTATGGAGTGCTGGTTGATATCGGTCAGAAGGTCTATAGGCGCGAGCCCGTCGATGTGTGCATGCCGGCGGCAAACATAATCTGGCAGGGAGACGCGAACTCAGTCTGCATTCGCAGTTTTTCTCATTGCCAATCGCCACCGTTCGTCCTGAATCTGACCGGGCCCGAGACCGTCAGCACACGCTGGATCGCACAGGAGTTCGGCCGTCGCTTCAAATGTGAGCCGGTCTTTACCGGAGAGGAGGGCGATTCCGCATTGCTGAGCAACGCAAGCAAGCAGCACCGGCTTTTCGGCTACCCCACAGTCACTGCAAGAGAGATGATCGATTGGGTGGCGCATTGGATTGAGGACGGAAACCGCCTGCTGGGCAAGCCCACGCATTTTCAGGCACGGGACGGCAAGTTCTGATGACGGTACGGGAGAAACTGAAGCGCGGGCTGGTGATTCCGGCGCATCCTCTGGCCCTCACCGCAGCGAGAAAATTGGATGAGCGCCGTCAGCTTACCCTCACTCGCTACTACCGTGCGGCCGGGGCCGGAGGTGTTGCTGTCGGCGTGCACACGACGCAGTTCGCGATCCGCAAATGTGGACTCCTTGAGCCGGTTCTTACGCTTGCGGCCGAGGCGCTCCAGGGCAGCGAGATGGTGAAAATAGCCGGTGTATGCGGGACGCAACTCGCCGCCGCCGCGGAGGCGGAGCTGGCTCGTTCTCGTGGTTACGACGCTGTGCTCCTTAGGATGGATCGTGATCTCCCGCTATCGGAGCCCGCACATTTGGACCGTGTTCGAGCGATCGCCTCAATCCTGCCGGTGGTTGGCTTCTATCTTCAGCCTTCCGCCGGCGGCAGGCTTTTTTCCTACCCATTCTGGCGCGAGTTGGCGGAGATAGAAGATGTAGTGGCGATCAAAATTGCCCCCTTCAATCGCTACCAGACTATCGATGTGGTGCGCGCTGTGGCCGAGGCGGGGCGCGGGAATGACGTCGCCCTCTATACCGGCAATGACGACAACATCCTGGTCGATCTTCTAACGGAATTCTCACTGGGCGGATCCAGGCAGCGCATCGTCGGAGGACTTCTGGGCCATTGGGCGGTATGGACCAAAACTGCCGTCAGTCATCTGGAAACGGCGAAGCAGGCTGGTGGCACGGTGGATAGCAAGCTACTAACGCTTGCGCAGCAGATCACCGATGCGAACGCCGCCTTCTTCGATGTCGCCAATAACTTCGCCGGGTGCATCGCGGGAATCCATGAGGTTCTGCGGCGGCAGGGCCTGCTCGAGGGCACTTGGTGCCTCGATCCCGGCGAGAATCTATCGCCCGGGCAGAGTGTGGAGATCGATCGCGTCTATCGCTCCTACCCTCATCTCAATGACGACACATTCGTCAGGGAACATCTGGACGAGTGGCTGAGATGAAAAAATCACGAGTTCCGGCGAGCACCGGGCTATATTGGCGACGCGGTATTCTGCTGCTTTTGGTTTGTCTGGCGCCGCTGCTTTCGGTTCGAGGGCGAAGTGACGAAGCTCCCAAAGACAAAAGCGTCCAGCGCGGACACGATCGGTTTGAGCGCTCCTGCGCGATGTGCCATGGCGCCGCGGCAACGGGAGGCGTTGGTCCGAATCTGATCCAGTCTTCCCTGGTGCGCCACGATGAGGGAGGAGATCAGATCGGTCCGCTGGTCCAGAAGGGGCGTTCGGAAAGGGGCATGCCGGCATTTCCGACGCTGACTGCGGGCGATATATCGGATCTTGCTGCCTTTCTTCAAGAACTCATCGTTACCGCCAGTGTCGTATCGTCGAACGGGCTGGCCGGGGACGATTCGCCTAATAATCTTTTGACCGGGAACGCGGCAAAGGGCAAGCAGTATTTCTATGGAGCCGGAGGCTGTTCCCGCTGTCATTCCCCGGCCGGGGATCTCTCCGGAGTCGCCCGCAGGTATTCCCCAACAGAGCTGGAAGGGCGTTTCCTTTACCCTTCCGGCCAAACCGTAACGGCAACTGTATCGTTAGCCTCGGGCGAGAAGTCGGAAGGCAAGCTCCTACATCTGGACGCATTCTATGTGGCGATCGAGGATGCGAAGGGATCGTATCGGTCCTGGCCGCTTGCGCAGGTCAAGGTAGATGTGAAGAACCCGTTGGCTGCTCATCAGGATTTGCTGGGCAAATATACGGACGAGGACATTCATGATCTCTTCGCGTATCTGGAAACATTTCAGTAGCGCGGCCGCCTTCGGCCTGCTCCTGCTGCCGGGCGCCTTTCCACTTTCTCGCCGTCTGCTCTCGCAGGCGTCCGATCCAGGAGGAAGCATTCCGTCTGTCAGCAGCGAATGGCCTACCTTCAACGGCGATTTCTCGGGTAGACGCTACAGTCTTCTTTCACAGATCAATAAAGGGAACGTCGGCTCGTTGAAGCTTGCCTGGGCCTTTCAAACCCATGCGGTTACGCTCAAGTCAACGCCGCTGCAGGTAGGCGGCGTGCTGTACTTTACCGTTCCCAACCACGTGTGGGCGGTCGATGCCAAGACGGGCGCGCAGATCTGGGATTTCCAGCGCAGTTCCGAGGGCGACGATATCGGACAGCGCGGCGTGGGTCTCTACCGCGGAAGGATTTACTTCGGAACTCCTGACGCTCATTTTCTGTGCCTCGATGCGCGAAACGGAAAGAAGATCTGGGAGGTCACGGTAGAAGATGTTAAGTTTGGCTACTACATAAGCGCGGCTCCTCTGATCATCAAGGGACTGGTGATCTTCGGGACCTCAGGGGACTCGGCGAACATTCGCCACTACATTGAAGCCCTGGACTGGCAGACGGGGAAGGTCGTTTGGCGGACCTCCACCACGCCAAAGCCCGGAACCCCCGCGGCCAAAACCTGGCCGAACGAGGACGCCATGAATCATGGTGGCGGTCCTGCCTGGTTGACCGCCAGCTACGATCCCAGTCTCAACCTGATCTATCTGGGAACCGGCAATCCACATCCCGTGCTGGCCGGCGGTTCCAGGGCAGGGGACAATCTGTACACCTGCTCGATCCTGGCGTTGAATCCCGACACGGGAGCCATCGCCTGGTACTTTCAGGAGTCTCCGCACGATACTCATGACTGGGACGCGGTCGAGACAACTGTCTTGTTCGACGCCAGCTTTCGCGGAAAGATGCGCAAGCTGCTGGCCCAGGCGAGCCGCAACGGTTACTTTTTCGTGCTCGACCGCGCCACCGGCGAGAGCCTGCTGACCACTCCCTTTGTCTCCGCGAACTGGGCCTCAGGCGTCGGCCCCAAGGGAAATCTCATTCCGGATCCCGCCAAGATGCCGCAGCCCGATGGTTCCCTCGTTCATCTCGCTGAGGATGGAGCGACCACCTGGATGGCGCCCAGCTTCGATCCCCAGTCAAAACTTTTCTATGTGAATGCCTGGCGCGGATACAGCTTCTGGTATCTGATTCCCGGGCCTGACAACATCCCCACCAATCATCAGGGCGGAGGGTCCATAGCCTTAACCGCTAGCACCGTCCTATTGGCTATCGATTACCAGACGGGAAAGATCCGTTGGCAAAGAGAGAGCGGGAAAGGTATGAGCAGCATCGGCATTTTGACAACGGCGGGAGACCTTCTCTTCACGGCGGACGGAAATGGAAATCTCCTGGCGTTAGATCCCTCAGATGGCCGTGTGCTTTGGCACACCCGTCCTGGGGGAATTCAAAATGACGTTTCTCCGATTACTTATGAACTCGACGGGACCCAATACGTAGTCACGGGAGTCGACGGTGTAATGTATGCCTGGACGTTGAAGGGAAGTCTGTAGGCGAGCGAGACGTCTGCCTGATGAGCTCAGCCGAACTCCGGACCCGCTGCCGCCAGCAGCTCGGCGGTTCCCGGGAATGCGGTTAGCCCGCAGGCCATGCGCACGAAGTCGCGCTGCTTGCGAAAGCCATGTGCGGTGAGTGTCGGAACCAGCGTACTGCGGTCGAGTACATCGATGAAGACTCTTCCCGAGGCAGCGCGTATCGCATTCCCCAGAAGTGCGGGACCCTCTTTTGGGCTGGAAACGAGCGGGCCGATGTGCGATGCCACGAAACCGTTCCGTAGGATCGTAAACCCGTGAGACGAGGCGAAGGCTACACTGCCCGGACGAGAGAGAAAGTTCTCCAACAGGAAACGCCGATCTGCGCCGAATGCCAGTCCATCCAAAGAGAAATTCGCCACCGCGCTTGTTGCCGCTAATTCGCGTCCCAGGCCTTCCCATCGTTCCATCGGGCAGAGTGGCGCAAAGCCAAGCCCGGCATAGATGCTCGCGGCAGCCGGAACGGCGTCGAGCAACGCTGCCCGTCCACTATCCCGAAGAACCGCGGTGCAATCGGCGACGAGACGGGTGCCAAGCCCGCGGCGGCGCCATTCGGCAGTGACCAGCACCATCGAGACCCAGCCAATAGCGGGTCCATATGGAAGAGCCGCAGAGGTTGCAATGAGCCGTTCGCCGGCGACAAACCCGAGGACCTTGCCGTAAGTAAAGAAGATCCTCCAGTCCTCCGTGACCTGGTTCCATCCCGCCTCCTGCGAAAGCAGGAGCGCCTGGGGAACCCAGGCAGAGTCGAGCAACATGGGCCCGCCTATCTCTCCGGTCATTGCTTAGTCGCGGCCGGGTGGCATTCCGCGCTCGTGCCCCGCAAACGGAGATGAGCAAAGTCTCCGGTTTCATCGAAGGAGCCGAGCCCGATCTGCCCGCACAGAAATGTCCGGTCGACAACGGAAAACAAAGGCTGTGCCTGTCGGTCCACAAAGACCTGGATGGAGCCAGAACCCACATCCCGGACGATGCGCACATCGTGCCAGGAAAGGTCCGGCAATGCGGGTTGGGCCGAGGCCCCGGCGATTCGTCTGCGTTCTCCGCCATCGACGATGAAGATACCATTGTGGACAGCGACCTTCGTTCCGGGATCTTTCGACAAGTGTGCGTAGTAAAAGTGCAGTGTATCCACGTAGCCAAATACAACAATCATGGATCCATGTTCGCGCCTAATCCCCAGGTTGAGAGTAAAACTGCCCACGCTCACTCCTTTCAGCCGCGAGAACTGCAACGGCCGGCGCGGCACACCCGGTGGACGGGGGCGCAGCATGTGGAGGTAATGGAGATGACCTTCTTCAAGAATCTGCCAGTCCTCGGGGAAAGGCATATCAATATGGCTCAGGGTTCCAGGAGAGAAATCGTCTCGAACGTTGACATGACCTGTATCCTGGGCCACGGCTGGAAGCAGTAGCCAAGCCAAGAACACTGCCATCGCGGCGAAAGCATGCAGACGTCGGAGCGTTTTCATTGCACCTCAGGGCGTTCGAGATTTAGCGTTGCGGACGGCACAGAGATAGCGTAGATGGCGGCAGCACCGAGCATACCGGCTACCGCCAGACCGGTCCATACCCAATGGTAACTGTGATAGATGTCAAAGTATCTTCCGGCTATCCACGGCGCCAGCCATTGCCCGATGGTATAGCCCATGATGATTAAAGCCAGCAGTTTGCCCAGGGAACCGATTCCAAAGCATTCGGCCGCTACCAGTGGAATCAACATATAGTCGGCGCCCATACAGAAGCCGAAGATCACGGCGAAGGAGAGAGCCGCAACCGGCCGCTGCGCGAGATAAAGGATGGGGATCGACACTGCAAGCAACAGATAGAACAAGGCCATCGTATTTTTCTTCTTGAAGTGATCGGCGATATAACCCACCAGCACCCGCCCCCCCAGGCTCGATGCGAGCAGGACCGACATGTAGCGCGCAGCGGTGGTGCTCGAATACCCCTGATCTTTCATGACATAAATGAAATGCTGGATGACCGTGTTGATCGCGCCGATCACCAGTAAAGGACCGGCTACCATGAGCCAGAAATTACGAGTACGGATTGCAGCGGAGATCCTCCACGATGCGCCCTGCGCCGCGCCGCTCTCGTGTGCTGCCGCAAGCCCATCCGGTCTTAGCCCCATATCCTCCGGTCCGGAGCGCGTAAGCCAAAGACCCACTGGAAAGAGCACCAGCAGGATAAGAGTTCCCGTCGCTTCCAGAGCGTGGCGCCATCCGAAGTGCAGGATAAGAAGGTTCATCACCGGCGGGGCCACCACTCCCCCCAGCCCGAGCCCCAGGTAGGCATAACCCATGGCGCGGCCGCGCCGCACGTGGAACCAGCGCGAGACCAGCACCTGGTTGGAGATCGGCCCGGAGAGCGTGTAGCCCACTACTTCCAGAAGGCAGAGCACCTCATACTGCCAGAGCTTGTGCATCTGGCCCATCAGAATCAGCGGAAAGCCGACGAGGCCGATTCCGGAGAGAATGACCCGGCGCGCTCCAATGCGGTCGATGAATGCGCCCGTCAGCACGCCGCAGGGAAGCCCCAGAAAAAGAAAGCCCAACAGAAAGCCCTGTGTTACCTGGCCGCGCGCAAATCCCAGGCCGGCCGTGAACGCCGGGTAGAAGACGGGGAAGCCATAGAAAATCACGCCAACAGAAAAGAAGAGATTCAGGAAGGCGGCCACCACGATCCACCATCCGTAGAAAATACGAGAAGATCGTTCGGAACCGCCCGGCGGTCCTTTCTCGATCGTCTGTAATGTGGCCATCATCGAAAGAACGACTCCCCCATCACTAGGTGTAGGTTTTTGTGATCAGATCCTGCAGGAATGTCTTGGATTGCAGAATATCTGTCGTCTGGCGCGGACCTTCGATCTCCCTCTCGATGTTGATCGCACCTGCATAGTTCACGTCTTTGAAGCGCTTGAAGAGGGCAGGGAAGTCTACTCTTCCTTGGCCAATCGGAACCTCATTACCGAAGTTGCGCGGGTCGGTTGGAAAGAGACCATCCTTGGCGTGAACTCCTCGCACAAGATGCCCGAATACGTCCATAGCATCGACTGGATTTCCCTTGCCGCAAAGAATGAGATTGGCCGTATCAAGATTCACGAAGATGTTATTCGTGCCGACGTCCTGAATCATTCGTAACATCGTGATCGGCGTGTCTTCACCGGTTTCAGCCAGGAGCATCCGGCCTTGCTCCTTACAATGCGCAGCAACTTCCCGTATCGCCGCGATTGCCTGCGGATAAATCGGGTCATTTGGGTCTTCCGGTATAAAACCGAGATGGGTATGAACCGCGGGGATGTTGCACTGGCGGGCAAAATCAGCGGCCAGCTTGAGGGCCTGGATTCGCGCACGATGGTTCGGGTTGGCGGGAGGCACAATTCCTACGGTGAGCGGTCCCTGATAGAAATTAAAGATCCTTGGCCCGGGATTATGTTCACTTACCGCGCTTACCTCGACACCGTATTTGCTCAAAGCCTCCAAAAGCGGCTTTGCGTCGTCCAGCGTGAGGTGCTCGAAAAAGATCTGGCAGCTTGAAAAGCCCAGCTCGTGAACCCGCTTGATCGTCACGTCAGCGGTTTCGCCGGGGCCGACTTTGGCCATTACACCTAAGCGAGGCATTTGCGCGTTGTGCCGCTCTTCAGCATCTGAAAAGTGCAAGGCATTGGCAAGGCAGGTTGCACCAGCTGCCCGTACGAAGCTCCGGCGGTTTAGGACTGCCATTTCTATTGGCTCCCTGCAGAGTCTAACTAACATCGCTGAAATCCATCATCCTCGGAGCTTGGCGAAAGCCTCTCGTCGAGACCGCCAGATAGGCGAAGCCGGTCAGGAACCAAATCCCGCCGACGATCTGGGCCAGCCGATTCAGGTTCCACCAGATCGAAGCGCAAAAGCCCAAACCAATGAGTGGAGCAACGACATCGACAAAGATCCTGCGCCGAGGTCCCTTGCGCAATAAGCCGAAGTGCCAGAATGCCGACAGGTTCACACCCATGAAGGCAAGAAAAGCACCGAAATTGAGAAGCTCTCCCGCATGCTCATATGCGTTTCCAATATAGTTCAGCCCGACAGCACCGCAATAGGCAATCGCACCCACCAGAAGAATGTTGTAGGTCGGCGTATTTGTCTCGGAGTGGATATGAGCAAAGAATTTCCTCGGCAGGACACCGTCCCTTCCCATCCCGAAAAGAAGACGCGCCGCTCCCAGACCGCCGGTGAGTGCACTGCCTAGGGACGCTAGTATCAGCACGCCGCCCATGGCCTGGAATAGCCATGGACCGCCCACTCGCCGGCATACATCCATGAACGCCGTTTCCAGGTTCGAGAAGGTATGCCAGTCAGGCCAAATCCGCTGCCCCAGATAAACTTCGGCGCCGCTCAGAACTCCAGTCAGAATGCAGACCGTCACCGTCGCCAGCAACACATTGCGCTTCGGGTTTTCGACATCTTCGGAAAGCGTCGTGATGCCGTCAAAGCCGATGTAAGTCAAGGCTGCAAAGGAAGTGGCGCCCCAGATGCGCCGCAGATCGAAGGTTCCAACAGCGTAGAAGGGCTCAAGGGAAAATAAACCGGCCCACCGTGCGCGTTGAAAGAGGTACTGAACCGCGAGAAGAAAGAAAACCGCAATCACCGTGCACATGGCAATCAGCAGCAGTTTGTTGGCGCGCGCGGAGGATTTGATGCCAATGAGGTTCAGTGCCGTGATAAAACCCGCCACGACGAGCGCGATGATAGGGAAGGAAACGGCGGAGATGTATCGACTCCCCAGGGCCGTCGATATCCATATGACATTGAGTAATGGCTGCAGCACATAATCGAGCAGCATCACCCAGCCGATAAGAAACCCAAAATGTGGGTTGATCGTCCTTCCTACATACGTATAAGCGGAACCTGCCGATGGGTAGACCGCGGCCATGCGCCCATAGCTTACCGCTGTAATCACCATGGCGAACATCGCAATCAGAATCGTCGTGACCGTGTGGCCGTCGGAAAGCTTTTGCGCGACGCCGAATAGAGGAATGGGTGCTGTCGGCTGAATAAGCACCATGCCGTAAAAAATAAGATCCCATAGTCCGAGAACTCTTCTAAGTCGAAGCTGGGATCCGGGTTGGGTGGCTTCCGTCATCGCTTTCTGAGTGCCTTTATGGAAGTGCGCAAAGTCCTATCGTGGCATCCCGGCAATCCGTGTGATCACAGCGTTCCGGAAATCATCTTCCCCATGGTCTGTGAAGGGCGAGGTATTGGGTTCATATCCTCCCTGGCGGACCGCCTCTCCGGTCGGCAGATAGCCCAGCCAGCCGTTCAGAATTCCTATGTAGAAGGTATAGGGAAACCGGGACTGGTTCCGCACGTCGATGGCGATCTTACAAAATAGTTCAACGGGCGCGCCCCAGAGCACCGCATCGTGATTGATTTCCAGGAATGGCACCGGGACCTGCACCAGCGCGACCCCTCCCGGAGCATTCCGTATATATCTTCCCATCGCCGCCGGCCATATTAAGCCGGCACGCAGAGGGCTCTCGACGATCGCCTCACTTTCGGTCAGAACAACATCGGAGGTCACCGCAGCAATGTGTGCATTCGCCTGGAGAATTCGATCGCCGAGCAGAACCTTGAATTGGTCGAGATGGCCCGCCACCGGATCGGGATAAACGCTGTAAATCGGCGCCAGATTCCCCTCGGCGCCATTTAAGAAGAGGACAGGGGCGCCGAGTTTCTGTTCCACGTACTGGGACACAACACCAGGAACATCTCCCGTAATCTTGAGGTTTTCCTGTCCCAGGTCAGTTCCATGGATCGCATAATTGGCGAGGAGCGCGATTAATTTTCCATCGCTTGTTTCCACCCGGATCAAGCCGATCTGACGGTCCGTAGGACCATCCGGATTCAGGCCGATGGTCATTTTGCCATCTTCGTCCATGGCGCGCCGATCGATATTTGCTGTGGCGAAGCCTGTGCCGAAGCCAAGCCGCGCAGGCTGTAGCTTCTGCCGCGCTTCACCAAGTCCTTCGATCAGCTTATCCTCTGCGAACTGCGTGTATTCAGGATTCGACTCGCCGCCCGATGCCTGTTTGTATCGCTCCGGCATGTATACCGCGGGCGCACCCGGCGGTCCGATCTCTGGCGCGGAGTGGGTATGGGTTACAGCCCACCAGATGCTTTGTGGCGGTATCCCCAGTTTTTGCTGGATATCCTGTTTCACCTTGTCCACATAGGCTGGAGACATCATGCAGGTGTCGGTAGAGACAAAAAAGACTGTTGTCTTCCCGTCATCCAAAACAGCAATCCGATGATAGAGGTGGTCGTGCACACCGTCAGATTGCCGCGCCGCATACCCTGCAAGCCATTGCGGGCTGGTTGGGGTTATGTCCACCTGGACGGCAGAAGCGCGCAACGTTCCGGCATAAGCGCTCACGGCTAACTGAAGACACGCGATCAGAACAAATGAGATTTTCCACTGCATCTTTCGGCTCCTTGTTTTCACAACGTCATCGTCCGCTGCTAAATGAATCGCAGGAGACCCCAAAATCCGGCAACCAAAATCACGACCAGGGCCCATCCGAACGCAAGCCCTGACAAGTCAGCGCTGTAAGCTCTGAAGAAATTGACCCCGCAAGTCACGCGACGGAGGTTGAAGAGATTTACCAGGATCAACTGTTGCCCTCTTTCAGCGTGATCACGGCTTGGCTCCCGCGATAGACCTTGCCATCGTATGTCGTGCTCTCCGTCAGGAGGCTGGCTCATAGCATCGACGGGGGAGGCATCCGAAGGCGTCTGCAGGCGCGCAAAAAACAGCTCGACGTCTGACTGCGGTTCCGGAGTCGTCAGCAGGCTTATCACAACCAGGGAGACGATCCCGGCGGTAAACGCAAGAGCGAAAATCCTGGGACTCCAATAATCGAGTCGACGATGCTCAAGGCTGCACAGCAGAAGGTTGGTGCCCAAAGCTGCAAATAGGCTGGTTACGGCGCCCCAGCGATTGGCTCTCTTCCAAACGACTCCACCCACGATGCAAATACCCATGTAGGTGGCCATGCTCTCCGTCAGCAGGAAGGAATTGAGCACTTGTTTCACAAAGAGTAGGCTGTAAACCACTCCTGCCAGCGTAATCAATAAACCGCTGGCTCGTCCCACCCAGAGGTAATAGTGATCGGGTCTTCCCGGCATCAGGCGAGTGCGGTAGAAGCCCTGCGTAAACAGGGCACCGGAATCCACCAGGAAGGCGGCACACGTAGACATGGTAGCCGCGAGCACGCAGGCGATCAGCAGACCGCGAACACCCGAAAACAGGACATGGCCACAAACAAAGCCAAATGCGTCCTCTGGATCGGCAAGCGTCCGGGTACCAAAGGACCCTCTTATGACCATCACCGCCACCATCAAGCCCAGGAGAGCCCAACCCGCGGTACACACGCGCTTAATGTAGTTTCCGTAGAAGAAGCCGACACGACAGGCGCCCTCGTTCTTGCCCGTCCCGACGGCGGCCGGAATGTGAGGCTGGGCCATGATGCCGATGAGGCCATTCAGCGTCAACACGACAATCGTCCAGATACCGACTCCATGTGGAGTAGCCAGCGACAATTGGTAGGGCAACAAAGTCGACTTCATTCCAGCCATGCCGCCGACGGTGCTCCACCCCAGAGGGATCAACAAGAAGGACAAGACGATGATGAGAAATCCCTGCAGAACATCAGTCCACGCAGAAGCCACCAGGCCGCCCAAAAAGCTGTACACAATAAAGGTCGCGGTCATGGCGAGCACGATGTGATTGACGCCAAATGTGCCTCCGGCCGCCTGGTTGATGACCTTGCCGGCTCCCTTCAACATTGCTGCGGTGTTGATGATCAGAAAGCCAACCGCAAAGAGGGTATAGATTCCGCCCATCCACGGACCATACCGATCCTCCATGACTTCGGCAGTCGTCGTCCGGCGAAAACGGCGCACGACGGGAGCAAGGATCCAGAAGAATGGGGTGGCAAACAGGTTCTTCCACTGATACCAAATACCGGAGGCTCCAATGCTGTATACGGCGCCGATCAGGCTCACCGGCATCTCGGCATGAGTGGCGGTGCTGAAGACCTGGCCCATCATCACCAGTTTCCCGAAACGGCGTCCCCCCAGGAAGTACTCGCTGGTGCCACGCACTCTCAGGCTGGCGACCACGCCAATGGCGGCCACGATGGCAAAATAAAAAATCAGGACGAGCCAATCGGCCCGCGTGATCAGCATGAGAGCGCCTGCCCGAGGGCTATCTGTGGGTTCCTTTTCATCAGCTTTTCTGCATCGGCGCGGGAGACATCCAAATACTGCGTGAGATTATGGAAACTCTTGGGCATGGTGATCGCCGAGCCGACCAGATGCGATCGATCCGGCGCGCGAGGAACCAGGTCTTCGCCAATCTCCAGCACCCATCGGCCAAAACGATAGGTTCCCGGTCCCAGGTCCGCAGCCACGATGGCATCCGTCACCACGATGGCCCTGTCGACTCCGGTTATATCCAGATAGTTTCTGAGCGCGAAGAATGGAATGTGTGCCCCATCCGCGACAAAGCATGACCATAGTTGATCACTCAGGCTGAGAGCGCGCTGGATGATGTTGTCATGCCGCGGCATGGTTGCCGGACAGCCGTTCCCCACATGGGTAAACATGGTCAGCCCCGCGTCGATCGCCGCCTGTAGTTCGTCTCGGGATGCATTGGTGTGGCCGGCAGAAACCACGATGCCTGTTTCCGCAAGCTCCCGCGTCACCTGCAGGCCGGAATCACATTCCGGAGCCAAAGTCACCAGCCGCGTCAAACCACCCGCCCTCTCCAGCAATCTCTCCATTGCCGACAAATCGGCCGGCCTGATTGCATCGACAGGATGGGCCCCGCGATATCCCGGCTCCGGATTGATGAATGGCCCCTCGATATGAATCCCTCGAATCACTCGCCGGACGGAGGCATTGGTCTGAACCACATCGGCCAGCCTCCGCAGACGAGCTTCCATGACCGGAAGCGAGTCGGTGATTACCGTCGCAAGGATGCCTTCGACATCTTGCGCCTCCAGCCGGAGGCAGACTCGCTCAACCTCGTCAGCGTCAAGACTGTCGCCGTTGAAGTCCACGCCCGCATATCCGTTCACCTGCAGATCGAAATAGCCCATGCCAACAGTCCGTCCATTTCAGCCGCACACTTAGGGTCCACCTGTATGGTTGCTGCCGAATCACTCCGGGTCTGAGCTGCCGACCTCTTCCATCGCCAACCTATTGCGTCAGCCCAAAACACATGATCGTGGAACCCACTGCGATTGCTATATATTGTTGCCCGTCCACGGAAAACGTCATCGGCGAGGTCTTGAACGTAGCATTGAGCGGAAAATGCCATAAGGTTTTCCCGCTCCGCTCGTCGACCGCTACGAAATCGCCGCTTGGATCGCCGTACAACACGAGCCCTCCAGCCGTCCCCAGCACTCCCGCTAATCGCTTGCCGTCGGTCGGCCCCACCTGAGGAACTTCCCAGGTGATTTGGCCGGTATCGATATTCAGGGCACGCAGATACTTCTTGCCTGGGATTTGCTTGGGGACTACGGCTGTTGTGCTGGTCGGCGACAATTTGACATCGCACTTCTCGAGCATCATGACGTAGTAGAGACGTGTCTCGGGACTGTACGCGGTCCCGTTCCAATTGGTCGCGGCTTCCGGACAAGTTTCGTTAGTATCCGGCAGGCGCACGGGGCGACCGTCGGGACCAATGCTGCTGGCCCAGGTCATCCTCCGAATGAAAGAACGGCTGGTGAGGAGCCGGCCATTGGTGCGATCAAAAACATAGAAGAAGCCGTTCCGGTCCGCATGCAGAAGCAGCTTCCGATCTTCACCCTGATATTTGGTATCGATCAGGACATTCGGCACGGCGGCGTCCCAATCGTGGGTATCGTGTGGGGTGAACTGGTAGTACCACTTCAATTTGCCGTCGGCAGGATTGAGAGCGAGCACGGAATCCGTATAGAGGTTGTCACCGCCCCGCTCCCGATCGTCAGAATCCGGATACGGATTTCCCGTGGCCCAATAGAGTGTGTCGGTCTCCGGGTCATAGGATCCGGTAAGCCACGTCCCGCCTCCGCCATAGGTCACCGCAGAGCCCTTCCAGGTATCAAATCCCGGCTCGCCACTCGAAGGAACCGTCCAGTGACGCCAAACGCGTTCGCCATTTTCGGCCTTATACGCTGCCAGAAATCCGCGAATACCCCAGTCGCCGCCACCCACGCCGACGATAATCATGTCTTTGACGACCAGCGGCGCCAATGTCGCGCCATAATGCTGCCCGTCATCCGGGATTACTTCTTCCCATACAGGTCGCCCGGTGGTGCGGTTTAGGGCCAACAGATGGACGTTATCTGTCAACATGAAGACCTTATCGCCAAGAATGGCGACACCGCGGTTGGTGCCGAGGGCCGCATCCGACACCAGCCCCGGAGTACGCGGACGCGCATAGTGCCACACCTCGGTGCCGGTACGCGCATCGAGCGCGTAGACCTGATTCGGCCCGGTCACATACACCATTTCATCCGCGACGATCGGAACCGTCTCCAGACCGAAGTAGCGCATATTTTCCTGGAAGTAGGGAGTATTCGGGAGCAGCTGCAACCACAGAGGAATGGAAAAGCTCCATTTCATGCCCAACTTACTTACAGTTGCAGTGTTGATCTGCGTCAGATCGCTATATCGATTGCCGCTGAGTTTTCCGTTATAAGTGAGCCATTCGCCCGGTTTGGGGTTAAGAATTCTCGAAAACTCAATTCCGCCTTTGGCGGGTGACGCGATTGCGTTGACTCCAGGCTGAACGCCGGTTAGCCGGCTCATGTAGGCGAGAAGGTTCTGCAACTCGTCAGGGCTTGCACTGGACGGAGGCATCAGCGATCGATTCTCTTCATCAATCTTTGCGACCCTGGCGAGCGAGAGGGTTTTCACGCCGCCCTCCAGATCTTGCAGCACAAGCGTGAACTGAGTCCTGCTTCGGGCAAATCCGCGCAACGTTTTCCCATCCAGCAGATGCACCGTAACAAGCTGGTAACCCGGAGTTATCTCTGCTCCCGGATTCAGTAACTTCGCGCGCATCTGTCCCCGGGTCAAAGCGCGTCCTACGTCGGAAAGATCGGGACCGGCCGGCTGACCTTTGCCAAACACCATATGACAGGAAGCACACTGTCCCTTTCCCTGGAAAAACTTTTCTCCCGCTACACCATCGCCCGGCCCACCGGTTTCGGATGCCGATGAATTCAGGGATAAGATCAATGCCCCCAAGCTATCCAGCGTAGGACTCGGCAAATCGAACGGCGGCATGCCGGCCGCGGGAAATCCGTTCCGGATCAGAGTGTGCAGCGATCCAACCGATCGCCCGCGCAGATTCGGATTGTCGCTGAGCCCCGGCGCCTGCTGCGATCCGCGCGCATCCACTCCATGGCATCCGGAGCAAAGCTTTAGATACGTTTGCTTGGCATCGACGGTCTGCGCGCTGCCCGCAGAAGAGGCGTTGGCGCCATCCTGCCCCCAAAGCAGCAACCGGCTCGACCCACAAGCAGCGAACAGGAGACTAACTGCCAGCATCCTGAAACGCCAACGGTATAAAGTATCGGTCGCTCGGCTCTTTGCGTTGGTCATCGATGAAGAACTCTGGGTTTATCCAAGTTAGTTATACCCGACGCCTGAGTCATGAACGCAAGCACGCGACGCAGAGCTCCACAGGTATAATTCAACAAATAAATTGAGTTATATATCTGAAACATAGTGACGATCTTATGAGAATCGGACTTATTGGAACGGGAGCAATTTCTCACAAGCACGCACAGGCGTATCAAAACATCGGATTTCGGGTTACTGTTTGCACAAATCGTTCCGAGGAATCCGGTCGCCGATTTGCTTCGCAGTATGGCGCACAATTTGTGCCCACTTACGAGGAAGTATGCCGGCATCCCGAGGTGGATATCGTCGACGTGTGTACCTATCCGGACTTTCGCCGACCGGCAGTGCAGATCTGCGCTGAGGCCGGCAAGCACATACAAGTAGAAAAGCCTATTGCCACTACAGTGCGAGACGCCCGCGAGATCATCCGCATCGCGGCCTATGCGGGCATTTTGCTCAACGTCATCAGCCAGAGGCGCTTCGACGATTCCAGCATCTTCCTTGCGAAGGCCATCACCGACGGGCGCCTGGGCCGCATCCTCGAATGCGACTGCTACGTCAAGTGGTACCGTTCCCCGCAATACTATGCCCGCCCCGGGAAAGGCTCGTGGGCCTGCGAAGGGGGCGGCGCGCTCATCAATCAGGCCATTCACCAGGTTGACCTGATCCGCTGGCTTGCCGGCCCGGTGCAGCAGGTAAGTGCGGACTGGCAATTGGGCGCAATTCATAGTATCGAAACGGAAGATGTCGTCAATGCCATCCTGCGTTTTCAGTCCGGGGCAACAGGGGTAGTTCAGGCCGCCACAGCTTTCTGGCCGGGCTACACAGAGCGTATTGAGATTCATGGCACCCATGGGAGCGCCATTGTTGCCAGCGGCAAACTGATCGCGTGGGATGTGCAGCAGGACAGCGGTGATCCCGCACCGCTGGGCTCGAAAGGCGCTTCCGGGGCATCGGACCCCATGGCGGTGTCGGTTGTTCCGCTCGAGCGGCAATTTCTGAATTTCGCCGACTCGATCAGCAATGGACGGAAACCGCTGGTATCGGGTGAACAAGGGCTGGCTGCGCTCCAGATCGTAGAAGCTATTTATGATGCGTGTCGAACCGGACAAAGAATCGTCCTGGAAAACTGATTGCGAACGCCTTCGATGACCAGCCATGAAACCGCGGATTCTCAGTGTAAGTCCTGCGGAGTGCCGCGATCATAATTCTTGAATTCCCGCACTAAATCTATCAGCGCCGCCACAACGGCTTCGAAGACTTTCTTTCCCTTTTCCGCGGTTGCCAGGGTCGGGTCTCCAGCGACACCGGTTTTGCTGAAGCGGGTCCAGCGATCCATGAGAAGGACCGGGGACGACATCAACAAATCCATCCAGATAAAACGAGTGGGCGAGATGCCAATTTCCTTCTTGGCTTTATCCATCTGCACCCGGGCTGGACCAAGATACAGGTAAAGAGACGTCTCCAGTTCGCAGGCGTGAGCCATTCCGCCGGGCTTCTCGGATTCCCGAATTTGCTCAATAGTCTCCTTCGCCAGGCTGGGCCAGATGAAAGCACCGCACAATGCGTCGGTTTCCAGGTTCGTACGCCGCGCCACGAGATCCAGGATCGGCATATTGGAGCCGTGTCCGTCGGCAAGCAGAATCCGATTAAACCCATGGTGCGCAACGCTGCGGGTGATATCGAGGACGAAGTTCAACATGTTCTCCATGCGGATGTCGATCGTTCCCGGCAAATCCATGTGATGGGTTTCAAAACCGTAAGGGACCGGAGGTAACAGCAACATCTCCCCATCGAGACGGCGGGCCGCCTCTTCGACGATCGATCCAATGATGAAGTTGTCCACATCCAGCGGTAGATGCAGCCCATGGTCCTCCACAGACCCAACCGGCAGTACAACGACGGGCTGCTGCCGGACGAGTTCCGGTATCTCCTGCCAAGTGTAGTGTTGATAATAGTATTTGACCCGTCCCGACATCGAGAACTCTCCTGGTAATGAACCCTGTTTCTATTGCGCAATCTGCCGAAGTTACGGACAGGTTGTCTGCTGCGGCCTTCTACGCTCCCGCGTATGCGGTACGCAAGAGAGACTTGAGCGTTTCCAGATCCCGCTGTGCGGCAACCATCACCTGATCATCCGTCTCCCGGCTCAGTGCGATCCCCTGGTTATTGGAAACGCGGGGAATCTCGTATTCCATGTGCAGGGATACAGGGCCATGAAAGTCGGTTGCGGCAACCATTTTCAGGAGTTCCGGATACTTACACATCCCCTGTCCTAAAGGACAATTCGTTGGCTGCCAGCCCTTCTTCTCGGTCTTTCTCCAGATAAAATCCTTCACGCCCATCATCTTCAAACGAGGAATCACCAGATTCGCCGCGATTCTCCAACCCTCCACTCCTCCTTCCATCGCCGCATTGTCAAGGTCGTAATAGTAGCCCGCATACCTGGGATCCAGAGTGTCCATCACCGAGGCAATATCCCAGAGCTGGCACCCGATATATCCAGCGTGATTATGAAAGCCCACCTGGACACCGTGCTTCGCCGCCAGCTCCACCAGACCCCGGAACTGCTCGCCGGCCGCGGCCAGTTCCTTGCGAACGTCGTAAAACTGGTAATGGTAATAACCAGGTTTCAGGAACGGAATGTGCAAGTCAGCCGCGGTGCGAATAATCGGCTCCGCAGTCGGGTCATTCTCCGTCAGCAACTCCGTAGTGATCATGGGGACTTCCAGGCCTTCCGCGCGAATTGCGGCAACCGCCTTGGGAAGGTCTTCGGCCGCGCGCGACGGCATAACATGGCCATCCCGGCGAACCGTCAAATCGATTCCGCCGAAACCCGCGGCCTTCGCATGCTGCGCCAGCTCTTGCCATTTCAGTTGAGGAACCGATTTCGAGAAGAGGCAAAGCGTGCCTCTAAATTCTCCGGTTGCACTTGCGAATGCCTGCTCAACAGGCTTTAAGGCAGCCGTGAGAGCGGCAGCCGAAGAAAGCTGCATAAACGTCCGCCTTGAAAGCATGGTTCGGGTGCCCTTTTCCTTTGAGTAGTCTCTTCCGTCTCAGTCTTTTCGTGCTTCTATCAGGACTGCAACACTGCTATCTCCTGCCCCGGGGCCACGGCGCCGATCCCCAGACCGTTCAATCCAGAGGTATCCATCGTGCCGTCGGTTACGTGAAAAATGCCCGGGAAGCGTTTTTCCCAGCCTTTGCTCGCAGCCGGCACAAATTGCCGCGCATTGGCTTCGATCGCCTTCACGCCAGGCACGTGAGCAGACAGGCTCGCCGATTGAATCAGTGAGGCCGCCGGACAGGTCAGATCCTGCACGCACAAAAACATCTTGTTCTTTTCCATTACCGGAGCAAGAATCATCATGTTGCTCTGCCCTTTACACGCCTTGAGCGCCGCGCCGGTATATCCCATCTCCCGCGACAGCATCAGCGCATGCAAGCCGGTAAGCGATTCATCGATGACAATCGGTTTCAGTTTTGCTGCCGCGAACATTACGTTTTGCCGATGGGTATCCAAATCTCGGGCTGTCGGCTGCTCAACGTATTGAATCCGCGCGAACCCTACCGGAGACTTTTGCTTCACCGTGCTTAGGAAGTTGATAAGATACTCAACGTTCGGACAGCGCTCATTGAAATCGAGAGAATAGAGAAAATCGCGGACCCCACGCTTGCGCTCGGTCTCAGTAACAACCCGATCCACGGTCAGGACGCGAGCCACGTCCCAGTGCAGGTCATCTCCGTCAAGCTTGATCTTGAAGTAAGTCAAGCCGTTGTAGTAGATCCACTGCGGGAGCGTTTCCGGCAGGCCGTCGTTGATGGGATGGGCAATATCCGATTCCACGATCGGATCAATGGCTGACACCAGGTGATACATCGGCATCCGGTCCTTCGGCCGCGTGGAAACGTAGTCGTTCGGATATTGCCCCTTATACTCCGGACCAAGATAGTACGAGAGATCGCGGTTCATGAACTCTGGCCCGTAGGTCGAATAGCAGTTCAACCCATGTAGTTTTCCATAGGCGTCGTGCATCGCAGCGTCGAAGGCGCTGGCCGTCACCAGGGTACAAAGTGCCGGGATTGACTCCGGAAGCTTTTCCTCCGATGTGATTGCCTGAGCCGCTTTCAGATATTGGGGTTCCAGCACCCAGTTGAGTTCGATCGGGTGACCGAAGTCGGTGTAATTCCGGGTGATCGTGGCAATACGCTCCGCCAGCTTTTTCATCGCTGCCAGCGTAGTGTCATACGATAGCGTGCGAGAAGGAAATGACCACGTATTCGAGAGCGGCATTTGCCCAAACCCCGTGGCGACCTTGCCCTCCTTTGATCTGATCGTGCACACCACGTCCAGGAGAGTGATCCTGTCACTCACGATGCCACCGAATTTGATGGGAACACGGTACTTATAATTCTTGAATGCAATGACTACATTTTCGATGCGAACATCGGAACGACGCGGCACACTTGCCTTCAAGATTGCCGGACCGGATACTAAGCCTGCAGTCAGGAATTTGACAAAAGTACGTCGTCCGACGTTTCCCACGATTACCTCTGCAGTATAGGCGACGCTTGGAAAAAGAGCTTTGCCGCCAGTTCAATTTCACGCGGCGCGACAAAGGTGCAGCAACTGCACGCTCGACGACGTCACCAAGACCTTTTCGCTGGTCGCGCCGACTCGAAGTACGGTGTTGATCGAAGCTCTTTGCGCGACGAGAAGCTCAAAGTCACGAACGGTTGCCGTACTGAAATCCGAGTGGGTAACGGTGATGCTGTAATGGCCGGCAACAAGGTTGGGAACGTCATAGTCACCCGAAGCATCCGTCGTTACGTTGCGCTCCATCCCGGTTTCAATATTCCTTACGGTTACGCGAGCCTTTGAAACCACTGCGCCAGAGGTCTCCGTGATGGTTCCCACGATCGTTCCGTTGCTCACTTGAGCACCGGCCACCAGGCACGAAAACGCAGTCAAACTAAACAGCGGAATTACCTTGCGGGACAACATCGTGAGGGCTTCCATAGATCTCGTCCTCTTTTAGGTATGGAATTGTAGAGATGTTGCGATTATTTGATAAAAGTCTATGCGGTACATCAGAAATAGGTATGGCATCTATTGTCAAGCATAAAAAGCCGCTGCTTGTCGCAGATCGCTCCACTGCGTTCGCCCGGATTTCCTGTGGAGTGTTGTGTTGTCGGTGAAGTTCCTGCGGCTCTCTTCACGGAGAGCCGCATACGTGGCCAGTGCAACTCAGCCTCGGCCTTACATGGCGGACCAGCGTGAAGCCCCATCTTCGCACAGCTCGCCACGCACTCAAGCATGTTCGCTTCTCCCCCCGCAGGGGGTGTAGCTAGGAGTGTCTTTTTCTACGGCGTCACTTCCAGAGTGGCGGTGAGCGGAACATCCGCAGAGGAGCCGCCCACCATGATATCGAAGGTCCCCGGAACTACCGACCAATGCATATCGAGGCCGAGCAGCATCAGGTCCTCGGGGGTCAGCGTGAAACTGACGGTCTTGTTTTCACCGGGGCCGAGGGCAACCCGTTGGAACCCGTGCAGCTGTTTGATAGCGGTAGAGACCGGGGCAAAGCGCTCATGGGTATACAGCTGAACCGTTTCTATCCCTGAACGGTCACCAACATTCTTTACCTCAACATGGACACGGGCATCGGCTCCCGGGTGGATCCGGGGCGTATCAACCACGAGATTGCGATAGCTGAATCGTGTGTAACTCAGGCCATAGCCAAACGGGTAAAGTGGACTTGACGGCATGTCCACATATCCGTAATTCTTACTCCATCCCTTCTGAACCCAAAAGACCTTCGAAGGCTTGCAATCGTAGTAAGCGGGCAATTGGGCAGAGCTGCGAGGGATGGTAATCGGAAGCCGGCCGCTTGGATTGTAGTCACCGAAAAGTACATCGGCGACGGCTGTGCCGCCGCGTTCCCCCGGCTCCCACGCCTCTACGAGTGCCGGGACATGGGCGGCTTCCCAACGCACGGAGAGCGGTCGTCCATTGATCAGCACCACAACCACCGGCGTACCGGTTGTAGAGACTGCTTCAACGAGGTCCTCCTGGACGCCAGTAAGATCCAGGCTCGCCACATCCGAACCCTCGCCGTCGGTCGCCGATCGGTCCTTTTGGTTAGTTTCATTGCGTCCGAACTGCTCGCCAATTACCACGACGGCCAAGTCCGCGCTTTTTGCGGCGTGCACCGCATCTTGAAATCCGCTCTTGTCGTCGCCAAGCACGTTCGATCCTTTGGCATAGTAGACCTTTGTCTGCGGACCAACTTTTTCCTTGATTCCCCGCAGCACGGTAACCACCGGCTGAAGAACCTTCCTCGTGGTGTAATCCCCTAACTGATTCGAACTGCTATCTGCGTCGGGCCCAATCACGGCAATCGATTTAAGATTTTTGTTCAAAGGCAGGAGATTCTGCTCGTTCTTGAGGAGCACGATTCCTTCTCGAGCGACAGCGAGGGCAATATCCTGATGCTCCTGAGAATGCACGATGCGCACGGCTTGGTTCGGGTCTACGTACGGATGCTCAAACAGTCCCAGGCGAAATTTCTCCCGCAGGAGACGTCGTACGGACCGGTCGACAAGGAAAACGGGCACCCGCCCTTCTTCGACATTCTGCACCAGAGGACCCATATAAGCGGGCTCATAGGTGATGTTTAGATCCACGCCGGCTTGTAACGCCAGGGCCCCGGCTTCTTTTTGAGTGGGGACGATCCCCTCATCGATGAGCGTCTGAAATCCGTAGCCTTCACTCTCCACTAAGCCATCAAACCCCAGTTCCTGGCGCAATACCTGGGTGAGCCATTTTCGAGAGGCGTGCGCCGGTTCGTCATCAATCTCCGGATAGCCCGCCATGACCCCGAGAGCCCCGGACTGCGTAATGCCGGCACGCCATGGAGCCAGGAAGTCTTCGCGGAGCATCCGTTCCGACAATTCGATGGCTCCTCTTTCTAAGCCACTCACAGGTTCGCTCTGCGTGGGGAAGTCGGTAAGGACGGCCCCGACCTTGTCCGGGGCACTCACGTCGTAGCCTTGCGCGCCCTGAACAATGCTCTCTGCCAACTTCGAGTAGAGGTAGGGATCTTCGGTGTAGGCTTCGGCGTTTCGGCCCATTCTAGGATCCCGGTCCAGTTCCATTACCAAAGTAGAGAGCAGGTGAATGCCAACCGCTCTGGCCTCCTGAGCCGCCGCCGAGTAAACCGATTTGGTCAGATCCGGGTCAAAGGTACTGCCAATCGCCAGCCCCTCCGGAAAAATAGTGGCCCCTGCAAACATGGCTCCGTGGGTCCCTTCCTCGTCCTCAAGCAGAGGGATCTTCAGCCGTGTTTGGGTGAGAGCAATCTTCTGGAGTTCGTTGAAATAGTTCGCTTGCTGCAGAGTGCCTTCCTCCAAAATATTGTCGGCCAGAGTAAAGAATCCGCTGCCCGGCCCAATCTCGCTGGTATAGGTTCCCGCGGCAAATCGTCTGCATGCTTGCATCTTGCTTGGAATATCGTTCCCAAGATCGCTCACATAGACGCAAGGAAGGTTAAGCTGGCCGATCTTTTCCTTCAGCGTCATCCTGCCGAGAAGATCTTCCACCCGCCGGTCGACCGGCTGATGGGGATCGAGATATGCGGCAGTCTCGGTGGTCGATTGCGAACGAACAAGCACGGATCCAACCACGATCGGAACGGCTGCAAAAACGAATACCGGGAAGGGCCTTAGCAAGCGCATAGAAGCCTCACACAGCTTTGTTCTTTTCACTCGTCGGGATCAAGGACTGCAAATTGAATCGTTAGCGATTCGACCAACGCTACGACTGAAGCCGCAGGCCCGAATACTTTTCTACCTTATCCAGATTGATCGAAATACCGAGCCCTGGCCCAGATGGAACGGGGAGCATGCCGTCGGAATCGAACTTCCAGGGAACCTCCACAATATCGTCGATGAAGGGGGAACCTGTGAGATATTCCACGAGATCGGAGCCTGGACTCGCAGAAACCAAATGAAGGTCGGACGCTAATCCCAGGGCCGTATTCCAGCCGTGGGGAACAAATTGGACCCCGTGATCATGCGCCATCCAGGCGATTCTTCTCTCCTCGCTTATGCCCCCGACCTTGGTTACGTCTGGCTGCACGATATCGAAGGCGCCGTTTTGAATCCATGGAACGAATGATTGACGGCGGGTCAGAACTTCACCGCCGGCGATCGGTAAGCGGGCGTTACTCCTCAGCAGCACGTAGTCGGCTAGATTGTCCGGGGGCAACGGCTCTTCAAACCATTTCACGCCGTAATCAGCCAGCATATCGGCTGCCCGCAGGGCCCACTTATATCCCTGTTGCCAAAAGGCATCGCTCGCACCAGCATCCACCATGAGCAGGGCATCGTCGCTGACTGCCTCGCGAGCAGCGCGGACGATCTGTTCATCCAGAAGATTGCTTCGCCGTCCAAACGGACCCCAGCCGATCTTGAAGGCACGAAAACCCTGCGCCTGGACAGCATGCAAGTGTGCGGCCAGCGGCTGAGGCTCTTGCATAAGGAGCGAGGCGTAGGGAAGAACCCGCTCCCGATAACGTCCACCGAGAAGCCTGCTAACCGGTTGGCCGGTGGCTTTGCCGAGGATGTCCCAGAGGGCGATGTTGATCCCGCTGATGGCATGGGTGACGCTTCCGCCGCGTCCCATCCAGAACGTATTCGCGTGAAGTTTTTCCGTAACGCGTTCCGGCTCTAGGGCATTTTCTCCGATCAGCAGCGGCTCTAAAATGCGCAAGGCCCCTTCCACCAGCAGGTCGTTGGTAAACGACGAGCCCCATCCGGTGATCCCTTGATCGGTATAAACGACGATCAAGGTATGGATACAATCGTCGGACTTTATTTCGTTGGCCCACCCGCCTTCCGGCGTACTCCCACGCAGGCCTACCGCTTTGATCGCTGTTATCTTTATCATTCTCTTCCGTTCTGGATCCTGTCAGGGTGGAACGTTGGCACCGCGCAGCACGGTCAGGCCTATACCAGCAAGACCGCTTTGATCACCGCCTGCTCACGGTTGCGCACCAGATTGAAGGCTGCCTGCCCCTCTTCAAGAGGGAGCCGATGGGTGATCAACTTTCTCAGATTCAATGCCCCAGAGGTCACGAGAGCGATCACATCCTCCCAACCGTTTCGGTCGCTTTGCGCTCCTACGACCGTGAGGTCCTTCAAGACAAGTTGATTCAGGTCGAGATGATCGATTGCATGCTCGTAGACACCATAGAGCAAAATGCGGCCGCCTGGCCGCACAACCTTGAACGCATGCCGTGTGCTGTTCGCCGTACCGGCGCAGTCCACAACCACATCGAACATTTCCCCAGTTTCGTTCCCCAACCCAGCACCCGAGCCACTCTCGGCTGCGGGCAGATAAACATTGGCGATTCCGATAGCCCGCGCAGCATCCAGCCGGCTTTTCAGCAGATCGCTTAAAACAATATGAGCAGCTCCAAGGATCCGTGCCACTTGGCATGCAATGAGTCCTATCGGGCCGGCGCCCAGCACCAGAACGCAGTCGCCCTTCTCGATGCGACAATTGCGGACCGCATTGTAGACTTCCATATCCAGAATCGCCGCCTCTTCGAATGAGACAGAATCGGCGATACGATAAACATTCTGGTGCGGCACGACAAGATACTCCTGGCAGCCGCCATCTCTGCTGATTCCGAATTCAAATCCTTCGGCGCAGAATTGGGGACTACCTCTTTTGCAGCGAGGGCAATGACCGCAACCGACAACCGCGTCTAGGGTGACCCGATCACCCTCGCGAACATTCGTCACCCTGCTTCCTACCGCCGCGATCTCTCCGGAAACTTCGTGGCCCAGGATCATCGGAGGCTTTGCCGACGGAATCGCCCCATTCATGATGTGGATGTCTGTGCCGCAAATTCCGACGGCCCTCACCTTCAACAGCACTTCATCTTCGCCCGGACTAGGCGGAGGGCCCGGTACGTGTTCCATCCGCAGCTCTACCCCACCGCGCCAAACAAGTCTCTTCATCAAATTCATCCAGAGCGATACTAGACGGCCCCTTTTTGCTTGTAAAGTTCTTTTACGAATAAAGAAGGCTAAGTATATTTAGATTCGTTCTTCGATCTCGTAGTTTCCTTGATTACGTTTGTATCTTATCCAGGTCGAGGGCCGCGGAAGAGCCGTTTCAACGCGATGCGCGCTTTTTCCGTTCAGGCGCTTTGAGAAATGCTTGCGCGAGCGCCCTTTCTACGACCAGGAGGGTTGCCCCCAGAGCCCATTCCTTTTCCCCAAGTTTTGAAATTCGTATCTGAACCTGATTGACGTCCTGCATCATGGCTCGCTGGTGAACGACGCGTTCAATTTCTGGAAGAAGAAGGTCCCCAACGGCAGACGCAACACCTCCGCCGATCACAATTAACTCGGGATTCAGGAGATTCACCAGTCCAACGATGCTGCGGCCTAAATGCGCACCGGCTTCCGATAGCAGTCGCGCGGTAAAGCGGTCGCCCGTTCTAGCGGCTTGGCCGAGCATCTCGACCGAAACACTCCGCGCATCTCCCTGCGCGATCTCCATCAAAGTGTTGCTCAGGCCGGCCGACAAACCGTGCCGCGCTTTCCGGATGAGGGTAGAGGCCGAAACCAGAGTTTCCAGGCAACCGCGATTGCCGCAGGAGCAAAGACGGCCATTTTCGAAAGCCGTAATATGGCCGAACTCGCCGGCAAATCCTCCAGCCCCCGAGTACAGGCGCCCATCCAGGAAGAGGGCCGCGCCTATCCCCGCACCGACTGCGACGTATATGAAATCTTTCGCGGCGTCCGCGCCACCGAGCCTATATTCGGCGAATGCCCGGGTACGCGAAGTATCTTCCAGTTGCACTAGAGTCTTGTATCGGTCTTCCAACATCTTTTTGACCGGGACGTTCATCCAGAGGGGGAGTTTCGGCCAGAAGATCATCACCCCCGTGCTACGTTCTACAATTCCGGAGACGCCGATCCCGATACCATTCAAGTCTGAGTACTTGAGCTTCGATTTCTGCAGCATGTGATCGATAAGATTCATCAGACGACGCATCGCGACTTCAGGGCCTTCATTGGCGTGGCTTCTGTCCTTGGTGTACTCAATCAAATTCCCCTTGAAATCTGACAGGGCGATTCGAACATTGACACTCCCGAGATGCACGCCAATCAAGCGGCCAAAATCGTGTCGCAGCGAAAGCAGCGTCGGCCGCCGCCCGCCGGTTGAATCGCCGTGACCGGCTTCAGCGATGAAATGTCCAGCGAGCAGACTGTCACAGATCTTCGAAACGAGGAACGGACTAGCGCCGGCCTTCTCTGCGACCTGCGAACGGGAGATGTAGCCGTGGACGCGAACAAGTTGTAAGATCTCCAGGCTGTTGAGATGCGATAGCCGCGTTCTTGGCATTGACAGTCCTGTCCTCTCGGTACCTTCGTTGTTGATTACTTTCACCAAGGCGTGGGGATTTCCCATGAATCCGTTGGCCGGAGAAGAGTCTTATGCGGCGCGGTCAAGCGCGTCGATGCGCATCAGAACGCAACCATGAACGCAACCATGAACGCAACCATGAACGCGATAACATGATAAAGTACCACAATCGACTTGGATTTTCCGTAAACTTTACATTGACCTCAGGCGAAGTTCTTGCTACAAAAGGCTGATCGAAGGATCTTTTTTCCGGGATGCAAAGCTTTGGAGACAGAGGACCCATGGCAGCGATCTTCGGAACACCACCCAATGCGTTTTTCTCTTTGGCGAGTCAGCCAGACTTTGTGATGCGTATTGCCGTTAAGTCGCCCTAAAACCGATTCGTCAAACGAAAGCTTAGCCGGAAACTCAACGATTGAGACGCGCTGAGCGCGACGTCTGGAAACTCCCCTCATACGAGTTTTATGCCGTGAGACCGACACCGGAGTCGAAGCCGAGATGCCGCAGACTTTCCGAGTTTCCCTCCGCAACCGGGTGTTGCTTCTTGTAACGTTAGCCTCAGGTATCACCTATCTGGACAGAGTTTGCCTTTCTGCGGCCGCTCCCGCGATCATGCGCGACCTGCGACTATCCAGCATACAGATGGGATACGCCTTCAGCGTGTTCTCTGTGGCCTATGGGGTCTTTGAGATCCCGATGGGTTGGCTTGGCGACCGCCTGGGGCAGCGCAAGATCATTACCCGGATCGTAGCCTGTTGGTCTGCCTTCACCGCGCTGACCGGGATGGTGGGAGGATATCTGGGGCTGCTTGCGGTGAGGTTCGCCTTCGGTGCGGCAGAAGCCGGCGCATTTCCTTCGATGGCAGCCGCTCTTGCACGATGGTTTCGGACCACCGATCGTGCCCGAGCGACCGGCATTATGTGGATGGGCACGCGGCTCGGAGCGGCGATTGGAATCCCGCTCGCCACTCTGATCATGGGTTGGTTCGGCTGGCGACTCACCTTCGCGTTCTTCGGCGCTATCGGGGGAATCTGGTGCATTTTTTTTTGGCGCTGGTATCGGGACAATCCGGCCCGGCATCCGGCGCTTGGTCCTTCGGATCTCATTTACCTTGGCCACAATGCGGATCTGCCCAGCGCCCCCGGAGCCGCCGATACACCGTGGAAGCGCTTGTTCACGAGCGCAAATTTATGGTCCTTCTTCTGGATGTATTTCGCGTCATCGTATGGATTTTGGTTTTTGCTGACTTGGCTACCGACCTATCTCATCCAGCGGTATCAGGTCTCGGCACAAGCATCCGGCCTTTATGCAGCACTTCCGTTAGCTGCGGGTGCGGCGAGCAACGTCATCGGCGGAGCTTTATCTGACTGGCTCGTGCGGCGTATCAGCAGCCCGCTGTGGGGTAGGCGCCTGGTAGGACTAGGAGGGTATTTGATGGCGGGAGCCGGCTTCGCGGCAGCTGCCGTCATGCAAAGTCCGTTCGGGGCAATTGTCTGTCTGATGTTCGCTGACTTCGGTATGGATCTCGCGGTGCCGGTCGCCTGGGCCGGCTGTTTAGAGGTCGGGGGAAGTCTCGGCGGCACCACGTCGGCCTTCATGAACACCGGGTCGACCATCTCCGCATTTATTTCTCCCTTGGCTGCCGCTTGGATGTTTACCCGTTTCGGGTCGTTTCAAGCCATGCTGATGAGTGCCGGCGCTGTTTATTTGATTGCCAGTCTTCTATGGTTGAAAATCGACCCAACGCGATCATTGGACGCCTGATGGCGGTCTCAGTTAACCCAGGTGCTTACGCAGAAACTCGAATGTTTCTTTTCCATGGATCGTGTGTCCTCCGTTGAAGTATGCAATGGCACAGCGGTCAGCGATTCCGAGTTGATTGTAGAAAAACTCGACCTTGGCGTATTCAAAAGCCACTCGTTCATCGATACCTGCACCATCGCTATGTCCCCGTTCCACCACGATGCTCCTCATGCTGGACGCATAACCAGGTGCGGCCCGCTTCAGGGTGCACCGCCGCAATGCGGCCCCCAAAGGCTAGCTAGAAACTCGCCCACTAGGGGTCCCATCAGAAAACGGACAATAGAGCACGTTAAGACCGTTGGCCGTTGTTCAGTCCTTTCCGAACGAGACTTGCTCGACGTAGCGAAGGTTGACAATTGCTGAACGATGAATTCGGCAGAAGAGTGTTCATCGAGGTCCCTCTCAAGTTCGTTCATGGTGCGACGGATGAGATACGTTTTCGTCCCAACGTGCAGCGATGAGTAATAGTCGGCGACTTCGATCCACTCCACATTTCCTATCGGCAGCAGGATGACACGTCCCGCACTCTTGACCGGCAGTATGGTGCTCTTGTTTGGCGTTTGCCGCTGGGATGCGATCTTCTCTTTTGCCCTGGCGATTGTCTTGGCGAACCTAGCATCGTCAAAGGGCTTCAGGAGGAAATCGAGGGCGGCAACCTCGAAAGCTCTGATCGCATGCCTGTCGAACGCTGTGACGAATACGACGGCTCCTGGAGTTCAGAACCAAGAATCTCGAGAACATCGAAGCCGTCGCATCCCGGCATTTGAATATCCAGAAACACCAGATCGGGTTTGAGCGCCCGAATGCTCTCTATTGCCTGATCTCCGGATTCGCACACTGGGAGGAGCTCGATGTCAGGGTTGCTGTGAAGCAGAACTGCTGATCCCATCGATCGCCGAGAGATAGAAGCCCAGTTTGCCGGCATACTCCGGCTGGAACTCTCCAGTTTTCAGCTCAATCACGAGATAGCAGTGCAAACGGATGTGGTAAAAGAGCAGGTCCACGAAGAAAGAGTGGTCGTCGACGACCAGCGGTACCTGACTGCCCACAAAGGCGAAGCCAAGGCCGAACTCAAGCAGCAGATCGCGTAGCTGGATGAGAAGGCCTCGCTCCAGTTCTCGCTCCGCAAACGGGTCAGCCAAGGTTAGAAAGTCGAAGTTGTACGGATCGCGCAGGATCTGCTGCGCCATATTTGAGTCGGGCGGCGGCAGATTATGCTTAAAGTTGGTGAGCGCCTTCCCTTCCCTCTCGTGGAACTGTCCGGAGATACCACTCCCGCGTCGGCCGGTCCTTAATTCGGTCCAGAACGCGCACATTGTGCCCCCAGGGCAGTTGTGCAATAAGCTGTTGCACAATTGGTTCCTCCGGCCAGGCCTCTGCCAGGGCACGCATGTACTTCAGGCTTCTGGGGCTGAAGCCCTCGATTCGCGGAAACTCGTTCTGGAGATCACGGGCAAGCCGGTCGATAACCCGGGTACCCCAACCCTCTGTTCCCTGCTTGGCGAGGATATCCCGGCCAATCGACCAAAAAGGAGAACCAACTCGCGATTGACCGCGAGCGCAGCACGAAACGGGTGGTACGGATGTGTCCCTTGAGCTCCTGGAGGAATTCGTGGTAGCCGGAGGGCAGCTGGAGGCTTTTTTCCACGAATTCAGCCCAGCACAAATATTTACAACGACAAGCGACATTGTCGTGGGTAATGCTAAACATAAGTATTTTATAATGAATAACTTATAGATAACAACGCCCCGATAGGGTCGACCTATCAAACTGCGGCGGAATCCAAGCTGAGGGCTACATGGGGGCAGCGAGAGAGCAAGTTCTTGCGCTCCTTTGAGCACGTCGCAGTCAATCGTCGCGGTCACAGATATCGAAAAAGGAAGTACGCCGGAACACCCATCAGAACAATCACCACACCGGGAATGGTGGTTGCCGGGCGGTAAGCGAACAAAATCACCAGAATGACACTCGCGCACACAAGATAGAGCGCTGGAACCAGCGGATAACCAAACGCGCGGTAGGGTCGCACGGCATTCGGCCGAAGCCGGCGCAGGCGAAAGACGCCGGCAATGGTAAGGATGTAGAAGACCAGCGCAGCGGAGATGATGTAATCCAGCAGGTTGCTGTAGAGATTGCCGTAGGTTCCGGTCGCAGGCTGGTAGGTTCGGATCAATACCAGTACGGCTGCCCAGATGCCCTGCATGACCAAGGCCGCGCCGGGCACGTTGGCGCGATTAAGGGCGGAGGCTTTCTTGAAGAAGAGCCCGTCGAGCGCCATCGCATAGTAGGCGCGAGCTCCGGACAGGATCAGAGAATTCATACAGCCAAATGCTGAAATCATGATGGCCACTGCGATCAGCACCGCGCCGGCGGTCGGGAAGATGGCCTGCATCATGGTCGCGGCCACGCGATCCGAGGGTGCGCGCTGCACCGCGCTGAAGGGCAGCACGACGATATAGGCGAAGTTGGCCGCAAGGTACAGACCAATGACAATGAAGGTTCCGAGAGCCAGGGACAGGGGCACGTTCCGGCTGGGGTTTCTGACCTCTCCGGCGCTGAAGGTTATGTTGTTCCAGGCATCGGCCGCGAACAGAGAACCTATTTGTGCGCTGCAAAGGGCTACCAGCATGCCGAAGGCCGTCAACGGAGAGGGCGCATAGCCGCTCACGGTGAATCCGCGCGGTGTCCACGCATCGCCGAAATTCGCTTTGACCACAGAGGCTTTCCAGCCGATCAGGATCCCGATGGCAATCACCGCCAGCAGGGAGCCGAGCTTCATCGAAGTGAAAACGTTTTGCACCCCCTTGCCATATTTGAGGCCGTTGGTATTCGTCCAGGTGAGAAAAGAGATCACCACCAGCGCGACCACCTGCGCCGTAGAAAGGGAAACAGCGTACGTGGGCAAAATATGAATCGGCGGGATGATGTAGTTGTTCTCTGCAATGTGCGGCCATAACACGCCCAGATACCGGGAGAAACCGACAGACGAAGCAGCGATCGTTCCGGTTTGAATCACCAGAAAGAGTGTCCAGCCGTAGAGAAATCCCCACAGCGGAGAATAGGCTTCCCGCAGGTAGACGTATTGGCCGCCGGCGTGCGGCATCATCGCTGCCAATTCTCCGTAGGAGAGTGCGGCCGCGAGCGTGAGGACGCCGGCGATGACCCAGGCCACCAGCAGCCAGCCGGAGCTTCCCACCTCACGCGCCATTTCCCCGGCAACAATGAAGATCCCCGAGCCGATCATCGACCCGGCAACAATCATGGTCGAATCGAAGAGCCCGAGGCTCCGATTCAATTGCCGAGGTACTTCGATTTCCCTGGTCGCGGAAGGTTGATCGAGAATAAGACTCCTCAAATAAATGCAGCGGTCAGCTGATTTGAACTCCGCTGCATATTTTGCGTGGATCCGGTGCTTGCCTTCCGGAAAAACATGGAGCAAGGAGCCGGCAATGCCCTCACAAATGGTTCTGGGATGAAACGATGGTACCAGCGGGTCCTTCTCCCCGTGCAGCACCATCGTCGGACACTTCACTTCGCCGAGCCGCGAGCGATAAATGTCACCGCCGGTGGAGTAGAGGTCTTCTAATCCCACGACGTAGTGCTCCCACAAGTCATCGAGCGAGTCACCGTAGATTTGCCGCATCGCATCCGCCTCCCGTTGCGACCACGAGGAGAGAGAACGCATGGCCTGGAAGGCGGCGATCTCTTCCGCGG
Organism: uncultured Acidobacteriaceae bacterium; assembly: GCA_963803095.1. GTDB lineage: Bacteria > Acidobacteriota > Terriglobia > Terriglobales > Acidobacteriaceae > PALSA-350. The sequence continues at coordinate 516,260 of CAWDLQ010000009.1, read as the reverse complement.
AGAGATAGGAGTTTCCTCCCCACACCACAAGCCGCCGAATTCGCTGCGGAGCGTTCACGGCCATAAGCGTGCCGATATTGGCTCCATCGCTCCAGCCGAAGACAGCAAATTCATGGTGGCCCAGCGCCGTCATCAGGGCGAGTACATCCTCTGCATCGTGCTGATAGAAGTTGAGCGGATAGTCACGCTCTGGTGGCCTCGATTCGCCGTAACCTCGAGGATCAGGAGCTATGACCTGGTAGCTTTGGCTAAACCATGGGATCTGGTACTCAAAGTCCGTTCTTCCCGGTGCCTAATGCGCCGGGGATAAACACGATAGGTTGACCGGACCCATAAGTCTCGTAATACATCGAAAAGCCGTTCACAGCGACCTTCGGCATAAGTCGTGTCCCGACCCCTGTATTTCGATTCGATTAGTACTTACTGGGTTGGCACTTTAGCCCCAGGATAGAACGGGCCTGTGCCGGGGTCGCAACCGGCCGGTTAAGTTCGTGCGCGATGCGAACGGTTCGCTGGACCAGTTGTGCATTACTCACGGCTTTCTGTCCCCGGGCATAGTACACATTGTCCTCCAGGCCGACGCGCACGTGGCCGCCCATCAGAGTGGCGAGTGTCGTCAGCGGAAGTTGGTATGGGCCAATGGCAGAGCATAGCCATAGAGCACCCTTGGGAAAATCCTTCAACATATGGAGCACATTCTCCACCGTCGGGTAGCTTCCGGTTTGGTAGCCCATTACGGTCTGGATCCAATACGGCCGCTTCACCAGATCATTTTCAATCAGGTATTGCACCACCCATGCACACCCCGGATGGTAAATCTCCAATTCCGGTTTGATCTCGCGCAGCTTCATCATAGCCGCGAACTGGTGAATTTGACCGTACGTAAACGCTACACATTCATCGATGTCCAGGGCTGGGCGCGGATTGGGCAGGGGCGGGAGCCGTTCCTTTAAGCGAAAGCGGCTCATGTCCGGAGCCAGGTTCAGCGATGCAACTTCCGGACCCGCTTCGAGCGAAGAGGCGCGCTCCTCCATAGTCATGTTGGGACCGCCCCCGGTGGTTGCGTTGATGATGATGTCGGGGCACCGCGCACGTACTTTGCACAGAACTTCCCGCCAGGGTTCAGCATCGCGCGCACATCGCGTCAGATCCTTTGGATCGCGCGCATGGATGTGAACCATGGCGGCGCCGGCCTCATACGCGCCTCCGACGGATTCGGCAATTTCGTCGGCTGTTTCCGGGATGACCTCGTTGGCTTCTTTCCCCTGGATGCCACCATTGCAAGCCACGCAAATGATGAGGGGCGGCATGCCCGTGCGCACCCTCTCCATGAATGCATAGCTATCGGTGTAAGCGAACGAGGGCGGCAGCGGCGAAGACTCTGAAGATTGGTCCTGGGGCACGAAATTCCCTTTTCTGATCCGGCAGTACGGCACGCCCAATCCGGTCTAGGTGGTCATGGCTGCAAAGTTCGTATAGGAAAACAAGTTTTTCCAGGACCAACAAGCGAAATAGTGCGAAACATTGAGGTTGCCGCCACAAAGCAACGAACTCTCACATCAAATCCCCTCCGGGGGGACTTTGTAATGAAAGTTCTTGCGGCAAAGCTTCATCGCGGTGTAATCTCCCGGTAACAGCTCCATGGCATTCAGCGCTTGCCTTCAGATCCCCACCGGCTGCTGTACGTTGCTATGGATTGTTCGGCCCGATTGCCGCCTCCTGAAAAACTCTGGGCTTTTACGTTCGATCAGAGATTCCGCTGACCCTGATGATTAAAGAGTTGGTGTCGACATTATCGAACTCACACCAATCCAATGGATTGAGGCTCGATTGCTGATCGTCTGGACTCCTGGAAGGAAATTGCGAGCTACTTTCGGCGAGAAGTTCGCACCGTCCAACTCTGGGAAAAACGGGAAGGGCTTCCCATCCATCGGCACTTTCACAAGCAACTTGGGAGCGTGTTCGCCTTCCGCTCGGAGTTGGCCGCGTGGAATGACCAGGTATCCCACAAGGGCGGCCAGCCCGAGGTGGCGAAACAGGCCAGGACATCAGCATCTGCACCGAGCCACATCACCATTCGTGTTGAGCCACTCCAAAACGAGACTCTTGCCGATCAGTCCCTTTGCGATGCAATCGCGGCCAAGACCATTGCGGTTCTGGGTCAGCTGAACCCGGGCAAGTTGAGCGTTGCGGTAGACACTGTTTCGCAGGATTCCCCGGCCGCCTACGTGCTGAAGTGGGGCGTTCAGGATTACTGTGCCGGCTTGCAGGTGAATGCGGAGCTTTTGTTGGTCGAGAGTGAGACTGTAGTTTGGTCGCAGGTCTATTGCTGCCGTCGCAGCGATATCGATGCACTGCCGGGTTATTTGGCGGACCAGATGGTGTCTATGCGTCTGGTTGAAGGTCATTTCGTCGCCGCCGTCGTGTCGCTTCACCCGGCGCATCGAAAAGCCCGGCGCCCGCGAAGCGTACCTGAAGGGCCGGTACTTTTGGAAACAACGAAACGAGGAAGGCCTGCGCAAGGCCATGCAGTGTTTCGAAGCAGCGGTCCAGGAAGATCCGCATTTCGCCCTGCCTTACTCCGGCCTTGCTGATTCCCTCACCCTTCTCTCGTTCTATGAAATTGTGCCCCCCTCTCAGGCCATGCCGGCGGCCCGCCGGGCGGCGCTCAAAGCAATTGAACTCGATCCTGACCTGGCTGAAGCTCACGCCTCGCTGGCCGATATCCGCTTTCACTTCGATCGCGACTGGCAAGGGGCGGATCTGGAGTATCGGCGAGCCATTCAGTGCAATCCGGGCTACGCTCTCAGCTATCACTGGTATGCAAATCTCTGTAGCTGCCAAAGGACAGCACGAGGCTGCACATATCGCCATCATGCACGCGCTCGAAATCGATCCTGTCTCCCTCATTACTTTGGTCTGGGCCGGCGTCACCTCGCACCTCGCCCACCGCTTCGATGAGGCCGTCAAGTACTACCAGAGCGCCCTCGAACTGGATCCTGATTTTGTCTGGGCCCACATGTACCTGGCGCAGGCGCTGGAACAAAAGGGCGACTACAAGGGAGCGGTGCGGGAGTTTGAAAAGACCATCAAGCTTGCCGGGGGCAGTAACTGCGTGCTCGCCATGAAGGCGCATGCCCACGCCGCAGCGGGGGACGCGACCTCCGCCCGGCAGATCCTGCGTGGGCTGAAGAGCGCGACCAATCACAAATGCATGCCCTCCTATGACATCGCTGCGACCCACGCCGCGTTGGGTGAATCCAAGCAGATGGGCTTCTGGCTGAATCGCGCCTGCAACGAGCGAAACATGAAAGTCTTCACCCTGATGCAGGATCCGCGCTTCGATTCCCTACGCCATCTTTCCGAGTTCAAGCAAATCGTCGATCACGTCGGGCTGCCGCGCTACAATCCCAGCCGCGCCCCCCTTTTCCCCTCCTAGCAAGAAACCTGCCGGCAGACTTTTTCGCACTATTTCGCTTGTTGCGACTGGCGGGACTTGCTTAACTCGGTCCTAAGAGGGATCTAAATGCAACTCGTCACATTCCAGCACAACGGTTCAGCCCAACCGGGGGTTCTCCAGGGCGATAAGATAGTCGGGTTTAAATCCGCAGGTTTTCCTACCCTCCTGCACCTTATCCAGGGAGGTAAAGAGGCGCTCCAGCGCCTGAAAGAATGGCTGGAAAATCCGCCCGCCGATCAGGTGGTTCCTCTGTCGAAAGCGCAGCTTCTCGCTCCTTTGCCGCGCCCTCCCAAGATCATATGTATAGGTCTGAACTACCGTGATCATGCCGCGGAATGCAAGGCGGAGATCCCGAAGGTTCCGACTGTTTTCTCCAAATACACCACTGCAATCATCGGGCCTGGTGAGGCGATCGTATTGCCGAAGCATTCCAAACAGCCCGATTATGAAGCTGAGTTCGCGGTCGTGATCGGGCAAGGAGGGCGCTACATTTCGAAAGACCGTTGGCGGGAACACGTATTCGGATACACCAATCATAACGACGTCAGCGCCCGCGACGTTCAGGAGGCCACCAGCCAATGGATGATGGGCAAGACGTTCGATACGTTCGCGCCCATGGGGCCTGCAATCGTGACCGCGGATGAGATCCCCGACCCTCAGGCACAGGACATCCAGATGATCATTAACGGAGAAGTGCTGCAAAGCTCGAACACGTCGCAGATGGTTTTTGGCGTTGGATACCTCATCGAGCATCTCTCGAGCGTCTTTACTCTCGAGCCCGGAGACATCATCTCGACGGGGACCCCGGGAGGCGTGGGCGAAGCCAAGACTCCACCCCGCTGGCTCCGGCCCGGAGATCATGTTGTGGTGCGCATCTCGGGCATCCCCGAGTTACACAGCGAAGTAAGAGCAGAATAAGTCTATCTTTCCTTAGATAAGGTAAAGGCAACATAGGCGCCCGGAATGGGCGCCCTCGATGCCGGGTGTCCAGGAAGATCGTGGGTATAAGTCGTGGCTTGAGCCGCCGCGCAGAACACAACGTACTCGCGCCCCTTCACTTCATAGACCGCCGGCATCCCTTCCAGGGCGGCGTCGAGCGTCGTCTCCCAAAGCACCTTCCCCGTTTGCGAGTCAATCGCCCGCACCTTGCGATCGCGCGTGCCGGTGAAAATCAATCCTCCGGCCGTGACCACTGGGCCGACCTTGGGAAAATGCGAACCCGTATCCTTGAAGCCCTGAGCCGCTAACTCCGGCACTTCGCCGAAAGGGATTTTCCACCGAATGGTTCCTGCGTTCAGGTCGTAAGCCGTAAGCGTGGTCCATGGCGGCGCAATCGCAGGCAGACCGCTACTGGTGAACATGAAGCCAAAGCCGCTTCTGTACCGGGCATTCGCAGGGGCCTTCTCTGCGGCACTGTTCTCAGGACCAGCCGGTGCCGGTGCCCGCGCAGGGTTTAAAAGATAGGCCAGCAAGGAATCCAGATCTGTATCCGAGAGCTTCCCAAATGCAGGCATAGGACCGTCTCCCTGGGTCACGATCGCGCGGATATCTTTGGCCGGGAGTCTCGATCCGATATCGACCAACGATGGAACAGCGGGCGGTTGCCCTCTCAGGTCCGCGCCGTGACACAGCCGGCAATTTGTAGCAAAGACTGCGCGGCCACGCTGTTCGGGAGAACTCGTTGCCGAGACCTCCTCCTCCCCATCCAATTCCAGCTTGAGCATAGCGGGAAGATCCTTGGACACGACGTATAACAATCCACGAACGGGGTCCGAAGCTACCCCGCCAAAGTTAGCTCCGCCATTATTTCCCGGCATTTCGACCGTATTCTGCGTACTCGGCGGCGTGAACAGTCCCTGGTTGCGCGCGCCTAGCATCTCTTCGCGCAAGTGCTCCCGCTCTTCGGCGGGCATGAACGGGTTCAGGTCGTTGACCGTGAAGCTCTGGCGACCGAACGGAGGCGGCATCGTCGGAAACGGCTGGGTTGGCCACGTTTCCTCTCCTGGCATGTCGGAACGCGGCACGGAGCGCTCTTCAATCGGCCACAGGGGCTCTCCGGTTTCGCGGTTGAAGACCCAAACAAAACCCTCTTTGTTCGCCTCCGCCACCACGTCGACCATCTTGCCGTTGTGACGAACCGTTAAGAGCTGCGGTGCAGTCGAGTTGTCGTAATCCCAGATATCGTGATGCACCATCTGGAAATGCCAGATAAGTTTTCCCGTCCGGGCGTTGATGGCGAGCAGGCAATCACCAAACAGATTGGCGCCCGCTCGATCTGCGCCATAGAAGTTATATTTCGGGCTGGCTGTGGGAACAAAGACGATGCCGCGCTTTTCATCGAGCGACAAACCGCTCCAGGCGTTCGCCCCTCCCACTGTCTTCCATGCATCCTTAGGCCAGGTTTCGTACCCGAACTCACCCGGATGGGGAACAGTATGGAATGTCCAGACCAACCGCCCGGTAAGAACGTCGTAGGCGCGAATGTCACCTGGACCCGACGCATATTCTTCATTGGTTGCCGAACCCAGGATGATCAGGTTTTCAAAAACCTGCCCAGGCGTGCCCGATTGAACCAGCCTGAGACTCTCCGGATCGCGCCCAAGGCCCGTCCGTAGGTCCACCAGACCATCGCTGCCGAACTGCAAAATCGGCTTGCCCGTCCGCGCATCAAGTTCTTGCAGGTAGTTGTTAAGGGAGAATAGCAACCGCCGATCCGATCGGTCGGCACTTTCCCAGTAGTTGATTCCCCGGGACGTGATCAGTCTGGTTTTTGGATCGGTCTGATGAACCCACAGCTCTCTGCCGGTTATGGCATCGAGCGCGATAACCGAATTCTGCCTGGCCAGAACATACATCACGCCATCGACGACAATCGGATTGAATAGATACTTGTTTCCATCGCCGGTAGGGTATTTCCACGCGATCTTTAAGACGGCTCACATTGGATCGGTTGATCTGACCGAGCGCGGAAAACTGCGCGGCGTCGGGAGCGCCGCCGTATTCGCTCCAGGTGGTATGAGCGCGTTGGGCCCCGGCGGCCGCACCAATCAACCACGCCAGGACACATCCAACAAATCCAATTGCCGCCGCGCCCGGGTTCGATTTAGATTTCACTTAGCAAGCTGCCGAGTCATTGTAAATTGAATCTCGTCGGCCTACGTCTTCCGGCCCCACCTGTTTCGCACTAATTCGCATCCCCGAATCCCTGCAGCGCATTACAATCTCACCACCGCCGCTTCAGCTGAATGCCTTTTGAGGAGCCTTAGGATGGCAATTTCCCTATCCCGCTTTCTAACCTGCTTACCGGCACTCTCTCTTGCCCTCTCCATTCCCCTTGTGGCTCAATCCCCAGCGCCGCAGCATCCCCTGGACGGGCTCAGCAGCTCGGAGTATTGGGCGGTGCATGACATTCTGCACAAGAGCGGACACATGACGCCGGACACGGGTGTCTCCACTCTCTTGCTGCATGAACCGGACAAGAGCACGGTGCTGGCCTGGAAGCCGGGCGACCCGATTGAACGCGAAGCCGACGTGATTCTGGAGGACAAGGGCCAGACGATCGAGGCCCGGGTGGATATCACCGGCGCAAAGCTGGAGTCTTGGAACGTGATTCCTGGTGTACAGGCCCCGTTTACCACCACGGAATTGCATGCCTTCAGCGACCTGATCAAGAACGACCCGCGCGTACAAGCGGCCTTCAAGAAGCGCGGCTTGACGGACATGACCACCATCCACTGCGGCAACGGGCCGCTGGCCTTGAGGGTCTTTCCCGAACAGGAGACCATGCGCATCGGCTATGGCGGCTGCACCGACGCCGACGGCCAATACCATACCTGGGGCCGGAACATTGAGGGCCTCTGGGTGGTGGTGGATATAACCGGCAAAAAGGTTCTCCAGGTAATCGATACCGGCGTGATCCCAACCGCGAAGTATGTGGGTGATTTTGAGGAATCGGCAGCGATACCGCGGGAAGGGACAAAGCCTCTCTTGGTGATGCAGCCGATGGGTCCCTCCTTCAAGATGGATAAGGGCGAAATCGTCTGGCAGAACTGGCATTTCCGGCTCCGGCTCGATTCGCGTGTGGGCCCGGTCTTGAATCTGGTCCGCTACCAGGATGGTTCGCGGTTGCGCTCCCTGCTGTATGAAGGTTCTTTCTCCGAGATGTACGTGCCCTACATGGACACCGATGAGGGATGGAATTCCCGTTCCTTCCTCGATGCCGGGGAATTCACGCGCGACGGCCTGCTGCGGGAGGTCGATGAGAACGATTGCCCCTCCAACGCGGTATACATTTCGGGGTTGTCTACGACCGACAGCGGAACGCCGTTGCTGAGGACGAAGGAGGCCTGCCTGTTTGAGCGGTTCACCGGCGACCCGGCATGGCGCCACAATGAAAACAACATCATGGCCGGCCGTCCCAGCCGCGAACTCGTACTGCGCGCCGCTGCGGCCATCGGCAACTACGACTACATGATGGACTGGACCTTTCAGCAGGATGGGACCATCCGCGTTCGTGTCGGCGCCACCGGGATCGTGGAGGTAAAGGGCAGCAAAGATGTCGTCGTTCCCGAGCAGACAATGACAGGCGGCATGCCAACCCCGCAGCATGGAACGTTGGTTGCTCCCAACACCGTCGCCGTATACCACGACCACTATCTCTGCTTCCGGCTGGACCTCGACGTCGATGGCCAGAACAATACTTTCATGGTGGACCGGATGGTCCCGGAAAAGATCAGTGCCCGTACTCGCACCAGCATCTGGGGCGTTCAATCGACGCCTGCGAAAAGTGAGAGCGAGGCCATCATGGATATCGATCCGCGTAAGCCGGCCATGTGGCACTTCGTAAGCGGTACGGAGCGCGGTCCTCTAGGCTACCCGACGGGGGTCGAGATCATGCCCGAGGCAACGGCAGTGGATTTTCTTTCCCCGGATGACCCCTCTTTGAAGGTGGGTGCCTTCGCAGAACATCAGCTTTGGGTTACCCCGTACAAGCCGGATGAGCGCTACGCGGCCGGCGTTTACGTCACCAACAGCAAGGGTGGCGAGGGCCTGCCGAAATGGACCAAGGCTGACCGGAACATCGAGAATACGGACATAGTGGCCTGGTACACCCTTGGCTTCCACCACGTGGTGCGCATCGAGGACTGGCCTGTGATGCCGACCTTGTGGCATGAATTCATGATCCGTCCTATAAACTTCTTCTCTGAAAACCCGGTCATGACCCTGCCTCACGAACCCTGATAAGTGGCGCGGGTTCGTTTATCCTAGCCAGATGGCTAACGAAAATCGGACCCGCCGCGAATTCCTGCAACAATCCCTCGCCTTTGCGGCGTCTTATGGTGTGCTTAGAACAGCTCGCGGCCAGAGTCGAAGAACCTTGGCCTATGTGGGGACCTACACCGGCAATGGAAAGGGCATTTACCTTTTCGAGATGAACCCCGAGACGGGAGAACTGAGCCTGGTCAAGTTGGCTGCGGAGACCAGCAATCCTTCATGGATTTCTCTTGACCCATCCGGAAAGTACCTCTATGCCGTGAATGAAGATCAACGTGGCTCGGTAAGCGCCTTCTCGGTCAACCGTGCGAATGGAGATCTTCAACTGCTGAATACGGTGAGCTCAGCAGGAGCCGGCCCGGCTCACCTGAGTGTGGATGCGTCAGGCAAGTACGTTTTTGTTGCCAATTACGGTGACGGGAGCATCGCGGTGCTGCCTGTATCGCCAATGGGAGCACTTGGGGCCGAAGTCTACACCCGCCAGGACAAGGACTCCGTGGGACCCAAGACTGCAACCGATGCTCCTGTGGGGAGCTTCGCCTTTGACGGTCATATGAAACCGGATGCGCACATGATCCATGCCGATCCTGCAAACCGGTTCGTGGTGCAAACAGATCTGGGACAGGATCGGATCTACATTTTCAGTCTGGATCAGGCAACGGGCAAACTCTCGCCGCTTCCGTTCGTTTCCCTGCCTCCTGGGGATGGGCCGCGTCACTTCACATTCCACCCTAATGGGCGTTGGCTGTATTCGGTGCAGGAAGAATCGTCTACGGTAGCTTTTTTTCTCTTCGATCCGGCGACGGGATCGGTTCACCACGAGCAAACGATTTCGACTCTACCGCCGGGCTTCAAAGGATCGAATTTTACCTCGGAGATTTTGCTATCGCCTGACGGACAATTTCTCTACGTGGCCAACCGCCTCAAAAACACCGTTGCTATCTTCTCCCTCAACAGCGACGGCCGGCTTCAGTACCTTGGCGAGACCTCGACCATGGGCGACTACCCAAGAAACCTGGCCATCGATCCCAGCGGAGCTTTTCTCTATGCATGTAATCACCGCAGTGACGACATTACCTCCTTCAGGGTGGACAAGAAGACCGGTCTGTTAACCTTCACCGGTCAATACACGTCCGTCGGCAGCCCAGCATGCATTACCTTTCTCACGTGAGTCTTTGTGGAACCTGAAGGAGAAATGTCAGATCTCTCCACCACGCTACGCTCTGTCGAAAAACATTTCCAGGAAGGGTCCGCGGAACTGCAGATCCCTCCACTTCGCTACGCTACGGTCGGGATGACAAAGGGGAGAGCAACGCCTCCATGGAGACCGGTTGCTGAAGAAGCCCCATTTTCGTCTCCTTGGGTGGGCCGACGCAGCTACTCTCTATGGGAGCGCCGCCCCTTCCCTTTGTCATCCCGACCGTAGCGTAGCGAAGTGGAGGGATCTGCAGTTCCGCGGACCCTTCCTGGAAATGTTTTTCGACAGAGCGCACGCAGATTTCCTGCCACGCATCACCGGACAATGCCGCGTATGCGTCTTTCCGTGAAAAAAGGCGTATGAAGTTCGCCCACGCCACCAACTGCGCCCCTCTAGATACGATCAACCAGCTGGCCGGCGGCACGCTGGCCTTCGGCGATCGCGGTCGCATGGCCGGGATCGCCAGACAGATCCGTATTGGCGAAGGCAATCCGGCCGAAGGGCGCGCGTCGCAAGATCTCCCGCGGTGCCGGTTGCCCGTCCTTGCCGAAAAAGAACCCCGGCTGCGGACTACAATAGGCGTGTCCCCAGCGATTGAGAACGATGCCCGCAATGTCCCGCTTGGCGTCAAAACCAGTAGAGGCAAACATTTCGGTAAGCTGCTCCCGCACCCGTCGCTCATAATCGCGGAAAGAATTGGAAAGCAGCTCTGCGCGCCCCGCGTTCTGCTGCTCCACCATGGGTAGTCCCGGGCGGCAGTAGAGCACCTTGATTGTCATCACCACCGGCGAATCCGGCCCCATGGTCTTGTTCCTGGTGGAGAAGGTCAGAGCCTTACGCACCGAGCCATACTCCCCAAACCCACCATACCAAAACGCTCCCGATATGCCACGCTTATAAAGAAATCTCCAGTTCCGCAAGGCGACATTCACCAGCATGCAAGGCGAGCGGAAGAACTGCGCATAGGCCTCGCGCTGCTGCGAAGGCAGATCAATCACAATGTGTTTCGTTGTCCAGCTGCCGCCTGCCATAACCACCGCCCGTGCCTTCAGGCGATAGACCTTAGCGTTGCGCGTGTACGTGATACGCACGAACTCACTCTTTTCAGGCGCACCCTCGTGTTCCACCCGCACCACGGTAGACCCGAGGCGAATGCGCGAGCGCTCGCCGGCATGATCGAGTGCATCGAAGTTCACCCGGCCGCGGCAGACGGCCTCGAGCGTGCGCGGACCCGGAATCGCTGCCGGGAGCAGCGTCTTCACCATGTGGCGCGCAAAACCCCCATTGCCCCCCGGAAACGATTGCAATTCGTTGTCCTCACCGTAATTCATCGGATCGCCGTCGAAGCCGAAGGCATAGGCGGAAAGCGCGTCCGCGCCGATGCCGAAGCCGTCCCCCGGGCCAGGCATGAGGAACTTGCGGATGGTCTCCTGGCTCAGGCCGAACCTCTGCATCATGTGCTCTTCCATGCTGATGGCATCGAGCTCGTGCGGGTGCTCGTACCCATCCGGCCCCCGCTTTGCACCTAGCTCGCGATACTTAAGAATCTCCGCCCGCATCGCCGGCGGTATCGGTGCACCCTCCAGCTTCTTGCCCCACGGGTCCACCACCCACGTGCCTGGTTGTTGGCCGAAGTTAGCGCCGAAATAGATACCGTACGGTGGCCGGATGTGCTCGAAGCTCCGGCCCACGGGGATCTCCGGCAAGGAACTCTGCCACGACTGGTATTCGAATTTCGCGGCGTCCACACCGATGGATGCATAGAAATCAGCCAGCGGACTGCCCGTAAGCGGTGTCGCAAAATGATCGGAGCCCTGTGGCGCTATCAGCCGCTGACCATCCACAATGAATTCGTTTCGCTTTGCCTCGCCGCCAAAGATGGGATGGTTTTCGAGCACCAGGCACGTCGCCCGCGGCGCGTGTTGCCGCAGGTAGAGCGCGGTTGCCAGACCGCTAAGGCCGCCGCCCACAACCACGAAGTCGAAGACCTCGCCCGTATCCTCAGCCTGGTGGGGAGGATCGGCGAAGACATGATCACGGATCTGATGACCGGCTGTCATCACTTCGTAAGTGTTGCCGTGCGACTCTGCGTAATCGCCGACCCCACCGTAGCCCGTCCAGTTGTCTTTGCCCATCTGGGCCATTAACTGGTACGGCGTCAGCCCACCCAGCAACGCGCCGCCAGAAGCCAGCAGCGTGGCATTCATGAAATCGCGGCGAGAGATCTCACCATCCATCCCCAGGGTGGAATCGTAGGGTTGCTTACTGGCATCTTCTGTCATGCTGTAGCGGGGCCTCTCTCTATGTGCCTAGTTACCTGATAAACGCGATGCGCAATGGCCCGCGTCGCCATAACTCACATAACAAGGTATATCTTTCCCCTGGCTAGTTGGCTAACCAGTGGAAAGAGTGAGATTCCCATGGTGGGTGTCTCCGCGTGGCAAAGCAAGGCCGGGGCAGGGCCCTTTTCGCACTATTTCGCTTGTGGGTTTGCTAAATATCCGTATCGTCGTACAAACAGCGGAATTGCAGCAATTTTTGGGAGGCGTGCCACTATGGATTTTCGTCGTTGGCGGTATTTTCATCTCTGTTTGATGGTGCTGCTCGGCACCCTGCAGGTACGGGCAGACGTGACCGGCTCCCTTCTCGGTTACGTCCGTGACAAGTCCGGCGCCGTGCTTCCGAACGCGACTTTGACTGCCGTTCAGACGACCACAGGCTACAGCCGTACGGCCACTACGGATGGTTCGGGCCAGTACAGTATTCTGGCTTTGCCTCCTGGACGTTACCGCCTCACCGCCCAGGACGCCGGCTTCCAGCAGGGGGTCGTCGACAACATCGATCTCAACGTCAACGACGCGCTGCACTTTGATTTCGTGCTTCAAGTCGGGAACGTGACCCAAACCGTCTCTGTCGAGGCAAGCAGTCTGCAGGTGGATACCTCGACTACGTCGATGGGGACAACCATCACCTCTTCGCAGATTCTGGCCATGCCGCTCAACGGCCGTTCGTATCTCGATCTGCTGTCCCTCCAGCCAGGGGTTGCTCCTGCGAATACCAACAGCGGCTACAACGATCGCGCGCCCGCTTCCGGCCTCTACAGCTCGTCGGGCAATGTCTCCACCGACGGCATGCCTGAGTTTGCCAACGCCTTCCTGGTAAACGGCGCGGAGGTGAATGAGACCAAGAATATGGGCGCCGGCCTGATTCCAGACGCCGACTCAGTGGCGGAGTTTCGCCTGATCACCAACAGCTTCAGTGCGGAGTACGGCAAGTTCACCGGCTCCGTCATGAACACCGTGACTAAGTCCGGAACCAACAGCTTCCATGGAACGCTGTTCGAGTTCTACCGCAACCAGAAGATGGACGCGATTAACTACTTTGACAGTACAAAAGCGGAGTTGAAGCGTCACCAGTACGGTGGGGTTCTCGGGGGTCCGATCTGGAAGGACCGGCTGTTCTCCTTCACCGACTTTCAGCAGACACGCCAGGTGGCGGGAGTCAGCACGGGAATTGTGCAGGTTCTCAGCAATGACGAACGAAACGGTATCTTCTCCGATACCATTCTGAACACCCCCGTTCAGGGCGACGCCTGGGCGGCAACCCTGATGAGCCGCGGCGGTGGGGTGGTCCACGGCGCGGGAGGAGTGTGCCAACCGCCGACTTGCACCCCCACCCTGTACAACCAGCTCGGCACTGCGGTGATGACCACCGACAGCAATGGCAATCAAGTGCCGGGCCACAACATCTCCGCCTATATCGACCCCGTCAGTCAATTGACCTTGCCGCTGATTCCGGTGTCGAATCAGGCCGGTGGCTTCAACTTTGATGACTCCAGCCACGCCGGATCGATCGTCGATACCAACATGGCCGAGCGGATCGACTTCGTTAATCACAAGACGGGCGATTGGTCGTTCTACTATCACTACGACGACGCGACCGCGATCAATCAGGTCTACAACCAGCAATACTTTAGCCAGGAAAATCTGCCCGGCTTTCCCGTCAGTGTGCCGTCGCGCAACCAGCTGTTCATGGCCAGCAACACAAAAACCATCGGTGCCACCACGGTCAACGTAGCGCGTCTCTCATTCTTCCGTACCGCCGTTCACACCGCGAACCCATCTGCCAGCTCCTCCATTTCCTCCTATTCAAAGTACGGCTTCAATCCCAATCCCGCGACCGGTGGTCTGATCAACACCGGACCCAGTGGATACCCGACGTCGGTGCCGAGCCTGTTCTTCAACAGCTTCACCATCGGCAACAACTGGTTGAATCTCTATCAGCCGGACACCAACTACACCGTAGGCGATGCGGTGAGCAAGACGGTTGGCAATCACTCGCTCAGCTTTGGCGGAGAATTCCGGTATTACCAGTTGAATGCGCGAAACGCCTGCGGACCCAACGGATATTTCGCGTTTAGCGGCCAGGAGACGGGTGCGGACGTTTCTGACTACTTCATTGGTGCTCCGGGCCAGTTCGTGCAATGCTCCATTCAGTTTCTCGATAATCGTACCCGCTACGGCGGGCTCTATGGCGAGGACTCCTGGAAGGCGACTCCCAGCTTGACCGTTAACTACGGCCTCCGCTGGGACGTCAACAGGCCGTGGAGCGATGTCTATAGCCGCTTGACCACACCGGTCCCGGGAGTACAGTCGGTCAGGTTTCCCAACTCCCCACTGGGCAACCTCGTTCCGGGAGATCCGGGCGTTCCGAGCACCATCTATCCAATTCGGTGGAGGAACTTTGGACCACGTTTTGGGATCGCCTGGGCGCCTTCCGGCGGCCTGTGGGGGGCGGCCGGCAAGACCAGTATTCGTGCCGCGTACGGTATCTACTACCTGGGGCCCGCCGATAACGGGAACTTCGGTATTCTTGGCGACGCTCCCTGGGGGCTCTACTGGTCCTCGCCCCAACCGACTGAGTTCAGCAGCCCCTACATTACGCGCGCAAACGGAATCACCCAGGGACAGCACTTCCCCTTCGCCTACCCAGAGGGCCCCGGACCGTTTCCTAACTTCCAGTTCGGAAACCTCATGCCTCTTTACGTGCCGGGATACTACAACCAGAACAAGATCATGGGGGCCCAGCACTTTAACTTCTCCATACAGCGGCAACTGGACAAGTCGACGGTGCTGACCGTGGC
Source organism: uncultured Acidobacteriaceae bacterium (assembly GCA_963803095.1). GTDB lineage: Bacteria > Acidobacteriota > Terriglobia > Terriglobales > Acidobacteriaceae > PALSA-350. The sequence goes on along the minus strand of CAWDLQ010000009.1, from coordinate 501,185 downwards.
CTACGTGGGAACCCTGGGGCACCACGTGGAGCATGGTGTACCCATCATCTATGGGAGTGCGTCGCTCTGCCAGTCGCTTGCAGGTTGCGGGCCCGGGGGCGAAGGTGGTGTCTACCAGCAAAATGGCCAAAACATCTACGGTACCCTCATTGGGGCCATCGACAACCAGACCATTAGCCCCAACTACAAGAACTCCAGTGGAGGTCCAGTCGTCGCCTTCGCCGAGTCACAGTACCTCCAGAACTCGGGAAATTCTAACTACAACTCGCTGCAGGTATCGGCGGAACGTCGCGCTCGCGACCTCACCTACCTGCTCTCTTATACCTACGCCAAATCGATGGATACCTACTCTGCGCTCTATGACCCTCGCACCCCAGGTAGTAACTATGGCCAGTCGGGGTTCGACCTGCGGCATAACTTCGTCGCCAGCTACAACTGGAATGTTCCGTTTTATCGCTTCCTGGGTGCCCACCGTTATAGCGAGGGATGGCAAATTACGGGCATCAGCCGCTTTAACACGGGTACCCCGGTGAGCCTGGCGAGCGGCGGCGACTTTGCTTTGACCAACATCGGCCTCGACTATCCTACCCAGATCGCGCCCATCAAGAAGCTCAATCCGCACGCTCCGGCACATATGTATTTCGATACATCCTCCTTCGCCAGTGGCCTCAGCTGCGGCTACGAAGTGTGCGGCGTGACCGGCAGCGCCAGGCAGTACCTATTCCACGGTCCGGGAACCATCAACACCGATGCCGGGGTCGAGAAAGACACGAAAATCACCGAGCGCATGCAGCTCAACTTCCGTATCGAGATGTTTAACGTCTTCAACCATCCCAACTTCCTCACTAACGGCAGTACCCCAGTGGGCAATGCGAATAGCAGCCAGTTCGGTCAGGCCACCAACACCGCTCCAGGTCGTGTCGGTCAGATCAGCGGCAAGTTCATCTTCTAATTCAACGTTGCTTAACCTTCAAGGGGATGCGAGCAATCGCATCCCTTTCTGTTTTAAGCTTTCAGACAAGCGTTAAAGAGAGCACCAAATTGGCGATTTTAATCACTCGCGATGATCCGCGATTCAACAATCTGAAGCGAGCCAGGAATGGGCGCTGGCCAGCAAGCCCCGCGGATGGAATCAGTCGTGTCGCCTTGTGTCTGAATCATGAGGACACGGCAGACGCGCTGCAGCGAGTGGTCAACGCCGGGCAGCGGCCAACCATTCGTTCCGGCGGCCATTGCTACGAAGACTTCTACGCCAACAACCCCAACGGCACGCTGATCGACATGTCCATGATGAACCGCGTTGACAAGGATGCGAGCTATCGCGTGGGTGCCGGAGCGACACTTGGCCAGGCGTATCAGGAACTCTACAAGCTTTACAACGTGACCTTGCCTGGCGGCACCTGCGGTTCCGTCGGCGCGGGTGGCCACATCACCGGCGGCGGTTACGGGTTCGTTTCCCGGCTGTATGGGACCACAGCCGATTGGCTGACTGGGGTCGACATCCTCACCGTTGACTCGAAGGGAAAGGTTGCGCTTTGCACCTGTACAGCAAAGCAGGATGCCGACCTGTTCCGCGCCTGCCGTGGGGCCGGCGGCGGGAACTTCGGCGTGATCGTCGACTACCACTTCGACCAACTGCCGCCGGCGCCTCAGGAGGTCATGGTCTCAAACATGATCTTCCCCTGGACCGAGATGACCGAGGAGAAGTTCTCTAAAATCTTCGACGCTTTCGGCAACTACTTTGCCACCCGGGGCCAGGAGCCTGATACCTGGGGCTTGTTCTCCATCATCGAGGCCAATCACCAGGCAAGAGGCTATGTGCGGATCGAGGTCCAGTTCTGCAATCCGGACGGCACCTGCAAAGACACGAAGGTCCTGGATGAGTTCCTCTCCCTCTTCGACGCCTGCAAACCTTCGGCGGTATCTCCGGCAGCGCCGGTAAGCAACCCTCCCGCCCAGAGCTTCGGGCCCCACAGAATGACGCGCGACCTGTGGGCAGACACGGCGGCGGCCGGAGGCATGCGTCGCGGATCCACCAGGGCCAAGTACAAATCCACCTACATGAAAAAAAACTACACGGCACGCGAGATCAGTGTCTTCTACAAGCATTTAACGCGAATGATGCCAGGGGTCGACCTTACCCATTCGGTGGTCGAGATCGACTCCTATGGTGGCGCGATGAATCGCAAAGAGATGCTCGAAGAGACTGTGGCGTTCCAGCGGTCGAGCGTCATGAAGTTGCAATTTCAGACCTACTGGGCGAATGCGGCGGAAGACGAGGGGCATCTCACATGGATACGGGAGCTTTACCATGAACTGTACTCGAGTCCTGAAGTCGATGCATCTCACCAGGGAACGCCCTTCCCCGGCGATAATTATCAGGGGTGCTACATCAACTATCCTGACGTGGATATGCTCGAATATGCTTACTGGCCCCAGCTTTATTACGGACCGAATTACGAATTCCTGCAGCAGGTAAAGAAGAAGTATGATCCGAACAACGTGTTCCACCACGCCATGTCGATTCGAGCCTAGGGGAAAGCGGAGATGATCGAGTTGGATCGCAGACGTTTTTTACAGATAGCGGGTAGCGCCTCGTTGTTGAGCGCTGTCGGCGGCCGGCTAGGCTGGGCGAGCACAGCTAAGTTTGCCTACATCGGAGCCGAGAATGCGATCCATGTGTACTCGATCTCCACAGGCGAGCGTTTCCACAAGCGGCAGACGATTTCGAGCGCGCGGCCAGTGGGGCTGGCGATCAGCCGAGCGGAAATTATATGTAGCCAACGGTGTGACTCAGTACGGCAATCTGCCGCGCGGGAGCGTGGAAGCATACGCGATAGACGCGACGACCGGCCGGCTGGAGTTGATGAACCGCGTGCCACTATCGCTCTCCGGCATCTCCCCCTGGGAACTCGCGGTTGCCCGGAATGGGCGCAGCGTTGTGGTTGCGGTGCATGGCGGGGGTGCCTACAACGTGCTGCCCCTCGATGAGGACGGGCGGCTGGGGAGAGTGTCGGGGATTCTGAAGGAGACCGGCTCGGGACCCCATCCGCTGCAGGCTACGGCGCATCCTTCAGCGGTGATGTTTGACCGCGAGGGGCGCGTGCTGACGGCAGACCAGGGCAGCGACAAGTTGACCGTGCTCGCACTCAGCAACGGCGAGCTTACCGTGTCCAGCCGCTGTGAAGTACCTGCCGGCAGTGGGCCCAGCAGGATGGTCCTGCACCCTGATGGCCGGCGAGTGTATGTAGCCCACGCGCTAAATGGCTCGGTATCGAGCTTCGCCTACGAAGCGACGGGGATTCTGGACTGGAAACAGACCGTCTGCGCTTCGGCGATGGGTAATGTAGCCGCACTGGCGATCCACCCTTCGGGCGAGGTGTTATACAGCTCGCACGGGCGCGAACTACAGACCTGGAAGATTGCAGGCAGCGGCTTGGAGCCCTTGCCTGGAGTAGAAGGAATTCAGGCAAATAAGCTGCATTTAACGTCAGATGGCGAGAGCCTATTAGCTTTGAGCAGCGATGCAGTGCTAAGGATGAAAATCGATCCAGCGACTCGTATTCCTGCCGCACCGGTAAAAGTCGCATCGCTTTCCAATCCACTGAGCATCGCCATTGTCTAAGATAAAAGCAACAGCAGGTCCCTCCAATACGCTCCCCCGGATTTCCTGTGAAACTTGGTGGCGTTGACGCACCTCATGCGCCTTTCTCTACTGAAAGGCGCACACGCGACTGTGTCCGGCGTCGGGTGGCAGGAAATCCGGGTACGCTCGTCGAAAAACATTTCCACGAAAGGTCCGCTGAACTGCAGATCCCTCGGCTGCCCCGGATTTCCTGTGAAACTTGGTGGCGTTGGCGAACTTCATGCGCCTTTCCTTCCTGAAAGGCGCACACGCGACCGTGTCCGGCGCAGCGTGGCAGGAAATCCGGGTACGCTCGGGATGACAAAGGGGAAGGCGACGCTTCCATGGAGAGCGGTTTGCTGGACAGAAGGCGTCTTTCATCACCTTGGGTGGGCCGCAGGCCCATCACTCCTCCGGTCGGGATGAACGTCTGAAGGGGCGCGGCTTCAGCCGCGCCAAACGTGTAATGGAATAATCGCGGCTTTAGCCGCTGAGGGAATATTGGTAAAAAAACGATAGTGAATGCTCCACCGCTGAGTCTCGCCTGGCACGACATGAATCCCGATAAAACCCTCCGGGCAAACCGTCTTCGGTGTCGACCAAAAGAAAAGCTTCGCCATCGGTGAATCCGAAGTCTCTTCAACCCCAAGGCCATGCTCCGTATCTTCAAAGGTGAAGTCGAAATCCGAAACTTTGTCGGAAAAGCCCGTCATGTCGCCGCTCGGATAATGGTGAGGTTGCGACTGTGCCACCCACTTGATCGTTGTCCCTTCAATCTGCACCGACTCGGGAAAAGGCTTGGCCGGCACCGGAACAAAGGGGAAATGTACCTCCATTCCCGGCGCGGTCGGGTTGTTATCCAGCATGAAGAAATCGTGGTCGTAGACCGTTGTATGTGAGCGGCTTGGTCCCGACATTCTTCAAGCTGTGGGTCAGTTGCAAACCATTCGTTTTCTTGTCCAGCGATAGCGTCTTCTCATAGACATACGCATAGCCGATGGAGGAGTGAAGCTCCTGACGGAAGGTGATCGAGTTCTTATGAACCTTGACCGTCCACTTCCCGTGGTCCAGAATCGGGAACGCGCCGCCGATCGTATAGGGCTGATCGTTCACCCGCTTCACCACGCCAACGCCGAGCTTCACAAACGGATCTCCGGGTTTCGCATCCTCGTAGCCGATCGGCTCGCGAAATTCCTCGGCCGGCCCTGTCACCGCATCGTTGGTCATCGGATCATAGCGATTGAACCACTCACCGAAGAAGGTGTGCCCGTTGAGCGAAACACAAGCCACAAGCCCAGACCAGTCGAAGCGGGCCGCACGGTAGTAGCCCTGCTCGGTGTCAGGAAGAAATACAACCGCGTTCATTCGACCGTTGGTGATCCGCGCGTGCGGATGGTCCGAGTGGGGCACATTTTCGCAGGTCGGCGAAGCGGGTGGCGGCAACGGAGCCGGCGCGTGGCAGCCTCGTCTGGCTGATGCTAAGACAGCGACCTGAGCTAATCGAGAGACCAATCGCAAGGGCACCAGCTGAGCAGAACGCAACCATCTTTCAACTCCTGAAGAACTGGTATCCGCGTGGAGTATAGCTCTATCAGCCATTCTTGCCTTGCGCAAGCTTCTTGAGAAGAAGCTAATTGAGGTGAGGTCTGCGATTTTTTTGGAGGGTCGTGCGTGAGGCTAGCTCTTCGTTTCGCTTTCGTTGGACTTCTGCTGTCTATCGATGGTTACACCTTTGCCCAGGACTCGCGCTGCCAACGTTTACCCGCACTTACACGCCGCCGGACAGGACTACTCCTACACCGCGATTGGCAGTGACCCGGCAAAGGGCGGCACCACGACGATCCCGACCGTGCTGGTGCCGATTACGCTGACCATCGAAGCGCCCATGGACGCGGCCGGGAAGAAGGCGGTGCTGGATGCGAGCCCGGATGTGGCCAGCGTGATGCGTTCACCGATCTTCGCCAGGTACCCCTTCCCTTCAGGCACGACCCAGTATACCGATGCGTTCATGCGCGCCGATTTCTCCAGGGAGGCGGCGAAGGACTGGCATACCCTCCTGGGGAAGCCGAAGGTGGTTACGCTGAAGATCGACGTGCCCGTCGGCAAGGGATATGTGCTGACCTCGAAGAAAACCGGCCAGAATGCTGGCCATGGTGGATGTGCTCTTCATGCAGCAGGAGATTTTCAAGCAGCTGCCGAAGGAAGAGATGGGCGCCGGCAAGCTGGTGATCGCGATGACGAAGAACGTGACCTACTACACCAGCGAGGACGCGACGGAGTGCTGCTCGTGGGGAACGCACGGAATCGACACCACACAGGGTTTGCGCGCAGCCGTTTGTGCTGGGAAGCTATCTCGATCCGCATACGGTGGAGGAGGACAGCGATGTGCAGCCGCTGACCCAGCAGCTGGCGCAGTGGTTTCGCGATCCGCTGCACCAGCCGGCGCTGCACCTGCACCACGGCATGATTCCGCCAGGGAACATCTTTCCCAGCCTGGATGCGCGTTCCACCCGCAAGCTCAACCGAGCTGCCCACGGACAATAGCGACTGCGGTGGAACCGCACTGGCCGTCGATCTATTCCTGAACGATCCGACCGACACTAACTGGAAGAACAGGACCCCGGCCTCGAAGGCGTATATCGCGCATGCTCGGCGGCATGTCGTATCACCTGCAGAACGTGGCCTTGCTCTCGTGGTACACAGGCGCCCCAGCGACAAGCGTACTCCTTCCCGGATGCAAACGCGCTGAGCGGCCCGGCAAAACCCTGCCCGACGCACATTGATGAAGGGATGTTTGGAGCCGTCAGGGATGCGCCTCCAGCCACGGTGACTCCGATCGCGCTTGACCAGATCGGCCGGCAGTCCGAACGGGCACCACCTGATCGGATACTGGTCCGGGCTGGGACGGATCAGCGATGTCTCGCCCCAATGGGACGTGATCATCGTCGCCTTTGCCACGCCGTTGCGGGACGCTGCCTGAAGGGACCATGCAATACCAGGTGCGGGGCAACGTCACCCCCGAGCAGTTCAAGGACGACATCAAACTGAAACAAAGCCAGGGCAAGAAGGTGATGATCTCGCTCGGCGGAGGCGGCCAGCACTTCGCGCTGATGACAGAGGAAGGAAAGCAGAACTTCATCCGGACGGTAGAAGACATCTGCACGCAATTTGGCTTCAACGGCATCGACATCGACTTCGAGACGTCCTCGCTCGAGCTCGATCCGGGAGATACAGACTTCAAGCACCCGACGACGCCTTCCACCGTCAACCTGATTGCCGCGCTGCGAGAGATTCACGATCACTTCGGCAAAGACTTCATGTTGAGCCTGGTGCCGGAAGGAACCCAAATTCCGGCGGCATATCCGGGCTACGGCGGCCAATTCGGCTCCTATCTTCCCATCGTCGAAGGTATCCGCGACATTCTCGCGTTTGTAGATACCCAGGACTACAACTGTCCGCCGATCGAAGGGTCTGGATGGCGAGTTCTACATGCCGGGCTCGGTCGATTACCATGCTGCGGCGACAGAGTTGGTTTTGCACGGCTTCGACGTGGGCCGTGATCCGAAGCATCATTTCGACCCGCTGCCACCCGATAAGGTAGCCATCGGCTATTTGAATAGCGATACCACGCCCGCCATCGTCGTGGAGATTCGATGCGGTACATGATTACTGGTAAGTCCAACATGCCGACAAACGTATAAGCTGCGGCAGCCAAACGGTTATCCGACCTTCGATGGGGCGATGTTCTGGACCATCGATGACGATCGCCGGGAAAATTACCGCTACTCAAACACCGTAGGACCATTGCTGCACAGCTATCCCCCTGTGCCGCACGTCACGCCTTCGACCATTATGGGTAAAGACGGAAAGCAATAAGTCGTGATCGTAGACACGGGAGGCAGTTTCTTCGACCGGACCTATGGCGATTCGATCCTCGCCTTCGCGCTCCCCTCGAAATAGATTGGAGAATGAACTTGGAAAAGCGCGGCATCCTTTTGCTTCTATCTCTATTGAGCTTCGTCTCCGCATTGCACGCAGAGAAACTCGTCCTTAAGGATGGGTGGTACATCCAGCCATCGCAGGACGTCCCCGACAAGGGGAGTGTGATCTCCACCGCCGGCTTTCAACCAAAGCAGTGGTACCGCGCCACCATGCCATCCACCGTGTTGGCGGCATTGGCAGCCGACCGTGTGTATGCCGACCCCTACTTTGGCATGAATCTCCGATCTATCCCCGGTACCACCTACACCATCGGAATCAACTCTTCTGATATCCCCATGCCACCGGAGAGTCCATTCCGTTCATCCTGGTGGTATCGAACGCAGTTCACCGTTCCCACCGGCTATCGTGGCAAAAGGGTCCAGCTCCACTTCGATGGCATTAATTTCCGGGCAAACGTATGGCTGAACGGGCGCCTGGTCGCCGAGTCGAAGCGAATGGCCGGCATGTGGAGGCTGTTCGAATTTGATGTGACCGACCTGGTCGCGCCAGGAAGCGTGAACGCCCTCGCCGTCGAGGTGTTTCCGCAAACACCCGACGACCTTGGCATAACCTTCGTAGACTGGAATCCATTGCCACCCGACAAGGATATGGGCATCTGGCGCCCGGTTTACCTCACCACCAGCGGCGCGGTGACCATTCGTTTCCCCCAGGTCATCACCAGGCTGGATCTTCCCGCAGTAGACAAAGCAAACCTGACGGTCACCGCTGAAGTAAGCAACACAACCGGCCACGTGGTCAAAGGCCTCTTGAAGGGGCAGATCGAAAATATCCAGTTTTCGCAACCAGTCACGCTCGACGGCAAGCAAACGAAAGTCGTGACCTTTTCCCCGGACCAGTTTGTCCAATTAAATTTGGCAAGCCCACGGCTCTGGTGGCCGGCCCAGGTGGGGCCGCAGAATCTGTACGCATTAAAGTTGCAGTTTGAGACTGGCGGATCCAATTCCGACGAGAGCGACACCCGTTTTGGCATTCGCCAGGTCACCAGCGAAGTCGAAAAGCCCGCCCAGTCTTCGCTCGTGTTCAGCGGACACGATGAGGGTTACACCGAAACCCATCGCATTTTCAGCATCAACGGGAAGAGAATTCTCATCCGCGGCGCAGGTTACACGCCCGACATGATGCTTCGCGAGTCGCCGGAGAGAGAAGAAGCGGAACTAAAGTACGTCAAAGACCTGAACCTGAACACTGTGCGGCTGGAAGGCAAGATCGTCGATGACCACTTCCTTGAGCTTGCCGACCAGTACGGCATCCTCGTCATGGCTGGCTGGTGCTGCTGCAGCCACTGGGAGCAGTGGAAGAAACTGGGACGACGAGGATCACGTCATTGCGGCGGAGTCGCTCAAAGATCAGATACGCCGGCTGAGAAGCCATCCCGCGGTCTTCAATTGGATGAACGGAAGCGATGGTCCCCCTCCCGCCGATGTTGAGCAGAGTTACGTCGACATCTTAAAGCAGCTGAACTGGCCCAATCCTTATCGAATCTTCTGCCATGGCCAAGCCAACTACCGTGACCGGCGATACCGGCGTCAAAATGACCGGCCCCTACGAATACGTCGCGCCCTCCTATTGGCTGTCTGGATAAGCAGTACGGCGGCGCCCACGGCTTCAACACCGAGACCAGCCCCGGCCCCGCCGTACCCCCTGTCGACAGCCTGATCAGAATGCTGCCTTCCGACCATCGCTGGCCGATCGACTCCTGGTGGGACTACCATGCCGGCGGCAGCGCCTTCAGAAACCTCAACATCTTTACCGAAGCAATGAATGTCCGCTACGGGGCGGCGACCGACCTGGCCGACTATGCAATGAAGGCACAGGTCATGGCCTACGAGGGCGAACGGGCGATGTTCGAGGCTTTCGGACGCAACAAGTACACCTCCACCGGAGTGATTCAGTGGATGCTCAACAATGCCTGGCCTTCCACCATCTGGCACCTGTACGACTACTATCTGCGCCCCGGAGGCGGGTATTTCGGGGCCAAGAAGGCCTGCGAGCCGCTGCACATTCAGTATTCCTATGACGACCAGTCGATCGTGGTGGTGAATTCCTTCTACACCGGCTTCCAAGGCCTGAAGGCGACGGCCAAGGTATATAACCTGGACATGGCCGTAAAGTACTCCCAGGAGGCGGCGCTTGATATTCCCGCCGATGGGGTGCAAAAGGTCTTTACCATTCCAGAAATCAGCGGCCTCACCTCCACCTATTTCGTAGACCTGGCTTTGCAGGATGCCGGTGGTAAGCCGGTTAGTTCGAATTTCTACTGGCTCTCTACTAAGCCGGATGTGCTCGACTGGGATAAGTCGACCTGGTACTTCACTCCCACAAAATCCTTTTCCGACCTGACCGCGCTCAAGACCTACTCAAAGTCAAGCTGAACGTTACCAGTGAATCTCAAATCGACGGCGATTACGGCACCACGCGGGTAACGGTTGAGAATCCCAGTGAGGTTCTGGCCTTTGCCGTTCATCTGAAGGTGATGAAGCCTGTCTCGATTCAGCGACCCCGAATCCGAGAACAACGAGCTTGAAGTCCTTCCCGTCATCTGGCAGGACAATTACTTCCCACTCAGGCCGGGCGAAAAGAGAGAGATCACGGCAACTTACCGGAAGGTGGACCTGCAGCTGGAGAGCAATCTTCGACGATACCCCAAACTGGGCCAGCAAGCTGGGCAAACCGGCAGTCGATGTGGATGGCTGGAATGTAGCTTCCAGCCTCCACTAATAAGTGAATTTCGCACTACTTCGCTTGTCGAGGGCCGGGAAAGACGTTAAATGTTGTGGACTAAGGAGAATTTATGACTGGCAAAATGACCGCGGCTGTTTTACTTGCGACCGCTCTTTCGCCTCTCGCCCACGCGCAAGAGCTGCAAGTGGGCAGCAATGCCTATGTCGACATGTATTTTGCCGACTGGCACGCGTCTAAGGCCCAAACCATGGGCCCGGTTACGGAGTATACCGTCTTCACCAAAGGCGACCCGATGAAGCCCACCGCAAAGGGCGCGATTCTCCGCTACGTCGATTCGTATGTCTACGCGACCTTGGCTCCGGGGTCTTCCTCGCCGTCGGTCACTCTCTCCGGTAAGCAGCGGGTATATTACTTCACGTCCGGCACAGGCACCATCTCGGCGGCCGGCGACTCGGTTCCGGTGTCCGTCAATATCGCGGTGCTGGTGCCGGCCAACCTGGCCTTCACCATTAAGAACACGGGGTCGGTCCCGCTCGGCGCGTATGTCATTACCGAGCCTACTCCCAGCGGCTTTCAGCCGGGTGCAAAGTTGGTGGTCAAGGACGAAACATCCACTCCCGTCAGCACTGCCGAGCAGGAGTGGTCGCGGATCGTCAGGCCGCTGTTCAGCTCGAGCGACGGTCTGGCGACGATCTCCAGCGTTGAGACGGTCACGCTGGATGATCTGACCATCACTCGGCCTTTTTTGGGGACGAAACCGAATACCGAGCATCTTTGGATGGAGTTCTCGGGAACCAGCATTGCCTTTATCGGTCCGTACCTTCGCCGTCAGACCCCTGGCATGGCCTATGAGCATCCGCCGGACAATTTGGCACCTACGTCGAATGTTAACTACTCGGAAGATAGCCAGATCAAGTTCCTGCTGGTGTCAACCGAAGGACCAGTAAACTCTTCTAACCGCGCTTCCATCGCGTCCGTCGAAAAACATTTCCATGGGAGGTCCGCTGAACTGCGGATCCCTCGCGCGCGTATGCGCTTCGGTCGGGATGAAAAGAGGAGACGCCCGCTCCGTCGAGACATTCTGCTTGGAACGGATGAAAGAACAATGAAAGCGTTCTTCATCTCCTTCGGTAGGCCGCGGGCCCTGTAATTTCTCCATGACAAAGGGGAGGGCGTTTCATTAGCGTGAAATGATGAACAGCAGGTCCCTTCGATACGCTTCTTCGGTGGAAAAACTCCGAGCAGCAGGTAGGGCCGCCGGGTCCTTCACTCCGCGCTACAAGCGACTCGTCACCCAATAAATCTGTGAGGCGCTCCGCTCAGGATGACGGGTTTGTGGGAGTTTTGCAAAAACATCCCAAGTTCACAGGTTATCCGGGACACCATTGTGGAGGTCCCTGCCGTCTCCTCAGTGGGGCGTTGTGGACACCTTTGTGCTGGTACTGAACCACAGGAACTTGATTGGTGGCTCCCCGGGTTCTTCAAAGTTGATATTGGAGTGCGTCGTGAGGTTATCGGGACGCAGCATATACGCCTCACCGGGGTGCTGCATGCGCAGCTGAGAGCCAACAAAGGCGAGGCTCTTGCCCTCAACCTCACACCAGATCTCTTCATGGCCAGGAAAGTGTGGGTGCGGCTCGCCCAGTTGCAGAGGAAGTATTTGCACGGTGATGATGGCCCCCACCGTGGCCAGACCGTTGTTTCTGTTGAAGAAGCCGTGAGTGATGTGGGCCCAGTGACCCCCGGCGCCCGGATTGGTAAATGGTGACTCCTCCGCCGGCTTGCTGTGGGGGAGCTTATCTTCGTCTTTGACCACGACAGAAGTAAGCGGCTAGAATCCCGGAAAAGTGGGATCCCCACCATGTAGGCCGCAAGCTGGGTATCTCCCGGTATTGTGCAGAGTAAACTCCAGACCCTCGGGCACGAGCAGCGCGCTCCCTTTATGGATAGCCTCCGTCTTGCCGGCCGCTGACACCTCACCCTCGCCCTCGCTCACATAGAAAAAGATCTGCAAGCCCTTCATCGTGGAAGGAACGGTCCGTGCTCCCGGCTCGAGCTTGCCAAAGGAAAGAAACTTCGCATGCTCCAATACAGCGCCGGGATAAGGCGGGCTGAAGTTGTCACCTGGAGTGAGAATGTCGCGGACGATCAGACGCTCCGAACATGACGCTGCGGCTCAGAGTTACGCCAGTCGCCGAAGTACATATTCAGGCAGGGTATCTTCCCGGCGGACGGGTAGGAAGATAGACCACATCTTTCGGTCCTTCGAAGCTGTTACCGCCAATATGGGGAGCCTTTCCCGGTGGAACTACGGCGCCGGGATTCGCAGCAGGGGTTTGTGCGGAGACCGCAACTGAGAACAATGCGATCGCAGTTGCAACCAACGGCCGAAAGCTTCTTTGTGCTCAAAGTAATTCCTCCGATTCGATTATTAGTGCGCAGTAATACCCGGAAGCTGGAGATACTCAGGATGAACGGTGAGATGCTCGTTCTTCTCGTTCTCAAGGATTTCTGCAAACATAGCGTCGGTGTCCTTCTGCGGCGGCCGCAATGCATTCTTGTCGGCGATAGCCCGATCATCGCGCGGCTCATGAGCGAAGAGGATGATCTTTTGCCAGTTGGCAGGGGAAGCGAAGGTATACGGTCCAGGCGAGTCCCCGCCATCTTCTTGTAAGGCCAAATCATCCAGCCGATGTTGTATTTCTCCGCCAGGTTGACGTGGGCGGTTGACCATTCCGGCGCCCTCTCCGCGTAAATCTCAGAATAGAAGATAGGAACCTGGTACTTGGTGCGGAAGTCCAGATATTGCTGCAGGAACTCCGGGCGCGGGGTAGCGCCGTAGCTATGAAAGCTATAGGCGGTGTTGTTGTCGAAAGGCTTGCCAAATGCGCTGAAGCGTCCCAGCGGTGGCTGCAGAATCAGCATGTGATGGGTATCGACCTGGCGGATGGCCTCCGTCAGACGACGGTACTCCGGCTCAATCAGATTTTCCATATCGAGATATCCGGACCATAGCAATGGTTCATTCATCAGGTCGTAACCCAGAATCACAGGATCGTCTTTGTAGTGGTTGGCGATCCGTTGCCAGACTTCCGACACTTGCTTTCTGCATGCCGGCGTCCTTCAGCAGCCATGGATATCCTGGACCGTCATCACTCGCCTCGCCGGTAAAACCGCCGATGCCGGATTCCAGCATCAGGATGACGTAAATATGCTCCTGCCCGCACCACTTAGAAAGCTGATCGATGAGTTTGAAGCCCTCATCGTCGTCGGTCTTGAAGTATTTCGCGTGCAACGGGATGCGGATGGTATTAAATCCGTCCTGCTTGATGCGACGCACGTCCGCCTCCGACATGAAGTTCTGTCGCCAGTTGTAGAGGAACTCCTGCGCATGCGTGGGTCCCAGCAGATCGGTAAACACCAGCTTCAACGTCTGTTTGCGACTGGGTAAGGCCGCCGAACCGCCAGAAGTAGCCTTCCAGCACGAACCAATTGCCGATGCTGATCCCGCGAATCAGCAGCGGCTTTCCGGAGCCGTCCACGATCTCAGTCCCTTGCGTGTGCACGAACTGCGAATGGGCTGCCGGAGTTGCCAGCAGCACCAACATGCAACCAAAAGACAGTCAGGCGTCGAAGAAACACTCCCGTCTCCTCTTCTTACGGTTTTACTGCAAACACTGCATCCACTGGAGTGCCGGTAATACAACCGCGTACTTCGGCGAACCCGGCAGACTCCAGCAGTGCGCGAAATTCGCTCAGGGTGCGCTCCCTGCCCTCGGTGCAGACCAGCATGTTCAACGACTGCAGTTGGGCTGACGAGAGGGCCGGCCTTGTCTTCATGCAACAGCTTCTCTGCCAGAAGAATTCCGCCCCCGGAGGGCAAGTGTTGGTGGATCGCCCGCAGCAAGCCACGTGCCTTCTCGTCCGGCCAGTCGTGCAGGATTTTTCCCAAGGCCAAACAGGTCGGCTTTGGGAAGCTCTTCCGGACAAAAAAAGTCGCCCTTCCTGAACTGATCCGCGATCCCACGGCGCCGAGAGAAATCTGTTTCTGGACGCATCAATCACGCGCGGAAGATCGAAGAGGATCGCCTTCATTCCGGGATATCGCTCGCAAGCGGCAATCGCCAAATGGCCGGTTGCGCCGCCAAGATCAACGAACGTTTAAAAGCGCGAGAGATCGAAGGCAGACACCACCTGAGACGAACTCAATAAGCCCAAAGCCGTGCATCCCCTGAAGAAAATTTTGCGTGTCTGCATCCGTGCGGAAGAAATGATCGAAAATCCCCCTTCCTGGTGGAAAGCTTCGTGTCCATTGCGGTCCGCCTTGTCGAATCGCATTTTCCAGGTGGCCCCAGAGCTGAAACAGAACTTTGTCGGAGTAGAGAATGTAACCGGCGAGGGTATTTGGAGTACCGCGGCAGAGATAGGTGCTGGCTACCGGCTCGTTTTTATAGATGCCATCATGCTTGCGCAGAAGGTCCGAGTCCCACACACGCATCCAATAGCCGCTCCAACGGTTCACTGTTGCACTCGAAGCTCGGCCGCAAGTCTCTCCGCATGACCCTGGCTCCCGCTCAAGAGAATCGAATATTCTCAGGGAAACTGCCACGAACATGACCTTCGACGAACGAAATGCGTCGAGCAGTGCCGAGCACCGGAGCGGGATCGGGTATCGCGTGGCCGTTCATGAAGCCAGGACCCCGTGAGATAGGATCAACCCCGAAACAAAAGAAGATAGCCACGAGGCAAAGGATGGCGGAGATGGTAAACGGGACGTTCCAGCCGTACGCCTCCCAGAAGATAACCCAGTAAGACGGGTGAGATGGCGCCGCCTAAATTTCCGAAGGTGTTCATGATGGATGCGATCGAACCCGCAAAGTCGCCGCCGATATCGAGCGGAATGGCCCAGGAGACGCCCACGGTTAACTCCAGGCCGAACACTGCGATGCAGGAGAAGATAACGGAGGCCGTGGTGTGGGTGGTAAAGGTAGCGGGCAAGATCGATCCCGCTGCAATCAGAAACCCGAGCACGGCGATCACCCGGCGCGCTGCTCTCAGATTGCCGGTGCGCGCCGCCCAGCGGTCTGAAAACCAACCTCCCAACAAATTGCCTACGGCGCCGGCGACAAAGGGCATGCTGGCATAGAAACCCATCTGCTTAAGATTCACTCCGCGCGCATCGTAGAGATACTTGGGAAACCAGTCCAGATAGACATCGATGGCTATAGCCGTAGCAGAAGTACATCATGGCCAGCATCCAGACTGTGCGGTTTCGCAGGATCGATCCGCCAGGGTACGGAACGCACGGAGCTTCGAGGCGGGGCTTCGGGCTGATGAATCACTGCGAGTTCCGCGGCGTTGACGCTTCGATGATCGGCTGGCCGGTCTCGATAGTACCAATACCAGGTGGCCGCCCAGGCGAGGCCAAGCAATCCAAAAAGGAAGAAGGGCATACGCCAGCCGAAATGGATCATGATGAGGACGACCAGCGGCGGGGTGAGCGCGGCGCCCAAGCGGGATGCCGCGTGGGGCAAGCCCTGTGAGAAGCCACGTTCTTCCGGCGGCATCCAACGCGAGAGAGAACGCGTGGCAATGGGAAAGGCTCCCGCTTCCCCTACGCCAAACAGAAATCGGCACATGCCAAGCGAAGTGGCGTTCAAACAAAGTGCGGTTAATGAGGTGAAGAGCGACCACCAACAGACGATGCAGGCGAGGGCACGCCGTGGTCCGACTTTGTCGCCGAACCAACCTCCCGGTATTTGAAACAGAGCGTATCCCCAGCGAAAGGAGCTGAAGATCCATCCTACGGCGATGGCGGAAAGGCCGAGATCACGCTGGATCACCGGCATGGCCGAGGAGATGTTGACCCGGTCCATGTAGGTGATGACGTAAGCGGCTACGATGAGCGCGAGAACAACGTGGCGGGCTCGCGTCGGCCTTGAACTCTCATTCAACATTAGATAAGAGGAAACGCAATGGAACGCCAGCGGTCAAGCGAAAACAAGCGTAATTGGAAAAGTGGTGAGTCCCGAAGGGGCAACTGAAGGTAGCCCAGGACTATAGTCCTGGGTAAACCCATAAAACGTGGCAGTCCCGTCAGGGACGGCTGAAACCGTGCGCTTCTATTCAGTCGTCCCTGACGGGACTTTTCACATGTTTTGATTCTGTACCCAGGACTGTCGTCCTGGGCTACTTTCAGTCGTCCCTTCGGGACTTATTCGAAGGTGAGGCGCTTTTGCAGTCCCTCTATCTTGGCGGATGGAACGCCGGGGACGGCGGCCACGTCTTGCCAGGTTTTGAAATTGCCTTTCTTGCTCCCGGTACTTCACGATGGCTTCCGCCTCTGGCTTGGCTAGCCCCAGAGACGACTCCAGATCGTCGGCGCTTGCCTTGTTCACGTTCACGGGTGTCTCGCTGGTGGGTGTTGTGGTTTGATCGAGGGGGCCGTAGTTCTTGGAGAGATACTCGATCACGGTATCGATCTCTTCATCGGTAAGATCGGCTCCGCGGGAAACCATCTGGTTCACCACTTGATCCCATTCTTTGCGAGAAGAGTGTTTCGAGGTGACCACCGTGAGCGCGTGGCACACCACACATTTTTCCTGAACGATGGCTTTGCCTGCACCAGCCGGCATGGCGGAGGTGGCCCCGACGGGGGTGGAGTGGTCTGAGCCGACGCGCTGCCCAATGCCAGAGCAAAGAAGATTGTTACTAGCTCATCATCACGAGAACCCCTGCCTGACCTCCTCACGGTAACGCAAAGGCGAATACAAAGTCGCCGGCCGTGGTATCGAAATAACTGCCGCCGGTCGCGACCAGGACCACGTACTGCTTCCCGTTCTTGCCCTCATAGGTCATGGGTGTGGTATAGGACCCAGCCTCCAGCTTCGTCTGCCAGAGCAGTTTGCCGGTTTTGGCATCGAACGCGTGGAAAAGATGATCGTTGGTTGCGGCAATAAACACCAAGCCTCCCGCAGTCGCGATGGACCCGCCAAAATTCAAGGCTCCCGTCCCGTGTACACCCTTTGCATCGAGCTCAGGGATGGTCCCAAAAGGAATCTTCCAGGCGACTTCTCCGGTGTTGGCATTGATTGCCCAAAGTTGTCCCCAGGGCGGTTGCTGGCATGGCCAAAATTTATCATTGTTCCAAAAACGGGCGTAGTCGCCCCACGGACTATGCCGCTCATACAGAGGATCCGTCCCGTCAGGATTCTTGACCAGCTTTCCCACATCGCGCGAGATTGTTGGTGTTTACGAACAGGTATCCGAGCTTGGGATCGTAAGACATCCCTGGCCAGTTCGCAGCCCCGATGGTGCCGGGGAATTGAATCGTCAGCTTCAATCCGAAAGGAGTATAGGCCCCCCCGTTCTCCATTCCGCCTTCGGAAGCGAGCAGGTCTTCGCAATACTTTTTCTGCTCCGGGGTTACGGTGGCAATCTCATCCGGCCGTGAAGCTCATGCGCCCGAGCGGCTCAGGTTTCAGAGGGAAGGGCTGGGTGGGCCACGTCTCTTCGCCAGGCGCCTTGCTCGCAGGCACCGGGCGCTCCTCCACTCCAAAGACTGGTTTGCCGTCACGCCGATCGAGAATGAAAAGCAGGCCGTTCTTACCCAAAACCGCGACTGCAGGAATCTTCACTCCATCTTTCTTGATTTCCATCAAAACGGAGCTGATTCCAGGTCGTAGTCAAAGACGTCGTGATGGACGGTCTGGAATACCACACCAGTTTTCCGGTGTCGGCATTGAGCGCGACCATGCGCATTTCCGAACAGATTCTTTCCCTTTCCTATCCGGCGCATAGAAATCGTAGGTGGGCGAGCCGAAGGGAAGAAACACCAGCCCTTGTTTGAGGTCCACACTCATCAAGCCCCAGACGTTGGTTCCTGAGCGATTCTTCCAGCTGTCGCCCGGCCAGGTATCGTGGCCCACTTCTCCTGGCTGGGGCACGGAGTGGAACCGCCAGACTAACTTGCCGGTGTGCACGTCCCATGCACGAATGTCACCGGAAGCACCCGACGCAGGAGATTCCTGAACAGCAGCCCCCGTGATCACCAGGTCTTTGTAGATACGTCGGCGGTGAGTTCATGTCGTATTGAGCATGCGGGAAGCCATTGTCAGCGCCCGCTTTCAAGTCCAGGTACCCATCCGTGCCAAAGCCGGCCGTTGGTTGCCCCGTTTTGGCATCGAGCGACACAAGCCGTCCGTCGCTCGTGCCACACAAGATAGACGCGGGCGTGGTCTTATCTCCCGGCCAGTAAGAAACCCCTCGGGAAGCAGGACGGCCCTTGGTTCAACTTATAGGTCCATATCTCTTCGCCGGTTTCGGGCTTGAGCGCGATGATGGTGCCGTACGGAGTCGGCATATACAAAGTGTTGTTCACCACGATCGGCGTTGCCTCAGACAAGCGCCTGCCGCCGCCCCTGCTGGCTGGTCCCATTTTCTGCGGTCGAGGTCCCGTCTTCTTCAGATGGTAGGTCCACGCGAGGGTCAGATTCTGAACATTGCCGGTGTTCACTTGCTTTAGTGGCGAATACCGGGTGCTGGCATCATCGTGGCCGTACATCGGCCAATCTGACTGGCACCAGGCCGGTGATATGGTAAGGAGAACCACACCGAAGATTGCGGCAAGAATCCGAGGCTTCAAAATCTGATTCCCCTCATACGTAGCCCGATCATATTATGTCGATAGGCACAGCGACAATTTCTCTAACGCGCCGATCTGGCTATCTGTACTCATTTCGCGAAATTTCGCACCACGTCAAAATTGTGCCGCGTTGAAGGAGGCCACACATCACCTCACCCTCGGAGCGCATCGCGATCTTTCTGGCAATGCTTGCAGGGCTCTGCTGCTCAAGCCTGGCTCAAACGCCACGACGTGCAAATCAGCAATGGCATCATTCAGGCGACGATTCATCCTCCCGACCCGGTCAACGGCTTCTATCGCGGAACGCGTTTTGACTGGTCCGGGGTGATCGGAAGCCTCAAGTACGCCGGCCACAATTACTACGGTCCGTGGTTCACGAAAACCGATCCAACCGTGAAGGACTATATCTACCAGGGCGACGATATTGTCGCCGGCCCCTGCAGCGCGGTCACCGGACCCGCGGAAGAATTCTCCACCAACGAGGAAGGGCTCGGGTTTCAGTGAAGCTCAGCCGGGTGGAACGTTCCTCAAAATTGGCGTCGGCGTTCTGCGCAAGCCCGACAATGCGAAATACAGCATGTTCCGCCTCTATGACATCGTTGATCACGGCAAATGGTCGGTTCAAGCAAAGCCGACTCGGTCGTGTTCACCCAGAGAGTTATGGATCCGTCCTCCGGCTATGGTTATCTCTATCAAAAGACTGTTCGCCTGATTGCCGGCAAGCCGCAGATGGTGATCGAGCATCGCCTGACGAATATTGGCAAGAGACCCATCGAGAGCAGTGTTTACGACCACAACTTCCTGGTTCTCGACAATCAAGGCGATCGGGCCCGACTTCACCATTACCCTGCCCTTCGAGATCCACCCCGCCAAACCGGTGCATGCAGACCTCGGGCGCGGTCAACGGGAAAACCATTTCTTACCTCAAAAAACTAGAAGGCCACGACCAGTTCGCCGTGGCCATCGAAGGATTCGGAAAGACCGCTGACGACTACAAGATCACTATCGAGAACCGGCACGTCGGCGCGGGAATGAAGATCACCGGCGATCAGCCTCTCGAAAGCGAAGAGCTTTGGTCCATTCGATCCATTCTTGCCATGGAGCCTTTTATTCATATGTCCATTGAGCCCGGAAAAGACTTTACCTGGAAATACACTTACGACTACTACACCATCGGTAAGTGAGTTTGCGTCTTTACTTCGCCTTCGCCCACGCCATGCCATCCGCACCCGGGCCCACGTCGATTAGCTCCTTGACCGTCCAATCGGAAAGGTTGATGACCGCGACCTTTCGGCTTTTGTCGCATGAGGCATAGGCTACCTGGTTGTTCGGATTCACCAGGATCGCCTGCGGCCTGACGGGCACATCGATCACGTGCTCCACCTTCATGGTGCACAGATTCACGTGCGGATACTTTGTGGATCAATGGGTTGGCGATAATCAACCACTTGCCGTCAGGTGTGGTCGCGGTTCCGTAACCAAGATCGGGGAGCGGCACCCACTTTACGACCTTATTCGTGGCGGTATCGATCACCGCCAGCTGCGGTTTGGTCTGGTCGGATGTGAATACCTTGCTGCCATCGACGGAAAGCGCGATCCGTTGAATCTGCCCCGAGACCGGGATCACCGCGATCGTCTTGCGCGCATCGAGATCCAGGACAGACACGGTTCCCGGACCAACATTTGCGGTGTATCCGCGGTGGCCGTCGCGTGAAATGACCAGCATGTGCGACTGGTCCTGATCGGTCGGAACTGAGCCGATGATGCGTAGCGTGGCGGGATCAATGATGCTGATCGAACGATTCAGCTCCGTGGTGACATAGAGCAACCGTTCTTAGGACCGAAGACAGGATCGTGTGGCCGCACGCCCTTACCCCAATCAACATTGCCCACCACTTTGCGGGAGGCCAGATCGATCACCACCATGTTGTGACCGTCGGTTCCCGGTTCGCCGACACCCGAATTTCCGTAGATCGGAACGTAGGCGGTTCGCCCATCGGGCGAGACGGTGAGTTCGTGCCCGGTCACACCACCCTCCGGCGACCTCCGCCAACCTTCTGGTTGGTTTTGGAGTCAACGATGCCAACGCTCGAGTCCCCTTTGACCGCCACCAGCAAAAATCCAGGTGCCGCGCGGGGCTCCCAGCCCACATGTAACCGGAGAGAGCCAATAAGGCAGACAGCGTTAGGGCAGCTTGCAAGCGTCGCATACTTCATAAGATGAGCTACTCCATTTTCGTCCGGGCTTCCTCAAGAATGCGTTGCGCGCGGACCGGATTGAACACACCGCAAGAGCAGAATCGCGTCATGTAAGTCACCGCCTCTGCCGGCGTTCGGCGGCCTTCCTTCACCCAGTCGATCATCTTTTTGGCCAGGCTACTGGATATCATCCCGTGGCCGCACATGGTGGAAAGGGCGAGCGCTTGCGTGTTCGGCAGCTTCTCCGTCGCGCCCTCAAAGCCCAGCGAATAGCCGACGCTGTGGCGGGTGATGCCGGCGAACTTGCAACACTCCACCGCGCCTTCCACCGATGCCGACATATTGACCGAGAGGCCCAGATCGGCCTCTGCCGCAACTTTAAGAAATTGCTCTGCCGCCGCCTGGTTATCGAAGATCGCGACCACGGATGCCGGTTCGGTGAGCCCGTCGATGACCGCGCGGAAATTGGGCGTCATATCGCGCTTCCAGTTCGCCGAAGTATGCAGATCTTTTGCCGGACGCAACGCACCGCCGTGAACCGGGTCCCCGATATTGACGGGCTTGAAGGGGAGGGCCAGCTCGAGAAACTTCTTCAGCTTAGGCAAGCTATCGATCTCGTTCTTGCCGTTGCTCGGGAGTCGCGAAAACGATATAGTCGTCAGCGAAGCTTTCCGCGGTGCCGTAACGATGGAGAGTATTGGTCATCGGGATTGCCCCACTGGCTCTGTTTTGCAGCTCAGCCTTTCTGCAGCCGGGTTGGTGATTTTGCCCAGACCCATGTTTGTCTTGGCGCGCTCGATCTTGTAACCCAGGCGCTCCAAGATGGGAGCTACGATCTTCTCTTCCCCATTTTCGTCACAACGCGTCCCGACGCCCAGAGATATAACCGTATCTACTTCTTTTTCGACCTTGTGAACCAGGCTGAATAATTTCTTCGGTTCTTTCGACTCCGACCTTGATCTCGACGATGGCCGACATCACTTTCTCATTGAGAACATCCTCGCGCAAGGTACCCGTCGCAACGTCGGTCATGAGCAGGGTAAACGGGTTCTTCTTCTCAAATGCAACCCCGGCCTGCGCCAATGCCCAGGTCATCTTCTGGATGTCGCGTAACCAGACGCCGACCCCGGGCCGGCCGAACTCGATCGTGAATCCTACTTCGCCTTGCTCCACTCGATGGGTGACGTCGTTGGTCTTTACTTCTTCGGTGCCGCGGCCCTGCACGCCGGTCGATTCGTGGGTTGCGCGCGGATCGGAGAAGGCCCGGCGGACCACGCGCGGCCATTGCAGCTCATCCGGTTCGAAGGCCGCAGTGGGGCAGACATCGGGCTCGGGATCAAACCGCAGCCGGCCCATTTGGAAGAACTTCCGAATGCTGCGGACGACGGAAGGGTTCAGGTGTTCCGTGCTCAGCCCGTTATAGCAGGCATAACATTCCACGCACTCATCGCGGTTGATGGTGGCGCGCTTGATTACCGGGTCAACGTAAATTGCTCCCATAGGGCAGACGTAGGTGCAATTCCCGCAGGCCACGCATTTGTCAGGATTTATTTTCATTATGGATAAGTCACCAGGATCCTATCGTCGCTTAGTTACAACTTATTGAGACCACATGCCTCGCCTCATCAGTGCCCTTGCACAATGCCAGGAAACGCATCCGCGCCCGCTTGCGCCGCTTTCCCATCTTCCTGCGGAGTACCGCCGCTTACGCCGATCGCGCCAAGGATGTGGCCATCGACCACAAGAGGAATACCTCCCTCGATCGGCATCGCCCCTGGAACCTTGAGAACCGGGGTGTAGCCGTTCTTGATGACGGCGTCCTCAAACATCTTGGTCGGCCTCTTGAAGAAGACTGCGCTGCGGGCTTTCTCCATGGCTACGTCGAAGCTGCCCAGCTGCGCCTCATCCATCCGCTCCATGTACATCAGGTTGCCGCCATCATCCACGATGAGAACAAACATGTGGTTATGGTTGGCCGCGGCTGCTTGTTCGGCGGCGGCGGCCACCTGCTTGGCAATCTGCAAAGTGAGCGCCTTCTTGTCTGCAAGCTGCGCCTGCGAAAAACCGACCGCCACCAGCGCCAATCCGGTCAGACAGGCCGTTCGTTTCAGTCCAATTCATTCGATTCCTCTCCCTGCGCTGCTGCTTATTTTCCGGTGTAAGTAATACGCCAAATCGAGCCCGAGCCGTCGTCGCTGACCAGCAACGAACCATCCGTCGCAGTCGCCACACCTACCGGCCGTCCCCAAACGCTCTTGTCATCCACCACAAAGCCAGTCAGAAAATCTTCATACTCGCCCGTTGCATGGCCGGTCTGATGGAGCGGCACACGAATCACCTCATACCCCGTCCTGGGTGATCGGTTCCAGGAGCCATGCTCGGCAGCGAAAATATCGCCTGCATACTCTGCGGGAAACTGCGTTCCATCGTAAAACGTCATCTCGAGCGACGCGTTGTGCGGTTGCAGAATCACATCCGGCGTAATGACTTTGTCCTTCAGGTCAGGCCGTTGCCCGGCGAGCCGAGGATCCTGATGCGGGCCCATGTACCACCACGGCCAGCCGTAGAAACCACCAGGTTGCACGTGCGTAATGTAGTCGGGGACGAGGTTGTTGCCCAATTCGTCGCGCTCGTTGACCGAGCACCAAAGCTCGCCCGTCTTGGGATTCACTGCAATGCCGACAGGATTGCGGATCCCATAGGCGTAGATGCGCTTGTCGGAACCGTCAGGGTTGAACGCCAGGATGTCGGCCCGATCCTTCTCCGCGGGTGTGTCGTCGACGTTTTCCTGCGAGCCCACGGAGACCAACATCGTCTTGCCGTCCGGCGAAAACTGAATGTCCCGCGAACGATGGTGGCCGCCGCTGGGTAGATCGTCAAGATGCTCCGCAGGCCCGGTGGCCGCCAGATCGCCGCTGTGATACGGAAAGCGCACCACCGAGTTCATGTTTGCGACATAGACCCACTGCGGGTTGGGGCCCAGCGGATAGAACGCGATGCCGAAGGGTGTATTCAGGCCGGTGGCGAAAACGTGCGACCTCTTCAGGCTTACCGTCCTTCGTCATTCCGCGAAAAACCTTGATGTCGCCGGCAGTGGTTTCGGCCAGGAACATATCGCCGTTGGGCGCTCTGCGAAGGATCCGCGGATTGGTAAGTCCCGTGGCATACAGGCCGACTGTGAACCCTTCCGGCGCCTTGGGCCACGCATTTTCCGGCCGCGGCACAATGGTTGGGCCTCCCATCGCAGACTTAGAGGCGTACGGCTGAGGGAGGTCCTGCAGCGTAATGTGGCGAATAGTTCCCGGCTTCTCAAAGCGATAATCCGTGAACGGAGGTTCCGGTGGCGGGGCATTCGAAATTTCGGGCGCCACCGGTGCGGTGGCAGCGGGCGCGCTGACCGTAGCCGAAGCGCTCATCGACTTGATATAGGTGACCAGCTGCCACCGCTCTTCCTCCGGCAGGGCCGCCCACGATGGCATTCCATTTTCCAGTCCGCCTTTGGTGATGTACCAGAAGATGGCTCCATCCGGTACGCCCTGCAGTGCTCCATGGGCGAGCGGTGGCACATTGCCCATCCCTTCCCCGGTAGCCCCGTGGCAGGCGGCGCAGTGGCTGGCATAGCTGGTTTTGCCTGCTGCGATCGCGGAAGCCTGCCCGTCGTAGGGATTTTTTCCCGCCGCGGCCGACGCCGGTGCATTGTGAAACCCAATGCCCTGGGCATCCAGTGGAACCCGCCGGGAAGGCCATGAAGGAAAGGGAAAGGAACAGGGTGGTCCTACGCATGACCGTCGCCATAAAAGCGGCTTTCTCGCCGCTCTTCTACCTAAACAAGTATTTCCTGTCCCAACAAGCGAAATAGTACGAAATGGGTTTGTCGCCGGCCGCGAAGCGGCGGAGAATGAACGTGATATGAAGACGAGGCAAAGGGTTCTCATCTTTCTGGCGGTGGTGCGCCGCCTGCTCGCAGGTGCAAGCGCAGACCACCGGGGACCGTATCGGCTTCTACTTTGGCGATTGGCACAGCGCGGCGTCGCACACCATCCGCGGATCGCTGGAGGAGAGAGACATTCTTACCCGCGGAGATGGCCTCAATCCGCCCCATCCCGGCGCTGTTTTCCGCTTTATCAACTCCTATATGCATGCCACGTTGGCGGCAGGCGCCTCCACTCAGCCGACGCGCCTCGACGGGCAGCAGGAGATTTATTTCGTCGCGTCCGGCAAGGGCGCGGTGACCGCCGGCGGAGAGACCGCCGACCTGTATCGGAATGTAGCCGTCTTGATGCCGGCCAATTTGGAATTCACGCTCAAGAGCACGGGCGATGAGCCGCTCGCCATGTACGTCATCAACGAGCCGATCCCTGCCGGGTTCCGGCCCAATGCCCACATGCTCGTGCGGGATGAGAACGCGATCCCTATTTCTTCAAGCAATGGCTTTTGGGCGCATATTGCGAAGCCGCTCTTTGCCACTGCGGACGGTCTGGGTACGCTGGAGAGTGTGGTGACGGTTACGCTCGATCCGCTCACCATTGGCAAGCCACATCCCGCGCCCAACGAAGACACCGGCGATATCGAAGAAGTATGGACGTCGTTGTACGGTGACAGCCTTGCTCTTGTCGGGAACCAACTGCATGAGCAGACACCCGGCATGGCCTACCTGCATATTCCCGATAATCTGACTCCGCATACCAACATCAACCCGAGCAACAAATCCCAGGCCAAGTTTCTCTATTTTGCCCGTTACCGGCCCCATGAAACCAGAAAGTAGCCGATGAGTGCCGTCGGCCCCCGTTTCGCACTATTTCGCTTGTTAGCCGGGGAAAAACTTGTTTACGTAACAAGATCGAGGAATAGGGAGACCATCAATGATAGGGAGGATTGTCGCATCCCTGGGAATATGCGCCTTGCTGGCGCCTGTTGCCTTGGCGCAGATAACCGGGGACAAGATCGATTCTTACTTCGGAGACTGGCACAACGCCACCCCGCGCACGGTGCGGGGATCGCTCGAAGAACGCGACATTTTCACCCGCGGCGATGCCGCCGATCCCCCACAAAAGGGCGCAGTTCTCCGCTACATCAACTCTTACACCTACGACACCCTGGCGCCCCAGACCTCAACCAAGCCGACGCTGCTTGATGGCCAGCAGGAAATCTACTTTGTCGAGTCAGGCCAGGGCACGGTGACAGCGGGCGGAGAGACCGCCGATCTATATCGCAACATTGCCGTCCTCATGCCGGCAAACCTGGAGTTCACCCTCAAGAGCACAGGCGGCCAGCCGCTCGCCATGTATGTAATCAACGAGCCGACGCCTCCCGGATTCCGGCCAAATACCACCATGCTGGTCAGGGACGAGAACAAGCTCCCGGTAACCTCGACCACTGGTTTGTGGTGCCACATTGTCAAGACGCTTTTCGTCACCGCCGACGGACTGGGCACGCTGCAAAGCGTGCTAACCGTGACCCTCGATCCGCTGACCATCGGCAAGCCGCACGTGGTAGACCATACCGACATCGAAGAGGTGTGGACGGCGCTCTACGGAACAAGCCTGGCATTCGTCAGCAATTCGCTGCGTAAGCAGACTCCGGGCATGGCTTTCTATCACGTCCCGGATAACCTGACGCCCCATACCAACGTGAACCAGAACGAGGATTCACAAGTAAAATTTCTCTACTTCGGCCGCTATCATCCGCATGAAACCAGAAAGTAGAATGCGAAGGGAGACCGTGACCATGCGGCGTATACAAACGGCTCTTGCAATTACACTCGCGTGGGGCGCGCTCGCCGTAGCCCAGACGGCGCCGCCAAGCAGCGGGACGCAGAATGCGATTAACGGCATCAACTCGTACCCGGGACCCGGTCTGGTCAAATATCAAAACACTCCCGATCCGATGAACCGCCGCATCGACATGTTCATCAGCGATTGGCATTTATCCATGCCACGCGTGGAGCACGGCTCCCTCATTCTGCGCGACATCCTCACCAAAGGCGATAACTTCGATCCGCCGGAGAAGGGCGCAGTCCTGCACTACACCAATTTCTTCGCCTACGGCAGGCTCGCTCCGGGCGCCTGGACAACGCCCTCGAAGCTCGAGGGCCAGCAGGAAATTTATTACATTCTGGGCGGCGAGGGCGAAATCACCGCCGCAGGCGACACGGCCAAGCTGCACAAGGGTATTGCCGTCCTGATGCCCGTCGGACTTGAATTTGTCATGAGGTCGATGGGCGACGACCCGCTGACCATGTACGTCATCAATGAGCCGCTGCCCGACGATAACGGAATCGTCGGAAACCCCGGCCGCATTGCTTTTCATCCCAAGACCAAAATGGTGGTGAAAGATGAGGGAGCCGCGCGGCAAAGGACCCCCGCGGTTGCCGATCCCTTTATTGTCGGCGGCGCCTCCGGTCACTGGGCCCACATCGTCAGAGAGATATTTTCCCCGGCCGACGGGCTGGCGATGGAACAGAGCGTGATCACGGTCGAGATCAACCCCAAGACGATGGGCGAGCCACACCCGCATCGGGCTGGCCAGGAAGAAGTCTGGGCAGCCATTGACGGCAGCAGCCTGGTGCTCTTAGGTACGGAGCTGCGCGTGCAGCGCCCCGGGATGGCTTACATGCTGCGGCCAGATGCAATCACCGTCCACTCCAACATTAACGATGGCGACAAGCCGGTGAAGTTTCTGTACTTCGCTCGCTTTCCTCAAGGTGACAACTGGACACACGCGGTGGTTCCTGCCAAAAAATGAAATGGATCTTTCTCGCCTTTGCTCTTGCCGCGTCGGCTTGTCAGGCCCAGGCCGGCGACTTTCTTATGTACTTCGGCACCTATACAGGCTTTAAGTTCGTAAGTCACAGCGCCACCATCGGGGTTGGAGAAAGCCACAGTAAAGGGATCTATGTCAGCCGGTTCCACTCCGCAACCGGGGAAATGAGCGAACCGGAGCTGGCCGCTGAAATCGCGAATCCCTCTTTTCTTACGATCGATCCCAGTCATCGATTTCTGTATGCGGTCTCCGAAGATCCTCTCTCCCTGGGGCCTCCACTCGACCACGCATCGTACGTGAGCGCTTTTGCCATCGATCACGCGACGGGTAGGCTGCGCCTCCTCAATACCGTTCCCACCGGCGGAACGAGCACTTGCTATCTTTCCATGGATAAGACCGGTAAGTTCGTGCTGCTGGCCAATTTCGGAAGCGGCAGCATCTCGGTCGTACGGGTGAAGGACGATGGCGCCTTGGGGCAGCAGACCGCCTTCGTGCAGCATCTGGGCCATGGCAGCCCGAATGTGCCCGTCCAGTCAGGCCCGCACCCGCATACCATCCTGGTTTCCCCAGACAACCGATATGTAATCGTCTCCGATCTTGGGGTCGATAAGGTGTTCATTTATCACTTCGACGCCAACACGGGAATGCTTGCGCCCCTCGACCCTCCGTTCGCTCCGGTTGAGCCAGGTGGCGGCCCACGCCGCTTCATCTTCGACCCCACGGGCAGATTCGGCTATCAGCTCAACGAGATGGGAAGCACGGTAATCGCCTTTGCGTGGGACCCGGCGCAAGGTAGTTTGACCCGGCTGCAGGAGATCTCGATTGCTCCGGCCAGCTTGAGAAATGCCGGCGCGGAGATGCAGGTAAGCGCGGATGGAAAATTCCTCTACGCATCGAACCGCCTCAGCCGCTTCAATGATAAGGATCCCAGCAAAATCGAGCGGCTTCCGGGCACCATCGCTGTGTTTGCCATCGACCCGCAGAAGCACGCGCTGACGGAAATCCGGCAGTTCCCGTCGGGCGGAGTTATGCCGCGCAACTTTGGCATTGACCCCACCGGCCAATACCTGTTCGCCCTGAACCAGATATCCAACAATGTGGTCCAATTCAAAATTGATCCGGCGACTGGGATGCTCACCAATACGGGCCGCGAAATCAAGGTCGACACCCCCGTCTGTCTGCAGTTTGTCCCGATGGTATAACTTGATCCTGACCGCCAGGGAGGCAATAAGCCCAGTGCTACAAGCCCGGTATTCGCTCTGCTTTGTGTTCATCTGTCTGCTGGCGCTGCTTGCCGGCCGCACAGCCTCGGCGCAAGACAAGGATTACTTTGTCTACTTTGGCACCTACACCGGGTTCCGTTTCGTGCGTCACAGCAAGACGCAGGGAGTGGGAGAGAGCCACAGCAAGGGAATCTATATGAGCCGCTTCAACGCTGCGACCGGCACTCTGAGTGAGCCGGAGCTTGCCGCGGAAATCATCAATCCTTCCTTTATTACGATTTCTCCAGATCATCATTTCCTCTACGCCGTCACCGAAGATCCGCTTTCGGTGGGCCCGCCGCTCGATCACGTCTCCTACGTCAGCTCGTATGCCATCGATCCCGCCACCGGCAAGTTGCGCCTGCTGAACACTCTGCCTACAGGTGGAACCAGCACCTGCTTTATCTCCACCGATAAGACCGGAAAATACGTGCTGATGGCCAATTTCGGCAGCGGCAGCATCTCGGTCATCAGGCTTAAGGAGGACGGCTCCCTCGGAGAGCTCACCTCGTTTATCCAAAACATCGGGCACAGCGTTAATCCCGCCATTCAGACCTCTCCCCACCCCCATTCCATCCTGGTCTCGCCAGACAATCGCTACGTCATCGTTTCCGACCTTGGATTGGATAAGGTGCTCATCTTTCATTTCGATGAAAAGACCGGAGAGCTGTCTCCCCCCGATCCGCCCTTCGCGACCGTGAAGCCGGGCGGTGGACCACGCCACTTCGCTTTCAGTCCATCTGGCAACTTCGGCTACCAGTTGAGCGAAATGAGCGGCAACGTAGATACTTTCGCCTGGGATCCCACACGCGGAACCTTGACTACTCTGCAGACCTCTGAGACGAAGCCACACGACTTCACCGGAGAGAACCACAGTGCGGAGATTGCGGTCTCCCCGGACGGCAAATTCCTCTATGAATCCAATCGTCGAAACACGGGCGATACCGGATGGGGTCCCGATACCATCGGCATATTTGCCGTCGACCCGGAGAAGGGCACTCTTACCTTGGTCGAGCAGACGCCCAGCGGTGCAATCATGCCTCGCAACTTCGCCATCGATCCAACCGGTTCCTATTTGCTCGTGGCTCACCAGTATTCGAACAACGTGATTGTGTTCAAGATCGATCGCGCCACTGGCCGCCTATCGAAGACCGGCAACGAGATCAAGCTGGACGTCCCCGTCTGCATCCAGTTTGTTCCCATTCACCCCTAGGCGTTTCGTACTATTTCGCTTGTTCCGCCTGGGCAACAGGCTTAACGTTTGGCTCTAGCAAGCTCCGGAAAGCTCTGTTTTGTTATCCACCCGGGGACAGGTTTTTTATCAGGGCAGGGAAGATGAGGGCTTTACAGGCTGCGGAAAAATTCGGAGAGTGCCCACGGATTGAAGGGTACGGGCTTCAGCCCGTACATAAAACCCTGCAACTCAATGGGCTTTAGCCCCTGAGGGGTGCTTTTCTCGCAATTCTAGGCTCAAAATGGGGAACAGGAGTCAATGATCTCGGCATCCGGAAAACTTTTCAGTTCGCTGGCGTTGTCGTTCTTCGGCATGGCGCTGCTTTCCGGCTATGCGCAAACCGTTGCCAAGCCTCCGGTAAAAACTCCGGCCAGCGGGGGAAACAGCTTCCCCGGACCGAACGCCATACGCTATGAGGATGGCGCCGACCTGCAGGACAGGCTGATCGACAGGTTCGTGGGAGACTGGCACGACTCGATGCCGCGCCATGAACATGGCTCGTTAGTGCTGCGCGATATTCTGACCCACGGAAACAACCTGACTCCACCGCAACCCGGAGCCGTACTGCAAGCGACCAACTTCGTAGCCTATGGGCGTCTTCAACCGCGCGATGTGACCACGTCTGAGAAGCTCGACGGCGAACAAGAAGTCTACTACATCGACGGCGGCACGGGAGAGATCTCCGCCGGCGGAAAGACCGCCGCTCTGCATAAAGACATTGCTGTCTTCATGCCCGAGGGCATCGAATTCACCATGAAGAACACCGGCGACGATGACCTTACCATGTACGTGGTCAACGAACCTGTCCCCAAAAACTTCACTCCTCGCAAAGACATGCTGGTGACGGATGAGAGGACCGTGCCCCCAAGAAAACCGATGGAAGCGTCACCCTACACACTTCCCGGCGCTTCCGGGCACTGGGCGCACATCGTCAGGGACCTCTTCTCGAGGACAGACGGCCTGGCCACCCTTGGCGACCTCATTACCGTGACCATCAATCCCATGCAGATGGGCGAGCCGCACCCTCACAATCCGGGGCAGGAAGAGATTTGGGTCGCCATCGATGGAACCAGCCTGGCCTTCATCGGAACGCAGTTGCGGGTTCAGCCGCCAGGCATGGGCTATATGATCAGGCCGGACAATACCATGACCCATTCCAACATTAATTCCGGCGACACTCCGGTCAAGTTCCTCTGGTTTGCCGGCTCTTCCCTCCCAAAATGAAGTCGCTGGACAGGAACGCCTGGTCCAGGGTCCCGCTCGCAGCCCTGTTCATCCTGGTTTTGTTTGAAACCGGCTGCAGCAAAAAGCCACAGCCACTGACGATCAGGCTGGCCGGCGATGGATGGTTCCTGAAGAGTCTTACTAAAACCGGGATGATCGCGGCTTATGAACAGAAAACCGGTACCCGGGTTGAGGTACTGGATCGGAATGACCGCACCATCATGAACGATCTGAACCGCGGGGCCACGGCGGAGAATCCTGGATATGACGTAGTCGTCATGCGGCACCGGCTGCTGGGCGCACTCATCCAGAAGCACCAGGTCCAATCTATAGATCTTCTGTTGGCTGATCCGGGTGTCCACAATGGAAGCTTCCAACCTCAACAGCAGCTCTTTCCCAACTGGTGGCGGGAGCTCAGCTGGTATGGCGACAAGATTTACGGTTATCCCTATACCGGGTTGACGGCGTACCTATGCTACCGCAAAGATCTTCTGAACGATCCCGAAAACAAGCGCAAGTTCAAAGCACGCTATCACCGTGAAATTGCGGTTCCCTCCAATTGGAAAGAGTACATGCAGTTAGCCGGGTTCTTCACTCGTCCTGACCAGCACTTCTATGGAACTTATATTTCCGGCAAGCAGGGTCTGGCGCTTTGGTACGAGTGGCTGAATTTCGTCTACTCCTTCGGAGGAGATATCCTCGACACCCAACACGGTTGGGAATACAGCGACATCGTTGTCAATTCTCCCAAGAATGTCGCGGCTACCGAACAGTACGTCAAACTGATTGCCTTCAGTCCGCCGGACACTCTGACTTACGGTTGGAACGAAGCGCAGGCAGCGCTGCAACAGGAGCACGCATTCATGGGCCTGTTGTGGAGCGACCAGGCTTTCCTGCTGGAAGACCCGGCGACCTCCAGGGTCGCGGGCAAAATCGGTTACAGCCTTATTCCCTCAGACAGCGCGCAGCGATCCAGTCAACTGGAAGGTCTGACTTACCTGATCCCCACCGAGTCCCAGCACCCCAGAGAGGCTTATCGGTTCCTCGAATGGGCAATGTCTGACCAGGTTCAGATTCCCCAAACCCTCGACGGGAGTTCCTCGATCAGAAAATCGGTATACGAGGATTCGAGAGTAAAGGAGAAGCCCTACACACCAGCCTTTCTGGCCAGTATCGCTATCGCCAAAGAAAAACCGACCGTCCCCGAGTCGTCACAAATGACGGAGGCGGCGGAACGCCGCCTTTCGGACATCGTGACCGGAAAGGAATCTCCGCAGACCGGCCTGGATAAGCTCGCGCTTGATCTCCAACAAATTCTAGGCAGCAAAGCGAAACTACGTTATCCAGTCCACGGCACATCTTGATGCAAAGCACACAATTCCTGGAGGAACAGATCAAATGAAATCCCCGATGAAATTACGCTTCATGGCCGCTTCCCTGTTTCTATGCGCGGCCCCACTGATTGCAGTCGCGCAAGACATGCCCGCGGGCGCCTGGGCTGGTACCTGGGTAGCGAATGATGCAAAATCCAAATTTCCCGGACCCCCACCCAAGCTGGATCAGGTCATCATCCAGCCGGATGGATCAGTTGCAGTCCATGTAGTGAGTGCAGACGGAAAGACGTCCGACTGGTCTTACAAACCACAGGCTGGGAAGCCCGTACCGATCCAGGGGAGAGACAACACCACGGTAGAAGTCATCAAAGCGAACGACTACCTGAACAACCATGTTTGGAACCATGAGGGAAAGATCACCCATACCCATTCCACACTGTCGAAGGATGGAAAGGTGCAGACCTTCTACGGGGCTCCAGGAACCTACCGGGCCCCAGGAGCAACCGAGGCTAAACCGTTTAGTGAAGTCGTTGTCTACGACACGCAATAGAGCAGAGCATGCCATACCACGCACGAAGGGCATCGGTACCCAACATTGTTCGAGCGCCGAACCCGTCAGCACGCCTACGATCAAAAATATGTGTTCCGAGGTTTAGACAAATGATTCCAAGGAGTAGACCACAAATGAAATCGAGTGTAGCGTTTTCACTCCTGGCAACGCCGATCTTGTTGCTGGCGATCCCGTATCACGTGAGCGCACAAGACATCGCCGCCGGCGCCTGGGCCGGCACCTGGAAGTTCAATCTGGAAAAGTCGAAGTTTCCCGGAAATCCTCCGCAGGCCGATCAGGTCACGATCGATCCGGATTTCACAATTTCCGTCCAGGAAACAAGCTCCACTGGCAAGCAGAGCAGCTGGTCCTACAAGCCCCAGCAAGGCAAGGCCGTCCCGGTCGTGGGCCACGGTGAAAATGTAACGGTCATTGCGACCAAAGTAAATCCCTACAAGACGACACAAGTCTGGAACTACAACGGAAGAGCTGCCAGGAGCTATGCCATCCTCTCCAAGGACGGCAAGACCCAGACCTTCCATATGTCGGGAACGGACAAGGACGGCAAACCCTTCGAGGAAGTGGTGGTCTTCGAGAAACAATAGCAGGCAGCGAGGCATCGGGTTGGAACGGCCGGCTCACCGGGGCGTTCCTTCTCGCCGTGCAGTTGCTAAACCGTCGCTTGTGAGATGTCGCTAAACGGCGCTTGGACTCTCGAGTTCCGTCGCAACGAATATTGAACCAATGAAAACTGCAGGGCTGTCAGATAAACTCGATCCATGGCGCTTGAATTCACCACCTCATATATAGAGGATTCGCTGGCCGTGTTCCGTCAGTACAAGAAGCTTGCTGAGCGGGCGATGGAGCAGGTCACGGACCAACAGCTCTTTGCAACCCTCGACCCGGAAACCAACTCCATCGCGATTATCGTCAAGCACCTGTCGGGCAACATGCGCTCTCGCTGGACTGATTTCCTCACCTCGGATGGTGAGAAGCCAGATCGTGCCCGCGACGGCGAATTTGTGGATCCACCGGCCACCCGCCAGTCCCTGCTGCATGCCTGGGAAGATGGCTGGGCGCGTCTCTTTGGTGCTCTGGAGCCGCTTTCGGAGCCGGACCTGGTGCGCACCATAACCATCCGCGGCGAACCCCACTCAGTGATGCAGGCTATCAACCGTCAGGTAGCCCATTACGGGCTTCATGTGGGGCAGATCGTGCTGCTGGCCAGACATTACGCAGGGCATCGCTGGAAGTCGCTGAGCGTGCCAAAGAACAAGTCTGTGGAGTTCAATCGCCAGGTGGCAGCAGGAGAGCAAAGCCAGAGGTAGGGGTGGAAATCGGAATGGGTTACTAAAGTACTAACGGCAACTCTCCTCGTTCCATTTCATCGAGTCCCTCCCCCGAAAGAATCGATGAAAATGTTCCGCGGAGAATCGCCGCTTGTTGATGAGAATAGCTGGTTTCACAGAATAAGCTATGGTTCTTGAGTAACAGAAGAGCGAATTGTAGTAACTGCATGCAGGTAATGCATCGATTGGGCATCGGTACTGCATCGTTCAGTGGGTCATCGCGTAAACGACGTAGTTCACACCCAGGCGCATCCCGAGGTCGGAAAACTGCAGAGGATATTCCGGAGTGTCTGACCATTCCCAGGAATCACCTATGTCCGAATTCAGTGAGATGGCCACCATGATCCGGCCTTTGTCGTCGTAAATGGCCTCCCAGCGGGCGACCTTCCCATCCTTTTTGTAGCCCGTGCCAAGATGCTCCGCACCCGTGATGCGGTATCGATTGTCCAGATCGAAGACAGTGTGGAAGATAGGATCGTTATTCGGTATATCCACGATCGGCCGGTCGGGAAAGACCATCTTCATGGTCTTCTCGAAGTAGGCCTGTTCCTCGGTTCCGTGGAAATCGTCAGCCATGAAGAAGCCTCCACGCAGCAGGTAGTCGCGCAGCTTCTTCGCCTGGGCCTCGGTCAGGCCCCACTCCCCAACCTGGACGGCGTAGAGCCAGGGCCAGTTGTAGACCTCATCGCCATCGTCGAGGTTCACCGCCTGCTCCACCGATCGGGCGTCGACCCGGGTCAAACGCCTGACCGCCTGCGCAAAAGCGCGATCGGCCTTAGGGTAATCCTGAGTCCAAAGCGAGAGCCCCTTCCGCCAGTCGCCAGTATCGTAACGGTAACCGTCCAACGGTCCCTGGGGATACATCAACCGCGCGAAGACCCACTCAGCCGGCCGATGCCAGTCACGGGGCAAGGGCACAGATTCGCCATATTCGATGGAAGGGTATTCCCGGAAGGGACGTTGTGCATACAGCACGCCAAGCAGGGTTCCGGCGAAAGCAAGCGCGCAGCCCGATCGCCACAAAACCTGCCTGGCGGTCATTTGAAGCCGCCAACAATGGCGCCAAAGAAAAAGACTGAGGCTACCAGCACCACGACCACGCCCCACAAGCCAATCCGCAACGCTCCCTTGACCCAGGGCATCGAGCCCTCGAAGCGTTCCGAGGATTCGAGTGAAAGATGCCAGGTTTGCCCCCGAAGCCGCAACTGCTCCCACGCCCACGCCAACCGGCTACACTCCTGCTGCGCGAAGATTGCATCGGGCTTCTCCTCGTCATCCGATGCGACGTCAGGGCCCCCCTGCTGCGCCGAACCTTCCGCAGCCTGCCGCTTCGCCCATTCCCGCTTGCCCAGCCGCCAGGCCAGCGCCACCTCCGCAGTGGGCGCGGTCCGCCGTGGAAACTTCCTCTCGTACTCGTCGATTGCCGATTGAATCTCCAGCATGTCACTCGGTCTGAGAGTCATACACACCATCCTTCAACGCAGGGTTGCGTCTGCAATAAGCAACCGCCCCCTCTCATCATGGTAATAGTCCTTCCTCGCTGAGGCGAGCATGCCTGCCGCCATTCCAATTAGACTTCGGCCGTTGTGTCTCGTAACTGTACAGAAAATGAGGCAGAATGCGGGGGAGGATGCGGGCCGGGTGACTTAGGTTGTCTCCGCTGCTGTTCTGTCGGGCTATTTCCCGTGTACCCTCAGAGGGATTGAGCCGTCAGGAAGGAGAAGACCCATGACGTACGCCAGACCCGCCAACACTGCTGCGGCATTGTTGGTAGCAATCAGTCTCACCCTCATCGTGAAGAATGCCGTTGGCCAGTTTCCGCTCAACCAGCCGCAGTCAAATGCCTTTCTTGGCGCTTGGTGTGCTCAGGGAGATCCCTCAAAGCACGCCTCGATCAGCAGTAATGGTGCCTTTCTCACATTAACCAATGAGAACGGTGATACTTCCCCAGGCCAATACCAGGGGCAAACCGGCATCCAGGCGCCAGGATGGCAATTCGTGACCGGCACTCTGAGCCCGGACGGCAGGCAAATCAACTGGTCGAACGGTACCTTCTGGGCAAGGTGCAATTCCGGTGGAGGCGGAGGTGGCCGCCATCGCCTGAACCTGACCGGGACCTGGTACGCCCAGGGGAACCGCTCCCAATCCTGCTCCATCCACCAGAGTGGCAGCAATCTTCAGTTGAGCAACGAATCCGGTGGCAATGCAAGCGGCCAGATCAATGGAAAGCGCACACTGACGACCAACTGGAATGGGACCACCATTGGGGGAACAGTCAGCACAGACGGCAACCGCATCAACTGGGATAACGGAACCTACTGGATACGTTTTCGGGTCTACGCATCGCAAAACAATTAAGCGGGGGGAAACTTGCGTCGTTTTTTCGTGGGAGTGTTGACCTGGTTTGCTGTAGTCATGGTTGGAAATGCGGCAGATGTTCCAGTCGCAACCTACGTGCATGCGGGAAAACTGCTGGACGTTCGCTCGGGAAAAATGCTCACGGATCAAGTGATTGTCATTCGCGGCGATCGCATCGAGCGCTTCGCTGCCGGCGGCGAAGTACAGATCCCGGCCGGCGCCGCCACTGTCGATTTGACTCACGCGACGGTCCTGCCCGGTCTCATCGATTGCCACACCCACATCATGCTTACGGATACGGACGACTCGCACTATGACGAGATCCTGCTCAAACAGTCCTGGCAATACAGGACAATTCTCGCCACTCTGAACGTGAAGCGCGATCTGGAAGCGGGTTTCACCGCCATGCGCGACGTCGAAACCGAAGGAGCCATGTACAGTGACGTCGACGTTCGCAACGCCATCAACCAGGGGCTCATTCCTGGGCCGCGCCTGAAGGTCGCCACTCGAGGAATTTCAACCACCGGCGGCTACGGTCTCGAAGGGTATTCGCCGGAAGTCACCGTTCCCATTGGCGTGCAAACAATAGATAGTCCCTCAGAAGCGCGCAAAGCGGTTCGCGAGCAGTTCAACTACGGTGCCGACCTGATCAAGATTTACGGAACGGATCGCTATAGCTTTCTGCCTGACGGCAAAATGGTGAGTGTCGCGGACTTCAGCTTGGAAGAGGTGCAGGCCATCGTGGATGAGGCCCGCCTGAAGGGTCTTAAGGTTGCGTGCCACGCCTACGACGGTCCGGGACTTCACTACTGCATTGATGCAGGTGTCGCCTCCATCGAGCATGGAATTCAACTCGATGACGATGCAATTCGCAAGATGGTGGCCAAAGGAATTTATCTCGTGCCCACGCTCTACGTGTACTGCTGCGCGCTGGAGAAGGGGGATCTGGCCATGTCTGGAGGAAAGACCAGCCGCCTTGCGATCCACGAAGTCAGTTTCAAGAAAGCCCTGGCTGCGGGGGTGAAGATAGCATTTGGCACGGATGCCGGGCCTTTTCCGCACGGCACCCAGGCGATCGAGTTCGAGTGGATGACGCGTTACGGCATGTCGCCTCTACAGGCAATTCAAGCCGCAACCATCAACGCTGCGGACCTGATGGGTTGGGCCGACGAGATTGGAGCCATCGAACCAGGCAAGTTTGCCGACCTGATCGCCGTAGACGAAAACCCATTGGCAGACATCAAGCAACTGGAACACGTGCGCTTCGTAATGAAAGGCGGAGCCGTCATCCGCAACGACTACGCAAAGTAGGAATCGCATGTTCAGCAAACTATTCTTAATGGAAGCGCCGCCCTCCCCTTTGTCATCCCGACCGGAGCGAAGCGAAGTGGAGGGATCTGCAGTTCCGCGGACCTCTCGTGGAAATGTTTTCGATCGAGCACCGCTTAGTCTTGAAGGGGACGGCCCTCAGGCCGTCCATCAAGACCTCACCATGCGCGCACCTTCAACCGCTGATCAAAAATTCACACTTTAACCCGCACCAGCTTGGTCACGCGTCCTGATTGATTCCAATCCGACACGTAAATATTAGCCTCCTGATCGATGTGGCATCCATGCGCCGCGCTAAAGTTGGCGGGCACGATATCCGCGGGAAGCAATTTGTAATTCGCCCACTGCTCCTTGTGCGGATTGTCCCCCAAAAACGCGACCGGCACATTGTCTTTATCAAGAACGGTAACCCGCCCCTCCAACTCGGAAACCACGGCGTAGTCACCCCAAAAACTCACCTGGCACGGTCGCCGCATATGGAAGGTGACATTTCCCACAAACCTGCCATCAAAATCGTAATGGCTCAGCCGCCGGTTTTCCCGGTCGCATACCAGCAACAGTGGCTGATCGTAGCGCGTATCCACGGCTAGCCCATGGCTGCAATCGCACATCCCGTCTGCCTTTCCCTTCCCCGAATACGCCGCCTGGTAATTGCCGCTCTTATCAAACTTGAAGATGCGTGAGTCGCCATATCCATTGGCAATGTAGATGGAACCATCCGGGCCCGGCACAGCAGCCGTCAGGCGCCATTCGTTCGGTGCATGGAATCCCGCTTCGCCCGGAGCAGTAATCTTCTGCACCACGGTTCCATCCGTCTTCATCTTGACAAAAAGCCAGTTCTCTTTCGGAGTCCCCTTCTGCACCGTGACGTAAAAGTACTCGTCATTGTTTTCGTTCGCGTACACCAGCGAATGGACCTCCGGATATTCGTTGGCAATCGTCTTCAGCAGCCTTCCATCCCGGTCATACACCAGCACGCCGGTCACGCTCTGTGTGCTCACATACAAAAGCCCGGCTTTGTCAGTAGCAATACCGCCGTGAGTTCCGCCGAACGCCTTTCCTTCCGGCAAATGCCCCCAGTTCGAAACCACCTGGTAAGTCCATTCGCCGTTGCCAGTCTGCAACTGTGGTAAGTCCAAGGAACGCTCCTCCGATCTTGCATCCGCGTGTACGGGTCCCAGCAAGCTACCCAACGCCGCGACTCCTGTTATCGCACAAAATTCCCGACGGTTCATGGCGCTTGCCTCGAAGGCGATGCAGGCTGGGCTGGTGTGTCGTAGAGATAGAGATGACGCAGGTTTTTCATCGAGGTGAGCGGCGCAATCGCTGCCTCCGTTACCTGTGTCCCGCTCAAGTTCAGGTAACTCAACTGCGCCAGCTGCGTCAGGTTAGCCAAACCTGCTCCGGTAATGGCCGTTTCTTCCAGGTGGAGAGCCCGCAGATGACCGAACTTCCCCAGCGTGGCCAGGCTGCCATCGGTGACCGAGGTGCGTCCCAGTTCCGCCTCTACGATATACGGCGCAAAGCGCATCAGGCCCGCGAGTTGCGCATCGCCAAATTTAGGTCCGGCATCGACGGTGTTCAAGATAAGACCATCTCCCAGGTTCCTGGATACCGGCACAAGTGTAACCCCTTCAGACTTCGCCGTCTTCGTGATCTCTGCCATCATTCCGCTGTAGTCTCCCACCTGCGGCAGAGGCTCCTCGTCGGGCAGGTTGATTCCGGCGAGCGACCTTACCTCCTCAGACGCTCCATGCTGGATCCAGGCCCGGATCCACGCAATTTCCTCCGGCTTCAAAGCAGGCCTGCCTTCGGACGGCATGAATTTCTTGTCGTCGGGTGGGAGCGTGATGCGCTGCAGCAGGATACTCCTCTCCGTCTTCCCAGGAAGAACGACCGCCCCATCCGACCCACCCCGCATCAAGTGGTCGTAGCTGTCGAGTCGTAGGTGTCCCTTGACCTTTTGCTCCCCATGGCAAACCACGCAGTTAGCATCCAGGATTGGATAAATGTGTCGCGCATAAAACGAGTTGGGAAACTCAAACGCCTTCGCCTGCACGGTTCCCATGCCACTCAAACGCTTGAGCGGTCCAGGCAGATACGCCGTCAAATAGTTATCACCGTGGGTAAGCGAGCCGCCCTGGTGAGCTGTCCACGCCAGTAGACACAGCACACAACCCAGCAGGTACGGATACCACCCACGCAACCCTCCGGATGCCCCACGGACCAAAGCGCAACCCAGAACACCAATGGTAAGCGCAATGCCACCCCACATATGGCGCCCCACACCCGCACCCGCATCTCCGCTCCCGTACGCCAGCAAATAGCCCAGGGTCAATGCCAGCAGGCAACTGAATACGCTCAACGACAGCACGAACATCGCCCCCTCGAGCAATGCAGGCCGGTATCTGCCTGCGATTTCCAACACAGGCACCAGCAGGATCAAGCCAATCGGAAGATGCACTACCAGGGGATGAAACCGCCCCAGGAACTGCTGCCAGTCTGCATGCGTCTTCCCGTCCAGCCTGAAGACGAAAGGCAAAAGCAGCAACGTCACACTCACCAGGAAAGATCCAACCCAGAGAACCTTGGTAACTCCCGGCGCCAGGGCGTTTGACTTGAACATCACGCAAGCAGATTGGTGACCACGCTTGCAGGCGTGGTGCCGGTCAACTTCTGATCCAATCCCTGAAATTTGAAGGTAAGCTTGTTGTGGTCGATACCCAGGCAATGCAGCACGGTTGCATTAAAGTCCCGCACCGGCACCGGGTCCTTGACTACGTTGTAGCTGTAGTCATCGGTCTCGCCAAAGGTGATTCCCGGCCGCACGCCGCCGCCTGCCATCCAGGTGGTAAAGCAGCGAGGATGGTGGTCACGGCCGTAGTTATCCGGAGACAGGCCGCCCTGGCTATACACGGTGCGCCCAAACTCCCCTCCCCAGATAACCAGCGTGTCGTCCAGCAAACCACGCTGCTTCAGATCGGTGACCAGCGCGTAGGTCGCACGGTCCGTTTCCTGGCACAGAACAGGCAATATGCCGGTGACGTTAGTGTGGACATCCCACCCCCGCTTATACACCTGGATAAACCGCACCCCGCGCTCCGCCATGCGCCGCGCCATGAGGCAGTTATACGCATACGTTCCTGGCTCCCTGGCGTCCGGGCCGTAGAGGTCCCAGGTGGCCTGAGGCTCACGGCTCATATCAATTAACTCGGGCACGGAGGTTTGCATCCTGTAGGCCATCTCGTACTGGGAAATACGCGAATTGGTCTCAGGATCGCCCATCTCCTCATAGGTCTGGCGATTGATCTCATTCACCGCATCGAGCATCTTGCGACGCACCTCCCGGTCCACCCCCTTGGGGTCGCTCAGGAACAGAACAGGATCACCCGAGGAACGCAATCCCACTCCGGCATACTCCGAAGAAAGATAACCGCTGCTCCAAAGCCGTGAAGAAACCGGCTGATTATTTTCCTTTGGGTTCAACTTGCTCAGCATCACCATGAACGTGGGCAGGTTATCGTTCATGCTGCCCAGGCCGTAAGAAAGCCACGCTCCGAGACACGGCTTTCCCGCGTTCATGTTTCCTGTATTCAACAGCATGATTGCCGGCTCGTGATTGATGGCATCGGTGTTGGTCGACTTGATGATGGTGAGGTCATCGACCATGCGCGCCGTATAAGGCAGCAGGTCGCTTACCCAGGCACCGGTCTTGCCATACTGCTTGAATGCCCAGTGAGAAGGCGCAATCGGGAAACGTGCCTGCCCCGCGGTCATCCCGGTAAGCTGCTGCGCCCCGCGGACTGAGTCGGGAATGTCTTTGTCGTAGAGCTGCGCAAGGTTCGGCTTGTAGTCCAGCAGGTCCATTTGCGGTGGGCCGCCCGACATGAACAGAGTAGATCGCCCGTTTTGCTTTTGGAGCAAAGTGAGGCAGCCGAAGGGCCTGCGGAGAAGGCACAACATTGGCCGCATGCGCATCGCCAGTAAGCATCCGGTCGCCGCCCAGGCTCGCCAGCGCCGCCCACCCTAGCACCTTCCCCGCTCTGCCCAGGAAATGCCGGCGGGTCTGCGAGCTCGGCCCATTCCGTCTTCATGCCCTCCGCGATGGGAAGGTCCATGATCGTCGGACCGTTATCAGGATCGGTACAAAGCGGATGTTGCTTCAAGCCATTTCTCCTTATCGCGAATTACTTGTTCAACGTCTCATCCAGGTTCAGCACCTCGCTCACCACCATCGTCCAGGCGGCGAGTTCCGGCGGCGGAATCGCGGCATCGCGCGGCTTTTCCCCAACCGCAATCAGGTCGCGGGCCGCTGCAGGATCGGCCGCGTAGTGCTCCTGCATCTGGTTCAGCGATTGCTCCAGCACGGATGCCATTTGTGGGGATGGATCATGGGAAAGAACCAGCTCGCTGAGATACTGGATTCGTTGCTCCGGCTGCTTTCCACCCTGCTTCCCTCCATGTTTGATCAGCCGCTCCGCCAGCGCGCGCGATGCTTCCACCCATTGAGGATCATTCATGGTTACCAACGCCTGCAGCGGCGTGTTGGTTCGTTGGCGCCGTGTACACGCCGTGTCGCGCGTAGGAGCGTCGAAGGCATCCATATCCGGCTGCATCGCCATGCGCTTCCAGTAAGTGTAGAGGCTGCGCCGGTAAAGCGCGTCCCCGTGATCCTGCTTGTACTTCGTGGTGTCGCTGGTGGGATAACCGACCGATTCCCACACGTTTGTCAGGCTGATACGGCTTCACGCTAGGGCCGCCGATCTTGTTTACCAGCAATCCGCTGGACTGGAGAGCAATGTCACGCAGCATCTCGGCATCCATGCGGAAGCGCGGCCCATGCGCCAGCAGCAGGTTCTTCGGATCCCGGGCCAGCTGTTCGGGGGTTGATTTCGCGCTCTGGCGGTAGGCCGCGGACATCACCATGAGCTTGTACATATGCTTCATGTCCCATCCGCTCTCGCGAAATTCCACTGCCAGCCAGTCGAGCAGCTCAGGATGCGACGGGCGCTGGCCCATGATCCCGAAGTCCTCCGTGGTCTCTACCAGTCCGGCGCCAAACAGCTCGTTCCACATACGATTGACCGTGACTCGCGCGGTCAAAGGATTCTCCGGGCTGACCGTCCAGTCCGCGAGCGCCAGGCGATTGTGAGGACGTCCCGCCGGCAAGGGCGGAAGAAAATGCGGCGTATCCGCCTCCACTCTCTCCTTGCGCGCGGTGTAAATCCCGCGCGTCAGAATATCCGCGTAGGCCACAGACGGCCTCTCTTCCGCCACCAGCGAAACTGGACCCCCCTCAGAAAGCTTGTCGAGTTCGGCATTCATCTGTTCGATCTGGCTGTGGATGGCCTTCGCCGATTCGTCCACCTGGGTGAAATAGAACAGGCTCACCGCATGCCATTGATCGCGGTCCCATTGCGCTGTCGGCCTGCGGGTAATTTCAGCCACGTAGTCTTCCAGCGGGAGTCGCTTCGCCTCCTCCGCCGTCAATGCCCGGGCATAGAGGCGCAGATCCTGATACCGCGTATCCCGGGCCGGATTGCTCATCGGGATATTCGCGCCCCAGTTGCAGCGGGGCCGAAGTCCGCATGTTGCCCTGCGCCAGCGTATCGGAAATGGTCTTGGTGGCCACTGGCGCACCGTTCACATAGATCTTGACCCCCGCCGCCCTGCCCGATCCGTCGTAGGTAAAGAAAAGGTGATCCCAGTGGCCATCCGTAGGCAGAGGCGTCACCGTCGCGACCTTGATAGCCCGCATCGGGCGTCGGGTCCTTAGGTCATCACTACTTTTACTTTTGGTACCTTAGGCTTGGGCGCGCCCTTCTTGGGCTTGTCCGGAACCGGTACTTCCTTAGGCGCCTGGTCGGCCAGTTGGAGCAGGATGATGCCTTTCTCCGCGGCCAGGTCCCAGCCGCGATAATGTTGGGTCGAGTCCATCTTCGAAATCAAGGCGCCCGACACACTCGAGGAAGTGAAATTCGGCGCGGAGCGCAACATAAACCAGCCCCCGCCGGAAAACGGCTGGTTCCATTCAAAGTCGCCGATCTGTCCCAGCACCACCCGTGTGCTGGTGTCCATGCGGAAATCCGGCCACAACCAGGTGGTCTCACCCCACTGCGGCTTGAACTTCCCGATGGGAAAGCTCTTCGGGTTGGCATCCGGCGCACTGTTGTTCAGCACCTCGCCGCCGCCTTCATCCAGCCGCAGACGAAGCTGCAGCTTATCGGTTGAGACTGGCTGCGCTGGATTCTGTTTCGAATCCAGCCAATGCTGTATGAGCGTCTTCTCCTGCAGCCGCGAAGCATCCAGTTGCTTTTGAAGGTCTGCTCGCCTAGCAAGGATCCGGTTATAGGCTTCCAGGTTCTGCGGCTTGGGAATCCGGACCACCGGCGCCCAATTCGGCTTATCGCCGTTGAACGGCTGTTCTTCAATATTGT
The DNA here is from genome assembly GCA_963803095.1 of uncultured Acidobacteriaceae bacterium. GTDB lineage: Bacteria > Acidobacteriota > Terriglobia > Terriglobales > Acidobacteriaceae > PALSA-350. The sequence continues at coordinate 456,195 of CAWDLQ010000009.1, read as the reverse complement.
TGAAGAAGGCGCTGAGCTGATAGAAGTCTTTCTGCGTGGTGGGATCAAATTTGTGGTCGTGGCAGACCGCACAACCCACCGTAAGACCCAGGAAAGCGGCTCCATAGGCTTCCGTTCGCTCTCTCGCAATGTTCACCCGCAACTCTTCCGGAATTGTTCCCCCTTCATTGCTGCTCACCCCGGAGCGGACCCATCCGCTGGCGACGATCTGATCCAGGTTCTTCGGCGGCAGTAGATCCCCCGCAATTTGCTCCCTGGCAAACTGGTCGAATGGCTTGTTGGTATTGAACGCCTTGATCAGATAATCGCGATATGCCCAAATGTAACGGTTATTGTCGAAGTGCAACCCGTAGGTATCCGCATAGCGGGCATAATCGAGCCAGTAACGCGCCCGCTGTTCACCAAAAGCCGGACTGGCAAGCAGCCGATCGACCACATGCTCATAAGCCTGGGGCGACGAGTCCTGGACAAAATTGTTCACTTCCTCAGGAGTAGGCAGTAATCCAGTCAGATCGAGGGTTACGCGGCGGATAAGGGTATGTTTGTCAGCCTCGGGCGAAGGCTGCAGGCCCTCCCTCGTGAGCCGCCGCAGAATAAAGGCGTCGATCGGTGTTTTTACCCAGCCTGCTGTTTGCACTTGAGGCACCGCAGCCCGCACTGGCTTCTCAAACGCCCAATGAGGCCGATAATGCGCACCCTCTGCCACCCATCGCTTAAGAACTGCGATTTCCTCCGGCTTCATCGGCTTGGCTTCGTCTTGCGCCGACTGCGGCATCAGATAATGGGGATCCTTGGATTCAATCCGCCGGATCAATTCGCTCGCTTCCGGACGCCCGGGCACGATAGCATCCGGCTTCCCCGGACGCTTCTTGAAGGCAGACTCTTCCAGGTCAAGCCTCAGGTTGGCCTTCCGCATCTCCGGATCGGGGCCGTGACAACTGAAGCAGTTGCTGGCCAGGATCGGCTGCACATCCTGGTTGAAGTCGAGATGTTCGCGTGCTTGCGTCCCACGGGAATGCTTGCCGTTGCAGCCCGCGGTTGTCGCCAACAGGGCCACCGCTATCACCGCGGATGGCAATATCTTCAGGGCCAAGGAGCAGGTCTCCGCACCAATCGGCGACCGAAAGAGGTCGGACCTTTAACGCTAGTCTCGCCTGCCAACTGCTGTCAACGCTCCATATCGTCTCTCTTTGAGAAACTAAAACTACCCACCCATTTCCCGGCTAACTCATTGATAAAGAGCTACTTTTCGCCGGACGGGCTATGTGATCGAAGCCCGCATCTTCGGCTAAGGCTCTGCGCATCCTACTAAGACGAGGGTATATTGTTGGGGTATCGAATAATAAGGGTGGACTATGGTCAATCGTCGTGAGTTTCTCGATGCGCTTGCGGTAGGAGCGGCGGGGCTGGCAATCCAGGCCAACGCCAAGAGCTATGGGCAGATTCTCGGCTCCAACAATCGCCTCAACTTTGCCGTGCTCGGACTCAACAGCCGCGGCTACGCGCACCTATCAGCGCTCCAGGCGAATAAGCAGAGCGCTTGTATCTCCTATGTGTGCGACGTAGACAGCAACACGATGGATAAGTTCGCTGCCGAGACCAAGCAGGCGATGGGGGACGCGCCTGCGACGGAGAAGGATTTCCGCAAGATCCTGGAGCAGAAGAATGTAGATGCGATCAGCATCGCCACGTCCCGACCACTGGCATACTCCGATGGCCATCGCCGGGTTACAGGCGGGTAAGCATGTGTATGTAGAGAAGCCCTGCAGCCATAACCCCGCCGAAGGAGCTCTACTGGTGGAGGCGCAAAAGAAGTACGGCAAGGTGGTGCAAATGGGCACCCAACAGCGCTCTTCGCCTCACACCATTGAGATCGTCGACAAGATTCACGGCGGCCTGATTGGCCGGGCCTACTATGCCAAAGCCTGGTACTCGAACACCCGCAAGTCGATTGGGTTCGGCAAGCCGGCGCCCGTGCCGCCCCAGCTTGATTGGGAACTGTGGCAGGGGCCGGCGCCGCGCAAGCCCTATACCGACAACGTGCAGCCCTATAACTGGCACTGGTTCAGAAACTGGGGTACTGGCGAGACGCTTAATAACGGAACCCACGAAGTCGATGTCTGCCGCTGGGCCCTCGACGTTGACTATCCCCAGCGGGTTACCGCAACCGGGGGGAGATACCAGTTCAAGGACGATTGGCAGTTCTATGACACCCTGGTGACCAGCTTCAACTACCCGGACAAGATGCTCTCCTGGGAGGGTAAGAGCTGCTCGGGGATGAAGTTTTACAACCGCGACCGCGGCTCGGCGATCATGGGCACCACGGGCACGGTGGTTGTAGATCGCGACGGCTACGAAATCTACGATCTCAAGGGAAACAAGACCAGCGAATTCAAGACCGGAAAGAATACCTCCTCTTCCGATCTCCGTGGCGCCGATTCGATGACCGATGCGCATTTCGCAAACTTCATTGCCGCCATCTGCAAGGGAGAAAAGCTGAACGCCCCCATTGCCGTCGGAAATGTCTCTGTGACCACGATGCAACTTTCCAACATCGCCTGGGAAGTAAACCGCGAGTTACAGATCGACACCGCCGATGGAAAGATCAAGGGTGATTCCGAGGCCATGAAGATGTGGGGGCGTGAATACGAGAAGGGCTGGGCTCCGCACATCTAGCAACCTATGCGTGAGAACTGCAAACTTCAGGATTCGTGGTGGGAGCCCCCGCATTTATGCGGGGGAAGGAGCGCTTCAGCGCTCGGGAGCAGTCTCGACTCGATCATGCGCTTTAGCGCTGGCTGAACTTAAGCTTGCGGAAAACTCGCTCTTCGCAAATCGAGCTAAGGCCACGACTACTTATGAATACTACCTGTCCCGTCGAAACTTCGTTCGCTTCGGCGCACTCGCCGCAGCCGCCTTCGCAACTTCCCGCACCGTGCAGGCGGCGGACGGTGAGACACCATCGCCGGTCCGGCTGGGCTTAGCCAGCTACACCTTTCGCAACTTTAACCGCGCGCAGTTGATCGGCTTCATGAAGCAGCTCAACGTGCTTGCCCTCAACGCCAAGGACGTTAAAGATCATCTGCCCATGGATCCGGCGGAGGAAGCGAAAGCCCTTGACGACTACCATGCCGCCGGCATTCAGCTCCACGCCGCGGGAACAATCTATTTCGACAAAGACGAGGATGCGGACATCCGCAATAAGTTCGAGTACTGCAAGCGGGCCGGTATTGGGGTCATCGTTGCCGGAGACCCGGCGCCGGGCACTCTTCCCCGTATCGAGAAGTTCGTGAAGGAGTACGACATACGTTTTGCGATTCACAACCACGGGCCGGAGGACAAGTTGTGGCATTCGCCGCTCGATGTTCTCAAAGCGGTCGGCAACATGGACCCGCGCATGGGCTGTTGCATCGATGTGGGCCACACGGTGCGTGCCGGCACCGACGTGGTGCAGGCCATTCAGCAAGTGGGTCCAAGGCTATTCAACATGCACATCAAGGACCTGACAAACTTCCAGTCCAAGGAGAGCCAGGTAGCTGTGGGCGACGGCCAGATGCCCATACGGCGCATCTTTGAAACCCTGATAGCGATGAAGTACAACGGCTTTGTCGATTTGGAATACGAAGTCCACGGCGACGACCCAATGCCCGGCGTCACCAGCAGCTTCGCCTACATGCGAGGAGTCCTGGCAGGCATGGGCTACTCAACTCACAGCTAAAAAAACAGCAGTTCCCTCAACCACTATCCAATGCCGAGGTAACCGCCCCACTCCCCTTTGTCATCCCGACAGGAGCACGCAACCCTAAACAATGCGCATAGTCATCCCGCCATCAATCACCATATTCTCACCAGTAATAAACTCATTCTCAACCAGGGTAGTAATCAGGTCCGCGACATCCTCCGGCTTACCCTCCCTATGCAATGGAATTCGATTTTCGACATTATTCCTGGCCTGTTCCGGAGCAAGAGCATCATGAAATGGAGTCCGAATAACCCCTGGAGACACGCAATTAACCCGGATCCGTTGCTCCGCAAGTTCCCGGCCAAGCACACGGGCGAACTGCGGCAACGCGCCCTTCACCACCCCATAAGCGAATGCGCCCAAACACCCCCGCAATCCAGCCGCTGATCCAAGCAGGATGATCGCTCCCCCGCCCTGTTTCGCCATGTGTGGCGCGGCCGCCCGGGTTATATAAAAAATCGAGTGCACATGAACCGCAAAAGCATTCATCCAGCTCTCATCGCTAACCGCATAAAACCCGCCTGGGACGGGCCCACCCGCGGAGTGAACAAGAACATCGAGGCGGCCAAAATCTTCAACCACCTTTTCGACACACTTGCGGCACTCTCCAGGGTCGGCTACATCGGCTGCTACGAAACGAGCGGTAGAGCCGTGCATCTGGACGGCAGCAATCAAGCTCTCCGGCATCGAAACGGCCTTTCTCGCCACAATAGCGACGTGAGCGCCCTTTCGTGCAAGGGCGAGCGCAGTAGCGGCTCCGATACCACTGGTACCCCCGGTGACTAAGCAGACTTTTCCCTTTAGATCCATTGGCACCTTTTCCAATCGAAGTTACTGCGAAGCCGGCATCAGGAGCAGCTCCGGTATCGAAGCCCGACGCGGTAATTTCGCAACATGCAAGATAGTTTCCGCAACATCCTCGGGCTGCAAGGCCCTCGCCAATTCCTCGGGTGACGGTTTGACCGGCCTTTTTTCAAGCAACTCGGTATCCACCAGGCCGGGGCAGATCACAGAGGTTCTTATGCCGTTCTTCTTCTCTTCCATGCGAATCGCGTGGGCCAGTCCGATAACACCGCGTTTGGACGCTTGATACGCGGCCCCCGACACATCCGCCATGACCCCGCTGACCGACGAAACATAAATCAGGTGGCCCGAACCAGCGCTGCGCATGGAAGGCAGAATTGCATGCGTGGCATAAAACGCTCCATTGAGATTCACGTCGATCAGTGAGTCCCATATTTGCGGGGTCAAGCGCTCCATCGACCGATCAGGAGTATTGATTCCGCTGGCGACCACGAGAATATCGATCCTTCCAAATTGCTGCAGCGTCTCCTGCGCCAGCTGCTGCATATCCTCCACAACCGACGCATCAGCACGTCGAATCTTGATCGTGCGTTGCTCTCTTGCCATCTCGTCCTTGAGAGACTGCAGTCGATCCTCGCGGCGCGCAGCTGCCACGACTTTCGAGCCCTCTCGTGCGAAAAGCACTGCCGCCGCGCGCCCGATCCCGCTGGATGCGCCAACAATCACGGCCACCTGACCGCTTATCGAAACAGGCATCGTTTGTACCGCTCCGTCGTCATGTTATTTGGATTGCAATAGTAGTCTACCTAAAGCCTCAGAACCCACTGGCCTCCTTGTCAAAAGATGAACTTCTATTACCTTTTGATATAGCAGTAGGACAGTAGAGGAACACAATCGACTCTGTCAATCCTGTTTTTGCGGATATTTACTGATCCATGAATCATGCCTACTGCAATGCCAGATAAATGGCTCTTGACAACCGCCTTTTTACTGATATATCAATAGTACGGCTCTAAGTGACCGCGCTTTCTGTCACTTGCGGGTGATGCAACAGGACCGTTTGCCGACATGACGATGAACAGAAGAAACTTCCTGCTTTCCACCGCTGCACTTGCCTTGGCCCCCAGGTCGCATTTGCATGCCGATTCCGCTTCCCCGGAACACCGGTTTCTGGAGCACCGGTTTCCGCCCGATGTAATCAAAAACGAATGGTACGTGGAGACGGAACCTGTCCCTGAATACCACTGGGCCCCAACGGCTGCCTATGAGGCGTTTCGGGATATGAAGTTTGGTATCCGCCTTCATTGGGGAATCTATTCCATCTGGCATCGGGGTGCAGAGTCCTGGCCGTTCCTGAATATGTCGTTTGAAGACCGGCAAAAATACAACGATCTTTATAAGACCTGGAACCCGGCTGGATTCGATGCCGATGAGTGGATGAACTTATTCGCTGAGAGCGGCCTGAAGATGTTCGCCTTCACCAGCAAACATCACGAAGGGTTTTCCATGTTCGACACCAAAACGCGGGTGCGGCAGCGGGTTAACTGGATGGCCCCGGGCGGCCCAAAAATTGAGTCCTGCGACCTTGCCTACAGCATTATGGAAGGGCCCTTCCGCCGGGATATCATCAAAGAGCTCACCGACGCCGCCCACAAACGCAACATCAAGGTCGACTTTTATTTCTCCCACCCTGACTGGTATGACGCCGATTTCCGGCCCTATGGTGAAGATCCGCTCCAGGTTCCCGACTCCCCCGAACTGTATGGCTGGCGTCCCTCGGATGGTTCGATCGAGCAATTCTGGGCCAAGCGAAAAGTCCGGCTGGGAAACAGGTACGTCATAGTGCCCGATCCAACCCCGCTTGAGGTCGACCGCATGGTTCGCCGTCATCGCCAGCAACTGACGGAATTGTTAACCAACTATGGAACCATTGACATGCTTTGCCTGGACATCCACTGGGGGCCGAAGGTCTGGCCGCAAATGAGGGAAACGATCCTGAAGCTGCGACAGATCCAGCCCAACGTCATGCTGCGCAATCGCGGAATCGGCAATTACGGCGACTACTACACTCCGGAGCGGGTTGTGCCCTCGGGGCATGTCACTTCAGATGTTCCCTGGATGGTCATTTATCCGCTTGGCTCCGACTTCTCCTACGAGCCTGACCCCGCAAAGCACAAAGGCACAGGTTGGATCGTCAGCAATCTGGTGGACTCTGTGGCCAAGGGCGGTGGTTTCATGGTGGGGGTTGGTCCCAGCGCCTACGGGCAATTCAATCCGGAAGCTGCGCGGCAGCTCAGGGCAGCGGGAGACTGGCTCAAGGTGAATGGCGAAGGAATTTATGCGACGCGGGCGCGCGATGGTTCCCTTTGGTCTGAGGGCGCCAACATTCGCTATACGCGATCGAAGGACAAGCGCATTACCTACGCCCACACTCTTGCGTGGCCGGGCAAACAGCTTGTGTTGAACTCAGTCCAACCCAAAAAAGGATCGAACATTTACATGTTAGGTGCGGCCGAGCCGTTGAAATGGAACTATGACGCAACGCAAGGTCTCACGATCACGATCCCGGAGCAGCTACAAAACGAAACAGCGCGACCCTGCCAGTACGTATGGACCTTCAAAATTCAAAGCATCAACGCCTAAGCCTTGAGGTCACGGTAGGGACAGCTATCGCTAGCTGCCCCCCGTACAGATCCGTGCGAGCGGAACTACCGCACACGGCTCCTACCTCGGATGAGTAGCGTCAAAACGTGCGCTGGGAAAAGGATGCAGGATGCGAGGACGAGGTATCCATCGTTCGAAGGTCGGACGAATGCGAACCCAACTCGGTCGGCTGCGCTGACTGCGACGACCAAGCATCGACCGCCACAGATCGCACAATCGATCACGGAACCGCCATAACGCCCGCTGGTTTTCGGGAACCGCATGGTATCGGTAATAGCCACTGACCACACGTTTCAGCCACGCGCCCACCGCGTTGACCGGCTCATGCATCCGCTGACGTAGCTTCGCTTTAATGGAATGAAGCGTCGCGCGCATCCGCTTGGGCACAGTCCTACGCCATGTAACGAAGTGGCCCTTGGAGGTCGTCGCACAGTAGTGCGTGAACCCAAGAAACGTGAACGTCTCCGGCTTGCCTTCCCCACGCTGTTGCCGATTGACCTGCGCGAACCGACCAAACTCGATCAATCGCGTCTTCTCCGGATGGAGTTCCAACGCAAAGTTCGCCAGCCGTTTCTGAAACTCACTCAGGAACCGATCAGCGTCTTCGCGCCGCTCAAAGCCGACCACCAGATCGTCAGCGTAACGGACAACCACCATCTCTCCGTTCGCCGCCTTCCGGCGCCATGCCTCAACCCAAAGGTCGAACACATAGTGCAGATACACGTTCGCCAAAAGCGGTGAGATCACCGCTCCCTGCGGCGTGCCTGCCGTCGTCTCTGACCACTTGCCTTCTTCCGACACACCAGCCTTCAGCCACTTATTGATCAGCCGAAGGATGCGCTTGTCGGCGACTCGATGCTCGACAAACTTCATCATCCACTCGTGGCTCAGGTGATCAAAGAATCCACGAATATCCGCATCGAGTATCCAGTTCACCCGCTTCCGTTCGATGCCCACGTTCAGCGCATCCAGCGCCTGATGAGGACTGCGTCCCGGGCGAAACCCATACGAAAAGCCCCGAAAGTCCACCTCGTATATCTGGTTGAGGATCGTGACCACCGCCTGCTGGACAATCTTGTCCTCCAGCGAAGCGATACCCAATGGCCGTTGCCGGCCATCGGCTTTCGGTATGTACACTCGTCGCGAGGCTTGTGCCCGATACGCTCCACGGTGAACTCGGCCATGGAGTTCGGCAAGCCGAGCCTCCAGGCCTTGCTCATACTGCTGCCAACTCACTCCGTCTACTCCGGGTGCTGCGCTTCGCTGTAAGGCGAAGTCGCTCTCCCGCAGTAACTCGATCGTGAGATGGTGCAGCAAAGCGGTGAACCGCTCCTGCTTACTTGCCCGCGCCTTCTGGCGCACGCCGCCTAACCCCTGGGACACACGTGCTCCGCCCTGTGTCGGATGCGTGTGAGGCTGGGCGTCGTTCTCCTTGGCCTGCGCCCTTCCCTCCGCTGGCTCCGCGGAAGTCTTACCTTCGTTGTTCGTCAGCTTCATCGGTACTATGGCGCAGTCCGACTCCTCCAAAACGTACATGCCCGGATGATGGATCTTTCACCTTCCCGGACCGGTCTGCTCGCGCAGACGCTCTGGAGGTCTCCCGGTTCTCGTGCACACTGTGTGCTGACGTGCATGGACTCTTCGACTACGCCGAGCCCAGCGGCCACTCGCGATCTAACGCGGCGCGCTGATGTTGCCTTCCCACTGACAGAAAAGGGTCGGCACCCGGTTGCATGTTTTCGGAGCTCAATGATCCCGCCCGCCAGCCCTCTGTCTACGCTTCGCTATGATCCCTCGCGAGATCACAGGCAAGACTCGAGGCCAGAATGGAGTCGCTTCTCCTTTTCCGTAGGGCTCTTTACATCCCCTACAATGTGCCGGTTTATCCCGGCGCTCTCTGTCCCTCCGAACCAGAGCGTTAGCGTAGCTCTCGGGTAGGTCCGGGCTAAAGAGTATGCGTGAGAACTGCAAACTTCAGGATTCGTGGTGGAAGCCCCCGCATTTATGCGGGGGAAGGAGCGCTTCAGCGCTCCGGGAAACAGTCTCGACTTGATCATGCGCTTTAGCGCCGGCTAAACAACTTCCGGAAAAACCCACTTTGTATCAGGGCCGACTTTATCGGGCCACTGACGCCGCATAGTCCGAGAAGACGCTGTTTTTTGCATCTCCAACTCACCACAAAAACGTCATCCTGAGAGTTTGTGACTTTATTGGTTTCACATGAAAATTGGTGCTGAAAATAAAAGGCTTAGCTGCGTCAAAAACGTGAAAAAGCCAATAAAATCACAGCCTCTGAGCGAAGCGCGTCACAGATTTATCGCGTGACACAGCGCTTGATGGCGCGGAGTCGAAGGACCCCGACGGTGCTTATCTTACCCATGCCGCTCGGACCTTTTCAACCACCGAAGCCCGCACCTAACTCCGTCCGCTCTTGAGGCGCCAGTTATTGCCATGTTCAGTATTGGCCAGTCGCTCCAGCACCTGGTCAAGACCGTTGCGAATATGCGTGCGCATCGCGGCAGTCGGCCACCAGCGGATCTCCAGAACACAACGCGTCCGCCAGATTCGAGTGAAATCTGGGCGGTGTTTTGTTGTTATTCGCAGCGGTGTCGTAAAGCCAGTTGAAGACCAACACCTGCGCCTTCTCAATAGCGCTGGTCAGACCCGGACATTGGCGCCAACTCAGCAATCCGCATATGGAATTGCATGTGATAGGTATGTACGGAAAACAAGAATCTCGGAATCTTCAGCCTCCGGTCCGGACACCTTATGAAGATTGTCCAGATGCCTGGCACTGGTAAGCAAGCTGCTTCTTTTCCGCAGCCGTGATATGCTCCGCGCAAAGCCTTGCTGCCTGTGATTCGAGAGCCTCGCGGATGACGTAACTATTTCGAATATCCTGCTCTGTAGGTATGCGAACCCGGGTTCCGATACGCGGCCTGCTCTCGACCAGACCCTCGACTTCCAGGCGCTGCATGGCCTCCGTGATGGGCAGAAAGCTCATGTTGAGCCGGTCGGCCAGCTTCCTCCGCGACAGCACATCCCCAATGGCCAGGTCCCCTCTCAGAATCTCATCCCGGATCTGCTGGTACGCCCTTCCAGCGAGTGACTCGCTCGAACGATCTGAGCCGGTTAGCTACTAGCGCAGGTTTTTTCAAGCCAGCCTCGCTGTTTCACTGGGTTAGAAAAACATATTTGGGAGAGATGCGATGGTACCATCGATTTCCTCTTCTGCAAACCACCCAACCGTTGTGATATATCAACTCTGCAAAGGCGCTTTGAGGCCCGCGGAAGCAGGCGCGATGGTTCGCGGCAGCCACCAGATAAGCAGCGCAGCGATGATCGGAGTCAGCCCGAAAAGCACGAAGGCCGGCTTGAACGAATAATGATCGACAAGCCATCCGGTAACCAGGCTGAAGAACATCCCACCAAAGCCTGAACCCATACTTGCCAGCCCCCAGATCGAAGCCACTGCATTTTTGGGGAACAAGTCTCGCGGGATGGCAAGAACGTTTGCCAGCGCGCCACAATAACCAAACGTCGCCGTAGATATAAGTGCAATCGCCAGCGCTGCACTATGGACCATCGCCGCCGGCACTGCGGCTACCATCAGCCCCGAGAAGAACAGCGACCCCGGCCCGCCGGGCAATCTGCGCAGATAATCCAAGCCGCAACAGGGCGCTGCACAGAAATCCGCCGGCCAAGTTGCCGATGCCGCCGGTGAAGAAGGGAATCCAGCCCGTCTCGCCAATTTCTTTCATGCTGAAGCCATGCCCAACCTTCAGGTACTGCGGAAACCAGAAGGTATAGAAGTACCAGACGGGATCCGCAAAGACTTTAGACAACGTGAACTGCCAGACAAAGCGGGTCTTTGCCAGCGCCCAAACAGCAGGCGGAGGAGTTTCTACTTCTCCCGGTTGGATCGGAGGCGTGCGATAGAAAACCATCCAGGCGGCCAACCAGACGAACCCCAAAGCGCCCACGATCACGAACGACTGCCTGCCAGCCCATTTCCAGCACCGTCCACGCCAGCAAGGGAGGCGCCAGCATGGCTCCAACAGCGGCGCCGCTATTGAAGATTCCCGATGCCAGGGATCGCTCCTGGGGTGGAAACCACTCCCCGATCACCTTGACGCCCGCAGGGTAGTTCCCTGCCTCTCCGACGCCAAGAAGAAATCGAAACACTCCCAGGCTGATCGCACCGCCGGAAAATGCGTGCAGAATCTCGGCCGCTGACCACCACGCGATGGTCAACGCGTAGCCGACTTTGCTGCCAAGCCGGTCCAGGAGCGGCCCTGACACCCCATTCATCACCGTATAGGCCAGCATGAAGGCAAAAATAATGTGGCTGTAGGTAGTGGCTGAAATCTTGAAGCGTTCCAGCATCACAGGCGCAAGCACCGAGAGCGTTTGCCGGTCGAGATAATTGATGACTGTGGCCACAAAGGCGAAAGCCAGCATCAACCAGCGGCTTCCCGACACCGCCGGGCTGTTCGGCAAACCGCTCAGGGAACCTCTCTCCTGCTGAGCGCCGTCGTCATACGGAATGCGTGCCGACCTGGGATATACGGTTCATAGCATTCCATTCTTTATTGCACGATCTGTAGCAACTGATATATCATCGCTTCCGTTCTCGTCAACTGCTTTCGCATTGGGCCCGAACGATAGTCCCCGAACGATAGCCCCGAACGATAGCCCCAAACGATAACTTGGAGCGATGGCTTGATTGCATACCCAAGACGCGGCGGTCGACATAGGCAACTGTTGCAGTCACGAGTGTCGGAAAAGCGATAAGAGCGATGCGAAGGGAAAAGGATTGGGGATAAGGTTCAAACATCGTCAAATTTCGCGTCAGCCGCGCCTCTCTCTTCTATTACTGGCTCTCTTGCTGCCTGCGCCTTCGTTGTGCCAAAACACACCCCCAGTGCCCGAATTAATCCAGGACGGCAAGACCGTGTACGCGAGCAACTGTTCCGGGTGCCACGGCGCCGACACCTTCGGCACCGATCATGCCCCGAAACTGAGTGGCAATCCTGACGTGCGCAGGCGCTCGCTGGAACAATTGCGCAATCTCATCGTATCCGGCATTCCCTCCGCGGGAATGCCTGCGTTTGGGTCACTGCCTCCGCACCAGCTCGATGCCGTCGCTGCTTTTATCCGTTCGCTCAACTCTCCGGCATCGCAAACCATCGTGCCCGGCGACGCCGCCCTGGGAAGCCAGTTCTTCTGGAACCAGGGCAACTGCGGCTCCTGCCACATGGTCCACGGCCGCGGATCCTCCACTGGACCGGACCTGTCGGATGTAGGCAGCAGGATGACCCTGAATGAGATACACACCGCCCTGTTGCGTCCCGGCCAAAACATTACCCCCGGCTACGACCTGGTCACCGTAACCCTGCGCAACGGCAAAACCCTCCAGGGATTTGCCCGAGGGCGAACCAACTTCGAATTGCAACTGCAGGATCTGGATGGAGCCCTTCACTTGCTCCAGTCCCACGACATCGTTACTGTGGTCGACAACAACCGCTCCCTGATGAAACCCGTGAACGCGACCCCCGAGCAAATCCAGGATCTCACCGCCTACCTCAGTCTGCTCACGCGGGATTGAGCCCGGACCTTTACCGGCCGCGAACACCCAATACGCTTCTCCGGCCTTCGCCTTTTCCAGAATCCTGAACCCGCAACCGGGCGATTGGGCCACTTACAATGGCAGACTGGATGGTAATCGTTTCAGCCCCCTCACGCGGATCAATCAATCCAACGTAAAAGACCTGGTCCTCAAGTGGATTTTCCCCATGCCGCATTTCGGGCTGGAGTCGACCCCGGTCGTGGCCGATGGCGTCATGTACGTATCCGGTAACAACCAGGCCTACGCCATCGACGCGCTCACCGGCGTCCAGATCTGGAAGTATTCCCGTCCACCAACCCCGGGCCTGGTCGGAGATGCTTCGGTGGGCACCAATCGCGGAGTCGCGATACTCGACGACAAGATATTCATGGTCACCGATAACGCCCATCTGCTGGCCTTGAATCGCCTCACCGGGAGCCTGGCCTGGGACGTCGTTATGCCCGAAGAGAAAGAGCATTATGGCTCCACGGTCTCGCCCCTGATTATCAACGACACCGTCATCGCCGGCGTTTCTGGGGGAGACTGGGGGATGCGCGGCTTTATTGCCTGCTACAAGGCCGCGACCGGCGAACTGGTCTGGCGCCACTGGACACTCCCGGCAAAAGCAGGAGACCCCGGCATCGATACCTGGGGCAAAGAACCGCCATTGCTCGCCGGTGGTTCCACCTGGCTCACCGGGACTTACGACAAGGAAACGGATACCCTGTACTGGGCCACCGGCAATCCCTGGCCCGATCGCGATGATCGAAACCGTCCCGGTGACAATCTCTTTACCGATTGCATACTCGCGTTAGACCCCAGGACCGGCGCCTTGAAATGGTACTTTCAGTTCACGCCGCATGATACGGCAGACCGCGATGCGGCCGAACCTCCCGTCCTGGTCGATACCGAATATCGCGGAAAACCCAGGAAGCTGCTGCTGCATGCGGATCGGAACGGCTTCTTCTATGTCCTGGATCGCACCAACGGCGAGCTCCTTCTGGCGAAAACCTTCCTGCATCAGGTGAACTGGGCCACCGGCATCGGTCCCGATGGGCGCCCACAACTCGCGGTGCAGCCTGCGACCGCGTCCAATCGGGAAAAAACCTGTCCCGACAACGCGGCTAACTGGAGCTCCACAGCTTTTAGCCAAACTACGCGCCTTTATTACTTGATGACCCTGGAGGATTGCCACCCGATTGCCGACTCCCCCAAGACATCTGAGGAGCCCGTCAAGCCCGGTGAGCGGTACATGCGCGCCATCAATATCGATACCGGCGACGTAGCCTGGGAAATTGCACAAACCGGTCCGGTCATCTTGAAGACCTGGTCAGGAGTGTTGGCAACGGCCGGTGGGATTGTCTTCTACGGCGATCCGAATGGTGCCTTCGTAGCCGTCGATCAACCCCAGGGCAAAACCTTGTGGCATTTTGACACCAACGTCGGAATGAAGGGTTCTCCCATGACCTTTCTGGTCGATGGAAAGCAATTCGTGGCGGTGGCGGCCGGCTCAGTATTCTTATGTTTCGGCCTGCCGTCTCTATAGATCAATGCCCCAGAACGGAATGAACAAATATGATCAACGACTACTCCCAAACTATGATGTCGCGTCGTACATTGCTGCTAGGTGCGGCCATGTCCGGTGCCTTGCATGCATTTGCCAAAGACGCTCCCTGAAAATGCAGCCCCAGCAGAGGACACGTCAGCCAACCCAGGCAAGCTGAAGATTTGTATCTTCTCCAAGCATTTGCAATGGGCCAGCATTCAGTGACGCAGCCTCGATTGCGCGAGATATCGGCTTCGACGGTGTTGATATTACCGTTCGTGCGGAAGGTCACGTCTTGCCTGAACGGGTAGAAACGGACCTTCCCGCAGCCGTGGAGGCGGTTCACCGCGCCGGCCTGCAGGTTCCGATGATCACGAGCGAGATCATGAGCGTCAACACTCCTCATGCCGATGCCGTCTTGAAAACAGCAAACCAACTGGGAATTCGCAATTACCGCTGGGGATGGTTAACCTACCCGGCAGACAAAGGAATCGCGGAGAGGCTCAATGAACTGAGGCCGCAGGTGAAGGCGCTGGCTGAGCTGAACCAGCAGCATCAAATCTGCGGGATGTACCACACCCATTCCGGGCCCGGGCTGGTGGGAGCCCCCGTCTGGGACCTCTGGAACCTTTTTGAGGGACTGGATCCACGATGGGTTGGGATCAACTACGACATTGGTCACGCAACCGTCGAAGGCGGCTACGGCGGGTGGATGGATAGCTCTCGCCTGGTCAAGCATCAAATGAGAGGGATTGCTCTCAAAGACTTCGCGTGGCAGCAGAACAAAGGAAAGAACGTCCATGCCGATCCGTTTGACAAGTCTCTCGCTGTCCAGGACGCCTGGGTTCCGCATTGGTGTCCGATAGGCCAAGGCATGGTCAACTTCCCGGGCTTCTTTGCCATCGTGAAGCAGAATCCGGTTTCTCAGGACCGGTGCAACTCCACTTTGAATACACCGGCCTGGGAGGAGCCGAGAACGGCAAGAAGACGCTTACCATTCCCAAACAGGAAGTGATCGACGCCATGCGCAGGGACCTGACCGCTGTTCGCAAGGCGATGAGCGAACAAGATCTGATCTAGAAAGACGCTAGCCGTCGCCATCTACATGTTACGTGCGGCCACACCATCGCGTCGTAGGACAACCATCGCGAAACTGCTCTAGAACTCAAGATTCAACTTGGGGGAAACAGTTCCCCGTTGCGCGAACAGCCATTGCGCGTATTCGTCCGACACTGCAAGACTTGCCGGGGCCGCTTCCAGGAGCTTCCAATCAGACGAGATTCCGGATTTCGACTTCGCTTGCTCTACTAGTCCAACCGGCATCCGCCCACGGATGACATGGGTTCTTGAACCCAACAGAAGTCCACGCTCTTGCGCAACGGCCAGGATCTCGTCCAGCTGACCCTTTACCGGCTTGACTCTATCTCTCGATGTCTCCCGTTGCCCTTTACTCGCCGCACCCCTTGCCATCTCTGCCTCGTCTGGTCCGATGTAGCACAAATATAGACACTCTGTACTACGATGTCCAAGAGAGTGGGCCAGGGCAGGTAATCTTCCGCAAATCCTGAATGGAGACCATCTTTTGATTGAATTTAGCTGTGATGCCATTCTGTTTGACATGGACGGCACGCTCGTTGATTCGACCCTATGTGTCGAAGGAATCATGGGCAGATGGGCCACAAAACGCGGCATCGACCGCGACCTCGTCCTGCAAGCTTCTCATGGCAGAAGAACCATAGACTCGATCCGTGCGGCGGCGCCCCACCTCGATGCCGAGGAAGAAGCGAAAGAGATCGATGCCGAGGAGCTGGTCGCAAGAGAGGGCATTGTGGAAGTTCCCGGTGCTCTGCATCTGCTTAGCAAATTAAAACCGCATCAATGGGCCATCGTTACCTCGGCAAGCAGAGCTTTGGCAACTTTTCGCATGGGATGTGCCGGACTTCCACTTCCGGAAGTGTTAATCTCGGGTGACGATGTGACCAATGGCAAACCCGACCCGGAAGGTTATCTCAAGGCGGCGAGTCATCTTGGAGTCTCCCCTGAGCGCTGTGTCGTCGTTGAAGATACGCCCGCGGGTATCCTCGCCGGGCGCCGGGCGGGAATGAACATTGTCGCAGTAACGACAACCTTCGCGCCGGAAAAGCTTCTGGGGGCCCCAGTCGTCGCCAACCTCGACGTCCTTACGTTTCATTTGGAAAGATGAAGATGTTGCCTATGGGTCACCCTGGGCAGAGTTGCCAAGCTCTTTGGCTATTTGCTTAATCCATGCAGCCTCGTCCTGGAGCGCCCGGGCAATCAGCACGGCCTGCTCTTCTGCTTCCGCGTAGCGGCCCTCTTCGATTGCTTCTCTTACCCCGGGCATTGTCTTGGCGCTGTAGCCGGTGTACCAACCCGGAGCGTAGAGCACATGTTGCATCCATGGCCGTCGCGGCAAACCTTGCCCGTTGGTCAGTTTTCTCTCTGCCAGCGCAAGCTGCTGATTGATTGCCTGCAAGCGATCCGGCGGCAGAGTCTTGCCCTGCACACTGCCGAGTGCCTTCGTGTAATGCTTTGCAGCCTGGTCCAGAGCGGCGGCGGCATTGTCGAGCGGAGCGAAGTTCAGGTAGGGCGGAATCTCTTTGGGCGGCGGCGCGACAGTGGGGTTTCGCGGATCATTCACCGCCTCATACACACCCTGGTTCAAATTCCGGCGGATATCTTCAGCCTCCTTACGACGGCTCTCGAGCAGCGCTTTCACCTCCTCGATGTATTGCGCCACCGTATGGGAGAGGCCCTCAAATTCATAAGGCATGATATCGGCATCGGCCATGCGCAGTACGCTTATGCCCGCGACCTGCGCCAGTGCGCGGCCATAGACGAAATCGTAGTCGGAGAAATGCGAATACCAGTAGAAGTCGTCATAGATCGAGTGGTAGTTGCCGGACGGGTCCTCTCCTGCAAATCCAAGATCGACCGTCGCGATGCCGACATGGTCGATAAACGAACTGAAGTCAGAACCGGAACCGAGCGCGCCTATGCTCAGCTGGTCGCCGATCCGCGCTTCCGCTTGTTGTTGGGGAGTTCCATGCAGCAGCCGGTAAGCCTGCTGACGTTTGAAGACGGAAACTTTGGATTCAGGATCTTCGACATCCTTGGCCACGCCGTTCATGAACGACTGCAGCGAATGCGAGCCCTCCACATCGAGATAGCCGCGCTCGTTGGCATCACTGTTGATGTAAACGGCGGCATGCTGCCGAAGCTCCTCCGCGTGCTCTTCCACCCACTCCGTGGAACCGAGGAGCATGGGCTCCTCGCCGTCCCACGAGGCATAGATGACAGTGCGTTTCGGTTTCCATCCCTGCTTTGCGAGTTCCCCCAATGCTCGCGCCTCCTCCAGCAACACCACCTGGCCGGAAACCGGATCGTCGGCGCCATTAACCCAGGCATCGTGGTGGTTCCCACGCAGCACCCAAAGATCGGGCTCCTCGGAGCCGCGCATCGTAGCAATCACGTCGTAAACCGGTTTGAGGTCCCAATTGAAAGCGAGCTTCAGATGAACCTTAGCCGGCCCTGGCCCCAGGCGATACGTGATGGGCAGCGCTCCGCGCCAATTCGCAGGCGCCACTGGACCCTCCAGGGCAGCAAGCAGCGGCTCCGCGTCGGCGTACGAGATAGGAAGCACTGGAACCTTGGCAATAGATTGGGCATCCTCGAGCTTGAGCCGTTTGGCCTCTTTGGTTGCCCCTACTCCTGGGGTGAGCGGGTCGCCCGGGTACAGCGGAGCATCGAGGACACTGCCTCGTTGTGCTCCCTCGGGCGGACGCATGGGTCCTTTGGGAAATGGGACCTGCAGCCTGTAGCCGTCATCGGCGGGATCGGAATAAATGATGCACCCAATGGCGCCATGCTCGGCGGCAATCTTAGGCTTGATTCCCCGCCAGGATTCGCCGTAGCGGGCAATGACGATGGCTCCCTTGACGGAGACACCGTGACGGGCGAGCTCCTCGTAATCGGCAATCAGACCGTAGTTCACGTAGACCAGCGGGGCTGTCACGTCCCCGTCGGGTGAGTAGGCGTTATAGGTGGGTAGCTGCTCGTCCTTTTGATTCGAGGTGGGATCGACGGCTACCGCGGGCTCCTCGAGTTTGGCGGTGAACTTTGTAGGCGCGACCATCTCCAGCAGGCGCAATTTGGGCGTGGGAAACAGGACCTGAAATTCCTCGATGTGGGCATCCCATCCCCACTGCGTATACTGCGCCAGGATCCACTCGGCGTTCTCTTTGTCGTACGGCGAACCGACGTGATGGGGACGCGCGCTGAGCCGCTCCATGTTAGCCCGCATGCGCTGCGGATCGGGCAGCGACTTGAAGCGCTGCTCCCAGCCAGTCTCGTCTGGCGCAGCCTGCTGCGCCGTCAGAGCACCGGTGAGGATGAAGATGAGTAACGCAGCGAGGACTCGGCTCATGCTCGACTACTTTACCTTAAAAGGAGAGGCGGGAGAGCAGGGGTTTGCCCCAAAGCAGATATGTACGGGTGCCCCATGTTCGCACCAGCGTACATGGGCCGAAAATGATGGGCGAAGCCCTTCCATAGCTTCTGCTACTAAGGCCAACGATTTTATTGAGGGATAGGGAAAGCAGTCGAAACATGTCGTTTCCGGCCCATGTACGCTGGTGCGAACATGGGGCACCCGCACAGATCTGCTGCTTAGCAAATCCTGCAACGACGCAGACACCTTCCGACCCAGTGCAGAGTTCGCAGCTTGCCTCTTTAGCTCAGGGAAGAGTGGTCTGTGACAGCGTGGACCGAGGCTGGATGATTCCAGGCTTCGGGTTTGATGCGCATACCGAAACCGCTTTCCTCCGGCACCTGAATGAAGCCGTCTTTGGGTGCGATGGGATTTTCCAGCATCAGCGGCCAGTCGTGTTCATAAAACCGCTGGCAGCTTTCCTGGATCCATACGTTGGGTGATGCTGTGGTGAGATGCGTAGAGGCATAGAACAGCAACGGACCACCTGCGGTATGCGGCGCAATCGGCAGCTCCTGGGCATCGGCAAGTGCGGCGATCTTAAGTGCCTCCGTCAGCCCGCCACACCAAGTCACATCGAACATCACATACTTTGGCGTCCGCGACTCCAGCAGCCGCTCGAACTGCATCATGCCCGCCATGCGTTCACCAACCGTGAGCGGCAAAGACGTTGCCATCGCAAGCTGGTGATATTGGTCGAAGTTACCGGGCATCAGCATGTCTTCGAGCCACATCGGCTTATAGGGTTCAAGAGCATGGGCAATGCGGATGGCGGAAGTCAGATTCCATTGCGCGTGAAACTCAATGGCAATCTCGATCTCGTCGCCGAAGCCATCGCGCAGCTTCTTTACCGGAATGAGCGCCTCGTCGATATCATGCCAGGTAATGTACTCGTTCTTGTTGCGTAAAGCAGCGCCGTCGAAAGGCCAGATCTTGATGGCCTTGATACCCCGGGTGTCGATCAGCTCGCGCATGATCCTCTCCGGCTCGCGGTTGAAATCGTATTTGTATTCAAAGCACGTGTTATACAACCGGACCTGGGGATTGGCCTTGCCGCCGATCAGCCGGTAAACCGGCGCATTCAGCGACTTCCCCAGCAAGTCCCACAAGGCTAGATCCAACGCGCTCAGCACCCGCATTTCGGCGCCACCGGCAATCTGGAAATCGAATGTCCGGTAAAGGTCGGCCCAGATGCGTTCGATATCGCGAGGATCGCGGCCGATGAGCGAAGGAGCCACGTTGTGGACCATGGCCGCCTCCACCGGGTTTCGCGGATAGGTTTCTCCGATCCCGGAGATGCCCGCGTCGGTGTCGATCTTCAACCACGTCCAATGAGGCCAGAAGGGGGCATCGTCACGCGACTTCCAATAGACGGTCTCGATCCGCGTGATCTTCATCGGGGGCAGGGTGCTGGCAAACGACGAATAGGCGGCCGCGAGCGGCGTGGCAAGCATTCCCGCAACAAAGTCTCTTCGGGTCAAAGGCATCGGGCATGGCTCCCTTAAACCACGTACAGATCCACATACTCGTGCACCGGCATTTCTTCGAGTGCCTGCTGATTGAGCGAGGCCTCCAGTATCGCCTGCTGCTGTTGCGGCGCAAATCGCCGCGCCAGGTTGGTGCGGAACTTCTCTTCGAGCAGCGGGATGCCCTCGCTTCTGCGGCGGCGGTGGCCGAGAGGATACTCGACGGTCTCAGTCGAACGTGCTGCCATCGCGCAAAGAAAGGGTAAGTGAATTGGCGATCGAGCGCTTCTCCGGATCGTGGTAGTCGGCGGTGAAGGCGGGCTCTTCGCTGCATTGCATCTTCTCCCGCAACGCATCGATGCGCGGGTCTGCGGCAAAGGAGTCCTCGTAGTCCGAGGCGGTCAGATGGCCAAAGATGCAGCGGAACGGCAACCATGTACTGCACGCAGTGGTCGCGGTCGGCAGGATTGTTGAGCGGTCCCTTCTTGTCGATGATGCGGAGACACGCCTCGTGGGTGCGAAGCTGGATCGAGCTGATATCCTCCGCGGACTTGCCGGCTGCGAGCAGCCTGGCGCGCAGCGCCATGGCGGCCTCTACGGCGGTCTGCGCGTGGAACTCGGCCGGATAACTGATCTTGAACAGAACATTCTCCATCACGT
This sequence comes from uncultured Acidobacteriaceae bacterium, assembly GCA_963803095.1. Lineage (GTDB taxonomy): Bacteria > Acidobacteriota > Terriglobia > Terriglobales > Acidobacteriaceae > PALSA-350. The sequence continues at coordinate 435,198 of CAWDLQ010000009.1, read as the reverse complement.
AGGAGCCGTAAGGCCGCTGGAAGCTGAAGGGCCGGCCGCGAAAGAGGACATCGTAAAATCCCCAGTCCTTGGCGGTGAGCACGGAGGGATAACCCATCTCTCCGGCCCGGACCATGAGGGCGAGACGAACCGCACGGCTGGTGGCATCGCCGGCCGCCCAGCTCTTGCGGGAACCGGTGTTGGGGGCGTGGCGGTAAGTCCGCAGGCTCTGCCCGTCGACCCAGGCCAGCGACAGCGCATCGAGGATCTGCCCGCGGGTCAGGCCGAGCATCTGCGCGACCACAGCGGTCGAGGCTACCTTGACCAGCACGACGTGGTCGAGACCAACCTTGTTGAAGGAGTTCTCCAGCGCCAGGCAGCCCTGGATCTCGTGGGCCTTGATCATCGCCGTCAACACCGCGCGCATGGTGAGCGGCGGCGGCCATCGGCAACGGCGGTGCGGGAGAGCCAGTCGGCGACGGCGAGAATGCCGCCCAGGTTGTCAGAGGGGTGGCCCCACTCGGCGGCCAGCCAGGTGTCGTTGAAGTCGAGCCAGCGAATCATGGCGCCGATGTTGAAGGCGGCCTGAACCGGGTCAAGCTGATAAGCTGTGCCCGGAACTTTGGCGCCGTTGGGCACGATGGTTCCCGGAACGATCGGGCCCAGCAGCTTGGTGCAGGCTGGATACTCGAGCGCCTCCAGACCGCAGCCGAGAGTGTCGATCAGGCAGTTGCGCGCGGTCGCGTATGCCAGTTCGCTCTCGATGGTGTAGCTGCAGACGTAATCGGCAATGTCGATCAGAACCTGGTCATAGGGCGGGCGTTCCGACACTTAACATGCGCAGGACATTCGTCAGCTCAGCGCTTCCTTGAGCACAGGCAATCGGACGAACGGCAAGATCTTCCGGTCCGGTGTAATTGGCTGCCGGGCGAATGATCTTGCCATCGGCCCGCTGCTCGAGGATATGAGCGCTCCACCCGGAGGTACGCGCCAGAACAAAGAGCGGCGTGAACATCGCGGTGGGAATGCCCATCAGGTGATAGGAGACCGCGCTGAACCAGTCGAGGTTAGGGAACATGCGCTTGGCCTCCCACATCACCGCTTCCAGCCGCTCGGCGATGCGGTACATGGCGAAGTCACCGCTGGATTCAGCCAGCTCGTGCGCGACCTTCTTGATGATGGCATTGCGTGGATCGCTGACGGTGTAGACCGGATGACCGAAGCCGATGACGACCTCTTTCTTTTCCAGGCGCGCGCGGATGTCGCGCTCCGCCTCGTCGGGTGAGGCGTAGCGCTGCTGGATCTCGAGCGCGACTTCGTTGGCTCCGCCATGCTTGGGTCCGCGCAGCGCGCCGATCGCGCCGGTGATGCAGGAGTGAATGTCTGAGCCGGTGCCGGCGATCACGCGGGCGGTGAAGGTAGAAGCGTTGAACTCATGCTCCGCGTAAAGCACTAACGACACCTGCATGGCGCGAACCCATTGCTTGCTGGGCGGCTCCCCGTGAAGCAGGGCCAGAAAGTGCCCGGCCAGCGTGTCCTCTCCCGAGTCCACGTCGATGCTTTGTCCGTTGCGGCTGTAGTGGTGCCAGTAAAGCAGCATCGAGCCCATGGTGGCGAGCAGTACATCGGCGCACTCAATGGCTCCCGCGGGGTTATGGTCATCTTTTTCCGGCAGCGTGCAGCCCAGAGCGGAGACGCCGGTGCGCAGCACGTCCATGGGATGGGTGGCCGCGGGAAGCTGTTCCAACACCTGCGTAAACGTTGGCCGGCAGGCCACGCAGGCGGGTCAGTTTTTGCTTGTAGGCAGCCAGCTCTGTGGCATTCGGCAGCTTGCCGCGAAGCAATAAGTAGGCCACCTCTTCAAACTCACAATGGGCGGCCAGATCGGCGATGTCATAGCCGCGATAATGCAGGTCGTTGCCGGTTCGGCCCACGGTGCACAGGGCCGTATTGCCGGCCGGCGTGCCGGAGAGGGCAACCGATTTTTTTGGTTTAAAAGCTGTTGCGGCTGCGGGTCAGTCGTGGTGGCCATGATCTCTCCCCATATTAACTTCGCTTCCCGGCCTCGAAGAGCTGATCGAGCTTCTGCTCATAGGCGTAGTAGCCGAGGAATTCGTAAAGTTCGGCGCGGGTCTGCATCAGGTCGAGCACACTGCTCTGCGTACCCTCGGTCCGGATGGCATGGTACACCTTGAGGGCAGCGGCGTTCATGGCGCGGTAGGCGGCGCAGCAGATAGAGCACGATGTCGACCCCGGCGGCGCCCAGCTCCTGCGCGGTGTAGAGGGGGGTTTGTCCAAACTCCGTGATGTTGGCCAGGATGGGCACGCCCAGCAGCCTCTTTGAAGCGGGGGTACATGGCCAGATCCGTGACCGCCTCGGCAAAGATCATGTCCGCGCCGGCGGCCACGTAAGCGGCGCTGCGTTCGAGGGCGGCAGACAATCCTTCGCCGGCCAGGGCGTCGGTGCGGGCCATGATCACGAATTCCGGGTCGGTGCGGGCGTCCACCGCGGCCTTGATGCGGTCGACCATCTCCTCCGCCGGAACCAATTCCTTGCCGGGCCGGTGACCGCAGCGTTTGCTGCTTACCTGGTCTTCCATGTGCACCGCGGCAGCCCCGGCGCGCTCCATGGAGCGAATGGTGCGGGCGATGTTGAAGGCGCCTCCCCAGCCGGTGTCGATATCCACCAGCAGAGGCAGGGTGGTGACCTCGGTAATGCGGCGCACGTCGACCAGCACATCTTCCATGCTGCTGATACCCAGATCGGGCATGCCGAGCGAGTTGGCGGCTACCCCTCCGCCGGAAAGGTAGAGGGCGCGAAACCCCGTGGCCTGTGCCATGCGCGCCGTGTAGGCGTTGATGGCGCCGATTACCTGCAATGGGCGCTCCTGCTGGACGGCGGAGCGAAAGCTTTCCGTGCCCACGTTGTTTCCTTCTAAACTACATCCTAAATGGTGCTCTTTGCTTGGCTTTGATGGGCTGGAGTGGGTAGACTCGGCCTTGCTATGAATAAAGTCTTTTCCACCCCCGACGCGGCCGTTGCCGATATCCCTTCGGGCGCAACCGTGATGCTGGGCGGCTTCGGGCTTTGCGGCATTCCCGAGAATTCGATTGCCGCCCTGGTGCGCCGCGGGGTAACCGGTCTGCATACCATTTCCAACAACATGGGCGTGGATGGCTTCGGCCTGGGCCTGCTGCTGGAGGCGGGCATGATCGCTTCCCATACCGGCAGCTACGTGGGCGAAAACATGCTGCTGGAGAAGCTGGTGATTGCCGGCACGCTCAAGGTCTCCCTGGTTCCGCAGGGCACGCTGGCGGAGCGGATCCGCGCCGGCGGAGCGGGCATTCCTGCCTTCTACACCCCTACCGGCGTAGGCACCCTGGCCGCGGAGGGCAAAGAGCAGCGCACCTTCGATGGCCGCGAGTACGTGCTGGAGACGGCGCTCAAAGCAGACTTCGCGCTGGTGAAGGCGTGGAAAGGCGATCGCCAGGGCAATCTGATCTATCGCCGGACGGCGCGCAATTTCAACCCCATGATGGCCACCGCCGCGCGCGTCACCATTGCCGAAGTGGAAGAGCTGGTAGAGCCGGGCGAACTGGATCCCGATGCGATTGTGACCCCGGGAATTTATGTGAAGCGCATTTTCGAATGCACCTCCTGCGAGAAGCGCATCGAACGCCGGACGGTGAGGAGACCGCATGCAGGCCGATGCAGGAGATTGAGAAGCGCAACCGCATCGTCCAGCGGGTGGCCCAGGAACTGCGTGACGGCTTCTACGTCAACCTGGGCATCGGCATGCCGACGCTGGTCGCCAACCATGTTCCCGCCGGCATGGAAGTGGTGCTGCAATCGGAGAACGGCATGCTGGGGATCGGGCCGTATCCGCTGGAAGAAGAGGTGGACCCGGACCTGATCAACGCCGGCAAAGAGACGGTTTCCGTGCTGCCTGGGACGTCATTCTTTTCGAGCGCCGACGCCTTCGCCATGATCCGCGGAGGGTCACATCGACCTGAGCATCCTGGGAGCCATGGAGGTCGATGCCCAGGGGAGCCTGGCGAACTGGATCATTCCCGGCAAGATGGTCAAGGGCATGGGCGGCGCCATGGACCTGGTGGCGAGTGCGCGACGCGTGATCGTCGCCATGGAGCACACCACACGCGATGGCCGGCCGAAAATCCTTAACGCCTGCAGATTGCCTTTGACCGGAGTTGGCGTAGTCGACGCCATCGCGACCGAGTTGGCCTGGATCAACGTAACGCCGGAAGGGCTGGTGCTCGAAGAGATCGCCCCTGGGGTCTCTGTTGCCGAGGTGCAGGCCGCTGACCGAGGCTCCGTTGATCGTTAGCCCCACGCTGCGTACGCATGAGCTGACGCTACTCGAGGGTATTGCCGCCATTCACCGAGATCTTCTGCCCGGTAATGAATCTTCCCGCATCGCTGGCCAGAAAGGCGACGGTATTCGCGACATCTTCTGGAGTACCCATGTGCTTCATGGGAACTCTTTCCGTGTAAGCGTCCATCTCGGCCTGGGTGGAGTGCACGTGGCGCTCGGTCGGAATCCAGCCTGGAGCGACCAGGTTTACGGTGATGCCGGTGGTGGCGAGTTCGCGCGCCCAGGATCGCGTTTGCCCCAACTGCGCGCCTTTGGCCGCTACATAATGGGCGAACATCGGGTTGCCCAGCTCGAAGACTTCGCTTCCGATTTGAATGATCCTGCCGAAGCCTCGGCTCTTCATGCCGGCGACAACCTGGTGCAGAATGAGCAGCGGCGACTTCACGAAGAATTCGAGTTGGTCCAGGTATCGCTCCCAGGTCTGCTCTTCAATGGTCAGGAAGGGTTGCGGACCGGTGGCATTGATCACGGCGATATCGATGTGGCGATAAGTCTGGTTGATGGCCTGGATCATTTTTTTGATGTCCGCTTCCAGGCGTACATCGGCATAGAAGGGAGCGGCTTCCCCGCCCTGCTGCTTGATCTGTTCGCATAGTTGCTCGGCACGCTCCTGCTTGGCAAAGTAATTGACAGCAACCTTGGCGCCCCTCGCGGCCAGCTCCAGTGCAATCGCTGCGCCCAAGCCACGCGAGGCCCCGGTAACCAGAGCTGTTCGCCCCTTCAACGTTTCCATGTCTACAAAACGCTAAGCGACGAGTGGCGTCCTGTCAATTCTGGAGTTAGAAAGCGGGTCGGATACACTGACACTCTACTCGAAAGGAACCCATCTTGGTATATCTGCGCTTTCTGGCGGTGGTGGCCGTGCTTTTCGCCCACAATGCTCTTGCTCGCGCCGATAGCCTTGGCGAGCTGAGCGACAGCTTCTGGCAATGGAGAGCAGTGGAGCAGCCGTTCAGTGACGACGACATACCCACGTATCGAACGGCCTGCCGGGTTGGTTGTCGATTGGTCAGCGAAAACGATCGCGCAGCGGATGCAGCAGCTCAGAGTCTTCGAGCAGCGGTGGAGCGCTCTCGCTCCATCGCCTCAAACCTCCGTGCATGAGCAAGTGGACTATCGCCTACTCGGCTCAGCGTTGGCGCGGGTGCGATGGGAGCTATCCATCGAACAGAGCTGGAAGCGTAACCCGCAGTTTTATGTCGATCAAACACTCGGCTCGGTGTTCCTTCTTCTATTGCAACCGCCACCGTTTTCTGAAGCGCGGCAGCAGGAGATCGTAGCGCGGATGAAGCAAATCCCCACTACGCTCCAAGCCGCTCAGCAGAACCTGACCGATCTGCGACAACCCTTTGTACAACTGGCGATCGATGCCCTGGATCAGGTGCCCGAGCGATCCAACGCATGGAGAAGGGACTCGGCCCGCTGTGGACCTTAGCCAATTACGCAGCGCTGCAACAGGTAACACCCGGCGCGGTCACCGCGCTCACACAGTATCGCGCGTGGCTCACGACCAAACTGCCAACCGCCCGCAAAGATACGGCCATCGGACGCGACAATTACCTCTTCTTCCTGCGCAACGTCGCGCTGCTGCCCTATACCCCAGAGCAGTTGCTCGCCATGAGCCAACAGGAGTGGAGCCGCGCAGTGGCGTTCGAAGCCTATCAGCAGGCCCGCCTTGCCGGCGCTCCACCCGCACCCTTCTTTCCCAGTGCAGAGGCCCAGATACAGGCCGAAAAAACCGATGAAGAAAAGATGCGCACCTTCCTCGTCGAACAGAAAATCCTTAGCGTACCTGCCTGGATGCAACACTATCGCAACCTGCTGTTGCCGGACTATCTCGAACCCTTGCAGGATCTGGGAGTCACGGACGACCTTACAGGACCATCACGCCTCGACCAGGATGGAACCAGTTATATTCGTGTGCCCGGTCCAAACCTGGGATTCTTCTATCTTTCAACCGCGCACGATCCGCGGCCTATTCTTGTTCATGAGGGTGTGCCGGGGCATTACTTCCAGCTTTGTCTCGGTTGGCACAGCCCAGACCCCATCCGTCGCCACTACTACGATTCCGGCGCCAACGAAGGCCTGGGCTTCTATGCCGAAGAGATGATGTTGCAGGCCGGTCTTTTTGACGACAATCCGCATACCCGCGAGACCATCTACAGCTTCATGCGTCTTCGGGCGCTGCGGGTGGAGGTGGACGTCAAGCTGGCGCTGGGCGAATTCACGCTGCAGCAGGGGGCTGACTATCTTGCCCGCACCGTCCCCATGGACCGGGCTACGGCGCTCGATGAAGCGGCCATGTTCTCGAGCACCCCTGGGCAGGGAATCTCGTACCAGATCGGCAAGCTCCAGATCACGCAGCTTCTCGCCGATGCCCGTCGCGTGCAAGGGGCCGATTTTTCCATGCTGAAGTTCAACGACTTTGTCTGGAGCAATGGCAATGTGCCGATTGCGCTGCAGCGCTGGGAGCTGCTCCAGGATGCAAGCGAAGTCCCCCGTTAAGCGAGCCGGCGAAGGACTTCGCGGATACGCCACAGGGTAGCCGCCAACGCGGCGAGCGCAACTCCCCACACTGCAAAGGCAAGATTCACTGCCCAGGCGGGCGCCACGCCCACCCGGCGCAAAAGGAACGGCAGAAAATTCCAGGTGGTGATGTGGACGTAGTCCCAGGGATCCTCGGTCATGGCGTGGTTGTTCAAGCCCCAGGCGTCCATCTTTCCCAACCCGAAGGCAAGGATGTTCTTCATCCGCAAAGCAATCACGAACGTCGGATGACCGAGGGTCTCCATCTGGTAAATCTCGAGTGGTAACCAGAAGGCGAGCGATGCGACTTGAATCACCGTGCTGATTGCCAACAGCGCTAACCCTACCATCCAAACCACGTTTCCTATCTGGCCGCGATGACGTAGGAGCAATGGAACAGCCAGCACAGCCGCAAACTCGACGGCAGTCGAAACGTAGCGGTCGCCCCAGGCGAAGTCGCCGCTCCACACGGTATAGCGGGCGTAAAAACTTATGTACGCCAACAGCAACGGAACACTCATGATCACGTATGCCTTGACCGCCGGGTTGAAGCGCTTCCAGGTGACGGCGCATAGCAAAATCATGAGGATGATTAAAGGGTCGAAGAGAAAGATCGACTTCTCCGGTTTGAAGAGTGCCCCGAAAAACCCGACGTGCCAGGGAGTCTCGAACGGATAATTGGGAGGCAGCGAAGGATTGCGCATCCTGGTTTCGCGGCCGATGATCTTGATGTAGGTAACAAAGATTGATGCAAACCCGAAGCGGTAGACTTGGTAGAGGCGATCGAGCAATCCGAAAAACAAATAAACCGGCAAAGCGGTGGCGATGTAGCCTCGGCAGCGTTCCCAAAGAGGCCGGCCACGGATACCTTCGAGCCACAGCACCAGCAGCAGAAACAGCGCCCCAGCCAAAAGATCCAGGCCCGTCGGGAGGCGGGTCAGCAGATTGAGGCCGAACGCAGCCGAGCCAATCAACAGAGCGCGCCGGTTGCCGTTGCGCAACCACTCGTACTGATACGAGAAGCCTGTCATGCTCAACAGGAAGATGTAGTTGTTCTCCATCATGTCCTGCGTGTAATGGAGGTGGGTGGTCGCGAGCAGCAGAGCCAGAACACCCACCACCGACTGCGTGACGCCGAAGTTCAATTGCCGCAGGAAGCGGAAGCAAATCAGCGCAGTCAACACCGTCACCAGGATGTTGATGCTGTAGCTGACGATGATGTCGCGCACGCTGGGATCGGTGTCGTCATACTCGGCAAAGATGGGGAGACGTGCGATGTAGGTGCCAACCACATCGGGCGGCAACAAGATCAGGGACTGGCCGAGGCTATACCAACTCTGCAGCTTTCCCCCGCGGCCGTGTACACCGAATTCGGGGAACTCATTGGGAAACACCTCCGGTTCCCCAGTCCACCAGGCGTGAGCCGTCTGCAGGCGATGAGTGGTGTCGGCAGAGCCGAGTTCTCCCGATTGCACCACGAACGCAATCAGACCAGCAGCCAGAGCAAGGAGGAAGAGCGGATCATGGAACCAACGGCGAAGATTCACTACAGTCATTATGGCTTAATGCGGCTGCCTGCCCGTGAGATCGGTAATCATCACCACATCAGAACTCCTGCGCAGCTGCAACACTGCCAACTTGGTGGCCGAGGGTGACCATGCAAACCCGGTTTGTGTATCGTGCGTTGGGTCGGTGAGCAGATGGGTTGAAGAACCGTCGATCGGCTGATACTCGAGCGCATTACTGCCTTTAGAGATAACGGTTAGCACAACGGCTTTCCCGTCGGGAGCAAAGCCGGGGAAAGCACCCTGCAGGTTACTCACATCCCAGGGAAGCTGATGCACCATCTGGTGGGTAGAAAGGTCCCAAGTCTGGAGGAAGTAGAGCAGGTTTTGGTTAAACAGTATGAGTGCCAGCCTGGCGTCGCGAGTGAGCGCCGGGCTGCCGAAGCTTGAAAATTCGCCCTCTTTCCTGGGATCCCCTCCCATCAGCGGCACAGACCATAAAGCGAGTGTTGGAATATTCAACTTGGGCCGGATGGTGAAATACACCCTCTGACTATCTGGCGTGCAATAGGGGGCGCGAGCAATGCCCGCGGTGGTAAGTTGCGTCATCCCGGTCCCGTCCGCATCCATGCGGAACAGGCGCGACTCGCCTCCGCCCTTGGGAATGGCGATAAACAAAACATGGCCATCCGGGCAGGTGTTGATGTAGGAGCCGATATCCAGATCGCCAGTCTCGATGGGCTGTAGCGTTCCTGTTGTGCGTTCCAGTTTGCTGATGCCCGTACCGCGCGTGATCATCCACACGTGATCATCGTCGGCCCAGGCCAATGAGGTTGGAGTCACACGCAGGGGTGTACTCGAGATCATGGCCCCACCATCCCCTTTGTAATAAGCGATACTCGAGTCGACGTTCGTCAGCACGGTCGCCAGGGTTTTTCCGTCGGCAGAGATCGCCAGCTGGCTATAGGCGTTCACATCGTTGGTAACGGTATGGAAGGCACCGTCCGCAACCCCAACAACGCCGATTTGCCCGCGATCGGAGTGTGCCTTCAAATACAAGACCAGAAGATGTCTGCTGTCCGGCATCCAGGCCAGGTCGGTATAGCCTCCGAAGTTGGAATCGTACAACATGCCTTTCGGCTGAGCGATGGTTACCGTCTTTTTTGAGGCGATATCGAGAATCTTGATTGCCGTGGCGGTGGGTCCGCTCAACTCGATCCACGCGATCTGGTTGCCCAGCGGCGACCAAACCGGGGGTTGCACCTGGTCGTTGGAGGTGTAGAGTAACTGGTCGTCACCACCGTCCTTGTCCGCGCTGTGAATCTCTGAAAAATGATCCTTGCGGTCTGGCGTCCATCGCAGGTAGACAAAGCGGCTCCCGTCCGGCGACAGGCTGGGCGCGCTGTCCACATCGTGGATGAGCTGCCGCGGTGTACCGCCAAACACCGGCATCACAAATACTGAGTGCAACGCGGCGTTATCAGGCGTTCCCCGGGTGAAGTAGAGATAGTTCGCATCCGGGGAAAAATTCAAGCCAACATACTCGTTGCCAAATGCAGTCAGAATCTGCGTGTCGGTATTGGTTGCGATGTTGCGCACCCACAGCGTTCGCTGGCCAGCGTCATTTTTGACCTCGGCGAGGAATTTGCCGTCACCAGATAAGGCAATTCTTTCCAGCGTTCCCGTGTTGGTGATCTGGCTCAGAGACACCGACGTAAAGGGGACCGGGCGCGGCCACAGCCGCCAGGCGGCGTAGCCCGCGGCTGCGAGCAGTGCCAGGACGATGAGGACGATGGACAAGGCGTGCGATTTCTTCGCAGCGGGACCTGCAACGGCGGCCAGCGCTTCTGCCTGTGGGACAGCGCCAGAAGCACTGGCTGCGCTTCCGCTGGGAGGCGGCACACTGCCGCTCCCGGCCCCGCTTGGAGTTGGCCCGGGGCCAACGCCGCTCGCCCCAATCGGCCGCGCGGCTGAACCGCCGCTGCTCTTGCGCTGCAATCGTTTCAGATCGGCGCGCAGCTCGGCAGCCGATTGCAGGCGCAGCTCACGGTCCTTTTCCAGAGTCTTGTTGAGGGTCTCTTCGAAATCCGGCGGCAGTTCGGAATTGAGGGAAACCGGCGCCGTCGGGGCGTAGTTCAAAATACGATCGAACGTGACCGCGGTGGTCGAACCGCTAAAGGGATGTTGTCCGGTGGCAAGCTCATAGAGCACCACGCCGAGGGAGAAGACATCGCTGCGTGCATCCAGTGCTTCGCCTCGCGCCTGCTCGGGCGACATATAGGCAGTGGTGCCGATCGCTGAACCCGGACCGGTGAGCAGATCGTGCGGCTCCGCCAGGGTGGCGTTGCCATTGTTGCCCGGAGAAGCCTGCCCCTCTTCGAGCTTAGCCAGGCCGAAATCCAGAATCTTTACTTGCCCGGATGGCGAGAGGAAGATGTTGCCGGGCTTGATGTCACGGTGCAGGATGCCTTTTCGGTAGGCCGCGTCCAGCGCATCCGCCACCTGCACCCCGAAGTCCAGCAGTTTGGGATACGGCATGGAGCGCCGGTAGTAGAGCTTGTCGAGGCTCTGCCCTTCCAGCAGCTCCATCACGATGAAGGGCTGATCGCCGCTTTCGTTGAGCTCGTGAATGGTGCAGATGCCGGAATGGTTCAGTGAGGAGGCGGTGCGGGCCTCGCGCCAGAAACGCTCCAACGCCGCCGGGTCCTGACGGGTGGCTTCGGGCAGCAGCTTGATGGCTACGAGGCGCCCCAGCTTCTGGTCTTCGGCCTCATAAACTACGCCCATCCCGCCCTGGCCCAAACGGCGGACGATCCTGTAGTGGCCCCGCAGCGTACCGGCAGTCAGTTCTTGCACCCAACCATCATGCAGTGCGGGGGACAAGGCGGCAAGCGAGAAAAGTCCCGCAGCGGCTAAAGCTCCGCTCATCCTGGGGGGTATGCACGGCCCGAAGGCCGTCCCCTGGAGTTTTCTACATTTCAGAGAGGGTGGATAGATCCAAATTTGCGAAATGCGCGAGTTTTCTGGTGGTCACCGCTCTGATGCTTTGTATATAGGGGTAGGGAGAACCGGAGTTCCCCCTCCCTCCGAACCGGACAGGCGGATTTCCCGCATCCGGCTCTCCAGTTAGCGGGTCACCTTGCATAAGGATTGACGTACGGAAGCATGGGTCGCGCACAGAGAGAACAGCCCTTGTTCCGCAAAGAAAGCATTGGTCCAGCGAAGATGGTCAAAGCCTCGTCCGCCACCACGCTTGCCCTGCCTGCAGCGCAGAATGGAACGCAAACGCATTCGTATCCAGCTGTCGAGTAAGGGGAACGTAGTCTTGTGACTGTGCTGGAAATATTGAAACCAGCCGGTCAGACTGCGGTTGAGTTGGGAGAGGATCGTGGGCAGAGAGTTCCGGTTGCGACGGCGCGTGTGATTGCGAACCGTGGTCTTGAACTTCTCCAGGCTCTTGGCGCGCGGCCATTTCATGCCCCGTTCAAAGTGATACCCGAGAAACTCAAAGCCACCTCGCTGGGTGGCGTCCACGATGCGCGTCTTGTCGGGATGCAACGCGAGTTCGGCCTGCGCCGTCCACTGTTGCACCTCCGCCAGCGCCGCTTGCGCCTGGCTCTCCGTCCGGCATAACAGGACAAAGTCGTCCGCGTATCGCACCATCTCTATTCCCCGGCTCGCCATGAGGTGGTCCAGGGGATCAAGATAAATGTTCGATAACAACGGACTAACCACTCCGCCCTGCGGCGTTCCCTTGTCCGGAGTCCAATATTTTGCTTCCTCCAGCACCCCTTGCCGCAGATACGCTTGCACTAATTGCAGCACCCGGCCATCGCTGACCTTGCCTGCTACCCGCGCCAGCAGCTTCTCCTGCGGAATGGTGTCGAAGTAGCTTTTCAGATCGGCATCCACCACCCACGTGTACCCCTGGTGCAGCAGATAATCGACCCGGCGCAATGCGTCCTTGCAGCCCCGATTCGGACGGAATCCATAGCTATGTTCCGCAAAATCCCGCTCGAAAATCGGTTCCAGCACGTGGCGCAACGCAGCCTGCACCACTCGGTCGCGCACCGTCGGGATCCCTAACGGACGCATTTCCTTGCTGCCCGGTTTGGGTATCCATACCCGCTTCACCGCGGCCGGTTGATACTCGTTCCGCCGCAGTGCGCGTGCTATCTTCTCCAGATTCGCTTCCTCGTGTTGCGCGAACATCTCTACCGTCTCATGATCTACTCCTGCGGACCCCCCATTGGCCTGCACTGCTCGGAATGCCTGCCGCAGGTTGCCCGCGCTGTACACCTTGTCCATCAAGCTAAACCACTGTCCTCCTTTGACTCCTTGTTCCAGAGCCGTCAACATACGGTCCGTCCAGACTTCCGGTTCCACCCAACTCCATCGTGCGCGGATGTCTCTCGCTTGTTTAGTCTCTGCCGACACTGCCGCGAGTCCTTCTTCCGTTCTTCTGTCCATTCCCGTCTTCCACTTCCCTGCGTCCCTTGGCTCCACGCCAGTTACGGCGCTTCCTCGCTACTACGGACGCTGTGACTCCTCTGCCGGGTCCCTTCCCGACAGAGGTCTCCCTGATTCATGTACCTGGCCTTCCTGCCATTCTGTCTCCAAACACCTGTGTCGCCCCAACGTCGCTTTCTCACGCTACCCCTCAGCGCCTTGGGCTTCTTCCTCGCGGAAGTCTGGGCTTCGCCTTAACCCTGGCAGGCTCGCCGCCACCACCGGCCGAATCGAGTTTGTCATCCTACGGACTGGCAGTTCACTCCCTGTAGCTCCTCACCTCGTCTCGCGACGACGCAATAACAGTTCGTTACAGGCCGGAGAGCGCATGCCTGAAGAGGACTTCCACCCCTCCAACCAAGTACACTTTCAGGCGCACCAGGGCCCGACTTTAGTCGGGCCGATAAGGGCCATCAAAGATCTGGGCTTTAGCCCCTGCGCTCTTTCTTTGCTTAGAATTGTCTTCGCACAAGCATTTCGTGCAGGATGCGCCATGGCAGGGGCTGAAGCCCAATTCTCTTTCTGTCCTTTACGGCCCGACTAAAGTCGTGCCCTGATACAAAGCCAAAACACAGCATCCAAAGCAGCTTTTCGGGTCGAAATATCAACCGCTTCGCCCTGACTATGTAAAAACTCCAGTGGCCCGCCCGAAGGCCGTCTCCTTCGAGAGGGTTTCCCTTCCTAGTGCGGTTGGCTCCCGGTGAGGTCCTTTATCAGCACAACGTCTGAGCTCTTGCGCAGCTGCAGTACTGCCAGGAGATTTCCCGAAGGTGACCACTGAAAGGCAGTCAGGTCCTCCGGCGTGGGGCCAATCAACAGACGCGTCTGCGATCCGTCGATTGGCTGGTACTGGAGCGCATTGCTACCGTTAGAGACGATCTTGCGAACCAGAGCTTTGCCGTCCGGGGAAAAGATAATCATCCCGAGCGCGCTCATATTCATCTTCAGCTGATGGACAACCTGCCGGGTGTCGATATCGAAAATCTGCGCAGCGAAGTTGTCCAGGTCCGCGATAGACCCGGTTCCAACCAACCGTGCGTCGCGAGACAGAATGAAGCCATTGGAACCGGCAAGCCCGTTCAGCTCCCGCTTGGGGGCTCCCCCGGATAGGGGCACGGACCATAAGGTATTTGGGGAAGATGCCTGTGCTTGCTCACGGATCGAAACGTAAGCTTTCTGGCTATCCGGTGAGCAAAAAGGTAAGCGAGCAATGCCCGTCGTGGTGAGCTGAGTAATTCCGCTTCCGTCGGCGTTCATGCGGAAAAGGCGCGTCTGCCCTCCGCCCTTAGGGACTCCGGTAAACAGCACAACACCGTTGGGGCAGGCGTCCACGTAAAAACCGGTGTCTATATCGCCGGTGTCCATTGACTGCACGGTTCCGGCCGCGCGTTGAACTTTGCTGATGCCGGCGCCGCGAGTGATCAGGAGTAAGTGGTCCTCATCCAACCACGCCAGAGTTTGGGGAGTGATACGAAGCGGGGTGCTTGAGATCATTGCTCCGCCGTCTCCCTTGTAGTACGCAAGACTCGAATCCTGGTTGGTTAGCACCGTCGCCATTGTCTTGCCGTCGGCCGACATAGCAAGCTGGCTATAGGCATTCACATCGTTGGTCACGGGATGAAAATCACCGGCCGACAGGCCAACGATTCCAATCTGACCGCGATCTGAGTGCGCCCTGTAGTAAAGAACCACCAGATGCTTGCCGTCAGGCAGCCATGCCAGGTCGGCACCGGAACGATCAGGGTCGAACAGACTGTCCTGGGGCTGAGCAATGGAGGATTTTGTTTTGGAGACCAGGTCGAAGACATTAATGACCGAGATATTCTGTCCTGTGGATTCGATCCAGGCAATCTGGTTCGGCTGCGACGACCAGACTGGGGCCTCAGTTATGTTGAGAGAGGTGTAGACGATCTGGTCGTTGGCGCCATCCTTGTCGGCGACGTGAATCTCTGAGTATCGGTCTTTTTGCCCCGGCGTCCAGCGCAGGTAGGTAAAGCGAGAGCCATCCGGTGAAAGGCTCGCGGCGCTGTCGATATCGTGGATGAGCTGGCGCGGCGTTCCGCCGAAAACCGGCATCATGTAAAGCGAACGCACGGCCGTGTTGTCGGGCGTGCCGCGGGTGAAATAGAGATAGTTTGCGTCGGGGGAGAAGCTGAGCCCCACGTAATCGCTGGTGACAGCGGCCAGAATCTGGGTGTCGGTATTGGTTGCGATGTTACGGATCCAGAGCGTTCGCTGGCCGGCATCGTTCTTGACCTCGGCCAGAAATTTGCCATCCCCGGATAAGGCCACGTTTTCGAGCGTTCCGGTATTGGTGATCTGGCTCAGAGAAATCGAAGTGAAGGGCACGGCACGCGGCCACATCCGCCAGGCGACGAAGCCTGCGGCCGCAAGCAGGACCAGAGTTCCCAATCCGATGACGAGGGCCCGGGATTTCCTGGCTCGAGGCGGAGCAATGCCAGCAACACTGCCCGAACCCGATGACGAATACCCGCTTGCGCTACCGCTGGGAGGAGCAAGGGGCGGTGGCGCGCTTCCGCTGCCCGCACCTGGTCCAGTACCAGAGCTGCTCGCGCCAGAGCCGGCGGTGGCTCCCGTTGCCATGGCGGACGGTCTGGCTGGGGAGCCGCCGCTGCTTTTGCGCTGCAGTCGCTTGAGGTCGGCGCGTAACTCGGCGGCCGATTGGCAGCGAAGTTCCCGGTCCTTCTCCAGCGTCTTGTTCAGCGTTTCCTCCAGTTCCTCCGGCAACTCGGGATTGAGCGAAACGGGTGCGGTTGGAGCGGAGTTGAGAATGCGATCGAAGGTGACCGCGGTGGTGGCGCCGCTAAAGGGATGTTGTGCGGTAGCGAGCTCGTATAACACCACGCCCAACGAGAAGACATCGCTGCGTGCATCCAGGGTTTCACCCCGAGCCTGTTCGGGAGACATGTAGGCGATGGTACCCACGGCCGATCCGGGACTGGTCAACGCCTCGGCAACGGTGGCGCCCGGCCTGTCTCCACCGGCGCCGTTTGGGCTCGAAGGGCCTGCTTCGAGCTTGGCCAGGCCAAAGTCCAGAATCTTCACCTGCCCGGACGGCGACAGGAAGATATTGCCCGGCTTGATGTCGCGGTGCAGAATGCCCTTTTTGTGGGCCGCATCCAGTGCGTCGGCCACCTGCACCCCGAATTCCAGCAACCTGGGGTATGGCATGGGGCGGCGGAAATGGCCTTTGTCCAGGCTTTGCCCTTGCAGCAGCTCCATTACGATGAAAGGTTGGTCCCCGCTTTCGTTCAGCTCGTAGATGGTGCAGATTCCGGCATGGTTCAGCGAGGACGCGGTACGCGCTTCGCGCCAAAAACGCTCCAGCGCCGCCGCGTCCTGGCGTGTGGCTTCAGGGAGCAGCTTGATGGCAACAGACCGGCCCAACTTCTGGTCTTCGGCCTCGTAGACTACGCCCATTCCACCCTGGCCCAGGGGGCGGATGACCCGGTAGTGGCCGAGGAGTGTACCTGCGATCAGTTCTTGCACGCAACCATCATGCAGCCCCGGGGGATACACGGCAAGCATGAAACCGGCCCCGCCTATTTTTCCAGAACAACAGGCCAATGCAAGACCACCGTCATGGGCTGCTTATCGGTTGTTTCCATTTGGGTATTGATCAGAAACCGCTGCCCATCGCGGGTGACGTCGTACATCGCCAGCTCTGATCCGGCAACCTGTTCGCGGGCCCTGGCCGGGAACAATGGCTGCGGCGACGCCGCATCAAAATGTTCTCCCGTGGTCACCGGCGAAGCCATCATCTGTCCGTCTGACGCAATGTAGAACAGCTCCTTGCCGTCTCCTCGCCAGCGGGGCTGGGTTCCTCCGTTATTGGAGACTTGCCATTTTCCGCGCAGATCGGGAAATGAAGTGACGTAGATCTCCCACTTCCCATTTTCGTTGGAGGTGTACGCCATCCATTTTCCATCGGGAGAGAATTGCGCGTTCTTCCTGGTTTCGGACCCGGCGGGCAATGCGCTGGTTCGCATTTCAGGCATCTCCCCCAGCCACAACCTGGTTAGTTCCGCATCCCGATCGTACAAAAAATGGCTGCCGTCAGGCGACCAACTGGTCGGATATTCATCGGCGTCGTCGGAAGGATCCAGCGGCAGTAGCTTTTCGTCTTCGCTTCCATCTGCGTTCTTGACGTACAGGCGAAACATACCGCCCCGGCTGGAGGCAAACATGATTCTCTTGCCATCCGGGCTCCAGACCGGCTCAGCATCGATGGCCCGATCGAATGTCAGGCGCTTCAAGCTGGCTTGTTCGAAATCGTACGTCCACACATCAGCATTCTGGCTATCTAAGTTCGTCTTATCGAATGCGACCGCTTTCCCGTTCGGAGCAAGCGAGATATTGGCGTAAACATCGGGCTTGCCGACCGACCCGATCTCGTTCCCCTTGCGATCGCGCCACACCAACCTCGAGAGCGAAACATTGTTGCCAAGCTGCGCCACCAGGACGTCGGCATTCGACGCCGCATAATCGTTGTGCAGGATGCGCGGCAGGTACGACACATTGGTCAGCAGGGGAACCGCTTCACCCGATACGGCCAGTTTGCCGGCATCGAATTTTTGTGAATACAGCGTCTTCTCGCGGCAGAAAAGAAGGTACCCGGGGGCCGCGTAGGTTGGGTTGCCTGTCGCCCGGGTGACGAACTTGCTTTCGGTGGAGTCCAGGCTGCCCACGAATATAGCGTCAGAACCCACCTGACCCGAAATGTTGGCAGCCAAATAAAGGAAATGTTTCCCGTCGGGCAAGAACACCGGCCAACGGTGGCTGTTCACTCCGCGGGCCGCATCCGGGGCGGTGACGCGAATGGCCGTACCTCCGGCAGCGGACACGCGGTACAACCCGCCGCTCAGGTGCCCGCTCGGGTTAAAGACGATGACTCCATCCCTGTTCCAGGTGCCGCCCCGAGCCGAGGGCGCATCGCAAATCACCTCCACCGGGCCGCCGGATATGTCCAGCTTCTTCAGCTTTCCGTCGGCAAAAAAACCCAGAGACTTGCCGTCCGGCGACCAGAAGGGAAAGCTCGCGCCTTCTGTCTGCGCTACCTCTCTCGGCGCCTGGCTGCCAACATCGTATAGCCACAGGTCGTTGGTTCTCGCCCTTTCCGAGTAACCCACCGCGGCTACCGTGTGCCCATTAGGCGCCAGCGCCATGTCGTGAACCGTGAACGGCACCGTCGCCAAAAAATAACTCTCTTGACGGATCCTGCTCTGGCTGCGCCAAGCCAGACCGGCGGCCAGTGCTGCCCCGAGCAATACGCCGCATAGCATCCATAAGAGCCACATGCCTCCTGAACTTGCCCTCGGCTGCGCTGCGGAAGAGGATGGATCTGGCCGCTCACCGATCCATTTGAGTTCGCTGCCAACGTCTCGCGCCGTTTGCCATCTTTCCTCCGGATCCTTGGCGAGACACCGGTCGATCATATGGTCCAGATTGGGTGGGGTGAGAGGTGCGATGGAAGTGACTGGTTCCGGTTCCTTCTCAAGTATGGCGGACACTATACTCAACTGGCTTTTTCCGTCGAATGCCCTTCGCCCGGTAACCATCTCGTAGAGCACAGCGCCTAAAGAAAAGATGTCGCTGCGGGGATCGACGTCCATTCCTCTTAGCTGCTCCGGCGACATATAGGGAAAGGTCCCCGCAATCTCTGCTTGCTCCAACAACGGCACGGCTGCGCTGACGGTACTCTCCATTGCGGTTGGCAGGCTCATCTTGGCCAGACCAAAATCCAGCAGCTTTATGCCGGACTTGGTGATCATGACATTTGCGGGTTTCAGATCGCGGTGCAGTATTCCTTTGCGGTGGGCCTTATCCAGTCCAAGGGCGATCTGTGAGCCAAATTTGCAGACTTGCTCCAACGGCAACGGCCCTTTGCGTAGCCGATCTTGCAGCGTCTCACCTTCCAGGTATTCCAGCACAATGAAATCGACACCGTCCTGGTGGCCCACGTCGTAGAGGGTGCAGATATTTGGGTCGTTTAAGGCGGAGATAGCCTTGGCTTCCTGTTCAAAGCGCCGCGTTGCCTCGGGATCGGAGGAAAGATGCGCTGGTAGAATCTTGATGGCGACCTCTCTTCCCAAGCGCGAGTCCCTGGCGCGATAGACCTCGCCCATTCCTCCCGCGCCCAGGGGCGACTGAACTTCGTAACGACCAAGCTTCGTGCCGACTGGGAGCGCCATCCGTGCGCCATTATATTCTTACGGTGGGCGGCGGCTGGAATGGCTGGCGACAAACAATGGAGAGATGATGAGCTTGACCCGTAGAACGCTGCTTTCGCTTCCTGTTGCTGTACCGCTTCTGAACCTGGCGGCGCGCACTGCTGCGGGCGACGACCTCTACTTTCCGCCCCCCGACGCGCAGGGCGGCTGGCGAACATTGAACCAGGCTTCGGAAATCCGTTCGATCGCCGGCATCGACAAGAACAGACTCGACGAAGCGTTCCAATATGTGCAGACCACAAGCCAGCATGGTGGTTTGGTTGTCCTCCGCCACGGATACCTGGTTTACGAGAAGTACTTCGGGAGGGCAAACCGGGAAGCCAATCCCAACATGTATTCCATCGCAAAGATGTTCACCAGCGTCTGCTGCGGCATCATGCTGGCGGAGCATAGCGACCGCTTTCCCGACGGATTGTCGCAGAAGGTCTTCACCAGGGAATATCTGCCGGCGGCGTTCCCGTTGAGCTACCCGGAGATGGCGGACATCCGTCTCGGCCACCTGCTGACCATGACCTCCGGCATTCAGGACTCGCGAGTCGCTCCCCCGACTGCGATCGCAGATGGCGGGCACCTGATCGGAATTGTCCACGGCGAAAACGTGAACTTGCCCTACTGGACTTCACCCAACCCGGTACTCGACCAGGACGGAAGCACTCTCCATGGAAAGATGTGGGCGCTCCCTGGCGGGGGATATCTTTACGGACAGGATCCACACATTGCTTCGATTGTCCTTCGCGGCGTCGTGGGCATGGAGTTACAGGAATACATCAAACAGAAACTAGGTGACCCGATGGGGTGGGGCAGGTGGGGGTACGCGATGCATCACAATGGTGAGACTCTGCCTCACACGCCTGGCGCGGGCGGCATCGCTCTCCATTCCACCGATGCCCTGCGCTTCGGGTACCTGCTGCTCAAGCAAGGCAAATGGAAGAACCAGCAACTGGTGCCACGGGAGTATTTCGAACTGCTGAGCAGGCCTTCCCCTTTTAATCCCCATTCGCCCTTTAGCCTGCAACATGAGGTCAACGCGGACGGCCACGTAGCTGGTGCGCCGCGCGATAGCTTTTTCAAGTCGGGCGCGGGTGGTTTTGGACTCTACATTATTCCCTCGCTGGATATGGTGATTTACAAGATGTCCAGCCTGAATGCGGAGACCTATGATCCCGCAGCTACCGGGCTGCCTCTGACCTATACGCCGGATACCTCGCGCGACGATTGGAGACCGCATCCATTCAACCAGTTTGTGGATGGTCCGATCGAGGGAGATACGGGCGTCCGGAGAACACTGGAGATGGTTGTGGCGGCGGTGGTGGCGTGAAGGGTCCCTATTCGGATTTGAGAATGGTTTGCGATTCAATCTTCGCCGGATCGAGTTGAACGTTGAAACCAGGCCCTGTGGGTAGAGCGATGTGGGCCTTCTCCAGAACCAGCGGATTACTCTCAAAGTGGTAGTAGTGCTTCATCTTGTTTACGAGGTATTCCCCAAGGGGGAAGGTCATGGGCGACTGGCTGGAGATGACGTGGATGGCCGCACGCAGGCTGTGCCCATGCGGAATGACGGGTACGTCGTGCAGCGAGGCGACGGTGCCGATGCGCACCAGCTCGGAGGCGCCACCACACCACTCCGGGTCGGCCTGGACTACGGAAAGTGCGCCCGCCTGCAGATAGCGCTCCACTTCCCATCTCCCGTAGAAGTGTTCGCCGGAGGCGATGGGGATGGTGGTGCTGCGGCGCATGGCAGCAAAGCTCTCGATCTTTTCGGGATGAGTCGCCTCTTCAATCCAGTGTGGATGGTATTGTTCCACCTGGTGCGCCCACTCCAGGGCGTAGTCCTGATCCCATCCACTGTAAGCGTCGAACATCAGCTCGGTGTCGTCGCCCAGCGTTTCGCGGAGAATGCGGACCAGTTCCACGTTCTTGTGCATGCCTTCAGGCCCGGAGCCCGGGCCGTAGCCCATAAACCATTTCTGATAACGGAAACCCTCGCGTTTAAGCGCAAGCGCGCGGGTGCGAACGGCTTCCGGCTCCAGCGAAAAGCCGAGGCAGCTGGCGTACATCTCGACCGATGAGCGCGTCGGTCCGCCAAGCAGGCGATAGACGGGCACATCATAATAACGGCCGCGTACATCCCACAATGTGTTGTCGACGGCACTGATTCCCATCATGAAGAATCCATCGCGCGAGTGCCGGTTGGAGCGGTACATCTGGTCCCACAGCGCTTCGCCTGCAAGAGCGTCTTTGCCGAGGAGAAAGGGGCGAAGCTCCTGCTGCACTACGATGGCAGCGCTCTTCTCGATGGGGCCGTAGAGACCCTCGATACCACCTGCGGTTCGGATGCGCACGTAGACTGCGCTGGTATGAACCTCCCTCGAGCCGGACGGATTGTCGGTATATGGCGCGGGGCGCAGGTCGTCGTAGACGTCCAACGGGTTCACCTGGGGTTGTGCGTTGACGCCTGCCTCAGCGGTATAAGTCCCGTGCAGCTCAATCAGCTCTACTGCTTCAATCTTGAGCGGACCGCCTGCGTGGTCGCTGGGAGGCGTCGGTACAGCGGCAACGGTATTCTTGCCAGTTGCCGCAAAGGCTGTCGCAGCCGCGCCGAGCAGGAAATGACGACGTCTCATGTTTTTCCTCTCGTGGAGCCTTAGTTCCACAACTTATACACTCTAACCCAGCGGATGGTGATCGCCACTCTGAGGTGGGCGCGGGCGCGGAATATACTAGCTGGCGAGGAGCCGTCGTGAGGTTGGATGCAATCAAACTGAGCGCAGCCTGGGCACTGTGCTTCTGCACGCTGACTGCCGGGCCGTCTTATGCGCAACAGGCTGGACAGCAACAACAGTCACAGGCGCATCCTGGACTTCCTGCAGGTCCAGGAAAAGATACTCTGATTCGGGTCTGCAGCTCGTGCCATTCGCCTGACAACGTGATCGCGAACGGCCAGGACCGTGCCGGGTGGGAAAATACTATTTCCAAGATGGCGGGCTTTGGCGCGGTCGGCACCGACGAGGAGTTCACTGAGATACTCGATTACCTGGTAAAGAATTTTCCCGCAAACGCACCGGTCAATGTGAACAAGGCGACGGCTACGCAGCTCGCGAGCGGATTGGGATTGACCACCGCAGAGGCAGAGGCGGTCATTGAGTATCGGAAAAAGAATGGGGATTTTAAAACCATCGATGACTTGAAGAAGGTGCCCGAGGTGGATGCAAAAAAGCTGGATGCTAAGAAAGATCGGCTGGCGTTTTAGATAAACAGCAGGTCCCTCCACTCCGATGGGATGACAGTTCTGTGGGGAAGCCATTCCCCGCGATCCCAGCGAGTGGTTCACCAGCTAGGGTAATTCTTTTAGCCAGACGTTTCGGTGTGAGATCTTCACTACACCTGGGCCTTCAATTTC
This sequence comes from uncultured Acidobacteriaceae bacterium, assembly GCA_963803095.1. Taxonomy (GTDB): domain Bacteria; phylum Acidobacteriota; class Terriglobia; order Terriglobales; family Acidobacteriaceae; genus PALSA-350. The sequence continues at coordinate 412,634 of CAWDLQ010000009.1, read as the reverse complement.
AAAGCCGATGAGCCCTTTTGATTGGCTGAAGGTTGGGTCGTTGTCGACCAGGATCGCCATCACGTGGCCATTCACGATGTGGATCAGCGTGTTTCCATCGGCAATTATCTCGTATTGATTCCAGTCGCCGATCTTAATGTAGGACTTGAGCTCGTCGGAACTTCCTAACGTCGCCAGCAGGCGCGGCTTCTTCCCTTGATCGGTCTCCACCATTTGACCTCGCCAGGCGACAATGCCGCGGGTGGTGCTTTGTTCGTAGAGCTGGCCGGTGTACTTGTTGCCGTAATCGAAATCGGCCTGGTACCCCTTCATGTTCCACTTGGGATACTTCACCGACTGGTTTGGAGAGGGCGGAACGTTGAGGCTGCGGTATTGGATCCCGCCGTTGGCGCCGGCGCCCTCGAGCTTCATCTCCAATTTCAACTCGAAGTTGGCCGGCTGGCCACCGCGCCAAATAATGTTCGTCGTACCCGAAGGATGCTCGGGGCTCGATTCGGCAACCAGGGAGCCATCTTCCACGTGCCATACTTCGGGGGACCCGTCCCAGCCCTGCATCGTCTTTCCATCGAAGATTTGCGTCCACCCTGCATACTCGTTGAAGTCAATAGGGTCAGGCTGAGTAAAGCCCGGGAAAGCATGATGGGCAGGGGCCTGATAGCCATGAGATGGATAGATCAGGAGCAGACAGATCACTGCGATGACGAAATGCCTTACAAAGTTGATTGTCATTCGACCTTCTCCCATTGCCTGGTTCTGGCGGACTTTAACACTGCGTCGGTTACATAATCCGTGGCCGCGCCGTCCGCGAACGTCGGCGATGCCTGTTCCTTCTTGCCGAGGGCCTGAAGAAAATCCGCTACCTGGTGAATGAACGTGTGCTCATAACCAATTTGCAGGCCAGGCACCCACCAGTTTTTCATGTAGGGATGATCGCCGTCGGTGATGTGAACGCTCTTCCAGCCGCGCAGGCGCCCTTCATCGCGGTGATCGAAGTACTCCAGGCGGTGCAGATCATGCAGATCCCACCCGGCAGACGCCTGCTCACCGTTCACCTCGAGGGTAAAGAGCGCCTTGTGGCCGCGGGCATAGCGCGTCGCCTCGAAGGTGGCCATCGATCCATTGGCGAAGCGGCACAGGAAAGCACTCGCATCGTCGATGCCGACGGGCTCAATTTTGCCGGTGAGATTGTGCTTACGTTCTTTCACGAACGTCTCGGTCATGGCCGTGACTTCAACGATGGGTCCGTTCAGCCACAGTGCCATATCGATGTTGTGGGCGAGCAGGTCTCCGGTGACGCCGCTGCCGGCTACCGAGACATCCAAACGCCATAGACCCTCGCCGCCCTGGGGCAAGTCGCTGGAGATGGTCCAGTCCTGCAGGAATTGCGAGCGGTAGTGAAAGATGCGGCCGAAGCGTCCTTCGTCGAGCAGTTGCTTTAGGAGGACGACGGCCGGCACCCGGCGGTAGTTGTACCAAACCATGTTGGGTACCTTGGCGGACTCCACCGCTTCCACCATCGCTTTCGCTTCAGCTCCGGTGCGTCCGAGCGGTTTTTCACAAAGCACCATTTTGCCTGCCCGGGCGGCGGCAATGGCGATCTCCGCATGGGTGTCGTTGGGGCTCGCGATATCGATGAGGTCGATATCCTTCCGCTGCACCAGGGCGCGCCAATCTGTCTCTATAGATTGATAGCCCCAGTTTTCGGCGAACCCTTTCACGCGCTCAGCACTGCGCGCGCAAACGGCCTTCAGCACCGGCTGGTAGGGGAGGTCGAAAAAACGCGGGGCCTGCAGGAACGCGTTGGAATGAGTTCGCCCCATGAAGCCGTATCCGACTAAGCCAACATTTAGTTTGGTGGAGATTTTAGGTACCTCCCCTCAGGGGCTAAAGCCCTCGACTATTTCACGCCTTGCGGCACGACTAAAGTCGTGCCCTGATACAAAGCAGGTCCCTCCACTGCTTTCAATGGAAGCGCCGCCCTCCCCTTTGTCATCCCGACCGAAGCGCAGCGTAGCGGAGGGATCTGCAGTTCCGCGGACCTCTCGTGGAAATGTTTTTCGACAGACCGTAGCGCGGTGGAGGGACCTGCTGTTTCCTCTTTCACGTTCGCCATATTGGTTTAATCCCAGCCGTGCGCGTTGCGCACGGCGATTAACGTGCCGAGTACTTCGTTCCAGGTCTTTGGAGCCAGCATGGTGGCGTTGGGGAACATGCATCCGTCCCAGCAAATGTGTTCGTAAGCGCGGGTCGGCGCCCCCGTTTCGTCACGCATCCAAAGACCAGCGACGGCGACAATATCCATTTTTCCATTTGGGTCGACCGCCACGCAGTGACGCCCGGTCTTGTCGTGCGAACCGGAGCCGCTTACGGTTCCGTCGTTTTGGGCCACGTGAAAGTCGATGGTCCATGGACGCAGAGCATGGGTCACTTTTCGCAGGGCTTCCATAAGGACAGCCTTCTGCGACCAATCGAAATCTTCCGGCAGCAGGCGGTCTTCAGGGGCGTTGTAGCCGAGCGTATAAAGAAGAGAATGGGCCATGTCCGCCTGAAAGCCCAGGGTCTTAGGCCGGTTCACCATCTCCAGTAGCTCGACCATCCGCTTCCAGCTATGCATGCCTCCCCAGCAGATTTCTCCCTCAGCAGCGAGGCGCTCCCCATGATCTTCGGCGATGATGCTGGCTTCGCAGAATGTCTGCGCGATGCGCCGGGTATTGCCGGCCGGGTCTTTCGCCCACTCCGCGGGTGAGGTTGCAGAATCAATGCGCACTACGCCGTAGCGGCGAATGCCCAGGTCGCGCAGCTTTCTGCCGATGACACACGCCTTTCTTACCTGGGTCAGAAAACTTGCCCGCTTGGGCTCGGAACCCATGGCGGAGCCGCCGCCAGTGGGCGCCCATACGGGGGCGACGACCGAGCCCACAAGCAGCCCGCGCCTGGCTACGCTTTCGGCAAGATGCTTGAGATCATCTTCCGTCGAGTCGATGCTGGTGTGAGGCAACGACAAAAATAAATCCACGCCATCGAAGCGGACGCCGTTCACTTCGGCCTGCGCCGTCAGGTCCAGCATGGTTTCGAGCGGGATGAACGGTTCCGAATCCGGGCCCTTACCTACCAGCCCAGGCCACATGGCGTTGTGGACTGCCGGGTGCTTACGTTGTTCGGCTTTGCTCACAGGCTTAGTTCCGTAACAGTGGTTGTGCATCCGGATTACCAGGTCCGAAATGCTTCAGCATAACGAGCGGATCGGATGCGCTCGCATTCTCGATGCGCACCCCTTCTTTTGCGACGTCCGCAGTGATGAATATCTCGTCCTCCGTCATCTCGCCGAAGCGGATCATGGATGGAGTCGACACCGCTTGTTTGGCCAGCGTCCCGTAGCCCTGGGTTACGATCACACCGTAGGCAGCGCTGTCCTTGATGGTCACGGCGCGCTTGGGCAGCACCGTGAGCTCCTTGGCCGAGTAGTAGGGCGTGCCGTAGGTAATCCATTTCTCGACGTAACCATCCGCCGCCGATTCCTCCACCGGGTTTGCCGGCCGGGGGAAGGTCTTGTTGCTTTCGGCGAAGCGCGGATTCACGTTGGCTTCCCAATCGAGCATGCTGATCAGGAAATCGAGGTCCTTGGTGTGATCGGGGGGAACGTCTTTGGTCAGCAGTTCCCAACCAACGATGCGACCTTCCACCTCGGACTGAAACATGGCAAAAACGTCGCTGTTCACCTGCGGCTCATAGGTCACGAGCGATCCGGGGGCGTGCAGAATGCCGGGGTTGACCTGCCACCCGGCGCCGGGCTCCAGACGATAGGCGCGGGCGTGAAAGAGGATTCCGTTGTCGCCCTGGTTCCATTTTTCCAGGCAGCGGCGGATGTCTTCTTTAGTCGTGCCCGGCTCCAGGCCCATGTAGGTGTGGGGAAAATTGTTCTGTATCTGGTTGTATTGCGGCGGGAAGAAATAGGCTTCCGGCTTGCCCTTCTGCCCCACCAGCTTAGCGAAGGCATCGCTCTGGTGCATGTGGTGGGGAATGGGGCCCATGTTGTCAAAAAACTTGCACAACAGGTTCCATCCACCTTCGCGCGCCATCACGTCGGCGCCGAGCAACAGGTCTCCGGCAGCCTCGACCGCTTCTTTCAGCAGGAATTTGCCTCCACTCTTGGGCCGGACGTAACTGAGCCCCTCGTCAAGCAATGTGTCTGGCCCATTGGACGCTTTGGTGGTCGACGAAAACCAGCGCTCGTTGATACCGCCGCGGTGGCCGCCAAAGGCGTAAAGATCGTCCGGATGGAGCTTTAGCCTGCGTCCAGGAATCATGAACGATCGCGGCACCCAGCAGGGTTCGAGTCTTAGAATGCCGTTGCCTGCGTCGATTACCTCTTTAACCTGCGATCTGCTGCGCATGCCTTCCCTTCCGGTGTAAAAAAGTCCATGCTTCGGCTAGTGCTCCAGCGGAATTCCGAAGGAGTAGAGCGCGTTGTCATGCGTGGTAAAGAACACATGTCCGTCACCGACGGACATGCCAGCCAGATGAGTATAGGTCTGGATTGCGTCCCCGCTTGAGTAGAGCTGTTTGCCACTCGCGACATCGAGAGCGTACAGAGTAGCGTGGGTGGAGGTGTTCCCTCCGTCGAGTGCAAAGACGACCCCGTTGGCAATTGCCGGGGGCGCGGAATTCATAAGATCGCGGGAGATCCAAACCGGTATCAGCTGCATATGCCCGTCCTGCTCTTCCACCTTGAACGCGACAATGCTGCCATGGGGCGCGGGACCATTGGTGGTGGCAAATTTCACCCCGGCTTCCACCGGGCCGGAGATAGAAGCGAATACCCACGAAGCCCCGGACTTATCCCGCCAGGTGGCCAGGCCTTCCCAGGCGCCGCGTTTAGCACCTTTGGACAGCTTGCCCGTCTCGGCCAAGGGAGTATGGTGATCGGCTCCGCCTAACGATGCGCTGTCCAATAAGACAAGGCTGCCATCCTTACCGGGAGCAGCGATCAGTTCCTTTTCCTTGTAGGTAAGTACCACCGGGCCGGCGTTCAACACTTTGCTACTCGCGGACGGGGAATACCAATCCTTCACCTTCAGCTCTTTTGCGGTGAGGGCCTCTACGCTGTTGGCATATACGGGGGGCTCAGCCGGCCCGCTGCCGGTGACGACATAGGCGGTCCCGTCTCGCCCGATTGCCGGGCCGGTTAAACCAGCCAGGCTTAGCTTTTGCGTTTTATAGCTGCTCACGGTGTAGTCCGGAGTGTTCAGGTCGATGGACCAGATGGCATTGGCAACGTTGTGACAGCCAGGTCCCGCAACGGTGTACACCACCTTGTCGTCCATGTTCAGGCCGAAAGAGCTGCCGCCGGGGACGGGCAAAAACTTGACCGGCGGGGCGTAATCGAGGCCAGTGGCCATGATCTGCTCGTGAATGTAACCATCACTGGTTACAACAAAGACGCTTCTGATGCCGTAGTCGCCGCCGCCCGCCGAAACACCTACGCGCCGCAACGAGCGAGGGAGCGGTTCTTGCGAGGGACGGGGCGGCGGTGGCGGGGCAGCGGTGCCAGGTTTGGGCGCGGGCCTGGGCGCGCCAAAATGGATGATGTGCGGGGGCTCCATGATTATCTGCATGTAGCCACAAGCTTTGGACGCCGAGCGTTTGAAGTCCTTTTGCCAGACCAGCTCTCCCAACTCGGAATCGACGGCGTACAAGGTGTTGGCGTCGGCCAGGAGGGCCAGATCTTTGAACCCCTTGCCGCTGATGAGGTTAGGATAAAGCAGGGGTTCGCTGAAAGACGGGGACTTCGAGGTCTCTTTGCCGAGCTTGAATTTCCAGAGAAACTTGAAATCTTTGGCAACTGTTTCGGTGTTAATTTCGGTTTCAGCCTTCTGCCAGCTGTTGTGCGCCGCGTCCGCATCGGGTGCAGTCCAGTAACCGCGCTGGGTTCCCTGCGCATAGGCCAGGCCGGTAAACAGGAATGCGCCGGCGAGGCAAAGCGTCACGTTCGGGGCTACCAAGAGGCGGGCGTGAAATTTCCGGGTTCTCATCGAGGCTCTATTCCAGGCCAAAGCAGTAGATGGTGCCGTCGAAGGTGCCAAAGATCACGCGACCTCCGGCAAGGGCAATGCCGGCCTGGTGCAGAAAAGAAGTAATCTGATCTCCACTGGAGTACAACTCCTTCCCGGTTGTGGCATCGAGCGCATAAAGCTTCGCTGGAATCGAACGCTGGATCCTGTCTTCGAAACTGTACAGTCCGCCATCCTCATCGTTGGCCTGCCCGGTGAATTCTCCGGCGGCGAGAACAAAGACGACCCCGTTGGCCACCACGGGAGGCTCGGCGCTCACCATGTCGCGCGATAACCAGGCAGGAGTCAGCTCCATCTTGCCGCCGGTTTCCCTGAGCTTGAGCGCGATGACGCCGCCATTGGGCGTTGGGCCATAGGAGACAGGAAAGTCTACGGCCACCGGACCGCCGATAGGCGCCAGTACCCAGCGGGTACCATCCTTCCCTTCCCAACTGGCAAAACTTCCCCAGGTGCCTTCGGTCTGAAAGTTCACGTCCTTGTTGGAAAGCAGCGGGCTGCGATATAGGGGAGTCTGGTGGTCGGGGCCGCCAAGCGACTTGCTGTCCATCAGAAAGTAGCGACCTTCCTTCCCGGAGGCAACCAACAGGTCTCTTCCTTGAAAGGGAAAGACGACCGGGGTGGTGTTCATGTCCAGATCGCGCTTGGTTAGCCACACGTGGTTGGTGGGAGTGTAATAGTCCTTGAGCGTCAAGGTATCGCCGGTTGAAGTATAGGCCTGGACGCTGGTGGACAATCGTCCCGTGGCTACGTCGTAGAGCCCGTCGCCGGTCTCGAAATAAATGGTTCCGTCGTGGCCGATGGCGGCCCCGGCGGTGCCAAAGATTCCTCCTTGCGGGCTGGTATGGAAAGCCTTCTTCGTAGTCAGGTCCACGGCATACATTTCATTGAGCACACCGTGGCAACCCTGCCCCGTCGCGGTATAGACCACGTTGTTGACCAAATTCAGACCGTTGGGCTTGCCGTAGACTCCGGGCACCATTTGTATGGGCGCGTCGGTCTCATCGCCGGTGGCCGGGTCCATGGTGTGCAGATAGCCGTCATTGGCCAGAACGTAGAGGAATCTCTGCCCTGATCCCGCGGGAGTCACAACGGGGGTTGCGGTCAAGCCGTTGTTACAAATGAAGCCTTCTCCCTGCCCTGGCTCCTGGGGCCGGTCTGAGGACCACTTCAGGTTTTTCTGCCAGACGAGGGAGCCATTGTCGACGTCCACGGCGTAGACGGCATTCGAACTGCCGCCAAGGATGGCCAGCGTTTTGACGCCGCCGGCCGTTTGCACCCCGGCAACGATGATGGGCTCGCGAAAAGATTGCATACCCATCGGCTTGTTATCAGTCTTCAATTTCCAGAGCAGCCGGATGTTCTTGGCGTTATCGACGCTGAGCCTGGTTTCGTTTCTTTGCCACCCGTCGCGCTGCTGGTCGAAGCTGCCGGTTGGCCACTCCGCCGCCCCGGTGGACTGGGCGTTGAGCTGAGACTGGGCCCCAAGCAAGCCTAATGCACCGAGGCAGACGGATACCACAACAGGTAACAGCTTCACGCTGGAAACATTACCAATATGGAAACCCAGTGTCAAAGCACCCGCGTTCTGGCAGTCATTTATCATGACCTTGGTACCTGCAATGGAGGAAGCATGTCCACAGCCGCCGGTTACCCGGGCGTCTTCGCATCCCGCTCGCCCGCCCCGATCCCCTGGTACATCTGGGTTGGTGTCGTGGCCATTACCTCTTCTTCCATCGGTGGCGCATGGGACGTCTCCTGGCACCGGTCGATCGGGCGGGATACGTTCTGGACCCTCGCGCACATGGCTATCTACGCTTGCGGCGTGCTCGCCGGCATCATCTGCACCTGGCTGATCGCACAATGCACGTTTGGCCACGACGCTGAGCTCAGGGCCGCGTCGGTCAGTGTTTTTGGGCTGCGCGCACCATTGGGTATTTTTCTCGCCGGGTGGGGATGCGTGGCCGTGCTGACCTCAGCTCCCTTTGATAACTGGTGGCATAACGCTTACGGTCTTGACGTCAAGATCGTAAGCCCGCCCCACGCCTTGCTCATTCTCGGTCTCCGCGGTATTTCGTTCGGCGTCATGTTCCTCATCCTGGCCGCCATGAACCGTGCTGCCCAGAACGACGAAAGCACCTTCAAGCCGCTTCAGCTGCTTTTGCTCTACGTCGGGGGCCTGACGATCGTCGGCCAGATGTTCTTCGTGCAGGAGTACACGTGGGACGTCAAGCTGCACCAAGCCCTCGCTTACATGGCGATGGGGATTGGCCTGCCGTTCTTCTTCGCGGCCTTTTCCCAGGCATCCCGCGCGCGCTTGGCAGCGACGTTCATGGCTGCTGTGTATACCGTGTACGTGATTGCGGAAATCCTCATTCTTCCGCTTTTCCCGGCGCAGCCGAAGCTCGGCCCGGTTTTCAATCCGGTCACCCACATGGTCCCGGCAAAGTTTCCCATCCTCATCCTGGTTCCCGCTCTGGCCCTTGATCTGCTTTGGGGGCGGCTGAAGAACTGGAAACCGTGGCAGATCGCCCTGGTCTCGGGCATCCTGTTTATCGCTGTGCTGACGGCAGTTGAATGGCCTTTTGCCAACTTCCTGCTTTCTGACGCCAGCAAGAACCGGTTCTTCGGCACCATTTACTTCGACTATAATTCGCGCCCCAACGGCTTCGATCGGATGCGGCAGTATCTGCTTCCCGATAGTGGGGCTGCCCTGTACACCGGGTTGTTGAGAGCCGCGGTCTACGCGACAATCTCCACGTGGCTCGGCCTGCTGTTCGGCCGCTGGATGCGCGGCGTGCGCCGATGAAGTGGCTGTTCACGATTTTTATTTCCCTTGCGGTTACCATCCCTGCTCACGCCCACATCGGCAGCAAGGATGTTTACGAGGAAGTGAATGCTGGACCGTACAAGCTCTTCGTCACCATCCGCACGCCGAATGTCATTCCCGGCGTGGCCGCGATTGAGGTCCGGAGCTCCGGTGCTACGGTAAGCTCCATTCGCATTACGCCCACTCCGCTGACGGGCGAGGCCTCGAAGCACCCGCCCAGCTCTGATGCCATGCAGCCCGCGGCATCCGACCCGGCTTTCTTCACCGGGACACTGTGGTTGATGGCCTCCGGTTCCTGGGAGGTCCACTTCGATGTGGATGGAGCGGCAGGCAAGGCGAGCAGCAGCGTTCCCGTCCCCGCCATGCCTCTTTCCATCCTGCCTATGCAGCGCTCGATGGGTATCGCCCTCGGGTTGCTCGGCCTTCTGCTGGTAGTGGGGATCGCGGGGATCGTGTTTGCCGCAGTAGGCCAGTCGCGTCTCAACCCCAGTTTGGCACCCGACCCGGCCACGCGCCGCCGGGCGTTGATCGCCAGTGTGGTCACGCTGGCCTTCACCCTGCTGCTGGTCTACGGCGGCTACCAATGGTGGAATGCGGAAGCGATTGGCTATGCAGCCGACATCTACCGTCCGCTCAGCCTTACTCCCGAGCTCTCCGGCAACACTCTGAATCTCAAGATCGGCCGCTATGACCCGGACGGGACGCACACATTCAGGGCGCGCTCTAATGATGATCTGCTGCCCGATCATGGCCACGTGATGCATCTCTACGCCATTCGGCAGCCGGGCATGGACGCCGTCTTCCACCTGCACCCTGCCCTGGCCTCCGACAAACGGCTGCGTATGACTTTGCCCTCCATGCCTCCGGGCACCTACCGGCTCTACGCGGACATTGTCCATGCCAACGGTTTCCCGGAAACGCTTACCGCCGATCTGGTGATTCCAGAGAATCTGCCGCCTGCTCCCCTGGCGGCTGAAGACGCTTCGGCCACGCCGCCGGCGTTGTCTCAGGGCGAGCTTGGGACTGCCTACAAGCTTCCCGATGGCTACACCATGGTTTGGGATCGACCTCAGGATCTGACCGCCAATACCGCCTATGCTTTTCGTTTTCACCTGGTCGACGCCGCCGGCCAGCCTGCGGGCGATGCGCGGCCCTACCTGGGCATGGCTGGACACGCCGCCTTCGTCAAGACCGATGGGACGGTGTTTGCCCACACCCACCCTGAGGGCTCTGCGGCCATGCAGGCCATGATGCTCGCCAATGGCAGTTCCGGGGAGATGGCTGACACCGGCTCGATGGCCGGCATGGACATGGCTAGTCCAGATGGCGCCAGCGCGGAACCCATCTCGCCTACGGTCGAGTTCCCTTACGGCTTTCCCTCGCCTGGACGTTATCGCATTTTCATCCAGATGAAGCATGGGAACACGGTCGAGACGGGCGTCTTCGACGCTGACGTTCGCTAAACCGCTTTTTTACGACAGATGGTTCGGATGGGTGGGAGCCGTGTCGCTCAATGAGCGATACGGCTCTTGTTCATCAAGAAATGACTCGTTGGCGCTCTTCTCATTGGCCAACCGTAAAGACGATCTTTCCGTCCACATGTCCCGATCTGCTTTCGCTCCATGCCTGGGCCGCTTTGCTGAGTGGGTATACCTTGGCGACGCGCGGCTTGATCTCTCCCGCATCGATCATGGAGGCTACTGTTTGCAAGCCGGCGCTGGATACCTCGGTGACCAGCATGCTTGCATTTACATGATGCTTCGCAGCTTCTTCCGGCGATGGCGGCTGGGTTATGGCCACCAGCGATCCGCCTGGCTTCAACACTGCGTAGGAGCGTTGCTGGACTGCGCCGCCAACTGTGTCCAGAACGGCATCGACATTCTTGACGCTGTTCTCGAAGGAAGCCGCGGCATAATTGATCACCTTTTCCGCGCCGTACGATTTCACGCGATCCACGCTTGCAGAGGATGCGGTTGCGATCACGTTGACCCCGCGCCCATGCGCAACCTGCACCGCGACGCCGCCCACCGCCCCGCCGGCTCCGTGAACCAGCACTGTCTGTCCTTTCTGGACACCGCTCCGGTCGAGCATTTGCAACGCCGTCTGCGCCACCAGCGCCAGCGAGGCGGCTTCCACGTGACCGACGCTCCTGGGCTTCAGCGCCACCTTATCCGCGTCGATGGCAATGTATTCGGCGTACGATCCTCCCGGCATAGAATAGCCGAACACCTCATCTCCAGCCCGGAACGCTTCGACATCTTTGCCTACGGCTTCGACCACGCCGGAGAAATCTCCGCCCGGGGTGAAGGGGAACTGCAAAGGGAAGATCTGGCGCATGGCGCCGGATGTGCGCTTGGGATCGACGGGATTGAATGAAGTAGCGGCAATGCGAACCAGAACCTGATGGGCGCTGGGCGTCGGCTGCGGCACATCGACCATTTGCAACTCCTCTTCGCCGCCATACTGTTTGATTTGAACGGATTTCATATTTCCTCCTTGTTTCTACCTGCTACGACCTTGAATCGGGGCCGGTGTTTTTGGCCGTACCGGTTCACACTTCATCTGAGTCAGGGTCCAGGGAAGAGGGTTCAAGATATTTGCAGTTTACTGCATAAATGACAGTTCACTGCCACCAGTAATCAGGCTTCGATCTTTTCCGCAGCCATGCCCACTGTTGACATTTTACTGCCGTCATGACAGTATACTGCCATGGATACAACCGCGAAACCCGATCTGCGTGACCGGCAACTCGCTGCGACCAGGGAACAGATCCTCGACGTTGCGATGGATATGCTGACAACGGGCGACCAAAACAACTTTTCCCATGAATCCATCGCGGCGGCAGCCGGCATGGGGGCCAGAACTGTATATAGACATTTCCCGGATCGAGCTGGATTGCTCCAGGCCCTCTGGCTGAGGCTGCGGGACAAGACGGGTACAACCTTTCCCGAGCGGCAGGAAGAGATCGCTCCCTTGCTTCGATCGGTTTTTTACTCCTTTGATGAGCATGAGGAACTGGTGCGGGCCATTCTCAATTCCGCGGCCGGGACGGAAGTACGGGAACGCGGCGGCGTGGAAGGCCGATCGGCATTCGCGCGGAGTCTCGGCGATCTGCTGGCCGGACGCAGCGCGGCCGAGCGCGCCCGGGTGGTTGCAGTATTCGTGGCGATTTATAGCGCGCCTTTCTGGCAGTTGCTCAGGGATCGCGGCGGGTTGACGGGCCCACAAGCCCGCGAGGCCGCTGCGTGGTTGATTGACGTATTACTGGACCATCTTCGGATGGACAAGAAAAGAGGGAAACATGAAAGAACAAAAAAGAAAGAACGATAGAGTCGAGATCCTCGGCATCGAACTGGAATGGAAGTTAAAACGGAGCGATACGCTTGACCGATATTGTGTGCTGCTGGCAAAGCTGCCACCCGGCGCCGGGGTTCCGGTTCATCAGCATCCGGAGCAGGAAGCATTCTTCATTCTCGAAGGCACGCCGGAGTTTGCGGTGGAACATAGCGGCGAGCTGGCATGGCGCACAGCGAACCCGGGAGACATGGTGAATATCCCGCCGGATACGATGCACGGTTTTCGCAATGGCAGTGACCGCCAGGTCAGAGTGTTGCTTACCTGTGACGCTGATCTGGCCAATTTTTTCGAAGAGGCAGGTGTGCCATTGGCTGAGGGTGAAACTCCCTCCGCGGATGTGCCGCCCGAAGCGATCCACCGGGTGCTTGAAATTGCGCAGAAACATGGGCAGCGATTTGCACCCCATCCATAAACCGGGCGCCCACCCACCGCGAAACCTTTACCGGTGCAGTTTGGCCTGCACTGAAATTGTTAAAGTACTGATCGGAGGAAAAAATGATACGGATTACCTGGCTTGGCCACGCTGCTTTTGAGATTCAATTTGATTCCGGGGAAGTCTTGATTCTGGACCCCTGGATTGAGGGGAACCCAGCTTACCCCAAGGGACACAAGATCCAAAAGGCCGATGCGATTGCAGTTTCCCACGGGCACGGCGACCATCTGGGGGACGTAGTCCCGCTGGCGAAACAGTTCGGAGCAAAAGTATTTGCTGTGGTGGAGGTCGCCGGCTGGGTCGCCTCCAAAGGCGTGAACAACACCGTCGGCTTCAATAAGGGCGGCACGGTGGATCTGGGTTTTGTGAAGCTTACGATGACGCACGCGCTGCACAGTTCTTCCATCGCCGACAACGGCAATTCGGTTTACGGGGGTGAAGCGGTAGGGTATATCTTGACCCTCAAGGATGGCCGGCGCGCGTACTTTGCCGGGGACACCGCTGTTTTCGCGGAAATGGGGCTGTACGCGGACATTTACCACCCAGACCTGGCTTTCCTGCCGATCGGTGACCACTACACGATGGGTCCTGAAGAAGCCGCCTATGCCGGACGCATGCTGAAAGTGAAAGAAATCATCCCTATGCACTATGGGACATTTCCCGTGCTTGCCGGCACGCCGGCGCAGCTTGAAGAGAAGCTTTCGGGAACAGGAATTCGTGTGCTGACTCTGAAGCAGGGACAACCGGTGAACTGGTAAGGCCGCGGCCGGACATTTTTGGTACCTGGCTCGCCGGCGACCCTGTCTGCGAGCCGGGTTATAGTTTCTGAGACGCCTCGCGCGCAAACCCACGGTTGGGAACGGAGATCTGTTTGGCCAGACCCAGCTTGCCCATCAACCAGATGCAGTAGTAGTTGAGATCCACCTCATACCACCTGAGCCCGTGGCGGCGCGGATACGGGATAGGCATGGTGATTATTGTGCCAGCCCTCTCCTCCTGTCAGCAGCGCCACCCACCACAAATTGCGCGAATCGTCACGCGTGGCAAAGCGCCGCGAACCCCACATGTGAGTCGCCGAATTCACTAACCACGTCGAATGCAGGCCCAGCGTGACGCGGAAAAAGGTTCCCCATAGCATCCATGGCCAACCTCCGGCGGCGAACAGCAGGACCGTGAGCACGGTCAGCGGCACCCAGTGATATTTGCTGAGGCGGACCAGAAAGGCGTCCTTCATCAGGTCCGGCGCGTATTTCGAGAAAAGTGCCGTTTGATTATCAACCCCGTTGCCGTGTAGAACCCAGCCCGCGTGCGACCACCATCCACCGTCCCGCGGTGTGTGAGGATCGCCATGTTGATCGGCCAGCTGGTGATGGATGCGGTGAGTGACGACCCAATGCAACGGGCCATGCTCCAGGGCAAGCGTTCCACAGACGGCCAAACAATATTCCAGCGCCTTGGGAACTTTGTATCCACGATGGGTCAGCAAGCGGTGATAGCCCACGCCAATTCCAAGGCAGATGGAGATGAACCAAAGCGCGGCGGCAACTACGAGAGCGCTCCAGCTAAAGAAGAAAAATGCCAGGATCGCGCCCGCGTGAAACAGGGCCATGAAGGAGATGGCGAACCAGTCGAGCGAGTTTTCCTGGGCCTCACGGCTGAGTGGGTGCGGTTCTCGTTTGCCCTCCGTTTGGGGGGGTTCGTAAACAGGAGTAGCAGATTGGTGCGGGAGTTCCTCCGCCGTCAAAACTGAAGGCATTTGCGGACCCTCTGCGGCAATCTGACCAGAGACCGCGCCTGGTTTGATCAGATTTTGGTAATAGTCTTGTAATTTTCGTGGAGTACTACCAAATCGATACCAATGTTGATCATGCGTCTGCTTGCTCAGACCGCCATGAAGAGTATTCTGCAACCCGTTCCGCTAACAGGGCCGCCATCCTTTTATTCCGCCCAGGGCGTGCTAGGGTGGAGTTTCGAGTCTGGAGACGTTTATGAGTTCACACCACCCATTTGATCTTGTGGCCGCCGCACGGCGGGCGCTGACGGACCATGGATTCGAACCTGAGTATCCGCCCCAGGTGCTGCAGGAGCTCGCTGCACTCGAGACGCATCCGCCAAAGATGAATTCCGCTGCCGAGGATCTGCGGCATCTGCTTTGGTCTTCGATCGACAACGATACTTCCAGGGATCTGGACCAGATCGAATATGCGGAGACTCTACCGGATGGGAGAACGCGCGTGTTGATCGGCATTGCGGATGTCGACGCATACGTTCCCAAGGGCTCGGCAATGGATCAGTACGCAGCGCAGGAGACGGCCACCCTTTACACCGGGGTAAAGAATTTCCCCATGCTTCCGGAGGTGCTCTCAACTGGACTCACCTCACTGCTTGAGGAACAGGATCGCGCGTGCATGGTGACAGAGTTTGTGCTGGAGGCCAACCCGTGCATGACCGGAACTGCGTCTCTTCGAGCCGCATCTATCCGGCGCTGGTGAGCAATAAGGCTCAACTTGCGTACAACCGTGTGGGAGCGTGGCTGGAAGGCAAGGCGGAAGCTCCAGCGAAGGTTGCCGCGTCCGCCGAATTGCAGGCGCAGTTGAAGCTGCAGAACGAAGTTGCGCAGCGGCTGCGCGCGGAACGATACAAGCGTGGCGCCCTCAATATCGAGACCCTTGAAGGAGAAGCCGTCATAGAGGAAGACGGGATCAAGCTGCAGACGCATGGGAAGAATTCTGCGACAGAGTTGATTGAAGATCTGATGATCGCAGCCAATGGCGTGGTGGCGCGGACGCTGCTGGAGAAGAAGATTGCTTCCATCCGGAGAATTGTGCGCGTTCCCAAACGCTGGGACAGGATCGTCGAACTGGCAGCACGCCTGGGATCAACCTTGCCTGCTGTGCCGGATTCCCGCGCGTTGAACGATTTTCTGGGTAAGCAAAAGGACCAGGATCCGGATCATTTTCCCGATCTGTCGCTGGCTGTGGTGAAGTTGATGGGACCAGGAGAGTATGTACTGGAGCGGCCTGGCGACCCACCCGAAGGACACTTCGGACTGGCAGTGGAAGACTATACGCATTCGACCGCTCCGAACCGCCGCTACGCCGATCTGGTGACACAAAGGTTGTTGAAAGCGATGGTTGCGGGTCAGCCATCTCCTTATTCCGAAGATGAGCTGTCGGCCATCGCTGCGAACTGCACCGCAAAGGCAACAGCGGAGCGCAAGCTGGAGCGCGAGATGCAGAAGAGGATCGCAGCTGTGGCGCTGGCGAAGCGGATCGGCGAGAAGTTCCGAGCGATTGTGACTGGAGTGAACGAACGGGGGACGTTTGTGCGGACACTGGCTCCCCATGTGGATGGCATGCTGGTGCAGGGCCAGCGTGGGCTCGACGTTGGCGATAGCCTGGAGGTGAAGCTGGTGCGCACCGATCCCAGCCACGGCTTTATTGACTTTGCCAGCGCATAGCTTTTCTGCCATTCGCCGCTTACGGCATCTGGAGGGAGCTTGTCCGCAGCATTCTTGCGGTCCATTCTGCGCCCGGCAGACCGCAGGAGGAGAGCGCCAGCAGTTCCTTCTCAACGCTGTATTCGACCCTCCGGATCAACGGGGTACTGCCGTCAAGAAGCAGATACGATGCACGGGGATCACCGTCGTAAGGCAGGCCAACACTTCCGCTGTTGATCAGGAGTTCAGGATGCCCGGTCAGGCGGCGAATGGAAGGGAGATGGGTGTGCCCGAAGACAACGATTGGCTGGCCCAGCGAGCCATACAGTGATTCCAGTTCTGCATCGGTTGCTTCTGCCGTAGGTGCTCGCCAGCAGTCCCCCGGGAGCGCATGGACGAGTGCGAAACCCGGCTTCGTTGCTACCAGAGGGAGTTGATGCAGGTACGCCAGTCTCTCGTCTCCAAGCATGGACCGAGTAGTCGACGCTATCCGGCGAATCGCCAACCAGAGCGCCGGTGGGGCAGAAGATTGACTCGCGAACTCCTCCAGCGAACTCGGGCGAATAAGCATTTCATCGGTGTTGCCCATAACGCCTTGCCAGCCCAGATCACGAATGTGATCGATCACTTCGATTGGATTCGATCCGGGGTCGGCCAAATCGCCTCCGTGCAGCACCAGGTCTGGAGATACGTCACGGATATCTGCCAGCACTGCTTGCAATGCGGTGAGGTTCCCATGAATGTCGGACACCACGGCAATGCGCATACACACGCTCCCTACTCACCATAGTGGCACACGGACGCCGACCCCGGGCAGTCGATGCTGGTGGAGGGAACTGCAGATCGGACCCGCGGTATGCTCTGTTTCAGGAGGTGACATGGACGAATCAGCAGAAGCGTTCTATGACGAGTTGGCTGCGTCTTATCACCTCATCTTTGAGGATTGGAACCGGAGCATAGCCAGACAGGCTGCGGTGATCGGCCCGCTTCTGGAACGCTACACCGCCCAGGTCTCGCCCTATGTTCTGGATTGTGCTTGCGGGATTGGAACGCAGAGCATCGGATTAGCCCAACGCGGTCATATTGTGGTCGGTTCGGATTTGAGCAGATCGGCGATCGCTCGGGCGAAACGCGAAGCTCAACTGCGCAATCTTGATGTCAGGTTCCACGTCGCAGACATGCGAAAGCTGAGTGCCGTTCCAGAGACCGGCTTCGATGCAGTGCTGATCGCGGATAATGCGCTGCCTCATCTTTTGTCACAACAGGATCTTGAACAGGCGGCAGTCGAGATTGCCGCCAAATTGAAAGACTCCGGGGTTCTGCTGGCGACGATCAGAGACTACGATCAACTGGTTTCTACGCGACCTACGATGGAGGTACCTAGGTTCTACGAGGAAGAAGGAAAAAGCCGGTTTGTTCATCAGGTCTGGCAATGGGATGGGGAACAATATGCAATTCATCTCTACCTGACCCTGCAGACAGACAGCGCGTGGACGGTCAGGCATTTCGTTTCCAGGTATCGCGCTCTCCGGCGACCAGACTTGAACCAGGCCCTGCATGGGGCAGGCTTTACTAACATCCTGTGGTTGGAGCCAAGCACTACGTCGTTCTATCAGCCCATCGTGGTTGCAACCAAGAGCCGCTTTTAATGTTGTGCCGGCGGAGTCGCCGGTATTTCGCGCAACTCAATCGAGGTACTTGTTCCCGTATCTATCCGCCGCAAATTAGTTTGATCAATTTGTATTCGCCGGACCAGATGCGGCGTCAGCAGGAATACTATTTCCCCGCGCTGGACCTCGTGCTGGTTGGTGCTAAACAGATACCGTAAAACAGGTATTTCCCCTAACCCCGGGGTGCCGCTTTTGGTGCGATTGTCTTGCTCCTGAAGCAGTCCACCGAGAATGTTGCTTTCCCCTTCTTTGAGACGAATTGCCTCTTCGACGCTTTGCTGGCCGATGATTGGTTCGGTCACCCCGCTGATAGTGGTCGAGCCAGTCTCGGAAGAGATTTCAACTTTCAACTTCAGGCTGACGTCGCCATCGAAGTGAATGGTTGGCTGCATCTCGATGTTCACACCCACATCGATGTATTGGAACTGCGTGTTGACCAGCGGACTTGCAGACGCGGCGGAAGCGGTGGGGGAGGAAAAGGATCCAGTCGCGATCGGGATTCGCTCGCCGATTTTCAAGGTTGCCTTCTGACCATCGGTGGCCCGCAGGCGCGGGTTTTGCAGAATCCGCGTATCGCTGTCAGTCATTAGCATCTCCACAGCCGCGGCTCCTACGGTCAGGGAAAAGTTTTTGGCGGTCAGGTTGGCCAGATCGTTGAGGGTCAGGGTTGCACCGGATGCGGTACTGGTGGTTACAAGCGACGCACTGACGGTCTGCGGAAACTGCAGACCTATGTTGCGGATCTTATCCCGGTCCACTTGCAGGACGGCCACGTCAATCACCACTTCCGGTCTCGCCTTATCGAAGTCGTCTATGAGCTGTTCGGTCAATAGGAGTTGATCAGGAGTACCTCTTACCACGATCGCATTTTGACTGGGCAAACCGTACAGCTTAGCGTCAATAAGAACATTGCGCAACGCCGTTTGAACATCGTTCAGGTCCGTTTGCTGGGTTGCGTTGCCTAAATAGAAGACCTGCACGGCTTCCCGCTCCAACTGCTGGCGCTTGGCCCTGGTGTCTGCCGCGACAAAGATCGCATTTTTTGTGACCGGCTTCCAGAAGGTGCCGGAAACGGTGGCTACGATTCGAAGCGCATCCGGCCAGGTTGTGTTGTTCAAATCTATCGCGATGCGCCGGGATGTGTATTCCGGGTCAAACAGCACATTGATGCCTGCGGCCTTGCCTATGGTTCCATAGACAATCCTGCTGTCCTCAACCATATGCAGCGTGATGGGTTCCTCCGAGATAGGTTTGAGATCCACCGGCCCTGCCAGGGAGACTAGCTTCTTCCCCTCGCCCAGCAACTGTGGCAAATCACCTGCCTGTTCGATGGGGTTCATATGCTCTTGCAGACTGGTGATCGCCTGGGCGGCGGCTATGTTCGACGGATCGATGGCCTTGGCGCGCAGGAACTCTGTCATTGCTTCCGCCGTCTTGCCACTCTTTCTTAGCTCAATGCCACGGCTCACGTGTTGTGCAGACGCAAGTAAGCGGATTCTTTCGCATGAAGTTTTGTATCGCAGGTCACCTGGCTGTTGGAGCATTGCGTTTCGATAAGAATCGAAGGCTGCATCATAGTCCTGGCGCGCCTCTGCGGCTTGGCCCTGTTTATAGAGTGAGCGAGCGGACTCGGTGGCGAGCAGCTGAGAGGATCCCGCCGCAGTTATGACAATACTCATCAGTATCCTTAACCGCAGTGGCCTGGCCTTCACAGATAGATACCCCAAAGGTATTGTCGTGAGAACGATGAAGCTTCCAGAGAAGATATTCTTTTTTTAAGGTGGAGAGCGTACTTAGAAAAAGGATAGAGGCGGTGCATTCTTTGAAGATTCGCGACGGGGATGATCAGGTCCCGGAAGCAGCCTCGCTCACACGACACACAATCCTGTTCGTACTCCCATTGCGTAAGACGCAGCTCGTGCTGCGTCCGCTCGGAGAAAGTGCGCACTTGATTGGCTCGTGCGAGCGACTGCGACGGATGGTGGAGGGACTACTGCGCAGGGATTTTTACGGGGGCGGGTGCTTTCTCGATCTTGTATCCAGGCGGCACCTGAAATAGCGACTCATCAGGCTCACTGCGTTGGATGCTTGTCAGCGAGTAGGTTGTCTGGCCGAAGCGCGGATCATCCTGAGTACTTAGCAGCACCAATTGGAGATCTGGCGAATACCATGTCTCGCGAGTGATCACGATGTCTTTATCGTTCCCGATGGTGCCTGTAGGAATGGTGCTCGTGGCGCGTGTGCCATCCACTGGAACGTCTTCGATTGTTTTGCTGCCGATCGATTCTGTGTTCGCCTCCATCCCAGTGCTTGCTTGAGAGGAGACTGCGTGACCTTGAACGGAAAACACGACCCCGCTGCCGCCGCTGACCGCGCCCGCTGATGACACAGCAAATCCCCTGGCCATCACCGCTCCCGCTGGTAACGTTGGTATGGTCATCACATGTGCGGCCTTGGTATCAGAGGTATAGTCGATGTGCGTGTTTGTAACCGGATCGAAGATGCTTGTCAGGGTCGGGCCGTCACCTTTCCAGGGGCCGATCGAACTCAGCTTCTGGATGCGGACAGTTCTGCCATCGCTGTCGCGGGCAACGGTAGCCGTGGTGGTTTGGACAATGTGCGAGCCGTCCGCAAGCGTCTGCTTGATTTCGGTATTAGCCTGCGCTTGATAGGGGCGGTTCTTTACCACTTCAGCATTTACCGGTATTCCGAAGTCCGCCCCACCCGTCGTGACCAGCCCGAACTGTGCGGGTCCTAACGGCGGGCCGATCTGGGTTGAGGGACCTGCCGGCCGATCGACGGTAATCTGCGCCGCGGCTTTGCTTAGACTGCAAAATGGTACTGCTACGAGACAACAGAATGCGCTTTGTCGAAACCATGGTCTCATTTCTTCTCCTTCATAACCTCAAGCGGCAGGGGCAGGCTAATAGCACGTGGCAGACCGTCATCTCCCAACGTCAGCTCGGCAACAATACGACCATCCTGAAGAGTTGCGTTGATTGGGAATCCCAGGGACAACAGGTCAGATTGAGACATAGAAACACGAATGGTGGCCTGGGTTCCGTTTTCGATGGCGCCATTCGAGTAGGGGAGCCGCAAGGTCATTCGCTCTGGACCTGACTGCTTCGTTAGCCCCGGCCGCGCGTGATAGGCCGCCGGCGAACTGGCTTTCGATGGCCGAGTTATGGTTGCAGCGGAGACTCCCGATCCCCGGCGATGCGGCAAAGGAATGAGCTTTGGCGCTCTCCACCGGCGGGGATGCTCCTGGTCTACGATAGGCTACATACAGTCCTGAGATTCCCAGGAAGATGAGCAAGGCGCCGGATAAGATCGGTGTGAGCCATCTGAGAGGCCGCGGGCTAGGCTCCATCTTCCTGGAAGACGCTGGAATGCCAGACCGCTCAGGCGCTCTCTGAGCGCTGGAGAGGGATCTCGCTTTGATAGATCCCGCACCAGTTCCAGAAGAAGCTCCACGGGTGCGGGTTCTGCGCTCTCTACCGGCTTTGCCTGATGTTCTTTCGTACTTGTCCTGCTTTCCTGGTTAGGTTACAGACGCTTTCATCTTTACAGACGGCGATCGTCGCAGCTTGGCCGCGAGTAATGCCTTTGCGCGATTCATGCGGGAGGCGATCGTTCCTTCGGAGCATTGCAGCAGGGTCGCCGCTTCGTGGTAGCTCCTTTCCTGCAGACTACACAACACGACGACCTCGCGATAATGACTCGGCAACTCGAGGATTGCATGGTTCAGGGCCCGCAATTCAGAGCGGGCGGTTAGTAAATCAAGGGCGTCCAGGGCTTTGTTTTCCTGAAAAAGCGCGCGCAAGAGCCGTTCCCATTCCGGGGTTTCGACGACATTGTCCAAAGGCAGCACACGGTGGGCTCTACGCCGCTCTGCCCGAGCCAGATTTCTAGCGATTCCAAGAAGATATCCCTCGAGAGTTCCCTTTGCAGGATCAAACTGCCCAATGCTCCCGGAGCACATCCCATTCAGGATGACGACGAACGCTTCCTGAGTGAGATCTTCAGCAATGGCGACTGAGCCGGTCATGAGCATGAGGAATCGATAGACAGATTGTCCATGGCGATCGTAAAGGCTTAGGAACGCGTGCTCATCTCGCTGTTTCAGGCGCTCGAGGAGCTGAACATCAGAGTCTGAGTCATTGGGCGCCGCGTTTTTCCGGTTGCCGATCCGTTGCCACAGCAATGAATGTTCCCTGCCTTGTATTGCATGTCCGACGTAAAAACTTCCTTTTCGCTCGAAGATTTTTGATATTATCTGGGCAGGTGTGGTCAGGGAGGGTGACGGTTCAAGAGTTAAAGAGCCATCCAACTTTGAACGTTGAATGGCCCCTGGCCTAGTACCGGCTTCGTGCAAGTGCTAGAGCATTTTCACTTCTACTCTGCACAGTCAAGCGCCACGAAGTGCGGCTTTTCTTGAGGAAAAGCCACGTCGGGAGTGGTTGCTCTGTATACACCTGAAGTGAAAATGCTCTAGCGCTCGAAAAGCCAACGATACAAAGGAGAAAAGATCCGGTCCAGCGCATAGAAATAAAGCAGAAACAGCAATAGAAAAACGATGACTACGATCGTTGTTGAGCGAACTTCGTGCCAACCCGGACGCTGGACGAGTTTCATTTCCTGCTGCACACTTGCAAGAAATTCAGGGGCTTTTTTGATCGACTGGACTATTCCACTCGCTGGCTTTGCAGGGACAACGTAGGTCTGATCAATATTTTCTTCACACAAGAGACACTCTTCCTTCCTGGATTTAACCAGTGGTGAACACACGCAACTGCAAGGCAGCGAATCGGTAAGAGTCTCTGCCCTGAAGGGACGTCTGAAAGGAGAGCTATGCGGGGGGTCCGCGAGTGAGAGCGGTGGAAAGCCGTGGCTTTGGCTCGAAGGAGAATTCCTCAATATCGAGCCAGTCGCCCAGCGATCTTGCCATGAAGCAGAAGACAAAGAAGATAGGCAACGCGAGGGTGATCTGGTCAAGACCGTGACCCGCGCTCAGGGTCATGGCAGTCGACAGGATCAATACCAGAGCGATCGCGGACAGAACCACCATCGCCCAAGCGAATCGACGGACCCAACTCTGTTGTGTCGCCCTGTTCATGTGGCTCCATTCTACAGAAGCATCAGCTTCTGGGCATTTACTAATCGCGCTACTGCGGCCGAAAAACAAAACAGCCACGCTACACTGGATTCAAGGAATCCACCTACTTCGCCTGAATCCATTGAACCTTTCCACGCTACCGCGACTACGCATTCGGCTGCTGGCTCCCTCAATCGCCCTGATTGCCGCAGCCACCATGATTCCGACGGGGCTCAGACATCCTTCGCTGAGATTCATCGACAACGCGTTCCGCCCCTCCGACGTTCTTAACAATCTCATTCTCTACATGCCCTTGGGGATCGCCCTGGGCGGTACGTCTTTCCTGCGGGCATTGCTCTATGGCCTTGGTTTGTCTACCGGTGCTGAGTTGTTGCAGCTTGGTTACATTGACCGCACCCCGTCTTTCACCGATATCGCGAGTAACACGGCCGGAGCTGTAATCGGCTACCTGGCAGCAAGAGCTTTTCTTTCAACCCAAGCCAAGGGTCCAAGGTTCGTTGGGCTTCCTCGACCGGTCGCAGCACTGGCGATTCCCATTGCGATCCTCGGCACTTTAGCGCTCCTGCACAACCGGCCGCCGTCCGATTTTTCAAACTGGAATCCTGGGTTTCAGCTGGCAGTGGGGAACGAATTAAGCGGCGACCGGCCGTGGACAGGAACCATCTCTGAATTGGCAATCTATCCGTTTGCCATGTCTCCAGCGCAAATCAACGATTTCGTACACCAAAGCAGAGATTCCACTGCTGTCGAAGAACCTCCGGGACAAGCGCCCATCGTCGGGCCGTTGCAAGCCACGGACTTGAGCACGCATTTCGGGCGTCCGCTACTTTCCCCGCAGGACGAGCTCAGACTCTACGACACGCTGACCACCAGCAATCAACTTACACTCCTGGTTGCGATGCGCACCTCCAACCTGGAGCAGACCGGCCCGGCACGTATCGTCACCTATTCTCGAGATGGCTGGGGACGTAACTTTACCCTGGGGCAAATCCGAAACACGCTCACGTTCCGGCTGCGGACACCTGGCGTCTGGCGGAAACGGGGCGGACCCAGCTCTGTACTCCGGACCTGTACTCTCGCCAAACAGCACATCGCTGGTAGCGGCGGTTTACGATGGACGTATCTCCAGCTTGTACGTGGATGGCAAGCGCGTCGCGCAAGCAGATCTGGGAACGAGAAGACCTCGCCTGCCCAGACGCATTTTGATGTGGCTTCCACATTCATTGCCGGTACGTGAGGTAGAACTGGTGGGCGCTGAGATTCTGCTGAGCGGTCTGTTCGCGATCGGAATATTCGGGTTGGTTGGAGTCCCCCGCCGGCCGCTGGTTCGCTTTTTTGTGGGCGCAGCGGCAGGAGCTGCGATCGCGGCCATCATCTGGGTCTTCGCAGTTTCCCGGCCAGGACTGGGAACCCGGATCCTGGTGGAGTGTGTTGCAGCGGGTCTGGTTATCTCCGCGTCGGTTGAGACGGAGACAATGAACGCGTAAGCTCAGGTGGCAATCATTCGGATCTTCCCGAGAGGAGACCTGCAATGCGTTTCGCGCCAGCAAGCGCTGCTGTGATCCTTACGCTTGGCTGCATTTGCAGCCAAGCGGATACGGCTCCACAGAAGTTAGTCGTCACCGGTACGCTCAACCGGGTGATGGCGATCGGGGCAGAATCGACGGGCTGGGTGGTCCAACTCGACTCGGAAACTCCCATTGAGGGGGAACCTGTAAGTTCTATCCAGATTCGTGATTCGCGCCAGCCGGGAAGGCTGGAGCATCTGGAAAACAAGCACGTCACGGTGTTTGGCAAACTCGGCCACCAGCATGGAGTGGAAACTGGGACGCAACCTTTTATCGAGGTTTCTTCCATCAAAGAAGCTCCGGCTCCAGCGCAAGAGCCCGCGACCCAAGCGACCGATCAATGGCTTGGGCGCTGGGACGGGCCGGAGGGAACCTATCTCCGGCTGGCAAAGAATGGCGGCAAGTATGTTGTCGTCATTCAGGATCTGGATGGACCGAAGACGTTCGAAGGATTTGCGGACGGCAATCGTATTCGATTCACGCGCGACGGCAAGACTGAATTCCTGTCTGCAGGCGATGGGCAAGCGACCGGGATGAAATGGCTGGCAGACAAAAAGAATTGCCTACTGACCAAATCAGGCGAAGGATGGTGCCGGAATTGATGTTTGTTCGGCCTACGAAAAAGCGCAAACTGGTCTCATGAAGCAGATCACTCTCAAAGTGAACGGCAGTGACCACGCTGTAGAAGTCGATCCTGATACACCGTTGCTGTTCGTTTTAAACGACGAGCTTGGATTGCGCGGACCGCGGTTTGGTTGCGGCCTGGCGCAGTGCGGAGCCTGCACTGTGATCGTGCGCGGCCAGGCGGTGCGGTCCTGCGTTAAGCCGGTGAGCGCAGTGGGCCAAGCCGAGGTTACAACCCTGGAGGGTCTGGGAACTCCGGAAAAGCCGCATCCAATTCAGCAGGCGTTCATCGATGAAGGAGCCGCTCAGTGCGGATTTTGCCTAAGCGGTGTGATCCTTACCGCAAAGACTGTTCTCGATCGAAAGCCAGAGGCCTCCGACCAGGAGATCCGCGAAGCTCTTAGGGGAGTTTTGTGCCGCTGCTTTACCCACGTGCGCATGCTGCGCGCCATCCGAAAATACGCTGAGGTCAAACGGCATGATTCCGTCCCGTCGTGACTTCCTGAAGGGCTGCGGCGCCTTGATCGTCAGTTTCAACGGCGCGCCGCTGAGTCCGTCTCCGGCGAGCGGGCAGGGAATTTTCGGAACACATTCTTCCCATATTGATCCGACGAAGCTTGACTCCTGGCTGGCGATCGGCGCTGATGGAACGATCACGGCCTACACGGGAAAATGCGATTTTGGTCAGGGCATCTTCACCGCTCAAACCCAGCTGGTTGCGGAGGAACTATGCGTATCGATCACGCGCGTAAAGCTGATTGAGTGCGATACATCGGTCACTCCGGATCAAGGGACTACGTCTGGCAGTCAGTCCACACCGACCAACTTTAACTCGGAGAATCTGGCTCTTGCAGCCGCAACTGCCCGAGAAGCTCTGGTGAGTATGGCAGCCAAAAGGCTGGGCGAAGCTGCCAAGGATCTCACATTGGAAGACGGAGTCATCACTGGCAGATCGGGGGGCCAGGTCAGGTATGAGGATCTTATCGGGAGCGGTCATTTCGATCTCCCGTTGAGCACCACGGCGCAGCGGCGATCTGCAGCGCAGTGGAAGGTGCTGGGGAAGCCGGTTCCCTCTCTGGACAGAGTCGCCCTGATGACCGGCAGGTTTGAATTCATCCACTGCCACCGTGTGGAGGGTATGCTCCACGGCCGCGTGGTTCGGCCCTCAGAGATGGGTGCTACGGTGGCCCATGTGGACGAAAGTTCGGTTCGTGGAATTCCTGGGCTTACAAAAGTGGTGGTACGCAAGAATTTTGTCGGCGTGGTCGCCGAGACGCAATACCAGGCGGTGGTGGCCGCGCGTCAGCTGGTGGTGCGATGGAATCCAGGGCCTCCACTGCCGGCACAAGAGACCTTCTTCGAATATCTGCAGGGACAGCCCTCACACGACGTCCTGAGCGTCGACTCCAGAGACGTTGACACCCGACTTGCGGCGCCTGGCAGCGTGATGCGAGCAAGATACACCTATCCATATCAAATGCACGGGTCGGTAGGCGCGTCGTGTGCGGTGGCTGACGTGAAGCCAGACCGTGCAACGGTATGGTCGGCAACGCAATCGGCTTATCCAACGCGCAGCATCGTGGCGAAGCTGTTGGGTTTGCCCCTCGACAGGGTGCGCGTGATTTATAAGCGAGGATCGGGCTGCTACGGACTGAACGGCGCCGATGCCGTCTCGTTCGACGCGGCCCTGTTGTCCCAGGCGGTAGGAAGGCCAGTTCGGCTGCAGTTCTCCCGCAAGGACGAAATGATGTGGGAGAACCTCGGTTCCGCTTGCGTAGTCGAGCACCGCGCCGGCATCACGCCCGACGGGCGCATCGTTGCGTGGGACCGCGAGAATTGGGTGGCTTCGCTCGGCAATCGACCGGGCTATGATCAGCCGGGAAATGTTATCAGCGGTATGTTAGCTGGATACGAACCAGAACCGCTGGAGCCAGGGCCGGCAAAACCACCTACCGCTAAACTTCGTAATCAAAGCAACACGGTGCCGTCCTACTTCGCCGGGTGTGTCGGCGGCATCTGTGGTGGTGGAGGAACGATCCGAAGCGAACGCGTGCTCACACATACGGTGCGTTCACCGTTCTTTACCGGACCACTGCGCTCACCCTTGCGGATCCAGAATACGTTTGCAAATGAATGTTTTATGGACGAGCTCTGCGCGCACGCAAAGGCGGATCCGGTGGCCTTCAGGTTGCGGCATCTGCGCGACGCTCGAACCATTGGCGTTCTCAAAGCTGCTGCCAAGGCGTCGAACTGGGAAGCGGGCTCTTCGCCAACACCGACCATTGCCGGGATGGGAGTGGTCAGCGGGCGTGGCATTGCCTGCGTGGCCTATGAAGGAGAGAACGGCTATGCCGCGCTGGTGGCCGAAGTCAGCGTGAATCTGGAAACCGGCGTCGTTCATCCGCGGCGCTTTGTCGTGGCATTGGATTGTGGCCCTATCTCAAATCCTGACGGTCTTAGGAACCAGATCGAAGGCGGTATCCTGCAAGGTATGAGTCGTTCCCTGGTAGAGGAGATCACGTGGGACAACCGACGTATTACCTCCGTAGATTGGGAGACTTATAATAGCTTGCACCTCGACTATGAGATACCCACGATTGAGAGCGTCTTTGTGACGCCAAATGGTGTACCCGCAACCGGTGCGGGGGAGACTGCGATCACGGTCACTCCAGCCGCAATCGGAAACGCGATTTTTCATGCAACGAATGTCCGGCTGCGTGATTTGCCGTTTACTCCCGCGCGTGTCAAAGCCGCGTTACTCGCAGCCGCCCAGAGGGGCGAAAGAGCGTAGGTCCCAGGAAGAACCGAGGCAAACTGTTCAGGCAGCCTGCCATATCGACGATTCAGGATCATGTTGCGGGAGGCGAGGATAGAGATCGCTATGCTCGATACCGATGACACGGAATTGAGGGTTTTGGTCTGAGGCGGCACGTATCGCGCGATCAGCCGTTGGCGCGCCAACATAAAAGCGCTTGGTGCGCGGATAACCGGTGGCTTCGACAAAAGGGCGGCGACAAAGAATCACACAGTAGGCTTTCATATACTCTCCCACTGGTTTGAGATGCGTGATCGTAGGCATAACTCTAATTACGAAAGTACCGTCTGTGAGCTTTATTTTGCGCTGGTTACTGTGGAGGAGGAGCCGTCGAAGAGGGCGACGGCTTGCCATCAATGGTGTTGGGTTCCATCAGTTCGGTTCGGGTTCCATCGGGATCAAAGAGATTCGCCTGGCGCTTTCGATTGATGCCTACGTGCGTTTCGATGGGATGATCGTAGTTTTTGAAGTAGGGCCTCGTCTTCAGAGTTTCTAGACTGGCGGCAACATCAGGAACCTGGAGACAAAGATGATGCGCGGAGCCTCTGTGGGTCGGGTCCGGCTCTTCTTTATAGAGCATGAGTTCGATGTAGTCATTGCCGTCCGGAAGCTTGAGATTGATCCAGGAAAGTACCTTTCCCGATGAGCTGCCTCGCCATGTTTCCTTGAAGCCTAGTACCTCGGTATAAAACTTGTACTCCGGGTCAAGCTGGGTGACGATCACTCCAACGTGCGTCATGTGCGTGGAGATGCGCGTGTCACTCATGTATTTGCCGTATGCGGCTACGGTTTTTCCGCCAGGCATGTACTGCACCATCTCCACCTGGTGACCGGCTGGATCGATGATGTTGAAGCTGAGATTTCCGATTCTTGCCTGTTGTGCGTGATCGGGTACTTTCACCCCCTTTGACGCGAGATAGAGTCGCAGGGCTTCGATGTCGTCCGTTTCGAGAGAGATGTGGTTCAGCCGGTCAGTGTTCGCTTCGCGCTCGGGGAACAGTTCAATGTATTGATGGTCATTGATTTTGAAGAAGGTCATGGAGGCGGAGCCGTCTTTATTTTTCAGCGAATACGGCTCTTCGAAGCCGAGAAAGTCTCCATAGAAGGAGCGGGACTTCTCATAGTCATGAGCATAGATTGCGATGTGCGCGATGCCTACGATGTGCGGCCGCTGCGCCGTCTGTGCGCATAGGAGGCCTGCCGAAAGCAGCCCCACTGCGATGCACTTACTCGCGTTGCGCGCAAAGCTGATGGAGTAGCGAACGAACAATCCGCTTGGGCGCCGGTTCAATGTCTTCTCCTCTTGTGTTCCACTTTGTCTTCTAAGGATTGGTCCACAGCTGCGACCATGCGAGAGCATCGATGTACACTTCTATCGTGTACGGAAACTTTCGGACACGATGGAAGGACTCCATGAGACCCGGCAATCGACGCACGGAACGGACCGAAGCCCGCCTTCTTCCAGAGCAAAAGAAGCGCATTGAGCGAGCGGCCAGCATCAAAGGGCTCTCGTTCTCGGATTTCATGGTTCAGCATGCCGACGAGGCGGCGATTCAAACCATTCAGCAGCATACGACCTGGACATTGGAAAACCAGGACCGTGATTTGTTTATAGGGGCCCTGATCAATCCGGCGGAACCGAGTACCCGTATCAGGTCTGCTGCCCAGCGCTACAAAAAGCGAATCCGAGGATAGACCACAGGGATAGTGACCAGCACGAACCCGGAACTCGAATATAAGATTGAGTCGCTCGGGTCGCTCCATCAATTCAACACCTGTTCGCTACCTAAGATCTCGGCTTCATGGCTGCTTTGGCTTCAGGGCGAAGAGCTTCAGGTCGATGGCATCGCCCATCGCTTTGTAACCTGCATCGTTGGGATGAAGGTGGTCGCCAGGATCGTCGCTGGGCAGGAAGGTGTCCGGATGATCGGGATCCCGGACGGCGGCCTCGAAGTCGACGAAGCCATCAAAGGCGCCGCCGGTTCGAATCCAGTCGTTCACGGCCTTGCGGATCGCTTCTCCGCTTTCAGTGGAGTAGCCGGCGCCATGATACGGCGTCAGGGTGCAACCAATCACGGCAATACCATGGGCATGCGCACGTACGATCATCTGATTGAGGCCCGAGATGAGGTCGGCTGCGGTAAGGCCGGAGTCGGGCTTGGTATGCAGGCTGCCAATGTCGTTGATGCCCTCGAGGATGAGGAGATACTTCGCTCCGCTCTGGGAAAGCACATCGCGATCAAAGCGCGCCAGAGCATTGGGGCCGAAACCATCGACCAGAATTTTGTTCCCGCCTATGCCCTCGTTCAATACCGAGAGGTTGCGATGCTTGGGGTCGGCCTGCAGGCGCCGCGCCAGCTCATCCGGCCATCGCTGGTTGGTATCGATGGTGGATTTGGCGCCGTCAGTGATGGAATCGCCTAACGTAATGACAGCCCCCGCATCGGCAGCAGCAAGGGTGTCGATACCGTTGAGATATTCCCAGCTGGTCACAGTGGTGGGCGTGTCCAGTGTGGCGTTCGAGACTGACATTGCCCGAGGCGTGATAGCCGGTCGCGTCGGCAAAGGAGTGCTCCGTGATCGGACCCGATGGGCTGGGCAAGTAGAAGCTGACGGTCAGGTCAGACAGTGGCGCAAATTTGAACGGAACAGGATCGCTGACCGCGAGGGCGCCCGCAGGAATGGAGACCGTCGACTGGCCGTGGAAGGTGACGGGCTTACCACTGTTCGCAACGATCGATGCCCCTTTGAGGGTCTGAGCGATCTCCACGGCGCCAATTACCAGGGGGGCGGTTCCGAATAAATTGGAGAATCGTACTCGGACCGTCTCTCCACCGATGCTCACATGGACCACTTCGCGCAAAGTGGTCCCAGCCCCCTCAGCATTGTTGGCATGAGTCTCGAGGACTGGAGCAGATGCCCAGGTGCCAACCCACTTTTGTGCTTCTGGTTTGGCCAGCAGCGGCTGCACGCATAAGGAAATACTCAACGTCACGATCAGGCTTCGACTGCTCATCTTTGTTCTCCTGCTAGAAACGGAGGTAGGCGCCGACGCTCGGTTCGGAGGTTTGCCGCCTGGCGTTGGTGGTCAGTGATGCCGAGTTGAAATCCGGCGTCTTGTACACCAGCCCGCGATATTGGAACCGGAGCCCAAGGTGCGAGGTGAGGATCGGGTAGTTGACGCCAACCTCATAAAGCAGCGGTACACGCGTCTGCTGGTTGTATTTTTGTCCACCGGTGGTAGTCGGCAGGAAGATGAGGGCGCCTACTCCTACGGCGCCAAAAGGCTGCAAGCCCAGAAAGGGAATCGTCGGCCCTTGCAGCAGATACGCCCCAGAAACCTCGTGCACGTTGTTTTGCACGGGAAAGGGGATGGTGGAGTATTTCTCGGAGAAGCGGGTATAGCTGTAATTGACCTCATAGCCTAACCAGGGATGGAACGACTGCCGGACCGTGGCTAGTACGCCTAATGAGTCGGTTGGGGTGTCCTGGATGCCGTTGCCATTCGACGTCCCGGAGAATTGTCCGAAGACGTTTACCGCACCTTCCAGGTTCTTCAGTGTCTGGGCCAGCGCCGAGTGCCAAGCGGATGAGGTGGAAAGGAAAATGAGGAAGAGAAAAGAGAGGGACCTGCGAATAAACATCAGTTTGCCCACGCTCCTGCGCATGAAAGGAATGAACCAAAGGGATAGCATACGCCAGCGAGCGGTGCTCACTGCGGCCCCGAGGCGGCGTGATGCTCGTCGAGGTATTCCTCGATGCACTGATCGAGTATGCCGTGCGCCTGGAGGATGAAATCGATGGCGTCGCGTCCGGCTCCCTCGCCGCCGGCATTGGGAGTGATGTAGTGGGCGGCGGCCTTGACCTGATCGCGGGCGTTGGCAACGGCAATGGCCAGCCCGCATACTCGCATTACGGGCAGGTCGATGATGTCGTCGCCTACGTAGGCGATCTGGTCGAGAGTGAACGACCCCCGCTGCATGATCTCGCGTACGGCACGTATCTTGTAGTCCTGGCCCATGTAGACGTATTCCATGCGCAGGGCGCGAGCGCGCTGGGCAACGGTTTCAGAGGTGCGCTTGGTAACCACGCCGGTGTGGATGCCGCCGAGGCGGGCAAGCGAAATGCCAATCCCGTCGTGGGCATGGAATCCCTTGGGTTCATGCGTCTTCTCCCCCTGGCTGGGGAGCGTCCATATCTTGCCATCGGTGAGGACTCCGTCTACATCGAAGAGTATGAGGCGGATGCGGCGGGCGCGCTCAGCAGCGGAAAAATCCATAGCCCCATTCTATGGACGCGAATGGGGCAGCAGCGTTGCCGGATACAACTTTCGTTTTCTCACTGCATCTTGCCTTCAACTCAGGCTAGCGCAATGATGGGAACGCTATGAGAACTACCAAACACTTTCATCTGCATTTAGCCGGCGCTGTCATCGTTACGTTAGCGCTGGTCGCAGCCCCCGTCTTCGCTTCCGTATCGAAATATGCCGGCACCTATAGCTCCGAAGCACCGGACCCGACCGACGCCAGCGGCCCGGCCGGACCCGCTTTCAGCGTGAGCCTGGGCCCGGACGGTACGGCTACCGTCACTCAGGACTTGGGCAAAGGCGCGATTACTACCTTTGGCCATTGGACCGATGCCGGAAGCCAGATCACGGTCAAATTTGACGCTGTGGGCAACAAACCCGCCGATCCGCCGATGGTCTTTCAGCCCAGCCACGATGGGCTCCAGGCTGTGACCTGGAACCATGCGCTGTGGGGCAAAACGACCCCTCCTGCGCTCAAGAAGGAAGAGAGCAACTGGCACACCAACAAGAAACACGGGTTTCTGTGAGTTGCAAGATAGGGCGGTAGGGGCAATCCGGGCGTGATCTGCTCTGCCCCAGCATCTGAGTAGTAACTACTGCCCCTGGGTCTCTTCCGGCCGTCTCTGTTCATCCTTCCAATCGCATGCTGCTCGTATCCTGCCGGCCAAATAGGGAGGGTGGGGCTTCCTCCTCCTTTTTTCCGCTCTAAAATGGGGGATGCTTCCTCCTCAGTTTCAGTCCAGCGTGCTTGAAGTTGACACATGCGATGCGCTGGCTTGGGCGCATCCTGTGGTGCGGGAGTGGTTTACTGGCAAGTTTGGCACTCCCACTTCTCCCCAGGAACTAGGCTGGCCGCCGATCCTCGAGGGCAGAGCTACGCTGATTTCAGCCCCCACCGGATCGGGCAAGACGCTGGCCGCGTTTCTGATCTGTATCGACAAGCTGATCCGCCAGGCAATCGATGGCAGCCTTGCGGCAGCCACCGCGGTGGTTTATGTCTCCCCGCTCAAAGCGCTCAGCAATGATGTGCAGAAGAACCTGGAGATGCCGCTGCGCGAGATTCAGGAATTGGCCCTGGCGCGCGGCTATTTGTGTCCCCCCATCCGCACCGCAGTGCGCACCGGCGATACCCTGCCCGCGGAGCGGCGGGCCATGCTCAAAAGGCCGCCGCATATTCTCGTCACCACGCCTGAGTCGCTCTACATTCTGCTGACAGCAGAGAAGAGCCGGCAAAATCTTTGTGCGGTCGAGACCGTGATCGTCGACGAAATCCACGCGGTTGCCGATGACAAACGTGGTTCCCACCTCACCCTCACACTGGAGCGGCTGGATGCGCTGGTCTGCGGAGAAAACAGACTGAGCCCGGGCACCCTGATTAGCGGAAGATCACACCCTCCACTGCGCATCGGGCTCTCCGCAACCCAGAATCCGATCGAGCTGGTCGCCAGTTTCTTAGGGGGACGGCGCGGCCCGGAGGTGGCCATTGTGCAGGTGGGCCAACACCGGGCACTCGACCTGGGCATCGAGGTGCCGGGTGACGAACTGGGATCCGTTGCCACCAATGCGATCTGGGATGACATCTACGAACGCCTGGCGGAGTTGGCCCTGCAGCACCGGTCCACCCTGGTCTTCGTCAATACACGGGCCATGGTGGAACGGCTGGCTTTTTGCCTGGGCGAGAGGCTGGGCCCGGAAAATGTCGGCGCGCACCATGGCAGCCTTTCGCGGAAGCTTCGTCTGGAAGCGGAACGCAAGCTGAAGAACGGTGAAATCCGGTTGCTGGTCGCCACCGCCTCTCTGGAGCTGGGCATCGATATCGGCAGCATCGACCTGGTGTGCCAGGTGAGTTCCCCGCGGGCCATCGCGGCGGCCATGCAGCGCGTGGGCCGCGCCGGGCACTGGCGCGGGGCCATTCCCAAAGGGCGGTTCTTCGTCACCACGCGTGACGACCTGGTAGAGTCGGCGGCGCTGATCCGCGCCATGCGCGCGGGAGTGCTGGATCAGTTGGAGATTCCCCACTGCCCGCTCGATGTGCTGATGCAGCAGATTGTCGCGGCATGCGCAGCGGAGCCGTGGGAGGAAGATGCGCTTTATGAGGTATTGCGCCGCGCCCACCCCTATAGCGGCCTGACCCGGAAAGAATATGACGAGATCCTCTGCCTCCTGGCAGAAGGGATCGAGGCCAGCCGCGGACGCTACGGGTCGTACCTGCTGCGCGATCGGGTGAATGGCCGGATGCAGTCGCGGCGTGGGGCGCGCACCATCGCGGTTTCAAATGGCGGCACCATTCCCGATACCGCACTCTACTCCGTGATTGTGCAGCCGGAAGGGGTGCAGATCGCCACCCTGGATGAAGACTTTGCCATCGATTCGTCGGCCGGGGATGTGATTCTGCTGGGCAATACCAGCTGGCGCATTCAGAGGGTGGAGAGCGCAGGGCGAGTGCTGGTGGAGGATGCGCATGGCCAACCGCCCAATGTGCCCTTCTGGCGTGGGGAGGCTCCGCAACGCACGCTCGAGCTCTCGAGCTTCGTCTCCACTTTGCGCCAGGAGATCAGCGCGCGGACCAGTGATGTGCTGCCGGGATACATCAGCCAATCGCATCCGCAGGTTGCGGAGACCGTCGCCTGGCTGAAGCAGGAATGTTGCGTGGACGACGCGGGCGCAGAGCAAATGATCGGCTATATCGTCGCCGGCCGCGCAGTGCTGGGCGCCGTGCCCGCACTCGACACCATTATCGCGGAGCGCTTCTTCGATGAGGGTGGCGGAATGCAATTGATTCTGCACGCGCCCTTCGGCGGCCGGATCAATAAGGCATGGGGGCTGGCTTTACGGAAGCGATTTTGCCGCGGTTTCAATTTTGAACTGCAGGCAGCAGCCACCGACAACGGCCTGAATATTTCGCTGGCCGAGCAGCACAGCTTTCCGCTCAGCGACGTATTTGCTTTTCTTACCGAGCAGACGGTTACCGGGCTGCTGGAACAAGCCTCGCTCGACTCCCCCATTTTCCGCGCCCGCTGGCGTTGGGATGCGGGCCGCAGTCTGCAACTGCTACGGTTTTATAACGGCAAACGCATCGCTCCCCAGGTGCAGCGGACACGCTCCGATGATCTGCTGGCCAGCGTCTTTCCCCAGGTGGCCGCGTGCCAGGA
This sequence comes from uncultured Acidobacteriaceae bacterium, assembly GCA_963803095.1. Classification (GTDB taxonomy): domain Bacteria; phylum Acidobacteriota; class Terriglobia; order Terriglobales; family Acidobacteriaceae; genus PALSA-350. Next base: position 377,256 of record CAWDLQ010000009.1, on the reverse strand, counting down.
AAATATCGAAGGCGATATCCAGATCCCCGAGCATCCGCTCATTCAGGAAGTGATGAAGGATGTGCTCGACGGAAGCGATGGATCTGGATGGATTGATTCGGTTATTGGCCGGCATCCGAACGGGCTCGATTCGCTGCCTCGCGGTCGATAGCACGACCCCTTCCGCCTTCGCCCATGAGCTGCTGAATGCCAATCCTTATGCCTTCCTCGACGATGCCCCGCTTGAAGAGCGCCGCGCCCGCGCCGTTAGTATGCGCGGCATGGTTCCGGACAAGCTGCTGGGCGAGGCGGGCCGGCTCGATCCTGCCGCGATCGCGCGAGTTGCGCGAAGAGTGCTGGCCCGACGTGCGCGATGAGCATGAGCTGCATGATCTGCTCTGCTCGCTGATCGTTGTGCCGGCGGAGATTCAATGCGCGAGCACTGCATGGACGCTGTTTTTTGAGCGGCTTGCAGTCGCACGGACGGGCCACAATGGCCGAACATGCCGGACGACAATACCTGGTGGCGGCGGAGCGGGTGCAACACCTCCGCCTCTTGTGGCCGGCGCTGTGGTCGAGCGCCCACTCGCTTGCCCCGCCGGAAACGAAGGAACTGTTGTCCGGGCGACGTGGTCCGCAAGACTGTGCAGGGATGGATGGCGCTGCTCGGCCCGGTGACTTCGCGGGCTTTGGGGGCGAGGCTAGGGATCGACCCGGCGGCGATATGGGCAGCCATGCTGGTGCTGGAGATGCAGGGCACCATCCTGCGCGGAGTGTTTGAAGGTCGGCCATGCCCCTGACGACGAGGATGTGGAATGGTGCGAGCGAAGGCTGCTGCAGCGCATCCATAAAAGGACGCTGGCCGGGCTGCGCAAGCAGATCGAGCCGGTCACTCCGGCAGTTTATATGCAGTGGTTGCTGCGCTGGCAGAGGGTTGCGCCGCACTGCGCAGCTGAGCGGAGAGGCGGGGGTGCTGGAGGCTTTACGCCTGCTCGAGGGCTTCGAGGCGCCGGCGATCGAATGGGAGCGGACGCTGCTGCCGCAACGGGTTGCCGGCTACGATCCGCGGTGGCTGGATACGTTATGCCTGGAAGGGGTGGTGGGGTGGGGACGCATCTCCCCTCACCCGGCATTTGCCACCCATGGCAGTGACTTTTCGGCCCCCAAACGGGTGGTGCCTACCAGTATGGCCCCCGTCACTTTCTTCGTGCGCGAGGAGGCACTTTGGATGGACCGCTGCCTGGCCCAGCGCGCGATTCCGGAGCCTGCCTTACAGGCTTGCCTGAGCGAATTGGCCTGGCAGGCGCGCACCCACTTGGCGCAATATGGAGCAGTTTTTGCCGGCGACCTGGTGCGCGGGTTGGGTGCCCCTGCGGAGCAGGTGAACCGTGCTCTGTGGGAACTGGTGGCGGCCGGCCTGGTTACGGCCGATGGCTTCGACAGCCTGCGGGTGCTGATCGATCCCCGGCGTAAGGCGGTCTTCCAGGGGGGATTGAAGCGGACGCGCAATACGGTTGGGCGATGGAGCCTGCTCAACCTGTCCGCCGGACTGGTGGAAAGCGCGGGCGCCCAGGCGGAGCGGCGGGAGGCTGAGCTTGAATCCGCCTGCTGGATGCTTCTGCGGCGTTACGGCGTCGTGTTCCGTGACGTGCTGGAGCGGGAGACGACCATCCCCCGCTGGCGCGAGCTGCTGGGCATGTTTCGCCGGCTCGAGGCTCGGGGAAACGTACGCGGAGGCCGATTTGTCAACGGGTTTGGCGGGGAGCAGTTCGCAGTGCCGGAAGCCGTGGCATCGCTGCGTGAAGCGCGCCTGCGCACGGTAGATGAAGCGATTACCGTGGCTGCGGCCGATCCGCTCAACCTGGCGGGGGTGGTGGTCCCTGGCGAGCGGCCGGCTGCCGTTCCCGGGAAAGACGGTCACCTTTCTTGGCGGGGCCGTGCGGCTGGAAGAACCTAGCCTGGCAGTAACGGCCTTTTGAAACAGTCTCGAATCATTTGTCCGGGCTTGCTAATCTAACGTGTAGTAAGGGAGTTCTGGGATGAATCTGGCGCTGACTGTCGTTGCACTCGTCATTTGGGGCTGGTTGGCTGTGATTTGGATACGGCGAATCCAGGCTCGCCGCGAAATCGAACGGCTCAGCATCACTCCCGAAGCGCTTCATGAGCTCATCGTTACCCACCATGACGTTCTGGTTCTGGACGCTCGGCAACCGCTCGACTTGCTGGCTGACTCGGAAATCATTGCTGGGGCACAAAGGATTTCTCCCCAGGATGCGATTGAAAATCCGTCCCTTATTCCCACGGACAAAGAGCTGGTTGTGTATTGCACCTGCCCCAGCGACAAAACCAGCCGCGCCATCGCTCTTAAGGCTCAAGCCCTGGCGCCGAACGTAGATATCAATCGAGTGAAGTTTCTGAAGGGCGGCCTCGCTGCCTGGAAGGCAAAAGGCTATCCCGTGGTACCGTACGACAAAACGTTTCGCCTTGACACGGGTACCTAGGCGTCCACAACAATTTGGGCTCCCCATATCTCCTGTACCCTTTTGGGATGGAATCTCTCCAGTACGCCACGCTTCTGTTCCCTTCTTCAGCAACTGCTCTCAATGGAAACGCCACCCTCCCCTTTGTCATCCCGACCGGAGCGTAGCGCAGTGGAGGGATCTGCAGTTCAGCGGACCTCTCGTGGAGATGTTTTCCGACCGGATTGTCCATGGTCCTTCGGTCCGCCCAAGGGGATGAAAAACGGCTTCTGTTCCCTTCTTCAGCAACTGCTCTCAACGGAAGCGTCACCCTCCCCTTTGTCATCCCGACCGGAGCGCACCCGGATTTCCTGCCACGCGGCACTGGAGAAGGCCGCGTGTGCGGCTCTCCGTAAAGAGAGCCGCATGAAGTGCGTCAGCGCCGTCAACCTCAACAGGAAATCCGGGGGAGCGTAGTGGAGGGATCTGCAGTTCAGCGGTCCTCTCGTGGAGATGTTTTTCGACCGGATTGTCCATGGTCCTTCGGCCCGCCCAAGGGGATGAAAAACGGCTTCTGTTCCCTTCTTCAGCAACTGCTCTCAATGGAGGCGTCACCCTCCCCTTTGTCATCCCGACCGTAGCGTAGCGCAGTGGAGGGATCTGCAGTTCAGCGGACCTCTCGTGGAGATGTTTTTCGACAGAGCGTAGCGTCCCTCAGCGGCTAGAGTCGCTCATATTCTGCTCAATCTATGGACCGCGTGAAGGCCCGTCGCCTTCAAGAACGCGTCTACTTGGATGAGGCTTGCTTTAGATAGCTGATGAGGTCGGTTCTCTCCTGCGCCTTGGCTACATGGAAATCCATGTTGTTGCCGGGAACCAATGTATCGGGGTCGGTGAGCCACTGCTCAAGCGACGGCTCGTTCCAGACAATGGCCGCCTTGACCAGCGCCTGGGAATAGGGGAAGCCGGGCACGGTGCCGGAGGTTCTCCCAAACACCCCCTGCAGTCTTGGGCCTTCTCGATTCTGTTCCATCGCGTGACAGCCGGTGCAGCGCTTCTCGAAGACCTCCTTGCCCCGGACGGGATCGCCTCTTTCCGACAGCGCCCGCTTCAACGGCTGGCGCTGTCGCGCGTCCATTGGTTGAAAGCCTCCAGGTCGGCGTCGGTGATGCGCGCGTTCCAGTGGATCATTCGATACTGCGGCAGTGGCATTTGACCCGATTTCGTCTCGCGCACGATCTTGGCCTTGAGAATCTGTTGCTGATCTGCCGAGTAGGTGTCCCATAGGGAGAGGTTTATCTGCCTCCGGCCGGCAAGGATGTCGCGCTCCATTAGCCAAGATACCGGCGCAAACCGGCCGTAAACATACGGCCGCGTCTGCATCGAGTGACAATCCGCGCACTTCGCCACCAGGGTTGCGCGCACTGCAGGCGGCACTGAGGAGTGCTCCATGATCGGCGCACTGCGCGGTCCTGGCCGCGTACAGGGCCGCATCACCGAAAGGGTGTGCTCGACCCAGCAACAGCGAGGTCGTCAAAACAACTGCGCATCCCATGGATGCGGCCCGGACACGTCTCATACCTCGCCCGTCAGTGAAGCATCGACGATGGCCAGGTGGCTCTGCCTGGCAATGTATTTGACTTCCGTGATGCCTAGAACGCTCTGCAGTCTGCCCGCGGGAACGACCATAGGTCCGGGGTTCGGAGCCTGACCCGGCGCCGGCTGTGGAAAGGCGGTAGAGGTGGCGGTATGAAAGGCGACATTTCCTTCCACTTTTTGCACCACCTGATGGATGTGGCCATTCAGCACCGTCACCGAGCCGAAACGCTTCAGGTAGGAGAGAGCTTCTGCGCCGTCCTGCGTGCCCCAACCCCAGTCGGGATAGACCATCCAAAGAGGGATGTGAGCGAAAACCACAATGGGCGTCGATGCCGAAAGCGAAGCCAGGTCCGTCTTCAACCAGGCCAGCTGTTCGGGTCCCAGTTTGCCCATGGCATCGATTTGCAAAGAATTGTTAAGTCCAATGAAGTGCACGCCCTTATGGGTAAAGCTGTACCAGCCGTTGCCGACCGTGCCCTTGCCGAACCGTTCGCGATAGAGAACACCATCGTCGGTTGCGGTATCGTGTTCGCCGGGCACATAAAAGGTTCGCCCGGCCTTGACGCCCTGGATAAGTTGCTGCGCGGTGTCGAACTCGGCCGGCTTCGACGAGTGGCTGATATCGCCGGTGTGCAGCAGCAGATCGGGCGCGGTGGGAAGCCGGTTGATCTTGTCGAGAGCTACCTTCAGGGTGCCGGTTACATCCTGGTTGGCCGCTTTGTTGAAGCCGATGTGGCTGTCGCTGATCTGGACGAAGCTGAAGCTTGCTCCAGCCGGCGCTGCGTGGGCGGCGGCGAAAAGTTTTGCCGTTGGCACGCCCCCTGCCAGGGTCCACAATAGTCCGGTGCCCGCCCAGGCCATACAACCAAGAAAATCTCGCCGGTCGATGCCATCGTTGTGATGGGCCTCTGATTGAACCTGCTGCTGTGCGCGTGTACCGTTATCCGTATCCTTCATGGGTTAAATCCTCCGCGGATGCAAACCGGGCAACACGCGATTTATTCCAGGAATAAATCGGCGAATTACCAGTTCTCATCGGTGGAGAGAAGCAGAAATAGTGGGCACCAGATGACGCTGTTGCCATGGAAGCGCGCGGCTCGTGAAACCGGCCCGCAGACCGATGGGTTTGCGGACCTGGCACTCCCTTTGCTTCCTTCGCTCTACAATGTTGCCTTCTGGCTCTCCCGTAATCCCGCGGACGCGGAGGACCTGGTGCAGGAGACATTTCTGAAAGGATTGCGCGGATTCTCCACCTTCGAAGCGGGCAGCAACTTCAAAGCATGGATCTTCCGCATCCTGAGAAACACTTACCTTACTTCGCGCACCGGGCTGGCGGCGGTGCGCACGGTCGCGCTTGAAGATGAATTGGACGACAGCGGTGCTCTGTATCCTGAGGGCGCAATCGACCGGGAAACTCCGGAGATGAACCTGATCCGGCTGAGCGACCGCGCTGCGCTCCAGGCAGCTATGGAAAAGCTGCCACCACCGCTGCTGGAGGTAATTCTGCTGTGCGATGTGGAAGAGATGAAGTACCGGGAGATCGCCACCGTCCTCGAGATCCCGATGGGCACGGTCATATCGCGCATTGCCCGCGCACGCGCTGCGCTGCGCGGCGCGCTCGAAGTTAAGACGACGGCGAAGGAGTGGGGCGCATGACCAATCATCTTTCTGCTTCCCTGCTCAACGCTCTTGCCGATGGTGAACTATCCGCCGATCAACTTGCCGTGGTAAACGAGCACCTTTCCGGATGCCCCTCGTGCACCTCGAGTGCCCTCTATCAAAGCCTGCTCAAATCCGCCACCGCCAAGGCAGGGCAAAGGTACACGCCACCGCCGCAGTTGCAGCAACGGCTTGCATCGCAAGCGAAATCCGGCCTGGAGGGGCACGGGGAGCAGACCGTGAATAGGTCTCCATCGCAGTGGCGATTGAGATCGCTGGGCTGGGCCGCCGCGGCGGTGCTGCTTTTTGTCTCCGCCAGCATGATGCTGGTGCAACGCAGCATGCGGAAGGCGGAGATTGCCTCAGCCGAGCAAGGTGCGTTGGTTAGCGAAGTCTTTGATCAACACATTGCCACCTTGGCGGGGACCTTGTCGCCGCAGGTGGTTTCTACCGATAGACACACGGTGAAGCCGTGGTTCCAGGGCAAAATACCGTTCAGCTTCAACTTGCCCGAGAGCCTGCCCCGAGACACCACGCTCGATGGGGCCAACCTGACCTACCTGCACAACCAACCCGTGGCCCAGTTGCTTTACAGTATCGGGAAGCATCGCGTTTCCGTTTTCGTGCGGGAGAAACACGGTGCAACCGGCACCAATGAGTTGGCGGTAGAATACGCAGGATTTCAGGTGGTGGACTTCAATACCCGTGATCTTGAAATGGTCGCGGTCAGCGACGTAGATCCAGCCCGCCTGGGCGAACTGGTAAGCGCGATCCGGCAGGCTCAGGTCCAGTAGCCGAGTAAAGGAGAAAGTTGTGAGTACGAGCGTAATCCATGAAGTTCTGGCAGAATCGCAGGCGGGCAAGCTGATCTTTCCTGAGGTAGTACGACGGCTGCTCGAAGTTGGTGTGGAGTCCTATTTCTGCGATCTCGCCGCGGGAAAAGAGACGTTCTACATGTCCGATGGCGGGATTCATACGGAGACGATGACTCTTGCGAAGAGACCCATCTCGGCGGATTTTTCGTCATCTGCGATCGTCGCGGCCATTCGAGGCGCACAGACGGACACGATACGGTATCCGGAGTTCATGCGACAGTCGGCACAGGCGGGGGTAATCGCCTATTGGGCGTTTCTCACCGGGAAAAAGGTGGTCTACTTTGGCCGTAAGGGGGAGATGCACATTGAGGAGTTTCCACGAAATTAGTGGGGGAGCGACCAGGCCTGCGAGAATAATGGCATGGGGGATGAATCTGCCAAGCCGCCGCTCGCACCAGCGGCACTTCAGCTGGGTGAGGATTACTACTATGACGGTCCTTACATGGTCTTCACCGCGCAATATCACTTGAAGCGCGGGACGTGCTGCAATTCGGGATGCAGGCATTGCCCCTACCGAAGGTCATCGAGCGGAGAGGAGGCCGCCTCCACCTAGCGTTCATGGGGTAAGCAACACTTTTCCTCCGGCGCCTTTTTCTGCCAGCTCATGAGCCTGGCGGATTTCCGATAGCTTTAGCCTCTTGCCGATGGGGATGGTGAATTCGCCTCGCGCTACTTCGAGGGCAAGTTGTCCAAGCCGATTCGCATCCGGCTGCGACCATACCTCATGCACCTGGAGATCGCGTCCTTCCGCTGAGTTCGGTTTGCCGGTAACGGTCGCCAGGACTCCATTTTTTCTGATGTGGGGAATCAGCCGATCGATGACGGGAGGTCCGACGGTATCGGCGACCGCATCCAACTCCTTCAGGCTCTGGAGCTGCTTTTCGTCGTCTACAGCGACCACCTCGTGTGCCCCCAGCTGCTCTGCTTCGGCACGCTGGCTCTCACGCACCCCGGCGATCACAAACGCTCCATGCTGCCTGGCAATATGGACCGCGGTGCGCCCCACACTACCCAGCGCACCGGTAACCAGCAGCCTTTCGCCCGATTTGGGACCAACTCCCTGCTCGATCAATTGCGCGCCGGTCTGCAGCACCAGCGGCAAGGCGCCTGCTTCGCCAAGGTTGAGCGCATCCGGCATCAGCGCCAGGACTTCGGGTTTGCAGGCGACATACTCCGCGTAGGTGTGGTCCGTCACCCCCAGTACCAAAGCATTCACATTTATGCCGGTGACACCCTCTCCCAGCGCTACGACCTGACCTGCAAGGTCGTACCCAAGAATGGTGGGGAGCTGGAGGGACATGAATTCTTTCATGTCCCCTCGCCGAATCTTGTAATCGATAGGATTGATGCTGGTTGAGGTCAATTTCACCAGCACTTCGCCGGCGGCGGCAACGGGAGTTGGCACATCCTCGTACACCAGCTGATCGACGCTTCCATATCCGTGGAGCAGAACTGCCTTCATTGTCTTCACCATCCTGTTGGGCTAAAGCCCATTCAGTTGCAGGCTTTCTCATGTGCGGCGCTTTAGAGTTTGCGTACGAGCCCGAGAAAAGAAAACAGCAGGTCCCTCCGCTAACAGATGCCAGCTGGGAGCGCGACCCTCCCCTTTGTCATCCCGAGCGAAGTCGAGGGATCTGCAGTTCAACGGACCTCTCGTGGAAATGTTTTTCGACCGAGCACAGCGTAGTGCGACTTTTCCCGCAGCCTCTTTCGCCAACCTATGTTTCTTGTTACGGTACCTGCCCCTTCGAAGCAGGATCCATCAGGCACGGACGGAAAGCATTTGAAACATATCATTTTCGGCACAGGTACGCTTTGGCGAGGGGCACCTTTCTAAGCAGATCCCGCTAAGGGGAAGAAGAGTGCCCGGCCGGCGGCACGGTGGAGGAGGGACTAGACGCTGGCGCCGGGGTGGCCGGCGGAGGGGCCGCCGCGGCGCGGACCAGCAATGCCTGACGGGGGAAGCTGAAGCTGCCGCCGGTGTCGTCGATGACGTTGACCTGGCAGATGTAGAGCCCGGCGGTGAGCCGGTCCAGCGGAATGTCGAAGGCAAAGGCGACCGCGTCGCGTCCGGGCACGTTCAGGGTATTGGCCTCGACCAGCGGGGTCTCGAAGACCTTTGTGGTCCCTTGCAAAAACTCGATGCTGGTCAGTACTTTCACGCCCGGCTTTGCGGCCGTAGTTGTTGGTGTGGCGCCCTTTGCCGCCGCAGAAGCTGGATCGTACACCTCGTAGAGCAAGTACATGTGCTGATCGGTGCGGAAAACGTGGGCCACATTCGGCACCCAAGTGAAGCCGCCGTTGGAAAGCGGATTATCCTCGTCCTTCTTGCCCGCAGCGGAGCGCTGGCTGGAAAGCACGACGGAGCTGAGCTTGAGCGGAAACTTCTTCAGGTCAGGCAAATTGATGTCGGTCTCAAAAGAACCCATGCGGCCGGTTTGATTCTCGCGGACCACAAACTTGAGATGGTACTTGCCCAGCGGCAGAGTAAACCCGGTAGTGTACTGAATGTTCTTGCGCGAAACCTGCTGCGAATCATCAATGGCAAGCTTGACCGTCTGGCGAATCTCGGCCATATCCTGCCCGGCAGTGTTCTTGAGTTCCCCGATGATGTCGAGGGTGGCCTTGCTGCGGTCCCCTCCCTTGACGAAGGGGATCTGGGAGCCGGGCACGATCAACGATACAGGCACGTAATAGCGGGGCGATGCACTGCCCGCATCGCTGCGGAAGTAATAGGCCTGCAGATAGACCTCGACATCGGTGGCGGCCAGGTCGCTGGCCAGCTGCTCCTGCAATTGACGCTCGCGCTCATCCTTGTTGGCATGACTTGTAGTCAGCCGGAGCGTAGTAGCCGGGGCGATACTCCATCTTCACGTTGGGGCGGTTGATCTTGATGGTGAGCCGGCGATAGCGGCCGTCGCGCAGCGTGTTGGTGGAACGGAAACCGATGACGTAGTAGGCGGAAGTGTCCTGCTGGATGCGCTGGAAGGCCGGGGAGAAATCGTTGGAATCGAAGAAAGCCTTTCCGCCGGTATCGGAGGAAAGCGTGGCCATCACTTCCTGGGTATTGAAGTTGGAATCGAGGTTGTTCTGCAGGGCCGCGCCGTTGTAGGCGGAGGTGCCGCGCAAACTGCCGGTGGAAGCGTCGCCCAGAGGGGAGATCGCTTCGAGGCCTCGAGCGTCCACAGAATAAATGGACAAATTGGCGCGGACGGAGGCATTAATGGCAGCGTGAAGCGAGGCCTGGTTCTCAATCCCGTCCCGCTGGATGCCGCCGGAGAAATACAGCAAAGACTTTTTCTCGTTGATGTACGCGAGCGAGTGGGCGATGTCTTCGAATGCGAAGAGCTCGCGGTCAGTATTGACGTCGTTGTACTCCTGCTCATCGGGCGTGAAGGCAGTGGTGTCTTCCGTCTGGTTGGTGGTGCTGGTGGCGCCCGATTGAAAACCCGACTCCCTGGGTTCCGGAGTAGGCGTTGACCGCGTTCAGCAGCAGTTGCTTATTGGCGGTGAAATCCTGATCGAGCGACAACGACTGATCGAGTGAGACGACGGCGACCAGGTCTGCCGGGTGCATCTGCTTGTTGACGTAATTGCGGGCTGCGTCCTGGGCGCGTTCCAGATCTTCGGGCTGCATCGAGGTGATGTCGAAGAACATCACGATCAGGCGATGATTCCGCAATTGCTCCGAAGTGACGTTGCGGTTCATGCTGCCCATGATGGTGTTGGGAGCTTTGCCGTTCACGGTGGCCTCATTGAGGGGCGCAGCCTGGTCGACGCTTTGGAAGTCGAAGCTGATGATGGATTGCGGTTTGCCATTCTCGAGCACCTGGAAGTCGCTCGCCTTAAGGCCGCGGACGACTTCGTCCCGTCTTTTTGTCGCGAACCACGATGTTGGTGAGAACCAGGTCGCTATTCACCTTGAGGGTGTAGGCCGTTTGCGTATCGGGCTGCGACTGGTTCTGGTCCTGCGCCGACAACGCACCTGGTACGCCTAGGGCGAGCAACAGACAGGGAGGTGAATCTGCGCAAGTGACCGTTTACGTTCATCCGAAATCCTCTCTTCCTCTCTAGAACCGGAAACGGGCGAGGAAGGTAAATTGACGCATGCCGGCGGCGGACGTTACCTGGCCGTAGGTTCCCGATCCTAACGTCGTATCGACCCCTGAGTATTGGACGGTGTTAAAGACGTTGCTGGCAGTGGCGCGGGTCTCGAAAGTACGGGTTTCAGAGAAGCGCACGGTCTTCGAGAGCGATGCGTTCACAGAAACCGTGCCTGGCCCGGGAATAGAGTAGCGGGAGGCGGTTCCATAGGTGTTTGCGGGCGCAGCAAAGGCGCTCCTGTTGAACCAGTTGTCGAGCGAACCGCCGCCGGCAGTAAGCGAAACCCCGGGAACGCGGTCAGGCCGGAGCGATGCCGTGGTGCCGCGGGCTACCTCATCTACGGTGGCCTCATAGTGCGGGGTCAGAGGGCTTCCGCTGGCAAAGGTAAACGTGCCGGAAGCCGAAATGCCGCTCAGCGAATGCGCCCAGCCACCCCGATGGTGATGTAGTGTGCATCGGGACCGAACGGAAGTTCGTAGAGAAAGTTGCCATTGACCTTGTTGCGTACGTCGAAGCTGGAATTGGACTCTTCCGCCAGCAGATCCTGCCAGTTTTGCGCCACCACCGTCCCCGTTCCTCCGTTGCCGCCGATCGAGCTGGCGTTGTCGATGGAGTGGCTATAGGTATAGGTCGCTTGCAGGGCGATCCCATCGTGCAGCCGATTGCGCACGCTCACCGTGAGCGCGTTGTAATTGGAGAAAGCGACCGAGTCCTCGTAGTCGTAGAAAACCCCGCTCACCGATGCGTTGGCGGTACGGCCGGGCGCATTGACGATGTCCAGACGAGTGCCTTTGGAGCCGTTGTAGCCGATATTGAGCACAATGCCGAGGGGCAGCGTGCGCTGCAAGTTCACATTCCACACCTGCACGTAGGGAAGCCGGTAGTTCTTGTTGACGGCGTAGTTGCCTTCGTCCTGCCCGGTGGGAAGAAAGCCGTCGGCCAAGGTAGGAATGAATGCCAACCGAATTGGTGACTTCGTTGGTCTGCACGTTGGCATAGGGCGGCTGGAAGGCGAAGTCCTGGATAAATTTCGCGTATTGGCCGACGGCGTAGTTAATGCCATACCCTGCGCGCACGACTGTGTCTTTCATCGCGCGCACCGCAATGCCAATGCGGGGAGAAAAGTTGTTGTGCTCCGGGTAGACCAGATCGCGGGGATATTTTCCAGTGTAGGGACCGATCGCCTCCGGAAACAACCGTAGCTACGGAAGTGAAATTGTTCCCTGTATCCAGGGTCGAAAGGCGGTCGTATTTCTCGGAGTAAGGCGAAAAATACTCATAGCGCAGGCCAAACAGCAGGGTCAGGTTCGCCTTGGCTCGCCAGCTGTCCTGGGCAAAGGCATCCCAGGCATTCTGCCGCAGATAGGATTTCTGGTCCGGGGCCTGGAGTGAAGTCTGCTGCGGCAGGCCGAGCAGCAGGTCGGCAAGCGAAGAACCGGTCGAAGAAGTGCCGCCGCCCGTGGTGCCGCTGGTGCCGGGCTTCTCGGTGAAGACGCCGGTGAAGGTGTAAGTACCGGTGATATTGCCGGTATTGCCAAAGAGGTCGTTATGGACGCGACGAAAGTCTCCGCCAAAGCGAACGTTGTGCTTCTTGTGTATCCACGAGGTCGACTCGGTAGCGGCAATCGTCTGGTTGACCCGGAAGTTTGGCTGCTGCTCGGTCACGCTGGTGAACTGGTTCAAAGTGAGGTTAGGCAGACCAAAGAACAATGGGTTGGTGGGTAGTCCGCTGAGACCTATCTGGCTGGCAATATCTGTGGTGCTGGTGAAATTGTTCTTAAGCTGCGAATCGCTGCGGTTCCAGTTGAGACCGAGATTATTGGTAAGCCTGCCCTTGCCCAGCGAGTAACCAAGCGCGACTGAGTATTGGTGCGTCTGCTGCTTGCCGCCAAGATCGGGAAAGAGATCGAGCTCATCGGCCGCATTGTGGCTGTAGTTGAAGTTCACATTCAGGCTCTGCCGCAGACCGGGGCCGCCCTGTCCCAAATATTGGCGGATCAGGCCTCCAATGGGCGAGCCTCCCGAACTGGGGCCGAAACTATGGATAAAACGTACGCCGATCCGGGTGGTGTTGGATTCTGAAGAGGCAAGCCGCTGGTAATTCTGGAACTGGCCCGGAAGGTTGGGTTGGGGAAGGTAATTGAGCAGTGCCGTAGCCTGGGGTGCGATACGGACTTGCAGGAATCTGGTTGTTGGGGAACGGTGCGCCGGTAAGCGGATCATAGAGGGTGATGGGCGTGCCTTCCTGAGTGGTGAGGGTTGAAAGGTTGCCACTGCGTTCCGCAGCGGTGGGGACGCTACCGTACTGGCTGAACGGCGAAGAGGAACGCTGACCCGAAATATTAAAAAAGATGGTGTCTTTGGTGTCGTGCTCAATCAGGTGCGGGATGTACGGGGTGCCCAGAAAGGTAAGCCCGAACTGATTTTGCGCGTAGTCGGGCTGGGGCTCCTTTTGTGTCTTGATAGGGAAAGGAGTGGCATTGAGCGCGGAGTTGCCGCCCGTCCAGAAGAAGGCGCCATGGGGCTGGTTGGGCTTGAAGCCGCGGAAATTGCCAAAACCGCCTCCGCGACCGCCGCCTCCGCGACCGCCGCCTCCACCCCCTCCGAAGCCACCGCCGCCTCCAAATCCTCCTCCGCCTCCAAATCCCCCGCCTCCACCAAAGCCTCCTCCACCGCCAGCTCCTCCACCGCCAGCTCCGCCGCCTCCTCCGGGTCCGCCGCCCTGTCCGCGTCCACCTCCTGGACCGCCCTGGCCGCCGCCTCCGGAAAGCGACTGGTCCAGCTCCGCATTGTCGCGAAGCTGCTGCATGTCCACTCCGGCGAAGGGATTGGTCGTGCCTGCCTGTCCGGCGACAGCGACCGATTCGGTGGAGAAGTCCGAGTTATTGGCGAGTGAAGGCAGGGCGGCTCCGGTAGCGCCGCTGCTGATGCCTGCATCCTCGGCGGCCCCGGTAAGACCAGCAAGCAAGGCCAGATTTTGGGCTCCACCACCGGCGTTGCGGCGAACGGTTCCGGCTTGGCGGGGACCTGAAGCTGGAGCTCCGGCCACATTCTGCTGCGGAGTTTCCGGCGGGACCCGCGAAGCTAAGGTAAGCGCGAAATCGGCTTGTTGGTTAACCGGGGATGTCCCCACGGGTTTGATGAGTGCGACCTTGGTTTCCGGGGCAAAAGCGGCGAGCTCGGTCCTGAGCACATACCGGCCATTGGCAGGGATGGTCATTGAATAATTGCCGTTGATGTCCGTGATGGTGGCGTAGCGTTGCCCGGTCAGCGTATTGGTGGCGACGATGCTCACCCCGGGGAGGGGAACGTTGCCCGCTTTCACCGTGCCGTGCACCAGCCCACCAGCCGAAGTGCTGGAAGGGGGATTCGCCGCCGGCGCCGCGGCAGCGGGCGACTGCGCCCGCGCAGGCGTGACGATGAGAAGCCCGGCCAACAGGCACACGACCAGCGATAGGCGTTCGGTCAGGCTGGGGCACCGAGAGTTTTCACCGCACGGTTTTCGCCCATGGTTTTAGTTGATCTTTCACTTTTTCTCGTCACTGGACCGGCGCAACTGGCTGGCCAGGCCCATTCGGATGTCCGGCACCGGGAGGCATAATGCGCAGGGCGGTGGCGAGAAAGGTGTCCGTCATGCAGGGCTCCCTGGGCGCTGATCATGTCTCCTACCTTTACATCGGCCAAGGTTACATCTTCCCTGCGTTTGCGGAAGGAGGTGTTTTCGTCCACCGCCACAATCTGCGACTGCTTGTCGCCGGCCCGCTCGATGGTGATTTTGAGCTCATGGATGGCAGTCACTTTTCCGACTACCCAGGTCTTGCCGAAGGCGGCACGGGCGTTGCGCACTTCTTTGGCGTCGATGTCGACGACAATGACCGCCCCTACCGTTTTGGCCTTGGCGTCGACCAATCCGCCGGCCATCAACATATCTCCGACGTGTACATCGGCGGCCGCAATGGGTTGCCGATCCTTCACCAGGCGAGTGTTGGGGCTGTAGAGAACCTGATAGGTGTCTCCCTCGTCGGTCCGGATGGTAAAGCTACTAGCTCCAGCAGCAGTGACCGTTCCGCGCACTCCGTTGCCCCGGCCAAAGGCTCGACCCATGCCGTCGCCTCCATCGGGGGGACCCATGCCGTCGTCTTCCTGGGCGGGGCAAATTGGCGCTGCCAGCAACGCTGCTCCTAAGGCCATGATTGCCAATCTTGCCGTGCCTTTCATCGCACCCATTAGACGTTCGGCGCTAAGACTATGGACGCAGGCAGGTGCTTATCCGTTGTCGTGAAATGTCGTCGCATACGACTAAAGCATTTTCACTTCTACTCTGCACAGGCAAGCGTGGCGAAGTGCGTCTTTTCTTGAGGAAAAGCCGCGTCGAGGGCAGTTGCCCTGTATACACCAGAAGTGAAAATGCTATAAGGTAAACTGCCCAGATGCCGACGGACTCCCTACCCACGCCCGCGCCACCGGCTTCTCCGGCTCACGTGGAAAAGCATTTTGGGTCGACCGCGCTGGTGCGCGATGTGGTGATTGGAATGTCGGACGGTTTGACCGTTCCCTTCGCCCTGGCGGCGGGACTTTCCGGTGCAGTGAATTCCTCCCATGTTGTAGTGTTGGCCGGACTGGCAGAAATAGCCGCCGGATCGATCGCCATGGGTCTGGGCGGCTTTCTCGCCGCGCAAGGCGACGCCGAGCACTACGCCAGCGAGCGGCTGCGCGAAGAGCGCGAGATTGTGGAGCGGACTCGTGACGAGGAAGAAGAAATCTACGAGATCTTCGAACAATACGGCGTGGAACGCAGCGAGAGCATGCCTGTGCTGGAAGCATTGAAGCGTAGGCCCCAGGCGTGGGTCGACTTCATGATGCGTTTTGAGCTAGGCCTGGAAGAGCCGCAGCAATACCGGGCCGGCCGCAGCGCCATCACCATCGCTTTTTCTTATGTCGTCGGAGGCTTGGTGCCCCTGCTTCCCTACATGGTGGGGCAAACCATGTCGTCGGCACTCACCACCTCAGTGGCCATCACGCTGGTGGCGTTGCTGGTTTTTGGTGGGGTCAAAGGCAGATTGACCGGGGCCGGTACGGTGCGCAGCGCGGTTCAGACAGTGGTCATCGGTGGTCTGGCTGCCGGCGCAGCCTATCTTCTGGCCCGGCTGCTCAGCGTTCATTGAAGGGGCAACCAAAAGAGAACAAAAAATATAGGCAACATCAGGCGCGTTCCTGTCTCTAAGTAGAGGGAGAAACTGTATCTTATGACGCCAGCCAGTACAACGACGGAGACCACAGGCCGCCTGTTTGATGACTTTTCACAAGTTCGGCGCCAAAGCGAGCAGCTTTGTTGTCCCCTATCGCCGGAAGACATGATGGTGCAATCCTGCGCCGAGGCCAGCCCAGCCAAGTGGCACCTGGCGCATACAACCTGGTTCTTCGAGACATTTTTGCTGCGCGAGTTCCTCGCCGGCTACGGCGAATTCAATCCCGACTTCCACTGGCTCTTTAACAGCTACTACAACTCCGTCTCCGACCAGCCGGAAAAGAAGCTGCGCGCCTCATTTTCCCGGCCCCCCGTGGAAACGATTCTTCGCTACCGGCAGCATGTGCAGGATGGCATCCAACGCTTGTTGGCTTCCAATCCACCGGAGGAAGTGGCGCGCAGAATCGTACTCGGCATTCACCACGAGCAGCAGCACCAGGAACTGCTGGCTTACGACATCAAGCACGCTTTGTGGACCAACCCTCTTCGCCCCGCTTACCTCAACGAACCGGCCACCTTCACCGCACCTCCGCTTAGTAAACCGGAGTGGATTCCATACTTGGGCGGTGTATTGGATATCGGATTCGACGGGAGTGGGTTCGCCTTTGATAACGAGCTACCCCGCCATCCTCAGTACCTGCGGGCCTTTGAGCTGGCCTCGAGGCTGGTTTCCTGCGCCGAGTATCTGGATTTCATCGAGGATGGAGGCTATCGGCGCCCTGAGCTTTGGCTGTCCGCCGGCTGGGATACCGTCAAAGCCGAGGGTTGGAAGGCCCCACTCTATTGGCGCCAGCAGGACGGTGCATGGCAGGTGTACACCATGTACGGCGAGCTGCCGCTTGCGGGGTTACTGCAAACCCCGGTGTGCCACGTAAGCTACTTTGAAGCGGACGCTTTTGCCAACTGGTCCGGCAAGCGCCTCCCCACCGAAGCCGAGTGGGAGGTCGCGGCGCAGGGATTGCCGGCAACGGGAAACTTTCTGGAAGACGGAACACTGCATCCCTTGCCTCTGGGCGAGGGGCCTGCGAAGGGTCCGGCGCAAATGTTTGGGGACGTATGGGAGTGGACCGCGAGCCCTTACATCGGGTACCCAGGTTTTCGCGCTGTTCCCGGCGCGTTGGGCGAATACAACGGGAAATTCATGAGCGGCCAAATGGTTCTGCGTGGAGGGTCGGTGGTCACGCCGGCCTCCCATATTCGCGCTACCTACCGTAACTTTTTCTCTCCTGCGACGCGCTGGCAGTTTGCCGGCATTCGTTTGGCGAACATCTAATTCATTCCAAATTAACCGGAAGCCCGCGGAGAGATCATGTCTGCTATTTCGTTACCCAAGTTGCCGGCCATTGCATCGAGTCCGATCGCAGTTGAAGTTTTGAACGGGCTCACCGATCGGCCCAAGACGCTGTCACCCTGGCTGTTTTACGACCAGGCGGGTTCTCGGCTTTTCGAAGAGATTACCGAGTTGCCGGAGTACTACGTTACCCGGACGGAGAGACAGATCCTGGCCATACACGCGGATGAGATCGTCTCGGCAGCTGCCGGGGGTCGTGATCTTTCGATCATTGAGCTGGGCGCGGGAACAGCCACCAAGACAGGCCTGCTGCTCAGTGCTGCCGTCGCGCTCCAGGGAAGCGTCACCTATTACCCAATCGACGTGTCGGAAACCGCGTTGGAGCAAGCGCGTACCAGGCTGGAGGAGGAGCTGCCGGAAGTGACCGTTGAACCCGTCGTGGCGGATTACACGGAGGGTATGCGGCAGAATGGCGCTTCCCGCGCAGGACGGCGGCTGGTGTTGTATATCGGCTCGAGCATCGGGAATTTTTCGCCCGCGGATGCGGTCGAGGTGCTACGCGGCGTGCGGGCGCAGTTGTCGCCCGGGGACTGTTTGTTGCTGGGGACGGACATGGTGAAGGACACGCGGATGCTGCTCGCCGCCTACGACGATGCGGCAGGGGTTACCGCGCGGTTCAACCTGAATGTGCTGGTTCGCATCAATCGTGAGTTGGATGCAAGCTTTAATCCGCAGTTGTTTCGCCACCGGGCGCGGTGGAATGAGCAGCAGTCGCGGATTGAGATGCACCTGGAAAGCCTGCTGGCGCAAAGCGTCGCGATTCGCGCTCTGGACATGCACGTGCATTTTAGCCGTGGGGAGACGATACACACCGAGAACAGTTATAAGTTCACTGACCAGCGCGTCGCGGCCTTGCTCTCGGGAGCGGGGTTCAGGTTGCGCCAGCAATGGAGCGACGCCAACAAGTGGTTCACCGTATACCTGGCGGCTGCGCAGTAGTCCATTGACCATCGAATACGGTCGAAGGCCCGACGAAAACATTTCCACGAGAGTCCGCTGAACTGCAGATCCCTCGGCTTCGCTCGGAGTCTGTGACTTTATTGGTTTCGTGCAAAATCCGATGCTGAAACAAATGGCTTAGGTACCTCGAAAATGCGAAAAAATCAATAAAGTCACAACCTCTCGGGATGACAAAGGGGAGGGTGGCGCTTCCATTGAGAGCAGGTGCGGGTGGCCCATTCAAGCCTCGTTTCGGCTTGAGTGGATACAAACCTTAAGTCCTTGGCCATTCAAGCCAAAACAAAGCTTGAATGGGCCATCCCCTCGCCACCCAAGCGGATGAAAAACAGTTTCTGCTCCCTTTTTCACCAACTGCTCTCAGTGGAAGCGCCACCCTCCCCTTTGTCATCCCGAGCAAACCCCGGATTGCTGCCACGCAGCGCCGGACATGACCGCGTGTGCGGCTTTCTGTAAGGAAAGCCGCATGAAGCTCATCAACGCCATAGAACTCGACAGCAATCCGGGGGAAGTCGAGGGATCTACAGTTCAGCGGACCTCTCGTGGAAATGTTTTCCGACAAAGCGTGGCGCTGCGTCACTTCGTGAGGTGGAGCAATACGACGCCGTGACGCGGTACTGTTACGGTGTAGCTGCCCTGAAGTTTCCCCAGGTCCTTTGCTTGCCATATGTCTCGCGCTTTTGCGCTGCCGGCGAAACCTACGTCGCTCAGCTTCAGCGTGACCGGCAACGGGGTGTCGTCGCGGTTGAAGAGGGCCACGGCTTTGTCGCCGCCCTTGAGAGGCTTGGCCCAAATCTCCACCGGACCAACCGCGGAAAGGCGGTCTCCCTGCTTGCCCAGCGGGTCCTGATCGATCGCAATCACGTCGCGATTGGTAAGGATGGCAGCGGTCTCAGGCTTCATCTGGGAGAGGTCGTTGCCCGCCAATAGCGGCGAGGCGAGCATGGCCCATAGACTCATGTGGGTCCGATTCTCATCCAGCGTGAGCTTACCGTTGCCTACCTCCAACATGTCGGGATCATTCCAGTGCCCCGGACCAGCGTACTTAGCCAAGCCAGCCTGGGAGAAGCCGATCAGGCTCATGCGATCCCAGGTGGGATTGATGTCACCCGTGGTGCGCCATGAGTTGGCGCCGACGGAAGGTCCCCATTCCCAAACGGCGTCCCAACCGTATTGGCACAGGCTGTAGAAGATCGGACGTCCGGTCGCCAGCAGCGCCTGGTGCATCTTTTCATAGGCATCCTTCATCATCTGCGTGGCTTTTGCGGGATCGTTTGGCGCTTCGGCAGTCATGTTCTGGCGAAAGCTGCAAAGGTCATACTTGAGATAGTCGATGCCCCAGGCCGCATAGGTCTTGGCGTCCTGCGCCTCGTGCTGATAGCTGCCTTCGTACCGGGCACACGTCTTCGGGCCCGGCGATGAGTAGATGCCGATTTTGAGGCCCTTGGAGTGAACGTAGTCAGCCAGCGCCTTCATGTCGGGAAATTTGCTATTGGTCTGAATGTTGCCCTGGGCGTCGCGCTCTCCCTCCCAGGTGTCATCAATGTTGATGTAGACGTAGCCGGCGTCCTTCATTCCCGAAGAGACCATGGCATCCGCTGCGGCACGGACATCCTTATCGGTAACCCTGCCGGCGAAGAGATTCCAGCTGTTCCACCCCATAGGCGGAGTTGCAGCCAGAGTACTCGTCTGGGCCAGTAGGGCAGATGGCATAAGCAAAACAATCAGCAGCAGGGCACGAAACCCGTTGACCATAGATCCTCCTGTACGACCGGATCTCCTGCCAGAGGTTCCGCGTGTGCGACTTCTTTAAAAAAAGTCGCATGCAGTTTGCGGTTCCACCGCACAGCAGATCCGGGGGACGATTTACTATAGGCCACTTCCCTTGCCTGCAGCCAGTGGCTTGATAATCTCGTCCAGCAGATCCGGTGTCCCCTGCACTCGCTCCAGCCGTGGATATTTTTCGCCGTCGTGGTAGTCCAGGCGCACGGTCCGGAATTCATTGTCGTTGGAAACGATGAGCTCGATCGGGTCGGTCGTTCCTTTCGCCCCGCGAATCGCCTGCTTGAGCACGTCGCCCGTATAGCCGTGCCCGTTGACGGCAACCAGCTTCGTGCCCGGGCCAAGCCCAGCCTGGAAGGCTGGGGAGTCCATCCTGACATCATCAATGTTGCCGGTGTCGCTGACCATCAAACCGGCCGAGAACCACGCATCGACCTCCTTCATCTTGTACAGATAGGCCTCCTCGAACGACGTGGGCTCGGTGCTATAGATCAGCCGGTATCCCCCGTGATCGATTCCGCCCAGAGGCGCGTGGGCCGCGTGAGAATTGAGGCGCTCGGTCAGAAAAGTGCGCCAGTCGTACGGGGCGACGGCATTGAGGTCGGCTACGATCTCGTCAAAATTGTAGGGCACGACTTTGGGCGGAGTGTTGCCCCCCACAGCCAAAAACTTTACGCAAAAATCGTTCAGCGATTTTTGACCGTGGGTCAGCTGCCGGATGGTAGTATCCGCATCTAGCCAGATCAACTCGCCTTCCTGGTAGTAATCCTGGCTGCGCCTCCAGTTGCCCCAGTAGGCATGGTTTCCGCGGAGAATCTGGGAAGCGATCGCCGTGTCTTCGAGGTTGCGCCAGGTGCGCCCAGGCTTCATGTCGAGCCGGGCGGCGCTCCAGGCCAGCGCCTCGCGATAGACATCGGGGGTCCAGAAGGCGGAGCGCGCGGACAGCACGTTACCCCAGTATTGCGTCATGCCCTCATAAACCCAAAGCAGATCGCCCTTCTGCGGAGTGGCATAATCCGGTGTGGCCAATCCCACCGGCCGGCGGTATTTGCCGTTCCACGAGTGGGTAAACTCATGCGGCAGCAAGTCTCCGTTGAGCATGGCCAACTTGGCATCGGAAACGCCCTTCTTCTCGATGCCGTTGTCGCTCGATTGATGATGCTCCAGGCCTTCTTCACGAACAACGTCGCTCAGGCTGAGAAGAAAATGGTAGGTCTCGTAATGTCTGGATTGAAAAAGGGCGCCCGCTTCCCGCACCAGTTGGTTGACCGCCGCGAGATACTCCGGCTTCAAGTCGAGATCGCTGGCGGCATCGCCGGCTACATCCAGGTAGTGCTTCGGCGTGATCTCCGGGGCCAAGGGAATCTCGCGAAAATATTTCCCCGTGATCACCGGCGAATCGACTAACTGCTCTACGGAAACCTGGGCGAACGATGTTTCCGCGCCCTTCTGCCCGGCAATCGTCAGCGCGGTTCCAAGCTTCCAATCTGGCGGTACGGTCAGCGAGGCCACGATGGGAATCTGCGCCACGGGGGTATGGGCGGGATACAGGACGACAGAATTCCACTCCAGCACCGTCATGTTGGCGCTGGTCCCCCCATCCTCATCCGAGCCGGTGTCGCCCGGGGTGGCGAGGAAGTCGAGCGAGACCTCCAGACGGCTCACGCCGGGCGGCACTTCGACGTGGAAACCATACATGTCCACGTCATCGCGGCGCCAGGGCAAATCCTGACCGTTGGCGCGAACCCGTATCCCGGCGAGGTTGTCGATGGGCCCGGTGGGGCGGTGGTCGCCTGGAATCCACTGCGGATATTCAAGCGTCAGAGGACCCGCGCTCACGGGGATCTCCAAATGAGAATGCAGCAGGCGTCGGGGCGCATCGCTGAGATCCACCTGCAACATGATTGGGGAGGCAGGAGTCTGTGCAATGCAACGCCCGGCAGACAAGAGGAGCAGGCTGATGCAGGCAAGGCCCGTTAAGCTTTTGTTCATCTCTTAATCATTTCATAAAGCCCGGGAACTGCTTTCCCCCAACGAACTTCGTTCGCAGGGACAGGCCTTATGATGGATTGGTTTTCGAAAGAGGCTTTCCGATGGCAAACACCAAGCCCCAGTCCTACGCTAACCACGCGAAGCTGGATCCGCCTTTCCATTTTTTTCTGGTGCCGTTAGGCCTTGCCGCGATCATTTTGAGCATTATTCTTTTGGTCCGGCACTCTCGCATGGCTTCCGCCCTATGGGTCGTGCTGGCTATTGGATTTTTCCTGGTCACGTTTAGAACGAGGATCTATTCCCTGAAGGTGCAGGACCGTGTCATCCGGCTCGAGGAGCGGCTGCGCCTGGCGATGCTGCTGCCCGAAGCGGCCAGACCGCGGATCGCGGAGCTGACGGAGTCTCAGTTGATCGCGCTTCGTTTCGCCTCGGATGCAGAGCTGCCCGCCCTCGCTATGCGGGCGCTGAACGAAGGCCTGACGAACAAGCAGATAAAGAGCTCCATTCAAAACTGGCGGGCTGACTACTTCCGGGTCTGAGGTTACTTACCAGGCTGCGGGAATAGTTTTCAAGAGTGCCGCAGGGACGGTTCAACTTCAGAGCTGTCCAAATTAGTGGATCGGTCGATCCTGCAGCGTTGATTCATTGGACAAACGAGTGCCACAACCGGCCATTACGAAATCAGGTTGGGGGTGAGGGCTTGATTCGGAGGAGATAGTTTCTCCGGGAGCGCTTCCAGGCAGGATTTGAGAGAGCCGCAGGGGCGCACTGCAGATCCCTCCGCTTCGCTACGCTCCGGTCGGGATGACAAGGAGAGAGGGGTGGCTGCAGCTCGTTATATTTAACCCAGGACTGGCGTCCTGGGCTAAGTTCAACCGTCCCTTCAGGACTGCCGTGGAGTTTCCGCAGCCTTTTACGCCCCGAGGTGCCCCAGACCCAGGCCGATGACGTAGGTCACCACACCTTCCACCGCTCCGACCAGGGTCATCTCGAAGCCGCTGCTCCACCAGGAACGAACGGTGACCAATGACTTGGCCGCCCCCACAGCAAAGTGCGCCAGCAGAGAAACAACGGCCGAGATAATGACGGCGCTGTAACCGCTGAGGAAGAAAAACGGCACGATGGGGATAAACGCTCCAGCGGCGGTCGAGAGCGCGCCCGAGATTGCCGAGGTGAGCGGATTGCTGAGTGCTTCTTCGGTGGAGTTGAGCCGCTCGGCAGCGAGCGCACGCAACATTTGCTCCGGATCGCTCGCGATGTGCTCAACCATGTGGTCGGCGTCCTGCTCAGGCAGGCCCTTGACCTGGAAATAGAGCGATAGCAGCTCGCGGGCTTCAGGGCCGTTCATGGCAATGGCTTCGCGCTCGCGAACCAGCTCCGCCTCATAGATCTCGCGCTCACTCTTGGCCGCGAGGTATGCGCCGGAACCCATGGAGAGCGCGCTGGCGATCATGCCGGCGATGCCAGCGAGCAGGACATACTTGCTGTTGCCCAGGGTCGCGCCCGAGACTCCGGAGACAATGCCGAAGATGGAACCGAGCCCGTCGTTGACTCCGTAAATGGCGTCGCCGATCCATCCGGCGGTGTGCGCGCGGCCCTGGTTACGCTTGGTCAGCATCTGTTCCAGGGCCGCTTTTGGATTGGCCGCGGGTGCGAGTCCAGCACGGGGCGGGAAGCGGCGGATCAGGCTACTGAGTTCGCGGTAGTGTTCCTGCTCGTCCTCGATCACCCGATGCAGGATCGCGAGGCTGGGAGCGTCACCGAGCTCTTTAAGCTGCTGGCTGTATTTGGCAATGTCGCGGCTCTCGTCGATTTCCAGGCGGCGCAAAGCCAGATCGTCGCCCCCGATGCGGGTTTTGAGGCTGTCGGCATCGCCGCCCGGCTTGCCCCGGTAGACCGGCTCCGGTTGCTCGAGTTCCCGCAAGCGGCCCGCCCACAGCCCGGCGTGCACCTTTTCCGCCAGCGCCATGTTTTCGAGCGCCTGCTTCCGCCCTGGCTCCGGCTCCCGCTCGGCAAGGGCGCGATAGGTGTAATAGCCTTCCATCTCCGCCTGCCAATTCTGTTCCAGAATCTGGGCCAGGCGCGGGTGACGGGGCAAAGCTGGTATGGCTTGAGAGGCGGTGTCCATGACTCCTCCTTGGGGACTCCTCCTTAGGGCACAGCGTAGCATTTGCTATGGTTGGCTGATGATGAAGTTTGAGCACTTGTTAACGGAGACACGCCATCCCGATACGGCCGGCATCGATCAGCTTTCCACGCGGGAGATGCTGGAGGTGATCAACGCAGCGGACCGCTCCGTAGCCGATGCAGTCCACGCTGAGCTGGACAGGATTGCACAGGCCGTCGATGGCATCGCGGAGCGCCTGGAGCGGGGTGGCCGTCTTTTCTATACGGGAGCCGGGACCTCGGGGCGGCTGGGCGTGCTGGATGCCTCGGAGTGCCCGCCAACCTTCAACGTAGATCCCGGCCTGGTGGTGGGCCTGATTGCCGGCGGGGACTATGCCCTGCGGCATTCCATCGAAGGCGCGGAAGACGACGCCGAGCAGGGTGCGGAAGACTTGAAAACCCACGGCTTAAAGGCCGGCGATACGCTGGTCGGGATCGCCGCCAGTGGACGCACCCCCTATGTGCTGGGAGGCATGGCTTACGCCAACCATTTGGGCGCGCTGACCGTGGGGCTGAGCTGCGTGCCGGGCTCCGAAGTAGAACGCCGGGCGAAGATCGCCATTACGCCCGCGGTGGGGCCGGAGGTGATTACCGGTTCCACCCGCCTGCGCGCCGGAACGGCCACCAAACTGGTGCTGAATATGTTGAGCACCGGCGCAATGATCCGTAGCGGCATGGTTTACGGCAACCTGATGGTCAACGTACAGCCGACCAACGTGAAGTTGAAGGATCGGGCGATACGCATCATCGCCGCCGCAACCGGAGTCGACGAGGACCAGGCCGCGACACTGCTGGCGCAGGCCGGCTCGGTGCGGGTCGCGATCGTGATGCAGAAACTGGGCATTCCGCGTGAGCAGGCCGAGCGGCAACTGGAGGCAGCGCATGGCCGACTGCGCGTGGTCCTGGGCGAGGGATGAGGCGCTCGACTTAAGACTTGAAAAGGCTTACCTCAGTGGCTAGACAGGCTGCCGGAATGGTGGGAGCCCCCGCATTCTCCTAAGCAAAGGCCGCCCCTCGGGCAAATGCTCGGCACGCTTCGACTCAGGTGCAGCCGACGGCGTCTATTAAGTGACGGTAGCCATGTGATATGGTTAGGTGCATAATGGTGGAGACGGAATGGGAGGCGGTGCCGTGAATAAAGGTTTTGCGAAGTTGCTGATTTTATTGGCGCTTGTGCCCCTTCCGGCGCTACCCGTGTTGGCCCAGAACCACAGACCAGCCGGACCAGGGCTTCGGTCCGATCGATACCAGCGCTCCAGCCACGCCGCCGGCCCAGATCGTAACTCAGTTTGCCGCAAAGGAAACCGAGTTCCGCCACGCTCTGGACAACTACACCTACCAGCGCGACGTGCGCATACAGACCATCAACGATGACGGCAAAGTCGATGGTGAATATCGGCAGGTGGTATCGATTACATTCGACAGCAATGGGCGCAAATCGGAGCATGTGACTTTCGCTCCGCAGAATACGCTGGAGCGAATCACCATGAGCCCGGCCGATGTTTCGGATATTGAACAGCGGCTGCCCTTCGTGTTGACCACAGAAGACGTGGGGCAATACAACCTGACCTACGTTGGCCGGCAAAAGGTGGACGAGGTGGATTGCTACGTTTTTGATGTAGCGCCTAAGGTGATGGAGAAGGGCAAGCGCTACCTGAAGGGACGTATCTGGGTAGACCAGAAGGACCTGCAGATTGTGATCACCAGCGCGAAAAATGTTCCCGACGACATGCGCAAAGGGCACGAGGATCTGTCACCACCCTTTACCACTTACCGCGAGCAGGTGGATGGCAAGTATTGGTTTCCGGTGTATACCAAGGCCGATGCCGAACTTCATTTTTCGGGCGGGAACGGGTATATGAGTCAGGACGTGCATATCCGGCAGATTGTGCGCTACACCGACTACAAGCAATTCCGTTCGACAGTCAAGCTGATCTTTCAAGGACAGGATGTGACCAACAATACCCAGCAGCCCCAGCCCGGTAACCCGCCGGCGAATGGCCAACAGCCAACGGCGCCAGCTACGCCCCACTAGAGCCGGGGAAAACGGGAAAGAAACTGCAGGTCGCTGCGCTGGAAGCGCCCCTTTCCCCTTGTCATCCGAGTGAAGCGTACGTCGAAAAACATTTCCACGAGAGATCCGCTGAACTGCAGATCCCTCGGCTTCCCCGGATTTCCTGTAAAACCTGGTGGCGTTGGCGAACTTCATACGCCTTTCCTTACTGAAAGGCGCACACGCGACCGTGTCCGGCGCAGCGTGGCAGGAAATCCGGGTCCTCGGATCAGTGATTTAGGGCCGTGCAATCGATGCTGAAACAGCAGGTACCTCGAACGCGAAAAAATCAATAAGCACGCCTCGGGATGACAAAGGGGAGGGGGGCGCTTCCAGCCGGCATCTGTTAGTGGATGACAGAAACAGCAAATCCCTCCACTTCGGTAGTTGAGGGACGCTAAGCGTTGTAGGTGGAGGAGGACACACGGCCTCCTCTACCAGTCCAGTTGGTGTGGAAGAATTCGCCGCGCGGCTTATCGACACGTTCATAAGTATGCGCGCCGAAGAAGTCTCGTTGCGCCTGCAATAGATTCGCGGGCAGCCGCGCTGTCCGGTAGCCGTCATAAAACGCCAGACGCGGTCGAAAATGCAGGCATGGGCACGCCAACCCTGATCCCGTAGATGAGTGCCCTGCGCCACGAAGCATGGTACTTGTTCATTGCGGTGGAGAAAAACTCATCCAGCAACAGGTTCTCGAGCTTAGGGTTGCGGTCGAACGCCGCCTTGATGTCGCCTAGAAAAATGCTGCGAATGATGCAGCCGCCGCGCCACATCAGCGCTACACCACCCATGTTGAGGTTCCAGCCCTGGTCCTTCTCGGCGGCTCGCAGCAACATGTATCCCTGCGCATAGCTCACCATTTTCGAACAGTAGAGAGCCAGGCGCACTTCCTCGATGAATTCCTTCTTGTCGGTCGATACTTTTCGCTTGCGCGGCCCTTTCAGTACTTTCGCGGCGGCGACTCGCTCGTCCTTCAATGCCGACAGACAGCGGGCAAATACACTCTCTCCGATAAGCGTCACCGGCTGTCCCAGGTCGAGCGCCGAGATCGCGGTCCACTTGCCAGTACCCTTCTGCCCGGCGGCATCGAGAATCTTGTCCACCATCGGCTGCCCGTCGTCATCCTTCTTGGCGAAAATGGTGGCCGAGATATCGATCAGGAAGCTATCCAGCTCGCCCTTATTCCATTCCGTAAAGACTTCGGCGAGCTCATCGGCTGTGAGCCCAAGCCCATCCTTCAACAACTGGTAGGCCTCACCGATCAATTGCATGTCGCCGTACTCGATGCCGTTGTGCACCATCTTCACGTAGTGCCCGGCACCGTCTTCTCCAACCCAGTCGCAGCATGGGGTGCCGTCCTCAACCTTGGCTGCGATGGCCTGGAAGATCTCCTTTACGTGCGGCCACGCTTCTTTGTTTCCTCCGGGCATGATCGAAGGGCCGAACCGCGCACCCTCTTCGCCGCCGGAAACGCCGGTCCCGATAAACAGAATGCCTTTGGCGGCCAGATCTTTGGTTCGGCGGGTGGAGTCCGTGTACAGGGAGTTGCCGCCATCGATCAGGATGTCGCCCTTTTTCCAGGTACGGAAGCACCTGCTCAATCGTCTGGTCCACTACTTCCCCGGCCTTGACCATGATCATCACGCGCCGCGGCGTCTTCAGCAGGCGGCACATTTCCTCGATGGAATGCGCCCCCACTACCTGAGTTCCCTTGGCCTCATTTGCCAGGAAGTCGTCCACCTTGGAGACGGTACGGTTGAAGACGGCGACCTTGTAGCCGTGGTCGTTCATGTTCAACACCAGGTTCTGGCCCATAACCGCCAACCCAATCAAGCCGATATCGCAATTTGCTTCTGACATTTTTGCCTTCCCTTTTCACTCTACCCGGAAGGCGAGATGATACCTGATCGCAGCGGCGGGAGCAAAAATCAACCAGCCGTTGATTGCAGTTCCGAGACCAACGATCCCACCGGGTTGGTCACCGTTTTCACGGCAATTGTGCCCACTGATTCTCCGCGCCGGTACATCAAATATGCGGCCACGGCTCCAGCAATAATGGTTCCCCAAAACAACGCTTTTTTCATGATGGCTCCTTTGCTTGACTTACCTAGGATGCAGAAGGTCCTGTTGGCGGCGGACCCATCCACAGGGGCAGCCCGTCAGTCGGGGCGTCGTAGAGTTCGACTTGGCCGTGTTCGTACTCGGTCACGGCGATTTGCTTCTTGCCGGGAAGCGCGAACGCGACGTTCGTGGGCAGATTGCCCAGGGTCTCGATTAGCTCGACGACTTTACCGGCTTTATCCAGCACCAGGATGTCGTGTTGGCCAAAAACGGTGACGTAGAGTCTGCCATCACTTGCGAATGCCATCCCATCCGGTCCCTTGAAACCGGGCGGGGCGTCCGCACGGATCACGTTGCCGTAGTATTGGCGGGGACCAACGGGACAGCCGTTGTTCATTGCGTAGCGAAAAACATCTCCGGTTATGGTTTCGTTGGCATAGAGCAGGCCGTCCGGCCCAATGGCGATGCCATTGGTGAAGCGAATGCCGTTGTCGACCATGGTCACCTTGCCGGTTTCCGCGTCGACGCGATAGACGCGTCCGTCATAGCGCAAGGAAAGGTAATCTTCACGGATTTTGTTGCCGGGAGCAAAAAAGGTGGCCAGGATGCCTGAATCCGTCAGGTACAAAGCGCCGTCGGGGCCGAAGCAAAGATCATTGGGAAACAGGAAGGGCTCGCCGTCGCACGCGGTAGCGACCACTTCCGATTTTCCGTCCATCGTCAGACGGAGCAATGAGGGCATCTTGGATTCGGCTACCCAGATGACGCCGTTGCGATCGACAGCCAGGCCATTGGGAAGTCCGGTTTTCTTGATGACACGTTTGGTCTGACCGTCAGCGCTGATGTGGGTGACACAGCCACGATCTACCGTGCCCTCCACCACCAGCCAGGTTCCGTCTGGTAAGGCTACTGGACCCTCAGGATCACCGAGACCGGTGGCAAAAATCACTGGTTGTGCCCTCCCTCGACGGCCTAGGGCCGGCTGCCGACTAGCATGCCAGAAAGGCCGGCGAGGGAGATAGAAGAAATCCGCTTTAGATTCTTAGAAACACACGGTTCCGCTGAATCGGTCAGAGCAGCGAACTCATTATGTCGCGCTTCCCAGCTTCCGCGGAGCGGCTGGACTCCTCGCGGACCGGACTGAGGGCGCCCTGCCAGGCGGCTTTGGAGGTCACGTAGAAGACGAAAGCCAGGACCGCCAGGGCGATGAAGGTGAGAGCCAGTGGCGGATTAAAGAAAGCTTCCACAATGCTGAACCCGATGGCTAGCCCAATAAACGCAAGCAAACTTTCCTTCAGCGCTCGCGCCATCAAAATCCCCGCAGCCACCGCGAACGCTACTGTCCAAAACATGAGAGCCTCCAAGGCAGAATGAAAACAAGGTCGATCAATGTGTTCAGTATGCGGTTGTGACTGCGCAAGCGACATAGCGCTTCGGGGTCAGAATCAGGATCGATCGTGGGAAAGGCGGTGGACCCAGCAGCCTGTTGCAGCTTCCGCTACACTGGTTTGGGCGACGCCGTAAGTTGTAGAGGGCCTATAGCTCGATGGTGAGAGCAGCGGACTCATAATCCGTTTTGGACATTTTCGAAGTCTTGTGCTTTCAACATTATAAGGATCCAAGTAATTCAGACGTTTGCGCCTGCGCAATGATTGCAGCACGTTGCAAGAAAAAGCAGCGCTTCAGCCCTCATGCTGACGCATGACATCATTTCGTGTAAAGAAGGCGGTTCTCTATTTTGAAAGCCGGCCAGTAAGAAGGAGGTCAATCGCGACGTCGTTGTCCGCTTTCCAGAACAAAAAGCTTGGATCCTTCAGTCCCCATTGGATGTACGGCACGGCAAAATGAGCCTTGGCCGTTGCGGTTGTGCCTTCAAGATGGACAAGCATGGGGATGGTGATCTCGTGAGGCGTGCCGAGGAGTGTGAAGATACCAGTCACCTGGATGGTCGAGTCTCCTGATGGAGCGATGACGCCAGCGTAGGACTTCGGCTCAAACGAGACAGTTGCGTGCTGTTCGACCTGCAGGATCTCCTTGTTCATCTTTTTGTCGCGGCTGCCATTGCCGGTCTTGCCGCTGCCGGCGAGGACGACCACCGAACCCGACATCTTAGGAGTGCCGCGGTCAAACTCAACCGATCCGGATTGGATGTGAAAGGCGCCGTTGACGAGCTCGTGGGTTGTTTTGAGAGTCATCTTGACCTCGCTGGCGTCGGGGTTGACGGCGAAGGTCTGATGCTGGGCAAGTGCGGCTGGAGCGAGTATGACCGCGAGGGCTAAGACTGCGAAGGATTTCATTGCATCTCCCCTAGAGGGTTCTGACTAACGAGAGCTGTTTTGGCGTGGCTCGATTTCAGCTGGCGACTGCCTGTGGAGCAACAGCGGCGTGCTGGGCGACGCGTGTGAGCCTAGCCGTCACGCGCATCACGCCGGGCCAGACCCTGAGGCAAAACGGCAATACAGCGCGCGCGAGTGAGTTGTTCAAGCCATCGGCGGCGAACTCGGCAAGGCGCATCTGGGCCAGCATTGCGGAACGCAGTTTAGCCTGGAAGAGCGGCGCCGGCTCTGCTGCAAGATAGGCAGCGACGGCACAGCGGGCAGTATGCAGGGCGATGGATATGCCGTCACCGGTGAACGAGGGGATGACGGCTGCCTGATCGCCGATGCAGTAGAGCCCATTCTCGGTTGTGCGGCGGATGTAACCGTATGGGATATGGGTGATGGCGATTGGCCTGGCGAGCAACGGCTCCGCACCGGCAAGCCTCATCGCGAGGTGTGGACAGTCCTGCTGCATCTTCGCGAGGAAGTTCTCCCAGCGATGACCCGCACGTGCGAGATGCCGCTGCTGCACCACGCAGCAGAGGTTTGCAATGCCGCCTTCCACCGGCTGGATACCACCATAGCCTCCGGGATAGAGCATCAGCTCAGAGGCGCGCTCCAGCTCAGCAGCCTGCGCGGGCGCCAGGCGAAAATACATCTTGAAGGCGACCCATCGCTGTGGATCCTTCGGACGCATGTGGCCGCGGAGATCATGCTTGCCTGTGGCGAGAAAGACCGTTGGAGCTTCATAGGTAGTACCGTCGTCGAGCGTAGCTTGCCAGGCGTTGCTTGCCGTGCGATCGAGCGCCTGCACACTGCGACCACGCTCTACGCGGACTCCCGCAGCGATGGCCTCGGCGATGAGCGCTGTATCAAGCGCCTTGCGCGTGAGCGAAGCTGCGGGAAAAGGCAAGGGAGCCTCCGCGGCGCGCCTGGCGGCGGCGAGGCGAACGTATTCGATGGGCACGGCGCCAAGCGAAGCCACGTCGATGCCGAGCGCGTGCAGGTCCTCAAGGGCCTCACCGCTTAGGAACTCTCCGCAGACCTTATGGCGCGATGTGGGCTCGCGTTCGATCAGAGTGACGCGCCGTCGCTTGCGGGCGAGCGCGATCGAAGCGGCACAGCCTGCCACTCCACCACCAAGGATGAGAACTTCGTCTTGCACAGGAATCCGATTCAGAGTGGACGTTCTAACGGGAGTCTCCTCTTTCGGATCCGGCAGGCTGGAATTGTACCGCTCCGATAACGTCTCATAGCGGGCGACCATCAGTCACGACCAGTGGTGAGCTCGCGCCAGTTGAGACCGAGGTCCACGATAAGCAGCGAGGCAAGAGTGAAGGCGATGACGCCGACAGCGGCGAAGGTGTCGCCGAGGTGGCTCCAGTAACGGGGCCAGAGGTTGAGCACACGGCTAGAGACGAAGGTGAAGGTGACGGCGTAGGAGCGGGCCATCCATTGGCGGTGCTGGAGGATTTGTCGGTTGCGCGCGGTGAGGAAGGCGGCGGTGGTGCAGACGATCCAGGCGGCGGCCTGCATGGAGGTTCCGGGGAAGCCCGGACGGCCGGTGGCGAGGGCAACCCCGGTTGCGGCACCGATAAAGACGGAGACGACGTAGATGCGGCCGAGGACGCGATGGAATTTGAGGTGACGCTGGCGAAATCGCGAGGAAAACTGGATGGGACCGCTGAGGAGAGCGATGACGCCGCAGAGCGTATGCGGGATGAGGAGATGGCGGTCGGCGATGACCTGCAGACGGTAGGTGTGGTACATGGGATAGTCGGCGATGAGGAGAACTTCTGAGGTAATGAAGACGAAGAGCGCGGTGAGACCGAGGGAGATCCAGATAACAGTTTTGGATCTGGAACGGGCGGAGCTGGGCGCTAGCAGCGTGGAAGTTGGCATTATTCGCTTCTCAGATGGTTAGACGTGATGAGGTGCGCCGCGAGGGCGACGGGCGCGAAAGACTTCATGTTTTTTAGTCTGACGCGAAGCTTCAGAATGCGGAGTATGTAGAGGTAGCGGGCAAACTGGAACCTGACGGCCGGATAAGTCCCGAGACGCACTTTTGGTGACGAACTTTCAATAAGTGGCGTTGCGCCCAGCACCGGCCCGCCCCCAACCACCAACACCGACCTCACTTCCACCGCCCCACACACAACCGTCCCGGCCGCCAATGCTCCACCGTCACAGCATCTCGCGGGACCTCAGCCGCCGCCAGCAGCCGTACCCAATCCTCCTTCCGGAAGGCACGCCGGAACGACACCGGCCCATCATGCCGCACAAACCGGTGCCACCCCACCACCCCCGCCACCCACCCAAACATCCGACAAGTCCGCTCCGACCGCTCCAAATCATTCAAAAACCAACCCACTCGAGCAGTGGCCTCCATCCACCGTAGCAGCGCGACGATCTCCTCATCCTCCAGATGATGTGCCGTCAGCGAGCTCGCCACGATATCCACCGGCTTCTCCGGCCGATACACCAAAGCATCGCCGGTCACCCAAGCAATGCCCAATTCCGTCGGTGTGGACTCCGCTGCCGCCCGCGCTGCGTAAGGGTTCAGGTCAATTCCAGTCAGCTGCACAGCAATTCCTCGCCGCCGAACCCAGCCTGCAATCTGCCGCAACAGGTCGCCGCCGCCACTTCCCACATCAACGAT
This sequence comes from uncultured Acidobacteriaceae bacterium, assembly GCA_963803095.1. Lineage (GTDB taxonomy): Bacteria > Acidobacteriota > Terriglobia > Terriglobales > Acidobacteriaceae > PALSA-350. Next base: position 343,994 of record CAWDLQ010000009.1, on the reverse strand, counting down.
GTGCACTGGCTCATGCGGTTCATGCGGCAACCGCTCCAGCCAAGCCAGCGTCGGCCGATAGCCCAGCAGCCAGCGGTTGACTTGCTCCAGACTGCGTAGGCAGCCACGGAAATCCTCATAGCTACAGTCACCATCCATCAGCTCCGGCAACTCACGCGGAGAGACCCGCCGTCTGAAGTTGATCTCCGCACTAGACCGCATGGAAGCGCATCGTCTCCGCTGTCAGCCCCGGCCCAAACGACATCGCACACCCACGCTGCCCAGGCCGCGCCTGCTGCATCATCCGCTGCAGCACAAACATCACCGTCGCCGACGACATGTTGCCGAAGCACGACAGCACCTCGCGCGACGCCGCCAGCGCACCGACCGGAAGCTCCAGTCCCTTCTCCACCGCATCCAGAATCGACCGTCCGCCGGGATGCACCGCCCACAGGTCGATGCCATCGCGCTCGGCCATCAGCTCGCCCTCATGTAGCGCGCGGGCCAACTCCGCCGGTACCTGCCCGGAAAGTAACATGTCGAATCCCAGCCCGCGGATCTTCCACGTAATCAGCCCCCTCGTCTCGGGCACCGTCACCGCCTTGAAGCTGTCCAGTGCGAAGCCCTGCTCGCACGCGGTAATGAGGCTCGCCGCCGCGCCATCGGCGAAGATCAGGAAGGAGAGCACCTGCTCCAGCTCCTGCGTCTCCTGTAAGTGAAGCGTGCACAGCTCCAGGTTGACCATCAGAACACCCGCCTTCGGATCTGAGCGCACAATGTGCCGCGCCAGCTTCAGCGCATTGATCGCGGCATAGCATCCCATGAATCCAACCATCGTGCGCTCCACGCCCGCCGAAAGCCCGACGTGGTCGACGATCTCAAAGTCCAGCCCCGGCGCATAGAGCCCCGTGCAGCAGGTCACCAGCACGTGCGTAATACTCGAGCGTTCCTTCTCGTTGAGCGCAAGCCGGTCCACGGCCTTCCTCATCAGCACCGGAGCGCTCTGCTCAAACAGCTCCATGCGCCGCGCCGTGTTGGGAAAGTTGCCTAGCCGATAAAACTCATGCGCGTCATGCGACGAGAATTGGCCGGAACCTTTCTGCGGATCGAGGAATGAATAGCGATGCGCGATGTTGGCGCGGCTCACCATGCGGCGGAAGACCGGGCGCAGCCGCGGGTCGGCAAGCATCTTCTCTGCGAAGACGACGAAGGCGTCATGCACATCGTGCTCTGGTACGGCAGTGGCGATGCGGTTCACATAAGCCGTAGTTATGCGCAATGGGCCCTCAACGCTGATTATTAGCGCTTGAATGCAACCTCTAAAGAAGGTGGCACAAACAAGTCTTCTCTCAAAGAAGTACTTGACATCTAATCTTAACAGATTAAGACTTGCAACAAGTAGCCTGTTTTTTGATCATTTCCCGCCATGATGCTTGTGCACATGGCCAGAGTAACGTCAGAGAGAACCAGATGTGGCAGACGATGAAGATCTTCCCACTGCGTAATTGCTCTTTGCAGTTGCAGCCATAATTGCCATCGGGGTCACGGCGGCGGGGGCGTTCATAAAATCGTAACTGACGCATATTGGCTCTATCCGGCGAACGCAATTTCGGGCCGGACTGAGTGCTCTGGTGCAGACGATGCTCGAAGAGGACCCGCTCTGCTAATCAACGATCGAACGCGATGTCGCAGCAAGGTCGTGACCACCAGCTCAAAAACATCATGAGGTACGTGCCAACCGATTGACTTCAAGGGCTGCAAGCTCCACGCGAAAGCGACAACAAAGTTCCTGCAGAAATGACAGAGCGGGTAAGCGCTGCGACAGCCGTTGGACAACTCCATCCGCCAGGCGCATGAGCCGCAGTCATGACTGCGGCTTCAATTAAAGACAAGTTGCTGAAACTGCCGGCGACTTTCGTTCTATGCGTCGGCAAGACTGTGGAAGCTGTGGCGAGTTTCGGCTGAACAGGGAAAGCATGGGAGAGTTCGATGAAAAATAATTGTGCCCTGATAAATCTTCTCGTCATACTGGTTTTTGTTCTTGCTCCGGTCCGATGCCTCTCTCAACAAGCGTTGGTTCAAGTTCCGCCTTCCACGCCTCTGCCAATACAGCTTGGAAAACATGTTCCCATGAAAAAGGGCGAGCCCTTACAAGGCTATCTTCTCTACCCGGTGTATGCCGAAAACCGACTGGTGATTCCTGCAGGCAGCGTACTACGCGGCAAGGTGGTCAAGCTCAATGCGGATCGAAGCCATCGCATACATTCCCGGCTTTGGGGGGACTTCACTCCTTTTCACATTCCTGTTGTGCAATTTGATCAACTGGTGCTACCTGACGGATCCGTGCAACCCGTCGTGGGCCAAAATGCAACGGATGGGGCACCGGTTATGCACCTTTCTGCAGCACCCTCCGCGACCCGGCGTTCGTTTCTTGCCCAGCAACTGTACCTCGCGAAGCAGCAAGTTAAGGATACAGTCGCCTTGGTGACTGCACCTGGCCGTGGTGACCGGTTGGTCCAGGCCATTTACAGACAGTTGCCTTACCATCCGGAGAGAATTGAGTCTGGGACCGCCTGGACAGTGTCTCTGGAACAACCTTTGTCTCTAAGACCCGACAGTTTCTGCTGCCGACGTGGGCCCAGGACCATCCAAAGGTTTTTTGTCTCAGCGAGTAGACGCACCTGTTTTGCACGAGCGATCCCGGCAATTACACGCTTATCTCGAGGAGACAATAAGTTCGGCAAAAGAAAAGCCTGGAGACACTTTCGAGGCTGTCGTTGCCGAGCCGATCTTTGACGCAGGCCACACTTTGGCGATCCCCCAAGGGTCTGAGCTGGTTGGAACAATCACGCAGGCCAAACCGGCGCGATGGTTTGGCCGCTCGGGGAAGCTGCGATTTAATTTCCGGGAGGTAAAGCTACCCGACGGTCCCTCCCAGCGCGTGGATGGTACCCTCACGGGCGCGGACGCGTCAAAGTCTTCAGACTTGCAGCTTGACGCCGAGGGAGGCGTGCAGCAGAAATCCAGGAAGGGAGCCGCCGTTCCCCTGGTTCTGACTTTTCTCGCGGGTCGCGCCCTGGATGAGGACGGGAGCTTGGCAGGTAATAGCGCGGTAGCCTCTAACGGCTTTGGCATGGTAGGCCGCGTTGTCGGCATCGTTGCGAGTTCTCGCAATCTCTCGGCCGGAATCGGCTTTTATGCAGCCGCTCTATCTTTCTACGAACGATGGGTGGCCCGGGGACACGATGTGGTTTTCCGCAAAGATACGCGTATCGAAGTGACAACATTGCCGAGCCGGAGCCTCTTCCACGCAGCGGAAGTGCAGCAGCCCCCATCCATCGATCGATAAAACCCTGAGAGCTGATCGGGCCTAAACCGAGTTCCTTAAAGAATATGACAATTTGGCGATTGACCATTGTATCGATCACAGCATTGGTTCTGTATGTTAGCTTTTATCCTGGAACAATGGCGCTCGGGCAATGTTTTCGCGAGACCAGCGAACCGGGGACGGAGAGGCAGGTCGTTGCTGCACCTGGGCCGCCCGCTGCAGAGGCGAATGTGAGCACATTGCCCGACGCTCCGGGCGTTGCTTGGCAGCAGAATGGCCAGAACACCCCCGCTCCCTCTGGTGCCAAGGATGGTGCGCCTGCTGGCCAGGTTCACAATGGTGGAAAGCAGACGAGACGGATTCTCTACATCATTCCGAATTTCAGAGCAGTTAGCGTGGACGAGAAGCTTCCGCCGCAAACCATCAAAGACAAGTTCACGACAGGGGCACTCGATAGCGTCGACTATTCTTCGTTCATCTTTGTGGCTATCCAGGCCGGAGTGGCGCAGGCACGCAATGCCACGCCTGAGTTTCACCAGGGCGCGGCCGGCTATGGGCGATATTACTGGCACACCTATGTGGACTACGTAGACGAAAACCTTTGGGTTGAGTTCCTTCTTCCCACGGCTCTTCACCAGGATTCCCGGTACTACACGCTCGGTCGTGGCGGCTTTGCTAAGCGGCTAGGATACTCTTTGTCACGTGCAGCCATCACACGAAAAGATAACGGCCATGAGACCTTCAATGCTTCCGAGATCTTCGGCGCGGGCGCGGCCGCGGGCATCTCCACTCTTTATTACCCCAGTCAGGAGCGCACCTTCACCAAGACCTATCAACTCTGGTTGACGAATATAGCGATCGACGCTGGATCGAACCTCTTTAAGGAGTTTTGGCCCGACATCAACAACAGAGTCTTCCATCAGAAGGAATGAGAGACCCTGCCGGGGAACAGTGGGGAGAAAGCGCCGCGGAGTTTGGCTCTGTCGCCGCTCGGGCCTTTGATGGCGTTTCTGAGCCGAAAGCTTTTGCGGGCACTCTTTCAGACCCCAACGGAATTCCTCCTGCACGCCTCAGGATTTTCGGGCGGTTCGCTCCGTCGACATGCCTCAGCTATACGGTGTCTAAAGTTAGCGCTCTGTCGCTACGATTAATTCCATTGGTGCAGTTGCACTTATCAAACCACTTTGCATGGAATTCGATTGTCTTTGACCTCCTGAAGGGGCTAGTCCCGTTTGGCCGGCTAACAGGAAGTTGGCACGTGGCCGAGAAGCCGGTTTATCGTCCAAGTGGAACCGACGGCATTCGTAAACGTCAGACCAGTCTTTCGGCATAACGAAAATGGCGGCCAGGCTCGGCTGTCGTGACAGCATCCAAGATCGCCGCAGCGATGGTGGGAGCGGGATTGGCATGAAACTTCTTTGGGAGAATCGGCGCAAAGATGCTCATGAATCGCAGAGCGATGCCTTCCCTGAAGCGCGGTTCATCCCGTTCGCCGCTGATAAGGCTGGGTCGAACTATGGTGAGTGATTTGAATCCCACGAGCTCGATGTCTCGCTCGATTTCGCCTTTGATTCTTGGATAGAACATTGCAGAGCTGACAGAGGCAACGCTCGCCGAGACGAGGACGAAAGTCTCCGCTCCATGCTCGTGTGCAGATCGAGCGAACGCCAACGGCAGCACGTAGTCCACCTCACGAAATGCCTCTTTGGAGCCAGCCTTGCTGAGCGTCGTTCCCAGCGCACAGACGACGCCGTCAATTCCCCAGGCCACCCCTTCGGACAGCAGCGACACCAGGTGATCGGACACGGGATTTATAAGCTTTGCATGGGGTGCCAATGGTTGGCGCGTTGGCGCGACCACGCTTGTCATGGCAGGATGCGCGAGAGCCTGCGCCAATACATTCTTCCCCACTAAACCCGAGGCACCCAATAACAGTATCTTCATCCTTCCTTCTATTTCACCATTGCTTTCACCAGCAACCGCCGCCACACTGCATCAGGCAAAATTCGATTCATCCAAAAAAATGGGCCGGGTTTGGCGAGGTAACGTAACCGATTGCTCGAATCATTCGCAGCACGGTAAATTACCTTCGCAACCTCCTCTGGCTTGGCCCCTGCAGAGTTACTCTTCGTGAATACACCCAAAAATTTGGTCATGCTTGCTCGATAAGGGTCACTCACCGCCGTTTGCTTGCTGCCCTTGCCGAACTCGGTATTGATGCTGCCGGGTTCGATCAGTTTGACGCGGATATGAAACGGCTCCAACTCATAGCGCATAGATTCACTCAACCCTTCTACTGCGAATTTTGTCGCGATGTAGGACGAGGCGTAGGGAAGAGCCATACGGCCAATAATGGAAGAGACGTTGAGTATCAAACCTTCGCCCGCGGCCCGCATGACTGGAAGAATCTGCTGCGTGACCCCGATCAAGCCGAATAGATTCGTCGCAAATTGCTGTTGGATTTGCTGACTGTCGCTTGCTTCAATCGGGCCGAACAAGCCGTAGCCTGCGTTGTTCAGCAGCACATCGATCTTTTTATAGCGATTCAACGTATCGGCTATCGCTTGTGCAATGGAATCTGCATTCGTCACATCCAGTGCGAACAAGCTGATTTGCGGATGCTGAAGCACGGGATCCGCCTTGAGCGGGTCGCGCATGGTTGCGGCGACATTCCAGCCTCTTTCGGCGAAATAAAGCGCGGTAGCCCGTCCAATACCGCTGGAGGCACCCGTTATCAAAATTGTTTTTGCCATAAAACTCCTCGCGTTCGTTGTTCGTCCATTCGTCACACCGAGCTTGCGGCATACGTGACCTGGCCATCTAATATCCTATCTGGTATAGATATACCAAGTGGTATTTCAGTTGCAAATAGTTTTCGTGCGCTATTCTGGAAACGTGGCTAAAGCGATCAAGCAGAGATTGACCCGGCAGGAGAGCCGGCTCGAAACCAGGACAAGGCTTCTGGAGTCAGCCGCTCAATTGTTTGCAAGGGGCGGCTATGAGGGCGCGTCTGTCGATCTGATTGCGGAGAGCGCAGGCTACTCTAAGGGAGCGTTCTACTCCAATTTTGAGAGCAAGGAAGCTATCTTCCTCGAACTTCTCGACGCCCATAAGCGGCGCGAGATTGAAGCTTTGGCTCAGCTTCTTGCGCAGGACATCCCTGCGTCGGAGCTTCTGTCGCTGATCCGCAACTCTGAAACCGGGCGTGGCTCTGATTTCGACTTCGGTTTACTTTCTGCGGAGTTTCAATTGCAAGCCTGCCGCGATAAGACGTTTGCCAAGACCTATGCCAAGCTGCACCGCACTCACCGGGACACCATGGCTGGATTGGTTACCAAACTGTTTGCCAAGCTTGATCGAATTCCACCCTCTGATCCGAAAGTATCTTGCCGACATCATTATGGCGTTGACCACCGGGCTCTCTTTACAAGGAACAAGCATGCAAGGACCTCTACGAAAAGGATTCGTTACTGAGGCGATTCTTCTCGTTCTTGGTCTTGACCCCATCGAAGGCGATAGGTAACGAGACGCGCTTCTCGCCACATGGCCGAGTAGTCGTTAGCCTTTCCAGACAAATGGTGCGGCTTGGAGCTGATCGAACATAGTTCCTTTTGGATCAATCTGTTTAAGTCGCCAGATTTATGTGCTTGAAGAGGCGGGCGGTTGGATATAAGGGGACAGCATACGTATCCCCGGAATCGCTGCAATAGGTATGCTGCCCTTTATCTCCGTATATTGAAAAATGATGCATTTTCTAACACTGCGCAAGCGTTTCAACTACCATCCGACGCGTTCGAGCCCTTCGACCGCATCAAAGTGCTGGTCTTGGCTTAAGAGTTGTTGACGGTGTTGCCGGCAGAGTGCAGCGATCCAGAGATCATTTGAGGGGATGGGGCGACCAGCCTTTTTGAGTGCCGCTCGAATCCCGGCATAGTGCCGTGAGGTCTCTTCCTCTACCACAAGGACGCGTGTTGCCGCGATGAGTTCTCGCAGCCACTTTTCGTACTCACCGCGCCGTCGCGATTGCCCGATACCGAAACGATATTCGCCGAGCACAATCACGGGCAGTTCCATGCTCGCAGCCTGGCGATAGACGCGAACGACCGCGGGCTCATCATCGGCCACCGCGGAGAGTGCGTTGGTGTCGAGGATCACTCCCAATCCTCGGGCTCAATCTTCTCGAACTCACTCTTGATGATCCGATTGATACGCACCGTCTCTTTGTGGAGGTGTTTGAGACCTCCAGCAAGCCTCACCCAGGGCTTTTCTTCTCTTTTCAAGCTAGCCTCGAGCTTCTCCGTGACGGCTTCGGTTACAAAGGCGCGCAGTGGGATGCCACGCTGGGCGGCCACCGATTTGGCACGGCGAAAGATGGGGTCGGGAATCTCGAGGGTGGTCTTCACCTTTCTAGGGTCCCATATTTATGGGAGGTAGTCAATCCACGCTCTATTGACTTTAGCTTTTCCTGTATAGACAGACGATTGGGGGAGAGCGCGACTGGGGACAGGGGAGATGTCCAAGAAATGATTTTGCTGATTTTGTTAGGGTTTTGTTTTCGATACGAAATGTATACCTGAGCCTGAGTAATCGCTTAGAGGGCATCCTGGTTGCAGATCGCTCGGGAGAAAAACTCGGGGACGTCCATGATAGACAGAAATGCGGATCGCATCAGCGCCTGCCGGGATGATGACTTGGGTGTAGCAAACGCTAATGTGACATCGAAAGCGACGGATCACGCCTGTCCGCAGAATTTCTGTGTCCCAGGGGGGCGTCTGCGGAGAGCACAAATCACCGCGCCGTAACCAGGGTGCGCTCGGTGCGTCCTCTTGATTGAGCAGTTTTGACAACTTGGAAACCACCATCGGAAGCCGGTGCGGCCCTGGACTACACGGACGCACAGACGAGCAGGCGGGACGTTTGCCAATCCGCAGTGTGGGCAGAGAGATCCTCCCGATTGCCACCGGATTGACTAGGGGAAAGTCGGACCAGCCGCCTGCGGCAAGGCAACGTTCTGCCGTCCAAGTTTTGGAGCAGAGCGTTCCCCGGTCGGCAAATGATCGCCAAAACATCGGTACGGAGCGGCAAGCCGCCAGCTCTGGTAGCTTTGCTCCAAGGATTAGTACCGAAAACGCGCATGGGACATGCCAACGACCCAGTCCAACTCGGGTCTGGAAACCTGGACACAAGACTTCTGAGAACTAATTCACCCATCGGCGAGTGGGTTGGCGATGTTGCATCAACGAGCATTTGCCGGTTTGCCTTATGATAAGGCTCAGGAGTGACGGAGATTGGAGCCTGCGGCCTCTGCTTACGAGACGTCTCGTCTGAAAACCGCAGGCTGCGGATCAGGGCATATTCGACGGAGCCGCCGTACCATCGGACCACTTGTCTGCCAGGACGAACAGAATCGTCACACGTTCCTCCGGGTCATTCGCCACCATGACAGGTGAGTTGGGATCATCGGCCGCCCAGCTTTGTCATGTCGCCGGGGGAAAAAAACATCGCATGCGAGCGCCAGCTCTTACCCCGGTCGTTTAAGTACTGCTGCTTCGACATCATGTAAGCCATCGCGCCAGGCTCCAGCGCGGGCAGATCCTTCTTATCCAGTGTCGTCGCGATTGCGTGTGCGATTTCAGGCTTCGATTTTCCTGCCAGCACAAGCCTGGTCTTCATCAGATAGATGGGCGCAAAGCTCCTCGTGGCTTGCGCGTTGAAGCAATGGGGTGCACGCATCTTCGGATTCCAGAACTCCGTCTGATCCGTGCTCTGCCCCCACGACCTCTCCACGATGCAGAGAAAGCCATTCGTGCCCTTCACCGCGGTCTTATATCCCTCGCGTCCCAGCACCATCACTTCGGCTCCATCGGAAATGGAACCGGGTGCAGCACTGCGAGCCAGCGCAATCTCGGATTTCTCGTCAGATATCAGGTACTGATCCAGGGGGACCATCGCCGGATAGGCAGCTTTCCCGGTCTGTGCAACTGCCTGCCCGCCTGCGTCAGGTAAAACAATCTGCAGAGCAAATGCCAAAGCGATGATCTTGACGTGATTCTTCCGCATCCGATCCTCCCAATCCGCGCATTTCGCGCCGGTGAGCATCGACCCTGAGATCGATTCGCAGATTGTAAATAGAACGGACCGACCCGGTACAGACGAAACGTACCCTAATTGCCAGTCGCCTATGGGTCGTCCGAGTAATGACATATCTCTCACATCCATTTTGCGGGAACGATGCCCAAGCTCCGTCCACGAATATTGAGTGAGAGTAAACCGGACAACTTGGAAAACACCACACCATCGGACACCCGCCGGAGGCCAGAGGAATAGTGCGAATACTGCGCTTACTGCGCACATTTCACCCCGATTCGATCGTCCCGTTTTGTCACCGAACGGACCAGGGGAAAGACGGAAACGATCCTCGATCGGTAACGATCGGCAACCCGGTACACCAGAAGGGGGCTTTTAGGTTTTCGTGATTGAGGGGGGAATCCCAACGAACGGCGTGGTGAGCGAATTTCATCGCAAAAATCCTTCAACCAATACCCGACTTATTTTCGAGCAAACATCGCCGGTCGAGGGGGGCAGCTCGAGGAGAATCCATGAGAGCCATCATCAAGAGCGGAGGGGAGAACGAAAAGTGGACCAGTCATCATCAAGAGGCGATCCCGAAAACATTGGGGTACTTTTCATCCCCTCAACCTTCTCCGCGTCGCCATCCCCTGTCGCGCCGCCGCTGGGGTGCATTTTGCCTTTATTCCGGGTTTTTCAGCTTCAGCAGGCTGAGACTGCTGCAAGATCCCGCTTGGCGAGCAAGAATGATCCAGGGCTTACAATAAACGAGACTTATATTTACGTCCTTGAAGGGCCTATAGCTCAATTGGTTAGAGCAGCGGACACATAATCCGTGCGATTGGCAAAACCGTTATTTGATGTGCGCCCTAGGCGTTGTCACAAAGTCCACGGGTTTATCTATTCCCTCTGAAATATTGCCGAGCCCCCTTGAAATGATGTATACGCAGCCGATTAGGGTAGCCCACTGCGTCGCCATCGCCGCTCCTGGACTCAGCTTACCAACCACATGAATTGCTGAGGCTCCCGCAAATATGACCTCGGAGATGCCGTAGAGCAGTTGACTCACCTTCTTGAAAACGTATGCACTCAGGCCCGCTAGTCCTACGCCGAGACAAATCACTGTTTGTGCCAGACGTTGGCCTAAAGCACGGTATAGATGTTGGAGAATAACCTTTCCCCACGCGAATGTGTAATGGACCGCGATAACAGTTATGGCGATCCAGCACACGTAGAGAAATAGGATTCGCCAGGTACGGCGGGAGAGTAGGGCAAGTATGAAACCCGGTATGGGAATCCAGAAAGGCACGCGGGGCCATGCAGAGATGGTACACAAGGCAGCTTGCGCCTTAGGCCGACCTCAGCTCAGGCTGCCACCACACTATGGTGGTGATTGCCCGTTGTACTCCTCGCTCACGCCGCAATCGTACCGCCGGGCAGCTGTAATGCATTTCGACGGGTTTTCGAAGGACCTGGTAACGTGTGCCGTATTCGAATGGGTGCGCGTCGCCGGCGTTACGGTTCAAGGTTGCCAGGTCCTCCGTCGTGGTGGAAGCGCCTAGAACCGATGGTTGGAATGGGCGGAACTTGAACCGCGCCCGGAACAACTTCGCGAACCAGCTGCAAATGGCTCGTTGATTCGCTCGAACTGGAGTGTCCCCGGGTATTGGCGGATAAGATAAGGCTAGCGGTATACTGGTGCCGTACCATATGAGTGGATTAACCCAAGCAATGGAGTGCAGCAGTGAGCCCGACCATGCAAACTATAGCCGGCGGTGTTATGGTTACCAGTCGCTCAGCACGTAGACCTTTTGGCCAACACGGAACAGGAACGGGTAATCCACTTGCTCACTGTCGTCATAGGTAAGTCTGAAAATTCTCGCGGTCGTTTCCCCCTCCCCGTTGTAGTATTGGATTTCTTGTAAAGCGACCACCTTCCTACCGTGCAAATATCGCGTGCCGTTGCTTACAGGACGAGTGTGGCGCCCAGAGTAGGGAAGGACGTCGGCAGCGTGGGACGAGAACTTCTCCCTCATCTGTTCGAAATTGCAGTCGATAAACTCAAGAGGTTTCGCCATGGTATCCGTCACTGACTTCCATAAAATAGTTTTCGAGTATTTGACCGGTTCGGTTGATCGCAAGGTTTTCACCCACCGTTTCGCTGAATTGTTCTACAACGTCGAAAAACACGGCGACCCGTCTGCCATCGCCTTGGCCTACGCTATTGAATCCCATCTCGCTGAAGCCATTACCGGACTCATCCCCGAAGAAGAACTGCGAGTAGCCCTCTCGAAGTGCGTTATCGAAACCCACGTTTGTGACGGTTTCCGCGCCGACTCCACCGTGGGACTGGTGAAAGAAGACACGTCATCGCCCTACAAGCGAGCGGACGTGGTATTCGCCTAGATCCTTATTTGCGCTGGTGGCGGGTGCGGGACGTGAGCAACTTCAAATTGAGTAACAAAAGGTTCCTGCCCTTCGATTTCCACCGCCCAGGTGTACGTGCCGAAGGCGGTGATTTGCAGATTCTGGAACTGCACGGGCATGACTAGTGGCCCTGGTCTAGCCGCCTGCATGATGCCGTTCGCCTGCGCAACAGTTTGTCCTGACAGCAGCTGCGTGAGGCGGCCAGTGAATCTGTAGGTTCCGGGCGAGTCAGCCCGTAACGCGTTGTAGAAGGTCAATGCTGGCAGCGGAAAAGGGATTTGCGGGGTGCCGATGCCGTTGGGGAATAGGCCTACGATGATGAACTTGCCGCCCATTTCCAGCCGCGCTTGTTCGCAAATAAAGGTGTAGTCGTGCAATACGGCCATTGCTGGTCTCCTCAAAAATAGTTGCAGGGGCCTTTTTTACTTGGGGAACTTCGGGGCTTGACTTTCCGATGAACGACGTGGCATCAGGGTTGGAAGTAGGGGGGAGTTCCAACGGGGTCAAACGATTTGGTTCCTTGTGAACCTCGTCACGCCACCGGGAGGCATCGCGGGGTTCCTCAGCTCTACGGGGAGCCGATTACTTAAGTCCATTGTACTCCTGGCAACTCATCGCAAAGGAAATCAAATACCATTGGTCACGGTGTTTTGCTTACCTACACTACCTATTGGGGTGGCCGAGCGTCTGACCCAAGCCAATGGGTTCGTGGCTTTTTAAACAAGAATTCCCCTTTTGTTCGCTCCTTCACTGCTGGGCTACTGCGACAGGCAGCCTTCCGTCGAAGAACTGCGGAATCCTGCCGTAAATGTTGGCAGCCTGCAGAATGGCCATAAGGGCTACGGGCGATGACACCGGTCTGAATGGTATTTGGCTCTGAACACTGAGAAGTTGAGGAGTTGGAGCAGCCTCCTCAGCTGCGGAGTAGTGTTCAGGATGATTGGTGACCACGAGGAGATTGATGGGGTCTCTTCCGGATAGCCTTTTTCGCATCCGATCCAACACACCTTGGATCACCGGATGCAATGGGATACGTCTTTCCAGCAGCCTGCTTGCTGTTGACCAAGGAAGATTGAGGTCAAAGAAGACAACCAGCGGATACGCCGTCTCCTTTTGAATTGCATCGTTGAGAAGCTGCCCAATATTGAGCTTGTGTTCGCCTTCTGCTTGTAGCTCTCCAGGGAAACCCAACACACCAGGTCTGTGCTTACTCTTCGCCTCTACTGAGACCTTTTGGCCGGTTGCCTTATGCGTGGCCGTAAATTCTGCGTGGCGGGTTGACCGATCTGTCTCGTCTTCGTGTTCGATAGTGAAGCCTGCCCGAAGGCAGGTAGCTTCAGCGAACAGTTCATGCCTCGCACCTTGGAATTGCCCGCAATCCTTCAAACGCTCGATGAGCCGTGCGTCAAGGCGTCCGTTGTCTTGCACTGTGAAGAGATCGTAGGCGAACGTGAAATATCCCAGCATCGGGCCCGTCATCTGAGCGCTATAGACGCCTTGAGCGTTGCGGGGTTGGGCGTTCATGTAGGACATGGCCTTGAATCTCGCTTCAAAAACCGGGTGCCTAGTGCCACGGGGCTTTGCGACTTCTCCCTCAAACCATTCCTTTCCGAAGGTGGTGGTGACGAAGGTCAGCAGAATGTCAGTGAAGAATTGCGCCTTCTCTTTTGGTTGATAGATCAGTCGACTGCCTGCAGCCACGAATTTGTAACCCATGAAGTCCATAGAGATCGGTGCACGGACCTGACCGAATTGCTGAGTAAATGCTGGATTCGCACTAGGCTTCATACCCTTGGCCTGTAGTCGCCGCAGTTCTGGCGTAATTTCGTGCGGCATCAGTTCCCGTAGTTTAAAAGGAAGCTTAGGAACCTGTTCTTCAGGGATGGTTCTAGCCGCCGCTGCCGGCGTAGGCGAACTTCCGTGGCACTTTTTGTACTTCTTGCCGCTCCCACACGGGCAGAGTTCATTCCTCCCAATCTTGGCCACTTGCTTCGCTCCGGGCGTCAACCAAGTGTAGCTCTTCGGGACGACGAAAAGGCCACGCTTACCAGTACGGAAAGGTTCACGCCTTCTCTTTGCTTTAGTGGCAGGTGCGGTATGGAGCAGTCAGGCGGCCAAGATAGTCGTGAAGTACATGGACGACCATCCTGAGGAACTCAACCGAAATGCACCTATCGTCATCACGAATGCAATGAGTCGTGATCGAGACAGTTTCGGTGACAAGTTTCGGTGACAGACGGAAGTGGCACTTTGCCATACCGAATTGTAGCTTTCCGGGGTCAAAGCGGCCTTCGATCCTGACAACCGTTTCCCCCGCAATCAGAATATTCGACCGCAGGTTCGGGCCATTGAGCTGAGACGGTCCTACCTGAAGCTCGCTGCACTAATAGAACAGCCGTTACATTGTTGTCGGCGAATCGCTTCTAAGGTCGCCTTTGCCTCGGTTTCTCTTCGCGCGGCTTCCGCATTTGCCCCTGTCGCGCGCAGCAGGCGGACGTAGGTCAGTTCCGTTTCCGCGTACAGAGGCGTGTTCCGGCCCACGGTCTGTTCCACCAGTGCGAGCGCCGCGGTGATGGCAGTGTTCGCTTCGCTGTAGTCGCCGGTTTCTAGATAGGCGTTCGCCTGCATGGCGTATCCCGCTGCGACAGGGTAATATTTCGGTCCGCGAGCACGAATCCAGAAATCGATGGATTGCTGATAGTCAGAAATTGCCGCGGCGAAGTCGCGAGCTCTCGCTGCCAGAGTCCCCTTGATGCCATAAATCGTCGCCTGATCGCTGTCGCTTAGGCCCTGAGTACTCTTTGCTTCTCTGAGCGCGTTCACAAGGAAGCCGCGGGCAGCATGGGTGTTGTTGCGAGCCATCGCAAGTATCGCGAGGTCGATGGCAACGTCCGCCAACCCTGCATGGTCGCCGGTCTTGGCGTAGAGTCCTTTGGCCTTGCGCAACGCAGCCTCGGCTGCCTCCATCTGCCCCAGGGAAATCTCAACCGAGCCCAGACTGTCGAGTGAAGAGGCGTACGCCGGAGCAGCATCCGGAAGCCTTCGCAGCAGATGGATCGCCGCCTCATAACAGCGCCGAGCGGATTCATTGTCGCCCAAATTCTGGTGAGCTGAACCCAACAGGCTCCACGCCATCCCGCGGCTGGCATCGTCAAGTGTGCCGGGATCGCCTTGGACCAAAGGTTCGAGAACTCGAATCACTTGCGCGAATTCACCTTGAGAACTCAATTGCTGTGCTTGCAGTAATTGAGATTGTTCTGCAGTTCCGGCATAGACCCGCAGAGTTAGAAAGGCAAGGGCAGTAAGAGCCAGGGAGCAAACACTAAGCCCCATAGCCAGAGAAGGAAGTTCCGCGCCACACAATTTGGCGAAGCGGCCAAGTGCGTAGCTGACGCAGAAGGTCCCCCTGCCCAACGTGCCCAAGCCGGTGGCGGTAGAGCGGGGTTCCTGTCTTGTGGCAAGCCGGGAGAGCAAGCTGCCCTGGACAATCAGACCCACGATCGCTCTCATAGGGGGGTTCCTCCCATTGAATTAGGCGCAGAATGCGCTGGGAACCTATCAGGCACGAGGTCTTTTATGAGAGAGGACGGATAGCGGCTGTATAATTCGGCCCAATAGCGATGCAATGGGCGCCACAACCCGGTGACCCGCTATGGGCGACGTAAGCACGCTCCTTCGTGCCTGGAGCGACGGCGATAGTGGTGCGCTCGAAATGCTGACCCCCGTCGTCTATAACGAGCTCCACCGCCTGGCTCGCCACTACATGAAATGGGAGCGCCCGGGACACAGCCTCCAGGCAACCGCATTGGTGAACGAAGCCTACCTGCGACTGGTGGACTATAAGCGCATGCAGTGGCAGGACCGGGCCCATTTTTTCGCGGTTTCTGCAACGTTGATGCGGCGCATCCTGGTTGAACATGCTCGGCGCCACAACTTGAAGCGTGGGGGCGGGGTGCAGCACGTCTCCCTGGAAGAAACGGCTGAGGTGGACAGCAGCCGGACTACGGACCTGGTGGGCCTTGATGACGCCATGAACGCGCTGGCGCAGCTCGATCCCCGCAAAGCGCAGGTGGTCGAGATGCGCTTCTTTGGTGGGCTCAGCGTCGAAGAGACAGCCGAAGTGCTCAAGGTATCGCCCGTCACCGTGATGCGCGACTGGAGCACCGCTAAGGCTTGGCTGTATCGTGAACTCAGCGGCGGGAAAGGCGATGGATTCCGAACGATGGAAACAAGTCGATAACCTGCTGCAGTCGGTGCTGGAGTGTCCGCCCGAGCAGCGTGACGCATTTCTGCGGCGCGCGTGCGCGGGCGATCAGGCGCTGGAGCGTGAAGTCCGCTCTCTGCTGATCTCGCAGCAGCAGGCAGGAAGCTTTCTCGAGAGCGTGGCGATTAAAGTGGCCGCGCGAGCCATAGTGAGCCAGCAAGACAGCGAGGCGATGGAAAGCATGGATCGCCTTACCGGCCGGACCATTTCGCACTACCAGATCATCGAGAAACTGGGCGAGGGCGGGATGGGTGTGGTCTATAAAGCCCGGGACACACACCTCGATCGCTTTGTCGCCATCAAAGTCCTGCCGCCGGAGAAAGTCGCGGACGCCGAGCGCAAGCGGCGCTTCGTACAAGAGGCAAAATCGGCCTCGGCGTTGAACCATCCCAACATCATCACCATTCACGATATCGCCAGCGATAACGGCCTGGACTTCATCGCCATGGAGTACGTGCCGGGTAAGGCGCTGAACCAATTGATTGCGCGTAAGGGGCTGCCGCTTGCTGAGGCATTGAAGTATGCGGTGCAAATCGCGGACGCTCTGGCGGCGGCCCACGCGGCGGGAATTATCCATCGCGATCTCAAGCCGGCGAACGTGATGGTCAGCGGCGCACCGAAGCGCTCTGGTTTGATCAAGGTACTCGATTTCGGCTTGGCCAAGCTGACCGATAAGGGCGACAGCAGTGATCGTGGATTCACCGAGAGCCTTGATGACGAAGACACGCCGGCCTCCGGGCAAGGCACCGTCGTGGGAACTATCTCCTATATGTCACCCGAGCAGGCGGAAGGGAAGAAGGTGGATGCACGGTCCGATATCTTCAGCTTTGGAGCCCTGCTTTATGAAATGGTGACCGGCCGAAGGGCGTTTCAAGGTGACTCGAGACTGTCTACGCTCTCCGCTGTTTTACGTGAAGATCCGAAACCAGCCAGTCAGATCGTGGAGGGTATCCCGCGCGAACTGGAGCACATCATCGCACGCTGCCTGCGCAAAAACCCGGAGCGGCGCTCGCAAACCATGGCCGACCTTAAAGTTGCGCTGGAGGAACTGAAAGAGGAATCGGATTCGGGCAGGTTGAGTGCGGCGCCGGCTCGGCAGCAACGGCACGGCCGGCGGCTAGTCTGGGCCGCGGCACTCCTGGCAGCCTTCACCCTTGGTGTGGTCACGCTTTGGCTTACGCGATCTCCCGGCAAACCTCCGGAAGCCGCGTTGAACCCGGTTCCGCTTACCACATATCCCGGGTATCAATCGCGGCCGAGCTTTTCGCCGGATGGCAACCAGGTGGCCTTTGCCTGGAATGGAGAAAAGCAGGACAACTTTGACATATACGTCAAAATGATCGGCACCAACGGGCCGCCCCTACGGCTGACAACCGATGCGGCCCGGGATTATGGGCCCGCGTGGTCACCGGACGGCCGCTTCATCGCATTCCTCCGGGTCTTGCCCTCCGGGAAGAGTGCGTTAATTCTGATTCCAGCCATAGGTGGCCTGGAGCGCAAGATCGCCGAGCTTTTCACCGACAACCCTCCTCTCCCTCCTACATGGTCCCCCGACGGCAACTGGCTGGCGATCAGTCAGAAAGATTCGGAGACAGAACCCTTCGCGCTGTCTCTGCTATCGGTCGACACTGGTGAAAAGCGGAGACTGACTTCTCCACCGAAGGAATTCTTCAGCGATTTCGATCCTGCTTTCTCTCCGGACGGGCGCTCTTTGGCATTCAGCCGGAGCATCGATCCCCAATCGCCTGGCCTGAGTGATCTCTACGTGCTTTCCCTCTCTGACGGATGGAAGCCTGCGGGAGAACCAAGACAGATCACATTCGGAAGCCAGGGCGCCGAAGAGTCGGCCTGGACTGCGGATGGACGCGAGATTGTCTATTCTGTCGGGTCTATAGTTTCGAGGGGCCTATGGAGAATTTCCGTTTTCGGGCACGTTGCAGGACGAACCGAACCGCAACATCTCCCATACGTGGGCGAGGACGCTTTTGAACCCACGATTTCGCGCAGCGGGCACCGCCTGGCTTATGTAAATTGGCTTCACCATAGCAGTATTTGGCGCATGGCGGCTCCCAGCCTGGAAGGTAAGAGGCTGCGGTCACTCAATCAGCCTACCCCCCTCATCTCCTCGACACGAGACGATCAAGGTCCTCAGTTCTCCCCCGATGGACAGAAAATTGCTTTTGAATCGATCCGCTCCGGTAGCCTTGAAGTCTGGATATGCGATGCGGATGGTTCGAATGCTGTGCAATTGACCTCTTTTGGCGGCCCTGACGTCACAACTCCGCGCTGGTCGCCGGACGGTAGGCGCATCGCTTTTGACTCAAACGCTGCAGGAGAGTTCGACATCTATGTGGTCGGCGCCGACGGAGGGAAACCGCAGCGCATGACTACGGATCCAGCAAATGATGGCAACCCTAGCTGGTCACACGATGGTCGATGGATCTACTTTGATTCCGCGCGAGCGGGCGCGCAGCAAGTGTGGAAGATCTCAGCGAGCGGCGGTGAGGCGGTCCAGATAACGAAAGATGGCGGTTATGCGCCGCTCGAATCGCCGGATGGCAAATTCCTCTACTACACCAAGGCCCTGTTTTCCGGCAGCCTGTGGAAGATCCCCATAGAAGGTGGTGAAGCCTCCAAGGTTCTCGAAGGCTTGGATTATTACCAGAATATGGCCATCGTGGGTAGCGGTCTGTATTTTGTCCCTGATCGGAATACGACGGGCGATTCTTCCATCCAGTTCCTGAGCTTCGCCACGAATAAAATCAGCAACCTCGCTACCTTGGAGAAATCGCCGGTCATGGGCCTCACGGTTTCGCCCGATGGCAAATGGATAGTCTACGGCCTGGGACAGCGATCAGGCAGCGAATTGATGCTGGTGGAGAACTTCCGCTGATACATTTCACGGTTAGCAGAGGCTCTTCGGCAGAATGTGTTACCTGTCCGCGCAACCCGAAGCTGGAAATTAACTCCGGTGAAAGACTCCTGGCAATCTCCCTATGTAAGTCGCTAATTAGGTAAACCGGTGCAAGTCTGTCTTCGGTTAGGCGCCCAATCCGGAGGCAACACGCTTGTCGGTCCGGCTGGTCAAATTAAGCATCTCAAAAACGTGATTATAGGTAACTTGCCTAGGCCGACCCTCCGCCTGGGGGAAGTTACCTATAACGAGACTTTCTGGAGAAGTCGGTATGCTTTGAAACGGGCGAAGCGAGACCTGAGCCTGAGGCTTTCAGCACCAGACCGACGCGGGACGACCGACTCGAGACAGGGTTGAAGGATTTTGCCGGCGAAATTCGCTCACCACGCCGTTCGTTGGGATTCCTTTCCTCTGCCCCCCTCAATCACGAAAACCCGCAAGACGGAAAGGACAACGGTCACCAAAACAAAGGTGGCTGGCGGTTAAAGCCATCCCACCACCTTGACCTGGCACTTCCTTGAGACTGCGGAAGCAACGCCGGAGCACCCCACAGAGCGGACCTTCAGCAGGCTGAGACTGCTGCAAGATCCGCTTGGCGAGCAAGAATGATCCAGGGCTTACAATAAACCAGACCGATATTTACGTCCTTGAAGGGCCTATAGCTCAATTGGTTAGAGCAGCGGACTCATAATCCGTTGGTTCCAGGTTCAAGTCCTGGTGGGCCCACCAAAAGAATCAATAGCTTCCGCATTAGACAAGCCTCGTCGGAACTGTTTGGTGGGAGATTTTGGTGGGAGTTGAGAAAAGAGCGTCCATTTTGTCCGCCGCCTCATCGTGAAGCTCGGGCAAGGTGTGACCGTACAAGTTCATGGTAATCGCAATCTGACTCTGGCCCAGGATCTCCATCACCGTTCTCGGATGAACCCCCTGCGAGATCAGCAGAACAGCGGCGCAATGTCTGAGGTCGTGGAATCGCATCTTGGGAAGGCCTGAGACCTGAAGCAGCTTTTGAAATTGATGCGTCACGTTGGGCCCGTCAAGCGGAGTTCCAAACTTAGACGTGAAGCACAGGCCGGTTTCGACCCATTTGGAGCCGGCGAACATTCGCTCTTCAGACTGCAATGCAGCGTGGCGCAACAGACTCGATACGCATACGTCTGGCAACCGCAAGTTTCGGTTTGAATGCTCGCTCTTTGTCTCGATGAACTGAAGCTTGCCGCCAATCCGCTGCAAACTCCGCCGGATCCGAAGGCGCCGGTTTTGCAGGTCCACATCCTCCCAGCTCAAAGCGAGAGCCTCCCCTAAGCGAAGCCCGATGGCCAGGGCGACCGTGTAAAGCGCGCTCAACCGATTCCCTGCTGTGGCGTTGACGAGAGCCCTGGCTTGGTCGGTACTGAGAGTCTGCGCCTTGTACTGTCTGAACCGCGGCGCGTCGACCAATGCAGCAGCATTCCGGTGCACGAGTTGCCATTTGGCGGCCGTTCCCAGGGCGGAGCGGAGTGTCGCGAGAGCATGCATCGCCGATCGCGGGCTTAGATCCTTTGCAAGCATTTGGTTCACGCACGTCTGAATGTCCCTTGGCGTGAGTGACTCCAACAGCTTGTTTCCGATCGAGGGTGAGATATGATCCCGGATCAGCCAGGTGTAACTCTGGATTGTCGCCGGCTTGAGCTTCGGAGTTGCGACCTCGACAAGCCAGGTCTCGAGGAATGCCTTCAGTGTCATCTTGGCCGGCTTCAAGTCATACCCGAGTTGCTGATCCCGCAGAAGCTTCTTCAGCTCTTCGGAGACGTCCGCTCGCGTGAGTCCGTACACGATCTTGCGTCGCGGTTTGCCATCGGCCTTGTAGCCGAGCGAGACTTCGCCGCGCCATCGCCCATCCTTGGCTTGATAGATGCTGCCCTCTGAGTTGCCTCTACGCTTTGGCACGATTTGCCGCCTTTCTCTCTTTTTTCCAACCGGTTGCCACTACCCCATTACGCTCAAGTTGATAGCGCTTTCGTGCTTCCTTTCTGCGCTTTTCTTTTACCAGCGGATTGCTCTGGTGGAATCGCACTCGACAAGCGTCCGATGCAAAACGATCCTTCCTACGATTAAAGAGTTTCCATTTTCCGCACCCGCAATCGCACAGCCCAAGGCGTTCGATGACACCATCCGATGCCATTTGAAGAAGAACGTACATTGCCCAAACTTCGGTCATGTTGTCGCCCCAGACCACGAGCTTCACCGGTTGTTCAGGTGTCGGTAAGCGGAGGCAAAAAGCGTGCCGGCGACGGTGATGCAGATGATTGCGGCTGCGACTGCGTGCCCTGCGACGGGGGCGATTGCGATAACTGCAGCTGTGACGACTGCGAGTGTGAAGGCTGCGCATGCGATTCAGCCATGGCCAAGGCAAAGGCTAAGGTGCGCGCTCGGGACTTTGCTCGCATCCGTCACGAAATGGACATAGCGGCCGCGCGATGACCGGTGAATGTTATTAGCCCATCAGAGTGAAGCGCTGTACCGGGTACCTGCTCGCCGCGGGCTTCTCGACGAGTGATTACACCCGCCAAACGCTTAAAAACGAATCCTAGCGCGATTGTCTGCGTTGCAAAAGAGAAACGGGGAAGATCCTCAAGACCTCCCCACAATGATCTGCTTTTTCTTCAAGATCTCTATGTATGCGGGCTTCGTCAGCGAACACTGCACCAAACCTTGTAGCTGCTCCTCACTCACCTTGAGCTGATTCCGTATGAGGTGCGTCGGCTGCGGCTTGTTGCCGTGAGAGCGCTTCGTCCGGATAACCACTCGGCCATCATGTCTAAGCAGCGCAAAACGATGGTCCCCATCGCGGATCTCCATCTCGAGTTTTCTAACGATGGTGTCAAAATCGCGACTGCTCAGCATTCCGGTCGAACCGGCTCAATGTGTTGCTTCAGAACGACCCAAACCCTCTCAAGATCTGGACCCAGGTTCATCCGTTCACGCTCGAGGGTGGAATACAGCTCAACAACGCTTCTTGCAAGCTCGACAGACGCTGCGGAAGCCGATTCGGCATGCCCGAACTCATCTATCTCCGGCCAGACCGCCGAAACGCCTTCGCCTGACCGATCAAGAATCAAGGGAATCGGTTTGTGCACACGGAAACGGCCGTCAAAGACGGTTCCTAGGTTGATCCTGTCCATTTGTTCCGAAGACCCTTGGATCGCCGTAAACGCCTGGATGGGAGCCCCTTGGCTAAGTTGCGGTTCGGCCTGGCCAGTTTTGTTGAGGGTTACCCCGGTCTCGATCCGGGCTGCCGACGCATATGCTGTAGCTCTAGTCATTGGTTCCCGCCTATCTGATTTGGGGGAGTAATTTTCTTCACCGCAAACGGGGCTCGTCCCACGTAAATTTCGTCCACAAAAATCTGGAATTCATGCGTTCCTTCCTCCTCTATCGGCACCTGCGTGAAATTGATTCCAATTTCAAGCGGCTCGAGACGGCTTGGCCAAGTGAACTCCTGGACTGGAACCTCCAATACGATCTTGTCGTCGCGCAACCGAACAAACCGAATTCGCAGCTTGTACGTCCCTTCCCCATCGACCATTTTCACGAACAGCCCAAGACCGGTTGCGGTGGGCAGAACGGGTGTCTGGAGGTTCGAAAAGATGTTTGCCAGCGTTTTCGAACCAGTCATCGCATCGATTACCAAAACCTGAGAGACTAGTGCTGCGGCAACTTCAGGGATCGGGTTCTGCGATGTCAAAGCGTTCCTTTCGGGACGCTGATGTTAGCATTGTCGGCTGTAGAGGGCAATTCCCCAAACTGGACCTCTTTTTCGCCCGAACGAACGACGAGACCAGCCCCTTCATTCGAAAGATCTTATGTAGCAGGTTAGATGCCAAAAAACCCGCAAAGAGTCGCCTTCTTTTTTGGCGCGCTCACAGTACTTAAATAACCGGGCCCTCCCGACAGTAACCTGCATGGAGGCGGGCGTCAGATCTGGGAAAACGCGCACCCTATGATTGAAGAGCTCGGCTTAGGGGGGCATGCAGTTTTCTCTCTATCCAGGAATTCGACCAGGCGCCGACGCCACCATGCCCGGTTGATTCCGGAGAGCTGCACCAGTAACCGGAGAATTTCCCGCGAACGCTCGTCCCGTGCTTCGAGAAAACGCCGGGCATCGGTGCGCACATATGCGCTACGCATCTGTGCATCGAGAAGCGCCCGGATCAAGACAGCCGCGGCAATGCGGCGAATGGCGCGCTCTGGATCCGTCGGCGGCAGCGGGTCGGGTCCATAATTTTCATCGTTCAACCAATTGAGATCGAGATCTGCGCGTCCGGGCTTTGCCATCGGGAAAATCGTACTACCAAATGACACCAACGTGTTACTTTATGCGCGCTCGTTGACCCTTTCCCCGGCGGTCGCAGGCTATTTGGGCTGCTAGCCGATCTACGGAGCCGATTCCTCGACCCGTATGGCGATATGTTCCTTAGTCACAAAGAATGAAAGTTTGCACTGCGTTTGAGCGGTTCTCGTCCCAGCAAGAGAGAAATAGTCGACCGTAAAGTGTGCTTTGGCGAAAGTGTCGTCCGGCGGCAGGTCGCATAATCCAGCTGATACTGAGAGGAACCGCAGGATTTCATAGCCCATATTGATCGATGCCACTTTGCCGGACTC
Organism: uncultured Acidobacteriaceae bacterium; assembly: GCA_963803095.1. Classification (GTDB taxonomy): domain Bacteria; phylum Acidobacteriota; class Terriglobia; order Terriglobales; family Acidobacteriaceae; genus PALSA-350. The sequence continues at coordinate 320,369 of CAWDLQ010000009.1, read as the reverse complement.
TACAAGAACTTGAGGGCTCAGGGTGCCAAATTTCGGAGAATCATTCACTCTTACTTGCACGCGCGCGACCATGATTGTGGGCCCACTGATATTCCAAACGTCTAAGTAGATAGGGGACCCACTTCTGTACTGCTGATTCCCTCGTCCATATTGAACCTCGTCCAATCCGAGCTCTGGGACTCGTACGTTCAGGATCGCCTTGGGTTCTCGCGCGGACTGGAGTTCTCTCAATTGATTGCGGGTAATTAGCACGTAGGCCCAAGTCACAACCAGAAGCGCTAGGTTTGCGAAAAACCCGAGCAATGGTATCCGAAAATCAGCGGGGACATGGAACCATCCGTAGCCGGACGGAGCTGTCAGTGCGAGCGCCGAGAACGCCACGATCACTACTACCAGAAGTACAGTGGATACCTTCATTCACGGCCTCGAGGGCGTTCTCGCTCACGCCGACAAGTCTACCAGCGCGGCTGTCACCCTTCACCCGCGTACTTGAAAACTGAGGCCCGGAGTCTACTTATGCGAGCTCGTGCCCCTTTCTCGGAAACACGACCAGGCGCGGGCCGATCGACTGTTTGGTTTGCGAAGCGTAATAGCGCTCTTCGCGTTCCTGATGCAGTGCGAGGGCCACCTGGCGCGCAGCCTCCGCCTGGATGGCTGCCTGGATGGCCGGATCCATCATGTTGACGGGCGCTTGTGGCGGCCGCTCTGGTGGCCGTGGCGTGACGCGCCTGCCGTGGCTCATGCTTTGCATAGCCATCCGTTGGGCTTGCATGGAAATGTGCGTGTAGTGAGCCGTCATCTTGGGCGAGCAGTGCCCCGCGCGCTCCATGATGATCGCAATCGCGATGCCTGCCTCAGCCATGCGCGTGATTGCGGTATGGCGCCAACCGTTCAAGTGGAACCACGGCACGCCGGCAGCATCGCGTAACGCCTCGAATTGTTCCGGATCCCGGTCTGGCCCATGTGGAAGTCGCCATTGAAGTGGCCTCGGCTCACACGTGCCGGAAACAAGTACTTTTCGGGTGATTTGCCAACTAGGGCGATTGACCGCTCGAGCAGCTGCTCGAGTGCCCAGAGAGCCGCAGGGTCGGTAATCGGAACCTCACGACGTCTGTGCTTATTCTTGCCGGCCGTGCGACGAACGGCGACGATCTGGTGAACGAGATTGACGTCGCCCTGCTTGAGCGTCCGCATTTCATCTGAGCTAAATGCGAGGTGAAGGGCTAGGAGTGAGTACCACCACACGACGTGCCAGTCTGGATTCGATTCGGCGGTGAGGAGAAATCGTTCCTGCTCTTCCGGGCTGAGCGCCTTCGGAATTTCGCACTCATCGACCTGGAGAGTCTGGTAGTACTTCTCGAGGTCGCTGGTAAAGGCGTTCCCCAGGCGCATGATCCGAAGCTGTAGACCCATTTCCTGGTTAATCTTGTCCGCGCCGGCAGGGTGAGCCCAGAGGCCCCGGCCATTTGAAAACCGGTCCTTCTGATACTCCCGGATGTGCCCGATGTGGATATCTCGCAGCTTGAGCGAGCCAAAGAACTTATTCAGAGCTTTGATCTTCGTCCGGCAGTCGCGCAGCGTTCCATGCGATCGATAGCGAGCCTGGTCTGGTGCGCACGAGCGCCATTCGTCAAAGGCCGCGGCGGCTTCAGCGAAGGTCATGTCGGCACGGATCTGGCAGCCATGCAGCGGCGGGACTGGAATTGAGGCTGGATCGAAAGCGGCGTTTTGCGAGCTATCGGACGGACTGCTATTTTCAGTGGTAGCCATGTTACCTCCCAGAAAGGTGACTTCGGTTAGCGTCCCCCAGGTGTGCAACCATCTGCGGGACGCGCTATTGTTTATGCGCCATGTGGCGCAAGCATGTCAACGCGTTTTTCCTACGCTGCTCTAAATCCATTCGACCCGCTGTGCCAGTCCGCGCCAGATGTCGAACGCTATGGTGAAACCCCCTTTCCAATCGGTGTCATCGAGGCCAGCGTGTTCGAGTATGCTGAATCCACAGCCTGAGGTACAGCGATTCTTAGACCGTATAGTGCGTATTTCATGACCAAGTGCAGGTGCTTCAGGAGAACGTAAAGGACGGTATGTGCTGGATTACCGAATTCGCCGGAGGACTTGGAGAACTTGAAAGGCGCACCTTCTTCGAGCACGTAATTATCTAGAGCGGGCTGCGAACAGTGCACCCACTGGCATGCTTGAAAGTAATCAACGGCGTACTCTTTTTCCTTGTCAGCCTCTCCGAACGTAAGAGGGTCGAGGGGATGTACCAGCTCCTGCGCACTCCATGTGAAGCCGCGTAGCTCTGACCAGTGTCGTTTCGCCTTTTTGGGATCCCCACTCAGTTTCCACTCCCTCGCATAGCGTTCGATCTTGTCAGCCAAGGAACTACCGGCGAACTGCTTGCGCGCGTGATAGATCCATACGTCTTTGTAATCGAAGCTGAACTCCAAAAATTGTGCGGCTCGACTCGTTTGTAAGACTTGGTCCGAGGTCATATACCTGAGAATCAACGCGCATTCCAGAAGTGAGCGAGAGAGGCCAATGCCTCGTCAGCCTGGTTTGCCCTTAGCAGGAAAATGCACGATCGTGCCAGCGCCAAGGATTTTGACATCATTGATGAGGCGACGATGTCGAATGGATAGCGGCGCATGCCCCGGGGATAGAAATCAATGCCCTCGACGGCCACGACGACCTGAGCGATGTAGTCCTCTATTTTTGCTATCTCGGCGTCGTTCATCTGCTCACCTTAACCCGCAACGTCGGCAGCCCCCGGCTATCTTTTGGTGGGAGACTTGGTGGGAACAGCAATGGATTCCGGTGGATAGTATTGAACGGCATGGACGAGCCTCGCTATATAATCCAACAAGATACAACGCTGTGGACGCGGGAGGACGACAATCTAGGGCACTCATAATCCGTTGGTTCCAGGTTCAAGTCCTGGTGGGCCCACCATTGCCAGATAATCATGTCAACCATCCAGCGCTATGGTTTTGCAGCTGTCTCTGTCGTTCTTGCCGCGCTGCCGGCGCTGCTGCTGCAACACTACAAGTTCCATGACGTGGAACTGCCGCTCCTGCTGTTTGCCGTCGCCCTCACTGCGTGGCATGCGGGAAGCGGGCCGGCCGTGCTGGCGATTGTGCTCTCGAGCCTTTGCTTCGACTATTTCTTCGCCCCGCCGCTTTACACCTTTACCCTGACTCCCCAGGATATTCCCGCGGTCGTGGTCCTGATCTTATTCGCCGTGCTCATTGCCCGGTTTGCCGCAATCCGGCGGCGCATCGAAGGAGAGCTTGTGAAGGCCATGGACAACCTTCAGGCAGAGGTGGCGGAGCGAACCCAACAGGCCAAGGAGATTCGCGTGCTCAATGAGGAACTTGAGAAACGATCCCGGGCTCTCGAAGGCAGTAACAAGGAATTGGAAGCGTTTGCTTACTCTGTTTCCCACGACCTGCGTGCCCCGCTCCGCCATATGGCAGGATTCGCGGAGCTGCTGCAGAAAACCGCTGCCGCCAAGCTGGACGACAAGGCCCAACGGTACATGCGGATCATCCTGGACTCGGCCCAACGGATGGGCAACCTGATCGACGATTTGCTGGCTTTCTCCCGCATAGGACGGGTTGAGACGCAAAAGGCGTCGGTGAATCTGGACCTCCTGTTGAAGGAAGCTTTGAGCGAAGTACAGCAAGAAGCCAATGGCCGCGACATTGAGTGGAAAATCGACCATCTGCCGGTTTGTTATGGAGACCGCTCCATGCTCAGGCTGGTACTGGTCAACCTGCTCTCCAATGCAATCAAGTTCACCCGAGCGCGAGCCAAGGCGGAGATTGAAGTGGGATGCGCCAACGGAAGCGCGGATGAGGTAGTGGTCTTTGTGAAGGACAACGGCGCGGGGTTTGATATGAAATATGTAGATAAACTGTTTGGAGTGTTCCAACGCCTACACCATGTGGACGCGTTTGAAGGTACCGGGATTGGACTGGCAACCGTTCAGCGTATTATTCACCGTCATGGAGGCAAGGTCCGGGCGGAGGGCGCCCTCGATCGGGGCGCAACTTTTTATTTCTCTGTTCCAAAATTCTAAGACGGGGACAAAGACGTGATTCAAAGACTAGGACGTATTTTGATGGTTGAGGACGACCCCAAAGATGTGGAGCTTACCATGACCGCACTCGAGGATTACAACCTCGCCAATGAGGTGGTTGTGGTTCGAGATGGGGAAGAGGCTCTGAATTACCTCACTTACCGAAACGAATACGAAAACCGCTCCAAGCTCTAATCCGGCGGTCATGCTGCTGGATCTCAAATTGCCCAAGGTAGATGGATTGGAGGTCTTGAGGCAGGTTAAAACCAATGAAAATCTAAAATTGATTCCTGTGGTGGTGCTGACCTCCTCTCACGAGGAGAAGGATCTGATCGCCAGTTACAAGCTGGGCGTGAACGCCTACGTGGTCAAGCCGGTCGACTTTCATCAGTTCGTCAACGCCATCAAGGAACTTGGTGTCTTTTGGGCGGTCATCAACGCGCCCCCTCCCGGGAGCTGAAGAAGTGAGCACCACCCACCCTCTGCGGATTCTTTCCCTGGAAGACGATCCTAACGACGCGGAGCTTATTCAGGAACTGCTCCAGAGCGAAGATATCGCCTGCGAATTGTCGCGGGTCGATAGTCAGACCGCTTTTCTTGCGTCGCTGGAGCAAGGCGGGATTGATCTGATCCTGGCCGACTACACGCTCCCCGCCTTCGACGGTCTTTCGGCCTTGAAGCTTGCCATACAGGTCCGTCCGGAAGTGCCTTTCATTTTTGTAACCGGAACGCTGGGCGAAGAAGTAGCCATCGAAGCGCTCAAAGTAGGCGCGGCTGATTATGTTCTGAAGACCCGGTTGTCGCGGCTGGTACCGTCTGTGGTGCGCGCGTTGCGCGGGGCCACAGAAATCGCCGAACGGAAGCGGGCAGAGAAGGCGCTGCGGCGCAGCGAAGCTTATCTTGCCGAGGCCCAGCGCCTGAGCCGTACGGGCAGTTTCGGCTGGAACGTGTTGACCGGAGAGAACTCCTGGTCGGACGAAACCTACCGGATCTTTGAATACGACCCGCGGACCACACCGACGCTCGAGCTGGTGCTGGAACGGACCCACCCGGAAGATCGGGAAATTGTCCGCCAGGTCATCGTTCATGCTTCCGGCGGCGGGAGCAGCTTCGATATTGAACATCGTCTGCTCATGGACAGCGGTGCGGTTAAGTATGTTCGGGTGGTTGCGCGCCTGCTTCCCGGCGACGAACCAGCCGACTTGCTCTTTGTCGGCGCCGTCACCGACATCACGGATGCCAAGCAGACGGAAAAGGCCCTGCGGCGCAGCGAAGGTTACCTGGCGGAAGCGCAGAGATTGACGCGTACCGGCAATTGGGTCTGGAGCTCGGTTGCCCGGCAAAGCTGTCCACTGGTCATCGGAACATTACCGTGTGTTTGGCTTCGATCCGGAGATGGGGATACCGACCGACGAAGCATTTGCTCCAGCGCATCCATCCCGACGAGCGCGACCGCGTAGTGCCGCGCCATTGAAAAAGCTATGTTTCAGGACCGGTCGGATTTCGAGTTGAGTTCCGCATTCTTCTTCCCGATGGCGCGGTCAAACACATCCGAGCCATCGGTCATCCCATACTCGACCCATCCGGAGAGCTATCTGAATGCGTTGGAACCGCCATGGACGTGACCGAGCAGCATGAGGCGAGAGCGGCTTTGGAGACTGCGTTTGCAGAAATAAAGACGCTCCAGGATCAGCTCTATAAAGAGAATATTGCGCTGCGCGAAGAGATTGTCCGAACGTCGATGTTTGAAGAGATCGTTGGCGAATCACCGGCCTTGCAGGCGGTGCTGGCACGGGTCACCAAGGTCGCGCCGACGGATTCCAGTGTGCTGATGACCGGGGAGACAGGAACGGGCAAGGAGCTGATTGCTCGCGCGATTCATAAGCGGTCGCAGCGCGCGGCGCGGGCTTTCGTCAGCGTCAATTGTGCCGCCATCCCTACCTCCTTGATCTCGTCGGAGCTGTTTGGCCACGAGAAGGGAGCCTTCACCGGGGCAACCCAACGCCGCCTGGGCCGCTTCGAGTTGGCTGAGGGGGGTACGATTTTCCTCGATGAGGTGGGGGAGCTGCCGCCGGAGACCCAGATTGCTCTGCTCCGGGTTCTGCAGGAGCGGGAGTTCGAGCGGGTTGGGGGCAACAAGGTGATTCCGGCCGACGTGCGCGTGATTGCCGCAACCAATCGAGACCTGCAACGCTCCATCGAGGAAGGCACGTTTCGCGGCGATCTGTACTATCGCCTCAATGTTTTTCCGATTGAAATGCCGCCTCTGCGGCAAAGAAAAGAAGACATCCCTCTTCTGGTTGAATATTTCATCGATCGGTATTCGAGCAAGACGGGGAAGAAGATACGCGGAATCGAGAAGTCGACCCTTGACCGGCTTAAATCGTATGCGTGGCCGGGCAATATTCGCGAGCTGCAGAATGTAATCGAGCGCTCCATTGTTCTTTGCGATTCGGAGACTTTCACCGTCGACGAGAGCTGGCTCTCAGTGAATTGCGGTGATCCGGATCGAGCCCCGCGTATGCTTTTGCGGATCCCTCCATCGGAAGAGAAAAAGACCATCGAAGCCGCGCTTGCCGAGGCGCAAGGCCAGGTGTCGGGGCCGTCAGGGGCAGCGGCCAGGCTCGGAGTACCCCCTTCCACGCTGGACTCGAAGATCCGGGCGTTCAAGATCAACAAGCACCGCTTCAAGACCCCGTAAACCGTCGTTCCCTCCTCGTGAAATCACGAAATTCGTGATTTCACGAATTTCGTGAATCCATAGAGTCGTTAAGTCTTTTATTATGTGTGGCCTGAAGATGGCCATGCAGTTGCACGCTTTACCTAACAAATGTTTCAGATTCGCAGGTCCGAAGATAAGGGCTTGGTGACCTTCACTCTTAGCGGCCGGATCGAGGAGGAAGACTTATCCGAGTTGCAGAAGCTACTCGGAAGGAGGCGGGGGCAAACTCGACAGCCGTTGTTTTGGATTTGGCGGACGTGAGGTTGGTATATCGGGAAGCCGTGAAGTTCCTTGCGACCTGCGAGGCTGGCGGGGTGAAGCTGAGAAATTGCCCATCCTACGTCCGTGAATGGATCGAAAAAGGAAGAGGTTAGCGCCATGGAACGAAGCATTGAACCGAACATCAGTGTGACTGCGATGGGCACGGAAACCGTTAGCAGACGACGGAACGAGCGCGGCCAAAGACGGTTTTGTCACTCCATGCAGGAGCAACTCCACCGGGAACAGAACCTTCGCCTGGAGGAGCGGTGTAGCGAACGCGCGCGCATCGCCCGCGAATTGCACGACACCTTGTTCCAGGGCTTTTTCGGCGCATCCATGGTGCTGCACAATGTCGTCGACGCAATGCCGGAGGATTCGCCCGACAGGCACTCCCTGGGTAGGGCTCTGCAAGTTGTTCGCCGCGTGCTGGAGGAAGGCCGGGCTGTCTTGCAAGGGCTCCGCGCACCGGGGTTCGGGCCGGCCAGTATCGAACAGGAGCTTTCGGGCTTTCTGGAGGATTTCTCGCCCAGCAGGGTACGCTGCGAAATAACCGTAACCGGTGTCCCTAAGGCTTTGAGGGCCGATGTTCAGGAGCAAATTAATTTGATCGGGAGAGAAGCGCTGGTCAACGCGCTGCTCCATTCCGAAGCGACATGCATTGAGGTTGAGGTCGAGTACTCCCCTCGCCGGCTGCGGGTGATTGTGCGCGACAACGGCCGCGGGATCGACCCGCAGATGGCTCAATCGCGACGGGATTCGCATTGGGGTTTGTTGGGAATGCGTGAGCGGGCGGAAAGTATCGGGGCGACACTCACGATATGGAGCCGGCCCGGGGCTGGGACGGAAGTGGAGATTTCGGTTCCAAGCCAGGCCTTAGCGGGCGCGTGCGCCTGAGGGTTGATTCCGCCTTGAAGAACACGGGGAACTGAATTCAGCCCTCCCTGCGAGACCAGCGGTCATCCTCAGCCTCACACCAGGGCAAACCGCGAGTTCCCCTCCCGCTTATCCACATCATTATTTGCATTGGCCTCTGGACCCCAGTCCTCCTGGCCTATAGCGTGATGGCAGTAAACAGGAAATCTATGCCAAGTAGGCCGCAGCCGCGCATCCGCATGACCAGGCAAGATGATCAAATTAATTGCTTGCGCATCTTGAGCATCTTCGTGAAACAAAGGACTTATTTGGCAACCTAACCAAATCGCTTCGGACTTCTGCCTTGTGAGCCGTTTCGCCTGGCGGGACGAGACGTCGCAAGCCGAGTGCGCCCGCTGCTAAAATCGGTCGCGTTGGAACATGAACAGCATGGCAAGGGGTCCAACGCTGTCCGAATTGAACCTTTTTTCCCTTCCACTCCTCGATTGGCGAAGTCTATGAGAAGGCTGCGCGCCTTGGCTTTGTGCTTATTGGTGGGTGGCAGCGGGCTGCGGGCTCAAGTCAGTGTGCTGACGCAGCACAACAATGACGCGCGCACCGGGGGCAACGTGCAGGAGATGCTCCTCAATCCCTCCAACGTAAACACGAAACAGTTTGGGATGCTGTTTCGGAGGATTGTTGACGATCAGATTTACGGCCAGCCGCTATATGTGGCCAACGTCAAACTGCGCGGCGGCACACACGATCTGGCTTACGTCACTACAGTCAACAACAGCGTATATGCGTTCGATGCCAATGACGCTTCCGCATCCGAACCGTTCTGGCATGTGAATTTTGGTACACCCCCCACTGTTTACGACGGCAAATACGGCTGTACCGACATGAATGGGAACCTGGGCATTATCGGAACACCGGTCATTGATGCGCAGGAGGGCGCGCTCTACGTAGTCGCCGCCACACGAGTGGGGAACGGCTTTATCCAACGCCTGCATGCGTTGGACCTGGCGACGGGCGCGGATCGTGCGGCCAGCCCAGTGACGATCACAGCACCCGGCTTCCATCCCCTCACGCAGAGCCAACGGCCTGGCCTCCTTCTGTCACGCGGAACGGTGTACGTTGGCTATGCATCGCATTGTGACAAAGAGCCCTATCATGGCTTCCTGATCAGCTATGATGCGAAGTCTCTGCAACAGACAGGGGTGTTCAATCCGTCGCCGCAAGGAAACGCGGGCAGCATCTGGCAGTTTGGGCAAGCGCCTGCCGTGGATGCGGATGGAAACATCTACGTTGTGACCGGCAATGGAAGCTGGAATGGCACCTCGGACTTCAGCGAGAGCTTCCTCAAGCTCGACCCCAAGCTCAAGTTACTGGATTGGTTTACCCCGACCGATCATGCGCATCTCGACGCTATAGATGCGGATCTCAATTGTTCCGGTGCGGTTCTGATTCCCGGAACCGCGCTGGTGATGGACGCGGGGAAACAGGGAGTTCTCTATCTTGTTGACACCCACCATATGGGCCATCTGGGCGACGACCAAGCGGTGCAACATTTTCAGGCAACAAGTTCGCAACTGCCCAGCCTGGTTTATTGGAACAGCGCGAAGAATGGTGCGCTGATTTATATGTGGGGACAGACAGATCGACTCAGAGCGTATCGCCTCGAGGGTGAAAGGCTCAAGGAGGCCCCTTTCGCGATTCGGCCGGAGGCGACTCAGGGACATCCTGGCGCAATGATCTCGCTTTCGGCAAATGGGAATCGAGATGGCATTCTCTGGGCGGCCATTCATGCAAGCGGCGATTCATGGCATGAGTCAAGACCGGGCATACTGCACGCCTATGACGCGGACGACATTGCGCACGAACTGTGGAACTCTCTGCAAAATGGAGCGCGCGACGATTGCAACAACTATGCCAAGACGGCTGCGCCCACCATCGCGAACGGCAAGGTCTTTCTGGCCAGCTTCGGAACGCGCAATGCCGGAAGCGGTCAACTTTGCGTCTATGGGTTACTGCCCGATGGCCCTGCTCCATTGGCGCCGTCAAGCGTGAATGTCTCCGCCGGAGATGGGCAGGTCTCGCTGTCATGGGCTGCAGCGGGAGACACTACCACCTACACCGTGAAGCGATCGAATAAGAGTGCCGCGCCCTTCGAGACCATCGCGCGAGGTCTAACGTCGACTACCTTTACCGACATTACGGCGGGGAATGGCATGACTTACGAATACGCTGTGAGTTCCGCGAACTCCAACGGGGAGAGTGCGCCTTCCGGTGTGGCGACCGTTTTCCTACCCAAGCCCCAGAGGCAACAGAACCTTTTGCCGCCAGGGCCGGGACGAGAGATAACGGCAAGCGTCTGTTCCGGTTGCCACTCGCTGGCGCTAACAGCCAACGAACAACTCAGCCCGCAAGGATGGCACGACCTGGTGCGGCTAATGGCCGCCCGGGGAGCTGTCGCCACCGACGACGAACTCAACGAGATTACTGCCTACCTGGCGAAGTCGTTTCCCATTTCCACGAAGAAGGAAGATCAATGACCATTTTTCGAAGAGACTTCCTGAAGCTGGCCGGTACGGGTCTGGCTAGCGCTACAGCAGGTATTTCACCCGGCGCTCAAGCGCAAACTGCACCCATGCCCGGGGCAGGCACAAATGCGGTCATCGACGTGAAAGGCTATGGCGCACGAGGCGACGGCGCCTCGATTGATACTCCGGCGATCAACAAGGCGATCGAGGCGGCGAGCGGCCAGGGAGGGGGCACGGTTCGGTTTCCCGCGGGCACGTACGCTTCCTACTCCATTCACCTGAAAAGCAATGTCGTGCTCTACCTCGATACTGGAGCAACGATTCTAGCCGCAAGCGTTGCCCCAGGGGGCAGCACCAGTGGAGCATGCTACGATCCCGCCGAGCCGAACGCACCCTGGGAAGACTACCAGGATTATGGACACAATCATTGGCACAATAGCCTCATTTGGGGGGAAGGGATCCACGACGTCGCCATTCTTGGGCCGGGCTTGATCTGGGGCAAAGGCCTAAGCCGCGGCGGCTCGGAGGAGCCGCGGGCCGAAACTCCAGGCATGGGAAATAAGACCATCGCGCTCAAGAATTGCCACAACGTGATCCTGCGGGATTTCTCCATCTTGAAAGGCGGCCACTTCGGCCTACTGGCGACAGGGGTTGACAATCTGACCATCGACAACCTGAAGGTCGATACCGATCGGGACGCACTCGACATCGACTGCTGCCACAACGTTCGTGTCTCTAATTGCAGCGTCAATTCTCCCTGGGACGATGGCATTTGCCCTAAGAGCTCATTTGCTCTTGGTTATGCGCGTGCCACTGAGAATGTGACGATTACGAATTGCTATGTCACCGGCGCCTATGTGCTGGGGACGATGCTCGACGGCACCTATAAACGCTGGCCGGCTGATTTCAAAGTGGCCCCTACTGGCCGCATCAAGTGCGGAACAGAGTCCAATGGCGGATTTAAGAACATCACGATCTCGAATTGCGTGTTTGACGGATGCCGTGGCTTTGCGCTCGAGAGCGTGGATGGTGCGTTGCTGGAAGATATTACTTTTACTGGCGTCACGATGCGTGACTGCACCAATACCCCATTGTTCCTCCGCCTGGGAAGCCGCATGCGAGGTCCGGCGGGCGTTCCCGTAGGCACACTGAAACGCATTATTATCAGCAACGTCGTCAGCTACAACTCCGCATCGCAGTTCGGCGGCGCGGGACTCATCTCCGGAATTCCCTCCAATGCGATCGAAGACGTCAAGATCAACGATCTGTATATGGAACATCGCGGTGGGGGAACGCGGGAAATGGCAACACGGATGGTTCCGCAAATGGAACAGGGATATCCGGAACCTTACAGGTTCGGAGACATCCCCGCGAGCGGCTTTTTTATACGCAACGTCAATAATATCGAGTTGACCAACGTGGAACTTGCTTGGAGCCAGCCGGATGTGCGGCCAGTCTTCTACCTCGACAACGTCAAAGGCGCTGAGTTCTTCCGTATTAAGACGCCGAAGCCAATCTCTGCACCGATATTCGAGCTCAGAAACGTTCAGGATTTTAGCGTGAGACTATCGCGAAACGTCAACGACATTCATTTAGACAAGGCAGATCAGAAAACAATTACGGGTTGACGGTTTCAAACGTCAGTGGGACCCTGTGTCGCGGGTGGATTGCCAGGCGATCTGCTGCCATTGGCCGTTGCGGCGCTCATATACCGTCAGGATGAAGATATTGATATCGAATGGGGTGGGCTGCATGCGGGAGTCCATCACCTTCACCGCATACTCACCATCGATGACCGCGCCACTTCCCAGCATGCGAACATGCAAATCGATTCGGGTGCCAGGAAATGTAATGCAGCTGTCCGCTACGAATTGCATCCAGATAGCTTTTCTTGGTATCTACTTTGCCGCTGGCGTGGATATAGGTGACATCCTCCGCCATAATCCGCTCGAGGGTTGCGACATCCGAGTGCTCCAGGGCTGTGGTGCGAGCGTGTTCGGCAGCCAGGACCTGCTTTGCCGCGTCGCTGGTTGAGGTTGGTACCGGTGCGGCCTGTATCATGCCCGCCCCCAACATAAGAGTCAACAAGAGGTGAACCTGCTTCATGAAGATTTGTTCCTTCCCTCAGGATTTGCTTCGACAAACATCCTACTCGAAAGCGACAACCCACATCTCGCGTAAACGCGAGATATGGGGCACCCAAAAGTTGGCCAGGATAGAGTTTGGGTGGGATGATAAAGAGCATGAAGAATGATCATCGGGGAATTAACGCTGCCTCAAAGCCCACTGGAAAAGGCTGCGTGGAATGTCTGGCGGCGGAGGGATGGTGGCTGCACCTCCGCCGTTGCGCAGAGTGTGGACACATCGGGTGCTGTGATAGCTCGCCCAGTCAACACGCCTCAAAGCATGCGGCATCGACCGGACACCCAATTATTGCCAGCTTCGAGCCGGGCGAGGACTGGTTTTATGACTACCAGAAACAACGCATGATCAAAGGCGTCCCATTGCCGCCGCCTCATGCTCATCCGATTGATCAACCGACCCCGGGTCCTGCGGGAAGAGTGCCACCGGATTGGGAATCTCTCCTCAATTGACCGGTGCTGGCTGTGCTTAGGTCACTGCTTCGGGGGATTCGTGGTGGAGAAACTGTAACGCGCGATCTTCCATGCTCCGTCGGCGGCTTTCTTGAAAATGAAGAGCTCCTGGTTAGCTTCGGCACTCTTTGCCCCGGTCGCATGATCCTTGCTGGTGCCTGCTGAATGGGTGCGCGCGAAAGCCCAACCAGGGACCATTTCGATAACTTCCACGACGTTGAATTTCACGTTCAAAGTGATGGCATGGAATACCACGTCGTAGGCCTTGCGAACTGCCTCAATGCCGACCGCCGACTGGCTATAGGGCGGCATAAAGACGCCATCTTCGGCATAAAGCGGCATCACCGCATCGGTGTCGGACGCGTTCAACGCATCTTGATATTTCGCCAGGACTGCGGCGACCGCTTGTTCGTTTGCATTCATGCTGGGGTCCTTTGTCAACGAGGGCGCTGTCAAAAGCACAATAAGCTCAGGCTGCCGGCTCGAATAGCCGGGCAAACTGCAAATGTATTTTCCAGGTTTGGGATAATGCAGCCGTCAGCGGGGCAGTAATGGAAAAAGCGATGGCGGCATTTGTGTCGCAAATTCCTTGAACACGCGCACGGCCCGAGGGAGATACCGATTGCCGAGATGGACTACCGAGAGATTGAAGGTGGGCAAGTGCCACTTCGGCATTACTTCCACCAGCAATCCGTCACGCAGCAGCCCTGACTGCACAATGGGCGGAAGATCCCCAATGCCGGTGCCTGCCAGCAGCGCAGTTGCAAGGCCAGCGTATTCGTTGATCGACAGGTAAGGTTGGAATGTCAGCGTCTGTTTGTCCTTTCCATTTACGTGAACGAGATGCCAGTTGTTTTCGGGACGCCAGAATGAGAATGCGAGCAGACGGTGCTCAAGCAGATCGTCAGGGTTCTTCGGCGCCTTGCACTTCGCCAGATAAGCAGGGCTTGCCACGAGCTGATGCCGGTAGGTCAGTATCCTCCGGGCGACAAGCGACGAATCCTCAAGCTCTCCAACCCTGAACGCCAGATCGACTCCTTCGGCAATCTGATCGACAATTCGTTCGGTAATGAATACCTGTACGCGAACGTCGGGGTAGGAAGCCTGGAACGCGATGATTAAGGGAGCAAGCAACGAGTCGGAGATGCTGGGTGGGGCGGCAAGCCGCAATGTGCCCGTAACGCTCGATAAATGGTTTGAAGCAATATTGCCCACTGCTTCGCTCACTTCTGCGCTGCGGCGGGCATGTTCGAGGACTTCAGACCCAACGTCGGTGAGGCGCAGGCTGCGGGTCGACCGTTCGATGAGGCGTACACCAAGCTCGCGTTCGAGATCCGCTACACGGCGGCTCACCGTAGAGGTAGGCATTTTTAGGCGTCGCGCCGCCTGCGAAAAGCTGTTGGATTCCACAACCTGCGCGAAAATCACCAGAGAATTAAGGTCGGTCATGATGCGGCAATTGTAGCGGGACCGTGCTGGGACTCATTTGCCGCCGGAAGGCCACCGCAAATCGAAGATACCGCTAACGACCTCGTGTCGAAAATCCGGGGTATGTGCACAAATTACTGTATTGGCGAACAGGCGGGGCAGGATTGAAGAAAATGAGGGCCCTTTTGCTCTCTTGGCGGTTTTGTGGCTGCATAGCTTTTTAAGAAAAATCGCGCGGGTTTTTAGAGACCTGTGTACCCGCCCAGGAATAGCATTCGGTTCTACGGAATGGAGTGGCTATGAAAGCTGCGGTTTGGTACGGCAGGCAGGACGTTAGGGTTGGGCGCGTGGAGGATCCGCCGGATCCTCCTCCGGGACAACTACAGGTTGAGGTAGCCTGGTGCGGTATATGCGGCACCGATCTCCACGAATACCTGGGTGGTCCGGTTTATATTCCGCAGCGTGCGCCCCACCCGCTTACATCCGTAAAATCTCCGGTCATCATCGGGCACGAGATGTCCGGACGGGTGATCGCCGTGGGTCAGGGTGTGCAGGACTTCTCAGTCGGCGACCGGGTTGTCGCCTGCCCAATCATCGGCTGCCAACAGTGCCGTTGGTGCCGGTCCGGCTCCATGGCGCAATGCGATAAGGTGGCGTTTCTGGGTACAAGTTGGTGGGGAGGAGCACTCTCGGAACGATTGAACCTGTATGCCTACCAGTGCTATCACCTGCCTGACACCATCTCTGATGAGGTAGGCGCCCTGGTTGAGCCATTTTCGGCGACCGTGCGCGCCGTCGCCTCGGGACACATAGGATCGGATGACAATGTCGCCATCGTTGGCGCAGGGCCCATAGGCTTGATGGCATTGATAGCCGCCACTCTCCGCGGAGCAAAGAGAGTGGTCGCCGTTGAAGTTGCCCAGCGGCGCAAGGAGACCGCAACCAGGCTGGGCGCGATCGATGTGATCGATCCAGCAAAAGAGGATCCCGAGAAACGCGCGCTCGAGATTACCGAAGGAGAGGGATTTGATGTGGTAGTGGAATGTGCCGGGCAGCCGATGACGGCTCAGCTCGCCGGGAAACTCACGCGGACGCGCGGCCGGTTGGTGGTCATGGGAGTGTTTGAGAAACCAGCGCCGCTTGACTTGACCGATTTGGTCTTTCGGGAAAAGACCGTGAGCGGAAGCATGAGCGGTTTTGGGCTCTATGACGAAACGATTCGCATGATGACCGACCCGCGATTCAAGGGTGAGGAACTGATTACCGGCCGCATTCCTCTCGAGGAGTTGGTCGAGAAGGGCTATCACGGCTTGCTGTATGAGAAGGAAAACAACGTAAAAACGCTGGTTTCGCCGCACTGAGAAAGACCGCTTGCCGGGTTAGAAGTCGTAACGCAATGAAAACTGCATCACGCGCGGCTTGGTGTAAAGTGCCGAATAGTTGCCCAGGTTGCCCTCAGTCAACGTGGTGCCAAAAGAAAAGTCGGGTTGATATCAAATCGGGCGGAGTTGGTGACGTTAAAACCTCCCAGGCGAACTTCACGCCCTGACTCTCCGTGATCTTGAAGGTCTTGGCCAAACCTGAGTCGATATCGAAGTAGCCGTCTCCGCGAAAATTATTGCGTTGTCCAGCCTCGCCCGGGTAGGCCAGCCGGATGGGCGAACCGTTGTCCACTCCATTGTTGATCGCCGCCACGTTGTCAAACACCTGCGGTGCCCCGTTCTGATCAAGGTGCTTGCGGACCTTCACCGGCGCCGTCTCGACAGCGAAACTCTCAATCTGCCAATCGGTCCACCAGCCCGGCTCATTGACACTGAAGGGCAATCCGCTTGTCCAACGGTTTACCCCTGACCACTGCCAACCTCCGATCGTCTCATCGACCAGCCGATTCGATGTGTTGGCAAACTTCTGTCCCGTACCGAAGGGCAAACTGATACACCCAGTCGAAAGTGATCAGATGCTTGGTGTCGAAATCGGAGACGCCCCGGTTCAAGGAAGGATTCCAGGTATTGAGAATGGTGCTGAACGAACCATTGAACCGAAATTTCGGTGGCGCGCTCCGTGTCCGAACCCATGTCGATCGACTTCGACAACGTGTAACTGAAGTCGGCCTGCAGGCCATGGCTGAAGGGATGACGGAGCGTAATCTGGCCGGCATTGTAGTAGCTCATGCCGATCGAATCCCAGGCATAGAGAGAGGAGAATTGAGACTGCCAGAATTTTGTTCCTTGCGGGCAAGTGTAAACACAGTAGAAGTCCAGATCGGCAAGAGCGGTGGTCTCTCCATGCTGTATAGCGGTTGGGGGCCCATTCATTGGTATAGATAGCCTGCGTGGCACTCTCGCCCATAGTAGTCGCAGTTCGCAAGTTGCGGAAAGACGTCCTCAAAGTAAGGAATGGCAGGCACCGACGCCTGCGCTTGCCCCCGTTGGCATCCACCAGCTGGGATAGCTTGGTCGCATTGGTAAAGTAGTCGCCGCCGCCCTGAGGATCGGCGAATTGACCGGCTCCGCCAAGTCCAGCGCTTGAAGCAGGTGCCTGCCCAGCCGCCCGACGTAAGCGACCTCGAGGGTAAGACCTCCGCGGAGTTCGCGCTGAATGGAGAAGTCCATGGCTTCCGCATAAGGGGTTTTCAGCTTGTTATCGGCGCCCCAGGTAATGGCAAAGTTGGTGGATGGGTAGGTATAGGGATAAGTAATCGGGTTGGGTTGCGGGGATCCATTGGACGGGACATTGTGGACACCGGTAAAGCGGGGTGCATTCTCAAAAGTGTAGACGCCCGCCGGATTTCGACACTGGTGTTCAAGCCAAAGGATCCGAACTGGTCGAAGGTGTTGACGATGCCTTCGCCGTAGTGGTCGAAGTACAAGCCGAAACCGGCGACGGATCGAAGTCTTTTCGTTGGGCGAATAGACGATGGCCAGCCGGGGCGCGAAATTTGTCTTTTGCTTAGACCAGAGCCCAGGCGCGTGGTTCGCAGGCCCGCTGGGAGCAAATTGCAGAAGCGGTTCGTACACCTGTCCCAGGGCCGCAGTGCATCTCGTTGCTTGTACCATGCATCGGTATCGATGGTGGGCGCGATCTGTTGGCCGTTCTCCTCGTAGGGAGTTTGCAGAATGGTATGCCGTATGCCGTAGGTGATGGTCAGGTTCGGCCGCGCTCTCCAGCTATCCTGAACGTACCATTCATATTCATTTGCTTTGAAATGCCGATTGATGAAGGTGCCATCAGGATACAAGGCTCCCGGTTGCCCCACCCTTGGTGACGTTGTAGTTGGAAATTGTGGTCGCGTCGGGGATCCCGCCTATCAGGTTTCCGTAGGCAATTTCGTAGGAGTTGAAGAAGCCACCGGAAACCGATGGTACGCCCAGTGTCCCCGGATCGGGGGTCCCCGCGCTATACCAATAGGGTTGGTCGAGGCAGTGTTATAAGAATTCGCATCCGATCCACGGTTATTGTGGATCAGCCGCCAATTGCCGCCGAATCCCAACGTATGGCTGCCCTTGGTCCAGGTCAGGTTATCGACGACGTTGTTGACC
Source organism: uncultured Acidobacteriaceae bacterium (assembly GCA_963803095.1). Taxonomy (GTDB): domain Bacteria; phylum Acidobacteriota; class Terriglobia; order Terriglobales; family Acidobacteriaceae; genus PALSA-350. The sequence goes on along the minus strand of CAWDLQ010000009.1, from coordinate 302,346 downwards.
GGGACGCTGACCACCGATGAGCGCGTTATGTAATAAGGATCGTGCTCGACGTCGTTGATGAAGCGAAAGGTGGTGTAGTCTCCCTGGCCGGTACCGCGATTGCTGATATCCCTGGCGTATGAAGCCATAGCGAACGTCATTCACGATATGAGGCGTGATCGACCAGGTCTCACCGGCCGCGATTCCTTTGCTGTTGTCTCTCAAGCGACGATGACGGCGGATCGCCGGGAAAATCTTCGACGCCCGGACTGCGTGTCCTTCTGCAGGTTTCCGCGCACGAACAGATGATGCTTGTCGTTGATCGCGTAGTCGAGCTTGAGAATGCTGGTGTTCAGCGAACCAGGATAAGGGCGAAGAGAAGGTATAAGACAGCAGGTTGTAGCCATCACCCTCGGTGGCTCCGTTGGGCAAAGGATATTGCTGAAAGAACGCCAGCACAGCGGCGTTCGGGCCAGGCGTTGTGCACACTCCATTGGCCAGGCAGGCGGCATCGAGGGTCGCAATCTGGGCTGGGGTCAGGGTGTTGGTCGCGGTTTGCGCGCATGTGGGATCGTTCGGATTCGACACAGTATTGATAAGTAATGTTTCCCTGGCGATATCCGGCGCTGGGCACAACTCGGGTCTGCTGCGAGTTTTCCGCAGTACGCTGCCCTTCATAGTTGAAGAAGAAGAAGAGCTTGTCTTTTTTTATGGGGCCGCCGAGCGATCCGCCAAAGGTATTGCGGATCAGCTTGCCGGGCCTGGTTGGGCAAGCCGGATTGCAGTTCGCCCTGCTTATTGAACCAGTCGTTGGCATATCCGAGGCTGTTGCGGTTGTATTCGTAAGCTGCGCCGTGGAATCTGTTGGTTCCGGATTTGGTCACCAGGGTGACCTGCGCTCCCGAACTACGTCCGGCATCCGCGTTCGAACTGGTGGTGGTGACGCGGAACTCCTCTGTGGAATCGAGCGTCGACCTGAGAACGCCGGTGAAGGCGTAGCCGTTCTGCTGGTCGTTGTCATCCAGGCCGTCCAGGGTCACGTTGGTCTGGTCGGAGCGTGCACCGGCGACGGAACCACTGCGGCTGTCCTGGTCCTGCTGGTCGGTGGTCTGCCGGCCAAGATACAAAACCCCGGGTTGCAGGCTGAGCAGATCGGTTACGTTGCGCCCTTCCATGGGCAGCGCCTGGATGGTGGCGTTATTGACCGAGTTCCCGATCGACGCATCCGTCGTATTCAGGTCTCCGCTTCGCCGCTCACGTCGACGGTGACAGCGGTGGACTGGACGGTCAATTTGAAGTTGATCGTGGCCGGCTGATTCACCAGAAGATCGGCCTGCTTGGATTGCGGGCTGAAACCGGATACCATTGGCGGTGATGACATAAGTGCCTGGCAGAATCTGCTGGAACTGGTATTCGCCGCTCCCGCTGGCGATCTGGGTCGACGTCAGGTTGGTGGACTTGTTCACGATGCTCACGGTGGCGCCGGGAATCAGCGCCCCGGAGGAGTCCGTAACGGTTCCTCGCAAAGAGGTGAACGATGCCTGCGGCCAAGCTGAGGGCGCAAAGAGCAGTGGTCAAAAACAGGAATGCGAAAGAGCTGACGGAAGGTGCGCATGCGTACTACCTCCAAGAAATAGAACTATCCCGTTGGCGCCCGCTCTTTTTGGCGGAATCCTATACGCTTGCTGAGGCCCGAATGCCCTTAGGTCTTACAAATCTGCGGAATGTCTCTTTCGAAGGTGGTACAACTGGATCGTTAATTATTAAACGAGGTTTAGTCAGAGATCAAGGGGGTAGGTTGCAGAAATCAGGGATGAGGCCGCCCTGTCTCGGGATAAGTGGACTTCCCTTAGAGCATTTTCACTTCTACTCTGCACAGGCAAGCGCCGCGAAGTGCGGCTTTTCTTGAGGAAAAGCCACGTCGGGAGCGGTTACTCTGTATGCCCCAGAAGTGAAAATGCTATGGGGCGGCGGCTTGCTTACATCAACTCTTCTACGAATGCTCGGGCGACATCGGCGGGGATGCGCGAGCTCTGCTTGACCAGCGGTTCCGTGTTCAGCACCGGCTCCGATTCGTGCAGGGTGGGCACGTCGGTGCGCTCGAAGAATTTGCCGATGGGAATTTCGTCGCCCCACAAGCAGTGATTTCTCCATCGCCGCCATCCAGTTGGTCGAGTCGTAAGCAGGATTGTCTTCGAGCTTCTTCACCCGCGGACGGAACCACTGGAAAGTGTTGTCGTGGTTGTAGGTCACGCAAGGGCTGAAGACATCGATGAAGGAGAAACCCTTGTGCTGGATCCCCTGCTTGATCAGCTCGGTAAGGTGCTTCTGCTCCGCGCTGAAGCCGCGGGCGACAAAGGTTGCGCCCGCAGAGAGCGCGAGCGAAATGGGATTGATCGGCCCCTCCACGCTGCCGAAGGGCATGCTCTTGGTCTTCATGCCCAGGCGGCTGGTGGGCGAGGTTTGCCCGGTGGTGAGGCCGTAGATCTGGTTGTCCATGACGATGTAGAGCAGATCGACGTTGCGGCGCATGGTGTGCATGAAGTGATTGCCGCCGATGCCGAAGCCGTCCCCATCGCCGCCGGTGACGAGCACCGTCATGCCGTGATTCGCCATCTTGAAGCCGGTGGCCACAGCCAGCGAGCGTCCATGCAGGGTGTGCATGCCGTAGGTATTGATGAAGCCGGGAAAGTTTGAGGAGCAGCCGATGCCGCTGATGGTGGCAACCTCATGGTTGGGAATCTGCAGCTCGACCAGCGCCTTTTGCACCGCCGCCAGCACGCCGAAATCGCCGCAACCCGGACACCAGTCGGGATCGACCTTGCCCTTGAAGTCGGCCATCGTGGTCAGTTTTGGAGCTGCTATATCTGTCGCCATCGTTTTTCTCTCCTAGACCATGATCTCGTGGGTGGGAACGGAAAGGGTGGTGCTTCCACTCAGCTGCTCCTTTACCGCCTCCACAATGTGGTGCGGCATAAAGGGTTCGCCATCGTATTTGCGGATGTGTCCATTGGCCACGAAACTGGTCTCGCTGCGCAGATAGCGGGCGAACTGGCCACTGATAGTTGTTCTCGATAATGATGGTGTGGCGCGAGCCTTCAAGCATGTCGACAATGGCGTCGCCGTGCAGCGGAACCAGCCAGCGGATCTGCAGCTGATTGGCGATGATCCCCTGCTCGGCAAGCAGCTCGCGGGCTTCCTCGATCACGCCCTGGGTCGATCCCCAGCCGATCAGGGTCACATCGGCATCCGCAGGGCCCTGCAGCTTGGGCGGCTGGACCGAGGCTTCGATCCCTGCGACCTTGCGCATGCGCTTTTCCATCATGGCGCGGCGCTTGACCGTGTTGGTGTATTCGTCGCTGATGAGCACGCCGTCTTCATCGTGCTCGTCGCTGGAGACCACGTGGGTGTAGCCGGGAACCCCGGGAACGGCGCGGGGCGAAACTCCGCTCTCGGTAATCAGGTAGCGCTTGTAGATGAACCGTTGCCGTTGCCATTGGCGGAGGTGATCATCTCGCCGCGGTCGATCTCGGGGTTGAAGTCCAGAATGTTGGGGTCGACGCTGAGGCGGCCTTCGGCCAGCAGCAGATCGCAGAGCACGATGCCGGGGCACTGGAAGCGTTCGGCGATGTTGAAGATTTCCGGGATGAGGGTGAAGCAGTCGCCGATATCCAGAGGAGCGGCAATCACGCGGGGATAGTCGCCAAAAGCCGCGCCCAGCATCTGCCAAAGATCGCCCTGCTCGGTCTTGGTGGGAACTCCGGTGGATGGGCCCGCGCGCTGGCAGTCGATCACCACGACGGGAATCTCCGCCTGGGCGGAGAGGCCGAGGGCCTCGCTCATGAGGGCAAAGCCGCCGCCGGAGGTGGCGCACATGGCGCGAACCCCGGCGTGGGCCGCGCCGATGGCCATGTTGATCACGCCAATCTCGTCTTCCACCTGGCGGACCATGATGTTGGCTTTGCGGGCGTGCTCGGCCATCCAGTGCAGCACGCCGGTCGACGGGCTCATGGGATAGGCGCAGTAGAACTTGACCCCGGCCGCGGCTCCGCCCATGGCCATGGCGGCGTTGCCGCCCAGCACGGCATAGCGGGTGTCCGTCATGGGCAGCGGATTGGCGAAGGCCTTGAAGTTTTGCGTGGCGTAGTCGTAGCCGGCGCGCGCCAAGCCAACGTTCTCGTCGATGACGGCCTTTTCCTTCTTGCGGAACTGCTCGGCGAGGACGTTCTCCAGCGCCTGAAAGCCGACGCCGGTCATGCTGAGGGCGGCGCCGATGGCCAGGGTATTCTGGGCGATCTTGTTGCGGCTGATGTCGGCCAGCTTCGAAACCGGCAGCGGGCACAGCTGGACGCCCTCCGCCGGCTGGCCCGGCTTGATGGTGTCGGCAGTTGTAGATACAGGCGCCGCCGCTGCTCAGCAGGCCCAGGTGCCGGTCCATGGTGTCCTGGTTCAGGGGGATCAGGAGATCGATCCGATCGCCCATGTTGGTGATCTTTTCCGGGCCGGTACGAATGGTAAGAAAGGTATGGCCGCCGCGAATGATGGATTGGTAGGCGTTGTAGACGTTCAGGTGCAGCCCACGACGGCTGAAGATTTTGGCGAAAATGTCACCCGGGGTAGCAACGCCCTGACCGGCCGCGCCCCCTATACCAATAGCGAAGGACTGCCTCATCGATTCTTCTCCAGGCTACGGGGGTCCCTGCCAGACAAGCCCCGTGGACCTGCCGGATCTTATCCGGTCAAACACTATCAAGACGGCTTTTATGACGCGATCTTGAAGTGCAAACCAGCATACACCCAGCTACTATGGTCTGGCAGCCCCCGAGGTGCTTCAGGCGGGCTGGCAAGTCGTCCCAATTCATGATTTCAATCAGGATCGGCGCCATTCGCCGGTGGTTCGAGAACTTGGTTCACCCGCGCACCGGGTTGGCACCGGATGATGCAATTCGGAGCAGTCAGCAGGCGAGCAAGAAGGCGTAATCTGAGTCTGTTGCGGAGTAATCCCTGCGACTCGAAAGGCAGTGACATGGTACCGGGGCAGCAATGGTGAGGAATGGGTAAGAGTCTTCCGATAGCTCCGGTCGAGCACCCCTGGGCCACCATCGTCGTGCTCCTGGCTGCGGCGTTTGTTTTTGGAGGGATCCCGCTGTCGCTGGCCTGGTTTTGGGCGAGGGTTTTTTCGCCGGCCAAGCCGGGGCTTCAAAAGAACGCGACCTACGAATGTGGGCTGGAAGCCAAGGGCGATGCCTGGGTGCAGTTAAACGTCTCCTATTATCTGTACGCCATTGTTTTTTTGATCTTCGATGTGGAGGCGGTTTTCCTGCTGCCGTTTGCCGCGGCCTTCTCCGGCCTTTCGCTGGCAGCTTGCCTGGCAATGCTGGTTTTCCTGCTTTTACTGGTGGAGGGCCTGGTCTGGGCCTGCCAAAAGGGTGTGTTGACTTGGGCTAGAGCAGTTTCGCAATTGGTGTAAACCGACGAGACGGACCTTGTCGTGGTTTTCTCTCAAGGAAAACCACTCCTCGCGATCTTTGTCAGACCACAGTAATTGCGAAACAGCTCTAATGAGGTTTCCATGGACCAGGACTTAAAAACCGAACTAAGCAAGCACGGGATTTTTGCCACCACGTTTGAAGAGCTCTACAACTGGGGGCGCAAGAATTCCGTTTGGCCGCTGACCTTTGGCTTGGCCTGCTGCGCCATTGAAATGATCGCGACCACGATGGCACGCTACGATCTGGCTCGCTTCGGCGCTGAGGTCTTTCGGCCTTCGCCCCGGCAGGCGGACCTGATGATCGTATCCGGAACCGTGACCAAGAAAATGGCTCCCCAGGTGGTTCGGCTATACAACCAGATGCCGGAGCCGAAATACGTGATCGCCATGGGGGCGTGCGCTATCTCCGGTGGACCCTTCCGCGACGGCTACAACGTGCTGAAGGGAATCGACCGCTACATCCCGGTCGATGTGCATATTCCCGGTTGTCCGCCCCGTCCGGAGGCGCTGATTCACGCCTTCATGGCTCTGCAGGACAAGATCAGCGCCCAGCACCTTACCGGGGAGTCGAGACCAAGGCATCTGAAGCAGGAGCTTCCCAGCGAGTTTCCGGTGCCGGAGTTTGGCGAGCACGGGCTGGAACCTGCACAGAACGATGAGATCTTCCGCAACCCACTCAAGGTGCTTCAGGGATGACGCTGGAGGAGATCAGCGAGCCGGTTGCAAGCGGGCATTCCAGGTTGCCAGGTGGAGGTGGTGGCGAATGGCAGCCCCTCGGCGCAGAACTCGCTGCTGATCGATCGCCAGCATGGGCTCGCGGCCGCCCGGCTGCTGCGCGACTCACTGCAGCTGGATTTTTGCTCCAACGTAACTGCGGTGGATTGGCCGGATCGCGAGAAGACGGAGAAGATCAAAACCAAGCAGATCGTCGAGGGCGTGGAAAAGGAGATCGAGCAGACGATCAAGACGACGATTCCGGGTTATCTGGAAGTGGTCTATCACCTCTTTTCCATGGCGAATAAAGAGGGGCCGGTGGTGATACGCATGCGCACAGCGAACCGGACAGACGACGTGACGCTTCCCTCGCTGACCCCGGTTTGGAGAAGCGCGGAATTCCAGGAGCGAGAGGCCTTCGACCTGTTCGGGGTGGTGTTTGAAGGGCATCCGGATTTGCGGCGCATCCTGATGTGGGAGGGTTTTACGGATCACCCCATGCGCAAGGATTATGTTCCTCCCCCGGACGACGATCTGGAAATACTGAGGGAACCATGACACAGGCAGCGACCTCCGAGGCTGGACGAGACGAGATCATGGAAATATCGATGGGGCCGCAGCACCCATCGACCCATGGCGTCTTTCGCATGGATGTTCGCCTGGATGGCGAGCGGGTCGTGCGCCTGAAGCCGGTCTTCGGCTACCTGCACCGCAACCACGAGAAAATTGCCGAGGCAGCCAGTTATCTGGCCGCAATTCCTTACACCGATCGGCTGGACTATCTCTGCTCCATGACCAATAACTGGGGATATGCCCTGGCGGTGGAGAAGCTGGCGGGCCTGGCCGTGCCGGAGCGCGCCGAGTATATCCGGGTGATTGTCGCCGAGTTGACCAGGCTGCAGAACCATGCCAGCATGGTGGGATTTCTGCTGCAGGATATGGGGGCGAGCGGCACGCCACTGATGTATGCCTTCCGCGAGCGGGAAAGAGTTCTGGACCTATTCGAAACTTTAAGCGGCGCGCGCATGATGTGCAACTACATGCGGTTTGGCGGAGTGCGCGTGGATTGCTCCGCTGAATGGCTTGGCCAGACAGCGACGCTGGTGGCGAATTTTACGGTTTCCTGGATGAGTTCGAACAGCTGCTGACCGGGAACGAGATCCTGATGGCGCGCACCCAGGGAGTGGGTGTGCTGCCCCGCGAACTGGCGATCAACGCCGGCGTTACCGGGCCCGGCCTGCGCGCCAGCGGAGTGAATTACGACCTGCGCAAGGTGGACCGCTACGGCATATACGATCGCTTCCAGTTCCGTGTGCCGCTGGGCGAGCACGGAGACGTGTTCGACCGGTACATGATGCGCGTGCTCGAAATGCGCGAGTCGCTCAAGATTCTGGAGCAGGCTCTGCGCGACATTCCATCAGGGCCGATCATGGATCCGAAGGCGAGGCTGCGCGGCTTACGGCCCAAGGTGGGGGAGGCCTATGGGCGGATTGAATCGCCCAAGGGAGAGCTGGGGTTTTATCTGATCAGTGATGGCTCGCCCAACCCATACCGGTACCGGGTGCGGCCCCCGAGCCTGATCAACCTTACGGTACTCGAGGATATGTGCATTGGACATAACATCGCCGATGTGGTGGTGATTCTGGGGAGCATTGATATTGTGATGGGCGAAGTGGACCGTTAGCAGGCGCCTTAACGTACTGCAGAGCGAGGGGCAGAAGAGATGTTAGGCGAAGGTATTGTCAAAGGGTTGGCGGAAACCGCACGGAACTTTCTCGGCAGCTTTGTCGATAAGGAACGCCTGGTGACGGTGCAGTTTCCTGAAGAGCGGCTGCCGGTAGCGGAGGCGGCGCGCAACTTCCCTTTCCTGATTTACGATGGCGTGGACCCAGAACGAAGGGCTTCGCTGCGTGGCATGCCAGATTTGCGAGAAAGAGTGTCCCGCCACGATGCATCACCATCGAAAAGAGCAAAGACAAGAAGCCAGACTTTGTCGGCAAGCAGCAGTTTTATCCCGCCGTTTTCGACATCGATGTATCGGTTTGCATGAGCTGCCAGATCTGTGTTGAGGTTTGCCCCTTCGACGCCATTCGCATGGATAACGAATTCGAATTAAGCACCACCGACCGCTTTGGCGGGCTGTTATGGACCAAGGAAAAATTAGCGCGGCCCAATGAGCACTACATGGCAATCCACCCGACGGAAGCAGCCGAGGTCGAGGCCAGACGCGGCGGAAGAAAAGGCGCAGGCCGAGGCCAAGAAGCAGCAACCGGCGGTGACGAAATAATGCTGGACCAGGTTTTTGTGTTGCTGAAGCACTGGCTCCTGGGCTACTCACCGGCCAGCGATTCAGCCGGCGCGTCTCGATTCTGCTGACCATCCTTCCCATTCTTCTCGTCTTTCCAGTCCTGTTTGCGTTGACCACGGTTCTGGAGCGCAAGGGATTGGGCAGGATTCAGAACCGCTACGGTCCGAATCGGGTGGGATTTTTCGGCATCCTGCAGCCGATGGCAGATGCGTTGAAGTCGCTGACCAAAGAAGATATTGTTCCCGCTCCGGCGGACCGCACGGTTCATTTTCTGGCGCCGCTGGTTCTGTTGGCGGTGGCCTTTCTGCCCTATGCGGTTTTGCCCATTGGCCGGAACATGATCGCCGCGAACCTGGATGCAGGCGTGCTGTTTTTCTTTGCCATCGGGGCGATTTCAGAGTTGTCGGTTTTTATGGCGGGGTGGTCGAGCCGCAACAAGTACTCCCTGCTCGGCGCCATGCGGGCGGTGGCACAGATGATCAGCTACGAGGTGCCGCTGCTGCTCTCCTCCATTGCGGTGATCATGGCGGCCGGCTCCCTTTCGACGGTCGAGATCGTGGAGAAGCAAGCGGGCTTCTCGGGAATTTTTCCCCACTGGTATGTGCTTACGCCGTGGGGCTTCGTGGGATTTATCCTCTTTATGATCGCGGCTACCGCGGAGACCAACCGCTCCCCGTTTGACCTGCCTGAGGGAGAGTCCGAGATTATTGCCGGATATTACATTGAGTACTCCGGCTTTAAATTCGCCCTGTTCTTCCTGGGCGAATACCTGGGGATGTTTGCCATTAGCGGCCTGGGCATCACACTGTTTCTGGGCGGATGGTCGGCGCCGCTGCCATTTTTGACCTGGATTCCTTCGTGGATATGGTTCTTTGCCAAGCTGCTGGGGCTGATCATCGGATTCATCTGGGTACGCGGCACTCTGCCCCGCCTGCGCATGGATCAGTTGATGAACTTTGCCTGGAAGTTTATGTTGCCCATGGCGTTGGTGGTCGTGGTAGTCGGCCGGGGCGTGGCGCTTTCTGCCCCAGGGCGTGACGCGGTGGCTGGTTAACACGGTGTTTTTCGCGGTTGCCTATGTGCTGTTGGCCCGTGGCGTGGAGACCAGAAACAAGATCGCGAAACGAACCTATCGTTTTGCTGAATGAGACAGATGAGCGCTTGGTTTCTTGATTCTTGCAGTAGTGACCCTGGTGGGCGCATGCGCGGCGATGATGCTGCGCGGTTTAGTGCATTGCGCGCTGGCGCTGGCGGTTGCGTTTGCCGGCATCGGGACGCTCTACCTCTATCTTGGCGCTCAGTTCCTGGGCCTGGCGCAGTTGCTGGTCTACGTGGGCGCGATCGCCGTTCTTATCGTCTTCGTTATCCTGCTCACCCGCGGCGGTGATTCAGACTTGGCCCATTGTCCCGGCAGGCTTGCCCATCGCCGGGATCCTGGTGGCAATGGCCATATTTGCCGTGCTTGCCTGGGCAATCTGTCATAGCTTTGCGATCCATCCCTTCGGAGAGCCTGCCTCTCGCAACCAAGATCCGGCAGTTGGGCACTGCTTTGATGACCGAGTATGTGCTCCCGCTGGAAGTGATCGGGCTGATGCTTACAGCGGCGCTGATAGGAGCCGTGATTGTTGCCATGAAGGAGAACAGGACACGCAATGACGGGTTTGGCAGGATGTTTGCTTGTTTCTTCCATGCTGTTTGCGGTTGGTCTGGCGGGTGCATTGACGCGCAGGAATACCATCCTGGTGCTGGTTGGCATTGAGCTGATGTTGAATGCGGCCAACCTCAACTTCGTTGCCTTTTGGCGCTTCGGACCCCACGCCGCGGCATCGACCGGGATGATCTTCGTGCTCTTCTCCATCGGCGTTGCGGCAGCGGAAGCGGCGGTTGGGCTCGCACTCATCCTCGCGGTGTACCGGCACGCGAAAACTACAGACCTGAGCCAGCTCACCGGGAGGCGACAGTAGAGCTGCCTATGGCCTCGACCGCTTTGGATCGTTCGCTATCTGTGGTTGATTCCGGCACTCCCTCTGCTGGCCGCCGGTATCGGTGCGCTGCTCAAGCAGAGCCAGCGCAGATTTGCCGCAACCATCGCGATCGCCTCCATGAGTCTTTCATTTGTGCTGGCAGTGGTTGCCTTTGCCCATCTGCTGCTGAATCCGGAGCGGCTGTTTGTCAACTTCCCGTGGATGCAGTTTGGATCCGAATGGGTGAAGCTGGGATGGATGCTAGACCCACTGGCAGCGGTGATGCTGGTGATGGTCACCTTCGTGGGGCTGCTGATTTTTATTTACAGCGTGGCCTACATGCACCACGACGAAAACTTCACCCGGTTTTTCTGCTTTCTCTCTCTCTTTGCCGGAGCGATGCTCGGCCTGTTGATCGCCAATAGCCTGCTGCTGCTGTTTATGTGCTGGGAGGTGGTGGGGCTCACGTCGTACCTGCTGATTGGCTTTTGGTATGAAAGGCCCGCAGCGGCGGCAGCGGCCAAGAAGGCTTTCATTACCACGCGGATCGGTGACCTCGGTCTGCTGCTGGGTATGGTGTGGCTCTACGGACAAACCGGGACACTGCTCTTTTACGACCACGGCGCAGGATGCATGGAGCATGGGCCGCTCTCCCAGTTGGCGGGCAAAACCTTAACCGGGATCGCGCTGCTGATCTTCTGTGGAGCGGTTGGCAAATCCGGCCAGCTGCCGCTGCACGTCTGGCTCCCGGATGCGATGGAGGGCCCCACTCCAGTAAGCGCGCTGATTCACGCAGCGACCATGGTGGCCGCAGGCGTCTACCTGGTGGCGCGCGTGTATCCTCTGATGGGCGCTTCGACCTACGCGCTCGAGGTAGTTGCCTGGGTTGGGGCTCTGACCGCAATCTTTGCTGCGCTGGTGGCGGTGGCGCAGGACGACATCAAACGCATTCTGGCTTACTCCACCGTCTCGCAGTTGGGATACATGATGCTGGGCCTCGGCGTGGGCGGGGTCGCGGTAGGCGTCTTCCACCTCATCGCTCATGCATTTTTCAAAGCGCTTCTGTTTCTCGGCGCGGGATCGGTTATCCACGGCTTGACGGGCGAGCAGGACATTCGCGAGATGGGGGGCGTCCGCAAGTGGATGCCGGTCACCTTTGCGACCTACGCTGTAGGCACGCTGGCATTGTGCGGGTTCCCTTTATTCTTCTCCGGGTTTTGGAGCAAGGATGCGATCCTGCATTCCGCTTATGAGTGGAACATCTCGCGGGTGCCTTTTTATCTGGGCGCGATCGGCGCACTGCTCACGGCCTTCTACATGACCCGCCAGGTCTGCTACGTCTTTTTCGGCACCAGGCGCAGGGATCCCGTGCCGGAGCCGATTGAGCCGTCGGAGACAGCGGCGTCGGATCCGCTAGAGGCCGCCCATGAAAGTCCGGCTGCCATGACCACTCCGTTAGTGCTGTTGGCAGCTTTCGCAGTCCTGCTGGGGTTCCTCGGAACTCCGGCATGGCCATGGTTGCAGGCTTTTGTGGACCTGAAGCATGCAAGCCTGGATTTTGGTCAACTTGCGGAAGGCGGACTTCTTCCGCTCATGTTGGCTTCGTCCCTGCTTGTTTTCGCCGGACTGGGGCTGGGTTGGTGGATGTATGGGCGCCGGCCGCTCAAGCATGCCGCCGACCCCGATGTGCTTGAGTACGCTCTCGATCAGCTCCAGCCGGCGATCTTCTCTGCGCTGCGGCAAGGCTTGTACATAGACCGGCTTTACGCGCTGACCATTTTGCGGCTGGCGTGGTGGATCGCCATCCTTGCGAGTTGGTTTGACAGATGGGTTTGGAGCGGTATCCCGCTGGCTGTGTCGGCCCTCACCAAAGGCCTGGGATGGATCGATTTCTCGCTCGACCGTTGGGTGGTGAACAAGGGATTCGACGAAGGATGTAACGGCGTGGCGGACGGCGGGCGATTGCTGGCGCGGTTACAGGATGGACGAATCCAGAATTATCTGCGGCTGCTGGCGGCCGCGGTAGCAGCTTTGGCTTTCTTTCTGCTGCTGGGACATAGAGGATGAGCAGCAACTTGCCCTTAGTCAGCCTGCTTACCTTGCTTCCTTTCGCGGGCGGAATTGCGGTCCTACTGCTGGGACGAGCGGGGCGTTCGGCGGCGCGGCTGACCGCCGCGGTTTTCGCCACCGCGGCGGTTGGGTTTACGATTCTGCTTTGGTGTCGCTTTCAACCTGCGCTCGAAGGAATGCAACTGCAGGAATTGCATGCGTGGGAGCCGGCGATTGGGCTTGCCTACCACGTGGGCTTGATGGTCTGAGCCTGCTGATGCTGGCAGTCTCCTCGATCGTCGTGCTCATGTCGGTCGCCGCTTCCTGGAGCAATCCGAAACAAGGAGCCGCTTATTTTTCCTTCCTGCTCTTTCTGGAGACGGGTCTCTTCGGCACCTATACGGCACTTAACTTTCTCCACTGGTTTCTGTTCTGGGAACTGAGCCTGATACCGGCGTTTTTCCTGATCCGCATCTGGGGTGGCGCAGGACGGGCGCGCGCAGCTACCCAGTTCTTTGTTTACACCATGGTGGGCAGCATAGCCTTGCTGCTGTCTTTCCTGGCTATCTTTCTCGCCAGCGGCAGCTTCGACTTTGTGGAGCTGACGCAGATGGCACAGACCGGGCAGCTCGCGGCCGCGATTGGGCAAAACCTGCACTGGCATCAGTGGGACAGCGGCCATATCACCATGGCCTTGTTTTGCGGAGCATTCCTGGGATTCGCGGTCAAGACGCCGGTAGTTCCCTTCCACGGCTGGCTCGCGTCTACCTACGCGGAAGCTGCCCCAGAGACCACCATGGTGCTGACCGGCGCTCTGTCGAAAATGGGGGTGTATGGGTTTCTCAGGATTCTGCTGCCCATCTTCCCCGAGCAGATGTGGCGTGCGCGAACCGTTCTGCTCTGGTTGGCTATCGCCAGCATCGTACTGCCCGCGTTCACCGCCTGGGTGCAGACTGACTTGAAGAGGATGTTTGCCTACGGATCCATCAATCACCTGGGGTACTGCATCCTGGGCATCGTTGCCGTGGCGGGGTCTACGGGTGCGGATGCGAGCCAGGTGAGCGAAAAGGCGGCGGCGCTGACCGGGGTGATGCTGCAGCTGTTCAGCCACGGCATCACTGCAGCCGCGCTGTTCTGGTTTTTGGCGCTGCTGGAAAGGCGCAGCGGCGGGCTCACCGGCCTGAATGATTTCGGCGGCCTGCGTCGCGCCTATGCCGGTATTCAGCGGACTGATGGGGATCGCCCTCTTCGCGTCGCTCGGTTTGCCCGGACTGATCGGCTTTCCGGGAGAATTTCTTATCTTTAAAGGAGTCTTTCCGCTGGACCTGGTGGGCGGCCACGCTCGCGCTGCTTGGCTTGCTGATGACCGCTGTCTTTCTGCTCACGATTGTGCAGCGCGTTTTCTCAGGTCCGTTGGGCGAGCGTTGGGCTGGGATGCCGGACCTGACCATGGCCGAACGGTGCATGCTCGCTCCCGCGATCGTGGTGCTGTTCGCTGTGGGACTGTACCCGCAACTGATCAGCGGAATGGTGCATGAAACGGTGATGCAGTTTGTCGGCCTGGTGAGGTATTGACCATGCTTGCCTGGACGATCTACCTCTCATTTATTGGCGCAGTCGCGGTTACACTCACGCCCGGAAGAGCCCGGTGGTTGCCCGCGTCACCGCGTTGCTCACCACGTTGGCTAGGGTTGGGCATCGCAATCGTGGCCGTGGTTCACGACCGATCGGGGCAACTGATCACGATTGTGAGAAGCGCCGTGGATACCGACGGCTGGGCATTGAATATCATCTGGCCGCCGATGGCATCAGCCTGGTCCTGGTTTTATTGACCGGAATTGCAGCCGTCGCCGGCGTACTTTTTTCCTGGAACGTCGAACGGCGTGTGAAGGACTTTTTTGCTCTCTACCTGGTGTTGATTGGCGCGGTATACGGCGTGTTCCTCAGCTTCGATCTTTTTCTGCTCTTTGTCTTTTATGAGATCGCGATTATTCCCAAGTATTTTCTGATCGCCATCTGGGGATCGACGCGCCGGGAGTATGCCGCCATGAAGCTGGTGCTCTACTCCTTTGGCGGGAGCGCCCTGGTGCTGGCCGTCATGGTGGCCGCGTATGTTGTTTCCGGCGAGCGCACGCTGAACCTGGAGGCGCTGGCGCACTTTCCTTTCCCGGCACATTTTCAGATGTGGGCCTTCCCCCTGGTCTTTGTGGGATTCGCCGTGCTCGCCGGCATGTGGCCCTTTCATACCTGGGCGCCTACCGGCCACGCGGCCGCCCCAACCGCCGCCTCCATGCTGCTGGCCGGCGTGGTGATGAAGCTGGGAGCTTACGGGTGCCTGCGTGTGGCCATGATGCTGTTTCCGCGGGGGCTCGATCCCTGGGGTTTCCACGTGCTCGGGTTTGGGTCGTGGCAGCAGGTGTTCGCGGTGCTCGCGGTCATCGGCATCGTATACGGCGCGAGCATCGCGCTGGTACAGAAGGACCTCAAGTTTGTGGTCGGCTACTCCAGCGTGAGCCATATGGGCTTTGTGCTGTTGGGCCTGATGACCCTGAACCAGATTGGCCTGTCTGGCGCCGTTTACCAGATGTTCTCCCACGGGATCATCGCCGGACTGCTGTTTGCGGTGGTGGGGCGCATGGTCTATGACCGCACGCATACCCGTGACCTGGGCGAGCTGTCGCGTATCCCGCTGGCCCGGTTGATTCCCTTTGCGGCGGTGACCTTTGTGCTGGCGTTTATGGCCTCCATTGGGCTGCCGGGATTTAGCGGATTTATCGCCGAGCTGGAGGTGCTGATCGGCAGCTGGCGCGCATTTCCCTGGCCTTGGCGAGTTGGATCGCAGGGTCTGGGCATCCTGATCGGCATTGCATTTTCATGGCGCGCTCTGCAAGCCACCTTCTTTGGCGAGCCGCGACGACAACTGCCGGAGCACACGTGCCCGCCATCACCATGCCGGAGCGTCTGGGAGCGTGCCTGCTGCTGGCCAGCACGATTGTGCTGGGTCTCTATCCCAGGCTGCTGATGGACTTGATTCTGCCCACCCTGAACGGGCCATTGTTCGAACAGCTTCGCCGGGGTGCGTGGAGATGACCGGCTCCAGCTACTAGAACTTCTGCGCTTGACGGCGCCCGAGATCGTTGTGGCGCTGACGGGGTTGCTGGTGCTGGTGCTGGACCTCAGCTTCCTGCGCCGGGCTTCGCTTGCGTTCCGCTTCCGTTGCGCGGCCTTGCGGCTGCGGCGGATGTGTCGTTGCGCCGGTTGTGCTGGAGAAGATGTCCGCGCAAGGCAGCTTGCCGGCTGGAATGCTGGTAGTCAATCCGCTGACCCAGCTGGTGCAAATCGCGCTGCTGGCGCTTGCGATTCTGGTTCTTCTCCTGGTGGATTCGGCGCGCTTCACCACCCATGTGGGCGAGTATTGCGCGCTGATATTGTTCGCCACCACCGCGATGATGCTGCTGGTGAGCACGCAGAATCTGCTGGTCATCTTTATCACCATTGAGTTTCTGAGTCTTTCGCTCTACATCCTTACCGGGTTTGACAAGGAGAGCCGGCAATCGGCGGAAGCGGGGCTCAAGTATTTTCTGTTTGGCGGCATGTCGGCGGGAATCCTGCTGTTTGGCATGAGCTTGCTCTACGGCATCTCCGGCTCGCTTGCGCTCGGACCATCGCTGCCGCGGTAAACAACCTCGCCGGGAGATCCGCTGTTGACGCTCGCCATCGTCATGGTGGTGGCGGGGTTCGGATTCAAGATTGCGGCCGCTCCCTTTCACATGTGGGCTCCGGAGGTATACCAGGGAGCGCCGACGTGGAGCGCGGCGCTGGTGGCATCCAGTTCCAAAGTCGCCAGCTTCTTCGCTTTGTTCCTGTGTCTTCTACCTGGGGCTGATGGGTGCGGCAGGCAGCGCCGCTTGGGAGATTATTCCGCCGGATGGGCACCGCTGATCGCGATCGTCGCCGTGGTATCGATGCTGTGGGGCAACCTGGCGGCGATTGCGCAAACCAGCGTCCGGCGGCTGCTGGCCTACTCCGCCATTGGGCATGCGGGGTATATGTTGATCGCACTGGTGGTTCATAGCCGGCAGAGTTTGATCGCGCTGGTGTACTACGTCATCACCTATGCATTGGCGACCGCTCGGCGCTTTTGGCGTGCTCTCTGCGCTGGAGGGCGAAAAGGTCGACAGCATCGCGGATTTCCGCGGACTGGGGAAGCGCGCTCCGGATCTATCCTTTTGCCTGCTGATTTTTTTGCTCTCGCTGGCCGGCATTCCTCCGCTGGCGGGCTTCTTTGGCAAGTTCTATGTGTTTGTTTCGGCGCTGGACGTCGCAGATCACTTCGGTTTGCTGTGGCTGGTGCTGCTAGCGCTGGCCATGAGCGTGGTTTCGTTTTACTACTATCTGAAGGTTCTCAAACAGGCCTATGTCTCGGAGCCTGTGACTGGAGCCGCGGCCATCCACGTGCCGGCGACCACCAGGGTCGCGTTGTGGGTGACGGCCGCTCTGGTGGTTGTTTCTGGGCTGTTTCCCGGATTTGTTGCTCAACAGTATTGCGGCCGCGGTCAGGTTCCGCATTTCGATGAGGCGCGGCGCTCCTACCGCGACCGTACCAAACAGGCACACTGGCCATTGTCGATTTCGTTGGGTTCCGATTAGAACCCCGAGACTATGTGGTAGGGAGTTAACATGGTGGAGTGCAAACCGTTTCGAGAGGCACCCGTGTTAAAGAAGAACATAGTCACGGCAAAAACAGAGGCTCGGGAATCAACCGATCTCGTAGCCAAATCGTTTATCGCACTGCTCGAACAAGACATCGAACACAATCCCCAAGACATCAAGCCGCTCGATATAAAGCTCGCGAAACGTTTGAGTAGGTTGACAAAGGGTATTGATGTGTCGCCCGAGGAAGATCTCGGCGACGCGGTCCTGCTATAAATGGCTACAAATATCTGGTGGCTTAAAAAGCGCCGTTGGAAACAGATTGAGGGCCGAACCCATGACACATTCCGGTCGGCAAGCCGAGGATTATCTGGCCCGTGGTTTCCGCGACGTGGACGCAGCCGCCGTGGGCAAGATGGCACGATGCCTGGAGTATTTGGATTCCCTGCCCGAGTTTCGGCAATATAAGACTGAAATTTTAGGCTTGATGAAACCGCAGCGCGGCTCTGTCACTGCGGACCTGGGTTGCGGACTGGGCTTCGATGTGCAACGTCTCTCCAAGCTGGTCGGACCGGAGGGGAGGGCCATCGGTGTCGACTCCAGCACATCGCTGCTTGCATCCGCGCGTTCTGCAAGCGAGGGATTTCCAAGCGTCGAATTTATCCAAGCCGATATTCAGAATTTGCCTTTTGCTAATGGCTTTCTGAACTCCTGCAAGGTAGATCGCACACTGCAGCACGTGGAGCGGCCGGTTGCAGTCCTCACCGAGATGTTCCGAACGGTGTGTTCAGGCGGCACCGTGGTATGTGCTGAACCGGACTGGGGAACATTTGCAATCGGTGCTGCTCAGGACACAATAGCTGGGCGGGTCGCCCAAATGTGGAATGAAGGTTTCCGAAACCCGCGGATCGGGCGAGAACTTCGGAGCCGCCTCGAAGAGGCTGGGTTCGTCGATCTGCAGGTCCAGGAGACTGTTATCACCACCCCGACCTTTGCCAGCTCAGACGCGGTATTCGATATTACGCAGAGTGCTTTGCGGCTTGCGGCGAGCAGCGGGAGCGATGAGCCCGTTGCGTGGCTTTCAAGGTTGCGCGAGCACGATCGTAATGTCCGTTGTTCCGTCACGCTTGTGATCAACGTCGCACAAAGGCCCTAACGTTCTTGGGTGTCCGGGCTATAGAGCGCGTGTCAGAACCCAACATTCAACGATCTAGTCCCGAAGGGCCGGCTGAGAGTAGCCCAGGACGCAGTCCCATAAGCGTTAACCTACTTGGGTTGTTTTTCGTCAAAGCTTCCACAAAAACGTCATCCTGAGAGTTTGTGACTTTATTGGTTTCACATGAAAATTGGTGCTGAAAATAAAAGGCTTAGCTGCGTCAAAAACGTGAAAAAGCCAATAAAATCACAGCCTCTGAGCGGAGCGCCTCACAGATTTATCGGGTGACGCAGCGCTTGGTGGCGCGGAGTCGAAGGACCCCGAGGGTGCTTATCTTACCCATGCTGCTCGGAGTTTTTCGACCACCGAAGCCCGAGAACAGGATCTTGCTGCGGTACGCACTTGATGGTCACGGATACATCTCTTCATGCACTGTTTTTCCCGGAGCGATGGCTGTGCGCATGTCTTGGTAACCTTCAAAGTAGAGCAGGCGCTTGCAGCCGTGGGCCGCAGTGAAACCTTCCAACTTGCCCCTCCTTATGTTGCATGACGCGCAGATACAGGTTGCTGGTGACGTCAATGTAAAGCGTGCCTGTGTGGCTGCCGAGAAGGTAGATGGAGCCGCCGGGGCATAGCAAGATGCCAGCAGTTCTTGTTCTCGGCCCCAGGGAAAGACCGTGGTGGGTCGGCCAGGAGCGGGCCTCGGTGGTTGAAAAGCTCCGAGCTGCATGGGTAAGATAAGCACCGTCGGGGTCCTTCGACTCCGCGCCACCAGCGCTGTGTCACCCGATAAATCTGTGAGGCGCTCCGCTCAGAGGCTGTGACTTTTTTGGTGCATCCTCCCAAACAAATTGATTGGTTGGGGGGATGAGGTTGTATGAAGAGACATGAGCAACAGTGTGGAAGCAGGTGTTCAGGAGAAGAGAGCGGTTCGTCTGCGCAAGGCAGAACGTCTTCAGCTGTCGATGGAACCGCATTGCATAGATGATCTGGTGGGAGCGCTTCATCCTGTGCGCACGGTGATGGGGGTAGTGGAAAAGCTGGAGGTGAGTGGTTTTTGTGAGCGGATTCGTGCCCGAGAGGGGCAAGCGGGTCGAGATGCGACCGATCCGCGTTTGCTGGTGGGTTTATGGCTGTATGGGTGTACCCGAGGGGTTGGATCTGCGCGAGAGTTAGCGCGTCGTTGCGAAGAGAGTGCGCCGTTCCGCTGGTTGTGCGGCGGAGTGACCGTGAATCATCATTTGCTTTCCGACTTTCGCATCGATCACGCCGACGCATTGGACGATCTGTTTACGCAGGTGATAGTGACGTTGGTGGACAAGAAACTGGTGCGAGTGAGCCGCATCAGCCAAGATGGAGTGCGGGTGCGTGTGAGCGCGGGAAGCAGCAGTTTTCGTCGGGAAGAGCGTTTGCAGCAGTTGTTGGAGCAAGCCCGGCAGCAGGTGCAGGAGTTGCGTAAGCAGCTGGAATCGCCTGCAGAGTCAGCCGCTGTGACGGCGCGCCAGAAGGCGGCGCGTGAGCGCGCGGCGGAGTCGCGACAGCAGCGGCTGGAGCAGGCGATAGCGCAGTTGCCGGAGCTGAAGCAGAAGCAGGCGGAGGCGGCCCAGAGGGCTGGCAAAGGCAAGTGCGGGGATCAGATCCGGGCCAAGCAGCCGCGGGTGAGCACCACCGATGCGGCCACGCGGGTGATGAAGATGGCCAACGGCGGTTATAGCCCTGGGGTAAACGTGCAGTTGGCCACCGATACGCAAAGCCGTGCCATTTTGGGGGTGGAAGTCACCAACGAGGGTTCCGATTCGGCGGGGTTGAGTGAACCGATGCGCCAGCAAGTGGAACAACGCACTGGGGGCAAGGTGGAGCAACACCTGGTGGACGGCGGCTACTTGCGAACAGAGGATATCGTCCAGGCACACCAGCAAGGGGTAGAGTTGTTCGTGCCCTCCAAGCCGGCACGGAATCCAGAGAATCGGGGGCGGGAGTTGGAACCTAAGCCGAGAGATTCGGAAGCGATACAAGCATGGAAGCGACGCATGGCCAGCGAAGAGGGGCAAGAAATCTACAAGCAAAGAGCTGCCACCAGTGAAACGGTGAATGCTGACTTACGAACTTATCGTGGGCTGGCCCCGTTCACGGTGCGCGGCCTGAACAAAATCAAATGCGTGACCCTGTGGTGCGCCTTGGCTTACAACCTGATGCACTTCAGCAAAGCGTTGCTGAGCTAAAACCCGGCTGCAGAGCAGATGCAGAGCAAAACCGGGTAAAACGGAGAGGATCTGACACTGCATGGCACGCAGTACCCTTTGACACGGCACCTCGGCGCCTGATGGCCGCTTAGCAGTCCGGCCATAGAAAAAATGCCTTAATCCTCTTTGCCTCAAAAAAGCTGAATTAAGTCACAGGCTCTCAGGATGACGTTTTTGTGGGAGTTTTGACGAAAAACATCCCCAAGTAGGTTAACGCTTATGGGACGCAGTCCTGAGAACCATGCACATAACGACGAAAAGTCCCGCAAGGGACGGCTGAAAGTTAACCAGATTGTACCCAGGACTGCATCCCGTAGGCGCTAACTTAAAGGCTTTGTACTGATGGTGGATCACAACCCGAACGGCTGCCTAACTTGATTCGTACGAGTGGATGTGGAGCAACCTCCTTAAGTTAGCGCTTATGGGACTGCATCCTGGGCTATTCTCAGCCGTCCCCTTCGAGACTCAATCGGTGAAGGTTTCGAGCTGAAGCCTCAAACCTGCCCTGGCGCCAATTGGGTAGAGCCGACGTCGGGGTAGTTTTGACCGGCAAAGGTATCGCGGATGTCTTCGTAGAGCGGCGCGAGAATGGTCGCTAGACTCTGCACAAGGCCCAACAGATCGGATGCCTGGGGTGGGTCAGGCTGGCCGGCCGCATGGTAGTAGTTGCGCGTTGCCTCTTGCATCCGCGCGGCCGACCCGCGGATGTCCGGCACACCCTCGACCCGCCTTCCCTTGACCTCGTTGGCTAGAGCTTGCATCACCGACACAATATCCTTTTCGAACGCTACCCCTGCCTGGGCGATAGGCTCAGGCAGGCTGGTGAGGGGTTGGCGCGAGAGGTATTGCGCGGACGTGACTTGTACCTGCAGCAGGGTGCGGATCGAAGGTTGCCAGCGGCGAATGTCTTCGCGGATCTGCAGCTTCCGCGCACGCGATGCTCCGAACTCGAACAGGACCGCGTCGCCTTGCGCGGTCACCTTCTGAAAACCGTCATTGAGCTGATCGCGTAGCTGGCGAATGCGCCGGATCGCTTTTACCTGGTCGGGCTCGAGCATCTGCTCGGTCAGCTCGGCAAACATTTCCAGATTATGGACGAAGACGGTCTGCATTTCCTCAAGCGCCTCCCTCACCCACAAGCGATCGTAGATGAGCCACATGCACATTAAACCAAGCAAAACCCCAAAGACACGGTCGCGGGCAATAGAGAGCGAAGTCTGGATGGTAAATTCCTGGAGGTTGATCAGGTAAAAAGCCAGCGCAAGCTGCACGCCAAGATAGGAAAGCCTTGCGGAGGCGGTCGCAATCCAGGAGGAGATCGCGGTGACCACCATAAACAAGACGGTAAAGCCGACGATGGAATCGAGGTAGGGCAGCACAAAGATTTGCGCGCCCATGCCAAAGATGATGCCGCCAACGATAGCTCCGCAGAGGCGTAGGAATTGCTTCTGACGCGATGAGCCTATGGTGGAAAGCGCGGTAATGATGCAGGTCGCTATCGAAGTGCTAAGTCCCGGCCAGTCGACTGCGGTGTAGATGATGTAACTGGCCATGGCCGCCAAGGTGCCGCGCAAAGCGAATTGCAGGTGGGCGGGGTTGGAAAAAGCGTCGGCGGCGAAAAAGCGAGTGGGCTGTTCCTCGTCGAGGGGAGCTGGGATGAACTCCTGGATGGCCGTCGACCCGGAAAATGCCTCCGGGATGAGGGCGACGATCCGCTCCATCGAGGATAGGAAGGGTAGCTTCGACGGCTCCTGCCCTACGGGTTGAATCTTTTGCGGCGGCCGCCTTTGCACCAGATCCTTGCAGAGTGTTTCTATCTGGTCGGCGAGAGCCAGACAGCGACTCTTGTCGGCCGGGTCGAGGTGTAACACGGGGCCGTTCGTTCCCGCCGACTTGGCGCCTTCCATCAGAGCGCGATGGAAATTGGCGGCCACGTCGACCAATTGCCCCACCAGGGCAACAGCGGTGCCCAGCTGGGCTTTGAAGTGCAGGCTGTATTGCGATCGGAGAATGAGCCTTCGCAGCCTGGAAATGCCGACCATGGCAAATAGCGCGAGTCTTTTTTCCGAGACGCTATCCAGGGCCCGCTCCTCCACTGCAGAGCACAAGATGTTCTTGACGGTCTGGAGACGGGTCTCGATTCCTTCGGTGAGGTCCGTAGTGGGATGCAGGCTGCGGAAAACATACTCAACCACGATGGTCACTACGATGCCAATGGCAACCACACCGCCGAGCCATAATGTGTTGGAGACGCGATCGTTAACACTCAGCGTGATTCGATCCCAAAGCGGAATGGCGCCGGCAATGGTAAAGCCAAAGGCTACCGCCGTCCCATAGTCGTTCATGATGCTGATGAGGAAGAAGGAAACCAAGAGACCAATGCCAACGGCAAGGAAGTGAGTCAGAGGATCGTCGACCAGCAATGCGGCGCCCAGCAGACTGAAGGCCGTGGCCAGGCAGAAAAACGCAATGGCTTTTAACCCGGCCGTCAGCGTAGCCGTGGGATTTTCCCGGCTGAGGAACAAGGTAAAGATAGCGCCCAGGAAACCGGCCGGAATCTGGAAGGTCATCACTATTATCATTACAAGCGTCGCCGCGATGGTGACGCGGGCCACGACCCAAGCCCGGCCCGGATAAGGCATGAGCTCACTCTTCAGGAAGTTCCAGAGCCACTGGATCATCTCATCGACGACGCCCTGCTGGGGGACGGCCGGCAACGCTTTTCCCTGGGCTGCCACGGCTATTGGTCCCCGCGAATGACAACCACCGCAGTCTCACTCAGGCGGAAAGGCTCCGTTTCCGGGGCCTGGATGCGCACGCGCACCGGGTATCGCGTCGCCAGATGCACCCAATTCAGCGAGCGCTGCACATCGGGCAGCCCGGTAGAGGAAAACGATCCTACGAGCGTGTTATCGGGCTGTACACCGAAACCGACACTGTCGACGATGCCCTCATAGCGGATGGAAGGCCGGGAGAGCACGTAAACATCGGCATGCATTCCGGGGTGAATGCGGTGCAATTGCGTTTCGCGGAAATTGGCCACCGCCCACCAGACACGGGTGTCGATCAGCGTAAAGACCTGCTGCCCGGTATGGGCGTAGGCGCCGCGGGAGATCGTCAGGTTGGTAACGCGAGTATCGAAGGGAGCATACACTCTGCAGTTGTTCAGGTTGTACTCTGCGGTGCGAATGAGGGAGGCCCGGCCCTCACGTTGAGCGGTGAGCGGATCCAGTGTGAGCACGCTATGCTGCGATTGACCGAGTTGTGCGTGGCTTTGCTCCTGCGCCGCCCTTGTCTGCTCGTACTGGGCCTGCGCGGATACCACCTGTGCCTGCGCCAGGAGCAATTGCGAACGAAGTTGCTGCACCGCCTGTTGCCTTGCCGTCACCGCGGTTCTGACCTGGTCCACCTGGTCGACGGTTACGAATTGCTTGGCCAGGAGCGGCTCAATGCGATGAAAATTGTTGGTTTGGTAAGCCAGTTCGGCGTTGGCACTGTCGAGGGCTGCCTGGGCAGCGGCAACATTTGCTTTGGCTTCGTTTACCGCGGCGGCGGCGCGGTCCACATTTGCGGCGGCGCTATCCGTATTGGCGCGGGCCGCCCCCACAGCGCTCACCTGCGATGCAATGGTCCTTCGCTGGTCGACGATCTGGCCCTCGAGCGTTTGCAGATCAGAGCGCGCCTTTTCCAGGGCGTATTCGTAGGGCCGCGGATCAATCTCAAAGAGCAACTCCCCTTGCTTGCGGAACTGGTTGTCCTGTACAGCAAGTTCGATGATGGGGCCGTCTACCTGGGGAGCGATGCCGATGAAGTTGGCAAATACCTCGGCATCATCCGTGCGCGGGTGTTTATTGGTGAGGTGGATTACCAGCGCACCCGTAATCAGAGCGGCGGCGACAATGGAAATGCTTACAATCCTGCCGAGACGGCGGCGGTGCGGATCTAAGTCGTTTTCGGGCATCGCATCTCCTTTCCGATCAACTGAAGAACAAGAGCCAGATGGTGAAGGTGAAAAACAGCGTCAAGCTTGGGTACACGAGGACGAGAGGCCACAATAGATGATCCTCGAGCTTGATGCGCAGAAAGAACACGCGGGCGAGCGACGCGAAAAGGATGCCCAGCACGCCGCAGAGGATCCACGACGGGAAAAACGATCCCAGGATATTGAACGTAGGCGCGCGGGAGCATCCGACGGCCAGCACCGTAAGCGCGAGCGACGCTCCGGCTGCAGCGGCCCGGTTTACGATCCGGCTGAGGGGCGATGGTAAATTTGCTGTCAATTTTCCCGTCCGTTCATGTTCTTCATGTTCTCTGTCCTGAAGCTCATGGCCCTTTTTTCTGAAGCAGGTCGCCGGTCTGGAAGGCTAACGCAGCGATTCCCGTCAACAGCTGGGTGCGCGCGCTGACATCCGCGGTGCGGGCGGCCGCCAGAGTGCGTTGCGCCGAGACCACATCGATCTGGCTGCGCACTCCGTAGTTGTAAGACTGCAGGGCCGCCTCGTAGGACGAAGACGCCGCTTCGAGCAACGCGGCTGCGGCCTTTTGCTGACGGAGCGCAGTGCGTGCGGTGGAGTACGCAGCCCAGACTTCGTTTTCCACTTGATCGCGGATGGCATCGACTTCGGCGGAGGCCTGCTTTTGATCGGCCTTGGCTCGCGCCAGGCGATTCTCGCGTGCCAATCCATCGAAGATGGTCCAGTTCAGGCCGAATCGTGCATTCCAGAACTCCTGGTTGGCGGAATATACGCCGGGAGAGGTGTTCTGCTCGGAGAAGTTTTTGGCCAGGCCGGCGGTGCCACTGATGGTTAGCGTCGGCAGATACGCTGTCTTGGCCGCTTTCACTTCGGCGCGGGCGGCGCGCAGTTCGGCCACTCGCTGCATAAGATCGGGCCGCTGGGCAAGCGCGTGGTCGATCGACGTTTCGACCGTGCCCGTTAGGTCCTGCGGTATGGTCAGGTCTTGAATGCTCTGTACCTGCAAGGGGTTGACCGGGGAGATACCAAGAGCCGTGGCAAGATCGCCGTGCGCGATTTCAGAGGCGCCGATCGCCGCCTGCAAGTCGTAGTCCGCCTGGGCAGCAGCGCTGCGCGCCTCGAGTACGTCAGGTAGCGTGGCCAGCCCAAGCTCCAGCCGCGCTTCCGCATCCGCCTGCACGGTTTGCGCATTCTTCAGGTTGGCTTCCGCCGCGTCCTCCTGCCCCTTGGTGTTGAGCACCCGATAGTACGCGGCCATGACCTGGTAGATGACCTTACGGTGGGTGTCGTTGAAAAGGAAGTTGGCGGCGAACAAATTGTTCCTGCTGATGGCAATCTCATCGAGCCGCCGGCCGAAATCGAAGATGGTGTAGTCCAGTTCTAAAGCAGGAGAAAATGTCTCTACAGTCTGCCGGTAGTAATCCGGCGCGAAGAAGAGGTTGTCGCGTGCGCTCTGCGCGACCGCCAGCGCGGCCACGGTCGGATAGAGCGTTGATTTGCTAATCCCCAGGTCGGCAGCACGCGCCTTGGCGTTTTCCCAGGCCACGCGTGTTTCAGGGTTGTTTTGCTCGGCGATGTTGATCAGCTCCGGCAGTGTGTAGGTTTTGCTTGGGTCAGGAGCGAAGGCTGGGGCAGATCGCGCTGGAGCAGTCGCCTGCATGGTTCCCTGCCAGGGCTGGCTTGGGGAAGCGGGTGCTCTCTGGGCGCTGGCGTTTGCTGCTGCCAGCAACACGGTGAGCATAGTGACCGAGTTGATGAGAGATAACTTCATTCCCGACGCGCCGTACTCGGAAAGGATTTCCTATAGATGTATACCGGAGAGGACGGTCGTGCACACCTATCAGGAAATTCATTCTGAGCAACCGGATGATAGCATTCCGGTCCCACAGAGGTCTGCGGCAGGTACCGAAGGGAATCCCTTCGGGCTTTGTCAGTAGGGTAATGCTTCGGGTTCGATCAGCTGCTTGAGGGAAACGCAGAGGCCATGTGTGGCGTCGCGAAGCAGGAAATCCGGATAAGCTCCTGCCGGGAGGTGAATTTTTTGCAGACAGAGAATTTGCGCGTGGAACAAGAAATCAACGGGCGGATTTTGCTCCGCCCGTTGCTCGTCAGAGGCTCGAGGAAGTGACTACCGATAGGAGTTGGCAATAACGACTTCCAGGTTGAGGGGAGTAGCAATGGGTTGATTGCTCACCATGCCAGGCGTGAAGCGGTACTGACTCACGGCAGCAAGGACGCTCGCGTCCACCCCCGGGGCAGCCGACCTGACGATCTTCAGGTCTTCGGGTTTACCGGTCTTATCGACAATCATTCCAACCACTACCCTGCAATCATTGTTGAGGAACTTGGCAGTGCTCTCATCTGCTTGGACGTCCACGGTGTAAATCAACTTGGGCGGGATGACCCCAGTTGAAACCCGCTTAACTTGTGGCGCAGGTCCGTTGCTGGCGACCTGGGTTTGGGCAGGCGTGCTTGCCTGGGCTTGAAGCATAACGGAGGACAGAGAA
Source organism: uncultured Acidobacteriaceae bacterium (assembly GCA_963803095.1). Lineage (GTDB taxonomy): Bacteria > Acidobacteriota > Terriglobia > Terriglobales > Acidobacteriaceae > PALSA-350. Next base: position 275,308 of record CAWDLQ010000009.1, on the reverse strand, counting down.
AGTATGGCTGCTACGATGAGTTTACGCATGATATCTATCTCCTGAGTTAAGGGTGCCCGTCACCAATCTATCCCTGCGGGCATTCGACTGTCAATGTATTTTTTCGAGATGGCTATTTTATTAGGTATTTTTCATATTTGTTTACTATCAAGTGACGTGTTTTTAAAAAGAACTCCGCAAAGCTAGAGAGGTGTGAATGCATGGCCGACCAGGCGCAAAACTCCCCGCCAGACGGCAGTGCATGGTTGAAATTGAAGACAGTGCGCGCAGTTATTGCGGAGGTATGTTTCTGGGGAACGACCTGGCTAGGTAGTCAGTTATCTGATCGAATTCTTCGTCAGTGGCGACGGCCCCTCGCGCGGACATATTTTGCACCAGGCTATTCCATTCCTGCGCGCTCAGGTGTTGGCTGGCCGCTACGTCTGGCGAGTGGCAACCGGAACAAACTCTGACCATCAGGTCGTGCCCCGGTCCTGGGGGCAAATGATTTTGTGTCGAGGGCACCGCGGCAACGGCGTTCGCCGGTGGCACAGTGTTCTGCGCTTTAGCCAGCGGCGCGCTGAGCGTATCGGTGCTCCCACCGGATAGGCTGAAGACGACCACGGAGTCGCCGGCCAGCGCAGCACCGATTCCGAAACCGCCGGTGGCGACCACGGCAATGTATTGCTGCCCTTTCGCATCCGCGTATGTGATGGGAGTGGACTCAGCCGAGGCGGGAAGTTTCACCGTCCATAATTCTTTGCCGGTCTTGGTGTCGAAGGCGCGAAAGCGAGCGTCATCGGTAGCGCCGACGAAGGTTAGACCGCCGGCGGTGACGATCGCGCCGCCAAGACCGGGGCGCCCGGTATTCTGTTTGCCTAAAGGCAAAATGTCGGTCACTCCCAGCGTCGTTCGCCAGGCTATCTTGCCCGTGTTTACGTCCACAGCGACCAACTGACCCCACGGCGTCGGAGTGCAGGGAAGATGGTTGCCGGGGTTCCAAAAGCGAACCGTGCCGGCGAGCGGGCCGGAGTTGGAATAGCTACCGTCCGGGTTACGAATGATCCGCATTGGCTGGCCCAGGTTGTTCACATTGACGACAAACAAACCCAGCCTGGGATCAAAGGCCCCGCCATAATAGTTGACGCCGCCCTGGGTGCCCGGCAGCGTGACCGTGTAGCGATCGAGCGCGGTTGGCGTGTAAGGGACTTCACCCAGCAGCATGTTGTTGCTGTCGACGTATTGCTCGCACCACGCCTTGTGTTCCGGCGTGTCCTGGTAAAGGTGATCGCGACTGAGCGTATTTTGGGCCAGCGGCTCAGGCAAAAGCGGAAAGGGTTGGGTGGGTGAGCTCTGCTCGCCTGGAACATCGCTCTGGGGAGCAGGCCGCTCCTCAACGCCGTAAATGGGCTTGCCGGTGACGCGATTCAGAATGAACATCAGTGCATTCTTGTTAACCGTTGCCACCGCCGGAATGGTCTTGCCATTATGTTTTACATCAAACAGTGTCGGTGGCGTTTCCAGGTCAAGATCCCAAATGTCATGGTGCACCACCTGGAAGTACCACAGCAGCTTGCCGGTGTTCGCGTTGACGGCGACCAGAGAGTTGGCGAAGAGATTGTTGCCCGGACGATCCACCCCGACCCGGTCATTGTTGGGAGCGCCGAAGGGCATGTAGAGAATGCCCCGCGCAACGTCGACGGTCATGTAGCCCCACACATTCACGCCTGACCGATCTTTCCAGCTGTCATCTGCCCATGTGTCGTGACCAACCTCGCCGGGGCGAGGCACGGAGTGAAAGGTCCAGACCAGCTTGCCGGTGCGCGCATCCCAGGCACGGGTATCGCCGGCAGGGCCAGGGCCGCCGTTCAATCCGCCGGGCCCCTCACCCGGGCCCGAGCCGGTGATCACCAGGTTCTTGTAGATGAGGGGCGGCGAGGGCAGGATGTAACTCTTCTCTTTGCCGGTGGTCATCACCTCCGGCGTCTTCAGGTCGACCATGCCGTGGTCGCCAAACTCCGGGTTGAGCTGACCGGTGACGGCGCTGATCGAATACATTCGACCTCGGCGGGTGCCAAAGATGATTGCCGACCCCGCGCCCTCGCCGCCCGGCCAGTGGTTCGCCCCGCGGACCGAGGCCTGGTCCCCGTCGGGAATTTGGAACACCCATTGTTCGCGGCCGGTCGCGGAGTCCAGAGCAACCACCCGGCTGTAGGGAGTCACCACATACATGGTGGGACCCACCACCAGCGGCTGGTCCTCGGATGGGTGCAGGCTGGTGCTGCCCGCCGGCTTCATGTGGTAGACCCATGCCACCTTCAGCTGGCTCACGTTCGCGGGCGAAATTTGCGTCAATGGGGAGTAGCGCGTGCCCCCGGGGTCGCGGCCCGGCATGGGCCAATTCCCCGGCACGTCGGGCGCAGATTGGTGCGCGGCCAAGGCGAAGAGAAACGGCAGGAGCAACAGAAGACCAGTCGCCAGATGGATGTTCCTCTTCAAAGCGAAGCACCCTCGGGGTTGAGTCTGGCGGTCATTCTCTCCTGAACGCGCTCCCGCTCTCGTTGGCGCGCCCAGCGCGCTCGGGGTTGAGGTAAAGCCAGCAAACCGCTGCAATCACGTCGGAAGCGATCATCAAATGGATCAGGGCGGCCCAATTGCCGGCGGTCTTCTGCAGGATCAATCCGCCGACGACCGGCATGACGAAGCCGGCGAGATTACCCAGCATGTTCATGGTGGCGGCCACGGTCGCGGTGTAGGACCCGCCAATCTCGACGCAGGCGTCCCAGGAGATAGGCATGGTCAGGTCGCTGAACAGGCTGGCCATGCCCATACACAGCATGGCGGCCGTGACCTCCTGGGTGCGGAGGAATGCGAACAACAACAGCGACGTACCAAGAAGACCAAAGAAAGCGATCCTGCGGCGGGGCAGACGCACGGGAGCGAGACTGGTGAGCAGTGAACCGACGCCGCCAAAGAGAAGAGGCAGCACAGACAAGCCTGCCGCATGAGCCGCTGTGAGGCCGCGCCCTTCACGCAAATACGTAGGCAGCCAGGTGATGTAGAAGTACCAGGTAAACGAAACACAGAAGTACTGCAGGCAGAGCACCAGGACTTCCGGCGTGAGCAACAAAGACAACCATTTCTTCTGCCCCTCATGGTGAGTCATCATGACCCGCGACAGCTCGAGCAGTTCCTTCTCGGCGTCGTTGACCGATGTGTGCTGGCGGGGATTGTCCTTGTACCAAAACCAGAACACAGCGCACCAGACCAGCCCGAGGGTGGCGAAGGCCACAAAAGAGAGTCTCCAGCCGATCAGCCCGATGCAGGCCAGCACCAGCGGCGGCGTTGCTGCTCCGCCCCAGCGTGCAAAGGCCCACAACATGGCTTGCGCGGTGACCCGCTCGCGCGCCGGCAACCACATGCTGAGCATGCGCGTCAGGATCGGGAAACACCCCGCCTCGCCGGCTCCGAACAGGAAGCGGATGATCCACAAAGAGACGACGTTCCAGGCGGCTCCGGTCAAGGCAGTGAACACCGACCAGCCGAGAACAATCTGCAGCAGAACCCGGCGGACACCGATCTTGTCGCCTAACAAGCCGATGGGAATTTCGAATAAGGCATAAGACAGGCCAAAGGCTCCGAAGACCAGCCCCATTTGCGCCTTGTTGAGGTGCAGATCATGAGAGATGGGCCCTGCTGCCTGCGAAATAGCAACCCGTTGCACATAGGAGAGGATGGCGAGCCCGATGGCCAAGGCAACGATGCTGTACCGCGTTCGACTCGCCTTCATCCGCAGGCCCTCATATTGTGGGAAAAATCCGCCCGGTCAGGTTACCAGCAAGAACGCATACAGGGCGAGGGGTATCATCTTGCCAGCAAGGGGGGAAGCAGCTGGAGATGAAAATCGATCTATCGGGCCGGACGGCCGTGATCACCGGAGCAAGCCGCGGCCTGGGTGAGGCAATGGCCAAGGCGTTGTCACAGGCGGGCGCCCAGGTCGCCCTGGTAGCCCGAGACGTCAAGCGGCTGGAGTCGGTACGCGATGCGATCGCCGAACAGGGCGGGACCGCGGCCATATTTGTTTGCGACGTGACGCAGGAACGGGAGGTGGCCGCAGTGGCCGGCGCGATCACAGAGCGCTTCGGCCATGCACAGATTCTGATCAATAACGCGGGAACCAATATCCGTAAAGCCCTGGTCGATTTTTCGCTGGAGGAATTTCGCAGCGTGGTGGACTCGAGCCTGATCTCCACATTTCTTATGAGCCGCGCGTTTGTTCCCGGGATGAAGGGTACCGGGTACGGCCGCATTTTGAACATGACCTCCATCATGAGTCATATCTCGCTGCCGGATCGGACTGCGTACTCCTCTGCCAAGGCGGCACTGCTCGGCTTTACGCGATCTCTGGCGCTCGAACTGGCGACGGAAGGAATCACCGTCAACGGCATCAGCCCGGGCCCGGTTGGAACCGACATCAACGCTGCCATCATGAACAATCCGGAGGTCAATGCCAGGTTCATGGCCAACATGCCGGTTGGACGATGGGGTAAGGTGGAAGAAATCGGCGCCCTGGCGTGCTTTCTCTGCTCGGAACTCGCCGGGTTCATTACCGGCACAGACATATTGATCGATGGCGGCTGGACCGCAAAGTAGTCCGGCGCCTCAGCGATCTGTTGCCGAATTATGCACTTTACAAACCTACGCAAAAGCCAAGATTGCGTGGCCAAACCTCTGTCCGCATCCGCGGAGGGCATAATGAAAGTACATCATGGGGGTCTGCTGTGCCGAACTGGAAGGAATTTCGCTTCAAAATTGATGGCAAGATTGGCGATGAGGAAATCACTCCGCTGACTCTGCCGATGGCTCGTCTAGCGGAGTATCTTGCGGATCTGGCCGTGGTGATGGGGCACAAAGAGAGTGTCCATTTCATCAAAACCGTGGACGGCAGCGCTGGGAATTTGATCTATGTGGACGCGGAAGAGGAATCTCGCGTAACCAGTCAGATTGAAAACTGTGCACGTGGCATGGGACCCCGCCACGCCAACGAAGCGTACAAGCGAATCGACAGTCGCCTGCGCGAGGACAACGCGATTGGCGACATTATGAATGTCTCCAAGGGCGCGCAGGTGATCGAGTTCCCGGGCAGGAGAACCGATCTGCCCCAGGCCTATGGGCCGATCAGCGAACGTGCATCCATCGTCGGCGTCCTCAAGAGGCTGGGCGGATTCGACGAATCCATTCCTGTGCATCTGCAACGCGCGGATGGAGTCATCTTTTATTGCGAAGCAGCCCCATTCCTGGCGAAGGAACTGATTCCGTTCTACGAAAAGACAATCCGCGTGCATGGAATTGCAACCTACTACCGCGAGAACGGTCAGTGGAGGATGGACCGATTCAGGATTCAGTCCTACGATCCGGAACCTCTCGTTGAAGAAAAACTCTCCGACACGATTGAAAAGCTGAGGGCGGTACCTGGCAGCGAATGGAACGAAATCGACGATCCGCTTGAGGAACTGCGCAGGTTGCGCCACGGGGAGGACGCTCGACCGTGAAGATTTGCGATTCATCCTACTTAATCGCGTTTCTGCACCCCAATCCGAATCCCCCAATGGATAGGCAAGGGAAGCCGGTGACACAGTTTCGTGAGCGCATCTCAACTCTCATTGAGGAACTCAGTGCAGCAAACGATGTCATCGGCGTTCCTACGCCAGCATTGGCTGAGACGCTGGTACGATCCGGCCCAAATCGTGCGCAATACATGAAGGTGCTCGGCGATTCATGGAAATTCCAGATGGTGCCATTCGATGCCCGCGCTGCGATTGAGGCCGCAGAGCTTATCGCCGCCGTGAAAACCAATAAAGAGAAGTGGGACACTTGGGCGAAAGTCAAATTCGACATCCAGATCGTTTCGATTGCGAAGGCCGAATCCGCAACAATCATCTACTCCGACGATCAGCATATTGAGAATCTTGCGAAGCGTCTCAAGATTCGCGTGATCAGAATTTGCGATTTGCCGCTGCCACCGCCGAAAGAGGATAAGCCCATCGAAGCGGGTCCCATCGGGTCGCAGGGCCAATTGCCATTGGGTCCGCCGACAGAGGAAACACCGGAACAGCCAGCAGTGTCCAACACGAATCCAGCACCGGAGGCAAAGGCCGATGCAGCCATCAAAGAAGCAGTCGCGCTCCCATCGGGCGATGGCGAACAGCCAGAATCAACAACAACAGAGAATAACCAACTCCAAACCAATTCCGCCGATCCCTCTACCATTTCGGGAGGTGATGGCGGACGTACTCAAGGTGAAACCGCCGGAGAAGCCAGCGAAAAGCAGAAGGACTAAATGAGCAAGTATGATCCACTCTACAAGTGGCTGTGCGCCAAAGCGATGAAGAAGGTCGCAAAGATTCCGCTCACGTTCGAGCAGGTAGAAGTAATCGTGGGATTCAGGCTGCCTGACACGGCGCGCTCAAGATCGCAATGGTGGGCAAACGAGACTCGCTCTTCCCGCCACGTACAACGAGACGCATGGATGAATGCGGGCTGTGAGACTCGGCATCTCGATCTCAAGAAAGAACACGTCGAGTTCATGAAGGTCTAAACCCTTCGGGTTTGTCAAGTGCATAATTCGGATCTGTTGCGTTGTAAAAAAATCGATGGGGAAAAAAAAGGGAACGCATGCGCGCTCCCTTTTACACAAACGGACCGAGTCTCTAGGCTGCCTTCTTTGCAACTATGCCATGGGGGTCGATGACAAACTTCTTCGCTGCGCCCTTGTCGAAGTCTTCGTAGCCTTTCGGCGCATCTTCGAGCGAGATGACGGTTGCGTTCACGATCTTCGCAATGGGCAAGCGACCATGGAGAATTGCCTGCATGAGCTGCCGGTTGTATTGCAACACGGGTGCTTGTCCGGTATGGAAGTGCAATGACTTGGACCAGCCTTTTCCGAACCTGACCTTGAGGATGCCATGCTTGGAGTCGTCATTCGGCGCACCCGGATCGTGAACCACGTACAAGCCAGGAATGCCGACGCCGCCGGCAACAAACACCACTTCCATGAGCGAGTTCAAAACGTCGGCAGGCGCGGGTTCGTTTGCAGTTCCGTGACCGCTGGCCTCGAATCCGACGGCGTCGATGCCGGCATCCACCACGGGTTCACCGACAATGGCCGCGATTTGGTCAGCCAGGCTTTCGCTCTGCGAGATGTCGATGGTCTCGAAGCCCATCTTCTTCGCGTGCTTCAGGCGCTCCTTGTTGCGATCGCCCACGATGACGACGGCCGCGCCCAGCACATGAGAAGATGCTGCGGCCGCCAAACCTACCGGACCCGCGCCAGCCACATAGACCGTCGATCCAACACCAACGCCCGCTGTCTTCGCGCCATGAAATCCCGTAGGCAGAATGTCTGAGAGCATGGTCAGATCGCGGATCTTTTCCATGGCCTGATCCTTGTCGGGAAACTTGAGCAGGTTAAAGTCGGCAAACGGTACCAGGACGTAGTCAGCCTGACCACCCACCCAGCCACCCATGTCGACGTAGCCGTACGCCCCACCCGGCTGTTGCTTATTCACAGTGAGACAAACGCCGGTATTGCGCTCGCGGCACGCACGGCAGCGTCCGCAAGCTACGTTGAATGGAACGGAAACCAGGTCGCCGATTTCAAGGAACAGAACATCTTTGCCCTTTTCGATGACCTCGCCCGTGATCTCGTGTCCGAGAACAAGTCCTTTGGGAGCGGTCGTGCGGCCGCGCACCATGTGTTGATCCGATCCGCAAATGTTTGTGGACACCACTTTGAGGATGACGCCGTGCTCGATGGGTTTGCCCTGGGGATCCTTGAAGACAGGATAGTCGATGTTATGTACTTCAACCTTGCCTGGACCCTCGTATATTACGCCGCGATTTTTCGCCATGCTATTTCTCCAATTCCAGATCTCAACGATCATAGGCTTGGATGCACATGGCGAGGAAGGGGGCTTCTCGGCACGAGAAGCCCCATTTCACGACCAGGAACTGGGAAGTCCCGAGCGAAGCCGTCTCAGGTATACATGCTGTGGCGACGATCTCTGGGGTCGTGCTCCGGCAGATCGTTGGCGGCCAGCACCGCCGCGGTCAGCTTCGACGGCTGGGAGGAAGTGATCACCACCGGCGGATTGTGGAGCACATCGATCACGCGCTCATACAGTCGGTTGCGCACCTTGAGGCGTTCGGATGCCCGGGTCACGTAACGTATCAGGACTTCAACTCCGGCACCAGCAGGACGCATGTTCACCGACGAGCTTGCACTGGTATGGCTCATGCCACTCTGCCGCGGCACGCGCTTCCACTCCTGTTCCGCAAGCCGGGCGTCCTCTCGCGTCTCTTCTATGACTGCTTTATGAATGAGCGCCACCTTGGCATACGTTTCTGCCTCCGAGGGCAGGCTTACCGATATCTCATCCCACATCCATTGACCAACCGTAGAGAAATTGAAAAATTGCCCGGTTACAGCGAAATTGTTGATAAAGGTTGCACGACGTCCGGTCGGGTGTCCCTTTTCCGCCCAGGCACTGTTTTCCAGGATCGTGGTGCGGAAAAGATTGATCTCGATCACCTCGCCCGCCACGCCATTGATCTCTACCCAGTCACCCACGCGGATTCCGTTCCGGCCCATGAGAATGAACCAGCCAAAGAAAGCGAGGATGAAACTTTGCAGAGCTACCGTTAGACCTGCAGTCGCGAGACCCAGGATGGTCGAGATCTGGCTGGGTACACCGAACGTTACAAGCAAAACACACAGCGCGCCAAGCAGCTGCGCACTGAGCCGCAGAATAGTATGCAGCGTCTGTATGCGCCGCCGATCAAAAGTAAGACCGTTCAGCGCATGCCGCTCCAGCAATTTTGTCCCTAAAGCTTCCAAAAGGATGGCGCAAATCAGGATGAACGCAACCGTCGCCAGCGACCGCAGACCCAGGTGGGTCACGATGCGATGCTGCAGCAGTACCTGGTTAGCCCACTTGCCATAAACTCCCGCGAGCTGCTGCTGGGTCTGAATGCGGTCATCGTAGATGGTGAGCAGCTGGCGCTGTTCCCTTCTCTGCTGCAGGCTGGCGAGCCTGGCCGCATCCGGCTTCGATGAACTATCGGCGGCAGCATCCGAACTGGCGTTGGCCTGCGCTTCCAGGGCATTGTGCTGCGCGGTCAGGCTGGCTGCGTCCGAACGCGCCTGCTGCATGGCCTGCTGGATCAATTGATAACGGCTACGTTGGCTGAACCACGCCTCCACGCGATGGGCCAGGGTGCCATACTGCCGCGTCGAAAGAACAGCCATTTGGCGTCGCTGCCAGACCGGGCATTCATCTTGCTCATGGCCCCCTCGTGCGCCGCAAGCTCCTGCTGAATCCTGGTGCGCACGTCGCCCGAGGCCCGGGCCAGGTCGTGCTGGGCATCGTTCAACTCGTCCTGATCAAGATCGAGCTGTGCCTGAGCGATTTTTAGATCATCATCGGCGGCAGCGCCGGCTGAGGGGGTCAAACTCTTCACCCGGGCCTGGTCCTCTTTCGCCATCTCCTGCAGTTCAGCCACCTTCTTCGAGAGCTCAATTGCTTCGCCTGTGGGTGCAAGATGCTGTTCGCTGACCTGGCGTAGCGATGCGGCGAAAGTCTGGTTCACCTCGTGATCGGCCAGGCGTTCGGCTTCGTGCGCATACTCCACCTCTTCGCTGCTGACGGCGAGGGGCGCGAGCGCCTGGGCAATTTGCCAGGGGTGCAAGTCGACGATCGTCGTCTGGCTGGAAGCTGCCAGACCACGCTGCACTTTTTGACCTCCGAGGAAGGGCAGATGGGCCATCGCGTCGCGCGTGGTCCAGGAAAACGCGAGGCACATCGCCAGCAAACCGAAGAGGACGACAAGAGAGACAAACCTACCCCGGCCGAGCATGCGTTGCAAGGCGGTGTTCTGCTGCTTTCGAGGAGCGGCCAGGTTGGTTGCCATGGGGCAATTCTGGCAGGTTACCCGGCCTCCAGAGTAGACCTCGGTAGTTGTATTCATAGGCCACTGGTCAGGCAACAACGCGGTGTTTTTATTCTTGACTGGGGAAGAGAATTCAAATCCCCCCCGCGGCCGAGCGGGGCGATCGTACAGCTTGTTTGAGCATCGGAGCCGGGCATATTAGAGCAGTTTCGCAATTACTGTGGACTGAAAAAGATCGCGAGGTGTGGTTTTCCTTGGGAGAAAACCACGAAAAGGCCTGTCGCTCCCCGGATTTCCTGCGGCGCAGCACTGGCCGAGAACAATTATGTGCGACTTTCTTCACGGAAAGTCGCATGTAGTTCCGTGGTTCCACCAACTACTACAGGAAATCCGGGTTCGGTCTACACCAATTGCTAAACTGCTCTATGGGCGCGCAGGGATCGAGGACTGCACCAGGAGAAACTCCACTGCAAAATCTGAAGATCGAACAGCCGATATGTATCGCTGCAACCGGGGATGTGTGCGGCGAAGGGGTGCTGTGGGAGCAGGATGCCCAATGCATCTATTGGACCGATATCAACCGATTTCTTGTCCACCGCTATCTATTGAAGGACAGCACCCTGAAGACCTGGTTCTTTTCAGAACCCGTAACCTGCGTGATGGAGACCAGCCGCAGGGATACGTTGGCCTTGTCTCTGGGCTCAGGCATCGCCCTTTGGAAGCCGGACAGCGATGCCCCGCCTACGCCGTTGTTTGCCCTTCCCGGCTGGCCTTTTGTCCGCTGCAACGATGCGGCCGTGGGTCCGGGCGGCGCGCTCTGGGTCGGGTCGATGCGCAACAATGTGGGAACGAATGGCGAACCCACCGAGGCCGGCGGCACGGACGGAGTGCTCTACCGCGTCGACGGAACGGGCGCGGCATCAGAGTGGCGACGCGACCTGGGCATTTCCAATACCCTGCTTTGGAGTCCGAACCGATCCAGGTTCTATTTTGGCGATACCTTGCAGAATTGCATCTGGTCTTACGAATATGATTTAGCCGGCAGAACCATTCGTGCTGAGCAGCCGTTCTTTCAGGGTTTCGAGCGCGGCCTGCCTGACGGTTCAGCCATGGACACAGAAGGCTACGTTTGGAATTGCCGTTACGGAGGGGGCTGTATCGTACGCGTGGCTCCTAACGGAAAGATCGATCGAGTGATTGAAATGCCGGTGAGCAGGCCGACGAACTGTACCTTCGGAGGAACGCAGGGCAACGTGCTTTACGTTACCTCGGCCTCTCCCGAGGCTGGACACTGGGAGCGATTCGGTGGTTGCCTCTTCGCCATGGAGACCAATGTGACCGGCATGGCCGAAAACAAATTTCAGCTATAGAAGATTCGGGTCCTGATGAAAGACAAGAGCCGTGCTCACAGCGAGCGCGGCTCTTGTCTTGTGGTACGCAGTTGTCTAGAGCATTTTCACTTCTACTCTGCACAGTCAAGCTCCGCGAAGTGTGGCTTTTCTTGAGGAAAAGCCACGTCGGGGGTGGTTGCTCTGTATACACCTGAAGTGAAATGCTCTAGTGGCTTAGCTGAATGGTAACCCCGGTCGCAGAGAACGCATTGCTGTTGATGGTAAGCGTGTCGGGAGAGGTCCCGCCCGCGTTGGAGTACTTGAGTGTTATGGTGCAGGAACCTCCCGGCGCCACTGCTGCCGAACAACCGTTGTTGGTTACGGAGAAGGCGCTGCCCGCTCCGTGTCCTAAAACCAGCGAACTGATCTTCAGGTTCAAATTGCCCGTATTCGTTACCGTGGTGGTCAGTGATGAGTTCAAGCTGGGGAACATCAGAGCTCCGGTGTTCACCAGCAGCTTCTTTACGGTTCCGTTCAGGTCAGTGACATAGATGTTGCCGGAACCGTCCAGGGTTATACCCGAGGGGTTGACAAGGTTGGTCACCGGTAACTGGACGGTGGGGTTGCTGCCCGAGTGCGTGGCCGGGATCATCAGGACGCGGGGGCTGCTATCGGTTGGGCCGCTATTGGTTTGGCCGCTATCGGTGACGAACATATCGCCGTTGGGATCGAACGCTATGCCCGCAGGCGAGTTAAACTCGCAGTTGGCGTTGGTGACGGTAACATTATCGCAGGGCGCAATCGGGAAGTTCGTAGAGCCCGATCCGCTCAGACTGACTTGCAGAATCTGGCTGGTAGTTTGCGGCGAGGCAACGCTTCCCCCATCCGCAACATAAAGGTTGGCGCCCGCGTTGTCCACAGCCAGCCCTTGCGGGAAGAGCACGCTGTTGCTGCCAAGGTTGACCAGGCTGGGAGCGTAAATTGTGTCGTACGTTTCCCCGGGTATCTCAATGATGCGCGGGGTGGCGCTTGCATCGGCGATGTAGATGTTGCCACCAAAGTCGACTCTGGCGGCGGTGGGAAGTCCGAGTGTGAACGTCCCCGTCCCTAGCGTGGTTTCGGCAAGTCCAGGATTGAAGCTAAACACCTTCGCCGCGTTGGCGTCAGACACTATAAGGTTGCCGAAAGCGTCGAAGACCAGGTCGCTGGGGTATTCCAGGTTCTTGGTGTTAGCCATGTTCCACTGGATCAACGAGCCGCCCGATGAGGCGAGCGTATAGAGCTGCCCCATGGTCTGCAGCGCGTTGGTGTTGACCACGTAAAGCGTGGAATTGGTGAGATCCGTGGGATTAAACGTCAAGCTCTGCGGCGAGATCAGAGCGGAGTTCAGTACCGCGGTCGTGGCACTGCTCAACGAGACCTGAGCCGCGCTGCCCAATCCGGAAAGGAACAGGTAGAGCTTCGGTTCAGCCGGTCCTGACGCAGGAGTGAAGTCGACCTCAACCACTCCCTTACGAATCCCCGGCAAGTTTGGTTTGAAGGCAATGCTCAAGGTGCAAACGGTCCCCGCGATTTCCTGCGCTCCAGATTGGCAGGCGGGCAGCTCGGGGCTGCTGATATTGGAAAAGTCGGAGGCGCCACCGCCTGCAGGGTTGGTGTTGAAGGTAGCAGCTCCATTCACAACGTACGCGTAAGGTATCTCGATCGTCGAGTTACCTCCGCCCACAGCCGCGGGGTTCGCCGAGATCACCGGATTGCGCAAGGGGATGATGGCTGATGTGCTGAGTGGGATGTAGTTCGAGTCTCCCAGGTAGTTCAGCGTTACAGTGTTGTTTCCGGGATAGAGGTAGATGCTGTTCACCGTCAGATTCGCGATCGATTTCGCACCCGATCCGGGCGTGAGCGTGCCGGTACCGATGGTCTGACCCTTGAAGACCACGTTTACCGTTCCGGTTGGAGCGGCGATAGATCCAGTCACCGTGATCGTGTACGGGGTGGGCTGGCTGAAGAAGCAGCAGTCACCGCTGGAAAATACCGGCGATCCGCTGATTCCGGTTGAGCCGACGGTACCAACCACGATCTGTACCGTTGCCGTGACGGTATTGAAATCCGTCGTGTCCATGGGTGTAAAGACCACCTGTAATGTATGCGTGCCGGCAGTGAGCGTCTGACCGTGCGCGTCCGTGGTGCCGGGTGGAACCGTGTAGAAATATCCTCCTGGGAGGGAACCGCCCTGGAACGTTGCCACGGCATCGAGCTGCGTGCTGCTCAATGGCGTGGTGATTGAAATCGCTGCCGGGGTCGGCCAGTTAATGATTGGCGTCGCCTTGGTCACGACAATCGTCGTGCTCCCTGAAGCGTCGGTATAACCAGCGGTGTTGGTTGGCGTGAAGGCTACGTCCAGCGTATGCGTTCCAACCGAGAGCAAAGTGCCTGAAGGCGGAGTGTAGACGTAGGTGCCAGGCACGACAACCTGAGTATTGGTGCCAAAACCAAGCGCCATGATCACGACATTCCGAGTATTCGGAAGTGTGACGCTGACCAGGGTTCTGGTGGGATCGGCGGTAAGTTGATAACCGTAGAGGTCGAAGGTTCCAGCTACCTCCCCGCCAGCCTGGGTGTTCTTATACTTGGTGGAAGCAACAATGGTCTCGTCCGCGTAGCCCGCCGATTGCGCCCATGAGCTCATGTTGAGAGTCTCGGTCACTGGGCTGCCGGTGGTATAGGTGAGGACGAAGGGCTGATTGATCTGCCCGGTGGTGTCCGCAGCTCCAAGCAGATAGACAGTGGAATAGTTACCCTGCGACGGAAGGGCGTAGACCGCTCCATTCGTAATTGCATTGGGGACCGTTGGGTTCCCCAGGGTAAAGGTGGTGCCCGCAAAGTTGACTGAGCCATTGCCCAGCTGTTTGTAGGAATAGGCGCTGCCGGCATTATCAAAGCCAGGTTGGTTAAAGGGAGTGCCGTCGGTAGAGGTAGAGATTACCTGCAACTGGCTGGTGGGGACCACCGGTGTGGGTCTTGGCGTACCCATCGCTACGGCATCGAGCTGCGTGGAGCTCAAAAGCGTGCCGTAGGTAATGGACGCCGGCATCGGCCACGAAATCGTCGGCGTGACGATGGGGGTTGGTGCGTTTTCGACCACCAGCGGCACACTGGCCGTAGCCGTCTTGTAATCGGTGGTGTCGGTAGGCGTGAACGTCACCGATAGCGTATCCGTCCCCACCGGTTCGACCGTACCTGCAGGCGGATTGTAGACAAACGTTCCCGGTATGGCGGGTGTGGTAAGGTCGAACGCCAGCATCACGATGTTCCGGGTACCTGGCAGTTGAACACTCTGCACCGTCTTATTGACGTTGAGGGGGATTTGATACCCGTAGACGCACACTGAGTCTGCCTGGGTGGTTCCGTTATCGAAGTTTCGATCCTCTTCGCAGCTCACAACGGACTCACCCGGCCAGCCGGCAGCATTAAACCAATCGCTCATATTCTGGTTGAACGTGGTGGTAGTGCCGTCGGTGTAAGTCACAATAAACGTCTGGTTCGCGTTGATGTTATTGACCATTGCCCCGAGCATGAACAGGTTGGTATAGTTGCCGGCCGGCAGGGGGATCGTCTCGTTAGCCACGGCGTCTGGTGCACTGGCCGGACCGATGTTGAAGGTCATGCCGTTCCAAACAAGCGTTGAGCCGAGCGTATTGGAGGAGTAGGAGTACCCATCGGCATCGAAGCCGCCCGTGTTGTAGGTAGCACCCTTCGGATAGATACCGTCGACGTTGTAGTAACTGGAGAGCGGAACCGAAATCGTGCCGGACGATGCGGTGGCATCCAACTGGAAGCCACTCAGCGGCGTTCCGTAGGTAATCGGAGTGGGTGTCGGCCAGATGATGACCGGTTGTCCCTGATTGACGGTGATCGGTACCGTCGCCGTTTCGTTTCCGTATGTCGCCGCGTTGGGATTGAAGGTGACGGAGAGAGTTGAGGTTCCCGCGGGAAGGATCGTACCGGCTGGTGGAGTGTAAGTGAATGTTCCGCCGCCTGGAGCATTATCGGTCGCATCCAATTGCGTGCCGCTGAGCGGAGTACCGAACGTGATGGGTGCCGGGTTCGGCCAGGTTAGGGTCGATGAATTCAAGGTCGAACCGGTCACCCGGTTGCTGGTGCTGTTAGTGAATTGGCAGTCGCCTCCATAGGTCGCCCGGAACCTATCGTTAGTGTTGAACGGAAGGGCAACGTTCAGCACCGCAACCCCGCTTGAGAGCGGCGCCGTGCCGATAGTGATGCCATTATTCGTAAAGGTGACCGTTTCTCCATTGGTCGTGGTCGAACCGTAGGCGGACGGAGACAGTGTGGCCTGCAGCGTAACCTGCTGGCCCGTAACCCCATTTGCCGGCATAACGGCGAGCGTCAGAGTCGTAGTCCGCGTGGCGGGAGTAAAGGTCAACGCATTTGAAGTGCTTAACCCGTAGTTCCCGTCGCCGTTGTAGGTGGCGGTCACCGATTGCGAACCGCAGCCAAAGAAAGCAACGTTGGAGATGGAAGCCTGCTCCGACTGACCAGACAGCAGCACACTCAGGCCATTGTCGGTTACGGCGGTTAAATCCACCTGGTCGTCGCCATTGATATCTCCTTCCGTGGCAAAAATGGCGCCCCCGCCCACGGTGTAATAGGTTGCCGCATTAAACGCACCCGCGCCTTTGCCGAGCAATACACCTACTGTAGTGTTGCCGTTGTTGGCGGAGATGATGTCGGTTATACCATCACGATTGAAGTCTCCAATCGTCAGGTAGTAAGGGCCGCTATTCATGGTGATCTTCGCGGCCGTTCCGAAGCTGGGGATCGCGGTACCCTTGTTCAGCAGGATGTAAACCGCGTTATCCGGGGCACTGGTGGTTGCCAGGTCCAGGAATCCGTCCCCGTTAAAGTCGCCCAGGGCTACAGAACCTACCTGGCTGGCTCCGGTGTTGGCAAAGACAGCCGGCTTGAATGTGCCATCGCCGTTGCCCTGAAGAATGGTCGCCGAACTGCTACCATCCGCTGCCACCGCCAGGTCCAGGAATCCATCATTGTTGATGTCGCCAACCACAACATTCCACGGTTGCGCGGGAGCGGGGTAATAGGATGGTGCGTTAAATGTGCCATCGCCATTCCCCAGAATGACAGCAACCTGGTTCAGACTGGAGTTCGAGGCCACCAGGTCTTCTATACCATCCCGGTTGAAATCGCCCATGGCCAGCAGTCTCGATGCTGAGGTAGAGGCCGCTACCGGGAAGTTCTTGGCTGTCCCGAAGGTCCCATCTCCATTGCCAAGGTAGATATTAACGGAGCCAATTCCTTGTGCGCTGAGGACAGCAAGATCCTGCTTGCCATCTCCGTTGAAGTCGCCCACCACCACGGATGTTGGCGTGAAAGGAGGCGTGGTCGCGATCGGCGTGCCAGTGGTGAAGGTACCATCCCCCTTGCCCAGCAGGATAACGATGGGTCCACCATTGGTGGGAACTGCGAAATCGGGCCGTCCATCGCCATTGAAGTCGCCAATCGCCGGTCCGATGGTGCCGCCCGTCTGGCCGTTATTCATGTTGGCGATGGGATAATTCTGGGACGAAGTGAAGCCGGTCTGCAGGGTGGCGGCGTTGAGCGGGGCCGTGCCCAGAACAACATTCGAAGTTGTGTCCGTGAAAGTGACGCTTCCTGTGGGCGCCGACGGGCCGAACGCAGACACGGTTCCCGTAAGTGTGACGTTTGGAGCCGTACCGGAACTTGCCAGCGCAGTTGCCGAAAGATAGGGCGCAAGGAAGTTCACCGATTGGGGCGTCGACGCACTGGCGGTGAATAAAGCAGTGCCATTATAGGTGGCTAAGAACTGATGGGTCCCCACTCCACCAACTTCTGTCGCCAGAATCGCCGTGCCTGGATTGCCGTTGGTCGATTGAACCTGGACCGTACCCAGAACTTCGCTGATGCCGTTATAGGTATCAGTGAAGGTCACAGTACCGCCGGCAACAGTAAATTCGGTGGACTCCACCTGCGCTGTCATGGTGATCACGGACCCGCTCGACGGAGCGTCCGGGGTAGTGAAGAGCGAGGTAGTGGTGGACGAAGTTGCCCATGCGACCGGCCCCGCGGTCAGCAACGCGAGCGCGCTCAACAGAACTGGCATCCACCGGCCACGGGATACCCGTCTGGAAGTTAGACTGCGCTTAACTGCAACAATGGCTGAGTGCGTCATGGGTTTCAGAGCTCCAATTCGTACGGTTTAATTGACAGGCGTGCTTTTCGGAAAACGAACGTCTCGCACAAAAGGCAGTAATTCGTCGCAGCGGTCGTACTGGCGCGCCTGTGAGGGATGGGTTGCATCAGTTTGCATCAACTGCTGGAGGATACCGTCCGTTCTGACACATTGTTATTACCCTTATGGGGGATTTAGCGATCGTGTTCCGAAGCTACGCAATACACTGTTTCTTGCTTGCGGGTTAGTTCGCGCTAATAACCCACACGGCGCTTATGTGTTACAAATTGCTGGTACCCCCGGCGTAGTAACTTATCGGTTATGGGGTTCCAGCCTCTTGAGACTGCTGTATCCTTCCCCAGGACAATCAATATGGATAAGAGAGAGTTCTTGAAAACTTCCGGCGTCTTCCTGGCCGGTACGATGTTGTCGCCGTTGGGCTCGGGCGAAGCGCCAACCGCCCCGCGAACCAATTGGTCAGGAAATTACACTTATAGCACCGACCGCCTGTACCAGCCTCAGACCATCGAGGAAGTGCAGCAGGTGGTGAAGCGCTGCAGCAAACTGCGGGCGCTGGGTGCGCGCCACTCTTTCAACGGGATCGCCGACAGCACCGAAAATCAGATTTCGCTTGCTCATCTCAACCAGATGGTCCTCAATCGGGAGTCGAGCACGGTCACCGTGGGAGGAGGCGTCACCTACAGCCAACTGGCCCCGTACCTTGAGAGCCAGGGGTACGCCCTGCCCAACCTGGCTTCGCTGCCGCAGATCTCGGTCGCCGGCGCCATTGCCACGGCCACCCACGGCTCGGGCAACAAGAATGGAAACCTGTCCACTGCCGTGTCCGGGCTGGAAGTGGTCACGGCCGACGGTGCACTGCTAGTTCTCTCCCGGGAGCGGGATGGCGACCGATTCCAGGGGGCGGTCGTGAACCTGGGGGCCATTGGCGTCGTCACCAAGGTTACGCTCGACCTGCAGCCGACCTTTCAGGTCGCTCAAGTGGTCTACGAGAACCTTTCCATGGATCAACTGGAGCGCCACCTGGATGAAATTTTTTCGAGCGGTTACAGCGTCAGCCTGTTCACCGACTGGCAGAATCACCGCATCAGCCAGGTGTGGGTAAAACGGCGGGTTCAGCCGGGGATCGCCCCCCGGTTCGAGCCGGAGCTACTGGGGGCCAGGTTGGCAACCACGAAACTGCATCCCCTCCCCGGGCATTCGGCGGAAAGCTGCACCGAGCAATTGGGCATCCCCGGACCGTGGTATGAGCGGCTGCCTCACTTCCGCATCAACTTCACGCCCAGCAGTGGGGCCGAGTTGCAATCCGAGTACCTGGTCCCCCGGGAAAGGGGTTACGAGGCTATTCTGGCGGTCGAACAGCTTCGCGATCACGTCACTCCGCATTTGTTTATCACGGAGCTGCGGACCATCGAACAAGATCATCTTTGGATGAGCACCGCTTACCAACGGCCTTCCATGGCGATTCACTTCACCTGGAAGCCGGAATGGCCAGCGGTAAAGAACGTGCTGCCGATGATCGAAGCCAAATTGGCGCCATTTGATGCCCGCCCCCACTGGGGGAAGCTGTTTACGATGAACGCCGCGAGGATCAGGCCACTTTACCCGGAAATGTCACAATATCAAGGGCTTCTGACACACTACGACCCACATGGCAAATTCCGCAATCGCTTCCTGGAGACGAATATTTACGGCTAGAGCAGTTGCTCAACTGCGAAAGTCGGGCTAAGCCACGGATTCGTGGAAAAACGAGCGAGATACCCCGAATTTCCTGCACGCGGCGCTGGACATGACCGCAGGTGCACCTTTCTTTAAGGAAAGGCGCATGAAGTCCGCGGAACCCAACAAGCTCTACAGGAAATCGGGGATGTGGGGCACCCTCGCTCCGTGACAGGGATAAAGGCTTGCGCCTATCTGTCTTCTTCGATATCCCCAAATACTTCTTCCTCGATTTCCATGTCTCGGTACTCTTGGGAGTCGAATACCTGGCCACAATCCAGACATTCAACGTATTCGACGTCCTCTTCACGCGCTACGACGCGCACTTTGGGGTGTTTGCAGGCGGTATCCATGTGGGAGGTTTGAGTGTGCAACCTGTGCTTCTCGGCAAGATTGTACCCGGCGGATTCCGCCTGTCAAATCTGTTTCTGCGCTTTCGTAACCGGCGGGCGAAATTTCGTCGAAATTGGAGCGCTTTTCAACTGGAGAGCTCGCTGATGGTACGTACCTGCTCCGGTTTGAGGGTCAAATCTTCCAGCTTGCCAAAGATCATCTTGCCCGACGCGGTCTGCAAAACGCTGGTAACCGTGATCTCGACGGCGCGGCCAATCATGCGCCGGGCGTGGTCGACCACCACCATGGTGCCGTCATCCAGATAACCCACCCCCTGGTTGTACTCCTTACCCTCTTTGAGAACTACGACGTTCATTTTTTCTCCGGGCAAGACCAGCGGCTTCAATGAATTGGCCAGGTCGTTCAGATTCAGCACCCGCACGTGGTGCAGTTGGGCCACTTTGCTGAGGTTGAAATCGTTGGTTACGATGGGCGCAGTCATTTTGCGGGCCAGCTCAATCAGCTTTAAATCGACCTCGCGCAGCTGGGGAAAGTCATCCTCGATAATCTGCACGTCCAGCGAAGGACTGGCCTGCATCTTTTGCAGAATATCCAGCCCGCGCCGGCCACGCTGCCGCCGGGAATTGTCAGAAGAATCGGCTACGATCTGCAGCTCGCGCAACACGAACTCGGGCACCAGCAAGGTTCCTTCCAGAAAGCCGGTATCCACCACGTCGGCAATGCGACCATCGATAATGGCGCTAGTGTCGAGGATCTTGGCGTTGCGCTTGCCAGAGGTACGCTCGCCAGCAAAGAGCTCGGCCAGGCCGCCGGTAAAGTTCAACAGATCGCCTTTGCTGGCGCCCACCGTCAGACCGATATACGACATCAGCAGAAGCACGAACAGCTGCAAGAGAGCCCGGGTTCCCCCGAGAGGAAGACTTTCCGCCAATACCATGCCGAACAGAGCCGCGCCTGCGATCCCCAGCACGCTGCCAAGCACCGCGCCTATCAGCCGCTTGATGCTCAAAGCCCGGACGCGCAGCTCAAATACGATCACCGCGGCAGCGGCGACGGCGCCCATCGCAGCCGCCGGCCAAGGCTGGAGCGCGAAGGGCCGAAGGAAGAAACAGGCCGCGGTCAGAGCGAGGACAAAGAGAATTCTGATAACAACGAGATCCATGGAGCTCCCAGCAACCCCCGGAGTATACCGACGGCGCACGGCTTGGGGCAAAAAGAAATCCCGAAGCCGCATTTGAAGCGGCTCCGGGATTGGATGAAAGAGCGGACTGGTACTTGGGCACTCCCCTTAGTATTTGGGTATTCCCCTTAGTATTTAGGTATTCGTGGATCGATCTGCTCGCTCCAGGCCTGGATGCCACCAGCCAGGTTCTTCACATTGAAGCCGGCCTGCTGCAGGAATTCTGCCGCTTTCTGGCTGCGGCCACCCGCCTTGCAGTGGACTACGATCTCACGGCTCTTGTCCAGTTCGCCCACTCGCTTTTGCAGGTCCCCGAGAGGAATCAGGTAGCCGCCGATCTCCGCGATTTTGAATTCATGCGGTTCGCGTACGTCGAGCAAAAAGAAATTCTTGCCCGTGTCGCGTTGCTGCTTGAACTGTGTAACGTCCAGCTGCTCGATACCGTTGATCTTCGCAGCGCCTGGCGCGGGCGCTGGCTGGATGCCACAGAACTGCTCGTAATCCATGAGCGCGGTCACGGTCGGATGAGTGCCGCAAACCGGGCAGTCCGGGTTCTTGCGCAGCTTCAGCTCGCGGAAGCGCATGCCCAGCGAATCCACCAGCAGCAGACGCCCGATCAGCGGATCACCTACGCCCAGGATCAGCTTGATGACCTCGGTCGCCTGGATTACACCCACCAGGCCGGGCAGAATACCAAGCACCCCGCCTTCCGCACACGAAGGAACCAGGCCGGGCGGTGGCGGCTCAGGATAGAGACACCGATAGCAGGGGCCCTGCTCGGTGGCAAAGACGCTGGCCTGCCCTTCGAAACGGAAAATCGAGCCGTAGACGTTTGGCTTGCCGCTCAAAACACAGGCGTCGTTGACCAGGTAGCGGGTGGGAAAGTTGTCGGTGCCGTCGGCCACGATATCGAAGTCCTTGAATATCTCCATGGCGTTGGCGCTCAACAACATGGTGTTGTACTTGACGATATTCATGTGGGGGTTCAGGGCCTTCAGCTTCTCTTCTGCCGAGTCCAGCTTCAGCCGCCCTACATCCTTGGTGCTGTGAATGATCTGGCGCTGCAGATTGCTCGAGTCCACCACGTCGAAGTCGACCAGCCCCAGCGTTCCTACCCCCGCCGCAGCGAGGTAAAAGGCCAGGGGTGAGCCCAGGCCGCCGGTGCCCACGCAGAGCACCTTGGCTGCCTTGAGCTTCTGCTGTCCCTCCATGCCCACTTCAGGCAAAATCAGGTGGCGGGAATAGCGCGCGATCTCGTCATTGCTGAGCGATGGCATCGCCACCGCGGGTATTTCGGTCAGTGTCGCCATTTCTAATCTCCTATTTGCTCACAACGACGCATCCGCCGGCAATCGAAGGGATAATCGACAAGTTGTCGCTCTCCTTCACCGCCGTGTTCTCTTTGTCGCTCAGATAGCGAATGTCTTCGTCGTTCAGGTAAACGTTCACGAAGGCGCGCAGCTTGCCTTCCTCTGAATACAAGTGCTTCTTCAGTTCGGGATGAGTGAGGGTAAGTTCATCGAGCGCCCCGCCAACGGTGGCGGCGTCAACCGTTACCGTGGCCTGTTTAGCGGCGAACTGACGAAGCGGGGTAGGGATGTGAATCTTCATTCGTCGAACTCTCTCTCTTTCTGATCTGGTTGGGCAGCGCAGGTGGCAACGCAGGAATTACGGGGGCCGGCGGTCAACAGCGTTCGGGCCACACGTGAATCTCCTCGTCCTCAAACCGCTTGTCGTCTTCGCCCGTTCCGGCAAGAAAAAAAGAGTTGGTCTGTTTTGCTACACCCTTTTCGACGCTCGTGATCACATAGGAGCAGCCCAGCCAGTGCGCCTCATTGAAATCGGTCGGCGACCACCGCGCGGGATGGTCGGGATGCGAGTGGTAGAAACCTACGATATCCAGGCTGCGCTCCCGTGCCTGACGTTGGATGCTGACCAGCTCCTGGGGTGCAATGTGGTAACGGTTATGGGCGGAATCGGTACGCGTATTGCCCGCGCGCACCGCCGCCTCCACCTCGTTGGTCCCATCCAGCGCCTTGCCGAGCAGCACACCGCAACACTCATGGGGATACGTCTCTTCGCCATGCTCGCGCACCTCGGCGTAGACCGTTTCGCTGATCTTCAGCTTCTGCCCCACACTCGTATTGGGACTGGCAGTGGTCATGGTTGCTCCCAAAAGCGCTCACTCAGGTATTTGTCGGCCGAGTCGCACAGGATGGTGACGATCACGGCGTTCCTGCCCGCCGCAGCTTCTTCTTCAGCCACCCTGAGACTGGCCGCCACCGCCGCGGCCGCGGAGATGCCGAGCAACAAACCCTCTGATCGCCCCAGATGCTTGGCCAGATCATAAGCTCCCTCGGTTGACTGCTCCACGTGGCGGTCTGCCACGCCTGCATCATAGATAGGAGGCACAATCGCGGTCGCCATATACTTCAAGCCTTCCAGCCCGTGAAACGGTGAATCGGGCTGCATGGCAATGCACTCAATCGCCGGATTCAGCTCCTTCAGGCGGCGGGTGACCCCCATAAACGTTCCGCTGGTGCCCAATCCGGCCAGGAAGTGCGTGATCTGACCCTCTGTCTGCTGCCAAATCTCGTTCGCCGTACCTTTATAGTGCGCCTTCCAGTTGGCTTCGTTGCCGTACTGGTCGGCGTAATAGTACCGGTCCTCGTCCTGGGCCAGCTCCCGCGCCTTTAAAATCGCGCCGTCGGACCCGTCCGCGGGATCCGTCCAGACGATGTTCGCACCGTAGGCGGAGAGAATCCGCTTCCGCTCCGGAGAGACATTGGACGGCATGCACAGCGTAACTGGAAAACCCTTGGCCGCGCCCAGCATAGCGTACGCGATGCCGGTGTTTCCGCTGGTTGCATCCAGCAAGTGCCTTCCCGCGAGCAGCCCTTGGGCCTCAGCTGCGGCCACAATCGACGAGGCCGCACGATCTTTCACCGAGCCCCCCGGGTTCACCCATTCAGCCTTGCCCAGCAAAGTAATGCCCGGCAGATGGGCGGTCAAACGCTCGAGGCGCAGGAGCGGGGTGTTCCCAATCCGTTCCAAGATGCTACTGCCCAGCGTGCGCGGCGTCGACCTGACTTCAGTTTGCACTTCGGTTTGCATTTTCCCCGTTCAAAGTCTTTGATTCAAATAATCTACGCACGTTGCAGCAATCCGCACCGATGTGCGAAAGTAGGGTTGACAAGTCTAGTGTAGCTTCCACTCGAAAACCGGGGCAATCGATAGTCAGTCGCAAGCCATGCGAACAAAAGTACACTTCCTCAACTTCGATGAAATATTGAGCACCCTGCGCACCTTGGGATTCGATGTTCAGGGGGTGCCTGGGGTCGCAAACCAGATCATGGTGCGCAAATATGGCGCCGGCGCGATCCTCATCCATGCTCCGGAACCCACCGGTGCGGAGAAGAAGACGCCGCAGATTGCCGTGAGATGGAGGGAACGCCCGGGCTACGTGGTAGGGGGAGAGGTGGCCACCCTGCTTGATCGCGGACACCAGAAGTTCTGGAAGTCCAGCCGCCTCGAAGTGCCGGCGACAGCGGAGTCCCTGCAGGCAGTGCACCGCTTTGCCGAGGAGTTGCGGCAGGTAGTCGGCGAGCCGAGCCTGTATAACGAGTCGCTCGGAACAACCAGCGACAGTTACCTATACGACCGCGTCAAAGGCCGCGATCTGCCGCTTGCCGAGAGGCCGGTTCCTGCTTGGCAATTGCCGCCGAAGAGCAGTTAAGGAAGAAAAGCTGCAGGTCCCAGCACTACGCTCCCCCGGCTGCGCTCGGGATGAAAAAGGGCCTCTGCTCCCTTCTCCAGCAACTGCTCTCATTGGAAGCGCCACCCTCCCCTTTGTCATCCCGAGCGTACCCGGATTTCCTGCCACGCTGCGCCGGACACGATCGCGAGTGCGCCTTTCAGTAAGGAAAGGCGCATGAAGTTCGCCAACGCCACCAAGTTTTACAGGAAATCCGGGGCAGCCGAGGGATCTGCAGTTCAGCGGACCTTTCGTGGAAATGTTTTCGACAGAGGAGTCATGAGCCTTCGGCCCACCCAAGGTGATGAAACGCCTTCCCCCCAGCAACCGCTCTCCAGGGAAGCGTTCGCCCTCCCCTTTGTCATCCCGAGCGTACCCGGATTTCCTGCCACGCCGCGCCGGACACTGTCGCGTGTGCGCCTTTCAGTAAGGAAAGGCGCATGAAGTTCGCCAACGCCACCAAGTTTCACAGGAAATCCGGGGCAGCCGAGGGATCTGCAGTTCAGCGGACCCTTCCTGGAAATGTTTTTCGACGGAGGAGTCATGAGCCTTCGGCCCACCCAAGGTGATGAAACGCCTTCCCCCCAGCAACCGCTCTCCAGGGAAGCGTTCGCCCTCCCCTTTGTCATCCCGAGCGTACCCGGATTTCCTGCCACGCTGCGCCGGACACGGTCGCGAGTGCGCCTTTCAGTAAGGAAAGGCGCATGAAGTTCGCCAACGCCACCAAGTTTTACAGGAAATCCGGGGCAGCCGAGGGATCCGCAGTTCAGCGGACCTTTCGTGGAAATGTTTTCCACAGACCGCAGTGGACCTGCTGTTTTTCTTCCCCGTCGATGCCTACTTCTTCGAGCGCTCGCGCTGTAGTTCCCGGTAGACGTCGCTCTTGGAGACACCGCGCTCCCGCGCCACCCGCTTGAGCGCGTCTTTTTCGTCCAAACCCTCAGCCTCCATCAGTTGCGACACCTGTTGCACGATACTGCCGGCCAGTTTGACCGGCTGGGCGGGTGGCGCGGCCTCGATCAACAGCACTATCTCACCCCTTATACGCTCCCGGGCCGAGAGCGCCACCCGGACTTCCCCCGCCGTGCCGCGCAGAAATTCCTCGTGCAGCTTGGTCAGCTCGCGAGCCACGACCACGCGCACGGAATCACCCCAAACGGCTTCCACATCGGCCAACGTCTCCAGAATGCGATGCGGCGCCTCATAGACCACCAGCGTGAGTCCGGATATGCCCGCGGCCAGAGTTTCCAGCTCCGTTCGCCGCGCGCCCGGCTTGGCGGCGAGAAATCCAACGTAAAGGAAGCGATCTGTATCCAGGCCACAAGCGACCAGCGCACTGAGCGCGGCATTTGCCCCAGGAATTGGAATCACGCGTACGCCTGCATCCAGCGCTGCCCGCACTAATTCGAGACCCGGATCGGAAAACGCGGGCGTGCCCGCATCGCTGACAACCGCGACCGAGCCCCCCTGCTGCAGCAGAGCGATCAACTCTACCGCCCGGGCCCGCTCATTGTGCTCGTGGTAACTGATGGTGGGGGTGGAAATGTCAAAGTGGTTCAGCAGCTTCTGGGTCTGGCGTGTATCCTCACAGGCGATGCGGTCAACGCTCTTCAAGACCCGCAGCGCGCGCAGCGTGATGTCCTCAAGATTACCTATGGGTGTTGCGACCAGATAAAGCCCGGGATCGAGCAACGATTATTCCTGGCTCTGGCGACGCAGTTTCCGGCTCTCTGCTAGCAAGCTCATGGAGTGCATCAGATTCTGCAGCGTCACGATGCCGACAATGCGCTCCCCTTCGGTCACCGGCACTAATGAAAGTCCGCGCCCGGCAAAGCGGCTGATGGTCGTTCCCAAGGAGTCCTCCGGCTGGGCCACGTGAAAGCTGCGCGACATCACGGCCTGCACATAGCCATTGCCCTCGCTGCGCAGCGCGGAAAGAATGCTCTGGCGGGAAATGATGCCGACCAGGCTGTCGCCGCGCACCACCGGAAAATCGTCCTGCAGACTGTGAATCGACTTATGCAGCGCATCTTCGAGGGTGTCGGAGGGCGCCAGCATAGAAAACTCGGTCAGCATAATGTCCTGCATGTTGACCGTATCCACAACGCTCTGGAAGAGCACGCCCTGGTCTTCCAGCTGAGCACCGATCAGAATGAAGAATCCGGCCAACAGCAGCCACGCGTTCATCAACACCAGCCCGGCGATGATCGCGACATAGGCGAGGATCTGGCCCAACCCGGTCGACACTCGCGTGGCCTGCGCCCTGCCCTGCGCCCGGGCTACGCCGCCTCTTACTACCCTGCCGCCGTCGAGGGGATAGGCGGGCAGCAGATTCAAAACGCCGAGAAACACGTTGAGCCACACAATGCTGCGAATCAGGTGCGCCGGAGTAATCCAGGGTCGCTCTAAAAGGTTCAGGGTCGGCGACATGCCGAGCACCAGCATGGCCACCACCAAGGCAAAGCTGAGATTCGCCAAAGGCCCGGTCACCGCCATGCGCCACTGCACTTTGCTGGCGCCGGCGTTTTCGGCGCTCTCCGCGTTGGCGTACGCCACCAGACCGCCAATCGGCAGCAGCAGGATGTTTCTCAGCTGCAGCCCGTGATAGGCGGCCACGAGCATGCGCGCCACTTCACGCACCCCAACCGCGGCCAGCAGCGCTAACCACAGGCCCACCCCGCGAAACATGGAGAGATGAACGCTCTCGGTATATGCCATACAGATGCCGAGCAGCAGAATGAAGAAAGTGTGAATGCGCAGCTCCACACCCATCCATCGCCCTAAGGGGAACGACCATCCACGCATTTGCATCCGTCCTTGCTATTCATTGTAGAGCTTGCGGATTCTTTGGCCACCAAAGGATTCATTTACCATCAAATCCGATGCGGGTGATCGGCGGCACATACCGTTCGCGGCGGCTGATCGCGCCCCGCGGGCTCGCCACCCGCCCCACCAGCGATCGACTACGTGAAACTCTTTTTAATGTTCTGGCCGCACGTATCGATGGCGCTGTCTTCGCGGATCTCTACGCCGGCTCGGGAGCGGTGGGCATTGAGGCTCTCAGCCGCGGCGCCAGCCTGGTCTACTTTGTGGATAGCGCCGCCCCGGCGATCACGGCGATCCGCGCCAATCTCGCTGCACTGGAGATCCACTCCGGCTTCCAGATTGTGTCCAGCGGCGTATCCGCCGCATTGCGCCGTCTCTCTGAAACCAGTTCTCGCTGCGCCATCATTTTCTTGGACCCGCCGTACGCGGCTAGCGGCGACTACGACAGCACGCTCGCAGCCATCGGGCGGGGGGCAGATGACCTGCTCACTCCCGAAGGCATCGTGGTCGCCGAGCACGGCCGCAAAATGCCCCAGCCGCTGGCGGAATGCTATGGCCCGCTGCGGCGCTACCGGGTGCTGGAGCAGGGCGACGCGGGCTTGAGCTTCTATGGCAGGTAGCCTCCGCCGCGATGCTCGCCGGTCTTCAGGTTGACCTCAAACTCCAGTTCCCGATCCGTGTTCATGTCCCAACCCAGCCCCAGGAGCGTCTCTCCACGGACAGCTGTGATGCGCACCCCATCCCAACTCAGACGGCCGGTTTGCCATGCCTTCCCCTCGGGTCCCCAGGCGAGCAGCGAATGAAAGCTCGAAAATACCAGCAGATTCTGCTCCGCGATGGGCGTTATCGCGGTCACAGGCCGATATTCCACCTGTTCCCATTGCGCGGGGTCACGGGTGTCGATGAGGTAGGCGTATCCGCCAGCGACGGCGCAGATCCATACCGGATCGGGGCAGGACCAAACACCGCTGGGCACGCCGGGATCGGCAAAACCCAGAGCGCAGGTGGCCAGGAAGGGACGCGCACCGCCGGAGGGGCGGACCATGACCTCCAGTGCGCCTCGCTCCACTTCCTCCACTTGCACCGGATAAACGAATTGGCGCGCCGGTAAGATCAACGGCCGGGAGGCGAGGACCTCTGCTTTCCAGGTGTGAGCAAAGGAGGAATCAATCACCAGGTTGGGAATCTCTTGTGGCAAGTGCTTCTACGCGCTCCCGCACGTTCAACATGTGGGTCGGCAAATCGAGCTCGCTGCCTTCTTCGAGCAGAGGAATCAGTTTGTCGAACTCCGGACCGGAGTGCGCGCCGGTCAGGATAATGCGTACCGGGTGGAATAGATCCTTGCCCTTGACCCCCGTCTCCGCCTTCACCTCATTCATCACTTCCTTGAAGCGCTGCGGCGTCAACGGGCCCGCTTCCTTCCTGACTTTTGCCGTAAAGACCCGCACTACATGCTCTCCAGCCTCCGAGATAAGAATCGCCGCGTCTTCCCCGCTCATCTGCGGAAGCATGCGCCATAGAGCCGCTGCCTTATCCGGTAGCTGCTGAAGCTGGTCAACCGCGGGAAGAAACAGCTCCAGCACCCGATCGAACCACTGCACCACGCGATCGCCGGCAGAGGACTGCGGCGGCAGCCATTTGAGGGCCGTGAAATAAGGCCAGGCCAGTGCCCGAAGCTGCGGCAGCGGAGAATGCTTGATGGCTTGCCGGTTAAGCCAATGCAGCTTGTCCCAATCGAAGATCGCCGGGGAAGGCGTGACCCGCTCCAGTTTGAACTCCGCGATCAGCTCTTCGCGGGTAAAGGTTTCACGGGTGCCTCCCTCGGCCCCCCAGCCAAGCAGGGCGAGATAATTTGCCAGCGCCTGGGGCAGAATTCCCATCTCGCGGAAGCTTGCCACCGAGGTCGCTCCATGGCGCTTCGACAAGCGCTCCCGATCGCTGCCCAGAATGGTCGAGAGGTGGGCAAACTGCGGCAGGCTCCAACCGAATGCCTGATAAATGGCCACCTGCCGGGGAGTGTTCGAGATGTGGTCATCGCCGCGGATAACATGCGTGATGCGCATGAGCGCATCGTCGATGGTGACCACGTAGTTATAGACCGGCATGCCAGTGGAGCGAACCCCAGAAGAACGGACAATGATAAAATCACCCACCGCCTCGCTGGCGAACTCCACATCGCCGCGCACGATGTCGTGGAAGCGCAGCGCCGCATCGGGCACGGCCAGTCGCACTGCGAACGGCTCACCTGCGGCAGCCCGGGTCCTGGCTTCGGTAACCGTCACAGTTTTGCACTTGCCCGAGTACACCTGCGTCCGATGCTCGCGGATCGCCAGCTGGCGCTCCTGCTCCAGCTCCTCCGCGGTACAGAAGCAACGGTAGGCTTTGCCTTCTCCGAGCAGTTTCTCCGTATGCTCGCGATAAATCTCCAGGCGCTCACTCTGGCGATAGGGCGCATAAGGTCCGCCGATCTGGGGCCCTTCGCTCCAGTCCAGACCCAACCAGCGCAGATCTTCGATCAGCTGGGCTTCATAGCGCGTCTCACTTCGCTCCACATCGGTGTCTTCGATGCGCAGCACGAAGTCTCCTCCGGCGTGGCGGGCAAACAGCCAGTTATAGAGCGCGGTGCGGGCATTGCCCACGTGCAACATGCCTGTAGGTGAGGGTGCGAAGCGCACCCGGGGGGTTGGGTTCGACATAGTCCTGCTCTGATGCTATCAACTAACGGAAGTGCTCCCATCCGCCGGCCGCAAGCTCAGTTCGTTTGCCGCCGTGATCGAGCTCCACCTGCGGGCCGTTGTCACGCCTCTTCATGCGGCCTATGGCGTGCACCAGCACTCCTCCCAGTTGACCGGGCATGAATGTCTTAGGCGAGGCGGTGAACAACAGCTCGTAATCTTCTCCGCCGTGCAAAGCCTGCTGCAGGGTGGCACGAGCATCGATGGGCAAGCGTTCGGCGTCGATTTGCGCGGCCAGGCCGCTCTCTTCGCATAAATGAGCCAGATCGGTTGAGAGCCCATCGCTCAGATCAATGGCCGCGGTTGCCAGCCGCAACAGCTTGCGACCGGCAGCCAGCCGGGGCTGCGGATATAAATGCGGATGTCCCAGCTTGTCCGGTCCGCGGAATTCACTCGGCCGTCGCTCGAGCGCCTGCAGCTCTGCTGCGGATCCGCCCAGAGCGCCAGTGACATAAATCATGTCGCCGGCGCGAGCACCGGAACGCAAGAGAGCTTTTCCTTTGGGCGTGCTTCCCAGCAACACGATGTCGGCAACCACCAGCGAGGACTTGGCCATGTCCCCGCCCGCCAACGGCACCCGGTGTTGCTCAGCCAGCGAAAAGAACCCGTCGAGGAAGCCGTCCATCCACAATCCGGTAAGCTCCCCCGGCAAAGCCAGGGATAGAAAGGTTGCTTCGGGCCGTGCGCCCATGGCCGCCAGGTCGCTCAAGCCGCGCGCCAGGCAGCGGTGGCCTACGCTTTGCGGCGAATGCCAGTCCCGCCGAAAATGGACATTTTCAAGCGAGAGGTCGGTGGTAACCACCATCTCCTGGCCGCGCCGTGGGCGCAGGACAGCGCAATCGTCGCCAATGCCGAGCGTAAGAATTCCGCTCGTACGGCGGTTTAGCTGTTGGCCTGCCCGTGTTCGAATGGCTGCTATCAGCTCCCGCTCGCCCGCGGTCTTTGGTCGACTCGTATTACGCTTGCCAGCCATTCCGCCAGCATACCTTGCTTACTCTCGGGTCACGCGGCGTGCCACTTTCCGGGTTTGACCCCTTAGATTCACTCTGTTAGCTTCAAGACTCGGCCTTTGTACAGAGGGTGTACGAGGCCACATCCCCGTGTCGAGTGAGCCCATTGCGCAAACGCTACTACATCATTTTTGTAGCCCGCCAGGAAGATGGCGAACTGCGCAAGATCCCCATACCGCTGCATTATGCCTATGTCTTTGTCGCGGCTGCGGTTATCGGACTATTCACGATCACCGGGCTGGCTGGATCGTACAGCCGCATGCTGCTGAAAACAGCGCGCTTCAACCAGATCCGGACCGAGCGCGAGACCATTCGCCACGACTATCTGCAGATGGAGCAGGTGGCACATGAAAAGGATGTTCAGGCAGCGTCGCTGGGCTCACTGGCAAGCGAAGTCAGCGCACTCTACGGCCTGCGGCAAAGCCGGTTAGGCAAGACGGCCATGCGGCACTCGTCGACGACGGACACTGCAACTTCCGACAGCTTTAGCGACCAGCAATACAGTCAATCACTGGATCAGCTTTTAGCCCTGCGCTCCTCGGCCATGTCGGGAGAGATCATGCACGGGCTCGATTTGCCGAACCGCTTTCCAGCGGGCTTCGGCATGATCAATGTTGCGTACGCGCCGTCGCTGTGGCCGGTACAGGGCGTAGTAACCAGTTCCTTCGGCGCGCGTCTTGATCCCTTCAATGGTGAAGGCGCATTTCATACTGGGATCGACATCGCCACCAACAAGGGCGACGCGGTTCGCGCACCCGCGGACGGTACCGTTCTCAAGGCCGGCATGGGCACAGGGTACGGACGCGAGGTCGTTGTCGATCATGGCCACGGAATCGAAACCCTGTATGCACATCTTTCAGGATTCGCGGTCGTCGCGGGACAGGACGTTCGCCGCGGCGACATCCTCGGTTACGTCGGCTCTTCGGGGCATAGTACCGGTCCTCATCTGCACTACGAGGTCCGCATTCACGATACCCCCGTCAATCCCGCCAAGTATCTGCACGCCGCCCCAGCGCGGCAATTAGCGAGCACCACATCCGCACCCACGCCTACCAGTTCCGGCGGCGCAGACTAACGCCGCGCTTTTCTCTGCTGTGGTTCTGCATGGCAGCGCTGTGTTTGGGGCAAACACCAAAGAGCCATTTTGGTTTCGACAGGAACGACTATCCCGGGGATGCGTTGTTGCCCGGGCTGCGCCGCAGCTTTTCGTACACCGGCTATTGGCTGAATAATCCGCCCGGCGAAAACAGCAACAGCTGGGCCGGCAAACGAGCCACGCTCAAAGCGAACGGTTTCGGCTTCATGATCTTGTACAACGGACGCCTGGACGCCGAACTCAAAGGTAAAGACCCCGCCGCGCTCGGGCGTGCGGATGCAGCTGCCGCCATTGCCGCAGCGCAGCGAGAGGGCTTTGCTTCAGGTGCGATCCTGTTTTTCGATCAGGAAGAGGGCGGTCGGTTGTTGCCGGAGCAGAGCGCTTATCTTTTCTCGTGGGTGGAAGCGGTGCGAGGATCGCGGTACAAGCCTGGCGTCTACTGCTCCGGCATCCCGGTAGCGGAAGGTTCAAGCAAGATCACCACTGCGGAACAAATCGCGAGCCATGAGGGAAACAAGAAGGTGGCTCTCTGGGTGTTTAACGAAGAGTGCCCTCCAGCGCCCGGATGCAGGATCCCAGAGAAGTCGCTGGCGGTATCTTCGAGCGGAATTCCAAATGCGCTCGTCTGGCAGTATGCGAAATCGCCACGCACCGAGTTTGCTCACCAATGTGGCCCGACCTACGCGGCCGACAACAACTGCTACGCGCCCGGCCTAGCGCACAGCCCCGAGACGTTCCTGGATCTGAACGTGTCTTCCTCTCCGGATCCATCCAATGGGCGGTAACATCCCGGCTAAGCACGAGTTACCTTTGGGCTGGTACTCCTGTGCCGAAAAACGCATCTCGCCACTTACATTCGAGCTTGGAAAGGCTCTATCTCTTAGAGCAGACGATATCGGCAGGCGACGGCTCCTCACGCAACCGCGCTCTGGCCGGCAGTTGCCGGTAGTTTCGGCCTTCCGCGCGAGCGAAGGATAGCTTCACCGCTGTCCGGTACCACACTCTATCCCTGTCACAAATTCACCAACACCAGCCATGAGTGGCCTACCGCGGCTCCCAACCCGTTTGTGTCACTAGGAAGCAGCAAAGAACCCAATCTCCAGCAAACCGAGGAACGAGACTATCTATGCCCAAAAATACTGTCAGCGATCCCATCACCGATCAGGAAATGGCCTTTGCTCACCTGGTCCTTTCCGGAACCATGAATGACCGCCGCGCCGCCGAAGCCGTCGGTCTCAATCCCGACTCCGCTGCCTACACCAAATCCAAGCCCCGCGTCCGCGCCTACATGATCGAGCACCGCGCCGCCGTCAGGGAAAGGCTGGTGGACCAGGAAGCCCAAGGGCTGCGCCAGCTGAACCTTGGTCGCGACCAGATCCTGGCCCGGCTCTGGGAACTGGCCAATCTCAGCCCCGAAGCCACCAGAGGCATCATCGCCGGTCAGGTCAAGGCCCTTTCGATGATCGTAGCCATCGAAGGCTTGATCCCGTCCGGAACCATGAATGACCGTCGCCGTTCTCCATCCGGGACGCAACCCGCGGCCCCGCCCGTCGAGCCACAAATGTACAGATCTCAGTGGCGCTCCCAGCAGTCTCAAGCCGCGGTCGAAGAGCCAGGCGATGCCGTCGCCACCACGGAAGCCCAGCACGCTGCGCCCTTGGCCCCAGATCCGGAGCCTCCTCCGCCCCTTCACCGGAACCCTGAACGGAGCTTGGACCCGAACCAGCCCAGCCTGGCCAACCCCTTCATCATCCCGCAACCGCTGAATCGGGTTCCCGCCGCGACCGGCCTCGTCTTCGATGCCGTTCTCGACACAGCCGGCTCCCCCGGGCTGCCCTTTTCCCCCGGAAAAGGCCCTTTTGCGCGCCACCGCTGAGGTCTATAAAAAGCCAAATTTTATCGAATTTTATGAAATATGAGCTGATTGAGGAGTGGAACCAAATCTGCGAAACGCGCGGCTCTTCTAGGGACGCGACTCTCATGCTTTGTATCGGGGCCCGACTTTAGTCGGGCCGCTGGAGTTTCTACATTTCAGTGACGAAGGGTAAGACATTTTGCACAAGAGAAGCTCCTTTGGATGCCGTGTTTTGGCTTTGTATCAGGGCACGACTTTAAGTCGTGCCATTACTGGGCTAAGAATATGGGCTTCACAGGTTGCGGAAAAACTCGCTCTCGGGGTGGGTCCGGGCTTTACAGGCTGCGGAAAAAAGCGCTATTGGGTAGGTCCGGTCTAAAGAATCCGCGTGAGAGCTCTGCACTGAGTCCCGCAAGGGACGGCCGAACATTGGCGGAAGGGATTTCAGCCGTCCCCTGACGGGACTCGGTCTGTTTTTGGTCGGGTCTACCCAGGACTGTCGTCCTGGGCTACTCTCAGCCGTCCCTTCGGGACTCACGCAGACGTTGTCCGCAGCCTGCTTAGCCGCGTGCCCTTCGTGCGAGAGTTTTCAGCCCTCCTGCAGCATGCTGGGTTCTTCAGGAGCACGCAGCCGGACCAGCCGATCGATGGCATAGGGCGCCCGATGGGATGAGGTGTGATAATGCCGGACCTGCAATTCGCCCAGCAGGCCGATGGCAAGCATCTGAATGCCCGCCAGAATCAAAACGCCGGCAACCACGAAGAGCGGTCCATGCGTGTCCATCACGTCTTGATGGGTGAAGACTTTGAGGCCGGCCAGAAACAACGAAATTGCGCCGCCGAGGAAAATGCCGAGCGCGCCGAAAGTACCGAAAAAATGCAGCGGCCGCGTCATGTACTTCAACAGAAAACGAATGGTCAGCAGGTCGAAGAAAACCCGCACGGTGCGAGAAATACCGTAGTGGGATTTACCCCGCTCGCGGTTCACGTTCTTGATCGGGATCTCACAAATGCTTGCGCCATACCAGGAAGCCAGCGCCGGGATAAAGCGATGCATCTCGCCGTAAAGCGGAATGTTGTGGATCACCTCACGACGATATGCCTTGAACGTGGTGCCAAAGTCGTGAATATCGACGCCGGAAAGTTTCGCCATGAGCCAGTTGGCGCAACGCGACGGGATCCTGCGCATCACGAAATTGTCGATGCGCTCCTTACGCCATCCGCTGACCACGTCGTACCCTTCTTCCAGCTTGGCGACAAACTCAGGGATCTCAGAGGGATCGTGCTGCAGGTCGCCATCCATGGCCAGGATGTAGTCTCCCTGGGAATGATCGAATCCGGCGGCGAGTGCGGAAGTCTGGCCAAAATTACGCCTCAGCTTGACCACCAGAACCCTGCTGTCCACGGCTGCAATCTCTTCCAGCAGCTTGTAGGTGCGGTCACTCGATCCGTCGTCCACAAGGACCAGTTCGAAGCTGTCGCCAATCTGCTCCATAACCGCTTTCAGGCGGTCGTACAGGGCAGTAACATTCTCTTCCTCGTTGTGGAAGGGCACGACGATCGAGTACTTTGGCATCCAGATAGTATAAAGCCATCCTGGGGTTGCATTTGCGTCTTTTTCCGCTCTCTCATCGACCGTCCCACTTGTGGATCTCCTGCACCAGGACCGCGCAAGCTCGCTCACAGGCCGCACGATCCACATCGTGGTGCGTCACCAGGCGTATTGAATGGGCCCCCACGGTTCCAGCAAGAACGCCGCGGCTGGCGAGAGCACTGACCAGTGCCGTCGCGTCTCCGCCGCCGCGGAGACTAAGAATGAGGATATTGGTTTGGACCAACGCCGGATCGAGCTCGACCTGAGGAAGCTCGCTGAGGGCAGCCGCCAACAGCTTGGCATTGTCATGATCTTCCTTGAGCCGCCCGGTCATCTCATTCAGGGCAATCAGCCCGGCTGCCGCCAGAACACCCGCCTGGCGCATTCCTCCACCCAGCGCCTTACGAAAATTACGCGCACGGTCAATGTTTGGCCGGCTGCTTAGCAGCATCGACCCGACCGGCGCACACAGGCCCTTGGAGAGGCAGAACATAACCGAACTGAAGCCGCGGGTCAGCCGATCGACGGGAATGTTCAATGCAGTCGCGGCATTGAAGATGCGCGCGCCATCGAGATGGACCGGCAAACCCGCCTCCGCCGCGCCGGCCCAGATTTCTTCCGTTACTTCGAGCGGCATGACAACGCCGCCGGCCAGGTTGTGCGTATTTTCGAGTGAGATCAGGCCGGTCTTCGGGCGGAAATGAAGACCGTTGGAAACTGCCTTCTCGATGAGCTCCCAGGTAAGAATCCCGCGGTCCGCGTACACCGTGCGCAGCTGGCACCCGGAAAATGCCGAAACCATGGCCATTTCCCAGTCCATCAAATGGCCGCGGGATTCGCAGATGACCTCCTGGCCGTGCTCGGTATGCATACGGATCGCAATCTGGTTGCCCATCGTGCCGGTAGGAACAAACAAGCCGGCTTCGCAGCCAAAGATCTCCGCCGCGCGCGCTTCCAGGCGATTCACGGTGGGGTCTTCCCCGTAGACGTCGTCTCCCACCTCGGCTGCCGCCATGGCAGCCCGCATAGCCGGCGTGGGACGGGTGACCGTATCGCTGCGCAGGTCGATCATCCGGGAAGCTGGGGTCATAGAATCTGCAGCTCCGGTTCCTCTGCGCCGAGGAAGCGGGCAAAGACCTCGTTCGAAAAGAGAACACCATGCGGGGTTAGGCGCACCAGGCCGTCTTCATCGGTGAGCAGCTCCAGCTGGCACAGCTCCCGTACCACAGGCCTGAAGATCTCAACCCGGTCCCGGCCGAACTCCGTTGCCAGGGCCTGCCACGCGACCCCGGCACGCAGGCGCAGACCCAGAAACCAGGCCTCTTCCATCTCTTCGGATGAGCTGAGCCGGCGCACATCCTGCTTGGGATCACCGTCCAGGTATTCGGCCAGCACATCGGTGGTGCTGAAGCGCAGAGCGGGGCCGGTCCGGGCACGGACCATGGAGTGCGCATCCAGGCCAAAACCCAAGTAGGGCTGGCGACGCCAGTACTTCAAATTGTGCCGCGACTCGCCGGCGCTTCGGGCAAAGTTTGAGATTTCATACTGCTTTAGACCGTGGCCTTCAAGGAACGCGATGGCACTCTCGTAGAGATCGGCGGTCAGCTCCTCGCTGGGCACGGTCTGCGCGTGATAGCGCGAGCCGCCGGCCAGTAATTCCCGGCCCAGGCGGGAATCCTGGTCAATCTCCAGCATGTAAACACTGGCGTGTTCGACTCCGGTGGCCGCCAGCACCTCCAGCGACTCCTGCCAACTTGCGGCCGTCTGATGGGGCATGCCCGCGATCAGATCCATGCTGAGATTGCGCAATCCAGCAGCGCGGACCCGGTCCAGATCGCGCAGCACCACGGCCCGGGTATGGAACCGTCCGGTGGCCGCAGCCTCCCGATCCACCAGGGATTGGACGCCGAAGCTGATCCGATTGACGCCCAAACCAAGCATCGCGTCGAGCGCCGGGTCGTCCAGCTGCCCGGGAGCGCACTCAAGCGTGATTTCCGCTCCGGGCGAAATGGCGAACTCCTGGCGCAGAGTGTGAGCAATCTCTCTCACCAATGCCGGGGAAAGCACGCTCGGGGTGCCTCCGCCGAGGTAGACACTATCCACATGCTCGGGAACGGCCGCGCTGCCCAGGCGCTGCCGCACGCTGCGGATTTCGCCACAAACCCGGGCGACATATTGCTCATGAGCGGTGACCGACGAAACCCCAGAGGCAAAGTTGCAGTAGCTGCATTTGGCGCGGCAAAAAGGAACCGAAATGTAAATACCAAGAGAATTCATCCAGTTTCTATTCTCCCATCTCCCTCCGACGGAAGGGATGCCCCAACTCTCGTGCCGACGCCGGATGCGGGATTCCCAAGATTCCTGGCAGGGGTGGTCTTGGACGGAGGAGTCATGGGCCTTCGGCCCACCCAAGGTGATGAAAACGCTTCCGTCCAGCAACCGCTCTCCATGGAAGCGCCACCCTCCCCTTTGTCATCCCGAGCGTACCCGGATTTCCTGCCACGCTGCGCCGGACACGATCGCGTCTGCGCCTTTCAGTAAGGAAAGGCGTATGAAGTTCGCCAACGCCACCAAGTTTTACAGGAAATCCGGGGCAGCCGAGGGATCTGCAGTTCTCTCAACCAGCAACCGCTCTCCATGGAAGCGCCACCCTCCCCTTTGTCATCCCGAGCGTACCCGGATTTCCTGCCACGCTGCGCCGGACACGATCGCGTGTGCGCCTTTCAGTAAGGAAAGGCGCATGAAGTTCGCCAACGCCACCAAGTTTTACAAGGAAATCCGGGGCAGCCGAGGGATCTGCAGTTCAGCGGACCTTTCGTGGAAATGTTTTCGACCGAGCGGCACCCCTATAAGATAAAGATGAAGGCTCATGGCTGAAGCAAGCACCGAGAAAGATCGCAAAACCCAGCAGCACGACGACGATGTTGTCGGCAAGGCTTATGACAGCCGGCTGATGGGCCGGCTGCTTACTTACCTCCGGCCCTACAAGCTGCAGGCGATTATTTCGCTGGTGGCGATCCTGCTCAAGGCCGGGTCAGATGTGCTCGGCCCCTATCTGACGAAAGTTGCCATCGATCGCTACATGACCGCGCGGCCCGCCCTGCACCCGCCGGCGTGGATCCGCTGGCTGAGCCCCAATGCCATGGTGGGGGTCACACAAATCGCCAGCGTCTACCTGGGGACCCTGGTGTTCAGCTACTTGCTGGAGTTCGTGCAGACCTACCTGATGCAGTGGACCGGACAAAAGGTCATGTTCGACATGCGCAGCCAGATTTTCCGCCATATCCAGCGCATGCACGTAAGCTTTTTCGACCGCAATCCGGTGGGCCGCCTGGTCACCCGGCTGACCAGCGATGTGGACGCGCTGAACGAGATGTTTACCTCCGGGGTGTTTGCCATCTTTGAGGATGTTTTCGTTCTCGTGCTCATCGTGGTGATCATGCTGCGCATGAACTGGTGGCTGGCCCTCATCGCCTTTGCCGTGCTGCCTCTTATCCTGGCGGTGACCCACGTCTTTCGCAAAAATGTGCGCGAGTCCTACCGGCGAATCCGGTCCGCGATCGCCCGCATCAACGCCTCTACCCAGGAGCACGTAAGCGGAATGAGCGTGGTGCAGCTGTTCAACCGTGAGCAGCGCTCCTACGAGGAGTTCGAAGCGGTCAACCGGCAGCATATGGTCGCCTTCAAAGACGCGATCCTGGCCTATGCGCTTTATTACCCGGCGGTGGAGTTGCTGAGTTCCGTTGCCATCGCGCTGGTGATCTGGCTGGGCGGGGATGGGGTGCTGCGCAATGCGGTCTCGATCGGCGTCCTGGTCGCTTTTATCCAGTACTCCCAGCGCTTCTTCCGCCCCATTCAGGACCTGAGCGAGAAATACAACATCCTGCAGGCCGCGATGGCGGCCAGCGAACGCGTTTTCAAACTGCTGGACACCCCGGCAGAGCTGCAAAGCCCGCCCGCGCCCCACGCCTGCGACGGTTCGGGCCGCATCGAGTTCCGCCACGTATGGTTCACTTATCAAAAACTTGACGCGCAGCAATTGGCGAGCATCCAGCAGGCCCAGGGAGCAGAGGCGATTCTCGCCGCCTCCCCGGACGTGGAGTGGATTCTTAAAGACGTATCGTTCGTGATCGAGCCCGATCAGACGGCAGCCATCGTGGGCCATACCGGCGCCGGCAAGACCACCATCATCGGCCTGATGATGCGGTTCTATGAAATTCAGCGAGGCAGTGTTCTCATCAATAGCGTGGATGTTCGCCAACAGGATGTCACGGAATTGCGGCGCAATTTTGGGGTGGTGCTGCAGGACCCGTTCCTGTTCACCGGCACCATCGCGGAGAACATTCGCCTGGGTTCGGACTGGATTACCGACGAGCGGATGAAGGCCGCGGCCGATGAGGTGAACGTGGGCGACTTTATCCGCGCCCTGCCACAGGGGTTCGATGAACCTCTGCGCGAACGCGGCAATAGCCTTTCCACCGGACAGAAGCAGCTGATTAATTTCGCCCGTGCCCTGGCCCACGATCCGCGCATCCTGGTGCTGGATGAAGCCACCTCGAGCGTGGATACCGATACGGAGATGCGGGTGCGGTCTGCGCTCGAGCGCATGGTCCAGGGACGCACTTCGGTCATCATCGCCCATCGACTCTCGACGGTGCAGCAGGCGGACAGGATCCTGGTCATGCATAAGGGTGTGTTGCGTGAACTGGGCACCCACCAGGAATTGCTGGCGCAGCGCGGCATCTACTGGAAGCTCTACCAGTTGCAGTACAAAGACCAGGAAATGCAGCCGGCGGGGGCATCCAGCGGCTTTTTGGACACCAGCCTGGCCGTAGGCACGGATTAAAAGTGGCCAAGATCTTTCTCTCTGCCGGGGAGGCGAGCGGCGAGCATTACGGCGCGCTGCTGATGGCGGAGATACGTCGCCTGGAGCCCCAGGCCGACTTTTTCGGCCTCGGAGGTATACGCATGGCCGCCGCAGGGCTGCGGCGGGTGGTGCGCGCCGAAGATGTCGCTGTGATGGGCATCACGGAAGTGATTCTGCACATGGCCCATGTCTATCGCGAATACAGAAAACTAAAGGCCAGCCTGCGAGCAGAAAGGCCCGAGCTCGCGATCCTGATCGATTTCCCTGACGTAAATTTGAGTCTTGCCGCCGAGCTTCGCCGTCTGAAGATACCCGTCGTCTACTTTGTCAGCCCGCAGTTATGGGCCTGGAAGAAATGGCGGATAAGAGGCGTGAAGCGCAACGTTACCCGGATGCTGGTGATTTTTCCCTTCGAAGAGGCGTTCTACCGGGCCCACGGCATTGCCGCCGACTTTGTCGGTCACCCACTGGCGGATCTCGATCCACCCACAGTGACCCGGGAGGCCTTTGCTCGCGAAAATGGTCTGGACGCGTCAAAATTCTGGGTTGGCTTGCTGCCGGGAAGCCGCACCAGGGAGTTGCACGCCAACTTGCCGCCAATGTTCGAAGCCGCTCGACTGCTGGGCCCGGGTTACGAATATCTCTTGCCCGTGGCCCCCACGCTGAAGGACTCGCAGGTGCACGCACTCTCCGCCCAGGCGAAGGGGGTCGCGGTGCGGGTGGTTCACGATGCCCGCGCAGTTTTGCAGCATGCGCGAGCCAGCATTGTAGCCAGTGGCACGGCGACCGTTGAGGCGGCGCTGATCGGCAATCCCTTCGTGGTGGTCTACCAGGTCTCCCGCATCACCTACGCTGTGGCCCACCGGGTGGTCCGCGTGGCCCATGTCGGCATGGTCAACCTGATCGCCGGGCGGCGTATTGTGCCGGAGCTCATCCAACATGATTTCACCGCATCCAAAGTGGTGGCCGAGCTGCGCCCGCTGCTGGAAAACGAGGAGGCTCGTGCAACAATGCAGTCAGACTTGCGCACCGTAGGGGCTGCACTCCGGGTGAGCAGCGAGGGCGCGATTGAGCATGCAGCCCGTATTGCGGTTGAATTGATCCCCGCGGGGCAGCAGTCGCGGCTGCAATCTGCTTTGGTTTCATCATGGCCTGTTGAATGACTTCGATGACGCTCAGTTTCAGTACTTCTACCAGGGTTTTGCTCGTGCTGACCGCTTTGCTGGGGTTGGCTGGCCCGCATCTCTCCGCAGCCGAGCGGTCCAACATCAACATTACCGGCTACGTGATCGATGCCCAGCTCGATCCTGCTGAACATACCCTCAAAGCGACTGCGAAGGTGACCTTCACTGCGACCGACAGCGTGAGTACCGCTATCTTCGAGCTGCATAACGCGCTCAAGGTGGACAGCGTGGTGGATGAGCATAACCACCCGCTCAGCGGAGAGCGTGGCCCCAATGCAACCATCAGCGTCGCCCTGCCAAGTCCTATGAGCAAGGGAGCAAAATCTACTTTTACTTTTGTTTATGAGGGGACGCTCAGCGGCAGCGAAGAGAGTCCGGTCGAAGGACTCAAAGTGGCGTCGATCAGCGACCCCATCAGTTATTTGTTGTACGCCGGTCGTTGGTTTCCCATGGTCGGCTATATGACAGACCGGTTTACCGCGGAAATTCATGTAACCATCCCTGAGGGTTACCGGGTGGTCGGCAGCGGGAGCACCGGCAGTCCGCGCTCTGAATCTGGCGGCATGCAATACAGTTTCAATTGGACCAAGCCCAGCTTTCCGGGCACCATCATCGCCGGCAAATTCAACGAGCCCATGGTTGTTGCCGGATCCCCGAATGTGCGCGTGTACCTCACCGATGCGCACAAACAGAGTGGTCCGGAGTACGCGCAAACCGCCAACAAGGAA
The DNA here is from genome assembly GCA_963803095.1 of uncultured Acidobacteriaceae bacterium. Lineage (GTDB taxonomy): Bacteria > Acidobacteriota > Terriglobia > Terriglobales > Acidobacteriaceae > PALSA-350. The sequence goes on along the minus strand of CAWDLQ010000009.1, from coordinate 232,901 downwards.
TTCGATTTCTTTAACGAGACGTTTGGGGACGGGCCTTCGCGCCTGCTGAACGTGGTGGAACTGCCCGACGACACTTTGCCCTCCTATTGGGCTCCCGAGATCGCCGCAATCGCCGGCGCCCGTATCGCCGACCGTACCAACTACCGTCTGCTGGCCAACACCATGGCCCACCAATGGTGGGGGTGCGCCGTCACTCCGGCTTCGCTGAATGATTTCTGGATCATCAATGGTATGGCCCGCTACGGCGAGTTGCTGTACATGGAGAGAGTTTCCGGACAAACAGCATTGCAGAACGCGGTGCTCGATATCTCTGCCGGCGCCCTGGCCTACGACACCATCCCGCTTACTTCGGCAGGCCGCCTCGATGCCTTCTCTCCGCAGTTTCAGGCCATGACCTTGGACAAGGGCGGCATGATCTTCCACATGCTTCGCTGGGAGATCGGCGACGACAACTTCATCAAGACGCTCAAGGCGCTGGTCTCGCAATACTCCGACAAGCCCATTCGCACCCGCGATGTGGAAAAGGTCGCCGAGCAGGAGTCACAGCAGAATCTCACCCCTTTCTTTGCCCAATGGCTGGACGGAACCGGGGCCCCGCAGTTCCTCGATAAATACACCGTCTACCGGCTGGGAAATAACAAAGGTTTTCGCACCATCGGGGAGATTGGACAGGATCTCGATCTGTTCAATATGCCGGTCGCGCTAAGGGTGGAGACAGAAGGTAAAACTGAAGTCAAACGGGTCGACGTGGTAGGCACAAATTCGCAATATGTCGTCGACACCTTTGGCCGACCGCGTCACATTTCGATTGATCCGGACAACTGGGTACTGAAAAACACCCCTGATCTGCAAGTGCGCGTTGCCATTCTACGGGGCCAGCAGCTGGCCTCTGCGGGAGACAATCCCGGAGCGTTGGCGGAGTATCAAAAAGCGCTCACGGCGAACCCCAATAGCTCCCTCGCCAGTTACCGTATCGGCGAAGTCCTGTTCACGCAGCGCAGCTACCAGGCGGCTGCCAATGCCTATCGTGACGCGCTCCGCGGCGACGACGAGCCCAAATGGACCGAGGTCTGGAGTCACATCGCACTGGGCAAAATCTTCGACGTCACCGGGCAGCGTGATCGCGCGGTCAACGAATACCGCCAGGCAGTGCAGACCAACGACAATACTGGCGGAGCGGTCAACGAAGCCCGAAAATATCTGCAACAACCCTACAAACGGCCGGACACGGATCAGTAGGAAATCGAAAAACATTTCCAGGAGAGGTCCGCTGAACTGCAGATCCCTCCACTACGCTGCGTAGTGGAGGGATCTGCAGTTCAGCGGACCTCTCCTGGAAATGTTTTTCGACAGCGCGGTGGAGGGACCTGCTTTTTCTACTCGTAACGAAGAAGCTTCTACCGGGTCGAGACTGGCGGCCCGGAGCGCGGGCACCATTCCGCTTACCAGACCGACCACCACCAGGATTACCGTGGCCACCAGGACTGTAGTGGGCGAAATCAGCAATCGGATATCCGCGGCTTCTCCGTTTTTCGCAACTGCACTGTACAAGGGGATGCGGCCCACGGCGATCGAAACCAGGTAAGCTAGCGCAATTCCGCAAATGCCTCCCACGCCGGTGATCACCAGCGCCTCGGTAAGGAACTGGACCAGGATCTGACGGCGAGACGCGCCCAGCGCCTTCTCTATGCCGATCTCCCGCGTGCGCTGCTGTACCGCAACCAGCATGATGTTCATCAAGCCGATTCCGGCAATACCCAAGGTGAGCGTTCCGATGAACGCCATCAGCACCTGCAAACCAGTCTCGATGATGCGGAATTGAGACAGCTGCTGCATTAGATTGGCGACAAAAATCGCGTTGTGATCGGAAGCGGGAAATCCATGAGCAGCACCGAGCGTTCCGCGCAACGCCGATTCCGTGGTTTGATAGTTGCCCCGGTAGTTGAACCAGATCCCATCCAGGTATTTGGTGTCCTTCAAATCGCTCATGGTCGTAAACGGTATGTAGATGACCCGGTTGATATTGTCATCCCCCTCCTGCATCTTGGCCTGCAGTACGCCGATGACCGTAAAACTCACTCCCTGGATACGAATGCGCTGGCCGATGGGATACAGGCCGGAATAAAGCTTGCTCTTGGCTTCCGAACCGATCACGGCCACGTGGTTGCGTTGCTCCAGGTCCTTTTCGCTATAAAAGCGGCCATAATCGATGTCGAGTTTTTGTACATCGGCGGTCATCGGGTACGATCCGTTCACCCACCATGAATAACTGTGGGTATCGTTTTGCACCGAGACTTGCTTGGACGCTTCGGGCACAATGTGGATCAGGCCTGGGACGCTGTTCGCAAGCAGATCGAGGTCGGCGAGTTGGAGTTTTACCTGGACACCCGCCTTCTTGCCTCCGGCCTGCTCGCTCGTGGTCCCGGGAAAGACGCCCATCAGGTTGGTGCCAAACTGGGCAAAAATTGCCTCAATCGCCCGGCCGAAGCCGGAACCATACGCCATCAGCAGGACCACCGTGGCGATGCCCCAGGCCATACCGATCATGGTGATCAGCGTGCGCCGGCGATTGTGCAGCATGGCTTCATACGCCTGGGAGAACAAGTCGCGTAACATTCCCTTCTCCTATTCCCTGCGCAGCGCTTCGACCGGGTCAAGTTTCGCTGCCTGCCCGGCAGGATAGACTCCGGCTACGATCCCGCTCAGGCAAAGCGCGCCCAATGCCACGGCGGCGGACCATGGCACCAGCCGCGGCGCATCGAAGCCCTGCAAACTGGTGCCCACGGCCCGGTCCAGGGCAAACATGAGCAGCCCCGCCGCGGTGATGCCTACCGCGCCGCTGATGCCAGTCAAAAACATGCCCTCCAACAAAAACTGCGTCCTGATATTCCGGTTGGTTGCCCCCAGCGCCTTGCGCAATCCGATCTCCCGCGTCCGCTCGGCAACCGAGACCAGCATGATGTTGACTACGCCCAGGGCGCCCAAGGCCAGGGTCACGATACCCACCCCGCCCAGAAACAAGTCCATGGCATCGAAGATTTTGCCCACCATGCGTTGGGAATTGATCGAGTCCCACTCCTCGAAAGCATCCGGCGCATAGGGATCAAAACCATGCTGCCGGGCCACGATAGCGTGCACCTCCGCAACCGCCGGCAGGTTGTCATCCTTGGCGATGGGCTGGTATTGGAGTGAGGTCACTGCGTCCCGGGGGATGTTCTCCCCGGTCAGAGGAAAGAGTTCGAGCATGGTGGTCAAAGGGATGTAGACTCGTTGATTGTCACTGTCATTGTTGCCGCGCGCGATGCTGCCCGCCACCCCGATGACCTGGAATCGCACTCCGTTGAGTAGTATCCATTCACCCAGCGCCGGCCGGCCGGGAAAGAGCAGCGCGGCGGTCTTCTTGCCCATCACCAATACCCGGCGGCGCTGCTCCAGATCGTCGGAGCGCAGAAAGCGTCCCTCCGCGATCGGAACAAACCGGATTTCACTATAGTTCGGCTCCACCCCGGTGACCTCTCCGCTGCTGCTCGACTCATCACTCACTTCCTTGATGGTCGCATTCTGCAGCATGGCGGTGATGTTGCGGACTTCCGGCGCGCCCGCGCGCACCGCGGCTTCGTCCGCCAGCGTGAGCTTGTAAGGACGCATGCCGGTGTGCTGGCTGGGGACGGCAGGGATGTTGCCGCCCCACATCATGATGACATTGTTGCCCAGCGATGCCATTTGGCGGCGCTGCCCGGAGCGGAAGCCCTCGCCAAACCCAATCAGCAGCAGCATCGAGCCCACCCCCCAGGCGATGCCGAACATGGTCAGGAAAGCGCGCAGCTTGTGGGCCCAGATGGCTCGAAAAACTTCGCCGAAGATGTCCGCTGGGGATTGCATTGCTGTCACCCGGTAAAGCATTTTCACTTCTGATGTGTACAGAGCAACCACTCCCGACGTGGCTTTTCCCCAAGAAAAGCCACACTTCGCGGTGCCTCCCTGGGCAGAGTAGAAGTGCAAATGCTTAATACGGGTCTGGCAGGGTGCTGGTTCCAAAAAGCTTTATTTGAGGTTCAGGGCCGCCATCGCGTCGTCGGCGCTGGGAGAACTGGACTTAAGGTACTCGCCGACCCGCTTGCGTTCATCGGGTGAAAGCGTTGGGCTGAGCGCGAGAATACGCCGCAGCGTGGTCGAAATGTCGTCGATGTAGTTCATCATGCGTATGGCTTCGCCGGAAAGTGGCATGGGGTTGTTCCTCGTTACAATAGAGACTCTATTGCCATTTTCTGTGCTGGGCGCGAATTCGTAAAGCGACCGGCTGGAATTTGGGCGGGCCGGTTGCTCATCCTGCACTGCCGTGGAGCGCATCTAACAAGAATGGCCGTCACCAGGGACCTCCCTTCAGCGAGCGTAGCCGTGCCTGAGCCGGCCCCGGTCAAAGCCAACCCGCGTCAGGAAGCCTCCAACGAAATGAGGGAATGCGTGGAGCGGGTGCTGCACACCGATGCCCGGGTTCCGGTCTCTACCTACCGGGTGCAGATGCACAAGGACTTCACTTTTGCCGACGCACAAGCAATCGTGGGCTATCTCCACAAGCTCGGCATCGGAGACTTTTACTCCTCACCCGTCTTCGAAGCCCGTCCTAACAGCATGCACGGGTACGATGTCACGCGGCACGACCGCCTCAACCCTGAGCTTGGCGGCAACGAAGGCTTTGCCGGCTTCTCGGCGGAGCTGCAACGGCAAGGTCTGGGCCTGCTGCTCGACATTGTTCCCAATCATATGGGGGTTGGCAACGACTCCATCTGGTGGCAGGACGTGCTGGAAAACGGCCACGCCTCACGGTATTCCGAATATTTCGACATCGACTGGAAGCCGCTCAAGCCGGCCTTGCGCAACAAGCTGCTTCTGCCCATCCTGGGCAATCAGTATGGAACGGAACTCGAGAGCAAGCACATCCAGGTGTCCATGGAAGATGGGCGCCCGCTGATTCACTATTACGATCACACTATGCCCGTAGCGCCCCGCACGGTCCACCTGATCTTCGACCAAGTGAACGGCGGGAACCCGATACCGCAGTCTTTTCGCGACCTGCTGGAGGAGATCGATCAGCTTCCGCCGCATGAAACCAGCACTGAAGATCTACGGGAGCAACGGCAGGCGCAGCTGGCGAGGCTGCTGCCGAGATTGCGGGATGCGCTGCGCTCTGCCGAGATGCAGCCAGTAATCCAACAAGCCCTCGCCACCATCAATGGCATCGAAGGGGATCCCCACAGCTTCGACCGTCTGCACCTTTTGCTGGACGCGCAGCCCTATCGGCTGGCCTCCTGGCGCACTTCCGCCGAGGAGATCAACTACCGCCGCTTCTTCGACGTGAACGACCTGGTGGGCCTGCGTATGGAAAATCCCGAGGTCTTCGCCGCCACCCACTGTCTGATTCGGTCGCTGATCGCTTCGCACCAGGTAACCGGGCTGCGCATCGACCATTGCGATGGCATGTTCAACCCCCGCCAGTACCTCATCCGGCTGCAACTTTTGTACCTCGCCAGCCAGTGCGCCGGGGCGGCGCCGCAGCAGGAGACCGCCGCCAACGGAATTGAGCGCAGTGTGCTCGATCCGGTCCGCGGATACGACTGGTCGCAGAGCCAGGGACCGCTCTACACGGTAGTCGAGAAGATACTGGAACCGCGCGAATACCTGCCACCGGAGTGGCCGGTTCGCGGCACCTCCGGCTACGATTTCGTCTACCTGGCGAATGGGATCTTCATCCAGAGCGCCAACGAAAAGCGCTTCAACGTTCTCTATGCCCAGGTTCTCGGACACCCGGCCGATCCGGACGACATCATTTACCGGTCCAAGCTGCAGGTGATGCAGACGGCACTGGCTAGCGAGGTTTATGCCCTGACGAACCTGCTCAGCCGCATTGCCGCTTCCAATCGGAAGGCGCGCGATTTCACCGACAACCTACTGGAAACAGTGCTGCGCTGCGCCATCGCCGCCTTCCCTGTCTATCGAACCTACATCGATGACCGCGGTCAGTATGGAGACCGCGATGTGGCATTCGTGCGCTACGCGATTGCCCGGGCCAAGCGCCTGAACCCGGATATCGATGCCTCGGCATTCGACTTTCTGCGCGAAACGCTGCTGTTACAGAGCACCTCTCCGGCGGCAAAGCAGAAACCTGATCCGCAAATCCTTTACTTTGCCCTTAAATTTCAACAGCTCACCGGACCGATCATGGCCAAGGGCGTCGAGGACACGGCGTTCTATGTCTACACTCGCTTCCTTTCTTCGAACGAGGTCGGCGGTTCGGCAAAATCCTTTGGTATTTCGCTCGATACCTTGCACCAGAGCAACCAGGAGCGCCTGAAGCACTCGCCCGACACCATGCTCACGACCTCAACCCATGACACCAAGCGCAGCGAAGACGTGCGCAACCGTCTCAACGTGCTCTCCGAACTTCCCCAGCTCTGGTCAGCATCCGTGCACCGCTGGCAACGGATGAACTTCAAATTCAAGCAGAAGCTGGAAGACGGCCGCATCGCGCCCGATAACAACGAAGAGTACCTGCTCTATCAAACGATCCTGGGCGCGTGGCCGTGGCAGATGGAAAGCCAACAGGACCGCGAGAGGTACGTGGAGCGACTTAAACAGTATGCGTTCAAAGCACTGAGCGAAGCCAAAGTCAATCTGAGCTGGATCAATCCGGACCCTGAGTACATAAAGGCGGTGCACGCGTTCATCACCGCCATCATGATGCCGGGGCCGAAGGGAAAAGAAAGTCCGTTCGTCGCTTCGCTCAGTGCGCTGTTGCCGCAGTTACAGTTATTTGGGGCAGTCAATTCCCTTGCTCAAGTGGTGCTTAAGACAGCAGTTCCCGGCATCCCCGACTTTTATCAGGGGAACGAGCTTTGGGAACTGAGCCTGGTGGACCCGGATAACCGGCAGCCCGTCGACTTCAGTCAGCGCGCCGGCTATCTCGATGCGCTCCAATCGCTGGCGGAGGGGGAGGGTGCGGCTGCGGTGTGCCGCGACGTGCTCGGCAACCTGACCGACGGCCGGGCCAAGCTTTGGACCACGCACCGCGCCCTACAGCTGCGGCAGCAGGAACATGCGATCTTCCGCCGGGGTGAGTACAGTGCGCTCGAAGTCGCAGGCGAACACCAGGAAAACGTGATTGCATTTTTGCGCCGTGACCCCGCCAGCGAGCGGAGCGTGTTGGCGGTGCTGCCACGCTTCGCGTGCACGCTCATGCGGGGCAAGTTGGAACTGCCTCTGGGCCCAGCCTGGGGTAACGACCAGTTGAGTATTCCCGTTTCTGCCGGAACTCGCTACAGCAACGTTTTCAGCGGCGAATCAGTCACTGTACCCGAGCAACAAAACCTGCCCCTAAGCGCACTGCTCGCCATCTACCCGGTGGCACTCCTGGTCAGCGAGAAGTAGCGGCGTCAAGAGGCTCCGGAAAAAATCCTGTAGGGAGCGAGGGTCGTTTCCTCAGCGGCTGAAGCCGCCCCTGTTTGCAGTAGTTTACGTACGACCTAAAGGCGTACCCTTCAAAAAACATTGGGTTTTTCCGCAGCCTGTCAAGCGCGTCCTTGGTACCAACCAAGGGTGGGATGGGGAAAATCCCCAAAACCCGCACTAAAGCGCGGCTTGAGCTCCGCCGATAGCAGAATTGGCAAATCTGGAATTTGGGCAGTTCGCGGAGTGGATGGCAAATCTCCGCTCCCATGCGGCCGAGGATATGAACCCGACCCGAATCCAGTTTGACTCTTCGCGGAAGGTTTCACCAAGCCACATGGGCATCGATCCCTGGTTGCTCCTGCCTCCCGTGCTGTTCCCCATCCCGGCCGCAGATTTCCTGCTGTATAGGCCGGCGCGGCGCGGGGGTGGATATTGACCCGCCGCAGCCCTCGAACAAAGTTATTGCTAAGAATCCTCCCCGCCGCATTGCTGGCGGGCGGTCTCTTAGCCGTTTTGATTACAGAAATCATGTCCGACCAGGTTCGCTGCACCTGGGTTGCGGCGACCATGCTCGCACTATTGACTGGCGTGCTGCTGGTGGGCTTCGCCGGTTGGGTTGCTTTTCGGCGGACGGTGGAAACCCAGAAATTCATGCTCCAGTCGGTGCTCGACAGCATGACTGAAGGATTGGTCGCGGCCGATAAGCGGGGAAAATTCATTCTGTGGAACCCGGCAGCGAAAAATATCGTTGGTCTCGGACCGACTAGCCTGCACCCCAACGAATGGGCAGCACACTACGGCTTCTTTTTTTCTGATACGGTCACACCTATTCCGCCTGGGGAAACCCCTCTGGAACGTGCTATTCGCGGCGAGGTCACCAGCAGCGAAATATTTTTGCGCAACCCCGGACTCGAGAGGGGCGTTTGGCTGGAAATCAACGGTTCTCCTTTACGAGGCAAGGACGGAGTCCTGTGTGGCGGAGTGACCGCCTTCCGGGACATCACCCGGAGAAAAACGGACGAACTGGAAATCCGCAAACTCAATGAACATCTGGAAGACAGGATAGCCAGCCGTACGGCCCAACTGGAGGCCACCAACCGCGAGCTGGAGGCCTTTTCCTACTCCGTTTCCCATGATCTGCGCACACCACTGCGCCATATCGCCAGTTTCTCCAGGATCCTGGTGAATGAGTTTGGTCCGACGATGGCTGTCGAAGCTCAAGAACATTTGCAGCGGGTTGAAGACGCCGTTCACCGCATGGGACTTCTGGTCGATGCTTTGCTCAAGATGGCGACGCTCCGCCGGCAACCCATAAGGCTGCACCATAGCGATTTAAAGCCCATCGTCTATGAGGTGATATCGACCTTAGGGCCGGAGTGCGGGGGGCGGGATGTGGAGTGGCGGATTGGGCAGCTCCCGGCGCTTGACTGCGACCCAATCTTGATAGCCCAGGTCTTTCAAAACCTATTGAGCAATGCTCTGAAATACTCCCGTGGCCGGAGCAGAACGGTGATCGAAGTCGACAGCATCCAGCGCCCGGGCCAGCCGGCGGTCATGCTGGTGCGTGACAACGGCGCGGGCTTCAACATGCAATATGCGGGGAAACTGTTCGGCATGTTCCAGCGCCTGCATACGGAAGAGGAGTTTGAAGGTAACGGAGTGGGTTTGGCCACCGTACATCGGATCATCGAGAAACACAGGGGGATCATCTGGGCCGAAGCAGAAGCCGATCACGGAGCCACTTTCTATTTCGCCCTGGATGCGACCGAGGAAACCAGGATCACATTGAAGGCAACGGCGACTTCATAACCTGGACCCTATCCAAAGAGGCCGGGTTCTTGAATCGGCACTCATGTGGGCCAAAAAGCCCGACACCTTACTCAAGTAATCAGATCTTTGGGCCGATTCGAAGATCAGGGGCCAGAACGACGAAACACAGGGGTGGGTGGCGACCGCACCACTGATCTGCCTGCCAGGAGAGATCCGAATGCGAAGCCAGTTAAGACCGATCCTGCTGATCGAAGACAACGATGTCGATGCCGATCTGGCTACTAGGGCGTTCCAGCGAGCAAATATCGGCAATCCATTGGTGCGCGCCCGCGATGGGGTGGATGCACTCGACTACCTCTTTGGAAGCGGCAAATACGCGGCCAGGGAGGTGCACGATTTGCCCGTATTTGCATTACTCGATCTTAAAATTCCAAAGATCGGCGGGCTGGACGTTCTCAAGACAATTCGCGCGGATGAACGAACCAGGCATCTGCCAGTGATTATTCTTTCTTCTTCCGGGGAAGAAAAAGATCGGCTGGACGCCTACGACCGATTTGCCAACAGCTACGTAGTCAAGCCTCTGGATTACGATCAATTTGTAGCCGCAACTTTGCAGCTCAGCCTGTACTGGACCGAGTTGAATGCCCCCCCGCCCTTGCTTGAAGCTTGATCGTAGAGACCACTTAGATTTTCTACCATCTTCAGGCCTTCGGCAGCTCTACCCAGCCATCACGATCCGTCAGCTCCGCCACCTGCGCCAGCCCTTGCGCTTGTTCGCCGTTGAGCGCATCGGGAGCCATGCGCCAGGTCCAGTTATTCTCCGGCGTAGCGGGCGTGTTCATGCGTGCTTCCGAACCCAGCGCCAGCACGTCTTGCACCGGAAAAATGCAAACATCGGCCACTGAGGCCGAAGCCGCGCGAATCAAGGTCCAAACCACGTCATTAGGAGCCGGATTGAGATAGCAATACACCGCGTGCCTCTCCGTCTCCGTCACGCCGTGTTGCCACCACCCCAACGTGGTGTCGTTGTCGTGGGTTCCGGTATAGACAACAGTATTGGTTACATAGCGGTGAGGCAGGTAGTTGTGTGCTGCCCGATCGGTGAAGGCAAATTGCAGCACCCGCATACCCGGCAAATCGAACTGCTCGCGCAACGCATCCACTTCGCGGGTGATCAACCCGAGATCTTCGGCAATCAACGGCAGATCGCCTAACTTATCGCGCAGGGTGGTAAAGAGAGCGGCACCCGGAGCCTTGACCCATTCGCCGTGAATGGCGGTTTCATCCTCGGCGGGAATGGCCCAGAATGCTTCAAAACCGCGAAAGTGATCGAGCCGGATAATGTCGTAAAGTGCATGGGTCCGGCGCATGCGGTCTACCCACCAGTCGAAGCCCCGGCTTTCCAGCACATCCCACTTGTAGATCGGGTTGCCCCACCGCTGACCCGTCGCACTGAAATAGTCCGGCGGCACGCCGGCAACGCGAATGGGAGTGAGGTCTTCATTAAGCTCAAAAATCTCCGGGTGGGTCCACACGTCGGCGCTGTCGTAATTAACGAAGATAGCCACGTCGCCAATGAAGCGTATGTCGCGCTCCGCGCAGTAGGCGCGCAGGGCTTTCCACTGCTCATCGAAAGCGAATTGTATGGCCTGCTCGACTTCGAGATCGTCCCGGCTCTCCTGCTGGAATTTGAGCAGCGCGTCCGCATCCCGGTGCGCGAACTCCTTCGGCCACGACAACCAGTAACCGGACAAAAATCGCTGCCGCAAAACACTGTAGCGAGCGTAATCCGCTAGCCAGAAGGCGTTCTCTTCACGGAAGCGCTGAAAGCGGGCCCACTGTTGATGGTCGTGGTGCAGGAGAAAGCTACGCGCAGCCTCCACCAGGAGCGGCCACTTGCGCTGTTCCACTTCTTCAAAGCGCACGTTTCCAGCATGGCCCGGGAGCCCGGCGATGCGTTCGCTCGGGAGCCAGCCAGCTTCCACCAGCTTCTCCAGGCTGATCAGGAGCGGATTGCCGGCGAAGGCGGAAAGAGCGGCGTAGGGCGAATTCCCATAGCCGGTCGGGCTCAGCGGAAGAACTTGCCACAGCCGCTGTTTGGCGGCGGCCAGAAAGTCCGCAAAGCCATAGGCAGCAGGCCCCAAGTCTCCTATGCCGCCGTACGAGGGCAAGGAAGAGACGTGGAGAAGTAATCCTGACGATCGTTCGAGGGCCATTCAGTACCTGTGTGGGAGAGGCGAGAACAACAATGGCCTTCTTTTGAGAAAGATTCCCAAGCAGGCTCCGGTTGCTTGCCGGGTTGGCTTTACATGCCCTGTACCAACCCACTCTGGGCACGCTTATTCATGCGGATGCCACCTGACTTCTCATAGCGATCCGTCAGGGAGGTTACGAAGACGGCAAACATCTGCTCGCGCCGCTCACTCAGAAGCGACTCGCGCGTGGCATCGAAGTTCTTGGCTATCTCCTCCGCAGTCGGTTCCTGCTTCTCAGCGATCTTAGCCACAACGCCGCTGTGCCCGGTGTTGATCGCTTTGCTGATCTGCCCGACCTTAAGGTCAAACAAATCGGGCGCCGAGGCGGACAAGTCGCCGATATCCGGGACTTGCCCGGTGTGGCCCACCAGGTCGCTGGTCTTGACGGTTGCGCCGAGTTCCTTTGCAGCCTGGGCCAGACTATTCTCCGCATGCGCCTTGTCCGCCAGCTCATTGGTCTTGCGCGCCAGCAACTGGGGCAACTGCTGCTCCCGGAAGTCGTCCACCAGGTGCGACTTGTACTCCTCAAATGTGGGGGCGTGCGCGGGCTTCGAGTCTTCCACCTGGAAAACAGCGAAACCTTCGCCGGTCGAACTCACCTGGGGAGCGGATCCCGGCTTGGCAGTAAAGGCCTGGGTCAGCATCTTGGCTCCGTCCGGGAGTCCCGAGAGCACTGCGCTCTGCTGCACGTAGTCGGTTGTCACTACCTGCAGGTGGTGCGCCTCAGCGGTTTTTGCCAGGCCGGTCTTGGCGGCTTCTGTAGCCAGCTGCTGCGCATAGAGGGCTTGCTGGTCTGCCTCCTGCTGGCGCGTCAAGGTAGCCAGGATTTGCGCCTTCACCTCGGCCAGGGGCTTCAGGTGCGGGGTTTGTTTCGCTTCTACCTTGATGATGTGATAGCCGAACTGGGTCTTGATCACATCGGAAATCTGTCCTGGTTGCAGATCGAAGGCCGCCTTTTCAAATGCCGGCACGGTCACCCCTCGCTGAATCATCCCCAGCTCACCGCCCTGCTCCTTGCTGCCCGGGTCATCGGAGTTGGCCTTGGCCAGCGCGGCAAAGTCTGCGCCGCCCTTGATCTGTTTCAGCAGGTCTTCGGCCTTCTGTTTGGCCGCAGCGTCGGTCTTGGCGTCCGCGCCGGTCGGCACCTTGATCAGGATGTGGCGCACCTGTACTTCGTCAGGTACCTGAAAATCCTTTTGGTGAGCCTGGTAGTACTGCTCCACCTGCTGGTCCGTCACCGGCGGGCCCCCACTGGGCACATCGGTTTGGTTCAGGGCGATATAGGCCAGCTTGCGCGTCTCCGGGATCGCGTCCTTGTACCGTGCCGCATTTTGTTTAAAAAATGCCTGCAGCTCGGCATCCGTGGGATTGATCTGCTTGCGCAGGTCTTCGGAGTTGATCACCGCGTAGTCGAACTTGATCTTGGTTCCCTGGTCCCGATAGGCGTCGCGCACGTCCTGGTCCGAGACGGTGATGCCGCCGGTCACCATGGCTTGCAACCGGCTGATCTCTATCTCTTTCTTGACCTGGGTTTCGAAATCCTGGATCGAGGTATGAAAGTAGTTCTGCACGAAGTCCGCATACTTGTCTTCGCCAATGAACTGTCCACCTGGGAACAACGCCTGGGAAAATGGCCCCGTCTGCATGGCCCGGCGCAAATCCACATCGCTCACCTGAAGACCAAGGCGGTTTGCTTCCTGCAGCAGCACTTCCCGTTGGATCAGGGCCTGCGCGGCCTGCGGCATGAGGTAGGGCAGCATCATGTCCGGGTAGCGCTTTTGCTGCAGGATTCTTTCCGCGACCTGCTGCACCTCAGGAGTCGTGATGGTGGTGGAGGTGCCGAAGTAGCGGCCCATGAGGCCTCCGGTGCGCACAACGGCGTAGCTATCGGAGGAGGTGTCGGTATCGGCAAAAATCCCCGGAACGAGCGTAATCACCATGGTGACTACGGCGACAGCAATAATTGCGATGAAGATGATCTTGACGACGCGGTTGTCTTTTTGCAGGAAACGAATCATTGGCTAGTGGCGACCTTGAGAGCGCAGCTTCTAAGTATAGATCAGTTGGTGGCGGAGAAACCCGTGCCAAACGAGCACAGGAAGCCGCAAAACAACAGGTCCCTCCGCTACGCGGTGTCGCTTTGTATCAGCGCCCGACTTTTAGTCGGGCCGCTGATCGGTGCCAGCCCCGGACTTTAGTCCGGGGAGCGGGTTTTTCAAACTCGCGAGAACGCTCCGGTATATAAATTCAGGGCTTTAGCCCTGGTGGCGGGCGTCCGATGCAATTGGATTGGAGAAGCGCGCGACGTCCGGCTGTCGTCTAGGTCACGAAAAACGTACGAGTTGATGGGGGCAGCTTGAGGCATCCTCACCAGGGCTAACTAAAGCCCCGTCATTGCAAGATAAAGCGTTTTCGCGGGTTGAAACCCGCTCCCCCGGACTGAAGTCCGGGGCTTGCACCGATCCAGCGGCCCGACTAAAGTCGGGCCCTGATACAAAGCGAAACCGCGTAGTGGGGCCTGTTGTTTTTTTCGGCTTATCTCCAGCGGCGGTAATAGTAGGGGTAGCCATACACATACGGGTACGGATAAGCGTACGCATAGGGATACGGGTAGCCGTAAGCATACGGATACGGCGCATATCCGGGAGGCGGCGGTGCATAAGCTGCCGGGTATCCGTAAGGCGACCCGTAAGGCGACGGTGGATAGCGGCGGCCTTGCGGCGCGGCACTCCCCTCGATGCGGGCCGCTTCCTGGTAGGAGACAGGCTGCACCGTAGCTGGGCTGGTCAAGTGGAAGCTGATCAGCGATTCAGGAGGAACGATGCTCCGCGGCCCCGGGGTAGCTGCCGAAGCACCCAGCCCCACGCCCGTGCCGGCAACCGCGCCGATCGCAGCGCCAGGACCACCCCCGGCAATGGCACCGATCGCCGCACCCAAGGCAGCAGCGCCGACCGTGTTACCGGCGGTGTAACCGCCCTTGCCCGGGCTGCTGGTGTCGAAGGTGTCCGTCGCCAGCGAGTAGGAGTTGCCGCCAAGATTAAGCGTGGTCAATTGCAGCGCGATGCTTGCGCCGCCCTTCAACTCGCCCGGTTTCTTGACGTCGACCACGCGGCCGGTGACCTGGGCTCCCCGTGGAATCGCCAGCACATTGCCGACGTAGATGCTCTGCGCGACCGTCCCCTGGAAGTAATCTCCAGGTTTTACCTTTTTCGAATCCAGCGGCTCACCGGTGCGAATCGGCAGCAGCAATCCGCTGGACAACGTGACCGGGCCGGATGGCGGCGGCGCTGCCTGCGCAGGCCCCTGAGAACCCTGGTACCCGTTGGGTTGGTTCTGGCCAGGCTGGTAGGCGGGCCGGGGCGGCTGTCCGTAGCCTACTCCCGCACCAGCCGACGGAGCGCCTGAGCCCTGATTCGGATACTGGCTTGGTCCCTGGTTCGGATCCTGACCGGCGTTCTGGCCAGGATATTGAGGCGGGCCTTGATCCGCATTCTGATCCTGTGCCGCACTATCGGGCGGGGGAATCTGTCCATTCTGCGCATCGGGCGGCGGTCCTGCCTGACCCCAGTCCCCTTGTTGACCGGAGCGGTGTCGGTGTCTGTTGTGCGGTCTGCTGCGCAGACGCAACCAAGGCCGGAGCCAGCACGATGCTTGCGCTCAGCGCTCCGGAAAGCACCCATTGCAAACGATTTCTACTCTTCAAATCCATCCTTAAACCCCCTTGCCCAGGCGACACGCCCGATCGGTCAGCCAGGACATACTGCATAGACGGCAATGCACACAGTCCGTCACTGTTCCTAACCCTGTTTTACGGCAAAAGTTACCCTGGCATATCTCCCCGCCAATTATTTCTTCCCCCTGGTAACGCCGCGCGTTGCCTGCGGCTCGACCTGGTTGACTCACTTGATATTCACCTTCCGTTTGCGGACTATTCTCACTCCGTTCAACTTGTGATAGAGAGTGTGCTGCATCATGTCTGGAGCAATGACCAACCATAGTGACGTTGGTGCTCCCAGCCTGGCCACACTACCGGTTCCCGGCCGCCTGATGACGGCACAGCAGCTGCAATGCTCCGCCTTGCTACCTCCGCCCTCCACCGTGCCTGGCCCACTGGAGGACACCAGCGCCCAACCCTACGTCTTCGGAACCTTCGGGCGATACCGGGTCCGCCTGGGGCAGGACGGAACGATCGAATCGCGGCCTGTCGCCTGCGCTTTAACGTATTCAATATCGAGATGGGGGAGGGCTTGTCGTCCTCCTACTCGACTGGTCTCGACCGCGACCGCTTCGATCTGGTTTGCGATCATCTGATCGTTGACGATCAGGAAGATGGCCAGGTGGTGGGCACTTACCGCATGCAATCGGGGCTCACTGCAGCCGCTGCTTATGGTTATTACAGCGCCCAGGAGTTCGAGTTCGCTCCCTACGAATGCATCCGTGGACAGGTTCTGGAGCTAGGCAGGGCCTCGATCGATCGCCAGCACCGCTCCAGCGAAGTGCTGACCCTGCTGTGGCGGGGGATCGCTCAATATGCCAGGCACCACGGACTGCGTTACCTCATCGGCTGCTCTTCCCTGACCTCGAAGGACCCGCTCGCCGGCTGGAGCCTTTACCGGCAACTAACCTCGCAACTGGTTTCCTTCGAGTATTTTACCGTTCCCACCGCGGCTTTTGCCCTACCCTGCCAAGAAGGCGAGCCCCCGGCGCCGGTCAAAGTACCCAGGCTGCTCCGAACCTACCTTGGGGTGGGAGCCAAAATATGCGGGCCGCCCGCCTGGGACAGGTGCTTCGGCACCATCGACTTCCTTACCCTTTTGGACCTGGAGCAGGTCGTCCCGGCGGCGCGCAGCCGCTTCATGGTGGAGTAAACCCAATGCCCACAAGCCGCCGGTACTTTCAGGGAGCAGGGCGCACGGCCATGGTCGTTTTTTCCGTGCTCGAAGCGCTGACCCGGTTTGCTCCCATTTACCTCACGGCCGGGGGGCGGCTCTCGACCGCTCGCCGCGCGACCTGGCTCCATGAATCGTGCGCCCGCCTTGCCCGACGGCTTTCCCTCGTGCCTTCCGTTTTCGCCCGCCGGAGGAGACGGCGCCGGCCTGGTTGTCTCTAACCACCTGACGTATCTCGACATATTGGTTTACAGCGCAGCTCGTCCCTTTCTCTTCGTAGCTAAGTCCGAGGTCCGGCGATGGCCGTTCCTGGGCACTATGGCCCGCCTCGGCGGCACCATCTTTGTCGACCGTGGCAGCAGTCTTGCAGGCCGCTGAAGCGAGCCGGCAGATCGAGCAGGGTTTGCGCGACGGAATCCCTGTTCTGCTTTTCCCGGAAGGCACCAGCTCCGATGGCAGCTCAGTGTTAGCCTTTCGATCGCCGCTCTTTGACCCCGCGATCCGCGCCGGCGCCTGCGTCACCGCGGCGGCGATTCGCTACTACGCCGATGACGCGGCGGAAAAACAGGTAACCTACTGGGGAGAAATGGTCTTCGCGCCTCATCTCTTTCACACCATGTGCGTGAGAGGCCTTGCCGCCGAGATCAGCTTCGATTCCCCCTGCCGGTTCCCCGACCGCAAGACTGCGGCACGGGAGGCATGGCGGCAGGTGCAGTCGTTGCGCGGTCAGAAAGTGCTGGCGGGGTCGGCTTGAGTCAGGAAGCTGATGATTTGTGAGCTTCCCCCTTTACAGGGTCCCCCGTTGTCGTGGTAGACATGCTTGCATGCCTGCCACCACGGAGAACCGCCTTCATCTCAGCCAAACCGCTCCTAGCATTATTCAATCGGAAATTCGCTCCATGACCGTGGAATGCGACGCGGTTGGGGGCGTGAACCTTGCCCAGGGGGTGTGCGATACCCCACTCCCCGCCCCGGTAATGGAAGCCGCCATCCAGGCGATCCACGATGGCTACAACATCTACACCCGGCTGGATGGCGTCGCAGTGCTGCGCCAGGCGATCGCCGACAAGCTTGCGCGCCATAACGGCCTGATTGCCGACCCGGATAAGGAGATCCTGGTGGCTTCGGGAGCCACCGGGGCCATGCACTCAGCCTGCCTGGCGTTGTTCGATCCCGGCGACCAGGTCATTTTGTTCGAACCATTTTACGGATACCACTACAGTACCCTGCGTTCCATTCGCGTCGAGCCGGTACTGGTGCCTACTGGAACCCAACTACCTGGGAGATCGATTTTGACCGTCTTCGCGCAGCCGTCACTCCTCGCACCCGCGCCCTAGTCATCAATAGCCCCGGCAATCCCTGCGGCAAGGTGTTCAGCCGGGCCGAACTCGAGGCCATCGCCGCCCTGGCAATCGAATACGACCTGTTCGTGCTCACCGACGAGATCTACGAGTACTTCATCTATGAGGGTCAGTCCCACATCAGCCCGGCTACGATTCCCGGCATGGCGGAACGCACGATCTCCATTTCCGGCTTCTCCAAGACCTTCAGCATGACCGGGTGGCGGATGGGCTACGTCGCCGCCAGCAGCAAATGGATGCCCGCCATAGGCTATTTCCACGATCTGGCTCTATGTGTGCGCACCCTCGCCGTTCCAGTACGCCGCGGCTGCCGGATTGCGCGAGCTGCCTGAGAGCTTTTATCAGGAGCTCGCCACTCGAGTACCAGGAGAAGCGAGACAAGATTTGTGATGCCCTCACGGCTGCCGGCCTTACCCCAGCTGTGCCTGCCGGCGCCTATTATGTGCTGGCCGACGCCAGCCGAATCGAAGGGGACCGTGCCAGCGTCAAGGCCCGGAATCTGCTCCGGGCGACGGGGGTGGGTGCGGTCGCCGGATCAGCCTTTTATGGAGCTGGCCGGGGAGAGAACCTACTCCGCTACTGCTTCGCCAAACAGGACGCCGAGCTAGACCGGGCCTGCACCGCCCTGCGTAACTTCGGCGTCTGAAGGCTCCATAGCCCAGGACCCCTGCGCTACTTTCACCCGCCCCTGCGGGGCTTTTGCTTGGTTCCTCGCACTTGGCCTCCCGGTCGGGGATAAGCCTTTCCCAGTTGGGCGGCAAGATTCTATCGTCCGGATGAATCCATTTGGTGAGCCCGAGCATCAGATAGCTTGACAACAGAAGACTCAAGTGCGAGTCTTAAAACCACAAACTCGCACATGAGGACTGTGCGTGCAGGAGCAGCGAAGCAATGGCAAAGATTATCGGTATTGATTTAGGCACCACAAACTCGGTGGTGGCAGTGATGGAGGGCGGGCGAGCCCAAGGTTATACCCAACGAAGAGGGTGGCCGGACTACCCCGTCCGTCGTCGGCTTTACCAAGAGCGGGGAGCGGCTGGTGGGCCAAGTGGCCAAGCGCCAGGCGATTACCAACCCGGAAAACACCATTTATTCGATCAAGCGCTTCATGGGCCGCCGTGCCAACGAAGTGAACGATGAAATGAAGATGGTGCCCTACAAGGTGAAACAACAGGGCGACCATGTCGTGATCGTGGCCCAGGGCAAGGAGTATACCCCGCCCGAGATCTCGGCAATGATTCTGCAGAAGCTGAAGAAGGCTGCAGAAGACTATCTCGGGCACGACGGTCACGGAAGCAGTGATCACCGTGCCGGCATACTTCAACGATGCCCAGCGCCAGGCGACCAAAGACGCGGGCAAAATTGCCGGTCTCGATGTAAAGCGCATCGTCAACGAGCCCACTGCGGCGGCGTTGGCTTACGGGCTGGATAAGAAGAAAGACGAAACGATCATTGTCTATGACTTCGGCGGCGGAACATTTGATGTCTCTGTGCTGGAGGTGGGTGAAGGCGTGATCGAGGTGAAGTCGACCAATGGCGATACCCATCTGGGCGGCGACAACCTTGACCAGCGCATCGTGGACTGGTTGATCGATGAATTCAAGAAAGATGAACAACTGGATCTGCGGGCAAAGGGCAACGAGATGGCCCTGCAGCGCCTGAAGGATGCGGCGGAAAAGGCCAAGATCGAGCTCTCGACGACAGTCGAGACCGAGATCAACCTGCCCTTCATCACCGCGGATGCGACCGGACCGAAGCACCTGGTCAAGAAGCTGACCCGGTCCAAGCTCGAACAGCTGGTAGAAGACCTGTTGCAGCGCTCGATCGAACCCTGCAAAAAGGCCATGGCCGATGCTCAGATCGACACCAGCAAGATCGACGAAGTGGTATTGGTCGGTGGACAGACGCGCATGCCGCGTATCCAGCAGCTGGTTAAGGACCTGTTCGGCAAGGAGCCCCATAAGGGCGTGAACCCGGACGAGGTTGTAGCCATTGGCGCCGCGGTGCAGGCAGGCGTGCTGGCGGGAGAAGTGACGGACCTGTTGCTGCTCGACGTGACGCCGCTGACCCTGGCGATCGAAACACTGGGTGGGGTGGCAACCAAGATGATCGGACGCAACACCACCATCCCGACCAAGAAGACGGAGACGTTTTCGACGGCGGCCGATAACCAGACGGAGGTCGAGGTCCATGTGCTGCAGGGCGAGCGTCCCATGGCAGCGCAGAACCGGACCCTGGGCAAGTTCAAGCTGAGCGGAATTCCTCCTGCTCCGCGTGGCGTGCCTCAGGTGGAAGTGACCTTCGACATCGACGCCAACGGCATCCTGAACGTGACCGCGAAAGACACGGCCACGGGCAAGGATCAGAAGATCACCATCACTTCCTCTTCGGGTCTAAGCAAGGAAGAAGTGGATCGCATGGCGAAAGAAGCTGATGCCCATGCTACCGAAGACCAGGCGAAGCGAGACGAGGTAGAGGCACGGAACTCGCTCGATAACATGGTCTACAACGTCGAGAAGATGCTGAAGGATAACGGCGACAAGGTATCCGGCAGCGACAAGAGCGACGTTGAGTCGGCGTTGGCCCAAGCCAAGACCACGCTCCAGGGAAGCTCAAGCGCGGCCGATCTGAATGGCGCGCGGGAGAAAGCTGACCGCGGCTTCGCATAAGCTGGCCGAGGCCATGTACAAGGCGAACGCCTCCGGAGCCCCGGCTTCGAGCGAGGGCGCTACTGGTGCCCCCGCGGAGGAGAAGAAGGAAGAAGGCGTGATCGACGCCGAGTACGTGGACGTCGCGGACAAGAAGTAAGGACAAAGGAAACGCAACGGTCTAGTTCGTTGCCGCTCTCAGTCGCAATTGAGTAAGAACGGGGCATGGGGCGCTCAACCGCCAGGAGCGCCCCGTGCTTTATAGCAACGGAACGGGCGGAGGGCAGGGCGAAATGACTGAGACGATGTGGAAATTTGAACAATTGAGAGCTGGACAGATCTATAACCAGGTCATGTTCAATACTCGCGAAGAAGCAGAGAGCTTCGCCGCGCAGATGACCCGGGTAGAACCCGATCTGTTCTGGCGAATTGAACCGGTGGAAGCCCGGTTGTGGTGGAACTGAAGGAAGCCCCGGGTCGCCTTTTTGGCGGCCCGGACGATTTGTAGATCAGGAATTGAACTAAGCAGGCCAAATAAGCAGATATGGCAACGACACCAACCAAAGACTATTACGCCCTTCTGGGAGTCAAGAAAACGGCCACGGCGGACGACATCCGCAAAGCATTCCGTAAACTTGCGCGCAAGCACCACCCTGACGTGAATCCCGGGGACAAGAAGGCAGAAGAGCGGTTCAAGGAAATTTCGGAAGCCAATGACGTCCTAAGCGATGAGAAAAAGCGCAAGGTCTACGATGCGCTGGGGTACTACTCCGATCAGATTGATCCGGCAGCCGCAGAGGCTGCGGCCCGCGGAGGCTATGGCGGGTTTTCGGGAGGGAGTCAGGCGGGGGGTTCAACGCGGCAGTCGGGCGGGGGACGAGGCGTTCCCATCGACTTTGGGGGCTTTGACTTCTCTGACTACGCGGCCGGCCATGCCGGCGAACCTGCCGGCGGAGCCTCGGGCTCAAGCTGGGGCGGCTTCCGGGATATTTTCTCCGGCGTCTTTTCCCAGGGACAGAAGCAGCAGGGCCCGCAGCCAGGGACCGATCTGGAATACCAGGTCACGGTCGATTTTTGGACCGCGATCCGCGGCGGCGTGGCGCGTATCCAGGTAGTGCGGCAGGAGGTGTGCCCCACCTGCAAAGGAAAACCCACCGGTGGCGGCGGTCCGTGCCCGGAATGTCAGGGCAGCGGGCAAGTTACCCAGATGGGCGGGCGAATGAAATTCAAGATCGCGTGTCCGCGGTGTGGGGGCACAGGCAAGCTCGAGGATGAATGCGCGACTTGCGGCGGCGAAGGAACGGTGACCCGGACGGAGACGGTTGAGGTTCGCATCAAGCCCGGCACCCGCGATGGCCAGCGGATACGGCTGGCCGGCAAGGGCAATGCCGGAATCAACGGCGGCCCGGCGGGCGATCTTTACCTCATCATCAAGATCGATAGCCATCCCGTATTCACACGGTCGGGGGACGATATTCAGATTACGATCCCAGTGACTGTGCCGGAAGCGGCTCTGGGAGCCAAGATTGAGGTGCCAACCATCGACGGCCGGGCCCAATTGAAGATTCCGCCCGGGACGCAGAGCGGGCAGAAGCTGCGTATGCGGGGCAAAGGGGTTCCTTCGGCAACCCACGAGGGAGCGCGCGGCGACCAGATTGTCACCGTAGAGATGGTAGTGCCCCAACTCCGCGACGAGCGATCGAAAGAGATTTTGCGCGAGTTTGCCAAATTGAATCCGGAGGACCCCAGAGAGGCGATCTTCGCCGGCGTATGATGAAGTAGATGTAGAGGCGCGTGAACGAAAATGCCCACAAAACGTAAATCCAAAGGCGCATACATGATCTCGGCGGTGGCCGAGATGTACGAGATCCACCCGCAGACACTGCGGCTTTATGAGCGGGAAGGGCTGCTGAAGCCCTCCCGTACGGTTGGCAACACGCGTCTGTATACGGATGAAGACCTGGAGCGGCTGGAGTTTATTCTCAACCTGGCACGTGAGCTCGGCGTCAACATCGCCGGCATCGCCATCATTCTGCAGATGCGGGAGCGCATGGAGGAGATGAATCGCCAGATGCAGGACTTCGTCGATTACGTGCGCACCGAGATGCTGGCCCAGATGCAGCAAGGGATGCCGGCCAGCGAAGGCGCCATAGTCGCGCTGCGGCGGCCGATAGGTCGTCCCGGAGCCGGTCATGCGCTAAGCGCGTAGAGCTCTAAAGTGTACTCTAAAGAGCGCTGTTCTCGGCCGGGCGATTACGTGTACTCTAAATAGAGGGTTGAGAGTCGGCCGCAAGCATGATGAATTTTCTGCTCGTACTCAGCATCATCGGCATCCTTACCTCGACGATGTATGCCCTCCTGGTGGCCGCAGGCGCCCTGCGTCTGATCCGGCGCCGGCGTGTGCTCCCGCTGCCAGGATTCGCCCCACCTGTCAGCTTGCTCAAGCCGCTGCACGGCTCCGAACCGGACCTCGAATCTCATTTGCAAAGCTTTTTTGAGCAGGATTATCCGGAGTTCGAGATCATTTTTTGCGCGCGCAGTGACCAGGATCGCGGGGCTGGAGATGGCCCGGCCGGGTGGCCGCGCGTTATCCGAGGATTCGGTCCAGGTTCCTCTGAGCGGCAATGCTCCCTATGCCAATGCCAAGGTGTGGTCGCTGGAGCGCATGCAGAGCGCGGCGGCACACCGGTTTCTGGTGGTGAGCGACAGCGACGTTTCGGTCACCCCCGGCTACCTGCGGGCGGTGATGGCGCCGTTCGCCGATGAGCGGGTTGGCCTGGTCACCTGCCTTTATCGCGGCGTGGCCGGCAACAGTTTATGGTCGCAGCTCGAAGCCGTGGGCATGTCGATCGAGATGTCCGCCGGAGTGCTGGTGGCAGAGATGCTCGAGGGCATGAAGTTTGCCCTGGGGCCGACGATGGTGGTGCGGCGTGACTGCCTGGAGGGAGCGGGTGGCTTTCGCGCGCTGGGCCCTTATCATGCCGACGACTTCATGCTGGGGAACCTGATCGCGGCCAGCGGACACCAAGTCATCCTTTCCACCCACACCATTGACCACCACGTGCTGAATTCTTCATTTCTCCCCTCCGTGCTGCACCAGATCCGATGGATGAAAAGCACTCGATTTTCCCGTCCCAAGGGACATTTCGGAACCGCGCTCACCTTCAGCATGCCCTATGGTCTGCTGGCGGCGGGCGTTGCGGTGGCGTTGCATCGCCCTCTGCTGGGCGGCGCTGTTCCTGTTCTGGAGCTGGGCATCGCGGGTGGCGCTGGGCTCGCTGGTGGGCCGCCTGGTGGTCGCCGAGCCCAGGCTCTTGCGCAGCGCGCTGCTCTATCCTCTGCGCGACCTGCTGGGCTTCTGCTATTGGATCGCGAGTTACGTGAGCAACCAGGTGCGGTGGCGCGGGGAAGTCTACAACCTGCTGCAGGATGGGCACATGCGCAATGATTCTCAGGCCGCCGAGCGCGAGCGCGAGGCTATCCTCACAGCGTAAGACCATTACAGTGAGGCAGTTCGGTAACAGGTACCGAAAGCTCACCCTGTGGTTCTCTTATAGCGAGCTCATCGCTTCTACAGCGGGCGGTCGGTGTAGAGGGCTTTGTCGGAGAGTTCCTGCAACAAATAGCGCGCGGTTTCCGAGCAAGCCGGCCACATGGGCCCGGGCGTCCCCCGGCACGAAAAGAAATCTGCGCGGCCCGGTGCCCCACAAGCAAGCAGATCCGCATCGCTGATCAACACCCGCGGAGCATCAGGATAATTCGAGCCCCAAAGCACAGAGCTCACCCGGCCATTGACCAGCAAGGCCTGGCGCTGGGTGTAGAAGAGCAGCGACGAGCCGTCAGCCACATCGCCATAGAGAATCAGCGTGGCATCGCGTCCCGCGCGGGGATGATGCGGTTGATGGTGTCCGCCATGGCGCGCGAGGAGAGCATGGGCTCAAAGCGCACCAGGGCGATATGCGCGGCGATGAGAAAGACAGCGGAGGTGAAGGCTACGCTGACCGTGGCCTCGAAGTGGTGCCGCTGGCGGCGCAGCACCCAGGCGATCGACCGGACCCAGCAAGAAGCCCGGCGGCAGCCAGCGCCGCGGGCAAGCGCAGCGCGGCAAAAGACGGCCCGGTGAGATCGAACAAGTGAGACATCGAGAGCGTATAACCGGCCACGTCGCGATGGGCGAGAAGCGCGCCAATGTCGCTGCCAGAGGGCAGGCCGCGTGAGGACCACAGGCCGTACCCGAGCGCGACGGCGGCGACCACACCAATAAAGACAAGTAGCGCCTGGGCCCCGGTGAGCCATTTGCTTACTGGCCCTGGATCGTCTTCCTCGCTTCGCCAGTGCACCGGCGGTAAGCAACAGCAAAGGAAAATAGACAGGAAAGGTGTAGTACTCCTGGTTGGTGGAAAGGGAGAAAAAGATCAGAATAACCGCCGCGTAAATGGCGAGCAGCCAGGTGGATCTGGCCGAAAAAGAGCAGCGCGCGCAGCCGCAGAATAGCGGAGCCGTTGCTGCCCGCGAGTCCATCGGGTTCGGGTCATCCACGCCCGCCTGAGACACCACAGGCAGGTAGATGCTCCAGGGAAAGAGCCAGACCAGATGCAGGCTCCAGTAGAGAAGAAAAGGAAGCTTGTTGTAATCGACCGGATAACGCTTGCCGAGGAAGCGAAGGACCTGCTCGTTGATGAAGTAGAAATAGAAGAAGCCGTGGACGTTGCCGGGAGTGGGAATGTTGCCGGTGGGGTGGCCGGCGCCCGGGTTGCGCAGCCCGGCGAGGATGTGCCAGGGCGCTGCAATGGCGAGGAAGAGCAGAATGCCGGTGGGCAGGCGGAATTCACGCCAGCGCCGCCAATCGCCGGTGAGCAACAGGTAAGGCACAGCGGCCAGGAAGAAAGAAGACGGGAGCCACCAGTCCCTTGGCCAACATGGCCAGCGCCAAGGCCGCCCAGGCAAGGTAAAAGCGGTACGGTTTTTCATCTTCCAGCCCGATGAGAAAATTGTAAAGAGCAAAGGCCAGCAGCAAGGTAAGCAGGACTTCCGGGATGAAGATGCGGGTGAAGAGAAAAACGCCGATGCTGGTCAGGATGCTGAGGGCGGCATAAAACGCCGCGCGTTCGCCGTAGGCGCGCCGGCCCCAGGCCCAGGCCAGAATGGCCAGGCCGAGCACGCCCAGGGTGAGGGGCAGATGGGTGGCAAATACGTTGTATCCGAAGAGGTGGTAATCGACGGCGGCCAACCAATAGGGCAGCGGCGGCTTTTCCAGATAGCGGATGCCATCTACTTTGAGCGTGACCCAGTCGCCGCTGAGCGCCATGTGACTGGGCGGCGCTAGCATGGGTAGTGTCGGCATCATCCAAAGCGAGGGCGAAAAGAGCGCGGCCACATGCACCGCCACAAAAACCAGCAACAGCAGCGTCCAGGCTCGCACAGGAGAAGGGTAAAGGTATTCTCGGGAGGCGCCTCGAGGGAAAGAGCAAAGTGATTCGACATGGCTCATAAACGCGCGGTAGCTAAGCAGCAGAATACCAGCCAGGCGCCGGCAAGACGCAGGACCCCTGCCGATGCTGTTCGCAGACGGCTCGCAGCGGCCTTCAACGGCGCGGTCGCACAATGCGTCCAGGAAGCGGAGCCGGAGGCGGTGCACCGGGTGAGAACGGGCTCACGGCGCCTTCAGGCGATGCTCGAGGCCATGCTGCGCGAAAACACGAGCACTTGGCATTGCAACAACCAGCCCGGGCGTGGCTGCGCCAGCTGAAGCAGATTCGCCGAGCCGCCGCGCCGGTGCGCGATCTGGATGTGCATCGCAAGCTCCTGGAAAGACTGGGTTGGCAAGGAGCCGCCTACGCCAAACGGGGCTGCTCTGGGCGAGCCCGCTTCGCGCGCAGGCGGAAAAGCTGGACGCTTGGCTCAAAAACGAGCGCAAGCACCTGGCGCATGGTATGCAGAAGCAGATCAGGAAGCGGCAGCAGGGGCTGGAGGAGCGAGCAGACCGCGTTCTTTGGCCGCCATCGCCCGCGTGCCCCTGGGCAGGCGAGGACCCGCGTCCGGCCGATGCCGTGGCCCTGGAGGACTTTGTGCGCGCGGCGGACGCAATGCCGTTGCTCGATGCGGAGAACCTGCACGACTTTCGCAAAGCGACCAAGAAGGCGCGATATGTCGCCGAATCCGGCGCGGAGGGAGAGCCTACAGCAACGTAGCCAAGGCGCTGAAGCGAGTCCAGGACGCGATCGGCGACTGGCACGACTGGCTCTGCCTGCCGGAAGAGGCGAGAACCGCCCTGGGACAGAGATGCGCCGGAGCTGACTGCGTTTCTCGAGCGCGAGGTCGAACGCCATTTTGCCGCGGCGATGAAGACCACCAAACCATGCGCGGCCGGCTCTCGGGAGAGTGGATGGCAGCACAAACCACCCGCCAAGCGGCCGCCGGCGGCGGTACCGACGAGCGAAGACATCTCGCCTCCGGCTTCTAAACAGGCCCACGTTGAGGAGCTGGACACAGGTCACTTCACTCGAGCATAGTGGAGCGACCTGCTGTTCATTCAGCTAAGATAAAGTAAGAGGAAGTGTTGTATCTTGCTTTGCAGGCATGTGATTCTTTCCCAGGTGAAACTCCCCCACACGATGCAGACGTTCGCGGCGATTGATATTGGTTCCAACTCCTGCCGATTAAAAATCGCGCGAGTCCAGCAACACCATCTAAAAGTGCTGCATGAGGACCGCGAGGTCACGCGGCTGGGAGCGAGCGTCTTTGAGAGCGGCGTGGTCTCTCCCGACGCCATGGCGGGTACCCTGGTGGCGCTCAAGCGTTTTTATCGCGCGGTCAAGCTGCACAGCGCCGACCAGGTGCGAGCGGTGGCCACCTCGGCCTTGCGCGACGCGCGCAATGCGCAGGCGTTTCTTGCTTGGGTCAAGTCGGAGACCGGTTGGGATGTGGAGATCATCTCCGGCCTGGAAGAGGCGCGCCTGATTCACCGCGGGGTCATGGGCGAACCGGGCACGCAAGGGCAGATGCCTCCTGATCGACGTTGGCGGCGGCAGTTGCGAGATCACGCTCTCCGAGCGCCAACGCATCCACGAAACGGTGAGCCTGCCGTTGGGCGCGGTGCGCTTGACCAAGGAATTTCTTCCCGGCGATCCTACCCTCGGAGGAAGAGCTCGCGCGCATGAAGCAATTCATCGCGCGCGAACTGCGCAAGGCGGAGCGGCGTTTCGGGGCTTTCCGCGTTTCGCTGGTGATCGCCACCTCGGGAACCGCGGCCGCGCTGGCCCAGGCCAGCCAGGCGATGCGCAAGACGAAGACGCCGGGGAAGGCCGCGCGCCCAGAGGCAAGCCGCTGGCAGATACGCGGAATGTGCGCCGGTTGACCACCAAGCTGACCAGCATGAACAGCGCCCAGCGCAGCAGTATCCCGGGGATTGGACCGAAACGGACGCGAGATTGTGGTCGCCGGCGCCCACGTCTACGCCGAGCTGCTGGAGCATTTCGCTCTGCCCGGGTTCATCTACTCGGACCTCGGGTTGCGGGACGGCATTCTGGCCCAGATGCTGGCCGAGCAGGATGCCAAAACCACGGCCCACCAGCAGTTCGAACGGGAGCGCTGGCAGGGCGTGCTGGCCACCTGCAAACGCTATGGCGTCGATCCCCAGGCAAGCCGAGCCGGTGCGCCAACATGCACTGCAGCTCTTCCGCGATCTCCAGGCAGTACACGAGCTACCCCCGGAATATCGCTCCTGGCTGGAAGCAGCAGCCATGATGCGCGACGTGGGCAAGTTCATGAACTACCAGGGACACCATCGCCACGCGCAATACATCATCGCCAACTCCGAGCTATTCGGGTTCACCCCGCAGCAGCGGGCCATCATGTCGGCGATCGCGCGTTACCTGGGCAAGTCTCGTCCGGACCCGGCGGATCGGACCATGCGGCCGATTCCCCCGGAGGAATCACGCACGTGCAGCGCGCGGTGGTGCTGCTGCGCCTGGCCGTCGCGTTGAACCAGGACCGGGCGAGCGACGTGCTCAAAGTAACGTTGCACGTGTACCCCAAGCGGGTGTTGATGGAGCTGAGCCCAGGCCGCACCGGCGCGGAGCTGGAGCTGTGGTCCCTGCGCAAAGAAGCGGACTATTTCCGCGAGGTGTTTCGGCGCGAGCTTTTTGCGGCGCTGGCGTAGATCTGCCGCAGCATCCTCGGTTCCAACAGGGAGATCAATTGTCCTGGCCGGTGGGTGCAGTCGACGCGCGCAATCGCGCCTTTGCGCATCCGTATGCTGGCCGGTCTCGGCGCGCAAATGAGCGAGCCCAGAAACTCCGGCAGATTGGGATTGTGGCCCACCACCAAAACGTTGTCATACGCAGAGAGCGTCGTAACCAAGCGCCTGGAAGCCGGACACGGTACCGGAGGGCGAAACTGCCTCCGTGATCTGGATCTTGCTGTCGTAAGCCACCTCGGTGCCCACCAGCGAGGCGGTCTGCAGCGCCCGCTTGAGCGGGCTGGAGACGATCAGGTCGAACTGAATCCTCAAGGCGTTCAGGTACCTGGCAACCAGCAGACACTGCTCCTTGCCTTCTTTGTCGAGCGGGCGCTTGGCGTCAAGAGCTGGGATCTGCGCGGCGTACGCCGGCGCTGGCATGACGGAGGATGTAAAGGTTCATCGGGTTGGTATTTCTCTTCTCACGCTGCGGCAGCTGGGGCGCGGGTTCGGTGAATTCATCCGATTGTAACAATTACCGCAGAGTAAGAGAAGGCTTTCCTCAGTAGACCGGCGCGGGCGTTGGCATCGGGTCTATGGGCGAGGCCAGGATCAGGATCAGACGGCGGAAGGGGCACGGGGTTCGGGTCGGATCAGGCGCAGGGTCAGGGCCCGGCTGGGGAAAAACGTCAGGATCCTGGGAAGCTCGATGATTCGGTTGGAGGTGCTGCAGAGGAGGGACGGTTGCCTGTCGGCCCTTGATGCTGGTCGAGAGACCGCAGATCTCCTGTTCGGTTGCATACCCCGACTCTGAAGTAGCGCCTAGGGCAGCGGCTTCTTCTCCGAATGGGGAATTTTCGTGGATCTCGGGTCCTCGACGATTCTCGGCTCCTCAATGATTCTCGGCTCGTCGACAGAGTCCGCTGGAACAACTTCTTTGTCGGGGCTCGAAGCCTCCCAGAGGGAATTTCGTTTCGTGCCGATCGAGCAACGAGATAGAGGGCTCGTTCACATCCGCCGGTTCGGCAGGCGCCGGCACAACATCCGGCACAGGCGTGGGGCGCGGCAGGGGCCCGGACAGAACCTCAGGATTGGCCCAGGGCTCAGTCCGCAGCTTCTGCACCAGGTCGCGCAGCGTGGGTTCGGACAGACCCGCCAAATATTCGACAGCAGGCGCAGCCGGCAACTCATCCCCAACCGTGGCAGCCATCTCCTCCGCGGCCATCTCTTCCCTCGCTATGCGGGGCGGATCGGCAGACATGACCAGCGCAGCCTCAAGCCCGCGTTGCCAGAACCGGCTGGCAAGCAAAAGAAAGAGCCCAACCTGTGCCAACAGAGCAGCCATCCACACCTGCTGCGCAGGCAGCATTTTCCAAAGATAGAGGCACAAGGCAAAGGCGCTCACTCCCGCCATACCAGTCAGGAGGAAGCTGCCAACGGTGCGGAAGAAATATCGCAAGAGCAGCCGGAGCGCAGGCAACACCGACTGACGGACCCTGCGCTCGCCGTCCATGGCATTGCGCACGATGTATACCTCAACCAGGTCCCACCACAGCCGCACAAGCAGGGCGACAAGCAGAACCACGGCCCCGCTTATCGCTGCGTAAAGGAACATCTGCCGCTCGACGTAGATTGCGCTGGCCCGAGCCAGGAGCACAGACCGTAAGCCCAGCAGAATTCCCAGGATAATCGTCGCCACGCACCCGGCCAGAAGTGCGGCTCGCACAAACCGCCAGAAATAGGCGACACCTCCGCGCAGCAGTACCGAAAGCCGCGGCGGTTCGGCCGAGACGATAGACAAATACGCTGCCCGCGAAAAAAATAAAAAGCATCAGCAGCTGGAGCAGATTCAGCCAACCGGCAGTGTGCATGGCCATGGGGTAAAAGCCGGTGTCGCGAAGGTGGATCGACAGCTCGCCAAGAGACACCGCGTCGATGGTGTCGGCAATCTTTTGCGCGGCAAGGCTGTGGTCAAGGTAAGAGGTCAACCCGGTCGCGAAGGGGACGGCAGCGAGCAGGCTAAAGAGCAGATTTACGGCGTAGGCCCAAACCACACACGGCCAATTGCGCAGGCCAAGTTGAAATCCCTGGACAAGAAGGTTGGGGAGCGGTCGCTTCAACCGAAGTGTTGGCTCCCCTGAAGTTGGTGATTCGATCGTCATGTTCACTCTGTCACTCGCCCACCGCTCTCTCAAACCAGGAACGATAACCATTGCGCCAGCAGCTGCTGGGCGAAGACCCAGTAGTTGGTCAACTTCATACGAGCTGTCCGGTCGCGTTGCAGGGTGTAACTATTATTGAACGAATTAGCATCCAGGAGGACATTCCCGTCCGGATCCACCTGGGCATACACCGCCCGGGAGGGTTTGTCCCAGGAGAATCGCGCCCAGCGGTCGTTGCCATCCCAGGTAGCTTGCTCCTTCGAACCATCGGCAAATCCTACTTCGAGTTTCACCGGAAAGAGGAAGCCGCCTTTGCGCGCCACCACCACACTGGTGTGGTACGGCGCTCCTGCGCTGTCGCCCTTCCACCATTCGCTGGGGCCGGAAGTAACAGAGTCCACGGAGTAGTCGAGCAGGTCCGTGCCATTGAAAGCCTGGGTCAGATAAGGCTCCAGATCGGTGCGTCCGGAAACTTCTTCCACGGTGTTGAGAAAATCGGTTCCGGTGGGATGCTGAAAGCGATAGCGCATGAAGTAGACGCGTAGCGCCTGACGAAGCGTGGCCTCCCCCACCACTCCCTCCAGGGTGAGCAGAGAGGTGGCAGTTTTGCCATAGACAATGGCGCCGTAACTGGCGTAAGTGGCGAATTTCCAGCCCACGCGCACGATCGGGTCCCGGTCGGGATGGAGGAGATAGGCCATGTGTTCGAACTCGGCGTCACCGCCATACAGCGTGCGCGCATTCACTACGGAAGTATTTTCGCCGAAAAGCGAGCCCATCACTTTGACTTCACTGTAGCTGTTAATGCCTTCATCGAGCCAGGGTTCTTCAAATTCATTGGTGGCGACCATGCCATACCAGTACTGGTGGCCGAACTCGTGGGCTACGGTCACCTCCATGGGGTTGTAAAGCCACGACGGCAACCACCAGTCGGTTCCCCCGGTGATCAGCGTCGGGTACTCCATTCCGGACATTTCCGAGCCTGGCTCGGGATCGATCAAGGTGATCTGCTTGTAAGGATAAGGTCCATACCACTCATCGAATTTCTGCATGCTTTGCTTCAACACGGACAAGTAGCGTTGGCGCTGGTCGGCATGGGAGGCGAGGATTAACGCGTGCAGCTTCACCGGACCGAGACTGTTGGTGAAAGTATCGTCGGCGATCTGGAAGTGGGGCGAGGCCGCCCAGGCAAAGTCGTGAATATCTTCCCCGCGAAAGCTGAGGGTCCGGGTGCCATCGGAGTTGGTTTGCTCCGCTGTCTGGATGCCGCTGGCGCCAACAATATAACGCTGGGGAATCGTGAGGTTGACGTTGTAGGTGCCAAAATCGGCAAAGAATTCTGTGTCGGCGTGATACTGATGGCAGTTCCATTCCCCGTGCCACAGGACGCCAACTTTAGGAAACCACTGCGCGCCCATGATGAAGTCCCGCTTGTATCCGTTCCTGGCAATGGAGAGCGGGAACTTGTCGTGAAAGGCGAGTTGGAAGCGAATCGCCGCGCCTGGTGCAAGCGGTTTGGGGAGGGTTATTTCCATCACCGTGTGGTCGTCTTGATTGCCATCGTCGGGCGCAGTGAATCGCATGCTACCTGAGAGGTCACCGTAGCCTTCGGCGGAGACGCTCTTGATGTCGATGGAACCTTGCTCCCCCTTCCCGTAGGAAATATCTGTACCGTTCTGATGTGACTCCCTGGAAAAGGTGGATTGGGGACGGAAAGCGTTGAGGTAGAGGTGAAAGGGAATGGTGGAAACAGGCTGGTTCGACGAATTGCGATATTCGAGGGTTTCCGTTGCGTCCAGGCTCTTCGCCTCGGTATTGACACTGGCGTCGATCCAGTAAGCCGTGACCCGCTGCGAGAGCGGCTTGCCATTAGGGGAATACACAGCCGAAACCTGTCCCCATGCGGACAAGGCAACCAGAAAAGGAAATACCGACAGCAAGCGCAACTGCAGGGAGGGCATGCGGCATTCTAGTTCATTTTCGCGAGGGAATGTTTGCCGTGGGAACCTGTGTGCGAACCCCCGAGAGAGATTGGCCACGATGCGGCGGATCTCTCTCAAGATAAGACGCGATCCACACAAGCCTTGAGTGGCGGGAGGTCAAGCTTCACTGTGTCCCACACGATCAAATGCACGCGGACTTCTTCAAAGGCAAAAACTGCCTCCTGCACGGCCTGCCTGCGAACAGGTTCCCTCATCCAGTCAGCTGAGGACATTGGCGGGCAGCGACCAGACCTGGGAACACAAGAGGCCCGCCAGGTAACGGTCGTCGTGGCTCAGCACCAGTCCACGGCCGAGCAAAGAGGTAGCGTAATCCGGCAGCGTGCGCACGCGAAGCCCAGTAAGCAGACCGAAGGCGCGATAGAGCAAGCCGATGATTCCGCGCGCGAGATATGCCGCAAAAGCATTCCGGGGAATGGCGAACTCCGAGATGACCCATCGCGCCCCCGGAAGAGCATGGGGAAGGACGCGATCGAAGAGTTGCTCCAATTGGTGAGGGAAAAAGCAGTCGAGGAAGAAGTGAGAAACGATCAGGTCGTACCTTCCGGTGGGGTTCCACTCGAGTGCATCGGCTTGGTGCAGGCAAATACGCTGCCGGGCTTGCGCGCCGGACCTGCGAATACGGCGGTCGAGAACGGTGAGCATGGAATGACTGGAATCGACCACATCCAGGGTGACCAAAGGGTCGGCCGCCAGCATACGCGCCAAAAAGCGTCCATCGCCATCTCCCAACAGCAGAGCATGGCGGGCGCCGGTCAGCTGTGCAAGTTGGGCCATACGGCAGCGCCCGAGCCAAGGCCCAAAGCTTAGGTATTCCAGCCATCGATAAGGGCGAGCGACACGATCGAAGTTGACCTGGCTTAGAGCATTTTCACTACTCTGCAGCATGCTCACCGGGCAAACGGGAGCAGAGCCAATGGCGTCAGCAGGGCTGCGTCCGCGGCGATGCGCAGTTGCAGGGGCGAAAGGTGTGAGCTGCGCGCGTCCAGAGCAAACAGAAGTCCACTACTGAGAAGCGCCGCCAGATAAACAGCCATCAGCCCGCGCGAAGGCGCAAGCAGGGCAGCGCCGAACGAAAACAGCGCAATCATGGTTGCGATCGAACGCAGGTGCAGGCTGGCCCAGCGGGTAATCACGTGAGGATTGCCCCCTTCCCATTTCTCAATGCCCACGCAATTGATCCAGCAAAGCAGGGCAAAGAAAATGATGGCGGGCGCCAGCTGCTCTTTCTCCAATCGGTTGCCGGCACTGAGGCGAGACCAGGCGGGGACGCCGGTGGCGGCAGCGAACAGGACGGCCACCGCTAGCTCCTTAGGCAGCCGGCGGGCGGCCAGACGATGAACTGCAAAAAGATAAAGCAGTGCAAACATCCCGATCCACGAGTCGTCGCGGAGTGCCTCGGGGCGCATGCTGGTGAGGACGAACCAGGACAATAGCACCGCCAGCAGCAAGGCCGCCGATAGGAAGGCGAGGCGATGGCGGGCGTGGAAATGGTGACGCTCGCGCAGTATTTCGCCCTGTTCCTGGCGTAATCCATCGAGAAGGCGGTCAGCGACGTAGAGCAACCAGGTGCCAAGGGGGAGAAGCAGCGCCTGGATAAGCGACAGATGAAGATGCATGGCGCGGACGAAAAACCACGACCAGAGAGCAGCGACGGTTGGGGCATCCAGACTGAGGAGATGCCACCACTCTGCCACGTTGTAGAGACGCTGGGCCAAGTTTCAGTTTACGTCTACAAGTACGTAGTGCGAACTATGGCCCACGCCTTTCCGTGGGTCCATGGAGATCGCTCCTGGGCCGGGGGCTAAACAGGCTGCGGAAAAAGTCAATTGAAGGTGGCGACCGTTCCCCCAGCGGCTGAAGCCGCGCTGGTTTATCAGCAGCTATGGACGGCCTGAAGGCCGTCTCCTTCAAAGAGTGGAATTTTTCTGCAGACTGTTAGCCCGTGCTCTTTTCTGCCCCAAGCAAAAGTTAACAGGGGCTAAAGAGCCCAGAATCTAAAGAGTCTGCGTGAGAACTCTGCACCGAGTCCCGAAGAGACGGCCGAATGTAGCCCAGGACGATAGTCCTGGGTAAGCGCCGTGAATCTGGACTTGTCCCGCCAGGGATGGCTGAAATTCCAGACCCCATGTTCAGCCGTCCCTTGCGGGACTGATCGAATGGCTTATGTTCACCCAGGACTATCGTCCTGGGCTACATTCGGCCGTCTCTTCGGGACTGGCTGCAGAGCTCTCACGCAGACTCTGCAGCCCGGTAGTGCTGGTCTAAGAGGCAGCCGGCTCGGGATGTTTCCGCGGCGCTCTGCGGCGGTGCGGCTTGGCTGAGGACTCCCCGGCGCCCACAGCGACGACGGCAATTTCCTCTGGCTCCGAAGCTGGTGCCGGAATGCTGTCGATGCTGTCTCGCCCTTCGGCCACGCGGATCAAAAAGTCCTGGGCGCTGAAAGGCTTGCCCTCAGGCGCGCGGACGCGGGGATAGTCGCCCGCGGCCGTTTCCATGCGCGACTTCGCCGTGTCGGCCATATAGGCGGCCAGGATCTCATAGCGGAGGCGATGGCGAATTTGAGCATCGCGGATGGGGAAAACGACTTCACACCGTTCAAACAGGTTGCGCGGCATCCAGTCGGCGCTGCCGCAATAGATTTCGTCCTCGCCCCCGTTGGCAAAGTAAAAGATGCGGCTGTGCTCGAGAAAACGGCCCACCACCGACCGCACGCGAATATTCTCGCTCACCCCGGGGATCCCCGGACGAAGGGAACAGATGCCGCGCACAATCAGGTCGATCTGCACCCCGGCCTTGGAAGCCATGTAGAGCGCTTCAATGACTGCCTGTTCAAGCAGCGAATTCATTTTGGCGATGATGTGCGCCGGGCGCCCGGCCGCAGCGTGTTCCGCTTCCCGATGGATCATGCGGATGGTGCTCTCCGCCAGGGTGAGCGGCGCCACCAGCAGAGGAGCGTAATCATCGGATTCAGAGTGCGCGGTGAGGTAATTGAAGACACTGTGCACGCTGGCCGTAATCTCCGGATCGGCCGTCAGCAGGCTGATGTCGGTGTAGAAGCGGGCCGTGTTCGGGTTGTAATTGCCGGTGCCCAGGTGCACATAACGGCGAGTTATGCCGTCCGGGTCGCGGCGAATGAGCATGGCCAGCTTGCAGTGCGTCTTGAGCCCGACAATGCCGTGGAAGACCTGCACCCCGGCGTCTTCCAGATTGCGCGCCCAGCGGATGTTCGAGGCCTCGTCGAAGCGAGCCATCAGCTCCACCACCACCGTTACCTCTTTGGTTTGCGCCGCTTCGGTGAGCGCATGGAACGTGGGCGAGTCCGAACTGGTGCGGTAGAGGGTCTGCTTCATGGAGACGACCCGTGGATCGCGCGAACCCAACTGAATGAAGTTGACCACGGCGTCATAGGAATCGAAGGGGTGATGCAGCATCAGGTCGTGATGACGGAGTTCGTCGAAAAGATCTTCTGAACGGCGGTTCAGGCGCAGTTCGCGAGGCAGAAAATCTTTGAATTTCAGGTCCTGCCGGGGAGTATCGCTGTACAGGTTCATCAGCCGCGACAGGTTGACCGGCCCGTCGGTGGAGAACACCTGGGTATCCTCGAGCTCGAAATTCATGCGCAGGCGGTCGACCACCTCGGCATCCGCGCCTTCTTCAATTTCCAGCCGCACCGCGTCGCCTTTGCGGCGATTGTGCAACTCGGAGCGCACGCTGTCCAGCAGGCTGCGCGATTCTTCTTCCTGGAAATACAGGTTGCTATTGCGGGTGACGCGAAAGGCAGCGGTGGAAAGGATCTCATAGCCGCGGTACATGCCCATGGCGTTGTGCTCAATCAGGTCAGCGAGAAAGACGAAGTCGTGGGTTCCGGAGCTGGATGGCACCGGCACCAGGCGGGGCAGTGCCCGGGGCACGGTGAGCACGCCCAGCAACGCCCCCGTCGCGCCCTTGCGCTTGCGGCGCAACAGCAGCGCCAGGCAAAGCGCCTTGTTCAGCACCCGGGGGAAGGGGTGCGCAGGGTCAATGGTGATGGGCGTCAACAGCGGGTCGACTTCGCGCTGATAGTAGTCGAGGGCATGAGCGCGGGCCGCCGGATCGACGTCGCCCCACTGCAGCACGCGAACGCCGTTATCGTAAAGCGCCGGGCGCAGGTCTTCGGTCCAGCAGCGGTATTGATCGCGGACGAAAGTGTGCATATTCTCGACCACGATATCCAAGGTCTGGCGCGGCGTCAGGCCGTCGAAGCCCGGTTCGGTATACCCGTCTTCAATGCGTTGCATGATGCCGGCAACGCGTATCTCGACAAACTCATCCAGATTGCTGGCGGTAATGGCCAGGAACTTCACCCGCTCCAACAAGGGATTGGCTGGATCCTGGGCTTCTTCGAGCACACGGCGATTAAAGTTCAACCACGACTCATCGCGGCCGATAAAGAGACTTTGCGGATCCTTGCTCTCATTGTCCATGGGGATAGTGGCAACAAACAACGATCGTACTCACTCTGTCTACCTTACTAAAAGGCGAGGAGAGTTAAAGCGGTGGATAAAAGCCACAATTATGCCTGGAATTTTCGGCCGTGGAGGAAGGATTTGACGCCCGGAGAGAGGTTGCGGGAGGATGGAAGATGACAAGTATTGTGGACCAAGCGACGGTTCCCGAGGAGACGCGCATGAACGAGCAGGATTTGGGCTACGCACCGGAGGCCAGCCAACTGATGGCTGAGGATACGGCTTTGCAGCTTTTTCAGATTGCGGCCCTGTTGCTGGGCAATGAGCAGGAGGCAGTTTCGCTGGTGGAGGAAACCGTGGCCAAGGTGGAGAGCGACCCTTGCGCCGAGGGAACGCTGGCCTATGCCGAGGCTCGCACTTTACTGGTGCACACTGCCGTGCAGCGGATGGCAGGGCTATACCCGGAAGCATTCGCCGTTCCGGCTTCGCAGCCGGCCGATGCTACCTGCATTGAAACCGATGACCTTGGGGCGGCGGGTCTGACCGGCGAGCAGTTTGGTGCGCTGGTCTCAGGCGCCGGCCGGGCGGGGATGCGGGAATGGCTGGATCGGCTGGCGCCGGCCTTGCGGACAATTTTTGTCCTGCGGGCCGTGGCCGGGCAAGACGGCGAGCAGACCGCGGAGAGTCTTCGCCAGAGTGGAGCGACAGGAGCGCAGGCCTGGCGGCGAGACCAGGTTGGGAACGCCTATCGCCAGGCGCTGTGCTCCCTGGCCACCTGCCTGATGAGTGCCCAGACCGCTCTCATGCCGGCCTGATTCCCCTGCCCTTTGGTTTGACTGCTATTGAACCTTCGCGTCCATCCCGCCTGCTTTCTGGCGCGCAACTGGTGTGTTTCGGGATCGCCGGTGGGCTTTCTTTTTGAATAGTTCACAAGCTATTTGGCATCGAAGTTGGTGCTGCCATTTTTTTCCGGGCCACAGGTTGCATGCCGAGGTTGACTGCAGGATGAGACTTAATCCGGGTGTATTGTGGGGCACGAGGTGGGGATCGCTGCTGATGCTCCTCGGTCTCACTTTTAGCCCTCCTGCCGCACTGGGGCAGTTCCCGACCGCGGGGGCCAGCGGGTCACAGAGCAGTGGGTCATCCGGCAGCAACTCGGTGCAGGCGATGCCGGCACAAGTGAATAGCGATACTTACAAGGGCAGCCTGGTCAAGCAAGCGCCGGTGCCGGGTGTTCTGCCGCTGTCGCTTGATCAGGCGATTCGTATGGGTTTGCAGTACAACCTGGGCCTGGTGCTTTCCGGTACGAACGCAGGGTCGGCCGGAGCCCAGCAGCTGCAGCAATTGCAGGCTTTGCTGCCCACCGTCACTGCTTCGGCCAAAGAAGCGGTGCAACAGACTAACCTGCAGGCGGAAGGTCTCAAGATTCCCGGCTTCCCGGCAGTCATCGGGCCTTACGGGTACACCGACATCCGGGGTTCCGTACAGTGGTCGCTATTGAATTTGTCGTCACTCGAAAACTATTTAGCCTCGAAACATAACTTCCAGGGATCCAGGCTCTCGATTGAGGATGCAAAGGACATGGTGGTGCTTACGGTCGGCAACGCGTATCTGCTGTGCATCGCCGACGCGTCGCGGGTGCAATCGGCCCAGGCCCAGGTAAACACCTCAAAAGTGTCGCTCGATCAGGCAGTGGCTAACCACCAGGCGGGTACGGCTCCGTTGCTGGACGAGCTACGCGCACGCGTGGATTACCAGACCCAACAGCAGACCTTGATCACCGCGCAAAACCAGTATGAGAAAGACAAGATCGCTTTGGCGCGTGCGATTGGACTGCCCCTGGAACAGAGCTACGAGTTGAGCGACCAGGCGCCGTTTCAGGCGCTCGACAACCTGGACCCAAATGCCGCTGTGCAGCAGGGTTTGGCACACCGCCGCGACTTGCAGGCGCTGCAGCAGCAGGTGGAGGGCGCCCGGGCGTCACGATCCGCAGCCACCGCCGAACGCTATCCCACCATCGACTTTTCCGGAGACTACGGGGTCATTGGACCAACCCTGGGCCACTCCCACGGCACCTTCGACGTTCTCGGCACTGCTTCCGTGCCGCTGTTTGAAGAGGCCAAATTGCGCGGCGATGCGCGGGACGCGCAAGCGCAACTGGAACAGAAACAGGCACAGTTGAACGACCTGCGTGGTCAGATCAACGCCGACGTGCGCGACAGCATTCTAGATATTCAGGCGGCCGCGAAGCAGGTTGCTGTTTCGCGCAGCAACGCAGAGTTGGCGACCGAGGCTTTAAGCGAAGCGCAACAGCGGTACGCGGCTGGCGTGGCCGACAATCTTGCCGTGTCGCAGGCCCAGGCATCGATGGCCCAGGCCGACGACCAGCTGGTCTCGAGCCTTTACCAGCACAATGTGGCGAAACTCTCTCTCGCCCGGGCAATGGGCATCGCACAAACGAATTACAAGGATTACGTGGGAGGAAAGTAGCTGTGGCGGAACAGAATCCGGAATCAGGCCGTGCAACTACCGTCGTGGATGAGGGTCCCCAGCCCGGCAACAACGACCAGCAGGATCTCGACAGTCCCCCGCGCAAGAAGGGGAAGCGCCGCTTCATCGTGATCGGCGTGGTCGCTGTGCTCATCGTGGGCGCGCTGCTGTTCTGGTGGCACTCCACGTACTACGAAGACACGGACGACGCGCAGGTGGATGGGCACCTGATACAGATCAGCGCCCGTGTTGCCGGGCAGGTAATCAGGGTCAATGTCGAACAAAATCAATTCGTACAGGCGGGTACCTTGATTGCCGAAATAGATCCTAAGGATTTTGAGGTGGCGGTGCAGCAGGACGAGGCCAGCCTGGAGAGCGCCGAGGCCAACTACGAAGCGGTCAGGGTCAATGTACCCGTCATCGGAATAAACACCAGTTCGACCCTGGAGTCGGCCTCTTCCGGGGTGCGCAGTTCAGACGCCACTGTACAGCAGGCCCAGCGTCAGTTGGAAGCGGCGCAGGCCCAGGTACAGCAGGCGGAAGCGAATAACATCAAAGCCCAACTGGATCTGAAGCGGTACACCCCGCTGGTGGAAAAGGACGTCATCTCCAAACAGCAGTTCGACGCCACCGTGGCCACCGCAGATGCATCCAAAGCGGCATTGCTGGGGGCCAAGGCGAGCGAGATTGCCGCCGAAGATGCGGTTCGCATCGCCCGCGACCGGGTGGTGCAGTCGCAGGCAGAGTTAAAGACTGCGCAAACCGCGCCCGACCAGGTGAAGATTCAGAAGGCCAAGGCAGACCAGGCGGCTGCGCAGGTGGAGCAGGCGCGGGCTGAGCTTGCCCAAGCCAAATTGAACTTGAATTACACCAGGATTGTTGCCCCGGTGAACGGCATCATCACCAAGAAAAGTCTGGAGGTGATGCAGAACGTCAGCGTGGGGCAGAATCTCATGACCCTGGTTTCGCTCGACGATATCTGGATCACTGCGAACTTCAAGGAGACGCAACTGCGGCTGATGCGTCCCGGGCAGAAGGTCAAGATTCACGTGGACGCCTACGGGCGCGATTACGATGGCACGGTGACCCAGATCGGCGGCGCGACCGGTTCCGTGCTAAGCCTGTTTCCGCCGGAGAACGCCACTGGCAATTACGTCAAGGTAGTGCAACGCATTCCTGTCCGCATCGACCTGACAGATCGAAATGAGGACAAGGACCGCCTGTTGCGTCCTGGCCTGTCGGTTGAACCTACGGTTCGCGTCAAATGAGGCCGGGGGGCCAGCGAACAGCAGGTCCCTCCACTACGCTCCCCCGGATTTCCTATTGGACCGGCCAGACCGCAGCAGTGGATTGCCGAATCACCAGTTCCGCACGCACGATGTGGGTAACACCCTTGCTTTCCCCACCCTGGCTTGCAGCATAAAGCGAAGTGAAGGCAAACCCAGCGATCTCGGCACGCGACAGGCGGATCGTTGTCAGGGGTGGCGGCATAAAACTGCTGAGTGCTATGTCGTCAAAACCTACGACCGAGATGTCTTCTGGAACCCGCAGCCCAGCTGCATAAACGGCGCCCATGATGCCAATCGCAGTAAGATCGTTCGAGGCCAACACGGCTGTCGGGCGTACGGGCAGCTTCAAAATCTCTAACATCGCCGCGTAACCTCCATCGAAGCGGTGGTTAGCAGTGCGAATGAACTCCTTACTGCATTCGAGCTTCTTGCGTCGCAGCGACGCTAGAAACGCCTCATATCGCGTTCTGGCCGAAGCGAGGTTTGCCGGTCCGCTGACAAAGGCAATCCTTCGGTGTCCCAGTGAAGTCAAGTGGTCCATCGCTTGATCAACGCCGCCGTCATAGTCCAGGGAGATATTGCTGATCCCGGGCCCAACTGATCCCGTGTCCAGAAAAACGATGGGGATGCCGCGGCCGCTCAGCGTTTGGATGAGCTGGGGGTCCATCTCCGAGGTCATGATCGCAACCCCGTCCACCTTGCGCTCCAACATCCGCCGTACACAACCCTCCATGCGCTCCGGCTGGTAGTCGGTATTGGCGATCAGGATTTCATAGCTGTGCTCTACTGCAAGGCGCTCGAAGCACTTCACCAGCTCAGGAAAGAACGGATTCTCGATGTCAGAGATGATCAGGCCGTAGATATGACTCTTGCCTGTCCCCAGGGTGCGCGCATGGGTGTTGGGGTAATACCCGCTGCGTTGGATCGCCGCCCGGACACGCTTCTCCGTCCGAGCGTCGACGGGGGCCGTGCCGTTCACCACACGTGAAACGGTAGCTGTGGAAACCCCGGCTCTCTTTGCCACTTCCCTGATGTTCATGTGTGTGGCCTAGCGGGACTGGCGGTTCACAGAGCTTTTGCCGCTGAAACTTCATGTCGCTTAAATTCGCGAGCTATTTTTTCCCTATAATACACGGCGCGAGTCAGCGATCCAGCCTAGGCTGATTCCAGCGCAATCCCCTCCGAGTACGTTGGGGGGTTACTGCAAGTTCCGACAAAAGAGCACACTGGCTATTTTTTTTAGGAGCGCATCGAGTCCTGCTTGGGCAATTTGCTCGTCAATTTCCGACTTTGCGCCGCTCGCCGCGATCCCGCCAAGGAGCTGGCCATCCACGCGAATTGGCAGACCTCCCTGGTTGGGGAAAAAGTTCGGAAAAGCCAGGTCTTCCACATTGCCTTTCTTTACCGCTTCAGCGGCTTCTCTTGAAGGGCTGCCGTAGGCGGCAGCATCGCGGGCCTTCTTTTGCGCAAACTGCAACGTGTTGAGCGAGGCGCCGTCTCCCTTTTCAAGAAAAAGCAAGTTACCGCTCTCATCGACGATACAGATCGTCACCTCAACGTTCAGTTCCTTCGCTTTCGCTTCCGAAGCGGCAACCATCGTTTTAATGGCGGCCAAATTCAGATATTTCCTGCTCGGCAGGTCGCTCGCAACCATCGTCATAACCGGAGCCAGCAGCATGGCCACTAACTTGAACATGAAAGCGCCTCATTCCCTGGTCTATTTTGGAGCCGGCGGATAACCCGGCTGCCCATCGAGAACGATACGCCCATCAGGACGGCGGCGAGAACATGCCGCAGATAGGAACACGGTGATCCGGAGGGATTGTTCACCAGGCAACCTGACCCTGCTTCTGGGGAATTTTACTAGGTTGCCGATTCATATTCCGGTTCGGCCGTAGTCCGCACAGGACAAGTCACTGATTTGCGCTGCGTTACCGTATCCTGAATGAGAAGGGCCTCTTCCCCCGGGCCCTCTCCTGCGAACCGGAGACAAGAACGCCCGGTTACGAACCGTTTCTCGTCTAACGATCATCTATAGTGGAGATCACCCCAGGGGCAGCTGCGTTATGCCGTTAGCGTTCGACTTTTTCCTGCATTTCGCTTACATCATCCTTTTTCTATGGGTGATGGCAGAGCAGCTTGGCGTTCCGGTGCCTAGTCTGCCCCTGCTTTTGGCGGCAGGTACACTGACGTCGACGCACAAACTATCCCTCCCCCTAGTGCTGTTTGCTGCGGTGGCCGGCTGCTTTGTCAGCGATTCGCTTTGGTATCTGCTGGGCAAGCGTTTTGGCGGCACCATGGTGAAACTGGTATGCCGGCTCTCGTTTGAGAGCTCCACCTGCGTGCGCAAGACAGAGGACTATTTCACCAAATGGGGCGAGCAGGCGTTGCTGGTGGCCAAGTTTATTCCCGGCCTGGGCACGGTCGCGGCGCCCATTGCCGGCCAGACGGGGATGAGATACCGCGTGTTCCTGGCATACGACATGGCCGGCGCCTTGTTCTGGGCCGCTACCATTACCCTCATCGGCCGGTTCTTCGGTGACGTTCTTCGTAAACATCCCGGCGCACTTTCCTGGATGGGCCATTTTGCAGGCGCCTTGTTTGTGCTCGCCGTCGCCGGCCTGCTGGGCTATCGGATCTGGAAACAGCAGGCGTTTCTCAAGCAGGTTCGGACTTCGCGCCTGGACCCGGTTGAGCTGAAGCGCATGTTGGACGGGGGCCAGAATCCCTATATCGTTGACTTGCGTCATCCGCTCGACTACCTGCCCGATCCGCGGGTACTGCCTGGAGCGATCCGGCTCTCGCCCGAGACCCTGATGCAACGCAGCGGAGAGATCCCGCGCGATCGCGACGTGATCCTCTACTGCACCTGTCCCAGTGAAGCAACGGCCGCGAAGATGGCGATGAAGCTGCGGCAGAATGGAATCTACCGGGTTCGTCCGCTGCTGGGAGGCTTCGATCAGTGGAAAAAGCTCGGCTTTCCGCTGGAGCAGTACGAGGACCAGCCCGCAAGTATCGCCTGACAAGCCTCTTACTCCCCGATGTAACGAACTCGATACGCTAGCGGATAGAAGTCCTGCGATGGCGGGGAATTTGTCCGAAGGATCGATGACAATTCGGAGGAACGAAGGGCATCCCCACTTCCGGGGATGGTCCCCATTCGGCGCTCCTGCTAGCTTGCCCTTGCGGGACGGAGAGATTTTTGTATGGCGTTTACAGAGACTTACCACTGCGATGTTTGCGGTAATCCGAGAGGCGATGCCGAGGACTGGTGGCTGGCGTTGACCGAGCCGGCATCTCTCATCCCTTCCGCCCCCGAGCAGCCCATGCTGAGGTTGACGGCATGGAATATCATGCTCTCTCATGCCGCCAAGGTCCGGCACCTATGCGGCGCCCGGTGTGCCCAGACCCTGATGGACCGGTGGATGCGCGGCGAGTAGCCAAGACTTCCACCCCAGCCCGGATAGTATGGTGATGAGGGGAACTCATTGGCATACGACGACCTTAGGGGCTGGATCAAGGCGCTCGATAAAGCAGGCGAGCTAAAGCACATTCACGAGCCGATTGACCCCATTCTCGAGATCGCCGAGATTACCGACAGGGTATCCAAATCGGGCAAACGGGGAGGTGCTCCGGGTGGACCGGCACTTCTTTTTGAGAACGTAAAGGGGTACCCAGGCAGCCGGGTACTGATGAACCAGTTTGGCAGCGAGCGGCGTATGAAGCTGGCGCTCGATGTGGATAGCCTCGACGACGTGGCGGGACGCATCGAGGGCCTGCTCCAGCTCAAATCGCCCGAAGGCCTACTGGAAAAGTTGAAGATGCTTCCCATGCTGGCGGAAGTAGGCCGGTTCTTTCCCCGCACCGTCACG
Organism: uncultured Acidobacteriaceae bacterium; assembly: GCA_963803095.1. GTDB lineage: Bacteria > Acidobacteriota > Terriglobia > Terriglobales > Acidobacteriaceae > PALSA-350. The sequence continues at coordinate 188,092 of CAWDLQ010000009.1, read as the reverse complement.
GCGAAAGACGCTCCGTGCAAGCAGGTCATCCTGCGGGAAAACTTCAGCGTGCTGGATTTTCCCGTGCTCCAGTGCTGGCCGCTGGATGGCGGACGGTTTATAACCCTCCCCTGCGTGATCACCCGTGACCCTAAAAGCGGAAAGCGCAACGTAGGCATGTACCGCATGCAGGTCTATGACGGGCAAACGACCGGCATGCACTGGCAAAGGCAGAAGGTAGCCGCCGAACACCTGCGTGAGCGCCTGCGGGCGGCGGCCGTCGCCGATGCTTCTGGAGACGCAGCTGCCGCCCGCGTGCGGGTAATGGCGGAGACGGCGGGGGGAACAACCGCGATTGCTCTGGCCCAGGGCTCTCGAGCCCAGGACCCTCGAGCGCAGGAGAAGGACCGCCGGCTTGAAGTGGCGGTAGCCATCGGCACCGATCCCGCGACCACCTTCGCCGCCATCGTACCCGCGCCTCCAGAGGTCGAAGAGTTCGTCATTGCGGGATTTCTACGTCAGGCGCCGGTCGACCTGGTCAATTGCGAAACCGTAGATCTCCAGGTCCCGGCAAACGCGGAGATCGTGCTCGAGGGTTACGTGGAGCTGGACGAACTGCGCATGGAAGGTCCATTCGGCGATCACACCGGCTTCTACACCATGGAAGAGGAGTACCCTGTCTTCCACATCACCTGCATTACCCATCGCAAGGACCCGGTCTACGCTGCGACTATCGTGGGCAAACCGCCCATGGAAGATGCCTGGATGGGCAAGGCGGTGGAACGTATCTTTCTGCCCCTGATGCGCCTGACCATACCGGAAATCGTGGACGTGAACCTGCCGGTGGAGGGTGTGTTTCACAACCTGATGATCCTCTCCATCCGCAAAAGCTATGCCGGCCAGGCGCGCAAGGTGATGCACGGCATCTGGTCGCTGGGCCAGGCAATGTTCACCAAGTGCATCATCGTGGTCGACGAGGACTGCGATGTCCAGGATCTGGGCGAAGTTACCCTGCGCGTGGCCAACAATATCGACCCTGAACGGGATATCCAGTTCACCCTGGGGCCCATCGACTCACTCGATCATGCCTCGCGCCTGCCCAACTACGGCAGCAAGATGGGCATTGACGCGACCCGCAAGTGGAACGCGGAAGGCTTTACCCGGCCGTGGCCGCAGATGATCGCCATGGATCCATCCACCCGGGCCCACGTGGATGGAATCTGGAAGAGGCTGGGACTGGAGTAACAGCCGTACGGGCATGAGAAACGAAATCGGGCGATTGTGGCGGAAACTGGGCGGCAGGAGACAGCAGCCCGCATGGCCCCGCATGGAGCAGAGCAAATACCGCAGCTATCAAGCATTGCATCCGTTCGATGAGCGCTTTGGCGTCGAGACCAGCGGACTGATATACGAGCTGCCTTCAGGCCACCAGCACGATGTCTACAACAACGGCTACTTTGCCGTGGCGCCGTCAGTGTTCTCACGCGGTTATGGATGCGATGCGGGACCGGCTGCATGTGGACTATCAGCGTTTCTCCTTCGTGGATGTGGGATCGGGCAAGGGCCGCGCGCTGCTTCTGGCTTCCGACTATCCCTTCCGCGAGATCATTGGGGTCGAACTTTCTCCTGAGTTGGATCGCGTCGCCCGGGCCAACATCGCGTGTTATACCAGGTCACGCCCTCGACCGCCGGTCATCTCCGTCCAGGGGGATGCGGCCGAGTTCCTCTGGCCAACCGGACCGTTGGTGGTTTACATGTGGAATGCGTTTACCGGGCCGGTCATGGAGCAGGTCTTCCGGAACCTGGAGGCGTCCCTGGCGCAACTGCCACGTGAGTTGTACCTGGTATACATACATCCGGAGCTGGAGTCGATGCTCGCCGGGCTTCCCTGGCTGGTCAGGCTGTGGCAGGACGAGTTCGCGATGAGCGACGAAGACTACGCAGCATGGGCCTTTCCCAACCGGGAAGAGATGTGTGCGGTCTATCGCGCTCTACCATCAGCCGCGCCACACTAAAGTTTCGAAAACCAGGTGACTATTTACCGCGAACCGGGAGATTCGGCGGAACAGAAGTGTATGCCGTGGATGCTACGATTGCCTTGAAATCGACGCAGCTTTGCCTAAACAAAAGCTACCAGGAACCGATAGAAGCAATGTCACAGTAATTGTAGTCATCCTCTCGATGCGAGTTCCCTTCCCCCCGGGGCCTTGATCGAGATATTTAAATTTGCCAAATACCGTCCTCTTCTGTACGGGTTCCAAAACAGGAGAATGCCCGGACCCCCCGCCGCGCCGCGGTGCGTTTGACCGCATCAGAAGAAGGAATGATGCAAATGAAGTGCCCTCAAAATTGGATACGCAAAGCCGGCCTGTGCATGTTGATGGGCTTAACCGCTTGCACCGTGACTCGGGCGCAGGATGTGGGGGCCTATTCGAACCGCAAGGTTTTCAGTGGCTTTGTAGAATATTCCAACGATTCCAGTCACATGCTGCTTGGCTACGCGGACGGACGCAAGATAACCGCGTTGGGGGCCAGCTTCGAAAGACGGAGTTTTCTCAGGGACAAAGTCACCGGTTCGTGGCTCGCTGAGGTCCGGCCTTACATGACCTTGACTGATCCTACAATGAAAGGCTTTGCGCTACAGTTTCCGCAACAGCCTGCCTATTCGGGGATCGTCAATTTTGCTTCACCCATTCCAGTGGATAGCCCGGTAACCAGCGCTCCCTTGAACGTGATCCTGATAACCCAAAACCAGGCGTATGCCGGGACCGCAACCTACATTGGCGGAACGCGATCGACCTACGTGAGCGGCTTTAGTCCATTGGGCTATAAGCTCAGCCTGCTTCCGCACCGGCGCGTGCAACCTTTTGTGACCGGCCTGGGCGGTTTCGCGGTATCTCCCAGAGACATCCCGGTTTTCAACAGCTCAGCCTTCAACCTGACGTTTGAGCTCGGCGCTGGGGTGGAGTTCTATCGAACGCATACACGCTCTTGCCAGCTGGAGTATCGCTACCATCATCTTGCCAACACCAGCACGGGTGGCACCGCAAACCCGGGTATCGACTCGGGTGTCTTCAAAGTGAGCTATTCCTTTGGACGATAGACTCTATTGAGATCTGTCTTTGTGGCCGATGTCCAGGCCGAACTTGGGAGCGGTGTTCGTCCCGGTAACTTTGACCGGTATCTCTGCTCCCGCACCATGCTTGTGGAAGAACGGATCGGCTACTTTCAACATCCAACTCTTCCACCGCGAAGCCACCATCTGCGATAGCTTCGCGTCGGTCCTCACCTTGCCGGTGAAATCGAATTTCTTGCCGTCCAACGTGTAGACACCGGCCAGCCGCACCGTCGCCCCGGGCATGGCGAAGTTCAGGTCCTGCAGATCGAGCTTCCCGTCGGCCATTTGAAATTTTCCCGTCATGTGGGAGATCACATCCTCAGCGCCAGGCTTAGCATCCTTCGGGTCCCCCTGCGCCCGCAGACTCAGCATGTCCACCTTGTCTTGCAGGTCCGGGTTGGTAAAGTGCATCCGCTTCAGGGTGAATTCACCCTTCAATGCCAGTTTCTGAGTCACGCTCTCCTTGCCAGGCCGGATGTGCAGCTTGGTCTTCATAGCCAGTACACCCGTCATCACCACCGGCTGGGTCTTGACCGCGAGTTGGAGAAAATCCTGAATGCGGCCAGCCGGGACATCGACATCCAGGTCGATGGTGTGCCCTATTCCTTTGTGGTTGACCACCGCGCCGCTGCAGGAAAACTCCGACGCCCCCAACTTCGCGTCCACTGGCTGCAAATAGGTGTCGCCAGTCGTTCCGTCGACGATCGCCGAAAATCGCGTGTGCAAGGGTACGGGATGGTTCGCAGTATCGAGAGAAAAATCCGGCACATCCGCGGTTCCCTCTACTTCTATTCGGTCGAGTCGACCCTTGAAGTCGCCGGCAGAATGCAGAATGCCGCCGATTCCCTTGATAGTGTTCAAATCCGCGTGTTGAAAGGTGTACTTGCCGGTAACGGTCGACTCGCCCGGACTCTCGATATCCCACGGGCCAAAGGTGCCGATTGCGTGAATTTCCCCTTTGGGCACTGCGTTGGTCAGAGTGGCTTCGTAGGGCGACGCAGACTTTGAGCCTACGTCGTGCAACACAATGTGCTTTAGCTCGAAGATCTTCGGATCCTTATCCGGCTTGTCGGTGCCAATCACAAGCCGCGAATCGTCGAACACCAGTTCGTCCACAACGATTTTGATCTTGCCCCGATGCCCTGTATCTCGCGCTTTTTGCCGCATGGACTTGGGCGGAATGCTGATCGCCAGTCCCTGCACGTAGACACTGCGTACGTGGGTTGGCTTGAGAAACAAACCGACCAGCCCGGCATGAAACTCGAATTGCCGTACTGCGATGACGGGATCCTTGGCCCCCGCAGCCACTACATCATCGGGAGCGAAGATTCTCAGCCCCTTGCCGGAGACCGCCAAACCCTTGATCAGCGATACCTGCAGGTCGTCCAGCTCTACCCGGCTGTCGAAACGGGTACTGAGCGTTTCGATGATCCGGCCCTTGAGGATCGGCGCCGCTCGTCTCAGCATCACTTCGCCTACCACCAGCAGCACCAGGACTGCGATGAGCGTAATCCAAAGGACCCGTCGCCAGGCTTTGTGCCTTCGCGGACCCAGCGTGGTGTGGTCTTGCGGCAAGTAATTTTTGACCGTACCCAAAATCTATCCCAGTAAAGGGATGCCATTTTCCTGAACTTAGTTTCCGCAAGAGCAGACAAGTCATCACTTTTCGCCCGAGAGGAGGCCAGGCGTCAGTTTACGTGAACCACGGGGCGCTGTTCGGGATCTTTGATGGCGCGACGGAGAACTTCATGGGTCAGTGGGGCAGTTTCGCCTTCACCGAGGAAGATGAAACGCATCATGTTAATGACCGGGTTGACGTCGGTCCAATGAAAGTAAACGTGAGGGATAGATCCGGTGGTGTGCTGCAGTTTGATGAGCAGCGCGGCGATGGAATTGGCAACGGCAGCGCTCCTGACACGCAGGATACGATTGGAGCCATGGCGGAATCCTTGCACAGTAATGGACTCGGTGAAGTCGGAGGTGTCTCCGCGCTCCACCTCGACAAAGTAGATCGAGGCATCGTGCGACAGGCCGTGGAGATCGGCGCAGCTCGTCTTTGGCGTGCTCGCGGTCTTTGCCGGAGGCGCTGCGCGGATTCCATGAGATAAGGCGGACGGTTTTGTTGGCGCTTTCCGCGATCAGCGCCTCCGCCTGCGGATCCAGTTCGATGCCGGTAATGCGTAGTTCCGTGGAACGGAAAGCCCGCGAAACCAGGGACATGAAGATCATGGTGAATACGAAGATGCAGGAGATCTTGAGCCCTTCGGGCCGCTCGTAGATATTCACCAGGGTGGTGTAGATGAAAATGAGGGAGACCAGGCCGAGAACGGCGCGAGAGAGTACAGTGCGCGCAGCGATGGTGACCGCGCAGGAGGCGGAGGTAATGAGAACGAGAACGCCGGTAGCGTAGGCGCCGCCCTGGGCATCCACGTCAGCGTGAAACAGACGCGTAACCATGAATGCGACAGACACAAAGACCAGCACGAGTGGGCGCGAGGCGCGGGCCCACTCCGGCGCCATACCGAAGCCGGGAAGATAGCGGGGGATGAGGTTCAGCAGGCCGGCCATTGCGGAAGCGCCGGCAAAGGCGAGAATTAGAATGGTGCTGGCGTCGTAAGGGTGCCGAAGCCGCCACCGAGATACTGGTGGGCCAGGTAAGCTACGGCCCTGCCGTTGGCCGGGCCGCCTTCTTTGAAGTCGGCCGCGGGGATGAGTAGGGTGGTGATGAAGCTGGTGGCCATGAGGAAGACGCTCATGATGATCGCGGCAGTCGCCAGCAGGCGCCGGGTATTGCGGATGCGGGCGTCGAGATTTTCGCACTCGATCAGAGGCATGACGGCGACGCCGGTTTCGAATCCCGAAAGACCGAGGGCGAGACGGGGAAAGAGCAGGCAAGAGAGGCCGATGATCGAGAGCAGGCTGCCGTGTTGGGTGAAGAGGGCGCGTTTCCAGTCGAGAAAGACCGGGGCTGCTCCAGCACATGGAATATGCCGACCACGGAAACGATAGCGTTGAGCGCGAGATAGATGCCCTACCAGAACGACGGCGATGTTGATCGCTTCTTTAAAGCCCTTGAGGAAGATCGCGCCCAGGATGGCGAGCAGGAAGAGAGTGACGCCCATCTGGCTCTGAAGCGAATGCGGGGTGTAGGGATTGTGGACAAAGTGGGCCGCTGCGTCCGCCGCCGAAAGGGTCATGGTGATGATGAAGTCGGTGGTGGCGAAGCCCAGCAGGACCAGCACGAACACCTTGCCGGTCCACCCTGGGAATAACTTCTCTAGCATCGAGATGCTGCCCTGGCCATAGGGGCTCGCGGCAGCGACCCGGTTGTAGACCGGCAACGCGGCGAAAAGGCGTCACCAGGACGAGCACCAGAGTCGCCACGGGCGAGAGGACGCCGGCGGCGAGAAAAGCAATCCCCGACTGATAGCCGAGCGTGGAGAAGTAATCCACTCCGGTAAGGCACATCACCCGCCACCAGGGATGTTGGCTCGTATCACCATGGCTGTGAGCACTCTCGGGGCGTTCGAGATCGGAGAACAGCCAATCGGCGAAAGACATGGGCGTTCTTATTCCTCGAGGGCTGTTACTTGGATGAGCCAGGGCTTTTGAACCGAGTAACTGGGAGTCGCCGTGAAGGCTGTTTTGTGGACCGCGATGAGCTTTCGTCTGGCCAGCCACCCCGCAGCCGCCTGAGCAGAGCTTTTCGATATCCCGATCGACTCCGCTAGTTGCTGATAGCTGATGGTCACAGCTTTTCCCTGGCGCTGTTGCTCTGCGGCAAGCCATAAGTACACCAGGAAGCTCACCGGCCTGCGATCATGTCCGACCAGGTCGCGCATCAGGACGTCGACGACGTATTCATCAAGCATGCAACATCGCTATACCGACCATCAATATAGCATCGACTACCTGATTGCACCGCTTTGATGGCTGCGAGGTAATGTTGCAAGATAAATTTTCAGTGGAGGAAGCAGCATGATTCGCGGAGTCAAAATCGTCAGCATACCCGTGCGCAACCAGGATGTTGCGTTGAAGTTCTACACCGAAAAGCTGGGGTTTAAGGTGGCGACCGATCAACCCTTTGGGCCGGGGCAACGCTGGATTGAACTGCTCATCCCGGGCGCCGACACGGCGCTAGCGCTCTTTACTCCCCCAGGCCATGAAGCCGGATTGGCGGTTTCCAGCCGTTCACCTTCTGGTGCGACGATGTCTTTGCCACGGCGAAGGCCCTCAAATCCAAAGGGGTGGAATTGACTGACGAGCCGAAGAAGGAGGTGTGGGGAACGATGGCAAAATTCAAGGATCCCGATGGCAATGAATTCGTATTTTCGAGCAGGTAAACCTGATACCGTGCTGTAGATGAATGTGCCAGGCGAATACGACGCGATTGTGATCGGCAGCGGGGCGGGAGGCGGAACGCTGGCTCTGCACCTGGCCCAGGCGGGAAAGAACATCCTCATTCTTGAGCGCGGCCCCTTCATGCCGCAGGAGAAGCTCAACTGGGACACTTCCGCCGTCTTCCTGGACAACCGCTACCACACCAAAGAGACCTGGCAGGACAAGGATGGGAAGCCACTCCATCCCCAGCAGGCATACTTCGTGGGCGGCCAGACCAAGGTCTACGGCGCGGCGATGTTCCGCATGCGGGCCGAGGACTTTGGCGTGATCCAGCATCAAGGGGGCATCTCTCCCGCATGGCCCATCACCTACGCGCGATATGGAACCCTTCTACTGCCGGGCGGAAGAGCTTATTTCATGTCCACGGCGACCTCGGGCTCTGCACCCTCGGTCCCCGGCGGATACGGATCCTCCTTTGACCCTACGGAGCCCTTTCACTCCGCCAAGTACCCGTATCCCGCATTCAGCAACGAGCCCCGCATGCAGATTATCGAGGACGACGTGCGGAAGCTCGGCATCCACACCTTTCCTATTCCCCTTGGGCTCAAACGAGACGCCGCTGACCCGCTGGCTTCGAAGTGCATCCGTTGCGACACCTGCGACGGCTACCCTTGCCTGGTGCACGCCAAGTCCGATGCGGACATCAACTGCATCCGGGAGATCATGCACCTGCCCAACGTCACCCTGATGACCAACTCCCGTGTGACCCGCCTGCTTACCAATAGCAGTGGCACTGCGGTCACCGCGGTCGAGGTCATCCACTCCGGATCTGGGCGCTGCATCCAAAGACGGTATCGCCTGCGACCTATCGTGCGGGCTTCTTCGCCGTATGTGCCGGCGCCATCAACTCCGCGGTCATTCTGCTGGCGTCTGCCAATGACAAGCATCCTAACGGGCTTGCCAACCGGTCCGACCAGGTCGGCCGGAACTTCATGTATCACCAGGCCGACGCCTTGCTCGCGATTGGCCCTGAGCGCAACGAGGACAGCTATACCAAGACGTGGGGCACAAACGACTTTTACTTCAAGGATTCCGACCCTGGATATCCTTTCCCCCTGGGGCAGGTGCAGCCGGTGGGGAGCTTCCATTTCGAGATGATGAAAGGCGACGCGCCTCCGCTCACGCCGGGATTTGTGCTGGAGACAATGAAGCACCACGCGGTGCCCTGGTGGCTAACGACGGAGGATCTTCCCGACCCCGCCAATCGGGTCACCCTGCGCAACACCACGCCGTTATCGGTCGACAATCTGCAGCCCGGTGTGGCTGGCGCCCATCCCTGCTGGAGACACTGGACATACGAATGAGAGCGAGCCGGTCACCGACTCCGCGACCGGGCGGATTCAGCTCTCGTACACACCCAATAATGTTGAATCCTTCAATCGCCTTAAAGACCGCTGGGTCGATGTACTCAAGCGGGCTGGGCACGCGACGACTTCCGTTCCGCTCCACGCGTACTTCAAGAAGCGTATCCCGCTTGAGGGCGTGGGCCACCAGAACGGCACCTGCCGCATGGGCAACGATCCAGAAACCAGCGTGCTCGACCCGCATTGCAAGGCTCATGATCTTGACAATCTTTATGTGGTCGATGCTTCCTGCTTCGTATCGGCCAGCGCGGTCAACCCTTCGCTGACCATCATCGCCAACGCCATTCGCGTCGCAGACCACTTGCTGACGGAACGACTCAAGTAAGTGGTCTGTTTCCTACAGCGGGTACTTATTCCTCACGCAGGGCTTCCATTGGATTTACCGTGGCGGTAGGTCCGGGCTTTAGAGCGTGTGTGAGAACCCACCATTCACTGATTTAGTCTCGCAGGGACGGCTGAGAGTCAGAGCTGTCCAAATTAGCAGATTAGTCGACTCTGAAGCGTTGATTTTATTGGACAAAGGAGTGCTGCAACCGGCCATTGCGAAATCAGGTTGGGGGTGAGGGAGCAGTGGATTGAGAAACGTGCTGTCCAAGTGTTTTGCTATAGAACTCCTGATTGTGCGGCCATTAAGAGGTTTTGGCGTTCGGCAAGGTAATTCAGCTGTCCTAAATGAAGGCTATGAAGACTAAAGCGGCAGCCGAATTTGGTCATGAATCCCTGCCAGGGCAGGGGGCGGTTCAAAAGGACAATCCAGCCAAGTCCACAGGTCGCGGTATACGAACAACTGCTGGCGCAATAAGGCCACAAGGTTGGAGAGCGACCAATCGAAGGTGGATTTTAACTTCAGATATTTCAAGATCAACATGGCGATCAGGGCGGTCCAGATCTGCGTCTTTAAGGCGTTGGCACTGGTGCCCACGAATGTCTTGACCCGCAGAGACTGTTTGAGTGCCTTAAAAAACGTTTCGATCTGCCAGCGATCGCGATAGATTTTTGCAATCGTGCTGGCAGCAAACGTCAGCTGATTGGTCAGAAACTTGAATTCCTTGCCCGTCTCCGGATCACGCACCACCACTCGCCTGACCGTCACCCCGGTGCGGTAACTGCGGTGACCCAACATCACGATCTGGTCGGCCAGGATGTTGCTGTCTTTGGGTATGGGCAACTCCTTCTCTACCTTGTAATGGCCGTTCCACCGCTGCCGGGTTACGAAGTACACCCCTTGCTCGGTCAAGCTGGCGAACCACTTGTAATCGGTGTACCCACGATCAAACACCACAATCGTGCCTGGTTCTAAAGGCAGCTTGCGGGCTACCTTGATCTCCGCCTTGTTGGCCGGCTCGATCACCGCATATTTAGGCAAATACCCGTCGTGATCCAGCAACAAATGCAATTTCACTCCGCCTTTGCTGCGGCGAAACTTGGCCCAGTCATACATCGTCGCGCTGAGATCAATCACACTGCCGTCCAAACTCAGCAACTTGTTCTTAAACCGGAATTTCTTCCCTCCTCGCACCTCCCCCTGACACTTTTTCAGCAACTGCTCAAATACCGTCTGGTACAACTGCCACGGCCTATGTTCATTCGCGTAAGCCAACGTCGAACGCTTAGGGCTCTGATCCACCCCCAGATGCCTCAACTTGCCTTCGCAAGCCGCCAGTCCTCCGCAGATCTCTCGCAACGACTGCGCTCGGCCCAAATGACAGAACAACATCGCCACCAACTGGCTCCAACTGCTGAATCCCCGGGCGTGATGCTCCGCTTTATGCTGGCGAACTGCCTGCTCAAACTCGGCCCGCGAAAAAACTCCCAAAACCTGCGAAAAAATACTGCATACTCCACTCATGGCGGAAAGCTCCTCCTAGTTGAAATTGGTTTTCGGAAAATCCCAACCTCAACCTAGCAGGCTTTCCGCCTCCTTCAAAAAGCCTAATTTGGACAAGACTGGCTGAGAGTAGCCCAGGACGCAGTCCCATAAGCGTTAACCTACTTGGGATGCTTTTCGTCAAAGCTCCCACAAAAACGTCATCCTGAGAGTTTGTGACTTTATTGGTTTCACATGAAAATTGGTGCTGAAAATAAAAGGCTTAGCTGCGTCAAAAACGTGAAAAAGCCAATAAAATCACAGCCTCTGAGCGGAGCGCCTCACAGATTTATCGGGTGACGCAGCGCTGGTGGCGCGGAGTCGAAGGACCCCGACGGTGCTTATCTTGCCCATGCTGCTCCAAGCTTTTCGACCATCGAAGCCCGAGAACAGGATTCCTGCTGCGGTACGCACTTGATGGTCACGGGTACATCTCTTCATGCACTGTTTTTCCCGAGCGATGGCTGTGCGCATCGCCAGCCTGATCATCGCTCTCGGACTGCTGGTCGATGACCCGGTGGTCGCCGGAGATGCGATGTCTTGGTAACCTTCAAAGTAGAGCAGGCGCTTGCAGCCGTAGGCCGCAGTGAAACCTTCCAACTTGCCCCTCCTTATGTTGCATGACGCGCAGATACAGGTTGCTGGTGACGCCACTGTAAAGCGTGCCTGTGTGGCTGCCGAGAAGGTAGATGGAGCCGCCGGGGCATAGCAAGATGCCAGCAGTTCTTGTTCTCGGCCCCAGGGAAAGACCGTGGTGGGTCGGCCAGGAGCGGGCCTCGGTGGTTGAAAAGCTCCGAGCTGCATGGGTAAGATAAGCACCGTCGGGGTCCTTCGACTCCGCGCCACCAGCGCTGTGTCACCCGATAAATCTGTGAGGCGCTCCGCTCAGAGTCTGTGACTTTATTGAATTTTTCGCGTTTTCAACGTACCTAAGCTTTTTGTTTTCAGCACCGGATTTTGAACGAAACCAATAAAGTCACAGACTCTCAGGATGACGTTTTTGTGGGAGTTTTGACGAAAAACATCCCCAAGTAGGTTAACGCTTATGGGACGCAGTCCTGGGTAGAGATTCGAGAGACGGACCAGTCCCGCAGGGACGGCTGAAAATTATCCAGGATGCAGTCCCATAAGCGCTAACTTAAGGAGGTTGCTCCACATCCACTCGTACGAATCAAGTTAGGCAGCCGTTCGGGTTGTGATCCACCATCAGTACAAAGCCTTTAAGTTAGCGCCTATGGGATGCAGTCCCGGGTACAACCTGGTTAACTTTCAGCCGTCCCTTGCGGGACTTTTCGTCGCTATGTGCATGGTTCCCAGGACTGCGTCCTGGGCTACTCTCAGCCGTCCCTCCGGGACTAAATCAGTGAATGGTGGGTTCGCGCACACGCTCTTCAGGCCGGTCGATTTTGAGGTTGGCTGTCCGGGCTAAAGCCCGGACCTACCCGAGAGCAACTTTTTCCGCAGCCCGCTATGCGTAGCGAAACAGGGCTTTGAAGCCGTAGTCCATGTGCTGCTGGATGTGGCAGTGGAATAGGGACAGGCCTGGCTGGTCGGCGGTAAAGTCCACCACGGCCCGGCCATAATAAGGAACTACGACCGTGTCTTTTATGATGCCGCCCGTTTTGGTGCCGTTCATCTCTACCAGCTCGAATTGGTGGCGATGCAGATGGAGCGGGTGCGCGTCATCGGTGCGGTTGCGGAACACCAGGCGGTAACGAGTTCCCTGCTTCAACACAAATTCCTTTTCGTGGGGATAGGGCTTTCCGTTGACTAACCAGGTGTTGAACTTGCCCGAGCCACCGGGAATCTTTTCGAAAACCATCTCGATGGTTTGGTCCGGCGTTACAGGAGTATCGCTGATTTTGCCGAAAATTGTGTAGTCCCAGGCGGCGCGGGACGGGACCACCCACTGGGGCTGCCGGTGCTGGTTCTCATATTCCACGATGACACCCAGGCCGGTGTTGCGAATTCTCTCCTCCGTTGCGCCCAGAATCCATACCCCGGGCTGGTTCATTTCCACGATGGCATCCACCCGCTCCCCTGCACCGAGCAGAATCCCATCCACCTTTTGGGGATTCGGCACCGGGTTGCCATCCATCGCGATCACGTGGAATTGATGGCCCGCCAACGCAATACGCCGGTTTTCAATCGCGCTCGCGTTGAGCAGGTGCATCAACACCCGCTGCCCCTGTTTCACGCGAATCGGCTCCCCCGCACCGAGAGCCTTATCGTTGATAGAGTAGGTCATCGAATTCACTTCAAGGCCGTTGGGATCGGTGTTCATCACCGCGGGCTTCTCCGGCTGCGGTCCGCCATGACCGTCATCATCGTCGTCATCCATACTGCTGGTGAAGAACGGTTCCCAGTCACGCAGAGAGAGAAAAATCTCCTGGTCATACTGCCCCGGATCCTTCCCCCCATCGACATATACGAAGCCAAATTGTCCGGTGTAAGCCCCGCGATGCAGATCGGCTTCGGCCATGGCGTGGGAGTGGTACCAGCGGGATCCAGCCGGACGGGGCGTAAGCTGATAGCGGCGGCGTCCCCGCGCAGGGACAGGAGGCGTGCCCTCCTCCTCTACTCCATCGACATCGGATGGAATCAACATGCCGTGCCAATGCACCAATTCCGGTACATCCGTATCGTTGATTACATCCACACTTACGGTTTTGCCTTCGCGCATCCGCAGCACTGGTCCGGGAGAGGTGTCGTTGTAGCCGATGGTGCTCAGAATGTGGTCGGGCGCGAGTTCCACGGTAACCGGAGCGATGCGCAGGGTGTAGTCGGCTTTGCTGGTGTCGGTGTTCGGCAGAGGGTTCGGGGCGGGAGCGCCCATCGGCATCTGCTGCGTCTGGGCCAGCAGCCTGGCAGCGCCCACTTGCGCGAAGGCCGCGCCGCCGCCCATCCTCAAGAAGTCGCGCCGCTTCAAAAGACTGCCCCCTCGGCCTGACCTGAAGAAATCGTCTCACGCAGAACGAGGGCGTGGCAAACATTTGCGTGGGGCTACAAACTACCCGTTCTCCGGCTGCGTCTATCAGATGAGAGCCGGAAGCATTCTGGTAATCTCAAGGCACGCGCGGTGAAATGGGAAGGTTCAGCCCATGAAGCTCCTGCAAGCCAGTTCGGTGGCGCTGGTTGGAATGGCGTTATGCTCGGTGCTCTACGCCTACCAGCGGACGGCGGACTTCGGCTTCGACGACGATGGGGAAACGAATGTTAAGGCCGAGTTTTACTGGTCTCGGCTCAGCTATACCGCGAGCGTAGGCAGCAGCTTCGGCGGGGGGTATGGGGGTTACGGCGGTTACGGAGGATACGGGTGGGGCCGCTCCTGGTCGCGCGATTATCCCAAGGCCGACCGCCAGGTTCTGCTGGCGATGAAACGGCTTACCCGGATCCAGACCCGCTCCACGGAGCAAGTCGTCGACCTCGACTCGGACAAGATTTTCGACTATCCCTGGGTCTATGCGGTGCAGGTACAAACCTGGTCTTTTACTGACGAGGAAGCGAAGCGACTGCGTGAATACCTGCTGAAGGGCGGCTTCCTGATGGTGGACGACTTCCACGGCACCGCAGACTGGGAGAACTTCATGGAGGGTATGCGCGAGGTATTTCCCGACCGCCCGATCGAAGACCTGGATAACAAAGACGAGATCTTTCACGTGCTGTACGACCTCGACGAGCGCATGCAAGTGCCCGGGGAGCAATATGTAATGACCCACAGGACCTACGAAAAGGATGGCTACGTGCCCAAGTGGCGCGCCATCCGCGATGATAAAGGCCGCATCATCGTTGCCATCTGTCACAACATGCACCTCGGCGATGCGTGGGAATGGGCCGACGATCCGGATTACCCGGAACCATTCGCTTCCATGGCTTTCCGGGTTGCATTGAACTACATCGTTTACGGCATGACGCATTGAGGTTGGCAGGCCGCGGGGACCCCGGTTTCGTTACATGTTCCAATTCTTCTTCAAGTACCCGATGCCGGTGTTTTCCAAAGGCAAGTTTGTCCTGCTTGGCGCGTGGCCCGGCTGGGTACTGCTGCTGCTCATTGTGGTGTGCGTAAGCGGCCTGGCGATTCTCATCTGGTCGCGCCTTCCCCAGGCAGCGGCGAACATCAGCCGGTGGCGCGCGGGGGCAGTGTGGCTTCTGCAATCTTTGCTCATCGCCACCGTGCTGGTCCTGCTGTGGCAGCCGGCGATCACTGTGGCCGAGCTGGCTTCGCAGCAAAACGTAATCGCAGTTGTACTCGATGATTCACGCAGTATGGCTATTGCCGACAGCGGCAGCGACGGTAAGCAAGCCCGCGAGGCAGCGGCCGAAAAGGCGCTCGAGGACGGCGTGCTGGCAGGTTTGCAAAAGAGATTTCAAACCCGGCTCTACCGGCTTGACAGCCGGGTTGCCCGGGCCGCGGCGCTCACAGAAATCCAGCCCGCTGCCCCCGCCACTCACATCAATGAGGGCCTGCGCCAACTGGCAACGGAGACATCCGATTTGCCGGTGGGCGCCATCGTGCTGCTGAGCGATGGCGCCGAAAACTCGAGCGATGGTTCCGGAGACATTGCTCCCGAAACCCTCAATGCGCTGCGCAATCGCCGCTTGCCCGTGCATACCGTCGGCTTCGGTAAGGAGCAACTGGCGCACGACGTGGAGTTGAACGACGTAAGAGTCGCCACCCGCGCCATGGCCGATTCCCGCATCCCGGCTACGGTTACCTTCCATCAAAGGGGCTACGCCGGGAGCAAGGCGCTGGTGGTGGTTCGGGACGGAGACAAGACGCTGGGCTCGCGCGAAATCACGCTCAACGCCGACGGCGCAACCCAGGTGGAAACCATCTTTTTTAATCCGGGTGAGGCGGGGGTCAAGAATTTGCATTTTTCACTCGGCCCATTGGCCGGCGAAGAAAACCTGGCCAACAATTCGATCACTCGCCTGCTGGGCGTGAACGACGATAAGCGCCGCATTCTCTACGTCGAGGGCGAACCGCGATGGGAGTACAAGTTCATACGGCGGGCGGAGGACGATGACAAGATCGTGCAGGTTGCCTCCATGCTGCGCACGACGGAGAACAAGATTTACCGCCAGGGCATCAGCGATCCCAAGGAACTTGAGAATGGCTTCCCGGTGCGTCCTGAAGATCTTTTTGCCTACCAGGGCATCATTCTCGGCTCGGTCGAGGCAGGTTACTTCACCCCTTTACAGCAGGAATTGCTGCGCGAGTTTGTTGACCGGCGCGGCGGCGGACTCCTCTTTCTGGGCGGCCGATTCGCGCTGGGGGATGGAGGCTGGGGCGGCTCAAACCTGGTGGACCTGCTGCCAACCATTCTTCCTAACAGCCGGAGCACGTTCCACCGCGATCCGGCGACCGTGGAACTCACTGCCGCAGGGTCAGATAGTCCGATCACGCGGCTGATGGATGATCCGGCAAAGAACACCGAGCGCTGGAAGAAGCTGACTTACATAATGGACTACCAGGACGCCGGTACTCCAAAGCCTGGAGCCACGACGCTGGTTCAGATGAATGCCGGCGGGCGCAAACTGCCGTTGCTGGTCACGCAGAATTACGGCCGCGGCCGCACTGCGGTGATGGCCACCTCGGGCACCTGGCGATGGCAGATGAGCCAGCCGCTGGGCGACCCGTCACACGATCTTTTCTGGCAACAACTGCTGCGCTGGCTGGTGTTGGAGTCGCCGGGACAAGTCGTGGTCACCGCTCCCGCCCAGACGCTGATGGACGACGGCCACGTTCAGCTTT
Organism: uncultured Acidobacteriaceae bacterium; assembly: GCA_963803095.1. Taxonomy (GTDB): domain Bacteria; phylum Acidobacteriota; class Terriglobia; order Terriglobales; family Acidobacteriaceae; genus PALSA-350. The sequence goes on along the minus strand of CAWDLQ010000009.1, from coordinate 171,608 downwards.
CCGCCAGCGTGCGCGATAAGGAATACATGCCTGCTCCCGATGCCCGGGTTACCGCGCATTTGATCGGTCCGGACGGGATCTCGGCCATGGTGGATATGACGCCGGCCGCGGACAATCCGGGAGTGTTCCGCGCTGCGTGGACGGCAGAGAAGTCCGGCTCCTACCTGGCTGAGGTCACAGCCCAGAGGCAGGACGGAAAGGGGTTGGTGGATCTGGGAACTGGTACCCTGCCCTTCCAGCGAATCGACGGCGTGGCCGAGAGCTTTCACACGGTGCAGAATCGCGAGCTGCTGGAAAAACTGGCGTCCGATACCGGCGGGCGCTATTGGAAGCCGGACGAGCTGACACGTCTGCCCAATGAGATCTCCTATTCCGATGCAGGCATCTCGGTACGAGACATCAAAGAATTATGGAACATGCCGGTGGTGTTCCTGTGGATGTTGCTGCTGATGGCCGCGGAATGGCTGCTGCGGCGCAAGTGGGGTGTGGTATGAGACCAGCTCTGCTGTGGGTGCTGATGGCCGCACTGTCCGCGCATGCCAGCGTCTACTACGTTACCGTGGCAGGATTGGGGGGTGAACCGGACTACGAGCAGCGGTTTACCGCGAACGCCAGGGATCTGGATAAACTATTCAAAGAATCCGGCAACAGCGCACACGTTTATACCCTGACCGGAACTCAGGCGACGAAGGCCCACCTCACGGAGACTTTGGCTTCGATCGCCCACGATGCAAAGCCGGAGGATGACTTTGTGCTTATGCTGATCGGGCACGGATCCTACGATGGCACCGACTACAAGTTCAACCTGGTCGGTCCCGATATTACGGCGGAGGAACTGGCCAACCTGTGCGATCGTATTCCCTCCAGGCGCCAGCTGATCGTCAACGCCACCAGCTCCAGCGGGGGATCCGTGGCCGCTCTGGAAAAACCCGGGCGCGGGGTGATTGCGGCGACAAAAAACGGCACCGAGAAAAATGCGACCGTGTTCGCACGCTACTGGGTGGAGGCGCTCCAGGACCCCACGGCCGACCTGGATAAAAGCGATTCGATCAGTGCGATGGAGGCATTTGAATACGCCCAGCGCAAGACCGCCGCCTTCTATGAATCGCAAAAGCGCCTGGCGACGGAACATCCTATCTTTGAGGACACGGGACGGAACGAACCCGTGCGCGAGCCGTCCAAGAGTGAAGGAGTGCTGCTGGCCAGTTTCACCGTGCTGCGCATCGGCGCTGCGCAGAAGGCGGCGAACGATCCCGCCAAGCAGGGGCTGTTGGCGAAAAAAGAAGATCTGGAACAAAAAATCGACGCGCTCAAGTATCAGAAGGCGGCGATGGATCCGGCCGACTATAAACAGCAGCTTACGGCGGCGCTGGTGGAGCTGGCGCAGGTTCAACAGGAACTGGATAAATGAACTGGCGGCAAAAATCCGGGGCGTTGCTGGTGATGGTGCTCGGAAGTGTGAGCTGTTGCCGAGCTGCGAATTCGCCTGATGCCTGCCACGCGCTCAGCAAACATGGCCAGCAGACGGAAGCCAAAGCATGCTATGAAGCGCTGGTGCGCAGCAACTCGGCTTATCTCCGGGCGGAAGGCTACTGGGGGCTGGAGCAATACGACCAGGCAAACGAGGAGTTTCGCATCGCCACCGCGCCGGCCGAAAGCGATCCTCTCTACAAGGTGCGCTGGGGAATGCTGCTGCACCAGCGATTCAACAACACCGATGCGGTAGGCCTCTTCCAGGAGGCGCTACAAAAAGATCCAAAAAATGCGCAGGCCTATCTCGGGCTCGCGATCGTGAGCGCGGACGGCTTTGACGGAAAAGCCCCGGACTATGCCAGCCGGGCCCTGGTGCTGGATCCCAAGCTGGTGGAAGCGCATGAGTTTGCAGCCAACCTGGCGCTGGAAAATGCGGATACGGAACACGCGATCGCCCAGGCCGATGAGGCACTTTCTTTATCGTCCGATGCCCTGGATGCAATGGCGATCCACGCCGCCATCGAGCTGCTGGCGGATCGCTCCCCGGACGTGTGGCTGGCCAAGATAAGCAAAGTGAACCCCGGCTACGGAGAGGCCTACGCGCGCGTGGGTCACTATCTCGAGCTTAACTACCGCTTCGAAGATGCGATCGTTTACTACCGCAAGGCGATCGAGGCCGATCCCCGGTATTGGCCCGCCCGTTCTCAACTGGGCGTCGGGCTGATGCGCCTGGGGCAGGAAGATGAGCCGTTCAAGCAACTGGAGATGTGCTACAACAACGGTTACCGCGACGCTGAGACCGTAAACAGCCTGCGCCTTCTCGATAGCTACAAGAACTTCGTCACCTACAAAGAGAATGGCACCATCCTGCGGCTGAACAAGAATGAAGCGGAGCTGTTACATCCCTATTTTGAAGCTGAGCTGCAACGCATCATCTCCACGTACGACAAGAAATACAAGATGACGCTCACTGGTCCGGTGCAGGTCGAGGTCTATCCCAATCATGAGGATTTCGCCGTCCGCACCATGGGCATGCCTGGCTTGGGCGCGCTCGGGGTCACCTTCGGACAAGTGGTCGCGATGGACAGCCCTTCGGCGCGCAAGCCCGGCGACTTTAACTGGGGCAGCACGCTTTGGCATGAGATGAGCCATGTCTACATTCTCACAGCCACCAACCGCAGGGTGCCGCGGTGGTTCACAGAGGGCCTCGCGGTGCATGAGGAGACCAATGTATCGCCGGAATGGGGTGACCGCGTTTCGCCCGAGATCCTGGTCGCCATCCGGGAGAAGAAGTTGCTGCCGGTCGCCAAGCTGGACCGTGGTTTCATCTTTCCCGAATATCCGGCGCAGGTGGTTGTGTCTTATTTCGAGGCAGGTAGTATTTGCGATTACATCAAGAGCCACTGGAGCGAAGATAAGTTGCTCGACATGGTCCATTCGTATGCGCAACGTAAGACCACGCCCGAGGTCATTCAGGCGGATCTTGGCGTTTCGCCGGAGGAGTTCGACAAGCAGTACTTACAGTATGTGAACCAGCGTTACGGGACCATGGCTGCCAACTTTGATGAATGGCACAAGAAGCTCGAGAATTTGGTAGAGGCGGCCAACCAGAAACAGTACGACGCCGTGCTCCAGCAGGGCGAAACGGTCCGCAGCCTGTATCCGGATTACATCGGAGACGCAAACGTTTATGAATTCGTTGCCGCAGCAGACCTCGCAAGAGGAGACAAGAAGGCCGCGGTCACGGTGCTAACGTACTATCAAAATAAAGGCGGCGAGGATCCTTCGATCCTTAAAAAGCTGGCTTCGCTTGAAGAAGAGCTGGGACAGCCCAAAGAGGCTGCTGCGACGCTGGACCGCATCAACTATATCTACCCGGTCCACGACGAAGATTTGCATCGCCACCTGGGCGACCTATGGTTTGCGCAAGCGAACTACCCCGGAGCGATCCGTGAGTACACCGCGGTCGTGGCTCTCAACCCGCTCGACAAAGCTGGAGCGCACTTTAAGCTCGCCCAGGCGTACTACGCATCGGGACAGCGCGACAAAGCAGAGGAGAGTGTGCTTGCAGCACTGGAAGCCGCGCCGGGGTATCGGCCGGCCCAGAAGTTGTTGTTGGAGATCGAACACCCGGAACAGAAGGACACACCCAAAACGAATTAGGACAGCCTGGAGCCAACAGTCTTGAAAGAGAAACCGCGCGTTGCTCTGTCGGAAAAACATTTCCACGAGAGGTCCGCTGAACTGCAGATCCCTCCACTCCGCTGCGCTCCGGTCGGGATGACAAAGGGAAGGGGGGCGCTTCCATGGAGAGTAGTGGCTGAGCAGATCCAAGCAGGAGCCGTCTTTCATCCCTTGAGTGGGCCGAAAAAGAGCCCCTGCTCCCTTCGCCCAGCCACTACTCTCCATGGAAGCGCCCCCCTTCCCTTTGTCATCCCGACCGAAGCGCAGCGGAGTGGAGGGATCTGCAGTTCAGCGGACCTCTCGTGGAAGTGTTTTTCCGACAGAGCGTTGCGTGGTCGAAAGATCTGTGGTTTCTTTTTGAACAAAAAACGCGTAGTGGAGAGGAAGGAAATTGCCGATGGTAACGCTCCCTGAACTTAGCCAGGACGCAGCCCAACTGCAACATCGCATTGAACGGTTCTATGCAGTCCGCGACGGCATCCTTGCCCAGGTGCGCCAGGTCATCGTTGGCCAGGAGGATGTGCTCGATCAGATCCTCACCGCCTTATTTGTCGGCGGACACTGCCTGATCACCGGCCTTCCCGGTACGGCCAAGACCCTGATGGTGCGCACCATCGCGGAGACACTGGGCCTGAGTTTCCGGCGCATCCAGTTCACACCTGACCTGATGCCCTCCGACATTACCGGCACCGACATTATCGAGGAAGATCTCACTACAGGACACCGTAAGTGGACCTTCGTCCAAGGCCCGATTTTCGGCAACGTGCTGCTGGCCGACGAGATCAACCGTACCCCGCCCAAAACCCAGGCCGCATTGCTCGAAGCCATGCAGGAACGATCCTGTACCGTGCGCGGCCACATCCATGCGCTACCCGCGCCCTTCTTCGTGCTGGCCACCCAGAACCCGATTGAGCTCGAAGGCACTTACCCTCTGCCCGAGGCGCAGCTTGACCGCTTCCTCTTCAACACCATCCTCGACTACCTCAGTGCCAGCGACGAACTGAAGGTGGTTGACCTTACCACTACAACCAAAGTGGCCAAAGTCGAACCCGTCACCACCGCCCAGGAGCTACTCGACTTCCAGCAACTGGTCCGCATGGTGCCGATTGGGGAACCGGTCGCGAAGTATGTCGTCAACCTGGTGCGCGCAACGCGGTACAAGAACGAGAACGCGCCCGACTTCGTGAAGAAGTATGTCAACTACGGCGGCAGCATTCGTGCCGCGCAGTTCATTGTGCTCGCGGCCAAAGCACGCGCACTCTCCCGCCGCCGTTACCACGTCACCTACGACGACGTCATCTCGCTTGCCATTCCGGTGCTGCGCCACCGCATCCTGCTCAATTTTCATGCTGAATCGGAGCGCGTAGATGCGGATGAGATTCTCCGCCGGTTGCTCGAACACATGCCGCCGCCCAAGGAGGGCTGATGCTGCAGCGCTTTCTCGACCCCGGTGTGCTCGCCAGTATCAGCAGCCTTGACCTGCTCGCCAGGACGGTGGTGGATGGCTTCGTCGCCGGTCTGCATCGCTCACCGGATTTTGGCTTCAGCACGGAGTTTGCCGAGTACCGCGCCTATACGCCCGGAGACGACCTGCGCCATGTCGACTGGAACCTGTTTGCGCGCACCGAACGCTGCTACCTCAAGCGCTATCGTGGCGACACCAACAGCCAGCTCACCATTCTGCTCGACGCCAGCAATTCCATGGACTACACCGCGGCCCCAGCCAGGCCGAGCAAGATGGACTATGCCCGCTTTGCCGCCGCCTCGCTTTTTTACCTCGCCATCCACAACCAGCGCGACGCGGCCGGACTGATTGTCTTTGATGACGAGGTGCGCAACTACATCCGTCCCTCCACCCGGCAAGGGCAGCTGTACCGGTTGTTAGCTGGACTTGAGCAGGCCGAGCCGCGCGCCCGCACGGACTTTACCAAGCCGCTGCTTCATTTTCAAAATCTTTTGCATCGCCGCGGCATTGTGCTCATGTTCTCCGATTTCTATGAGGACCCGGCCGCCATCGTGCGCACCATTGAGCCCTTGCGCTACCACGGCAATGAGGTCGTCCTGTTCCATGTGCTCGATCCGAAAGAGATCCGGCCGGAGCTGCGCGGACCCGCCATCCTGGTCGATCTGGAGACCGATCAGCGCCTGGAAGTGATTCCCGAATACGCGCGCACCGAGTACACCCGGAAGATAGATGACCATCTCGAGCAGCTGCGTGATCGCGCCCGCGGCGCGGGTATGGATTACCACCTGCTGGTGACCGACCAGCCGCTCGATACCACATTGCGCGAGTACCTCGCCATTCGCCAGGGAGGCCGGCGCTGATGGGATTTCTCAGTCCATGGTTCCTGCTTGGCCTGGCAGCGATTGGCTTGCCCGTCTACGTTCATCTGCTGCGCCGTCACGTAACTACGCCGCTGCCGTTTAGTTCCTTGATGTTCTTCGAGCGAGGCACGCAAAGCTCCATCCGCCACCGGCGTCTGCGCTACTTGCTGCTCTTCGCGCTGCGCACTGCATTGCTGCTGCTGCTGGTGCTTGCGTTTGCCAATCCATTTATCCGTCGTGCGGCCAGCAGCGTGAACGACAAACTGCTGCTGATTGTGGTCGACAACTCCTTCAGCATGAAGGCCGGCTCGCGGTTTGCCGATGCAAAGCAAGCGGCTTTGCAGGCACTGGCATCGAGGCCGCGATCCCGGCCTGCCGAAGTCATGGCTCTGGGCGGCCGGCTGGCGGTATTGACCCAACCCATCCAGGATGCCGCGGCTCTGCATTCCGCAGTGGAGAGCATCCAGCCCGGAGACTCGCGCGCGAATCTGGGCGAGCTGGCACACGGGGTTCGCGCTTTAGTCGAGACGGTGCACACCCCGGTCGAGCTCCACCTCTTCAGTGACATGCAGAAAACCGGCATGCCGGCAAACTTTGCCGACATGGAGTTGCCCGCCAAATGTATCGCGTGGTTCTGCACCCGGTGGGAACGGCCGCCACGCCTAACTGGACAGTCGAAAGCGTCAACGCCCCGGCTCAGCTTGCCGACCCCAAAGACCCGAAGAAATCAAGAGCGCAGGCAGTGATTGCCGGCTATGGAACTCCGGCTGCATCCAAGACTGTCTCGCTGGTGGTCAACGGCAAGATCATCGCCACCCGCAAAGTGGAGATTCCGCCGGATGGCCGGGCCACGGTTGAGTTCGTGCCGCTCGATGTACCTTACGGCCTCAACCACTGCGCGATCAGGATCGACTCGGCTGACGGCTTTCCCGCCGACGACATCAGCGTCTTTGCGGTCAAACGGTCTGATCCGGAACGCGTGCTTGTTTGTGCATCAGGCCAGCGACGCGCGTTCACCTGTCTACTTTGGTGCGGCGCTGGCCGCGGCTACGCAAGCATCGTTTAATTTGCAGTCCATCGATAGCGAAAAGTCCGCCGACATCGATCCCGCGAAATACGCCTTTGTCGTACTTTCCGACGCAATGGCGCTGCCCTCGATCTTTGAAAACGCCCTGTTACGCTACGTGCGCGACGGCGGCAATGTTCTGATCGCAACCGGAACCTCGGCCGCACACCATGCGCGCATTCCCATCTTCGGCGGATCCTCTTCCGACGCCCATACCTATTCGCGTGATGGATATGCCACCGTGGGCCAGACCGACCTTGACCCACCGGTGATGAATGAATGCCGGTGGATGGGCCGATTTGAATTTCTACTACGCCGCAGCGGTCGATCCGGCCCAGGCGCGGGTGATCGCGCGGCTCACCGACCACACGCCGCTGCTGATGGAAAAACAAATCGGCGAGGGCCACGTGCTTCTGTTTGCCTCCGGACTGGACAACCTGACCAACGATCTGCCGGTTCGTCCCGCATTTGTACCGTTTGTTGACCGGACAGCACGCTATCTTTCGGGGAGCGACGCCATAGCGGCAGCAGGCTGGTGGATTTGTTTGTTCCCTTACGAACGCTGCAACAAACAGGCATCTCGCAGGTGTGGAGATCATCGGCCCCGATGGTCGCCGCGCTTTGTCGCTCGCTGAAGCGGCCGCGGCGCAGTCGTTCCAGTTGACGCGCGCCGGCTTTTACCACATCCGCTTCGCCAATGGCAGGGAGGCGTTGATCGGCGTCAATCCAGATCGGCGCGAGTCTAGACCTGGAGCCCATTGCCAGCGATCTTCTGCAACTCTGGGGCAGCATTCCGCCGTTCATCCGCGCGCATCACCCGGATTACGCGCAGGAAAAAAATACCGTCGCGCAGCATCTGGTGGTACGTTATGCTGCTTGTATTGGTGGCGGCGGTTGCCGAGTCCATCATTGCCAGCCACTACCTCGGCACACAGAGGGAGGAGGCATGAGCAACTCACAAAGAGACAGGCTCAACCTCTATATCCACCAATTGCACCAGCGGTTGCGCCTGGGTGTATCGCTGCGTGGCGTGGCCATACTGACCGCCACTGCACTGATCACAACCGTCCTTCTTGTTCTCATTCTGAACGCATTCGCCTTTCCCGTGCGCGGGCTCACCGGCGCGCGTTCGCTGCTGCTGATGCGTGATGGCTTTGGCCGCAGCCCTCGCTCTCGCGCTTCCCTTGCGGCGTCTCACGCGCGCCGCGCCACGGAGGTGGCCGAGTCTGCCTACCCTGAATTCCAACAGCGGCTGCTCACCTTCGATGACCGGGAAATAAAGGCAATGATCCTTTCCTCGAATTGCTGGCCGCGGACACACTTTCCGTAGCCCGCGACGCGCAGCCGGCAAACGCTGGTGCCGAACAACAAGCTGCTATTTTCTGGCGGGCGCGGGTGTTGCCTGCGTGGCCGTGCTGGTGTGGCTGGTTGCCGCGGGCCCCGGCTATCTCGGCTATGGAGCGTCGCTGCTCTGGACCGGACCCAAGGCCGCGCCGCTCTATGACATCCGGGTCACGCCCGGCGACGTTGCCGTTCGCCGCAACAGCGATCAACTGATCACCGCCCAGATCATCGGCCTCAAGCCGGAAAAGGTGCAGCTGTTTGCGCACTATAAGAGTTCCGGAAAGGCTGCCTGGGAGCCGGTCGCGATGCAGCCTCACCGATCGCTCCAACTTCCAGTTCCTCTTTGCGGGGCTTCCTGAAGACGTTGAGTACTACGTAGAGGCCGGTCCGCTCAAGTCCCGGCATTACAAGGTCCGCGTGGTTGATTTGCCGTCGGTTAAGCAAATGCGGGTTACCTACCACTATCCGAAATGGACTGGCATGCAGCAGGTCACGGAGGATCACGGTGGCGACCTGCGCGCCATCGAAGGCACGGATGCAGAGTTGACGGTCCAGATGGACCGCCCGCTGCACAACGGCCAACTCACTCTGGATGACGGCAAACAGATCACCCTCAGCGGCGGTGAGGGCAATGTCTACAAGGGCTCCATCCTGATGCAAAAGGATGGCGCCTACCATGTTGCCGCGCTCGACCAGGGGCAGCCGGTACGCCTGTCGGAGGACTACTTTATTGCCACCGACAAAGCGAACCCGCCGGAGATCGCCATCGACCGCCCGACTGGCGATTATCGCGCCAGCCCGATCGAGGAAGTCACGGTCGGGGTGAAGGCGTCGGATGAGTTTGGCCTGAACAATGTGAGCCTTCATTACTCGGTCAACGGCGGGCCGGAAAAAACGATCGATCTGTCACAGAAGCCAGGCGCGAAGAACGTAAGCGGCTCGACCACGCTGAGCCTGGAAGACTTCAAGCTGATCCCCGGGGATCTGGTCAGCCTCTACGCCACGGCTAAGGATGGCCATGCCGAAGCTCGCACCGACATGGCGTTTATCCAGGCAGACCCGTTCGAGCGCGAGTTCTCGCAATCGCAACAGATGGGCGGCGGTGGCGGCGGCGGAATGGGCGGGGGTAGCCAGACCGACATTTCAAAACGCGAGAAGGAGCTGATCGCCGCAACCTGGAAGCGGCAGAACGACAAGGCTGCCACACCAAAAGACACGGCCGAGGCGGGCAAGTTCCTCTCCAGCGTGCAGACGAAATTACAGGAACAGGCGTTGTCCCTGGCGGCCCGCATGGATAGCAGGGATTTGTCGTCGGCGAACGAGGAATTCAACAGCTTCGGCAAGGACATGCAAGCGGCCGCCGCAGCCATGACGCCGTCGTCTGAAAAGCTGAAGCAAACGCAATGGCACGATGCGATTCCAATGGAACAGAAGGCGCTGCAATATCTGCTGCGCGCGGAGGCAACTTTCCGCAAGATCGAGGTTGCGTTCGGCCACCAGGGCGGTGGTGGTGGCGGAGGAGGAGGTGGCGCGGGTCGTGACCTTGCCAGCCTGTTCGACCTCGAGCTGGATACGGAAAAGAATCAGTATGAGACGGCGCAGACCGGCTCCGCGGCAGACCAGCGCGCTAAAGCTGTGGATGATGCTTTACAGAAGCTCGATGCCCTGGCACGCCGCCAGGAAGAGCTGGCCAAGCAGCAGCGCAACAGCGCGCAAACCATGCAGGAGCGCTGGCAGCAGGAGATGCTGCGGCGTGAGGCGGAGCAGCTTCAGCGTCAGATGGAGCAGATGGCCCAGAACGGTCAGCCCCAGAACGGGCAGCAGAGTCAGGAAGGACAACAAAGCCAGCAGGGGCAGCAAGGTCAACAGGGCCAACAAGGTCAGCAGGGGCAGCAGAGTGGGGGTGGGTCTGGTGGATCGTCTTCGGGGGGCTCCTCCGGCCAATCGCAGTCGGCTCAGTCTCGTGGATCACGAGGTCAATCTCAGTCCAACGGGAGTGGAGACGCGGCCGACCCGCGTGTGACCCAGGCACTTAACCGGCTGCGCAGCGCCGATGAAGCAATGAAGCGAAGCGCCGGGCAGCAGCAGAGTGGCGAGGCGGCGCGACGGGCGGCCGATCAACTCCGCGAGGCTGCAAGTTTGATGGGCGGTGCGCAGCAACAACAGGCGACGGGCAAACTCGATTCGCTTTCTCGTGAAACCGATCGCCTGAGCAAGGAAGAACGCGCGCAGGCCGGCCGCATTCAGAGCCTGGCTAACCAACCGGGGGTGTCCTCGCAAGAGCAGTATTCTGCCAGGCTGCAGCAGCGGAACAAACTGGTGGAGGATCGGCAGCAGCTCTCCGATGATCTGTCTCAACTGGAAAAGAATTTGCGTAACACAGCTCGCGAGCTGGCGCCGGAGCAGCCTCAGGCGGCTTCCAAATTGCGCGACGCACTCGGGGGTATGGACCAGACTGACTTGACGAACCGGGTGCAGCGAACTGCCGATTGGCTACGCCGGGGAGTCAATCCCAATTCCAATGGAACCGAAGAAGGCATCAGCAAGGGCCTCGAGCAATTGAGCCAACAGGTGCACCAGGCGCAACAAGGGCTTGGGCCCGGCAAACCCGGACAAGGCCAGCAGCAAGGTGGCGAGCAAACTGCTGCGCTCGATCACGTCGAACGCTTCCGCGACCAGGTTGAATCCTTGACGGGACGTGGACAGAATTCGTTGGGCCGGCAGCCTGGACAGCAACAGGGCCAGGGTGGACAGCAGGGACAGCCCGGGCAGCAGGCCCAGGGCGGCCAACCGGGGCAAGGCGGACAGATGGGCCAAGCCAATCAAGGCAGTTGGAGCAGCCACGGTGGCCCCGGCGCTCACATTTCTCAGAACGGCGGGGAAGGCCAACGGGGGGGAAACCAGGTCGCTCAGGATAACCTGAGCGGCGACGTGGGCAACTGGCGCTCCGGAGGCGGCGCGGTCGGCACCGCCTGGAACAACATCAATACCGGGAACAACCATTTCGACAGGTCGGGTCAGCCTGCCGCTCCGGACAATTCACCCGTACCGGCTGACCCTGAACGTACCTTCCAGCAGGGGATGGCGGAGTTGAACCAGCTTCACCATCTGGCCCAGAATGATCCGGCCGCGCTCAAGGAAGTTCAGGAGTTAGCGCGCGAGATGCAGCAACTCGACCCGCGCCGGTTCCCGGGTAATCCGGCGATGGTGGAGCAACTCCACACCGAGGTGCTCAGCGGAGTTGACAAACTGGAGCTCCAGCTGCGTCACGATTCGGACGATCAGACGCCGGGGCAGGTGCGTACGACGAAGGAGCCCTCAATCCCGCCCGGATACGAGGAGGCAGTTGCCGACTACTTCCGCCGGCTGAGCAAGGGCCAGTAACCATTTTTTTGCATCTCCACTGACCACAAAATCGTCATCCTGAGAGTTTGTGACTTTATTGGTTTCACATGAAAATTGGTGCTGAAAATAAAAGGCTTAGCTGCGTCAAAAACGTGAAAAAGCCAATAAAATCACAGCCTCTGAGCGGAGCGCCTCACAGATGTATCGCGTGACACAGCGCTTGATGGCGCGGAGTCGAAGGACCCCGAGGGTGCTTATCTTGCCGATGCTGCCCGGGCCTTTTCAACCACCGAAGCCCGCACCTGGCGGACCCGCCACGGTCTTCCCCTGGGGCTGAGAACAGGAACTGCTACATCTTGCCATCGCTCGGGGAAAAACAGCTCAAAGGCTGGCGGCGCGAAAAGAAGCTCAACCTCATTCGCACGATCAATCCCGAGTTCAAAGATTTTGCACAGACCTGGGAATGGAAGATGATTACAGTGCATGAAAAGATGTACCCGTGACCATCAGCGCGTACCGCAGGAAGATCCTATTCTCGGGCTTCGGTGGTCGAAAAGCCCCAAACAGCGTCGGCAAGATAAGCAGCCTCGGGGTCCTTCGACTCCGCGCCATTAAGCGCTGTGTCACGCGATAAATCTGTGAGGCGCTCCACTCAGAGTCTGTGACTTTTTTGGTGCATGCTGGCGAACAAAATTGATTGGTTGTGGGGAAGAGGTTGTATGAAGAGACATGGTCAACAGCGGGGTAGCCGGTGTTCAAGAGAAGAGAGCGGTTCGTCTGCGCAAGGCAGAACGTCTTCAGTTGTCGATGGAACCGCATTGCATAGATGATCTGGTGGGAGCGCTTCATCCAGTGCGCACGGTGATGGCGGTAGTGGAGAAGCTGAAGGTGAGTGGATTTTGCGAACCGATTCGTGCCCGAGAGGGGCAAGCGGGTCGAGATGCGACCGATCCGCGTTTGCTGGTGGGTTTATGGCTGTATGGGTGTACCCGAGGGATTGGATCTGCGCGAGAGTTAGCGCGTCGCTGCGAAGAGAGCGCGCCGTTCCGCTGGTTGTGCGGGGGAGTGACGGTGAATCATCACCTGCTTTCGGACTTTCGCACCGATCACGCCGACGCATTGGACGAACTGTTTACGCAGGTGATAGTGACGTTGGTGGACAAGAAGCTAGTGCGCGTGAGCCGCATCAGCCAAGATGGAGTGCGGGTGCGTGTGAGCGCGGGAAGCAGCAGTTTTCGTCGGGAAGAGCGTTTGCAGCAGCTGTTGGAGCAAGCCCGGCAGCAAGTACTGGAGTTACGTAAGCAAGTGGACTCGCCTGCCGAGTCGGCCGCGGCGACGGCGCGTCAGAAGGCGGCGCGTGAGCGAGCGGCGGAGTCGCGCCAGCAGCGCTTGGAGCAGGCGATAGCGCAGTTGCCGGAGCTGAAGCAGAAGCAGGCCGAGGCGGCCCAGAGGGCCGGCAAAGGCAAGTGCGGGGATCAGATCCGGGCCAAGCAGCCGCGGGTGAGCACCACCGATGCGGCCACGCGGGTGATGAAGATGGCCAACGGCGGTTATAGCCCTGGGGTCAACGTGCAGTTGGCCACCGATACCGAAAGCCGTGCCATTTTGGGGGTGGAAGTCACCAACGAGGGTTCCGATTCGGCAGGGTTGAGTGAACCGATGCGCCAGCAAGTGGAACAACGCACTGGGGGCAAGGTGGAGCAACATCTGGTGGACGGCGGCTACTTGCGAACAGAGGATATCGTGCAGGCGCACCAGCAGGGGGTAGCGTTGTGGGTGCCCTCCAAGCCGGCAAGGAATCCACAGAACCGGGGGCGGGAATTGGAACCCAAGCCGGGCGATTCGGAAGCGATACAAGCATGGAAGCGACGCATGGCCAGCGAAGAGGGGCAAGAAATCTACAAACAAAGAGCAGCCACCAGCGAAACGGTGAATGCTGACTTACGAACTTATCGTGGGCTGACACCGTTCACGGTGCGCGGCCTGAACAAAATCAAATGCGTGACGCTGTGGTGCGCCTTGGCTTACAACCTGATGCACTTCAGCAAAGCGCTGCTGAGCTAAAACCCACCTGCAGAGCAGATGTAGAGCAAAACTGGGCAAAACGGAGCGGATCTGACACGGCATGGCAAGCAGAACCCCTTTGACTTTGCACCTCGGTCTGATGACCGCTTCGCAGTCCGGCCGCTGAAAAACATGTCTTAATCCTCTTTGCCTCAAAAAAGTTCAATAAATTCACAAGCTCTCAGGATGACGATTTTGTGGGAGTTTTGACGAAAAACATCCCCATCAAGTTAGCGCTTATGGGACTGCAGTCCTGGGAAGAGATTCGAGAGACGGACCAGTCCCGCAGAGTCTGCCCTGAGCTGTCGAACGGGGACGGCTGAAAATTGCCAGGATGTAGTCCCGGGTACAACAGCACCGGCTCTCCACCGATTGCACCTCTTCCTCAGGATAGGTGCGGCTCACTTACCCTTGTAATCCTGGAAAAGGTTCGGGAATTGCTGCTTCAGCGCTTCTATCTTCGGGCGATCGCAGACCAGGATGTACGGATTGTCGGGGTTATGCAGTGCGTAGTCCTGGTGATAAGACTCGGCATCGTAAAAGCCCTTCAGCGGCACTACCTGGGTCACGATCGGCTTGCGAAATACTTTGGCTGCGTCGAGTTGCGCGATGTAGTCTTTGCTGATCTTCTGCTGCTCGTCGTTGGCATAAAAGATAACGGATCGGTACGATTCACCTACATCCGGACCCTGCCGGTTAAGCTGGGTCGGGTCGTGAACCACAGAAAAGAAAATCTGCAGGAGCTGACCGTAGGTGATCTTCGAAGGGTCGTAGACAACCTTGACGGATTCCGCGTGCCCGGTGTTCTCCTGACCAACCTGCTCGTACGTCGCGGTGGCTCGGGAGCCGCCCGAGTAGCCCGCGGTGGTCGCCACCACTCCTTTGACGCGCTCAAACACCGATTGCGTGCCCCAGAAGCAGCCGCCGGCAAAGACCGCAGTCTGCTTGCCTGAGGTCTGGGCCAGGGGGCTATCGTTTAGGGGAGCGGGAATAGGGGCCTTGGTAGCGGCAGTGCACCCGACACAGGCAGCAAGGGCCATCAGCATTGCAACCACTGTGTTACGCATCAAAAGAATCTCCTGGGGCGTTCCGAGCGAATACACCCGGTATTAAGACGACGATACGACCCAGAAGTTACAGCGATTCTGCTCTAGAATAACGCTGTGATGCATCGATATTTGCGGTGGCGTTCCGCGTCTGCCCTTACTGCTTTCGCAGTCATGCTCTGCTGCGGCCAGTTGGCGTCCTTTGGCCAGCAGATGGAGCACGCCGCGCCTTCTGCCCCATCCACCCGCTTGACCATTAAGACCTACGACGGCAAGACGCTGAACTTCAGCCCCGAAGAGTTCGCCGCCCTGCCCCACAAATCAGTCTCTGTCTTCAATGCCCATAGCAAAACAAACGAGACGTACTCGGGTGTCGTACTGGCCGATCTGTTAGGCAAAGCCGGCGTTCCTCTGGGCGAAAGCGTGAGAGGTAAGCTCTTCATGATCGGGGTCATTGCCGAAGGGATGGACCACTACAGCGTCTTATACTCGCTCGCCGAGGTAGACCCGGCAATCCATACCGGCGACGTGATTGTTGCCGACATGCTCGATGGTCAAAAGCTAGGCAAGGATGGCGCGTTCAAGATGGTTTCAAGCGAAGAACGCCGCCCGGCCCGCTGGGTGCGCAACCTTACCTCGATTTCTGTGGTCAAGGTGGAACCTTAGCCATGGGATGCAACAGGCTTTTGGTTTTCTTTACCCTGTTGGCTGTACTGCCATGTGGCGCGGGTCAACTCGAGCACCCAGGCCGGCCCTCCCTCCTACCGGCTCCGTCTCTATCACCTGCACACCGGCGAACGCATCGATGTGGTCTACCGCATAGGCGATCAGTACCTGCCCGATCGCGTCGCGGAGTTGGACCATTTTCTCCGCGACCATCGCACCGGTGAAGTAAAGGCGTATGACCTGAAGGAGTTCGACCTGCTCCACGATCTGCTGGTCAAGCTGGGCCGTCCAGATGGGGAAATCGACATTGTCTGCGGATACCGCACTCCGTGGAGCAACAACTACCTGCGGGAACACGGGCATGGCGTTGCCGAGCATAGCCAGCACATGGAAGCCAAGGCCATCGATATCCGCATTCCGGGAGTTTCGACCGCTGAGGTCCGCGATGCGGCCTTGTCCCTGGGCCGCGGGGGCGTGGGCTATTATGCCCAATCCGATTTTGTTCACGTGGATGTGGGTAGGGTGCGGCACTGGTAGTCTTGTCTTCCGATTAAGAAACTGAGAGACTCTCTGCCATGACCGGCAGCAACGCCAGGAGATGGCGCAGAGCGCTGAGCGGCGTTGCCCTCCTTACCGCAACCTGGCAGGTTTTTCCTCAATCCACCTCCAACTATGTGGACCCCGTGGTTTGTGCGGGTTGCCACCAGGACATCGCCAAGACATACCAACTCACTGGTATGGGTCATTCCTTATATGCCGCGACGCCAGAAAACACGGTGGAGGATTACAAGACCCATAACACGGTCCACAACCAACCATCCGGCCTCACCTACACCATGGTCGAACGCGACGGGAGGTTTTACCAGCGCCGGTCGGAGACTGGCTCTGATGGGACCGGGTTCGATGGCCAGGAAACCAACGTTGTCGAGCAACAGATCGACTACGTCATTGGCTCCGGCAACCATGCCCGCAGCTACCTGCACCGCAGCCCTGATGGCAAGCTCATTGAGCTGCCGGTTTCCTGGTATATCGAGAATTCCGGCTATTGGGCGATGAGCCCGGGCTACGACCGCAAGGGCCAGGAGGACTTCCGCCGCGCGATTACCGGCGAGTGCCTGCTTTGCCACAATGGTCTGCCGCTCAAAGGGAGTTATCCCGAGCGCGGCAACACGGGGCTATCTATTTTCCCCAAAGAGATTCCTCAAGGCATTGATTGCCAGCGGTGCCATGGGCCTGGCGGAGCACACGTGCGCGCGGCTCTCGCTGCCAACACACCTCGGGAACAGATACGGCAGGCGATCGTGAACCCGGCACGGCTCAGCCGCGAACGCCAGCTTGAAGTCTGCATGCAATGCCATCTGGAGACCAGCAGCAGCCTGATGCCGAACGAGATTCGCCGCTACAATCGCACCATCGATTCTTACCGGCCGGGCGAGCCGCTCGGCGATTACAAGCTCTATTTCGATCGCGCAGCTTCTCCCGAAAATAGCGACCGGTTCGAGATCGCGCATGCGGGTTACCGCCTACGCATGTCCGCTTGTTTTCGTTCGAGTGAGATGACGTGCCTTACCTGCCACGATCCTCACCAGTCCTACCGCACTTCAACATCAACGGCTCATTACCTGGCTGTCTGCCAGGGCTGCCATCAATCGGTTGTACACAAAGCCAGCTTGCCTGCAGGTACGGACTGCCTCACGTGCCACATGCCAAAGCGCCGGACGGATGATGTGGTGCACGTGGTGATGACGGACCACTACATCCAGCGCTTGAAACCTGGCCGCGATCTGCTGGCGCCAATGGCGGAAGCGGCTAACGAGCCCCAGGGAGTTGAGGGAGTGGTGCCGTACTATCCTTCCCCGTTGCCCCGGACCGCGGAGAATGAGCTCTACACGGCGACCGCGGAGGTGAAGCATGGCTCGGAAGGGGGCATCGCGCATCTCGAAAGCGCGATCGTTCGCTACTCACCTGCTGCGCCGGACTTCTACTTCGAGCTGGGAGACGGATACGCGCGGGCCGGAAAAAGCGATCAGGCGATCCGCTGGTACAAGGAGGCACTGCGCAGGAAGCCGGAGTTCCGACCCGCCACCAAACAGCTGGCCGCTATGCTGATCAACAAAGGAGATTACCCGCGTGCTATCGAAGTGCTGCGGCAGGCGGTGGCGGCTCCTCCGGCCGATGAGGCTCTTTTTACCGACCTGGGGAATGCCTACTTGCGGCAGCGAATGCTTCCCCAGGCGCAAGGGGCACTGCGGCGCGCGCTCGAGATCAACCCCGGGCAGCCCGAGGCGCAGAACCTGCTCGGATTGGTTGCCGTCCAAAAGGGCGATCCGGCCGAGGCGGAGGCTCAGTTTCGCAGCGCGATCCGCAGCCAGCCTGATTTTGCCGAGGCTCATAACAATTTAGGCAACGTGCTCGCGGGCGCTCGTAATTACGCCGAGGCTGAGTATCACCTCCAAAAGGCGATCGCGATTGACCCGAAATATGCCGAGGCCCATCACAGCTACGCGCTGGTGCTGGCGATTACCCGTTCCTACGATCAGGCCGTGGCTGAGCTGCGCGAGGCCATCCGACTCGACCCCAACGACGCGCAGACGCGGGATGACCTGGGGGATATTCTGTTGGCGCAAGGACAGGCTGATGGAGCCGGCGAACAATACCGCGAGGCTGTTCGGCTGAAGCCAGGCTTGGCCGATGCGCATTGCAGTTTGGGGAATCTGCTGGGAGCGCAGGAAAAGTTCGATGAAGCCAAGAGCGAGTTACAGGCTTGTAGTCAGCTCGATCCAAGCCACCTGGAGGCTAACCTGGGGTTGGGTTTGATCCTCATGCGCGAGGGTAAGACGGCGGAAGCGAAAGTGCGGTTTCGAAAAGCCCTGTCCAGCCCCGATCCTGCGGTGCATAACGCTGCCCAGACTGCTTTGGACCAATTAGGTCGTTAACCCGGTTGCTGTATAGCTTCTACTTTTCAGAGAGGGGTGGATAGATCCAAATTTGTGAAATGCGCGAGTTTTCTCTTGGTCACCGCTCTGATGCTTTGTATCAGGGCACGACTTTAGTCGGGCCCTGATTACAAAGCCGACTCCCTAATACTGGGCGCCTGTAGCGCATTGCGCAGGCAGGTGCCGAACGCCTGTGGCCATGAGTTGCTGAATGTTCTCTACCGATTCGATACCGCCTCTGGCGCCGACCGCGGTGCAGTTCAATGCAGCCGCGGCACAGGCGAAATCGAGTTGCCGCTTCAAGGGCCAATCCTGCAAGAGCCCATAGATGAACCCGGCGTGGAAAATATCCCCGGCTCCGGTGGTATCGACTACCGGAACAGAATAGGCACACACCAGCTCTAACTGCTTTCCATTCCACGCCAGCACGCCATTCTCGCCCAAGGTTGCCGCGGTAAGACGGCACCCATAACGGCGTTGCATTTGACGCAATGCCATTTCCAAGTCTGGTTCCCCCATGAGGCGGCATGGTATATCCCGGCTCACAATGAGATAGTCCACGTTCTCCAAAAGCTCCTCCACGCCGGGATACAGCTCGTCCAGATCGGCGATCACGGGTATACCGGCAGCGCGGGCCCAGCCGGCCGCTGCGGTCGCGGCCGCGGTATCGTAGCCATCGACGTGAAGGGCTCGCGCATTCACGATCCACTGGGGGTCCAGATCAGCAGGCTTGAGGGCAACCCGCGGATCCCGCCGGCAAAGTACGGTCCGCTCGCCGCCGCCGTCGACCAGTATCAGCGATTGCGGACTTGTCCCTCCGGCAACGGTAATGATCTGCGCATCCACGCCTGCGCGGGCAAAGGCTTCCCCATGAAGATCCGCAGCGGAGTCGTCGCCAAGTATTCCGACATATCGCGTGGACATGCCCCACTGTTGACAAGCCACCACGGTGGTTGCAACCTGACCCCCAGGCAACACCCTCGACCCACTGTATTCAACCTTGGAACCGCGTTCCGGGTAGGCTGCGAGAGCGATCAGGGTGTCGGTTGCATTCAGGCCAACGCCGACAAGGTCAACCTTGGACGGGTTCGTCATCCTGTCAGTGTAGACCCAGAAGGTAGTCCAATGGAGACGGAGATGCCTAAGGATGCACATTTTGGGCTACACTGGTGCGACCCTTCTAAGGCCATTCAAACGTGTCTGCTGGCAAGCAAATTTGGCGCCTGGTGTTGCCCATTGCGCTGCTCGCGCTGGTAATCGGGGCCACGCTCGGCGGAATCTGGCATCATCATGCCAACGCTCCGGCTGACACCTGTCCCATCTGCCATCTGAGCCATCAAGCCATTGAACCGCCGCCGGCAAGCATCCGTGTAGGGATTCCGTCTCCCCGAGGACCCGGGCCGGAGCCCCAACGGGATAACTTCACCGCCAGTCCCACCGTCCGCCGCCTTCCCGCCCGCGCACCCCCCGCATAAACACTCTCCTCCTTTACGTGCCGCCCTCGGCGCGCCAATCTGTGTACCGCCCTCCTCCAAGAAGGCTGACTGCCCATGCGTTTCCAGCGTTTGCGTCTTCTATCCTTTATCGTCACGACCACTGTTTCGTGTGCCGCCGGGGCGCAATCCCCGCCTGCCCAGTCGCCACCGCCGGCGCAGGCGCTGGCCCAGAATCCAGCATCGGTGACCATTTCGCTCGACGACGCCATTCAGATGGCGCTCCAGCACAACCACAACCTGTTGGCTGCGCGCACCACCATCCAACAGAGCGAAGCGGAAGAGATCACGGCGAATCTGCGTCCCAACCCGGTGATTTTGAGCGATTGGCAGTTCCTGCCGGTTTTCCAGCCGAGCCAATTCAGCGCGGATTACCTGGACAATATAGCGCAGTTCGACCTGGGGATCAGCTACCTGTTCGAGCGGGGCAAGAAGCGACAACACCGGTTGCGGGCGGCCAGGGATGTGACGGCAGAGACCCGATCGCTGGTTACCGACAATGAGCGCAGTCTTGCCTTCAGCGTGGCCAGCGGCTTCATCAACGTGGAGCTCGCCGAATCGACCCTTGAACTTGCCCAGCAGGATCTCAAAAGCTTCCAGAACACGGTGGATATCGGGGAAGCGCGTTACAAAGCAGGCGACATAGGCGAGGGCGATCTGCTCAAAATAAAGCTCCAGATGCTGCAGTTCGAGACCGACGTGTCCGCAGCCCAGCTCGCCCGGGTGCAAGGCCTCTCAGATCTGCGCCAGCTTCTCGGATACGAATCGATAGCGCCGGATTATGACGTAACCGGGTCGTTCGATTACCAGCCGGTCAAGGGCAACCTGGACGACTTTCGGGCAACCGCCCTGCAGAACAGGCCAGACCTGCGGGCTGCACGGCAGGGAGTGACCGCTGCCAACAGCCAACACGCATTGCAGCAGGCGATCGGGAAAAGGGACATCACGGGTGAAATCAACTACACCCACCTTAGTTATCTCAACGACGTTTCCCTATTCGGCCAAATGCAACTGCCGGTTTTCGATCGCAACCAGGGAGAAATTGCGCGCGCCGCCTTCGCCATTACGCAAGCCGAGGAGCAGGAGAGATTCTCCAACGGGCAGGTGCTGACGGACGTTCGAGACGCCTTTGAGAATTTGCACACCAACGACCAGGTCGTCGGACTTTATCGCTCCGGGTATCTGGACGAAGCCAAGCAGTCCCGCGACATCAGCGAGTACGCTTACCGGCACGGCGCAGCCAGCCTGCTCGATTTTCTCGACGCGGAGCGAAGTTACCGGGCCACGCAACTTGCCTACCGCCAGGCGCTCGCTTCCTACCTGCTTGCGCTCGAACAGCTTCGCGAAGCTGTAGGAACCAGGAGCCTGCCATGATTCCTTTGACCAAGATGCTTCGCTTGACCAGGATTACGATAACCGTCGCCTTCGCAGTGACGCTTACGGGCTGCAGCTCGAACGATCGCAAGCGGGCAGGCGAAATGACCTCCTTCTCCGCCGGCACCTCAACCTCCGCGACCGCCCAGCTTTTTACCATTCCGAAAGACCAGATGTCGCACGTCCAGGTAGTGAGTGTCCGGCCCACCACCTTAATACGTACGCTCCGGCTCACGGGCGCTGTGGCCTACAACGCTTTCAACACCACACCCGTCATCACCCAGGTTGGTGGGCCGGTCAGCCGGATTCTGGTCGTGCCCGGGCAGCACGTCAAAACCGGCCAGCCTATGCTGGACGTGAGCAGCCCCGATTATTCGCAATTGCTGGACGCTTATTTGAAGGCGGCGGACTCGTTCCGCCTGGCAGACAAGAATTGGGTCCGCGCACAGGACTTATACCAGCACCACGCCATCGCCCAGCGCGACCTGGAGCAGGCCGAATCGGACCGCAACCAGGCGCAGGCAGACCTGAACGCGGCTGATCAGGGGATGAGGATTCTCGGCATCAAAAACCCGGGCGATTTGGCGAAGGCCCCGAGCTCGGCGCTGATTCCCGTGCTCGCTCCGATCGGCGGCGAAGTCGTCGAGCGTCTCGTTTCACCCGGCCAGGTGGTGCAGGCGGGTCAAACCCAGGCCTTCACCATCTCAGACCTGAGCACGGTATGGGTTCTGGCCAACGTGTACCAGGCCGACCTGGCCGCAGTTCGCACCGGCGACGACGTGGTGGTCGAAACGGATTCATATCCCGACCGTTTCCACGGAAGGATCTCCTATGTCTCGCCGGCCCTCGACCCCAACACCAGGACGCTGCAAGCCCGCATTGTCGTGGACAATCCCGGCGAGAAGTTGAAAAGGGATATGTATTGCACGGTCACCGTGACGGCAGGTTCCATTCCCAATGCGATCGCCGTGCCCGACTCGTCGGTCCTGCGCGACGACAACAACCAGCCGTTCGTGTATCTGGCCATCGGCGCCAATCAGTTTGGCAGGCGGGACGTGGAGATCGGCCAAAGCCTCGATGGGAAGACGCAAATTCTACGGGGCCTTTCCCCGGGAGAGAGGGTTGTGGGCGATGGCAGCTTGTTTCTTCAGTTTGCTAATTCGCTGCAACACTGAGGAGGCGGCTTCCCATGATTCATCACATCGTCCATTTTGCGCTGCGGCAACGGCTGTTAGTCCTGCTGCTGGTGGCGTTCATTGCCGTGGGTGGCGCGATCTCATTCCAGCACATGCCTGTGGACGCCTATCCCGATCTCTCCCCACCGATGGTCGAAGTCATTACCCAATGGCCGGGACACGCAGCCGAAGAAATCGAACGCCTGGTCACCATCCCGACAGAAGTGGAAATGAACGGCGTGCCCAGGATGGCGGTCATGCGGTCGATTTCTCTGTACGGGCTTTCCGATGTCATCATGACTTTTGAGGAAGGCACCGACGATTATTTTGCCCGCCAGGTGGTTTTCCAGCGCTTAAGTGAAGTCACCTATCCAACCGGCGTAACCCCTACGCTGGCGCCGCTGGCGAGCCCGTCCGGGCTGGTCTATCGCTATGTAATCGAGAGCCCGGACCGCACCCCGCAAGAGCTGAAGGTCTACGAAGACTGGGTGATCGAGCGCGAATATAAGCAGGTTCCCGGGGTCGCAGACGATTCCGGTTTCGGTGGCACCGTAATGCAGTATCAAGTGCTGCTCGATCCGGCCCGGCTTTACGCATACCACATCACCGTGCCGACCGTGCTGCAGCAGCTCTCGGTCAACAACTCCAATGCCGGTGGCGGATTCTACTCCCAGGGCGGCCAGTTTTATTATGTTCGCGGCCTGGGCCTGGTGCACGATACCCGGGACATTGGCGACGTCATCGTGGGCACACAGAATGGGGTGCCGGTACGTATCCGCGACATCGGTGACGTCACCATCGGAGGAGCCCCGCGCCTGGGCGAATTCGGCTTCAACAAGAACGATGATGCCGTCGAGGGCGTCATCATGATGCGCCGCGGCGAGCAAACACAGAACGTGCTCAAGGGGGTCGAAGCAAAATCCCAGCAACTGAATGAAAATATTCTGCCCGCAGATGTAAAGGTGAAGCCCTACTACGACCGCAGCGACCTGGTTCAACTGACCATCGATACCGTGGAGCACAACATGCTGGTGGGCATGGCGCTGGTGCTCATTGTTCTGATGGCTTTCCTGGTCAGCGTTCGCGCGGCCGTCATCGTCGCTCTCACCATTCCTCTGGCCTTGCTCTTTTCATTTATTTTCCTGCATGCGCGCGGAGTCGCGGCAAACCTGCTTTCGATTGGCGCCATCGATTTTGGAATTCTCATCGACGGAACCCTGGTCATGGTGGAGAACGTGTTCCGCGAGCTGGGGGCGCGTGAAGGCCAGAGCTACGACCTGCAACAGGTAATACTGGCGGCGGCCAAGGACGTCGATCGCCCCATCTTCTACTCCGTCGCGGTCATTATCGCGGGCTATCTGCCGATATACGCGCTGGCTGGGCCGTCGGGACAACTGTTTAAGCCGATGGCGGACACGGTGTCGGTCGCGCTGGTCGGCGCCCTGATCCTGACCCTCACCTTCGTTCCCGTCATGTGTGCTTACTGGTTCAAAAATGGGGTGCACGAGCGCGTGAACAAGCCGTTTGAATGGTTGCGGGAAAAGTATGCGGTCGAACTCGACTGGTGCCTCGACCACCCCAAAATAACCATGTTCGTGGCCACCCTGATTTTCGCGGTCACGCTGCTGCTCATCCCTTTCATCGGCGGCGAGTTTATGCCTCACCTCGACGAGGGTGCGCTGTGGGTGCGCGCGACCATGCCGTACACCGTCTCTTTCGAGGAAGCGAGCAAGTTCTCGCCCCAGGTGCGCAACATCCTGATGAAGTATCCGATGGTCACCGACGTCGGCTCTGAGCTTGGCCGCCCCGACGATGGCACCGATCCCACCGGTTTTTTCAACGACGAGTTCTACGTGGGCTTGAAGCCCTACAACGACGCGGCATGGAAGCACGGTAGCATCCACAACAAAGCCCAGCTGGAGGAGGACATTCAGAAGCAGCTGAGCGCATTTCCGGGAGTCATTTTCAATTACACCCAGCCGGCCGAAGACGCGGTCGACGAAGCATTGACGGGGCTCAAGAGTGCGCTGGCGGTAAAGATTTATGGGCCCGACCTGAACGTCTTGCAGAGCAAAGCGCTAGAGATCAAGCGCCGGCTCTCACAAGTGCGGGGGTTTACCGAACTGACCGTAGTACGCGAGTTGGGCCAGCCCAGCTTGCTGATCGACGTGGATCGCGACAAGATCGCGCGCTACGGTATTAACGTGGCCGACGTAGAGGCGGTGGTACAAGCGGCCGTGGGCGGCCAGGCGGCTACCCAGGTAATTCAAGGCGAAAAATTATTCGACCTGGTGGTGCGCATGAAGCCGGAATTCCGCGAAAACGCGCAGCAGATTGGCAATCTGCTTGTCGGCACGCCGGGAGGCCAGCAGATCCCACTGCGCGAACTGTCGAATATCCACGAGGCGGGCGGCGCATCCTTCATCTATCGCGAAAACAACTCCCGCTACATTGGCGTGCAGTACAGCGTTGAGGGGCGCGACTTGCAGGGCGCCGTGCTCGCCGGACAGCACGCCATCGCGGATCTGGAAAAATCTTTGCCTCCCGGATATCGGCTCGCCTGGGGGGGGAGTACAGCGAATTTCTAGAAGCCAAGCACCAGATAGAGTTTATTGGCCCGCTTGCCTTGCTGATCATTTTCATGATCCTGTTCGCGCTGTACGGCAATTTCAAATTCCCGGTGACCATTGCTCTCGGGGTCATCCTGACCGAACCTGTGGGAGCCCTGATCGCGCTCAAGTTGACCCACACGCCGTTCAGCGTCTCATCGGCACTTGGCTTGCTCGCCCTCATGGGCGTTTCGGTCGAAACTGCCGTTATCCTTGTCTCCTACATCAACAAGCTGCGTCTGGAGAATCGGGACATCCGCACCGCGACCCGCGAGGCTTCGCTCCTGCGGCTGCGGCCGATTGTGATGACCGCCCTGGTCGCTTGTCTGGGCTTGCTGCCGGCGGCTCTTTCGACCGGCATTGGTTCCGATACGCAAAGGCCATTTGCCATCGTGATCGTCGCCGGCCTGATCTCACGCCTCTTCCTTGGGTTTTTCGTCAACCCTGTGCTGTACGAGATGGTCGCCCGCGAGGGAGACGTCTTGCAGGTTTGATGGTGGCGAAAACTTCGCTGCAACTTTTGTGACGTCTGGCTGCACAGTCGAGCGGCGGTGCAAAAATATGCGCACTAAGCGCACTATGCTCACGCTGGGTGTTGGTGGTGTTCCCTACGGCGTCCAAAAGCCTTCATGCACCTGGCCGGCCTCGTCTTCCAGTAAGGGCCCAGCAACGGAAATCTGCTTCTGCCCGCGGGCAAACACTTCGCGGCAAGGCAGATCGAGGGTGGGATTTTGCTCGTGGCTGCCGGTGTAGCGCAGCAGGCCGGTTTCCGCCAACGCAAAGACCACGCGGCCCACGCCGGTCCAGTAAATCGCGCCGGCACACATGGCGCAAGGCTCGGTGCTGGTGTAAAGCGTGCAGCGAGCGAGCTCAGCTTCGCTCAGCAGCCGGGCGGCCTCGCCACAGGCCACCATCTCGGCATGCTGTGTCGGTTCTCCTTTGGGCCGCACGGCATTGTTGCGTGCAGCAACGACCGTCTCGCCCCGTTCGTTGACGATCAGCGCGCCGAACGGGTGGCGCCCGTCTTTGCGTGCCGATCGCGCCAGCTCAATCGCCTGCCGCAGAAAAGCCAGGTCCTGTTCCGTTACCTGTTCCACCAGTTAGCCCTCCGCTTTCGAGGAAAAGAAAAGGTTGAGTAAGACCGCGGTCACGGCGGTCATGAAAATGCCACTGTTCAGAAAGAGCCGGGCCGCATCCGGAGCGTGCGCGAAAAGCTGAGGTGAAGCAATCGGCAGCACGCCCATGCTGACCGAGACGGCCACAATGATGGCATTGCTGGTGCCTGGATAGCGGACCCGGGTCAATTCCTCAATGCCGGCCATGGTCGTCATGCCGAACATCACGATCGACGCCCCACCTAAGACCGGCCGTGGAATTCCGGCGATCACCGCAGCCAGTTTCGGTAAGAATCCTAGCAGGACGAGTAATCCGCCCCCCGCCGCGACCGCAAAGCGGCTCTTGATCTTCGAGAGCGCCAGCAGGCCGGTGTTTTGGGAATATACGTTGTAAGGAAAACTGTTAAAAATCCCGCCCAGTACCGTCGATAACCCATCAGCGCGGAAGGCCGCCGTCAACGTTGCCGGGCCGATCGGGCGGCCGGTGATTTCACCGATGGCCAGACAGTTGCCGGTGGTTTCCGTCATCACCACCAGCATGGAAAGGCTCATCACCAGGGCGGGCAGAAACACAAAATGCGGTGGCCCGAACAGCAGCGGATGCGCCATGGCAAACCATGGCGTTGCCGGCACCTGCTTGAAGCTTGCCTGGCCAACCAACGCGGCCAGAGCGGTGCCGCCGATCAGGCCCAGCAACACGCTGAGATTGGCGATCATACCGCGGCCGAAGCGCTGGATGGCGACGATCAGCACAATCGTCGCCAGGCCTAATCCGAGGTGGAGAAGGCTGCCGAAGTCGGCCGCCGAGGTGTCTCCGCCACCCAACCAGCCGCCGGCCACCGGCAGCAGCGACAGGCCGATCACCGTGATCACGGAACCGATCACGACCGGCGGAAAGAAACGCAGCATACGGCTAAACCAGGGTCCCACCAGCATGGTGAATAAGCCGCAGCTGATCACTGCCCCATAGAGGGTCGGGATGCCGTAATGACCGCCGATCAGAATCATGGGCGCGACGCAAATGAACGAGCAGCCCTGAATCAACGGGAGGCGCGCGCCAAACTTCCACCAGCCCAGTGTTTGCAGCAGGGTCGCCAATCCAGAAGTGAACAAGTCGGCGCTGATCAGCGCGATCACCTGCCCCGGCGTGAACCGTAGCGCGCTGCCAAGAATCAGCGGCACCGCAACCGTACCGGCGTACATCACCAGCACATGCTGCAGCCCGTAACAGACCAGGCGCGGAAGACCCTCAAACGCGTCGATCAAGTCGCCATCGGCCACCACAGACGCGGGGGCCGGAGGGCCCAGGTGGACGTTCGCATCAGCGGAGGCGGTCATTGGAGGTTACATCATAGCGTGACCTGGTTTTTTTGTTGTTCTGCGAAGCGGTCTCATTTAGTAATTGCCAATGACTCCCAAATATTGCTCTGCTGTCTCCACTCTGAGGGCTTTTTGTTCATTGGCTGTGCTGGCGAGCGCATCGCTGCTGTTTGCGCAGTCTACGGGTTCCGCTCCAGCCAAGTTGGTGGTGAAGAATGCCTTCATCCTGACCATGGCGACAGGCCAGCGCGAGCCGGTGAAGGGCTACCTGGTGGTGGGTGAGGATGGCCGCCTGTCCGTGGTCGCGGCTGGAGATCCTCCGGCGGCTCTGCAAGCCAAGGAGAGCCTGGATGCGGGAGGCCACTGGATTATCCCTGGCTTTATCTCCGCCCACAGCCACTTATGGCAGAGCGCATTTCGCGGGCTGGGCTCGGACCAGACATTGTTGGGATGGATCGACGCGCTTTACAAGCCGGCGGTGAAATCGAGCCCGGAAGATATGTACTGGTTCACGCTGGATGGAGCGCTCGACCATTTACAGCATGGCATCACCGGCGTCTACAACTTCAATTTCGAGGCGCGGACGCGAGGACAAAATCCGCAAACCGCGGATGAATACGACAAGAGCGGGTTTCGTGCGGAGATGGACTCAGGGATTCGCTTCGTCCACAGCATGTCCATCGGCAAGGCGACTGCGTTGGGTGTCGAGCCCAGGTATGGGGCGGAGCAGGCGCGTGTGCCCTTAAAGGCTTTTCTGGATTGGACGAGTCAACAACCCAAGTCGAATAACTTCCTCGCCGTGATGATCAGCGGCGGCACTGCGTTCAACAACACCTATCAACAAACATTAATGGAAAAGCAGCTGGGGGACGAGTTCCACCTGGGCAATGAAACTCACTATCTGGAGCCGCCGGAGACGCAGTATGAGCAGCAGAGCAAGTTCCGCTGGTTTATGGATAGTGGCTTGCTTTCGAAACAGCTCATCTTCGGACACTTCATCCACACCAACAGCTTCATTCTCGCGGAGAGCGGAAAAGCGGGAGTGGCGATGTCCTGGAATCCGTTGTCGAATGGACGCCTGGCGTCGGGGACGGCGGACATCCCCGCCTGCCTGAAGGCCGGCATCCGGGTGGGCATGGGCGTCGATGGCGAGGCCAGCGCCGACGTCGCCGATCCGTTTGAAAACATGCGCACCGGGCTCTACGCGATCCGCGACAAGTATGAGGATGCAACGATTATGAGTCCGTACGACGTGCTGCGGCTGCACACCATGGGCAGCGCGGACGTGCTCGGCGTCGCTGACCGGCTGGGCAGCCTGGAGCCGGGGAAATTTGCCGACTTCCTGATGATCGATCCGACGCGCTTCCGCACCGTCTTTGATCCTTATGCGTCGCTGGTGTTCGTTGCCGGCGAGCGGGACCTGGAACGGGTTTACGTTGGCGGCGATTTGCTGGTGCAGAATGGAGCGCTCCTAAAGCAGGATATGGCCAGGGTGAGAGCGGAGGTCAACCAGCGCGTCGCCGCTCTGCGCTGAACGGGGCAAGCGCCGCACCACGTTCGTTGCTATACAAGGTGGTCACTTAAATAACTGCACTCCCATCGCTTGAGAAATACTTTTGTTTCTGTTGAACGTGGACGCTCGGCAAAGGTTTCCGCCCCAACAGCGCTGCACGACAAATCCCTACAAAAGTCAGGTCACACCATCACTCTCTACATGATCCAATTTGAAAGATGGAATGCGCGTCTACTTAGGTCAGCGAGGTCCGGAATCATAGGAGCAAAGAATGAAGCTTTTCTGGCGAATCTTTTTTAGTTTCTGGCTTGCCACCATTCTGATGATCGCCGTTGTACTCAGCGTAAATGAAGTTCTGACCCAAATGTTCCCGGAAAATCACAAGCACTACGCGCCAGAACTGATTGCGTCTGATCTGACCAAGGCGGTCAATGTTTATGAACAGCAAGGAACTGCCGTATTCATCTCCGCACTTAAAAGCCGCATGGAGCATAACTCCTTCTTTCTGTTCGATGAAAAGGGCAACCTACTGGCAAAAGATGGCGCCCCTCTTCCCTTCTATGCGCAAATGGCTGAAGAGGCGTTGCAAAGCGGGTATGCAGAGCTTCACCGGCTTGGATTCCGATTACTGTTCGTGTGTCCGGTGCAGAGTGCGACGGGCCGGCGCTATGCTGTTATTTTGACTGTCTATGGACCGATAAGCCGGATGCTCAAGCCGAATTTTTGGTTCAATCTGGCGATAGCTATGTTTCCAGCTGCCCTGGTCTGTATGGCTCTTTCGTTTTACCTCACTCGTCCAATCACCAGATTACGAGCGACCGCGCAACGTTTGACGGCAGGTGATCTTAGCGCCAGGGCCGCCCCACCCAGAATCAAGCGTAGAGACGAATTAGGGGATTTGGCGCGGGACTTCGATGTGATGGCCGCACAAATTCAGATGTTGATGACCGCCCAGCGCCGGTTTGTCGCAGATGTCTCTCACGAATTGGGAGCGCCGCTCACCCGAATGCATCTCGCCCTTGCCCTATTGCGGCGCCAGTTCGCAGGAAAGAAGAGTGGAGAGTTGGAACGAATTGAGCGCGAAACAGACAAGCTCAGCAATCTTGTGCAGCAGCTTTTGCTTCTGGCAGGGCTGGAAGCAGGTAGATGCCCCGCGGAGATATTGGCGCCAGTTCCGATGCAATCTCTATGTGAATGCATCATTAGTGACGCGAATTTTGAAGCGCAACATGCCAACTGCCTGGTCACCGGCACGCGTCAGGATGTAACTCTGCTGGCCTACCCTCAGTTGCTGCGCCGGGCCATCGACAATGTCCTCCGCAATGCAATCCGATACTCTCCAACAGGAAGCACAATCCACCTTGATTGCAGAGTCAGCGACGACCGGCAGCACCTGTTCGTGGAAATTCTGGATTGCGGTCCCGGCGTTCCGGAATCCATGTTGTCTGATATCTTCCGGCCTTTCTTTCGCACCGCTCCGGGACGAGAGAGCAGCAGCGGAGGAGCAGGACTGGGCCTGGCGATTGCGAGCGAAGCGGCACAGCTACACGGCGGATGCATCACGGCGCAGAATAGAAAGAGCGGCGGCCTGCAGGTCACGATCACATTGCCGTTGAGAAGCACGGCCAGCGAGGAAGACCTGCAACAAGCTGTGAGCGAAGATGAGTGATCGATCGAGTGCGAGGGCCTAAGAATCTGTTTTTTTTTGAGGCGTCTCACGCCGTGTGTCCAAATCGCCGGCCCTCGCACGTCATGGTAGTAGCGGACGACAACGCCCGCCTAAAATCCACGACGGAGATTTCCTATGGAATATTTAATGATGCTTTATGTAGACGAGGCCCAATGGCCGAAGATGTCGCAGAGCGAGCGGGAGCAGGGATATGCGGCCTACATGGCCTACAGCGAAGCACTCAAAGCGGCGGGAGCGATGAAAGGCAGCAATCGTCTGCAGCCAACCGCGACCGCAACCACAGTGCGTAACACAAACGGCAAAACTCAGGTGTTGGACGGCCCCTATGTCGATTCGAAAGAGCAGCTGGGCGGCTACTTTCTCATCGATGTGCCCGATCTGGACTCCGCCCTCTCCTGGGCTGCCCGCTGCCCAGGCGCCAGTCACGGAGTCGTCGAGGTACGCCCGATCTGGGGAATGCCGGCCTGACTGGGGATGAGCGCAAACTCCGATATGGCCTCCCACGATGGCGATGCACAGGCGCGCAACACTGCAGAAGCGGTTGCGCGCCGCAGCTACGGCAAGCTGGTCGCCTTTCTCGCCGCGCGGTCACACGATGTGGCCGCCGCGGAGGACGCGCTCTCCGAAGCCTTCGCGGCAGCACTGGCAGACTGGCCACAAAATGGGTGCCCAGGAAATCCGGAAGCGTGGCTGCTGACCGTGGCCAGGCGCAAGCTCATCGATATGACCCGCCGTCGGCATACCAGTGACGTTGTGGACGAAGACCTGGAGCGTATGGCCGCCGTCCTTGGTGTTACTCCTGCGGATTGGGAAATCCCCGATCGTCGCCTGGCCCTGATGTTTGCCTGCGCCCATCCTGCCATTGAAGCCGGCATCCGTGCGCCCTTGATGCTGCAGGTCATCCTGGGACTCGATGCGGCAACCATCGCCTCGGCGTTCCTCATGTCTCCTACCGCCATGGGCAAGCGGCTGGTACGGGCCAAGAACAAAATCCGGGAGGCCGCCATTCCGTTTTGCATCCCCCAACGCGAAGAACTGCCCGGGCGGCTCGATACCGTGCTGGAGGCGATCTACACCGCGTTCGCGGAGGGGTGGAGCGATGCGGCAGGCACTGATACCTCGCGCCACGATCTCACCAGCGAAGCGTTCTTTCTGGCCCGGCTCGTAACCGAACTGCTGCCCGCAGAGCCGGAGGCACTCGGCTTACTCGCCCTGATGCTGCACGCGGAAGCCCGCCGCAGCGCGCGGCGCAGCGCAGACGGCGAATACGTCCCCCTGGCTGATCAGGATCCTGCGCTCTGGGACTTGCAGATGATCGATGAGGCCGAAGTGCTGTTGCGGCGCGCCGGCGCTTGCGGAGTGATAGGCCGTTATCAACTCGAAGCTGCGGTCCAGTCCGCGCACGTGCATCGCTGCCGCACCGGGCATGCCAACTGGCTAGCGGTGCTTCAAATCTACGACGCGCTGCTCGCCATCACTGGCTCACCGGTGGTGGCCATGAATCGCGCTCTGGCCATGGCGGAGCTGGAGGGTGCACACGCAGCTCTCGCCGCCATGCCCAACCACGCCTGGGATACGCGACTCGCCGAGTACCAGCCCTACTGGGCGGCGCGCGCGGAGCTGCTGGCCAAGACAGGGGCGCACACCGAAGCCCGGCACGCGTATGAAATTGCCATCGGTCTGGAACGCGATCCCGCGGTCCGCCGCTTTCTCGAGCGGCGCCGCTCGGGACTCCTGCCTCAGCGGATTACGTGAAGCGCCTGTCGGTCGCGGGAAGGGCCGGCCCAGAAGTGCCCGGAGGTTGTCGACCGATGTGTCTGGCACAGAATTGATACTTGTCTTATGCCGAAATCTCGAATTAACTAACGTTAAGTCCTCATGAACACGTCTAAAGCAACGTCGCGTCGCCACCTCCCAGCCCTCGATGGTCTTCGAGGACTCGCAATTATCGCCGTCCTGTTGAGACATGCCGCCTTTTTTTTTCAAGCACATGGTCCTGCTACCCGGTGGTTCTTGCCCGTTATGCAATTCGGTGGGTGGGGAGTGGACCTCTTTTTTGCGCTTTCAGGATTTCTCATCACCGGCATCCTCCTGAACACGCGAAGCGCCCTCAATCGAGGGCGTTCTTTCTATGGACGCCGCATCCTTCGAATCTTTCCTTTATATTATCTGGCCATTGCAGTCGTCTTCCTGGCCGAGCCGCATTCGGCCTGGGTGAGGTCGGCAGCAAACCTTCAGAATCCGGCGGACCATCTGGCCTACCTCTTTTATTTTCAGAATTGGATTCCTCTATGGCATCACGGTGATTATCCGATTAGCTTCATCAGTCACTTCTGGAGCCTGGCGGTGGAAGAACAGTTCTACATGATCTGGCCGGCCGTGATTTGGCATTTAACCACCCGAGCAGTGGTAAAACTGTGCGCCGTCGCGTTCGTGGTTTCCTTCGCGCTTCGCGTTATCCTGGACGCCCATTTCGGCACCGGCATCTGGGTGTACGCCTTTACCATTACCCGCGCCGACGGATTGTACGTAGGCTCGGCTCTGGCCGCTATCCTCGCCCTGGAAGGTCACATCTCCAATCGCATCTTAGGCGGGCTTACGGCAGGCGGCCTGCTCGCTCTCGCTATGGTAGCGGTGTTTGGACCTGCGCGCTGCCTCTGGGAGACTGGCGAGTACATGTCGATCTTCGGCATATCTGGCGTTGCTCTTCTCAGCGGCGCTGCGGTTGTTTTCTGCTTGCAATACACTGAGACACGCCTGGGCAGATTCTTCCAGCAAGGATGGATTCGAAGCTTCGGCAAATATAGCTATGGCATGTATGTCTGGCACTTTCCCGTTTACTACACGATGGAGCATGTCATGGAGCAACGGTCGGTCGTATTTCCATTGCCAACGGCGAAGGCCATCCCGTATTTAGCCTTACTCATGGCTGCAAGCTATTCTGCGGCGTGGCTAAGTTTCAACCTCTATGAACAATGGTTTTTGCGCTTAAAGACCCGCTTTGAGCCGCTGTTCAGCGGTCCGCCCCGAGCCGAAGACGCTGTAGGGGTGATCTCGCAAACGGTGGGCGATCCGTCGTAGGAGCAAACGCCTCCATCCCGGCTATGCCGCTGAGGCGCAGTCCGAGCCCGTGACCGGTATGCAAGGGCCGGCAGCGGCAGGTAATCGGGAGAATCGAGTCCTAACGACATCCCTTCCTCAGCCGCGGCAATTCATCGTTCCAATACCGCATCCGATGTGCGAAAATCGTTCGCCAGCCCAAATCCACGAATTTTGACAAGGCAATGTTGGATGCCTGACAAAGCGCCCAGTCCCCTCTCGTTTGAGATCACTCATGCAGGCAACACTGTCGTTGTGCGATGCAACGGCAAGTTGGTTGCAGGGGTGAATGATATTCTCTACGCCAAAGTCAGCCAGCTGATCCCGGGGACGAAGAGAATCGTGCTGGACTTGACCAATCTCACCCGTGTCGACAGCATGGGCCTCGGCACGCTGGTTCGCCTGTATGTGTCTTGCCGGTCGGCGGGTTGCAGTTTAGAACTCATCAATCTTGGCCAACAGGTTCGGCAGCTTCTTGGGACTACCAATCTTTTGTCGGTATTTGCCATCATCGGGGAACATGGGATTAAGATGGGCTGATCTTGACCCCCGGCCATTACCATATTGGGTTACTTCAATCTGCCCCTGGGTTACGCAAAGTATGTAGCAAATCAGGATGAAACCGGTATGCTCTTCAACAAGCGGCGATTCTCTAAACTCTGTGATCGATTCTTTCGGGGGAGGGATTCGATAGTGGACAAGGAGAGTCGCCGTTCGTCTTCCACCCCCCTCGAAGCTTTCACCCCTGGTAAGTGAGCGAAGCATGGCCAGATTAAACAAAGCATCCTGCAAGGTCCTGCCGTTCGTTGTGCCCGTGGCTTCCCGTGAAGGACAGCTGGAGAAGTGGTTTCGCGGCGTGATCCAGAGCAATCACGATTTGATAGCCGCTCTGGAGCGGCTGCGCGATTCGTACCAGCTCTTGATGCAGAAGCCGGCAAGCGAAGCCGAACAAGCCGTGCTATTGGCGGTTGAGATCACGCTGAGCAGGGCCAGGAACGCGCAGGTGTTGTAGTCCTGCTACTGGCAGTCCCTCCGATAGAGAGCGAATCATGAGCTACGACGGAACCAGTGTTTACTGCCCGACCTGCTTTGCAATTGCGGGGGAGTTGTGCCGAACCAAGTATCTCGTTCACGGTCACGATGAAGTCACGCCCGTCGTTTGCCCTACTCACCGTACCCGCTTGCTAGATAGTCAGAAACAATCAAGCCGCCACTTGTTTGCCGAGCTGCTTTGTGCGGTAGCGCTACGTTCCCTCGAACAGCACAGGAGATAGCCGGCCAATCGCCGCGGTCATTTATTAACTACAAAGATCTTGCCCCGTGGGCCCACTTGCGGCCAGGATTACGGGGCCTATCCTGCGCCGGTCAATCTGGGACTGTCTTGTAGGAGGGGTCGGTTGTTGCTTGTAATCTGGCTGCGAGTTCTGAGCAGGACTGCTGATACCAGTCCCCGCTATAGCTCCGCAGGTTAATAATGCCGCTAGGGTGATCCTTGCAGTACGCCTTCGCAGCGATCTCCGTCTCTCCAGGAGTCGGTCCGGATGTTGGTTTCGTGTCAATGGCTTCACCTTCTTCCCCGCGCAATTGCGCAATCCTTTTGAATCTTCTGTAGTCGCACAAACTCCGCGCTGGCCCTTGGTTGCTGGGCAGCACGGATTTCGCGGTTTGATGAACGCTTAATCGAAGCCTCTGCTATCGAGCCAGCGGCCGCTTGGGAATTGGGCGCTGAATGTTCCAGGATTTTGCCCGCCATGGGTGGCCCTTTGAGAGGAACTCCTCAGCCTTTGTTCAGCCGGACCGCGTTCACGGCGATCCCTCGTTCCATTGCCATCGATACTCCCCCGGGTATTGATAACCATGTCCGGGGAGATCGCCGCTAGAGCAGTTTCGCAATTGGTGTAGACCGAACCCGGATTTCCTGTAGAGGTTGGTGGAACCACGGAACTACATGCGACTTTCCGTTAAGAAAGTCGCACATAATTGTTCTCGGCCAGTGCCGCGCCGCAGGGAATCCGGGGAGCGACAGGCCTTTTCGTGGTTTTCTCCCAAGGAAAACCACGCCTCGCGATCTTTTTCAGTCCACAGTAATTGCGAAACTGCTCTAGTTGATGAGGATCATCGTCGACGACAGAATTTTCCATTACCTTTGAGTAATATAAAGAGGTGCACTTTAGTAACCCAGTCTGGCGTCGTTGGATAGGTGTCAATCAGGAACGGAGCCGGAACCGCAACCCGGTCAACCCGGGTCTTGCGTATTCCTGGCATTCTTCAGAGTGCTTTTAACGGCCAACAAAACCGCCCGATCGGCCCCAGTGACGGGCCTTGCCTTGTAGGAACTACGGAGTCGTTTCAGAGCTTCGATAGCGTTCTGTGATTCCGTAAATGAAGGAGCTTCGGCTGACACTGTATCTGGATTGATCATCTCTTCCTCGCTGAGAATGAATGAACACTCCGCGGGGGGAGGCGGTAGCTTCGGAAGTCCATCGGGATGTTGCTGAATCGTTAGAAGGTGCGGCATCTTAAGTAAAGAGTAACCGCCACCCTCTTGAGTAATCTCTGTTCAATCATACTAATACACTCAGACGCAGTGAGTTGTCCCATCGCCATCGGGGTTGGCGCCAAATGACGCTTTGTCCAATGTACTACAGGATACGGACGGTTAAGCAAGGCTAACGCCAGAAGATTAGTGACGGGAGTGCGTTCCCACCGTCATTACCATCGGACGGGCCAACAATATTGTCTTCAATTCGGCAGATCAGGATTTTGCCCCGATCGCGTTGGCGGTGCCGAGCCGGTTTATTGGACTCTCGGCTTTTCCGTCAAATTCCAGCCGGCGCTAAATTCCTGCCGGCAAAACCTGCAATGAGGTGGATGGAGGTCGGGGAAAAACTTCGGCAGGGCGTGGCGTCTTCGGAGTATAAACTGGCGCCCTGAACCTGGAGGCGCCTGATTCCAGATTACGAGCTAGTGTAGTCCGCCATAAATAGAGTCGTTTATATTGAGCGAGTCATCTCATAAGATGAGGTGAGCCACTATGCGTGTAGCGCCGACGATTCAGGTAAGCTCTGCAGCCCGGTTGGAACTGGAGAAGTTGTCGCGCCGGCGGACGACTGCGGTGCGCGTGGCACAGCGCAGCAGCATTGTTTTGCTGGCCGCCGAAGGAATGCAGAATAATGAGATTGCGGAGCGGATGGGGGTTGCGCCGCGCATGGTGGCCCTTTGGCGAAGCCGCTTTATTCAGCAGGGGGTCGAGGGTCTGCTGAAGGATGCTCCCCGGCCGGGACGGACACCGAAGATTTCGCCGGACATCGTCGGCCAAGTGGTTGCTAGTACGACGCAGTCCAAGCCTGCCGGAGCCACCCACTGGTCGCGTAGCAGCATGGCGCGTGCGATGGGCATTTCCGAGTCCAGCGTCGGCCGCATCTGGCGCACCCACGGACTGAAGCCGCATCGCATCGAGAGCTTCAAAGTCAGCAACGATCCACACTTCGCTCAGAAGTTGGAGGCGATTGTCGGCCTTTATCTCAATCCCCCTGAGCATGCGCTGGTGCTTTGTGTGGACGAAAAGAGCCAGATTCAGGCACTGGACCGCACGCAACCTGGTCTGCCGTTGAAGAGGGGCCGCGGCCAGACCATGACGCATGATTACAAGCGCAACGGAACAACCACCCTGTTCGCTGCTCTGGATACTGCGAGCGGAGAAATCTACGGCTTGTGCCAGCAGCGACACCGCCATCAGGAATGGCTGCACTTCCTGCGTATGATCGATCAGACCATCCCCGCAGAAAAGCAGATTTATCTCATCTGCGACAACTACGCGACCCACAAGCATCCCCGTGTGCAGCGCTGGCTCCAGCGCCATAAGCGTTTCCACGTGCACTTTACCCCCACTTCGGCCTCGTGGCTCAATATGGTCGAACGCTTCTTTCGCGACCTGACCGCCAATCAGATCCGCCGCGGCGTTTTCCAAGACCTCGAACAACTGATCATTGCCATCGGCGACTACATCGACCATCACAACGACAATCCAAAACCCTTCATCTGGACGGCAAAAGCATCCGACATCCTCGAAAAAGTCTCCCGCGCTCGCGCCGCGCTTTATAAATGACTATCTGTGTGGCGGACTACACTAGTTGTCCTTCCTGAGAGGAGCCGCGGTTATGACCAGGATTCGCTACGTGGTTGCAATGAGCCTGGACGGTTACATCGCTGGACCGAACGGTGAGGCGGACTGGATTGTGATGGACAAGGAAGTGAATTTCGGTGAACTATGGGCACAGTCGACACCTTGCTCATGGGCCGCCGAACCTACGAAGCTGCGGTTGCGAGATTAGGTAAGACGAGTATGCGGGGAATGAAGGTGGCTGTCGTCTCCCGCACTCTGAGTCCTCGAGACCATCCCGATCTGATCATCCTTCGCCAGTTGACCAAAAAACAGATGCAGACATTGCGCACCCATAGCTCAAAAGATATTTGGCTGATGGGTGGCGGCGAGCTATTTCGTACTCTGCTGGAACTGCACCAGGTCGACACGGTTGAGGTCAGCGTTATGCCGGTGTTGTTGGGCGAAGGCATAAAGGTCCTGCCGCCTCCTACGAAACAAGCCAGGTTGAAGCTGGTAACTCACAGGGTCTATCGTTCAGGAATCGTGTCGTTGATTTATGAGGTGCACAACTGAAATTTAGGGGACCCATTTCGGGAGCGGAACAGAGCGCGGCGGTACAGGTGAGGATTGAACAATTGACGTCGTCGTTTGACCGTGAGCAAGAAAGCGATCGAGAATCCGATCTAACGAAGAAACATCGGTCAAATAGATTTTAAGAATGAAGCAATCCTCTCCCGTGATTCGATGACACTCCGCCACCTGAGGAACTTGTTTTGCCAGATCGGCGACTTTAGCAACTTGTCCAGGCAAGGGGCGAATTCGAACAAACGCAATCAGGTGATATCCAAAAGCGGCTGGGTTGAGATCGAGTCGATACGAAGTTATTATGCCGTCCTCTTCTAGACGCGCCACCCGTTCCGTCACCGAGGGGCTCGACATATCCAACCGCCTCGCCAGCTCGGACATCGTAATGCGTGGGTTCGCCTGCAAGATCGACAGCAATTTTAGATCTGTTTCGTCGAATAGACCATTACGTTTCAAGTCGATCTCCTGTGCCTGCCTTAATTACTAAGCAATAACGCAATTCTCGCCTCAACTGTGCCATGTATTTTAGTACATCCGCATGCCATCCTGGATTGATATGACTGAACTTGCCATCTCAGAGATGTTTGACATCCCTGCAGGCGTCACCTACCTGAATTGTGCCAATATGGCGCCGCAGCTACGGTCGGTTACTGCCGCTGGGCTCGATGCAGTCCGCAAGAAGGCCGCTCCCTGGACACTATCCTCTTCAGATTGGTTTGTCGGAGCGGAGGAATTGAGAATGCTGGCTGGGCGGGTTATGGGAGCGGAGGCGAACGATATAGCTCTTGTACCGGCGGCCAGCTATGGAATTGCCGTCGCCGCCAACAATGTCACGGTCAATCGCGGTCAATCCATCGTCATCCTGGAACGGGAGTTCCCGTCTAACGTTTATGCCTGGCGGGAGCTCGCGAAGAGACGGGAAGGGAGGCTGCTCACGATCAGGCGGCATGCAGAAGGTAGTTGGACCGAGGCTTTGCTGCAAGCGATCAATGACGAGACAGCGGTCGTATCGGTTCCTCAATGTCATTGGACGGACGGCAGCTTTATCGATTTGATTCGCGTCAGGGGGCGAGCACGGGAAGTTGGGGCTGCGCTGGTGATTGATGCGAGCCAGTCCTTGGGCGCATGTCCGTTGGATCTGGCGCGTGTACAGCCGGACTTCATGGTCTCTGTTGGGTACAAATGGCTTCTTGGGCCATATGGTCTGGGCTATCTCTATGTGGCTCCGAGATGGCAGGAAAATGGTTCTCCTCTTGAACAGTCGTGGCTCGCGCGCAAGGGCAGCGAAGACTTCGCTCACCTGATCGATTACTGTGACGAATATCGTCAGGGTGCGAGACGCTTTGACATGGGAGAGTTTCCACAATTTGTCCTGGCGCCGATGGCGACAGTCGCCCTGCGGCAGGTTCTGACATGGGGTGTAGAGACTATCGAAGACACGCTGTCCCGGTTGACAGACGACATTGCGCAGCGTGCTTCAGACTCAGCGTATGCGGTTCTTCCCTACGACCAACGATGCCGGCACATGATCGGAATTCGCTCTTCTCGAGGTGTTCCCGCGACGTTGCCCGCATCGCTCGCAGCCGCTGGCGTCTATGTGAGCATTCGTGGGGACTCCATACGCATCGCTCCGCACGTCTATAACGATTCTTCCGATATCGAGAGACTTTTTGAGGTTTTGGCGTCGTGCCTCCAGGTTTGAGCAATATCGAGGGCAGAGCGGTCATCCGTTGCATATCTGTAGCAGAGACAAGAGTGCTCCGCGATTTGGTACTGCGCGCGGAGAGGCCGAGCGGCCGAAGCATTTACCCTGGCGATGATGCGCCAGATTCATTGCACGTAGGAGCGTTCTTCAATGGCCGCCTGGTGGCTGTGGCAACAGTCTGCCACGAATCAATGCCTTGCAAATCGGACCCGGGCCAATGGCGACTGCGCGGAATGGCTACCCTGGAAGAATTTCGTAGGAGAGGATTTGGCAGACACTTAGCTGAGCGCTGTGTCGTCCACGCGGTGAACGGCCAGGGCACCTTGCTGTGGTGTACTGCACGGATCGCAACGGTCCCGTTCTATCGTTCGATGGGTTTCGAGGACCAAGGCGAAACGTTTCATCTGCCAGAATATAGTGACGAGGCATACATCCTGATGCAGCGACCTCTGCCGTAATCCGCGGCCAGCAAAAGCGTTACAACTACAGCACAAATGGACGCATCTCTGGCCGTGGAGACGCTCTGCTCGACCGCGCTCGGATCGACGGCCTCTTTGCTGCCTCAATACCTTATGGCTTGGGCAGTGTAGGCATCATTCGGGGCTGAACGGGAAGCTCCTCCGAACTCTGTTCTGACACGTTGCCTGCATTTAGTCTTAAGAAATGGCGACCAAAGCTAAGGGCCGCATCGCGCCTGACATAGACATGGAACTCCTGACTGAGAGCTTTCAGGAACAGCTTGCATCAGGACACGCGATGGATGCTATTGCGTCGGGGACCCTCTTGCCATCGCTTCTCAGCCCACGCGGCCAATCTGTCCGCGTGGACAGATGCGTATGGCGCAGCGTGACGCTCTCTGATCCGAAAGCGCAACATCTGCGTGTACGGGACACCCTCATCGAGAGCTGCGATCTGGCCAACATTGACCTTACGGGGAGCCTCCTGGAAAGGGTCGATATCACTGCAACGCGGCTCACTGGCGCGACCTACACGGAGGCTCAACTCAAGAGCGTCTTGTTTCGCGAATGCAAGCTGGATTTCACCGTTATGCGAATGGCGAGGCTACAGAACTGCATCTTCGAGAAATGCAATCTGACGGATGCGGACTTCTATGATGCTGATCTCTCCGGCAACGTCTTTCGTGGGTGTGATCTGAGGCGTGCCGACATCTCTCATGCAAAGCTTAGGGGCACCGATATCCGCGATTGCCGTCTGGATGGCATTCGCGGGATGCCGGCGAATACGGATGGTCTTATCATCAGCCCGGATCAGGCCGCTCTGCTCATCACCCTCTTCGGTGTCCGCGTCGAATGGTGAACGGATGTGCGGCCGGGACGAGGCGTTGCCACCTTCTCACTTGTTGCCAATCCACCATAACCGGCCAATCGCTTCCCATTTTCATTCAGGTGGTCTGGAGTTTTCTTATCTCGGTCAGGATCTTGATGAGGCGGATGGAGAGTCTGAGGAGACGATTGCGCGCATTACCGTTAGGGAGAGAACGGCGGAACATCTCCATGACGTGCTGAGCGGCGACTAAGGAGTCGATGAGGCCATCGATGCCTGTACGAACTGGTGCGGTAGATGTTTTGGGTTGTGGAGCCAGATGCCTAGGCTTGGAGCGAGCCAACTGGAACTCACGTTCGAGATCGGTGAGGGCGACATCGACGTAGCGCATGGTCATACCTGGATCGACGTGGCCGAGTAGTTTCATCAGGACGGGGAAGCTGACCCCGGAGCGAAGCATCTCGGTGGCGTAGGTATGCCTGAACTGATGGGGGACGATACGCGTAGAGAGTCCGAGGGAGTGGCAGACCTGATGAAGGTAGTCGCGGAGTGGAACGAGCAGAGCCACTTTGCTTCCAGGGCGCGCCAGAAGCCGTCCATCGGCAGGCAGAGGATCCAGGGAGCGGAAGAAGCGCAGCCGTTGGACGAGATCACGGCCGAAGGCATCGATGGGTACCATGCGCTCGGTCTTGAGTTTGCCGAGGGGAACATGGATGGCCCATTGGTTGGGGCCTGTGGCGCGCAGGCAGTCATAGGACAGGTCGACGCATTCGCCGATACGCATGCCGGTCGAGCGGAGCAGGAGGAAGACATTTCCGCCAAGATCGTTGCGACGCATGAACTCCTGCTGGAGGAGTTGATCCTGCTCGGCGGTGAGCGGCCGTGGCAGAGTGTGAGGCGAGCGCGGAATATCCTCGCGCAGCAGCAAGTGAGCCAGTTCAGGGAGATGGCTGGTGCGAGCCAGTTCATGGAAGATGGTGCGCAGAGCAAAGAGGCGTCCGATGCAGGTTGCCGCGACCAGAGGCGGAGTCTGGCCGCGCAGGTGCGCCATCCATCCGAGGATATGAGGATCGCGGTGCAGTTGTTCGAGACGAGTAATCTTCGGATATTCTGCGCCGAGATAGACAAGGAAGCTGCGCACCACGATGTTGTAGTTACGCTTGCTGGACGGGGTGAGTGCGGTGCACAGAGACTCGACCGTATGCGCGAAGAGCGGCGCCAGCGGATGCTGGAGTGGAGCACGGCGCCAGCGCATCACGGGATCCTCGGTTGAGGATGGATGCACTGTGCTGTCGCGCGGGCGTACTGCAGGTAGACGTCCTGCGGCGAGACCTTCACATAGTGCAAGGTAGTTTCGATGTCGGCGTGGCCCATCAGCTGCATCAATGCGGGTAGGCTGATGCCGGCGCGCACCATATCGGAGGCGAACGTGTGTCGGAAGCGGTGGGGATTTGCCAACTGGACACCGGTAGTGCGGCGATGATGGCGGAACAGGGAACGTAATCCCGCGGGTGTCATA
The DNA here is from genome assembly GCA_963803095.1 of uncultured Acidobacteriaceae bacterium. Taxonomy (GTDB): domain Bacteria; phylum Acidobacteriota; class Terriglobia; order Terriglobales; family Acidobacteriaceae; genus PALSA-350. The sequence goes on along the minus strand of CAWDLQ010000009.1, from coordinate 128,573 downwards.
CGTTGACCACGAGCGGGCCCTTTCAACACCACGAACAGTGCCGCCGAGCAGGGATCGGGCCGCTCCACGCGGAGATAGTGATCGAGCAGTTGCGTGGTTTCCGGCGCCAGTGGCAGCAAGCGTAGCTTGTTCCCCTTGCCGCGCACCCGAAGCTGCCCTTCGGATAACAACACATCATCGCGATTCAAGGCCATGACTTCGACGGAGCGGAGCCCATGCAGGAGCATCAGGCCGACGATGGCCAGGTCGCGGGCGTTTCGAAAACTGGACCAGAAGCGTGCCACTTCATCGACCGAGAGCGGAACGATGTTGAGCCGTGGTTCCTTGATGCGCAACCTGCTGAGCTCGAAGCGGGGGCGTCCCAGACCCATCGGCCTGCGATGCAGGTAAATCTTATGGAAGCCATGCGCCACCTGACAGGGAGCATTGGGGAACTGATTGCGGATCGCACGATCGGCAGTTGCAACGCGATCGTTGATGGTGGAGGCGGAGGGGCGCCGTTCCAGGCTCGACTGGAAGCGCAGGTAATCGAGCAGAGTCGATTCGGTGAGATCTTGCTGGGAGATATCGCCAGTGTGATGAACGCTCTCCCACCAGCGCACGAAGTGCAGCAGGCTGTGCGCGTAGCTGTACAGGGATTTGTCGGCCAGCCGGCGGACATGCTCACGATCGAGATACCGATTGATCCACGCCACTTCCCGACCGGTATCCTGCTCGATCACGCGCATGGGGCTGCGCGCACCTGATGATGCGGGCTGACGAATCACGCGGAACTTCATGGCTGGGCAGCCTCCAGCAGAGACCGGAACTGTTCCGCGTTCCCACCCCCAACGAAGAACGAGTTTGGATCGTAACCTTGTGGCAGCAGGACGCGAAGGGCCATGATGCCGTGTGCGCCAAGGCGATGGGCCAGTCGCTCTGCAGCCCGCTGTCCGCTCTGGTTGGCGTCGACATCGAAGGTGAGATAGACGGTGCGTTGGCCATCACACAGTTGGTGGAACTGGGCGTCATTCAGATGGGTGCCCAACGAGCAGGTCGCGTTCTGAAAACCGGCCTGGCGTAACGAGCCATAGTCGAATAGTCCTTCGACCAGGATGACTTCGTCATAATGGCGCACCTTTTCCCATGCATACAAGCCGCCCTTGCAGCCGGGCAGGAAACGATGGGCGAAGGCAGAGCCGATGCTGCGGCCGTAGAGGTTGACGATGTGCTCGCCCTGACGCAACGGGAAGACGATGCGCTGATAAAGAGCATCCGCGCCCTGTGCGTTGATAAGACCGGCTGTCCGCAAAAGTTCGAAGGAATAACCTTGCGCTGTGAGATGACGACGCAGATTTCCGCCGGGCGCATAGCCGATGCCCAGTTCTCGAATCAAGGCAGGATGGTAAACTCCGCGTTGCCAGAGATAGCCGAGCGCCTCCGGATACTGATCCAGTTGGTGCTGATAGAAAGTGGCCGCCTGTTCGAGCACTGCGATTGCATCTTTTTCTCGAGTGGCCGTTGGATCGAGATAAGCAAGGCCTTCGTGGAAGGCCAGGTGATGTGAGAGCTGCAGGAAGCGAATCAGATCGCCGCCCTGCCCGCAGCCGTGGCAGTAGAAGACATCCTTGTGTGTGTTGACGTAGAACGAGGGCCGGCTCTCCTCATGCAGCGGACAGAGACCCACATACTCCCAACGGCCCGCAGGCCGGCCAATCCAGTTCTGTTGCCGCAGGTACTCCAGCAGGGGCATTCGCTGTCTGCGTGTCTCGACATCTTGGCTCACGCTCTTTTTCCGCCTCTGGAACCCAGTCTGGGACGACTCCTCTTCGGTTCCCAGGCAAGGATGGTGGGCGAGCGGATTTTTTATACGCGCATGGGCCAGAGGACTTCGAGAGCCGAAATGATCCAGGGCAACGGTGCTGCTTTCTGCAGCGCCAGGGTCACCACGCTCCAGCCAGTGAGCCACGCGAGTTAAAGTGTGGGAAAGAAATGAAAGTGCCGGCTGAGAACAGTCCAGACCCTTCGACCAGCGGCGAACCGTGGAGGAATCCGGCACGCGATCCGCATCCTTGAATCTCGACACTGCTCTTTCCCATGAACAGTGCTCCACAAAGCGCCGCAGCAATGTGTGGCAGCGCGCCACCAGGCTGTAATGGGTGTAAGGGAGTGAGTACACCGGCAGGAAGGTGAAGGTCCTTCCGCACTTGATGCAGCGGCCCCGGCGAATCCCGATCCAGTCGTGATGCTCGTCGTGCGCCTGCTTGCGGCGGCGCCCGTGACCGATGATCGTATCGCTCTCACAAACCGGACAATGGCGTAAGATGATTTCGTCGCAGTCTTCCGTCCAGCCGGCCGCAGCCCTGTCCAGCGAGACGGAAACTGGGACAAAGAGGATCGTTACCTCACAGGGGTTCTGCTCCAGGCGTGACCCGCCAAGATCTCAGCTGGAAACAGAGCCCCGCCTCCTGAAGAATCCAACTGAAAGAAAATATAGCTTCTTATGAACAGCTCTTGAGAGTTGATTCAGATTTTTGGCCGGTTATCTCCGCCAATGCACTCATCGATTATGAAACGCGGACCACATGTCCGAAAGGTCGTTTTACGTCCTAGTGCCAGAATATCAACCAGCGTGATTTTTGCTTTCCCCTTGACATTCGACAGGAGACGGCTTCATTCTCTTGTTGAGTGTTCTGGGGAAAACGTGGCGTCGACTACCGATCTGCCTCAAGGGACGCTCGATCTGCTTATCTTGAAGACGTTGGCCCTTGAGCCCATGCATGGATGGGGCATCGCGCAACGCATTCAACAAGTATCGAAGGACGCGTTACAGATCGGGCAGGGGTCTCTCTATCCAGCGCTCCACCGGCTGGAATACAAGGGCTGGATTCATGCCGATTGGGGGGCCTCTGAGAATAACCGCAAGGCCAAGTATTATTCGCTGACCCGGACCGGACAAAAACAGCTCGAAGCCGAACTCGAAAACTGGGGACGCTTCTCCACCGCAATCGCCCTGGTGCTCAAGTAGGAGGATTCTCGATGCTGAACCATTGGCTGACGCGCATCCGGTTCCTGGTAGCTCCCAAGCCTCGTCATGAAATAGACGAGGAGTTGCAATTCCAACTTGAACGGCAGGCCGGGGCGAACGTCGCCGCCGGAATAACGCCGCAGGAGGCGCGCAGGCAGGCGGTCATTGCTTTTGGGGGAGCGGAGAGCACCAAGGAAGAATCTCACCAGCAGCGGCCTAGCTTCTACGTCGAAACCGTTCTTCAGGATATTCGCTACGCTCTTCGCGGCTTCGCCCGGAACCCGGTCTTCACACTCACTATTCTCGTAACGCTGATGCTGGGCATTGGCGCGACGACTGCGGTGTTCAGCATTGTCGATCGTATCCTATTTCGCAGCCTTCCCTATGCCCATGCGGACCGTCTGGTCTCGCTCGGCATGGTGCACTCGGTCGAAACCCAGGAGTTCCTTATGGGCAACTTCTACTACGACTGGCGCGATCATCAGAAGCCCTTCGAGGCCATGACCTCAGAGCAGACCGGGGCGCATGAGTGCGACCTGACGGAAGCCCAGCCTGCGCAACTGAGCTGTGAGTCGGTAGAGGGCAATTTCCTCTCCGTCCTGGGCGTGTCGCCGATCCTCGGCCGTAACTTCATCCCCGAAGAGGCGCGTCCCGGCGGCCCCGATGTATCGCTCATCTCCTACGGTCTGTGGCTGAGTCATTACAGCCGTGATCCGGGCATCTTGAATAAGACGATTGAAATCGATGGTAGTCCGGTTCGCGTAATCGGCGTTCTTCCCCGGAATTTTGAGATGCCTCGGCTGCAAGCCGTCGATGTTCTGCTTCCGATGGCTGTAAATGAGGCGGCCGATCGTTCGGCCAATGGAGGCTATGGAAGCCCAAGAAGGGCCTTCGCCCGGCTCAAGCCCGGAGTCACTGTGCAGCAGGCGCAAGCCGAGCTGCAGCCGCTCTTTCAATATGATCTGAAGCTGGTTCCATCAGAACTCCGTTACGACTTCCATCTCAAGGTTCGCTCGCTTCGTCAACGGCAGATGCAGAATGCGCGTCTGACGGCGTGGGTTCTGCTGGGCGCGGTCTTGGCGGTGCTGCTGATCGCGTGTGCTAATGTAGCGAGCCTTTTGATGGCGCGGGGCGCGACTAGGGGGCGGGAGCTTGCGGTCCGCTCGGCTCTAGGGGCAAGCCGAGCCCGGTTGGTGCGCCAGGCGTTGACGGAAGCGCTTCTCTTGTCAGTGGCCGGAGCGGTCGCTGGATGTGCCGTGGCAGAAGCCCTGTTGCGTTTTTTCATTGCTATTGCCCCTTCAAGCATTCCATATCTCGCACAGACCAGGCTCGACCTACGGATCGTCGGCTTCACAGTCTTGCTTGCGATTTTATGTGGCGGACTATTTGGCCTGGCGCCGGCGTTGCAAAGGCCAAGCAGAGAGGCGCTGAACGGACGCCTCTTCACACTTGTCTCCCAGGCAAGAGTACGTCAGACACTGGTGATTGCGCAGATCGCGGCCAGTGTGGTCTTGCTAGCGGGTGCGATGCTCTTGGTACGCAGCTTCCGGAATCTCGAGAATCAACGTCTCGGGATGCGCGAAGACAACACGTTGACGGTCAGCGTCACCTTGGGAGAACACAACTATCCCACGCCCCAAAGCCAGATGACATTCTTCCAGCAATTGCAACGGCACCTTCAGTTCGGTCCTGGAGTCAGCCTGGTGGCGACCACCGACTCGGTACCTCCGGCATCCGATCACGATGTAACGCGCTACGACCTGATAGAGGTTTCGGGCAGAGCGCCTTCCCACCGAGAAACCGGCGCTGTTGTTAATTATCGTCTTATCTCGCCGAACTACTTCCATGTTCTCGACATTCCCATTGTGCAGGGGAGAGGCTTCAGCGAAGAAGAGCTTACGTCCAATGAGCATTCCATTGTTCTCAGCCGATTGCTGGCCTCGCTCCTGTTTCCGGGCGAGAACGCTGTGGGCCAGCAGATTCGTTTTAGTTCGAATGCGGAGGATATCTGGTACACGGTTGTAGGCGTCGCAGCGAATGTAAAGAACGGCGGGCTTACCGGTGAGGAGAAGCCGGAATACTACGGGCTGCGGCGGAACCGCGCAGAGGATTGGGATCGAGGCGGTACCTGGGGTAGGACTTCGGTGGTGGTGGTGCGAAGCGCTCTCCCGTTCCAGGAAATATCTCCATGGATTCGCTCCCAGGTAACGGCGATGGACGCGACGCTTCCGGTGGATATTGCAACCCTTCGTCAACGAGTCGCCAAGCTGGCGGACCAGCCAAGATTTCAGACGACCCTGGTGAGCTTTTTCGCTGCGACTGGCCTGGCGCTGGCGATGATCGGGCTCTATGGAGTCATCGCTTACCTGGTTGCGCAGCGGACGCAGGAGATTGGAGTGCGCATGGCGTTGGGGGCAGACAAAGGCGACATCTTACGGCTGGTGATGGGGCGGAGTTTGCGGCTCATTATGTCGGGAATTGTCCTTGGCCTGGTCGCCGCGCTGGCAGCAACCCGTGTGCTCTCGAGCCTGTTGTACAGCATTGGCCCTCACGATCCGGTCACGTTCGGATTGGTGACGGTCCTGCTTGTGCTGGTTGCAATCGTGGCCGCTCTCATCCCAGCCAGATCCGCCACGAGCGTTAATCCGATCGTGGCTTTACGATGCGATTGACCAGGACTACAGCGCTGCGTAAGCTGTCCGGTTTCGAACAGGCGATCCCTAGAAAAAGACAGGTTCATTTCCCCTTGCCATGAGTCGGGAACATGCACTCCACGCGCAGTTCTTGCGCAGTAATGCACTGTGGCGTGCCAACCGTTGTGATCAGCGAAAAGTAAGAGAAGCGCTCATCGCCTCGCCGAAAGGTGATGGACAGCACAGGGCTCTGAGGCGCCAGCGGCGGCTTCAATCCTGCAACGCCTGGATACCTACGCAGCCGTTCCAGCAACTCTGCAAGTCCCGCATCCACGACTTGCCCCACCGCCTCCCGCCGAACTCTTTGCAGCAGACCGGCTGCAACCTTCTCCCACTCCTCAACAAAAGGCCGCATGCCTGCCGGATCAAACATCAGCTCGAGAAGGTTGCGCGGCTTTGGTCTCGCCTCCAGATCGACAAATGAGCCAAAGAATCGCGGCGCAGCCTGATTGGTTCGAATCACATTCCAGTGCCGGTCCAGCACCAGCGCGGGATGCGGCTCATGCTGCTGCAGCATCCGGTCAATTGCCTGGGTCACGATCGCCATCTGATCGGCATCCATTTTCTGCTCGCTGTAGAGCGGAGCGTAGCCTGACGCAAGCAGCAGAACATTCCGCTCGCGGAGCGGAATGTTCAAGGCATCGGACACAATTGAAAGAAAATCCCGGCTGGGAGCGCTCCGCCCGCTCTCGACAAAGCTCAGATGACGCTGCGAGATGCCTGTGTCGAGCGAGAGGTCGAGCTGGCTTTTGCCGCGCTCGTGTCTCCAGTAGCGCAACATCTCTCCGAGCTGAGGAACTGTGGAAGCAGATTGCGTTGCCATTTCGATCTCCCTCTCGTCAGAACCAGACGGGTCCGACGGAGCCAAACCACTGCCGGGGTCTGGGTGCTCCGCTGTTATCCTCGCCAGGCGAATGGCTGGAATTGATCTTCCAGCGGAGGATTGGCGATGGTTCCACCATAGTTGGTGATCGTAGAGGCCGCAACTACGGCGATGACCTCCAGGATCTGTTCCTTGGTGAAGCCGGCCGCGAGGAATGCATCGAGCTCCTGTTCGCTCAGGCGCCCCCGCTTCTCGATGAGCGTCTTCGCCAGGGTGGAAAGTGCGCCAAATCGCCGGTCCTTCGGCACAAGCCGCGCACGGATCGCGTCGGTCTCTTCAGAACTCACTCCCTGTTTGAGGGCCAGCGCGGTGTGGAATGCCACCGCGTACGCGGAGGAGTTCGCGACTGCGTCGGTCAGGAGGACGATCTGAATCTCCGGCTCGGTAAGGCTGCTGCTGTGTACCTGCTGAAATACGGCAACAAGAGCGGTCACGAGTTTCGGCGAATTTGAAATTACGGCAGCGAGGTTGGGAACAAAACCGAAAGCCTGCTGCAGCTGTTCAAGCGCTGGCTTGGACTTCTCTGGCACAGATGCGATGGTGTGAATCTGATAGGTCGGCATGTGATTCTCCTGTGTGGTTTGCAGATGGCGGGCGATCCTGAACATCTACGCCTTCAATATCGAATAAATCGCGGGGCGCAGCAATTACCCCGCAGGTAATCGTTTGGGCGACTGACCCGCTCTGATACGACTGGTCTTCGATCGCAGGGTCATATCCCCAACCGCGACATACTCGGTGCGCTCATCCGGCGCCTGAGAACGCGCAACACCACTTGCCGAACGGTGCCGATCAGCCCTGTATCGGCGATTTGACCGGTATGATGCGATATTTTTTTAGAAGAGTCTTCCCATCGATGTTCGAGTGGTGTATTCTCTCCCATAGAAGTTCGAGTGGAGGCAGCGCGTGAGCAGAGGGAATCAGCAGGACGGAGAAATGCTCAAGGGCACACTGGACATGATGATTTTGCGGACGTTGGTCGGCGGGGATGCGCATGGGCACACAATCGCAAAGGTCATCGAGCACACATCAGAAGACGTTCTGGAAGTTGAGCAAGGATCGCTTTACCCCGCACTGCATCGGCTTGAGGATCGCGGATGGGTATCTTCTTACTGGGGCGCGAGCGAGAACAATCGCAAAGCGAAGTTCTATCGGCTGACCGTGGCAGGCCGAAAACAGCTTGTACGTGAGACGAGCCGGTGGCGGCAGATGAGGCGCGCGATCGGCCTGGTGATGGGGGAGCAATTCGACGAGGGTGGAGGGGGGCAATGAACTGGCGCAGGTTCTTTCACCGCAAGCGTGCGGATGCAGATCTAGTGCAAGAGATCGAAGGCCACCTGGCCGAAGAAATCGCCGAGAACCGGTCGCGCGGAATGCCGGCAGAAGAAGCGACCCGCCAGGCGCGGATCAAGTTCGGGAACCCTGCCGCCGTGCGTGAGTCACTTTGGCGGCAGAACACGATTCCATTCCTGGACAACCTTGTCCGCGATCTCCGCTATGCGGGGCGAACGCTGCTGCGCACACCGGGCTTCTCGCTGGTGGCGATAGGCGTGATGGCGTTGTGCATCGGCGCTACCACATCGCTGTTCACGCTGGTGCGGTCGGTTCTGCTCCGGCCTCTCCCTTTCCCCGATCCGAATCGGCTGGTGATGATTTATGAGCATTTCCGCGATCCCAGCATGAATACGCAAGGGTTCAACTACAACGCCGTCGCTCCGGCCGACTATTTCGACTGGCGCGCGCACACCCACGGCTTCGAAGACATGGCGGCGTGGCGCTACGCGCAATTCAACCTGACAGGAGAGAAAGGGGAACTGCCTGAGCAGGTGAGCGCGCGCGGCGGCAGCTGGAACCTGTTTCCCTTGCTGGGGGTGAACGCGGCCATCGGGCGAAGCTTCACCGAGAGCGAAGACCGTCCGGACGGAAGCGCCGTCATGCTTACGTGGAATCTCTTCGTGCGCCGGTTCGGCGGGGATCCATCGATTGTCGGCCGACAAATCCATCTCGACGGGCAGCCATACACGGTGGTAGGCGTGCTTCCCAAATGGTTCACTTATCCCGATGCGCAGGTCCAGCTCTGGGTCCCGTATGCGTCTGGACTGCCACCGGATATCCTGCGCCATCATGATTTTCACTTCACCCGCGTGGTGGCTCGTCTCAAGCCGAATGTCAGCCTTACCAGTGCTCTGAGCCAGATAGAACCGCTGCAGTATCAACTGCACTTGCAGAATCGGCCTGCGCCGGTGGCTGAGGACGTAGCATCGAAGACTCTTATCCAGGACCTCGCGCAGGATGTGAAGAAGCCATTGATCATCCTGCTGTGCGCTGTTGCCTGCATGCTGCTGATCGGCTGCCTCAACGTGGCCAACCTGATGTTGGCGCGGTCCGCTGCCCGGCAAAAGGAGATCGCCATCCGAGGAGCGCTGGGGGCGCGGAGGATCACGCTCATTCGCGTGCAGCTGGCGGAGGGCCTGCTGGTCGCGATGGTTGGTGGCCTGACTGGAGTCCTCCTGTCGCTGGCGGCGACCAAGTGGCTGGCCACCACCTGGAGGGATCTCCCGAGTGCGCAGAGCATCCACGTCGACGGAACGGTATTGGCGTTTGCCTGCGCTCTCATCTTCACAGCAGCCCTGCTCTCTGGATTGCTGCCGGCAATCTCATCGACAGGGAAAGGAGCGATGGCGGCCCTGCAGCCTTCTTCACGAAGCGCGGCAGGCAGCCAGTCGCGCACCGCGTTGCGCAAGACGCTGCTTACGGTGGAGATTGCGGCGACGGTCGTCCTGTTAATTGCCGGCGGTCTTCTGCTTAAGAGCTTCTGGCTCCTTCGCACAACAGATGTGGGTTGCACGACCGCCAATGTGCTGACGATGAGCTACAGTATTCCCGCCAAAAAATACGACATTCCGGAGAAGGTGAACGCATTCAACGAAACGCTCTTGGACCGGGTGCGCGTCATGCCGGGAGTACGCGCTGTGGCGCTTGGATCAATGGTGCCGGGATCGGGTGCCCGGGAAAATGATGCCTTTACCATTCCCGAACATCCGCCGGTTTCGCCCGGCGCCACTCTACCCGACGCGCTTCTTCGGACGGCCGATCCCGGATACTTTAGTGCATTGCAGATACCGCTGCTGAAAGGGCGGTTCTTTACCAGTCAGGACCGCGCCGGCCACCCAAACACGGTCATCATCAGCCGCCTCCTGGCGCAGAAGTATTTTCCCGGCGAAGACCCGCTGGGCAAGCATCTCCACGTTGTCCCGTACGGGGACGCCGATTACGAAATAGTCGGGGTTGTCGCCGACACGCTGTATCAGGTGGGTCAGCCGGCGAAGGCAACGATGTATTTCCCCATCCTGAATGGGCGAAATGATGCGGGTGCTGGATTTGTTCTGGCAGTGCGGACGGCGTCCGATCCACTGGCATTTTCCGTTCCCATCCAGCGGCTGACTGCGCAACTCGATCCGGAGTTGCCGGTTTCCGACGTGTTTACCATGCAGCAGATCATTGAGCGGTCATTGGGCAACGCCAGCCTCAGCGCCAGACTGGTACTGGCATTCGCAGTGCTGTCGCTCATGTTGGCTTCGGTAGGGTTGTACGGGGTCCTCTCTTACCTTACGACGCAGCGCACGGGTGAGATCGGTGTTCGCATGGCGCTTGGCGCAAAGCGAGAACAGGTCTTGCGCCTGGTGTTGAGCGATGGACTCCGGCCGGCACTCTACGGGCTGCTACTTGGGATCGCGGCAAGCGCCGCGGCGGTACGGTTGATCCAGTCGATGCTCTATGGAACCCGGCCACTCGATCCAATGATCTTTGCGGCTGTGGCTTCAACCCTGTTTGTGGTGGCGGCATTGGCCTGCCTGGTCCCGGCCTGGAGGGCATCGCGCATCGATCCGATGCAGGCATTGCGGACTGAATAACGACAAGCGCTGTACAATTCGAGCGACATCAGTGCTGAAAGGGAAATTCCAGTGATGCAAGACAACAGCACCATCATCCGACACTTCATTGAAGAAACCATCAATCACGGTCAAATCGACTCCGCCGTGCAGTTCGTCTGGGAGGATGTGGTGGAGCAGGTTCCGTTTCCTGGCCAAGGTCCAGGCCTGGAAGGTCTGAAAGATGTTCTGCGTGGTATGCAGGCTGGATTTCCTGACCTGTACTTTTCCGTCGAGGAGCAGATTGCCGAGGGGGACAAGGTGCTGACCCGCTTCGAGTGGACTGGTACGCATCGAGGAGAGTTTCTCGGCGTGTCGGCTACGGGACGGTCCGTGAAAGTCTGGGGCATGGTTATCGACCGGCTTCAGAGCGGCAGAATCAAAGACACGCGCATCATCATGGATTTGCTCGGACTGATGATTCAGCTCGGCGTATTTCCCCCGCCTAGAGCATGATTCAGGTGTCGAGTCTAAGGCGCACTCGTGCGAATGTCCGGTTTGCCGGTTATTCGTCCACTTGCCAAAGGCGAATGGCTGGATGAGTGATTTGCCCTGAAAGCATCATCAGAGGATTAAGCACAACTGAGACTCGCAGGAGATTTTGCGGGAGCCCAGTGAAGATAACCGTCGATGTCATCGTCTCTCATTGAGCCCCCTGCGTGGCTTTCTCCCTCACCGAAGTCGGCGGACGAAGTGGAGGTCGAGCGCGGATAAGGGAGCGCCGACCTCGTGCATGGCACCGCCCTGGGCGAGCGATCCGAGGTCGATTGCGGCGAATCCAATGCTGTTGACAAGGTCAATCACCACCTGTTTCGCTTCGCTGTCGTCACCAGATGTGAAGATAACGGTACGGGGCTTATTGGGGGAGAAGTCCTGTATCCAGACCATCGGCATGGTGCATAGCGATTTCACGAGTCTTGCGCCGACTGCCATCTCGGCAACGATCTCGCTCGATGTGCGCCCTTTCAATGCAGCCCGTGATTTGGTCACGCCTTCGAGGCTGATGTCCGGAACAGCGTCCTTATGAGCGTTTGTGGCATCGATCAGAATTCGGCCGCGCCAATCGACACCTTTCAACGCATTGGGCACGTTCACCCAGTTTGTAGCGAGAATAACCACGTCGCATTCAGTTGCTTGCTCCTTCGTCCCTGCACTAGCGTTAGGGCCAAGATCGGCGACAAAATCTGCAAGTGTCTCTGGCCCTCTGGAATTGGATACGACGATGTTATGACCGGCAGTCAGGAAATGACGTCCAAGCGTACGCGTTACTTTACCTGCACCTATAAACCCGATTTTCATGACGAATCTCCTCTGTTCTGTTGGATGGCTTCATGAGTCGGATGATGCGCTGGAAGATGGAAGACACTCTTCCATCTTTGGCATAATTGACATATGGAGTAGCCTTTGTGAGCCTTCTTGCGGATATTCCCATGTTTGTCGGCTTGTCCGACGCGCGGCACTTTGGCCGTGCTGCGGCCGCTCTCGGTATTCCTGCCTCGACCCTGTCGCGCCGCATTGTCGCATTGGAGAAGGAGTTGGGTGTCGCGCTGGTAAACAGGTCAACACGCTCCTTCGCGCTTACAGAAGCCGGACGGACCCTCTACGAAAGAGCCCGCAAGCTGATTGGCGATGTAAATCGAATCGGTGAAGATTTGGGACAAGCGGCTTCCACCGTTTCCGGGCACATCAGGATTGGACTCAGGCCAGAGCTGGCCCACATTCTTTTTATTCCGGTGCTTCGGCAATTTGCACGAACCAATCCGGGCATTTCGTTTGAGGTAATCGCGATTGAAGGTCAACCCGGGCCGGCCGAAGCCATCGACATCTCGTTTGTGGTCGCGCATCAGGTCGCCCTGCGCGATTCTTCCCAGGTCGCGAGGCGTGTCGGCCGATTTCCACGAATGCTCTTCGCCACAAAACAGTATTTGAAAAACAGTCCACCGTTGACCGAACCGCGCGACCTCGAAAATCACTCCTGCCTTCGCTTTTCGCGCGGAACCGCTCTCAAGGAATGGGAGCTTTACCGCGGAAAAGAGAAGCGGAGAGTGAACGTGAACGGGACCTTTTCAGCGAATAACATTGTGCTGCTCGCACAGTGCGCGTGCGAGCACCTGGGCGTCGCGATGCTTGCGCCATTCCTTACCACACACCCCACCTATGGCGCAAACCTGGTGCGCGTGCTTCCAGAGTGGGAAGCGGCACCTGGCCACATCTTTGCTCTTACAGCCAATCAGGTGATGCCGACAAAGATTGCAAAACTGTTGGAGGTTGTGAAGAGCAGTATTGCCCAACGTCTCGAGCAACTTGAACATGCCCGACACTCCACTTAGTCTGGCAACCGGACGACGACAAGGGCGCTAATCGCACAACCTCATTTTTGATAGGTTGATGAAAGATGCGACGGGAAGTAGCGGCCTTGATTTGCCGTGATAGCGCATTATCGCCAACTCGCGTTTCCGGCCCGTCCGGGTTCTGGAAACGTGCATTGGCCTGTTAGCAACAACAGAAACTCAGGCCTCGAACCGACATTTAGAGTGTCGGAAACTTCAGCGGACCAGTGCGAGTGACGCCGTATTTCTCTCGAGCGGAGGCGGTTCGGGCTTGGAACTCCGCAAGGTCAACGGAGGGCCGCTCGCTGGAGTTTTTGATCGGAATGCCAACCGAAAGGAAGTACTCTTCAAGTCCGGACGGGGTGAACACACCCAGGATGCGGCCGCGTGAAGACCCCATGTTAGTCCACCTATGCGGCACGTTGCGGGGCCCGTATGCGCAGGTACCCGGTCCGCCCAACATGGTCTCGTCTCCGATGCTGATCTCAAATAAGCCATCAATCACGTAAAAAGATTCGTCTTCGTAAAGATGCTTATGAAAGGGCACACCTTCATGCGGCGAGTTTTCGTTGAGCATCCAGGTGATTTTGCCGCCCGGTTTCCTTTCCCGTGGATTTCATGCAAAAATTGTCGCCCGGATACCAGTACCATTGCTCCGGAGGCGCAGAGGTTTTTCCCATTGCGGGCGGAGCAGAGAGCAGCGACGGGAACAATGGTGCCGCCATCAGACCGCGCTGAAGAAGTTTTCTGCGTGATTCGTTCATCGACAACCCCTCTAGTCTTTCTCGGTGACCGCGCGAAAGTAATTCATCCGAACGCAGGACGGCTTCATTATTGGCTCCGCGATCAACGAGCCCGAGGTGGCCTCTCACGATGGCGACTCACCCTATTGCCTCGAATATGCGGAAAAGGAAATCGACAAAGAATAGCATGCCGGAGGCGCCGAGCAAGCATAGTCGCGGCTGGATCGTCGCAAACAGGAAGTTGTACAGAATCCGGTGCGGCCCCTATTTCCGTCAGTGCTAAATCGCCGAGTATCAAATCGACCGCAGCGAGACTTGCTCCGGGCTCGATGTGCGCTTCGGCCAGAAGTCAACAGTTAATAGACCCATATGAAGACAGATAATTACCGACAAAGGCGGCATCTCGTCAGGAAGCCTGCTTGCTCGGTGCTTCAATATGAGCATCACATGAGAGCGGCGAGTAAACGGACACGTACGCTCCGCAAAGTGGAAGTGGTCAGGCAGGCTCGCTTGACAGACCCGTATTTCTGCCCTATACAGATAGAGTGTCTACCGTAGATTCTCTACCTGAAGACGACCGGCTCGAACTGCTCCAGGGAACCCTCGAAGTGCTGATTCTCCGGAGCCTTAAACTCCAGCCCAATCACGCCTACGGTATCTGCCAGTTCTTGCAACGACAGTCCGAGAGCGAGTTTCTGGTCGATAACGGCTCGCTCTACCCTGCACTGCAACGTCTTCTTCAGCGCGAATGGATTTCCGCACAGTGGAAGACTTCGCCCAATGCGCGCCGCGCCCGCTACTACAGCCTCACGCCGTCCGGACGCAAGCAACTGGTGAGGGCAACTTCGAAGTGGCAGCGTTTCGCTCTCGCCATGACAAGAGTTCTGACACCGGAGTGATAAACCATGCGCCAATGGTGGTCGAAGGTGAAGCGCGGGCTCGGGAGAAGGCGGAATCTCACCGATGAGTTGCAGCAGGAGATGGAGGCCCACCTTCAGTTCCTGATCGATGAGAATCTGGAACGGGGTATTCCGCTTGAAGAGGCGCGTGCCGCGGCGCGACGCGAATTCGGCAATGCGGCCGCCGTACGCGAGCGAAGCTATCAATCGTGGCAATTTCCCACGTTCGAATCGCTGGTCCAGGATATTCGTTATGCGATGCGTGGGATCGTGAGAGCGCCCGTTTTCTCGCTCATAGTGATTCTCACATTGGCCGTCGGAATCGGCGCCAATACAGCGATCTTCAGCGCAGTCTATGCAGTCCTTCTAAAGCCGCTCCCTTTCCCGTCGGGCGAACGCCTACTTTGGCTCGGCGAGTCCTCAGGGAAGGCAACCGGCATCAGCGTAACCTGGGTCAACTTCGAGCATTGGCGGGCGGAGAACCACTCATTTGAGACCATGGCCGGCTTCCAAAATGCCGATCTGACTCTCACAGGCCATGGTCAGGCAATGCTCACCCACGCCGGTCTCGTCACGAACGAATTCTTTCAGCTGACCGGCTCCCGTCCGATGATGGGCCGGCTGTTTACTGCCAGCGATGATGCACCGGGGTCCGCGGCGACGGTCGTATTGACCGAAAAGCTCTGGGGCAGGGTCCTCGGAGCCGATTCACAGATCATTGGCAAGGCGGTGACCCTGAACGGGAGTTCCTATGTGGTAATTGGCGTACTCGCACGAGACCCGGGGTTCTTCCTGCGGCCGGTGGATTACTACCTTCCATTTCGCCCAACGGCTGCGCAGGCTTCAAAGCGTGACGCACATGAATCGATGGGCGTTCTGGCTTTGCTCAAACCCGGAGTGACCCTTGCGCAGGCGCGATCGGATCTGGATACGATCCTGCAGCGGCTCGCGAAGGCAGATCCAGGTCCTGAGGACGACCATCGGGCGTATGCCGAGTTCCTGACAGAGGCGCGAACAGGCGACGTGCGGCGCGCGTTCGATCTGTTGATGGGGTCGGTTTGCCTGGTCCTGGTTCTGGCGTGCGCAAACATCGCCGGCCTGCTGCTGATGCGGATGACGACCCGCGCGAGAGAGATGGCGATTCGAACCGCAATCGGCGCGGGGCGCAGCCGTCTTGCACGGCAGCTCCTGACGGAAACCGTGCTGGTCACGCTTTTGGGTGGAGCTTGCGGAATCCTGCTCGCAGGCTTTGGGCTGCGGGCGATGCAGGCGTTTGGACCGCGCGATATTCCACGAATCTCTGAAGCAGGCCTGAACCTGCCGGTGTTGATCTTCGCCGGGGCGCTGACGCTGGCAGTGGGACTGGTCTGCTCACTTGCGCCCGTCCTCAGTTCAGGCAGGGTCAATCTATCGATTCTGTTGAAGGAGAGCAGTACCGGCGCAGGCAGCAGCCGAATCGGGCACGCGCTGCGTGGAGGTCTTGTTGTCGCGGAGATCGCAGTGGCTGTCGTACTGCTATTCACTTCGGGGACATTGCTGCGAAGCCTGTGGGCTGCCGAGACGGCGAATCCCGGATTCGAGCCCAGGCACCTGCTTGCGCTCGAGTTGCAATTGCCAACTTCACGGTACAAGAGCGACGGGGCGATTCTCGACCTTTATGGGCGCCTCGAAGCAGCGCTCCGCGCTAAGCCGGGAGTCGAATCGGTGGGAGCGGTGAACTGTCCCCCGGCGGCCGGCGACTGTGGGGACTGGTGGTATTCCGTCGTGGAACGAGCGACGCCCGGCCGGGAGAATGTGCCCGTCGCACTCACGAACATGGCCGATTCAGGGTACTTCCGAACCATGCGGATTCCGCTCGTGGCCGGGCGCGCTCCGTCCGATGATGACCGGGGAGGCGGACCGCCCGTTGCGGTGATCAATCAAGAGCTCGCGCATGCGTGGTGGAAAGACGCGCGCTCGGGTCTGGGCCGGCACATCAAGCTTGGTGGACCGTACAAGGAAGGTCCTGTTCTTGAAATCGTAGGCGTTGCAGCCAATGTGCCCCAGATGGGATTGGACAGCCCACCGCTGCCACAGATCTATTTCCCGTCCGCACAGCGGGTCAGTCCTGCGATGGTGGTTGCGATACGGATACGGGGCACTCCGGAGAGCATGACAAGAACAGTGCGGCAGACATTGCTTTCCATCGACAGCAATGTTCCGATTCAGTCGTTGAAGCCCTTTGATGAGTGGCTTGGCGCAACTCTGGTGCGGCGGCGGTTTATCACGCTTCTACTGGCTCTGTTCGCAGGGATTGCGGTTATCCTGGCGGCCATTGGATGCTATGGGGTTCTGAACTACTGGGTCAGCAGCCGAAAGCAGGAGATCGCGCTTCGAATGGCGATGGGTGCTGGGACCTTCGCCATCTTACGCCGCACCGGGAGACAGGCAGCTAGGCTGGGCGCGATTGGATTGGTCATCGGGTTGGCAGGGAGCTGGGGCGCCTCCCGATGGGTGAACAGCCTGGTCTTCGGGGTCTCAGCCCATGATCCGATCGTTCTCTCCTCCGCCACACTGATCGCATTGCTAATCGTCATACTCTCAGCGGCGGTTCCGTTGTGGCGCGCCACGCAAATCAACCCTATCGAAACGCTGCACGAAACCTGACAACGATAGTGAGGAACATCCAAGCGCCGGGCCCACTCATTGAGTAACGCAGGGTGTCCCATCGCCCACATGCGCGGTGGCTCGATGTCATGAAGAACAGGAGAGTGATTGTGTTCAGCATCGCATTTCGTGAGCGAGTTTCGAGCTGCGTACTCGAGTGGGCCAAATCCGACCAGCGGATTGTGGCGGGTGCTGTCGTCGGGTCGCTCGCGCATGGCCCGGGTGACCGCTGGTCAGACCTTGATCTGACGTTCGCCGTCGCGGAAGAGGTTAAGATCGGTGATGTTTTGCTGGATTGGACTGAAAGGCTGGTTGCGGAGTTCGACGCGATCCGTCTTTTCGATCTGCCGAGCGGCAGTTCAATTTATCGTGTATTGCTGCTCCCAGGTTGCCTCCAGTTTGATCTTTCCTTTAGCCCTGCGTCTGATTTCGGCGCCATCGGCCCAAAGTTCAAGCTGCTATTTGGGAACGCAGTGGAGAAGCCTACCATCCCACCGCCCGCGGTTTGCGATCTATTCGGGTATGCGGTGCACCACGTGCTACGTGCACGCCTTTGCGTTGAGCGGGACCGACCCTGTCAGGCCGAATACTGGCTTAGCGCGGCTCGCGATTATGGAATGAGTCTGGCCTGCGTTCGCCGGGGTCTTTCGGCGCACTATGGCCGAGGTTTTGATGACCTTCCATCTGACCTCCGCGATCTGCTCAAAGAGGCTCTGGTGAAGTCGCTCGACCGGGGGCCGCTACTGGCGGCATTGGCCCGAACAATAGAGCTATTACTGCAAGAAAGCGCTGAGATCCAAGGAGTTTCACCACGGCTCAGGTCCGATCTCCGCAGCCTCGCGGTCGACGCAATGTAACGTTGTTGTCTGTCCAATGGACAAATTTGTATGCTGGGCGGAGAGAACTCCTATGTTAGCCCGATTTCTCATGCCTCTTTTCGCGGTCGCAGCTCCCGTTGCCGTGGCCCAGATGGGCATGTACGGTCCGATCACCGTTCACCTCAAGGCCGGCGATCTTGCACCTGACCTCCAATTCAATAAGCAGTTGAGCGGGCCGGGCAACGAACAATGGAGTCCGTCGAACCTCACGGGACAACTCACTGTCCTCATCTTCTATCTCAACACCTCCCGTAACCTGCAGACCATCACCATGTGGAATTCGCTGGTGGACGAGTTTGCGGGTAAGCCGGTTCAGTTTGTGTTTATCAGTGGAGAAAAAGCGACGACACTCTTGCCCTGGCTTAGCCAGCATCCGATCAAGGGCTGGGTGTTCCATGATCCGGATGGGCGAACAGGAGAGGCTTACGGATTGGATCGACCGGAGACCGTATTCATTGGTGGAGACGGCAAGATCATTGGTTTCGGCAATATGGGCTTTCCACCGGAGTCGAGGGACGTAAACGCCGCACTTGAGGGTAGGATAACGACGACCCGTCCAACTCGGGCGACACTGAAGACATTTATAGAAAGCGGCAAGGTGCTTCTGAACGCAGAACCCCAAAGGATGCCGCGGCCAGACGAGCACAAGCCAAAGATCCCGCCATCCTATAGCCTCCACGTCTCGCCATCTCAAAGCGAAGACGGCGGCAACTTCGGCGGCGACGACTTCTGGGCTCTGCAGGGGTTTACCCTCAAAGATGCAATCGATATGGTCTATGACGTGAACTCGATTCGGGTTCATCTTCCTGCCGCCGTTGATGACCACAAGCGTTACGACTTCTCCCTCGTCCTGCCCCAACCGGAAGATCGAAATCAAATGAAAGTTCGGTTCCAGCAGGGTATTCAAGACTACTTTCATCTCATCGCCCGCCGGGAGGAACGTGTGGTCGACGTGTATCTCGTTACCACGGCCTCCAATCACCGCGTTCCTCCGGCCAAGCCACGCAACAGTAAACATTCTTTCGGTTCCTCCTCGTCCATTCAGTTTGAGACTTCGAGCGGCTTCGAAGAATCGCTCGATTGGCCCAAGCCACTAAGCATCGAGGCCATCCGCGGCCTTTCCATTGACGGAACGGTAGACGAGTTCTGCAATCGTTTGGAGGCCGAGTTAAATCGCCCTCTCATCAACGAAACCAATCTGCAGGGCGAGTTCCAATTCCATATCCAAGACACCAAAGGTGAAAGAAACGACTTCCTCGAACGCCTTCGCGACCAACTCGGCCTGAGCATCACTCCGGCCCAAAGGAACGTCGAGATCCTCGTGTTCGATCCCCGAGATCCGCCCCAAGATCCACATTGACGCTTGCAATGCGTGGTCGACTGCTCGAAGATAGGTTCATTCCCGGATTGCCGGTGGTTGTGGTGGGTACGGGAGGACGCGACTCGCACCTGGCGACGTTTAGACCACGCGAGCGGGAAAAGAGCTATGACGACACTGCGGGAATTCAGATGTGAAGTTTGCGGAATCGTGAGCAGCAATCCCATCCGCTGGTTCGTGATTCAATGCGGAGAGCCGCAGCTTACCGTGCACAGATGGAATTCCGAAGCCGCGAACTCGGAGGGCGCCAGACACTTCTGCGGTGAGGCCCACGCTCAGGTGTATATCAGCCGATGGTTTGACTCGGTATGCGCGCCTCCAAGACCCAATTATGCGGCTCCGTCACCCATGAAGTAGGTGGCGTTCTCATTCCTGTCTTCGAGCCACTATCTCGAAGGAAAACTTGAGCTCGTCCTTCAATTTGAGCGCACCCCCGGCAACAGAAACCAGTTTGATGTTGTAGTCCGTCTGGTTCAACGAGAAATCTCCGGACGCCCGCAGCATGCTCCCTAATAATGCGACTCGGGTGACGATCGGCTGACTGCGGGTGACGCCATGCATGGTCAGGCTGCCGTTCAGCGTGGCCGAACAAAGTGAATCTGACATCTTCGTAACCGAGATGCTGGGTGCCTCATAGACGATTTCCGGAAACTTTGCCGTCTCCAGAACCTCCTGTTTCATGAGGCGTTCGATCTCGCGGAGATCTTTGTCGCTTATGTCATCCTGCACGCTCAGTGAGACCGCCTTGATGACGAGACGAAAAGAGCCGGCTTCCAGTTTGTCCGGATTGAACTTCATCTCGCCGCTGAGGTCGCGAATGCCAATGGTAGGATTGTGACCCATCTTGGCCAACAGTCCAGTGGCAAAGGCCTGCACCGCGAACCGGCTTGAGCGACCATCGATTACGTAGCGATCCGTCGGGGTCTCCGCCGCTTCGGCCATCCAGTCAGCTCCGCTTCGACATCGCGCGCAGTTTCAAATAGCGCTCGATGTCGGGCATGGCGGCACCGGCTAGATTGCCGACTCCCATTTGCGACATGTAACCGCGGACAAAAGGATTGGAGAGAATCAATCCTGCCCCAAAAACAATCATGGCCACTCCGCCAAGCATGTAAAGAGTTTCCTTGTCACGAGCACTTCCATTCGCCATAGTTTCCAGTTCCAGAGCCACGGTACAACTCCTTTCGCTTCACAATGGTTCGACTTCAGAGGGATCAAAGCGCTCATCGCATTGCCGCCTCGGCGATCCTTTCAGGCATTGACTTCCCCATGGACTACGTCTGCCAGGGACCGCAACTGAGAGAAGAAATGCCCGATCTCCGCCCACACCTCAGTGCCTCCGGAGAGTCCTTTCCAGTTGCCCCGAATCAGACCGACAAGCCGATAACACTCATCAATCGGGGCGATGTAGTACTCGGCCCGCGACCATTCGTGGGCGTGACCTATGCGGTTGACGAGCAAGGCCTCGATATCGGGTTGCAACTGGCTGAGGACGGCATTCTGCAGCACGATTTCGTTCCAGGCATCGAGTGGAAGCAGCGATTCCACAGCTCCTGCAGGGCTGGGATAGAGGGCGACCACTTTTCCTTCCACGCTCGATTGGAAGAAGAACGCCATGTTGATGGGGATCAAGAGGTTTTCCCACTGCGCATCGGTCATCTGGAAGTTAGCCAAAAGTTGAGCACGCCTGGACACGCGGCGGTACTTCCCCGACGCCATGCCATCAAACAGGGTGGCACAGGCTTCACAGGCACACACGATCTGCCGCAAGCGAATTTCAACCAGGTGCGGATGTTCATGGGCCAACGCAGCGCTGCACAATTCGCAACGCTCGGCCGGCCGTGGCGCCCGGGCGAACTGGCGAAGCATAGCGAACGCCTGATCGAATGAAGGAGGGGTTCCGGCAGCAGACATCTTCAGCTTCTCTCCGCCCAACAACAGTGAGGTCTCAATCGGCACCATCCACTTGCGCGCCGTGAACGGCCAATGCGGGCGCAGCTATTGAGTGCTTCAGCAAGCTCTCCAGGGAAACAAAGCCGGAAGAAGGCTCGTCCTCCGATGAGAGAATCGTGAGGGAAGCCAGATCCGGGACGAAGTCATAGATGCCACCTTCCACGATGGCCCGCAGATCCTTGATTGTGGAACCGCGGGCATGACCGGAAGTTTGAAGCCGGAGTTGAACGGCTCCCTCATGGATGCTGACCAGCTTCACTTCGCTGTCGAATTTGCGCAGGCGCCCTTTTAGAGCGTCAAGCGCCTGTAGAACGCGGGTTTCCAGAGTATCGGGATGCAGCCCATAGAGAAGCAGCAGGCTCCGGACGATGGGGTCCTGGCCGAATCGGTGGATGATCGCGCTGCCCGGCCTTCCTGGTTCCACGCCTGGTTCCGTGAGTAGCTCTATCATTCGTTCCAGCCCGGCGCCATGGACTTCCATAAGAAGCTGGACCAGCTCTCGAGTCGCAACTTTTGAACTGGCACCCGACATCTGGTCGAGTTCGCCGACCAGAGTGCCGAGCTGCCGCATCTTTTCCTGAAATTCCTTTTCGCTCGCCACGCCACTCCTTCTCTGCGCGTCACAGAACGAGGACGCAGCCCCTACGTTTCTTACTCATCGCTACTTAAGGATGTGGCATTCCGAACATTGGAGAATGATGGGTCTCAAGCACCTTGCCATTCCCCAGATACATGTGCACACCGCAGGGCAGGCATGGATCGAAGCTTCTGACCGCCCGCATGATGTCGATGCCCTTGAAATTCTCGGGACCGTTTTCCTCGAAGATCGGGGTATTCTGTACCGCATCTTCGTACGGGCCCGGAGTGCCAAAGCTGTCGCGCGGATTGGCGTTCCAGGGGGTTGGGGGATAGGGGTGATAGTTGGCGATCTTGTGATTGCGAATGACCACGTGATGGGACAACACTCCGCGCACGGCCTCGTGGAAGCCGCACCCTATCGCTTCTTCGGGAACCTTGAAATCGTTCCAGGTCTTGGTTCTGCCGGCATGCAACTCGGCAAGCGCCTGTTCGGCGAAGTACAGAGCGGCGGCCGCGGAATAGGCCTGGAAGTAGGTGCGAGCACGATCACGTTCGATCGCATTGCTCCATTTGGGAATCTTCCACTCGAACTCGACTTCGGGCTTCGACATCGTTTTGGGAAGGTAGATTTTTACACTGTGGCCGGTGGCCTTGATGTAGCCAATGTCGACGATGCCAGCCAATGCGGTGGCCCAGAAACGCGCGATGGGGCCGCCGCCAGTGTCGAGCGCCAGATAGTCTCCGGTGCGCTTGTCATACCAGCGAGGAGACATGACCCAGGTGTAGTTGCCCTTAAAGTCGCGCTTCTGTGGCCTGGGAAACGTGCTCTGGTTCCAGGGGTGGCGTTGATCGACGGGATTGCCGAGCGGATCCTGCTTCACAAATGGTTGGGTGTTCTGCCAATCGTCGTAGTACGAGCTGCCCAGCAGAATGCGGATATTCAGGTTGATATCCACCAGGTCGGTGGTCACCAGCTTGCCGTCGACCACCACGCCGGGAGTGACAAACATGCCGCGACCCCAGTCGGTCATTTTCTGGTAGGTGTAGTCGCAGACATCAGGATTGTTAAACGACCCCCAGCAGCCGAGAAGAATCCGCCGTCTGCCAACCTCTTCATAGCCGGGAAGGGCTTCGTAAAAGAAATCGAAAAGATCGTCGTGCAGGGGCACAACCTTCTTCATGAATTCCACGTACTTCATCAGGCGAACGATGTAGTCGGTGAAGAGTTGCACTGTGGGCACGGTACCGACTCCGCCTGGATACAGGGTAGAAGGATGCACGTGGCGGCCTTCCATCAGGCAGAACATCTCGCGGGTCATCCGGCTCATCTGCAACGCTTCAAGATAAAACGCTCCCTTGAAGGGGTTGAGGGCCGTCATGATGTCGGCGATGGTGCGGTATCCGTGCAGCTCAGCGTGCGGCGCGGCGGTTTTTAACGCCTTTTCCCAGACGCCGGGGTTGGTCTCCTTGACCATTTGTTCGCAGAAGTCCACGCCCACCAGATTGTCCTGGAAGATGTTGTGGTCGAACATGTACTCGGCGGCTTCACCGAGGTTGACGATCCATTCCGCGATCGGGGGCGGTTTTACGCCGAACGCCATGTTCTGCGCGTAGGTGGCGCAGGTGGCGTGATTGTCACCGCAGATGCCGCAGATGCGGCTGGTAATGAAATGGGCGTCGCGGGGATCTTTGCCCTTCATGAAGATGCTGTAACCGCGAAAGATCGAGGAGGTGCTGTGACATTCAGCCACCTTGCGTTTGCCGAAGTCGATCTTGGTGAAGATGCCGAGGCTGCCGACGATCCGTGTAATCGGATCCCAATTCATCTCTACTAACTGCCCTGGCTTGGTGTCTTCTTTTTTAAGTTCAGCGGTCGCTGTGCCCATCTTAGTGGCTCCTTCATCAGTCTTGGGTTAGTAGGAACTTGGGTGATAGCCGGTTGTGAGCTCAGCACGCGGGTGCCTCCAACTAGGCTCTTGATTCACGGTTTCATTGGTAAGCTTGCGGAGAGCTCGAATCGCCTGGCCGTAAATGCCGATGGCGGCGCTCGATATCTTCGCCCCCGGAGGCTCATCCATAAAGGGCATGAATTTATCCGGGAAGCCGGGCATGGTACAGCCGATGCAGATACCACCCACGTTGGGGCAGCCGCCGAGTCCGGCCATCCAGCCGCGTTTGGGCACGTTGCAGTTCACCACCGGGCCCCAACAGCCGAGCTTCACGATGCACTTGACAGAGCCGTAAGACGTGGCGAAATCGCCCTGTTCGTAGTACCCGGCGCGGTCGCAACCATCGTGCACGGTCTTTCCGAACAGCCAGGTAGGCCGCAGTTGATCATCGAGCGGGATCATGGGAGCGAGACCGGCGACCTGATACAGCAGGTAGAGAACGGTTTCCATGAAATTGTCCGGCTGCACCGGACAACCAGGAACGTTCACGATGGGGAGTCCCGCCTTGGATTTCCAATCCCAGCCCGAGATAGTCGGCCAGGCCCATGCATCCTGTCGGGTTGCCTTCCATGGCGTGAATGCCGCCATAGGTGGCGCAGGTGCCGCAGGCGACGACAGCGAGTGCCTTGGGACTTAGACGATCGATCCATTCATTGGTGGTAATCGGCTGGCCAGTATCTGGATTGGTTCCCAGGCCCGCCCAATAGCCCTCTTTCTTGATTTTCTCGTTGGGAATGGAACCCTCTACGACGAGGACGAAAGGATCAAGCTTCCCTTGTTCGGCCATGTACCAGTACTTGAGAAAATCTGCGCCGTTCTCGTAAGCGAGGACGGGATTGTGCAGATGCACTGTAGGCAAGCCAGGAATTGCACCTAATAAAACATCTTCCACGCTGGGCTGCGTGGCCGCGGTGATTGATACCGAATCTCCATCACAACCAAGACCGGCCGTAATCCAGACTATGTGAACTTCCGCCACGGCGGGTTTCTTCTGCGTAACTCGGCCGTAGGGCGCTGCTTGCTGTGTCATATGCTGGACTCTCCTCTCGAATGGGTGATTCTTTTTTGCGGGGGTGGCAGGCAGAGCGCGGAGGGCCACCTTCATCAACGAACAAGCCATAAAAACAGAAGCCGACTTGGGCTCACAAGCAGGACTGACCTTATTTCTGCCTCATACCAAATACTTGGGGTTGGATAAGGGGTTCCCTGATGGGGCATTGCCCGGCGCTAAAGCGCATGATCCATCGAGACTCTTACACGGAGCGCTGAAGCGCTCCTTCCCCCGCATGAATGCGGGGGCTTCCTGTCAGGATGTTTTGTTGCCGATGTTGGATTGAATGGCGTGTTGCACCAACTCGCGTCCGCTCTGAAGAGACAGCTTTTCTTTGATATGAGCCTGGTAAGTTTCGACGGTTTTTATGCTGAGGTGCAGTTTCTCGGCAATCTGGCGGGTGCTGCGGCCTTCACCGATCAGGCGGAATACCTCGAGCTCACGATCGGAAAGGGCGGAGAGGCGGGTCATATCCGCTGGAGCGCCGCTGATGTATTGGTGCAGCAGCTTGTTTGCCATGCGATCGCTAAGGTAGATATCTCCGCCGAGAATACGCCTCACAGCGACCAGGACTTTCTCTGTGGCCTCCTGCTTCATGATGTAGCCGTTGGCACGGGCGCGCAGCGCGCGCTCAGCATAAATCGACTCGTCATGCATGGAGAGGATCAACACGGGAAGGCTGGGGTATAAGCCGCGAAGGTTCTTCAACAGATCCAGTCCATCGGGACCATTGAGCGAGATGTCGGCAATCAGGATATCGGGCTTTTGGGCCGCGATCTCCTTCATGGCGGTCTGTGCCTCGGCAGCCTCACCGCACACCACAAGATCCTGTTCCCGGTTAATCAATAACGCCAGCCCCTGACGCAACAGGGGATGGTCATCCACGATGAAGACAGTTTTCTTCTTAACCTGTGGGACAGCTGGCGACTTGGTGGTCCGAACCATGAGAATGCTATCCACTGTCTCTCACCGGAAAGGTACACGTAACGACCGTTCCTCGCGGAATGTCTGGCCGTACTTCCAGAACCCCGCCGATCACTCCTGCGCGGTAATTCATGATGTGCAGGCCCATACCCTCGCTATTGGCAGGATTTACCGCAATGCCCTTGCCGTCATCCTTTATCAGCAGTGTGCCCCGGCCGTGTTCGGACGTCAACCGGATCAGGACACTGTGTGGTTCGCCATGCTTGATCGCATTATTCACGGCTTCCTGAGCGATGTGATAGAGATGGGTGGCCATGGTGTCATCGTGAATCAAGACCGGGGTTTGACACTGAAAGCGGCATGATACTCCAAAGAGGTCTTCTACTTCAGCCGCCCACAGCTGCAATGCGGACATCAGACCCTGGGAATCAGAAAGTACGGGAAGGAGCCCCCGGGCCAATTCGCGAGTCTTATGAATGGCTTCGTTCACCAGCTTCACAATTTTGGCTGCATCCTCAGTTTCCGACCGCTTTTGCTCGGCCAACCTGGCTTCATGCACCTTGGCCATGAAGGCGATCCCGGTCAGATGCTGGCCCAGACCATCATGGAGATCCTGCCCAATGCGCCGCTGCTCTCGCGCGCTTATATCCAGGATGGCCTTTTCCAGGTGCTTTCGTTCGGTGATGTCGATGCCGGTGGCAATGATGTAGCGGGCGGTCTCCCCATGGCCCGGAAGCAGGGTACTCGACCAGGCAATCAGGCGCTTATCTCCGTGGCGTGTAACCCAATGGGTCTGATAGTCCTGAGGGAGAAGATCGGTGCGCAGCAGTTCAAACATGGCCCGGAAGCGATCTGTCTCCTCAGGAAGGAGAAACAGGTCCCAAATACATTTGCCCTGAACCTCCTCCATCGAATATCCAGTGATCAGTTCGCATGCTGGGTTGAAGCGGAGGATACGTCCTTCGCCGTCGAGGACGACGACCAGTGCTCCCACCGTGTCTAAGATCGCGGAGACGAAGTTGCGTTCTTCGTGGAGCTCCTCTTCGATGCGTTTGATATCTGAGATGTCGAAGGCAACGCCGTGAATACACCAGGGGCGGCCATCTTCCCAACGCATCATTTTGGCGTCGC
Organism: uncultured Acidobacteriaceae bacterium; assembly: GCA_963803095.1. GTDB lineage: Bacteria > Acidobacteriota > Terriglobia > Terriglobales > Acidobacteriaceae > PALSA-350. Next base: position 101,597 of record CAWDLQ010000009.1, on the reverse strand, counting down.
AATGAAACCAGACCACGCGGCCATCCCGCGCAATCACCCGATAGGCGGATCGCAGCGGTTTGCCGGAGAGAAACATCTCGGCTGCTTCCAAGCTCCAACGCTGCTTGTCATTGGGGTGAATGCGTTCATACCAGCGCACGGGATCTTCCAGCCATTCTTCTCGCGAATATCCGAGGGCAGCTTCGATCTGCGGGCTCACATAGGCCTCGCTGATACCCCGGTCGAGAGAAGCCATAAAGACTACCGCCGGGATCTGCTCCAATAACGCACGGTATTTGGCCTCAGGGTCGGGCGCACGCTCGTCCGGAGCCGGGTCTTGCTCATTTGCATTGGAATCATTGTGGACAACGTTGAGGTTCGGGGGCGAGTCGGCAAAGACGCTCGCGAGATCGAGAAGGACAGCTTCCGCTTCGGCGAGGCCTGGCAGGTCTGGGCCGGCGTCAGCGGGCTGGCCCTTCGGTTTTCGAACGGTTCGCGGAAACGAAGACATCTTTTACTCCACACGCCCCATTTTTGCTCGCTCGTCTCCGTCCATCAGCGAGTGGCCCCCACACCATTCCGATTGGCTGCAGGATGGCGCCTTTGGCGCCAGCTTGGCTCCTTATTGAGCGAGGCCTGGGTAAAGCGGCGCAACGCGTGAATGGCCCGCCCATAAGTTTGGACGGCGGCGGAAGACAAGAGCGAGCCCGGCGGTTGATTCATGAACGGCATGAACTTGTCAGGAAAGCCCGGCATGGTGCAGCCGATGCAAATGCCTCCTACATTGGGACAGCCGCCGAGTCCGGCCATCCAGCCCCGCTTGCCTACGTTGCACTGCACCACGGGTCCCCAGCATCCCAGTTTTACGATGCAAAGCGGCGACCCGTACTCTTCGGCAAATTGCGCCTGCTCATAGTATCCCCCGCGATCACAGCCCTCATGCACGGTGGCGGCGAAGAGCCAGGTGGGACGCAGGGCATCATCGAGCGGGATCATGGGGGCGCGCCCGGCGGCCATGTGGAGCAGATAGAGCAGCGTTTCCATGAAATTGTCCGGCTGAACGGGACAACCGGGGACGCAAACGATAGGGATATCCCCTTGCGAGCGCCACTGCCAACCCAGGTAGTCGGGCAGCCCCATGCAACCGGTGGGATTGCCTTCCATGGCATGAATTCCGCCGTAGGTGGCGCAGGTTCCCGCGGCAATGACGGCCCATGCTTTGGGCGCCAGCCGGTCGATCCATTCACAGGTGGTAATGGGCTGACCGGTTGATTGGTCGGTGCCGAAGGCGGCCCAGTAGCCTTCCTGCTTGTTGGTTTCGTCTGGAATTGAGCCCTCCATTACGAGAATGAAGGGGTTCGATTTCCCTTCCGCCGCGCGATGGAAATGCTTCATGAAGTCTTCGCCCACATCGGAGGAGAGAAAGGGATTGTGGAAATGCACCTTGGGAATCCAGGGGAGGGACCCCAGGACAATGTCCTCGATGCTGGGCTGGGTGGCGGCGGTCATGGCGATGGTGTCTCCGTCGCAACCCAAGCCCGCGGTTATCCATAGCACGTCGATTTCCGAAATGGGTGCCGATTTGTGATCCGGGCGGCGAGCAGGTCCCATGGCGAGATTGGCTTCCTTTCCTCGCGGATCATTTGCGCCGCGTTCGGAACAACTTGCGCGTTCATTTTGGGCCTCAAAGTCGCTTCAGGCAAGCTGATTGGACCGGTGAGGTGGCAAAAGGGCGTGATTCGTGTAAAAACGCGAGATACGCCGAATTTCCTGGTCGCAGCACTAAACGAGGGTGCGTGTGCGCCTTTCTGATAAGAAATTAGACCCTCAGGGGCTTCTATGAGACGACTGCGGAAAAATCCCGGAGGGGACGACGGTCGTTCCCTCAGCGGCTAAAGCCGCACCTGTTTGCAAATAGTTTACATACGACCTAAAGGTCGTACCCTTCAAGGCATTGAGTTTTCCGCAGGCTGTTCAGCCCGTTCATAAATGCGCAGAATATTTGCGGCTAAAGAGGCTCAAGAAAAATCCTGGCGGCGATTTCTTGTGCAAAATAGTGCGCACTAAGCGCACTAAGTGTCCCCTCCTGTCTTGATTTTCATGTTCCCTGGCCGATCGGTTTGGAAAAAGTGCGAATTAAGCGAACTAAGCGAATTAAGCCCCCTTGGACGGTACCGATTCCGTTACTAGGATGACGGCGTTGGACATGATTCGACATTAGTACGGTTTCTACTATCTGTCGAGGCGGCGTCGCTTTTTTTTGGGCACTCATTAGTCACCTGGGAATTGGTAACTATATGTGTTATTCATTCTTCATTTTGCTCTCACTTCGGCCAGGAGATGCACCCTGGCTTTAAAGGCGGAATTCTGAGTCTGACTGGGCATTGCGGATGCATTGCATGCGCATCGCTTGCCGCATGCTCGATGCATGCGAATAAAAGTGGCCGGGCGCATCCCATTAACCTGTTAATTTTGATGCCATGCGTGCAAGATGGACCCGAATCCGTAGCCGGGGAAGGAATTGATGCCTTTAAATTTCATTTCGAAGCTGCCGAAAGGCGAGCAAAAGGAGTTGTTGGATGATCTCAACTATCTGAATATTGCAGAGATCAAATCGTTCTGCAAACGTCACTCGATCCCATACAGGATCGCAATTGAAAGCAAAGATGGGAGCAGGAGAACGACGAAGGACGTGGACAGAAAAGGCGTGATGCTGAACAGAATTCGACATTTCCTGGCAACAGGCGTGATTTTGGAGGAGACGTGTTTTCGGGCAACCATCGTTTGTTTTGATCCACTTCCAGAGAACCTCACCGACGACGATAGGTTGCATTACGGCCAATATGACAAGACAAACCGCAAGCTGATCGCCCGCTTAAAGAGCCTGACCAACGGGCAGTTTGAGAACGGAGCCACTGCGAGGATTCTTGCGAGGCACTTTTGGAGCAACGGTAAGGCCCCGACATTGAGAGAATATGCATCCGCATGGATCGACGCATCGAGAGAACACACCAGACCAAACCCGGAATGGGCTTTTTTGTCAGATAGAGCGAGCAAGATGGCAATCGCCGATTGGAAGAAATTGCGGGTACTTAAGGCTTCAAGAGTGATGAAGGTACTTAATCAAATCAGTACAAGATGATAGGCACCGTAGGCTAAGCCATCCAGAGTTCCCCAAGACCTCGACCGGCGTTCACCGATGCCAGTGGCCCGGGACATCAATTTTCAAGGCCGGAAGCCGAGTATTGATCTGGATTGAGCTCGAATGGGAGAGCTTGTAGCGAACTGCTGACTTCCATGTCTATCCCTCCAAGCCGCAACCTTCATGGTTTTGTTGCGACATTCGTTCGAAACCACGGCAGGGGCTGTCTGATGTCGAGGCGTTGCATTCTATAAAAGAGAGAGAGGTGACCTTCACTCCAAGCCGCGGTAGCCGCGCTCCTGTAACACCCAGCTATTGCCATCGGGATCGGAGAAATGAGCGAAGCTCGCATAGTCTCCGCGAGCGGGGTCGAGCCCGGATTCGAACCCGCCGTCCCACGCTCCAACAGGTGTCTTATGCGTGATCTCACTCACCGCGACTCCACGCTGCAGCAGACTCCTGCGTGTGGCTTCCAGATCCGTGACGACAAGATGCAGATTGCGAACTGAACCAGGCGGCGCGTTGGTGATTCCTTTGCCGATCTGGATGGAGCAGCGGATCCAGGCGGCGTGAGTTGAACGACTCGAAACGCATCGGTCGGGGAGTAGTCCACATCAAGGATGAAGCCGACCCGATCGACATAGAACCGGAGCGCCCGCTCGATGTCGCTTATGGGCAGGACAACCACTTCGATTAAAAATGTCGGTGTTCTCATCATTCGTTTTCCTGTTGGCCGGCCACCTTAAAGTCCCATCGGTTATTTGCCTTCGTTTTCTGCTATTCGCGTGGATGTGCTTCAGCAACGGTCAAGTCGCGATCGGGGCCATGCGAAATTACTGTTTGACCAGGCTCGAGCTTGAGGGGTGTGCCGTCGAGGTGCACCGAAACTATGCCTGGTTCGAATGAAACCAGGCCGGAGATACGGCCAACTTCGGGATAAGCCTCACGGTAGGACCACGCCCCGAGAGCGTGCGTCACCGATGTCGTAGTAGCTGCACAGTCCTTTGTACGGACAGAAAGTCTGGTGTTCCACAAAAGTCAGCGCGGCCTCATCGATGTCCGCGTGCGGAACGTACCAGCGGGGCGCAAAACCGGATTCGTAGAGGGCCATGGGCCGGCTGGTATCCGCGATCACCCGATCGTGATGGCGAACTACGAGGTTACGAGAGGTTTGGCGGATATCGATGCGATGGTAGCTGTCCGCGGCATGGCCCACAATCCGTTCGTCTTCCTCATAGAAAGCATCCATAGCCGCCCACGCGAATGCGACTCGACCTCGCATTTCGCCAGCATAGGCAGGCAGATCAATGTGTTGCCATGCGCCTCGTTCCGCTCGCTTCTGACCCGCGTTGACGATGTACCAGGAGGTGCCGCCAAGGTCGGGGTGCCGTGTTGCGTGCTCGGTGTGCTCCAGCACTTCTGGAGAGATGTCAGTCTCCGGGAAGTAGGCTACCGGATACCTTCCAGGTTCGAATAGCAGCAAGAACGTGCTCGCTGTCAGCGATCCATGTTCCACCGAAACGAACGCGCATGCGCCGCCGCAATGGTTCGATGTACAGAAGCCGCTTAGGCAGAGGATCGGGGACCAGAAACCTACCAATTGCTCCCGAAGAAAGCGGACCTTGTTGCCATGACAATCCCATGTTTCACCTTTCACCGCGCGTGCGGAACTGATTGAGCAAATGCAATGCCAAAGAGCGGTCTTCTTCATCCTCTGCCAGGCAAACGCTCAACGAGTGAGCACGTCATCTCACGAGCGGCGTTGTATTTCGAAGCAGAGTGCCCATCTGCCAATTCCTTTTCGACCAGGTCAGTCACATCACCTGTGTGCCAATTGGGTCTCGTGAGCGCATGATGCCATCCAGTTCGCGATGGCCTTGCCGATCTCGTCCGCCGAATCTTCCTGGATGAAATGGACTCCCTTGACCGTCACCTCAGTCTGTGCGGGCCACTTGCGGACGGTATCGAGATTGGCGCCGCTGCCGAGTAGTGCACCGGGCTCGGCCTTCACGAACAACTTAGGCACATCGCTCGACGCCAGCCATTCCGCATAGGCGCCTACAATCGCGGCCGTGTCAGCAGGGTCACCCTCAATGGGAATCTCCCGAGGCCACGTTAGAGTCGGCCGTCGTCCCTCGCCGGGCTCGGCGAAAGGCCGTCGATATTCAGTCATCTCTTCAGGGGTGAGCGTACGCAGAACGGCCCCCGGCACGATCTTCTCGATGAAGAAGTTTTCTTGCAAGACCATTTTCTCGCCGGCCTCGGATCGCAACGCCTGCAAGAATGGCCGCATATTCATCACATCCCAGTGGTCCCAGCCCTGCGGCCGCACGATCGCCTCCATGTACGCGATACCCTTCACAGCGTCGCGGTGGCGATTGGCCCAGTCGAAGCCGAGGGCAGAGCCCCAATCATGAATGACCAGGGTGACCCGCTCGTGCACATTCAGGGCCTCAAGCAGGGCGTCGAGGTAGCGGCGGTGCTCGACGAAGCGATACGAGCCGGGGCCACTGTTAGGCAGCTTGTCAGAATCGCCCATGCCGATCAGGTCGGGAGCAATGCAGCGTCCCAGTGGCTGCAGATGCGGCAACACATTGCGCCAGAGGTACGACGAGGTGGGATTGCCGTGCAGCAGCACGATGGGGTCGCCCTCCCCCACCTCAACATATGCCATCTCGCTGTCGAGGACGCGCCGCCGCTGCTTTTTAAACGGAAATTTTGCAGAAATCATGATCGCTTCTCCTGTAGTAGCCACGCTACCGCCCTAGTCGCAACTGACGTGCCAAAGAAGATGCGGTGCGATCCGGCCCCTGTCTGTAGAACTAACCTGTTATGCCTTTAGGGGATGTCTTCAGAGAAAGAAGAAGGAATCGAAAGTCATCACTGACGAAATTGTGACGGATATCCGACATTGACACGTTTTTTGTCAGCCATCGTGGTCTCGTGGGAGATCCAGAAAATGACCTCGGAGGTAGCCTCACAGAGACCGTTGGTCAATGGGAGAGCGCTTTGTTAAATGGGAAGCGGCCCATCACCCGACTACCGTGGGCGTACACGACAGAACTGACTAGTGTACCGATCTCAATTCAGCTTCCTCTGCTTTTGCTTTCTTGTAAATGTGAATGGCAGGATCTGCGTTTTTCCAGAGGTCCAGAAATCGTTCATAGTATTCCCGCGCTGCAGCTTCATCGCCGTTGATCTTTTTCGCTCTCGCCATCTGTAACAACGCCAGAGCACCCACAACATCTCTCCCGATGAGGCCAGGGTGGTCAAGCAGTTTCTGGAACTCGATGGCTGCCTTGTGGCCGTCATTCATTTGCAGATATGCAAGGCCGCGTAAATAGGCCGGAAACAGGCTATTTAATTCTAACGGAGCTCGCCAAGTCGTATTGGAGAGCGGGCCGTAGAGTTTCGACTGCCGCCGGCCGGATTGTTTGCGGACAATTGCATCGCAGCTCGAACCGCAGGCAGCTGTAATTCTGAATCAGCGTGGCCCGCGGAAACCTTTGATTGATCGAATCCGCTAATTTTTGCGCCTTGCTAGGTCTCCCGCCAATGCCAGAGCCAATGCAAGACCTATGTCTGAAGAACTTCTCCCGCCGACCGGCAAGAGCATTGGCTGCGTTTCGCCTCACCTCGTCAACATTTCCCAGGAAGGCTTCATCCATGGCAAGCGTTGCGTAGGCGGCCTGAAATTTTCTCCGGATGGATGGGCTTTCATCCGCATCATCGTTCTCATCCAAGGAACGGCGGGCCGCGTGAAGCTGGCCGATGGTACATAAATGTCTCAGCCTTTCCCAGTAGTATCACTTCATTTCTGGGACTTTGCGCAGCCCATTTCCATTGGGCTTCGAGTCCGACTTTGTCTTTTTGCAAGAACGCCAATACTGCTCTCATGGTCGCGAAGAGTCGTGTTGTCGATCCTGTGCGCTTCCGCTTCATCGAAAGTGATCTTCGCTTCGTTGAGGTGGTCGGCATCCAATGTACGACTCCATCAGGTTGTCATACGGAAAGCCGAAGGGCACATTACGAGCGACTCTCTGACGTAGGCTGCGGCTTCATCCGGTCGCCCAAGCCTATCAGGCAATAGGCATAGTTGAAACGCGCAATCAGGTTTGCGGAAATAACGCAAGCCAGTGCGAGTAGACCGCTGCGGACTTTATCCAACTCTCCGTTGCGATGTCGTAGTACCCGGTCTCGGCCTGGAAACGATCCGGCAACCGTCATCCGGTCCGCGCAGTGCGTAGGCCTTCTCTTCTGCAGCAGCAGCCTGGTCGAATTGCAAGCTCGACTGATACACAGCTCCGAGAGCGAAATACGCCAGCGCGAAGTTAGGGTCCAGTTCGATGGCCTGTTGATAAAGGGATTCCGCCGTGCGGAGATGTCCCGTACGACGAGATGCTTATAGCCCTGTGCTAGCAGTTGCAAAGCCTCAGGAGAAGAGCTTGTGGCGATTTCAAGTGGCTGGTTGTACTCAGCAATTGAGGCGGAGGGCTCACCGAGTTTGCGCCGCAGTTGGGCAGCAGCCAAACCGAGTGCGTGCACGATTTCCTCTCTCTTGTCCGCACCTTGGCGGACCTTTGCGAAGGTCTTTCCGCCTCTGCAGTCCGTCGCAGCTAGTTCGATCTCGAATCGATTGCCCGCGTCGATGATCGAACTTGCTACGACCATTTTGCTGTTCGTCCGCAGGCAAATTTGCTGCGCGATCTTCGGGCGTGACGTTGCGTCAGGACGAAGACCTAGCTGTATCAGGTTGCCGATGACCTTATCGGGAGTCAAGAATATTCAGATAGGGCGTTTGCTCCATGCCGATGTGATTCGCAGCAGTGAGCGCTTCGCCCAAGACTGGGTCGGAAGTGCGATCGGTGACGTCGGCTAGAACCAAGGTGTCAGTTGGAGAAAGGGTCACTTGGTTTCGGTAACTCCAGTAGACCCACGCAAGGGATGTCGCGATGAAAACAAGCGCGGTGTACTGCAGCAGCCTCCGAATATACCGTCGCCGTGGATTCATGTCTTGCCGAACCCGATCGAGGGCGAGGCGCATCTCCGAGGCGGATTGATACCGCCGCTCCCGGTCCTTTTCAAGCGCCCTAGCAATCACACGATCCAGGCCGCGCGGGGCGGAAGGGATAGAATCTCGTAACGAGGGAGTTCGCTGGGATAGGATCGCGTCCTGGAGAGCGGCTTGCGTTTCGCCAACAAAGGCATGTTTGCCTGTCGCTATCTCGAAGAGCACAAGGCCGAAGGAGAATAAGTCAGTTCGGGTGTCCAGTGTCTCCTTTCGGATTTGCTCGGGAGACATGTAACGCGCTGTTCCAATCATTGTGCTGGCCTTGGTAAGCCCAAGCGCGGCATTCTCGGATGTGTTTCCATCCGACACTGCCGCTGACACCCCGTCGAACCGCGCAGCCGATCCTGCCGCCGGTTCTTTTCGCTCTTCCAATGCGGCCGGCTTCGCCAATCCAAAGTCCAGTATCTTTGCAATGCCCTGCTGGGTAAGGAAGATGTTCGCGGGCTTGATGTCGCGGTGGATGATGCCTTTTTCATGCGCGGCTTGCAATCCGTCGGAGACTTGGACCGCAACTTCCAGGACGGTGGGGAGCGGAAGTCGATGGTTCTGCGCCGCATTTAACTTCTCGAGGAGCGATTCCCCTTCGAGTAGTTCCATGACAATAAAAGGCCGGCCTTCATATTCGTCGAACCCGTGGATTGTGCAGATGTTGGGATGATTGAGTGCGGATGCCGACTGCGCCTCGCGCTCGAACCGCTGCAGTGCAAGCGAATCGTTGGCCAGCTCTTCCGGAAGGAACTTTAAGGCTACCCTTCGGCCCAGTTTGAGGTCTTCTGCTTTATAAATCATGCCCATGCCGCCGCCCCCGATGACTTCGAGGACGCGGTAGTGTGAGACCTTTATTCCCGTCAAGTTGCCCAGCCCAGGAAACGAGCTTTGAGCGGCAGATTTGGGGCGGGCGACTTCAGCTGTTTGGAGCCACTCAATGGACGCGCACAAACGGTAGCCTCGCCGGGCCACTGTTTCGATGTATCTGGGGTTTTGGGCGGAGTCGCCCAAGGCTTGGCGAAGGATCCGGATCGCAACGTTGATGCTGTGGTCGAAATCCACAATGGTGTCGTTCGGCCAGAGCTGCTTCTTGAATCGCCTCACGAGTAACGATCTTCCCGTGAGAGGCGATCAGCATCCGCAGGACGTGGAGCGGCTGCTGCTTAAGAAGCGTTTTCTGCTGGCGATTCCGGGTTTCAACTGGGTGCAAATCACCCGAATCGAGGTCAAGTTCGAACTCACCGAGCCGAATCCGGCCTCCGAAATCGTCTTTCGTGGTCATAGAAAATAGCTGACATCAAGAATAATCGCGAAGTGCCATTTTTCTGTTAACAGAAAACAAAGGGGTTATGCGACGAGCATCGCAAATGATTTCTAAATGATCGCTGGTGCATTCACGTTCGTGGCACTGAGAGGGTAGGAATGGACGATGCCATTTCTCAGCTCTGGCGTCGAATCGGCAGCAGAGGGACTAAGCACAGGTTCACCAGACCGCTCGCTAGGGACTGGTAAGCCAATCTCACAGAGAGGAGGCACCTCATCGTGAATGGCAGCGAGTTTGGGGAAATTGTCGGTGACAGCCCCGCCCTAAGGACGGCATCGGAACTGGTGTCCGCCGTTGCACCCACCGACTCGAGCGTACTCATTTTGGGCGAGACAGGAACCGGCAAAGAGCTTATTGCTCGCGCGATTCATAATTTGAGCACTCGCCGAGAGGGGGCTTTTGTCAAGTTGAATTGCGCCGCCATCCCGCACGGACTTTTCGAGAGCGAGCTGTTTGGATACCAAAAAGGCGCCTTCACAGGAGCAATTGCTCAGAAGACCGGGCGATTCGAGCTCGCACACAAGGGCACTCTCTTCCTGGATGAAGTGGGCGACATCCCTTTGGAACTCCAAGCAAAGCTACTACGAGTTCTACAGGAACAGGAATTCGAGCGACTCGGAGGGAACTATACACATAAAGTTGATGTCCGTCTGATCGCAGCCACGCATCGCGATTTGACCTCCATGGTGCACCAAAGGACGTTTCGGGAGGACCTCTACTACCGCTTGAAGGTTTTTCCGATTCACGTTCCGCCCTTGCGACAGCGTACTGAGGACATCCCGAGACTAGTTCAGCATTTCATTCTTATGTATTCAAGGCGCATGAACAAGAGGATCGACGATATTCCCTCTGAAACGATGGAAGCGCTGATCCACCATCGTTGGCCGGGGAACGTCCGGGAACTGCAGAACTTTATCGAACGAGCTGTCATTCTTTCTCCACGCACCGTATTACGTGCTCCGATTGCCGAATTGGAACCTTTCATCACGCCGCTGAGATCCAACGTGGCAATCACAGGCCTGGAGGAGTTGCAACGAGATCACATCCTCTGTGTGCTCGAAGCGAGCAATTGGGTTGTGGGAGGCCGCAATGGCGCAGCAGAACGACTTGGAATGAAGCGCACATCCCTGATTTACAAGATGCGAAAGTTTCAGATCAGCCGTCCTGGCTCCTTACCACCGTCGATCAAAGAGGACTTGAGTAGTGACTGTGTATTTTCTGCCTGAAGGCTTGCGGCAGATTTAAGGATGAAGCGCCGAGCTGTCCCTCTGGATCGCTTTGCATCGATTTCAGAGTCACATGTCCGAGAAGTCTTCTAACTCGCTCGGGGCGCCAGGCGGGCTATTCTGTTCCCTCGGACGAAGCACGACTGTACCTGTCCGGATAGGTCCTGCTAAACGCGCTTGTAGTCACTTGGCCGTATAGTCGGCTACACGGCAACTTGCCGAAGACACAGATCGATCTGAATAGGCCAATGAGCGCTAAGGCGAAGATAACCGGCCAATCCGTTTTGACTAATGGAATTGTGAATCGCTCGATGCAGCGCGGCTGAGAGACGTAGTTTATTATTCTTCAGCCGGATTTTCTTACCTTCAAGCCCGCGAGCTAGAACATGTTCCAGTTCAGCAAGGCTCATTGGTGCGAGCGCAGGATTGGTGCGGCTTCGGGGCAAGCGGGTCCAGAAGTTTGGCCCTCACGAACACACGTTCAGAATGGGAAGCGATTGGCCGCTTATGGCGTGTTGTCGTCAACTGAGATCCGGCTCTGCTTCAATGAAAGCTCAGAAGGAAACTCCACGTCTGGCTGAATCCTCAAGCCATCAGAATTAAAGAAGACGTCACCACGGCCTTCCGGAGAGATATGCCAAGGCGTCAAAACTATCAGAAATCCAAGTAGCCACACTTGTACAACGTCTGTACAGTCGATTTGCCTTTCTGGCCCTTCTTGTCCTTCTAGCTTTTCTCTAAATCAGCAACTTGCGTGTTATCAATACTCTGCACGGGTTCGACTCCCGCCGCCCCACCACATTAGTTGGCGGGAATGCCCTAAAAGCTGATTTGGATTCCCGTCGGCTTACGCGGTAAAGGCACTGCTGAGAACCAGAACGCATCGGTATGACTCCCAAGAACATTCACCGCACATTGCGGGCGGGAGACACCTGCTTCCCGTTCCGAATTGCGCGACTGCCGTGCGAAGGCGCAGCTTTCGTGGCGCGAACTCCTGGGTTGTTTGGTGTAGCATGCTATCTCGTACAGGACAAGGAGCGTCCGTTTGAAGCTGCTCGCAAAATTCAACCTTCTGCTGATCGCAGTCTTTGGTCTAGGCCTGTTGCCTGATCGCCTACGAGGCGCAAAACTTTTTGCAAGAGCAGGCCCAGGCCGAGGTGCTTCGCGAGGCCGGCCTCATGGCGGCGAGCGCTTTAGCCACTCGAAACTACACCGAGCATTACATTACGCCGGTGATAGAGAAAACGACGGAGCACACCACGACCTTCCTGCCGCAGGCAATCCCGTTCTTTGCGTCCACCACCACCTTTGAACAGATCCGTCAGACCTATCCTGACTACACCTACAAGGAAGCGGCGTTGAACCCGACCAATCTCCGCGATCGTGCCACGGATTGGGAGGCGGACATTATCAACTATTTCCGCAATTCCCCGAAGGAAACCGAGCTGGTCCGGATGAGGGAAGGAGCTACCGGACCAAGCGTAGCGCTGGCGCACCCAATACGGGTCGAGAGCGGATGCCTGCAGTGCCATAGCCAGCCCGACGCAGCGCCCAAGGCACTCATCAAGCATTACGGAGCGCAAAATGGATTCGGCTGGAACCTGGACGAGGTCATCGGGGCCCAGATCATATCGATTCCAACCTCCGTACCCATAAAGATGGCACGGCAGGGACTGACTCGGCTCCTGATCAACCTATCGATGATTTTCCTGGTGGCGATTCTGCTCATCGATTTGGGCTTGTATTTCATCGTCATCCGGCCGCTACGCAGGATTTCCAGCTCCGCGGACCGGATCAGTAAAGGCGAGATGGATCTCGAACAGGTTCCTGTCCGCGGCAACGACGAGGTAGCGCAGGTCACCCGGTCCTTCTACCGGATGCACACCAGCCTGAAGAAGGCAATGGAGCTGCTCAATGGATGAACCGCGGAGTTATTGCAGGGGCGGCGGACGGGTGTGCAGGAATTTCTTCCGATCCGCCTCATTCTCGATCTGCTTCGACGCTTCCACATAAAGCCGGTCGAGATCGGTATACTGATTCGCCAGCCGGGCCACGATCACCTTCGCGATCGGCCCAATAAATGATGCCAAGTGCCGCACCAGCTGCTGAATAGGTGGAGCGAACGAGGCGGTAGAAGGTTGCTTTACCCCACCGGTGGTGACCCTTTGCGAACGGCCTTCAGGGCTGGTCAGACCTTCAGGGCTGATCGCAGTGGTAGCCGAAATATCCTGCGTCTTCTGGGAACGGAGCGCACCGAGAAACTCCGCGGCAGTAGCGAAGCGGTTTGCCGGCTCCTTTTCGAGAGCTCTGGAGATTGCGTCTGACAGCTGAACCGGGAGGTCCGGCCGCAATTCGGCAAGAGGCGTAGGAATCACGTTCAGGTGGGCCATCATCAAGTCGTAGGTGGTGGCGCCATTCAGCGGGGTTCGGCCGGCGATGAGTTCATAAAGGGTTACGCCGAAGGAGTAGATGTCGGACTGTTGGGTCGCCTTTTCACCACGGATCTGTTCGGGCGACATGTGCAAAGGGGAACCGATCAGGGATCCGGCCATTGTAAGGTCTACAGAGCCGGGGGCGATGGCGATACCGAAATCCAGCACCTTCACCAGGCCGGCAAAAGAAACCATGATGTTCGCGGGTTTTATGTCGCGGTGAACCACACCACGAGCGTGCGCGTAGTCGAGGGCGCCGAGCACTTGCGTGGCAAAATCCATGAGCATGGGCATGGGAATGCGAGCGCGACGGCTGCGAGACCGCAGGTCCTCCCCCTCCACCAGCTCCATGACCATAACCAGCTGATCCTCAAAGTAGAAGGCGTTATGGAGCCGCGGCGATGTTGGGGTGGTTAAGACTGGCGAGAAGCTGGATCTCCCGGCGGAAACGCTCCTTCATGTCCGAGGTGCCGGTCTGTTCCGGCAACATGACTTTCATGGCTTCGGCGCGTTGCGAGATCAGATGCGTGGCCTCGTAAACGGCGCCCAGGCCGCCACGCCCCAGCACGCGCACAACCTTGTATTCCCCGACTGACCTGCCCAGGCTCAAACGTCATCGCCTGATGATACCGCCAGCTCTCTGTCCCAAGTGAAGCTGCCTTCTATTGAAGGTAACTTCCAGCGTAGACTCGAAGCTGCATTCAAGGAGCCCGCACATGCCTCTGCAAGTCTGTATGGGAGCGATGATGCAATGCAGCTTCGGAATGGCGCCGAGTTCGCTGGTAGTGCTGCCCACCAATAAGGTGATGACCAACATGGTGCCGGACGCCAACATCATGGACCATATCCCGATGACCAATATCATGCCATTTGGCATGTGCCAATCGCCGTCAAACCCCACTGTCGCCGCCGCGACGGCCGCCGCCCTGGGTGTACTTACGCCGATGCCATGCATTCCGGTGACTCCAGCTCCCTGGGTCACTGGGGCACCCACCGTGCTGCTGGGGAACTTCCCCACGCTGGACAACGTTTCGCAATTGATGTGCATCTGGGGCGGGGTCATTACATTCACCGACGCGGGAGAGGAAACGGTTCAGGTTCCCTAGGTGGCGGAGCATCAGTGTCTAACAAATTTCGTCGATTTTCGCTGAGAAATAGTTTAGGGTTCATGCTACTCTCGTCTCGCTCACGGACCCGAGCATGAACCGACTTGCCACACTCTCTCTGACATTCGCGGCCGCAACCGACATCGGCTGCAAACGCGCCAATAATGAGGATAGTTTCGGCTACGATAACGACCCGCATCTTTACGTTGTCTGCGACGGGGTGGGTGGCGGCGCTGCGGGAGAGGTAGCCAGCAGTACCGCGGTACGAACTCTTATTGAGTCCTTCGAAGCGCAATCGCTGGCCACAGATGGAACGCCGGAGGCGCCGGCAGAGAGCAGATTGCTGCACTCCATTCGCGAAGCAAATCGCGTTGTCCGCGAGATCGCCGAGAACAATCCGCAGTTCCAAAACATGGGCACGACCCTGGTGTGCGCCTGCCTGGACGGGACTCGAATCCTGATTGGCAACGTCGGCGACAGCCGCGCTTATCTGATTCGCGATGGAGCCGGACTGCAGATCACGCAAGACCACTCCCTGCTCGATGAGCAGATTCGCAGCGGCATCATAACGCCGGAGATGGCTGCCACTTCGAACTTGCAATCGGTGATTACCCGGGCCATCGGCGCAGCGGAGACGGTCGTGCCTGACTTCTTTGCCGCCGAACTTCAGCCGGACGATATTTTGCTGCTAACCACCGACGGCCTTACGCGCTATCTGCAGCAGGAGGAGATTGCTTCCATTGCATCCGCCCCGATAGAGCTGCCCACAATCTGTCATAACCTGGTCGAGCTTGCAAAGGAGCGAGGTGGCGCGGACAACATCACTTGCATTGTTCTGCGCGCCCTGGAGACCATGCCGGGCGCCTAGAGTCTGCCCTGGGAATTTACTCCCATGCTCAATCCCGCAACACGCCTGCGCTACTCCCCTATACGACCGCTTGCTCCTTCATCACTTGATGACGGAGGCTGGAGTTTCTACATAATCAGGGCGAAGCGATTGATATTTCAACCAGAGAAGCTCCTTTGGATGCTGTGTTTTGGCTTTGTATCAGGGCGGTGACCACCAGAAAACTCGCGCATTTCGCAAATTTGGATCTATCCACCCTCTCTGAAATGTAGAAACATCCAGGCTCCTTCATCACTTGATGACGGAGGGGACGCAAGGCAGTCCGGACAACCCGCCCGGCGCCAGCACCTCTGCACCGGGTCCAGACAGCTCGAAGCGGACCACTTCGGGTGTGCCGTCGGGCAGTCTGAGCGGGTGGCCAGAGACCTCGAGCGGAAACTCGAGCTGCAACCCCGCGGCGGTTCGCGTGACGTGGGCCACGCCCTACCAGCTGGAAGAGCGCCCAGGTTCCCTGGAACTGCAATGCTTCAGCGGCATTGTAGGCGAGTGAAGCTTGATGGGCAGTGGCGGCATTCCACTTGAACTGCTGAACGGTTGAGCCGGTGGGGATTCGCTGCCCGTCAACCACCAGGGTGGCGTTCTCAATCCCCTTGCTGGGCACGGATCGAAGAGTAAAGTTGAAACCCGCAATCTTCGCCGCGGAAGGGTAAAGCGCAGAAGAGATGGCGGCTAGACGGTTGAAGAACTGGGCAAACAACGGGCCCACATGCCCCGCCGCGTTGGGCGCGAGAACATACTGCGTGCCCTGCAATACCAGCCACTGCTTGAGATTCTCGTTATAGTACGTCCAGAGCTTGCCCGTTCCGGGCGCAAAGAGAGTATTCACCTCTTCCAGGCCGGCCTGCTCATTGTTGGTCAAATCCCTGCTGGCTTGCGTCCTGGATAGGCCCGCAAAGGGGAATTTGCCCAACAAAGTGCAGGTCGACGCCGGCGGTCCGGGAGGGGGTGGCGGCGGTGGGGCTACGGCGCACCGGATGGGCGACCCGAGCAGGGAGATTACGGTCTTTTCCGTATGCATCTGGGGATCCACGTTGAAAGCCTGCGCCGTCTGCTGTACCGCCAAGTCGGCAGCCGACGCAGCCGCGTTGAGCTGATCTCCCGACGTATCCGGGTGCTGATTGAACTGGCTCACTGCGCCGGAGAGAGACAACAGGGCATTCACATAGTTGGTATTGCCCGGCCCAATGAAGCGGGCAGTCGCGTTGGGATCGACCAATACCTGCGCAGGCTGGAAGATGGCCTTGACCTGTGGGTCGGCGACCGCGGTGTTGGAGGAGACGGTGTAGAAAAACTCCAGCATTGGCGACTCCGGTCCCGCCAGCGCATTCAGCTTTTCGGGAGCGTCTTTAAGGGACCCGCAACTGACGACGCGTGCCTCGGTCAAAAAGGCGTGCCATTGCTTGATAAAGTCTCCGGAATAGATGGCCGCCAATTGCCTGCTAACGCTCGCGGTATCGAGCGAACGAGCAGCCTGATCGCCCAGCACCCAGGTTTCGCCCTGAAAGTATCGATCGGGGTGACGAATTGCATCCTGCATAAATGCGAAGCCGGAGCGAGTAAACGCGCCGGGCACTACGTGCGGTTCAACTACCGATGACGCCGAATTGGCATACTGGCGGTTGAAGTCGATAGCGGGGCTGGCCTTCCCCGCCGCCGTGAGCATGTCCTGGTATATGCGCGGCACGGCGCCGAAGTTAGAAAGATAAGTGCGCGCGTGATCCACCGCCGCGGACTCCGGATTGATGGTGTAAGGGTTCTGGCGAAGAAGCTCGCCGGCATAGAAATCAAACTGTTGTCGAGCAAGTTGGGACTGCGCGGGATCGACAGCCCAGGATTTCAGCCAATACTGCAGCAAAACGGGAGTGAGGAACTGGGGCACGCTCCTGTCCGGATTGCTGGTCGTCATCAGATATCCCTTGAGCGGGTTGTAGGCGGCGGTGTAATCGGCGCCGGGGGCGGGCACGTTGGGCAAGCCGCGTAGATAGCTGACGATGTTCGCCTGCGTGGGATTGAGCAGCATCGGCCGAAAGCGATCGAAGTAGATTTGCCTCGCACGCGCGGCCAGCTTGTCTCCCTGGTAGAGACCGAAGCGATAGCTCAACGGTGGACCTTTGGTTTGGTACCCGTCCAGCTGAACAATGGTAAGACGCAACTGATCAAGGGACTGCAGATCGCCGAGGCGTTGGCGCAGCAGCTCCGGAGGCAACCGGCAATGCCCGGACGGCGCCGAGCAGCTTGCCTTCGAGCGCCGAGTTGTTGCAGATAAGAGATGGCCAGCAGGACGGTATAAATAGCAAAGACTGCCGCCAGCGAAGCGAAAAGAATTCTGCGAAAGAGGCGCGCGGGCGCGGTCTGCTGCGTGGCTGACAAGGCGCTCTTATCGCCAAGAATTGTCTCCGGGAACAGCCGGGGCAGGAATGTCCATTGCGGCGCGCGGGTCGAGATCCTCACGGGCTGAGCCGCCTGCCGGTGAGCAGCCTGCACCTCCTGCCGGGAAAAGATAACCGTCGCGCCTACATCCTGCGGCGCATTCTGGACAGGGGTGGGTGCGACGGCGACGATTTGCTCCACCATCTGGGCGCGCAAGCCAGTAAAGTAAAAGCCCCGCAAGTAAGGGTTGGCGCTCAATTGGCTGGGCTTGCACAGCTCCAGCAGGTACTGGCTCAGGTTCTTACGAAGCTTGCCAAATTCGCGGGGAAACTCGTAGACCCCGGGAGCGTTCCCGGGCTCTGTCTCCCGGTCCAGCATCTCCACCCGAAACTCGCCCAGGGCAAAGACGAGCGCATCGAGCGCACCGCCCAATTCACGCGAAACCTTATCTGCATAGACGCCGGCGGAAGCATCGCTCCGGGCAAGCGTCGTGCCCAGGACCTGGCGAACTTCATCATTCGAAAGATTGCGAACGTATTCGGCAAAATGGGACACGCGGTCCAGCTTGGTGATAATCACATAGACCGGCAGCGCCGCCCCCAGCAGCCGGCTGATCTGGCGCAATTGGGCTCCGATGGCGCGGGCGGAGGCCAGCGACGACGTGGGGGCGTCGCCCACCAGGAACTGCTCCGCGCTCACACAGACGACCACCGCGCGAGCGGGGGCAACAGACCCGAAGGCAGAGCGGTAAGCCCTGGGCCGGGTACGTGCGATGAGGCGGTTGAGCATACCCGTGCTCTGACGAATGGCCTCACCGGCCTCGAGGATGGCCGCCTGGCGGGTGAACCATAGGTTCAGCAGCGGAGTTGGGGAAACATCCCCTTCCCGCGGTGCGGTGCCGGCGATAAGCTCCGGATCCAGGCCAGAGCGTAGGACGATGGTTGTCTTAGCGGAGCCGGCTTCTCCCAGAAGGTAAAGAAGCGCCAGTCCATCGAGCGATTTTGGACCTTGGTGCTGCGAGCTCCTCAGTTTCCGGTTGGCGTCGTTGAGTAGAACATCGAGTTCATTTCCCTCACCGTCACCGGCTGCTTCTTCTCCCTGGCCTTGACGCTTCCTGGCGCGGAAATGAACGACCAGGATGACCACCGCAGCAGCTATCCCAGCGAGCACGACCAATGTAGCGAGCATGATCAGCGGAGTGCCATGCAGATGAAGCAAGGTCGCGGCGCCATAAGCCACCAGCGCGGCCACCAAGACAACGGCAAGAGCGAGCAGATAGATCAACAAAAATCCTCCAGGCGCTGCTCAGTGTTTATCCCAGTTGGGATACCCCGGAGCTGAGAGCAAACCAGAAACCGCCAAAGGCCAAGAGCATGGCCAGCAGCAGACAAAGTGCGGCAATGCCCAGTCCCCGGCTCCAGCGGTCAATCGGCGCCGTACGCTTTACCTCCGGCGGGGGGCCGCCGGCGCGAAGAAAGAGCATTTGACCGCGAAAACGTCCGATCTTCTCCCGCATCTGGCGAATGAAGGTCTCGATCTCTCCGCCCCCGCCCAGCGCGTAACGGCCTCTATAGCCGAGCAGAAGGCAGAGGCAGTAGACCTCCAGGCAGTCGGCGGTCTCCTGCGTAGTCCGGGCGGCCGAGAAGGCTGCGCAGGTTCTCGAAAAACACTTCACCCATCCGGTGGTGACCGAAGAGTTCCTCCTGCAGAGGCCGCTGCGGCCAGTCCGCGAAGGTCGGGCTTTGCAGCATCAGCACGCTCTCATCGAGAAAGCCAACGATGGCGGAGAACGATAGCTGGATCATCTCGCTCGAGTACCCCAGAGCCTTGGCCTGCTCCATTGCGGCTCTCAACGCAGCACGGATATTGGTGCGAAAGACCTGGGAGTTCTGCAGGGCCTGTTGTTGCGCACCAAGGCGCAGAATGGTAGTGATCGAGTTCTCATAGCAGGAGGCCAGGCTATGGGTGCGTTGCGGACTTTCATTCATGCATGCGTTCCCCAGCAAACGAATCTTCGAGAAAATGCCGGCGTCGTGCGCGGCGCGCAGGCGGCAATGCCTACAATGCAAATAAGGGTGAGCATACCTCAACCACGCCAAACGCTGAGAAAAACTTCGGGCAACGGAGCCAACCGCGGCTGTTTCCGCTCAGGTAGCCAAGGGAGTTCGATGCCGCCGGTACTCTTGCGTTTACGTGCTGTATTATTTACGGTTTAAGCCGTTGAGTATATGAGTCCAACAGACCGCAAACCCGGAGCGGAACCCGCCGGCGAGGCCGATCCGCTGAGTGCGACGGGGATGTTTCTCGACGCTTTCCATCGCCAACCGGACCCAGCGGAGGTACAGCCCCGCGAACCCAAGCCGGTGGCGCAGGGCGAGTTCACGCAGCTATTTGGAGTTCAGGACCCGGTCGTCCCCACGCCGCCACCCCCGCCGGCCGCTGCACCGCAGCAAACTCCCAAACCGTCTTCCGAGGAGGCTACCCGCATCTTCGTACGCCAAGCGGCGCCCCCGGCCGACCCGCCGCCGGTGCGCACGGTCGCCATGCCGGCATCTCCGTCTTCCTCCAACCCACCGCGAATGAAGGGCTTCTCTTCGCCGGGTGCTTCAGACTCCGCATCCGCAGATGGAAGTTTCACCCAACTTTTCCGCGCTGTACAACCCTCTCCCCCGACTCCGCCCCCGATCCAGCCCCTGCCGGCGCAGGCGAGTAGTTCATCCCCGGCGGTGGAGAAAACGGAGTGGCCGACTCCTGCTCCGAAATCCCCAGGGGCGACGGAGCTTTTTCGAGCGCTGTCTGGATCCGATGGGTCGCCAGTGGATCGTAGCGTCCGCCGGCCTGACTTATTCTCTGACCCCGGGCCGGCGCAGGCTGCGCCGGGCAGCGTCACAATGTGGATCCAAAAATTGTCGGAGGATATTGAGACCGGCCTCGCCGGCACAGGCTTTTGATCCGCAACCCTTGGCCGCGACGCCCGAGCCAGTTCCCCTGTCAGGCCAGGGGGAGTATACGCGTATCATTTCTGGCGACGCGGTCAAGGCGGTTACGGCGGTCCCTGCACCTCCAGTTCCCCCGGCGCCAAAGGTTCAAGCTCCTGCGATCGAGCCTAAGCCCGCCGGTCCCAAATTATCTCCCCCGGCAGTTTCCCCACCCCGGAGCAAGCTGCAGGAAATGCTGCCGATCCTGCTGGTGCTGAACGCCTTTCTGTGGTCGTTCTGATTCTGGTGGCGATCTTCGCTCTGTTGCGAAAGTAGCTCTATTCAGGCCAGCAGGCCATTCTCTTTCAATTGGAGCTCTGTCCGCTCTACGCTGGAAATCAGCACGACGCCCTGGGCACGAGCCTTGCCTGCCCATCGGGTAGCCTCATCCTCGCTGATCTTCAAGTTCATCAGCAAGGTAACCAGGTCGTCGAGATTGCTCACCCGGACCGGTTTGGTATTAAGCCGGCCAGCATAGGGAACGAAGACAACTTCAAAGTGAGCCAACCCACCTGACGATCCTGGGTTCGCCTTGATCTGGATGGTACCGGTCACCTTCGCCATGATCGGCTCCTTTAGCCGCCCTTCACGTGCCAGCATATCCTTTTATAGGTCGATTTGGGGCAGTCACTGGCCTGTATTGGGGCTGGAAGTCAGTCTGGCGCGACCACAACAAACCCACGCTCGATGAGTTTGCGGATCATCGCCAGACATTCGCGCCTGACGGTTTCAATGGGTGCATCCGCGTTCACTGCAAATGCCTGAATAGCTTGTTCGGCGGTGCGCGTGCCATCGCAAGTGGCCAGAAACTCCGCCACCAGAGGTTGAAGGTTCCAGTGGAACGGGAAACCTCGGGTGAGCCGAAGAGTGACTGACTCTGCGCGCCAACGATCACCGGCCTGCTCGCAAACCTGCTCCAGCCTCACGTGGGGCGCGAGCCTGGGTCTGATCTCCAGGAGCTTTTCGTCGACTTCCATCTCCAGCAGCAGATCGTGTGCGGCGAAAGTTGTGAGGATCAGTTCTCCCAAATCCCCATTGGGAGTTTTGGGGACCTCTTCGATGCGGACCCAGTTCTTGCCCCGGCGGCGCCGCATTACGATGAGGCCATCGTGGATGGCCTGCACGCCGAGACCGCGGTAGTAGTCCATGTAGCCTTCGTACAGCTCATGGTCACGTGAGGAGTCCGAAGTGGTTTCGCGGATGCGGTGCTGGGCATATTCCTCGGGGTATTGGGTCACCCCTTTCATCACCCAAGCGTCGCACCCCGTGCCCTCGAGCCATTCGGCAACCCGTTCCTCCCATGGTTGTCGATCCACCTGCGCCCATTCGCAGAGCATTTGCAGATAGCCACCCTCATTGAGATGGGCCGGCGCCTCTCGAACCAGCTGGCGGCAGAGCTGATCGAGCTCCATTGAGTTGTCGCAAAACAAATAGTCGCGCTTCGGGGTAATGAAGAAAGGGGGGTTGGAGAGGATCAGGTCGAAGCTCCGTCCTGCGACCGGTTGAAACCCGTCCCCCATCAACAACTCGATGTTTTCTATCCCGTTCAGACGGGCGTTGAAGGTCACGAAAGAAGCCACCCTGGGATTGACGTCGGTCGCCACCACGTAGTCGCTATGCCCGGCGGCGCCCAGACTGAGAATCCCGCTCCCGGTCCCCAGGTCGAGAGTGGCGCGGGAGTGCCGCCTGACCGCGAACCTGCCCAGGAATTTGCTGGTGGGATTGGGCCAGAGCACCATCTCGGAATCGCCGCGTTCGATGGCTGCCGGATGGTCGGAGGCGACGAGAAACTTTTCCACCGGCAGCAACATGGCTGATGGAATGAGTTGACTTCCCTCGGGTTGCAGCAAACCTGATTCCAGCAGCAATTGCAGCAGCGGTTGCGGCACCACGCTCGCGACAGCCTCAGCGGTTTGACTTCGTCCCAGCCAAAACCAGCGCAACAGCGCGTTGATCAGCGTGGGTTCGCGGGTGCGGTCGAGCAGCCGCGGCTGGTTGCGCAAAAGCCGCGAGGGCAGCTCAGCGGCACCGAGGTAACCCTGGAGCTTTCCGTCCGAGTAACCTGCCTCTTCGAACCAGCCGCGAAGCCGCCCGGAAGCTTCCACCGACAAGGGTGTTATCATGCGCCTTAAACTTTAACATCGGGGAGATGTTCTGTTTTTTCATTTGACCCATCCCTGGCCGCGTGGTATCAAGAGTATCGCGCTGGATAGAGACTCTAAATAAGCGTTTACTGGCAAATTTGGAATCCCCTCCGGTCGGCACTCGGCGCGTCCTCATCGATCTTCAACCAGAGATTCAGCGAAACGATCATCCGCCCGTGATCACTATGAGTGGAGGAAAGAAGCGATTATGGCTAGACAAAGTGCGCAGCACAAACTCGACCGTGTGCGGCCTCCGCGCGTGCAAATTACCTACGATGTAGAAGTAGGCGGCGCCATCGAGATCAAGGAACTACCCTTCGTCGTGGGGGTATTGGGGGATTTCACCGGCAACCCGGAACAGCCGTTGCCGAAGCTGAAGGACCGCAAGTTTGTCGAAGTAAACCCGGATAATTTCGACACAGTATTAGAGGGGATGAAGCCGCATCTTTCCTTCGCCGTCGAAAACAAGCTGAGCGACGATCCCAATGCTCCGCAATTGAAGGTCGACCTGAAGTTCCGCAAGTTCGACGATTTTGAGCCGGGCAACGTGGCCAAGCAGGTCAAGCCGCTCAAGGAATTGCTCGATCTGCGGGGCAGATTGGCAAATCTTCGCAGCTCCCTGCAGGGCAATGACAAGCTAGAGGAACTGCTGTTGGAGGCGGTGGGAAACACCGAGAAGCTGGAGAAACTGAAGGGCGAAATCGGCGTGAATGAGGGAGGCTCCAATGGCTAAAGCGACGACCCCTCAAGAGGCATCGGCACCTGCAGTTGTAAGCGAGGAATCAAGTCTGCTCGATCAAATCGTCGAGCAGGGCCGCTTCGGCAAGGAAACCGCATCGCGCGAGCGCGGCAGAGACCTGGTAAAGGAATTTGTAGCCCAGGTGCTCGATGGCTCGATGACCATCGCCAAAGACGCGGAAATGATGATCAATTCGCGCATCGCGCAAATCGATCACCTGCTCTCGCTGCAATTGAATGAGATTATGCACCACGCTCAGTTCCAGAAGCTGGAAGGCTCATGGCGCGGATTGAAGTATCTGATGGACAACAGCGAGACCGGCGTCGGATTGAAGATTCGCGTCTTCAACGCAACCAAGAAGGAATTGCTGCGCGACATCGAGAAAGCACCGGAGTTTGACCAGAGCGCCTTGTTCAAGAAGATTTACGAGGAGGAGTACGGCGTTTTCGGCGGCGCTCCTTTTGGAGCATTGGTTGGCGATTACGAGTTCGGCAAGCATCCGGAAGACATGGCCCTGCTGGACGGCATTTCGCATATTGCAGCCCAGGCGCACGCTCCGTTCGTCAGCGCCGCCGCGTCTGACCTGCTGAACCTGGAAAGCTATACCCAACTCGATGCTCCTCGCGATCTGGCGAAGATCTTCGACAGCAGCGAGTATGCCAAATGGAAGTCCTTCCGCCAGAGCGAAGATGCGCGCTACGTGGCGCTTACCCTTCCGCGGACATTGGGGCGTCTCCCCTACGGTGAGGAGACCAAGCCAATCGACGAGTTCAAGTATGAAGAGCAGGTTGACGGGACGGACCACTCGAAATACCTGTGGATGAACGCGGCCTACGCGCTGGGCACAAAGATGACCCAGTCCTACTCGCTTTACGGCATGTGTGTCGCGATGCGGGGTGTGGAGGGCGGTGGGCTGGTGGAGGGGCTGCCAACACATAACTTCTCTACCGACGAAGGTGATATCGCGTTGAAGTGCCCAACCGAGGTGCCGATCACCGACCGGCGCGAAAAGGAACTGGCCGATCTCGGCTTCGTGCCCCTGGTTCATTGCAAGGGCACCGATTACGCAGCCTTCTTCAGTGTGCAAACCTGCCAGAAGGCCAAAGTCTACGACACTGACTCGGCCAACGCGAATTCCCGCTTGTCCACCCAGCTGCCTTACATCATGGCGGTCTCGCGCTTCGCGCACTATCTGAAGGCTATGATGCGCGACAAGATCGGCAGCTTTATGTCTCGTGAAGAGGCGGAGAGGTTCCTGAATCGGTGGATAACAAACTACGTGACTCCAGATGATTCTGCTTCTCCGGCAGCCAAGGCGGCGCGACCTCTGCGGGAGGCGCGCATCGACGTGTCGGAGGTCCCAGGCAAGCCAGGCGTCTACCGTGCGGTAGCATTCCTGCGCCCACACTTCCAACTGGACGAACTCACGGTTTCTCTACGGCTGGTGGCGGAACTGCCCGCTGCGGTGAAGTAAACCTTTGCGTACGTAGTCCCTGGACACAGGCTGATGTCCTTGTAATTCGAAACACCGGGTCCCTAACCGAGTCACATTGAGGAGAAAGAAAATGGCAGTTAATGCGTACCTTATGATCGATGGCCGTCCGGGGCCCAGCACCAGCAAGCAAAATGCGATCGACATCCTTTCCTTCAGCTTCGGCGCAAGCCAAACGGCGGTAATCGGGGTTGGTTCCTCGGGAGGTGAAGCCCGGGCGGGCCGGGCCAATTTGGCAGACATCTCGATCATGAAGGTGGTCGACAAGGTCTCTCCCCTGCTCTTCGACGATTGCGTTACCGGGAATTACCTGAAAACGGTCGACATTATTTACGACAAACCCATGGGTGACGATCAGCAGGACTACTACAAGATTCACATGGAGAATGCGCTGATCACCTCCATCCAACATTCCGGTTCAAACGAGAACCCCATGGAATCAATCAGCTTCGCATACAGCAAGGTCAAGCTTAGTTACAACCCCGAAGAGGGTGGTTCCCTGAAGGGTTTCATCGACAAGGGTTTCGACGTGCTCACGCTCAAGCCGTGGTAAGTCGCGGGCGAGCAAGGATAAGGTGCCGGTAACCGCCAAAGAATTATTCGCGGCAGGCAAAGTGCGGGAGGCGGAGAAGTGGCTTACGGCGCACTTACGTGAGCACCCGGCCGACACTGCGCAACGTGTTTTTCTCTTCGAGTTGCTTTGCTTCGCGGGGGAATATACTCGTGCGGAAAAACAACTGGCTGTGCTCGCGGGCAAAAATGTAGAAGCGGAAACCGGGGCGATCGTGTACTACGCAGCGCTCCACGCGGAGAAGACACGGCACGAGCTTTTCGAAAAGCAGACTTTTCCCACGCACCCTTCGACCTCCCCCAGAGGCGAGCTGAACGGGAAAGCTTTCACCGAATTGAGCGATGCGGATCCCGATATAGGCGCCCGGTTGGAAGTTTTTGCCGCCGGCGCCTATGTCTGGATTCCTTTCGAGCACGTGGCCTCGGTAGAAATGGGACCGCCGCAACGGTTGCGGGACACGCTCTGGGCTCCGGCCCTGGTGCAGGCCGCACCATCGTTTCAAGGCATGGACCTCGGAGAAGTCCTAATCCCGGCGATTTATCCATTCTCCTGGAAGCACCCGAACGAGGCAGTCTGGTTGGGGAGAATCACCGATTGGGCGGCTGACGACGAAGGCCGGGAGTATCCATCGGGCCAGAAGATTTTGCTGGTCGACGGCGAGGAATTTCCATTCCTCGAAGTGCGTTCGCTCACATTTGCCCAACCGGCGGTTGCGCCGTCTGAGCAGTAAAGCTCGTCATAGTCAGGTCGCTGCTATATGCCCCTCCGCGAAGATATCCTCGCTCCGATTGCCGGTGACAATCCCAGTGGCATCGATCTTCATTACGACACCAAACTGCTGATCTACGACAAAATACGGGAAGCCCGCCGGCAAGATGACGACCTGGCTCAGGGCGCCTGGCAAACCGAACGGAAGACTGCGAACTACCCGCTGGTGATCAAGCTGGCACAGGATACCCTGGCGACGGTCTCGAAAGATCTTCAGCTGGGCGCATGGCTCACCGAAGCTCTCCTGGCGACCGAGCATTATGGGGGTCTTTGCCAGGGAATCACCTTATGCCACGGATTGTTGACTCATTTCTGGGAAACGGTTTATCCGGTGATCGAGGATGGAGACCGCGAGCTCCGTGCCAAGCCACTCTCCTGGATCGGGTCTTTCCTCGACGTTCCGGTGCGATCCGCGCCGCTGGTCAGCGCAGGCTACTCGTGGTTCGCATACAAGGATTCGCGTCTCGTCGGTTACGAAGACCAGGTCAAGACCGATAAGGATCGTAAGACCCGATCCAAGTTGATCGGAGACGGTAAGATTACACCTGAAGATTTCGATAAAGCCTTTGCTGAGACCGCGAAAGCTTTCTATGTCACGGCGGAGAAGGATCTCGATGGCTGTTTGCAGGCGCTTGAAACCCTGGAGAATTTTTGCAACGAGAAGTTCGAGGCCGATGCTCCCTCCTTCAACAAACTGAAGATAGCGCTCACCGAAGTCCGGCACACGATCCACATATTGCTCAACAAGAAGCGGGAGAAGGAGCCGGATCCGGTCGAAGAGGTCCCGGTTGTGGATGCTCCCGTGATGGTGCAGGCGACGGAAGACGAGGAAAACGTTGCCCCGGCTTCCACTGCAGTCCTGAACACGCTCTTTGTGTCTGAGCCTGGGGACCGTCGCCAGGCGGTGGCCAGCATCGCCGCGGCGGCGGCGTTCCTGCGCGAACAGGAGCCGCTCAGCCCCGCTCCATACCTCATTTTGCGAGGTCTGCGCTGGGGCGAGCTGCGGACCGGGTCGCGTCTGGGCGACACTACGCTGCTCGAGGCGCCACCCACCGAGCTTCGGCAAAAGGTGAAGCGGCTGGCGCTGGCGCAGAAGTGGAGCGAGCTGCTCGATGCCTGCGAAGACGCCATGGCACTGCCGTGCAGCCGCGCGTGGCTCGACTTGCAGCGGCTCTCGGTCGCCGCCTGCTCGGCCCTGGGGACCGAGTATCAACCAATAGCTACCGCTATCCAGTCGGAACTTCGTGCCCTGCTGAATGATCTTCCCGAGTTGCTGGATGCAACTTTGCTCGACGACACACCGGCAGCGAATCCAGAGACCAAGGCATGGCTGCAACATCTGCAGACGCCCCCACACCTCGCTGTGCCAGCCGACGGTGAAGGGGATTCCGCGGCCACAGCCAGCCTTAATGGAACCCCCACATGGCTCGCCCAGGCGGCCGACGCCTACGTCCTGGCCAAGGAAGCGCTGGCTGCGGGGCAGGAGGAGAAGGCATTCGCCATCATGCGTGCCGAGATCGCCAGCCAGCGATCCGGGCGGGGCCGCTTTCGCCGCACCATGCAGTTAATCGATTTGGTAGTCGCCGCGGGGAAAGATGCCATCGCGCAACCATTGCTTGACGATGTGACGGCCATGATCGAAACCCACAAGCTGGACGCATGGGAAGACCCGCAGCAGGTGGCCAGCGATCTGTTGAAGCTGATGCGCAACAGCAAGAAGATTCAGGGCAGCTCCAGCGATAAACAAAAGATGTTTGAACGTATCTGCCGCCTTGACCCCGTCCAGGCGTTGAACGTGGGGTAAGCGATGGCAAGGAACCTCGGCGAAACGACCGTCACCATCCCCGTACTCGACCGTCTCATCGATCTTGAGCCGGGGAACCGGACGGAGAATCCTCCCAGCCGATCGCAATCGGAGCGGTTGCTCAAGACGGGCGGTGCGGCGCGACCTGGAGTGGCTGCTCAACACGCGAAGAATCTGCGATCCGCCAGACGAGGGCTTGAAGGAAGTGAATCGCTCCGCCTACATGTACGGGCTCCCGGATCTTTCCGCTCTGACCATGGCCACCTCCGGAGACCGCAACAAGCTGGTCCGGCAGATTCGTGGCGGCCATCAACCTTTTCGAACCGCGGCTGGCCAATGTCCGCCTGGCGTGGGTCGAAACCCCCGACGCAGCCAAGGGTGAAGTCCGTCTGCGCATCGAGGCCATGCTGCGCATGGACCCGTCGCCGGAACCTATCTCCTTCGATACCATCATCGAGTTGAAGAGCGGCAACTGCCGCCTTTCCGGAGGCGACGATGCGCGATGACTTGCTGCTCTATTACGAGCGGGAGCTGGATTACCTGCGCAAGTCCGCCGCGCAATTTGCGGAAAAGCATCCCAAGGTCGCGTCCCGGCTGGTACTGGAGCCCACCAAATGTGAGGACCCGCATGTCGAGCGGCTGCTTGAGGCCTTCGCGTTTCTGGCGGCTCGGGTTCATCTCAAGATGGACGACGAATTCCCGGAGATCACGGAAGCGCTGCTTACGGTCGTCTACCCGCAATTGGTTCGTCCGCTTCCGTCCATGTCGGTAGTTGAATTTCAACTTGATCCGGAAAAGGGCAAGCTCACCAGTGGTCTGAAGATCGACCGGAATTCGCCTCTCTATTCGAAACCGGTGAGTGGCGTGCCCTGCACTTTTCGCACCTGCTATGACACGACTTTGTGGCCGCTGACTGTCAGCTGCCGCGGAATGGCGGGCGCCCAGCCGATTGCAGCCGGCGGTTAAGACCAACGATTCGGCGTGGGCCATCCGCCTGGAACTTCGCTGCGCACCCGACGTGAGCTTCCAGGCGCTCAAGCTGGACAACTGCGCTTCTACCTCGATGGCGAGAGCGGACTGGTCAATATACTCTACGAACTCTTTTCAGCCGCCTTAATCGCATCGTAGTACGCGATCTGTCTCCTGGATCGCGGCTGGCCCCGCTGACGCTGCCCGCCTCGGTGCTGAGCGCTGCCGGATTTGCGCCCGGATCAGGGAATGGTCCCCTATGCGCCCTCTTCTTTCGCCGGACATCGGCTGCTGATGGAGTACTTCGCCTTTCCGGAGAAATTCTTCTTCGTCGATCTGGCCGGTTTGGAGAGCGTCGCGGCGGCTGGTTTCAAGAATGCGATCGAAGTCATCTTCCTCATCTCCCAGGTGGAAGGCGATGGCCGCATTCAGCGTCTGGAGCTCGAGCTCTCGAAAAAGACCTTCCGCCTGGGATGCACTCCGGTAGTGAACCTCTTTCCCCAGGTCGCCGAGCCTATCCAGCTGGATCAGACGCAAGTATGAATACACGGTCACGCCCGATGTGCGCCGGCCGTACTCCATGGAGGTCTTCTCGATCGACGAAGTGAACGCCATCAGCTCCACCAACCAGAAGATCACCAGCTATGAGCCGTTCTACTCACTTCGACATACGGCGCGCAAGGAAGATCGCTCCTGCTTCTGGCTTGCCCGCCGCCGCTTCTCCGGCCGTGCCAATGATGAAGGCACAGAAGTGTCGCTCTCGCTGATCGATCTTGTCTACCGCCAATGTCGACCCTGGAGCCTCGGTGCTCTCTGTCCGCACCACCTGCACCAATCGCGACTTGCCCTCGCGTCTGCCCTTTGGCAACCAGGACAGCGACTTTGAGATGGAAGGCACGGCAGCCATGAAGCGGATCGTCGCGCTGCGCAAGCCTACTCAGCCGGTGCGCCCCGAACTGGGCAAGAGCACGCTATGGCGCCTGGTTTCCCACCTGTCGCTCAACTATCTTTCGTTGGTTGAGCAGGGCAAAGAGGCGCTGCAGGAGATTTTGCGTCTTTATGATGTTGGCCGCACGGCCTATTCGCAGAACGTGATCCAGAGCATGCTCCAAATCCGCAGCCGTCCCCACTTCACCCGGCTGGTCTCGGAACAGGGAGTGAGTTTCGCGCGCGGGCTGCGCATCGAGATGGAGCTTGACGAGGACCAGTTCACTGGCGGCGGCGCATTTCTGTTTGCCAATGTGCTGGAAAAATTCTTTGGCCTCAGTGCATCGCTGAACAGTTTCACCCAGCTCAGTGTCGCTACTCCGCAGAGAAAGGGGGCCCTGCACGAATGGCAACCGAGATCAGGCCGGAAACTGCTCGTCTGAAAGACACGCCGTTGGGCGACGCAACTCGCTGATGACGCGTGCTCCTTTGAATTTTTCCAGGCGGTCACGCTGCTGCAGCGGTTCAGCGCCGGCCTTCGGCCTGTTGGGCGCTTCTCCAATCCAGCGGAGGAAGCAGTGCACTTCCGGGTAAATCCCCGGCTGGGCTTTCCCGCGAGCGAAATTCAAGCTCTGGAATTTCCCGAGGATGCTCCGCCGGAGATGATGGTGAACTTCATGGGGCTCACCGGTCCCTCGGGCGTGCTTCCCTACACCTTCAGCGAGTTAATCCTGGAGCGTATCCGAGCCAAGGATTATGGGCTAGCCGCGTTCTTTGACATTTTTAATCATCGCGCCATCTCGCTCTTCTATCGGGCGTGGCAAAAATCACGCTTCCCGGTCACTTATTCCGCCGGCGCCCAGGACCTCTTCACGCGCTACCTTCTCGACTTGATCGGGATGGGCACGGGCGGCCTGCGCGACCGGCAGGAGATTGAAGATGAGGCATTGCTTCACTACGTGTCGCTGGTCGCCATGCAGTCACGATCGGCCGTGGCTATGGAGCAAATAATTGAGGATTATTTTGAGGTGCCGGTGGAGATTCAACAGTTCGCCGGAGCCTGGTATACCCTCGACGAGTCGACACAATGCGCCATGACCGAGCTGGACACAGCATCACGGCAGCTTGGCGGCGGTGCGGTGGTGGGCGACGCGATTTGGGACCGGCAGGCGCGGGTGCGTATCCGCCTCGGCCCGCTGGGCATGGAACGCTATTGCGACTTTCTGCCCGGGGCCAGCGCCTACAATGCGCTGCGCGCCCTTACCCGGTTCTTCACCAACCAATGCCTGGAGTTTGAGCTACAGCTGGTGCTCGATCGGACCCAGGCGCCGGGCACCGTGCTGGACTTCGATGCACCGAACCCGGCGCGGCTTGGCTGGGTCTCATGGGTCAAAAACGCGCCCCTGGGCGGGCGATCCCGACGATACAATTCTTGGCTCTGTAAGGGGGAACATGATGGGACTGAATCTGAAAGCGCTTATCGGCAAGCTGAACGACGCTGCCCGCTCCGCACTCGAAGGCGCGGCAGGCCTCTGCCTGTCCCGCACCCACTACGACGTCGAGATCGAACACTACCTCACCAAGCTGCTCGATTCGACTTCGGGCGACTTCGCTGCGATCATCAAGCATTTTGAAATCGACAAATCGAGGCTTAGCGCAGATCTGGCGCGCAGCCTCGACAAGCTGAAGTCCGGCAACGCGCGCACGCCGGCCATCAGTCCCACGGTGCTCAAGATGCTGACCACCGCGTGGACTATCGGCTCCATCGACTTCAATGCCGGCCAGGTGCGCACCGGCTTCACCATCCTCGCCCTGGTCTCGGACGAGGAGCTCTCCCGGTTGATGAACGACGTGAGCCGCGAGTTCCAGAAGATCAACGCCGACGCGCTGCGCAAAGACCTGCTGGGCATCGTGGCTCTCTCCACGGAGACGACTACGGTCGCTGCTGCTGCAGGCGCACCCGGCGATACCGCGAAACCGGCCGGCGGTAAGACGCCGAACCTGGACCAGTACACCGTCGACCTCACCGGCAACGCGAAAAAAGGCAAGATAGACCCGGTTCTTGGGCGGGACGCGGAGATTCGCCAGGTTATCGACATCCTCACCCGGCGACGGCAGAACAATCCCATCCTCACCGGTGAGGCGGGCGTAGGCAAGACCGCGGTGGTTGAGGGCTTTGCCCTACGCGTTGCCCAGGGCGATGTGCCCCCGCCGCTGAAGAACGTGCATGTGAGGACCCTCGACCTGGCGCTGCTGCAGGCCGGGGCCGGGGTGAAGGGTGAGTTCGAGAATCGGCTCAAAGGCTTGATTGAAGAAGTGAAAGCCTCGGCCACGCCCATCATCCTCTTCATCGACGAAGCCCACACCATGATCGGCGCTGGCGGCCAGGCGGGGCAAAACGACGCCGCCAACCTGCTCAAGCCGGCGCTCGCCCGCGGCGAACTCCGCACCATCGCCGCTACCACCTGGTCCGAGTACAAGAAGTACTTCGAGAAGGATGCGGCACTCGCCCGGCGCTTCCAGGTGGTGAAGGTGGAGGAGCCCAGCGAACACCAATGCATGATCATGATGCGCGGGCTGGTGGCTTCGCTCGAAAAGCACCACAACGTCCGCATACTCGACGAAGCGGTTTACGCCAGCGTCCGTCTCTCGCACCGCTATCTCGCCGGACGCCAGTTGCCAGACAAGGCAGTGAGCATTCTTGATACCGCCTGCGCTCGCCTGTCGCTGGGGCAGAACGCCACGCCGCCGGCTCTGGAAGACACCACCCGCCAGATTGACGCCCTCGAAGTGCAGAAGCGGATCCTTGATCGCGAGACGGTCGTCGGCGCCGACCACCAGGAGAAGCTGGCCGAGATTGAGGAGCAAAAGACGGCGGCCACCACCAAGCTCAAGGCCTTACAGGAGCGCTGGGACAAGGAGCGCGAGCTGGTAGTAAAGATTCGCGAGCTGCGCGACAAGCTGGAAGCGGGGCATGCGGCGAACGGCACCGGGGACGCAGCCGCGGCCACTTCGGCCGCTCTCAAGTCGGAGCTGCAGGCCCTGGAAGCCCAGCTGGCCGCGCTGCAAGGCGAGACCGGCCTGATCCGTGTCTGCGTGGATGCGCAGATTGTCGGCGAGGTGCTTTCCGCCTGGACCGGCATTCCCGCAGGCAAAATGCTGAAGGATGAAATCACCACCGTGCTCGCCCTGCAGGAGCACCTGGGCAGGCGCGTCATCGGCCAGCCGCACGCGATGGAGATCATCAGCCAGCGCGTCCAGACCTCGCGGGCATCTCTCGACGACCCCAACAAACCAGTTGGCGTGTTCATGCTGGTTGGGCCCAGCGGCGTGGGCAAGACAGAAACAGCGCTCGCGCTTTCTGACTTGCTCTACGGCGGCGAACACAACCTGATCACCATCAATATGTCTGAGTTCCAGGAACCGCATACCGTTTCCACGCTGAAAGGATCGCCTCCGGGCTATGTCGGCTACGGTGAGGGCGGGGTGCTTACCGAAGCGGTCCGCCGCCGGCCCTACTCGGTGGTGTTGCTGGACGAAGTCGAGAAGGCTCATCCGGATGTGCTGGAGCTCTTCTTCCAGGTCTTCGACAAGGGCAACATGGAGGACGGGGAAGGCCGCCAGATCGACTTCAAGAACAACATCATCATCCTGACGACCAACGCCTGCACCGATCAGTTGATGAAATTGGTTGCAGATCCGGAAACGGCGCCCAGCCCGCGCGCACTGGTCGAGACGCTCAAACCGGACCTAAACAAGATCTTCAAGCCGGCATTTCTTGGGAGCATGGTCGTGATCCCCTATTACCCGGTGCGCGACGAGGCGCTCAAGCAGATCATCCGGCTCAAGCTGGGCAAGATCCAGCGCCGCATCCTGGAAAATCACAAGATCAAGCTGACCTACGACGATGCCTTCCTGAATGAAGTGGCCAGCCGCTGCACCGAAGTGGAGAGCGGCGCGAGGAACGTGGACAACATCCTCACCAATTCCCTGCTTCCGGATATCTCGCGCAAGATTTTGGGCGGCATGGCCGAAGGCGAGAAGATGACCGCCATTCATGTGGGCATTGGGGAGAATGGGAATTTTGTGCTATGCAAGCTCTGCCACAGGGCAGCAGCAGGTCGCGTGTGGAGTACAAGCCATGCGTCTCTGAGGCAGACGATAGCGACAGCGAGGCAATACTTAGGCATGGCCTGGATAGGTTGATTCGATGCCCTATTCGCAGGAAAACCGCCTTATCTCCCTCACCACGCCGCTGGGCGAGGATGTGTTGCTATTGGCCGGTTTCAGCGGCCATGAGGCTATTTCGCGGTTATTCAGTTTTCATCTCGACCTGCTCACCGGAGCACGGGTCCAATCGATTTCGCCGAGATCATCGGCAAGAACGTCACCATCTCAGTGACTCAATCTGACAACACACCACGCTATTTCAATGGTCTGGTGAGCCACTTCGCGCAAAGTGGTTCCGACCTCGGTTTCACCCACTACCAGATGGAAGTAGTTCCCTGGACATGGATGCTGACGCGCTACGCGGACTGCAAAATCTTCCACAACAAGAAAGTCGGCGACATCATCGAGCAGGTTTTCCAGGATCGCGGTTTTCAAGACTACAAGCTATCGCTCAACGGCGACTACTCGCCGATGGAGTACTGCGTCCAGTATCGCGAGACGGACTTCAACTTCATCTCGCGCCTCATGGAGCAGAACGGCATCTTCTACTTTTTCCAGCATGAGAGGCGAAAGCATACCATGGTCATCGCCGACTCCTCCAGCATCCATGAGCCCTGCCCTGGGCAGGAAAGCGCTGGATACAACCTGGTAAGCGGCGGCATCGATGAGGACGATGTCAGTCAACTCCTGGAATCTCGAGCAGGAGCTGCGGAGCGGCAAGTATACGCTGACCGACTATAACTTCAAAACCCCTTCGGCCAACCTCGCTGGCCATCCGAGTCGACCGTCGTCGAGGTCGGCGGTAACGCTGCTTTTGAAATCTTCGATTATCCCGGGCGAATACGCCACCCGCGGAGATGGGACGACCTTCGCCAAGCTCCGCATGCAGGAGGAAGAAGCCAGTCACCTCGTGGCCCACGGTTCCAGTGTTTGCCGCGCATTCACCACGGGATACAAGTTCGACCTCGCAGACCACTATCAGGACTCAATGAACACCTCCTACGTGCTCACCGAGATCCAGCATATTGCCTCGGTGGGTGGCACTTATAGCGGCGGCGGTGGCAGTGACAGCTACTCCAACCACTTCACCTGTATCCCCGAGACGGTTCCCTTCCGGCCTGCACGGCTTACTCCCAAGCCTTTCGTCCAGGGTCCGCAGACCGCGATCGTTGTCGGCAAGAGCAAAGATACGGATGACAGCGGACGACGGCGGCGGAGGAGACGGCGAAGAAATCTGGGTGGACAAGTACGGCCGAGTGATTGTCCTCTTCCCCTGGGACCGCGCCGGGAATTGCTCCTGCCGGGTTCGCGTCTCGCAGGATTGGGCCGGGCAAGGTTGGGGAGCGATTACCATTCCCCGCGTAGGCCAGGAAGTCCTCGTCAGTTTCCTGGAAGGCGATCCGGACCGCCCCATTATCACCGGACGCGTCTACAACGCCGACCAGACTGTTCCTTACCCTCTGCCCGACAACCAGACCCGCAGCACCTTCAAGACCCGAAGCTCCGAGGGCGGCGGCACAGACAACTACAACGAACTGCGCTTTGAGGATAAGACGGGGAGTGAACAGATCTTCCTGCGTGGAGAAAAGGACTTCGATACCCGACTGAAAAACGATATCCGGGAATGGGTTGGAAACAACCGCAGCCTGATCGTGACCCAGGACCAGATGGAAAAGGTTGGCGGCGACCTGCATAGCCAGGTCACAGGAAACGTAAATGAGAAGGTTGGCCAAAATCTCTCTTTGCAAGTGGGCCAGAATTTATATGAGAAATCGGGCATGAACTTTGCCCACGAAGCGGGACAGATCATTCACCTGAAGGCAGGGATGACCCTCGTTCTGGAAGCGGGCGCCGAGTTAACTCTGAAAGTTGGCGGCAACTTTATCGACATCGGTCCGGCAGGCGTCACCATTGTTGGGACGATGGTGATGATCAACAGCGGTGGCGCGGCTGGTTCCGGCTGCGGATCAAGCCCCACAAGCCCGAAAGACCCGGACCAGGCCGACGACGGCAGCAAGGGCGGAAAGATGAACTGAAGAGCAGGGTAAACTCGCCTTTTGCTCTGCTCGCGTTCAATTGCTATTGTTAAGGTCCGGTCAATCACCCATGAAACAGCTGCAACCCGTTCTCTGGACCAAAGGAACCTTCCTGACGCCGCAGCACCTGCAACTACAGGACCGGTTCCTCGAAGACAGCTTGAACTTCCGCCTGCAGGCGCTCAAGTTCTGCGCCTGGGGCTTCAGCGAAGTCGTGCTCGACCAGGAATTGCTGGCAGATGGCCACCTGGCCGTTTCCCGCGCCTCAGGCATCTTTCCCGACGGATTGCTGTTCGATATTCCCGGCTCCGATCAGCCGCCTCCCTCCAAAGCCCTCGCGGAGTTCTTCGATCCCGGCGTTCGCGACCTCGATATTTATCTCACGGTGCCCGACTACCGGCAGAAGGGTCTGAACGTCTCGCCTGTTGGCCACTCCGCGGGCTCCCGCTACCTGGCGGAGATCACTTCGGTGGTCGACGAGAACACCGGGACGGGTGAAAAGCCGATCCAGATCGCGCGCAAGAACCTGCGCCTGCTGGCGGCGAACGAGACGCGCGAAGGAAGCTCTGCCCTGCGCATTGCGAACGTGGAACGCACCGACGCCGGTGTCTTTCGCCTCAATTCCCGCTTCGTTCCTCCACTGCTGGAGGTACGCGCCAGCGACTTCTTGCGGGGGCTCATCAACGGACTGCTGGAAATTCTCTCCGCCAAGAGCACGCAGCTCGCCGCCAGCCGGCGGCAGAAGAACCAAAGCCTTGCCGACTTTACCGCCTCAGACATCGCTAATTTCTGGCTGCTGTATACCGTCAACTCGCACATCCCCGTGCTCAGCCACCTGCTGCAGGGCCAACGGTGTCATCCTGAAGAGCTTTTCTCGGCGCTCACGGCGCTGGGCGCTTCCCTGACGACGTTTTCCGCAACCATTCGTCCGCGCGACCTGCCGTTGTACGACCATCTCGAGCTGAGCAAGGTCTTCCATGATCTGGATCAGAAACTGCGCCTGTTACTTGAAACCGTGGTGCCGACCAATGTCGTCTCTCTACCCCTGAAGCTTGTAAAGAACACCATCTACGCGACGGCGATTGAACACGACAAATACCTCAACAACACGCGCATGTACGTGGCAATCTCGGCCGAGACCAGCGAAGACGCTATCATCCGTAAGGTCCCGCAGCTGGTCAAAGTATGCTCGGCAACCGACATCGAGCGGCTAATCAGCCTGGCTTTGCCGGGGGTTGTACTCAGTCACCTGCCGAGCCCGCCGAGCGCGATTCCGATCAAGATGAAGTATCAGTATTTCAGTCTGAACCAGTCCGGAGCGGCGTGGGACGCAATCACCCGCGCGCGCAATTTAGCCCTGCATGTGCCGGGAGATTTCCCAAATCCACAAATGGAGTTACTTATCCTGTTGCCACAGGCGGGTTGAAGCCGATGAAACTATTGAACAAACCCGTCTGGGCGGAAGGGATGTATCTCGGTCCGCACAACTTTCAGGCACAGAGCCGTTATTTCGAAGACTCGCTGAACTTTGTTACCACCAGTCTTTGGCGCGATGCATACGGATTCGCCGGCCTGCAATTTGACAGCGATGCCCTGCGCAATGGCACGCTTGCCCTCACGAACGGGCGCGGCTTGTTCGAAGATGGGCTGGCATTTGATTTGCCGGGATCCGATGCTGCTCCGCCGCCACGGGACTTCAGCGCTCTGTTTTCCCCGGTGGCCGATCATTTGACCATGCACCTTGCAGTTCCGGTAAGTCTGCGGGAGGGCCGCAATACGAGTCTGGAGAATGGCGCACTTGCGTCGGTTCGCTATTCCAGCGTGGAACAGGCTTTACCGGATGAAACCACCGGCCGCGACGAGAGAAAAATCAAGATTGGGCGCAAGAACCTCCAGCTCCTCGCCGAGAGCGAAGTGACCGATCAATTCGTGAGCCTGCCCTTGTTACGCATCGTGCGCAACGGTTCGGGTCAGTTCGAGAGCGATTCTTCGTTCGTGCCACCCTGTCTTACGCTGAGCGCCAGCGGATCTCTTACCCGCATGCTGAGCCGCCTCATCGACATACTGGATGACAAGAGCGCCGTCTTCGCCCGGGAGCAGCAGCAGCGTCATGGGGAGTTCCAGGCGGGTACGTCGTCCCGCCATGTAGCCCAGTATTGGTTTCTGCATGCGCTAAACTCCAGCGTTTCGACGCTACGGCATTTTCTTCTGTCAAAGCATGTGCATCCTCAGGAGCTTTTTCGCGAGATGTCACGCCTTGGCGGGGCTCTTTGTACCTTCGGCCTCGAGGTCCATCCCCGGTCGCTGCCGGTCTACGATCATCTTGCTATCGGCGCAAGTTTTGAAGCCCTGGATCAGCATATCCGCCGTCACCTGGAGATCGTGATGCCCTCCAAGGCAATCACGATTCCGCTGCGGCGAATCGAGAGCTCCTTGTACGACGGCGAGGTAAAAGATGAACGATGCGTCGGCGGCTCGCGCTGGCTCCTGGAGATTCGTTCGCCGATCGGCGAAGCCGACTTAATCGTGCGTGTGCCGCAACTGGTGAAAGTCTGCTCAGCGCGGTTTGTCGTCGAGCTAGTCAAGCGCGCTCTGCCCGGCCTTGGGCTGACTCACCTGCCTACGCCGCCGGCTGAAGTAGCCGCAAAAGTGGAAAGCCAATACTTCGTTATCAACCGGGCTGGCCCGTGCTGGGACAACATCGTGCAGACCCGCAAGGTTGGTGTCCATGTCCCGGGCGAGATTCCGTCGCCTGAGATGAGCCTGATCGTATTGGTCGACGCGTAGCAACGAGTTAGGTGCTACTGAATGGAATCGTCGGAATAAGAAGCCAAAGATTGCGGTCGAGGAGTGCCTATGAGCGCGGGGATGCGTGAACACGATGCGCGGATCTTCTTCGAGGCGGCAAAGGAATTCAATGTCTGGCTGGTCTTGCGCCAGACAAACCGCGAGTCGCTTAAGTACATCGGTCTTTCTCTCTACTTTCCCAAGCCCATCACCTGCAAGGCAAAGACCGCCGACTACGACCCCATCCCGGGCACCGGTTTGCTGGGCGTTAGACATGTGACCGCGGGTCTGGTCGTCGACCCGACTGTGCACGGGAACGTGTTCAGCGGCGGCAAGACGGACGTTGTTGGCCTTTGGAAAAAGTTTAAGAGTGAACAACTGGATATCAAGGGATCGGACTATTCGGTGGATCGCGATTCCAAGTCGATCCACTTCGGGTGCGTGCAATACAAGGGCAAATACCTACACAGCGATTATGACCTGTACGACATCATCGTAGTCGGCCATGAACGCGCTAATCTAGCGGTCGTGGGCGAGCGCGAAGGTGTTCCCGATTTTCGGCCTGCACGACTGTTCGCCCTTGAACGCTTCATTAACGGTCGAATCGGTTCCAAAATGATCCAACACGGCGGCCAGTTCCAGTTTTCTGAACACACCAACGACACCGTCGAGGTCTTTGGCCCCAAGGGCGAGTCCTTCGTCGGGCCAGCAGCCCCTTGGTACGCGGAGCATTTCCCCCACCGCAAAGCTCCCGGACCGGATGGTGGTTTTGCGGCGATTCAGAAATAAGGGCTGAGAACGCTACTGCAAAAAAGCAGAGCTGACTACATCGCCCGGTCTCGCAGCCAAAAAGATACGACCCACTCGCGAATAGGAGTTGAGGAACTGGGATGAACATAATCATCCTGCCGCTCTTATGAGCAGTTGAAGACCAGTGTGCCGAGTTAAACGTGGCGATCAGCCGTGTAGTACTCTGAATGACAACCATGACCCAGGCAAAGCAGGGTGCAGTACCGGCCGTGAAGGTCCATGCGGAAGTGAGCCCAGGGACATGGTGTAACTTCCGATTCGACAAACCCTTCAAAATCGGCCGTCTCAAAGA
This sequence comes from uncultured Acidobacteriaceae bacterium, assembly GCA_963803095.1. Taxonomy (GTDB): domain Bacteria; phylum Acidobacteriota; class Terriglobia; order Terriglobales; family Acidobacteriaceae; genus PALSA-350. The sequence continues at coordinate 61,565 of CAWDLQ010000009.1, read as the reverse complement.
CTGCGAACTTTCAATCGATAATTCCTTCGTCAGCCGAGCCCATGCGGAGGTTGTTTTTTATGACGGGGAATGGTCTATCCGCGATCTCGGCAGTGCCAATGGACTCTTCGTGCGCGGAGTGCGGGTTCCGTCAGTGCCGATTGCCGGACCAACGGCCGTAAGACTGGGGATAGAAGGTCCCGAGCTCAAGTTCGAAGTAGAGAAGGTTCAACCAGAACCGGCAGCCCCGAAAACGATCCGCACCAAAGACCCGGCCCTTGCCCACTATATCGATCACTACTTCTCCAATACCGGCACCGATCAACCCGCGGGCGAACACACCATGTTCATCCGCCAGGCCTTCGCTCACGTCGAGACCAAACGGAAGAAGAAATTCGGTGCAGTCATCGCTGCCCTGGTTGCCATCATCCTGGCAGCTGGCCTGTTGGCTTATCACGAGCATCGGCAGCTTCTGCAGCAACGAGCGACGGCGGAGGAACTCTTCTACGCCATCAAAACGCAGGACGTCGATCTTGCCAATCTCGATCGGGCACTTGCCTCGACAAACAGCCAGGCTGGCGTTGCAGAGCTCAACAAGCTTCGAGCACGGCGACAGGAAATGGAGAAGAGCTACGACAAATACCTGGCTACGCTGGAAATCTATAACCCAAAAATGACCGAGCGGCAGAGGCTGGTATTGCGAGTGGCCCGGATATTCGGGGAGTGCGAGCTGGACATGCCGCGCGATTTCGAGACCGAAATCAACCGCTACATCGAGAGATGGAAATCGTCTGGCCGGTTCAAAGCGGCCATCATGACGGCCAAGCAGAACCGATACACAGAGACGATTCCTCGCGATCTGCTGGCGCGCGGTCTTCCTCCTCAGTTCTTCTACCTTGCCTTACAGGAGAGCAACTTCAACCCCTACGCGGTTGGGCCGCTCACACGCATGGGCTACGCAAAAGGAATGTGGCAGTTCATCCCACTCACAGCCGTCAAGTACAGCTTGCATCTGGGTCCACTGGTGGACCAACCACGACCTGACCCCGCCGACGAGCGCAACAACGCCGGCAAAGAAACCCAGGCGGCCGCTCTCTATCTTCAGGACCTCTATGGCACGGATGCGCAGGCCTCAGGATTTCTGGTGATGGCTTGCTACAACTGGGGGGAAACCCAAATCTTACCGTTGGTGCGAAGCATGCCCGCAAACCCGAGAGAGCGCAACTTCTGGAAGTTGCTGTCAAAACATCGCGACAAAATACCCCAGGAGACATACGATTACGTTTTCAACATCGCCTCGGCCGCGGTCATCGGGGAAAATCCCGCGGCTCTTCGGGTTCGATTTTGACAATCCGCTGGCGGAGCCGGCTGCTAAGCAATAGCAATCGCTTTCTTAGCGGCGCGATCCCTTGCGGAAGCGTAGAACCTTTTTCGCCGCGGCGACTTCCGAATCCAAGGCTCGTAGCTCTTCCTGGGCTTGCGCAGGGGCAAACTCACGCCACGGAGTCGTCTCCCGCAGAATCGCCTCGGCGACCAGACTGTCATCCTGGCCAACCAAGTCCCGGGCCGCGGCAATGACCGAGGATGCCTTCTCCCCATAGACCTCCTCACAGCGCTGGCGCAAGCGCATTTTCGTCGATTCCTGTGAGCTCGGGGTATCTGCTGTCGCGGTTGTGTTGAGGGCTGTCTTGAGGTCTGCGATGCCCTGGGCATTTCCAATCTGCGCATAACACCGGCCAGTCAAAAGAGAGTAGTTCGCTTCCGCCTCTTGTAGCTTCCTTGCCCGCCCCAGTGCCTGGTCTACCCGCGGCAGCCGCTTTACCCCAGCGGATTGCTCCTCCAGCAGGAGCACTGCCTCGGCAAACAGATCGACGCGCATCAATTTCCCGGCGTGTTCCAGCGCGCTGTCAGCACTCTGCTCTATGGCCAGTTGTTTCTGCGTGGCCTCTTCCATTTGGCGGTGCAAAACCGGCTCGTCGATCTGTTGCAGAACCTTGCCCAGAAGTTGCACCGCACTTCCGTAGTCCTCCTCATCGATCAAACGTTTCGCATGGGTGTAGGCGCGCTCCAGACGTTCCTGGGTAATGCGCTGCGAGGCTGCGGACTTTGCCAGCTCGAGCAGGCCTGTAACCTCGTAGGAAGTGAAACCCTCTGCCTGGCAGCGCTCCAGAATTTTCACCGCCTCCAGGTAAAGACGGTCATCGATGGCCTGACGAGCCTGGCTAAGCCGCTGGGCCAGCAGACGCTCGCGATTCTGCCTTGCTATGCGCTCAGAGATTGCAGACTCCAGGCCGAACAATTGCTCATTGCCAGGAACACGTATCAAAGCCGCGCGAATACGCCCGACAGCTTCTTCCGGAGGCAACTCCGCCGAAGCCCTGGAGACCTCGCGGACGAACAAATCATCTTCGAGCTGCTTAATGCGAGGTTCAAGGTTGAGCCGGAGCCGAAGCAGAGAGGGGTCGTTGGGAAACTCCTTGAGTGCTTCCGTTAACTCAGTTGAGACCGTACGCAATTTGTCCACGGTGGTGGTAATTGCCGCTTTCTCTTCAAGCCTGCGGACCATGGCCTTGCGTCTCTCTTCCGCCAGAGCCATGGCAAGTTCATCTTTTGCCCGGAACACCTCTGAATTGTCCGGAGAGATGGACTCGGCTTTGTTCAGCAACAGCGAAACCTCTTCGAACTCCTTTGCCGCCAAACGTTTCCTAACGGAAGCCAATACGGCACGAAGCTCCTCTCGACGCCGTTTCTCGTCGATTTCCTGTTCCAATGCCCGGCAAAGCGCGAGAATTTGGGAATTGTCCGGATCCAGCTGTTTGGCAGAGACTGCGTGATTCTGAGCCCGGGTCAGTTCCCCCACTTTTCGAGCGTTGGCGCTCTCCTGCAAAAGCTGAGAGACTTTCTCCTGAGTTTGCTTACCCTCAACCACCGATTTGCGCAGCGCGACCAGCGTGGCATTTTCGGGACTGAGCGCTAACGCTTCGTCACACAATGCGAGCGCCCGTTGCCAATCGCGCTCACCGGCCGCCTGCTGCGCGAGCCTTGCCAGTTCCTGCGATTTGCGTTCCTTTTCCTGCTGCGTCAAGCGCTGCCCAACGAGCGACAGCAGACGCTTGCCGGCGACGTTCTGACCATCAAGGCGCAAGAGCTGGTGTAACGCGCTCTGGGCTGCCATAAAGTCGCGGTCACTGAAGTGTTGTTCGGCCTGGGTCAGCAATTCGGCGATATGGGCACGGACGATGCCTTCGGCAACCTCGTGCAGATCCATTGCCATATCATCCGCATTCGCATACCGCTCCACCGGAGACTTGGCCAGAGCACGGGCAACGATCGCATCCAGAGAAGCGGGCAAATCCGCCACCAGCTCCGAGGGAGCAGGCGGATCAAAACGCATGATCTGATCCATCACCGCGGGATAGTCAGCATCGAACGGTAGCTTCCCGGTGAGCAAGAGATAAAGAATGACACCAGCCGAGAAAATGTCGGACCGGCCGTCAATCTTCGCTCCCCGAAATCGTTCTGGAGCCATGTAGGGTGGCGTGCCAACCAGAGACCCCGTACTGGTAAGGCTGGTGTCGACCCGGGTCTCATCCCGGGCGATGCCAAAGTCGAGCAACTTGGCCGTCCCGTCCCGTTGCACAATTACATTCGCCGGCTTTACATCCCGATGGATGACACCATTGCGATGAGCATAAGCCAGCGCCAGGCAAACCTGCTCCACAACACTGAGGGCAAATTCCCGCTGGACGCGTTTCTGCTCTCGGATGGTCTTGTCCAGGGGTTCACCCTCGACGTATTCCATGACGATGTAAGGCTCGCCCTCCTGATCGCCGGCGTCAAAGACGATCACGATGTTGTTATGGCGGAGCGCGCCCGTCTGGCTGGCCTCACGGTAAAACCGCTGCAGCATTTCAGCGTTGCCGCTGTAGCCCTCGGTCAACATCTTGATGGCAACAACACGTCCTAAGCGGGAGTCACGGGCGCGATACACAACCCCCATGCCCCCGCGTCCGAGAACGTCGAGGACGTCGTACTTGCCGATCTTATCTGGCTTTTGCGTGTTCACGCGTCCTTCCAGTATTGAGCGCTCCTCGATCGTTAGCGCCTCGTTGTGGGCTGCGGGCGTGTCAGGCTTTCGGGGAATCACCGTAAGCTCGAAAGTTATAGTTATCCAACAGGAACTTCTGCGCCCTTCTCCTTTCGGGGGTATCGTGGCTCTCTGTCGAGTCCAGGTAGAGCATGTACAATTCGGCGGCGCCATCGTTGTCGGCTTCCGCCGCTTTGTGGTCTGCGGACTGAAGGATCAGCGCAGGCAGGCTCACGATTTTTTCCCTGGCTTGCTTGAGCAGACGATCGCGAGCGTCGTATTCGACTTTTTCCAGGAACTGGGTTTCGCTGGGAACCTCACCCTCAGCGCGTATGCCCATGGTGTCGTCCGCTTTGACGTTCTCCAGAACGGTGTAAGCGTGTTCCTGGGTTTCGGGGATGGGGACCGTCTGAACCACGTCGTTTCCAGCCGCATCCAGAATCCTGAACTGCAGTTCGACGGTCGCCTTCAAGTGATTGATCTGCTCGGTGTAGGTGTACGGATACTCAATCTCCTGAACTTTCGTCTTGGGCAGGGAGTCGAGCTTGGTATGCGCCGCTAAAACTGTCTTGGTTGCCTCCTCAACCTGCCTTTTCGCACTTTCAATTTGGCCCTTCTTCCCCCGGGCCACGGCGCCCTCCAGGGTTTGCTGGTCGGTCTGCAGTGCAAGGCTGGCGCTCTCATATTCACGATTGGCCGCGTTCCACTCGTCGTTCGGCACTTCATGCTGCCCGGAGCGATATTTTGACGTTTTTGCAGTCTTCTCAACCGAGTCCGATTCTGTGTTCTGCAGGACGTCTCCTACCAGGGCAAAGTTCGGTGGTACCGCGGTGGTTTCGGTGGGGCGCACAACCTTGATGTTTAAGCTGGAGGACTCCAGACCGGTGGCCAGGGAGTCAGTGAGCTGTGGCGCGAAATCAATCGCCTCACGGCGTGAAGTCTGGTCACGGAAAGTCACTTTGATCGACAGTTTGGAGCGCAGCTGATGGGCCGCATTCGCGCGCGTCATCTCGTCTCTTATGACGGCCGAGTCGGCCCCTTTGTACTGCAATGCCTGGGTCAGATATTCCCAGCCGACATTGGCGCCGGTTCCGTCCGGGCGATCGAGGTAATGTTTCGCTTGCGCCAGATAGTAGGTGCTCAGGTTCTGGCCGAGGATGGTCATCCGGTCATCAAAGCCAGGGTCATTGGTCAGCGCATAGCAACGGCCCATGAGGTTGTAAGCGTGCTGCATCCCAGCTTCATCGGTCAGTCCCTTAATGGGAGAATGGGTTCGCTGAAGGTCCTTCGCCATGGTCGAAGCTGCCTGAATATAGCGATCCTTTAACGAGTCGAGGCGTTCTGTGACCTGCTTCTTTTGGGCTAGCGTTAAGTTATCGAGAACCTCGTAAGCCATCACAAAATCTTTGTCTTCTTCGGCTGCCGTACTCCTGGTCAGAGCGTTGGTGACCGCTGCCTTATCGGTGCTTTCCTGGGATTGCTGCTGTGCGTTTCGCACCATTTCGGCGATCTCAGGCGTTGGTTGCACCTCCGCCGCCTTTTGAAACTCCGCTACCTGGCCGTCCAGGTCACCTTTGGCAGCGTCCTTCTTGCCCTGCTCAACATAGTAGGAGTAGAGGGCGTTGAGGCAATCCTGAACTTTGGGATATTCCTTGGCGAACGGGCGCAAGGGCTTGATCGCCTCATAAGCCTCATCCGGCCGTTTGGCCGATAGCTTGTTGGCAAAATCAACCAGGTGGTGATCCAGGCTGGTTCTCTCTTGTATGCAGGCCTGGCTGAGGGAAGCGGTCTCGGGCGACTTGGGCTCCAAACCCAAAGTAAGCTGCGAAATTGCCTCCGCAGAAACCAGGTGGCCATAGCCGCTCACTTGTTTTGCCATTGCCTCCCGGTACTGCTTAATTTCACCCATCCCCTTGCTGTTGAGATCCTTGGCCTCCTGGTGGATACCTGCGCCTAAAGCCTCGGTTTCCGGGCTACCCGGCGCGCTGACCAGGGCCGCGTCTAAAGCGACCTTCGCTGCCTGCAATTTGTCGTAGTTTGGCTGAGCGCCCTTCAGGGAAGATTGATAAGCCGCCAGGGCCGTTTGTCCATCCTTGACGTATAGGGCCGACAACGAAGCTTTCGCTTCGCCGATGTGCGGACCGGAGGGATATTTGCCCAGGTAAGCCTTCCAGGCTGGGATGGTGGCCGACCTTTGGGCGAGCAGGAACTCTGCCAGCTCCGTGTCCAGCGTAGCCACCAGCACGATCTTGACCCCGGGGGCGACGGGGGGAATATTTTCCGTAGAGTTGATTGATTTCGCGACAATCTGACCCTGTAAGACGGTCTTGTCGGCCAGTTGCGGAGGGCGTTTCTCCCTCGTCTTTCTCCAGTTTCAAATTGGCCGGGACAACACATTCCGGCGCGCCCCCACGGGTAAGCAATAGCTCTCCATTTTTCGCCCGTTCGAGCGACATGCCGGCTGCGAGGCCTATCTTGGGGAGTTTTCCGTAGCTATTCTTGTTGATGGTTTGCGCGCCGTTGCAGAGGTGTACCTCGTTTTTCGCGTTTAAAACGAAGCCCGTAATCTGAACATAGCCCTGCCCACCCGCGATTGGGTACACCTCGATCGCCGACAATTCCGGCGCTTTTGCGAAAGCCGGACCTGACAAGAGAACAAGGACAGCCGCAATCGTGATGCGGCAAAATGATGCCTTGAAGCGAAAATACCTTGACGACGCCATACATCCTCGTCATAGATTTGCTTTACTACATGAGGAGGCTGCGACCACAAAGGGGAATTATCAGCGACTAACCGGGGGAGCCGACTCAGAAGCTATCACTTCCCCCCTGCGGTTGCAACCAAAGTTCTTGTCAACACTCGCCCCACCCGCTATACGCCCGTGAACGGGGCGATCTGCTAAGACCGGGATATAAATGCCAAATACCAGCCAACAAAGCCGCGCGGCCGAAGACCAGTTTGAGTTGGTTATACGCCTTCAGCAGTCCAGAGGTAGCCAGCCCTCGGACGGTGGGGCGCGTTTGCGAGCGCAGGCGCTGGTGAAGGACATATTGATGAGCAGGCTGGAGGTGGACCCTGAGGTGGGTGCACAGGATTACGTGCATACACGGGGATTCAGCGATCTGGGGAAGGCGCTGGCCGCAAGCCGTGCCTTGCAGGTTGCATTCGAAGGCTTCCGCCGCGCCGCTCCCTTAGGACGAGCCAACGTTTCCGTGGTCCTGGACTCGTCTGCGCCGGAGGAGGCGGGTTCAGCCCACGCCGGCCCCTCGGTTGAGCAGAAGGACCTGCTTGACTGCGCCAAGCCGTCACAGGTGCTGGTTACCCAGGCGTTCTACGACAGAGTCGCGCATTACCAGCCTGCCTTGCGATCTTTTCCTCTGCGCGCGGGAGTCTATGAGTTTCTTTGGACTAGCGAGGAGCGGCTGAACGAGCTGCAGGCCGAAGCCGAATTTATGCCCACACTGGTGATTGATCCCGTGCCTGCTCCGGTGAACACCGTCTCCGAGCCACCGGTTAGCCCTGCCCCCGAGCCACCTCCGGTGGAGGGAACTTGGAGACCCAAGCAGCAGCGTGTTTCCGAGCCTGATGATGAGGAATCCACGCCTGCGCTCTCTCGTCCGCGAATCATCGCCATTTCCAGTGCAGTCGCCGTCCTTATCGGGATTGGTTACCTGGTAATCTCGCACACTTCCCACCGGCCTGAGGCCGTGGCGCCGAAGCCGACGATCGTAAACGCCGGGCCCACAACAACTACCAAACCGGCCGCCGTTACAAACGAATTACCGAAGCCAACTGGTCCCCCGGTGACTCCCCCACTTGCGCCCGCCGAACTCAAGAGTCGACCTTCCCCACCGACCCATCCGACAGCGTCTGGCGATCGTAGTGTGGTTACCCCGCCGGCGGATGGTTCTAAGCCAGCAGCCCGGGTTCACGAGTGCTCGATTAGTGGCCTGATACCGAACTATCTCAAGCTGGCTGAAACCAATAGGATTAGGGGTCAGTATGAGGCCGCGATCCGTCAATACACCGAGGTGCTCGGCTGTGAACCCGGTAACCGGGAGGCACGAGACGGGTTGCAGCGCACCAAAGACGCCGAGCGGCTCAGCATTTCACCTTAAAAGGGGCCTCTGTTTCAGCGCGATTAAGCCAGATCCTTCAGGTCCTTCAGATCGGCGAGCGGGCTGACTGTCGAGAAGACACGCTTCACTTCACTGAAAATGCCTGCACTTGTTCCCTTGGGTCTCTTGGGCAGCCCTTCGATCTCCCAAGGCGACTTTTCGATCAAATCGACCGACGACTTATAAATCTGCTCGAAGCCCTGCTTGTGTAGATTCTCGATGTAGTCCATCCAGCCGGGTGAACCAAAAGAGTCGATCGGGATCAAGTCGCTAAGGGTCGCGCTGACAAGAAAGTAGCACCCCATCAGCGGATAGCTACGGAACAAGCGAATATCCAGCTCGCCAGACGTAAGCGACCGATTGATCGCCTTGGTCGCTTTCCATTCGGTTGCCAACAAGTAGATTTGGTGCGAGAAATCGGCCAGTGCGTTGGCCGCGCCAACCACCGGACCGCTGATCGCGCCACCATCGACAAATGCAAGCCCGGTTTTCAGTGCAAATGACGTAGTGGCGCGGGTTGCACTGATGGCTTCGTTCTTGGTTTCATGCTCCAGACAAGCCTTCAAGGCGCCGAACGCCGCAGTGGGAACGCCGGTGTCGATGACGTAGCCGCGTTCTGAGATGTTGTATTGCTGATAAAGGTCCGATCCTACTTTGGCCCATCCGGTAAAGAGATCATAGCCATCCTTGATGTGGCCCACCACGGGTGGGATACTGACTGCACATTGCCCCAGGATGGTGGTTATGAAGCCACCGAGGCTGCCAAGCATATCCAGGCCGTCGACACTGAACATGGTCTTCACCATGTCTTCCATCTTCCGCCGCACCACGTCGGATGCGGGAGGCCCGGAGGTCTTGGGCAAGGTCTTGCCTTTGGTTGTCAGGTAGGCAGCGCCCTGTTCCGCTGTTTCCTTAACCTTTTGTGCCGACACCTTTAACTGATCCTTCAGTTTGGCGGCTTTGAAGGTTACTTCCTTGTTTTCGAAAATCTTGATGATGGCTTTCTTCCGCTCTTTGGCTACCACTGACAACGCCACTAATTCCGGAATCGTGAAATGCGTGATTTGATAGGTTCGATAGTCGGCAACCTTATCCAGAGTGGCGTTCAGTTTAGTGACGGCCTTTGTCCGGTTGCGCACACTTGTTTCCCAACCGCTTCCTTGCTCGCGCTTCCAGTCTTCAAAAGCGTTCTTGATCCTCCAGAGATCTTTTTCGATCTTGGTTTTTTCGTATTGTTGGATGGCCTCATCCACAACCTTCAGCTTGGAACTCCGCGGCGTTAAGATACCGGCACTGGTATCTTGTATCCACTGTGCGTATCCTGGGATGCTCAATTTGACCTCCTGAACACGGGTCTCGTGAAATCTGGCCGGTAGGCTACATTCCACCTATAGCGCAACCTACGGTATCAAATTAACGCGTCTGAGCAAATCCTTTCGCAAACAGCTCATCAATTTGTGCATCGCGGCATGCGCGTCCGACAATCGTCCGGGCGATTGCGAATGCTTTTCCTCTGTTGGCTTCGACGACTATTCCTGCGCGAGCCATCGCGAGGATGCTCCGCCCAGTGATTTTCTCGAGTTCCGCTAAAAAGTGATACTGGAGTGAGAGCGTGAGGGCGCCTCCAAAAAAATCAAATGCGCTGGGAAAATCCTTTGCCTTTTAGGCTTTCTTGAAATCAGCAACTTGCGTGTAATCAATACCCTGCATCAATAGACGGTGAAATAACCGGTGAGTGTCGAAGGAAGCGTAGAGGGCAGATTACGATGACAGATCAGTTCCTTGGCCCCTGTCCCGAATCTTTGGTGCTTGAGCTTAGCCTGGATTTCTCACAGACCTCGCGACAACCGATAGTTGCCAATGGCGAGATCTCTAGCTGTAACGAATGATGGGTGCCCCATATCTCGCGCTTTTTGCGAGATGTGGGAAAGAAACTCAACCAAAAACAGAACCCGTAGGTAACAAGCCGCCGCTTTTCCCACATCTCGCAAAAAGCGCGAGATATGGGGCACCCATCATTCGTTACAGGTAGAGAGAGCCCGGGGTGTGAGAAATGCAGGCTAGTCCCTCCTCTAACCGAAAGCCCAAGTTTCCGAGAAGCCGTTACGGCCACTTGCGGATCGCTCAATGAGTGACTTGGGCCTTGGGCCTGTTGTCGCCATTCCAGAATTATCGCCAATTCAGAATCGAACATGCCGAAACCCGACTTTTGGCCATTCATCGAAAAGGAGGGTGCACCGAACGTCTATGCTAACTTCTCGGGATAGGATGGTGGCCAGAAGATCGTCCGACGCTGCAGCGCAGAGACGATAGTAACTAGCCTGCCGCCGAAGTTTGCTAGCCCTGGACATTGAACCGCTAGCCGCTGCGCCCCGGACGGTATAGACAAACTAATCCAAGGCTCTAACGTTGCACTGACCCGTCCTTACGGGGTGGGCTTTTCCGTTTGGGTCATTGTCCGTCCTGTAGCCGTCCAGTTGGTCACTCGTAACGAAGCGTTATCAGTGGATCGACTTGAGCAGCACGGCGGGCTGGCATAGAACACGCTGCAAGACCGACAATCAGAATGCACACCACGACCGAGACAAAAGTCCACGGATCAGTAACCGAGACACCCCAGAGCTGGCTCGCGAGGAGGTGCGTGAGGCCCAGACTTCCAAATACGCCTATCAGAATGCCTGCCATGATCATGCCTAAGGCTCGTTTGAGTACCATCCATACGATGACACCCGGCTGCGCGCCCAACGCTGCACGGACGCCGATTTCGTGCGTCCTCAGCGCCACCGTATAGGCCATCACACTGTAGACCCCGACGATCACCAACAGCAGCCCCATCCCGGCGAATGCGCCTAAGACAGCGACCTCGAATTGCGGCTCCTCATATTCATACTCGTCCAGGAGATTTCCGAGCGATCCCGACATTCCGATCCCAACCTCAGGGTCGACAGCCCACACCGACTGATAGACGCTCCTTAGCAATAGATTCGGCTTCAGCGCAGTCCTTGCCAGGATGTTAGGGACGCCTCGCGGGGATATGGTGTACGGCAACAGAGCTTCCGGCACCGGCTGTCTTTTAAGTCCAGCATTTCTATAGTCTGCAACAATCCCTATGATCTCAAAATATGCGTTGTGGGGTGAGTCTGGCAGGTTATCGAATTGATTGAACTTGATTTCGTGTCCGATGGGGTCATCTTTCCCGAAGAAGCGGCGCGCAAGCGTCTGATTAATGACCGCCACATGCCGTGCAGATTCCACATCGTCCTCTGAGAAGAGTCTTCCCCTCAACAATGGAAGGCCTAAAGTTTGAAAATAGTCCTGACTGCACAGATTGGTATTCGCGTCCCATTCTTGCGAATGGGTTTTGCCAGGAATGGTGACGTCGCTCCAGATCGCGTCTTCTGGAGGCAGCATCCAAGTTTCTGCTGCGGCGATCACTCCAGGCAGCGCTCTCACTCGATCCAAGATTTTCCTTAAAAGGATTCTCCGCGGCTCAGCTGTCTCATAACGACCTTTGGGGAGATTTAGTCGTGCGTACAGAACAGAATATGGACGGAAACCGAGATCGACATGATCCAACGCGAAAAAGCTGCGCATCATCAACCCTGCGCCGGTCAGCAGAACAATCGAGATAGCGACTTGCGCGATGACCAAGCCGTTCCGCAGGCCGCCGAGCCCTTGTCCCGAGGAACCTCTGCCAGTACCTCTCAAGGGCGCCTGCAGGTTGCGACCCACTACGTGAAGCGCAGGGATAAACCCGCACACAAGCGTCGTTACCATGCTGATTGCCACCGCAAAAAGAAGGACAGCCAGGTTGAGATGAAATGCAACCCCGTCGGGAATCCTGTGCGCTGGGATGAGGGCTACGACCCACTTCAAACTGCCGTAGGCCAGAAGACAACCGAGAATACATCCCGCCGAGGCCAGGATTAAAGCCTCCAGCAAGAACAGTTGGGTCAGACGGCTACGGCTAGCCCCCAGGGAAGCACGCAGAGCGACCTCTCCCTGTCGCGTGGTGGCACGCACCAGCAACAGGTTCGCGACATTCGTGCAGGCGATCAAAAGCAACATCGAGACCGCACCGAGCAGAGCGTAAAGTGTGGTCTTGAACCTTCGCAAGAGGCTCTCGACGAGTGTCTCGGTGCTTACAGTAAACCGCGCCGGATACTTGCCCGGATAAACCTTCGCGAGGCCCCGCGCGATAGCTGTCAGATCGGCAGCCGCGGCTTGGAGGCTGACACCTGGCTTGAGCCTCCCAATAATATTGAGCCCTTCTGGCATCTGAGGCGATCCGGGATCCAGCACAATCGGCAGCCACACGCCTGCGCCATAAATTTGGAACCGCGGAGGCATGATGCCAACCAGGGTTCGCGCCTCGCCATTGAGAAGGAAGCTTTTTCCCAGGATGCCGGGATCACCGTGGAACATCTGCTGCCATAGTCTGTAATTCATCACGAAGACTGGCGGAGCGCCTGGGTTCCCATCTTCCTGCGTGATCCCGCGACCCAGGAGCGGAAATACGCCATAGTAGTCAAAAGTATTGTTGGTTACGTAGGCCCCACCCGAGCCGGCATGGGACTCTGCGCCATGTGAGCCGAATATCTCGCGTGTCCCGCTGCCATCGTTGTATGAAATGTTCACGGCGTTGTTGTAACCCACGACATCCTCGAAGACGTGGTTCTGTTCCCGAAATGCGAGGAACTCAGGAATCGAGAACAAGCCACGGCCGTCATTGCCGGTCTCGGACATATCGTGGATGCGAACGACCGTGGAGCGCTTAAAATTCCGATACGGAAACGGCTGAAACAGCAGGTTGTAAACCAGGCTAAAGACCAACGTCGCCGAACCGATTCCCAGGCTAAGAGCGAGAATCGCCGTAACCGAAAAGCGTGGTTCCTTCACAAGACGGCGCATTGCAAATCGAATATCCCGAACGACACCTTCGAGGCGATTCTCCCAACGTCGCTCCCGACACCTTTGTTTAACCTGCTCAACTCCAGCCATCTCGATCTGTGCACGGCGGTGTGCCTCCTCGGGGCTCATGCCGCGAGCAACGTACTCCGCAGTCTGTTGATCGAGGTGAAAGCGCAACTCAGCATCCAGTTGCTCTTCCACGGCCTTAGAGAAAAGTAGCCGTCGAATCCACCGCACCATCCGAATTCCCCTATTCTGCAGTTCGAAGAATGAGCGAGACTGCATCGGTGAGCCGCTTCCAGTTCAGTACCTCTGCTTCCAACTGCTGTTGTCCTTTCCGGGTCAAGGAGTAGAACTTGGCTTCGCGCCCAGTGTCCGTATCCTTCCAATTGGCTGTCAGCCATCCACGGTCTTCCAAGCGGTGCAATGCCGGATAAAGTGAGCCTTGCGTGAGCCGGAAGACGTCTTTCGAGATCTGTTGAATACGTTGCGAAATCGCATAGCCATGGATCGGTCCGAGCGCAACTATCTTTAAGATCAGCATGTCAAGGGTGCCTTTTGGGAATTCCGGCCTGTCTTCGCTCATGGCTTACGATACCTCGAAGTGCGACATCTAGCAGTTCGACATATATACTCTTGCGCCCGAGGAGAGGTCAAGAGCAAGAGGCTACGGCACTCTGGAAATTGTATTGACAACGGACTGGCGCTCCTCCGCGTGCATTTGCGACACCTTGGCAAGGAGCGTTCGCTGGCGGTCGGTCTGGCCGAGTTGACGGTAGACCATGGCAAGCTGATAGTAGGCGTCGACACTCTTAGGATCAAGGGCGATGGCAGCCTCAAAATGCTCGACTGCCTCGGCGCTTTGCTTTTTTTGTGCGCAGATCACTCCCAGATCATATTGCGCGATGCGCACGTCTTTTTCGAGCTGTAGGCTTTTGCGCAGCAGGGGCTCCGCGTCGGCCTGGTTGCCATTCTTGAGGGCGATATCTCCCAGGAAGCCGGTCGCCTGGGCGGTCTCGCCGTTCTTGAGATCTGCCTCCAGTTGGAATTCCCTGGCCGACTCGGGTAGGTGATGCTGTTCCCAGTAGAAGTATCCGAGGGAGAAATGCACCAGCGGCATATCCGGTGCCTGGGCCTCGGCGAGTTCAAATTCGCGGATGGCATCGGCGGTGCGGTCGAGGCGGTCGTACTGCTCTCCAGCGATCATGTGCACTACGGGCGAATCGGGGGAAACGGCATAGAGGCGCTGCACGAGTCCGGGTAGCTCGTCGGACTGATGCGAGCGCATGTAGCTCTCGGCCAGAAGATACTGCACGGTAGTATTGTCCGGCTTCCGTTCGTAGAGCTTTTCGAATTGCCGGCCCGCTTCGGTGTAGCGATGAAGGGAGTAATAGGACATGGCCAGCAAGGTATGAACCTGGTCTGAGTCTGCTCCCTGTCGTGCGGCGCTCTCGAGAGGTGGAATCGCTTTCTGAAAATCTCCGCTCTTGAACCAGGCGAGGCCAAGGTTGATCTGTGCCGGCATACAGTGAGGATCAAGGGCGAGTGCGCGGTTGTATTCCGAGATAGCGGCCGTGTAGCGGCCGGCGCGTGCATCCGCTATGCCCGCATTCATCAGTGCGGCGAGTTGGGCGTCCTTGCTGTCCGCATGACCCTGAGCCAAAGCCAGGCTGCTCACCCCGGTCACCCGCCGAGGCGAGCAGAAGGAAGAGCAAGAACCATCGCCTGCAATCCATGCTAGAACCTTACTTTGGCCACCAGTTGGAGGACCCGGGCGGGCAGCACTCCGCTTATTGAGCCGAAGCCTTGTATGTTGGTGACTCCGGTGCCCGGGGTGTAGGCACTGTTGGTCACCACCGGGTTCTCCAGGCCGGAGAAATCAATGGTGTTGTTCACGCCGTTGAATTGCGTGTGGTTGAAGATGTTAAATGCCTGACCGCGAAGCTCCAGACTGATTCCCTCGGTCATGGGGATGGTTTTCTGCAGCGTCATATCCCAATCATCCACGCCTGGGCCGTAGATATTGTTGTTACGGCAGCCCAGCCCTATGCTCCCGACAGCGGGCACGGCAAAGGCTGCGGAATTGATCCGGTTGTAGGGACTGCTCGATGTACCCGCTCTGGGGTTGCTGACACAAAGAGGAACCGGAGTCCAGTCAGGAGTACCGATGATGTTCTGACCAGACACTCCGGAGACGTTCAGCTGCACGCTGAAGGGAGTGCCGCTCTGAAAGGTGCTGACTCCGGAAATTTGCCAGTTGTTCAAAACAGCCCGAGAAACGCGGTTGTCGAAGCTTCCCAGATAGTGGGTGAAGCTGGGGATGGGGTAGACATAATTGATGGCCACGTTCTGCGCGACGCTGGTGCCGCACGGGCCGTACAGAGCCTGATGGTTGTAGTTATCCCAGCGGATGATATTTTCGCCGTCAGTCGTGTCCAGGCACTTGCTCCAAGTATAGGCGACCCCGAGAAACAATCCGGAGGAGAGCCTGCGTTTCAACGTTGCTTGTAACGCATTGTAGTTGGAATTGCCGGAGTTCTGGTACTGGTTGATCGCACCGTACCCGGTGTAGGGGCGGAGGAATTGCGAAAGCTTGGCATTGGAACCGAGGAGCGCATTCGGGTTCTGGACCTGCAGGGTGGGATCCTGATTCTGCGGCAGGAAATCTGCCCCAAACGGCACCGCGTTGATGTTGACCTCCTGCAGCTGATGGTTGGAGATCGATCCAACGTAGGCGATGTCGCTGAGCATTTGCCACGGCAGCTGCTGCTGAATGCCGACGTTGTAGTTGAAGGTAATCGGAATCGAGGAACTGGTACTGAAGGTTGAGAGAGTGGGAGGGGTAAAGATGCTCGATCCGGTGGTCAGGCTACTGATACTGCCATAGTTGATGGTGGCCTGCACGCTGGATGGCGGATTGCCGATCAAGCTGGCATAAGGGTCGGTGTTGGTGCGGTCATAGAACATGCCCCCACCGACGTGCAACACGATGTTCTGGTGGCCGGTGAGGTCATAGGCCAGGCCGAGACGCGCTGCGGGCAGAATGCCGGGATTCTGGGTTATGTAATTGCTTCCGAGTACCTTGAGACCATTGGTCGTATTGCCGCTACCCGCGAGATAACCGCCGATATCCACGGCGGGATAGGTCTGTCCGTTGCGGGGATCGACTGCAACCCGCTGGCCGGAGCCATCGAATCCAGCCTGCAGCAGCACGGGGGCTGCGCCGCTGGTCCAGCTGCCGGAATAGAAGTTGGCGAGGGTGCCCTGGCTATCGTGGATGGGCAGTATGTAATAGAACCGCACTCCATAACTCAGCGTAAGCCTGGGTTTGACCTTCCAGGTATCCTGGGCATAAAACTCCCACTGCTTATAGAGAGGATAGGCATTGGAGTAATCCGATCCCTGGGTGAAGCTAATTGAAGACACCCAATGCGGCATTGGCAAAACCGAAGCCGCTGTCCAGGGGATTGCTGGGATTGTCTCCGTAATCGTACGCGCCCGGCATAGGTCACTCCCGAGGGCTGTACCTTCCAGTTATGGTCGAAATAGACGCCGAACTTAAGCAGATGCGAGCCCAGAGTCTTGCTGTAGTTATCGAAGACTTCGATGTTGGTATTGGCGTTATAAAAGGGAAAGCCGCCGGTATTAAAGGTAGGGGAATTACCGATCTTGGTGCCGCCGAACCCAAACCCGGCGATCAGATCCTCGTAGGGCGTGTACAGGGTATTCAGCGCGACCCCGGTGGTGGTTCTGGTCCATTCTCCCGAGCCAGGCTGGGTGCCGTTGTACTGTGAATCGTGGCCCTGGACAAAGGTGACTTCGTTCACCGCGGTGGGGCTGATGACGGTTGTGGCATTCAGTACATAGTGATATCCGGGAATGCTGTATTGCAGTTGATAGAGAGGGACATTGGTGGCGCCCCAGATGCCGTAAGGAGAGGCTTCACTATCCGTTGCCTTCAGTAAGCTGCCGTAGAAATGCCACGCTTGATTCAAGCTGTAATCGACTCTCAGGTTGTCTTCCCGCCGCGGGCGTTGCGCGGAGACCTGCGAGACATAGTTGTAACTCGGATGAGCCGAGTTGATCGCATTGGGCAGAGGGAGCAGGGACAAGAGTTTTAAGCCTGGTGCATAGAGAGACCCCTGGGGGATTACGTTTCCCGGATAGGGTTGTCCGGTGGCGGAATTGATGATGACCACCGGGTTTCCATTTTGATCGACGGATTGGGAAAAATCTCCGGTGCGCTCGGCCGCCGTGGGCATGGTGACCTGCTGTTGCCCGGAGGGCACAAGCTGATGTTGCCATTCTTCATCGACGAAGAAGAACAGCTTGCTGCGATCGCTGTTGAATTTGCCAGGAATGAAGATAGGGCCGCCAACATTGAACCCAGCGTCGTTGTAGTGATACGCCGCTACCGGCAAGCCGTCCCGGTTGTTGGTCCAGGTATTGGCGTTCATGCTTTTGTCGCGATAGTATTCGAAGCCCATGCCGTGAAACTGGGAGCCGCCGCTCTTGGTCACGAGGCTGATTTGCGCGCCGCTGGAGCGGCCATATTCCGCTTCATAGCTGTTGGTCAACACTTTGACTTCCTGCACGGCATCGAGGCTCACGGGAGCCATCCAGCCGCTGTTTCCGCCGGTATCTTCGTTGGTGCCGCCGTTCACGGTTACGTGCAACTGGTTGGAGCGGCTTCCATTGACGTAGGTGCTGCCAAACTGCTGGCCACTTTCGACATAGCTTGCGGGCGGGACGTAGATTCCCGGGGATCAGGCTAAGAAATGCCAGCGGTGACTGGCCGTTGACCTGGATATTCTGGATCTGCTGTCCGACAATGCTGTCGCTTCTCTGCGCCGTATCCAAGGCAACTTCCTGGCCTTCAGACTGCACCTGAACGGTTTGGCTGGTGCTTCCGACCTGAAGTTTTATCTGGTCGACGCGTGAGCACCGAGTTCGCATTCAGGTCGATGCCCTTTCGCTCCAGCTCCTTGAAGCCCGGGGCCTTGACAAGAAGGCTGTAGGTGCCGGGAAGAAGAACCGGGAAAACAAACTGTCCCTGACTGTTGGTGGTGGTCTGGTGGATTGAATTTTGCGCATCATTGGTCGCCGTGACGGAGGCCCCGGGCACGACAGAATTTGCAGAGTCGAGAACTGTGCCGGCGATGCTGCCTGCGGTGGTTTGCGCCTGTGCGACTGAGAAAGCAGATAGCAGCACTAGTAGGCTGGCTGAGTAAACGAGGAGCCTGCGGCGGGCCGCTATCCAACACGATGCCGAGAGCATGCGGGCGGGCGTTAACAGGAAGATCGCAGGATGCATGGGAAGTTCCTCCAAGAAGAAAGGTCACAATTGATATTTCAATACGACTCATAGTGGTGCTCTTCTGCTTGGAAGTCAAGAACAATTATTTGAGTTTTTTCAGGGCTATAGGCGCTTTTATCGCAATCTTGAGGCAAACTGGAAGACTGTTGCAGGTTAGATCTGAGATTGCAGACGCGCAATTAGGCTGGCCGGCGGCGCGCTCGCCGGACGGAGGGGACAGCTCGCCGAAAGCCAGCAAAATCACAGCCGCCGGCGTTATTTACCCGTATGTTGGATAACTGGCCCGCGGAGCGACCTACCACCCCGCAATCACTAAAAGCACCGATGGCCGTTGGCCCAGGAAGACCCGAATAGACAGGTTCGTCTCAAATCGGCAAAGCCGGCGGAGACGGTAACTAAGCCAGAGCAATCAGGAGTCTTATTGCGCTTTGGCCTGAGTGACCGGAGGGGTCTCGCCCCGCAACGCCGCAAGCAGGGCGTCGCTGGTGATCGTCGGCGCCCAATATTTCTCTATGTATTCGATCACCAGTTCCGTACCGGCAGCATGGGAGACGAATGGCCGGGATGCCGGGTTATACATTGCATCCGTGAGATCGCGCACCAGAACGCAGCGAAGTCCCCATTTCGACATCTGGCGCACGCCGAAGGTGCGATTGAGGATGCACATGTTGGCGTGTACCCCCATGTACAGGATGGTGTCGATGTGATGCTCTTGAAGAACGTTGTAGATCTCCGATCCGTTGTCGGAGATCACATCGCCAGGCGCGATGGTGAGGGCTTCATTTTCACGACTCCACGCCTTATGGGGCTTATCTCCGGGAGTATCGCAGCCCTCATCGCTATCGTCGATGGGCAGTGGGGCATCCGTGATGGTGAGTGGCGGAGGGGGAGTCGCGTGCGGGGAATTTTCCGCAAGGAGTCTGCCCGGAGCCTTGGCATAGAAGTCCATGGTGTCGGAGGGAGCGTGAATGATCAGTATGCCGGCGCGCCGGGCTTGCTGGAGCAACGGCTCCATCTTCTGAGCAATCAACCCGACCCTGTGGGTGGCGCCTTTGCACCAATGCTCGTCCCACATATCAGTGATGATGATGGCGGTCGTTCGCGGGCACGATGTTTTCGTCGAAATGGGCTTCTACCCACGGTCCGGTGGCATGGAAGGGTTGGATCCAGGTTCGCAGCCGCAGTTGGATCTCGGCATGTCCCGGTGCCGCCGTCTGGGACGCGGAGAGCGCGAGGGCAAAAAGCGCAAAGGACGAAAGCATCATGACATTGATCTTCATAATGATATTTCAGTATCCTAGCCTTAATTTAATTGACGGTCAACAAAGATGTGCGGTTAGCTCATAATTAAAGAACAGAGCATCGTTTGCGTGGCCGTTACCAGAGCAGGCAACGATACAGTCCACGCAACAATTGACATTCCAATGTGCACGAGGTCAGAATAGCCGACGTGGGCAAACTCAAAGCAACCGGGGTCGAGACGGGTTCCTGGCCATCTCTTTCGGATAAGGCATACTTTCTGATTCGTGAACGCATCCTGCGCGGCCAATTGAAGCCCGGGGAGGTGGTTTCGGGACGGCAACTGGCGGAGGAGTTTGCCATGAGCCTGTTACCCGTAGCCCAAGCGCTGCGCCGCCTGGAAAGCGACAAACTGGTCGAGAGCCGGCCCCGGGCGGGAACCCGTGTGCGCATCCCACGTCCAGAAGAGGTACGCGGCAGGTGTATCGTGCGTGAGGCTCTGGAGGCACAATCAGCCCGGTTATGCTGCACCCATGCCGCAATGAAGGAGCGTCTCGAACTGCTGCGGATGGCCGAACAACTGGACACTCTGTACGATCGCTTCGGACGAGATGACGATCCAGAGCTGCAGTTCGTGGTGCATACGCATCATTTTGAGCTGCACATGCGCATCGCCGAGCATGCCCGTTGCCCGGAATTGAAAGAGGCCATCGAGATGAACCAGGTTCTTATCTATAACTGGTTTTTTGACCTGGCCGCGGAGCGCCGCTCGCTTCCTAGTGGCTTCCACAGTCGTTTGCTGCAAACGATAACCGGATCCGATCCTTTGGCCGCTGATGAAGCCATGCGTGAGCATGTGCAATATGGAGTGACAGAAACGCTGCAGCGGATTGTGCCGCAGGCGCCCAATGATTGGCGATTGCGGCGATCGCAGGAGCGCCATGGCCTGGAGAAGGCAGAAGTTGAGGCGGGCGCTAAAGGCAATGGCCGGGCTCTCGTGGAATCCCCTGGTAATGATTGAACGCGATGCTTGCGGTGTTCCATGAACGCTTCGGCTAGCCCGGTCCCCTGAAGTGTGGTTTGCACCGCTTTCTTATCCTAAAAGGCAGTATTTTCCGCGAGGTTACTTTGCAACGACGAAAATTTCTTTCGCATGCCGGGCTTCTTTTCGCCTCGCGCTTACTCAAGCCGTTCCCTGGGCTCGCGTCGTCCACAACTTCGTTTGAGCATCATCTGCCGCTCACCGATCCGCATTACCGCCGTGTGAAGTCTTATGTAGAAGACACGCCCGTTGCAGAATACCAATGGGCTTCGGAAGCCGCATACGAGGCATTCCACGACATGAAGTATGGCATCCGGGTCCACTGGGGCCTTTATTCGTTGGCGGGATTTGCTAAGGAGTCCTGGCCGTTTCTGGATTTGACATACCAGCAGCGCGCTCACTACAACCAGATGTACAAGACATGGAATCCCACCGGATTTGACGCCGATGAATGGACGTCTCTTTTCGCGGAGAGCGGCCTTCGCATGTTTGCTTTTACCACCAAGCATCATGAAGGTTTCTCGATGTTTGACACCCGCACTCGTGTAAGGCAGCGAGTTCGTTGGGACGCCGCAGGCGGGCCGGCGCTCCAAGATTGCGACTTAGCCTACTCGATCATGGAAACTCCGTTCAAGCGAGACGTGGTCAAGGAACTCTGCGAGGCGGGCCGCAAACGGGGTTTGCGTATCTCCTTGTATTTCTCGCATCCCGATTGGTACGACGCCGATTTTCGTCCGTATGCCGACGATCCCGTCCAGGTGCCCTCATCTGCAGCATTCGATACGGATTGGCGGCCGCCGCAGAAGGGATCGACCCGGCAGATCTGGATTGCGCCCGATCCCACGCCGGCACAGATGCAGCGCATGATGGCGCGTCACCGGGCGCAACTGGAAGAATTGCTGACGAACTATGGCGAGATTCACATGCTCTCGCTCGATCAGTGGTTAGGGCCGAAGGTGTGGCCGCAGTTGCGGGAGACGATACTGCAGCTGCGCAAATTGCAGCCGAATGTGATGCTGCGTGCCAGAGGGATTGGCAATTACGGGGATTACTACACTCCTGAAGGTTTTATACCCGGAAGTAAGTCAAACACGGGTACACCGTGGATGGTGATCTATCCCTTGGCCAACGGATTCTCCTATGATCCGCAAGCGGCGCACTACAAGGGCGCAGCCTGGATCGTGAAAAACATTATTGACACAGCGGCAAAGGGTGGCAGCTTTCAGGTGGGTGTCGGGCCTGATGGTGCGGGCAAGTTTCACCCAACAGCAGTTGAGCAGCTCAAGCAAGCCGGAGCATGGCTTCAGGTCTGCGGTGAGGGTATCTACTCAACCCGCCCCAGGGAGGATGAACTTTGGCGGGAGGGTGAAACGATACGCTTCACGCGAACCAAAAACCATCGCACAGTTCACTGCTTCGCCCTGGAATGGCCCGGCAAAACGCTGACCCTTCAGTCCGTCCGCCCTTCGCCCCGAAGCAATATCACGATGTTTGGGTATCCGCACCCTATGAAGTGGACCTTCGATTCGACTGTCGGCCTCAAAATTGAGCTGCCCGAACCGCTCCAGCGAGAGAGCCGAAGACCAAACGAATACGCCTGGGGATGGACGATCCAAACCGTCTAAGTCCAGCATTCTCGTCTCGCAACTCGACTGGATGCGCCGGGGCGTATTGACGCGACTTCAGAACCTCACGCGAGAAGACCTCGACTGGCTCCCTAGCCCCAACGGAAACACCATCGGAGCGCTACTGCTTCATCTGGCCCATGGCAAACGTGTACCTAAGGAGCTTCGGCCGCTCAACATCTAAAATCCTGCAACGAACGTATGTCGTGGACTTACCGTCAGGTCCCGGGCCGACGTAGTTCATAGAACCGCCCGGCCTCAGATCCACTTCAAGTTCAGTTCCCATATAAATAATTCGGTTGGTTTCTGAAGAGACGAAGCCTTCCCAAACCTTCTCTGGGGAGGCGGCGAAATAGAAAACGAAGTGTAGGGGAATCGGCTGATCCATGATCTTCTCCCGAGGTCCAGCTTACCGCACCCACAGAGTGGTTTAAGTTCCGCTGGACGATGGCTCTCAGGGTTCGGGAGGGAGCTTGGGCGGGGGTTGGTAGATTTTCGCCTTTGCTTCCCGTTCTTTTTCCAGAGCCTGAGCAGCCTGCTCCATCGCCTGGCGCCGAATGGCGTACGTCTCTTTTCTTTCGGCCCAGCGCATCCGGCATCGGGTAAAGAACGGCTTCCCCGCCTCCTGGCGACGCTCAGCCTCAATCGCAAGCCTCTCCTGATCTGCTTTATGGCGGCGCAGCGCGCTCAGCTCCGCGAGCAGGTCTCTATGCAACTGCTTCTTCCGGGCAAACTCTTCGGCCAGCCGCTCGGTCAGCTGACGCTGATAGCCGACTACGTTGAACATCACGCCGGTGGTCCATGCGAAGGTGAACAGGCCCGAGATAGCCATCATTGGACTAAGCTCTCTCCATCCAAGGCCGAGCGGCATGTTCCCGTAGCCTAAGGTGGTGTAGCTGTTGGCGGTGAAATACAAACTGTTGCGTACATCGGGAACCAGGCCCAGCCGATTGAGCATCGTGGCCCAGATACACATGTCAATCACATGCAAGACCAGCATCAGCAGCACCGCCCGGCCAAACTGCATCGACGCCCAGAAGGGATGGTTCGCATGTTGCAGAAGACGCTTTGCCCCACGATGATAGTCCCGAACAATGAATCCCAGAATAGAGCCGTGCACCAAAGTGATGGTTACAAGTACGGCTGCTCCGACGGCAAACACCTCCAGCAGCGGAGGGTTGGAGGAGACGGCGAAGTACAGTAGCCAAGGGGCATGCATTGGGAAGCATTCTAGCGGTTCGTCGATAAACACGCTCTGCACTTCAGACCCGCATCATCGAGTGGGCGCCGGTCGCATCAGCGTCACTCTCAAACCCCAAATTGCCGCAGATGGTGATCCATATGCTTGTATGCCATCGTCGCCCACTCCATGGGAGTCATCGGTCCGAAAAAGCAGTGCGGATGTCTGGTACATTTCTCGGGTCCGCCGGCCGCGAAACGGTCAGTCCATTCCAGTAGTCGCTGCCGCTCGACTGCGAAGTCGCGTTCCTCGCTTACGATCAGGCTGCTTTCCGATGGCATATTGCGACGAATGGGTTCTTCATTCAAGACAGTCGATTTTGCAACCCGTCCGAAGACGCGCCCAATCAAGCTCCGCGGCGGATTCTTCAATCCAACAGCCATCTCCATCCATATAGAACAATGCGCCAGCATCTGGGCTGCATTCATCTTGCCCCACTGCCGCCCGCTGTCGTACTTAAGATTCGCCATCCGCTCTTTTATCTCGTCTACTGCCGCTGCTTCAAAGAGATTTTTCATGGAAATAGATCTCCACTATCAATCATGTAGAACTAGACCGTCCAGTACTATTCCTGTAAACTAGACCGTATGTACCATCGTGTCAAGAGTTCGATTCTTTTCGCTTATCGGAGAATGGAGTGCCCTCGATTGCACTAGGCAAGCGGGACCAGATTGCGGAAACAGGGAGATCGGCGCGAAAGCGCAGAGCTATCCTTGACGCGGCCACGGAGGTGTTCCTGAAGAGCGGCTACCTGGGCACGAACATGGACGAAATCGCCGCGCTTTCAGGGGTGTCGAAGCAGACCGTTTACAAACACTTCTCAAACAAAGAGTCGCTGTTCCTCGAGATTGTAACCAGCATGACCGATGCCGCCAGCGACACGGTTCACAATGTCATTCCGGAACTCGATGAGGACGGAGACCTGGCCGCGTTTCTCGAGCTGTATGCGTACCGTCAACTTACCGTGGTTCTGACGCCCCGGCTCATGCAACTGCGCCGCCTGGTAATTGGCGAGGTGAGCCGCTTCCCCGAGCTGGCCAAGGTCCTCTACGAACGAGGACCACAGCGCGCGATCTCGGCAATTGCGAAAATGCTGGAGCGTCTATCCGCGCGCGGCTTGCTGGTTATCGATGAGCCAATGATCGCAGCCACTCATTTCAACTGGCTCGTCATGTCTGCGCCTTTGAACAAGGTCATGCTGCTGGGAGATGGCGCGATCCCAAAGCCATCGGCACTTCGCCGTCAGGCCACGGAAGGCGTGCGCGTGTTCCTCGCCGCATACGGATCAACCGCTCGTCCGAAGAATTGGTAAATCGGAGAACTGAACCACCCGGGCCATTTGTTCGGAGTACGCCTTACACGGCTATGTGGGGGTTTCCGAATTCACCGTGACACGCTAAGTGAGCAAATCGAGTTGCTTGAGATTAAATTGGGCTAATTCTCTGTGATTACCAGCTAATGCGGCGTAATAACGGGTGAGCACAGCAAAGTTGCACGTTGGCGATCTGGGATGAACCTGAGAGGCTTGGCCTGTGGTGATCGCGGAGGCTGAATGAGGTGAATGACCGATGAACAGAAGAAGCTTGCTCAAGCAGCTAGCGTCAACTCCTCTCGCGTCGATGCTTTCGCGGTATTTGCCGACACTGGCCCAGGCTGCCGTCACACCGCCGGACACATTGGAGCAAGTGCTCTGGGCGAAACGGTTAGCGACCAGCATTCCGGCATAGCTGGAAGTTCGGCTTTAGTGGCCGGATGGTTGATTACTGAGGCGTTCCATGAGGACTGCGTCGCGCTTGGCTTGTTTGGATAACGAATCGAGGTAAGCTGTTTCTCCCTCGGCGTGGTAGCCCTCTCCAAGTATGCCGACGCCGACCAGGCCCGGCACATAGGAGGCCACGAAGGCAATGTCGCCTGCGCCGCGGGTCATCGGTCCGCCTTCGAGAACAGGCCCGAAGCCGAGCGCCACACTGACGTCGTTCCACTCACCTAACAGTTTCTCCCCAGCTGGAGTTCTGGCCATGGCAGGATAGCTTTCATCGAAGGTGATGGTTGCGTCGGTCCTGGGCAGGTGGGCAGCAACAATGGCGCGCATCCTGGCCTCCACCCGCGCAGTCTGCTGGTCGTTGAGTGTGCGCAGGTCGCCGGCGGCAATCGCCGTGGGCGCCACTACGTTGGATTTGCCGCTGGCCGAGCCTCCGGTGCTTTCCCCATTGATCTGCGCGGTCGCGCCGCCGAGGATAAGGCCGGCATTGTAGGTTAGCCCCTCCTCAGGCAGCTCTTTCCGGAAGGCATCGAGGATGCGGGCCAGCTCATAGACCGCTCCGTAACCGAGGCGGTCGCCGAAAATCTGCGACGAGTGTCCGCTCAGGCCGGTGGTCTGGATATGCCAGGTGGTGGAACTTCTACGCGCAATGCTGACGGTGTCTTGCCCGTTCAACCGGACGCTGGGTTCGAATTCGAGGGCGACATCGCTTTGTTTGGCGGCTTCGATCATGTCGTGGCGCGCCAGCTCGAAGGGCTCGCCAACGCGCTCTTCGTCGCCGCTCAGCACGATGCGGATTTCGGAGTGCTCGAGGACGCCGGCTTCCCGCATGGCACGCAGGGCGGCCAGCATCACGACCAATCCCCCCTTCATGTCGGCAACACCGGGACCGGTGGCGATCTTATCGCCGGTGTTGGGAACGAGTGCGTACTTCTGGAAAGAGCTGGATGGTTCGAAGACAGTATCCATGTGGCCGATCAGGAGCAGCTTCTTTCCACACTGGCCTTCTCCGGCGGGGCAAAGATGCTCGGCGACAAGGTCGCCGGCGCGGCCAGTCTGTGCTTGCATGGGGACCCATCGTACTTTGAAACCGAGCGACTCGAATTGCGGCGTAAGCCTGTCTTTCACCGCTTCGACGCCGGCCAGATGCATGGTGCCGCTGTTAAGGTCGACAATCTGCTGGAGCAGGGCAAGGTCCGCGTCCGCGTGCGCATCCACTGAACGGGCGATCGTGACCTCCGTAGCTGATAGAGGGGATGGAGCATCCGGGGATTGAGCGCAGGCCCGCTGGTTCGTGGAAATTAACAACGAACCGAGGACGCAGGCTGGCGCAACCAGCGCGCCAAGCAGTAATGCATGTGGCGGCATAGCGTGGATTCTAGCATCGCAGTTTTGGTATCGAGAGATCGCGACTTAGCTGTAGCTTGGAGCCCGTGGTCACGGCTGGTCCGAGCGCAGCGCACAGAAAGCGTTGCACGGCTTTTCAGATAGAATCCTCTCGAGCAGCTTTAACCATAACCTTTTGCGACGCTACGAGTTTGCTCGCACTCACGAACAGATCTGGATTACGGATATCGAATGAGAACGAATCCATTATTAGACAGCCTCAAATACATGTTCACGGTGCAGAGCTGGACGACGATTGCGTTCGACGTGCTCTTGCTGGCGGGCATCATCCTGGCCATTTTGGTCTACCGTCGCTTTCCTGAACAGCGCACCATCTATCACGTATGGATATGGTTGGCTCGCACCTTGATCGGTGCGATGTGGTGGCAGCAGGTCATCTGGAAAGTGCCGCCAAATTACGGCGGCCTTCGGTTCTGGACGTCAGAAATGGTCAAGTTCGCGTCCACCGACCTTCAACGGGCTTTCGTTTCGAATGTGGTGCTGGCCCACTTCAGTTTTTTCGCGCCACAAGTGTTCTTGGTCGAGGCCTTGATCAGTGTGACGCTACTGCTCGGCGTCTGGTCCCGTCTCGGCTCATTGCTGGGCGCAGCCATGGCCATCAATCTGTCGCAGGGCTTGTATCGCTCTCCTGGAGAATGGCCATGGCAGTACGTATTCCTGATCGTAGTCATGCTTCAGTTTTTCCTCCTACCGCCGGGGCGAAGTCTGGGCCTGGATACCCTTCTGAACCAGCACGACCGGGGCAATCAAAGCACTCTATCTCGTCTGCTGCGGTGGGCTCGTTGAATCGACTGTCCAAGCCGGGAAGAGAAGGCTTTGCGTGATCACGAGTGACTTGCCAATATTCAGATCGAGGGCGCCCAAGTTACCATGGATGTCTAATGAAGTTTTCAGAGCGATGCCCCTTATTCGACCACGCGCTTAACTCACCATCGGCGTTTAAACCAGAGGCATTGGTAAGCTCAGTCCGCGAAACCAGGGGGTTGCCGGAGTTGAGCGTTCCCGCAGTTTGCGTTCTCGACTTCGATGGCGATCTGACCGATTGGCTCTCGAATCATGGAATGGCAATACCTTTTGAAGCTTGGGCGTGTTTTCATACCACCATGTATGTGGTCGAAGCCGAGGGCATTCGCTGCGGTCTCATTGCGCGGACAATCGGCGGGCCTTACGCGGTGCTGATTGCGGAACAGCTCCGCGTGGCGGGGGCGCAGCTAATTCTGGGCCTCACTTCCGCCGGGCGCGTGTCGCCTTCGTTCCCGCTTCCAGGTCTCGTTGTAGTGACCTCTGCTGTGCGGGATGAGGGCACATCGCTGCACTACTTGCCTCCCGCGGAGCACGTCGCTTGCCCCACACCGATCGGCAATCTGCTTAGGGACGAACTCACCGGCTTAGGTTTGACGGTCATCGAGGGGTCCGTTTGGACCACGGATGCGCCTTACCGCGAAACAATCGAGCAGCTTCAGAGCCATGCCGACGCCGGCGTCCTCGCCGTTGAAATGCAGGCGGCGTCACTCTTCGCCTTTGCTACTGCCCGTCAAATGGATATTGGGATTGTCGCTCATGTAACCAACGGGTTGGATCATCAAGACGAGCAATTCGCAAAAGGCCCTGCCGAAGGTAGCTTTGCTATCATGCGAGCCATGCTTCGCGCTGGCCTCAGGTACGTCGCGCTTCCAGCTCTTTCAATGGAGCAGAAAACCACATTGGGATTCGATCTACCAATCCAGGAGTGACTTTGAGTTCAGCGAATCGTTTGGTAAAGCAGACAATGAATAAAAAGAAGCTTAGCAATTCGGATATGGAACTGACCCCGATCGGGTTCGGTTCATGGGCAATCGGCGGTGCCGACTGGCAATTTTCCTGGGGACCGCAGGACGATAACGATTCGATCGCTGCCATTCATAAGGCGCTGGAACTCGGTATCAACTGGATTGATACCGCGGCGGTGTATGGCCTGGGACATTCGGAGGAGGTGGTCGCACGGGCACTGAAGACGACTTCTCACAAGCCATACATCTTTACCAAATGCGGCCTGGTCTGGGACGAGAAGCGCGAGGTCAGCAACAGCCTGAAGCATATTCGCCGCGAGGTGGAGGACAGTCTTCGACGGCTCGCGACGGATACGATCGATCTCTACCAGGTGCATTGGCCTAAGCCGGAGGAGGAGATCGAAGAGGCATGGGGGGTGATGGCCGACCTCAAAAAGCAGGGCAAGGTTCGCTGGATTGGTGTCTCGAACTTCAGCGTGGAGCAGATGAAGCGGGTGATGAAGATCGCTCCGATCACCTCGAACCAACCACCCTACTCCATGCTGAACCGCGCGGTTGAGGCAACCATTCTGCCATTTTGCGAGGAGAACAAGATTGGCGTGATCAATTATGCGCCTATGCATTCCGGTCTATTGACGGGCGCTATGAGCAAGGATCGGGTTGCCAAATTCACCAGTGACGACTTTCGCCGGAATGCGAAGAACTACCAGGAACCGCTGCTCTCGCGGAACCTGGCGGTGGCGGACTTTCTCGCCAAGATCGGTGCGAGGCACGAGGTGAGTGCAGGTGTTGTGGCGATTGCCTGGACCTTACATCACCCCGCAATCACTGCGGCCATCGTCGGCGGGCGCAATGCAAAGCAGGTAGAGGGCGTTCTTCCCGCGGCGACATTCCGTTTATCGGAAGAGGAGTTTTCAGAGATCCAGAGCTATCTGGCCCAACACGTGGCTTAGCGGGCGCGTAGATCACGATCCGTAGCACTGCTACCTATTCTCTTATCACTCGGGCCTCTTGTCCCCTCGGGTTGACATCCGACCCGAGGGGTGCCATGCTTGGGTCGGATGACTACCAAAAAAGATACCGGTGACCGCATCGCCCTATTGCAAGGGACTCTGGACGTGCTCATTCTCAAAATTCTTGTGCTGGGTCCTCTCCATGGCCAGGGTGTGGCGCGGTCGATACAACGGCAGTCGGAAGAGGTCTTTTTCGTTGACCACGGTTCGCTCTATCTGGCCCTGCAGCGGCTCGAGGACAAGAAGTGGATCAGCGCCAAGTGGGGCGTCAGCGAGAACAACCGCAAAGCGCGCTTCTATTCTCTGACGGCGAAAGGCCGAGAGCAGCTTGCCGAGAAGACGAGCGAGTGGCAGCGGCTGACGAGGGCAATGGAACTGATTCTTGGTAACGCGGGGGCAAGCGGTGAGGAGGCATAGGTATGTTCAAACGCACGCGGAGAGCAGAGGATTTTTCGGACGAGATCAAGGCGCATCTCGAACTCGAAGCGGATCGATTGCAGGGTGAAGGCTTAAGCGAAGAAGAGGCGCGCCGCAAAGCCAGGGTCGAGTTCGGCAACGTCCAGACGGCGCAGGAACGCTTCTACCTTAGAAACAGGGTAGTTTGGTTGGACGACCTGGTGCGCGATGCCAAGTTTGCGCTTCGTCAGCTTTGGAAGGCCCCGAGCTTTGCAGTCACCGCAATGCTGACACTGGCCCTCGGCATTGGAGCCAACACCGCCATTTTCAGCCTGGTGAATTCACTTCTGCTCAAGCCGTTGCCGGTGCCAAATCCCGAGCAGATCGCGACCATGGTCCCCCGCGAAAACAATGGCCCCCTGCAGCCGACTCTCTCCTGGAACGAATACAAGGAGGTCCGCGCCCGGAGCGGGCGCTCCTTCAGCGACGTCTTCGCGTACACCATCAGCCTCGACGGCTTGGCGGTGGAAGGGCAGCAGCCGGAGCGGATCATGACCGCGTTCGTCAGCGGTAATTTCTTCGACGCCCTTCGACTGAAGGCCGCTGCCGGGCGGCTCCTCCTGCCAAGCGAGGGAGAAGTGCTGGGCAAGGATGCTGTGATTGTGCTGGGCTACGACTACTGGAAGCAGGGGTTCAACGGCGATCCGAATGTGGTGGGGCGGCCGGTCTTGCTCGACGGACACCCGGTGACGATCGTCGGCGTGGCGCCGAAAGGCTTTCCCGGTATGCAGGGTTTTTTAACCATGGCCGCTTACTTGCCCTTGTCGGAACTGCCCCTAGCCGGCACACCCGTCGAGTTGATAAACAACTGGCAGAACCGGATGTTCTTCGTTCATGGGCGTCTTCGCCCCGAAGCCAACCTGAAGCACGCAGGCGCCACACTCGACATGGTTGCGCAGGAGATCACACGTCTGCACCCGGATGTCGAAAAGAAGCTCACGATTGAGGCCTTTCCCGAGCCGCGACTCCGCATCAATCCTGGCGATCCGAACACCGTGTTCATCATGGCGGGGCTTTTTCTATCGCTTGCCGTGCTGGTGCTTTTGCTGGCCTGCGTCAATGTGGCGAACCTGGTGCTGGTGCGGGCTACGGCGCGTGAGCGCGAGATGGCCATCCGCACGGCGCTGGGGGCCAGGCGATCCCGGCTTATCGCTCAGATGATCACCGAGAGCGTTACGCTGGCTTTCATCGGCGGAGCGATGGGTGTGGTGCTGGGCATGGGCGCCAGCAGGGCGCTCGGTGACATCGATCTGCACGCCGATCTTCCGGTAAAGTTTTCCTTCGGCTTCGACTGGCATATATTCTTCTATTCCTTCGCAATCGCTTTGGCGGCGGGAATCGTAGTCGGCATCGCGCCCGCGCTGCACATTGCTCATACAAACGTAAACACTGTTTTGCATGAGGGGAGCCGCGGAATTACCAGTGGCCGCCATTGGCTTCGCGATGGTCTGGTTGCCCTGCAGATTGCCGGTTCGCTGGTGTTGCTGGTGGTCGCTGCCCTGTTTGTGCGCAGTCTGGTCGCAGTGCAGACAACGGACCTTGGTTTCAAGCCGGACCATGTGATGAATTTCGCTCTTGATGCACACGAAATCGGGATGACCGATGCGGAAGCCCGCGAGCTGGCCGGCGATATTACGGCCCGGTTGCATCAGCTTGCCGGGGTCGACTACGTGAGCCATGCGAGCTCCGTTCCATTTAGCTATCTGCAAAATGGAGGCGACCGGATGATCATCGATGGAGCCCCGGTTCCAGTGAATCCCGCTGATTTGGGCGCGGGCTACAACATCGTTACGCCTGAATACTTCAAGGTGATGGGCATCGATCTTATTGCCGGCCGTGCGTTTACGGATGCCGACAACGAGCACGGCAGAGATGTGGCCATCGTGAGCGAGAGCACGGCGAGGAAATTCTGGCCCAATCAAGACCCGGTGGGCCGCACGTTCCGCATGGGAAGTGAGAAAGACCGCAAGATTGAAGTAGTCGGGATCACTCGCGACGCGGAATTTCAGGTCTTCGGCGGCGGAAAGACGCAGCCGTTTTTTTACATTCCGTATGCCCAGCACTCAAAGGGGAACAGCCTGATGGTGTTCCAGGTAAGGTCTGACAGGGATCTCCTCTCTCTGGCCCCCATGGTCGAGAAAGCCATCCACACGCTGGCTCCGCAGCTTCCGATCTTTCAAGTGCAAACCATGCGCCAGGGACTCTACACGATGAATGGACTTTTGCTTTTTCAGATCGGTGCTTCGCTGGCGGCGATCATGGGGGGCCTGGGATTGACCCTGGCAGTGATCGGCCTTTATGGGGTGGTCTCGTATGCGGTGGGGCGCCGTGTGCACGAGATCGGCTTGCGCATGGCGCTGGGGGCCAGCCGCGCCTCAGTGTTTCGCATGATCTATCGACAATCGATCACGATTATCGCAGCCGGGCTGGCGTTTGGCGTGGCCCTGGCCTTGTTGGTTGCCCGCGCCGTCGGCAGCATTGTGATGGTCAGTGTGTGGGACCCTGCGACCTATGTGTTTGTGGCCACGGTCCTCGCCCTGGCTGCGCTCGCCTCCTGCTATTTGCCTGCGCGGCGTGCGACGGCGGTGGAACCGATGGTGGCGCTGCGTGAGGACTGACTCGACAGGCCTGGCCGGCGTCATCCCTTATCGGTATTGCTCGTCAGTGACCTGTTCCATCCAGTCGACGACTTTACCGTTGAGCTTTTCCTGGATCGCGATATGGGTGATTGCGGTTGCCGGCGCGGCGCCGTGCCAGTGCTTCTCACCGGGCGCAAACCAGACCACATCCCCGGGCCGAATCTCTTCGACGGGGCCGCCTTCGCGCTGAGCCCGGCCGCAGCCCGCGGTCACGATCAAGAATCTGCCCCAGCGGGTGCGTATGCCAAGCGGTCCGTGCGCCCGGCTCGAATGTAACGCTGGCGCCCTGCACGAAGCGCCGGATCAGGCGCCTGAAAGAGCGGATCGATTCGCACCGTGCCCGTGAACCACTCAGAAGGCCCTTTTGCGGAAGGTTGTGTGCCGACTCTCTTGATTTCCATGTACTTTATCCCTCGCTCGATGTCTGTTGTCTTTCGTCTACTCTGCCACTCAGTGTTCGCTCATCTGCTCGAATGCCGGACTGGGTCGCACCGGAAAACTGCGGCCGTTCCGATAAACAGAGACATTGCGCCGATGGCAAGCAGCCCTTTCATGTTCGGCATCTCATCCCTCGCAGAGTTCAAAAAGTACAGAGAGGTATAGCTTAGCGCTGAATCGCCGGATTACTTGCGTTGTCGACTTGCGTCGTTCTGCAACGCCTTAGGCCGCCAGGCGAGGCAAGATTTGCGTTGACGTTGCGCCGGCAAATTCTTACAGTTACTCATCGCGCATTCAATTCAGGAACCACCTTAACCGATCTGATCGAAAGGGGTTTTACTATGAAATGCACAATGATGAGGGCAAAACGTCAGAAATCGACGGAAGCTCGGGCCAATCAGAGACCGCGCAGAATATTTGCTTTCGTCGTTAGCTGCGTTCTCGCGCTTGCCATCTCCCCGGCCATGTACGGTCAGGCCACGGGAAGTTTCTCCGGCAACGTCACCGATAAATCAGGATCGGGCATCGCCGGCGCCACCGTCATCGCGACCGCCCAGGGAACCGGCCTGGCGCGCACCAGCAACACGGATGGCGCCGGTCACTATCTGATCCCCTTGCTGCCGGTCGGCACTTACACCGTGCACGTCGATGCGACCGGCTTTCAAAGCGCTGAATCCAAAGATCTGCGTCTGCAGATTGATGAAGCCCGCGAACTCGACTTTCCGCTCGTGCCCGCCACCGTAGTCACCACGGTGGCAGTTTCCGGTGGGATGCCGTCGCTGTCGAGTCCAGCCAATCCCTCTCTTGGCCAGGTCATCACCTCGCAGCAGGTCTCCCAGCTCCCCTTGAATGGCCGCGATTTCGTTCAACTCGCCACCCTGACCGCCGGCGCTACGGCAGAGACCAACCCCAACAGCTTTTTTACCTCCGCCGCCAGCAGTGAGGTGGCCGCACGCGGTCCCTTCTCGCTATCGGTCGGTGGCTCCCGGCCCAACAGCACCGACTGGCTGCTGGATGGCGTCGACAATAACGAACTGACTGCGGGCGGTATCGCCATTTTCTCCTCCATCGATGACATTCAGGAATTCAAGGTCTTGACCTACACCTACTCCGCCGAATACGGTACCCGGGCCGGGCCCACCGTGATCGTCACCTCAAAATCCGGGTCCAACGACTTTCACGGGACCCTCTACGAATTTCTGCGCAACACCTCTCTCGACGCCGAAGCTACTTCGCCACCTCGAGCGCAAAAGTTCAACCTGAACGATTTTGGCGGTTCCGTCGGCGGTCCCATTCAAAAAGAACAAGACCTTTTTCTTCATCGATGGCGAACAAAAATATCAGCTCCAGGATATTCCCTTTACCGGCCTGGTGCCTTCGCTGGCCATGCGCACGGGCGATTTCTCCAGCGACCCTTTTGGCAATCCTGTCTCCGGTCCCATCATCGTGAACCCCAACATGGTTGGGGCGGCCACGAACCCGCGTATCCCAACGCTATCTATTTCAGTGCGATGGCGCAGGGATTCCTCTCCCTGCCAACCCCGATGGAAGCCAGGCCCCGGGGACTCCCTGTAACAAGATTCCAGCCAACCTGATCAACCCCATTGGCCAAGCCATGATTAACCTGTACCCCGATCCCAACGCCAACAATGCCAGTGCGGGTATCAACTACACCAGTCAGCCCGTGCGCCAACTGGACGACACCAGGTTCGATATCCGGCTGGACCAAACGTTTTCCGAAACGGATAACGCCTTTGGCCGTTTCAGCTACGACCAGGCATTCTCCTATGTGCCCGGCGGCTCACCAGGATTTGCCGAAGCCAACGCCTTCGGCAGCAACCAGCGCATCAGAAACCACGCGCGCAACGTCGCCCTGGGCGAGACCCATGTCTTCTCCGCCAACATGGTCAACCAGGCCACTTTTGGTTACAACCGCATCTTCGACTACATCTCCTCGCAAGGCACGGGGACCTGCATCTCCACGACCATCGGCGGCGGCATTCCCAACGCCAACCTGGGATGCGCCGACAGCAAATGCCTGCCCGGCGCATATAGCTGCGGACTGGTTTCGACCGATTTCCAGGGGGGCTATTGGGCCCTCGGCGATCGCGGCTACTCTCCGTTCCAGGGTGGAACCAACATCTTCTCTTTCCGCGACTCCGCTCGATTACATCCACCACAAGCATGACTTCAGGTTTGGGATCGACTATCGCGCCAATCAAATGAACGTGGGCACGGAGGCTTTCCAGGATGGCTTCTGGATCGTCGGCGTCGCCGGTAACTTTACCGGCAACAGCACCCTCAACCTGGCGGGCAACTCAGAGGCCGATTTCCTGCTCGGGATCACGGGTCTGGCCATTCACGACCAGACGTATGAGGGCCCGGTCACCGGGCGCCGCTGGAAGGTCTACCGTCCTTACGGCGAAGATAATTGGAGGGTCACACCGACAATAACCCTCAATATCGGCTTGGCGTATGACATGACGACGCCCATCACAGAGGAACACGGACGCCAAGCTGACTATCTTCCCCTAACCGGACAGCTTCTGGTTTCCAACCAAAATGGTGTCGGTAACTCGGGGGGCATCAAGATGGATTGGACAGGCCTCGAACCCCGCGTCGGCGGCACCTGGAAGGTGTTGGGCAGCGACAAGACCGTGCTGCGCGCCGGTTATGCCATCTTCCACGACTCCGCGTGGAGCCAGGGAGCCCAGGGTCTGTGGCAGAACCCGCCCTTCCTGGGTGAATCGGACAGCTTCGACCCCGCTGGGCTGCGCCTTTGCCACCTCGTACTGCGCTACCGTCCTGGCACAAACGCCCGCCTTACCAAACGCTAATCTCTCCAACGGGTTTCAGGCCCTTCCCACGCCGCAAAACGCCGCGACCTTTCCGGGAAGCTTCGTTTACATGCCCACCAATATCAAGCATGGCATGGTGCAGCAATAGAACGTGAACGTCGAGCACCAGCTGCCCGGCAACCTGGTACTGACCGCCGGCTATGCCGGTTCGCATGGCTCGCACATCCTGGTGGTCGGCAATAATCTCACTACTGGGAGTCCGAGTGCGTGCGGCACAGTACAAAACTACACCCTCGGTTGCAACTTCAATGGCTCGCCTTACACGTCGCCGTATATCGCGCCCAACTTCAACAGCATTCTTCTTTACGGGGACGTAGGAAAGACCGGCTATAACTCGCTGCAGATCAAAGCAGAGACCAAGACGTCGAAGTACGGCCTCTACGCTCTGTTTGCTTATACCTACTCTCGTACCTATGACAATGGGTTAACCGACGGGTTGGGTTCCGAGGTCAGCGCCCCCTTTTTCCCGCTGCCGAACTGGCCAAACCTGGATTGGGCCCTATCGCAGATCAATCTCGATAACAGCTTCACCGGCAGTGTCATCTACGATTTGCCCTTCGGCCGCGGAAAGCAGTTCGGAGGCAATTGGAATCCCGTGACCAACGCCATTCTCGGCAACTTTCAGGTGACTCTTATCCAAAGAATCCTTTCGGGATTCCCCGTCCCCTTGATCGACAGCATTAACAACTCCGGCTCCTCGTTCAACACCGGGGGCAATGCCAACAATTGGAACCGGCCTAACCAGGTCGCCGGCTGCGACTCCCACAACGCGGCCCACGGCAAGCTGGAGTGGATCAACCCAACCTGCTTTGTTGCGCCCCCCGCCGGCGAGTTGGGAAATGCGTCGCGCGTCCCAGCCACCGGACCCGATTTCGTCAACACCGACTTCTCCGTCATCAAGCAGATTGGGCTGCCCAGAGAGATGGGTTTGAATTTCCGCGCCGAGTTCTTCAACCTCTTTAATCACCCGCAGTTTGGTTCACCCGTGAACGATGTGAGTTCGCCTGGATTCGGCTTTGTCCAGTCCACCGTGAACAATGGTCGCCTGATACAACTGGCCCTCAAACTATCTTTCTGAGCTTGGACCTTCGATATAGGTCCATGCCTTTATAGAAGTCCCAGTCACCAATGCCGGGCCCCGATCGTGCTCAAAGACAAATCTCTGATGCGAGATCGGAGATCTTGAACCGGCTGTGCGCGCGGATCAGGCGTTGGTGCCGCCATCCACGGTGAGATTCGCCCCGGTGATGTACGAGGCTTCCGGGCCAGCGACGAACGATACCAACGCGGCAACCTCGTCGACAGTGCCGTAGCGATTCAGGGCGGTGTTGGCTTTCTGGGGCGCGGCCCAATCGCCCGCGGCGGGATTCAGATCGGTGTCAATCGGGCCGGGCTGGATGTTGTTGACCGTGATCGCCCGGCTCCCGACCTCTCGGGATAATCCCTGGGTAAACATCTTTACCGCTCCCTTGGTGGCGGCGTAGGCTGCCAGTCCCGGCGTCATGTCTCGCTCCCCCACGCAGGAGCCCAACATCAGCTTTGGCATCGGCCGCGTCCGCCTGGATCGCAACCGCCTTTCCTCCATTACTTTCGATCGCTTTGACTACGGCGGAGGCGGCGCCGGCGTCCTTTGCGTAGGTGATGGCTATGCTCGCTCCATCCGAGGCCAGGCGTTTCGCAATCGCTGCGCCAATGCCGCGGGAACCGCCGGTAATGAATGCCACTTTGCCGGATAACTTAGACATGAAATCTCCTTTTTTTCGTTGAAGCGATTCGCTGCCGATGTGCCATTTTTGCAAGCAGATCCGGCACTGTGAGAATGCAAGCTATTGCCGATGAGAACGCATTGGGGATGAAGAGACCAGCTTCTTGCGAGTTGGAAACGTCTCCCTCAATGGGGGGGGATTCTTCTCCCACCGAAGGAGATGCGTGAGAAAGGATGGAACCGTGATTCTTGCCAGCAGATATGATCTTCGAGGGAGGAATGCTCGTGGTTAACGGTCGTATGCGCGAGGTGGCTGTATTCACTGTTGCCACTGCGGTCCTGTTCGCCATGGTGGAACCAGCTACAGAGCAGGGCTCAGTCTCCCATAGCATCCTCACCCCAGAGCGTCGCTGACACGTGGCAGGGGACGCTCCGCTCCGGGCAGGACCTCCGGGTGGTGTTCAAGGTCTCAAAGGCCGAGGATGGTTATAAGGCGGTGTTCTATAGCATCGATCAGGGTCTCGAGCTTCCGGTGACCACAATCACGCTGGATGGCTCAATTTTGAAGCTGACCCTCGCCATGGATCTTGTGGCTTATGAGGGCAAGCTGAGTCCCGATGGCAAGACGATCACCGGCACCTGGAGTCAGGGATCCAAACCGGTCCCTCTTATCCTGACTCGTGCCGATCCCGAGACAGCCTGGGCCATTCCTACTCCACCCAAACTGCCAGCGATGGATCCGAATGCCTCGCCCGCCTTCGAAGTCGCCACGATCAAACCGAGCAAGCCGGACCAGGCTAACAAATACATTATCCTCGGGCGTCGATTCAAGGCCGTCAACTACAACCTGAATGGCCTCATCGTTTTCGCCTACGACGCCCATTCGAAACAGGTCGTCGGCGCACCAGGATGGGCAGAGACCGACAAATTCGATATAGACGCGGTACCCGACCACGAAGGCCGGCCAAGCCGCGATCAGTTTAAGACCATGGTGCAAAAGCTGCTTGCAGACCGTTGCAAACTGTCTCTCCACCATGACCAGAAGGAAATGGAGGTTTACGTCCTCACCGTGGGCAAGACCGGTCCAAAGCTTACGAAGAGTCTAGGCAATTCGATGGGCCTGCCTGGACTCGGCTTCCGAGGACCGGTGGGTGGTGACTTCACCGCCTACAACGCAACCATGGGTGATTTCATTAACTTCATGACGCGGAATGTGAAGCTCGACCGGCCCATTCTTGATAGAACCGGGATTACCGGCCGATACGATTTCACCCTTGACTGGGCGCCGGATGACTCTCAGTTCGATGGCGCGGGTGGCAAGATGATTCCTCCTGCCGATGGGTCCAGCACCTTGCCATCCTTGTATACAGCTATTCAAGAACAACTTGGACTCAGGCTCGAGGCCACTAAAGCTCCTACTGATGTCCTGGTCATCGACCATGTTGAGAAGCCTTCAGAGAACTAACCGAGAGGAATCACGCCGTGAAAAGATGCCTTGCAATGATGGTGTTTTTGCTGGTTTTGAGCGCGCCGAAGTTGTTCGCGCAGGACCCTATGGATGGAATCTGGCAGGGCTATGACGGGGAGTGGAGACATGTATCTCAGCAGTTGATCGCACTCGCCGAAGCTACACCTCCCGATAAGTTCGCCTGGAGGCCCGCTCCGGGAGTTCGCTCCACCAGCGAGGTCTACATGCACATTGTCGTAGCGAACTTCTACCTGCTGAGCGTGACCGGGCCCAAAATGCCTCCGGACCTTAAAGAGGACGCCGAACGAACCGTCACGTCGAAGGCCGAAGTCATCAGCTGGCTCAAGCGGTCCCTGGACGCGGTCAAGCAAGCTCACTTGGCTGAGAACCCGAAAGACCTTGCGCGCAAGGTCCGCATCGAGGGCCGGGATGCTACGGTAGACGGCATGTATCTGCGCATCATCATTCATGCCAACGAGCACATGGGACAACTGGTCGCGTATGCGCGCATGACGGGCGTCGTTCCGCCGTGGTCAAAATGAAGAGCTGAAGCCGCCCCGGTTTGTAATTGTTTACGTACGACCTAAAGGTCGTACCCTACAAGAAATTAAGTTTTTCCGCAGCCTGTAAGGCTCCCCTTCAGGTTTGCTTCTCTGTGGACGATAGGCTTTGCCGATTCAGGAATGGGAACGCCCCGCTAGAGCAGTTTCGCAATGGGTGTAGACCGAACCCGGATTTCCTGTAGAGGTTGGTGGAACCGCGGAACTACATGCGATTTTCCGTGAAGAAAGTCGCACCTAATTGTTCTCGGCCAGTGCAGCGCCCGAAGGAAATCCGGGGAGCGACAGGCCTTGTCGTGGTTTTCTCCCAGGGAAAACCACTCCTCGCGATCTTTTTCAGTCCACAGTAATTGGGAACTGCTCTAAATGGCACATTGTAGGGGTTATGGCAGCCCTCTAGCCCCACGTCCGACTGACGCCGGGGGTTGGCCGTTGACGATAATTTCGCGGAGGGACTATGATGCGCTGACTATGGAACTGACAGGGAAAATCAGCTTGTTGATTGCGAAAAAAGGCGGCCAGGTGTGGTCGCTGGCACCGACTGCATCCGTCTACGACGCCATTGCCATGATGGCGGAAAAAGAGATTGGCGCTCTGCCCATCGTCGATGGAGGCAAACTGCTTGGCATCGTCTCGGAAAGGGATTACGCCCGCAAGGTTCTCCTCAAAGGGAAATCGTCGAAAGAAACTCCGGTCACTGAAATCATGAGCTCCCCAGTGGTCAGCATCACCCCCTCGCAAACCGTCGAGGAGTGCATGCACATGGTGACCGACAAACGCATTCGCCACCTGCCGGTGGTGGAAGGCGGCAGGCTCGTGGGCATCGTTTCGATTGGCGATCTGGTGAACTGGGTGATTACCGCGCAGCGGGAGACGATCAACCACCTCGAAGCCTATATCGCCGGGAGTCCCGGGTATTAGTTACGGTTCGCTCAGGCCTCGTCGGCTGAGGGACCGTACATGCCGGGTATTGGAGCGCCGAGCGCACGCAGGTCGCGGCCCAACTGCGCACGGTGATGGATGAGGTGATTCAGTACCCAGGTGCGGAAGACGACATAGCGCGAATCGTTAATCCAGGTCTGGTCGCCTGCCGTCATCTTCCAGTTGTCCTCCCATTTGGCTGGATCAAGGCTGCCGAGAATGCGCTTTGCTTTCGCCGTGTCCTGCTCAAACTTCTCCAGAATTTCAGCTTTGCTGGCTGGGTGCCAGGGC
Organism: uncultured Acidobacteriaceae bacterium; assembly: GCA_963803095.1. Lineage (GTDB taxonomy): Bacteria > Acidobacteriota > Terriglobia > Terriglobales > Acidobacteriaceae > PALSA-350. Next base: position 20,719 of record CAWDLQ010000009.1, on the reverse strand, counting down.
TTGTAGCTGGCCATATCGAAGTTGAGGCCGTCTTTGGATAGCGTGTCGACGCCCCATGCCCCGGCTGCTTCCGCGACATGGCCGGCAAGACGGCCCAGCGTCATGGATTTCGGATTGGCCTTCCAGTTTAGATCGGCATCGGGGGGAATCGCATTCAGCATCTTTCGGGTCGAGACAAGTTCACGGTCGTACTCGGCTATCAGTTCTTTCGTTATGTCCAATGGCTACCTCCGGAATGTGGCGCCGGATCAGGATACGAGAAATTTGCGAAAGGGTGGTGAAAAGTAGGGTCACCCAAAAGCTGTGTCGATTTGCGACGTCAGGCCAGTTCCGTGCTTTAATGTCGTAAAGCTGCTGTATTGGAATTTTTGCTACTGCCGAGGTAAAAAGATGTTGACGTTTGATCAGGAGTTGCTCGAGGTAGAGCCTGCTCAGATTGCCCGGAAACAACCCGCGCGGCGATCCATGTTGCCGCTTAGCAAGGAACATCGACTGACCAATGTTGGACGGCGCATTTTGGCGCAGTTGTCTCCAAAGGAGCTGCGTGTGGCCGACCTTCTGGTCGCGGAGGGAACCAACAGGGCAATTGCTGGCAAGATGAGAACCAGCGTTGAAACTGTCAAGTCTCACCTGGTGCACATGTTTAATAAAGTTGGAGTGGACGATAGGTTGTCGCTGGCCATGGCATTGATCCGCCATGGTGTCGTCGCGTGTCCCTGCCTGGGGGCTTTGGAGCCTGAGCAGGAGAGTTCAGTCGGAAGCTGCGCCCTTCACCCGGGCGCCGCCTCAGACAATTAAGAACCGGCCGCAAACAACTTCTTTCGCAGGTATGTCTCAGAGAAGCGTACCCCGGGGAAAGCCTCGTTTCCCAGACGATCGATCCATGCGGCCAGGCTTTTCGCACCCGACTGATTTGCAACTAAGTTGCTTATAAATTGGATGCAATTGCGCAACGAGGAGGTAAGGAGGAGTCCACCTGATGCGTCCTTCGACCGTCGACGGTCAACAAAATGACGGGTTGAACTGTGGAGAAGAGCCGTGGGAAACGTCAGGAGCAACCGGCCTTTTCCGGCTTTATGAACTGGATGGCAAATTCATCCCATGCGGATTCGTGCTTCGGCGAGGAAATTGCGCACGCGCAGCGCTTTATCACGCTGGGCCTGAATGAGAAGATTTTGTCGGTGGAGATGATCCGCGTTTTCCAGGGAGGCGGCGAAAAACTCGTCTTTCTGAGCATCGTCTTCAAGACTCAATGCTTTTTCCTGCAGGGCCCGATAGAAACGGGCGCTGATCTCGTAGGGTTCGCTATTGAGCTTAGAAATAGTCATCTTTTTCTCTGAGTTGTTTGGTTGCGGACCAAGATTCTTTGATACTTGGCTGATCGTATCGATAAACAGTAGGTGCGACTAGATTCCATTCGGGGCTTCCGGAAGTTCATTTGAATTCAGTTAGGGGTTACGGCGGGTGGTTACCCGAGTCGCAAATCGGCCTTCGTGCGCCGTTGCGCAGCTAGGAAGACTGACCTAGTGTCGGCGCCGAGCCGTCGGGCAAAGGCCCGACCGATGCCGGAGGATGCGCCGGTGACGAGTGCCAATCGCGTGCGGCTGAACGAAATCATCTCTCCTCCTTGTATGTGGGAACCGCCGACAGCAGGGCGCGCGTCTCGGCGACGACGCGTTCTGCGAATCTCGGGTCGCGATCAGGGGGTGAAACCCTCCTTCGTAGGTTGCATGCTTTACCAGAGATCACCGAAGGAGCGTATTGCGGTTCGTGCAACCGGCTCGCCCCACTCTGGTACAAAATGGTCTGCTTCTGTAACGACCAGCGGTTCCGGTTGCTGATCTTTTGCAGCTTCATCGCGCATGCGTAGAATCGATCTCCGCCGCGATTTCTGGATCGAGATTTCTTACGACACGAAGCAGTAATTTGCTCAGTGTCGTGATCTCCCGATCTGTGAATCCCTTGAGCGCTTCTTTGTTGCCCTGAGACAATACGGCTCTTGCGAGAGGAAGCTTTTTTAACGCAAGCGGCGTCAGGGAGATCAGGCTGCTGCGTTTGTCGTCGGGATTATCGGTGCGGCGGATCAACCCATCCCGTTCCATCCGCGACAGCAATTGCGCCATGGTTGGCTGCTCAATCCGAACGCGGCGGGCCAACTCTTTTTGCGTCAGGGCTGCACCGTCTCTCAAGAGATAAAGAACAGGGATCTGACCTGTGGAAAGTCCCAGCGGCTGAAAGCGCTCCTCTGTCCATCGAAGCGAGAGCCGAGCCAACCGGTTGATGAGATGTCCAGGCCTCCGGAAGATATCATCGTGCACGATTGCCTCCCAGTAGATAGTAGCCTATATTTATTTGCATAGGCCGCTATTTATATGTGCGCTCGGAGGTTGGATTTATGCAAGAACCACGTATCGCCATCATCGGAGCGGGCCTGGGCGGCCTGGTTCTCGCTCGCGTCCTCCAGATCCATGGCATTCCCTCCACTGTCTACGAGCTTGATGTTGCCGCCGACGCCCGCAAGCAAGGCGGGTCCCTCGACATGCATGAGGAGTCCGGCCAGCTTGCACTTCGCACAGCCGGCCTCTATGAGGAGTTTCGCCGCCTCACGCGCCCACAAGGCGATGCCATGCGCGTCCTCGACAAAAGCAGTACGGTCTTCATCAACTATGTGCCAGAAGAAGGCGAGGGTGGGCGTCCCGAGATCGACCGGACCTGACGCGTTTAGAAAAAGTAGTACAGTTTCTCTTAATCGTCGCCTATCATGCGCCCTGTTTTTTTGATTTGATTTCATCGCGCTGCTCGCGGGACCGCACGAATGCGCGAAGCACGTTATTCATGAGCGTCTGGTAACCTCTGCCATTGGCCTTGAACCATTCGAGCACGTCATGGTCGATACGGATATTGATATGATCCTTCGGGGCAGGGACACCGATCGTCGCCTGCGTCCAGTCGGGTTCCCCGCGAACGTCATCCGGGTCGGCGAGGATCGAAGCTTCAAGTTTCTTGCCAGTCACCGCATTGGCTTTGCGCCAATGCGTCCGGTCCTCACCTCGCGCAATCTTTCCTTTGATCTGCTTAGCCGTATAACGCACGGTATCGATCTTCTTCGACATCTCTAGCCCTCCTGGCTGTGACAATTCGTATGGTGCCGTCGCGCCACGTCCATATGACGGCGAAGAATTTTCCTTCCAGCGGGCCAATGCTAAGAAAGCGCTCTTCGTTGCCTCTTGGCGTTGGGACTGTGAGGAGGGGACGGCCGTCAAACAAGCTGAAAGCCACGCGGAGAAAATCTATCCCCCGCTCGGCCAGCACCCATTCGCGCTTCGTTTCGTCCCAGCTAAATTCCACGGCCATGATATACCCACACTTGTATCCACAGTCAAGAGGTATCGTTGGGCCCTTGGGTGCGCAGAGTGAAAAAGTGTAAAAATGTCTGATCAATATGTAACGAAAACAATCAGCGCCCCGACAAAGGACAAGAGCTTGCTGTGCTTTTTGAAGAAATTAGAACCCCGCGCTTTAACGGTGATGCGTTTCAAGTGTGACTCCTCGCCAGCTTCGTTGACGAATTGCGCACAAATTGCACGCTTAATACATCCCGTCCTCACGCGGAGCAGGTCGCCTAATTTAGAGTGACTCTCACTGTTCCTTGGGGGACAACCTTCCGGAGCGTTTCACGACGCGAGAACGACGGAGGATCGTAAAAGCGTTGCTCTTGGTCCAGAGGATCGAATGGTCGGCGAAATCATCCTGATTGCAGGACTTCCGGGTTCCGGCAAGACTACGCACATGGACAGCATGCGGCGAGATGGCTGGACGATTTTTGACGACTTCAAGGCGAACGCTTATAACGACTCGCCCGCATTCCAGCACTCGCGGAATTACCAAACCCTGCTTAACGCGCTGCGAGAAGGTCAAAAGTGTGTTGTCGCGGATATCGACTTCTGTAAGACCGGTTCCCGAGACGAGGCGGAAGTCACTCTTCGAACTGATATACCAAGCGGTTGACCGAGAAAATGAAACGCCCTCAATAGCGACGTTGGTTGCCGTGGCTATTGAGGGTTGGGTAAGAGAAGAACCGGCAGACAATCTGGTTTGGGTATTCCGAATGATTCTCAGGTCACTCCGCCGCTTTTGGGTTTGCACCCGGCTCACTTGAACACTCTGGCGACCGCTTTTCTCCAGGATCTCGAGCAGTTTACTTTGCTCGATCTTCACCTCGCGAACGTCATCCGCAGCCGGAATGTTCGGCTGCATAGTGAGGCTCACCCTGAGGTCTCTCAGAGAGGTGGAAGAGACGACGTGCTCATAATCCAACCGAAACAAGTATTTTTGGCCTGCTTCGGCGTGGAAGGATGCCACGGGGCTAATCTCACCCGATTGCATCGTCAACTCGTGGCATCCGGGAGCCAAATAGAATGTCGCGCTTTGGTGTGGGGTCAGCGAAACGACCCTGACACCGTCGGCGGATAATGAAGTCTCGACCAATAGTCTGCCTTGGCGGTAGACGTGGACGGTGGCAACTTTGGTTGGATCGATGGATTGCGAGGAACCAGCCAGGGAAATGAAGATAAAAACTGCAGCGAGATTACGGAAGATCATACTGATACCTCTCTTCGCTGGAGGTTCATCGGCGGTCCAGTAGAGGCTCTCGCGTAGCGATGAAACAACTGCGTCGAGAAGTATTACGGCTTTTTGTCTTTTCCAGACATGGCGATAATGTGCCATGAACGCGCAAAACGCATGTGATTTGCGGACCTGCCCAATATCAGGAACCCACCTGGAAACCTTTTATATTGAGGGATGAACCCGCCGCGTTGGGTGGGCGAAGCCATCCATTCGGGCCAGCTTTGAGCGCGGCCCGCGCTGGTTGGACGGGCTTTCGGGGGGAGATCCTCTTGACCAGGCATTACAGCATTTGGGCCTGCAGGTAGAGCGTTCCCGTGTAGCTGCCCGCGGGCAACTGAGGTAGATCGGTCAGGTTGATCTCCATGTTCAACGTGTCGATGCGAGAGCCGTTACTGCCGGCCAGAAAGAGCTCGCAATACAACAGCAGGCTGGCGCCGGCAATCGGATTGCTTTGCGTGAATGGGGTGTATATCGGCGTCGATCCAGTAGACAGCCGGCCAAGCACTGCCGAAGAAGGGATGTTTACCGCTGGAGAGCCACCCGTAAGTGCCGCGCCGGCGCGGGAGAAATAACCATAAAGGTTGAGCGCGGAGAGTCGATTGTGCCCGGTCCATGTGGTGGTCACCACAACTCCGCTGTCGGCGGCGGCCACGCCCTGCGATGCAAGTGGAAAGCTCACCAGCGCAGGAGCGGCGGTCACGGTTATAGCGCCACCGCCTGTGACCGTCGGCCAGACCCGGCCCTTGCCCACCCGGACCGCCTGCGATAACGCTTCTCCCTCTGCAAAGCACAGGAAGAAGCAGAGCGCGAACCCAAATTTTGTCACCCGCACATCCGGACTCCTTTTCTTTGAATCTTTCGCACGCTACGGCGCTGTCTGGCCGGACGTCACCCCTGCAACCGCTTTACGATAATGAGCGTCGCCGGTTCGTCCGCATTTCGTGTCGCCTTCACGCTGGAGGGAGCTGACACCACTTCATAAACACCACCATTCAGAAATTTGTCTGTCAGCACCTGCAGACTGTGCGCGTGCGGACTCCGCTCCCGGAGAAAGAAGAACCCACCGGAATCGGAAAATACAGACACGTTATCTATCAGCAGTGCGGCCCCGGCGACCGGCTCGCCTTTGGTATCCACCACCCGCCCGCGCAGAATACTGCCTCCGATGGAGTACCGCTGCGCCGAACCGCTGCCGCCTGCGCCCCGGTGCGTCATGATCCCGGAGGTATCCGCGGTATAGCGGAGGCTGCCGTCCGGCGCCACAAAACTCGCGCCATGCAGGGTGATGCCACGGAACAGATGAATCTGCAGATCCACAATCATCGCTTGCACAAACGGCGCCGAATTGCGCTGCGGAACGTAATAGGTCTCATACTGCGCGCTCACCGAGACGAGATTGGAGAGAAATCCGCCGCCGAAGGAAATGGAGGTTTGTTCGTGGGAGCGGCTGAGTACCTCAATGACGTTCCATCGAGGCGTGAGTATTTGGGAGAAGTCGGCGATGAAGGACCGCGTTTTGGGGGCGTTGTTGGGTCGGCTTTCCAGGTAGCTGGCCGTGGCGTGCACGCGATGGGTAAAGTCCCTGCCCGCAGTGTATGCAGTGGAGTCGTTCGCATTACCGAGGTAAGTCGAGTGATAGAAGGAGGCCAGCAAACCTAACCCGGCAACATCGAAGTTGACGGTGCCCTGATCGATGGAGCTGCGTGCGTTATTTTGAGAATTGCTGAGCGGCGTAAGAAAGTTCTGCCGCCCTCCGGTAATGCTGAAGAACTTCGTTGGCTTTAAAGTGATCGCCACGTTCTCACGGTCGGGTTCGCTTTCCAGCGGCGCCTCCACCACGGCGCGGTGGAACTGGTTTCCCGCTTCGATGTAGGCAGCCTGCACGATAATCCATTTCCGCCGGAAATCGATGCTGGCCGCGCCATAAGGCTGACTGGCGCCAACTCCGGCAGAAACTCCCATTTTCAATCTGTCAGCCGGTTCCCAATCCAAGCCCTCAATCGCGGTGGTCTGACGGGAAAAGATCATTTTCGATGAGATCGCAAGACCGGGCGCCAGGCGACGGTCCAGGAACAGGATGACAGCCGGATTCTCCGCACGAGCCGCTTCGAACAACGGGCTGTTGAACCCCGTGGACGTGGCTCCGGCAAAAGCCAATACCCCTGTGTTCCTCAGCGTGGTCATCACCCCGGCGCCCTGGGCAACCACATAGTGGCTGGTGTCGAAGATATCCGTCGGCAGCACGAAATGGATATAGTCATCCCCAGCGATCCAGGTTGATCGCCCCACCACTTTGGTGAGATTCGCGCCGCCCACGAACCTTCCGGCTACTGTTCCCGCGCCGACCGAAGCTTGATAACCAGGGGCGCGCATCGATAGCCCTCCGCCCTGCGCCTGATAGAGACTGGACGCGCCTCCATTCACCTCAAAAACCTGGGCTACCAGGTTCGGACCCATCGCTGCTATCAGCAAGACTATGCAGGAGAGTCGCACGCCATACGCGCCCATCGGCAGAACCACGATTATTTGCCGCGAGCGTCGAGCGGCTGTTTCAGGGTGAAGTGCTCGAAACGAAACTGCAGCATCTCCGGCGGTTGCTTTTCCTCCCAGCTTATTTCCAGGTGGCGCCGGCCTCCCGGCAGGAGCGGAAATCCCGCGGTACTCTCCGATTCGTGAGGTCCGGTAATGCGCACTTCCTGAACCCGAACCAGACTGAAGCCGCGGTTCTCCACATCGCAAACGATCGTCTTCGCCCCGGCCTCCCAGGTGGCCGAGGCGATATTGATCTCTTCTTTGTTCAGAGGCTTCTTCTGGTAGAGATAAACGGTGTGGGGAAGCATGATGCGCAGATCCATGCCGGCTTCATGGTGCAGAGACGAGAATGTGGAATAAACGGTGAACCACGCCGGCAGTTGGTCGGCACGGGCCTTATAGAAGACGTAATAGGATTGCCCCGGTTCGAGCCGAGCGCTCATCGCCGAGAGCTCGACATGAATATCTTTATCGAGCGTCCGGAATACTCCATGGCCGTCCGGCGTGATGCTGAAGCTTTTTGGTTCCATCACGACCACCATGGGCGTCAGCGTGCCGTTGGTGAGGGTGAACATCCCGTCGGCTTTTACCCCGTACTCCGAAATGACCGGCTGCACTGTCTGGGCAATCACACAGCTTCCCAGCAAGAGCCAAGTAAAGCCGAACAGCATCGCGGTTGGCAAACGTTCTCCTCCTCATCCAAATAAGAAGGGCGGCATGCGCGGATACCGCCCCTTTTAAGTGGAAGGGACGTTACAAAATGCAGAGTAGCTGGAAGATAGCCTCGCACCTGGCTGGGGACTGGGTGGCCTGCACTACGATCACTGGTTGCGCCACACTTCCTGAGCGAACTACAAAGCCTGCGCCTGAATATTCAGCGTGCCCGTATAGGCGCCTGCAGGCAACTGGGGCTGACCAGCCAGGTTAATTTCGAGCACCAGGTTGTCCGTCCGGCTGGCGGCCTGGTTGGTGCTTGTAAGCGGCAAAGAGAACAGGGTCAACCCCGCTCCGGCCGGGCCCAGAGGCGCAGTCTGGGTAAATGCTGTGAAGGTTGTGGGTGTTCCCGTCGTTACCTGGCCCAACACCTCCGACGCGGGGATGTTGGTTGGAGTGGTGGCTCCGTTGGTCAGCGCCGCAGTCGCGCTGGAAAAATAGCCAACCAGCGTAACCGCAGTACGGCCCCCGCTCAGAACCCAGGTGGTGGTAATCGCTACCGGCGATGATCCTGTTGCAATGCCTCCCGCCACCAGGGGAATCGCAACTGTTCTCGGTGTCGCCGCAACGGTAAGCGATTCAGTCAGCGTGGCTCTCAGCGCCACACTTGCGGTATTGGAATTCAATTGACAGATGGCCGTCTGCGCGGCCACGGTGAGCAGAGCAAGCACAGAAATCAGCTTGGCGGCCGCTGCGTTCTTACAATTGGACATAGCCATTACTCCTCAAGAGCGATTTGCAAAGGTCCAGCGGCAATTCGAATCTCCGATTATCGACACCAAGCCCATACCAAGAACGGAGGCCGCCAAATAACGCAGAGGCGCCACACAAGTTAGTTCCTGTAAGACTTTATCGTCCCGCGGACGGGATACTTTACCCACACCCGCTGGTAAAGAGGGGATGTGGCAGCCGCGGACGTTGATTGTGAACCTAATTCAAGGCTGGAGATTCTTACGACGATCGCCCGAACCTTGTGTGAGTAGTCCTCCTGAATTTTTGTTATGACAATGCGTACCATGCGCCGCGGCCGCTGCCATGGAGGGCGAGATGCCCTTGGACAACCAGCTGGCGGAAGTGCTGCTTCAAGGTATTTCTGCTCGTGCCAGTCGGGAAGTTTCGGGGAAGTTTCGGGGACGGGAAGTTTCGGGGACGGAAGTTTCGGTGACAGACGGAGGGTAACCACCCCACGGATGCAAAGCTAAGGCCACATGTCTGGCTAATACATGGAGAGGATCGACTAGGCCGAAGGATAATGTTCCCTGGCTCTCGCCCGTATTGGCCTTCTGTTTGGGCCCACGTCTTTGCGGAGTCAGGCGGCGCTTGGTTTCCCTTTCAAGCTTGCGCGTGAACTCCGCCGAGCCCAGTGGCCGACCGGTGTGCAAAGCTCAAGAAGGAACTGGGCCTGAGCTGAAAAATTGGTCTTCCGGGACTTGGCCGACCTGTTGGGGTTCGATGCATCGCTTGCTTACGTCGGCAACGGCTCAAACCGGCTTCTTCCATTGCCCGGATGCTGGGTTGACGGCTGCAGTGCAGATAAAGCTGAGAAGACTGCCTTCCGAGGTTGCTTGCAACCTTTGTGCTGCCTGGGAGCAAGCCAGCGCCGCCCGATAATCGCCTTGCCTCAGCGACTGGCGGGCAGACTGGCGCAAGACGTAGGCGTGTGCCGCCAGCAACATCAGCGCAGTGAGGTCGGCGCCGCAACGCGAGCACAACGACGAGTCGCGAAAACGAGCCCGGCAGACCGGACAGCAGGACGGGCCGGCGACGGGGCGACCGTCGTCCTTCATACGCGGCCCTCCACAAAGAACAGCAGCTCGCGCAGATCGGTAACGGCCCGCTTGAGCGCGGCATCATCCTGACCCTCGATCGCCGATTCGATCGCCTGATTCAGGTCGATCACTTCCTCGCGGTCCTCTTCATGGACTTGATCGAGCAAGCAGCGAGCGCGCTCGACGATCTGACGGCCTTCGTCCTCAGCTGCGCCCCAGTCTCCCTTTGCCGAGCCTTCTGCCAGCGCAGGAATCGGTTGCGCATCGCCGGCATCGGACTGGTCTTCATCGTCCGCAAAATCATCGTCGTCGTGGCGGCCGGCAAAGAGGGCTTCCAGGCGCTTGCGGGCGGCGGCTATCTCGGTTTCGTTCTTGGCTTCCAGGGCGCGCGCAATCGTAATGTTCTTCGACAGCCCCGACTTCTTCTCGATGGCGGTGACGGTGAGAATGCCATCCAGATCCAGGCTCATGCGGCAGAGCACTTCATTCAAATCGCGCATGGGCGTCAGACCCTTGATGTTGAAGTCGCCGACCAGGATGTTGCGCAGCGCATCCTCGTCCTCGCCTTCGTACACCCGTACGTCGACCTCTTCCTGGTAGGGATGGCTGGTGTAGAAGCGCTCGGTGCGGGTGACCGGCAGGGGACAATTGCGACGGACGATCGGTTTGTAGCAGTGCGGATAGGAGACCCCGCCACGATCCCCCAGAAAGGAAACGCCGAACGAGTATGGGGTCACATCGACCAACACCCGCTCGACCTCGTGGCCGGCCAGCCTGGAGGCCATCACACCGGCGCCCAGGGCGACGCACAGGTCGGGATGAATCTCCTCGCGCGGAATCAAGCCGGTACGTTGCTCAATCATCCGCGCGACCAGCGGAGTGCGGGTCGAGCCGCCGACCAGCAGGATCGCATCCAGGTCCGACGGGCTTTTGCCCGCGTCCGCAAGCGCCTTGGAAATATGTTCCAGAGTCTGCTCGATCAGGGGGCGGATGAGGTCCTCATACTGCTCGCGCGTAATCTCCAGTTCCAGATGCAACGGTTTGCCATCGACGGTGGCCAGCGCTTCTTCACGGACAGTCACCTCGGGATCGAAACTCAAGCGGCGCTTGGCCTCTTCGGCGGCCCACCAAACGCGCGCACGAGCGACCGGGTGACCACTGCGCAGATCGATCCCGTGCCGGGACTGAAATTCACGCAGCAGGTGCTCGGCCAGCAGGTCGTTGAAGTCGTCGCCGCCCAGAAGATTGTTGCCATGACTGGCAAGCACCTCGGTGACATCGCCTTCGAGCGCAACGATGGAGACGTCGAAGGTGCCGCCGCCGAGATCGTAGACCATGGCGGTGTGACGGCTGCCTTCCCCATAGGCCAGACTGGCCGCGGTGGGCTCATTCAGGATGCGCACCGGCTCCAGGCCTGCGAGGCTGGCGGCCTCGCGCGTCGCCTGGCGCTGGGCATCGGAGAAATATGCGGGAACGGTGATGACTGCTTTCTCCACCGGCCTGTCAAGCTGCCGACTGGCCCACGTGGCAAGCTCGCGCAGGATCAGCGCTGAGATCTCCGGCGGGGTAAACTGGCGATCCCCCAGGAGGACGGTCTCGTTGCTGCCCATCTTGCGCTTGATGCTGCGCACGGTACGCTCGGGATACAGTACCAGTTGGTTGCGCGCCGCCTCACCCACGAGCAGTTCGCCGGACGGGGAAAGTCCCACCACCGAGGGCAGCATATTCCTCTTGCCCGAACCGAGAATCGTCACTTTGCCAGCGACGAATGCCGCCGCCTCGGAGTTCGTCGTACCAAGATCGATGCCAATAATCAAATCGTCCATTGAGCTTCCACTTTCATATCTTATTTGCAGGCCGCGCCACTTTGACCTGAGCGGAGCGGTAGACCTCGCCGTTCCGCTCATAACCGTTGCGGTAGACCTCGACCACGGTTCCTTCAGGCACGGAGCCGGTTTCCTCGACATCTACGGCGGTCATGCGTTGCGGATCGAATATCCGGCCCTGGCACGCAATCCGGCTGACGTTGCAGGCCACGAGCGCCTCGTCCAGGCTGTCCAAAGTCAGGCTGTAGCCGTGCGAGATCGCCGCCAGAATCTCCTGCGCGTGGCGTGCGTAGGTTGCACCCAGACCGAGCCAACGCGCCAGCCGCGGCAGGCGTGAAGGCGCCAGCTCGCCGGCGGCGCTACGGGCGGTGTTGCTTCCGCGTTCCATCCGGTCGCGAAGATCGAGCAGAGCATCGATCTCCTGTTTTCGCGGCTGCCGGGCTTCCGCTTGCGGAATTGCGGCAGCCGCGGATGTCTCCAGACTCCGGGCGTTCTCGATGAGCGTTTCATTCAATTGCTTGAACGTCCGTCCCTGCAGCCGGACTTCCTGCGCGAGCGCGGTCATGGCTGCCCACAGGGAATAAAGGTCGCAGCCACCATTGCCGGGCCCAGCACCTTCCAGCGCTGGAAGCGGATCGCCGTTTTCCAACGCGCTGAGCAACTCGGGGGTCAGCCCTGGTGGCGGCTCTTCATCTGCCGGCGCACGGTCAAGGTACCGATCCAGCCATGCCTCAAAGCCGCGAACGATCCGCTCCCGTTCTTCCGGCGAAACCCGCACGGAGGAAGTGTCGGCATTCATTTCCATCTATCTTTCCTTGAGAACTGCCAGCCACGGGCCGGGGCCGGCGAATCGCCTGTCGTTGTCTATGCCCTCCAGCAGGGATTGCAGGGACACCTCCAAGTCTACGGAAAAGAGCATATGTTGCGCGCGCCTGCGCCGGTCGCGGAGAACATTGTAGGCATCGCGCACCAACTCAAACTCGGCGGGAGAGCGGTCCGGCGGAAACTGCTTGACCTTGGCCACATAGGCCGCTCGGATCCGCTCATCGTCCGCGTTCCGGCTGATGCCCAGCACGGCATACGGATCAGAAGCGGGAAGCGTCTCTGGGTTCATTGGTTCACCTTAAAACAAGCTGCCCTGCCCCGGCAGCGGAGCCTTGACGGCTTTTGCTTTCTGTGAGGATGCCGCCGGTTTGGGAAGCGCCTTGCCCATGACTCTGTCCATGGCAGCTATCGGGTCCTCGCCGGCAGCAATGGCGCCCGTCACCTGTTGCGCCAATTCCGGAGGGAGCTGGCCCAGAATTTCCTCAATCGCCTTCATAATGTTCTCGAAGAACGGCGGCGCCGGTTGGTAAAACTCATCCTCGTCGTCGGAATCGTCTTCGAAATCATCCTCGTCGTCGTTCCACGGGGCGCTGGTATCCACCGGCTCACCACGCTGGGCACGGCATTTGGGGCAATCGCAGGGAGAAGACTCGAGTTCCGCTGCATACTTCGGTTCACGGTAGCGTTGGGAGACAGGAATCTCTTTCAATTCCTGTTCTTCTTCGAGAATCTGACTGAGCAACTCCGGCGGCACGGAACGGCCGCGTTGATCCCCACTCAGCCGATCCAGAATTTTACCTGCCAAGTCCGTATCCCGCTCCCGCCGTGCCAACTCCAGGGCAGCCAGGTAACATCCCTGCTGGCGCAGAAATGCCCAACGCGGCAAGCACCGGGCGCGCAAAAACAGAAACCGTGCGTTCGCTCTGCCGCCAGCCAGTCCCGCTGTCGACACGGCATAGGCCAATTCCGCCGAGCCGCTGTCTAAGGCCGCCTCCCCAAGAGCCAGCATCTGGGCTGCGTCCAACGGACAATGGGGCAGTTTCTGGGCGGCGATCAGTGGATCGTTCCAGCTGCGCGGAAGCAGGATGGGAAGACCAGCCCATTGGCCCAGGACGCAGGCTTTGACCGCGCCAGTGAGCAACTCCGCGGCCGGGGTTGGGGAAACTTGCAGCAACGGCGGCGTTGCCCTTGGACCCATATCCCCTGCCGTCGCAAGGGCTGCCAGCAGCAAATATGCGGCCACATCGCCCATCGCCTGCTTCAGGTTCGCTTCCTGCCTCAGCAGATCAACCGGGTCCGGATCGAGCGCAGCGCAGCACCAGCGCAGGGCTGCCGCCAGTGCGGCAACCTCTCCCGGCCGCACCTCCGGCACACTCTCAATCTGTTCAATCCCGGCCTTAGCCAGGTGCGTCTTGCCCTGCCGCAGATGGCGAATAGCCGCGGCGAGCAAAAGCCTTAGTTTTGCCCGGCGCACTTCGGGATTCAGCCGATCGAGTTCTTCGGCTTCCTCCAGATACGTGAGCGATTTCTTGTACGCGCTTCGCTTCTCCGCCGATTCCATCAGGTAAAGCAATGGCTGAATATCCTTGGGTCTGGCCTTTCGCCAAGACTCGGCGACATTGTCGGCGACCTGCCATGGGCCGGCCTTCACGGCCCAACTCAGCCACATCTGGAAGGCTTCGAAACTAGGATCGGCCTTGCAAGCACGCTCATACAGACGCCCCGGAGACGGCAACAGCTCCTCTTCCCCCCCTTTACCTGGCTTGCGGTAAAACTTGTCTTCTTCGCGCATCTCCGCGACGATGTCCGGAGGGATCTTTTCAATTAATTGCGCTACATGCAACGAGAGAACCCCATCCTCCAGGCCGTCGGCCGCAAACCAGTTCTCCTTGATGGCTTGGCGGCGAAAATCCTCCCAGACAATGGCCGCTTCTGCGGTGCTCTCCGCATAACGTAGCTCTTCCAGAGCCCGTGCCAAGAGCCGGAAGTAGTAAGCGTCCCACCGTGGTGAACCGCCCAGGGCCGCATGGACGGCCGAGGGATCGAGGTGTTGCATCCCAGCGCGCACCGCGATGTGCTGGCGCAGACGCTCTCGCGTCTCCTTATCCGTGTGATGCATCGCCGCCAGTGCGGTCCGCGTTGCGTCGAGAATTCGCCCCTGCTTCCTGGTCTTAAACGCCTCTTCCAGAGCCGCCAGGGCAGAGCGCAAAGCCGCGCCATGGTCACCGGCCGCGGCAATCAGCTTCTGTTCCGCCGGGCTGAACTTGGCGCCGTTTCTGGTCCCCATCATCGCGGCAAAGGATGGAATCAGGCGGGCGGGAACCGAATCGTTGGCGATCGCCTGCAGCCACTTCCGGCACTCAGCATCCTCGCGCCGGTGGTAGCTGGCGATGGCCCGAACAAGGGCCTTCCAGGGAGCCAACGGGCTGCGGCGGGACACCTCCGGCAGCGCCAAAAGCGCGTCATCCACAGGCCCTTGCGTCACCGCCTGGAACGCGCTAGCCAGTGCCGAGGCCGCCTTGCGTAACGGATGCTCCGGCGGCAAAGAGGAAACGGCGGCCAATGCCGCCAGGTCATAGGTCCTCTGACGGATGAAGGTTTCGATGCGGTCGCGGTCTTCCGCCGGGAGGTTTGCATCGAGCAGGGGGCCGACTACCCCCTCCAGCTTACCCTCCATCGCACAGATTTCCCGATCATGTTCCTCTAACCGTGCCGCAGCCGCTGGAAACCGGTCACGCACCATCCCAAGCAGAGCTTTGGCTTCCACGGAGAGTCCCAGTTTCAGCAGATCGTCGATCCGAGCCTTGTAGGCATGCACCAGCAGGGCTTCGGACTCAGCCGAACCATAGCGTTTGAATAGATCCTTGGCCAGTTGCAAGGCTGCCTTGGAATGGCGCCCTTCGATTAATTCGCGTACCCGCTCTGACTCCTCCGGCAAGAGACGTCCGCCCCCCGTTACGGGAGCTGCTCTAGACGTTTGTGCATTCTTCTTGTTTTGTTTTTGTGACATGAGATCCGCGAGCAAAAGATAGTCTAAACTCCAGCCGCTCGAGGTTTGTGGAAAGCTGGTGCGTAATCCTCGGGAGCCATAGCGCCTCCATGTATGGGCGAATGACATTGCTTACCCGGCAGATCTTCGCGAAGCTGTTGATGTCGTTGATGCTGGCCTTCTTCCGACGAAGGCATTCCTTCAGCGCCTCAATCGCAATATCGAGGCCGATCTTATTGCGAAATTTGAAGCAGTCGGCCACCGTCTTTGCCGCGGATCGTCGATTACGGAAGACCCCGACCCGAGCAGATCCAGGTCCTTCGTGGGTCGATGACTCTTTCCCGTCCACAGTGTGAAGAGGGTCGCGCCCTTGAGGACGAAGCGATCTCGGTGCGGTGAATTGCCGAGGCGGTACAAAAACCGCTCAATCGCAAACCTGCCAAGCACCCTCTGGTAGTCCTCGCCGGATGCTTGCGCCAAAGCAAGCAGTTTGGCACGAATAGATGCAGCAGATGTCTTAACCCGGCTCGCGAGTCACAGCGCCTCCAGGTAAGGGCGAATGACATTGCTCACCCGGCAGATCTTCGCGAAGCTGTAGATGTCGTTGACTGTGCCCTTCTTCCGACGAAGGCACTCCTTCAGCGCCTCAATCGCTACATCGAGGCCGATCTTATTGCGAAATTTGAAGCAGTCGGCCACCGTCTTTGCCGCGGAATACACGCGGATGGGAACGCCTTCAACACGGTGAGACTCGATTCCTTCGGTCAGCGAGAGACCCGACAGACGGACCACTCTGAGCGACGGCGAGGCAAGGGCCGGCGTCCTGGCTCCCTCGCCAAGAGCGATCCAGACAGCGGTGGGATTCTGGCTTGTCATCTCATGAAAAGCAAGCGCGGACAGAAGGCAGAGCACTGCTCCGGGCACCCGCTTCGCGACTTCTGCGTAGGAATGATGTTCCGTCACTGGGTAGTTGGGCAGCGTGTACATGCCGCGACCAGACCGTTCGAGTTTTCCTTGCCTATAGAGGCGCAGAAGGTATTCACGAGGAATGCCGGCTGCCTCCACCTCCCGTGGGCGCACGATGCCGTGTTGTCGGACGTATCGCATTGTTTTAAGGGTATTTCCCGTCATGGCCGCTTGTTTCAATATGTCACTACTTAATCATAATGGATGACGTATTGCAACAATCGACTCTCGCTAGCCGATGCTAGGATCGCGGGGATAAGGTAATGTGGCGCAAACGAGCCAAACTGATGTGTGTACCCGAAAATGATGCCGAAGCTTACGGCTACAATCTCGGATCGACCGGCTCGCTTTCCAAGGCTGACGCTTACGGGCTCCAAGAGCCAGCGTCTTCCCGGGGATCATCCGTCTCCGGGTGAGGCGGCATATTGCATAAAATTCGATAAAATTTGGCTTTTTATCGACTTCAACGGCGTCGGCCAAAGGGGCCTTTTCTTAAGGAAAAGGGCTGCCTGGGTGAGCTGGTAGTGTCCAGAAACGCATCGAAGCCGCTGTCTGTCGCTTGGGGAACCCGGTTCAACCTTTGCGGGATGAGGGGGTCGAGAAGGCTGGTCTGGTTGCTGTCAAAGTCCCGGTCAATGTTCCGGTCATCGTTTCGGTCAGGGGGCGGAGGGGGCGCGTCATTCACCAGCTTTGGGGCCGGATGGGGAGCAGGCTCCGGGTCGGGGACCTGGGGCGTGGCGGGTTGGGCTTCGGCGGCGGCAACGGCATCGCCTGGCTCTTCACCTGCGGCTTGGTGCTGCTGTTTGCGGAGCCACTCAGAGCGGTAGATTTCTGCGTTGATGGGCGGGGCCGCGGGTTGCGTCCCGGAGGGAGAGAGGCGGTCTTGGTCCGGACATCAGGCCTTCGATGGCTACGATCATGGAAAGGGCCCTGATCTGACCGGCGATGATGCCTCGGGTCACTTCGGGGCTGAGGTTGGCCAGTTCCCAGAGCCGGGCCAGGATCTGGTCGCGACCCAGGTTCAGCTTGCGCATCCCTTCGGCTTCCTGGTCCACCAGCTTTTCCCTGACGGCGGCGCGGTGCTCCATCATGTAGGCGCGGACGCGGGGCTTGGATTTGGTGTAGGCGGCGGTTTCGGGATTGAGACCGGCGGCTTCCGCGGCACGGCGGTCAGTCATGGTTCCGGAAAGGACCAGGTGAGCAAAGGCGATTTCCTGATCGGTGATGGGATCGCTGACAGTATTTTTGGGCATAGGTAGTCTCTTTCCTCGGTTGGTTGGAGATTGTGGGGTCTTGGCTTCCCTCTAGTGGCAACAGGGGGGTGCGAGGCGCGGTAGGCCAGTGATGGAGTTATGGCTGTTGTGGTGATTTTGTGACAGGGATAGGGTGTGGCACCGGACAGCGGTGACGCTATCCTTCGCTCGCGCTAAAGGCCGAAACTACCGGCAACTGCCGGCCAAGGCGCGGCCGCGTGAGAGGCCGTCGCCTGCCGATATCGTCTACTTTAAGAGATAGGCTCTTTCCGTGTTTACAGTAAGTGGCGAGATGCGTTTTTCCGCACGGAAGTACAAGCCCCAAGGTCACTTGGGTTCGATTATGCGCGTTGGCACCGGATGAAATGGGTGGTAAACCGGAACCTTCCCCACATGTTTTGGAATTTTGTGGGTGCATGCGGAGCGCGGCGCGGGGCGTTATGGAGCATTTCCTTTTGGGCGTTACTCCGTCTGCTCACCGTCGTGCCCCTATCAAAAAGTCATGAGGTAAACTTCCCGTCCTGTCCCCGGGTTAGTTTGGAGCCAAGGCGCCAAGAGCCTGCCAGGCCCCCTTAAACTCATCGAGCCCGGCGATAAGATTCAGGATTTCGGGGGTGATTTGGAGAGTACCCGTGCGGATCATTACGCCCGATAATACACCCAATTACACCCATTTCTGACACCCGAGACCACACCCGATCACGCCCAATCCAAAGAGCCTAAAGACGATCCTGTCTGGATGGTCGCTCCGCGCATATTTCCCGAAGCTCGGAGACGGGGACCAGAACTCGGCCGCCAATGCGACGGGGTGGCCAGACGGCGCGTGGCGATCAGGTAGTCCGGTGCCCTCTGGCTAATGGAGAGCATCTGGGCTGCCTCCTATCGGCTCGCCAGAATTTTGCTTCTTGGTTTATTTTTCTGCCCCCGGACCCCCGCATCTGCCTTCATTTAATTGGGGGTACAATAAAGTATGCACACGGTGGTCGAAACCGCCGAGTTCCAAAAACAGGCGAAGGCAATATGGAGCGATGCGGAGCGCGAAGCATTCATCGGCTGGATTGCCGCCAATCCAGGTGCAGGCGACGTTATCCCTGGCGCGGACGGGGCACGCAAGGTGCGCTGGGGCCGTGCGGGAAAAGGCAAGCGCGGCGGCGTGAGGGTGATTTATTTCCACCTTACCGACGACGAGATTGTGTTGCTGGTGATGGTCTATGCCAAGGCTGTGCAAGCCAACGTAAAGCCCAAGGACATCAAGCGGGGTTGAAAACATGAAGGCACTGAAGAAGATGGACGTGAACAAAATCGCCCGCGCCATCGAAACCGATGCGGGACATGCGTTGCCGGGTCTGCGTGAGTCTCTGGCGCAAGCCAAGGCCGGCGACTTTTTGCGGGTTCACACACCGGAACAGATCGTGGCTCGCCGTCGCGGTCGCCCTGCAGGAAGCAGGCAGGAAGTCACCAAAGAGGCGGTTAAACTCCGCCTGGATGCCGATGTGATGGCGGCGCTCCGTGCGAGTGGGGATGGCTGGCAAACCCGCATCAATGAGGCTCTGCGGGCATCGCTAGCCCTAAGTGGAAAGATCGGCAAGCAATAGGGTATCCGATGGAAAAGGGGGTTGCTAAGGGCTTGCCCGCTTCGTATCACAATGCCCTTCAGACTCTCAAATAATCGCCTAGCCCCTGAGGTTTGTTGAGGGATTATTTCGTCTGACCCGCATCCTCAGCCCCTGAGGTTTGTTGAGGGATTATTTCGTCTGACCCGCATCCTCTGACCCGCATCCTCAAATACGGCAGTCGCGCATCGATGATCTGATGGCGCGGGTGCACTCCGGGAAGGATTGGGCGGCAGAAGGAACGGCGAAGCACATTCAATAGCGCCAAAGTGCGCTGGCGTAGTCGTTAAGAAATCTACGCTGCCAACCGGAAGGGGAAAATGCAGGACATGAACGGAGAAGCGCGGTACCAAGATCTTTCGCGGGAACAAGCCTTTGGAGTGGAAGCACGAGTCTTGCAGCGCATGTTCCCACTGCTCATCCCGAAAGAGAAATCACACTCCGGGGAAATCGGGAATTACTTTTCGATCCTTATCGACCTAACGCATCTGCTTATCGATGTCTCTCTTGGCAACAAGTTCCTCCAGGACGTTCGACCGCAGGGAAGAGAATTCCATACCGCTCTCAACCTTAGTCGCCTCTTTCTGGACAAGAGTGTCCCGGCAGCTGAAGCGATAATGTGTGTCACCGACGCTCTGGGGGACCTCGAACTGATCCAATACCTCACTCCGCCCGGCCTATCGAAGCACGATCAGCGAAATCCGGACCTCCACATGCTGTTGGCGAATAGCTCATTTACGCTCTCCAAAATAGGCCTGAAGGAGGAAGTATTTCTGGCTCCGGCCTCGACCGATTGCAGTTATGTGTTCAGTCATCGTTCGGAGACAGAGCCGTTCGTTAGCTCCGCGTTCTTTTCACGGGATTTGTGGCCCTTGCCAGGCCTTATTCCAGGAATTCTGGAATGGTGTTCGCTTTCGAGGCGATAGTTCAAGAAGACTGGAAGAACGCACTATACAAGCTGGGATTGAGCAGTCTTGTTTCCAGCTACGTCGGATTTCTGAATGGAATTCACGTCGTTCAAATTCACAGAGGCGATAAGACGAAGGGAGCAAGCGTGATTAACAATGTGACTTTGAATTTCAGCAACGGGTCGTCGTTCACAGGCCCCCTGGCAGTCGGTCAGAACATCAAGCTGTCATATGACATGGCTTCAGACACCAAGAAGATGAGCTTCGGACCAAGCTCGAAGACGTTGTGGGGCATGTGAGCAAGCTGGCTGAGGCCGTGGAACCGGAGGATCGAAAGAACGATGTTTCCATGCAACTGAAGACATTCGTGGAAGAGGCAAAGAAGGAGAAGCCGAGTAAATGGGCGTTGAACGTTACATCGGCCGGTTTGCTGGAGACGGCCAAGACTGTGGCATCACTCGTGGGGCCGGTAACCTCCTCTGTGAACGCCGTTCTTGGCCTACTCAAGCTGTGAAATTAGGTACACGCAATCGACGCGCTTCCATCCCTTCTCAAGAGGGAAGAGGCTGATTGCTTGCTAGTTTTGGGCACATTTTGGGCACAAACAAAAATGCCACTGCATTCCATTGATTTTAAAGCTGGATATTTGGTGCCGGGAGGGGGGTCGAACCCCCACGAGGTTGCCCTCGGCGGAT
>CAWDLQ010000008.1:0-524279 GCA_963803095.1 uncultured Acidobacteriaceae bacterium | reverse complement strand
CGCCGGAGGAGCTCTTGAAAACGATGGTCGGAGCGATAGCGATCGAAGATCGGATCGACGGCGAGGTATTCCATCCAGACAGCGCGATCGCGATACGCGGCTTGCGGCCATTTGAATGTGTCTTCATCGCTTTTCAACGCTGCGTAGATCTGAGCCAACCCGGGCGCCCGTAACGCTTCCTCGAGATTGTCTCCAGTTCGTGTGCGATTCGGAGTGCTTCACGCCTTCGCCCTGCCGCTGCAAGGGCAACCGCGACCTGGGCCGTGTAAAGTGGGCTACCCCCTGACAGACTCGCAGCCCGCTTCAGCTCACTAACGCCCTCGCCGCGCAAGCCTGCCTGAACGTAGCCCTCGCCCAGCAGAAGGTGTGCAGCTGCGAAGTTCGAGTCCAGCTCAACAGAGTTTCGACCTTGTTCGATTGCACGGGAATAGTCACGCGCCTGATAGTATCGCAGTGCCACCCATGTGCTGATCATGAGATTAAGTGGATCGAGTTCCAGTGCACGGCTGCTTCGGCAAGCGCCTCGTCATGGCGGCTCTTAATGGAAAGATAGTCTCCGTACCAGTGGTGCGCATTTGCATATTGAGGATCCAACTCCAGAGCACGCCTGAACTCGGCCTCGGCTCGGCCCAATTCCAACTATGGCTGAACACAAGGGCCAGGGAGGCGTGGGCCTCAGCCGATTGTGGGTCGATCTCCACCGCCTTGCGCGCGGCCGCGTAAGCTTTCGGAAGCGCGTCGGCCGGGGATTTGAACCCGTGCCACGTAAGTCCGCTATTGCAGTCGGCCAGCCCGGAATATGCCGGGGCGTAGGTTGGATCGCTGTCAATGGCCTGCTGAAAATAATGCTCCGCCTTTTGCATGCCGTCGGCTGTTCGTTTGTTCCAGTGGTAGCGACCTTTCAAATACGCCTCGTATGCTTCAGGCCTTGTTTGCCGCGGATTTGCTAAACGTGTTTTCTGTTCTTCCGTGAGAGCGATGTGTATTTGGCTCGCGATGCTTTGCACGACGGAGTCCTGCACAGCTAGCAGATCTTTGAGTTCGCGGTCGTAACTCTCGGTCCAGAGGTCTGTCTGATTTTGAGCATCGACCAGTTGGACGGTGATGCGTACACGGTCCGACGAGCGGCGAACGCTGCCCTGGAGAAGATAATCCGCGTTCAGTTCTTTACCGATCTCTTTCGCGGCCAGATCGGTGCCTTTGTACTTTGCAACCGAACTGCCGGCGACCACGGTGAGTCGATCCCGATTCAGCTTTCCGGTCTGGGCGATCATTTCTTCAGTCAGACCGTCACTGAAGAACTCCTGGTCGGGATCGCGACTCAAGTTTTCGAATGGCAGAACAGCAAGGACTAACTTGCCGGGAATGTGTGGGCGGGTTCGACGCTCGTCGCCAGCCCCAAACTACCAGGAATGACAGAAGGCAGGCGAGCTGAGAGCAAAGCGGCTGCTCCAACGAAAAGCCACCTGTAGGACTTGCGATTCGCCTGTCCGGTTCCGACATCCGTCGTCTTTTCCGCCGTGTGATCCTGATCTGGCTCGACTATACGCAATCTTCGGGCTTGTAACCAGCTATCGAGTTCCGACACGAAATCCCGGTCGCTGGTGGGAACGTCCGCTGCCTCTGGTTCGGAAGCTGCGCTTGGTTCTTTGGGAGTAATAACCAGCGCGACGAAGCGATACCCCTGCCCGGTCACGGTCTGTATGAACCTTGGGGTCTCGGCGTCATCCTTCAGAGCCTGGCGAAGCTTGCGGATCGCGCCCCGGATACTGTTGTCGGTATCCAGGAAGACACCCTGGCCCCAAACCCTGGAAACGATTTCATCCCGGGTAACAATCTCGTCCCGGTGTTCAAGCAGCAGGAGAAGGATCTCGAACGGGATACGCTCAAGCTTCAGCACATGACTGCCACGGCGGAGCCTCCGAGGACGCAGGTCAACCTCGTAGCCCTCGCCGAACCGGATCGGTTGCTCCACTCCAGCTAGCTCGGAAGCCATGGCACACCCCATGGAAGCAGAGTGATTTTACACCACATCGGTAGAGGCTGACGCAAGTGCAACCCCCGCTTGTCTTTAGAGCGACACAAAGCATAACGCCGCGACACACTCTCCGATATGGACAACAGCCTCCGTTGCCGCAAATATGCCGATCACACTGACCGAAACCCAGTGAAGAATCAGGAGGAAGCACAATGAAAAAGATACATGGCGACACAAAGAACCGGGTTCTCGGGTTATGCATGTTGATCGCGACTCTATTCGCGGCTGCCGTCGCGAAAGCCGATGTCGTATTGGACTGGAACGTGATCGCGGTGAACACAGCGGTCACGAACGGCCAGAACCCATTCGCCCAGGCACGATACGCGGCAATCGTACAACTCGCCGTATTCGAATCCGTGAACGCCATCACGGGCGAGTATCATCCCTATCTCGGAACGATCGTGGCACCGCCAGGTGCATGCCCCGAGGCTGCAGCCATCCAAGCTGCCTATCGCGTGCTTAGCACCTATTTTCCAGCTAGCGCCTCGACCCTCGACGCCGAGCGCGCCAACTCCCTCGCGTCTATACCGGACGATCAAGCCAAGACCGACGGCATTGCCACGGGTGAAGCCGCAGCTTTGGCCATGATCGCTCTGCGCGCAAACGACGGATCGTCGCCTCCGCAATTCAAGATACCCGGGCCGCCGGTTCCAGGAGACTGGCAGGCCACAGCGAGCTGTCCAATTGTGAATGGAATTGCGGTCGGAATCGGGTTTCAATGGCAGAACATAACTCCGTTCGGCATCTCCAGTGCTAGTGATTTTCTCCTCGATCCGCCACCAGCACTAGCAAGCCACGCATACGCGAAAACCTACAACGAGGTGATGACGGTGGGAAGCATCGACAGTACGGAGCGACCACAAGATCGCGCTAATGTCGCGCTCTTCTATGCGGCGTCCTCGCCAACTCAGGTCTTCAATCAGGTCTTTCAGCAGGTTGCACAGGAACGGTGGCATTCGCTGTCCGAAAATGCTCGGGCTCTGGCCGTAATGAACATGGCGATGAATGACAGCTTGGTCGCGGCATTCCTCAACAAGTATCACTACAATTTCTGGCGGCCCGAAACAGCGATCCATGCTGGCGACACAGACGGTAATCCGAAGACCGATCCTGATCCCAGCTTTGTCCCCTTTGTCACGACTCCATGTTTCCCGAGTTATCCCTCCAACCACGGCAGCGCAGCCAATAGCGCAGTCGAGATTCTGAGACGTATATACGGTGAAGGTGGGCATTTCATTACGTTGTCGAATCCCGCCGTGCCCGACATCGTATTGCAATACACGACGTTCAACCAGATTACCGACGACATCTCCGACGCGCGCGTTTACGGTGGGATACATTTTCGAACCGATCAGGTAGCAGGCGAGCGATTGGGAAAGGCGATAGGCAACGCCGTGTACAAGAACAACTTACGTCGCATGCACGATGACGACTGAGCGCTCAGTTCCAGAGCGACTCGCCATTCGTGTCCTGCGGTCCGCTGATAGTACGCTGCGGTCCACGGATGGCGAGCTCGTGAGGGGTCTCTCGCCCGAGGTTCGCCCGACCACCGATCTACACCTTCTGCATTCTGAGCGGATGACGGGCAACACGAAAGTTGGCCTGAAATCTCCCGGTTTGCCGGCAAACAGGAGACTCCGCTGGTTTTGCCGCACCTGCGCTTGTTAAACAAGAGATCCTGGGCGACGTAGGAAGCGGGGCCGAGCTCGTCGGCGGCCTCTTCATCGCCACCCTCCAATACACCGAATACCGTTTCGTCATCATCGAGCACTCCGTCGAGCTCTACAGCGCGCTCGTCGCCATCCTCTTCGCGGGACCCTGCGGCGTTTCACAGGACTAATGTTCCGAAGTCGGCTCAAACTTGCTCGATGAGTGCATTGCCCTGTTGGCATCAATCCAGGGTCACCCACATGCAGATCAGCGGATCCTGGTCATTCTTCCTACGGCTCGCTCTCAACGTGCCGTGTTCTTTCGTCGCCGCTGCTCGCTCTCCCTCATCATCTCGTTCAAATCCGCAACCGGCCGTATCTCAATCGGTCCAAGACCATACTTAAATCCTGGAAGCTGTGAGACAAGCTGAATGGCGTGATTGAGGTCTCGCGCCTCAAGGATTTGAAGGCCGCCGAGCTGTTCCTTGGTTTCCGCATAGGGGCCGTCGGTCGTCGCGACTTTGCCGTTTTTCCAGTACAGGGTCAACGCGGTCTCCGGAGGCTGAAGAGGTACTTCGGCAACAAGATGTCCGTTGGCGCGCAGATGGTCGTTGTGCTCAAAGCATTCGTCGAGCACTGCGTGCCGCTCGTCCTCGGTCATCCCTTCGAATTTTCCTGGCTCGATGTATCCCAAACAGATGTATTTCATAATTCCTCCTTATTTTCCTCTGACTCCAGAGAGCCGTAGCTGATCGTTCTGTTTATCAGATAGTCGTTTCGGGAGACCGAAAATCGACAGCTACCCCATTTTTTTCGCCCCGTCAGAAGAGTCTGTGGGTCACTGATGCGTTCGAATGGCGGTCGGAAGTTGGGCTCGAGGGTGCCCTGTCCTTGCGTTTTTTTGCAAGAGCGGGTAGCGATGCTGCCGACGCGACTTTGGCCTTTCTGCACAAAACCCGTTGTGTCCCCGGTTTTCGATGAGCCAGGCAATGCCACTTGGAAGCAGGGATGCTGACCCGACTCGCGGCACCCCGACACCGGCCCGTCAGGCCGGCATCGCCGGCAGTGTTGTCACTGCCGCTCAGTTGCTTCGTTTGGTCTTTCCAAACGAGCGCACCTCGACCGGCGCCCGACAGGCGACGGCAGCCTTGCGCCCCCACGCAAGTGCATCATCCAGATTAGCGGCTTCCAGCACCCAAAAACCGCCTATGTGCTCCTTGGTCTCCAGGTACGGCCCGTCGGTGATGAGTACCTTACCATCGGGCTGCGCCCGCAGCGACCTCGCGCTGCTGGCCGCGGAGAGGCCGCCAACGAAAATCCTGACACCGGCAGCCACCATCTCATCGTTGAGCGCGTAGATATCGCGGGACATCGCTTCGGTCTCGACGGATGGGTCGTAATCGTCGGGGTGGTGAATAGCAACCAAATACTGCGTCATGATTTCTCCTTTATCGTGTAACGGTCTTCGGGCGGGCCGGTTGCCCTGCCTTCACGATATAGTCGAACGGCCGGATCGGAATTCGACAAATCGTCCAAGAAATTTTGCTTCTTCCGTGCTTTAGAACTATGCTTTGCGCCTGGTCATCTCAATATCGGCATCGGCTTCTGACGAGTCTTTTTTTATTTCAACTGCCGAATCCGCTCCTGCAGGAATTGCCGCTCTGGTTCCTGTTGGGTCAGCGCCAGAGCTTTCTCATAAGAGGACCGAGCCTCAGCTGTCCTGCCGAGCCTGCGGTACATATCTGCACGGGCTGAATGCGCCAGGTAATAATTCGCCAATTCGCCATGTTCCAACACCGCGTCGATATGCGCCAGACCGGCCTCTGGACCATCGCGCATTGCAATGGCCACGGCACGATTTAGCTGTACAACTGGCGAAGGCTGAATTCGTGCCAATCGGTTGTAAAGCGCAACAATCTGCCGCCAGTCGGTCACAGCAACCGATTCCGCCTCCGCATGAACGGCCGCAATCGCAGCCTGCAGTGTGTAGGAGCCGAAGCGGCGGGACTTCAGGGCTTTCTCCAGCAATGCCACTCCCTCCGCGATCTGCTCCCGATTCCAGAGTGAACGGTCTTGATTCTCCAGCAAAATCAGATCTCCGGCCGGAGAGGTTCTCGCGGCGCGACGGGATTCGTGTAGCAACATCAGGGAAAGCAGCCCAATGACTTCCGGCTCTGGCCTGAGTTCGGTCAGCAACCGGCCCAGTCGAATCGCCTCGCCGGTTAGCTCGGCCCGCGTTACCTCCGCTCCCGCCGCAGCCGAATAACCCTCGTTAAAGACGAGATAGATGACATGAAGCACCGCGCCCAGTCGCTCCGGCAATTCCTGCGGCGTCGGCACCTCGTACGGAGTCGGTGTCTCTCGAATCTTTGCCTTTGCGCGCACAATACGCTGCGCCAGCGCACGCGGAGTGGTGAGGAAGGCCTTTGCTATCCCTCCGTTGTCAGCCCACACACCTCACGCAAGGTGAGCGCAACGTGCGCTTCCGGCGGTAGAGACGGATGACAGCAGGTAAAAATCAGGCGCAGCCGATCATCCTCAATGCTGTCCTCTTCATTGGACCTTTCCGCCGAACTCCATTGCGCTTCGAGATAGCGCACGAGCTCGTCTTGAGACGCATCAAATCGTGCCCGTCGACGCAGAGTATCAATGGCTTTGAATCGGGCCGTCGAAATCAACCATGGTCGCGGGTTGCCGGGTACTCCACTCCTCGGCCACGGGCTCAGCGCAGCCGCAAAGGCTTCGTGCATCGCCTCCTCGGCAAGATCAAAATCACCGAGCAAGCGGATCAGAGTTGCCAGGATTCGTCCCGAATCCACGCGATAAAGGGAGTCGAGCAATTCGCCTATCTGCTCCGTGGAACGCTCGGACATGACGACGACTGTAGCAAACCAGCTACCCCGAATCAATTTGGTAAAACGGCGGATCGATGCAAAGTGCCCAAGTCGTGACTCTGAGATCTGGAGCAACGGGGACCCGCTCCCCGGTTGACACAAATCGCCATAAGCGGCCAATCGCTTCCCATTCTGAACGTGTGTTCGTGAGGGCCAAACTTCTGGACCCGCTTGCCCCGAAGCCGCACCAATCCTGCGCTCGCACCAATGAGCCTTGCTGAACTGGAACATGTTCTAGCTCGCGGGCTTGAAGGTAAGAAAATCCGGCTGAAGAATAATAAACTACGTCTCTCAGCCGCGCTGCATCGAGCGATTCACAATTCCATTAGTCAAAACGGATTGGCCGGTTATCTTCGCCAAGTCGCTCATCGAGGACCCGATTTGGTAGCGACAAGTCTTAGTGCTGTATCTGGAGCGCCCGCAAGCGAAAGTCGGCCGCTGATCTGCTCTTGAGTGGGCGCTTCTGATACAGCGACTTGAAGGAAGCCGCCCACAGGGAAGCCTATGTACTTTGAATCGGTCTGAACAGGTGCAGAGGGATCAGGCACAGAGTGAGTTGGGCAGTGTCGGATGACTGAAGGGCCGGATGGAGCAGCATGTTGGCTCGCCGAGGCCTTATGTGGACGCTGGAGAGGCTGGCATCCAAGGGGTTTTGGCCGGAAGAGACAAGGGATCCGCGTGTGCGCCGAAGCACGGGCAGAGGTCGAGGATGTGGATGGAGCTTCATGCAGCGCATCGGTCTGGTTGAGGTGGCGAGCGAAGCAGGAGTTGCGCGGCGGAGAGCCGTTCGACGACGTGCATGGTTCCACCGCAGACTGGGCAGTTCCAGAGTGGGTGCAGTCTGATCGGTGGATGGTGATGCCGGCGGAGCAGCCATCTTCTCTGAGTTGCCGAGGAGTCGAAAGCACAGCGGCAAAAGAGTAGCGCGGTTGCGGTTGGCAAGGAATCCGAAGTTGCGGATGCGCACGAAGCCGGGTGGCAGCAGATGGAGCAGGAAGCGGCGAAGGAACTCATCGACTGCCAAAGTCATGAGCCGCTTCTTGTTGCCGTGCGCGGAATCGCGCCATCGGAAGGTGACGTTGCCATCGGAGAGAGCAACCAGCCTGCTGTTGGAAATGGCGACGCGATGAGTATAGGCGCCGAGATAACGCAGCACATGTTCCGGTCCGCCGAAGGGCGGCTTGGAGTAGACGACCCAGTCGTGGCGGAACAGTACTCGCTGCCATGCGCTGAAGGCGCGTGGTTGGGCAAGAGGCAGCAGGCTGCCGTGGAACTGGAGCTCACCTCGATGGAAGGCGTTGCGAAGTCCGGCGACGAACTTGCCGCGGAAGACACGGCTGAGCACGCCGATGGGAAGGAAGAAGGAACGCCGGGCGGAGATCCAGCCTGAGTGGTCCGGGGTGATGCCGCCAGCGGCAACGACGCAGTGGATGTGGGGATGAAACTGCAAGCGTTGGTTCCAGCTATGGAGCACGCTGAAGAAACCGATCTCGGCACCGAGATGCCGTGGATTGCGGGCGACTTCAAGCAGAGTCTCTGCACTGGCGTGGAAGAGCAGGTTGTAAATGAGCCGCTTGTTCTGCAATGCGAGCGGAGCCAGTTCCCGCGGCAGCGTGAAGACGGCATGTACGTAGCGAGTGGGCAGAAGTTCGCGTTCGCGCGCCTTGAGCCAGCGTCGGCGCGCGTTGCCCTGGCACCGCGTGCAGTGCCTGTTTCTGCAGGAGTTGTAGGAGATCCTGGTCGTATGTCCGCAGCCGGTGCAGCGGTCGCGATGTCCGCCCAGCGCGGCAGTGCGACAGCGTGTAATAGCTAGCAACACCTTCTGGTGTTGCCAGTTGATCCACTTACGACTGCGTTCGATAAACGCCTGTCCAGCACAGCGAACAATGTCGGCCATCTCCACGAGAGGCCGGTTGTTCAACGGTGCTTGCTTCCTCCCTGTGAAGAGAACATGAGGGCATCGAGCGGGCTGGCGGTCGCACTCAGATGCCGTTGGGATAGATGCAGGTAGACCGTAGTTACTTCGAGGTCTCGATGGCCGAGCAGGATCTGAATGGTGCGCAGGTCGGCGCCGGCTTCAAGAAGATGTGTGGCGAAGCAATGACGCAGAGTGTGCGGATGGATGCGCCTATGCTCAAGGCCCGCACGTTCAGCAGCGATCTGGCAGGCAGTCCAGAGGACCTTGGTGGTGACGGGATAACTTGCCGTGTGCCAGCGGTTGCCGGGAAACAGCCACTCCTTCGGCTTGCGCCGGAGACCTCGCCAGTAGATGCGAAGTTCCTCCAGCAGCTTCGGGCTGAGCATGACATCGCGGTCCTTGCCGCCCTTGCCCTCTCGGATATGGACCACCATCCGCTTGCTGTCGATGTCGCTGACCTTCAGGTGAGCCGTTTCTGCGCGGCGTGCGCCGGTGGCATACATCGTCATCAGCAGGATGCGATGAAAAGGTGTGTCCGCGGACTCAATCAGTCGCGCGACTTCTTCCTGACTGAGAACCCCCGGAAGGTGACGCACCTTCTTCGGATAGGGCGTCTCGGCGATGCTCCAGCCACGCTTCAACACGTGGATGTAGAAGAAACGTAGCGATGCCAGCCGCAGGATGACTGTGTTCGGGCTGTACTTCAACTTGGTGAACAGCATCGCCTGGTACTTGCGAATCTCCTCCGGGCCAAGCTGATCGGGCGGACGCCGAAAGTACCGGCTGAAGTGCGCAACACCGTGCAGGTAGGTGCGGATGGTTGTATCGGCGAAGTTGCGGCGTTGCAACTCCTCAAGCATGAGCTGACGTAGTTGGTTCACAGAGAATCCTCCTCTGCGAACCAAACTACCGGGGCAGCCGCAAACGTCGGCTCAGCCGCACGCGAACGCGTCCGCCGCCGCAGCGGCTTCGTTCAAGTCGGCCAGTGTCCGGGAATACTGAACAGGCCGCAATGCCGGGATACCGGGACCCTGGCGCGTTTTTCAGGAGCGATCCTGTCATTGGGATATAAATCACGGAGGATCAGCATATTGGAATCACAGAACCCATTCTTCTGCGCGCCGTCGAACGCACCAGGGGACAGCGTGAAGGTGAGGGTCGGCGGTCTCAGCGATGGGGAGCCGCCGCAGGAGGCGGGTTATCGGCTTTGTGGCTGGCTTTTTGTGTTCCGATGTGATCGGCGAGCTCGTCCCCGGTGAAGTTGTTTGTGTAGCTCGCATCGATCTCCGGCAGCATAGCGGCATTCCAGGCAGCCCATTCCGCCATCAGGCGGCTGTAAACGTCGGGCATGCGTTCCTTGAGGTTGGCACGCTCCATAGGATCCTCAACGACGTTGAAGAGGAATGTATTCTCGAGAATCTTGAGATACTTCATATCGCCATCGCGCGCCGCGCGCTGGGCATTGGCTTTGTAGCGCCAAAAGAGCTTGCGGGAGACCGGCGTGGCGCCTTCGGCTAGATATGGCAGCAGGTTCATGCCGTCGGGTGGATACGCGGCATCGGGCCCGGCGCCGGCGGCGGCAAGAAGCGTTGGCAACCAATCCATGCTGATGGCCACCTGACTGGTGGTTTGGCCCATGGCAATACGCGCGGGCCACGAAATGATGGCCGGAATACGCAAGCCGCCTTCAAGCAACTCTGTCTTCCTGCCTGTAAAAGGCCAGGTATCGGCGAAGCGCTCGCCACCGTTGTCGCTGGTGAAAATAACGATTGTGTTGTCGAGGATGCCGCCGGCGCGAAGCGCTTCAAGCACACGGCCGACCTGGAGATCGAGGTCCTCGATCATGCGCTGAT
Source organism: uncultured Acidobacteriaceae bacterium (assembly GCA_963803095.1). Lineage (GTDB taxonomy): Bacteria > Acidobacteriota > Terriglobia > Terriglobales > Acidobacteriaceae > PALSA-350. The sequence goes on along the minus strand of CAWDLQ010000008.1, from coordinate 513,927 downwards.
ACGTCGCTTGCGAACCGCCGTCAAAATCGACAAGCGGATGACCGTTAAGCCGCCGGGATTCGGCCTCATCTCCCGGCCCCTCCCACGGCCAGTGAGGCGCATTAAAGTGCAGGCTCAGCAGGAAGGGCTTTCCAGCTTTGGCGTAGCCGTTGATGACATTGACGGCGTGGCTGCCGAGTATATCAGTCAGATAGCCAACCTGTTCGACCTTGACGTCTTCGTCCCACAGGTCGTTAGAGTGTGTAAAGTAGTCGACCGCGCCGCCGCGAAAACCATAGAAGTGGTCATAGCCGCTCAGCAGTGGGCCATACTTGGGCAGCAAGCCGAGATGCCACTTGCCAACGAGGGTGGTTCCATATCCGGCCTTGCGCAGCAGCGAGGGTAGCGTGGGATGGCTTGGAGGCAAACCGGTGTCGCGGCCGACGAGCGGCTCGTCGAGACCAATATCGAGACGGTCCTGATAGCGTCCGGTAATCAGGGCGGTGCGCGTGGCCGAGCAGACCGCGGAATTGGCGTAGGCCTGCAGAAAGCGCATTCCGCGTGATGCAAGGCTGTCGATGTTTGGAGTGCGGAGATCGGGTCGTCCGTAGCAGGCAATATCGGCGTAACCCATATCGTCAGCAAGGATGAAGACGATATGGGGCGGAGCCCCGACCGATTCGCCCAGCAGCTTATTGGCACCAGAGGCAAGCGCCGCCGCGCCCAGCGCCGCGCCACGCAGCACCGCGCGGCGAGAAACCTCTACTGGACTCATGATTGAAAAGCCCTCCAACTGGAATCTCAATTGCGACCCGGAATCGCAACAATTGTACTGGTCCGGGGTAGATTGCGATGCCGACGCAGCTTCGGCTCTGCAAGTGGCAGCTTTTCGGAATGAAAGTATTCCATCATGATCCGTTTGGAGCGATCAACTCGCCCCGTTACCCTTTGAATATTCGCGGTCGCGATAAGTAACGGAGTTATTCGCTTTCTTCGCCATTGGCACGGCCTCCCCCAGCCGTGCCGAAAGAATGAGCCGACTGCAGTTCTTCACGTGTAGATCGTTTTATCGTTACCTATCTCGAGAATCGCTGTAAACTGACGCTCGATGAGTGCATTGCCCTGTTCCCGACAGTTGAGATATTCCAGGCAGTCTGGTTCTGACCGATCGCAATGATTGAATCGTGAATTGTGCCATGTCGGCTTGACGCCGCCCATTTTGCACTATTTACAATCTGCGAATCGATCTCAGGGTCGATGCTCACCGGCGCGAAATGCGCGGATTGGGAGGATCGGATGCGGAAGAATCACGTCAAGATCATCGCTTTGGCATTTGCTCTGCAGATTGTTTTACCTGACGCAGGCGGGCGGGCAGTTGCACAGACCGGGAAAGCCGCCTATCCGGCGATGGCTCCCCTGGATCAGTACCTGATATCTGACGAGAAATCCGAGATTGCGCTGGCTCGCAGTGCTGCACCGGGTTCCATTTCCGATGGAGCCGAAGTGATGGTGCTGGGACGCGAGGGATATAAGACCGCGGTGAAGGGCACGAATGGCTTTCTCTGCATCGTGGAGAGGTCGTGGGGGCAGAGCACGGATCAGACGGAGTTCTGGAATCCGAAGATGCGTGCACCCCATTGCTTCAACGCGCAAGCCACGAGGAGCTTTGCGCCCATCTATCTGATGAAGACCAGGCTTGTGCTGGCAGGAAAATCGAAGCCTGAAATCGCGCACGCAATCACGACGGCACTGGATAAGAAGGATCTGCCCGCGCTGGAGCCTGGCGCGATGGCTTACATGATGTCGAAGCAGCAGTACTTAAACGACCGGGGTAAGAGCTGGCACTCGCATGCGATGTTTTTTTCCCCCGGCGACATGACGAAGAGCTGGGCGGCCGATGATCCCAACTCACCTGTCATGGTGGCGAATGACCCGGAGGAACGGGTGACGATTCTGTTCGTCCTGGCAGACAAGTGGTCCGATGGTACGGCGGCTCCGTCGAATATGCCCTGATCCGCCTGCGGTTTTCAGACGAGACGTCTCGTAAGCAGAGGCCGCAGGGCAGCCCCATTAAGACATTTCCTTACTTCAAATATTGCGCAACGTCTGTATAAGCGCGAATAATCAATAACGCATTGGCAGAGAGGAAACCTATGTCCCATCATTTCGATACCAAACTTGCGAAAGAGGATCCAAGCCTGAACGTGTGTGATCTCTATCTGTTTCAGGGCGCTCCCGACACAACGGTGATGGCGATGACCGTCAATCCTGATGTTGTCCTCTCTGCACCGGATACCCTTCACATTGAGGGTTTGTATGCCTTCCGCCTGGACCTGACTGGTGACGCTCGCGAAGACGTTGTCTTCAAGTTCAGGTTCAACGAACCGAGACATGTGAACGGGGACGAGCATGTCCATGTTCAGAAGTTTCAGGTCCGTAGAGCCACTGGCGAGGCTATCGGCGGGGACAAGGGCGAGCTTCTGATAGAAGGCGATACGGGCAAAGTCCATAGCAAGTCTGGTATTCGCGCCTTCGTCGGAATCGCTCCCGATATGTTCGCCGCCGACGCTGTCGCAATGCGTAATCTTCAGAATGCCTTCTACAACGAACACAGGTATGACGGCGATTCGTTCCTGCGCCATCGCCAGAACTTCTTCAACCATCGCAATATCACTGCGATTGTCCTCGAAGTCCCAAACCATCTGATCGGCAAGGGAACGGTTCATGCCTGGGCCACGGTGTCACTTTACGGCCATGCTCCCGAGATGCAGGTGTCACGTTGGGGCCTTCCGATGATCACGCACCTCTTTCTCAACGATCCCGGCAATCAAGAGGTGAAAGAGACCTTCAACAAATCGGTGCCATCCGATGACATCGCTTTATTCTCGGGATACATCGCAGACTATACCCAGAAGATGGCTACCTATGCAGGATCTGTCATGAACCCGGAAGAATACGGAAAGCAAATGGTCTCTCGACTATGCCCGAACACCTTGCCCTATGAATTAGGAACGGCAGCTGCATTTGATGTCGCGGGATTCAATGGGAGGCCACTGGGTGATGATGTTATGGATGTGATGCTTACATTGGCGACAAACAGGCCCCTCCAGGACGGCGCTGCCCCTGATCGCAATCGGATCCGTACCGAGTTCCCATATTTTGGTGAGCCCTACTCGAAGGAAGAACAGAAGGATGTCGTACCATGGCACCCAAGAACCAGCCAATGACGCCTGCATGACCAAACGAGAGCGGTAACAAATTCGGCTAGCCGTGGATTTACTGGACGGCAGCATCCGATCGACCGGGCACGGAAAATGCCGTCGGGTCGGTGACCTCGCGGAAGGATTCCGGGGCTCTTTGCGAGCGCTACAGCCGCACCTCCAATCTACACTCCGGTTTTCGGTTGGATTATAGAAAGCGGGGGGTATGTCTACGGCAACAATAATCGGCTCAGGACCGAACGGACTCTCAGCCGCAATTGTCCTTGCAGCATCGGGCGTAAGGACGACCGTACTAGAACGTAATGGGCAGATTGGTGGTGGCTGTTCAACCGCCGAAGTCACACAGCCTGGTTTTCTTCACGACCTGGGCTCTTCGACATACCCCCTGGGCGCTGCAAGCCCTTTCTATGGTTCTCTTCCCTTCACCATTCCTTGGATTCAACCGCACGCGGCATTCGCTCACCCGTTGGATGACGGGACCGCGGTCGTGCTTGAACACTCGATTGAAGAAACAATCGACCAACTGGATGCATGTGACCGCAAAGCGTACCGATCACTGATAGAACCCGTAGTTTCTAACTTCGCTGCTTTGGTCGAAGAAATTCTCGGCCCCATCCTGCATATCCCTGGAAGTCCGTTCGTGCTGGCGCGTTTTGGCCTATCCGCTCTGTTGCCGGCGCTGTCGTTGGCTCGTTCCCACTTTGCTGGAGAACGGGCTCGATCCCTCTTTGCTGGCGTCTCAACCCATTCCATCCTCCCGTTAGAAACTACCGCTTCAGCTGCAGTTGGCTTGACGTTGATAGCCGCTGGACACACCAGAGGTTGGCCGATCCTGCGTGGCGGTGCGCAGTCTCTCACGGATGCCCTGGTCCGACATTTAGAGGATCTCGGAGGCCGAGTTGAATCCGGTCGTGAAGTAACCGAGCTACCTTTGTCCGACCTCGTCCTCGCAGACATCACCCCGCGCCAACTCCTTCGCATCGCCGGTTCCCATCTATCCACTGACTATCGAAAGCAACTGGAGCGATTTCGGTATGGACCCGGTGCTTTCAAGATTGACTACGCACTGAATGCAGCGATTCCGTGGACCGCTCGCGAATGTCTGCGGGCCGCCACCGTACACATCGGAGGCTCTCTCGAAGAGATTGCTCAGGCTGAAAGGACCCTTTCACCCAACAAACCATTCGTTCTGCTCGGCCAGCCATCGCTCTTCGACTCCAGTCGAGCTTCCTCTGGTCGACATACCGCTTGGGCTTACTGTCATGTTCCTAACGGCAGCACCGAAGACTACACCGAATCCATTGAGCGCCAAATCGTACGCTTCGCTCCCGAATTCCGCGATTGCATTCTGTCCCGTTCCGTCTCTACACCCAAAGATCTGGAGAGTTGGAATTCCAATCTAGTCGGCGGCGATATCTTGGGGGGAGCAATGAATGTCCGCCAGCTACTGTTTCGCCCTACACGGTCGTTGTATCGCACCTCGCGTTCGGGACTCTATCTTTGCGGAGCATCAACGCCCCCAGGTGGCGGCGTTCATGGAATGTGTGGATTTCATGCAGCCAAGATGGCCCTCAAGGATCTCAACATTTAATTCGATTTTCTGTCGGTCATTTCGCTTTGGCACAAGAATGGTTTCTGACGATTCGGGGGTGTCCACGATTTGAAACGGGCGATAGGGTTTAGCGATGCTTTCGGGTTTCACCGACCCGGAGGGTTGCATGAACGCAGGCAAGACGCTGTTTGCGCAGGTGATGGAGTTTGTACCGTGGAAGACTTTCGGACGCATCATTGCAAAACATAAGGGCGATTGCGGCGTACGCACGCTGAGCTGTGCTGACTTGTTTCGCGTATTGGCGTTTTCCCAACTTACATGACGCGAGTCGCTGCGGGATATCGAGATTTGCCTGGCGACCAATCAGACTAAGTTGTTTCACATGGGGCCGGCTCAGCCGCCTGCTCGATCCACGCTAGCCGATGCGCTGAACATTCGCGACTGGCACATCTATCAGGCCTTGGCCCTTCGCCTGATCCGGCGTGGGCGTGCGCGTGCGCTATATGCGGAATATTCGATGCTCGATATAGACGCTTCCATTTATGCTCTGGATGCAACCATCGTCGACTTATGAATAGCAATAGATGACCGCGTTCAATTAGTGCTTAGCGTGGACAACATGAACGCCAGCGTGTCCGGGCGCGAGTCCTTGAACGGCGCGGCCGAACCTGGACGCGATCTCCTGGAAATTGATGTCTTCGATGGCACAAAATCCGTGCGAGCGAAGAATCGCTGCAATGCCAGCCGGCTCGAAACGGCTGACCGAACGTTCATCAATTTTCTTAAGCTGTTCGGTCCGCTCCTTTTCTAATTGCCTTAGCTCTTCGGAGAATGCCTCGGGAGGTTCCATGTAGTCGAACACCACCTCCGAGTTCTGGATTGACGACATGTAGTCCAGAGTGCGGCCGATAGCGTCCTGTGTCAGATATGGCACAACCCCGAGCCAAGTGAAAAACGCGGGCGAGTTCTGCTGAAAGCCTGCGGCGACGAGCTTCTCTCCCACATCGTCCCGCTCGAAATCGACTGGCACGAGAATAAGCCATGGCGGAAGTGCGATTTGAGCTTCAGCCAAGCGCTGGCGTTTCCATGCCTGCGTCGCGGGGTGGTCCACCTCATAGATACGGATCTGTCGTGCGCCATGGGGATTCCGGAGAGCGAAAGTGTCGAGTCCGGCGCCAAGGATGACGATCTGCCGAATCCCTCTTTCGACAGCTCTTGACAAAGCATCTTCCGCAATCCGGCTTCGCGCGGCGGTGAACAGACGTCCGATGCTGGCCAAGGGGTGTCCGTTCGCAAATTGAAGCACTTCCTTTTCGTCTTCACGCAGAATCTTCATGGCAAATGGGTCATAGAGGATTGAGCCATGATCGAGCACCTGATGAGCAGCTCGTTGTCGGGCGATCATCAGGGCTGTGCGGCTGGGTTCATTAGGCTTCATGTTCGAGGTCTCCGTTCTCATCAATAGCTGATCGCACGAGAGCTGATCGCACGAGTTGTCGTGTGCGCGACTGGCGCCGTGCACACCGATATCTTCCGCTGAATTGAGCCGTGCTTCGCTGAGATCAGCAGATCTTCTCCTTTCACGATCTCGCTGGGCTTCATCTCAAAAAGAGAAATATCCTCTCCGGACACCCCTAAAGAGAAAAGAAAAGCTTTGATAGGCGAGACAGAATCTCTGCGGGCCTTCCATGAGAAGTCCGCAGGAGTCAAGTTCGCGAAGCGCTGAAGCTGGTCGAGTTGGAGGGCCTCGAGGATGCGCTGCCCTCAGAGCTTTCCGTTGGGTCCTCCGTCAGTTAAACTGGCGTACCTCGACCGGCGCCCGGCAGGCGACGGCGGCCTTGCGCCCCCACGCCAGCGCCTCGTCCATGTCAGCGGCTTCCAGCACCCAAAAACCACCCACGTGCTCCTTGGTCTCCACGTACGGCCCGTCCGTGATGAGCACCTTACCATCGGGCTGCGCTCGCAGCGACTTCGCGCTGCTGGCCGGGTGCTGCAGGCCGCCAACGAAAATCCTGACACCAGCAGCCTTCATTTCGTCATTGAGTGCGTCAATATTGCGGTGCATCGCTTCGTCCTCGAGAGACGGGTCGTAGTCGTCGGGGTGGTGAATAGCAACAAAATACTGTGTCATGACTTCTCCTATAGCGGTTTTCGGGCGGGCCGGTTGCCCTGCCTTCAGGATATCGGCGGACGGCTGGACGGAAGTCGACAAATTGTCTGAAAAATTCTCCAGACCGATCCATCTTTCGACGGTGTAGAGAGTGTTCTACGTCGCCGGGCATCTGTCGCCACCCTTCCATCCGCACTCAGTGCGGGCCCTTATGAGATTGTTACGAAACTCTAAACTCGGATTCAGATCGTGGCTGGTCCAAGCCCCGTTGGCATCAACCGAGGATTTCGCCTGGACAGATAGGCGGAGCTAGCCGTGTTCGCTTCGAGTGGCACCTGAATCGAGGTAATATGACCTCAGCTGTCTAAGGAGGGCCATTTAGGTGAGACAGCTTCTCTTTGCCATCGTGGTATCTGCTGTCTTTTGTGTTCGACCCTCTCCAGCACAATTTAATGCGTGTACCTGGCCCGAATTGAAACCCAGCCCACTCAATTTAAACTTCTCTCAGGGAAATGTCGGCTCGGCACCGACTGCTTGGCTGCTCGGCCCGGAATGGTTCATGCCACCGCACATGCCGGTGTATGAGGCCTTGATTGCAGGAGCTAGTCAGTGTCATGGCAGCCCACAGTGCGCGACGGTGCACTCTTTGCGAAGTGATCCTTCCATCCCGCTCTCTTTTCTCTACCAAGATTTAGACGCCGTACCCTACCGTGGCCAGACTCTCACGTACCGAGCGTTCGTGCGGGTTGACCCGACTTTCGAGGGCGTTGCGCGGCTGCTTGTACGGGTTCATAGGAAAGATTGCTCAACGACGTTCCGCGATGACATGGGAAACCATCCGGTGGTGTCTGGCGAATGGGGTGCTTACGAAATCCGGGTTCCGATGGCTACGGATGCGTATCACATCGAGTTTGGTGTCCAGTTGGTCGGTACTGGTGCAGTCTGGATTGACCAAATCTCGATGGAATTCAGACCTGCGCTCGGAAACTGACTCTCATATCTCACAAAGGGTCCTTATTGCGACACGGTTCGTGAAATCGACCTTGGCGATGACCTGATAGACTTGGCCCACCAACCAGGAGGAATCAATGCAATCAAAATGGCTTCTTCCGTCCGCACTTGTAGGCTGCTTCGCGTTCGGCTGGTGCGCGCACCTATTGACGGCTCAGCACCGCAAGCCGGTTACGATTACGAGGATCTACACCGGTTCTGACGGTGAAACACACGCCGAAGAGATTACTGGAAATCTGAAATCTGATCCTTCGCGAAACGGCATTGAATTTTCGGACCCGATCAAAGTCACTAGTTTGGTATTCGCGCGGACTTCTCCAGGTTGGGTCCGGGACTGGCACCAAGAAACATATCGTCAGTACCTCATCACGTTGAGTGGGCAGGGAGAATTCGAGATCTCCGGCGGTCACAAACTTTCGTTGGCGCCGGGAAACATCGTTCTGGTTGAAGACTCAACCGGGAAGGGTCATATCTCTCGTACCTTCGGAACCGAAGACCGCATTGCGCTGAACATCCGGCTGGCGGATCGCTAATCGGGTTTTCTATGGGTCGTTTCACAACCGGTAGGTTTCGGGACAAACCGCGAAGCCAATATAAACGAGGGCTCACGCGTTCCGAATGTCCACCGCACAAATGGGAGATAAAAGACGGCGCCCCAGGCGCGGATCAGTCCTGACAAATACCCTAGGGCTTAGAGGTGGGTCGTGTCCGTATGGTCGCCCACCCGGACATTACACCCGTTTTGGGGTAACTTCCGGGTAGGCGGTGATCCGGGCACAATCCGGAGGCTAAGTGCATTTTTCGTGGTGGGCTAGTAGTTTTGCCAGTGGGTCGGCGCGATTGTGCGCCATAAACTTCGGAGCGAGCGCGGAGAGATGATGACTCGACGATTGTGAAGAACGTCACGATCTCTGCCCCGGCCCGGTCCGTACGTTGGCTCAGGCGATCCACATGGAGGATGCATGACGACCACAATCACTCAAGCGGAAACCGTCGACACGCGAATTGGCAAACTCGAGTTTGAACAAGGCGTGCCCACTCTGCCGACCGTCAAAAACCTCTATGACGAGATGGACTTCCAGCGCGCCTGCCAGCTCTTTCTTTGGGCGTTGCCCATCGTCGAGTCCGGAAATTTGCAGGCCATATTGGAAGGCACCACCGGCGCTCAGTCCGGTGACCTCACCTTCTACGTAGGCAACGAACAGAGTGTCTTCCTCACGCCGAACGCGACCACCCCCTACATCCTTGGCTATCTGGACTTAGCCAAGACAGGGCCAGTCGAGATGGTTATCCCTGTCGGTGCCATTGCCGGGTCTACCTTGGATTTTTGGCAGCGGCCACTCATTGACCTCGGCCTCACCGGCCCCGACCAGGGCAAAGGCGGCACATATGTTTTTGTCGGGCCGGGACAGGAAGCACCGGCGACGGCGGCCGGAGACTTCGTCTTGCGGTCGCCTACCTTTGGCGTCACCTTGTTTTATCGTATGCTCGACCCCGACCCGGCGAAAGGGGAGGCGTTGGCCAAGCGCATACGCCTCTATCCATGGGCCCAGCGCGACAATCCAACCGCCACCGGCTTTCTAAAGCCTGATCCAGACCAGTTCCCGAAATTCGCAACCATGCCGCGTGGGATGAAATTCTGGGAGCAGCTCGCGGCGGCCATCGAGCGCGAGCCCGTAGAGGACCGCGACCGTTTCTTCATGGCGATGCTCAAGCCTCTGGGCATCGAGAAAGGCAAACCCTTCCAGCCCGACGAACGGCAGAAGAAAATTCTGGCCGAAGGGGCATTTGTCGGTGAGGCGATGGCCAAAGCCAACACCTTCGACATGAGATTCCCGGACTTACGCTACCGTCCCGACGCGCTCTGGCAATATTTCCTGATCCTCGATCCCATGCAGGACCTGCCGAACTACAGCCAACTTGATGAGCGCGCCGCCTATTTCTACGCGGCCCTGTTAGTGACTAAGGGCATGCTCAGCAAGACACCCGGCGCCGGCCAGGCGTATCTCGGGAGCTTCCGCGACAAGGAGGGGCACGCCTTCGATGGTGCGAAGAGGTACCGGCTGCACGTACCGCCGAATGTTCCCGCGAAGCAATTCTGGTCTGTCACAATTTACGACTCGGACACCCGGTCAATTGTTCTGAACGAGCAGCATAGATCCCAGCTTGGGTCGCGGGATGACATCACGAAGAATGCCGAGGGCTCAGTGGATGTTTACTTCGGCCCGACCTCGCCGAAGGGCTTTGAGAAAAACTGGATCCAGACCGTGCCGGGCCAGGCGTTTTTCGTGGGTTTCCGATTCTACGCGCCGCTGGAGCCTTACTTCGACAAGAGCTGGCCGCTACCCGATATCGAGAAGGTGAATTGAACCCATTCCGATACTCGTACAAACACCTATAGCTAGGTGGTTGGGCCAGCCGCGAATCGCGCCGTGACGAAACTCCCGGATTGTCGCCAATCCGGACATAACCCCGACTTTCGAGTTCTGTCCGGGTGGCCGGTCACCCGACCGGTCACCCGGAAACATCCACGAGCAAAATGAAACGTATGGAAGAAAAAGGTCCGAAATTGCCAGACTTCAGGAGCCGCTCTCCTTCATACTCCCCAACTCTGCACCCAGTGTGCAAACGCATGCCAGGGCGCGCTTGGTCCGATAATGCGGGTGAACTGCCCCATAACGATCAGAAACAAACTCCCCCACACCGTCGCGCGATGAATCTTGCGCGTGGACCACAAGTCATATGCGGCCAGCAAGAGAAGAAAAGCATACGTGGCGGCATAGGCTGGGTACACTTGACGGAACAGTATTGGGACGTGCCAGCGAAAGAAAGCGGCCCGTGTGAGACAAGCGGTTGCGATGATGATGAGCCGCTTGTGCGCTGCCGCATCCCTCCGCAGCGCGTATGCAAACCCCGCAAGCACAGCAAAGTCAAACGCATCTGTAAACGTGACAGCGAGAAGACCGAGCACCAGTTCCATGGACGGAGCGCCCTTCACCCGCACGGCGAGGCCCGCGGCAGTCAGGACCACCATCACCACCATTGCAATAGCAAGCACGAACCCGGCCATGCCGAGCTTGCGGTGCCAGCCAACCCGCTTGGCTGAGATGAGGCCCGACTGCACCAGCAGCAGAATCATCCAAGTACTGAATACTGCTGCGTGGATGTGTACAATCCGCGATGGCAACGGAGCTAGAAAACCACCCGCCAGGTAGTACGTGGGTGCAAAACCGATCGCTACGACAGCCGCCAGGAGGACGGTCATCGCAAAGAAGAACTGCCGGTCATACTTGCGTCCCGGCGGGCGCTTAGGCAGATTCGCTGGAACCGCTGCGCTAATAGACACGTTGCCCTTTCAAATTCCAAGACACGTTCGACCGCAAGTTGACGTAACGGGGAGAGAAGCCACTATAACATTCAGGGCGCGCGCCCGCGGAGCAATGGTTCGATTCTAATTGGCAGGCAGCGCACTCGAAGCGAACCACGATGAATGTCTTCATGCAAAATGCAGCTTCATCATGGCAATGCTGGGGAACAGGACCAGGTCCACTCATTGCGAGCTACTATCCGATTGTCGCCAACCTTCCCCAACCCTGCCCGATACCTACCTGGGACACTAGGAAAGCCGAAGTCCGGATTAGGGACGGAATGACGGTGATCCGCCCCGAACTATTCAATGCGCCCGTCGCGTCAACTGCTCTGAGGAACGAGGCTGCTCTACTGCGAGGGTGCGATGACGGCGGCCACTGCCGATCTGTGAGGTTGCCAGGCGGGGGTGCCTTCCTCCCATTGGTCGTCGGTGACTTGCTCCACGTCGGTGCCGTCAAAACGCATCACGAAGATCTCTCCGTATGGTTGTGGATTGTTGGTATAGAGAGCCTCATCCTTGAAACCCATCCGCGAGCTTATAAACACCATCCGCTCTCCGTCGGGCGACCAGGCAATATGAGCTTCATTTCCCTTTGTATGGGTTAGCTGCTTCAGATCTGTTCCGTCGGGGTGAATGGTGAGGATTTCAAAATTTCCGTCGATCAGGCGCATGAACGCGATCAAATCCCCGCGAGGCGACCACACGGGAAAATTGTCGTAGCCATCGGTCAGCACCTTCACCGAACTGTCCTCGAGATTCACAATCCGCAGCCCTTCGCCGTCGGGCCCTTCCGTGCGGTAGACAATGTGCTCTCCGTCGGGCGCGAAGGAAGGGAATGCGTTACTATTCGCGCCCGAGGTCACAACCTGGAAGCCGGAGCCATCGGCGTTGACGATGCCCACCTGCGCTGTGGCATTTGCGGGGCCTACCGGCGTCCCGGCGAAACCTGGAAACTTACCGATGCCCACCGCGATCTGCTTGCCATCCGGCGACCAAGACGGCGCCAGAATCGTTTCCTTCCGCGTCAGAATGGGCCGCGCCGGTTGGCCTTCATTCACGATAAAGAGGCTGGTTGTTCCCTGAGAGACCATGTTTGTCACCGCAAGATGTTCTCCGCTTGGATCGTAATCGGGTAACCACGCCGTCGCGTAAAGGTCGTACTTCGGATTGCTGCTCCACATCCTCACCGGCTCAATGCGATCCTTCACAACGAAGCGGCTGTACACCACTTGCCTGCCGTCGGGAGACCAGGATGGAGTACGCAAATTCGCTCCCGCGGGGCCCGGCGTGCCCATTCCATAGAAGACCCCTTTCGCAGTTTTGTCTCTGCGAAGATAGGCGATCTGGCCTGCAGGCAAAACGGTCGGCAACAGTTTGATGCCGGGCTCGGCGGGCACGGGTGTCGTCGCGCCGGTGGCGATGTCAATCTCAAGCAGTTGGTCGTCGCCGTCCTTGCTGCCAGAGCGATATGTATATGTGTCTTGCGCCGACATGCAATACGTAACCACGGTCTTGCTGTCCTGCGTCCACTTGGGGCTGCCACAGAATCCTCCGTGCTCGGAGATGCGTCGCAGCCCGCTGCCATCCGGGTGAACCAGATACACATCCGCCAGTTGCAAGCGCTCCCATCTGCCTTGGGCGGGTGGAAGATTGCTGCCACGATCAGAGGAAAAGGCGATCCACTTTCCGTCAGGAGACCACGACGGACGAAAATCGCCGCCGTCCCCTGTGGTTAACCGCGTCGCGTTGCGCGTGGCGACATCCAGTATCCAAAGGTTCGCCCTTCCGGCGGCGCGGGTCGAAACGAATACAACCTTCCTGCCATCAGGAGAGAAAGCCCCCTGGTCGTCGTATGCCGGATTGTCCGTCAGCCGTTCGAGCCCCGCCCCGTCCGGATGAATCCGGTAGAGATCTGCTGATCCCGCACGCTCCGAAGTAAAAACGATCCAGTCGCCCTTTAGCGACCAGGAGGGATTGTAGTCAAGCGAGCCCGATTGGGACATGACCCGCTCCCCTGAACCATCCGCATTCGAAAGAAAGAGCGTGGCCTGCGTTGGGCCGAGACGATCCATGAGGATACGGTCGGCCGCAAGGCAGGAAAACGACGTACTAGCAAGCGCGAGAGCAAAAAGAGAAACTGCGGATCCGCGGGACAATCGTGTGCCTCCGGGAATTTATTTTCAGGGGAAGGGAGGATCGTACCGGTTGAGTTTATCACCGGGGACGAGCCGAGTGAGTTGTTTTCGACGGCATTACCTTCGAGCATAACTTCGCCACGACCCTCGGACTCCGGTCGGATTGTCACCGATCCGTCGCTAACCTCTGCCTGGGGCCTGCCAGAGACCCGGGGAAGGCCGAAATCTGGGTTATGTCCCGGAATGGCGGTTATCCGCCCGGAGCTGCTGTAAGCGTCTTCGTAGCATCTTGGGCAGTCCCTGCGGCTCTCGGTAAATAGGAAGCAAGTCCATGCGCCTTAGCAGAAAGGCCAAACGGTCACATTTTGAAGTCTGCTCTTGGTGGGATTCGGAAGACCAAGCAATCTATCTTGCGAGCAACGAGTCGGAAACATTTATCCTTACAGTCAGCGATCTCTTACCTTGGTTTTGGCAGTCCGTGGCGATGCGCCGGTGACGGCGATATCGGTTCGCGACTCTGTATTCCTCTCGAGGTCGCGCAAGTAGAAGTAGTTGGGTCGCAGTTCCACTCGACTTGCCAGGCGCATCTGATCGCCAAAGTGCGGCGAGCCTGGATCGTCGCTCACGCCCGGCAGCATCTCGGAGTAGGAGGTCAGCGACCCATCCGGGTGAAACGCGACCACGAATGGCACGCGCTGACAGCAGTATGCGTCGAGCAGGGCCGGGTTCTTGGCGTCCGGTCGAAACGCCATGGTCCGCATGGCTTCAGCCGCGCTAGGTTCCAGGACCCATGCACCGATCGTGTTGAGCTCTCTTTTGTCCAGCGACGAATCTATGGCAGCGCCCCCGACGGGAAAAGAGTCGGAGCCTCGTCCGATACGGTGAACGTCGCCGAAGACAAGATTGATCGTGCCAAATCCCTGACGAAGAGACGTGTACGCCGCCAGTACGGCGTCCTCTACACTCCGCTGTTGCGCCGGCGAAAGCGGCCGCCCGGCTTCGACAGCGCCTTCGACCTCCCCGGCGGCCTTGTGCGACGCCGAGCGCAGCGCCTCGCGAAAAGCCATGTAGTAGAGGGCCCCGCGCGACTCTTTCGAGAACACGCCGTCGAAAGTCTCCAGAGCCGCAACGAACGTCGCGAGGTCCGGATCGGTGTTCTTAGCCCAGGCGCCCGAAAGCTTGAGCGTTTTGAATATGCCTCCCCATTGGTCGGCGCCAAACACCTTCTCGTCCATGGTGATCTGGATCGCGGCCTGATCGCTGACCCCATGGGCATTTTCGAGTAGTTCGATCATTCTCAGTTGACGGGTGTTGGTCTGGCCGGGGTCGAACGCGTAATAGGCCGCGTATTTTTGAGGATCGAGAATCGGTGTGGCGTACATGCGGTCGGGGCTCACGTTGTCGTTGCCGACATAGTCCTGGGGTGGGTTCTCGACCTGCACTGCTTCGCGCAGCGAAACGAATCCAGTCCACGCGGTTCGGTCCGTCGATCCGTCGAGGGGAAGCGTTACGTTCACCCCGTCGGGACGCTTCGGAAGACGGCCGGGCCGGATGTAGAGCAAGGTCCCATCCCGCCCCGCCAGGATCAGGTTGGCGGGATAGAGATCCATCGGCGCCAGGGCGGCTTTGATGTCGGCGTGGGTACGGGCATGAGCCATCTGGTAGAGTTCGGCGTTTCCCATGCCGACCTGGTCGAAATACGCCGAGCTGACGACATAGGCGTCATCTCCACGCCGCTCCACCACTGGTGAGAGGACACCGTTGTGACGCGTATACTCGAACTCACCGGTAACCGGAGCCGCGCCGCGGACGTTGATCCTGTACGGCGCCACGACCATACGCTGAGGCTTCCCGTCGAACAGGTAAGCGCGGGGGTCTCCCTTTACGGTTTGGATACGGTAACAGTCCCCCGTGTAACGGGGTCCCTCGGTCCATCCCCAGGCGAAGGCATTGCTGTGGCCGAAGAAGAACATCGCGGCGCCGGTCACGTCGAACGCCTGAAAATTCAACGAGCCCGCCTTCATGCGCCAGGGATAGAAGAGAGTTCCCACGGCCTCCCACGGACGGTGGGAATCCGAAGAGAAAATGATCCCTCCATCCGCCGTCTTGCTTCGGCCGATTGCAAAGGCGTCCGAGGCTTCGCTGGTGGTCAGTCGACTCGGCTCGTACACGAGTTTCTGCGCCGCCGCCGCCAGGCGGGCGGGGCAAATCGCGTCCGCCTCGAGGGTATATTGCCATAACAACGCGAGCGGAAGGGCGGGTTCAAGCACTGGCGCCCAGGCGGGTTTGCGCTTGGGGTGGTCGACCATGAACTGGTTGATTCCGGCTATGTAGGCTTTCAGATCCAGACGATATTGCGTCGGGATCTTAGACAGGTTCAGGCGTGCTTGCTCCAGGATCTGGAACTTTTTCACCCGAAGGTCGGAGGCGATCGTGTCGGGTATATCCCCGCTGAGCACCGGTCCTACCTTGTCGGCGCCAATCGGACCAGGGCCGAACGCGGCCGCCAGTTCGCCCTTGACGCCGAGATACAGCAGCAAAACCTGCTCGAGACGATCCTCTGCCGTCGCATAGCCCAGGCCGAAAAAACCATCCTCCTCGCGGGCGGCGTAGAGGTGAGCCATCCCCCATCGATCCCGGAAAATCGTGACCCGACCTCGCTTCAGCTCGAGCGACGCGTTCGCTTGAGCAGCCTGCGCCGGCGCGCGGAGGCAACCAAGGGCCAGCATGATCATGCCGAGAAAGACGATTCCCCCACAGAGGCTTGTGCGCTTCCTCGAGGGTGGGCGGCAAAAGGTCGACGTGAATTTTGCTTTCGCGCGACACGTCCCGAGGGATGTGTGGGGGGAGCGCCGTATATCGTGATCATTCACAATGTTCATAAATCACGTTTTGTTTGAGGATTCTGTTCAAGGCGCCTCCTCGCGACCGACACTACCGGCGCCAAACGGCTTCCCACGCACGGCCGAGTAGACAGTATCGAAGACGATCAGGCTATTGATGTTCGCCACTCCACCAACGGTAGTTGGATCGCCGATGTACAAGACCTTGCTACTCGCCGTGGTGAACGCCGGCCACACAGGAAGGCTCGGGCCGTTCGGATCGCCCGACCTCGCAAAATTAACCCAGTAGCTGGACATCTCTTCGGCGACTCTCCGATCTGCCTTGGTCCAGCGCCAGGGCTCTTGATTCAGATGGTCGAAGACATACCACAGTTCAGCGAAGTGGCTTGCGCCCCAACCCTGCGTACACGGAGCCGGCCGGGAACGGCGGCTGCTGTCGAAACGAATAGTAGTAGACAGGCTTCTGCCCGGTCGCGGCCTGCAACCTCGCCCATGCCCACATGTCCCAGCCGAAGCGGAGATCGCGCTCGAAGCCGAGTCGCGCCTGCCGCGCCTCTTCGTCGGTCGCGTGGGGATACGCTGCGATAAGCGGAGGCGGAAGCTGGCCGAAGCTATGCTCGATGTCGCTGTCGAACGTGGCGGCCTTCACATGGCTGGCATCCGTCAACGAACGCGCCTCATCGGCATTCGAACCTATCAGCAGCGGGACATCGTTCTGCTGCCCCGAAGCGAACGCTTCGTAAGGCGAAACAGGCAGCACATAGGGTTCGATCACCGCGTGAACAATGCCGCCGCCGTCGCCAGTGAGCCGGGCCGCCGGCAGCCTGCGAAGTTGTTCGACCGATGTCGCGCCCAGAGAAACGGCATACTTCTCTCCGTCGCGTTCCGCGTTGGCCAGCAGAAACTTCGGTGCGAGCTGGACCGGCTCGAACAAACCGCCGCTCTCTCCAATGGCGCGCTGAAACAATCCCTTCGCCAGCGGCGAGGCCATCAGCATGCTCACCGACATTGATCCTGAGGATTGGCCCGCAATGGTTACATTCTTCGGATCACCGCCGAACGCCGCAATGTCCTTCTGGATCCATTCGAGCGCGGCGATCTGGTCCATCAGGCCGTAGTTTCCCGATGAGTGGTGCGGCGACTCGCGTGTCAGCTCCGGATGCGCAAGAAAGCCAAGCGGTCCCAGCCGATACGCGATCGTGACCACGATCACGCCTTTGTGCGCGAGCTTGTCGCCCCAGTACAAAGGCATCGAGGCCGACCCGTTGATGTAGCCACCGCCGTATATCCAGACGATCACTGGCAGCTTCGCCTGCCCATTCTTCGCCGGCGTCCAGATGTTGAGGTAGAGACAATCCTCACTCACTGCCGGCGGCGTCTCGCCTGGCATGGACACACCAGTTTGCATACACGCCGGGGCAAACGCATCCGCCTTACGCGTGCCAGTCCAGGATGCAACATGTGCCGGAGGCCGCCAACGCAAGTCGCCGACCGGAGGGGCAGCGAATGGAACGCCTTTGTAGACATTCAATCCGCTCTCGCGCACCCCGGATATCGCGCCGGATTCCGTCAGAGCTCTGGGGCTTTGTGCCAGGGCCACGGCGGATGTTGCTAGAACGACGACAAGAAGTAGGCCTCTGATTAAGAACTTAGAAGAGATCGGCATATTGAGCTGTTGGTTATCAGCTTACTCCTGACAATGTTGTTACTGTTGGGGGCTATCTTCGCTGGTCGAACCGGGTCGGCTACAAACCCACATCGGGGCGGATGTCCGGTCCTGCAGGGATGCAGGGACCACCAGCCGAGAGGCACTGATGCGCAGTGAAGGATCCTGATCCACGCAATGCGCGCTCTCCGGAGCGCGCCAGAGGCCTCGTGTTTTTCCCTTGACTTTGACTTACATGGAGGTCGGCTACCCGAAACCTTCCCCTGAAATACAAGTCCTCGGGCCGCCGAAAAGAATACTCCGTTCGGGTTGACGATACTCTGCGTCTTCTGAGCAGTGAGTCCGGGACATCTATTGTTCAGCCAAGTGCTGCTCGTCAAAGTTCCTTCTTAGTTCTCTTGCTGCAATGCGTCTGCGACTTCCGGAAGCTTAGGGCTTCCGGGAAAGGTCCTGCGATCGACCTTTGACAGCAACAACCCAGCCAAAAAGCAGGCCCCAATAGAGATCGAGGCGTCTAGCCCGAAGCTTCCTGCGATTCCGCGAGCGGAGTAACCGCGCCCGTCGGCCACCATCATGTACGTGACGGGTATGTTGGTAGCGGCCGTCAGAAAGCTGAAGGTAGTGGCCGCCAGCGGATTGTCGGGTCCAATGACTTCGAAGACGATTCCAATCTGGACCGAGAATGAGACTGCCTGGAATAGGAATTCTCCGAACAGCGCCAGAGCGAATGTAGCTGTCGAGTGCGGCAGAATAATCAGGCTCAGAGTGAAGATGCTGCCGACAATGCCGTTCGCGAGATAGAACAAGCGCAGCGGTAGGCGCCTGGCGATGATCGGAAAGATCGCGCAGCCGACGATTCCCGGAATGAAGGCTCCTATGCCGCCAGCGATGCTGATAGCGCTTGCTGAGGCGTGAAAATCGCCGCCGAGACCACCGAGCAAATTCGTGAGGGCAAAAGAACCGCACGGCAACAGAAAGAGAAGCAGCACGATCAAGACTTCGCGACGATGCAAAAGAGAGAGGACTTCGCGATTGAATTGAGTGAAGCTTTCGCCGGCGAGACGGCGGTCTGGGCCGGGAGCTGGAATGATCGCGAAGATTGTGGTGGGAAGAAAAACGATCACCCCGACCAGAGTCGCAGCAAGCATCATGGGGAGATGGCGAACAAGTTGACCGCCAACCATAGATGTAACCCCAATGCCAGAAATCAGGGAGATGTTCATCCACTTACTGAGGATGTTTTTGTCCTTTTGGGCTGTGATGTTCGAGAACCAGCCTCCCATCGCCGAGCTCGATAAGATAGCGGTAGCGATAGAGACAAGCATGGCGATTTCCAGCAGGACAAGATGATGCAGACTGAGGACACCGGCGGCCGTGGAGATGGCGCATACGGAGGCCAGAACAGTTGCGTACCAACGGCGACTGAAGCGCACGTCGAGAATGGGAGCGAAGAGGACACTCCAGAAATTAGGAGAGAACGCGACGGCTGTAATGGCAGCGATCTGCCACTCAGGAACGTGCTCGGCGGCCAACAACTGCGGCAGCGCGAACAACACCATGCCGTTGCTGAACCCCATGGTGGCGTTGCACATACCCATCAGCCAAATGGGCGGTGTGCCGCGATCGGTTTTCAATCGGACCTCTCGAGTGCTCTGAGACTCGGCGAATGCCCAAGGAAGCATTGAGATGGTTGCATGGCGATTCGCTCATGGCAATGGGAATCTGTGGAGTTGAATTTCGAGATCAACAGGCAGAGGAATGCTTCCGTTCCTGAAAGACTCCAGTCGCGCTGACGGCCGGTTGGAAAAGCAGCGCCCCTCGTAAACTCCACGCTGATCGTCGCGGACTGAAGCACGTGCTAAAGATTGATTTCGAAAGACGAAAACAGCCCAATCTATGCGATCCGGGGGCCTATTCTTCAAGTCCTGAGTGTATGGTCGCCTAACCGTAATGTCGCCTACCCGTAAGTTACTGGTTAAGCACCAGCCCGCCAAGAGTGTGAATCCGGCAGCACGGCGCTTTGGAAATTCCGCTTCCCCCAGACCCCAAATCGTTCTCGTGGCATACCGGAAGAGACACACGGATCGAGGCGAAATTCCACACTCCTCGCCGAGTTTCGATTGGACGGCTGGGCACCTCAGGCGCGTCGTGGCATTCTTTATTGGGTAACCCCACCGAATGGGTCTGGCGAAGAAGCGAGGGATGGGAGCAGTTACCTGCTTCCCGCCTTCATTTCTACACGTTGTATTTCTTCCAAGAGATCGTCGTATTCGTTAACAATGGCGCGCTGAAATCCACCCTCGCTCCAGCGCAACGGATCGCCGGCATCATCTCCTATTGGGGGATGGAGATGTTGTTTCCTGCGCTTCTTGATGAGTTCAATCACATCATCGACGGTCATAGCAACCTCCTGTCTGACGTTGATGCTGCTGCCACGATTGAATCTTCGCCTACCCTATAGGTCGTAATAAAGGAAGAATTCGTAGGGCACGGGGCGAAGGTTGACCGGAGCCAGTTCGCGCTCTCGCTTGTAGCGGATCCAAGTCTCAATCAAATCTTTGGTGAACACATCGCCCTGCAACAGAAACTCGTAATCTGCCTCCAAGGCGTCTAGAACTTCGCCAAGTGAGCCTGGTGTGCTCTTGATCTTTGCTGCTTCAGACGGCTCCAGTTCATACAAGTCTTTATCCAATGGATCTCCAGGATCAATGCGATTCTGTATGCCATCGAGTCCGGCCAACAGGAGAGCAGGAAAGCACAGGTAGGGATTGGCGGAAGGATCGGGGCAACGGAATTCGATGCGCTTTGCCTTCGGACTGGTGGAGTAGACGGGGATCCGGCACGCAGCCGAGCGGTTGCGCTGTGAGTAGGCCAGATTCACCGGAGCCTCGTAGCCCGGTACCAGCCGACGATACGAGTTTGTGGTGGGGGCAGCGAACGCCAATAGCGCCGGTGCATGTTTGAGAAGTCCGCCAATGTAGTATTTGGCGGTCTGGCTTAACAGAGCGTAGCCGTTGGAATCGTAGAAGACATTTTTCTCGCCTTTCCAAAGGCTTTGATGGACGTGCATGCCGGAGCCATTGTCGCCGAAGAGTGGTTTGGGCATGAATGTGGCCGTCATGCCATGTTTTTTGGCGATCATGCGAATGATGTACTTGTAGTACAACAAATTGTCGGCCATTCTGGTGAGCGTGCCGAAGCGCATGTCGATCTCACACTGGCCGGCGGTGCCTACCTCGTGATGATGCACTTCGACTTTCACTCCCAATTGTTGGAGAGCCAGCATGATTTCGGATCGGACGTCCTGCAGTTGGTCTGATGGCGGCACCGGGAAGTAGCCTTCCTTGTGTCGCAGTTTGTAGCCAAGGTTTGGGCCATCTTCCCGCCCTGTATTCCAAATGCCCTCGTTGGAGTCGACGAAATAGTAACCGCTATGCGCCGTCTGGTCGTAGCGGACGTCGCTGAAGATGTAAAACTCCGCCTCGGGTCCCCAGTAGCTCATGTCAGCAATACCTGTGCTCTTCAGGTAGAGTTCCGCATTGCGTGCCACGTGGCGTGGATCGCGACTGTAAGCCTTTCGGCTGATCGGGTCGTACACCTCGCAAATCAGGTTCAGTGTGGGAATGGAGAGCACCGGGTCCACAACGGCGGTTTCGGCGTCCGGAATCAGAAGCATGTCGCTCTCATGGATCTGCTGGAATCCGCGAATGCTCGAACCATCGAAGCCGATCCCATCGCTGAACAAGTCGTCTTCGAGATCTTCTACGGGAATTGAAAAGTGTTGCCACATTCCCGGGAGATCAATAAACCTGAGGTCAACGATCTTGACGCCGGAATTCTTGGCCAGTTCTCTAATCTCGGCGGGAGTACGTGGCATGCTGCTCACTCCTTTCAATTGTCGTTGTGATATTGATTCTTGATGCGGAGAAAACCCTCGGAGGCGAAGGAATGATCTCACTGCTCAGAGTCATTCTCTTTGCGACCAGAAATTATACTGCCGTGTTCCAAGGAACCTATAAAGGTTTCAAAAAAAATTACAGAAGGTGGCGCCACAACCTCTTTGAAAAACAGCTGCTGCATCTCCGTGCTGCTTGGACATTCGGTAGGCCCCGCCCGTAGGGAGACATCCGTTTAAAGTCAACCGCCATTCGAATTATCGGTAACGGGGCCGGTGGAAACGCCGGGGAATTGCGACGCCTGCCTGAGAAGTGAAGCGAGCAGCACCGCGAGGGCCTGGCGGATATCCTCCTCTGCGATGGGCCGCTTCTCTTCCGCGGCCTTTTTTACGACTTGCCAGACGTAAGAATCACAAAAGACCATCGACCACTCGGCTGGTATCAAGGCAGCTTGCACGTGACCGTCGCGTTGCACGCAGGAAGGTGCAGCAAGATTGTCCGCGAAACGAATCCGCCCCGCAACCGGGGAACACCCCAACTGATCGAGCAAGGAGGATTCAACCTGCTCCAGAAGCTCCCGCGCCGCCACTACATAATTCTCGGGAACGGTTTCCAAGAGTATGATATTGGCGTGGTTTGTGCCGATGTGTTGCCCGACCAATGGGTCGTGGGAATTTCTCGCCCGCGCGTATACGATGCTTGCGGCGCGGGCTAGATCACGATCAATGTCCTCCAGGTGTGGCCGGCTGGGAGCCATGCGAGCGTAGTATCGATATCTCGCCAAATAGGCAAGCTCGGCCTCTGATCCTTGAAAATGTTCATATTGATAGAGAAGATCTTCTTCAAGCGCAGACAGCCCTCGCGCCCGTGCCAGTGAGGCATACCACTTGAATGCTTTGTGCAGGTACCAGTCGCGGGTCTTATACAGACGGTCTTTGCCGGTATTCTCACCGAAGATATTGAAGCTCAGTTGGTCGAACGTCTCGATGTAGTCGTCTCGCTGCTGTGCGATTAGTTCAGACCACTGCAGGTTGGCCGATTCCAGGTATTCATCCAGGGAGCCATCAGGAAAATAGGCGAAGTGGGGAGAGTAGCCGCCATCATGATGAATTTTTCCCCGGACAAACCCGGGCTTCATAGCTATCAGAAAGAAGTGAAACCCGTGGACGACCGCAGTCCGCTTGTCGCGGAGTTGCACCTGGGGGAGCCCTTGCGCATCCTTTCCAAACAACAGCGGATAGAGTTTGTATTTGTGGAGCTCTTGCGTCAGGTTCCGCTCCAGCTCTGACTTGAAGCCGGAAAGATGGCCGATCTCAGGAGGCAAAAAGATCCGCCAATCCAGATCGCGTATGTAGTCCCAATCCACGTGCCCCCAGCGGCTAACGCTCAGGCCCATGCTTCCGTATGGGGAAATTGGCGTTCTTCCGACATATTCCAAAAGATGCGGGCTCCCACGAGCGTAAGAACGAAGAGCCTCATCTACAACATGGCGGACCAGAGGAACCAGCTCAACGTCTTGCGACCCTCCGAATCGTTCCTTAGGCAACAGAAAAGGTTCCACGCTAACAAGGTTGCGATGTACGGCGATGAAAGGTTGAAAGCGCAAACCCTGAAAGGACAAGCTCTCTGCTGTGTTTGGGAAAATCAATTCTAGTGTTTTGAGAAGAATGGGATTTCGGGAGAGAGCAGCGCGCACAGTTTCCAGCACAATTGATCCGTTGCGTTTCGCGGACGGTTGGCGCGTAACCATATCTTTCCTGACGAGCGGGTTTAATTGTAGCCTTCAAGGCGCACTTGTTCTGTCCGGTTTGCGGTCTTCTATGACAGGTTGTCCGTTATCAAGTAGCGCATTCTGAGAGAATGGTGGCCAATCCCGGACAGAACCCATTTTGGCGTTACTTCCGGATTGCCGGTGATACAACCGGTACCTTATCTCTCGCGACCGCGTCCAACACACATGCACCTGCGACGCGCAATCTTTGCTGTGCTCGGAGCCATCCTGCTCGCGCCCGGCATCCATCCGCAGGACAGTGTCACCACTCCGGGCGAAGAAATTCCCGGCACCCGCAGCTTTTACTTTGGCCATCTCGTTGATCGTCCGGAGGCCCTTTCCGGCGTGTGGGAAGCGCCCGATGGCCAAGGCGGTGCCGTCGGCATCCACTTGAACCTTATGACCATTGTCTCCGACGATGTCGATCCCCCCGCTTGAACTCCGCAGTCCTGGCAGAACCTCAATTTCGGGGTCTTCCAGCGCAGGGGATCGGAGATCGCATTCGGCGAGGAGGGATATTTTGCCGACGACCCTCGTGGGGGTCCGGTCGCCCTTGAGAACGGCCACCTCCAGCTTCACTTCATCTCGGCCAGGGGGAACATTTCCTCCGTTGATCTCGACCTCGTCCACCAGGCCGGCGACTGCTGGCATGGACGCTTCCATCGCGGCAGTTTCGACGCGGTTGTCACCCTCTGCCGCCCCACGCCGGGTCCCGAGGTCAAACAGAGCCCCCTCGTCGGCACGTGGTCCCTGGGCCCGCTCCCCCGATCGGGTTGCGTCCACATCGCCCAGACCGGAGCCACCACCTTCACTGGCTGGTCGGACGCGCTTGAGATACCGGGCCACACAATCTACGGTCCCAACTTCCCTGGACCCCACTCGCTCCTTCAGTCCTATGGCGATCTCGCTAAGGTCGACGTTAGTGGCGACGAACAGGTCTCGCTGGAGTTAGGCGCCTACAGCGCGGTGTGCTGCTCGCAGCGCTTCACCGGCCATCTTGCCGTCGACGGAACAACGATCAGCGGAGACTTTCCGCCAGGCCCCAATCAGTCTCCCAGCGCTGGCGTCTGGACCAAAAGGCCCGGGAACACATGTGTCGACGCCGCCGACCTCCCCAAGACTCATCCCAAATGCGAACCATCGCGCTGAGCTTTTTGTTCCGAGCGTGTAGTCGCCTACCCGTCTGTGTCGCCTACCCGTCTGTTACTTATCGGTAAACGGGACGCGGGATTCGTTCGCAAAACTCTCAAGTTTTGCGACGATTTGACCTTCAATGAATATAGGGCAAACATGTGTCGCAGAAATTGGCCGCAAAATCGGTTTCTATTGCTATATATTTTGCGAAAACTTTCCAGAAATCTGAGGTTTTGGCGGCGGCATGCACAATTTCATTACTCAGATTGCCCCTGGTGACAGCAATGTTTATGTTGGGTTTAGGCCAAAAGGAAAGCCGGTTCTGAGTGAAGAGATCGGATACGGAGTCGAGAACTAGATGATGTCTGTCGGCTACCTGCTCGACATAGTGTTGGACCATCGGCGTTCCACCGATGACCTCGACGTTGATCGACATGCCCGGCCGTTACGTGCGGTGGTCGACCCGGCGTCGAAATGAGCCGGTGAACAGCCTTGATACTCATCGTCCGGTAGACTGAAGCACCACGAGGGAATGTCTATTTGCTCGAGCGGCGCGTTGATGATGGCGGAGAAGCTCGAACCGACGATGACATGCTCTTCCATTGGAGGGACCTCCGATTTGCGTGTGTCCCCATTTTGGGGGGGCGCATTTACTAATGGGGCGCTGGCGGACGTCGAACGTCAGTGCCGAGTTCAGAAATCCAGGGCGACGATCAGTCGGGCTGGGTATCCGTGTCCTCGTCGTCCGCCCGCCCGAGCGTCGGCAGGTGCCGGCCGAAGTTCAATTCGAAGTCGCTCCGAGCGCCGTAACCCATAGTGCGGACCCTGGCACGGCGCTTCAGCTGACCGGGCCAGGCCAGGGCAGAGAAGAAAATGTCCGTGCTCGACTTGAGCTCGGTAGCTGTCGGCGTCCCGAACCGATTGACCTGGGCCTTCACCGCGCCTAGCGCTTCACGGTCGAACGAGGCCAGACGCCGGACGAGCGCATCGACAAACGAGTCGAGGTCGTCATCGTCCAGCGTGCGGTTCACCCAGCCGTAGCGCTCGGCGATATCAGCATCGAAATCGTCGCCGCTGAGCAAGAACTCAAGTGCGCGCGAGCGGCCGACCAAGCGCGGGAGCCATTCCAACGCTCCGCCGCCCGGGACCAGTCCGACGCCGATCTCGGGGTTGCCGAATAGGGCGCTTTGCCGGCTGGCGAAGCGCATGTCGCAGGCCAGCACGAACTCGTTACCGATGCCACGCGTGCGGCCGCGAATCTTGGCGATGCTCACGACTGGCGTGGACGAGAGGCGCAGCACAAAGTCGCGCCAAAGGCCCAGCACCTCTGGCCGTTCAGCTGCCTTGCCTACGTCGAGATGGGCGATGAAAAAATCGGGGTTCGCCGACTGGAACACTACGACCTTCACGGACGGGTCCGCCTCGAGGTCGGTCATGAGCGCTCCCAATTCGACGATCGTTGTGGGAACAAACATGTTGATCGGCGGGTTGCTGAAGGTGATCGTCCACCGGCCCGGATAGGTGCGGTCGGTGTTGAACTGCGAAGGGTCAGGCATGGCGCATCTCCTCCTCTCTAATTTGGACAGCTCTGGTTGGGATTTGCAAATGCTGTGCGGATCGTTCCTGGGTTGAACGCGGCTACGGCACCCAATATTGAGCTCGTCTGTTCCCAGGGAATGTTCGCCGAATGTGAAAAGAGCGGGGAAGCTTCGGAAGAATGATCTCACAACCCCAAAGAGCTTGTGGACACATTTCGTGCGTGGGGACGCCCGCGCACCTCGAAAGGGCATCGCCTAGGTGAGCCTCTACCGGTTCTCGGATATGTCGAACCGAGCAGGCTCACATCGGTCCCTTTGAAAACATGTGTGCTTCAGCGTTTCCAATCGACTCTTATACCACGACCTTCAGGAATCTCCTCAGCCCGTCGCATATCTGCCGTTTTCGCAAAGCGATGGCTCTGCCATCTTCGTTGTGCGGTCCCTTCGCTCGCCGAACGAGATGACAGCAGCGCTCGAGCGCACACTGGGCGCCATTGAGCCGAATGTGCCCATCAGCATCGAGAAAGCTGGTCGGATTCGCTGAGCGGTGAGCTTTTCCCGGCAAAGGCCGCGACCGTCGCGTTGGGCATCATGGGCCTGCTGGCGGCCATGCTTGCAGTCTGTCACCAAAACTTTTGTCACCAAAACTTTGTCACCAAAATTTTAAGCGCCTCATGCGCCATATGGGTGGAAGTGTGCGCCTTAAGCGCCTTATGCGCCATAAGGGTCGGTTTCGGGGGTGTTAGTGCCGGTTTGCGGGTTTTGGACTTTGGCCCAGAGGGTTGCGGCCCGTCCCCGCCCGACGGAGGTTTCCCTGTTGATAAGGCCCAGGCTCAGCAGTTGTTCGAGAGCGAGGTCGATTCGCTCCTTGCTTATGTGGCGATGAAAGAGACCCCGGATTTGCACCCTGCTTAGTCCTTCAGGGGTGACGTCAAGGGCCTGGCTGATGCGGCGGGCGGTGGAATCGATGGGTGCGGTGTCGAAGAGGAGGCGGGCGCTGGCGCGGCAGTAGTCCCATACGGCGAGTGCGGCCTCGAGATGGCAGGCATCGATGAGCGGGCTGCGGTCAAGGGCGGCATAGATAGCGCTGAGGCGGAGGACTTGGGCTTCCGCACGACTGGTGGCGGCGCCGTATGCGTCCTCGCGACCTTGGCTCAAGGCATCATAGCGATCGTTCCACAGCTCGCTTGCGGCCGGCGTGCGCGAGAAGAGAAGTTCGTTTTGGCTCTGCACCCAATCGAGAGTATGGCGTAACTCGCGGGCCACGGCGGATTGCTGTTCGGGGGGAAGGCTGCCACCGTTGGGCAGGGATTTGCTGCGCCGTACGTTGGTCCACAAACAACGGTTGGCAAAGCCGTTGTGGGATTCGAAGTGGCTGAGGTGATGGGCGAGCTCGCTTTGTGTGACGTGACCCACGATGCTGATATGCGCAGCAGTGGCCTGGATGTAACGATGGCCGTCATGAGCGCACAGGTCACCGCCGTCCCAGGCGCAGCGCAGCAGGGGAAAGAGCTGGCCGGTCTCGCGGCCGAGCACGTGGATGACGGATGCGAACTCTTCAGAGAGCAAGAAGAGCCGGCGATCGGTGACGGGCGCCTCGAAAATCCCCTTGGCGCAGGAGTTGCGCGCTGCCGGCTTTAAGGTCGACTGGAATAAGGTGATGGAGTCGACATGAAACTCTCTTCTCGCAGGGGGAAAGGCGTGGACAGGAAAGGCGTGGACGGGACGTTCACCAGCCTTCATGCAAACTGCGCCTCTACAGGCCAACAAAACTTGTTAGGTGAACTTCCCGTCCACGCCTTCTCTGTCCACGCCTTCTCACGCCTTCTGTTGCCAGAGTCGCGCTCCACGCTGCCTGTCGAATGGCGATACCAGGCCATAAGCGGCCAATCGCTTCCCATTCTGAACGTGTGATCGTGAGGGCCAAACTTCTGGACCCGCTTGCCCCGAAGCCGCACCAATCCTGCGCTCGCACCAATGAGCCGTGCTGAACTGGAACATGTTCTAGCTCGCGGGCTTGAAGGTAAGAAAATCCGGCTGAAGAATAATAAACTACGTCTCTCAGCCGCGCTGCATCGAGCGATTCACAATTCCATTAGTCAAAACGGATTGGCCGGTTATCTTCGCCGAGGCACTCATCGAAGGCTAATCCGCTGACAGCATACCTATTCCCCTGCGTTCGTGATATTTTGCCTGCATGACTCGCCTTGCGCGTATGGTCGTTCCTGGTCTTCCTCACCATGTGACCCAGCGCGGAAATCGTCGCGAGGCAATTTTCTTCGAGGATGGAGATCAGCAGATTTGGTAGTGGGACACCGATTAAATCCACCTAAGCAAGACTGCCCGCGAGGAATTTCGCGGCGGAGATTCCTCGGCCAAGCAGCTGGAACAGCAGCGCTGTCGATGGCCTCCAGCCGTAGAGTTGTTGCTGCGCTTGGTCAAGGCGCCGGTCCAGCGGTATCGCACGCCGCATTGCTACGCGTAGATACGAGCAAAGAGGTGAACACCTTGGATCCGGATAAGAGTCTCGGTTCTTCGATGGATCAGTTGTCGATCGAGGTGATCCAAAAGATTTATACGCCAGAAATGGTCCGGCAATGGCTCGCGGCCGGTTGGGGACCGATCACTTATCGCAACCACACAGAGCCTGCCATCGAGGCATGGCACTGGAACAGCAAGGGAACGTGGAGCGACTCTGCACATCAGAGGGGCTACTTCGTCGGGGACCCGGAGCCCACGGAGGTCATTCACGATTCATTCGCATACCCGCTGCCGCATCGCGGCACGACAGCAGATGGGGGCGCTTCGAACGGCTTCGGGAGGATAACAGACGGAGATCCGGCAACGTTTTGGAAAAGTAATCCATATCTTACCAAGGCGTTTACCGGCGAAGACGACGCGCTGCATCCTCAATGGATCATCCTGGATTTGCTTACTCCCCAGCAGATGAATGCCTTGCGCATCGATTGGTGCGAGCCGAGCGCGCGCGGATATGAGGTGCAGTATTGGACCGGCGTTGACCCCATGAATTGGGAGGCGCAGTACGTGCCCGGGGAAGGCCTGGGCGTCGGCCAGCAGGCAAATGGGCGCTGGAACAGTTTTCCCAATGGCATCGTGCGCGATGGCAAAGGTGGCACCGCGACGCTGAAGCTTGCCGAACAGCCGGTTACGACGCGCTGGATTCGTGTGGTGATGACGCAATCCTCGAATCAGGCGGGACCCCACGGAACTGACGACGTGCGGCATCGAGTGGGCTATGCGATCTACCAAGTGTACGCCGGCATGCTCCTCGACGACGGCACTTTCGTCGATCTCGTACGACACTCGCCTGATGCCACGCAGACCCCAACCTACTGCTCCTCGACCGATCCGTACCACTCGGCCACGGATCTGAGCAAGCGCGGCGACCAGACGGGTCTCGACCTTTTCTTCACCAGCGGCATCACGAACAATTTGCCGGCGATGATTCCCGTCGCAGTCCTTTTCAGCACGCCTGAGGATGCTGCACATCAGATTGCCTACTTGAAAAAACGCGGATATCCGGTCGCCTGGGTCGAGATGGGAGAAGAATGCGACGGCCAGTACATGATGCCTGAAGACTACGCGGCGCTTTACATCCAATTTGCCGACGCTATCCATAAGGTCGCTCCGGAGACAAAGCTGGGTGGTCCCGTGTTTCAGGGCATCAACCAAGATGTCTCGGTTTGGTCGGACGCGGAGAACCGTACGTCCTGGTTCGGGAGATTCCTGGATTATCTGAAATCTCATAATCATATTCAGGATCTCGCCTTTGTTTCGTTTGAACACTATCCGTTCGATCCTTGCTCCGTTAACTGGGCGGATCTTTATCGCGAGCCCGAATTGACGCGAAATTGCCTGGATGCGTTTCGGCAAGATGGCTTACCCGAAGGCGTGCCTCTGATGAACACAGAGAGCGCGGTGACCTACAGCCTCTCGAACTACATGACCGATATCTTTTCGGCGCTTTGGCTGGCCGACAGCGTGGGTTCGTTTTTCTTGTATGGTGGCTCTGCTTATTATCATTCGCCGATTCAGGCCGAACCGCTTCACCCTGGGTGCCATGGGGGCTGGGCGACATATGGGAACTACGTTGCCGACGCGAATCTCCAAATTCACCAATTCACCGCGCAATATCACACCGGCCGCGTGATCAACAACGAATGGGTCACGCATGGCAGCGGCATGCATCTCCTGTTTCGAGTGAACGGCACCGTCCCCGATGCCGCAGGTCACGCGCTTGTGACTGCCTATGCGGTTCGACGACCCGACGGCGATTGGGCCCTTCTGATCGTTAATAAGGATAGGGATAATCCTCGCAGCATCGAGATAGCCTTCGAGGGAGCCGACGGCCGTCCCAGTTTTTTTGACGGCGAGGTGCACATGGTGACGTTCGGAACCGAGCAGTACGTTTGGCATTCGGCGGGTGCGAAATCCCACGCCGAACCGGACAATCCGCCAGTCGCTTCCAAGATAATGGCAGGCCGGGGCGCCAGGGTGAAGCTGCCCAAATGTTCTGTCACCGTGCTGCGCGGCAAAGTTCAGGGCCACGGGTAAGGAAACTTTTCGGACGCAAGCTTGAGCTGGAATACCACTTGGGAAGAACCTTAGCCTGCCTCAAATAAAATGCCGCACGCCCGAGAGTTTCTGGCGTGCGGCATTTTCTGTGTAACTAATCATGTGACCGTATTAGGCCCCTCGGCATAGACGTGTCAGACTACGCTACGTTGATATTTGAGATCCTGGGCGACAATGCTGACCCGAAGGCCAATGACGTATATGCTGCGTTGGATATCCCCTTTGCAATTCTTATGGGACAAGTCGCCAGCGCGCTTGGCAAATGAAGGTGACAGTTTGCTCCGCGCATAAGAAATTGGCCGGATCGGCGGAGATCGTTCCGGCCCCCTCTTGGTTCCTCGCGCAGCGGCTAGCCGATGCGATACTGACCGCCATCAACGACAATTGCTTGCCCGGTAATAAATGCAGCATCATCGCTTGTCAAAAACAAAATCGCACCTGAAACGTCCTCGGGTTCCCCCATACGCTTGATGGCCTGCTGTTCCCATGTGGCGCGTTTTTGCTCATCCGATTGAAGTGCAGTTGCCAGAGTATTTGTCAGACCGGGCAAGACCGCGTTCGCGGTAATGCCGTCGTTTGCAACGTCGTTCGCCAAACCTCTCATGAACCCGATGATTCCCATCTTTGAAGCGATGTAGTGGCTCATGCCGGGTATGGCTAAGCCGACCATGTTTGACGATATGCCGACAAAGCGGCCCCACTTCTTCTTTCTCATCGCTGGTAAGAAGTATTTCGCGCTCAAGAAGTGTGAGTCGAGATTAGTAGCCATCGTCATTCGCCACGTCGGCAGATCGAGTTCCTCGATAGGGCGGTTCGGGAAATAACCCGCGTTATTCACGACGATATCCACCTCGCCCACATCCCGGCTCTTGACTGATGCCGAACGCCAATCCTCTTCCTGAGTCACATCAAGTCGAAGCGAGGTTGCCATGGGGCCAATCTTCCTTGCGGTTTCGTGCGGCGGATTGAGGTCGGTCGCAATCACCCATGCGCCTCGTTCTGCCAATGCCAGTGCGATCGCTTGGCCGATGCCTTGGCCGGCGCCGGTGACCAACGCCACGCGCCCCGCGTGTGTTCTTGTTGGGGTTTTCATCTTGCCGTGCTCTCCGGTAAGTAGCGGTCTCTCTAACATAAATCAACTGCTCAAGCCCGCTGTCATGCCTTTCATCGGTACTTTGGCGGGCATGTCAGCCAGGGAGGAGTCGCGTGGAGCTTGGGGATGCCCAGAACTCGCGGGCACAGATTAGGCGCATACTGGACGGGTGACGAGAGCCTTCCCTTTTTGTCTGGAGTTTTCATGCCAAATCTCGATCCCACTGATCAACAATTGCTTCAAATCGTAAGCGCCGCTCAGCCTGTAAGGATCGCAGATGTGATCCAGGTCATGCAGAGCATTGATGCCCTGTTACCGAATAATGACGGCCTGAAGTGGTTTAATAAGCTGTATCTCATGGTTACACAGGAAATCGATGGTCAGCCACCAGCGACGGCATGGTCGGACGCGGCGTGGCTAACGCGGCTTGATGTCGTGTTTGCGGGTTTCTACTTCTCTGCAGTAGCAAGTTTTTTAAATGATGACCCGGAAACGCCAACTTCCTGGGACGCTCTTTTTGAGGCTCGTGACAGCCCAAATATTGATCGAATTCAATTCGCGCTTGCGGGCATGAACGCCCACATTAATCATGACCTAGCGTTAGCTCTCATCAAGACGAATACCGAGATGAATCTGCAACCATCCTTGCAGAGCCCGGAACATGATGATTACCAGCGCGTCAACGGCATCTTGGCCCAAGTGCTTCCGAAGGCTCTTACTTTCCTGGCAACGGGGATACTGGGCCTGGCGGCGCAAGATACAGGGAAAATCGGCCAACTCTTGGCGATTTGGGATGTGGGAGTTGCGCGGGATGCCGCATGGGATTTTGGTAATTACCTGCGAGGTCTTCCCGCGGCCGCACAAACAGTAGCCCTCGAGGTCCAAGATAAGGTCACGGGGCTTGCCGGACGCGGCCTTCTTCTGCCGCTGCGATCATGAATGATACCCATCTTCCCACGGGCACGCGATCTCACCGAGCCTGGAGGGCCGTTCGGTATTCGATGACAGGAAGAAGAAGCGACCGACTCCGAGGACGACTCAGCTTTCGTTGTTTGTCCCTTCAGCCTTCGGGAACTCCGGCCTTGCGAAAGGCAGCAAGTGAGCTATCGAGGCCGGCTTTCGCGGCTGCTTCCGGTGTCATGTCTTTGGTTCGCCCGAAGACTTCTACGCTGAGCGCATCGTTGTAGTGGATGCTTTGGAGCGCCTGCAAGAAGCCGGTCAAGTTGATGACACCTTCGCCGGGTAGCAGACGCTGATTATCGTGGATCTGCTCTGGGACAACACAGCTTGTTTCTCAGTTGATTGGGGACGGACCCGGGACAGACGGACCCGGGACAGACGGAACAACCACCATCGCATTTGGACAACACAGTTTTTTTCTCAGTTGATTGGTGATTGCTCCGTTGGTCCCCCTCAAATTCCCCGATGCTTCGGATGATGGTCCCCGCTTGGACACACAAGCCGGCGGATGGTTAATTCCCCTCTGAAGTGAGCAATATTGACCGGATATAACTGTGCCGATACTGCATCCTAAGCGCAAAGGGAATCCCAATGCTGCCAAGATGCGTGAACTGCTGGGCTACATCGGGCCTTCTCAAGTGCATGAAAGACGACTGCCCTAACCATCTGTGTCCGGATCACAACAACCATAATGGTCGCTGTAGAGGTTGCTGGGACGCTGGAAGCATAGTCCTCGCCGCCATGGCCCTTGGGCACTCCCAGACTCGGCAGAGCATGTTCGAGCGCAGGTACATCGAGCATGTACAACTCTTGCAGCTCGGCAAGGTGCTCCTGTTGGCTTGTCGAACGGGAAAAACTGTTGGTAACACTTCCCGCCACGACCCAGCCGACCAAAGAGATCGTGCCGATAGAAGAACTCAGTAGAGCATCTTGAGACGCCACCTTCGGGCAAGAGTTCATCTTCTCGGTTCGCCCAGCGGCCGCCAACGCAACAGCATGTTTCCGGACTCCCAGCAGTCGGAACAACGACCGCCATGATTCTTGATGTGATCTGGGCATAGAAGTTTTGAGCAGCCGACCTGCTTACACTTCACGAGATCGTCTGCGATCCTGCAGTACATGCATCTCGGCAGCATTCGGCGACGCCTCTCGTGAGGACAGTGTGATGCGAGGCAAACGAACCGCCTCGACGTCATGTTGCGACAATTGGCAAACGGACGACCCCCAACCATCTTCAAGAACCCCTCTGGGGCAGATCGAATAGATTTCGACCGCGAGCTCTTTCTGTTGGTCGGATCGCTCACGCAGGCATCATTCGCGTCTCCGGTTGTACGCCACACCCGATGTCGGGGCGCTCTGATTCGAAGGTTCGCGTAAAAGTAATAAATTGCAAACCCACGTTCCCTGCTGGGTCGTCACGAACGATCGAACCTAAATCACATGCAACAACAACAGGACCAGCACGACCAACACTATCAGGCTAAGACCGCCACCACCGTAGTAGCCGATTCCAGGGCCCATGCGATAGCCCCCGAAACAGAACACCAACAACAGCACGACAAGTAAAATAGGGATCATAACTAACCTCAGTCAAAGTACGTTTGGATGGCTCATCTACTATGACCGGATGAGCCATCAATTGAGAACTAGAAGCACCGGAGATTTTACCAACGTTTCTTTGACGTTGGCGTGACCGGAGCTCACACCTTGTAGGAACAAGCCGAAGGGTTTTCGACGACGGGCGTGGGGTTCCGTCCCCCAGCGCGTCACGGACCGACTCGGTCAATCGCGGGCGAAGCGGCTCTCTTTTCCCATGCTGGAGAGAGTTGTTCTTGCGCTCTTTGCCGGGTTCTTTTTCTTCTGCATTGTTCAAATCTTGACAGGGATCGTTCTCAGAGTCTGTCCTCAATAGCTCACACCCGCGTTTTCGGTGGAATCCACGATTCTCCGTCCGGGCAGCTCTGAATGTGTTAGGTTTCGTCTGTTCCGTAGTATTGCCTACTATCAACAGGATGACATCCCTGTGCTGACGTTCGGGGAGCGTACCTGCATGCGCTTGCAATGCTGGTGGTTGGTTCCGCCCAAGGCATCGAGATCTCACATGGATCTGAAGTTCCCGAAAACGGGTTATAGGTAAATTGCTTCACGATAGACGCTGGGTTGGGGCTTTGCCGTTAACCAGAAGCCGTTTGTGCTGGCGCCACACAGCCTCTGTAAACGGGCGGGCCGATAGGCGTGCTTATGGCCGCCTGCAACAAAACGAACGCCAGGAGTTGATAGTTCTGCCTCGTTTTCGAGACAGGCCAGTGCCTACCGGTTTCACGGTGCGGAACGCCCTCAGCGTCGAGTTCTTCCAGGGTTTTGCTCTCGTAATTCTGCTCTGTCATTCCGGTCCTCCTTAAGCTCCCTAGAAAAAGGATGGCCAGTATAACTTTGGAGTTATCAAGAGAGCTACTGAGGTTTCGTCCCGCATGGATCGCCGCTTTGCTACCGCCTAGAGGGCCATTTCCCGCTACATTTCTGGCAACAAAAAGGCCCCCGGTCAACGGCTCCTCGTGATCATCTCGCCACCACCACTGGGTGGAGCGGGGTTAAGCCGACTGGCTAAGGGGTCGCCCTCTCTTTAGTTCCCATGCTTTACGCAGATCCTCGCGGCGTGCCAGCACGTAAGTCCTGGCCTCTTCCAAACTGCCGTAGACGCGCCGGCCCTTGATCATGTTGCATGGACGACAGCAGGCCACCAGGTTGCTCGGATCCTTTCTGCCTTTGTGAGCCCGAGGAACCACGAAATCAACCGACATGATTAGAGCGTTCTCGAAACTGGCCGTCCCGTCCAGTCCACAATACCTGCAACGGTACTTATCCCGTTCCAAAACTCGGACTCCCTCGTCCAAGGTCACGGGCTTGGCTACCAACGTCAAAGTGGCAAGGTCTAATGGCATTTGACACCCCCTAATCAGAATCTCTTGCGATGGGCCCTTTTGTTCCTGCGCGAACGATATATGGCAGGCACCCTCTCGTGTCAAGAGCGTCCGACAGAGGAGTGCGCCCTCGCTCAAAAATGAGACAGGGGTCAAAAGCAGAACGAGTAGATCGAGCTGGCCAAGCAAGGCAATGTCTCGGTAAGGCTATGTCCATGCAGCCCAAAGGATTGAGGACAAATCGCCTGAGATTTTTGAGATGGTGAAAGCGGGTACTGTCTCAAGAGATTTAAATGCATCACGGTTGTATGGAGCATCCCGCCGAAAGTGGCGCCCGATCTCTGGTGAAGACGGGCTCGCGCCGAAAGATCAGTTGCTTTTCCAGTGGAGGCGGGCGACGGCCTATTCAGCTTCGTTGGCAGGCCATTCGGATCGTTCCTAATCCGGGAGGTTATCGCACATGGCTATTTCGGCGCAGTGGATAGCGACTCGGAGGATCGGATATTGACGCCAGCAAGCGTGTACTGTCCCAAGAAGCGGACCGTCGCGATTGAGTCGAAGGTAACGGGTACCCACATACCGCCCAGTTGTGCAAATTGGAGCGTGATATGAATGTTCTTGAGCCACAAGGAGGGGCTCTTGGCGGGTACTCCTTCAATTCGGTGGATGCGGAAAGTGCTTGCATCTACCCAAATCTGCCCGCGTAAAAGGTATTTATCCTTCCGCTTCGGGAAGATCCCCAAAACGTACTCAGGAACGACGCCGAAGTTCTGTCGCCTAAGAAAAACGAAGTTATAGTTCGCTCGACTGATCTCGCTACCGTGCCCTTTCTTCGACGACTCGGTTTCCCGGTCCAAAAGTTCACGAACCATTTTCTCTCCCAATGAGTTACCTCTCGCCTGAATAATCTTGTATGTCTTCATGTCGGGAGGAACGAAATCGATCTGCGCCATGACCTCAGAGGTGGGTTGATTATCATACCCGCGGAACACTTTGTATTCTCGCGTCACCTGATATGGTCGAGATTGAGCGGGGTCCTGGTGCTGGATGTCCTCCAAGCGTTGCAGGATCAGCTTCAGATCGGGAGATTCGATTTCAGCGGTGGACGAGGGTATCTGTGACGATGAGGCGAACGTTGCCAAGAGAACGAGACCTGACAACCAGAGCATTGGCGTACCTGTTTGAATGCCTCTCAAACGGAAACAGTCCGCAGAAACGCGAGAACAACATCCAGTTTGCGAGAAGAACCGCGACCCACTTGTCAACAGCAGGGCACCAAATTGAAAACCAGTGACTACGGCTTCAGGGCATCCCCGCGGCAAACCGAGTGGTCGCAATGGCACGCAAGGGCTGTCACGTTCTTTGAGTCCTGGCAGATTTGGCTGCAGTACTTTTGCTTATCCGGTGCGATACAGCTACAAGCGGGATGCGCGCACTTCTTTGTTCCGGCCATACCAACCTCCTTGCCTTCAGGAATCTTGCCGCTTTCACAAAGAGCAAGACTCGATTGATGTAGTGACGCTGAAGGCTGGGATCGGGTTTTCCCGAATCGCGACATTTTTCCCGAGAATTGCGCCTGCGGATAACTTCTCCTATTCTTCGCCAGAGCAAGAAGACTCTAAGCCTCTGGGCGTTTCAGTCTGGCGTACTGCTCCGGAGTCAGTCTCAGATAGACGCCACCCCGGCCTTTCTCGATCGCATATTCCAGCATTTGCCGGCTCTCTGAATCTCCCCATGCTTCCCCATGCCTAGCCACCTCCCTGATTTTCTCCGGATCAGCAAAGGTGAACTTCCTTGGAAGAGGAGTCTTCAGATCCGGCTCAAGGAACTGAACCTGCCATCCTGACCTCATGAAAGAAGTACATGTAGACCTGGTGGCTCGGCCGATCATAGCGCGACATTAGCCGAGTATAGGCGAATAAAAGGAGAATATTGTCCACAGGCTGACGGTTAAACTCCGAGAACCCTTCTGGGTTAAAACTGGTCCGCAATACCTAGGTGGCGTAATATGGCGCATGGACCGCAACCGCGAATGGCACTTCTTTAATCCAGCAGATCAAAGCACGTATCCGAGGGTTTTTCCCCTATAGAAGTTCGAGACGTTAATGGCGCAACGGCGGAAGGCGATTTTCTCAAGTTGGTCTCTGAGGCCCGACAGCGTCTAAAACCTGCGATCACTAACTGGCGGTACATCAGAGACAAAAGCATTAACTAAAGCGTCACCGCAGCTCTCAACCTCGCTCCGACTTGCGCGTTGCTCTGAGGCTATTTGAAGTTGACTCGATCTCTCCTGCTTAGCGAGGGCACGCAATGGACCTCCGAAATCAGGGTGGACGGCTACCGGATCGCTTTCCTGTATCCACACCTTGCTTCCGATCAGCTCCTCACTTTCACGTCAATCTCGCGTCTATCGGCCATTGCTGCACGTTAAGCAGTTAGCCCGTCTACCTGGAGTCGATTCTCTTTAACAGCGTGGATTGCGACGGTGCCGTTGATCATTTTCCCTACCTCGAATAACAACTCAGTCGGAGGAACAGGTTTTAGGAGCAAATCGAAGTCATGACCTTGGGCGCGGGCATCCTCCAGTAAATCCATGCTGGCTGCCTGTCCCGAAAAGAGCAGGATCTTGCACTCCGGGTACTGCGCTCTCATCTTCATCGCCAAATCAATTCCGGAAATACCCGGCATCGTGACGTCCGATATGACCAGATCAGGAGCTTTCAACCGGGCTGCGTTCAACGCCTCCTGCGGGCAGGTGAAGAAATTCGCCGAGAACCCGTTCATTTGCAATATAGCGGCGAGCGTGGACGCGATGACGGGTTCGTCGTCGACGACGAAAATACGCGGTACCGGGCTTGAAGACACATACGTCCTCTTTCGAGTAGCTTTTCCGTGAATAGCAAAAGCGCCAGCATACCTACGCTGGCGTTTCGAGTGATTTCACAACCGCAAAGCACCGGGGAGGGGGTATGAAAGCAGTATGTTCCCCGCGCCGAGCCGCGTGCTGGTCAATTCTGCTCACTCCGGAATTTTGAGTTACTTAGAGCCGGGACGATGAGGGAAAGCCGTTGATTTCTCCCTGCCATGTCCGCTGTGCAGGGTACAAGATCCAACCGAGGCTGCGAGGTTTACGGTCCGGTGGTGAGCCAATACAGCTGTTTTACCTTGAATCCCTTTTTCATCGGAGGTGGATCAACTTTGCCCCATGCGGCATGGTTCCAGGTGACCGCCTGCAATCCATCGTGGGCCGGCTGGAAGACCATGGGCGGTTCAGCCGGCTTGCCCTGCTCCGCGTCGAAAGTGACTCCGACCTGACCGCCAGAATCAACCCAATGACCAAACAAGGTTATGGCACCGTTACCTGGATCTTCTGTAACCGTTGCGCTGCCATCCGCACCCAGACTTAATTAATAGATGGACCCGCTTTCTGGGAAAGATAGACGCCGGTAAATTTTGAATGCGCCACTGTACTGTCAGCGAGAGCGGCCGGCATAGACTGCCAGGAAATTGCACAGGCTAAGATAAGTTGTAGGCGGACGATATTGTGATATTTCATGACCCTAGCTTAATCTGGGATCCTCGCCTTTTCTGCTACTCGAATAGGCCAAAACTTCCCCTGAAGGTGTCATCCGACGAGAGGAGCGAACGGCATCACTGATGACCGCGGGTAACCTGTGCTCTACGCGCCGTTAACGAAAGCAGGGGGCAATTCGCGCTACAAGATTCAGCCTAACGAGCTGACGCATCTGGCATCGCACATCGTCAAATGCCCGAAGTGCGGCGGAGTATTCGACGAAATGGGTGGCCGGAAACCCATCAGCACATCTTGAGCGCGGCCCTCCCCACAGCGGCATACACTGGGTTCCCATGCCAATCAAGCGGGCATTGCCCAAGCAAGCCGCGGGTTTCATCGAGACGATGGATTGTCTTCCTGTTCCCAAACTACCCGATGGACCTGAATGGATTTATGAAATCAAACTCGACGGCTATCGACTTGAGGTTGTGCGAAAGGGCCGTATAACTACGCTCTACTCTCGGCGAGAGAACGTGCTCAACCAGAGGTTCCCTTACATTGCGACGGCCTTGCAGAATCTTCCAAACGACACGGTCATCGATGGAGAGTTGGTAGCCCTGGGCCCCCACGGCCGGCCGGACTTTAATCTGCTGCAGAACTTTCGCTCCGCAGAATCGCGCATTGTCTACTACGCCTTCGACATTCTCGTTCATGAAGGGCGACGCCTGACGGAGCTTCCGCTCCTGGAACGCCGAGCCATCTTGAGTCGCGTTGTCGAACCTGGCGAGCACGTCGCGCTGTCGCAAGTGTCTGACCAGTCAGCGGCAGAAATGCTGCGATTCGTGAAGAGCCATGGCCTGGAGGGTGCGGTTGCCAAGCGCTCCGACAGCGTCTACCAGCCTGGTCAGCGAACAGGACTCTGGAGCAAGTATCGGGTCGACCTTAGGCAGGAGTTCGTGGTGGGTGGCTACATCCCCAGCAATCTGGGAGTGGATTCGCTGGTCGTGGGCTTCTACCGCGGCAAAGACCTCATCTATGCCGCACGCGTGAGGGCCGGACTCGTGCCTGCAACACGCCGTGAAGTCTTCGGGCGGCTCAAACGTTTGAGAACTCCAAAATGTCCTTTCGTCAACCTCCCCGAACCGGCCGCCAGCCGGTGGGGTCAGGGCCTCATTGCGGAGAAGATGAAGGAATGTGTTTGGGTGCGGGCGGAGGTGGTCGCAGAGATTCAGTTTCTGGAATGGACCGGAGCGGATCATTTGAGACACACCAAATTTGTCGGGCTCAGAGACGACAAGGATCCTTCTAGAGCAGTTTCGCAATTACTGTGGACTGAAAAAGATCGCGAGGTGTGGTTTTCCTTGGGAGAAAACCACGAAAAGGCCTGTCGCTTCGGTCTACACCAATTGCTAAACTGCTCTAAGGTAATTAAGGAAACTTAATGTGACGAGGCACGACCGAGGAGTGATCGGGCTACGTATGATGGAGTGCCATGAGCAAATTTCATAGCCTACGAAAGGTGGTGAAAGAGACTAGGACCTCGACATGCGCGCATCATCGTGGTTGAGAATAGCTCAGATCGCATTACAGTCAAGGTGAATGAGCATTTGACCGACTGGGCGTGGTAGTGTCAAATATTTTGTGTAAACGTCGGTTTGTTGTTTTGGTTTTGGGATATTCCGCAGCCGCCGTGGAGGCTGTGCGAATGTGGGAAGCGTTCTTTGCTTTGCACATTTGCATAGCCTAAGTGGTCGCCGGAAAGCGGTCTTCCCAGATCATTGCGAAGCAGTTGAGGGCTTCTCTCCAGTTCTGGACGGAATGCCATTTCCCGGCCAGGTTTCTCAACGCCAGGTACATCACTTTAAGGGCCGCGTCCTCCGACGGGAACGGGCCGCGGATCTTGATGGCCTTGCGCAAGCTCATGTTCAGGCTCTCGATGGCGTTAGTGGTATAGACGATTTTGCGGATCTCGGGCGAGAACTGGAAGAAGGGCACGATGCCCTGCCAGTTGCGCCGCCACAGCGCGCCGATGGAAGGGTATTTGCGGTTCCATTTGGCCTCCAAGGCCGTTAGTTGCCGCTCCGCCTCCTCGCCTGTGGCCGCACGGTAGATGGCCTTCAAATCCACCGCCACCTCTTTGCGTTCTTTCCAACTCACATAGTTCAGGCTGGCCCGCGTCATGTGCACGATGCACAGTTGCACCGTGGTCTTCGGATAGACCGTCTCGATCGCTTGCGGGAAGCCCTTCAGCCCGTCCACGCAGGCGATGAAGATATCTTTCAAGCCGCGGTTCTTCAGCTCCGTCAGCACCTGCAGCCAGAACTTGGCCCCCTCGTTGGCCGTCGTCCACAGGCCCAGCACCTCTTTGCCCCCATCCATGCCGATGCCGATGGCCACATGCACGGCGCGGTTTTCAACCCGGCCTTCGGTCCGCATCTTCACTACCAGGGCGTCGAGATAGACGATCGGATAAACCGCGTCGAGCGGGCGCGACTGCCACGCCTTGACCTCCTCCAGCACCGCCTCGGTCACGTTCGAGATCAGCGTTGGCGACACCTCCACCTGGTACATTTCTTCCAGGTGGCCCTGGATCTCGCGGGTCGTCATGCCGCGCGCATACAAGGACAGAATCTTGTCGTCGAACCCATGCCAGCGCGTCTCCCCCTTCGCCACCAGTTGCGGCTCGAAGCTCGCTTCCCGGTCCCGCGGCACCGCGATCTCCAGCGTCCCAAAGTCGCCCTTCAGAAGCTTGCCGCTCGTCCCATTGCGGCTGTTCCCCGTATTGTGCCCATCCACGGAATGCTTCTCATAACCCAAATGCGTCGTCAGTTCCGCCTGCATCGCCCGCTCGATGATCGCCTTGGTCAGCTGCTTCAGCAACCCGTTCTCGCCCGCTATGTCGGCCGGCGTCTTGCACCCCGCCAGCAACTCGTCAATCAAATCCTTCGGCTTCTTCATACGATCCCCTTTTATCAGCGAAGATCGTTTACACAAAATGATTTACACCCTCCTGGGCGAGTTCATTCCCCAACACCTCGCAGAAAGTTTCATCAAGATGGGGTCACAGCCTTGAAGAGGCTGAAGCTTTTGCAGCCCAGTTGCTTGATGCAAGTTTGGAGGATGGCTTTGTCCGAGCCCTGTAGCGCTCGAAGAAACCCCTTGCCTCAAACGTTTGCGTGATGAGGCACGGCGGCAATCAGTGCCGCTTGTCCCACAAAGGTTTTTGCGGTACCGGCTATCAGCCCTTTAACGTACAACGACAAGCTGCAGGCATGTCACCCATGGACTATGGCGAACCCCGCCAGAACCCGTATTCTCATCAACAAGCAGCGATTCTCTAAGAACTTTCATCGATTCTTTCGGGGGAGGGATTCGATGAAGGGAGATAGGAGGATCGCTGCTTTTCGTTGCACAAGCCTTAGAATGCCGAACAACCACTTGTCCGACAAGCCATAAAATGCTGCTCGTCCGTGACGACAAAATCGTTGACGCCGCGCGTGATGGGGTGTTCCCGATTCACGATCTTCACTTTGAAGGGGCGCAGGGGAGGGTGCTCTTCCGTCACCGCTCCCAGGACGTCACGGAAATCATCATTGTGCGGACTGATATACGTGACATTGTGGTAAAAAAGGACGCCCCCGCCGCTGGTGACGAATGCTTTTACCGCCTTGCCCTGCTCGGCTGTGATCCAGTAGGCGAAAAAATCATCTCGTCGACAAGCTGGTCTTTTCCGACCGTCCGTGAGAGCGGGGTGAGGGTCGTATCGGGCGGCATGGCAGGAATAAAATCCGTCCCATAAAATTCGCGCAGCGCGGCTTTGCCGCTCCCCCCGGTCATCACGGGTATGTGATTGACATATGCGTCCTCCACCATCGTTTCCAACGTGGATTCCACATCGGGCAGGATCTAAATTTGCTTAAGCAGCCAGCGCACCGATCTCTTCTGTATTTCGATGTATTGGGGATTCCACATTGCATGGATCGTGTGGCCCACGGCGGTAAATACCACCCGTCCCTTGCCGAAGTCGTAGGCCCACCCGGAAACCGACTTAGTGCCTAGATCCTGGAACTTGAGACCGTCGATGTTCTCCGCCTCCAGAATGATGTATTTTGGGTCCTTATCGTAGATCACGTAGTGTTGCTCATCGTTGACCATGAATGAGCTCATACCTTCTGTGATGGGATGTTTGTTCTCCGTGGCATGCACCTGGAAAGGACGAAGAGGCGGATGGCTGATATAGGCCCCGCCCATAACCTCACGGTAGTCTTTCGAGCCGAGCGAGATATGGCTGCAATTGTGCAGCGCATAGAACCCATTGCCTGCTGCGACGAACTCTTTGATCGCTTTCCCTTGTTCTTCTTTCATCCACGTAACAGGTTTCGGGTCGGGGAAGGTCTTCGGGGTTTCCAGGTCGGACTCGTAGGCGGTGTATGCATCCGGGCCCAGGTACCCATCGGGCCAGATCATGCCGTCCCGCAAAATCAAAAGCAGCCGGTAGTTTTTCAGCAGGTCTGCTGAGATCGAGTCGTACTGGATAGTGTAGTCGATCGGGATACCGAGGTCTTTGAAGACCTTATCCAGGCTCACGCGAATGTAATCGGGATTGTGAAAGCGGTCTCCAACCAGCGCCAGGG
The DNA here is from genome assembly GCA_963803095.1 of uncultured Acidobacteriaceae bacterium. Lineage (GTDB taxonomy): Bacteria > Acidobacteriota > Terriglobia > Terriglobales > Acidobacteriaceae > PALSA-350. The sequence continues at coordinate 469,983 of CAWDLQ010000008.1, read as the reverse complement.
CACGTGGTTTACCGTTGCCTGCGGCGGGTGCGACCGACTGCGACTGTACCCTTTCCCCGGTAGCCAGACCTAGAAGTCCAGCGCCGGCTACGATGCCTGCATTCTGAACCAGAGTTCGTCTTGTAATATTCGAGCGAAACAATTTCATAAGAGCTCCATTCCTATAGGGCGGGAACAAACAAGATACACACAGGCGCCGAAATATCTACAGTCTGGCCAGTTGGTTTCAACTCACCATTGGCTTGATCGATGGCAAAAACCACCATCTGATTGGACATCTGGTTTCCTACCACCACATATTTGCCCGTCGGGTCAATCGCAAAATTGCGGGGAATCTTTCCCAGCGTGGGCGCAATCTGAACCCTGGTCAACGTCCCCTTGACCGGATCGATGGCAAATACCGTGATGCTACCGGCTTCACGATTCGATGCATAAAGAAATTTCCCTGACCGGCTGAGTCCTAGCTCCGCGGAGTTGTCGATCCCCGTGAAATCAGGCGGTAAGTCGGAAATGGTCTGCTGCTCGGTCATCGATCCCTTGACCGGATCGTAGGAGAACACCACAACGCTTGATCCCATCTCACACACTACGTATACAAACTTGCCCCCTTTGCCGAACAGAAGGTGTCGCGGCCCGAGACCTGCCTTCACTGAAGCGAAGGCAGGATCGTTGGGTGCAAATGTACCCTTGGCCGCATCCACCCGATAGATTTTGATCTGATCGGTCCCAAGATCCGGCACCAACAGAAAGCGATTGTCGGGGGAAAGCACCGACTCATGGGCATGAGGTCCCTCTTGCCGGGCATGGTCCGGCCCCGAACCAGTGTGTTGATCGAAGCCCGTCCTCTCGCCGATGCTCCCATCGGGCTTGATGGCGAACGAAACGACACTCCCACTTCCGTAGTTGGCGACGAAGAGCATTTTGCCTGTGTTGTCGGTTGCCACGTGGGCCGGCCCGCCTCCCCCCGTTTCTACTCTGTTGAGAAACGTAAGAGCGCCCGTTTTGCGGTCGATGGAGTAGCTGCTGACGTGGCCGTTTACCTTGAACATGTTGGGCCCACGTCCTTCGCCTCTCTCCGTGGTGGCGTAGAGGAAGCGGTACTGCGGATCGGTAGCCAGAAAGAAGGGCGTGGCGACCTCAGCTGCGACGCCGATAGGGGTCAGCTGGCCAGTCTTAGGATCAAAGCGGTAACTATAGACCCCCTTGCTTCCCGTGCTGGTATCTGTACCGACGTAGACAAAATAGGAACGGGCTGGCGCTGGACTCTTGGAGGCGGCGTGCACGTCTTGTTGGATCGCCGCTAAGGTCAGTACCAACCAGCCCGTCAGCACGAAGGCTGTACGCGCTGTCCACCCAATTTTTCGCTCGTCAACCATTGATTCTCCTCTGGATGAAGCGTTCCGTCATCCGGTTAAGTGCCATGTCCCCACTCTTTCTAGACCGAGGGAGTACCGAATGCAAGATCTTCCTGATAGGAATGACGGTGAACCACTTCAAATTTGTCTCAAAAGCCATCGGACGGCGTTCTTCTGCAGCGTCTCATATTCAGGATTCCACAACGACGTGATCACGTGTCCTGGCGCCAGATAACATACGCGGCCATTACCGTAGTCGTACGCCCATCCTGCCGCGGAGGAGGTTCCCAAATCCTTGAACGTCAGGCCGTTTTCATTGACACTTTGCAGGAGCAGATATTTTGGATCTTTCTGATAAGCCATAAAATGCTGCTCGTCCGTGACGACAAAATCGTTGACGCCGCGCGTGATGGGGTGTTCCCGATTCACGATCTTCACTTTGAAGGGGCGCAGGGGAGGGTGCTCTTCCGTCACCGCTCCCAGGACGTCACGGAAATCATCATTGTGCGGACTGATATACGTGACATTGTGGTAAAAAAGGACGCCGCCGCCGCTGGTGACGAATGCTTTTACCGCCTTGCCCTGCTCGGCTGTGATCCAGTAGAACGGTTGGGGCTCGATCTTCGGCAGAGACGGTTCGCTGACGATTGCAGGAGGCGGAGATCCAGGAGGTCCCTGCAAATAGCCGCCAGGCCAGAGCATGCCATCGCGCAGCATGATCAGGAGCTTATAGCCCTTCAGTTCCTCGGCGTTAAGCAGTTCCACCTCATCGCGGAAGTCGATGGATATGCCGAGGTCCTTCACCAATGTCTTACGCAATGCCGTGCGGATATAGTCGCTGTTGTGGTACCTGTCACCGATCAACGCAAACGCCGTGGCCTTCTTCGCCCCTCGAGCGCGGGGCTCAGCAAGCAGTGCCGAGGCTGCGATACCGGAGAGTACGGCACGCCGTGTGATCTGCTGCTTCACAGCGGCCTCAGAAGACAATTTTTGCCGCAATTTGCATCACCCGGCCGCTGGCTGAAGCGGTAATGCGAGCAAACGCGGAGCTGGTAAACGAGTTGTTGGGATTGGAAAAATTCGGGTGATTCAACGTGTTGAATGTTTCCCAACGGAGCTCTAGCCGTCTCTGTTCGCCAAGGGGAATGTTCTTGAACAATCCGGCATCGAAGTTCTCGGTTCCTGGTCCATATATGGTGTTTCGTCCGCTGGTGCCAAAGGTCCCCAGCGCCGGCAATGAAAACGCCGTTTTGTCGAAATACTCCGCAATTTTGCTAAAGGTCCCCCGGCCGTTGTAGACGGCTACTGGACCGTTGACATTCGCGTGATCTTCGGCGACCCCGACTAGGCTTCGATCGACGCCGGCAAGAACACTCAACGGCAAGCCGGTTTGCAAGGTGAGAATCCCATCCAGCTGCCATCCGCTGGTAAGTGCCTTGACGAAGGTGTTGCCGGAGGTGACTCCTGGGATCCGGTAGAGGAAGGAAGTAACAAACCGATGTTTGACGTCGAAGTCCGATGGCCCGTAATCGAGGTTCCAGTTGTACGGATCGCGTGCCTGATTGCCCAAACCGCTATTGCCGTCGTTGGAAGCGATATCCATCGATTTGGAATACACATAGGATCCGAGCAGCGTGAATCCTCCCGACAGGCGGCGATTCCAGTTGAGTTGGAACGCATTATATGACGATGGTCCAGCGGCGATGTCTTGGGTGATGGTCTGGAAATCGGTGTAAGGCCGCCGCGAGTTTACGTTGCCCGTAGTGGATGCACCAGGAATGTAGACACCCGGGTTCTGCTCTTCCAAAAGAAGCAGATGGGTCCCCTTGCTGCCTAGGTACGCTGCAGTGACTACGATTTGCTTCCAGACCTCCCGCTGCACGGTAAGATTCCACTGCTGGATGTAGCCTGTGGTGAAATTGGGGGCAATGGTGTTCTCTGTCATAGGGAGATAGAACACCCGTGCCGCGCGATCCGCCGCAGTCTTCGGCGGAACGTAGCTCAGCAACAGTTGCTGCGTCTGCTGGGCGTTGGCGTAGGGATTCGAGAGCTGAACGTCAAACGTAGTTTCTCCAAAGGAGAACGGTTGGTTCAGCTGGTTGGTGTTGAGTGCGACGGGCCGTAGCGTATCGGAAAAAATACCGTAGGCGCCGCGAATACTTGTTCTTCCATTCCCCGATGGGTCGTAGGCAAATCCGATTCGGGGGGCAAGCCTGTCATAGCGATTCGGAGTGACTCCGGGTCCGATTCCGGGATCGCCGGGGAATACCGCGCCCAGGGGCGCTAACGGGTAGACGATCGATTGCTGGCCAGGACGGAAGGCTCCGTCATGACCGAATCTGTCCCGGGTCGTGATGTATGGTTCCCAGCGCAGCCCAAGGTTGAGGGTCAGCCTGTTGGTCGCTCGCCAATCGTCTTGAAAGTAGAGGAATGGCGTGTATTTGTATTGCTCAGAAAACAATGGGGTGTTCTGAAAGACGCTATTTGCGGCGCCCGAATAAAAGTCGGCGTAACCGTCTCCATAGTTGCCGGAGCGGGTGCCGGTGAACGAGTAGTCCGTGGAGAATTGGTAGTACTCCCTGCCGTAGCGTCGCTCGTACGAATATTCGCCGCCAAACTGGAGAAGATGGTTCTTCCACGAATAGCTGACTGTATCCAGGAACTGATAGTTCATCATGAAGCTGCGAAAATTCGTCGGCACTCGCAAGGCCAGTCCGTTGGTGACCGCGACCGCCCAGTCGGTAGGGATGCTGGAAGGTGCCAGCGGTATACATCCCACGCAGCCCAGGCCCGCCCAGTTCAGCGGGTTGGTGAGCTGAGGTGCGCGGATGAACGTGTTACGCGCGACCATGAACGTGGCCAGGTTGAGCAATCCCGGCGAGAACACGTGAGTTTCGTTGATAGAGCCGTTGTGCGTGGGCCAATCGTTGTTCGAATTGAACGCCGGCAGGCCCGCGCTTTGCGCATTGAAACTATCGTCAAAGAAATAGCGGAAGCTCACCTTGTCGGAACTGCGGATGGATTGATCGACTTTGGCGATGACCTGGTTGTCTCTGGTCGGCAGGGCAAGATTGAAAGCATAAATATTTCCTGCCCGGTTAGGCAGAGGGAAGAAGGCGGTAGTGAAAGCCTGGGCCACCGGATCGAGGGCGGCATTTGGAATGGTGTCTCCAGGGTAAGGGACACCGATCGGATTGGCAGCGGTGACAGTGCTCGGAGGGGCCACGGTAATCGGCTTGCCGGCAACAAGAGTTTGGGAGAAGTTACCCTGGCGTTCGAGCGCGGTGGGAACGATGGTGGAGGAAACGGTACTGCCGAGCATCTGCCGGGTCAGTTCAGCGCCGACGAAGAAGAAGGTTCGATCTCGGCCGTTGTAATGCGGCACGATGACGGGGCCGCCGATGGTGGCTCCAAACTGATTCCGGTTTAGCGGAGAGACGACTGTGGCGAAGTAATCCTTCGCGTCGGCATAATCGTTGCGCAGGAACTCGTACGCCGAACCGTGGAATTGGTTGGTGCCCGACTTGGTGATCATATTGATCACCGCGCCTGCATCCCGACCATAGACCGCGCTGTAGCTGTTCTGCAGGATGGAGAATTCCTGCAACATTTCCGGATTGGGGAAGGCGGCGGGGACGTTGTTGTACATGTCCATGTTCAACCCGCCATCGAGGGTGTAGGCCGACTGGTTGGGACGCGCCCCATTCACGCTAAAGACCAGGCCGGTGTTCAAAGCGATACCACTGGCAGCGGAACCGCTGGCTGCTGGGACCGCGCCCGGCAAAAGCGCTTGCAGACTAAGCGCATTGCGGCCATTCAAAGGCAGTTCGGTCATGCGCGTGGAATCAACCACGTCTTTTACGGTCGAGCTGAATGTGTCTACATTGGTAACATTCGCCTGAACCGCAACCACTTGCTGGGTTTGTCCGACGCTGCATCGGCAGGTCGACACGGGCGCGCTGATCCACTTGCAGTAGAATCCCGGTACGCTCGATGGTCTGAAAGCCGTTTGCCGTGCAGGTGATCGAATAGGTTGCAGCAGGTAGATCGGCAATGACGTAGTTGCCGGATTGGTCAGCATTCGCCTTCTCGACGGTCCCGGTCGCAACATTAGTCGCGGTGATGACAGCCGTGCTGACCATCGCGCCCGTCGGATCGGTAACGGTTCCGAAGATGATGCCGCTGCCGGATTGCGCCCATAGAGCGGAGACCATGCCTCCGATCATCCACAGGATTGCTAGCATACAAACACTTCTATAAGTCTTCATAAGATCCTCACACCACTGGCCACAGGTTCAACCTCGTAGATTAAGAACGCCTCCGTCAAAAGGAAGGTCAGCTCCAGTAAGAAAGCTGGCAAGATCGGAGCATAGATACAAGGCCAGCCCCGCCACCTCATCCGGTCTCGCCATTCTGCCGATAGGCTGTGCTTTTGCCAACTCACCCATCATCTCTGTCTCCCTGCCGGGGTATTTTCGCTTCAGGTATCCATCGACGAAGGGAGTATGTACTCGCGCTGGGAGATGCAATTGCAGCGAATGTTCTTGTCCAGGAAGTCTTTTGCCACCGAGAGCGTCATCGCGCGAACCGCGCCTTTGCTCATTGAGTAAGCGGAGCGGTCGGAGATGCCGGCGACCGCGGCCATCGATGCCAGGTTGATGATCACACAACCGGATTGCCCGACCATGGTGGCGATCGCAGCCTGCATGCAAAGATAGGTGCCTTGTACATTGACCCTGAAGATGCGCTCAAAGTCCTGGACGTTTGTGGTCGCGATCGTACCGATATGTGCGATGCCCGCACTATTGATGAGCATGTCGATCGGACCCTTGGAGGCGATCGTTGCGAACACCCGGCTGACACTTTCCGGGTCAGCTACATCGCATGGGATACCCCAGGCGCGACCGCCCGCATGCGCTATCTCGGCGGCAGTTGCCTCGGCGGCCGCGGCGTCGATATCCAACACCCAGAGCTGTGCCCGGCTGGCGGCTAAGCACGTGGAGATGGCTCTCCCGATTCCACTCGCCCCTCCGGTGACGACGGCAACCCTGCCGTTTAAATCAAACCGGTCCACCGCGAACCCCAAATGCAGCGCAACCGTTCTATAAGCTGTCTAACTTGGATGTCAAGTAATAAAATTTGCATTTTACTATGTGAACTACAGGCACATGCAACCATCAGCTGTTACGGATCGGGGCCGTGAGGATCGGACGCCAGCCGAGAGAACCGCGGATTCCTCTCCAGCCCCGAAGGGGCGGGCGTGGTCCTGCTATGACAGAGACTCCGAAGGGACGGCTGAACGTTGATCATTGAGGATCAACGCTGGACCATGACGGCTGGATCAGCGTTTCCTAGCTTCTTACACCGTGGTTGGGTGTTCGAAGCGGATGCTGTCAGCTGCGGGAGGCGGAGTCCTGCTTTGCCCGGTAGTGTCTCGGTGAGCCATGATTGCGCGGAGACTTCTTCGCTTCGTTACTGCGCCGCTCCGCCTTTGGCGCGCGATACCCGAGACGCCAGGAACTCTCACGCGCCGCTCTGCATATTTCCGCGGAGTAGAAGGGCAGCCGCTCTTTGCTTACGCGCGAAACCGGTCCCGATACGCTGATGGCGCCCAGGACTTTCCCATCGGGGCCGAAAATGGCCGCTCCAATGCACCTAGCGCCGACCACCGCCTCCTCGTCGTCCAGCGAAAAGCCCTGCTCTCGCGTCTGTACCAGGTCCTTTTTCAGCCTGGCAACGCTGGTTAACGTTCGGGCTGTATCCGCCGTGAACTCTATGGATGCAAAGATCTCCTCCTTCCTTCGCTCATCGTCCATGTTGGCGAGGATCGCCTTGCCAAGGGAGGTGCAATAAAGTGCCCGGCGCATGCCGACCTGAGAAACCAGCCGGAACGTATGCAGGCTTTCCAACACGTCCAGATAAAGAATGCTGTAACCGTCCAGAACCGCCAGGTTTACCGTCTCGTCGGTCGTTTCCCGCAGCCTTTCCAGTACAGGGCGGCAGATGTTGCGGAGTGTCGCCTGGAAGTTCACGCCGCTGCCCAACCGCACCAGCTTGGGTCCCAGCATGTACGCCCCTTCGACGTCTCGAAACAGATAGGCCTCAGCTTCAAGATGACTCAAAAATCGGTGGACGGTACTCTTATTGATTCCTGTCTTCGCAGCCACGTCTTTCAGTTGAAGACCGGCCGGAGACTGATCGAGTGTCTCCAAGACGCGCAGAACCTTTCCGATCACTCCAACGGGCGCAGATTTTGACTTCCTTGTTCGCATGGCGAGGTTTTCTGGCTAGTGGTAAGTATTATCGTCGAGCCGCCGGAAATCAACATCATTCATCACCCCAATGGTTGCAACCGCAAACGTGAAGACCTCAGTGCCCGGTTCGAGATGGCCGGCGATCACCTTGTCCGGGTGTCGCGCTGTACCTAAGGGACTGTATCAAAGAAGGATTAATTGTACTGATTAAGGAAGCGACCAAGTCCATTGAAATCACAGAGGCCGTTGTACTAATTAAGGAAAACCGGCAGGCTTTCTGGGTTACCGTCTTTTCCATGCTGACCGACACTTCCGGTTCCTTGGCTCCAGTCACGCTCAACAGATAGAAGTTCGCAATGGCGATATGCATGTACACTTCGCCGATGGACCGGACACCCGGCGCGGGACGCCAGACAAGACATTCAAGGGACAGACGGAGTAACCACTACCCCGTCGCGCCACAAGTAAGCCGTTCGAGTGGTGATTACTCCGTCTGTCCCTTCAACTCATGTCCCTTCAACTCACGCCCTTTTCTGGATCACTCTTTATGAGATCTCTATAGTCACTCGCGTCTTTCCACAGCCCTACGAGCGCAAGGATCGTCACCAGGATAGGTGAGAGGTATGCGCGGAAGGCTTCCCAACTCAAATGCCACATAGTTAATGCTGAACCAAATCCAGGACATGGCGTATGGGGACTATCACTGCGAGACCAGAGTTTCCTCCGTCTGTCGCGTTCAAGTAGGCATCTACAAACCCGATGATGCGTCCATCGGTGCTGTTGTATACAGGTCCCCCGCTGTCTCCTTGGTTGACGCGCATGTCAGCTAAATAAACGAAAAGATGGTTGCCCGCCTCGAAAGTGGCGTTGGCCACTGTCCCTGTATTCGTCGTCAGACCTGGGATCTGAACATTACTCCTCGTGAGATTATCCCTGTATCCAGGGAAGCCAGTTACTGCAATTGGGTCTCCAGGTCGAGGGGCTACGGTCTGAAATTCTGGCAAAGCACTCGGTCTACCAAGCTCTTGACCGTTGATGATCATGCCAGAATGTCCTTCAAGGAGATTTTCCTTACAGCTCAGTATCGCGATGTCGAAGCGCTGATCTTGCTTTGATAGTCCAGCTTCGCTAGTTCTACCAATGTTGTACAGCTCGTTGCCGTGAGCATCGCTTTCGGTATTTGGGATTAACGCGGAAGCGATGAGTCTTTGAACACGAAAAGACCCAGGAACCACCGCCTTTTGAGTATTCGTAAGTGTGCTTTCCAAATCGCGTTGGGCATGAGCAGCGTCGATCACGTGATAGGCGGTAGCAACATCGCCCTGTGAATCGACGATGAAGCCTGTTCCTGAGCTGATCCATTGGTACGTTGAGCTATCCCCTTGTATTTGGTACGAAAAAACCTCATCGACTCGAACAATGGAGGCGCTGACTTTTTCAACAGCTTCCGACAACGTTCGTGGGTGGGAAGAGGGCGAACCACCTTTGTGGTTCAGCGCAAACATCCCTACACTCAACGACGCGATACAAACAATAATCCAGAACGGGCGCATCAACGCCTCCTTTGAGACCGATATTGTTGTCAACCAGGAATCTAGTTCTGGGGGTTCAGACAGGGAACCGAGAGAACAGGCAGCGTTACAAGGTGCCGTTAGGGTGAATAAAAATCCTACTTCCCTAGACTAGACAATACCACCAAGGTGGTAGGTGTTGAGCCATGCTGGGTAGGCGGAATCTACTTAGTTAACCTGACGCTCTTGTGGTCGTTAACACTCGCTAAAAACTTGGTCGATAAACGAGAGGCACATTTTCGATCCAACGACCGAAGCACGTACCCGACGGTGTTGTGCACCCGAAACTATAATCCCACCATGGACACAACAGAGATTATCCAGACTATCGATGCAGAGATTGCCCGACTTGAGAAGGCACGAGCACTATTGAACGGCCACACCGCTTCGCCAAAGCCCCAGCGCAGAAAGATGAGTGCGGAGGGACGGGCAAGGATTGCTGCGGCACAGAAGGCGAGATGGGCGAAGGCGAAAAAATAATCGGGGAGCCGCCGTGATATCCCTACTGTTCGGGTTTCATTTAGATCTCGGCCCAAATCCTGGTGACACAAATCCTGGTGACAAAAATCCTGGTGACGGAACGATCACCGGATGGGAAAAAGCAATGCGCTCGTGAATAATTGTAACGGTTACGTTCCGTCTGTCAGCGGGTTGCTTCATGTCACCGGGTTGCGGTCACCGGGTTGCGGTCTAAATTCAAGCGTGTATTGCTTCCGTGCTGCCTTCGTCATCCTCGTTTCCCTTTCGCTATTAAATCAGCTCGCTAAGGGATACGTTTTTCGCGGGCAAGGTCAGTTAGCTCCCTCTTCACTCCGGTATGACTCAGCGGCGCTTAGAACGCCACCCACCCAAGGGATACTACTTAACGCTGCCAACACAAACTTCTCTAGGATTCGGCTGCGTCTAGATGGTTCGGCCTTTTCGATTTCCGAACGCAGGGAGTCTATCGCTTGATGATCCTGAATCACAACTTCTTTGCCGTCTGTTCCCATGAAGAATCCAGCCATTGACAGGATAATACGGAAGTCACATTTGGCAGGGTGAGAGTCTTCTCGGTTGGACCATGTTTCAAGGAACGTCCACCCGAAGAGGAGTTCCCTGCATACGATCCAGCCATCGTTTTGGAGCGAAGATCCGAGCTGTCGGAGTTCGAGGGCCTGCTGGAATTTTCCAAGACGGTCGGCCCAAATGAGCGTATCTTTTCAATGACCAGATTCGGAGCAGACAAACTGATTCGGCTGGCTGCCAACAAAGCAGGCATCCAAAGCGATCTTGCGCACTTTCACTGTGCCAAGCACGCTCGGGCCATGTTGTCGATTAAAACTGCTGGGATTGAGAACGTGCGCGTCTACCTGGGCCACAAAAGCATTGCCAGGACGGGGGAATACCTGAAGGTCACGATGCCCAGGCAGCCCAGGCAATGGCGTCTTAGGCAGGGAAAGGAGACAATGTGACAACAATTCTTGTCGTGATTATCGGCTGTCTGTCGTTCTGGACCGTACAGCGTGGCACATTTAAACCTTATCATTGGGAGTGGGCATTCTTTATTGGACAAGGAGTCTGCGGATTAGTCGAGTGGGTAGGAAATTTTAAATTAACAATTCTATGGGTTGCCTTGTGTATTGCTTCGGCTGTGTTCGCGTGTCTTGGATACATCACGGAGTATATCGACAAGGCGATCATTTCTTCACAGTCTGGCAAGTCGAAATCAGACGGGCAGGACTCTATAGAGGTGTCAGAAGGATCATCCGGGAATTACCCAGATGAGTTTGAATTGGATCTTTCTACTCAGGATTATGACGAACGGTATTATGTAACCCCCTCAACGAATACTTACCGAAGGCGCATAGGTCGGACCAGTCATTGTCTCTACAAATACGCGGTTAAAGGCCAGCAAGTATTCTCCCGACTGGTAGACAAGAGCCAAGGTTTCAATGGTGATAAAAACCATGAGGTTGTCAATGGTCAGATAATAGAAGACGAAATAAGACGCCCCACATTTAATGAATCATGCAACGTACCTGCAGACGCGAACATTCTGTTCTTCAGTCCTCAGTCCTATACTCCTGAGGCTCACGCAGAAACAATAGCGCAATACAAAAAGTAAATACAGTGGAATGAGGTCCACGGGTCGCTGCGGTTTTTGATTCTGTCCAAACACAGTTCTGAGTTCTGTCCTGTTCGTGAGCGAGCGCGTTTGCGAAAAGGCTTCGCGGAGGTTAATGAAGCTCTCTCTCCGCTAGGTCTGACAAGGACAGACATGGTCGACTGGCTGTATGGGCTTCAGGCAATGTATTGTTGGAGACCAAAAGACGCCGACCTGCAAACGACACAAGCACTCCATGAACTGCGATCGGAGAGTTTGGGCATCGGATTCCTAGAACTAAGCGACTACGAGCGGATAATTAAGACTCTGGACGAGTTGATTGCTGCTGACGAAAGGCTGGTAGCACTCGCAGCCGAGTATGAAAATCGTCCGACCGTATCACCGTGGGAGGTAAAGATGGAAGCTGACCGTCGAATAGCCTTGGATAAAAGGCGAAGGGATGGGCTGCCCGTTGACGACAGCTACGAACCAAAGTGGCTGCGCAGGGCTTTAAATCTTAAATCCTGGTGACAGACGGAACGATCACCGGATGGGAAAAAGCAATGCTCTCGTGAATAATTGTAACGGTTACGTTCCGGTCACGGTAGGGACAGCTATCGCTAGCTGCCCCCCGTACAGATCCGTGCGAGCGGAACTACCGCACACGGCTCCTACCTCGGATGAGTAGCGTCAAAACGTGCGCTGGGAAAAGGATGCAGGATGCGAGGACGAGGTATCCATCGTTCGAAGGTCGGACGAATGCGAACCCAACTCGGTCGGCTGCGCTGACTGCGACGACCAAGCATCGACCGCCACAGATCGCACAACCGATCACGGAACCGCCATAACGCCCGCTGGTTTTCGGGAACCGCATGGTATCGGTAATAGCCACTGACCACACGTTTCAGCCACGCGCCCACCGCGTTGACCGGCTCATGCATCCGCTGACGTAGCTTCGCTTTAATGGAATGAAGCGTCGCGCGCATCCGCTTGGGCACAGTCCTACGCCATGTAACGAAGTGGCCCTTGGAGGTCGTCGCACAGTAGTGCGTGAACCCAAGAAACGTGAACGTCTCCGGCTTGCCTTCCCCACGCTGTTGCCGATTGACCTGCGCGAACCGACCGAACTCGATCAATCGCGTCTTCTCCGGATGGAGTTCCAACGCAAAGTTCGCCAGCCGTTTCTGAAACTCACTCAGGAACCGATCAGCGTCTTCGCGCCGCTCAAAGCCGACCACCAGATCGTCAGCGTAACGGACAACCACCATCTCTCCGTTCGCCGCCTTCCGGCGCCATGCCTCAACCCAAAGGTCGAACACATAGTGCAGATACACGTTCGCCAAAAGCGGTGAGATCACCGCTCCCTGCGGCGTGCCTGCCGTCGTCTCTGACCACTTGCCTTCCTCCGACACTCCAGCCTTCAGCCACTTACTGATCAGCCGAAGGATGCGCTTGTCGGCGACTCGATGCTCGACAAACTTCATCATCCACTCGTGGCTCAGGTGATCGAAGAATCCACGAATATCCGCATCGAGTATCCAGTTCACCCGCTTCCGTTCGATGCCCACGTTCAGCGCATCCAGCGCCTGATGAGGACTGCGTCCCGGGCGAAACCCATACGAAAAGCCCCGAAAGTCCACCTCGTATATCTGGTTGAGGATCGTGACCACCGCCTGCTGGACAATCTTGTCCTCCAGCGAAGCGATACCCAATGGCCGTTGCCGGCCATCGGCTTTCGGTATGTACACTCGTCGCGAGGCTTGTGCCCGATACGCTCCACGGTGAACTCGGCCATGGAGTTCGGCAAGCCGAGCCTCCAGGCCTTGCTCATACTGCTGCCAACTCACTCCGTCTACTCCGGGTGCTGCGCTTCGCTGTAAGGCGAAGTAGCTCTCCCGCAGTAAGTCGATCGTGAGATGGTGCAGCAAAGCGGTGAACCGCTCCTGCTTACTTGCCCGCGCCTTCTGGCGCACGCCGCCTAACCCCTGGGACACACGTGCTCCGCCCTGTGTCGGATGCGTGTGAGGCTGGGCGTCGTTCTCCTTGGCCTGCGCCCTTCCCTCCGCTGGCTCCGCGGAAGTCTTACCTTCGTTGTTCGTCAGCTTCATCGGTACTATGGCGCAGTCCGACTCCTCCAAAACGTACATGCCCGGATGATGGATCTTTCACCTTCCCGGACCGGTCTGCTCGCGCAGACGCTCTGGAGGTCTCCCGGTTCTCGTGCACACTGTGTGCTGACGTGCATGGACTCTTCGACTACGCCGAGCCCAGCGGCCACTCGCGACCTAACGCGGCGCGCTGATGTTGCCTTCCCACTGACAGAAAAGGGTCGGCACCCGGTTGCATGTTTTCGGAGCTCAATGATCCCGCCCGCCAGCCCTCTGTCTACGCTTCGCTATGATCCCTCGCGAGATCACAGGCAAGACTCGAGGCCAGAATGGAGTCGCTTCTCCTTTTCCGTAGGGCTCTTACATCCCCTACAATGTGCCGGTTTATCCCGGCGCTCTCTGTCCCTTCAACTCCCCTTCCCTTCAACTCCCCTTCAACTCCTTCCTTCAACTCCTTCAACTCTTATGCGCCATATGGGTGGAAGTGTGCGCCTTAAGCGCCTTATGCGCCATAAGGGTCGGTTTCGGGGGTGTTCGTGCCGGTTTGCGGTTTTTGGGCTTTGGCCCAAAGGGTTGCGGCCCGCCCTCGCCCGACGGAGGTTTCCCTGTTGATAAGGCCCAGGCTCAGCAGTTGTTCGAGAGCGAGGTCGATTCGTTCCTTGCTTATGTGGCGATGAAAGAGACCCCGGATTTGCACCCTGCTTAGTCCTTCAGGGGTGACATCAAGGGCCTGGCTGATGCGGCGGGCGGTCGGATCGATGGGTGCGGTGTCGAAGAGGAAGCGGGCGCTGGCGCGGCAGTAGTCCCATACGGCCAGGGCAGCATCGAGATGGCAGGCATCGATGAGCGGGCTGCGGTCAAGGGCGGCATAGATAGCGCTGAGGCGGAGGACTTGGGCTTCCGCACGGCTGGTGGCGGCGCCGTATGCGTCCTCGCGACCTTGGCTCAAGGCATCATAGCAATCGTTCCACAGCTCGCTTGCGGCCGGCGTGCGCGAGAAGAGAAGTTCGTTTTGGCTCTTCACCCAATCGAGAGTATGGCATAACTCGCGGGCCACGGCGGATTGCTGTTCGGGGGGAAGGCTGCCACCGTTGGGCAGGGATTTGCTGCGCCGTACGTTGGTCCACAAACAACGGTTGGCAAAGCCGTTTTGGGATTCGATGCGGCTGAGGTGATGGGCGAGCTCGCTTTGTGTCACGTGACCCACGATGCTGATATGCGCAGTAGTGGCCTGGATGTAGCGATGGCCGTCATGAGCGCACAGGTCACCGCCGTCCCAAGCGCAGCGCAGCAGGGGAGAGAGCTGGCCGGTCTCGCGGCCCAGCACATGGATGACGGATGCGAACTCTTCAGAGAGCAAGAAGAGCCGGCGATCGGTGACGGGTTGTTGATCGCGTAGCGCGTGGAGGATGGTGCTGGGAGTGGGGCGGGCGGTGGTCACGCAGCGCGAGGACCAGAGTGGGTCGGCTTCGGCGAAGAGGCTGGAGATCTGGCGCCAGCTGGTCCCTTTGCGGGCCTTGCTCGATTCGCCGACGAGAATGACGAAGAGGTTGAGGCCGTGACGCGTGTTACCGACGCGGCAGTGCGGGGTGGGGCCGACGAGGTTGCCGAAGGCCGCCAGGAACTGGAGGAGGACGGCGGCGGGATCGGCCTCGGTATGCGGGGCAAGTGTACGGACGAGGAAGCCGGCAATACCGTGGAAGGCCGCACCGTCCAGTGCAGGCGGTGGTGGCGCGGAGGATCGGGGTGGAAGGACCACCGATGGCTCAGACTCTTCTTCGGCGTAGGATTCCTGGAGTTCGTCGTTTTCTTGCGGCTTTTCTTGCTCTTGCGTAAACGGGAACTCCTCCGGGACGTGAGTCTCTTCTTCGTGGGGTGTGGCAAGTGCTTGCGCGGCCTCCTGGCGGGCCTGGTAAGCAAGCAGCTCTCTACGCCGTTGTTTTATGGCGGCGAGTGTCGGCAGCGTGCGGGAAGGGTTGAATGGGTTTTGTCCGAGTGCCATGATATGAGACTCCCACGGTTCTGATTAATAGGAAGCAAGTTGCGCGTTAGTCACCCGCCAAGTGAGGTTCTGTGCGAGGCGATGACAGCGTATAGATGCGGATTTGCTGATTTATCCTGCACACTAAATTTCTCGCAGGCATTTGTTTTTTGGCGGTTCGCTTAGAGCATTTTCACTTCTACTCTGCACAGTCAAGCGCCGCGAAGTGCGGCTCTTCTTGAGGAAAAGCCACGTCGGGAGTGGTTGCTCTGTATACACCAGAAGTGAAAATGCCTTAGCCATCTGATATGACGCTATCCCCCCTCACTCCTCTCGTCCATAGTGCTCACTCAAAAAGATGAGGAAGCAGCGGAGGTTAACTGGAAGTAAACACCTAACACTTGCTTCCAGGGGTGAATACGACCTTGGGAAGTTTGTGAGCCAGACTTAGAGCATTTTCACTTCTACTCTGCACAGTCAAGCACCGCGAAGTGCGGCTTTCCTTGAGGAAAAGCCACGTCGAGGGCGGTTGCCCTGTATAGACCAGAAGTGAACATGCTCCAGCGCTCGAAGAGTCCCCTTGCCTCAAACGTTTTCGTGATGAGGCACGGCGGCAATGAGTGCCGCTTGCGTCCCACAAAGGTTTTTGCGGTACCGGCTATCAGCCCTTTAACGTACAACGACAAGATGCAGGCATGTCACCCACGGACTATTGGCGAACCACGCCAGAACCCGTATTCTCATCAACAAGCAGCGATTCTCTAAGCACTTTCATCGATTCTTTCGGGGGAGGGATTCGATGAAGGGAGATGGAGGATCGCTGCTTTCGTTGCACAAGCCTTAGAATGCCGAACAACCACTTGTCCGACAAGTCCCCAATGAGGATGCCAATCTAACGAGGTAGCTCCACACCGCTGATCGCGTGGGTTTGGTGATTATTTCGTCTGCCGCGGATCTCGGATCGAGGAAGGTGTTCATTTGCCTATAGACTTCAGGGCATGTAATAGTTTGGCCCCATCGGGCGTACCCCAGCCGGTCGCGGCGTTCCAACCTGGTCCGGCGCAGAAACCGCTGAGTTCTCCGCTGCCGTTATGCCCGTTGAGAACTGGCCGGAGGATTTCTGACGGGCCCAGCTTTTCATACAGGAGAGGATTGAAGAAGCCAAGGTGATGCCCTAGCCCCTGATTGAGGACTGCTATGAGTCCCGCCCATGCGGATACGGCTACGTCGGTTCCTCCGATCTGCATTGCCTGTCCCTGAATATAGAGCGCGTATCCGCTCTCCGGTCGGCGTTGATGGCTACGTCCGGAACTCCTCTTCCCGGCCTGCCGGAGAGACTGTGCGGAACACGGATGTTTGACTGCCACTTCGGCTGATCGAACACTTCACTGGCCCCCCCTCCGGATGCACCTGAATTTGTGGACCAATGATTCCATACGGATTCCGTGACACCGGCCTTTCCAACGTTCACCAGTTGTGTGCCTCCTACCGAGAGCACCCACGGACTGGAGGCAGGAAAATCCACCCGGAGGCGGTTTTCGGTTGCCGCATCGCGAGCGCCGTTGTCGCCACTGGCTACCAGTACGGTGATGTTACGGTTAGCGGCGGCCTCGAATGCAACGTTCATCTGTTTAAGGGTGCTGGCGTCCCACATTGACTCAGGAGTGCCCCAGGCGATCAACAGGACCGACGGTGAGTTGATATTGTCATGGACAGCCGCTTTGATTGCATCGAGGAAGCCCAAGCCCCCCTTGTCGTTCCCTGTGAAATACACGACAAATTTCGCCCCGGGGGCAAAGGCACCTGCCACCTCCAGGTTCGATTCGACTTCCACTTCCGCGAATTTTTCCGGCTCAGACAACGCTTCCTCTACTTGATTTTACATGTCCATCCACCGAAACCCAGGAGACACGGGGTCTTGGCAGTCCTATGGACTTGAAGTACATATCAAGATCCTGCTCTTGATATGCGCCATTGAGTTCTATGACGCCGATGGTTTGGCCTGTTCCGTCCAGACCGGGGGGAAGTTGTAGTACCCTTTCAGTTCAGCCGGACTCTGGATCTTTGATTGAGGCGCCCCCGTCTATTTGGACTACCTGTTGTTTGCAGGGCGCTTAGAGGCGGAGGGATCCTGGTCCGCAGCGCTGAGAACCGGCGGAGTTCGGCCTCGCGCGCCGCTTCTACCGTGGTTGGCGCGCTGAGGGACGAATTGTTCGCGTCCAATTGCTGCCAGACTGCCACCTGGTCGTTATTACTGGGGGGCAGTCCGAGCATCTGGATCTGCTTATCGTCGTAGAATGCCTCGCACCAGCCATCGGCCGCGCGCAACTGGTTGGCGGTGAGGCCCTGCGCGTTGGTAAAGTCCGCATACTTTATTTCTGCGCCATCGAGCTTTGCGCGGGTCATCGCGGCGCGCTTTAGGTCGGCACTGGCCAGGCTCGCGCCGCGAAGATCGGCGTCGATCACGGCGGAGCCTTCAAGGTTTGAGCCCAGCAAGTCGGCTCCTTCAAGGTCGGCGCTGGTGAGGAACGAGTTGGCAAGAAATGAAGCGCGCATATCTGCATATCGCAGACTGGCGGAGCTCAGCTGGATTCCCTTTACATTTTCGGTTGCGCTGGTGTCCTCGGGTTTCCAGGTGGCCGGTTTAATCGAGAGCTCGGCGGCGCGCAGATCGGCGAAGGGCGAAAAGCCATAGAGCGCCATGGCCTTTGGGACCCATGAATGCACGCCTGTCTGATTGGGCCAGTAGTTGTTCCTGATCGAGCCGGAACGAACTCCCCAGATCGCCCCCGCCGCCACGGCAGTTAGGATGGCGGCCACCGCGCCGCCGGTGGCGAACGGGGCGGACCATTTGCGTGGCGAGAACGGGGATGGCCAGGAAAACGGCGCTCGCCGCGCACCGCTGAGTGTTTTGGCCGCGACGCGGTGGAGGAAGATCGCTGAGGAGAACGCAACGCCACAGGCCACGGAGTGAAAGACCGTGCCGCCAAACTCCTGGCGGTCAAGGTACCGATTCCAGAACAACAACAGCGTGAGCGGAACCACCCACCAGGTGAGGAAGACCGAGATCCATATCTGCAGACTCACCAGAAAGGAAGATCTGACTTTCAGTCGGCTGCTGTGAGCGAGCACAAGATCGGTGAGCAGCCAGGGATCGGTCTTGCGGTGAAGCGGTGTGCCGTCGGGGAAGAGCGCTGGGAGCCGGCCGATTTCGTCCCACAACTTTTGCAGATAGAAATGAAGATAGAAATAAGCCGCCATGAGCACCAGCGGGCCAATAAAGAAGAAACCGACGATCGGAACCGAGGTTTGTATTATCGGGAGGCTCGAGGTCGCTCGATTCGAGATGAGGTTCAGATCGGTCGTGGTCGCGATGGTCAGCCAACAATAGAGGCAGGCTGCAAGGGTTGCGATGAATACCTTTTGAGCGTTCGATGAGATTTCTTTGACGATCTTCAGGTCATCGAACTGCTTGCTGAGCCAGTCCGGAAGCTCGGCTCCGGTTAGGTCGGCGCCAGCAAACCGTGCGCCTGCTAG
The DNA here is from genome assembly GCA_963803095.1 of uncultured Acidobacteriaceae bacterium. GTDB lineage: Bacteria > Acidobacteriota > Terriglobia > Terriglobales > Acidobacteriaceae > PALSA-350. The sequence continues at coordinate 451,091 of CAWDLQ010000008.1, read as the reverse complement.
TTTGCATCAGCTAGATTAGCCTGCCGGAGATCAGCCTGTGAGAGATCGGCAAGGACAAGGTCCGCCTTTCCGAGATCTGCGTCGGCTAGCGGCGCGGCGGTGAGATCCGGCTCGACATCTGGATGATTGCGTCGCCAGAGGTTCCAGGCGACCGGGCTCCGCTTGAGCAGTTCCACCAAGTGTTCTTGGTTTTGCATATCACTAGGATTCGATTACGGATTCGGCCACAAGGGAATACCCGCAGCCAAGTCCTGTCGACCTGAGAAACGGCCGCTAAGTCTGCCAATGACTTTTGGGCCTTCTGGTCCGCAGTCACATAGCCAGAGCTTTTATGGATTCCGGCCAGATGACCCCTAAGTCCTTGTGTGGAGTATTGTCCTGCGCGCAGGCGAGAGACGCAACGGAAATCGCAACCGCGACTCTTGCCGCGGCAAGTGGTTCTCCAACGGGCGGCTAGGGATGGTCAGGCGATCAGTGCGAATCGGGAGATTAACAAACCTATGCCATCGAGGACTATATGGCAAGGTCCGAGCCACCGACTATACGGGCCCAGCCCACCCCACCCCACGCTGGTAAATGAATGACTATGGCGATTTGGCGTTCATTGGCGACCTGAAAATAGCCCGAAAATCCTGGTGACAGACGGAGCGATCACCGGATGGGAAAAAGCAATGCGCTCGTGAATAATTGTAACGGTTACGTTCCGTCTGTCACCGGGTTGCGGTCACCGGGTTGCGTGTCACCGGAAGAAAAAATGACAACTCAGAGATACGGCTCCCTCACCATAAACGCCAATTAAATCAATCTAAGAGATTTGGGGGGACAGGTCTGGGGTCAAATTTCCTACTTCAACGTTGCAACCCGAAACAATCGAAGACTTTTTCAAAGAAGGGTCTGAGCGCTTCGGTCGGGTTGTCCCCGGGCGAATAGATTCCTGAGTCTTCGACGAAGTCGTCGATCGCTGTACCGGCACCCCGCGCGTATCGCTCGCGAGTCGTGAACATCCTGCCGGAGATCCTTCGAATCCCGCTTCCCACCGGTACGGCCCTTCCAGATGAAGACGCTCGGAAAGAAATGACGCGCACTGGCTGAGTGTCCTCACGAAGGCGCTCTCGTCGAGCTCTACGTACTTGACGCCTGCAATCCAGGAGTCGATCAGCCATATCTCGCCAGTCTTGAAGATGTAGGACAGGGCTCTGGTTGTGTCTCCACCCTCGATCGAGTAGTGACCTGCCCCGTCAGCACCGCGGACATAGCCGCCATACTGGCCGGTATGAAGAATGGGTGCGTTCGCTAAGTGGTGACCCAGTTCCTTGAGCTCCCGCGAGGTCCAACGTCGGCCTGTATCGACCAAGGCATCAATCGAAACCAACTGGCAGCCCCTTCGCCGAGTTTGAGTTCCGTCGATGTTGGCTCGCCGACGAGATCGGCTACGGCACCCCGGAGAAGCCCGATGGGCTTGCCTTTAGCGCGGAATCTCGCTCTTCCATCGAGAGCCTGCTGGCGCGGGAACTCGGGCGGCGCCGGAGGCTTTCGGCTGCTGCGATAGGAACTTTTCGCTGGTGAAGATCGTTCGCAGGGCACCTTCGAATTCGCGTGCCAATGCGGCCCGGACGGATCTACGGTCTGCATCGCTTGCGCCCTCCGCAAGATCGTAGGTCATCGGAAACCGCAGGTGCGCCATGTCGAACGGCAGAGACGCGGTGCGTGGGTCGCCGTTGGCGATATTCATCACGGGGACGATACGGTGGTAACCGATAGACTTCAGAGCCCAGCCGTACTCGATCAGTACATTCGGGTTCGGATAAGCTGACCGTCTTCCCGCTTTGCGACAGAGGTCAGGTCGGGGACGAAAATGGCCGCGCGATCGATCTTTCTAGGATGGTGTCGAAGATTGGAGGATTGCCAGGAACGTTCTTTGTGTCCTTGTCGAGGTCCAGCCCGTCACGGATGGCCTCTTCCAGGGCCGCATCCTCGGAGAGGTTCTCTATCGCGATCTTCAATGCGCGCTCAATCAGGTTGCGTCCCTCTCGCGGACTGCGACTCGACTGCCAAGAGAAGAAGATGAACTGAGCCATAAGATTCCATTATCCCTCTATCTGGATGGATGACCGCGGTTACGATGTGCCTGGATTATCCCTGACTGTACCAAAATAAGGTCAGGATCCCTGACCAGCGGTTACATGAAGAAGCGGAATTGATACGGCGTTGTGCCCAACACATCCATCCTCTTCACTACCTGTGCCAACACCTTTGCGTATTCCAGTGTGACGGGCAGAGGATCATACAGAGCATCATTGTTCCAATCCATCTTGCTGAGCGAGAGAATACCGGAGGCGGCATCATGCCACGTGCCATGGCCGGCGTGTCTTACTAAACGGATGGGGCGAGGCGTACTGCGGGAACCTTGAAAATACTCCCGCTTCCCAATGCCCCTTACATTGCCGTGTGTCCACAACAGCGCTTCATAGGGGCCGAGATTCAGCAGGGAGCCTCGCTGTACGGGGAAGGCGCTCGCCTCTCCTTTCGCATCTCCCTGCTTGTGCTGGATTTGTGCGGCTCTCCACCCAACATCCTGCACGACTTGGATCAGATCGACCGCTTCGCAGATGTGCAGGGCGTCCATACAGCCGTCGATCTCTTCGAATTTGAATTCGGTCGTCTTGTGCACCATCACACGGCGCGGCGATGCACCTGCATGACGCCGTCTGTAGAGATCGAGTGATCGCGTCATGACGCGGAACATCTCAGCTCTTGAAAGGAACGGGTTCTCACGCTGAACCAGGACTTCATCCGCATCGTAAGCGATAAACTCCGGACCTCCGCCGTCTGCATCAAAGATCTGGCTGCAACAGGTGACGAACCGCGGGCGCCTCGAGGTGAGCGGCCTGACCGCGTATGAGATTCCGATGTATGCCGTCTCCGGGTCGGTGTCAGCGAGCTTCCACGGTGTCCCTCCTGCCTTGGTATAGAGCGCTATGCCGATTCGCCACATAACGCTCGCGCGGTCTGGGTAGGCAAGGGCTTTGTCCTCACGCACTAACTAAACCGGAATCCTCCTTGCTGCCGTGGTGGCCTTGATGTGATCGTGGAGATCAAAGTCGTCATCCGGGCCGCCCGTGTAGCCGGGTTCCCAACGCTGCGGAATATAGATGACGACACGTCAAACTCCGAGCGGCGCGCCTCAAGACTCTGGATGGCACGGACCAATCTATCTGCCAATACGACGTGGGGGGTGGGCGAGTTATTGAACTCGGGTTCCATGGCGGAATCGAGCTCGATATGGCAGCCGGCGCCGGCGGCTCTCATATGCAGTCCAAAAAGTGGCTTGAAGCCTGGCCATTCTGGCAGATAGTCGAGGCGCTCATTGGGTTTGGCCGGTGAGTTCAGCTCCTTCATGAAGCCATAGAGCCTCTTGCTTTCGTTCGCGGGAGAGATTGTAGCGACGCGAATCGGATCGGGAATCAGGCCACTTGAGTAGGGACCAAACCGCAGCAAACCTTCGAGAGGATGGATATGCCGGTCCGTTGCGCGCTCTGGATGGAACGCCAGAAGGGGCTCAGGCAAGACGATGTGAGAAGAGAGCTGGCTCGTCATGATGACTTCCTCGAATACGCGGTATCAGCACCCAGCCGGAATGTCGCATCGACACCATCCGCAATTCCAAATGCGCGTATTATGTCTCCTGTGCCAGAGAGTGCCCGGGCCCAGAAGTCGATCAGGCGGTTGAGATCGCGGTTGTATCGCTTGACAGTGCGCTCGCGGGCAAAGTCGGCAGCCACGGCTTTGTTGTCAGCTGTGGCGCCATCGAAGACCGTTCTCGGTTCAAACAGCCACAGGCGGTCATCTGCCCATTCGAGCCTCACTTCGAGGCCTTCAAACCATCGCAGTTCGCCAACCCCAGGCACAGCTCCGGACAATGCACCTACCAACTGCTTCAGACCGCGCCATCTCTGGTCGGAGGAGCGCTCGATAAGAAGATCCGAGCTTCCCCTTCGTATGGCTTCCAGTCCACGGTGTCTGCTGAGACCACGAGTGAGTGCATCCTGCAAAAGGCCTCTTTCCCCTGACTCATACCGTAGCCGCTTTGTCTCATCGTGTGCAAATCGAAGCTGGTGACGTTGTAACTGTCAAAGGCTGCATGCACATCGTCATCGGTACCGAACGCAAGCACGCCCGCTTTCGTACGGGCGACGAGGACCGAAACGCCAGCCGCTTCTGTGGCGCCACGTGCTTCTGCATATCCCCCGACCTCGCAGACGACAACCCGGCATAACGTGGGCGACTGCAGGATGGGGATAGCATTTAAACGCAGAATAGGCCAGTTACCCTGCAAGCGTCGTCGCGGAGCCGGGCTTCGCCGCCTGCGCTCAAGCGAGAACTGGTCGAGGACGGGCGCGTATCAAGGTTCGGATGCACGCGAACGAGATCGCGCATCATCTCGTCGAAGTTCTCCATACGAACCAGTGCGGCCTCCACGCCAGCGGCTCGGGCCTTGGAGATGAGGCGGCTCACGCTCTCGCAAGGTTCTCCATCGCCGCGATGCAGCCAGAAGAGCCCGGCCGGGAAGGCGCTGGGGGTATCCAGCGCAGATTCGAGGGTATCCATGACGGAAGCATCGCGACCACTATAGCCGACTACGATCAGTCCAGAACGCCGACAACAGTCAACCAGTATTCTGCGAAGACGTTCATCCTGTAGTCGCAATTCGTCGGAAGTGTTTTTCAAACGACGCGAGCGAAAGTCCCCATGGATCTTGACCTCGATCGGCCAACGATCCTCAGAGATTGCTTGCGCTGCAAGGTCAGGTTCGCCGAGGGAAATGGTGGTCAAATGACCTGTGCCGTCGTACACCTTCGCGCAGGCGTCCGCCACAAGTGGATCAAAGTTGGTCGTCCACACGAGGCGACTGAATCCCCCATGCATCAGCGTCGCCAAGGCAATGTGACCATAGGACGGTTTCCCACCCTTAACCTTCGCATCGAGGTAAGCGCGCCGGTCCGATTCAGCCGGGTAGACCATTTCGAACAGTGCAGCATATTCGTCGGCTGATCCCGGTGCAGGTGCATCGACTAAAGAATCGATGAAGTTTTGCAGCTTCAGTCGAACGTTTGTGTCGGACAAATCCGCCACAGCGCGGGGTGAGGTCTTTCGTTGGGTGACGAAAAGGCGCTGTTTGAACTCCCAAATCATGTCGCCAGCAGTTGCAATTCCTGATGAAGCGGAGGCTCCGGCACCCGAAACCACATGAGGTTACTGGTACGCATCGCGAAGCGGCGCACGAAAGTCATCAGTGGCAATCTTGGGCATGCTCTGCGGAAACGTCAACGGAGTCCTTTCCATCCGCTATTGGCTGGAATACTGGAGCACCACCAAAGCAGCAACAAAATCCTGGTGACAGACGGAACGATCACCGGATGGGAAAAAGCAATGCTCTCGTGAATAATTGTAACGGTTCGTTCCGTCTGTCACCGGGTCGCGGTCACCGTCACCGGGCCGCGCGCTACTGGCCGCCGTCTGACCACTCCTGCCAGCAATCTTTCATTGGAAGGCTAACCGTGCCACGTCCTTTCATGTGCGGAAAGCGCTTGGTTGGACCTCTTATTTCTGTCGGCTTTATAAGGAAATATTCGAAGGCCCAGGGAGGCTGGACCTTCGTCCTGCTTGGTGCTTCTTCTGAGCTGCAAAGTCTCCTCGTAAAACCCGTTCGAGTATGTATTTGAATCCTATAGTAGATGGTTCCGTCGGCTTGCTCGTTGAGCGGGAGTTATCGGAAGCGGTTTAGGCCAACCCGGTGATAGGGTCCCAATAGTAGTGAGTGAGGCAGTTCCCCTTACTGGCCCCTTTACATATGCAAAGTGTTCGAAGAATAAATCGACCCCGGTTAATACGTTTTTCCCGGTGTTCCATATGTTAAGTGGGATCGTTGCCCTTCCGGATCCATCGCAAGGGTGTCCAGGAACTACACACGGGTGAGATCCCTTTCCGACGACTTCATCGAGGATTAGTTCTCGCCGTTGCCGCTACTTGCTGCGTTTTTTTCCAGCACACCATCGACGTGGGTGATGGTTTGAAGAATTTGAGTCCTTCTGGTCTGAATCCCTTCAGTCAGACCTTGTACTATGCCCTCAAAGCTATGTTGTTCCTCGCATCGTGCAAAAGCCTGCTCGGCATCTCGTTCCTTTTGGTCACGACGAATCGACCACAGTTCTACGAGCGTCAGGCCGATCATCACAGCCGACCAAAACGCTCTCTCCCTGCGCCCCATCCCTTCCCCTTTGAGCCAAGGGACCAGAACACCCACCACACCTAACACGGCAACGCAGAAACCAATAGGCGGATGCCATTGCCACCATGTATGGACGACCTCGACGCAGGGAGCCATCGACATAATGCTCTCACCAGGCACGCCGCGCTTCAATCTGCATTTTTCGCGCTGCCGGTGCGTCCGCTGAGAGCGACCGGTACAGCCATTCGATGGTCCACCCGCCAGAAAAGCCCCACCCTCATGGTAGCGAGTGGGGTGCTGGACCGTGTACGGGGCGTTGGCGGGGCGTTGGCGGGACGGCGTTGGCGGGACAGACGGAACAACCACCATCGCATTGGGGACAGAGAATGGGCAGCAAATCCAGTTCGAGTGGAGCATAATGTACCCAACTTCACGCAACTGTTTGCCGAGCAGACCTGAAATCTTTGTCGCATACATAGGCATTATCGAGCAGTCCTCCAGGCATGCGTTAAGCAATGCTCTTGCAATGCCCCTTCGTGCCAGGTCAAAGTCAGAGTCAAAGTTAAATAAAGCATCTTCTCGCCCTACCATAAGCTTCAAGGCGCAACTCCCGCGATGAACTTACAAGTCTGGACGCTTCCAGCAACTCCCCTTCCAACCGGGAGTCGAAAAGAAACAGGCGCCACGATGAGGATGAGCTGTGCAGCTGCTGTGGATAGCTGCCCCAGGTGACAAAGCGCGAGGACCTGAGGAGGGACATCCCATCCTCCGCCGAGCGCGGCGATCAACTGTACCGACGCCGTCATCTCTTCGACCTGCCAGCCGCTCAGGCACCGGTCACAACGGGAAAGAGGCTGGAGTTCGAGGTTGCTTCAGTCAGAAAAATAAGTCCGAAAGACGAGGCGTCTATGAACATTAGAGCATTTTCACTTCTACTCTGCACAGTCAAGCGCCGCGAAGTGCGGCTTTTCTTGAGGAAAAGCCACGTCGGGAGTGGTTGCTCTTGTATACACCAGAAGTGAAAATGCTTTAGTTCGCATCTGCAACAGTGATAGCTATGTTTCTAAAGGAGACATGCCCTTTTTCACTGCCTTGTAGGATGATCGGGCCAGGCAGCGCTTCGTGGCTGTCGATGGCTCCACCAGTCGGACCCGGTATTTCCTGATTGTCGATGATGGTCTGTCCATCTTGGACTACGGTGACGTGGCGGCCAACCAGCGTGATGTCGTAGGTCTGCCAGGCTCCGGTTGTTCTGGGTAACTCCGGATGGGGCGCGATAAAACCGTAAATGCCGCCGGTATGGTGGCTTGGTGGCTCCGCCGCGGATTCATTCTCGATCTGCAGTTCGTAACGGCCACGGAGATAGACACCGCTGTTCGAGCTGGGGCCGCAATTGAACTCCAGGTGGAGTTTAAAATCCTGAAATTTGCGGTCCGTGGCAAGCTCGGGTCCATTGCCCGGCGTCACCAGGGTGCTGTTCACGACCGTCCAGTGATTACCGCTTTCGGGAAAGGGATTGGCGGAGTACTCATGCCACCCATCCAAATTCTTGCCATTGAACAACGAGATCGTCTTTCCCCAGTGGGGTGGCGCGGTTCTCTCGAGCGAGGGCGCCCGTTCTCCTACCCAGGTCCACGTGGCCCCGTCTGGCCCAGTGGTTGTGCCGATGAGCTTTCCACCGGCGAGCCTGGCCTTGAAGATCATGTCGGTCGAGCGGTTCTCTTCGTCTTTGGGCGAGGTAAACATGAGGGCGCCATGACTGATCGCAACTTGCGGCAGCGGACGAGCATTTCCCCATCGGCCCACCATGTTGGCCTTGAGTTGCCCTTGTTCCTCATACAACTCCAACCAGGAAGGATATGGGCGGGTAGGGGTTTTCAAGGTCAAGTCCCATCGGCCCAGGAAGGGTTGATCCGCGCCGCTCGTGGAAGGGTCCACAGCAGCCAGGGCTCCGCAGCACACCGCCACCATGGCGACAAACAACCACAGTCTTTTTTGCAACATCATCGCGGAGGTCTCCTTGCTGTGAGCGCGAGGGAAGGGAGTCATGGCAGCGCCTGCATCAACTCTTGAGGGTGTGGGTGGCATCGTCAAAGAAGACTCGCTCCTTGCGGAAGTAGGACTGATTCGCCATATGGCAGGCGATCGCTGCATGGTTGCCAAATACGGCATCCTCGACGTTGGGTTTGCGGCTCTTTACCGATTCAAAAAACGTCCAGATATGCGGCCTGAGGTCATCCCATTCATCACCGGTGTAGACCGTCTTCTCAGTGAGCGGCTCCTTGGCGATGGGTGGGTCATGCTTCTCGTGCCAGGCACGCACATACTCCGCCCGCATTGGCTGGGGGAAGCTGCTGTCGTAGTAACTGGGCTTGGTATCAATTCCCGCCTGCGGCGTGTACTGGATAGCGTATCCGGTCGCCTCCAGTATTCCCTTAGGGCCCATGTAGCGGGCGGTTTCCGGCGTCTCTGTACTTTGGCCTAACCGAATGTACACAGGAATGCCGTGGTAATCGAACAGCACCATCTGCAGGTCCGGCATGTCCCGGCCATCTTTCCAACGGAAGATGCCTCCGAGCGACAGGGCAGAACGGGGAGGCTCATTCCAGTCCAGGCTAAACAGCATGCCGCTGACCAGATGCACCATCAGGTCTCCTGCCACACCAGTCCCGTAGTCTCGCCAGCAGCGCCAACGCGCAAACCGTTCCGGATTGAAGGCGATTTTCGGAGTGTCTTTCAGCCAGACGTCCCAGGACAGGTTTTCGGGCGAGAGATCGGGGGGCGGCGGATATTCCCAGGCGCCGGTCGGGCTGTTGCGGCCCAACGTCAACTCGACCGACGTGACCTCGCCGATGGCTCCGCCCAAATAGAGTTCGCGTGCCTTGGCGCACAACACAGAACTGACGCGCTGCGCGCCGATCTGCACGATGCGCTTATTGGTCTCTGCAGCATGTACCATCTCGAAGCCTTCCGCAATGGTGTGCGACATGGGCTTCTCGCAGTAGATGTCTTTGCCGGCATTGCATGCATCGACCACCACCTGCCGGTGCCAGAAGTCGGGCACGGCGGCAAGAATGCAATCAATGTCTTTGCGGTCTAACAACTCCTGATAGTGCCTGGTGGTGGATAGATTGGGATTGCCGGTGATCTCCTTGGCCAGGGTGTGACGGCCGTCATAGAGGTCGGCTGCGGCGACGCACTCCGCTCCGGGAATGGAAAGCGCGCTGGAGAGGACGCCGGAGCCCTCCATGCCCACGCCAATCATGCCGAAGCGCAGCCGGTCGCTGGCAGCGACCGGCTTGCCTGGTAGAGGCTGGGTCTGAGGCTCCAGCATAATCGCGTGGGAGCCGGGCGATAACAGACCGCCGGCCGCAACCGCGCCGGTCTGCAGGAACTTACGGCGAGAGAAACTATCGAGCATGCTGGAACCCCCTGTGGGCTGAACTGACACAATAACGCGTTCGCATCAAAAGAGAAACCTCGCGCCCAACGGGATCTGCCGTTCGGTGTAGGCGGTGGCCGTCGCCAGGCCGAACGTCGGACTGGTGATTTGCGCCCCCGGCACCGATCCATTGCTGCCCTGGGTGGGACTGTTGAAGGTCGGATGATTGAAGATGTTATTGCGACTCCAGGCAGCGTTTATCAGCCGAGTTCCGTGGTGCTTCCTCGAAATCCGATCGAGTTCGTTTATCCGCATGGATTTATGCTCCGGAGAGTGAACAACAGCGGCGACATTAGCCGGCATAAAGGCAGGGTATTCATTAGCGAAGTTTTTCGATTTGAGATTCTCGGCTTCGAGCAGGTCGATGAAGACTTCTACAAGGTCTATTTTTGGGATGTTGAGATTGGTGAGTTTGGCACGGAAGCGCTTCGCCTCCGGCCGGTTCAGGTTATGCGATGAATGGATGTTGGGAGTTAATTTCCGACAAGCCAGTTATCGCATCGACTGTTCGTTTTTGGTCAGCGAGTTTCGATTCCGGACAAAGATCGCGTTGCCGATCGCCACCCCGGGGACTGAACTTACCTATGAATCAGTGAATTGAAGTTGGAGCGTTTTGGTTGGCTACGTGCACAGTTCCAAGCAGATCGCACCTCGTGCAGAGACCGGTCAAAGGAGACCTGTGAATCTCAAAGCCCTTCCCGGCGCACCCGGAGATCTACGAGGATTCTTAACGTTCCGATCCATTGCTCGCGTCGTGCTTCCTGTTGGCATGGTATTTGTTTCCGTCTTGGCGTCCTTGGCCAACGCCCAAGTCTCGCCGAGCCTGCCCAATCCGATCGCAGCGCCGAATCCGCTGACGACGACGATATCCATTTTTCGTAGCAATATGCAGGACAAAATCATGAATTCGGTGGACGCGATGCCAGAGTCCAAGTACAGCTACCGGCCGACGAAGGAAGTTCGCTCGTTTGCCGAGATCCTGATTCATGTGGCGGATATTTCCTACATATTGTGTTCAAACGTCAAAGGTGAGGCGACTCCCGGCACGGCTGCCGCGAAGGGTTCGAAGGCCGAGATCAAGGCCTATCTCAAAGGCGCGTTCGATTACTGCGATGGCGTGTACTCCGGGTTCACCGATGCGCACCTCAATGACCCGGCGAACTTCTTTGGCGTCAAGACGAACAAGATGTTCATTTTGACGCAAGTCGGAAATCATGACGCCTTGCATTACGGCAATCTCGTCACGTATCTGCGCATCAATGGCCTCGAGCCCTCCGGGGGCTGGTTTTGATGGCCCAGCTGCGCCCGCGTCCCACTTAGCGATTTCGCATCAGGTCCCCTATCCCACTGTACAGCCTGCAGATCGAGGAGATGACCGTTTTAGGAGCTAGGATTTCAGGTTGTCCTTAGCGGTGGCCCGATGAGCTCCAAGTCGTACTTACGGAAGAGGGCTGCGTCCATGAGGTCGACTTTGCCGTGGGCGGTGTCGCGGAAGAACTGCTCCATCTTGCCCGCGGGGGTGAAGGCGATGAGCATCTTCGCGGGCGTGGCTCCGGCGCCTGTGAAGGCGTGGGGGACTTTGCGGGGCGCGAGGACGGAGTCGCCTGATTTGAGCTGCAAGCGCTTCTCGCCGACCTGGAAGCGGACCTCGCCCTCCATGACGTAGAACCACTCTTCCTGCTCGAGATGGAGGTGCAGAGGCGGGCCGCCGGGGAGGAGGTTGCTGTGCTCGATGAGGAAGAGGTTGCCGCCGGTCTCCTGGGTGGAGATTTTGAAGGCGATGTGGCTGAAGCCTAGCGAGCGGGCCTCGCCGTAGAGGTCTTCCCCGGCGGGGACGAGGTGGGCCTCTTTCACGGGCGTGTCGGCGGATTCAGCGGCGAGGGCGAAGGGTTGGGAGAGTGCGAGGGGAAAGGCAGAGGCTGCAGACTTGAGAAAGTTGCGACGCTTCATGTGTGGGTCTCCTCGCTTGCTGGGACCGTTTCGCCAAAGTCTAAGTGAAGTCGGTCGGTGGCGCGGCCGAATTGTCGTACCGGCAGAGTACGGGATCGCGCATTCGCGCGATTGCCCACCTTAGCCGGGATTTCCATTTTGAACACCAAGCAGCTCTCTTGAATGGTACAGAGTCTGTGCCCGCTCGCCGCATTTGTCAAGAGTGAAAAAACTTGCATAGGCCGGTGGAACTGCCCCTCTAGCATCGAATGATTGCGTTGGCTAGGACAGACGGAACAACCACCATTGCATTGGAGAAAAGAGAAGGGCAGAACATCCAGTTCGAGTGCCGCATAATGTACCTATTACCGCAACTATTCTGCCGCGCAGATACATCCAATCTTGTCGCATGCATAGTCACCTATCGAGCAATGCTCCGGACATGCGTTAAGCATTGCTCCAGGCATGCCTCAAGCATTGCGGCTGCAATGCCCTGTCATGCCAAGTCAGAGTCAATCAAGTTAAATAAAGCATCTTCTCGCCCTACCATCAGATTCAAGGCGCAACTCCCTCGATGAACTTACAAGTCTGGAACGCTCCCAGCAACTCGCCTTCCACCCGAAGCTCAAAGGAACAGGCGCAACAATGACGATGAGCTGTGTAGCTGCTGTGGATAGCCTGCCCCAGGTGACGAAGCGCGAGAGTGCTGAGGGTTCAGCCTCTAACTCAATCCAGATACCATGTAATAAGATGCAACCAATCTTAAGAGTACAACCACTTATAGTCACCAATCGAACATCTCATGTCCTTTGGCGTGCTCACCCACCACATCGAACGCGGCCGAGGTCGCCCGTCCACCCGTTGGGCGGCCATGCCTAATACCGAAGCGATAAATACCGAATCGACAGACGAGGAATTAACAGACGAGGTATCAACCGACGAGGAAACCGTACTGCAGGAGGCGACTTAGTGCGCTTAGTGCGCTTAGTGCGCACTATTTTGGACGGTCTAGCGAGAGGACGCCCACTATTCCTCCCTAAGTACCTGCAACGGCTTCTGGCCCAGGATGCGGAAGCTGGCCGCCCAGCCGGTCGCCGTGGCCAGTACTGCCGTTCCCACCAGCGCGATCGCGGTCGCCAGCCACTCCACGTGAAAGGCTACATCCAGCCGATGCAACAGCACACGCGAGAGCAGGTTAGCGAAGATCACCCCGACCAGGCCCGCCAGCAGTCCCAGCACAATGAACTCCACGCTGAAGACAGCGGCAATGTGGTTTCGCTTGGCGCCCAGGGTCTTGAGCACCACCACTTCGCGGACTCTTCGAAACTGGGTACTGGCAATGCTCGACGCCAGAATCACAGCGCCCGCGAGGATGGAAAACGCCGCCAGGAAGCGAACCACGATCGTGATCTGCTGCACCACGCTCTGGATGGTCTCAATCACATCCGCAATGTTGATCACCGTCACCGTGGGGTAAGAGTTGAAGAGCGCCCTCTGCACTGCGCCCACCTGCTGGGGATCCACGTGCGCCGCACCATACCACACCACCGGCAGCCCGGCCAGCGCCCGCGGCGTGAGGATGAATTCACTCCGCCCAAATACGTGCTGGCCATTGTGGCGAACAACCGCAGTGACATTGGCCTGAATGGTTCTTCCATTCGAAGTGAACACGATATGGGAACCGAGATGCAAATGCAGACGCTGCGCGATATGTTCGGTCACCGCCAGCGATTGCCCGTCGTTCCTGTCCCACCACGTTCCCTGCACCATCGTGGCTCCTTCCGGGAGCCCTGTCGACCAGGTCATGGAGACCGTCTGCAGCAGGCGCCGGGGATAATTCTTCAGCTTGAGTCCTTCCTCCGCCGTGCCGTCCACCGAAACAATCCTTCCCGCAACCACCGGGAGTGTCTCCAGGTCTCCACGAATCGCGGGCTGTTGCGCCAGCAGGTGCTTCACGCCTTCCAGTTCCTTGCTGCTGATATCGACCAGAAAAATATTGGGCAGGTTAGGGCCCGAGGTCATTTTCATTTCTCCAATCACACCATGCTGCATAAGAAAGACCGTCAGGATGAGCATCACGCCCATACCCAGGGCCGCCAGCACAGCTGCGGATTGATTGCCCGGCCGATACAGGTTCGCCAAACCATGGCGAACGGCGGATTGCAGATGCAGCCGGGTGCGGGAGAGGAACACCCGCACCAACCGCAAAGTGAGCGCCGCCACTGCGAGGATGACCACCAACAGCGCGCACAAAGCTGCCGCAAACCAGCGCCCTACCACCACCGAATCCGAGAGCGCGGCAGCGATCGTGCCCAACCCCAGCAGAATAATCACCGCCGTGATCCATTGCGCCTTACTCTCCCTCAGGCGCACCCACCAGCTCTGCCGCGCCTCTGGCTCTTCTACCATCCTTCGCAGCACCAGGTTGGGCCGCACCTTACGGATCTGCAGCAGCGGCGGCAGGCAGAAAAGAACCGTGGTCAGAATGCCGGTAGCCAGTCCCGCCACCGCGGAGTGCCAGGGAAGACGAAGATCCAGGCGCATGGGCAGGAACCTTCCCAACAAGGAAGGAAAAACCCACTCCACCCCAAGGCCCAGGAGGACACCAATCAATCCCCCCACCAATCCCAGCAGCACCGTCTGGAAAAGATAGATACGGAGAATGTCAGAGGATCGCGCGCCGATCGACTTCATGATGGCCAGCACTTCGACCCGCTGCTGCAGATGCGCGCGCATCGCCATCGCCACCCCAATGGCGCCCAGCACCATGGCCACCAGGCAGATCAGGCTAAGCAGCCCGGTCGAGCGTTTCAAGCCGTCGGTCAGCGCGGGGTTGCTTTCGCGGAAGTCGGTGACCTGGGCATCCGGCAGAATCTGCTCCAGGCGGGCGCGCACCGCGGTAACGTTACCGTTGTTAGCCGGCAGCTTGAACAGGAAGCGTTCGCCGGAGCGGCTGCCCTGCTGCAGCAGGCCGCTCTTTTCGAGCGCGCTCTGGGTCATCATCACCCGCGGACCCAATCCCATGCCCGAACTCATACGGTCAGGCTCGTGTACCAGGATGGCGGCAATGCGAAAGGTGGAGTCGCCAATCTTCAGGCTCGCGCCCACCTGCGTGTGCAGCCGAATCAGCAGGTCTTCTGCAACCACCACTGTGGCGTCGGTAAGCACCTGGCGAAGATCTCCCGCAGGCTGCAGTTCGATCGTGCCGTAAAAAGGATAGCGTTGCGGATCGACGGCTTTGAGCGAGACCAGCAGCGGCACGGGATCGCCCGGCGACGAAACCATGGAAACCGTATCGGTAACCTGGGTCCGCTGAATGCCGCGCGAGGCCATCACATCCAGATGCTGTTCCTCCTCCGGGGTCGGCTGGCGGAACATGCGCGCGGAAAGATCCGCAGCCATGATGGTCCGCGCCTCGCCCAGCAGGGTCTTCTGAAACGAATCGCTGAAGCCGCGCACGCCGGTAAGCGCCGCCACTCCAATGGCGACAGAAATCATTACAAACAGAAACTTGGCCCGCGAGGCTTGCAGTTCGCGCCAGGCGATCTTGGCAGCGGAGCCCCAGGTCAGTGAAGGCTTTGCGTTGATCCCCATATCAGGCCGGCCTTTGCATGGTGTCTTCCACGATCATGCCGTCGCGAAGAACAACGCGGCGATCGGCGTGGCAAGAGACCTGAGCATCGTGTGTTACCAGCACCAGGGTTGCGCCGCTGGTGCGATTCCTTTGGAGCAGCAGATCGAGAACATGCGCGCCGTTCTCGGAATCGAGATTGCCGGTGGGCTCGTCGGCAAAAATGATGGGGGGCTGCATAACAAAGGCACGGGCCAGAGCCACCCGCTGCTGCTCGCCGCCGGAAAGCTGAATAGGGTAGTGGTGTATGCGATCCGCGAGGCCTACGCTGCGCAGCAGCTCGGTGGCCGCGACGCGGCCGTCCCCGCCGCCGTTCAGTTCGTGTGGCAGCAGAACGTTTTCGAGCGCAGTGAGGGTCGGTATCAACTGGAACGACTGGAACACGAAGCCCAATTTACGGCCCCGTACTTCGGCCAGCTTGTCTTCGGGCAGGCGGCTGATCTCGGTGCCATCGATCAGCACATCACCCTCGGTGGGAGAATCCAATCCGGCCAACAGCCCCAGCAGCGTGCTCTTGCCGCTTCCCGATGCACCCATGATGGCAACGAATTGCCCAGCCGGGATCAGCAGATCGATTTGCTTGAGTATCTCGATCGTCCGGTTGCCATTGCGAATCGACTTCTTCAGCCCACGAACTTCAATCATTCGTTAACCCCATGTTCATGACCAGCAGACCACGGCATCAAAATGCTCTACAGTGAGCTTGTGACCTATCGACCACTCACCTCGCTGCTGCTCGCCGCTTCCCTGCTTGCCGGTTGCCGGTCGAAAGCCCCTGAGCCGGAGGCTTCTCAGCCGGCTGCGTCCGATGCCGACACCCCGGCCAGCGAAACAACCGCCGCGCCTGACGGACGCCCCGTGATCGTCGCTTTCGGTGACAGCCTCACCGCCGGGTACGGCGCCGACCCCGGCGACAGCTATCCGGATTACCTGCAGAAGGACTTGAATGCGAACGGCTATCGCTACCAGGTCATCAATCAAGGGATCAGTGGAAACACCACCAAAGACGGAGTCGACCGTCTCCAGGACGCGTTGCATCTGAAGCCCGTGCTGGTTATCGTGGCGTTCGGCGGCAACGATGGCCTGCGTGGGCTGCCCATCGCCAGCACCCGGGAGAATCTGGATCGCATCGTGTCCACCCTGCTCGATTCCGGGGCCAAGGTGGTGCTGGGCGGCATCACCTTGCCGCCCAATTACGGCCCCGATTACATCCGGCAATTCAACCAGACCTACGCGCTGCTGGCGGCCAGGTATCACGTGCCGATGCTGCCGTTCCTGCTCAAAGACGTATATGGAGTTCCCGGCGGAATGCAGGCCGACGGCATTCACGCCACGGACCAGGGCAATGCGCAGGTGGCCAAAAATCTCCTCCCGCTGATCGTACCCCTGCTCAAGAAGTAACAACATCAACCGAGAACCACGATGGGTTGAAAGAGTGTGCCGGCCACGCGGCGCACGATGGCAACCAGGTCGCGCTGGCCGGCAAAAACCTTGGCCAATGGGGCGCCGGAAAACTCGGGAAGATTCACGGCATTGCCGTTTCTCAGGCGGCCGGCCACCCATAGGTCGGCCGTGGTAGCGGGCAGATCCGGAAGCAGGGTCCGCGGGTGAGGCAGACTCTCCTCCAGGGTGCCTGCGCCCGCTCGCGCGCACACTTCTTCCAGCGATAATGCCTGGGCCAGCGTAAAGGGCCCCGCGGCAACTCGGCGCAAACTCGCCAGGTGAGCGCCACAGCCCAATGCCCTTCCCAGGTCGTGCGCAACCGAGCGCACATACCCTCCGGACGGGATGCGGATGGTGAACTCTGCACACTCGCCTTCGAGGGAGTCGACAACGAACTCCTCGATCAGCAGCGACACCGGCTTCAACACTACTGTCTCGCCGCGTCGCGCTGCCTTGTAGGCAGGCTTGCCGTCTACTTTCTTGGCGGAGAAAGGCGGCGGGGTCTGCTCGACCTGGCCGCGAAACCGCGCGGCCGCGGCCTGGATTTCGTCGTTGGACGGCAGCCGTCCGTCCACCGGCGCCACCGGAATTCCGTCTCCGTCGTAGGTATCGGTGGCAAATCCGAACCGGATCGAGCCGGTATAGGCTTTTGGCAGCGGTCCGAAGAATTGCGCCAGGCGGGTGAACTTCCCCAGCAATAAGGGCAACACGCCGGTCGCCGAAGGATCGAGCGTACCCAAGTGTCCAATCATCGATTCGCCGGTGGCGCGGCGCAACCGCGACACCACATCGTGCGATGTCATCGCGCTCGGCTTATCGATCACCAGGAGCCCATTCACACTCTCTACTATAGAGACTTGGAAGAGACTCTGCCCTACAGGCCGCTTTGCCCGCGGGACTGGACCAGGGAGAGAAACTCCGCCCGCGTGTTCTGCTCGTGAAAGACTCCCAGCATGGCGGAGGTCACGGTCGAGGAGTGCTGCTTCTCTACCCCGCGCATCATCATGCAAAGGTGTCTGGCCTCGATCACCACGCCCACCCCCCGAGGCTCGATGGCATCCTGAATGGCATCGGCAACCTGCCGGGTAAGCCGCTCCTGGACCTGTAGCCGGCGCGCAAAGACCTCAACCAGCCGCGGTATCTTGCTCAGGCCAATCACTTTTCCGTTGGGGATATAGGCTACGTGGACCTTGCCGAAAAAAGGAAGCATGTGATGCTCGCACAGGGAAAAGACCTCGATGTCGCGCACGATCACCATCTCGTCGTAATCGACTTCGAACAGCGCGCCGCGCAGAATCTTCTCCGCATCCTCCTGGTACCCCTTGGTAAGAAAGCTCATCGCCTGCGCGGTCCGCTGCGGCGTCTTGACCAGGCCTTCACGCTCCGGGTCCTCGCCCAAACGCGTGATCAACTCCGTGTAGAGATCCTCGGTGGAATACCCACTCAACCCTCTGCCGACCGGAGGCTTACGAACGACTGCTGGATGTGCCATGCTTCCCCTCTCCCGCATACTCAAAAAAATTGTTCCGCGTCTCTTCCACCCTCACTCGTTCCAGATCAGCGTGAACAAAGTGCTCCGCGAGCAGGTTGTGAATGGCGATACAAAGATTCTCGGTGGTGGGCACCTCGCCCGCGAAGCGCTCATCAAAATTTAGATTCGTGTGGTCAAAGCGATCGATCACGTTACTTTGGACACAATGATCCAGGTCAGCCAGGTTGCAGACCATTCCGGTAACGGGGTCCACTTGGCCGCCAACCGTAACCTCGACCACATAGTTATGCCCGTGACCGTGGGGATTGCTGCACTTGCCGTAGACGGCGCGATTCTTCTCCTCGCTGTAAGCCTTCGAGTACAGCCGATGCGAGGCACTGAGGATATATCGCCGCGATAAGTAAGCTCTCATGCTTCACCGTAGTAGTCGGAGAATAAGTCGGGCATCTCATAAACCCGGATGCGATGCAGCTTCGCGCCTTCGATTCGATTCTCCAACCGCTTCCAGATGGCGATGGCCAGGTTCTCGGTGGTGGGAACTATATGCTTGAATTCCGGGACCTCGAGATTCAAATGGCGATGATCGTACGCGTCCACTACCTCGCGATTGATTACCTCTTTCAGCTCTTTAAGGTCGACCACAAAGCCGGAGACCGGGTCCACTTCTCCCTCTACCGTCACTTCCAGGGTGTAGTTGTGCCCATGGCCGTTCCGATTCGCGCACTTGCCAAAAAGGCGCAGGTTTTCGTCCGCCGACAACTGGTCCGACCAGTAGTAGTGCGACGAGGAGAATTCGGCCTTTCGGGTGAGCAGAATCATACCTGACCTGGGTAGCATTATATCGGGCTATACCACTAACCACTTCGATGCAATTGCAGCCCTATCTTCTTCATTATTTGGAGCTTTGAGTGCAAGTCAGCGCCTCGAAGTGGAGTAGGCCCGGCCCTTCCATGCCACCTTGCTGCGCACCGTGTGCTGCCACCAGCTGCTCGCCAGCAGCAGGCAGAACAGGGGCAACGCAAACACGGAAAGGGCGCAATCGAGAGCAGAAAAATTAGACTTCGCCACCCGGGCATAGAACCTCCACAGCACTCTCAGCCAGACCGCTGCCAGGGCGTAGCGCGCTACGGGTTGGGCAAAAAAATGCCACAGCAGCAGCGGCAGGCCAAAGATCAGGAGCAAGTCGAGCGCCCTCCAGGCCGCCATCATCAGGGGAAAGCCGAACAGCCGGGCCAGGTTCTTGGTCCAACCCTCCATCATGGCGCCAAAGCTGCGATACATGCGGGTACTGAGCGCTTCGGGTGCGTAGCGAAAGCGGATAGGATACTTCCTGCGCTTGAGCAGGAACGCCAGGTCGACATCCTCCAGCAGCGAGCCGGCCACCGCGCTGTGGCCGCCCACCTGAAAGTACGCAGCTCGCTGGACCAGCAGGAATTGCCCATTGGCGGCAGCCACCCGCGACGACGGATCGGAGACCTTTTCCGGCGGAAAGGTGAGCGCAAGCTCGGAGAAAATCAGCGGCATGAGCGCGCGCTGCCAGAAACCCGTCACCAGTTGCCGCGGCGAGTAGGAGAGCATCACCACCTGCGCGTGTTGCGCTTCATGGATGGCTCGCTGCAGGTTGCCGGGGGCGTGTATGGTGTCCGCATCGGTGAACAGGAGCCATTCTCCCCGGGCCTTTTTGGCCCCCGTCCAGACCGCATTTGCCTTCCCTGTCCAACCCGGCTGGAGCGGTTCAGCATCGAGGACGGTCACCGGCGGCAGTCCGAGCGCGATGGAGCGCGTCTCGTCGGTCGAGCCATCGTCCACCAGCAACAATTCCCAATCCTCGCCCAGAGCAAAATCTGCTTCGGATTGAGCCCGCAAGGACTCCAGGCACGGGCGCAGAACATCCGCCTCATTGCGGGCGGGCACGATAACCGAGAGCCGCATCCCATATTCCTTTCCCGCATCGAGTGGCAGTGTCCCGCTTGTCATTATTATAGAAAGCGTGACCAGGTGGATCAGCTCTTCTGTGGTTTTGCTCTCGCTGTTGCTATCCGCCGGCTGTGATCGCGGGGACCATCCGACGCAGATCGGAACGCCGGCGGCCGCTTTCACTTTGGTGGATGGCAGCCAAACTCTCCAGCTAAGTTCCTACCGCGGTAAGGTGGTGGTGCTCAATTTCTGGGCGACTTGGTGCCCTCCGTGTATCGAGGAGATTCCCTCGCTCAACCAGCTGCAACGCCAAATGCCGCAGTTGGTCGTGCTGGGTGTGTCTGTGGACGAGGATGGGGATGCCTACCGGCAGTTTCTTATCGAGCATCAGATCGACTTCACGACCATTCGCGATCCTGCACGGCGCATCAACGCCCTTTACGGAACCAAGAGATTCCCCGAAAGCTATGTCATCGATCGCAACGGACAAATTCGGCGCAAGTTCATCAGCGCCCAGGACTGGACCTCGCCGGAAATTGTGAACTACCTTTCCCATCTGTAGATCCCGCAGAGCCTGCCCTGAGCTTGTCGAACGGGGGCAGCCTGAATCTTGGTAGAGGCGATCTCCGCTTGCTATGATGACCTCATGACGACCAATCTTGACGTTCTCTACCGATACGAACTGCACCCCACCGAAGCGGCCATGATTGCGTTGGGTAAGGCTCGCGGCGTCTATGGTATTCGCAGGATTGTGCTCGACGAAAAACAAAAAACGATGCGGGTGGAATTCGACTTCACCCGGCTCAACCGCGAAGTGGTGGCGGAGCTGCTTCGCAGCGCAGGCATCGACATCGTTGAAGAGATCGCGCTGGCGCCCCCGTCGGCGCCCAAAGAAGAGCCCGCCGCACCCTTGCCCCCTAAATAGCCACTCCGTCACAGGCCTGCAGCACTACACGACGGGCCGGGTACTGAAGTTTCTGAAGAAAGTCAGTATCAGTACTGGTTTCTTTTCCATCTGCCTCACGCAAAACCCGCCTGCCTCTCCTTCCTGACTCTTCATCCGGAATCATCATGTGACAGCGAACGCCTGCCGATAAAGCTAGTTGAGTGTCCATGTTGGCCTGGCGAAGCCGGCATGGGAAACCCGGACCTGGAGCGCAATGAAGCCAGTCCTGATGCGAGCGTTGGCCTGCGAAGTGGTGCTTTTTGCAATGGCGCTGCTCGCCGCTGAAGCTCAAAGCGCGCAGGCTGACTTGACTGCTCTGCAGATTGAAGACCTCATGAACGTCAATGTGACTTCAGCTTCCAAAAAGGAGCAGAAACTCTCCCAGGTGCCGGCAGCGATTTTCGTGATTACGCAGGAAGACATTCGCCACTCCGGTGCAACCAACATTCCCGATCTGCTGCGGATGGTACCTGGCAACCAGCAAGCTCAGTTACGCTCGCAGGTGAACCTTCCCCGGCATTGGCAGTGGACCACCTCAGCCTATTTTGTAGGACGCCTTATAGCTCACAAAATCCCGCCGTACACCCGCCTGGATACGAACCTGGCGTGGCAGCCCTCGGACAAAATATCACTGGGCCTGGTGGGGCAGAACCTGGTGAGAAATCTTCACCGGGAATACTTCGGGCCAGATTCGACTGAGCCTCCCAGCCTGATTCGACGCAGCGTGTATCCCAGGGTCACGTGGTGGTTCTGAATGCGCCAACCAGCAAACGGTTGCGCCATGCGCTGGGTTGCGGTGCTTGCGGTTTTTTTCTCTCTCCTGCTGGCAGGGGGTGGGCGAAGAACCAAAGCCCAGACCACAGACGAGGAATACCGGGTGAAGGCCGCCTTTATTTTCCACTTTGCACAACTCGTGGATTGGCCTCCGGACACACAGACAGGCACAGACAATTCGCTGGTTCTATGCACTCTTGGGGTGGACCCATTTCAAGGCACGCTGGAAGGAACGGTAGCCGGCAAAACAATCGGGAATCGGGTGATGCGCATTCGTCACCTTGGCCAGCCGCAAGATATGCAGGCTTGCCAAATCCTCTTTCTGGGCAAGGCGCAAAGCAAGCGCATTCCGACACTGGTGGCGGATTTGCACAATGCTCCGGTTCTGACCGTGGGAGAGAGTGCGGGCTTTCTCGGCGCGGGGGGAATGATCTGCTTTCTGCTGGAAGAAAACAAGGTTCGTTTCGACATCAATCTCAATGCGGCAGAATCGGCAAAACTCAAAATCGGGTCGCGGTTGTTGATCCTGGCGGAACATGTGGTGGGCGAAGGCAGTGGAAAGTAAGAGCATGACCTTCAGAGACCTTCCCATTCGGCGGAAGCTTGCTGTGCTCATCCTGACCGCCAGCGTTCTTGCGGTCATTTTGGCCTGCGTAGGATTCGCCATTTACGAGCGGCAAAGATTTCATACAGATATCGCGGACGAACTTGCAACCTTGGCCGACACACTTGGGGCAAATACGGCTGCGTCTCTGGCCTTCAACGACCAGAAGACCGCGCGGGAAATGCTGGCGGCACTACGAACCGAACATCATGTGCTAGGCGCGTGCTTGTACGACATCCACGGACAAATTTTCGCCGAGTATCGCCGAGCCGACCTGGGGACCGAATTCAGGATGCCGTCCTCGGCGCCCGATGGAGCGTACTTCGGACCGAACACCCTCACCCTGTTCCGAAGTGTTTTCCTGGAAGATGACAAAACCGGCTCGATTGCGATCGTTTCTGACCTGAGTGGAATGCGCGCCAGATTTTGGGAATACACCAAGATCGCTATTCTGGTCCTCTTCATTTCCATCCTGACCACGTACCTCCTCTCGACGCTTCTTCTCCGTATTGTGAGTGACCCCATTGTGCAACTTGCCAGGATTGCGGGACGGATCACGGCAGAGGAGAACTATTCCCTCCGGGCAACTGCCCAGAGTAACGATGAAAGTGGGATCCTCGTAAGCTCATTCAACCAGATGCTGGAGCGAATCGAGCAGCGGGATCGGGCCTTGCAGAACGCGAAGGACGAACTGGAACAGCGGGTGGAACAGCGCACCGCGGACCTGCAGATCGAGGTGGCCGAGCGAATTCGGGCAGAGGCGCAAATGCGCCTGGCCAAAGATGCCGCAGAAGTAGCCAACCAGGCCAAGAGCGAATTCCTCGCCAACATGAGCCATGAAATCCGGACGCCGCTCAATGGCGTCATCGGCATGACCGATCTGGCGCTCGACACCGAGCTGACCGCGGATCAACGAGATTGCCTGGAAACGGTAAAGCTATCCGCCGACTCCCTGCTCATCGTGATCAATGACATTCTCGACTACTCAAAAATTGAGGCAGGAAAGATTGAACTGGAGGCCATCGACTTCAACCTGCCCAACTGCGCAGAGGAAGCTTTAAAAACATTCGCCTCGACGGCCGATGAACGAGGGCTGGAGCTACTTTGTGATATCGCACCCGATGTGCCGGAACTGGTGACGGGAGATCCGGGACGGCTGCGCCAGATCCTTCTCAATCTGGTGAGTAATGCGATCAAATTTACGGCTCACGGCGAGGTAACACTGAAGCTGGAAATCGATGCCGAGGACCATGACATCAGAACCATAAAGTTTACGGTGGCCGACACCGGTATCGGCATCCCCGGCGAGAAGCAGATGTCGATCTTCTCTCCCTTCACCCAGGCCGACTCATCGACGACACGCAAGTATGGCGGCACCGGACTTGGTTTGACTATTTCTGCGCGCATGGTAGCCCTGATGGGCGGAAGAATATGGCTTGAAAGTGAGGTTGGACGAGGCACCCAGTTCCATTTCACCACGCGCTTGAAGGTTAGCGACAAGGCAGCTGTATCGGAAATCATGGCTCCGCTCGAAACGTTGAACGGCCTTAATATCCTGGTGGTCGACGACAACAAGACCAATCGACGGATCCTGGAAGGGATGTTGACCCGTTGGGGAGCGCAGACAACGTGCGCTGAAAGCGCAGAGCAGGCGCTGTCAGAATTGGACGCCGCGTGCTATGCCGGACAGCCCCATCAGTTGGTTTTAACCGATATGCACATGCCTGTTATGGACGGGTTCGGATTGGTCGAACAGATCCGTCGCAACCCGGAAATGCTGCCGCTGACCGTCATCATGCTCACCTCGGCCGGTCACCCAGGAGATGTGGAGCGTTGCCGGAAATTAGGAATTCCGTCTTATCTTTACAAGCCGGTCCGGAAACGGGAATTGCTGGCAGCGATTTTGAGGGCACTGGGGCACCCCCAGATCGCCGCTGCACCCCCAACTGTTATGCCGGCCGGGCGACCCAGGCAACCTAAGGGCCTGCATATTCTCCTGGCCGAAGATAACCGGATCAACCAGACCGTTGCCACGCGCATGCTGCAGAAGATGGGGCACTCTCTGCTCGTCGCCGGCAACGGCAACGAAGCCCTCTCGCTGCTGACGAGCCATCGCTTCGACCTGGTGTTGATGGATATCCAGATGCCGGAGATGGACGGACTGACGACGACCAGGAAGATCCGCGAGGGCGAGAGAGGGACACGAATGCACCTGCCAATTATTGCCATGACGGCTCACGCCATGAAGGGAGATCGCGAGCGCTGTATCGAAGCGGGGATGGACGGATATGTCTCCAAACCAATCAGCAGCCAGGAGCTCGAAGGAGCCATAGCCAGCACCTTCCCTGAGCGGGGGGACGTCGAACCAGTCATCAGCTTCCAAGCTACGCCAGAGGATGCTACACCGCCCAGCGCGATTGTCTGGGATATGGGCAAGACCCTGGAACGGTTAGGGGGTGACGAAACGCTCTTTCATGAAGTCGTAGAAATTTTCCTGGACGACGTTCCCAAGCACATGGCCGGCTTGCGGCGCGCCATCACAGAGGGCAATGCAGAGGCCGTCGAACGAGCGGCCCACACTCTTAAGGGAGAGTTGGGGTACCTGGGAATTTCGGAGGTTTCGCAAAAAGTCCGCGAAATGGAGGAGCTCGGCCGGAGGTCCGATCTTCGACTTGCTGCAACCCTGTATGCAACATTTGAGCCGGAACTCTCCGAAGTGCTTATCGCCATGCGCAGAACGGTTGGCACCAAGCCTGACGCGGAGGTGGTTGCCGGACGGTCAGGGGCGATCGAATCATGACCGGCGACGAGACGAAGGGAGATTTCACCGAGTTCGGGCGGCCGGGTGTTTCCTGTAACCGGGTCCTGGTGGCCGAAGACGATGCGATGTTCCGTCGAATCCTGCAGAGCTGGCTGGAGAACTGGGGGTACCAGGTCACGCTTGCTGGAGATGGCGCGAGAGCCTGGGAGATTCTCCAGCGCGAGTTTCCGCCGCAATTGCTTATCCTCGACTGGATGATGCCGGCGATTAATGGTCTGGAGTTATGTCGCAAGGTTCGAGAACGTAACCAGGTTCCTTACCAATACATACTTCTGGCGACGGCTAAAGACGGCAAGCAGGATCTGGTCACGGGCTTAGAGGCGGGGGCCGATGACTATCTGACCAAACCGTTCGATAGAAGCGAATTGCAG
Organism: uncultured Acidobacteriaceae bacterium; assembly: GCA_963803095.1. Taxonomy (GTDB): domain Bacteria; phylum Acidobacteriota; class Terriglobia; order Terriglobales; family Acidobacteriaceae; genus PALSA-350. The sequence continues at coordinate 425,492 of CAWDLQ010000008.1, read as the reverse complement.
GCTCGGTTGAGGGCCTGTAACCGAATCCTCACCCTGCAGGACGGGCAGATCCAGGCTCAAGAGCTACTTCGTTTTCAGGCAACCCATGATCAGCTGACTGGCGTTCTGAACCGGGCCGAAATTATGGAGACGCTGCGCCGCGAGCTGGGGCGCGCGGCTCGTGCCAAGACCGCCACTGGGCTCTTGATCCTCGACATAGATCACTTCAAGAACATTAATGACACCTACGGGCATTTAACCGGGGACGCAGTGCTGAAGGAAGTGACGCAACGCATTACCAGGGCTGTCCGAGGTTATGACTCAGTCGGACGCTATGGCGGAGAAGAGTTCGTGATCGTACTGCCCGGTTGCAGCCGGGCACAAATCGACCAGGGCGCAGAGAGGGTTCGAGCGGCAGTCGATGACGGACCGGTCCTTATCAGTGAATCGAAAGTCTCCGTTACCGTCAGCATTGGGGCGGCAGTGATCGCGAACGGTTCGGTCTCAGATTCGGAAATGCTTGCGGCTGCGGACAATGCGCTGTACCGGGCCAAAGCGATCGGACGCAATCGAACCGTATTATCGGATCTTGTGTTCAATTAGCTTCCTCGCGATCTTTATCAGACCGAGGTAATTGCGAAACTGCTCTAGAATTTCTTCATGGCTTGCCTGGTAACTGGCGCAAGTGGGTTTCTAGGCGGCAGGGTTGCGCAGATGCTACACGAGCGGGGTGAGGAGGTCGTCATCCTCGCCCGTACAACCTCAAACCTGAGCCATCTCACATCGATCCCAGTTCGCGTGGTTCGCGGCGACTTGTCAAATATCGCGGCCCTGCGGGAGTCAGTCCAGCAGGTCACGAACATCTTCCACTGCGCAGCCTGCTCCACCGATTGGGCGGCGAGGCATACCTACCTCGAAGCCAATGTCATCGGCACACAAAACCTGATCGCCGCGGCGCAACAGGCTCCTAGACTCAATCGATTCGTGCACGTCAGCACGACCGACATCTATGGCTATCCCCAGATACCCTGCACCGAGGAGCACTCCTTCGTAGATGCGGGTCTGCCTTACAACCAAACCAAGGGCCTGGGCGAAGCCGCTGTCTGGAAGGCCTATCAAGACCATGGCATCCCGATTACGATCGTCCGCCCCGCAACCATCTACGGTCCTCGGGGAAAGGACTTCACCCAGGAGATCGCTATGCTGCTGCGCCAGCGGCTGATGGCGTATATCGACGCGGGTACAGCACCGGGTGGTTTTACCTACGTCGATAGCGTAGTACAAGCGATGCTCGATGCTGCGGCGAGCGCACACACCATTGGCCAGGCGTATAACATTTCCGGCGGCACAGGAGCCACTTGGGAGCAATACGCCACTGTGTTCGCGGAGCAGCTCGGCGTCAAGCCACCCTGGATAAATCTTCCGTTCACGGCAGCTATGACACTGGCGCGAATTTTGGAAACCGCTCACGGGTGCCTTCGTCTACGTGGGCGTCCCCTGCTTACACGGCATGCTGTTTATCTGCTTGCCCGCAACCAGGAGTTTCCCATTGGAAAAGCCAAAAGCGACTTTGGCTACTCGCCGGAAATCTCACTGGAAGAAGGCATCCGTCGCTCCGTCGCATGGCTGAAAGACGCATCAGCTCGAAAGCGGTAGCAACCGAGAGAAACAGCAGCTTAGCAATAAGAGATTGTTAAAGCGGGGATGCCCGTGGTGCGCGCGGAGAGATTCGAACTCCCGACCTTCTGGTTCGTAGCCAGACGCTCTATCCAACTGAGCTACGCGCGCATGCGTACCTCAACAAGACTACCAAACGGGGTCAAAAACGCCAAATTCCTGGTCGCCACGGCCCCGTCCCGCATCCAACAAGTTCGATGGCCCGCCCTTATTGGTCCGGACAAATCTCTCTTTCCCTGGTTAGTTTCGCGGTCGAAATTTATCCCGCGAGCACCTCTGGCCGCCCCTTCCAATTCCACCAGATTGACCGCCGGCTTCGGGAAACTTTCAGTTTGCGTACTCCGGCTCCTCACGATCGAGGACTCTCTTGATCGCCGTAAGATGCTTTTGCGCATAGGCCTCGAACAAGATTTCGTCATCAGACAGCTGATGCACGACATGAGCAGGTACCTGTCGCATCGGCCTGCCGGTCGACATGGCCAGGATCTGCCGCTTGCAGACCTCCTCCAGGTAGTAGAGACGGTCAAAGGCGCTGGCGATGGTCTTGCCAACGACCATCGGACCATGATTGCGCATCATCAGGATGTTCTTGTCGCCGAGAATGGCTACTTCGCGGTCGCCTTCTTTGGGAGAGAGCGCGCTCCCCTGATGATTCTCGTCATAGGCAATCTTTCCAGCAAATTGGAAACCTGCCATGTTGACGGGCTCCACATGTCCGCCCTCAATCAGGCAGAGCGCCGTGGCGTACGGAGTGTGGGTGTGCAGTGCCGCCTTGGCGGCTTTGTTGTGCCGGTGAATCGGTGCGTGCAAACAAAACGCCGTAGTTTCGACTGTGCCCGTGCCTTCGACGACGGCTCCATCGAGATCGCATACCAGCAGGGAGCTGGCGGTCAGCTCCGACCAGAAGTATCCTTCGGGATTTACCAGGAACAGGTCTTCCTCGCCTGGCAGGAGAAAACTGAAATGGTTACAAACTCCCTGCTGATACCCGAGACGGGCGGACCACCGTAATACCGCGGCCAGATCGACTCTTGCCTGGCGAAATTCCTCTCGCATGGTGACTCCCCCTGCGGTCTGTGTCTTTAACATTGCTGTATCTCCCGTAAGGCTCTAAGAAAGCGATCCACTTCTTCAGCCGAGTTGTAATGCGCCAAGCCGATGCGCAGAAAACCGCCGTCCTTCTCTACATCCAGATGTTCGGTCAGGTTCAGAGCGTAGTAGTTGCCGTCCCAGGTGAAGAAGCCGCGCCGCCCCAACTCGGTTGCCAACTGCAGCGGTGTGTGGCCCGCGATGCATACCGCTACTGTGGGACAACGAGCGCCGAACCGCTGAGGATCGGTGATGCCGTAAACCTTGAGGCCGGGGATTTTTAAGAGCCCAGCAATGAGCCTCTCGACGAGGATCCGCTCGTGCCTCTGAATAGCCGTGAAGGCGGTAAGCAGGGCGGCGCGGCGGCCGGACAAGGATGAAGACAAGGATGGAGACAGGGATGGAGACATGTGCCGTCCCAGATCTGCAAGGTAGTCGACACAGGCGGTGATCCCGGCAATGCATTCGTGGTTCAGCGTGCCCCACTCCCAGTTCAGGGGAACGGTATGGGTATTGGCGGCGACCTTGTAGGGTTGCAGGCGCGAGAGGTGCTCGTGCTTGCCATACAGTACGCCCATGTGGGGACCGAAGAATTTGTAAGAGGAGCAGACAAGGAAGTCGCAATCGAGCGCGCGCACGTCGATTGGGCCGTGCGGCGCGTAGTGCACGGCATCGATGTAGGCCATGGCTCCCACACCATGCGCCATACGAACTACTTCGCTTACGCGGTTGATGGTTCCCACCGCATTCGACGCGTAACCGACGGCTACAAGCCGGGTGCGGCTGGTGATTTTCCGCGCCAGGTCATCCATGTCGAGGGTGCAGTCCTGATCATGAATTTCGGCCACGCGAACGGTGACGCCAAGATCCTCAAGAGCCAGCCAGGGGGAATAGTTGGCCCCATGATCGAGGCGCGTGACTACGATCTCGTCTCCGGCATTCAGTTCGCGGCCAATCGACCGGCTCATGGCAAAGGTCAATGAGGTCATGTTTGCGCCGAACACTACCTCTTCCGGACCGCAGCCGAGAAAATCCGCCATGGCGATTCGGGCGCCGGCAAGCATAGCGTCGGTGCGTTGGCTGGTGGCAAAGGCGCCGTCTGTGTTGGCGTTGCTGCCGCGCAAATAATCGGAGATGGCGTCGATAACGGTTTGCGGAACCTGGGTCCCCCCGGGGCCATCGAGAAACACGACAGGATGGCCATGGACGGTTTGTGAAAGGGAAGGAAATTGGGAGCGGACCCAAATCAAATCAAGTGAATCGGTAACTTCTTCCTGGGTCGCAACGGTGAGATCTTTGCCGGTGATCATGAGCAGTTCGTTCCTGGGTCTTCCTACAGAGAGTACAGGGTAACCGGTGGGCAGGTGGGCAGTCATGTGAGCTAATGCTGAGTTTTCGGTGAGTTGTCGGTTGCGCAGGAGGATCCTCATAGAAAACGATGATGAGGCAACGAAACAGCTGCTAAGGGTCTCCAAACTGCTTGCTGCCAAGGATAGTAAGACAGCGTAGATTCTCCTGTAGGAGAAGCGATGGTTAGCAAGCGAAAGAAAGCGGCGGGGCCTCCGTCGTCCTCCGGTCTCGTCGACGAGCAACTTGCGCGCTATCGCGAGATGCGTGACTTCAGCAAGACGGCCGAACCCAGCGGCCAGACAACCTCAGCGGCTAGTACGGAGTCTCTTCCCTTCGTCATTCAGAAGCATGCCGCCACCCGCCTGCATTACGACTTTCGCCTCGGGTTGCACGGAGTTCTCAAGAGTTGGGCGGTGACGAAAGGGCCGAGTTATGTGCCCGGAGAAAAGCGCCTGGCGGTGCAGGTCGAGGATCACCCGATGGAGTACGGCGGCTTCGAAGGCACCATCCCTAAAGGGCAGTACGGCGGCGGCACCGTGATGCTCTGGGATGAAGGCACTTGGGAACCGCTGGGCAACGCGGACGAGGCGCTAGCCAAAGGCAATCTCAAATTCGTTCTACACGGCCAGAAATTGCACGGCAAATGGGTGCTGGTGCGCATGGGCGGGAAGGCCGCGAACGAGGCTAAGCCGAATTGGCTGCTGATCAAGGAACATGACCAGTACGAACAGACAGCGGATGAGGAGCCGATCACCGAGAAGGCGCCCAACAGTGTCCTCACCCAACGCGACATGGATGCCATCGCACGTGATGGGGATCATGTGTGGCAATCGAATCGGCCGGAGACCTCGAGCCCTGGCAAAGGCTCTCCGGCAAAACCATTGCGTGCGGCTCCGTTCGCCCCCTCCGGACTGCCGGGTAAGAAGGAAGCCCTGCCGGCGTTTATCTCTCCCCAGTTAGCCTCGGAAGCGCCCGCGCCTCCGATCGGAGAGCACTGGGTCCATGAACTGAAGCTGGATGGTTACCGCATGCAGGCGCACATTGACAAAGCCGGTAAGGTCCGGCTCTACACCCGCAGCGGGCTGGACTGGACCCATCGCATGCCTTCCGTTGCGCGCGAGTTAGGCAAGATTTCGGTTGAAAGCGCCATTCTGGATGGAGAGGTCGTGGTGCTCTCCGAATCCGGGCAAAGCAGCTTTGCCCTCTTGCAAGCCGCCTTTGAGGAGGGTGCATCCCATCCGCTGACCTACTTCGTCTTCGATCTTCTGCACCTCAACGGGCATAATCTTCGCCAGCAACCGCTCACCGAGCGCAAGCAAATACTGGCGCAGATGCTCGATAGCCTGCCGGAACACGAGGTCGTCCGCTACGGCCAGCATATCGAGACGGAGGGGGCGCCAATCTTGAAAGAGGCTTGCCGCTTAGGCGCCGAGGGCATCGTTTCCAAACGCTCTGATGGTGCATATATGTCGGGCCGGAGCAAGTCCTGGATCAAGATCAAGTGCGTTCGCCGACAGGAATTTGTGATTGCGGGCTTTACCAAGCCCGCAAATGGAACCGAGGGCATCGGTGCCCTTGTGCTGGGGTATTACGAGGACAAGAAGTTGATTTATGCGGGACGAACGGGCACTGGTTTCACCCAGGTCAACTCGCGCAAGCTGCGCCAGCAGCTGGAGGCGATGCGGCAAACCAGGAATCCTTTTGCAGAGGTGCCGGCTGCAGCCGCCAACGGGGCTCTCTGGGTACGGCCCGAGTTGGTGGCGGAGGTTCAATTCAGCACCTGGACTGCCGATCAGTTGGTGCGGCAGGCCAGCTTCAAGGGTCTGCGCGAAGACAAGAAGGCCTCGGAGGTGCGCCGCGAAGTGCCTGATGCAAGCCTGGCGCAGGAAGCGCCCCAGAAGGTGACCAAGCCCCCGGCTAACAAGCTTGGCTTCGTTGTGACCCATCCGGACAAGATGCTTCGATCCTGAGACAGGGGTTACCAAGCAGGCCTTGATCGACTACTACCTGGAGGTTGCTCCGCGTATGCTGCCTCACGTCACCGGCAGGCCACTCTCGCTGGTGCGCTGCCCCAACGGCGCGGGAAAGAAATGCTTCTACCAAAAGCATCTGGGACCAGGAATGCCACCTGGAATCGACGGGGTGGAGATTCCCGACAGGAAAGGCAAAGGCACAGAGACCTACGTCACCGTGGAGGGCGAGGAGTCACTCGCCGGGCTGGCGCAGATGAACGTGCTTGAGATACATCCGTGGGGTTCCACTAATGCCGACCTGGAGCACCCCGACCGCATCATCTTCGATCTTGATCCGGATGAGGCGGTATCCTGGTCGACGCTTTGTGACAGTGCGCTGGAGGTGCGGGAGCGGCTGCGGAAACTGGGCCTCGAGAGCTTCGTAAAAACCACCGGGGGCAAAGGGTTGCATGTCGTGGCGCCCATCCGGCCCACGCTTGGCTGGGAGCAGATCAAAGCATTCACCCATGCGTTCACGCTGCAAATGGAGCAGGACAATGGCAAGCTCTACATCAGCAAAATGACCAAGGCGGCGCGCACCAACAAGATTTTTGTCGATTACCTGCGCAACGAGCGAGAGGCCACGGCGGTTGCTCCCTACTCCAGCCGGGCTCGTCTTGGCATGGCTGCGGCGCTGCCTCTGGAGTGGGCAGAACTCAAGTCGTTGGAGCGGCCTAAGTTCTTAGTCGCGCGTTTCGATGAGTGGGGCGACCGGCTGCGCAAGGATCCGTGGAAAGCAATGCTGTCGAGTAAGCAGGAGATTCCGGCAAAGCTCTTTGATGCAGAGGGATAGGCGCGAACTCGAAAGGGAAACCACAGATCCCTTCACTGCGATTTCCCTTTCGGGTTCCTTCCGGGTTTTGCCTTAGTAAATGCGGAAATTCACTTCGATGTTTACTTCCACGGGGACCGGTTTTCCCTGCAACGTGGCGGGCTTGAATTTATATTGCTTCACCGCTTCGACCGCTTTCTCATCCAATCCCATGCCCAGGTGGCGCACTACCTGGACCCTCTGCGGATTGCCCTGCGCGTCTACGATCAATGAGACCACGCACACACCCTGATATTTCGCCCGGCGGGCCTCGTCAGAAAACTCAGGGTCCGGCGCAAACACCAGCTGGGGGGCAGAAACACCGCCACCCACATGGTAGAGACCGCCGCCGTAGCCGCCGCCCTCACCCGGACCGTATCCGTTGCCTTTGCCCGAGCCGATGCCGCCACCGGAACCGGTACCCATACCCCCTCCGCTGCCGGTGCCGTTGGAAGCCGGACCAACCACGCTGGTACGCGGGTCCCCCAGGTTAGGCAGGTTGTTGTTGGGCAGCTGGATGTCCTTGGGCATCATGATCGAAGGGTCCATCGCCAGCTTGGGATGGTCGTTTTTGATCACCATCGGCGGGACGATCGGTTGCTCTTCGAATTTAGGCAAACGCCCCTTGGGCGCCTGCAGAATGTCATGGGAGCCGCCGCCACCGCCGCCACCCATCTGCGGTCCCTTGGGGGCAATGGGCATGTATTGCGGCACGTCAATGTTGGTCAGCAGCTGGTCTTTTTTCGTCACCGCTTTCTTGACCGCGAGGAAAGTCCAGAAGATCAGCGCGATGATGACCACGTGCAGGCCGACGGAGATAATGGAGGAGGCTTTACTGCGCTTCTCCTTCATCGGGTCGATGACCGGAATCGGCGTCGACGTCAGTACGAGCGGAGGGAGCTTCCTGGGATACAGGAGGTCGTAAATGTTGCCGGCCATCGTCTTCCACGCCGGTTCATCGATGATCTCGGCGAGCAGCTTGGGCTCTCTTGGCTGATCGCGTTGGTCCAGCTCCGGGGGTAACAACACCTGATTTGCCATAGAAACTTATGAGAAAAGAGGGCGCGTAAGCCTCTCTCCGCCTATCTCCTCATTATGGACGACTGTCGCCCGGCTTGTCTCTCCAAGAATACGGAGACTGGACCAGTTGAAGATCCATTAAAAAGTATTAGACACCTTTTTTAGTCTCGAGGTAAGCAAATGGTCAACTTTTGCGGCGAAGTTACAATAGAGTTTTGGTCGTTTTGCTACTGGAGAGACAATGCCGGCTCCGCCCGAACTCAAGGCGACACTTAACCTACCCCATACTGATTTCCCGATGAAGGCAAATCTGCCCCAAAGCGAGCCGCGGCGGCTGGCCGCCTGGCAGCAGGACGGGATCTATGAGCAGATCCGCGCCGTTAGGCAGGATGCTCCCAGCTACGTGCTGCACGACGGCCCCCCCTACGCCAATGGGGAGCTCCACCTCGGCCATGCGCTCAACAAATGCCTGAAGGATTTTGTGGTGAAGTCGAAGACCATGGCGGGGTTCAATGCCCCCTACGTTCCCGGTTGGGATTGCCATGGCCTGCCCATCGAGATCAAGGTCGACGAAAAACTGGGCCGCAAGAAGCTGGAAATGCCGGCGATCGCCGTACGCCGCGCCTGCCGCGAGTACGCCCAGAAGTATCTCGACCTGCAGCGGACCCAGTTTCAACGCCTGGGGGTTTTCGGGCGGTGGGGACACCCCTACTCCACCATGACGCCGGAGTATGAGGCAAAAATCATCGAAACCCTTTACCGCTTCCTGGAGAAGGGCTTTGTCTACAAGGGCCTGAAGCCGGTTTTGTGGTGCATGCACGACCGCACGGCACTTGCCGAAGCGGAAATCGACTATGACATGCACACCAGCCCCAGCATCTACGTACGTTATCGGCTTACCAGCCCTCCAGAGGCGATCGACGCCCGGCTCAGGGGAAAGCAGGTCTCGACCATCATCTGGACCACCACGCCGTGGACCCTGCCTGCTTCGCTTGCGGTCGCTTTCCATCCCGATTTCGAATACGTCGCCCTGCGGAGATCAGGACGGGGAAGTGTACATCGTGGCCGAAGCCCTTGCGGCCGCCACCCGGACCGCTTGCGGGCTCGAACGGGCCCACGAGATCGCCCGCTTTCCCGGCTCGCGGATGGAGCGCGTCACTTTTGCCCATCCCTTCCTCGACCGGTCGATCCTGGGGGTTACAGCCACCTACGTCACCACTGATCAGGGCACCGGCGCAGTCCATACTGCGCCCGCGCACGGGGTCGACGACTTCGCCACCGGCGCGCGCTATGGATTGCGCCAGTTATCCGACGTGGACGATGGCGGCCACCTGCGCGGCGGGCTGCCTGAATATGACGGGCTTTTCGTCTTCAAGGCCAACGAACCCATCATGGCTCTGTTGGCGGAGCGCGGCGCGCTGATGGGGCGGCAGGAGGTGTATCACTCTTACCCTCACTGCTGGCGCTGCCACCGGCCGGTCATCTTCCGGGCCACGGAGCAGTGGTTTATCAAGATGGAAACGCCCATGACTCACTCGGATGGCTCCGTGACCACGTTCCGCCAGCGCGCTCTCAAGGAGATTGGGCGGGTGAAATGGGACCCCCAGTGGGGTGAGGAGCGTATCGCCAACATGGTGTCCTCCCGTCCCGACTGGTGCATCTCGCGGCAACGGATCTGGGGGGTGCCAATCGCGGTGTTTCTGTGCGCCGGCTGCCGGAGTCCGCTGAACGATCCCGCGGTCAATGAGCGGGTGGTTGCGCTCTTTGCGGCAGAAGGGGCCGATGCGTGGTACGTGCGCGACGCGGGGGAGATTCTGCCTCCGGGCACGGTCTGCGCGTCCTGCGGCGGCGGTGATTTCAAAAAAGAAATGGATATCCTCGACGTGTGGTTCGAGAGCGGCGCCAGCCAGGCAGCGGTTCTGGGGATTGAAAAGGATCTTCCCTGGCCTGCCGATCTTTATATCGAGGGCGGCGACCAGCATCGTGGATGGTTCCAGTCTTCCCTGCTCTGCGCCGTCGGTACTCGTGACGCCGCACCCTATCGCATGGCGGCAACCTGCGGTTGGACACTCGATGAGCAGGGGCGCGCCATGTCCAAGAGCCTGGGCAACGGTGTTGATCCGGTGGACATCGCGCAACGTCTGGGGGCGGAGATTGTCCGGCTGTGGGTGGCGTCGGTCGACTTCCGGGAAGATGTAGTCGCCAGCGAAAACCTGATGCAGCGCGTGGCGGAGACTTACCGTAAGCTGCGCAACACTTTTCGCTACCTGTTGAGCAACCTCAACGGCTTCGAGCCGGAGAAGCATGCGGTCGCCTGGGAACAAATGCCCGCGCTCGACCGGTACATGCTGACCCGGACGCGCGAACTCGCGGAGAAGATCCTGCGCTGGTATGAGGACTTTGAATTTCACCGCATTTACCAGGCGCTCAATGAGTTTGCCGTAGCCGAGCTGAGCGCACTGTACATCGATGCCGTCAAAGACCGGATTTACACCTTCGCGCCGCAGAATCCTGACCGCCGTTCGGCGCAGACGGTCTTGTGGATGATCGCCGAAGCGTTGGTCCGGTTGGTGGCGCCGTTGCTCAGCTTTACCGCGGAAGAGATCTGGCACTACATGCCGGAGATGTCCAACCGCATGCCCAGCGTGCATCTGGAGCTCTTCCCAGCGCCCGAGAGTCTGGCCGCAACCATCGATACGAAATTTATGGAGGACTGGGCGACGCTGCTTTCCATTCGCGACGAGGCCTTGAAAAGTCTGGAGGAAGCACGGCAGGCAAAGCTGATTGGCAAGGCGCTCGATGCCAAGTTGCGGCTGGAAGTACCAGACGCGGTGGGTGCTCTGCTGGATCGTTACCAGAAGAGCTTGAAAGAGCTTTTGAACGTGTCCCAGGTGGAGGTGATCACCGGGCCTTCGGCGCAGGTCATCGCGACCACGCTGCCGGCCGATGGTACGAAGTGTGAACGGTGCTGGAACTACTCCGTGCATGTAGGGGAAGATTGGCGCTGGCCAACGGTCTGCGAGCGCTGCTCGGCCGCGCTCGATGAGATGGGCGTTCCGCCGGAAGAGGGCGCATGACTGTGAAGGACTCCAGGGGACGGCTGCTGCTGCTTTCACTGCTTGTCATAGCCGCGGATCAAGCTACGAAATGGCTGGCGTCCACACGGATTGAGCTGGGCAGCAATCTGCAGGTGATCCCACATGTCTTCGCCATCAGCCACGTGGAGAACCCTGGCGCGGCATTCAGCCTGTTCAATGATTCGAGCTCGCCTGGGCGTGTGCGCTGGATGCTGCTTGTTTTTTCTCTGCTGGCGGCAGTTGCTGTGCTGGTGGCTCTGCTGAAGCTTGGCCGCAAAATCAATGCCACAACGGTGGCGCTGGCGCTGATCCTCGGAGGCGCTCTGGGCAACGCCTACGACCGCATGCGCTTTGGCTATGTGATCGACTTTCTCGAAGTACACATCATTCACTACCACTGGCCGGACTTTAACGTTGCGGATTCGGCTATTGTGGTGGGCGGAATGTTGCTGCTGTTCGATGCATTGTTCAGCGGCAGGGAGCACCTGCCAGTGAGCGAACCGGTAATTCGTAACACTCACGGTTAGTAACTTCCGCGAGCGACTTTAGTCGGGCCGTAAAGGACTAAGGAGAATAGGGCTTTACAGGCGGAAAAGTCTGCGCGAGTCCCGAAGGGACGGCTGAAATGCCCCTCGCCAGTGTTCAGCCGTCCCTGACGGGTCTGTTCGGATCTCTGCTATTTCCCCAGGACTGCGTCCCATAAGCGTTAACCTAACTTGTTGGGAATGTTTTTCGTCAAAACTCCCACAAAATCGTCATCCTGAGCGCGTCACAGACTTATCGCATGACACAGCACTTGATGGCGCGTAGTCGAAGGACCCCGAGGGCGCTTATCTTGCCCATGCCGCTCGGAGCTTTTCAACCACCGAAGCCCGCAACTGGACGACCCGCAACGGTCTTCCGTGGGGGCAGAGAACAAGAACTGCTAGCATCTTGCTATGGCTGGCAGCTACATCTACATTCTCGGCAGCCATACGGGCACGCTTTACATTGGCGTCACCAGCAAGCTGTATTGGCGCGTCATGCAACATAAAGAGGGCACGCTGGAAGGTTTCACTGCGGTCTATGGCTGCAAGCGCCTGCTCTACTTTGAGGGTTACGAAGACATTCGCGGAGCCATCTCTCGGGAAAAACAACTCAAGGGCTGGCGGCGTGAAAAGAAGCTCAACCTCATTCGCAGGATCAATCCCGAGTTCAAAGACCTTGCACAGACCTGGGGATGGAAGATGATCACAGTGCATGAAAAGATGTACCCGTGACCATCCAGTGGTACCGCACGCAAGGTCCTGTTGCTCGGGCTTCGGTGGTTGAAAAGCTCCGAGCAGCATGGGCAAGATAAGCACCCTCGGGGTCCTTCGACTCCGCGCCATCAAGCGCTATGTCACGCGATAAATCTGTGACGCGCTCCGCTCAGAGTCTGTGACTTTATTGGTTTCGTGCAAAATCCGATGCTGAAAACAAATGGCTTAGGTACCTCGAAAATGCGAAAAAATCAATAAAGTCACAACCTCTCAGGATGACGATTTTGTGGGAGTTTTGACGAAAAACATTCCCAAACGAGTTAGGTTAGCGCTTATGGGACTGCGTCCTGCTACCTTCAGCCGTCCCTCCGGGACTCACGCAGACTTTTTCCGCAGCCTGTTGTAAGGCTGCGAACGCCCACGGCTTCGCACTCAAATCGTTTTCAGATATTCCTTGGCCTTTTGCCATTCGGGGAAGAGGCGTTCTTCGACCTGGAACTCGCGGGGATGCACGCAGCGGCGGCCTCCGCGCACCTTTACCGGATGCTTCAAGTGCAACATCTCGTGGTAGAGCAGGTACTCCACCGCGTAGCGCGGAGTGTTCTTGCGGTCGAAGACGCGGCTGACCACAATCGTGTTGTGCGCCGGATCGTAGTGGCCCAGGCTGCGTTTGGCCACGTGCCCGCTCCAGGTTAGTAACGGCCGGCCCAGCAGGCCGTGGAAAAACCTGCGGTTCAGGCTCTCGAAAACCTCGTCCAGGTCATAGTGCTGGCCCTGCGGTCCGAGCATTTTTTTGCGGCCACGCGACTGCCGGATCAACTCCGTCTGCCGGATCACCGCTTCGCTCGAAGCAAATCTGCGGTAACGGCTGGTTTGCACCGCATTGAGCGGCTTGCGGTAAAGCTTGGCCAGCAGGATATGGGCGATGGCGCGCAAGACACTTTCCGGCGCTCCCTCCAGCAGGTCCGATAAGTGGACGTGCATTCGTCCCTCGCGTAATCGGATCGTGGTGTTCAGGCTGGTAAAGCGACGGAAACGAACTTCAAGCGAAGGCATCGGAGCGCGCGGCCGAAGGGCACGGTACTCTTCTGCAAATAGCAAGTGCAATTCGGAATTCACCGTTTTCAGCCTAGCAGGACTTGGCTCCGAAAACGGTCACCTTTTTTGTTCTTGCTTTTCCTGTTCCTTCTCTTCTTTTTTCTGTTCGGCGAAATATTTTGTCTCGTCGGCGAGCATCTGCGGGGCCGCCTCATGCGCGCTCTGGTTGGAGTCGATGGCGGTCTTGCGCACAAAATCGTATTGGGTACTGGGTTTGGGCTCGTTCAGGACAGTAGCCCATTCAGTGGTCTTATCGACGATTTCCTTGAGCACCTTGCGCAGATCGGCGTGCTGCTGGTCAAAGTTGTCCATGTTGTCCTGGAGCTCATCGCAGAGTCGCGTAAACTCGTCGAACAGGTTGTGCAGGCGCACAGCCTTGTTTTGCGCGATGGGATCCGCATTGAGGCTGTGGATTTCTTTGGCCCGCTCGTCGACGTAGCCGACGAAGAGCTTGATTCGCTCCAAGGGCTTGTCGCCGGCCTCCCGGACGTCCTCGATCTGCTGATCGGTAAGGGGATCTTTCTTAGACTGGGCAAAGGACGGAACAACCGCCAGCAGCAGGCAAACACCCGTGATGGCCAAGGTTCGCTTCAAGACTTTATTTCTTGAACACCTGCATCATGAGCTCGGTTTGCACCTGCTCCAGCTGTTTCAAGGTCGCCTGCAACATCTGTCGATCTTCATACGAAGCGGCGTTGAGGATCCCGTTCAGGCGAAACGAAGTGTGGCGCATCAGCTGCTCGGCATTCTTCATCTTCTTGCCGTCTTCAGCGACACCCATGTGGATCTTCTCAGCATATTTCTGCACCAGCCGCAGGGTGGCCGAAGCATGGTCTTCATCACCGGAACTGAATTGTTGCCCGGCGAGTTCGGTCATCTGGTGCACCAGCTCAGCATAGAGAAAGCATTGTTCTTTGGGCTGGGCCTGGTCGGCTTTGGCCACGAGCGCCGCCATGGCTTGGGGGTCGTCAATTTTTTCATCGATCGCGAAGGCGCGGACACAGGAAAGGCTTAAGGCTAAAGCAGAAAAGACGAGGGTCGTGGCCGCGAACCGCATTGGGCACCTCTCAGAGGGCTTACGGAACGTCTTGCGTTAATGACTTCCACCAAGAGCAACGAGTCGATGCTTGGCCTGCCATTCCTGGTCGGGAAACTTTCCGTCGGCTGAGGCGAGGAACTTGTGGTAGTACTCCTGCGCTTGTTTCGACAGATGCAGGTTATCGTAGCAGGTTGCCCAAAGGAAGTAGGTAGCTGGAGTCTCCTGTAAATATTTTGCTCGCATGGAAAGAGCTTTAAGTGCCACTTGATACTGTTTGTTCTCTGACGCCGCGAAAGCCAGGCCGCTCCAGGCGTCTCCGTCGTCGGGTTTCAGCCGGACCGCCCGCCCAAGAACCTCCTGGGCCTGGGGATAGAGTCTCTCCCGAACCAGGTTCTCCCCCTGAGCGGCCAGAATATCCTCATTGCCGGGGTTGGCGAGCGTCATCCTCGCATAAATTGGGTCCGCCTTTTCAGGATGACCGGCCTGCGCGTAGGCGTCGGCCAACATCTGGTCGACGGAGGCGTTGTCCGGCTCCAACTGGCGCAAGGTCTCAAGCACCGGCAGCGCCTCGTCATTCTTGCCCTGGCCGATCAGCGCGGTGGCCAATTGTGCATTCAGCGCCGGATCACGCGGATCGCGCGCCAGCGCGCTCTGGAGCAGCGACTCGGCGTCGGCGTACTTACGTTCCTTGATCAGGAGGTGGGCAAGGCCGCCAGTCGCCGCCGCTGCAACGCTGGCTGAGGGCGCCGGGCGGGCCGCCAGCAGGCGCTGGTAGGCCGTCTGGGCCAGTTCCGCATCGTCGTTTGCCTCGGCGATCTGGGCCGTCAATAGCAAGTCATCCGGGGTCTCGGGGCTGAGTTTGAGAGCGGCCACCAGCGCATCCCGGGCCGCTGACGGATCGCTGGTACGGTCCAGCTTGGCCAAGGTCCGGAAGGCTTCGGCCTGAGCGGAGGGGTTGGGCGGGTCCGGCGCCAGCTGCGTTGCTTGCTGGATTTGTTCCCGGGCCTCATCGTACTTACCCTGATGGGCCAGCAAGAGCCCCAGAGCCAGACGCGCCTCGAACTGCTTTGGATCCGCGGCAATGGCTTTGCGGTAGTCGGCGGCAGCCGCATCTTCGTGCGTGCCGGCATCCTCGATATAGCCAAGATCGAAGAGCGCGCGGGCATCGCCCGGGTTTTGGCCCAGGTACTTCTCCAGCAACGGCCGTGCGCCCTCGAAATCCTTCTGCTCTATCTTGCTTTCGGCCGCTTCCCTTTGGGGTGGGGCTACGCTGTCCGGCGTCTGGGTCCCCGGCGGGAGCTGATTTTGCGCCTGAAGCGCCGCCGGCAACAACACCACGGCCAGAAGGGAATGAACGAGCTTCATTGCGCAGCCCGCGCCTCTTGCGCCGCCAATGCGTGCGCCAGCCAATATCCAGTATGCGATCCAGGCGTCTGCGCCACCTGCTCCGGTGTTCCCGCAGCCACCACCTGGCCGCCACCAGCCCCAGCTTCCGGACCCAGGTCGATCACCCAGTCCGCCGACTTGATCACGTCCAGATTGTGCTCGATGACCACCAGTGAGCCGCCGGCGTCGATGAGGCGCTTGAACGCGGTCAGCAGTTTACTCACATCGTCGAAATGCAGTCCGGTGGTCGGCTCATCCAGGATGTAAAGCACCCGGCTGCCGGCCTTGTTCGCCACCCCGTTGGTGGTGGCTCTTCCGGCTGCGCTGCGCCCCTGCGAAAGGTGCGCCGCCAGCTTGACCCGCTGCGCTTCGCCGCCCGAGAGCGTAGTCGCCGACTGGCCCAGGCGCACGTAACCCAACCCAACCTCGTCCAGTACGGCCAGCTTTTCCAGGATCCGGGTCTGCCCGGTAAAGAAGCGCAGAGCCTCCTTGACCGTCAGGTTGAGCACGTCGTGGATACTCTTCCCCTTGTACCTGATCTCCAGGACGCTCGACTTGTAGCGGGTTCCATTGCACTCCTCGCAGGGCAGCTCGACATCGGCCAGGAACTGCATTTCCACCGTCACCGTGCCATCGCCCTCACACACGTCGCAGCGCCCACCGGGCACGTTGAAGGAAAAGTGCCCTGCCGCATAGCCCCTGCGCTGTGCCTCAGGCTGGGCCGCAAAAAGCTCCCGGATGGCGTCAAAGGCCTTTATGTAAGTAACCGGATTGGAACGCGGCGTCCGCCCGATGGGCGCCTGGTCGACGAGAACGATGTCGTTCAGCCGCTCCGCTCCTTTGAGTTCACGATAAAGGTGCGAGGGATCGCCGCCTTCGTCCTTTCCCAGCGCATGGGACACCGCGGGGTAGAGCACGTCGTGCACCAGGGTCGACTTGCCCGAACCGGAAACCCCGGTGATGCAGACCAGCATGCCCATGGGAATTTCGACATCGAGCCCGTTCAGGTTGTGAATCCGCGCCCCGCGCAACACCAGCTTTTCCCGCATCGGCTCACGCCGCCGGGTAGGTATGGGGATGGTGAGCTGCCCACTGAGATACCGGCCGGTCAGAGAGTCGGGATTTTTCTCCACCTCTTCCACCGTGCCCGAGGCCAGGATGCGGCCCCCCAACTCTCCTGCGCCGGGACCAAGATCGACCAGCCAATCGGCCGCGCGAATCACGTCCGGGTCGTGTTCGACGACCAGAATAGTGTTACCCAGATCGCGCAGCTCTTCGAGGATGCGAATCAGCTTGGCGGTATCGCGGCTGTGCAATCCGATCGAGGGTTCGTCCAGCACGTAGAGTGCTCCCACCAGGCGCGAGCCCAGCGAAGTGGCCAGCTGGATGCGCTGCGATTCGCCGCCGGAGAGCGTAGAAGCGAGGCGGTCGAGAGTAATGTACTCGAGGCCGACCGCATCGAGGAAATGTAACCGTTGTTGTATCTCGACCAGGATCCCGCCGGCAATCTCCTGCTGCTGCGGAGTCAGGGCGATGCCCTCGAAGAAGCGGTTGGCCTCGCGGATGGTGAGCGCCGCAAGCTGGCAAATATTTTGTCCGTTGATGCGAACCGCACGCGCTTCAGCACGCAGGCGATTTCCTTTACAGTCGGGACAGGAGGCGTAGCCCCGGTACTTGCTCAGCATCACGCGCACGTGCAGCTTGTATTTCTTGCGCTCGAGATACGCGAAAAACCCGTGCACGCCCAGGAAGGAGGCGTTGCCATCGAGGACGAACGCCTGCTGCTCAGCCGTCAGTTCTCTCCACGGTGTATCGAGAGGAATGCCATGTTGCATGGCGGCTTTCCGCAGCTCCGACTGATAGGGGCGATACTTGGGACGAGTCCAGGGATCGATCGCGCCTTCATTCAGCGTCTTCTGCTTGTCGGGAATGATCAGGTTGATATCGAAATCGATGGTGTTGCCGAAGCCCTGGCACCGTTCGCAGGCGCCATACGGGTTGTTGAAGGAGAACAGCCTGGGCTCGGGTTCGCGATAGATGCGGTGGCATAGCTTGCATTCAAAGGCCTGAGAGAAGCGCAACCGTCTGGGTTCCGTCTCCTCATCCCGCGAAACCGTCTCGAACACGATTTCTCCCGACTCGCGGAAGCCAATTTCTGCGGCGTCCACGATCCGGGCCCGGTTCTCGGAAGAGACCACCAGGCGGTCGACCAGCGCATAGACCCCTTGGCCGAAGTCAAGATCGAGCAGCGACTCCGGGTTAGCGAATTCCACGATCTTGCCATTCTGATAAAGGCGATTGAAGCCGCGTGCCCGCAGTTCGCTAAGCCGCTCCTTAAAGACTTCGCTGGGAAGGGCGGGGTTGACAGGCTTTGCCGGAGTCTTCTTGCGCCGCTTGGTCTCAACCTCAGGCTCCGCCGCAACCCGTGGTTTTACCGGAAACAATGCGTAGAGCCGTGTGTCGTCGCCCAGGGCCAGGATGGATGCCGCAATCTCATCCACCGTGTCGCGCCTGACCACTCCACCGCAAACGATGCAGTGCGCGGTGCCGCAGCGCGCGAAGAGGAGACGCAGGTAATCATAAATCTCGGTAGCCGTGGCCACAGTGGACCGCGGGTTGCGGGTCGAGTTCTTCTGCTTGATGGCAATGGCCGGCGCCAAACCGTCGATCAAGTCCACATCGGGCTTTTCAATGCGTTCCAGGAACTGCCTGGCATACGCCGAAAGAGACTCGACATAGCGGCGCTGCCCTTCGGCATAAATGGTGTCGAAGGCAAGCGAGGATTTGCCCGAACCTGAAACGCCCGAGACCACGGTGAGCCTGCCGTGGGTCAGATCGCAATCGATATTCTTCAGGTTGTGGGTTCGTGCACCACGGATGGTGATCTGATCGTTCAATGTCTCAACCGGCAAGCTCGCCGTGGACCTCCTCGGTAGGAGATTCGATCTCTGCCTCAAAACCTGCTTTGATGCGCGCCAGCATCTCCATTGGGTCGCGCTTCTCGGCTTGCTCGAAGGAAGCCGCAATGTGGCGGGCCAAGTCCGCCAGCATCATCCCCCAGGCTTCAGGTTCTTTCCACACCCCCACCCGCATACTGATGTGCTGGTCCTGGTGCGCGATCCAGACGCGAAGCAGTTCGAAGGATTTGGCGTCGGTTCGGGCGGGTTCGGGGACGCGAAGTTGATCGGATTGAGCCATGGTTCTCCTCTTATGTTTGCTGAGTCCCGAAGAGCCTGCCCTGAGCTTGTCGAACGGGGACGGCTGAAGAGTAGCCCAGGACGACAGTCCTGGGTAACCGCCGCGAATCTGGAGTAGTCCCGCCAGGGACGGCTGAAACTTTAGCCCCCATGTTCAGCCGTCCCTTGCGGGACTGATCGAATGGCTTATGTTTACCCAGGACTACCGTCCTGGGCTACTTTCAGCCGTCCCCGTTCGACAAGCTCAGGGCAGGCTCTTCGGGACTCAGTGCAGAACTCCCCCGCAGACTCTCAGCCCTTCCTAAAGCCTATTGCCGGGAAGCAGCTTCGATCGGCACTACCTCTGCTGCCTTCACCTTGATCGTCGCGCTGTGCCGCCGGGCCCAGACGATCAGGAAAATGCCGGCGACGATCGAGCCCAGGCTGGCAACCTGGGCGTTGGTCAGACCCCAGTAAATGGGGGGATTAATACGGATGAACTCCACCAGGAAGCGGGCCACGCCGCTCAGCACCAGGTATTCGCCCGTGAGGCGGCCCAGGGGGAGGCTTCCGCCAGGTTTCCCCCGGCGCCACAGATAGGCGGCAATCATCAGGGCAACAATCAGTTCATAAATTGGCGTTGGGTGCACCCTCTGGGTGGTCGGGACGAGCCCGTTGGGGAAGCTCATGCCCCAGGGCAGATGGGTGGGTTTGCCATAGTCGCCATCCCCGGAGATGAGACAACCGAGGCGACCTACACCATAGCCTACCGAGACAGCCGGAGCGGCCAGGTCAAGCATTCCCAAACCGTTCATCTTCGCTTGCCGCCCCTGCCACAAGAGCACTGCGATACCAGCCAGTAGCCCACCGAACCAGGCAAAGCCTGCCCGGTCAAAAAGGACCGCTAAAGGCTGGTGCATGAGCAGGGTCGGATCTTCGAGTACATGCCATAGCTTGGCCCCGACCACGCCGCCCACCGTGGTGTAGGCCGCTACGCCGACGGCGTCTGCATCGACGCCAAAACGCAAAAAATTGCGATACAGGGCCCAGCAGGCACAAACGGACGCTAACCACAGGCAGAGGCCGAAAGTACCAATAGAAAAGTGTCCGATGTGAATAAAGGGATACATGCGTGCGTCTGTCTTTACAGTATAGCCGGGCGCTTTCTCTTGGCAGGGATCCGTGGAAGAATCAGAGCCAATGAGAGAGCACGAGCACGACATGTTGTTCCGGCGCGAGGAGATCGCCGCCCGCGTGGCGGAAATCGGCGCGCAGATAAGCCACGACTTCGCTGGAGAGAGCATTTTGCTGGTAGGCGTGCTGAAGGGGGCAGCCGTCTTTCTTGCCGACCTGGCAAGGAGTATTTCGGTCGAGACCACGTTCGACTTCGTAGCCATTTCCAGCTACAAGGGGGTAAAGACCAGCGGCGCGGTAAGATTGATTAAGGATTTGGACACTCCGATCGGGGGGCGAAACGTGATCCTGGTCGAAGACATCCTGGATACGGGCTTGACCCTGGTTTTTCTGCGCAAACTGCTGCAGCAGCACAAACCCAAGACCCTGAAGATCGCAACCTGCCTGGATAAGCCGGCACGGCGCCTGGAGAAAATCGACGCCGACTATGTCGCGTTCACCATACCCAACCATTTCGTGGTCGGCTACGGGATGGATTACCAGGAACGCTTTCGTAACCTGCCCGACATCCGCATTTTTAATCCGGATGAGGCGCCAAATTCCCATTGATCTTTACCCGCAGAAGGGCATAGAGTCCCACCGGAGCTTACCCATGACTAGCAAACTGTTGCAGCCGGAGACCGATTCCGCCTCTGGATATTTCGACGTCACCGGATTTTCCACCGCGGCGCTCGGGAGCGCGCCCGCGTTGGCCGCGGTTTTCGACCACACTTTACTGAAGCCCGAGGCCACCCGGGAGCAGGTGGTGAAGCTGTGTGAGGAGGCAGCGTCCTTCCGCTTTGCCTGTGCCATGGTCAACCCTTCGTGGGTGTCGCTGGCGCACTCGGTTATGGCGGGAAGCGGGGTTCCCGTAGGGGTGGTCGTCGGCTTCCCACTGGGTGCCAATCTCGCCACCACCAAGCGCGAAGAGGCCCTGGCGCTGATCAAGCTGGGCGCGCACGAGCTGGACATGGTGATGAATCTCGGTTTGCTGAAATCTGGTATGAGCGCGCTGGTGGAGCAGGATATTCGTGGAGTGGTGGAGGTGGCGCACGAAGCTGGCGCCGTGGTCAAGGTCATCCTGGAAACCTGCCTGTTGAGCGTCGAGGAGAAGCTGCGCGCATCGGAGCTAGCGCTTGCCGCCGGTACCGACTTCCTCAAGACCAGCACCGGCTTTTCTACGGGGGGAGCCACGGCGGCCGATGTTGCCATCCTGCGTGGCGTGGCGGGTAATCGTTGCGGGGTCAAAGCGTCCGGAGGCATTCGCACCTTAAGCGATGCGCGCGCCATGCTGGAGGCGGGCGCCACCCGAATCGGGGCCAGTGCCAGCGTGGCCATCTTGCGCGAGTACCAGAACGAACACTGAGACCGAGAGAAAAACAGCAAGTCGCTCCACTACGGTCCCACGTAGTGGAGCGACTGACTGGATTGTCAAGGCTTTGTATCGGGGCACGACTTTAGTCGGGCCACAAAAGCTAAATAGAATCAGGGCTTTAGCCCCTGCGCTTCTTTCTGAGTTAACAGGGGCTAAAGAGTCTCGTGAGAACTCGGAAGAAAAACCCTCAGGGGCTTCTAAAGAGCGTGTGTGAGAACCCACCATTCACTGATTTAGTCCCGGAGGGACGGCTGAGAGTCAGAGCTGTCCAAATTAGCGAAATAGGAGATTGCTTGGGCTATGTAATTGGTTGCAAACATGAGAGAGGAGTTCGAACGAGCGCAATCAGGTTGGCGAATCGACAGCGCCACGGGACATCAACCGATTCACCAGCAATCCTTCATGGGAGCGCAACCCTCCCCTTTGTCATCCCGAGCGTACCCGGATTTCCTGCCACGCTGCGCCGGACACGGTCGCGTGTGCGCCTTTCAGTAAGGAAAGGCGCATGATGTTCGCCAACGCCACCAAGTTTTACAGGAAATCGGGGCAGCCGAGGGATCTGCAGTGCGCCTACACAGCCAACAAAGGCCCTAAGTCAATGAGGTTTTAACCAGCGCCTGGCAAGATTTGCGAACTCGAAGGGCCTTTGTTGGCTGTGTAGGCGCACTGCAGATCCCTCGGCTGCGCTCATATTTTTTGGCACACGCAGAAGCCTTTTATTTCAGCACCAATTGAAACAATAATCACAAATTCTCGGGATGACAAAGGGGAGGGTTGCGCTCCCATAGAAGGCTGATGATGAATGTGGGTACCGAACGTGAAACGCTAATTTGGACAAGTGTGGCTGAGAGTAGCCCAGGACGCGGTCCTGGGAAGAGATTCGAGAGACGGACCAGTCCCGCCAGGGACGGCTGAAAATTACCCAGGATGGAGTCCTGGGTACAACTTGGTTAACTATCAGCCGTCCCTTCGGGACTTTTCGTCGTTATGTGCATGGTTCCCAGGACTGCGTCCTGGGCTACTCTCAGCCGTCCCTCCGGGACTAAATCGGTGAATGGTGGGTTCTCACACACGCTCTAAAGCCCCAAATCATTCATGCGGCGTCAGTGGCCCGACTAAAGTCGTGGCCTGATACAAAGCAATCCGCCTAGAGGACCTGCTGTTCTTCTCACCTACCGCCGCAGACCAGCTATGATGACTCGATATTTGTATGACACCTCCTCCCGACCAGGACGACGCCGCCATCGAGAAAAAGCCGGCGCAAGCTGTTGCTACGCAATCGTTTGAAGGCGATTACCGTCCCAGCTCAGATGCTCTCCCGCTGCCCGGCTCGGTCAGGATCGATCCGCTGCAGACCGAATTTCTGATACGGCTGGCGAACGCCCTGAATACCACCCTCGATCTGCAGACCCTGCTCCATCGCACGGCGGACCTGGTGCGCGCCGTGATCGACTACAGAATCTTCGCCATCCTGTTGCTCAACGAACGGACCAACGACCTGCGTATGCGCTTTCAAATCGGCCATACGCCGGAAGCCGAGCGCTTGAAGATCCGGGTAGGCCACGGAGTCGTTGGGCGGGCCGCCGAGAACCGCGAAGCCATCCTGCTGCAGGATGTGCGGAGCGATGCGGACTACATCAGCGCCAATCCCGATGTCCGTTCGGAACTGGCCGTGCCGCTCATCGTGAAGAACCGCGTCATTGGCGTGATCGACCTGCAATCCGAGCAGGTCGGCTATTTCCAGCAGGAACACATGCATTTGTTGGAGCTGACCGCCTCCCGGGTAGCCCAGGCGATCGAGAATGCACGCCTCTACACCCGCGTGGCCCGGCAAGCGCAGACGCTGGCGGTGCTCAACGAAATATCCCGCGAGGTAACCTCGATTCTCGATCTCGATCCTCTGCTGGAGCGCATTGGGGAGCTCCTGCGGCGGCTCATCGATTACCAGATGTTCAGCATTCTGCTGTTGAACGAGCGGGAGCAGGTGCTGGAGATCCAGTATGCAGTGCGCTTTGGCCATCCGATCGTGCCGTCGGAGAAGGTCCCACTGGATCGCGGCCTGGTGGGGACCGCGGTGCGCGAGCGCCGGCTGATCCACACCGGGGACGTGCGCAAAGATGCGCGCTACTACATGGTGAACCCCGAGACCCGCTCAGAGATGGCAGTGCCCTTGCTCTACAAGGGCAAGGTGATCGGCGTACTCGATCTGGAGCATGTGCGGGTCAACTACTTCAACGACGATCACCAGCGCACCCTGGTAACGCTCGCATCGCAGATTGCCGTGGCCATCGAGAATGCCCGGCTGTACCAGCGGGTGACGCAACAGGAACAGCGACTGGAGCACGATCTCGATATGGCGCGGGAAGTACAGTTGCGTCTGCTGCCTCCCAAGCCGTCGCGTAAGCCGCACGCGGAGTTCGCCACCAGGTTTCTGCCCGCGCGCACTATCGGTGGAGACCTCTACGACTTTCTGCCTTACGACGACCAATGCATCGGCATCGCGATGGGCGATGTCAGCGGCAAGGCGGCGCCCGCCGCTCTGTATGCGGCGCTGATCAGCGGCATCATGCGCGCGGCCACCAGCCAGGCCCTTTCTCCTGCAGCCATGTTGAAACAGCTCAACGACTCGCTCCAGGAACGAAAGATGGATTCGCAATACGTAACCATGGTCTTCGCGGTCTGGAATGATGAGAAGCAGACGCTGCAGATCGCCAATGCGGGCGCGGTGCAGCCGCTCTTCTGCCGTGGAGGACAGGTGGAAACGGTGCAGGCCGAGGGATTTCCGCTGGGCATGTTCAAGGACGTCAGCTATGAGGAATTTACGCTCTCCACCCGCCCCGGCGACGCGATCATATTTTTCAGCGACGGAATTGTGGATGCGGTCAACGAGAAAGAAGAGATGTTCGGCAACGATCGGCTGACCGCGCTGGTCACCAGCCAACTTAAAAATACGGCCGAGGGGATGGTAGACGAAATCTATAAGGAGCTCTCCGCCTTCCAGGGCGGCGTCGAACGCTTCGACGACGAAACCGTCATTGTGCTGAAGGTCCTGCCCGGCCGGGGTTAGGATAAGCGTTGGAGTTCCCACATTGGCTGACACCCTGACGACAGAACGAACCATTCATCCGGCACGCAACCTGCTCGGCACCCTGAGGCTGCCTGGCGACAAGAGCATCTCCCACCGGTACGCCCTGCTGGCGGCGCTGGCGGAGGGGGTCAGCCGCTTTCAGAATTTTTCAACCGGGGCGGATTGCGCAAGCAGTCTCGACTGTGTCCGGCAACTGGGCGCCCGAGTGACCCGCTCAGTAGATACGGTAGAGGTTGAAGGCTGCGCAGGCACGTTGACCCCGCCCGGCGCGGTGCTGGACTGCGGCAACTCCGGTTCCACGATGCGCATGCTGTCAGGACTGCTGGCCGCGCAGGCGGGCGCTTTCACTCTCCAGGGAGACGCCTCACTGAACCGCAGACCCATGGAGCGGGTGAGGAAGCCGCTGCTGGAGATGGGCGCAGTCATTCGTTTAGTCGATGGTCATGCTCCGGTTGAGATTCAGGGCGCGAAGCTGCATGGGATCGAGTACCGGACGCCGGTGCCCAGTGCGCAGGTGAAGACCGCATTGCTTTTTGCCGGATTGCAGGCCGAGGGTACAACCACGGTGCGGGAGGCGGTGCGCACGCGCGACCATGGTGAACTGGCGTTACGCGCCTTCGGGGCCGAGATTCAGCGGACCATTGATGCGGTTACGATCACCGGTGGCCAAAAGCTGCACGGCATCGAAGCCACGGTGCCGGGGGACATGTCTTCGGCCGCTTTCTTCCTTTGCGCAGCTGCGCTCTTTCCCGAATCGAGCCTGGTGTTTGATCAGCTGGGCATGAATCCCACCCGGGCGACGCTGCTCGATGTGTTGACCGCGCTGGGCGCGAAGATCCACGTGCTGAACCTGGAAGAGAACAAGGGTGAGCTGATCGGCAGCGTGCAGCTGACCGCGCCCCCGCAAGGCCTGGGCAGTACCGAAGTTCGCGGAGCGCTGGCGGCGCAGTTGATCGATGAGCTGCCGGTGCTGGCGGCCATTGCGCCCTACACCCGTGGGGGCATCCGCATTCGCGATGCCCGCGAGCTGCGGGTGAAGGAGAGTGATCGCATTGCACTGGTGGCGAGAAATCTGCGCGCGATGGGCGCGGAAGTGGAGGAGTTCGAGGACGGTCTCGATGTGCCGGGGGGACAGCACCTGCACGGCGCCGTGGTCGACTCCGACGGCGATCATCGCATCGCCATGGCTTTCGCCGTTGCCGCCTTGCGCGCGGAGGGAGATACGCTGATCCTCGGGGCGGACGCGGCAGCTATTTCCTTCCCTGAATTCTTTGCCCTGCTGGAGCAGGTCACGGAACGTTAGTCATGTTACCGATGGGAGGCCATTCCAGACGGGAATTCCTGGCCAGGACAGGAGTCCTCGCCGCCGGTTCGCTGGCCTGCCGAGTAGGCGCTTTTGCAAAACCGATGCGGCTCGGGGGACCGATTTTCGTGAAATCCGACGATCCGGCCGTGCTTGCGAAAGCCCACCGTGATCTTGGCTATCGCGCGGCCTACGCTCCCAGCGACCTTTCTGTAACCGACAAGGATCGGATCGCGGGGCTGGTGAGGGAGTTCGCTCGCCAGGATGTGGTGATCGCGGAAGTAGGCGCGTGGAAGAACATGCTTGACCCAGACCCTGAAAAACGCCGAAATAACATGACTTACGTCACCGAAAAGCTTGCCCTTGCGGAGTTTCTGGGTGCGCGCAATTGTGTCGACATCGCCGGTTCGTATGATCCCGATGTCTGGTACGGAGAAAACCCAAAAAATCTGAGCCGGGAGTTTGTGGACGCCACGGTCGAAAACTGCCGCAAGCTCATTGATGCGGTTAAGCCCCAGCGCACGTTTCTTAGCATCGAGATGATGCCCTGGAGTTTTCCGACTTCTCCGGACGAATACGTGAGGCTCATCAAGGCTGTGGACCGGAAGGCTTTTGGCGTCCATCTCGACGTGTGCAATACGATGAACAGTCCGGTTCGCTTGTACAACAACAGCGAAGGCATACGGGAATGTTTTCGCAAGCTGGGTCCGTGGATTAAGTCCTGCCACGCCAAGGATCTCAAATGGGGACCGGGTGTCCAGGTGTGCATCCAGGAGGTCATTCCCGGAACCGGCTTAATCGACTACAAGACCTATTTGCAGGAATTATCGCAACTGGGAACGGATGCACCGCTGATGCTGGAACATCTGCACGGCGAAGGGGAGTATACGAAAGGCCGCGAGTATATCCAGGGCGTTGCCAGCTCGCTCGGCCTTTCATTTGGAACCTAAGCGGCCCTTGGCACTTGCGACGAAAGAAACGGCTGCAGATCCCTGCAGTCCCGGAGGGACGCCTGAATTTAGCCCAGGACGTCAGTCCCATAAGCGTTAACCTACTTGGGGATGTTTTTCGTCAAAACTCCCACAAAAACGTCATCCTGAGAGGTTGTGACTTTATTGATTTTTTCGCATTTTCGAGGTACCTAAGCCATTTGTTTTCAGCATCGGATTTTGCACGAAACCAATAAAGTCACAGACTCTGAGCGGAGCGCATCACAGATTTATCGCGTGACACAGCGCTTGATGGCGCGGAGTCGAAGGACCCCGACGGTGCTTATCTTACCCATGCAGCTCGGAGCTTTTCAACCACCGAGGCCCGCTCCTGGCCGACCCGCCACGGTCTTTCCCTGGGGCCGAGAACAAGAACTGCTGGCATCTTGCTATGCCCCGGCGGCTCCATCTACCTTCTCGGCAGCCACACAGGCACGCTTTACATTGGCGTCACCAGCAACCTGTATCTGCGCGTCATGCAACATAAGGAGGGGCAAGTTGGAAGGTTTCACTGCGGCCTACGGCTGCAAGCGCCTGCTCTACTTTGAAGGTTACCAAGACATGCGCACAGCCATCGCTCCGGGAAAAACAGTGCATGAAGAAATGTATCCGTGACCATCAAGTGCGTACCGCAGCAGATCCTGTTCTCGGGCTTCGGTGGTCGAAAAACTCCGAGCAGCATGGGTAAGATAAGCACCCTCGGGGTCCTTCGACTCCGCGCCACCAAGCGCTGCGTCACCCGATAAATCTGTGAGGCGCTCCGCTCAGAGGCTGTGATTTTATTGGCTTTTTCACGTTTTTGACGCAGCTAAGCCTTTTATTTTCAGCACCAATTTTCATGTGAAACCAATAAAGTCACAAACTCTCAGGATGACGTTTTTGTGGGAGCTTTGACGAAAAGCATCCCAAGTAGGTTAACGCTTATGGGACGTCAGTCCTGGGTACACCGTGATGCGATCGGAGTAGTCCCGCTAGGGCTGAATCCTCATATGCAGCCTTCAGCCGTCCCTTACGGGACTGAGCCAATTAGGAGGGACCTGCTGTTTATGGTCCCTATCTGACACCACTAAGGTGTCAGATAGGGACCATAGGCAACAGCTACTGTGGCGGCGGCGTGCTGTTGGGTGGCGTAGTCGGTGGCAGATTCTGCTCCTCTTGAGGAGTCAGCTTGGGCTGCTGCGGCATTACCGGCAGCGGGGGCATCTGCTCCGTATGCTGCAGTTGCTCCTGCTGACCAGGTACAGATGCTTCCGGTGCAGCCTTTGCAGGTTCCAGCCCGGGAATGACAGGTTCTTTGGTTACCGTGCCGCTGACCGCATCGGAGAGCTGGATTCCATATTGATCCAAAGTCTGCGCCAGGAGCTGCTCTAACGAGGCGCGGTCCTTGGCATACGTGGCCTCAGTGGAAATGACATTGTTCTCCGCTGTCGCGAGGTTTCGTTCCTGCTGCAAAACGTTTGCCGTCGTCGAGGCGCCCAGCCTCAGTTTTTTCACTTCCGCCTGGTAGGACTGGTAGTTGTACTCGCGGGCCGCCAGCGCCGCTTGCACCGCAGCCCGGTCGTTGGTCAGCGCGTATTGGCCGTTGATGACCTGGATGCGCACCTGGATATAGAGCTGTTGCAACCGCATTTCTGCCTGGCGATATTCGAGCACGGCGCGAGCCTGCAATGACTGCGCGGTACGATTGCGCAGGGGAATACTCACGTTGACCCCAGCTCCTTTATCGGGTCCGGAGCTGTTGAAGAGGTTGGTGAAGACTGTGCCGTAGCCCACGGTAGGAACGTCGCAAGCCGCAGGGCCAAAGAATTCGGTGGAGCAAAAGGGACTTTTCGAGCCGCCAAGAGCGGCAGCGCCATAAAATCCGTAAAGGTCTACCGTCGGTAACAGATTGTTCTTGACTGCTCTAAGCGTGATCTCATCGTTGCGCAGATTCAGGATTTGCTGCTCAATCTCCGGACGATTGGCATACGCCTTTTGCACCAACTCCTCTGCTGGTGTCCGCTCTTCCGGCATCTCGAGCAGCGAGACACGATCCGTCGGAATAACCGGGGCGCTCGAAAGAACCGGATCGCTCAGATTGCGGCTGATCGCCTGTTTCATGAGCAGCTGGTAGTACTCAAGAGTGGTCTGTGACGTGATCAGCGCCTGGGTGTCGGTAGACACCTGGTTATCGGCATTGAGCACGTCCAGCGGGGCCAGGGTGCCAATCTGCAACTGTTTGCGATTATCCGAGGCAAGCCGGGTGGATTGCTCCAGAGCACGCTGTTTCGCCTGTACGTCTTCGTAGTCGCTCACCAAAACCCAGTAAATATTCTCGATCTGGTTAATGGTATAGAGAATCTGAAGGCGAAACGCGGAGTCGCTAATGCGCCGATTGTTCTTGGCTTCGAGGATGAAGCGGCCGTTGATGCCCGGGCCAAAACCATTCAACAGGTGTTGGGTCAGCGTCGCCCGAAATGACGACAGCAGCTCGGGGCTGTACGCATTGAAGATGCTGTCGTTCGTGGTACGGCTGTTGTTAAAACCCACCTGGAGCTGTGTGCCGGTGATGAAACCCTGGTTGTAATTGAAATTGTATTGGTCCAAATTCTGATTCAAAGTGGGGGCGCCGCTGGCGAAAGGTGTGGCCTCAGGCGAAGTTGTGCGCTCCAGCTGAAGGGTCCCGGTAAGCACCGGGTCCAGTGCCTCTGGCTGGGGACCCGTACCGTTGGTCGAGACTGAGAGCCCTCCAGCACCAGTACCGGCTCCCCCAACCGCAGTGGATGTGCCGCCCGGACCGCCTCCCGAACTGAGTGAGTTCGAACTGGTCCCGGTTCCACCAAGCGTGCCCTCAACCAAACCCGCGCTCACGCCCAAGAGATTGGAGCCGGCCCGGGCCCGCAACAGTTCGGTGTCCGCGATGTCCAGGGTATAGCGCTGGATAGCGATATCGTAGTTGTTCTCCAGGCCGAGCACGATGGCGTCGGCCAAGCTCAGGTAAATCTTGCCATTGTGCACCAGCGCATCCAGGCGCTGCGAATTGCTGGTCACCGGCGCGTCCACCGTGGTGGGTTCCCAGGTTCTGAGAAAGTTGGGGAAAGCCCGGTTGGACTTGCTGAAGTCTCTCGCGCCCGGCCGCATGAAGAGCGGCTGGGTGTAATTCGGCTGGGGCGTCGGCGGAAGGCCCAGGGCCGGTGGAGTATTCGGCCCGGCCGGTTGCGGTTGCTGTGCCGCGGCCGGCAACGGTATGTAGGCGGCCAGCACCGACATGATGGCTACCATCGCTTGCAGCTTGTGAAATGACCGCCTTCCGTGCTGGCGAGACCAGCGTACGAGCAGCTTGGGAAGGCCATAGGAATTGCGACGGGATTCTGAATTTTTCATCGTCAGGTCAAAATCTCGGGGGTCGGCCCTTAGGCCTTCGCCGTTCTGTCTAAATATTTGTGAGCTAGCATGGCAGATGCGGCATGATCGCCCGATGACTCTAGTTTTCGCTCGTCTGTGGAAGCCACAGCTTTGTGGCTTCAAGTCCATTACGCTCCTGGTCGGCGATTCGTTCCATGGATTTGCGGGCGCTGCCTGTCTTTGGGCGAGTATATCGCAGCGCCGGTTGCGAACTTCTTTGGCCACGACCGGAGGCGCTCGGATATTCCCCAATGCGGACTGAAACTTGTATGTGGAAGCTGGTGCTCGCCTATGACGGTAGCGAATTCTATGGTTGGCAGGTGCAACCCGACCGGGTTACCGTGCAGGGCGAATTGCGCGATGCATTGGCCAGGATCACCGGCGAAGACGTACTGCCCCAGGGCTCGGGCCGCACCGACGCCGGTGTGCACGCGCTAGGCCAGGTAGCATCGTTTGCGCTGGCAGCACCGATTCCCGAGGCAAATCTGGCCCGCGCGCTCAACCGTATTCTCCCAGCTTCGATCCGGGTACTCAGCGCGGCCCGGGTCGGGAGCGACTTCCACGCCCGGCACAGTGCGCAGGCAAAAACCTACGAATACAGAATCCTTCGCGAAGAGATTTGCCCGCCCTGGCAAGCACGCTATGTCTTTGCCTACCATGCACCGCTGAATGTGGACGCTATGCAACGCGCCGCCGCCAGGGTACTGGGTGAGCACGATTTCACCTCCTTCGCTGCCAGTGACGATAGTCCCGCTTCCCGCGATAAGGTGCGCTGTCTCGACACTTCGCAGTGGATGCAAGAACCCCAGCTGCTTGTCTATCGCGTGCGGGGCAATGGCTTCCTCCACCACATGGTGCGCAACCTGGTTGGAACCTTTCTCGAAGTGGGACGAGGAAATATTGAAGACAGCGAAATTCCGGCGATTCTCGAATCCCGCTCTCGCGAACGGGCGGGCCCGACGGCACCGGCGCGAGGGCTGTTCCTTGTCAACGTGGATTACCTCAATAATTGACCGGCAAAGAGGGTGCTACTCTGAGAATCTGAATGCACGGCTCCCCCACCCACTCAGCCTTTTCCCGCATCGGCCAACTGGCTTCGTTGCCGCGCGTTCACGCGGCCTTCCAGTGGTTCCACTTGCATGAGCGCCGGATGATGCAGTGGCAGCAGGAGCTGGTATCGATCGCGGCGCCTCCGTTTGGAGAGAGCAAGCGCGCAGAGTGGTTGGCCGAGCGCTTCCGCGAACTCAAATTGGAGCAGGTTGAAATCGATTCCGAGGGTAATGTACTCGGTTGTCATCCGGGCGATCGATCCGGGGCCGGCCAGCAATGCGTGATGCTGTCTGCCCATATCGACACGGTATTTCCCCTCCACACTCCGATTGCCCCGTTGGTGGAGCACAATCGCCTGGAAGCACCGGGTGCATGCGATAACGGCGCCGGTGTCGCCGGCATTCTGGGCATGGCGGCCGCCCTCGAGAGTTGTGGGATCGAGCTTCCCTGTGACCTGCTCTTCGCCGGAAATGTAGGCGAGGAAGGCGAGGGTGACCTGCGCGGTATGCGCTACCTATATGGAGCTTCTCCGTGGGGAAACAGGATTGGCGCCAATGTGGTGCTGGACGGCGCCGGCTGCGAAGTGGCGGTAACCCAGGGGCTCGGCAGCCGCCGCTATCTGGTCACCATGAAGGGTCCGGGCGGCCATTCGTGGACGGATGCCGGCACTCCCAATCCAATCGTAGTGTTGAGCCGGGCGATCGCGGCCATGAGCGAAGTGGCTTTGCCGGCCTCGCCGCGCACCACGCTGAACATCGGCACCATTGAAGGGGGCAGCTCGGTAAACTCCATTCCCGAATTCGCCACCGCTCGCTTCGACCTGCGCAGCCTGGAGGCCGAGCAACTCGTCCGCCTGGAAACGGAATTGCATCGCGCCGTCGAGGATGCGGTGCTGGTGGCCAACGCACGAACCGCCGGCACCAAAGGCCCCGGAGCGGGGATTGGACCGGTGCAATTCCTGATTGAGCGCATTGGTGACCGGCCTGCCGGGCGCCTCGACGACAATTCTCCCCTGCTTGAAGCTTTGCAAGCCGTGGACCGGCACCTGGGGATTCGCACCGAACAGCGCGTGGCTTCCACCGACGCCAACATCCCGCTGTCCCTGGGGATCCCGGCGCTCAGCATCGGCGCGGGAGGAGACGGTGGCGGCATCCACACCCGCGGCGAGTGGTATGACGCCAGCGGCCGTGAGCTGGCGCTCAAGCGCATTCTTCTTCTGCTTCTGCTGGCTTTGGATCATATAGCTCAAATGCCTGCGGCCGCCGGCAAATCGTGACCCCGCTCAAAGCAGTTTCGCAATTACTGTGGTCTGAGAAAGATCGCGAGGAGTGGTTTTCCTTGGGAGAAAACCACGAACAGGCCTGTCGCTTCGGTCTACACCAATTGCGAAACTGCTTCAGCCGCTTAGGCCTTGGCCTTTGCTGCCTGACGGCAATGGCTACTCTCCCCGCTGCCCCGCCCTCGCCCGTGGTGGCGATCTTCTATGACGGGAACATCCTTACCGGTGTGGGTCTGGCCGACGCCAGCCCGCAGCGGGCTACGGCAATCGCGGTCGGCAGCCATCAGATCGTCGCCATCGGAGACGATGCGACGATTTTGCGTCAAAAGCAGGTA
Source organism: uncultured Acidobacteriaceae bacterium (assembly GCA_963803095.1). Classification (GTDB taxonomy): domain Bacteria; phylum Acidobacteriota; class Terriglobia; order Terriglobales; family Acidobacteriaceae; genus PALSA-350. The sequence goes on along the minus strand of CAWDLQ010000008.1, from coordinate 392,561 downwards.
GGCACCAGGCTCTTCGACCTGAAGGGCGCCTTTGTAATGCCCGGCATCAACGATGCTCACGTACACCTGGCCGCTGCGGGCCAAACCAAGCTCGGTGTCGATCTGACGGGGTGCACTTCCCTGGCAGAGATGCTTAGCCGGGTGAGCGCCGCCGTAGAGCGCGCGCTGCCGGGACAGTGGCTCCTGGGTGGAGGTTGGGACCATACCCTGTGGTCCAACCAGACCCTACCCACCCGGCAGGATCTCGATACTGTTTCTCGCGGCCACCCGGCATTCCTCGTCCGGGTGGACGGCCATATTGCCGTCGCCAACTCCGCCGCTCTCGCCCTCTCAGGGGTGACCAACCACACTCCAAGCCCACCGGGGAGCCAATTGGATCACGACGCCCGAGGGGATCTCACCGGAATTGTTCGCGAAGCCCCGGCTCTGAATCTGATTCGACAGCACATTCCATCCCCCACGCCCGAGTTACGAAGGCGGGCGATTCTGTTGGCCCTGAACGATGCGGCCGCTAACGGTGTGACTTCAGTCCAGGACAACTCCGACTGGGAGGATTTCCTGGTCTACCAGCAACTGGAGCGCGAGAACCGGCTGACAGTACGAATTACAGAATGGCTACGGTTCGACGACCCGGTCAAGCTTCTGCTGGCCCACCGCGCCGCGCAACCGGACGACGACCGTTGGCTCCATACCGGTATGTTGAAGGGTTTCATGGACGGATCATTGGGCTCCCGAACCGCTGCTTTGCTGCTGCCCTACGCGGACGACCCCGGTAACAGCGGGCTCCCGCGCTACGACCAGGCACAGCTTGATGCCATGACCAAAGAACGTGCGGCCGCCGGATTTCAGATCGGCTTTCACGCCATAGGTGACCGGGCAGTGGAAATGGCTCTCAACGCTTTCGCCTGTACTTCGCCGGCGATGCGCGATCGCATCGAACACTCCCAGGTGGTCGAACCGGGGGACATTCCGCGGTATAAAGCGTTGGGCGTCATCGCGTCGATGCAGCCCAGCCATCTGCTTACGGATATGAACTGGGCGGCGGCACGGCTCGGTCCGCAACGAGCCCGCCTCGCCTATGCATGGAAAGCGTTCCTGGATGCCGGCGTACCTCTGGCGTTTGGGACCGATTACCCGGTGGAACCGATTACGCCCTTTCGCGGAATCTATGCCGCCGTCACGCGCAGCAGTGAAGCCGGAACCAGCAGCTTCTTTCCAGATGACAGGCTGACGCTTGGCCAGGGGCTCTACGCTTACACCCAAGGTTCAGCTTATGCGGAGTTTTCCGAAGGTTTCAAAGGTAGACTGGTTCCAGGATATGCCGCAGACTTCATCGTGCTGGATCGCGATCTGACCCGGATTTCGGCCCCTGAGATTCTCAAGACGCGTGTCCTCCAGACGGTCGTCGACGGACGAACCGTGTACCAGGCGGAAGGCCATTAGCAGTACCGTTGTGTACGCGGACGTAACGTTACAAAGATAACTCCAACACCCTCTATCCTTTATATATACGTGAAGCTTGTGGGTGCCTGTCGAATCGGTCATTCCGTGACCGATAGCGGATCAGCCGCGTCTAATAAATGTTGCTGCGGCACCAATCGCTACAACACGCCCCGGTCCCAATCGCCGGCTTTTGGCTATACTAGTGAAAGCACACAGTGGTGCCATCCTGTTAGAGCCGCCAGCCGTTGTATGCTTCCCAACCGACGAGGTTAGACCCAAATGAAACCCCTGCTCGAACGGCTTCGCGCAAGCCGTCTCGCTTCAACCTTTACAATTCTTGGCACGCTCTCAGCCGGCATAGTGATCGGGTCTGTTGCTGTCCATGGTGTTCGCGGAAACGAAACGCAAACCGATAGCTCAGACGCCACTCCGCTGAAGATTCCGAACCCGGTCACCCTGTCGACCACATTCACCCAGATCGCTAAGGATGTCGGGCCGGCCGTGGTGAACATCAATACCGAGACGCTTCCCCAGGAGGAGTCGCATTCCCGCCGCCGCAGCCCTCATGCGGCGCCCGCAGTACCCCCGGGTGGTGGTGACGACGACGGGGACCAGGAGCAGGGTGGTCAGGGCCCCGACCAGAACTTTCAGGATTTCTTCAACCGCTTCTTCGGCGGGCAAGGGGGCGGCATACCCGAGCAGGGTGACCAGATGCGCGAGTCTCTCGGGTCCGGCTTCATTGTGGATCCCCGGGGCTACATCATCACCAATAACCACGTTGTGGAGAAGGCGGACAAGATTTTCGTCAAGCTTTCTACCGACCCCGAGGGCTTTCAGGGGCGCCCAGGCAAGGTAGTGGGCGTAGATAAGGATACCGATCTGGCCGTGGTGAAGATCGCCACCAACGAGCCCCTGCCTACGGTAAAAATGGGTAATTCCGACGCCGGCCAGGTAGGTGACTGGGTCATTGCGATTGGCAGCCCGTTCGCGCTCACCCAAACGGTTACGGCTGGAATCGTCTCGGCCAAGAACCGTACCATTGAAAAGGGAGCCGCGGGCCAATTCCAGCACTTCATTCAGACCGACGCGGCTATCAACCCGGGCAATTCGGGCGGACCCTTGGTCAACATGGCCGATCAGGTCATTGGCGTCAATACGGCGATCCTGACCCAATCTGCGGGTTACGAGGGGATCGGCTTTGCCATGCCCTCTAACACCGTCATCGGAGTCTATAACGATCTGATTGGGCCGGAGCACAAAGTTATCCGTGGTTCCATCGGGGTTCAGTTTCAGGCCAGCCTGAACCCGGCGGTGCAACGCGTCTACGGCTTCAAGAGCGGAGTTTTGATCAATCTTGTGGTGCCGACACGGCCTGCCGACCAGGCGGGCATTGAAGGCCGGCGACATCATTACTACCGTGGATGGCAAGCCTATTAAGGATGGGGACGCCCTGGTGACGGATATTGCGGCTCGTAAGCCGGGGACCATTGTCCATCTGGGCTATGTCCGCGGCGGCCAGACGATGAACGCCAACCTTACCATTGCGGACCGGGCTAAGCTTTACTCCGCGCAACCCACCTCCCAAAATGGGGAAAACGGACCGGAAAGCGCACCCAACGCCTCCGAGGGCAAACTCGGAATCACAGTGGAAGCCGTGCCTGGTGCCTTGGCCAGCAAAGGAGTCCATGGTGTTCTGGTCACCCAGGTGAAGCCGGGTTCGTTTGCCGACGAGTCCGGACTGGCGGCTGGATTAGTGATCACAGAAATCAACCGGCAGCCGGTAACCAGCCTCGAACAATTCCAGTCCCTGGTTTCGGCTTTGAAATCGGGCCAGGATGTGGGCTTCCGGGTCGTTGATTCGCGAAACCCAACCGCTGGCGGGACTTATCTTGGAGGCACTTTGCCCTAGAACATTTTGGCCGAAGGGGTAAAGCTACTAGCCTAACCATCCTCAAAAGTAATAGGAGCAGCGCGATCATTCGGTAAAATTGGACTTTTTACCTGGTAACGGTTACCGGCGGCGGGAAAAATAGGGCCGCCGGTGCTGTTTCGTTTGCAATCTTGCCGTTCTTCTTTTAATGTGTCGAGAAGCAAGAAATCCCCTAGCTCGAGGTATGCATGCCCTCTCTTCGAGCAAGCCAGGCTTTGCTGTTGCTTTCTACACTGGCTATCACTCCAGCGTTCGGCAGCCGAACTCATCGAGCACCCACATCCGGTCATTCGCAGGATGACTTCCTCCAAAAAGGGTAAGAGAAAGGAAGTCAGCCGTATCCATGGTCAGCGGACCATCGACTCCGATCGGGCGGCTCAGATTCAAACCGCGTTGATCCACCAGAAATACCTGACAGGCACGCCCACTGGGCAATGGGACGCACAAACCCAGGTGGCGATGCGGCAATATCAATCCGACCATGGCTGGCAGACAAAGCTGACGCCAGACAGTCGAGCCCTGATCAGTTTGGGACTCGGGCCCAACCATACTCAAGATCCTGCCATCGGCCGTACCCTCTCGGAAGCGGCTCTTCGGTACAGCAAGAGCAACCAACTACCCGGGCGCAGTCAGCTGAGCCGGCAGAAAATACACTGGCCTCTGTTCATTCCCTTTCGCAGTAGATGTTTCGCTGCAGGCGGTGCAAAAGGCCCGGGCAACAGCCTGGGCCTTTTGCTTTGGGAAGCGGGGCCTGCTGTTTCTTTGTCGGATTTCGACCCGCTGGCTTTAAGCCCGGACATCCAACCTCAAAATTGATTGGCCTTTAGGCCCTTGTATGACATCGTCGCTTTTTCTCCATGACGTTGCGGAAAAATCGATGGAGCGGGGTACCTCAGGGCCTTCAGAGCGTGCGTGAGAACCCGAAGCTTTGGGGAGCCATCCGGGGCGCACTGCAGATCCCTCGGCTTCGCTCGGAGGCTGTGATTTTATTGGCTTTTTCACGTTTTTGACGCAGCTAAGCCTTTTATTTTCAGCACCAATTTTCATGTGAAACCAATAAAGTCACAAACTCTCGGGATGACAAAGGGGAGGGGAGCGCTTCCATTGACAGAGGCGATTGGGATGGCAGAGTGCGTGGTGCTGCTTCCGTCGGAGGGATCTTCCACCCGTATCACGAACCCCAATGGAAGCGCTCCCCTCCCCTTTGTCATCCCGAGAGGTTGTGACTTTATTGATTTTTTCGCATTTTCGAGGTACCTAAGCCATTTGTTTTCAGCATCGGATTTTGCACGAAACCAATAAAGTCACAGACTCCGAGCGAAGCCGAGGGATCTGCAGTGCGCCCCGGATGGCTCCCCAAAGCTTCGGGTTCTCACACACGCTCTTTAAGGCCACACCATTTGCCCCTTGATGTCCGGGCTGGAGCCCGGACCTACCTGAGATCGAGTTTTTCCGCAGCCTGGCTAGACCAGGCGACTCTCCGGTCCTACCAGGTCGCGGATTGTTTCCCGCCGGCGGATCAGACGGGCTCGCTTCCCTTCTACCAGGACCTCGGCTGGACGGGGCCGGGAGTTGTAGTTTGAGCTCAGCGACATGCCGTAGGCGCCGGCGTCCAGAATCGCCACCAGATCCCCTTCCTTGACCTTTGGCATCTCCCGGTCCCGGGCGAAGAAGTCGCCCGTCTCGCAAACTGGGCCAACAATGTCAAACACCCCGGGTTGGCCCAGTGGATCACGGACGACCGGCAAAATCTCGTGGTAGGCCTGGTAGAGCGCCGGCCGAATGAGGTCGTTCATTCCCGCATCCGTGATTACGAAAGTCTTACTCCCATTGCGCTTAACGTAGAGAACTCTGGCTAGCAGAGCCCCTGCTTGGGCGACCAGGAAGCGGCCGGGCTCGAGCAATAGCCGAACCTCCAGTCCCTCGAGACCGCGTTCGACCGCCGCCGCATATTTTGCGATTTCGGCGCCAGGGTCGAAGGAGGAAGCGGACCCCTGGTAGTCGATGCCCAGGCCACCCCCGGCATCGACGAACTTGATCTGGATACCGTCGCTTTCGAGTTCGCGGATGAGGACGGCAACTGCCTCGAGGGCGGCCCCGAAGGGGTCGGCGGTCTGGATCTGGGACCCGATGTGCACGCTGATCCCGACCGGTGCGAGGTAGCGCGATCGCTTCACTTCCTGGTACACCGAACGGGCGGCCTTAATGTCGATGCCAAATTTGTGCTCGCGCAGGCCGGTTGATATATAAGGATGGGTCTCGGCAAAGACGTCAGGGTTGACGCGCAAGGCGACCCGGGCCCGGACCCGCCGCTTGCGCGCCCGGTCGGCCAGCAAGACCACTTCAGATTCGCTCTCGACATTGAAGATCAGAATGCCGGCGGCAAGAGCCAGATCGATCTCCCCCGATGTCTTGCCCACACCCGAGAACACCACTCGCTGGGCGGCCTTCTTATCCACCTCAAGGATCCGCAAGAGCTCTCCGCCAGAAACAATATCGAATCCCGAACCCCGTCCCGCAAGCAGCTTAAGAATAGAAAGATTGGAGTTTGCCTTCACCGAATAGCAAATGAGGTGATCGCGATGGGCAAACGCCTTGGAGAAAAGCAGATATCGATCGAGTATCTGCCCTGCGGAATAGACGTACAGGGGAGTCCCGTATTTGTTGGCCATCGGAAGCAATGAAACGCTCTCACAATGCAATGCCGATTTGCCTTTGGGATAGTGGAAGGGACGGTTGGAGAATCCGGGCTGGAATTTCAAAGGCGGGAGGCCTCGCACGAATGGAGTCGCTGATTTGAACTTCAGCCTATCCGGGTTCTAAGGATTTTCCAAATGATCAAAGAACTCGCGCAGTAGGCGCCCCACCATCTCCGGTTGCTCGTAAGGGGCGTAATGCCCCGCGTCCGGCAAGACGTGCCAGGCACTCGCTGGCAGCCGGTCGTGGATGACCGCCATTTCCTCCGGGGTGCTTCCGGCGTCTTCGGCACCCGCCAATGCCAGGACGGGCACCGTCATGGTAGGGATCGACGGGACCGAGTCCGGACGCTGGGCGAGACCCTGCTGCACCGCAATCACCGTCTCGGGAGCGGTTGGGTCCATCATGGCGCGGAGTTGTACGGATCTCTCCGGGTGCCGTGCCTGTGAGGTCGCGCCCACCAAGGTTCGGACCATCCGGTCGAAGAAGGCCGACGTCCCTCCAAGTCTTATATTTTCAATATCTTCCGCCCGCTTCGCCCGGTTAAGGGCGGTGTCCGGCTGAGGCTTGCCGCAGCAGAAAGCAAGACCCCGCACACGATCCGGGATTCGCCTCCAAAGCTCGTATAATGTGTAACTTCCGATGGAACACCCGGCGAAGAGCGCAGCTTCAATGTGGGCCGCGTCAAGCAGCCGTTCGATGTCCTCGCCCAACCGGCCCATGTCGATAATGCCCTGCCCTGCCTCTGATTGGCCGTGCCCCCTCAGATCCGGGAGCGTTACGCGATAGCTCGTGCTTAATGGCAAGGCAATCGGTAACCAGAAGCCATGGTGGACGGGGGTGGGATGGAGCAGGACCAAGTCCGGGCCAGCCCCAAAGGTTTGATAAAAGAGGCGGGCACCCCCGGAAACATAGAACATTGAATCCCTTGTACCAATCCTATGATGTTGGCTACCTAGGTCGCTGTATCCAAACTAGTTGTCGGTGGAAGGATAAGGGGCTCCTCGGGCATCATGAGCCAAAATAACCCGTAGGCCAGAAGCCCAACGGGGAAGACCAGGACCGCCAGCAACACGGCGATGACTCGGGTCAAGGTCACATCCCAACCGTACTGGTTGGCGAGACCCTGGCACACGCCGGCCAGCTTCCTTCCGGCACGGGGCCGGGTCAAGGGTCCGTGGGCGGGTCCGGGGAAACTAATCGCGGTTGGATGAATGACGGCCTTGCCGCAGGCCGAGCAAAAACGGGCTTCACTGGGGAGTGATGCCCCACAGGCAGCACAATACGAAGCCATTCGACACCTCCGTCGCCCCTTCCACGCTAGCGCACAGTAAACGGGGATTTCAAGTACTTCCTGGCGAAATCCGCCTGCGCCGAGTCGCCATCTTGAATAAGCACGACCTGGTATTGCTTCAGCGCCATATCTCGTTCATTCAAGAGATCATACATCTTGCCCGAATTAAGGTCGCAGCGGCTCTTGAGATCCACGCTGATGGTCGGCTGGAGGGTGGCCTGGTTGTAGGCTGCAGCAGCTTCGGCATAGTTCTTCTGCCCCTGCAGTGTGTCGGCGAGACCGAACCAGGCAAGTTCCAAATGGGCTGAGGGGAAAAACCCTGGCTTTTTCGCTTGCTCCAGGAGCTGCTGGTACTCCGCTATGGCCTCTTTGCCGCGGCCGGCATCCTTGGTGAGGTTAGCCAGTTCCAGCCGGAAGAGGAAGTCCCGGGGATATTCCTCGGTCAGCGAGCGAGTGACGGTGATCGCGTCTTCATACCGTGCTTCCCGGCGAAGGAATAGCCCCAGTGCGGTCCGGGCCTCGACGGAAGTGATCACCCCGTGCGCGCCAGCGTCGCGTAAGTCTTCTATTCCCTTAGGTTTAGATCCCGTTATGCCGGCTGCGCCGGCGAGCAGCTTAAAGCCGAAAGGCAAGCTGCCGGTGACGTACAGGTGGACGCCGACCACCAGTTTGGCATCGATGTACTTAGGATCGAGCCGCAACACCTTCTCGTTGTCACTACGGGCTTGCAAAGCTACGTGGAGGGCGGAAACGAAGCCGCGGTCGACCAGCCCGATATACACCGCGCGCAGGCTGCGCGCCCAACCCCGGGCAAAGAGCGCGTCGGTATCCTCCGGATTCTTACCAAGCTGCTGGTCGGAAAGCTCAATTGCCTTTGCATACAACGAGTTAACTCGCTCAGCCACAGCGGGGTCGTGAGCCACAACGTGCTTGCCGCTGAGAAACCCGTCGTGGGCATAGAAGGTGGTATCGAGCAGATCGAGGCGATAAAGCTCGCGGAAAATAACCGCGTCCAGCACATAGTCAACCGCCAGGGGGTTGTCAGGGTTCTGGGTCTGAACCTTTTCAAAGCGAGACAGCGCTCCGTCGTAGTCCAGGATGTAGAAGCGCTCGAAGGCCTGGCGCACCAGAGGGTCTAGATTCAGGGGGTTCGTGTTCACCCCCGAGGGTGTGGTAACGGCGCCACGCCCAAGCGCCGGAAGAAGTAGAAGAAAGATAGCTAAACCAATGACTGAGGGTAGCTTAGGCTTGGCCTGCCCGCAGGGGTATATTTCCCGGAGATTACCTTCGTACACCCGAACGGCACCGGGGAGAACGGCTGGAGGGACGAGCTGGCGGATTTTTTGGATAAAATTCATTCCGTAGTGGTAATTAGCGAGACTGTTAGCGCATAAATAGGTAACTAAAGCTAAAGCGGTTCCGGGGAGACGTAACAACGGGCGTGTGGGCCTCCCCTTAAGGTATCTGGGGAAACAAGGAGACGCTATGACCAGGCAGGAACTCCTTCGCATCGTTATTCGCCAGGCACGCGCCAACGGTTTTCCGTTCCGCAAGTGGTTTCAGACTGCGATCGACCCCTCCTGGGATAGTTTTGACGATGCCGTAGAACTGCTTTGCCAGGGGCGGCGATACTATGCTCTCCTTTTTGCTCATGAATTTGCCCGAGCCTTCTGGAAGCAGGGTTCTCAAATCAGCTTTGTCGTTCCCGCAGCCAGCTATACGCGGCGTGACAAGGAGGGCCGGATCGTAACCGTGACTCGCAAACCCTTCACCCGCCGAACCCTGAAGGCCGATGTCTGGAAATACCATCTGCGTGAGATGGCGGCCCAAGACGAGCCACTCCGGTATATTCGACGTTTCCTGGTTATAGAGGGAGACGTACAGCAATCGAAAAGTGTCGCTTCTTAGTTACCTTTCGGTGATTTTTTTTGGGACACTTTTACGACTTAAGAGTGATATACTCCCGCCTCCGGACAGCCTACTCTCGGCATGTAGAAATCGGTAGAGGAATGGTCGTCCGGTAGCCAAGTTCGCGGTCCCCCCGCAGCCCCGTTTCCGCCCGCCCGTTCTGACAAGAACCGCATTTCCGCCCTCCCCCAAGTCACGGTGACAGGAAGACATGGCTTTCGGTGTCGTCAAGCGAAATGCGATGCGTAATCTGCCCGCACGACAGCCGGGAGGGATTCGGTCATGAAAATAGCTCTGGCAGCATTGTTCGCCGCGACAGTCGCCACCTCCACAGGGTCGGCATTTGCTCAGGATCTGGCGCCGCAGCCTGCGGAGCTGGTCCCGGCAGGTGTTCCTCTGCGGGTGGAACTCGACAAGAGCTATCAGATGAAGGTTGGCACCCAGATTGAGGGCCATCTCACCGAATCTATCTACCTTATCGACCACGTTGCCGTTCCTGCTGATTCCAAGGTATTTGGCACCATCACCGCAAAGCATTCCGTAAGCCGCCAGGTACGGACCGCAGCGATGTTCAACGGCGACATGACGCCGCTTAAGAATGCTGACGTCACCTTCAGCAGGCTGGAAACCCCGGATGGGCGCCATTTTGACATCGAGACGGATGCCACGGAGCGCACTGCGAAAGTGGTGCGCATGTTGACGCCGGAACAGACGCCGCACCGCTCCCTGGGACAGCGTATCGCCGCAGCCTTCCGTTGGACCAAGCGGGAAACCGGAGCCGCTTTCAGCTCACCGCACAAGTTGGACACTGCGAAACAAGCCCTTTACGCGCAGATTCCCCTCCATCCCCAGGAGCTCTGGGCGGGGACACAGTATGACGCGGAGTTGAAGCAGCCATTGGAGTTAACCGGGCAAACTGCTCCGGCTCCGGCTCCGGCTGCTGACCTCAGCGAACTGAAACTCACCGGCGACCTCGAAGCTCGCCTGATGGATCCCGTGGATTCGGCCACCGCAACCCCGGGGATGCCGGTGGAAGCGGTGCTGACCCAGCCTATGTTTGAGAACGATCCTGCGGCCCCGGTGGAGATCGCGGACGCGACTGCACCTACGGCAACCCATGGAAAGCTTCTGTTGCCGGAAGGCACACACCTGATCGGCAGCGTGGTCGAGGCCAAGCCGGCCGGGATGTGGGGACACAACGGCAGCTTACGGCTGACGTTCCGTAAGGCGGAACTGCCTGCGGGCGACGAGCGGGTGGTGCACGGCCGGGTGATCGCTGCCGAGAGCGTTCGGAGCGACCGGGTACAGATCGACAACGAAGGCCAGATCAAGGCCAACGGGTCCAACCGCTTCCTGGCGCCGATCACCCTCGGTTCGCTGGCTGCGGTTTCTGACAGCACCGGCGCCGGGCTGATCAAGGAAGCCATGACCAGCAACGGGCTTGATCTGTTGACCCGGGTAATCGGGACCGCTTCGGCCAATACCGGCCTGATCAGCGGGTTTGCTTATTACGAGGTCGGCAAAGTGGTCTTCGACACCTGGATCGCGCGGGGACACGAGGTCGTCTTCGCCAAGAACACCCGCCTTGAAATCGAACTGGCGCAACGGTAAGCGCTGCCAACCGCGCTTGGCCAATTCGAATCTCTTCCCTTCCTTTAGAAAATACCGGCAATACAACAACCTTCAGTTTGTCATCGCGAGCGGAGTGATCTGCAGTTCCACTCCACTCGACCCAGAACTCAAACCCAACTACGCTATCCGATCCGACGACCCAATGGAGAAGTGCAAATGGCAAGTGGCGTAGTGCATTCAGTTCACGCCGCCGGAGATGAGCAATTGGCAAGCTTTGTCTTCCCGGCCCTCTCCCTCCCTATCGCAAATGCGATCTAACAAGCAAGCCTTGAATTTTGTCATCCCGACGGAAGCGTAGCGGAGAGGAGCTGCAGTCCCACTCCCTCGACCCCAGAACTCAAATCCAACTACACTATCGCGATCCGACGACCCAATGCAGAAGTCCAAATGGCAAGTGGCATGGTGCATTCAGTCCACTCAATTGTCTACTTTCGTTGCGACCTGGAGTGGAACTGCAGATCCCTCCACTCCGCTACGCTTCGGTCGGGATGACAAAATTCGAGGCTTGCTTCTTAGTTTGCATTTGCGATAAGGAGGAAGAAGGCTTGGCGCTGAAGACTCAAACCCAGCATTCAAATCGAACTGATGCTATCCGATCGGACAACCCAATCAGGAAGTCCAAATGGGAAATGGCAAAGCGCATTTGCTAAGGGTGAGACGATGAGGGGTCATACCGAAACATGTGATTCATTGGCCCTTTTCCTTTGCCCAGCGCATACGCCGCGCGCAGAGCCTCAGTGACGTATGCCTTCGCGGCAGAAGCAGCTTTCCTGGAATCCAGGCCGGAGATGAGCCCGCAGAGCAGAGCAGTGGAGAAGGCGCAGCCTGTCCCGTGGGTCGAGTTGGTAGCGATCTTTTCGCCCGTCAACCAACTCTGCTCCCCCGAGGCAGTGAGCAGGAAGTCGTCGGGCTGGTCGAGGTCTCCCCCGGTGACCACCACGTTCAGCTCATCGTTGCCCTGACGGCGGGCAATCTCTTTGAGTCGAGCCGCAGCCGCCGGCACCTGCATATCTCCGCCGACGAGAATGGCCAATTCCTGAATGTTCGGCGTGATCCACCCGACGCGATGAAGCAGTTCGTCTCGGATGACGCGAATGCCATTCACATCGATGAGCGGGGTACCGGAAGTCGAACCCAGCACCGGATCGAGAACAATCCGGTCCCGGGCGATGTTCCCCGATTGCGCGGTCAGAAAAGAGGCGACTTCGGCCGCCACGCCGGAGCTTCCCAGCATCCCGATCTTTATGCCGGATAAGGACAAATCGTCGGACAGACACTCGAGGGTTTGCCGCACCAGGCTGGCCGACAGCGGTTCGACTGCGCGGACACCCAGAGTCGATTGCACCGTCAGGGCCGAGATGCAAGCGACGCCGTAGACCCCATGAGCGGCGAAGGTCTTCAGGTCCGCCGTAATTCCGGCTCCGGACCCGGGATCGAAGCCCGCGATGGTAAGTGCTACAGATCTGGTGCACATTTCCGGAAAATTTCCGTTTTCCACAGTTTTCGGCTCATGTCTTCGGCTTATGTACAAGCAGAACCGTTGTTGCCAGTGTATGCTCCGCCGATGGGGCTTTTTTGGGCTCCTCGATGACTTTGGTGAGGAAAACAACCTGGTTTTCAGCAACAGGAGACTCACGGATGTCGTCTAATGGTTACAGCAAACAGCCCAAATCCAACCGGAGGACACCTTAATAAGTAATTGATAAATTTTGACTTAGGCACGAAGCGCTCCATACAATAAAGACAGGAGAACAATGTCCACTATCGCAACCCACTCTCATTCGCCTCTAGGCCCAGCAATCCTTGCCGGTGCTGTTCTTTCCGCCATCTGTATCAGCCCCGGTTCGACTCTAGCCCAACCCGATTCGCCACAAGCAAACACACCCACTGCTGTGACAACTTCCGCTCATCGCCACTGGCATCAATTGGGACGAGCTTCCTGGTATGGAGGCGCCTTTCAAGGCCAGGCAACCGCAAGCGGCGAACCCTTCAATATGAACTCCATGACCTGCGCTCATCGCAGCCTGCCGCTGGGAGCTACCGTTCTGGTTACAAATCTGCGTAACCATCGGTCGGTTCTGGTTCGGGTCAATGATCGTGGTCCAGTCCCCGAATCCCGGGTGATCGACCTCTCGTACGCAGCCGCCAGGATCCTCGGTTTCCGGGGCGTCGCACCGGTGCGGTTAGACCTGGTTGATCCGGCACTCAGCCCCACTCAAATTGCAGAACTCAGCTGGCCCGCGCAGTTTCAAAGATGATCGAAAGCACCTCCGATCGTTTGATTGTTGCGCTGGACTTTCCGGACGCCAGGGCGGCACTTGCCCTGGTGGACCGGTTAGAAGGAGCTGCCTGCTGGTTTAAGGTTGGCCTGGAACTTTATATTGCTGAGGGCAACCAGCTGGTGGCCGAACTGCAGCGGCGGGGCTTCTCCATATTTCTTGATTTGAAGCTGCACGATATTCCGAACACCGTGGCCTCGGCGGTTCGGGCTGCGTCCCGGCTCGGCGTGAATATGCTGACCGTGCATGCTGTGGGCGGACCCGAAATGCTAGCCGCGGCGGCAGAAGCGGCGGTTGACGGACCTGACCTGCTGGCCGTCACCGTATTGACCAGCATGGATGCGGAACAGCTGGAAGCAACCGGCGTGCACGGAAGTCCGGCTGCACAGGTGGAAAAGTTAGCGACGATGGCCTTCGGCTGCGGCGTTCGTGGATTCGTCTGCTCCCCGGTCGAAGTGGCCAGTTTGCGGAACCAATTTGGCAGCAAGCCGCTGCTCGTGATCCCGGGAATTCGTCCCCAGGGCTCGGTCTCTGGCGATCAGCGACGGGTGGCTACGCCAGCGGCGGCGATGGCATCCGGTGCAAGTTACCTGGTGGTAGGGCGGCCGATCACCCGGGCAGCGGACCCGAGGGCTGCGGCCAGAGACATACTCGCTGAAATGCAGACCGCTGGCGAGATTGCGTCGGCTTAAAGCTTTTCGTAGAAATCGCAGGCCGAGCAGGAGATGTAAACCCCTCCGGGAACTCCCCGCTCACGATCCTTTACTCGTTTCACAATGCGCGTTGCCTTATTGCATTTCGGACATTCAATACCCTTGGCAGTGTCCATCATTTTCGAACGGTCGGCGGTCTTGGCTACTTTTGCCATTGTCTATCTCTCCTTTAACAGCCTTCGCGCCACACGTCCGCCTGGACTTTTTTCAACGCGGTTTCGTATCATCTGGGGCGAAACAGAAGGCGCTGCTACTCGTTATTTTACACGATCCGTCTAGTTCGCTCCGCGGACATCCGACACGTTCGTCAACTGCGACGGAGCGGAACCGGGAGGCGGCGGAATCGGCTTGGGCTTCTCGTCGTCAGGATACTGCACCGGCTTCATCTGGTGATCTTTGTCAACCGCGTCCGGGAGCTGCTCCCCAGGCTGACGCAAACTAGGTGCGGCAGCGGGAGCATGTTCCTGGTTTGGAGCGGCAGGGGGCGCGTCGCCGAGGCGCACCTGGTGGACGAACTGCCCGGCAAAGTAGCCGTCGGTCTCATCTTTGTCTCGAATCACGGGTGGCTGGCCAACATCGGCAATCTCTAATCGGATAACCCGATTGCCATTGAAGCGCACAAATTGGACCTGGTGGGGTGGCTGCCCATAGATCCATTCCTCAAACGGCGTCTGCCCGTCCGTTTCGCGCACCTTCTGGTCGGGTTGACCCACGGCCTTTAACACCATCTCACGGTTCATGCCAACCAGAACCTCGTGGTTCAGCACCGCACCTTTGAGCTTCGGAGGTAAGGTGTCGGCGAAGGCCTCAGCCGGAGTTTTGAGCGAAAAGTCGATCATGGGAACGATCAGGTTGCGCACCTGGGCAGCGGTCATCTCGGGGACAAACTTGTTGAAGACCAGCGTCATGCGCGAACCAACCGGAACATGGCCGTCATCCTGAGCCAGCGGCGCCATCCCACCCATACCGCCAACTTCAACGTGCTGCAGGATGTGATGATGCTTCTCCGGGCCATCGTTAAATTCAAACACGATCCGGTCCGGTCTGACCTCAAACTTGGTGATCACCACGCGGTCCCCAGGCTTGGCCGAAATACCGTATTTCTCCAACTCGTCCGCGTAGGCACTTCCGGAAGGAGTGAGTGGCCCGTTGGCGTGAAGCACAATGCCTTTCGTGCCCAGCGGAAGAGGACGGACCGCGAAGGCCTCGTCGGCCTGAAATGTTCGGATTAACTGCTGCTTGGTCCGCTCCGTGATCGGCTTCGTATCGAGCGCGACGGAAGTAGGTTGGACGGTAGTGAGATTGGCTTCCTTCGGACCGAGGTGTTCCCGCTGCACGGTGAACACTTGTGCGTTGCCTAAAGCGCAACCACAAAGGGTCGTTACTGCCAGCAAAGCAGAGGCCCGGCGCATTGTGCTTCCAACGCCGGCGAGGAAGAATTCTTTGGTCGTGAGCCCAACCATGGTGGTTCCCTCATGATGCCAATGATGGTCCTAATCAGGGTTGATTTGCAAGTAACGTTTCATGCGCAAGGGACAGAAAGTTTCAGGTAAGCAAATCGACTCCCGGTTCGACTTAGGTTCGACTTAATTGACCGGCTTTACTCCGGCGGTTCGAGAGGTTCAGGGCCAGGCTGAGACGTGGCCGTGGACGCCGCCCGGGACTGGGCCGGCGCGGATTCTATTTGCACCAGAGTGGTCCCCGCCGGCGCCGGCAGGGGAGCGACCGGGTGATGCGGAGCCAGTGTGCTGCTCATTGCGTCAAGGTCGACGGGGAAACCGGCGGGCACAATGACCGGTTGCGTATGCAGATAGGCCAACCCGCGGGTCATGCGATAAGCGACGAAGATACCGATGAGCAGAACGACGGCAGTCACCGCACTGGCTTCGGGGCCGTAATCGCCTCCAGTCATCCACACCGGACCCACGGTGTTGCTCTGAATGACCGGTGAGAATTGAGTGATGCCACTGAGCGGAAGCCCAAAGAGCGCACACATGCTCGCATTCCAGGCGAAGTGCCAACCCCAGCAGACCCAAAGCGCCCGGGTGCGGAGATACGCCACTGATAGTAGCCAGCTGCTGAAAACGGTGATGAGAAAGCTGGCGCGATTCGCGCCGGGATTGAACATGTGCACCGCGGCGAATACGAAGGAAAAAACGATGGTGGCCAACGTGGGCCCTATGGCGTCGATCAGGCGCTGAAATGGATAGCCGCGAAACGCGACTTCCTCTGCCAGCGAAGCCGCCGCGAGGACTAGAAGATCGATGACCAGAATCCCGAACTGACGCGGAATTGCCCAGAAGGTGATGATCAATCCGCCGCTGAGGACCAGAGGCAGAATGCTCGCCAGCAGCATGCCCCAGCCCAGCGCGGCGCCCAAGCCAAACTCTCGTTGCCAGCCGGGACGGAAAACCAGGCCCATGGCGCGGATGGGTTCGCGCTGGCGGTTGAAGGCGCGCGCCATTGCGGCGTAGCCGACAACCAGCAAAAAGAGCAAAATGCCGCGCTCGAGAAAAGGAAGCCACAGTCCAGAAGTAAGGCCATTGGCGGCATGAACCGAAACACTCTGGGCGATATAGAAGTAGATCGCGGCGATGATGACGTAGCCGAACGAACGCACGCGATCGGCAGCAGTGAAATGGGTCAAGCGTATGCCCCTGTCGGCATAGATGTTTCAGGCGTTCTTGTAGAACCGGGCAATCTCCCGGAACTTCGTCAGTCGGCGTGCGATCCGATCCTCGACCGTCATGGCCTTCAATTCGCCGAGATGCAAGGTAAGTTTCTCGTCGAGCAGGGCGGCGGCGACCACCGGATCGTTCTGGGCTCCCCCGGAGGGTTCCGGGACCACGTCGTCCACACAGCCCAAACGGCTTACGTCCTCGGAAGTGATTTTCAGGGCAGCTGCGGCCTGGGCGCGTTTGCCGGCATCCCGCCACATGATCGAACCGCACGCTTCCGGAGCAATCACGGAATAGACGGCATTTTCCATCATCAGGACACGGTCGGCGACCGCCAGAGCCAACGCGCCGCCGGAACCGCCTTCACCCGTAATGGTGGCGATGGTCGGCACGCGTAGGCGGGACATCTCCCGCAGATTACGCGCGATGGCCTCCGCCTGGCCGCGTTCTTCGGCAGCGATGCCGGGATTGGCTCCGGTGAGATCGATGAAGGTGAAGATCGGACGGTTGAACTTTTCGGCAATCTGCATGGCGCGGAGCGCCTTCCGGTAGCCCTCGGGATTGGGCATGCCGAAATTGCGGCGTACTTTTTCCTTGGTTCCCCGCCCTTTCAGGTTGCCGATGGCCATCACTTCTTCGCCGTGGAAGCGCGCCATACCGCAAGCCATGGCGAGATCGTCGCCGAAGGCCCGGTCTCCGTGGATCTCCGAAAAGTCAGTAAAAATGCGCTGGATAAAATCCATCGGGTAGGGCCGCTGCGGGTGCCGCGCGAGTTCAGTCTTGATCCACGCCGGGTTCGTCGGTTCGGCGACTACCTGTGGCTGCTCAAGATTTGAAGCCTGTTCGGTCATGAGACTTTCGATCGCCTATGCCAGCGCGGAAAGCCTGCCGCTTGGCCATTTGAATCTGTCGATTCTTTGGATTATAGCGCGGCGGCTCGAGGGTGCAGGCTTTAGCCCGAGCCGGCATTTACATTGGGGTTGGGAAAGCCAAACGCGGGATGGTTGAGGGTATTTAATGATTCAATTCGAAATTGGATTCCCAGGTGCTCGAACTGAATGTTCTTGAAAAGGGAGAGATCAAGATTGGCCACACGCTATTCCAAAGAAGGGCAAGATGGCCTCGTATAGGCCAGGCTGAGCGGATCGAGGAGGCGGAAGCAGGCTCTGCTGGAGAGCAACCTGCCAGGAATACTCGATCCGACTCATCCCACCCATTCCGCTTCACCGGCTGCGGATAGCTTCTCTCCCTATCCTGCTGCTGTCCAGTTTTCAGCAGCCAAACGCAACCTGTCACTCAATTCGCCTGTCTCAACCGAGGGGTCCACTTCATGCTGTCGCCGAATTGTCGTTTGGGTCCCCTTCAGTGCGGAGTGGGCAGGTTCACATTATCTACGCACAGAGTGCCCACAGGTCTGTTTCCTTTTTCAAGCGTCAATCCAAGGCGATCAAGCGCTAGATCTACCCCATGCCGCATGTCATGATTGTCACTCTCGACGTCTGGCACCTTGAAGTCAAATCCACCGCGAAGGCCAGTTTCATCAATCACGGGGGATTCAAGCCGCTCAGACAATTCTTCGGCCCAAAAGGCCATCGTGACGTTGTCGCCGAATGCGTGTCCCGTAACCGCACCATCGATCTGTGTGATTATCCCCCCATGTGGATCACCATTGGGGTGGGCTGTGGCTTGCAAATTAGAAGAACGTCTCTTGACCCTGAGTATCAATACCGGCCGGGTTCGAGAATCATAATGTACCCTAACCCTGAAGCGCTCTTCGAGCAAGTTTTGCAGCATGAGACGCTGAATCTTACTTGGGTTGACGACCATGTCAGACAGCTGTTGCCGGTAGGACAGAGGCGTTATGGCGTGAATGTCAAATCGCTTATCACTAATCCATGTAGGGCCGCCCTTTATTAGTGCTGGTGCAATGTCGAATGCATAGGACAACAAATCTCTGACGGTTTGTGCGCCCCATGTCACTCGACCGCTCGGATACAAATAGAAGCCTAGAAGGCTTGGGGCGTTGATATTATTTAAATGAACGGAAGCAACTTCGTAAGCTGGATTCTCTCCGGCAGCCTGTGCATCAACCCCCGCGTGGGCCTGATAGGCAGCTAGAAGAGCTGAACAGACAAGCGCGAGGAAGAATCCAGCGCGACGACACGGATTAGCGCGGATTAGCGGGGTCACATGGTGAGGAAGACCAGGGACGACCATACCCGCAAGGCGAGTCATCCAGGCAAAATATCACGAACGCAGGGGAATAGGTAAGCTGTCACCGGATTAGGTTAGCCCGGGGGAATAGGTAAGCTGTCACCGGATTAGGTTAGCCCGGGATTTGGTTAGCCGTCCGTTCAGCATATTGGCAAAGCCTTTCCATAGGATGCTCCGTAAGACCCACCAGCTTTGCACCAAACTTTCTACCGGCCTATCTGTTCGTACCCGTAGATGGACGATCATTTGCCCGTCCATTCAACCGAAACGACTATAATTCTGGTTGGAGCGAAATTGAGGTGCATATGGCCGTTTGGCAAGTACAAGAGGCGAAGACACGTCTGAGCGAGGTCATTGAGGAAGCTAACAGCAAAGGCCCGCAATTCATTACCCGGCACGGGTCGGAAAGAGCTGTCATTCTTTCAGTCAAGGACTACCGAGCCCTGACCGCTCACAAACCCGATCTCAGGGAGTATTTGCTAGGTGGCCCGAAGGTCGACCGATTAGAAGTACCACGCAGTCGCGATAAGGGACGCAAGGTCACGCTGTGAGCGGGCGGCTGCAATATCTGCTGGATACCAACATTCTATCCGAGACCCGCAAGAAACAGGCCAATGAACGGGTAATGTCCTTTCTGTCGTCCGCCGAACCGTCCGCACTTTTCATCAGCGTGCTTTCGCTCGGCGAGTTGAGAAAAGGCGTGGCTCTCAAGATTCGATCGGACGCAGATGCCGCGAAGCGGCTCGGGACTTGGGTAGATGGACTGGAGTTCAGCTTTGGCGAGCGCATTCTCGATGTCAATGCGGCGATTGCGAGGCAATGGGGAGAGCTGTCCGCACAACGGTCAAGGCCGGTCGTCGATACACTCCTCGCTGCAACTGCGCTTGTACACAAACTGACGCTGGTCACCCGGAATATCAGCGATGTGCAAGATCTCGGAGTGAAGCTGCTCGATCCCTGGAGGAAGTAGGACAGTGGTTCCGTCGTTCTTTCGTTCCTTTCCAGCGCAAGAGCGTTGGCAGCCGTTCGAAGCTGAAGATATCGCCGGAAGACGTTCGTGGCTTCTTAGTCACGGCTGTTGTGATTGTCCCGTCGGTCACCTCTTCTTTATCTCTTCTAAAATTCGATAAAATTTGGCCTTTTGTCGACTTCAGCGGCGCCGGGTAAAGGGGCCTCTTTTTAAGGAAAAGGACTGCCCGGGTGAGCTGGTGGTGCTCAGAAGAGCATCGAGGCCGCTGTCTGTCGCGAGGGGAACCCGGTTCAACCCTTGCGGGATGAGGGGGGCAGCAAGGCTGGGCTGGTTCCGGACGGGGGGCGGAGGGGGCGCGGCCGGATTGGGAACGGGCTCTGGCTCGGAGACCTGGGGCGCGGCGGGTTGGGTTGCCGCGGCGGCAACGGGATCGCCTGGCTCCTCACCTGCGGCTTGGTGCTGCTGTTCGCGGCGCCACTCAGAGCTGTAGATTTGTGCCTTGACGGGCGGGTCCGCGGGTTGCGTCTGGGATGGGGAGAGGCGGCGATCGTTCATGGTTCCGGATGGGATCAGCCCTTCGATCGCTATGATCATCGAAAGAGCCTTTGATCTGGCCGGCGATGATGCCTCTGGTCGCTTCGGAGCTAGGGTTGGCCAGTTCCCAGAGCCGGGCGAGGATCTGGTCGCGACCCGGGCTCAGCTTGCGCAGCCCTTCGGCTTCCTGGTCCACCAGCCTTTCCCGGACGGCGGCGCGGTGCTCGATCATGTAGGCGCGGACGCGGGGCTTGGATTTGGTGTAGGCGGCGGTTTCGGGATTGAGACCGACGGCTTCTGCGGCGCGGCGGTCATTCATGGTTCCGGAAAGGATCAGGTGAGCAAAGGCCATTTCCTGATCGGTGATGGGATCGCTGACAGTATTTTTGGGCATAGGTAGTCTCGTTCCTCGGTTTGCTGGAGATTGGGGGCTTGGCTTCCCCCTAGTGACAAAAAAGGGTTGAGAGCCTCGGTAGGCCAGTCATGGAGTCATGGCTGTTGTTGGTGATTTTGTGACAGGGATAGGGTGTGGGACCGGACAGCGGTGACGCTATCCTTCGCTCGCGCTTAAAGGCCGAAACTACCGGCAACTGCCGGCCGGGCGGCGGTTGCGTGAGAGGCCGTCGCCTGCCGATGTCGTCTACTCTAAGAGATAGAGCCTTTCCATGTTTGAATGTAAGTGGCGAGATGCGTTTTTCGGCACGGGAGTACAAGACCAAAGGTCACTTGGGTTCGATGATGCGCGTTGGGAGTCCGTCAGCACGGAAGCAACGCCTGCGCCCACTCCAATCAGCATCTCTCCCACCTGTGAGGGCGTTGTCTTCAACCCACTGAGTGGCCCTGTGGTGATCCCGCGGAGGGCAGGCAGGAACTTTATACAAATCAAGAGCATCCAAGGACTGCTCATGGGGATCGTGGATGCCCATTGAAGCTCGCGGCATTTTAGGAGTTAATGGTCAGAAGATGGCGTCTTTTGGGTCGGTCCGAGAGGATTGCTTCGCGCTAAGAGGGGGCGTGTATGGCGAGAAAGATGACCCTATTTTTGATCCTTTCTTTGGCTCTGGCGCCTTGGCTGGCTAGGCAGGCTAGACCAACCCGGGCGGCTGCTCCGAAGTTTGTTAGCGGTCCAATCTACATAACACATGTCACGGTCATCGATACGCGGAGCGGCGAAGAGGACCGCGACCGGACGGTCGTCATTTCGGGCAACCGGATTCTGGACATAAAAGATGCCAAGCAAATAAAGCCACTTGCGGGCGGAAATATTATCGATGCGACAGGCAAGTATCTGATTCCGGGACTGTGGGACATGCACGTTCACATAAGGGGATCGATCATTGGTTCGACGTCCAATTTGGCCGGAGAAAATGAAGCAATGCTCCCGGTCTACCTGACGAACGGCGTTACCGGAATTCGCGAGATGGGCGGCGATCTGGTTGACGTGGTCTTGCAGTGGCGCGCTGATGTTGAGAGCGGTAAGCGAGTGGCTCCGCGTATCGTCACCTGTGGACCAAAGCTAGACGGGGCGAAGCCACTGTACCCAGGGTCGATTCCAATTACGACACCTGAAGACGCGCGAACAGCTGTCAGGCGAGTGAAGGCGATGGGAGCGGATTTTGTGAAAGTCCTCGACACGAGCCCCATTCCTCACGACGCTTATCTCGCGCTTTTGGACGAGGCGAAGCTCCAGCACCTGCCCGTGACTGGCCATGTCGCGCTGACGGTCAGCGTGGCGGAGGTGTCCGACTTGGGGCAGAACATTGAGCACACGACGTATTTAGCCGGCTGTGTCCGTAACGAGAAGGAACTGAAGGCGGATAGGTTGGCGAAGCGAATCACAGGAATCGACTACTTTGGGGCGGTTGTTGACGGCTACGATCGCAACGTTGCCGAGGCGCTTTTTGCCCGGTTTGCCGCGAATCACACCTGGGTGACGCCGACTCTCGCCTCCTTGCATATGTTTGCCTACGAAGATACGGAACGGTGGGACGAGGACCGCCGCCGGAGATACCTTATGCCGGGCATGCTAGCGACTTGGGGTGATCGTGCAAAAAGCTCGTCTAACCTGACACAACAGCAGACTGCTTTGCTGTCGAGCTATAACAAGAAACAATTTTCACATGCGCTTGACACAGTACTTTTGATGCACAAAGCGGGAGTCTCCATTATGGCGGGAACGGACACCGGCGCCTCCAACCAAAACATGTTTCCCGGTTTCAGTCTGCATGACGAATTGGGCTACCTGGTTAAAGGTGGGCTGACTCCGCTGGAAGCGTTACAGTGCGCAACGCTGAACCCCGCGAAATGGTTGAACCGGATCGATGCACTTGGAACTGTGGAACCTGGAAAACTGGCAGACCTGGTGCTGTTGGATGACGATCCGCTCAAAGATATTCACAATACGACGAAAATCTCGGAGGTCTTCCTGGGCGGTAGAGAGTTCGATCGAGCAACTCTTGACCGTATGTTGAGAAACGCCGAAGCCGCCGCGGAGGCTCCTTCTCGCAACTGAGTGCCATGTTTTTAAGCGGCATTTATTTGGTGTTGCCCTTTAATGAGGATTTCGCCCTTGACTATCACATCGGTATGTTCAAGAACCTTTTTCGCTGTCTCAACCGAGGGATGCAGTCCAGTTCCCCGAGCCGAACGATTGGGGGAGATAAGGGGACGTGTGGGGGAGATAACGGGACATGTGGGGGAGATAAGGGGGAGATAGGAGAGTTTCGGGAGGAGAGTTTCGGGGATAGGAACCTGGGTGAAGTTGGTGGTCAGAAGTTGGTGGCTGTCCACGAAATCCTTGTCCACGAAATCCTTGCACAATCCTTGCACGAAATCCTGCGAAATCCTGCCCACGAAATCCAATGATCTCTCTCTGGCCACGAAACTCCAAGCAAAATCCACGGATTTATATCGGTGACGTGATGCCTGTCATTACCTGCCTGGCACCACTGGCAAAATCAACGCGCTCGAATGCGCACCGCCGAGCAGAATCGTATTTGTCGCCTTGACGAAGTGCGCATCCTGGGCGCCGCTTTTGCCGGTATTCAAATTGCGGTCGAAGCGCGGAAAATTGCTCGACGACACTTCCAGCCGGATCCGGTGACCCTTCAAAAAGACGTTGCTCGTGGACCACAGGTCGACCTTGTACTCGTAAACTTTCGAGGGTGTGATGGGTGCCGGCTCTCCGGTGGTGGACGCGCGGAAACTTGCGCGCAGGATTCCCTCGGTCAGATTTTGCGCAAACCCGTTCGGCCAAACGTCCACCAGCTTACCCGTAAAGTCGGTGTCGACGGCAGAGGACTTCGCATAGAGATCCAGCGTCACAGGGCCAGTGACTTCTACATCCTGATCGAGCGGTGGTGTGGTGTAGACAAGCACGTCGGAGCGGGCTTCCACATCTTTCTGATCGCGTGGTCCTGGCGCCAGATGTTCGGAATCGCAGCACAGCGGACCACCCACGGTAGGAACAGGATCGGCCGGGTCGTAGACGAATGTGTCTGTGCCCTCCTTGCCGGGCGTCGTAGTGGAAAGCGAACCGTCGCCCGAAGCGCTGTTGGCCTTTCCGCCGGACTGGAGATAGTAGCGGGTCTGCATCGCGCGCGCGAGGGGCCACACAGCTTCATCACGCCACTCGTTCCTGCCCATCACAAAAATCCTCACCGGGTTGCCGGTCGCAAACTGGTTCTGCTTGCCCATGAACAAATAATCGAACCAGTCGAGCGTGGTGCCGGTCTCGTCAAAGGCCGCGTCGGGGCCGAAATCGACATCGCCCACTTTGCGGGTCCAGCCCGAGTGCCCGCCGATGGCGATGATCAGATGTTGCCCGTCGCGTGCTGCCTGGTTTCCGGCATGCGCCCTGAGCCCGAGGTAATTGCGCAGCGAACCGCCCTGGAACAGGTCGTACCAGGCCGCAATCGTGAGCCCCGGAACCTGGACGTTTGGATAGTTCTCCTCGATCGACCACTGTTTCCAATAGCTGTCGTACGTTGGATGCGCCAGCCAGTCGAGGAAATAAGGCGCCAGTTCGTGCGTCAACTGCGATCCGCCGGTAATTGGCTTGAGATTGAACACCGGAAAGTCATTCAACGGCAACACGCGGTCGCCAACCAGCGCATTGGTGTCCTCGTGGATGAGGCGATTCGCCGAGTCCTGCGCGAGGCCTGCGGCCCACGACTCGTCAAACCACTGTTCGAATGCGCCGCCCTGGTAGGTCCAGTTTTCGTGGTAATTCGACGCTGTGACGACCGGGCAGATACCGGCCAAGTGCGGCGGATGGCTGATGGCAGCGAGCATCACCGTAGCGCCGACGTACGATCCGCCGAACAAGCCTACTTTGCCGTTCGAACGCGGCAGCGCCGCGGCCCATTCCACCGTGTCGTAGCCGTCGTCTATTTCGTGCTTGAAGGTGTACCACTCGCCCTCGGATGTGTACCGCCCACGCACATCCTGGATCACGACCATGAAGCCGCGAGCAACTGCTTTGCGCGCGAAGTCGGCGCTGTTGTCCTTGTTGTAGGGCGTGCGCTGCAGAAGTACGGGAAAGCTGCCGTCACCCGCGGGTCGATAGACATCGGCTTTGAGGGTGACGCCGTCGCGCGTCTTCATGGCGACGTTGTGCTCGATCACGATCTCGGCATCGGGCCGTGCCAACGCAGGAGCAACAAGAACTGCGACCGCGAGCATGAAGATCCAAAGACTTTTTCCGGGCACGAAATTCCTCAGTGGCGGAAGCCGAAGCAATTCTAACGAAAACGGACGCCCCGACGACCGTCCTGCCGGTAGCAAATCGAACCTGGGATCGACTTAATGGGCGTTATGCTCATGCCCAAGTTTCGTGGACAGGGGGAAACGGCACTTTTGCGATTTGGGTGCGGCGGAAAGTGCCAGTTCCGCCCACGAAACCCCTCGTTCATCCCGGAGATCGATTCCCTGAATAAACCAAGATCATAAAGAATGTGGGGGCCAGGCCGCGGCGAGGTCTCTTAGAGCGGTCTTGGCCGTGGGGAAGCGCTTCAGATTCCGGCTTTCTTCGGCAGCTGCTTCGGTGTAAATTTCGTCCGATTCTGTAGCTTAGAACGATGGGGGTTACAGCCGTATCCTCTTCTTCTCAAAAAGGTTGTATCTGCCGCAGAGACAATAGCGAGCGGCTTGTTTGTGCTCCAGGCGGAAATAGTGTCGTCAGCTTTCATCGTGCATCCAATAAATGGAAGGAAAAGACGATGATGACCAGGTTGAGAGTGATTTTGCTGCTTTCCCTGGCGACTCTGTGCACGCCGGCGTTCGGCGCGAACCCAGCCGGTCCAGGAACGATTAACTATGTTGAAGGGGGAGCGAAACTCGCTGGTGAACTACTCACGCCCGAGTCTGTGGGCAACGCAACACTCGAAACCGGGCAGGAGCTGACCACCGGGGAAGGGCGAGCCGAGATGCTGCTTACCCCAGGAGTATTTCTCCGCCTCGATGACAACAGTGCGGTCAGGATGGTGTCGCCCAGTCTTACTCACACCGCCGTCGATCTCGAGCGCGGTCGCGCTATGGTGGAGGTGGATGACATTCATCCCCAGAACGATATCCAGATTGTCGATGGTGGCGTTCCCACCGAGCTGCTGAAGCCCGGGCTCTATGAATTGAACGCCAGAGATGGAGAGACTATGGTGTTCTCGGGAAGAGAGGCTGTGAACACGCGTGAAAACCACTGGACCGTGATCAAAGCCCACCACGAGCTCGCTCTCACTCCAGGAGAAATCGGCAAGCCGAGGAGCTTTGATGTAAAAACGAACGAGGACGATCTGTACAACTGGAGCAGTCTTCGATCCGAGTACCTGGCTGAAGCAAACTCGCAGATCGCCGGTGTGTATCCCTATGCTGCGGGATATGCGCCGGGCTGGTTCTGGGATCCGTACATGTACGGCTACACCTTCTTCGGGCCGGACCCCTTCTTCAGCCCATTTGGCTGGGGGTTCTATCCCCCGTGGTTCTACGGCGGCTTTTACGGCGGTGGCTTTTACCGCGGCGGCTTCTATGGCAGACCTGGAGCCGGCGGGCATCCGTTGCCGCATGGAGAAGCGCGTGGCGGTGAAGGCTTCCACGGCGGTGGCTTCGCACGGCGGAGGCGGATTTCACGGCGGCGGCGGCTTTCACGGCGGCGGCGGCTTTGGAGGTGGAGGGCACCGCTAGCCTCTGCTCCTGACCAGCAGGCCAGGCCCCACCTGGATCGTGCCTCAATGGCGGTAGAGGGTTCGATCGAGCAACTCTTGACCGTATGTTGAGAAACGCCGAAGCCGCCGCGGAGGCTCCTTCTCGCAACTGAGTGAATGAGGCCTACCGAAGGGACGGCGTGATCTTCCGGCCTCCTCCCTCGGCAAATTCGGCGATTTCCGTTCCTTTGTACAGGTGCCCGTTTATCGGTACATGCCGCTCTTTGCCGTCATAAATCCGGTCAACTTGGTGGTGATGTTTTTTCCCGGACGTTTCCACTACATCTAAGGTGGTTCGATAAGCGTTGGGTCCGATCTCTTCGATCTTGGGGTAACCCGGGGACGGGTCCCCAGGTTATCCCCCCGGGTTATCCCCCGGGTCATCTGGGTTATCGCGCCGCAGAGTATTCTCCGTACTCCCTGCATGCCGAACCGGGTTCAGCACCACATACATTTCGCTATGAACGAGTAACACCTGAGCAAACAGATGGGTTGGCATGCTTCCATCGTTATCGAGTTTCTCCGCGGTAGCACTGAGGCAAGACAGTATGTCCACCCCGCGCACGGTCGACTTGTCCCAGTGGATTGTGTCCTTCCACGTGGCACAGGGAAGGTTACCGTTGGGTGTGCTCCCGTAAACAAATCGAGGATGTCCTCCATTCGACAAGCTGCCGCCCATCGCCCGATGCGGAAAGATCGCGAGCGCCGCAGCTCCCGTGTCGAGTACCAAGCGCAATGGCCGGCTGGAATACGATGGCACCGTGACGGTCACAATCGGTCGATGAAAGAGTGGCCTTCCGGAAAAGTGGCTTATGGGGATCACCTTCAGGTGGTCGCCACCGTACGAGTTCGCCAGGTTAGCGGTCGCGTCCAGAGTAATCTGCCGATTCTGATTGTCGATCAGCAGATCAAACCGGTCGAGGAAGTTTTCCCCTAAGATGCCTCTTACCCGGCCATAGGGAGAGTCAAGGTTGAGCTTGTCCACTCCAGCGATCTTTAAGTTAACGACTGTCAGTCCATTCACCATGACCTCGCGCGCTGTACCTCGAAACTCTGCATTGCTGCGCACCGGGCTCGTCAGTTCGGCTTGTTCCTCCTCTTTGAGGCCTACCTCGCGAAAGAGTGGAGTGTCGAGGATCGTTATTGTTGAACCAGTATCCAAAACAAGGTCATACGGACCGTGTCCGTTGATCTCGACCGGAACAATCAACATCGGCCCTGGATATGGGCGCAGGCCCACAGTCGTGGATCGAACCCCCTGTCCCAACAAGAACGTGTGCAATGAGAGAAACGAGGCCAGAGAAAGAGCATAAGCAAGGATAGTCTTATGGGCGAGGCGCATGTGATATCCGATCCACTTATCATCAAACTTAAAATCGCTATCGTGGCAGAGTGTCGCAATACGGTTGGCTTATCTACTTCGAGCGAGTCAAAAAGAAGGGCTCCGCGTACGCCAAGCCATTCGTCCAGCTTGCATGCCGGCGAGTATTAGAAGTTCAGTCTGACTTGGAACTCTGCCGACCTTCGACCACCGATGCCCGATGTACCGCGGTTCCAGTTCGAACCATTATCTTGATAGTTGTCCTTTGAGACCCCGAGGCAACGATGTCCATTTCGTAGTTGCTGGGGTTCAGAGGACTCACGCTATAAAGGCCCGACGAGTCCGTAGTTACGACCCTCACTAACCCTGT
Source organism: uncultured Acidobacteriaceae bacterium (assembly GCA_963803095.1). GTDB lineage: Bacteria > Acidobacteriota > Terriglobia > Terriglobales > Acidobacteriaceae > PALSA-350. Next base: position 364,381 of record CAWDLQ010000008.1, on the reverse strand, counting down.
ATCCGTTCCCGTGATCTGAACTCTTGCTGCTGGAACAGCGGCACAAGTTGGATTGGTAACAGATCCGAAAACCGGTCCATCACCGACTGAGACTGCTCGTCCAACACTTTGCGTCATCGGTCCGTCACCGACTGAGACTGCTTGTCCAACATTTTGCGTCAACAGAAGGAACGAAATAAACGCCATGCCAAACGGACTTTTCATGTGCACACATCTCCTTAGCATTTTCGAAATCTCTGATAGAGGACGTCAACGCGTCGAGGTAAGACAAGAGTCGCCGGCTAACGCATCCAATCCGAATCTGCGCCTTACGAATCCGAGTTTGATGTATGAAGTCACTGGACCCAAAACGGCGATAGTGGCTATCGGAAACGCCGAAATGAAAAAGCTCAGTGTCCAATCTCTGATCGAGTTAAATAATCAGAAAGGAGGCGGGATTGCGCCTCTTTTTTGGGCTCACGCCAGTAGTCCCAGGCTATCCAACACCCCCGGCGCGCAAGGAAAATGCCCGTGCACTGAGTACTTGGCCACGAATTTAGCCAAGACCGGTCCAAGTGGATGACGTAAGTCCGTCTCACTGGAAGATGAGATTGATGCTGGAAATGGGGCGATCAAAAATCAAAAATGTTAATGGATGGGTGCGGATCCAAAACCAAGTTTTCGGTCGAGTGGAATTGCGTGGCGAATGTGAACCTCAATTCAGGTTCAAACTGCCTACGTAAGAACGCCGGTTCCAAACACTCGTCGGCGTTCGGGTCGAATCACACGCGAAGGTGCTGCGGTTGAATAGATACGGCCTATTTCCTCAAGCAGTTCTTCCGTGCTCGGATGCATTGCTCTCAAACCCAGCAACGCAACCATTTGCAATGCAGGAAGTACCGGGCGAAGGTCCAGCCGGACAACACGCCCCGTTTGGACTTCTTCAGCAACAGCATAAAAGGGCAAAATACCCAATGCACGTGGGTCACTGAAGACGGCCGCTTTTACGCCCTCGATGCTCCCGGCCGGCTCCACTCGCGGCCCCGGTAGGTCATCTTCGCGAAAGAAACGCTCTATGAGCGCGCCATACTCGCCAGTTGTTTCGCAGACGAATACAGGAAACAGGTCGAGTGCCGATCGACGCACAGGTGCGCGGCTGTCAGGCGGTGCGAGAGGGTGGGTAGGCGCCGCAAACATGACGAGCGGTACAAGTGGAACGATCACCTCCCCTACCTGGGACCATTTAGCGTTAGTAGAACTCGATCCGGGAAGCGACTGCCGACTCGCGGGCGGCAGGAGCAGTCCCAAATCGAAGCCGCCTCCTCTGACGCCCTCACGAACCTCCGGACAGGCCGCTACAGAAACCGCAAACCGCGTGTTAAGCCACCGCCGCCGTACCGTCATCAGAACTTGCGGAAGCACATACGTACTTATTGATTCGTTTGCAATGATGTTAACTACACCTCGGGCGCTTACTGCAGCTTCGGCAACGGCAGCATAGGTCTTTTCGACCGCTGCCAGCAGCTCGCGAGCGCGTGGCAGCGCAGCCTTCCCGGCCGGTGTCAGAGCCACAGTATGAGTCCCACGTTTGTGGGCAATCAGCGCCGTGCCGAGTTCACGCTCCAAGGCGCCAATTGACTCTGAAATTGTCGATTGCGCAAGACCTAAAGCCTGTGATGCCGCTGTAACGGTTCCGTTCTCGACGAGAGCAACGAAGGCCTGTACTTGACGAAGTTGCATGTTGGACGCGGGCACGGCATGCCTCGAAAAGCGGCGTTCTTGTCAGTGAACCACTCAGTTCACCAAGCATTGTATCGCTTTTACCCTTCAGTGACAGTACATAGGCGTCATGGTACTAGCAACCCCGCCAGGTCGGCGATACTTCAGACAAAATAATTACACCTTGGGTGCTTACTGCAGGTTCGGCCACCGCAGTATAGGTCTTTTCGACCGCCGCTAGCAGCTCCCGAGCGCATGGCGGCACAACCTTCCCGGCCGGTGTCAGGGCCACAGTGATGAGTCCCACGTTTGTGGTTTCGTCGGAAAGTGGTGCCGCTTTTTCGCCAAAATGCCGTTCTCGTCCGTGAAGCTGGCGGCTCTGACAAAACGGTCGCAACAAGGATGGCGACATACGCCGTTCTGTCCCTCCCGGGCCCGGATGGCGAGGCCCGTCTGGTTCACCGAGGGCCAGCTACTCGGAGACCAGGAAACGCTTTCGTTAAACTCACGACGGGGGGAAATTTAGTGGCCAGACGGGAAATTTAAGTAGTCAAAATTTAGTGGTCAGACGAGACTGGTACTTAGGCAGGGGGAGTCTGCTAAAGATCGAGGGTGGAGTTTCGCGGACAGCAAAGTTCCAGTCCCCGTCTGACCACAAATCTCCGTCTGACGACTAAATTTTGACCACTAAATTGCGTCTGACCACTAAATTGGAACTTTTCCAAACATACGAGGCGCGTCCTGAAACCTTTAGCTGTCGACTAAACCTTTAGCAACCTCTGTTTTCCCAAAGTACCAGTCGCGTCTGACGACTAAATTTTGACGACTAAATTTGACGACTGGAGCTATCCAATAACCTGGCGGAGAACTCCATGCGGCCTATCGCACTGGGTCGCAAGAACTGGATCCACTTGGGCAGCCAGCAGGCCGGACCCAAGATCGCCGCCATCCTCTCCGTCATGGAAACCTGCAAACGGCTCCAAATCCCCGCCAGAGACTATCTCAATCACGTGCTGCCTCGGCTGGCTAACTTACCGGCTACCCAACTCGACCAACTTACACCCTCCGCCTGGCACACAAACTAGCCAATTAACACCGCCTCTGGGTTGATCTGACGCTTACAGTCAATTCGCTCGAACTTGGCGATGAGACTCAGAATTTATGTGCGGCATTCAATACGCTTAGGCAAAATAGCGTTTGGAATATAGTTTGGCGGTGTAGATCTCCAATCCACCTTGAAGCTTCCGGAGTATCCAAACAGATCTCCCCATGTCCGATTCGATGCACTCACCTGGATGCGGAAGCATTGTTGCGCGTCGTCAAACCATTCGCAGACCTCAGCGACTCCAGAGAAGAAAAGTGGAAAGCGGAAGGCGATCACCCCCTCGTAGAAGCGTTGTTCGCCAGAGCGAAGGCGAAGCCCCCCATTCGGAGCGACACTAACTTGATGTCAACGGCGAGGTGTTGGTGAGTTCCAAGGTAGTCCACGATGCAGCCGCGGTCTTCGCTGTAGATCATGTATGCGTCAAAACGGCGCTTTTTCTTCGTGCTGAAAGTCCGCACCCAACTTACGGTCTCTCGGCCGAGGGGATCGACGTAAGCGTAGTTCTCAATGGTGAAGGGTACATCTGTTCCATGCTCAGGAAACATGATGCTGCGCCAGGTACCCACATAAAGAAACGGGAGTGTATAGGGGGCACCATGCCAAATGCGATCCATCGTGCCAATACCGACTGCAGCGATTCCCGATTGCGAGTTGAGGGCAAACCGCCGTTGAATCTGCGGATGCAGTTTGGAAAAGTCGGAACCAAGAGCGCGCTGGTATATCGAAATCATGATCGCTCCTTTGGGGCAAGTCGTCGGCATCGACGAGATGAAGCGAGCGTTGCTGAGGATAACCATCCGACGATGGAGAGCGCGATCATCGCGAAATTCAAAGTCACGGGGTTGAAAGCTGCCGTGAGGTAAACAGGAGAATTTAGGGCCACGGCCACAGTGGCTAGAACCATGAACGCGATGTTCGCAAGAAAGATCGACCGCCAGCTCCAACCGTAGAGGATCAGCGCGCCGAACAAAATCTCAAGGACCCCTATCCAAGGCAGTAGGCCTACCGGCATACCTGCCTGCGCGAGCATCGTCCTCTCATCGATGTGTTGGTACAGCAGCTTCGGCACGAGACCGTGCCAGATCCAGATAGTGCCGATGGAAAGTCGGGCGACGGCATGAATGAGGGAGAATGCGAGGGTCGACTCTGGAGGCCGACCCGTCTCCGCCCAGATACGAAGGCGATCAAAGCTCCAGGCCGTCGCCCAACCCATGAGAGGCCTGAAGACCAGCCGATCGGCGAACCGCCCAGCAATGCCAAAGCGCACCTTGTAGTCATACCAGGTAAGAAAGCGGAGGCCGCTCTGCGTTGGAACGTAGCGCCAGTATCCAGAGCCCTCATCGATGAGCGATTTTGGATCGGCGGAGGCGAACTTGAGAGAAGACGTTGTATCACCGACAGCAGAAGCACGTTGGCCGATGCTCTCACCAGTACCCTTAATGCTGAGACCGAAGCCGATGCGCGTCTCGTAAAGGAATTGCTGAGGCTCAGCGGAACTTGATCGAGGTAGGTAATGAATGCGACTGAAGCGGAGATCCCAACGCTCGTGAAACACTGGATCTTGGGTCAGGAGCCAAACATGATCCAAGTCATCCTGGATCTCGATCTCTACGTATATGCCCGAAGAAGTCCTCATGGATTGGCCCCCCTCCATTGGACGACCAGATCCTGTGCGGCCTGAGGCCACGTTGGATATTTGAACTGAAAGCCGGCTTCGAGCAAGCGGCCAGGAACAACCTGTCGGCTCTTGAGGACCAGTTCGGATTCGGTACGCAGCAGAAAAGTGCCCAGCTCCAGCATCCACCTTGTGGTCGGCAGACCGACGCGCGTGCCCCACGCTTTTCGAAGAATGCCAAGGAATTCGCGATTCGGCAGTGGGTGGGGCGAGGCCAAGTTTACGGCTCCAGTGAGCTCTTTCCTGTTGATGAGGAACTCAACCGAGCGAATAAAGTCGACCTCATGAATCCATGAGACAAATTGAGTGCCAGGCAACGTGGTTCCGCCGAGACCGTGGCGAACAAGATTCAGAAATACATCGAAGACGCCGCCTCGATCAGCACTGAAGGTCATGGCGCTCCGGAGGGCAACCTTTCTGATTCCGGGAGTCGGCGTGGAGAAGAAAGCCTCTTCCCAAGCCTTCGCAACCTGAATCGAAAAGTTCCAGGTGTCGGGGGCTCCTGCCTCGTCACCGCCAAACTCCCCGGTCGCTTCATCCATTGGCCGGTCAAGAGCGTGGCGGTAAATGGTTGCTGTACTGGCATTGAGCCAAACTGCAGGTGGGTGTTCGATCGCGGCAATCGCTTGATGGAGGACCTGCGTAGACAGCACACGCGAGTCAAGAATTGCCCGGCGATTCTTCTGGGTGTAGCGGCAATTTACGCTTCTACCTGCGAGGTTGATCAAAACGTCGCTGCAATCGAGTTCGTCGAGCCACGGACCCAACGTGGATCCATCCCAATGAACCACACGCCAGGGCGTCTTTTGCAAGCTACGGCTGAGAACAACCACACTATGCCCATTCTGGTGAAAGTGCCGAGCGAGGATGGTTCCAACCTGCCCGGTCCCTCCAGCAATAATGATCTTCATAGCGCAGCGTCCTTGCTCCGCTGCGAAGTGCTGGGTAGGTACTGTTCCCACTCCGAAGACTCCGCAACGCGCTTGATGACAGCATTGCGTTCACGCAGCAGAGCCAGCATGTAGCGTCGCAGGAAAAGAGCCTCGGCAATCGGACCGAGCAGCGGAAGAGGAGCGGCAATCGAGAAAACGTCTTTCATCTCAGTCCCGCCGGATTCCAGACTCTCAAATAGGTGATCCGCCTGCATAAAACGGAAAATTCCGCGAACCATTGTGACCTGGAAGTAGCGGGGCGATTCCATCGCGGTGATCTTGCTGGTCAGGTTCTGCCAGATGCCGAAGTGTTTGGCACGCCAGGTGACCTCTTCAGACAGGCCGACGAGGCCAGAGGTAACGCCTCCGACCGCTAGCGCTTGTTCTCCAGAATGAACGTTCGAGAGCAGATGCACTTCGACACTACGGGATAGGTCGAAGCAACGTTCGATTGGAGCTTCAATTATTGTGGTCTCTTCGAGTCGAATCATGGGTTGCTTTCACTCCCCGGCAGAAGGTCTGCCTGTCGCAAAAGCAGAAGAACCTTGGTTCTGATTGGCTTCAAAACTGCCAGCTTTGCAAGTCCTAGCAACTTCACAGTAAGGTCGAGTGCTCCATCTGCCATGCGCCGTGTTCGCCGTTGATTTTCTGATGAGTCATACAGAAACATGACCAGGAGACCCATCTGGAGCGCCCATAACGCGACCGGAAGCAGCTCCTTGAGGTCATTGGGAAGCTTCTCTTCAGCAATCGCATTGCGGAAGACTTGTGTACTGCGGCGACGAATCTCCGCTGTCCCCCGTCCAAGACAGGAGAGCGGATGTTCCGGCTCACCGGTATATCGGAACACCACTCCGAGCAGGTTACGATCGTCCTTTGCCAGGTCGAATTTTGAGTGAAGGGCTGTCGCTAAGCGAGTCTTCAGGTCCTTGGTTTCAGCGAACACTTCTTCGCACAAGCGCTCCTGCTCTGATTGCACTGTCTCGTAGTAGGCCTGGACAATCGCTTCTTTGCTGGGAAAGTAGTAGTAAGCGGCGCTCTTGACCACCATGGCATGTTTGGCGATCTCTTGCATAGTCGTGGAATCGAAGCCCCGTTCTCTGAATAGCTGTAGAGCACTTTCGAAGATCTGCCTTCGAGTCTGCTCGCCCTTGTCGGTAGCCGGATCAGTTTTGACCATGGTCAAATCATGCGCGCTGCAAAGTACTCTCGTCAAGACATATTTGACCATGGTCAAAACTATTTCATCCTTGGCCATTTTGCCCGACCCTCTCCTGCGATGGCGGAATTATTTCGTTGGGCGAAAGACTGTGCATTGGAAGGCTTGCCCGAGTCGATGACAATGCAGCATCCGCATTAAAACTGTCAGTCGCGAAAAACAGGCCATGGAAATGACAGAGCGTGGAAAGCATGGAAAAGCCATAGAGCCGGCTTCCCACTCTTCCCACACTCTTTGGAAATCCCTTCGGGATTCCCACATTACCACGGCCTCGACGGCGAGAGATGTGTTTAGAAGTAGAGACAAAGACTGTCTACAACCCGCAATTTAGATCCTCGACTCTGCAAGGGACTTGTAACGGATGTCCCCGGTCCAAAGTGTAACGGATGTTCCGGTACACTCACGAGACAACCGGGAAAATGAACATAAGCGCATCCTCGACGGCAGGGACGCTTCAGAACTTGGAGGGCACCACGTGATACAAAGCCAAACACAACCCTCAGTAGCTAAAGCCGCACATGTTTTCAACCATCCACGTACGGGCTGAAGCGGCCTAAACGGACTGCGTGAAAACTTAAAGCATTGATTGCGGGTTGAGTGAAACTGCAGATCCCTCGGCTACGCTCGGGATGACAAAGGAGAGGGCGGGTGCTTCCATAAACTTCTCCAGGTTGAGAGAACCGCAGATCTCTCCGCTCCGCTCTGGGCGAAAAACATCTCCACCGGACGGCCGCTGAACCGCAGAATCCCTCCGCTACGGTCGGGATGACAAAGGGGAGGACGGCGCTTCCATTGGGAGCAGCTGCTGAAACCTTGTGGGTCCGAAAGGCCCAAGGGCACTCTGGTCGAGATGACAATTCTGTGGGGAGTGAAGAGAGGTCGGGATTAGGACTGTGGTATCCCACATCTCGCGAAAAACGAGCGAGATATGGGGCACCCGAACCTTTGTTGATGTCATTGCTTACCTAAATTTGCCACAGGCAAATCAGCTGCTCGGGATGACACGCTGGCTATTCGAAGGCTTGCACCGTGCCCTGGCCCAGCAGTTGCTCGGCGCGCTCGATGAAGCCTCTGTCTGCAGCTACGCCCAGCCCCTCGGGCTCCAGCATGACGCAATATTCACCCCGGCTTTCCAGGTTGATCATGAGCCGGCCAGGCCCAGGCGCAGCGGTGATCATTGCCCGCAAAGAACCGAGCATGGCTTCACTCGCGCTCTCCAGTGGCACTCGGATGCGGACGTTCTGTGGCAGCTTGATCCTTATATCCTCTAATGGCTGCACGCTGGAGACAGAGAGCTTGGGTGCGGACTCATCGTCATCCGCGCGCAACACACCCTTAATCAGAACCGGCACTTCAATCTTGAGGCTTTCACAAAGCCGCGCATAGTCTTTGGGGAAACAAATGATGTCGATCTTGCCCACAGTATCTTCGAGCGAAGCCTGAGCGTACATCTCCCCGGAACGCTTGGATTTGCCAACTTTGAGACCCACAATCACGCCGGCGATGGCCAGCAGATTTTCTGGTTCGCCGCCGCCTCCTCGACGGCGCGCTGGCGGGGGAGCCTTCATCTCCAATGCAGTCGCCGTGTCGACCACGTTCAGGTTGCGCAGCTTTTCGGAATACTTATCGAGTGGGTGGCCAGAGACAAAAAAGCCCAGCACCTCTTTTTCTGCCTGCAGCCGCTCGTTCTCATCCCAGTCAGGCGTATTGGGCAGGTCGTCGTTGCTCTTATGGCCGTTGCTCCCCCCTTCGAAAAGGCTCGCCAACCCGGCGAAGAGTCCATGCTGGCCGGCAACCAGATCGCGCTGCGCCTGCTGCGCCCGCTCCATCGCCCGGTCGGCGACGGCCATGAGCTGGGAGCGGCGCCCAAAGGCGTCGACCGCTCCAGCCTTGATGAGCGATTCCAGAACACGCTTGTTCATCAGGCGCAGATCCACCTTCTCGCAAAACTCCCAGAAGGTAGAGAAGCCGCCATTCTGCTCGCGCGCGGCAATGATCGAATCGATCGCGTTCCGGCCCACGTTCTTGATGGCCGTCAGCCCGAAGCGAATGCCAGTGGAACTGGGGGTAAAATCGGCGCCAGAAATCTGTACATCGGGAGGCTCGACGGCAATGCCCATCTCGCGGCACTCCTTGATGTACTTGACTACGTTCTCCGGCTTGGAAATTTCCGAGCTCAAAAGCGCCGCCATGAATTCGACCGGGTAATGCGTCTTCAGATACGCGGTGTGGTAGGCCAACAGCGCATAGGCCGCGGAGTGAGACTTGTTAAAGCCATACCCGGCAAACTGTTCCATCAGGTCGAAGATGCGGACAACCTTGTCCTTCGGATGCTTGCGCTGGATGGCTCCCTCGACAAACCGGTTGCGCTGCTTGGCCATCTCCTCGGGATTCTTCTTGCCCATGGCGCGGCGCAGCAGGTCGGCTTCGCCCAGCGAGTAGCCAGCGAGGACGTTGGCAATCTGCATCACCTGCTCCTGGTAGACGATCACGCCCAGCGTCTCCTTAAGCAGGGCTTCCAGTTCGGGCAACTCGTAGCTGACGACTCTGCGGCCCCACTTGCGCTCGATAAAGTCATCAATCATGCCGCCCTGGATCGGCCCCGGACGATAGAGCGCGTTGAGGGCGGTCAAATCTTCCACGGATACGGGCTTATAGCGGCGGAGCACATCGCGCATACCACCGGACTCGAACTGGAAAACCCCGGAGGTGAGCGCGCGATGAAAGACCTTCTCGTAGGTCTCCGCATCGTCCAACGCGATCAGCGACATATCGAGCGCACTGCCGCGCTTGCGCTCGATCAGCTTGAGCGCGTCATCGATCACCGTAAGCGTGGTGAGCCCAAGAAAATCCATCTTGAGCAAGCCCAGCTTCTCCACCGCTTTCATGTCATACGCGGTGACAATTTCATCGTTCTTGCTGCGGCAGACCGGGACCAGCTCGGTAAGAGGCTGGGGCGCGATCACTACCCCAGCGGCATGCAAACCGGCTCCGCGGACCAGGCCTTCCAGTTTGCGCGCGGTGTCGACCAGTTCCCTCACCTGCGGCTCTTTGTCGTAGGCCTCCTGCATCTGCGGAGAATCCTGCAGCGCCTTGGCAATCGTTACCCCAATCGTCGCAGGGACCATTTTGGCCACACGGTCCACTTCCCCGTAGGGCAGATCCAGTGCCCGGCCAACGTCCTTGATGGCAGCGCGCGCTGCCATGGTGTTGAAGGTGATAATCTGCGCTACCTGCTCCCTGCCGTACTTGCGGGTCACATAGTCGATCACTTCTCCGCGACGGTTCATACAAAAGTCGATGTCGATATCGGGCATGGAAACGCGCTCTGGATTCAGGAACCGTTCAAAAAGAAGCGCGTTCTGCAGTGGATCGATGTCCGTGATTTCCATCGCGTAGGACACCAGCGATCCGGCTGCCGAACCGCGGCCCGGCCCGACCGGAATATTGACCTCGCGAGCGTATTTGATGAAGTCCCAGACGATCAGAAAGTAGCCGGCAAACTTCATCTGACGGATGCAATCGATCTCCCGCTCTAAACGTTGCTCATAATCGGAGATGGGGCGCCGGCGCAATCCACGCTCTCCCAAAACACGAACGGTGGTCTCGAGCCGCTTGCGAAAACCCAGACGGCAAACCTCGGCGAAATAGCTGTCGATGGTGTGACCGGGCGGAACCGCAAACTCAGGAAAGGGATTGGTGACCTTACTCAGCTTGAACGAACAGCGCTCGGCGAACTGCATGGTGCGGCTGACCACTTGCGGAGCATGGGAGAAGAGCCGTTCCATATCGGCTGCGCTCTTGACGTAGAACTGATCGCTGTCGAACTTGAAGCGCTTGGGGTTGTGGATAGAGTCCGCGGTTTGCACGCACAGCAGCACCTCGTGGGCGCGATGATCGTCTTCACAGAGGTAGTGGCTGTCGTTGGTGGCGACCAGCGGGATGTCGAGGTCTTTCTCTAACCGGAAAAGATCAGCGTGGATCTTCTTTTCCAGTTCCAATCCCTGGTCCTGGATCTCGAGAAAGAAATTGCCGCGGCCAAAAATGTCCTGGTATTGGGCTGCGGTGGCCCGGGCCTCCTCGTATTTCCCGTCCATCAGTTTGCCGCAGACCTCACCGGCAAGGCAGCCGGAAAAGCCAATCAGGCCCTGGGAATGCTTCGCCAGATAATTCTTGCTGACGCGCGGTTTGCGGTAGAAGCCATGCAGAGAGGCCTCGGAGGTAATCCGCACCAGGTTACGGTACCCTTCTTCGTTTTCCGCCAAGACCAACAGATGGTGGTACTTATCCTTCTCCGGGGCGGCGCGATGGTCCTCCTGGGGACAGATGTAAAGCTCGCATCCCAGGATAGGCTTGATGCCCCGCGCGGTTGCGGCCTCAAAAAAATGCACCGCGCCGTAAATGTTGCCGTGGTCGGTAATGGCCACAGCCTTCTGTCCGATACTGTCGACGTGCGCCACCAATTTTTCGACATCGCAGGCGCCGTCAAGGAGCGAATAGTCAGTGTGCAGATGCAGATGGGTGAACTCAGCCATGGGATAGCTTTAGTTTAGTCTGCCAAGCTGATCCCACGGCGCGAGTTGGTGTGCAGAACTGGTGCAGGTTGAGGAAAAGCAGGGTTGGAATGGGCGTCAGGCGAACTTCCTACAAAGGGCGAAGTGGCGCCTCGAAAGAAAGGGTGCGGATAGACTACGAGTCATCCATTACGACACAAGCAAAAGGTCAAATGCAGGCTTGGCGCTGTTGACGAATTTGGGTCTCGCAGTCAGCGAAACGCGGCCGTCCTTGGCGAACAGGAAGTCATAGTCCAGGTGACACTCGCCGCAGAGCCAGAAATGTTCAACCTGAACCTGGGCCCCGATTCGATGGGTAGTACGTATCACCCTGCCATTACGAAGGTAGTGAAGCTCCTTGCGGCACTCCGGATTCATACATTGGGAAATCATGTAGGACCTCTCGGGTTACTCCGGTAAGCATACTCTGGTTAGATTACTTCTGCGTCGTCCGTCTGACCCAAAAGTTGTACATTGACAGCCTCTATTTTCCACAGAGGAATCGAGATCGACAATGCACTAAGTTTCTTTGTGGCCAAAACATAGTGGCCACATTACTTAGATGCTTCGGTAGGAAATGGATTCCGGAAAAGGGCGGTTGGGAGCAGCCGCGCAGGCGGATTTTTAGTAACCTTTTTTTAATGTGGAGCTTTAATTTTTCTTCAGGAAATCTTTCTTGCGCCAGCGGAAGCCCGGCATAGGTAGATGTCGGCATCGATCCCAGTGGCGGCGCGATAGTGCGCATGGATCTCCTGGCGAAACTGATCTGCCCTCTTCTCATCGACCAGATTGACGGTGCAGCCCCCGAAGCCGCCGCCTGTCATGCGGGCTCCATAACAACCGGAGAGGCCCGAGGCGATCTCAACCAGCGTGTCCAGCTCACTGCAGCTGGCCTCGAAGTCATCGCGGAAGCTGCGGTGTGCTTCGGCCATCAAGGCGCCGAAGGAACCGAGATCAGCACGCTCGAGCGCCGACGCGGCAAGTTGCACTCGCATGTTCTCGGTGATGATGTGGCGGCAACGGCGAAAAACATTCTCTGGCATTTGCTGCCTGCATTCCGTCAGCTGTTCGACTGTGGCATCGCGCAGAGCCTTGATGGAGGGTATCTGACGATGCAGGATGCGCGTGCCCTCTTCCACTTCTTCGCGGCGCACGTTGTATTGCCCCCCCGCGTGCTCATGCTTCACCATGGAATTGCAGATGATGAGCCGCACATGAGCGGGAATGGGCAACAGGCGATATTCGAGCGATCGGCAATCCAGCATCAAGGCATGGTCCTGCTGCCCGGCACAGGCAATGAACTGGTCCATAATGCCGCTCTGCGCGCCCACGAAGGCATTCTCCGCCCGCTGGCAGGCGAGTGCGACTGTTGCCAGGGGCAGCAAAGCGCCGGCCAGCTCCATCAAGGCAAATGCGGTCGCGACTTCGATCGACGCCGAAGAACTTAGTCCTGCGCCCAGCGGAACATCGCCTCTCAGTGAGAGCTCAAATCCGCCTACCCGCACTCCTTCCTGCGCTAGGCTCCAGGCAACCCCCATGGGGTAGTCGCTCCAATGCTTGCGGGCGGTGGTTGGCAACGGGTCGGCGGGATACCAGACCTCTTCGGCCATGTTTTCCGAGGAAATCAAAATCCGCCCATCGTTTCGGGGGCGAATGGTCGCGACGGTGCTGAAATCGATGGCCGCAGGCATGACAAAGCCGCCGCTATAATCCGTGTGCTCGCCAATCAGATTTACGCGGCCCGGCGCCGCGCATCGCACCGCCGGTTCGCCTGCCGCGGAATAGTGTGTCGCTACATCGTCTGAGGAGGCCATAGTCGATTTTTCTGTTCCGTCGCTGCCGCTCTAATTAATAGCAGAGCCGCGGGTTTAAAGTATCTGCGTGAGAGGGAGACAAACCGCAGATCCCTCCATCGAACAGGCAGCAGGAGGGTACGACCTTTAGGTGCGGCTTTAGAGGCTGCGGAAAGAATCCTGGAGGAGGCGAGAGTCGTTCCCTCAGCGGCTAAAGCCGCACCTGTTTGCGATAGTTTACGTACGACCTAAAGGTCGTACCCTTCAAAAACGTTGGTTTTTCCGTAGCATCCGTACTCCTCAGGCTAAAACCTGAGCATTTGATCCAACAACGTGGTTGCAAACGGATCCTGGCGGTAGCCCTGGAAACGGAAGGTCGTCACTAACATACGCCTGGACCCTGGCGAAGTTCCGCAAGATAGGCGCCGTTGGAGTTAAGCTAGCCGTAGAACACGCCTGCCAACACGTTGGGGGAATCCTGTTCTCCCAAAATCCCCCAGCCGCTTCTGCTCGATTTCATACTTGAGCGCCAGATACTCATGTTTCTCTGTAGCCGGTGCGAGAACACCGTATTCGGGATACAAAAAATCGAAGAGACCCCGTTTGCCGAACTCCGAAACCAGGAGCGGCATAAACGATGCCGGCTCCCGGATGCCCATACTATGGCACGGGGCCGCCCCTCGAAAGCTAGCAAGCTGGGGTTGTTCATCGTCTGTGAGATGGGAGCACTTTGCCGCCGCGCAAAGTGCCCCTTGGAACGCGGAATTGGCGGAGGGGCAGAAGGCTTTCACTTCCCTGGCACAAATTGGATGTTGATTTCGGCGCGGCGGTATCCACGGGACCCCGGGCCCGTTGCGGAGTCTGCCTGCGGCAGGTCCACTGCTAGCCTGTACACGCCCGGGGAGATTAAACTTAGTTTTCCTCCCTGTGCTTGGCGCGGCTTTTCGTTGGTCCATAGTTCTAAGATCGAGGCTGGGGTCTCTCGAGAGACGTCGGCCTCCAACGTCAAGTGGTCCGGCCCGTACACAGCAGAGATGATCTTGATGGCTTTGCTGGGTTCACCGACAAGCGGAACGGGTCCGCTGACGCTGATCAATACACCACCCTGGTAGCGGATGTGGCAGCGGCTTTCGCCCCTGGACGCCGTGAACCTGAGCATCACGTGGGTGTCTTGCGGATTTGCTTCGATGCGCGCGTCAACACGTCTTCCATTGCATTCTGCGCGAACGTGCCGAGCGCCAAGCGGAATCTCCGGAGCCCAGGACAGATCGATAGGGTTCCCGGAATTTTCGGCTTCCAGATCCATTCCTCCGGGCACGCGGGAGAGGGTCATCGCCATGTTGCCGCCGGACGCCTTGATATTGCTGAGGGAAAGCGTGTTCCACGAAGCCGGCAGGTGGGGAGCAAATCCAAGCCGATTTGCCTGCGCATCCCTTTCGAGACCCAACAGGCCCTGCACCTCTGAGGAAAGAAACGCCGCCGAGGACCATGTCTGCTCCGGAACCGACTCGATTTGCTGATGATAAAAGTCTCCGGTCAGCAACTCATGCATATGTCCCATCGAATCGAGCGTCCCCCAGGGAATCAGCCCACTCCAGATGCTGAGGGCGGTCAACGGCCGGTGCTGCGACCAGAAGACCGAAGCCACGCCTGCACTGGCCGCTGCCGAAACGCTGCCGCTGGCATACGAGTCCGGCTCGAAGCGGCTGGAGCTTGCGGCGACCCCCCTGGTACCCCAGTCGGTTTGGAAATCAGAGGATGCCACGCGATCAAGTATGGAGTCTGAACGAGCCTGGTTCAGGATGCCATCTAGCCGCACTCCGCTATCGCTCTCCCGGAACACGGCGCGCCCCGATTGGTCATAGCCGTCGATCCATGTGTTCCGTGTATCGTCCCAGTAACGACGCGCGACCGAGGTTCTTGCCTTTTCGCTTAACTGCATGGCCTCCTCTGTCAATGCTTTCTGCCCTTGCAGACCGGCGAGCCCGGCAAATGCCCTCGAAGCCCCAACCCAACTTGTGGAAAGGCCGAGGTCATCCGTCAACCTGTCCTGTTCGTTGCCCCCTTCTTTGCTGGTGGGGATGCGGGGCAGCCCATCGTCTGCATTCAGCAGAGATTTGCAGTATCGATAGGCAGCCTCCAGTCCGGGCCAATTTTGCTGCAGAAATTGCGTATCCCCACTGGCTGAGACGTAGTGCTCTACCGTGATCAGGTAGTGGAAGGTTATGTCGACATGGACAAACATGTAGGGGTACCTGGTGGCCCAGTCGGCGGGATCGGCACTCTGTGAAATCTCGTGCCAGATCATGCCCGTGCGCGCATCCTGGTATTTGGCAATGAAAGCCAGCGCCTCTCTTGCCCGGTCGTAGTCGCCGCTATTCACCAGGGCGTCGATGGCAATGAGGCCGTCGCCGGCAAAAAACCACGCGTACTGTGGCCGCCTGCCGGCGCGGGAAGGGCCATAGCCGGCAACCAGCCCGCAGCCCCAAACCTGGTTACACACCCAGGCCTGGTCGAGCGCTATCTGTGCCCATGCAAGTTGCTGATTCACTACGGCGTCGGGAGTTTCGATACGCAGCGTATTCGCCAGGAGGTTTGCATAATGATCCCGGGCCTCGGCCTCGAACCTTTTCTCTCCACTGAGCAGATCCTTCAGCCGCGCTGCCGGGCTGGAGCCCTGGTCATTACTAGAAACCACCACGGTGGCAGATGCATCCGCTTCGCCCCCCGCCCGGACGGCAAATGCAATTTGCTTTCTCAACGTTCCCGGTTGCGTGCTGTTGAAGAGCGGATCGTGCGAAACCACGGGCCCTGCACCGATCAATGCGCGATATTTGCGCGTTCCTTCTGCCAGAACGTACGCCGATGCCGCCTCATCCCAGCGTATATTCTGGCCACCCAGGGAGGCCGGCCACATCAGATCGAGAACCGGCGTGAAGTGGACGACAATG
The DNA here is from genome assembly GCA_963803095.1 of uncultured Acidobacteriaceae bacterium. GTDB lineage: Bacteria > Acidobacteriota > Terriglobia > Terriglobales > Acidobacteriaceae > PALSA-350. Next base: position 348,455 of record CAWDLQ010000008.1, on the reverse strand, counting down.
TCGATCGCGTGCCGGCAATCGACCGTGTAGGTCACAAAAATCGCCTGCTCATGGACGGGTACAAACAGCCTTTCCCGGACAATGAAGTCGGGACCGATGTACGTGCGGGTGATGGCCTCTGGTTCATAGGTGATTCGCCGCAGCAACGCGGACCCGCTGACTTCCGTGGTCTGCCCTGCAGGGCGAAAACCTAATTCGTAGTCGCTGATCAGTTGCAGCGGGTAGGCCCATAACTCCAGGCCGCCTGAGGCGTAGCCCATCACCGCAGCTTTTTCGCCATGGACAGCCACGAATCGCTGGGGCGCAACCGAATCCGTGTCAAAGGGTAACTGCGCCTGTACTCGAGGCAAGTACAGAAGAAGGAGTAAACACCCCAAAAGCTTATTCACGGCAACGGGCACTTCACCATGTGAACTTTACCGTCTTCTCGACGTAGCCTTCGCCTGCGCCGAAATCAACTGGTACCGGGCGCAACGATGAGTTCCCAGTTGGCGCTTGCGCACCCTCGCTTTGCAGTTTTGCGTGCGGATCGTTCACTCGCAGCAGGATGGTCTGATGGCTATTGGGCGGGGCTGACAACGTCAAGGTGAGCGAGTCCCTCGAGGACTGCTCATCAATCACCTTCATCTGTTGCGTTGTGGCGCCAGGCTCAGGTAGGGCGTGGTCGATACCCGCCTCTACGGCAGGCAGGGGAATCTCGAGCAGGTTCCCTTTCGCCTTCGCGCCGGGCGTGCGCGAAGCCAGAGTTAACGGCGAAGCTGCGGGGCCTGTTGCCCGCACCGTCAAGATGGATCCGTCGCGCTTCATCTCCAAATCAAGCTCGCCGCCGGCGAAGGGAACATGATGCAACGCGGCCTTGTCCCATTGTGCCGGCAAACTCGGCGTGACCGTGAGCTTATCTCTCTCAGTGTCCCACTCCAGGCCGAAAAGACCCCTCAGGACGGGAGAGATCACCATGGCGGAGGACCAGAGCTGATGCGAGGTGCTACGCCCCAGCGGCGCAAAGAATTGCCCCGAGAGCAACTCGGTGACCGCACCCGGCTCCTGGGCCCAGGTGAGATCAGCGTTCTGCATCAAGTGCGCAAAAGCAGACAGACTGCGACCGTTGCGATATTCGGAGACCGCAGCCCACCCGGTGTAAAGCGGCCAGACCGTGCCCTGGTGATAGCTGATCGGGTCGAAGAATGAAACCGTCGGACTCAGGTCGCGGGTGCCCCAGTCTGTCGAGAATTCCGACGCCGCCCAGCGGTCGAACATGGGCTGAGCATGCTCCAGTTTGAAGGTGCCATCCCAGGAGGCCACGGCGGGGAAGATCGTTGGGCTGGGGTCAGTGCTACCGTCCGGGTTGCGGCTGAAGGCATAAAAACCACCCCCGGGGAGTAGATATTCTTTTTCGATCGCTGCGCCGATCTTCCCTGCCCTGCTCTCTGCCTGCTGTGCAATTTCTGTATGTCCCATCGCGCGCGCGAGACTGGCCATGGCCGTGCTCGCCTGCTGGTCGAGCGCTGCCAGGTAAATCTCCTGGTGAGGCATGCCTGGCGGCCAGGACTCTACCCATCCCGATCCTTCGGTGTTCTCGTAAATTCCATCGCCATCCGAATCATGAGAGGACTCAAACACCCATGCCTTCTCGAGCGCATCCCAGTTGGTCCGGATGAACTGGATATCTCCACTGATCCTGAGGTAGTCTTCGCTGGCCATCAGCAATAGCGGATTGGCATCCGCAGAGGCGAAGGCATAGGGCAGGCTCTTCCAATCCACCAGGTCGGCGGTCTGCGCCCATTCATGGATGATCCTGCCTTCGGGGCTTTGCCGCTTGATCAGGAAATTCAGCTCGTCCTTGGTCAACTGAAAGTCGCCGTAGCTGTTCACGGCATAGAGAGTCCACAGGGCATCGCGGCCAAAATACCAGCCGAAGCCTGGTCTGGCCGAATCCCCGGAGGTGTAAAAGCCCGCGACCAAGGCTGTCTCGGCATGAGACGGCGTGGTTTGCACTCGCAGCTGGTCGATCGCAACTTCAGCCCAGGAAAAAGCCTGATTGAGTTTTTCATCTGGAGTATCGATGCTGAGATGCTTGCGGGAAAATTTGGAGTAATAGATCTGGGTGCCGCTGTAAAGCGCCTGGAACTGTCCGTTCAGGTTTTGTAGGCGGACTCCCAGAGCGGCCGTCGTTGCATCAGCCGCCGTATCGGCCGTGGCCATCAGCAGAGGAAAGAGCTTGTCCGTGTCGGTTGCAGGATCAAAGTGCAGAACAAATTGCACAGGGTAGTTCTTAGGGCGTTCCTGGTAAGGAGCCATAATTCCGGCCTGGGCGTCCGGCATCGCGACTGCGGCCGCATGATCCGGAGCGTTCAGGTGCAGCACGTAGAACCCCGATGCTCCGCTCTTCACCCATTCCGGCGAAGGGCGATCATCGGAGAGGGCCGGCCACATGCGCTTCATCTCCGGCGTGAAGCTAAACGTAAGCGTCATCGGCCGTACTGCCGCAATCTGATAAAAAACCAAAGCACCAACCCCTGCAGGGGCCTCCTGCGGCGTAAATAGAATCTCGCGAATGGTGAAGTTGGCGTGAGAGAAAGTAATGATGGTATGGCCCGGTCGAACATCGATCGTCGCCGCCTGCTGGTTGACGTCGATCGGCACTGGATAATCTTTCATGTCGGCTTGAATGCGCAGATTACTCAGGATCTTCCAGGGGAAAATCCAGGCTTCAAAGGACCCGTCCTGCTGGCCAAGCAGAGCTCCGCGGGGGCCAGTCACGGTGAAGGGCTTCTGGGCCATGATGTCGCTGCGGATGGCGAGTTCGCCGGGTTGGTCCAGCACAAAGCCCGAAAGGGCATGCCACGTCGTATCCGTGCGATCAGTGGTCTGCGCAGCCAGGAAAGCAGCGGAGTTCAGGAGAACGAACAAAGCCCAGAACTTCATCGTTCCACCACCATCGAGAACAACTCTACATTTTCCCCGTGGCGCCAGTTGGCGGACCAGGAAGGCGGCCTGCTCAAGCCGCCTTCTATTAACTTAGAAGGAGAAACGCCCCGAAAACTGCAGACGCCGCAGCGAGGTTCCATCCTGTGTGGCGAGCGTACTCGATATGGTGCCCGCATTTCCATCCTGGCAATCGACGCACGAATCTGGTCCCCCTAGATTCACATGATTGAACGCGTTGTAAGCTTCCGCGCGCAACTGAAGGTGAACGCGTTCGGTGAGGTTGAAGTTCTTCGCCAGCGAGAGATCCGCATTCCACAAGCCGGGCTGGAAAAGAGTGTCGCGGCCAAGGTTGCCAAAAGTGCCAACCGCCGGGCGTGCGTAAGGGCCAAACTGGTTTTGGGCGCCCGAGGATTGAAGCACGTACGGGGAAGGTGTGAAGTACTGAACCTTGTGAGTCAGCGGATTCAAGGAACCGCTGTGCAGGTTGAAGCTGTCACTGACTTTGTTCAGAAAACCGACGACGTCGTTGTCGGAGGAGCTGAGCGCGTACCCCGGCGTGTACGGCAATCCGCCCTGGATGGCCACATTCCCGTTGAGAGTGAAGCCGCCAATGATCTCGTTCACCCAACCCTTCACGTTCCCGCCAATCATCCTGCCTTTGCCGAAAGGCAGATCATAGTTGCCGGCGAAGATAAAGGCATTACGACGGTTGTAGTAACTGGAACCGTAGCCGATCCGAGGGTCGTTGAAGAAGTAATAAGACTCGTGCGCCATGGCCCTCGACCAGGTGTAATGGGAAAGGAACTGCAGTCCCTGGCTGAAGCGCTTTTCCACTACCACCTGCAAAGCTTCATAGCTGCTGGTGGCCTCGTTGGCGTTGTAGCGAAGATCCTGTTCCCAGCCGAAGGGGTGACCGTAGGTGAGCCCGAGTGCCTGGGCGGTACCATTAAAATAAGGTCGTCGATCGCTCTGGGTATAGGGCAGATTGGTGAGCGGGTTGATGTCCTGCGGAGTGCATCCATAACCGAAGACCACATTACTGGGATTGCAGGTGTTGAAACCCGCAATCGTTTGCTGGTTGGGGCTGGCCTGGTTCGACGAATCAAACATGTTGTGCGTGCCGTGGCTGCCCACATAGCCAATCTGAAAAGACGTGGTTGAGTTGAGTTGTTGCTGGACGGTCAGATTCCATGCATCCAGGGTAGGAATGCGGACATAAAGCGGCCGGGTCGGAACACCCACACCATCCGGCAGCGGATAATTGCCGTCAGCCGGAATCGGCGCAAAGGTGTAGCCCGGGGGTCCCTGGGTCAGATTGAAGATGGAGGCGGCGTTGGTCGAAGCATTGATATTCTGCGAGACCTGGGTTGGAAAAGAAAAGGTCAGTACTTCTCCGAAGGTGTCGCCGGACCATCCCTGCCCGTATACCCGGCCGTAGCCGGCGCGGACCACTGTATTCGCAGTGGCCTGGTAGGCTAGTCCCACCCGGGGGGCCAAATCCTTCCAGCTCTTTTGCACATTCAGGTTCGTTCCCCACGGCCCATAGCCTGCGATGCGGATGTCGCCGGTATTCAGGTCAAGAAGCCCTCCCTGTCCTTTGCCGGTAACCGACTCCGGGAAATACCATTCCCAACGCAGACCGTAATTGGCGGTCAGCTTGCTGGTGATTCGCCACTGATCCTGTGCGTAATAGAAGAATCGCTTTTGCCGCTCCTGCGCATTGACGTTCTGCGTTTGCGTGCGTTGAAAGGCGGTCACGTCTCCGAGCAGGAAGGTGGCGAAACCAAGTCCAGAAGAGGTCTGTCCCGATACCGGATCGAGCACGCCCGCAGTCCGCGTCTGGGCAAAGTGGAAATTACCCGAGCGCACGTTGTTGTTGTCCAGTCCTACCAGGTGGTTCAACGCATAGCGCAAATCTCCGCCGAAGCGGATGTTGTGATTGCCGACCTGATGCGACCAGTTGTTGACAAACTGATATTGGCTGGAATTCTGCAGAAACTGGGCTGCCGACGTACCGTACTCCAAATTGGAGCTACCATTGGTGCCATTACTTGGGTTGTCGATATTGAATTGCGGCAGGCCGCCGTTGAGAGCCAAATCGCCAACGTTTGCATTGGGGATGCCCAATGCGTTGCCCAGAGGCTGGTTGTAGTTGGGGCCGTTCTCGTCCACGTGAATGCGCAGGTATCCAAAGCGGACATCGGTAATCCAGCGCGGTGTCACCACGTCGTCGACTCCAGCCGCCACGCTCTGATCGCGCGCCGTATCGGTTCCTGCAAAGCCTCCGCTGCCGAAGCCCGGACCGCCGGCGGCGCCAAAGTACGGCGGACCCGACAGATTGGATCCAAAGTAGGTATAGCGGCCGAAGACGTGCAACTTGTCGGAGATCTGGCTGTCGACGCGGCCGTCGGCCTGGTTGGTGTTAAAAATACCTGAACCGGACGCGGAGAAATTATTGACGATGCCTGCTCCCGCGACATTCGGCAGGGGGAGCGTCTTGAAGAAGTTAACTGCGGGAGCGGAAAGATCTGCTGCGGGAACGATGTTGCCCACAAATGGGGTGCGACCGGTAAGACTGGTCTCGTTGCTGGCAGGATTGAATATTTGGCCCTGGCCCCCCTGCAGGTACTCGCTCAGGTTGCAATCGCCGCCCGAGGTGCAGCTGGACCTGGCGAGGGCGGTCGGCACCGTGGTGAGCACGGCGGTCCCCGTTTTCTCCCGCAGACCCTGGTAGTCGGCGAAGAAGAAAATTTTATCTTTACGAATCGGTCCGCCCACCGAGCCCCCGAATTGATTGTGCAGATTCGGAGCCAGGTACTTACCCGTCAGCGGGTCGGGCGCGAACTCGGCAAATGGGTCGCGCGCCTGCTGTGCATCCGACCGGCGATATTCGAAGGCCGATCCGTGAAAGTCGTTGCTGCCCGATTTAGTCTGAGCCGTTACCAGCCCAGCCACGGCCTTCCCGAACTCGGCATCGTAGTTTTGCGAGGTGACTTTCTGCTCTGAGACAGCATCCAGATCCGGGTTGATGACGGCAACGCCGATGATTGGATCCTGGTTATCCGTTCCGTCCAATTCATATCCTGTGGCGAAGGGCAGCTGGCCGTTGACCTCAATCTGCTGGCTCCGCTGGGGATTGTTAGCCTCGCCCACGTTCCAGCCGATATAGCTGGTACCCGGCGTCAGCAACTCGAACGCGGTGAAGTTCCGATTGAAGTTGGGCAAATTTTCAATTGCGCGCGCGTTCAGGATGGTACTCACTTCGGCGCGGTCGGTTTGCAGCAGAGGACCCGCCGAGCTAACCGTCACCGTATTCGAGGTGCTGCCTACGGAAAGCTGTAGATCCACTTTGGGCGAAGTGTCGGCGTAGATGATAACATTGTCTGCTGTGCTCTTGCTAAAACCGCTGGCCTCCGCGTCCACCCGATAGGTGTCCGGGATAAGATGCTGCACCCGATAGTCTCCGGCCCCACCGGTCTGGGCGGTCACCGAAGTCCCCTTGGCGACGTCCGTGACAGTGATGGTCGCATTGGGGACGACAGCGCTAGTGTTGTCGGTAATGGTTCCGAAGATCGATCCGTAAACCGCCTGCGCCAGCGCGGCCGGGGCCAGAGAGGATAGCCACACGAAAAACATTAAGTAGATGGTTTTGCTGGGTTTACCGTACGCTTTGCTGCGCATATTGCTGCCTCTCCAAAGGGATTACAAGTCTCGACTGGGCCGCCTGCTCTGGTTATTGGCAAGCTGTTCTGAACGGGATATTCTGCGCCGGCAGTAACATCCTTGGATCTCGTGCATCCAACCTAAAAGGTTCTGTGTGAGGGGGACGAACTGCGCCCATCCCACAGCACAACAGGTGACGCGGAATTTACCTCTTTCCGGCGCCACACAACCTTCCTCTGGTAACCGCAATACTGCCAACGTTGTTTACGGTGAATTGACAGTGAAAAGAAGCCCAGCGAGCTCAGCTTTAAAGCAATCCAGTGAATTAGCAGATTCGTTTCACACGTCAAACGACCCTCGCTCACTCTTGATCGAGCGCGTCATCTCCAGCAGTCACTTCCGCGGCTCATTGCGCCTTCGTGAATTTCTCCTCTACATCGCTGAATGCGCCCTTAAGGAATCTCCCGAAGCGGCAACGGAACAACAAATCGGCGTGCACGTATTTCATCGCCCACCCGGCTATAACAGCAGCGAAGACAGCATCGTGCGCACGCATGCCCGCCTTCTTCGCCAAAAACTGGCAGAATTCTTTGCCACGGAAGGCGCGGTAGAGCCAACGATTATCGAGGTTCCCAAGGGCCACTACCTTCCCACTTTCCGGCTTCGCCAATCCGAGCCACGACCGGCTCCGTTCCCTTTGCCTTCGGAGGTAGTCTCAGCCCCCGCCAGCGAGGTGGCGGCGCCGCGCGCCAGATCCTGGAATTATTGGAAGTCCACGCCGCTGGGTATTGCCTTAGGTGTTCTCCTGGTTCTAATCCTTGCCGGTTGCTCCTTGCTGATTGCCCGGGAGTGGCCAAAAGTGGACACAGAAAAATCAGCAACCGAAGTTTTTTGGGCACCGTTTCTGGCCGGGGATCCGCCGGTGGTGATCTATAGCAACGCTCGCTTTGTGGGGGACTCGAAGACGGGGTTGCGATACGCTCCAGCCGGGGGCACAGCAAATGGCGAGCCGGTGGTTGATCATTACACCGGAATTGGGGAGCTGGCAGCGGTGTATGAGCTGACCAGGCTGTTTGACGCGCATCGCGCCACCTTCGTTTTGAAACGCAGTCAGCTTGTTACCTGGGATGAAGCGAAGCAGAGAAACCTGATTTTTATCGGCTCGCCAGCAGAAAATCCCTCGCTGAATGCCGTGCCTTCGCTGACAAATTTCACCATGATGGCCACTCCTGAGTATGCGGGATTTGTTAATAAGCACCCGCGGCCCGGTGAACCGGCCCTCTACTCGCGCCCGGAGCATCCGCTCACGATGGACTATGCCGTGCTCGCGCTGGTGCCGGGGGTTCAGTCAGGAAAGCGCACGCTCATGTTCAGCGGTCTCACCACACTTGGAACGCAGGCGGCCGTCGAATACGCCTCGCGCAAAGACTCTTTGGCGGAATTATTGAAAGTGGTCTCCTCACCCACTGGAGAGATTAGGCCCTTCGAGGCGCTACTCTCCGTTGCCCTTGAAGGCGGTGTGCCTCTGCAAAGCAAATTGATCTCGATTCGTGTTTATTAGACAAAGCGAGACATTCACTGAACCGGCTGTAGCTTTAGTTGGCTCGAGGCATGGATTTGGGATGCTGCGTCGAGCTCCCGTTTCGCATCCTCTTCCTTTCCCATTCCCCGGTATGCCTGCCCCAATAGCGTGTGCGTGATGTAGTTGCCTGGGTCCATTTTTTCGGCGTGCTGGAGATACATCGCTGCACTTTCCGGGTCGCCCCGGCGCAGAAAGACTTTGCCCATTTGAATGAATGGCCCGGTGCTGGAAACGTCCAGAGAAATGGCCCTGGTTAATGCCTCCTGAGCCTGCTGATACTGCCCAGTCCTGGTGTAGACATCACCCAGGCGGTCATAAACCGCGGGGTAAGCGGGATTGATTGCGCGCTCCTGTTCAAACTGCTCGAGGGCGTGGTTGACGTCGGACTTAAAAAGATAAACCTCTCCCAGCATGAAATGGGCCAAGGGAAGTTGGGGCGAAATCTGGAGCGCTTTCTGCGCGTGCTGAGCGGCCAGCTCCGGCAGATCGGCATCGAGCAGCATTTCGCCGGTCAGCAGGTACGCCGCGGCAGAGTCCGGGCTCACGCCATATTGCGCGGCAAAGGCACCTCGTGCCTCGTCATATCGACGCGCATTCATGTAAGAAAGCCCCAGCACATGGTTGGCATCGGCATTGGCGTTTGGCATCCATTGCCGCACCCGTTCGAGATACGGAATGGCCGCCGCGGGCTGACCCAGACGATAAAGCGTCAAGCCGCGCATCTGAACCGACTCCAGATCGGCGGGATCTTCCGCCATCGCCGCCGCAAAGGCACGCTCCGCATCGACAAGCTTACCGGCGCGGTAATAGCGGATGCCCTGTTCGCGGTTTGCGCCTTTCACCTGCGCTGGTGGGACGCCGGTTACCGCGGACGGAGGGCTAGTGACTGGGGGCGAGGGTGTGCTCTGCGCGAAGCACAGCATACCGGGCAGCAGAACAACGGCGAGGTACCAGAAAAATTGCATAACGCACTTCAAGAATACGCTGCTGCTGTGAGTGCTAGCATTTGCAGAATGGCTGTTTGGCACAGGTGGCGAGCCGGACTATTTTTTGTTTGCGCAGCAACGGCAATAGCCCAGGTGCACGCCGCTCCTTACCCGGCAAACGGAGACCACCCACCGCCGGCCTGGTTTGTCGATGCCGCTCCCCAGGCGGGCTTGAAAATGCAGAACGTCAACGGAGACGAAACCACCAAGAAGTACATCATTGAAACCACTGGCAGCGGAGTGGCGATCCTGGATTACGACCGTGATGGCTGGCCGGACATCTACCTGGTGAACGGCAATGCGCTGGACTCCTCACAGAACAAAACCCCCACCGGCCACCTTTATCACAACAATCACGATGGCACATTCAGCGATGTGACCCGGAGTGCGGGATTGACGGCAAGCGGCTGGGGCCAGGGCGCCTGCGTGGGCGACTACGACAACGATGGATTCGATGATCTGTATGTGACTTACTACGGCAAGAATCGCCTCTACCACAATGAGCATAACGGCACGTTTAAAGAAGTAGCTGCGGCGGCGGGCGTAACCGGAAGCGGGGGCGAGTGGGGTTCAGGCTGCGCTTTCGTGGACTATGACCGCGATGGCAAGCTCGATCTGGTAGTTGCAAACTATGTTCACTTCGATATAAAGACAGCGCCTAGGCCGGGAGAGGGGCAGATGTGCATCTGGAAAGGGGTCCCGGTTATGTGTGGGCCGCGAGGTCTCGAGTCCACCCCCAACGTGCTCTACCACAACCTTGGCGGAGGCCGCTTTGCTGATGTAAGCAAGAGCAGTGGAATCGAGAAGACCAACGGTCACTACTGCCTCGGTATCTCCACCCTCGATTACAACCGCGACGGCTGGCCCGATATCTACGTGGCCTGCGACAGCACTCCGAGCATTCTCTACCGCAACAATAAGGATGGAACCTTCACCGACGTTGCCGTGGAGGCGGCTGTTGCCTTCGACGAAGATGGCCGCGAGCAGGCTGGTATGGGCGCGACAGTAGCGGATTACAACGGCGATGGTTTGCCTGACATTTTCAAGACCAACTTCTCGGATGACACGTCGTCCCTGTACCAAAACAATGGGGATGGAACCTACAGCTCAAAAATATTCGATGCTGGACTAGGACTGAACACCCAGTACCTGGGTTGGGGAGTCATGTTCTTCGATATGGACAATGACGGCTGGCCCGATATTCTGATCGCCAATGGGCATGTCTACCCCGAAGTCGATACTGCGCATCTGGGGGCGACCTACAAAGAACCGCGTCTGGTCTATTGGAATCAGGGCAATGGCAAATTCAAAGATATCAGCCGGAATGCGGGACCCGGCTGTACCGAACCGCAGTCCAGCCGCGGCCTGGCTATTGCCGATTTCTGGAACGACGGGCGCGTATCCGCAGTGATCAACAACTCGGGTGCAAAGCCGATGCTGCTGGTCAACCTGGCAAGGAATACAAACCACTGGATTGGGATTAACGCCGTGGGCACGCGATCCAATCGCGATGGCATTGGGGCCAGCGTCTCCGTGGCCGCAGGCGGCAGAAATTGGGTGCAGGAAGTTCGCAGTGGTTCAAGCTATCTCTCCAGCAACGACTTGCGCCTCCATTTTGGCTTGGGGACGGCTACGAAAATCGACCGGGTGGAGATCGACTGGCCCAGTGGCCGCAACGAGTCGTTCAGCGTGCCGTCGGTGGACCGCATCGTTACCCTTACCGAAGGGACGGGGCAGTTGCAGACCAAGCCTTAGGTATTCCTCGCGCATGGTCGACGGCGGCGAAGGCGATGACGCTGTGACGCGCTCCCGCGATCAGGAAGGGGATAGTATCCGGAAAAAGCGAGCGACACTTCTGCGAGGCGGCTACGGACAGCAATGGGGCACAAAATGGGCGCGGCGACTCATCCCCGAAGCATTCGGAAATGGGAGTAAATTGCTAGTTGGAGCGATGTTCCTTCCAAACCCGGAATGAATTGCGTCTGAACTCCCCCGGGTCTGCCGCCACGGAGGCAAAATTGCGGTGGCCAATTGGACCCGGAAGATCTTTGCGGGAATATCTCCAATCATCCAACTCACGGCTTGGCTTACCAGAGTGCTGTGGACAATAAGCTGGATAATCCAACATTTGGCCGCATCACCGGCAGCGGCAGCCGTATTATGCAGCTCGGCTTGAGACTATTTTTTTAATCGGCCGGGGCGATTAGGTCACGGCATTCACAGGTGGATTCTTGCGTGCGCGCATTCTCAGTTATGTCGTCCTGGTGTGGTTGGGGTCAACCGTCAGTGCGCAGACAATCGTCTCGATACACACCAGCGAGACCTTGCTCAAGCTGCAGGAGGGCAGAGAAGCGCCTCGTCTGGTCAGTTTAGAAAGCGCGCCGTCCCGGATCTGGTCCAACGGCATCTCAGAGCAATTGATCGCTTCCGTCGAACAAGACGGGCGCACCTTGCCGCTGCGTTGGAAGCTCAATGCCTTGAAGAGCTATACAGGCGCTCGCTCGGCGACTTTTGTGTATGAAAGCTCCTCGCCGCAGCTGCGATTGACATGGAAATGGGAAGCGCGGTCCGGCTCTGGACCGATTGAACATACCATCACCATCGAGAATCTTTCCGGCTCCGAGTTATGGATACCGTTGCAGGACAGCTTTCGCTTTCGCTTCGAGGCAGAGACTGGTGAGCGACTGCAGCATAGCTATGTCGAAAAGGGCGCGGGCAAACCGTCGGACGTAGGTACGTATGAGGTAGCCGTGCCGGTTGGTTATGACTGGCTGGGCAGATCAAGCACGTACGCGCGGAATGAGGACGAACGCGAAGTCATTCCATGGTTCATGGTGGAGCGAGACAATCCCGCTCACGATGGCTGGTATGCAGGAGTTGAGTTTAGCGGACGCACGCGTCTGACGCTCGCGCGCGACGCTCAATCGGTGTCTGGCGCGGTTGGCTTGAATCCAGATCCGGGACCTTTCCGTACCCGTCTGCTGCCGCATGAGATTTTCACTACACCGACGGTCTTTGTCGGCGGATTCAGGGGTGGCCCGGACGGTTTGGGCAATGTTCTTCGCCCCTGGGTAAGGCACGTTCTCAACAACCCACTCACCTGGAAGACCACGGCCTATCCCCCGCTGGTGAATAACAGTTGGGGCAGCGGTATGCAGATCGATGAGGCGCTTGCCCATCGCATGCTGCGTGACTCCGCGGAGCTCGGCCTCGAGATGCTCGCGATCGATGCAGGTTGGTTTCGCGGAGTGGGCGACTGGTACCCAAGCCCGACCAAGTTTCCGCACGGTTTTGGCCCCATCGTCAACGAGGCCCACCAGCGTGGCCTGAAGTTTGGCATATGGGTGGACTGGGCACAAGCGGGTGTTGATAACAGCCCGGGCGCTCTCAATGCGCACGATCCAAAGGTCAGAGACTGGCTGATCGCCGATGTTTCAGAAGACTGGAAGAACGCCGATTTTGTTGGCAGAACCACCGATTTAGGTTTTCCGCCGGTTCGAGAATATGCACGGCACGAAGTGGAGCGCCTGATCACCGACTATTACCTTGACATGTTGGAACACGATGGGTACCTGGTGGCGAAGAACTGTGCTCGCACCGATCATCCGCATGCGGCTGCTAATCCGCCATTCATATCCGCCATCGAAGGCAGCGGCATCGCGATGCCGGACGCTTCAAATGCAACCGACGTTAGCTACCATGCCGTGCGCGCGTACTATGACATCTACTCCCAGATGAGGCGAGAACACCCGGGGCTTATCTTCGAGATCTGCAATGATGGGGGACGCATGGTGGACTTCGGCAGCGCCTCCCATGGCGACTACTTCTCGATCACCGACAGTTACGATCCGTTGTCTAACCGCCGTGCCTTTTATGATGCCAGCCATGTGCTGCCCGCAGCGATGCTGGAAGACTACGTGGAGAAATGGCCGGCCCCACGGATTGAGAATTTTCTCTATATGCTGCGCAGCGGTATGATGGGGATGCTTACCATCATGCAGGATACCAATGCGTGGACTGCGGAAGAGCATACGGCGGCCAAGGCGGAGTTCACGCTCTACAAGCAGAAACTACGTCCCCTGATCCGCGACGCGGATCTCTACCATATTTCATCCAGGCCGGATGGTGTTCACTGGGACGGTTTAGAGTATTTCGACGCCAAGCGTGGAAGCGGAGTCCTGTATGCCTTTCGCGGTTCGACCGCCAGCGAGGTCCAGCATCTCTTTCCAGTTCAGGGTGTCCTGCCCGGCCACACCTACCGTCTGCATTTTGCGGATCGCAGCGCGCCTGATCGATCGATCTCCGGCACCGAACTGCTGGAGCGCGGATTGAGCGTGGTCTTGCCGTTACCGCTCAGTTCTGAGCTTGTCTTTCTGGATGAGACCGTTAGCCCGCTGCATTAGAAGTTGCCAGGAGAGCTATGAAATCTCATTCTTCCGTGCCGCACGCGATTCTCTTAAGGGCAAAATTGCCCTGGTGACAGGGGGCGCGCCCAAGAGATAGGGTGGGCCATTGCGGAGCGCTTTCAGCAAGCGGGTGCTCAGGTCTGCATCCTCATTCCGATGGTAAGGCCGGAGAAGCTGGTCTCGTTCAGCGCTCCGCCCCTGGGCCACATCGTCACCCTTGCGGGAGGGTCGGGACAGGCGCTGGCCGGACCCTAGCGATAGCCGCCGCGGCGAAGGCGATGACGATGGGAAAGCACTCCAGGGTGTAACGAGGTTCTGGCGCCTCGATAGTTGCAAGCAGGATGCTGCGCAGCACAATATAGGCCACCATGGGAGTGGCATATCGTGGCCAGTAAAACGCGCCGATCAATCCCAAAACCAGATAGACCAGATTCAACGCGCCGTAGGCGAAGGCGAATCGGGTTTCGGCGCGGTGCAGGCTGTATTGCCACCAGCGCAACTCTATGTTGAGCATCTCGACCCGGGGCCGAAACCACATATCCGCCAGGCGCAGCAGGGGCAACGTGACGTAATACTGAAGGGGATGGGCGCGAATGCGCTGCGTGGCAAGCGCGGCAAAGCCGGCGTCGATCTGCGGCGTGAGTACATCCCCGGCGTTGTACTGCGCGATCAGTTCTAGTGTTTCGCGGCCATCCCAATCCAGGGCTCGCGCGGGCAGGGTGTGGATATCGATGTCGTCCCCGGGCACGTTCCAATAGATTTCATAGGTAGAGGTGAAGTCGGTCAGCCAGGTTTTCGTCCAGCGTTGGAATCCGATTGCTTTGAATTCTCCGGGATCGGTGGCGGAACGGGGCGCCAGCGGTTGAAACAAGTGGAAGGTGCGCCAGTTGCGAACCGTCCATAGCGCAAAAGGCAGTATTGAGACCAGCCCACACAACAACGCGATGCGTAGCGACCGCGCCAGGCCGAGAGATTCCCGGCCATAGAGAACGAGCGCGGGAAAGAAGGCGACGGCCAGCAGGGCTCCATCGGGGCGCAACAGCGCAGCATAGCTCCAGGCAAAAGCGAGGCCCAGCATCCAGCTCCAGCGCGGGCGCTCGAGCACGGCGGCAAATGCGTAGAGACCGAGCGCGACGCAAAAGATGGAAAGCGTTTCGGTCAGGGGCATGGCGACGTAGTTTGCCGTGAAGGGACAAAGCGCCGCCAGCCAAAGGGCAGCCATCGCGGCCCAGCGCCCGCAGAGTTTGCGGACGAATCCCGCGATCAGCAGGCAGGTCGCCAGATCAATTACCACTTGCAGGTAGAGGACGGCGAGGTAGTTCTGCTTGCCAAAAACAGCAAAGCACAAGGCGAGGAAGCCGGGATACCCAGGCAGGCGGACGAGGGTGGGAGCAATGGTTGACAATCCGCCCGGGTGCACAATCGTCCGCCCGTAGATGCCGTGGGTCAACCAATTCCGGGCGATGTCAGCGTAAAGAAGGGTGTCTCCCTGGATCTGCGGAAAGGCGTGAACGAACCACAGGCGTAGCGCAGCTCCCGCCGCCAGCGCGCAGAGGACAGATAACGTGGTGCGGAGGCGGAGCGAGGGCATCCCCCGAAATCATACAGGCTTGGGGTTAGAATAAGCTGTTGGCAGTGGGCGGGAGTAGCTCAATGGTAGAGTAGCGGCTTCCCAAGCCGTTGGTTGCGGGTTCGATCCCCGTCTCCCGCTCCAGAATGGTCACGCGCTCGAAGGGCTTTTGACCCGGACCGACCTGAGAACCCTCCGCAGCGCTGGCAACGCCAGGTCCTAAAGGCTGTCCCCTTCAAAAAACCCACTAAACCGTGCGCGCCACCAGAAAGATCAGCAGGATTATGAGAACAAGGCTCACGCCGGCACTGGGGTAATAGCCCCAGTTGCGGCTATAGGGCCACGCCGGAAATGCGCCGATCAACATGATCACCAGCACGATAACCACCCCATCGGTTACAGCCATCACGCACTCATGGGCGAAGTGTCCGGGCGCTCTGGGGTGAATTCGCCAGAACACGAGCCCGATCGAAGACGTCAAAGAGCATCCCGCGCGTAAGTTTGCCGGTATTGGTATTTTGCAGCGAAGGATGGAAACTGGCGATCAGATAGCGGCCTCCCGGGAGCGCGTATTCCGCACCGTGGGAGAACTTGAACCGCGGTTTGCGCTCACTCTGGCCGGTACGCGCCA
Source organism: uncultured Acidobacteriaceae bacterium (assembly GCA_963803095.1). GTDB lineage: Bacteria > Acidobacteriota > Terriglobia > Terriglobales > Acidobacteriaceae > PALSA-350. The sequence continues at coordinate 332,689 of CAWDLQ010000008.1, read as the reverse complement.
GGTGATCCAAATAGCTGTCGAAGGCAATGCGCCCGAGGCAGACCACGACGCGCATACTGGTCAGCAGCGAGATTTCCTCATCCAGATAAGGCGCACAGTTGGCCAGCTCTGAGCGCTTTGGGGTGTTATCCGGAGGCGCACAACGGACAACCGAGGTGATCCAGCAGTCCTGCAGTTTCAGGCCGTCGACGCGAGAGACAGAATTCGGTTGCGAGGCGAAGCCCAAATCGTAGAGAACAGGATAGAGAAAGTCGCCTGAACCGTCGCCGGTAAAAGGCCGGCCGGTGCGGTTGGAGCCGTGCGCACCCGGAGCCAGCCCCACGATCAGCACTTGGGCATTCTCATCGCCGAACGACGGAACTGGCTTGGCCCAATAAATCCAATCCCGATAGGCGCGGCGCTTGCTGGTGGCGATCCCTTCGCAATACTTTCGCAGACGGCTGCAGCGGTGACACGCAATGACAGTCTGGTTGAAAAGAACCAGCGGACTGGGGTTGGCCGGTATCGGACCAGGATTGGCCGCAGGCTGAGCGCCGGGACTTCCAGTAGGCGATCCAATAGAGGGTGCAGGGTTCGCTCGGGGGATGGAGCTCATACCCGATTGTAAGGCTCTTCGAAAAGACGGCGTAAGATGATTTTGCTTTTTCTAGCCGGCGCTGACCGGAAAAACAAGGCTCTTGAGGGTGTCTATGCACAATGGAAGCAAGAGGTTAGGGGGAATTCTGGCAACCTTCGCACTGCTGGCGGCGGGCTGCACGCAACCACCGGCTACACCCGCCGAACAGGCGCCGCAACCAGCCGCGCCACCGGTCATAAAGATAGGGGGTGAGGATGTGCTGACGCTGGCGCGCAAGGCCAGCTCCGGCGGCAGCAAACCGGAGTTCCTCTCCGTGACCCTGCTTCCCGGGCGGGGCATGAATATGTTCCAGGTCACCGCCGCCATCCCGGGGAAAGGGGAGATACCGCTACTCCACTCGCCCTCGGTCGCGGACGCGGCAAGCCAACTGACCGGCACAGGCAGGGATCAGCTAGGCAACGCGTCCTTCAGCTTCGGAGGAGCGTTTTTGATTCCCTACCCCAACCGCATCATTGGCGAACCATCATCCGACGGCAAGTCGGTCATCACCCAATGGCGCGGTCACACCCTGGCTCTGCCGGCAAACTTTCCCAGCAAGCAGCCAGGCGGACGCGTGGTGGCCATTCACGGATTGATTACCGAGTCCAAGGTGGAAGATCTGCAAACCCAGACGACTCCGGATGGTCAGACGGTGACGGGTGTCATCCACGCTGGAGATTTCGGCGGCCACTGGCTCTCCGACACCGATCTGAACCTGACCATCGCGCTTACTGGAGACGCGGTCGACGCAACCATAACCGCCAGGAACGTGGGCAAAGAGTTGGAACCCATATCCATCGGCTGGCATCCCTACTTCCAGATACCGAGTGGCCACCGCGCCCAGGTGCGGCTGCATGTCCCAGCCTCCATGATGGCCGTGGTGAACAATTACAGTGACGCATTCCCTACCGGACAACTCAAGCCGGTCAAGGGAACGGAGTACGACTACAACGCGGCCGACGGTGTGGCTCTCGATGATCATTTTCTGGATGACAATTTCTCTCACCTGCAACGGACACAGGGCGCAGCCGAAGTGAAGCTGATCGATCCGGATTCGAATTACGGGCTGACCGTTGCTGCACTTTCTCCGGAGATCAGGACGGTGCAGGTGTATTCCCCGAAAACTGCTTCCTTTGTCGCCATCGAAGATCAGTTCAACTACGTGGACCCATTCGGGAAACAGTGGAAAGGCATGGATACCGGCATGGTGACGCTCCGCCCTGGCCAGTCAGTTACCTGGAAGGTTCGGTTGGAGTTGTTCAAGCCGTAAGAGGCACAAGCAGCCAGCAGCAGGAATGAGGTTACCGTGGTAAGGGGAGTTGCAACCTCTGTCCGCTTGTCACCGCGCCGATCGAGCGCATAATTGAGCATGCGAAGAGCGACTGCAGCCCGCTGCCTGTGCTGCGGGTATAGAACGCTATCCGTGCCCGAAGCCCAGGAACTATGCCAGGTCTGCTGGTGGCAAGACGATGGGCAGGATGACCGCGACGCAGACGTGGTCCGCAGAACCGTCAACGGCAACCTCAGCCTGAGTGAAGGACGCCGCAACTACAAGCACTATCAGGCTGCCGATCCACGGTTCGTTGCGCACGTACGCATGCCGCGGCAAGAAGAGCTTTAAAGCGGTTTCGCAATCACTGTGGTCTGATAGCTTTAGCCTCGAACCCAAGCTGGCGGGATCACCGAAGGTAATAAGAAAAAGGTGTATTGTAGTTAATAGCTGCTTCGCATTCCTTGCGCTGCGGGTTTGACCCTCCCGGCAAAGCCTCATACGATGAAAGCAGGCTGTTTACAGGCTCCTCCGCGCTTGCATCGTTTTCGCCATTGCAGCCGTGCAGGGAGCGAGCGAATCTGGAAGGCATACGTTGAGTTCAACCGAAATGATTGAAACTACACCGCAATCTGGCGAAGCATCGGCCGTCGCCGAAGAACCTGCCGCACAAGAGCATGAGGGGCACTCTCATGGCACGCCAACCCTGAATCCGGACTGCACTCGAGAAGTCGAAATCGAAATCCCCGCTGACGAAATCACCCGTAATTTTCAGGCAGTCACCAAACGATATAAAAAGATGGCGCGCATCCCGGGCTTCCGTTCGGGCAAAGTCCCGGAGTCGCTCATCCGCGGCCGATTCGCGGAGCAGATTCGCCAGGATGTGATGGAAGCAGTTCTACCTGAGCACTTCCGCACCGCCATCGCCGAGCAGAAGCTGAAGCCCATCTCTCAACCCCAGGTGACCGACATCAATCTGGAAGAGGGGAAACCTTTACGCTTCAAAGCCGCTTTTGAAGTGCTTCCCGATTTCTCCATCGACGGCTATCAGCAGGTAAAGGTGGAGAAACCTTCTACCGAGCTGACCGATGCCGAGGTCGACGCCGAGCTGGCACGCATCCGTGACTCTCGATCCACCATGGAGCCGGTGACGGAAGAGCGGCCGCTGGCCGATGGTGATTTTGCGCAGATCAGCTTTACGGGCAATGTCCAGCCGGCGGAAGGCGAAGCCCAAAACGAAGTGACGCCCGAAGCGCAGCAACCTATCTCCGGCCAGGATGTCATGGTCCAGGTAGGTGGACCGAATACGCTTGATAGTTTTAATGCCGCACTGCGCGGGGCCACAGTCGGACAACAGTTAAAGTTCGAGGTGAGCTATCCGCGGGATTTCGGTGAGCGGCAACTAGCTGGCAAGCGGGTAGCCTACGATCTCGAAGTCAAGGGCATTAAGAAAAAGATCGAGCCCGAACTGAACGACGAGTTCGCCAAGGAGCTGGGATCGTACGAAAGCCTGGCGGACTTTACCAAGCAGCTGCGCGAACACCTGGAGAGAGACAAGCAGCGGCACGTACAAACCGAGACTACCAACCGGCTGCTGGACGCACTGGTCACTCGCTTTGAGTTTCCGGTTCCGGAGTCGCTGGTGCAGCAGCAGATCGACGCCCGTCTGGACCGCGGACTTCGAGCGCTCGCCTCCCAGGGCATGCGCACCGAAGATATGCGCAACCTCGACTTCGATCGCCTGCGCGCCGCCCAACGGCCGTCTGCGACCGCTGAGGTGAAGGGGTCTATTCTGCTTGACCGCATTGCAGACGCAGAAAATGTCACCGTGGCCGAAGAAGATGTCGAAAAAGAACTAGAAGGTATCTCCTTGCAAATGCGCGAACCAGTGGATGCACTACGCGTGCGTTTGACTGAGGACGGTAGCCTCGCTAGAATCCGGGAACGCTTACGTAGGGAGAAGATGGGCGCGCTGCTGTATGAAAGAATGGCGTCCTGAATAACGGGCAACTTTAAGACCGGGCGCAAACTGCCCGCGGGAAACAGAAGCAAGGGAGAGCATGGCACTTGTACCTATGGTGGTCGAGCAGACGAGTCGAGGCGAGCGCGCCTACGACATTTATTCTCGTTTGCTTCGCGACAATATCATCTTCCTGGGAACGCCGATCGACGATCAGATCGCAAACCTGGTAATCGCACAAATGTTGTTTCTCTCCGGCGAAGACCCGGAGAAAGATCTCCAGCTTTACATCAATTCTCCCGGAGGCTCGATCACCGCGGGTCTTGCCATCTACGACACCATGCAGTTCATCCGCAATGACGTGGTCACCTATTGCATCGGGCAGGCCGCGAGCATGGCAGCCTTCCTGTTAATGAGCGGCAACAAGGGCAAGCGTTTTGCCCTGCCGAACTCCCGCATCCTGATCCACCAGCCGTCCATGGGCGGTCTTTCGGGTCAAGCCACCGATATCGATATTCATGCCCGCGAAATTATCCGTATTCGCGAGATCACCAATAAGTTGATGTCCAAGCACACCGCTCAGCCGTTGGAACGCATTGAACGAGATGTGGAGAGAGACTTCATCATGAACGCGCAGCAGGCAAAAGAGTACGGCATTATTGACGAAATCATAGACCGGCCACGTACGTGATTGGCCGTCAGGCCGAAGGAGTTGCAGTATGAAAACGCCGAGAGGAACAGACGATACGCTCCGTTGTTCGTTCTGTCATAAATCGCAGGACGCCGTTGCTAAATTGATCTCCTCACCGAGCGATTATCCGCGGGCATACATCTGTGATGAATGCGTCGCGGTCTGCAACTCCATTTTGGAAGACGACCGGGGGGAGACGCAGCCTGGGGCGGCGCCGGCTCACTTGCCCAAGCCGCAAGAGGTCAAGGGCTTTCTCGATGAGTACGTCATCGGCCAGGAGCAGACCAAAAAGAAGCTGGCTGTCGCGGTCTACAACCACTACAAGCGTATCCAGATGAACCGGACCCGCGGCAATGACGTCGAGCTGTCCAAGTCCAACATTCTGCTGGTCGGCCCAACCGGAAGCGGCAAGACCCTGCTGGCGCACACCCTGGCCAAGATGCTGGATGTACCGTTCGCGATCGTGGACGCGACCACGTTGACGGAAGCTGGCTATGTGGGCGAGGACGTCGAAAACATCATCCTCAAGCTGCTTCAGGCAGCGGATGGTGACGTAGCCAGAGCGCAGACCGGCATTATTTATATTGATGAAATCGATAAAATCGGCCGCAAGGACGAGAACCCGTCCATTACCCGCGATGTCTCCGGCGAGGGCGTGCAGCAGGCCCTGCTGAAGATCCTGGAGGGCACGGTAGCCAACGTTCCGCCCCAGGGTGGACGCAAGCATCCGCACCAGGAGTTCACCCCGGTCGACACCACGAACATTCTGTTTATCTGCGGCGGCGCCTTCGTCGGGCTGGAACGCCTGATCGGGCGGCGTGTGGGTAAGAAGGCCTTGGGCTTCAAGGCACTGTCGGAGAAGGACGCCCAGGAAGCAGGCTTTTTGCCGGCACAGCGCGACACCGAGCTTCTACGCCAGGCTCAACCCCAGGACCTGATCAAGTTCGGTCTTATCCCCGAATTTGTCGGACGCCTGCCGGTCATTGGAATTCTCGACGAGCTTGATGAGGCTGCCCTGGTGGAGATTCTCACCAAGCCCAGAAATGCCATTCTCAAGCAGTACCAACGGCTCTTCGAGTATGAGGGCGTGCGCCTGTTGTTTTCTGAGGATGCCTCCCGTGCCGTTGCCCGCGAGGCCCTGAATCGTAAGGTTGGGGCGCGCGGCCTGCGCATGATCCTGGAAGAGCTGATGTTGGACCTGATGTACCACCTCCCAAGTAATAAGAAAATTAAGGAGCTGGACATTACCGCCGAGATGGTACAGAAACGCGACCTTTCCGTAACTCTGCTGGAGAAGGCCGGGTAACCGGTAAGTACGGGCTAAACAGGCTGCGGAAAAAATCTGGACAGACCGAGGGTCGTTCCCTCAGCGGCTAAAGCCGCACCTGTTTGCAGTGGTTTACGTACGACCTAATGCTCGCTGCGGTGAGGTAGGTCGTACCCTTCAAAAACATTGGTTTTTCCGCAGCCTGTTTAGCCCCTGAGGTATGCTTTTCGGCGACTCCGGCGGAAGGCAAGCCTCAGGGGCTAAAGCCCGTCGCATTTGCTTTTGGGTTGTACGGGCTAAAGCCCGTACCTACCAGCCCATACAACCCAGCCCGTACCTGCGCAGGAGACATCTGCGGTCCCTGCTTGAGTGCTCAAGACTTGTTGATTGGTTGAAGGCGCCAACGTCCGGGTCATTGGCGCAAGTCCCTTTTCCTCTGTATAAGGGAAGATAGGCGAAAGGAAATCGCGTGACACAAGCAAAAGAAACCCGGGACAAAGGCGATCTTCGCAAGCTCCCCATGATGCCCATTCGGGACATGGTGATCTTTCCTTACATGATGACGCCCTTTGTTGTGGGGCGCGAGTCAAGCGTGAGAGCGCTGGAAGAGGCGCTGACCGGAGACCGCAAGATATTTCTGGCTACCCAGCACGACGCGGGTATCGATGAGCCGCGGCCTGAAGACATCTATTCCGTGGGAACCATTGGCAACATCGTCCAGAGCGTGAAGATGCCGGACGGCAATATCAAGGTGCTGGTGGAAGGCCTGGAACGGGCCAAGGCTGTTGAAATGAATGACTCCGATGGCTTTTTTGTGGCCACCGTGCGGGTCGCCAACCGGCAGCTGGAAGTAAATCCGCAAATCGAGACTGTCATGCAGCGGGTCACTTCCCTGTTTGAGCAGTACGTCAAGCTGCAGCAGTCTTTGAATTACGAAACCATGATCGCCGCGGTCCGTATGGATGAGCCGGCCAAGCTCTCCGACACCATCGCCGCCAACCTGCAGCTCTCGATCGAAGAGAAGCAGGAACTGCTCGACATCTTCGATCCCAGCGAGCGCCTATCCCGGGTCGCGGACGTACTCGACATCGAAATCGAGAAGCTGAATATGGATCGCAGCGTGCAAAGCCGGGTCAAGCGGCAGATGGAGCGCGCGCAGAAAGAGTACTACCTTAACGAGAAGATCAAGGCCATCCAGAAGGAACTGGGCCGGGGTGAGAAGAGCGAATTCGATGAACTGCGCAAGAAGATCGAAGCCGCCGGCATGCCTAAGGACGTCTTCGATAAAGCGATTCAGGAGCTGAAAAAGCTGGAGGCTATGCCGCCCATGTCGGCGGAGTCGACCGTCTCCAGAAATTACCTGGACTGGCTGCTGGCTGTACCGTGGAAGAAGCGAAGCAAAGAAACGCGCAGCATCGATCACGCGGAAAAGGTGCTGAACGCAGACCACTACGGCCTGGAAAAAATTAAGGAACGCATTCTCGAGTTTCTGGCCGTCCGCCAGCTGGTAAAAAATCCCAAGGGTTCGATCCTGTGCTTTGTTGGTCCTCCAGGCGTGGGCAAGACCTCCTTGGGGATGTCGATAGCCAAGGCCACCGGTCGCAAGTTTGTGCGCATGTCCCTTGGAGGCGTACGCGATGAGGCGGAAATCCGCGGGCATCGCCGCACCTACATCGGGGCCCTGCCGGGACAGATCATCCAGTCCATGAAGAAGGCAGGGACCAAGAACCCGGTCTTCATGTTGGACGAAGTGGACAAGATGGCTTCCGACCTGCGCGGAGATCCCGCCTCGGCGCTGCTCGAGGTGCTCGACCCGGAGCAGAATACCAGCTTTCAGGATCACTACCTCGACGTGGAATATGACCTGTCGCAGGTGCTCTTTGTGGCCACCGCCAATGTGCTGCACACCATCCCGGCGCCGCTCCAGGACCGCATGGAGATTCTTCGCCTGCACGGCTACACCGAAGCGGAAAAGCTCGAAATTGCCAAGCAGTACCTGGTCAAGAAGCAGCGCGAAGCCACCGGGCTGAGCGATAAGAATGCGATTTTCAGCGATGCGGCGCTGGTGGACATCATTCGCGGTTACACCCGCGAGGCAGGCGTCCGCAACCTGGAGCGCGAAATCGGCAACGTATGCCGCAAGGTAGCCCGCCGCGTGGTCCGCAACGGGGCCAAGCACAAGGAAGACATCGCCGACACCAACCTGAACGAATTTCTGGGGGTAGCCAAGTTTCGCGATTCTCAGCTGCACGAGACCAGCGAAATTGGCTTGGTTACCGGGCTGGCCTGGACTGAAGTGGGCGGCAGCATTCTGTCGACCGAAGTCCAGGTGCTGGATGGCAAGGGTAAGTTGACCCTGACTGGCCAACTGGGCGACGTGATGCAGGAATCTGCGCAGGCAGCTCTTTCCTACATCCGCAGCCGGGCGCAACACCTGGGCCTGCCTAAGGATTTTTACCGGAACCTGGACATCCACGTGCACGTGCCAGAGGGCGCGATCCCCAAGGATGGGCCTTCCGCCGGCATCACCATTGCCACCGCGCTGGCGAGTGCCCTGGCCAAGGTGCGAGTGCGGCGGGATATAGCAATGACCGGCGAAATTACTCTGCGGGGCAAGGTTTTGCCCATTGGCGGATTGAAAGAGAAGCTGCTGGCGGCTCACCGGGCCGGCATCTTTGAAGCCATCCTGCCCAAAGCGAATGAAAAGGACCTGGCCGATCTCCCGGAAAATCTGCGCAGCGTAATGAAGCTGCACTTTGTGGATCAGATGGACGACGTTCTAAGGATCGCGCTCGAGGGGCCCTTACCGGAATTGCGCGAGGAGACTCCCGAGGTGCTGGCTGCGGTTAAGCCACCTGTACCCGCTGATCAGCCGCGCGCCCAGTAGACCGGGCGCATGCACCTGGTCACCAAGTTCCTGCTATCGGCGATGTCGCCTGAGCAGTTCCCTGCCGCCACGGCCCCGGAGTTCGCTTTCCTCGGCCGGTCTAACGTTGGCAAATCGAGCCTGATTAACGGCTTGCTGGGCGAAAAAGCGGCCAAGGTCTCGGCCTCACCTGGCCGGACCCGGTCGATCAATTTTTTTGCCCTGTCGGATTCAGCGACCGCGCGGCTGCCTCGATTGCTGTTTGCCGATCTGCCAGGTTACGGCTACGCCAAGATCTCCAGGTCCATCTCTGCGGAATGGCCCAAATTCATCAATCCCTATCTTGAAGAACGGGCCAACCTGGTCCTGTGCATCTGCCTGGTGGACAGCAACATTCCGGTGCAGGCCAGCGACCAGCAACTGATCGCGTCGCTTAAGGGAATGGGGCGCAGTTTTCTTACGGTGGGAACGAAAGCAGATCGTCTTTCCGGTAATGAACGGACGAAGGCTCTGGCGCGGCTGAAGGAAGGTTTGGGATTGAGCGAGATTCTGCTGTGTTCCACCAAAACCGGCTATGGGCTAAAGGAATTGTGGGCTCAGATTCTGGCCCGGGCGGAAGAAAGCTCTACAAAAATTAGAACGGTTGAACCCGCCGAGTAAAAACATTTGAAAGAAACATTTTCTGCCCAGGTACGCTGGGGCGAACCTGGGGCACCCGTCCGCAGCCCTCCATACCCTGGCCGCAGCGAATCTACCAGGCGTTATAGGGTTGCCCGTCGCTCCCAACCTGGTCCGACCCGCTGTGAACATCGGTCATCCCGGGGTCGGTCTGGTCGATGTTCTGCAATGTGTCATCGATGGTCGGCACCCAGGTGGTGTTGGTGTGGGTCACCGGGTCGACCGGAATGGACTTGAGATAACCGCCGCTGACCAGGTCATCCAGAGTCTGCGGCGCCTTGTCCTTATCGTTGGTATAAGAATCAATGGCATCGCGCATAACGTGCAGATCTTCTTTAAGCACCGCTTCCCGGGCAGCGCGAATGGACGCGACGTAGGCGGGGATGGCGATCGCGGCCAGGATGGCGATGATGAGCATCACTACCATCAACTCGACCAGGGTGAAGCCACGCGCGAATTGAGTGCGAGAGCGGGTTATTCTCACAGGCCTACCAATCGGAGTACTTCGTTCCATCGAGCGCGGTCGCTTGCGACTTGGAGGCAACATCAAAAACATTCTGCCCTCCCCACGAGTCGCTATTCGGTTCGTCCTGCATGGAGCGTAACGTCCACTCGGCTTTGCCGGTAATCGGATCGACGGGGATACGGCGCAGAAATTTCAACTTTTTGCCCTGGGCGTCTTCGCCGTCGACCAGCCTCTGGAGGTCAGGCGGATAGCCTTGACTGTCCAGCTTGTACTGGAAGGCGTGCTTGTCGGCGGCATCTTTGTACTTGTCGATGGCATCGCGCATCTGCCACAGGTCGTAGCGCAATTCCCTTTCTTTTTCGCGCCGCACGCGAAAACGGGCCAGTGGAACGGCGGCTGTCGCCAGGATGGCAAGGATCGCAACCGTCACTATCAACTCGACCAGGGTCAACCCCGCTTGCCTGTCTGCTGCCGCGTTGCGTGCAAGTCGTTTGTACTGCATACAGAAACCCTATTGAATGTGGACTGCGGTTTGTGAACCGGCGATGTTGACCGCCTGTTGGGCGCTGTTCTTCGCCGACGCCCGGATGATTTGCATAGTGGCGTCTCCCGCTGCGTTGGCCTGGAAGGTCAAAATGCAAACAGTTCCCGCTCCATTCACACCCGCGACGCCGGGTGGGCGAGAAGCTGAGATCACGACATTGCCAACCCCATCGTCGCGATGAACCAGTGCGATGGCCTGGCCATCGTGGCCGAGATAGGTGCCGGTATCGACGTTGATCAACGCCAGTTTACTGCTGTCGTAATGCAACTGCATCGGCACCGAAAAAACATCCTGGCCGCCGTTGAGGTTGACCGCCACCTGGAAAGTTGCACCCACCTTAGGTGCGACTTGCGGCGGAGCGATTTGCAGGGTCACCGAGCTGGATACTGCGGGCGCTGCCATAGCGGACCCTGGAGTCCCATTGGCCGCCGGCGCGGTTGCGGGCGGTATCGAGGCATGTGGCTGCAACCCAGGCGGTAAGGTAGCCGCTCCATCCGGCGACTGAGCATTTCCTGGCGCCGAGACGCGCCGCAATTCGACATTCGTGCCCGTGCCGGTATCAATTTCTTGCAGATTCAAAGGACTGATGTCGGCGGCGCGAACAACGTGCGGGGTCAGCATGAAGATGATTTCGTCGTTCTGCACTTCATGCTGTGTGGAGCTGAATAAGTACTTCAAGATCGGTACCTCGCCCAGAAACGGCGTTCCGCCGATTGTCGTGAGATCCTGCTTCTGCAAAAATCCACCCAGTATGTTGACTTCGCCTTCCTTGAGGCGGACTACCTGCTCGGAGGTCCTCTGGCTAATGATCGGTTCGGTAATGCCACCGATGTTGGTTGAGCTGCTCTCCTCGGAGGAGACGAGCTTGATCTTGAGAGTTACATCGCGGTTGTAATGTACGATGGGCGTTATCTCGATCTCCACGCCGACATCGAGATAAGTGAACTGTGTGTTCACCAGCGAGCTGACGACGGCTGTTGCCGCGCCGGTCTGGTAAGAGCCCGTAGCCACGGGGATGCGGGTGCCTACCTTAAGGTCAGCTTTTTGCCCGTCTGTGGCCCGGATGCTGGGATTCTGCAAAACTTTGGTGTCGGAATCCGAAAGCAGGAAGTTGGCTGTTGCCTGGCCCACGGTCACGGCAAAATTGGTGGCGTTCAGGTGAGCAAGATTGTTCAGCGTCAAGTTCGTTGTGCTGCTGGTGGTAGTTCCCGTCGTGGTGGTGCTGCTGCTGCTGGAACTGGTACTGGTGGCGTTGGGTGGTTGCAACTGTATACCAAAGCTGCCTGGGAGCTGAACACCGATGGTCCGCGTCTTGTCCCGGTTCACTTCCAGCAGCGCCACGTCGACAACTACCTCCGGACGGGACTTGTCCAGGTCGTTGATCAGCTTTTGCGCCAGCAGCAGCTCGTCCGGCGTGGCCCGCATGACGATGGCGCTCTGGCTCGGTACCCCGTAGAGCTTGGCATTCACCAGCAGGTTGCGCAGCGCGGTCTGAATATCGTTCAGATCGTTTTGCTGGGCCGTATTTGCTAGGTAGAACGTCTGTACCGCTTCCTCTTCCAGCTCCTGCCGCTTGGCCCGTGTGTTCATGGCAACAAAGATGGTGTTGGCAGTGACCGGATGCCAGAACGTGCCCGAGACTGTGCCAACGATGCGCAAGGCGTCCAACAGAGATACGTTCGCAATATCCACCTGGATGCGCTTGGAGGTGTACTCGGGATCGAACAGCACGTTGATCCCTGCCGCCTTGCCCACGGTCGAGTAGACCACCTTGCTGTCTTCGGTCATATGCAGGGTGAGCGGTTCATTGGAGATAGGTTTGAGCTGTACCGGGCTACCCACCTCGGTCAGTTCCTCTGCTTTGTTCTCGGGAATCGAGGTTTCCTGATTGGGCTTGGGAGCCGCAAGCTTGTCCCTTGCCTTCTGGATATCTTGGTGGGCCAACTCGTTGCTGGGATCGATCTCGAGCGCGCGCAGGAACTCAGTCAGCGCGCCGGTAGTGTCCCCCTGGGCGAGGAGCTTCTCTCCTTTGTCCACGTGCGCGGATCCCGCCAGAAAGCGCATGCGCTCATACGCCGTCTTATAGCGAAGGTTCTTGGGTTCCTTCTCGTAGGCCTGGTAGTAGTTTTCGTAGGCAGTGATGGGATCGTCTTTGGTTTCAGCTGCCTGGCCGCGCTCATAGAGCGTTTTTGCCTTTGGACCGGAAGCTGCAAGGGAGCAAATGCTCAGGCAGAGGAGCAAAGTAAGCGCAGTGGACAGAGCCCAGTTATTTTGACGGCGATTCATCGCACTCCAGACAGCCGAAACGCATTTTTTTCAAAGCGGTTTCGCAATGAATGCCGCCTGAACAAGTCCCGTGAAGAGTGGTTTTCCTTGAGGAGAAAACCACGTAGAGATCTGTCGCTCCGGTCTGCCCGAATTGCGAAACCGCGGGAGAAAAATCGACGCGTCCACACAGGCCCAGAACAGCTTTTCTCTTGGTTAATATCGCCTGAGTATACCATCCGGGAAACCCGGTCTATCGCTCCCAAGTCGCGTGCTAGCATGAAGATTCGTAACCAAACGTATGCCCCGGCAACAGAGTCAAACCACTCATCCGTCCCCTCAAAAAACGAAGCCTCGTGAACCAGTCGCTGCCGGCGAACGAGACGCTGCGGTGAATCGCGCTGCAGGGCACAATTACTTTCTGCTCGACAAATTCGAAGCCGGCATCGCGCTCCGAGGCACAGAAGTGAAGTCCATCCGCGAAGGCAAGGCCAATCTCAAGGATGCTTACGGAATCATCAAGGACGGCGAAGCGTATTTGCTGAACGCGCATATCGGACCTTACTCGCACGGAAACTCTTTGAACCACGACTCGCTGCGCACCCGCAAACTCCTGCTCCACCGCCAGGAACTGCAAAAACTAATGGGGAAGACGCAGCTAAAGGGCTTAACGCTCATTCCCACCAGGCTTTATTTCCGCCATGGCCGGGTGAAATGCGAACTGGCGGTAGCTAAGGGCAAGCAGGACTGGGACAAGCGCGAGACCGAACGGCGGCGTGAAGATGACCGCGAGGCTCGGGCGGCGATCGTCCGCAGTCAGCACAAGTAGCCATAAACAAAACAATATAAACGACTTATCAGGACCAGGGAAGCACAATCATCCATGCATACGAAATTTATATCGGCAAAGCTTGAGCGGGTCAGCAGTGGGTTACTGGTGATCTTCGCGCTCGACGAGGCGGAAAAGAAGGCGGAGAAAAAGCAGACCAGACCGGCAGTCAAGCTGTTGACTACCGGGGCTCCGTTGGCCAAGGCAACTGCGGCACTCCTGGGCAGCGGTGAATTTGCTGCTACCAGCTGTGAGACCGTCCTGTTGCACGCTCCAGCCGGTTTTAAAGCGGAGCGCATTCTGGTGGTGGGCTTGGGCCAGCTCACCACCACCGAGGTGCGCAAGGCCGCGGGTGCAGCCGTGCGCTTCGCCAAGCCGCGCAAGTTGCGCGAACTCACGATCGCGATTCCGGAGGGCCTCGATCCCCTTGCAGCCACCAGAGCCTTGGTCGAAGGCGCCTACATCGGCGATTTTGATCCGGATACCTATCGTTCGGACCGCAAAGACCAGAGCATCGAGCAACTCAACCTGCTTGCCGCCAGCGGGGCCAAGCAGGCGGCCATTGAGGCGGGCCTACGGGAAGGAGTGATCCTGGGCGAGGCACAAAACTTTACCCGCACCCTGGTCAATGAGCCGGGCAACGTGATGACGCCCACGGTGTTAGGCCGGAAAGCCTCCGAGATGTGCAGGCAATACGGGCTGCAATGTGAGGTCTACGGCGCAGAAAAGCTGAAAGAACTGAAGATGGGTGCGTTCTGGGGAGTGACCAAGGGCTCGGAAGAGCCACCCGCGCTGATCGTGATGACCTACGAGCCGAAGAATGCCCCTTCCACTCCGGTGCTCGGCCTGGTGGGGAAAGGCATTACCTTCGACACCGGCGGCATCTCGATCAAGCCTGCGGAGGGCATGGAGAAGATGAAGTATGACATGGCGGGCGGAGCCGCGATGATTGGCGCCATGCAGGCCATTGCGCAATTGAAGCCGGCGGTGAAGGTGGTTGGCGTGGTTTGCGCCGCTGAGAATATGCCTTCGGGGACCGCGATGAAACCCGGAGACGTCCAGATCGCGATGTCCGGCAAAAGCATTGAAATCGTCAACACCGACGCGGAAGGGCGGCTGGTCCTGGCAGATGGGCTTGCCTATGCCCGGCAGCTGGGCGCTACCCATCTCATCGATGCGGCTACGCTGACTGGCGCCTGCGTGGTTGCTCTCGGCGTGGTCAATGCGGGCTCCTTCTCGAATGACGAGGAAATCTACCGGCATTTCACCAGTGCGCTCGAGATCTCAGGGGAGCGATTCTGGCGTCTGCCGCTCGATGAAGAGTACAAGGAGCAAATCAAATCCAACATCGCGGACATCATGAACACCGGCGCCACCCGCTGGGGCGGAGCCATTAATGCCGCAATGTTCCTCAAAGAATTTGTCGAAGATACGCCCTGGATCCATCTGGATATCGCGGGTGTGGCATGGACCGAAGAGCAGAAGCCGTGGATGGCCAAAGGCCCATCAGGAATTGCGGTGCGCACCATCACGGAGTGGGTGCGCACCTTTGCAAAGTAGGGTCAAAGAGCGTCTAGAGCAGTTTCGCAATTACTGTGGACTGAAAAAGATCGCGAGGAGTGGTTTTCCTTGGGAGAAAACCACGAAAAGGCCTGTCGCTTCGGTCTACTCCCATTGCGAAACTGCTCTAACGCATTTTTCCTATTACTGTGTTCTTTTTTAGAAGCAGCGATGTGCCGCTTTTCTTGACAAAAAGCTGTGTTTACACCGTCTCTTCGGTCAAAACCAATAGGAAAATGCTTCAGGAAGCGGCTCTAGCAGGTTGTTTCTCCACCGTTTTGGACGCTTTTCCGTGACTAAACTCCCGGATAAGCCGCTCGTTGAACGCCGGGAGATCGTCGGGCTTGCGGCTGGTGGTAAGGTTTTGATCTGTAATCACTTCTTCATCGACCCAGTGGCCGCCTGCGTTGCGAATATCGGTGCGCACCGATGGCCAGGAAGTGAGTGTTCTTTTCTTCAGGACTCCGGCTTCCACCAGCAGCCACGGACCGTGGCAGATTGCGCCAACAGGTTTGCCTGAGTTGAAGAAATCGGTCACAAAAGCAACTGCCTTGGGCTCAATACGGAGTTTGTCCGGATTGATTTGACCGCCCGGCAGGAACAACCCGTCATAGTCCGCGGGTTTAGCCTCGTCCAGGGTTTTGTCCACCTTGGTATTGTCACCCCACTCCGTGTGCTTCCATCCCTTGATTTGACCTGATTTGGGAGAAATCACCTCGACCGTCGCTCCCGCCGCCTCCAGGGCCTTCTTTGGCTCCGTCAACTCCACTTGTTCAAAGCCGTCGGTGGCCATGATCGCGATTTTCTTTCCCTGCAATTTTCCATTCATGATGAGAACCCCTTTCTCAGTAAGAAGGCCCTTCACTTCCACCCGTTGCCCAAGGTTCGTTCATGAAATGTCGATGAACATTCGGCCGGGCGGGGCATCTGGTGGCATCCTACCCGACAATATGTCATAAGAGGATCGCTGATGCCCTACGAAAAGACCTTTAGAACCGCCGTCTCCGCCGTTGCGATTTTGTCTGCGCTCGGCTTGCTGACCTCCTGCAATTCCGGCCCAGGCACGGTCTCGCTGAACGGAGCCGGCAGCACATTCGTGTACCCGGTGATGGGCCGTTGGATTCAAGACTTCCAGCAGTCTCACAAGAATGTGCAGATCAACTATCAGTCCATCGGCAGTGGGGGTGGAATTCAGCAGGTGAAGTCCGGCACCATTGATTTTGGCGCCTCGGATGCGCCCCTTTCCGATAGTGATATGGCGCAGATGGCTCCGGTGATCCAGATTCCCGAATCCGCCGGACCGGTATGCGTCACCTACAATCTGGAGGGGCTGCAGAAGCCTCTGCAGCTCTCTTCTGAGACGCTGGCCGGAATTTTCTTAGGTAAGATCACGAGCTGGCGTGATCCGCTGCTGAAGAAGGACAATCCGGGCGAGACGCTGCCCAACTCAAAGATCACCGTGGTGCACCGCGCCGAGAGCAGCGGCACCACAGCCGCCTTCACTACTTATCTTTCCGCAGTCAGCCCGGAGTGGTCGCAACAGGTCAGCAAAGGCACGGCGGTTAAGTGGCCGACCGGAATTGGCGCCAAAGGCAGCGAGGGAGTTACCGGGCAGGTAAAGCAATTTCCGGGCTCTATCAGCTACGTCGAACTGACGTATGCGACCCAGAACAAGCTGCCGGTGGCCGCGATCAAGAATCAGGCCGGCAATTACGTACTACCCAGCACTGCGGGGACGACAGCAGCCATCGATGCGTTCAAGGATGAGTTGGCGAAGGACGATCGCACGCCCATCGCCAATCCGCCCGCCTCTGCGCCAGACGCATATCCGATTTCCACTCTGACCTTCCTCATCATCCCCAAAGACGGCAAAGATGTTCAAAAGCGTACAGCCTTGAAGCAATTCATCGTATATGTGGTGACGGATGGCCAAGCAGGTGCGAGCGGCTTGAACTACGCTCCTCTCCCCGACGCAGTGAAACAGCTCAATGTAAAGATGTTGAACGAACTGACTGTCAACGGCAGCCCGATTCAGTGAGGGATAAGGAAAACGCAGATCTCTCCACCCGAGCGTCCATCGCTTCCGGGACAGCGTTGCCCGAGGGAAAAAATGCGCGGCAAGCGGGGTGACCAGCCGCGATCGAGGAACTCGCAACAGCGCTGAATCCGATGACGATGAGCTGATTGAGTAGGCTCGACTAGCGCCGCTTCAACACCGAGCTTTGTGCTTGTGAATTCTTCATTCCGTTTCGGGTCTCCTCTGGCGCGTTGTCCCCGCGCAGCGAGATGCTACACCAACGCCAATATCGAACTGTCGAACATCAGTTAATAAGGTTAGCTTTCCACAAACCGTGGTTTTGTTGTTGGGCGAGGTGCCTTTCCACACCGTGTCACGGCGCCGGCGGACCACCGTTTGTCAGGAACTTCGAGCGGCCTTCGCATTAGAGCGTCGCCATTTCATGCTGGATGAGTGTGATTGTGTTTGCTTGCTGCCTATTCCGCGACATGCCCGAAGGGTCTCCTTATCAGTATCAGTATCAGAAGCCGATTTTGCGGTCGGAAGTTTCGTGGACGGGGCAACCCGCGTTGCCTCACTGCTTATTTGGATTCGGAAGTGGAGTGGTGATTGCTCCGTCCCTTTTTACTTCTTTTTACTTCACGTACGTTCAACCTGTTCGATCCGGCGGGCGACCATTGTTCATAACATCAGCCTAATGACACTATTGATGTGAAGGAGAGCCCTCGGCCGAATGGACCATCTGAACTACATTCTGGTGCTGCTGATCGGATTACTGTGCGCGGTGACTGCCGTAGCAGGCTTGGCGCGCCGGTTTGGCGTGTCCTACCCCATTGTTCTGGTGGTCTTCGGATCGCTGTGTTCGCTGCTCCCCCATATCCCGCACGTTCCTCTGCCACCCTCGTTGGTGTTCCTGGTAATTCTGCCGCCCCTTCTTTATGCTGCCGCGTGGCAAACGTCGTGGAGGGAGTTCAAATACAACCTGGTGTCGATTTCGAGCCTCGCTGTATTCCTGGTGTTCTTCACTGCTTTTGGTGTCGCATTTGCAGCGAAGTGGTTGGTGGCTACCGGGATTCACCTGGCAACTTGGATTTCTTCTGGGAGGCGTGGTTTCGCCCACGGACGCGGTCGCGGCGACCTCGATCGCACGCAAAGTAGGAATGCCGCCACGCGTTGTGGACTTGCTGGAAGGCGAGAGCCTGTTAAACGACGCGACCGGGCTGCTGGCTTTGCAATTTGGAGTCCAGATGGTCGTCGAGGAGACAACCCCTACCGTAGGCCATGGCGTAGCCATATTCGCATGGCTGACGATCGGAGGTGCGCTCGTCGGTCTGACCATCGGATTGGTCGTAACGTGGCTGGAGCGCTGGATGGACGACGGACCGGTGGAAATCGCCCTATCGCTGATCGTGCCATACGCAGCGTACCTCATGGGTGAAGCGGTGAAGGGTTCCGGCGTGATCGCCGTCGTGGTATGCGGTTTGTTTGTAAGCCACCGGAGTTCGACCTTCTTTTCACCCGGAGTACGATTGCAAGCGTGGGCCGTCTGGGACGCGCTGGAGTTTTTGTTGAACGGGCTTGTGTTTGTGCTGATCGGTTTGCAGCTTCCGTATGTGCTGGACGGCATTCATGGACACAGCAACCTGAGCCTGCTCAAATATGCGCCGGTGTTTTCCGCCACTCTGGTCCTGCTGCGCTTGGCTTGGATGTATCCGGCGACGGCGGCAACATGGTGGGTGCGAACTCATGTTGTGAAGCGGATATACGAAAGGCCGAAATCGAATCAGGCTTTTGTGATGGGGTGGACCGGAATGCGTGGGGTCGTCGCCCTGGCCGCGGCAAACTCACTGCCTCTCACGCTCAACGATGGAAGCCCGTTCCCTCAGCGAAGCTTGATCATCTTTCTCACCTTTTCTCTGATCCTGTTGACACTTGTGGTGCAGGGTCTTTCACTGCCGTGGCTGGTACACGGGCAGTTGGTCTGCTTGGCATCGGAGTCCATTCGGCTGAGTGCTTACCCTGCTGCGAGGGCTTAACACTGATTTGCCATCGGTAAGCTTCGGCCAAGTGCTTCGTTTTTGGGTCTAGAAGCTGGCTTGCTGTTCTGGCTGTTGACAATCGAGCTGGGTTAGCGCACCGTTATTTACAGCCGTACTAAACGGCATGGGAGTCCGAATGCAACCGCCGCAGTGCGCGGTTGGTCCCGGCCTCGAAACGCCGGCCAACTCCTAAACGGGTCCCTAGCTGCAGCTAGGGACTTTTTCTTTTGCTGGGCATGGTCTGAGGCACTGCAAACGGCATCGCACTTCCTGTCGCCGGTCGTTCGCCTAGTCCTTAGCTCAAGATCGCGCAACTTGAGTCTGGCTTGCTCTTTGGTCAGTTCGGCCCGGTTTCATAACGCACTTGTCATATCGTAGACGCGCCTTCGAGCAAGGGTCTATCGGTCGCTCCTAGAGGATCGTAAGCGCGTGTTGTTTCTGTCACACATAAATGGGAGTCCACGCTTCCGCAAACGTTCTGGCTTGGGCGAAGGATTCGCGGTTTTGAACTCACTATAAGCATTGGCCTGCGCCTCCACCGGGAGCCCGCCACTGCCGAAACGGCGTATCCTAGGTCTGAGATCGATCCTCGACTCCAGCTTCTCAGCAGAGCCTTCGTCCCGGCAGTCGAACCTACCACATGGAGCATTTATGAGTCTCCCCCACGAAATCCATGTTCCCTATTCCGACTCCCCCAAACCGGCGGTCTTCGGCGTGCTCAAACCACCCGAACTGCCTCCCGATGACTCCTGGGGGCAATCCGGGCGCTACAGGCCGAGACAGGAGAGATGCGATGGGAATTCAAATTGCTCTCGCCGCCGTGGGCCGGTGTGCTTTCCACCGCAGGAGGACTGGTCTTTTCCGGATCGAACGAAGGGAACTTCTATGCGCTGGATGCGCAGAGTGGAAAGCCGCTGTGGGATTTCCAGACAGGCGGTGCCATCATTGCCAATCCTGTCTCCTTCACGATCGACGGACACCAGTGCATCGCGATTGCAGCGGATCGGGTACTGTATGTTTTCGGTTTGTAGGAGAATCGTTGGTTGGTCGCAACTCGGAAGTGGACACTTGGACGAAGTCGGCTTGTCGGACGTGGCTTTCCGCCGCTTGAAGCGTAGTTCTCCTGAAACTGGGTTATAGGTAAATTGCCGACGGGGCCACAGCGAGTGGTTTTAAGTTGGCTGTCCGAGTATCTTCCTACGCGCAACCGGAGTAGCCCTCTAACTAATCTTGTCTTCAGGAAGTTAACCTCAGTCGCGAGAATGATCATTCCCATCTGGACATCGTTCAGGTAGACCTTCATATCGGTTGTCGGCTGAGTAACTGACCTGCTGATTTGGCTCTCTTCCAGGCCGTTGTGACGTGACGGCGGCAATAACCGATCGAAATGCGTCACGACCAAGCGGAGTCACCGCTAACGAATCGAAGATGTCCCATGGGAATTGGATCAACCCTTCTTTTCACGCGGTCACTGCCTTCATCTCTGCGATCCGCGTAACGGACAGTACGCTGATGTCGTCTTCCTGGCCGAAGTTCTGCGCGGCCGTGGCGATGCCCGCGGCGGTTACCGGCGTTTGCAGCATTGCTTGAATGCGCTCGAAGCCGAAGAGCTGGCCCTGCTTGTCCTGCGCTTCGGCGATGCCATCGGACAGCAGCATCAGCCGGTCGCCAGGAGCCAGCTGGAACTGCATCACCGAAAACTCTGCGCCCTCCACCATCCCCAAAGGGAGCGAGCCTTCAATCTGCAATTCTTTTCCGTTAAGATACGGCGGCAGATGCCCGGCATTCGCCAGCCTTGCACGGCCATCTGGCTCGATGCCCAGCGCGAGACAGGTCGCGTGAGCTCGTCCGAAGAGCCTTCGGTTCAATGCCTGCAAAACGCGCAGTGGATCGGAACTTGTCTCAGCCTGGGTACGAATCGCGCCCACGATCAGCGCGACCAGCATTCCGGCCTGCAATCCCTTGCCGGTCACATCACCGGCAACAATCAACACGCTGCCTTCCGTTGCTTGCGGGACGATCTGAAAGAAGTCGCCCCCGACTTCACGCGCCGGGCGGTATTCGCTTTCGATGGTTAGCCCTGCAATCTGCGGTAGCTTTTCCGGCAGCAGCACCTTCTGCACTTCCTGCGCCTGTCGCATGTCATCCACCAGGCGAAGATGTTCGCGTTGCTGTTCTGTGAAACGCATCAGGAAAATGATCAGGACCGCAAGCGGAACACACGCGGCAAGAAGGTCGGCCGCGAAAACAAGGCGTTCGCTCGAAGAGACCAGCAACTCAAAGACAACGAGGTAGCAGGCCCAGAGCATGCCTGGAGTTAACAGCAACCATGCTTTTCTTCCCAGCGTGCGCAGGCCGTCGGCTGCGATCGCAAGCAGCAGAAGGATAAAAGGGAGATACGGCAACAGAGACATGTTGTTGACGCGATCGAGGAAAGCTGTGGGCGGCAGCAGGTCAAGAACCAGGCCAAGCTCTACCAACTGATTCATGGCAAGCACGGCGAATACTACGTAGTTTGTGCGGCGCCAGATCGGTTTAGGCACACCCAACAGGTGCATCGCAGCCAGAGGGAGCGCAAAAAATCCCAGACAATACGCAACGAAGCCAACCCCATAAGACAGTTGGATTGAAATGCTCGTCTGCTCAGCGTTCCGAAACGCGGTAGTGGCTGCCACGGCGGCAAGGCTGGTCAGACTGATGCCGGCCCAGAGGTACTCGCGCTGGCGGCGGCTGAAGAAGAACAGGAACAAGCAGAGAATGCCCACCGCGGCATACGCCGCGATATCCAGGAAATTTCCCTGTAATGATTTACCTTGCACGCTCTGTCGAAAGAGAGAGAGCAGTCCCGAGGAACCAACCAGTGGCAAGCCCCGCAGGCCTCCTGCGAGACCTTGTTGGCTAGGCAGCGCTTCGTAGCTGGAATTCCAGAATCGCATCGCAAGCGTGATGGATTGTGCTCCCTTGAGCGCAGTAGCTGGAATGGGGAATAGCTTCGGTTGATTGGGATAGAAAAGCCGCCGGCCGTCCAGTTGGCCAAAGCTGGCAATTCTTTGTCCGTTCAGGTAGACCTCATACGCATCGTCTACGTACTGCGGCATCAGCAGCGCGAGGGAATGCGTACCCGGAGGCGGCTGGAAACGGATGCGATACCACGCATAGCCGGCGTAACCGGGATGTCCATGACTCTGCCAACCCGGCACCGCATTGGACTGCATCGCCTCCGCCGCGGTCACTGCTGGATGCTGCGGGTCGATGATGTAGTCTTGCCAGCCGGAATCGTCAAAGTCACTCAGCGCCCAGAGCAGTACCCCACTGCCGGCGACTTTGGGCGAATCACCCGTGCGAAATTTCCATTGCCCATTGAGCGCCGCCGCCGGGGAGTCTGACACAACGGGTACGACGGCATTCGAAACCGCGCTGCCCATCGGATGGTCTTGAATGCCATCGCTGTGTGCCTGCGCGTGTGCGGGGACTGCAAGCAAACACAGAAGCGCCGAATAGGAAATCAGGAACCGAAGGCGTGGCATGGGCACCCATCGTACGATCTAATCCGTCCACAGGATACCGATTCCCCGTCTCGCAGCCTAGCTGTTTCGGGTGAGTCCTGCTGCGGGAGCCGGTGCTGAAACTCGCGGAATTAAGTCACCACTCGGTCAAGGTCGCCGGCGACCCCAATCGGGCGGTTGGAGGGACAGGTTGGCGCGCGCCCCCTCGAAAACACCCCAAACTCTCAGCCGCTGCGAGATAGTAGCTTGGCCAGAGGTTCGTAGGGTAGCATCTGACCGCCATTCATCAATATCAAGAGAGCTCATGCAGAAGGGAGCACCCGTGCGCAAGTCTCGGCTGCCGAGGTGAGTTTTGCCCCGAACGATCTGGACTTCCCGCAAAACGGGGTTTCAGGTAACTTGCTTACACTGGCGCTCCCGGCACCTTGCTCGTGCTTCGCCCCTTCCGCTGGGAAGTTACCGAAAACCCGACTTTCCGGGCATTCGCTTCTTTTCAGGAACAGCGACCTACCACACTCTCATTAATCTTCCAGCAGGTTTTACCCCCAAAAAGCGGCAACTCTGGATGGAACTCGGCAATGTGCGCGAGATCGCAACCGTGATTGTGAATGGTCATGAGGCTGGTACGGTGTGGCGGCAACCATTCGCCACGCGGATTGACGGATTGGTGCACCCGGGCGATAACACGGTGGAGATCCGGGTATCCAACCTATGGGCCAACCGCCTCATCGGCGATTTGCAGCCATCGGATACGCGGAGGTTCACACATACCAACGTTAACGCTTACACAAAAGACTCTAGCTTGCTGCCTTCAGGCATTCTCGAACCGGTCATGCTGGCAGTTGAGAGTATTTTGCAGTAGCAATAGGAGGTGCCAGGATACCGAACCACCTCCTGTGAAACTTGGTGGCGTTGGCGAACTTCGTGCGCCTTTCTTTATGGAAAGGCGCATACGCGGCCTTGTCCGGCGCTGCGTGGCAGGAAATCCGGGGGAGCGCACTGGAGGGACCTGCTGTTTCTCCTTTGGTTGTAGAGTTCTCTGCATCACAGCGTCACATCACTTCCGGGATAGTGATTCCCAACCACGCCAGCGAACACGCCAGCGCGCGCTCGGCTATCGCTGCAGTGGCCAGCAGAAATTGCCTGCGCTGGGGATCCTCCTCCGTGAGGATGTGGTGACGGTGATAGAAATTGTTGAAAAGCTGCGCCAGCTGGAAAGCATGCCGGGCGAGATACGCAGGTTCCGCAGCAGCAATGCACTGCTCGAGCAACAGGCTGAGCCTCGAAGCCATAATCCACAGCTCCCAAAGGCCGGCGGCGTCCTCGCCCTCCAGGTAGTCTCCGACATTCACATCCACCAGCGAGGCCTCAGGGGTCGTGCCCGCCTTGCGAAAAATATTGCGCGACCGCACCACGGCGTATTGCACGTAAGGTCCGGTCTCGCCTTCGAAGCTGAGCGCCTCCTTAAAATCAAAGGCTATGACCGTATTGCGCGTGAATTTGAGCATGAAGTAGCGCAACGCCCCGACCGCAATCTGGTGGGCAATGCCTTGCCTTTCCTCCTGACTGCGCTGGGGATGCCGGCTGTCGACCTCTTCTTTCGCCGCCTCCGTAAGCTTGTCCAGCAGCGCGTCGGCTTTCACCCCAAAACCCTTGCGCCCGGAGACCTCGATGAAGGGGCGGCCCCTGTCTTCTTCTGAAATCTGATAGCCCAGCTCGAGCGCGCATCGCGGCGTTAACGCAACCATTTCGTAGGAAAAGTGGACGTAGTGCGCCGCAGCTTCGGTATATCCAAGTCCGCGCAGAGCTTCAATCACGTTTGCCTGGGGATCGGCCTGGCGGCTGTCAATGACGTTGTAGATGGCCTGCGCACCTCCGAAATCAGGATGGTGGGGCTCACCCACTTCGGTCGAGATCCAGCACATGTGATCGTTGTAGGCAAAAAAGGGCGCGTAGCCGAAGTCTCGACCCAGCAAGCCAAACTTCCACAAGTGATAGGCAATGTCCTTCCCCACATAGGTCACGGTTCCGTTGGAACGGACGATCACCTTGGCATCGTCATCGACACTGTCTTCTGTGGGCGCCGCAGCAGTCGAGGCGCGACGCATGACCCAGCAGCCCTGGTTCTTGCCCTCGGTCTCCAGATAAAGGACACCCTTGGCTTTCAACTGGGCAAAGGCGAGATCCCAAAACTTGAGATGGAGGATCTCGCTTTCGCGGGGCAGAAAATCATATTCAATGCCCAGCCGTAGCATCGTCTCAAGATGCCGGCGCAACACCGCGGTGGAGAGCAGGTCGGCAATTTCCGCAGTCTCGTTGCCGCCCGCCTCGATGGCATGCAGGGTATCAAGGCGGATTTTCTTCCGCTCCTGCGCCTCCGGGCCCGGAGCCTCATACCATTGCGAGACCCGCGCGTAAAGGTCCCAGCAGTAGTCGTCAATCCGTTCCCCTCGCGCCTTGAGGTCGACCAGCAACCGCTTGACGCCGGCGAGATCGTACCCTTCAAAATGAGTCAGGCCGACCACCACATCGGCGACCTGAACACCGGTATTGTCGATGTAGTTCTGGACGTCTACACGCTGCCCGGCGGCGCGCAGGAGGCGAACAAAGGTGTCGCCCAGGATCGCGTTGCGCAAATGACCGATGTGCGCAGCCTTGTTGGGATTGATGCTGGTGTGCTCGACCAGCGAATGAAGATGGCTCTGCTCTTCCGGGGTATCGTCGCGTGCGATTTGTTGCGCGGCCGCCTGGCGGTCAAGCTTGCCGTTGATATAACCGGCGCCGGCCACAGCAAACGATGTGAAGCCCTGGAGCGGCATCAGGTCCGCAACCAGTTCCCCGGCTATTGCGCGCGGTGACCGTTTCAGACGGCGGGCCAGCTCGAAGGCCACGGGCAGCGCGTACTCGCCCATCTCCAGATCGGGCGGCTGCTCGATGGCGATCTGCGGGAGTTCAACCTGGTATTTGACCTGAAGAACCGAGCGGAGGCGCTCGCGAAGAAGTCTCTGCTGTTTGCGATACACGCAAAACCCCTGATTTTCTTGCCGATTCTAGCAGACGGCTCGTCCTGTTAAGATTGAGAGACTGCCCTGCCCATGTCCGATACCCCCAGCTTTTACATCACCACTCCGATCTATTACGTGAATGCCCGGCCGCATATCGGCCACGCTTACACCACGATTGTGGCCGACGCCATTGCGAGGCGCAAACGAGCCCTGGGCCTGGATACCTGGCTTTTGACTGGAACCGACGAGCACGGGCAGAAAATCGAGCGCTCCGCCCGGGCGGCGGGACAAACGCCACAGGAATTCGCCACCGCAGTCTCCAGCCAGTTCCGCAGCTTGTGGGACCGCATGGGGCTGAGCTACGACGATTACATACGCACGACGGAGGAGCGCCACCGCAAAGGGGTACAAAAGCTCTGGACGGTACTGCAGGAGCGCGGCTTCATCTACAAGGGCAGCTACACCGGACAGTATTGCGTATCCGACGAGCTTTATGTTGATGCACCGCCCGGTTCACCATGCCCGGACTGCGGCCGAATCACCGAAACGGTGAGCGAGGAAAACTACTTCTTCAAGCTCTCTGCCTTCGAACGCAAACTGCTGGAACTGTACGAACAGCATCCGGAGTTCATCCGGCCCGAAGCAAGTCGCAACGAAGTGATTTCCTTCGTGCGCAGTGGGTTGAAGGATCTGTCCGTGAGCCGCACCAGTTTCGATTGGGGCATTCCGGTGCCCGGTGATCCAAAGCATGTGATCTATGTGTGGATGGACGCGCTGGCCAACTACATTACGGCCCTCGGTTACGGCAGCGACCGGCCCGAGGACCAGCAGCGCTTCGCGCGCTACTGGCCCGCGAGCCTGCAGCTGGTGGGCAAAGAGATCGTGCGCTTCCACTGCATCTATTGGCCCGCCTTTCTCATGGCCGCAGACCTTCCGTTGCCGAAGGCGGTTGCAGCCAATGGATGGCTGCTTTTTGAGCAGAGCAAGATGTCCAAGTCGCGGGGAAATGTGGTGCGCGCGGAGACCATTCTCGCCACCCTTGGCGCCGACGCCCTGCGCTACTTCCTGATGCGCGAAGTTGTCTTCGGTCAGGATGGCAGCTTTTCCTTTGACGCCCTGGTGCAGCGTTACAACGCGGATCTGGCCAACGGCTACGGCAACCTGACCAGCCGTATCCTGGCCATGATCACGCAGTATTTCGGTGGAGTGGTGCCGGCGGGAGAATCCGACCCCCGGGTCGTGGCTGCCGCCGAGACGGCGTCGCAGCAATTCGCCGAGCACTTTGATGCTCTGGACTTTTCCCGTGCCCTGGAGTCTCTCTGGGCCCTGGTCGCGGTGGTTGATGGCTACATCACCGAAAAGGCTCCCTGGAAGCTGGGGACGGTGGAAGACGGAGCCATCCGCAGGGCGTCGATTCTGTACACCTGCGCCGAAGCGCTTCGCATTATTACCGCTCTGGCGTATCCTGTGCTGCCCGATGCCACGGCCAGGATATGGGCCCAGCTCGGGCTGGGCGATCTCTCCCACGCAGACCTCAAAGACGTGCGTTGGGGGCAATTGGCGCCAGGCACCAAACTCGGGCAACCGGGCCCCATCTTTCCTCGGGCAGAAAAGGACACGGTGAAGCGCATGCAGGAACTGGAAACCGACAACACTGGCAAGAGCGTGGAGGCAGAACCGGGACCAGCCCCCCGGCCTACTACCTGCGGACCAATCCGCAGCCGTTGCCGCCTCACAGACAACGAACGCGGTCCTGGCCAAGACACCAGCAGCGTTGACGCCGGCGGCGTCCGTGGGAACCTCCTCTCCAGAGGCCCCGCCGGCCGCCCGGCCCGCGACCATCACCATCGACGATTTTGCCAAGGTCGAGTTGCGCGTGGGACAGGTGCAGGTAGCTGAGCCCGTCAAGGGAGCAGACCGGCTCTTACGGCTGGAAGTGAACCTGGGGGATGAAGTGCGGCAGATTGTCGCCGGCATTGCCGGCGCCTATGAGCCGGAGAAGCTCATAGGACGCAAGGTGGTGATTGTGGCCAACCTGCAGCCCAGAAAGTTGCGCGGTCTGGAATCGAATGGAATGATCGTAGCGGCCTCTGTGGGAGAAAAAGGCAAGCCCGTCCTTGCCGGCTTTCTGGAAGATGTCGAAATAGGCGCACGGCTCAAATAAACTGCCCCTAAGCAAGAAGGAGTAGCGCTGGTCGACTCACACGCACATCTTGACAGCCCGAGGTACGATGCCGATCGGGATGAGCTGCTGCAGCGGGCCTGGCAACAGGGTGTGCGTACCGTCCTGTCCATTGGCATAGGAGACGGCCCGGACACCATGCAGCAGGCGCTGGAATTGAGCCGCCGCTACGCCGGCAAGCCGGGGATACCCCGCATCCTGGCCACGGCGGGCGTCCACCCCCATGAGGCCCAGCTCGCGGATCCGGCAGCTCTCCATAAACTAGACGGTTTGCTTGTCAACCCGGACGTGCTTGCCGTGGGCGAGATCGGTCTCGATTATTATTATGACCACTCGCCGCGGGAGCTACAGAAGCAGGCTTTCGCGCAGCAAATGGAGATTGCCGCGGCCCGGCATAGGCCCATCATTATCCATTGCCGGCCCTCCGAGGGCAGCACCAACGCATGGGACGATACGCTGGAGATGATTGAAACCAACTGGGCGGGGACCAATCTGGGCGGCATTCTGCACTGTTTTACCGGCGAATGGGAGCATGCCAGGCGGGCGATGGACTGCGGATTCCTGATCTCCTTTGCCGGCAATGTCACCTTTCCCCGGGCTGACAACATCAGACAGGTAGCAGCCAGAGTGCCGTTGGACCGGATGCTGATTGAGACCGATGCCCCGTTTCTTGCCCCATCGCCCTTTCGCGGCAAGCGTAACGAGCCGGCATGGGTGGGCCGGGTGGCAGACAAGCTGGGGGAAGTGTGCGGCGTTACGGCAGAGCGGGTCGCTTCCAGCACCGCCAACAACTTCTTCCGTTTTTTTGGTGTAACGCCAGACGCGGATTCGTAGGTCGGGGGTCGGCAACAGCGTTTGCGCTCATAATCGAGGAGGCAGCACCATGGCGGCGGACAACTCGTTCGATGTAACCAGTAAGGTCGATGTTCAGGAAGTACGCAATGCGATGGACCAGGCCATCAAGGAAGTGCGGACTCGCTTCGATCTCAAAGACTCCCACTCCGAAATCAAGCTGCTCGAGGGCGACGAAACCATCGAGCTGGCCTCGTCGGACCAGTACAAGCTCAAGGCGGTCACGGAGATTCTGCAGCAAAAGTTCGTCAAGCGCGGGGTTTCGCTGAAGTCTCTCGAATACGGCAAGATCGAACCGGCCTCCGGCTCCAGCGTAAGGCAAAAGATTACCCTGCAGCAGGGGATACCCGGAGATAAAGCCAAGGAGATCGTTAAGCTGATCAAGGAATCCAAGAAAAAGGTGCAGGCTTCCATTCAGGGTGATACGGTCCGCATAACAGGCAAGGATCGCGATACCCTACAAGAGACGATTGCACTGCTCAGGGGTCATGACTTCGGCATTGACATGCAGTTCACCAATTACCGGTCGAACTAGCGAGGGTGGAGCACGGTTTTGTCTGATTTTCGGCCCGGTAGAGAACGAGCACCTGGAGAGTGAGTGAGCACACAAGCGATAGCGACGGCAAAGGAAGTCTTCGACCTGCTACGCGACGACTTGAGCGCCATCGAGACCGAGTTGGTGCGCGACGCGGTTTCCAATGTGGGAGCCATCACCGACATCGCCGACCACCTGCGCGAAGGCGGGGGCAAGCGGATCCGCCCTTCCCTGCTGCTGCTGGCGGCCAAATCGCTGGGTTACCACGGCCACGGCATGGTGCGGCTGGGCGCCGTGGTGGAAATGGTGCATACGGCAACCCTGGTGCACGACGACATTATCGACGGGGCCGACACCCGTCGCGGCCGGCCTTCCGCCAATACCACCTGGGGCAACTCAAAATGTGTGCTGGCCGGCGACTGGCTCTATATGCAGGCCTTTCACATCGCCCTGCAAGAACGCAAGTTCAAGGTGCTCGACCTGTTGATCGGTCTGACCCAGCAAATGGTCGAGGGCGAGTTCGTGCAGATGGAAAAGCTGGGCCGGATGGTGGGCGAAGCCGAGTACTACGATCTGATCTACCGCAAGACCGCCTGCCTGTTCGACGTCTCCATGCGCCTGGGTGCGGTACTGGCAGGAGCATCCGAAGAAATAGAAGAGCAGATGGGGGAGTACGGCCGTAACCTGGGGATCGCCTTCCAGATCGTGGATGACGTGCTGGACCTGACCGCCACGGAGCAGGTACTCGGTAAGCCGGTGGCCAGCGATCTGCGCGAGGGTAAAGCCACCCTGGCCATTGTCCACGCAATGGAGAACGGGACGGCGCACGAGCACGAGGCGATCGGCAGGGTACTCGACGATCTCAGCTTCGAGCGAACCAGCCACCAGGAAGTGCTCAAGATCCTCG
Organism: uncultured Acidobacteriaceae bacterium; assembly: GCA_963803095.1. GTDB lineage: Bacteria > Acidobacteriota > Terriglobia > Terriglobales > Acidobacteriaceae > PALSA-350. The sequence goes on along the minus strand of CAWDLQ010000008.1, from coordinate 302,634 downwards.
ACCGGCATGGATCGGTGCAATACGCTCTCAACTCCGCCTTTCAATACGCCGAAGTTGCCCGCGCGGCCATCGCCGGGCTGCCTGATTCCGACTACAAGCGGGCTCTCCTGTGGATGCCGGACTTCGTCGTCGCCCGCGATAAGTAACCGTCCATGTCCGAACAGGAAAAGCCGGCCACCGTCCCTATCCGCGTGCTGGTTGCCAAGCCAGGCCTGGACGGTCACGATAGGGGGGCCAAGGTCATCGCCCGGGCCCTGCGCGATGCCGGCATGGAAGTGATCTACACAGGTCTGCGGCAAACTCCTGAGATGATCGTCAATGCTGCCCTGCAGGAGGATGTCGACTGTATCGGCCTCAGCATCCTCTCCGGTGCGCACAACGTCATTGTTCCCCGTGTCCTCACCCTGCTCAAGGAGCGGGGTGCGACGGATATTCTGGTGGTGTTGGGCGGGACCATCCCCGGGCACGACATCGCTGCCCTGAAGGCGCAAGGGGTAGCGGAGGTCTTCGGGCCTGGCACGAGCCTCGAAAGTACCGTCTCGTTCATTCGCACCCGGGTTAAGCCGCGCGGCCTTCCCCTATACTGAGCCCATGGCAGCACCCGGATGGCGCCGGAAGTTCGCTGTTTTCCTACCCTCAGCTCTGGTTATCCTGCTGGTTCTGGGCGAGGGCACGCAACGATTCTCCATTCAAAACACGGCCGGCTATGTGGCGCCGTTCTGGTTCCGTAACTTCGGATCGCTACCCTACCAGCGCTATTGGGAGTTCGTCGAGGCTCTGCGCAAGCTGGGCCACTTGATCGGCTATGGCCTGGCCGGCCTGGCGTTTTTTGCCACCTCGTATTGGTGGCTCAGCCGGCGGCCCTCTCCACTGGGCGGTTGGGCACTTAAGAACCGTGCCGCCGGCTGGGCGCTGGTTTTGACCATGCTGCTGGGCTCCGCCGATGAGCTCCACCAAAGATATGTTCCCCAACGGACAAGCACGATTACAGATGTTGGTTTTGACGTCTGCGGAGGGTATTTTGCCCTCATGATTCTCTTCGCCGCCTTGCGTCTCAGAGAGCGCACGATCGCCTCGCGATCAGCGTCCAAAGCACCGCAACAAACCGCAGTCTAGAATTCTCCTATTCGCTATCGTGTCTGTGACAGTTGAGGAGCCGCGATAAGGGGCCCCTCGCCTATGTGCCACCATGTTTATTACATGCTCTCCAAAAAACAGACAAATCATCACAGTGGCGGATTTAAAGCCGGGCCTAATCCACAGGTTATCCACAATGTGGATAAAAAAGTAACTTACTGACGGGGGTGCCCTGATTTAAGCCGGCCGGGCCCGCCTGATCAGGGCGTAACCCACCCCATTCAAGGCCAAAACCGCCAGCCCGGCGACCAGAAAGCCGGGGGTCTGCTGCCGGAAGCCAAACCAGGCCAGCCAGCAGGTGAGCAGGTGAAGCAGAAGGAATCCGCCGGCGCGGAGACCGCGGAGGTCATAGGTCGTAGAGAGAAACCAGGGCAGGACGACAAGGTAGAAGGGCCACCCGTACTCGACCAGGCGATCGGCGCTGGCGCCGAGCAGCGGGGTCATCAGGATGCTGATGAGTCCGTAGACGATCGAGAAGCGAAAGACGATGAGTTCTCCCGGGAGGTGTTTATCCGTCGGAACAGCGGGCGAAGCCATCTTCCGCCACAGGGCCAGCGCGAGCGCGGGCCCGATCCCGAAGATGCCAAACCAGGCCAGCAGAAGGCGCGAGGGTCCCCAGAGGGACGGCTGGCACATCCCGATGGCTCGAATCGCGCCGAGATGGTAACCGGGAGGGATCGTCTTGACCCAGACAGGGCTGCACTCCGGCAGCGTATTGCTCCAGAGCGGGAGCCCGAGAACATTCTTGAAGAAGCTCCAGACCAGCTTGCCCAGGATATAGGCCCCGCCGCTCATGCCGTGGACGCTGGCGGGTCCGCCCTGGGCGTAGTGCCGGCTGACCAGGCCGGCGCATAACAGCGCCAGCACCCCAATCAGCGCGGACTGCAGCCGGACCCGCCGCCAACAGGCAAAAATCAGGCAGATCGCCACCAGAAGAGTCGACTCGCGCGCCAGATAGGCAGGAAAAAGCAGGAGCAAGGCCAATCCGGTATATCCGAAGAGCAGGCACAGCAGAATGGCTGCGAGGATGGCTGCATGCAGCGGGTCGGGCAAGTAGTAATCGTGGAAGATATCGACCCAGAAGGGCATGAGGAAGACCGCAGCGAAGATGACCGTGGGGGCCTGCCAGGACCACAGCAGCCCAGCGACCAGGGCGAGCAGCGCGATCAGGCAGACGATGCCCAGCACCAGGAAACCGGTATCGACGCCGAGGCCGGTGAAGCGGCCCAGCCAACCGGCAATGGCCGGACCCAGAATGCGCGCGGAAAACGGCGCGGGCACGGCGCCCCGCTGGCCCAGCGCCAGCAGGCGATACTGCCCGGCATCGGGCGCGTAGACGGCGCCCGGCAGACCGAGCAGGATGGCAAAGCACAGGCAGCCGGCCGGAAGAAGCAAGGAGAGTTTGCGGTTAGACAAGAAATTGCTCGAGGACGTCTGCATACTTTCGGGGCAGAGGCACCTTATGCAATGAGCGGTTGACGGTGACGTGGGTCGTCTCCCCTTCTGCGAGCAGTCTGGCGGATCCGTTTTCCGGGCGCAGCAGGCGATAGCCGAATTTGATCACCGAGCGGCGCATGGCCAGCACGGTGGTCTCGAGCAGGAGTTCGTCGTCGTAGCGCGCTGGAGATTTGTAGCGGCAATTAGCTGCGACGACCGGAATGTGGCAATCGTCGTCGATCTCCATTTGCTTGTACTGAAAACCGAGCTGGCGCAAGAGCTCGACCCGGCCGATCTCAAACCAGATGAAGAAGTTGGCATAGTAGACGACTCCCATCTGATCGGTTTCGGCATAACGCACGCGGATTCGGGTCTGGGAAACTGGCATGGATGAAGATCAGTGTAGCGAACACCGTTTTGGGATCGATTTCAGAGAGGGTGGATAGATCCAAATCCGCGGAATGCGCGAGTTCAGGGCACGACTTTAGTCGGGCCGTTGAAGCCCAACAAAGATCTGGGCTTTTAGCCGTGCCATTGCCCGCGCTAAAGCGCATGATCAAAATCGAGGTTCTTTCCCGGAGCGCTGAAGCACTCCTTCCCCCGCATAAATGCGGGGGCTCCCACCTGCCCGGCAGTATCGACGAGTCCGGGTTTGACAGGTTTTTGAACGCTATATTCGTGATGCTGGAAAACAAGCATTTCCTGCAGGTTTCAGCCGTCCCCGTTCGACAAGCTCAGGGCAGGCTCTGCGGGACTGGTCCGTCTCTCGAATCTCTTCCCAGGACTGCGTCCTGGGCTACTCTCAGCCGTCCCTTCGGGACTAAATCGATGAATGGTGGGCTCTCACACACGCTCTTTAGGCCCTTGTGCCCGTTTTCATTGATTTTCCGCAAAGTCATGGAGAAAAAAGCGTGCCTCAGGGCCTGAAGGCCGATCAATTTTGAGGTTGGCTGTCCGGGCTAAAAGCCCGGACCTACCCGAGAGCGGCTTTTTCCGCAGCCTGTAAAGCCCGGACCTACCCAGCACGTTAATCCAGCACGTTAGTCCTGGGTTCCCCGCACGCAACGACTTACGGCTTGAGCTTGCTGAACACCTGCAGCTTCGAGATGTCGTTAAACATCACAAACGCCGCGAAGATCAGCAGCACCACGAACGCCGCCTGGTAGATCCGCTCCTTGAACTCCTGGTTCAGATCGCGGCGAATCACCCCTTCAATCAGCAGCAAAACGATCACCCCGCCGTCCAAAATCGGGATGGGCAGAAGATTGAAGATCCCCAGATTGAGACTGATGATGGACATGAGGCCGATAATCGGCTGCCACCCGGGTTGCTCGACGGCGAGGCCGGTCTCCCTGGCAATCCCTATCGGCCCGCTCAGGTCCTGCACCGCAAAGCGACGAGTGACCATGCGGTGGAGGACTTCGAGGATCAAACCTGAATAACGCAGGTTGAAATGAACCGACTGCTTCAATGCCTCAGGCAACGGGAGCTGCTGGATCTTGAAGGGCGGCAGGTTGGGAGCAAAACCGATGCGGTAGAGTCTATGCCTGTCAGTGTCCGCCATGACGGGCTGTAAGGAAATTTGAAAGGTCTTGCCGTCGCGCAGCACGGTCAGCTGGATGGGCCGGCCGTTGTCCTGCTGTAGAAAGGCGAGCATGGCGTCCGAGGAGTGGAGCATCAGCCCATCGACGGAGAGAATCTGGTCGCCCGGCTTCATGCCGGCCTTCGCTGCCGGCATGCCGGCTTCGATCTGGCGGATGCGTACGGCGTCCTCCTGCATCCGGGGAACGAAACCCGATGGTGTCAAAATCGAAGTCATCCGAACCATGAGGATTGGGAATCGTTAACTGGGTGGTGACGGTCTGCCCGTCGCGTTTGACGTCAATCGGAATGGTCTGCCCCACGTTCATGGCAGCGCGGATCGACACCTGCTCCCAGGTCGGATTGTCGACATTATCGAAGCGGGTCATGAGGTCGCCCGCCTTGAGTCCGGCAGCGGCGGCGGCAGTGTGATCGGAAACGAAGTCGATGCTCGCCGCCTGGGAGCGAAAAGCTTCCACCTCGTTATGCATCATGTAAAAGCCGGTCATGAGCGCCAGCGCGAGCAGGAAGTTGCACACCGGGCCTGCCAGACCGATCAGAATACGCTGCCAGCGGGGATGGGCGTTGAACTCGGCCGGGTCGCCGGTGGACGCTTCGCCCGGAGATTCCCCCGACATTTTGACGTAGCCGCCGAGAGGCAGGAGGCTGAGCCGGTAATCGGTGTCCCCACGCCGAAAGCCGAAAAGACGTTTGCCGAAACCGACCGAAAATACTTCCACCCGCACGCCGCACAACTTGGCGACGGCGAAGTGGCCAAACTCATGCACCAGTACCATGATGCCGAGCACAACAAGCATGGAAACTGTGCTGGTTAAGAAAAATGACATAGCAATCCGCTCATTTGCCTCTCTGCCGGATCCAGCCGGGCGAAAACCAAGCTACCGGATTATTGACTGGAATGAACCGCCTACGGTGAGCACGCGTCTTTCTGGCCCCAAACGCCCGCAGCAAACACAAGCTCAGCGCAGCGCAGGTGAAAATCCCGCTACCACGCGGTGGGCCACCCGCCGTGCTTCCTCATCCAGCTGAAGCACTTCCTGGATGGTCTCAGGATGCCTCGGCGCCGTCACCTCGAGAACTGCCTCAATTGTACGCGGGATGGCGGTAAAAGGAATGGTGCCTTCGAGGAATGCGCCCACCGCCACTTCGTCCGCCGCATTGAGGGCGATACAGGCAGCGCCGCCGGCTTCGGCGGCCTGGTAGGCCAGGCGAAGACAGGGAAACCGGGCAAAATCGGGGGGCTCAAAGCTCAACTGGCCGAGTGTCGCCATGATCAAAGGTCAGCTCGCTGGGGACCCGCTCGGGGAAGCTCATTGCGTACAGAATCGGCAGCCGCATATCGGTGACGGAGATCTGCGCCAGGATACTGCCGTCGACAAACTCCACCAGCGAATGTACGGCGGATTGAGGATGTACGGTGACCCGGACGGCGGAAGGAGACAGGTCAAACAGACGGCAGGCTTCGATGATTTCCAGGCCCTTGTTGAGCAGGGTGGCCGAATCGATGGTAACCCGCCGGCCCATGATCCAGGTGGGATGGCGCAGGGCCTGCTCCACCGTGACGTACTGAAACTGGTCTGGGGGCAGCTGACGGAAGGGGCCGCCGGAAGCGGTCAGCCAGATGCGGCGAACTTCCTGCGCGGATCCTCCCCGCAGGCACTGGTGGATGGCGTTGTGCTCAGAATCGATGGGCAGCAGGGGCACGTTGCCGCTGCGCGCCAGCCGGGTAAGGATCTCTCCCGCGGCGACCATGGCCTCCTTGTTAGCCAAGCCAACAGGCTTCCCCGCCGCCACGGCGGCGTAGGTAGCTTCGAGGCCCGCCAGGCCGACAATCGCCGAGACCACGAAATCCACCTGGGATAGTGTCGCGGCACGCACGGTTCCGGCGCTGCCGTAAACCACCTCGATGCCGGTGAGGCCTGCAGCCTTGAGCCGCGACGCTAATTCGCCGGCCAGCTGTTCCGTGGCCACGGAGACCACCAGCGGGCGCCATCGCTGGCATTGGGCGAACGCCAGATCCACATTTCTGCCTGCGGCCAGCGACGCTACGGCGAATCGCTCTGGATAACGCTCAATGATGGAGAGGGTGCTGGTCCCGATGGAACCGGTAGAACCGAGGATGCAGATGTGCTTCAACGCAAGCTAGCCCGCTCTAAAAAACTGCTGAATCCATTGAGCGTACCACAGGGCGGGAGCGGCCAGCAGCAAGGCATCGATGCGGTCCAGAATGCCCCCGTGGCCCGGAAGCATGACGCCCGAATCCTTCACCCCGGCGCCGCGCTTGATCGCGGACTCAACCAGATCGCCCACCTGGGCAAAGAGATTCAACACCACCGCCAGCCCCAGCCAGCGAGCCAGCGGACCAGCGTAGTGGAGCGTGCCGGCGGGCCGAACGCGGGCCAGGTTACCAGCGCCGGTGGCGATGAGCAGGCTCGCCGGCGAGCGAAGCCGCACTTCCCTCCCAGCTTTTATTGGGGCTGATTCGCGGCGACAGCTTAGTGCGGCCGAAGGTGCGGCCGACGTAGAGGGCGGCGGTGTCGCCGGTCCACACGATGCAGAACAGAAAGACCACCAGCGACGGGCCGTCCGGCTGAGCCCAGACCAGCGGCACGGTCGCCAGGGTCAGACCGCAATAGAGCAGACCGAAAACCGAAAAAGCGGTATCCGGCAGAACCCGCTCCAGTGGCGATCGAAAGCTGCAGACCACCAGCAGCACCAGGCTGCACAGGCCGATCGCCGGCAAGATCAGCGAGAGGCTGAGGAATGTAGCGGCAAAGAGGACCGCGATGGCGACCAGGACCAGAGGCGTGGATCCGCGACCCGTGGGAATCCGCGATGGAGAGGTACTCCCAGGCAGCGAGTTCTGCAACCAACGCCGTCGCGACGACGACCAACAGAAAGCCACCCTTCAGCAGAAGCAGCAGAACCAGAGGGACAAGGACGGCTGCCGTGATGACCCGTTTCATGATTTAAAGAAGGATACACGGTCACTTCTGGTGAGTATCCACACGCGCCCTTGCTATCATCAAGCTTAAGCTGCATGGAGGAATACTTTGATTGAGATTGGCGCCTTCGAAGCAAGAGACAAATTCAGCAGGTTGCTCGATCGTGTGCAGCTCGGGGAAGAAATCGTCATCACCCGGCGCGGGAGGCCCGTCGCTAAACTCGTCCCTGATACCGGCACAGTTGCAGGCAGCCAACGCGTCCGCGCGCGGGCGACCGAACCCCAGCCAATGCCACCGGCAACAAGTAACTCACACTGAGCGCCATAGCTACAGTTCAGGTTTGGATCACTCCGGGATTGAACTTCTCCACCTCGGGATTGAGGGCCACCGCCTTGAGCGCGGTCAGCAGCACATCCCGCGTCTTTGCCGGATCGATGATGGCATCCACCCACAGCCGGGCGGCGGCGTAGCGGCAATCCGTCTGCTCGTCGTAGCTTGCCTTAATGCGAGGCGAAGACCTGGCTCTTCTCCTCGTCGCTCAGTTGCTTGCCGCCACGCTCTAACTGGCGGATTTTTATCTCCACCAGCGTGCTCGCCGCAGAGGCTCCGCTCATCACCGCGTAACGGGCGGTGGGCCAGGCAAAGAGGAATCGCGGATCGTAGGCCTTGCCGCACATGGCGTAGTGGCCGGCGCCAAACGAACCGCCGAGGATCACCGTGATCTTGGGCACGGTGGAGTTGGCCACTGCCGAAACCATCTGCGCGCCGGCGCGGATAATACCGCTCCACTCCGCATCGCGACCCACCATGAAGCCGTTCACGTCGTGCAGGAAGATGAGCGGAATCAGGTTCTGATTGCAGTCCATGATGAAGCGCGCCGCCTTCTCTGCGCTCTCGGCATAAATCACGCCGCCGAACTCAACCCTCTTTTCCCCGCGTCTGGCTGGTATGCGTCTGGTGCGTCTTCTGGTTGGCGACGATCCCTACCGCGAAGCCGCCGATCCGCCCATACCCGCAAAGGACTGTCTTGCCGTAATCCGCCTTATATTCGTCGAATTGCGAACGGTCGACCAGCCGGGCAATGACCTCGTGCATGTCGTAGCTGTTGCCTGCACCCCTTGCCGGGTCGGGATCGAGCAGGGCATACAGTTCCTGCGGCGCGAACTTGGGCGCGTCCTGGTGCGGATCGTAGGCCGCCCGGTCGAAAGGCGCCCCGGCTCCATGGCCCAGCCTGGACACCAGAGATCGAAGCCGGGCCAGGCACAGGTGGTCATTGGGCTCCTTGAAATCCACCGTGCCGGAGATTTCGGCATGCATGGTGGCCCCGCCCAGCTCTTCGGCCGAATATTTCTGACCGATCGCCGCCTGCACCAAGGCCGGTCCGGCCAGAAAGAGCCCGCTGCCCTCGGTCATCAATACGTGGTCGGTCATGACCGGAAGATAAGCTCCTCCGGCTACGCACATGCCCATGATGGCTGTGATCTGCGGAATACCCCTGGCGCTCATCACGGCGTTGTTGCGGAAAATTCGCCCAAAATCGTCCTGGTCGGGAAATACGTCCTCTTGCAGGGGCAGAAAAACACCCGAGGAATCAACCAGATAAATGGTCGGAATCCGATTCTCCATGGCGATTGCCTGGGCCCGGAGAACCTTCTTGGCAGTCATGGGGAAGAAGGCGCCGGCTTTGACCGTGGCATCATTGGCGATCACCATCACCAGCCGTCCCGCGACCCACCCCAGGCCGGTCACTACTCCGGCGGCAGGCGCGCCACCCCACTCCTCATACATGCCATAGGCGGCAAACAGGCCCAGTTCCAGGAACTCCTCCCCGGGATCGAGCAATAGGGCCAGCCGTTCGCGGGCCGTTAACCGCTTTTTCGCATGCTGGGCTTCCATTGCTTTGGGACCGCCCCCCTGGCGGATTGCGTCCTCCTGCTGCTCTTAAAGCCAGCAGCAGCGCCTCCATTCCGGCCGTATTGGCGCGGCCCTTTTTGGTCTGCGGGTCAAGTTTGGAAGCGAGCGCGTTAGAGAACTGCGGAGGCGGCTCAGCCGCTGCTGGGGTAACGGGTTGGTCTGGGTTTGGGGCGGCCATAAGAAACTCGCCAGCATAGCATCTCAGCCGCTGCGGTGCTTGGACAACCAGCAAATCGCTTTGCCCAAAATGGGCGGGCCAAACACAATTTCCCCCTTTTCAACATCCCCCGAACGTGACATACTGCGTCAGATTATCTTTTGGCCAACCCCGATGGCTGAAAGATGCTCGATCGAAAGAGAACTACCATGGCTAGCTTATTCTCGAAACTGACTCCTGCCCGTTCCTGGCCCACTACCGACGCTACCGTGGACTCTTGTCAGTGGCTGCGACTCCACGACCACCTGGGAGGCATCGCGGGGCACTACCAGATCAAGTTCACCTATCAGGCAGGTGGACATGTGAATCACGGGGAATTCTGTCATCACGGGGCCCAACACATCACGCCTTACTACTCCAGGCGAGCGGTTGGCAGTTCAATATGACCCCAAAAAGCCTGCGCGCTATCACTTTAACGGCGCCGAGTCGAACTACGAGAAGCTGGAGGCGATCCTGGTTATGACCGTTTTCGCCCTGCTTGCCGGCTACGTGCTCTACGCCTTCTAGGTCCCCGCTCCCCCCAATATCGATGTACCCACCGAAAGTGGGCGGAACCGTGCCGGTCAAAGAGGCTGCGGAAAAATCCTGGAGGGGTCGAGGGTCGTTCCCTCAGCGGCTAAAGCCGCACCCATTTGCAATAGTTTACGTACGACCTAAAGGTCGTACCCTTCCAAAACATTGGGTTTTCCGCCGCCTGTAAAGCCCGGACCTACCCGAGAGCGACTTTTTCCGCAGACTGTTTAGCCCCTCGGGCTCTTTCATGCATTGCATTTCCGCAACAGCACACTAGGATGGTCTGGGCCTCGAAACGGCACTCGGCAGTCATCCCAAATTAGAAACACGAAGCATGCAGACCCATCGTATTCTCCCCTTGGCCTTGATCCTCGGCTACAGCGCGTTCGCCGTGAGTCAGGCTCAGGTCACGCCGCGGGAGAGCGTCTCTTCCGATGACATCAGCGTGGCGGAAGGTCTCCAGCTTCCGACCTACGGACATATCTGGGCGCTCGACACCTGGAAGGGCGTACGCGAGCTAGTCCGGTTAAAGCCCCCGGACACAACCGCGGATGAACCCGGCTTCTCTCTCAAAATGCGCCGCACCATTGAATTCAAGGGCGAGGCAGCCACGGTTCGGGTGCACGATCCGGCGCCGCTCTTCTTCCTGCGCGGAGTCTCCGGCAACGACGATGGCCGCTCCGATCTGGTCGTAGTGCGCCTGAGCATCGACGGGCCGCGGCGCGAAGTGACGAAAGATGGCATGGCTCAACTCAAGCAGCGGGCAAAGCATGAAGATACGCAGTACCCGGATGTAATCGGCATCAAGCAGCAGCGCGTGGGCACTACCGACTGGTACCGGCTCTCCCTACTGCAGGTTCTCTCCCCAGGCGAGTATGCCCTGGTTCCGCTGCCCTCCAGCCCCGGGTTTGCCGAGGGAGAGATTTTCGACTTTGCCATCGATCCTCAGGCGCCTGAAAACTCCGATCCTCTGCGCTCAGAACAATATCGCGGCGCCCGAATGAATCACACACGCCAATAACACCAAAGTGGGACAGGGTTTCTCGTCCCATTCCCAATTCCGCGCGGGTCAAAGAGGAGCCAAAATTTGCGGCGGCTGCAAACGCAGCGAACTGCGTGCGCACGCCTTCATTCATCTACCCACGCAGGAAAAATCCGAAAACGACGGCCTGCAGGTTCACTCCTTCGCTGATCGAAAAAAATAATCCTGGTGACCGGGCTGAGGCTGGGCTCGCCCATCGATAACGTAACAATAATAGTCACACTAAGAGGGGTTCGCGCCGGCTCGCATGAGCACGCAAATCAGGTAGCCTCCCGGTTCCGGCCAAAGCAGAAAAAGGCTTACGGCAGAGGAGAGGAAGCCGCTACGCCGTTGAGACCCAGCACCTCCGCGTGGCGGCGCATAGCGGCGATACAGAAGGCGATGTGGGCATCCAGTTCCAGGCCCAGTTCCTGCGCGCCGGAAATAATATCTTCGCGGTGTACACCGCGTGCGAAAGCCTTATCTTTCAGCTTCTTACGCACACTCGGCAGGTCGACGTCGAAGATCGATTTGGTGGGTTTTACCAGCGACACAGCGGTCAGAAAACCGGCTAATTCATCGCACGCAAAAAGCGCTTTGGCAAGGTGTGTTTTCCTCGCTACACCGGAGTACTGCGCGTGACCCATAATCGCCTCGCGTATCTCTTCCGGCCATCCTTGTTCCGCCAGAATTTTATTTCCGATGAAAGGGTGCTCTTCGGCGCTGGGATACTTTTCGTAATCGAAATCGTGCAGCAAACCGGTGATGCGATACGTCTCGCACAAGGCGTTTGCATCTTCTCCGTTGAGCCCGCGACTGGCTGCCTGCTCCTCGCCATGAGCTCCCATGCAAGCCTCCACAGCGAGCGCATGTTTGAGCAAACTGGGCGATTGCGTGTAGTCGTTCAGCACGTTCCACGCTTCGGTTCGCGTGTATCTTGTTCCGGTCATTTCGTATCTTTTTGCACAGACAACCGTGACTCTCCGTGTTTTTTAGGGTTTCTCCCGAAATTGGTACCACGTTTTCCGCTTTGACCCTACTTTTTAACTTGACATTGAGGATACCCTGCATCACTGTAATCATGAATCAGATAGGGACCGTCGTTAAACGGATACTTGGCACGAAGGCGTGCAAGGTGATCTAAAAGCGGCGCTTCTTATCAGGACCGCCTTGCTCTGGCGCTCCGTTACAAAAATTATGGCTACTACCTTAGCAACCGTCGAGGCGCGTGAGGTTCTACGGTGTGAACGCTGCACTCTGGTTCAGTTTCGCACTGCGAACTCTCTATGTAGGCGCTGCCACAAACCGCTCGAAGTCGAAGAACCGGAACGGCTCGTTCCGCAATTCGCCGGCGAGCCGGAAGAAGCTGTGGCCGAAGATAACGGCCTTCAGGTGGCGCGCGCGGTGCGCGATCTTCGCAAGGGCCGCAATCTGAGCCAACGCCAGCTTGCAGGCCGTATGCAAGTCCCGCGTACCTACATCTCCAAAATCGAGAATGGCAAGGCGATGCCGACGCTGTCTTCGCTGGCACGGCTGGCCGCGGCGCTCGAGATCGACATTTGCAACCTGCTTCGTGACGCGCGCAGCCGCCGCCATGAAGAGACCGCGTCGATTCTCAGCGATCCTTTCCTGGCCGAGCTTGCCCCGTACATCTCGCAGATGGATACGCTGCAGCGATCCATGTTCCTCAACCAGGTGCGCGACCTGGCAATGGGCCGCCGTAGAAGCGCCTAAGCTGCGGCCATTCCCTGCCTGAAGTGCTGGTATCGATCCCCCGCTGCGGATGTCGCTGAGCGGTTTTGCGGGGGAGGCGACCATGTGCTACGGTCGTAAGGAAAGGCAATCGTTTTGCGCTTCCTGCCACCGAGCCGCGTAGCCGAACTATCTCCCGAAGAGCAGGCCATCTATCGCCAGACTGGATCCGGCTCGCCTGCCACAGCACGTAGCCATCATTATGGACGGCAACGGGCGCTGGGCAGGCAAGCGTAGCCTCAGGCGCTTTCTGGGGCATCAGCAAGGCGCCGAATCCGTCCAGTATGTGGTCGAGACGGCCTCGCGTATCAACCTGCCCTGGCTTACGCTCTACGCCTTCTCGCTTGAAAACAATCTGCGCCGTCCCAAAGCCGAAGTCAACTTCCTCATGCGTCTGCTGCGCTCCTACCTGGTCGACAATGTCGAACGCATGAACGACAACAATGTGCGCATCGCTTACATCGGCCGCACCCATGAGCTTCCCTCCGAAGTGCAGGAGAAGATGCAGTGGGCCGCCGAAGCCACCGCGCACAACAACGGCACGGTGCTCACGCTGGCGCTCAATTACGGCGCCCGCTCGGAGCTGGTGGACGCGGTCAGGCCCTGGCCCGGGAAGCCGCCGCCAAGAACTTTCCCCTGGATGCAAATCAGTGAAGAAGACCTCCGCCGCCATCTCTACACCGCGCATATGCCTGACCCCGACCTGGTGGTGCGCACCAGCGGCGAGTTTCGTGTTTCCAATTTTCTGTCTCTGGCAGATGGCTTATTCCGAGATCTACGTCACCGAACGGCTTCTGGCCCGATTTTCGCGGCATCCATCTGCTCGAGGCCATCGCCGACTACCAGCGGCGCGAACGCCGCTATGGTGGCTTGAACAAGCGCCAGGAATCTGACGAAGCGCCCATCCCGGATAGCTTTCTCGTCCCCCGCTAGCTCTTGCCTGCAGGCTTAGCGAAGGTAGATGTGGCCCATCAAGCCTTGTTTGGCTTTTGTGGGTTCAGCTCCTGGTCCGCCAAAGACTGGTCCGCCAAAGATCTGCCCACACAAGCTGAAAAAGCTTGAGGGAATGTGATCAGTAAGGTGCGCGCGCAGCGGATTGCGGAACCTTGCCCAATCCCTGGCCGGCGTTATGCTCGGATCATGAGCTCGCAGACATTGGCCCGTCCGAAGAGATCCGCAACCAGCAACAGAAAAAGAAAGAAGGCGCCTCGCGAGCCTGGCTGGCTGGCGTGGTGGCCACTGCTGGCCGGGGTCGCGATCACCTTTGCGGCGGTGAAGACTGCGGAAATCCTGCCCCTGATGGGCGCGGGTGGGTTGCTCCGGCTGCAGCTCCTCTACCCCTATGCACTGCTGCTCAAGCAGCCCCAGCTCGGCCTCTCCGAACAGACCAGCGACAGCTGGTCGCAGATAATGCTGTATGCGCAATATCCTCTTTATGGCCTGTACGCAAGCGTGGCGACCAGATGGAAGCCGTTGTGGGGAGTGCTGATGCAGATTGCTGCAATACATCTGCTGGGCTTCGGCATACTGTGGCTACTGGTGCGAGACTGTAAGCGCCCGGGGAAGGCTGCAGTGACCACTGCAGCGGTGAAGATTATCGAATGCCCGCGGGATGCCTGGCAGTCCATGCCGCAACATATTCCGGCGGAGGTCAAGGCCAATTACCTGCGCGCTCTCGATCACCGCCGGCTTCCGGCATATCGACGCTGTTTCCTTTGTCTCCCCAGCCGCGGTACCGCAAATGGCCGATTCGGAACGTGTACTGGCGTTGCTTCGCCCCGCTCGCGATGTCGAGATAATCGGCATCGTGGTCAACCAGCAAGGTGCGGAGCGGGCCATTGCGCACCGGCGCCGTACACCACTCTGGGATTTCCCTATTCGCTCTCCGCCATATTTCTGGAACGTAACCAGAGACAGACACCGCAGCAGGCCCTGCAAACGCTGGACAAGATCTGCGCCCGGGCGGCGCGAGCCGGCCTGGGCATGGTGGCTTATCTGTCCATGGCCTTCGGCAACCCCTACGGCGACCCCTGGCGGCAGCAGGACGTAATCACCGCCTGTCATACTTTGCAGGAGCTGGGCGTCCAGGAAATTTCGCTGGCCGATACCGTGGGCGTGGCCAGCCCGGGGCAGATCCAATCCCTGGTGGGGGCCGTGCTCGCCGCCGTCCCCGGGATTCAGCTCGGTGCTCACCTGCATGCCAGCCCACAGCAGGCGGCGGAAAAGATCGCAGCGGCCTACCAGGCGGGCTGCAGGCGTCTGGACATGGCGCTGGGTGGGCAGGGCGGCTGTCCCTTCGCCCAGGACGCGCTGGTGGGCAATGTGGCCACCGAGGCAGCCATTACCGAGCTCGGCAAGCTGGGTGCGATTTTGCCCCACTTGGGCCCACTGGAAGAGTTGCTCACCATGGGCCGCGCCATCGCTGATCGATTCGGTGCAGCCAAGGCCGGTTAGACCATTTCACGGTGAATTCAGGCCGGGGAGCTATAAAAGCACTGAGGAGCATTCGAGAACGTGGCCATCAACTACGCAACCCTGCAAATCAAGGAAGCAAACTGCGTCCACACCATCACCCTAAACCGGCCCGAGCGCAGGAATGCCTTGAATCCGCAGATGATTGCCGAGCTTATCCACGCCCTGGGCGAGGCGGCTACATGCCCTTGCAGAGTGGTCGTGCTTACCGGTGCAGGAACCGCTTTCTGCTCCGGCATGGACCTGGAGAATCTGAAGTCGCTCGCCCATCAGCGCCCGGAAGATCAGCGGGCGGATGCCGAGTCGACCATGTGGGTGATGCGCCGGCTTTACGAGCTGACGAAACCGACCATCGCCGCGGTGAATGGACCAGCCATTGCGGGTGGGGCTGGGTTAGCGACTCTATGCGACTTTACCCTTGCTGCGCCCCAGGCAAAGTTCGGCTATACCGAAGTAAAAATTGGCTTCATACCCGCCATCGTCTCCGTATTTCTGCTGGAGATGGTGGGGGAAAAGAAGGCCAAGGCTCTGCTGCTCTCGGGTAGAATCCTGGACGCCCAGGAAGCCCTGGCGATGGGCCTGGTCACCGAGGTGGTGCCCGAAGGCGAGCTGATCGCGCGCGTCCATGCGCTGGCTGCACTGTTGATCAAGAACAGTCCGGAGTCCATGAGTGCAGTCAAAAAACTGCTTAGTTCCTTTGCCAAGGAGCGGCTCGATCGCGATCTAGCGCGCGCGATGCGATGGAGTGAAAAGATCCGCAACAGCGCCGATTTCCGCGAGGGCTTACAGGCCTTTCTGGATAAACGGGACCCGGTGTGGCCGATGGACAAGTCGAAGCAGAGCTAGATGTATCATTTCCCGATATGCCAAGCAAAGTTCGCTGGGGAGTTCTGAGTACGGCTGGAATCGGCACTAAGAAAGTGCTCCCGGCCATGCAAAAGGGTGATTGGACCGTGGTGGCCGCGATCGCTTCACGCGACCTTCACAAGGCCAAGGAAGCTGCCCGCGCTCTGGACATCGCCCGGGCTTATGGTTCGTATGAAGAGTTGCTCGCCGACCCTGAGATTGAGGCGGTTTACAATCCACTGCCCAACCAGCTTCACGTCCCTTGGTCGATCAAGGCTGCCGAAGCGGGAAAGCATGTGCTGTGCGAGAAGCCGATCAGCATGACGGTGGCGGAAGCCAGGACTCTGTTGGCGGTGCAGGAGCGCACCGGGGTAACGATTGGGGAAGCCTTCATGGTCCGCACCCATCCGCAGTGGCTACGAACCCGCGAGCTGATTGCCTCCGGCCGGATTGGTCAGCTGCGTTCCATCCAGGGTTTCTTCAGCTATTTCAATACCGACCCCAAAAACATCCGCAACATTGCCGAATGCGGCGGTGGGGGTCTCATGGACATCGGGTGTTACCCCATCAACACCTCGCGATTTATCTTCGCGGAAGAGCCGTTGCGGGTATCGAGCGTGCTCGAAAGAGACCCCACGTTCCAGGTTGACCGGCTGACTTCAGCCATGCTCGAGTTCCCGTCCGGGCAAGCGACGTTTACCTGCAGCACACAGCTTGTTCCCTACCAGCGAATGCAAATGTTGGGAACCAGGGGCCGTATCGAAATAGAAATCCCCTTCAATGCGCCCAATGACCGGCCTTGCCGGATTTTTATCGACGACGGGCGGGACCTCATGGGGGGCGGCATCACGGTAGAGACCTTTCCTACCTGCGACCAATACACGATTCAGGGCGACGCCTTTTCCAGAGCCCTGCGTGAGGGCACTCCGGTGCCAGTTCCGCTTACCGACGCGATCAAGAACATGGCGGTGATCGAAGCTGTTTTTCGTGCCGGGAAGTCGGGCGCATGGGAGAGGCCCCAGAGCTGATCTAAGACCTGATCTATCTGTAACCGTAGTTGATCGGCGAAGTGTTATGGGTCATTGGGTGGATTGGGGGGTGGATCGCTGCCTGTATCCTCGGAGGCTTCATCCCAGGCTTCAGAATCGCCTATTTCCCGCTCCAGATCTTCGGCGGGGATATGAGGCTTATCGACAGCCTCGCGGGCAGGGTCCGGCAGTACTTCTCGATCACTCACGACAAATGAGCCTATCACAGCTGCCGGGAGGCGATAATAGCATCGGTGCCGCGATGAAATTACTGAATTTCCTGGTAGAGAGCTTCATCGCAACCTTCGGCATTACCAGGCCCAAGCCGGAACAGCAGCGTACGGTGGCGTTGGCATTGGGTGGCTTCCTGCTGGTCTTCTTTGCTGTACTGATCAGCCTGATCGTCTGGATGCTCTTCGGCATGCAGCGCTAAAGCGCTCAGGGCAGAGAAAGTCTCTCGACGAAGGGGGACGGCTTTACAGGCTGCCGTCCCTCCGGGACTAAATCGCTGAGTGGTGGGTTCTCACACACAGCCGTCTCATAGAAGGCCCTGAGGTGGCCGTTTCATTGATTTTCCGCAAAGTCATGGAGAAAAAAGCGTACCTCAGGGCGTGAAGGCATATCGATTTTGAGGTTGGCTGTCCGGGCTAAAGCCCGGACCTACCCGAGAGCAATTCAGAGCTTGCCGTTGTTTACCGCCATCGCCTCAGTAACCGGCGCGTTGGTCGCGGGCACGGTGCCGGCAGCCTTTTTGTGCAGCTGATGATGCAGGCAATAGAGCGCCAGCTCCAGGCGATCGGAGACCCCAAGCTTGTCATACACCTTGCGCAGATAGTTCTTGATTACCTGCTCCGTGGTGCCGAGCTGATAGGCAATCTCCTTATTGCGCTTGCCCTGGGTGATGCAGGTAATGATGGCCAGCTCTTTGGGTGAGAGACGCGGCTGGGTTCGTGGGCTGGTCAGCGCCGTTGCCTGCGACCGGTAAGCCTCGATCACCCAGTTGATCGACTGGTTATCGATCCAGGTTTCCCCGGCAGCGATCTTGCGCACACACTTGACCAGCAGATCGGGCGAGATCGAGCGAGGAATAATGCCCCGAACCCCCCGGCGGTAGAGCTCGACGGTATTGGACTCATCGTTCTGGGCCGACTGCACAATGATCTTCAACTGCGGGGCGCGGCGGACCAGTTCCGGAATCGCATCGACCGTGCCCGCGATCAAATTGCCCTCGAGCAGGATCATGTCGGTTGGAAAGCGTTGGATGGCACCGTGAAGGCCGGCCAGGGTATCGACTTGCGCGATGACACGGATATCGTCTTCGAGCGCAAAGATCTTCCGGATGCCTACCCGGTAGATCGCCTGCGAATCGGCGAGAACGATTCGTATCGCAGCGTTGTCTGCGCCCTCATCGGGTTCGTATGCGACGTCAGACGGACCGGCATCAGGAAATTCAGGCTTGGCAGATACCATAGGTTCAAAGACCAAAAATAGCTTCAGTGACTAAAATGATATTTATCTATAACCGCAGCGACATGCGTCGTCTGTACGTCTGGTTTTACATCTGGTGTGCAGCGTACCACGCGGCCGGTGCAGTGCAATACAACATCGGTGGGGGTGCCCATGGCCTCTGCCGGCATCTTGATGGTGAAGCTAACAATACTGCCCACCTCTAAAGAAGTACCCAGCTCAAACAGAACGCCATTGGCTGAAATATTTTCCGTAACCGCCGGTAGGTCCCCGGTTTCAGTGCTAATGGTAATCGGTACGCACAGGGGAAAGCGAACCGCAGCGCGAAGTTCGAGCGGACGGTCGGTGGCGACTGCGGTTGAGATGTCCATGCCCTGATCATAATCAGATCCGGGAAGGACGGGAATCCCCTAAAAAGGCCACCATCTGAGCCCCATAGTACTAAAGTTACGCTAGCTGGTACCCTGAGTTTTATCTCTTCCCCAGTAATTTTGAGCAACCGTCCCAGGCATGCGGCGGAAGAGCCTTTCTTCCACAGCACACCGTGTTACTTGTGCTCCTGGTTATATACTAAGTAATAATCACACGAAAGTTGTAGCGACCAGGCATCCCCAAAGGTACCATCTGCCTACGCGCCACCTGCGCCCCAGGAGTTTTTCCATGAAACTGACTCTGATCCGCGCTCTTACGATAGTTGGCCTTCTCTCCATGTCCGCCCCTGCTCACGCATTTCCCATCTTTGCCTGGATGTGGATGTAAGGCGTAGAAATGCTTAGATAGGAACCTTTCGCCATCAATTAACCGAAGTGGTCTTTGCGAACCGTGGTGCCCGGAGCTATTCTGCATCTACCAAGGTGCAACATGAGCTTGCAAACCCTTTACGCGACATTTAGCCTGTTGTACCTGGTTGGCCAGATCGGCCTACTTGTTGTGCTTTTAGTGCGCCGTCAGTATAGGTTCTTCCCTGTTTTTACCCTCTCGATTGCCTTCAGTTTGCTAATCAACGTCGGCATAGGCGTAGTAATGGTGGCCGGTTCGGCCCATTTGGCGCTGTCTGTGTCTTTCGCGTTGTTGCCCCTCTCATATTTATTCGATCTAGCCGTTCTTCTCGAAATCACCTGGAACGTCCTGCGCCCAGTCCACGCCTCGCTTCCCCAGGGAAGCGTTCGCGCGTTTGTCGTAGCAGTAGCGCTGGCGCTGCTGGGCGGGGTTCTGCTGGCCTACCATTTCGGCAATACCGGCAACAACATCCAGGACATCAAGGTCCCCCTTGATCTCACAGTAGGTTTGCTTCGGATGCTGATCTTTGTGACTACCGCCGGCTTTGCGCAACTACTGGGCATCGGCTGGCGGAACAAGGTCTTGCAACTGGCCACCGGCCTCTCTTTTTATAGCGCGGTGGATCTGATTGTGAGCCTGGTGGCGCGTTACTCTGGCGACTCCCGAGGCCTGGAGTCCATCCGTGTGGTAGCTACCACCCTCGCTATCGGCTTTCTAGTGTGGGCATTTACAACTAAAGACGTACCCCGGCGTGAATTCAGTCCACAAATGGAACAGTTTTTGGTTACACTTGCTGGACGGGCAAAGCTCGCACGTACGGCTTTGGTACGCATGCAGGTGAAATAACGACATGATTTTGCCGCTGCTTCAGGTAATACTTACGGCCCTGCTGGTTGGCTACGCCGCATTCTGGCGTCGCCAGCAAATGAAGCGCCGTGCCAGGACCTGGAACGGAATTATCAGTCAGCTGTGTGGCAACGACTGGGGTATCGAAGAGATCACTGAGCGTTTCCTATACAAAAGTGAAGTTCAGGTAACCCCGAAAGACGTGTGGCAGCGCATCCAGGGCTGCAAGGGACTGTGGGCAATGTATAAAAATTCGCCGGTCCTGGTCCAACTCGCAGATTATGCCGCCGAGCACGGGGAAAGCGTCGATCAGGAAATGCTGGAGGGTCTGCGCAGCGACGCGTTCCAGATCCGGCTCTGCGTTCTGCTGGCGCTGGGACAGTATGTGTTCTCCGCTTCATCCATCGGAGCGTCCGTGAATGCCCACCGCGCCGTTTCCACCTACAGCGCCATGCTGGTCCGGCTAACGGCTTTCATCCAGGAGTATTCGACCCCCCTCTTCCCCAGCTATCTGGACGCTGTCGCTTAACCGTCGACTGTAGAGCGCTGGCACTTGCGCAATACGTTTGATCCAGCGATACTTGATTATTGCGGAGTACGCGCCCGATGGGGCTTTTCAGGCTGCGGAAAACCCAACCGGCCCGGCTTTTTGAAGGGTACGACCTTTAGGTCGTACATAAACTATTGCAAACAGGTGCAGCTTCAGCCGCTGAGGGAGCGACTCTCACCCCTTCTCGGTTTTTTGCGCAACCTGTATCCCTATCCCAAACCCACCCGGATTTCGCCCCGTCAGGGAAGATTTTCTGAAAGGATTTAACGTCTGTGTTAATGATTCGTCTGGCTCGCTTCGGTGCACGAAAGCAGCCGTATTATCGCGTAGTAGTCATTGAAAAGGACCGCGCTCGTAACGGCCGGTCGATCGAAGTTGTGGGTACCTACAACCCGCGCACCAGTCCGGCCACCGTCGATCTGAAGCGCGAGCGTATTCAGCACTGGACCAGCAAGGGGGCGCAACTCTCCGAACGCGTAGCCAAACTGTTGGCCGCTCACACCCCGGCTGCGAACGCAGCGTAAAACCCTCTGGACACAACCACAGGTAAAGCGGTTTAATGCTCGGTCATGAAAGGGACTAGAGCCATCGCCTGTTTCTGGACCACTTAAGACTGGCGGCAGATTGTTGAGACAATCCTGCATTGGTTAGTTCTTTGAGGCCGTACGATGATGCCAGACGCGAATCATAATGACATGCAACAACTAGTGACAGAGATCGCAAAGGCCCTGGTGGACGACCCGCAAGCGGTAGAAGTGCAGGCTGTGGCCAGAGACGAGAACACAGTGCTGCGCCTGCGTGTCGCTTCAGCGGACGTTGGCAAAGTCATCGGCAAGCAGGGACGAACCGCGCGCTCCATGCGCACCATCCTGAGTGCGGTGAGCATGAAGCTGCACCATCGGTACACGCTGGACATTCTGGAAGAAGAAGATGAGGCCGAAAAGCCGGCCGATTCTTAGGGGTGCCGTATGCGGCTACGCCAACGCCGCTCCCTCGATGTTGCCACAACGTTCCGATGACATTCCCATCCTGAACCGGGGCCATTGGGCTCATAGGCACGGAGCCGGAAAATGACAGCGCCCCATGAAACCTGGGTCCTGCTCGCTCACATCGTGCGCCCCCAGGGCCGTCACGGTGAGGTGCTCGCTGATATCTTTACCGACTTTCCCGAACGCTTCGCCCAGCGCAAGCGATTATTTCTTCGTCCTCCATCCGGGGGGCGGGTCGACGTTATGCGGGAAGCGAAGGTGGACTCCCATTGGCTCCACAAGGGACGAGTAGTCCTGAAATTTTCCCGGGTCGATTCCATCGCCGATGCTGAGAACCTGCGCGGCTTCGATGTAGTCGTTCCGCGCGAGGAGCGCATGGCGCTCGAGGGTGATGCCGTCTATGTGAGCGACCTGCTGGGGGTGAGGGTGATCGACGTCAGCCGTGGTGGCGCCGCGGACGCAGGCGAGATCACCGATGTGGAGCCGGAAGGGACTGGTCCGGCAATGCTGGTCGTACGCACGCCGGCCGGCGAGGAACTGCTCATCCCTTTCGTCCGCGCCTACCTGAGGAAGGTGGATATCGAATCCAAGCGGCTGGAAATGGATCTTCCCCAGGGTCTGCTGACCGTTCAGACCGCCTCTGGGGGCGAATCGGAGTAACCGCCATGCGCTTCGACATCATCACCATCTTCCCCGGATTCTTCGCCGGCATCTTCGAACATGGTGTGGTCAAGCGGGCTATCCAGGGCGGCTTGCTGAGCGTCGCGGTGCACGATCTGCGGGTCTTCACCCACGATCGCCATCGCACCGTTGACGACCGGCCTTTTGGCGGCGGCGAGGGCATGGTGCTGAAGCCCGAACCTCTGGCCGAGGCAGTTGAGCACCTGCAGCTTCAGCCCAAGCCAGAAAGGGCGGCCCGTCAGGAAACGGTGATCCTGCTCTCCGCCCAGGGAAAAAGGTTTTCCCAGGCGACCGCCCGTGAACTAGCCGGGACCAGCCGAGTGGTCCTTCTGTGCGGGCGTTACGAGGGGGTCGACGAGAGGGTGAGCGAACTGATCGCAGACCAGGAGCTCTCCATTGGAGACTATGTGCTCTCCGGCGGTGAATTGGCTGCCGCGGTCGTGCTGGACGCCACCATGCGTCTCCTGCCAGGGGTGCTGGGCAACGATGCATCTTCGGAATACGAAAGCTTCGGTCCAGCGGATGAACTATTGCAAAGGAAGGTGGGAGCCGGTTTGAGTTCGACTCATGGTTCCGGTGGACTGCTGGACTACCCTCACTACACCCGTCCGGCCGAGTTTCGCGGGGTGGCGGTGCCCGAAGTGCTGAGCAGTGGCAACCATGAGCAGATTCGTCGCTGGCGGCGGGAGCAAGCGCTCAAAAAAACGCTCCGCAACCGGCCGGATTTGCTGCAGCAGGCAGAGTTGAGCGCCGAAGATCGCATCTTTCTGCGCGACCTTGAACTGCATCCGGAGGGCGCGCAAAGTAAAGATTCCGTGTAAACTAAAAACTTCGACGTAACCCAAGTTTTTTGACTGCGACCAGGAAACAACTATGTCCATTCATCCAGTAATGCAGCGTCTTGCCGAGAAGCTTCGGCGCACCGACCTGCCCGAATTCGAGCCCGGCGATACCGTACGGGTGCAGGTCAAGATCAAAGAAGGCGACAAGGAGCGCCTACAGGCGTTCGAGGGCATTGTCATTGCTCTCAAGAACGGCGCGCAGGGCAGCTTCACGGTGCGCAAGATGAGCTTCGGCCAGGGTGTCGAGCGCATTTTCCCGTTCAACTCCAAGGTAGTCGACAAAGTCGAGAAGGTACGGTCTGCACGTGTGCGGCGCTCCAAACTCTTCTATCTGCGCGGCCTGCGTGGCAAGGCGGCCCGCCTGAAAGAAGTGGAACGCAAATAGCGCTTCCTTCAAATTCTATTAACCGCCCCGGCTCTTCCCCTTTGTCATCCCGAGAGTCTTTGAATTTATCGATTGCGCCACAAAAGCGGGCGGGTGCCCCTCATGCCTTCTTTTTGCTTGGGGGTAAGGGCCTTAAAAGCCCCTCTACTGTTTCAGCATTTACGGCATGACTAAACAGGCTGCATGAGTCCCGAAGGGACGGCTGAAAGTAGCCCAGGACGGTAGTCCTGGGTAAACATAAGCCATTCGATCAGTCCCGCACGGGACAGCTGAAGATGGGGGCTAAAATTTCAGCTGTTTGAATGTATAGGTGCCGCCGGAGGCGGCGGACAAATGAAAAAGGGTTCTCCTGGAGATTACGATGCTGAGACCGGCTGTTTCGAGCAGTCGGCTCAGAAATCTCTATTAGGAGAACCCCATGACTGTTATCCACTATATCGGATTGGACGTACACAAGAAAACCATCAGTTATTGCATAAAGACCGCAGACGGCCGAATCGTGCGGGAGGGCAGATTGGAGGCATCGCGCGCAGCGCTTCGAGGCTGGGCAGAAGGCTTGCGGGTACCGTGGCACGGAGCCATGGAAGCGACCCTTTTCAGTGCCTGGATCTACGACACACTGAAACCCTATGCCGAGAAACTGGTGATGGGCCATCCCGCCAGGATGAAGGCCATCAGCGCCGGCAAGAAGAAAAGCGATTCCATCGATGCACGGACCATCGCCGATCTACTCCGTTGCGACCTGTTGCCCACCTGCTATGTGATGCCGCCGGAGCTGCGCGATCTGCGCCGTCTGCTGCGCTATCGCAATATGGTGGTACAGCAGTCGGTGCGCATGCAAAACAAGATGGCTGGTCTGCTGATGGAGAGCGGAACCGCCTTCAACAAAGACAAATTACACGGCAAGAAATACTTCACCGAGTTGATGAAGAGCTTGCAGGAAGTACCGGAGTCGGTCAAAGATTTGCTGCGGATGAGTCGCGGCTCGATGGAAATGTTTCAGTCTACCCAAAAGCAGCTGGTGGAAAGACTGCTGTCGGAACCTGCGTTGGAGCAGCGCGTCGAACGACTGATGAGTATCCGTGCGGTCGGTCCGATTACGGCTCTGAGCTGGGCTCTGGAGATCGCCGACCCGCATCGCTTTGCCTCCATCGCCGATGCTGTCAGCTACTGCGGCTTAACCGCAGCCTTCCGGTCCTCTGCCGGCAAGCAACAACGCGGTCCGATTTCCAAGCAGCGCAACGCCTGGCTGCAGTCGGTGTTGATCGAGGCGGCCAAACTGGCGCCACGCTGGAACCCGCAACTGGCGGCATTGCATGCCCACGAATTAGAACGCGGCCATCCCAATCGCGCGACCTTGCAGGTGGCGCGCAAACTGGTGGCTTACCTGCTGGCTGTGGACAAGAGCGGCCAGCCCTTTCAGGTTCACACTCCGCCTCCGCCTGCAAGCACGAAGGCGAAAAACAAGACAAGGAGGAAGAACAAAAAGGCAGACGCTTTGCTGGCAACCGCCTAAAGGCAAACACCCTGCCGGTTGGCAATTACGCTTTTCCCGTTAGGGAAGTGAAGACCGAACATGCCGTTATAAGTTTTCTTAGGCATGCCGATCTTTCCCCCGATGGTCATTGCCATTTGCCCAACACAGAGGGGAATTCCGCGTCGCAAATTCCCCTCTGGACACATCGGTGGGATGAGCCGGATCGAGTATTCCTGGCAGGTTGCTCTTCAGCAGAGCCTGCTTCCGCCTCCTTGATGGACTCAGCCTACCAGAATGACAAAGTTCGATCTGTCAGCGATCCACCAGCCGGTCCTTGCGTTTCTAGGGACTGTGTACGGGAGTCTCGGCTCCCAATACACCCCATCAGCTGTTTCAAGGCCGGCCGGTTTACCCTCACTCAATCTTCGTGGACGGTGTCTCGGCGCTGTTCCCGCAAATGGATGTCTGGCCGCGCTGCTACTGCGCTGGTCCTGCTAAGGGATCGAGGACAACTCGGAACTCTAAGTACCTACTCGCCCGGAGAACCCCTTCTGCCGGGTCAAGGGGAATCTCCGTTTCCCCTTGACTTTTACCTATCATGGACGTCCCTTCGGGACTCGGTCCGTTTTGGTCGGGTCTACCCAGGACTGCGTCCCATAAGCGTTAACCTACTTGGGTTGTTTTTCGTCAAAGCTCCCACAAAAACGTCATCCTGAGAGTTTGTGACTTTATTGGTTTCACATGAAAATTGGTGCTGAAAATAAAAGGCTTAGCTGCGTCAAAAACGTGAAAAAGCCAATAAAATCACAGCCTCTGAGCGGAGCGCCTCACAGATTTATCGGGTGACGCAGCGCTTGGTGGCGCGGAGTCGAAGGACCCCGACGGTGCTTATCTTACCCATGCTGCTCGGAGTTTTTCGACCACCGAAGCCCGAGAACAGGATCTTGCTGCGGTACGCACTTGATGGTCACGGATACATCTCTTCATGCACTGTTTTTCCCGGAGCGATGGCTGTGCGCATGTCTTGGTAACCTTCAAAGTAGAGCAGGCGCTTGCAGCCGTAGGCCGCAGTGAAACCTTCCAACTTGCCCCTCCTTATGTTGCATGACGCGCAGATACAGGTTGCTGGTGACGCCAAGGTAAAGCGTGCCTGTGTGGCTGCCGAGAAGGTAGATGGAGCCGCCGGGGCATAGCAAGATGCCAGCAGTTCTTGTTCTCGGCCCCAGGGAAAGACCGTGCTGGGTCGGCCAGGAGCGGGCCTCGGTGGTTGAAAAGCTCCGAGCTGCATGGGTAAGATAAGCACCGTCGGGGTCCTTCGACTCCGCGCCACCAGCGCTGTGTCACCCGATAAATCTGTGAGGCGCTCCGCTCAGAGTCTGTGACTTTATTGGTTGCACAAAAAAACCGACGCTGAAAACAAAAAGGTTAGGTGCCTCCAAACAGCGAAAAAATCAATAAAGTCACAGACTCTCAGGATGACGTTTTTGTGGGAGTTTTGACGAAAAACATCCCCAAGTAGGTTAACGCTTATGGGACGCAGTCCTGGGCTACTCTCAGCCGTCCCTTCGGGACTCACGCAGGCTTTTTCCGCAGCCCGCTTAGCCCTTAAGGCTTGCACCCGCCATCTGCTTCCACAACAAAGTTGTCATCCCGGCCAGAGCGTACCCGGATTTGCTGCCACGCAGAATTGGACGAGGCCGCGTGTGCGCCTTCCCGTTCCTTCGCTGATTCCCTATCAGCAGAATTTAACTGCGGGCTGTGGGAAACGGGGGACGGAACCAGGCAGGCAATTGTCAAAATGCTCTAAACTCGATTTTGGCGATGCAAGAGTCTCTGATAGAGCCGGAACTACTGGAGCGTGAACTTTCCCCGTCGGCACGCAAGATGCGCATGCTCAAGTCGCTGGTGTGTGGAAACCGCTACGAACGCGCTGCCCGCGCCACTGGAGCCAAGGTAATTGCCGGCGTCGACGAGGTCGGGCGTGGCGCTCTCTTCGGGCCGGTAGTCGCGGCGGCAGTAATCCTCCCCGAGGGCTGTCGCATTCCCGGCCTGCGCGACTCCAAGCAACTGATCCGTGAAGAACGCGAGCGCCTGGCACGCATCGTAGAGCGTCGAGCCCTGGCGATCGCCATCGAGGAAGTCGATGCCGAAACCATCGATCGTATTAACATCTACCAGGCAACACGCGCGGCCATGACAGCCGCGGTCTGCCGCCTGCCGTTGGCGCCGGACCACCTCCTTGTGGATGCCATGCGGCTTGAGTTCGCCTGTGCCCAGACCAGCATCATTTATGGCGACTCGCTCAGCATCTCCATTGCCGCTGCTTCCGTCCTGGCCAAGGTCTACCGTGATAACCGCATGCGCCAACTGGATCGCGACTACCCCGTCTACGGTCTTGCTTCTCACAAGGGCTACAGCACGCCGGAGCACAAGCAGGCGCTGTTGGCGCATGGGCCCAGTCCGTTGCATCGCAGGAGCTTTCGCCCCGTAGCTGAAAATTGCCTGCCGTGGGATTAAAGCAGTTTCGCAATTGGTGTAAATCGAAGCGACAGGCCTCGTCGTGGTTTTCTCTCAAGGAAAACCACTCCTCGCGATCTTTATCAGACCATAGTAATTGCGAAACTGCTCTAGCCTCCAATTTGCCACTGCGCCTGATGTGTTTTACCGCCCACCCGGACGACGAGTGCGGAGCCTTTGGCGGGGCGTTGATGCTGGCCCATCGGCGGGGCGTGGAAACCAGCGTAGTCTGCCTCACCGAAGGCCGCGCTGCATCGCACCGGGGCGTTGCCCTCAACGACGATCAACTGGCCCATTTGCGACGGCAGGAGTTCGCCGCGGCTTTGCAGGTATTGGGGGTCGCCCACGGTGAGGTGCTTGATTACCCCGATGGCGGCCTGGCGGCCCAGGACTTTAACTCCGTCACTACCGTGCTGGTCGAGCGGATCCGCCGTTTTCGTCCCCACGTGGTGCTGACTTTCGGCGGCGACGGCAACGTAAATCTGCATCCCGACCACACCATGGTCTCGTTCTTCGCAACCGGGGCCTTTTATTGGGCAGGGCGTAATAATTTTGCCTCGGAGCAGATAGCCGCGGGCTTACTTCCCTATCGTCCACAAAAGCTGTATTACGGAGCCGCCCCCTTCCTGGCCTATGCGGACGCGGAGGAGGCGCGAAAAATCGCGCTCATGCCTGCCTCGCTGGTGCTCGAATTGGGCGACTTGAAGGCGAAGAAGCTTGAGGCATTCATGCAGCACAAGACCCAGGCTGAGCTCCTGGCCAAGGTCAAGGTCGTCTTTGAGAAAACTGGCGGCGATGAGAAATATCTGCTGGCGGCAGCGCGGGGCTTTCGTTCCTCTCCGCTGGAGACGGATATGTTTGCCGGGATCGAAGAATGATTACCTGGCGGTGACAATCTCTGCCTGCCGGTTGATTCTCTCGCGCGTCAACCACGCAATGCGGGCCAGAAAGAGCACCGCCAGCACCAGGGTGATGGTGATGGGGGTGCGAACGCCTTTCTTGACGATCCACCAATAGTGAACCACGCCGCAGACAGCGGAGACATATGCAAGCCGATGCAGGGCCTGCCAGCGCTGGCCTCCCAGCTTCCGGATGGACCAGTTGGTGGAGGTGGCAGCCAGCGGAACCAACAGCAGCCAAGCAGCCATGCCCGCCATGATATAGCGGCGTTTGCCCAGATCATCGGCCATGGCCGCGACACTGAAGCCCGAATAAAGCCAAAGCCAGGTCAGCAGATGCAGGCAGCCATAGAAGAAGGCGAACAGGCCAAGCAGGCGGCGGAAGCGCACCAGCCAGGCGAGTCGTGGAGAGAGCCTGCGAACCGGAGTGATGGCCAGCGAGATCACCAGCAAGCGAAGCGTAGCGAACCCGGTGGCATGGGTAACCGTAGCTGTAGGGTCAGGCCCGAGATTATTCGTGAAGCCGTTGTAGACCAGCACTCCGAGCGGCGCAAGGCAGACCAGCCAGACTGCGACTTTCAGGGCAACAATAGCGCGCTTGTTCATCCGCCTGGTTAGAAATTCTTTTTCAAATCCATGCCGTTGTAGAGACTGGCAACCTGGTCTCCATAGCCATTGAACATGAGGGTAGCCTGGCGCTGCTCAAAGATCGACGCGCCAATGCGGCGTTCGGTCTTCTGGCTCCAGCGGGGATGGTCGACATTGGGGTTTACGTTGGAATAAAAGCCATATTCCCGCGGAGCCATCTCGTTCCATGCAGTACGCGGCTGGTCAGACGTGAAGTGGATCTTTACGATCGACTTCGCCGATTTGAAACCATATTTCCAGGGCACCACGACGCGCACTGGGGCCCCATCCTGGTTGGGCAACACCTCACCATACAAACCGAAAGTCAGCAGCGTGAGGGGATGCATGGCTTCATCCATGCGCAGTCCCTCCGAATAAGGCCAGTCCAGGTTTATCTGCGACAAACCGGGCATGATCGATGAATCCTCGAAGGAAAGAAACTGCACATACTTCGCCTTGGGCATAGGTTCGGCCCAGTTGATCAATTCCGAGAGCGAATAGCCGGCCCAGGGAATCACCATGCTCCAGGCCTCGACACAACGGTGACGATAGACGCGCTCCTCGATGGGCTTAAAACTTAGCAACTCGTCGATGCCAACGGTTTTCTTCTGCTTTACCAGGCCATCGACTGTGACTTTCCAGGGCCGCGTCTTCATTTTTCCGGCGTTCCGCGCTGGATTGTCTTTCTCCACTCCGAATTCATAGAAATTGTTGTACGAGGTGATGTCTTTGTAGGAGGTAGGCGTCAACCCATTGGTGGACAGCGGACTCTTCACCGTCGCAAGTTTGGTGGCGGCCGCAGCCACTTTCTGTCGCGGATCCAGCATGCCGGCGACCCCAAGGGCTGCCGCACCAGCCATGAAAGCCCGCCGATTGAGGTAGGCGCTCCTGGGTGTAATTTCAGAATACGGAATATCGCTCGACCTTTTCATAAGCATAGCTTCGCCAATAAGACGCTCGTCCCTCTGCTTAGGTTACGCTCGCAAGAGCTGTCCTATTCGTGGAATGGGAGGCACTCAGCTCTCTATTGATAAACGCCCGGGGAGGGATCATGGATCGCACGCAGCCGACGTCTTTACCGGGAGTCGACAAGGACCGGTTATACCAAGTGGCGGAAATGCTGCTGGAAGCGCGGCGGACCCTGCAGCCGATCGACGATTTGCCCCCTGCGCTTCGCCCAAAAACACTCGAAGAGGCCTACTATGTGCAGGATCTGATGCTCCAGGCACTGGGGAAGGTGGGTGGCTGGAAGGTGGGCGCGGCCACACCGGAGGGAACGCCGCTCTATGCCCCCATGCCTCTGGAAGGCTTCGCCGTCAGTGGAGACTCAATTGCCCAGCAATTCCGCCGGCTGCGCGGCGTCGAAGCCGAAATCGCCTTCCTGATGGGAAAAGATCTACCTCCGCGCTCTACCCCGTACTCGCGGGACGAATTGATCGATGCCATCGCCAGTTGTCACCCCGCTATCGAACTGCTCGAATCGGCTCTTCTCAACCCCGATGCAGCGGATCGGCTGACCGCGATTGCGGATTTGCAGTCGAATGCAGGGTTCATTCCCGGCGAGGCCGTGGAAGGCTGGCCGGATTTCAACTTCGCCAACGAGAGCGCCCAAATGAATGTGGACGGCTTTGTGCGCGTGACCAACGGCAAAAATTCAGCCGGTGGGGATTTGCTGCGTCTGGTTTTATGGCTGGCCAATGAGGCCCAGACTCGCACCGGGGGCTTGTTGGCCGGGCAATGGATCACTACCGGAAGCTGGACGGGGAAGATCCTGGCTGATAGCGGTTCGACTGTGGTGGCTCGCTTCCCCCATTTCGGCGAAGTTCGCATTCGCTTCGCCTGAGACGGGCATCCGCGCCAGTCTGCCATGGGTCCTGCACGCCTGGCTCTGCCGCTTTTGGGGTATCCCGCCTTCGCCCTTCCCGCGAAGAGCGCGACCTTACTCAAAACAAAGGTCTTGTTCCCTCGTCTTGAGAAGCGAAAAAGGGCTCTTTCTTCGGTTTTTCACGGCAAATTCTTCAGATGTTCACAGGCAACTGCGAATCTCACAGGAGCAAAACGGGTTCGCGCGGCATTCAGTCTCCCGATGTAGGGGGAGTTCTTCGCGTGAGTTTTGCCCATACTTTTCCCTGCACTCATCGTAGTTGCACTGCGATTAACAGCAAAGAGAGGCCTAATGAAGAACCAACTGAAGACGCTGGCGACGCTGGCGCTTGTCTCGGCATTGTCTGCCGGGCTGGCACAGACAACGGCGTCCGGTACCACTTCGACGACCCATAAGCGGACGACCACCAAGAAAGCCCCCGTACCCAAAAAGCCTTCGGTGGAAAGCCAGATTGAATCGCTGCGGGAAGACATGCAGACGCAGATCCAGCAGTTGAAGCAACAGCTCAACGATCGAGACCAGCAGTTGCAGCAGGCGCAGCAGGCAGCGGCGGCAGCCCAGGCAGCAGCGACCCAGGCGCAGCAACAGGCTGCGCAGCAGCAGTCGGCCCTGACCGAAAACACGGCGGCGGTGGGCAATCTGCAAGGTGCGGTCAATGACCTGAAGACTAACAATGTTTCGCTGACCACCACCGTCCAGGAGCAGCAGACAAAGGTCGAAAAACAGATCAACAATCCAGACACCATTCATTTTAAGGGCATTACGCTCTCCCCAACGGGCAGCTTCCTGGCCGCAGAAACGGTGTGGCGGCAAAAGGCTACGGGCGGCGGTCTCAATACCCAATTCACTGGAATTCCGCTCAACTACGCCAACGCGGGCCAATATTCTGAGTTCTACGGGTCAGGCCGTCAGTCTCGCATCGCCTTGTTAGCCACCGGCAAAATCGATGCCAACATTACGATCGGAGGATACTATGAGGCCGATTTTCTGAGCGCCGGCGTTACCTCCAACAACAACGAGAGCAACAGCTATACGTTGCGGCAACGGCAAGTTTGGGCCCAGGCACATTGGAACACCCTGACCTTCACCGGGGGCCAGATGTGGTCACTGGCCACAGAACAAACCAAGCTGACGCAGAATCGGTCCGAGATCTTACCCTCCACCATCGATCCGCAGTACACCGCCGGCTTCGTCTGGGAGCGTCAATATGGATTCCGCGTAAGCAAGGATTTCGGCACCAACGCTTCGATCGCGGTATCCGCAGAAAATCCGCAGACTCTGAACCCGGTTGGTCATAATCTTCCCACCAATTTCATCATAGGTTCGGCTGGCAACGCGGGCGGTCTCTACAACTCCGCCGGTACGAGTGGGGCCACCAACGTGGCGCAGTATTCGGCCAATCTTGCTCCTGACCTCCTGGCCAAGCTGGTGTATCAGTCACCTAATTGGGGCCACTACGAACTCTTTGGCATCGCCAGCTTTTTCCGTGACCGGGTCTTCCCCAACGCCGGGGCCACCCCTCCTTCATCGGCAGGTGCGTACAACGACGGCACGGTAGGCGGAGGCGTCGGCGCAAGCGCGCGCGTGCCAACCTTGAACAAGCATCTGGACGTTGGTTTGAAAGGGCTTTGGGGTGACGGCACTGGGCGCTACGGCAGCAGCACGATCGCTGACCTGACAATTCGGCCGGACGGCCAGTTGGCTCTGCTCCATAACTGGTCAGCCCTCGGCACGTTGGAATTTCACGCCACTCCGCGGCTGGACATCTACGCCAACTATGGTGCCGATGAGGTGGGTCGCCGTTACTTCATGACCAGCCCAACCAAGGCGGTCGGATATGGCTCCTACCTCAACGTAGAAACCGGCTGCGATACCGAACCGGTCCCGGGAACCACGATTGGCGGCTTCAGCCCCGCCCAGCCGGCAAACTGCACCGCGGACACCAAGGACGTTCAGGAATTCACCGCTGGCTACTGGTACAACTTCTACAGCGGTCCTTACGGACGTCTTCGCCAGGGACTTCAGTACGCTTACTTCCAGCGCAACATCTGGTCCGGCATTGGAACAACGCCCAAAGCCACGGACAATATGTTCTGGACCTCCTTCCGTTACTACTTGCCGTAAAGGGACTACCCAACCTGCAGCGAAAAAGGGCACCCCATGGCGGGTGCCCTTTTCGCTGCGCTCACCCGGCCGCCCTGGATGCCGTGGAACCGGAGTGCCTTGGGCATGAAAACGGTCCTCCTTTCTTCTGCTAAGCAACTACGCTCAACGGAAGCGCGGCCCTCCCCTTTGTCATCCAGACCGTTCGGCAAAGCGTAGCGTCGCCAGTTTGCCATTCGCTTTGTGGCATAATGGCATTCGAGGTGCCTCTATGGCTGTTCAGGTTCGAAAGATCGCGGAATGGCTTGGAGCGGAGCCCAAGACCGAGTTTGAACTGGCTCAGGTTGTACGTCGCGGTCTTCCTTTAACCACTCAGGCGGTTTTCCTCTCGCATGGACTGACGAAAGACGAATTTCATCACATTGTGATTCCTCTTCGCACCTTTCGGCACCGCAAGGAACGCTTGAACAAGGGACTGCAGGAGATGCTCACTCCTGACGAGTCGGACAAGGCGGTGCGCGCCGCGCGTGTCTTGGCGCTTGCCGAGCGGGTTTTTGCGAACCGGGACAAAGCCCTGGCTTGGATGCGAAAGCCCAAGAAACGTTTTGAGGGGGAAACCCCAATGCAGATGCTGCAGACGGAGGCAGGAGCTCGATTGGTTGAACAGATGCTGATTCAACTCGACGAAGGCATGTTTGCCTGATGATTCTTTGGAGGATCAGCAACTATGCAGACCTGCTGGGGATTGGAGGCATCGAGGCTTCGGCAAGATGGCACACCGCCGGCCGGCCAATCGTGTACCTTGCTGAGAATCCCTCTTCAGCCCTTCTCGAGATTCTCCTCCACCTTGAGGCCAATGAGGACGATCGTCCGGATAGCTACCAGATCCTCAAGGTGGAGACGGCTGACGATATGATCTCCGAAACTGTATCGTTAACTTCGCTGTCATCCGATTGGAAGAATAACGAAGACGCGACGCGCGCCATTGGGGATGACTGGTTGGAAAGAGCGACGAGTGCCTTGCTCCGTGTCCCATCGGTGATCATGCCGGAAACTTACAATTGGCTTCTCAACCCAAGGCACGCTGAGGCCAGGAAGGCCGCCCTACTCCAGATCGAAAAACATCTATACAATTCTCGATTCTTCAAACGCTAACCGGCGCGATCTGGCGCCTAAGCCGGGTCGCCTTTTCGCTGCACGCACCCTGACATACACTAAGACCATTCGAGGCTGCTCATGCCAAAACCTATTGTCGGTCTGCATCACGTAACGGCGATTGCATCGGACCCCCAGCGGAATCTCGACTTCTACACCGAAGTGCTGGGGCTTCGTTTCGTCAAGCGCACCATCAACTTTGACGATCCCGGCACCTACCACTTCTATTTTGGCGACGATGCCGGTTCGCCGGGAACCATCCTTACCTTCTTCCCCTGGCCGCGTGCCACCCGCGGCAGCCTGGGCGTTGGAGAAACTTCGGCGACTGCATTCAGCGTTCCTCGCGCATCCCTCGAGTTCTGGGAAAGACGCTTGCTGGCTGCCGGCATTCCAGTGGAGCGCGCCGGCGAGCGGTTCCAGGAGGAGGTGCTCAGCTTTGCCGATCCCGATGGCATGCGGCTGGAGATCGTGGGCCATCAGGACGCAGGGGAGGCAAGGGCCCCGCGCACCAGCGATGTTTCGGCTGAGCACGCAATTCGCGGCTTCTTCGGCGTCACCCTTTGTGAGGGGGGCTACGAGAAGACGGTAGCCGTGTTGGGCACCATGGGCTTCCACAAGATCGGTGAGCACGGAACTCGCTTTCGCTTTGCCGCCGAGGGCAGCGCCCTCGGCAACCACATCGACGTGATGGTTCAGCCCCAGCTCACCTACGGCCGGATGGGCGCGGGCAGTGTGCACCACATCGCCTTTCGTGCCGCCGACGATGCCTCGCAGCTCGAATGGCGCGAAGTGCTGGTGGCGAATTCATTGGATGTAACGCCGGTGCTCGACCGCACCTACTTTCACTCCATCTACTTTCGCGAGCCGGGTGGCGTGTTGTTCGAGTTGGCCACCGATCCGCCAGGCTTTGCCCTTGACGAGCCGCTGGAATCGCTGGGTGAGACGCTCAAGCTGCCTCCCTGGCTGGAGCGCCAGCGTTCGCGGGTGGAACGCATGCTGCCGCCCATCGCACTGCACACGCGAAAGTAGGATACCTGTTGACCGATCCCCATCGTGATCAGCCTGTACGCACACTGGGCGCAAAGCTCACCCACGCTTCCGCTGCCGTGATTCTTCTCCACGGCCGCGGCGCCTCGGCAGAAGACATCCTCAGCCTGGCAACGGAGATGTACGACGAGCACTATGCCTATCTCGCCCCGCAGGCCGCAGGACATAGTTGGTATCCCAACTCATTCCTGGCGCCGATCCAGCAGAACGAGCCCTGGTTATCGTCGGCCTTGGCAAAGGTGGGGGCCACCGTCGAGCTGGCCTTGAAAGCAGGCATAGCGCGCGAGCGCATATTTGTCTGTGGCTTCTCCCAAGGCGCGTGTCTATCCTCGGAGTTTGTCGCCCGAAACGCCGCTCGCTATGGCGGCGTCATAGCGTTCACCGGTGGGCTCATCGGCCCCCCCGACGCGGACCTGCACCATCCAGGCAGTCTTGCGGGAACGCCCGCGCTTTTTAGTTCCGGAGATCCCGACCCGCATGTGCCCTGGAGCCGCGTCTTAGCGTCGGCGGAGCAATTCACCGCCATGGGCGCTGAAGTACACACGCAACGCTATGAGGGCCGCCCCCACACCGTTCTGCCACAGGAAATTCAATCAGCGCGTGAGCTTCTCTTCCCCGTTCGTGGCACAGAAAAAAAGCCCTAGGATAAGGAGAGAAGTTGGCCAAGCCCGCACTTCATTTGCTGTTGCTCCTTGCCTGTTCTCTTTTCCCACCACCGTCCGCGCGCGCACAGTCTGGCGCGTTACCCGACGTCGCCCCCGTTCAGGCGCAACACGCCATGGTGGTCAGCATTCATCACGACGCCAGTGACGCCGGATTGAAGATGCTGCAGGCAGGAGGAAACGCGGTGGATGCCGCAGTCGCCACCGGCTTTGCTCTGGCCGTCGTCCACCCCGCCGCAGGCAATCTGGGCGGAGGCGGCTTCATGCTGCTGCGCAAGGCCAACGGTGAGTCGCACTTCCTCGACTTCCGCGAGAGAGGCGCCCCTGCGGGCGTCTTCCGATATGTATCTCGACCACGAGGGCAAGATCATTCCCGAAGCCTCCACGGTTGGTTATCTCTCTGTCGGCGTTCCGGGCACAGTCGCCGGGCTGGTCGAGGCAGAGAAGCGGTTTGGCAAACTCTCGCTGCGCCAAGTCATGGCGCCCGCCATTCAGTTGGCGGAAAAAGGCTATGTCCTCAGCGCGGAAGAAGCGGCCATGCTTCGCAATCCCCTGCTTACCCGATTCCCGGAGTCGCGGCGCATCTTCCAGCGCAATGGCAATTTCTACCAGGCCGGAGAAGTTTTCCGGCAGCCGGAGCTGGCCCGTACGCTCACCCGCATCGAGCAGAATCCGAGGAGCTTCTATCATGGCGCCCTGGCCAGCGAGCTGGCCAAGGCAATTCAGAAGCATGGCGGCCTGATCAGCAAGAAGGATCTGGCCTCTACCAAGTGAAGGATCGCAACCCTCTCACCGGCACCTATCGCCAGTACGAAATTCTTCGCCCCGCCTCCGCCCTCGTCCGGGGGATTGCTTTGCTGGAAACGCTGAACATCCTGGAAGGCTATGATCTGGCTGCCCTGGGCGATCGTACGCCTGACTCCATGCACCTGATCATCGAGGCCTTTCGGCGCGCCTTCGACGACCGCACCTCGTTCTTAGGCGATCCCGATTTTCAGTCCATGCCGACCGCGCAGCTTATCGACAAGGGCTATGCCGCTGCCTGGCGCAAAAGTATCAGCATGACGCATGGCGACCCCTTCCAGTGCTCTCACCCGGCCGCCGGGCTACATTCCCGAGCGCGGAATCGAAGCAGACCACGCACTATTCCGTACTCGATGAGGCGGGTGATGCAGTGTCAGTTACGTATACCCTGAATAACTCCTTCGGCTCCGGGGCGACGGCGGAAGGGCTGGGGTTCCTGCTCAACGATGAGATGGACGACTTTACCTCGAAGATCGGCGCGCCGAATATGTTTGGGCTGATGCAGGGTCCGGCGAATGCGATTGCTCCCAGGAAGCGCCCCCTGTCCAGCATGACGCCCATCATTGTGCTCGAGAACCACAAAGTTCGCTTTGTGATCGGCTCTCCAGGCGGACCCCGCATCATCACCACCGTTGCCAACATCTTTCTGAGCGCATCCGATGGCGGCTTGAATATCCAGCAGGCGGTGGACGCTCCGCGCTTTCACCAGCAATACCTCCCTGATGTCGTTTTTGTGGAGCCGGGCTTTCCTGCCGAAAACCCTGCAGGCGCTCAAGACCATGGGCTACACCATCGAGGGTGGCGAAGGCGACGATCATTACTGGAGCGATGGAGAATGCATCGCCGTAGACCCAAAAACCGGACTGATTGAGGGCGGCCAGGACAAACGTCACAGCTTCGGAAAAGCCGCCGGCTATTGAGTCTTCCCGGATCCCTTCCAGACTGAGCGTAGAGGATGTGAGTCCCGAAGGGACGGCTGAAAGTTACCCAGGTTGTACCCAGGACTGCATCCTGGGTAATTTTCAGCCGTCCCTCCGAGGCTAAATCGGTGAATGGTGGGTTCTCACACACGCTCTGAAGGCCGTGAGGGAGGATCACAAAGCTCAGATTCTCAAAATTGCTCTCCTGCCGGTAAAGTAAAGGGGTATGCAGTTACGGTTTGCATTTGGCCGACATGGGCTAGACGTAACGTTACCTGATGGGCCCAGGTACGAGGTGATCGAGAGCCGCTCCGCATCTGCTTTGCCGGATGTGGCCGCGGCGCTCGACCAGGCGCTCGACCAGCCCATCGGCAGCA
This sequence comes from uncultured Acidobacteriaceae bacterium, assembly GCA_963803095.1. Lineage (GTDB taxonomy): Bacteria > Acidobacteriota > Terriglobia > Terriglobales > Acidobacteriaceae > PALSA-350. The sequence goes on along the minus strand of CAWDLQ010000008.1, from coordinate 264,737 downwards.
AGCCGCTGTCGGCTCTGGCGGCCGGCAAGAAGACCGCGGCCATCTCGGTTTGCGATATCACCAGGCCTGCGCCAAACTGGCTCACGCTGCCGCCTCTGCTTCGCCGCCTGCACGATGCCGGCATCCCCGTAGACGGCGTGACCATCCTCATCGCGACCGGACTGCACCGCGAAGCCACCCCAAGCGAGATCAACGCCATTCTCGGGACCAGAGATCGCCGCCAAATATCGCGTGGTGAATCACGATGCGCGGGCGCTGGCCCAGCATCGCTGGCTGGGAACCACCGGCCGGGGCATCCCGGTTTATATCGACGAACGGTTCATGGCGGCCGATCTGCACATCACCCTGGGCTTCATCGAACAGCACCTGATGCTCGGCTTTTCCGGAGGCCGCAAGCTGGTGGCCCCGGGGCTCGCGGCCCAGGAGACGATCAAAGTCATCCACTCCCCCATGTTCATGCGCGAACCGAAGGCGACTGAGGGATCGATCACGGACAATCCTCTGCATGCGGAGCTGCTGGAAATTGCCAGGATGGCGGGGCACGACTTCATTCTGGACGTGACCCTGACCCAGAGCCGCGAGATCTCGGGCATCTTCGCCGGTGATCCCGTCGAGGCGCACGCGGCCGGGGTCGAGTTCCTGCGCACGACCTCCCTCGAACGGCTCTCCGGGCTGGCGGACGCGGTCATCACCAGCGCGGCCGGCCATCCCCTGGACCTGACGTTTTACCAGACCATCAAGGGCCTTACCGCCGCCCAGCACATCGTGAAGCCCGGCGGAAGGATACTGATTCTGGGCGAGTGCGCCGAGGGCGTGGGTTCCCCGGAGTTTGCCGAGAAGGTCGCGGGCTTCTCCAGCTACGACAGCTTTCTCGATGAGATCCGGAGCGCCGAGTGGAGATAGACCAGTGGCAGCTGGAGAAACTGGCGCTCGCCGGGCAAAAAATGAGCTTTTCTTTTACATGCCGGGGATGGCGAATGACGACTGGGAACCTGGCATCCCGTTGCTTTCGCGAGCCGGAGTGCGGCGATCGCTGCCGTTCTCGATGGCCTCCCAGCCGGCGCCCGAGTGGCGCTGGTGCCGGAAGGCCCGTATGTATATGCCCGGGTCGACGAAGAAGCCCCGAGGCCGCGCTCGGCTAAGGCATCAATTATCATCGATTAATCATCAATTCGAAGGCAAGCGAAATGCGAAAGTGGCGAAATTGGCAGACGCACCAGACTTAGGATCTGGCGGGGCAACCCATGGGGGTTCGAGTCCCCCCTTTCGCACCAACCGATACCTGGATTAGTCTCCGGGAACGCTCGCGAAGACACAGCCGCGGAGTGTAATCGGATAAAAGATGAAGGTTTGCGAACGGAGACATGGGCTGACCTGTGCGAGGGAAGGTCCCTTGCGCCCTCATTACGAATGAACATTCAGCAGCGTCGCGTAGTGGTGACCGGGGTGGGTTTGGTAAGCCCCGTGGGTGTGGGGACAGAAGTCACCTGGAAGGCTCTGCTGCAGGGGGAATCCGGCATCGGCCCTATCTCGTCTTTTTGATGCCGACCGGCTTCAGTTGCCGGATCGCCGGCGAGGTCAAGGACTTCACCCCCGAAGATTACATCGAGCGCAAAGAAATCAAGAAGATGGGCCGCTTCATCCAGTTTGCCCTGGCGGCCTCGGAGTTCGCCGTGCACAGGCCGGCCTGGACATGGCAGCGGAAGATGCAGGCAAAGTCGGGGTTTACGTAGGCAGCGGCATCGGCGCCTTTGAAGTCATTGAGCGCGAGCACAGCAAATTGCTGTCCGCCGGGCCCGAACCGGGTATCTCCCTTCTTTATCACCGCCACCATCGCCAATCTGGCCGCCGGCCAGATCTCGATTCGCTATGGCGCGACCGGACCCAATCTGACCTGCGCCACCGCCTGCACCACGGGCGCGCATGCGGTGGGTGAGTCCTTCCGCGTGATTCAACGCGGCGATGCAGATGTAATGATCTGCGGGGGAAGCGAAGCTGCGGTGACCCCGCTCTCGGTCGCTGGCTTCGCCGCCATGCGCGCTCTCTCCACCCGCAATGACGACCCGGCAACCGCCTCGCGGCCCTGGGATCACGGCCGCGATGGGTTCGTGGTGGGGGAAGGCGCCGGCGTGCTGATTCTGGAAGAATACGAGCACGCGGTAAAACGCGGAGCGACGATCCTCTCCGAGCTGGTCGGCTACGCCGCCAATAGCGATGCCTACCACACCAACGCTCCTCCGGAAGATGGCCGGGGCGTGCGCCGGGTGATGCAGTTGGCTCTGCTGGACGCTGGAGTTGCACCCGAGAGACATCAGGTATCTGAACGCGCACGCCACTTCCACCCCGCTCGGCGATCGAGCCGAAGCCAGGGCGATCTGCGAGACCTTCGGCGAATCGGCGAAGACGCTGCTGGTCAGCTCGACCAAGTCGATGACCGGCCACCTGCTGGGCGGGGCCGGCAGCCTGGAGGCCGGCATCACGGTGCTGGCGCTCCGGGACCAGGTGGCTCCGCCCATGACCAATCTGCAGGATGTCGATGAGGCTTGCGGCTTTTGCCTGGTCAAGAGACAAAGGGCTGCCCACCGCGATGGAGTATGCCATGACCAACTCCTTCGGCTTTGGGGGCACCAACGCCTCGCTCATCTTCCGCCGCTATCAAGCGGAGTGATGCTGAAACCGCATCTGCGGCCTGCGCATCTCGGTTCTCACATGGAAACGCTCTTCGCCAGAGGCAAATGTTCTAGTCTATAGCCCATGAGCCAAGAAACTTCTCAGCCGAACGTCAGTTCTGGAGCGAACCCCCGATTACCGCGAGGGCTATGCCAACAGCGTTCAAGTGCAAAAGAGCGTGTGGGACTTCCGCCTCACCTTCGGCACCGCCTACCAGGAAACGGCCGAGCAGATCACCATCAACACCTTCCAAACCGTTTACCTCAGCCCGCAACAGGCCAAGGCATTGTGCAATGTGCTGGGACAAAACCTGATCCAATACGAGCACGCCTTTGGCACCATCTCCCTCGAGCCACGGCCCCCGATCATGCCTCAAGGTCCAGTCCACTAGAGCGTTCCGGAGACTCGTGGCCGAACTTCCCGAACCGCAAACACAGTTCGACCGCCCGCTGCCCCTCAGGCTCATCTTCCCCCTGCTGTTCGTGGGCGTCTACCTGTCGCACCTTACGCTGCTGCGCCTGCCTTACTACTGGGATGAAGCTGGTTACTACATCCCCGCGGCCTACGATTTCTTTCGCACCGGCGACGTGATTCCCTCCACCACCCTGGCCAATGCTCACCCCCCGCTTCCCTCTCTCTACCTGGCGCTGTGGTGGAAGTCCGGGTTCACGCCGGCCGTCACCCGCACCGCCATGTGCCTGATCACGCGCGATTGCCCTGCTCGCCGTGTACCGCCTGGGGATTCTGCTGAATGGCCGCCCGCGGGTGGCGGCCACCACCACCCTGCTGACCGCGATCTATCCCGTCTGGTTTGCCCAGAGCACGCTGGCGCACGCGGATATGTTCGCCGCGGCCGCAACCCTGTGGGGGCTGGTCTTCGTCTTCGCCGGGCAGCGCCGCCCCCCGGCTCTGTGGGCTGCGGCGGCCTGCTTTGCCGTGGCCGCATGGTGCAAAGAAACAGCCATTGTTACACCCCTGGCGATCGCGCTGTGGGAGATCTATCTCTGCTTGCGCGACCGCAGCCCCGATCGCAGCAACGACCGCCGCGCACCTCCGCGCCGCGCTGCTGATGCTGTCGCCGCTGCGACGCTGCTGGCCTGGTATGCCTACTACCGCCACCGCACCGGGTATCTCTTCGGAAATCCTGAATTCCTGCGCTACAACGCGATCTCCACCCTCTCGCCGCTGCGGATCCTCCTGGCCCTGGCGCACCGCATGCTGCAGCTTACCGCGCATATGAACATGTTCGTGCCCGTGCTGTGCATGCTGGGAGCCATGCTCCTGCTGCCCTTGCGGGAACAGGACGGCACCCTGCGGCCGCGTATCTCCCCCGCGAACCAGGCGATTCTTTATGTCGTCCTGGTGGCCAATATCCTCTTCTTTTCTGTGCTCGGGGGCGCTCTGCTGACGCGCTACCTGCTGCCCCTCTATCCCCTGGTTCTGCTGCTGTGCGTCTCCACTTTTTACCGCCGTGTGCCCTACTGGTGGGGCCTGGTTCTGCTGAGCGCGGCCGCTTTTCTCATTGGGCTTTTTGTGAACCCGCCCTACAAGTTCGCGCCCGAAGATAACCTGAACTACGCCGATGTGATCCGTCTGCATCAACAGGCGATCCGGCAGATCGTGACCCGTTTTCCGGGGAGCACGATTCTGACCGCGTGGCCGGCTACCGATGAACTCACCAAACCCGAGCTGGGCTATGTGAAAAAGCCGCTGGCGGTGGTTACCGTGGCGAATTTCTCCCTGCCCGAGATACAGAAAGCGGCCGCTTCCGCCCAGGATTTCAGCGTCGGCTTCGCTTTTTCGACTAAATACGACCCTCCGCGCCTGTGGCTCGATCTGGGCGCACGCAACGAGGCCCTCGACACCCGCTTTTTCGATTTTCATCGCGACCTGGCGCCCGGCGCGATCGCTCACCTTCTGGATGGCAGAATCGTCTGGCGCGACGAGCGGCAGGGGGAGTGGGCCGCGGTTCTGCACTTCAACCGCCCCCAGGTAGCGCGAGCATCCGCACCGGAGGGGTCGGAATCGATAATCCCCTGAACCATAACGGAGAACTATACTGAGGGGGTGCTCCCCCGGCCCCAGACAGTCTCGCTTCCGGTGTTTACAAAGGAACGAATCCCTTGGCGGCTTTTCCTCAAGAAGAGACGCACTTCACGGCGCTCTCCTGTGCAGCGTAGAAGCGAACTGCATCCATGCGCACCGTGCTGTTGGTATTGGCCCTTTTCTTACCCTGCGGGATGATGGCGCAAAGCCCCGCGGCGATTCCGGGACGATTGCTGCTGGTGCTGCCCTTCGACAACCGCACCGACCAGCCGAACCTGGATTGGATCAGCGAAGCTGTCCCGGAAGTTCTAAACCGGCGTCTCGCGTCAGTCCGGCTTTATGCCCATCAGCCGCGACGACCGGCTGTATGCGCTCGACCACCTGGGGCTGCCCTCCACCTTTCAGCCTTCCCGCGCCAGCGCGATCCGCCTGGCGCAGACGCTGGATGCGGACTACGTGATCGTGGGTTCGTTTTCGACCAGCGGTTCGCGCTTCCAGGCCAAGGCCCAGATCCTGAAAGTGGATGCTCTGCACATGTCCGCTCCGCTTCAGGAAGAGGCGGATATGACGCATTTGCTCGATGTGCTGAACAGCCTTGCCTGGGGGCTGGCCAAGCAGATCGATCCGCAATTCGCGGTGGCCCGGAATACCTTCGTTGCCGCCGGCGCCGGGCTGCGGATGGACGCCTTTGAGAACTATATCCGCGGACTGGTGGAGACCGATCCCGCGGAACAGATCCGCCACTTGAAAGAGGCGGTGCGGCTTGACCCCAGCTTCTCTCCGGCGCTGTTGGCTCTGGGCAAGGCCTATTTTGCCAACCAGCAATTTGACCTGGCAGCCACCACCCTGGGACGCCTGCCGCGCAACGACCCCAACGCGCGCGAGGCCGACTTCGATCGCGGCCTGGCTTATTTCTATCTCGGCAGCTACGTGAAGGCGGAAGACGCGTTCGCCTTTGTGAGCAAGCAGTTGCCGCTGCCGGAAGTGGTCAACAACCAGGGAGTGGCGGCCAGCCGCCGGGGCCTGGATGCCACCTCCTTTTTCCAACAGGCGGTGGCGGCCGATCCCAATGATCCGGACTACCAGTTCAATCTCGCCCTGGCCTTGAGCCGCAAGAAAGACGTGGCGGGAGCCCTGCGGGCGATCGGGCAAACGCTCAAGCTCCGCCCCCAGGACACCGAGGCCCAGGCCTTCCAGGCCACGCTTCGCGCCGAGCCGCCGCACCCGTCGGCGTTTCCGCCCCGGCAAGCAATCGCGTCAACGCTGCGTTCGATCCGCCGCGGCGGCGGAGAGCGTGCCCCTGGAGCGGATCAAGCGGACCTTCAACGAAGCCTCCTTCCGCCAAGCGGCCTTTGAAATGGAGCAGATGGAAGAGCAGCGCATGGCCACCCTGCCGCCGCCAAAGCACGCGGCCGCGCTCACCGAAGCGGGAATGCGGTTTTTCAACCAGGGGCTGATCCTGGAGGCGGAGCGCGAATTTCAGGCGGCGCTCGAGGCCGAGAGTGACAACGCCGACGCCCACGCCGGGCTTGGCGCTGGTGAGGGAACGAGAGGGTGACACCAAGGAAGCGCGCCTGCAGGCAGCCGAGTCGCTCAAGACGCAGCCTAACGTGACCGCATACCTGGTATTGGCCCGGCTCGACCTGCAGGCCAACCAGAAGCCCGCGGCAGCGGCGGACGTGAGCAGCGCGCTCAAGCTGGAGCCGCAGAATTCAGCCGCGCGCGGGCTGAAGCAACAGATCGAGAGCAAAGGACAACCGGTTCCATGAACCGCCTTTTCAGTGCACTGATTCTGACCTGCTGCTGGGCTCTTGCATGTCAGGCGCAGCAGCCGCGCGTGATCGCTGATCCACCTCGACGACACCATTCAGCCCATCAGCGCCGATTACATGGCGCGCGGGCTGGACGCGGCCGCGGCCCAGCATGCGAGCGCCGTCCTGATCGAAATCAATACGCCCGGCGGACTGCTCGATTCCATGCGGCAGATGGTGAGCAAGATCATCGCCTCACCGGTCCCGGTCATCGTTTATGTCGCGCCCTCCGGAGCCGGGCCGGATCGGCGGGATTTTTCCTTCTGGAAGCCGCCGATGTGGCCGCCATGGCTCCGGGCAGCAATGCCGGCGCGGCCCATCCGGTGGTCGAGGGGAGCCAAGCTCGACGACATCATGAAGCAGAAGCTGGAGAACGATACGGCTGCATTTCTGCGTTCCTATGTCGCGCGCCGGGGGCGCAACGTGCAGGCGGCCGAAGATGCGGTCCGCTCCTCCAAGTCCTACAGCGACAGCGAAGCGCTGCAACTCAATCTGATTGACCTGATTGCGCCCGATGACGCGAGCTTGTTGAATACCCTGGATGGCCGCACCATCACTCGCTTTGACGGTTCCAAGGTGGTGCTGCATACCCGCGGCGCGCAGCTGATACCGGTCGATCCGACTCTGCGCGAAGAGATTCTGGACCGGCTCACCGACCCCAACCTGGCGGTCCTGGTGCTGATGGTCGGCGGACTGCTGATCTACCTGGAGTTCAACACCCCGGGCACCATCATTCCTGGAACCCTGGGAACGATCATGGTGCTGCTCGCGCTCTTTGCCCTGAACCTGCTGCCGGTGCGTTACACCTCGGTGATGCTGCTGGTGGCGGCATTTGTGTTGCTGATCCTGGAAGCCAAGTTTGCCAGCCATGGTGTTCTGGCCGCTGCGGGCATCGTCTCCCTGGTCTTTGGGGCGCTGACGTTGGTCGACGGCCCTATTCCAGAGCTGAGAGTCCATTTGGCCACCGCCCTGAGCACTGGGCTTGGCCTTCGGGCTGATCACGGTCTTTCTATTGCGGCTCGCCCTGCGCGCGCGACGCAGCAAGGTGCGCATAGGAGGGGACGCGATGATCGGGCAGATCGCGGTGGTCACCCAACCGCTTGCCCCCAGCGGCCAGGTGACTGGTGAACGGCGAGCTCTGGCAAGCCGAATCCGCCACCCCGGCGGCGGCAGGAGAACAGGTTCGGGTACGCGGGCTGCGCGATCTGACGTTATTAGTGGAGCGGGTTCCGTAAAAGTTCCTCTAGATCGGTCTAGCCAACTGCTCCTGTACAATTTATGCAGAGCGAGGCCCCCATGATGATGGGTATCGGCATTCCCGGCCTGATTTTTATTTTTGTCATTGCCCTCTATCTGATCAATTCCGTCAAGATTCTCAGAGAATATGAGCGCGGCGTGGTCTTCCGCCTGGGGCGCATTTTGCCCGCCCCCAAGGGCCCGGGTATCATCCTCATTTTTCGTCCTTTCGATCAGATGGTGCGAGTCTCCCTGCGCCAGGAAGTGCTCGAAGTACCGCCCCAGGACATCATTACCCGCGACAACGTGACCCTGAAAGTGAATGCAGTCATTACCTTGAAGGTCATCGATCCATCGCGGGCGGTGATCGAGGTGATGAACTACGTCTACCAGACCTCGCAGTTTGCCCAGACCACTCTGCGCTCGGTGCTGGGCGAAGTGGAACTGGACGAACTGCTTTCGCACCGGGAAGCGCTCAACCAGAGGATCCAAACCATCATCGACCAGCACACGACGCCTTGGGGAGTAAAGGTAGTCAGCGTCGAGGTAAAGCAGGTGGACTTGCCTGAATCGATGCTGCGCGCCATGGCCAAACAGGCCGAAGCCGAACGCGAGAAGCGCGCCAAAGTGATCCATGCGGAGGGTGAGTTCAGCGCCGCGCAGCGCCTGGTGGATGCCGCCGCCCTGCTCGCCACCCAGCCCATGACGCTGCAGTTGCGCTATCTGCAGACTCTTACGGATATTGGCGTAGAAAAAAATACGACCATCGTCTTTCCCCTGCCGATGGAAATGATGACGCTTTTTAATAAAATGGGAGATATGCAGTGCGCGGGAGAAATAGCGATGAGATCCCTATTCGACTCAGATGAAGAAGAAGAGATCGAGGGCAAACCCTCTGAAATTACCCTCAGCACGGCGTCCTTGTTGGGTATTTTCTTTGGCCTGGTGTTGATCTGTGGCGTGTTCTTTGGTTTTGGCTACTCCATGGGCCGGGGCACGGGAACGGGATCGCAGGCAAAGGCATTGGAAAGCCAGCCCGCGGAAGCGGACGAGACAGCTGCTGCGGCAAACCCTCCCGCACCGGCGCCAACGGAGCAGCCGGAAGAGGCGCAGGCCAGTCGAAAAATCGCGCCACCGCCCGCCATCACTCGTGCCAAACCTGCGGATGCGCCCTGCGCCGGATGCTTCCAGTGAAGACGCACCAAGAGATGAGGCCACGGCCAAGCCGGCGACCCCCGTCAGCAAGCCAGCTGCTGGCCGGGAGGCGGCAGCCTACTCCGCCCCAACCGATGCACCGCCTAGCGCTACCGGAAAGCCGATGGTACAGATTGCGGCCGTCGCCCGCCCCGAGGATGCGGATGTGCTGGTCTCTGCTCTGCGTCAGCGTGGTTATGGAGTTGTGGTGCGCAATGAGCCTCAGGACAAGCTGTTGCACGTTCAGGTCGGCCCCTTTGCCGACCGCGTGCAGGCTACGGCAATGAAGCAGAAGCTGCTTTCCGACGGCTACAACGCGATCATCAAGCAATAGCCCTCAGAGACTCGCTTCCCGGGGCTGTTCCGCCTCGTCTCCCCACATCCACTGGGGCAATCCTGAGGTGATGGCCGTACGAACCGCCTCCGCGAGCAGCTCACGCGTAGCAAATTGCTGCGGATAAACCGCCGGGTGAAAAATCAGGTGCGCTGTGCCGGGCTTGATGCGCAAGCTACCTTTGGTCATCATGTGTTCCGATCCCCAGATGGAGATGGGTATGACCGGCGCGCCCGACTCCATGGCCAGGTAAAAGGGCCCCTTCTTGAACGGCAGCAATCGGCCGCTACGCGAGCGCGTGCCCTCAGGAAAAGTGGAGATATTGACGCCTGAAGCCAACACTTTATTGGCTGCTTCCACGCTCTCCCGCGCCGACTCCAACCGGCCATGCGGTCCACCGGAACAAAGCCGGCCAGACGCATACCCAAACCCACTACGGGAATCCTGAGCAGCGACCGCTTAATAAAGAACGCAGTCCTATGCGGAAGGAGCGGCAGCAAAATAGGCGGATCGAGATTCGAAACGTGATTGGCCATGAAGATACAAGGCCGGGTGGGAACATCCTCGCGGCCCACGACCTGGACACGAATGCGCGCCAGCCTCACTCCGGTGCGCACAACCCACATGCTCCAGCGGTAAAGCGGATTGATATCCCCGGTCAGCAACGCCCAGGGAATACCGACGGCGCCCACCGGCAGACCAAAAACCACATACGTAACAAGCATAGTGAGAGAACTGAACATCAGACGTGAGCCACCTGGACCTAGGTCCGCTGCTCGAGGTACCTGGGCAGTTTCTCATAAATGCCGTCGAAGCCGCCGTTGGAAAGGATCGCCACCACGTCGCCAGCCTTCAGCCGGGGCGTAAGGCCCTGCACGATGGCGTCCGCAGTGGCATAGAAGGTAGCATCGTGGCGGGCGCGCACCAGAGCCGCGACTACCTTTTCGGGATGCATTCTTTCTCCCTCAGGGATGCTCTCCTGCTTGAACACGCCGGCCACGACGATACCGTCCGCCAGGGCCAGGCTCTCCACCAGCTCGCGCTCGAAAACATTTCTGCGCAGCGTATTCGACCGTGGCTCGAGCACCGCCCAGAGTTTCTGGCCCGGATAGGCGGCACGCAAAGCCTTCAACGTCTCCCGAATCGCGGTCGGGTGATGGGCAAAGTCATCGACGATCGTGACCCCTGCGGCCACGGCGCGCACCTCGAGCCTGCGCTTAACGCTGCGGAAGGTCGATAGGGCTTCGACGATCGACACCGGGCCGATTCCCTGCCCCGCAGCCAGGGCCGCAGCTGCGGTGGCGTTGAGCGCATTATGCTCTCCCGGCAACGGCAGCGTTACCTCCAGCCATTCCCGGCCGGAACGCAAGATCTTCCAGCTGGAGTTGCGGTTGTTGTGGGTTAAATCCTGCAGCTGCCAGGCCGATCCGGGTTTGAACCCGTAGCGCTCGATGGAACAAAAGGCACGCGCCACGCACTCATCCACGTTGGGACTACCGTCGAAAGCAATCACCCGGCCGCGACGTGGAACCAGGTTCACCAGCCGGCGGAACGCGGTCTTCACTGCGTCGAGATTGTCGTAGATATCGGCGTGATCGAACTCCACATGGGTCAGGATCAGGACATCGGGAAAGTAGTGCATGAACTTCGGCCCTTTATCGAAGAATGCGGTATCGTACTCGTCGCCCTCGAGGATGAACGGCTTCCCCTCGCGGACGTGAAAGCTGGTGCCGAAATTTTCCGCGATGCCGCCGATCAGAAAGGACGGCGCGAACTCCGGCTGGACCCGCGAAGCGACTTCATAGATCCAGGCCAACATGCTGGTGGTCGTGGTCTTTCCATGGGTTCCGGCAACCACCAGAGACTCTCTTCCGGTGAGAAACTCATGCTGGATGACCTCGGCCAGGGAGCGAAAGGGTATGCGTTGATCAAGCACAGCTTCCAGTTCCAGATTTCCGCGCGAGATCGCGTTGCCCACAATCACCAGGTCAGGTCGAGGAGAGAGGTTCGCTTCGGCATAGGGCTCCATAATCTTGATGCCCAGGGCATGCAGCAGGTCAGACATGGGTGGATACGCGGCGGCATCTGAGCCGGTGACGCGGTAGCCCTTGGTTTGCAGCATGCCCGCAAGGGACGCCATTGCCGAGCCGCAAATGCCGATCAGATGAACGTGTTTGGCCATAGGATTATTTCTCAGTCGCCCGCTCGAGGAAGCTCAGCACGGGTGTTCGTTCCAGATGCAACTCCGCTTCCATGCCAAAGGCGAGGGTCACGTTGCGTCGTGATACGTGGCCGGAACGCAGGCCGATGCCGATGGGCCCGGGAAACCAGCCCAACACCCGCAGGATGACCTCGTCCAGCAGGCCCGGCTTCTGCCCCGGAGCTACGCAGTCCAGCATCTCCCCAAAAATGATTCCTTTGACCCCTTCGAATTTTCCGGCAAGAACCATTTGCCGCAGCAATCGATCCAGTTGATACGGCTTCACGTCGCGGTCCTCCAAGAAGAGCAGCTTGCCTTCCGTCCGCGGCGCATAGGGAGTGCCCAGCGATGCCACCAGCAGCGTGATACAGCCTCCGTAGAGGATCCCGCTGGCCTTTCCCGGCTGCAGCACACGCAGGCCCGAGGCTTCCCCCACAAACCAGCGATCCCCGCCCAGCGCAGCCAGCAGGCTGGCTTCATCGACTCCCTCCGGCTGGGAAAAATCGCCGGCTACCATGGGCCCGTGGAAGGACATTAGGCCCAACTGGTCCAATAGCCAGGTCTGCATACAGGTCATGTCGGAATGGGCGATGAGTGGCTTGGGATGCTCCCGCACCAGCCCCAGGTCGAGGCCGCCGAGCAGATAATTACAACCGTAACCGCCACGGCTACATAATATCGCGGCGACGGAAGGATCGAGGAAGGCGGCATGCAGGTCTTCGAGCCTGGCCTGTGCGGTGCCGGCAAAATAATGATGCGCCTTGCTGAGCGCGTGCCGCCCCACCCAGGGCAAAAAGCCGAGACGGCCCAGCGCTTCGACTCCCTGCGCCAGCCGCTCCGGCTGGGGGTAGCTGGCTGGGGAAAGCACGGTCACTTTCGAACCGCGGCGCACCGCGGGAATGCTGAGGTTCACCATGTCTCCCCGAAGCAGATAAGCTCCGCTGGCCCAGTCAGCAGGATCTCGGAACCGGGTCCTTGCCATTGCACGGTTTGCGCTCCTCCTGGGGCGATCACGCGCAGCACAGGTGAAGCGCCGCGCATGGCAATAGCCGCGCTTCCCGCGGCGCAGGTGCCGGTACCGGAAGAGGAGGTGGGGCCAACGCCGCGCTCATAAATGCGTATCTCAATTTCATCACGGCTGATCATGCGCACGAATTCCACGTTTGTTTGTTGGGGAAAAAACGCGATGTGGGTGCAGATCTCTTGTCCAATCGACTCCCACGGGTATTCGTAGAAGTTCGGCCGGTCGACGAAAATGACAAAGTGGGGGTTCCCGGTCGATATCACTGCGCCTTCGATCCGTTCCCCACCCCCGAGAGGCAAGTCGGCCAAGCCAGTTATCTCAGGAACGCCCATCGAAGACGTGATGCGAAAGACCTGCCCGGTGCGGTCGTCGATGCGGCAGACACGCCGCCCTGCATCGGTTTCGAGGACGATCTCGTCGCCCGGGCCACCCTTGGTTTCGTAGGCAATCCAGGCGGCTACGCAGCGTGTCCCATTGCCTGATATTTCGGCAATGGAGCCGTCGGCATTATACAGACGGATTTTTCCCTGGCGCTTCCCTTCCCAGGTCAGGAACTCTACTCCATCGGCTCCGACGCCCTGGTTGCGGTGACAGAGTCTTCGCGTCAGTTCATTCCGGGCCTCGGCGCCTGCGAGATTTTCCTGGACCACCAGAAAATCGTTCCCGCAGGAGTGCGCCTTCACAAACGGGATCACTCGTCCTCCACGTAGTGAAAGGTGATCAACGCAAACACACTCTGGAACATCTGCTTGAGCGTGATGCTAACATCGCGCGGCTACGCCCCGATGTAACCAGTTTTGTTCAAACGTTGAGAAGGGAGCTCCGCGCTTTACCTGTTTGGGGTGTTTTCGTCAAAACTCCCACAAATCGTCATCCTGAGAGTTTGTGACTTTATTGGTTTCACATGAAAATTGGTGCTGAAAATAAAAGGCTTAGCTGCGTCAAAAACGTGAAAAAGCCAATAAAATCACAGCCTCTGAGCGGAGCGCCTCACAGATTTATCGCGTGACACAGCGCTTGGGGCGCGTAGTCGAAGGACCCCGGTGGTACTTATCTTACCCATGCCGCTCGGAGCTTTTCAACCACCGAAGCGCGACCCTCGGCTACGCTCGGAACCGGCTCTTCGACTACGCGCCACCAAGCGCCTATCAATCTGTGAGGCGTTCCGCTCAGAGCTTGTGACTTTTTTGATTTCCCTTGTAGTTTGTCGGGGGAAAGCTCCGAAGAGCATCTGCCTAAAAGCATCGCCGGGGTCCTTCGACTCCGCGCCCTAAAACCCCCCGTTATGCGATAGATCTGTGAGGCGCTTCGCTCAGAGTCTGTGACTTTATTGAATTTTTCGCGTTTTCAACGTACCTAAGCTTTTTGTTTTCAGCACCGGATTTTGAACGAAACCAATAAAGTCACAGACTCTCAGGATGACGGTTTTGTGGAGGGGTCGAGAAACATCCAGTTAGGGGTTAGGTGCGTACTCGGACCGGTAGATACGGGCGCAGGGCTGGCCGCTGGAGCACACTACGTTGACCAGCTGTAAGCCTTGAGGATGACGCTGAATGGCTTGGGAAATGGGGTCTCCATCGAGGGCGACCACCATGGCCACGTTTCGCGCTGGATCGTCGAGTGCGCGCTGCCAGGTCAAATAATCGCCCTCGTTCACGGTACGGCGCAGCGGAATGCCCGCTTGTTGCAACGCACCAACATCGTTCGAGACCCGCATCAAAATCAATCCCTGCGCTGGAAGGCCGCTTAGAACCTTGGCCAGCGCCATTTCAAAAGCAACGCGGGTGCGCGAATTGACTACCGCTTCCTGGAAAACCAAAGGACGGGCTCGCAACAGGACCACACTGTTGGCTACCACTAACAATAAACTCGCCGGCACCACGTAGCGCCGCACTTTGGGCAATTGCGATGTGAGCACCGGAAGCAGGCAACCGGCGAACAGCGCGAAGGCGGGCAGCAGCTCCATGCCATAACGCGTGTTGTACCAGGAAAAAGGCCGCCAGATGGGAATGAAGATGGGCACGGATCCGTAAGCGACGGAGTAAGCATAGAAGGGCAGCGGCAGCCACAACAGCAACACCGACCAGATCTGCCGCCGGCGAAAGGCCCACAAGGCGGCCAGCGTGCCGCCGGCGCTGAGCCAGCACAGCAACCTTCCAAGCGGAAGGGGAGCCGCGCCAAGTTCCGCAGCCTTAAGAAAATAAAGCGCCGAGACGCGCATGTTATGAGAGCCGGGATGAGGTGACGAACCGGAAGGTGTAGTTCTGGCTTCAATGGCGCGGGCCGAATAGGGGCCACGGACGAAGTCCAGCGGATCCCCGAATTGCTTCGCATTGTAGGCCAGCCACAAAGAAGGAGCGGCAATCAGCAGGGCGGTAAACAACACCCATGCGCCCACCACCGGTCCTCGCCACGGAGGGCGGTCCCGAAGCAGCGGCCAGGTGGCGAACAACCACGCTGCTGCCGCGTAAACCCATCCGTCGTAACGGGTGAAAATGGCGCAAACCAGGACCAGCCCGGCAGCGATCAGAAGCTTGTCCTCGGGCGCACGTTGAAACAGAACGATCAACAGCACCGCCCAGATCATCTCGGCCAAAAAAAGTGGCTCCGTCATGGCCGTAGTGGCCATATACAGCAGCCCTGGATTCAGCCCATAGAAGGCCACCACCACGATTGCGCCGGGCGTAGACAGCCAAATGCGAGCGAGCCGGTAGATCCCCGCGCACCCCAGCACAAAGCTGGGTATGGAAACACAGGCGCCGGCCAGACCGCTTCGCCACCAGGCAATATTCCAGACGAAAGGCAGAAGAAGAATGTGCGGCAGCGGCAACCAGACGGACCCCAGCTGGCGAAAGCCGGGGGTGAGAGAATCGAAGACCCGGCGGGCGATGTGCAGATGCGCCACCGCATCGCCGTAAAGCAGCAGCGTGCCATGGCGCGCGCAATAGGCGAGGGATACCAGGGCGATGGCCAGAGCCGTCCATGCAACCAGCAGGGTTTCGCGCCGGATCGACTCCTGTTCGCTGAGTACTTCAGTCAAGATGAGAAAGCTCGCGGAAGAGAGCGAAGCGCTGATCGATCTCCTCTCGCGTGAGCGATTGCATCCGTTCCGTACCAAAGCGCTGCACCGCAAAGGAGCCCATTACGCCACCGTAGAACATGGCATGTTTGAAGGTCTGCAAGGTGACCTCGGGTTGCGAGGCGAGGTATCCGAAGAAGCCTCCGGCGAATGAATCGCCAGCACCGGTGGGATCGACCACCTGGTCCAGCGGCAATGCCGGAGCCCGAAAAGGCATCGCCACCTTGCCGGCTGCCGCTCCGTCGAAGGACTGATCGCCAAAGAACGCCGTGGCCCCGTATTCGCCGTGCTTGACGATCAGAGCCTTAGGACCCATGGCCAGAATCTTGCGCGCGGCCAGGACCAGGTTGCTGTTGTCGGCCAGGAGCTTAGCCTCTCCGTCGTTGATCAGCAGCGCATCGAGCCCAGTGAGCACCTTGGCCAAGTTATCCCGATGGCCGGTGATCCAATAGTTCATGGTATCGCCGCACACCATGCGGACCTTCGGCATCTGCTGGCGAACACTGCTTTGCAGCACCGGATCGATGTTGGCCAGAAACAGGAACTCGCTGTCCTTGTAGGCCGGCGGCACCTTGGGCGCGAAGCTTTCGAAGACATTCAACTCGGTATTGAGGGTCTGGGCCTCGTTCAGGCTCTTCACATAAGACCCGGTCCAGTGGAAGCTCTTGCCCGCAGTATGTTCGAGACCTTGCGTATCCACTCCACGACGAGTGAGCACGGCTTCATGCTCCGCGGTGAAGTCTTCGCCCACGACAGCGATGACGCGAACATCAGTGAAGTAACTTGCGGACAGCGAGAAATAGGTTGCGGCGCCGCCCAGGCACCGGTCGCGCCGCCCCTGCGGCGTCTCGATGGTGTCAAATGCAACACTGCCTACGACGAGAATGGACATGATTTTCTTTCTGTTCAGAAACTGTACTTGCTCAGCAGAACGTCCAACTTCTTGCGCGTTGCCGCCGGAATCGCTTCCCGGCTGGTAAGAATGGCGAACTTCAGCGCCGTCGCACAGGCGCAGGCGCGCTCTCGAGGCATCGCTGCGACCGCGGCCCGCACTGCCGTGGCGGCGTTGGCGGAATTCTGATGCAGCACGGCAATCACCTGGTCGACGGAGACCGCGTCATGCCCGTCGTGCCAGCAATCGTAGTCCGTGACCATGGCCATGGTCGCGTAACAGATCTCTGCTTCGCGCGCCAGCTTGGCCTCCTGCAGGTTGGTCATGCCGATGACGTCAGCGCCCCAACTGCGATAGAGGTTCGATTCCGCGCGGGTGGAGAACTGCGGGCCCTCCATGCAAACATAGACGCCGCCCGCTTTTGCCACCACCCCGGCACCCTCCGCACCTTTCTGGATTGCTTTCGCCACCGTCGCGCAGACTGGATCGCCAAACGCCACGTGGCCCACGATGCCATCTCCGAAAAACGTGGAGGGGCGCAGCGAAGTGCGGTCGATGAATTGATCGGGAACAACAAACTCGGTCGGCTTATGCTCCAGCTTGAGCGACCCGACAGCGGAAACGGAGATGATGCGTTCCACGCCTAGCTTTTTCATGGCGAAGATGTTGGCGCGGAAGTTGAGTTCGGTGGGCAGGAGCCGATGGCCCCGGCCGTGGCGGGCCAGAAAAACCACCTGCCGCCCCTCTAACTCGCCGGCAACAAAAGCATCCGAGGGATCGCCGAAGGGTGTGCTTACCTCGATTTGGTGAGGATTACTGAGGCCGGGCATTGCATAGAGCCCGCTCCCGCCTATGATTCCAATTTCCGCCTGCTGCAAACCGGCTCCGAACGCTTCTCTTGAGGATAATTGCGATTCGTTCTGAGTATACCTGCGCAAAGAGCACCGTAGACCCAGGACTCGCGTAGCGGGGCTGAACAGGTTGCGGATGGAAGAAGCGCGCGGCGTCCGGCTGTAGTCGAGGTCGCAAAAAACGTACGGTGGATTGGCGAGCTTGGGGCGTTCTCACCAGGGCTAAAAGCCCGGTCATTGCAAGATAAAACGTTCTCGCGGGTTTGAAAACCCGCTCCCCCGGACTGAAGTCCGGGGCTGGCACAGAACTGGGTCCGGGTGCGCCCTAGTGGCGTAACGAAGCTCTCATCATGCCGCAACTGGCCATCAGCCGTGTCAGGTGCGCGTTGAGTTCGTCGGCTGCAGGGGTGGCGCGCGCCGCTTGCTGGGTATCCCCGGTTAGTTGCGCCCCGAAAAACAGGAACTGCAGTTTGCGCGCCGTCGTCAGATCGAAACTTTCGCTCACGAATACCTGGGTGCCCTGGCGCACGATCAAAACCGGCCCTTCACTGCCGTTGTAAACCCGCTCGTCCGAAATTGATTCCGCGGCGGAATCGCGCACCACACCTGAATATTTCTTGTTCAACTCGCGGGCGTACATCTTGGCGAATTCCCGTGCCGCGCCTTCACTCCGCCAGGCAGAGAGATAAAGAAGCGCAACCGACGAGGTTGCTGCCTGCTGCTCAGGGGTGACGGCCTTGCGGCTCTGCACCGCGTAGTAGAGACCCCCCTTCCATTGCGGGGTGAGGATCACGGCCATCTCCGGACCACCAAAAAGCTCGGTCAAAATACGCACATCGAGCTCGCCCATCACGCCAACGTCATAAGGCTGATAGTCGCCATCAAGCAGCGGGTGCACATCGGGCATGGTCAACAGCGGAACCGTTGCCTTTCGTTCGTAGGCGCTCGGGTTCATAATTTCGTAGCTGGTTGAAGGCGGGCGGTCCAGAACCCCGGCAAACGCGTATTGTGCGCCTTTATCCTTCAACAGCCTTTGCTCGAATCCGAGCCCGTCGCGGTAGGGAAAAAGCAGCGATTGCTGCAGCAACAGAGGGGCCCGGTCCATGACGGGCGAACTCCCGGAAGTATCCAGGTCCTCTTTGGGGGTTCGCATCACGTCCGGAGAAGTGAGCAGACTCTTGCCCTTGGGCTTCAGGGTATAGTCCAGATACACCGCCATCGCCTGCCCTTCGAGCACTGCGTCCCGAGCCGTATCCCGCTCGTCGATGGCCAGGCGCTGATTGTCTTCGGTAACGTCTTTGGAAATCGAATCCGGCTCGTCCGGTTCCCACTTGTCAAGATCCGTGTGCTGGTCCTGCAACGCGTGCGTCAGCTCATGGGCAATGACCGGCTTCTGCTCTTCCGGCGAGACCCAGTCCAATAGATTCACCGTCTTGGTCTTATTGTCGTAGTAGCCGGCAATCTGTTCCTTCAGCAGACTCACCAGGAAGGGCTGCAGCTGAAAATCCCGGTCAAGAAGCCCAAACTTCTTGAGCACGATCTCTTCGCGCTGCATGCGCTTGGCGTCCTTGTCCTCATGAAACTTATCCAGGATGTACTTTTCCACTTGCTCACGAGTAATGAGCCGCCGCTTGACCTCATGGCGAATGGGCAGTTGGGAATCATCACTGGCAAAGGAAAGGATCTGATTCAAAGACCGAAACAGCTCTTTGGTCTGCTCCGGGGTAATCCGGGTATCCTTTTGCGGAGGGGCATCCTGAGCAAAGGTACACACGGCAAAGGCCAGCAGGAGCACCGCCGCTCCTGAATTGCATGACTTACTGCAGATAAGCTTCATTCTTCGACCTTTTCCGGGCTCCACCCTGACGTGCGCCGCACTTGCTCTGCTGCAAGGCTATAATTTTATTGTGCTTTCTGCCATGAATCAGACGGATCAGACGACCGCATCGCTCGCTGCCCAAGAAGCTGGTCCCACGCCGCTAAGCGCCGAGCTTGGAACCTCAGCCGCGCCTGGCCTGTATTGTGGTGCGTTCACTCCTCGCGTTTTTGATGGTCTCGAGGGGGAGCTCGATTCCTTTCTGCACACCGCCGGCGTCAGCGACCTGGGCTGCCGGGGGAAGATTCTGGTTACCGGCAGCGACCGCCTGCGCTGGCTCAATGGAATGGTATCGAACGCGGTGCAGTCGCTCCCCGAAGGACAGGGGAATTACAGCTTTCTGCTCAGCGTCCAGGGACGCATCCAGGGGGACTGCTACGTCTACCGCCGCGCTGCCGATCTGTTGCTCGATACGAGTATTGACCAGGTCCCCGCCCTGATGCGCCACCTCGAACACTTCGTAATAATGGACGATGTGGAGCTGGCGGACGTTAGCCGGCAATGGACAGCCCTGTCGCTGGCCGGGCCGCGTGCGCCCCACATCCTGGCAACGCTAGGCTTTGCGCCCTCAGGTTCCCCCCTGGAAAACTCGAGCCTGGACCGCAGGATGACCAGCGCCACGATCGGCGAAGTCCCCTGCACCCTCATCGAGGCCTCTCGTGTCTCCGTGCCGCGTTATGAGTTGTGGTTCGCTCCTGAGCACGTGCTTGCCGTATGGGAGACGCTGCAGGCAGCCGGAGCCAAACCCTGCGGATGGGAAGCGATGGAAGCCCTGCGTGTGCTCGAGGGCACCCCTTTATACGGCGTCGACCTCAACGACCGCGACCTGCCGCAGGAAACAGCCCAGACTCGTGCGCTCAACTTCAGCAAGGGTTGCTACCTGGGCCAGGAAATCGTGGAGCGCATCCGCTCCCGGGGTAAGGTTAACCGGCAGTTCCGGCAATTTGAGCTGCACGGCAACCGGCCTGAGACATTGCCTGTTGACTTGCGCAGCAATGACCAGTCCGTCGGACGGATTACAAGTACTGCATCGCTTTCGAGCGCCGGACTCCCGCATGTCCTGGCGCTCGGCTTTATTCGGGTCGAAGTGTTGGAACGCAATCAGGAGATCGCCTACGACGGAGGGGTGGCCACTGTGCTCGCCGCACCGCCCGCGATCGCCCGGCCCCTGGCTTAACCAGGCAACTGAACCTTAGCCTGCCGGACAAGAGTACGTGTCAGTCAGCGTTACAAAAGACGATTGGAAAACACCATGCGTGAAAAAGAGCCCCAGTTCACCGTTACCGACCGCCGCAAGTTCACTGCCGACGGCGAGTTGCGCGAAGGCGAAGACCAGGCACGTGAAAGCAGCCCACCGCCGCCTGTTGTAGAGCGAGTTCAGCCAGCCGCCAAGCCCCAGACTATGGAAGTGGAACTGGATGAAGCGGAGACGATGGACGGGGACGAAACTATCCCTGAGCCCACCTTCGCAGAATCCGCCCAGCAGCGTAAGGAATACCATGCCTCCGCGAACCGCCTGGACGACATGTTGCAGAAGGCCAATCCCGGCCAACCGGCCCCTCCGGTGATGAACTTCGATCGCCTGGTGCAGTCCCTCTATATGACTGCGGCGGTGCAGATGGGCGCAGGCACTGCTCCCAACGAGCAGCCCCGCATCGACATCCTGGGGGCCAGGCAAAGCATTGACATGCTTAGCGTGCTGGATGAAAAGACCAAGGGCAATCTTACCGAGCAGGAGAAGCGCCTGTTGCAAAATGCGCTCTTCGATCTGCGCATGTCGTTTCTCGAGATCACGAATGCCATTGCCAATTCTGCCCAGCGGCCGCCCCAGCCAGGGAAACTCCACTAGGGAGTGTGTTTCATCCATCGAGCAGAGATCACGATTCTTGGCAGCGGCACCTCGATGGGTGTGCCGACGCTTGGCTGTACCTGCCGGGTCTGCACCTCTACTGACCCGCGCGATCGCCGCACCCGCCCATCCATCGCCGTCGCCTGGGAGGGACACCGGGTGTTGATCGACACCGGACCGGACTTTCGCATGCAGGCCCTGCGCGAAGGTATCGATCATGTCGACGCCGTGCTGTATACCCATTCTCATGCGGACCACATCCTGGGCCTGGACGATTTGCGGCCGCTCAGCTTCAGGCACAAGAGCAAACTACCGTTGTACGCGGATGATGCCGCCGCCAATGTGATTGAACGCATTTTTGATTACACCTTCGATACCGACGCCGGGTACCCGACGCGCGCCCGGGTGGAGATGCATCGCCTGGGGCAATCGGTCGAGGTCGAGGGAGCGGTTTTCCACCGCGTCCCACTTACCCACGGCAAGATTGAAGTCGCGGGCTTCCGCTTTGGCAATGCCGCGTACCTGACCGACATGAGCGATATCCCGGAAAGCAGCCTGGCGCTGCTTCAGAATCTTGACGTCGTCATCCTTGACGCGTTGCGCAAGAGGCCCCACCCCAGCCACGCCACGCTGGAACAGGCTCTCGAATTCGTACGCCGCATGCAGCCGCGACGCGCGTTTTTCACCCACATGTCCCACGATCTGCCTCACGCCGAAACCAACAACGAACTTCCCCCGCACATCCAGCTCGCTTACGACGGGTTGCGTATCCCCTTCGAAATCTGACATGCAAGTCTTCCGCAATCTCGGCGAGATATCCTCCGGCTTGGGGCCCACGGTCGTAAGCATTGGGAACTTTGACGGTGTCCATCTCGGCCATCGGTTCATTCTTGACCGGCTTCGGCAAAGCGCCGGAGCGCGTTCCCTGCGCTCCGTAGCAGTTACATTCGATCCCCATCCGTTGCGCTTCTTACGTCCGGAGACTTGCCCCCGGCTGATCACGCCGCTGGAAACGCGACTGGAATTGCTCGGAGACACTGGCATCGACGCAGTCCTGGTGCTCCCCTTCACCGCGGAGCTCTCGCGCATGCGGGCTGCGGAATTTGTCACCGCGATCGTTCATGATGCGCTGGGTGCGGTCGAGGTTCATGAGGGCACCAACTTTCGATTTGGTTACCGCGCCGAAGGCGGCACCACTGAATTGAGCCAGCTGGGCCGTACTCTGGGATTCGAAGTGGTCATTCACCCCCCGTGCCAGGTAAGAGGACTCACCTGCTCCAGCAGCAAGATCAGGGAGTTATTATCGCGCGGCGACATTCGCACCGCCCGGGCGCTGTTGGGGCATGGTTTCTTTATCGATTCAACGCCGGCCCACGGACGCGGCATTGGCTCCACGCTCACGGTTCCTACCATCAACCTGGCGCCTTACCGGGAGTTGCTGCCTCCGAATGGCGTGTATGTCACACAGCTGCGTGTCGCGGGGGAATGGTTCGATGCGGTGACCAACATCGGCAACCGGCCTACCTTTGGCGCCGATTCCTTTGCGGTGGAATCGCACCTGCTTGACTTTCGCCCGATCAAGCTTGAAGACCACACACCGCTAAGGCTTCTCTTCCATCGGCGCCTCCGTGAGGAACGGCGCTGGCCCTCTCCGGAGGCTCTCAAGGAGCAGATTATGCGCGATGTTGGCCAGGCGAAACGCTACCTGCACCTGATGCGCCTGCTGGCTTAAGCCCTGTTCGTGGAAGGGACAGGTTTTTTCTCTTACTGCGCGGTGGCCGCCGCCGGATGGCTTGCAGGATGGCTGCTGGCCACGTTCGTTGCCGGCGGCTGGCGTACGTCTCCGGGAAAATGCTCGTCGGGCCGGTCGGCGATGGCTACTTTCATAAAATCCATCCACAGCGGCAGCGCCGCGTGGCCGCCGCTCTCTTTATCACCCAACGACTGCCGGCTATCGTAACCAACCCACACCCCGCAGGTGATCGAGGGAGAAAACCCGATGAACCAGGCATCGTTGAAATCAGTGGTGGTGCCGGTCTTGCCCCCCAGCGGATGATGCAGCGCGCCGGCGTCGGAGGCGGTACCGCCCGGTTGTATGGGTGACTTGAGAAAGGTCATCATGATGCGCGCCGTCTTCACGCTGGTGGATTCAGCCACAGTCGCCGGGCTCTCCGACAAGGTGAGCCCGTCCGCGTTGGTTACCTTGCGGATAAGGTGCGGCCCCAGACGAACCCCGTCATTGGGAAAGCTGCTGAAAGCCGCAACCTGCTCCTGGAGCGTAGCCTCCACGGAACCAAGGGCGACGGGAAGAAAGGGAGGAATGGTACTGCTGAGGCCAAACCGGTGTGCCGTCTCGATTACCTTGCGTATACCGACACGCTCCGCAAGCTTAACCGCCGGGATGTTCCGCGAATCAGCAAAGGCGTGCACCAGCGAGACCGTGCCTTCAAAAGTATCGTCGTAATTGTGCGGTGTGTACGGGCCCACCGCAGTCGAAAACGTAACCGGCGCATCGACAATCGGATCCTCGGGGCGTGATCCCTCCTCCACGGCGGCGGTGTACACATAGGGCTTGAAAGAAGATCCCGTCTGCCGCTCAGCCTGGGTCGCGCGGTTGAACTGCGACAGGTTGAAGTCCCGGCCGCCGACCATGGCCAGTACCTCGCCGGATGCGTTATCCACGGCCATCAAAGATCCCTGGACACCGGAATCCTGCTCCAGCACAGCGTGCAGAACTAAGTTCGCATCGGACGAGGGCACGATGTGCACGTAGATGATGTCGCCGGGATGAAGAAAATTCTCCGCATCCCGCTGCCTGGTCCAGGCAAAATCATCGGGACCGAGGATCACTTGCTGCTGCCCGATGCGCGCAGTCACCTGGTAAGGCAGAACATTGGTCACCAGCGCGTGCACGTAGGAGCCGGGCCCTGTGGGCTGGCGCCAATCCGGATGACGAAAATCATCGAGCGACCCTCCGGCAGCCAGCACGTTGAGCAGGTTGCCCTTCCATCCATGACGACGTTCGAGGGCGGCTAATCCACCGAGCACCGCGCGATTGGCTGCCTGCTGTAGATCCAGGTCCAGCGTGGTGTAGACCCGCAAGCCTTCCTCATGCACCTGCTCGCTGCCAAACTGCCGTTCCAGCTCCCGGCGGACGTCTTCCACGAACCACGGAGCGACGCTGTTGGACGGGGGCTCGATATGCAAACCCAGCGGCGCAGCCTTGGCTGCGTTGGCTTGGGCATTGGTGATCACTCCATCTTCCAGCATGGAGTTGATGACCATATTCCGCCGCCGGAAGGCGCGATCGGGATTGATCAGCGGAGAATACGCCACCGGCGCCTTAGGCAAGGCTGCCAGCAAAGCTGCTTCCGGCAGGGTCAGATCACGCGCATGCTTGCTGAAGTAGTATTCCGCTCCGGCCTCGAATCCATACACTCCCTGGCCCAGATAAATCTGGTTGCCATACAGAGTGAAGATCTGCTGCTTGGTAAACGCCCGCTCGATTTGAATGGAGAGAAAAACTTCCTGCAGCTTGCGTCCGAAGGTTTGTTGGCTGGAGAGGAAAAGATTGCGCGCCAGCTGCATGGTCAGCGTAGATGCGCCCTGGGTGCGGCCATTCGAGGTCAGGTCGTGATAGGCGGCGCCCAACACACGGAACACGTTGACCCCCCAATGGCTCTCGAAGTTCTTATCCTCAATCGAAATCACTGCTTGTCGCAGTATGGGAGGAATTGCTTCATAGGGAACAACGATGCGCCGCTCCAGGGCAAAGGAGCCGAAGACACGTCCGTGTACGTCGAGCAGGTCGGTCGAGGTGATAGGGCGGTAGCGTTCCAGGTCAGCGATTTGCGGCAGGTCTACCGAGTACACCAGCATCAGGCCGATCAACGATCCGGCGATGATGGCAAGGACCAGCAGGGCAAGAAAGGTAATGTTACCGGCCAGCTTCATGGGCGCGAACGCGGATTGACCGGGCGGACGAAAGCGAGCGCTGCCCGAAGATGGAGCTTGCCCAATCAATGAGGGATCCGCTTAAATCAGGCGCTTTTCTGCTTCAGGATATCGAGCGCCTTGGTTAGTTGATCATCCGGCTTAGGCGCCTTGACCCCGCCGG
Organism: uncultured Acidobacteriaceae bacterium; assembly: GCA_963803095.1. GTDB lineage: Bacteria > Acidobacteriota > Terriglobia > Terriglobales > Acidobacteriaceae > PALSA-350. Next base: position 239,558 of record CAWDLQ010000008.1, on the reverse strand, counting down.
TCTGGTCGTCGTTATCCAGATTGGCAGCGACCACGACGTTCGGGGTCACCGCTTCGTCCTGAATCTTCTTTCCCAACGGAGACGAATATTTGGCAACGGAAAGAATCAGAGCCGCGCCGTCCGGAAGCTCCATGGTTTTTTGCACCGAGCCTTCACCGAAGGTGCGGTCGCCTACAACGTCGGCCCGCTTGTTCTCGAGAACCGCCGCGGCGACAATCTCCCCCGGCCCCGAGGTGCCATGGTTTACCAGGACGACGAGAGGAGCGCCGGTAATAAACTTGGAGGGATCTGCATTAAAGGCTTCGTAGGGAAACTTCTGGCCGGAGAGGGTAGCGATGGTGCCTGATTCGAGGAAAAAGTTGGCCAGGCGCACGCCCTGCTCCTCATCCCCTTCAGCAACATCGCGCAGATCCAACAAAACCTTCTTGTTCCCGTTCTTCTGCATCGCCTTCAGCCGGCTGGCAATCTCGTTCACTCGCTCTTTGTTGAGCACCACCGGCTTGAGATATAGAATGCTGCTGCTCTCGTACTCCGTTTGTCCCAGGGGCGGAGCCTGTGACACAACCCGAGTCAGGGTGATCTTGTCCGGTTCTGCCTTGCGGGGGCGGACCAGGGAGAAGGTCACGTTGGTCCCGGGCTTGCCCTCGAGCAACAGACGGATCATCACCAGGGACATCTCCCGGGTCGAATGTCCCTCGATGGCCTCGACGATATCGCCATCTTCAATCTGTTCTTTTTCCGCCGGGCTTCCGGGTTCGACCGAGACCACGGTCGCGTATCCGTAGCGCTTGGAGATATTCAACCCAACCTGCGCGACACCCTCGTTGGAGTGCTGCTTATAGGCGTTGTATTCGTCTGCCGTCAGGTAGCTGGAATCGGGATCCAGTGACTCGAGCAGGCCATGCAGGGCGCCGACGGTGACTTTGGTCATGTTTGGATCCGACACGTAGTCCGTCTGAACCTTCTTCAGAACCTCGCTGTAGACTTCCATCTCGGCGTAAGCGCCGTCCTGTTGCGAATCCGCGCGCACCCGGCTCGGACCCATTCCACCGAGAAACACCAACGCTACCAACAGGATCGAGACGCCAAATACTGCACGTTTGAAGGTTCGGGACATAGCACCACTTTGGACCATAAGGATGGTATAGACAAATAATACTACTGGGTTAGACGCAGTCCGGAACCAGATAGGGGACGGTCGGTTGGGCTGGTGGCGGCGAGTGGAATCGAACCACCGACCTACGGGTTATGAGTCCGTCGCTCTAACCATCTGAGCTACGCCGCCTTGTGTTGATTCTACAACAGTTGGAGGGCATCTATTACAATTTAGGGGTTATGCCTTTCCCGGTCAAAACCTGCGTCATCTGCTCGGAAGAATTTGAGCTGAAGCCGGACAAGCCCGGTTTCGCAAACCGCTGTCCCTCCTGTAGCGAACCTGAAGAGGTTGATACGGCAACCGGCGATCGCGTCGACCCCGAAATGAACGAGGCCCGACGGCGAGCGATGCGCGAGCTCCTCTATCGCAAGGATAGCTGAGGCTTGCGGGCAATGACGATGCGTAGAGGCGGAAAAGTGTAGAGGGGATTTCCCCACCGCCTTTCGACCATCAGACCTGCCTGGCGGAGCTGCTCAGAGTACTCGCCAGTGTGCTTGTAGTCCGACAGGATGGCTACCCCTCCAGGCTTGAGCACCCGAGCTATCTGCTGCACGGCCTGCCGGCGCAATTTGCGGTCGTAAATGTTGTGCAGGCACAGGTTGGAGACGATGACGTCAAAGGATACGTCGGGAAAGGTCATTTCCTGGGCGGGAATCCCTAGCAAGGTGCAGCGATCGCTGACGCCCTCGAGTTCCAGATTATGCCTGGTCGCGGCTTCTGAATTGCCGCCCATGTCCTGGTTCGACCAGATATCGATGCCAGTGACTTTTCCGCTGCCGTTCAGGCGGCCAGCCGTTTGGCTGCGTCGGCCAAGAGAAGCCCACGACCGCAACTCACGTCCAACACTTCTCCGTCACCACGCCACGGATGGAGCGAAAGCATCAGGTCCCGATGATGGAATTTGCCGAACTTTACGTAGAAAAGGAAGAGCAGCCCTTCAAGAACCAACAATGTGCCGGTCCAGAAGAACATTGGCCGCGGCAGGAAGTCGACCTTCCCAAAGTGAAGATGGCCTGGCCCGAAAACTCCGATCAAAAGGCACGCTACGCCAATGACCAGGAGATTGCGGAGGACATTCGGCGCATCGATACCGTAGTCGGGACTGGATGAGGCCGGGCCGGCGGATCTGCTCATTCTGCTGCTTTGATATCTGTCTTGCTGAAGTCCATTCCTTTGTACAACAAGGGTTCGCCGGCCGCTTTTGCGAGTGCGTAGGCGAAACAATCGCCGAAATTCAATCCTGCAGGGTGGCGGCCCTTGCCGAAGTCAAGGAACGCTTGCCTGGCCAGATGAGCTTGTTCAACCGTGACGGGCTCAATAATGATGTCAGCCCGGCGAAGAAACATGTCGCATTGACGGCCAGCCTCCGGACCAAGTTGGCCTTCAATTACCATCGAGAGCTCGACGAAATTGACGGCACTGATCCGACAACAATCAGCGTTACGAATCTTCGCAATATAGTTGTGACCGTCAGGTTCGCCGAAGAAAATGGCACCCAACGCCGACGTATCGAGAATCATTTCGGAAGGCCGTGGTCGTCGTACAGAAATTCCGCGTGATCAGAGTATGGGCGTTTCACAAAGGCAGCAGCACGTTTCGCGATGGCCTGGAGTTCCTCGACACTAGCCTTCCCCTGGCGGCTGGGCAGCCGCTCAAAGCGTTCTCGCAGGGCTTCGGTCACCACCCGCGTCATGGTTTCTCCAGTTTCCTGAGCTATTGCCGCAGCAAGACGATGAGCCTCCGGATCCTTTACATTGAGAGATCGCATGACGACTCCTTTCTGTACATATGTGTTATTTCTACCATTCTACCAATGCGGGGAACCGCTTACACTTGCGTTTAAGCTTCCACGGTACCGTTCATGTCTGATTCCCGACCTACTGCAACCCCACCGGGCCTGCGTATCGTACGCAAGGGTGAGCTTGACAGCAATACACCGCAGACCCCGGGGATGACCCGTGCCGAGGCTATTTCCTATGCTCGCGTGGGTGCCCAGAAACTGTGGGCGGGCACTGTCGTTGTCCATCCAAATGCGAAAACCGGCCCTCATCACCACGGAGAGCTGGAAACCGTCATTTACATTGTGAGCGGGCGCGCCCGCTTCCGTTGGGGCGAGCATCTGGAGTTTGTGGACGAGGCCGGCCCTGGAGACTTTGTCTACGTACCCCCCTTTGCGCCTCACCAGGAGCTGAACGCCCGCAAAGATCAGCCGGTCGAAGCCGTCATCGTTCGCAGTGGGCAGGAACCTGTCGTCGTCAACCTGAATATTCCTAGTCCCGAGGACGAGATGGACGCGCTGGGGTCCGACCCCTTCCACTCCAACGCATCATGAGGATCGTCGCGGTCATCCCTGCGCGTCTTGCCTCCACCCGGCTTCCGGGAAAGGTTCTGCGCCCGATCGCCGGCGTTCCCATGTTGGGCTGGGTCTATCGCGCGGCGCTCGCCTGCCCGCAGCTCGATCAAGTGCTGATCGCCACCGATTCCACCGAGGTGGTTGCATACGCCGATTCGCAGGGCTGGCCCAGTCTTATGACTTCAGCCGATCTCCCCAGCGGCACGGACCGTGTTTATGCTGTCTCCGCTATGGTTGATGCCGATATTTACGTGAATATCCAGGGAGACGAGCCGTTGCTCCGCCCGGAACACATCGACACTCTGCTTCGGCCTTTCGCCCGCACGGATGCTGAAGTCACTACGCTTTCGACCCCTTGTACGCCGCAGGAGATCAACGATCCCAACGCGGTGAAAGTGGTCACGGCGAACGACGGCAAAGCTCTCTACTTTTCTCGCGCCACCATTCCCTACAACCGCGGTATCGCCGTGGCCCCGCGCAAGCACCTCGGTTTATATGCCTACCGCAAGGCCGCCCTGCGTCGCTTCGCCGCGCTACCACCAAGCCCCCTCGAATCGGCCGAGCGGCTGGAGCAACTACGCTTGCTGGAAAACGGAATCAGCGTCTATGTGGAACACACCACCTTTGCCACCATCGGTGTCGATACCGAGCAAGACCTGCTGGCCGCCGAGCGAATTTTGCGCCAGCTTCCACCATAGGTCGCCCTGCGCGAATCGCGACGGTTTATCCCGGCCTCACGATCACCAAAATATGCTCGTGCATGTGCGACCCCGGATCAGAAGCCGGTGGGTGGTGGGCAGACTTGCCGCTGGCGGAGGTTTCCCCTACCCTAAAGGCCATGGACGTTCACCTTACACCGGACCAAAAGGCTTTCGCCCGCCGCGCGATTGAAAGCGGACGGCTGCACTCGGAACAAGACGCCGTGCAGGAGGCGCTTGCCTTGTGGGAAGAACGCGAGCGACAACGGACGGAATTTTTCCTTACGCTCGATGAGGCCAGGGCTTCGCTTGCCCGTGGAGAAGGCCGCGTTATCACGCAGCAATCCATGCAGCAGCTCGCCCAGGAAGTGAAGGAACGAGGGCGCGCCCGCCTTCTGGCCGAACGTACAACGACGCCCCGCTAAATGGCGCATCGTGTAGCGCCACGCGCCGAAGCCGATCTTGACGAGATATGGTTTTACGTCGCGAAGGAAAGCGGCAGCCTCGAGATTGCCAACCGCTTAATTGACAACCTCACAGACCGTTTTTTCGTCCTTGCCGGCTTCCCTTATATCGGACGTCCGCGCGATGAAGATTTTGGGCCCGGATGCCGCAGCGTGACGGCGGGGGAATATGTCATCGTTTACTGTGTCGAAAACGAGGACGCGCTTATCCTGCGTGTCGTCCATGGCCGGCGCGACTTGGACGCCCTTTTCGGCCACTGACGCGTTTACGGTTGTCCCGCGCAAGCACCTCGGTTAATATGCCTACCGCAAGGCCGCCCTTCGCCGCGCTACCGCCCAGCCCCCTCGAATCGGCCGAACGGCTGGAGCAATTAAGCTTGCTGGAAAACCGAATCAGCGTCTATATGGAGCACACCGCCTTCGCCACCATCGGTGTCGATACCGAGCAAGCTGCTGGCCGCCGAACGGATTTTTTGGCAGTTTCCACCATAGTCAGCCGTCCCGTACGGGACGGCTGCTGGAGTTTCTACATAATCAGGGCGAAGCGGTGGATATTTCGACCAGAGAAGCTTCTTTGGAGGCTGTGTTTTGGCTTTGTATCAGAGCGGTGACCCAGAAAACTCGCGCATTTCGCAAATTTGGATCTATCCACCCTCTCTGAAAAGTAGAAACTACCTCAGCCGTCCCTTACGGGACGGCTGAGTACTCTCATTGCCCCATTTCTCACTTTTGCCGCTTTCACGAACAGGCAAGAGTCTGCCAAGATAGTAGGAATGACCGCACCGACTGCCACCAAAATTTTCGCCGACCGCATCGGCCGCATTGAAGTTTCCGCCACCATGGCGGTTACTGCGGAAGCTGCCAGGCTGCGCGCCCAGGGCGCCCAGTTGGTCGATTTCGGCGCCGGGGAACCCCATTTCGCTACCCCGCGCCATATCAAAGACGCCGCCATAGCGGCCATCGAAGCCAATTTCACCCGCTACACGGTCGTGGCCGGCATCCCCGAGCTCAGAAAGGCGATCGTGCAACGCCATGCCTGCGACTTCGGCTCCGACTACACCGCGGACGAGACCGTCTTCACCACCGGAGGCAAGCTGGCGCTGTTCAACGCCATCCAGGTGCTGGTGGACCACGGCGACGAGGTCATTCTGCCCGTGCCCTACTGGGTGTCTTTCAAGGACATCATTCAATACGCCGGCGGAAAAGTCGTTTATCTGCCCATGGAAGAGGCGGAGAATTTTCGCATCACTGCGGATGCCATTGAGGCCGCGATTACCCCCCGAACCAAGGCCATCATTCTCAACTCGCCCTCGAATCCGGCCGGCTCCGTCGTCTCTCCCGCCGACCTGGAGCACATTGTGAAGCTGGCCCACGCGCGGGGAATCTTCCTGCTGCTGGATGAGTGCTACGTGTACCTGCAATATGCCGGTACACCCGTCTCCGGTGGTTCTTTTATTGAGGCCAAGGAGCACGTGATTGTGCTCGGTTCCCTTTCCAAGACCTACGCCATGACCGGCTGGCGTGCCGGTTTTGCTCTTGGCCCTAAGCCCATCATCGCCGCCATGAGCAAGCTGCAGAGTCAATCCACGTCCTCCACCGCGGCCATGGTGCAAAAGGCGGCCATCGCCGCGCTGACCGGTTCACAGGCCTGCGTTACGGAGATGCGCGCGGATTACCTCAAATTGCGCGACCGCATCCTGGAGGGATTGACGGCAATTCCCGGCATCACCTGCACCAAACCCGACGGCGCGTTTTATGTCTACCCAAATGTGTCTGCGTTCCTGGGCAAACCGGGCGTAAAGAACACCACCGAGCTCGCCTCCCGCCTGCTGCATGAAGCGCATGTGGTCGCGGTGCCCGGTGAGGCCTTCGGCACCCAGGAGCATATCCGGCTTTCCTATGCTGTCTCGCACAGTGACGTGGAAGAGGGCGTGGTCAGAATGAAGAATTTCTTCGCCACTCTTTCGTAGGAACCCATGAAACCTAAAGTCGAGTTTCGGCCCATCATCCTGGCCGGCGGCAGCGGAACACGTTTCTGGCCACGGAGCCGCCGCTGGCGGGCAAAGCAGCTTCTGGTGCTGGATGGCGCACGCACCATGATCCAAAGCACGGTGGACCGCCTGGGCACATTGGCGGCCCCGAACGAGCTGTGGGTGATCACCAACGACCTGCTCTCCAAAGCCATTTCCGAGCAACTGCAAACCATGCTGGGCGAGCAGATCATTTGTGAACCGGCGTCGCGCAACACCGCCCCTGCGGCCGGCCTGGCAGCTTTCCTCATTGAGCGAACCGCTCCCGATGCGGTGCTGGGTATCTTTCCCGCCGACCACGTGATCACCGACGAGCGAAAGTATCAGGCCACCATCGAACAAGGCATCGCCCTGGCGGCAGCCGGCGAAAACATCGTGGTGCTGGGTGTGAAGCCACTCCGCCCCGAGACCGGGTACGGCTACATCGAGACTGGGGAGACACTGCCGCACGGAGTTAAGCGGGTCCGCCGTTTCACCGAGAAGCCCAACCGGGATCGCGCAGAAGAGTTCGTGCTCGCCGGCAGATACTTCTGGAACAGCGGCATTTTCCTTTGGACGGCGCGCACCCTGGCCAACGCCATCCGCGAGCATCTTTCAGAGACCGCGCCCTTTCTGCAACAGATAGCCGACGCTTACGGCACCCCGCGGTTCCAGCAGGTTTTTAGCGAGCTTTACCCCTCCTGCGAAAACATAAGCATCGATTACGCGGTGCTCGAACCCCGCTCGGCCAAAGGCGAACATCGTTCCAACATCTACTGCCTGCCGGCCGAGTTTGGCTGGAACGACCTGGGTTCCTGGGAAGCCCTGTACGAACACCAATTGGCGCAGGGTAACGCAAAGGATGGCAACGTCACCGAGGCGAAGGACATGCTGGCTCTCGATGCGCGAAACAACTACGTCTATAGTCCGGAAAAATTTGTCGCGCTGGTGGGAGTCGATAACCTGGTGGTCGTGGAAACCGAAGACGCTATTCTCATCACTACGCGGGAGCGTTCGCAAGACGTGCGTCGCGTAGTCAGCGAGCTCGCCGGTAAGCACGACGAATTAATTTGACTCTTCTCTGCTTGTGTTAGAAAAACGCATCAAATTCGGGACCGATGGCTGGCGGGGAATTCTCGCCGACGACTTCACCGAGCGCAACGTGCGCCTCGCAGCCGAGGCAATCGCCCGTTATATCTGCGAGCGCGAGGACCCCGCTCGAGGCCTCTGCATTGGATACGACACCCGTTTCTTATCTCAGCGCTTCGCCCAAATCGTCGCCGAAGTGGCAGCCGCGGCCGGCATCCCCGTGCGCCTCGCCGACCGCATCACCCCCACACCTGCTCTCTCCTACGCGGTGAAGCATCTGGGCGCGGCGGGCGGTGTGATGATCACCTCCAGCCATAATCCCTACAACTGGAATGGGGTAAAGTACAAAGCCTTCTACGGAGGATCGGGCAGTCCGGCCATCATGGCAGCGATCGAAGGTTATCTGGGCCAGGGATCGCCCACAGCAGCCTCCAGCGCCGTCATTACCGAAGCCGATTTCGTCAGTCCCTATATCACCGCCATCTCTGCATTCGCCGACCTCAAGCAAATCGCCGCCACGCGGCAAAAGTATGCCATCGATTGCATGTATGGCGCCGGGCGAGGCGTGCTCGCGGGCATCTTCACTGGCATGGGCATCGACCACGTCGAGATCCGCGCCGAGTTGAACCCGCTATTTCCCGGGATTCAGCCGGAGCCGATTCCGCCTCACATCCGAGCCCTCGAGGTAGCGGTCCTGGAGCACCGCTGCCAGGCCGGCTTTGCCACTGACGGCGACGCGGATCGCATCGGCGCGGTAGATGAGGAGGGGCGCTTCGTCGACGCCAATAAAATCTACTGCCTGCTGCTGGAGTGGCTGCTCAAACGCAAACAGTGGCCGGGCGACGTTGCGCGCGCCTTCAACACCACAAAAATGATCGATCGCATCGCGGCCCGTTACGGCCGCAAAGTCTACGAGCATGGCATCGGCTTCAAGCATGTGTGCGAACTAATGCTTGAAAAGGACATCCTCATTGGCGGTGAAGAATCGGGCAGCATTGGCATCGGCCGGCATCTGCCGGAACGCGATGGGCTGCTCAATGCGCTGCTTCTGGCCAACATCATGGCCGAGGAAGGCCGCACCCTGGGCTCATTGGTTGCCGCGCTGCAGGAAGAGTATGGGGAGCATCATTATGGCAGGCTCGACCTGCACATTCCGGAGGAGACCAAGCAGGCGGCCATCCGCCGCGCCACGGCGGGCGTAAGCGAGTTTGGCGGCATGCGTGTTTTGCGCCAGGAAACACTCGACGGAATGAAGTTTTATCTTCAGAATCCCGAGGCTGGCAATCTCCCACGACCTGCAGAGACCTGGCTGCTGCTGCGTGCCTCCGGCACCGAGCCGCTACTGCGCATATACGCTGAGAGCGGCTCTCACGAATCAGTTCATGCTCTGCTTGAGGCAGGACGAAATTTTGCTATGGGAGACGAAGCATGAAGGTAAGAACCAGGGGTCTGCTGTTTGACATGGACGGGGTGCTGATCAGCTCGCTGGGATCGGTCGAGCGCAGTTGGCAAACCTGGGCGGAAGGCCATGGCATTGACGTACGGGAGACGATCAAGACCGCCCACGGAATGCGGGCAATCGAAACCGTGCGCGTGCTGCGCCCGGATTCCGACCACGCGGCCGAGCTCAAAGTGATCGAAGACCTCGAGATTCGAGATACCGAAGGGCTTCAGGTGTTGGATGGCGTGGTATCGATTGTTCAATCCCTGCCACAGAAATTCTGGACCATTGTCACTTCGGCCACCGAACGGCTGACGCGCAGCCGGCTCGCGTTCGCCGGGATTCCGGTGCCGCAGCACATTGTCACTGCCGACATGGTGACGCACGGCAAGCCCCATCCAGAGCCCTACCTCAGAGGGGCAAAAATCCTCGGCCTGGCGCCGGCAGACTGCATCGTGATCGAGGATTCGACCTCAGGCGCAAAAGCCGGCCATGCTGCGGGGTGCAAGGTTCTGGCCACCACCTTTTCCCACACCGTCGATCAGCTTGCAGCAGCCGACTGGATCGTCGAATCGCTGGCTAGACTGAGCATCAGGATCCTGCCGCAGGATCAAGGCCTGGAGCTCGAGTTCACGCCAGTGAGGGGAACTTAGTGAATCTTCGATCAGGGCTAGAGCAGTTTCGCAATTGGTGTAGACCGAAGCGACAGACCTTTTCGTGGTTTTCTCCCAAGGAAAACCACACCTCGCGATCTTTTTCAGTCCACAGTAATTGCGAAACTGCTCTAAAGAGTCTTACGCGAACCCGAAGAGCACTTCCTTTGGACGTCAAAAGGTCGTTGATCGAACCAGGGCTGCTGCCTGTGCCACCGTCAGACCCTGGGCGACTAACTTGAAACCATAATGCGTAGAGTCTTCATCGCGAGAGACGCTCTTCAGGAGCAGAATGCTTCCATCCACATGTACGCGGATTTTTGTGTTTTTCCATTCCCGGGAGGAGACCTCGTTGCGCACAACGGAGAAGTGGCTCTGCTCGCTCACCTTGCCGAGAAGGCCAAAGCCAAACTCCACGGTGTGATCCAGGTGCCCATCAATCCCGCACAGACGCATATCCGAGGTGTGAATGAGCAATACCCCGGACATGGCGTGAACCACCCGATCCTGAAAGCTCTCCTCCTTAAACTGCGGATTAGGCGTAAAGGTGATGCGCGTGCAATCACCATCGGTACCCGCCGTCTGGAACAGAAACATTCGTGGAACTTCTTTGAGCAAATCCGACAACCGGAACTCGTCCTCTCTCAGTGCCTGAGCCTCCCGCCGAAAATCACCGGGGTGATTCGCCAAATAGGTGATGCGATTATCTTCGGCCCGTTCTTCGCTGCCGGATAACGGCTTGCCATCTACAGAAATGAGGCGGTGCATCCGGCCCTCCGTGGTCTCCACCACCAGCTCATCCCAAAGATGGCCCTTGGTCCGCAGCGACCTTTCTTCTCTTCTATAAAGGAAGTGCTGACGCTTCCCTCTCGCAACCGCTTCAGCCTGCACCATCTGGCCGACCACCTGCGCGGCTGAGAGGGGTGGTCGAACCTGGGAAGGTGACCGCATATTGACCAAAGACAACCCCAGCAGAAAAAGAGGAACGGAAGCTCTCCCGACCCCGACAAAACCCATCCTGCCCGTGTAACGCATCCGATGAACCAGGTTCAGACCTCACTGCGGTGTGTTGGTCGAGAGTTGGCCGACAAGGGTAATCTCCATGCCGACTTCTTTGTTGACTCGCAGCAGAAATGTACTGGGGTCTTTTAGCCCCCACTTCACGTACGGAATCACGAAGTTTGTCCTTGCGGTACAGGTCTTGACGTCAATATGAATCTGCATGGGAACCGTCAGGTCATGCGGGGCGCCGTGGAGCGTAAAGACTCCATCCACCTGAACGGCGGAGTCGCTGCTGGCCGAGATCGCTCCATTGAGGTGTCTCGGATTGAAAGTCGCCTCGGCGAATCGTGGGGCATCGAGGATGTCGACGCTCATGCGGTGATCGCGAGTGCCATTCCCGCTCTTGCCGCTTCCCGCCGCAACTACAATGGAGCCGGACATCTGCGAGGAGCTACGGTTGAACTGCACACTTCCACTTTGAACATGAAATGTGCCATGGACCTGGTGGAGTACGTCACCCAGCGAAAATGCAACCTCACTCTGGTCAGGGTTGACCAGAAACGTCTCACCTTGGGCAAACCCGGTGCGAATACCGAGAAGCACAAGCAGGAAAGCAACGCAACACTTACACATATGACTTTCGCCTGCCAGCATCCGATCCTTACTACGCTTTGGATTCGCGACCTAATGATAGATGACGACCGCGACCACCAGCGCGATCGATCCGCACAGGACCCGCCACCTTGTTCTTAATACTTTAATGTTTTGCTTGACAATTAATCTTAACGCATTAAGACTCATGGGTGAGATGCGAAATAGAGCGGATCCTGACGATGAAGATCTTCCGGCCAAGTACCTGCTCTATGTGTTGGCGGTCATGGTCGCCATTGCGATTGCCGCAGTCAGCGCCTTCTTCATCGTTATTTCCAGATGAGAGATCGGGCGAATGGACTAGTGTAGTCCGCCACACAGATAGTCATTTATAAAGCGCGGCGCGAGCGCGGGAGACTTTTTCGAGGATGTCGGATGCTTTTGCCGTCCAGATGAAGGGTTTTGGATTGTCGTTGTGATGGTCGATGTAGTCGCCGATGGCAATGATCAGTTGTTCGAGGTCTTGGAAAACGCCGCGGCGGATCTGATTGGCGGTCAGGTCGCGAAAGAAGCGTTCGACCATATTGAGCCACGAGGCCGAAGTGGGGGTAAAGTGCACGTGGAAACGCTTATGGCGCTGGAGCCAGCGCTGCACACGGGGATGCTTGTGGGTCGCGTAGTTGTCGCAGATGAGATAAATCTGCTTTTCTGCGGGGATGGTCTGATCGATCATACGCAGGAAGTGCAGCCATTCCTGATGGCGGTGTCGCTGCTGGCACAAGCCGTAGATTTCTCCGCTCGCAGTATCCAGAGCAGCGAACAGGGTGGTTGTTCCGTTGCGCTTGTAATCATGCGTCATGGTCTGGCCGCGGCCCCTCTTCAACGGCAGACCAGGTTGCGTGCGGTCCAGTGCCTGAATCTGGCTCTTTTCGTCCACACAAAGCACCAGCGCATGCTCAGGGGGATTGAGATAAAGGCCGACAATCGCCTCCAACTTCTGAGCGAAGTGTGGATCGTTGCTGACTTTGAAGCTCTCGATGCGATGCGGCTTCAGTCCGTGGGTGCGCCAGATGCGGCCGACGCTGGACTCGGAAATGCCCATCGCACGCGCCATGCTGCTACGCGACCAGTGGGTGGCTCCGGCAGGCTTGGACTGCGTCGTACTAGCAACCACTTGGCCGACGATGTCCGGCGAAATCTTCGGTGTCCGTCCCGGCCGGGGAGCATCCTTCAGCAGACCCTCGACCCCCTGCTGAATAAAGCGGCTTCGCCAAAGGGCCACCATGCGCGGCGCAACCCCCATCCGCTCCGCAATCTCATTATTCTGCATTCCTTCGGCGGCCAGCAAAACAATGCTGCTGCGCTGTGCCACGCGCACCGCAGTCGTCCGCCGGCGCGACAACTTCTCCAGTTCCAACCGGGCTGCAGAGCTTACCTGAATCGTCGGCGCTACACGCATAGTGGCTCACCTCATCTTATGAGATGACTCGCTCAATATAAACGACTCTATTTATGGCGGACTACACTAGCGGCGATCCAAGTCAGAAAGTCGCCTATATATACCCGCGGCCGCAGTGACGGATTGCTGCAGGACCTGTTTGCCATCGTGATCCCCGGTCTTGCTAATTTGCCCCGAAGCATCCGAGTCGGTCAACGCCACTGTTTGTTGTTTTGTACTGTTGCCGGTGGCTGGCGAGCCACGATGAAGCAGCTGCGGGCCCACACTGCTCTGCGCGGCAGGAGAGCCATCCGTCTTGCGCTCGGCCGGGAAATCCGTGGGCTGAGTTGTCTGGCTCAAGCTTGCAACCGCTGCATCCGCGGTAGTGGGGATTGAGGTCTTCGGCAACTTTCCTCTTTTAGTTGCTCTCGTTCCAGTCCCAATTCTTGTGTCGGCGGTGCGAAATTCTGCCGTCACGGGTTGCGATACTTGCTGCCGAGCGTATGTAAGCAGAACTCCCAGAGACGGTTCGATGCCAAGGAAACCGGCAAACAGGGCCAGTCCACAAGCAGCGCGAAAACCAACCAGCCAGGCGGATGCCTTTTGGGATCCAGCCAGGATTGAATGCACACGAGTCTTCAACTGTTCAGACGACGCCGCGAAATCTATCCCCCAGTTCCTCGAGTCTTGGGCTGAATTCAAGCGGGCAAAATGAATCAGGCACTCTGCATACTTGGCTCTTCCTTTTGGAGAGTCAGAGACAACCGCCAGATCGCATGCGAGCTCACGGTCAATTTCCATTCTTCGCACTGCATACCAGGCTGCCGGATGAAAGAAAAGAAGCGCACGGCATATAACGGCAAACCCGTTCCAGACAAAATCCCAGCGACGAACGTGGTGTAGTTCATGGCGCAAAATGTCTTCGAGCTCAGAGGGATCCTGTTCGAGACAAACATCGGGCAGCACGATGGTTGGCCGAATCCAGCCGAAAGTTGCCGGGGAGGTAGCCCCCGACAACACCTTCAATCTCGAACGTCCCACGTGAAGATTCTCCGCCAGTGGCTGAAAGGCTGCTGCAACTTCATCTGGCGGCTGACTGGTGAAGCCCAGAATCCATTCCAGTTGCCGGAGCCTTCGGATATGCGTAAGCAGCATATAGCTCAGGACCACCACATAGGCGATCCCCAACACCGGCAGCGCAACACCCAGAGGAAAAGCCCACGACCCCGGAAGCTGCCAGGCGCTAACCGTCGAAGTCAGCGTTTGAGGCATGACCTGGTGAGCCATGAACCGGGGTTCGCTTGCTGACAACGGTGCACCCACCAGAACCCACTTGGCCACCCAGAACCAATACCCTGCCGTCCCGTACAGAAAACTTGCCCAGATCAAAAATCTTCGGCCTGGTGAAGCGGCTAGCCAACTTAAGGCTAGACAGACCCCGAAGGCGAGTGTCGTCTTTAGCACGAAGCCCGCAAGAGCGGTCACAACACCTAGCGAGAGTTCTGGATTCATAGCATCCTGGATTATTCGCGGTCACCCAGTTGGTACTTCTTACGATACTCCCGCATATACGATTCGAGTTCATCCAACTCTTTCTTTTTGATCGAACTGGACTCCAGTAGATTGATAAGCAGCCCCGCCGCCGAACCGTGGAAGTTCCGGGAAACCAGTGCCTGGACTGACAGATGATCTATGGTCTTTCGAGAAGCCAACGGCCTGAAGACAAAAACCCGGCCTCGCGACTCATGGGCGATAAAGCCCTTCTTCTCCATGATCCGCAGCAGCGTCTGCGTGGTCTTGTAGTGGGGCCGTTCCTTTTCCGGGTGCGCATTCACCACATCCTCAACCGTCCCTTCTTGCAAATCCCATAAGATCTGTAGAAGACGCATCTCCGCCATGGTCGGTACGGGAAGCTTTTTGTTTCGCATAGGCGCCTCACTGAACCTCTCAACAATTTAAGATTATGCTTAACCCAACTCTTAAGGTCTAAAGACTAGAATTCTACATGTTGGTGAGAGGAAAACTAGATTTTAAATCGTGGTCCACGAAGAATGAGTGCCAAAGAGGACAGTATTCGGAAGCCGAGTCGTGTCCCGGTCGCCCTTTTGCTGACCCTGCTCTGCGCTTCGTCGCATGGTCAAACTGCTTCCATTCAAGTCCCAGCGGCAACGCCGTTATCGATTCAGCTGTTCCGGCACGTTCCCATGAAGACCGGGGAAGCGTTGGAGGGGCGTCTGCTCTATCCGGTCTACGTCGACAACCGGGTCGCGATACCAGCGGGTGCTATCCTTCGCGGCAGCGTAGTACAGCTCGGTTCGAACCGAAGCCGCCGGATCCATTCACGTCTCAGGGGGGATTTCACCCCATTTCATACCCCAGTGGTGCGCTTCGACGAATTGGTACTCCCTGACGGATCCGTCGAGCCGATTGCGAGTGACAGCGCGAAAGATGGGGCCTCAATCCTGCGCCTATCGCCTCCGCCCGGCCAGAAAAAAGGCTCGCTCATCTCCCGTGAGATTGCTGCGGAAAAACAGCGAGTGAAAGATGCTGCCGCACAGTTCACCGCACCTGGCCGCGGGGACCGTCTGGTTCAATTCATCTATACCCAGTTGCCGTATCACCCGGAAAGGATTGAGACCGGAACCGCATGGGTGGTTGACCTGGCCCAGCCCCTGAATCTCAAGCTCGCAAAGCCTCGGCAGGATGATGCCGATCCTGTGATTCCGAAAGACAGCAAACCGGCGGCGCCGGAATGGCGATTACGCGCTTACCTGCAGCAGACGATCAGTTCCGCTGATGAAAAGCCAGGGGACACGTTCCAGGCGCTGGTCTCGGAACCAGTTTTTAGCGCCGAGCACGCCTTGGTTGTTCCCCAGGGTTCCCTGCTGGTTGGGGAGATCACGCGGGCCAAACCGGCTCGTTCTTTTGGCCGCCAGGGAAAGCTTCGTTTCCGGTTCCGGGAGTTGAAGCTGCCGAACGGCTTCTCCCAGCCCGTCGAGGGCACACTCGCCGGAGTCGATTCCGACAAATCCGCGAATTTGCAAATCGACTCCGAGGGGGGCATTGAGCCGAAGCCACAAAACCGCGTTGTTCTCCCCCTGGTACTAACCTTTCTGGCCGGGCGCGCGTTCGACGATGACGGAAGCCAAATCGCTCATAGCGCGGTCGCATCCAATGGTTTTGGCATCGTCGGCAGAGTTGTCGGCATCGTGGCGAGCTCACGAAATGTTGCGGCAGGAATCGGGCTTTACGGGGCCGCGCTTGCTTTCTACGATCTTTGGCTGGCGCGCGGCAAAAACGTCGCGTTTATGAAGAACACACGCATTGAAGTCACCACCACTCCTGCCCGCAATGAAATGATTGCGCCAAAGGTTGAGGAGAAACCCTCGACCTCTCCGTAAAAGTCGGTTGCGCGTTCCTGTTACGCCGGTACTGCCCGGCTCTGCACCGCGCGGCGCAGAGCCATCCGCGCCAGCAATCGGGTCGAATCGAGCGTGGGCAGCGGAGAATTGGAGTCATTCATAATCAGCGGAATCTCGGTGCAGCCGAGCACGACCGCGTCGCAGCCCTCCTCTTTCATCCGTTCCATGACCCGCTGAAAGGCTACGACCGCTTCAGGCTTGAAAACGCCGTAGACCAACTCCTCGAAGATGATGCGATTGGTTTCTTCGCGTTCGGCCGGGTTCGGGCGCACATATTCGAGGTCACGCGCTTTGAGCTTCTCCGGGTACACCTCGCTCTCGACCAGATAGCGGGTTCCCGTCAAGCCGAGGCGCCGAAACCGGCGGCCAACGGCCTGGGCGGCGACCGCCTCCGCAATGTGCAACCACTTGAGTGGCAATTGGGATTCGATATAGGGCAGCGCCTGGTGAATGGTGTTATCCGGGCAGATCAAAAAATCGGCGCCAATTTTGGCCAGCTTATTGGCCGAAGAGAGCATCAGTTCCCCCACCCCCTGCCAGTCATCGCGGTCGATGCATCTCATGTACTCGGCCAGCGAGTGCGTGTGCATCGAGATCTCGGGATGATCGTGCGGCCCAAGGAGATCCGCACCTCCCAGGCAGATGGAGCGATAGCAAAGAGCGGCTCCTTCAGCGGAGCAGGCAACGATACCGATGTGCTGAGCCATGGTTGATTGTTTGATTCTATGATAGGGACGATGCTCGTCCGCAATGCCCTCGCCCTGCTGGCCTTGAGTCTCCTCGCCATCGCGCCTTGTCTTCATGCGGAGACAGGCGAAGAAGGTTGGCTTCGTTACGCACCCCTGCCCCGGCAAGCCGCACAGCAATACAAGAACATCCCCCACCGTATCGTCACCACCGGCCCGTCAGCCGTCGCTCACAGTGCGGCGAATGAACTGGCCCGTGGGCTGCACTCGATGCTCGGCGAAAACCCGCAGATTTCGTCTGCGTTTCCCGGGGAAGACTCGTTCATCCTCGGAACTACGGCCGAGATTCAGCATCTCGTGCCCACCTGGAAATCACCATCCCCGGTTGCGCCCGAAGGCTTCTCCCTCTCCCGGTTTGCCGCGGAGGGCCATAACTACTGGGTGCTTGCCGGCGGGACGGACCGGGGCGAACTCTACGGCGTCTTTCACATCCTGGAGCAGATCGCACAACAAAAACCGCTGGGACAAAGCACCGAAGCTCCTTCTTCGCCCATTCGCTGGGTCAACCAATGGGACAACTTCGACGGCAGCATCGAGCGCGGCTACGCCGGGCGCAGCATTTTTTTCGACAATGGCCACGTGCGACCCGACCTTAGCCGGGTCTCGGAGTACGGCCGGCTGCTGGCCTCGGTCGGCCTCAACGGCGCCACTGTCAACAACGTCAACTCCGACTTGCGTACGCTCGAGCCGGAAATGATCCACGAGCTCGCCCGTATCGCGGATGCGTTTCGTCCCTGGGGCGTACGTATGTCGCTGGCAGTCGATCTTTCGAGCCCGCAGGCGGTGGGTCACCTAAGCACCTTCGACCCGGTAGACCCCGCGGTTGCTGCCTGGTGGCGGAAGAAGGCTGACGAAATCTACCAAGCGATCCCGGACTTTGGCGGCTTCGTGATCAAGGCCGATTCGGAGGGCCGCGTGGGTCCGTCGAAATACGGCCGAACACCGGCGCAGGCTGCGAACACCGTTGCCCGCGCGCTCCGACCGCACGGTGGCGTCGTGCTTTATCGCGGCTTTGTCTACAACAATCACCTCGACTGGAACGACCCCAAGGCCGACCGTGCCCGAGCCGGCTACGATAATTTCCGCGCCCTCGATGGCTCCTTTGATCGCAACGTCGTCATCCAGATCAAGCACGGCCCCATTGACTTCCAGGTACGCGAGCCAGTGTCGCCCCTGTTTGCCGCTCTTCGTCACACCAACCAGGCAATCGAACTGCAGATTACGCAGGAGTACACCGGCCAACAACGCCACATGGTGTTCCTCGTCCCCATGTGGAAGGTCGCGCTCGACACGGACCTCCGGGCCCAGAACCGGAGCACTCCGGTCAGCGAAATTGTCGAGGGCAAGAGCTTCCACCAGCCTCTGGGTGGTTTTGTCGGCGTGGCCAACGTTGGCCTCGACGCCAACTGGCTGCATCACCCCATGGCCATGGCCAACCTTTACGGCTTTGGCAAGCTGGCCTGGAATCCCGAGCTGACCACCCCCGAGATCATCGACTCCTGGACCCGGCTTACATTCGGCAACGATCCGAAGGTCGTTTTCATCGTCAACGGTCTGCAGGCAAATTCCTGGCGAGTGTATGAGCTATACACCGGCCCGCTGGGCATGGGAACACTCACCAATATTCTTGGCATCCACTACGGACCGGGCATCGAGTCCGCTGAGCGTAACGGCTGGGGGCAATGGTTCCGCGCCGACAGCAAAGGCATCGGTATGGATCGCACCGTCGCCACCGGCACCGGCTACATCGGCCAATACCCACCCCAATTGGCAAAGGTCTACGAGTCCTTAGACACTTGTCCCGACAGTCTCCTGCTCTTCATGCACCATGTCCCCTACGACTACATGCTGCACAACGGCAAGACACTAGTGCAGTATGTCTACGACTCGCACTATGAGGGCGCCGCACTGGCTGCTTCGTACCCGTCGCGATGGAAGACACTTCATGGCCTGATCGACGACCAGCGCTACTACGAGACCCTTGGGCTCTTTGAGTACCAGGCCGGCCACGCGGTGGTGTGGAGGGATGCGGTCACCGAATGGTTCCAGCACATCTCCGGGATTCCGGATAAGCTGGGCCGCGTTGGCCACTACCCTAACCGTATTGAAGCCGAGTCCATGCAGGCTGACGGATACACCACGGTGGACGTCACTCCCTGGGAAACGGCGTCGGGTGGCAAGGCGGTCGTTTGCAACCGCCCTGCCCCGTGCACCCTCACCACCAAACCCGGCAGACCGGATGGTACCTACTCCATTGCCGTGCGCTATTTCGACCTGCGCACCGGCGCTGCACAATACGACCTGCTGCTTAACGGCAAGTCCCTGGCGCACTGGACGGCGAATGCAACCCTACCCCCGGCCGCGGTCGATCCACACCTCGATGGCAGCACCAGCACCCTCTTCACCGTGCCTGGCATTCACCTCGAGCCCAGCGATACGCTCACTCTGCGCGGAACGCCGAATCAGGGCGAACCAGCACCGGTCGACTACATCGAAGTAGAAAAACAGTGAAAAACAGCAGGTCCCTCCACTACCCTGCGCTCGGTCGAAAAACATTTCCACGAAAGGTCCGCTGAACTGCAGATCCCTCGGCTGCGCTCGGAGGCTGTGATTTTATTGGCTTTTTCACGTTTTTGACGCAGCTAAGCCTTTTATTTTCAGCACCAATTTTCATGTGAAACCAATAAAGTCACAAACTCTCGGGATGACAAAGGGGAGGGCGGCGCTTCCATTGGAAATGTTTTCTGGCGAGTTGTCATGGGCCTTAAGGCCCACCCAAGGCGATGAAAAACGCCTTCTGTTCCCTTCTCACAGCAACCGCTCTCCAATGGAAGCGCCGCCCTCCCCTTTGTCATCCCGAGCGTACCCGGATTTCCTGCCACGCTGCGCCGGACACGGTCGCGTGTGCGCCTTTCAGTAAGGAAAGGCGCATGATGTTCGCCAACGCCACCAAGTTTTACAGGAAATCCGGGGCAGCCGAGGGATCTGCAGTTCAGCGGACCTTTCGTGGAAATGTTTTTCTGCAGAGCGCACCCGGATTTCCTGCCACGCATCACTGGACAATGCCGCGCATGCGCCTTTCCGTAAAAGAAAAGTGCATGAACTTCGCCAACGCCACCAACTTCAACAGGAAATCCGGGGCAGCGTAGTGGAGGTCCCTGCTGTTCCAGCCCATTGCCTAACGAATTTTGTTAGGCATCACGCGGGCTTGCAACCGGCTGATCACCGTCTCTGGGACCAGCCCTTCCACTGAGCCGCCCAACTCGAAGACATTCTTGATCAACCGCGAGCTCACATAGGAATATTTTTCGTCGGCCATCAAAAAAACGGTCTCCACCTGCGGGGCCAGCCGCCGATTCATCAGCGCCATCTGCAATTCATATTCGTAATCGCTGATAGCGCGGACCCCGCGCAGGATGGCCTGGGCATGCTGTTCCAGAACAAACTCCACCAGCAGACCATCGAAGGTCGCCACCGAAACGTTGCCAAAGGAATGAACCGCCTCGGTGAGCATCTCGATCCGTTCCGAAACGGAAAAGAGCGGAGCCTTCTCAGAATTCTTCAGGATCGCGACCACCAGGCGATCGAAGATCTTCGCCCCACGCGCAACCAGGTCGAGATGACCGTTGGTCAAGGGATCGAAGGTGCCCGGATAAATGGCTTTGACTGTGTTCAAGACTTACTGCCGCAAGCGCACCGGTGCCTTCACAGCTTCCGCGGCCTGGGTCGATCCGTTGAGCGGAACCGCCGGAATCTCCGCCGGCTTCACCCCGGTAAGGCCGAGCTTTTGCCGAAGTTGCCCATCGATCCGGGTGAAGATATCTGGATGGTCTTTGAGAAAGCTACGAACGTTTTCCCTGCCCTGACCAATGCGCTCCCCTGCATAGCTGTACCAGGCCCCTGACTTCTCCACGATATTCTGCGCCACTGCAAGATCGAGCACATCGCCCTCGCGGGAGATGCCTTCGCCGTACAGGATGTCGAACTCCGCTTCGCGGAAAGGCGCGGCCACTTTGTTCTTGACCACTTTGATCTTGGTGCGCGAGCCAACCACCACGTCGCCTTCCTTGACCGCTGCGATGCGGCGAATGTCAATGCGCACCGAGGAATAGAACTTGAGCGCGCGGCCGCCGGTGGTCGTTTCCGGGTTGCCGAACATGACCCCGATTTTTTCCCGTATCTGGTTAATGAAAATCAGCGACGTGCGGGATTTCGAGACCGTGCCCGTCAACTTGCGCAGCGCCTGCGACATGAGGCGCGCCTGCAGGCCCATATGGGAGTCGCCCATTTCGCCATCCAGTTCGGCCTTGGGCACCAGCGCCGCCACCGAGTCCACCACCAGCACATCAATCGCGCCGGAGCGCACCAGGGCTTCGGTGATCTCGAGCGCCTGCTCGCCGTAATCGGGCTGCGAAACCAGCAGGTTATCCACATCCACGCCCAGCTTCTTGGCATATTGCGGGTCGAGCGCGTGCTCTGCATCGACGAACGCCGCCATGCCGCCCGCCTTCTGCGCTTCGGCAATGATCTGCAGCGTGATGGTTGTTTTGCCCGAGGATTCAGGACCGAAAATCTCAATCACGCGGCCGCGGGGAACACCACCCACGCCGAGAGCAGCGTCGAACGAGATCGAGCCGGTGGAAATAACCGAGATGGGCACGATCGCCTCTTTGTTGCCGAGGCGCATGATCGAGCCTTTGCCGAACTGCTTTTCAATTTGTGCTAATGCCAGGTCAATGGCGCGGGAACGATCATCTGCCATGGGGAATCTCCAGTGGGAATGTAGTGGATCATACCACCGCAACGCACGCTATCGCTGCAGCAAGTCCACAGGCTGATCAATGTCGGCGACGCGAAAGTACTGAGCGAGCGCCGGATGCCTGCGCGCGACCGCCTGGTACATCTCCCAGGCAATGCGGCGGTAAGAGAAGTGGCCGGCAGGCGTGGAGCGCAGTTCCGCGATGTACAGGGCTTCGGCGAAGTCCATCTTGAACAGCGCGCGGGTGCGCGTGCCCAGGGGCAGGACGTAGCGCGCATTCTCCACCAGGCCGGCCCGCGAAACATGAACGAATGCTTCATGTGCCTGGGTCATGGCGGAGTCATATTGCCGCAGCAGCCCGGCCTCGGCCAAGTCCTTCGGGAACCTCGTAGCCGTGGGCATTGGTAAACGGCTGCAGGATCTGAATGCAGCGGCGATGGCGGTGCATATCGCGGAAGCCGCCGATATCCATCAGGATGTCAAAGCGCAGGCCCTGACCCGCGGAGAACTCGCGCAGCAGTTCGTCGTGCCGGCCGCGGTGCCGTGCGCCCAGGGCGATGATCTCGTTGCGGCGTGCTTCCTCGAGCGAGCCGACCTGCCGCGCAATCTGGCGATACGAGTAATGGCTGGCGCCATAGAGCAAGGTGGTGGCCAGGTCGATTTCGAGCGGCTGGTCATCCACCAGGTCGACCGGGCCGGCTGGGGTCTCGATGGGCGCACCCTTCATCAGCTCGGCGGCGGCCTGGGCCAGCTCGCCTCGGGTCGCCAGCAGGTAGTCGTTGGGCGCCGCATACTTCACCAGCGTGGGCGCGATCCTGACCTCGCGGGTCAGCAGAGCTTCCGCATGGCTCCCAGTGCGGGGTCGAGCGTCGCGATCTCGCGCTGCAGCGCGCTCAGCGCCTCGCCCTGCACATTCCAGGCCGAACCCGCGGCGGCTTCCCGCAGCCGCTCGCCCAGCTGGCGAACCTCCTCATGAGGATCGGAGAGCAGGCGGGAGATCTGGGTTTCGAGCGTACGCGCGTTCACAATCTGGCCCAGCGAAGTGTTGGTGGCCAGCGGCAGCAGGTAGCGGGATACGTCGAGAGCGCGCGCCCGCAGGGTGCGGTGGAAGGCCTCCTCCTTCATCTCCGGCGGCCGTACGGTGCGCCCTTTCAGGTACGCGAACATGGTCTCGCGTGCTGGAGTGATACTCGGCGAAGAGCGCCTCGATGGCCTCGGTGAAACGATACGGCTGGCGGGGCTGGTGGAAAAATCGGGCAGATACCAGCCGCTCTTTCGGAAATTCTGGTAGCGGGTGGAACGCTCCTGGCCATCCCAGCGTTGCTCGTCGACCAGGATGATGGCCGCCAGCAGCGACAACCGCTCGATGGCGAAGGCCACGTGGGCCAAATCCGCGATCGAGCGGTGGCCATACTGAAAGTAAAAGGTGTTCAGAAAATGCTCGGCGCGCTGGCTGGAGATTTCCCGCAGCGATTCCTTCATCGAAAGCGCGGACCGGGAGTACTTTGCCATGGCATAGGCCAGAACTTCAGGATCGGCCCCATGCACGGCATAAACCTCGGTCTGGTTTCGGGGCGCTTCGGGCGGGGCGGATACAGCAGCGGTTGCGGTTTCGCTCTGAACCATGATTGAAGTTCAGGATAGAGCATATTGCCCGCCGTGCGGCCCCAGAGTACCTTCGCTTACCAAGGTAGTAACGCCCCATGCCTGGCGGCGCGGAACTAAGATAAGATTGACCTGCAACCGCGGTGCGGATTGAGCCTTTTTCGAGTGAGTTCGCTCCTATGGCCGTAAACCGCAATTTGACCCGCAATTCCCAGCCTGAAGAAACATTGTCGGTGGTGAACCACCGGCCGTACGCTTTGCCCAAGCGTCCCTGGACAATGATGCAGCGCTGGAACGACCTGCTGTTTGCCCACTGGCCGATCCCGGCCGCCAAACTGGAATCGTTGCTTCCCTCCGGCCTGCAAGTGGATACCTTTGACCAATCCGCCTGGTTGGGGGTCGTTCCTTTCTGGATGGACCGGGTTCAATTGCGCGGAGTACCCCGCATTCCCGGCGCCAGCCGTTTTCCTGAGCTGAACCTGAGAACCTATGTCCGGGAACGAAACACCAATCGCGCGGGCGTATATTTCTTCTGCCTGGAGGCCTCCAATCCGCTGGCGGTGATTTTGGCCAAGGCGGTTTTCCATCTGCCCTATCATTGGGCCCGCATGTCGATCAAAGTGCGCAGCGAACGCGAATTCACCTACCAGAGCGAGCGTCTGTTAAGTGCCAAGCCGGTAAGGTTCCGCGCCCACTATCGTGGCCTGGGGCAGGTACGCACCATCGATCAAAGCCGCCCGGGTACGATCGAGCACTTCCTCACCGAACGCTACTGTCTCTTCACCACCAATCGCAGCGGGCAACTGCTGCGCGGAGACATTCACCACATGCCTTGGCCGCTGGAAGCCGCCGAGGCGGAAATCGAACTGAACGACCTTCCCGCAACCTACGGCATCGAAATCCCGTCTACTCCCCCCTCTCCTGCATTACTCACGCGAGCTGGTGGTCTACATATGGTCGCTGGACAAAGTGTGGGGTAAGCTGCCCGTCCTTGAAGCAGCCGCGGTGCGCACGGCAGAAATTGTTTAATTCCTCCTTATCCACAGCCAATATCCAACCGGTTTGTCGTCTCCTCTCCATCTGGTAACCTCAACCTTTTGTAGAGAGAAACCATGGAAAACCTCGAAGGCAAGACAGCGCTGATAACCGGCGCATCCCAGGGGATCGGCCGCGCCTGTGCGCTTGCGCTGGCAAAAACAGGAGTCCGCATCGCACTGGCCGCACGCAATGAGGCCAAACTGGAAGCCGTGGCTGCAGAAATTGCCGCCGGCGGCGGTCAGGCCAAATCTTTCATCATGGACGTGTCCGACGAGGCCTCGATCCAAGCCACAGCCAAGGCCGCCATCGCTCATTTCGGCAGTGTGAACATATTGGTGAACAATGCGGGCATCACCAGGGACACCCTGCTGTTGCGCATGAAGCGCGCTGATTGGGAAGCGGTCTTGACCACTAACCTGACCGGCGCTTTTCTCCTCACCCAGGCGCTGTTGAACCCCATGTTGCGCGCTCGCTGGGGCAGGATTATCAACATCACCAGCGTGGTGGGACGCACCGGCCAAGCAGGACAGGCAAACTACGCCGCCAGCAAAGCCGGGCTGATTGGATTCACCCGGTCGATGGCCCGGGAACTGGCCTCGCGCTCGATCACGGTCAACGCCGTGGCCCCGGGGTATATCGAAACCGCGATGACCGCGGTGCTGGACGAAAAGCAGCGCGATGCGCTGCTGAGCCATATCCCGCTGGGTCGTCCAGGCACAGATCAGGATGTAGCCCACGCTGTGGCTTTTCTCGCCTCCCCGCAGGCCGGCTATATCACCGGGCACGTGCTGGACGTGAACGGCGGCCTGTTCATGAACTGAAGCACCCGATGAACCATTGCGGATACAAAATCCCGAATTCGGAAAAATATGATTGCGCCCCTGAAGAAAATTCTTGCTAGTCGTCTCTTCGGCGTGTTAACTATGCTGCCAACACCTGGAAATACAGCATCAACCATTTACAGCGACACAACCTTGTTTCTGGTCGATTACGGTGAACGTGTGAACGAAGGTATTAGCTTATGAAGATAGGAATCACTATCCGGGGATACCGGTTGCAGAAGGGTCTGTCGCAGGGAGATATCGAGAAGCGCACCGGCCTGCTGCGCTGTTACCTGTCGAGAGTCGAGAACGGGCATACCGTTCCCTCGCTCGACACTCTCGCCAAGATCGCGCAGGCCCTGGATATCCCGCTGGCCCAATTCTTCGCTGAAGACTCGCTGGGCCGGGAGATGAACACCCAGAAGCTGACCGATGACGAATTGCGGTTTTTAACCCAGATCCGGCGGTACGCGACCAACCTCAATGACAGCGACC
Source organism: uncultured Acidobacteriaceae bacterium (assembly GCA_963803095.1). Taxonomy (GTDB): domain Bacteria; phylum Acidobacteriota; class Terriglobia; order Terriglobales; family Acidobacteriaceae; genus PALSA-350. Next base: position 213,778 of record CAWDLQ010000008.1, on the reverse strand, counting down.
GCAAGCTGCTGTTGGCCATGGTCAAGAAGTTCGCCGCGACTGCAGTGCGCTAGCCTCAGCGCCAGAACTGCGCGATGCCGAAGGCGAAAACCAGCAGCAGCACGGTCATGCTCCCATACGCTGCCCAGGAGCGGAAGGCGAATTGGCTCCTGGCTGCGCCGATTCTGGGCACCAGCGGCGCTCCCAAAGCCAGACCGCAGAGAAACCCACCCAAGTGGGCCATATTGTCGATCTGAATGCTGGTGCGCAGGAACAGCGAAGTGCCCCCGATCACGAAATTCAAAAGAGCAAAGTAAATCACGCTCTTGCGCAGCCGGCGAACCTCCTCCGGCGCCACGGGAAGCAATTTCGCCTTCAGCAGCAGGATGAGGACTCCGGCCAGCCCGAAGACCGCGCCCGACGCGCCGGCGCCGACTATCTGCGGATGGACAGCGGTACTGAGCAGGTTTCCTGCGATTCCGGTCAGCACGTAGACAGCAACTACCCCGGCTGGCCCGAGCAGCGGCTCCCCCAGCAATCCTAAATTCCACAAACACCACATGTTCGTCGCCAGGTGGAGGATGCCGACGTGAACAAACGCAGCCGTGAGCAGACGCCACCACTGCCCAGCCAGCACATAGCCGCCGAAATTGGCACCCCAGTTCACCAGGTCCTGAACGGTTGGATTGCTTGGGGAAACTCCGCGCGCCACCATGGCTATATACACTGCACAGTTGATGCCCACCAGCGCGTACGTGGCCGGAGCGGAGGCCCAGCGGTTGCCTCTTGCACCTCTCGACGACCTCGGCGGCAGGGGTCCGGGATCCCCGTCGTAGCCGGCCATTCTCCCGCCGGGGTAGGAGCCAGGGTTGGCGCGATTGTCCGGGGGCAGAACTTCCGCTGGGCTTTGCGACGGTCTGCTTCCGGGCCAGTCTGACGGCATAGGGCTAAGCTATCCTGAGCAAGGTTGTCTGACAAATGAGCGATCCGATGGTTCGCTACAAGCGCTCACAATAGGCATTGACCAAAGCGAAGGAGTTTACGTGGTTTTCTCCCAAGGAAAACCACACCTCGCAATTTGTATCAAGCCACGTAATTGTGAAGCGCTTTCGCCTGCCAGCTTCATCTCATTATCAACGGAGCCAAGTGGGACACCTAAAAATCGGGATGAGGGCAGGTCTTGAGTGGAATATAGGCAGATTAAGCGAGCCCTTTTAAGCGTTACGGACAAGACTGGGCTGGTCGATTTCGCTCGCCAACTCACGGGTATGAACGTGGAACTCGTTTCCACCGGGGGTACCGCCCACACCTTGCGCGAGGCTGGGCTTACGGTACGCGATGTTGCCGACCTCACCGGCTTCCCTGAAATGCTGGATGGCCGGGTAAAAACCCTGCATCCGAAGGTTCACGGCGGCATTCTGCATCTCCGCAGCAGCGTGGAACACCTGGCGGCCGTGGCCGAACAGGGAATCGAACCCATCGATATGGTGGTGGTGAACCTTTACGCCTTTGAAGAGACTGCGCGCAAGCCGGGCGCGTCCTTCGGCGAAATGGTGGAGAACATTGACATCGGGGGCCCCTCCATGGTGCGTTCGGCGGCCAAGAACTTCGAAGACGTCGCCGTGGTCACCACAGCTGCGGACTACGAAGCATTGGCGGCCGAGATGCTGGCTCACCAGGGCGCGCTGTCGCTGGAGACCCGGTGGAGACTGGCGCGGCAAGCCTTCACCCTGACCGCAGGTTACGACGCGGCCATCGCCACGACTTTCAACAAAATCGCTGCAGAACGGCAGGATGACCTCGGAGTCGCTCCCGGCCAATTCCCGTCTACCCTGCTCATCGCCCTCTCCAAGACATCAGATCTCCGCTACGGCGAAAACCCACACCAGGCCGCCGCCCTCTATGGAGACGGAACGGGTACCGGGGTGGCGGGGGCCCAGCAACTTCAAGGCAAAGGACTTAGCTACAACAACCTGGTCGATCTGGACGCCGCCTGGGAGCTGGTACACGAGTTTGAACAGCCCGCTGTGGCGATCATCAAGCACAGCAATCCCAGCGGCGTGGGCATCGCTTCCTCCGTGGTTGAGGCTTACCAGAAAGCGCTGGCCACCGATCCCGTGTCCGCCTTTGGCAGCGTGATTGGCGTCAATCTCGAGGTCGACGACGCGCTGGCGGAGGAGATTGCCAAGCTATTTGTCGAGGCCGTAGCAGCTCCCTCCTTCAGCGAGGGGGCGAAAACAAAACTCAGCGCCAGGAAGAATCTGCGGCTGCTGGTGGTCAAGCATGCGCTTCCAGGAAGGGTAGTCAAGCAGATTTCCGGAGGGCTGTTGTTGCAGGACGCGGATGTCGAAGACGTTGCGGCCGCCGAACTTAAGGTCGTGACCACGCGCCAGCCATCGACGGAAGAAATGGAGGCGCTTCTTTTTGCCTGGCGAGTGGCCAAGCACGTCAAGTCCAATGCCGTGGTTTATGCCCGCAACGGCCAGACCATAGGCGTGGGCGCGGGCCAGATGAGCCGGGTGGATGCGGCGAAATTCGGCGCCATGAAAGCAGTGTTGCCTCTGGCCAACTGCGTGGCCGCCTCCGACGCCTTCTTCCCTTTCGCTGATGGCCTGGAGGCGGTGGCGGCAGCCGGCGCCACGGCGGTGATTCAACCAGGCGGCTCCGTGCGCGATCAGGAAGTTATTGATGCTGCGAACAGACTTGGCGTGGCTATGGTCTTTACCGGGGTACGCCACTTCCGTCACTAAGCAGGGTTCCATGTTTTGTGGCCATGTGGAAAAAGGCGGTTTGGTGCCCGATATGTCACGCCGTTCTTGAAGGAAAATAGTCTAAACTCAGAAATGGTGTACCAGATCAAGCCTGCCGGATACCGCGAATTGGGGAGTGCCCGAACTTTTTGGGCAGCATTACAATTCGCTTTAGGACCAGATGGTGCGCTAGCGCGAGACTGCGAGCGTATATGACGAAAAAATGCGGGTTCCTCTGCACCGCGTTTGGACCGCCGGGCGTCAGTCTATTTAATGGAACCGAAGCCCGGGCACAGGAACTCCCATAAATGACCATCAAGGTTAAGCCTCAAATCTCCCGCAGAATTCGCGAAACGGCCATTTTCACTATTGCAGCGATGGTCATCCCGGGCGTCGCCCTCGGCTCGCCTCAACAGACGGCTGCACCCGCAGGCGCGCCTGCTAAGTCCGCTGCCCCCGCTTCAGCCACCCAAAATCCGGACCGCGCTGCGGCTTACTACCATTTCGGCCTGGCGCACATGTACGAGGATATGGCCACCAATTACGGCCGCCCCGAGTACGCCACCCGCGCCATCGAAGAGTACAAGCTGGCGCTTGATGCCGATCCCAATTCGAAATATCTGAACAGTGGTCTGGCGGAACTCTATCTGCGCACTGGCCGGGTTCGCGAGGCTGTGCTGGCGGCGCAGGAAATACTCAAGACCGAGCCCAACAACCTGGAAGCCCACAAGCTGCTGGGCCGGGTCTACCTGCAGTCCCTGGGAAATGTTCAAAATGGCGGTCCCTCCGAGAAGGTGTTGCAGCTCGCCATCGCCGAATACACCAAGATCGTGGAGCTGCAGAGCAACGACATCGAGAGCCGGCTGCTTCTAGGCCAGCTTTACACTCTGGCCCACGACACACCGCATGCGGAAGAGCAGTTCAAGGCGGCGCAGCACATCGATCCCAACTCAGAAGATGTAGTACTGAATCTGGCCCGGCTCTACAGTGACTCCGGCGATATGACGCATGCCATCCAGGTGCTGAGCGCGGTCCCTGCGGATGACCGCACGGCCAAGATGGACTACGCGCTGGGCATGAGCTACGACCAGCTCAAGGAAAACAAGAGCGCCATCGATGCCTACAGCAAGGCGTTCGATATGGAGCCGGATAACCTCGATGCCGAACGCGGCCTGGCCCAGGCGCTGTTGAACGACAATCAATTGGGCCCGGCGCTCAAGCACTTCGAGGCCATCTCCACCGCCGACCCCCAGGACGCCCAGACTTATCTTCGGCTCGCGGAGATCGAGCGCCGCCAGGGTCACTACGAACAGGCGCTTACCACACTTAAGAAGGCCAAGGCGCTGGCCTCCGATTCACTTGAAATCGGTTTCAATGAGGCCTTGATCGACGACTCGCTCGGTCACTACGACGAGGCTGCGCAGGCTCTGCAGCAGCTGGTCAAGCAGACCAACCATCCCGATGGCCAATACGCAGATGCGGAGAAGAACAATCGCTCCATCTTCCTCGACCGGCTAGCCAATATCTATCGCGAGCAAAATAAGACCGAGCTGGCGGTTCAGACCTATCAGCTGATGGTCGCCATGGGTGGGGAATATGCCGAGCGCGGGTACCAGGGCCAGGTGGATGCCTACCGTGATGGCAAGCAGTATGACAAGGCCACGCAGGTAGCCCAGCAGGCTGCGCTGGCCATGCCAAAAGACAAGAGTGTCCAATTGATGCTGGCCGGGCAGCTGGCCGATACCGGCAAGGCGGAGGAAGGCATCAAGCTGGCCAAGGCGCAGCTACGGGGCAACGCCGGCGACCGCGAGGTACACCTGGCGCTGGCACAGATGTATACCCGGCTGCGCCGCTGGAAGGACGCCTCCGACGAGATCGATGCGGCCGACGCTCTCTCCGGCCCGACCTACGCCACGGCGGAAAAGTTAGGCGCACCTGGCCCTGTTAAAGAGAACCAGGACGACAAAATCTATATCTATTTTCTGCGCGGGGCGCTGGCTGAACGGCAGAAACACTACGATTCCGCTGAAGAGGAATTCCGCAAAATCCTGACCATCGATGCCAACAACAGCATGACCCTCAATTACCTGGGTTACATGCTGGGAGATCGCGGCGTGAAGCTGGACGATGCACTGGCGATGGTGCAGAAGGCAGTGCAGCTGGATCCTCAGAACGGCGCCTATCTCGATTCGCTCGGCTGGGTGTACTTCAAGATGGGCCAATATGCGTTGGCAGAAGCCAACCTGCGCAAGGCCAGCGAACGCATGGGGCAGGACCCGGCAGTCCACGACCACCTGGGCGAGTTGTTCGAAAAGACGGGCCGATTGAAGATGGCCGCTGCCCAATGGGAGCAGAGCCTGCAGGAGTATGCCCGCACGGTGCCTGCGGACGCCGAACCCGGCGACGTGAGCAAGGTGCAGAAGAAGCTGGATACCGCGCGGGTCAAACTGGCCAAGGAAGAAACGGGCGCCAGCCCGAAGCAGTAGTGTGGTAACAGCCGGAACCGGCGAGATTTTTGCCCTCCCCCCTGGTTGTGCGGCTGGCGAGGATGCTGGGAGCCCGCTGATACAGCGGGAGCATCCCGAACCCGCCCATCCCTATCGCACCCCGTTTCAGCGTGACCGGGCACGGGTAATCCACGCCCGCGCATTTCGCCGTCTGGCGGGCAAAACCCAGGTCTTCACCCACCGTTACTCCGATCACTTCCGCAGCCGCCTCACCCACACCATGGAAGTGGCGCAGATCGCGCGTGCCATAGCAACCGCGCTCAAGCTGAATGAGGACATGACCGAAGCCCTCGCGCTGGTGCATGATATTGGGCACCCACCCTTCGGGCATGCCGGTGAGCGGGCCCTGGACGAGGCCTTGCAGGAATTTGGCCTGCGCTTTGATCACAATCTGCACGCGTTGCGCATGGTCGAGTACTTCGAGGTTCGTTATGCCGCTTTTCGCGGGCTGAACCTCACCCTGGGCGTGCGTGAAGGCATCGTCAAGCATTCGCGCAGTTACTCCCCCGTTGAGCACCCGGAGCTGCGCGTCTACTTCCTAGACCAGCAACCGCCGCTCGAGGCGCAGCTGATCGACCTGGCCGATGAGATCGCCTACCTCACGGCCGATATGGATGACGGTATGGAGGCAGGGATGCTCCATCCCAGGACGCTCCGCCAGCACGTGCGCATCTTCGATGAATCGTTGCGGGCGGCGGAGCGGGAGTATCCCACCGCTGCCAAAAACCTGCTCTCCAACGAAGCCTTGAAGAAGATGCTGAATACCCTGGTGGGCGATCTTATCTGTGAGACTACCCGCCGAGTCGCTGCGGCGGGAGTGGCCACTCTGGGAGATATCCGGCGCTCGCCGCAGCGGTTGGTGGCCTTTTCGCCGCACATCGAGGAGCTCCGACGCGAGGCCAAGCAACATCTGTACGCCACTCTCTACAGCAGCGAGGAGCTGCAGCGAGACCTGCAGGAGGCGGCGATGGTAGTCCGAAATCTTTTTGCCTGCTGGGTCAATGATCCGTCGCTGTTACCGGCCGCTAACCAGTCGCAGATCGCCGGTCAAGGTGTGCCCCGGGTGGTTGCCGACTATATCGCAGGGATGACGGACAACTACATCCTGCTGCAGCATGGCGAGTGGCTCAGAGGTCGACCATCTGTGTCGGATTGAGCGTACCCGCGAGTAGATCGCGGAAGGCGGTGAGATTTCCGCAAAATCTCCCCAGCCGGTCCACGTGTGCTTCCGGCGCAAGACTACCTACCAGGTTCTTCAGGCAAGGGCCCACGATGAACTTGAGCACCTGGGACCACGGGAATGTTCCCTTTCGCGCGAGATAGATCGGATTGGCCACCTGCGCGTATCCCATGCGGGCTCCGGTAACGCGTCCGACCTTGGTGCTGAGGTGGACTCCGCAGGCATTGGAGATGTGCACGATTGACCCAAAGGACGCCAGTTGCCGGGAGAAATCCCAATCCTCGTACCATCCGTAGAGTGGCAGGGTCTCATCGAAGCGAAGATTGTGCTCGCGGATGGGAGCCAGGCGGAGGCACATATTGCATCCGTAAGCGAGGAAGGTAGGGGTGATCCGCTGCGGGCACTGCGCGTCGGCGCTGCCGGCCAGAATCGACTTTGCCTGGGCCACTGTAAGACCAGGTCCCTTTACATCGTCTGCCAGCACCCTACCGGTGGAAGCCACCACAGCGGGATTCTCCACCAAAAAACGCTCCGTGATCCTTAGATATTGCGGATCGAGATAGAAGTCATCATCGATGAACAGCAAAACATCGCTGTCGCGAACTAGAGCCAGGATGGCATTGCGTTGTCGGGTCAGCCCCAGTGACGTTTGAATAAACGTCACGTGTGGGAACCGGTCGGGCGCATCGCCGATGTCCACCGGCTCCGCATAAGCCACTACGATTTGATCGGGCTGTCGTTCCTGCTTTGCCAAAAAGGCTATCGTTTCAGCGAGTATTGTGGGGCGACTCCGGGTAGCAATACCAACAACCAGCCTCATTTGGCTATCCATAGTTCCAGCTTAATTGCGACCTGTCCCTTCGCGTAGTAATCGGAGAGTGACCATGGGAAAACAAAAACATCTCCACGAGAGGTCCGCTGAACTGCAGATCCCTCCGCTACGCTGCGCTCCGGTCGGAGGCTGTGATTTTATTGGCTTTTTCACGTTTTTGACGCAGCTAAGCCTTTTATTTTCAGCACCAATTTTCATGTGAAACCAATAAAGTCACAAACTCTCGGGATGACAAAGGGGAGGGGGACGCTTCCATTGAGAGTAGTTGCTGAAGAAGGGGAACGAAAAAGGCCTCTGCTTCCTTCTGCTCAGCAACTACTCTCAATGGAAGCGCCCCCTCCCCTTTGTCATCCCGACCGGAGCGCAGCGTAGCGGAGGGATCTGCAGTTCAGCGGACCTCTCGTGGAGATGTTTTTCGACAGAGCCCAGTGGAGGGACCGTTCCCCGGCTGTGGGATTAGGCGCAAATCAAAGCGGTTGGTATGATCGAGAGATGCAGGTGTTGGTCTATTCCGCTACATGGTGCCGCGATTGCCGCGAGGCAAAACGCTTCCTTGAAAAGCACCAGATCCCCTATACCGAGATCGATATTGAGACCAGCCCCGGTGCGGCAGATGAAGTCATCCGGCAAGTGGGCAAACGGGCCATCCCTCAATTCGTCGTGGACGGCAAATGGATTCAGCCTTACCGTCCGGGCCGCGGTTTCCTTCACCAGGAAATGACCGAGTTTTTCCAGCTCCATCCCCGCTAGCTATGAAACCTCACCATCCAGCGGCCCAGGGTCGTTCAGGATGCTGCGTGCATCCACTTCGTCCTTCGGGCTTACCTGTAGCTGCAGTCCTCCCAACCCGGTGCCGTAAAGTATTGCAGAATTTTCCCCGACCAGAAAGCTGGTAATCCCCGCAGAGTCCAGCCGAGTCTTGGCCAGATCTGCCTCCATAGCATCGCGATACCGTTCGATTGTTACCAGTTCCGGTTCTTCTTTCATAATCGATCCCCCCAAAACAGTGAGATGCAGCAACGATAGAATAGTACGTTGGCTGGGGAGGCTTTGGTTGATCGCTCGCTACACCCGTCCGGCCATGGGCCGGATCTGGAGTGAAGAAAACAAGTACCGAATGTGGCTGGAGGTGGAAGCCACAGCCTCCGAGGTCCTGGCCGAGGCCGGCATCGTACCCCACTCGGCCGCCCGGGCCATCCGCGCCTACGGTGATGTCGACGTCGCCCGCATCCAGGAGATCGAGGCCGAGGTCAAGCACGACGTCATCGCCTTCACCACAGCCATGGCGGAAAAGATCGGTCCGGAATCCCGTTGGCTGCACTACGGTCTTACTTCAAACGACGTGGTAGACACCGCCCAGGCGCTGCAGATCAAAGAGGCCTCCGGGATCATCCGGGAGGGCATTCTCGCGCTCGCCGGCATACTCCGCCAGCGGGCCCTGGAATTCAAGCACACACCCACCATCGGCCGCACCCACGGTATCCATGCCGAACCGACCACCTTCGGCCTCAAACTGCTCAACTGGTACGCCGAGTTAAGACGCGATCTCATCCGCTTCGATGCGAGCGCGGAAGACATGCGCGTGGGTAAACTCTCTGGCGCGGTTGGAACCTTCGGCCATCTCAAGCCCGAGCACGAAGAGAGCATTTGCGCCAGGCTGGGACTACGCGCGGATCCGATAGCCACCCAGGTCATCCAGCGCGACCGCCACGCCGCCTACATCGCTACCCTTGCCGTGCTGGCTTCCACTCTGGATAAAATTGCGGTCGAGATCCGCCATCTGCAACGCACCGAGGTACGCGAGGCGGAAGAGTTCTTCTCCGAGAAGCAGAAGGGCTCCTCCTCCATGCCCCACAAGCGGAACCCCATCACCTCGGAGCAGATCAGCGGGTTGGCGCGCGTGATCCGATCGAACACCCAGGCGGCCCTGGAGAATGTGCCCCTCTGGCATGAGCGGGATATCTCCCACTCCTCCGTAGAGCGCATCATCTTTCCCGACTCCACCATCCTCACCGACTACCTGCTGGCGAAGACCACTTCGCTGATCGAGAAGCTTCTGGTCTATCCCCGCCGCATGCTTAAGAATCTCGAGAGCACCGGCGGCCTCATCTTCTCCGGGCAGCTTCTGCTCGATCTGACAGAAGCCGGTATGTCGCGGGAAGAGGCGTACCGCCTGGTGCAGGAGCACGCCATGAAGGCATGGAAAGAAGACCTGGTCTTCCGCGACCTGGTGCAGCGGGATCCTGCAATCAGGAGCCGCCTTCCCCAGTTGGACAAGACCTTCGAGCTCGAGCGGCAGCTGGCTAACGTGGACGCTATCTTTGAACGGGTTCTGGCGTGAATCTGACGGTAGCCCTTACCGGAGCCAGCGGATCCATCTTCGGCCAGTGCCTGCTGCGCGCGCTGGAGCGCGACCCGCGAGTCACCCACGTCAACTTCATCGCATCGGAAAACTCTCTGCGGGTGATAGCCGAGGAGCTGCAGCTGAGCGGCCGCAGCGAGCTGGTGGCAAAACTGCTGGGCAAGCCGGGCAGCAAGATCCAGCAACTCGCAGAAAGCGATATCGGCGCCGGCCCGGCCAGCGGCAGCTATCCCTCAGCAGGCATGATCATCCTGCCGTGCAGCATGGGCACGCTTGCCGGCATCGCCCATGGACTCGCCTCCAACCTGATCGAACGCGCGGCCGACGTAAGCCTGAAGGAGCGCCGTCCGCTCATTCTCTGTATTCGCGAGACGCCCTTCAACAAGATCCATTTGCGCAACATGACCCTGGCCGCCGACGCAGGTGCGGTCATCTTCCCCGTCATCCCCGCTTTCTACAATCGACCCATGAACGCGGGAGAGATGGCGGAGCAGTTCGTGTGTCGCGTGCTGGCGCACATTGGATTGCCGCAACCCGAAGCTTATGTCTGGAAAGGCCCGGCGATGGATACCCCCACCAATTACTGACCTGTGGACACGTTGTCGGTGCTCGGGATCTGCCGTACCATCGCCATCCTGGCAGGTTGTGCATTCAGAAAATCAACCACGCTCGGCCCTACCTGGCTCACGCACTGCCCTGGCGCAAGATGCCCGCAGCCGGCATATACATCCAGCACAGATTGCAATATCTCCTGATGAAGTTGATAGGCAACCGAGAGCGGGATCAGCCGGTCCTGGCCGCCCCAACCGATAAGCACGGGCATGGTCAGCGCCCCTAGCTTTCCATCAACCAGGTCCTCTCCGGTCATCATGGATTGCACACTGCGCCGCACCACCCACCCCACGTGGTCGCCTTTGCGCAGCATCGCCATGGCCAGAAAGCGAGGCAGCGGCCGCGGGTGCGGGACCAGCAACTCCTCCAGGGCCGCAAGATCCGTAGGCGAGGCCGGTTGAAAGATCGAGGGATCGAAGCCCAATTTAAAGCGCAGACCCGCGCTGTCTAACAGAATCAACCGCCGGACGCGCTGCGGCTGCTGCAACGCAACCCGCATCGCAATCCATCCACCCATGGACCAACCTGCCAGATCCACTTGCTGCAGATGCTGGCTATTCAAAAAACCCTCGACCATCGCTGCCTGCTGGGAGATGGAGTAGGCTGCATCCCTGGGCTGCGCGGACATTCCATAGCCCAATAAATCCAGTGCGTACACGCGGTGGCCGCCGTCGACGAGCTGGGGAATCAGGTTGGCCCAGTCAGCGGCCCGGCTGCCCAGCCCGTGTACCAGGACCAGGGGCCGTCCTGTACCACCCACCAGGTAATGCATTTTGTAACCATTCACGGTCACAAACTCGCTGTGCACACCATTGAGCCGTAGCTTGGCATCGATTTGCTGTTCCACCAGCCACAGTGGATTTCGCCACGCCAGGATGCCAAAACCCAACGCCAGCGAAAGCATCACAAACAAGGCAACGAGACCTACCCGCCGGGTAGAGTCAACAGCCTCAGTCACCTTTCCATCAACCTTCATGCGCTTCCTCACCCAACATTTGAGATGGGCTTGGCGGGCGGTCGCCCGCCAAGCCCATCTCAAACGCCTTCTCGATCACCCGCACCGTTAGTTGCGCCACCCGGTACTCGCCCGGCTGATGCAATTCCTCGCGGGCGACCCACCGTACGTCATCCGCGTCGCTGCCCCGGCCTAGCGTGCCGCCCGCCACGTGGCATACAAAATCGACCAGCACATAGTGGTAGCGAATCCGCCCCGATGCTTCTTCCTGCGTAATCCGGTCCAGGACTTCGACAATTCCTGCCGGGACGACGATCAGGCCGGTCTCCTCCAGCACCTCTCGAACCACGCCCTGCTGTAACGTTTCCCCCAGCTCCAGGGCGCCTCCGGGCAACGACCACTCGCCCTTGAGCGGCTCCTGGCCGCGACGCACCAGCAGTACTTTTGTACCGTCGATCACCACGGCGCCTACGCCAACGATCGGCGCCTCTGGATACTCTCGACGCACAGAAGTGCTCCTGCTTCAAGGGCGTTTGCCCTGAAAACTCATCCTTTTAAGCTGGCAGAGGGAAGTTTGTTACAGCCTGATTAATATTACTCTGAAAACTTGATCGGCTTGCCATATTCCTCAGCAAAAACAGTACGCGCCATACTAAAACGGTCCCCATAATACTTGTCCGAGCCTTTCAGGTGCCCAATGCCCAGCAGCGCCACCACTGAGTAGCTGAGCGGGAGCTTGAGCACCTCGTGCACCTTGTCCTCTTCGAAGCCCTCCATGGGCGCCGTGTCGTACCCCAGGACCTCGGCCATCAACAACATGTGGGTGAAGGCCAGCATGACATGGCGATTGAGCCAGAGAGGCATGTTGGGGTGGTTCGATAAATAGTTGGGAATGGTGGATTTGGCCTGCTCGGCGTAGTTTTCCGGCATGCCGCCCAGCCGGCCGAGCCGCAGCATCTCGTCCAGGTCCCCGCTGCGCCATCCGTCGGCATCGCCACAAGCCACAATGACGGCCGAGGCCTCCTCCACTTTGGCCTGGTTAAAGCTGGCTGCGCGCAGCCTCTTCTTCTGCTCCGGACTGCGCACAACGATAAACCGCCACGGTTGCAGGTTGTAACCACTGGGAGCCTGCAATCCTGCCTGCAGAATCTTCAGCAGATCGGCATCGGGAATCGGGCTCTCATCAAAACTGGGCGATGCCCTTCTCTCGGCAATTGCCCGGGACAGCGTCTTCTCCGTCTCGTAGGCCATTAGTGAATCTCGCTGATCGGCAACTCATTGCCGTAGGGACGTTGATTCGGGGCTTCGGCGAAGACCCATAACCCGTGGAATCCCTCCCGCAGCTCAGGGTGCGCTGCGAGCATTGCTTTCATCAATTCCAGATTCCGGGCCCGAGTGGCGACGGGGTCGGTCGTATCCGCAGTGGAATATCGCAGGACCAGATCCAGGCCGCCCAAGGAGCCATCCGTGTGCACGTCGTTGACGGAATAGGGTTGACCGCCGGCCGTTACCACCATGGGCTGAGCCCCGGGTAAGCCGTCGGGCCTGGAGGCTGCCGCCTCCTGGTTCAATTTATCCAGGTTCGCGCTGGTCATGAAGTCGGCCGGAGTCGCCAGGTAGGCCGCTGTTGTGTAATAGAAGTATGCGTTCCACTTCTGGTTTTTCTGCTCAAAGGCGCGCGCTTTGGTCCAATACCAAACGCTGTCGTGTCCTGCCACCAGGAGTGGTCTGACAAAAACCCCGCGAGCTGCCAGTCTCCGTTCTGCTGTAACAAAAAAGCTATCTGCTGCGGCTTCTGTACTCCGGTGGCATGCACCAGGGTTAAGGCATATTTGCCTTGGGGAAGCTGAGGGATGGTGACGTTTACGTGCACCGGCGAATTTGCGGCTCCGCAAAAGAAGACCGTGTCCTCCACGCCTCCCTTCAAATCGGAAGCGTCCAGGCCGTACAGTGCGTCTATGGTTATAGTGGCCCCCGCCAGCGCCGGAGCTGTCTGCTCAATGGTGCTTGCGATGGGATCAAATTGGGCTTTCACCTTGGGAATGGTCAGCGCTTGCACCGCCGCACTGTTTCCGCTCTGCACCGCGGACGCCAGGGTTCGCGCCGTCTGCACCAGCGCAGCGCGCTCAGCTTCAGTCATCTGTGCCTGCGTAGTGCACGATACGGCAAAGATCCGGCTGGGGGCCAGAAGCGTAACCAGAGTAATGAGGAGTTCAAAGCGGTAGCGGAACCGAGGCATAGAAGTTAGACCACTGCTAGTCTAGTACACAGAGGGTGGAAGGGGATGACTCGAGCGATCGCGAATGGCGGATGGACACTCCTGCTCTTGTCGACCCTGTGCGGGTCGACGATGTTTGCGCAGAATCCTCGCCTGCGCGGTCTGGACCCCCAGCAGGCCGCTGCTCCGGCGCCCGCCCCTCAACCACCAGCTGCTTCCCCGCAACCCCAACCTGCTCCTGCAGCAGCCGAGACTGCGCCCTCTATGCTGCAGCAGCCGGCGCGAGAAGCCCAGATTGTCTTCGAAAACAACAGCCTCTCGATCCACGCTGACAATTCCAGCCTCGCCGCCATTCTCCACCAGGTCGCCGCCAGGAGCGGTATGAAAATCGATGGGCTGGGCAGCGACGAGCGCGTCTTCGGCAGCTTCGGCCCGGGCGCACCCCGCGATGTGCTTGCCGACCTGCTGGACGGAACTGCATACAACCTGGTTTTGCTCGGAGATCTGAGCAACGGAGCACCGCGAGAGCTTATTCTCAGCCCCGCGACCCACTCCGGTGCTACGGTTCCATCGCCTGCGCCTCAAGCCAGCGCCGACGAGGCGAGCAATGAACAGGAAAGCGTGGAGGTACCGCCCCCACCACAGCCTGAGCCGGCGCCCGGGACAACACCGCCCCCTACGCCAGGAGTGAGAACTCCGCAGCAATTATTCGAGCAGCTGCAGCGCATGCGCCAGGGCCAGGGCGGCGCAACCCAGCAGCCAGGGCAACAGCCTGTGCAGCAGGACTCACCGCAGCAGTAGGCACCGTAGTCAGACCATCCGCACAATCGTCGACGGGGGACAAAGATGGGGGACAAAGAAGGGGGACAAAGAAGGGGGGAGAAAGAAGGGGGAGAAAGAGGGGGGAGGAGTTAGAGCATCATTTACGAAAGAAGGGCCGAAGAGTTCGACCCCAGGGTCAAATCTGTACCACCTGCGTCTCCGCCTTTGCACCCTCTGCCGGAGACAGCCGAGCATGGAAACGCAAGACATCAAACAAGGTCTTGCAGCACATATAGCCCAGCATCACACCGAGCGCGAGGGCGGCGATCGCCGCACAAAACACCATCAAAATACTTACTTCATTTTCCATAATGGCCCTTCAAACCCGGAGTTTTGGCTCGCCCATCGTGCGTCGTTCGCGCACTCTCGTTGTTGGTAAACATCAGTGTGTCATTGTTACAGACAGCAGCTTGCGTTGACCCTCGTTTCTATTGCCGAATAAGATACATATAGCGTTACTCGTGTCACTCGCTCTGCGTCACCCGTAGCCTCTGAACCTTCATGCCCATTACTCATATCACCGTGCGGGGAGCGCGTCAGCACAATCTGCGCGACATCAATGTACGAATTCCCCGTAACACCCTTACCGTGGTCACCGGCCTTTCGGGATCAGGCAAATCTTCGCTCGCTTTCGACACCATCTATGCCGAGGGCCAGCGCCGCTACGTGGAAACGCTCTCCGCGTATGCCCGCCAGTTCCTGGATCAGATCGAGCGCCCCGATGTCGATTCCATCGAAGGCCTCAGCCCTGCCATCTCTATCGAACAAAAAACTACCAGCCGTAGTCCACGATCCACCGTAGGCACTATCACCGAGATCTACGACTACCTCCGTCTCCTCTACGCCTCGATCGGAGTGCCTCATTGCCCCAAGTGCGGCAAACCCATTTCGCGCCAGTCCGCGGAGCAGATCGTGGAGCGTATTCTTTCGCTCGCCGCCGGAGACCGCGTCATCATCTATGCGCCGATCGTGCGCGGCCGCAAGGGCGAGTTCAAGGACCTTCTCGACGAATTAGATCAGCAGGGCTTTCGCGCCCGCATTGACCGTGAGATGCGCGATCTCGCCGACTCCATTCACCTGGAACGCCACAAAAAACACACCATTGAAGCCGTCATCGATCGCATCGTCCTCAAACCGGGCGTTGAGAAGCGGCTCGAAGCTTCCGTGGCCAAGGCTCTGCAGATGGCCAACGGTCTCGTCCTCACCGCTGTTGTGGGTGAAGAAGAGCAGCTGTATTCCTCTTCTATGGCGTGCCCAGACTGCGGACTCGACATTCCAAAGTTGGAGCCTCGAAGCTTTTCGTTCAATAGCACTTATGGCGCATGCCCGGAGTGCCATGGTTTGGGCAGCATTTATGACTTCGATGCAGCCAAAGTGATTACCGATTGGTCAAAGCCGCTGACCGATGGCGCGCTCGGCCCAGGCGGCGGATCGCAGTATCTCAATCGCCTGCTGCAGCTGGCCGCACAACGATACAAGATCGATCTGAGCAAGCCCTTCGAGGATCTCACTGAGAAGCACCAAAAGCTGTTGCTCTATGGGCCTGGCCGTGAGGAGGCGCCGCGCACCGGCTTTCACGGCATCCTGGCCTACTTGCGCGACTCGCTCGAAGAGTCCAAGTCGGAAAGCTATCGCGATTGGCTGCTGAACTACATGTCGGCAACCATCTGCCCTGCCTGCCAGGGCAAGCGTTTACGGCCTGAATCGCTGGCCGTGAAGGTGGGCTCCTTATCCATTGCCGATTTCACCGCGCTCCCACTGCGCAGGGCTCTCGACGCGGCGCGCGCGATCGAGTTCACTCCCCGCGAGGCGATGATTGCGGAGCGTCTTCGCCGCGAAGTGGTCGAACGGCTGGAGTTTCTCAACTCGGTCGGCCTGAGCTATCTGTCGCTTGATCGCAACGCCGCCACCCTCTCCGGCGGCGAGGGACAGCGCATTCGCCTGGCCACGCAAATCGGTTCCCGTCTGCGCGGAGTCCTCTATGTGCTCGATGAACCATCCATCGGTCTACACCAGCGCGACAACCAGCGGCTCATCGAAGCCCTCAAATCGCTCCGTGACCTCGGTAACACCGTGCTGGTGGTGGAACACGACGAAGACACCATTCGCAGTGCCGATTACGTCGTCGACCTCGGCCCCGGCGCGGGCAAACTCGGTGGCCACGTCGTCGCCGCCGGAACCCCGCAGCAAATCATGGAAACTGACATTTCCCTGACCGGCCGCTATCTCTCCGGCGAATTGCAGACCATCAGCCGCGAAGCGCCACGTCCATTGAACGGTAACTGGATCACCGTCGAAGGCGCCAGTGGCCACAATCTAAAAAATCTAACGGTTCAATTTCCTTTAAACGTAATGACCGTAGTAACCGGTGTATCCGGCTCGGGTAAGAGCACCCTGGTCAACGACACCCTCTACCGCGCCCTGGCCCGGGAGCTCTACGGTTCACGTGAATTGCCTGGCCCGTACAAGAGTATCCAGGGGTTTCAGAACATCGATAAAGCAGTCCGTATCGACCAGTCCCCTATCGGCCGGACACCGCGCTCCAATCCGGCAACCTATACCGGGGTCTTCACTGCCATCCGCGACCTCTTCGCTCGCCTGCCGGAGTCGCGGGAACGCGGCTACAAACCGGGCCGATTTTCGTTTAACGTCTCCGGCGGCCGCTGCGAGGCCTGCCAGGGTGAGGGCCAGCGCCGTATCGAGATGAACTTCCTGCCCGACGTCTATGTGCTGTGCGAGGTGTGCAACGGCCGCCGTTACAATCAGGAAACCCTGGCGGTCAAATTCAACGGCTACTCCATTGCCGATCTGCTCGAGCTGGCCATCGAGGACGCTCTGCCGGTGCTGATCGATATACCGCAGGTGCGGCAAAAACTGGAGACGCTGGTGGATGTGGGGCTCGGTTATATCCATCTGGGCCAGGCCGCGACCACGCTCTCCGGAGGCGAGGCCCAGCGCATGAAGCTGGCCCGGGAGCTCTCCAAGCGGCAAACCGGAAAGACGCTCTACCTGCTGGATGAGCCGACCACCGGCCTGCACTTCGACGACGTGCGGAGGCTGCTGGAAGTGCTGCACCGCCTGGCCGACCTGGGCAACACCGTGATCATCATCGAACACAACCTGGATGTGATCCGCAGCGCGGACTGGATCCTCGACCTGGGCCCCGAAGGTGGGGAAGGCGGCGGCAACCTGATCGCCAAGGGCACGCCTTCCCAGGTAGCTGCTACACTCGGCTCGTATACTGGGGAATTTCTCCGTCGTTATTTTCCCCCCGCATGAGTTAAAGCCCCTCGCGGTTTCTGCCTCCGGAGCCAATGGCAATCACGTCCCGCGCAGGCGTGCGGCAAGATAGGAAATCCGCCCTTGTCAGATGATCTGGAGATTTTGTCCTCACCCGGCCCCACCCGGTGACCTGCCACCACCGCCACGACACCCGCGCCGGATCCCTAACTTTGGTCATACCGTTTTGTTCTTCACGGTGGCCATCATTGTTTTGCTGTTCACCAGTGTTTCCGTTTTCGCTCTTGCGATGGGTTTTCATCTGTTCGGGACGGAGACGCCGGAGCAGTTACTCCGGGAGCCGCGCCTCCTTATCCCGACGATGGCTATCGGTTACCTCATCGCCGGGACCATCGTCTGGGCCATCTTCACTTACCTCTGGCAACAGCCGTTCGGCGGCGCCTTGCATTGGAACTTCGCCGTCGTGCGCCGCCGCTGGATCCCCTTGCTCGCCGGTGGCGTTGTGCTGAGTCTCGTGGTTCAGTTTCTGTCCAATTTCCTTCCCGTTCCCAAGACACTCCCTATCGACGACTTCTTTCGCACATCCGCTGACGTTTGGCTCGTCGCCCTCTTTGGAACCTTTATGGCTCCCGTCTTTGAGGAACTGGCCTTTCGTGGCTTCCTGTTGCCCTCGTTAGCTTCCACCTGGGACTGGCTGCAGGGCAGGAAGGATGAGGCGAGCGCGGGTAAGGATCCGCGCTGGAGCATTGCTGCTCTGGCTGTTTCCTGCGCCCTCACCAGCATCGCCTTCGCATTGGTCCATGCCGATCAGCTGGCGCACGCCTGGGCTCCGTTAGCGGTACTGTTCGCAGTCAGCCTGGTGCTCTGCGGGGTTCGCCTGTGGACCCAGTCCCTGGCTGCCAGCACCTTGATTCACGCCACTTATAACGGCACCATCTTTACCATCCTGTTTTTCGTCACCGGCGGCTTTCGCCATCTGGATAAAATCACTTAATGACCCTTGCCCATCGTGAAGCACTGCTGAAGATGCTGGCCCGCATTTCTTTCCGCCTGGGCGAGTTCAAGCTCTCTTCGGGCGGCACCAGCAATTACTACATCGACTGCCGCACCACTACCCTTACGGGCGAGGGTGGTCGCCTGACCGGCCTGGCGGTGCTCGATCTCATCCGCCGGCACGAGTTGCGTCCGCGAGCCGTGGGGGGTCTTACGCTCGGCGCCGACCCCATCGTCTGCAACGTGGCGGCGGCCAGCGCCTGGCATGCTCTGGAAGCTCCGGGCTCGCCGGTTCTGGATGGTTTTCTGGTACGGAAAGCAGAAAAGACACACGGCACAGGGCGGCGTATCGAGGGCTTTCAGCAGACCGACGCGCCCGTGGTCATTGTCGACGACGTCTGTACCACGGGCGCTTCCACAATAGCTGCTATCGAAGCCGCGCGCGAGGCGGGGATGCGCGTTATCGGAGTGATCTGCCTGGTGGAGCGGGAGGATGCCAAGGGCCGGCCCGCGGTCGAAGCCGCGGCGCAAGGAGCGCCGTTCTACCGCCTCTTCAGCGCCGATGATTTACGCACCGAGCACGTAAGCCACTTCGCCTTGTAAAAGCAGCGCCTCCCTTCAGCTCTGATTGGTTATTGGCACCTCACAATGACGTTTGCGTCTCCCAAATCTCGTAACAACACGAGATATCCACGGCAAGCCGGAACAAGTGGGGTACCCCTTGCATGGCTGCAGCAGGTCCCCACGCTATCCCGGATTTCCTGTGAAACTTGGTGGCGTTGATGAGGTTCATGCCGCTCTCTAACAAGAAACAAAACCCTCAGGGGCTAAAGCCCAACTCTGTTTAGGACCTTTATGGCCCGACTAAAGTCGTGCCCTGATACAAAGCCCAACGTTGTTGACAGAGACCTGGTCAGCAGCGATTTCCGAAGGTGCGCAAATAAGTCCTTTGTTTCCTCAAGATGCGCAAATAAGTCCTTTGTTTCCTCAAGATGCGCAAATAAGTCCTTTGTTTCCTCAAGATGCTCAAGATGCTCAAATAATTAATTTGATCATCTTGCCTGTACTCCCCTGTACTCCGTATGCAGAGGGGCGTCCGCTCTTGCCTGCTGCTATCACGTTATGGGCCACGAGAACTGCCGTCCAGAGGTGCAGACAAATAATGATGTGGAAAAGCAGGAGTGGAACTCCCGCTCTGGATCCAGTCAGATCGCTGATATTTCCCCAAAACTTCCGCAAGCGGTAAAGCCCAACCCGGAGCGGAGTTCTCACACAAGACTGCCGTTTAAACAATTCCATCACCGGGCCGGTAGAAGAGGAACCATGCACGTAACAACGAAAAGTCCCGCAAGGGACGGCTGAAAGTTAACCAGGTTGTACCCAGGACTGCATCCTGGGCATTTTCAGCCGTCCCTGCGGGACTGGTCCGTCTCTCGAATCTCTTCCCAGGACCGCGTCCTGGGCTACTCTCAGTCGTCCCTCCGGGACTAAATCGCTGAATGGTGGGTTTCTCACACACGCTCTAAAGCCCGGCCCGGAGCGGAGTTCTCACACAGACTCCCGTTGAAACGATTCAGTCACTCGGCGCTTATTTCGTTACGACGGCAGTGCGGTGCTTGCATCCGCAGGAGCGGCGTAACACGATCTCGACCGGCAGTGCAATCCGTGCTCCAGTCTGCGGTAGTTCTGCCCGTTCGATCCGCTCGAAGAGCAGGCTGGTCGCGACCCGTCCCATTTCCTGGGCGGGTTGTCGCACGACCGTAAGTGGCGGCGAAGTCAACTCCGCTAACTCAAAGTCGTCGAAGCCCACCAAGGCAACGTCTGCCGGAACCTTGACACCGAGATGCAGCAGCGCGGCAAAGACATAGCGCGTCGCGAGGTTATTCGAAGAAAAGAAGGCAGTGGGTCGGTTTTTCAAATTCAGCCGCTCTTCCACCGCGCGCCGGGTGTCCTCGCGTGAATTGCAGCCGAAGAAAACGTCCTCTCGTAAGCCGGCTTCGTGCATAGCGCGATGATAGCCAACATGGCGGGAATTGATTGTATACAGACTTCGGCTGAGTCCCATAAAGCCGATGCGTTTATGTCCATGCTCAATGAGATGCTGCACGATGCGTCGAGAGCCGGAGGTGTTTTCCACCAATACAACATCGACGGACGGGTCTGAAACCGGACGGTCAAATGCCACCACAGGAGTTCTTCCGAACAAAGACCGGGTGAGGCGCGATTGGCGAAATCTGGAGGGGATCACCACCAATCCCTCCACATGGCGCTGCAGCATCTGCTCGACTTCTGCATATTCGATGTCCGGATCCTCGTTGGAAGTTGTCGTGAGTACCGAATAGCCATGTTCCTTGGCGACGGTAGTAACCGCGTGAGCACAGTTAGCAAAGAAGGGGTCGTAGAGGTAAGGAATGATGAGACCGATGGAACGGCTTCGCTGGCCGCGAAACGCCCGCGCCAACTGATTAGGGCGATAGCCCAGTTGTTCAATTGCGTTTTGTACCCGGCGCGCAGTTTCTTCGGCGACTGGAACTGTTCCGCTGAGAAAACGGGAAACAGTCATTGTGCCCACACCAGCCAAACGGGCAACGTCGGCCATAGTGGGTTTTCGATGCACGGATTACGCCCCTTTAGCCCTTAGCATACTTGGTAGAGGCGACGGCTGGATATTCTGAATTTGCCAGGGGAACGATTTCCCAAACCGCGTGCGATGACGAATGGACAGCTCTACCGGTTAGCGGGCCCGTGCCCTCGAGAAGGGTTAAAAGCTGATCGGCCTTGGACAGGAGGCTCGGGAACGAACGGTTAGTCCGTGGAAGGCCGGCGGAAGCAAAAATAGGGCCGGACCCATGTTTCTGGGTCCGACCCTTGGAGAAGTTAGAAGTAGAATTTGCCCCCGAATTGCAGCTGACGAGGATCACGTGCACTGGTGATCTGACCCGAACTGCCGGCATTGCTACCGGAGAACGGGGTTCCGGCTGTCGGAGAACTCAGGCCGATGTTTATATTTCCCCACTGCGTATGGTTGAAGACGTTGAACGACTCGAACCTCATCTGAAGCCGGGTGTTTTCCGTGAAGTTGAAGTTCTTAAACAACGACATGTTGAAGTTGCAGAATCCCAGGGCCGTAAATCGTAGTTGCGGCGGAAGTCGCCGAAGCTGCCAGGGAGCCGGCTGACGCAAAGACCGCGGGGTTGTACCACATGGGAATTTGCCCCGCGGGCTGGTTGTGACTGTGGGAGAGTCGTGATCTGACCGCCAAGATAGTCCGGACGGATGTGACCAAACCCTCCATTGCCCAGGTTTCCGCTCGAATTGAGATCGCAGGCATCGTCCGTAGGACTGTCGCCACTGAGGCAGGGACTTCCGCTCCAGAACTGCGTCACCCCTGAATACTCCCAACCACCGGCGGTAAGCTGCACTAACTTGCTATGACCCCTTGAAGTTGGGGAAGTTGTAGACATATTGGAAGTTGAATACATTCCTCGATCGAAGCCTGCGGGAGCGTAGAATTTCTTCAGTTGGGTGTAGTCGGGAATGTCATTCTGCCCGTTGTCACTGATCGTCCAGATCGATCGCCTTTGGACCAGGTGTAGTCCGGTATTGACCGTAAGCCTGTCGCTGAATCTGCGGGTCAACTTGACCTGCAGGGCGTTGTAAGCACTGCTGGCTCCACACCTGGTGTAGTTGATGGAGCTGTAGCCCTGTAGGGAAGAATTGCTGCCGACACGTTGTTGACCGTGGAAAGAATTGGGGTGCTGGTGGTGTACCCGAGCGGCAGCTGCTCCAATTCCTGGACGTACACCTGGTGCCGGCTGGTGTTTCCGACGTAGCCAATATCGAAGACCAGCTTGTAAGGCAATTCCCGTTGGACGCCGAGGTTGTAGCCGTAGGTTGTGGGAATTTTACCGTCACATCCGGCGACAAGATACCGCCCGCTGGGGTGAGCGGAGCTCCGTTGGCCAGCGAGGGAGAGATATTCGCGATGTTGCCGCCATAAATCGTCGGCGTGTAGACCGTGGGAGGATTGCTGATGCCTCCGAAGTTGAAGATGTTCTGCTGGATAGCGCTCGTAGAAGATACCGATAGCCGCCGCGAAGCGCGGTCTTGCCATCTCCGAACACGTCGTAAGCAAAGCCAATACGTGGACCGAAGTTGTTCCAACGGAAGTTCTGGCCGCCCTTTGGCAATCCGTGCGGTTCCCTCCCGGACCATGCCGTTGTAAGGGTCTCCGGACCAGAAATGATGGAACCCTGCGTCGGCGCCTGGCCCGGAATATTGGGCGCGATATTGATCTGCACCGCGTTCGCCGGATTGTAAGCACTCGGGTACAAAGTAGTACTGGTGATATTGCCCGGTCGTATAGGTGGGCCCGATGAATTCGTAACGAAGACCGTAGTCCAGGTGAGCCGGGGCTTTACCTTCCAGGTGTCCTGGACATAACCCTCATATTGGAAGAAGTGGAAATGTCCGAAGGCAAAGATGTTCGACTGGCTTACCGTGGTGTAGTTCCCCAGGAGTGTGTTGGCGATGTCCAGAGTTGCTGTTGTTCGCGTTCTGGTTGCTGGCGCCGAAGTTCAGATTGGGATTCTCTGCCAGGTTCCTTCCTGGCCATTCTCGTTCAGGTCGGCAAAGAGGCCGAACTTGATCACGTGGTTGCCCCAGATCTTAGTCACGTCATCGGTGGCGACAACCGTGTTGCCGGTCGAAGTCCAGCCGGAAGGAAACGGGCTGATGTTGATATAGGCCGTCGCCGGTATTGATATTCGGCGCAAGATCGTGCGTATTGGTCGAGGGATAAATGTCGCTGAAGTTGAAGCCCAGCGTGGTCTTGTCATACAAGGCCTTGGAAGTACCGGGGACGATGTCCACCACCTGCGTCAAATGCAGCCAGCCCACAGTAGCCTCATTGGTCAGGGTCGGGGAGATCACGTTGACCAGGCTCCAGGCGTAGCTCTTGCCGGGCTTCTTGCGGTACTGGGGAAGAACAGGGAAGCTATTGCCGGAGAAAATACCGAATCCCTGGCTCTCCTGCTGCCGGTCATCCACGTAACGGAAGAAGGCATTTGCCTTCGGTCCGAAGTTGTAATCGACGCGAACTACGTACTGATTCTTGTAGAACATGTACGTGTCCTGGAAGTTGATCTGCTGCTCATCGCCGAACCCGTTGTTATAGGTGGGATGATTGAAGCTTCCACGGTAACCGGGCGTGAAGTACTTGATCATGGCGGCGTACTGACTGTTGAACTGCGAGGCGGGGATGATGTTGCCCGCGTAGGGCGTGCCGGTCAGGACTTCGCCGACCGAGTTGTACTTGACCGTTCCCGGCATAAAGACCTGGCCGTTCTGCACCAGGTTGCCGTTGGTATCGTGGATCGGCGTGCAGGTTGAGGTCCCGTTGAAATCGCACATGTTGCCCGAGCGATAGATGGGAGAAAGATCGGCCTGCTCCGTTCGGAGTACCGATGCCCAGCATGGAGGGCTGCGGCATGGTGTAGTAAGTCGCGGCAGCGCCGCCCGGATTACCGTTCGGACGGTTGGCGCGCGTTCCTTCATAGTTGAAGAAGAAGAAAGCCTTCTTGTTGCTCCTGGGAGAGATCTTCGGAATGGGAATGTAGCCGCCGATGTTGCCGCCGAACTGATTGAACTTCAATATCGGCTCTGCGCCGAACCCTGAGTGGTTGCTGAACCAATCGTTGGCGTTGTAATCCGTGTTGCGGTTGAACTCATACGCGGTTCCGTGGAAGTGTTGGCCGCCGCTCTTGGTATTGACCAGGATCATGACGCCCGGACTGCGGCCGTATTCTGCATTGAAGTTGCCGGTGAGGGTCTTGAATTCGCCCACGGCGTCGATGCTCAGGTTGGTGTATTCGCCGTCGTTCGCGCCCACATCGGTATTGATGACGCCGTCGAGGAAGAAATTGTTGGCGGTGCCGCGCATGCCGTTTACGTAGAAGTCATCGGTCTGGTTAAATACCAGCCGGAATTGCGAGTTATTGTTCGTGACCACGCCGGGCAGCGTTGTCATCAGCGATTCGAAGTCTCGGCCATTCAGCGGCTGCTCGGTGACCTGGCGCTGGTCAATCGACGGCTGCGTTGTTTGAAGTCGCCGTGTCGATCAAAGGGGTCTGCGTGCTCACGGTCACGGTCTGCGACGCTTGCCCGATGGTTAACGCGACTTGCCCGAGACCGAGGCTCTGGTCCTGATCGAGCACCACGCCGTTGCGGTCCAACTCCTCCATCCCGGGAGCAGTTACTTTGATTCTGTAAGTGCCAGGCGGCACGTTCAGGGCGCGGAATGTGCCAGCGCCATCGGCCGTGGCCTCCCGGGTCAAATCGCCGGTCGCCTGGTTAGTTACCTGGATCTGGGCTCCGGGTATCGCGGCGCCGGATGGATCCACCACGGTGCCGGTAATTGAGCCCGTCTGCCCGTAAAGCCTTGCGCCTGAAAAGAACAGAGCGAGCAGGGCGACGAATGCAAGCCGCAGGGACAGTGGAAGCCCGCGGGTAGTCCTGGTGCGGGACTGCGCAAAGCCGAAAGCGGCCACGATAAGCTGGCCGGGGAACAACAGACGTTTCCGCATACTGCCTCCTATAAGTACGATCGTCAACTTTTACGGCTGGTCACCGATGGACCGGGCCGGCCTGGTATTGTCGCTTGATTCCAGAGCATTTTTATTGGTATCGTTATCATTCGGCTTTCTATACTATCGAAATTATGCTTGTCAAGAAAAAATTAGACTTTGGATTTTCCTGCAGGCAATGAATTGATGTGATCAATATTGGCCCGCATCTGTACAGGCACACACCAGGTACCATTCCCACATCAAGGACCATTTCCACTCATCGGGATTGCATCTTTAACAGGAAATGATAGCGTTACCGGAATGGTGTTGCTGTTTGAGGGACCAATTAAGTCGCTGTCATCTCACGATTACAGCTGCTTGCAAAATAAGGTCTTAATGCCCAGAAGACTCAGAACGGTGCCAACCATCGCCGACGTCGCACGGGAGTGCGGGGTTGGCAGCATGACCGTGTCGCGTGTCATGAACGGCAAAAAACATGTAAGCGATGCCATGACCAAACGAGTTCGTGCGGCCATCGTCAAACTTGGCTACGAGCCGAACGAGGCAGCGCGCATTTTGAAAGGGCAGCCGCCCCGCACTATCGGGCTGATCGTTCCCGATCTGGCAGATCCATTCTTCTCAACGTGCGCACATGCCGTCCAGCAACTCGCCGCGAAGCATGGCTACATGACTCTGCTGTTCGCCTGCGAAGGGCAGAAGAACACCGAAGCGGAAGAGCTCCGTATGATGAAGTCCAGAAACATTGCTGGCATCCTCATCGTCCCCTCAAATGTGAGTTCTGACCATGAACTCAAGGAGTTGCGCGCCAGGGGGGTGCCGATCGTGATGCTCGACCGGACACTTCCGGACCTGGATGCCGGCGAAGTGATGGTGGAGAACCGCGAAGGAGCTCATAAGGCCATCAACCACCTCATCGAGCACGGTCATCGGCAAATTCTGTGTGTAGGTTACGACAGCAGATTCAATTCGATCGGCCAGCGAATATCAGGCTATCGGGAGGCAATGACGGAAGCGGGACTTAAACCGCAACTTCTCATTCTCAATCGAGAGACCGCAATCTCCCCGCAACTTCTCAAGCGGCTTCGTTCCACCCAACGACCCTCCGCATTGTTCACCTTGAACAATGTAACCACTACGAATGTCCTGCATGCTCTACAGCGCGCAAATATCAGCGTGCCGCGAGAACTGGCGATCATAGGGTTTGACGATTTAGATTTAGCCTCTCTGCTGGCTGTTCCTCTGACCGCGGTCCGCCAACCCGTCGCCGAACTTGGCCGGAGCGCTGCTCGTCTGCTTCTCGATTGGATCCGCTTCGGCTCCCGTGCGGAATACTTAAGTCCAAGAGTCATCTTGCCTACGGAGCTTGTCATCCGCCAGTCCTGCGGCTGCGAACCTCCTCCCAAGTTGGCCTGAAGTTCTTGCTTAAAAATGGCTGCGCTCAAAACGCTTCTGGTTTAACGTTCGAGGCAGGAAAACGACTGGCTTCAAAAGCCTGCGCTGGTAGAGCTGGATTTGGGTCGAGCAGCAGGCGACACACAACCTTAGCTGCTGTCGCGTCGCATATCTCCTCCAAAGGATTTGTGGCGCCGCCCCTCGAACGGGCAGGTCTTTCGGTGAATCGACTGCTCGCAATCGGTCCTGGACTAGACAGGGCTTGGGGAGGCTAGTTACCACACCCTCAGCAGAATCGTTTCTTTTGACGGTATAGAAACGATTCTGTAAATCGGGTAGAGCTGAGTAGACGCCACCCGTCGTAAGACTGTCAAGATTTTTTGCTCTAAAGGACCTGCTGTGGATAACAATGGGTACGGGTTTTGGAGAATAAAAAGCTCACTCTTTTGACAAGGCATGAGAGAGATGCAACACTCCCTTACGGTATCGACCCTTGAGCGGCAAAAAAGCCCCCGAAAGAGATGAGCCTGTAACTCTACGTACCTTGGCTAGCCACCTTGGCTTATCGCTCACGACCGTATCGATCGTCGTGAGTAACTCGCCGGCTGCACAGGCGATCCCGCTCGCCACCAGGAATCGGATCCTCGCCGCGGCCACCGAGTTGCACTACCGGCCTAACTACTTCGCGCGGTCGCTTCGCATGAAGCGCAGCATGTCTGTCGGAGTGTTGGTGGCCGAAATGAGCGAGGGCTACTTCACGCTGGTTATGAATGGCGTGGAAGAGTATCTGATGGGAGCGAAGTATTCTTATCTCCTGGGCGCGCATTACTGGCAGCCGTCGCTGCTCGAGGAATATCCAAAGATGTTGCTGGAACGATCCGTCGATGGGCTTCTTTTGGTGAATACCCCAACCCCATCGCGGGCGCCGGTGCCTATGGTCTCCATTTCAGGGCATCAGGTGGTGGCCGGGGTGACGAATATTCAACTGAATCACAAGCTGGCGGCTCGTCTCGCACTTAAACATCTCGCCGACCTGGGACACCGCAGAATAGCGTTCATGAAAGGCCAGGAGCAGACGGTCGATACAGATTACCGCTGGCGGGAGATTATGAAAACAGCCTGCGCCTACGGCATAGAAGTGTACGAGGAGCTGCTCATTAAACTAAAGGAGAATAGCTGGTCGCCTGCCCTGGGGTATGGTCCGGTAAAGGCACTCCTGTCGCGAACCAGGAATTTCACAGCTCTCTTCGCGTTTAATGACATCGCGGCCGTCGGCGCCATTCGGGCCTTCCATGACGCTGGACTGAGGGTGCCTGACGATGTTTCCGTCATCGGCTTCGACGACGTACTATGCGCGCCCTTCAGCATCCCGAGCTTGACCACCATTCGGCAGCCCCTTCGCGCAATGGGTAAGGCGGGCGCGGAATGCCTGCTCAACCGGATCAGCCACCCGAAACTGCCTTACCCCCAGGAGGTGATCGTGCAACCGGAACTGGTTATACGAGAATCCACGGCTAGGGCTTCTTCCCCGTGCCCCTCCGCACCGCACAAGCGAACCAAGCCTGCTCCGCGTATCCCGGGGTGAATACGCAGTCTTCTATCGAGAGATGGTGGCTTTCGTGACCTACGGCGATATCATTGCGAGCCGGGCGAAGATGGCAATCTGCCCTAAAAGAAAATCCGCTGGCGCAGAATGTGAATACTATTATGCGCCTGCTGAAGAGGGATTTTGGGATGGATAGAAAATTTAGATTGGCAGGTGCTCTGACTCTGCTGTTGTCGTTAATGAAGCCTGCTTTGGCGCAAATACCCGCTGGCGCCATTGCATATGGTCCTTACAATGCAGTGTTCCTCGACGCCGGCACGGGTCTATCAAAACCGCTGACCGCCGACGATGTGCTCCTGGATCCTGGGGCGCAGTGGTCGATCTATGGCTGGGTACGTGTCGCTGAGCCTATGGTGGGCAATACGGTGATTGCGGTTGTGGGTAATCCTGAGTTCGCCGGCTCCCGGGGACTAGGTACCCAGGGTGGAAAGTTGGCGCTCTACTCCGGGCGCGATGCAGTAGTACGGTCTGACGTGGCGCTCACGCCTGGATCATGGCATCTGGTGGCCTCTACCTTTTCACAAGAGGATGCGCACCTTTACGCCGACGGCGCGGAGATCGGCCATGGCGTTGCCGCTGAGAGTGCCTTGGCTCCCTTGCTGAGCCTTGCTCCGACCACCTCTTCCATCAGCGGAGCCACCCACTTCGGCGGTGAAGTGAGCGGGCTGACGCTCATGCGCCGGGCATTGGCAAGCAGCGAACTGGCGCAAATGTATAAAACACCGCCTGACTTCGGACTGGTTGAGTTTGCCTACGGTTCGAGCCGGTGGCCGGTGCAAACCCGCGGTCAAGCAGGAATGAGTGCGCCGCAGGATCCGTCGACTCTCCCTCATAGCAATGCCCCTCTGCAGGCGCCAGTCGCGCAACCCGTAACGCCTGCCAGCGACGGCCCGGGCGAACCTAGTCAGTGGATTTTGCGCGGAGGCTGGCGGATGCAGGCCGCGCCAAAAGTGACTGCGGCGGCGGAGACGGTTTCCAGCACCTCCTACGATCCCGGCGGCTGGATGGAAGCAATCGTGCCCGGCACCGTACTGACCACGATGGTGGCCAGGGGACTCTATCCTGATCCCGACTATGGCCTCAACAATCTGGCCATACCGGAATCCCTGAACCAACAGGACTACTGGTATCGCAAGGAGTTTTCGGCCCCGGTCATCAAAGACCAGCCAAACTTGACGCTGACCTTCGAGGGCATCAACTACTCGGCATCGGTGTGGCTCAATGGCAGACACCTGGGCGAAATACAGGGGGCCTTCATACGTGGCAGCTTCGACGTAACGGCCCTGATCAAGAAGAGCGGCATGAATGTGTTGGCAGTCCGCATTTCGCCGCCACCGCACCCTGGAATCCCGCACGAGCAATCGATCAAAGGCGGCCCAGGGGAGAACGGGGGCATCATGGTGCTCGACGGTCCGACGTTCGCGGCCACCGAAGGCTGGGACTGGATCCCCGGCGTGCGCGACCGTAACTCGGGCATTTGGCAGGACGTGACGCTGACTGCTTCGGGCGCCGTCAGTGTGGGAGATGTCCAGGTGGTCACCACGTTGCCTCAGCACGATGCCAGCGAGGCGGATGTGGAGATCACCGTGCCACTTACGAGCAAATCCGGATCGCCCATCCGTGGGGATGTGCACGCTTCCTTCGATGACATTAATGTAACCAAACAAGTTACCATAAGCGGGCGCCAGACCGAGATTCGGATCAAGGCCGCCGAATTCGCGCAGTTGAAAGTGAAGCAGCCCAAATTGTGGTGGCCCAACGGATACGGTGAACCCTCCCTGCACACAATGAAGATCTGGTTCACGGCTGGAGGCAAAACACTGTCGGAAAAACAGGTGCGGTTTGGGATGCGGGAGATCAGCTATGAGCTCTCGCTGCTGGATGCAGAGGGAAGCCTGAGGCGGGTCGAGTTTTTCCCTTCGGAGACGAACGGTGAAAAAGTCGTGAGCCAGGCGCATGAGGCTTTGCGGCAGACGGCGCTGGGGTGGGTGGCATCACTTTATCCCGGGGCCGAGAACTCGCGCTCGCTGCGGAGCTTGACAGACCTGAGGACCGCTCCCTACCTGGTCATTCGAGTGAATGGCGTGCGGATCGCCTGCAAGGGCGGCAACTGGGGCATGGACGATTATCGCAAGCGGGTCTCGCGCGAGCATCTGGAGCCGTTTTTCCGCCTGCACCGGGACGCGCACCTCAACATGATCCGCAACTGGATGGGGCAGGATACAGAAGAAGTCTTCTACGAACTGGCTGACGAATACGGCTTGCTGGTTTGGAATGACTTTTGGGATTCAACTCAAAACTACAATCTTGAGCCGGCGGATCCTGCTTTGTTTCTGGCCAACGCGAAAGATACGATGCTTCGCTTTCGCAATCATCCATCGATCGCCGTCTGGTGTGGGCGCAACGAGGGGGTTCCACCACCGATTATCAATGAGGGATTGGAGAAGCTGGTAAGAGAAGTTGACGGTACGCGGTACTACTCGGGCAGTTCGAACCAGGTGAACCTGCAGAACAGCGGGCCCTATAGTTACAAGCCACCATCGAAGTTTTTTACTACGCTTAACCGAGGCTTCTCAGTGGAGGTTGGCACTCCGTCGATGTCGACGCTCGAGTCGTTTCAACACTCCATAGCGCCCACGGACCAATGGCCCGTGAGCGATGTGTGGGCTTACCACGACTGGCACCAGAGCGGGAATGGAGACGTTGCTCCGTTCATGCGGGAGCTAGCGGCCGAGTTTGGAGAGCCCGCCAACCTTGCAGATTTTGAACGTAAGGCGCAAATGTTGAACTACGTCGACCATCGCGCCATCTTCGAAGGCTTCAACGCGCACCTGTGGGACCCGAACAGTGGGCGCCTGTTGTGGATGACGCAGCCGGCATGGCCGAGCACGATGTGGCAGATTTTCAGTTCTGACTATGACACCCAGGCCTCGTTCTATGGAGTCAAGGAAGCGGCCGAGCCGTTGCATGTGCAGATGAATCTGCCCGACCTGCACGCTGCAATTGTGAACAACACGGAGAAAGCGATTGCGGGCGCAATGCTGCGGGTGCGTGCGGTGCGCGGAGACGGCACTAGCGTCTTTGAGCATCAGGAGGCCGTTTCCGCACCAGCGCAGGCAGTCGCTCCCTCGTTCCTGGTCGACGTTGGGCTGGCAAGTGCGAAGGATGTGGTGTTTGTGGAAATGGAGTTGAAGGATTCACAGGGTTCTCTGCTCTCGCGCAACTTCTACTGGTATGCGGCGGATAGCGAGACCTATCGGGGGATGAACAGCCTGCCGCAGGTCTCGCTAACCACCCGTGCCGTCACACAAGCCAATACTGGTGGAGACGCCCATGTATCGGTCGCGCTCGAGAACACGAGCCAGGTGGTTGCAGTGGCGGCCAAGCTCACCTTACTGCGAGCCAGCGACGGAGAGCGAATCCTACCGGCGTACTTCTCCGACAACTACGTATCACTACTGCCGGGGGAGAAGCGAGTGATAGAGATTAGTTATCCCGCTGCGCAAGCGAATGTGCCTGCCGCTGTAGCCGTTAGAGGCTGGAATATAGTCCCGGCGAAAATGGAAGTCCAGGCGAAATGAGTTTCGCTAAGTATCCTGTTGTTCGCTGCACAAATACCCGCCTTCCCTGCAAATATCTGGAACGTCGACCCCGAACCTGTTACCGAGGCAAGGAAGGGGGCAAACCACAGAGATCTGACCTCCGTGGCAGCCGGCAACATGCCGCGCCGACCTTGAGGGCGAAGAAGTTAGATCGCAGTAGTTCACAATTTCTGGAGTAACCAAGGCACGCAAGTCGAAAATGCACCGCTGTTACTTGCAGCATAGCTGCGACTCTGAAGTTTCTACATGATCAGGGCGGAGCGGTTGATATTTCAACCAGAGAAGCTCCTTTGGATGCTGTGTTTTGGCTTTGTATCATATCAGGGCACGACTTTAGTCGGGCCGTAGAGGACAGAAGGAGAAGTGGGCTTCAGCCCCTGCCATGGCACATCCTGCACGAAATGCTTGTGCGAAGACAATTCTGAGCAAAGAAAGAGCGCAGGGGCTAAACAGGCTGCGGAAAAAGTCGCTCTCGGGTAGGTCTGGGCTAAAGCCCAGATCTTTCTATCCTTTACGGCCCGACTAAAGTCGAGCCCTGATACAAAGCATCAGAGCGGTGATCACCAGAAAACTCGCGAATTTCGCAAATTTGGATCTATCCACCCTCTCTGAAAAGTAGAACTACAGAGTTGCAGCATAGCTGCGACTAGCCCGTACAGCACAGCCCTAGCATTGCCAGCGCCAAAGCCCATATCGAGTCGAGACACTATCTCGGAGCGCTGAAGTCGTGCCATAAAGGCTTAAACAGAGTCGGGCTTTACAGCGTGTGTGAGAACCCACCGTTCACCGATCTAGTCCCGCAAGGGACGGCTGAAAGTTAACCAGGTTGTACCCAGGACTGCACTCTGGGTAATTTTCAGCCGTCCCTCCGGGACTAAATCGCTGAACGGTGGGTTCTCACACACGCTCTTCAGCCCGGACATCGACCAACCAAGTTCTGGGCCCTTAGGCCCTAAGGTGCCCGTTTCTTTTGATTTTCCGCAAAGTCATGGAGAAAAAAGCGTACCCCAGGCCTGAAGGCCGATCGATTTTGAGGTTGGGTGTCCGGGCTAAAGCCCGGACCCACACGAGAGCGACTTCTATGCGCTAGCGCACTTGTGACACGGCAGTACCAGTGACGCCCGCTGCATTGGAGAGGATCTGCACTTGAACCCGCCGGTTCTGCGCCCGTCCAGCGGCTGTCCGGTTGGTGGCTACTTCCTGATCCTTCCCAATCCCGATCAGGTAAAACTTGTGCGCCGGCACATTGAACTTGGCCGCCAGGTACTGCACCACCGCTTCGGCGCGGCGCTGGCTTAACTGGTAGTTGTACTCCGCGTTGCCTACCGAATCCGTACCCCCGGTCACTTCCAGGATGTAGCTCTTGGCCGAGCTGAGTTGGGTCCCAAGGGTATCCAGCTGCTCCTTGTCACTCTTGGTCAGGACGCTCTTATCGAACCCGAAAGTCACCGAGACGTCGCCGATCTGCTTGTAATTGTCCAGGTTAGCTACCACGCTCGCCAGCGAGTCCGCTCGATTCACGGCTTCCTGCGCGCTCCCCTGCGCCTGGGTCGCCGCCTGGGTTGCCGCAGTAGCGTTTTGCGTGGCGGTGTTGGCCGACTGCTGGGCCTGTTGGATTCCCGCCTGGGCGCGATCATTGGTGCTTTGGATGGACCGGTTGTTGGCCGCGACGGCATCGTCCAGTTCGTTGGTCTTCTGCACGATGGGAGTGGTTTGTGACCGCACATAGTTCTTCGTGGAGCAGCCGGCAGTCATCAATAAAGACACGGCCCCCAACAGGATAGCTGCGTGTTGCGACCTCATAGCGATTCGGTTCATATAGACTCTGCTCCCTGTACTGCGGCTTGGCCGCGACGCTCTCGTACCTAAAGGGCACAATTCGCCCATCCGTACGTATGTAGCACGATTGTTGCCAAAATACTGCACTCTCGTTACTAGTTTGCTTGCAATCACTTGCACCGGAAAGTGTCCAACTTGGTGCCGCACGCAAAGAGCAAACAAGGAAACTTTTACCTGCTGCCGCGCAATCTGTCGCATGACGGTCGTAACGTCTAAACTTTAGTTAGGAATCATTCATGGACCTGCACGAAAAGATGCGCACCCTGCCCACCAGGCCAGGGGTGTATCTGTACCGCAATGCCCAGGGCGACGTGATCTACGTCGGCAAAGCCAAAAACCTTCGCTCCCGGGTACGGTCTTACCTCCTCGATGGAGCCCAAGCCAATGCCAAGACCGGCTCGCTCATGCGCGAAGCCGTGGACGTAGACTACATCCTGGTAGAAAACGAAGGCGAGGCGCTGGCGCTTGAAAACAACCTCATCAAGCAGCGCAAGCCTCGTTTCAATATCCTGCTGCGCGACGACAAGACTTACCCCTACGTCAAGCTGACTCTGGCCGACCGCTACCCCAAGGTATTTGTGACCCGCAGGCTGCGCAAAGACGGTAGCGCCTACTACGGACCCTTTTTTCCCGGCAACCTGGCCCATCGGGTGGTCGACCTGATCCACCGCAGCTTTTTGCTCCCCAGTTGCAAAGTCGATCTCTCGCGTTACCATCCCCGTCCCTGCCTGCAGTACTACATCAAGCGCTGTCTTGGCCCTTGCGTCGAAGGGCTCACTACCCCCGAACAGTACCGCGAAGCGGTGCGCGACGCGCAAATGTTTCTTGAGGGCCGCCAGACGGAGTTGAGCCACTCGCTCGAGCAGCGCATGGAGGCCGCAGCAGCCTCAGAGCAATTCGAGCTCGCTGCCAGATACCGCGACCTTCTCATCACCCTGAACCAGGTGCAGGAGAGACAACGCATGGCGACCACCGACGGCGACGACGCCGACGTTTATGGTTACCATCACGAGAACGGTATGCTGGCCGTCAACCTTTTCCATATGCGCGGCGGCAAGATCGTCGATCGCCGTGAATTTTTCTGGGAAGAGCTGCCCGAGTTGCCGCCCGAGATGGACGCGACCGAATTGGGGTCCCAGTCCCTGGGAGAGGCTTTCGATGCGTCCGTCTTCTTTTCCGCCCTGCTGAAGCAGCTTTATATCGACCAGCAATATGTGCCGCGCACGGTTTATATCCCAGTTGACTTTGCCGATCGGGAAACATTGGAGGCGTTACTGAGCGAGCGTGCCCAACACAAAGTTGAGCTGTGTGTGCCCCGGCGCGGGGAAAAGCGCTCCCTGGTCGACCTGGCAGGCCAGAATGCCAAGCAGAGTTTCGATCAGCGCTTCCGCGTGTTGCAGCCTTCCCGGAGAGTGATCGAAGAGGCGCTGCAGGATTTATTGACGCTGCCGGATTTGCCCAAGCGCATTGAGTGCTTCGATATCTCCCACATTCAGGGCGCGGAAACGGTGGCTTCCATGGTGGTTTGGGAAGACGGCGCCATGAAGAAGTCCGACTACCGCAAATTTCAGATCAAGACGGTCGAAGGCGTCGATGATTTTGCATCCATGCGCGAAGTCGTCGGCCGGCGCTATCGCCGCGTGCAGGAGGAGCAGCGGCCGATGCCCAGCTTGATCCTGATCGATGGCGGACTGGGCCAGTTGCATGCTGCGGCCGAAGCCCTGGAATTGCTGGGCATCACCACCCAGCCGCTGGCCTCGATTGCCAAACGAGAGGAAATCATCTACGTCTACGGGCAGGAGGATGAGCCGATCGTGCTTGACCGCCGATCGCCGGTGCTGCACCTGGTGCAAAAAATTCGCGATGAATCTCATCGCTTCGCGGTCACCTACCATCGCAAACGCCGCGAGATCCGCGACCGCGAGGCCAACCTGCTGACCATTCCCGGCGTGGGCCCGCAAACCCGCAATCGGCTGGTTGCCCACTTTGGCAGCCTGCGTGGGATTCAGGACGCCAGCCTGCAGGCGCTTGCTTCTGTGGTTGCCCCTCACCTGGCTGCGGCAATCCATGGCTACTTCCATCCCGCCGATACGGTAGCGTCCCCGCCCAGCCAGGCTGTTTAAGCAGCACGCAGTACAATTTGTCATCCCGTGCACGAAAAACCTCATGCCCTGCCGAGCTCGTCCTCAGCACCGGACCTTCCTCGTGTGCTGGGTGTCTGGCACGCCACCGCCATCGTGGTCGGCACCATCATCGGCAGTGGCATATTCCTCGTTCCCCAGGAGATGATGCGGGCCGTCGGGCTCCGGGCGGATGGTTTACCTGGCCTGGATCGTGGGCGGATTACTCACCCTCTTCGGCGCCATGACCTACGCCGAGCTTGGCGCCATGATGCCGCGGGCTGGAGGCGAGTACGTCTTCCTCCGCAACGCCTACGGCGACCTGCCTGCATTTCTCTACATGTGGACGTGGTTTGCGGTCGCCAAGCCGGCATCGATCGCCAGCATCACAACCGGCCTGGCCCGCGTCCTGGGCATATTCCCTGCGTTCGCCTGGCTCGACGGAGTGGCATTGCGCGCTCCTGTGCTGATCACCTGGTCCCAAATCTTCGCCATCGTCGCCGCCTGGCTGATTACCGGGCTCAACTACCTCGGGATTAAGAAGGCGGGCGATTTTCAGCTCTTCTTCACCTGGCTTAAGGTGGTCCTGGTGCTGCTCATCACCGGCTTCTGCTTCGCCAGTCCACTCGGGGGTGTAGCCAATTTCCACACCAGCTTCGCCGGTGCGCAGGGCGGACTCTCCGGGTTCATGGTTGCCCTCATCGCGTCTCTGTGGGCCTATGACGGCTGGAATGACCTCACCATGGTGGCCGGAGAAGTGAAGCGCCCCGAGCGGAGCCTGCCGATCGCGTTAATCGCGGGCGTGGGTGTCGTCGGCGTGCTCTACATGGCCACGAACGCGGCCATTCAGTACATCCTGCCGGCGGCCCGCATCGCCGACTCCCCGCGGCCGGCAGTTGTTGCCATGTCGGTTGTTTCAGGGCATTGGGGAGCATCTCTGGTCTCGGCCGCCATGGCGCTCAGCATACTGGTCACGCTCAACGGAACCACTATGTCCGGCGCTCGGGTGCCCTTCGCCGCGGCGCGTGACCGGCTGTTCCCGGCCCGCATGGCACACATTCATCCCCGCTTTCAAAGCCCTTCCACCGCGTTGGTGGCGCAGGGGCTATTGAGCACACTACTGCTGCTGCTGGTGGGGCGCTTTCAGCAACTGTTTGAACTTGCGATCTTTTCCGAGTGGCTCTTTTATCTGCTTACCACTACGACGATTTTTATTTACCGGCGCCGCATTCCTGCGGCGGAACGGCCGTTCCGCAGTTGGGGATATCCCGTCCTGCCGGCGCTCTTCATTGTTGCCGCAGCCATACTGCTCTATTACTCCTTCGCCAGCAACCTGCGCAGCTCCTTGTTGGGAACCCTCATCATCCTGGCCGGCATACCCCTCTACCTCATCATCCGGCCCAGGAACTGAAGGGAAGAAACAGCAGGTCTCTCCTCCGCTGCGCTCCGGTCGGGATGACAATTCTGTTGGAGCGGGAAATGGTTGATTCCATCAGCAACCGGTCTTCATGGGAGCGCCGCCCTCCCCTTTGTCATCCCGAGCGAAGTCGAGGGATCTGCAGTTCAACGGACCTCTCCTGGAAATGTTTTTCGACAAAGCTCAGTGGAGGGACCTGCTGTTTCCTCTTAAGATCGCTGCCGCACGATCTCCTCGTACAGCTGGATGTATTCCTTAGCCGGCTTGGTCCAAGAGTAATCGCGCGCCATACCGTTGCCCATCAGCTTCCGCCACTGTTTCTTATCGGCGAACGACGCAAAGGC
This sequence comes from uncultured Acidobacteriaceae bacterium, assembly GCA_963803095.1. GTDB lineage: Bacteria > Acidobacteriota > Terriglobia > Terriglobales > Acidobacteriaceae > PALSA-350. The sequence goes on along the minus strand of CAWDLQ010000008.1, from coordinate 176,421 downwards.
AGAGCGCAACGCATTCAATAACTCCTCCGGCCGATAGTCGTAAAAGCGAAAGCCCGTTCCCGTCTCCGCCTCGGCTGACCATTGCTGCACTGTATCGTCGAGGCCGCCCGTGGCCCGCACCACTGGGACCGTGCCGTACTTCATGCCGTAGAACTGATTTAAGCCACAGGGCTCAGATCGTGAAGGCATCAGGATCATGTCCGACCCGGCTACTACCTTGTGCGCCAGGGTTTCATCATACGTAATCGCGACTGCGACCTTATGGGGAAACCTTTCCTGCCAGCCGCGCAGCAAATTCTCATAGTACGGTTCGCCCGTTCCCAGGATCACCAGGAACGTGTTCTCCTGCACCAGCGGGTCGAAAATCTGCGCCAGCAGGTCATAACCCTTTTGCGTCGCCAGGCGTGAAACCATACCCACCAGTGGTGTGTCCTCAGCCAGGTTGGAAACGCCGAATGCGTGCAGCAGGTCTTTGCGGCAGGCTGACTTCCCTTCCAGCCGTTCCGGGGTGTAGTGAGCCGCGATCTTGCTGTCCCTCGCCGGATCCCACACCTGGTAATCGATCCCGTTCAAAATGCCATGAAGATCCTGCGCCCGGGCGCGCAACACACCATCCAATCCGTTCCCGAACTCCGGTGTCTGAATCTCCTGGGCGTACTTGCGGCTCACCGTGCTAATGGCGTCGGAATAGACAATCCCGCCCTTCAAAAAATCAAATGTTCCGTAATACTCCGCCCGGTCGATCGTGTACACATCCCAGGGCAGCAAAAGCTTTTCGACTGTTTCCCTGGGAAACCATCCCTGGCGGTCGGAATTATGGATTGTCAACAGGCAGGCGACGTTCTTCAGTACCGGATCGAAGTAGTACACCGTCCGCAGCAGAATCGCCAGCACCCCAGCCGGCCAGCCGTGGATATGAAAGACATTCGGCACGCCGAGAAATTTGGCGCTATCCAGCACCGCGCGGCAAAACAATCCAAAGCGCTCGGCGTTATCGGCATAGTCGCCCGACGCGGTCTCATAGAGAAACTCGCGATCAAAAAGCTCCGGGCAGTCGATGAAATAAAATTGCACTCCGTCCGGAGTGCCGCCATTCACGACGGTCGCAAAACGGTTGTAATAAGAAAAAGGGATGGTCAGACTGCGAATCGCGACCTTACGTTCCTTCAAATGTTTTTGCACCTGCCGATAGAGAGGCAGATAGACGGTCACCTGGTGGCCTTGCCGCACCAGTTCTTTGGGCAGCGCGCCGACTACTTCTGCTACTCCGCCCGTCTTGGCGTAAGGAACGCACTCCGACGCGGCAAAAACGATATGCATTGCCAACACCCCTTCTTGACCCTTCCGTATGATGCAAAGCAGGAGGAGCCACCGCAAGTGCGTAGTCTACCTGCGAGATATGGTCTCAGCAATCCGCGGCGCCATAAGCCCAAACTGGGGCAGAACTTTCTCGTCAGCTCTACCGCGCCGCGCGCGATCGTGGACGCTTTGGGCGACTTGAGTCAGGCCACCGTGCTCGAAATTGGCCCCGGCAGAGGAGCCCTCACCACCCTGCTCGCGACTCGCGCCAAACAGCTGATCGCCGTCGAAATCGACCCGGCCCTGGCTGCATCGCTGGAGGTAAGCAGCTCTGTAGAGGTACTCTGCCAGGACATTTTGAGCGTCGACCTGACCCGACTGGCTGCCCAACGTGGCGTTCGCCTGCAGGTCATCGGCAACCTGCCGTATTACATCTCGTCCCCCATCCTGATGCATCTCTACGCCCATAGCGCTGTTATCGACCGGGCCGTCCTCATGGCCCAGCGGGAGGTAGCGGAACGCATTGTGGCGGCCCCGGGCTCGCGCGCCTACGGCCTACTGTCGGCCACCACACAAATGTATGCCAGGGTTGAAAACCTCTTCACTTTGCCGCCGGAGGCCTTTGCCCCGCCACCCGATGTCTTCTCCACGGTCATCCGCCTGACCATGCACTCGCGGTTTGAAGAGTTGAGGGTAGAACCGGTGGGCTTCCAACGCTTTCTGCGCCAGGTCTTCGCTCTGAAGCGCAAGACCCTGGCCAACAATCTCCGCGCCTCAGGATATAGCCCCACCGCCGTGAATGCCGCCTTCACCCACTGTGCGGTGGACGCGCAGGTTCGGGCTGAGGCATTGTCGTTGGAAGCAATGGCATGTCTTTACCGGGCGATGCCTTCCCTCAGCGGCTAAAGCCGAGTTCGTTTCGGAGAAGGTGCGTACGGCCTGAAGGCCGTACCCTTTCCCCAGGATCGCCTCCCATAAGCGGCAACTTGTTTGGGATGTTTTTCGTCAAAACTCCCACAAATACGTCATCCTGAGAGTCTGTGACTTTATTGATTTTTTCACTGTTTGGAGGCACCTAACCTTTTTGTTTTCAGCGTCGGTTTTTTTGTGCAACCAATAAAGTCACAGACTCTGAGCGGAGCGCCTCACAGATTTATCGCGTGACAAAGCGCCTGATGGCGCGGAGTCGAAGGACCCCGAGGGTGCTCATCTTACCCATGCCGCTCGGGCCTTTTCGACCACCGAAGCCAGAGAACAGGATCTTCCTGCGGTACGCGCCTGATGGTTACGGGCTGCCGAGAATGTAGATGTAGCTGTCGGCCATAGCAAGATGCTAGCAGTTCTTGTTCTCGGCCCCAGGGAAAGACCGTGATGGGTCCGCCAGGTGCGGGCTTCGGTGGTTGAAAAGCTCCGAGCGGCATGGATAAGATAAGCACCCTCGGGGTCCTTCGACTCCGCGCCATCAGGGCTTTGTCACGCGATAAATCTGTGAGGCGCTCCGCTCAGAGGCTGTGATTTTATTGGCTTTTTCACGTTTTTGACGCAGCTAAGCCTTTTATTTTCAGCACCAATTTTCATGTGAAACCAATAAAGTCACAAACTCTCAGGATGACGTTTTTGTGGTGAGTTGGAGGTGCAAAAAATAGCTTCTTTTCGGATTTCTATTGTCTGCCAAACAGGTTAGCGCTTGTGGGACCGGGTACGGCCTTAAGGCCGTACCCTTCAGGACCTCAACGGCGCCCGCCAGAAGGCGCTGCATGTGCCGGTGCCGGCGGTGCCGAGTAATGAGGCGGCGGGGACGAATAGTGCGGTGTCGGCGTCTCCCGGGGCACGTACGTCGATCGCTGGTTGTAGGACTGCACCGCAGGATACCCTACGCTCGGTCGTTCGTTCACTCCTTGAACCGGTCTTCCAAACGTGTTTTCGACCCCACGCGAAGGATTGCCGACCCCAACGTACGAACTACTGGGGCTCACCCGCTGACCTCCGGCAAAAGAGCTGCTCAAAACAGCGCGCGATCCCGGCGCTGTGCCCCTCGCCGCTGTAAATGCCTGCGCACGCAGGTCGACTCGGTCCACCGGTGTAATCGTGCGCCCATTAAAATTCAATGCCGCCTGGTGATCTGGTCGCGGCGCGGGGCCACTACCGAACGCCCATGGACCCTTGGCAACTGGCCCACGATCCACCGCCACCAGCCGCCCGGGCAGCGGATGCGCACCGCCAGGAGGATAGACCGGCCGTGTCGGCATGGTCCACCCCGGAGGATGAGCTCGCACCACAATCACCGGAGACCACACCCGGCCGCAACCGCCGCCCGGAGCCCATCCCCAACCGAAGGAATAGTAATTCCAGGCGCCGCAATGATACGGCAGCCAGCCCCATGGATAGCTGGAAACCCAGGTGTACCCGAACGTGGGATAGTAGGCCCAGTAGCCAGCCCCATAGGGATCCCAGCCCGGTCCGACACCGGCAGGAACCCATACATTGCTGCCGCCCTCCGTCGGATACCAGTTACCATCGGCATCCAAATCATTCCAGTTTTCATTCTGTGGATTGGCCGAGTCATCGCGCACCGGGGTTTGCTGAGACGCTTCCTGGGCGATCGCCTGATCCCGGTCCTGATTCCAGTTATCCCAGGAGTCGCCACTGATTCCCTGAGCCACGGTGTACGGAGCCCCGCTATTGTCAGCACCGGAACGGATGCTTTGGTTCTCCGCCACAGCTACGGCGGGAAAACCTTGTCCCTGCACGCTGACCGAGCCGCTGACCACCGCAACTTCCCATCCCGCATCCAGACCCACACGCACAATTGTGTTCGCCGTCGGCTGCACGGAAACATTGGCGAATTGCACGCTGAAAGGTGGATGCCCGTCACCCACATTGAACTCGTAATAGCCCAGACCCGACACCTGCTCCAGCTGAACCCGGTCCTGTCCCAGGTGATCAAACTGGAGCAAACTGTTCGGGGTTAACCGGGCCACGCTTCCGTCGCCAAACTCAACTTCTACCTGGCCGTCGCCGCCGGCCTGCAAACGCGAGCCATCCAACACCGGCATGTTGATCACCGCCTGCTGGAAATTGGCTCCCTGCCCGGCAAGCAGTTGCACCGAGCCCTGCACGAAGCTGACCCGGGCAACATTCGCCGCGGCATCCTGCGCCCGCGCAAAGCCCATGCCCAGCAGCCAAACCAAGGACACTGCAACCACGTTCTTAATTTTCAGGTGCTGCATCATGGAGCACCTCCATTTCCCCTATTGACTTCAACAGCATTTCGGGCAATAAGTTTCCTACCCATTAGACTCGCGTCGACCGTCAATCGCTCTTCGCTCCCTGCAGCAGAGCCCGCGCGCGCCGTTGCACTCGCTGCAAAACCGCCTCATCTCCAGCCAGCGTCTGCAGAATGGGGGCGATATTCTCCACTTCAATCGCCCGCCCATCGTGCACCATCTGCTCCAGAATCTCCATCTCCGCATCCAGGCTGAGGCGCCCGTGCTCATATTCACGCTCCAACTTGCTGCCCTCGTCCAGGGTTGCGGCCATGGCCTCAAATTGGTCTGTAAGCTTATCAATCTGAGCGTTCTTGCTCCAGTTGTATATACAACTTCCCTTGCCTTCGGGACCCTCGTACTCCAACGTTTTGCTTCCCTGGAAAGCGATGTTTTTGCCCCCGTCATCGCAGGAGATGGCAAACAGTTTGTTCTTACGGGCGGCGGCAAACATGGAGTCGCGAAGCGCTTTGGAGATGTGGATCGGGCGATCCTGCGGCTCTGACGACATGCTCTGGCCGTCAGTCGGGCCGGCACCCTCCGAGCGGAAGTGCCCACTGCCGTCTTCCTCCACGGTCAGCACATACTTGTGCGGTTCTAATTTGGGGTTTTCGTAAGTAAAGCGGATCTGCGCCTGTGCCCCGTTCTGGGCCGCGACGACGGGGCCGGCCGCCGCAAACAAAAGAGGCAACACCGCCCATGCCATGCTTCGCAGCGGAATCAACTCCACCTCAAGCGCGGGATTCCGCCTGCAACAAAAGCGTCTGTGCGGTATGCACGTGGCAAATCGCGATGGCCAGGGCGTCGGCCGCGTCGGCAGGTTCCGGCGCACGGTCGAGGTTCAGCAGCCGTGCGACCATGAATTGGACCTGCTCTTTCTGCGCCAATCCATAGCCCACGACTGCGGATTTGATGGCAAGCGGAGCGTATTCCGCCACCGGCAGTCCCTGCATCGCAGCCGCCAACAAGGCCACTCCGCGCACGTGTCCCAATTTCAGCGCAGACTTCGCATTCACCGAGTAGAACACCCCTTCCACTGCCACCACGTCGGGGCGGTGCAGTTCCAGCAGCGCTGAGAGCTCTCCATAGATATAGGCCAGCCGCGTCGGCAGAGGCTGATCCTTGGCCAGTCTGAGACCGCCGGCGGCCACGGCGATCAGGTGTGTTTCGCGCCGCCCGGATTGCACGTCCACCACGCCATACCCAGTGCAATTGGTGCCGCAATCAATGCCAAAGACGCGCATGTGCCGAGTTTAACCCACACCGGGGGACGCCTGTAATAGTCATATGGGTGCTACTTCGAAAGGCCTTCGAGGGGGGAACTGGCGGTTGCGTAAAGCTTCCTGGGCATCCGTCCCGAAAGGAACGATTGCCGTCCCGCGAGCACCGCGTGATGCATCGCTTCGGCCATGAGCACCGGCTTGGCGGCGTGCGCGATCGCCGAGTTGACCAACACCGCATCAGCTCCCATGTCCATCGCCAGGCACACGTCTGAGGCCATGCCGACTCCGGCATCGACGATCAACGGAACCTCGGTAATCATCTCGCGCAGGATGCGCAGCGTAGCCAGGTTCTGCAACCCCATGCCGCTCCCGATGGGCGCGCCCAGGGGCATGACTGCAGCAGCGCCGGCATCGATCAATCGGCGCGCGAACACCACGTCATCGGAGGTGTAGGGCAGAACGGTAAAACCCTCTTTCACCAAAACCCGTGTTGCTTCGAGCGTAGCCTGTACGTCCGGATAGAGGGTTGCCTGGTCTCCGATGACTTCAATTTTTACCCAGTCTGAGATCCCCACCTCGCGTCCCAGCCTGGCCGCGCGAATCGCCTCATCCGCGGTGTAGCATCCAGCTGTATTGGGCAGCAGAAAGTAGCGCTCCGGATCGATGTAATCGAGCAACGACTCCCGGCTGCGATCGAGGTTGATCCGCCGCACCGCGACCGTCACCATCTCAGCTCCTGAAGCTTCAATGGCCGCCTGTGTCTCTTTGCCATCCTTATATTTGCCCGTACCGACGATCAGCCGGGACTGAAACGCCTTACCCGCAATTACCAGTGGTTCCATACCTTAATTGTAAGCCTTCAATCCTGTGTCCAGATATATCCGTGGTTAGGACGGAGGACTGGAGTTTCTACATTTCAGAGGGGGTGGGTAGATCCAAGTTTGCGAAATGCGCGAGTCTTCTGGTGGTCACCGCTCTGATGCTTTGTATCAGGGCACGACTTTAGTCGGGCCGTTGAGGCCCATCAAAGATCTGGGCTTTAGCCCCTGCGCTCTCTCTTTGCTCAGAATTGTCTTCGCACAAGCATTTCGTGCAGGGTGCGCCATGGCAGGGGCTGAAGCCCAATTCTCTTTCTGTCCTTTACGGCCCGACTAAAGTCGGGCCCTGATACAAAGCCAAAACACAGAATCCAAAGGAGCTTCTCTGCTCGAAACATCAACCGCCCTGATTATGTAGAAACTCCAATCCTCTGTCTCAGATCTGCAGTTCAAACGTGAAAGGCCCGCGCCATATTAGCCGCGGGCCTTTCACCGGTGAAGCTGTTGAGTTTGGCTGAGGCGTCCGCTCTTCCTAAGAAGTGGGCCTCGGCGGACGAATTGCTTTACCGCCAGGTCTAGAGCGAACGCTCTAAGCCTCAGTCACCTCACGTATAGATCTACAACTACCATCAGAAATTTTCATCAGCTGGATCATCCTCCTTTCCCGTGTAGCCATAAAGTAAAACGGCGCCCGGCCCGAGGTCAAGCGGTGTCCGCAAACGAGTCACCAGGAATGCCAGTACCCGTTGCGCTCCGTCAATTCAAGTTCCACGCCAAAGAGCTCTTCCAGCCTGGCCGCCTGCAGCAATTCCGTTTTAGGTCCATCGGCAACGATGCGGCCGTCCTGCATCATGACCACGCGATCCATTTCCGGCAGAATATCCGCCAGGTGGTGCGTCACCATCACCACGCCGGTTCCACGGCGGTCGCCCGACCCCGCCGCCACATCGCGCAAAATCTCCCTTAGTTCGCGCTGCGCCGCCAGGTCAAGCGCATTGCTGGGCTCATCCAGCAGCAGCATTTCCGGCCGGTGCACCAGTGCCCGCGCAATCATCACCCGGCGCTTCTCGCCCGCCGACATCTCCCCCACCCAGCGATCGCGCAGGTGGACCGCCCCAAGCAGGGAAAGCGCTTCCATGGCACTGGCGCGCATGGACTCTGTCACTGCAAGGTTCGGCCACAAGGTCGAGCTGGAAAAGAAACCGCTGACCACGGCGTCAAGACCTCGCGTCACCGCGGTTCGTTCCCCAGGCAATTCCGCAGCCACCACTCCCAGATGCTTGCGAAGCTCCTGCACGTCCCACCGGTCGTGGCCGTACACTTTCATTTCCATGCCCGGACGAACGATGGGATAGCACTCGCAGGTCATGGCTTTGATCAAGGTCGATTTTCCGCATCCGTTGGGGCCCAGAATAGCAATATGCTCCCCGGTTCCAATCCTCAGGTCCACATCGTGCAACACCACTTTCTGGCCGCGCGCAACATCCACCTTGCGCATGCTGAGAAACTCTGTTTGCATCGTCATCATCATGATTGGTTCTTGATAGAGTAAAGGCCACATGACTGACACGTCTCCGGCTCCCCTCATCCGTGATGATCAAGTGCCTCGCGGCTTCTCATTCGCCGCCGTGCGCGCCGGTTTAAAAGCCAGCGGCAATCCTGATCTTGCCTGCGCGGTGGCCGACCAACCGGCCGCAGCCGCCGCCATGTTCACCAGCAACAAAGTAATCGCCGCGCCGTTGATCGTCGGCCGGCGCCACCTCGAACGCAGTCAACATCGTCTCCGCGTCGCGCTGGTCAATGCCGGCAATGCCAACTGCGCCACCGGTGAGGCCGGTATCTCCGCCGCGCAGCAATGCTGCGCCAGCGCAGGCGCGCTCTTCGGTTGTGACCCGCATTCCGTCTTCCCCTCTTCGACCGGCATCATCGGCGTGCTCCTTCCGGTCGAAAAGCTGACTGCCGCCCTCCCCGCGTTGCATGCTGCCCTGGGCTCCTCCGCAGGTCACATGCAACAGATGGCGGGCGCCATCATGACTACCGACACCCGGCCTAAGGTTGCCGCGGCAGACTTCGAAGTGGAGGGAGTAACCGTTCGTATTGCCGGAATTGCCAAGGGCGCGGGCATGATCCATCCGCAACTGCAATCCGCGGCCGAGATCGCTCTGCACGCCACCATGCTGGTCTATCTATTCACCGATGCAGAGCTCGAGCCGGCCGCTGCTTCCGATCTGCTGCACCACGCCGTCAACAACTCATTCAATCGTATCTCCATCGATGGCGATACCTCGACCAACGACACTGTTCTGTTGCTCGCCAGCGGGGCCAGCGGAGTCGCCATCCGTGGCCATGACCACGCCACAGCGCGCACCGTCGCAGACCAGCGCACGGCAGCGTTCTCCGCTGCACTGGAGACCGTCTGCTTGTCGCTGGCTAAGCAAATCGTGGAGGATGGGGAAGGCATTCAGCACGTAGTCGAGCTGGACATCGGCGGGGCGCTCACCGATGCGGATGCCCTGTGCATCGCCCGCTCCATCGCCCACTCGCCCCTGGTGAAGACTGCATGGGCAGGATGCGATCCCAATTGGGGCCGCATCCTGGCGGCTATCGGCTATGCTGGTGTAGCCATCGATCCCGCCCGAATCAACATTTCATTCGGGGCGCTCGAGATTTGTCGCCAGGGCTGCCTCTCTCCACGCTTTGATGAGGCCGCTACGCACGACTATTTGAAGCAACGCAATCTGATCATTCATGTCGATCTCGGTCTGGGGCCAGGCACGTGCCGCTTCTGGACCACGGATCTTACCACGGAATATATCCGCATCAACTCGGATTACTCCACATGAACCATTTGAGAACCCAGCATCGAAAGCAGTGCAGACTGCTAAAACTCCCATTGATTCATGAACTGCGTGGCATCGAAGACCGGGAAATACACAGGCTTTTTCACACATCTGTGAAAAACTCCAGGCGGCTTTCCACATCTCATTCACCCTGAGGAGAACCCCCCAAGCATGGCTGGTAGCTCAACCGGCGGCTCGCTGATCGACGATGCAAGATTGAAGCAGCTATACGCCACCATGCTGCAATGCCGGCTGCTCACGGAACATGCACGCAGTCAGCGTACCCAGGGTCGAGCACTTTATTCTGCTTCGCTGGGGCAGGAAGCAATTGCTACCGGATGCGTCATCGATCTGCGGCCCCAGGACACGATCGCCCTGGCCCCGCTCGACTCCATCGCCAGCCCTGGTCAAGGGAGTACCGCTGAGTGACATTGTCGCCCAGCTGTATGCGCGCCGCGGCAACCCGGGTAGCGTGGAGTACAACATCATCAGCCCTGCATCGGGTCCTGCCGGGCAACTCCAGCTAGCCAACGACGTGGCCTTAGCCAATAAGCAGAAGCGCAATACCAACGTCGTGGTCGCTTTCAACGGTATAGCGGCAACCACTCTGGGCGGTTGGCGTGAAGCGCTCAAATTCGCCGCCAGGCGCAGCCTGCCCATCCTCTTTGTGGTCGAGAACAATCCCTGGGCCGCTTCTCTTTCGCGCAACGGAAGGGTGGACCTCACCCTCAAGGCGCAGAAGGAAGGCTTGACCAGTATCACCGTAGACGGCAACGATGTGGTTGCCGTCTACCGTGTAGCCTGTGAAAGCATCGAGCGCGTGCGTCAGGGTGGCGGTCCGGTGCTGCTAGAGGCTAAGACATATCGTCAGGATGGTCAAGCCCTGCTCCGCACCGAGCGCGATCCTCTGCCCCACATGGAACGGTACCTCAGGGCTAAGAAACTCTTCACCACGCGCTGGAAGAATCAGCTGGCAAATCGCTTCTTGCGAGATCTGGACGCCGCCGTCGAAGCCGTCAAGCCGGCCGCCAACCAGGCCGCCAACCAGGAACTTGGCATCCAGCCTACCCGTTATCTTCGCGCTTCACAGCCCGTTGCAAACGATTGACCCGTAGTCTGGGTTTCGTTAGCTTGAACACAGGTGAACGATTCGTCTCTCTGCCAGGCATATCCGGCACTAACCGCGTTCGTATTTGAGGTGTAAGTGGAATTCCCCGCTGTTCTGTGTGTGCTGGCCTTAATGACCACTGGGATCTCAGCCGCCTCAACCACCCCCGGTTTTCCAGATCAGACACCGTCGACGCAGACGCAATCGGCCCCGCAGCAACCGCCCTCGCCGGCCGAGGCGCCACCACCGCCTCCTGGCGATCAGCTTCCTCCGCCGCGCGAGAACATTCACTTTGCGCCCTACGAGCCGCTCAAATCCATCGAGGGCGTGAGCTCCGCCTATATTCCGTTGGACAGCTGGATCTACCCCGCCGTGCTGCGCCTCTATGGCATGGGCTTTGTCGACACGGTATTTCTCGGTATGCGCCCATGGACCCGCCTGAGCGTGGCCCACATTCTGGAAGCAGGTTCGGACAGGATCACCAGCAGTAACAACGACGAAGCCATTGAAATCTACGCCGCCATTGAACGGGATCTGCAGCCCGATATGCGCATCCCTTTGGACCAGAGGTTTGGCCGGCTCGGGCTCGAGTCGGTGTATCAGCGTGTGATGGGTATCGGCGGCACTCCGTTGCGTGACAGCTTTCATCTCGGCCAGACCGACATCAATGATTTTGGCCGCCCCTATGCCAGCGGCTTTAACAACTACAGCGGGTTGAGTGCGCGCGCTCACTACGGCATGTTTTCCGTTTACTTTCGCGCAGAATTCCAGCACGCCCCATCCTGGGAAGGGTATGGGCTCAACCTTGCGGAAACCTTGGCCACGATTGACGATTTCGCCACCTTCAGCTCTGTCCCGTTGCCCGGCAACACGACCATCCCTCTGGGCCCGGTTTCTTCGGTTAACAACCTTACGGTCCTTGAAGGTTACGTTTCGGCCCACGTCGTCGGCCACGAAATCTCCTTCGGAAAAATGGACAACTGGTATGGACCGGGCGTGGGCGGTGGCATGGCCTGGAGCAACAATGCTGAAAATGTCTGGAGCTTTCGCATCAACCGGGTCGAGCCGCTCTACATTCCATACGTCTCCCGCATCGCGGGGCTCATTCGTTACGACTTTTTCGTAGGACCGCTTAAGGGCCATAACGACCCGGTGAGCCCCTGGGTCCATGCGGAAAAAATCGCTCTCAAGCCAACGCCCAATATCGAATTGAGTCTTCAGCGCACGGTCATTTGGGGCGGCAAGGGGCACGCGCCCATCACACTCGGTACTTTCTGGCACAGCTTCTACAGCATCAGCGATACCAATGGAGCGGAGAAATTTGGGCGAAACGACCCCGGAGCCCGCTTCAGCGCGTTCGATTTCTCCTGGCGCCTGCCCTACGTCCGCAAGTGGCTTACCCTTTACACCGATTCCGAAGTACACGATGACGTCTTTCCTCTCTCCGCACCGCGCCACGCCGCCATCCGGCCCGGCCTTTACCTTTCCCATTTTCCTGGTGCTCCCAAGCTGGACCTCCGCGCCGAGGCTGTCTCCACCGATCCTGACACCGGTCTCAGCACCGGCGGTCAGGATCAGTACATCGAGGTGGTACAGAGGAACGGCTACACCAGCAATGGCTTGCTGATGGGGGACTGGATCGGGCGCGAAGACAAGGGAGGCCAGGCCTGGCTCACGTACCATCTCTCGCCTCGTGAATGGCTGCAGGTTAACTTCCGCAGTGCCAAGGCCGCTAAGGATTTTATTCCCGGAGGCACCACCCAGACCGATTTCAGCTTTGACCTGGTAAAGCGCCTGACTCCCAACGTTGAGTTGAAGGCTAACGTGCAGTACGAACGCTGGCTGATTCCGATCTATAAGGTTGGCCGTCGGTCCGATACCAGCACCACTTTCCAGCTGACGTGGTATCCGCGCCTGGACCGTCGATTCTAGAACGCTCAGACCGCGTGCGCCCGCCCTCGCAAGAGCGAAGGCAGGCACACGCGGCTATGATTCATAACCAAAGAACCGCCAGCAGTTTGCAATTGTAACCGTCACACACCCTCAAGGAGTATCTATTAGCCTGACGACGAACGCGTCAAGGTTGACGAAAGGGGTGTGCCGGTCAGGCTTTCAGCATCTCCATCACGTTGGCCGGTCGCAGCGGCATCTTACGCATCGGCTTTCCCGTTGCATCGAATACGGCGGACGCAATGGCGGAAGCGGCAAGCGCGTTCGCTGCTTCGGAGCCCTGGCCGTATTGGCCTACCTCAGGCCGGTGCAACATGACGATCTTGATGTCCGGAACGTCAGCCATGGTGGCGATGGGATAAGAAGACCAGTTGGCAGTGGTAATGGCACTCTGATTGAAGTTCACTTCTTCGTACAGGGCAATACTGATACCCATGACCGCGCCGCCTTCCACCTGGCGCTTCAGTTGTTCCGGGTTGACGACGATACCGGGCTCGACGACAACCGTGTACTTTTCCACCTTCACGACACCAGTCGCCGGTGTGACGGACACTTCGCAGGCACAGGCCCAATAAGTTCCTGAGCGGAACATGGCCGACATACCCTGGCCACGCACGGTTGCCTGACCGCTCGCAGCAGCTTTCGGGGTCTTCCTTGTTTCCCACCCTGCCTCTGTCTGCAAATGCCGCAACACGTTCAACAGCCGCTCGTCTTTTGCGTGATCGATGCGGAACTGCAGCGGATCAGCCCCGGCGAGCGCCGCGGCTTCATTCATCGCCATTTCCCGGGGGAAGTTCTGCTGAAACTGGCCGGGGGTACGCATGCTGTGATCGCGCAGCCCCACCGCCAGTGGAGACTTTTGCTGGCCAACCTGGTACGTCCCGTGGCAGCGTTCGTCGAGATTGGGAACAGCATCGTAGAGCCACATGTCAGAACTGCCGTTGGCAATGTTGTTGATCGGGCCGCCCTTCTCAGACGGCGCGGACATCGTGGGCAGACCCGCAAGGACGGCTCCGATCAGGCGATCGTCCTGCATGGCAGGTTGGTAATGATCGATCTCGTAGGCTGCAATGCGGCCGTGTTCATCCAGGCTGATGTTCACATCGGCGTAAGCTGCCGCTGACTGCGTCGACCACTTCATATCGTCATCGCGCATCCACTGCACGCGAACCGGCTTGCCCATTTCCTTCGACAGCAACACCGCTTCGTCTTCAGCGCCCGCGTTGCCGCCATTCGAGCGACCGTAGTGCCCTGCGCCGGGATAAGTCTTTACGGTTACTTTGTCAACGCTCGTTCCCAGCATCATGGCAAGCTGGCCACGCAACGCCTGGGCATTCTGGGTGTGCGTATGGACGGTCACCGAGCCGTCTGGGCGGTAATCAGCCAGGGCCATGGTGGGACCAATCGGAGCATGCTTCCAGTACGGCAGCTGATAGGTGGCCGCCAGTTTGTTCTTCGCTCCCTGTGCGCCGGCGGTGACATCCCCCTTGGACTTGCGACTCTTCTGCACGGGGGCAGCCTTCCAATCCGATTCATTCCTCAAGCTGGCAAAGAGATTGTCTTTGCCCGGCAGCCCTTTCCAATCACTCCATTTGGTTGCCTTGGCGACCTGGTACGAGGCCTGAATCGCTTCCCATTCGGTGGGAGCCACCACACCCACCAGGTTGCCCTTGACCACCACGCGCGTGTTAGGAAACTTTGTTGGATCGACCGTTCCGGCCTGAACAAGTTGTGACCCCAGCGTAGATGGGTGCACCACCCGCCCATGTAACATGCCGGGCAGCTTGACGTTGGTGACCCACAACGCATCGTGCCGCACTTTTTCGGAAACCATGCTGTTCTTGAATGATTTGCCCACCACGTTGAGCTCGCTCGCTGATTTGAGCGGCGGGTCGCCGGTGATGCGAAGTCCGAAGATGCTGGTAAGGTCGCCAGTTACCGGAATGGTCAATTTCAGGTCCTGGTCTTTTACCAACTCACCGTAGGTGATTTCCTTGCCGCCGCCCGAGGCCTTCCCATCGGCGGTCCGTAGCTGGTCTTTGGGTACACCGAGCCTTTCGGAGGCAAGCTGGAGAATAGCCTGCTTTGTGTACGCAGCGGCCTTTCGTATATTGGGGGTTCCTTCGCCCAACAGGCCAAAGGTGCCACCGCCCTCCGGGGTGGTATCTGTATCTGCCGAAACTACAGTTGTGATGGCTTCGAAGGGCATATCCAACTCATCGGCTACGATCTGGCGGTAGGCGGTGTAGATGGTCCCCTGGCCAAAGTCGCTTTTGCCGGTGCGAAACAGGACGGTATTGTCGGGCCGAATCTCGATCCACGAGGCGGGGAGCGATACGTCGAACGCATCGCCTTTGATCATCGCAGCGGCTTTCGCGCTTCGTCCTCGAAAGAAGCCGAACCCTACCACCAGCGCACCACCGGCCTTAACGAAACTGCGGCGGCTGAGGCGCGCACCGCACACATCCGTCATCTGCTCATAGGCTTCGCGAAGGTGTTCCATTAGATCTCTCCCTGTGCCATGAGCTTCGAGGCATGGCGTACTGCATCTCTGATCGCGATGTAAGTTCCGCAACGGCACAAGCGGGGTGACACGCCTCCGGTGGTGAAGGCCTCGCTGATTTCCGCATCCGTCGGGTTCGGCTTGTGCTCCAGGAGCTCGGTTGCCTTGATCATCATGCCGCTTTGGCAGAAGCCGCAAAGCGGGACCTGTTGATCGATCCAGGCGAGCTGCACGGGATGTAGCGCTGGGTTCGCCTGATTTTGCGGCAGGTGCTTCTGGGCTGCCCAGCGGGCGGGCAATCCTTCCAAGGTGGTGATTTCCTTACCCACCGCCATGGAAGCGGGAGTAACGCAGGAGCGAACCTCCTGACCGTTGACCAGTACGGAACACGCGCCGCATTGCGCGAGGCCACATCCGAACTGGGGGCTGTCGATTCCCAGCTCATCCCGCAATACGTAGAGAAGGGGCGTGTCTGGTGGGGATGTTACCGGCAGGCTCTTGCCATTTACGGTCAGGTTCATCACCGAGGTTCTCCTTTCGGCTCGCGCCCAAAGGCTCCGGCGAAACAACGCGCCACGGCCGGGGCGTCATCGGGCTCCTCACAGTACAGGCTAGCGCAACTCGGTAAAAACGCAAGGTGCCTTTCGCAATTGGCGCGCCTTGCATCCATTTTGGCGCACTTAGCCGGTATCCCATGGACGGTTAGCCGGATGTTCCAAGTCGGGGATCAAACCTGTCCCAATTAGCTTTTGAAAAGCTTCGGTTCGGTAATCGCTCTTTATGAACCGTTGCCCTTTCCTTTGTCATCCCGAGCGAAGTCGAGGGACAAACCTGTCCCAATTAGCTTTCGAAAAGCTTCGGTTCGGTAATCGCTCTTTATGAACCGTTGCCCTTTCCTTTGTCATCCCGAGCGAAGCCGAGGGATCTGCAGTTCCGCGGACCACTACTGGAAACGCGGAATATGACACTCAAACAGGATTGTCATCTCGACCGGAGCGTACCCGGATTTCCTGCCACGCATCACTGGAGAGGACCGCGTGTGCGGCTTTCATTAAGGAAAGCCGCATGAGGTTCGCCAACGCCACTGATACCAACAGGAAATCCGGGGGCGCTCAGTGGAGAGCCTGCCCCGGCGTGCCGCGGAATCTGCGGTTTCCTTTTAGGTAGTAAATTTAGTGGTCGGAAATTTAGTGGTCGGAAATTTAGTGGTAGGAAATTTAGTAGTCGAAATTTAGTGGTCGGACTGGACTGTCACTTGGGAAAACGAGAGTCTACTACAGACCGAAGGCAACGTGAGCCAATTTTGACCCGTAGCAGACTCTCATTTCTCTAACAGACAGTCCAGTCTGACCAATAAATTTCGGCTTTCTAGGGCGGGGGTTCCATCCGCTCGGGGATACCTCTGCCATCACTTTTTGATCTGCTTATTGGTCTTGGTTGGATCGGGCTGGTCTACGACGGTTTTCCCGGTTCGTGTCTCGAGGGAACTCAGGAGCGGACGGATGGCGTCCTTCCCTATTTCGAAGACGACCGACTGGGCGTTCCCCTGTGCGTCTTTGTATTCGATCGTCACATAGTGGCTTTTGCTTTTCGAAAGGAGAAGGAGAAGACCGCCCACTCCGGCGACGACGGCCAACGCAATCGTCTGCCCAACCCGCAAGCTGGCGTGTTGCCCGTAGCCGATGGCGGTTATCTCCGGATAAGGCAGGCTAAAGTTTCCTGCGGCAAATTTGCTTTTGTCGACTGCTTTGCCCGGTTCGTAGTTGAAAGTCAGATGGGTCTGGTCGGTGGTGTCGAGAGCTCCGACTGATGGCACCGGAATATCTTTGGCCGTTCCCCCAACGTATCGGGACTTATTGCGATTCAACCCCGCGAAGGCAGCATTTACGAAGAGAACACAGGTCAGAAGCAGAGCGAGGAACCTACGCATGGCAAATCCACTATAGATCGGGGCTTTGCCTTAAAGGAATGTCACTAAAGAAGCAAACTTCGAATCTGTCCGAATCTTCCTAGAATCTCCCCTGAACCTCACCTTTCCATGGGGCCACTTTCGGTCACGGTAGGGACAGCTATCGCTAGCTGCCCCCCGTACAGATCCGTGCGAGCGGAACTACCGCACACGGCTCCTACCTCGGATGAGTAGCGTCAAAACGTGCGCTGGGAAAAGGATGCAGGATGCGAGGACGAGGTATCCATCGTTCGAAGGTCGGACGAATGCGAACCCAACTCGGTCGGCTGCGCTGACTGCGACGACCAAGCATCGACCGCCACAGATCGCACAATCGATCACGGAACCGCCATAACGCCCGCTGGTTTTCGGGAACCGCATGGTATCGGTAATAGCCACTGACCACACGTTTCAGCCACGCGCCCACCGCGTTGACCGGCTCATGCATCCGCTGACGTAGCTTCGCTTTAATGGAATGAAGCGTCGCGCGCATCCGCTTGGGCACAGTCCTACGCCATGTAACGAAGTGGCCCTTGGAGGTCGTCGCACAGTAGTGCGTGAACCCAAGAAACGTGAACGTCTCCGGCTTGCCTTCCCCACGCTGTTGCCGATTGACCTGCGCGAACCGACCGAACTCGATCAATCGCGTCTTCTCCGGATGGAGTTCCAACGCAAAGTTCGCCAGCCGTTTCTGAAACTCACTCAGGAACCGATCAGCGTCTTCGCGCCGCTCAAAGCCGACCACCAGATCGTCAGCGTAACGGACAACCACCATCTCTCCGTTCGCCGCCTTCCGGCGCCATGCCTCAACCCAAAGGTCGAACACATAGTGCAGATACACGTTCGCCAAAAGCGGTGAGATCACCGCTCCCTGCGGCGTGCCTGCCGTCGTCTCTGACCACTTGCCTTCCTCCGACACACCAGCCTTCAGCCACTTATTGATCAGCCGAAGGATGCGCTTGTCGGCGACTCGATGCTCGACAAACTTCATCATCCACTCGTGGCTCAGGTGATCAAAGAATCCACGAATATCCGCATCGAGTATCCAGTTCACCCGCTTCCGTTCGATGCCCACGTTCAGCGCATCCAGCGCCTGATGAGGACTGCGTCCCGGGCGAAACCCATACGAAAAGCCCCGAAAGTCCACCTCGTATATCTGGTTGAGGATCGTGACCACCGCCTGCTGGACAATCTTGTCCTCCAGCGAAGCGATACCCAATGGCCGTTGCCGGCCATCGGCTTTCGGTATGTACACTCGTCGCGAGGCTTGTGCCCGATACGCTCCACGGTGAACTCGGCCATGGAGTTCGGCAAGCCGAGCCTCCAGGCCTTGCTCATACTGCTGCCAACTCACTCCGTCTACTCCGGGTGCTGCGCTTCGCTGTAAGGCGAAGTAGCTCTCCCGCAGTAAGTCGATCGTGAGATGGTGCAGCAAAGCGGTGAACCGCTCCTGCTTACTTGCCCGCGCCTTCTGGCGCACGCCGCCTAACCCCTGGGACACACGTGCTCCGCCCTGTGTCGGATGCGTGTGAGGCTGGGCGTCGTTCTCCTTGGCCTGCCCCCTTCCCTCCGCTGGCTCCGCGGAAGTCTTACCTTCGTTGTTCGTCAGCTTCATCGGTACTATGGCGCAGTCCGACTCCTCCAAAACGTACATGCCCGGATGATGGATCTTTCACCTTCCCGGACCGGTCTGCTCGCGCAGACGCTCTGGAGGTCTCCCGGTTCTCGTGCACACTGTGTGCTGACGTGCATGGACTCTTCGACTACGCCGAGCCCAGCGGCCACTCGCGATCTAACGCGGCGCGCTGATGTTGCCTTCCCACTGACAGAAAAGGGTCGGCACCCGGTTGCATGTTTTCGGAGCTCAATGATCCCGCCCGCCAGCCCTCTGTCTACGCTTCGCTATGATCCCTCGCGAGATCACAGGCAAGACTCGAGGCCAGAATGGAGTCGCTTCTCCTTTTCCGTAGGGCTCTTACATCCCCTACAATGTGCCGGTTTATCCCGGCGCTCTCTGTCCCCACTCGGGGATCAAACCCCTGGCACCGCCTTTCCCGACTGCCAACCATGTCCATTGATCCTTAAGTGCTGCGGGAGACCAGCAACCACAGTGCGGGCAAGTCGTGCACGATGAAAATAAGGCAAGAAAAAAGCGGGGGATAGGTATCGATTCCCCCTATAGCTCTACTGGCGCTCGAGCCGACGGAACCGCCGCCGTAGAGTTTGCGTATCCCTCATCGAAGACGCAACACGGAGGAACGCATGCTGGCAGATCTGCGCGACGCGCTGCGGCAATTACGAAAGGCCCCGGGCTTCGCGCTGACGGCGATCATCACCCTCGCCCTGGGCATCGGAGCCACCACCGCCATCTTCACCCTGGTTCATCAGGTCATGCTGAAGTCTCTGCCGGTGGTCAAGCCCGAGGAGTTATGGCGGATCGGCGACAAGATTCGCTGCTGCAACTGGGGTGGTTACGTACAGGGGAGCGACGGAGACTTCGCCCTGTTCTCCTGGGAGATGTACAAGCATTTTCGCGCCCACACGCCGGAGTTCAGCGACCTGGCGGCGCTGCAGGCCGGCAATGCGCCGCTGGGCGTGCGTAGAGCCGGATCGCAGGCTCCGGCTGATACCCGCAACGGGCAGTACGTCTCCGGCAATTTCTTCCGCACCCTCGGCATCAATCCCTGGATCGGGCGCATGATGACCGATGCCGATGATCAGCAGGGCGCACCGCTGGTGGCTGTGATGAGCTATCGCATCTGGAAAGAGAAGTACGGCGGCGATCCCACCGTGGTGGGCGCCGGCTATCAGATCAACGGGCATCCCTTCACCGTGATTGGCGTTGGGCCTCCAGGCTTCTATGGCGCGCGGCTCGGCGGCGGCAGCATGCCCGACTTCTGGCTTCCTTTAACCTCGGAACTCATCATCGATGGAGCGACGGCACGCCTCAAACGGCCAGATGGAAACTTTCTCGACCTGCTGGGCCGTGTGCGGCCGGGGGTAAGTCCGACCCAGCTCGAAGCCAAACTCAGAGTGGAATTCCACGATTGGCTGGCCAGCCACGTGCCCGATATGCAGCCGGGAGAGAAGCAGCTCTGGCAACAAGACACCCTGCATCTGACGCCGGGCGATGCCGGGGTCGCGGCGATGCGCGATCAGTATCAGGATGGGCTGAAGCTGCTGTTGGTGGCTGCGGCCTGTGTGCTGCTGGTGGCCTGCGGCAACCTGGCCAACCTGATGCTGGCGCGGGGGCTGAAAGATCGCGCACAGACATCGATACGAATGGCCCTGGGCGCATCCCGCCATCGCCTGGTGCGCAAGGCCCTGGTCGAGTCAGTGCTGCTGGCGGTGACCGGGGGCGTACTGGGGATTGCGGTGGCCTATGCAGGAACCAGGCTGATTCTCTACCTGGCCTTCGAGGCGGGTAGCCCGGACAACTATGTGCCGGTGAGCGCGTCTCCCTCATGGCCCGTGCTGCTGTTCGCGCTCGGAGTTTCGGTGCTCACCGGCATTCTGTTCGGGGTCGCTCCGGCGTGGACCACCTCGCACGCGGATCCGGTCGAGGCGCTGCGCGGAGCGAATCGCTCGGTCAGTGGGCGTGGTTCCTGGGCACAGAAGTCGTTAGTGATCGGGCAGACCGCGATGTCGATTGTTCTCTTGTCCGCCGCGGCTTTGCTGGGCAAGAGTCTGCGCAACCTGGAACACCAGAATTTCGGATTTGCGACCGAGGGCCGCTATCTCGTGTCGATCAACCCCACGCTCGGTAATGACAAGCCCGAACAAATGGAGCCGAAGTTCCGGGAGATCGACGATCGCCTGCGGCAGATTCCGGGTGTGCGCATGGTGGCGCCTGTGCTCTATGCGCCGATGTCGGGGGATAGCTGGAACAACGGCGTTCGCATCGCCGGCAGACCCGAGCCCCCGCCTAAGGAAAATACGAGCGCCGGCTGGGCGCGCGCGATGCCGGGCTTCTTCGAAACCATCGGCGCGAACATGGTCATGGGCCGTCCCTTTACCGAGGAGGACACGGCCACCACGCGGACGGTAGCCGTGGTCAATGAAGCCTTCGCCCGGCGATTCTTCAAAAACGAAAACCCGCTCGGCAAGCATTTCGGGCCGGACAAGATCCAATACGCGTCCAAGTATGAAATCGTCGGCGTCGTGAAAGACATGCGTTACTCGCCCTGGGACTACAAGGACCCGATCGGGCCCATGTACTGGATATCGGAGGCGCAGACCACCGACTGGGACGATCCTGACTATGAGGCTGGCGAGATCTGGTCACACTACCTGTACAACATCGTGATTTGGGCGCCCGGCAATCCTCCGGGGATAGAAGAAAAGGTGCGCAAAGCGTTGGCGAGTGTCGATCCCGATCTGGTGCTGTATGGGGTTATCTCCTACGACAAGGTCTTCCGTGGAGACTTTCAGCAGCAGGACATGATTGCGACCCTGACGACGCTATTCGGTGCGCTGGGACTGGTGCTTTCGGCGGTTGGCCTGTACGGCGTGATGGCCTACATGGTGGAGCAGCGCACGGGGGAGATCGGCGTCCGCATGGCGCTGGGCGCCGATCGCGGAAGGGTATTGCGCATGGTGCTGAGGGGCGCCTTTTCCCAGGTGGCCATCGGATTGGCGATCGGCATTCCGGCCGCGATCGGCGCCGGCAAGCTGATGACGCAGCAATTGTTCAGCGTAAGACCCTGGGATCCGGTCATGCTGGCCTCGGCCACGTTGGCGTTAGGACTGGCAGCGTTGCTCGCGTCGGCGCTGCCCGCCTGGCGCGCTGCGGGCGTGGAACCCATGGTGGCGCTACGGAACGAATGAGGGATGGGTGGCTTATTTTGGATGAACTTTCACTGCAGTGTCCGGGATGTATTAAGGAAAGTTAATCCTTTTCGCGTGATCCCGGCGGCGGGGGGACATAGACTCTCGATCACCCGAGCGTTAGACCTGCAGGGT
This sequence comes from uncultured Acidobacteriaceae bacterium, assembly GCA_963803095.1. GTDB lineage: Bacteria > Acidobacteriota > Terriglobia > Terriglobales > Acidobacteriaceae > PALSA-350. Next base: position 154,504 of record CAWDLQ010000008.1, on the reverse strand, counting down.
GGGTCGTTTCTTTACCGCTTCCAAAGTTCCAGTCCCGCCCGTGACCACAAATCTTTGACCACAAATCTTTCGTCCCGCTTTCCTCTGTCCCGCTTTCCTCCCGTCTGAACACAAATCCGCGCTTGACCAGCACCCCGCCCTCATCCCCTAACAAGCACAAATTCTTTCGATTTCGTTCGGCACTCAGGGAGACTGAGAAATGTGGACTGGGGAAGGGGTTTGTCCGTCGTCATCGCGATAACCGTAAACGGCGTGCCTTTTTTGGTGGTGCCGTCGCCGAGGTAGATCGTGGTCGTGGTCATGCCTGGGTTGATGCTTGGCTGCCGCCACCATTTTTGACCCGCATAGACCAGCACTTCGACACGACGACGGGCGGGCTTGGCCAGGAGCGGCAGCTTGGCGACCCTCGGAAATGACTTTCCCTTGACGGCTTCATTGATGGACGGGCGCTCCCGATCTATCAGAAACTCGTCGATCATGTCGCACCCCTTGAGCATCGTTTGTTTCCACTCCCACTGGTTCATGGCGGCCATTGGCTTAAGCTCACCCAAGGTCATCGCCTGAAATTTCTTGATCTGCGGAAAGCGCTTCAGATCGCAGGGTTCAAGGTAGGCCCAGATGATCTTAAGGTCACGTGTCTCGCTGGCGCGGATGAGATACGGCAACTCCTTATCCACGATGTAGTCCGAAGCCAGGAAATTGTCGCTCACCAACAGTACTGCAGCGATGGCGTCCTTCATTTTTTCCTCGATCTGCTGCTCCCACTCGCCCATCTTGATGTCCTTGTCGGACCATAAGACCATGGATTCCGCGCGGCTGAGTGGCTTGGAAATTCTTTCAAAGCGCTCGCGCCAGGCCTTGTCCCCGTGGCTGTAGCTAACAAAAATCATGTAGGAACGACTATAAAGCCATGGACCCAACATGCAACCACCCAAAGTTCCAGTTGCCAAGGAGTTCTAAGAACCCCCTATTTTCCCAAAGTTCCATTTCCGTCTGGAAGCTGTGAAAAAATTGACGGCAAGCATCAAGTTACCCACTTTTGCGTCGGGTGTAACCACCTTAAACTGCAAACGTGAATGCATCTCCAGTTCTACCCCGCATTGTTCCAATTGATCGCAATCAACTGATTTTGCGCACTGTCGATGTTGAACAGCTAATCGAGCAAGATCACAGCGCACGCTCGATCTGGGAGGTGGTCGGTCGTATGGACTTGAGTCTTTACGACGCCGAGATCGCGGCGGTTGAAGGTCGCGCAGGTCGTGACCATACGGCGCCTCGGTTACTGATCAGCTTGTGGTTGTACGCCTACAGTCGAGGCATAAGCTCGGCGCGTGAGCTGTCCCGGCAATGCGAGTTCGAGCCGGGCGCGCTGTGGCTCGGTGGGTGCCAGCCGATCAGCTATCGAACCCTTTCCGGGTTCCGCTCTGATTATCAGGTGGGCCTGGAAAATCTGTTTGTGCAAGTGGTAGGCATGCTGAGCGCCGAGGGATTGATCACCATGGAACGAGTCACGCTAGATGGCACCAAGATCAAGGCCAATGCCAGCGGTAACACATTTCGACGCAAAGAGAAGCTGGAAGCTCATCTTGCCTCGGCGCGCGAGCAAGTGGAACATATGAATGAGCAAGCGGCGGAAGAAGGTAAGAGAGCCAACCGTCAGTTGGCAGCACAGCGGCGCGCCGCTCGGCAGCGAAAGAGCCGACTGGAGTCTGCGGTGCGTGAAGTGGAGCGGCTGCAGCAAGCAAGGAAACGTGATCGCGAACAGTTTGTTGCTCGCGCATCCAGCACCGACCCGCAGGCCCACGTGATGAGGAACGGTGAAGGTGGAACCGTACCCAGCTATAACGTGCAGTTAGTCACCGACACGACTCACGGGCTGGTGGTGAACGTAGAGGCCACCACCGATGCGATCGACTACCGCCAACTAGAGCCTGCCTTGGACCGCTGCAAGACAACGTTGGGTTGTTTACCAAAGCAGATAGTAGCTGATGGCGACTACACCAACCACGCTTCTGTAAAAGCAGCTGAAGCAGCCGGAGTAGATTTTTATGGTTCCTGGCAAGAGAGCTGGAAGCCAGTGGAAAGGGATGCACAAGGCCGCAGTCCCGCCTTTATGAGCAGTGCTTTTATTTATGACGCGGAGCGGGACATCTATCTCTGCCCAGCAGGGGAGAAGTTAACGCACCATGCGGTTTCCAATGCCAAAAACGGGGTGCGTTGGCACGTATACAAACAACCCAGATGGGCTTGCCGCACCTGCGTGCACCGTGAGCAGTGTGCTTCCAAAACGCCACCAGCCAACTGGAGACGGTCCATTACACGCAATGAAGAGCCGGCCGCCACGGTGGGATTCAAAGCCAAGATGAAAACGGAAGAAGGGCAGAAGATCTATAAGCAACGATCACAGATTGCAGAGTTCCCGCACGCCTGGATCAAGCAGCGGTGTGGGCTTCGGCAATTTCGCTGTCGTGGACGATGGAAAGCCTCTATGGAAGCGACCTGGGCTTGTCTCAGCTACAACATCATCCGCTGGCTCAGCATTCGCAGCAAACTCGATGCCGCCGCAGTCGCGTGATATCGCCTCAGGCCTACTCCACAGCCCTGCGAAGGACTCGATTGGACCATTTTCTAGCTGCAAGACCAATAAACACGCTTGCAATACGGGCCTGCGTGCTTCCCAGCAACGGGAGAAGAACTTTGCCACACCGAACCGGTAGACATCCCCTTGGGAAAGCTCGATTCTTTCACAGCTTCCTGACGACTAAATCCGACGGCCAAATCCTCTTCCGGATCCTGAGGAACCTGGGCATCGCTATCGAGTGTCAGAAGATATTCCAAAACGGCGACTCATGGGTAATCGTTGACTTTTTCGTCCCGTCTGTCCAGCTCGTGATCGAGCTAGACGGAAAGCATCATCTGCTGAACAAGAAATATGACGCCGAGCGCAGCCATTGGCTGGCGCATGTCTACAAGGTAAAGATTTGCAGGTTCTTTAATGCACAAGTGAATAAGGGACAGGCTGAGCGGCGAATCGAGGAGATGCTGAGAACTATCGACAGGCCATAGCGCTGCCAAAATCATTGATCGGGTAAACGTAACGCGGTTATCAGGGTCTTTCGAAGTGTTTTTTCGAATGCCTTCTTCCCCTGTGGGGTAAGGCTGTAAGGGATGTAGCGTAAATGCCTAATATCGAATGGCACATCCTTGGCGTTTTGCGCGATGAGTATGACAGGAACACCTATGGTGTGGGCTATGCCAATTTCGTAAAAGACATTGGGGTTTCTGCCCGTACAGTCGGCAATGACAATTCTGCTTGCCGCGATGGCATCCCAAATATCGTGCATCACTGATCGAGCGGTAAAAAAATCATCCCCGCGAGCAAATGTAAGGTTGAGGTCGCGAGCGACGCGAGTGATGTGATTCGTGTAGACGGCCTTTAGTTGTGGCTTGAAGGGCATCACGACGAACAGGTCATTCGGGTTCTTCGGTGCCTTTGGCCGATCGAAGTAAGGTTTGACTATGATGGAGTCGCCGGCAGTCATTTTGCTGAGGTCGCGCAGGCTGATTTTGAGAAGGCCCTGTATCTGGAGCCATTTCTCTGAAACCGTAATCGTTTCGATTTTCTTTGAACCCTTCGGGTATTTCTTAATATTTACAAGGCCGGCCACCGCGAGGCCGGTCACAACTTGAGTGAGAACGTTGGCTTTAGTGCCAGTAGGGCTCCCAAGACCAAGGTGATCGCAGATTGAAGACCATGTGTCCGCGCCCTCACTAATCAGACGCAATAGGTATGCCGGATTGTCAGACCTGCTTCTTCGTGACATTGGCACAGTATCCCATAGGAACGGTCGTTTCGGCACGATGGGACCTTGCAGGAACTTCGACAACCCCCTACCAATCCTTATAGGTTTCTGATACACATTTCGGAGTCAGCCCCTTTCCTTCGTGACCCAATGGACAAAAAGCCGCCATTCCGACAACCAGGTGACAGACGGAAAGGCGTGACAGGAAAGGCGTGACATGACAACCAGGTGACAACCAGGTGACAGACAGGACGTACCCCATACCCGCACAACAACAGCTACATAAATCAAATGGATCGCCGTCTGCTCTGATTCAAAGACCAGATCGCCTTGTCTCGCATCCAAACCGGCCTTAGGAGGGCGTCCTCCCTTTTGTGGTGCCAGCCGCCGCTTCATCGTCCCTTCGAGAGCCTGCACAAACTCTGCGCTACCCAGCGGCCGCCCTGTGTGGGTGCACCGACGAATCTCCGTCAGCTTGGATTCCGTCTCGCCTGCCGCTAGGTACTGCCGCCATGCACTGGCAGTCCAACTTTTCCGCCATACCTCCAAATCTAAGACCTCGTTCCGCGCTTCCGCTCCGCAGTGCGCTGCCGCGCTGGACCACGTCCACGCTTCCGCCTCCCTCGCCAAGCCGGCGCGCACCGGGTTCAACTCCGTATAGCGCAACGCTTCCCATAGATGCACCCGATCCAATGGGCAGGAGTAATAACGACCCTGCCAGGCATGGCCGCTCGACTGATGAACCGCGTTCCAATAAATCGCATAGCGCCCATGGGTATGCCTCAGGGCCAATCCCAAGCCGTCAGCATTGTGAGGAGTGACGAGCAGATGCACGTGATTCGACATCAGGCAATAACCGATCACCACCCCATGGAGTTCGATGTTCTGGCGTAAGAGATTGAGATACGCCATGCGATCGGCATCGCAATCCAGAATAAATCTCCGCGCATTGCCACGCTGTGTTACGTGGTGCGGAACATCTACAGCGATGACTCGAGCCAAACGCGCCACAATGAGAAACCTAGCTGCACACCGCATAGCCTTAGCAGAACGCTGCACACAGGGTTTCGCGGAGACGCCCATTTCTTTAGTTCCAGTTTGCCTTGGTCCGGCTAAACTCTCGTTGAAATCTGGATTAGCTGAAGTTGGCGAATCCTGGTGACAGAATCCTGGTGACAGACGGAACGATCACCGCCTGCGGAGGAGCAATACTCCTGCGAATTGTAACTGTTACGTTCCGTCTGTCACTGGGTTGTTTGTCACTGGGTTGTTTGTCGTCACTGGGTTGTTTGTCGAAGGGTTGTAGTTCGAGTCCTACCTGAGGAGCCAGCTTTATTTCCCAATAACTTAACGATTGTGAGCGAGTGGGAAACAGTCACACAGTAAAGCACTGATTGCCGGGTGAGCGGCTCCTCCGCAACACTACAGGAGAGAGTGTCTGGCGGAGCGCCCGACCCGGCCTCAGCAACGGCTACTCGAGGCGTTGTACCGGCGGACAGCTAATGATGAAAGCGCTATCCCCAAAAGGAGCACCGTTCGGGCCTGTTAGCAGTCCATCATCTACGTACGTGAGGATTTGAAACTCCTCGCGAAGCTGTTGACGGTAACCCTTGCTGACAGAGTCCGGTGTCCATTCATAGAGCTGCCCATTCCACATCGGGCTGTAATCTGTAGCATCGGTTGGAATCCCGCCAAACGTGTTATTCGGGCGGAAGCCGTCTGTCAGAGCAGCATCGAGCCCTTGACGCTGCGGGTTGTCACACCCCAAGGAGCCGTTCGTCGCGATGAAGATTCTCTCGACGGGACTGCCGAAACTGTCGTCATTGCCGGTCTTGAGCTGGGCCATGAGCGGCGCATACGTGTTGCCTTCGATCGCCGCGACTAACGTGGTACTCGAATCTGTCGAGATGTACCATAGCGGGTGGCCGAAGCTGAATCCGTTGATAAGTTGGAACGTCACGGTCATGTTATCAGGATCGATCGCGAGCACTTGATCGTGAACTTTGGAATAATCGACGTTCCCGCTCGGGAAATCGATCTGGCTTGCGTCCACACCGAACGCGACAACGGGAGCATTGTAAAAGATCCCGCCGGCGTTGAGAACACGGACGAGCGGGCTATAGTTGGCGTCACCTATCGACCCGGGTTGCGCGACAACGGGCGGAAACGCGTTCGGCGCCGGGCCCGCAACGAGGTCCCGGTTGGGCGAGAAATCGACCTTGCCGGCATCAAAGATCAGGTCTGAATTGCTGTTGAAGTTTGCGGTTCGCGCACCCGGTCCGGCGTTCGTCAGCTTAGCTGAGACATTCAGTCCGAGCAGAGAGGCGACTCCCGGATCGTCTGTATCGGTCAGAATGTACCAAACGGGCACGTTACCCTGTTTCAGGTAGCCCTCGTAGAGCGGTAAGGTGATTGTACCTTTGATTGCATCCACTACGCCTGATTGCAAGAGTTGATATGGCCCAACCAGGTCCGGATCAGTGGCAGACGGCGACGGCCCGAAATAAGTGATCGGCACGTCCGCTCCTGTCGATGCGGGCGCGGGGAAGAGATTGCAGCCTGCACCAGGGCTTGATCGCGGACCCGGCGCTGGTCCATTCCCAAAACTAGCCCCTTCCGGAGCTGACGGGGCCGCTGCGGACGCGGCTTTTAGGACATCAACCGTCGCATGGGTCTTTGGCATTACCGCGGATTTACTGCCTGTTATCTGGACCTTCACTCCAGCAACCGTTTGTGACATAGCCAGGCCCGAAATCGACAAAACCCCGGTAAGTGTGAAAACCAGTGTCGAATCGATTGTTATTCTGCGAATCGGATTTAACTTCATCGTTTGCTCCTTTGGGAAGGGAGAGGGGCACTGTGAGAGCAGCCGTGTTACTGGTTCGCAGATAATGACGGTACTCTTAGAAAGTGATAGCCTCTGATGCCCTTCGATCCGCTGCTGTAGCAATTCTTTTGCCAGAGTGAGAAACGAAAGCGGTCGAGCTTGGATCAGTCTAGTTTTCTGAAGCTTCGGCCTTGCGGCAGGAGGTCAGATGCGGCCCTCGGTCGGTTCGTCGCGTCGATATATCAGCGCGAAGATGTCCAGGCGGCACGCATCCGGAAGCGGATAGAACACAGCATGGCCGCGTTTTCCAAAACAGAAGGGGAATTTGAAGAGCTTGTGCCGCTATTCTTTCATTTTTCTTCGCTTTGCCCAGGTGCGGGGGGCTCTGCCGAGAGGTGACGAAGTTAAGGCTCGACGTTGGTTTGTCGTCACGCCCCGTCATGCGCCGGCAACCACTCTCCCTTCCTCAGGCAAAGTGGGCGGACGGCGCTCAGCGCCAGGGAGTCTAATCTAGCCCGCAGTTGACGCAACTGCGCTGTCAGTGTATTCCTCGTTGGTCTGGTTCAAGTCACTTTGGCTCACGCCCGTGAGATGCCGAGTTTCCTCATTTTGGACGTTAGAGTAGTCCGCTTCAATCCCAGACGTGTGGCGGCTCCGGTGGATCCGCCGACAACCCAACCCGCTATTTCCAAAGCCTCCAAGATCAGGGCGCGCTCGGAATCCTTGAACGTGCCTGACGGAGGAGCCGTTTGGGGCACCGGGCGCGAAATTCCCAGTCTCTTCATCTTAGAGACAAGGGTATTTCGCGGCATTGCAAGTCGTGCGGCTGCGCCGCCGGCTCCGCCGACAACCCAACCCGCTGCCTCCAAGGCCTGTAAAATCAAGGCCCGTTGGAAATTCTTTAACGTGCTCTCTGACGGGAAGACCGTCACCGGCTTCTCGTCTGACATCGACCACGGATTCGGAAGCACGCCATCGCCGGAAAGGATGACAGCACGTTGAACCAGGTTCTGTAGCTCCCGCACATTGCCCGGCCAGGCGTAGGAGGTGAGCGCCGCCATCGTCTCTTCGGGAATGAGGTCAATGCGCTTACTCATCTGACGGCTATAGATTCCAACAAAGTGGGAGACCAGTGCGGGAATATCTTCGCGGCGTGCTCGCAAGGGCGGCAGCAGCACAGGGAACACATTGAGGCGATAGTAGAGATCGCTGCGGAATTCGTTCTGGTTCACCATCTGCTCCAGATCCCGGTGGGTCGCGGCCACCAGCCGGACGTCGACGCGGTGCGTCCGACCGCTCCCGAGGCGTTCGAACTCCTGTTCTTGCAGCACTCGCAGCAGCTTGGGCTGCAATGCCAGCGGAATATCCCCAACCTCGTCCAAAAAGAGCGTTCCGTTGTCGGCGCGCTCGAAGCGCCCGGTCTTCTGCGCGATGGCTCCGGTAAACGCTCCTTTCTCGTGACCAAACAGCTCGCTCTCCAGTAAGTCGAGAGGAATGGCAGCACAATTCACTGTCACAAATGGACGATCGTAGCGCGGGCTGGTGTTGTGAATCGCTTTGGCAATCGACTCCTTGCCCGTGCCCGTTTCTCCTCGAATCAACACGGTGGCTCTGCTCGGTGCGACCAGTTCAACCTGAGCGAGAACGGCTTCCAGGGCGGGGCTGTGACCGACAATTTGATCGAATTGGCGATCTCTATCGTCCTGGTCACCAGACCGAATTGCTTCGAAGCAACCCATAACATGCCTCCCTACAAGAACGGTGCTACAAACTCGATCCTTGGCCCCAACTTTCCAAAGCCGCTCGAACGCCCTCGAGCAGAACGTCGCCCTCAAAGGGCTTCGCGAGGAATTTCACTTCGCCCCTCTCATTGCCTGCAGCCGCATCTTCTCGTCGCCGTGTGCCGTGATGAAGAGCGTCGGAATGGAACAATGGTCAGCGTTCAACTTAGCCTGCAAATCCAGCCCTGACATTCCAGGCATACGAATATCGGCGATTAGGCAACCGGTCTCGGGACGTTAAACGGACGACGTTAAAGGGACAGACGTTAAAGGGACAGGAAGATGTGAAAAACTTGATTTTGCTGATTTTGTTAGGGTTTAGTTTTTGATACGAAATGTATACCTGAGCCTGAGTAATCGCTTAGAGGGCATCCTAGCGCGAAGTTTTTTCGACTGCAGATCGCGCGTAAGCGGAAAGTCAATTTTTTCACATCTTTCAGACGGAACAACCGCGGTTCCAACTTTTGGAGCCTAACGCGCCGCCGGCGCGATGGTGGTTGTTCGGTCCCTGAAATGCAAGGAGTCGACATGTTGTCGTGCCTCGAGAGTTGCCCCCTTATTGAGCCGTCCACAGACCCGCTTAATAGCGCAGATATCAAGAGAGTTCCAATCATTTGGCATGTCCTGAGAGACTTGTAACCTTTCGGCCGTTGGTCAAGTCCAACCAACGTGTTTAACCAACCATTGGAGTCGTCCGATGTCGATTGGTTACAGCGATGGTTCATCCGGCGTTTACATCGCCGCTCGGATTCTCGAAACCCTAACTATCGTCCAGGAATGGTATGCGTCAAAACTCAGTGCATCAGGATCATTCAGCGCATCAGGATCATGTTGTGGGGGGAGAAGCGGAGAAAGAGAGCGGAGAAAGAGAGCGGAGAAAGAGGGGACAGACGGAGTAACCCCCGTACCTAGCGTTAGGGGTTACTCCATCTGTCCCGCTTTTCCTCAGTGGCGGAGAACGATCGAGATAACGGTGATGTCATCTTCCTGCCCGAAACGACGAGCGGTGTCGGCAATTTCGGCGGCGGGTAAAGAGCTCAGGCGGGCGGTTCGTTCGAAGCCGAAGAGCTCGCGATGACTGGTGGCCTCAGGAATGCCATCCGTGAGTAGCGTGAGACGATCGCCGTGGGCGAGTTGAACAGTTTGCTCTGCAAACTCGGCGTGCTGGTCGAGACCGAGCGGCAATGCGGGGGGACTGGAGAGCTCTTGACCGTTGCGGTATGGCGGGAGATGCCCAGCGTTGGCGAGCGTGAGCTCGCCTGACGGGGAAAGGCGGATGGCCAGGCAGGTCGTGAAGCCCGATCCCCGGCTCAGCAGGCGACGGTTGAGTCCAGCGAGAATTTCTGCCGGAGAGCCTGTCGTCTCCACCAGGGAATGGAGCGCGCCGACCAGCATGGAGACGGTCATGGCCGCCGCAAGTCCTTTTCCGGCGACGTCTCCCAGGACGATGAGGGTATTCGCCTCCCCATTCGAGTCGCTGCCGGGCAAGGTTAGAATCTGGTAGAAGTCACCACCGACCTCCTGCGCGGGATGATACGCGGTGCTGATTTCCAGGTGGGGAATGGAAGGAAGCGTTTCGGGGATGAGGACATGCTGCAGCGTCCGGGCGGCCTCCATATCCGAGCTGAAGCGTTCCTCCTTCGCGCGCGATCTCGCGAAGCGGCGGATGAGGAAGGCGAGCAAGGCTACCACGAAAATGAGTTCGACCAATACCTCAAGCGGAACCGGGAACGGAGTTTCGATCACATTCCATTGATTGATGGAAGCCAGAGTCCTCGACTGCCAGTGAAGTTGGAAGAACAAGAGAAAGGTTCCGCCGAGAATGCTGGTGCCATACAGCAGAATCGTGGGAACGAAAAGCAAGCGAGCGTTCCGATTGCCGGAGATGGCGCGGCGGCAGAGCAGCACAACAATGTAAATCTCGAGCGGCAGACCCAAAAGGATTCTCAGGCTGGTGGAGGTTGCTGGAGACGTAATCCGGAACACGTAAAGACCGACAGCCAGAGGATCGAGAAGCGCCAGGATCAGTACGGCGCGCCAGATGAGAGATCGTTTTGCTTCCAGCACACGCGAGAAAAAGAAGAGGGAAGCGGCGAGCCCCACGGAACCAAGTGTTTCCGCAAGGACATCGCGAAGCCCGAGAGGAAAGTTCAGGATAAAGTCGCTGATCGTCAGAACTGCCATCAGCGCGTTGGTGAGCAGAAGAATCGCAAACCACAGATACTCCCGCTCCGACCTGCGGTAAAAATACAGACCAAAGACGGTGAGACTGACGACGGCATTCAGAAGGCCTACCGCGAAGAAGCCGGCGACCCGAGTGAGGCGCTCCTGCTTGAGTAGTTCAAGCTGGCGCTCGAGCAGGCTCGTTTCTCCCAAATAAGCGCCGGCATGGCGTGGGCCGCCTCCCAGGTAGGTCGCGTAGATGGGGTGATGCCAGACGCGGATAGCAAATTGGAGCGTAGCTCCGGCGGCCGCTGGGGGAACTGGATAAAGAAAACTCTGGCTGAAGCGCAGACTTCCGTGGGGCGGCATTTGGCCGAAGCCGCCGATTTTCGCGCCATTCTCGAAGACCTCATAGTCGGTGAGGATGGAAGGTAAGAGAAGGGCGAGCGGCCTTGCCGGCGAAGGAGCCTGGACACGAAAGCGATACCAGGCGAAACCACTTAGCTGGTTGTAGCCCTGGTCTGTCCATGGCTCATCGGAGCGCAGCAGGGGCCACGCGGAATCGTCGAAGGCAGGCGAGGCCCAGCGAGCGTCATCCCCAGGATGGAAGCGCCAGAGGCCGTCGAGCGAAATGACGGGTTCATGATCCGTGAGGAAAGAGAATGAGGCAGGATGAGCCTCGGTGATCTTTTCAGGCGTCGCGTTCAAGGATTGCGTGAACCCCAAAGGCACGATCAGGGCAACGATGATCCATAGAACGAGTGTTGAGGACTGGGGCCGCGATGGCATCGCAATGACTTTACCCTATTTGCTAGCGGTGGTTCCGCTGGCGCAGATCTGTACGGAATTTAGTCGCCAGACGGGGACTGAAAGATTTGTGGTCAGACGAAAGATTTGTGGTCAAAAGATTTGTGGTCAGACCGGGACTGGAACTTTGCTCGAAGTGTTGAACCGGCCACCACTTTCTGAAGCTTTAGCGCTCTGCATCGCCAGCACAACATGCACGCATTTTCACCTTTGCAGGACCTCCGGTACGCCGAAATGATTCCTGATATCGTTTCCTGGCATGGGACGATTCACTCGTGTGGTTGCCGTTGACGTACCACACCATGTGACGCAGCGTGGGAACGGGCGGCGCTTCGTCCTGGGCGGCGACGCCGATCGAACAATCTACCTCCAGTTGTTGCGCGAGAACATCGTCCTCTACGGCGTCGCCCTCATTGGATACTGCCTCATGTCGAACCATATCTACTTGATCGCGATTCCTCACAAAGTCGATGGTCTGGCACAGGCACTGAAGCAGACCCACGGGCGGTACGCTTCCTACTTGGGGATTCCGGTGAAGGTGAACGGTGATTCCAGCGGGAAGCCGAACGGTGTTCCGGTGAAGGCGAACAGCCGTCGGAGCGCAGCGACGCTGGCGTGATGATTGTGCATAGAAGTGTTCGGCTTCGTCAAGCTGGCTGCTCCGCAAGGTGGTTCCGCAGCGAAGCGAAGGATCTTCGGCGGGGATTTGGGGTGCAGGGGAAAGGGGCTGCCAGCCCCTTTATCCCCTGCTTATCTCTGTAGAAGCGCGACTCATTTTTGATAGCCAAGGCTTGATCTTGCCCGCCACGCTGTCGGATGAGGTCGCCAGTGTCAGGCAGATTGGGCGAACAGAAGGCGCAAGCTTGCGAGAACGCCTGTTTTGCGACAACTGTCTTCCAAAATCCCTGTAAAATCCGACGACGGTAACTATTCCGAAGGAGAGTTGACATGCACGACACGAAGGAGCGGTTGTCTGTACTGTGGATATTCGCGTTATTGAACTACCTGTATGCGGACGTCGTTGCCCTGTTCGCTATTGCTGGCTCGCGAAATTCATTCGAGCCTCTCTCCCCATGGGCTCTGATGGGTTCAGCGGTCTTGATGGAAATACCCATCGCCATGATTCTGGCATGTCGACTGCTTCCGTTTAGAGCGAACCGGCTAGCGAATATAATCGCGGGTGGCCTTATAACCCTTGTAAACGGTTTCCTGACCTTCGTTCCGCCTCTGGCCGGATGGGGCAGGCCGCCTGCTTTTCCAGAGTACTTGTTCTTCGCAACGATCGAAACTGTGGCCACCTCGGTCATCATCTGGCAGGCGTGGACTTGGTCAGGCGTTGAAGCCGAAGTTAGTACGGAGCGGAGCGTCCGCCAACCGGAAGCTAGGATCATTTCTTCTTAGCTACCGAATTGCTCAAAAATGTACCCAGACGATCCATGCCTTTGGAGGCCACGGTACCGACTGCGAACTGCAGGGTCGATGAGCATGATTGCCTGTTCACGACAGTTGACTGTGGTTTGAGTATCTCCACCTGATGGATCAGCAGCGTCATTGCAGATCTTGTTTTTCCTTTCCTGTGTGCTAGTTTTGAATCTTCTGGGTGAGCGGCTGCTGGGCTCGCAACAAAATTCGCTCAATGAGGTCAATGTGAAAAGAATTTAGTGGTCAGAAAAGAATTTAGTGGTCAAAGAATTTAGTGGTCAGACGAGAATTTAGTGGTCGGGGGGAAAAGGGGGGCAGCCTGAACTGCGCGATTTTCTGCCAGGACTAGAGCAGAGATTTGTGGTCAGAGATTCGTTGTCAGACGGACATTGAAGGGACAGACGAAGTAACCATCATCCCGAACAGTCTCAGCGTCGTGCGACGAACGGTAGTTATTTCGTCCCTTCACCGCCTAGGGGCAATTTCCACGGCACGCCGGCAGGCAAAGTACGGCTCGACCCCGATTTCCTGCCACGCTGTGCTAGAGAGGTCCGCGTGTGCGCCTTCATTAAGGAAAGGCGCATGGAGTGTATTAACGCCACAAGCCTCTGCAGGAAATCGAGGCAAATGGGGCACCCAGCGCTTGTTGCCGGTGCGGCTAAAACCGCCCGTTGGACTCGATTCTGTTCCTAAGGGTTTTCACGCAGGGGCTTTCGGCAGGTCCTTCCTCGCTGAAGCGTAATGTCCTTGCTACTATCGGCAGAGAATCTTCGAGAAGAACTCCGCAACCTCAGCCAGGATGCGTTGCCGGGGAGCCCCGTTGCGAAGAAAATGATCGGGAGGAGTCTAAGCATGGGGAAACATGATCTATCGGAGCGTGTGAATCGGTTTTGGCTGCGCGTGACCGAGGGCATGCAACTCAACCAGCTATGGTCGCAGTTTCGGACAGATGCTCATTCCAGCTACCGCCTATATTCCCTGGAGGTCGATTCCACGCGAGTGGAAGGCGTGGACCACGCCCGGCACTTTTTGAGCGTGGGCAGCCAATTCTTCTGGGCGATTGTCGAGAAGCTCACGCCCGCCCGCCGGGTGTTATTGCTGGTCGCTTTAGTGCTGGTCTTTGTTCCGGGCGGCGAATGGACGTGGCGTACAAGATCGGGAACAGTGGAAGTATTCGGTCTCGATTTTCACTTCTACGGTGGTCTTCTGATGTTCGTCCTTTTAGTTCTGGAAGTTGCAGATCGCGTTGTGATGAAGCGCGATCTGCAGATTGCGAAGGAGATCCAAACATGGTTACTTCCGGAGAGCCCGCCCCACGTGCCGGGGCTCGAAATCGCATTCACCACCCGTGCGGCCAATACCGTTGCGGGCGATTACTATGACGTCTTTGCCCGTCCAAGCGAAGGTTCAGGAAGCGGCACTTTTCTGATTGCGATTGCAGACGTGGCGGGTAAAAGCATTCCCGCTGCTATGCTGATGGCAACATTTCAGGCAAGCTTAAAAACTCTCAGTGGTACACACGGCTCGCTCCCGGAATTAGTCGGCCGGATGAATGGTTATGCCTGCAGCAATAGCCAGAATGGCCGCCGCTTTACCACCGCTTTCATTGCCGAATTCGACCCTGCATCGCGTCGATTGACCTATGTCAATGCAGGACACAACGATCCCATACTGCGTCGTCGATCGGGCGTCATCGAGCGTCTCGGGATTGGCGGCTTGCCGCTCGGGATCATGAAAGATGCCTTCTACCTGTCGGGGGAAGTAGTGATGCAACCCGGTGATTGGCTCGCAACTTTCACCGACGGCGTCATCGAGGCAGAGAACAACGTTCAGCAGGAGTACGGCGAATACCGCTTGATTACCATGCTGAACTCCGGCGTGATGCTGACTCCGGCTATGCTACTGAATAGCATCCTGGTTGACCTCGACCGCTTCGTGGGGGATGCACCGCAACACGATGACATTACCTGCATACTCTTGCGTGCGAGTTAGTGCACTGTCCCGGAAGTTCATTGAATGAATGTTGTCGGTTCTTATATCAGGACACGGCTCCGAAGATTTGTGGTCAAAGATTAACAGACGGGACTGGCACTTTGCTAGGAGTGGTAAAGGCCGCCATTTTTCAGAAGCTCTACAGAAGCGAGGACTCCGCAAAAGATCATCACAGACCGAAGGCAACGTGAGCTCACCTTCGATTTGTGGTCGGAGATTTGTGAGATTTGTGGTCGGGAGTAGTCACCGCCACGACAGAAAGCGACGGCGCGGAGCGAAAGCATGAGCGCCGTTCATCGTAAACAATGACGAATCAACGTTTGACGAACGACGGCCGCAGGGGAAACTAAGACTGCATTGGACCAAATCTAAGGA
This sequence comes from uncultured Acidobacteriaceae bacterium, assembly GCA_963803095.1. Lineage (GTDB taxonomy): Bacteria > Acidobacteriota > Terriglobia > Terriglobales > Acidobacteriaceae > PALSA-350. The sequence goes on along the minus strand of CAWDLQ010000008.1, from coordinate 139,334 downwards.
GCCATGATGGGCGACCGAAGGGTGGCGACCTTTGTCTACGGGTCGTTCATGAACGATAACATTTTGAAACAGCTCGGCGTTGTAGCGGAGCGCAGTGAGGTCGCGGTGTTTGTGTTACGTCATCACACCCGTATGATTGCGAACCAGGATGGCTCGGTCTACTCCACGAGATGTTCGGCCGCATACGCAGTCTAGCGGGAGGACCAATGGCAGAGACGTTCGAAGCATACCGAACTCGAGTCCTAAGCTATCTTGGCGATGAGGAGCCCATCGGTGTACAACAAGCCACCCCATCGCAACTCGATCGGCGTCTGCGCGATGTCGCGCCCGAGGAGTTGATCCGGCGTCCTGCACCTGAAAAGTGGTCAATCGCCGAGATCGTAGCGCACTTGGCGGACGCGGAGCTGGCGATGGGGTGGCGATTGCGAAACATGCTGGCGAATCCGGGCGTGGCCTTAACGTGGTGGGATCAGGCCGTATGGGCGGAGCGCTTGGGTTACGCGCAGCAAGATGCAAGCCTTTCGGCAGGGGTCTTTCGGGCGCTGCGCGAGAGCAACCTGCGACTGTTGGAGTCGGTCCCGCGCGCACGGTGGGTGGAGTGCTATGGGGTCCACGAGGTACGCGGACGGCAAACGGTCGAGGAGTTCGTCCGCTTGGAAGCGGCACACGACTTGAACCATCTTCGGCAGATCGACCGCATCTTGGGTGGGCGTATGTAGTGGTAGCCGTTTGGCTGCCAACGCCTCGGCGAGCGCACTCGAAGATTTGTGGTCAAAGATTTGTGGTCAAACAGACGGGACTGGAACTTTGGAAAAAAAAGACTTCGCTAAGCGTCGAACCTAGTCACTCGTTTATCGCAATTGGGTACGCGATTTTACCGTCCGTGGACCGCGATCGCTCTTGCGTCGTCGAACAATCTAGCTTCTCTTACGGCAAAGCTACGCCCGCGCTGGAGGAAATCGCGCGGCATCATTATTTTTATGCCCTCGTAGCTTCCAAGCCGCAGGAGGTCTTTATCGGCCGTGATGATCGCCTCTGCGCCCGCTTCCACCGCACACTCGGCAAACTTGTCATCGCTCGGATCATCCTTTGCGATACCCAGCCTGATAGTCAGCTAACACCAGGCCCGAATGGGGACCGAGCTTCTCTTCGACCTACTCTGGTTCCGTCTGCGACTCGATTCCGGACGTCACAGAGATGTGCGGTCCTTCGGACCCTTACGCACTACGAATCGGCGATGGCGGTACGACAACTTCAACAAGTCCGGTCGACACGTCATAGACGAGGCCAGAGACAAGCCATGCTCCCGGCAAGGCGGGAATCGCGCGGAGCAAAGCGACGTCGATGGCAACCGCAGCGTGCGGATCGGTGACCGCTTTTGTCTCGACTTCCCCTTCCTGTATTTGAAAATAGTGCGCGAGTTTGGCGGGGTCGCCCGCGAGGCGGGTGATGCCGCAATCGGTGTGGTGAAGCACGATCAGGTGAAACTCCCCACCGCCGCCGGCAATCTCTCCGAGAACTTGACCGATTCGTCCGAGTAGACCCAACTCCTCCAACAACACCGGAGTGATCCGACCGCCGATGTTGCGCAATACGAGAGCCTCCCCCGGTTTAATTCCTAGAAGATGAGCAGGGTCCACACGCATATCAGCGCAACCGATGATAAGTGCCCTTACATTTGGCGTCGCCCGCGGAAGCGAGGGCATCAGTGTGCCCGCAGCAGACTGCTGAGCAGCAAAGTCTTTGTTACGTTCCAACATGGAGTCGAGAGTGTTCATGTGATTCTCCTAGAGGGATGTTGCGCGATGTGGGGGCCGTCGTGTTCGTCGTCATGTTGTGATCTCCATTTACCAGCCGCTGCCAGCTCCTTTCCGAGTCTGGGCGGCTTGGGTCGTGCTCTTGTACTGCGATTGCTATTACATGGTTTCCTCGTAAACTCGGTCACGGATCAGAGAGTCGAACACCAGTTTGTGTTCGAGGCATCGCATCTGCGCGTCCAGGGGCGGCTCCGGCCAATCCTTGGCGCGGTGGGCTTCCCACGCCTTCAACCACTCAAACTTGAGCCCATGTTCCATGCAGTAGACGAGTCGTGACAGATCGGCAAAGGTCTGATGGCTGGTCTGATACCTCCTCAGGAACGGCCAATACGACTTGAAGTCAGACAATGTCCACGGGCTCTGTGGCGACAACACGCTGCCGTCGTCCTGAATAAGATTGATGAGACTTTGTAGGCTTATCGGTTCCATTGGGTTCCCTCCCGCTCAGTTTCTACCGCCCTCGGATCGCCCAACCTATTGTATCCAGGCCTCTCGGCCACCTCTACGTGGTCGAACTCGCGATAGCAGCGATGGTGGCGCGCAAAGCTGCTTCGTTTTCGATCTTCAGTACGTTCGGAGCACAGCATGTTCTGTACACGACCAGGTTGACTCCAGGACCCGCCTGCTTGGAAATCGCAAGCCTTGCACGCCCAGCGACACCAATACATCACCGAACTGTTGGGAAGCGGAAAGGTCATCGCCGAGACATTTGTCTCGGACAGTTCCCAATCCCCTTGGGAGCGGACGCTGGCTCAGGTCGAGCACCCGCATTAGGTCAAAGCGAACAGCAAACACGACGCGAGGGTACTTGTCGACGTTGATGAGGGTGGCGCCACCCAATCGTTTCCTTCGGCCCGTGACCTCGTTGGTGGCAACAGCGTCGGACTCCGACAGGTAAACGGCAGGAGTGTCTGGCGAAGCGAAGCGACCGTCATGAGTTGCGGCTCCCGCGCCCTCAAGGACTGTCTCAGGTTTCATGAAGGTTTAGCTAACGCTTCGAAAGTAAACACCGCTGAGCGGCTGGGCCTTGTCGGTCCAACCCGCAATCAGCGCGCGTTCGCGCCGGCTTAACGTCAAACAGGCTGCCCTTCCCTGAGCCGCAAGAATTCAACGATGACGTCTCGCATCTTCCCGCCCACGATTGCTTGGGTGGGCGTTTGGTTCCGAATTGCCGGCAGAGGTGTCTGCAGCCACTCATACTCTTTCGGAGCAATCACAAACTCGTCGATCAATTGGAGAAGTTCCTTGAGATCTTGGGTTTTCTTGGCCATTTGGCTTGTCCCTACGCCACTTTCCCAATTTTGAATCGTGCGGGGAGCAACATTCAGGGCCTTCGCCATCTGCTCCTGGGTAAGCCCCAATCGCTTTCGAGCGAGGGATAAATCGAACTCGTCGTGAGCATCCTGCCCAGAATGGGCGATTACATTTCTCAATCGCAAGATTTGCTTCAGATGTTGAAAGTTGAACGCCCAGTCTGTTTTGGCAACGCACTCCTTCCCGACCATTTGTCCCCATCGAAAGGCCAAAGTCGAAGAGTCGTCAGGCATGTAGAACAAAAGGAACTCAACTTTCGGACTCTTGAAACACTCCAAAAAGGAAATATGATCCTTCTTCGGTTCGGAATGCTTCAAATAGACGACTGACACCTTACTTTTGGGCACGTCTTTGGAATGGCACGTCTTGGGGATTGGACGTATCGCAGCTTCGAAATGCGAGAAGAGATGTTTCGCTTCAGCAAGTACGCTGGCGTCAGCCCAAACAGTTAACTCTTGTCCATCAGCCACGGTTTCCATGGGAAATTCCTCCACAGGTTCGAGAGTATCACGCATTTCTGCGCGCCACACGCAGAACTGTGCCAAGCTAAGAACAAAGTTGTCGTTGGGCCGTGTTGCCGGCAGCGTAGATCGTGCATCGTGTATTTGCCATCTATCTCAGTGGAAGCGAATTCCGGGGGACAAACTTCCCGTGCGTGGAGGGTGTGTCGACGGCAGACAAGTCATGCCGGCGGTCTCCAGTCTTGAGAATGCACGAACGCGCAAACTTCAATCTACAAAGGGATTCAAGAATGAGGACGACGATCTATCTAGCGACTGCTTGTGGCCTCGCGGTGATTCAGGGCTGCGATGAAAGCTGGGTCGGGGAGGAAATTAGTGGCCGGAAATTAGTGGCCAGACGGGACGTAACCACATGATAATCTCTCTCGGCGCAGGGGCATCGCAGGGACGGGCTGCAGTGGAAACTTAGTCGTCAAATTTAGTCGTCAAAATTTAGTCGTCAGGAAGCTGTGAAAGAATCGGGTTTGCTGAGGGGGAAGCGCCTTTCGGTTTCGCGATGACTAAGTGGTCTTCCGACAGCCAGTTTGTAGCGAAGGAGGCAACAAAACCTCTTGATCAAGGCTACAAACTCGAAACCGTTTGTTCATAAGTGAATCATACAAAATTCCTGCGCGCGCCCATATAGGCTTTTCGGTGATTGCCTATCTATCTCCGACACACTCTCCGTCCGTCCCCTTATCTCTCGTCCCGTTATCTCTGGGGGGTACTTCCGTCCAGTCCCGTTATCTCCCGTCCCGTTATCCTCGTCCCGCTTTCCTCCTCTAAGCCCCTGTGGGCAAGCTAAGAACATGTCGAACGTTTCTGTGGGGCCCCACTTGACTTAGTTACACCACCAATACGACTGGCTTAGACAGGGAGAGACTGGCTGGCTCTTCCGGGTGGAAAGCAGAGATAGATTTGTATTCTCACAATCGAGCGTCCGAATTATATGAGAGAGACGGGGGAGCGAAAAGGATACACATGTTTTTGCATTTCACATGAAAATTTATCGAGGCAGCCGATCACATCGCGGGTTTTCACGCGAGCGGCCGCCACACACGGCGTAAATGCGCGACCGATGCCGAAGGGCGAAACGAAGCCAAAGAAACCAAGTGTAACTATGTAACTTTTATGCGTTTTATAGATCTCACAAAGGACTCTAGTACTCTCAAGTCGAAAAACCGAACCTCAAAAGGCGGAATAATTAATGTTGTATCTACCTCCAGGAAAATCTCACAACAGGCACGCTGCCCTGAAGCGTACATTCGCACAGGCACGGACCTGGCCGGCCAACGGTTCAATTCCGGTGAACCCGAGCGGGATTCGGACAAATTGACCATCCGATATTAAGCGTTGAAGAGGTCCACCGCTCTCAGCACCCCTTATCGGCGGAGCGTAATGCTGACTATGAACAAAGCACGACGCGCATTGATCGCCGGCTCAGCCCGGCTTCACGAGAACTCGCCCACGGAAGATGGTTCGGAAGTTGCCGGGCCTTACGTTGAAGTCGCGGTTCGAGAATTAATAGACCGTTGTAATGGCAGCGCCCGCTTCAGCATAAAGGTCGTCTGTGCCCGCCTGCATCTGAGCCAATCCCAAATGACTCAGAAGTTTAAGAGCCGCTATCACAAGACTATTCTTGAATACTGGTCTGAAGTTCGGCTCAATCGTGCCCGCGCACTGCTTTCCGAAAGCCCGGCTCGATCCGTTGATTCGATCGCAACAGAGTTGGGGTACCAACACTCCACTAACTTCACCAACTGGTTTACTCGACAGATGGGTGTTTCGCCACGGCGGTATATCGCAAGTGTCCAAAGCGGCGCTCTACCTGCGTCGACGTTTGCAGGTCAACTCGTCACGCCCTCAAGCCCGTTGAGCTGCTCACGAGGGAAGAAATTAAAAAGTTCATAGGTAGAAGTTCTCTACTTAGAGCCTACACTTGCTTCCGACTGGCTTGGGTATATTTACGCGGAGCGTACTTAGAAAACTTCGGCATGGGAGAGAGGTAACAGATGCAACTCGCCACTCTAGAGAACGTGTATCGTACACGCAACGATCGTTGCGCATGGATTCTGAAAACCGGGCACTCGTCATTAGTATTGATGGCGCTCATGGCGCTCCAAGTCGCCAGGCCGATCCATGCTCAGAACCCCGATGAGGTGCGCCAGTACATCTCCGCGCAGGTCGGCGGAATCGACAAGTTGACGGTACCGCCGACGGATGCCACCATTCCCGTGCCCGCGCCGGTGGCTGGGAGCGGGAACACGCCCTACCGCTACCAGACCACCGAGGCGAAACGCTACCTTGGGAAGCAGCTGTTCCACGACCCGGTTCGGACCGTGCGCATCAACGAAAACCAGAATCAGCCAGTTGACCTGCCCGCGGGGACAGCCTTCGGCGGACAGTTGCAGGCCTCCGATCCATTCATCCAAAATCTTGTAACTCAGACGAAACAGACCGGAGGGTGCGGCAGCTGCCATATCGGCGAGTCGGCCGGTAAGGCCGGTCAGCAGATCAACTTCAACGTTGGCGGCGAGGGCCGCGGCTACAGGGACGAAAAGGGGACATTCTTCGCTCGCCGCCGGCCCCGGACTGACATCCTCCCAGCACAGAGGAAGGAACCGATATTTAACGGCGACGTGTTGGTGGATTTTCTACCGACCTTGACCGACATCTGGCAGGATCCGACGACTGGTAACGAATTGGTCACCACGCCGGCGTTCTTTTACCACCCGCCCACACCAACGGTCATCGACGCGACCGGCCGGCTCGACGATCTGGACAGCGTGGGGCGCAACTCGATGAACATCATCGGTTTCGCGTTCAACAACCGCCTTCTCTTTGGCGGCTTTGGCGGGGAGCCGCCAGCCACGATTGGCTCCCTCAACCCCTTCGACGACCCGGCTGGGGAAGACATCACGCTCGAGCTCCAGGACGCCCATCGCATGCTTAACTTCCAAGCGGCGACGCTCCTGCAGATCCCGGCTTTCGTGAAACTGTTCCGGGATGCATACCCGGTGGAAGCCGCCGAGGCGGACGCCCAAAACGACCAGACACTGCTGGTTAACGACCAAACCGTGTTCCGGGCGCTGGCGACCTTCATGCGCACCATCGTCACTCGGAACACGCCCTTCGATAAATTCTTAGCCGGCGATGACCGCGCTCTAACGCCCCGGGAACTTCGCGGCGCCAAGCTGTTCTTTACTCCAGCCACGGCGGGCGGGGCGGGGTGCTTCACCTGCCACAGCGGCCCGAACCTGAACAAACAATACAACGATCCGGACGTAGCGGGAATCGGTGCATTCATCGACGAGAATTTCATCAACGTCGGAATTGGCGATCACCCGATCCGAGCGCTGCAAGCACAGGCTGAGGGCGTCCTCGACCCCAGCAAGCTGGGCGCGGACGGCTTCCCCTACCACGCCGTAGACACCGGGCGGGAAGAGGTCACTCACGACCCGAACGACATGTTCAGGTTCCGCGTCTTGACCCTCCGTCAGGCCAAGGACGCGCACAACTTCTTCCACAACGGCACGCTGACCAGCGTGCGCGCTGTGGTTGAGTACTTCAATGCCGGCGTGCCGGAGGACCCGACGGCAGGTGCGGCCGCGACGCTGTCACCCCGGTTTACGAATCCTCGCGGTCCGGGATTCCCGGCCGGCTTAGGCTTGTCAGAGCAGCAGGTCGACGATTTAACGGCCTTCATAGAGGACGGGCTCTATGATCCCGCGCACGTTATCTATGACCCGAACTCAACAACGCCTAGTTTCGCACTGAATCCAGTCGACCTTACCTACTCCAAGTACCGTCCAGATCTGGTTGCATTGGGGGCAAAGGACGGTTTCCCTATCAGCGGATTGGCAATCGACGACAACGATCCTCTGACACGGCGCGATGAAGGTCTTGAGTTCCTGGATGTAACCAATAAGCTGGGAGTTAAGTTGACCCGCGATATCAGCGGTCAGCGGGAAGTGGATACGTACACGATTACGAACATCAGTACTGCGACCGACGTTTCGGGGATCGTGGACACTAACTTGCTCATCATTGTCCAGGGGCTCTCTAAGGGCGTCCAGTTGGAAAACGCCAGTGCGATCAGCAGCAGCGGTAACCCTTATCTCCGCGTGTTTCTGCCGGTGAACGGGGTCCTCAACCCAGGCCAAAGTATCGTCCGGCAGTTGATCTTCGACAAGCAACAACCCCGTTCCAATCCGGTGAGCTACACTCTCGACTTTCTCTCCGGACAGGGCAACCCCTAACCGTCAGTCTCATCGGAGCCCGGAGGGCGACGAAGGGCATCGGCTCAGTGCCGGTGCCCTTTTTCTTGATGAATGCCGGAAGCGGGAAAAGATAAGTAACTGCAATTACCACGTAAACGTCCCTGGGTTACCAAAGATAGCGGGAATATCTTAGGCGAGAGGTTTACGCGATGGCGCGCTAGTGTCCTGAGTCAGAAGTTTGCAGCATATACGACCTATGTAGCGGATGAGGGATCCAGCTGAAACAGCAGGTCCCTCCACTGCGCTCCCCCGGATTTCCTGTTGAGGACTGGTGGCTTTGGCGAAGGTCCTGCGGCTTTCCTCGAGAGAAAGCCGCATACGTGGTCGTTTGTAGTTCCGCGCTGTAGGAAATCCGGGTACGCTGCGGTCGGGATGACAAATTTGTGGAACGAATTAAAAACTCAACACACCAGGTTGCTGCTGATGTTCCGCACCATGTCACGCAGCGTGGGAATACGCGGCGATTCATCCTGGCGAGCGACACGGACCGGAGCGTCTATCTCACGCTCTTACGAGTGAACATCGAAATCTGCAGGGTGTTCCTGCCCGGCTACTGTCTTATGTCCAATCACATTCATCTGGCAGCCGTCCCCAAAGACAAAAGGTAAGACAAAAGATAACGACAAGAGGTGACAGACGGAATGGCACTGTGCATACTTATCAGCTAAAGTGCCACTTCCGGTCTGTCACGCATCGTCTTCATGGGGAGAGAGCTGCGGTTTTTGCTCTTCGGCATCCAGCAGTTAACTTTTCGAACCGCAGATGCGTTGTTACCCTCTGCTGCAAGCCCAGGGCTTCCCCGGAGCCAGGACCCAAGGGTAGGAGATGCCTAGGAGGTTGCTGAAAAACTCAAAATTCTGAAAGAAAACATCCCTCAGGGGCTAAAGCCCAAACCTATTCTCAAGCAGTTGCGGCCCGACTAAAGTCGGGCCCTGATATGATACAAAACTAAGTTTTTCAGCAGCCTGCTAGGGCAGCCAAGGACCGCCGCTGTTGACGGTGATCTCGGCTCCGGGCAGCAACCCGCCGCTCGGAGTATAGATCACCGAGCACTCCACGATAATGGGCGCCAGCGTAACAGTCACTTCCTTGTTCTTTTGGGCAGTGAGGATGTCCTGCTGTGAGGTCAGCCGGCGTGGCGTGAAGCCGGAATTCCAAGCCACCAAATTAATTTGCCATATCGGGGTGTAATTCGGGTCTGTGTTTTGAGCCCCGGCGGGATGCGGCGCGGAAGCAAGTACATTTCCTTGCTTAAAGTTACTAAACACGTAAATATCGTCTACCGCTTTGTTCTGGTCGTTAAGCGTATCGAAGGCGGCTGGGACGTAAGTGGCGTTGAATCCCTGCGCAATGGTCAGCGCGGTCGCGGCAGCCCCGCTGCCGCCGGCGCCCACTCCCACCTCCGGCGTGATGTAGAGCGCGGGTTCATGGTTAAAGTACCCTGCCTGCAAAGGCAGGTTCGCTGTGGACGTCACGCTGCCGCCCGCGGCAAACGTGGCAGCGGAGAGCTTGACGTTCGACCCCGGCAACTGTCCGGTGGGCGCAAGACCGAGAACCACGGAGCACTCGACGATAATGGGTGTTGAGGTAATTGTTACTTGCCCAGCGGTGGCGGCGGCCTCTACTGCCGCCGCTGAAGTCAGCACGGTCGCATTCGCTGGGTTGTTCCAGGCAACCAGGTTCACCTGCCACAGCGGCGAGTAGCCTCCATTCGTGTTATTAGGACCTGCCGGATTCGGGAGGACCCCAAGCACGTTGCCTTGCGTAACGTTAGTAAACACAAAGATACGGCGCACCGCGGCACTGTCAGGTAGAGTTGCCCAATTCGCGGGGATGAAATTCGCATTGAATCCCTTGGCAATGCCCTGCGCGGTGGAGACAAACGAGCTGTTAGGATCGACCCCCACTTCCGGCGTAATATAGATCGCCAATCCACCGTTCGCGAACCCCTGCTGCACAGGCAGATTGGCTCCTGCCTGAATTTTGCCGGAGTCCGCGAACTGAGCGAGAACTAAATCCAGACCGTTTTGGTTTTGGGCCTTCAGCGGTTGCACCGAGATACCGGCCATTCCGCTCAAAACCAACATCCCGGCGAGTACTTTGAGCTTGGACCTTGTTATCGCACGTTTAACTTCGAAACGATGATCTGCATTGGTCATTTTCGTATGCTCCTCGTTTGGATATGTGGCGAATTGCGGACTGGCTTTTTCAAGCTTCCAGAAGAAACACCCGGCGTCTCAGCGGAAACCCTGAGTTCGCCCTTCACCGGTCATTTGAGCCGTTGCCGGCAGGGAAGTTACACGCCGCTCCAGAATTTTCTCTCTTTTTTCGCCACCCGCCGGGCGTGGTGTTGAGCAACTTGTGAAATCTCCGGATAAAGCACGCCCGATCGGCAAATCCGCACTTAAGGGCAATTTCGATCATAGGTAGCCGGGACTGCAGCAGCAGTTCCTTGGCCGTCTCTTCGCCCGCGACCGAAAAGTAATCTCGTAAACGCATTGGGTTACTTTTCGTCCCCAGTTCGCGGTCCAGTTGCTCACCAGATTATGCTTAGTCGTCAGGTTGGGTTACTTTTCGTCTGGAAGGTGTGAAAAAATTGATTTCTGCTCTCCGCCGGGAAACTTTCGACGAACGCGTCAATCACTCGGCATACGTGATCTGCTGGCACGCACTCATCCAACACCACGGGAAACAGTGTCGCTTGATTTCGTCCTTCGCCATGGATGTAACCCATAAGAAGAGATGCCTCCGCTCAACAAAGCTATCTTCTCATCTATCTCTTTTAGAGAATTATCCCAATGAGCTGTCCATCCAATCTCCAGTCTCACGCTTCCATTCGTAGCCAGTGGCTTCATTTGGCAGCGCAAGCTGAATGGGTGCGTAATCGCGATGGTCGGTTTCGTTGCCTGTTCGGGCCGATGCTGGGCTGTTTAGCTCGTGTTGAAACTGCCGCCGTTGCTCTTCTGGAGTGTGCTCTGGTGTATTGGTCTGCTAAGACGTTCGGCGAGAGTTCCGACATCGTTGGTGTAGATTCGCGCATCCTGGGACGCCCGCGAAACGGACACATACCCTTGAGCAATTTGGGCACTGATGTGCCGCAATGAATTCCTGCATATCAGCCTCGCTCATTAGTGCTTCACTCACATTTCCGCAGTCGGGTAATCCAAGCAGCTCTGCTTTTTCGTTTCCTAAAACCCCAAGGCTTCAAACCCATTTTCCGGTCTGGACGTCCGCCTTGCGACCGGCAAACAGGCGACCTGATTTGAGGCGGCGTGGTTGATGTCGCCTCTCACAGCGCGCAGTGCATCTCTTGAGTCAAGAGGTTGAACTCAAGAGATGCCCCATGCTAAGCATGGCTGGCGACAAGGAATGTCTGGTTCTTTTCCATGGACTTTGTCAACTTCTCAAAATCGGCCTGAGAGAGTTGAGCAGGCAGGAAATCTGTCCTGCCATCCGGTTGCACTGCATCCTTCATCATCCGCTCGTGGTGATAGGTTGAAACACCCAGCATGCGGCACGGATGCTCACTCTTGTTGAAGAATGTGTGAGGCGCATTGGGCTGCACCACCAGACTCTCCCCGGCTTCATACACGTCCCACTCAGCGGCGCCCTGACTGTTCCAGTGTCCAATTGACAGAGTGCCTTCCAGTACATAGAAAAACTCCGCAAATGGGTGCTTATGAAGTGGAATACCCATGCCCGGCACGACCGTGGTCTCAAAAATGGAGAAGGTGTAGCCCGTGTTCTCTCCCAGTGCCCTCCACAGCAACTGCATCGGCCCGATATCCAGCGCCGGACCGCCCGTTTTATTATTCTTGATCACGTTGTGATGAATGACTTCTTCAAGCGGCGTAGGGAAGTTTGACATATAAGTGTCCTTTCGGGAACGAAGTTGGTGCTCTGGGTGTACGCCAGAGCTTGTGAGTTGCGCAGCTAGCACTCCGCTAGTCCCGTGGGTTTTCACAGTTATCTGTCGCATAAATCGTTACAGGCCTTTACACAGCCGATCGGATCGCCTCGATGAGAGAGGTGGTTGATCCTCGCGGAGGCCTTGCTATGTCGTCGTCACTGTGACGGCCTGACGCACATACCGGCTGCTTTCCAGTTGCTGCACCATGAAGGCTGCCAGATCGGCCCGCCCGATCTTGTGCGCCTTCTCGCCGCCCTCCGTGCTCAGCACCCTGGCAACGCCGGTCTTCTCGCCGTCGGTCAACATCGGCGGCCGCACGAGCGTCCAGTCCAGGTTGCTGCCTTCGATCTCGGCCTCCATGCCCGCCTTGTCTACCAGCAGACCCCGCAGAAACGTCCGCATGAGCAGGTGCTCGTTGAAGAAGCCGGCGTTCTTGACGCTCTCGCCCGCACCAACCACCGAAATCTTCAGCAATCGCCGTACGCCATTGCGCCGCATCGCGTCCACAATATTGTGTGCCGCGCTGGTTTCCATCGTCGTCACTTTCCACGGCGTCTTGCCGCCCAGCGCGTCGATCACCGCATCCTGTCCGGCGACCGCAACGTCGACCGCGGCCGCGTCCAGCACGTCGCCCGCAACAACTCTGACGTTCGCCTTCTTGTACTGCGCGGCACCGCGCACGAAAGCCGTCACCTTATGTCCGGCCGCCAGCGCCTCATTTACCAGCGCCTCTCCGCTCTTGCCCGCTGCTCCAATCACTAGAACTTTCATCGCATCCTCCTTTTGCCTCGTATTTGGCCGCCCATCCAAATGCGCGACCTGACGATTAGAGGCCCATAAACACCATTGGTTGCAAATTAATCAGTGGTTTCATAACCAATGGCTGTAAATCAACAATCGGTCGCAAAAATCGTCAGAAGGGACTAACCTATTGAAGTGACATCCACATCACCAAGTCGCCGGGTAGAGCGCAAGGAGAGGTTGCGGGGCGAAATCCTTGCGGCTGCTAGCAAAATGTTTGCCGATCGCGGCTACGAAGCCGTGACGCTTCGCGCGATCGCTAAAGAGATCGGCTATACGCACGCCGTGATTTATCAGCATTTCCCCGACAAATGGCACATTCTTGCCGAGTTGAGCAGCGAGACGATCGGGCTGCTGATTCAGAACTTCGACGCGATTGCCGCTAAACATCCTGCACCGAAAGAGCGTCTTTTTGCGACTTCACGTGGCTTGATTCAGTTCTGCACTGCCCATCCACAGCAGTTCCGCAACGTCTTCTTCGGGCCGGAGAACCGCAACGGCATCCGCGCTGGACAATATATCGACGACATTGGCACGCCTTTGTTTCAACGTTTCGTACAGCTCTTTTTCGATGTTGCCAAGGATGAAGGATTGCCAAGTAGGGATGACATAGTGGTAGCCCACACCTGGTGGTACACGATCTTCGGCCTCGCCACGCTCATGGTCATCCAAGGGGTTGTGCCTGACTTGCCTGACCAGACTCTCGTGGTCGAGCAAACGATCGCAACGCTTTGGGCGGGCGTTCAGGTTGTTCCGCGATTGCCGAAGAGCGCAGTCTCCAAGCGATCCAGCCGGTCCATTGCTCCAAAGCACTAACAGCTTCTGTCTACTTAGGAGTCGTTGGAGGTGTGCCCGTGAGACGGGACGGAATTTAGTCGTCAGAATTTAGTCGCCGAATTTAGTCGTCAGACGGGACTGGTACTTTGAGAAAACAGAGCTTGCTAAGGATCGAATGTGAGTTCACCTTGTCTTCGATCCGTAACGATTTTTTCGTGGGGAGCTCGTTTTTGTAGCGTCAGCCGCCGCTGCATCGCCTTCTCCAGGCTTTGAATAAACTCGGCATTCCCCAGGGGCCACCCTGTGTGCGTGCGTTGACGAATGAGGGCGAGCCTGTTCACGATGAAGCCGCCAGAGACATAGTCCTTGAGCTCGAGCAGCGACAGTAACCTCGGATAAAGAATCCATGCTCACTCCGTACGATCGCAATAGTTTTCCATACTTTCGGCGTAGATCGTACGTCGTGTATTTGCCATCTATATCTGTGGAAGCGAATTCCGGGAACAAACTTCCCATGCGTGGAGGGTGTGTCGACGGCAGACAAGTCATGCCGGCGGTCTCCAGTCTCGAGAATGCACGAACGCGAAAACTTGAATCTACGAAGGGATGCAAGAATGAGGACGACGAGGCGTTGCTGCTCGGCACCGAACAGAGCTTAACTCCTGGTGCTATTGACTGCACCTTACTCCCCATGCAACTGTTAGAGAGTCAATCTGAGACATCCTCGGTGCGGATCGCTGACCTTATCCTACCTGTATTTGCGGTGATCCTAAGTGGCTGGATCGTTGGCTACACCGGCTATCTGTCGCGGGCGTTGGCTGACGCACTGATTCACTTCGCCTATAACATCGCAATGCCGGCATTGCTGATCGTCACAATTGCACAAGAACCAAGTCATTCGCTGATCAATTGGCGCTTTCTTGTTGCCTTTGGTGGTGGCTCCCTCCTCTGCTTCATCCTCGTGTTCGGCATCATGAGCATTCATGTTTCCCGAAGTCTCGCAAGCCGAACGATGCACGGTATGGCCGCATCGATGACCAATACTGGCTTCGTCGCCTTACCCGTCCTGCAGGCGATCTATGGTCCGCGCGCCGTGTTGCCGGCGGCGATCGCCACGGTATTCGTGGCCGTTGTGATGTTTCCAGTGGCCGTGATCTTGCTCGAACTTAGTCAGCGGGATGCGCACGGCTCGCGCACGACCCCAATGGTCACAGTTAAGCATGTCGTGCTTAACCCGATGGTCCTATCAACCCTGATCGGCATGCTTTGGTCGGTCCTCGGTCTCCGCATGCCCGGGCCAGTCACCGCTTATTTTGGCATCTTGGCAGATGCGCTCACGCCTTGTGCCCTGTTCGCCATCGGACTGGGGCTGTCGATCGAGGGATTGCGCGCCAACATTGGGCGTGCCTCGCTGCTCTCGGCCGTCAAGCTCGTCATCATGCCTCTGATCGTGTACGGATTGAGTGTGTCCTTGGGGCTCGACCCCCTCTACACCATTGCGGCCGTAATCTGTGCCGCAGTGCCCACGGCCAAGACAGCCTACATTCTTGCGGGAGAGTATCGCTGCGAGGAAATGATGGTAGCGTCCACTGTCTCGATGACAACTCTAGCTTCCGTCATCTCGCTCGTGATCTGGCTTTATGGGCTATCCGGGCTAGCAACACGCATCGCTGCCAGATAAGGGCAGGAAGCGGTCAGACGTCTCCGCGTGTTTCCCGGCGATGAGCAGGACGCGCGCGCAGCAATCGCTCCTGAGCTATTCTTGCGTCTCGGTAAGCGCGTAATCGCCATAACCGGCCAATCGCTTCCCATTTTCATTCAGGTGGTCTGGAGTTTTCTTATCTCGGTCAGGATCTTGATGAGGCGGATGGAGAGTCTGAGGAGACGATTGCGCGCATTACCGTTAGGGAGAGAACGGCGGAACATCTCCAAGACGTGCTGAGCGGCGACTAAGGAGTCGATGAGGCCATCGATGCCTGTACGAACTGGTGCGGTAGATGTTTTGGGTTGTGGAGCCAGATGCCTGGGCTTGGAGCGAGCCAACTGGAACTCACGTTCGAGATCGGTGAGGGCGACATCGACGTAGCGCATGGTCATACCTGGATCGACGTGGCCGAGTAGTTTCATCAGGACGGGGAAGCTGACCCCGGAGCGAAGCATCTCGGTGGCGTAGGTATGCCTGAACTGGTGGGGGACGATACGCGTAGAGAGTCCGAGGGAGTGGCAGACCTGATGAAGGTAGTCGCGGAGTGGAACGAGCAGAGCCACTTTGCTTCCAGTGCGCGCCATAAGCCGCCCATCGGCAGGCAGAGGATTCAGGGAGCGGAAGAAGCGCAGCCGTTGGACGAGATCACGGCCGAAGGCATCGATGGGTACCATGCGCTCGGTCTTGAGTTTGCCGAGGGGAACATGGATGGCCCATTGGTTGGGGCCTGTGGCGCGCAGGCAGTCATAGGACAGGTCGACGCATTCGCCGATACGCATGCCGGTCGAGCGGAGCAGGAGGAAGACATTTCCGCCAAGATCGTTGCGACGCATGAACTCCTGCTGGAGGAGTTGATCCTGCTCGGCGGTGAGCGGCCGTGGCAGAGTGTGAGGCGAGCGCGGAATATCCTCGCGCAGCAGCAAGTGAGCCAGTTCAGGGAGATGGCTGGTGCGAGCCAGTTCATGGAAGATGGTGCGCAGAGCAAAGAGGCGTCCGATGCAGGTTGCCGCGACCAGAGGCGGAGTCTGGCCGCGCAGGTGCGCCATCCATCCGAGGATATGAGGATCGCGGTGCAGTTGTTGGAGACGAGTAATCTTCGGATATTCTGCGCCGAGATAGACAAGGAAGCTGCGCACCACGATGTTGTAGTTACGCTTGCTGGACGGGGTGAGTGCGGTGCACAGAGACTCGACCGTATGCGCGAAGAGCGGCGCCAGCGGATGCTGGAGTGGAGCACGGCGCCAGCGCATCACGGGATCCTCGGTTGAGGATGGATGCACTGTGCTGTCGCGCGGGCGTACTGCAGGTAGACGTCCTGCGGCGAGACCTTCACATAGTGCAAGGTAGTTTCGATGTCGGCGTGGCCCATCAGCTGCATCAATGCGGGCAGGCTGATGCCGGCGCGCACCATATCGGAGGCGAACGTGTGTCTGAAGCGGTGGGGATTTGCCAGCTGGACACCGGTAGTGCGGCGATGATGGCGGAACAGGGAGCGTAAACCTGCCGGTGTTATGCGTTGACCACGAGCGGGCCCTTTCAACACGACGAATAAGGCTGCCGAGCAGGGATCGGGCCTTTCTACGCGCAGATAGTGATCGATCAGTTGCGTAGTTTCCGGCGCCAGTGGCAGCAAGCGTAGCTTGTTCCCCTTGCCGCGCACCCGAAGCTGCCCTTCGGATAACAACACATCATCGCGATTCAAGGCCATGACTTCGACGGAGCGAAGCCCATGCAGGAGCATCAGGCCGACGATGGCCAGGTCGCGGGCGTTTCGAAAACTGGACCAGAAGCGTGCCACTTCATCGACCGAGAGCGGAACGATGTTGAGCCGTGGTTCCTTGATGCGCAACCTGCTGAGCTCGAAGCGGGGGCGTCCCAGACCCATCGGCCTGCGGTGCAGGTAAATCTTATGGAAGCCATGCGCCACCTGGCAGGGAGCATCGGGGAACTGATTGCGGATCGCACGATCGGCACAGGCGACGCGATCGTTGATGGTGGACGCGGAGGGGCGCCGTTCCAGGCTGGACTGGTAGCGCAGGTAATCAAGCAGAGTCGATTCGGTGAGATCTTCCGGGGAGATATCGCCAGTGTGATGAACGCTCTCCCACCAGCGCACGAAGTGCAGCAGGCTGTGCGCGTAGCTGTACAGGGATTTCTCGGCCAGGCGGCGGACATGCTCACGATCGAGATACCGATTGATCCACGCCACTTCCCGACCGGTATCCTGCTCGATCACGCGCATGGGGCTGTGCGCGCCTGATGGTGCGGGCTGACGAATCACGCGGAACTTCATGGCTGGGCAGCCTCCAGGAGAGACCGGAACTCTTCCGCGCTCCCACCACCCCCAACGAAGAACGAGTTGGGATCGTAACCCTGTGGCAGCAGGACGCGAAGGGCCATGATGCCGTGTGCGCCAAGGCGGTGGGCCAGTCGCTCTGCAGCCTGCTGTCCGCTCTGGTTGGCGTCGACATCGAAGGTGAGATAGACGGTGCGTTGGCCATCACACAGTTGCTGGAACTGGGTGTCATTCAGATGGGTGCCCAACGAGCAGGTCGCGTTCTGAAAACCGGCCTGCCGTAACGAGCCATAGTCGAATAGTCCTTCGACCAGGATGACTTCGTCATAATGGCTCACCTTTTCCCATGCATACAAGCCGCCCTTGCAGCCGGGCAGGAAACGATGGGCGAAGGCAGAGCCGATGCTGCGGCCGTAGAGGTTGACGATGTGCTCGCCCTGACGCAACGGGAAGACGATGCGCTGATAAAGAGCATCCGCGCCCTGTGCGTTGATGAGACCGGCTGTCCGCAAAAGTTCGAAGGAATAACCTTGCGCTGTGAGATGACGACGCAGATTTCCGCCGGGCGCATAGCCGATACCCAGTTCTCGAATCAAGGCAGGATGGTAAACTCCGCGTTGCCAGAGATAGCCGAGCGCCTCCGGATACTGATCCAGTTGGTGCTGATAGAAAGTGGCCGCCTGTTCGAGCACTGCGATTGCATCTTTTTCTCGAGTGGCTGTTGGATCGAGATAAGCAAGGCCTTCGTGGAAGACCAGGTGATGTGAGAGCTGGATGAAGCGAATCAGATCGCCGCCCTGCCCGCAGCCGTGGCAGTAGAAAACATCCTTGCGTGTGTTGACGTAGAACGAGGGCCGGCTCTCCTCATGCAGCGGACAGAGACCCATATACTCCCAACGACCCGCAGGCCGGCCAATCCAGTTCTGTTGCCGCAAGTACTCCAGCAACGGCATTCGCTGTCTGTGTGTCTCGACATCTTGGCTCACGCTCTTTTTCCGCCTCTGGAAACCAGTCTGGGACGACTCCTCTGCGGTTCCCAGGCAAGGATGGTGGGCAAACGGATTTTTTATACACGCATGGGCCAGAGGACTTCGAGAGCAGAAATGATCCAGGGAAACGGTGCTGCTTTCTGCACACCAGGCTCACCACGCTCCAGCCAGTGAGCCACGCGAGTTAAAGTGTGGGAAAGAAATGAAAGTGCCGGCTGAGAACAGTCCAGACCTTTCGACCAGCGGCGAACCGTGGAGGAATCCGGCACGCGATCCGGATCCTTGAATCTTGACACTGCTCGTTCCCATGAACAGTGCTCTACAAAGCGCCGCAACAATGTGTCGCAGCGCGCCACCAGGCTGTAATGCGTGTAAGGGAGTGAGTACACCGGCAGGAAGGTGAAGGTCCTTCGGCACTTGATGCAGCGGCCCCGGCGAATCCCGATCCAGTCGTGATGCTCGTCGTGCGCCTGCTTGCGGCGGCGCCCGTGACCGATGATCGTATCGCTCTCACAAACCGGACAATGGCGTAAGATAATTTCGTCGCAGTCTTCCGCCCAGCCGGCCGCAGCCTTGTCCAGCAAGACGGAAACTGAGACAAAGAGGATCGTACCTCACAGGGGTTCTGCTCCCGGAGTGACCCGCCAAGATCTCAGCTGGAAACAGAGCCCCGCCTCCTGAAAGAATCCAACTGAAAGAAAATATAGCTTTTTATGAACAGCCCTTGAGAGGTGATTCAGATTTTTGGCCGGTTATCTCCACCAAAGCACTCACCGAGGCCGATTACTCCTCGAAAGTCGGCCAGTGTCCGCCAATCTGCCTCCGTGTGATCGTGGGTTCACGCCAATCAGGCCGATGCATTCATCGAGCTATCTGAATCGATTTAGGTCTTCGGTAAGTTGCCATATAACGTCCTAACCGGCTGTTCGGACAGATCGCTGCCAAAAATCGGGGCTAATTACTTGGTTATTCTTGAACAGTAGGGAGTAATCACGAGTTTACTACCCGCTCTTCCACATGATTATTCTCCAGGATCATGGACGGCGGCTCCCGAGCGTATTACTGTCAACCATAAGACAAGATTTCTATGCCAAACCGGTCGCATGGACGCAACCGTCCTCACCCGATTCCTGCACAGAGAGCACCGCGGAGCCTTCCAGTCCGGAGCAACCGATGATCCCACAGCAAACCATGATGAACGATGCACTCTCGCCTCACACGCCATCACCGTTGCCCGCTGATGCAGACGCAACCGTAACCGGCACAGATATCGTTTACCTCGCCGATCTCCAGCCCCAACCCGTCGAATGGCTTTGGCAACACAGGCTCGCTGCCGGTACGTTAGCGATGCTTTCCGGGGAGCCAGGATCAGGAAAGACTTGGGTCGCCCTCGCCATCGCGGCAGCGCTGACACGCGGCCGCGACCCGTTCACCGGCGAAAAGCTCAAACCAGCCACCGTCCTTTATGCCTCGGCGGAACACCCTTCCGCGCAAGTCATTCAACCTCGCTTCGCCGGCCTCCACGGAGATCCCGCGCGCCTGGTCGTCCTGCGTAGAGCCGTCTCTGGGCGTTCCATGTCCTCGCCTGACTCAGCTCTCCGCGATCTCCAGCACGCGCTCCAGAAAACCCAGGCCCACCTCGTGATCCTCGATCCCTGGGACGGTCTCTTGGGCCCGGAGGTTGACCTCGATCGCACTTCGGAAACGCGCCCTCTTCTCGATCGCCTCGACCGCCTGGCGGACCTTCACCGCTGCTGCATTCTCCTCATTCGCCACCTCGCCAAACCTACTGTCGGCAGGCCTGTCCATCGAGGTCGGGCATCCATGGAGTGCTCCGCCGCTCTCCGCACCGAGTTTCTGGTCGGCAGCTCTCCCGACGCACCCGCGCAAACCGCTCTGCTGCACATCAAATCGAACCTCGGGCCGCTGGCTCCGCCGCTCGATTTCCGGATTGGAGAAGCCGGCAATTTCCACTGGACCGGGCTCAGCAACCTCACCCCGGAGGATCTCCTCGCCCCCCGTCCCACCGGCGCCGGTCTGCCCAAGCGCAAGTTTGCCGCCCAATGGCTGCGTGACTGCCTGCAACCTGGCAGCCAGACCCAGGCCTCCATCGAGATAGCCGCCGAGCGCGATGGTGTCTGCATCTCCACCCTGCGCCGCGCCAAATTCGATATCGGCGTTCGTAGCTCCAAAGACGGAAAATCAGGTGTCTGGTGGTGGACTTTGCCCCCTCCGGAGGATTAAAGCATTTTTCCTAATGGTGTAGACCGGAGAACTGCACATGACGCGGCCATTCCGTCAAAGAATGGCCGCACATAACCGATCTCACCAGACCATAGTATTAGGAAAAATGCTTTAGCATCCGCCGGTCAACGAGGCAAGATGCTCAAAAGAATTACTTGAGCACCTTGAGCATCTTCATGAAACAAACGACTTATTTGGCAACGTTGCCAAATCCCAAAATCTGAAGGCAAATGAATGTCACTGTTTTTGAAAGTGGTTGCCGAAGTAATAGATCCTGTGACGGCATCCTTTGAACTCGGCCCGTGCGACATGGCAGAACAAGATAAGATTGCACGGGGATGGCCAGCAGTTTGCAATTGTAACCGTCACACACCCTTAAGGAGTATCTCTTAGCCTGACGACGAACGCGTCAAGGTTGCTGGGTTGCGTTGTATTCCGTTACCGGGCCAGCCCTGAAATGCCGTTGTTGGCGGGCGGTTTTTGACTCAGTTGTTGCGGAGAGCAATCATCGGGTTCACCCGCGAAGCCCGCCGTGCCGGTATATATCCGGCGAACAGCGCCACCATCATGAGCAATAAAATCATGCTCAGAAACGTAGCCCGGTCGGTGGCCGGTATCCCGAATAGAAGCGACTCAATCAAATTAGCGGTCATGAATGAAGCCACCGTCCCGGTTGCAATCCCGATCAACGCCAGCAGCATGGTCTTCCAGATCACTCCCATCTGCACCCGTGCCTGGCTGGCGCCGAGCGCCATGCGAATGCCGATCTCGAGTGTCTGCTGCGTCACCGAATACGAGATCACGCCATAAATTCCCAGCGAAGCCAGAATCAATCCCAGCGCAGCGAAGACGCCAACCAACAAGACGAAGAATCGGCGTGGGGAAACCACATGGTCCACCAGCCGCTGGATCGGCCGAAACTCCGTCGCCGGCTGCGCCGGATTCATCTCCCGCAAAGCGCTCATCACAGAGCCGGCAAGCATTTCCGGGGGCAACTTGGTGCGCACCACAACCTGCGCGCCTGCCGGCCCAAAAAGAGGCGAAACTCCAGAGACATACATTTGCCAGCCAGGGCTGCCTTCGACGCTACTCTCGTGGACGTCGGCCACCACGCCAATGACACGGGCATCCGTACCTCCCGCAATGGCAATGCGGTCGATGGGATCTTGCCCCGGCCAGAGCCGGCGGGCGACCGTCTCATTGATAATCACTGCCCCTAGCTTCTTGTCATTGTCGTCCCAGAGAAAGTCACGGCCCCGCACCAGGTGCATACCAATAGCGTTTAGATACCCAGGCGAAACAACGTACACAAAGGCGTCTTCCAATTCTCCTTTGCGATACTGCTTACCCTTCGCCTGAAGGCCCCAGCTTCGGTTGCGGCTCATGGGCAGGCTATCGGTGATGCCGGCCGTCTCCACGCCAGGAATCGCCTTCACCCGGCGCAGGATCTCCTGCCAGATCACACTTCTCTTAGCCGCATCCCCTCCATCGTCATAATCCACGCTGATCGAAGCGGCCCGGCTGGGCGTGAACCCGAGATCGACATCGAGGATGCGCAGAAAGCTCCGCAACAAGAGTCCCGCGCCCACCAGCAAGACACAGGCCAACGCAATCTCAGAAATGACCAATATCGAGCGAAGCCCCTCATGCTTTCTGCCGTCGCTGCTTCCATGGCCCGAGTCTTTGAGAGCTTCCTGCAAATTCCCCCTCGACATCCTTAGGCCCGGAGCAAGGCCGAACAAAGCCGCCGCACCGACCGCAACCACTACCGTCCAGGCGAGCGCCTCTCCATCAATGCGCACGCTGCTTAGAAGCGGGAGCGCGATCGACCCCTGGTGAGCCAGATACGCCGTAATCGCAAAAGCGATTCCCAGCCCAAGGACTGCGCCCGCGAGCGAAAGGATCAGGCTCTCCGTCAACAACTGCCGCACCAGCCTGCCGCGGCTCGCGCCCAACGCCGTGCGCATGGCAAACTCCTTGCTCCGCGAGGCCGCACGCGCCAGCAGCAGATTCGAGAGGTTGACGCACACAATCAGCAGAATCAGGCCCACCGCGCACCAGAGCACAATCAACGACCGCCGCAGTTTGCCGCTCACATAGTCCTTCAACCCCAGCAGTCTGCCGGTGTAGTCTCCGCCATAATTCGGATGCTTGAGATCCTGCAGCAGCGTGGGAAAGATAAGATCGGCCTCCGCCTGGGCTTGAGCCAAACTCACCTCCGGCTTCAGTCGCCCGATCAGCGCCATCGTATTGCCGTAGTCGTGAATATCCGCAAAGATCACCGGACTGTAAACATCGACCTTGGAGCCGGGAGCAAAAATCGAACCGAAGTCGAAGCTCTCCGGGAGCACGCCAATCACCGTCGTCGGCGTTCGATTCAAGTCGATAGCCTGTCCCACAATCCCGGGATTGCCGGCGTACTGCCGCTTCCAAAAGGCATGGCTCAGCAGCACCACCGGACGGCTGTGGGGTAAACTTTCTTCCGCCATGAACAACCGTCCCAGCGATGGCTCGACGCCCAGGGTCTGAAAGAAATTTCCCGCCACCTGCAAGCCTGTAACCGGCATAGGCTGACCGTGCCCCATCAGCTTGAGGTTGTCGGGAGTGGAAAAGGCAAAATATCCGGATACCGACTGGAACGAACGGTTGCGACGCTGAAATTCCTCCGTAGCATCCGTGGAATAGGTCATGCTGGATTCCCCACCGGTAGTCTTCTTCGTCAGAATCCGAACCAGTTGCTGCGGGTCACGAAACGGCAGCGGCCGCAACAGGATGGTGTTCACCACGCTGAACACGGTGATGTTGGCCCCAATCCCCAAGCCGAGGATAATCACCGCGATCACTGTAAATCCGCGGTCCCGGCCCAGGGTACGGAAGGTGAAGCGCATATCCTGCAGCAGAACATCGAGCCACGGCAAACCCCGCGCGTCGCGCTGCTGCTCCTTTGCCTGCGCCACACCGCCAAAGCGAATCATCGCCTGTCGCCGCGCCTCTTCCGCGGACATGCCGTGCCGCTTATTCTCTTCCACCGCGAGCTCCAGATGCGCTGCTACCTCCGCATCCAGTTCCGAATCTCGCTGCCGCCTTTGAAAGAAGGAGCGCACCCGTTGCAGCCCCTCCCGTAGCGCGCTCATGACAACGCTCCTTCGCTTGGCATGGCCAACACCCGGCCCATCACCCGCGTCAACCTCTGCCAGTGCGCGGCATCTTCGGTCAGCTGCTTACGGCCGCTCCGGGTGATGGCGTAGTACTTTGCCTTGCGGTTGTTATCCGACGTGCCCCACTCTGCAGCGATCCATCCCCGCTGCTGCAGCCGCACCAGAGAAGCGTAAATCGTGCCCTGATTGAGCAGGATCTCATCCCCGCTTACCTGCTCGATACGCCTTGCGATGCCGTAGCCGTGCATGGTTCCCATAGTCGTCAGCGTCTGCAGCACCATGATGTCCAGTGTGCCCTGCAGTAAATCCAGCTTCGATTCCGCCATCGGCCTCTCCTGTGTTGATGCCACATAACCATGCCACATTTTCTGTGGCAATGCCACAGGGAACATCGGGGCTGCCCGCAATCGGCTGCATTTACAATCATTGAAGGTTCGGAAATCGGGCGGCAATATCATGCCGGCCGGCCCTATCTGTTGGTACCCAACTGCTCATTGAAATCGTTCAGGGTCGCCTTATGAGGAGACTGTCACAGAAGACCGGGTGGTTACTCGCTTCGATTCTCGTGCTGGCGTTCGCAGTGCGTGCACCGGTCGCTTGGGCGGCGACTCCCGAACTTACCAACTTCCACCACACCATGTGGACTTCCGAGAATGGCCTCGGAGCTGTCATCGATATCCAGCAGGGCGCCGACGGGTACCTATGGCTCACCACCTCCACCGGCGTTTTCCGCTTCGATGGAGGGCGCTTCCAATCCGTGGAGGAAGCAACCAACGGGGCCGTACGCAACAGCGAAATTCACGCCGTTTTTCTATCCTCTTCCGGGGGCCTCTGGCTCAAGACGCGCGCTGCCGGACTTCTCTTTTGGAAAGACGGACGCCTCACCACCTTTACCGACCGGCGTTGCACACCTGTCCTCCAAATGGAAGGAATAGCCGAGGGCCGCGACGGCTCCTTGTGGTTGCAGGCATCGGGCGGCCTGTTTCATATGAATGGGCCTGTCTGCGAGCAGATCGGCCCGGAACATGGATACCCGGGTGGCTTTCCCGCGGCCATTATGGTGGATCGAGAAGGAACGGTTTGGGTAAGAACGCTGACCGGCGCTCTGCTCTCAATGCCTCTCGGTCAGTCCACATTCCAACGCATCGAATACGATCCTGGCGCAGCCTCCCCCACCTTCGTTCTGGCCGCGGCCACGCATAACACCTTCTTTCTCCATGAGGCGCCGGATGGCTCTATCTGGCTTTCCGACGACCATGGACTCCGCCGCCTGACCAACCAGGGAGGCGCTCCGATCCACCAGGTCCCCGCCGCCAAAGGAACCAGCGAGGATATTCGCTTCGGAGACTTTACCTTCGCCGCCGACGGCTCTATCTGGGCGGTAAGCGATCAGGGTCTGCGACGATTTGACCACGTTGACCAGTGGCCCACACCGCGGGCGACCTCCAGTGCCCCCGGGGAAAGCTTCACCACCAAGCGAGGGCTCAGCTCCGACGCCGTATGGAAGGTCATGATTGATCGCGAGGGCACCATATGGGTCGGAACCAACTCCGGCCTGGACCGGCTGCGAGGCACCGCCCTCTCCGTCCTGGCGCTTCCTCCGGCCCAGGAACATGACTTCAGCATCGTAGCCGGAGAACAAGGTTCGATCTGGACGGGCAACAGGAGCCTGCCTCTCACTCATGTGGCAGCTGATGGCACCATCACCACCTTTCCCAAGACCGGCGGGACCGTCTGTCTTCGTAGATTTCGCGATGGAACCATCTGGTCAGCCGGCGGAGGCGAGGGACTACTGTGGCGTTCTTCAGGGTCAGGATTTATACCCATACGCTACCCCGAAGAGGAGTTTGGCCCGGTGATGTCGCTCGCTATGGATCGCAACCACGATTTATGGATCAATACCGCATCCGGCGGAACCTACCGTCTCACCGGCGGCCGCTGGAACCGGGAAGATGAGGCGCTGGAAAGAAAGCCTGGGGTCCTGGGAGCCTTAGCGGGCGATGATGAGGGAAACGTCTGGTTTGGCTTCTCTAATTTTCTGATCAAGTGGGATGGCAGCGGATACCAAAGATTCTCCTTTCCCAACGGCACACGAGGCGTCTCGGAAACCACCATGTCGATCCGCGGTGACCGCGTCTGGATGGGCGGAACGGGCGGCGTCTCACTCTTCACCAACGGTCATTTCGACGTGATGCAGTGGAAAGACCAGGACCTGCCGGGCCGAGTCTCCGGCGTGCTGGAGACAGAAACGGGCGACCTTTGGATGAACGGATTCTCCGGCATCACCCATGTCCCTGCTGGCGAACTGGCTAAGTTTCTCCGCGACCCGGCTTACGCGGTTGCCGCCGAGCACCTCGACGCGCTGGACGGGCTTCCCGGGCTCTCGGCAGAAAGAATTCCCGAGCCATCACTCGCCGAGGGGCGTGACGGGCGGCTGTACTTTGCCACCACCCGCGGCATCGCCTGGCTCGACCCAGCGGCGCTGCACAAAAACCTTAACCGCTTGCCGCCCCCGGTGATGATCACTTCCATAATTTCCAACGGGAAGGCCTATCCGGGTTCGAGTGACCTGACGCTGCCTGCGCACACCGACCGACTAGAAATTAACTACACTGCCCTCAGCCTTGCCATTCCTGAGCGGGTGATGTTTCGTTATAAGCTTGACGGCGTCGATCCCGATTGGCAGAACGCTGGAACCCGGCGGCAGGCGTTCTACACCCACTTACCCCCCGGCAGCTATCGCTTTCACGTGATCGCCTGCAACAACGATGGCGTTTGGAACGAGACTGGAGCGAGTCTGGGGGTGGTGATCCAGCCCGCTTTCTACCAGACCTGGTGGTTCACGGCGCTGCTGATATTGGCCGCTGCCGCACTGCTGTGGTGGGCGGTTCGTCTGCGCATCGCCAGCATTGCCCGCCAGCTTCATGAGCGGCTTGCCGAACGACTTGCGGAGCGCGAGCGCATCGCCAGGGAGTTGCACGACACGTTGTTGCAGAGTCTGTTCGGGCTGACGCTCCGCTTTCATACCGCAGCCGGCCGCCTGCCGCTCGGCGACCCCGCGCGGGAAGCCCTCGACGACGCCTTGCAGCAATCCGACCGGGTGATGCAGGAGGGCCGCGAACGGGTACTGAATCTCCGCGCCAGGCACACCGAGAGCGCCAGCCTGGCGGACGCGCTGGCGGCGATTGGCCATCAACTTCGATCCATTCATCCGGCTTATTTCCACGTCTCCGTGCAAGGCCGGCCGCGGCCGCTGGATACCATCGTGCAGGAAGAAATTTTGCTCATCGGTCGCGAAGCCCTGACCAATGCCTTCACCCACTCCGGTGCGCAGAACATCATGGCGGAGCTGTCCTACCAAAGCGGGGCTCTGCATCTGTCCGTTAGCGATGACGGCCGTGGCATAGACGAAGGAGTGCTGCAGGCAGGTTACCGCAGCGGCCACTGGGGCCTGCCGGGTATGCGGGAGCGTGCTAACAAAATGCGGGGCGATCTGCGCGTGGGACGCTCCAAGGAAGGTGGAACGCAGATCGATCTGCAGGTTCCGGCGGCCATCGTCTACCGCCCTGAGAGCCCCAAAGGCCCTCGGCCGTGGAATCCGTTTCGACGCAATCGTGACTTTGCTGCGGACTAAATCATGAAAAAAGCCTTGGTTGCACCCATTGATTTGTGGCAGGGAAAGATCCCAAGGGCTCATTAGCTCTCGAGGCGGAAGCGCTCATGGATTCTGTACTGTGAGCCGGTGGGTCTAGCCAGGCTTTCATAGAGAACGAACTCCTCCGCGACAAAACTGGAAAACCTCGGCTCACGATGGATCCGGCCTTTAAGTTCGCGGAGCCGATGTGTTCCTTTGCCCTTGCTGCGCGCCAGGGTGATGTGGGGATGATAGGGTCGAGTCTCGGGGATGAACCCGCACAGGCCCGTCGCAACAATGACCCGTTGCTGGAGTACCTGCAGTTCCGGAGTAAGGCCGACCCCTGCAAAGAAAATCCCAGCCCGCTCAAAGAATCCCAGCCCTTCCAGTTGGATGGGAACGGGCGGCGACCGCAGTTCCCGAAGTCGCGTCACGATGCATTCGTACTGCGGCGTATTGCCCAGAAATTGCAGAGTAATGTGCCACGATTCCGGAGCTGACCAGCGCAGGCCGTCTTCCTTCGATTGCAGCCGCAACGAGATCGCCGAGAGCTCCTCTATCACCACAGCGGCGAGCGGAATCCCAACAAAAAGCCGCATACTACTCCGCAAACTCCAACATCTGGCAGAGCCTATCGAGAAAAGGCGCCTGGCTTTTCAAAATGTGTTCTCGCGCGTCGCCGATGGAGAACCAACCGCCGCGATCCACCTCGGGAATCTCGACCATGCGGCCAGAACGCGGCGGCCACTCCACCTGGCAGCGATTGCTGATTAGTTCGCTGGGGTCGCAATCACCCTCAAAGGCCCACGCGAAGACAATCTTGCCGCCCGCTTGCTGCACCGTGCCGAGCTCGAGAAAACTTCCGTGAGCAATAAAGCCCGTCTCCTCCTGGAATTCCCGTTTCGCAGCTTCGAGAGGACTCTCGCCCTCAACGTATTCTCCCTTGGAGATGGACCACGCGCCCATATCTTTCTTCGCCCAGAATGGGCCGCCCGGGTGCACCAGGAATACTTCCAGCCGGCGATTGCGCCAACGATACATCAGAAGACCTGCGCTGCGTTTTGCCATAAGCCGCGTCCCGCTGCCTATGTTAGATCAGGTCTGCTCCGTCACTCATAGCGCAAAGTCGAAAGCGGATCGATGGCGCTGGCTCGTCGCGCAGGCACGAAGCTCGATACCAGGGCTACCCCGCTGAGAAGAGAGACAGCTGCGACATACGTCCAGCTATCGGTGGCCTGCACGCCGAATAATTGCGCAGCTACAAACCGGCTCAGCGCCAACGAACAGCCAACGCCAGCAACCAACCCCACGCCGAGCATCCCCAACGCCTCGCGCATCACCGTCCAGATCACCGAGGCAGGCTGCTCACCCAGGGCCAAACGCAAGCCAATCTCCCGGTTGCGACGGGATACAGCATAGGCCATGATGCCGTAAACGCCAATGCTGGCAAGCGCCAAAGCCAGAAAGCCAAAGCCAGCGGTCAAATTTGCAAAGATGCGTTCCGCTGAGAGGCTGGCCGCAACCTGATCGGTCATGGTGCGTATATCGATCATGGGAAGCTCGCGATCCAGCGACTCGACCGATGCGCGCACCTGGCTCAGGACGCTGCCGGGCTCAGCTGCGGTATGAACCTCGACGACCATGTGACCGGCTCTGGGCAACTGCTGATAGGGAAGATAAAAGAGGGGTGGGGTCTCGGTGCGTAGATCGGCATACCGGGTATCGGCTGCAACACCGATGATCTGAATCGGTCCATTCGCATCATCGGCGTCCGCTTCGAACGTCTGGCCGATCGGATTCTGGTTGAGGAAGTACTTCCGTACGAGAGCCTGATTCACCACGGCCACCGTGGGTGAAGTAGCCGTATCCCGCAGGTTGAAGGCGCGGCCTTCCAGAAGGGGGATACCCATGGTGGAAAAGAAATCCGTTCCGACACTATTGATCTGCACCCGTTCTTCTGCGGCCTGGGCAGGGCGTCCTGACGGATGAAAGCTGGTACCCGAATGGCCGTCGCCGATGATGGCGATATTGCTCATCGAGACTGATCGAACGCCCGGGATCGCGGCGATCTTATCCTCCAGTGAGCTGTAAAGCATGGTCATCCGCGTGTCCGTATAGCGCGTGCGCGGAGGATTGAGCTCAAACAGAAGCATGTGATCTGTGCGGAAGCCGAGCGGCGTCTTGCTGAGGTTAACCAGCGTGCGCACGAACAGTCCGGCGCCAACCAGCAGAATGGTGGACAGCGCGATTTGCGTGATCACCAACCCTTTGCCCAGCCAAATCCTGTTACGCCCGACGGTGGTGTTGCCAGAGCCTTTCAACGAACCGTTGACGTTGCTATGCATGGCCTGCCATGCCGGAAAAATGCCGAACAACAGGCCGGTTGCAATCGAGATGCACGCGGCGAAGGCCAACACTTGCCAGTCGAAGCGAACCTTGATGGCGGACCCGCTCCAGAACCCGCTCGAGGAGCGACCGAGCAGACCGGGGATCGCGTTGCGTCCCAGGAATCCGAGCCCCACACCGGCCACACCGCCAAGACTCGAAAGCAGCAAGCTCTCGGTAAGTACCTGGCGCAGAATCTGCGCTCTGCCTGCTCCCAGAGCCAATCGGGTACTCATCTCCCCCTGGCGGCTTGCACCGCGCGCAAGCAATAAGTTGGCCAGGTTCACGCAGGCCAAAAGCAGCACCAGGCCGGCCAAAGCCAGTAATACGTACGAAGGATTAGCAAACTGCCCCCGGAGATCGTCCAGTCCACGATCTCCCCGCTCCAGCTGCAGCCGAAACTGATCCATGCCTTTCGCGTTGGGTAGCGTATCCATCGCGGTCCCACGCAAGATGAGATTGAGCGCAGCCTGCGTGCGTTCCTCTGCGACGTCTGGGCGCAGGCGCACCAGGATATTGATCCACCACGACTGCGGATTGTTGAGTAAAGAACTGCCACCGGCTCCCGCCAGCTGCGCACGCGGCGCAAGCACGGGCTGCATGGTGATGGGCACAAACATCTGCACCGCGTTGCCCATCTGCAAGCCGGTGAATTGGGCCGGAACCACCCCTACGATGGCGAAGCCCACTCCATTGAGAGCGATGGATTTGCCGAGTACAGTACGCGACCGGCCAAATCGCGTGGCCCAATAACCTTCGCTGATCATTGCGACAGGGCCCTTCCCGGGTCCGGCGTCGTCAACCGGGTTCAAAGGCCGGCCAAGAATCGGCTCTACCCCGAGGGCATCAAAGGCGGATCCACTTACCATTTCCCCGCCCACCAGCTCCGGGTGTCCGTCGACGCTCGCAGTCATCTTGATGTCTTTGAAAGCGATGAGGTCCTGAAAGACCTCTGTCTTCTTACGCATCGCATCGAACGCGGCGTAAGAGAAAGCGTTGCTCTCCAGGCCGCCGCCGTCGGTAGACCACACATCGCCCCAAACCGGTGGCACTGGCTGCTGGTGACCGCTGACCCAGGTCAACATACGTAGCTCATGGGGATTGCTTACCGGCAAGGTATCGAACAATACCCTTTTCGCTGCGCTGAAGATCGCCGTATTGGCGCCGATTCCCAGCGCCAGGGACGATACGGCGATAACCGTAAACAGCGGGTTGCGTACCAGTTGGCGCGCCCCATACTGCACATCCCGGGACCAGGAAGAAAGCGAGAGGAAACTACGTACCTCTCTATGCCGCTCTTGTAACAGCGAGGGATTGCCAAATTGACGGCGCGCGGCCTGCCGAGCCGTTTCCAGAGGCATGCCTTGGCAAAGGTATCGCTCTGTGAGCAATTGTAGATGTGCTTGCATCTCGTCGTTGAACTCGCGACTGGCTTCATGGCGCGCAAACTGTGCTCGCAGTTTCGCCATGAAAATGCGCAGGAGTCTTCCGCTGCTCATCCTTCCCTTTCCAGCCGCAGGACACGGCCAATCACACCCGATATGCGCTCCCAGTTCTCGCTTTCCACCGCCAGTTGTTTCAGTCCGCGTTTGGTGATGGAGTAGAACTTCGCCTTGCGGTTGTTTTCTGAAGTCCCCCACTCGGATGCGATCCAGCCCTGTTGTTGCAGACGAAGCAACGACGTGTACACGGTGCCTTCATTCAGCTGCAACACGTCTTCGCTCAACTGCTCAATACGCCGGGCAATTCCAAAGCCGTGCAAAGGCCCCAGCGCATGGAGGGTCTTGAGGATCATGAGGTCCAGAGTTCCTTGTAAAATTTCCGATTTTCTTGCGTCCATGGCCACTCCTTTGGATATACCAAAGAAGCTAACATGCACTCCTTTGCAATGTCCATAGGAGAACCCGCTCTCCAGTTTCCCACCAGCCAGGCAAGGGTACCCAGCGGGACAGGGGGGGCAACGCATTCCAGCGATTGATGACCGCGTTCAACTGATTGCTGTTCTTTACCTCGCGCCCGATCGCGTTGCGAGGCCGCAGAGGCAGACAAGAGCCACTTGCGCCATTGATGTTGCCTGTTCCCGGCAGGAACGTGTCTGCGGAAACGCCCGAGCCTGTCTTCCTCCCGTCGGTGGGTAGCGAAGCCAACCTGATGATGGAGGCGCGATGGGGAATGGCATCGTAGGATAATCGCCACATGCACCAGCAGGGAAAGCAGATGCGACGGCAGCTGGGTCTGCCGGCCGCCATCGCTGTGGTCACCGGAGAATCGATCGCGCTGGGAATTTTTCTGACCCCTGCGGCCATGGCTAAGTCTCTGGGATCGCCGTTTCTGCTTGGCTTGGTGTGGCTCAGCGTCGCATTGATGGCCATGTGCGGCGCGCTCTCCTATTCCGCACTAGCTATTCGCTTCCCCGAGTCGGGAGGAGAGTACGTCTATCTGCGGGCCGGCTATGGCGAAAGAGTCGCCTTCCTGTATGGCTGGATGAGCTCCATCGTGATGTACCCCGGAGTGGCTGCTGCGCTGGCCGTGGGCGCCGCGCCTTATGTGCAACAGTTGCTGCCACCGGGTACCCCAGGACTGGCTTCTGCTCCTGCCCTACTCCTTTGCATATTCGGCGCCATCAATCTCGTCGGTACACGCTTCAGCGCTGCGGTCATGTCGTTCGTCAACGGCTTCAAACTCCTCATCCTGTTCGCGCTGGTTGGCTGGGCCGCCGTTGCTGGTCACGCCCACATGAGCAACCTGATGCCCTTCACCGTTCGTCGCCCCGGCTCAGACGCGCTCTTTCCTGCGATAGCCGGCGGTGTGATGAGCGCCTTTTTCAGCTTCGGCGGCTGGTGGGAGGCGAGCAAGATTGCCGGCGAAATCCGCGATCCGAGGCGCACCCTGCCGCTTGCATTTGTAGGCGGCGTCACCGTCGTCACCGTTATCTATCTGCTCATCAGCGCTACATTCCTCGCTGTTCTTCCCATTGATCGAGTCACCTCGAACACCGCATTCGTCGCCCAGTTCGGCGGGGTGCTCTTTGGCCCAGCGGGCGCACGCGTTCTATCCGCCTGTGTGCTGGTATGTGTCTGCGGAGGGATCGCCGCCATCACCATGGCCGCGCCCCGCGTCTGCTACGCCATGGCACAAACCGGCGCCTTCTTTGCGGCATTCGGAAGACTACATCCCCGCTTCGGCACTCCGGCGAATGCCATACTGCTGCAGACCGGGCTTGCGCTGGCCGTGCTTTTCCTGGGCGCCTTCGACCGGGTGTTGTCTTATATCATCTTTTCGGCGGTAATCTTTCTGGCGCTGGCCGCTTCCACACTCTTCCGATTGCGCGAACCGGTGCGCGGTTGGTGGTTTCCGGTCGCGCCCATCAGCTTCATTGTCTTGTCCGCCCTGGTAGCCTTCCTTATCCTTATGCATAATCCCCTACCGGCCCTGGTTGGGGTAGCCATTGTGCTCTGCGGCATCCCGTTCCGCAGATTTCTTCTTCCCAGGAGAAGCCCAATGGCCATGATTCAAACCCCATAAACAACCAACACCCCTTACCATGGGTGACATGGCAAATCGCATCCGGCTGCTTATACTGGGAATAGGCTTCTTCGCGTTTAGGCTGTTAGCCCAATCGCCGGCCGACAATTTGGCTTTGCGCGGCACTCTGATCACGCCCGGCGGCATCGTCGAAAAAGGAACCATCCTGATCCGGCAAGGCAAGATTATCGCTGTCGGATCCAAGGTGAAACTGCCCGATAAAGTAACCGCCATTGATGTAAACGGCATTATCGCGCCCGGTCTCATCGACCTGCACAACCATCTCACCTGGAACGTCTTTCCTCGCTGGCACCCGATCCAGGAGTTCGGCAGCCGCTACGACTGGCAGAAGAAAGAGATATACCAGACATTGCTCGAGTCCCCACATGCGTCCATGGTGGCAGACGGCCTCGAATGCGAGATGGAGCGCTATGCCGAGGTGAAAGCGCTCTCCGAAGGCGAGACCTCCGCCGTCGGCAGCCTGGCCGATGCCTGCAGCCAGGGGCTGGCGCATAACCTCGACACTGAAGACGAGTGGCATGTCGCCTATAACGTCTTTCCCTTGCGGATGTCCGAAAGCGAACTCGCCCCCATTCGCCAGCGGCTGGCAAACCATCAGCTGCACGCGTTTTTGATTCATCTCTGCGAAGGCAGTCACCAGGACGCATCTTCGGCGCACGAGTACTCCGTGCTGAAAGAGCGCGGCCTGCTGATTCCCGGCGTCGCCCTCATTCACGGCGTCGCCCTGCAACCGGAAAACTTCACCGAGATGGCCGCTCACGGGGTTAGCCTGATTTGGTCGCCGCGGAGCAACCTCGAGCTTTACGGCAATACGGCCGATGTGGCTGCCGCCAAGGCTGCTCACGTCCAGATGGCGCTTTCGCCCGACTGGAGCCCCACCGGCAGCGATGGCCTGCTCGCAGAACTTAATTACGCCGCAGCTTGGAACGACACCCAGACCCCGCATCCTTTTACCGATCGCGAGCTATTTGCCATGGCCACTTCCACCCCTGCCGCCATAGTTGGAGACAGCGATCGTCTGGGCGCGCTGGAAGCCGGACACGACGCTGACCTGCTGGTCATCCGCCCGGAACCAGATGGGTCCAAGCATGACGCCTGGTGGACGCTCACCCACGCAACGGCCGCCCAGGTCACGCTGGTGACAGTCGAGGGCGAGCCTATCTGGGGCGATCCTGACTTGCTGGATAAATTGTCGCCTTCGCACCCGGCCGAGCGCGTTGAAG
Organism: uncultured Acidobacteriaceae bacterium; assembly: GCA_963803095.1. Classification (GTDB taxonomy): domain Bacteria; phylum Acidobacteriota; class Terriglobia; order Terriglobales; family Acidobacteriaceae; genus PALSA-350. The sequence goes on along the minus strand of CAWDLQ010000008.1, from coordinate 104,755 downwards.
TTTGCGGGACCAGCAAAGCGCTCCTCTTCACTGGCTTGCACGGACGTGTGGATGCCGCCGATGAAACCTGGGCGCACTCCACAGCCACGCTGCAAACCGCCCTGCGTCACTACGGCCGCAATCTTGCCCCGCTGGCGGAGTGCGGCCAATGAGGCTTCAGAGCCGGGTGCCGATCACTTCCAGGTATTCATTTTGAATCAGAGTCTTTCCGTCACTTGCCCGGTTATGCTCTGACCAGAGCTTTTCCAGATCATCGCGGTATGCAGTTTGGCCGGCAGCATCCAGGCGCGAAAACGCGACCTGGGTAGGTCCAAAATATTCGCGAAAGAATTGCACCGCGTCGCGGGGAGGAAACGGATAGTCGAACAGGATTGTGCGCCGCCTGGTTTCGACCTGCACCCCGTTGGAGCTGAGCCTTAGCCGAGCCACCGCTTCATCGCCCCAGAGGGTGGGTGCAGGAATCTCCACCGGAGGTGCCACGTACCTGCTGGTAAGGCGGAACATCTTTCCCGTAAAACCTTCCGGTGTCCAATTGGCCATGGCAATCTTCCCGCCGTGGCGGCAGACCCGGGCGAGTTCCGACGCGACCTTTTCGGGGTCCGGAGCGAACATCGCTCCAAACATGCTCATCACCAAATTAAATTCCGCATCGGGGAACGGCAGCTGTTCCGCGTCGCCTTCCTCGAAAATTATCTCCAGACCCTCAGCGGCGGCCCTGTGGCGTGCTTGTTTCAGCAGATTGGTCGCAATATCGACAGCCGTGACCTGCGCCCCTTTACGGGCGGCAGGTATGGCCAGGTTGCCCGTGCCACACGCAACGTCAAGAACCTGCATCCCCGGCGTGATGCCAAGGGAGTCAACAAACACCTCCGCGTCTTTTGCGGAGTATTCGGCAATCTTTCCGAAATCGCCGGCCATCCACGTGGCGCGCATTTTTTCTTTGAGCTGTTGCATGAGTGAGAATATACATTTCCCCGAAACGAGGCATCCCAGGCTGCGGGAAAACTCGCCCGTGTAGGTCCGGGCTTTCTCAGATTTCTATTTTCTGCCAGACGAGTTAGCGCTTTTGGGACGCAGTCGCATGAGCGCTAACTCGTCTGGGATCTTTTCCTCAAAAACTCCCACAAAACCGTCATCCTGAGCGGAGCGCCTCACAGATCTATCGCGTGACACAGCGCTTGATGGCGCGGAGTCGAAGGACCTCGGCAATATTTGTCTTACCAAGGCTGTTCGGGGCTTTTCAACCACCGAAGCCCGGGAACAGGATCTTCCTGTGGTACGCAGGACGTTTTTGTGCTCGGTTGGAGATGAAAAAACAGCGTATTCTCGGATTTCTATTTTCCGCCAAACAAGTTAGCTTGTTTGGGAATGTTTTCCCTCAAAACTCCCACAAAACCGTCATCCTGAGAGTCTGTGACTTTATTGATTTTTTCGCTGTTTGGAGGCACCTAACCTTTTTGTTTTCAGCGTCAGTTTTTTTGTGCAACCAATAAAGTCACAGACTCTGAGCGGAGCGCCTCACAGAGCCATCGCGTGACACAGCGCTTGATGGCGCGGAGTCGAAGGACCTCGGCGATATTGTCTTACCCATCCTGTTCGGGGCTTTTCAACCACCGAAGCCCGGGAACAGGATCTTCCTGTGGTACGCACTTGATGGTCACGGGTACATCCTTTCATGCACTGTAATCATCTTCCATCCCCAGGTCTGTGCAAAATCTTTGAATTCGGGATTGATCGTGCGAATGAGGTTGAGCTTCTTTTCGCGCCGCCAGCCTTTGAGTTGTTTTTCCCGAGCGATGGCTCTCCGAATATCTTCGTAACCCTCGAAGTAGAGCAGGCGCTTGCAGCCGTAGGCGTCAGTGAAACCTTCCCACGTGCCCTCCTTATGTTGCATGACGCGCAGATACAAGTTGCTGGTGACGCCAATGTAAAGCGTGCCTGTATGGCTGCCGAGAATGTAGATGCCGGCCATAGCAAGATGCTAGCAGTTCTGTTCGCGGCTCCAGAGAAAGACCGGGCCGGATCCGCCAGGTGCGGGCTTCGGTGGCCGGAAAGCTCCGAAGATCATCTGCCAATACGCATCGCCGGGGTCCTTCGACTCCGCGCCATAAAACCCTCGTCATGCGATAGATCTGTGAGGCGCTTCGCCACTTCAGGATGACGGTTTTGTGGAGGGGTCGAAAAAAATCTAGTTAGGTGTACAAAGCCCAACCCCTGTAAGGGCCCGAGAAAACTTCTCCCGCAGCCTGATCAGGCTTCGCCAATGCACTCTTTCCACAGACCCGGATTTGTCCGCTGAAACTCGGCAATCAGGTCAATGCATTCCCGCGAGTGCAGATCGACGACGTCGAAGCCCTGCTCCCGCAGCCAGTGCATACCGCCCTGGGCGTTGAGGCTATCGCCCACAATCACCTGGTGGAAGCGGAACTGATAAATCAGGCCGCTGCAGTACCAGCAAGGAGCCAGCGTGGTGACCAGAATCGTGTCGTGCCAGGTCGGGCGACGCCCGGCAGCCCGAAAGGCGTCGGTCTCTCCGTGCAGCGAGCCATTGCCTTCCTGCACCAGCCGGTTCCGGCCCGCGCCTAACAGTGTGCCGTCGGTGCGGAAGATCGCTCCCCCCACGGGAACTCCACCCTCAGACAAGCCCAGGCGCGCTTGCTCCAGGGCGACCGCCAACATACCGTGGGCATCCAGAGTTCCAACCACAGGTTCCATGTTCGCAGCCTAACATTGGTGAAGGGCTTAGTGGGCGACGACCTTCTCCCCGCCGCGCGGATCATTCTTTTTTAAAACAAACGTCATGCAGAACATCGTGCCCGCGGCAATCGTGAGTAGCCAGAAGGTGTCGATGTAAGACAGCGTGGAAGCCTGGTTCTGCAAATTCTGATAAACCCGCCCGTACGCCCCCCCGACCGCGTCGTGCGGACTCATGCCGCTCTGCTGCAATTGGTGGGTCAGACCGTCAAGGGTGCTCTGGAAGACCGGGTTGCCGGCAGTGATATTGCTGCCCAGCCTCTCCTGATGAAACTGATTGCGCCGCGCCAGCACCGTCGTCACTACCGAGGTTCCCACACTGGCGCCGATATTGCGCATAAAATTCACCAGCCCGGCAACGGCATTGCTCTTGTCTTTGGGCATGCCGTAATAAGCGGCGGCCGTGGTGGGAATGAAGACCAGGCCCAAAGGAGCGTATTGGGCGATCCGCAGCCAGGTAGCCGAGCTGAAACTAATCAGCAGATCGATCCGCCGCGTCGACAAAAACATGCTGAAGGTCAACAAAAGCCATCCCGTCGCGATCAAATAACGGCCCTGGAACCGGCCCGCCAGCATGCCGATGAAAGGCAATGCCCCCAGCAAAACAAAGCCCGCGGCGGAAAGAACCATACCTGCCGACTCCGCCGTATAACCCATGTTGGCTTGCAGAAACTGCGGTACCAGCACTGTGGTCGCAAACGACATGCCACCCACCACGAACATCATGATGCTGGAGGTAGCGAAGTTGAAATTCCCAAACAGCCTCACGTCGACGATGGGGCTCTTCTGGTAGAGCTCCCATATGACCAGTGCGAACAGGCACACACTGGCAATCACAACTAGTGTGACGATAAAGTTCGATCCGAACCAGTCGTCCTCCTGACCCTTGTCGAGCAGGATCTGCAACGCCCCAACCCCCAGGGCCAGCAACGAGAAGCCAACGTAGTCCAATTGAACCCGCTTGCCAAGCAGGCGTGCCCGGGTCAGATACGGCGGATCTTCCACCAACTGGTAGACCAGGATCAGCGCCAGGATTCCCACCGGCAGGTTCATCAGGAAGATCCAGCGCCAGGTGTAGTTGTCTGTGATCCACCCGCCGAGGGTGGGACCAATCGAAGGAGCGAAGATAGCGGTCACCCCATACAGCGAAAACGCAAGCCCACGGAGGCGGGGCGGAAACGTGTCCGCCAGAATGGCCTGCGCCATGGGCTGCAGGCCGCCCCCGCCGGCGCCCTGAACCACGCGCGCGATCAACAGAATCCCCAGGCCCGGCGCGATGCCGCACGCCAGCGAGCTGATGGTGAAGATGACGATGCAGGTCATGAAGAAGCGCTTGCGGCCGAAGATGCTTACCAGCCAGCCGCTAATGGGCAGAACGATGGCATTCGAAACCAGGTAAGAGGTGAGCACCCAGGTGCTTTGGTCCTGGCTGGCGCCCAGGTTGCCGGCTATGTGTGGCAGGGCTACGTTGGCAATGCTGGTATCGAGCACTTCCATGAATGCCGCCAGCGACACCACAAAGGCAATTAGCCATGGGTTGGTCTTGGGCTTCCAGTCATGGTCTGCCTGTGTTAGTGTTGCGGCGGCGGCGCTCATTCAGATCCCTGATGCGCAGAGCAGCCAAGTTGATTCGGATTTCTGATAGCCCTGTACCTTGCAACTCCTGCCGCTCGAATTGACATCGGCAGAGTATCCTTTTTAGGATGTTGTTTGCGCACCGCTCGCGCGTGAACTTGTCGAGGAGTTGCACAAGCCGATCTGATCACCATTAAGAACGGATAACGTCGAATGCCTTGCCAGCGATGATCATAGTCAAAGACCTTACGAAAAGGTACGCCCGCGCCGTTGCTGTTGATCAAATTTCCTTCTCCGTAACCAAGGGCCAGATCGTTGGCTTCCTCGGTCCCAATGGCGCCGGGAAGACGACGACCATGCGCATTCTCACCTGCTTCCTTTCCCCATCGGCCGGAACCGCATCAGTCGCAGGCTTCGATGTTCTCGAACAGCCCTTCGAAGTCAAAAAGCGAATCGGATATTTGCCCGAAATCCCTCCGCTCTATCCGGAAATGGAAACCGTCGAATATCTGCGCTTCGTGGGCAAGCTTAAGGGCCTTGCAGGCGCCGACCTTGAAAAGCGGATCGACTATGTATGTGAGCGCTGCTTTGTGGTGGATGTGAAAAACAAGCTTCTGGGCAAACTCTCCAAAGGCTATCGCCAGAGGGTTGGGCTCGCGCAAGCCATCATTCACAACCCCGACGTGTTGATCCTTGATGAACCAACGGCCGGCCTGGATCCCAAACAGATCAATGAAACCCGCGACCTGATCAAGAGCCTGGCCGGCGACCACACCATTATTCTCAGCACCCATATTCTGCCCGAGGTCGAACAGATCTGCGAACAGGTCATCATCATCAACAAAGGCAAGCTGGTGGCAACCGATTCCGTCCGCAACCTGCAGGCCAGGACGCGGGGCGACGAATCCCTTTTGCTTGAAATTGCCGGCCAGGCAGACGCCCTGGTGGTGCAACAGAAGCTCGAAGCCGTTCCCGGCGTCAGCCGCGTGCTGCTGAACGATCGCAAAGACGCAGGCATGCTGTTCGAGGTGCAAAGCCAAAAAGGACAGCTGGTCCGGGGAGACCTGGCGCGCGCCGTCGTCGCTGCCGGCTGGGACCTCTGTGAACTCCGGCCAACCGCAAGAAGCCTGGAGGAAATTTTCCTCCAGCTTACCGGAACCCAGGCTCCGGCCGAACTCCGAGAAGGTGCAGCTATGAGAAATACCTGGACCATCTGCGCCAAGGAGCTGCGGAGCTATTTCGTATCTCCCATCGCGTATCTCTTGTTGACCATGTTTGCCCTGATCTTCGGCTTCTTCTTCTGGAATGCGCTCGGTTATTTCGTCATCGAGGGAATGGAGATGCAGATGCGCGGCCAGTCGTTCCCCATGAACATCAACGAACAGATCATCCGGCCGCTGCTTTCCAACGTAAGCGTGGTGGGGCTCTTCTTTATCCCCATGATCACCATGCGCCTCTTTGCCGAAGAAAAGCGTTCCGGGACCATTGAGCTGCTGGCCACCTCTCCGGTCCGCGATGTTGAAATCATCCTGGGAAAATGGCTGGCGGCCATGATCCTCTACGCCTGCCTGCTGCTCTTTACCGCGCTCAATTTCGCTTTCCTTTTCCGCTACGGCCACCCGGATTGGAAACCGATGGCCGTCGGTTACCTGGGCCTGTTGTTGCAGGCGGGCACACTCCTCGCGCTGGGAACCTTCATCTCGACCTTGACTAAGAATCAGATTATTGCCGGTGCGGCCACCTTTGGCGTGTGCCTTTTGCTCTGGGTGCTGGAGTGGACCAGCGGTTATGAAACCGCAGCCTGGGCGCGCGTGCTCAGCTATCTCTCGGTGATTACCCATTTCGATTCCTTCGCTCGAGGCGTGATTGATTCGAAAGACGTCATCTTTTATCTCAGCGGGATCTTCCTCGGCCTCTTTTTTACTGCGCGCTCGATGGAATCGCTGCGCTGGAGGTCATAGATGGCGAGTCAGTGGCTTAAAGCGAGACAGACAAAGTACGGAGCCTACGCAGCCTTATATATTTTGGTCGTGCTGGCCATCCTAGTGGTGGCGAACATGCTTGCCGACCGCTACAACAAGTCTCTGGATACCACTTCGAACAAACGCTACAGCCTCTCTGACCAGACCAAAAAGATCATAGACGGACTGAAGCAGAATGCGACCATTACCTACTTCAACCAGAGCACGCGCTTCCGCGACGGTAAGGACCTGCTCGACGAATATGCGAGCCTCTCCCCCAAAATACACATCGAGTACGTGGATCCGGATAAGCAGCCGCAGTTAGCACGCGCGGCCGGCATCCGCGACTTCGGCACTGCAGTGGTGAGGATTGGCGGCAAAACAGAGACCGCAAAGAGCTTGACCGAAGAGGGAATCACCGGAGCCTTCATACGTGATCTCAAGGGCACCACGCGCACGGTCTGTTTTGTGGCCGGCAGTGGAGAGCACGCGATCGACGACACCGAGCGCGATGGATTGTCACAATTCAAGGATCTTTTAGCAAAGGATGAGTATCAATCTAAATCCATTGACCTGCTGCAAAAAGCGGAGGTGCCTGCCGATTGCACGACCCTGGTGATCGCCGGCCCCACCCATGACTACCAGCAGCCCCAGGTCGACGCCATCAAGACCTATGTCGAGAATGGCGGGCGCGCCTTCTTCATGCTCGATCCGCCGATTCAGTTCGGGCGTTCGGAAATTGCCGCCAATGATGCCCTGACCGGCCTGCTGCAGAGCTGGGGTGTGACCATGGACAAGGACATGATTCTCGATCTGAACCCGATCGGGCAGATTGCCGGCCTCGGCCCCCAGGTGGCGCTTGTCAGTACCTATAGCAGCCAGCCCATCGTGGCGCAGATGCGCGGGAGCGCCGTCGGCTTCCCGCTCTCCCGCTCCATGCAGATCAAAGATACGGGCAAGGCGAGTGTGGAGAAACTATTCGATTCCTCCAGCAGCAGCCTGGCTACCTCCAACCTTAATTCCCCCGAAGTCAGCGTCGCCGATCCCAACAACAAGAAGGGACCGCTTACCATTGCCGCAGCGGGCACCTACAGCACCGGCAAGCAAAACTCGCAGGGCCGCTTCGTCGTGACCGGTAGCTCCTCATGGGCTGCGAACCGCTTCCTGGGTTTCAATGGCAACGGCGATCTGGCGTTAAACGCCGTGAACTGGCTTTCGTCCGACGAGGATTTGATCTCGATCCGGCCCAAGCAGCAGGATGATCGCCGCATCACCATGACCAGGGCCCAATTGAACCTGGTGCGGGCGACCAGTCAATTCGTGTTGCCGCTGATGGTTGTGGTCGCTGGAACTCTGGTTTGGTGGAAGAGAAGATGAATTCCCGTGGTCTGATGGTTGCGGTTATTGTTCTTGCCGCATTGGCCGGCGTTCTTTACTGGTCGCAGCACCGCAAGCCGCCCCAAGAGAGCACTGCCGTTTCCGCCAACACCGCGCCGGTGATCCTGAAGGTCAATGCGCCAGACATAACCGAGCTCGAGATCAAGCACAGGGGCTCAGATCCGGTCACGCTCAAAAAGACGGAGGCCGGCAAGTGGCAGATTACCGAGCCTAAGCCATACCCGGCCGATCAGGATGCGGTGATCGGTGTGCTCTCGACCCTGTCAGCGCTGAATGCAGACCGTGTGGTCGAGGATAAGGCGTCCGATCGCAAGCAATACGGACTGGACGCACCCGCAGTCGAGCTGGACATTACCGGCAAAGGCCAAGGGGTGCGGCAGCTGCTGCTGGGCGACGACACGCCGGCGGGTGGGGATGCATACGCCGCATTGGCCGCAGATCCCAGGGTTTTCACTATCGCCAGCTACAACAAGAGCAGTCTGGATAAAAGCCTGAACGATCTTCGAGATAAGACCCTGTTATCGTTGAACGCCGACAAGGTAAGCCGCGTTGAGCTGCTTAAAAAGGGCCAGACGATAGAGTTCGACCGTACCAAAGACGGCTGGCAGATCCTGAAACCCACATCCTCCCCCGCGGACGGCACCGCAGTGAACGATCTTGTCCGCACTTTAACCGGCGCCACAATGGACCTTAGCGCCAACGATGCTGCCGCGGAATTTGCCCGGGCCACCGCAGTGGCAACGGCAAAGTTAACCGGCGACACCGGCACACAGACACTCGAGGTACGCAAAAGCAAAGACAATTACTATGGCAAATCGAGCGCCGTCGACGGCGCCTACAAAGTAGATTCCTCGGTCGGGCAAGCGCTCGATAAGAAGGTTGAAGATTTCCGCAGCAAAAAGTAGCCTTGGCTTGCTATGTGGCTTCGTTGTGGACAGTCGCCTCTGGCGCGTTTTCTTTGACTGAGGCGATGCCCTCTTCCCGAGCTTCGATGGACTTGTACATCTGGCTGGTTCCGATGACCTGATGATTCCCAGCCTTCAGGTTGAACATGTGCTCGCCGTTGTGGGCTTCTTTCCGCTCGTAACGCTGGTCTACGGGCGCATTCTTTTTGACCGACTCGATCCCGCCCCTGGCCGAGGATTTCTCCTTGTACATCTGGCTGGTCAGGATGATCTGTCCATTGGCGGCCTTGAGATGGAAGTGATAATCGCCATCCTTAGCTTTGGTGATTTCGAACTTGCCTGCCATCGTTCCTCCTGGCTGATGCTTTCTGGTTACTGGTTTGAGTTGGTTTCCACCCGCAGGTCGGCGCCGCTCATGCGTCCCGGTTTTTCCAGGCCTAGCATGGCCAACAGAGTGGGAGAGATGTCGCGCAGCGAGCCCCCTGCGCGCAGCCGATACTTGCCCGCATCGTCGCTGACCAGAATCACCGGCACCGGGTTAGTCGTATGCGCGGTGTGGGGGCCGCCGGTTACGGGATCGATCATCAACTCGGCATTTCCATGATCGGCGGTGATCAGCATGGAGCCGCCCCGTTGTTTAAGCGTCTGATAGATGCGGCCCAGGCAGGCGTCAATCGTCTCCACCCCCTGAATCGTCGGCTCCAGCTTGCCCGAGTGCCCCACCATGTCCGCGTTGGCAAAATTCACCACCACCAGGTCAAACGCGGGGTCGCCGATCGCCTTGATCACTGCATCCGCGATCCCCGCCGCGCTCATCTCCGGCGCCAGATCGTAGGTCGCCACTTTCTGCGACGGCACCAGCACCCGGTCCTCGCCGGCAAACGGCTTCTCAATGCCGCCGTTGAAGAAGTACGTCACGTGGGCATACTTCTCCGTTTCGGCAATGCGCAGATTGCGCAAATTAGCCTGGGCCAGCATATCCGCCAGCAGATTCTCCATGGACTCGGGCAGGATCACGATGGGCAAAGAGAACTGCTTGTCATACTGGGTCATGCACACGTAGTGCAGTCGCTTCGGCACCTCGGACGGTGGGATCATCCGGTCCAAATCCTCCGCGCCGGGCAGACTCTTGCCATCGTCTTTCGTCAGGCCGCTGTTGCGCGCCAACACCCGCGTAATCTGCCGCACCCGGTCGGCGCGAAAATTGAAGCAGATGCATGCATCCTCATCGCGCACCGGGCCCACGGGCTGTCCCTTGGCGTCGACCAGCACGAATGGTTCCACGAACTCGTCTGTCACTTGGTTGTGGTAGCACTCTTTAACCCGCGCGATGGGGTCGCTGTAAGCGCCGCCTTCGGTCTTCCCTACCATGGCGTCGAAGGCCTTCTTCTCCCGCTCCCATCGCCGGTCACGGTCCATGGCAAAGTAGCGCCCGCTCACGCTGGCAATCCTGCCCACGCCAATTTCATCGATTTTTCGCTGCAGCTTTTCCAAATAGCCCACACCGCTGGTGGGCAGCGTATCGCGGCCATCCAGGAAGGCGTGGACAAAGACCCGCTCGACACCATGTTGCTTGGCCGCCAGCAACAGGGCGTAGAGATGCTCCTGTTGGGAATGCACGCCACCGTCGGAGACCAGCCCCAGCAAGTGCAGGGCGCGCCCCTTCTCGCCCGCATGCTTCAGCGCTTCGACGATCACCGGATGGCGGAAGAATTCGCCCGATCGAATCAGATCGTTTATGCGGGTGATGTCCATGTGCACCACACGGCCCGAGCCGATGTTCAGATGGCCCACTTCACTGTTGCCCATCTGCCCATCGGGCAAGCCCACGAAATGATCCGAAGCATGCAGCAAGTCATTAGGAAATTCCGCTAACAGCTTGTCGTAAGTAGGCTTGCGCGCCAGCGCAACGGCGTTGGCAAAATGCTCCGCACGATAGCCCCAGCCATCCAGAATCGTCAGCACCACCGGTTTTTTCAGCGCCACCATTACTCCCCAGCGTTGACTGCTTCGCGGCCGAGGAACTCCGCCCCCTGCCCCAGTTCTTCCTCAATGCGCAGCAACTGGTTGTACTTGGCAATGCGATCGGTGCGCGAAGCCGAGCCAGTCTTAATCTGACCGGCGCCCGTGGCCACCGCCAGGTCGGCGATGAAACTATCCTCGGTTTCGCCGCTGCGGTGGGAAATGACGGAGGTATATCCATAGCGGCGGGCCAGTGCGATGGCCTCAAACGTTTCGCTAATCGTCCCAATCTGGTTCACCTTGATCAGGATGGAGTTGCCTACGCTCTCTTCAATACCTCGCTGCAGGCGTTCCGTGTTGGTCACGAACAGGTCGTCGCCCACCAACTGTATCTTCTCACCCAGCTCTTTGGTCAGGAACTGCCAGCCGGCCCAATCGTCCTCGGCCAACCCGTCTTCGAGCGAGATGATGGGGTACTGCCGCACCCAGCTCTCCCAGAAGCGCGTCATCTCTTCGCTGGTCTTCTCGCTCTTGTCGCTCTTCTTGAAAACGTACAGTCCTTTTTCCTTATTGAAGAACTCGCTCGATGCCGGATCCAGCGCGATAGCGATCTCCTCGCCCGCCTTGTATCCCGCCAACTCAATCGCTTCGAGGATCACCTCGATGGCCTCTACATTGGATTTCAAAGAAGGAGCAAAGCCGCCCTCGTCGCCCACCGAGGTGCTGTATCCCCGCTTCTTCAAGACCCCCTTCAAGGTGTGGAAGACTTCGACCCCCCAGCGCAGCGCATCGCCAAAGCGCTCCGCGCCTACCGGCATCACCATGAACTCCTGAAAGTCAACATTGTTGTCGGCATGTGCTCCGCCGTTGATGATGTTCATCATCGGCACCGGCAGTACCGAAGCATTCACCCCGCCCAGGTAGCGGTAAAGCGGAATCTGCAAGGCGTTGGCAGCGGCTCGTGCGCAGGCCATCGAAACCGCCAGGATCGCATTGGCGCCCAGCTTTCCCTTGTTCTCCGTGCCGTCCAGCGCAATCATGGTGGCATCGATCAGCCGCTGGTTGGCCGCATCCATGCCGGCCAGTTCAGGGGCCAGTACGCTCTCTACGTTTTCTACTGCGTGCAGCACTCCCTTGCCCAGGTAATGCGCTTTGTCGCCGTCGCGCAGTTCCACCGCCTCGTGCTCGCCCGTCGAGGCCCCGCTGGGTACAGCCGCCCTGCCCATGGCTCCGCTCGCGAGAAGCACATCGGCCTCTACCGTAGGATTCCCTCGGGAATCCAGAATCTCGCGTGCGTGAATGGCAACAATCTCGGTCATATCACTCCTTGTAATGCGATGTCGCAGACGATCTTTCAGTGGGGCCCGGCGGTCGACGGCAATCGCTTGTCCATCCACCCCGCCAATCATGCTGATGAAATTTCCCATCTTCGCGCCAGAACGAATTCTAACAAAGCGTGTTGCGGCTTCCGGTGAAGCGCCGCCCTATGTTACCCCCGTGGTTCTTTCTTTCTCTTGGCAGGCTTCCGGATGTAAGCTTGGACTAATCTATAGGTGCACTGTTAGTGCACCTAACATTGGGTTAGGGCACAGGTTAGGACCAGCTATGAAAAAGACTTGTTTTTCCTTGGCCGCCGCGGCCATCCCCGCTCTGAGTTTAGTTCTGAGTTCCCCGTTTCTTCTGGCGCAAGCCAAGCCGAGTCCTTATGAAGGCGTCTCGGTGCCGCCCGCAAACGATGCCATCACCACCACCGAGCAGGCGCCTGCCACTCCTCCGCCCGCAACCGCGCCGGCGCCGGCGCCCAGCCGCGAAGAGCAATCCCGACGCGGGCATTATTGAAACCCCGCTGCCGCCATCCGCGGAAGACTACAAGCCTCACAGTTCTGCCCTGCAAGCTCGCAGCTTGAATGCTTCGGCTGACCATCTCGATGACGACATCGTCACCTACGTTCCCGGGCCGGCAAATGCGTTGCCGGAAGGAACCGTCTTCAAGGTTCGCATGCTGCAGGATATCGATGCCGGTTCCACTAGCCCGAACACACCTTTCCGGGGAACGGTCACCCAGGACGTCATGCGCAACGGCAAGGTCGTCGTCCCGGTAGGTTCCGAGTTGCGGGGCAGGGTGGTATATGCCACTGCCGGCAATCGTCTCAACGGGGGCTCTGTCATCCATCTCCGCCCCGATGAATTTGTCCTGCCTGACGGCACCCGCTACCATCTGCACGCTGAGGTCATCGACACCTTCGGCTCCGACACCAAGACCAAGGGTGAAGGCAACATCGTCGCCAATGAGCACGGCAAGCGGACGATCGCCGAGCTCGGCCTGGGCGCCGGCAGCGGAGCGATCATAGGTGCAGCTGTCGGCGGCGGAGTAGGCGCCGTAGTGGGCACGGCCGTCGGAGCAGGCGTGGTCACCGCGCACTGGTTGCGGACCAACTGGTCAGCGAATCTCCCCGCTAATTCCACCGTGGTCTTCAGCCTGACCGATCCCATGTTTCTGAACCCGGTGCAAGACCAAAAGACGGAGTTGCTGCCCCAAACCTTTGACGGACGGTAAAGGAGAACAGCAGGTCCCTACGCTCTATCGAAAAACATCTCCAGGAGAGGTCCGATGAACTGCAGATCCCTCCACTCCGCTACGCTCCGGTCGGGATGACAAAGGGGAGGGTGGCGCTTCCATTGAGAGCAGTTGCTGAAGAAGGGAACAGAAGCCGTTTTTCATTCCCTTGGGTGGGCCGAAGGACCATGGACGCTGCGGTCGGGATGACAAAGGGCCTCTGCTCAGCCACTATTCTCAAATGAAAGCGCCACCCTCCCCTTTGTCATCCCGAGCGCAGCCGAGGGATCTGCAGTTCAGCGGACCTTTCGTGGAAATGTTTTTCGACCGAGCGGAGGGACCCGCTGTTCCACTCCACCCTGCCGCAAAATCCTCCTAAGCCAATTTTTCCGTCGGAACCCGCTCCAGCAGTCGCCGCCAGGTTTTCTGGTTAATCCTGTGGCTCTTCTTCAAGTCCTCCAGAATGCGTTCGAAGTCCGTGTGCCCATGGAGCCGGTTCCACGCCGGGTTTTTTGAGAACCAGGGATAATTCTCATTCCCCAAATAGATCGCCCGTCGCAGCCAGTGCAGCGCCTCGCTCTCATCCCCTTCCACCGCAAAGTAGGTCGCCAGGCGATAAGCCATCTCGCTATCCGCCTCCGCCGCAGAAAGCGAATCTTCCTCGATCAGCGCCGTAGCTCGCTCCCGCTCGCCTACCTGCACATAACACAACGCCAGCGTGGGGAAAGCAATGCGCATGCTCTCATCATCGTGGATCACCGCCTCCAGAATCCTGATCGCCTCCTGCATGTCTCCCTGGCGCATCCTCTGGTAAGCAACGGAAGTACGCAGCAAGGGATGCCGGGGTTCTAAGGTCAATCCTTTCTGCAGCTCTTCCTCCGCCAGTTCCAGCTGGTTTTGATACTGATACACCCTCGCCCGGTGGTTATAAATGATCGGCGCATTGGAGGGGTTCAGTTGGAGCGACCGATTGAACTGTTGCAGCGCTTCTTCATACATCCCATCCAGGCGCAGGGTCTGACCGGCCACCAGGTGCACATTCCAATTGTTATCCGCCGTTAACAGCAGATTCTCGATACCATGGCGCGCGCTTTCCTTCTCTCCCCGCGACAGCAGCATGTACACGCGATAAAGGTTGGCCTCGATCGACCCCGGATCGATTTCGAGTGCGCGGTCGAAGTTACGCCGTGCCGCCAATAAGTGCAACTGGCCGCCCAACCCGTGACGCACGTATTGCAGGTGGGTGATGCCCAGGCCGCTCCACGCCGGTGCAAACTCGGCGTCGCGCGCCACCACGCTTTCGAACATCTCCCGTGCCTTATCCAGGTCGTTGCGGGCACCGGATCGTGACATAAACGACGACAGCAGCGCCCGCGCCTGCAGGTATTCCTCCGACAATGCCTCCGCCATGGGCGCGCTGCGGGTCGATTCGCCGTTCTGTTGTAGCTTACCCAGCCCTTGCAGGGTGGCGAACACCTCGTTGCAAATCTCCGTCTGCACCGCGATCAGATCGAAGGAAGGCACGCTGATGGTGCCCCCGGCGCGCACGCTCTGTCCGGGCACATCCAGCAACTGCCAGTTCAGATCGAAACCTTTTTCCGAACGCATGAAATTCCCCGCCAACACCCACTGCACCAGCAGCTTTTTTCCCACCGACAGCGGATCCATCTGCTGCATGGGCACCGGCAACTGCATCAGCGAACTGGAAGGCCGCACCACCAGCGAAGACATGCGCGCCAGCCGGGCTGCAATCGCGTCCGCCAGCGCGTAACCGTACAACGGGGACTCGTCCGACTGCCCGAAGTTCTGAAACGGCAGCACAAGAATCGTATTCTGCTTCTGCTGCACATCGGCCGACTCGCGGAAACGCTCTGCGAGCATGGAAAGAAAGCCGGTTGCCCGCTGCGCGCGCTCGGCCGCAGGCACCTGCAGGTTGGCCGCGGTATCACCGGGCAGAAAACCGGTTTCGAGCTGCATGGTCTTCATGATGGTTCGTAGGGCTTCGCGCAGATCGGCGGCCGAGGAGTAACGCCCGCTGGGCGTCTTTTGCAGGCAGGTGGCGATCACACTGGCCAGTTCGGCCGGTACCTGCGGGCAGCACTCGGCCAGCGGCTGAGGTTCGGCGAACTGGATCGCGCGCACGCTCTGCAACTCTTCCGCCTCCGGCCGCACAAACGGATGCCGCCCGCTCAGCAACTCATAGAGCGTCACGCCCACGGCGAAGATATCGCTTTGCACGCTGGTCTGGCCGGTCACAAACTGCTCCGGCGCCATGTAGGCGATGGTCCCGCCCCGCGCAGTGTAGGTGGTGCGCACTTCGCGTTTCGACGCATCCTGGCGCGGCTTTGCCGGATCGAATTCGGCCTCAGCGGCTGAGATTCTTCTGGCCAGTCCAAAGTCCAGAATCTTGACCACCCCGCCATCGGTCAGCATCACGTTCGCCGGCTTCAGATCGCGATGAAAAATTCCCAACCGGTGCGCCGCACTCAGGCCGTCGGCAATCTGAATGCCCACCGAGAGCCCAAGCTGCACGCTGGCCGCCCCGTTGGCGATAATCTTGTCCAGCGATTCTCCCGGCACGTACTGCATAACGATGTAGGCTTCGTCTTCAGAATCCCCCACCTCATAGATGGCGCATACGTTTGGGTGTTCGATGGCCGAAGCCAGCCGTGCCTCGCGCAGCACCGTCCGGCGCATCTGCTCGATCGACAGTGAGCCCCGCTTCAATATCTTCAGCACCACTGGCCGCATCAACAGCGTGTCGTTGGCCAGGTACACCACACCGCTGCCGCCGGCGCCCAGCTTGCGAATCACTTCATAGTGCTCGATGAGTCGGCGCTTCATGCTTCCAGTCTATAATTCTTCGCATGGCCGACACCGGCAGCAAGAAGCGAAGCGCTCATTGGAACTGGCTTCTCCTTCTTCCTGCCCTGGGGCTGCTCTTTCCCGCGCTCTACGCGCGCCAAACCCCGGCACTCTTCGGTTTCCCCTTCTTTTACTGGTATCAGTTTGCCTGGGTTTTTCTCACCGCCGCTATCACCGCAGTGGTCTACTTCCTCGCCCGGGAGTTATAATGCTCCATAATTGGAGAGTTAAGTTGCATGTCCAAACCGCACCCCGGCGCCCTGGCCTATCCAGAAACCCACTACCACCCTCCGGTGCTGCCTGATCTTTCCCGTCCGGAAGAGCGCCGGCGCCTAACGGCCGCCGGCCTGCGGGCCCTGTTCAAAATCGTCGAACGCTGGAAAGTGGTGGATGAGGATGCGCGTCAGCTTCTCGGCGGCATCTCCAATGGAACCTACTATCAACTCAAGGGGAATCCTGGCACCGCCAGGACCCTTGACCAGGACAGGCTGGTCCGCATTTCTTATCTGATTGGGATCTTCAAGTCGCTCAACATTCTTTACAGCCAGCGGCTCGCCGATCAATGGATGCAGTTACCCAACACCAACCCCATCTTCGCTGGCCGCACTCCCCTCGACTACATCCTGCGCGGAGGCGCGCCTGCTATGGACACGGTGCGTCGCCTGCTCGATGCTCGCCGCGGCGGCCGGTGAGCATTCCCTTAACCAATCTGCGCCGTTTCGATACCCATCGTTTATTAGCGGCCAAATACTCTCCCAACTACGATTCCGTTCTCACCGCGATCGCGGATGATGAAGATCTGCCGCTCATCTTCGAGCTCGACAACGCCACCAATGCCCGTTTGCAGGCAGAAGAAACCTTAGGCCCCGGCATCGGCATCAGCTCCCGCGAACTGGTCTTCCACGTGCCGAATTATCGCGTGATCAACGCCGCCTTCACCCACGCCAATCCGCTGGGGGGGCGCTTCTCCACCCCGGAGCGCGGCGCCTGGTATGCCGCCTTCGAGTTGGCCACGGCCAAGGCGGAGGTGCTTTTTCACAAGAGCATTGAATACGCGGAAATTGATTGGAAAGAGCGAGAAGAGATTGGATACGACGACTACCTGGCAGATTTCACTGCCACCTTCCACGACCTGCGGGAAGTGAAGGATGAGGCCCTGAGCCCCACCAGCTATGTGCGCTCGCAGCAACTGGCGGTGGAATTGATGGAGCTGGGCTCGCTGGGCATTGTCTATCCCAGCGTACGCCGCGAAGGCGGCACCTGCCTTGCCTGTTTTCGCCCCAGCATTGTTGCGAATGTACGCAAGAGCGCGCGCTACAAGCTCATCTGGACCCCGCTGCTGGCCCGGATCATCCGCCAGGACAGCATCATCCAGTAATTTCCCGGTGCAACAAAACCGGATTTGGTGTTTTACTGACCGGACCACCGGACGTCGTTACGCCTCACGTCGTCGAGGGTGGAGGGGTACCAGGTCTTCCCCCGGTCCACGCTCACCCAATGCAACGCAGTTGTACTCTTCAGCAGTACAGCAACATACCTTTCCTGATCGGCGCCCGACCTCGGAGCCTGGCCGCTTCCCGGTGCGGAAGTCAAGGCAGGTATCCCGAGCAGCTCAACCGCTTTGCCATCCCATTGCTGTTTGACCTGATGCCAATGCTTTCCCTGATCGTCGGAGCGAAAGAGTGTGCCATTGCTATCCAGTGCCAACTGGGATCCGGCAACCACCAGTTGGCTCACGGGAGAAAGTCCGCTCGGCAGCACTGGAGCCTGCGCGCTCGCGTTGGCCGCCACGGCAGCAACCTGCGCCTGAGATAGAGAGACACCGGTGGACGCGAGGACGCCGAGGGTCAGCAGGGCAACCTGTAAGGAGCGACGCCTGAGCAGGGGAGTCATATGTTCAGCTTATCGGCCATGAAAAAACCCGCAATGCCCCTTCAGTGGCTTTAAATCACCCGAACGTAAGCACATACAACGAGCTACCGCCAACGTGACTAAGTCCAGCATGCTCAGGTACTTCGATCCG
Organism: uncultured Acidobacteriaceae bacterium; assembly: GCA_963803095.1. Classification (GTDB taxonomy): domain Bacteria; phylum Acidobacteriota; class Terriglobia; order Terriglobales; family Acidobacteriaceae; genus PALSA-350. Next base: position 86,755 of record CAWDLQ010000008.1, on the reverse strand, counting down.
CTTCTGCAGGGCGAAGCCCTGACTCTCAAAGAGCCCCCCGGCGGCCACGTTGTCTGCCCACACATTGGCGCTTAGCCGGGCGAAGCCGCTTGCCATGGCCTGGTCAATAGCCCACTCCAAAAGTCGCTTCCCTACCCCTTGTCGCCGGTAGGGCGCACGAACCGCTAAACCGTTGACCAGGAAGCTATTCCAATCCTGCGAGTCGTCGATCGGCTTAAGGATCTGGACCCGATCCTGGGGAAGAAGCTCCTGCTCCTCATCCCGCAGCCATGCGGCAGGAAAGGCGTTGATCATCCCCACCACACCTTTGTCTTCTGCGACAAAACAGTGACGCCAGCAAAATCCACCCGTATCCTGCTTCATGCTGCGCGCCATCAGTCCCGCCAGCATCTCTTTCGGCGCCATCTCTTCCAGCAGGAATTCGTACATGCCGTCACCGGCCATGATCGACAATTCGGCCAGCGCATAAGCATCGGCGGGCAACGCAGCGCGAAAGACTATTCCTGATGGCATCAGCGGTCCCCTTCACCTTACATCGTTTCGTGTGCATACTGGACGAACCATGGCCGTTGCGATGCTGCGTGGAGTCAACCTTCCCGGTTATCAGAAAATCAGCATGGGGGCGCTCAAGAATCTTTGTACCTCCCTTGGGCTGCGGGACGTGCAAACCTACATCCAAAGCGGCAACCTTGTTTTTCGCGAGGATGGGGAAGATCCTGTGACGCTCGCGCGCAGGCTGGAAGAGAGGATGGAAGCCGAATTCGGCTTCCGGCCCACGGTCATCGTGCGCACCGCTTCTGAGCTGAGGAAAGTGATTGCCAAAAACCCCTTTGCCGGGCGCGCTGGAATTGAGCCCAACAAGCTGCTGGTGGTTTTCATGGACCGGACTCCCACGCGGCAGGCCCGTAATCAGGTGCTGGCGATGCCTTGCGATCCTGAGGAACTACGCATCGGCAACCGCGAGGTCTATATCTACTATCCCAACGGAATGGCTCGCCCGAAAATACCTTTGGTTCGCTTGGAGAAGGCGCTGCAATGTTCCTCCACCGGCAGAAACTGGAACACGGTCAACAAGTTGATGGCCATGGCAGAGGCACTGGAAGAGCCCCGGTAGGTATTGCCTAAACTTTCGGAACGTCCCCGTTCGCAGGCGTGACTCGCCGCCCTCTCCTTGTCATCCCGAGCGAAGCCGCGGGATCTGCAGTTCAGCGGACCTCTCGTGGAAATGTTTTTTCGCCCCCCACAAAACCGTCATCCTGAGAGTCTGTGACTTTATTGATTTTTTCGCTGTTTGGAGGCACCTAACCTTTTTGTTTTCAGCGTCGGTTTTTTTGTGCAACCAATAAAGTCACAGACTCTGAGCGAAGCGCCTCACCGATCTATCGCGTGACACAGCGCTTTATGGCGCGCAGTCGAAGGACCTCGGCGATGCTTGTTGGCAGATGATCTTCGGAACTTTTCAACCACCGAAGCCCGCACCTGGCGGAACCGCCACGGTCTCTTCCTGGGGTCGAGGTGTCTGAAAAAGATGTACCCGTGACCATCAAGTGCGTGCCCCAAGGAAGATCGTGTTCTCGGATTTCGGTGGCCGGAAAGCTCCGAACAGCATGGGCAAGATAAGCACCCTCGGGGTCCTTCGACTCCGCGCCACCAAGCGCTGTGTCACGCGATAGATCTGTGACGCTCAGGATGACGATTTTGTGGGAGTCCTGACGAAAACACCCCAAACAAGTTAGCGCTTATGGGACGCAGTCCTGGGCTACTTTCCGAACTTTCAACCGTCCCCTGCCGGGACTTATTCCTTCAAAAGACAGTCCCGGTGTAGCCGGAACCGCTGATCTTGGCCCAGGACGCAGGAGTCTATTTCATAGCAGACATGTAATCGCACAGACCCCCGCAGGCGTGACTCACCTCCCTTGCTTTAAACTGGAGATCCGATGATACCCACGCTTGAATGGACCGCCGACGGAGTCCGCTTCCTGGATCAGACACGCTTGCCGCTGGAAGAGACCTATGTGCTTGCCACCACCAGCGATCAGGTGGCGAATGTCATCACCACCATGGTAGTGCGCGGAGCGCCGGCGATCGGCGTCGCCGCTGCCATGGGCGTGGCCCTGGGCGTCAAAAATACCTCTGCCACTACCCTTCCGGCGCTCACGACCGAGTTGGAGAGCATCTCCAAGACCCTGGCCGCAACCCGCCCCACGGCAGTGAATCTCTTCTGGGCCATCGAACGCATGCGGCGCCGTTTCTTCTCGCTCGCCGCCCAGCCCGGCATCACCATTGCCGCCATCCAAGACGCGCTCATTGCCGAAGCACGCACCATGTACGACGAGGACATCGCAGCCTGCCGCACCATGGGCGCACACGGCGCAGACCTCATGCCTCCAGCGGGTGGAGTGCTGACCCACTGCAACGCGGGGGCCCTGGCCTCCTGTGGTTACGGCATGGCGCTGGGGGTGATTCGCGCTGCAGTCGAACGCGGGCACCAGCTCCACGTCTATGCCGACGAAACCCGGCCGTTCCTGCAGGGCGCCCGCCTCACCGCCTGGGAGCTGATGCATGACGGAATCCCCACCACCGTACTGTGCGACAACATGGCTGCCAGCCTCATGCGCCAGGGCAAGATTAAGGCAGTGATCGTCGGTTCCGACCGGGTCGCCGCCAATGGCGATGTGGCCAACAAGATCGGCACCTACGGTGTCGCCATCCTGGCCAAGGAGCACGGCATCCCGTTTTATGTTGCTTGCCCCTGGTCTACTATCGATATGGCAACCGCAAACGGCGACGCCATCCCCATCGAACAGCGCTCTCCAATCGAGGTCACCCACCATGGCGGCAAGCAGATGACACCGCACGGCGTCGGGATCGAAAACCCGGCGTTCGATGTGACCCCGGCGCGGTATGTCACCGCCATCATTACCGAGCGTGGCGTTCTCCGGCCGCCCTACGCAGAAGCGCTAAGGGGCCTGGAAACGGTCGCTGCGGCCGCCCGTTAGCCCGTTCCAGGCCGGCAGTCACGCCGGCCGCGGGCTTGGATAGAGTTAAGCATGGTCTTCAGCGCTCTGAACCCGCGCAATCGGTCCCTGCCGCGAGGAATCGCGCTGGTTCTCGGCAGCCTGGTGCTCGCCTTCATGCTGGCCGGCTTTCCCGATGATCGCCCATCGCTTAAGCTGCTCATTCCTACCTTCGCCGCCGCGCTGGGAACCTGGGACACCATACGCTGCCTGCGCCATCGTTGGAGCTTCTATCACGGCGCAGTGGTGGTGCTCATCTACATGGACATCATGGCCCTGTGCATGATCCTCTTCCTGCTCCTGTACCCCTACGGCCGGTGGCTGTTGTAGCCACCAAAATCAGTTTCAACATTGGGGTATGAGCGCCCGCTCGGACTGAAGTAGAATCTTCGGGCAGACCGGCCAAACACAATCCCCTCATCAGGAGAACCCATGCTTAAAGGATTTCGCGACTTTATCCTGCGCGGCAACGTGGTCGATCTCGCCGTAGCCGTCGTCATCGGCGCTGCATTCACAGCCATCGTCAACGCACTGGTCGGCGATATTATCAACCCCCTGATTGCGGCCATCGTCAGCAAGCCGGATTTCTCCTTCCTGACACTGCATCTCCATGGCGGCGTGATCAAGTACGGCGACTTTCTCAATGCCCTGATCTCTTTTCTGATCATCGCCTTCACCATTTACTTCCTGGTGGTGCTGCCGGTCAATACTCTACTGAACAGGTTTCGACCCAAGGTGGTTGCGGCGCCCACCACCAAGCCGTGCCCGGAGTGCTTGAGCGATATCCCGATCGGCGCCAAGCGCTGCTCCCATTGCGCTCAACTGGTAGCTTAAAAGGTCTATCGAAGGGACTGCTTCCGGAGCGGCCGCAGTTCCTTCGTATAAACTTTGATATCACTTGCTTATTGCCAAGACGATTTATCTTCTCCCTGCTGGGCCTCGCCCACCTCTCCCTCCTGGCCCAGGTTTCTCCTTTTCCCGATCGAGTTTTGGGGTACCGCGACTTCAGCCGCCAGGCCAAAATCGACCAGGATTTCCTGGCCATTCCGGATGCGAAGCTGGCCCAGGAAGAACTCAAAACCCTTACCGCCGCCCCCCACGTCGCAGCCAGCAAAGAGGACTACGACACCGCTCTCTATGTGGCAGGCAAGTTCAAGGCCGCCGGTCTCGACACCCAGATTGTCCCGTACAAGGCGTGGCTGAATCTGCCCCAGGAAGTTTTTCTTGAGGCCACCAACGCCGACGGAAAAACCCTGATGAGCGGGCCCACTCGCGAGCATGTCGACAACGATCCCTACCAGGACGATCCTCGCGTGCTGCCCCCTTTCAATGGCGGGTCTCCGTCCGCTGATGTGACCGCCGAAGTTGTCTATGTCAATTACGGGCGTCCTGAGGACTTCAAAAGGCTGGACGACATGCACATCAGTGTTGCGGGAAAGTTCGTGCTCGTTCGCTATGGAATGAACTTCCGCGGGGTCAAGGTCTACCTGGCGCAACAGCGAGGAGCTGCCGGAGTCATCATCTATTCCGATCCTGCCGATGACGGCTACTTCCAGGGCGACAAATATCCCCGTGGCCCGTGGCGTCCGGATACCGGAGTGCAGCGCGGCTCGGTGCAGTACATGTTCAAGTATCCGGGTGACGCCACCACACCGGATATCGCCTCTACGCCGGGCCTGCCCGCGTCGCGGCGGTTGCAACTCTCCCAGATAAGCAGCCTGCCCACTATCCCGTCGATGCCACTCTCTTATCACGATGCGGCGCCTATCCTGGAAAATCTGGGCGGTCCGGTCGCGCCCAGGGAGTGGCAGGGAGCCCTGCCGTTCAGCTACCACGTTGGCGGTGGTGGCTCCATCAAACTCCATATGCGGCTGAAGATGGATTACGCTCAACGCACGGTGTGGGACGTGATTGGCAAAATCCCCGGCGCTGAACTTCCCGATGAGTGGGTGGTCGCCGGCAATCATCGCGATGCCTGGGTCTACGGCGCGGTCGATCCCGGCAGTGGAACCGCGGCCATGCTGGAAGCCGTCCATGGCATTGGCGCCCTGCTCGCGCAAGGGTGGAAACCGCGCCGCACCATGTTCTTTTGCAGCTGGGACGCCGAAGAGGAAGGCCTGATCGGTTCTACTGAATGGGCTGAGGAACACGCCAGACAGCTGGCTCATGCGGTGGCCTACATCAACACCGACGCCAGCGTTTCCGGGGTGCACTTTGAAGCATCCGCCGTGCCCTCGCTCAAGCAGTTCATTCGCGAAGTCACCATGGAGGTGGTCAGCCCCAAGGGCGGTTCCGTCTACGATGAGTGGAAAAAAGATCTGAGCGATTCTGCTGCGCGGCGCCACGTGGCAAAAGAGTTCAGCGATGCTCCGGCGGTTCCGTTAGTGGGCGGTGAGGTCCGGGTTGGAGATCTGGGCAGCGGTTCGGATTACACGCCTTTTATCCAACACCTTGGGGTTCCTTCGACGGACATCGGTTCCACTGGTTCTTACGGCGTGTATCACTCCGTGTTTGATAACTACGCGTGGTTCGTCATGAATGCTGATCCAACTTTTGCGTACGAGCAGCAGATGGCCCGGGTTTTCGGTCTTGAGACGTTGCACATGGCGGACGCAGATGTGCTGCCCTACGACTACGTCACTTACGCCCGGCAGATACAGGCTTACTTGTTCGCCGCGCAAGCGCGCGCCCGGGATGCCGGGATGTTGAGTGTCGACTTCAACGCTGCGCTCGCCGCGGCTAACCGGTTTACGGCCGAGGCAACCTTAACCTTTGCCAAACAGCTCGATACTAAAGGAAACCTGACGGTGCTTAATGCATCGTTGCGCGCGGTCGAGGGAGATTTGTTGTCGCCGGACGGGCTGCCTGGCCGGCCCTGGTTCCGGCACACCATCTTTGCTCCGGGAGAGTACACCGGGTACGCCGCGGTCGTCATCCCCGGAGTGAACGAAGCCATCGACGCCCACGACTCCGCAAGAGCCCAGTCGCAAATGGCAAGCGTAACGGCCGCGCTGGTGCGCGCCACGGCTACTCTGGAAGAGGTGCCGTAGGTAAGGGACCTGGGCAGGTTCGGGCATTAGAGTCTGCGTGAGAGCTCTGCACTAAGTCCCGAAGGGACGCGCCGAAAGTAGCCCAGCTCGATAAGCGCAACTTGTTTGGCAGACCATAGAAATCCGAGAAAGACGCTTTTTTCATCTCCAACGCACCACAAAAATCGTCATCCTGAACAAAATCGTCATCCTGAGAGGTTGTGACTTTATTGATTTCACATCGAAAATTGGTGCTGAAAATAAAAGGCTTTGCTTTCAGCGTCAGATTCGTGCACGAAAGCCAATAAAATCACAGCCTCTGAGCGGAGCGCATCACAGATTTATCGCGTGACACAGCGCTTCGGCGCGGAGTCGAAGGACCCCGAGGATGATTTCTTACCCATGCCGCTCAGAGCTTTTCAACCACAGAAGCCGGCAATTGGCGGACCCACCACGGTCTTTCCCTGGGGCCGAAGACAAGAACTGCCAGCATCTCGCCAGGGGCGGCGGGTACCGCAGCAAGATCCTGTTCTCGGGCTTCGGGGGTTGAAAAGCTCTGAGCGGCATGGGTAAGAAATCATCCTCGGGGTCCTTCGACTCCGCGCCGAAGCGCTGTGTCACGCGATAAATCTGTGGAGCGCTCCGCTCAGAGTCTGTGACTTTATTGGTTTCGTGCAAAATCCGATGCTGAAAACAAATGGCTTAGGTACCTCGAAAATGCGAAAAAATCAATAAAGTCACAACCTCTCAGGATGACGATTTTGTGGGAGTTTTGAGGAAAAACATCCCAAACAAGTCAGCGCTTATGGGACACATTCCAAACAAAAAGAAGGCTTGAATGGGGCACCCCCCAGCTTTTTGTGCGCAATCAATAACGCTAACTCCGCGCGGCCAGCGTTTCCGCCTGCAAAGTCACTAGCTCCGTCAGATCCCTCTTCTCCAGGCCGTGGACTTCCTTATTGAACGCATCCACTTTGCTCGACCAGTTCATGGAGCAGAACTTGGGACCGCACATGGAACAGAAGGCTGCTTCCTTGTAGTAGTCGTCGGGCAGCGTTTCATCGTGCATGGAGCGCGCCGTCTCCGGATCCAGCGACAACGCGAACTGCTTATTCCAGTCGAAGGTATACCGCGCATAGCTGATGGCATCGTCCCGGTCCTGCGCCCCAGGTCGACGCCTGGCAATATCGGCCGCGTGGGCGGCGATCCGGTAGGCAATCATGCCATCTTTCACGTCTTTTTCGTTGGGCAGTCCCAGGTGTTCCTTAGGCGTGACATAGCAAAGCATAGAAGCGCCATGCCAGCCGATCATCGCCGCGCCGATGGCGCTGGTGATGTGGTCGTAACCGGGTGCGATATCCGTCACCAGCGGTCCCAGGGTGTAGAACGGCGCTCCATCGCAGAGCTCTACTTCCTTCTCCACCTGCTCCTGGATCTTGTCCAAAGGCACGTGGCCCGGGCCTTCAATCATCACCTGCACATCACTCTTCCAGGCCGACCGGGTCAGCTCACCCAACGTCTTCAGCTCGGCAAACTGTGCTTCGTCGCTGGCATCGGCGATGCAGCCGGGCCGCAATCCGTCTCCCAAGGAGAAGCTCACGTCGTATTTCGCCATCAGCTTGACGATGCGGTCGAAGTGTTCGTAGAGAAAATTCTGCCGATGATGGTGCGTCATCCATTGCGCGAGAATTGCCCCGCCGCGGCTGACGATGCCGGTGATGCGCTTGGCCACCATGGGCACATACTGAATCAGCACGCCGGCATGCACGGTGAAATAATCCACCCCCTGCTGGGCCTGCTCTTCAATCACTTCCAGGTACACGTCGATATTCAAATCTTCGAGCTTCTTCACCCGGTTCAACGCCTCGTAAATCGGAACCGTACCAATGGGCACCACGCTGTGGCGCAGAATCGCCTCCCGGATCTCCGGAATGTTGCCGCCGGTCGAAAGATCCATCACCGTGTCGGCGCCGAAATTGATCGCCGTATGCAGCTTATCCAGCTCTTCGCGAATATTGGAACTCACGGCAGAGTTGCCGATGTTGGCGTTGATCTTGCACTTGGTTGCGATCCCAATCCCCATCGGTTCCAACTCGGGGTGGTTGATGTTGGCGGGGATGATCAGCCGGCCGGCGGCGATCTCCTCCCGAATCAACCCGACGGAAATTTTTTCCCGCTCGGCGACAAAGGCCATCTCTTCGGTGACCTTTCCCTGACGTGCAAAATGCATCTGCGACATGTTGCTGTCGCCCGTCCGCGCCGCTTCGAGCTTCCGCTTTACGATCCACTCAGCCCGCGGCTTGAGAATCTCATGCGTGCCGTTTCCATTGCTGCTCATTGTCGAATCGCCTCACGAAGAATTATACGGTTAGATGCCGCGCTTGACGGAAGGGACCACGCGCTCCTACCCTAAGAGTCAGCAATGAAGATCCCTGGGCACACAGTCCGCATCGGCGCCGCAGTCGTAGTCATCCTGGCGACGATCACTTATCTCGCGGTCACCGCCGCGCAGGCGGACAAGAGCTACTACGTCACCATCGGCGAGCTGCAAGCCATGGGCAACAAAGCTTACACCCGCCATCTGCGCGTAGCCGGCGATGTGGCGGCTAATTCCATCCAGCGCAGCGGCACCAACGCACATTTTGTCCTCACCGAGCAGGGGCACACTCTGCAGGTCAGCTATCAGGGGATTGAGCCTCCGCCGGATACCTTCAAAGATGGCTCCCAGGCGCTCGCCATGGGCACCTACGGCCGGGATGGCGTCTTCCATGCCACGGAGTTGCAAGCCAAGTGCGCCTCGAAGTATGCGGCCGCCAAGCCTGCGCCTAACACCGCCTCGCTGAAAGCCCCGGTGGCGCCGGCACCCAAATAGAGTAAGAGCCTTCCCGCTCTATACTCCAATGGGATGGCACCGGTTCTAGTTCAACTCGACAACGTATCGCGCATCTACGGCCGCTTTCCTGCTCTGCGCAAAGTGTCTGTCAGCTTAAATGCCGGGTGCTGTTACGTTCTGCTGGGAGAAAATGGCGCAGGCAAATCCACCCTGCTGCGCATTCTCGCCGGGCTTCTCGAGCCGACCATGGGCACCGCGCGCATCTTCACCGCGGGTAAGCCAGAAAAGATTGCCAACCAGCGGGCGCGCATCGGTTACATGAGCCATGCGCCCATGCTCTATGACGAACTTTCCGCCCTGGAAAACCTGCGCTACTTTGCCGGTCTTTACCGCACCTGCTCCTGTCTTACGCCGACGGATGCGCTGCTTTCGGTGGGCCTCGATCCTACCCTCACCCGCCCCGTGGGCCAGTTCTCACAAGGCATGCGGCAGCGGACTTCTCTGGCTCGGGCACTGCTTTCCCAACCTGAATTGCTGCTGCTGGACGAGCCCTTCTCCAACATGGATGCGGCCAGCGCAGCCAAGATGGTGACTCTCCTCGGCCGCTTGCGATCCGCGAACCGCACCGTCGTTCTCACCACCCATCAGAGATCGCTCGCTGAGCCTCTGGCTGACTACTTACTGATGATGGAGGCGGGCCAGCTGATTTCGACCAGCGAGGGCACATCCAAGATTCAGGCGCAGCCGCTATGAAGACCAACGCCGCCCGCATCCTCGAAGGCCTGGGCATCGCCTATACCCTGCAGGAGTACGAAGTCGATCCGGAAGACCTCTCCGCCATCAACGTGGCCCGGAAGATCGGTCTGCCAGTCGAACAGGTGTTCAAGACCCTGCTCACCATCACTGGTCCCGACCAATACGCCTTCGCGGTCATTCCCGGCGACGCAGAGCTGGACTTCAAGAAGCTGGCCCGCGCTGCCGGAGTTCGCAAAACCGAGATGGTCTCGCTGAAGGACGTGCAGCCCCTCACCGGCTACATCCGCGGCGGCGTTACTGTCTTCGGCGCGAAAAAAGATTTCCCCGTCTTTGCCGACGAGACCATCGAGCTGTTTGATTTCATTTCCGTCTCCGCCGGCCAGCGCGGGGTTCAGATACTGGTCGCGCCCCAGGACTACCTGCGCGCCGCCAATGCCACGGTCGCCGCCCTGACCAAGGGGCAGGCGCACGCGTGAGCTATCTCCTCATTCATCTGGCCAAGGACCTTCGCCTGGAATGGCGTTCGAAAGACGCCATCAATGGCATGCTCTTTTTCGCCTTGATGGTGGTGGTGCTCTTTAGTCTTGCCTTTGACCCCACCGCGGCCATCTCGCGGCAGATTGCCGGGGGCATCCTGTGCGTCGCCACTTTATTCGCTTCCGTGACCGCGCTCAATCAAGCATGGACCCGCGAATTGCGCCACCAGGTGCTGGATGCGCAACGCATGGCGCCGGCCCCGGCGGCCTCTCTGTTCCTGGCCAAGGCGATTGCCAACTTTATCTTCGTGACCGTGGTGCAGATCGTGCTCGCGCCCCTGTTTGCGATTTTCTACAATCTCCATCCGCTGGGAGAGAAGTGGCTGTTGCTGCTGGTTTTACCCCTGGGCACCTGGGCGCTGGTGGTGAACGGAACCTTCTTTGCCGCGCTCTCAGTCCGCACCCGAAATCGCGAGCTGTTGCTTCCGCTGCTGCTCTTTCCCATCTTCATTCCGGCGCTGTTGGGCATGGTTGAGGCGACCACCGCTATCCTGGTGGGCGATTCCGAGCCCGCGCTGTGGATCAAGCTTCTTGCCGGCTACGATGTGATCTTCACCACCGTGAGCCTGCTGCTCTTTTCAACAGTCCTGAATGCGGAATGATTTCAGCTGTGGTGGAGAACTATCCGGCCAACCGCCAGAGCCATCAGCAACAGGCCGACAAGAAACAGCAACAGTCGGGTGAGCACCCGCCAAATTCGGGTTTTGGGCGGCAGAACACCCCGCTTGGTCTTGAGACTGTATGCCTGCCCGAGGATCCCGGACATGAGCAGAAAGAAACCTGCCCCGAGCATGAACCAGGTCATAGCTGTTCCTCCGTCAAAAGCTTCATTTTCGTCTCTGCGCGACCCCGTCCAAATGATCTAAACTGATTTTGTTCGCATCAGGAGTCGTGTGATGAAGATCTTCCGCTGGGTCTGGCTCGCAATCACCCTTGGCCTGCTTGGCTACGCTTTTTACCAGGGCATGTATGTCGCGCCAACCGAGGCTACCATGGGCGACATCCAGCGCATCTTCTACTACCATTTCCCCTCGGCGATGATGACGTTCCTTTTCTTCTTTATCAGCTTTGTCGCTTCCATCGTCTATCTCGCCTCCCGCCGCAATCATCCCCAGCGAGCTCTCAACGCGGACGCCGCGGCCCTCGCTTCTGCGGAGATGGGAATGGTCTTTTGTACCCTCGTCCTGATCCAGGGCCCGCTCTGGGCCAGACCTGTCTGGGGCATCTGGTGGACCTGGGATGCGCGGCTGACTTCTACCCTGGTGCTTTGGCTCATCTACGCCAGTTACCTGCTGCTGCGTAAGTTTGCCGACGGTCCGCAGATGCAGACCCTGGCGGCGGTGGTGGCCATTTTTGGCTATGTTGATGTTCCCATTGTCTATTACTCCACTACCTGGTGGCGCACGCAACATCCTTCCCCGGTGATCGGCGGGGGCGCCAACTCGGGGCTCGATCCAGCGATGTGGCCTGCGGTCTTATGGAACCTGGCTGCGTGGCTTGCCTGGGGAATTCTGCTGGCCGGCTGGAGGTACAGCGTTGAGCGGCGCCGGCAAGTCGCAGAACAGCATGCTGCGCTGCACGCGTTGGAGGCCAGTCTGGAAGTAACACTTTAAGGATTTTGGAGAAACCATGGCCCACAGACATCTCATTCTCGCCTATGTCATCACCATCCTCGGCCAACTGGGGTATGCCGGCTGGGTAGGCTTGAAAGACCGGCAAACGCGCAAGCTGGAGCGCGAATTCCCCCCTTACCCTTCGATCACAAAATAGTGCGAGGAACTTCTCTCACTTCCTCACCCATCAACTCACCCGGGTGACTGCCTCCCAGAAGTTCTTCTTCGGGCTCGATGTGCACCAGAACCTCAGCAATCTTCTCCACTTGCTCCCGCACCTGGTCGGCAACCGCATGGGCGATGACGTGCCCCTGGCGCACCGTGAGATCGCCCCGCACCACCACATGCAGATCCACGTAGTAGCGAAAGCCCACCTTGCGCACAAAGCACTTTTCTACTCCAAACACATGCGGTACCGCCGCAGCCACGCGGCGAACATGCTCCTCGATCTCCGGCGCCGGCGCCGTGTCCAGCAGCTCGGCCACGGGCCTGCGCAGCTGCTGCCAGCCCCCCAAAAGGATGACAGGAGCGGCACACAGGGCAGCCCAGTCGTCCGCCGTGGGATCGCCTGTCCATAACGCAGCTGAGATACCGACAAAGGCAAACGCCGAGATGATCGCATCGCTGAGATGATGCCAGGCGTCCCCTCTCAGGGCGGAGCTCTCAATTTTCCGGCTGAAGCCGGAGACGTACCTGGACAGCAAAGCTTTGATGGGAACCACGCAGACCAGAACCAGGAGTGTGTATGCACGGGGCAGCTTATGCGGGGTGCGAATCAGCTCGATGCTTTCCGCGGCGATGCCGACCGCGGCGGCGATCATGGCTACGCCCACCACCGCGGCAGCGATCGGGTCCGCCTTCCCGTGCCCGTAGGGATGGTCCTTATCCGGCGGCTTGATGGCCAGCCGCAGCCCCCAGTAGACAACCGACGAGCTGATGACATCCAGGAACGATTCGATTCCATCGGCGAGCAGGGCGAACGAATGCCCAATGAGCCCGGTCAGGCATTTGACCAGCGCCAGCGTCAGGTTGATGACGATTCCCAGCAGGGAGGAGCGCAGCCCGCCTTCCACCATCTGTTCGGTTGTCGGCGAAGCCGTCATGGCTAAATTGTCTCTTATTCGACCGGGCGCCGCGAGGTAACGCACCCGAAGGTTTTCTTTTTTTGGAATCCGCCTTGCCCCATCTGGATGATCCTTACTAAACTTACTTCAGAAAAAGCAATTTCACGATTCCTACGCCCGATCTGGTCTCAGCCAGGTGGGGCTTTTGCCAGCGAAAAGCACCGCGCAGGGCGTTCACCGGCTAGACTTATCGTGAAACCGCTTCAGGCCCCGGGAGGCGTCCGTTGTTGCGCTTTTTGAAGCTCGCTCTCATCTTCGAACTATCCACCGTACTTGGGCTCTCGGTACTGACGGGGCAGTTCTTTTACCGCGCCTACAACAATTCCAGTCACGAGCATCTGCCGGTGAGTTTTCTGGCCGCGCTGGTCATGCTGGTTCTGGGCATCCAGCAGACGGCGATGTCGTTTCGCAAGGAAAAAATCCGGCTGGCTTTTGGCCGTCCCACGGTCAAAGAGAAGCTTCGCCTGAAAGTCGCCTACAGCACGCTGACCCTGCTGCTTTTCATCGCTGCCGGGGTTTTGCTGGTAATCCTCAGGAGCCATCTCCAGTAGTACTAGAGCATTTTCACTTCTACTCTGCACAGTCAAGCGCCGCGAAGTGCGGCTTTTCTTGAGGAAAGCCACTTCGGGAGTGGTCGCTCTGTATACGCCAGAAGTGAAAATGCTAGCGAACCGCGCCGACGGCCCTTTTCTGCCGCGGAGCCACTGATTGCGGCTTTCTGGGGTGCCCCACATCCGGCTGAGAATCTGGCTTGCGCGGCTGCGCCCCCTGAGACGACTGCTGATCCATCCATTCATCCAGGCGAGAGCGCTTAAAACGCCAGCGGTTGCCCAGCTTGAACGCCGGAACGAAGCCGTCCGAAGCGTATTTGTAAAGTGTGTCAGGACTGATGCCGAGATAGTCGGAAGCCATGCGGATGTCCATGACCTCGCGAGCCTCGTCTCTCGCCGGTGTGGTTCTCATCGAAGTGCTCTCCTCTGGGAACTGCGGGACCGGGCGAGAGTACAAACCCGCCGTTGTGCTTATACCGCGTTTTCACCCCGTAATACAAGAAATTATCGCGTATTGCTGTAGTCCTTTGGGTTTTTGCGGTTTTGTTTAGTTCCGTCAGGAGCGTAGCAGAAATCGCCGCTCCGCGAAGCATTACCTGCGGTGCGTTTGCAGTTACCAAGGACATCGTATCCGACCTGATCCCTGATGCAGGATGGTTAATCCTCAAGTTTCTATATCTGGATTATCCCGCTCATTCTGCGCGGCTAATGGAAAGGGCGATCGGCTACGCCCGGTCAAAATTCCGGTTGCAAACCGGCGGCGAGGGCAATCAAGTCGTCACCTATGGTTCGCGTTTTTGCGATCGCGTCCTGGAGCGGAATGTGGGTAATCTCCGTGCCGCGAAGCACCACCAGCCGGCCAAACTTGCCCTCATGCACCAGATCGATCGCCGCCGATCCGTAGCGCGTCGCGAGCATACGGTCATAGGCTGTCGGCGTCCCTCCGCGCTGCGTGTGTCCCAGATTGACGGACCGCGTTTCATACCCGGTTTTTTCCTCGATTAATTCTGCGACGGTTTGCCCGATGCCGCTGAGGCGAGCGTGACCGAAGGCATCAACCTTCGCTCCCTGGGTAGCCTGCTTGTCTGTGCCGGGTAGTTTGGCGCCCTCGGCAACCACCACGATGGAGAACAACTTGCCCCGGTTGTGCCGCTCCTTGAGGATCTTCACGGCGTTATCGATGTCGATCGGCTTTTCCGGAACAAAAATGACGTCGGCCCCTCCGGCGATACCCGAAGTGATAGCAATCCAGCCAGCGTCGCGTCCCATAACCTCGCACACTATGACACGATTGTGTGCTTCCGCAGTCGAATGCAGCCGGTCGACTGCTTCGGTGGCGATGGAGACGGCGGTATCAAAACCAAAGCAGGCATCTGTTCCGCTGAGGTCGTTATCGATGGTCTTGGGGACTCCCACCACCTTGATGCCCTTTTCCACCAGCGCATTGGCTACACCCTGGGTGTCATCTCCTCCAATGGTGATGAGCGCGTCAAGCTGGTTGGCCTTAATGGTGGCCAGGCATTTGTCCATGCCGCCTTCCATCTTGCGTGGGTTAGTGCGGGAGGTACGAAGGATGGTGCCACCCAGTTGCAGGATGCCGGACACGGTGTCGATGGTCAGAGGCTTGGTCTTATTTTCCACCACTCCGCGCCAGCCTTCGATGAAGCCAACGAACTCATCGTTGTGGTGGAAAATGCCCTTGCGCACAGCGGCGCGGATCACCGCATTCAGTCCGGGGCAATCACCGCCGCCGGTCAGTATTCCAACTCGCATTTAGTTCTTCTCCTGAGGGGTACGGGACTTTCACCCCGTTCATCAACCCTACTTACAATACATGGGCTTTCGTGTTCGCAGCACAGCGGCTCTCCATGTAATTTCTAAACTTTTATTTCACAGGCTCTTACCTCAATGAACCTCTACCATTTGGTTAGATGCTGCACTTCAACGATGAGCCATAGGCTCGTCATGGTAGAAGGCGGCAATCTCATCGGCGTAGCGCGCGACGATCACCCGGCGCTTCAGCTTCATGGACGGCGTCAGCTCGCCGGAAGCTATCGACCATTCGTCGGCAACAAGGTGAAAGCGTTTGATGGACTCGAAATTCGCCAGGCCCTCGTTGACGCTATGGACCAGGGCCTGGTACTCCGCTTTCACCGCCGGATCGCTGACCAGTTCGGCACGCGAAGAGAAGGCAATGCCCTGCTGCCGTGCCAGGTCCTCGAGCGCGGGAAAGTTGGGTGCGATAAGCACGCTTAGAAACTTGTGCCGATCGCCAACCAGCACGGAGTTGGCCACCAGCAGGCTATTGTTCAGCTTTCCTTCGATCGGCTGGGGAGCGACCATCTTACCCCCTGAGGTTTTGAGCAACTCCTTCTTGCGGTCAGTGATGTACAGAAACCCATCCTCGTCGACCCGGCCAATGTCGCCGGTGTGGAACCAGCCGTCGGCTTCGATGGCCTGACGCGTGGCTTCCGGCTTGTGCCAGTAGCCGGCAAAGACAAAGGGGCCCCTCACCAGCAATTCTCCATCGGCAGCAAAGCGGTATTCGACGGATTCGATCGGCTTGCCCACGGAACCGATGCGGTGATTTTGCGCATTGTTCAGGGCCAGCACGGGCGAGGTTTCGGTGAGCCCGTAGCCCTCGAAGATGCGAATCCCGACATCGGCAAACCAGCCCGCTGTGTCCATGCCCAGCGGGGCTCCGCCGCCGATAAAGTCGCGGACCTTGCCGCCAAACGCCTGTTTGACTTTCTTGAACACCAAAGCATTGGCCAGCCTCCAGCCCAGGGAGGCGGGGGTCTGCCCGCGCAAAATCTCCTCCCGGTGACAGTGGCCGGTAGCGAGAGCCCAGGCGAACAGCTTCCTGGTTACGGGTTTGCTGGCCGCACGCCGTTGGACGACCTCACGAATCTTCTCGTAGACCCGGGGCACAGCGACAAAGACCGTGGGCTGGATGGTGGTGAGGGCTACGGGTAGGTGATCGAAGTTTCCGCAATAGGCCAGGGTCGCGCCGTAACAAAAGAGCGCGTAGTCGAGATGGCGGGCGGTGATGTGGGAGAGGGGTAGAAAAGAGATGCAGGAAGAGTCGGGGTCCCAGGTAAAGGTTCTGGTGGAGTAATTCAGGTTGGAGGCAATGTTGCCGTGGGTGAGCATGACGCCCTTGGGCTCCCCCGTGGTGCCCGAAGTGTAGATCAGAGTGGCCAGATCCTCCGGCTTGACGGCGAAACTACGCAGCCACTGTTGCATATCGATGGCAGGGGTGGCGGCGTCCTGCAGCAAAGAGGAGAGCGTGACCGCTGCGTCCTCCAGGCCCGCGATGGGGTCCATGACGATGATGTGTTCCAGCTGCGTCTGGCTGCGAATGGAAGCGACCTTGCGATATTGTGCCTCGGTCGAGACCACGGCAACGCGCGCACCCGAATCGATCAGCAGGCTGGCGATTTGCTCGGCTGTGAGTGTGGGATAGATGGGCACGTCGGCAGCGCCCAGCAGCAGGGTGGCGAAGTCTACCACCGGCCACTCCCAGCGATTCTCTGCCAGCAGGGCAATGCGGTCGCCCTTAGCGATACCCCATGACTGGAAGGCGTTGGCCAAGGCGTAAACGCGAGCCATGAGCTCGTCGCTCGACATGGGCTGCCAAGTATTCGATGTATCCTGCCACAGCACTGCGCGCTCGCGCTTGCCGGACGCAACCAGCCCAATAACATCAACTAAAGTCTCAAGTTTGAACATGAACAGACATTGCAAACGCCTGTAGATTGTAACCCGCGGTCAGTGGGTTGGCGACAAGGCGCGCCGCGGGTTGGGGGAGAGCAGAAACAGCAGGTTCCTCAGGCCTGAGGAATCGGGGTCAGGCGCACGAAGCGAGAGGAAAGGCTGGACCAATCGGAGAGAATCCAGCGGGCGCGCGTGCTGGCGGTCTTTTCGGCGTGCAGCAGAATGAGCTGACGCAGCTCTTCCACCGCGACGTCGTCCAGCTGAGACAATGGTTCCGGAGCAAGAAAGCCGGTGTGATAACGGGTGTGAGAAATAAACGTGCCGTCCTCATCGAAGACCCACGCTAAACCGCCCGTCATCCCCGCGCCAAAGTTCTGCCCCGTGGAGCCGAGCACCGCCACCAGCCCACCGGTCATATATTCGCAGCCATGGTCTCCAATGCCTTCGACCACCGCCAGCGCTCCGGAATTGCGCACCGCGAAACGCTCCCCAGCACGCCCGGCGGCAAAGAGCGAGCCACTGGTAGCCCCGTAAAGCGCGACGTTGCCGAGAATCACGTGCAGCTCGCTTTCCCGCGCCGCTCGTCCCTGTCCGCGGAGAATCAGTTCTCCTCCGCACAGCCCCTTGCCGACGAAATCGTTGGCCATGCCCTCCAGCACCAGCTGCATGCCAGGCACAGCGAAAGCCCCGAAGGATTGCCCGGCAACCCCGGTCATCTTGAAGTTGAGCGGAGTGGTGGTGTGATGGAGTCCATGCCACACCAGTTCCCCGGCCAGCCGCGCACCCAGGGTGCGATGCTTGTTGGCGATGGTCTCTTCGACCGCAAAGGGTAGACCGGCCGCACGGGCCGCAAGCGCCGGCTGCACCCAGGCATTGTCAATGGCGGAATGATCGCTGGGGCGGCGGTTGCGCTGGCCCTGCCAGTGTACGTGCCCCTCACCCGCAGGAGCCAGCAACGCGCTGAGGTCCAGGCCTCCGGCGGCGCTCACTTGCTCCAGCAGATCGACGCGACCGATGGCGGCCTCAAGCGAAGGCAGGCCGAGCGAAGCCAGCAGCATCTGCAGATCGCGGGTAAGCTCCTCGAAAAAGCGGATGACGTTGGCCGGCTTGCCGCGAAACTTAGCCCGGAGATCGGGACGTTGGGTTGCAATGCCCGTAGGACAGGTGTTGAGGTGACACTGGCGCGCCATGTCGCAGCCCAGCGCCACCAGCACCGCGGTGCCAAAGGCAAATTCATCCGCGCCCAGCAGCGCGGCGATCAGCACATCGCGGCCGGTGCGCAAGCCACCATCGCAGCGCAGGCGCACGCGCCCCCGCAAACCGTTCTGCATCAGCACCTGTTGCGCTTCCGCCAGACCGATCTCCCACGGGTTGCCGGCATACTTGATGCTGGAAAGAGGCGAAGCGCCGGTCCCCCCGCGTGACCCGCGATCACGATGTAATCCGCGTAGGCCTTGGCGACGCCAGCGGCGACCGTACCTACGCCACACTCGGAAACCAGCTTGACGCCGATGGCGGCGCGAGGATTCACTCGCTTGAGATCGAAGATCAGCTGCGCCAGATCCTCAATGGAGTAAATGTCATGATGCGGCGGAGGGCTGATAAGCGCGATCCCAGGCTGTGCGTGGCGCAGGCGGGCGATCAGCTCGGTGACCTTATGGCTGGGGAGCTGGCCGCCTTCGCCCGGCTTCGATCCCTGGGCGATCTTGATCTCGATCTCCTCAGCGTGGGCGAGATATTCGGTAGTGACTCCGAAGCGCGCAGAAGCTACCTGCTTCACCTTGTTGCTTAGGATTGCCGGAGCGCCGGGATAAGCCGGGTAGACCGCGGGATCTTCCCCGCCCTCGCCGGTATTCGAACGGGCGCCGATCTGATTCATCGCCTCGGTGATGGTCTGGTGCGCTTCCGGGCTCAGCGAGCCCAGGGACATAGCGGAAGCAATGAAGCGGTGCATGATGGTGGGGGCGGCTTCCACCTGGTCCAGCGCCAACGGCGCGGCAGCAGGACGGATCTCCAACAGGTCACGCAGCACGGTGGGTTTGTTCTCGACCGCCAGGACGCCGAAGGCATTCCAGGCCTGGACCGGCGAAAGCCCCGCTCCAGCCGAACCGCGGGCGGTTCCAGTGACCACCTGGAGAGCGCGGACGGTCTGCGGTTGCCAACCGTGCGGCTCCGCACGATCGTCTTTGCGGAAACGCACCCAGCCATAGTCAGGAAGAGTTTTGGCTTCCGCCGGCGCGACCGGCTGCTGCGCGGTCGCAGTGGGCGATTGCTGATGAGTTGCATTGACCAGCGTGGGTTGGCTGCCGTCTTCATCCTGGGCCGCGGACCAAAGCTCGCGTAAGGAGGTCTCGAGCCCGGCAAAGCCGATGCCGGAGATAGGGGATGGCGTCCCGTAGAAACAAAGCTGAACCACTTCCGCGTCGAGGCCCAGTACATCGAACAGGTGCGCCCCGCGATAGCTGTCGACCACAGAGATGCCCATCTTCGACATGATCTTCGCCAGGCCGAGGTCCAGGGCATGAAGCATGTTGGCTTCGCCCTTTTCCGGATCAAGGTTGCGCGCCGTCTCGAGCGCAAGCCAGGGGCAGACAGCGCCCGCACCATAGCCGATGAGAACAGCCACGTGGTGCAGGTCGCGGCAATCGCCGGCCTCGACGGCGAGGCCGGCAAAGGTGCGGACCCCGGCATCGGTCAGTGCGTGGTGCACTGCTCCCGTGGCCAGGGCCATGGGGATCGGAAGCAATTCGGACCGTGCCCCCGGTTGCGCGATAGCCCGGTCGCTGAGCAGCAAAATGGCCGCGCCACCGCGCACCAGCTCAACCGCGCGAGCGCACAGATCGTCGATCGCCCGGCGCAGATTACACGAAGGCGCGAATACACAGTCCAGAACCGCCAGCGGCATCTCATCAGCCAACGCGTGCTCTCGATTGCGCAGCGCATGCATCTGGCCCAGAGAGAGAAAAGGCGACTCCAGCGAGAGCCCGGGAATGCGCGCCTTGGTGTCGAGGATCGGCGGCCACGGGCCGAGACGGGTATGCAACTGGATGACAATGGATTCCCGCACCGGATCGATGGCCGGATTAGTGACTTGGGCAAAGCGCTGCCGGAAAAAGGCGTAGACCGGCCTCGGCGCATGCGCCAGGGGCGCCAGGGGGGTATCGTCGCCCATGGACCAGACCGCGTCCTTACCGTCGCTGGCCATGGGGACCAGCACCATGCGGACATCTTCCCGGGTATAGCCAAAGAGTTGCTGCAGCTGGGTCAATTCCTCCACCGCAGGGGCAAATGCGGCTGGCTCCAGGGGAGTGTCCTCCACCAGGGCTCCGTAGGCTGTGAAGCGGTCGAACTCCTTCAGCAACTGATCGTCCTCGAGCAGCTGATGCGCATCCAGATCGGCCACCAGCATCTCTCCCGGGCCGAGACGGCCGCTATGGATGATCCTCTCCGGATCAAGGTCAACCAGACCCGCTTCCGAGCCGGCAACGACCAGCGCATCTTCGGTGAGGAAGAAGCGGCAGGGACGCAGGCCATTGCGATCCAGGGCCACGCCTACCAGGTGGCCATCGGCAAAAGCCAGCGCCGCAGGGCCGTCCCAGGGTTCGACACAATCTGCGTGGTAGCGAAGGAAGGCCGACTCCTTCTGGCGGCCGGCAGGAGGCAGCAACATTCTGACCGCTTCCGCAACACTGCGGCCGTTGCGGGCGAGCAATTCGACTATTTCGTCGAGGCTGGTCGAATCCGAGCCATTCTTGGAAATGATGGGATGACATTCCGCAGGGATGGTAGCCGCCCGCGCGTCCATGCGGGCCCGGTTGCCCCAGACAGTATTGATCTCCCCGTTGTGAGCCAGGGTGCGCAGCGGCTGCGCCCGGTCCCAGGAAGGCAGAACGTTGGTGGCGTACCTCTGGTGAAAGATGGCAAAGGCCGTGGTATAAGCCGAGTCCGCCAGGTCGGGATAAAAGTCGGCCAGCAGCCGGCCGGCGCACATGGCCTTATAAACCATGGAGGACGAAGACAGCGAGCATATATAGCCGGAAGCTTCGGCGCGCTCGAACTGCTTGCGCGCCAGGTACAGGCGGCGCTCAAAGTGCTCCGGATCGCCGGTCGTCACCAGCACCTGGCGGATCACAGGAATGCTGGAAAGCGCGATCTCGCCCAGGACCTCTTCCCGGGTGGGCACCACTCGCCACGCCAGCACGTTCAGATTTTGCGCGGCCAGCGCCTGTTCCAGCGCCAACTGGCCGGAACTGGATTCGCTGGGAAAAAAAACCACACCCACCGCCAGCGGTTTCCCGGCATCCAGCGAAAGCCCGGTCGAGGCGAGCAAAAACTCTCTCGGGATCCCGGTCATGATGCCCACCCCATCGCTGCTCTTGCCGTCGGCGGCAATGGCTCCGCGATGGGCCAGACGAGCCAGCGCGGTGAGCGCCTGGGTCAGGATTTCGTGGGTGGGCTGGTTGCGCAGCGTGGCCACGAATCCCACACCGCAGGAGTCGTGGTCAAAGCGACTATCGAGCAAATTGGGGGTCAGGCTGCGCTCCAGCGAATTTGAGGCAAAGGAACCCATACGTAACTATAATCCCCGTTTCCGTAACAAGCAGCTGGCTATAAAAATTTCTTTTGCACCACAGTGGACAACGGCCGGCGAGTGACTTTTTTCCAAAAAAAGACATCCATTCGTTGACAATCAGACTCTGTATATTTATACATGCTAATGTATTTTTATGCACACCCGAGCGCGGCCGAGGGCCGCGCTCAGACTTTGGTGCAAAAGATGCAGAGTAAGCAGAGTCACTGGACGGGTGCCCCACGTTCACCCCAGGGTACGTGGGCCGAAAAAGACCGGCGAAGCCCTTCCATTGTTTTTTGCTTTTGTTTGAGCGAGGAAAAATGAAGCAGGATCGGCATACGGCAATTCGGGAACTCGTCGCAGGCGCCCTGATCGGCAGCCAGGATGACTTGCGCCGCCGGCTGGTCAAGCGCGGCTTCGAGGTCACCCAGGCCACGCTCTCGCGAGACATCCATGAGCTGCATCTCTACAAAGGACCGAACGGTTACACAGTGCCCAACGGTGTGGCGCTCGACGAAGAAGATTCCATGCCGGGGACTGCCGAGATGCTGAGCAGCTTCGGACTGAGAGTGAAGCAGGCGCTGAACCAACTGGTGCTGATAACCACCAGCGGCAGCGCGCAACCGGTCGCCCTGGCGATCGATGGCGAAGACTGGCCAGAAGTCGTGGGCACCATTGCTGGAGACGACACTGTCCTTATCATCTGTCCGGACCAAAAGCGGGCGACCCTGTTGAAGGATCGCCTGGAAGCCATGATCGGATGAAATGATCGGATGACTGGGCTAATGCGCAAAGATTCCGTACAAACCGCGGTTGCTGGAGTCAGCGGCTACGCCGGCCTGGAGCTGGCGCGCCTGCTGCTGCATCACCCTGCCCTGAAGGGGCGGCCCCCGGTGTTTGTCGGCCGGGACGCGGAACCGGTTCGCCTGACAGACATGCATCCGCAGCTGGCCGATAACAACGGCAGCTCCGGGCTGCTGGTCGAACCGTTCTCCTGGGAATTGTTGCGGGAGCGTGGTGTGAACCTGCTTTTCCTGGCGACGCCGCACGAGCAATCGCGCAGCTGGGTACCGGAAGCGCTGGCGCACGGGTTGAGAGTCGTAGACCTGAGCGGCGCCTGGCGGTTGCGGGCGCACGAATATCGCGCCATCTACGGCTTTCACGATCAGGACGCCGGGCTGGCCGAGCGAATCCAGGAGAGGAGCGTCTATGGGTTGCCTGAATTGCATCGCGAGTGCATTCGTAACGCCCAGCTGGTGGCCAACCCCGGATGCTACGCCACCTCGATCATCCTCGCGTTGAAGCCGCTGGTAGCAGCCGGTTGGGTCGATCTCGATCGGGGCATCATCTGCGATTCGAAGTCGGGCGTCTCCGGTGCGGGCAAGGCGCCCACCGCCACCACGCACTTCATGTATGCCGCGGACAATCTCTCCGCTTATGCGGTCTTTGGTCACCGGCACATGGGCGAGATGCTGGAGCAGTTGAATCTTGAGGAGTCGCAGATTACGTTTACCCCGCATCTGCTTCCGATTCCCCGAGGCATTCTCTCCACCACCTACGTGACTTTTCGGGAGAAGAAAGAGGCCGCCGAGGTGGATGCGTGCTTCCGCGAATTTTATGCATCGAGCCCGATGGTGCGGGTCTTTAACCAGCTGCCGCAGATCCAATACTCGGTGCGCACCAACTACTGCGACATCGGCTTCAAGCTGGCGAAGGACGGACGGCGATGTATCGTAGTTTCCTGTTTGGACAACCTGCTCGAAAGGCGCGGCCGGGCAGGCGATAGAGAATATGAACCTGATGTGTGGATGGGACGAAGCGGAGGGGCTGGCATGAAGTTCGTAGTCAAACTCGGAGGTTCCGCCCTGGAAGATAACGCCCTGCTTCACGGCTGTGCACGGGCAATTGCCGTGCTTGCGCAGGACGGCAACCAGGTCGCCGTAGTGCACGGCGGCGGCGCCGCGCTGACCCGCACCCTGAAGCAGATGGGCAAGCAGAGTGAGTTTATTGCCGGCTTGCGCATCACCGATGCGGAAACCCGCGATGCCGCGCTCATGGTTCTGGCCGGCCGCGTGAATAAGGAACTGGTTGCCGCCCTCGGCAGTCACGGCCAGGCGGGCGTTGGCCTTTCCGGCGGAGATGGCTTGATCTTCCGCGCCCGCAAGAAGCGCACCACTCCGGACCTGGGATTTGTAGGCGAGATCGTGGCCTCGGATACCCGTTGGCTCGATGCCATCTGGAAGATGGGCGCGGTGCCGGTCATCTCCAGCCTGGCGCTGGGCTTTGATGGCGAGTACTACAACATCAACGCGGACGAGATGGCAGCCGCGTGCGCGGTCGCCTGCAAGGCCGATGCGCTGGTGTTTCTCACCGACGTGCCAGGTGTCCGCGGATCGAACGGCGAGGTGATGCGCTGGTTGAGTGTGGATCAGATTGCGGGGCTGACCCAGGATGCCGTCATCAGTGGAGGCATGCTGCCCAAGCTGAGCGCCTGCCGTGAGGCGCTGCTGGCGGGCGTGAAACGCGTCCGAATTCTACCCGCGGACGCGGCCGCGGTATTACCCGACTTATGTTCGACGACGGGTACTTCAAGGGACTGAGGTGATGGTGGCATGAAGCTGGAAGCGATACAGGCGGCAGAGGCAAAACTGCTGCTCCCGACCTACGAGCGCAATCCGATTCTCTTTGTTGACGGCGCAGGCATGTACCTGATCGACGACAGCGGAGAGCGCTATCTCGACCTGCTCAGCGGGATTGGTGTCAACGCGTTGGGCTATGGTCACCCGGCTGTCACTGAGACGATCAGCCAGCAGAGCCGCAAGCTGGTGCATATCTCCAACCTGTACTTCCATGAAGGCCAGGCAGAGCTTGCGATGCGGCTGACGGAGAGAACCGGGCTGGATCGCGCCTTCTTCTGCAACAGCGGCACGGAAGCGTGGGAAGCAGCGATGAAGCTGGCGCGCGCTTACTCGGCCCTGAAGCGCAGCGAAGGCCACACCATGGGAACCAAATTCCTGGCGCTCGAGAACAGTTTCCACGGCCGCACCATGGGTTCAGTCTCCACCACTCATAAGGAAAAGTATCGCGAGCCCTTCCAGCCTCTGGTGCCGGGAGTAGACTTTGTTCGCTTTAACGATGTGGATCATCTGCGGGCCAACTTCTCCAACGAGGTCTGCGCCATATTGATCGAACCAATTCAGGGCGAAGGCGGAATCCGGCCCGTCTCCCAGGAATTTTTTGCCGCTGCGCGCGAGCTCACCCAATCGACCGGTGCCCTGCTCATCGCGGATGAAATCCAATCCGGCCTGGGCCGCACTGGCAAGTGGTGTGCCTACCAGCAATTTGGCATTCAGCCGGATGTAACCACCCTGGCCAAGCCGCTGGCAGGCGGCCTTCCGCTGGGAGCCATGCTCTGCACCGAGGAGGCGTCGCGCGCCATCCATGCCGGCCTGCATGGAACCACCTTCGGCGGCGGGCCGCTGGCTTGCGCGGTAGCCATTGCTGTCATCGACACCATCGAGCAGGAGGGTTTGCTCGCCAATATCCAGCAGACCGGCGCCTACTTCAAGCAGCAGTTGCATGATCTGGCGGCAAAACACGAGAGCGTCGTCGACGTGCGCGGTATGGGCTGATGTTGGCGATGGAAATGGACTCTGCCGACCTGGCCAAGCAGATCGTCGCCAAAATGCTTCGAGCGGCGCATACTGATCAACCGCACCAGCGAAACCGTCTTGCGTTTTCTGCCGCCTTACATCATGGGCCGAGAGCACGTGGATCTGGCGACTCGTGCGCTGCATCGAAATCTTGACCGAAGAAGGCGCATCCAAACAGAAGGGAGTCACGGAATGGCTAGCAAAACTTTAGTGGTCGAGGAAAAAGCACACACAGGAGGGCAATACGCTTGCTCTCGCCACCGCTTCCCTTGCCGGGCGCGACCTCTGCTCCATTGCCGATCTCTCCCGGTTGGAGATCGCCGCGATCATGGAACTGGCCCACGCCATCAAGGCATCGCCGGCCGATTACCGCTACTCTCTCGATGCCCGGCAGATGGTGATGTTCTTCGAGAAGGCGTCGCTACGCACGCGGCTGACCTTTGAAGCGGGGATGAATACTCTGGGTGGTTCGGCCATGTTCGTGGACCAGACACAATCGCCGCTGGGAGAGCGCGAGTCGCTGGCTGATATAGCCCGCAACGTGGAGCGCTGGGTGAGCCTGATCGTGCTGCGCACCTATGCTCACGAGACCATCACCGAGATGGCGGAATACGCGCGGGTGCCGGTGATCAATGCGCTCAGCGATCTGGAGCATCCCTGCCAGGCGCTGGCCGATTTCATGACCATCGAAGAGCGCTTTGGCACGGCGCGCGGCGTCAATTTCACCTACGTGGGAGATGGTAACAACGTCTGTCACTCATTGATGCTGACCGCCGCCTTGCTGGGCGCGCATTGCACCGTGGCGTCGCCCAAGGGGTACTACCCGAAGCAGGAGATTATCGCCCAGGCGCCAAGATCGGCGGAGGAGTCCGGGGCCACGCTTACCCTCACCCACGATGTGGTGGACGCGGTGCGAGGCGCGGATGCGGTGTATACCGACGTATGCACCAGTATGGGGTTTGAGCATGAGGTTACCAAGCGGGCGCCCATCTTCAAGCCTTACCAGGTAAACGAGGCATTGATGGCCCATGCCGCATCCCACGCCGTGTTCATGCACTGCCTGCCCGCGCATCGCAATGCCGAGGTCACGGACGCGGTGCTCGACGGGCCGCAATCCGTAGTATTCGAGCAGGCGGAGAACCGCCTGCACGCGCAGAAGGCGTTGATGGTTCTCTTGCTGGGCGGCGGACTCGAGCAGCTCGCGCGATACCGCGGCAAATTAATAGAGTCCTCAGTGGCAGCCGCTCACTGGTGCGGGTTCATGGCGGGGCTAAGCCCCGCCCTTCAACGCTAAGCCATGGACAGGATGCGGGCTCTAGCCCGTTCTAGGTTCTCCCAGAATGACATCTTTAGCCCCTCAGAGACCGAACGAATTTTGTAAGGAGTTTCGCATGTCGAAAAAAGTTGTTCTTGCATATTCAGGTGGTCTCGACACCTCGATCATCATTCCCTGGCTCAACGAGAACTACGGTATGGATGTAATCGCCATGATTGCCGATGTAGGGCAGGGCGAAGACCTGGACGCCGTGGTCGCAAAAGCCTACGCCACCGGCGCCAAAAAGGCAGTGGTTCTCGATCTGCGGGACGAGTTCGTGCGCGACTACGTGTACCCGACCGTGCGGGCGGGCGCCATCTATGAGCACAAATATCTGCTCGGCACTTCGATTGCACGCCCGGTGATTGCCAAGCACCAGGTGGAAGTGGCGCTGAAGGAAGGCGCCGAAGCCGTGGCCCACGGCTGCACAGGCAAAGGCAACGACCAAGTCCGCTTTGAGCATGCCTACCAGGCATTGGCTCCGGATTTGAAGGTGATTGCTCCCTGGCGTGAGTGGACGCTGAAGTCGCGCGAAGACTGCCTGGATTACGCCGAGGCGCATGGCATCCCGGTGGCGGCGAGCCGGGAGAAGATCCATTCCCGCGATCGCAACCTGTGGCACATCAGCCATGAGGGCGGCGAGCTGGAGAATGCCGGCAATGCGCCCCTGCCCAGCACCTGGGTCATGACCCGCTCTCCGCAGGAAGCGCCCGACCGCGAAGAAGTGGTGGAGATTGGTTTCGTCGAGGGCCGGCCTGTCTCTGTGGACGGCATGCAGCTGGAGCCGGTGCAGATCGTGGAGCTTTTGAATGAGATCGGCGCACGCAATGCCATCGGCCGCATCGACCTGGTGGAAAACCGCTTCGTCGGCATTAAGAGCCGCGGCCTCTATGAGACCCCCGGCGGCACCCTGATCACTACCGCTCATCGCGAGCTTGAGGCTCTGACGCTGGACCGCGAAGTGATGCATTACAAGCAGCAGGTCGCGCTCAAGTATGCCGAGCTGGTCTATTTCGGGCTGTGGTTTACTCCGCTTGCGCGAAGCGCTCGACGCCTTTGTCGACAACACGCAGAAGCATGTCACTGGTTCCGTCAGCTTTCTCTGTACAAGGGCAACATCGGTGTGGCCGGGCGGCATTCGCCTTACTCGCTTTACTCCGACGATCTGTCTTCGTTCACTATGGGCGATAGCTACGACCAGAAAGACGCCAAGGGCTTCATCCAGATTCTGGGGCTGCCGGCCCGCACCCGCGCCCGTTTGCTGCAGAAGAAAGAGGCTCACCAGTGAAGATGTGGTCTGGCCGCTTTCGCGAGCCACTGGACCAGGATTTCGAACAATGGCAACGATCACTGGCATTTGACTGGCAGCTTCTTCCCCAGGAAGTAGCTGCCAGCAAGGCCCACGCGCGTACCATCGCCGCGGCGGGCATCCTCACGCGCCGATGAACTAACAGGATCGTGAACGCGCTGGACGCCATTCACGACGCATTATGCGCAGCGGCCGCCCAGCGACATTTACGGCTGCACGCAAGCGGAAGACATTCACCATTTTGTGGAGCTCGAGCTGGTGGCGCGCATCGGCGACCTCGGATTCAAGCTGCACACCGGTCGCAGCCGCAACGAACAGATTGCCACCGACCTCCGCCTTTTCGTGCGCGAAAAGTGCGGCTCGATCGCCGGCCGGCTGGAGGACTGGGTACGCGCGCTCACCGCCCAGGCCGTGGCTGCGGGCGATGCGGTCATGCCCGCCTACACCCATCTGCAGCGCGCCGAGCCAGTGCTCGTCGCCCACTGGCTGCAGGCCTATGCGGAGATGCTGCTGCGCGACTGTGACGCGGCTGGAGGATGCGCAGCCGTCGACTGAATTATTGTCCACTGGGTTCTGGAGCCGTGGCGGGCGCAACCCTGAAGCTCGACCGCACGATTGCCGCGCGGGAACTGGGTTTTCGTGCGCCGACGGCCAATAGCATCGACGCGACCAGCGACCGTGACTTCGCGCTTGAGTTTCTGCAGGCGCTCACTTTGGTCGCTCTGCACGCCAGCCGGTTCGCAGAAGAGATCACGCTTTACGCGACGGCGGAGTTCGGCTTCGTCGAGCTGCCCGAAGCATTTTCGACCGGATCGAGCGCCATGCCACAGAAGAAGAACCCCGACTTAACCGAATTGGTGCGCGCCAAGGTGGCCCGCATCAATGGCGCGGCGCAGACGGTCACCATGTTACTCAAGGGTCTTCCCCTGGCCTATAACAAGGATCTGCAGGAGAGCCAGGAGCCGCTCTTCGCCGCCGCCGACACGGCGGAGCGGATGACCGCCCTGCTGGCCAGGTTTACCACCGCCCTCCGCTTCAACACCGCCCGCATGCGCACCGCCTGCGAGACCGGTTATCTGAATGCCATGGCCGCCGCCACCTACCTCGTGCACAAGGGAGTTCCCTTTCGCAAGGCGCACGAGAAAATTGGCCTGGCCGTGCGCTATGGTTTGGAGAAGGGTTGCGAGCTCGATGGCCTAACGCTCGAGGAGCTGAAGCAGTTTGGGCCCGAGTTCGAATCCGATTTTTTTTCGAGCATCACCCTCGATGCGACCGTAAATTGCCATGACGTGATCGGTGGCACCGCGGTCAGCCGGGTGCGTGAGGCTTTAGCAGCGCAGGAGGCTAGACTTTCTGCTGCCATGGGACAGATGGATGGACATACGTAAGGCCAGATTACAAGATGCGTCGAACATATACGAGCTGGTGAACAGCCTGTCGTCGGACGGCACTCTACTGCGGCGTGCCTTCGCGGAGATTTGCGAGAACGTGCGCGACTTCACCATCGCCGAATCGGCCCAGGGCATCTTCCAGGGCTGCGGCGCGCTGCACCTCTACGGTCCTCACCTGGCGGAGGTGCGGTCGATCGTGGTGCTTCCCGAGGCCAAGAGCAAAGGCACGGGCGGGCTGCTGCTCCAGTCGCTGCTCGATGAGGCCGAGGATCACGGCGTGGGCTGTGTCTGCCTCTTCACCCGCATCCCCGATTTCTTCTTCAGGCATGGCTTCCGCGTGGTGGAGGATCGAACCGCGCTACCCGACAAGATTTACAAGGACTGCCAGAACTGCCCCCGCCTTTACCGCTGCGATGAGGTGGCCATGGCGCGCGGCCAGATTCCCAAGGTGTCGATCCTGGGGACCAGGATCGAGGCGGAGCAGTTGGTGCGCCTGACCAGCTGAGCCGGCTCCGAAAATTTTAACCTGGTGTGCGATCCATCGGGCTATTAGGAGAATCTCACTTGTCATGAAGCGCGCTTTCCCCCCATCCTCCCAGGTTGCGAACAGATGACACCCCAAACCATCACCTCGCGCACGGCAGAAATCAATGGCGTGAAGCTGCATTACCTCACGGCCGGCCAGGGTACCCCGCTCCTCCTGTTGCACGGCTATGCCGAGACCTCGGTGATGTGGAAACCGATCATTCCCCTTTTGGCCGAGCGATTCACCGTAATCGCACCCGACCTGCCGGGCATCGGAGAATCGGACATCCCGGGCGACGGCCTGGATATGAAGAGCGCCGCCATTCGCATGCATGACCTCGCTCAGTCGCTCGGCGTGCAGCAAGCGGAAGTCGTGGGACACGATATAGGTCTTATGGTCGCCTATGCCTACGCCGCGCAGTTCCCCGCCGAGGTGACCAAACTCGTCCTGATGGATGCATTCCTGCCCGGGGTCGCCGGGTGGGAGGCCATCTATAACAACCCCAACATCTGGCATTTTCGCTTCAACGGGCCGACTCCGGAAGCACTGGTGGAAGGTCGCGAACGAACCTACTTCGAGTATTTCTGGAACGACCTTGCTTACGACAAAACTCAATCCATTCCGGAAGCCGATCGCAAAGTCTACACGGCGGCTTATTCCCGGCCAGGACGAATGCACGCGGGATGGTCCTATTTCGTCTCCTTCCAACAGGCCGCGAAGGATTTCGCTCAACTCTCGCAGACCAGGTTAGCCATGCCGGTACTAACCATCGCCGGCGAGCTGTCGATGGGAGACGCGCTTGGGCAGCAAGCCAAACTGATTGGGACAAACGTAACCGTAATCGTTCTCAAGAACACCGGGCACTGGGTGCTGGAAGAGCGGTTCACGGAGACTACGGAAGCCCTGCAACAGTTTCTGTGACAGCTGCCCCTACATCGCACGTTCTTGTAACAGCACCGGTGACAACGGCTGCTGCAACTTCTCTTTCAACACTTCCAGAAACGCCTGCATCCCGGCTGAAATCCATTTGTCTTTATGCCAGACGACATGGGTGGCGATGGTCATCTTCGGCCCGTGCCAGTTCATCACCGCAAACTCCCTCTTTTTGAGTTCGCAAGCGATCACGATCTCCGGTAAAAGGCCGATGCCCATGCCCGCGATTACGCATTGTTTAATGGCTTCTACGCTGGAGAACTCCGTGATGTGCTGCGGCCTTACATTGGCTGCAGCCAGCTGCATATCGAGCTTCTTGCGATATCCGCACCCAGCCTCTGTCAACAGCAGAGTCTGATCCAGAAGGTCTTTTGGATACACCTTCTTTGCGTGGGCCAGCGGATGATCCGGCGTTCCGAATAGATAGATGTCCTCGCTACGCATTCGAATCGAATACAGCTGCTCCCCATCGACCGAGTCTGACATGCTGATGGCGAAATCTATCTTTCCGCACTCGAGTTCCGCAGCCAGCGTGCCCTCCGGCTCCGGGCGAAAGATAAGTTCCACTCTGGGATATCGCTTGCGGAAGAGTTTCAACACTTCAGGCAGACGATAAGTCAGCACGCTCTCGGGCGCGTAAATGTGCAACGGACCGGCGGGTTCGGTGCCAAACTTCACCGCGCGATAGCCCTGATCCATGGCGGCTAACGCCTTCTCTGCATACGGACGGAAACGGCGGCCTGCCTCGGTGAGAACCACCCGCTTCGCCAATCGGTCAAACAGCGGAGACCCCAGCTCTGCCTCGAGTGCCTTGATCTGCGACGTCACATTGGATTGGACGGTATGGACTCGTTCAGCGGTACGCGTGAAGTTCAACTCTTCGGCGAGAACACAGAAGGTTTGCAGCTGCCGGACTTCCATTGTGCCATCTCCTTTTGAGATCGATTAGATACTAACAATCAATTGGACGGATGTACAGGATGGGCGGAGACTCAGCCTATGATCTTACTTCGGTTGCAGCATCGGCAAGTTACTGGAGCGATCCCTGGCATTCTGTTCGTCTTATTGCTGGCTTACGCTCAAACGCCTACCGCCTCGGCGGCCGCGATCCCGGCTTCTCCATGGAATGCCCAGCAATCCGGTACGGCGCTGGTTTTCTATGCCCAACCGCAAGTGAGCGACGATCTGTGGCCGGTATTGTTTCAAGTCCTGCGCGCTGATCTGGCCGACGGCGCCGGCGAATTGCCAAATGGCCTGGTTTTGGACAAAGAGCCCACCATTGTTCGTGGAACCGAAGACCTGCGCGGAGTCACTTTCTCCAAGGTCATTTCTGTTAAGTTACTAGGTCGCTGTGATGTGCTTCCGCAAACAGATCATCCGTCGCAGGCGGGTCCGCTCGGTTGGGTGTTGCTGGTTTCGGGAAAAGTCCAACCCTTTATTTCAATCGATTGCACCCGTCTCGCCCAGGTGCTCCGTCCGACGGCCGCCCGCCTGAATAAGGAAGGTCGCCGGTATGCCATGGCTCAGGCGATCTCCCATGTCCTGATCCATGAGTGGAGCCATATCGCGACGCAAAGCTCCTCACACGGTGCGCGAGGTATCACCCAGGCATATCTCTCGGTGAACGATTTGATCGCAAACCCCAGGAGGAATCATTTGTCCGCTTCCAACCGCTAGCTAACGGGTCCGTAATCCAGATGTGTCAAGGTGTGGTTTGCGATAAAAACAGTTCAGAGGGTAAGATCGTCTTACCATGCAGACCAAAGTTTCCACCAAGGGGCAGATCGTTCTTCCCGGCCCGATACGGCGCAGGTTGGGCATTCGGGCCGGCGATCCGCTCGATGCCAATATCCAGGACGGCTGCATCGTCTTGACCCCGCTTAAGAAGCATCCTCTTAAGATCAGGACCATTACCGATCCTGTTACCGGCCTCCCTGTGCTCAGCGCAGGTAAGGGTGCTCCTGTTTTGACCAGCAAAGATGTTGCAGAGATCCTTGCTAACTTTCCATGACATATCTCCTCGATGTGAATACCCTGGTTGCGCTCGGATTTATCCACCACCAATTTCATGACCGGGTAGTAGCTTGGTTGCAATCACAGCAGTTCCCGCCGTTGGCCACCTGCTCCATTACCGAGTTGGGTTTCGTGCGCGTGCTTTCGCAAGCTACGGCGTACGGCTTCACCTTCGCGCAGGCGCGAACTGCCTTGCTTCGTTTGAAGAACGCCAATGTTCTCCCCTTCGTTTTCATTGCCGACGCGCACGATATCTCCCACCTTCCCGCGTGGGTTAACACTCCCAAACAGATCACGGACGGTCACCTGGTGCAGCTTGCGAGCGTGAGTGGAGCGGTTTTAGCGACTTTGGACGAAAAGATCCCAGGATCGTATCGCATCCCGGAGCTCTAGAGCATTTTCACTTCTACTCTGCACAGTCAAGCGCCGCGAAGTGCGGCTTTTCTTGAGGAAAAGCCACGTCGGGAGTGGTTGCTCTGTATACACCAGAAGTGAAAATGCTGTAGTCGCCAATCGTCCTGGTTTTCCCCTTTGAGTTCTGCCAATCTTTTTTGAAGCCGGATCGAAAATAGTTCCAAATCGATCGCTTGACATATTCCCATATAGGCATATACATTTACTTCATGCCCAGAGCAACCACCACCTCCGACGTGTTCAACGCGATTGCCGAGCCGCGGCGGCGCGAAATCATTGACCTGCTGGTGAATGGAAAAGAGCATGCCGTGGGAGATTTGGTTCTTCGGCTGCGGATGCCACAACCCGCAGTGTCGAAGCACCTGGGCGTGCTTCGGAAGGTCGGGGTGGTGTCAGTGAGCAAACGCGGACAGCTACGCATGTACCGGCTGAACGCAAAGGAGCTGAAGCCTGTGCATGACTGGGTAAAGACGTATGAACGCTACTGGACGAATCAGCTGAGCCGGATCAAGGAGCGGGCTGAGCTGAAGATGGCCAACCAATTGTCGAACCAACTAACCAAACGCGAAGGAGGAGAATGATGCCGGTGAGTACAGAACAGGAAATACGCACGTTAGAGATCGTGAAGGATGAGCAGATCGCGGCCTCGGTGGAGATCGTCTTTGAGAGCATTCTGGAGCAGTTGGGACCGTACAACGAAACTCCCGACGGCACGCCGTTGGCGATGAAGATCGAGGCCTGGCCAGGCGGGCGCTGGTATCGGGATCTGGGCAATAACGCAGGCCATTTCTGGGGACATGTTCAGGCGATCAAGCCGCCAACTCTGCTCGAAATCTGTGGGCCGCTCTTCATGTCGTATCCCGCCGTCTCGAATGTGCAATACCGGTTGACAGAG
This sequence comes from uncultured Acidobacteriaceae bacterium, assembly GCA_963803095.1. GTDB lineage: Bacteria > Acidobacteriota > Terriglobia > Terriglobales > Acidobacteriaceae > PALSA-350. The sequence goes on along the minus strand of CAWDLQ010000008.1, from coordinate 52,557 downwards.
GAGAACGGCATAACGCGCTTGAAATTTGTCCACCGCGCCATGGGGCTGATCCCACCGGAAACTATCCACGGCGAAAGAAATGTCAACACTGGTTGGACCTATATCTTGTCGAAAATTCGCCAACGTGCAGAGGGTCGCAAGAAGTAAAACGGGCCTTGCCTGGTCCGGAAGGCTAAGTGCAGTGGGCCCGGGTTCGGGGATGGAGTGACAAACAGCATAAAGGAGACCGGCCATGATAGCGAACAACCCACCATCGGACTGGCAGCACTTAGCCCAGGAGAACGGCTCCCTGCGGGCCATTATTGCCGAGCTCCTGATAACCAACCAGAAGCTCCGTTGGGAACTGCAGGGGTACGGATGCGGGCCGGCGCACGATCCCAGGCCCTTGATTGGTTCCGAGGAAATGTCCGTTTCGTAGAAACAACGGTTCCCGGGACGAAGGCATGCAAACGAAAAGGAGATTAAGCGATGCAGGTAATGGATGCGGTCAATCACCAGGTCGTTTCGGAAACAGAATGGACGGAAGCGCACAAGGCGTTTCTGGCAAAGGAAAAAGAGCTCACGCGTCAACGCGATGAGCTGAGCCGGCAGCGGCGCGCGCTGCCGTGGGTGAGGGTCGAGAAGGACTACGTCTTCGATGGCCCCGGCGGCAAGCAAACCCTGGCCGAGCTTTTCGAGGGGCGCAGCCAGCTGATCGTGTATCACTTCATGTTCGGTCCGGAATGGGAACAGGGCTGCCCCAGCTGCTCCATGGTGGGGGATCACCTGAACTCGAGCCTGGTACACGTTAACCAGCGCGACGTAACCCTGGTGGCTGTCTCCCGCGCACAACTGGGCAAAATAGAAGCCTTTAAAAAGCGCATGGGTTGGAGCTTCCCCTGGGTATCGTCGCACGGCAACGACTTCAACCGTGACTACCATGTCTCGTTCACCAAGGAGGAAATGGCGAATCACAAGACGTACTATAACTTCGACATCAGGGATTTCCCTTCCGAGGAAGCTCCCGGCGCCAGCGTTTTCTATAAGGACGCGAATGGTGACGTCTTCCATACTTATTCCTCCTATGGGCGCGGGCTGGAATCGCTGTTGGGCCCTTACAGCTACCTCGACCTGGTGCCCAAGGGCCGCGACGAAGCGAATCTCTCCTTTACCATGGCGTGGGTTCGTCACCATGACCGATACGAGAGCCAGCCGAAGGCTGCGGCATCGTCGTGCTGCTCAGCGGAGAGCCATTCGTGAACGCCCATCGGTGCTGTATTGCGAACGGTACCGGGCATCAGGAGGCCGGAGTGCGGATCGCTAAAGGTGATCCGCATCCGGCCTCGTTCACCCGGCGGTCTTTCAAGGTCGCCACGAAGATGGTGCCGATTGCTATTCTTGCGGTGTTGCCGAAATGCCCCATGTGCCTGGCTGCTTACGTGGCGCTCGGCACCGGAATTGGAATTTCCCTGGCCGCGGCAACCTACATACGGTTTTTACTCATTGCCGTGTGCGTAACATCGTTGATATATTTCATCCTCAAAGCTGTACGCTGCAGACGAAGCTGGATGGGGCACTCTACAGTTCAGTAGTCATCAACGCCCGATCCAACCAATGCGGGTAAACACAATGATCAGTGCAACGATTGGGAGAGAGCAGGCAAGGCGCTCCGCAGGCGGTCCGGAAGAAAAATTTCTTGGACGATTTGTCGAATTCCGGTCCGGCCGTTCGACTATATCGTGAAGGCGAGGCAACCGGCCCTTTAATATGTTGATATCAACGTATTATGTCAGGCCCCAAAATCAGGGAGCTTGCCCAAACCAGCTAGAGAAAACCGCCCCAACCGAGGACTGATATGTCATTCCTGCGTGATTTGAAATTTGCGGCCCGTTCCTTGGCGCGAGTCCCCGCGCTGTGGATCGCCGTAGCCCTTACGCTCGCTCTGGGTATCGGCGCCAATGCCGCAATCTTCACCGTGGTGCGCGCCGTGCTCCTGCGGCCGCTCGCCAATCGCGACCAGGACCGGTTACTTTACCTCCGCCAGAGCGCTCCCGGCATCGGCCTCGTGAACGCGACCTTCTCCGTTCCTGAAATTCAAGACCTTGGCAAGGGGCTGAAGACCATCAAGGAGCTGGGCACATTTTCCCCCATCGACTTCACCATGGTAGGCCTGGGCACGCCGCGTGAGATTCACGCCGGCGTGGTTGATGGCAATTACTTCGAGGTGATGGGGCTGCGTCCGATCATCGGCCGCCTGTTGACTCCGGCCGACGACGGGCCTAACGCGGCCGGCGCGGCTGTGCTGACTTATCGATTCTGGAGCACGTCGCTGCGCTCCGACCCTAGCTTGATTGGAAAGACGGTGCGGCTCGAGAGCTTCGAAGGCCCACGTACCGCGGTCATCGTTGGGGTTCTGGAACCGTCGGTGCCCTACCCCATGGCGACGGAGATCATCGCCAACGTTGTCACCAGCCCGCATCATCTATCTGCCACCATGGTGACGGGCCGTGAGCACCGCATGACGGAAGTGTTTGCGCGCCTCGCTCCCGGCGCCACTCTCGACTCCGCGCGAGCGGAGCTCCGCACCGCCTACGCGGCCATCCTTGCCGCGCATCCCGAAGTATACAAGTCTGCAGACCACTTCACCATCGGCGTGACCCGGATGCACGACCAGATTAACTCCCGCGCCAATACGATTTTGTGGGTGCTGTTCGCGGCCTCGGGCCTGTTGTTTGTGATTGCCTGCTCCAATGTGGCCAATCTTGTACTGGCGCGAACCGTGCGCCGCGAGCCGGAGCTTGCCGTACGCTCCGCGTTGGGCGCAAGCACAACCACCCTTCGCCGTTCCTTGCTGGCGGAAAGCATGGTGCTGTGCGGAAGCGGAGCGTTGGCGGCCCTGATCATCGCCGCCCCGATGGTGGCCGTGCTGGCCCGTTATGCCTCGCGCTTCTCGGTGCGCGCTGAAGGTATGACGCTCGATTTCAGCCTGGTGTGGTTTGGGATTGTGCTGGCGCTGATCGCGGCCGTCTTCCTGGCATTTATTCCGCGCTTGCCCTCGGCCGACACCTCCCGTGGCCCCGGCCTGACCGGCAGCGACGTGCGCGGTCACGGGAGCCAGCAGCCGGCGTCTTCGCATTTTCGCCGTGACCCAAATCACGGCCTCATTCCTGCTGCTTGCTGGAGCCGGCGTGTTGATGAGGACCCTGTATGTGCTGGAGAAAACCCAGCCTCCCTTCGACACTGCGAGCGTTCTGGCGGTGAATTTACCTGTGATGTCGTATGGGCGAACGCCGGAGCAGATGCGTGATTTCTATCACGACGTGCAGCGCCGGGTCAGCACGCTGCCGGGAGTGGACCACGTCTCCTCCGGTTTCAGTGTTCCATGGCGCGACGATCAGGCATTGGGCATCAGCTTCGCATTCGCGGTCGAAGGCGCGACCCGCAAGAACGGTCAGGACGACCTGCGCGCGCGGTTCCGTGCCATATCACCCGGATTCTTCGGAACCCTGGGAATGCCGGTTCTCCAAGGGCGCGACTTCAGAGACACCGACCGCGACGGCTCCGAACGCGTGGTGATCGTCAGCCAGAGCGTAGCCCAGAAGCTGTTTCCCGGCCAGGACGCGATCAACCGCGAGTTGCGCTGGACTGACGGCGTCATGAAGTTTATCGGTATCAGCTACGAGCCACGGCGGATCATCGGTGTGGTGCCCGATTTCGATGATGAAAACATTATCCCCTCGCCGGCCATGACGGTGTATCAGCCGAGCGAGCAGGAATGGGTGCAAGGCCGCCTGTTCGTGCGCGCCAAGCAGGATCCATACACGCTGGTTCCCTCCATCACGCGCACCATTCACGACATAGCGGCCGACCAACCGGTGGAGCATGCCAGCACCTTGCAGGATATTCGCGCTGAAGTTCTGACCCCCGACCGCTTGAATGCGGTTGTGTTTGGCGGATTCGCGGCGGTGGCCCTGTTAATTTCCGTTGTGGGCGTAGCCGGCGTGCTTGCATTTTCCGTGAGCGGGCGCACCCGCGAGTTCGGGATCCGCATCGCTCTGGGCGCTCAGCCGCGCGACATTCTCACCGATGTTCTTCGCCAGGGCGTGGTGATCGCCGGCATTGGCGTGGCGGCAGGTCTGGTGTTTGGCTTTGCTTTCGTAAGCATAATCGGCAAGTACTTCACCGAGGTGCATCTACCGGGTGCTCTCTCTTTTATCGCCTCTGCCGTCGTAATTCTGGCTGCGGCGGTGATTGCCTCGGCTGTGCCTGCGGCGCGAGCTGCGAGAGTAAACGCGGTGGAAGCGCTGCGCTCTGAGTAACGCGCTTTTCGGAGCTCAATACCCAGCCCCGCCGGTACCCCTGTTTTACGCTTCGCCGTGCACCTCGCGATGCACAATGCAAAACTCGGGGCCGAGTGGGTGGCTACTCCTTTCTCATAGGACTCTTGCATTCCCTGCTTCATGCCGGTGTAGCCCGGCGCACTGACTCGGCGATAATGCACTCGTCGAGTGTGTAACGGTTGAATGAGGGCAGCCTAGAATAACAACCCGACGATGACATTTGTTTTGATTGTCATATCTTGACGGTCATGATGAAGAAGTGGTACGGTGACCTCCATGAGCAATCAGAACACCGATGTCATACAGGGCACGCTGGACATGTTGATCCTGAAGACCCTGAGCCTCGAACCGATGCATGGCTTCGGCATCGCCCGCCGCGTCGAGCAAATCTCGCGTGGGGTCTTCAAAGTTAACCCCGGCTCGCTGCTCACTGCGTTGCAGCGATTGGAACGCGCCGGCTGGCTGGATTCCGAGTGGCGGCAAACTGAAAATTCGCGCCGCGCGAAGTTCTATGCCCTCACCCGCGCCGGGAAGAAGCAGCTTCGAGATTGAAACCACAGACTGGGCCCGCCGTGTTTCTGCGATTGCACGGCTGCTCCGAGAAGAGGCTTAAGCTCCATGTCTCTCTTGCGTCAGCTCACTCATGGCCTCCGCGGATTGGTGTGTCGAGCACGGAAGAATCAGGACGTCGACGAAGAGGTCCAGCACTACTTCGAAGAAGCGACCGCTGCCTGGAGAACACGTGGGCTCTCCGCAGAAGATGCAAAGCAGGCGGCCCGGCTGGAATTGGGGAACATGACTGTAGTCGAGGAACAGGTGCGCTCGTATGGATGGGAGAATGCGGTCAGAACGTTTTTTTACGATCTCCACTTCGCATCACGTCAACTGCGGAACAATCCCGGATTCACCGTCATCAGTATCCTGACGCTGGCGCTTGGCATTGGCGCAAGTACGGCCATCTTCAGCGCGGTTGATCCGGTCGTTTTCAAGCCACTGCCCTACCCTCATTCCGACCGGATCATGATGATCTGGCCCACGTACAAGGGAGCGCGATTCGAAGCGGCCTTCGGCACCTACCTCGAACTCCAGCAGCGAAGCCGTTCCTTCGATTCCATGGCCATCTTTGAGCCGTGGCAGCCGGCTCTGACCGCAGATACGCAGCCGGAACGCCTCGAAGGACAAAGCGTGAGCGCGAGCTTCTTCCGCGTGCTGGGAGTCACTCCATCTGTGGGTCGCGATTTCCGGGAATCGGAGGATACCTTCACGGTCCGAAAGTGGTCATCCTGAGCGATCAGCTCTGGCGGCAACAGTTTCACAGAGATTCGGCAGTCGTTGGCCGTCAGATCAAGCTCAGCGACAACAACTACACCGTGATCGGCGTTATGCCTTCCGGTTTCCACGACGTTCTGTCCCCTTCAGCGGAGCTATGGACGACCGAGCAATACGACACCAGCCAGATCGCAACGAAGTTCAATACGTGGGAATGGGGAGATCACCTGCGCATTATGGCCCGTCTCGGGCCAGGCATCAATCGGTTGCAGGCTGTCCAGGAGCTCGATTCAATCAGTCGGAATCCGTGGCCGCAGTTTCCGAGACCGCGCTGGGCTTCTCTTCGGCAAGGCCTCATCGTCGAGTCCCTTCAAGAGGACATTGCCTACACTGTCAAACCCGCTCTGCTGGCGGTCCTCGGCGCCGTTATCCTCGTTCTGGCAATCGCCTGTGTCAACGTTACGAATCTGGTGCTGGCACGCGGCGCACAGAGGCGCGGAGAATTCGCAGTTCGCGGCGCCCTCGGTGCATCGAAGCAGCGCCTCGCCCGGCAACTTATCACCGAGAGTCTGCTCCTGGCGTCAATTGGAGGAACTCTGGGTATGGGTTTTGCTTTCGCGGGCGTGCGAGCGATCATTGCGCTCAGCCCCGCAGGACTACCCCGTCTCGATGCCATCGCGGTCGACCCCGCGGCATTTGTGTTTGCTGTTGCCCTTACAACCCTGATTGGAGTAATCACCGGCCTCGTCCCGGCGCTTCATGTCTCCCGCGGCGAGTTGCAAGCAGGGCTCCAACAGAGTTCCCGTCGCGCTGCGGGAGGTCGTGCCCGGACCCGTCGCGCGCTGGTTGTCAGCGAGGTCGCGCTGGCCCTCGTCCTGCTCGTCAGCGCAGGATTGCTACTCCACAGTATGGAGCGCCTGCTCGCCGTCGATCCGGGCTTTAATCCGTCCTCCCTGCTCAGCCTTCAAGTGCAGAGCTTTGGCCATCAGTTCGACGATTCGGCATCAGTGCCCGGCGCCGGTGAGCGTGCGCGGTGGCGTTTCTTCGAACAGGCTCTTGATGCCGTGCAGCAAGTTCCGGGGGTGAGGCAAGCGGCGTTCACCAGCCTTTTGCCGCTGAGCGATGATCCGCAGGCGGACGCCGTCTACGGTGCGCGATTCGAGAATGATGATCCCCAGGGCGGTGGCAACGTGTTTCGTTACGCCGTCAGCCCGGACTACTGCCAAACCATGGGGATTCCGCTTCGCAGTGGACGCTTTCTCGACCAACGCGATAACGCTGCCGCTCCCCATGTGGCGATGATCAGCGAGTCCCTCGCCAGGAGCCATTTTCCCGGCCAGGATTCCCTTGGCAAACGCCTGAAAGTCGGCCCGAACGACCAGCCGTGGTTCACGATTGTCGGCGTTGTCGGTGATGTGAAACAAACCTCTCTTGCGATCAATGAGACCGCGGCGGTCTATATCCCGGCCGAACAGTCGTGGTTTGCGGATGACAGGATGTCCTTTGTCGTTCGTGCGCACGGGGACGACGCACCCGCGCTCGTTCCCACCGTTAAAAACGCAATTTGGTCAATAGACAGTACTCAACCCATTGTGCGTGTCATGACCATGAAGCGCTTGATGGCCATCGGTGAAGCTGAGCGGCGCTTTGTTCTGATTCTCTTCGAAGCCTTTGGCCTCGCGGCTCTCCTGCTGGCGGCCGTTGGAATGTATGGCGTGCTTTCCTGCAGTGTCACGGAGCGTACCCGTGAAATCGGCGTGCGCGCCGCGCTCGGCGCATCTCGCGGTGACATCGTGTCACTGATTATTCGCGATGGAATGCGGCTCACAGCAATCGGTATTGCGATCGGCCTATTCGGAGGGATCGCCGCTACCCAGTCGATTGCCACGCTCCTCTACGGGACCTCGCCTCTTGACCCCATCGCCTGGGTTGCGGTCGTCGTGATGCTTGCAGGTGTCTCGGCAGCAGCATGCTGTGCACCTGCGTGGCGTGCATCGCAGGTCGATCCATCTATCACCTTACGCGCTGAATAGAGAACAACTACCTTTGAACCCACACGACGAAGGTCAACTGATCATTTTCACGATGGCCAGTGATTCCGGCTGCACCTGACGGTGCCGCGCGGGCGTCGTTCACATTCAGGCCGCGGCGAATCAACTGTGGTGCGAGCTATTCAAATCGATTTATGCCTTCGGCAAGTTGGCGTATAACCGGCTAAACGGAGTAGTAAAATCGCAAAGTCCGTTTTCGCAGTCAAGTTGCTGAGAAGCCGACTATGCGACCATGTGGTTCACCTTCGATTGTCAGTGAGTGCATTGGCGAAGATAACCGGCCAATCCGTTTTGACTAATGGAATTGTGAATCGCTCGATGCAGCGCGGCTGAGAGACGTAGTTTATTATTCTTCAGCCGGATTTTCTTACCTTCAAGCCCGCGAGCTAGAACATGTTCCAGTTCAGCAAGGCTCATTGGTGCGAGCGCAGGATTGGTGCGGCTTCGGGGCAAGCGGGTCCAGAAGTTTGGCCCTCACGAACACACGTTCAGAATGGGAAGCGATTGGCCGCTTATGGCGATTTGGCGCAAAGCGAGAATGATAACCGGCATATTCCGACTGGCGCGATGTCTGGGCCGAACGACCTTACAACCAAGCAGACCACTGTAAGCAATCGAAGGTTGGCGAGAGCGACTCCTGTTAGCTCCCGATACCATGAACTATTCCAATTAAGATGCCGCTGTTTCCCACGGTATGGGCTATGATGCCCGGCCACGTGTTTTTTCGATACAGCGCTACAAACGCAAGAGCGCAGCATGTGGGCATCATGCGGATCATGTCCCATGCGGTCGTCTGCAAGAATAGATGAAATGCCGCCCAGAGGAGGCCGTGGTACAGCCATGCAACCGCACCACTAGCAGCTTCCTGGCGCGGCAGCAAATATCCCCGCCACCAGAGTTCCTCGCCGGCGATATTCCCGAATACGAGAACACACGTGTAGTAAACGGCCACCCACCACTCATGCCGCAGTGGAATGCCCATGAATGCGTCGGGGTCAGTCAAATGCGCTAGAAACTCTTGCAAAGTCAAAGGCAATGAGTGCAGCTGTATCCCAGCGAAAAACGAGCGCGTTTGCCTGATCAACCAACTGAGTGTGAGGAAGGCGGCCACACCCAGAGAAGCCTTTATTCTTTGCTTCCACCCCAAAGAGCTTTCGAGGCCCAAGGCAAACAACACGCACGCGAACGCCACAAGGCTCGCGTACCGGCCTCCGAACATAAAGATCGCCAGGCCAACCGTCCAAATCCAGGAGCTCAGATCCATCCTGCGCAGACGGAATCGGTCGCGTAGATCATGCCAGCGAAGTGGGTTGCCTTCCCTGGCATATGCCAGCAGGGCGCACGCGACGAGCAGAAACATGGGCGCCGCAAGCGTTAGGTTGAAACAGGCGAGCCACGAGATGTCATTCCGCCTCAGCAGAGGCAACAAGATATATAGGAACGCGAAGAAAACCAATGACGTTGCCGCAAACACAAATATCGCCTGATACAGAGGCATTGGCGGTATCGGCTGTTGGGGATGCGAATTGGTCGTGGCCTGCGATTTCTGCATGACAGAGTCAGCATAACTGAGGACGAATGTCCGCACTAATCTTAAACGCTCGACAACGAGTTGGCCTGTCGAAGAAAGCGCTCTTCGATTTAGCTTGGATCACGGCTAAAACCGGAAGTAATTCTCGAGTGGCGAAAACAGGCCATAAGCGGCCAATCGCTTCCCATTCTGAACGTGTGTTCGTGAGGGCCAAACTTCTGGACCCGCTTGCCCGAAGCCGCACCAATCCTGCGCTCGACAATGAGCCTGCTGAACTGGAACATGTTCTAGCTCGCGGGCTTGAAGGTAAGAAAATCCGGCTGAAGAATAATAAACTACGTCTCTCAGCCGCGCTGCATCGAGCGATTCACAATTCCATTAGTCAAAACGGATTGGCCGGTTATCTTCGCCAATGCACTCACTCAGAGAGTAGGCATTTGCCAGAGTTCCTGGTCGCTCCCAGGCTTTCAGAAGGCGTCGGATGAAACTGGTGCGGAAGGAAGAGGCCGAGTTTAGCTGGCGGCGCACCGAGAGTTGAAGCGTCTCTGTTGTCCGAGAGAGACCACCTGAAGGCAATTCCCACCATGCGCGTCTCGGCTCTGAAGCGACTTTAGTCTAGAGCATTTTCACTTCTATCTGCTTAGTCATGTGCAGCGAGTGCGGCTTTTCTTGAGGAAAAGCTACGTCGGGAGTGGTCGCTCTGTATACACCAGAAGTGAAAATGCTTTAGTCTCGATCGATCGAGACACCTCCGTTTACAGTCTGGAATTCAAGTGTTGCGCCGCCCTGGCCGATGTTTGTGTCGATACGATTACGAATCTTGCCCTGAACAGTGATCGGGAAGTCCACCGAGATGCCGCCGTTTACCGTCTCTGCAACCAGGTGTGCGGAATAGTGATCCGGAGCCTTCACTGAAACGCCGCCGTTGGTCGACTTCGCGAAGAGGCCGCTTCCCCGCCACTGATCCCCGTCAAGCCTCACGTCCAGGCCGCCATTCACGGTAGTGGCGTGCACCTCTCCGGCCAGATCATCGAGCGAAAGACCGCCGTTGGTCGTATCAGCATGGATCACGCCATCCACCTTCGAAATCTCAATGCCGCCGTTCTCGGTGTGAAGCTGGGCTGCGAGATGGCGTGGCACATGCAGACGGTAGTTGACAGACCAGCTGCGATGCGACCAACCGGACATCTGTGGTCCTTGAGCGTGGATGGTGCCAGTGGTGACGATCGTTACGTCGTGTAGGATCGACTGCGCATTCTCGCGGCTTGAATCCTGCGCAATGACCCGCGCCTCCAAGGCGATATCCTGTCGTTCTTCGCCAATTACTTCAATGCCGCCGTTCTCGCCCGACACACTCAGCTGTCCGTTGATAAGTGGCAGGGTTGTGCGCCGTAATTCGCAAACACGCCCCGGATGGCCAAACCAGTGGTTGTTGCTCGTGTTGCCTTCGTCGTCGTTACACGGGGTGGTAGTGAAAGACTGGGCGTGAAGGCTGCCTGCGAACAGCAAGACAAAGAAGCATCCGACGACAAATCTGCTCATGGATATCTCCTGGCAAGGTACCAAGCTGAATACGCAAGGCAGACTCATTAAGTTCCCAGAAGCGCCAAGGCGCATTCGATTCGAGCTACTGTTAGAGCTTCGTGTCCGTTTGCGGACACTAAGTTACAAATTCGAACGTTTCCGGCCACAATCTCATGCGGTTCCGTCCTATTTGATTCGATATACGCAAGTGAATGCCCGTGTACTGTGGCTCGCAACGTGCTATGAGATGGTGCATGCGTTCCTTTCTTGATTTGAAGTTCGTCGTCCGGCAGCTGCGCAAATCCCCAGGCTTCACGGCGACGGCAGTGCTGATGCTGGCCTTCGGCATTGGAGCGACCACGGCGATTTTCTCGATCGTGGAGGGCGTTCTGTTGCGGCCCCTGCCCTTTCCCGATTCTGACCGGCTGGTGGTGTTGGCGGACCGCATTGCAGGGGTGGATGTAGGCGGCAATGGCGAGGTCGGGCGTCACGGTGCCCGATATACGCGCCTATACCCGCGAAACCAAGTCCTTTGCTGCTCTGGGCGGATACATCTTTGCTGCGTATGAGCTTTCCAGCACCGGTGAGCCCGCACGCGTGAACGCCTCGCGTCTGACCGCCGGAGTATTTTCCGCTCTGGGTGTCGCACCGCTGCTGGGGCGCGTGTTCACCACCGAGGAAGATGAACACAGCCAGCAGGTCGCTGTTTTGAGTTATGCGACCTGGCAAGATCGGTTCCATGGAGACCGGCAAATTCTGGGCACCAAGATCCTGCTCGATCGCAAACCGTATCTCGTGATCGGCGTGATGCCGCGCAATTTCGAATTTCCGCTGTCCCCGGGGCAACTGAACCGCATTGGTTTGTGGGTTCCCATGAGCTTTACAGCCGAGGAACTCTCGACGACCAGCGCCTCGAACTGGAGCTACCAGATGGTCGGCCGCCTGAAGCCTGGGGTCTCCCCAGTGCAGGCCCAGGCCGATGCGGAGCGAGTGGCGCAGGAGATCATGCGCAACTATCCGGCCGAGATGGCCAGCCTCCATATCAGCTCCGTGGTACGGCCGTTGCAAGAGGAAACGGTAGAGCAGTCTCGTCCCTTGTTGCGGACGCTCTTCCTCGCCGTAGCTGTGGTCTTGTCGATCGCCTGCGTCAACCTGGCAGGACTTATGCTGGTGCGCGCCATTCGCCGGCAAAGGGAATCCGCCGTACGCCTGGCGTTGGGCGCAAGCGAAGCGGCGCTACTGCGTCAGGCGATTCTCGAAAGCCTGGTTCTGAGCGTAAGCGGCGGTATGGTGGGGCTTGCGCTTGCCAAACTGGCGCTGACCGTGGGCAGAAGTTTGCTGCCGGAAAGCCTTCCCCGCATCAGCGAAATTGCGCTCAACTGGAATGTAGTGGGATTTGCCCTGCTGCTGGCAGTCGTCACCGGCTTGCTGTGCGGACTGGCTCCCGCCTTTGCCGCTTTGCGCACCAACGTGAATGGCACCCTGAAAGAAGGCGGCCGCAGCGGGACCGCGGGCGCGGGCCATGCGCGTTTGCGCTCCACGCTGGTGGTAGCGGAAATTGCCATCGCCCTGGTACTGCTCGACCGCCTCAGGGTTGCTGCTGCGCAGCTTTGAAAAGATGCGTTCCGTCGATCTCGGCTTCCGGCCCGAGCATGTGACCACCGCCGGCTATTCGCTGCCCGAGAAACAATACTCAACCCAATCCGCCGTAAACACCTTTAATGATGAATTGGTACGCCGCCTGCAGCAGTTGCCGGGAATAGAATCCGTGGGGCTTACCAGCCTGCTGCCCGCCTCTAACAACAACAATAACAACGCCATCGTACCGGAGGGCTATGTTGCTCCGAAGGGGGCGAATATGAACCTGGGCACCACTCCCAATTGATCGGCGATTACTTCGGCGCTATGGGAACTCCGCTCTTGCATGGCCGCTTGTTTACCGATGATGACCGGGCCGGTAAGCAATTGGTGGTGATCGTGAATCGCAAGCTTGCCGATCACTTTTGGCCCAACCAGAATCCGATCGGCAAGCGGATGCGCATCGGCACACCGGAGATGCATACCCCATGGATGACGATCGTGGGAGAGGTGGCGGACATGAAGCTGAGTTCCCCGGATGACCCGACGAAGGAGCAGTTTTATTTCCCGGTGGATCAGTCGGAAGAGGCCATCGGCTCGCTTAGCTCAACCGGGCGACCTGAATGGCAATGGCGGTTACATTGTGTTGCGCTCCGCGTTGCCCGCGGAGCAAATGGAAAACGCTCTACGCGCCACGGTTCGTTCCATCGACCCGCGACTGCCGTTGACCCAGGTGCAGACGATGGAGCAGGCGGTCGCGGAAACCGAAGCGCCGCGCCGGTTCAACACTGTGTTGATCACCAGCTTTGCGTTGGCCGCGGTATTGCTCGCGGTGCTTGGCATCTACAGCATCATCGCCTTCTCGGTTGCCTCGCGCGTTCAGGAGATGGCCATCCGCATGGCTCTCGGATCACAACGTGCAGGCATCGTTCGTCTGATTCTGCAATCCGGAGCAAAGCTCGCTGCGATCGGCTGCGTTCTTGGGTTGGCGGGGGCGATGGCAGCCTCCGGCCTGCTGCGCTCGCTGCTCTTTGGAGTAAGCCCGTTCGACCCGCTGGTGCTTGCGCTGTCGGCTTTGGGGGTCTTGCTGTTGGCAATGGTCGCATCTGGATTACCGGCCCTCACCGCCGCCTCCATTGAACCCATGCAAGCCTTGCGAGGAGAGTAGCCCGACACGAGCGCGCGCGGAGTGGGACTTGCAGGTCTCTCAACCAACCTCGCTCGAAAGTAGAAAGTCCAGTGCACGGCTTCACAGCTTGCGGAAAAATGCCGGTTTTGAGAAGAAAGAAGCCCTCAGCGGCTAAAGCCGAATTCCTTACACAGCAGTTATGTACGGCCTAAAGGCCGTACCCTTCAAAGAAACGAGTTTTCCCGCAGCCTGTTCAGTAGTGGCCCGGCCCGCCTTGCTGCAATAGGTATATTGGCAACCGGCCGGGGCAAACTCAGGGACGAGACAAACTCGGGGGTAAGTCTGGGACGTCCATCATAGGTAAAAGTCAACGGGAAACGGAGATTCCCCGAGTTTGCCCTGGATCAGGGTTTGCCGCCGCCAAGCCATATCTCAAGCCGATGGTGCTGTTTTATAAACGGTATCTCATCGGCAAAGACCCGACCAACTTGGCCGCGATCCATGCTGAAGATTCGCCACATTGATATTTCATAAAATTCGATAAAATTTGGCTTTTTATAGACTTCAGCGAAGGCGCGCAAAAGGGCCTTTTTTGGGGGAAAAGGGCAGCCTGGGGGAGCTGGCTGTGTCGAGAACGGCATCGAAGACGAGGTCGGTCGCGGCAGGAACCCGGTTCAGCGGTTGCGGGTTGATGAAGGGGTTGGCAAGGCTGGGCTGGTTCGGGTCAAAATTCCGTTCAAAATTCCGATTAAGGTTCCGTTCAGGGTTCCGGTGAAGGGGCGGAGGGGGCTCCGGGTCAGGGCCCTGGGGCGCGGCGGGTTGGGCTTCCGTGGCGGCAACGGAATCGCCTGGCTCCTCGCCCGCGGCTTGAGGCTGCTGGCGCCACTGAGAGCTGTACATTTGTGGCTTGACGGGCGGGGCCGCGGGCTGCGTCCCGGAGGGAGAAAGGCGACGGTCATTCATGGTTCCGGACGGGATCAAGCCTTCGATGGCTACGATCATCGAAAGGGCTTTGACCTGACCGGCGATGATACCTCTGGTGGCTTCGGGGCTGAGATTGGCCAGTTCCCAGAGCCGGGCCAGGATCTGGTCGCGACCGAGGTTCAGCTGGCGCAGCCCTTCGGCTTCCTGGTCCACCAGCCTTTCCCTGACGGCGGCGCGGTGCTCGATCATGTAGGCGCGGACGCGGGGTTTGGCTTTGGTGTAGGCAGCGGAGTCGGGATTGAGACCGACGGCTTCTGCGGCGCGGCGGTCATTCATGGTTCCGGAAAGGACCAGGTGAGCAAAGGCCATTTCCTGATCGGTGATGGGATCGCTGACAGTATTTTTGGGCATAGGTAGTCTCGTTCCTCGGTTTGCTGGAGATTGTGTTCTTTGCTGCTTCCTTGTGACGCAAAAGGGTTGGAAGCCGCGGTAGGCCACTCACGGCTGGTGTTGGTGAATTTGTGACAGGGATAGAGTGTGGCACCGGACAGCGGTGAAGCTATCCTTCGCTCACGCGGAAGGCCGAAACTACCGGCAACTGCCGGCCAGAGCGCGGTTGCGTGAGAAGCCGTCGCCTGCCGATATCTTCTACTCTAAGAGATAGAGCCTTTCCAGGTTTGAATGTAAGTGGCGAGATGCGTTTTTCGGCACGGGAGTACCAACCCAAAGGTAACTCGCGGTCGGTATGCGCGTTGGCAGAGGGAGGTGGGTGGCAGACCGGAACCTTCCCACAATAAACGAGATGGCTGGCTCTTTTCCTTCAAATTCGAACGTTGCTAACGCGATTTGTCGCCGACGGCTCGGGCGTCAGGCTCCCGGCCGACGAGCTGAGCTCGAGAGATCAGGTAGGATCTCAAAGGCTCTCCGGATAGTTCTAAAGACCGGATAGGGACTGAATCAGCGGAGGTTCCCGAATTCCGCTTTTGCTCGTTTGAGGACGGGGCATGTC
Source organism: uncultured Acidobacteriaceae bacterium (assembly GCA_963803095.1). GTDB lineage: Bacteria > Acidobacteriota > Terriglobia > Terriglobales > Acidobacteriaceae > PALSA-350. The sequence continues at coordinate 37,223 of CAWDLQ010000008.1, read as the reverse complement.
GGGGTCGGCGTTCTTCCACAGTGCAAAGAACTCCTCGTACTGCGCGCGAGCTTTTGAAGATTCTCCCGATAAGGCGTAGGCGCGGGCCAAGCCGACGTGCGTCAAAACGAAAACAGGATCGCCGATCATGATGTTGCGGTGGCTCAGGATCTTCTGAAACTCGTTCGCCGCCTCCCCACCTTTGTGCGCCGCCAAGAGGGCCTCCCCGCGGAAGTAAACGGGGTAAAGCGAGCCAAAGGAATCCGCTTGGCTGCTGCGCGGCGAGCCCATTTCATAGGGAGCGCTGGCCTGCAGCTCGTCGATCGCCTTTGCGGGTGCGTCCCCTTTGAGAGCGGTTACTGCGCGAATTACCGGCAGGTAATTGAACCTGACGGAAGTATCCTCTGGAAAATTCTTCTCCAGGTCATTCGCGAGCTTCTCCGCCTGGGTCGCATCACTGGCAAGAGCCAGGGCAACGGCCGCGCCGTATTCCACCTCGCGGTTGGCCAGCCAGAGCCAAGGCTGCGGTTGCGTTTCGTCTCGCCTCCTGCGAATCCCCGAAAAATGCCTCCCATAAAGCTGCTCTGGTTTCGAAGAGAGCCGCCTGTTCGCGTTTGCCGCCGTGCAGCGCCAATGCGACGGCATGCCGCGACAGGGTGATTGCATTTTTCAGGCGGCCTTCCGATGCCTCCGCAAAGGCCTGGCGATCCAATACCCGATCCTGCATTTCGGGGTGGGCCTGGGCGAATTCCACCTCGCGCCGCATTGCTGCCGCATCACCTTTCGCGTAGGCGAGTTCAAAGCGGGGCCTTGCCATGCCCACCCGGTCGATATCGCGCTCCGCTGCCATGTGGACCGCGTTCTCTGCACCTTGAAAGTCATTCAGGTAGATCGAGTCGTTGGCGAGCAAGGCATATCCAGTAGCCTCGTCCGGGTCGAGTTCGATCGACTTTCGCGCCTCTTCGACGGCCCCTTTGTAATTGGCGAGTACGAGGTCGACAAACCCAGCAAGAAAAGAATGGGGAATAGACTCGCGCGGGTACGTCCGCGCCCACTCGTTGCAGACCTGCTGCGCCTTTTCCTGGTTTCCGGTCGCTCGTCCAAAGTAGTAGGCGGTGATGAAAAACCGCTCCTTTTCGCTGGCCCGGTCGCGTAGCTCATAGGCCCGTGCGATATTCTCCGTGCCCAGCTTCGAAGAGCCTGAAGCGCCATACATCAACCCCAGTGAGGCGTAAGCCATTGCGAAGCTCGGGTCGATTTCCACGGCACGCTGAAAAAACGGTATGGCAGGCTCGCCTCCCTGCCACGCCTCGACCTTCCAGCCCAGGCTGTATGCCTTCAAGGCCTCAAGCGATGGCGTGGTTGCCTCCGCCAGCGGGGTGTCGTGCTTGGCAAGCGCGGCAGCCGATTCGCCCGCTCGGGCACGAAAGCCGCGCGCCATCCTGGTGACGGCGTCGAGGGCATCCTCCTTGCGCGCAACTTGCGCCTGCTCGTCATCGATCTTCTCTCCGGTACGGCAATCTACAGATCGAAGGTCCAGCACGTATTCGCTTCCGAGAGGTTTGATGGAGCCCTCGAGAACGGCGGAGCTGCCGACACGCTCGCACACCTCCCGAGCGATTTGCCCCGTAAGGCGACCATCCGGCGACTGGCCCATCAGGCTCAGTGTCTGCCGGATGCGATCTTCCGAGACCAGGCTAAGTGAAGGTGACTGCTCCAACTGCACCTTAAGGCCCTGGCGAAGGCTGTCGTCAAATACAGGGTCGCCGGTTGTATTGATGAAATTACCGACCAGGATGGAGGCCTTGCCGCCCAGGTTTGCCGGCCGGCGAGTTCGCAGGAGAAAGAACGCGCCCAGCGCCAGTAGCAAAACCACACATCCTACAGGCAGCAGGAATTTTCTGCCTGGCTTCAGCGGAATCGGAAGCAGCTTCCGCACCTCGCCTGGCGCAGCTTCGTTTTCTTCAATGACGATTTGCGTGCGTGTCCGTGCTTGAGCCACCAGGGCTTCGCCTTGCTCTGTCACCGTGCGAACCGGCGCCGCGAATCGATAGCCTCGCCCCGGCAGGGTCACGATATATTGGCGGTTCTCCGGGGTGTCTCCCAGCGCCTTACGCAGCAGGAAGATGCTCTGGCTCAGATTCGATTCCTCGACGAACGAGTCCGGCCAGACTTCCTTTAGGAGCTCTTCCTTCGAGACCACGTCGCGGCTCCGGCGAACCAGGGCGAGGAGCGTCTCGAAGGCCTTGGGCGTAACCGGAACGGGCTCGTTTTCCCGGAGCAGGACCTGCCGGTCGGGATCCATACGGAACGGTCCAAACTCGTAAAGGATCCTGGGTTCCGTAGCCATAGGTGGAAGACCCGAAAACGCACCCGTCAGTGCGGGCCAATTGAATGTGACCGAAATCTACCACAGAATGCTCTCCGCCAACCGTCAAAAGCAGTCAACGTCTCCAACCCTCAGTCCGTGGAATTGCCTCAACCCGTCCTAAGCCCTTGTATTTGTTGCCACAAAGGCCCATTGAAACTTATTGAGAAGGATTGAACTGCGCATTGAAGACTTTTCTTGCCTGCTGCGCACAGGATGCGAGCAATCGAAGCCGCTGGAGCAGCGATGGGGCAATCGGAGCGTGCCGTGGTGGTGAAAACGACAAGGATCACGATAGAGACCGAAAGTCTGCTGGTGGTTCGTAGGGGCAAGACTATCGTGACCTGGTGCCCTGCTTGTTGCGCCGAAGTGGAAGCGATGACGGTTGAGGGCGACAGCCTTGGGGAAGGGATCCCTTCTGCCCTCTTAAGGGAGTGGCTCGCCACCGGCAGGCTCCATTTCTGGGGCCCCGACGGCGGTCCGGTTCAGATCTGCCTTCCGTCGCTGCTCCAGTGCTTCGCATCCGAGGACGCTCGCAGTTTCCAGGCCCCGAAGCGAACGGCCCCGAAAACAGGAGAAGGAAAATGAAATCCATTCCATCCGCACCGAAGTGGTCGCGCGTCGCGCGGCTAAGTCTGGCCTTGGCGGCAGTAGCAGGGCCGGTTTACGCACTCGCACAATCCACGGACTTCCCCGCGATACACCGTTGTCGACTTAGGGCCGGTGGGCCCGTCGTCGTCGCCAGGCCAGCCATATGCGGTCAGTGGCAATGGGCTGGTCAGCGGGGAGACTGTTCTCCCGAACCCCAACAACCCCGGCGAATGGGTAGCGCACGCCGTTCTTTGGGAACAAGGGAATATAAAGGACATCAGCAGCCCGGGACTCGGAGGGCCAAACAGCGCTGCCTTCGGCGTGAACATCTGGGGGCAGGCAGTAGGGCAAGCCGACACGCAAACCCCGGATCCGAATGGCGAAGACTTCTGCGGATCCACGGCGCTTGGTCTCACCCACAGCGGCAACACCTGCGTGCCATTTTTATGGCAAAACGGCACCATGGCCGCGCTCCCGAGACTGCGGAACAGCGCGGGCACGGAGGGCAGTAATGGAACAGCATTTAAGAACAATGACTTCGGCATGGTAGTCGGAACGGCGGAAAACGGCGAGGTGGACTCGACCTGTCCTGGCGCGTCCATTACACCGCAGAGAATCGAGTTCAAGCCGGTCATCTGGTCCAGGCAGTTTCCATGGTCTGAGGTTCTCATTCAGGAGTTTCCCACCGTTGACGGCGACCCTGATGGTGTCGCATTAGCAATCAATGACCTGGGCCAGGTGGCCGGCACCAGCGGACCTTGCGGGCCTTTCGGTTTTGAGCCGATCAATCTCACACCGCTTCACGCTGTTCTCTGGCAGAACGGCAAGGCCACTGACCTGGGCAACCTTGGCGGAGACGGGAAGTTCCTCGGGAACTTTGCTACCAGCCTGAACGATTACGGGCAGGTTGTGGGAGGTTCCGACACCACAAACGATGCCAGCTTTCATGGCTTTCTCTGGCAGCAAGGCCACATCACCGATCTCAAACCCCGGGCAGTGGACTCTTTAAGCGTAGCCCTCGCCATCGGCAATAACGGCCTCGTGCTTGGGGCGTCCATCGACGCGAATTTCATCCCGACGGCCGTCCTGTGGCGCAATGGAGGAACACCAACCGACATGAATACTCTCGTGCCCGCAGACTCCACTTTGAACCTGCAAACCGCATGCTTCATCAACGACAAGGGCGAGATCACCGGATTTGCAGCTTTGAAAAGCAACCCCAGTGAAACTCACGCCTACCTGGCGAAGCCCGTCGTGAACTCCGGGGGCGGAGACTGAGCCACGCAGGGTCGAACAGAGGAGAGGAGGGGCCAGCCCGGTTTCGGCGTTTCGCTCAACCAGGCAGACGCAAAGCCGGCTGGCCCTCGCAGGAGTCGCCAGAATGCGGCCCATCTCCCACGTGACAAATCGGCCGCACCTGAAGAATGAGTGCCTCAGCAAAGCCACAGCGTCTTGGGGTCGCAATGCGATTTTTACTGATCTACCCAAGCATGCCTTAGCCGGCACTTGTCCGAGATGATGGATAGGATCGCTAAGGGGCCGGAAGACGTGAAAAAATCAGTTACGGCCGCAGATGAACTCCCATGAACGTGGATGACCTACAGTGTTTTCCATCGGCGTTCATCCGCATTCATTGGGGGCACCCACTGGATTCGCGCTGGGAGGACTACGAGATGCGGAACGGGTTTACGAGAAAACCACAGCGGGACGAGCCCGCGACGCGAGGCAAGAACTACATAACTCGGAGCGGGCTGCAGCGCCTCAAAGATGAGCACCGGTTTCTGCTCACCAGGGACCGCCCGGCCGTGGCGGAGGTGGTGGCGTGGGCTGCCAGCAACGGCGATCGCAGTGAAAACGCCGACTATCAGTACGGCAAGCGGCGGCTGCGGCAGATCGAGGGGCGGATTCGCTTTCTCACGAAGCGAATCGAAGCCGCGGAAGTGGTGGACCCGGAAGCTCCGAGAGCGGGGCAGTCGGAGACGAGGGCATTCTTCGGGGCGACCGTGCGCTATGCCAATGCCGCGGGAGCGGAGCGAGTGGTGAGCATCGTAGGCACGGACGAGGTCGATCTCAACCGCAACCACATCAGTTGGGTGTCACCTCTGGGGCGCGCGTTGATGAAGTCGGCCGCGGGTGACAGCGTAGTTCTCCAAGCGCCGGGCGGGACAGAATACCTGACGGTGCTGGAAGTGCGTTACGAGCGCATTTCTGTGGAACCGTTCCGTGAACCACCTGGATCCGAGGCCTCGGCAAAGGGACTCCCTCGCCGACGCTCACCTGACGAAGAAGAGACGATACGGCACAGGTCGTGAAAGAGCGACGACCGTAATAGAGCGCTATCTGCTTTTGGCAAGCGACAAGATGAGTTGAGTCCTCATAAACGCCCTAGGGTTACGAGATCTGGGACTTATGTTGTCCACGGAGGACGGGTTAGAGCACGCTAAATTGGGTGCTGCGCGACGGTGGTAGAGTGGTCGACTCTCATTCAGGCGAGGAGTAGACGGTCTTTCCATCCACGATGGTCATCTCGCACTTCAGCTTCTTCAAGTCTGCTGAAGGAATGCTGTAGGGGTTGTGGTCCCATACGGCGATGTCGGCACGCTTGCCTGCTTCGAGGGTCCCGATCTGCTTTTCTAGGAAGAGCTGCGGAGCGGCGGAGGCGGTGTAAGAGCGCAGCGCGACGTGGATGTCGACATCTTGCGAAGCGCTGAAGGGGTGCGTTCCGTCGAGAGCCTCGCGCTCGACCGCGGCCCAGAGGCCGTAGCGCGGGGCGAGCGGCGCGACACCGTAGTCGCTTCCGGAACTCCATCGAATTTCCCGGTCTGAATAGGTCTTGAGCGGAAAGATAAGGGCAAGTCTCTCCGCTCCGAGGGTGGGCAGCCAGCTCTGGCCAAACCACCACAGAAAGACAGGCTGCACCTCCGGATAGCCGGCGTCGTATTGCTTTTCGAGCGCGGCCATCACGTCCAGGGCGTGCGTCGTGGGGAAATTGGCATGGATGATGGAGTGACGCAGGCCGGGGATGGGCTTTTCTTTTTCCACGATCGCATAGGTATCGACGACCCAGTCGATGGCGCGGTCGCCGATGGCGTGGGTTCCGACCGAGATGCCGGCCTGATGGAAGAGCCGCACCATCTGCCGGTATACCTCCGGGTCCATGTTGGGATAACCGGTATTCCTGGGGTCGATGACGCCGTTCTTGAACCAGGGCTGATAGCTCCACGCTGTGCCGGCGATGGCGGCGCCGTCCATAAAGATCTTTGCCCCGCAGGCCGCGAGGCGTCCATGTTGATATTCGCGAGGCGTGGGTAATGCGGCTTGGATCGCAGCGAGCGTCTGCCGGGCGGAGTCGACCGAATCCCCGGCGCGCCACAGCATGCAGACCCGTTCGTCGAGCAGGCCCGCATCGTTCAATGCATGAAGGGCGCTCCACTGGGCCGGTGTGGCGGTGTCTTTGAAGGCTGTGACGCCTTCGCGATGGAGGTCGTCGATCTCTTTCAGGATTCCCTGCTTGATCTGCTCCGCCGTGAACGGCGGAATGAGAGCGCGAATTGGAGCCAGCGCACCTTCCTTTAAGACGCCGGTGATATGCCCGGCGGCGTCGCGATCTATGGTGCCGTTCGCCGGATTCCTGGTTGCGTCGTCGATCCCCGCCAGCTTGAGTACATAGCTGTTCACCGTCGCGTAGTGGCCGCTGGTGTTGGTAAGAAGAACAGGATTATTGGGTGAGACGGCATCGAGGTCAGCGGCGTAGATATAGCGGCGCTCGGAGAGTTTGCCCTCGTCCCATCCGCGCCCACGCACCCACTCTCCGGGCTTGGCCACGGCGACGCGCTCCTTTACCCGGGCTACGATGTCAGCAACGCTGGTAGCGTCGTTGAGCTTGATAAAGTACAGGTCCTCGGCGCCAGCTTCCGTGTAATGGCTGTGAGTGTCGATCATCCCGGGGGTCGCGGTGCGTCCGTGCAGGTCGACGATGCGGGTTGTCTTTCCTGCCAGCTTCATGATCTGAGCGTCGGTCCCGACGGCAACGATCCCGCCCCTGCGGATAGCGAGCGCCTGAGCGACAGTGTCCTTCGCATCGACAGTCAGGACGGTGCCGTGGATGAGCACCATGTCGGCCTGCTGGGCGCGCAGCGACGCGCAGTTGCCAAGAGCTGCGGCGAGCAGGGCAAACGTTCGGATATAAGACATTTTGGCGAGTATATAAGGTAATCGAGACCTGGAAATAATCCGAGACTAATGAGATGGTTCGCCGGCTTGATCGAAAGTAGAGGGACCCCGGGCGGGGACAGACGAAACGTACCCCGTCAAGAAGAGAACGGTCCGTACGTGGGACTGCTTGATTCGTTGGGGTACTTTTCGTCCCGGGCCGTCTTATCTCCCTAGACGGCGAGGTCCGGATGCTTACACTCCCGAGCACTAATCGGCCGCCTCTCCGGATATCCGAGTATTAGATACGGGCTGCCGATAAGCAATTAATTTGATGATGAACCGACTGGCGATGCCACGGTTAGAGGCCGCACCTGTTCGGTGAGTACCTTCAGCGTCAAAGCCAATGAGGTCGCGGAGTCTTCATGACCCGTGCCCGGAACCAGATAGAACTGCTTCTGTGGCGCCTTAATGCTGTCGAGATAGGACTTCGCCAATTCTGGAGCGGCGGTTAGGTCTTCCTGGCCTTGGATGACGAAAAATGGAATCGCAAAAGTCTTTCCGAGGGCTGGAAGATCGACCTTCGTGAGCGGCCCTGACAAGGTTTCCCCCCAGAAATGCATGAAGGAGAAATCATCTGCTTCGGCGTAGTGAGCCTGATCGTCAGGCGAGGCGTATTCGGGACTGATTGTTGCGGGATTTGGACGAGCGGTCACCAGCTTCGCTTGGTAAATTCTTTCCCATTTTCGATATACGGGCCACTTGGCAACTGAATGCCACGGCGGAGCCCCAATAGCCATCAGTGCGGTGATTGCCTGCTGGTTGTTGGCTGCTCGCGCCATTCCAAGCACACGCGCATAGCCGGCAGATAAGTCCTCCTGCCAATTCACCATCTGGGCAGAGCCCACATAAGCGTAGAAGAGATCCGGTCTTGCGTGGGCCATGTAAACACCGAGGATAGAACCCCAAGAACCACCGAGAATAATGATCTTTTTCTGGTTAAGATGCCTGGTCAGGAATTCGGCAACTTCGATACCATCCTGGGCCATGCGCTCGACAGTCATCGTCGGCTCGATCGAGGGGCCATTCTTCGTGAAGGTTCTGCCAGCGCCACGCTGGTCCCATTGCACCAGCGTGAAGGATTTGTCCCATCCCGCGTACATGGAATCGGCGTACGGGCTCAACGCGTCTCCCGGTCCGCCATGCAAAATGAGCACAACCGAGTTATTGCGATCCTTGCCTTTGATTGTGATCCATTGAGGGATGCCGCCGATCTGGACAAACATCTGTTCGGAAACGGCCTCTGCTGCGTGGACACGCGTCACCTGTGCTGCTAGTCGGTGAGAATGGGAAAGCGAGGAAATGCCGCAGAGCAGCCAAACCACGAAAATCGGCCAGCATCTCATGTTTCTCCCTACGCAAACTCAGAAGGAGTTGTTCCAGACATCCTGCTTTCCGGGGAGAAACTCGGGGACGGGAAGTTTACCTTGGAATACGGCGATAGGCTATCCACGCGGGGTCCGGTGAACTTCTCGTCCGTCCCCGAGTTCTTTCCGCGCGATCTCCATTCCAGAAGTTATCTTATGAAAAGGGTCCGCAAATGATTGGCATCAAGGACATCGGAACTCGGCAACTGGAGACGCGGGATCTGGGCGACTCCCTGCAATTTGTGCTCAAGCGAAATCCCCGATGGGGAAACGTGGTTGCCGAACTGATTGTGATTGGCGGGGGCAGTTTCGTTGCGTGGTGGCGGCATAGTGTCATGCTTCTCGTCTTCGCGGTGGTTGGGATCATTGGACTCGTCTCCAACCGACTGCGCGGCAGCGAAACAACGTTGCTCGTCAACCGGGCCGAGGTCGTCGCGCAGGGAGATCTTCAGAGCTCGCCCGCCGAGGAGATGACCATTCCCCTGAATGAGATCACCTCGATGGGGTGGAGCGCCGGCGGCCAGGACGACAGCGGCGGTCTTTACGTCGAGAAGGGATTCAAGCGGTCGTATATCGTACCCGGCGCCTCCGATGCGCAGGCTCGCGAGATTCTCGCGGCGATCACAGGAAAATTTCCGGGATTTCCCATTGACGACAAAACCTGGGCTTCGTTGATCTGGGGCGATGAAAGCGTGCTCATGGATCTCGGCCTTGATGAGAGTAACCAAGGCGAAGACTCTCACAGCAAGTCATAGAGTTGCTGATGCGCGCCTCCACATCGATCAAAACACTCGTAGAAGCTGCTTTCTTGGTAGAATGCGCGAGAGCGCCCTTCCCCAGGCAATCTCCCCATCTCGTATCGAAGCGCTGAAAGTGCGCAAGCTGGTCTCCTCGGCATCCCATCGCCGAATGAACGGTCTCGAGAGACCCGGAAAGAAAGGTCCAGCCAGTATGGCGCAGCAGGCTATAGATCTCGCGCAGCAGACCAACGCGTCCTCTATCAGTCGTTGGCTGTCGGGTGCAGGCAAATCCCTTCTCCCCGCCGGATGCTGCCTGCTGGTCGGGCTCTTCTATCTCTCCGCCTTCTTTCCCAAGCACCACGCGTGGGAGGCCGCAACTTTCATCTTTGTGGGCTTGTGTGTTCTCGCAGGACTGCACCATTCCACCTCCGTTCCGGCCGCCGTTCCGCTCTTCTTGGACGATGTTGTCCACGTGGTGCTGGGGGCCCTGTCGGTCCAGCTTGCCATCCGAAGCGGCGGCATGACGGCTGTCCAGGGGGCGGCCATGGTGGGCGGGCTGGCATGGCTCAGCGGACGAATAGGCCTGCTTGATCAGCGAGTGCTCCCGGCATCCCTCTACTGCGGAGCCTTTGCTGGGATGACCTCGTCGCATGTCCTGCCGGGTATTTCTTGGGTCGTCCTGGCCGGGACCATCGTCGGCATCATCTACTCGTTGGCCCGGCATTTCTGGGTCGGCATCGGCGGCAAACTCGGGACCATCGCATTTGCGGGTACCGCGCTCACCGTGATGGTGGCTCGGCTGACGGGATGGAATCATGCGGATCCTGCCGCTTCTCCCATCGATGGCCTCTGGCTGTGGGCGGTTTGCGGTGTAGCCATCGTGGCCGCCATTGTCACTTTCTGGTTATCGGAGCCCTGCAAGTTCGGGGCGGTGTGTGCCTCGGCAGTACCCTCTGCCATCCTGGCGCTGGGCATCAATTTGTTGAGTCCGGCGTGGCAGGTCAAGATGCTTCCGCTCGCGGCTGCGTGGTTCGGCGCGAGCTTTGCCGGCATGACGTCGATGGAGCGCCTCGCCGGCCGGTATTGGATGCTGCCATTGTTGGGCTTGATTTTCGGCGTCCTGTTCGCTGGTTCCGGCCCTCGCGTGCACGGTTTCGGAGGACTCCTTGGAATCACTGCTCTGGTGTCGGTAATGGCAGCATTGGGACTTGCCCGGTGGTGGCCAACAAATGCGATCAGCTCGGCAAAGAATGTCTAGCTGCCACCCTGCTTAGAGATAGCGAGGTACCGCGGATTCTGAATAGGGTGGCGCGAGCTCGGTCACCTGGAAGAAACCAAGACAGGAAGAAACCAGGAGGAAGAAACCAGGAAGAAACCAGAGGAAGAAACCAGGACGGAAGAAACCAAAGAAACCAGAAGAAACCAGGACGGACGGGGAATGCAGGGGAATGCAGGGAATGCACGGAGCAGGGAATGCAGGACAGGGAATGCAGGACAGACGGACGTAGGGAATGCAGGACAGGGAATGCAGGACAGGAAATAACAGGGAAAAGCAGGACAGACGGAAGTGACCCTAAAGCAAATGCGGGTGGCTGCGAGACCGTAGGACCACTGCAGACGTTCTAAATCCGTGTCATGCAGCCTCAGACATGAACGTGAAAAGCACTTAACGAGACCTACAAGAGAAATTCATCCGACAATGTGCATCATCATTGCGCAGCTTCGCTAGTACTGACTTGGTGGAGCCCTCTAAGCGTCAAGCTCATCCTTTGGTATGAGGTGCGATGTATGACGCGTTTGGCCCGTGTGGTTGCCGTTGGCGTGCCACACCACGTTACTCAGCGAGGCAACGCACGACAGTTCATTCTTAATACCGATGCTGATCGCAAGGTTTATCTCGATCTGTTGCGACAAAGCATTGAGTTGCACAGCTTGGCACTGGTCGGCTACTGTTTGATGTCGAACCACGTTCATCTCATCACGATCCCGGGAAAAGTGGACGTCATGGGTCGTGCGCTGAAGGACACGCACGGCCGATATGCCGCTTATTGGAACGCCGTCCATCATTCCAGCGGGCACGTCTGGCAGGGGAGGTTTTACTCCTGCCCGTTAGATGAGTGGCATTTATGGAAAGCCTTGCGTTACACAGAGTTGAATCCAGTGCGTGCGGGCTTGGTACCCAAAGCCGAAAGGTGGGAGTGGTCCAGTGCCGCTGCCCATTGCGGTACCGTCCAGCCTGACGCTTATCTGGCGATGGAGTTGTGGCGAGCTCGTTGGTCCGATTGCAGCTGGCGGACATTCCTTGCCACGGGAGAAACCGAATCTGAGTTGGCGACGATACGTCAGTGTACTCATACGGGCCGACCCTTGGGGACGCGAGAATTCATCGGCTCGCTCGAACGAGAAATGCACCGCAGCCTGGCCGCACAAAAGCGCGGACGGCCCAGAAAGGTCGCTGCAGAGGAAAAGCAATGTACGCTGGTGTTCGACCCTTAGCAAGTCATCGATGCGCGTTTCAACTGAGCATTTCAGGCAATCGCGTTCCCCTTAGGGTCTCTTCCGCAGTGTGTCGGAGATAGATTTTTCACTGTTTAGAATCAACAACCTACAAAATCTCCTGTTCTAAGTAAGTTATTGATATTAAGTCACTTATACAATTACAAATTCTTCTCTCCGACACACTCTCCGTCTGTCCTGCTTTTCCCCTGTCCTGCTTTTCCCCTGCTTTTCCCTGCTTTTCCATGTTGTTGCATGGCTGACTGGAAGCGGGCAGGGTAGAAAGCACTCGGGAGGTGGGAGTGGGTGCCATTGGCTCAGAAAGTGCCTGAGCGGGCCTCATAGCTACTTCGCCCCTAATGGTGAAATGTTGGGTCTGGGGTTCCTTGCACGAATCTGAAAATATTTTTCTCGACATAAGCGACGCAGATTCTTAAATTTACGCGTAGTACGTCGATATTTGAACGTACACTGTACTTTACAGAACGTACTACGTTGATTTATGCTTTATTGGTGACGCCAGAAACCATTCTTGATACCTTGATACCGCACAGATTCTGCGCTTCTCTTCAAGCGGCTGAACATGGGGCGCTGCGCGAAGCAGCGGACACCGGCGGTATCCTCCTTCGGATCAAATCGCTCAGATTAAACCCTAACGACCTCGTGGTCACCGGGGTGATCCCCACCACCGCTCTTGTTTTCGAGCACCCCTCCGAACTTCCCGCGCACTTGCAGCCCAGATCGCTCGGCACTATGCGGCTCACGTGGAACAGCCTGCTCCATCCCGGCCCTGGCGATGAGATCGGGTATCTCGTGCTGCAAACGCCCGTGGCCGCGTCGGGTCAGCTCCCGGAGTCTGAGGATGGTGACAACTGCTGGGTGGCAATTTCCGTTCAGCGCGCACGGCACACATTGGAACCGAGTTCCATCGGCGCTGCCTGTTGCACCCGCTGTAACCGGCCCATACCGCAACAGCGATTGCTAGCGGTTCCCAACACCAGATTTTGTACAAATTGTCAGCAGAAAAAGGAGAAAGCATGATCGAAGCAACCAGTGACCTCGTCACATTGAAGAAGTTTCCGACACTTGAAGAAGCTAACCGGGCCGCCGGCCTGGAAGCGGGAAATACCGGCGCTCTCTCCATTCCGGTCGTTGCGTTCCGCCAGGGCAAGCGGACCGTTGCCACGGGCGCGTTGCCCATGAGCTGGGTGCGAAACCGGCTTGAGTCCCGTTCTGCGAAATCCGCCAAGAAGGGCGGCTCGATGCGTGATGCGGAGGCGGCATGGAACCGTCCAGAGCTCCCGGAGCATTCTCAGTCGATAGCAAAGTACCTTCTGGAGAATTACGAAAAGGCCTATATCATCCCGCCCCTCTCGTTGAATATCCAGCACCGCGTGCACCTCTACATTCCCGACTACCCGTCCGATTTCATTCCGGGGTATCTGGTGATCCCCGGTTCGGCGACGCTCGCCATCACCGACGGACAGCACCGGAGGACCGGAATTGTGCAAGCAATGGACGAGATGGACGAGGCGACCTCGGCGAAGTTCGCCAGCGACGCCGTCGCCATCATGATCACGTGCGAAACCGATCTTAACCAGATCCACCAGGACTTCGCCGATTGCAGCAAAACCAAGCCGTTGCCGCCGAGCCTGCTTGCAGTCTATGACCGCCGGAATCCAGCCAACAGGCTGGTCAGCGATCTCGAACGCATGTGCCCGCTGTTCAAGGGCCGAATCGACCCGACCAGCAAAACGCTCAGCAAGAAATCGACGTTCCTGTTTCTGGCGAACCAGCTCCGGCAACTCGTAAAGGAGCTTCTTGCCGGCAGCTATGCCCTCGCGGATCTTGATTTCGAGAAACGGGCTAATGAGCTCCTCGGGCATGAGGAACAGTACAACGCAGCTGTCCTGAAATTCGTGGAGTACATCAATTACCTGACCGGCCTCACCAGGGACACAGGGGCGGTCGAGGAAGGCGCGAGTCCCCGCTGGACTGCCGACCCCTCGATACCGGCCATCCCGGTGTGGCGCGAAATTGCCAAGCTGCCGGTGGGGACCCTCGAAATCAGCCAGGTGCCCGTGAAACGGGAGGAAGGCTGGATTTGCCTGTCGGCCACGGGCCTGAATCTCATCGGGCGGATCGGTCACAAACTTTTTACCAATGCCGAACTGACGACGAAGTGGAAGGACTACGCCGACAAATTGGGGGAGACGGTTGATTGGAAGCGCGACGCCGCAATATGGCAGGGCAACATCATCCAGGGCACCAAGCTGCTCACGCAACAGGCGCCGGTAAAGCACGCCTATGATCGGGTTCTTCAGGCGATTGGCCTTAGCAACACGTTGCCAATCTTTCAGCCTGCGAACTCTAAAGCCGACAAGGAGGCCGTGAATGGGTAACAAACAAGAGCAAGTCCAGAACTGCCCCTCATGCTCCGTCCCCCTGACTGAACGGGGCCTCTTTTGCGCATCCTGTGCAGTTCAAGTGCGCTGCAAGCAATGCCGTGAGCTGCTGGAGAAGAATGCGCGCGCATGTGTGATGTGCGGTACGGCAGTCGGCTCTGGCGCGGCCAGTCCTGCCGCGAACGGGACTGCTTCCCCAATAAATACACTTGAGCTTCAGGAGGACATGCGAAGCCGGTCTCTACGCATTAGCTTCACGGATGCCGCCATCGGCAGCATCGGTGAGACCGTGAATCGTCTGGTTTCCAACAAATTGGTTCCGCAAGGTCCCCGATCCTTTCGTGCCGCAGGAGCCCCGGCCACCATATCGTCACTGTTGCCAGCGGGCGACTCAGATGAAGCCAGCCAGATCATTGATGGTAAGCAGGTAGACGCCAAGCCGTCGTCGCCGGTTACGGGGGATGTCGAGAGGATGCGCGACATTTTTGAAATTGACGGAGAGAATGTTCGCCTCGAAGAGCATCGCCTCAAAGCCGATAGCAGACTTGAGTATGCGCGCCGCCTGACGTATCTGTTCATCTACTCGCAGGAATTGGCTGGAAAAAAGCCGGTTCCATACACAGGCGTCAAGAAAATTCTCGGAGCGTCGAAAGTGCTCGACACGAATACGCGACACGAATTGTCACACAAGATGGCCGTGGAGATCGACGGAGATACAATCCGGCTGAAAAAAGAAGGCCGCGAAAAAGCAATTCAGACACTCAACGAAATTTTAGATCCCAATCATCCCGACCCCGGCTGGACGCCCGAATCCCAATCCCGGAATCCCAAGGCGGGGACCGAAGGCAAGAAAGAAATCAAGTCCACCGGCAAGGTGGGGCGCAAAAGATCGAACGTGGCCGAAGAGTGGGCAGCCAAATGGGACAAGCACGCCGATAATGTCAACGGGCATTTCATCCTGAAGGATAAGCCGCTACTTGATAAGGCCATACTTGCCTTGTGGGCGATCCAGAAGGCCGGTGGCGTCTCTGCATCTGCTCGCTACATCCAGCGGTTTATCAAAAATGCATTTGCATTTGACGAGAAGGAACGATCCCTCGACACCATTTTGCAGCGTAAGAATGCTCAGGAATTCGTCATCAAGACCGATGGCGGTTACAAACTGACGCCGAGCGGGACCAAGCGTGCTTCGGAGATGGCAAAGGCGGCAAAATAATGAGCATTTCGGCCGCCCTGCTAGTTGCAGAACTCTCGACTGTCGTCGATGCTGCCTTCGCACAGGCTGCAGTTGAAAGCTACGTAGAGATGCAACAGCGGTTTCTTGCAGGCGACTGGAAACCGGCAGAACTGGATGGTGGGCGCCTCTGCGAGGCGGTATCCCGAGCGCTCTATCAACTCGACTCCGGCGTAATCACCCACAGCGACTTGCCGGGTACTCTCTGTGATCTTCTGGAGGATTTCAAGAAGAAGGGGAGCCACAAGCTGGCGGAGGGAGATCGCCGGCATTTTTGCAAAGCCATTCGTCTCGTTTACAAGTTTCGGTCTGATCGCGGAGCAGTACATATCTCACCGATATATACCGCGAACTACATGGACTCCATGCTGGTTCTGCATGTTGGAAAATGGATGTTCGCCGAGCTCCTGCGCCTTGCATGGACTGCTGACAAACAGGTCATTGCCAATACAATCGCTCAGATCGTCCAACTCCAACACACGCTCATTCACGAATTGGATGGCAAACCACTGGTCCTCGCTTCCGGGATTCCGGCAGCCGATGAAGTTCTACTTCTACTGAATCACGCGGTGGGGAATCGTCTCAGCCGTGCAGCGATTCGAGAACGTGCACCGCTGCAGAAGGCCCCGACTCTTAATGCAGCGATAACGAAACTTATTTCTGGTCGCCAAATCCGGCAGGCAGATAATGGCGATCTTGCCCTGACACCACTTGGTCAACAGCGAGTAATGCAGGAAGTAATTCCTGGGCATAGCCCCTAAGGCCCGGGGATCCGCGACGGGATCCGCGACAGGGATCCGCGACAAGGGATCCGCGACAGACGAAATAATCACCAAACTCTAGAGAATTAGTGGCCAGACGGGGACAAAGGCGGGACAGACGGAGAGTGTGTCGGAGATAGATTTTTCACTGTTTAGAATCAACAACCTACAAAATCTCCTGTTTTAAGTAAGTTATTGATATTAAGTCACTTATACAATTACAAATTCTTCTCTCCGACACACTCCGGAACAAGCACCATCGCGTCAGCGTTCGGTAGGATTCCGAATTCGGTGTGGTGATTGATCCGTCTGTTTGACTCCAAGCCGTTTTTGAATTGATCCACTGACGGAAAGACGTGACTGGACGGGACGTTCACCTAACAATTGTTGTTAGCTTATCGGACCCGCAAGCGCATGAAGGCTAGTGAACGTCCCGTGTCACGCCTTCCGTGTCACGCCTTCCGATGGTTGTCTTCGCTCCGCCGGGGTCGCGCCTTGCGGAGTGATCCAGGGCCGATGGCTGGAGCGACAGCCTACAAGCTTAAACAGATCCATTAGAACGGGAACGTGAGACATTTGGTGCTCTGTGTCGAGGGCCACAACACCAGGCTCAGAACCGCCGAAAGCGGCTCGTCTAACTCAGAATCCCCTCTAGTGGTCTTGGGGCATCTGCATTCGCAGCTCTGCCCTTTGATATTCCTCGCACCGGAACGCGAGACGGGCCTCACTTCTTCGATTGAGTGGGGCCCACGTCTACATGCTCTACCTCCTGCCATGTGATTGGCTGACTGGGTAGACCCTCGGCGGTGAGAAATTCCTTCAGTTCCCGTTCGAGCACGGCCTTCCCTGCATCGGGATCTGAGACGATTTCTGAGAACAGCAGTTTGGGCGTGGATTCGTGCGGGGACCGGTTGTCCTGGAGTTGAGCGGTCCATCCGGCTTTAGAGTCGTAGATGAGCAGAGTGAGTGCAGCCTTGTTGTCTAATCGATAGAACGCTTGAAACCGTTTGTTCGCCTCTAAATGAGTCATGGCGGCAAAGCTAAAATGACATTAGCCGCTAGGTCAATGGCCCTTTCAGGGCATTTGATACCCGCCCGGTAGCTCAGTTGCCAGTCGCCTCATAAACGACCGTGAAGCCATCATGATCTCCTCAGCAACGTCTGGGCTGAAATCGTTGGTCATCAGGATCGGTTTTCCCTGAGTATGGCTGACCTTGTTTCGCCATGCAGATTTGAGAGATTCGGCAACCCCATACATCTGCTCAAGGAAGGCATAATGCTGTTGATGCAGAGGACTTCGGTCTCCGTATTTGGTCTTGACCACGATCCTTTCCAGTTCCTTCGTTATTGCCGTCCAACCCGACTGAGGGTCCGTTACGCCCAGAAATTTGCCGAGATCTAAAAGCCCCGCCTCAATTGCGGAAACACTGTGGAACACACATGCGGTATACCGCGACAGGGCAAAGCACTTGCTCATCTCTTCTACATCAGCCGCTGCTCTGGGAAAACGGGCGATTACTTCTTGCCACCCTTCGAGGGGTTTGTCAAAGTACTTTTTCCGTTCGATGGGAAGCAGGAAGAAGAGGCTGAGGGATAGTTCATCTTCTAAGCGGCCCTGAATCTCCGCAATGGATTGCAGTAGAGTCATTTCCGTCTGAGTCCACTTGGCTAGCATTTTCGGGCTTCTTATCGTCACAACGAGGTTCATAATCGCTTTTGCGGTCATGGGAAGATGTTCGCAATGCTCGTGAAGAGATAGTAGGTTTTGTTCCAACCGATTGAGTAGCGGTTTGTCTCTCCTGACATCCGACTGCTCACGGTTGTGTTCATCAATCAAGTGAGATATAAGAGTTAGAGCGTGAGCTGCTCTGACATAGGCTTCCGCATGCGAGCGAAGGATATCCAAAGGCATCACCATCCTGGCGGAATCGAATCCATCTCATTTTAATCCTGCTTGGGCTTAAGTTTCCTGGAGACTCATGGAACAGCGTTATTGCGATACGCCCGGATGTGAAGTGCCCATCCCACCCTACAAAGACCACTGCGAATGCTGTAGGCCGTTTGGTCTGGATGAATCCAAGCCTCTTTATTGGGATAGCGCTCCTCCTGAGCCGAGACCTCCTATGCGGGCCATATCCGAACAATATACCCTGGACAAGGGTGCCGTTTACCCTATTTAAACAAGACTATGGCCAGTAAGAAATTAAGTGAAAAGCAGCGGCGATTTGTATTCGAGTATGTAAAGAATCCAATCGCTACTAAGGCGTATGTTGCTGCTGGATATAGCGAAAAGGGCGCTGGACAGTCTGCTTATCAACTCCGGAAGCTTCCCCATGTCGCCGCCGAAGTCGCCCGTCAACAGGCACAATTCGAAAAAAAGAATGAACTGACTGCCGACCGAATCATCAAGGAACTAGGTGAGATTGCTTTCCTAGACCCCGTATCTATGTACGATTAGGAGGGTCAATTACTCCCAGTTAGCAAGATGCCAGAAGCTACTCGTCGAGCAATCGCAGGTATTGAGGAAGCTAAAGGCTTCACTAAGCTTCGGTTGAGCAGTAAATTAGGCGCATTAGAGTTAGCCGCCAAGATCGTTGGGCTTACAAAGGCTCAGGAACAGAACACAGCCGTACAGATCGTTGTGCGCGGCGCTCCGGAACTAGAAGTAGCCCGGGAGATAAAGGGACAGCATACCTATCCCCACCCTTTCTCTTGTGTTAATTTTCCCAATAAGTTCATGCGATCTCCTGCGCCTTTTCAACTAGGGACAACCCTCCATCATTCCGAGGAGGGAGCCACGATAGAAATGAACGCTACAGCGTTGGAAGCTAGCAAGGCGCTATTCTGCTGTGTGCGAACCGAGAGTATTACGAGCCGTTTTTCACGAGCATGGCCAGAACTATCCCCACTAGGAGGCCAGTAACTCGCTAAGTGTTTTTTTAGGTCGCCAGTCCTGGTTGCTCCGACGAAACGATGTCGCATCCGCATCGATGAGTCCCACCAATACGTCAGCCACGATTCGACCACCGACTGGGCCAAGACGATGACCACCTGTACAAGCGTCTGCTTCTCGAAGGATGTAATACCACAGAGGCGTCTCGCCCCGCCAACCCGTAGAAGCGATGCCAACCTCGTCTGCAGTGAGCGGCGTGGCCCCGATGTGTCGGGCCACGGCCTCGCCAGACGGCAGGCCGACACCCTGCCCTCGTTGCAGGTCACGAACGGCGAGAGAATGATAGGCCTCGATTTCGGTTTCGCCGGTGACAGCTACCGGCAGCTCAATCAGGGCCTTTACAAGTTTTCCATCAATTTTTTTCCCTCGTTGTGCCGGCTCTGCACCGCCCGCGTCGAAGAACAGTTTCCAGTCAACCGTGTTTTGGCGCGGTACTGCACGGAATCCCAAGAGGTCGGGAAAGAGCGGGACTGGATCGCTCAGAAAGTTCAAGTGGTAGCGGTGACGAATCTGAGAGTGGCCGTATCGGTACGCCGCATCGGCAAATTCGAGCGGTATAAATGCGTCTTGAACGGGGCGAAAATAACGCGGCCCTTCTCTCAGAACGTGAGCTGCAAGTGTCGCTCCGACAAGCGTAGGCAGAAACTCGTTGAGAACGATCCACTGATAGTGCCACCGCAACTGCCGGGCAGCTTCGTCGAAGACGTGATCGTTCGATACTCCAGCCAGCCGAGCGTCATCGACAAACGCATTGTGAGCTTTCAACATGGCTAGATGCATTTGAGAGATCAGCATGTGCGAATCGTTGCGTGGGTCGCCGATAACCGCGGTGCCCTCTGCGTTCCGTTGTATGTCAGCTCCGTCCAAACCAAGCAGGAACTTCGCCGGGTCGTCGCGTTGGTAGAGAAACGGATGGCCGGTCGGTCCGTCGCCGTACAGAGTTTCGAGGTTGAGTTTCGGACTGCGGGTATTGTGTAATTCTGCCGTATTGGTATGGGCTCGCAGAGTGGATCGATCCGCGGTTATATCGTGAGCCACAAATTGACCAAAAATAGGCCAGCCGGCCGCAGTGTCAGCCAAGGAGTCAGGAGAGTCATCGACGTCTCCGCAATCACAGACGCCGCCTGCGCGTCCGAGGGCGTACAAGAATTGCTCATCGGCTTGAAATTGCGGCAACTGAGGGAACATCCGCGCATAAGTAGCTGGGCCAAGGGGCGCATCGATTGCTATTTTCGCTCGTGCGGGCGACAGACAGTGACTTCGGGCCGATGCGGTCGGCTGATTCATGAGTCCTCTCCCTTCTGGCGTCGTCGTGTCACTGAGGTCCATCCTACAATCACGGTATGCAATCCCGAATGAGCCTTCCGAAAGTTTGCCGGCTGGCAGCTTTCCTCCTTATGCTCTGGGTGTCGTCTGGGCGCGAGCGCGCAGACCCCAGGGGCCGGACCCGTCCTGATCGTCACCTATGTTGAAGCGCCTCCTGCAAAAGGCGCAGCGCTCGCTGTCGATCTTCATGCCTATGCGGGGCAAATCGAAAACGGCCCCGCTAAGCCCAGGGTGACGGTGCTGAGGGAGTTCGGACGCCCCAACCGGATGGTGATCATCGAACAATGGCCGGACTCGTCCTCTCCTGCTTTCGCCAAATCTGAAACCGAGCTTGCCGCCATGGTACAGCCGGACGTGCGGGCGCCGATGGATCGCCGTGTGAATCATCCCCTCACACCCGCCCTCACCCAGATGGCATCCACGGCTTTCGTCGTCTTGATGCATGTTGATATGAGTCTAGCCGGACCCGCTGCGCTAAAAGTGCTGCAGGCTCAGCGGGACTCGGTCCTGGCAGCGCCAGATGCTCTCGGCTATGAGGATGCGGTTCAGGACCAGCACGAAAATCATTTCGCAGTCTGCGAGGTATGGAAGAGCCGCACCGCTTACGAGGCCTATACGGCAACCGGACCGGCGGAGGATTTCCGTCGCCAACTTGCGGCCCTCCTTGGATCCCCCTTCGATGACCGCTTCTATGAGCGCGTCGGACACTGACCGGCAACGACGATTGGTCACCCTGGAGCAAAGACTAGGGGCGCTATTTGAGAGATAGCCGAGCTGTGAGTCGCAATGAGATACTGTGCAGCTACGGTCACGCTGTTCACGGCATTAGGATGGGCTGGGTGCATGGATCGTTATGCACACCGTTATTTGGGGTCACTCATTTCAATCTGCGGCGTGAGCGGCGCCCCGTGCAAAACGGCTCCTCTAAGAGGGCTTTCAATAAGACTCACTGTTTGAGCCGCTCTTAATGAACCCTTTCCTGCAACGTGCTGTTTGCTGTATAAGTTACGCGGCTTCAACCTAAGCCCCTGACGCACGCTCTAAATTGAAGGCTGTCCAATAAATCCGGAGGGTCATTTGAAGCTCAATTTGTGGTCGCTAACCACCACCGCTACCCTGTTGCTGTGCGCCGCCCCTGCTTTCCCACAAGCCGCGGCCACGGCACAGAATGTGCCCGGCCTGCCCTATAAGGCGGTACCGAACTTCTTTGAGACGCCGCCGGGCGATTATCTGGGCGAGAGCCAGGGTGTTGCGACCAATTCCAAAGGCGACATCTTCGTCTTCTTTCGCGGCACTCCGGGGTCGCGGCTATGGGAATTCGACAAGACGGGCAAGTTCATCCGCGAGATCGGCAAGGGCTATTACGGCTTCTTGTTCGCGCATATGGTACGCGTGGATCCTCAGGACAATATCTGGACCGTGGATGAGGGCACCAACGTAATCACCAAATTCAGCCCGGACGGCAGCAAGATTCTTATGGTGCTAGGCTACCGCCCGTCCGTCATGGATGGGGTTGTGGCGACACGCCACGGTCCCAATCCGCCAGACGAGAAATACACGTTTTGCAGGCCAACCGACGTCGCCTGGGATCAGCAGGGCGACATTTTCGTCGCCGACGGCTACTGCAACAACCGGGTCGTGAAATACGACCGGGACGGCCGTTTCCTCGCCAAGGTCGGTGGTGCGGCGGCCGGCAAGGAGCTGGGCGAATTCAACCTGCCGCACGCGCTCCAGGTTGATCATGAGGGCAATGTCTATGTCGCGGACCGTGGCAACAACCGCTATGTAGTGCTGGACAATGACCTGAAGCCGAAAACCGCCTACACGAATGTCGGTACGGCCTGGACTGACTGCATCTCGCAGGGCCGGCACCAATATCTGTTCGCCTCAAACTCCAATCCCAATGGCAACGGGCCGGGAACCTGGCAAAGGACGGGCCAGATTTACAAGATGGAGCTAGACGGCACTGTGCTGGGCAAATTCGGCTATGCCGGCAAGCTGGCGCCCGGGTTCCAGGTCGTGCACGCGATCGATTGCCGCAATCCCGACCAGCTTATCGTGGGGGAGATCGAATCCTGGCGGGTACAGAAATTTGTCCTACAGCCTAAATAACTGGGCACGCACTACGGCAAATAGCTATCAGAGGGGAGATTGTCCGTGAAACGCATCTTGCTGGCCCTGCTAGCCGCAACTTTACTCGTTGGGCTGCCGGCCGTCGAGCAGAACGCCGCGCCGGAAATTTCGTTCACCTCCGCCGATACGTTGAAACTACCCCGGGACACCTATCTCGGCGAGGTCGCCGGAGTCGCGACCAACTCCAAGGGCGATGTCTTCGTCTTCACGCGGACCGGCAGTCCGAGCGCCTCGCTAGGCGGTTCGCGCACCTTCGCGATCAGCGGCGCGACAAAGCTGTTTGAGTTCGATCCCGCCGGCAATTTCATCCGGGAGATCGGCAGGTCTCTTTACGGTTTCCTCGTCGCCCAGCAAGTCCGCATCGATCGCGAGGACAATATCTGGGCCGTCGATGCCTATAGCGGCATGGTCATCAAGCTCAATCCCACCGGCAGCCGTGTCCTGATGCTGCTGGGCCGCAAGCCGGAATCCATCGACGTTCCCCAGCCGCCACGACCGGCGCCGCGCAACGGCGCGCTTCCCGGCGCGGGCGCGCTGCAGGATGTGTTCGATCATCCCGCCGACGTGGCCTGGGACGCGGACGGCAACATTTTCGTGGCGGACGGCATCGGCGACAACACGCGCATCGCCAAATTCACCAAGGAGGGAGTGTTCACAAAATCCTGGGGTTCGAAAGGCACTGAACCAGGCCAGTTCGCCGGCGTCCATTCGCTGGCGGTCGATGCTCAAGGCAATGTCTATGCCGCCGATTCGGGCAACCATCGAATCCAGGT
This sequence comes from uncultured Acidobacteriaceae bacterium, assembly GCA_963803095.1. Lineage (GTDB taxonomy): Bacteria > Acidobacteriota > Terriglobia > Terriglobales > Acidobacteriaceae > PALSA-350. The sequence continues at coordinate 13,885 of CAWDLQ010000008.1, read as the reverse complement.
GTTCGACAATAATGGGACATTCAAGACCCAGATCACCAATGTGGGTGCCCCGGCCGCGCTGTGCCTGACCACCGGCGCGCATCCCTATCTCTACAGTGCAAATTCCAATCCGGTGAACGACATCGACAGCGGCGGAGAGATCTACAAGCTGGAACTGGACGGAACGGTCGTCGGCAAGTTTGGGCGGGCGGGAAAACTGCCCAAGGAATTCGGTACGGTCAACGAGATCGACTGCCGAACGCCCAACCAGCTTTACGTGGCGGAAATCGGCAACTACCGGATGCAGAAACTGACGCTCAAATAATGCCGCGGCAGAAATTCGGGTTTCGCGCCGATTCGTCCCGCTGCCAAACGCGCATACCAAACCCGAAGTAACCTTTGGCCTTGTACCCCCGTGCCGAAAAGAATCATCGAGCCACTTACATTTAACTCGGAAAAGCTTTATCTCTTAGGGTAGACGATATCGGCAGGCGACGGCTCCTCACGCAACCGCGCCCTGGCCGGCAGTTGCCTGCAGTTTCGGCCTTCCGCGTGAGCGAAGGATAGTTTCACCACTATCCGGTCCCACACCTTATCCCTGTCACAAAATAACCAACAACAGCCACGGCAGCCTGCCGCGGCCCTCAACCCTTTCTGTCACTAACAGAGCAGCAAACAAACTCATTTCAACCTCCAGCAAAACAAGGAACGAGACGACCTATGCCCAAAAATGCAGTCAGCGATCCCATCACCGATCAGGAAATGGCCTTTTCTCACCTGATCCTTTCCGGAACCATGAATGACCGCCGCGCTGCGGAAGCTGTCGGCCTCAATCCCGACACCGCCGCCTATACCAAAGCCAAGCCCCGCGTCCGCGCCTACATGATCGAGCACCGCGCCGCCGTCAGGGAAAGGCTGGTGGACCAGGAAGCCGAAGGGCTGCGCAAGTTGAACCTTGGTCGCGACCAGATCCTGGCCCGGCTCTGGGAACTGGCCAATCTTAGCCACGAAGTGACCAGAGGCATCATCGCCGGCCAGATCAAGGCCCTTTCGATGATCGTAGCCATCGAAGGACTGATTCCGTCCGGAACCATGAATGATCGCCGCCTTTCCTCATCTGCTGCAACGCAGCCCGCGGCCCCGCCCGTTAAGGCAGATATCTACACCCCTGAGTGGCTCCGCAAACAGCAGCACCAACCCGCGAGTGAGTCGCCAGGCGATCCCGTTGCCGCCACGAAAACCCAACCCGCCGCGCCCCAGGTTCCCCACCCGGAGCCTCCACCGGAGCCTACAGCCGAGCCGGCCCCGAAAACGGCTAACGACTCGTCGTCTTCCAACCTCGACCGGAACCAAACCAGCCCTCTCAATCCCTTTATCAAGCCCGAAGCCCTGAACCGCGTTCCCGCCGCAACCGGCTTCGCCTTTGACGCCGTCCTGGACCGAGCCAACCCCATCAGGCTGTCCTTCCCGCCAAATGGACGCTCCTCTGGGCGGCGGCGCTGAAGTCATAAAAAGGCCAAATTTTATAGAATTTTATGAGAGGAATGCAGAGGAATGCAGGACAGACGGAAGGTTACCCCGATTATGCGAGTCGGATTCCGGATGATTTGCTTCTCGAAGGGCACGGGCTACTGGTATCTGAGAGCCACAATTGGATCGACACGCATAGCTTTCCGGGAGGGTACATAAGACGCGAGCAGCGCGACCGCCAGAAACACGAGCGAGACGCCCGCGAATGAGATGCTGTCGACCGTGTGGAGCCCATAAAGCACGCCCCGTAGCAAATAAGATGCTCCCTCTGCGAGACACATTCCTGCAACCAGTCCCGCGACCACGGGGCGAGTGCTTTCGCTCAGCATGAGGATCAGAACGTCACTCTTCTTTGCGCCCAGCGCCATGCGGATGCCCACTTCGCGTGTACGCAGAACAACGACATAGCTGACTGTGCCGTAGATGCCCATCGAAGCCAGCAGAAGGCCCAATATACCGACAGTCGAAGCGATAACCGCCGATATGCTCGAAGCGAGGAAAGACTCCGTCTGGCGAAGCATCTCTTCAAGAGTGAAAGAGTATGCCACCAGATTTGGATCGACAGACAAGATCGTGGGCCCGACCGAATGAATGATCTGCGTCCGGGCGGCCTGGGTCCGAATCAGTATTGGGAAGTCCTGCAGCCGGCCTTCGGGCATCGGGACATAAATCTGCTCGGAATCGGTTCCATTCAACAACACTCCCCGTGTATCGTGAGCCACGCCGATCACCTGGTACGTCGGCCCATCGGGAGGAACTTCGCCTTTCACCTGGAACTGTCCCCCGGGCGCCAAACGCAGGCTGCGGCCAATCGGATTCTGCCTCGGCCAGAGCAGTTGCGCAGCCGATTCGCTCAGGATGACAACGGCCTCAGGCTGACCGGCTTGCGTTTGGAATCCGCGCCCGGCCAGCAGCGGAATGCCCAGCGTTTGGAAGTAGTTCGGCTGAACGTACGTGTAGTAGAGGATCGCACGCGTATTTTGCGCGGAGGGCTTTTCTCCATTCCGCGAAACAGCCGCTGTTCGAAGCCCGCCGCCGTCCGGCGCCCGTGCGCTGGTAATCGCAAGCACTCCAGGCAGAGCGGCCAGCCGGGTGCGAAGCTCACGGACAAGGTAGCCTGACGCGCGGCGTTGTATTTCTGACCCTCTGGAAATCGGAGTTCAAGACTCACGACGCGTTTGCTGTCGTAGCCGGTGTCCATCCTGAGTGCGCGAATCGAGCTTCGAATCAGCATGCTCCCAGCGATCAATAGCATCAGCGAGACGGCAACCTGGGCCGCCATCAGGAAGTTGCGCATCCGGCGACTGCGTACCTTGGCGGTCCCCGAGTTTGCCTTCAACGCGGACGAGAGCGCGGCTCCGGAGCTTTCCAGCGCAGGCGCTAACCCAAACAGGATGCCGGCCACCAGGCTGACGCAAAACACGTACGCAAAGATTCCCAGGTCCGGCGTCACATGGAAGATAAACGTGCCGTATTCAGCCGGGAACGCATCCGCGATCAGAACCACCACCACCTGGAGGAAGGCCCAACTGAAAAGCAATGCAACCGCTCCGGCTATCAGACCCAGCAGTGCGCTTTCCGTCAACAACTGCCGGATGATCCGCGATCGGCTGGCTCCAAGCGACATCCGCATGCCCAGCTCATTCTGGCGCGATGCCGCTCGCGCCAGTTGCAGGCTAGCCACATTCGCGCAGGCAATCACCAACACCATGCCAACGGCGGCCATAATCAATAGAATCGCGTATTCCAGCCCGCCGTACAGCTTCATAGGGTAGGGAAATGGAGAGCCCGGCCAGATCACCGCCTTCGCCGCCTTGCCCAAATCGGAGTGAGGGTCGTGTAACGTACTAAGTTGGCCGGCAAGCAGGGTCATCTCCGCCTCTGCTTGATCGATGTCGACTCCAGGTGCCAGTCGGGCGAGCATCCTGCAACACAGGTTTTCCCGATTACGCAGCCAATTGTCGTCAGGATGAAGCAATGGCTCAAGATTGAGCGGAAGCCAAAAATCGGGCGCTTCCACATTGGTACCCACAAAGTTGTGCGGTGTGATGCCCACGATCGTAACAGCGATCCCATTCAGACGAACGGTCTTGCCGAGCACCGTCGGATCTCCGCCAAACCGCTTCTGCCAGTAGTTCTCGCTAATCAGCGCCGTTGGAAATGCGGAAAGTTTTGAAGATTCTCCAACCGCAAAGGTCCGGCCGCGCAATGCCCCAACCCCGAGAACCGAAAAGTAATTGTCCGAGACCAGAAACGTGCTGGCCGTTTCCGTGTTGTTCCGCCGTTCGGAAGCAGCCTCAGTATTCCCGCCAGCGACCCAGTCAACGAGCTGCGCTGGCTCACGACTCCTCCCGCTCCGGTAAGCGTAAGGTACTGCGGATTGGTGGCGGCAATCACTCCGTTGAAAGAATGGACCTGGTCCCGATACGCTTCGTAGTCGGGGATGCTAAAGAAGGCAAGCGGATTGACCGCCTGATCGCCTGAGCCCGAGTGCAACATCAGCGCCAGGTTAACCATCCGTCCGGATACGCGAGCATCGATAGATCGCTTGAAGAACGCCTTGTAGGCGGTAAAAGCGGCTGTGTTCACCCCAATGCCAATTGCCAGTGCGAGAACCGCCGCAATGGTGAATCCGATGTTGCGCATCAACATGCGGGCCCCATAGCGCAGATCCAGGAGGAAGGTTTGTGGCAGGATCATGAGATCAATCTCGCTCATCCGCTCTCGCCACAGACTCGGATTCCCGAAACGGCGCCTCGCGTCACGACGAGCCTCCGCCAGCGTCATTCCATGGTCAACATTCAGTTGCTCGCGCATCGAGAGGTGGAACTCAAGCTCTTCGTCTTGCTCCCGTGCAAGTTTCTCTCTTCCGAAGAGGGCGCGTATGCGAGAGATCCATGCCATTGAGGGCCTCGTCGACTTATGCTGATTCAGAATTCCAGCACCAGGGCGACCGCACCGGTGATCTTCTTCCAGTTCTGCCGCTCGGTGCTTAACTGCTTGCGGCCCAGTGCTGTGAGCCGATAGAAGCGGGCACGGCGATTGTTTTCGCTAGTACCCCACTCGGAGACGATCCATCGCTCCTGTTCCATGCGATGGAGCGCGGGGTACAGCGAACCTTCTTCAACCCTCAGAATTTCGTTGGAGATGCGCTGGATGTGCAGTGTAATACCCCAGCCATGCATCGGGCCCTGTTCGAGAGTCTTCAGAACGAGCAAAGCCAGAGTTCCCTGGAGATTGTCGTTCTTCGTCTTTGCCATGACGGCAACACCCCTAGATATCTATAGAAGGATGCCGCCTTTTATTGCTCGTGTCAAGTTGCTCTGCAAACTTGCCAGAGTGTGAGCGACGTAGTATCGGTTCAAGTAGTAGAGATCCATATGGCCGAATAACCGCCAACTCGGCAGTTACCATTCAATAATTGACGGATAGGCTAGAATCCAGCCGCTAGGGTTAGTTATTTCGCGTGGTGATTCTTGAATGGATCAAAAGGACCGCCAGCTTCTCGAATTGCTGCTTCGATCGTCTCGTCTTTTATGAAGGACGCCGTAGCGGTGGCATCGTGTTCCGGCGACGCGTCAACCTCCACACTCTCACGATCTAAGAATGCCGGAACTCTCGGAGCGTATGCAGAAACATCCCTCACGTTATTTCCAGATAGGCCACCAACCACCCGGCACACCGGTGATATCCAAGTTTGCCAGCCGAAGGCTATTGCGCCCTCCGCGGCGATCACGGACCGAAGCCACGGTTCATGTCCCAGAGAGGATAGTGCGGCAGCGCGCCGACGGGATCGCGGATGAACAGAGCGGTTTGCGCCACGCGATCGCGCATGCGCTGCTTTGCCGCGGCTCCGACATCGTGGCGGCCAAGTGCCGGAGCCTGCGTTCCGGAACGTACAGTACCTTCGGGTGAGATGAAACCTTCGGCAATCAGAAGCCGCTCTCCGCCGCGCGGCACGAACAGGTCGGACAGAGATTCGCCGAGGCGACGGATCTTCTGCTTTCCGAAGTGCGTCTCCCAGCGCTTTTCGACGGCGGACGTGACGTTGTAGTAATTTTCGCGCGCCAACAGGCCGACCGGGGACAGGCGAACCAGCTTGCCGCGGCGCGGGGGCGGGGCGGATTCCACGACTATAAAAGGCTTGATCTGCCATCCGACGGCGGAGGTCTCGGGAGAACAACCGGTCAGATGCGGGATCTCGCTTTCGGGAATCGACTGATCGCTGAGAACACGCAGAGTGTTCGCGCACAGCCACAACGGCACGCGCGACTCGCGCTGGAACTCCATGGTGAAGGCGAGCAGCAGTTGCGAGAGCAACGCGGGCAAGGGCAGCGGAACGGCGTCAGGTGTCGAGCGGGTTTTGTATGTCACGTCCATTTCCCATTGGCCGGGTATGCCATGGGGCAGGTCGACATCCAGCTGGGCAGCGATGTCTTCGAGCGAGAGGCGGAGTGTTCCGATGTCGTCCGAGCCGAAGCGTGCCAGCCAGCGGTTTTCGATTTCATCGAACAGCGGCGTCCAGATTTCGATGGCCCGGCGGCCCTTTGCGGTGGGGCGAACGATCCAGTCGGAGCGAATGCCGCGACCGCTGCCCCAGCCGTCGCGCAGAAGGCGGCCCGCGAGCCGGTGGGGCCGGACAGCGATGGGGCGGTCGTCTGCGGGATCGGCTTCGAGCGTGATAAAACTCCAGCGCTCGAGACAGCCCAGTTCGAACTTCACGCGCTTCTCCGAAGACAGGGATTGAGCAGCCAGGTTGCGCACAGTCGGGCTGGCACCTGCGACGAAGCGCATCAGGGTGGACCAAATCACCACGGACAGCGACGCACCGGCGTAACCCGACTCGCGCATCTGTTTTTCGAATTCGTCGTCAAGTTCGAGCGTGAAAGCGACCAGCACCTGTGACAGCAAGGCAGAAAGCGGGCGGGTGGTTTCCGCAGGCATGCTCAACTAGTTTATCGGGACCGGAACTGGCTGTCTTCGACTGCCCCGCGAAGCGACCGTTATGACGACTGAAACTCGTCGAGAACCCGATCGCTCTTGATGCCACGACTCGGTTCCGGTCGGATCACCGGCTATCCGGAAGTAATCCCCAAAAATGCGGTTCTGTCCGGATAGGCGACGATCCGCCCGGAACTCAGAAGGGTGCCTCATTCCCGCTCGATGAGTGCATTGCCCTGTTACCGTCAACCGAAGATCAAGCGGAGACAGATCGGCGGAGACTGGCGGACTTCCCGTTACAAAAGCATCCTTGATGGGCCATGGGCGATAACGCACTCAATGTTATTCCATGGCTTTATTGAGCCGTTTGGTTGTGATCGCTACCCAGTGACAGACTGTGTGTCACGCGTCTATTAAGGATTCAGTCAGCACCGGGATCACGAGGCTCATTCGGCTTCAGAAGTCTCTGGCACTTCAGAATGTTGCCGTCGCATCCCCTCGCCCAATGCTCGTGCCGCCTGGATCGCTTGCCACTGCTCCACGACTTCGCGTGGAACATCAGCCTTCCTTGCGATATATTTGCCGATCTCTCGAGCGACGCTGATAACGTCGGCAACTGCCTTTGCCTTCGCGAGCTGGTCGTCCCAATCGATATCCGGGCGATACATCCGGGCGTGTGATTCAACGATCTGTTCGCGGCGTTTCGTATCGGTCGTAGAGCGGCGTAAGCAGTCGAACTCAGAAAGCAAATTGATTAGCTAGTCGGCGGCGTATCCGCCATAACTCACCGCGAGGGCCGCGTAAGTATTAGGAGTCGTCCATTCCAGTACTGCGGAGATCGTCACTAAATCGCGATCGCGCTACTGCCACACTTCGGTGTTGTCGGTCATATGCCCAAAACGCTCCTCGATGAGTGCCGGCGATTTATCGCTCCTCCAGAACGACTGCCCGGGACCAAGAGATCGCGAACTCCAATCTATCGTCCGCCATTGATGTAGACCTGCGCTGCTGTGAGTTGAAATTCGAAGACGAAAGAAATGGGCGGTTAGCAAAGATTCATCTTGATCAGCGTACCAACCAGTCGGTATAGTACACCACATACCCACTGGTTGGTACCAAAATGCCGATAGCCGAAGCGAGACACGAATCGAAAACCAAACTCCTGCAGGCTGCGATCCGGGTGATCCGCGTCAAGGGATATACGGCCACGCGGGTTGAGGACGTCTGCGAGGCGGCTGGTCTGACCAAAGGAAGCTTCTTCCACCACTTTGACAGCAAGGACGAACTGGCGCTGGCCGCGGCCGACTATTGGATTGAGGGCACGGAGGCGCAGTTTGGCTCCGCGTCCTACCACCAGCTAGCCGACCCGCTGGAGCGGTTGCTGGCCTATGTGGACTTTCGTAAGGCGCTGCTGACGGGAGAGTTGCCCGACTTTACCTGCCTGGCGGGGACGATGGTGCAGGAGGTCTACGACACGCACCCGGCGATCCGCGAGGCATGCAACCGGAGCATCAGCGGGCACGCGGCAACACTGCTGGCCGACATTGAAGAGGCGATGCGGCAGCGCGGCATGCGCCCCGAATGGACCGCCGAAAGTCTCGCTCTCTACACCCAGGCCACCCTCCAGGGCGCGTTCATCCTGGCCAAGGCCCGGGGTGGTGCTGCGATTGCGGCGCAGTGCATTGATCATCTGCGGCGATACATCGAGCTGCTGTTCCAACCAGCGCCGTGTTCCGCGCCGCCCGGGCCATCGGGAATTTCGGCAACAGTCCCAAAACGGCGCCGAAGGGCGAAATGATTCGGGGTTGCCGATTCGATAGCGTGGCCCCAGAAGCCACTAACCCAAGAGCTGGAAAAGGCGGATGGACATGACAAGGATCGGAGTATCACGGCGGAAGGCGCTCGAATCGGGAGCTTGCGCACTGGCTGGAGCGGCGGGGCTCCTGGTAACGGCACGGGCGCGCGCAGGTTCGGAGCAGAGCACGACATACGAAGAAATTGTCCGGAGGTGGTATAAGGCATGGGAGAAAAAGGACCAGGGTCAATTTGAGGCCCTGATGGCCGACAACTTTACCTTCACGAGCGCGGCCGGCGACGACCACATCAGTAAGAGCGCTTTCAAAACGCAATGCTGGGATACACAGGTTAACTTTATCGATCGATTTGATCTGGAGCGGGTGTTCGGAAGTGGCAACGAGGCGTTTGTGAAGTATCTTTGCCACACCAAGAACGGTAAATCATTCCGGAATGTAGAGTATTTCCGGCTCAGAGACGGGAAAGTGGAGACCATTGAGTGCTACTTCGGGGGGAAATCCACCTTTCCGTCAGCAGTAAGCAAAGGACTGACGTGAGCCCCGTCGACCAGCGTCTTCAGAGCGGCCCTGGGCGCCGACTCGGGGCATTCTTCAGTACTCGGGGCATTCTTCAGCTCAAGGCGAAGTTCCAGTTCCAGGCTGAACGTCATTAACCACAGCGGGGGAGGCCCCGGCCTCCGCCGCTGTGTGGGTTCGGCATAACGAGGCGAATACCAGCGGAGTTAAAGAAGTGGCGAAAGACTTGTCAGGAATTGCACCCGTCATCTCTATCGACCGCCTTGATACGCTTCCGCTGCACCGCCAGATCTGCGAAGGGTTCCGTGCCGCAATTCTGCGTGGCAATTTGCAGCCCGGACAACAAGTACCTTCCAGCAGGCACCTGGCGGAAGATTTGGAAGTATCCCGTTTTCCGGTCCTCGGCGCCTATGCCCGGCTGCTTTCCGAGGGTTACTTCGAAAGTCGGGTCGGATCGGGAACCTTCGTTTCGGCATCATTGCCGGGTCAACTCCCAGACGGTAGAAGATCACGGTCAACCACGGGAGGATCTCGCTGCCTTTCCCGGCGTTCCTCGTTATTACCGCGATGCGAAACTGTTCCGTGGCGACATGGCTGGGGACCCTTCGGAGTCCACCAGCCGGCGCTCGATCAGTTTCCTTTCGGAGCGTGGTCGAAGCTGGTGGCTGAACACGGTCGAAGATCATGTTTGCGCGCCATTCATCACAACGACCCGATGGGGCTTGATCGCTTCCGAGACGCAATCTGCTCTTACCTCCGCACCGCGAGGGCTGTCGAATGCGACCCGTCGCAAATCATGATCGTATCGGGATCGCAACAGGCTCTGGAAATCACGGCGAGGGTGCTGCTGGATCCTGGCGACCCGGTGTGGATCGAAGAGCCGGGCTACCAGCTTGCACAGTCGGTTCTGCTCGGGGCAGGCTGCCGAATTGTCCCGGTCCCGGTAGACGACGAAGGCATAAATGTGTCTGCAGGGGTTAATCTGCTGCCGAAAGCGCGTGCCGCGTTTGTTACGCCGTCGCACCAATATCCCCTCGGCGTTACCATGAGCGCTTCTCGCCGACTGCGTCTGCTGGATTGGGCTCGGGATAATGGAGCATGGGTTGTGGAAGACGACTATGACAGCGCATACCGTTACGACACTACATCGGTTTCCTCCCTTCAGGGGATCGATTCGGACGCACGCGTGATTTACATTGGGACATTCAGCAGGGTTATCTTTCCGTCCGTAAGAGTGAGTTATATTGTTATCCCGCCCGATCTCATTGAAAGATTTATGGCAGTACGATTCTCGTTAGGTATCTTCCCCTCCTACTTATTCCAGGAAGTGCTCTCAGATTTCATCCGTGCCGGTCGATTTGCCCAGCATATTCGCCGCATGCGGGCACTCTATAAGGAACGCCGGACTGCTCTGGTGGAGAGCTTGCAGAACACTTGCAGGGATATGCTGGAGATCCACGGCGCGGGAGCCGGAATGCACCTGACGGTGACCCTCCCATCAGGATTTAACGACGCAGAAATCGCGAGTCAGGCAGCAAAGTACGGCTTATGCCTATGGCCACTGTCGCCCTGTTATATGAATAAGCCGCGCCATGGGTTCGTGCTTGGGTTTGCAGCCACTCCGGCAGACCAGATGGCGGGTGCGGTGCACCAGCTATGGAGGCTTCTGAAGAAACAACCCGGTCAATCTTAGTGCACGCTAACGGTCCGCACCCTCTCGTTCAGAACAGCGTGCATCTGGAGCGCGGGCGCTTTATATGGCCGCCGCCCACGAGCGGAACGGTTTAATTTAGCCACGCTCAGTTGTCGATGCTGCTCGAAGGCATCGACTGGAGAAGACCCGATCGCACCTGGCAGCCGCCGATGGCGGTGAAACCCTGAGCGTACCATTCGTCCCTTTCCGCAACTTGAGACCTGCCACCACGCAGGCGCAAACGAGCAGGCCGACGCACGTCGCGGCGATGTAGAGGGATGCCTTTGAGGTCCAGTGGACGTCCGTACCCATCGATCCCAGCAGAACACCAGGCAAACCAAAAAGAACGAAAATCACCAAAGGAGTCCAGAGCAAGAGTGTTCCGAGAGCTTTTCGCCACCCCTGCATTCTGGCCAGTGCTCCTTGCGCTGATTTAAAACTCCAAAGTTTACTGGAAGTTTAGTGGACGGTAACGGAACTTTTGCGATTTGGGTGCGGCTGAAAGTGCCAGTTCCCGTCTGACCACAAAACTCTGACCACAAAACTCTCGATTTAGTCCCGGAGGGACGGCTGAGAGTAGCCCAGGACGCAGTCCTGGGAAGAGATTCGAGAGACGGTCTAGTCCCGCAGGGACGGACCGGCCCGAGGGAATTTACTGAAAACGAGACTTTTCCGGCAGTACGCAGGATCACTTCCGGGTTGACCGTGACTCGCCCGGAACGGAAAATCTGGATCCCTATGGCTGGATAGTTCGAAGAGTGCATTTTTAGCATGAATCCAGAAGCACTCCCGTCGACATCGGCGTTTTTCAGGACTGATCCTGCCCGCCGGACTAAAACAGTCGATTCGGGGTCTGGGGGAAGCGAAATTTCCAAAGCGCCGTGCTGCCGGATTCACACTCTTGGCGGGCAGGTGCTTAACCAGTAACTTACCGTTAGGCCACAATCCACTCGTAACTCTTAGCTGACGCTACCGCGTTACTCGCGGGTGACGACGATTTGCTTTATCTCTCGTGCTTCACTTGTCGATGTGGGCATGTGGACACTGGCTCCTTCGGGCCACGTCCAGATGAGCCAAAGCCAAAGCGGAATGCACGCCAGCGCAGCCCACATCAGGTAGGTTCCACCACTGTCGACAGCGATATCGAGCCACTCGTGTAGCGTGACGGCGAGCAGAAGAGAATCCGTGCGCTCGACGACAAAGCCCAGAAGGAACGTAATCGCGACGACGAGAGGGATGTAGATCGACATGCGGGACACCACTTCGGTCAGCGTGCCTTTCAGATGCGAGGTAAAGTGCCACGCCTCCCACATCAAGGCCACAAGCAGATATCCACGGACTCTGCCGAGCGGTCTGAGGCTGCCCTGCAGGAATCCACGCCAGCCCAGTTCTTCTCCGAGAGTAGACACCCCCCCGATCATCAGATAGTAGAGAAGCTTGTAAGAGAAGGCTCCCGAATGTATGCGATATCCGATGAATGCGAACAGGATTGGCGCGACAAAGAAGACTGCGGACCGGCGCCACGAGGGACCGCAGAAGGAAACGGCCCACCGGCGTGTCGCCGGCATGATCCAGAATACAAGCAGCGCAGCGACAGCCGGACCCCAGGTCAGATCTTTGATTTCCTCGGGAAGCGGAAAGGCCTTCCAACTGCCTGTGTGGACATCGCGCCACCAGAAAAATGGCCAGGAGAACACACAGGCAAGAACGTAGAAAGTAACAATCGCGCGCCAGTTGGGTCTGGCCTGAGTGTCACCGCTGTGCATATCGACAGAAGTCTATCGCGGCGCTACTCGTTCGGTCGAGCTGTCGGCCTATGCGCTCGACAGCGCTTCGTGCTCGCTCGGGGTCAAGATACTCGTTCCTCCTCCACGTGCTTACTGATCGCGGGCGGATCACCCCCAATCCGGAAATAACGGCTAATCAATACCCACGGATAAGTGTTGCCGAAGTGATAACTTCCGGATTGGCGACACTTCCGGATTGGCGACCAACCGCGCAGAACCGAAAAGACATGGCCGAGTTGGAGTTGGAAATGCGGTTTGGCCTGTCAACAATTATGACGCTGCATCTTCAGCCCGGTGCTCACGTCCTTCGCCAAACCGTTCTGTCTGGGATACTCCAGCCTCTCGGAGCTTCTCCATGAACCTGACTGGGTCCACTGCATCCATGAGGAAATGGACGCCGCTGTTCACACCTCCGCCCTCGGAAATTAGTCGGGCAACGGTGGCTGCGACAATCGCTTTCATCCAATATCCACGGTCCATCTCGAACTTTGCCTCATAACGATGCGAGACGTCCCGTGCGTTGCTGCGACCCTGAATCTCGACGACACTGAAACCGCCAATGGGCAACGACTCCGCGAGCAGAGCCTGCCGCATGCTGTGCATAGCAAAGTCTCCCGGAAATGGCAGCAGCGCAATCAACGACCCCATGACTGCTGTGCGGCGACTCGGCAAATAGGTGTACGCGCGCCCGTCGTAGTCCTTAAACCGCCCCATCAGCTCTGCCATTTCGGGAAGGCACGAAATGGAGAACAAGCGACGACCGATCGAACTCCCGATGTCCTTCTCGATTAGAACCTCGGCTAGTTTTGCACGGACCCATTCGCCATTGTGGATGTACTTCGGTCGCCGTCGACCGAACTTGCGCAGATACCAGACAATATCGCGCATCGCGCTATTTGACCACTCGCCGGAATCGCCAGAATAGATGGTGACGGAATGAATGGCGTCAATCCGCGTCTTCGACACAGCAAGGGCGTAGGCAGGCAGCAGCTCTGTCATGCCAGGGAGCCAGCCGGCAGATACGACAAATGCCAATCCGAGATCGGAGACCTCTTGGTCATGCGGGATCATTCCTTCCCGCACGAGTGCCAAACCCGCAACGTCGACGTAATGGCTCCGGGTTATCAATGCGGCTTGCGCAACCCTATCCTGCAGCTCGGATACCGGCCCGCCGCAGTTCACCACAACGGAACACTTTGCGCAAAATTCCTCCAGCGACCGCGGATCACGAACGTCAACACCTACCGCAGTGACTGCGCCACCAAGGTCCGTTGCAATACTCCTTAAGTTGGGAACGTTGCGCCCACCGATGACGATCGCACTGTCCGTAGACCATCGAAGCTCCTTCGCAACGGCTTTCCCAGTGCTACCTGAGCCGCCTATAACACCGAAAGTAGCGGAGCGGTTCATCGACTTGTGGACACCTGCTCGATCCAGTTTAGCCTCACGACTGAGCTCAAGCGAGATATGATTGTTCCGAAATCACCATTAGCGCGAATCGAGCGGCCGGAGTGCGAATTTTGACGTTCGGGTAGGATAACCGGCATTCCGGACTTTTTGAAGAATCGGGTAATCTCCGGTTTGGCGACGATCCACTCAGAACCACCAAAACCGTCCCTGGAGCT
>CAWDLQ010000007.1:0-218592 GCA_963803095.1 uncultured Acidobacteriaceae bacterium | reverse complement strand
GTGAACTCAATACTTTCAACCAATTGATACACGGCAGCTGCAGAAAGAGAGCTCAATGAAAATCGCACTAGTAGGAGCAACCGGAAATGTTGGCACTCGCCTTATTTCAGAACTCACGCGTCGTGGTCACCACGTAACGGCGATCGCTCGTCATCCCGAAAAACTTCAAGGACAAGCCTCTGTGAGCCCGGTTTCAGGGGACGTTCAAAACGAGAACGCACTTGCCGCGGTGCTTGCTGGGCACGATGTCGTGATACACAGCGTGAAGTTCCTCAGTACGAATGCCTCGAAGATCATCGCCGCAACCAAGGCGGCGAAAGTGCCACGGCTGCTCGTGGTCGGGGGCGCTGGAAGTCTGGAGGTTAGCCCCGGACTTACTCTTGTGAACACCCCAGACTTTCCCGCTGAGTACAAGCCTGAGACGCTCGCCGGCGTGGAGTTCCTGAATGTCTTGCGTGGGGAGAAGGAACTCGATTGGACGTTCTTATCTCCATCCTACTTTTTTGCTCCCGGCGAACGCTCCGGCAAATTCCGACTCGGTAAAGACGAACTTTTGGTTGCTGCTGACGGCCAAAGCCGCATATCCACCGAAGACTTTGCGATCGCACTCGTGGGTGAGTTGGAACAGCCGAAGCACTCTCGCCAACGATTCACGGTTGGGTACTGATAACTGATCTGTGCACGAACTGAACGGCGGAGCAAAAAGCCAATCGCCGACCACGGACTATATGAAAGCGAGAGAGGTAGGGAATGGTTTTAGCAGGAATCAAAGTACCCGACACAGTTCTGGTTCGCGATGCGATTGACTTGTCCCGGAGCGCGTCAGAGCCATTTCTCTTCAACCATGCGATGCGCTCCTGGCTATTCGGCGTATTGCTTTCAGAAAGCGCTGAACGTGCTCCGGATGCCGAGTTGTTGGCGGTAGCCACGATTCTGCATGATCTGGGCTTGACTGACCGCTATACCGCGGAAAATCGTTTCGAGGTGGATGGCGCCAATGCGGCGCGCTCGTTTCTGAAGGGGCGAGGCATCTCGACGCAGCAGATGCAAGTTGTTTGGGATGCCATCGCGCTTCATACCACACGATCTATCGCTCTTCACAAAGAGCCCGAAGTGGCTATGACCCATTCGGGAATAACGGCGGATGTTCTGGGGGCAGGCCTTGATCGAATTCCGCAGGACAAACAAGGCGCGATCCTGGCCGAATTTCCACGCCTGGCACTTAAAAACGGACTCAAAGAGTGCCTTTGCAACATCGCTCGTCGGAAGCCGGAGTCCACCTTTGACAACATCGTTCGGGATTTCGGCGTTCGATATGTCGAGGGGTACACATCCCCCAACTTTGCCGATGTCGTCGCGAATGCACCATTTTCCGAATAGACGACCTCCCGATCATCAAATTGCGCACGCGTGTCAGAGCGGCTAAAGAAGGAGACAACATGAACTGCCAAATTCAAGGACTTTCCATCCATGCGGAGGTGCACGGGACTGCGGAGCCAGCTCTCGTATTTCTCCATTACTGGGGTGGAACTTCACGCACCTGGCGCAAGGTTACCGCCGAACTTGAGGGACAGTTCAAGACAGTGGCCTATGACGCGCGTGGCTGGGGGAAGTCCGACAAGACCTTAGCTGGCTACAAACTGGCAGACCTTGCGGACGAAGCTCTCTCACTGGTCAAAGCGCTGGGAATCAAACAATATGTCCTGGTTGGACATTCGATGGGAGGCAAGGTCGCGCAGCTCGCCGCATCGCGGAGGCCGGAGGGGCTTTCAGGCCTCATTCTAGTGGCTCCTGCTCAGCCAACGCCTCGGCGCAATCCTGAAGAGATGCGTCAAGGACAGCTTCATGCGTACGACAATAGTGAGAACGTTCTTAAGACCATTGGCAGTGGCCGTCTGACTGCTCGTCCTCCTTCGCCAGAGATTCTAGAGCAGATTGTCGAAGACAGCATGTCTGGCTCTCGCGAGGCGACGATGGCATACCCGATGGAGTCAATACTTGAGGACATCTCGGCCGAGGTCGCGAATATCAACGTTCCAACGGTGCTGCTCGCGGGCGAGCTCGATCAGGTCGATTCAATCGAACGACACAAGACCGCAGTCCTGGCTTACCTTCCGAACGCCGAGTTCAAGATCATCAAGGGGAGCGGCCACTTGCTCCCGATTGATGAGCCTCACGAGCTAGCCAAAGAGATTGCCAGCTTTATGGGCGGGTTGCTTCTTAGTCGGAATAATGCATGATAAAGGACGTTAGCATTCATTATATTGCCAAGCGGGGAGAGCTCATTCGCTACGAAGCGCCTGCATGGGATCGACATTTGCTGCCCTCCAGGCTGGATTCCAACTTGCCACAAGCGCGGTGAGCATCAAGATGACGGACGCGAGCGCAAACAGGGCCACGTTTTCCGCACGCACTTGATAGAGGAGCCCTGCCAAGACGCGCACGCTGATTGCCGAACCAGCAACGCCCAACGCAATGCCAACGGCAGCCAAAACGAATGCCTCGTGGAACACGCTGGTGAGCACCGCTCCGCGGCTTGCGCCCAATGCCATGCGGATGGCAATCTCGCGGGTGCGCCGCGCGACCATTTGGGCCAGGACTCCATACAGGCCCACGACTGCCAAAACTAAAGCCAGTACGGCAAAGCTCCCGAAGAGCACAGTGCGGAAACGAGGCTGAGACAGTACCGCCGATTGCTGGTCCTCCATCGTGGCCACGCTTGCCAGTACAAGATCACGATCCATCGAGGCGAGTCGCTCTTCCATTCCACCGACCAACCCAAGCGGGCTTTCTCTGGTTAGAACCATCAGATATAGGGATGCCGGGGCATCTTGCGTAAGTGGACGATAGACCGCGGGTTGTTCTACATAGCCCATCTCCTGAAAGACTGTCGTTGTTTTGATGTCGGCCACCACGCCGATGATGGTGAGCCACGGCTGCGATGGATCGTCGGCACGGCTTAACTTGAGGGCATGCCCGACCGGATCCGTATGCGGGAAGTATTTGTTGGCCAGAGCCTGATTGACAATGGCAACCGGTTGCGTATCGTTTCTATCCTGCGTGCCAAAGGCCCTGCCTCGGTACAAGGGAATCCGCATGGCCTCATAGAAATTCGCGCTTACACTCTGGGTCGCAATACCGCCCGCCGAAAATCTAGAGGCATGTCCTTCAACGGACAGGGGGTTTTCTCCCATAGGAGTGAAACTCGAGCCTTCTGTAACCGTCTCCACGGCAGATAACCCGGAGACCTTTTCCGCAAAGTTGGAAGCAAACCTCGATCTTGCGTCCGTGCCCGGATAGTGTTCTTGCGGAAGATTGACCTTCGCGGTCAGCACGCGATCGGTGCGGTAGCCCAATGGGGTTGACGCCATCTTCCACAGACTTGCGGCCAGCAGTCCCGCTCCAACAAAGAGCATCAACGAAAGCGAAAACTGCATCACCACGAATGCCTGGGAAGTGCGGTGAGCAGAAGCGTTCTCACCTACGCCACGCTCGCCGTTCTTGAGCACAGTGTTCAAATCAGTCCGGGATGCCCGCCAGGCTGGGAACAGTCCGAAAGCGATTGCTGAAACAACGCCCAACAACGCGGCGAAAAAGAGAACCTGCCAGTCGAGCGAGACCACGTTACCCGGGGGAAGCTCGACCGGGTTGACGGCACGGAACCAATGAAGGGCCAACATCGCCAGAACGACACCTGCGCCGGTTCCGCAAAACGCCAGCATCAGGGATTCGGTCAGCAGCTGCTGGATGAGCCGCCGGCGGCCGGAACCGAGTGCGGTGCGAATCGCCATCTCGCGCGAGCGTTCCCTTGCGCGCCCAAGCAGGAGGTTAGCCACGTTCAAGCATGCCATCAGCAGGATCAGGCTGACCGCACCCAATAGCACCCAGAGGCCGGTACGCAGATCTCTCCCGGCGAGCCAGGTGAAATTTTCCTGCAGGTCGAGCACGATAGGCGTGGCGGAGCTGAGAAGGGAGAGCGTTGCCGGAGCTTCCGGCAAGGTTCGCTTTGCGATGGCATTAAGTTCTGGTTCCGCCTGAGCACGTGTTACCCCCGGCTTCAACAAGCCAAAGACGCCTGTCATTGAATCCCAGGGCTTTTGGGCAAATGCGCTTGCGGGAGTTATCAAAGACCATGCATTGGTTTCTTTGGGATAGAACGCAAAACTTGCTGGCATCACGCCAACAACAACACAGGTGGAGCGATCCACTGTCAGACTCTTACCGGCGATGTTCCGGGGCGCGCCTAACTTGTCTCGCCAGAACGGATAGGCGAGCACCAAGGTGCAGGGGTTTTTCAAGTCCGTCTGGCTGAATGTCCTGCCGATCTGGGCATCGGCACCGAGCATGGAGAAAAAGTCGGTGCTGGCGGGAAGCGCAAGCAGCCCAATTGGCTTGCCGCCCCATAACAGAGTCTTGCCGGAGGCTGCCCAGCTCATTGCCGCCAACTTCTCGAAGCTGCGGCTACTGCGCTGCCATTCTTCAAATTCACGGTAAGGATCAAACCATGCGCCCGTTCCGCGGTGTGCGGCATCGGTTTGCCACACAACGACCAGGCGGTCGGCATTCTTATAGGGCAATGGCCGCAACAGTACGGCATTGACGACACTGAAAATGGCTGTATTTGCTCCGATGCCGAGGGCCAGAGTCGCAATGACCGTGACCGTGAATCCAGGCGATTTGCGTAGTTGTCGAAAGGCGTAATGCACGTCCTGCAAGAAGCTATCAGGGCTTAACGCGCGATCCAGACCGGCCACGTTCTCCTCCTTACACCTCTCCCTGGTATACGCAAAGTTATTGAGCCCTTGAGAGCGTGTGTGAGAACCCACCATTCACCGATTCAGTCCCGGAGGGACGGCTGAGATTAGCCCAGGACGTGGTCCTGGGAACCATGCACATAACGACGAAAAGGCCCGCAAGGGACGGCTGAAAGTCACCCAGGACTGCATCCTGGATAATTTTCAGCCGTCCCTGCGGGACTGGTCCGTCTCTCGAATCTCTTCCCAGGACTGCGTCCTGGGCTAATCTCAGCCGTCCCTCCGGGACTAAATCGTACGAATGGTGGATTCTCACACACGCCCTTGAGCCTCCGCGAGCTGGCTCCAGAATGCCTCTGAAAACGGTTATTCGGATCTGGTCGACCAACTCGGCCAGGCGAGCGGCGATCTCCTTCTTGCTGGTGTACGCACTCATTCGTCGCGAAGCACCGTCGAGGGGATCGACACGAGTGGCGCGAAGTGCGGGAATCAAGCTGGCCGCGAAGGAGACCAGGATGAGCAGCATCGTTGCGGCCAAAAATGTTGTGAGGTCACGGGAACTTACTCCATAGATCATACTGGTGACGATGCGTCCGAGGGCAAAGGCTGCGATGAGTCCGATGGCGATGCCGGCCAGCGTGGGCTTCATGCCTTGCACGATGATCAGGCGAGCTACGTCGCGCAATGTTGCCCCAAAAGCGATGCGAAGGCCAATCTCCCTCATGCGGCGCTTCACGGAATAAGCAAGAACGCTGTAGATTCCAATCGCGCACAGGACAAGAGCGAGCAAACCGAAGATCGCGAGCAGCTGCATGTTGAAGCTGTGTTGGGTCAGGGTCTCACTTACAAAGTCTTCGAGCGTCATCACATTGTCTACCGGTACGTCTTTGTTCACGTCGTGGACGGCGCCCGTCACCGCGGTGGCGAGTGCTTGAGGTGGAACAGTGGTACGAACGGTTAGGAAAAGAGGGAGTGAGCGCCAGGGAGCCGTAGAGGAGCTCGTGACCTGCGCAAGAGGCCAATAGAGTGTGGCAATGCCGGCGGAGCTGTCCACGCCATGCTGCTTCACATCCCCTACGACTCCGACGATTTCGCGATCTTTGTCGGGGAAGAAAGAGAGCTTCAGGTGGTGTCCGATAGGGCTTCCCTCAGGCCAGAACTGCCTCGCCATGGATTGGCTGATGACGACCACGGCCGCGGAATCGGCCGTATCGTTGGCGCTGATGTCCCGACCCTGCAGCAGTGGGATGTGCATGCTGCGGACGTATCCGGGTGTCGCGACCCGGACCGACACCTCAGGTTGTTCGGACAACGCGACCATGGGATGCCCTTCGACTGCGACAGGCTGGTTCGAACCGCCGGTCAGAGGCAGATCGTCTGTCGCTCCCGCAGACTCGACGCCGGGTAGCGAGCGCACCCGCTGAAGCACGGCATCGAAGAACCTCGATTCCTGTCTTGGGTCGGTGAATTGCTGCTTGTTCACCAGCAGAGCAAGGGTAAGGACATTGTGCTCGTCAAAGCCGGGATCAATGGTTTGTAGTTTCCAAAGGCTGCGGAGCATGAGTCCAGCTCCAATGAGCAATACGACAGAGAGCGCAACCTCGACGACCACCAGAGCGGAGCGGGTCTTGCTGGTTCCGCTATCGGCATCGGTGCGGCCGAGACCTTGTTTGAGGGCCTCGTTCACGTCCCCTTTTGTCATGTTCCAGGCGGGCAGGAGGCCGGAGAGAATACCGGTTGCGATGGAGAGCGCGAAGGTGAAGGCGAGCACCGGGCCGTTGAGCCCGATGTCACCCATGCGCGGCAATTTGTCGGCAAAGAACTTGATCAACAGTTCTATGCCAAAGTGCGCGGCCAAGAGACCGAGCACACCTCCACAGAGCGAGATAAGCAGGGATTCGCTGAGTAGCTGCTGGACAATGCGAGAGCGGCTTGCGCCTATCGCGGAACGGATGGCGATCTCTTTGCGACGCGCAAAGGTGCGCGCGAGGATGAGGTTGGCGACATTTGCGCAGGCGATCAGCAGCACGAAAGCCACAGCCCCAAGCATCATGAGCAGAGCGGGACGAACCTCGCCGACGGTCTCTTCGCGCAAGGAGTGAACAACTGCGCCCCAACCCTCGTCGTCTTCAGGGTAAGCCTGGGCAAGACGTTGTGAGATGGTATTCATCTCCGCCTGGGCTTGCGCAAGATTGGCATCGGGTTTGAGACGGGCAATGGAGAGGAAGTGGTGTTCGCTCCGTACGGATGCCTCCTTGGCGGTAAGGCCGAGCGGGGTCCAAACCTGGGCGAAATCGGGCTTGGTCATCCTGGGTCCCATTACGCCGACAATGGCGTATGGCTCTCCATCAAAGTTGACGGACTTACCCACCACGTTGGGATCTGAGGCGTAATGACTCTGCCAGAACTTATAGCTGAGCACGACCTCGTGATTTCTGCCGGGGCTATCTTCTTCGGGCAGGAAGGTCCGTCCGAGAAGGGGATGAACGCCGAGAACCGAAAAGAAGCCGGAGCTTACCGGGCTCGCCATGACAGCCTCGGGCTTTCCGGCCCCGGTAATGTCATACCGCGCACCATTGTAGAGTGCCATTTGCTGGAAGACGTGGTTCTGCTTTTGCCAATCGAGGAAGTTCGCTGCCGAGACGGCAAAGCGTGTCATTCCTGGAAAGCTCTTCTGGGGAGGAACGTGCCAAACCTGCACCAGGCGATCGGCATCAGGAAAGGGCAAGGGTTCCAACAGAACGGCATGCACGACGCTGAAGATGGCGGTGTTCGCTCCGATACCGAGCGCCATGATGACGATGGCCACAAAGGCGAAGCCTGGGGCCTTGCGCAAGAGCCTGAGTGAAATTTCAGATTCTGCGTCAACGCTGTCATATTCGCGCCTCCATCCGGAAAGGAAATGCAATTGCCCTACCACTCGCGCTAAGTCGGAATGTGCACGTTATCAATACGTCCGTGGAGTCGGCGGAAGAGGGTGGCGTCCGCTACTGGGAACAGGTGTCCGGTACTGGACATCTATGGCGAAACGGTGTCATTTCCTCCGCTGGTAGAAGTAGTGCCCGAGTATGTCGTCCGCCGCGGGACTGCAAAGGGAAAGCCAGGGCAGGCTAATGCGCAGCTACCTCGCGCCGGGCCTTCAGAAGCGCGGCCAGCCGGAAGAGCGCTAGAACGAATATGCCCAGATCCGGGCTGTGTGTCTTAGCCTTTGACTTTCTACGCGAGGGGTGTGCCAGAAAGGCTACTCCTACGCCGAGCAGGTAGAGAACGATCAGGGGACATGCGAAGAGGCACATACTAAATGGATCTGGAAGTGGGCAAATTATGCCTGCGATGATGAAAATGATGATGATGCCGTATTTAAAGTTGCGGAGGAGAAATTTGCTGTCAACAATACCGAACAGGGCCAGAAAGAACATTAGGATTGGGAGCTCAAACGCAATGCCGAGGCCAAGAATGATGGCCAGGAAGAAGCCGGTATAGTCCTCAATGGTGAGGATCGGATGGAAGCGACGGCCGAAATCGAGTACCAAAACCTTAATGGCGCCGGGCAGAACCCAGTGGTAGCCGAAGTAAGCACCGGCGAGAAATAGGCCGATAGTGGCGGCCATAAAGGGCCACACGTGGCGCTTCTCGTGGGCATACAGGCCAGGCGAGATGAAGAGCCAAATTTGAAAGAGTATGAAAGGACTGGCCAATATCGCGCCACCGAGGAACGCAGTCTTCAGGTATAAAGTCAGGCCGTCTGTGGGGTGGGTGAAATTCAAGGGGATGTGAAGTTGATCAGGGGCGCTTGAATTACGCCATATAGGCGCTCGCTGAAGATATATGCGACGACAAAGCCGATCAGAAGGTAAATGCCCGAGTGAATAAGACGCTTGCGGAGTTCCTCCAGATGTTCTATGAGGCTCATACCGGGTAATTCGGCACGAGTGCTGACCGAGCGGGCGCGCTTGACGAGATCATCCATAAGAAGTGAACCTCGATCAAAGCACCATATTACATCCGAAGCATGGCAGAACCACCTCAGACCTAGTTCTCACGCAGACTCAAAAAAACCGGATGTTTCTATTCATTTCTCAGAGCCTGGATTGGGTCGACCGAAGCCGCACGCCGGGCAGGTAGCACCGCCGCCAATGCCGCTGCCGCCAGCAACAGCAGCAAACTGCCGCTAACAGCCAGTGGATCTACGACTGATGTCTGATAAAGCAGGCTGCGCACCCAATGCAACCCCACGAATGCCAGTATGAGCCCCACACCTGCGCCCAGAAAAACAGGATAGGCAGCCTGGCGCAGGACCAGTTCCATGAGCGCAGCTTTCCCGGAGCCCAGCGCAATGCGAATCCCGAACTCCCGATGACGCAGCGAGACCGAGTACTCCAGCACTCCATAGACGCCTAACACGGCCAACAGCAATGCCGCGGCAACGAAAGTGGTCAGCACGACAGCCTGAAAACGTTCGCTCGCCACCGAGTCGATTACTTGTTCATCCATCGACTTGACCGAGGGAATGGCCACCTGTGGATCGATACCCCAGAGAACCCGGCGCAGCGCAGGAATGAGTGCATCGCTGGGTTGCCCACTGCGCACCAAAAAGGACAGTGTCCACGGGGTGTAGGCCCAGTAGGGCAGGTAGGCCATGGCCGCTGTGTCTTTCAAACCGTTGATGCGGGTGTCCGCCACGACTCCAATCACGGTAATGCGGTGCTGGTCGTCGGGAACGATCGAATCGATCTGTCGTCCGATTGGATTCACGCCGGGGAAGCCCTCGCGCGCAGTTCTTTCGGAGATCAGCATCACGTAAGGATTGGCGCGGTCCGCCGCGGTGAGATTGCGGCCGGCGATGAGCGGGATTTGCATGGTTGCAAGGAAGTCCGGATTGATCCAGCGCACGTTAATGAGCGGTTGTTGCGCCTCGGGCAGTGGATGATCTGGACGGATCAGGTCGTCCACCCAGATTTGGCCGGTCAACGGCATGGCGCTTGACAGGGCAACCGACTGCACACCAGGCAGTTGTTGCAGGGCCGCCAGGGCACGGTCGGCAAAGCTCAGTTTCGCCGCCTTGAAGTCTCGTAAATCGTCGCTGTATTGCGGTGCGAACAAATCCACTTGCGCAAGAGTGACATGGCTGGAGTCGAAGCCGCGATTTTGCCGCAACAAGTGGGAGAAGCTGCGCAGTACCAGAGACGTGACAATGAGCAGGGCCACGGTACACGCCACCTCCGCTGCTACCAGGAGATTCCGCGTGCGGTGGCCCTCCTGTGTATTTGCTGCGCCCGGGACGAATTTGCCTGTAGTGCCGCCTGGGGGTTGACGCGGAGAGAGCGGAGCGCGGGCAAAATGCCGAACGAAATCGCGGCCGCAATGGACGTGCCGGCGGCAAAAAGCAACACCGGCAGGTTCACCTGCACTTCATTCAGGCGCGGCACGTTCGCCGGCACAAGCGCGATCAGAAGCCGCACACCGGTAAACGCCATCATCACCCCAGCTGCACCTCCGAGGATCGCAAGCACCAGGCTCTCGGCGAGCCGTGCCATCAGCAGTTGGCTCTTGCTCGCGCCCAGCGCGGCACGAACTGCGGTTTCACGCTCGGCCGCAACCGCGCGTGCCAATTGGAGATTGGCAAGGTTGACACACGCAATCAGCAGCACGCCGCCGACCGCTGCAAACATCAGCCAGAGCGCGCCGCTGATGGACGAGGTGACATCCTCACCCAGCGGCGTGAGAGAGATTCCCAGCGGGATGGGGAGATGCGCGGAAAGGGTGTATGCACGCTGTAAGGCAGTTAGTTCAGCGCGCGCCTGGGCCACAGTGGCATCGGGCTTAAGCCGCGCAATTACATTGAAGTTATAGCCCTCATCGTCGACCTCGAGGTCCCGTTCCCTCGGCACCAGAGGTTGGAACATCATGATATCGCGAGCTTCCGCAGTTGCACGAAACGCGATTTCTGGCGACGCTCGAATGTCCGGGAAGCGCATGACCGGTGGCAGCACACCGATGACCGTGGCCGGCGCGCCGCCGAGTCGCAGCGTTTGCCCAATGACCTTGGAATTACCTTCGAAAAGCGTCTGCCAGCCCTCATAGCTTAGCAGCACGACACTGGTCGCGCCCTTTTCTGCATCCTTGGCGATGAAGTCCCGACCCAGTATCGGAGACACTCCGAGCACGCGGAAGAAGTTTGGCGAAGCTGCAACCGAGCCTACGATTCGGGGACGATCGCCGTTGGGAGAAACACTCATGCCAAACTGATGAAAGATGGCCGCATCCTCGATCGTCTGCGCATCCTTCTTCAGGCGTAAGTAGTGCCGGTAATTGTCGGGCACGATAAGTGTTCCACTGCCGATCTTGTTCTCGATTTCACGCATGACCACCAGGCGACTTGAATTGGGGAAGGCAAACGGCTTCAGCAGAACCGCGTTCACGATGCTGAAGACCGATGTGACTGCGCCGATCCCCAGCGCCAGAGTCAGAATGGCGGTAAGCGCAAATCCTGGCGACCTGCGCAAGGCGCGAATACTCAGGCGAAGATTCAGGAGAAGGGTCTGCATTCGACCTTCCATACAAGCACGCCCTGGGCCAGATCGTCCATCGATTAAGAGGGTTGTTTTCAGTCAATTTCATGTAATAGAGCGGTCGGAATCATTTCTTGATGTTCGAAACTGAAAACGCCCTGTTCGTAAGTGAACATCGCAACCTCCAGCCGTTTCCAGCCGGCCCTAATCCTGCTCGCCGAGCGTTTGAGCATAGGTCTTGCCGTAGGGATAAAGAGCTCTTTGCGGCCTTCTTTCCATGCGGCCTTCATTTCCGGGGTGGTGATATCCCAATCCGGGCGGCACTTTTTGGTGACGGCACGGAGGTCCTGACGGAGATCCTCAAGGGTCGGGCGGCCAAAGAACCAATACCCGTTGTAAATCTTGTGGATGATCAGTCCCGGCTCCAGAACGATGACATGGGGAATCATCGGATTGTTGGTTGGATCGGTGTATTCGGCAATGTCGAGATCCTTTTGAACCATTCGGCCCGCATCGGAGAGAAACGGCCAATGAGCACCGACACCTGTGCGGTACTCGTTCGTGAGAGAGATATTGTCGGTGCTGATCGTCACCAGACGGCAATATCCAACTTCCATCTCACGGTGCAGTTGGAGAAGCAATTCGGACTGCCGGCGGTCCTTGGGGCAAAAGCCCCCGCGGCTGAGTACCAAAACCATGGGATGGGGACCCTGCAGTTCCGAGAGCTTGCGTCGCTTCGCATTTTGGTCAGTGAGTTCGTAGTCGGGGAAGAGCGCGCCGGGCACAATATCGGATCGCATGATTGCTAAAGCTCCTTTGGCAGTGTTGCTTGGATTGAATTCGCAAGCTTTATCAGCTTGGATGATAAATCGACTGCAAACTTGTTGGACTACATGCATTCTGGAACTGGCCTGAAGTTGACTTTTCCAGAGTCACGACGTGACTTTTTACGAACCCGTAAAGTCTTTGCAGGAATCTGAGCTGTAACGGTAGGTATGGACGTTCAGTGGCACTGGATTAAACACCGGAGGGGGCTGGATTCTCTGGGTGCTCTCTCGAGAAGACAACCGGAGGGTTGGGTATGGCAAGCAAAAAGACAGTCATCGTAACCGGCGCCTCGCAAGGCATCGGGGCTGCCGTTGTCCACGCCTTTCTGGATCGCGGCTATAACGTGGTTGCAACTTCACGCAGCATTTCCAAGGCCGGCTTCGCGCCGTCTCCGAACCTCGCGCTCGTCGATGGAGACATCGGTCAGGTAGCGACGGCTGAGAAAGTCGCACAAACGGCGACCGAGAAGTTCGGCTCCATCGACCATCTCGTCAACAATGCGGGCATCTTCAGAGCTAAACCGTTCACGGACTACACCGCCGACGACTTTCGCGCTTTGGTCTCCACCAATCTGGAAGGGTTCATCTTCATCACCCAGCTGGCCGTCAAGCAGATGCTGTTGCAGGGCACCGGCGGCAGTGTAACCAGCATCACGGCCGCGTTGGTCGATAACCCTATGCGGGGTGCTCCGGCGTCGATCGCGATGATCACCAAGGGCGGACTCAATGCCATTACCCTTAGCCTCGCGAGCGAATACGCGACCCAAAACATCCGCTTTAACGCGGTCGCGCCTGGCACTGTCGACACCCCTATGCATAAGGACGCCCCCAAGGATTCTATGAAGAGCCGTTCCCCTATGGGCACGATTACCGACCCGAAAGACATCGCGGAAGCTGTAATTTACCTGACGGAAGCCGGTCACGTCACGGGGGAGGTGCTGCACGTGGACGACGGTGCGCACGTGGGCCGGTGGTAAGCACCATGGGTTCGCAGCCGGGCGGCGCCGAAAGCCGGCTGCAGGATCTTGGCATTAAGCTCCCTGCCGCCCCCACTCCGTTCGGCCCTTACGTGGAGACGCTACAGACGGGCAATCTGCTCTTCTTTAGTGGGATGCTCCCGGTTGTAGACCACAAGCCGAAGTATATTGGCCGGCTGGGGAAGGAACTCGATATCGAGGCTGGACGAGATGCCGCCTACACCGCGGCTTTGAGCGCGCTCGCTGCGGCCAAAAAGCATTTAGGCTCACTCGATCGAGTGACTCGCGTCGTCCGGCTGGGGGTGTTCATTGCGACCCACGGGGACTTCTTCGATCAGCCCAAGGTCGCGGACGCTGTCTCGGACCTCTTTCGAGATGTCTTTGGCGCCGAGAAAACACCGGTTCGGCTGGTGATTGGCGTTGCCAGCCTTCCTCTCGGGATGCCGATAGAACTGGAAGTCATCTTCGAAGTCGCAGAGTAGCAAATGCAGGCAGAGGCCAAACGGTCTCTGCCCGCATTCTGGGCTATAGAGGCTAGGGAAAAAATCCTGGAGGAGGCGAGGGTCGTTCCCTCAGCGGCTAAAGCCGCACCTGTTTGCAATAGTTTACGTACGACCCAAAGGTCGCACCCTTCAGAAACATTGGATTTTTCCGCAGCCTGTATACTCCCGCTCATCTTGAATTTCCGCAAACGGAGCCGCTCATGTCCCCCGACCCCCAGCAATCCACTGACATTCATGCCAAAGCCCTGGCCATCAATCTTGAGGCTTCCTACTATGGGACGTTTGCCGAGATTGGAGCCGGTCAGGAAGTGGCCCGTTGGTTTCTTAGCGTTGGCGCGGCTTCAGGGACGGTGGCGCAAGCCATCTCGGCCTACGACAAGACCGTCAGCGACGACACCTACGGTGCGGGCACGCGGTACGTCTCCAAGGAGCGCCTCGTGGCCATGCTCGACCACGAATATCAGCTCCTGCTCGCCCGGCTCGCCAAAGTTCGGGGCGACCATACCCGATTTTTTGTTTTTGCGGACACCGTCGCCACCCGGAATTACCAGGGAACCAACGAACAGCACGGCTGGCTCGGTTTCCGCTTCCAGGCCGAACCTGGTGGCCAGGCCAATCAGATTCTTCTGCACATCAATCTGGGGGATCCCACTGCACCACTCCAGCAGCAAGCCATTGGCACGCTAGGTGTGAATCTGATCTATGCCGGCTATCACCAGCGGTCTTCCCCAATGGCTTTTCTGGCTGGCCTGTTCGACGATTTATCCATTGAACGGCTCGAAATCGACGTTCTCGAACTAACTGGCCCGGTTTTCGCCGGTACAGATTCCCGCCTCTGGTGCCTGGACTTGCTCCGCAGCGGCATGTCCCATGGCGTGGTCTTCGATTCCAACGCCCAAGTGGTCGAGCCGTCCACTCTCCTTCACAAGCGTCCACTGATCGGACAGCGTACCCTGCACGGGCATCCCGGTCCTTCTGCCGCCGAAACCCTTCAGGCCGTGCGACAAAAGTTCGTGACTGAAGGGATTCCCTCCGACCGCGAACCTTTAGCCATCTTCGAGGTCAACACTCACAATCTCCAAGGCTCGGCCGCCTCGGATAACGCGGAACTGCTGGCCATGATCGGGCAGCTTGCCCGTCTCGGCACGGTTGTCGTCACCGATTACCCGGAGGGCTACCAATTCCTTTATTACCTTCGTCGCTACACCCCTGCGCACATCGCGGTGATTATCTGGATCTCTATGTTTCTTCAGCTCATGGAAGAAAGAGTGTTTGCTTCCTCGCCCGGCGCCGTGTTGGAAGGCTTCGGCCGATTGCTCTCCACCGACGTGACCATCTATGTCGCTCCGATGCGAATGGAACCGTTGGTGGCCGAGGTCGGCGGCCTGCCGGAAGGTCTGTTGCGGGAATCCCCCGGCCGCGATCTCGTGATCCTCGACGATCTCCTTCCCAGGCCGCCCCTGGAGCACCTCTTCCGTTATCTTCGCGAGTCGGGCCGCATCGTTCCTGTGGAGGAAACGCAGACCAAGCCCTGACAAAGATCGGCTGCGATGCAATGGTCACAGCAGGTTGGTGTGGCGCTCCCGCATCTGTCGAGGCGTCTGGCTCGTCTTTTCACGCAAGAGAATTGAGATCAAGTCGAAAAAAATCAGTTGGGCCGCTTCATACAAGCTGCCCATCGGAAGAAGACTCGTGCGTTCCCCAAGATCGTTCGCCATGGTCTGGGCGGGCAAGTCTATTGCCACGTCGGCTATTCGAGCCGCTGCTCCGCTTGGTTGCGCAGTGACGACCAATGTGCGTGCTCCCGCATCTCGCGCCGCCTCCAATAGCGCCATCACTGTCGAAAACGAGCCCGGCCCTGCACTGGTAAGCAAGAGGTCGCCTCGGCCGAGAGGAGGGACCGTCATATCGCCGACGGCGTGGGAATCCAGGCCGAGGTGCATGAGACGCATGCAGAATGCTTTCATCATTAAGCCTTCCCGCCCCACCCCGTAACATGCGATATGACGCGCCTTCAGGATCTCCGCGCACATGAGGTCCACCGCGGCGATTCGCACTTGAGGAAAGACTGAGCCAACCTCAGAAATCGCCTGTTGAGCCATCTGGTGAAACATGCGACTGTCATTTTCCATGGCTTCTCCTGCCTCCGCGACCAAAGCATTTTCACTTCTGGTGTATACAGAGCAACCACTCCCGACGTGGCTTTTCCTCAAGAAAAGCCACACTGCGCGGCGCTTGACTGTGCAGAGTAGAAGTGAAAATGCTCCAGGTGGTCACGCGCTGTGGCCATTGATTGGAACCGAGAACAGCGGGGTAACCTGCCAGACTCCAAGCCTACCTCATGGCCGATCAAATCAAAACTCCACGCGGAAGGTTGCCTGCCCCTGACGGTTGCTGATTTGTGAGCTTAGATTGGTAATCTGCCCAAATGTCGGATCGAGAGAATTTGCATCAGGGCCTTGTAGCTGCGTCCGATTAAACGCATTGAAATAGTCAAGGCGTAGGATGGCTCGCACTCGCTCTCCAATAGGAAACGTCTTTATAGCATCAAAATTCTCTATCCTCAAAGGAGGAGTTCGCAAGGCTGCATAGGAACGCACCGCATTGCCGAGCTCCCAGGGTCCGGTGTTGACGAAGGCGTTCGTCGCGAATTGTGCTGGAGGTGCCGACAATTTTCCTTCGAAGTAACTCTTCGACAAATTGTAGTTATATGTTTTTATTTTGACACCTGGAACCACATCTGGCCGGTCGCCGAAGTTAGCATAGAGCGGATTATAGCTATTGTAAGCCCCGAAAGGCAGTCCGCCCGCATAGGTCAGGATTCCGCTGAACTGCCACCCCCCCGCCAACTGATTCACTATACCCTTAGAATTCAGATATTTTTGTCCAGAGCCGAACGGTAGCGCATAGGTTGCGACAAAGTTCGTAATGTACTTCTGGTCAGTCGCAGACGGCGTAAATTCGGGCGGCATATCAAATGAATTTATGGGGTTTGGTTGAAAAAGTGTAGACCCGACCGACTCATTTGCAATGTTTCTTGCTAGCGTAAAATCAGCCAGGTAACTTAAGCCGTTAGAAAACCGCTTTTCTCCCTGCGCCTGAAGCCCGTTGTAGAACGCCGTCCCCTCGGTTTCGTAAGTGTTATAAATGTCCGAGTATTGCGGGAATGGAAGCAACGTCTGGATTACAGTGCCGGTACCCCCAAACAGTTGGACCCAACCAGGAAAGGGAATCGTGATGCCGGCGTTCATGGCATCCTGAGAAGTCGCGAGTTCGCCCAAGAGGCTGCCATATGACAGGATGGAAGGGTGAGGCTGCTCGGGTTGATGCAACGAAGAGGGAATGTGTATCGCACGGTTGCCAACATACGCCACGGTTATGAACATATTCCAAGGAAGTTCCCTCTGGACACCAATATTCCACGCCGAATCGTATGGAGCCTTGCCAAACGTCTTCGGATTGAACCCAAGAATGGTAGCTCCGTTCCCAATCGACGGGCTAAAAGGAGTTGGCGGCGGCGAGGGCATGGTGTTTGTATCCCAACTGCCGTAGGCCGGTATATTGCTACCGTTTGATTGTCGGGCGAATTCGCCCCCCAACAGGGACGGAAAGTAAAAAGCAGTCTGCGTGGTCCCATATTCATAAGCGCCACCATTGAGGTAGGTCATGAAGAAACCCGCCTGAATTACGGTTTTAGAATCTAACTTGTAGGACAAGCCCACCCTGGGTTGAAAGTTCTTCCAGTGGATATCCGCGCGGGTGACTCCCGCGCACCCGTTGCAGTTCCCAAACATGGTGGCGCCCCCCGGAAGGTTGCCTGCCTCCGGATCAAGCACAGTAGGGTTCTGAAAATTAACATAGACGACATTGTTGCCAATTGCGGTAAATGGCACCATTATGTCCCAGCGAAGACCTAGATTTACAGTTAACCGCGGATTGACCTTCATATCGTCTTGAATATAGAAAGCAAACTCCTTGTTACGCAAACGGGTCACATTGGAGTTAAGACGTACGCCGGCGTCCACCTCGCCGAGAAGAAAGCTAGCAAACGAGCTGCCATAGCTGCCGAAATTCGGATCGTTGGTGTTCGGTGTGGAGGTAGTCCGTTGACTGAAAGAAAACGTAGCCCCACAGAACTGGCAGGCAAAAAGATCCTGGTAAGTGCGCCTGAACTGCCCACCTATATTGAAATTGTGGCGTCCTTTATTCCATAGCCAGTTGTTGGCGATCACGATGCCGAGCTGGCGGTTATTAGCGTCAACAAACCCACCGAACTGGCCTGCCACATTCGTGAAGCCATTGCTGGCACCAAACGGTGTTATCGCATTTGGTCCATCGAATTGAATGTAGGGGAATGTGGAGCCACTCACAACCCCTGGAAAGTTGACGCCAGTTTTGGCATTCGATTCGCTGCTTATTTCACCAATCCAATCCACACCTGCCGTCACTACCAAGCTTGGACTCAAAGTGTTCACATAGTTCAGCAAAAATCCTGAACCGAGCTCGCTGTCATTAATCTGACTTTGCAGCTCGTTCGCGGAAGGAACGATTGGAGCAAAAGTAAAAAATGGAGATGAGATGGAATCCCGCCATTGGCTAAAATGAATACTTTGAGACGAGCTCAGATGATGGTCGAGAGTGTAGCCCCATAAGTTCTGGGTAATTGACAGTGAAGGAACAGCCGGAGACTTATTGCTTTGCAGCCCGGAAACCACGCCGGCACGGTCCGGATTCGGAATGAAGGGCAAAATAGATTGTGCAAGAGGACTAATGCGTGGTTGTGGAATGATATTGCCAGGAAACGGCTGCCCGGTCAGGGGATCGTAGATTGGGATCTGTGTGCCGGTGGAATCTACAAAACCACTAAAGTCGCCATTTTTCATGGCAGCTGTGGGCACGGTACCAATACCCTTCTGCGCCTGGTTCTGTCTGAACCAGTCCGAGGTAAAAAGGAAAAATGTGCGATTTTTTCCGTTATAGAGTTTTGGTAGGATGACCGGGCCACTCACTGTAAACCCGTAGTCGTGCTGCTGGTCGACAGGTGGAGCGGGATTTCCATCCGGCCGGAAATACGTCGGGAAAAAACCGTCGGAGTCGAACAATTGATTGCGCAGAATATAGAAGCCATCTCCATGAAGCAGGTTGGTGCCGGATGCCATGTTGAAGGTGACCGCGCCTTGCCCCAACCCATAGGTCGCATCGAACGTGGAACTATTCACACGAAACTCGTTCACCATTTCATAGGGTGGATTGATATAGGTTTGGTTTCCCTGGTACTGCACAAACGCCACCGGAACGCCGTTGAATTGAACTTCATTCTCAAAAGTGAGACCACCATTGATGTTGTGACTGCTAGCATTCCCCTGTACTCCCGGCGCCAGATACATAAACGAGTCGATCTGCCGCGCCAAACTATTGATCTCAATGGGGGCCGTCTTAACCAACTCAGGTTCAAGGGTCGTGCCTAGCACGGGAGCAGTGGTATTCAACGAGATTGCACTTGCCGTTACGTTTACAACCGCGCTGGTGGCGCCAGGCACCATCCGAAAATCAACAGTAGAAGTCTTGGCGACTTCGACCGTCACATCAGTCTGAACTAATCTCTTGAATCCCGTTGTTTCCACCGCAACGGAATACACTCCAGGCTTCAATCCGACGACCGTAAAGGTGCCTACCGACGAGGTTTTGGTACTCGCTAGAACGCCGGTAGAAAGATTTTGCACAGTGACATTTGCTCCCGCCATGAGAGCCCCAGTTGAATCCACCACCGTACCGCTGATGCCGTTTTGCACCTGCGCATTCAACCGACCGTTGGCGAATAGCGCGGCAATGGAAAATATCAGGAGCGGCAGGAATGCCAAACCACACCACTTAAGGCCAGTTCTATGGAAATCACTTGAGCTGCGAGTCATTGTCCCCTCCTCCAGAAGTTTCCAGGTCCGAAGTCATGAGTCCCAATGAACGGTTATTTCTCTAAGGCCAGCACCCAGTAAATGTCTCGATCGTGATTGATTCCATTCCGTCAGAATTCATGTCATGACGCGATTGCATCATCGCGCTCATGAAAAGCGGACGCAGGTTCATGCTGGTCCCTAACTTAAGTCAAACCCAAACCGGGGTTATAGGAAGTTTCATACCCGCCTTTGTTGCCAGGCTACGATTGACCCCTGGGCGGTTGCGTAGCGGTGAGCAAATGGATGGGGCTGCCACGGGTCAAGCGGCCTTGATGCTCTGGCAACAGAGACGAGCGTCACAGAAGAAAGCCGGGAGCGTTGGACTGGAATAGGGAGCGAGGGTTGGGCGCATATTTGTGGCTACCGCCTGCTCGACCGCTCAATCGGTCGCTGGGGCCCGCAAAGTCAGTCCGAATGTGCGTCGGCGGTAGTCTTAGGCCGGCGATGATGACGGCGACGGTACACCGCCGGAGTCATTCCGGCCACGCGGTGAAAAACCGCGCCGAAATAGCTTTGGTCGCAAAAACCCATTTCCTGAGCAATATCCGAGACAGGGCGGTTTGTGTTTGTCAGGAGCACCTGCGCGCGCTCCACGCGGCAGTGATTGAGATAGCTCCTGAACGACCGGCCAGTTACTTGCCTGAAGAAATACATGAAATCAGATTCGGTCAATCCGCACAGTCGCGCCGCGTCCAACACCTGGATCGCTTCTCCGATGTGCTTACGGAAAAACTCGAAGAAAGCGTGAAGGCGATGCAGAGCGTGCTGCTGGCGGCGAAAAACTTCTACCGTCCCGGCATATGAAGAATACTGGTTGACTAATAGCATCAGTATCATCTTGAGATACGTTTTGATCGCCAGACACCCGCGCATGGACGATCCCGGGAGTTCCGCGCGAATCCTTTGCATGAGGTCGAATACCTCTCTGGGCACCCCTGTGTTCGCTGGCAAAATGTGCGGAAATTCGGAGTCCTGCTCAAGAAATGGCGTCAGGTATTCAACGCTGTTTGAGCTTCCATCACTGCGGATGAGATCGGGATCGAAATAAAGGGTGCCAATGACCGACGTCGAGTCGGGCGGCTGTTCCATGGAATGATAGAGGGTGCTGCCGACGATAGCCATATCGCCTACGTTCATGGGCAAGAGACGGTCCTGGACCAGGAAAGTAGCTTCGCCGCTGCACAAAAGAAGAATCTCAAAATAGTCGTGACGGTTTTTCCGCACGGTATTCTGGCCGTCGCTGGTCAGAAAGCGCAGGTCCACTGGCACTACAGAGTCAAAAGGCCAGACGTGAATGTCTTCCGCATTGATCTGTGGCTGAATCAGAGAGTATTGATCGTTTGTAGGCCATCCGGAGAGGCGATCGACCGGCTCTGTCATCCCTCTTCGAATCGTGGCGTCGGAGCCACTGCGAGATGGTCGCCCTACCATTCGGCGCCAGTCCTTTCTGCCTTCGATCCGAGGAACACGTATCCAAAGCCTGGGTCCACGCCGACTCCGCTATACTGCAGCGAAATTTAGAGAATGGTATATCACAGATCAAGTGATTTGCCTATGGAGCATCTTCGACCGCTGGGACTAAGCCCACGGCACCTGATCGATTGCCAGCTCGTTTTTCATCCTGGGTGGAGCAATTCACCGGTGGCTGCGCTAGTCTGAATGTAATTTTCAACAGTTTTTTGGGGTTTTCTTACAGCTATCCGGCAAGTTTACTTGCACTCTTGATGAAAGTATTCGACTTAGGGGTTGACGGTCCGGCATTGTGGCGCCGGCTAGCGTCCCACACTGCGGCCATCTGATGCCTGTTCTAGCCGGCGAACTCGATAGCAGCGGCGTCCCGCGGTTGAGGCGCGTTCTATCCGTTTGGGATTTGGCTTTTTACGGAGTTGTGGCGGTTACGCCGAGCGCGCCTGCGACCGTTTTTGGGCTGGCACAACTTAAGTCTCACGGGCATGCCGTCGACACGCTTCTGGTGGCCATGGTGGCCATGGTACTCACCGCCATCAGTTACGGCAGGATGGCGGCTCTTTATCCCTCGGCTGGTTCGGCCTACACTTACGTGGGCCGCGGCCTGCATCCGTATTTGGGCTTCGTAGCCGGCTGGGCGATGCTGCTCGACTACGTAGTCAGCCCGGTGTTTTGCGTGATGTTCGGTACCTTCTCACTCATGCGCTCTGTTCCGGCCCTGCCATTTCCTCTAGGCGCAGCGGTGTTCGCGGGCGGGATCACTTACCTCAACTTGCGTGGCATTCGCTCGACCGTCCGCACCAATCAGATATTGATTGGCTTCATGTTCGTTGTGCTGCTGAGCTATGTGGTTCTTGCGATTCGGTTCCTGGTCGTGCATCAGGGAGTCGGCGGGTTGTTCTCGATCAAGCCGTTTTACAACGCCGCGACCTTCAATGTGCGGGATATTGCCAGCGCCACCTCGTTTGCTGCGCTGGCCTACCTCGGCTTCGACGCGGTCACCACGCTGGCGGAAGACGTAAAGAATCCTCGCCGCAACGTGATGCTGGCTGCGGTTGGGGTTTGCGTCTTTGTCGGTTTATTAGGCGGACTCCTTGTCTATCTGGCCCAGTTGGTCTGGCCGGATTACAACACATTTTCGAACGTGGAGACGGCATTCATCGAGGTCACAGGGCGGGTCGGCGGAATTGTGCTGTTTCGCGCCATGGCGATCCTGCTGTTAGTGGCCATGATCGGCGCCGGGCTGACCACCCAGGTTGGGGCAGCGCGCCTTTTGTTCGGCATGGGCCGGGATAATTTGATTCCGCGCCGGTTCTTCGCTCATCTGCACCCCGTGCGCAACACACCGAACTTCGACATCTGGCTCATCGGGATACTCGCGTATGGGGGCGCTCTGGTGATGAGTTACGAGGTTACTGCCGAGATCCTTAACTTTGGCGCCTTCCTGGGATTTATGGGCGTGAATCTTGCGGTTATCTGGCAGTTCTGCGTGCGGCGCGCGGAAGGCTATCGCCCGAAGCTCTTTGCCGATGTGCTGCTGCCGGCGGGTGGATTCCTTTTCTGCACCGCAATCTGGTGGGGGCTGGCAGCGCCGGCCAAGATCGCTGGAGGTATCTGGTTCGTCGTTGGCCTGGTCGTCCTGGGAGTCCGCACCCGGGGCTTCCGGCAGGAACTCGCGTTACCAGATCCCGCGACTTACGAGTGACCGGGAAGAGCGCAAAGCAGGCATGAAGAAACAAGAGATTGTCCGAAACTAGACGGCTGTTCGAGCGAAACAGGATCCCGGCGGAAGGTCCCCGAAGGTGCGGTGCGCCAAAGGGTTGATCGTAGCCTTGCAACAAAAACTGCGCTGAGGTTTCCTATACGGCCCGAGCTGGGGTCTCCTAGATTTAGGGGGGCCAAAGCCATAGAGGCATAGTCAAGTACGCGCCGCCTCGGAGAGTGAGACAGACCAATTTCACTTTCTATAACTTGGAGAAGGGCATGATGACTCCTGGAACCACACGCAGGTATTTCCCCATGAGTTTCAAACCGATGGCATTGAACGGGAACTTTCTGGCGCTGGCTCTGGCAGCCGCGTGCGCGGCCGCCGCCTCTGGCTGCTCGAACACTCCCAAGGAGCCCGCCGCCGCCCCGGCGGTTCCGGCTGCGGCTCCGGTCGCCGCCCCTGTCCATACCTACACCACGAAATTCCCTCTCAAAGAAGACCCCATCTCCGAGGGCGGCCGTTGGATGGATGGCAAAACGGTCGGGCTCGATTGGGGCAATATTTCTACGACTCCGGGTCTTGCCATCGGCCACGCCGGGCCGAAACGTTTTGCCGATGCAACAGCCCTGTTGACGGGAACCTGGGGCCCGACTCAGACGGCAGAGGTAGTCGTCTCTTCTAAAGCAGTTTTCCGTTATCCAGAAGTTTCTTTGCGTTTACGATCTGATTTGTCGCCGCATAACTGTTCCGGCTACGAAATCTCCGATTCACTCAAGAGTGATGAATCGGCGTACCTCATCATCGTCAGGTGGAACGGCCCTCTGGCGGACTTCACCTATCTGGCGAACCTTCACGGCAAACAGTATGGAGTTAAAACCGGTGACGTCATGAAGGCGACTATCGTCGGAAACGTGATCACGGCCTACAAGAACGGCGTGCAGATAGGACAGGTTACCGACAACACCTATATCACTGGGAACCCGGGTATGGGGTTTAACGAGGGTAAGAACGGCGACTATGGAATCACCAGCTTCACAGCTACGGACGCTCCGATCAGCGCCCCTTCCAAGCCGGGGCAGGGCGGCCAGTGAAGAGTGGTTTAGCACGATCGCAAATCATCTGGAACTACTCTAGCCGGAGCCCGAATTGTTTTCAGATATCCTAACCACATTAAAGGTACTCGCGTCCTCATGGAGCGGACGGTGGGTCAGTGAGCGAGGGGCCAGCGAAGATCTTCTCCACCCGCGAAAATGTTGTTGGGATCATAGCCAATCCAGCATCGGGCCGTGATATCCGGCGCCTGGTCGCGCAAGGGGGAGTCTTCACCATTGCGGAAAAGTGCAGCATCATTATCCGGCTCATCAGTGCCCTCAAAGTGACGGGAGTTACCGTCATTCTGATGGTCCCGGATCGAGGTGGCATCGGCGAACGAGTTCGACGTGCGCTCGCGGCCCGCAGCCCAGAGGACCAGGGGCCGAAAGTTGTGTTTCTTGACATGCCGGTGGAGGATGGCCCGGCGGACACGGTGCGGGGCGCAGCACAAATGGTGGCTGCCGGGGCGAGGGCCATTGTGGTGCTTGGCGGTGATGGGACGCAGCGATTAGTGGCTGGCGCGTGCGGAGATGTTCCCATCATGCCGCTCTCCACCGGCACCAACAATGTCTTTCCGGAATCGCGTGAGGCGACCATCGCCGGATTAGCCACGGGCCTGGTGGCAGCGGGTAAGATCCCGGCAGCAGAGGCAACCGTGCGCAACAAAATTCTTCGCCTGGAGATGGACGGCATTCCCAACGATTTAGCGGTGGTGGACATTTCGGTGGCTGAAAACCGTTGGGTGGGATCGAAGGCGCTATGGCGCCCGGAGGCTCTGGACCAGATTTTTGTCACCTTTGCCGAACCCGATGCGATTGGACTATCGTCCGTGGCCGGACTCATCCAGCCTGTCTCACGCCGTGCACCTCATGGCCTGCGAATCGATTTGGCGCCGCCTGATACGGGCCGAAGTCACATTGCAGTGCCCGATTGCACCCGGGTTGATATTGCCTGTCGGAATTGAGCATGTGGAAGAGATACAGTGCGGAGAAATCCAGACTCCGCGGCTTGCGCAAGGCACGATCGCTCTTGACGGAGAACGAGAATTTGAATATAGTTCGCGCCGGCATGTCGGCTGTACGGCTGGATGGTCAAGGGCCTTACACCATTGACATCGACAAAGTGATGGAACGAGCCGCTCAGGAGAGGCTGCTCGCAATTGGCTAGTTCTCCGGCAAAAGGGGGCACGACCTATGGATCTGACGCGGTCCAACTTACTAGAGGCCTACAGGGTCATGCGTTTGATCCGTGCGTTCGAGGAACGTCTTCACGTGGAATTCGCGACCGGCGAGATTCCCGGCTTCGTCCACCTCTACGCGGGCGAAGAAGCCATCGCCACAGGCATCTGCCTGCTGCTCGACGAGCGGGACAAAATTACCAGCACACACCGGGGACATGGGCACTGCCTGGCGAAGGGCTGCGATGTTTACGGAATGATGGCGGAGATTTATGGCAAGAAGAACGGCCTCTGTGCGGGCAAGGGTGGGTCGATGCACATCGCAGACCTGAGCAAGGGCATGCTAGGGGCTAATGGAATCGTGGGTGGGGGCCCTCCTCTCGCGTGTGGGGCAGCGCTGGCGGCCAAGAGGCTTGGCAAAGGTGGCGTGGCGATCAGCTTTGTCGGCGACGGCGGCGCCAATCAGGGCACGTTCCTGGAAAGCCTCAACCTGGCATCCATTTGGAGCCTTCCCTGCGTGTTTGTGGTGGAGAACAACGGATATGCCGAGGCCACTTCAAGTCAAATATGCGGGCGCATGCCACGATTTTGCCGATCGGGCCAATGGCTTTGGGATGCCAGGCGTGACGGTGGACGGGCACGACTTCTTCGCTGTCTACGAAACAGCAAAGCGAGGCGATCGAGCGGGCGCGCAGGGGTGGCGGACCGTCGCTGGTCGAATGCAAGGTCAATCGCTATTACGGCCACTACGAAGGCGACACGCAATCCTATCGGGCTCCGAACGAGGTGGAGAAAATCCGCGAATCCAGGGACTGCATTCGATCACTTCGCTCAGAAAGTTACCTCTGCGGGACTGTTGACACAATCGGAACTTGACGAGATAGACCGGGAAGTAGCCGCTCTGGTTGAGGATTCCGTCAAGCAAGCAAAGTCCGCGCCAAAGCCCGGCCTGGCCGACCTGCTGACCGATGTTTACATCTCCTACTAGTTAGGACCGAAAGGTAGAAACATGGACAGGAAAATCACCTTCAAGCAGGCGATCAACGAAGCGCTTGTCACAGGAGATGGCACGGGACAAGACCGTTATCCTCATGGGCGAGGATGTTGCGGGCGGAAGCGGAACCAACGGTCAAATGGACGCGTGGGGCGGGGTCCTGGGGGTCACGAAAGGTCTGTGGGATTTGTATGGGGACCGTGTCATGGACACCCCCATCACGGAATCCGCTTTTGTTGGGGCCGCGATCGGCGCCGCGACCGCCGGACTGCGTCCGGTGGTGGAATTGATGTTTGTCGATTTCATGGGCGTCTGTTTCGATCAGATCTATAACCAGGCTGCCAAGTTTCGTTACATGTTCGGCGGCAAGGCGGTTACGCCGCTGGTGGTTCGCACCATGATAGGCGCGGGCTTCCGCGCCGCCGCGCAGCATTCGCAGTCGCTTTACCCCATCTTCACTCATATCCCCGGACTGAAGTGTGTTGTTCCGTCCACGCCCTATGATGCCAAGGGGCTGTTGATCCAGGCAATCCGTGACGATGACCCGGTCATTTTCTTTGAGCATAAGATGCTGTACTGCGCTCCAGGGGCAAGTGCCCGAAGAACCGTACGCGATTCCTTTTGGTGAGGCCAATTATGTTCGCGAAGGGAAGGATGTCACGATCGTGACCCTGGCGCGCATGGTCCACGTGGCTTCAGAGGCTGCGGAGTCTTTCTGCGAAGGAAGGAATTGAGTGCGAAATTCTCGACCTGCAGGACCATCTCGCCGATGGATGAGGACAGCATACTCGAGAGTGTAGAGAAAACGGGCCGGCTGGTTGTTGTCGATGAAGCGTCGCCTCGTTGCAATATTGCCACCGACGTGTCTGCTCTGGTCGCGCAGAAGGCCTTTCGGGTCATTGAAGGCGCCGATTCGGATGGTGACTCCCCCGCACACGCCCGTACCCTTCAGCGACGTACTGGAGGATGAGTATCTCCCAAATCCCGGAAAGGTTGCATGCCGCTGTTCTGGATGTCATGAGGTATAAGGCATGAGTGATGCTGACATACATCCTGTTGACCATGCCCAAATGGGGCCTCGCCATGACGAAGGGCCAGGTGGTTGGTGTGGCTTATCGAGGAAGGCGCGGAAGTCCGGCCCGGGCTGGAGTTGGTGGAGATAGAAACCGAGAAGATTCTTAGCTCGGTTGAGGCCGCGACGCCGGGCGTGCTCCGGCGAAAAGTGGCGCGCGCAGGGTGATGTCGTCCATGTCGGCGGCCTGTTGGGGGTGATTGCCGCCCCCTCCGTTTCCGACTCGCAAATCGACCATGTTGTTGAAGATTTTCAGGCCCAGCTATAGTTCCCCCGAAGAAGCCGACGAAGAAGTTGCCGGTCCCGTACTCGAGACTGCTGATGTTGATGGATTCCGCATCCGTTACCTCCGGCGTGGCGAAGGAGCCGAATCTACAATATTGATTCATGGCTTTGGCGGAGATCTCAATACCTGGATGTTCAACCACGAGGCCCTGGCCTCAGGAAATTCTGTTTATGCTTTGGATTTGCCTGGGCATGGGAGCTCGTCGAAACAGGTGAGAGATGGGACCCTTGAGGGTTTAGCCAAGGTCCTGGAAGGCTTCATTGACTCAATCGGGGTGAGCAAGGCTCACTTGGCTGGCCATTCGATGGGCGGTGCCGTTGCGGCCATCTTTGCCCTGAACCATCCCGAACGTTGTTTGTCCCTCACGTTGATTGCGAGCGCCGGGCTGGGTCCCGAGATCGACGGCGAATATATCCGAGGGTTCGTTTCCGCCACACGTCGAAATGAACTCAAGCCTCAATTGGAGAAGCTATTTGCAGACTCGAGGTTGATCACCCGGCAGCTGGTGGACGATACCCTCAAGTACAAACGCCTCGACGGGGTGGAGCCGGCGTTGCGTGCGATTGCATCTCAGTTCTGTCCGTCGGATCGACAGTCAGTGATCTTGCGCGAACAGATCAGCCAACTGAAAATGCCCGTCCTGGTCCTCTGGGGATCGGAAGATCGCATCCTGCCTGCATCCCATGCGCTCAATCTGCCCCAGCATGTTCGAACGGAAATCCTCCCGGGCCACGGTCATATGGTGCACATGGAGGCCGCATCGAAGGTTAACTCGGCCATTTTGTCGTTCTGGCAATCTCCATGAGGCATGCTCGCTCTGGAATCAGCTCATGTTGTCTGCCTGACTTTTATCCACTCGACTTCACAAGAATGTAGGGGGCAGCTCATGGTTCTGCGGCGCTTGCAAAACTCTTGCCGGGCGCGGCGCTGCGTAGATCATGCCCGAGGGTGGGGGCGCATAGAGTATGGCCGGGCGCGGCGCACAGTTGTCTGTGCATGCCCAAACCAACGCCATCACCCAACCAAAGAAGGTCCATCCCAGGAATAGATTCAGCACCAAGATAGCGCCGCTGTTACGATGCCCACGATTGGTCGCGACGATCCAGGGGAGTAAGTACAGGCCAATTCCCAGAACGGCCAGCATCAGTAAGAATGCCATTTGCGTTCCCTCAAACCGATAACCGATATGATAACCCGGTTTCCTTTGAGGTGGCCATAGAGCGAGCATTTTAGGGCGCAAAAGCGGAGCCGGCTTGACTACTCACGCAGACTCCACGTTCTGCCCCTTTGCTCCAGGTCGAAAAAACGCCGCCGATTCGGGACGGAAGAGAGCATAGGCGAACAGCACAAAAAACAAAGCGTGCACACCCACCTGCTGCCATGAATGGAAGAAGCTGAGGATCACGTGGAAACCAATCCAGGCCATGGCAAGCCAACGTCCCCAGTTACTGCCCCGGAACATGGCGACACTAGAGAGAATGGCGATGAGACTGACCAGGGAGATCCAGATGATGTCAGATTGAAACGGTTGCTGTGGCTTGAACTGAGCCAGGTGAAAAGCGAGGCCGATAACCCCCGTTGCCGCGTATACGCAACTCACAATCGTGACCGGGACCGGGCGTTTGTTTTTAACCTGTAATTCAGGCAAAGAGACCCTCCTCAGACCTGACAGCCAACATGGGAGAGATTTGGGGCCTCACGACTGCGGCCTGGCTACCGTCGCGCCCCACTGCTCAGGACTCAGGTCGCGAGCGTGCCGGGAAAAGAGCCAATGGTGACCGTCAAGATCCTCGGCGGCGTACTGTAATTCGCCGTAGACAGTTTCGTGCAGGTCTTCCAGCAGCCTGACCCCGGCAGATTTCGCCTGTTGGAAATGCGCATCGATCTCTTCCACAAAGACAGTGAGGCTCTGCGTCCCGTAGCCAAGTTGTTTCGGGGTTGCGCTTCCGGGCTGCGCCTTTTTCAGCATGATCCAGGCATTGCCCAAACTCATTTGCGCGCCGCTGACCGGCTCGCCATAGCGGTAGTGCTCCCTGAAACCAAAGGCTGTTCTAAGCCAGACGATGGCTTCTTCTACGTCCCGATACATCAGGTGAGGAAGCAAAACGTCGGTCGGTACGGAGCGATTTGAAATCACGGACCTTTTCTCCCGGATGCAACGATCTACGATAGAGAACTCGCCGCTCGCTTGTATTGTAAAAAAAGGTCAATGGGTGGGAATCGGGATGTGGTTATTTCGCTTGGATGAGTGCGGCTTGTAGGCGGAAGGGGTGATGTCCGCTAATTCGCGAAACTCATGAACGAGGTGCGCTTGATCGGCATAGCCGTGTTTCGCCGCCAGTGCGCACCAGTCGGTTTCAACCCCAGTGCGCAGCGAGCGTAAAACCCTCTGTAGCCTGCGGACACGGGCAAACCGCTTGGGTGTAATGCCCACCTGATTGGCAAAACGGCGCACAAAGGTCTTGGGCAGCAGACCGAGCCGGGACGCAACTTCCGCAACCGGCACACCGTTCTGGAGCGCGGTGACTGCGTATCCAATCGCTGGATCATGGCTTGGTGCAAGATGCTGCAGGAGCGTTTCTTCAAAAACGGCAAATTTCGCTTGTGGCGTGGGCGCCTCCATCAGCCTTTCTCGCAGCAGGCTTCCGTCGGCGTTCCAGAGGTGGGGCAAATGGACCACCTGATCGCACGCTTCGGTCATGGGTACGGAAAAGAACTGTCCGGCTCCGCCGGGGCGAAACTCTACGGCCGCCAGCCAGTGCTGTTGCCTGGTGTCAATCACCACCGCCTGTGCATGCGGGCCCGCCAGCACCGCGCCACCCTGCCGGTTGACCCGTTCGCACCGCGCACCTTCATAAACTCTGAACTCGTCTTGGGCAAGGTTCACCATCAGGTGCGCTTGCCCGTTGGGCACGATTCGCTCCAGCCCGAAGGGAAAATCCGTCTCGTGATAGTGAAGCGACTTTACGAACCGCCTCAGAACCAGAGATCGGGGTTTCGCCGCAAGGGTATACATGGCGGTCAGCTTAGCACGAAGTTGCATGGATAACAGGCTTGGCTGCATATTGGTTCCCGCTGCCAAGTCCTACCGGAGGCAGCGAGCAGAAAGGAAATCCGGGAATGATGATCCGCAGCAATATCACGGCCACGCTGGCGACGATGCTATTAACCCTGGGCAGTCTGGCCATGGCCGCCGATAGCGATAACAATCTGCTCAAGAACGATGGATCGCCTGATCCTCGTCTGCCCGGCTCTTCAAGCAGTCCGGCGTGTACAACGCATCGGGCACCGGCAAAACGCCGGGTTTCGTCGTCGATCCCGCCTGGCCGCAGCCGTTGCCAAACAACTGGCGTCTGGGCCAGATAGGCGGCCTCTATGTCGACCAGCATGACCATATCTGGGTCTACAATCGGCCGCGCACCATGACCAATGAAGAGGCCGGCCTGGAAGGGCCGGTCCC
Organism: uncultured Acidobacteriaceae bacterium; assembly: GCA_963803095.1. Taxonomy (GTDB): domain Bacteria; phylum Acidobacteriota; class Terriglobia; order Terriglobales; family Acidobacteriaceae; genus PALSA-350. The sequence goes on along the minus strand of CAWDLQ010000007.1, from coordinate 187,809 downwards.
GGGCGCCGTCGATCAGAAGGGTCAGCCGGTCAACGGACTGGGCCAGGTGCGCGCGTATGGCTCCATCGCAGATTGCTGCAAAGCCGCTCCTTCCGTTCTGGAGTTTGATGCCGACGGAAAGCTGCTGCGCGCCTGGGGAGGCCCTGCCGACCCTGGTTTTATCGGTGGCAAATGCAAGCCGGAAGCGGGGTGCATTTGGCCCAGCAGTGAGCACGGTATTTATATCGACCGGAACGACAACGTCTGGCTCTCTGGAAATTCCGCGGCGGCGGACCGGGGAGGCTCGCCTTGGACGACCAACAAGGAAGGCGGCGACGGCTTCGTACTGAAGTTCGACATGGACGGCAATTTCAAAATGAGAATCGGTGGAACTCCGACCGGACCTGACAGCAACGATACGCATGGCGGTGTGAATGGCACGCCGCTGCTCTATCAGGCGGCGGACATGGTCGTCGATCCTGCAACCAACCGCCTGTATATTGCGGACGGATACGGAAATCGGCGCGTCCTGATCGTGGACGCCGATACCGGCAAATACATCGGCCACTTCGGCGCCTATGGAAACAATCCTGTTGACGACTCGGCTGCCAAGGCCGCCGGCTCATGGATCGAGGACTCCACCAAAGGCAACAAGAAGCCCGCATTTTTCCGCAACCCGGTGCACTGCGTGAAGATCGCCAATGACGGCAAGATGTACGTCTGCGACCGGGGAAACGATCGCATTCAAGTGTTTGACTTCCGCGACCCCGCGCTGGGCAAACCCTGCAGTAATCCCGATGGCGCGGCCGGCAAATGTGGTTTCGTCGCCGAGCAATTTGTCAGCGCGCACACCAACATCATTGGAACGGCCGTTTCCATGAACTTCTCCACCGACAAGGCGCAGAGTTGCCTCTATATCGGAGATAACGCCAACATGACCATCTATGTTCTGAACCGCAGCAACCTGCAGGAGTTGGGCCGGCTAGGGAGCAGCGGCCGGATGGCGGGAGAATTCCACTGGCTGCACCAGGTGAGCCCGGACAGCAAGGGCAACATCTATACCGGGGAAGTCGACACCGGCAAGCGGATCCAGAAGTTTCTTCGCTATGGCGATAGCGGGTGCAGCGGAACCGGATCGCCTATCGTGGGCGGACCGATGGCTGCGAAGTAGTATCCGCGCTGGTGGCCATAAGAGCGGGGAGGGCCACGGGTGATAATCCGATGCCGCCTCGTCATTCAATGGGCGCAATCAGCTGAACGCTCGAGAATCGTTCAACCAAGGCTAAGGTGGCCGCAATGGTGGCTATCCCAGACCAACCCACACCAGCGTAGCTATTTGATAACTCAGTTCCCAACTGAATCCATTTCTGCTGCAGGAAAAATGTAGTAGTTGTATCTGAGTTCCCAAGTGAACTCTCCACCGGGCTCGATCTTCATAGCAATATAAGGTTCAATTGCCATGACGGTGCGAATCGACCACAAGAAGACGTTCGAAAGCGGACGGTCTCCCCTGATCCTCACTCCTGCACCGACTTTCCGATTCTCGACACGGATGTCATAATCTGCAGCCGTGTCACCGAAACCCTGAAAGCTGGACGTCACGCGGTCACGGTCTGCAAGCGTTTTGGTGTAGACGAACTCGTTGCCCCGGATCTCTGCGAAATTGCCCGCCTGTGGCGGGTGAGTGGTTTGTAGCTGGAATGGAAACTTGACCACCAGCCCCGGGCCGGGCGACAGGTTATCCAACGTCCAGAAATTGTGGTTGTACACCGTACTTTCTATCCGCTTGGTTCCGGTGTTCTTCAGACTGTGCTCGATCACCATCTCGGGCTTTCCAGGCATCAGGCGGATGGTCTTCTTATATAAGTAGCCATAGCCCGTCGCCGCATCAGACAACTTCTGTGTGAACTCGACAGAATCACGCGTTTTCTTGACTGTCCACTTGCCCCCGTCAACAATTTCGTAGGTCTTAGAGTGGTCAAACTTCGAATCGTCGGGCTTTCGGAGTACGCCGACACCAATCTTGACAAATGTCCCACCTGGCTTAGCTTCGTCAAATCCAAGAGCCTTGCCTTCGGTATTAAACTCCTCACCTGGACCGACCATGGCCGTGAAAGGAGCGGATACGACACGCCCTTCTCGTTGTAGTTAAAGTCGTAGACTGCAGCATCAATCTGCTGGAACCAAGCCCCGTAAAATCGGTGCCCCTTGTATTCCACGACTCCCGATCACACCGGACCAGTCAAAGCGGGTCGAGCGATAGAAGCCGTTGCTGGCATCGGGTAATTAGATCTTAGCTTTGATCTGCCCATTTGAAATCTCGGCGCTCGGGAAGTCCGCTGCAACCGCCACGTGCGAGAGCCACGCCGCCACGATGAGCACCACAGTAAGATGCGCAGTACGCAAAGCATTTTGCATCGGATGGACGCTACCACCGGCATATTTATCCCTTGTCAAGCGCAGACCACTGCCTGCGAAGCACAGCCCTAATGCTTCAGGACCCCCCTCAAAGTAGCTAGATAAGCGATCAGGTCGGTTTGCTCTTCTTTGCTGAGCTTATCCTGGTAAGAAGGCATGGGCGGCGTTTGCACAAAGTTGAATTCGCGTAAGCTGGTTTTTTGGAAGGCAACAAGTTCCTCGTTCGAGTCGAGCATCTGCAAGCTATAACAAGTCCTGATTGAGAAGTCTTCCGGTGATTGTTCTTCCGTCAGCCGTTACTACGCGGTAGAGCCGGTTCTCAGGTTCAACTTCCGGATTGGGATTCAGCAACGCCTTCTGAAGTTCGTCGACGCTTCGCCGGGTGGCGATGTCGCTCAGATTCGGGCCCATTCTCGAACCCCTGTCGCCCACGCGGTGACATGACAGGCACGCTCCTTTGCCTTCAAAAACGGCTTGGCCATGAGCTGAATCACCTGGCACCTGAGTTTCGCCGGCGCTCTTCGGATGGGGGCTGGCACTACGTTCCTGAGCCAGCAGCATGCCGCTTACTACGATCACGCCGAGACCTATCCTGAGTGCCCAGTTGCTCATCGCTTTTCTTGACTCCCTCGGTACACAAACAAAGCGGATCCATCAACGCAAGCCGAAAACGAAGAGCGACGTGCCGGCATTAATGGCGATATATTGCTTGCCATCTACGGCGTAGGTGATGGGGTTCATAATCATCGGACCGCCCAGAGTCGTTTTCCAAAGAAGCGAGCCGTTTCGCGCGTCCAATGCAACGAAAGTGCCTTCTCTGCCACCGGTAAACAAGACGTCCGAAGCAGTGGTCAAAATCCCAGCCGCCCCAAAGGCAGTCTGCCAACCCTCAAATGTGTGCAGACTATTCCCGGTGTTCAACTTGAACTCCCATTTCCGCCTCGCCGGTCTGCGGATCGAGCGCTCGGACCGCCGTGTACTTGTCATCGTCCTCTCCAACAACCGCTCGAAAGGTAAAAGGGTGGCGGCCTCTGCCATCGTAGCGGTCGCCTTCTTCATACTCCTGTGGCCCTTTGAAGAAGATGGTCGAGTAGTTTTCACGAGCATTCAGGTAGAAGAGTCCAGTGCGCGAACTGAACGATGGATTGAACCAGTTAGTCCCTCCCTGATTATCGGGGAAGATCAGGGTGCCCTCGGTACTGGACTTTGCATTTGGAGCCATGATGGGCCGCCCGTTCTTGTCGAAGCCCATGTTCCAGTTTTGTTTGACGAAGGCCTTGCCTAACAGGAACTCGCCTGAGGTTCGATCCAACACATAGAAGAAGCCATTTCGGTCAGCCCAGAGAATAACCTTGCGTGGCGTACCGTGCCAAGTGATGTTAGTCAGGAGCGGAACCTGCACTGCGTCCCAATCGAATTCGTTGTGGGGATTGGCCTGGTAGTGCCACTTCAACTTCCCGGTATCTGCATCCAGCGCGACCATGGTGGAGGTGTAGAGATTGTCACCGGGCCGCACATCTCCGTTGTAGTCAGGACCTGCGTTTCCTACTCCCCAGTACGTCAGGTTGGTCTCAGCATCGTAGGAGCCGGTTGCCCATACGGAACCTCCACCGTGCTTCCACGATTCGCCACCCCAGCTGTCGCGCCCGGGATCGCCAGGCCCGGCAGTGGTGTAGAAACGCCACGCTTCTTTCCCGGTGTGAGCGTTGTAAGCCACGATGAAACCGCGGATGCCGTACTCACCCCCGGCAACGCCCACGATCACCTTGTCTTTGATTACCAGAGGAGCGACGGTCATGGTGTAGCCAGACGTCGTCTGGGCAACCATTGTGTCCCAAAGGGGGTGACCGGTCTTGGCATCAATCGCGATCAGGTGAGCATCCACGGCGGCCATGTACAGCGTGTCCCCGAGGATCGCCAAACCTCGACTGATGCGCCCGCAGCATAACCTCGCCTCTGGTACAGGCGTGTACTTGTAAATCCAGAACAGGCGGCCGGTCGCGGCGTCGAGCGCCACTACGTCGTCTCCTTGCATGGTGTAGAGAACCCCATCTACGACGAGCGGTGTAGTTTCGTAGGGATCGAGCCAGCGTGCCTGGAAGACCCACTTAAGCTCCAAATTCCTGGCGTTCTCAGGGGTGACCTGATTGAGCAGGCTGTAGTGAAGGCTTTGGTACGTCCCGCCATAAGTAAGCCAATTCTGAGGTTCTTTGTTAGCGTTCAGGATCCGATCGAAGGTCACGCCCGTCTTAGGCCCGTGCCAATCCTCATTCTGCTCGGTGCGAGTTGCGGAAGGCGATGGTGCCGTAGCGGCGCCGCTTTCCGGCAGGGCTAAGGTCTCCGGGTTGCCGGGCCGAGGTGTGTCCTTGCCAAAATTCCTGGAGAGGTACTCGACGACCTGTCTGACATCCTCGTCGGTGCCCACCGCGCCACGCGAAACCATGTCGTCTACCTCATCTGCCCAATGTTGCTTCGTCATCCTTTGCCCAGTTACGACATTCAGTCCATGACATGTGGTGCACATGCGCTCGACCACCGCCTTTCCCGCTCCATCCGGCAAGCCGGATTGAGCATGGGCCGTGAACGTGAAGCTCAGAAACAGGATGGCAACTAAGGCTGAATAGCACATTTCTTCAGTTCCGAGAGAGGCCGAAGGGCTCGTCCCCTGCCACGAGGCGCAAACTTGACACGAGGAAACTGTCATGCAAACCACGGATCCATGGCGGGTTCATGCGCACTACGCAATGCTTATTGCAACAGCCGTGAATGTATCACCGTCCACGGCAGGTTTGTCAAGCCGACGGCGGTGTGCCCACCCGGCTCTATTTTAGTTTGTCTTGTCCTTGTCAGGAGAAAGGCGACCACCTACTCTTCCTCCCTTTTTATCGATGATGACGTGTACACCTCGAGCAGCTCCCGCTGCGCCGGAAACCAGCTACTGGCATTTAACGGCCAAGTTGCTAAACCTCCGCTCTCTATGCTTAGATTGGCTCGGAGTTGCAGTACATCGTTCCCGATGCGCAAATCAGTGTTTAATCTGCAGGGGGGTCGTGCACAGAAAGGATCATTGAAGCCTTGGGGTTTAGTTTTTTTGGCCTCTTGGATCTGTGGTTGGCCGTGGAACGGCTTCGCTGTCGCAGCATCATCGAGCGCTCCCGGTAGGATGGTTTCTGACGACGTTCGGAACGGGTTAGCACTGGCAAAATCCTACTATCAGCAAGAACAGTATTCGCAGGCGGAAGACGAACTCCGACGGCTCTTGTTACAGGTACCGAAAGATTATTCCACCAACGAGTTGCTAGGTTTAGTTTTGTCCGCCGAGAATAGGGATGCAGATGCGACCCCTTTTCTCGAGCAGGCGGTACACGCAAATCCATCCGAAATTTCAGCCCGGGAGAATCTGGCGGCAAACTATGCCAAGCGGAATCTCACGACACTTGCCGAGAGAGAGCTCACAACGCTGGTTAAACTAGATGAGAACAATTTCGATTTAGAGCACAATTTAGGTGAGTTTTTTATTAGACAGGGCAAAATCGCCAAGGCTATTCCTCCGCTTCGACTTGCTCAAGAACTTAAGCCCACCGACTACACGAACGGATACGATCTGTCTCTTGCAGAAATAATGGTGGGCCAATTGGCGGATGCAGCAAAGCAAATTAAAACCTTGTTGCTGGTGAAAGATACAGCAGAGCTGCATTCCTTGCTCGCCGAGATCTACGAAAAGCAGAACAAGTTCCTTCTTGCAGGTGTAGAGTTTCAGCGTGCTGTCGCAATCGATCCAACCGAAGAGACGATCCTCGAGTGGGGGGTTGAGCTCCTCCGCCACAAGAATTTGAAGGAATCCGCGGAGGTTTTCGGCAGCGGGGTCGCTCGCTACCCTCAGTCATGGCGCATGAACATCGGTTTGGGTGTGTCTCAGTCTCTGCTCGGACACAGTCAGGAGGCTGTCGCAGCAACGCTTCACGCCGTGGACCTCGATCCGGACAATCCCCGATCGTATTTCTTCCTGGCAAGACTTGATCCCATTCCGGCGGCACAATCTTCTGACGTTTCCGAGCGCTTCGAGAGCTATGCGAGGAAACATCCAAACAGAGCAGAAGCGCAGCTTTATTACGCCAATGATCTGTGGAGAGCTGATGAAGCATCGAACCAGAGCACTCATCTTGAAGACATTCAATCGTTGCTGAAGAAAGCGGTGAGCATAGATCCGCTTTTGGCTGAACCTCACCTGCGACTTGGGATTATCCATGCTCGTAGCGAACACTATGCTGCCGCCGCCAACGACTTTGAAGAGGCTATCAGACAGGATCCAAATCTAGCTGTGGCACACTACCGCCTTGCACTAGCCCTAATGCGGTTGGGACAGCATGAGCGAGCTCAGCGTGAACTGGAAGTTTTTCGGCGACTGGAATCGGCGCAGAAAAGGCCAGATGTGGTTACCGCATTTCTCCTGACTAAGTAGAACAAAGCGCTTTCCGAAAATAGAATCTACCTGATTTTGGGTTTATAAAGACCCCTATGCCATCTTATCGAGACAAGATCGGTCCGGAGGATTAAAGATTAAAGAGACCTGATCGCCTATTTATTTACCCTCGGGGGAGGGAGCGCAAGGATACTTATTCGGCATATACGCTCAGTATCTACAACACGAATCACACGAATCCATGCAAACTCAAAGCTGTCCAAATTGGCGGAGCAAGGGAAGTGGTGGTATTGATTTTATTGGACAAACTAGTGCTTCGGCCCAGGATTGCGAAATCAGGTTGTTGACGGACAAAAGAGTCTGAGAACCCGAAGAAACGAAGAAACAGCAGGTCCCTCCACTACGCTACCCCGGATTTCCTGCGGAGATTGGTGGCGTTGGCGCACTCATGCGGCTCTCTTTACGGAGAGCCGCACACGCGGCCTTGTCCAGTGCAGCGTGGCAGAAATCCGGGTGCGCTCCGGTCGGGATGACAATTCATTTGTAAGGAAAGTGATCCCTCTCCCGTCGAGGATAGAAGCCAATTGCACAAATGAATTAGGAGATGCGAGTTTATGATGTCCTGCTTGACCTAAGTGATATTCGCGAGCATTTGTTCTAGGCTAATTCGTTCGCGGGACACGGTTCCCGCGTTGAGCGCTGGTGCGACCATCAGTGCTTCTTTATGATCTTCGAACCAAACCAGGAACGACGCTCGATTGCTTTCATCCAGACGTCTCTGATTCAACCAGATGTAGTACGCGGCCATGTCAGCGTCTACCAGAGATCCCTGTGGATCTGTGGGGAAGATCTCGCCTTCGTCTGCCAGCATTTCATCCATGGACCGCTGGCCTTGCCTGGGGGAGAATCGAACAAGACAATGTCAGTGGTTGGGCGCGCCGGAGTAATTCGCGTGCGGTCCACTGGACGAAGGTTGTGCTGTAGAACTGGGTACCAGACCCCTCAATAAAAAGACTCAGTTGAAAGTGTTCGAGGACAGGGTTTTCAGTGTGGCCCATCATGGGAAACTGCTCTGGGGTCACTATCCGCAAGGGATTCATGCAGCCTCTCCGGCCCTTTTGCGTCTTGTGCGATAGACCGTATTTTTTTCAATACGGCGAGGCGCAAGGGAGCAAGAGCGGTATACGAAACAGATAGCAGCTCCGGATCCGGGATGGCGAGTCCGGCTCCCCCATCGACATACCAGTGCCCAAATGGAATGGGATTCAGGCGATTTCTCGCCACGACAGTATTAAGAAGGGTTATTGTGCCCCCGGATGGCTCGACGTTTGTGTAATAGACGCCATGTTGGCGGAGTTTGCGGAAGAGCGGATAAGCTGTCTCCGCGACTCCCCGGCCGAGAACCACAATGGTCAGACGTTTGGCGGGAAGCGGCTCAGACCTGGTGGCCAGCCGGTACTCGTCGACGTACCGGATCGAAGCTTTTCGAAAGGCGCTTATTTGATTCGTCGCCCAGAGCACTGACGACAGTCGTTGAGAGAATCGTTCCGGCGAGTTGATCCAGTCTGAGTCGAGCAAGTTCGGCGGAATCTCGATTCGGGCAAAGTCCGCCATTGAACTGTTCAAGTTATCTTCGCTAAGCGAGTTCAAATACGCGAGTTGTACATCGACTTCCTTTTGTTCCGCGGGAAATTTCCAGTCATAGATCTTCACTTCTCTTAAGAGAAGAACCAACAGGACCGGGGGTAGCCGTCTCAGCACGTCGATGTTCGCAACCGCCAGGTGCCTTGCCTGCGGAGGGTAAGCCGCGAACTGATTGGCGGTGATTTCACTTGGAAGCATGGCAATTACAGTATCTCTGCCAACGGTTTCCCCAGGGATAACTTCGGAGAAAACCCATACATGACGCCGAGTGTCGGAACCAGGTCTGTGGATGCTACCGGTCGATCGACAACCATGTTTTGCTTGATGCCAGGGCCGATGACGATCATCCAGGTTGTGCGGGAAGCAGCGTCTCCCGTTCGATGATGCTGAAAGCCGTTCCCACCAAGGGTGTCATCCGCATCACGCCCGAAATCGGGCATGATAAACATAGCAGTCTTACCGGAGTACTCCGGATTGTTCTGAATCTCATTCCAAATTTCCCAGCACAAGCGATCTGACCGCTTAATTCCGTCAATATATAGGGAAAAAGCTCCACAATGGGCAACATCGATATCGTGCAAGGTGATCCATAGGAGGCTTGGAGCGTATTCTCGCATGAGGCGTTTTGCAATGTACACGGAAAGCTCGTCAGGACTGGTAAGGCTGCGCGCATGGCCAGCAAAATCGACGACGGATAGCCGCAGCATTTCGGCTATTCGACCAAGATCAAGCTCGTTCCCGCTTAGTTGTGGCGAATAGAACGGAGATTCATAGTTGTCGCGAAGCAGATGCTGATATTCCCTCTCACTACCGCTCGGCAGGAAAGCTGAAAGGAGCCGCTTAGGCAATATGACGCCAGCTCCAAATTCCGGCCCATAGCTTCGGCTTTCGCTCTCACCAATTCGGTTAAATCCGTTGCTCGGTGCGACTACCCAGGCATCACTCGCCGGGCGATTCAAATCCTTGCGGAAATATTCAAAGACTGTCGGATTTTCAGGTGGTACTGCAGCGAAGTTGTCGAATTTTTCATAGGTTCCGGTAATCAGGCTCGCGGTGGCCACGTAGTGCCCCAAAATTCCTTCATTGAGGACCTGGGTAAAAAACGTTGCTTGTGGGATCAGGTCGTGGAGCAAATGAGGAATATTCTCCTGGCCATCGGGCGCAAACGTTTCGTCATCTCTGGCCCCGCCCCCGAAGGTTACAACCACGGCCTTTCGACGCGCCTGAGGCACGGAGGTGCTTTGGGGTGAAAAGCCGCGCAGCCGTGAGTAGACACAAGATCCTCCGGCCAGCCGCAAGAATTCGCGCCGGCTTGAGGAAATAGCACTTCTCACTTCCTGCAAATGAGCACTCCCAACTTCATATTTTCTCCCATGCCGGATCGTTGAAACAGGAGCCAAGTCGTCATACTTTCAGCCAGGCAATGAGGTGTCAAGTCACTTGCTGCCACCCGATCGCGAAGCGGGGCCACCTAAGAACCAGCCGGCAGTGTTTTCATCCCATACAAAAACTATTGCATATCGCGCACAATGATCCCGGACGACCGGAATCCTTTGTGCCGAAAACCGCCTCACCATTCCAGCACCAGAGAGATTTTCATCTCCAGAAGGTCTTGACTATTCTACAACAGCGCGTGCGTAGTCTGCATTTTTGTGTTGACAGAAGAAGTCGCCTCCGAGTATAACCCTTCCGGCTTGATGGTTGCCTGATTGCCGAGCGACCAAAGTAGGGAGAGCTTCGGTTTCCCAAAGTAAACCCTTACTCACGGTGAAGCGCATGCAGGCGTCCGTTGCCTGGTGGAGTGGTCAGATCTTGGGAGAGGGCTATGTGGACTAGTTCCCGGACTGCAACTAAGCCTTTACTAGTCGACAGCGCTTTCTTTGGCGCCATCTTCTGTTCCACAAGTCGGCCACGGCTTCCCGTGTCACTGACTTCAATCCGTGAAGCCACCGACTGCTACTACGAGAGCATCGCTCGGCTCAGCGATTCTCTTAGTACGTCTGTTCCCAAACTGACTCGGAGGAATTTCTGTAGAGCACGAGTCCACAAACGCGTCAACTCTTTGAGAGCTGGAACGAGAGGCATGCGATGCATTTCTTTGGAGCGAAAATCGACGGACGCAGCATTATTGTTGTCATCAGCATCATCTTGATATCTACAAGCCTGCGCGGACAAGTTGATACCGGGCAGGTACTAGGAAGAGTAACAGACCAGCAGGGAGCGGCGATCGCCGACGCTCTGGTTACGCTGTTGAACACGGATAATGCCGCGGCTTTGACACAGCACACAGATTCCCAAGGCGCTTACCAGTTCGCCAGTGTCAAGATTGGTCACTATTCTTTAACGGCAGAACAGGGCGGCTTCGCCAAGTTAACCCAAACAGATATTCTGGTAAACATCCAACAAAATGTAGTGGTCAATCTTAGTCTCCAGCCGGGAAGTGTAACGTCTACGGTCGAAGTGACTACAGCTCCTGCGCAGCTCCAGACGGAAGATGCCTCAGTCGGAAGTGTAGTTGTTGAAAAAACGATCAATAACCTTCCCTTGAATGGACGCAACTATACCTTCCTCGCACAATTGGGGCCTGGACGTCACTGTCGCCCAACAGGACAGCCGAGGTCTCGCCGCGACCGGGGCATTCTCCTCGAATGGAGCTCCCCCAAACCAGAATAATTATTTGCTGGATGGGGTTGACAATAACTCCAACCTAGTAGATTACTTCAACGGGTCTTACTATATATATCTGCCGTCGGGTTGATGCGCTTCAGGAATTCAAGGTACAGACCAGTAATTTCAATGCTCAGTTTAGTCGCGCCGCCGGGGCTGTCCTAAACGCCACCGACAAAGCAAGGAACAGACAGAGTTCATGGAAGTGCGTTCGAATTTCTGCGCAATGACGCTCTCGACGCGCGAAATTATTTCGAACAGTCAAAAGGCGAGTTTCGTCTAAATCAATTCGGTGTGACACTTGGCGGTCCAGTCTTCATCCCCTATCTCTGGGACGGAAGAAAGCACAAGACGTACGTTTTCGGAGATTATTACGGAGGCCGCATCGTCCAGGCCACGCCGTACACCTCGACGGTTCCAACGGCACTTGAAAGATCCAGTGGATATACGAACCTGTCGGAGCTCATCTCAGGCCAGAGTGGAACCCGGACCGATCTGTTAGGGCGAACATTTCCGCTTGGCCAGGTTTTCGATCCTTCGACCACTCGAGCTGTGACGGCGGGTACGGTTGACCCGGTAACCGGTCTCACAGCGACTGGAACTGGCTACGCGAGAGAGCCGTTCACGCAAAATCAGATTCCCGCTGGGCGACTGGGTGCAAATGCAGTCAATTTGCTAGATACGTATCCAGCGCCGAATTTGGCGGGTCTGTTCAACAATTACGCAAGCGATCCCCACTTCACAGATACAAATGATCAAGGCGATATAAGAATCGACCAGGTCACCGGAACGAAGGGGACAGGTTTTTGGTAGGTTTAGCTACGGGCAAGAACCAACCTTGATCCCGTCCCCATTTGCGACGATTGCTAACGGCGGCGCTTTTAATACCGGATCTCAGCTCCTGGACGTCAAGAACTTCGTCGTAGGCTGGACCTTCCTCTTTTTCACCCACCGTAGTTAATGAAGCCAGAGTGGGGTATTCACGAATAGGGGCATCCAGGGTGCAGCCTTATGCTTCTGACCTTACGATCCCGTCTCAGTTCGGAATCCAAGGTATACCGGCCGCCCCAAATAACGGTGGATTACCTACCTACAACCTGACTGGACTTACTCAACTCGGCGCCTCACCCTGGCTTCCCTCCTCGGAAACGGGAAGGGTGGAGCAAATCACCGAGAATATAACCAAGGTTGCGGGCAAACACAGCTTTAAGGGTGGCTTTGAATTTCAGGACTCCAACATCTCATTCTTCCAGCCAGCTTTCAGCCGCGGCAACTTCACCTATAGTGGTGTATACACTGAGGTCCCCACGACTACCGGTGGTAATACCGGGCTGGCACAATTGGCGCTTAATCCTATCCCTGGTACAGTCCCCGGCGCATTTAACTATACCGGCGGGGCAGACCAGGTGGAAGCTTCGAATATCGCGACGGTAAGTGCGACCCGGCATACTTATGGTTATTACGGGCAGGACGACTGGAAGATATCCACCCGCCTAACCTTAAACCTTGGCCTGCGTTACGAATTCAACGGCCACGGAGTTTCCCCGGGAGGTATGCAGGCGAATTTTGTTCCCCCTGCTGGCAGTCATGGCGCAGAGTATTCTTATGAAGGCACAGACATGCAACAAGAACCTGTCGGCTTCCTTTGTGGCCCTGGCAGCCAAGGACGGCATTGCGATCACATGTTCCAATCAACCAGCGTTAATAGCTGACTCCTGGACCGACTTCGCACCCCGCGTTGGTTTTGCCTACAAGGCGTTAAATGGCACCGTGCTCCGTGGAGCCTATGGTATCTTCTATGGATCACTGAGCTACGGAGATAACCTACCTGGAACAGGTATTAACTATCCCTTCTCCTACACTTTCACCTACAACAGTCCAAATGCCGGTCAACCCGTTACATACCCGACCGGTGCTATTGCGACGCTCGAGAATGGCCTGAGTGCGCTTACCTTCCAGGCACAAAACGTGAACGCCAACGGCCTTAGCCTGGGGGGAGAACAATATAACTTTCGAACACCTTATTTTCAGGACTTTAACCTCACGCTCGAGCAACAGATATTGTCCAGCATGACAGCTACAATTGGATATGTGGGCAACCTAGGACGGCATCTAGATAGTTACAGCAGCACAAATAATGTAAGCGAGCTGTTGCCGCCGTCAGTCAATCCTCAAGACTTCGTCCCATGGCCCGATTTCTCACGGGGCTTTGGACGAAAGGTGTCCGGTGGCTCGGGCGGTTACAATTCGCTGCAGACCACCCTGCAGCGCAGAGTCGCTACGGGTCTCAATTTGCTTGCGGCTTATACATGGTCCAAGTGCCGAACCGATACTGAGGATTCATTGAACAATAATTCAGGATCCTACAGGGCCCCTGATCTGCCGGGATTCGGCCTTCGCGGTGACTACGGAAAATGCGGCTGGAATGTGGCGCAGGTATTTCATGCGAGTGGCACCTACCTGTTGCCGTTCGGTAGAAATCAAATGTTCCTGGCTGATTCATCCGCAGTGATGAATGCAGTTGTTAGTAACTGGACAGCTCAATGCTATCGTTTACTTTACAAACCGGCCAACCATTTACGGTGGGGTGCTCAATCGCGACAGCAGCCGGTCTGGGCTGTTATGCGCCAACGGTATACGGTCAGGGAATCTATGCAGGACAGCATAATGTTAATCAATGGATGAATCCAGCGGCGTTCACAAATCCGGTGCCAGTCAGTACCGTCGGTGAGCAAGGATTCGCTCCGTTGGGTGGGGCACCCACGCAAGTCGATGGACCTTCATATCGCCGAGTTGACTTTTCGGTTTTCAAGGGAATCCCGATACATGAAGATTTTCGCGCCGAGTTTCGCGTAGAAATATTCAATCTACTTAACACACCACAATTTAGTATACCGGGTTTTTCCGGGCCGGGCGCCGCTGCAGCGCCGGGCTCTCTGGATTTCACGAACACCGCCAATTTCGGAAAGATCACATCTACTCGCGATGGAGCTTACGACCAGCGTGAGGTGCAATTCGCGCTCAAGCTTTATTGGTGAGCCACCGGCCCTGAGCCGTTTGCTATGAATACCAGTCTGTTTCAGTAGTGCGACTACAAGGCGTAGGAGATTCGTGCTTGGGTGTAGGTCGCTGGATTCGATGCCTCGCCGGAACCCCGGAGTGGGTATGCTGGGCCTCGGGCTGGATGTGGCCACAGGTTGTCCTTCGTATTGCCTGTTAAGTCAAAACCTTCAACGGGGTGAACATGAGGCTCCGCAATAAAGTAGCGCTCGATTACCGGAGCCAGCCAGGGATCGGCAAAGGCATCGCCGAAGTGTTCGCGGAGGAAGGTGCGGACATTGCTATCAACCACATCGGCTCGTACGAAAATGCTTATGTAGTAGCAGAATGGGTTCGGAACAAAGGTCGGCGTTCGCTGGTAGTGGAGGCGGGACGTCAGAGAGCGCCCCCAGGTGGAGGCCATGTTCGACCGGATAGAGAAAGAGCTTGGGCCGATCGACGTATTGGTAAACAACGCGGGCATCGAAACCGTCGTTCCCTTTTCATGGAGCTCGACAGACGAGCAGTGGAACGATGTGGTGAACGTCAATCTGCGGGGAGAGTGGGTTGCTCGCCAGGTTTTCTGCCGCCAGGCGGTGGCCGCGGGCCGCGGCGGTTCCATCATCAACATAGGCTCCATTCAGGCGGGCAAGGTTTTGCCCGGACGCACGCACTACGCGCCGGCTAAGCTGGCCATCGAGGCGCTGACCCGGAATGTTTCGGCGGAAATGGGTTCTTTCGGAATCAGAGTCAATTGCATCCACCCAGGCTTAATCGAGACACCGATGATCGACTGGGTCCTGAATCATCGCGACCCCAGTGTGCTGACAGGTGTGGTGGCCCAGATCTCATTGGGCCGAACCGGGCAGCCGTGCGAGATTGGAACCGTAGCTGCGTTTTTTGCCTCAGACGAGGCAAGCTACGTAACCGGTCAGTCGCTCTACGTCGACGGCGGTTGGGTGGGGAAATAAACTGCAACGATGAAGAATTCCGCTTACACCGGACATGAACGATTGAGCCAAGAATTCTTTCCCAATAGCGACTATGCAGTGCGTCAAGGCATGGTATTGCCTACCGTGGACGGGCCGATGACTGCGAAGTAGTATCCGCGCTGGTGGCCACAAGAACGGGGAGGGCTACGGGTGATACGAATCCGATGCCGCCTCGCCATTCAATAGGCGCAATCAGCTGAACGCTCGAGAATCGTTCAACCAAGGCTAACGTGGCCGCAACGGTGGCTATGCCGAACAAGAGGGGCCCCGACGCATGCGTGTAGCCCTGCACCCAGACTGACGTGGCTGATGCGGGGGCGCATCACGGAGAGTTGGTGAGGATCGGGATAGCGCTCCGGGTCGCGATTGGCAGCCAGCAGGCACAGGATCACGCGGTCTCCGTTACGAATCGACAATCCATTGAGGGTTGTGTCGACGACCGCACGGCGAAAAAGCGGACGAGTCAGCCCGCAAACCGCTGCAGTTCCTCTACGCCTCGCGCCACCAGGGCGGGCCGCGTGTGCAACCGCTTCCATTCCCGCGGATGGCGTGCCAAGCGCGAACCAGGCGTTCCCCAAGAGACTCACCAGAGTGCGCGAGAGCGCGACAAAGCCAAGAGTCCTGCATCGGCTCCGGGCCGGGTAGTGAAGAAAGGGCGCAGCTTCGCGGTCGCGATCCTCGGATTGCGATCTAAGCCGGTCATCCAAAGGCTCGGCTGCCGCCAGCGAGACTTGGGCCGCCAGCTCGGCGAGATGCTGACCGGGGACAGGATCGGGATGAGTGGCCGGAATGGCGAGCGCGAAGCATAGGGGCTCCGCGTAGTCCTTAATGAGGCCGATAGGATGGCCGCAGTCGAACTGAGCCACGAGTTCTCTGGCATGGTGGAGCATGTGTTTGCGCCAGGATCGCAAGGCGACCGGTGAAAGTGCCTCCCTCGTCTCCGCGCGCATTCTCAGTCGGGCGGGCTCATCCACCGAGGGAGACTTCTCTTTACTTGCCGGGCCAACGAGCAGCAGATCGGGGGAGTGGAAGGCCGCAGTCAAGTCTGCATACCGGCTCAGTACCCATCCGTCCATCTGTGTATCAAATTAGGGTTCCGCTACCTGTAGACGAAAGGCGCCCGACTGGCAATCATCTTCCCAGGCCTCTATGTCGACCAGCACGACCATATCTGGGTCTACAACCGGCCGCGCACCATGACCAATGACGAGGCTGGCCTGGAAGGGCCCGTCCCGGGCGCCACCAATCGAGAAGGGTCAGCCGATCAACGGGATCGGCCAGGTGCGCGCGTATGGCCCCATCGCGGATTGCTGCAAAGCCGCTCCTTCCGTTCTGGAATTCGATGCCGACGGCAAGCTGCTGCGCGCCTGGGGCGGTCCGCCGACCCCGGTTTCATCGGCGGCAAATGTAAGGCGGAAGCAGGCTGCATCTGGCCAACAGCGAGCACGGTATCTATGTCGACCAGAAGGACAACGTCTGGATCTCCGGAAATTCCGCGGCAGCGGACCGGCAAGGCTCGCCGTGGACGACGAACAAGGAAGGTGGCGACGGCTTCGTCCTGAAGTTCGACATGGACGGCAATTTCAAGATGCGGATCGGCGGAACTCCCAAGGGACCAGACAGCAACGACACGCATGGCGGTATCAATGGCACGCCGCTGCTCTATCTGGCGGCGGACATGGTCGTCGATCCCGCAACCAACCGCCTGTACATCTCCGACGGCTACGGAAATCGCCGCGTCCTGATCGTCGACGCCGATACCGGCAAATACATCGGCCATTTCGGCGCGTATGGAAACAATCCGGTAGACGACGCGGCGCCAAGGCCGCCGGCACTTGGATCGACGACTATACCAAAGGCAACAAGAAGCCCGCATTCTTCCGCAATCCCGTGCATTGCGTGAAGATCGCCAATGACGGCAAGATCTATGTCTGCGACCGGGGCAACGATCGCATTCAGGTGTTCGACTAAGAACAATCCCGCGCTGGGCAAACCGTGCAGCAATCCGACGGCGAGCCCGGCAAATGCGGTTTCGTTGCCGAGCAATTTGTCAGCGAGCACACCAACATCATTGGAACCGCCGTTTCCATGAACTTCTCCACCGACAAGGCGCAGAGTTGCCTCTATGTCGGAGACAACGCCAACATGACCATCTACATTCTGAATCGAAGCAATCTGCAGGAGTTGGGCCGGCTCGGGCGCAGCGGCCGGATGGCCGGAGAATTCCACTGCCTGCATCAGGTGAGCGTGGACAGCAAGGGCAACATCTATACCGCGGAAGTCGACACCGGCAAGCGGATCCAGAAATTTCTCCGCTATGGCGAGAACGGGTGCAGCGGAACCGGATCGCCTGTCGTGGGTGGACTACTGGGTGCGAAGTAGTATCCGCGCTTAAGGAGGCGTTCGTTCGAACGCCGGGCGCTCTCGGCGAAGTCCCTGCAGTATGGATGCAGTTCTGAAAGGACGAGACATATGAGCGCGAGCGCAGAAGTTCCGGTAAGCGGGTTTTCAGCCTGGTGGGCGCGAAAGGACTTCGGCAAACAAGCGATCGGTGCTTTCAAGACAGGTCTCGCCGCGGTGCTATCCGTGTGGCTGGGAAATCTTTTCAAGTTAGAGCACACTTACTGGGCGGCAGTCTCGGCGATAGTAGTCATGGCTGTTGACACGACCGTTACTTTTGCCTCCTGTCGCGACCGCATTATCGGCACCGCGATCGGCGCCTTCCTTGGCTGGCTCACCTATTATGCCTGGCACGGTCACTACCTTCTCTATGGCCTGTCGGTGGCTCTTTGCATCTTCGTGTGCGGTGCGTTGGCGTTTGATAAAGCGGGACGACTCGCGGCCGTCACACTTTCCATTGTCGTTTTAGTCAAAATCGATAACGGACCGGCCCAAGCCGCGTTTGGAAGATTTCTCGAGGTTGGACTTGGAATTGTTGTTGCCCTTGTCGTGACCCTGTTCGTGTTTCCGCCGCGTTCTGCGAAGACGGAGGTCCACGCCGCCTAGTACCGAGGACAGCAGTTGACTCAGGTTGCCCGGTTGGATGTCAGCAGGCTCGATGTGATTTCACTAGTCTCCCAGGAGTCCCGCCTTTTCGGCCGGATGATCCGATGATCCTGAATCGCTTCGGCTCACGGATTTCCACTGTCGGAATAGATAGCAGATATACCCGAGCTGAACAGCCCACACGACACAATATGCAAGGATCAGATGCCTGTGGCCCAGCCCTGAATCGATCGTGGGGTCGAACGGAAAAAGTGGATTAAGAAGAATCATTTCATCGAACCACCTCTCCAATCGACTCTAGAGCCCGTTCTGTCTCAACCTGCGCATTCGACTGACGGCGACGCTCGGTTGCGAAGCGAATACCGACCAGGAGCGCTCCCCAGGCGAGCCATGCATAGATATTCCAGGTAACCGCGGGCTGCATGTTGGGGTCAACGCCGGCATTCGGTCCACCGAAGAAGACCGGGGCAGGATGCTGGGTACGCCACCAGCGCGTAGACATATAAACAATGGGAACGTCGCAGTAGGCAAAGATGGCCAGGACCGCAGCAAGCGTCCTGCCCTGGCTGCCAATCGTGACCTTCCGAAGAACGATATACGAAAGATACATGAGCCAGAGAACGAGCGTTGCCGTCAGACGTGCGTCCCAGGTCCACCAAATGCCCCACACGGCTCTGCCCCATATCGATCCGGTGATGAGTCCCAGGGAGCAGAAGACCAGGCCCACTTCAGCGGTCGAAACAGCAATGGCGTCGGCCTTCAGGGCAATGCCTGGACTTCGGTTTCGACTCGCAAGATATACGACCGAAGCTCCCAGGTTCGCGAGGAAACAAAAGGACATCGCAATCCAATTCGGCAGGTGGTAATAGAAAATGCGTCCTACATTGCCCTGGTTAGCATCCGGGGAACGACGCCCAGAGCAGTGTGTGTGGCGATTGCGATCAGGACGACCGTGAAGCACAGCCACGCAAATGCAAGGGGTTTTATGAGCGCTGACACGAGTATTCTCAGAAGTCTCTGTTGGCCAGTGTCTCATTGAGGCCGGTTTCGCGGTCCTGCAGAGTGTACCCCGCAGGCGGTTGAAACAGAGCGGGATCAGGTTCACCGCGATCAAGTTCAGTGACCTCGTTTGTGTAGTGTCCTCTTCTGGGATCATCCCGAGAAGTGGAAAGCGTGATACCCAGGTCAGGCGACCTCCATTCCTCAGTCACTACAGTCAACGGCCTATCATTCCCCTCATATCCCATAGGAACCACCATTGTGTTGCGAGTACCCTCGGCATATACGCCCAAGATCGTCCTACTTCCCAGTTTCTCTCTTTGTACGCTGGGCCGCTCAGCAGGCTCCGGTCGGGCTTGTTGCTTTGAAGGGGACGCAGCCGCTTGCCGGGATATCTGAACCGGGTCGGGCAGGTGGTCAACCGAAGCCACCGTCGATGTGTTCGACCAATTCATCGTTGTACGGTCGTGTGGATCATTGACAAATGTTTGTATCGTTTCCTGCCCATCTGGCAGCGTTCTCGTGACCTGGTGAAGGGTTCGTCCCTGGGAATCGCGAGCTTCCTTAGTTTTGGAAGTGGTCGTAACGGTTGTGCCATCAGCTAACGTCTGCACAGTCTTGGACTCAAATGTGGCTGAAAAGGGGAGATTGGTTCGTGGACCTGCGGAATACGAGTATGAGTAGGAACCAACAGAGACGCTCTGGGCTGCCACCACAAGAGGACAGAACAGAAGGGAAAGCAAAACGTAAGCACGCACAGGCACGGGTCAAATCCTCCTCAACCAACCTGAACACGTCTGGCGCTTAGACGTGACGGAGCGCTAAAAGGTCTCGGCGGTCAAACCCTCTCTGAGAGGTCGGCCCACGAGCCCAACCCTTCTTAGGAAGTACTCAGCAGCTTCCTACCTCGCACCTCGTCGAATTCTCCACCGCATTTCGGGCACTTTATGATGTGCGATGTCACTCGCAGCAGCTCGCTTGGCTGAATCTTGTAGCCGCATGAAGGGCAGGGAATTGAAAGATCAAAATTGGGCTTCCCGTTGCTTATAAAGGTATGGCGGAGAGAGAGGGATTTGAACCCCCGATACCCGTGAAGGTATGCCTGATTTCGAGTCAGGTGCATTCAACCGCTCTGCCATCTCTCCGTACCTGCTTGGGACACTCTCAATCATCATGAGCCGCCCCGATCCATCTGATCGATGTAAGTCGCCACCTCCATCCTGCAACCCCAGGGGGTTACCCCCATACCAAGGTAGTATGGCCGGTCTCGTGTGGGCGTGGCATCCTCTCCCTACGATGCGAGTCAACATCAAAGCCCGTATCCCCATGCATCTGTATCAGGAGTTTCACAGTCTGCCCCTTGTGCTGACGATTGAAACGGCACACGGCCTGGCTGCTCGTTGTGAACATCGCACCACCGCCGCTCAACTGATGTGGACCCTGGACCAGAAGACCGATATCAACGCCGGCCTTCTGGACCGGTTCCGTCAAAAATTAAGGCTCATCGAAGAAGCCAACCTGAGCGACGTTGAGATCAGCGACGAAGTCCTGAATATGTTCGGCTTCTTTCTCTAGACTCACGATTTCGCAGAGCCCCCCAACTCCTCATTCAGCACCTGTGCCAGGCGCAGGCCGGCCAGCGCAAGTTGCCGGTCGACTACCGGCCGCTCCCGCTGGTAGTAAGCCTCGTCAATCTCGGCCTGCGGCTGGACCCACGCCTGCTTCGCCAATTGCAGCGATTCGTTCGCCCACACCACGGGGTTCACAGGACCGGCCTGCAGATGATCAGCGGCAATCATCTCCTCCAGCTCACGCGCATAGCGGTGTTCGCGCAAACCGGTATGCCGGATCAGCTCGGTGTCCCAGACGCTATGCAAGTTGCACGCATTGTCTCCACACTGAGCCGAGCCGAAAACAGTGACCGGAACGTCGTTTCCCCCACGCGCGTCGGCCATGGCGTGGAAGGGCTGGCTCAGGTCGCCGACAAAATGAACCAGGAACTTAAGCGCCTCACTCCGAGCCGCAAAAGGCTGCTCCGGATCGCCCAGGATTTTTGCAAATCTATTGATCTGCGCCACCACGCAGTCATTGTCGGGGCAGTCTTTCGGTTCGTACCCGCCTGACTCCGGAGGGATATCGACGTAATGCCAGGGACCGGTCTCCGGATGTCCGCTGCGGATGTCGTCCGCCCAGGTGGAGATGGAGGCCAAGATCGTTGTCACCCAGGAATGGCCGCAGCTTGGCCAGCGTGGCGTCGTTCAGGTGGTCCCAGGCGATGTCAGCAATGATCCGATGGCCCTCGTTTCCCCAGGCCCACGCCTGGGGGCGAGGAAATAGGAGCAGGAAAGCGGCCATTGCAATCAGGAAGCGGGAACGCATGGGTTTGATGATAGCTTGGCGCCGTGATTGCTTCGCCTTGTGTTCGTTTGTACCGGGCTAAAGAGCGTGTGTGAGAACCCACCATTCACCGATTTAGTCCCGGAGAGCCTGCCCTGAGCTTGCCAAACGGGACGGCTGAAAATTACCCAGGATGCAGTCCCATAAGCGCTAACTTGTTTGGGATGTTTTTCGTCAAAACTCCCACAAAAATCGTCATCCTGAGAGTTTGTGACTTTATTGGTTTCACATGAAAATTGGTGCTGAAAATAAAAGGCTTAGCTGCGTCAAAAACGTGAAAAAGCCAATAAAATCACAGCCTCTGAGCGGAGCGCGTTACAAATTTATCGCGTGACAGCGCTTGGCGGCGCGGAGTCGAAGGACCCCGAGGGTGCTTATCTTGCCCATGCTGCTCGGGCCTTTTCGACCACCGAAGCCCGTGCCCTCCTTATGTTGCATGACGCGCAGATACAGGTTGCCGGTGACACCAATGTAAAGCGTGCCTGTATGGCTGCCGAGAATCTAGATGTAGCCGCCGGCCATAGCAAGATGCCAGCAGTTCTTGTCTCAGCCCCAGGGAAACACCGTGGCGGGTCCGCCAGGTGCGGGCTTCGGTGGTCGAAAAGGCCCGAGCAGCATGGGCAAGATAAGCACCCTCGGGGTCCTTCGACTCCGCGCCGCCAAGCGCTGTCACGCGATAAATTTGTAACGCGCTCCGCTCAGAGTCTGTGACTTTATTGGTTTCGTGCAAAATCCGATGCTGAAAACAAATGGCTTAGGTACCTCGAAAATGCGAAAAAATCAATAAAGTCACAACCTCTCAGGATGACGATTTTGTGGGAGTTTTGACGAAAAACATCCCAAACAAGTTAGCGCTTATGGGACTACATCCTGGGTAATTTTCAGCCGTCCCTCCGCGACTAAATCAGTGAATGGTGGGTTCTCACACAAGCTCTCCAAGCGAGCCGTATCCCACCCTTCGCAAAAGACGCGAAGGGTGGGTACCCGGGTTAGAGAAACAACGGCGCCAGCACCAGCGTAACCGTGGCCAGCAGCTTGATCAGCACGTGCAGCGAAGGGCCGGCAGTGTCTTTGAAAGGATCGCCGACAGTGTCGCCGACCACCGCTGCCTTGTGCGCTTCTGAACGCTTGCCACCGTGGGCGCCGGTCTCGATGTATTTCTTGGCGTTGTCCCACGCGCCGCCGCTGTTGTTCATCAGCATGGCCATCAGGATGCCGGTGATGGTCCCGACCATGAGCAGGGCAGCGACCGCTTCGGCTCCGGCAAGATCGATGGAACGGCCGTTAAGGATGGGCGAGTACTCTCCCGGAATGTGGATGTGAAAGCTGCCGCTCAAATTCTTGAAGATGAGCCCCACCGCCAGAGGCGTGAGCACGGCAAGCGCGCCGGGCAGAACCATCTGCTTGAGCGCCGCGCCGGTAACGATGCGCACGCAACGGCCGTAGTCCGGTTTCGAAGTTCCTGCCATGATGCCGGGGTTTTCGCGGAACTGCGCGCGCACATCTTCAATGATGTATTGCGCGGTTCTTCCCACAGCTTTGATGGCGAATGAGGAGAACAGAAAAATCAGCATCGCGCCCAGCAGCGCCCCGACAAACACCGGCACGCTGGCCAGGTTGATGTTGGTAAAGCTCCAGTTCGGGTCGAGCACCTGGCCAGCATCGGAGAAGCGTTGCGCCACAATGCCGTGAACCGTTTCCAGGTAAGCGGAAAAAAGCAGAAAGGCAGCCAGGGCCGCGGACCCGATGGCATAGCCCTTGGTCAGGGCCTTGGTGGTGTTGCCGGCCGCGTCCAGCTTGTCGGTCTTTTCGCGCACCGAGTCTGGCTGATTCGACATCTCGATAATTCCGCCGGCGTTGTCGGTGATGGGGCCAAACGTGTCCATAGCCAGGATGTAGGCGGCAGACGACAGCATGCCCATGGTGGCAATGGCGGTACCGTAGATTCCCTTGGCGTAGTCGGAGATGGTGGTGTCGGCCAGCCCGCGCACGCCGAAGTAGTAACTGAGCAGCAGGGCGGCGCTGATCACAACCACCGGCATGGCAGGTGTCTCCATGCCCACGGCGAGGCCGCTAATGATATTGGTTGCGGGGCCTGTGAGGGAGGCATTGGCAATCGATTGCACCGGCCGGTAGCGGGTTTCGGTGTAGTACTCGGTGATGCGGACAAAGAGAAACGAGGTCACCATGCCGACAACGCCGCAGCCGAGCAGCCACCAGCGGCCTTGCAGCATGTAGTACACCGCTCCAGCAAAGCCGGCCAGCGCCAGCAGGGTGGTAACGTAATAGCCGCGGTTTAACGCATCCATCGGATCCTGGTCTTCGCGGCTATGAACCGCCAGCACGCCGATAAAGCTGGCCACCAGGTTGATGGCGTGAACGATGAGAGGGAAGAGGATCCCCTTGATGCCGAAGACGGGATACAGAGCAGTCCCCAGGATCATGGCGCCGACATTTTCCGCCGCAGTGGATTCAAAAATGTCCGCTCCGCGGCCGGCGCAGTCGCCCACGTTGTCGCCCACCAGGTCGGCAATGACGGCGGGGTTGCGAGGATCGTCTTCGGGAATGCCCGCCTCCACTTTACCCACCAGGTCGGCGCCCACATCGGCAGCTTTGGTATAGATGCCTCCGCCCAGCTGGGCAAAGAGGGCGACCAGCGAAGCCCCAAAGCCAAAGCCGACCAGCTGATAAGGAACGTGCTGCGGATCGTGCAATCCGCCAAACAGGAAAAACAGGCTGCCCACGCCCAGCAGGGAGAGGCTGATGACCACCATGCCGGTGACCGCGCCCCCGTGGAGTGCAATTTTCAAGGCTTTTCCGAGGCTCGCCCGGGCGGCGCTGGCGGCGCGGATGTTGGTGCGGATGGAGACGAACATACCGGTGTAGCCGGCAAACCCGGAGCAGATGGCGCCGATCAGGAAGCTGATGACCACTTTGCCCGCCAGCGGCGCGGTAAAGTCGGAAAACTTGTAGCCCACAAAAAGGGCAATGGCAAGCACTACGGCCAGCGCCGCAATGGTCGTGTATTGGCGCGACATGAAAGCTTCCGCGCCCTCGCGAATGGCGTTCGAGATGAGCCGCATTTCGGGCGTCCCGGTATCGTAGGCGAGCACCGACCGGGCGAGAAAGAGGGCAAAAACCAAGCCCAACAGACCTGCGAGAAGAGCGATCCAGAGAAAAGTGCTGCCACTGGTGTCGACGGCAGCGGTTGAGCCCAGTTGAAGCACCAGGGCCGATAGTGAGAAGAAAACCATTCAAACGCCTCCAGAGAGTACTTGCAACTGGGGTTGCGAGCGCAAAAACCTGCAAACCGGCTGATTAGAGCACGCAGAGAAAAAGTTGGTCAACGCCGCTCCGTCATCATACCGGCAGGGGAGGTCAACCACGACCACATAGGATGCAATTGCCTGTACCCGGATTTCCTACTTCGCGGCAACGCAGACGACCGCTTGTGCGGCTTTCTTTAAGGAAAGCCGCATGAAGTCGCCAACGCTCCTAAAACCCTACAGGAAATCCGGGGTGGATCGTTAACCGGCCCCCGAGCAGGAGTGGGAACAATTGATTACAATTTGCCTGATGGTAACAAGAGGTGCCCATGGCCAAAACAGCCAGTACTGAGCAAGCCACCGCCGCGTCCTACGCTGGCTTGGAACCGGAGCAACTGATCCGGATGTATCGGCTGATGTATCTGTCGCGCCGCACCGACGATCGTGAGGTGCTGCTCAAGCGCCAGCAAAAGATCTTTTTCCAGGTCTCCGGCGCCGGCCACGAGGCGTTCCTGGTAGCAGCAGGCATGGCT
Source organism: uncultured Acidobacteriaceae bacterium (assembly GCA_963803095.1). Classification (GTDB taxonomy): domain Bacteria; phylum Acidobacteriota; class Terriglobia; order Terriglobales; family Acidobacteriaceae; genus PALSA-350. The sequence goes on along the minus strand of CAWDLQ010000007.1, from coordinate 162,446 downwards.
CTCAAGCCTGGCTACGATTGGTTTTATCCCTACTATCGTGACCGAGCCCTGTGCCTGACCCTGGGCCAGACGGTGGAGGAGCAACTGCTGCAATCCGTGGGCGCGGCCGCGGACCCGTCCAGCGGCGGACGGCAGATGCCATCGCATTGGAGCATTCGGCGGTTGAACATCGTCAGCCAATCTTCTTCGGTTACTACCCAGTGTCTACAGGCGGTGGGCTGCGCTGAGGCGGGCCGTTATCTTGCCACCCATCCGGCTGCGGCAGAGCAGCGCGAGGGGGACTACAGCGCGTTCAAGCCCACCCATTTTCACGGGGACGAGGTGGTCTACGTCTCACTCGGCGAAGGCGCGACCAGCGAAGGCGAGTTTTGGGAAGCGATCAGTTCGGCCTCCGCCCTGCGCTTGCCGGTGGTGTTTGTTGTGGAAGACAACGGCTACGCCATTTCCGTGCCCGTGGACGTGAACACGCCGGGGGGAAACATCTCGCGCCTGGTGGCTAATTTTCCGAACTTCTATTTTGCCGAGGTGGATGGCACCGATCCGGTCGAAAGCTATGCCGCCTTCACCCGGGCGGTCAAGCACTGCCGATCCGGCAAGGGGCCGGCCTTTGTCCACGGCCACGTCATCCGCCTGTATGCCCATTCTTTTTCCGATGACGAGCTGCTCTACCGGTCGGAAGCGGAGCGCAAGAGGGATGCTGCTCTCGACCCTTTGCCCAAGCTGCAGATGCGCCTGCTGCGCGAAGGTATTCTCGATCCTGGGGCTATCAACCGCCTGGAACAGGAGGTGGACGAGGAGGTGCGCAGCGCGGCCGAACGGGTTCTGCGCGCCCCACTGCCGGAGATAAGTTCCATCAAGCGCCATGTGTATTCCGAAGACCTGGACCCCACCAGGGAAGACCTGGCCCGGCCGGCGGTGCAGACCCCCGATGCGCAGGAGCGGACCATGGCCGACCTGATCAATCTCTGCCTCAAAGACGAGATGCAGCGTGATCCGCGCATCGTGGTTTTTGGTCAGGATGTGGCCGACACCAGCCACGACCTGGAGCTGCGAGAGGGTCTGGTAAAGGGCAAGGGCGGAGTCTTCAAGTTAACCACGGGTTTGCAGCGGGAGTTCGGTCCCGACCGCGTCTACAACGCCCGGTTGGCGGAAGCCGATATCGTAGGCCGGGCTGTGGGCATGGCCACACGCGGGCTCAAGCCCGTGGTCGAGGTCCAGTTCTTCGACTACATCTGGCCGGCAATGCACCAGTTGCGCAACGAGGTCAGCCTGCTGCGCTGGCGCTCCAATGGCGGCTATTCGGCGCCTGCGGTGATTCGCGTGGCCATCGGGGGATACCTTACCGGCGGCTCCGTCTATCACTCGCAGTGCGGGGAGAGCATCTTCACCCACACTCCTGGGATCCGGGTAGTCTTTCCCTCCAATGCGCTCGATGCCAACGGCTTGTTGCGGACCGCGATCCGCTGCGATGATCCGGTTCTTTTCTTCGAGCACAAGCGCCTGTACCGCGAGACGTTCGGCCGGGCGGTGTACCCCGGCCCCGATTTCGCGATTCCCTTTGGTAAGGCCAACGTGTTGCGCCAGGGCAAACACATCACGCTGATTACCTACGGCGCCCTGGTGCCGCGTGCGCTGCGGGCCGCGCAGCAGGCGAGCACGGAACTGGGCTTGGAGGTCGAACTGATTGATCTACGCACGCTCAGTCCTTACGACTGGGAGGCGATTGCCACTTCGGTGCAGAAGACCGGCCGGGTGATCATCGCTCATGAAGATATGTTGAGCTGGGGATATGGCGCTGAAATCGCTGCGCGTATCGCAGACGAGCTTTTCGAGTACCTGGATGCCCCCGTCAAGCGGGTAGCCGCCATGGACACTTTCGTGGCTTACCAGCCGATTCTTGAAGACGCCATTCTGCCCCAGCCGGAAGACCTGTTCCGAGCCATGGCCGAACTGGGCAAATATTAAAATAACTGTCCTTTCTGCCGAACTACAATTCAGATCTGCACAGAGTCCCGAAGGGACGGCTGAAAGTAGCCCAGGACGGTAGTCCTGGGTAAACATAAGCCATTCGATCAGTCCCGCACGGGACAGCTGAAGATGGGGGCTAAAATTTCAGCCGTCCCTGGCGGGACTAGTCCAGCTTCGTGGCGGTTACCCAGGACTGCCGTCCTGGGCTACTTGCAGCCGTCCCTTCGGGACTCAGTGCAGAGTCGAATACATAAATCCGCCTGCAAAAACGTAGAAACTCGCTAAATCGCCAATCCGCACTCATTCTAGGTCGTCTCTGGACGGCCTGCAGGCCGTCCCAGTCCGCATCGCGTCAGCCAAAAACTCCCTCTCCGGGCACAACTTTCTTTGGCTTCGCGCGTTCGAATGGGTGTGCCCGCAAGCGCGGGCCGGGTTTGGAGCAATCGATGGCAACGCGTCGGGCATTCATGAAGGGTGGAGCGATGGCCCTGGTTGGCACTTCAGCGATTCCAACCTTTCTCAGGCGGTCCGTTCTGGCCCAGACGACCAGCGCCCAAGCCCAGGGTAAAAAGCTCGTAGTCATCTTCCAACGCGGGGCTGCCGATGGACTCAATATCGTGGTGCCTCATGCGGAAACTAACTACTACCAGCTTCGGCCGACCATCGCCATCCCGAAGAACCAGCTCATCGACCTGGATGGATTCTTTGGACTGCACCCGGCCATGCAATCGTTCAAACCCCTGTTCGATCAGGGGCACCTGGCAATGATCCAGGCAGCCGGCTCCCCGGACACCACCCGCTCCCACTTCGACGCCCAGGATTTTATGGAAAGCGGGACACCCGGCGTGAAGGCTACGCCTGATGGCTGGTTGAACCGCGCTCTGCAGGCGGAAGATCTTCGCCGGCCCGCACCCCATACCGCCTTTCGCGCGGTCGCCCTTGGATCACAGGTGCCCCGTACCCTGGATGGAAAAATTCCCGCGGTCGCGGTCAACCGGGTACAGGATTTCGCAGTCGGAGGCAAGAATCCGAATGCCGCGCCCATCAGCTCGGCCTTTGAGGCCATGTATGCCGATTCTGTCGATTCGGTGCTGCACGGCACCGGCCAGGAAACCTTCGAAGCGGTCAAAATGTTCAAGGCGACGGACCCCGCGCACTACAAGCCGGGGCCGGGCGCCAACTACCCCAACGGCGCTTTCGGCGACAATATGAAGCAGATTGCCCAGTTGCTTAAGGCGAACCTGGGTGTGGAAGCGGCATTCACCGATATCGGCGGATGGGACACACACCAGAATCAGGGCAGCGTCAACGGACAGCTGGCCAACTGCCTGCGCGATTTCAGCCAGGGTATCTCCGCTTTCTGGACTGACATGGGCAGCGAGGCAGAGAATGTGGTCCTGGTGACCATGTCAGAGTTCGGGCGGACGGCGCAACAGAACGGTACCGGCGGAACCGATCACGGGCACGCAAATGTCATGTTCGTGTTCGGCGGCACCGTCAAGGGTGGGAAGGTCTACGGCAAGTGGCCAGGGATGGCGACCGAGCAGTTGTACCAGAACCGCGACCTGGCGATCACCACAGATTTCCGCCAGGTTCTGGGTGAAGCAGCTTATAAGACTCTGGGAGCACGCAACATGGAATTGGTTTTCCCCGGATCGGAACTGAAGACGACCCAATTTTTGAATTTGATTTCGAGTTGACCGGGGAGCTTCCCCGGCACGGCTCCGGCCCCGCAGTAGAGCATTTTACTTCTGGTGTATACAGAGCAACCACTCCCGACGTGGCTTTTCCTCAAGAAAAGCTGCACTTCGCGGCGCTTGACTGTGCAGAGTAGAAGTGAAAATGCTCTAACTGACAGATGCCCCCGATCCGACACGTTCGCTGTGTCAGATGGGGAACCGCGATTTCAGGTTTTTGAACCTTACAGGCCGAATCGAAGTCGGGGGGCTTGCGACGATGCCGAGGGTTTCTGGGTTGTGGTCGTGGATTCCTTTATCTGACACAGCGAACGTGTCAAGGGGGTTAGCGGGTCGCCACCTTGGCTCGCGCGCCTCTCCCTCTTCCCACAAAATCATCCAGTCCCAGCCAACCGCAGCCGGTAAACACCAGCATCAGGCAGATGGAAAATATCGCCAACGGAAGGGCGAAGGAATTCGGCCCCAGCAGGCCGCCATGGAGATGAACTTTGATGATGGCCACCGCCATATCGATGGCCGTCATGAACGCAGCCACCCGGGTCAACAAGCCAACGATCAGCAGCATGCCGCCGAAGAATTCCGTAAACGCCGAAACATAACCAAGCCAGACCGGCAAGTGCATGCGGACCACCATGTGGCTGAAGTTATAGAGCGCATCGGTGGGAATGATCTTGGTATATCCGTGAGCCACCATGATGACGCCCACTACCACCCGCATGACCAAGGCGCCTAAACCTTGAAAGCGATCGAGCCAGCTAAACAATCAGAACTCCTATTGGTGTCAGTATCGTAGGCAAGCTTAACAGGGAACGGTTCATCTGCCGGATAGATATTTCCCCAGAAAGCTCTGTAGGCTCTTCAGATAATTCTCATCCGCATAGCCGGTGACGGTCGCTCTCTGCTTGGGGTCTGCCGCCCGTAGTAGCGACCAGCCTCGTGCGTCTGGAAGTACAGCAGCAGCTTGGGCGTGGGCAGATGGGCCAGTGTCTTCGTCAGGTCGAAGCGATCATGGAAGAGCAAACGGATCGGCAACATATGCGTGCGCGCATCGAACTTCAACGAGTCGAGGATCGGCGGCGAAGGATCCTCGAGGATCAGCGCTGGCGCCTGGGGATGACGCCGAGCGGTTTCAACCGCGATCGCCGCACCCAGTCCCACTCCATCGAGGACGATCGTCGACGGTGATAAATGGCGCGTATCGGTGAGGTAAGCCCAGGCGGCGTCCGCGTCCTGATACGTGCTCGCTTCCGAGGGATGGATGTTTAGGCTCTTTCCAAAGCCGCGATAATCGAAAGCAAAAATATTGATGCCCAGTTTTTGCAAGGCCTGCAATTGCGGCAGTGTGTCCGAGAGTGATCCCGATCCGTTATGCAGCAAGAGCAGGGTATCGGCGGCGTAAGGCGCATTGGGTTTGGCGGGAATCCACCAACCGTTGAGCTGCAGAATCCCGGTTTCGGTTGCGTCAAACGAGATCTCGTCAAACTTCATGCCGGCGGCGGCCGGAGTGGCCGTGATGGTGCGTGATGGTTTGAACACCAATTGCCACTGGCCCTGCCAGAAGAGCAGGCAAAAGGTGATGTATACGCAGACCGCCGCCAGACCCAGGGTCGCCGCCACGCCGCCGAGCAACCAGCGAGCGCTGGCCAGCGGTTGCTGGGGAGCCAGGGGATTTTTCCACCCGGGTGGAGGCGTGTGCTTCTTGAGCTTCGCCATGGCCTAGCCGAAGGCGAGTTCGTCAGCTGATTCGAGCGGGGTTCCGCAGACGCGGCAAAGGACGGCGGAGCAATCGCCGCAAACCAGCGGATCATGCACCGCCTCGGCGCATGTAGGGCACCACAAGTCTGTCGTTGGTGGTTTCAGGTTGAGTCGGGGGTGTAATGACTGGCCATTCCTAATCCGAGGATAGCGTATGCTCGGCTATATGAGCGACAAAACTCAGCAAAGTCCCACCGTACCGATCTACATCAAAGCCCTTCGCAAATGGACGTTCTATATCTTTCCTGAAGGAGTTGAGCAGGAGGCGGGCGATTTTGCAGACGAAGAGACGGCCCGGGCGGCCTCCTGGAAGACCTATCGCGCCTGGCAGGCCAATGGCTGCAAATATTAAATATTCATGAGTGCATTGGTGAAGATCTGCGCTAAGAGCGACCTTCCGCGCCCGGAGAGGCCAGGGAATTCAGTGCCGGCCCGAGGACACTGTGTATCGCCAACTTCGACGGGGTGATCCGGGCCCTGGACAACGAATGTCCTCACCGGGGAGGCCCGCTGGCCGAGGGGATGATCGAAGACGGCAAGCTGATTTGCCCCTGGCATGCCTGGACCTTCGATCCTGCAACCGGAGCCACCGATAGCTCTCAGGAAAGAGTTGCAGTTTATCCTGTAAGTGTTGAAGGCGAAGAAGTTTTCGTGAAGATCTAATCCATCGAGAAGCGCGCGTCGCCCTCCAGCAAAGAAGCTTCTATTCGGGGTGATTCACCCGCCTTCCAAAGCTTCGTTCGGCAACGCACACGGTAGCGGAGCGGTCCTCCATCCGCGCTTGAGCTGCGTTCCAGGGGTCTGGGAATGCAGACGAACTCAGTCTCGAATCTCGTACTCGATGCGCGCACGACAGAGTAGCCGTGACCTCCCATGTCCACAAACGAGAGGTGAGGCGAGAGCATGCGGGTTGGAAGCAGCATGGGCCTTCTTCATGTCGCCACTCTTCCGCATATGCGAGGCAGGAACGCACGCCATGTCTCAGCATCAGGTTGAGCGTGGGCTGAGGCGAAGTGTCGCCTGCGGCCTGACCAAGAAAGAGTGGCCGCAGGGGTGCGCTTTGGGAAATACGTGTTCAATGGCTTCGATCTCGCCCGGAGCGGAGATCGAACCGGTCACGAAGGCAATCCCAACCGGATCAAATGGTCTTCGGTGGCAGAGGCCTTGGCCGCGAGCCCGGCCCAGAAGCTGTGCCGATCGCCGGCGACGGTGGCAAACCCGGTAATCCCGTGGTCGCGAACGAAGTCGTAGATTTCCCCGCGCTCGACGTAGGCGCTGCTGTGGTCGCCGCCTGCCGAACCCGGCATATGCGGCTCCCGGCCAAGGCTTGGTGAGATTGGGCTGGAAGATTCTGCGGATCCGCTCTCATGTCGAGTGTAGCCGTGGTGTTGCCCCAGATCTTCCATGTAGCACTTGAACTTTTCAGCCGTTCAAGAAACCACTGCTTTTGTTCAAAGCCCAGAATTTCCTGGGCGGCGCTTCTCGTTGGAAGTTGGCGAATTTCGGTGTTGCCATAGCGAATGGTCGCGGGCGGATGGCCGCTGTTATAGGTCCGGCCCGCGTCGAGAATCTCCATGGCCTCTTCGGGAACGAATTCCGGAAAGTCTGGATTGAAAAGGCATCGGCTTCCGCGCGTCCCAGCGGATCCTCCGACCGGTAGCTGCGTTGGTCGGTGACGATCAGCTCCACGTTGCGCCCCCAGCGAAGCGCCCGGTACCCTTTGAGGCTGTTGATCGCGAGCAGGTTATTGCGTTCTTCGCCCAGCCCGTGCTCGTCGAAAGCTAGTTACAGGCGTGTCGACGACCTGCGGCGGATGGAAGCTGTCGAGCGAGTCGCTGCCCGGCCTTGCCATGCGAGCCGGTTGAAACTCGAAGAAAGCCTGGTTCGCCGCGACCTTGCGAGTTTGCGCTGGCCGCGTCACTCCTTCGAACTTCTGCAGTGACTGCCAGCCCAGCCAGCTGAACTCGTGATTGTCCCACATGTTCACGAACGGCCAGCGGGCCCGTGCGTCCTGCAGATCCGGATCGTGCAGGTACGCACGATAGATGGCCCGGTAGTCATCCACAGTCGTGGGGATATGAAAATCGCGAATCTTTTCCCCTGTTTGGTAGCGCACGATGTCGCGTATTCGGCGATCGTACATGCCTTGCGGGCGATCCTCCGGATACCAGACAATCTCATAAATGAAATCGCCCAGATGGAGCACGAACTGCAGTTGTTCTTGCTTTGGCGCCCGCTCATCTTCAAAAATCATGCGCCGGTAAGCATTCTGTGCTCCCTGGTTAGCATTCTGGCAGGAGACAAAAGCGAAACGCACGGCTCTGGAGTCGTGCTCATCTGGAGCAGTCATGGTGCGGCCGATGCGGCTGCCGTGTCCTTCCGGATCGGTAAAGCGGTACCAGTAAACGGTGGAAGGTCGCAGGCCCGCCGACCAGCACGCGGCAGGTCCAGTCGGAATCGCTGCAGAGATGGGTGCGTGCGCCGTTGCAACGACCTTTTGTGAAAGCCGGATCTTCGGCCACCTCTGCAGTGACGTTGTTGTGTACCGGGTGTGCAGCGCGTCCACAGCAAGACGCTGGAGGAATCGGGATCGCCGGAGGCAACGCCCTCCGGGAAGAATTCTCGCTGCTCTGTCCAGCGGATCTTGGTTGGCTCAGGACTCGCGAAGCGCCAAGCAGCAGTGGCGCCGATAGCGATCGCGCTCTCGATGAACGAGCGCCGGGTGATCTCTCGCCATCGGCTCCCTCCTCAGGCTGTCTCTCCAACTTTGACGATCGGGTGAGCGAAATGGGACTCTCGAGAGCCGTTACCCTTCGAGCCGCAACGAAGACCTAACCAGCCACCCAGCTTTGACGATGGCTGCGAACGAATGGGGATCAAGGCTGGCGCCGCCAACCAGGGCGCCATCGATCTCCGGCTGGCTGAGCAGCGCCTCGGCATTCTCCGGCTTGACGCTGCCACCGTACAAAATGCGCGTGGCCTCCGCAATATCCCCTGCCCAACCAGCCGCGCAATCTCGCTGCGGACATGAAGTGAGCTTCCGCAGCCGTCGCCGGGGTGGCAGTCTTACCCGTCCCAATCGCCCAGATCGGCTCATACGCCATGACCATCGCGAGCAACTTCGCCGGCATCGATCTGTGGATGGCGCGGCTGATCTGGCGGCACAATACCTCTCGCGTCTTGCCGGCTTCTCCCGTTCATGCTCATGCTCGCCGATGCAAACAATCGGCATCAGGTGGTGCTTGAGTGCAGCCATCAGCTTTTTATTCACTCGACTCGTCCGTCTCGCCAAAGTACTGGCGGCGCTCGGAGTGGCCCAGGATCACGTGGGTGACCCCCAGGGAAAGAAGCATGGAAGCGGAGATTTCGCCGGTAAAGGCACCCGCCTCCGCAAAATGCATGTTCTGCGCGCCTACCGCGACCTGCGAGCCCTTTACAGAGTCGACCAGCGCGGTGCCAGATCAATGGCGGGAGGGCAAATCACGATTTCGCTTCTGGTCTGACGTCTTTCACTAAAGGGAGAAAGGTGTGAAGGAAGCTCTGCGCCTCCGTGGGTGTTTTGTACATCTTCCAGTTGGCGGCAATCAGGAGCTTACGCATGCGTTAGGGTTTCTCAATTGTTGTCGCGTTCCTTGTGTTCCTTGACCAAATTGTAGAGCACAGAAAGGGTTTGTTTTCGATCCACCCGGCCGGCCAATGCGCACCGCCGTCCAGCAGCCGAGAAAGCCGAAGACGATGTAGCCCAGGAAGCGAGCGTCAATACGAAAGACATCGGCTTGCCCGCCAGCCAGTCGCCCAACATGCTGGCTCGCGTTGAGCGTGGAAATAAACCCCATCAGACCGCCCAACGGGAAAGCAATCAGGCCCAGGCTGACGCGATAGCGGTAGCCGCGAAGAAACTGCGTGAAGGTCGCCAGACAGCCACGCGCCCAACGCCAACACCATTCCTGCGATGAGGATCAGTATCGGCAGTTCGAGGTTGACGACAGCCATGTTCTATGATCGGGGAGCTTCGGAGAGTGCCTCGACCCCGGGAAGCCGTTTGCCTTCGAGAAACTCAAGCGACGCACCGCCGCCGGTAGAGATGTGCTTGATCTTGTCCGCCACCCCGGCCTGCTTGACGGCGGAGACGGAATCGCCCCCGCCGACAATGGTGATGGCGCCGGCATTCTCTGCCAGCGCCTCAGCAACCCCGGTGGTGCCCGCGGGCAAAGGCCGGCATTTCAAACACGCCCATGGGCCCGTTCCATACGATGGTGCGGGCTTTGGCGATTTCTGTGGTAAACAGCTCCACCGTAGCCGGGCCTATGTCCAGCGCCATCCAACCGGCAGGGAAGGGGCCGTCCCCCTCGAAGATGTGGGTAGCTGCGTCGGCCGCAAATTTGTCCGCCAGCACGTGATCGATGGGCAAGAGAAAACGCACACCTTTCTTTTCGGCTTCCTTGAGCGCTTCACGAGCCACATCCAGCTTGTCGGCTTCCACCAGCGATTTGCCCACATCCTGTCCCTTGGCTTTGAGGAAGGTGTAGGCCATGCCGCCCCCGATGAGCAATGCATCCACCTTGCTCAACAAGTTGTGAATGACCTCGATCTTGTCAGAAACCTTCGCCCCGCCGAGGATCGCCACAAAAGGCTTCTCCGGCGCCTCCAGAGCTTTGCCCAGGTAGTTCAACTCCTTTTCGAGCAGCAGCCCGGCCGCGGACTGAGAGACGAAATGCGTGATGCCCTCGGTCGAAGCATGCGCCCGGTGAGCGCTGCCGAAGGCGTCATTTACATAGACGTTGCAAAGGCTGGCGAGTTGACGCGCGAAGTGGGGTCGTTGGCTTCTTCGCCGGCATGGAAGCGCAGATTCTCCAGCAGCAGCACCTGCCGCGATTCCAGTTGGCGCGCCAGTTCGGTGGCCACGTCGCCCACGCAATCGGGTGAAAAGGCAACGTTGACCGACTCGCCCAGCGCGTGATCGAGACAGCGTGCGCAGCCGGTCTACGACCGGCCGCAGGCTGTATTTGGGATTGGGCTTTCCTTTAGGACGTCCCAGGTGCGAAGCCACGATCACTTTAGCGTGATGGCGCAGCGCGTACTCGAGCGTGGGCAGGGTCTCTTTGATCCGCGTATCGTCGAGAATCTGCAGACCGCTATCCGAGAGCGGCACGTTGAAATCGACGCGCACGAAGAGATACTTGTTGTTCAACTCCAGGTTGCGGATGGATAGTTTTGCCATGGCAGTTCCTCACGTCGAGACCGCTTGCAGCATTTTCACTTCTGATATGTACAAAGTAACCGCTCCCCGACGCGGCTTTTCCTCCGGAAAAGACGCACCTCGCTGAAACCCGACTACGCAGCGTAGAAGTGAAAATGCTCTAGAGCCCCGCTTTTTCGAGAAACAACACCAGGTCCCCCACCCGGTTGGAGTAGCCCCACTCGTTGTCGTACCAGCTGATCACCTTGGCCATGTTGCTGCCGACGGTCTTGGTCAGCGGGCTGTCGACGATGGAGGAAAGCGGATTGCCCTTGAAATCGCTCGAGACCAGCTCATTGGTTTCGTAGCCCAGGATGCCCTTCATCGGCCCCTCGGACTGCGGCCTTCAGAGCCTCGTTGATCGATTCCTTGGTCACCGGCTTTTCCGAAGTGAAGGTCAGATCGACCACGGAGACGTTGGGCGTGGGAACACGGATGGCGAAGCCGTCCAGCTTGCCCTTGAGCTCAGGCACCACCAGGTGCAGAGCCTTGGCCGCACCGGTCGAGGTGGGGATCATGGAAAGCGCAGCCGCGCGTCCGCGGCGCAGATCCTTGTGCGGGAAGTCGAGAATCACCTGATCGTTGGTGTAGCTGTGGATGGTGGTCATGATGCCGGAGACGATGCCGAAGGTGTCATTGATCACCTTGGCCAGGGGCGCCAGGCAATTGGTGGTGCAGGACGCATTGGAGATGACGTGATGGGCCTTGGGGTCATACTTCTTCTCGTTCACGCCCGAGCACGATGGTCAGATCCTCGTTGCTCGCGGGCGCGGAGATGATGACCTTCTTGACCGTGCCCTGCAGGTGAGCCTTGGCCTTGGTGGCATCGGTGAAATGGCCGGTGGATTCGATCACCACCTGGGCGCCGGCAGAGGACCAGTCGAGCTTGGCGGGATCGCGCTCGGCGTAAACCTTGAGCTTCTTGCCATCGACGGAGATGAAGTCTTCGCCGGCGGTGATGGTGTGGTGCAGGTTCCCGAGGATGGAGTCATACTTGAGCAGATGAGCCAGGGTTGCCGGGCTGGTCAAGTCATTGACCGCGACAAATTCGATTTCAGGATTGCCGAGCGCGGCCCGGAACACGTTGCGGCCTATACGGCCAAAGCCATTGATGCCAACCTTTACAGCCATATACTTTGGGATCTCCTTGAAGGTGGGTGACGTTCTTACTGGGTGGATATAGACATATTTGGCGAGCCAGGGCGACAGCGGTTTCGCAATTGGTGTAATCCGAAGTGAAAGACCTTTTCGTGGTTTTCTCCCAGGAAAACCACTCCTCGCGATCTTTGTCAGGCCACAGTCATTGTGAAACCGCATGCATGAGCACGAAACTTGAGTGTACCAAAGAGCGGCGGCGGGAAATGGGGCAGGGCATTTGCTGCGGTGGCAGAACTTGTGTTACATCCTCATCATGCGCCTATGGATGCGCGCCCGAATGAGACGACGTGGCAAGCGCGGAGCGAATGACTCGGAATCGACAGGCAAAATCGGACAGGAGATTCCAGCCAACCAGCCGACGCCTTTGCAGCCCATGTACCCGGAAGACCAACGCAGAAAGGCAGAGCACGATGGAGCAGTGGACCTGGTCAAGAAGCCGGCCCGGGCGCCCGAGCCTTCTGAGCCTCCGACCCAGCCCTGCCGCTATGAAAGAAGAGGAAGCTATGCCTCCTGGGGACACCATGGCGCCGGAAGTCGCAGTCGGCGTAACCACTCCGGCGGAAGGAAAGCTGGTGGTAGAGACCCAGCCGGAATCGCCATCCGTGCCTCCTCCTGAGGCGCCTTCGGCCAGCCAGAAAGATCTCAAAGGCTACGTGGTGCTGGCCATCGGCCTGCCGGGGTCGGGCAAGACCACCTGGTTCAAGCGCCGCGGGGTCACCCCGCTTTCCAGCGACATGCTGCGCAGCATCCTGTTCGACGACATTACGGAACAGCGCTACCAGGGACTGGTATTTTCCACCCTGCGTTCGCTGCTGCGGGCGCGCCTGATCGCCAAGATGCCGTGGAATTACGTCGACGCGACCAATCTGTCCGCCCACGAGCGGCGGCAATGGATCAAGATGGCCAAGAGCTTCGGCTACGAGGCGCAAGCGGTCTTCTTCGACGTTCCGCTTGGAGGTATGCATGGAGCGGAATAGCCGGCGGGAGCGCACGGTGAGCGATGAGATCATGCGCAAGATGGCCGAGCGCCTGCGTCCGCCCAGCTTCAAAGAAGGTTTCAGCAAGATCACCATGGTGCGGGTCAAGGGCGCGCCGCCGCTCAAACTGGACGGGGTCGTAGTGGAGCCGCCCAGCTCCTGAAGCGATGACGGAGCACCGCCATTGCTTTCGACCAAGTCGGGCTGACCACGCCCGAGGGCCGCGTAGATCCTCGACCACATCGACCTGCAGTTGCGCGACCGGTTCCACCACGGCACTGCTGGGGCGCAGCGGGTCGGGAAAGACCACGCTGCTGCGCATGGTGAACCGCCTGATCGAACCCACCGCGGGCGGTGATGGTGGAAGCCAAAGCCACCACCGATTGGGACCCGATCGCGTTGCGGCGGTCCATCGGGTATGTGATCCAGGAGACGGGCCTCTTTCCCCACTTTGACGCGGAGCGCAACATCGGGGCCGTGCTCGAAATCGAAGGCCGGCCGAAGCACGAGATCGCCGGGCGCGCGCGGCAACTGTTTACCCAGGTGGGATTGGACTACGCGACCTTTGCCCGCCGCTTGCCCTACCAGCTTTCCGGTGGACAACGCCAGCGCGTCGGCCTGGCGCGGGCGCTCGCGGCCGAACCCAAGCTGCTGCTGATGGATGAGCCGTTCGGAGCGCTGGACCCGCTGACCCGGGCGGAAATGCAGGACATGCTGCGCGAGCTGCTGCAGCGCCTCAACAAGACGGTGCTGCTGGTGACCCACGATCTGGACGAAGCGCTCTACCTGGCCTCGCACATCGTGCTGCTGGAAGGCGGCAAGATCGTGGCCAATCTCCCGGCGAAAGAATTTCTCGGCTCGCAAATCCCGGCGGTGCAGAGCTATGTGCGCGCCGTGCATCGGGGCGCCCCGGAAATTGATGTCCGGCTTCCTAGCCCAGCACGCTTCGGAGATCGCCGAGCTGACCCTCGAACATCTGTGGCTGACCGGGTCGGCCATGTTGCTGGCCGCGGCCATCGGCGTGCCGACGGGCATCTGGCTGACCCGGCATCCGCGATGGGCCAAGCCGGTGCTGGGGGTGGTGAATATCATCCAGACCATTCCCAGCCTGGCGCTATTCGGCTTCCTGTTGCCCTTGCCGTGGATCGGCGATCGCGCGGCGCGTATTGCCATTGCTGCGCTGACCGCGTATGCGCTGCTGCCCATCGTGCGCAATACCTACGCCGGCATTGAGGGAGTCGATCCCACGGTGCTGGAGGTGGCCAAGGCCCTGGGCATGACCAGTGGGCAGAGGCTGCGCAAGGTGGAGCTTCCGCTGGCGGCGGGCTTTATTCTGGCCGGGTTGCGCACCGCGACGGTGCTGGCTGTGGGCATCGCAACCATTGCCGCAGCGGTGGGCGCCGGGGGACTGGGCGAATTCATTTTTCGCGGCGTGGCTTCGGTCGACAACCGGCTGGTACTGGCCGGAGCCATCCCGGCGGCTTTGCTGGCGATTGCCGCCGACGCCGGGCTGGGATGGGTAGAGAGCCGGCTGCGCGTGCCCGCCCCGGGACGAACGTGATCATTCGCGTTGGTCGCCAGTCTGCTGCTGCTGGTGATTGCTGCGTGCGCTCCGCCGCGTCCGGATTACCCGGTGATCGGAGCCAAAAATTTTACCGAGCAGGTAGTTCTGGGTGAGTTGCTGGCCCAGCACATCGAAGCCGTGACCGGCATGAAGGTGGAACGCCGCTTCTATCTCGCCGGCAGCTACATCTGCAACCAGGCGTTGATCGCAGGCCGCATCGATTCTTATGTCGAGTACACCGGGACGGCGCTGACCGCCATTCTGAAGCAGCCGGTGGATAAAGACCCGCAGCAGGTGCTGGATACGGTGCGGCGGCTTTACCAGCAGCGCTACCAGGTGGTGGTCACGGAGCCGCTGGGATTTGAGAACACCTTCGCCATGGTGATCCGCGGCCAGGATGCCCAGGACCTTCACCTCACCACGCTGAGCCAGGCGGCGCGTTACAGTCCGCAATGGAAACTTGGGGTGGGCTACGAATTTGAGCAGCGGCCGGACGGTTTACCCGGGCTGCAGCAAGCCTACGGCTTGAAGTTCGACGGATCGCCCAGACTTATGGATTTGGGATTGCTCTACCGGGCACTGAATGGCCGCCAGGTAGACATCATCGCCGGCAACTCGACCGATGGTCCTATCAAAGCTTTTCATCTGGCCGTGCTTCAGGACGATAAGCATTACTTTCCTCCCTACGAGGCGGTTCCCCTGGTGCGGCAGGAGGCGCTCGATCGCTGGCCAAAGCTGAGCGCGGCCTTTGCCGGCCTGGCCGGCAAGATCACCGCGGAGGAGATGCAGACCATGAACGAGGCGGTAGACGGGCAGCATCGCGACCCGGCGCAAGTGGTAAAAGAATTCCGTCAAGCCCACGGCCTTTAACGATGAATTTAGTCCCGGAAGGGACCTCTGAAAATTCTGAAAATAGCCCAGGACGGCGTTCCATAAGCGCTAACTTGTTTGGGATGTTTTTCATTAAAATCCCACAAAGTCGTCATCCCGAGAGCCTGTGACTTTTCGATCTTTTCGTGTTTTTTGTACACCTAACTAAATGTTTTCGACCCCTCCACAAAACCGTCATCCTGAGAGTTTGTGACTTTATTGAACTTTTTTGAGGCAAAGAGGATTAAGACATGTTTTTCAGCGGCCGGACTGCGAAGCGGTCATCAGACCGAGGTGCAAAATCAAAGGGGTTCTGCTTGCCATGCCGTGTCAAATCCGCTCCGTTTTGCCCAGTTTTGCTCTACATCTGCTCTGCAGGTGGGTTTTAGCTCAGCAGCGCTTTGCTGAAGTGCATCAGGTTGTAAGCCAAGGCGCACCACAGCGTCACGCATTTGATTTTGTTCAGGCCGCGCACCGTGAACGGTGTCAGCCCACGATAAGTTCGTAAGTCAGCATTCACCGTTTCGCTGGTGGCTGCTCTTTGTTTGTAGATTTCTTGCCCCTCTTCGCTGGCCATGCGTCGCTTCCATGCTTGTATCGCTTCCGAATCGCCCGGCTTGGGTTCCAATTCCCGCCCCCGGTTCTGTGGATTCCTTGCCGGCTTGGAGGGCACCCACAACGCTACCCCCTGCTGGTGCGCCTGCACGATATCCTCTGTTCGCAAGTAGCCGCCGTCCACCAGATGTTGCTCCACCTTGCCCCCAGTGCGTTGTTCCACTTGCTGGCGCATCGGTTCACTCAACCCTGCCGAATCGGAACCCTCGTTGGTGACTTCCACCCCCAAAATGGCACGGCTTTCGGTATCGGTGGCCAACTGCACGTTGACCCCAGGGCTATAACCGCCGTTGGCCATCTTCATCACCCGCGTGGCCGCATCGGTGGTGCTCACCCGCGGCTGCTTGGCCCGGATCTGATCCCCGCACTTGCCTTTGCCGGCCCTCTGGGCCGCCTCGGCCTGCTTCTGCTTCAGCTCCGGCAACTGCGCTATCGCCTGCTCCAAGCGCTGCTGGCGCGACTCCGCCGCTCGCTCACGCGCCGCCTTCTGACGCGCCGTCGCCGCGGCCGACTCGGCAGGCGAGTCCACTTGCTTACGTAACTCCAGTACTTGCTGCCGGGCTTGCTCCAACAGCTGCTGCAAACGCTCTTCCCGACGAAAACTGCTGCTTCCCGCGCTCACACGCACCCGCACTCCATCTTGGCTGATGCGGCTCACGCGCACTAGCTTCTTGTCCACCAACGTCACTATCACCTGCGTAAACAGTTCGTCCAATGCGTCGGCGTGATCGGTGCGAAAGTCCGAAAGCAGGTGATGATTCACCGTCACTCCCCCGCACAACCAGCGGAACGGCGCGCTCTCTTCGCAGCGACGCGCTAACTCTCGCGCAGATCCAATCCCTCGGGTACACCCATACAGCCATAAACCCACCAGCAAACGCGGATCGGTCGCATCTCGACCCGCTTGCCCCTCTCGGGCACGAATCGGTTCGCAAAATCCACTCACCTTCAGCTTCTCCACTACCGCCATCACCGTGCGCACTGGATGAAGCGCTCCCACCAGATCATCTATGCAATGCGGTTCCATCGACAACTGAAGACGTTCTGCCTTGCGCAGACGAACCGCTCTCTTCTCTTGAACACCGGCTACCCCGCTGTTGACCATGTCTCTTCATACAACCTCTTCCCCACAACCAATCAATTTTGTTCGCCAGCATGCACCAAAAAAGTCACAGGCTCTGAGCGAAGCGCCTCACAGATCTATCGCATAACGGAGGGTTTGATGGCGCGGAGTCGAAGGACCCCGAAGGTGTTTATCTTGCCAATGCCGTTCGGGGCTTTTTAACCACCGAAACCCGCACTTGGCGGGCCCGCCACAGTCTTTCCGAGTTCAAAAATTTTGCACAGACCTGGGGGATGGAAGATGATTACGGTGCGTGAAAATATGTACCCGTGAGCATCAAGTGCCCTGCGCAGGAAGTTCCTGTTGTCGGGCTTCGGTGGTCGAAAAGGCCCGAGCGGCATGGGTAAGATAAGCACCCTCGGGGTCCTTCGACTCCGCGCCACCAAGCGCTGTGTCACGCGATAGATCTGTGCGGCGCTCCGCTCAGAGGCTGTGATTTTATTGGCTTTTTCACGTTTTTGACGCAGCTAAGCCTTTTATTTTCAGCACCAATTTTCATGTGAAACCAATAAAGTCACAAACTCTCAGGATGACGATTTTGTGGGAG
Organism: uncultured Acidobacteriaceae bacterium; assembly: GCA_963803095.1. Taxonomy (GTDB): domain Bacteria; phylum Acidobacteriota; class Terriglobia; order Terriglobales; family Acidobacteriaceae; genus PALSA-350. The sequence continues at coordinate 144,933 of CAWDLQ010000007.1, read as the reverse complement.
TTTTGACGAAAAAAATCCCAAACAAGTTAGCGGAGAAGGAGGTCGTTCTTGGTAAGGACAGAACAAGCCCAGTCGTTACCGGAACCGTGGCTGCGAGGCACGCTCTCCGATCTGCCGGTGGTGCAGCGAGCACTGCTTCATTCGCTTGAGATGGCGCAGGAGGATACAGCCAGATGGTGCGGCGGTCTTGATGACCGCGAAGTGCACGCGCGGCCCTTTCAGTTGCCCTCGGTCGCGTTTCAGTTGCGGCATATTGCCCGCAGCCTGGATCGGTTTTGCTGCTATGCGGAGGGCACTCCGTTGAGCCAGGAGCAATTGACCACACTGGCCAGCGAGATGGAAGGAACCGGAACCCGGGAGTCGATCTTTAGCGAATTGCAGGAAAGCCTGGATAAGACACACCGGCGCTTACCTGCGATCATTCGCCAGCCGCTCGATTTGCCGGTGGCGATCGGGCGCAAACGGCTGCCCACAACCCTGGCAGGACTGCTGATTCACGCCGCCGAGCACACCCAGCGGCATGTTGGGCAAGCTATTACAACGGCGAAGGTGATTCTGGCACAGCGCGATCGATAATGTGGCCCATCTTCTCCTGCTTGACCTGGACGTAGCGCTCGAAGGAGTCAAGCGGCTCGACCTCGGCCGAGATGCGTTCCACTACCCGAATACCAATCGATTCCAGCGCCTCTACCTTCTCCGGATTGTTGGTGATCAGCCGTACGGAGGTTACCTTCAGCAGTTTCAAAATCTCCGCGGGCAGTTCAAATTCACGGCAATCAGGCTTGTAACCCAGTCTGAGATTCGCTTCGACCGTATCCAGACCCTGATCCTGCAGTTCGTAGGCGCGCAACTTGGCCATCAGCCCGATGCCCCGGCCTTCCTGCTGTTCATAGAGCAGGATGCCGGCGCCAGCCTGCGCAATCGTCCGCAGCGCCAGTTCCAGTTGCAGCCGGCAGTCGCAGCGCAGCGAGCCGAAAACATCGCCCGTCAGGCACTGGGAGTGAATGCGAACCACCGGCGGCCCACTGTGGATATCGCCCAGCACCAGCGCGACCGCGCCCTCGATCTTTCTGCTTACCGCAGCCGTTCCCGGGCTGCAGGGTTCCGGATCAATCCGCGTACCTTCAAAGCCCAGAATGCGGAAATGACCCCAACGGGTAGGGAAATCCGCATCTGCGACCTTCTTCACACCTTCCAATGACATATATATCAATTAGAGCCTCTATCCCTGCCTCATGTCCAGCCGGCGTAAAGTAAGAGTGTGAATGAGCCTAAGCTCGTCCTCATCTCACTGCTGATCAAGCTGGGCGTGGCCGCCGCGGTTTCGGCGGTCACTGCCAGGGCCCTTACTTTCCAGCGCCTGTTGTTCGCCGAGCGGCGCAACACAAGTCAGACCATTGGCTTGCTGGCGTTTCTCTGTATCCCGTTAACACTGGGGGTGTGGATTCGCTTTATCGTGCCCAACTTTTACGCGGCGGATATCGGTTTCGAAACCGTCATCATCCTGGGCATCCTGTTGGGTCCGTTCTCCGCGATGCTGGGCGGAGCCGTGCTCTCGCTGCCGGCCATGCTGCACCACGAGTACCTGACCTTGCCTTTCTTCCTTGCCGTGGCCACCGTTTCCGGGTTTTACGGGCGGGCGGTGGAGCCGGAAGAGGTGTGGTCGTTCTCCCCCTTCGTCGACCTCAGCATCTACCGCTGGGTGCGGCGGAACCTGCGTAAGCCACGCTTCGATCGCCAGGTGCTGCTGCTGATGCTGATCGTCGGGATGCAGATGATCCGCATGTGGGTGGCGCGGCTTTATCCGGGGCGGCTCTTTTCTTTGGATTCCTCCAGCTTCGCGGTAAGGGTCTGCATCTGGGTCTGCCCCGCGGTGGTGGTGGCCATCCCACTGAAAATCTGGAACGCCAGCCGTATTGAGATCAAGCTGAAGGAGCAGAAGCGGCTGGTATTGGAAGCGCGCTTCGACGCCCTGCAGCGGCAGATCAACCCCCACTTCCTTTTCAATACCCTCAATTCCATTGCCTCGCTGGTCCGCTTCCGGCCGGAGATGGCACGGGAGATGATCGTGCAGCTGGGCAACATTCTGCGCGCGCTGCTCAAGGATCACGATTCGTATGTGCCCTTCCGCGAAGAGCTGACCTTTACCGACGACTACCTGGGCATCGAGGTGGTGCGATTTGGGGCGGAAAAGCTACGGGTGGTGAAGGAGATCGATTCCCGTACGCTGGAGCTGCTGGTGCCCTGCATGCTGCTGCAGCCCCTGATCGAAAACAGCATCAAGCATGGCCTGGAGCCCCGGCTGCAGGGAGGAACCATCACCCTGCGCAGCCGCATCCAGGGGGCGAAGATGGTGGTGGAGGTGGAAGACGACGGGGTGGGAATGGCGGAGGGCCGGGCGCGGGAGGTAGGCTTTGTGAGCCGGGGAGCCGGCATTGGCATGCGCAATGTGCGCGAGCGGCTGGAGGTGCTCTACGGCAACAGTGCCCGTTTCGAAGTGTTCAGCCGCCCCGGGCGGGGAACCCGCGTCACCCTGGAGATCCCGATGGCGCCGAACGTATTGGTGCTTGCCGATCAGACCTCGGCGCGCGCCAGCACCCTCTCGTAGTACTGCTCGTATACCGGAATGATGCGCGAGGAACAATAACGATCCTGGGCGGCTCGTCTGCCGGCCTCCCCCATGGCGGTAAGGCGGGCATCGTCGCTTAGCAGCTCGATGGCCGCGATGGCCATGGCAGCGACGTCGCCGACGGCGAAGAGACGGCCGGTCACCCCGTCTTCGATTAGCTCCGATACGCCGCCGACCCGGGTGGCGATGGTAGGAACCTTGCAGGCCATGGCTTCGAGCGCCGCTAGGCCAAACGACTCCAGCTCGCTGGGCATGAGCATCAGGTCAGCTACCGGCAACAGCTCATGGACCCGCTCCTGTTTGCCCAGGAATTGCACCCGGTTCTGGATGCCTTTGCTATTGACCAGCCACTCTGCAGAGGAACGATCTGGGCCATCGCCTACCATTAACAAACGTGCGGGCATCTTCTGCGCGACCCGGGAGAAGACCTCGATCACATCGAGGATGCGCTTGACCGGGCGGAAGTTCGAAAGGTGGAGCAGGATCTTTTCCCCTGGATCGGCATACCGCGCCCGGGCGTCGGCGCGCCGCTCTCCCAGGGGCTTGTATTCGTCGCAGTTAACGAAGTTGGAAATGACCTCGATGGGGCGCAGAATGCCGAAGTCGTGTACGGTCTTCTCCCGCAGATAGCTTGATATCGAGGTGACACCATCGCTCTCTTCGATGGCGAAGCGGGTAATGGGCAGATACGACCGGTCGAGCCCGACCAGGGTGATGTCCGTTCCGTGCAGCGTGGTGACGAAGGGCAGATACCTGCGTTTCGCCAGCATCTGGCGAGCCAGCAGCGCGCACACGGAGTGGGGAATGGCGTAGTGGACGTGAAGCAGGTCGAGCTCATAATATTCGGCCACTTCAGACATGCGGGTGGCTAGCGCGAGGTCGTAGGGCGGGTACTCGAAGAGGGGGTAATTGGAGACCGGCACCTCGTGATAAAAAATACCTTCTTCCCGCCCAGTGAGCCGGAACGGTTGCGAATAGGTGATGAAGTGCACCTGGTGGCCGCGCGTGGCAAGTTCAATGCCGAGTTCCGTCGCTACTACGCCACTGCCGCCATAGGTCGGATAACACGTGATGCCGATTTTCATTCTTGAAGCCCCTTGAGACACCTTTACGTTTTATAAGCCGGCGGAAGAAACAGCAGATCCCTCCTTTGGAAGGACCTGCTGTTCTCTCGAGACGCTGCATCTAGTTCGTGACCGACCGAACTGCCCCTCCTTATGCTGCCCTAGCTGGTGATAGTCGATCAGCGTCAACTCTGAATCAGTCTTAACTGCCTCGGGGATAACCTCGAGCAGAGCGCTGCGTTCGGTCTCCCGCGACGCCCGCAGCCGGGTACGTGCCTGATCCAAAGCCTGGTCGTTATAACCCGGATGGCAAACCAGCTCCCATGTACCCGAAGGCATGGCTTGAAGCAGAGAACGCAGCACGGAGTCATCGAGGATTCCAGTAGCCAACAGCCCGATCGAACCATCGGCGGTGGTCACACCGTTCTCCGTGATCAGCCTGGAGAACGCCCGCCGCTGGGTGCGCATGGCATGCACTTGCATTCGGCGCCAGGTGCCGGCAGGCCGGGTGGCTCGCAGGCTCCACCACGGTTCGAACGGATTGCGGACGCAGCCCACCCCACATTGGCGGGCCGCACGAAGCAGAGGAGCCAACACCCGCGGAAACGCATGTAGGTGTTTATGGGAGTCAATGTGGCTGACGGTGAGGCCGCTCGATTGAATACGCCGTATCTGGGCGATGGCCTCGGCCTCAATCTCCTGTTCGCGGATGCGGCCGCGCAGCAGATCAGCAAAAAAACTACCCACCGTGGCTCGGAAGGATGAAGCAGCCAGAGGGTCGAGCAGCGAAGGCACTTCGTCTGGGTGCAGGCAGGGCGAGCCGTCGACCAGGACCAGGTGGCAGCCGACGGCCAGTCGCGGTTGCGCAAAGGCCATGTGCACTGCGGGAGAGAAATAGGGAGCAGTCGCCATCAGCGTGGTGGAGCTGAGGGCGCCTGCCTGCCCCAGCTCAACGATGGCCCGGTTGACGCCTGGCGCGAGACCAAAATCGTCCGCGTTGATGATCAGGCGTTTCATTTCCGCCAGTGTACCAAGACACTTTTTTCTTTTCGCGCATCGAAAGCGCAGTTGGCAAATGTGTCTTGAAGAGTTGGAGCTGGATGCGAGCGAAGCCTGCCGGTCAATTATTCATACGGTTTGCTAAACGACAGCGCTACAATAGGTTTTCTTTGCGCGGGGGAGGATCCGCAACAATGTTTGGACGATGGCTGCAGCGCCCAGGGCCCCGGCAAGCCGCCTATGCGTTGCTGCTCCTGCTGAGCTGCGCGGGACATTCAGCCTGGGCCGCGCCCACTGACAACATCGTCTACCAGACTCCGAGCATCTTCGATCCTCACTCCGGCCCGACGCAGATGATCTACCATTTGTCGCTTTTTGTGATGCAAATAACGGGAGCGATTTTTATCGTGGTCGCCTCCCTTTGGTTGTACGTAGTGGTCCGCTTCCGGCAGCGTGATCCCAAGGATGACAGCGAGCCGCCCCAGATCTACGGCAGCACCCAGATCGAGTTGGCCTGGACCGTGATCCCTATCCTGATTGTTGTGGTCCTCTTCCTCACCACAGCACGCATTCTCTTTGCCATTCAGGATCAGAAGATGCCGCCGACGGCCCTCGATGTCGATGTCGTAGGCCATCAATTCTGGTGGGAGTTTCACTACAATAAATTGGATTTCACGACGGCCAATGAGCTGCACGTACCGCTCAGCACCGGGCAGGTTCCCACCACCACTTCGCTCAACTTGCTCTCCGCCGATGTGGTTCACAGCTTCTGGGTCCCTGCGTTGTTCGGTAAGATCGACACGTTTCCAAACCAGGTCAACCACATGTGGTTTAATCCGGATAAACCCGGCATGTACGTGGGCCAATGTGCCCAGTTCTGTGGCGTGGAGCACGCCAAAATGCTGCTGCGCGTCTACGTGCAGACCCCGGAAGATTTCGCCGCCTGGGTGAAAAATCAGCAGCAGCCGGCGGTTCAGGATCCGGCAGTTGCCCAAGGCAGGCAGCTGTTCGAGTCGCAGTCCTGCATCAGTTGCCATGTGGTTCGCGGCACCTCTGCCCAGGGGAAGTTTGGGCCTGATCTTACCCACATGATGAGCCGGGATACGCTGGCTTCCGGGGCGATAGACAATACCCCGGGGAATCTCAAGCTCTGGATCAAGGATCCGGATTATGTCAAGCCAGGAAGCCTGATGCCGGCGATGCAATTGAGCGATGAGCAGATCGACAAGATCGTCGCTTACCTCACTACCTTGAAATAGCTGGGACACGGGCCAGAACAGACAGGAGTTTTAGGTTATGGCTGATTCGACTCTACCGATTGGGAGCGCCATCGACCTCACCCCGCCGAGTGAGGCGTACGGGACCTGGCTCGAACAGGTGCACAGTTGGGTCGTCACCGTCGACCACAAAAAGATTGGGTTGATGTACATCGCCTACGCCGTGATCTTTTTGCTTGTCGGGGGCTTCGAGGCGATCTTACTGCGCATTCAGCTGGCCGTACCCCACAACAATTTTCTCTCCCCTGAGGTCTTCAACCGCATCTTCACCATGCATGGCACCACCATGGTCTTCCTTATGGGGATGCCGTTGATCATTGGATTTGCCAATTACCTGGTTCCCCTGATGGTCGGCGCCAGGGATATGGCCTTCCCCCGGATGAATGCCTTCAGCTTCTGGATGACCGCGCTGGGCGGCTTGATGCTGTACTACAGCTTCATCGGCGGCGTCGGCCTGCAGGGAGCGGGCAGCGCACCCGACGTTACCTGGTGGGCTTATGCACCGCTGACCGAGCGCGCATTCTCGCGCGGACACAGCACGGACTACTGGGCGTTGTCGCTGATCGTCTCTGGATTCGGCACCATCGGCGCCGCGGTCAACATCATTGCCACTACCGTCTGCATGCGTTGCAAGGGCATGACGATGTTTCGCATGCCGCTGCTGGCATGGCTGTACCTGGTCGTCTCGGGAATGATCCTGGTGACCATCAGCCCGTTGACCGCGGCGCAGATCATGCTCTGCATCGACCGCTATCTCGGCGGCCATTTCTTTGATTCTCAGGCTGGGGGCTCGCCCGTCGTCTGGGCGCACTTTTTCTGGGTCTTCGGCCACCCCGAGGTCTATGTACTGGTTTTGCCGGCGTTCGCCATCGCCAACGAGGTCATTCCCGTCTTCTCCCGCAAGGCGATCTTTGGCTACCCGGCGATGGTATCGGCGTCAGCGGGGATTGGCTTGATCAGCCTTAGCGTGTGGGCGCACCACATGTTCACGGTGGGCATGACCTCGGCGCAGAATGCCTTCTTCGTGCTCTCCACCGGGCTGGTGGGAGTTCCGACCGGGATCAAGATCTTCAATTGGATCGCGACCATGTGGGGAGGCAAAATACGCTTCGCCACCCCTATGCTTTTCTGCACTGCCTTTCTGGTTCAGTTCCTGTTCGCGGGTCTGACCGGAATCATGCTTTCCACTGCTCCCTGGAACTGGCAACTGCACAACTCCTATTTCGTCATCGCCCACTTCCACTATGTTCTGGTGGGAGCCATCGTCTTCTGCTTCTTCGGAGGGTTCTACTACTGGTTCCCGAAAATGACCGGCAAGATGCTCGACGAGCGGCTGGGCAAATGGCATTTCTGGCTGTTTGTGATCGGCTTCCACCTGTGTTTCGACCTCATGCACATCCCCGGGCTGCTGGGCATGCCGAGGAGTATCTACACCTATGAACCTGGCCGCGGCTGGGACAACTGGAACATGATCGTATCCATCGGAGGCTTCATTCAGGGAGTGGCCACGCTGATCTTTGCCTACAACATGGTGTACTCGTACTTCAAAGGCCCAGACGCGGGCCCGGACCCCTGGGATGCCTGGACGCTCGAGTGGGCCACCACATCGCCCCCGCCCGAATACAACTTTGCCAGCGCGCCGGTGGTGAGCAGCCGCCGGCCGTTGTGGGACCTGAAGCACCCCGAAGACCCGGATTCACGGTATGAATGATCTTCATCTCCCAGACAAGGCAGTTCTGATGAATAGAACGGGGCACAAACGATGAGCACCAGCACCATTCCCCTGGCGCACGGTCACGAAGATTGGGTGCTGCCCTATCACGGCACGGTTGCCATGCTGGCGCTGATCGTTGCCGAGGTTGCGATCTTCGGTATCTTCGTGGTCGCCTATATCTACTACATAGGCAGGAGCCTCTCCGGACCATATCCGCGCCAGGTCCTGGAGCTTCCCATCTTCAATACGGTATGCCTACTGTCCAGCAGCTTCACCATTTGGCTGGCGGAACGCAATTTGAAACGGGGCGCGATGGGGCCTTTCAGTTTGTGGTGGGCGCTCACGGTGGTTTTGGGCGCAACCTTTCTGGTCGGCACCGGGCGCGAATGGCACAAGTTGATTTATCACGACGGGTTGACTATCAGCACCAACCTCTTTGGCACCACGTTCTATTCGCTGGTCGGTTTGCATGCCAGCCACGTCATCGTCGGTCTGACCATGCTATCGATCGTGCTGATTTTTTCCCTCGCGGGGAAGTTGAAAAGCGAGCACTCGAGACAACTCGAGGTGCTCTCGCTCTATTGGCACTTTGTCGACGGCGTCTGGGTAGTGGTTTTTACTGTGGTCTACATTATCGGTCGCTGACAGAAAGAGATAGAAGCAAATGGAATGACCAACAGGGACACAACGGCGTCTCCGATGAAGTGGTGCAACTGCCGGCCCCGACCGCGTTTCCAGTAGTGCTGGCCCTGGGTCTGACTTTTGCCTTCGCAGGTCTGGTGACGAATCCGGGCATAAGCATCCTCGGGGCGGTGCTGATTGTTGTCGGCTGCGTGGGATGGTTCGGTCAGGTGTGGCCTCATGCGCATCACGTTGCCGTGCCGGTCAAAGTTCAGAAGTTCAAATACACAACCGTGCGAACCAAGGTCGCCCGTATCGAGGTGGACGAGAGCCATCGCGCACGCCTGCCGGTGCACACACCCTCGGTGATGGCTGGGGTAAAGGGTGGCATCGCAGGCGGTGCCGCGATGATCGTGCCGGCGGTCCTGTACGGCTTGATTGCTTACCACAGCATCTGGTACCCGATAAATCTGTTGGGAGGCGCTGGTGTCGCTGGCTGGTCCCATCCGACCCTCGAAGAGATCACCCACTTCCGCCTGAGCGCTCTGATCTTCGCCACGATCATCCATGTCGTAGGCTCGTTGCTCATCGGACTGCTCTATGGGGCCATGTTGCCTATGATGCCCAAGCGTCCCATGCTCCTGGGGGGCATCATCGCCCCGATGTTGTGGACCGGCGTACTTCATTCAGCGCTCCCCCTGATCAACCCCTTTCTCGCCGACCGAATCGATTGGTGGTGGTTTGTTGCCTCCCAGGTGACCTTCGGGCTAGTGGCCGGCTGGGTCGTGGGGAAGCAAGTCCACATCCGCACCGAGCAATATCTGCCCTTTGCCGCACGCATAGGTTTGGAAACGCCGGGGATGATGGAAGAGCATCCTCGGGAGGATGGACCGAAGTGACCGCGCGCCTTCTTATGCTGGTTACCTGCATGACGGTGCTGGGCTGCGGACAACTTCCCGGCAAGCCTAAACCAGGACCGGAAGTGCCGCGTCCTGATCAGGTGGTGGACTTTGCTACTCTCTACAGGCAGAACTGCTCCGGCTGTCACGGCCCACAGGGAATGAACGGCTCGTCCTATCCATTAGCCAATCCTACCTATCAGTCACTGGTTGACGAGCAGGTGCTGCATCAGGCGGTGGCCAATGGATTACCCGGCACGCTGATGCCCGCCTTCGCGATCAGTGCCGGTGGCACGTTGACCGACCGGCAGGTAGACGCACTGGTGAAAGGTATGCGCGCCGCCTGGTATAACGCGGCGACCCTCGATGGCGCGAACGCGCCGCCCTACAAGGCCGCCAAAGCGGCGGATGCGGCTCACGGCCTGCAGGTTTACATCACCTATTGCGCTTCGTGCCACGGCGAGGTAACGCGCTCGCCAAAAGCGGATAGCACCGACATCGGGCATACCCAGCTTAACCAGTACCAAATAATCGTTAAGGACGGAGGAAAGGCTGGATCCATCATCAACCCTGCCTTCCTGGCGCTGGTGAGTGACCAGGTTTTGCGCACCATCGTGATTGCCGGACGCCCGGATGTCGGCCAGCCCGACTGGAGAAACGATCTGCCGGGGCACCCGATGGGCGATCAGGAAGTGACCGACGTGGTCGCCTGGCTCTCAAGCCGGCAAGGTGCCGCAAAAGCGCCGGAGGAGGCTCGCAATGAGCGACGAAAAGGCAGTAAGCAGACGGTGGTTTTTGGTGTCGATCGGCGTGCTGCTCAATGGCGCGGTTGCCCTGTTAGTCGCCATCCCTGTCGTGGGCTACCTGCTGGGACCGATTCGCAAGAATGGCGGTTACAATTCCTGGATTGAATCTGGGTGACGTTTCTCAATTTGCCCTGGGGGAGACGCGGCTGGCCAGCTTCGTAAGTCCACAAAGCGCACCGTGGGATGGCGCGACCGCCAAGGCTGCCTGCTGGGTCCGCCGGACGCAGGAGCAGAAGTTCCAGATTTTTGCTATCAACTGCGCCCACCTAGGCTGCCCCGTGCGCTGGTTTCCGCAGTCGGAGCTGTTTATGTGCCCATGCCACGGCGGAGTCTACTACGCCGATGGGTCGCGAGCCGCGGGACCGCCACCGCGAGGTCTTTTTGAATACGCCTACAAAGTGCAAGACGGCAAATTGCTGATCGATGGCGGCCAGATGCCTACGTTGGCAACCAGCGCGTCGGTTCGGAAAGAGAGCTCCGCATGCACTGGCTGAAGCGTACTTACGACTGGTTAGAGTTCCGATTGAAGTTGGAAGGACCGATCAAGGACACGGTTCTTCACCCGGTGCCGACGAACACGGCCAGCTGGTGGTATGTCTTCGGCAGCGCCAGTTTCGTTCTGTTACTGCTACAGATTGTCACCGGTATCCTGTTGGCCATCGTTTATGTTCCCTCGGCGGGCGAGGCCTGGAACAGTCTGCAGGTGCTGAACCAGCAACTTCCGTTGGGATGGTTCCTGCGCGCGATGCATGGCTGGGGCTCGAACTTCATGGTCGCCGTGGTGTCTGATCCACATGGCGCAGGTCTTTCTGTTCGGCGCCTATAAGTTTCCTCGCGAGCTGACCTGGATCCTGGGCGTGTTTCTGCTGCTGATGACGCTGGGCATGGCGTTCACTGGGCAGGTGATGCGTTTCGACCAGGATGCGTACTGGGGGCTGGGCATTGGCGCCTCGATCGTAGCCCGCGTACCCTTCATTGGCGGGGCCCTGGTTAATCTGATGTTAGGCGGCCCGATTATCGCGGGTCCAACGTTGACCCGCTTTTTTGCCCTGCATGTCTTTGTCATTCCCGGAATGATGCTGGCTTTCGCCGCGCTGCACATCTGGATGGTGGTGGGATTGGGTATCAACGATTGGCCCATGCCGGGGCGGATCGTCAAGCGCAGCACTTATATTCAGGAGTACCACGAGCTGACGCAGAAGGACGGTATTCCCTTCGTACCTGGGGCGGTGTGGAAAGACATGATCTTTTCCGCAGCGATCCTGCTTGCGGTAGCGCTTTGCGCGGTGTTTTTTGGGCCCTTTCGGGCCGACCGGCTTTCCCGATCCAACCATCATCCAGACCGTGCCCAAGCCGGACTTCTACTTCTTGTGGATTTACACCATCCTCTCTTTTCTTCCCGAGAACCTGGAGACGCCGTTCATATTGATTGCTCCGATAATAGGGATCGGCTTCCTGCTGGCGTTGCCATTCTTTGCCGGTGAGGGAGAGAAGAGCTGGCACCGCCGGCCGATCGCGGTATTGTCGATCACCGTGCTCGCGGTGGGCTTTGCGGTGTGCGAACACCTGGGAACGTATACTCCCTGGAGTCCTGAGATGCAGGCCTGGAGCGGCGACGCGGTCCCTGCTCGCTATGTGCATGCGGCCACGCCGCTGGGCAGGCAGGGCCAGATCGTTTTTCAGGCTAAGCAGTGTCGCAACTGCCACATGATCGGCGGCCTAGGCGGCCAGCGTGGTCCGGCGCTCGACGGAGTGGCTACGCGGCTTACGTATGATCAACTGGTGCGCCAGGTGCTGCAGGGCGGTGGAAACATGCCCGCCTATGGGAAGAACCTTTCCCCGCCGGAGGTAACGGCGTTGGTCAGCTTTCTCGAGACTCTTCACCCCGAGGGCCAACGCCCTGCGCGGGATGCTTCGCAGCAATACATAAGCACCGGGGAACTCGACCCTCCCAAACCCGGTGCGCAATAAAACCACAATCTGTTTATAAGAGAAGACGGGGGGTGGCCTAGGTCTCGATTCTGAGACCTGGAGCTTTTTGAGCGATCCCAAGGAATTGTTTCGTCGTCGCGCCTGTTGTGGAGGCACCTGAGTCATGTCAGAGGGCGTATCACAGGCCGCATGGGGCTCCTGGACCCTCCCCTTTTGGGCCACATCGGGATTGCTCGCGACTGCTTTGCTCTACCTCAGAGGCTGGAGCAGAATTCGCCGTACCCGGCCGCTCATCTTCCCTCCCTGGCGCGCCTGTTGCTTCCTCGGCGGCCTCCTGGCGCTGTGGATCGCGATCGCTTCTCCACTCGACACCCTGGACAGCCTGCTGCTCATCGCTCATATGACACAGCACCTGATACTGATGTCGGTGGTGCCGCCGCTCCTGCTTCTGGGTGCGCCAGCCGTTCCCCTGCTGCGAGGACTGCCGCAATCGGCACTGCGCGATGGCCTGGGCCCCTTCTTCCGCACTCCAATTCTGCACCAGCTGATCCGCCTGCTCACCCATCCTGTATTCGCATGGCTAGCCATGAATCTCGCCTACATCGGCTGGCATGTGCCCCAGGCCTATGAGCTGGCGCTGCGCTCACCCGGATGGCATGAGGTGGAGCACGCTTGCTTCCTGGTCACGTCCTTGCTCTTCTGGTTTCCCGTGATCCAGCCGTGGCCCAGCGAGAGCCGCTGGTCCCGCTGGGCCATGTTGCCCTATCTCGTCGGCGCGGACCTGGTGAATACGGCGCTGGCTGCGTTCCTGACTTTCGCCGGCAGGGTCATTTATCCCAGCTATGCCAACGGACCGCGGATCTTCGGTCTATCCGCACTGGGCGACCAGGTGGCAGCCGGCGCGCTGATGTGGGTGATCGGCTCCATCTTCTACCTGGTGCCGCTGGCGGGGATTGCGATCCATCTGCTTTCTCCGCAACCTCATCGCGGCGCCCCTGCCACTTCGCAAGTCACACGAGGGAGCATCGCAGCCCCGCCCCCAAGGCGCTTCGACGTACTCGAGCTGCCCCTGATCGGCACGTTTTTGCGCTGGCGCTATGGACGCATGGCGCTGCAGGGCGTTGCCTTCGTGGCCGCGGTGCTGGTAGTCGCGGACGGTTTTCTGGGCCCTCGGATGGGCGCCATGAATCTGGCCGGGATTTTGCCGTGGACCTACGTCCGCGCCTTCGGCGTGATCGCTCTGTTGGTGCTGGGGAATATCTTTTGCCTGTCGTGCCCCTTCATGCTGCCCCGGGAGCTGGGTCACCGGCTGGGTCTGGCCCGCTTCAAGTGGCCGCGCTGGCTGCGCAGCAAGTGGATTGCGATTGTGTTGATGATCGTGTTTTTCTGGTCGTACGAGGCCTTTGCTATCTGGGACCACCCCCAGCGCACTGCGTGGCTCCTGATCGCCTACTTTGCGGCCGCCTTTGTGGTCGACACCTTCTTTCGTGGAGCTAATTTTTGTAAATATGTTTGTCCGCTGGGGCAGTTCAACTTTGCCGGATCGCTGGTTTCGCCCTTCACTCTCCAGGCGCGCAGCCAGGCTGTTTGTGAGCGCTGCACTACCCATGACTGCATCGCCGGAAACGTTCAACAGCGTGGCTGCGAGCTGCAGCTCTATATGCCGCAAAAGGCCGGAAACATGGACTGCACGCTTTGCATGGATTGCGTCAAAGCCTGCCCGCATGACAACATCGGCCTTTTCGCTCTTCCTCCTGTGCGCGATTTGCTGCGCGATCCGGTGCGGTCGTCGATGGGCAGATTCTCGTCGCGCATTGACATCGCGGCCCTGGTCCTGGTGGTCGTGCTCGCGGCCTATGCGAATGCCTGGTTGATGGTGGCTCCAGTAGGGAAGTACATCGCGCTGCTGGTCCTTTTCGCAGTCGTGGCAGCAGTCGTGCTGGGGTTGACGGTCAAGCGCATCCACCCAAAGAAAAGGGAGCTCTTCTGCCGGTTTTCGCAGGCACTTCTGCCTTTGGGATTGGCAATGTGGGCAGCCCACCTGCTCTTTCACCTCTTCACTGGCTGGGCAACCCTGGGACCTGCTCTCCACCAGGCCGGAGCAGACTTTGGCTGGCATCTTCTCGCGCCGGCTCATTGGGGGATGGAGCAGCCACTGCTGGCCGCCGATACTACGCTATCGCTACAGCTACTGGTGCTTGATGCGGGCCTGCTACTGACGCTGTACCTGGGCTGGAGACTGGCGCAGCAGTGGGCTGCGAGCGCCGGCCGCGCCGTGCTGCTGCTGCTGCCGTGGGCAGCCACCGTTGCCGTAGCCTACGCAGCGGGTGTCTGGATCCTGCTCCAGCCTATGCAGATGCGCGGCATGATAATGAATCCATGAAGGCTCTCCGACCGCTGGTAGCGGTTCTGATGCTGGGGATGTGGGCAACGGCGGCGTATGGCGATGGCGGGACAATGCTGCTCCACCAGGATGCGGGCGCATTTACGGTGACCCTCTTCGCTGCGCCACGACCGCTGCAGGTGGGAGCGGCAGATCTCAGCGTGATGGTGCAGGATCGAGCCAGCGGGGACGTGCTGCTGGATCCGATCATTGATCTGACCATTGTTCCGGAAACTGGGAACGCGATGCAGCAGACTGTCCGGCTGACGAAAGGGCAGGCCAGCAACCGCCTTTTGCAGGCAGCGACCCTACACTTTTCCAGTACAGGCAAGTGGCGGGTGCTGCTGCTGGTAAAGCGCGGCAACGAGGTGGCCCACCTGAGCACGGAATGCGCCGTAGAGCCCGATCGTTCCCGCGCCACTCTGGTGTGGTTTTATGTTTTGTTGCCGGTGGGCATCATTCTGCTGTTTGTCATCCACCAGGGATTGAAGCTTCGCTCAGAGGTGAAAGCTAAATGATCCATGCGCCAAATCCGCTGATCGCGGTGGGAGTGGTAGCGTCGACCGCCGCCACGGACGCGGTGTACGTAATGTTCACCGCGGCGGTTGCCGCACGCCGCAGGAGCATCGCGGCAAGCTGGAGCAGCGTCTGGTACCTGCTTTCTGCTTTTGCAGTGATCAGCTACACCGGCAATCCTGTCTACGTCGTATTTGCAGCGATCGGCTCCTGGTTAGGGGCCTTCGGCGCAGTGACCTGGTTGGGGACGACCGATGTCAAGAGCGCCTCCGCCAAGCCACACTCCTAGTCTGGATGTGGTAACTTTTCGAGACATGACAGAAACCAGCGCCAAGCACTTCAAGTGGAACAACATCGAAGTAGAAAGTCTGAGCCCGCTGATCGGGCGTCAAATGATCGTCGGCACCAACTTGATGGCCGCGCGTGTCCTGCTTAAGAAGGGCGCCAGGGTGCCTCTGCACAGCCATCACAATGAGCAGGTCACGTACATCCTTGAAGGCGCATTACATTTTTTTATCGACAACCGGGAGATTACTGTCTTTGCCGGCGAAGTGCTCTGCATTCCGCCCAATATGCCGCACGAGGCGGTCGCGCTCGAGGATACGGTAGACCTCGATATCTTCCATCCGCCGCGTCAGGATTGGATCGATAAGGATGATGCCTACCTGCGACAGGGTACAACCAAGTAGACGAGAGGGAGCCCGAGTGGATCTGGGATTGAAGAACCGCAATGTCATTGTCGCTGCTTCGAGCGATGGTATCGCGCGCGCGGCAGCAGAGAAGTTCGCTGCGGAAGGAGCGAAAGTGGCGATGTGCTCGCGCGATGCCGCGAAACTGAATCCGGCTGCAGCACTGATCCGCGAACGCTATGGCGCCCAGGTGCTCGCTGAACCGCTGGATGTGACCGATGCGAATGCAGTCGAAGCGTTCGTGCAGCATGTGGCGCAAGAGTTCGGCGGCGTTGACGTTTGTGTGACCAACGCTGGTGGCCCCCCGGCTAAGATGTTTTTTGCCACCACCACAGAGGAGTGGCATCGCGCGGTGGAGCTGAACTTCATGAGCGTCATCCACTTCGCGCGCGCGGTTCTACCCTGGATGCAGAAGAATCATTGGGGCAGGCTGGTGACGATTACATCCATCACGGTGCGCCAGCCGGTCTCTGACCTTATCTACTCCAATGCGGTGCGGGCCGGTGTTCTTGGTCTGATCAAGAGCCTATCCAACGAGTTTGGCAAAGACGGCATCACGGTCAACAATGTGGGACCGGGGTACACCGCAACCGAGCGCCTGAAACAACTTATCGCCAAGCGCTCGCAGGAGATGGGCATAAGCGCCGCAGAGTTTGAAGCACGCCTGGGAGTCGAGGCGCCACTGAAGCGGGTGGGACTGCCGGAAGAGGTGGCCGACGCGATCGTCTGGCTGGCTTCGGAACGCGCATCCTTTATTACGGGACAGACATTGCTGGTGGACGGAGGATTGTTTAAAGGACTCTAAGAGATCTGCGGTCTTCTAATTGTCACGCCAATTCCGGTAACGTAGTCTCCTCGGCCACCGCCTTTTCCTTAACCTTTGCGCTGGTCACAAGAATCACCGAAAGCACGACGACTGCGCTTCCGGCGAGAATAAATCCGCTCACTCGTTCGTGCAGGACGAGCCATCCGAGGAAGACGGCCACGACTGGATTCACATAGGCATAGGTCGATACCTTCGACGTTGGCACATGCTCCAGCAACCAGATGTAGGCCGTGTAGCCGATCCACGATCCGCAGACGATCAGGTAGCAGACCGCGCCGATGCCACGGGCGCTCCACACCACACGATGAAAATCTTCTACCAACAACGCAAAAATAAAGTTCGCGATTCCCGCTGCGGTGACCTGCCATCCGGTAGCGCTGAATGCATTCATGCCCGACTGCCACCGTTTCGACAACACCGATCCAAGGGCCCAACTAAAGGAACCGCCCAGCAGGCTCAGGGAGGCCCAGAGTTCCTTCCGACCCATCGCCGTACCGGACGTGAGCTCAGGGTAGAAGAGGATGAGCAGTCCCAGTACGCCGAGTGCGAGTCCGGCTTTGCCGCGCGGCGCGATGCGATGATGGCCGAGCAACATCGAGTCCAGAACCAGAAACCACAAAGGCGTGATGGCAATAATGAGGGCTGCGAGGCCGGTAGAGAGAGAAAGCTCCGCGTAGGAGAGGGTGAGGTTGCCGCCCATCAACAACAAGACGCCTACCACGCTGGCCAGCGCGATCTGCCGCGGCGAATACCAGATCTTACGCCCAGTCACTGCGCAGACAGCCAGCATGACGACGCCTGCGATCGAAAAGCGGATCGCGCACATCAGCCCTGGCGGAATCGACTGCACAGCGATGTCAATTGCGAGATACGTCGAACCCCAGAATAAGTAGACAAGTCCGAACGCAAGAATAATCTTCCATCGGCTTGGGTGCCTGTCCAGGTGCATGATTTTAGCGAAACGTGGGTAGTTACCTTTCCAGCCTACCGCGGTAAACTTGCGCCGTGGCAGAAATCGAGGACAACGCCGAATCCGCACCTTTGGAGCTGGGGCCGGGTTATCGGCTCGACGGTCGAGGGCGCCAGGAGGCCGAAGACGACAGGTTGGGTCTCCTGGAACGTATCTTCGATCCCATCTCTCGCCGGAGCCGGGAACTGGTCAAGCCAGGCTGGCGATGCCTTGAGGTGGGCGCGGGTCGAGGATCCATGGCCGTATGGCTGGCTGAGCAGGTCGGCGAGAAAGGTCAGGTCGTGGCGACAGATATCGATGTCACTTACTTAGAGCGACTCAATTTTCCCAACCTTGAGATTCGCCGGCATAACATCCTCGACGATCCTCTGGACGCGCTCGATCCAGGTTCGTTCGACCTGGTGTGCTCGCGTTTGATGCTGTTCTGGCTCGCCGGCCGGCAGGAGGTGGCTATTCGGCGGATGGTGGAGTGTTTGCGGCCCGGGGGATGGCTGGTCGATGAGGACGGTGACTGGGGCACGATTGCTCCCGTGGATCCGTCTCATCCGTGCTCGGCCCCGTATAACAACGCGTCACAGAGCGGTGGCTGGTGGGTCTCGCGCGGGTACGACCCGTTCTTTGGCCGCAAGCTCCCGCTGCTGTTTGAGCGTTGCGGTTTGGAAAACATCCGCCACGCAGCAAGTGCTGAAGTAGTGCGCGGGGGTAGCCCGTGGGCACAGTGGTGGGAGCAGACGCTGGATGCGATCCGCGCGTGGGAGCAAGCCGGCGATCGCCTGACCGAGGCGCGGCAAGAGGAGTACAAGGCGCTCACAGCCCCCTGGAGCGACTCATCGTTCTGGTTTCTTACCGCGCTCCTCCACGCATGCTGGGGCCAACGTCCCGCTCCGGCGTTGTGAGAATGGATGGATAGATTGAGACAACGCCAAGCGATCGCTAACAAACACCAACTGCGCTAGTCACCCAGGCTCTAGTTTGGGATGCCCGCGGCGAACCAAGGATGCGTTCCCCCTGTGGTCCTGATAAGGAGTACAGGGGTGTCGCACGGATTGGCCGGCACCGGGGACAGGACGTCGTCAATGGTGAAGTTTCCGTCAGCCTCGAGGGCTACGCCAGTCTCGCTCGTACTGGAGGCGGTGGCGCTGGCGGCTGGCCCGCAGAAGAGCGTGGCGAAGACACTTTGCCCGCCGTTGGTTCCGATGCCATTGCCGCCGCCCAGAAGCAGTCCTCGTCCACGGACCTTGATTTGCCCATCGGTACTGACATCCGCATCGAGGTTGGCGATCACCCAGATCTGGCCGGGTGGTGCAATACCCCGGACGGTATTCGCAGTAACGGTTGTGACTGGTGGCGTTGCGGTGCTGACGACGACATTGGAGACAGGATCCACTCCGATGCCGCCCTTGAATTTAACGAGAGAGTCTTCCCCTGCTCCGGCCCCCAAGGTCGACAGAGGGACGAGAACAACGAACAACAGCCCGAGACCTGACATATACCTCATGACACACTCCTCAGAGGACCTCACGACTGCCACTCGGCAAATCTGTTTTGGTTCTCTAAGTTGGCCATCCTACGCCTCTTGGGCATCGACAAAATGAAATCTGCCAAGCCGGGTTTAAAGGCTGGAAGTGTCATGGAAAATTTGCTTAAACGAAAAACCTGGTTTCCCCTCAGACAACTCCGTCGCGAACGACGCGGAAGCCATAATCGGCGTATTTGAATTCCGGCGGGATGCTGGAACGGGTCGAACATCGTGAGATCTTGATGTGGTGACGCCAGGAGCCGCCGCGCGATGCTTTTCTGCTGCCCTCTTCCGGTCCCTGGGGATTCCGGTCCGGTGAAATGCTGTAATAGTCGGCTCCAAACCAGTCGCTACACCACTCATGCACGTTTTCGCACATCTCGAATAAACCGTAAGCATTCGGCTCCGATTGCCCGACCGGTTCCGGTCCGGTCTTCCAGCGAGTATGGTAGTCAGGACGAGACATCGGCGGATCATCGCCCCAGGGAAACATCATTCCCTCGGCGCCGCCGCGCGCAGCCCGTTCCCACTCCGCTTCCGTCGGTAGCCGATAATGCAAGCCGGTCATCGCGGAAAGCCATGCACAATAGGCGACGGCGTCGAACCACGAAACTGCTACGACAGGCTGCTGCGGGTGAGAGAAGTTGACATCTTCCCAATACGGGGCTGGCGGGGTACTTCCGGTGGCGTCCAGAAACCGCGCGTACTCCGCGACCGTGACCTGGGTGGCTGCCATGGCGAAGGAATCTACCCAGACGCGATGAACCGGTGCCTCCACCGCCTGGCCGGCGTCGGACCCCATGGAGAACCCGCCAGCAGCAATTTGGATGAAATGAGGTTCAGTCACAACAGTTCCTACAATGTTAGCGTGGTCGCAACATTCGTTACGCAGAAGAACTGTACGGGTGCCCCACGTTCGCCACAGCGTACGTGGGCTAAAAAGAGGGCGAAGCCCACCATAGTTTCTGCTACAACACCAACAAATCTATTGAGGGATAGGGAAAGCAATCGAAACATATCATTTTCGGCCCACGTACGCTGTGGCGAACGTGGGGCACCCGTGCAGTTCTTCTGCGCAACGAACCTGGCTATGAAACTGTCTCCGGAGGCGGGAGCGAATGAAATTCGATTGGACCCAGGGCGCGCTTGCCGAAGGCCTGCAGCACTATCATGCGGGCGAATACTTCGCTGCTCATGAGTCGTGGGAAAGCGTTTGGATGGTGGCGCAGGAGCCGGACAAGATGTTCCTGCAGGGGTTGATCCAGGTGACCTCGGCGTTCCATCACCTGCAACGCGATAATCCCGTGGGAGCCAGGCGGCTATTGCATCGCGCCCTGGCGCGGCTGGATCGTTATCCTGCCAGCTTCGGATCCATCTCCGTTGCCTTGCTCTGCAATGACATTCGCGAATGGTTACAGGCGCTTGAAATGGGTGCACCGTCACCCCAATTCGGTTGCCCGCGAATTCGTGCTTAAGGCGAGGGCGGCAGCCGGGTTCGCGGCGCTGCAAGGTTAGACTCAATAGAGATTTCGGGAGGGGTGGACGGAAGATGATGCGGTATAGGCATTGGAGTGTTGCGGGCGTCTTCTTAGCGGCGAGCGCTCTGGGGGCTCACGCCGGAGGCCAGAATCCGGAGCAGCAGGCGACCGGTGGACTTGCGCTCCGCGCGGATGCAGTTGAGTTCGCCGTTCCCGGATACAGAGCCGGGCGGAACGGGGCGCCCGCGACCGGTCTTGCTGCTGCACGACTTCACCTTCGAAGGCCAACCTTTCCCCGCAAACAATCTGCACCTCCAGCAATTGAGCGAAGGCGTATATGAACTGACCGGGGCCGCGGACAGCGTAGGGAACTGGCGTTTTGCCCTGAACGACGCGGCCGACGGCTACTACGGCCTGGGCGAGCGATTCAACGAACTCAACCATACCCACCAGATCATCCGGAACGGCTCTCAGGACAACGGTGCGCCCAAGGGTTCGGCCACCTACAAGCCGATCCCGTTCTACCTGAGCACCACCGGCTACGGCCTCTGGGTCGATACCACCGCCGAGGCTGTCTTCGATCTGAATGCCAGCTCGCGTGAAGATGTTTCCATCACCGTGCCGGCGCAGAAGCTGCGCGTTGTCCTGATCCAGGGGCCGGAGTTTCCCCGCATCCTCGACCGGTTCACGGCCATGGCAGGGCGTTCGATGCTGCCGCCCGTACTGGAGTTTTGCTCCCTGGGTAGGCCGCGATTATCACCGCAACGATGCCGATGTGCGCGACGACATGGAGAAGAGCCGGAACCCTCGGTTTGCCCACCAGCGTGATCCTCATCGACTCGCCCTGGGCCACCGGATATAACAGCTATCAATTCAATCCCAAGCAGTTCAGCGATGTGCCGGGCGCTGGTGAAAGACCTGCATGGGGCGGGATTCAAGCTGGTGCTCTGGCACACTTCCTGGATCAATAACAAGACCAGCCCGCCGCACGAGGAAGGGTTTCGCGGACAAGATCGACGTGAAGTCGTCGAACTACGACGAGGCGGCCGCACATGGCTATTTCGTCAAGGACAAGAATGGCCAGCCTTACCAGGGCACATGGTGGAAAGGCCAGGGTTCGCTCATCGACTTTACCAATCCGGCAGCGAAAGCATGGTGGCAAGGGCAGGTCGGCCTTGGCGGTGAAGGCGGGAGCCGATGGCTTCAAGGATGACGATGCCGAAGGCAACTTCCAGGGCGATGCGCGGTTTGCCGACGGCACCGATCCGCGGCTGATGCGCAATCGCTACGCTGTTTTGTACAACCGCGCCATGGAGGAGGTCATCCAGAACCAGCTGCATGGCAACGGGATCCTGTTCATCCGCTCGGCCACGGTCGGCAATCAGAATCTGGCCATGCTTTGGGGCGGAGACAACGAGTCGAATTTCTCGCCGGAAAATGGCCTGCCTACGGTGGTGACCGCGGGGCTGGGCGCCGGCATCAGTGGAATGGCTTTATGGACTGCCGATCTGGGCGGGTATCTCACCCCAAAAGTCCGCGCCCGACCCAAGGCTTTTCATGCGCTGGACCGAGTACAGCGCCTTTTCGCCCACCATGGAGCTGCTGAGCACTTCCAATCGTGGGCCGTGGGATTATGGCGAAGAGGCCTGCAACAACTACCGCAAGTATGCCGTGCTCCATATGAGTCTTTTTCCGTATCGCTATGCCGCAGCGCAGGAGGCAGCGAAGACCGGGATGCCGATCATGCGGGCCCTGGTGCTGGAGTATCAAAACGACCAGCGCGCCCGCGAGGCGAAGGATGAGTACCTCTTCGGCCCCGACCTGCTGGCCGCGCCGGTGATCGATGAGAATACTTCGCGGGCAGTCTATCTGCCCGCCGGAGAGTGGATCGACTACTGGTCCGGCAAGCACCTTACGCGGAGGCAACGTGGTGATCGCCGATGCGCCGCTAGACGTGCTCCCCCTGTATGCGCGCGCGGGCGCCATCCTCCCCAAAATTCCTGACGATGTCATGACGCTGGTGCCGGCCGAGGAGAGCGGCAATACGTCTGTCAAGTCGCTTGGATGACCGGCGGGTCTACGAGCTGTTGCCCACCGGAAACGATTTCCAATCGGTAACTATCACTGATTTCGAGGGAAGAACTCTAAGCCGCACAGCGCACTCGCTTGAGATCGACGGCAATGCCGCGAGGGTCACGGTGCGATGGCGGTTTGATCCCGTGACCTCGGTCACGTTAGGGAACGCGCCGCTTGAGCTGCACAGCGATGCAGGCGGTCGCTATGTCGAATTCAATCATACCGGCCACAGCACTGTGAATTGGAAGTAGGATTTTCGATGGATCGCCTGCGCTCGACGTTGCCCCTGATTCTTGTCGCGCTTGGTTGCGCGACCTTCGCGCCGCTGCTACAGTCATGGCCGCTTCTAGCCCAGCAGCCGTCGTCTTCTGCTTCCCACCGCGACTATGCGGTCGCGGGCAGTCCCATTGCGGTATCCCCAATCGATGGGCAGATCGTGGCTGCGCTGAGGGAGGTTTCAGCGGGCAAGATCAAGACCAATATCGAGGCGTTGGTTGCGTTCAAGAATCGCAGCACGGTTTCCAGCACGGAGACCGATCTTCCTGCTGGAACCGGTGTGCTTGCCGCATCCGACTGGTTGAAATCGCAGTTCGAAGGCTATAGCCAGGCGTGCGGCGGCTGTCTGGAAGTAAAGGAAGATTCTTTTGTGGAACAACCGCTCGTGGGGTTGCCTGCTTACCGGGCACGCGTTGTCAAACCAACGCCGATGCGCAATGTGTATGCCATCCTTCGTGGAACTGACCCGGTTGCAGCCAAGCGAATGTATCTGGTCACCGGGCACTATGACACTCGAGAGACGAACGTGATGGATACCCACGATCCTGCACCGGGCGCGAACGATGACGCAAGCGGGACCGCGGTAAGCCTGGAAGCGGCGCGGGTATTGAGCCGGCTCAAATTTCCGGCAACGCTGGTCTTTGTATGCGTCGCAGGAGAAGAGCAAGGTTTGAATGGGAGCCGACACCTGGCGAAGCTCGCCAAGGAGCAAGGCTGGCAGCTTGAAGGTGTGTTGAACAATGACATCGTGGGTGGAGATACAACGCCTGGAGATTCGCTGCAGGATAAATCGGTTGTCCGCGTATTTTCGGAGGGAATCCTTCCTTCGGCTCCCATCGACAAGATTCAGCAAATGCTCGAACTAGGTATGGATAACGACACTCCATCGCGGCAACTGGCTCGAGAAGTACTTGCGGTGGACCGCACATATTTTCCCGGGCATGCCAAGCCGTTTGCAGCGGTGATGGAACTTCGACTCGATCGGTTTCTTCGCGGCGGAGATCACAGTTCCTTCAGCGCTGAAGATTTTCCCGCGATCCGTTTTACCGAGTGGCGTGAGAACTACAACCACCAGCATCAGCACGTAGGATAGAAGACGGGATTGAATACGGCGATCTGCTGAAGTTTGATGACTTCAGCTATATTGCGCAGGTCGCTCGTTTGAACATTGCGACACTGGCGACGTTGGCGTCATCGCCGGGCATGCCCCAGAACGTGCGCGTGGTGACCACTAACCTGGATAACAACACCACGTTAAAGTGGGATCCTCCCTCAGCACCAGGCGGTGTTATTCATTATCAAATTGTGTGGCGCGAGACTACTGCTAGTGACTGGCAGTGGGCGACTGATGCCCAGAAGTATGGGGCGACTCCCGAAAACAACGCGGTTACACTTCCGGTTTCGAAAGACAATGTCTTTTTCGGAGTCCGCGCGTGCGACAAGTCTGGCCACTGCAGCCAGGCGGTTGCACCCATCCCAGAGGCCAGGTAGCTGCTTCTTCCCGACGACTCAGGCGGATTTTTTCTTTTTGGCGCCGGTTGCGTTCGTAGTTTTCGTTTTGGAAGCACCCGATGCGCTCGCACTCTTCGGGGCTTCGCCCGCGGGTTGTGAGCCACCTGATGATGGGCCGGCCTGAGCAAGGCTCCTACGCAACGCTTCCATCAAATCGACGACCTTGGGTGGCTTCTTTTCGATCTCCGGCTCGGGCACGGGGAGGTTTTTGATCTTGGCTTCAACCAGTTCGCGTAGCGCCTCTTCATAATGGTCCTTGAATTTGCTGACTTCAAAGGGCTGGGTGTAAGCCGCGAGCAGTTGCTTGGCTAAGCCAAGTTGGGCAGCGTCGGCCTTGCTGGTCTCGACTCCGTTCGAGTAATCGCGGGCATCGCGCAGCTCGGCGGCGAAGCGCAGAGTGTAGAGCATCATTCCCGGTTGATTCGGGTCTTGCGGGGGAGCGAGGGTCATCAGGTGTTGCCGCCCGCTGAACACGATCTCACCTACGCCGACCATACCGCTTTCCGCCATGCTCTGGCGCACCACGGAGAAGGCCACTGCCTGGGGACCGGCCTTCGGCATAACAAAGTAAGGCTTTTCATAAAGGGCGGGATCGATCTCGGCCGCCGGAGAAAACTGGGCAATCTCGATGGTCTTTTTTCCGGCGAGACGGAGGTTTTTCAGTTCCTCGGGCTCGACGACGGCGTACTTGCCTTTCTCGTACTCATACCCTTTGACGATGTCAGCCTTGTCGACGGTGTGTTGAAGAGGGGCTTGCTGGATTTCGGTCTCTTTGGCCTGGGGCGCAAGGTGCAGCGACAAGCTGTTTTTGGTGGAAGCGGGTTCAACTTCTTCGGGCGCGTCCCCGGCCTCTGGCTCTGGCGCGGGACCCGCAGACACGTTTTGTCGGCGCACCCGGGCAAGGGTGTTGCGGTCGATTTCATGGAAAGAGATGGGGCGAGTGGTAGTGGTTGCGGGGTAGATTTCGACCGCAAACCCGACCAGCGAAATCTGAATGGTTCCTGACCACAAGGGACGTGCCATCAAAGCTCCTTTGCGCGGCAAAAAGCGAAGCGGACCCACATGCTGTGGCAATTATGATGCCGGGACCCGAAGGAAGATGAAGATATTCGCTGCCGGGCAGGATTTTCCCATGGCTGGACGGAAACTGTGGAGTGTTTCGCCTTTTGTTCGCCTATGCTCATGGCACTGCAGTTTCTCCCCTTCTGCGCCGCCGCCTGCCACCAACGTTTTGATTCCTTTGGCTTGGCCTACGAAGGCTACGGACCCATCGGAGATGTGTGCACCGGTCTGCCGGTTGATACCGCTGACGAGGGCTTTAGAGTCTGGGTGAGAACAGGAAGACCCCGGGATTCGTGGTGGCAGCACCCGCATTTATGCGGGGGACTGGAGTTTTCTACATTTCGGGAGCTGCCCGGTTTGCTCACGGGCGCCGGAGTTGTCTCATAAAATTGCATAAAATTGGGCTTTTTTGGAGCATAGCTGCGGCACCCCGGCCGCGCCTGCCCAAACCGGCGGGGAGGCATACACCGGGTGAGGCGGCCAGGAGCCGGGGACAATTTTATAAAATTGCATAAAATTGGGGTTTTTTCGAGCAGAATCACGCAAGGTGTCACTTCGGGCATCCACGGGTCCGGCATTCACGGCGGGGGCCAGTTTGCAATTTTCGGCGATGGACAGATCACCAACGGCGGGATGCGCATGGCTGGTTGAGAGACAGAACGGGTGTAGTACCGGATAGCGTTACGCCATCCTTCGCTCGCGCCAATGGCCTTCAGCAACAGGCAAACGCCACCGGGCAGCGATTGCGCGAGGCCCGCCGCCTGTAAACATGATATTGCCTGGTCGGCTGGAGGGTAAGGGGCAGCGACCATGTTTTTGGAGCGAGCTGATTCCGAAAGTCCCTGCACTTCTGGGCAGCCGGCTGCGTGATGATGCCCGACGGTACGAGTCTTCTTCCAAGGCCGGGCAATGGGGATCCTGGATTGCATCCTGGGCTACTTTCAGCACAGAGCTGTCCAAATCAGCTGCGAAGTAGAGTTTGTCGGGTCGATCTTATTGGACAAATTGCGGCTGCGACGAGGGTTCGCGTAATGAGGTTGGGGTTCGGCGAGGTAGCGAGGCTTCGCCGTGGGATCCAAGAGAGCACCCAGGATTTCATCCTGGGACTGGATGTCTCATTTCAGAGAGGTGGATAGATCATCAAATTTGCGAAATGCGCGAGTTTTCTGGTGGTCACCGCTCTGATGCTTTGTATCAGGGCACGACTTTGTGGTGGCAGCCCCCGCATTTATGCGGGGGAGGAGCGCTTCAGCGCTCCGGGAAACGGTCTCGACTCGATCACGCGCTTTAGCGCTGGTGAAACAACTTGCGGAAAACTCACTTTGTATCAGGGCACGACTTTACAGGCTGTGGAAAAACCCAATGTTTTTGAAGGGTACGACCTTTAGGTCGTACGTAAACTATTGCAAACAGGTGCGGCTTTAGCCGCTGAGGGAAGGATCCTCCCCCCTCCAGGATTTTTCCGCAGCCTCTTAGTCGGGCCGTAAAAGCCGCAAATGATGACGGCTTTAGCCCCTGCGGCTCTTGCGTTCTTGTGAGAAGGGTGAACTAGCATGTCTCGATCCACCAGGAAATTCCCGCCGCGCCGTACTCCGCGGAGCCGGTTGCACCGTGGCGCTGCCCTGGCTTGAATCGCTGCACGCCTTGGCGGATGTACCACCGCCGTCCGCGTTCCCCAAGCGTTTTGGCATCGTTTTCCTGGGTTGTGGCGTCAACGAAGATCACTGGAGCGCCGGGGGCCAGGGCGCCGACATGAAACTCAGGAAGACGCTGTCGCCCCTGGAACCGGTCAAAGAGAAGATCAACGTGATCGACGGGCTCTACGTCCACGCGCTTACGGGGCAGGGAATTCATCCCGCCCAGATGGGCAGTCTGTTATCCGGCGCCCACATTTCCAAAGGCGCCATCATCCACTCCGGCATCAGCATCGACCAGATGATTGCCAACCGCATGGGCGAAGACACGCCCCAATCCAGCATCGTGCTGGCCTGCGAGCAGCCCATGACGGGTTATCACGAGTCGAACTTTTCGCTCGCCTACAGTTCCCACCTCTCCTGGCAAAGTCCTGACTCGCCCGTCCCGGTAGAAGTGTACCCATCGCTCGCCTGGGACAACCTGTTTGACAACCGTGGCAGCCTGCAGAACATCAGCATTCTCGACCGCGTAAAAGATCGCGCCCAGGCTCTTTCCACCTGCATAAGTGCCACCGACGAAGGCAAGCTCGATGAATACCTGACCAGCGTGCGCGAAGTCGAAAAGCGCGTCGAGGGAATGCGCAAAGACAAGGACGACGCCGAAGACGCAGCGAAAGCCAAAAACACCGTCGCCGCCACCATGCCGCGGCCGGCCGATGGACTGCCCGAAGACCTACGCGACCACGCCCGCCTGATGTGCGACCTCATCGCGATCGCGTTCCAGACCGACCGTACGCGCGTCGCCACGCTATCTTCTCTCGTGATCTCTCGGCCATCTATTATCCCTTCATGGATGTGAAGGACGGCCACCACGCCGCCTCGCACGACAACAATTCGGACGATTACGAGCGCATCGCGCATTTCCACTTCGAGCCAGTTGGCCTACCTCGCCGTCAAATTGGACAGCATGAAGGAAGGGAACGGCACGGTGCTCGACAACTCCTGCCTGATGTTGCTTTCCAATATGTGGATCGGCCGCAAACACGACAACTTCCGGCTGCCGCTGGTGCTTGCCGGGGGGCTGGGCGGCACCCTACAAACGGGCCGTACGCTGAATTATCTCGAAGGACGGCGCAGATAACCGCAAGATCTCCAGTTTGTACCTGTCGCTTATGGATCGTTTTCGGGGTGAAGTTGGAGCAGTTCGGGGACTCGCAAACACGGTTGGCTCGGCTTTGAGGAAAGCTATCTCCGATTGTGATAACGCTCACACCGGCCGCTGGATCGGCGGGATATCTTGGACATCATGACGAAACCGTCTAATAGAGACCTGTTCTACAGGTTATACATCGAGGCACACAATAATGCTGCTCAACTGATACAGATGCAGAAATCTATTTGAGAGGGAACGGTATCCGAGGGCCTACTCACTCGCTTTTACTGCTCTGGAGGAAATCGCGAAATCTCAACTTGCCGCGGACGTTTATACCGGCTTGGAAACTGAAGAGGATTTCAAAGCAATTTGCTACAAGCACGAGAAGAAGATCCAGAGAATGGCGTGGGCAACGAACGACGCGGCAGATTATCTGTCGGCTGACGGCATGTTTTTGGAATTAGAAAAGCCGACGTTCAAGGCTCGCAATGACGCAATGTACGTAAGCTAAAAAATGGAATTGTTTACACACCGTACCACTTTGATCGGACGCGAAGAGGCTGAGGGCATCATTCACACAGTGAATGTGGCGATTCAGCGCATTGTTGAGGTTACCCAAATTATGGGCGAACAGATTCGAACGAAGGGCTTCATGAAGTAGCGGATCGTCCAGGTAAGCGAAGGAACGACGCTCGTTTCCGAACTGGCCTAAACGTCAATGGTGAACTATTACGCTCCTGGGCGAGGCTCGCTTCGAGTAACTCAGTGATCTTAAATCCGGTTGAGGATAACGGAGAGGGACCCCGAAGATTGAGGGTTTCTCACGTGTCTTCCAATCCTCACGATCCTTCAACCTTTCCACGAGTTTCGGAACCAGCGCAACGCAATTTCCCGGAAACGAACCGGTATCGGCTTTTTTTTGCGATCTGCCACAGTTTTTTTACGGAGTAGCTTCTCCGTTGGTCTCGCGGTGCTCTCCTACACCACGAGCCTCGGATTCTTAAAGACGAGACCGGAGAGGTCTGAGAAGAAGGATTCGAGGTTTGTCAGTGTGACCTCAGCATCTCCGGGATGACTCGCCTGGATTCGCATGTCCAAAGCGTACTCCAATCGTTGACGTTGATTCGATTCTAGGATTTCCATGCCATCGAGAACCCAGAGGATGCGCCTGTCCGGAACTTCACGCAGGTCGCTTTCGATTCTATTGGCGCTAATGACTTGAAGCCCTTGAACCGACCCTTCGTCGTCTTCGACATCTCATCTGCCTTTCGGTTGAATTTGTCGAAACCTATCTCTTCAATCTTTGAGTGAATGTGGTGCATTGCAGCCGACCAGCCGAGCACTGCTGCCGCACGTTTGCAGTCAGCCTCGATACAACGCAGAGCTTCCTCGAGGTAGCCTTTCTGGTCAGGATAGGGAATTCCCGCGATGATTTGCTTTATCGCCTCGCTTGGGTTCGCGCCACCATGGAACATTATTGGTTGCAGAAGCTCAGCGTGAAAGTCCATCTGCAGTTCTTTGATTACTTGCTGATGACTACTCCTCTTATTCCGCTTGCTCGACAATGAATGAAGTTTCCGCAGGCCGTCCCTGTATTTGGCAATGACCTTTTCATCCACGCCAAATTTGACCACTTCTCTCTCGACCTGCTCTGACCAGATGCGGACAGCCTCATCGACGTCCCGGCCGAACATTGCGGGAGCCAACAGGACATTCTGTGTTGTCTGAACGATTCTCGCAATGTCACTCAGAGTGTTCTGGAACAGACGAAGTGACTCGACGACGGCTTGCTTACCTGCCATCTTCTTTCCCACCCGCAAGGTCAGTGATGAGCGCAGCGAGAGCCGCCATGCCGTCGTCGGTCAGAGAGACCAATCCGTCCTTCTCCAGGCCAGAAAAATATTTTCCGCTGTTCTGGAAGTTTGCTTTGAAGTTGGTTTCACTCAATGTACCGCGTTCTTTGCATGCGGTTCTGACTTCCTCGCGGTCGAACGAGAACTCCCCAGAAGCCAGCGCATGGCGGAGGGACTGCATCAACGCAGTTTGGACCTGAGCCTTTGAGAATTGCGTCGCTTTCAACACCCAGATCGGTTCGTATTGTTTACCCTCGATGTGGAACAATCCTTCAAGCTGCTCCGCGGTCACTTTGGTCCTCTTCATGAAAGCTTTGACCCGCATCGGGAGCGTGTTAGGATCGAGACCATCAGAACCCTGCTCAGATTTTTTCTCCTTGGCCGCCGGCATCTCACGCTCGTCGGGTTCTTCGTTCCCTCGCTGTCGTGGTCGCTTCTTCTCCCCGAAACGGTCGAGTGCGTCCTGCAGAAGAATCTCGAAGGCTCTGAGTTGAAGCGGCTCGGGTAAGGTCTTGATGAGTTCGACAATCTCTTCAATCTCAGATTTGAGCGCAGCGTCCATACCGACCTCGTAGTGTCTCGTTGCCCGGGAGGGATGCTCCATCCTATGCTTTGGCGTCCGGGGACATCAAGGTTTTCGGGATTGCTACCGCAAGAACATGACGGGACTCTTGGGGGATTCTGGGAGTTTCGGGGATATAAGCCACCCCGATAAATTGTACGCCATGCAAGAGCCCTTCAGTAACGGAGAAGGGACTCCATCCTGGCCTCAAGTCCTGCGTTGGATTCGGCGAGGGTCGTGGACGCAATTCGGGGGCGGGGAGCGCCTGGGAGTGAGGAGGAGGCAGGATTGTATAACTTAGTAACCCCCCCATGGTTATCAGCCGAAGGATCGGATGGAATTTGCGTGGCCAAGGCCGCCTCGCCTCCCGATTCAAGCAGCTCTACATTAAGCCTTCTTAATCTTTCCCACATCAGAAATTCAGCAACACGGATGCATGCCTGATCCGGGTGTACCCTGAAGCTTCGTGGACAATCATGATAGGCAAAAATCAACGATAATCCCCCAGTGGGTAATGCGTCGACGTGATAGCTATTCCCTTCCGTTCATAGGCGCGGACAGACGAATAGTAACCCCTATTCTGAAATATGGTGGGTACTCTGTCTGTTCCCCTTTCTCACGTATGAAGAGCGCTCCTAGCGTGCAAGGTCAAAGGCCCGATAAAGACCCGATTTATCGGATTTCTTGAGCGATCTAGAACGAGCGATGTGCTAGCCTCTCAAAGGAGAGGCGCCGAGTTCTTTGCACCATGCCTCGCGCAACGTGAGGTAGCTAACAAGGTTCACGCATGAGCGCTCAGCCATTGCGCAGCTCCGGGTTATTGGGACTGTGTAAGCTGAAAAGCCCGAAAGCCACGCGCCTCTCTTTAAAGCACATGAATGATCTGTCACCACTTAAAAAGAAGTTTCTCTCGGTCAAAAGTTTTGACGAGCTCGCGTTGTTGCTTGATTTAAAACCGGCAGGCTTGAGGCACTTTTGCCACTCCCAGCCCTACAAGAATTTCATCATCGCGAAGAAGGGTGGGGGATATCGTGCCATCTCATCTCCGACTCGCACCTTAGAGAAAGTCCGTTCAGCGCAAGCTAGCAGCTATCTTGTTGGAGGTATATGGTGGTAGAGCTCCAGTTCATGGCTTTGCTGCTAAAAGGTCGATCAAAAGTAATGCAGCATCGCACGTCAAGCGCAGGTTTGTCTTCAACATAGATCTCCAAAATTTTTTCCCATCGGTACACTTCGGGAGAGTGCAGGGCTTGTTCGCAAGCAAGCCCTATTCGCTCCCATTTTCTGTGGCTAGGGCGCTAGGCGCAGCTTTGCTGTTATGCCGGGAGTTTGCCACAAGGTGCCCCCACTTCTCCGATCCTTTCCAACCTAGTGTAGTCCGCCATAAATAGAGTCGTTTATATTGAGCGAGTCATCTCATAAGATGAGGTGAGCCACTATGCGTGTAGCGCCGACGATTCAGGTAAGCTCTGCAGCCCGGTTGGAACTGGAGAAGTTGTCCCCCCGGCGGACGACTGCGGTGCGCGTGGCACAGCGCAGCAGCATTGTTTTGCTGGCCGCCGAAGGAATGCAGAATAATGAGATTGCGGAGCGGATGGGGGTTGCGCCGCGCATGGTGGCCCTTTGGCGAAGCCGCTTTATTCAGCAGGGGGTCGAGGGTCTGCTCGAAGGATGCTCCCCGGCCGGGACGGACACCGAAGATTTCGCCGGACATCGTCGGCCAAGTGGTTGCTAGTACGACGCAGTCCACACATGCCGGAGCCACCCACTGGTCGCGTAGCAGCATGGCGCGTGCGATGGGCATTTCCGAGTCCAGCGTCGGCCGCATCTGGCGCACCCACGGACTGAAGCCGCATCGCATCGAGAGCTTCAAAGTCTGCAACGATCCACACTTCGCTCAGAAGTTGGAGGCGATTGTCGGCCTTTATCTCAATCCCCCTGAGCATGCGCTGGTGCTTTGTGTGGACGAAAAGAGCCAGATTCAGGCACTGGACCGCACGCAACCTGGTCTGCCGTTGAAGAGGGGCCGCGGCCAGACCATGACGCATGATTACAAGCGCAACGGAACAACCACCCTGTTCGCTGCTCGGATACTGCGAGCGGAGAAATCTACGGCTTGTGCCAGCAGCGACACCGCCATCAGGAATGGCTGCACTTCCTGCGTATGATCGATCAGACCATCCCCGCAGAAAAGCAGATTTATCTCATCTGCGACAACTACGCGACCCACAAGCATCCCCGTGTGCAGCGCTGGCTCCAGCGCCATAAGCGTTTCCACGTGCACTTTACCCCCCCTTCGGCCTCGTGGCTCAATCTGGTCGAACGCTTCTTTCGCGACCTGACCGCCAATCAGATCCGCCGCGGCGTTTTCCAAGACCTCGAACAACTGATCATTGCCATCGGCGACTACATCGACCATCACAACGACAATCCAAAACCCTTCATCTGGACGGCAAAAGCATCCGACATCCTCGAAAAAGTCTCCCGCGCTCGCGCCGCGCTTTATAAATGACTATCTGTGTCGCGGCCTTCCCTAGTATGCTAGATGCGAGGCTGAAATCGCTTGCTCGGCATCATAAGTGTCGATACACACGATATGCTGATGACATAACCTTTTCGTGTGATTCAGATGTGTTTCCGAGTCCAATTGCGGAAGATAATGGGGCAACATGGGAAGTGGGTAAAGCTTTGCGGACGGCAATCACTGTCGAGGGTTTCACGATTAACGCCGCCAAAACCAGCATGAGGCTTGCTGGAACCGTCAGGTGGTCGCCGGGCTCGTCGTCAACAGAGGCGTCAACGTCTCGCAACTATATCTGAAGTCGTGAGGGGTATGGTTGGTTCGTTAGAAAAGTATGGATTAGAAAAGGCAGAGGAAACCTTTCATCAAAAGTACAAATCAAACAAAGCCTAAAAAGCCGAAGGGTTTTGCGAAGGTGCTGGCTGGGAGAGTGAATCACATTGGCTTCGTAAAGGGATGGGATTCCAGCAGCTATATATCCTTCGCCACGCGTCTGCAGAAGCAGAGCATCTCGTTACGAAAGCATCCTGTATTGCTCACACATGCGGCATCCCGAGCTGTCCTGTATAGGACTGTCTGGTAGGTAGATGCGGGGACTTCAGAGGAACATGCGGATCATCAGAGTACCGGTTTCTCGTTAGAGAAATATTCAATTATTTCGCAGCACACGCAATAGGGAACTACGACAAGTCGGAAAATGGACGAAATTTAACTACGTTAAAGTTAGGCGACCCCACCTTAATAGCGGATCAGCTTACCAGTCAAAAGTGATTGCAGTGAGCGAACATGCAGATCTTGCACTCATTGAGTATCCGGTTGAACCCCTTGTAACTCTTCAACGTGGAGTGGGGGAGCGCGCGAGCCCCAGAGACGTAGTATCTATTCTGGGGTTTCCTGACTACCACTATGGGGACAGCTGCACAGATCAAGATTTTGTGATCAGTGCCAGTCGTGTGTATTCTGGTGTACATCATCGAATCGTCACAGGGGCAATCATAAGAGGCAACAGCGGTGGGCCTGTTCTGAATCAAAAAAACGAAGTAATCGGAATCGCATTAAAAGGGCACCAAATTCCCGCTCACTTCAGTGATAAAGATTCATTGAGTAGTTTCGCAATCGCTGAGACACTGAATCTGCTTCTGAAAAAGTAAGAAATCCTGGGGACAGAATGGACCCGCACCCCTCGCGGACAGATTCGGGGACATCCATGATAGGTAAAAGTCAACGGGAAACGGAGATTTCCCTTGACTCGGCGGGATCGGTTCTCCGAGCGGGCAGATGATTAGTGTTCCGAACTGTCCTCGATCTCTTAACAAGACCAACGCAATGGCAGCGTGGCCAGACATCCATTTGCGGGAACAACGCCGAGGGACGCCGTCCGCGAAGATTGAGTGAGAGTAAACCGGCCGACCTCGAAACAGACGGTAGGGTGTTTTGGGAGCTGAAACTCCCGTGCACAGTCCCCGGACAACGCAAGGACCGGCCGGTGGATCGCTGACAGATCGAACATAGAAACTCTGGTAGGCTGAGTGGATCGAGGAAGCGGAAGCAGGCTCTGCTGGAGAGCAACCTGCCAGGAATACTCGATCCGACTCATCCCACCGATGTGTCCTGAGGGGAATCCGCGACGCGAGATTCCCCTTTGTGTTGCGCCAAACAGAGTGACCATCGGGAGATAGATCGGCATGCCTCAGAAAACTCGCACTGCCCTGTTCGATCTCCACGAACCTGACGGTAAGAGCGTAGCCCCCAACCGGCGCTGTGTTTTCCGTTAAGCGGCCAGCACCAAAAAGTAACTCCCTTTTTGTTCTTTCTTGTCGTCTTCTTTTTCGCCTTCGTGCTTGCGGGTTGTAGTGCACCCCAAAAGTGAGACACGCGGAGATCAGAAAAATGGGTGACACATATCGTGAGCGCTATTTAAACCGCAGGGCTGTGGATTACGCGGGTGTTGTCGAAGCAGATTGATTGAGTTTCCACTGGTCGGGCAGCCAGGCAGAGAGCTCGCTTGGTTGCGTAGTGGGAAGATTGAACAGCAGCTGAGTGAAATAGAGTTGCGGGTCGATCTCATGACGGCGGCAGGTGCTGGTCAGGCTGGCTAGAATGGCCGCCGTTCTTCCTCCGCGTGGGTTGCCGACGAACAGCGAGTTTTTGCGATTCAGCACGACGCGCTTCATCTCCCGTTCGCTTGCGTTGTTGTCGATGGCCACTGCGCCGTCGGAGCAGAACACGTTCAGTTCTTGCCACTGGCTGAGCGCATAGCCGATCGCCTCCGCCATCGGATGCTTGGGCAATAACTGTTCTTTCCAGACCAGCATCTTCTCGCGCAGCTCGAGCAACATCGGCGCCGACTTCTCCTGGCGCAGCTTCAGCCGCTCGACAGCGGATAGACCCGCAGCCTGTTTTTCGACGCCGTACAGCGCACCGACCCGCTCAATTGCCTGGCGCGCGATCTCCGGCGCAGCCTTTTCCGCTTCAATCACCTTGCGGCGCAGATGGGCCCAACAGCCGGCGCGGGTGATCTCATTGCCGGCCACCACACCGTTGTATCCTCCGTAAGCGTCGGCCAGAAGCACCTGGCGGTAGTCCTTGAGAAAATACTTCGGCCCGTCACGGCCTCGGTTAAGTGTGAAGTCGAACACGTTGTAGGGATGAGCGTCGTCACCGAGGTAAACCCACATTCTGGCATTGGCGGTCTTGCCGATGCTCTGCATGGGCATGATGGTGTCATCGGTGGAGACAACGTGAGAGCCGCGCACGCGCTCGGCCATCAACTCATACAGCGGCTCGACCAGGTCGGCCACATCCCCGCACCAGACCGATTGCGTGGCGCGCGAGATCTCGAAGCCTTGCCGGGTGAAAATATCTTCCAGCCTGTAGAGGGGAAGGTAATCGGCGAACTTGCTGGTGACGATGAAGGCCAGCAATCCCGGCCCCGCCATGCCTTTATCGATGGCAGCTTCAGGCTTGGCCGCGGTCACCATCTGCGGGCCGTCGCCGCCCTTTTCGCAAGTTGAGCAGGCATACTTCTTGCGTACATGATGAAGGCGCTCGAAGTGGCCGGGATGATACTCCACCTGCCAACTCTCCTCTGTGCCGATTTCCTTCCGCTCCGTACCACAGCAGGAGCAAGCCCGCTGTTCGGCGCTCAACTCGTATACATGCTTGGTCACGGGGAGATGGTCGAAGTTGGCAAGATGCCGCCGCCCTTTGCGCTGCTTCACCCAGCGCAGTTCTTTTTCTGCTGGGGCTTCGGCTGGAACATCGCCGGGGTTGACCGGCTTGCTCTCCAGTTGCTCGGCGAATGCCAGCAGCAACTGTGCCAGCTCGTCGGCCGAACGCAGCTGGTCGGCGCGAGGGCCGTAGCGGGCCTTCTTATAGCGATCCAGCTCTACCTGCAGTCTCAGAACTTCCAGGTAAAGATCGTCGCGCTGGCCCAGCAGCGTGGAAACCATGGCCTTAAGCGCTTCTTTGTCGTCAGGTAAGTGGGACACAACGGTAGGCACTCCTAAGTTATGCCACACTTCGTCCGAGATAAACTAACTTGCTACCTTCTCCTTGTTGCTCGCGTTGGTTCGCCGGTAGCGCGGCGTCCGCTTGAGCTTCGTCATGTCGATTCCATCCAGCATCATGGCCAACTCGCTGGCACGAAGCTCCACCGAACGCGCTCCCTGTTCGACTCGCGGCAGCTTGAAAACACCGGCTTCCAGCCGCTTGTACCACAACACGTATCCGTCACGGTCCCAGGTAAGAATCTTCAGCCGCTCGTGGCGCCGCGAGGCAAACACAAACAGATGGCCGCTCAATGGGTCCTGGCTGATCACCGCACTGACTCGCTCGGCCAACCGATCAAACCCGCAGCGCATATCCGTCGCTTCCACCGCCAGCCAGATGCGGGTCGTCTGCAAGCCATCCAGCGTGCGCAAACTCGGCAAACCCATCATGGCCGGCTCTCCAGCACCGCTAACAATGCGCGCAGGTGGCTCGCGTCAAACCCAGACTCGACCACAAGACTGCGTCCGCCTACGAGCCGCACCTCAATCCCGCTGCGTGCTGTCGCGACCGGCTCGGTCTTCACCGCTGGCGCTGCCCTCAGCCGCACAAACCCTGAGGCAGCCTTCTCACCCACGCACCGCCGCTTCCAGGAATAT
Source organism: uncultured Acidobacteriaceae bacterium (assembly GCA_963803095.1). Classification (GTDB taxonomy): domain Bacteria; phylum Acidobacteriota; class Terriglobia; order Terriglobales; family Acidobacteriaceae; genus PALSA-350. The sequence continues at coordinate 107,814 of CAWDLQ010000007.1, read as the reverse complement.
AGCTTCGAAGCCGCTATCCCGCGCTCACGACAAAACTCCGCCACTGTCTTGCCGCTCTGCTCTTGCTCAGAGATCAGCCCTCGCCATTTCGCCTCTGCTTCTGCTCCACGCGCTCTCATCCCTTCAGACTGACACCTCAAATGACGGATGAAAAGATGCGGTTCAAATAGCGCTCACCACATATCGGCCATAATGGGGCAGGCCGATGGGGAAGAAGGCGAGAAAGTACAGCGTAGATTTCAAGCAGCAAGCACTCGTCGGGTCATGGTTCGCTGATCGCCTCGTGAGGAGGAACACATGAAGGCAGATTACTCGAAACGAGGTCATTTTCGATTTATCCGCTTACTAAGCTACACCCGCGACCCTCTCCAGCAGCGCATCGCGATCAAGCAGGCGTTTGAAGCGGCCTTCGGGATCAATTACAGCCACAAAGTCCCCTTGCTTTGCCAGCGCAGCTTTGGTCAGATCATCGCTCTTGCCGCCTCCGGTAGCGGTTCCGTCCAGGACAATGTACTGTCGCCTGAGATCATTACCCAGTAAATCGAGAAGTTGGCGTTCATTCGTGATCCAGCGTGCGTGCTCGTCCATGTTGCCAAGGTGGACCCAGTCTGCATCGGAGAGCACTCCCGGTTGCGGGTCCTGGTGCGGCCGCCTGAGGCTTCGGGTTTGCAGAAAGCGTTGCACGAAATACTCCACCTGGCCGCTCTGCGAGAGGTCCATTGGACTGACAAGCGATTGCACGATCCGCTCGAGGGCCTGAGCGTACTCCTTCTTCAACGGAAGTTCGAATGTTGGTCCGGCGCTGGCGCCCGAAAGCTCTTTCAATGACTTCTGCATTTCCTTGTCTGGGTACCAGGCTGGGTTAAGAAGCGGACAGAGCTGCGCCTCGACCATGGCGTTCCGCAGCCACGGGCAACGGGCCTCGACATGGGTTCTCACAGCTTCGGGTGAGGACAGGCCAAGAAAGTAACGCGGAATCTCTCCACGGGAACAGACGAAAACAAAGCAACGGAGGCCCAGAATAGGAGGGAAGCACCACAGCAAATAGATAAAGGCGTGACGTCAACCACGAGCCTCCCTCGCGCAAATCAATCAGCACGTAGTCAACTGGAGCGGTTGAGCGGGCGAGTTGGATGAGCGAATCCGCTCCGCTGGGCGGCGGTGCACCGCCGCTGGCTGGCTCTCGAATGTCTTCGAGCCGCACCCGAAGGGTCTCTGGTACCGGCTGGGCAGCGGCAAACTCAAGGGTCACTCCAACTGCTGACAGTTTGGACATCCGGCCGCCAAGCGCCTCTATCAGCCTTGGGATCTCGCGACGGTAGATAAAGACCAAAGTAACGATCACCAGGGGCCACGCCACAGCCTGGATGACACTGATCACGTTGCTAGAGCTGGCGTTCGACTCGAAACCTGTGAAGTGCCACATGATCACCTCCGTCCGCGTAAACAACGCACGAGCCCGATGCCGAGAAATGAATACGCGTCGAATGCGGTGACAGCTTAACTATTGCAGCAATTTCCACTGCTCACCTTCCGGAGTAGCTGCGGCCTTCCGCCCTGGGGCCCTCGGGCAATCGGCCTGCCAAGCCGGCGTTCAAGCTCGGTTATAAAGTCTGCTGTGCCCAGTCGGCGCCCAAGGCCCTGCCGCGTTTCTTTAGCGAGGTGAACGCCTCATCATGCTAGATTTGTCCTTCTCCACGGCCAACGTGAGGAGAGCCGCCTTGCGGCCATTAATCTCTACACCCAACAGGGTCTCGCTCCCATAGCGAGAGGTGCTATGTAGTATTTTATGGCTGGTGATAATGCCGTAGTCGCTTTCCTTTCCCCAATCGATGACAAAACGCCCATATGGGTAGCCAGCAGCCGCGTATCGCTGCGTGTGCTGCTGCCAGTCGGCATCGTTATTCCAGATGCCAAACGCCTTCGGGAAGTCCTGTGCTTCAACCGCAGCGAAGAATTCGTTCACCTTATGCTTCAGCAGATACGCATTCTTAAGGTGGTAGCCGGAGAGCGCCAGGATCATGGAATTGTATTTCCACTGCTTCTCGGCCTCCCGCACCATGACGTCTGCTTTCGCATGTACTTTCCGCGCCTCACCGAGTTTGCCGGGGATCAGCGCTGTTTCCTTCTTTTGGATGGCAGCGATGTTGAGGCTCGTCAGCTTCTGCTCAAGGGGCTGGCTCGCCATGACTGGCGAAAACCGATTGGCGGCATCCGGCGCCTCACGCACGGCGCGCGGCAGGTTCTCCAGAACCTGCTCCCCCGAGCGATCGATATCCAAATAGACGGTGTTTTGAAGAAACTGCGGAAGGCGCGTCTTGTCAAGGCGCACAGGGATGATGAAATGGTCCATATGGTATGCGCTGAGAAACTCCGAGGCCACCCATCGCGACTTCGACGACGCCTTCGACCACAGCAACACCATGACGCGACTGGCGCGAAGCGCTGCCAGCAGTTCATCGCGCAGCAGGACGCCGAAGCGCAACGCCGAACGATCCAGCCAAAGGGTGAGACCGGCGTCGACGAGAATCTTCTGGATCTTCTCAGCGAGCTCCGTGTCTTCTGATGAGTGACTGATAAAGGCGTCCATTGGCTTTCCTCGGGAGAGGGGTCGGGCGATGGGCTTCTGTGAAGTTCTCGAGCGCTTCAAGAAAATCATTTCGCACCCTTCGGGGAAACCCGGGGACGGGGGAAACCCGAGGAGGGACGGGACGATACCTTTGCTTAGACGTAATCGATTGGTGTGAACGTCACGTCCGTCCACCCTTTCCTGTCACACTAAATCGGCGCACCGGAAAACTGCAGCAGCTCGGCGATCGTGGCAATGATCGTTCCGCCGACGTCGATGCCATTAGGCTTGACCGCCGGATCCTGCAGGTTGTTAATGTAACTCGCGCGATCGCGGCTAACCAGGGCATACAACGTCTCGGCAACGATGCGGCTGCCGACCGAACCCAGGCGGTTGCCATTCTGCTGCACATCCGCCTCCCGCAGTATGTAATACCAGAGCGGGGTACGCGTGTCGAAACCGCCTCCCACAACCGCGTCGTGGATCGGGCCGGCCGGTCCCCGCAGTTCTTTGTGGGTGAGCGCCTTGGCCTGCATCCCATCGGCCATCGCCTGACCTATCGGAATCGAGAGCAGGAACCCACGCAGCAGATTCCGCCGCGCGAGATGCTGCAGCAGCGCGCCCGCCAAAATCTTCGATCCCGCGAGAAAAACCGGCAGGCTTCCGAGGCCCGCCGAAATGAGCGGGTCGATCCTGCGCGCCTTCTGCGGAGCAGGGTTTACGCCGATCTGCACAAAGTTGTGCCACTCGATGATGTCAGCCGCCGCAAGCTTCGGCGCAGGGCCTCCCGTGAGCAGCCTCCCACGCTCAGGATTTGCGCTAACGTGAGCGGTGGCCCTCCGTTGATCTGGTATTGCGGGCGGATAATGGAATGCCCGAAGCGAAACGCAGCAACGGAAAACTCGAGCGGCATGAACAGCAGGTCGTTGTCAGGCGCATAGTAGCGCACGCCGTTCGCGGCCACATCGCTCACCACCACCGGGTCACAGACGTTAGTCAGGTAATCATTGAGCACGAGGTACTGGTAGGACCAGCGTACGAGCTGGCGCGCCCGGATGTAGCGCTGGTCTTTCGTAAGCGCGGGCGGCAGTCCCGCAGAGACCTTATTGTGAAACAACAGAAACGCGCAGTGTAACTGACTGATGTTGAGGTTCTCGTTGTTGCGCATGTCGGCGATAATCGCCGTTCCGTCGTTCTGCCGCGGCACGTCGAAACCAGGCGCATCGGGCACAACTTTAAAGTCCAGCGTCGCGAGATCGAAGAGCTCGTCCCCTTCGGTTGGGCTCGGATTGTTCCCAGCGCCGGACCGTCACCATAGACTTGATTGAGGTCCAATTTGGGCCGTCGCCCGTTGACCAGTTTCTCCACTACTTCCTTCGACGGTAGCGGCGTGATGTCCATCACATTGCCGTCGGGCGTGGCGATTCGGCTGACACCGATCTCGCGGTCGGTTTGCGCGGTGATATTGTGGTCAATGAATTGACCCAGATAAGTGAAGACTGCCGGAATCGTCGAATCAGGCAGCGCCCCGGCATCCGTCGCCATCGCCGTTCCCAGTGAGAGGAGCGCTCCTTGCGTTGTCGCTCCCGGCGGCAGCAAACAATCCGGGTCCGCCGCCAGCAGCGGGAACATGTAGTTGAAGCGAGTATTGAATAGGATCTCGGCGACGCTAAGCGTGCCGCCGTGTGTAAATTCTTTGAAGGGGTCCATAGGTCACCTCCGTTGTTTAAAGACATTAATTTCGAAACCCGTCTCAACATCAAGATAGTGATCGCTGTCGATTAACCGTTACAAATCTTGGCCCCGATGCCCCGAAGCTTCCCGCTCGGAAGTCTAATGCGTCGACATGGGAAGTCTAATGCGTCGACACGATACCTATTCCCCTCATTTTTGGTTCGTGTTAAGTTTGCGCTCATGACGCGTTCGGCCCGCATGGTGATATCCGGTCTCCCGCACCACGTGACTGCAACGTGGCAATCGTCGAGGATCGATTTTCTTTGAAGACGGCGATCAGGAGATTTACCGCGATCTTCTTAGGGAGCAGGCGCGCAAAGCGGACGTGGAAGTACGAGGTAGGCTTTTCGAGATACATCGGGCCAAGTCATCTCTTCCCGCGGCTGAATTCGCCACAGACGATTGGAAACACATGCGGTTCCCTTGCCCAGGTAATTTCACCGAACCCCAGTCACGGTATACAGGTCGTAGAGGGTCAGAGAATAGCCATAAAGATAGCTTGCACCGTCGTGCGTAATGATCGGGCGGTCCGAAGTTACGCCGCTGATAGTAGGCTGGTCGAGATCACGCCACGGCTTGCGTGCGCCCGTATGTGGATTGAGCTTCTCTATGGAAAGAGTCCCGCGCGCTACGTGGGTAAATGGTCCGACATAGAGCTCGCCATCGCTGCTCCACCCGATCACACTGTCATCCGGTTTCAAGCCCGCGATTTTTACTGGACTTCCCGCCCTCGACCGGCACCAGCACCGGATCAATCACCCGGGGGTATCCAAGTCCTACTCCTGCCAGCAGCCACTTGTCGTCCGGAGAAACCAGCCATCCAGACGTTCCCTCTTCGGTAATCGCACGCGGCTTGCCGCCGTTTAAATCCTGAAGCCAGGTGCGCAGCGGACGCGGGCCGTCCTGGGCTACGTAAACAATTCGCTTACCGTCAGACAAGAAACTGGCTGCTACCTTGGGCGCTAGATTGGGCGGGCTGATGCGCCTGGCTTCGCCAGGTCCTACTGGCATCAGCCACACCTGGTGCGTGGGCTCGGTTAACCTCTCAGCCAGAGCCCAGTTCTTATCCGGCGAGAGTGCCATGCCGTATCCATCGCCGATGGGCACCGCCGGCGATCCATCCACATTGCGAACGTAGACGGTGTAGTTTTGCGATTCATTCCCCTCTTCCTCGAAGAGAACCATCTTCCCGTCGCCGCTGATAGCACGGCCAAAACTAAAGTCGAGCCATGATAGATCGCGTTCCACTTTGCGATCGTCCGTGGAAACAACGATGCCTCGACGAACGATCCCCTGCGTCACCAGAAGCTCCCCGTTGGCCGCGATGTCGAGCAACTGCAAACGGCCGGGTACGGCCAACGGGACGCGAAGCTTTCCCGACAAAGAGAATGCGTGAACCTCTCCCGACTCCAGAGGAGAGGTAATCCACACCTCATCCCCGGTATGGCTCCACGCCAGGCCTTGCACGCTCTCAAAGATCGGGCTGATGTTGACCTTCTCTCCTGTGCTTCGCAGGATAACGATCGTGCCCCGGTCATCGAAAATGTTGTCGTGCGCGAGGAAGGCAAGGTATTTTCCATTGGGCGAAAAGCGGAGGTCATCGATCGCATGCTCGCGGTAGAGAACCTTTCCGATCGGATACTCCACCTGGCACATTCGTTCAGCCGGCACCCAGCGCACAATGGCCAGCGCAGATCCGTCCGGAGTAAAGTCCGCGGCCTGTACATTTTCAATTTCAGGCTTGGGAGCACCGTTTTCCGCGAAGGTGCGCGCCAGGTTACCCGGCGAGAGAATCGTTGCGAGCCTTTGGATGGAAAGCGCCACCGCCAGCTCGCCCCGCGAAGACACCGCCAACAGGCGAGCGTTTTGGATGCCGAGGGAGTGTCCTCCGATCGCATTCGCTCCGACCGTGTAAATTTCCGGTTCGGAGCCATCCCAGGCGCCGGTATAAATAATGTCCTGGCCATCGGGCGTAAAGCGCGCGTCTTCCAGCTGGCCGCGTCGATAAGTCAACTGGTGAAATTGCGAGCCGATGGCCTTACGTGTGCCAACCATAGTGCGCCACGCTACCAGGCCGCCCAGGGCCAGCAAGCCGGCAGCAGCCAGCGCATACCACCCCCGCTTCCCCATCTTGAACTTTGCCGCCTCGGCCCCCAGCGGCGCTGGTAACACGGGAGTCAACGTAGAAAACGACTCCAGATCGAAGGCCAGATCGCGTGCTGACTGAAAGCGTTGCTCCGGGGTTTTCTCCAGGCAGTGGCGCACCGTTCTTTCCAGCGCGGGAGCAATGGCGGATCCGCTCAGCGACAACTCCGGGGGATCCTCGTGCAGGATGGCGGTCATGGTTTCCGCGGCTGTATCCCGTTTGAAAGCGCGCACGCCGGTGAGCATTTCGTAAAACACCGCGCCAAAACTGAAGATATCGGTCCGGCAATCAACTGCCCCGCCGCGCACTTGTTCCGGCGACATGTAGCCCACGGTCCCCAGCACTGCGCCTACTTCAGTTGCGGGAGCAAGTTCCGTCATATCCCCGGAAGCGTCGCCAGCTCGTACCGCTGCGGGCTTCTGAACCGTCTTGGCCAGGCCAAAATCCAGAATCTTCACCCGGCCATCGCGGGTGATAAAAATATTGTCGGGTTTCAGGTCGCGATGCGCGATGTCTTTGCTATGCGCGGCGGCTAAGCCGTGAGCAATCTGGACCCCATAGTCAATTGCCTTCCGCTGCGAAAGAGCGCCGCGGGTGAGCACTTCGCGCAGGCTTTCGCCCTGGAGCAACTCCGAAACCATAAAAGGTTGTTGCGCGTGCTGCCCGATATCATGAACCGCCAGGATGTTGGGATGGCTCAACGAGGCGACTGCGCGCGCCTCCTGCTCGAAACGCCGCAGCCTTTCCGGGTCAGCCGCGAAAGACGCCGGCATCACCTTGACGGCGACATCGCGGCCCAGGCGCAGGTCGCGTGCCTTATACACCTCGCCCATGCCGCCTGCGCCGATGAGTTCAACGACTTCATAGGGGCCAAGATGGGTTCCGGCAGAAAGACTCATGGGATGAGCCCGATTATAGCGACTTGCAGTGCCGGGGTTGAGGGTTAACTTTCGGGCATGGGTGGCGGGACGTGCGGGAGGTTCACCTGACAACTTCTGTAGCCCTATCGGGTGCAATTGGATAAAGATGGGTCAAGGCTCCGTCCACGAAACCCGAGTCCGGCACAGCTATCGTCTCTTCGTCGCCGCTACCTTGTGTGCTGCGTAATCGGCCGCGCCCAGCAGATGTAGGGAGACGTACGGCTCATCACCTATTACCCAACTGTCGTGGCCTGGGTCGATATAGAAGATGTCCCCGGACTTCATCTCAAATATGCGGCCATCGTCCATAGCAGCGGTGGCACGGCCGCTAACCACGATTCCAACGTGAGCCACGTCGCAACTCGCCTTACCCAAGGCGCGGCCGACGTGGACCGACCACTTCCAACCGGGTTCATAAGTGGCACGGCCGATCGTCATTCCTCCAACTTGGACCAACTCGAACTTACCCTTTTCAAAGACTCGGACCTCGTCGGGCTGTTCAAACCGCTTGAGGATTACTTCATTCATAGACAACCTCCCTCCGACGCGGACGGTAATCCGGTGACGGTAATCCTATTCACCTGACCTGCCCCCATGACCTGCCGCCCTCAGATCCGCACACGGGTAAGTATGATTTTGGGTTAATGAGCCGCCCCCAATGCACGCGTTGAGGACGGTAGCATATTCCCGTTGACCCTCTAAGCACGGTCCCGGTAATCGATCACAAGCGCAATCTCGATATCGATCGGCAAAAACGACCGATCAAATCTGCAGTCCGATCTCCCAGCGATGGCCAAAGGGGTTCACGAGACCACCAACCCGCCAGCCGTGGCCTTCCACAACAGCCTGAACGACCGCAACGCCAGCATCACGCCAGGCACCCACAAAATTCCAAAACATGTGGGAAGGTTCCGGTTTGCCACCCATCTCATCCCTCTGCCAACGCGCATGACGACCGCGAGTTACCATTGGGCTGGTACTCCCGTGCCGAAAAACGCATGTCGCCACTTACATGCAAACTGGAAAGGCTCTATCTCTTAGAGTAGAAGATATCGGCAGGCGACGGCTTCTCACGCAACCGCGCCCTGGCCGGCAGTTGCCGGTAGTTTCGGCCTTCCGCGTGAGCGAAGGATAGCTTCACCGCTGTCCGGTCTCTCACTCTATCCCTGTCACAAAATCACCAAAACCAGCCATGAGTGGCCTATCGCGGCTTCCAACCCTGTTGCGTCACTAGGAAGCAGCAAGGAACACAATCTCCAACTCTCCAGCAAACCGAGGAACGAGACTACCTATGCCCAAAAATACTGTCAGCGATCCCATCACCGATCAGGAAATGGCCTTTGCTCACCTGGTCCTCTCCGGAAGCATGAATGACCGCCGCGCCGCGGAAGCCGTCGGTCTCAATCCCGAAACCGCTGCCTATACCAAATCCAAGCCCCGCGTCCGCGCTTACATGATCGAGCACCGCGCCGCCGTCCGCGAAAGGCTGGTAGACCAGGAAGCCGAAGGGCTGCGCCAGCTGAACCTGGGTCGCGACCAGATCCTGGCCCGGCTCTGGGAGCTGGCCAATCTCAGCCCCGAAGCCACCAGGGGCTCCATGGCCGGTCAGATCAAGGCCCTTTCGATGATCGTAGCCATCGAAGGCTTGATCCCGTCCGGAACCATGAATGACCGTCGCCTTTCTCCATCCGGGACGCAGCCCGCGGCCCCGCCGGTCAAGGCACAAATGTACAGCTCTCAGTGGCGCCGCCAGCAGCCTCAAGCCGCGGGCGAGGAGCCAGGCGATGCCGTTGCCGCCACGGAAGCCCAACCCGCCGCGCCCCAGGCCCCCGACCCGGAGCCTCCTCCGCCCCTTCACAGGAATTTTGACCCGAACCAGCCCAGCCTTGCCAACCCCTTCGTCAACCCGCAACCGCTGAACCGGGTTCCCGCCGCGACCGACCTCGTCTTCGATGCCGTTCTCGACACAGCCGGCTCCCTCAGGCTGCCCTTTTCCCCCAAAAGAGGCCCTTTTGCGCGGCTCCGCTGAAGTCTATAAAAAGGCAAATTTTATCGAATTTTATGAAATATCCCGGCTCACTTGGAGATGCTCCTTTTGAATTTCCCAGGCTCCGGTCGCACAAAGCTTCGGGAAGTTTCGGGGACGGAAGTTTCGGAAAGTTTCGGGGATAGGGTGGACCTAAGATTGACCCCGGAACAGTACGCTCAACTCAAGCTGGTCTGAATCGTCGTCTGTCCTCCTTTCGTCGCTAATCTAAATCCAGCGCCTTTTCCGCTGAGGCGATCGCAGTCTGGACTTCCACCAGGATCTCTGCGGCGGTGGTAGGGGGTACGCCGGCCAAATAGAAATCTCGCAATTTAACCAGAGCGCCTGTCAAGAGCGTGTTGCTCTCGAATAATCTTTCCACTCTCGCCTGGAGTAGACCTTCGATCGCAGATTGCGGATGTCCGAAGGCAATCGCCTTGCGCGGAGGCTTTCGCGGCGGGTTCATGGTCCTAGGATGCAATCCGCGCGTTGAATGTAGAGCCGAAGTCCTGAACGCGGGTAACTTTAGTTTGCTAATCTTCTCGGAGAGGACGACAGGTTTCCCAATCGGGGAGCGACCAAACGTAACTGCAACTTTTGCGTGAGGCGCAATTTGCTCGATTGAAAAGTTTATGGGGGTAAAGGGCTCAGACTTCCGACGGGTGGTCCGCCACCAGCGCTTTGCAGAGGAATGGATGCTGGGGCCGGCGCATTGAGCGGGGCCGCATCTCATCGTAAGAGGCTATATCTGCAACCGCGACTTAACTATGACCTTTATCAGCTTGACGCGCCTGAGAGTCCGGTCGATCCGTTTCGTTCCGCTGTTTGTAGTACATGTGGTTCGCTCGGTGCGGCAGGCCAAAAAAGCGGCTGGATTCCAAGGTGGCGCGTTGCTGGCTGACCGAAGCTGGACTTTTTGGACGATGACAGCCTGGGACAGTCAAGAGAGTATGCGCGCATACATGACTACGGGCTCACACAAGAGGGCAATGCCCCATCTGCTGGATTGGTGTGATGAGGCGTCCGTTGCGCATTGGACGCAGTTGGAGACTGCCCTCCCCTCATGGATTGAGGCTGACAGGAAAATGCGCGAAGTCGGCCGCGTATCGAAAGTGCGATACCCGAGTCCCCAGCAGGCAAGCCTGAGCTATAGAACTCCGCGCACTACGGCGACGGCAAAGATCCGGCGGTCTTTGACCCGCGGGAGGAAGCTAACGATGTCACAAGGTGATATTGCACGCCGCGCCGCCGCCCTTGAGTCGCTCATTCCCCTGCCGCCTGGAGACATTGCGCCGATACGAATATCGTTCGCAAGCATGGTATCGAAGCAATGGCAGATGTACGTCCCGGGCATACTTGCTGGCCGCGCTCAAGGCCTCACGGATTCTAAACTTACCAAGATCCGTTTTATTGCAGAAATGTACGCACGGGCTTGCTATTCGATGTTGTTGGTCAGCGCCAGGGGCCCAGCCATGCTACGTTTGCCGATTCGAGCTGCAGTGCTGTTGCCGCAATCGCGACGGTTGACCATAAGGCTCGGCGGGATGTTGCTGGCTGCGTTGGAACGACTCCTGCCACGGAGCGTTCATCGTCAACTAGCTGTGACCTCAACCCTCATGGGTATGTTGGACGTGGTGCTCGACGAAACGGCTGGTCGGGGTGAGGCCGCGGTCCTCCGCGTTTCTTCATTGATCACGCGGCCGACACCCGCGGCTCTGCTGGCTAAGGAGCAGCCCGTGGCTGCCCTGGCTGAGGCAGCGCGGCGCGATGAAACTGCTTGGCAATCCGCATACTGGGAGAACGTGTTGGAGCCTGCCGTCCGTAACTATTGTGTAGCGGAATGGCTAGCCGTTACCCATGCTTCCGATCCATCGGGAATGGGACATCGTTGGGCTGGGATTGACGCCGCAATCAAGGGCATGTGGTACGTAGTCGGTCCGTGCATGGACCTGCACGGTAGCCTGTCAAGATTTGAACAGCACCATTGGAATCGGGAACAACAGTGGATGGCCGATACATCCTTACTGATGCAGATGATTGATGATTGGGTGGATCAAGACGAGGATCGAGGATTGCGAATGACAGCCATCGTGACAGGGAACTGGAGCCCACAGTCAATCGCTAACCTCTACGAAAAGACTGTCCGGGATTTGACCGCGATGCTGAACCAAAACGGCGTCTGGAGCCCTATTTCGCAGGAGATCTTCGCCGAACTCTACAGAGACTATCTGCATACGGCCATAGACGCTATGCGCAGCGGCGCGGCAGCGTAACTGGGCCTCTCGACGCTGGCCAGATGGATGGGAGGTACACAGGTGTCCGAATACGAACAGCCACTTCCGATTACGGACAAGCATGACTTTACGCATGGTTGCGCGGCGAGCTTGGCGTGCGTAAATTGAGGGAGTCGTGTATCGCCTGAAGTGGTCAGAAGATTGCATTCATTCGTCTTGCATATATTTCGTAAGTGACTGATACCTCACGCAGACTCTTAAAGCCCGATTGATGATATTCGACTGATGTGCGGGCTGAAGCCCCCACCCTTCGAGCCCAGCCGTTTCATCTTACGGAGGTTCCATGCAGGCAATGCTTCAGGATCTTCGATATGCATTACGGCAAGTCAGAAAATCGCCTGGCTTCGCCATCACAGTCATTGTGACCCTGGCCCTCGGCATTGGGGCCAACACCGCCGTCTTCAGCGTGATGAATGCAGTGCTGCTGCGTATGCTGCCGGTGCACGAGCCGAAGCAGCTCTTCTATCTGACCCATGCCAACATGCCGCCAGGGGTCGGGAATATTGCGGATTCGAGGTACACCTACGGCATCAACGTTTATCAACGGCTCAGAGGAGACCATTCAGCATTCTCCGATGTGATCGCCTATGCTCCGTTGTCTGAAAATAAGACTGCGGTTCGCTTTGCAGACACGCCCGAGGAAATCGAAGCGAATGAAGTGAGCGGAAACTTCTTCTCCGCGCTAGGTGTGGGCATGGCCGCAGGTCAACCCTTTTCCGCGGCCGATGAGGACCGGCACTCGCAGGTCGCCGTCATCAGCTATGGATACTGGACACGCCGTTTCAACCGTGATCCCAATCTTATGGGCAAGCCGATCTTCGTCAACGGGGTAGCGTTCACCGTGATCGGCGTGAGCGTACCGGGCTTTTATGGGGTCGAGTCGGGCGGCTCGGCGACCGATCTCTGGGTGCCGTTGCAGAATCGACCAGAATTGAATTCCTGGGGAGTGCCGGCAACCAGCCAGAATACCCTCTATTCCAGCCCGAACTGGTGGAGCCTGCAGTTGATGGCGCGCTTGAAGGACGGGGTGACTCAGCAACAGGCATTGGCGAGGATGAATCCTCTCTTCGATCATGCCGCGTACGAGACCACGGGTGTGGAAGACAGGAAAAATGGCCGGAAACTGGAGCTGACGCTGGTGCCCGCCCAGGGATTGGGCACGTCGAGTAGTGATTACCGCGACCCTCTGCGCGTTCTGATGGCCATGGTCGCGCTGGTTCTGGTGATTGCGTGCGTGAACATCATCATGCTTCTGGTCGCGCGCAGCTCGATGCGCGAGCGCGAGTTTGCCCTGCGGCTTGCCCTGGGCGCGGGGCGGGGCCCCTTCTTTCGGCAATTGCTGGCCGAGAGTGGCATTCTCGTCACCCTTGGATCTCTGCTGGGCTGGTTCTTTGCCGTGGAAGCCACTCGCTTGCTCGCCGTCTGGTCCGAGCTGGAAGTCAGTCTCTCGCCAGACAGGCCGGCGTTTCTCTTTACCCTGACCATCTCCGCGCTTTCCGCACTGCTGTTCGGACTTGCGCCCCTGCGCACCGCGAGCCGCGCAGAGGTGGGACTTGTTCTGAAGTCTTCGGGCATGCAAACCACCACGACCCGCGAGCGGATGTTGGCGGGAAAAGTCCTCGTCGCTTTGCAAATGGCCTTTTGCGTGGTGCTGCTTTTTGCCTCGGGCCTGCTGCTCCGCAGCTTGCGCAATTACCAAAATATCGACCTGGGCATGCGCGCGGAAAGTGTGCTTGCTGTGGGCGTTCATCCCATTGGCGCGCCCGATCATGCCTATTCGCTCGAGTTCTATAGCCAACTTACTGAACGTCTGCGCCCACTGCCCGGGGTACAATCCGTGACTCTTGCGGAACTTCGTCCCGGCACCGGCTGGTCAGACAATGCTCCTCTCACCATCGACGGATATTTGTATCCGTGGGAGAACGGCAGGAACATGTTGCGCAGCAATCTGGTCGGGCCAGACTTTTTCGCGACTCTGGGGATTCCCATGGTGGCCGGCCGGGACATCCGCGAATCCGACACGCAGACAGCGCAGAGGGTGGTCGTGGTCAACCAGACCCTCGTTGATCGCTATCTCAAGGGGATTTTTCCGATTGGCCACACGGTCGGCGATGCCAAACATGTTGCTACCATCGTGGGCGTTGCCCGGGATAGCAAATACGCTTCGAGTGATGAAGAGGCGATGCCGATGATCTGGGGTAGCTACCAGCAGCAAAAAGTTATTCAAGGTATGGATGTCGAAATTCGGGCGTCCGGCGACCCACTCAGCCTTCTTCCTGCGGTTCGCCGGGTGGTCCGCGACCTCGATCCTAACGCTCCGCTGGCTAAGCCCCAGCTCCTCCAGACCGGGTTTGAACAAACTTACCTGATGCCGGCCCTATTCGCGCGGCTGGCCATGTTTTTCGGCACGCTGGCCGCGACGCTGGTCGCCGTCGGACTTTACGGAACGCTTGCCTACCGTGTCTCGCGCCGGACGATTGAAATAGGGCTACGCATGGCGCTCGGCGCAGCCCGCGCGGAGGTGTTGTGGATGATCGTCCGCGAAAGTCTCTTTCTGATCGGCGCCGGTCTTGTAGTCGGCCTGCCGCTGGCCTGGTTCACTTCGAGATTGATGGCTTCCATGCTGTTTCGGCTTTCGCCCCACGACTCATTCAGCCTGGTTGCCGCCGGATTGGGTATGTTGGCGGTTTCTCTCGCGGCCGCACTCATCCCGGCTCGCCGCGCTGCTTCGATTGAGCCTATGCAGGCGCTTCGTGCGGAATAATCGGGTAAGAGCGTGTGTGAGAACTGCAAACTTCAGGACTCGTGGTGGGAGCCCCCGCATTCCCGGGGTCCCCAGCAGCGAAGCTGCTGGGGTCTGGAGTTTCTACATTTCAGTGACGAAGGGTAAGACATTTTGCACAAGAGAAGCTCCTTTGGATGCCGTGTTTTGGCTTTGTATCAGGGCACGACTTTAAGTCGTGCCATTACTGGGCTAAGAATATGGGCTTCAGCCCCTGCCATGGCAAAACCTGCACGAATGCCATTTCCGAGGCAGTACTCAGCACTGCACGGGTAATTGGCCCCGAAAAAGACGCAGGGGCTAAAGCCCAACTCTGTTTAGATCCTTTACGGCACGACTGAAGTCGTGCCCTGATACAAAGCAAAAACCCAAAATCAAAGAGGTTTTCTTACGCGTCGACTCAAAAAATGTAGAAACTCCAGTCCCCAGCAGCGAAGCTGCTGGGGTGGATTTATGCGGGGGAGGAGCGCTTCAGCGCTCCGGCAAACAGTCTCGACTCGATCATGCGCTTTAGCGCTGGCCAAACAACTTCCGGGAACACTCGCTTTGTATCAGGGCACGACTTTAGTCGGGCCGTAAAATCGTGAAAACGTTGAGGGCTAAAAGGCCGAATCCTATCCGGGGGCCCTCCCTCTTCGTCGCTGCCTCGCCCTTCAAACCGTTGATCCTCTTGCCTGTTGTGCCATGTCGCTGGTGTCCCCCAAAGGTCGATAGCCGCGAGACGTTCAGCTCCTAACCCTACAACTGGCATTCTCGTACCTGTCACGCTAGGACTATGGCGAACTGCGCCACAGTCGATATGCTTATCAACAAGCAGCGATTCTCCAAGAACACTTTGATTGGCTCCTTCGGGGGAATGGAATCGATCAAAAGGGAACGAGGAGAATCGCTGTTCGTGTTTTTACAGATGGTCCGGCTCCCCGGCAGCTGCAGGATTGTGAGGTTGGGGAAAGATCAGCGTCAGACGGTTTCCATGTCGAACCGAAGACTTCGAGGAGATAGGATCTGCAAAAAGGTCTCTCTTGCTGAAGCACGTTTGAGTCGAATTTGCGACCGTCGGAATCAAACGATCCATGTATGCCATTCACCAGTCGCAACTCCCATTTGTCGGAATGTCCCATGAGTTCGTGGGGATGGACCATGGTAGTGTCGGTATCTCATTCTTTGTGGTCATCGGCGAACCGGGCCGGGGCACGCCACTACACAAGCATGATTACGACGAGATTGTGTACGTCATCGAAGGACGATCGAAATGGACGGTCTGTGATCAGGAGAGGGAGGCCACCGCTGGCGACGTCCTCGTCGTCCGCGCCGGAGAGCCGCACAAATTCATAAATAGCGGCGAGGTTCCACTACACCAACTCGACATTCATCTAAACCCGACCTTCCAGACTACCTGGCTCGAGGAGTAGCATCGAGCGTCCGGGTAGCTCTTGCATCATGTTTTAACCACCAGGTCCGCATCTGCAATACCCGCACCTTTTTTGCCGGGTGTTGTCCTTCGTTCGGGGCAAGACTATCGCAGGCCGGTTTCTAACTTGTCCACCGTAATTCACGGTACGATAGGCTCCTTTGGGAGACAAGTTGGGAGGTCGAGATGAAACATCAAGCTGTTCAAGCCGCAACGCGGTGGCCGAAGCAAGCGGCCACAATCTCAATCCTGATTGGAACACTCCACTCGTGCTGCTGTCCGGCTCTTTATGCGGCGACATCACTACCGCCGCCATGCTCAGCGCCAGCCTACCGGGAGTTCGATTTCTGGCTGGGCGACTGGGAGGTGTTTGAAGAGGGCGGATCCATCAAAGAGGCGCAGGCAACAGTGTCCCGCGCCCAAGGCGGTTGCGGCCTGCGGGAACAATACACCGGCACAGATGGCTCCAGCGGAGAAAGCCTCAGCATGTACGATCCATCCGCTGCGGAATGGCAGCAGACCTGGTTAAGCAATCATGGTCAGGTCGTCGTTATTCACGGAACCTTGAATGGACAATCCATGATTTTGAGTGGCACCGATCATAGCGGCGGTGGCCGGCGGCTGGTGCGCGGTGTGTGGAAACCAGAAAGTGCGGGGGTTCGGGAAACCGCCGAAAGATCATCGGATGACGGCAAGACGTGGACGCCGTGGTTCGATCTCTCGTTTCGGAAATCCTCCTCCTCGACCGGCCATGACCCCGGCAGCTCAGACGAAGATCGCAAAGCTGTCGCTGCGATGGATACGCAGTTTCAGGCGGCAGTCAAAAGCAACGATGTAGAAGGCATGAGCCGCATTCTCGCAGACGACTACATTTTGGTTACCAGCTCGGGAAGGACGCAAACAAAAACGGACCTCCTCAATGAGGCAAGAGCAGGCAAAACAATCTACGAACATCAGGAAGATACTGACCAAACAGTACGATTGTGGGGCGACACTGCTGTGGTTACTGCGAAGCTATGGGCGAAGGGGACTGACGGCGAGAAGCCCTTTGACGTGAAGTTGTGGTTCAGTGACACCTATGTAAGAACCCGAGCAGGATGGAAGTACGTCTTCGGCCAAGCTTCGTGTCACTTGCCGCCGGCGCCCTGAAATCGATGCTCGTGCCGACAGCAGCGCGGGGGACCGAAAAAGGAGACGTACAGACGTTTACGAGCTGCGTTTATGCCGGGATCAGTCTGCTCTTCAACTTTGGTATGGCGTTTACCACGCGCATACCGGTCTTGATGATCGAAAAGGCCGGATACTTCTTCTGGCCGGTAAACTGTCTCATCCCCCTTAGTGAATCCGCGACCGCTGCAAATGCATACTCTCGCATGGAGGCTTCATATTCCCCAATTGCACTGAGCAGCGGTTTTTCACCTCTGTGCGCCTGGGTCAACTGCGTAGTGAGCAAAGCTGCGTCTTTCAACGCGATGTTACCGCCAACCCCGCGATAAGGCGTCATGCTGTGGATGGCGTCGCCCAACAACGTGATTCGAGTAGACCTCCAAGGGACGGGAGGCTGTGAAGTGCGCACATGGTTGAGAAAAAGTTGCTCCTCGTCGATCATTTCGACGAGTTTCCGGAGATTGGGGTGCCAACCCACCATCGTGCGTCGCAACGCATCTTTCAGTATGCTTCCGGTCATCGAGCTTGATCCCTGGTCGAGACCGAGGAAATCCGGACGCCCTCCTAACGCGAAGATCAGATAGTCCTCATCGCCGGGCAACGGTCCCTCGATCCCGAGACGGCGTAACGTTTGGCTGGCTTCCCCGGAACGCTTCCACATCGCCATAAACAAGCTGCACGGGGCGGGTGGCACAACCATGACGGGGCCGTCCAGCAATAGATGAGGAGCCAGCGCCATGACACCATCGGTCAGAGGGATTGAGCCGCCTACGCCTACGACGCCCGTGTCTATGGGCTCGGCATGGGGCAAGTATTGTTTGCGAACACGGGAATGGACACCGTCCGCGGCCACGAGTAGATCCGCCTGGGCGCTGCTGCCGCCCTCAAAATGCAATAGGAGCCTGTCATTTGAAGCTTCTTCAAAGTGCAGAAATCGCTTATCGAATTTCACCTTATCTTCCAAACCCGCGAGCAGAATTCGCCGCAGGGTAATCCGGCTGATAGACCGATGGCGCGCGATGGTGTCGGGTGCGCTGCCGTTGCTGACAAGGCTGAGGAGTTCGTGCAATTGCTCGGTGACGATGCTGAAGCCGCGCGAGAAGCTACCGCCTGTGGAATCGAAAAGATCCCACAGATGCGGCGGCAGACATTGGTGGAGGGCTGTGCTGCCTTGCGGATCAATGTGAATGCGGTAGCCTTGAGGCCGTGAATCCGGGACAGGTCCCGCTCATAGACGGCTACGCTGATACCCGCCTGCTTCAATCCATTCGCCAGGCACAGGCCGCCAAGGCCCCCGCCGATGATGGCTACGTGAAAGGTCTGCTCTTTCATTTCTTTGCTCCTGTTGGTTTTTTGAGTCTCTTCCTGGCTTTGTCGGAGAGAATCCATGTCTCGGTATTTCGTTCGATAGCGTCGATCTGGTCTGCACCGAATTCGGGGGCGCCGGCAAAAATCGACATCAAGGTGGGGACTATCTCGCGGGGCGCAATGTCTCCGCGGAAGGTGCCGTCGGCTACGCCTGCGAGCACCATCTGCTCGATTCCATCGCGCCAGTATGCATTCATCTGGTCGACGATCTTTTTCACCTGAGGGTCGCGTTTGCCGCGCAGGGCAAACTCCTCCATCACCAGCAACATCTCCGGATGGTGCTTGATGTAAAAACGGCCATCGGCAAACTCCTGTCGCAGGCGGTCGAGGGCAGGAAGCCCGGAGGGCCGGGGCGCCCGGCCATGCAGGGTAACAAATTTTGCGCCGATCAACTGGGCCAGCCCTTCAATCAGGTCCTGCTTGGAAGGGAAGTAATAGTGCAGGGTGGCGATATTGACTCCGGCGCGCTTTGCGACGGCACGGGTGCGTAGACCTTCAAAGCCCGCCTCCGCGATGACGTCGAACGCCGCCTGCAACAGGGCGCTGCGCCGCCTGCCATGCTCATCCTGGGGATCCAGGAGGGGCAGGCACCACTCGTTGCCGGGCGAATCAGCCATACAATCATTTAATCAATCAGTTGATTGGTTTGTCAATCACATGATTGATCACAACGCATGACGGACCACCCACCGATCCCACTCAAGCCAAAACAAGGCTTGCATGGGCCATCCTGTCGTACGATTACTCTTGAGTCATGAGCCATCTCTCTCCGTCGGATTATGTTGAACTCCAGGCCGCAGTCGCAAAGCTCGAGACCCAGAGTTTTGCGATGAAGGTCGCATCGAAGCTCGGAATGCCGGTCGAGGCGCTTTTGCATAGACTCCCCGGCCGCGCCCAGTCGGCTGTACACGTGGCGGTTGATAAGGCTCTTGAGCAATGTTTGCGTATCGCGGTCAAGGCGCATAGGGCGAAATCGGCGGCCCTGGTTTATAAGCGCTCCCATACGGCGGCGGCTGCGATCACCGGCGCGGTCGGAGGTTTCTTCGGGCTGCCCGGTCTGCTGGTTGAACTTCCCATCACGACCACGGTGATGCTGCACTCCATTGTGGAGATTGCCCGCAGTTATGGTGAGGACTTCGAGAGCGCAGAAGGTTCCCTGGCGTGCCTGGAGGTGTTCGCCCTGGGCCCACAAAATTCTCATCGAGAGGCGACAGAAAGTGCATACTACGCAACCCGGACGGCGTTGGCACAGGTCACGCGGGAGGCGGTGTCGTATATCACACAGAAAGGAATGGCTAAGGAGAGCGCGCCGGCGCTGCTGTCGTTCGTGGGGAAGATTGCTTCCAGATTTGGGGTTGAGGTGAGTGAGAAGTTAGCCGCGGAACTGGTGCCCATTGCGGGCGCTGCCGGCGGCCTCGCGATCAACATACTTTTTAGCCAACATTTTCAAAGCCTCGCTGAAGGGCATTTCATGGTCCGTCGCCTGGAGCGAAAGTACGGAAGGGAAGCGGTTCGCGAGGATTACGAAGTTGCACATTTGGAACGGGGAGAGCGGTGAGAGAAACCTGCAGGGAAGCATCTGCGGTTCCGATGTGACGAGGTGATCCCATGAGGTACTCACAGAAGAACGTTGACCTCTGCCAGGGACTGGTGGAGAGTTATGCCGTAAACGAGCGGATGAATCAGATCGTCCTCGAGTATCTCGATCCTGCAGCATGGCGCGCTCAAGTGCCCGGGAGTAAGGGACGGACGATCGCCGCCATCGTCACGCATGTCCACAATATCCGTCGCAAATGGCTAAGGCTGTCCGCGCCGCAGCTCAAGCTTCCCGCCCCGCTCGAGAGGGCCAGCTGCACGCAGACGCAGGCCCGATCCGCCCTGGCGGAAAGCGCCGCGCGATGTTCCGAGATGCTTGCGGACGCTCTATCCGGGCCGCAGAGCCGGGTCGAGACTTTTCTCCGGGACGGTTGGGCGAGACCGTGGCCTGCAGGCGCAGCCATGGCGGTCTACATGATTTCGCATGACGCGCACCATCGCGGCCAGATTTGCATGCTTGCCCATCAGCTCGGATTCCCACTGCCGACCAAGGCCGGCGCTGGGATCTGGGCCTGGGAAAAACTATGGAAGGAGTGCGGGTTCACGCATCCGCGATAGAAATTCCAACCAACTGCTCAGCGCAGGAATTGGTCTATGTAGCTCTCTCCCAGGCCTACCGTTGTGTAGTGACGACGGCAGAGATCGATTTTGGTGAATACATCTTCGTAGCCCAGAACAGCTCCGTCGGGGTCGACGTAGATCATGGCGCCATTGACCTGAAAGAGGGTGATCATCTCGGGAACGTCGGGTTCCACCACCAGCGTGTGGGTCTCGCCAGGAGTTTCATATACGTACGAGCCTTCGGTGGCGGTCCAATCATGTTCCAGATAATGCCAGCTGCCCTTCAGCACAAAGCCGTGCACCGGCTGAGGGTGACGGTGGCGCGAAAGCACACCCGACTTGCGCACACGCAAAAGGTTCATCCAATAGCCCCGGCTGGCGGAGAGGCAGAGAGGGCGAAACCACACATTTTCCATCTGCGGTACCCACAGGCGCTCGTCCTCAGGTATGGCGTTGGGGATGACGAGCTCAGGATAGCTTTCCTTGGGCTGCGGGTGCCGGTAGGGAATCCGCGCGTCGGCGACAGTGCTCATGTTTAGACCCTCTCTCATACTGCTGCATAACCTCCATCGACGGGCAAGATGGCTCCGGTGATGAAACGGGCTGCTTCAGAACAAAGAAAAACGGCGGCTCCGGCGACGTCTCCCGGCTCGCCCCAACGATGCATCGGCGTGCGGTTCAGGATGGCGGCCGATCGGTCGTCATCCTCCACCAGGCCTCGAGTCAGCTCGGTCGAGATCCAACCGGGAGCAATGGCGTTGACCCGGATGCCGTCAGGCGCCCAGGCAACGGCCAGGGCCTTGGTTAATTGTGCCACTCCGCCTTTTGAGGCGGTGTAAGCCGGGATCGCCGGGCCACCGAATAACGAGAGCATCGACGCAGTATTGACGATAGCGCCCCCGGCAGCGGCTAGCTTGGGATGGGCGGCGACACACATGCGCATGGTCCCGGTCAGGTTCACGTCAATCACTTTTTGAAAGATGTCGATATTGTATTCGGCGTAATTGCGAAAGATTATGCCGGCACAATTGATCAGCGCGGCTAACTTGTCGAACGGCTCCAGCACCGCTTCGACCGAGGCAGCGTTGGTCACGTCGAGCTTGACCGCCGCGAGATGCTGCCTCTGAGGGACGGCAGCAACTTGCTCATCGGTGAGCCCGGTTACGGTTACTTCGTAGCCGGCGTCAAGCATCGCGGTGGCGATGCCAAAACCAATTCCTGTTGTGCCCCCGGTGATGATTGCCTTCATGGTCTCGCCGGATGGATCCAGATCGCGTTGCCGCCGCCGGAGACCATGTGGATATCGAGTATCGTGGTGCGGTCCACCGGGCGGCTCGTGATGAGCGTGTGGGTAGGATGGGTGGCGGCGTCGGAAGCATCGCTGTAGATCTCGGTGACGTACTTTCCTTCGCCCAGGAAGTCGAGCGGTACTTTGAGGTTTCGCTCCTCCCAATTGGTCAGCGAGCCGACATACCAATCGTTGCCGCTCCTTCGCGCCAAGGAGATGTAGCGCATGGGGAGCCCGTCGATCACGCGCACTTCATCCCACGTGGCCGGCACCCGCTTGATGAATTCAAAATCCTTCTGCCCTTTGTAGATTTCGGGATAGTCGGAAACCATTTCGAGAGGACTCTCGAAGACCACGTACAAGGCCAACTCCTGCGCGCGTGTCCCCAGGGACATGGGCATCACGTTACGGCCAACGAAGTTTTCGAGGTTGGTGTTGTTGAAGGCGCCCGGGGTGTAGTCCATAGGACCGGCGAGCATGCGGGTGAAGGGAAGTGTGGTGTTGTGGACCGGGGTGACGCGGGCGGACCACTTGGAGTACTCCTTGCCCATCACTCCTTCGCGGGTCATCAGATTGGGATAGGTGCGGCGCAGCCCGTCGGGTTTAAAGGCTCCGTGGTAATCGATCATGAGATGGTGCTCGGCGGCCTTCTCCACTACGCGGCGATACCAATCCACCATCCATTGATCGTCGCGGTTCATGAAGTCGATTTTGACCCCGGCTACGCCCCACTGTTCAAAGAGGGGAAAGGCCTGGTCCATGTACTTGTCGACTGAGGTCCAATGCGACCAAAGCCAGATGCGCACGTTCTTTTCCTTGGCGTAGTGCAGCAATTCCGGCAGATCGACGTTGGCGTTGTGCTGGGTAATGTCGGCCGGATCGGCGTAATCGCCGGGCTTGGCACCCGGCGTCGAGAGGGCCCAACCGGCATCGATCAGCATGTAGGGAAAGCCGGAATCGGAGGCAAACTCAATGTAATGCTTTAAGGTTTCGGTGTTCATACCGGGGGTGAAATTTACGCCGGTGGCGGCATGGCCCGACCACCAGTCCCAGGCGGATTTGCCGGCACGAATCCACGAGGTGTCGGCAATCTTCGAGGGGGGATTCAGGTTGAGGATGATGTTCGACTCGATCAGCCGTCCAGGCGCATCGCCGATCATCAGCACCCGCCAGGGCGATTGGAAAGGGGTTTTGGTTTCCACGGCGACCCCAGGGTCGTCTACTTTGGGGGATAGCGTGGCCTTCAGGCTGAACAGCGGTTTGTCGCTCTGCAGATACATGCCGGCGTAATCCTGGATATTTGCCTCCGTGATGGCTACCCAGCCGGTACCGGGAACGTCGGCCAACAGCGGTAAGGCGACGAGCCAGTCGCGGTGGAGTCCGCCGACGGTTCTCATCTGGTAGTCGTCTTCGTAGGGGGACTGAAAGCCGCTGAGCACCAACGGGTAGAGGGTTGCATCCTTGCTGTAGCGGAACTGGGTGCGCTCGCCGGTGATGCGCACGTGGCTGATGGAGGGCTGGTCGGGCACGATGTAGCGAAAGGCTACGCCGTCATCGAACGCTCGTACCTCCACGGATAATTTGGTGCCGCCCTCGCCCTCGAAATCCGCCACGAGGGAGTTGTAATGGTCGCGGACGTTCTTCGTCTTACCCACCGGTATGGTGTAGTTTTCGTCTGTGCTGCCTGGCTTGGCGCCTGCGGTATGCATGGAGGGACCAAGCGTTGGCTGCCCCTGCAGATCGAGACCAAGCTCCGATGGATCGATCAGCGGCTTGCCACGGAAGCTGATTGAGTAGCCCAGCGCCGTTCCGCTGGAAAGAACGAACACGATCTGCCCGTTGGGAGAGGCGACCTGCAAGGGACTCTGGGCAGCAACGCTTGCGGCAGCGGAAACAAGGGAAAGCAACAGGGCGACGCGAAGCATAGTTTCTCCGGTCGAATAGTATTACAAACGATCAGCGGCCGGAACCAGCTAAGCTCAAAGGGAGAAGCAGATCTATCTTTAGGCCGCCCCAAGGCCCAGAGCGGCGTGGAGGGTGGTCAGTGCAGCTTCTTCCTTATCCTTTCTCTATTGGTGTTTCAACAACCCGCCCAGTGCATTGCCCAGAGGATTGGCTTGATTCCCGTTCTGCTTGGTTTTTCCGTTGACGAGACCCTGGCCGGCGCTTGCTCCCATCCCGGATGCAACCCCGCGCAAGTTGGGGGCAAAGGTAGGATTGCTGGTCGTTCCGCCGATGGCGACCGGGATCCCGTTCTTCAGCACGGCGCCGGCAAGCCCACCGATAGACCCCAACCCGGCCGCGGCTCCGCCCCCACCGCCTGGAATCATCCCTGCCAGCCCACCCAGCAAAGCAGCATTACCTCCTCCGGAATTGGCCGCAGCGGCATGGTTGCCTGAAGATCCCCCGGTCAGGCCGGTAAGCTTCAATACCACGTTGTAGTTGAGCGCTCCAGCCGCGCTTACGGTGCCAGCGCCCGTCGCCGTGCCTACGCCTGCCACATCCAAAGCGATATTGTCGGTTTGTATGGCGCCGCCGGCCTCGCGGATGTTCATGCTCAGCGAGCGGATGTTGGTGCCAGAACCAGTGGCGCTGCCGATCTTGCCGCCCGTCAGCTCGGAGAGGGTTTGCAATTTGGCGCCCAAGTCGAAGCCGGCCAGCTGGGTGTTATTGAGCCGAACCGGCCCACTGATCACTGGATTTGCCGACGAGCCCGATACCGTCAGCGCGGTGGTCAGAGTTCCTCCCCTTAGCTGGGACCCCTGCGGCAGGCGTACGCCCAGGGCGGGTAAGAATGCCTCCAGTTCGTCGATGGACACACTGTCGCCGTTGACCTTCAAGTTGATCGCCGTGGTGGGTCCACTGGTTTGATAGGTACCGGACATATTGATGACTGCGCGTCCAAGGGTGAGGATCGCCTTTTGGATCTCCCCAGTCATGGCCTGTTCATTTTGCGTAATGGCAAACTGAACCCGCACCGGCTTGGCGGAAGGTTGCCCGTCCTTCGCCAGCTTGATCCCGGCGATCTGGGTGGTGCCGGTTGCATTCAGAGTTTGCCCATTTGACTGGATCTGGGCCTGCAGATCCGCCGTTCCCCCAATGCCGGCGTCAGGGGGCAATACGCCTGACGATGCCAGCTCCACGTGCTTCAGGGTCACGTTTGCACCCAAAGGAGTGGCTGCGCTGTTCTGCTGATTGAACGGTCCGACGTTGCCGTTCGCGCTCAGGCTTCCTCCGCCGGGGAGTTGCGCACTCACGTTGAAGGGCGACGAGGTTTTGGGGGTCACGTTTGTGATCTGCGCGTTGAGCTGCTGGTAGACGGCAGGGGGGCCCGCCTGCCCCTTGGTTGTTAAAGTAATAGATCCGTTCTTGATCTGGGCACTATCTACCGAAAGGTTTTGTAGCATAGACGCCCCTTCGGGGTTGGCGCCAGCCGGTGTCGCCGGTTTGGGCGCCGGCGGCGTATTACTGCGGGCCAATGCTAAATGCGGGGTGTCCACCAGCAGCTTGGTCACGTGCATTTGCTGTCCGTTCCAGCTGGCATCGAGAACCATGTCGTCAATCAGGCCAGTGATGCCGTCCGAAGGGTCCACAAACCCGGCGGCCAGCGGATCGATATGCTTCATTTCCAGATTCCCGGAGAACGGGGTCGCCGAGGCATCCTCCGGATTGATCGGCCCCGCCTTTCCACTCAGGTTGATAGTCCCATCTCCTGGTAAATGGGCCGAGACGGTGAAGGGAAAGGAATTCTTGAAGCCGAAGTCTTTGGCTTCAAGGTTTACCTGGTCATAGACGCGGACGGGAGCGGCGCTGGGGGAGCCGGCTGCGGACTGGGTTCCCACGGTGAAGCGCCCATTCTGTACCGTAACGTGCCCCACGGTCAGGTCAGGGAAGGCCTGCTTGGTTTCTGCGTCCTGGCTCGAGGCCGCCCCCGTCTTCCCGATGGTTGAGTAGTTCCAGGTACCGTTGGACGCGCGAAGCAGCTGCACCTTGGGGGAGATCAGCGAAAATCCCCGGATGTGGAGCTGTTTACTCAGCAGCAGGGGCAGAAGCTCCACCCCGATCTTGACGCTGTCCGCCTGAATAAAAGGCTGGGTGCTGAAGGCGGGGTCGTCGGCAACCGCGGTGTTGCTGGCGATCAGGCCACCCGACCAGACAGATAGCTCCAGCTTACCGATGGTCACCTTGCGCCCCAGGGATTTGGTCAGGGTGGACTCAATCCGAGCGCGAAAGCTATCAGCGTTCAGGAACAGCGGGAGGCAGACGGCCACGAGCAGGACGAGTGCCACGACGGCGCCGACAGCGATGAGAACGAACCGGGGCAACTTTCCCATATCAGAACCTCCGGACTTCGGTGCCACGTTGGATGCTTCCAGGTGAACTCTTGTTGTGTCAGTCACACCTACAAATGCCCGAGGGCTTCACACTAGCAGCAATATGGAGACGATCCAACCGCATCAATTTTCCATGAAACGCTAAAGAATCCAGCCGGCGAATTTACGAACCGGCGTGCATGCGTGCGCGAGGTGATTGACCATCAGCATACCTGCCCGGAAGTTGCATTTGCGGAGGGGAAGGGTCCGGATTTAATCGTATAAACCCGCTGATGATAAAGGTTTCAGCTCATAGGCGGTGGGCGTTCAGGATGAAGATCAAGCTCCACTCCAATCTAGCCGAACAAGTGCTCGCGCTCACCGACGAGTTCAGCTATACCCCTGGCGAAATCATCGGTATAGGAATCGCACTGGCCACGGTCCTCCTGAAGGAGAGGAGGCTGGGGAACCAGGTTGTGGTGGTGGACCCTGACGGCGAGCGGGTGGCGGAATTCCGAGAGGCTGAACCGCAGGCTATTCACGAAATGGCCAAAGAGTACGTCCTGAGTATTTGTCCCGAAATGGCTGGAGCCTCCGCCGCTCTCATGGTGGCCAGGCTGGAGCTCGAACGGGATCTGGAAGCGCGCCCGCGCAATTAACCCCGGTTCCGGCCGCCCGGTCGAAATTTTGTGTTCGAAATTCTCTGGGCAGGGTTAGGTCTTAGGCGTACAGTGTTGGGCGAATTTCATTTCATCCTGAGGGGGCTCCCATGTTGAAGCCTTTCCTGATCCTATCCGCCCTGATCCCCTCCGTCTTGGTGCTTACCGGCGCTTTCGCGCCACCCCCGCAGGCCCAGCAGTCCGCTCCTGCAGCTCCTGCAGCTCCTGCGGCTCCGGCAGCTCCTGCGGCTCCGGCAGCTCCGGCCGCGATTCCCCTGGAAGCCGTGAACCAAGTCAACCCTGTCAAACCAAGCGCCGAATCCCTGGCCCGGGCCAAAAAGATTTACGGCTACGAGTGCGCCATCTGCCATGGGGAGAACGGTGGGGGCGCCGGCGACCTGGCCAAGAACATGAAGGCGAAGATGGCCGATTTCCGTGACCCCTCGGCCCTAAAAGGGCAGACCGACGGAGAACTCTATTACATCATTAATAAGGGCAAGGGGGAGATGGAGGGCGAGGGGCCACGCGTCAAGCCTGAGGATACCTGGAACCTGGTGAACTATCTCCGCTCCTTCTCCCACGGGGGGCCCGCGGTGGCAGCGCAGGGACCAGGGTAAATCTGCCCTTTCCTTTGTCTTTCGAGGAAGGTGAGGGGGAATTTTGTCTTCCCAACGCGCAGCACTTCTGCGTAAACTAAATTTCAAGATGCAGATAGCGTCACGCCAGTTTTTCTTCTTTACCTACCGCTACTGGTTTCCAGTGGCGGCTCCGGCGGTGTGCGCGCATCTTCGAATCTGATTCTGTAAATTAAGAGCGCATTCACCACTCAGGGCCGCGACCAAAGTCGCGGCCCTTTTGCATTTGTGCGCCCGGCAGGGCGCATTCACTTGGAGGTGAAAGTCCTCTACACACCCGGCAAGGGGAAGTGTTAGCTGAACGGCAAGGGTGCCCATCGTGAGGTGGAATCCGGAGGAAGCTGCAGGCAAAGCGCTGCTCTGACGAACAGCCAGCGGATAGAGGCGACGCGACGGGGTGAGCAGGCCAATACATGCAAAGCCCAGTACTTGCACGGACGTTGCGGCGTAAATCCGACAGAGATAAGCGTGAAGGTGAGTGCGTAATACCCGGGGAGATCTGGTGGTTTGCCTTAGGGCTACCGTCATCGCGAGGTGAAGGGACGAACCACCAGAAGTCAGCAGCGGCCATAGTGGCTCCGCGCGAGCGGAGTGAAGGGCCAAACGTGAAACACGGGAGTAGGACAGCAGATCTCGATGCGAGTCAGAGAAGCAGAAGCTTACGGAAGTAAGGCCAGCGCGGAGGTAGACGGGCGGAACCTGTCGAGGGCCGTGGATGGTGCGGAGACTCGTACGGCGACTGGTGGAGAAACGAAACCGGAAGCAGCGCAGGGACTTTTGGAAGCTGCGCTGGAACGCAGCAACATGATGCGCGCCTACCAGCGGGTGGTGGAAAACAAAGGAGCGCCGGGAGTCGATGGGCTCACGGTTCTGGAGTTGAAGCCCTGGCTGCAGGCGCACTGGCCGAAGATAAAACAGGCTCTGTTGGCGGGCGAATACATGCCTACAGCGGTGCGCAAGGTGGAGATACCGAAGCCGCAAGGCGGGGTACGCATCCTGGGCATTCCTTGTGCGCTGGATCGCCTGATCCAACAGGCACTTCATCAGATATTGCAACCTCTGTTCGATCCCGGGTTCTCTGAATCGAGTTACGGTTTTCGTCCCGGACGCAACGCCCATCAGGCGGTGAAGGCCGCGCGAGGGTATGTTGCTGAGGGCAGGCGATGGACCGTAGATCTCGACTTGGAGAGATTTTTCGACCGAGTGAACCACGATGTGCTTATAGCACGGGTGGGGCGCAAGGTGAAAGACCCCGGGGTGTTGAAGCTGATCCGGCGCTATCTGGAAGCGGGAATGATGGAAGGCGGGATAGCGGGTGCACGGAGCGAAGGGACGCCGCAGGGCAGCCCTCTTTCACCGTTGTTATCGAACATTCTGCTGGACGATCTGGATCGCGAACTGGAACGGCGGGATCATCGCTTCTGCCGATACGCTGACGACTGCAACATCTATGTCCAAAGCGATCGGGCAGGACAGAGGGTCAAGCAGTCGATCACGGCGTTTCTGGAGCAAAGGCTGAAGTTGAAGGTCAATGCTGTCAAGAGCGCAGTGGCGCGACCGTGGGAGCGGAAGTTCCTGGGCTACAGCATGACGTGGCACAGGAAGCCGAAGCTCAAGATCGCATCCGAAAGCCGCAGGCGCATGGCGGAGAAAATCCGTCTCGCGTTACGGCGAGGCCGTGGGCAGAGCATGCAGCAAGTCATCAAGGGACTCAATCCCGTCCTGCGGGGCTGGATGGCCTACTTCCGACTCACTGAAGTAAAGAACGTGTTGGAAGAGCTCGATGGCTGGCTGCGGCACAAGCTGCGGACGCTGCTGTGGCGGCAATGGAAGCGTGTCTATCGGCGAGCACGGAATCTGATGAAGGCTGGGATAGATAAGGTTCGGGCTTGGAAGTCGGCCACCAACGGGCGAGGCCCGTGGTGGAACGGCGGTGCCTCGCATATGAACCAAGCCTACCCCAAGTACTGGTTCGACCGCATGGGGCTGGTTTCGTTGATGGACACTCATCGACGCTTCCAGTCTGTTTCATGAACCGCCGGATGCCGAACGGCACGTCCGCGTGGTGTGGGAGGACGGCGGGAGTAATCCCGCCTCCTACCCGATCCTAACAGGAATCCAAAGGAGACCCTATGCACACCCTTACCGCAGACAAGGCTGCCAGTACGCCGCTCGCACTGTTCAGCAGTTCGAGCGGCAGCGAGCGAACCGTAGTCCACATCGGATCCGCAGCCATCGGGGCGGGTCGACCGGTCGTGATTGCCGGACCTTGCTCGGTGGAATCCTACGAGCAGGTTCTGGCAACGGCCCAGGCAGTGAAATCAGCCGGCGCTGCTATCTTGCGTGGCGGCGCTTACAAGCCGCGTACGTCTCCCTACGATTTTCAAGGCCTGGGAGTGGAGGCGCTTGAGATTCTCAGCCAGGTTCGCGAGGAGACGGGCTTACCGGTGGTGTCGGAGATCCTGAGCACCGATGACATCGAAATGGTGGCGGAGCACGTGGATATGCTGCAAGTGGGCGCGCGCAACATGCAGAACTTTGCCCTGCTTAAGCGTCTGGGGCAGTTACGAAAACCGGTCTTGCTGAAACGCAGCCCGGCAGCGACGGTGAAGGAGTGGTTGCTGGCGGCGGAATATCTGCTGGCCGGCGGCAACGGCCAGGTGGTGCTGTGCGAACGCGGCATCCGCTCCTACGACCCCCAGCTTCGCAACACGCTCGATCTGGCGGGCCTGGCGCTGGCAAGGCAGCTTAGCCATTTGCCGGTAATTGCCGATCCCTCGCATGGGACGGGGAGGCGCGACTTGATCCCGGCGATGTGCCGTGCAGCACTGGCGGCGGGCGCCGATGGCGTTATCGTCGAGGTGCATCCGGATCCTGCGAACGCTCTGTCGGACGGGATGCAGTCTTTGGATTTCTCGGCCTTCGCCTGCATGATGGAGGCGATGCGCAGGTGAGTTTGGCTGGTCGCGTAGTATTGCAAGCGATCTTTTGACTCATAACTGCGTGAAGCCTGAGGCGCCGAGCAAGCGACGATTTCTCATCACCATGATGCTGTTCGTCATCGTGGTGATCAATTATCTTGACCGCAGCAACATCTCCATTGTAGGCCCGCAACTCTCCGGGGCTCTCCATCTGAATCCGGTGAAACTGGGAGTGGTTTTATCCGGCTTCGGTTGGACTTACGTTGCTTTGCAGATTCCGTCGGGTTGGCTGGTCGACCGGGTGCACCCGCGTTTTCTCTATGGCTGCATCCTGGCACTTTGGTCGCTGGCGACTCTGTCACTTGGCCTAGCCACTGGCTTTGTGGTGTTGTTGCTTCTGCGGTTGGCAGTTGGCTCCTTTGAGGCTCCTGCTTACCCGATCAACAATCGCGTGGTCACTACGTGGTTCGGGGAAGACGAGCGCGCGGGCGCGATCGCGGTCTACACATCGGGCCAGTATGTGGGGCTTGGATTTCTGACGCCTTTGTTGTCGTGGATCGACTTGTCCTACGGCTGGAGGGCAGTTTTCGTTTTCACCGGGGTGATTGGTCTGACATGGGCGGTGGTGTGGTTTTTGTTTTATCGCGATCCGGCAGATTTTCGCGGGGTGAACCAGGCTGAGATTGACCACATTGCTGCCAGGGGCGGCATTCCCGACCTGAGCCAGCGAATCAATCAGCAAAGGAAAATGTTCGACTGGGCGGATTTGAAGATTGTCTTAGGACGGCGAAAGCTGTGGGGGGTTTACATTGGGCAGTTTGGAATCAACTCAACCCAGTGGTTCTTCCTGACTTGGTTTCCAACCTACATGGTTACCTACCGGCATGTGAGTTTCGCCAAGTCCGGGCTGCTCGAGGCTCTTCCGTTCCTGGGCGCATTTGCCGGCGTACTGTTGGGCGGCTTTGTTTCTGACTGGATGTTGCGCAAGGGGAGCACGCTCAGCAAAGCGCGCAAGGTGCCGATCATCGTGGGTATGCTGCTTTCCAGCTCGATCGTCGGCGCAAACTACGTGAGCGATCCGATCTACATCAGCGCCTGTCTCACATTTGCTTTTTTCGGGTGCGGCTTTGGGTCCATCACCTGGTCGCTGGTTTCTGCGATCGCACCGGAACACCTGATCGGGCTTACCGGCGGGGTCTTCAATTTCATGGGGAATTTGGCCGCCATTGTTGTTCCCCTGGCGATCGGTTTCCTGATTACGGGGAATGACTTCACCCGGCCGCTTATCGCTGTTTCCGCCATGGCGCTTGTCGGGGCCAGCTCATATATTTTTCTGGTGGGCAAGATCGAACGCGTGTCTGCTTAGTTTCTGCGGATGCGCCCCGCTGTAGGACCCTAACACGTCGTTTTTGACAAGCGACGGACCAGATCGTCATCCGCAAACGAACGTCCGCTCAACAGACATCCTCTTATGTATGCCTTGCTCGGTTTCCCGCTTGAAGTTCGCCCCAACAGTATCGATTCCCGGCTTTCTTACCGAAACAACCGAAGCAGTATAGCGGTCTCCGCGCAGAAGGGAAATCGCATACTCCAGCGCCGTTTCCTGTATGTCGAAGGCAGTTTCTTTGATAAGAAGGAGTGCACTTCCAGTATTGGTTTGAAGCAGTTGTGCCTCCTCATGTTCAGCATTGACAGCGCCGATTATTTGCTCGGAATGTAGAAGCTTTCGGCCATAGACATCCTCGAAGATGTAGTAGAGGGAGTTTCGCTCGAGGTCTTGGTTGTCCAGTCCGTCAAAAATACTTTCGGGAAGGTAACTTGTGACAACGGCGACAGGTTCCTGATCAACGAAACGTAAACGTCTCACCCGGTACACACGCTCTGAGGCCGGAATCCTTAATGCGCTGCACGTCTCTGGGTCAGGCTTCTGGAGTTCGAAAGAGAGTACTTTCGTGTGTGGTACCAGCCCGCGCAGCCTCATCTCTTCGCTAAAGCCGTGAAGCTCCTTGAAGTTCCACGAGAGGAGGCCACCACCAACGACGGGCGTCTTGCCCTTTTTAGTGATAAGTAGCCCCTCACCGCGTAACTTGTTAAAGGCTTGTCGGACTGGCATCTTGCTGATCCCCAGCTGCCGGGCAAGGTTAGCTTCGGACAGGAAGATCTGGCCGGGTCTCAGAATATTCCTTTTAATCAGGCTTCGTACCTGCTCTGCGATTTGCTCGTAATAGGGCACAAAACTTTGGGTGTCCAAGACCAAGACAGGTTCGGCTGCCTTCCTGTCTTCGTCTGACCTGGTTCCTTTATTCATGCTCTCATATTAACATCACAGGTTTACTACACGCTGTACTGTTTCCAGTGCCCTTGTGCAGGTCGGTTCAGCACTATTTGATTAACTTTAGCTTTTTCAATTATATACATCGTTAATTCAAAACGCAGTGTTAGCCGGAAAAGAAAAGCTTGACAGCTCGATATCACAACATGTAATACAACGATGTTTATATACTATGTTTTGAATTACATCAGACGTTGCTTCCGGGCGTGGATCAAGTTCGATCCGATCTCCGCGGGTCAAGTTTGCACAGACGAAATCAGCTCAAACCCGAAAGGGGAACTATATGAGAATGCGAAATACACTCAGCCTGTTCCTATTTCTCTTGTTGCTCCAGCGGGCTATGCCCTCAATGGGGCAAGCCATCGCCATTGCCCAAATTCAAGGCGTAGTCAGCGATCCCAGTGGAGCGGCTGTTCCCAATGCTCACATCACAGTGACGCAGACCGACACTAACCTGGTGCGATCCACGATTTCCGGTTCAGACGGGGCTTACGTCTTCGCTGACCTTCCGGTGGGGTCCTATCGGCTGGAGGTAAGCGCATCCGCTTTCAAAAAATACTCACAGACAGGCATTGAACTCCAAGTCGGCGCCAAGGTTCAGATCAATGTACCTTTGCAGGTCGGGACGTTGACCCAGGAGGTTAGAGTCACGGCGAATGCGAATCTGGTAGAGGCCCAGCAGACCGGGATCTCCACAGTGATCGATCAGCAACGCATGATCGATCTTCCACTGAACGGCCGCAACGCCGAGCAGCTGATTCTCCTCGCCGGCGCCGCTGTAGCGGTCTCAAGTGGGATTCCCAGCGAGTTTGACCTATCGGCAAGCGGAGGCATTGGTAAGACTTGGCCGACACTAACTCCTATAGCCATCGCCGGCGGCCAAGCCAACGACACCAACTACCTGTTAGATGGGGCAGATAACGTCGATGCCTTCGTGAACGTCAGCTTACCTTATCCATTTCCGGATGCCTTGCAAGAGTTTAGCGTCGAAACGAGCGCCGTTTCGGCCCGCTTTGGCGGCCTTCCGGGCGGAGCTGTCAACGTGGTTACCAAGTCGGGAAGCAACCAGTTTCATGGAGTCGCGTTCGAATTTCTACGAAATGGCGCCGTGAACGCGGAAAACTATTTTGCTACTGGTCCAGACACCCTTAAACGCAACCAATTCGGGGGCACGCTGGGAGGTCCGATTCTCAAGGACAAGTTGTTTTTCTTCGGCGGATACCAGGGGACGCGCAATCGTACCGCCCCCCCATCGACCATATTTTATGTTCCAACGCAAGCCGCGCTTAACGGCGATTTCAGCACTCTCGAGTCAGCCGCTTGCCAATCGAGTGGCAACGCGATCACCCTTGTCGATCCGACGACGGGTCTGCCATTCGCTAACAACTTTATTAATCCCTCTCGCTTCAATTCCTCGGCGTTGGCCTTACTGAAATATGTCCCGGTTTCGACCGATCCCTGCGGCAAGGTTATCGTTGGCCTGCCAGCCACGGGAGATGAGAACCAATTCATCTCCCGCATCGATTGGAGCCAAAGCCAGCGAAATTCGATTTTCGGCCGCTACTTCTATGACGGTTACGGTAATCCTTCAGTGTGGAATGGCAAGGACATTCTCCCATCCCAGAGGACAGGGCTCCTGGATCGGAGCCAGGCCTTGGTGCTGAGCGATACTTACTCTCTGACTCCGACTGTGGTCAACTCGGTGCACGTTTCCGGAACCCGTCTGCGTGTCCTCCGTGGGGCGCCGGCGAACTATCTCGGCCCGCAAGATTTAGGCATCAACATCTTCACTTACGCGCAGAATGACCTCAACCTTACGGTGGATGGCAAGTTCAAGACTGGCGGTCCGGGCGCGCCTCTCGATGAGGTCATCAATGTATTCCAGATCGCCGACGACGTAGATATGGTTCGCGGACGCCACCATCTGTCATTTGGCGCCGGCTGGCTCTACAGAGTGATGAACGAACATAATATCTCTTGCGGCACCGGCGCCTTCACTTTCAACGGGGCCTTCACCGGTGATGCGATGGCCGATTTTATGCTCGGCGACCCTAATACCTTGTTGCAGTGTAATCCCGACGAACAGCATCCGCGACAAACGATTATCGGGGCTTATGCCGAGGATGTAATCCGCGTTACCCCCCACCTCACGCTAACAGCCGGGCTTCGTTGGGATCCGTTTTTGGCAGTGTCGGAAAAAGAGGGTAAGGGCGCCCACTTCAATGAGGCCGATCTTCTTGCCGGTGTGAAGAGCAGTCGCTATCTGTACTCTCCGCCGGGTCTGTTATTCAGCAGCGACCCGGGAATCCCTAGTAATTACACCAATAACCGTCTTTTCCAGCTAGCACCGCACGTGGGCGTCGGGTGGGACCCTACGGGGAAAGGATCGGAGGTCATACGAGCATCGTATGCGTTGATGTACAACTTTCCGTTCCTCTATTACAACCAAATCGCCTACGATGCGCCGCCGTGGGGCGCGGTTATTACGAACTTTCAGCCCACTGGGGGTTTGACCAATCCCTGGGTGGGCTATCCCGGCGGCAACCCCTTTCCGTTGCCTCTGCCAGCGTACGATGTCTCCTTTCCGCTGCATTCTCAATACGAGACTCTACCGCTTCACATCCACCCCGCATACGTGCAGCAGTGGAACCTGAGCTACGAGCGCCAACTTGGACGCAACTGGCTTCTTTCTGCCAGTTATTTGGGGAATCTTACCGTCCATAAGTGGTTATCTCTGGAGCTGAATCAGGCGGTGCCCATTCCGGGAAACTGCGTTGCTGGTCAATACGGCCTCACCGCGCCTGGCCCGTGCTCTACGGTTGCCAACACGGAGCAACGGCGACGTCTCACTTTAGAGGACCCTGTGAATGGGCCTTATTACTCCTACACAGACACACCATATGACAGCGGCATCCAGTCATATAATGCACTCTTGCTTTCGGTGCGGCACCGATTCAGCCAGAATTTTACCCTTCTTTCCAACTATACCTGGTCACACTGCCTCAACATCGGGGACGACCAGGGAGAATTAGAGACCTCCCAATTTCAGGACTCAAACAACCCGGACGGGGATTACGGAAATTGCTCGAGCGACCGCCGGCAGATTTTCAACAGCTCCCTCGTCGTCACAAGCCCTTCCTTCGGCCAGCAGTGGACTCAGCGCTTTCTGGGCAACTGGCAGTTCTCGCCGATTCTCAGCGTGAACAGCGGCCCGTGGTTCACCGCTTACACCAATGTCGACAATTCTCTGACCGGTAACGACCTCGATCGGCCCAACTTGGTTCTCTCGAACCCCTACCCTGCTCAGAAGAATGTCAATCAATGGCTTAACCCGGCGGCTTTCGTTCCCAACGCATTGGGTACGTTTGGCGATTCCGGCAGGAATTCGCTGCTAGGCCCGCGTTCTGTTGAACTGGACGTGGCACTTAGCCGCTTCTTCGCGTTAGGGAGCCGGGAGAAGAGGCTCGAGTTTCGATTTGAAGCTTTTAACGTTATCAATCACCCGAACTTTGCGGTGCCGGATCAATTCCTGACGGACAGCACCTTTGGGCAAATCCAAAGCGCTGCCGACCCTCGAATCTTACAGGCTGCGTTGAAGTTTTACTTTTGAGGCCGGCGGCGGAACGCAGGGTCATTGCCTGTCGCATCTTTCGTCTTGGGTCAGATCTTAAACAGCGGTTCGCGGCCTTGCAGTCGGTCTGAGGGAACCGTAGAGTTCATGCATCGGAGGCGTGATCTCCGGGTGCACGTTGTGAGGGTCCTTTAGGGATGCGACCTGTTATGAAAGGCTTTACTGCGCTCGACTCCATTGCTGTGGTCGCCTATCTTGCAGGCATCAGTATTATTGGCAGTCTGTTTTATAAGCGCAAGAGTACTGCCAGGGAATACTTCCTGGGCGGCCGCTCGATGTCCTGGCTGCCGGTGGGCATTTCGATTATTGCCGCCGATCTGAGCGCGATCACCGTCATGGGGAATCCCGCCTGGAGCTACCAACACAATCTGGAGATCGTCTGGCAAGCGGTCGGATATGTACTGATGGCGCCGATCGTCATTCTTGTTTTTGTTCCCTTCTATACCAGGTTGAATCTCTATACCGCTTACGAGTATCTCGAGAAACGCTTCAATCTCAGTCTTCGCCTGGTAACCAGCATCTTATTTCAGATCCTAAGAAGCGCCCACGTCGCTATTGCGCTTTATGCCCCTGCGCTGATCATCGCCTTTGTTACCGGAAGGCCGAACTGGCAATGCGTTCTTTTTATGGGGGCTTTTACCATCCTCTACACGACCCTTGGAGGGATGAAAGCGGTGATCTGGACCAGCGTGATTCAGTTTTGCACGGTGGTATCTGGAATCCTGGTGATCTCTTATGTCGCCGTCAGCCATGTGAACGGGGGGTTAGCGACGGTATACAAAACCGCCCTCGACGCCGGCCGTCTTAAACTGTTCGACTGGTCATTCGACCCCAAGGACCTTACATCTTTCTGGGCGTGCATCATTGGGGGTTCACTTCTAAGCATCGCCCCGATGACGACAGACCAGGCGATATTACAGCGCTTGTTTACCACAAAATCGGATCGGGACTACAAGCAGTCGATCATTTTGCAATCCATACTGGTCGTTCCCCTCAATCTGCTTCTGTTTTTCGCAGGGATCGGCATTTTTGTGTTTTACCATTACAATCCCTCGCGTTTGGCCGGTCTTACCAGCAACGACGCCGTCATGCCGTTCTTCGCGGTGCACGAGCTGCCTTCCGGCATTTCCGGTCTGCTCATCGCATCTATTTTTGCCGCATCGATGGCCGTAGTGTCGGCCGGAATCAATTCTCTTACTACGGCGACGACGGTCGATATCTATCAACGGCTTTTTCGGCCCGATGCGACACCTCAGCACTACGCAACCATTGGACGCATCGGAACGGTCTGCTGGGGCATTATTGCCACCGTCTTTGCGCTTTTTGCCAAGCATCTGGGGGACTTGATCCTCTCCTATATGCGGGTAAGCAGTTTTATCTCCGGACCACTCTTTGGCATCTTCGCGCTAGCCGTCCTGAACAAGCGGACGACTGCCATGGGTGCCCTGATCGGCGCCGGCGCTGGCACGGCTGTGGTGGCCCTGATGGCGCTGCGCACGGAATGGAGCTTCTTTTATGAAGGCCCGATCGGCGTTGTCGTGACGATAACCGTTGGTTATGGCGTGAGTCTCTTCATGTCCCCACCGCAGCTGGAGAAGGTTGAGGGGCTACCTCTTCAGCCGGGGCATCGGTCTTCCGGACGGCCGTGAAGTGGCGGAGGCCATTTGATTTGGCTGGTTGAGAATGGAAAGGGCGCATCCGGCGTGGACGTGTAGTGCCGGACATTGACTGTAGAAAGGGAGTTGGCCGCATTTACAACCAAATGTCCGTTATTGAATCGATGCCCGTATCGGTCACAAGCAAGCAATCCACGGTAATTGGGGCCGTGGATATCGGTGGGACCAAGATAGCTATGGGGCTTGAAGACGAAACCGGAAGGATTCTCCGGCCGCTGTGAAGTACCAACTTGGCCGCAGGAAGGATTCGCCTGCGCCATGGATCGAGTGATTGAACTCCTCTCCAAAGCGACGCGGGCAACTGAAAGTAAATTGGGTGGCATTGGAATCGGATGCACGGGACCAGTGGATCCAATTTCGGGGGTGTTAGGAAGTGTTAACTTCTTTCCCGATTGGGAAGGATGCAACCCAGTTTCCGCGCTATCGAAGGCGTTCGGGGTTTGTGTGGTCATGGAAAACGATGCCGATGCTGCCGCGCTTGGCGAGGTGAGGCGAGGAGCAGCAAAGGGCAAACGTAGCCTCATTTGCGTGACTGTGGGAACCGGTATTGGCGGGGGCATTATCATCGATGGACGCATCTATCGCGGTGGCGGGGGGACCCATCCGGAAATCGGACACCATGTGATGGAAGCTTCCGGTCCGCTTTGTTCGTGTGGCGCGCGTGGATGCTGGGAAGCCCTCGCGAGCGGCCCTGCCATTTCGGGATGGTTCAAACGAAATGCTCCGGAGGGTCCCAGCTCGTCCGACATTACGACAGAGGAAGTCTGTGCGCGAGCAAGCAAAGGCGACCCATGGTGCCTTCTCGCTGTGGATCGCGGCGCACGTTACCTCGGGATCGGCATCGCGAATCTGATCAACATGTTCGCCCCGGAAGTTATCGTGCTGAGTGGAAGTGTCATGAAAAGCGCCGACCTATTCCTCGACATAATCCGAGGCACCATTCGCGAGAACTGCCGCCTTGTGCCCTTCGAACCCACTGCCGTTCAGCTCTCCTCCCTAGGAGCCGATCTCGGGCTCATCGGTGCTGCCGAGGCGTGGCGTCATCGCTCTCAAAACGCAGAAGGAGATGTATGAGTTACAAGGACCCCATTTTCGAAAGCGCCTACCTGCGCGACGTCTTAGATCAACCAAAGGCGCTTGCGCTCACGTTAGAAAGGCTCGAGATCACTCCAGGCCTGAGATCGGTCGCAACCAGAATGAAAGAAGGGAAGTTTCGGAGAATAGTTCTCACTGGAATGGGATCGTCGCTGCATGCGCTTTACCCGCTTCACCTTGAGCTTACCGAAGAAGGATACACGTCTATCATCGCCGAAACCTCCGAGCTGATTCATTACCTTACGAGACTATTGGATCCTTCTACTCTGATCGTAGCTGTGTCTCAGTCCGGGGAGAGCGCCGAGATCGTTCGCCTGCTCGAAGATAACGCAGGCCGGGCAACGATAGTAGGCGTTACAAACACGCCCGGGGGCGCATTAGCTTCGCGCGCGAATTGTGTTTTGCTCACCCATGCCGGTGTCGAGTCTTCGGTCTCGTGCAAGACCTATGTCACCGCCCTGATGGCGCTACGCCTGCTAGCCTCGGTGTTGTCCGCCCACGATGCGGAGCGTGAGCAATCCGACCTGAGCCAAGCGATTCCAGCGGCAGAAGCTTACCTCGGCTTGTGGGAGCAGCACGTCGCCGAATTGCGTGTATCAGTGGGCGATGTTCGTCATTGGATACTGGTGGGACGCGGGCCATCTCTTGCGACAACCAACACAGGCGCGCTAACGATTGAAGAGTCAGTACGGGTCCCCGCAGAGGGCATGAGCAGTGCCGCGTTCCGCCATGGACCAATTGAAGCGTTGGGTCCGGAGACTTTTGTTCTCGTTTTTTCCGGAGACAAGAAAGGCAGGGATTTGAATGAATCATTACACGATCATGTGCGCGAGTTGGGGTATAGAAGCGGACTCATCGGAGAACACCTGGACGGCGCGTTCCGGCTTCCCCCCACACCGGCCAGCGTGCGGACGATCCTGGAGATTATGCCGGTGCAAATGTTGATCCTGGCGTTAGCAGCCCGAATTGGCGTTGAACCAGGCCGGTTCGCGATAGCTTCCAAGACTACAACCCGGGAATAGAGGGGCAAACAATGCCGGCCGATTCATTTCTCTGCCCTTGCGCGGCTTGCGATGTGCCGTGGGAGATCCAAGGTCAACCTGGTCGCACTGCTTTTGAATTCCGTTGCCGGCGGAGGCATTTATGGACGTTACACCCAAACTGAATTTATTGCGACGACGAGAATTCCTTCAGCTGAGCGCGCTAGGCGGCGCTTGGACGCTGACTCGTTCTTCTCTTGGTCAGCTGGCGGCTGCAGAGTCAAGACCTCCTCAACGCGATAATGATCCCCGGCGCTTGTTTCTCGACTCTCGGCTCATTGCCAAGGCTGACGGCGTTCGATTGGTACTGGGAACCGTGGCGAAAGATCCCCATAATCCTCTTTTTGGCCAAGACAAACCATGGGAGCCGCGCTTCGACAACATGTATCCAAACATCCTCTACGATGCTGAAGATGGCATCTACAAGTGCTGGTACACACCTTACATAGTCGATCTGTTTACGACACATACACCGCCTGAGCTTCGCCCCTACCGCAGCTACGATGAAGCAGGAGAAGAACTAGGGGTTTGCTACGCCACATCGAGGGATGGGATCGTGTGGCAGAAACCGGAGCTTGGGCTAGTGGAATTTAACGGCTCACGCAAGAACAATATAGTCATGCGGAGAGACGACTCGGGCGACCCGGGGGAGGCCGGCGTCATCAAGGATCTGCGGGAAGTCGATCCCTTACGGCGCTACAAAATGTTCTTTTACCGCTACGGAGCGAGTGTCGAGGAATCTCCTGGCAGTATGGCGCTCGCCTTCTCAGCGGACGGTCTGCGCTGGTCCAAGCCGCAGTTGTTGCCCGAGATCAAAGCTCATGGCGACACGCACAATAATCTCTTGTGGTCGCTGGGGAGCCAAGGGAACGAGGCAGGCTTTGGCCGCTGGGTCGGGATCACCCGGCTACGGGGCGCCCAGGGTGAACGCTTAGTGGGCCGTACCGAATCCCTTGACTTGTCTTCCTGGACTCCGGCAGTGGAAGTGTTGCGCGCTCTGCCCTCTGAGAAATGGCGGCAGACTTATGAGTTGCTGGTTTTTCGCCACGCGAACCTCTATCTCGGCCTCGTGATGCTATTGAATGAGGATGGTGATAACGACACTGTCGACTGCGAACTAGCCTGGAGTCCGGACACTGTGCGCTGGGAGAGGATATGTCCGGGGACACCATTCATTCCGCGAGGCCCGCTGGGAAGCTTCGACAGCTTGTGCATTTACGCGGGAGCTTATCCCATCGAGCGTCCGGGGGAAATTCGCATTTACTATGCGGGAAGCAATGGCAAGCACAGCGGATTTCGCGACGGGTTTTTCTGCCTGGCACGTCTGCGTCCGGATGGTTACGCAGCGCTTGCGTCGGAAGCGGCAGGGCAAGTGGGAATTGTCGAAACTCAACCAATCGAATGCCTGGGAACGAAACTGCATCTTACGGCCGACGCCGCCGGAGGCCGCGTGCGGGTGGCTATCGTAGATGCCAACGGGTATGACATGGAGGACTGCAACCCGATCAACACCAACTGTAACGACGAAATTGTGCAGTGGGGAACAAAGAAAGATGTGTCTGACTTCCTCGGTAAGTATTTCCGGTTGCGTTTCGAAGTAACAGCGGCGAAGCTTTACTCTTTCACTTTTTCTTGAATGGAAACGCTAAAACTTCCAAGCATCGGTTCTCTCGCGGAAGCGAGCGGAGTATTACCGATGGAAGGTGTAAGCACAGTTCAACGAAAGATAGAGGTTTCATTCCACTTTTCGACCCATCGTTGCCCACCAGGGGTGGGCAGACGAAATATCAAACGAGGTGAAAATCATGCCCGAGCAACTATTTGAAGGAATCATGACACCACTCCTTCTACCGCTGGACAAAGAAGAGAGGATCATCGAGCGGGATCTCGAATCACTATGCCGGGAACTTCTCGCAAAGGGGATCAAAGGATTCCTGGTGCCAAGCGGAACAGGCGAGTTCTACAACCTCACCTTCGAGGAGCGTCGCCGAGCCATTGAGACCACTGTCCGGGTTGCGAAGGGGCGGGCGTTGATCGTAGCCATGATCAGCGATTGCGGTACCTGCAACGCACTGCGGCATATCGCTGCCGCGCGCCAGGCCGGTGCAGATGCCGTGATGGCCTGCCCGCC
Source organism: uncultured Acidobacteriaceae bacterium (assembly GCA_963803095.1). Lineage (GTDB taxonomy): Bacteria > Acidobacteriota > Terriglobia > Terriglobales > Acidobacteriaceae > PALSA-350. The sequence goes on along the minus strand of CAWDLQ010000007.1, from coordinate 65,519 downwards.
TTACTTCGCGCTGTTGGATCAGTGCGATCTCAAACTGTTTTTCACCGCTCTGGCGGACGAAGGGGGTCTTCCGCTCTGGCTTTACCATCAGCCCTTTCATACCAAGACGCAGATCCAACCCGGGACAGTATCCGCGTTGGCAGAGAACCCCAATATAGTGGGGATCAAGGCGAGCGCCGCCGCGGACATCTATTACTATGAGCAGCTGCTCCGAGCCCTACGGCACAAGCCAGAGTTCCGCATTCTGATGGGCGAGGACAATAACGCGCTGAGCGGCCTCATTCTGGGTGGGCACGGCATGGTGAGTACGCTATCGAACGTGATTCCCGCGGAGTTGGTTTCCATCTGGGATGCTCTGAAGCGCGGCGATTTCGATCGCGCGCGAAGTATTCAGAATCGTATCACTGACGTTGAGGAGTCGATCATTTCGGGATATCGCAACTGGCCGGGCGCCTGCAAATACATACTGAAGGAGCGCGGTATTTTTACAAGCACAGCCGTTAGCAACCCTTTACGCCCTCTGACCGAATCCGAGGTACATCAACTTGAATCGAGAAGCCGGGAACTCGGTTTGCTCGAGCGAATAACAGCCGATGAATAACCGGCAATAAAGATTGCCGCGGGTAACACGCGGTGTGAGTGGCCTAACCTCCATTGCGCTAAGGCAGAAACAGCTTTCAGAATTGAGGCCTATGAAACTCGGTATCGCATCCTGGAGCGTTCCCTGGTCGATCGGTGTGCAGGGATATCCGCGGCCCGAGCGCCCACTCGACAGCATGGGGCTGCTGGAAAAGGGAGTCGAAGCGAACGTTTCTGTCATCCAGATTGCCGATAATCTCCCACTCCACGACTTGCAGGATGCGGAGCTGGACCGACTGCGAGAAGCAGCTTGCGCACGGGCGCTGACGCTCGAAGCTGGAACTCGAGGCGTCGACCCGGAGCATCTCGCAAGGTATGTTGAAATCGCCAATAGGATCGGCGCACGAGTTCTCCGCACCGTTGTGTCCGGAAGCCTGTGCAGTCCACAGGAGATGGCTGCGGTGGAGGCCTCGGTCCGGCAGGTCCTACCGGCGCTCGAGCGTCAGGGCGTCACACTGGCGTTCGAGAACAACGAGGCGTTCAGCGCTACGGAGTTTGCCGGGCTCATTCATCGAATTGCAAGCCCCCATGTAGGCATCTGTCTGGATACCGCCAACTCGCTGGGACGGCCGGAAACACTGCGAACTGTGGTTGAGACCCTGGCCGAGCATGCTGTAGTGCTGCATGCCAAGGATTACGATATTCGGCGAATCGACACTCGCATGGGATTTTCCGTGGTTGGAAAGCCAGCAGGAGAGGGACGGGTCGATTTCGAATGGGTGCTCGCTGAACTACACCGCCGCGGGCGGACCGGAATCAGCGTCATTGTGGAGCACTGGCCTCCCTTTGCCGGGACGATCGAGGAGACGATTCGGCAAGAGGAAGAGTGGCTTGCGCGAAGTGTGCAATTTCTGCGCGCGAAAGTGTCAGCCGTTGCTGCAGCCGACGCAAAATAACTTGGGTGCTACAGGCGAACGCTATGGAGTTATCGGGAATCATCGGATTGGCCTTAACCATCGTGTCTGGAACCATGATGACTTGCGCCATTGTGCCAATGAAATTTGTTCGGCGATGGCAATGGGAGAACATCTGGCTGCTTTACATCGGGTTTGGCCAGGTTGTGTTTCCGCTGCTTCTGATTCGACTGACGGCGCCGGGCGCGTGGGCGGTGTTTGCTTCCGCCAAGCCATCGGCTCTTATTGCAGTCTCTCTGTTCGGACTAGGTTGGGGCATCGGCAATGTACTGTCAGGTATCGGTTACACCATGCTCGGTGTGGGGCTGGGGTTGACTATCATCCTCGGGTTGACAGCTTCACTGGGATCGCTGATTCCGCTGGCTGTGCTATTCCCGGAACGGTTGGCCAGTCCAGCTGCGGTATCTCTGTACTCCGGCGTTGTGGTACTGGTGGCCGGGCTCATCCTCTGCTTTCACGCCGGCAATCTCCGCCAGACGCATCGGTCGAAAGAGGAAATCTCGGGCGGCGCAGACCTGCAGGCCTTCGGGAAGGGCGACCTTCGCACCGGCGTCATCATCTGCATAGGCTCCGGGATTCTGTCGAGCATGTTGAACCTCGCGTTTATCTTCGGGGACGACATCCGGACGACCGCACTGCGGCGAGGGATGTCAGAAATCGGTGCCGTGAATACTTTATGGCTGCCGATCTTCCTTTTTGGCTTTGCGCCGACGCTTGCTTACTGCAGTTACCTTTTTATCCGGAATGGCTCCTGGCGCAGTTTCATACAACCTGCAACCGGTTTGAACTGGTGTATCGGCATGCTTATGGGACTGCTGTTCGTGACCGGGCTCTCGCTCTACGGTATCGGCAGCCTGCGGTTGGGAGCCATGGGTCCAGTGCTCGGATTCCCCGTTTACACGTCCGCCATGGTCCTGTCGGCGAACACGGCGGGCGTTTTGACCGGAGAGTGGCGCGGCTCACCTCGTTCCGCGTACACCTACGAGCTCCTGGGCATACTGCTCCTGATCGGTTCAATCGCCGTTATAGCGGTGGGCAATCACAGAATTTGAAGGTTCTCGAGGAGACAATATTCCATGGATCCGATTGCGAAAGCCAGGATTGGCCGCACCGATCTGAAAGTTACTCGCCTCGGATTTGGGGGCGTTCCGCTAGGAGGGTTGTACAAAGACGTATCGGAGAATGAGGCGGAGGCCACTGTTCGCCGGGCGCTCGACCTTGGCATCAACTACTTCGACACGGCCCCCATTTACGGCTTCGGAAAAAGCGAGATCCGTCTGGGAAGAGAATTGGCGAAGTGCACTCGCGACTCGATCGTCGTAGCGACCAAGGTCGGCTACACCCTGGTTGCTGACGACGGAAAGCCCGACGAAAAGGTATTTCACCGGTTTGATAACGTGCCGCCGCTACATCCCATCTTCGATTACAGTTACGACGGCATCATGAGAACTTTTGCGGGGAGCCTGGAGCGCCTGAACTTATCGTACGTCGATATCCTGAACATTCACGATCCAGATGATCATTGGAAAGAGGCGATCGAGATTGTCTACCCGGCTCTGCACAAACTTCGAGCCGAGGGGGTCGTTCGCGCGATCGGGGTTGGCATGAATCAGGCGGAGATGCTTGCCCGATTCGCTCGTGAAGGCGATTTCGACTGCCTGCTCGTGGCGGGCAGATATACGCTCATCGATCACACCGCGTTACGCGACCTGCTGCCGGTTTGCCAACGCAACCAGATCAGCGTAGTTATAGGCGGCCCATACAACAGTGGAATCCTGGCCACTGGCGTGCGGCCTGGAGCGACTTACAATTACGTGGACGCCTCGCCGGCTGCGATTGAGAAAGTGGCAGCGATTGAGGCGGTCTGCGAACGGCACCATGTCCCCCTCCCAGCGGCCGCGCTACAGTTTCCCATGGCACATCCAGCGGTGGCTGCAATCATTCCGGGTGCGCGCTCAGCGGCTGAGGTCGAGCGGAATGTCGAACTACTGACCTGCCCATCCCCAAGGATTTCTGGGAGGAATTGCGGCACTTGAATCTGTTACCGCGGGAGGCTCCGATGCCATAGTTCGTTGACAAACAAATCATTTGTCGACAACGCTGATCAACGATTAGCAAATCTCTACAAGAAAGAGGTAATGGATGACCGCAGCGCCCTATGACTTGCAGCAACTGAAGACCACGTTTGACCTTGACGGATATGTCGTGATTCGCGGCTTCTTGCCCCCTCCCGAACTCGCCGGCTTGAATCAGGAGCTGGAGCGGTACATCGCGGAGCGGGTCCCCAAGATTCCGCGTGGTGATGTCTACTACGAGAATCCAGATGACCCTACTACACTCAAGCAGATGGGAGTAATGAATCAGCACGATGCTTATTTCGCAAGTTTGACTGCGAGTCCCAAATGGACCGGCTTGGCCGAGGGCTTGTTGGCGGACAAGGTCATCGCGACCGAATTGCAGTGGTTCAACAAGCCACCACATAGCGGCAAGGCCACTCCGCCGCATCAGGATGGATATTATTTCATGCTCGAACCCAATGAGGCTTTGACGATGTGGCTGGCTCTCGATGCGGTGGACGAATCAAACGGGTGCGTACGTTACATTACCGGTTCGCGTCGCGAAGGCTTGCGGCCTCATGGACGCTCTGATGTGCTGGGGTTTTCGCAGACAATCACCGACTATGGGGTCGCGGACCGCAAGGCGGAGACACCAATAGCAGCCGAACCGGGTGACCTTCTGGTCCACCATTCGCTTACCATTCATCGCGCTGACGGAAACCTCAGCGAACGGCATCGTCGATCTCTTGGTGTCGTCTACTACCTAGCGCGTGCCCGTCGGGATGAGGAGAGGTATACAGCTTATCAGCGGCAACTCAAGGCAGACCTTCAAACGGCAAAGAAAATTTGATTCGGAAACCTCGCCGGCTATGATTGACAAAGTGGCAGCGATTGAGGCGGTGTGCAAACGGCATCATGTCCCGCTCCGGGCGGCGGACCTGCACTTTCCCATGGCACATCCGGCATCCAGCGATGGCGGCAATCATTCCGGGCGCGCTTAGCGGCTGAAGTTGAGGGAATGTCGAACTACAAAACCTGCCCATCCCCAGCGACTTCTGGGAGGAATTGCGGCACTTGACTCTATTGTCGCAGGAGACTCCGGTGCCGTGTTTAGACGAGTCCACCAGGAGCGCTAGTTCCTGAGGCGGGCGACCGGCTCAGCTCTCGCTCTCCAGGCCGTAGAAGCGCGCCGCGTTGTCGCCGAAAACGGCCGGCTCCGCGGCGTTCCCGAGACTGCTCGTGACTAAGTCTCGGGCCGTCCTAATTACTGTTTCATAGTTGGCGGCCAGAAGGCACACCGGCCAGTCGCTGCCGAACATCACCCGTTCCGCCCCGAACTGCTCCAGCACGTGCTCCGCGTAAGGCCGCAACTGTTCGCGAGTCCAGTTGCTGGGATCCGCTTCAGTCACCATGCCCGATAATTTGCAGTAAATGTTCGGTTGAAGTGCGACCTCGCGAATCAGTTCCTGCCACGGCTGCATTCTGCCCGCCTTGATTTCAGGCTTCGACAAATGATCGATAACCGCACGCAAGTGCGGAATCTTATCGAGTACCTGCACAACGTAACGAAGGTGGCGGGTAAACGTTAAGAACTCAAACGCCAGCCCTGCCTCAGCAATCAGCTGGAGCGACTCGACTACACGAGGCCGCAGAATCCAGTCGTCCTCTGGCAAGGTCTCCAACATTGGACGAACCGCGACGAAGTAGCGTTTCCGGCAATAACGTTCCAGCGCATGGGGAAAGTCCGCAGATTCCAGATCAAGCCAACCCACAACGCCACCGATGAACCCGCAAGTCTCGGTAAGTTGGAGCAGGAAGTCCGTCTCCGCTACGGTTGGCGCGGTCTGCACGACGATGGTTTTGTCTATACCTTGTGCTTTCAGGATGGGTTCGAAGTCCGGAGGCATGTAGTCTCGGGCCAGCACCGATTCAGGACGGGAAAACCACCCTTTGCTCCATTGCCAAAAATGCTGATGAGCGTCTACACGCATGCGGCGACAACTTTCTCGAAATACAGTTTCACGGCTTACAGTAGCATAAGATCGCGTTGCGACGGGATCGTCAATCGACAGAAACTCAGGGGACGGTATGGTGGTGTAGAGACCAGACTGTCCTCCAACAAATGCCGCACCCTGGCCACTAGCGGAACTCCGCGGACTGAGGAGGGACAGACGGACAGTGTGTCGGAGATAGATACGGTGAGCCGTCGAAAAAAGGCGTCGACGGGCGGCGATTTTTGTAGGATTGCTGTGTGAACAAACGTTTTCGCGCTTGCAGTCATGATCAACCGTTTTTGCTTCCGCCGTCGTTACAGGATTGGCTGCCGGAGGATCACCTGGCGCGATTCGTGGCCGATGTGATGAATGAACTGGATTTGTCCTCCATTTACGCCAAGTATGAACGGAGTGATGGGCGAGGTTTGGCAGCGTATCATCCAGTGCTCATGGCGCGGTTGTTGCTTTACGGTTACTGTATCGGAATCACGAGTTCCCGCAAGATCGAGCAGGCTACCTACGACAACGTGGCTTTTCGATATTTTGTCGGCCGACCCAACATCCCGACCACGATACGCTGGCTGCGTTTCGTCAGGAACACGTGGAGGCGCTGGCGGAGTTATTCGTACAAGCCTTGAGACTATGTCAGAAGGCTGGTTTGGTGAAGTTGGGCAATGTATCGATCGACGGCACTAAGATGAAGGCCAACGCCAGCACCCGCCGTTCTGTAGGGTACGACAAGGATCAGCGAGCGGGAACAACATTGGTGCGCCGAGGTAGCGCGATTGCTGCGTCAAGCGCAGCAGACGGATCGCGAGGAAGAGCGGCGCCTCGGCTCAGACCAAGCGGCCAATCAACTACCCGACGAGTTAGCAAATGCCCAGAAGCGCTTCCAGCGGCTGCAGCAAGCGAAGGCAGAGCTAGAGCAGGAAGCACAAGCACAACTAAAGGCTGCTTTGGACAATCTTCCTCCGGGCAAACGCGGTCCCCGTAGCAAAGCGGAGCAGGCAAGCCAGCCACCGAAGGATCGCCGCCAGCGGGAGAAGGACAAGAAGCAGCGTCTGCGAGCGAGAAAGAACGCTGCTGCGCCCAGCCGGCAATATAACTTTGTCGACCCGGATTCGCGGGTGATGAAAGATAGCGGGGAGAGAGGCTTTGTGCAGGCTTACAACGCACAGCTCGCAGTGGACTCGGAGGCTCAAATCATCGTGGCCGCGGAGTTGACCCAGCAACCTATTGATCGGCAGCAATTGTTGCCCATGGTGAAGAGTCTACGCAGCACAGCACAAGGGATGCCAACAACCATCACCGCCGATGCAGGCTATTGGGACACAACCAGCCTTTTGGATCCGGCGGTGAGCGGCATCGAAATGCTGGTAGCGCCTGACTCCAAACCGCAACCACCAGGCAGCCCTCTACCGCCCAATGCTCCGCGCAGCCTGGAAGCATTTCGCATGAGAGAGATTCTGGCCACGCAGGAGGGAAAAGCCCGCTACGCGCTTCGACAGACAACGGTGGAACCGGTATTCGGCCAGATCAAAGAAGTCCGTGGTATCCGCAGATTCCGCTTACGCGGCCTGTTAAACGTGGCATCAGAGTGGAAGCTTATCTGCGCCACCCACAATCTTCTTAAATTATTTCGCCATCGAATGACTCTGGCTCACGCCTAACGACCTGGCCAGAATTACCCCGCATCCGCGTCGCGTCAACAGCTCACACATTGCCCATAGGCTGCTGCACGCGATCCAGAACATTGCGCTTCGAGAAAGCCATTGCTTCCTTCTGCCTCGATAATGAAGCAGTTTCTCTCCGACACACTGCGGAAGAGTGTGTGCTCGCTGTCATGAGTTTTTCCCGATCGCCCGGGCTTGAGCTAAAAGACCTTGCGCTTTTTGCTGCAATTCGTCGTGCTTCGCCGCATCCTTGACCAAGCAGGATTGCTCATCAGGTAGCGCGTTTGTTTCTGAAGGTCTGACGGGAGAATGGGTGATGGGCACATGGTCAACTAGTGAGACGGAGGGCTACTGTACCGTTTTCGTTGTCGTGGATCGACTTGTCCTACGGCTGGAGGGCAGTTTTCGTTTTCACCGGGGTGATTGGTCTGACATGGGCGGTGGTGTGGTTTTTGTTTTATCGCGATCCGGCAGATGTTCGCGGATTGAACGCGTGTCTGCTTAGTTTTTGCGGATCCACAATTCGTCGCAGTATGCGACTTCCAAGTCCTACCGCGCTTAGAAATGCGCCTTGTGGCGCCTGCTTTTCGTCGCGGTCATCCTGCGTGTAGAGGTTCATGGTCGTGCGGATATCGCTATGCCGCGACATGCCCTGAACCGTCTTCGGATCGACCCCGCGCCGCATCTTCGAAGACGTTGCGCTTAAAGAGCTGCCGAAAGTCATCGTAGCCAGGGACTAATCCAGCCCATTACCGTTCGGCCCAACAGCGAAGGCTATGAGATCGTTGCGGGAGCGCGGCGCTTCCGTGCCGCCCACCTTGCCGAGATGGACGAGGTACCCGTCCGCATCGTGCAACTCTCCGACGAGCACGCCATTGAATGGCAGCTGATCGAGATTCGCAGCGCGTCGACGTGCATCCCTATGAGGAAGCGCAAGGACTACGCTTCATACTGCATCTCGTTGTTGGTTCGCTGTATAAGTCGGTTCGCGGATTTTCCTCTTCGGTATTTACGGTCTTGACTGCGTAGCGGAGAGCCGGCTTCGGGTGCCTCATAGAGATAGGCTCCGGAGTCGTTGTAGCGATGTGGTTGTAGTTGCCCTTGCCGATGCCAGATGTAGATGGTTCGCATGGATGTCCCTAGCAGAGTGGCCATCTCGGTCACGTCCAGCATACCGCGCTCCCGCAGCCTCTCGTATCTGCTTTTGAGGCGATTGCCCTTACGGAGCGCGCCGATGATCTGGCCGGTGAACTTCATTCTTCTTCCGGAGGCCAGTCCGCGTTCGTTCAAGATTCTTGCCACCTCTGCATCGGTATGCTCGTCGAGGAGCCGATCGATCTCGGCAAGCACAGCCGGAGCGGTCATGTATTTCTTCCAGGCATTCAGCGCGATTGGCACGTTGAGAGTGCGAGTAAGGCCGCCTTTGAAGCGAACGTGCATCGTGATCTCTTTCCCTCGTGTCAGCGTCACGTCTTCGATCATCAGAGCCACCAGCCGCTTCTTCTCGCGCACGGGCGTTCCAGGGTCGTTCCAGACCCGGGGGAAGTCGGACACAAGGGCCATGATCTTCTCTCGCTTTTCCTGATCGAGCAGTTGCCGGTCGAGCGAGCGTTGGCGTTCGCATTCCAGCCGCGCTTCGGCAAGAGCTTGAAGTTTCCGGTTCCATTCCGCTTCAAGCGTGTCCGCCACCAATCTGTTCTCCGGTTCCACCTGCATATAACGTCGCTGTGCAAGATTCGCTTCATACCTCGCCCGCTCTACCTGCTTTAAGCGAAGTTGGTCAACCTCCTCCAGACGTGAGAGCAACTCCTGGTGCACGGCCAGCGAGACCTCAAGCGCGACCGGAGTCACTGCTTCCATTAACAGAGCGCTGACAGCGGTATCGACGTTCGCGCCGGGGATCGACATGCACGCCTTTTCGAGCTTTTCCACCGTTTGATATTGGCAGAGATAATCGGGTATGAGCTCGGTGCCCCGCCAGTGGTACCGGATCGCCATTCGCCGGCCACAGGTGCCGCAGATCGCCATGCCTTGCAGCAGTGCGGGGCCTTCCCGCGGTGGCACCTTCAGATGGATCGGGTGAGCACGGCAGTTTTCCTCCAGCCTCTTGAGATTGCCTTCATACGTCTCCCACTCGATATAGCGGGGATGTGCATCCCGGATCAATCGTTGAACGCACAGATTTCAAGCAGCCGGTGCCAGTCCGCCGAGTTGCGTGCCAGTCGCGAGACCTCGATAGGTCAGAGCGAGATAGGCTGACAGGCTGTTCCATCCTCCTCTGCCGCGCATCGAGGATGCTCTGGGCGCAAGCATGCGCCCACGCACACATTCCTTCGCGCAGGAAAAGGGTCAGTCCCAGACCGCGGCCGGAAGCTGCAAGCGATTGCGCTCGCAATTCTTCGTAATGCGCGGTCAGCTCCCGCCCCGCCACGCCAGCTAACTCTGCCCCGCAGTTGGCAAGGGAAGTTTTTTTTCTCGCCGCGCCAGAGCGCGTTCGATGCTTCGCCGGTGCACGCGCAACCGCCGCTCCTTCGACAGCTTCTCTGCAAGAGCAGCTCCACTGAGATCGGGATCTTCCGCCTTCTCTTTCTTAAGGAACTCCATGATCTCATCACTCAGCTTGTGTGCCCGCCGGGGACCACGCTTCTCCGGCAGCAACCCTGCAAGACCATCCTGTTGGAGCGCGGTCTGCGCTTCATAAAACGAAGGCCGCGAGAGACCGAACTGGGCGGCAGCCTCGGTAATGCTGCCTCTCTCTACCGACACCTGGCGCAGCATCTCGTACTTTACCTGCACCAGATCCTTGGGGTCGAAGAAATCGTAGGTGCGGAACAAATCGTTGCCGACGCCCTCCGGACGCGGATTGAGGCTACCGTGCTGGCGCAGTGCCGCTGCCTTACGAGAGTCTTCTGATCTACGCCTTTTCTCTGTCACTTCGCCCCAACGTGTAAATATAACTATGCCGCATATGACTGGCACGTCAAGGCATTTAAGCCCGTCATGTTGACCACATTTATTCAATGACAATAGAGGCCTAAACCCATCATTTGCTATCACCAGGGCAATTGAGTGATGAAAATTGTGCATGCCGCCGCTGATGCCGCCGCGCCAGGTGAACTGCGAAAGCTGCCCTGGGACCTCGTTTCGCCTGGGACCTGTGACCAGATAGGAAGAGTCAAGGAGGAAAACGAAATTTGCGACTGCCCAGTGACGAAGCAGGTAATCACGGCGGGCCATCTCCCCAATCCTCCGCAAGCGGCGTTGGTACCAGGCATGAGAACTGGAACAAGCGACCTCATGCCGGCGAATTTGCTGCGCAACCCGATGGTCGTGTGGCGCAAGGGATTCTGGGCCGAAACCAAATGCCAACGCACGAGCAAATCTGCAACCCGTGCGGTGAGGAAGGAGCCAATCAGATATACTCCCAGTACCTCAAGCAGGGCCGCGACTCGCTTGCGCACTTTGACGCTCATCTCGCCGAGTATACCTTCCCGAATTTCAAAATGGAGCGCTTCGAAGGGCGGGCGCTTTTCGGGCGTATCACCGGCTACCCAGCGTTACTTGTGAGTAAGCGGCATCGAACTGGAGACTGATTGCCCCTGGTGGCAGCAATGTTGGGTTAGGCCATAGAGGGACGTGAATAGGCGTTACGCGCCAAGAGGTGACAGGTAATGGGCGTAAATATCCTTACATTTGCGGCGTAAATACATTTACACATTATTCTCGCCTTCCTGCCCCAACTCCCGCAGAAGATCAACCAGCGCCAGCAAGTCTTTCAGTCCCAGATACGCACGACCGGAAGACACAGCGACATACGGGTCAGGCTCAACAAGATCCGTGAAGTTCAGAGGAACTTGGCTTAACCGGCCCTCGACGGTATGAAACCACACAAAGCCTTGGCTCGCTTGCGGAGGACCGCTGGCTCGCTCAAGCTCCTGCCCCGACAGAGGATGAAAGGGATGGACGATCCGAAAGAAAGCTCCACTACCCGATTGTCCGGGTGTAGTACGACGAGACTTCCAGGCGTTCCGCGCCCTCCTCAAACTTGGAGGAACCGAAGTACAGCATCGAGCAGATCGCCGCAAAGACGGGTAAATCGTCCGCATACTGTGCGGCCCGCGTTCGCTTGACGGAGCTTTCCGCTCCCGTGGTCGAGGTGTTCTATGCCGAGGCAATTGGCGTTGGCCACGCTTTGCTATTGGCAAAGCTTCAACCTGCACAGCAGGAACAAGCACTCGCCAATTGAGCCTTTGCGAAAAAACTGCGACCGGCGTCGACTTCTTCCCGTTCAAAGGCAATTGCGAACGCTATTGCAGAAACGGCGGCCATTCTGTGCACCATTGGCCATTGCAATAAAAATGGGCCTTTCACTCATATATCATGAGCGTTATTGTCTATTCATGTATTATGTGCGATCTTAGGGGTTTCTTTCGAGCGAATCATGACGGTTCTCACGCGACGTAGCGCAATGCGGTTGCTTGTTGGAGCCCCTGCGATGGTCCTCGGCCAAAGAACTGCGAATTCGCTAGCCCGCTCATCTCCACCCGCAGCGAGTCGGATAAACCAAATCATCGTGGTGTGCAAAACTCATTTCGACATCGGATATTCGGACAGAGTAGCCGAGGTGTTGACCTTCTACCGTACTACCATGATTGATCGTGCGCTCGAACTGATCGATAAATCGAGAGAATTGCCGCCGGAAGAGCAATTCATTTGGACGTGCCCAGGTTGGGTTTTCGAGCGGATTGTTGAGGATTGGCCCGGGCAGACAGCCGAACGTCGCCAACGACTGGATCGCGCTGTAATGGCTGGCCGAGTTGTTGCTCACGCGCTGCCCTTCAGCATAGAGAGCGAGTTGATGTGGCCGGAAGGATTTGCGCGTGGTTACACATTTGCCGATCGATCGTGTCGGCGCTACGGCGTCACGCCCCCGCGAGGGGCGAAAACATCAGACGTGCCGTCACAATCGAGAGCGCTAGCAACGGGCCTTGCGCACGGCGGAATAAAGTTCATGCACATTGGGTGCAACTGGCCATCAGGGTATGTTCACGACCTTCCGCCGCTCTTTTGGTGGGAAGGGCCGGACGGCTCACGTGTGTTGACTATGTATTCAACGATCTATGGAACGTGTACAGCACTGTGGCCTTGGGGAGGCGAGGGAGATCCCTATATTGGACATAATCTGCTACCTCCCGCTGACTGGCCATATAAAACCTGGCCCGCGATTATCGTTACTTCGGACAATTCGGGTCCGCCCACTTTGGAAGCCGTCCGGTCCTTATTTGCTGAAGCATTAGAGAAGCTTCCGGGCGTAAAAGTTCGAATGGGCACGTTGGACGACATCGCGGACGCAATCCTGGCAGAGAAGCCGGAATTAGCCGTAGTTCGAGCTGAAACACCCGACACATGGATTCACGGCTGTATGTCGGATCCTGGAGGGATGCGACAAGCCCGGAATGCGCATCCACTGATCCCAGCAGTTGAGGTCTTACATACTCAGTTGTGTCTGTGGGGTGTCCAAGCTGAAGCACACGATGAGGAAATCGCTAAGGCGTTTGAACAGAGCTTGCTGTACAGCGAGCATACTTGGGGCCTTGGACAGTCCGTTGACGTTTACGGGGAAGCCTTTAAGGAGCTTCCCGCCGGCAAGTATCAAAGACTTGAAGCCAGTTGGGAAGATAAGACGAACTATATCCGAAATGCAGCAAGAATCACGTCATCGCTGCTGGATGCCGGGCTCTCGGCGCTCACGCGAGCAGTTGACACCGAGGGGCCCAGGGTTGTGGTCTACAACCCCTTGCCTTGGCAACGTTCAGGGGTAGTTGATATCGATGGCGTATCCTTCCACGCTAAGGATGTTCCGGCACTCGGCTACAGAACATTTCCTGCTCCGCCCACTATCGTTTCGAAGTCACTGTCCGGTGACACTTTGGAAAATGAGTTCATGAGGGTAAGACTCGATCCTGTCCGCGGCGTGATCGCTTCGCTTGTCGAGAAGCACACAGGTCGGGAGTGGGTCGAGAGGTCCACTGAATATGGCCTGGGACAATATCTCAACGAGCGATTTGAAAGTTCACAAACAGAGGACTACTGTCGAGCGTATCAACAAGGCAGATGGGGCACTCATCTCCATCCTGGGATGTACAAGCCAGGTCTTCCTCCCCAAGTGCGCTACCGTGGCGGCTCAGGCTCGAACGGCTCCCTGCACATCGTCAAACAGGGCGAAACGCTGACCGGCACTCTAGAGATGCAGGGTGATTTAAACAACCATCTCCCTGCAACGTCTTTACGTGTAACCTTACGTGCGCGCGTCGCCTATCTTGATGTCGAGTTGACGATCAAGGATAAAGCGATGGATAACTGGCCAGAAGCCGATTGGCTTTGCCTACCATTCAAATTAAACTCGCCGCAGTTCCGCGTGGCTCGGACGCTCGGAGTCATGGACCCGGCACGCGATATTATGCCCGGCTCGAATCGTCATATTTATGCCGTTGGCCCCGGATTGACAATCACGGGCAGCGATGGGGCGAGCGTCTCACTCTGTCCAATGGACCACCCCTTAGTCAGTCTCGATACGCCAGGCATCTGGAAGTTCTCGCTGGATTTTGTTCCCAAGAAGCCAGTGGTCTTTCTCAACCTGTACAACAATCAATGGAATACGAATTACCGTTATTGGTATTCAGGTACTTGGAGTTCACGAGTGCGCCTTTGGTTTGGCGACCAACTGGCTGTGCCTGCGCTGGAAACTATGTTGCCACTTGTGGCCTCGGCGTACTCCGGTGTTCGAGGCCCACTTCCCTCGAGTCAGTCTGGGATCAGCGTGTCGCGTCCAGGCGTAATTGTCACTGCGCTCAGGCAGGAGTCAAAGGGTAAAATGACATTCTTGCGGATCTGGGAACTCGCAGGAGAATCCGGTAAGGTCACAGTGCGACTCCCTTCCGGATCCCCGGCGCGCATTGCTAGACCTGTGGATCTACGTGGCAATTCGCTGGGTCAACCCATTGCAGTCCAAGGCGGCTCATTCGAGTTGGAACTCAGCCGTTTCGCCCCGGCTTCGTTCGAATTGGAATAGATTCGCGCGTGAGTTATCTCTCCGCCAGCCGTTCAGTGTGAAGCCATCCGTTGCGAACAGACGCTTTGATCGTTGCACAGGTCTTTCCGATCGATCGTCCGGTTGGCGAAATTCGATATCCGCCAACTGCAGCCGGGACAATGAAAGTTTCAGCATAGTGAACAACGAATGGATCGAAGGCTCCCGTCGGGCTTTCGACGATAGCCTCCTCTCCCTCAACGAGGTTGAGAACATTGACTGTCCCCAGCGTGTCGTGAGGCGTCGAACTCGTAAACCAGTGCCTGCGCGTTTCAATGAATTCCAATTCGTGAAGCCCTGTGCGCTCCTCGCGCCAACCCGGGCCCTCGCCCATAGGGTCAATCCGATTGATCAGGTTTTTCCCGACCCATTCCGTGTCACGATTCCAAACGATGTTTGCCAAGCCGTGTTCCAGATGAATCGGTCTTGGCGAACCATCCAGGCCGAGCCTGCCCCAGTCCCACAACTTGAATGTGAAAATATACGGCGTTGCGCTTATCTCAAGAACCATGCTATTTCTGCCCGAGCAATGGATGGTGCCCGCCGGAATCAGGAAATGGTCGTGCTTTCCGGCAGGAAAGCGGTTTACGTATGTCTCAGCACTGAACGACACACCGTCGTCTTGAGCTGTCTTCAACTGCCGGATCATGGCCTCTCGGTCGATATGAGTCTTAAGACCGAGGTATACGCCGGCATCGTCGCCGGCATCGAGCAGATAGTAGCTCTCGTCCTGTGTGTATTGCATGCCGAAGTGCTCACGGATGAATTGGGTTTTCGGGTGAACCTGTAGCGAAAGGTTTCCACCCCCCATTGTGTCGAGGAAATCGAAACGAATCGGAAACTCGGCGCCAAATCGAGAAAACACCGCGTCGCCCATATCCGTAAAGAGAGTCTATAACATCAATTGCCCACCGTTTACTTCAATCGATTCACCGACAACATAACTGGCAGCATCCGATGCAAGAAATACAATGACCTTCGCGCATTCGACCGCTTTTCCTACCCGACCAAGAGGAATCATTTTCGCGAAATTCCTCATTGAGTCAGGTGTGGAAAATACCTCGTGAAATGGTGTGTCGATCACTCCCGGATTTACACAGTTCACCCTGATACCGTGTGGCGCAAGCTCCTTTGCCAATGACTTCGTAAGAGTAATGACGCCCGCCTTGGCTGCGGAGTATGCTCCGGATCCCGGACCGCCGCCGTTTCTTGCCGCTATCGAGCTAATGTTTACAATCGCGCCCCTACCACGACCGATCATAGAAATTCCGACAATCTGCGAAAGAAGAAATACGCTTCGCAGATTGAGCTGCATCACCGAATCCCAGCTGGTAACCGATTGCATCATCAGCGCGGCTCTTTCAATGAGTGATCCCGCGTTGTTAACAAGGATGTCGACGGGGCCGAAGAGAGATGCAACCTCCTCGACCATGGAGCCGATCGCTTCGGGATCTTGAACGTCTGCCTTTACGGGACAGGCTTTCCCTCCGAATTGCTGAATTTCATCTCGCGTCGCTTCGACGCCATTTTTGTTGCCGTGAAATCCCAATGCGACACGAGCGCCGCACCGGCCAAACATAATAGCCGTCGCAGCGCCAATTCCGGACGATGCACCGGTTACTAAAACGACCTTGTCCTGAATGCCCAAGTACTCATCTGTCGATAGGATCCCATTGCCCCGCGGATTTTCGCTGTTATCCATTTGAAATCCTCTCTTGCTTGTATCGGTTAACAATGTTGGCGAATCGAACCGCTCGATCTCGGTGAGGTAGACCAGTTGCTTACAACAGAACTGTTGACGGGCCAGTCTGACCAAGTTCCCGATCAACCGACCTTGTCAGTGTGGGATTGCTGAAGAACTACCGTTGATGTGACTTGCTCGCTCCGCAAGCTCGCTAAGGCGCCTGCCATATAGCCAAGAGTGTGAGCCATTCCGGTATGCCACGGAGCTGCGCAAGACATTTGGGGCGCATGATCCGGGATGATTACGCCATCGAAACGGTTGCGCTTGAGGATTGACAAGATCTTGGCCATATCTACTTCGCCCTCGTCGATAAACGTCTCACGGTAATGTGGCACTTTTCCTTTGACATTTCGCAAGTGGACGTAAGCTATCTTCCTCTGACTGCTGTAGCGATCGATCGCGTCGTACACATCACCTTGTGTCATCTCTGCAAGGGTCCCCACACAGAACTCGATTGCGTTGCTTGGGCTCGGCATAGCATCAAGCGCCCTTTGATACATAAACGGCTGATAAACGAGTCGTGGCTGACGGCGCATCGTTGGCATGGGTGGGTCATCTGCGTGAAGCGCCAAGCGCACGCCGGCCATTTCCGCTACTGGAATGATCTCTTCTAGAAATCTGGTGAAGCGGCGCCACAACTCGTCGTGAGGGATGGAGGGAAGGATGCCTTCAGCACCTTCGTCATAAACCATATTCCAAACAGTCCCATTCGGGACCGGGACGTCGTCGGCGGGACCATCCATACCGACGGTCGTTGCTCTGCCTCTCCCGAATGGACCACTGACACGTCCACACACGCCAGCTATGCTGAAGTTGTAGCCGAGCATGGGTATTTCCGCTTCTCCCATCCTTTTCACAATTGTCTTGACGTTCTCGATCTGTTCTGCCCGCCGTGGACCATCTAAAAGAACGTCATACCAGTGGCCAGGATCCAGATTCTCGATACCGGCCAGGCACAGGCCGGCCGATTCAATTTCGAGTTTGATCGCCCGCATCTCCTCAATGGTCCACAATGAATCCGCGTTTCCTGCAATTCCCCAAGGAGCGTACTTTTCTCCTACCGGCTGGTTGTTCCTCGGATTCGAAGCTCCTTTTCGAAAATAGTCAACCAGGTGAATAATGAGGTGAGTGCAACCCGCTTGACGAGCAAAGTCATAGTACTCGGCTGTTAACATATGGCGGTAAAGGCCAAGACCAAGCTTCATTTAAACTGCCCCTCTGCATGCTTAAGTGCGCTACATGATTCCATGGCTCCGAAAAGCCTCAACCGCGCTCATGCCTTCTTCGAGCGCTTTCCTCACCGTTCTCTCTCCTCTAACCTTTTCAAGCGCCAAAGTGAAGGTCTCGCTTACGACTTCGGCAGGGATCACCACAACCCCGTCAATGTCGCCAAAGAGAATGTCGCCCGGCCGGACGGTCACGCCACCGATTTCAATCGGGATTCGAAAATCATGGACCTTGTAGCGGGGTGCGGAATCCTGGCCATAGATCCAAAGCAAAACGTGGGGAAATGAAGAGCCAAAATGTTCTTGGTATCTCGAACATAACCATTCAAGATAGCTCCCCTGGCGCCGCATTTGAGAGCGCGCACGCTCATCAGTTCACCCCAAAGAGCATTACGAGACGACGAGCCGGTACTAATGTAGATCTCATCTGTCTGTAGGTCATCTAAGGCCTCGAGCATTAAACCAAAGGCCTTACCGCTCAGCGGATTTGCAGATTCCTTAGCAATGATCTGAAAAGCGTCGCCTGCGAGCACTGGCATGGCGCGCCCGATCACCTTCATCTGCGGCGATAGCGGGTGAATCTCAGGGGGCAGGTACTGATGCAGCAAATTCTGCTGGTCGAGTATGTCACCCACCACACAAGTAAAGAGGTCCTTCTCCACAAGGGCAAAGAGCTCTTTGTCAGTCTGCCAGAGCTGCATTGATTCTCCTTTGATGAACGATCGAGTAAATGCTCAGCGCATTCCCGTACGGGCATTTTCAACTTCGTTCGTTGCGATCCGCACTGTCACAATCTCGTGGGGATGGATCGTTACGGTAAACTCGTGGCCGTCTTTGTTGGGCAATTGACCCTGATTTCTCTCGACAGCATCCGTTTGCCACGCTCTTAAGAAGTGAAAGTTTGGTAGGTGGACGGACACTGACCTTGTTGACCCTCCCAGATCGAGAAATCGGAGAATGGTTCCCTCCCGATCCTCCGCCGGCTTCATCGTATCGAGAAGCACGTTAGGGTCATCGATTTGAATGAAGCTTCCTTGCACTCCGTCCAAAGAGAGCGGTTGGTTCAGAGCCTTGTCCTGGTGTGTGATTTCATCGAACTCGAGGGGCGTCATCTCCTCCCAGCCCAAACGGCTCAATTGGCCTTCACTCGTCGACGGTGCGCTCGTTATGATATATCGAAAATGGAAGCGTCCTCCCTGGCTGCCTAAATAGTTGTCTTCCCAGTAGTTGTTCATGGCAAAAGAAAAGATGGTTGCTCGTCGCTCGCCGGATGTCTCCAACCATTGGCCACGGTCAATGTCCCCAAGGGTGACGAGCGGAACATCCAGGGGTAGTACTGATGCCGAGACGCCATCCGACTGAACGGAAACCCAATGCTGCACCGAGAACCATTCATGACCAGCACCTGGATACATGTCCTTGGAAGGATCCATGGCAGTAGTCTGAAGTTCGTATTGAAACTGAGGATGACTGATTGCAATAGGGAACGCGAAATAAACCGCCTCTTTGGCTGTTACCGCGTCTTTTTCTACGTTTTCTTCAAGTTCGATCTTTTTTTCATGTTCGAAAAGACGGATGGTCGTCGTGATCGCGGGAGTACTTGCGGTGGTGCTCTCCAATTTTGCTTCCCACCCGTAAGGAGTACGAGTAATCGAAACGATCTTGCCATTGACTGCGGGATGAATCTGCAGATCGAGTTTCCCGCGGTACCAAGTTGAGTGTTGATTGTTGGCGGGGTTTGAATCCAGAACATACAGATACTGACCGAATCGATATTCACTGCCTTGGTCGACCAACTCGCGATGTAGGTCTTTGTCAAAAATGCTGCGTACGGAACCGCTCGCTGCGTCAAGTTCGACTCGATAATAAGGGCTGTCGAGCGTGGTCGATCTATTATCTTCTGTGTGCGTTTGTGCTCCGCTCGAATCTCGGAGGCGATAGACCTTATATCCCAGCGCCGGCACGTTCTCTGCTTCAAAGCGAACGTGGTTCAGTTCGTTCTCTTCTCGAACGATCTGGACGGGAACTGCGGAGCCTGAAGAAGGATCCTCTAGCCCTTGGCCCTTCTTCAAATCGAAATCGACTAAGCCATTACGCGGCCAGTTGAGCGTATTGAAGACAATCAGGCTGCTTGATCCCGCTGAGATATTATCCGCGAGAGTTGCCATGCTGGTGTGCATCAAGAAATCTACTGCAGCTCGGGCCTTAATTGCGAACGAGTCCTTAACCGCGAGCTGTCCTGTTGCTTCGCTGCTCTCCGGATCACTCACGCTATTCCAGGAACCCCACGTATGCTCGTCCATGAGAATCATATCCGACCACATATTGTCCAACGTCTTTTTATCAACCGCTACCCGCGGATCGATCAGCGATGCAATCGTAGAAAGCTTTTCAGCGGAGGGCCCCCGGCTTTCATTTTCGCGTTCCATCGCGGCATAGTACGCGTCTGAGCCAATGCCGAGCTCCCAATAAGGACCCCCATCGCCACTGATTGTCGGGATATTGTCGCCAAACTGTTGGCGAATGTTCTCCAGTGCGTCATGAAAGCCGGAGTACTCGATGCGCGGATAGGCCCATTCGGCATTCCACTTTTGTGACAATTCTGCTTGCTCAGGGATCAAATCCTCGTTTTCTACCTGCGTTCCATAGATGATCGCGGCCGAGGCCCGATAGTCGGGATGTTCATATTGTTGAAGGAATAACGGAATCGTATCGTTGCCCGCTGCCAGAACAGGAGGCAACCCGAAAAGCTCGGTCATCTGCAGATAGCTGCGCGAGTACCAAAAGAGAATCTTCTCTCCGTCAGGCGCTTTCCACCAGAAAGGAGACTGCTCGTTCAAGCGTCCTTGTATCAATACGGGCGCGCGATGATTGTTGGCTGCAGCGGTGAAATTCTTGATTCCCGCTGAGGCCAATATGGAAGCGTAGGACCAGGAATACGATGGAACGTCTGCGATGTTGGCGTAGTCGAGCGGTATCTTGTGTTCGCGGCTGAAATTGGCGCTCGGGTAGAGCGACCGAATGAGCGTTTCCGCGGTTGGAAAACCAGTGAGAAGATTGGCGTACTGGGCAGGAACAAATAGTTGCCGCTTTTGGATGGCGGCAATGACGCGCTCTTGCTCTGTGGCGCTCCGAGTCCTCATAAACTGCTCTAGACACCATTCGCCATCGATGCTGAAGCGAAAATCAGGATGCTTCGCGACGAAGTCCAGCGCCTCATCAATGACTCGTGCTTGTCTCACCGCGACCTTCGACTGATAGTCCGTGAAGCCGACGTCCAAGTGGATATGAGGAACCATGAAAAGCGTCCACTTCTTCTGTGCCGCAATCTCTTGCTCCGCGGTTGCTCCCGTAGCGCTTGTTCGCCAGCTGACTTTGGCAACGGATGGAGAAGGGAAATCTTTCACTTCAAACGGGATCCTCGCTTCACCAAAATCCCGGGAAACTGCAATTTTCTTTTGGTATTTCCTGCCGTCAAGAAGAAGTGATACGGTGCCATCTGCATTGAGCCTCTGTGAACTGCGGATGGTTACGTTGACGAGCTCAGAAAGCCCGTCACTCTGCTGTCGGAAAAAGACCGTGGGGTCGATTCGCGTTGAGGTGTCTTTGTCAACGGATCGTTCTTCCAGACGATCCATTTCCACCGCGTCGTAAGTGAAACCTGCACCTGGGATTACCTCAGCTGTCTCTTCGACGGCCTGCAGAGCAATCGTATTTAGACCTTGATGCAGGAACGACCCAGGGAAAGCAAATGTGACGTCGGCTTTCGAGTAGACCGGGTCGAAAGCGGCAACTGTATCTCCCATTCGGTAATCTAGCTTTGCCTCGGGGTAATATATCCCTGACTTTCCATTGATCGTAACGCGCAGGGAAGGGACGCTGGGCTGTTCAAAGAGAAGCGACACCTTAAGTTGGTAGCCGGCTGATAGTGCGTCGTGGAGTTCAAACGCGATCGTCCGTGTGCTCGACACGCTGTCCTGGGGCATCTCCAGTTGTGCCGATGAAACCGCCGGTTGAAACGCATGCCAATCTCTCGCCGCAAGACTATGCCCGACCACGTATCGCGCTTCGCGATCAGGTTGATTGTGTGCGAATTCCGCAGAAGAGCCGTCTAAGACCCCAAGTCGAAACACGCAGTTTGTGCCCGGGTCCTGCTGCGGCGCTTGATTTCCATACAAAGCTGAAGACAAGAAGGTTCCTGCGGCTAATACGAGGATGACCTTGAGATGACAGGACAAGTGAAGTCTCCATTTAGATCCGTTAAGTGCGTAGCTTCGGCGCAGGCACGTTCACTAGTGTAGTGTCGCAGTGAAAGCGTTACCGATGAAAGAGCCGGAGTAGGGGAAGAAAACCGCAGATCCCTCCACTCCGCTGCGCTTCGGTCGGGATGACAATTCTTCTGCTCCGGTAACGATTTCTCTGCGACGAGCCACTAGAACATCACTTTGAGAGCGAATTGAAGGTCTCTGCCCGCACTAGCTGTTGAAGTAATCAACCCAAACGACGAAGAAGTGACAGTACTTGATGGAGTTGAATAATTTGAATGGTTGAACACATTGAAGAATTCGGCACGAAACTGTAGTTTCAATCGCTCTTTCAAGGGGATGTCCTTGAATACGCTCAAGTCAAGGTCTTTTGATGGCGGTCCCACCAGGTCATTCCGTGTTTCGCTACCCCACGTATAGGACGCCGGAAGTGCAAACCCCGCAGGGTTCAACCACGGTTTGCTTGCGGCTGTGAATTTGCCGCGAAGATACGGGTTCGCGCCGGTTCTTTGTGCCCGCTGGTTCGAGCCACCCACATTTGCTACATCGCTGCCTGCCAATGCGTTGAACGGCGCCCCCGAAACGAGGCTCCCTATCGCTCCCAGATTCCAGTTACCTGCGACTGCCTGGACGATTTCCGGCGCATTATTCAAATATTCCTTGCCGCGGCCGAAAGGAAGAGAATAGACGCCGCTCACTACGAAAATATGTCGTCTGTCAAAGTCCGCGGGGCCGTAGTTCTGGGCGAGGTTATAGTAATTCTCCGGTGACGCGCTTTGTGCAGTGGACTGAACGTCCATGGCCTTGGAATAGGTATAAGAAACGTTGAAAAACAGTCCGCGCGAGAGCGACTCCTTGAATTGGGCTTGCAAACCGTTGTAATTGGAGTAACCCTCATTCAGGTCGAAGGGGAAAGGTCCCCCGTATTGCGGGTACGGCTCTCGTGATTTAACTGTGCCTGGGCCCGGAGTTGGAGCCGTGTTTCCAGTCAAATTGACAAATAGATGACGGCTTACCGAGCCCACGTAATCGATCATGAACATGGAAGATCTGTTCAGCTGATGCTCTACGCCGAGGTTATACTCGAGAGAATATGGGATCTTGTTGTGTGGATTTGCGGCATAGCTGGCAAACGGAGTTGCATTTCCACCCGAAAAGAAAGAAGAAGCGGCCGGGAATGCGTTGAGATACAAATCCGGCAGGCCGCGGTTTTGATTCGTAACAGTTGCATCGATGGATGTTGGCCACGACAGTCTTTCGTCTTGGTTCTCCTGCGCGAGAGAGTTGTTGTGGTCATCCAGCATGGCAAATGCAGTCCGGATCACCGTATGGTCTGTCGCCTTAAACACTATCCCGAGTCGCGGCTGAAAACCATTGTGTTGCGGATAAAAGTACCCCGAAGGGCAAGTCGCCTGCGGAAAAGATGGCGACACCGCCTGGTTCACGCAGAATTGCCCATCCAGCGCGTTAAGTGATCCTACAATCCGCCCGTTGTAATCTGGCGTACTTATAAAATCATAGCGAAATGCCAGAGTGAGTGCGAGCCTTCTCGTCGCCTGCCAATTATCTTGAACATATCCGCCGTACCAATGGACTTCTTGATTAATGCCGGTACTTCCGAACCCATGCCGTGTAATTGTCCGGCAGACCGAGGAGAAAACTGGCCGGCCCCATCCCCGTCGCCTGCGATAGTGCCCCCTGAGATGTCGCATTCTGGGTAAATCCCGCTGTGTAATTCCATCCATCCGTGATGCTGTGGATGTGATAGTACAGAAAACCGGCGCCGACGGTGTGGGCTCCCATTACCTTACTGAAATCGCCGTGATACTCGTAGTTGTTTTGAGGACCATTCAGTGTATCGCTCTGCGAGACCCCGGAGTACCCATTTGTCATGCCGATTGCGGGCCCCAGAGAAATGCCATATTTTGCCGGCTGAGCGAGTTGCCAGTTAATGGAGTTGACGAAGGCAGATCCGGCCGGCTCGTCATAGTTTGCAATGTTCGTATGCGTGTTAGCGAAATGTAGTTGCAACACGGATGTACTTCCGAACAAATGCGTGTATCCGACAACAAGTTGTTGAGCATAGTTGATCACGGAGTGAAGATAGCCTGGGAGCGACTCTGGAGTGGTTTGTGTCGCGTTGTCGCGGTTATAGCGGGCGAAGAGCGTGTCGTTATTCCGAAAGCGGTGATCAAGACGAATGCCATATACGTCACTCGCGATTGCGGTGACGCCCGTAAAAGCCAGGTTTGGCAAAACCGTTGGTGCAACATTCATATTTGCTGCAGGATAATACTTCGCTAACAGAAGAGAGGCTGCGGGATTTATGCGCCCTGCCGGGATGATGTTGTTTGCGAATGGATCACGGATGATGAGGCTTGAATTTGTCGGGTCCCGTCTGCTCGTAGCCGGATCATAGATCTCGTTTTTGTACTCCGGACGACCAAGATTGTCGGTTCCAACCTGGGCACCAAGCAACGCAGAGAAGTCGCCACCAGTCATTGCAGTTGTAAAGGTGTCGCCCAGGCTGGTTTGCGATTTATCGTACCGAAATCCTTCCCAGTACGCAGAGAACCAAGTGTTCTTGCGCCCGTCGAAATAGGGAACGCGAACAGGTCCGCCGAGATAAAAGCCGTATTGGTTTTGCCGATACGGTAGGCGCGAAGATGCGGGAAACGTCTGGGCATCGAGGGCGTCGTTTCGAATGAATTCCCAAAGAGCTCCGTGTATTGAGTCAGTACCAGATCGAGTAGCAATGTTGATGTTCGCCCCGGAGGTCGTAGCAAACTCCGCGTCCGTAATGTGGGATTGAACATTAAACTCTTCGAGTGCATCCGGAGGTGGACTTATCGCCCAAATGTTCGTGTAAATGTTGTTGTTCATCACCCCGTCCATGGTGAAGTTGTTTTGCTGCGGCCGCTGTCCACTCACGGATGGACTGATTGCGCCGGCCCCTAGAGCAATTGTCTTGCTGCTCTGTTGGGGCCCTTGAACCGGAGATGCGCCGGGAGAGAGGAGGGTCAAATCGGTAAATTGTCGTCCATTAAGCGGAAGATCGACTGTTGTCTCGTGATCTACAACATCACCGAGCGTTGCAGAGGTTGTGTTTAAAGGGGGTGCAGTCGCTGTTACTTCCACGCGCTGGACACTGCTTCCAACGGTCAACTTAAAGTCGATCGTGGCTTCCTCGTTCACGTGAAGTTGCAAGGTCGGCCGTTCCGACGATTCAAATCCTTCCCTGGACACGACGACACTGTAGCTGGATGGCGGCAACTGCGGAATGATGTAATACCCACGCTCATCGCTAAGCCCGGTACGAACGAGATGCTTGCCAAGGTCCGTTACGGTGATGGTTGCTTTGGGCACGACAGCACCAGTCGGATCGATGACCGTCCCTGTAATCAGTCCGTTCGTGGTTTGTGCAACTCCCGCTAGAGCAAGGACCATGCTCAATGTAGCAATCGCAAACAATCCTCTGGACGCCTTAGACATTCGCAAGCGTCGAGACTCGTCATGATTTGAAGCCTGTTCGAATGTCTGGCTCTCCGCATCTGCAACCCTATTCAATGTTGCCATCATGTGCCTCCCAAAAGTGCTCGTCATCGTTTCGCTCCTATTCGGTGCATTGCCGCACGATGACTGTGCGATCAAACCGTCAACGTCATTGACACACGGAGCGGTGAATTGTGCTGCTCAAAGACGGACATTTTGGATCGGGATGAGCATAGTAACGACAAGAGTGTGCTGACAAGGGCCTTTTTGCGCGCAGGATGGACCTTTTTGCGCATTCGAGGACAGCTCAACAGTTCAGCATTTCGATCTTTCTGCGTGTATAGTTTCTTGTGAACGGACTTCGCCTTCGCATTTGAGGAACATGGCCGGAAAGACAAGACGAAAACGAGTGAAACAGATTGCTCTGGCGCTTCCGCTCGACGTTGTCTTTGTCGAGCGGCTGCTCCCTGGGATCTTGGACTTCGCCAGAAATCAGGGTGGATGGGTATTTACGCAGATTCCGGAGCGTCTGACCCCCTCATTTGAATGGTTACGGAATTGGGAGGGCGACGGAGCATTTGTGTTGATTGGCAGTCAGGCCGATGCCAAAGTGGCGAAGTCTCTCGCGATTCCGATTGTTAACGTAGGTGGGTACCTCCGAGACGAGCGAATTCCGACCGTCACTCTGGATCAGCAGAAGGTTGGGCGCATGGCGGCAGAGCATCTCTTGGCGCGGCGGTTTCGCCGGTTCGGCTACTACGGAGTCCGCGGCTTGTGGTACAGCGAGCAACGCAGGATCGGGTTTGAGTCGGCAGTCAAAGAGGCCGGATATCTATGTAGCGCATTTGAGGGCGCAACATTGGCCCGATCGGGTCGTGATTTGCGACGGGTAGCAGGCGAGCCGACGAGATGGTTAAGATCCCTTCAACCCCCGGTTGGAATCATGGCGAGCTGGGATCTTCGCGCACAGATGTTAAGCGAAGCGTGCAGAATGGCCGGTCTTCGAGTGCCGGAGGACGTAGCAATTATCGGGGTTGATAATGATCCGATCGCGTGCGAGTTCTGTATCCCGCAGTTATCCAGCGTGTCACGCAATGATCGTGAATTGGGCTGGCAGGCGGCAAATCTGCTTTCGGAATTGCTCGAGGGCAAGCGGTTTTCAAAACTTCCTATCCTGATTCCTCCAGACCGTGTTGTGGCGCGTCAATCCACTGACGTTGTGGCAATTGAAGACCCTGAGATTGCATGTGTGGTGCAGCGGGTTCGAGATCACGTAAACGAAGTGTTTGGTGTGGAGCGTATGTTGCAGTTAAGTCCTTTATCGCGTCGCCAACTTGAACAGCGATTTCGTAGGAACGTTGGAAGCTCGCCTTATGCGTTTCTGAACGAGCTTCGAGTTGAAAAGGCAAAGATGCTGCTCACCGAGTCACATAGACGAACGCTCACTAGAATCGCTGCAGAGTGCGGCTTCAGCGAACTCCGCCGTTTCCGCACAGTCTTTCGCCGCTTAACGAAGTCCAGTCCTGCGGAATATCGTCGTAACCATCTTCGGCATCCGGCAAATCGTGCAACAGGACTCTTGTAAGCCCTAACGCTGGGAACCATCGTAAGAGCCCTTCTTCATAACCTCACCTTAGGAAACATGAAAAACAGATACAAAGAATAGTCATTCAACTCGAATGCCTACGGCGCGCTGCCAGCGGCGGCGCTCGGAGGCAACGCAGGATAGCCCGTCCGGGTATGTATGCTCAGCCCCTTCCGCAAGGGCTTGACGGCCACCGGACGAAAGCTTCCGTCGTATTCCTTGATCGCTGGAACATAAGAAGCCACGTAATAGGTCGTCATGTCCTGAATCATCTGTTCCAGCAGCTTGCGTAAATGGTCCCGATCGATGTAGCCGCCTCCTGTTTCCTGCGCCAAATGCTGCAACGCAACCTCGTTGTCGTTGCCGCTCTCCTCGCCTATATCTCCTGTCACTCTCAAAGTGTCACTCAAGCTATTTGTCTGCCCGGCCCCCAGCCGCTCCCGACTGTCGGGGGTTTAACGCTAGATCCACTCTTGCCACTACTGGCACCACTGCCACCACCGCTATACTTAAGGGACATTTCTTTCATTGCCATGGCGAAATCCATCCTCGACGCGTCAATCTCATCCTGCCACGTTCCGTTGGCGTCAAGCGACCTCAGGTCGACAATATAGAGGCTCACCCCGGCTCGATTGGCCGCTGCAAGGATGGATGGCATCGACTTCTCGGCGTGTAAATCGAACTCCCTGTCGGCGGAAAAGGTGAAATAGATGACAATTTTTCGCTGCGCGAGATTCTGCTGGGATTGCACCAGAGCCAATAAAGCCGCCGGCGTAGGCCACATATGCCGATCCTGCGCGATCCGGCCCGAGTCGTAGACCGCCGCGGTCAGTGCCTCGGCCAGCCCACGATCCCCCGCGCTTACCGCCTTCCCCGATGCGTCGGCGCCGGTCAGCGCCGTCATGATCAGCTCACGTTCGGGCTGGCTGAGGTCGTTGCTGTCAGTGGGTTTTGACAGTTGGGTGACCGCGTTTACGGCCTGTGCAATCGCATTGCGATCGGACGTGAATCCCTGCTCGACCCGCAGTCGCCTCTCGACACCCGTCACCGCAATTGAAAAGCCGCTCTCGGGAATTATCGTCAGAATCTCCTCCGCCGCGTCGCGCGCCGTCTTCATGATGGACTCGTAGACGCTCCGTGGAGTTGCCACACCTTGGATGGACTTGCCGGCGACGTCTCTAGCGGTCAGCATCTTCAAGTTCGGGTTCAGCCGGTCGAAGACCAGCGTGACCAGGCAATCTCTATCCGGTTTGCCCGATACAAGACGGAGACTGTTGAGCGTCACCGGAGAACCGGCGTCGAACACTGCGATATCTCCCGGTTTTAGATCCAGAACGGCCTGGTCTTTCTTGTCGTGAACCGCAAGATCGAGAGAGACCTCTTCGGCATTCACGATCAAGGTCGGAACTGGGCTCGTGGTTGGTGGAGCGGTTTGGCCGTGAGCCAATGGAAGCATCGGAGCAAGGGCAAGCAAGGCAAACAACCCTGTGATGGTTCCGGGGCCCGGATTTCGCTGTACGCGTGTAACACATGCTCATCTGAACTGGGATTTCCATTTCGCTTTCCCGGCATCCGAGATCGGCTTAGCAGTCAAATATTGAGCTGTGATAGCCAGGGTCGAATTGTATCATACAATATGATTTATTACCGATTATAAGATCGCTTAATACGCTCGTTTTGTTTGACATTCAACCATTCTGACCTTTAGCATTCTCACTCGGCACGGGCTTCTGCCGAACCGACGACGCGAGAGTTCGATCAGGTTCATCGAATTGGGGATCTCGAACGGTGTATCACTGGCCTGAGTGCGGCTTGTTGTTCCGTTCGCGCTGGCCAGAAGGGAGTTTTTTTGCCGACTATGGACAGACGTGAAGTCAAAAAAGGTGTTGCCGCTGCAGCCGGCATCATTTGTGCGCCATCTCCGGCCGGCAACAGCTCTTAGCCGTGGCGCGCGCTTTGGCTGGGTCTCCCTCGATTCTGCTCGCCGACGAGCCAACCGGCAACCTGGACTCAAAAAATGGCGAAGCCGCGATGCATCTTCTTGCTGACCTCAACGCGAAGGCTCAACCATCTGCATGATCACGCACGATCCTCGTTTCGCCAAAGACGCCCAGCGTGAAGTGCATCTGTTCGACGGCAAAGTGGTTTCAGAGTCCGAACTCAAGAAGTTCGAAGAAGTGGAGTCCTAGCGATGCTGTTGCAGACTGTGCAGAGGGACATAAGCTACGTTTCTGTACCCCAACTCTCTTCTCAACAACATTACCTCCATTCCCGAGTTTCACTTCTATCAGCGGCAGACCAGTGTCTTCAAGGAGGTTGCTGCTTACGACTTTGCGGGCCCCGGCTTCAACCTCACCGGCGAACGGTCCGAGCAAGTCCGTGGCATTCACGTTACTGAGGGTTTTTTCCGCCTCTTCGGTGCGCCGATGATGCTGGGACGCGCTTTCACGCCGCAAGAAGATTTGCCCCACGGCGGCAAAGTGGTGGTGTTGAGTTACGGCCTGTGGCAGCGGAGGTTCGGCGGCGACGCAGCCATAGTCGGAAAATCGCTCTCGTTGGGCAACGAGCCTTACACGATTGTGGGTGTGGTCGGAAAAGATTTTGTTTTCGACCCGGAGGCGGATATCTGGTTGCCGTTTCAGTTTCCGCCCGTCAGCGAAGACCAGAACCACTACTTTCTGGTGGCCGGAATGCTCAAGCGTGGCTTCACGGTGGCGCAGGCCAACGCTCAATTGAAGGCAGCGGCACCGCAGTATCACCACGACTTCCCGCGTCCCAATCCACGACGTCAATTTGCCGTTGAACCGTTGCGCGACTCAATCGTCGGCGGTGTGCGCAATTCGCTCCTGGTGTTGCTGGGGGCGGTCAGCCTGGTGCTGCTGATCGCGTGTGCCAATGTTGCCAATCTGCTGCTGGTGGGCGCCACGGGACGCAAGCGCGAGTTCGCCGTCCGCGCCGCTCTTGGAGCCGGCCGCGCGCGCATTGTTCGACAACTGCTCACTGAAAGTATCTTGCTCTCCTTCGCCGGCGGCATTCTTGGCCTGGCTCTCGGTTTTGTTGGTGTGCGTGCTCTGCTGGCTGTCAGCCCTGCAGGCCTTCCCCACATCGGCGAGGACGGCTCTGCCATCGGCGTCGATTGGCGCTTACTTGCTTTCACCCTCGCCATTTCGCTGCTTACGGGCATTCTCTTTGGACTCTTTCCCGGGCTCAGCGCCTCGCGCACCGACCTCAACTCCACTTTGAAGGAGAGCGGTAACCGCTCCGGAACTGGATTCCGGCAGGGCAAGACCCGTTCGCTGCTGGTTATGAGCGAGGTTTCGCTCGCACTTGTACTGTTGATCGGCGCGGCGCTTCTTATCCGCACGATGATCGCCCTGCACGGTGTGGGTCCGGGCTTCGATTCTCACAACGTTCTTACCATGGAGATGTCGCTCAACGGCGACCGCTATCAGAAGACTGCGGGCGTCGCCCAGCTCTCGCGGGATGGGCGCGACCGGCTAAGTGCAATCCCCGGAGTGGAGGCTTCGGCCACCGCCTTCTGGCTGCCGATCGAGGTCGGAGACGGTCTGCCGTTCCAAATCGTTGGACGGCCGGTCAACAAAGACTGTTGCGGGAGCCGGTGGATGAGCGTTTCCCCTGGTTACCTGAGCCTGTTCAAGATTCCCATCCTGAGGGGACGCGATATCACCGAAAACGATACTGCCGCCACACCCGGAGTGGCGCTCATCAATCGGGCATTGGCAAACAAATTCTGGCCGCACGAAGATCCTGTGGGTCAACACGTCTTGATAGGGAAGGCATTGGGACCCGAATTTGACACGGAGACGGTGCGCGAGATCGTGGGTATCGTCGGCGACACACATAACACTGGCCTGGGCCAGGTTCCAGATCCGATGATGATCGTGCCGGTGGCGCAGGTTCCGGACCCCTACACTGCCGCATATAACGATGCTCAACCGCTCATTTGGGTGGTGCGTACCCACGGCGACCCACACCAGGTCATCGCCGCGGTCACTGAGCAACTGCGTTTGGCTAGCGGAGGATTTCCGGTGGCGCATATCCGAACCATGGACGAGGTGATGGGGCGCTCCACGGCTCCCGCGAGCTTTAACATGCTGTTGCTGACCATCTTCGGCGCGGTCGCGCTGCTTCTGGCAGGCATTGGCATCTACGGTCTCATGGCCTACTCCGTCGAGCAGCGCACGCAGGAGATCGGCATCCGCATGGCTCTCGGCGCCGATCGGTCCGTCATCCGTAAGTTGGTTGTCTGGCAGGGCGTGAGGCTGGCCTTAGTCGGCGTAGTTGCCGGCATCGCTGCGTCCTTCGGCCTTACTCGCCTCTTGTCCACCTTCCTCTTCGGCGTCAAGCCGTGGGATCCCGCCGTGTTCGTATCGGCGCCACTCATTCTCACCGCGATTGCTTTACTCGCCGTGTGGCTTCCTGCCGGGCGCGCCTCCAAAGTTGATCCCATGCAGGCGTTGCGCAGGGAGTAGTCGAAAAGCCTTTGGGCTTGACTCGTCAATAATTTTGGATGAGCGAAGCTCGATTCGGCGATCTCTCAATGAGCCATTTCAGAATGGTCGGTCTTCTTTGGGTTCGCGCCAGATCGCGAAGCGCTCAGCGAGCGCAGTAATGTAGATTCGGGCGTCGAACACTGCGATATCACCCGGTTTTAGATCCAGAACGGCCCGGCCTTTCTTGTCGTGAACCACAAGATCGAGAGAGACCTCTTCGGCACCTGAGTGGCAGGCAATCTATGTCGTAGCCGAAGTCGAGTCAGATTCTTCGACGAACCACGCCTCGCCTCCGCTGGAGCTGGATCACAAATATCTGGGGTGGGTCCAGCTCTGCCGGATCTATCCGCCATCTAAGATTGTGCTTGTAAGTCCCTCTCTGAACTGATAGACCTTCTTCGCGCATCTCTCTGCTCCTGGAACCGAGCGAAGACAGGATCGAACAAACTCATGCGGTCCACGTCCATGCTAATGCAAGCACTTGCGGTTGCTGCAGGCCTGGGGGTATTTACAGTTTCGGCGGCGGCTAAGGTCCTGCGCGTATGTGCGGACCCCGACTACCCCCCGTATTCGAATCGCGCCGGGCAAGGATTCGAGAACAAGATTGCAGACAGGGTATCTAAAGCGCTCGGGGAGACGGTGGAATATACCTGGGCGAGCTACCGGGCAGGCGGGGGTTTCCCGCAATTTCTGGCATCCACCTTAGACGCGCATAAGTGTGATGTGGTGATGGACATTCCGTACGGAAGCCGGGAAGAGCTTACCACGCGGCCCTACTATATCTCGTCCTATGTCTTTGTCTTCAAGAAGGCAAAGCACTACGACGTCAGGAGTATGGACTCGCCCGTTCTCGGCCAGGTCAAAGTGGGTTTTGAAAGAGATACTCCGGTCGAAAACGGCATTAAGATGCGGGGCATGATCCCGCGAGCAGTGGCTTTCGACGTAGGAGACAATGACGGGGAGTCACCCGAGACCATGCTGAAAGCAGTGGAGAGCGGGCAAGTGGACGTCATGATTACCTGGCAGCCTGCGATTAGCGGCTTCTTGCGCGACTATCCCGATTTGGAAGTGGTGCCAGTTCCCAATGACCGGACTCTGGGTGCGCCGGAGCAATATTCCTTCCCCATGTCGATGGGGGTCCGCGAAGGCGATGAAGCACTGAAAAAACAACTCGACGACGTGATTGCGCAACGTCAGGCGGAACTCGGGTCCATCTTGGACGAGTCCGGCGTGAACTTATATACGGCGCCGTCGCCCAACTCGCCGTAGCAAGTCAGGGCGCGAATAATCGGATCGAGGGGAAGGGAAACATTGAGCTGGAAACACGGTATTCTTCAGGCGGCGATTCGCCTCCCGCTACTTGTCACGTCCATTGCGGCAAGCATTCAGGTTGTCTCTTGGACTGGGAACGCGGCGCCAACGAATCAGGAGGGCTCACGCAAAGTAGCGGGGGAGAACCTGGTAAAAGCGAACGACTGCTCCTCCTGCCATGCCCCCGACCGGCCGCTGGTCGGACCATCTTATAACGACATAGCCAAGCGTTATCAAGGTCAAGCCGGTATGCTGGATAAATTGACCGCGAAGGTAAAGCAGGGAGGCTCCGGTAACTGGGGAGCTGTGCCGATGAGCCCTCATCCGGATTTGACCGACTTACAACTCAAGGAGATGGTGGAATGGATCCTCTCGCAGAGTGGCCGGGCGATGGCTCAAGTGGCCCCAGCCACACTGTATGACTACACTCTTGCGGATGGCACAACCGCCAAATTGGATTTCCCGGTCTTTGTAGAGGACCAGCGAGCCAAGGTTACAAAGGCTGTCTTCCATGGTTATGAGATTTTCAACTCGTATTGCTATCGCTGCCACGGTCAAGACGCGACGGGCAGCGAGATGGCGCCGGATCTGCGGAACTCCCTCAAGATGGGTATGAACGAGCAGCAATTTCTTTCCGTGGCCATGGCGGGGAGAACGGAGAAGGGCATGCCCAGTTGGGCTGGCTTCCTCAGCGAGGACGATATGAAACACATCTATGAATACGTCAAGGGACGAAGCCTCGATCTGGTGCCTGTGGGCAGGCCACCGTCGGAGATGGATTAGCGGATTGGCCCCGAGTTCGTTCCGCGGTTCGTGGCCTTTGAACAAACTCGGTTTTTCGGCCGTCCGTGGCTTCGACGGTCTTAGTAGAAGTCATGGGGCGCGCAATGCTTTACCTATACACGAAAGAAATTCGCGTGAGGAGGATTCAGATGAACGGAATGAAAAAGCTTTTTTGCCTGGCGGCTACAACCTGTGCGTCCGCTGCTATCCTTTCGACTGCCGCGTTCGCCAGCGGACCACTCGACACGATGTCCCAGGATGCCAACCAGTGGGTGATGCCGCTCGGGGATTACCATGGCATCCGTCATAGCAAGTTGAATCAAATCACTGCAGAGAATGCGGCAAAATTGACGGTCGCCTGGACCATGTCCACGGGAACGTTGCGCGGCCAGGAGGGCCAACCCCTGGTCATTTCCAACATGTTGTACTTCGAGAGTTCATACCCCAACTTCATTTATGCGGTCGACCTGAACAACGTTGGACGTATCGCTTGGAAGTTCGCCCCCGAGCAGGACAAGTTTGCACCGTCCGTTGCATGCTGCGATGTCGTTAACCGCGGTCTGGCCTACGCGGATGGAAAGATCCTTGCCACGACGCTAGATACGCATGTGTATGCCCTCGACGCCAAGACCGGCCAGGTGATTTGGAAGGCGCAGAACGGCGATCCCGAGCAGGGGCAAACTATGACCATGGCGCCGCTGGTGGTGCATGACAAGGTGATCGTCGGTATCTCCGGTGGAGAGTATGGGGTGCGCGGTGCCCTTACCGCCTACGATCTGGGCAGTGGCAAGATGGCCTGGCGCGCATACAGCGTGGGGCCGGACGAGGATATCAAGTTCGATCCTGCGAAAACGATCGATGGCGCAACCCAGTCATCGGTGGGTAAAGACTCCAGTATCAAAACCTGGGAGGGGAATGAATGGACCTTGGGTGGGGGAACCACGTGGGGCTGGTACTCCTACGATCCCGATCTAAACTTGGTTTACTACGGAACCGGCAATCCCGGAACGTGGAACCCCAGTCAGCGTCCGGGAGATAACAAATGGTCCACGACTATCATCGCGCGCAACCCTGACACTGGCGTGGCCGCGTGGGCCTATCAGATGACTCCTCACGACGCGTGGGACTACGACGGCATCAATGAAAGCGTCCTCACAGAGACCGTAGTGGATGGAAACACGGTCCCGATTCTCACCCATTTCGACCGCAACGGTTTTGCCTACGTGCTCGACCGGCGGAACGGAAAGCTGCTCCGGGCCAACAAATTCGACCCCTCCACCAACTGGGCCAAGGAGATTGACCTCAAGACCGGCCGGCCCGTTCTTGATCCGGCCAAAATGACGCAGGCCGATGTCAATGTAAAGGACATCTGCCCAGCCTCCATGGGAGCCAAGAACCATCAACCCGTCTCCTATGATCCCAACACCAAACTGTTTTATGTGGCCAGCAACCACATCTGCATGGACTACCAAGCGTTCAGCGTGAAGTACAAAGGCGGCTTTCCATACGTCGGAGCTATTCTGAACATGTTTCCAGCAGAGCACGGCGATGTCCGCGGACGGCTGTTCGCCTTTGACCCAATCTCTGGCGACACCAAATGGGCGATCAACGACATGTTCCAGGATTACAGCGGCCCCCTGACCACCGATGGCGGCGTGCTTTTTGCCGGCACTCTGGACGGCTGGTTCCGGGCCGTGGATGAGGCAACAGGCAAGGTGCTCTACAAATTCCACGCGCCCTCCGGCATCATCGGCAACCCTATCACCTACATGCACGATGGCAAACAGTATGTCGCTGTCCTGACGGGCGTAGGTGGTTGGGCGGCCATTGGGCTGGCGGAAGGGCTTACCAAGGGCTCTGAAGGATTGGGTGCGGTGGGCTTGACCCGCACCCTTTCCGACTACACCAACCTGGGAGGAACGCTCGTCGTCTTCTCGCTCGATTAGTTACCGCCTACATGACAAGAAGGCCGCTAACCTGGCGGCCTTCTTGTTTGGAGCAAAGGAAAAACCAATCACCAACCGGCAAAAACTAGAACGCCGCCGCGCCAGCTTCGGCGACCGCGTGGTCCTGGTCCCCAGAGCCACCGCTTACACCGATAGCTCCAACTACCTTGCCGCCGCGCTTCAGCGGGATACCGCCGGCGAAGATCATGATCTTGCCGTTGTTCGAGGCATGGATGCCGAAGAACTGCCCGCCCGACTGGGAGTGGGTGGCGAGGTCTTTGGTGGTGATGTCGAAAGCCCTTGAAGTGTAGGCTTTCTTGATGGAGATGTCGATACTCCCCAGCCATGCGCCATCCATGCGCACATGCGATACCAGGTTGCCGCCTTCGTCGGCCACGGCGATGTTCATCGGCTGACCGATCTCCCTTGATTTCTTTTCCGCTGCCGCGATAATGCGGCGTGCGTCTTCCAGAGTCATGATTGAGTCCTTTCGTTATCTAGTTAAATTTGCAGTGCCTGCAGCTCTCTTCACTTATTACAACCAACCACGCGATTTTGCTTGGGGAGGACCCAAACCAAGTAAAAGGTAATTCGAGGTCCAGTTATGCCGCGATCACGCCGTGGGGATCAAACACAAACTTCTTCGCCGCCCCTTTATCGAAGTCCTTGTAACCCTGGACGGCCTGGTCCAACGTCACGACGGTGACGTTGACGGCCTTGGCGATTTTGATCTTGTCATGCAGGATCGCCATCATGAGTTGCCGGTTGTACTTCATTACCGGACATTGACCCGTGGTGAAGACATGGGACTTCGCCCATCCCAAGCCGATGCGGATGCTGAGGTTTCCTGTCTTGGCGTTCTTATCCGCCGCGCCGGGATCCTCGGTTACGTACAGTCCGGGGATGCCGAGGGCTCCGCCAGCGCGGCAAATCTGCATTAGCGAATTTAGTACCGTCGCAGGGATTTCCGTCTTGGCGTCGTGACCGTGGCCACGGGCTTCGAAGCCCACGCAATCTACCGCGCAGTCCACTTCTGGAACCTTGAGGATGTGGGCAATCTGATCGCCGACTGAGGCGTCCTTGGAGACGTCCACAGTTTCGCAGCCGAAACTCCTGGCTTGCGCCAGCCGTTCCGGAATCAAGTCGCCCACAATCACGACCGCGGCGCCCAGCAGCTGACAGGCGGCTGCGCAGGCGAGACCGACCGGTCCCGCCCCGGCAACGTAAACCGTGGCGCCCGGACCGACGCCCGCACTGACGGCGCCATGATAGCCAGTCGGCAGAATGTCAGATAAGCAAGTCAGGTCGCGGATCTTTGCCATAGCCTGCTCTTTGTCGGGAAATTTCAACAAGTTGAAGTCCGCGTAAGGAACCATGACATAGTCAGCCTGACCTCCGACCCAACCGCCCATGTCTACGTAGCCGTATGCCGCGCCTGGCCGCGCTGGATTCACATTCAAGCAAATGCCGGTGGCGCGTTCCTTACAGTTCCGGCAGCGGCCGCAGGCAATGTTAAATGGAACAGAAACCAGGTCTCCGACCTTGATGAACTCGACGTCCCGGCCGGCCTCGATCACTTCTCCGGTGATCTCGTGTCCCAAGATGAGCCCTTTAGGTGCGGTGGTACGGCCACGGACCATGTGCTGGTCGCTGCCGCAAATGTTGGTGGAAACAATCTTGAGAATGACGCCGTGTTCGCATTTGCGGTTCCCGAGCGCTAATTTCGGGAAGTCGATGCTGTGAATCTCCACGACACCGGGGCCCATATAAGCTACTCCACGGTTGTTTGCCATGTGTTGTAATCTCCTTGGATTTTTTGCCACGTTTTGCCTCTGACGAGAGGTTTGGTCTCTGTCCGGCATGCGCAAATCGCTTCTTGACGCTCGTTCCTTGCGCGGCGCTAGCCGGCCTGAGAAGGTCGGCAGGAATCTTGTATACCGACTGCGGCTGCTAATATACGCGGACTACCCGGCCAGTTCAAGTGATTCGGTTTGAAATTTGTGAGCACGATGGCGGGCGCGGTGGTGCTTGCCAATATCACACAAGACCGTGCAACAGCCAGATCGCGAAGCGCTCAGCGAGCGCAGTAATGTAGATTCGGGTCTTCCAAGTTAAGCAGGGCTTCAGTTGAGTTCTACCCTTTGGCAGTCAACATTCGGTCCAGGTGAACGTAGCCGCCGTCTACAATGACGTGCTGCGCGGTGGTGTGTCCTGACTGCGTGGGCGAGAGCAGAAAGACAACGGCGGCGGCAATCTCCGCGGCGGTGGTCATGCGGTTTTCTAACGGGATCTGCCCGGAGATGTGCTTCAGCGTAGCTTGCGGGTCCGACTGCTTCCCCAGCCAGGACTCATAAAGCGGCGTCAGCACCTCAGCAGGCAAAACAGCATTAACGCGAATTCCGTATTGGATCAGTTCTGCGGCCCACTCGCGGGTAAGCGCCAGTTGCGCTCCTTTGGCGGCTGAATAGGCTGACGTATTGCCCTGGCCTGTAAGTGCAACTTTGGAGCTGATATTGACGATTGAGCCGCGCACTGCTTTGAGCATTGGAAGAGCAAAGTGAGCCAGCACCTTCGGCAAGGCAGATGCGTGAGATTCCCTGGCCAATACCCGCTCCACCGCCAGTGACTGCAATTACGCTGCCTTTTAATCCGAGATCCATGTCTTCTCCAGTGCATTTGCAGCCAT
The DNA here is from genome assembly GCA_963803095.1 of uncultured Acidobacteriaceae bacterium. Lineage (GTDB taxonomy): Bacteria > Acidobacteriota > Terriglobia > Terriglobales > Acidobacteriaceae > PALSA-350. Next base: position 27,600 of record CAWDLQ010000007.1, on the reverse strand, counting down.
ATTCGTCGTCCCTTAAGAACAAATTGATCCGAGTCCGCCAAATACCAAAACTTACACCGTTGATGATCTCTCCACCAGCCGTTCGGGGTGAGGCCACCCGTTGCGAACAGACGCTTTGATCGTTGCACAGGTCTTTCCGATCGATCGTCCGATTGGCGAAATTCGATATCCGCCAACTGCAGCCGGGACAATGAAAGTTTCAGCATAGTGAACGACGAATGGATCGAAGGCTCCCGTCGGGCTTTCGACGATAGCCTCCTCTCCCTCAACGAGGTTGAGAACATTGACTGTCTCCAGCGTGTCGTGAGGCGTCGAACTCGTAAACCAGTGCCTGCGCGTTTCAATGAATTCCAATTCGTGGAGCCCTGTTCGCTCCTCGCGCCAACCCGGGCCCTCCCTCATAGGTTCAATCCGATTGATAAGGTTTTTCCCGACCCATTCCTTGTCACGGTTCCAAGCGATGTTTGCCAAGCCGTGTTCCAGATGAATCGGTCTTGGCGAACCATCCAGGCCGAGCCTGCCCCAGTCCCACAACTTGAAGGTGAAAATATACGGAGTTGCGCTTATCTCAAGAACCATGCTATTTCTGCCCGAGCAATGGATGGTGCCCGCCGGAATCAGGAAATGGTCGTGCTTTCCGGCCGGGAAGCGGTTTACGAATGTCTCAGCGCTGAACGACACACCGTCGTCTTGAGCTGTCTTCAACTCCCGGATCATGGCCTCTCGGTCGATATGAGTCTTAAGACCGAGGTATACGCCGGCATCGTCGCCGGCATCGAGCAGATAGTAGCTCTCGTCCTGTGTGTATTGCATGCCGAAGTGCTCACGGATGAATTGGGTTTTCGGGTGAACCTGTAGCGAAAGGTTTCCACCCCCCATTGTATCGAGGAAATCGAAACGAATCGGAAACTCGGCGCCAAATCGAGAAAACACCGCGTCGCCCAATAACTCGCGCGGATAGAGAAGGGTGAGGTTCATAGCGGGAATCTCGACGCGTGTTCCTCCGAAAGCAAGCAGCAAACTGTTTTCCTCGGGTACACAGTCGAAACACCAGGCATAATTCGGCATCCCCGTGGGAAGGCCACAAACCTCCTCCATCCAATGGCCGCCCCATGGCCCTGGATCGAAATAGGGAACCACCCGAAAGGGACGACGGGAAATCTGTCTCAGTCCATCCCGCACCGCACGGCCAGTCACGAGCTTCGGAATATCTCCATTAGTGTCAAGCCAGAAATCGATCTTCTCCAATAGTGATTTCTTAAGATGGTCGGCGGCGCGCCAATCGACGAAAAACGCCCGTTTGTATTTCTGTCCTGGGCTTTCCTGCAGATTGTCGGCACCTAGATTCCCGACCACATTCCGTCGTTGACGCTGCTGGATCTCCCAGCGAGCCATATCCGCATACACGAGCAGATTTGGTTCTGCTGAAAGCAGCGATGCGCCCACCCCGACAATGACTAAAAGCCCATGTTTCCAGTTTTTGACCCGTTCGCGCGCGCTGGCGAGCTTCGCGTTATCGAAAAAATCCTCAATTTTAAGACAGTTCATTCGACCAAACACAGGATCGTCACCCAGCACACTCGATACCATCAACTCGATTTCGGACGGACTCTTCAACAGGTCCGACGTGACGATCAGGCCCGGGGGCTGCAGGCCCTCTACCAGAGTGCTGATGAGTGCCTTCTCAAGTACGCCCGGATAACATTCGAGAGATATCGTGCATTGTTCTGGTGCTGCAAAAGCCTCTAGCCGTTCCAGGATTCTGGGCCAGCCTTCCCAACTTTCCGACCCACACCGGCTCACCGTAAAGACCGGAAATTTTTCGTAGTTCGACTCTCGTCGCATCAGCACTTCAACTCCATTCAGCGTACTTCAGCGAAATCAAACCGGCCAAAGCGATCTCATGATGATCGAAAGATCGCATAAAGCGCAGCTTTACCCGAATAGGCATCCTCAATCACTATCAAACTTCTGATTCACTCCGATTATCGCAGCAGCTCGTGCGGAAAGTGGCCAACCCACAGCTTCCCAAATGTACGACACGGATGGTAACGCATTTATTTTCTTCATCATACGTTAAGGTGGCGCTCGATACTTAGGTATCGGAACTGGACCCCCCGAACCCTGAACTGCGATACATCGCGATAAATAGAATCGCATATTACGATCTAAAATGCCATAACAGATCATTAACCAAGATTGACAAGCAGAATATCGCTCGCCTATTATTCCCGGCGACAAAGAAAACGTAGTGTCGACGACTGCCAATCCGGGCCGCGGTCCGACGGATCAGTCACTTCACTTGCGGCCCGGATTTGTGGAGCCTTTTCATGGGAAGGAGTGCTAATCCGAATAAGCACAAAAGCTTTGGCCCGCCAGTAACGGATTCACTGGATAACCGAGGTGCAACCTGCAACTCTCGTCTACGAATCGGATTGGTCTGACGGCGACTATGAAGAGCCGAAACAGCCGACAGCCATTCCCACGGGAGTGCGACTTACGATGTCGATCCTCGAGTCTCCAGACTGCTCAAGACCACGGTTCCGCGCGTAGAAGATTTCCGTCTGTGGGAAACTTTCCAACGCAATTTTTCCAGGTTCGCCTCAGCAAAGAAAAAAGCGCGCTTACCTGCACGTATTGACGAACGGTAAGTGTTGAAGATAGGTTCTTTTGACTGCGAACTTAAGATGATTAGTCGTCTGTCAAAAAGATTAAACGCTCTGTCCGGGGGTAAGGATTGAAAATGACGACAAGGAGAGAGCTTCTCCAATTGGTCGGCAGAACTGCGACTGCCACGATGCTGTTTGGTCATCGTGGCGCCGCTGCTGCCCAGAACGAAGCACGTCGCGTGGCTCCCCGCCGCGGACGGCAGCTCCTAGAATTGCAGCAACGGTTCGTGGATTTGCGTTTCGGGATGTTCCTGCATTTCAACATGGCCACATTTCAGGATCGGGAATGGGGTGATCCCGCGTCGTCTCCCGATCTGTTTCATCCCACCGCTCTCGATACGGATCAATGGGCCGCGGCAGCGCGGTCAGCCAACATGACCTGGGGTTGTCTCACGACCCGGCATCACGATGGCTTCTGCATCTGGCCGACAAAGACAGCAGCTGCAAGCGTGGGGCAGATATCGGATTCTATCGATGTTGTACGCGACTACGTGAATTCGTTTCGCAAGGCTGGCCTGCGGGTGGGGCTCTGTTATTCCATTCTGTCGCTGCGCGATGACATCCGCCATTTCAACGTGACACCGGCAAAGGTTCAGCTCATCAAAGATCAGTTGACGGAACTGTTCAGTGGGTATGGGGAGGTTGACATCCTCATCACCGATGGCTGGGATGCTCCGTGGAGCCGCATCACATATGAAGAGGTGCCGTTCCATGAGATTTATGAGCATATCAAGAACCTGCAGCCCAACTGCTTGATCTGCGACCTCAATGCCAGTCAATATCCTCCTGGTGGACTCTACTATTCCGATGTGAAGGCCTTTGAGCAGAATGCCGGGCAGAAGGTCCCAGAGGGCAGCGACGTGCCGGCCCTTTCTTGTGTGACTCTTACCGATGGATGGTTCTGGAAGCAGCGAAACGCGGATGGACATCTCAAGGCGGTGACGACCATCGTGGATGAGTGGCTTGAGCCGTTGAATCGCAGACAGTGTAACCTGGTTTTGAATACTCCTCCGACGCGTGAAGGGCGCCTCTCACCCAACGTCGTGAGCCGTTTGGAAGAGATCGGCCAGGTATGGAGGCGTACCGGACCCATGGCAAAGCTCAGCGAGCATGTCGTGATCACGACGCGGAATCTGGCGACGGGCAAGCCCATTCACGCCAGCTCCTACCCGGAAACCGTAGGACCGGATCAAGCGAACGATGGCGACTTCCGATCGAGCTGGTACTTGGATGAGGCACAAACCTCGGGCTGGTTGGAAGTGGATCTGAAAAAGCAGGAGAGCTTCAACACTGTCTCGCTCGTGGAGCCCGTGGGTCAATGGGATAACTACTCGGAAAGCCGCATTCGGAACTACCGCTTTGAATACCGGAACGGTGAGAATTGGATTAGATTGACGGGCGGTGAAACACCGACGCGAGCCACAATCCATCGCATACCGCGCGTATCATCGCAGAAGGTGCGGCTGCTGTTGGAAAGCAGCCAGCAAATGCCGCACATCGCCGAAATCGGTTTGTATGACGAACCCGCCTAGAATTGCTCACAAAGTGAGTTTGAGCTTGCACAACGTCTTGATGTCCGGCCGAACCGCATTGGCCTGCATATTCCATCCCACTCGTCAATACGAGTTGTTCGGTCATCGTCCCGTGCGCTGGGTGCTGATGCTTACAGTCCTGGCATTCACAGCATTTGGCCAGACCGGGAATGGGTTCCAGCGCGCAACGCCGTCAACGACTGAGAGGGACGCGGTTCAAGCCACGACGGTGAACGATGGATATGTCGGATCGCGGCCCTGTGGTGGCTGTCACACTGCGATATATAGGGAGTACATGCGAACAGGAATGGGCCGCTCCATGTCCACCGTCTCGCCTGCTCTCCTGCAAAATCTCCACGTGCCGGCTGCGTACTCCAATCAGCGGCTTGATCGGCACTTCGACGTGACCGTCCGTGACGGGAAATTGTACGAAAGTGAATATGCGCTGGATGGAAGCGGCACGGAGATCTTCCGCGAGGAGCATCAGCTCGAATGGATCGTCGGCTCAGGGGCAAATGGAATCGGCGCCATCATCCGGCGGGGCGACTATCTCTTTGAGGCGCCTCTCACCTTATACACCGGCCCCAAGACGTGGGAGATGTCGCCGGGGTATGAATCGGCAGACGTCGGATTTAGCCGGCCCATTCTTGCAGCATGCCTCTTTTGTCACAGCGGCCGCTCGAATCCGGTCCCTGGAAGCGAGGGGCGCTACAAGAACAACGTCTTCTCCGAGATGCCGATAGGTTGCGAAAATTGCCATGGTCCGGGAGCGGCCCATATAGATGCCGTGACCAGCGGCGCCACGGGCAAAGGGGGAGGCTCCGCGATTGTGAATCCTGCCGCCCTGACTCCAGAGCTCGCGAGCAATATCTGCATGAGATGCCACGAGATCGGGGATGAACGAATCCTCAAGCCCGGCAAAGAGTACAAGGACGTTCGGCCCGGAGAGCCTCTGGACAATACGCTGTCGATTTTCATGACGCCTCCCACGCGCGAGGCGCCGCCCGACAAGGATCATCTGCAGCATTACTATGCCATGACTTTGAGTAAGTGCTATCGCGCCAGCGGCGGCCGTCTGAGCTGCATAACCTGTCACGATCCTCACGTGGAACCTGCGAAGGAAGAGGCGCCGGCCTTTTTCAATAAGAGATGCATGAGCTGCCACACAGGCCAAAGCTGTAAGCTGCCGAGGGAGGCGCGTCAGCAAAGTAGTCCGCCCGATAACTGCATCGGCTGCCACATGCCGAAGCGCGAAATAGGCTTCATCGCGCATTCCAGCCTTACGAATCACCGCATTACCGCCCAAGCCAATGAGCCCTTTCCGGAGTCCGCGTTTTCACAGACCACGGCGGCCGTACCCGATCTTGTCCATCTCAATCCTGTGCCGGGAGAGCAGGATGTCGCTCCTCCGCTCATTACGCTGCTGCAAGTCTATGGAGAACTCGCTGCGCACAGACCGGAATATGGCCCGCCTTACTATAAGGTTCTCGATCAGCTTCAACAGACGGAACCAAACCACGCCTTGGTGCAGGCGGCGTTAGGGCGCAGATGTCTGCAGAGCGGAAACCTGCAAGAAGCTATCGAGCACCTGAAGCAATCTTTGGCAATCGGAAAGCCTCAGTCAGCGGTCTACTCCGACCTCTCTGAAGCTCTGGATAAAGTAGGTCAGCGGGAGCAAGGTCTCGTCATGCTGCAGAAGGCGATTCAAGAGGACCCGTTCAATCCGCTGTTGCAAAGATCGCTGGTCTTTCGCCTCATCGATCTCAAGCAATACGCGAATGCACGAGCAGTCATGAGCCGTTACTCTGAAGTCTTTCCACAAGACTTCTTCATGCGGCAGAAATTCGCCGTCGCTATGGAGGGCGCTCCTGCGCAATGATATGCCCGGTTGCGACCCATAGATCACGTCCCGGAAATTCCTGAGCCGGAATGTACTGCTCAGGTGTCTACGTATCGCCTTGAAAGCCGCCGCCCAGCCGATTGTTCCAGATCAGCTTCGGATGCTCGTTTAATACCTTTACAATCTCGCCCGCCAGGTCGGGCGCGTGTCCTTTGTTCGCGTATCGAACCATAGAATCGCGGGATACTCGCCGTAATTCCGCAGCAGCTCTTGCAATTGGGGGATCGCCCTTTGCTCATGTGGTCGGCGGCCCGCGTGGTCTTCACCTGCGCCATTGGCAGATGGGGATAGTTCTCCCTATCCAGCCGCGGCGGTCTTCGTTCACTCGGTCTTGTTCAGTACGCGAATCGCTTCCAGGGCTTTCGCGGCGTCCCGATCTTCGGGGTTAAGCGCGAGCGCTTTGCGTAGTTCCTCGGCGCCCCGTTCAATCTGGCCGTCCCGGCAGAGAGTCAAGCCTAGATCACGGTGCAGCGTGCTCTCGATCTCGCAATCTCCGCAGGTTTCGACGGCTTCACTAAAAAGGCGGACTGACTCGCGCCGGTCCTGCACCGTAAATGCGTGGAAAGCTTCATTAGCGAGCGCCTTGGCCTGATCGACGACAGAGTTCTGCGCGTTGAGCCGGTCGAACTGGGCGCGCAGCCTCTTTGATTCCTCGGGATCCGTGCTCTGAAGAGCGCGCGAAAGCTTGTAGATGGCTTGCGCTGAATTGGGATCGATCGCCAGGGCGATGCGAAGCTCGGCTACAGCTTCGGCGGTCCGATTCTGATGCAGCAGATTATTTGCAAGCCTGATATGCGCCTTGACGTTGCCGGGCTCCAGCTTCACGACTTTCTGCAGCAATTCGGCTTCCTTGGTGAAGTTTCCCTGCGCCCGCTCGGCAAACGACCAGTAGAAGTAACAGTCTGGATTGCCCGGAGCGAGCCGGGCCGCAAAAGCGAACTCGTCGTCAGCCTCCCGATCCCGCTTCGTGTCGCCAAGAATGCGCGCCCGATTCAAGTGCGCGGTCGCCAGACCGGGAGCGATAGAGATTGCGGTTGCCGTTTCCGTCAAAGCGCTGTCAAGGTCTCCAGAGTCGGCGAGAGCGATCGCAAGATCAACGTGCGCCTGGGCGAACTCCGGAGTCAGCCGAATCACGCGCTTGAGGAGATCGACGGCGCTGGAATACTCGCCCAGCCGGCCTTTGACCTTGGCATCCAGAGTCAGGATCACCGAATCAGACGGAGCGAGTTTCTCAGCGCGATCCAGGACCAATTCGGCTTCGGCGAGCTTTCCTGCCTCGAGCAGCTTTCGGCCTTTCTCGAGGAGTTCGCTCGAAGTCGGAGTCGCCTCTGCCACGGTTGCCAAGATCGAGCCGAGGCTAAGAGCGCAGCATACAACCATCAGTGCAAAAGCGCGAGAGCGATTGTTCTTGCCAGCCCGCCGTATTGCTTGAAGAATGACGGGGGCACCCTCGCCTTGCAACACGTTGTTACGGGTTTTTCGGCGTGAGAATAGCATTCGTCCTCCGTACGGCTCTCGACACGAAACGCATGCCGTACACGCCCGTATATCTCCACCTGGAACACCCCCTCCGGTGTTCCATGAACCACGCCATCAAGGCAATAGCTTACGAAAACAAGAATCGGAGGTGGCAAAACTTCTCCCGCCGCAGAGCCCCGCTCACTAGGCGCACTGTGGTCTGGTATTGCACCGGCCCGCATACGAACTTCGTCCGCAGAACGCTGAACCCCATTCCTTCCGAACGTGCCTTGCAGGACAGAGGGGCCTCTGAAGCTCCAGAGGCCCTTCTACCCCGTAATCTCAACAACGCAGCCATCTAAAAGATAAACTTCGCTGCAAGCTGGAGCTGTCGCGCTGTATTTGCTGTGCTGTTGATCGTACCGAAGGCTGATCCGCTATTGAGGTCGCTATTGGGCTGACCCAGGTTTACGTTGTTGAACAAATTGAATGCCTCGGCTCGAAACTCGAATTGCCGCCCTTCTCCCACCGGGAACAGGCGAAAGAGCGACGTATCCAGATCCCAAAAGGCTGGGCCCAGGATGGAATTGCGTCCCGCGGTGCCGAAGGTGTAAAGCGCCGGCGAGGCATAATCTGCGGTATTGAACCACTCCCCTGCGGACCTGTGCGAAATTCCGGTGCTTCCCACCTTATTCAAATGTTCAGTAGTCAAAAACCCTTGCCCGATATTCGCGATATCGCTACTGATGGCGGGAGTAAAAGCAATGCCCGAATGGGTTTGGAACAAGTTGTTAATCTGCCAGTTCCCCAGGATGTAATCGAGGACGCCGTTCTCAGTGGAAAATGTCTTTCCCTTCCCAACAGGAATTTCGTAAAGCGTGCTCACAGTTAAAATGTGCCTTAAATCAAGTCCTGACACAGACCGATCATAGCGAGCCGGGTGATAGGGGTCCTGCGGAGCGCCGCCTTCAACACCGAAATATCCATCGCCTCCGACATTGATGGACTTTGACCAGGTGTAGGCCACTCCGTACAAGAAACCGCTGGTGTACCTCCTCTCCAGCGAGACCTGTAGCCCGTTGTAATTACCATTGCCTACGCTGCGATCATAATACGTCGGGGCAATGTAGGGGTACAGAGCGCGTGACTGGGGGTCGCCAGGTCCTGGCGTAAGCGCGCTATTGTAGATGCCGCCAACATCAAGCCGGTGAGAGGACGAACCAACATAATTCACCGTCAGTGTGGTCGACGAGGAAAGAAGTTGCTGCACTCCGAAGTTCCATTGTTCCGAATAGGGATTCTTTAGATTCGGATCGTACATAAAGCCGACCTGAGCGAATGGGGTAGGCGCCGGAAAGAGGCTATTGCCTGCGCTTGCGAATGGATCCTGTGATGTAACTGTCGGTGTTGCAGAGCTTGTTTTCGGCACGTTCAAGTTAACGGCTTGCTGCTGACCAATGTCAGGCCATAGTCCGGCGATATTCTGTGCAATTTGCAATACACCCGACCAATTGTCAAACACGATGCCGAAAGCTCCACGAACGACTGTGCGATCCGTCACCTTATAGGCAAAACCGAAGCGGGGGCCGAAATTTGTGTCGGTGTTATGAATTATTTTCTTGTTTGGAGACACAACGACGTTCGCCGGAAGCGTGCCGTTTCCGGGAATGCAAGGCGCGTGGCCGCGCACAGCACAGGTAGGAGGAAGCCACTGCACGATATAAGTGCCGTTGTCGAAATCTATGTCACCTGTCTCTGGCCCACCGTTTTGACCGATTTGCTTGCTGGTCCCATAGGGTGGATTAAATGTGAGATCGTAGCGAAGCCCCGCATTGATCGTCAACTTTGGGGTAACTCTCCAGTTATCCTGCACAAACTCGCTCATTACACCGCCAGGACGCGTTTCCGAGTCGATGTTGCGCCGCTGAGCTGAGTCTGGAGCGTTGATGAGAAAGGAGGCGACTGCGTCGCCGGTATTGACGGTGTCCAGAGGATTTGTGTCCGCGGTTTCTTGCGCGGCGTATGTGAGGTTTGAGAGGGCGATCGGAGATAAGAACTTATTGCTGATGAACCCGCCACCTATATGAATCTCGTGGTTTCCCCATATCTTCGTCAAAACGCCACTGTATTGGTTGGAGTTCGGAACGTCGGGGTGGTTCGATATGTTTTCGGCTGCGCTGGAATATCCGTTGATACTAAGTTGCGGAAGAAGGCTTCTTGACCCTCCTATAGCGGTGTAATCGCCGGCAAATGTCGGCGCGAACCCAACCTGAGTAATGATCCCTGCCGATCCCTTTGTCCACAAAGCTGACGCGTTGGCTCCGGCAAGCGTTCGGCCGAATTCAGCCTGAAGAATGAGATTATGGGGGAAGACATGTACGTAACTGCCGCCATAGTTCCTGTTCGGATTAGTGTTGACGTTTGGTATTCCGGGAAGGCCATCGGAACTACTTTCTACACTGGTGTCGCGGCTATAGCGAAACCATGCTGAGTCGTTCGCACCAATTTTTTGGTCAATCCGGGCAGTCCATTGGTTGATGGTCTGAGTTTCGGGAGTTGTGTCAAGCACATTATCCCCGTTTGCATCAAATGCAGGCCCAGCCGCAGGGAAGACGAAGTTCGCGTAAGCTTGCATGGCGGGGCTGATGTCACCTGGAGCTGTACCTACAGGAATCTGGTTCCCCGGATATGGCTGACGGATGTACTCGCCAGGGTTGGATGGATCCGGGATAGTCGTATACGGGTTGTATATCTGTGTCGGCCAACTGCTCTCATCTCCAGCGAGTTGCGCGGCAGTTGGAACTTTCCGCGGAGCATTGCTGGTCTGCGAGAAACGGAATCCCTGGTATGCCCCGAAGAAGAAGGTCTTGTTCTTGCCGTTGTACAGTTTCCCGAGCCAAACCGGACCTCCGACAGCTCCGCCGAATTCGTTCTCTTTATAAGGCGTCCTGGGCGTACCGGGTGGCAGGAAGTAGGCCTGAGCATCGAAGATATCATTGCGGACATACTCCCACGCTGAGCCGTGGAGACTGTTTGTGCCGGACTTGGTGACTACATTGATGACCCCACCGGTTACCGACCCGTATTCCGCACTGTCTGTGTGAGACACGACCTTGAATTCCTGAATTTCATCGATGATGGGCGGCACCGCATACACACTGTGGAAGGCGCCGAAATTGCTCAGACCATCCGTGAAAAAGTAATCGGATCGGTTGCCCTGCCCATTGACGGAGGGAATTGTGGATGCCTGATTAATGGGCTCTGGTGTTGCATATTGGCCTCCGCCGGGACCGCCCTGCCCGTTGTTTACCGGAGATATACCCGGGCTCAGGATCAGAAGCTGAGTAAAGTCACGCCCGTTAAGCGGAAGATCGCCCACCTGTTTCGTCCCGATGACGGTGCCGAGATTGGCGCTTGCCGTCTCCAGTTGCGGCGCAGCGGCCTGAACTGTCACTACGGTGCTTTGCGAACCAACGGTCAAAGCAAAGTCAATCGACGCGGCCTGTCCGACGGTAAGTGTGAGGTCAGGAACCTTCTGCACCGCGAAGCCTGGAGCCGACGCCTGAACCGTAAATCTACCCGGGGTGATATCCAGGAAGAGATAAGTGCCCGAACCATTTGATGTGGTTGTGTTCTCGACAGATGTAGCCGCATTCGTCAGCACGACTTTGGCGTTGGGAACCACCGCGCCGCTGGAATCTCTGACAACTCCGGTCAGCGAGGCCGTCGATAGCTGTGCAAACCCTGTGCCGGATAGCAACAGTATGCCACTCAGCAGACACGCTTGCCACAGGGCAAATACTCTGCAGGTCTTCCACCGCTCAACTGAAAACTTCATCACATCCTCCTGAATTAGTCTTGCTGGCATACGGGGCTCGGTGTTTCCCGGCCGACGTACTTGTCCGGAGCGATTTCTTGTTGCCCGTCACAATACGCGAGCGAAAAACGCACTGTCAAGCACTAATTTTGCCTGTATATGATAGTTTCAATCACCATAAGCGATTCTTTAGTCCATTGCGTACCATGTTTGGGAGAGCCAACAAGCCCTGGAGTAGCGGAAAGGAATTGATTGATATCCGTTTTTTTGATCATGAATAGAGATTGAATGGCGATTTAACCAACCTTTTTCCAAAAAGGGTTTTGGTGAAATCGATCGTGAACGTATAAATCGATCATCAATCATGCAGTTAAAACTAAATATCAATCGTTAAATATGCGTGCCTCGTTGACATTCAAACATCGTCTCCTTTAGCATTCACACTCGGCACACGCTTCAGCCGATCCGACGACATGAGAGGTCGATCTCGTTCCTCCACATCGAAATTGTGGATTTCGAACGGACGTATCACTGGCTTGCGTGCGGCTTGTTCGGTCCGTTCGCGCTGGCCCGAAGGGAATTTCTTGCCAAATATGGACAGACGTAAAGTCATAAAAGGAATTGCGGCTGCAGCCGGGATCATTTGTGCGCGACCTCGGATCTTGGCTCTTGACCAAGATCAGACCTCCATGGAGAAGTCGAGCTTTGCCCTGCCAATTCGCGGGATAGCGAATAAAGGTGGGAGACTTGTCCAACCGATCCAACTGACGATAGCGCACGCCGGAACAGACGCAACGTTGGTCGTACGCGCCGACCATCGAGAAGTCGAGCGTCGCGTTCTGTCTTCAGGGACACATACGTTCAACGTCTACGTCGATCCGGTTGAAACAGCCAGGCAAGTGCTTATCGACTATGAAATCGCCGGCAAGTCGGATTCGGCCGAAGTTCGCGTAGAACCGGTACGCAAGGTCCAGATTTTCATCCTGCCTCATTCTCACCATGACCTTGGATATACCGATCTCCAGGGCAATGTGGAAGCAAAACAAGTCGCAAATATCTCCAAGGGAATCGAACTGGCGCGAAACACGGCCAACTACCCGCCCGGAGCCCGATTCGTTTGGAACCTTGAGGTTCTCTGGGGGGCAGATCTGTTCATGAGGACTAAGACCAAGCCAGAGCGCGACGAGCTGATCGGCGCTGTGAAGAAGGGTTGGATCGGGATCAATGGAATGTATGCGAACGAGCTTACCGGTCTTTGTCGGCCTGAAGAACTTCTGCAATTGTTTCGTTACGGAACCGAATTAGGCGATCAATGCGGGGTGCGCGTTGACTCAGCCATGATCAGCGATGTTCCCGGTTACACCTGGGGGACGGTCTCAGCGATGGCTCAAGCGGGCATCCGTTACTTCTCGGCTGCTCCCAATTTCTTCGACCGCATAGGGAACTTTATGGTCGAGTGGCAGGACAAACCATTCTGGTGGATATCCCCTTCAGGCAATGAAAGAGTGCTTTACTGGGTTCCGTGGACCGGGTATGCGATGTCGCACATCATGAAGCTGGACTCGACGTGGGTCAACAAGTATCAAGGAAGATTAGATGAGGTCAATTACCCGTATCAAATCTCTTATATTCGGTGGTCGGGCCACGGCGACAATGCCGTCCCCGATCCGGACATTTGCGAGTTCGTGAAGCAATGGAATGAAGAATACGAATGGCCACGCTTCTCCATTTCGACAACGGGCGATGCGTTTGCCGCATTCGAGAAACAGTATGGCCACCAACTACCGGAATTGAAGGGCGATTTGACTCCTTATTGGGAGGATGGAGCAGGGTCATCGGCCCTGGAGACACGAATGAGCCGCGGAGCAGCAGATCGCTTGGTTCAGGCAGCGACACTCTCCACGATGCTCGCGCCGCAGGCATACAAGGACGCCGATTTCGACAAAGCCTGGAGAAATGTTCTGTTGTATTCGGAACACACATGGGGAGCGTGGAATAGTGTTTCCGATTCTGAGAATCCCTTTGTGACACAACAATGGCAAGTGAAGCGCCAATTCGCAGTGGACGCCGAGAATGACTCAGAGAAGCTCCTCGATGGGGTGCTCGAGGCATACGCAGGCGAGAGCGGTACCTCAACCGTAGATGTACATAACACCTGTTCCTGGCCGAGGACAGAAGTAGTTCTGATCTCGAAGGAGAGGTCTCTAGGCAAAGATCATGTAAAGAACGAACACGGCACATCTGTTCCATCACAACGTCTTTCAACAGGAGAATTGGCGTTTCTCGCAGAGAACGTTCCTGCGCTGGGAAGTGCGGGTTTTCATCTTTCAGCAGCAGCGCCACATGCTCCGGCAAAACGCGTGACGGTGCTGGACGGAGTCTTGGATAACGGTATTGTGCGCGCGAAAGTCGACAGCAGGGACGGCAACATCGTCGAGCTCGCGTCCAAGAGGATGGCGCGCAACCTTGTGGACACCAGCTCAGGCGAGGCTGTCAATAAGTACCTCTTCCTTGAAGGCAAGGACATTTCGAAGGTGAGCACGAGCGGGCCTGTGCGCATCGCAATCGAGGAGCCCGGTCCCCTCGTGGCCACGATCCGTATTGAGTCGTCCGCGCCGGGGTGTGTGGACCTTGTTCGTCGCGTGCGATTGAACGCTTCTATGGATTGGATCGAACTATCCAACACCGTAAACAAGAAACGCGCACCCCTCAATCCGAACCCCGGCAAAGGCGGCCCTGCCGGAGATTTCGCTCAGCATGAATCCAAAGAAAGCATGCAATTCGCGTTTCCATTTGCCGTCGAGAACGGTCAGATTCACATCGATATTCCTCTTGCCGTCATGCGTCCTGAAATCGATCAACTTCCGGGATCTTGCAAGAACTGGTTGCCTGTGGGCCGGTGGATCGATGTAGCCAATGCGGAGTACGGCGTCACCTGTGCGACACTGGATGCGCCTCTGGTTGAAATCGGCTATCTTTCGGCCACCATGCTAGGCTCGCAAACCCATCCTGAGATCTGGCGTAAGCATATTGAGCCCACACAGAAGTTTTATTCCTGGGTCATCAACAATCATTGGGGAACGAATTATCGCGCGTATCAGGATGGACTCATCGAGTTTCGGTATGCGCTTCGTCCGCACGGCGGCTACGATCCTGCAGCTGCCAGCCGATTTGCGATTGGCATGTCACAGCCCCTTGTTGCTTCGGCGCAGGGGCAGCGATCTCGAACGGCTCTGAAGCTCCGGATAGATCAGGAAGATGTGCTTCTGCAGGAATGCAAGCGAAGTGCGGACGGCAGCGCGTGGATTGTCCGGCTTTTCGGCGCCTCAGGAGAAAACCGTAAAGCCAGCTTGGCGTGGACAGATCACACGCCTATCAAGATTTGGCGTAGCGACCTTCGTGAACAACCGCTTGAACGACTCGGTACACAGGTGGAAGTACCCGCTTGGGAATTGGTCACCCTGCGCATTGAAGCCCTGAACACGTAGTCTCGGCTGTGGTCGAATTCAAGCCCGGATGACGTCAATTCCGAGTCTTTCGAAGGGCGCAATTGCTGAAGCAGACGCGCCCGTATCGGTAACTAACTTGTCTATTCCCTTTGTTGGACAGAGCAGATACTTGCTGACAGAACCGAGTTTGCTGTGATCAGCTACCACGACTTTCATTTTGGTGTTGTGCACAAGTTTGCGCAGGACCTCGGCTTCGGAAGGATTCGTGCAGGTCAACCCTTGTTTCGCATCGATGCCGTCGACGCCGATGAACATGATGTCGGAGAAGAGCATCTCGGCCGCGGCGGTTGCGAGCGGACCCACGAGAGTGAACCAAGTTCCGCGGAGGTGCCCTCCCGTCACTATCACCTCGATGTCCTTCCTGTTACTCAATTCCATTGCCACATTCACGGTATTGGTGATGATGGAAATGCCGCTGAGCACTTTAAGGCTTCGAACCACTTCGGTTGTTGTGGTGCCGCCGGTCAATGCGATTGTTTGACCCGTGCTGACGAGTTTAGCCGCCGCGAGGGCGATGCGACGCTTTTCTTCGGCAAAGCTGCTCACCTTGTCCTGGAAAGAACTGTCATTCCGGAACGGCTCGTAGAACAGTGGTCCTATTCGTACTGCGCCGCCGCGTGTGCGCCTGAGCAAAGATCGGTTTTCGAGGTCTTCTAAATCTCGGCGAATGGTGGCGATCGATGCTCCGAGCGTCGTGCAGAGTTCGTCAATAGCGACGGTGCCTGTCTCCTGCAAGCGCTGAAGGATGTATTCGTGACGTGCAATCAGGTTGTCGCTCTTCGCGGGCATATTGCCTAGCCAAACAAGGTTAATCGTGTCGCTCCGTCCTACAATAACATCTCCGTGCGCGTACAGTCGTCAGACACGCTCGAAAGGCCAGAAAAGAATCACAATGAGATCAGAAAGAGAAGATGTCATGAGTGAAACGGCGCAAAATTCTGTGGCTTGCGCCCCCCTCCCCGGCAACGGCTAGTACGCGGCTGTGGCGCAAACTTCCTGGTCGAGCGTTATGAACTAAGAATCACATGTAATGCTCTTTTATACTATTGTAGATCCTCGGCAATCACCCAAAACCGGCCATAGATAATCACTTCAAAACCGGCCATAGAGAAGCGGCCTAAGACATTAGCTCCGACGAGGGAAATTAGCCTCAGTTGGCATGGGTAATGTCTTGGAAAGAACAAAGCAGGAGCAGGTGATCGCGCTGGGGCGTCTTGGTTGGTCCCTACGCAAGATTGAGGCGGCGACGGGAGTTCGTCGCGAGACGGCTGGCGGCTACTTGAGGTCTGCCGGGATGGCGATACGCACGCCGGGAGGTTGGGGGCGAAAAGCTCCAGCAACAGCGGCCCCTTCGGTGACCACCGGCTCTGCCAGTTCAAAACCGGCCAATGAGGTGATCACCGGCTTTTCCCCATCCAGACAAGCGGAAGATTCAAAACCGGCCAACGAAGTGATTACCGGCTTTTTGCCGGAAGCGAGGTTGCCGGAGCAGGGTGGCAAGCGCCCATGCGGAGCCAGTGAAGCGTACCGGGAGCTGATTGAGCTGGAGCTGTCGCGGGGTCGCAACGCGATGGGTATCTGGCAGGATCTGGTCGATCAGCACGGGTATACCAGCAGCTATCAGAGTGTTCAGCGATTCGTGCTCAAGCTGCGCGGAGCAGTCTCGTCTGAGGCGCGCGTGATCATCGAGACGCGGCCAGGGGAAGAGGCCCAGGTTGATTACGGGACCGGGCCGATGGTGCGCGACCCGGAGAGTGGCAAGTATCGGCGCACGCGGCTGTTTGTCATGACCCTGGGTTGTAGTCGCAAGTGTGTTCGCCTCCTGGCCTTCCGGTCGAGTGCGCGTGTGTGGGCCGAGCTGCATGAAAGGGCATTTCGCCGGCTTGGCGGTTCGCCGCGGGTCGTGGTGCTGGACAACCTTCGCGAGGGCGTGTTGTCTCCAGACTTCTACGATCCGGGCGTGAACCCCTTGTATCGCGACGTTCTGGCACATTACGGTGTGACAGCGCTGCCGTGCAAAGTGCGCGATCCGGATCGAAAAGGAAAAGTGGAGAGTGGCGTCAACCATGCGCAGATGACGCCGTTGAAGGGCAAGAAGTTCGAGAGCCTGGAAGAAGCGCAAGCGTACCTGGATCACTGGGAAGAGCGCTGGGCCGATAAACGTATCCACGGCCGTGCCAAACGGCAGGTGGCGGTGATGTTCGCCGAAGAGAAGCCCTTCTTGCAGCCGCTTCCGTTGGAGCCGTTCCGTTACTACCAGTATGGCGAGCGTACGGTTCATCTGGATGGTTGCGTCGAAGTGGAAGCGGCTTATTACGGAGCTCCGCCGGGCTGGATCGGGCGCAAGGTCAAGGTGCAGTGGGACGCGATGTTCGTGCGTCTGCTTGATCCCCGCACGGGTGTTTTGCTACGCGAACACCTGGGCGGCAAGCGTGGCGCTCATCGTATCCGCGATGGGGATCGTCCGCGTCGCACACCGCCACAGTTGCTTCAACTGCTGGCACGTGGACACAAGGCAGGAGCAAGCATCGGCGCTGTCTGCGACGCCATCCATGCTCGCCAGGGCGAACTCGGAATACGCCGCATCCAAGGCGTTCTCCAACTGGTCAAGCAATATGGCTCAGCAGCTTGCGACGATGCCTGTGCGGCGGCGCTGGAACTGCGCGTTCCCGAGTATCGCTTCGTGCGCCGCTATCTGGAGCGCAAGCCGCAGGCTCCTCTCAGCCTGAAGCAAGTCGATCCACTGATCCGCGAACTGACGCAGTATCGCGACCTGATCCAACAACGCATCAACTTCGAGGAACCCCAACCATGAACCCGATCGAACTCAATCGCTCCCTGGTGCAACTGCGCCTGAGCGGCATGGCCGCTGTGCTGGAGACGCGTCTACTGCAGGCTCAGTCCGAGGCCATGGCTCCCATCGATCTGATCTCCATCCTGGTCTCCGACGAACTTGCCTGCCGCAGCAAGCGGCTGCTGGAGCGGCGCCACAAGCAGGCGCAGTTCCGTGACCCAAACAAGCAACTGGATAACTTCGACTTCCAGTTCAATCCAAAGATGAACCGCAGTCTGGTCTTCGACCTGGCCACGGCCGCATGGATCGGACGGCGGGAGGACGCACTGTTCCTTGGTCCTAGTGGCAGCGGTAAGAGTCACTGCGCCCAGGCCATCGGGCACGCAGTCATCCAGCAAGGCTATCGCGTGTTGTATCGCGAAGCGCACATCCTGCTGGAAGAGTTAGCAGACGCCACACTGGACGGCAACCGCAAGCAACATGTGGAACTGCTTACCACTGTGCCGCTTCTCATCATCGATGACCTGGGAATGCGTAAGCTACCGTTGACCGCCGCGGAGGAACTGCTGGAAATCATCATGCGACGCTACGAGCGAGCCAGCACGCTGATTACATCGAACAGACCCGTGGAAGACTGGGGAAAGCTGCTCGGTGATAGTGCCGCCGTCTCCGCCATGCTGGATCGTCTTCTGCACCACGGGCACGTTCTCAAATGCGGCCCGCGCAGCTGGCGAACCAAGACCGGCAGCCCAGGAGAAAGCCAATGACAAAACCAAACACAACAGCAACGGCAAAAACAAAAGCGATAAGGATGCCGGGCAAAGAACGCCCGGCGGCGTCGCGACTCGGGATCCAAGGGCCTCCTCCGCCGGAGCCTCACCCTAGGAATACTGGTAGAAACACGAAACCCTCCGACAGCCAGCCCATCGAGCCAACTGCAGAGGGTCTCGATTACCGATTCCTTCGGAGCCAGCCCCGTGTCATCGGCCATGGATCACTCCGCAAGGCACGACCCCGGCAGAGTGAAACCACAATATCAAACACCACTTCGGGGGCTCAATCCTAAGCCTTGCAAACGCACGCTGCAGCAAGGTAAAACAATCACGTCTTCGGCCGATCTCGTTGGCCGGTTTTGAACTGATAACGTATGGCCGGTTTTAAGGTGATAACCGAGGGTAGATTGCATAATATGACTACAATATGGGGATAAGCATCACATATTCGATGTTCGCTGCTAAGCTATTGGGCGCGGCCTTGAAAATTCGGGTCGTTGACTTCGCCCAAGCTGAGCGGAAGAAAGCCCATCATGAGCAGTACGTCGTACGGGATCGCAACTCTCATTGTTGCGGGTGTTACAAACGCCAGCTTCACGATGCCGATGAAGTACGCCCGCAAATGGGCCTGGGAGAACACCTGGCTCGCCTGGACAGTTTTCGCGCTCGTGGTTCTGCCTTTTGCGGCCGCCCTCGCGACCATCCCGAATCTGTCGATGGTTTACCGCTCGGCGACTCCAGAAATAATTCTCGAAGTCTGTGGATTCGGTGCGGGCTGGGGAATAGCGCAGGTCTTTTTCGGCCTTGCGGTGGATATGATCGGGATTACACTCGCATTTTCTATCGTCTTGGGAACATCTGCGGCCGTAGGCAGCCTGATCCCGATGGTGTCTCTGCACCGGGAATCCCTCAACAGCACCGCAGGGTATGCGGTGCTTGGCTCAATTGCTCTCATCCTATTGGGCGTGATGCTCTGTGCCGTCGCCGGAAGGATGCGAGAGAGACCGGGCGCGCAGTCCAATTCCTCACAAAAACGGACCTCGCGGGGGCTGCTGCTTGCGATTCTGTGCGGCCTTTGCGCATCGCTCATGAATTTCGGAGTCGCTTTCGGGACACCGTTGATTGAAGTGGCTCGCTCCTTTGGCGCAAACGAGCTCAACGCGATCAACGCGGTTTGGCTGCCGCTGATGCTTGCCGGCGCAGTTCCGAATCTTTTGTATTGTGCTTGGTTGATGAAGCGGAATCATTCCGGAGATAGGTACCGAGTGGGGCGTTCACACTGGGCACTGGCGGCGATGATGGCCGTCCTCTGGTTTGGAAGCACCCTGCTTTATGGACTGGCAGCGAGCCAACTGGGGACTTGGGGGCCGATTCTTGGATGGCCCTTATTCATGTCGCTTATCGTGATCACCGCGACTATGTTGGGCATGTTTACGGGTGAATGGAAAGATTGCGGAGCACTTCCTATCCGCATCCAGTGGACAGGCGTGACCGTGCTCGTGCTCGCGATTTTTATCCTGGCTGGCTCAACCCGTTACCTGCGCTAATTCCAAAGCTGGAGTTCACACAGATGTTGGCTCTCTCCCTTGACATGGGTGGCACACACATTGGCTGTGGAGTCGTCCGGGACAATGAGTTGCTGGGTTCGACATCGCTCGATTCAGAGCGAGCCGGATCGCTCGAATCGCTTTTGCCTTGCGTCACCGAGGCGCTTCGGACTCTCTTGAAGGAGAGTGGCGTAACTGCGGAGGATTGTGACGGCATTGCAATCGGGTTCCCGGGAATAGTGGATGTGCGCAACGGCCGCATTCTCTCCACGCTGAAGAAATATGAAGATGCGATTCATCTCGATCTCACGCAATGGGCAATTGAGCAATTCGGCCTTGGTCTTCGGATTGAGAACGATGCCCGGATGGCGCTGTTGGGCGAACAATACGCGGGGGCAGCCCAAGGCGTGCAGGATGTCGTTATGATTACGCTCGGCACCGGAATCGGCGGCGCCGCAATGATGCTGGGAAAATTGGTGCGCGGCGCACATGCCCAAGCCGCATGCCTCGGAGGCCACTTGCCGGTGAACTATCGGGGGCACAAATGCGCATGCGGCAATGTTGGATGTGCCGAAGCGGAAGCCTCGGGCTGGGCATTGCCACGGATAGTACGAGAGACACCGGGATTCGACAAATCCAGCCTGGCCGGCGTAGAGCACATCGATTTTCAGGCGCTCTTCGCCGCGGCTCGAAACGAAGATGCCGTCGCCAGTGCAGTCCGGCAGCATTGTTTGAACGTATGGGCGGCTAACGCGGTTGCGCTCATTCACGCCTACGACCCGGAGGTGGTCGTGTTCGGCGGAGGCGTCATGCAAAACGCTGATGTCATCCTGCCCTTCATTGAGGAACACGTGGAAAAGCACGCATGGACGAGTTGGGGAACACCCCGGGTGTGCGCGGCAATCCTGGGTGGAAACGCCGCGTTGCTGGGGGCAGTTCCACTACTATCGGAAGACCTCAGGGCCATTTAAGTGGACCAGGAAAGCTAGAGGCTGTTGTTAACGTCTGGCGAGTAATCTCTAACCAAAGCCATTACAAGATACAGCCGGGGCTGAGAGTGAGCAGCTGAAAGCGAAAGAGGAAACGCTTCACGGCGTGTTACTGGCGCGCGAAAAGGAAATGGTCGAAGCTGCACTCGCCCAGAACCAAGGACGGATATCAGGACCTGCAGGTGCCGTCCCCAAGCTGGGCATACCCGATTCGACCCTCGAAGCAAAAATCAGACGCATGGGAATCGACAAGTATCGATTTAAATCGAGCGGCGCCGATGCTTTCGCGACCAACAAGCAGCTCATACTGCTGACACGCCGCAGTTGAGCAGTATGGAAATTAGACGCATAGTGTCCGGAGGTAAGGAGTGAAAATGACGACAAGGAGAGAGCTTCTCCAATTGGTTGGCAGCACTGCGACTGCCACGATGCTGTTTGGTCATCGTGGCGCCGCTGCTGCACAAAACGAAGTACGTCGCGTGGCTCCCCGCCGCGGACGGCAGCTCCTGGAATTGCAGCAACGCTTCGTGGATCTGCGTTTCGGCATGTTCCTGCATTTCAATATGGCCACATTTCAGGATCGCGAATGGGGTGATCCCTCGTCGTCTCCCGATCTATTTCATCCCACCGCTCTCGATACGGATCAGTGGGCCGCAGCAGCTCGGTCAGCCAACATGACTTGGGGTTGTCTTACGACCCGGCATCACGATGGCTTCTGCATCTGGCCGACAAAGACGGCAGCTGCAAGCGTGGGGCAGAGATCGGATTCTATCGATGTTGTACGCGCCTACGTGAATTCATTCCGCAAGGCTGGCCTGCGCGTGGGGCTCTATTATTCGATCCTGTCGCTGCGCGATGACATCCGCCATTTCAACGTGACACCGGCAAAGGTTCAGCTCATCAAAGATCAGTTGACGGAACTGTTCAGTGGGTATGGGGAGGTTGACATCCTCATCACCGATGGCTGGGATGCTCCGTGGAGCCGCATCACATATGAAGAGGTGCCGTTCCATGAGATTTATGAGCATATCAAGAACCTGCAGCCCAACTGCTTGATCTGCGACCTCAATGCCAGTCAATATCCTCCTGGTGGACTCTACTATTCCGATGTAAAGGCCTTTGAGCAGAATGCCGGGCAGAAGGTCCCAGAGGGCAGCGACGTGCCGGCTCTTTCTTGTGTGACTCTTACCGATGGATGGTTCTGGAAGCAGCGAAACGCGGATGGACATCTCAAGGCGGTGACGACCATCGTGGATGAGTGGCTTGAGCCGTTGAATCGCAGACAGTGTAACCTGGTTTTGAATACTCCTCCGACGCGTGAAGGGCGCCTTTCACCCAACGTCGTGAGACGTTTGGAAGAGATCGGCCAGGTATGGAGGCGTACCGGACCCATGGCAAATCTCAGCGAGCATGTCGTGATCACGACGCGGAATCTGGCGACGGGCAAGCCGATTCACGCCAGCTCCTACCCGGAAACCGTAGGACCGGATCAAGCGAACGATGGCGACTTCCGATCGAGCTGGTACTTGGATGAGGCCCAAACCTCGGGCTGGTTGGAAGTGGATCTGAAGAACCATGAGAGCTTCAACACTGTCTCGCTCGTGGAGCCCGTGGGTCAATGGGATAATTACTCGGAAAGCCGCATTCGGAATTACCGCTTTGAGTCGTGGAACGGCGAGAATTGGATTAGATTGACGGGCGGTGAAACACCGACGCGAGCCACAATCCACCGCATACCGCGCGTATCATCGCAGAAGGTGCGGCTGCTGTTCGAAAGCAGCAAGCCAATGCCGCACATCGCCGAAATCGGTGTGTATTACGAGCCTGGCTAAAATTGCTCACAAAGTGAGTTTGAGCTTGCGAACGCTGTGAACCTTGCACTTTTCTCGAGCTGCAACCGAAGTTGTTGCGAGTCCTTCAGGAGCGAGAGTTCGAGTGGCGACTCGCGAACCCTAAAGAGCGACGCTCGCCTGATTGCGGCTACTAACCGGGATCTGGGAGTCATGGCAAAGAACAAAAGAACAGAGATTCCGAGTCGATCTCTATTATCGCCTGAATGTATTTCCCATCCGTGTTTCAGGTCTGCGTCCCAGCTTGGATAAGAGATAGATATGTTTAACCAGTACCAAGCGCACTCTGCTGATATTTCGGAAAGCCGAATCATGAATTCTCTGATGTCAGCGGTAAACAAGGCCACCGCCATTGAAGACGGCTCAACAGAAATGAGCGAGGCAGCGCTGGTTTCAATGGCAAGGTTGGGAGACAGCGATGCTTTCGTCGAGCTGAGCAGACTCCACTCCAACAGGTTCTTGCGGACGATCTATCCCATCACCAGGAATTGGCATGATGCCCGGAAATCATCCGCGCTTACCAGCATGATTTCTCGGTGATCGCAAACAGTCTTGTGACACCAAAGTGATTACGCTTTTTACACGGGATTGCTTCGCCCCGCGAGGGCGTCTGCGGAGAGCGGAAATTACTGCGTAACCAGGGTACGCTCAGTGCGTCCTCTTGAGAGTCGGCAGTCTTGACAATTCGGCAATACCACACCACCGGACATCGCTCCGGATACCGTCGGAGACCATCCGGGGCCGCGGCGGGGGAAAAGGCAAGGCCTGCAACCCCCGTCACCATCCCTGGAACGCATGGGTGCCGTGGGCAAAGCGCCCGCTCGAAGGGCCGCAGCAATCACCCCGGCCTCTGCCCACCCCAACAGCGAGTCCACCGGAGGTCGACCCTCTACCCATTGGTTGGCCATCGAAAGGGACGAACAAGAAGAAACGACGAACCGGTAGCAGAAGAAGGAGAACCGGGAGAAGGTCAGTAGGGGGCTTTTAGCGCTTATAGCGCTTTTAGCGCACTTTTTTTAGACGCTACGAAACCTGCGAGTAAATCAACACTCCTGGGTATGTTTCGACAGGGAAGTTCGCGCCAATCTCGGGCGTGCGCGGTCTGTCGGGGTTAATTCTTTGCTACAATTTGGTTTAACGCATGGAGAGACCTTCTGGTCTACGAGATGCAGTGGGGACGTAGCTCAGTTGGTTAGAGCGCTGCCCTGTCACGGCAGAGGTCGCGGGTTCGAGCCCCGTCGTCCCCGCCATACATTCTAAAGGACTTAGAAGCTATGGCGACCTAAAGTGACAATCCACAATCCGATCCACAATTCACTGCACTGAGCGACTTCCAAGTCCTACCGCACTTAGAAATGCGCCTTGTGCCGCCTGCTTTTCGTCGCGGTCGTCCTGCGTGTAGAGGTTCATGGTCGTGCGGATATCGCTATGCCGCAACATGCCCTGAACCGTCTTCGGATCGACTTTCCCCTTGTTCACGAGCCAGGTGCTCAAGCTGTGCCGCAGGTTGTGTAGACCGAAGCGCTGCCCCTTCACGAGTACGACGCCGGCGTTTACTGCCGCTGGCCGCAGATGATCCTGCACGAATGTCGAAGCGCACATCGGCACTTTCCCGTTCTTGACCAGCGACGGGAAGACGAAATCATCGACCTTCGAGTATGGGCTCTGCGCACGCCATTCCTTCAGATACTTCGCCAGTACCGGATGCATCGGTACATAGCCGTTCGAGGCCGCAGTCTTGGTCTCGCCGTCCTCTCCCTTCGCCCATCGCTTCGATATTCGGATTTGCCCGTCGCTCCACAGGATGTCCGACCAGCGCAGCGAGATGATTTCCGATGCGCGAAGCGCCGTGGCGGCGCAGGTCAGGACCAGCGTGTAATGCAGCGGGTTCGTCAGCTTATTGAGAATGGCGAGAGTTTGCTGCGGCGTGATGACAACTGCCTTGTATAGGGACTGCGACCGCGTCTCGACATTCTCCAGGGGGTTCTTGTCGACGCGCTCGTGCAGGATGCCGACCTTATAGACCCGGTGCATAATGCCGCGGATCTTCGAGACCGTCGTCCAAGCCAGTCCGTTGGCGGTGTGTAGCGACTTAAACCAACGCTGAATTTCCAGCGGCCGGATATCGCTCGCGAGTTGATTGCCCCAGCGGGCAATGAGGTAGTCCCGAACGTAGTGTTCGACAATCGGGATGGTGTTGACCGACTTCGGGCGGACTGCATCGTCGCCAAAATCAGCCTTCAAATAGTATTCCGCTAAGGTGTCGAAGC
This sequence comes from uncultured Acidobacteriaceae bacterium, assembly GCA_963803095.1. GTDB lineage: Bacteria > Acidobacteriota > Terriglobia > Terriglobales > Acidobacteriaceae > PALSA-350. Next base: position 2,492 of record CAWDLQ010000007.1, on the reverse strand, counting down.
GGATGCGAGTGCCGGACTCTTCACTATTGACGCGAACCAGCAGTCCGAGCCTGTCCACCTCGCGCCACGCCGCCTTCTCAGTCGGTAAATCTCTGAGAAGACCGACGGGCAAGGTGTTCTCTTTGCGGCTGCCGTCCGCTGTGTTGAGCCTGTACCGAAGCATCCACACATCTCCGCCCTTGCGGGACACAAGTCTGAGTGATCCCCTCTGATATGCCATAACCTCTCATTTCAGTAGGGAACGCCTAATGATTGGATGATACGCCCGCTCGCTTTCCGGTGGCCGAGGGGAACTCCGATCGTTATTGCAATCGATCGCCGCAGCCAACTCGGAAAGACGGAACACCCAAGTCTTACGCAACTCGCCAGTGCCGATTGGGTACGCGCCCGGGATCCCGCGGCGGGCAAGCTCCGTGAGAAAACGGCGGCTAATTCCGACGAACTTTGCGGCTTCCTGAGCGGAGACAAAAGGTTCGGGTATCATGACGGTTCCTCCGACCACTGACACCGCAGCAGCCTTAATCCCCCGCCGCTCAGATCGATTTCCCACGTGAATTCCAGGAACGACGCTTCGTCGGGCAGGCTTCTGAAGGGTCTTTGGATGGATTTTCGTTACAGCGTCAGCCTCTTCGGAGTCTAGTCGCGTCTCCGGGACGGATGCTGCGGGGGACGCCGAATTTGTGGCATTCTCTTTCGGGGCTGGCCGCTTTGATTCGTATTGATAGGAGCGAGTTGCAGAGGACATCGCCACCTCCAGAAATGAAGACGAAGACCGAGTATTCAAATCCGATACGCCTGGTCGATTCTGAGGGCGCACTCTTCCAGAGTGAATGGTTGTGATTCCCGTGTCCAAGACTTCTTGTCTATGGCGGCATACCCTGCAGCTATGGCGATCATTGATTGAAGCAGGCGCGGTGGGCGAAGACCCGCTTGACCGACGGGTACCTGAAAGTGCCCTATTGACGAGGGTGACACTGCGATCGAGCCTAGATTGCAGATTGCTTTTTGACCTGAGCTTTGTCCGCAATCTGGGACAGGGCGCTTTTGAGCAATGGAGTTCAGGCCATGTCAGATCTCGTGGAGTTTAGGCATTTGAAGTACATCGTGGCTGTTGCTGAGACAGCCAACTTCACGCGAGCTGCGGAACGCCTATTCCTCGCTCAGCCCTCGCTAAGCAAGCAGATCAAGGACCTTGAGGATGAGATTGGATTTCCTATCTTCGTCCGCAACCGCGATGGCGTGCGGATCACGCCCGCCGGACAGATGATCATTGCTTATGCACAAGAAGCTTTATCGGCGCGACGAGAAATCATGTCAATGGCTCGTGCAGTTCATCGAGGCGAAGTGGCACCTTTACGGCTTGGCTTTTCGCCCTTCGTGAATCCAGAACTTCTTGAATCCTTTCGGGACGGATATGCCGGCCTGTTCCCAGATTGCCCGATCCATTTTTCAGGGGGCAATTGTTTGCATATTCTCCAGCGGCTCGAACACGAAAACCTCGATGGTGCGATTCTTCCGATGCCGATCGATGGGCCGGATTGGGTAATCCAGCAATTAGCATGCGATCCACTGGTAGTTTGTATGCGAACAGACGACGCCTTGGCACGTGCATCGGAGGTTTCCATTTCGGATCTACCGGCAAAACTGAAGATATTTCGCGACCCTGAAATACACCCGACCGCGCACGACAGGCTAATTGAACTGCTTACGGAGGTCGGAATCGATCCAGAGGCATCTTGTTTGGCCGCGACCCCCGCTGATATTCAATGGATGGTTCGAGTTGGGTACGGAGTCGCGCTTGTTGACCAAAGAACCATTCTCGATCCTGGTCTTACTACGAGACCAATTGCAGGGATCAACTGGACTGCCGACACAGCTTTTGTTCACCACAAAAAGGGCGACCACCTGGCTCTGCCTTTTCTGATTCGATTCCTTGAGCGGACACCTGCAAGTACGCCTGGTAAGAGAACTATCCCCAAAAAGCGAGAAGGCACACTTCAGTTAAATCTTCTTGCATGATTCATGGATTTGCCGTGTTTCGTCGACGGAAGCCATGTCGAGACCTGCGCAGACCTGCCAGGCGATAGACAAAAGCTATTGCGTCATAGACAGGAAGTCTTGGACAACGAACGCGTGGCCGCCTAATTTTCGACATTAAGCAGCTGACTTCTAGGTCCTGCTGGAGGTGTGAATGTCACGTCTATTCCGAGGTCAATTCTCCTTGCATATCGCGCCCGTCCGCTGGACTAATGGGACGCGCTCGACTGCTACTCTACTAGCCTTTTTACTCGTCGCTTCTTCGGCTGCTCTGGCGCAGAGCGGCTCGCCTTTTGACACTGGATTCACTGCAATCCAAACCCTTTTTACTGGAACCATTGCTAAGGTCGCAAGTCTCGTCGCCATTGTGATCGGAGGCTATGGCTTTGCCCACGGAGAACCAGGCGCTAAAAAGGCGCTCGCTGGTGTAGCAGCTGGTACAGGTACCGTCTGTG
>CAWDLQ010000006.1:0-507379 GCA_963803095.1 uncultured Acidobacteriaceae bacterium | reverse complement strand
TTCTCACCATAAGCCGAGGCCTTTCCGCTTCCGATGACGCCTCGAGGACCGTGGGGCTGCCCATGGGTTCGAGGTATTTCGCCTGTTTCCGCCAGCGCTTTGAAGTGGCGGAGATTCTCGATCACCCCTTGCTTTGGGTTTCTTCCGGTCAGCGTTTCCCATAGGTTGGCGAGTTTGCCCAGTCTGAACTCCTGCAGTAGTGTGACCATCGTTCCGCGGCCTGTGGGCACCGGCTCAAATACAACCTCACCCGCCGTGTCGACCTCACCGCCTGTGGTGTGCCACGCAAGGCGTTTGCCCGGTTCATCGGCGAGCAACTCCGAATCCCATTCGATAGTTTTGTCCCCGCGGTACATTACCCAGTGGGATGTCCTTTCGCCGGTTCTAATAACCTGCTTAAGCTGCTCCTGCCAGTGGGGGGCAGACTCAATATCCCGCCAGAGTGTATAGAGCTTATCGGGAGCGGCCTGAATGATCGCGCTGGTGCGCACCCAGACCTTGCCGTCCTTATCTTCGGGTGGCGGAAGGTAGCGCCCGTCTTGAATGACGGTATCACCCTCGTGAGCGTTCCTCGCGATGTGTGCTTTGTTCAACAGAGCCATGTATCTCTCCTCATGTTGCTTCTCTTTTCAGCATTGCGAACCAGGGCAGCCATGGTTCGCGGTATGGCAAAGTCGACGAGTCACTCGTCCAACTAGCGTGCGGCCTTGTCTTCTCGCAGAGGCTTTGCCATCTTTTCGTGCATGGCGCCCTTCATTGCGCCGGGCACCACGTTGGCCAACTTGCCTTCCAACTTGGTTTTTATCGAGGCCGCATACACATGGTCATCGCCGGCCAATAACGCGTCGATACCCTGGCGAGCAACGTCGTCCGGCTGGCTCTCCGACTTACCTTTGGAACCGACCTCGGTGTTGTCCATGCCAGCCCGATGGAAGAAGTCCGTGTTGGTTGGGCCGGGTTGCAGGGCGGTGACGGTTACTCCCGAGTCGCGCAGCTCGTACCGCAGACTGTGGGCAAAGGAGAGAACGAACGCTTTGGTGGCGGCATAAACGGCTTCTCGCGGCGCGACCATTTCGCCGGCGATCGAGGCGGTGAATAAAATCTTCCCCTCACCCTGACGCGTCATGTGCTGAACCACATGTTTTGCGAGATGCACAGTACCGGCGCAGTTCAGTTCCACCATATTCAGTTCAGCGTCGAGGTCGGTCTCAACAAATAACCCTCCTACGCCAACGCCCGCATTGATACATGCGATGTCTAACTTTCTTCCCAGGGAAGTCACCTGGTCCCATAAACTTTCAATCCCTTCGTTGCTTGCGAGGTCAGCCTGCACCGCAACAACTTCCACCTGAGGAATCTGTAGTTGTTGAGCCGTTGCCTGCAGGCGATCGCCTGCCGAGCAGATGACAAGATCGTATCCACGTTTGGCCAGATCGGTCGCGAGTGAAAGTCCTATACCACTAGACGCTCCGGTAACCAGCGCGAGTTTGTTCGCCATGACATTTACCTCTCAAAGAGTTACGTACTGCTTACCTGTGATGCAGGTATCGGTGAAGTGAGTCTTTGTCGTCCGTACAAGAGAGCAGGTCACTTGTTCATGTCGCCAAAGCGGCTGGGTTCGCATGACCGCGAGTTTGGTTTTCAGCTCGATCTTCATGGAGATGTCGCGTTAGCGGGTATTAAAAGAAGGCTAGGGCGAATCGGCGATGTTCAAGCGTCTGTTACCTACGCTGAAACAACCTCGGCGACAGCAGGTGCCTAAACTCACCACCGTCCACATCGGCTGAATGCGAAACAGCATCAACGCAACCGTTCTGCATCCAGCCTATGCGAACCTTCATCGTTTTCTCACGCCGCTTGCTTTGCCGTCGAGTTCACTTTCTTCGAGATCGAGGTTAATTTCTTGTCCGCCTCTTTCTCTTCCGCAAGTGTCTCTTCAAGTAAAGCGGCCACTTCTGAAAGGCCCAATGTATTTGCGAAATCGCGTGCCGAGCCGTAGCCGGCCATCTCGTAGTGCTCAACACGTTGCGAGGCTGCGATGAGGGCGGCGTCACGTACCGTGCCTTCCTCAGTCTCATCAAGCACCTCGGAGCCCTCCTCCAGTACGCCTTTCATACCCACACATGTCTTGCCGGTCAGCTTCTTCCCGACCAGGTCGGCAATCCTTTCCAAACGGCTGACCTGACCTTTTGTTTCCTCCAGATGGCTCAGGAGAGCATCTTGTAACTCAGGCGTGGAAGCGGCTTTCGCCAGCTTCGGAAGTGCCTTTACGATCTGCTTCTCAGCCGAGTACAGGTCCTTCAATTCGTCTATCAATAGCTCCTGCATCGTCTCAACACTCATAACCCCTCCATAGTCTTCAAGTAGATGTTCGTCGACAAGAAGCCGCCGACGGTGGCCTGCGGACTACGATAGGGATGACTTCTGTTCCGAATGCGTTGCTTGCTTTTGGTGCATAAAGTAGGGCTCCACTTCAGACCTAGAGGCATGCGATTCGGGCTTCACATTGCGTCTCGCCCTCCAGCAAAGCGAGGGTGTAGGACATTCTCCGAGGTTGATCAGGACGCGAGCTTCGTCGCGCTCCATGACGAGCGTCCGCCGTTCGTCATCCGTGGATATCTGCAGGTGGCGCATGTCACCGTCGTGTGACGTCTACCGCGGCATCAGTTCCGGTGAAGAAGGCCGCTCATCGCTGCCGGGAACGTAAACGCTTTGTTCCCCCTGGCGATTGAAGTTGAGGCGTTGACGCAACTAAATCATGTTTTTCGTTCTTTATTATTTCAGCGAGTTCCTTGACCGAAATCTCGCGCCATTCCAACAAATTCGGGATTTGTTGTATGTGATGCTTTGCAGCCGGTTCGCTGTCGGCAGTGACCTCACAATGCAGAGTCAATGTGCACTCCGCGACACGAATCAAATAGTGGAAACTCTGATTGTCTGAAGGAGATCCACTTGACGGGATAGCTGGTTGGCGAACCCCGCCGAATTCCAAATGTGGGCCGGGACGCGTCCGCTCCGCCGTGAGCAAGGGCCTGTTAGGCACGGACGGCTCGCTCGCCGTGGGTCGTAGTTGCTGTCTCGCGGGCTCTTTCGGTGCGCGGGAGGCAGTATTCACACGTGGGTTCGGTGGCGACTCCGGCTGACGAAGCCCGTAGCGCTCGAGAACTTCGTCTAGCGCGCGCTGGGCTTGTTCCCCAGTAAACCGGCAAGGATTATTCTCGGCTCTCGCTTTCAAGGTCTTACTTTCTCCCAAGACCGGGCATGTTTAACCAGTTCGCACCAATTGGATCGCCGATAAATGAAGGCGGCCTACAAACAATTGTAAAGATAAGCTTAGCCATTGAGAGGGGCAGCCACCATTAGGGGAAGCTTCTCCTCCCACTGTTCAATAAGCGCAAGGATTGCCTCTTTTTCCGATCGACCCACGTTGCTGTCAAATCGACCGCCGACGACCTTGTACTCGTGATCCTCAGGACCGTCTTCGTCCGATCCCTTTAACCAGACCTTTATGCCCCAACCTCGCTCGCCGTCACTACGGGTGCCTCGCACATGATACTCGCCATAGTTGTCTCGTTCGACTGTCATCCCCGCTCTCCTCTGCTTCCCGGTCTCTACACCTCGACGGTAGCGGTCTTTGCCGCTTTGGCGTTCGCTTTCTCGTGGAGGGCGGCCTGCTTCTTCCCTACACCGTTCGTAAACTCCCCTACAGGCGTAGAGTCTACGGGTGAGGTGGCTTCCGTGCCTGGCTTTGGATCATAAGGAGTCACGTCAAGCCCGCTGCCGCCCTTGACCTCTGATTCCACCGGCACCAGACCATTGCCATGATTCCACGGTCCGACAAAGTCGCTTTCCCCGTACTGGCTCTCGCCTGTCGACGCGTTAAAGAACTGATCCACAAGCTGAGGCGTGGGTTCGATAATCCCGACAGCAAACTGAGGCTTTTCCATACTGTCGAGTGCGGCGGTGAAGGCGCGCATGTGCGTGATCTCTCGCGTCATCAGGAATTGCAGTGCCTGCTTCGAGCCCTGATCTTGCGTGAAGCTAATCAGCCGCTCATAGACGATCTTTGCCCGCGCCTCGGCGGCGATGTTACTGCGGAGATCTACAGCCACGTCACCGGTTATCTTCAAGTAGTTTGCCGTCCACGCATTCCCCATAGAATCAAAAAGGGAGACACCGCCGCCCCCGGCAATCGCTACCAGCGGGTCCGCTTCCGCCGCTTCCCGACTGCTCTTCATGGGCTTCAAATGCATCCGAATCAATGCCCCTACCACCTCAAGGTGGCTTAATTCTTCCGTCCCGATATCCATGAGAAGGTCTTTCCGGGCGGCATCTTCGCAGTTGAGGCCTTGGATGGAATATTGCATCGCCGCCGCGAGTTCTCCGTTGGCGCCACCGAATTGTTCCAACAGCATTTTGCCGAACTTTGGATCTGGTTCGCCGATTTCAACCGTATACATAAGCTTCTTGACGTGGTGATACATGTGGTGCTCCTTTCAAATGTGAATCGTTCGTTTACTTCCGTGAGCGAGAGTTTAATTAAAGTTGTGGTTTGGCCGTCTTCCCCCATCCTCTTCCCTTTCTTCATCGTCCGAGGTTCCGGCATCATGCGATTCCTATAAACGCTCTGATGCAATCCGGCCCCCTGCACTGTGACGGCTCGGCGACATAGCTAGCCCCTAATTTTGCATCTACCTTGCAGAGGAGAGAACGTGGTCTATCCCCTTACGAATGTATTGATCGACGCATTGCCTGAGGAAAGCAGGGGAAAACTGCTAAAGCAGGTCACCCGGGTCAACATACCCATTCGAACGTCGCTCTATGAACCAGGAGATTCCCCGAAATTCGCCCATTTCCTCACCTCCGGAATTGCGTCGGTTGTCACGACCATGGGAGATGGAAGCACTACAGAAGTGGGAACCCTGGGCGGGAGGGCGTGCCTCAAGGCCTGCACCTCTTGGGCGAACTGCACGTTCCGACCCGGTGCTTTATGCAGATCGGTGGCACCGGCCTTCGCATGGAGTTTGGTGTGCTCCAGCGGCTCTTTCTTGCCGACGAGGCGCTGCGCAGAATATTTCTCGCTTACGCCCAGTATCAAACCCTCATGCTAAGCCAGGTCGCGGGCTGCAACCGGCTGCACGATGTAGCCGGACGGCTTGCTCGCTGGCTGCTCATGATTCAGGACCGCACAGGCAACACTCTGCTCAAGTTGACCCAGGAGTTTCTGGCCCAGATGGTCGGCTCGCAAAGAACAACCGTGAGCGAAGTAGCTGGTGGATTGCAGGACCGGGGGCTCATCGAATATGCTCGCGGATCGATCAAGATTATTGACAGGATAGGCCTCGAAAACGCTAGTTGCGAATGCTATCCCATAACCAGAAGCTTACTCGCAGACGTCTACAAACTAGCCCATCAAACTGTATTTGAGGATCCCGCAGCATAACCCATGTAAGCACGCCTGGCACTGGTGTCGGATAACCTTGTCTGATTTTGAGGGAGACGGCTCACGGCGTGAAAGAAACACTTGCTCGAGCTTTTCGCAATCGGCATCCCGGGTGCTGATGGCCGCTATGCTCCGCCAGGAATACGTACAACTACGAGAGCATTATGGGCGTACTCTTTCGAAGCTGCGGACGAGTCCTACTCCTGCGAATTTTGATAACACAAATAATTGCCTTTCTCAGCGCGGCGCAGGGGCGCGACAGGCTGCCTAAGCGCTCCGATTTTCCAGCAGATGGTGCACTCGTAGAGCGAAACTCTTTGCCCCGGGGCGGGTTCAAACAAGGGGTGGGAAAGAGGTCAGTCGCGATGGAATTAAGCCGTGAAACAGAGTTTCGATTGCGGCCTTTCACATATGAGCGCCAGGCCAGCACCCTTAGCTTTTACAGCGTGTATTCACAATTCACTATCTAGCCAAGGTCCGAGTCACGCTAAATGCGCGACTCCGCAGCAAACGGTCAACTCGCTTGCCCATTGGCCCTGCTGCCCCCGGCAAAGAAAAACAAGGAGAACAAGCAAAATGAAACGTGCAAATCGTAAATTCATTCCCGTACTAGCCTTGGCCCTGGGAGCATCCATTTCTGCCTTACCGTATGCGGTTGCAGCGGCGCAGCCTGGCCCGAACGACACCAACCTGCAGGCCGAGGTCATTAACAAAGCCTTGAATAAGCCGAACCTGAAGGGCGTCAAGGCTACCGCTCATGAAGGAGTCATTACCTTGACCGGAACCGTACCACTATTCGACCTGAAGCAGGAGGCGGATAAGCGCACCCATAAGATCAAGGGCGTGCAAGGCGTGTCAAACGAGATCCAGGTTGCGGGTTCAACCCTTCCCGATTCCGTGGTAGAGGCAAAGCTTGTCAAAGCCATTTCCTATGACCGCGTCGGATACGGCACAACACCGTTCAACGCGATTTCCGTCCAGGTGCAGGGTGGAACCGCAACGCTGTCGGGTCATGCCTATGGGCCTGTCGACGCAGCCTCCGCTCTCGCGCTGGCAGCCAACACGCCGGGCGTGAAAAATGTCGTCAACGAGGTCCAAGTCGATCCTCTTTCGATGATGGATGACCGCTCGCGCATGCAGTTGTTCCGGACTATTTACGGATTTCCGACGCTCAGCAAATACGCCATGGACCCGGCAAAGCCCATCCGCATCTCGGTGCAAAACGGCAACGTGACACTCTACGGCGTGGTCGACAGTCAAATGGACAAGGATGTCGCTGGCATACGCGCCAATTCCGTACCTGGAATTTTCAAGGTGACCAACGACCTCAAGATCGCAGGCGGCTCTGAAAAGAACTAGTACGCAAATCTTCCACTAAGAACCCTCCACTGCGGGTGCGATGCGAATCGCACCCTTTTTCTTGACTGAAACTCAATCGACGTCAGAATAGAAGTCAGTTCTTCAGCAGCGATGTCCAGCAAGCTGATCCGCAGTCGTTGTCCCATTCCCTCAACATACCCACCTCCGCCCTGGATGGAGCAGACATCATCGCTCAACCCCGCACCGATCCAATACTGTCAAACCTTGAGCCCGCACACATCATGTGCGGGCTCGTTTCACAAGACGTACAACACTAGCGGGCGTGTTCTCCTCCAACATAGCGGCACTATCGCACGCAGACTACCACGAGGTTCTCAAATGGGACTCATAACCCCCAATGACTTTCCGAGCCTACAGGCTCTCTACACCGCACAACTCCGCTATCTTCTCTCTACTGAAAACCAGATCGTTAAGGGGCTTCCGGACATGATTGAGCATGCTGATGACGTACAGCTCAAACAGGCCTTTCAATCGCACCTCCAGGAGAGCGAAGTTCACGTCTCAAGACTGAAACAATTGATTGGTGACGTGAATGATGATGTGGATGATAAAAAGGATCCTATCCTGACCGCGATTGCCGGCTCGGGCAAGAACATTACCAAAGAGACTGATTCAGGCCCGATCCGTGATGCTGGTCTCATCGCGACTGCCCAGAAAATAGAGCATTACGAAATCGCCTCCTACGGCAGCGCTCGCAATTGGGCGACGCAACTAGGATTAACCGAACATGCAGCAACTTTGCAGGCAACCTTAGAAGAAGAAAAGCATGCAGACCAGCTGCTTTCTCAAATATCTCAGCGTGCCAATCGAGATGCTTCCACCGTAGCCGCCTAAATTTTCATTCCAAACCGGTCCGCCTTGTGGCTGGGCGGACCATAAATCCGGGGAAGACCACCGTTTCCATACATGAAAGAGCTCACTGCGAACCGTCCCGGCATGTCATTCATTTATCGTGCGAGTTGGACACGGAACACCGCTAGTGCAAAAAGCTGAATGAGGTACGCAGAGTGGGACCTGAAATAAAGCTCTCCTAAACGCATCTCAATGGAACACCTGGACTGAGGAGTGAATCAGACATGGCACAACAAAATGAAAGGCAGAAGAAGGCAGAACAACACCTCACGGACGAACTAGCAAATCAAGCCAGGCAAGAGCCCGGTAGCGCGGAAGAAGACGAGGCAAAGGAAAAGCGGGCTCAGGCGGAAAAGGAGCTTCAGGACGCTAAATAATACCCGCGCGCGCTTTTTTCCCTCACGCCAGGGCACCATGGACATTTCATCTTGGTAAGACAATAGCTGGCCGACTGGCGCCTTCCGACGTGTGACGAAGGGCAATGTGCTAGACTCCGCAACATGCCTTTGATCCTCATTCTCGTGATCCTTCTTCTTATTTTCGGCGGTGGCGGCTACTACATGGGTCCCGGTGTTGGCTACTATGGCGGCGGCGGACTTAGTCTTGTCCTGCTCATTGTGATTCTCTTCCTGCTTTTTGGCAGAGGCCGCAGTCGGCGTTAAGTTACTTGCCTGGATTTAACCAAGGGCGCACTGCCAGCAGTGTTCAGCCCGCCCACGTATAGTGTGAAATGTCAGGCCCGCAAACTGTACAAAGCTCGTTTGGTTGAGGATGAATGAAGCCGCCATTCTTCCCCAGTCGTCACCCCGTCAGTGACGACGGCCAGGGAACAGGTGTAATTCAAAATGTCCGCGATCTTTATTGCGCCGCTTGCCCGCGTGTCTGACGATCTTGAGCACTCATCCGAATCTTCTCGTAGGTCTTGGAAAGTTCACGTTCGCAGTCCGCGAGATTTGTTACGTCGATATCATTCTGTTCTTTGCCTTGTCCATTGCATGGATCAGCTCAATCAACGCCGGGTTACCGAAGAGTGGCACGCGGCCTCTTCGCACGGACCGCCCACAGGCCATACGCGATTATTAGCCAGATCACTGCTGCTGAAGAAATCATGAGCAAAGCATTATGGCTGTTCAGCCACCTCCACAAAACGAAGGCGAACCCCATTAGACCAATACAGCCCAGAGAGGCCCCCTGCGAATCGAGGCTGGCGGCCAGACGGGCACGATTTCGTCCATCCGAACCAACCTTAGCCTTGCGCTTTATTTCGTGGCTCTCAATCAAGCTGGCGCTCGCGGGAAAGATCGCCGGAAAAGCAAGAAAAAGACCTCCGACGCCTGGTCCGAAACGCTTTGCAATCAAACCCGCCGCAACCGTAGATAGACCCCCGAACACAAATCGAACTGCATATTCATGCGGCTTAATCTCCCTAAGCGAAGACAAATTGACTTCTATTCTCGTCATATCCGCCCCTCGAGAAGAAACCACAAGCCAAGTGATATGGCAAACCATGTTGGCATGAGCGCGAGGCTGGCAAAGAGCGCATGGGGCTTGTATCGCCTCAAGACCCAGCCTACCAGTAACGCGTAAGCGAAAAACGCAACCGCGCCCAAGATCATTGAGCGACATTCAAGGGCGGCATAAGCCTTTCCGTCCTGGAAGATAGTAAGGCCAACGGTCGCCAGAGCAATGGAGGGTGCGGCTCCGAAAAGCCCGGCAAAACTCTTGGGGCGAAGGATATCCCCCAAGGCCGCAAATAGGCTAACCACTATTCCGCCGATCAGAAACCGGATAACGAGAGTGTTCATCTAGGGCTAAACCGCGTTGTGAGCTTTCTTGATCAGGCGGAAAGCAACTTCTTGTCCTTTGCATCCCAACAACTGGTACTTTTTCCCCTCAAGTCCGTGGTAATTCACAAAAAAATCCTGGACCTCGTCCAGCCACTTTGAGGGAAGATCCTTCAGCCTACGGATGTTGGCATACATGTGGTTCACTTCTGCGACGGCGACAAGCCTGTCATTGCGTATCTTTTTCTTCCCATCAAGTTGCTGACCTTCAATTACGCCAATGAGCCGAGACTTGACCGCGCAGCCGGGGAATGCTGGCTCGTCCATCAGGAGAAGCACATCGATTGGATCTCCATCCGGAGCGATTGTTTGCGGCAAGAAACCAAAGTCATATGGGAAGACCATGCCGGCAGGAAGAACTTTTTTGAGAGCGAATATGCCCTGATCGGGATCGTATGCAAATTTGTTGCGGCTCCCTGCAGGCGTTTCGATGATGACCTGGACTAGGCCTTCCTTGAGGAGGGGCTTCAGCTTTGTGGGGTCGGCTAACCACCCTGAGGAGAAAGCTGCGATCAGTGACAATAATTCCATAATCCTCAATCGGCTCGTCTTTCAAATTCTGTGCTCCAACGCGAAGACCCTGCCGTAGCAGGGCCTCCAGAGAAGTCTCAATTATGGGCCAGCGAGCTACTCGAGATCGGGAGCAGCTTTCGCTTCGTCCTCCTTACTCTTTTTGGCCGAATATTTTTCTTTGCCGGTCTTCGGCTTTTTCGGCTCTTCCGGCTCAGCAGCGCTCTGCTTCATGATCCCCGCTCCGGCGGCCGTAATCTTCTTCGCTGCCCCGATTTCCTCTTTCAAGTTCGAGCCAAGGAGCCGGACAATCTTCGTCATTCCGAGAGTCGTGGACATCGAAATGCAGGCCTCATAACCCGCAATTTCATAGTGTTCGGTTCGTAAGGCAGCTCCAATCAATCCAGAATCGAAGGAAGCCCCTTCCTCGTCCTTCTCTAGTGCATCTTTGCCTTCTTCGATAACGCCTTCCATTCCATTGCAATGCTGTCCAGTGGGCTTCTCCCCAAGCTCAAGGAAGACCCTTTTGAGCCGTTCGACCTGACCTTTGGTCTCCTCCAGATGAGCTGCGAAAAGTTGCTTTAGTTTGGGATTCTTGGCTCCCTTCGCCAGCTTTGGTAGTGCTTTCACCAGTTGGTTTTCGGCGCTATACATATCGCGAAGTTCGTCGATCAAAACATCCTTGAGTGCCATGGGTCGTTCTCCTTGTGTGTAGAAGGATGCGGAAAGGAGCACTAGAGACCAGTGGCTCACACGAAACAGATCCGACAAAAGGAAGACCCTCGTTATTTCACGAAGCAGACGCATAGTGGCGGCAGTATTCCAGATACGCTGTTTCGTGGTCGCAATGAGCGCAACTACGCTCGACCAGAGCCAGCTGGCGCTTCGAGGCTTTTCGAGTGCTGCTTTTTCAGTTTCGCTAACCACGACGCTCTGGTCCTCACATCCATCTTTCTTCCATGGGCTTTTCCCGCCACTCCGGCGAGATAGCCCTCTGCGGCGACTGCCGGCCGCCCCATATTGCCTCCACATATAGTCTGTGATTTTGGATTCGCAACACGGCGTCCAACCAAGTCCACTCCACTGCCCGCTACCGCTGTCCAAGGTCGGAGAGTCAGGTGCCCAGGCGGGTTTATCTCTTGGTCGTCGAGCCTCAGTAAGATGTCGCCGGGTTGAATCCCAGCCAGTGCCGCGGCACCGCCATCATGAACATCCTGGAAAATCCACCGAGGTCCGTGGGCAGTTTCGTCCGCGAGATAGGTTGCGCTGAGCGCCGCACGGCTTGAAGCTCTCCGCGCGCTTTGATGAAAAAAGCCAACATGAGAGGTCTTGAGATTCTGGAGAAGGGTAGTAACAGCCTGCTCGAATGCCTCCAGTGTAGGTGCACCTTCGATAGTCGCACGGTGATTCGCAACAGCTTCATGCCACCCATTTCCAAGAAGTTCTGGCTTATAGAACCTCTTGTTTAAAGCAGAGAGAACGCCCTCGAAGACCTCATGCTTGGTTTTCGAGGTCAGACCGTCATTCATTCCTGGGAAAGGGGAGTTCTGCATCTTTTCAAGGAGCTCCATGTGCGATTTGAACGGGGTAGTAGTACACGCCATTGTCAGAGCCCCTAACTGTCGCCAGAAAGTAAGCCCCAGGTTTGGCGGCGCGGAGATCGAGCGTCGCACCCACGATCACTTTGCCGGCATTGACCACAGCATCCCCGGATCCCTTTGCGACAACCTCATTTCCAGATTTGTCTCTAGATACAAGGACCTCGTAGCGCCCAGCCTCGCTGAATCGAGGCAACGTCACCGAAAGCTGTACGATCACGGCGGGCAACGACACCTGCTTCAGAGCGTTGATACCATCGTCCTCTCCTCTCACCGTTCCGGCATTAAAGAGATCGACATTTGCTTTCACCGGTTGTGTAGAGGCCATCTGGACGGCTGCTAGGTGTCCAGCTCTTGCGTGCAGGTATTCCCAAAGCCCTACACCACTTGCGACGACCAAAGACGCGGCCAATGCCCAGCCAATGATCCGGCGGTACCTTTTACGCGTTTGCTCATGTTCCCTTCTAAAACCTCGGAACTCTGCGAAGCACTCGGAGCATGAAGCCAGATGAAGACGCGCCGGATGGGAAGCTGGCAAACGGCCTTCGGCAAGCGCCCGAAGGGTCCGCTCTTCGGGACACCCCATCCGCTCAGGATTTGGGTTTGCTTCTAGAAAAAAATCCTTCATCAAATCCAAGCGTCAGCCTCCGCTTTCCGATTCGCAAGGATGCCGTGACATCGGAACTTGCTCTACAGGTGGGGCACCTACCAATATTGCAGCAATCCTCTCTTTAACGCGTTGTATAGCCTTTGCCGCTGCCGAATAACTGACACCCAAGGCAGCCGCAACCCTTGCCGGACTCGTTATATCTTGCTGAAGCAAAACAAGGATGTGCCTGTCACGCTCACTCAGCTTCGTTTTCAATTGGTCGAACAGGATGGCTCTGTAGATAACGCGCTGTGTCGAACGATCAATGCCGGCCCACAGCTCCAACTCCCGTGGTATTCCAACCAGAACCTCCCTGGAAGCATTGCTTCGGAACCACTCCCTGACCTTGCCATTCAATGCGGCAAATGCGTAGCGATACGGAGACCGAATCTCATCGAGACGGCCGCCCATTGCTTTGCCAACGTCTTCTGCCCATCCGGCAACTACGGCTTCGTCCAAATGGGGATATTCCCACCCGACCCAACGGTGCGCGGCCTCGACCGCTAGCCGGATAGCCACCGGGAGAGTCTGACCTCGCTGGTCCACGAGATGCAGAAGTGTCTGGCCCATCGTCCCCATTTCCAAACCCCAAAAAAATCACCGGGATGTGTCAAAAAAAGCCATCTCAGCGCAGCTTAGGTAGTAGAAGCACTTCAGCGGTGCAATCGTTTAAAAAAAGCTGGCTTGAACCAATCTGTTGCTCATCCCCAGGCCGACCTAACGGATCGTATGCGTCCGTACAAGCAATTGCTTGTATATCCTACTACGATTACAGGAGAATTATGGGGGTCTTGCTGGAACGCAAAACGCAGGTAATCTTCGTCACCGCGTCTTCGGTGGAACAGAACGGTAAGCCTCGTGAGGTTATCGTTGAGAGTCGGCCACAATATGCCGTCGTTCAGCTCAATGGGTCCAAGGAGAAATATCCAGTCGCCTGGGAAATGATCTACGAGCTCGCAAAAGAGCGGCACGCTGAGAATCTCCGCCTGGAAGCTCAAGCCCAGAGGCAACTTGGACGGATTCGGCGCAAGAAAAATCTGAAATGACCGGGGCTGCGCTATTTGTTCGGCGATTTCTTTGCCGCACGCTTTGAAGGCTTCTCAGAGAAACTTGTCGCAGGGACAACCTCTGCGGCCCTCTTCTTGGCCCATCGCGCTCCTACAATCTTGCGCGCCTGGGCGCTCCGCTCCTCAGGAGTGAGCTTTGCCCAGCGGGCTTTACCTCCGTCTGATTGGATCGTCTTTAAGTGTTCGCGAACCGTCAGATCTTTCTTGAGCATCTTCATTTACCAGCAGGCAGGAAGTGTCGCAAATATACCCGAATCAGACTTTCAACATCGAGGAAAAACCAGCGTCTGCAGAGACACCAGCTCATTTCCGTAGATCTACTTGCGTACCGGCATCGTGTCCAGCCGACCAACGAGGTCTTCAGTTCTCAAATGTGTATAACGCTTTAACATTTGCATGCTCTTGTGACCGCTTATGGCGGCAACTTCCTGATCAGAAAAACCGGCCTCGACAAATCGGCTCACGGCCTCGTGACGCAGGTCATGAAAGCGAAAGTCCTTCAAACCTTGCTTACGCTTGATTGCTTGCCACATCCGATCAAATTGGTAAGGCCTCCGTTTACCATCTCGACCCGGTTCACCGAAAAAGATCAAATCCGTATCTTCAGGTCGCGTCGGATTGCTCACGGCTGCGCGGAAAAGTAGAACAGCCTTGATGCTCAATGGGACCGTTCGTGGCTGAGTATTCTTCGTTTTAAGCAAGCGAACGATCCGCCGATCGAGGTCCACTTGTATTCTGCGCAGGGTCAGAATTTCAGACCAGCGCATCCCAGTTTCCAGCGCGATCCCAACGATCCAACCCATCATTGGGTTGGAGTGCTGATTGACTGCTGCCAGCAGTTTCTTTTCCTCCTCGACAGACAATCGCCGGTTTCGACCTGCGCCCGGCGCCGGGCGCCTGATATTTGTAACCGGATTGACGGGCAGCCCTACGCCCCATTCTCTGATCGCCGTCGTCAACATGTGGCCAAGAAGCGCTAGGTCAAGTCGAACTGTGTTGTTCGTTCTCGGTCGGGGCTTCCCATCACCATCCAAGCGATCCTCGCCCGCTAGGCGAGAATCTCGAAATTGGGCAATGACCTCGGGTGTCAGTGCCGTCAGAGAATACTTCCCAAGGTTCTGGATTAAGACGCGTGAGCGCTTACGATCAGCAATCTGCGAAGTTGGGCGCTTCGTTGGGACAACCTCAGACAGATACCGTTCTACCGCGTCCTTCACGGTCATTCTGTCACTTGTAGCCCTTTGAATGAAGGCACCTCGAACCATCTCGTCCTCGACGCGACGAGCCCAGTCTTCGGCATCCCTCTTGGTGCGAAACGTCTTAATCGTAGTTGGCCAGCCCGACTTCCGGACAAGCGCTTTCCATGTGGAGGAAGGAGTTTTCGTTATGGTTGCCATAATGCCTCGGTACAGTTCGGAACATCGGCACTGTACCGTAATTGTACCGAAGGCCAGAAACCCGACCGGGCGTCCCCGACCCAGCACCATGGCGGAGGCGAGGAATTTACCTGCAACTCATTTATTTTGTTATTATTGGCTCATTTAATACTTGGTGCCGGGAGGGGGGGTCGAACCCCCACGACCTTGCGATCGGCGGATTTTGAGTCCGCTGCGTCTGCCAGTTCCGCCATCCCGGCTCGGCACTTGCGCCTCTAGTTTAACCCGTAGACCGACTAGCCCGCACTTGAGGTTTTAGTTGATATCATGATATCAAACAGAGTAAGGTGTTTCTATGGCTCAGTTTGTCGTTCGGAATATCGAAGAAGAGGTGAAGGAGCGGTTGCAGCGACGGGCTGCGGTGCATGGGCGGAGCATGGAGGAAGAGGTGCGCGATATTCTCCGCAATGCTCTCAAGGAGGACGAATCGCCTGCCGGGGGGTTGGGTACGGAGATCGCCTCTCTGTTCACCAGGGTTGGTCTTGAAGCCGACATCCCGGAGTTGCGCGGGCACGTTATCACCCCAGCCACTTTCGACTGATGATTCTGCTGGATACGAATGTGCTATCCGCGCTGATGCGCCGCACACCCGATACCAGCGTGATCGCCTGGCTGGATCGGCAGCCTCGTAGCTCGGTGTGGACAACCTCCATCACCATCCTTGAAGTTCGTTTTGGGCTTCAGCTGATGCCGGCTGGGAGGAAACGCTCCGTGCTGCTGGAGCTGTTCGAGCGTGTTCTCAAAGAAAAAATCGAACGCCGGGTTGCCCCCTTCGATATGCCGGCCGCGCAGCACGCAGCCGAATTGATGGCGGTTCGACAGAAGAACGGCCGTCCGGTGGAACTGCGCGATACCATGATCGCCGGCATCGTGCTTGCTTCCCACGCCACCCTTGCGACTCGCAACACCAGGCACTTTGACGACCTGTCGATCTCCCTGGTCAACCCCTGGGAACCGAAGTGAGCGGCGGACCTATAGTTTTAACTGGGCCCGGGAGCGAATCGCCTTATAAGGGCACTTGCGCTCGAACTCGGCGAAATTCACTTTGATCCCTAAGCCTGGCGCATCCGGCAAGCGGACGCGGCCATCCTTCTGCGTGGGGTAAGTGCCATCAGTCATCTCGACGAATAAGTCGTTATCCGCGCCTTCACATTCGTGGATCAGAAAATTGCGGCATACCGACATGGTGGCCATCGAGGCCATGTGGGCAATCGGCCCGCTGCACTGGTGCGGCGCCACCTCCACTCCGTAGGCCTCCGCCATGTTTGCGATCTTGCGCAACTCTGTCACCCCGCCGGCATGCATTACGTCGGGCTGAATAATCGCGGCGCCTTTCGCATCGAGCAATTGCTTGAACTCGAAGCGGGAGAAAAGGCCTTCGCCAGTGGCAATCGGAACCAGGCTCTTCGCCGCCACTTCCCCCAGCCCCACAGGGTTTTCGCGCAGTGTCGGCTCCTCCATGAACAGCGGATGATAGGGCGCGATCGCATTGGCAAACTGAATCGCGGAGCGCACGGTGAAGGTCTCCGCACATTCGAGTGCAATGTCCACTTGCGCGCCGAAGACTTTGCGGATCGCCGCCAGTTCAGCGACGTCCTGATCGATGCGCTCCAGTTCGGTCGAGGCCTGCGGCAGGGTGTATTTGACCGCCGTCCAGCCCTGGTCGCGGGTGCGCGCAGCCAGCTCGGTGACCGCAGCGATGTCGCGCTTTCCGGTTGGAATGGACGCATCCCAATGGGTGAAATAAACGCGCAGGTTGTTCTGGATGGGGCCGCCGAGCAGCGCGTATAGCGGCACTCCCAAGCGCTTTGCCTCGATATCCCACAGCGCCATGTCGATGGCCGAGAGGCCCGTCATCAGCGCCGGCCCATTGCGCCAGCGGGTGGCCACATAGTAAACGCGATCCCAATGCGCCTCGGGCCCGGCCGGATCGAGGCCTATATATTCCGGTTCCAGCCAGCGTAGTACGGATTCGGCTATGTCAGTGCGGCTTTCAAGGGTGGCTTCGCCCAGCCCGGTGATCCCGGCGTCAGTGTGGACCTCAACAAACATCAGGTCGCGCCAGCGCACGGAAACCTTGTGAATGTCGAAGCCGGTGATTTTGACTTTTCCCAGCGGACCTGGGACTTGAAAGGCCGAAGCCAGAGGAACGGCCGCGAGGCTCTTAAGCAGGGACCTTCGGTTCAGCACTCCGGCATCATACTCTCCGTGCAGCAGCCGCTCGAAAAACTTCAGCGAAAAAGGTTATCTTGGACAGGCGTTGCGGAGGAGCCGTGCATGGGACACAAATACGCCAATATTCTTGAAACCGTCGGCAACACCCCCGTGGTCAGGATCAATAAACTGGCACCGGCGGGGATTAACCTGTTTGTCAAAGTCGAGGCATTCAACCCACTGGGTTCGGTCAAGGATCGCCTTGCCCTGGGCGTGATCGAGGATGCGGAGAAGACCGGAAAGCTCAAGCCGGGCCAGACGGTGATCGAGGCTACCAGCGGCAATACGGGCATCGGACTGGCCATGGTGTGCGCGCAGAAAGGCTATCCGCTGGTGGTCACCATGGCGGAAACCTTCAGCATCGAGCGGCGCAAGCTGATGCGATTCCTGGGGGCCAAAGTGGTGCTTACCCCCGCGGCGGGCAGGGGTTTCGGAATGGTCGCCAAAGCGATCGAACTGGCCGAAGCGCATGGCTGGTTTCTCACACGCCAGTTCGAAAATGAAGCCAATGCCGATATGCACTCGCGCACCACGGCGCAGGAGATATTAGAAGATTTCAAAGGGGAGCGGCTGGATTACTGGGTAACCGGATTTGGCACCGGCGGCACGCTGAAGGGCGTAGCGCGGGTGCTGGCCAAAGAACGGCCTGAGACCAAGATTGTGGTCTGCGAGCCGGATGACGCACCGATGGTGTCCAGCGGGCTTGCGCAGCCGCACAACCCGGACGGATCGCCAGCGTCGGGGCATCCGGCGTGGAAACCGCATCCCATGCAGGGCTGGAGCCCGGACTTTATCGCCAAACTAGTTTCGGATGCTATGGAGACGAACCGTGTCAGCCAAGTGCTGCGCATCACCAACGCTGAGGCGATGCGTTGCAGCAAGGAGCTTGCCCGCAAGGAGGGGATCTTCGTGGGCATCAGTTCGGGGGGCACCTTCGCCGCTGCGTTGCAGGTTTGTAAAGAGGCTCCGCAGGGAGCGACGATTCTGTGCATGCTGCCGGATACGGGGGAACGGTACTTGACTACTCCGCTGTTCGCCGACGTTTCGGTCGACATGACGCCGGAAGAGGAAGAGATTGCGCACTCTACTCCCAGCGTCTGGCTGCAGCCTGCGGCAGTGAAATGAGCGGTCAGAAGGGCGGCTCGATGAGCAGATTCGAGCTGGAGGAGGACGGCGAGACGGCTTACCTCGAATTTGAGCTCGATGACGCTGGATGGATCACACTTTGGCATACCGAGGTGCCCGATGCTCTTCGCGGCCGCGGCATCGCTGGCATGCTGGCAAAGACGGCGCTTGAATACGCCCGCGATCGTCAATTGAAGGTGGATGTGGTGTGTCCATTGGTGGCGAATTATCTCTCCAAGAACCCCGAGTTTCAGACTTTGGTTGGAAAATGAGTGGGCCGGCGGTTACGGCATGACCAGGTATTGTTCCAGTTTTCCATCGGGCATCTGGTAGGTGGTCACCCTCAGTTCGCGGTCGGGAAACGTCACGTCGAAGACTCGGAACATCATGCCGCCGCGGGCTTCTTCTTTGGTTTGTTTGAAGCTGAGCGGTGGGCCCAAGGGCTTCAGACTGGAGGCAAAGTCCTCCAGGGTCTGCTGGCTGAAGTACGCGTTGCAATAGTTGGTGAAGAGGCTGCGGTCAATGTGCCCGTCTGCTAACCCATTGAAGATGGCCAGCGCTCGCGCCTCCTCCCTGGTCGGCGCCGGCGCCGGTATTCCGAGAACTATGGGCGTGATCTGGCGGGCAATCAGGCTGGCAGCCTGGGTGGCCATTTCATTGGTGAGCACGATGATGGCGGCCCGGTCGTCTGGAAAAACCAGGTTTTCCGAGACAAATCCCGAGACTTCCCCCGAATGTTCGATGATGTTGTGGCCGTCACGCTTGCCCACATTCACACCCAGACCGTAGCCGGTGTTGGAGCCATCTCTAAGCAGGACAGGGGCGAACATCTGCACATACGACGCCGCGCTGAGCAATGAGCGATTGATCACACTGATGTCCCAGAGAGCCAGGTCGTGGGCCGGCATGGCAAGCTCCCCGGCAGCAAACATCCACCCCGCGCCTTCCTGGGGCGACGGGCGTTGGGGCCCCAGGGCGTGGCGTTCGTAGCCTGTGGGGTCGGTCGCCGGCAACCTGCTGGCATCCGCGTCGTAGACGTTGTCCATGCCCAGAGGCAGGAAGATACGCTTCTTCAACAGATCAATCAGGGCCATGCCGCTGACCTGCTCCACGATCCGGCCGGCAATCACGTAGTTGGTGTTGGAATATTGCCATTGCGTGCCGGGGTCGAAATCGAGCGGCCTTTTTGCCCACACATCCAGGATGTCCTGGGCGGTTGTCGGCACCATCATGGAGGTCATTACGTAGTCCTCAGGCCAGTAGTCCTGATAGCCCGAAGTGTGCGACAGCAGCATACGAATCGTGACTTGCCCGGCGCGGGTCAGGTCAGGCAGATACTTCGAGACGGGGTCATCCAGTGTCAACTTTCCTTCTTGCGCCAGGAGAAGGACCGCGGCCGCGGTGAACTGCTTGCTGATTGAGCCGATGGAGTACTGCATCTGCGGCGTGGCTTCCATCGGCGGAGAGAGCCGCGCCTGACCGTAGGCCTGGAGATAGGCAATGCGGCCATCCTTCACAATGGCAATCGAAGCGCTGGGCACTTTGGTCGAGGACAAAACCTGATTGACGGCAACATCGATTCTTGATTTCGAGTCGTCGGAAAGGGTCGACTCAGCGCGGACTACCGGGACGATGGCAAGCAACACAAGCGTGAGCAAGAGCAGTGATTTTGGCATGCTGGCTCTGATTGTAAGAGGAGTGGCCGCCTTGCCGGTTTTCGTCATTGGGCGAAATGCGTCTAAAATATTTGAGCGCCTTGGAGGATCCGTCATGCTTACCCGCAGAGAGTTCACCCGCCTGGCCGTGGCCGGGGCTGCCTCACAAGTGGTTTCGCCGCTCCTGGCGAAGGGCGGCGACAAAAAGATCGGCTATTGCATCATTGGCTTGGGCCGCATTTCCATGGGTCACTTTATGCCCGGAGTGCTGACCAGCAAAAACTCGCGGATTACTGGAATCGTGAGTGGGCATCGCGATAAGGCGTTGGCCCAGGCGGCGAAGTATGGGGTACCGGAGAGCTCCATCTACAGCTACGAGAACATGGACGAGTTCAAGAACAACCCGGCCATCGACGCGGTCTATGTGGCACTGCCCAACAGCATGCATGCCGAGTACACCATCCGCTCCGCGCGCGCGGGCAAACACGTGCTGTGCGAGAAGCCGATGGCGACGACAGTCGCGGACTCACGGGCGATGATCAAGGCGTGCAAAGACGCGCATAAAAAGCTGATGATCGGTTATCGCTGCCATTACGAGCCGACCAATCTGCGCGCCATGCAGCTCATCCGCGAGGGCAAGCTGGGGAAGATCCAGGCAATCGAGAGCGCGAACGGCTTCAACGAAAAGCTGGGGGAATGGCGGCTGGACCGCAAGCTGGCCGGCGGGGGCCCACTGATGGATGTGGGCATCTACTCACTGAACGCCTGCCGCTATCTCACAGGCGAGGAACCGATCGACCTGAAGGGGTATTCGTCGGTTATCGATCATGACGGGCGGTTCGATACGGTGGAAGAAAATGTGTCCTGGACGATGAAGTTTCCTTCCGGCGTGGTGGCGTGTTGCAACACTACGTACGGCGCGCCGATGAATGGGTTCTACCGGGTGCATGGGTCGTTGGGTTACTTGTATGCGGAGCCGGCGTTTACCTACCAGGGGCTTCATCTTACGGCCCAGTTCGCTAACCCGGGAGGCGGCAAGCCCACCGTTCTCGATGAACCTAATACCGACAAGGACCCTTCGCAGTTTACTTTGGAAGCTAATCATTTTTCGGACTGCATTCTGGAAGATAAGACGCCGAATACGGCAGGGGAAGAAGGATTGCTCGACATGCAATATATGTCGAAGATCTACGAGTCTTGCGGGTTGCCTTCGCTGTAGTGGAGATCTAAGCAGCAGGTCCCTCCACTACGCTCCCCCGGATTCCCTGTGGAACTTGGTGGCGCTGGCGAACTTCATGCGCCTTTCTTTACGGAAAGGCGCGCACGCGGCATTGTCTAGTGCTGCGTGGCAGGGATTCCGGGTTCGCTCCGGTCGGGATGACAATTCTGCTGGATTACGAGAGTTGATTCCTGCACCAGAATTTTCATCCCGATCTGTTCCCTTCATTAGCAACTGCTCTCAATGGAAGCACCGTCCTCCCCTTTGTCATCCCGACCGAACCCGGATTTCCTGCCACGCTGCGCCGGACACGGTCGCGTGTGCGCCTTTCAGTAAGGAAAGGCGCATGAAGTTCGCCAACGCCACCAAATTTCGCAGGAAATCCGGGGTAGTGGAGGGATCTGCAGTTCAGCGGGCTCCTCGTGGGGATGTTTTCGACAGACCGTAGGTGGGGGGACCTGCTGTTTCTTTCTCCTACAACGAGCCGCCCGCTATCGAGGGAATTACCAATACCTCATCGCCGTCTTTGAAGGCGTAGTTCTCGTTGCCTAGAAAGCGGATGTCTTCTTCGTTGACGTAGAAGTTGATGAAGCGGCGCACCCTTCCGTCGCTGTCGCGCAGGTGGGACTTGAGCGCGGGGAAGCTGGTCTCGATTTCGGTGATCAGTTGGGGCAGATTCTGGGCCGCGGATTGTATCTCCTTGGTGCCATTGGTGTGTTTCTGAAAGGCGTTTGGTAACAACACTCTAACGGACATACGCTTCCTCCCTGTCCTGCTCGACCATGGCTTCAAAGTCAGCCAGGCGTGGGCGAATCGCCTGCTGCTGCTCATACTTACCCTGCAGTACGTCCGTGGTCTTCAGGCCGTTGCCGGTAATGGCAACCACCGTGAGATCGCCGGGAGCAATGCGGCCATGAGCATAGAGGCGAGCAGTCACAGCGGTGGTCACTCCTCCGGCCGTTTCCGTAAACACGCCCTCCGTCTCCGCCAGTTCCTGGATTGCGGAAACGATCTCGACGTCGGAAACATCTTCGGCGTAGCCGCCGCTTTCATTGATGGTGCGGATGGCATAGGGCCCGTCGGCGGGATTGCCGATGGCGAGGGAACGAGCGATGGTGTTTGGCCGCTGCGGCACGTGGAATGCCAGGCCATTCTTTACCGCATGCGCGATAGGGGAACAGCCAGTGGCTTGCGCGCCAAAGAAGCGCACCTGCTTGTTTTCGACCAGGCCGAGCTCGATCAGCTCTCCAAACGCCTTGCGAATTTTGGAAATCAGTGCGCCGCCGGCCATCGGAACCACCACGTTGTCAGGCAGGCGCCATCCCAGCTGTTCGGCAATCTCGTAACCTACCGTCTTCGAGCCCTCGGCGTAATAAGGACGAAGATTGACGTTCACAAACCCCCAGTTGTACCGCTCTGCAAGCTGCGAGCATAACCGGTTCACCTGGTCGTAGTTGCCATCGATCTGCACCAGGTTCGCGCCATAAACGCGGGTGTTCAGGATCTTGGCAGGCTCCAGATCCGCCGGCACCAGGATGTAGGTCTTCAATCCCAGGCGCGCAGCATGGGCGGCCACGGCATTGGCCAGGTTTCCAGTCGAAGAGCAGCCTACGGTATCGAAGCCGAAGCTTTTGGCCGCAGCCAGGGCCACCGAGACCACGCGATCCTTGAAGCTGAGGGTGGGGAGGCAGACGGCATCGTTCTTTAGGTAGAGATTGGTCGCGCCGATACGCTTTGCCAGGCGCGGAGCCGCCATCAGGGGGGTCATGCCGGAAGGAGTGGTGGGCACGTAATCGTCGGGCACCGGCAGCAACGCCTGGTAGCGCCACATGCTTTGCGGCCCGGCGGCAATTCGCTCGCGGGTAAAGGTCTGCCTGGCCGCGGCCATGTCGTAGGCTACTTCTAGCGAGGAAAAACACTCATCGCAACTGGAAAGCGGCGAGTTCGGAAAGCGCTTGCCACACTCCCTACAACGCAATTCGTAGAATGATGCCATCATGCCCTCAAATCGAGAGCGACGGATGCACGGGCACTGCGTGACGAACTCTAAAACTGCCGGTATTGCATGGAATTAGCGAGATGCGCTTAAAGCTGTGCACCCCGAATCTCATGTTCCCCGTTTCTTTTCAGAACGCAGGAGAGAGTTGACACCATACTCCTGGTTTGCCCAGGCAGGTTGTCGTGGCGTCACAGGGCCCGTCCCTCAGCCACTCTTCATGAAATTCAGGCTCGCTCACAAGGAGCAAACTTGAATACTCGATTTTTAGCACAGTCGCCTGTGGACCGCAAGCTCACTGTTTTAGAGCAGTTTCGCAATACTGCGGACTGAGAAGATCGCGAGGTGTGGTTTCCCTTGGGAGAAAACCACGAAAAGGCCTGTCGCTTCGCTCTGCACCCATTGCGAAACTGCTCTAGCCAACAAGGAAACTCGGAAGTGCATCTGATTGGTAACATTAGTAAAGTACCCACAATCGAGCCTGCGGAGGGTCTGGTCCGCTTAAGGAATTTGAAGTCCATGACGGAAGCCAGTCCACAATCCTCCCGCAATGCCTGGCGCGAACGAGTGCAGGCGCTCAAAAACGTGCCACCGGTGCTCGGGATACTGTGGCAGTCTGGCCCGGCGGTGGTCGTTTGGGGCCTGTTGCTGCGTATCCTGGTGGCTGCGCTGCCGGCCGGGATTGCCGCGGTGGCGGCGCTGATTATCAACGGCGTTCAGAACTACTTCACGCATAAAGGGCTCAACCCGCATTTTTGGTGGCTCGTCGTCGCGGAAGCTGCCCTCAACGTGCTGAACGGGCTGCTGGTGCGGGGCATCGACTATAGCGATAGCCTGCTGGCCGACCGGTATACCCATTTCGTCAGCGTTCGGGTGATGAAGCAGGCGGCGGCGCTGGACCTGACAACCTATGAAGATCCCGTCTTTTATGACCGCCTGGAGCGGGCACGGGTACAGGCCACCGATCGCCTGGCCATGATCCAGCAGATGGGTCGGCTCTTCCAGCAGGGCCTGACCACGCTGATCTGGACGTCGGTCCTGCTCTGGTTTTCGCCTTGGCTGGTGCTTCTGCTGGCTCTGGGCGTGCTCCCCACCTTCCTGGGAGAGACCCACTTTGCCTTCCTGGGATATGCGAAGAATTTCCGCCAGACTCCAGCCAAACGCCAAATGGATTATCTGCGCCAAGTGGCCGGCAGCCGGGAGGGCGCCAAAGAGCTCAAGCTCTTTAACCTCAGCGACTACCTGAGCAACCGCTTTACCCGGCTTTCCCAGGCTATTTATGAGGAGAATGTTGCTCTCTCACGCAAGAAGCTGATCGCCGGCGGGCTGCTGGGCGTTATCGCCACCCTTGGGTACTATGGGGCTTATGCGTTCGTGATCTGGCGCGCGGTCACCGGCAGCTATAACAGCATTGGCGAGTTCTACTATCTGACCAACGCCATCGTCCAGGCTTCCAGCAATCTGCAGCAGGTGTTTTCTACTGCCTCGGGCATCGCTGATCAGGCCCTGTTCCTTACCGATCTGCTGGCCTTCTTCGAGATGAAGCCGACGGTGAATGCCAATCCCGATGGGTCGTTGATTCCGCGGCCGATCCGCCGTGGTTTTGAGTTTCGCAACGTCAGTTTCGCGTATCCGGGTACTACGAGGCGGGTGCTGAGCAACTTTAACTTCACCCTGGCGCCGGGGGAACGGATCGCTTTGATCGGAGAGAACGGCCAGGGCAAGACCACTGTGGTCAAGCTGATTACCCGGCTGTATGACCCGACCGAAGGGCAGATTCTGCTCGACGGTATTGACCTGCGCGAGTACAAGCTGGAAGATTTGCATCACGAAATTGGGGTCATCTTTCAGGACTTCATGCGCTATGAGATGACCGCCCGGGAGAACATCAGCGTGGGACGGGTGGAGAGCGAGCACTCGCAAGCGGAGATCGAGGACGCGGCGCACAAAAGCCTGGCGGAAAGCGTGATCGCTAAACTGCCCGGTGGTTACGACCAGATGCTCGGCCGGCGCTTCGAAAGCGGGGTCGAACTCTCCGGCGGGGAATGGCAGCGGGTGGCGTTGGCTCGGGCTTATCTGCGCGACGCCCAGTTGCTGGTACTGGATGAACCTACGGCTGCTCTCGATGCTCGCAGCGAGCTGGAGGTCTTCGAACGCTTCGCCGAACTCACCACGGGGAAAATGGCGCTGCTGATCTCCCACCGCTTTTCAACCGTGCGCATGGCGGACCGCATCGTAGTGCTCGAGGGGGGAAAACTGGTGGAAGAAGGAACCCATCCACAACTGATGGCGCTGGGCGGGCGCTACGCAAGTATGTTTGAAATGCAGGCGGCGAGCTACCGCTGACTAAAGGACGTTGACGCTTATGACCGACACCGTATCCGGCTCCGGCCAGGCCTCCAAGACCGACGCAGGGCCGCAGCGCTCATACTCCGCCGATTCAGTGCGGAGTTATGCCGACCGCGTCGCGCCTGGCTGGCACGTTGCCCACAAGCCGGAGGGTTCGGGCAGTTTTGGGCGCCGCATCGACGCAACCGCGCAATCGCTCGACCAGCTTTTCGTAGTGCTCGATGCCCGGCCTGTGCCTACGTACCTGCCGGGAGAGCCGCTGGACCCGCTGCTCGAGTTGCGGCAAAACCCGCGGCTTCTGCGCTCCGTGGTTGCGGAGGTCTCTACCGTACGCAAGAAGCTTGGCCGTTTGCCGCGCACCATCCGCGACCAGGAGAACGACGAGCCGCGCATTGTAACCGTGGCGGACGCATATCTGCAGGCTACGGGGTCGGAATATAACGCCGACGCGATCAAGACCTTCATCGACCAGGTGCAGCAATACGATGCACTGGAGCTGCAAGAGCTATGGGCCCTGGCGCCGGTAATGAAATTCCTGCTGCTGGAAGAGATCATCGTGCAGGCAAATGGGGTCCTTCAGGATGAGGCATCGCACACCGAGGCCGGCGCCGAACTGCTGAAGACGCGCATGAGAAGCCTGCGCGATATCGGGTACGCCGATTGGTTCACGCTGATCGAGCCACTGGTAGTCTACGACCCCGTTCTCCAGCAGGACCCCGTCAATGCTTACCGGTTTATGGACTTCGACAGCCGGGAGGCCTATCGCAAGCGGGTGGCAGAGATCGCCCGCTACTCCGATTGCTCGGAGTTGGAAGTGGCCCAGGCCGCGCTGAAATTGGCCCTGGAATCAAAGGAAAAACACCGCGTCGAGGATGCTCGCCTTCGCGCCCGGCGCGCACATGTCGGCTACTACATCATCGATCGAGGCTTTCCCCAGCTTGCCTCGCGGGTTGGTTATCGCCCTCGCTTTATCGACCGCCTGCGGCAGACCATCTGGCATAACGCGGATGATTTCTACATTGGCGGGATCCAGATCATCACCGTGGTGCTGATCGGCCTGATCCTGGCTCCGCTGGTGCCTACTTACCCCATCTTCGGCGGTCTTACCCTGGCCTTCCTGCTGTTACTGCTCCCGGTGACGCAGGGCGCGGTGGACCTGGTGAACAACACGGTGACCGCGGTCTTCAAGGCGTATGCGCTGCCCAAGCTCGACTTCTCCAAAGGGTGTGCCGCAGCCGTTTACCACGTTAGTCGTGATCCCTACCCTGCTGATGAAGGAAAAGCAGGTACGGGAGCTGTTTGACGATCTCGAGGTCCGCTACCTGGCCAACCAGGACCGCAACATACACTTTGGCCTGCTGACCGATCTTCCCGACTCGGTCACGCGCCCGCGGCAAAACGATACCGATCCCCTGGTGGAGTTGGCCATTCAGCTCACCAACGAACTGAACGAACGCTATGCCAATGCCGGAGCGGGATCATTCTTTCTGCTGCACCGCCACCGCATTTTCAATGCGCGCCAGGGGGTGTGGATGGGCTGGGAACGCAAGCGGGGCAAGCTGCTGGATCTCAACAAGCTGCTCAAGGGCCAGTTCGATCCCTTCCCGGTGAAGGCGGGCAACCTGGCTGCGCTTACCCACGCGCAATACGTCATCACCCTGGACTCCGATACGCAGCTTCCGCGGGGCACGGCGCACAGCATGATCGGGGCTATGGCGCATCCGCTCAATCGCGCCATCATCGATCCCGAACTGCGCATTGTTACCGAGGGCTATGGCATCCTGCAGCCGCGGGTTGGGGTTAGCGTGCAATCGGCATCGCGCTCGCGCATGGCCTCCATCTACTCCGGGCAGACGGGCTTCGATATCTATACGCGCGCCATCTCCGACGCCTATCAGGACCTGTACGGAGAGGGCATCTTTACCGGCAAGGGCATTTACGAGATCAATGCGCTGCATGCGGTTCTGGATCGCCGCTTTCCGCGCAATTCCCTGCTCAGCCACGATCTGATCGAGGGCTCCTATGCCCGAGTCGGGTTGACCACGGACATTGAGGTCATTGACGATTACCCATCGCACTACAGTGCCTACACCCGGCGTAAACATCGCTGGCTTCGGGGTGACTGGCAGATCGCGCAATGGCTGTTTTCCAAGGTCCCGGATGAATCCGGGCGGTATGTGCGCAATCCCATTGCCACCATTTCGCGGTGGAAGATCTTCGACAACCTGCGCCGGTCGCTGGTAGAAGTTCTTACCTTTGCCCTGCTGCTCGCTGGATGGCTGGGGCTGCCTGGCGGTGCGCTCTACTGGACCGTGGTCACCCTGTTCCTGATGTTCGTGCCCACGCTGGTCCAGTTGGTGTTCAGCGTGGGCCGAGCTTATGTGACCAAGCTGCCGGGCGCCATGCGCGATGCCTACAGCGGCTTTTGGCAGGGCACCTTTATCGCTTTCCTCAACCTGATCTACCTGCCCCACCAGACGCTGCTGGCGCTGGATGCGATCATTCGCTCGCTGGTACGCAGCTTCATCACCGGGCAGCGTCTGCTGGAATGGGAAACCGCTGCCGAGGCCGAATCGGCAGCCAAAAGCCGCACGCCGGTCGACCGCTACCTGGCCCTGACTCCGCTAGTCGCGCTGATTGTCGGAGTGCTGGTTTTTCTGCGCCATCCGGAATCTATTTTCGTAGCTCTGCCCATTCTTATCCTGTGGGGATTTGCCATAGGGCTCACTGCATGGCTCAACAGCCCGCCGCAGCAGGCCAGGCCGCAGCTCACGCCCGAGGAAGATACGTTCCTGCGCCAGCTGGCGCTGAAGACCTGGCGCTACTTCAACCAGTTTGGCGGCGAGAGTCACAATTACCTGATTCCGGATAATGTCGAAGAAGAGGGTCTGTTTGAGGCAGCGCGGGTCTCGCCCACCAACTTCGGACTATTGCTCAACGCGCGGCAGGCAGCCATTACCTTCGGCTATTTGACCGTTCCCGAATTTGTTGAGCTGACCGAAGCCAGCTTGCAGACCTACGACAAGCTGGAGAAGTTTCGCGGACACATCTACAACTGGTACGACACCCGGACGCTTGCGCCTATTCGCCCGATTACGATTTCTTCGGTCGATAGCGGCAACCTGGCGGCTTCGTTCTATACCTTGCGCACGGGTTGCCGCAGCCTTCTGCGCGAGCGGCTGCTCGATCCGGCCTTGTTTTCCGGCATTCGCGATCATTGGCAGCTGCTCACGAGTTTGCCGGACGCGCCGGCCGGGTTGAAGGCCCTGGCTCCGCCGGCGGGGGAGGCGAGCACCGATGCCTGGATCGCCTGGGCCCTGACCACAGTCGACGCGCCAGAGTTGGCGGGGCCGGCAGCCGGCGAGGCAGCGTGGTGGCTGGCGGAAACGCAGCGCCGGATACGGGCGCTGGTGGTCATTGTTCGCGATTACATGCCTTGGCTGTTGCCCCAGTACGCCCCGCTGCTGGCTTTGCCACAGTTGCAGGGTGTAGCGGAGACCGCGGCTTCCGTCCAGACCGGCGCCGCCAGCGCTTTGGCTGCCGATCTGGATGCCCGCGTCGCCCGGGCCTCTACCAGTCTGGCCTCCGATTCGCCGCTGGTGCTGCTGGCCGAAGAGCTGCGCATTGCTTTAGGGCCGGCGCGGGAAGGCATGAAAGTGCTCGCCAGCGGGCTGAAGGATCTTTCCTCCGAGGCGATGCGTTTCGCAACTGAAATGGACTTCGGCTTCTTGATGGATAAGTCGCGGCTGCTGCTCTCGATCGGCTATGAGATCGAGCGCCAGCATCTGCATCAGGCCTGCTATGACTTGTTATGCAGCGAGGCCCGTATCGCCGCGTTCATTACCGTGGCCAAGGGAGAAGCGCCGCAGCAAAGCTGGTTCAAGCTGGGCCGCATCCACACCATTGCCTATGGGCATCCCGTGCTCATCTCCTGGACGGGCACCATGTTCGAGTATCTGATGCCGTCGATCTGGATGCGCAGCTATCCGGACACGCTGGTCTCGCGCACACTCAGCGGCGTGGTAGCCATCCAGCGCGCGTTCGGAAAGGAGCACGGCATCCCGTGGGGCATCTCGGAATCGGGGTGGGCGGGCATCGACGACCACGGTCATTATCATTACCAGGCATTCGGGATTCCGCCCATCGCGCTCAAGTGGGACGCGGTGGCAGGACCCGTGATTTCGCCCTATTCCACTTGCCTGGCGTTGGCCATCGAGCCGGTGGAGGCACTGCGCAACCTCAAGCGCATGGCTAAGATGGGCTGGATGGGCGCTTTCGGCTTCTATGAGGCGGCGGATTATCAGGAATCGACCAAGACGCCCAAGCTGGTGAAGGAGTGGATGGCTCACCACCAGGGGATGTCACTGCTGGCGGTGCTTAATCTGCTGTATGACAACATCGTGCAGGATTGGTTCCATGCCAATGCGCACCTGGAGGCGACGCAATTGTTGCTGCACGAGAAGCCGATGCATGAAGCGGCGCTGCGGGCGGAGTTCCAGGCGGCGCAGCCGCGGAAGAAGGCCAGTTGAGCAGGTGGATGGGCAGGGGGCCAGCGTCCCCGTTCGACAAGCTCAGGGCAGGCTCTTCGGGGCTGCTCCGCGTGGTCTGAGCTTACCCAGGACTACGTCCCGCAAGCGCTGATTTGTTTTGGATGTTTTTCGTCAAAACTCCCACAAAATCGTCATCCTGAGCGCCTGTGACTTTTTCGATCTTTTCGTGTTTCTTGTGCACCTAACGAGATGTTTTTCGACCCCTCCACAAAACCGTCATCCTGAGAGTTTGTGACTTTATTGATTTTTTCGCTGTTTGGAGGCACCTAACCTTTTTGTTTCAGCGTCGGTTTTTTTGTGCAACCAATAAAGTCACAGGCTCTGAGCGAAGCGCTCCACAAATTTGTCACGTGACACAGCGCTTGATGGCGCGGAGTCGAAGGACCTCGGCGATATTGTCTTACCCATGCCGCTCGAAGCTTTTCAACCACCGAAGCCCGAGCTGCCGAGAATGTAGATGTAGCCGCTGGCCAGGCAAGATGCTGGCAGTTCTTGTTCTAGGCCCCAGGGAAAGACCGTGGCGGGTCCGGCAGGTGCGGGCTTTAGTGGTTGAAAAGCTCCGAGCGGCATAGGTAAGACAATATCGCCGAGGTCCTTCGACTCCGCGCCATCAAGCGCTGTGTCACGTGACAAATTTGTGGAGCGCTTCGCTCAGAGGCTGTGACTTTATTGGTTTTTCACGTTTTTGACGCGAAAGCTAATGCCTTTTATTTTCAGCACCAATTTTCATGTGAAAAACCAATAAAGTCACAAACTCTCAGGATGACGGTTTTGTGGAGGGGTCGAAAAACATCTAACTAGGTGTACAAAAAACACGAAAAGATCGAAAAAGTCACAGGCTCTGAGCGAAGCGCCTCACAGATCTATCGCATAATGGACGGTCTTGTGGAGGGGTGGAAAAACATTTCCACGAGAGGTCCGCTGAACTGCAGATCCCTCGGCTTCGCTCGGGATGACAAGGAGAGGGCGGTGCTTCCGTTGAGAGTAGTTGCTGAACTGAAGGGAGCAGAGGTCCGCTGAACTGCAGTTCCCTCGGCTTCGCTCGGGATGACAAGGAGAGGGCGGTGCTTCCGTTGAGAGTAGTTGCTGAACTGAAGGGAGCAAAGGTCCGCTGAACTGCAGATCCCTCAGGATGACGATTTTGTGGTGAGTTGGAGTACAAGAAACAGCGAAAGCATGGTCTATTCCCTGGCTAGCCAGTCACGCCGCGGTCCTTGTCATTTTCTTCGTTCTTTTCCAGAGCTTCTATTACGCCGCGGACCATGGCCTCGGGGTTGAATTCGGAGCGGATGATTTCGTCGGGGCAGTCACTATCGATGGCGACGCGGTAATTGCACACAAAGGCAACGTGCTGATCCGGATTTACCTTCTTGATTTCGTCGCATAGCTCCTGGGCGCTCTGGACCCGGACATCCGCCTCGACATCGATCAAAACCAGGTCGTAGTCTTTCCAGGCAACTTGATCCACGGCCTGGCGTGAATAGACGGTCGAATCCACCTCAAAACCATGCATGCGCAGAATTTCGTCACGCAGGCCCATGATGGTTTCCCGGCTGCTAACGTGGAAAATCCGCTTCCGGTCATCGATTTCAGTCGCTTGCATCAGCCGATGCTAACAGGACTGATGGTCGGCACCAGCATGTCTTCCTTGCGATGGATGAGGGTGGTCGCGTTCAATGACGCCAGCTCAAAGCCATGGCCATGGGTGATGGCATCGGTGGGACAGGCTTCCACGCAGTAACCGCAAAAAATGCAGCGGTTGTAGTCGATGTTGTAGACCTTGGCGTAGCGGTCGGAACTGGAGATTCTCTTCTCCGCCGTATTCTCGGCCGCCTCGATGTAAATGCAGTTGGCGGGGCAGGCTGCGGCACAGAGGAAGCAGGCAACGCATTTCTCCAGACCATTCTCATCGCGCTGAAGCACATGAGCACCGCGGAAACGGTCCTGAAAATGAGCGCCGCGGTTGGGGCCCGGCCCGTCGGGGTAGTTCTCTACCTCGGTCGGATTCAGCATCTCGCGAAAGGTGATGCTCATTCCCTTCGCCACTCCCGCTATGTTGCGCACAATGGACATATATCGAGTATACGATGGCGCCCCAGCTATTGTTTCGGGGCCTGGTTCGACGTACGATGAGGCAAAAAAGGTCCCAGGAGGGACCCGCTGCCCAATGCCGGAATTTCCCGACCAGGTCAAAACTCCTCCGGCGCAATTCGATCTGACGGGGAAGACCGTCGGCAGATTCGTGATCGAGGCCCGGCTGGGCGCAGGGGGAATGGGCGAGGTCTACCGCGCGGTCGACTCCAGGCTCAAGCGGACGGTGGCTATCAAGCGCATGTCCTGGCGCGCCGGCCTGACTCCTGAAGACCACGCGCTCTTTTTGCGAGAAGGCCAGCGGGCCTCGGCGCTCCAGCACCCCAACATCGCCAGCATCTACGACGTGTTCGAAGAAAACGGCGAGGTTCTGCTGGTCATGGAGTACGTGGAGGGTTCGACTCTGCGCCAGGCCATCGGCAAGCCCATGCCGCCGGAACAGTTCTTCGACATCGCGATCCAGTGCTCGAGTGCGCTTGTGGCCGCGCACGAGAAGGGGATCCTGCACGGGGATATCAAGCCGGAAAATATCATGCTGGACGCGAGCGGCCAGGTGAAGCTGCTCGACTTTGGCGTAGCGCGGCGGCTGCCGGGTGAGGATCCGGCCGGGGAAACGCTCACCATGGTGTGGGCGCCAGGGCACGTCTCAGGCACGCCTTCCTACATGGCGCCTGAGGTTTTGAAGGGTGGTGTGCCGGACGCACGGGCCGATGTCTTCGCGCTGGGGATTGTGTTTTACGAGATGCTGGCTGGGCGGCATCCCTTTCGTGGCGCGAATGTCACGGTTACCACCGCGCATATTCTCGATGAGCGGGAAGCCGCCAATCTTGACCGGTCGGCGCTGAAAGTGTCTCCACCAGTGGCCGCGGTGGTGGCCCGGGCGCTGTACAAGGATCCGGCGCAACGGTACGGGAGTGCGCGCGAACTGCGCAGGGACCTCGAAACGGTGAGGCAAGGCGGGCGGCCGACTAAAGCTATCAAGCGGCCGGTACCGAGGTGGCTTTGGTTTGTGCTTCCCGTTCTGGCCTTGATCGTCGTCGCGGCGATGCTTCCTGCTGTGCGGTCCCGCGTCGCCAGCCTGTGGAAGCCCAGAACGCAGACGCCGGCGACGCGTGGAGGCGCCGCGCCTTGCGGTGCTGCCTCCACGGATTGTTGGCGGGAATGCCGAGCTTAGCGCGTTTGCGGATGGGCTCTCGGCCACTGTCGCAGCCAAGCTGTCGAGCTTGTCCCAGAACCATGACCTGGTAGTGATCGATACGGCGCAGGTAGAAAAGGCGCAAGCGTCTTCGCCCACAACTGCCCTGAAGACGCTGGGCGCGAACCTCACACTGGAACTGACCGTCCAGCAGTCAGGAGAGATGAATCGGACAACTTACAAGCTGGCCAATGCGAACAATGGGCAGACGGTGGCGGAAGAAACCTTGACTGCTCCACGTTCGGATCCGTTCTCACTGCAAGATCGGGTTGCCGACGGAGTGGTGAGGGATTTGCAAATCGATTTGCGACCAGAGGAAAGAACCGCACTGTCCGTCCACGGCACCACGGAGCCGGTTGCGTACGACTACTTTCTTCAAGGGCAAGGATATCTGCAGGCTGCAATACGGCCCGAGAACATAATCAATGCCATTCACGTACTTGATCGAGCCTTGGAGCTGGATCCCAACTACGGCAAGGCTTTCGCCGTTCGTGGGGAAGCCTATTGGCTTAATTATGAGGCTACGAAACAGCGCAATTGGGTCGAACAGGCACGGAAAGACTGTAATCACGCCGTGAGTCTCGGGAATGCCGGCGCGGATGGACATTTGTGTCTCGGACTGGTAGCCGCCGGGACCGGTGATTATCAGCAAGCAGCCGGCGAATATCGCAACGCGGTTGAGCTTGATCCGACAAGCAACAACGGATATGTTGGGCTGGCGAATGCCTATGCCAGACTGAACCGGCTGAGCGATGCCGAGCATACCTATCAGCAGGCGATCAGCCTCAACCCAAATTCAGGACGGGCTTACGAACAGCTAGGCCGCTTTTATCTGCAGCAGGCAGAGTATGCGAAGGCGGTCTCTGCCTTTCAACAATCCATACGACTGGCGCCGGAAAACTACGTTGAATATAGCAACCTTGGGGCGGCTTACCTGTTTCTCGGTGACCACACAAAGGCCATAACAAGTCTAGAGCAGTCAATAAAGCTAAGACCCACAGCAGGAGCATACGCAAACCTAGGCACGGCCTATTATCAGTCGCGGCACTTTGCCCAGGCGGCGAACAATTACCGCCAGGCGATCAAGTTCAGTGAACGGGATTCCGAAATGTGGGGCAATCTGGCCAGTGCCTTGCTTTACGGCGGACAGCGAGCCCAAGCCATGGATGCCTTTAGGAAGCAGCTGGAACTGCTCAACGAACAACTCAAGGTCAATCCAGAGGACGCTGACAGGCAAGGAGATGTGGCCTCCTGTTACGCGATACTGGGCGACAAAGAAAATGCAGTCACCCATCTATCGCGGTCTATCGAGCTGGGGCATAGTAGTAAGGATGTTCTTTTTTATGCCGCTGTAGTGTACAACGATCTGGGCGAAACAGGCGTCGCTCTGGAGTGGCTGCAAAAGGCCCTGACAGCAGGGTACTCTGCCTCCATTGTCAGAGATTCGCCCAGCTTCGATAATCTCCGTAACAATCCCCAGTTTCAACAGCTATTAAGCCACGCGTTCGTGGAATAAACCCTGCGACCCAACGCAGAATGAAATGGAGAGGAATTCAATGCGTTCTTTCAACGTCTTCAGTGAACTCATCGTTGTGTGGCCAGGAGAACAATTCAACTGGGTTGTCAATCAAGACGAGCTAGGCTCGGGCACCTCGGTCCAAGTCACCGTGTCTCCGAGCAGTTTGCTCACTCCCGTTGGTCCCTACAACGTAACCCCGACCACGCCGGTTTCCGCGACTGCCAGCGGGACGCCGGGACAGGGCACGATTACGTGCATCCCCGTCGCTCCGGGGGTTGCCACGCAGACCATCATTGTTGCCGCTCTCAAGGCCGACATCTGTGGAGATGTATCGGTGGATCCAGGAGACCACTTCATCTGGGAAAACAAACAAACAAGCCCGGTGCTGGTATCACCCGATCCAACGAACGACGCCTTCTGGCCCCTGCCTGACCAGGAGCACTGGGTTCCGGCAAATGGTTGGCTCGTCGCGCAGATCCCGGCCGATGCGAAGTCGGACATGAGCTATACGCTGCGGCTCACCATGAACGGAAATGATTTTAGCTGTAGTCCTATGGGAACCCAGCCGCGGATTATTGTTGGCTCGAGCAAATGAACAAACCTGGCAGGGGACGCAAGTTGTAAATTGCGTCCCTGCAGAAACCAGACGACGATTTTAAGCAGTACCTGAGCAGATTGGTAACGTTGACCGAGCTACCGATTTCCGTTAGATTTGCTAACGGAATTAAATTCAGCATTGTCGGCTCAGGCTAACTCAACAAGAATTGGCAGGGACGATAGTTCTACTTGCTGTCCCTGCCAACACTCACCAGGCTGACTCCATCAAAAGTGGCTTTGCCGGTGCTTTCGGGAGGTGTGCTCATGAGCGGAACAATGCCGGTGTTCTTGGGCTGAAGATGAAAGTGCAGTTGCAGATAGTTCCGTACCAGCGCGGCTCTTCTGCGCGATTGCACCAGCTCATCTGACGGCGAACCTGAGGAAGCGTAGCCTTCTACGATAAGCGGCTTACCGTAGATCTCTTTAAGCTGTCCTACCGCCTGGTCGATATTCTGCCTGCCCTCCGCCGACAGCACCTCTTCCCCGCTTTGATTCGTCGTGAAAAGAGAAGGAGCAGCGATCCACTGGCGGCTCTCAGGCAAAGACTTGAAAATTTTCCCGGCGCGATACTGCTCAACCGGCAGATCGTCCAGGCTGTCGTAGCCGCGATGTTTGAAGAAGCCTTTAAAGAAAAATTCCTGCTTCAGGGCTTCTGTATCGTCGGTCAGGTTGCCCGAGGCCTGGTTGAGGTTGGTAAGAGATTGCTGCAGGTTGCCGCCTGCATCCTCGCCGTACTGGTCCTGGGCAAATGCAGTGTTGAGCGTGGTATTGATCTGCTGCGTCGTCTGATCGAGATTCTGAGTCGCGACCTTCGCGTTGTTCAGGGTGTCGTCTATCTTGGGAACCAGCTGCCGCGACTGCACATCGGCAAGGAGATTGTCGACCCGCGTGGTGGTATCGTTCAACTTCTCGGTTGTCTGGCGAACATTCGCTATCGACTGCCTTACGTCCGTCGCAGTTGCTTGATCTTCGAGCAAAAGTCCGGCCGCGCCTTTGCCGTTGCGGACGTCCAGCACCACTCCGTTCACGTTTTTAATGGTGCTGTTCGCGGTATCCAGAGTGGTGTCGAGGTGGCCGCTTACGTCTTTCATGGTGCCTTGCAGGGCGTTGATGGTGACCCCCGCCTGGTTCATGATGCCTTGGGCCTGCTCCAGCAACTTGCCTATGTCGAAGGGCTCTTTGCTGGGGAGTGTGCTCTCCGGCGCCGCTGCGGACGCGCGATCGGTTCCTCGGTGGATGAGCAGGAACTTATCGCCCACGAGTCCCTCGGTCTCGACGGTCACAAACGAATCTTCGCGGATCAAACCACGGAGCCGATCCTCTACATTCATCTTCAGGCGAAATTTTTGGGACGGGCTGGAGGGGATCTGGATGGTTTCCAATTCGCCGGCATCCAGCCCATCCACTCGTACTGTGGCGCCTTTGGGTATGCCGTCCACGTTCTGAAAACTGGTGTAGAAAACGACGTGACGACGAAAAGCTTTGTGCTGATTGCCGATCAAAAAAAGAGCAACACCGAAGAGTACGATGGCGGCGGTAATGAAGATTCCAACGATCACATTATGGTTTTTCATGCGACTAGCGCTCCGCTATGAATTGTTGCAATAGGTTGTCGTGGCTCTTATCGAGTTCTGCCGGTGCTCCGAAGGCCAGGACCCGGCCCTTATCCAATACGGCGAACTTGTCTGCGATCTTGCGGGCTCCATGAACGTCGTGGGTGACGATCACCATGGTGGTGTGGCGCTCGGTTTTTACCTTGATGAGAAGGTCGTCGATCTCAGAGGCGGTGATCCTGTCCAGGCCGCTGCTGGGTTCATCCACTAAAAGAATTTTCGGCTGGAGAACCAGGGCGCGCGCCAAGCCGGCCCGCTTTTGCATACCGCCGGATAAAGCATTCGGCAGCTTGTTGCCGTCGTTCTCCAGACCAACTTCTCGCAAGGTCTGTTCGACGGCGCGCTTGACCTCCTCGGGAGATCTGTTGGGGTCCAGGCGATGAAGCGGCATGCACAGGTTTTGGTTCAGGGTGAAGGAGTCAAAGAGGGCTGCGCTCTGAAAGAGATAACCCATTTTGCGGCGAACTTTCATTAGCCCGTCTTCGTCCAGAGTCGCCATGTCTTTCCCCTCCACCAGGACTTTTCCAGCGTCCGCCTGCAGCAAACCGATCATCAATTTCAAGGTCACGCTTTTACCGGTTCCACTTCGGCCCAGGATGCAGAGTGCTTCTCCTTCAGCGACGGTGAACGACACCTTGTCCAGAACTTTCTTTCCGTCAAAGCCTTTCTCCACTTGTTCAAATGCAATCGTGGCGGCGTTCGTTTGCCCCTCGCTCATATGGCCTGGTCCGGAAACAAGAAGAAGATGCACTTAACCAGGATTACGTCCGCCAGGATGATGACCAGCGAGGAGATGACTACGCTATTGGTAGCTGCTTTGCGAACGCCGTCGGAACCTTCGTTGGTGTTGTAGCCATAGAAGCAGGAGATGACGGCGATGAGATATCCAAACACCGCAGTTTTGAGAGTGGGTGGAATGAAATCGGCGAGGGCGACCCCGTCAAAGGCACGATGCATGTAAAGCGTCCAGCTTAGGTGCGACCAAATGTGCTCGGAGAGAAAGCCTCCGAGGATGCCGGCCGCATCCATAAAAATCGTAAGCAGCGGGAGCATGAGAGTACAAGCGATGACCCGGGTGACGACGAGCAACTTGAAGGAGTCGACGGAAAGCGTTTCAATGGCATCAATCTGCTCGGTGGCCCGCATGTTCGCGAGTTGGGCTCCGATGCCGGCGCCTACCCGGCCGGCCATCAGCAAGGCGGCGACCAGGGGACCGATTTCGTTAAAAAACGCCAATGACTGGAAGACAGGGATTTCTGCTGTTGCGCCAAACTGCACCAGGGTGCTGCGGGTGTGCAGCGTGATGACCACTCCCAACGCAAAACCAGAGGCTATGACGAGGAAGAACGAACCTACACCGATTTCATAGAACTGCGTGAGCAGGTACTCACCTTCAAAGGGCGGCACCCACGCATCCCGGATAGCCCTTGCGCCAAATAGCGCCACCTGGCCGATTGAGCCAAAAATTGACTTCTCCACTTGAGGGTTCCTCTGACGTCTTGGATTGGATGCTCTTCGATCTTGGAGGTAGCGCAGATTGTGCAAGCAAATTATAGGCTGCTGTGACTTTATGGAAGCTGGGCCCCGGCGAACCTTTCTTGGATTGGCGTCTCTACCGGGCTGCGCCGTTATCTGCGCAATCTGAACGCGAACACCATCCAGACAATTCCAGCAAAGAACTCGTAGCCAGATAGTACCTGGGTCGTGACCCGCGGGGCCTGGTTGTAATGGGTCAGGAATCCAATCCCTACGCCCAAAGAGATGATCCCGGCAAAGGCGAGATGGATCAGTTTGGAATTTTCTCGCCGCATCTTGATGGCCAGAGCGAGTTGGAAGCAGCCTGCACCGAGGGCGTCGAGCCCGGCCAGAAACGCGAAGGTCTGGGGCGTCAGAAGCAGAGAGACGCCGATGTACACGCCCAGCAGTAAGGCAAACACACTTTCACAGAGCACCAACCACCAGACATACAGATGATGCTCGAAGGAGAAAAACGCGGCTACTCCCAGGAGAAGACCGTTGCCTAAAACGAAGGACCCGAGCAACAGGCTCATGTAGACCAACGTGACCGGGTCGAAGAAGAAAATCCCCAGAAAGCTGCTGGCCAGAAACAAGACGACCGCGAAGACGATGGCCAAGCCGCCCCTTACGGCAAACAACCACCAGCACATGCGCAGGTCCTGTACGGGCCTCTCCCGCTCGAGATGGTTGGCAAAGGAACTCATGCGGCGGCTGCCTCAAGATAATTGGCCGGCCGCCGAGCACGGCTGCGGCGAAAAAAGAAGTAGATGACGACGCTCACCACCGCGGCGTAAGCGCACCAGAGCGAAGTAAACTCATACCGCCTGACCACCATCACGGTAAGCAGGCCCAGGAAGTTAAGCCAAGCCAGCACGACCAGGGGGCGAAACCCGGAAAAGAATAGCGCTCCGCAGGTCGCGGTCACATAAACCATCGCGACCATCGTCGTGGTGGTTATCCGGTTCAGGTAAACAATGCCGTTATCGCCCGCGGAAACCTGCAGAGGATAAGCGATAAGTCCCCACAGAAGGTAAACCGCGAGTCCGCCTCCGAGGATGGAGAAACCAAGCATTCCCCGCCGCCTATCCCGCGTTGGCTCGATGAGAAGAACGCTCAGCGGCAACAGAAATGGCAGCAAGCCCTGGGCGTACAGGACGAAGGCTGCCCCCGCGTCGTGGGCCACGATCGGCGGCAGCTTATGATCGAGTCCCAGCCAGACAAAGCCTTCCGTGAACTGATGCAGTGCGAACAGCAGCGGCATGGCCGCAAACAGCAGCTCTCGCCGGTGCTTTACCTCGGTAAGGGTCGCCACCCCGATGGCGCCGAGAACCGCGGCGCCTACAAAGTTGGCGCTGGCTGAGAAGCACATGAAAGTCTCCAGTGGAACACAAACGCATCATACGTGAGTCGCTCCCCGGCCCCGCCGCAGACCGGAACGCCTATCCTCTGCGGTATCATTTGTTTCGGCCAAGGAGCATGGATCGATGTATGCAGAGCGGCACACGCGGAAGAGGTTTTTTCTCGCATTCTGGCTTTTCGTTCTTAGCGCCATCTCTTTCCTCGACCGCACCAATATTTCGATCGCGGGCCTGCAGATCAGTTCCGAGTATGGTCTGGGGAATCAGCGCCTGGGGTGGATTTTTAGCGCGTTCCTTATCGGCTACGCGGGTTTTCAGGTTCCCGCTGGATGGCTCGCCTCCCGATTTGGGCCGCGCCTCATAATTACGCTGGGCGTGGTGTGGTGGGGCGTGGCCACTGCC
This sequence comes from uncultured Acidobacteriaceae bacterium, assembly GCA_963803095.1. Lineage (GTDB taxonomy): Bacteria > Acidobacteriota > Terriglobia > Terriglobales > Acidobacteriaceae > PALSA-350. The sequence goes on along the minus strand of CAWDLQ010000006.1, from coordinate 467,199 downwards.
CTCACTACGCTGATACCACCCGGGATATCGCAGGCGGTGCTGCTGCTGATCGGCATCCGTTTCGCGTTGGGGGCGGGGGAGGCCGTTATTTATCCGGCGGCTAACCAGTTCGTCGCCCGCTGGGTCCCGGAGCAGGAACGCGGGCTCATTAACGGACTTATTTTTGCCGGCGTCGGCGCAGGCAGCGGCCTCACTCCCCCGCTGCTGGCGTGGTTCATCCTTCATCACGGATGGCGATCGGCCTTCTGGTTCAGTGCTGTGATCGGGGTACTCGCTGGAGTTGTGTGGTGGTGGTTCGCACGGGACACTCCTGAGGAAGACCCTAAGGTTTCGGCCTCCGAGCGGAAGATCATTCGCGACGGCATCGCGGCGGTCGAGACTGGTGACTCGGCTCCCGGGGTCATCTCGTGGCGAGCTATCCTGACCCGGCGGGATCTACCGGCGCTGATCATCACTTACTTCGGCTTCGGTTACACCGCGTGGATTTTCTTTAGCTGGTTCTTCCTCTACATGGCCCAGGTGCGGGGGTTCAATCTCAAGGCCAGTGCTATGTTTTCCATGCTTCCCTTCCTCTCCATGACGATTGGTTGCCTGGGTGGGGGAGCTCTCAGTGACCGGCTTACCCGGGCTTACGGGCTGCGCGTGGGTCGCTGCGGCCTGGCTTCGGTCGCCTACCTCTTTACTGCAGTCTTCCTGGTTCTTGGTTCCAGGGTGCAGAGTCCGCAGCTTGCTGGGGTTATCCTCGCCGGCGGGGCAGGCGCACTGTACGTCTCGCAAAGCTCATTCTGGTCGGTGTCCGCCGATATCGCCGGGCGCAGTTCGGGGGTTTTCTCCAGCATGGTCAACATGGGGGCACAGGTTGGCGGCGCGGTGACCGCCTCGCTTACGCCGTGGGTGGCGCAGCGCTTTGGATGGACTACGTCGTTCGGGATCGCGGCCGCGCTGGCCGTGGTGGGAGCTGTGCTGTGGATGACGGTGCATCCGGAGCGGCCGCTCGCATGAAGATAATTTTCCAGTTTCTTCTGCTGGTTTTCAGTGTGTCCGCATTGGGTGCGGATGTGCGGACACCGACGCAGGAGGGGATTGTGTACGGCGTGGCCGACGGCCAACAGTTGACCATGGATTACTACGCTCCTAAAGGCCCGGGGCCGCATCCCATTGCGATCATCATCCACGGCGGTGGCTACCAACGAGGCAACAGCAAGAGCGGCAGCGAAGCGTATTGCGCCGACTTTCTTGCTCCGGCAGGGTATGCGGTGTTCTCCATCAACTATCGCCTGGCGCCGAAGTATCCCTATCCCTACATGGTCTACGACGTGGAACGGGCGATTCGTTTTATCCGCCATAATGCTGGCCGTTGGAATGCGCAGCCGAATCGTATTGCGCTGGTTGGCGGGTCGGCGGGCGGGTTCCTGAGCAATATGGTTGGGTTGTTGAATCTGCCGGGTAATCCTTCGGCAGCCGATCCCGTGGATCGCGAGCCCGCGCAGGTGCAAGCCGTGGTGAACCTGTTTGCGCAGAGCAGCTTTGCCACCGTGCCGCTCAATGCGGATGTACACGCCCTGCTCGACCCGCTCATCAAGGAAAAGGGTGAAGCCGAGGCGCTGAAAGAGGCGTCTCCGATCACGTATGTGCACAAAGGGGACCCGCCGTTTCTGCAGATTCTCGGAGATAAGGATGAGTACATTCCGTTCAGCGAGGCGACCAATCTGGATGCGGCTCTGCGCAAGGTTGGCGTACCAAGCGAGATTATTCGTATCCCGGGAGGCATGCATGGTACGGGCGGCTGGTATAAGCTGCCGGGCGTGCCCGATTGGGAAGTGCAAATGACGAAATGGCTCAATCGTACGCTGGGACACCTGGGACCGGTGGGTGAGGGTGTGCATCAACGCGAGCCAGCGGGCTAACCAGGGGAAGCGGGTAGAGATTCCTTGTATCCCACATCTCGCGAAAAACGAGCGAGATGTGGGGCACCCGGGTGGAAAGACGCATGATGGGATCTGCAGTTCAGCGGGCCTCCCCAGAAGATGTTGTTCGAAGCGATTTGGCAAGGTTGCCAAATAAGTCCTTTGTTTCACGAAGATGCTCAAGATGCTCAAGCAATTTATTTGATCATCTTGCCTGTGCTCCATACGGACAGGCGCACCCGCTTTCGCCCATTTCTGCTTGTACCACGACAGTCCACCTGGATAGATTTTTGGTCGCTGCGATCACGCTATAAGCAACGAGGACTGTCGTCCAGAGGGCTATGCAAATAATGATGTGGATAAGCGGGAGGGGAACTCCCGTTCTGCCCTTGTTTGAGGCTGGGGTCACCTCTTCTGCGGGCCCCCTCCTTTTCAGGGACTACAGACCGGGATGGCGCAAGCGCACCGCGTAGAGCGAGTGGTCGGTGAGGAGATAGAGGGTGCGGCCGTCTTTGCCTCCGAAGAGGATGTCGTGTGGGCGCTCAGGGACTTCGATGCTACCCAGGAATTTGGCGGCGGGAGAGTAGGCGTAGATTTGGCCGGCGGCCAGATAAACGTCCCCTTCGGCGTCCTGTGCCAGGCTCTCTCCTCCTTGCTCTACGAAGGTTGTGATCTGCGATAGGGATCCGTCCGTGTTGAGCAGACCTCGGTAGGTTCGCTGCTCGGCTTCGTTGGTGGCGTAAAAGGGTTTGCCCTCCGTTCCTTTGACCAGTCCGTAGGCTTCCAGGATGGGGGCCCATTTTGTACCGAAATATGGCTCCCCTTGCACGATGGGAGCGTTTGTGGGAATGAAAAGAGTGTGGTCTGGAGAAACGAACTGGAAGGTGGTGCGGGTGCCCAGGCCCTTCTCGAACATTTGTTGCAGTGATGTATACGTATAGGGCTGGGTGGCAGAGAGTGTTTCGGCGAAGTCTCCGTTGAACCAGTAGTCGACAGGCAGCGCCGGGGTGAGCCCGGGACGCTCGCCGGCAGCTTCGAGGGGCAGGAGCGTGAGTTGGTTATCGCGCAACGCAAAGGCGGTGAGGTTTTTGCCGCCGGAAGAAAGGACAATGAGGTCGCCGGCCTTGTCGAAGACGAGATTCACGGGATCGAGGGGCGCGTCACTCACCACCTCCGCGCGGTGCTCCTCGGGCAACCAGCGATAGATGCGCTGGAAATGGGCGTCGACGAAATAGAGCAGGCCGGTTGCGTCGGTGGCGGCGCCGGAGATGTTGTAGAAGCCGGTGGCGAGACGTTCGACCTGCGCACCCTTTTCCGTGAGATCGGAGTTTAGACGAGGCAATGGTATCGGTTTGTTATCAGAGATGTCGAGATTGGCGAACTCACGGTCGCGCACCTCGGCGTGCAGCGTCTCATCTACGATGGCGTTCTCAAAGGGCACTTTGTTGGAGCGTACCGCCTGGCGGCAGACACCCTGGGCATCACACAGGCCGATGGAACTGTTGGCATCCACATGCACATTGCGGAAGTGGATGTTGTTGGAATCGGCCACCCGCACCGCGTAGGAGAAAGGCTTCTCCATGTGGGTGACACGGTAACCGTGATAGTTCGCTATGGTGAGATTGCTGGAGTGATCGATTTCGAGCGAAGATGCGTTCTGGCTTTCGCCGCTCTCCTCTTCCGTTTGCAACGCGTAGAGCTGCCAGTTCGATACATTTTTCAGTTTGATTTCCGCGCGGACGTGGTGCTCGCTCGAGAGCTCGTACACAAAGCCGGGGATGGCGGTGTTCGAAACCAGGATGCCGGCCTGAGCGAACGTGTCGGGAGTCCAGATATTGGCGAAGGTGCCGCCGCCTCCTTCGATCCAAAGGCTGGGATATTGCGAGTCCCAGGGACGATGTGGGTTGGGGTCTGCGCTGTGGGTGGCGTTGTAGGGATTGAGACGGGCACCGTCAGGACCGTTGGTACCGTGGCCGCCTAGAAAGCGGACATCGTCGACAAGAGAGTCTTTGCCCGAGTGCCACAGAAGGCCGACAGCGCGGGGGTTGAAGCCGCCGGTAAAGATGCCGAGGCCGGTGATTATGTTGGCGCCGCCGGCAGGCGCAAGCAGGAGCGGCCGGGGAGAATCGGGGCCTTCAAACGCAGGTGCGCCGTCGGGTAGATCGAATTGCGTGGTGCTGGGGTGCAGGCCGATCAGAACGGTATTAGGGCGAAGCGTAAGCGTGTCGTGGAGCAGATAGCGCCCGCTGGGGAAATAGAGCACCGGGTGGCCGGCTATTGCTTGTTGCAGGGCAACCGTGTCATCGGTAACGCCGTCGCCTTTGACGCCGAGGCTACGGACGTTGACCCATGTAGCGGGATCAGGCAGCGGGCTTATGGCAGGCGGCGTGGAGGGCGGCAGCGCGGCGAGCGGAACAGCCTCGTAGCGAGTCTGGAATGCTGCCGGGGCGCCCGGATAGGCGAGGCTAAGGCCGTGGGAGAAGACGCTGACCTGATACGTATCAGCCACTTGGCGGAATTCACGGCCGCTCTCGCGCAACTTCGCAAAAATAGGTACGTGGCTGCAGAGCACATTCTCGAAATTAATTTCAGTCATGCGGCTGGCATCGTTGCTGATAATGACGGCGGGGGCGGTGATGTTCTCGAAGCGGCTGTCTTTGATCCACAGCTGATCGGAGTAGTGGGGATCGATGGACACCGCAGTGGGTACGTTACGGAACTCGTCATGGACCAGGGTGAGCCCGGCTTCGTTTTCACGGATGGCGGCTTCCCGTTGGCCGTCGAAGGTGGAGTCGACAAGAGTGAACTGCCACGCGGGTGAGGGTTTGCGCGCCATGATGCCGAACTGGCCGCCGTGGAAGTGGAGATCTTCGGCTTCGTTCGCCACCTCATGCACGCCGGCAAATCCGGAGCCGATAGAAAAGTCGATGTGGCTGAGAAAGGCGTGCTGCGCAGCATGGAAGCGAATGGCAACTGCGCCCGAGTTACCGGGGCCAATCTCGAAGTCAACGTTGCTCATCGCGGAGTAGAAGGTACCAGGATTGGCATCGGGGACGTCGTGGATTGGGGGCACGACTCCGCGCGGTGTCGGCGGAGGATGGTAGCCGAGTCGCGGCGACCCGGCGGCCAGGGGGCGGGGGCGCCCGCCGGCGAAAAAGAACATGTAGGCGATGCCGTCCTGGTACCCCGGGGTGTTCTCTCCCAGCACAAAGACGGGACGTTGGGCACCGTAGCCGATCAGACGAACACCGGGCCAGAGATAGATGGTGCGGCTGATGCGGTAGCGGCCCTGTGGGACAAAAACGATGCCTTCGCCCTTGCTGGACTGGAGCTTGTCGATCGCTGCCTGGACCGCTGCGCTGTCGTCTTCCTTGCCGTCGCCGTGGACGTGGAATTCCTCGGGGGTGAGGTAGACCGCAGCCGGATCGTCGAGGCGCGTGGGATAGGTCGAAGCGGCAAAGCAGGCGGCAGTCATGAGAAGAGAGGCAAGCAGGACGAGAAGAGATTTCATAAGCCGAATAATTCGCTGATTTCCGCAGTTTGGCAATGCCGGGAGCTAGATACCGCATTGTGGTATGTGGCTTTTCCTTTGACAACTGTGCACACCGTTCTCTATAAGGTTAAAGCCAACCATGCAGATATGCCGGAGGAGACCGGTCCATCCAGCCTGCCTGTGCAATGCGCTATTCTCCTCATTGCCATCGGCTCAGCAGCGAGTCAAAACGAAGGGGGTAACGTAACAATGTCTGACTTCATTACATCCAAATTCAATCGCCGTGGTTTATTCAAGTCTTCCATGGCCTTAATGGGAGGCGGCCTGCTCAGCCGCTACTCGCTGGAAAAGGCCGCGGCCGAGACAGAGCCGGCCGTCAAGAATGTCAACCTGAACTCCAGCCCGTCGACGTTGAAGATTACCGACATGCGCTATGCGATCATCGTCAAGCCCGGCCCCAGCCCATGCCCGATCATTCGCATAGACACGAACCAGGGTGTCTACGGTTTGGGCGAGGTGCGCGACGTTGGCGGTTACCAGTACGCGATGGTGCTCAAGAACCGCATCATGGGCGAAAACCCGTTGAAGATCGACTTTCTGTTTCAGAAGATCCAGCAGTTTGGCGGCATATCGCGTCAGGCCGGCGGGGTTTGTGCAATTGAGATGGCGCTGTGGGATCTTGCGGGCAAGGTCTACAACATTCCGGTTTACCAGATGCTCGGCGGCCAATGGCGGGATAAGATCCGCCTCTACGCCGATACGACAGAGTCGGACGATCCGAAGGAGTACGGCAGGCGAGCAAAGGAACGCGTAGCGATGGGCCTGACCTGGATGAAGATGGATCTGGGCATCAACGTGCTCGAGGGGATGCAAGGGATGGTGATGGAGCCTGCGGGCCAGAGCAAGTGGGAACTGCGCAATCAACCTCATCCGTTTATGGCGACGGAAGTCACCGATAAAGGCATCGACCGGCTGTGTGAATATGTAGCCGCGGTGCGAGACAACATCGGCTATGACATGCCTTTGTCGATGGATCACCTGGGCCATATCGGGGTGAAGTCTGTCATCAAGTTGGGCAAGGCGTACGAGAAGTACAACCTGGAATGGATGGAAGACGTTATTCCGTGGTACTACACCGATCTGTTGAAAGAGATCACGGATGCCAGCCCCACGCCAACGATTACGGGCGAGGATATTTACGAGATTGCGGACTTCGAAAAGCTGTGCAGCAATCACGCAGTGGACAAGATCCATCCGGATCTTGCTACCTCAGGCGGCATCCTGCGCACCCACAAAATCGGCGACATGGCGTTCGGGTATGGCGTGCCGATGGCCATGCACTTTGCGGGCACACCGGTTAGCTGTATGGCCAACGTGCACTGCGCCGCCGCGACCCGCAACTTCCTGGCGCTGGAGAACCATTCGCTCGATGTGCCGTGGTGGCAGGATCTGGTCAATGGGCCGGAGAAGCCCATGATCGACAAGGGATACATCAAGGTTCCGGATACTCCCGGGCTGGGAGTGACGCTGAACGACGAGGTATGCAAGCAGCACCTGAAGCCCGGCACGGGTTATTTCGAGCCCACACCGATGTGGGATGACGTGCAGTCTATCGACGACGCGCTCTTCAGCTAGGATCCCGGGAAGACCGACGGGTTGTGGGAGCAATTTCCGCAAGACCAGGCTGGCTGGGTGTCCGGGCTTTAAAGCCCGGACACCCAGGACTACGTTGTGGATGTTTTTTTTCAAAACTCCCACAAAAACGTCATCCTGAGAGCCTGTGACTTTTTCGATCTTTTCGTGTTTTTTGTACACCTAGTTAGATGTTTTTCGACCCCTCCACAAGACCGTCATCCTGAGCGAAGCGCCTCACAGATCTATCGCATAATGGAGGGTTCGATGGCGCGGAGTCAAAGGACCCCGGCGATGCTTGTTGACAAATGCTCTTCGGAGCTTTCCGGCCACCGAAGCCCGCACCCGGCGGACCCGCCACCCGTCTTTCCGTCGGGCCGAGAACAGGAACTGCATCGCGCGATCCATCGCGAGTACAAAAATTTTGCACAGACCTGGGGATTACTGTGCATGAAAAGATGTGCCCGTGACCATCCAGTGCCTAGCGCAGCAAGATTCTGTTCTGGGCTTCGGTGGTTGAAAAGCTCCGAGCAGCATGGGCAAGATAAGCATCGCCGGGGTCCTTCGACTCCGCGCCATAAAATCCTCCATTATGCGATAGATCTGTGAGGCGCTTCGCTCAGAGGCTGTGATTTTATTGGCTTTTTCACGTTTTTGACGCAGCTAAGCCTTTTATTTTCAGCACCAATTTTCATGTGAAACCAATAAAGTCACAAACTCTCAGGATGACGGTTTTGTGGAGGATTCGAAAAACATTTCCACGAGAGGTCCGCTGAACTGCAGATCCCTCGGCTTCGCTCGGGATGACAAGGAGAGGGCTGCGCTTCCGTGAGGGTAGTTGCTGAACTGAAGGGAGCAGAGGTCCGCTGAACTGCGGATCCCTCAGGATGACGGTCTTGTGGAGGGGTCGAAAGACATCTAGTTAGGTGTACAACAAACACGAAAAGATCGAAAAAGTCACAGGCTCTCAGGATGACGTTTTTGTGGGAGTTTTGACAAAAAAACATCCAAAACAAGTTAGCGCTTATGGGACTACGTCCTGGGCTACTTTCGGCCGTCCCCGTTCGACAAGCTCAGGGCAGGCTCTTCGGGAGTCAGTGCAGAGCTCTCCGGAACGCACAGCAGTTTCGTTATTCGTCCGTCACGCAGCCGAGTGCTGCGCTTTTTACGCAGCGGATGTACTTGGCCAGGGTGCCGCGCTCTGCTTTGTAGGGCGGCATGCGCCAGGCTTTGCGGCGAGCAGCCAGTTCCTGGTCTGACAAAGCGACCGAGAGCTCGTTGCCCTTGGCATCGATGGTGATCACGTCTCCGTTCGCAACCAGGGCGATCGGCCCGCCCTCCTGGGCCTCGGGCGTGATGTGGCCGACAATGAATCCGTGCGAGCCGCCGGAAAAGCGGCCGTCGGTGATCAACGCCACGTCCTTGCCCAGCCCCGCGCCCATGATGGCCGAAGTGGGGGTCAACATCTCGGGCATGCCCGGGCCGCCCTTCGGCCCTTCATAGCGGATGACGAGCACCTCGCCCTTGGCGATCTTGCCTTCCTCCAGGGCCTGCAGCATCAGCTCTTCGGAATCGAAGACGTTGGCCGGACCGGAGAATCTGAGCCCTTCCTTGCCCGTGATCTTCGCCACCGCGCCTTCGGGCGCGAGGTTGCCTTTCAGGATCTGGAGGTGGCTGGTCGCCTTCAGAGGATTCGAAACCGGCCGCACGATCTGCTGGCCCGCTGCAAGCCTGGCAGATCCTTCACATTTTCGGCGATCGTTTTCCCGGTGACGGTCATGCAATCGCCGTGGAGCAGCCCTTCCGGCTCGAGCAGCATTTTGATCACCGCAGGCAGGCCGCCGACGGCTTGCAGATCTTCCATGACGTAGTTGCCGCTGGGCTTGAAATCGGCCAGCAATGGAGTCTTGTCGCTGACTCGTCTGGAAATCGTCGATGGTCAGGAGAACGTTGACCGACCGGGCCATCGCGATCAGATGCAAATACGGCGTTGGTCGAACCGCCGAGGGCTGCAACCATCACCATGGCGTTTTCAAACGCCTCGCGGGTCATGATGTCGCGCGGCTTTAAATCCAGCTCGAGCAGGTTGAGGATGGCAGCGCCCGCGCGGAAACATTCGTCCAGCTTCAAGGGATCTTCGGCCGGCGTGGAGGAACTGTAGGGCAGAGTCATGCCCAGCGTCTCGATCGCGGAGGCCATGGTGTTCGCGGTGTACATGCCTCCGCATGCGCCGGCTCCCGGACAGAGTGGCGGACGATCGCCTGGCGCTGCTGTTCGCTAATCGAATGAGTGATGAATTGGCCGTAGCTCTGGAAGGCGGAGATGATGTCCAGTTTCTGGCCATTTTGATGCGCCGGCGCGGATGGTGCCTCCATAGACCATCAAGCTGGGCCGGTTCAGGCGGCCCATGGCCATGAGGCAGCCGGGCATGTTCTTGTCGCAGCCAGGGATGGAGACATTGGCGTCGTACCATTGGGCGCCCATCACGGTTTCGATTGAGTCGGCGATCAGGTCACGCGATTGCAGCGAAAAGCTCATGCCGTCGGTGCCCATGGAGATGCCGTCGCTGACCCCGATGGTGTTGAAGCGCAGACCAACCATGCCGGCAGCGATGACACCTTCCTTTACTTTCTCGGCAAGTCCGAGAAGGTGCATGTTGCATGGATTGCCTTCATACCAAACGCTGGCGATACCGACCTGCGCCTTGGCCATATCCGGCTCGCGCAGGCCGGTGGCGTAGAGCATTGCCTGGGAGGCCCCTTGAGCCTTGGGTTGTGTAATCTGAGAGCTGTACTTGTTCAACGTTCTGGTCATAAAGATCAGTGTATCGTCCTTGAATATGACTTCAGGATTTTGGTGGCAGTACGGCATTCTTTATGAGGTTTATCCGCGCTCGTTCCAGGACGCGAACGGCGATGGCATCGGTGATCTTCAGGGAATTCTGAGCCGGCTCGATTACCTGGCCGGCCTGGGCATCAAGGGGGTGTGGATCGCGCCCTTCTACCCTTCCCCGATGGCGGACTTCGGCTACGACATCGCCGACTACTGCAATATCGATCGCATCTTTGGAACGCTGGATGACTTCGACCGGCTGCTGCGGGCTATCCATGAACGCGGTCTCAAGCTGATCCTCGATTTCGTACCCAACCACACATCGGACCAACATCCATGGTTCGTGGAGAGCCGCTCCTCGCTCACCAACCCGAAACGCGACTGGTACCTGTGGCGCGATCCGGCTCCGGATGGCGGGCCGCCTAACAACTGGCTGAGCAATTTTGGCGGTCCGGCGTGGACCAGGGATGGCAGCCAGTACTATTGCCATTCGTTTCTGAAGCAGCAGCCGGATGTGAACTGGCGCAATCCGGAGCTGCGTGCGGCGATGTTCCATGTGCTTCGATTCTGGCTGGATCGGGGCGTTGACGGGTTTCGCGTGGACGTGATGTGGATGATGATCAAGGACGATCAGTATCGCGACAACCCGGTCAATCCTGCGACCTTCTCGGATAGTCCTGAGGCGGTGCGGCTGCTGCCGGTGTACAACACCAACCGGCCGGAAGTGCATGCAATCGTGGCTGAGATGCGCGCGGTGCTGGAGTCGTATGGCGACGACCGCTTGCTCATTGGCGAGACGTATCTGCCATTCGATCAGCTGGCGACGTACTATGGGCGGGATCTCAAGGGGGCGCAGCTTCCATTTAACTTTCATCTTATCCAGACCGCGTGGAATGCGGATGCGATCGCTGCGGTGATCAAGGAGTATGAGGCTTCATTGCCTGCGGGGGCGTGGCCGAATTGGGTGATCGGCAATCATGATCAACCGCGCATCGCTACCCGCGTCGGCCCCGCCCAGGCACGGATTGCGGCGATGTTGCTGCTTACTTTGCGGGGAACTCCGACGATGTATTACGGGGATGAAATCGGCATGACGGATGTTGCGATCCCGGGGGATGAAGTGCAGGATTCCGCGGAGAAGAATCGGCCGGGCAAAGGCTTGGGACGGGACCCGGAGCGCACTCCTATGCAATGGGATAATTCGCGGTGTGCCGGGTTTACGGAGGGCACCCCCTGGCTGCGCCTGGCGGCCGATTACGCTGCGGTCAACGTGGCAACGCTGTCTGGTCAGAGTGAATCTGTGCTGAGTTTGTATCGCTCGCTTATCAGCCTGCGTAATTCGAATGCAGCTTTGCATGCCGGAGCGATTGAACATGTGGCCAGCGACGGCCGGATGCTTCGCTATGAGCGGGTCGATGGGGAGCAACGGTTTGCAGTCCTGCTGAATTTGAGTGAGGGCCAGGAAGAGGTTTCGGTTGCCGGCGGCCAAATCGTTGTTTCGACCTACATGGATCGCGGGGAGGCAGTTGCGTCCAGCCTCTCGCTTCGTCCGTTGGAGGGAGTCGTGGTCAAGGTTTCCTAAGAGGTTCGTTGAAAAGCAGATCGCTACGCTCCGTCGAAAAAACATCTCCACGAGAGGTCCGCTGAACTGCAGATCCCTCCGCTACGCTGCGCTCCGGTCGGGATGACAAAGGGGAGGGGGGCGCTTCCATCGAGCGTAGTAGCTGCAGAAGGCAACAGAAGACGTTTTTCATCCACTTGGGCGCCGCTGCCCCCTCTTGCTCAGCCACTACTCTCAATGGAAGCGCCCCCCTCCCCTTTGTCATCCCGACCGGAGCGCAGCGTAGTGGAGGGATCTGCAGTTCAGCGGACCTCTCGTGGAGATGTTTTTCGACGGATCCCTGCTGTTCAGCTTTGCATTATGCTACGCATCAGAGGTTCCATGTCGAAATCACGTAGGCAGTTTCTGACCAACAGCTCGCTCGGTCTTTTGGGGATCGCTGTCACTTCTTGCAACCATGAGCAAAAGCCCGCTGAGTTGCCTCCTGGAGCGCCTCCTGCTTTTGCGACGGCGCCACCTGTTGGACCTGATGTATCGCCGTTGACTTTTGCGGAAGCGGAGAAGCTGGTGCAAGTGGAGCTGAGTGAGGCGGAGCGCAAAGAGGCGGCTGCCAGCTGGCGCAGCGCGATGGCCCCGCTGTATGAGAGACGGGTCGGACCGCGTAAGGTTGCGCTCGAAACTACGCTCGCGCCCTGGTCCCACTGCGAAGCGGCTTTGCCCGGGCAAGCGGCCGGACCAGAACGCAATCTGTTTCTGCGCAGCAAGACCGATCCTGGTCCGCTCCCCAGCAATGATGAGGATATCGCCTTCGCCCCCGTGACCCGGCTGTCGCGGTGGATCGAGAAGCGCGAGCTTACCTCCGAGCGGCTTACCAATATCTACCTGCAGCGCATCGAACGCTTCAATCCCACGCTGCTTTGCGTGATCACGCCCACACGCGAGCTGGCCATCGCACAGGCCAAACAGGCCGACCAGGAAATTGCCGCCGGCCACTATCGGGGACCACTGCACGGCATTCCCTGGGGCGGTAAGGATCTGCTCGATACGGCCGGCATTCCCACCACCTACGGCGCTGAGCCTTTCAGGAACCGCGTGCCTACGGACGATGCAACCGTGGTCAAGCGTCTGCAGCAGGCAGGAGCAGTGCTGGTAGCCAAGCTGAGCATGGGCGCGCTGGCGCTCAACGATGTCTGGTTTGGCGGGCAGACAAAGAATCCCTGGCTGCTGCAAGAAGGGTCGTCGGGCTCGAGCGCTGGGCCTGGCTCCGCCACCGCCGCCGGGCTGGTGGGCTTTTCCATCGGTAGCGAAACCGGCGGCAGCATTGTAAGCCCCACAATGCGGTGCGGTATTACCGGGTTGCGGCCGACCTACGGCAGGGTTCCGCGGACCGGCGCGATGACGCTTTGCTGGTCGCTCGACAAACTGGGCCCGATGACGCGCAGTGTCGAGGACTCCTTGCTGGTGCTCGGAGCGATTACGGGGCCGGACGCGGGCGATGTATCGAGCGTACCGAGCAAGCTGGACTACGACGCGGCAGCCAAGGTGCAGGGGCTGCGGGTAGGCTTCTTTCCCAAGTGGATGAAGGAGGCCCCGGCCACCGACGTGGATCGCGCGGCCCTCGAAACGGTGAAGAAGCTGGGCATGGTGCCGGTGGAAGTGACCATCCCTGATTGGCCCTATGATTCGCTGGAGTTGATCCTGTTCGCCGAAGCGGCTGCGGCCTTCGAGGAGCTGACGCTTACCCATGGCGTGGATCAGCTTAAGATGCAGGTGCCGGACGCGTGGCCCAACAGCTTTCGTCAGGCGCGCTTTCTTTCCGCGGTGGATTTTGTGCAGACCGATCGCTTCCGGCGCAAAGTGGCCCACGAGATGGGCCGTGTCTTTTCCCAGGTGGATATGCTTCTGGTTCCCTCCCTGCGCGATGAAATGCTCACGATCACCAATGCTACGGGTCATCCGTCGCTCACTTTGCGCGCGGGCTTCATCGAGGTCTCGGAAGCGCGGAGCGATTGGGCCCCCGATCCGGCCAACCCGCCGGCGAAATTTTCGCCGCCCCGGCGAGTGCCCCATGGTGTCACCCTGATTGGCCGGCTGTTCGACGAAGGCCGGCTGGGGAGTGCCGGTTTGGCGCTGGAACGCAGCTTTGGCGTTGCTGACCAGCGGCCGCCGGGTAGAGAGTTTCGCAATTCTTGGTCGATGAGACGCGGGAGGTTTCCTTGAGAGAAAACCGGATCGCTCGGTTATACCTTGCGATGTCGAGTGCTTGAACTTACAGAGGCGCTGGCTGGACCTTACTGCGCCATGATGCTGGGAGACTTCGGCGCCGATGTCATCAAGGTCGAGCGCAGGCTGACCGGGGACCAGTCGCGAAGTTGGGGTCCTCCGTTTGTGGGCAGCGAATCCGCCTATTTTCTAGCCACCAATCGCAACAAGCGTTCGCTCTCGCTCGACTACGATCAGCCGCTCGGCGCAGAGATTCTGCACCGCTTGCTGGTTACGGCCGATGTGTTCCTCATTAACCAGCGCAATGTGGCTTCTCTGGCGCGGCGGGGATTGGATGCGGAGACGATTTGCGCGCGCTATCCGCGGCTCGTTTACTGCGCCATCTCCGGCTATGGACACTCAGGGCCCAGGTCAGGCTTGGCGGGATACGACATTATCGCGCAGGCCCAGGCGGGGATCATGAGCTTTACCGGGGAGCCGGAGGGCCCACCGGTTCGTTATCCGGTCGCGATCGCGGATATGGCCTGCGGGCTCTACTCCGCGTTGGGAATCATGGCCGCGTTGCTGGCGCGGGAGAAAACGGGGGTAGGCCAGGCTCTCGATATGGCGCTGTTCGATTCCCAGCTGACGTTGCTCATCAACGCGGGCAGCAACTATCTCAACGCCGGGGAATCTCCGCAGCGGTGGGGCAATGCGCATCCGAGCATTGTTCCTTACCAGGTGTTTCGGGGCGGAGATGGGCGGCATTTTGTCGCAGCCATCGGCACGGATGCGCTGTGGCAGCGGTTTCTGCGCGTCATTGATGCAACGGAGACCTTGGGGACCGATGCACGCTTTCGGACCAATGCCTTGCGCACGGAACATCGGTGGGTGCTGATTCCTTTGCTATGCGTCATTTTCGAACAAGCTCCGGCGAGCGAGTGGCTAAGCAGGCTTACTGCGGAGGATATCCCAGCTTCTGCTATCCAGACCGTCGGCGAGGCTGTGAACGATCCACAAACGCTGGCGCGAGGCCTGATCGTGGAGATCAAGCACCCTACTCTCGATAGGGTGCGCAGCATTGCCAACCCGGTGCGGCTTTCGTCGACTCCTGTGGTGTACCGGCTGCCGCCGCCATTACTCGGAGAACACAACCGTGAAATTCTCCAGAGTATCGACTACTCGAGCGACCAGATTGCCGCGGCGACAGGTGAGCGCGCTGTCTAGACCTTGCGCTATAGTTTTTGACAATGGGTATGGAGCTCACAGACCGCGATGTGCTGCTGGTGATCGACGTGCAGAATGACTTCTGCGATGGCGGCGCTCTTGCCGTGCCCGGCGGGCAGGAAGTGGTGCCGGTGATCCATCGCATCGCTAGCGTCTTCCGGCATGTGGTTCTGACCCAGGATTGGCACCCGCAGAATCACCACTCCTTCGCCTCGAATCATCCGGGACGGGCTCCGTTTGAGACTATCGAGACGGATCACGGCCCACAGATGCTGTGGCCCGATCATTGCGTGCAGGGAAGCCTGGGCGCGGGGTTCCACCCCCACCTGCATCCAGACAACGCGGAGCTGATTCTGCGTAAAGGGTTTCGTCCGACCATCGACTCGTACTCCGCCTTTAATGAAAACGATCGCCTGACGCGTACCGGTCTCACCGGCTATCTGCGCGAGCGCGGTTTGGGACGCATCTTTCTTACCGGCCTGGCTTATGACTACTGCGTGCATCACTCCGCCATCGACGGCATGCGCGCCGGCTTCGAGACCTACGTGGTGGAGGATGCCTGCAGAGAACTCAGCGTGGGTGATTCTGTCGCCGCCACCAACCATGCCTTCCATGAGGCCGGGGTGAAGCGCATCAGCAGCACCATGCTGGGGGCTGCGTGATCCAAATCCGCCTGCGCATTCTTCTGTTGGCACAGCTCTCCGTGGCACTGCTGCCGTTGCATGCGCAGGATAGCGACGTGGTCCCGGGGACGGCGGGGAGCCAGATTCCAGGCCCGCAATGCCACTTCATCCCTGAATGGAACACCAGCCGGACCAAGCTGTGCACCTCGGCCGAGACCGCCGCGTGGCTGGCGGATATCCAGCACTGGCGGACTGAAGATCGCTTGCGCACGGGCTACGATGCAAGCCAGTATGAGCGGCCCGATCTGCTGTGGACGCAAACCAGCTTTATCCAGCCGCAGATGATGGTCCACGATCGTTACTTCTACGATCCGGTGGCACAAAAATACACCGTCGATCGTTATCTGGACGACGTCGACTCCCGCTACGGCGGTATCGATAGCGTTCTGCTTTGGCACACGTACCCCAACCTGGGCATCGATAATCGCAACCAGTTCGACTTGTTTCGCGATCTTCCAGGTGGACTTCCCGCGGTGCAAAAGATGATCGAAAGATTTCATGAGCGCGGTGTGCGCGTTTTATTTCCGGTCATGATGTGGGATCAGGGAACACGCGACGAGGGGGTACTGGCTCAAGTGGCGATCGCCAGGGAATTGGCGGCCGCCGGGGCCGATGGCCTCAACGGCGACACCATGTCCGGCCTGACCCGTTCATTTCGCATCGCGTCGGACCAGACCGGGCATCCGCTCGCGCTGGAGCCGGAAAATGAGCCGATCAGCGATGAAATGTTGATATACAACAACCTGAGCTGGGGAGAGGGCTGGAAGCACGAGTTTCTGCCTCCTGTGAGCCGGGACAAGTGGCTGGAAAGCCGGCACATGGTGAACATCGTCAACCGCTGGGCGCACGATCGCAACGACGACCTGCAGCAGGCCTTCTTCAACGGCGCCGGCTATGTTTCCTGGGAAAATATCTGGGGGATATGGAATGGGTTTGCTCCGCGCGACGGCGAAGCACTGCGACGCTGCGCGGCGATCGAGCGCGCTCTGGGCGCGATCCTCAATAGCCCGGAGTGGGAGCCATATACAAACGCCGAGCATTTCGGCGTGGTCGCCAGCAAGTGGCCCAATGCGCATGCCATTGCCTGGACCCTGGTGAACCGAAACCACTACGCCGTATCGGGGCGGCAACTGGTGATTACGCCCATGCCCGGCGCGCACTTTTATGATCTCTGGCACGGAGTGGAGTTGACGGCGGAGCCAGCGGGGTCTTCCGTCGCGCTCTCGTTTGGGCTGGAGGCCGATGGCTTCGGCGCGGTGCTGGAAACGGACACGGGCTTGTCCAGGCCTATGCTCGATCTGCTGCAGAAGATGCACCTGGCGGCGGCCAAGCCGTTGGCCAGCTACACTGCGAGCTGGGAGACTTTACCCCAGACAATGGTGCCGTCGGTTGCTGCGCCCAATGGCGGCGCGCTACCGGCCAATATGCTTTTGATCCCCGCGGCCGATTATTTCTTCCGGGTGGTGGGCATCGAGATTGAAGGCATGAACGATGAAGGCGTCGACGTTCAGTATCCGTGGGAGCCTTCTGCCCGCCGTTACCACGCGCAGCAAATGCATATCCCGCAATTCCGCATCGATCGCTACCCGGTGAGCAATGCGGAGTTCAAGGAATTTCTCTCCGCGACGTCGTACCATCCCGCGGATGACCATAATTTTCTTCGCGACTGGAAGGATGGCACGTATCCGGCCGGCTGGGCGAAGAAGCCGGTGACCTGGGTCTCGATCGACGATGCGCGCGGGTACGCGAAATGGGCCGGCAAGCGATTGCCCCATGAATGGGAGTGGCAATACGCGGCCCAGGGTCTGGACGATCGGACATATCCGTGGGGTGACAGCTGGAATCCGGCAGCGGTGCCGACACCCGACAAGGGACGCCAGATCGCGCCTCCGGATGACTCCGATGACCACCCTGCCGGGGCCAGCCTGTTCGGCGTAATGGACTTGGTGGGGAACGTGTGGCAGTGGACGGACGAATATTGCGATGCCCATACCTGCGCGGCGATTTTGCGAGGAGGCAGCCATTATCAGCCGCAGGGGTCGCGCTGGTATTTTCCTCAAGCCTACCGGCTGTCGGAACATGGGAAATATTTGCTCATGGCGCCGAGCCTGGATCGCGCTGCGACGGTTGGGTTCCGGTGCGTGCAGGATGTTCCGTAGGATCTATCTGGGAGCAAACTGGGCTACGTTATAGTGATTTCTTGAAGCCCTCCGTCATTATTCTTGCGTTTAACTCTGTTGACACTTTAGGGACGACGCTGGCCCAGGCACGGGAAATTTCCGACGACATCCACGTCGTCGACTCCTTCAGCACGGATGACACGGTTGCTCTGTGCCGGCAGTACGGCGCACAGGTGGTCCAGCATGCCTTTGAAAATTATGGCGTGCAGAGAAATTGGGCCATCGATAACCTGGTGCTCCGTTACCCATGGCAACTACACCTGGACGCCGATGAACGGCTTACCCCGGAACTGATCGCGTCGATGCGCGCGTTGCCGGAGAGCCCGTCCCACTCCGGCTTTCTTATCGCTCGCCTGGTGCAGTTTCTGGGCCGGCAATTGCGACATGGGGGCATGTCACCTACCTGGCATCTGCGGCTCTTCCGCAACGGCGCCGGCCGGTGCGAGGAGCGAAAGTATGACCAACACTTCTACCTGGCGCAGGGCTCGGCCAGCCAGCTCCAGGGATACATGATCGATGAGATCCGCATGTCGCTTTCGGAGTGGACAGCCCGGCATAACCGCTGGTCCGATGCCGAGGTGATGGAACAGACCGGGGCTATGGATGGGGTCCGCATCCAGCCTCGTCTCATGGGAAATCCCCTAGAGCGCAAGCGATTTCTCCGCAGCCTCTATAACGACGCACCTCTCTTCGTTCGTCCCTACGCTCTCTTTTTCTACCGCTACTTTATTCGCCTGGGTTTTCTCGATGGCTGGGAAGGGTTTATCTTCTGGACCCTGCAGACATTCTGGTTCCGCTTCCTGATCGACGCCAAACTCTTCGAGCAGCGGAAAAGCAAAAGCATTTAGAATTCCCGTGGAGGAACCTATGCTCGAAGTTGTCGTGATTATCGGCGGTGCAGTGATCGCGTTCGTTTCGATGCTGCTGTGGGCGAACAGCGGCCACAGCAAGAGCGCAGACTAATAACGTCCATAACCCTTCTCATACCCGCGGACATAGGCATCTCGATAAATATTCTTGTACTCGTCGCGGTTGATCTCTGGATGACCGTACTCGGGAGCGTGTTTGTAGGCGCCATCGTGAGTGGGACGAAAGCTATGGCCGGTGGCGCGATCACGGCTGCCGTCGTTGAGGCCATCCTGGTAGCCCCAGTGAGCCGCATACTCAGCGGGACCGTTCTGGTCGCGGTAGGCATTACTGTAGCCTGGCCCATATTGGGCAGACGCCATCGCAGCGCTGCCTCCCAGAAGCAGAAACGCAATTGCCGTACGCCAATTCCTGTGGACAGTCATCTCTAACCCCCTGCAGATAAAACGCGGCGCTGCGGGGAAGGTTGTTGGCGTCTTTTCGAGGAGATTGGGGTTTAAGATACGACGGGCAGCTTGATGATGAATTCGGTCTTGCCGGGGACGGAGTCCAATTTGATTTCTCCGCCAAACTTGTCCACTACGATATGGCGGACAATGTCGAGGCCCAGACCGGTGCCCTGCCCCGTGGGCTTGGTGGTAAAGAAGGGCTCGAAAATCAGCTTCCTGTTTTCCTCGGGTATGCCGGGGCCTTCATCGGCAATGGCGACACAAACGTGGTCGCCCTCCACCCAGGTACGTACAGTCACAGCGCCCTTTTGCGGAGATGCATCGATCGCATTGTCCAGCAGGTTGGTCCACACCTGGCTCAGGCCTACGCCGCAAGTCGAGAGCGCCGGCAGAGCCGAGGCAAAGAGCTTTTCAACGGTCAACTCTTTTTGGCGGAACTTGTGGCCCAGGATCACCAGGGTGCTTTGAATGCTGTCGTGCACGTCGAGCTGATGGCGCTGCGGCTTGTCTTCATAGGCGTACTTCTTGACCGCAGAGACCAGGTCGGTGACCCGGGAAACGCTCTCTTCAATGGTTCCCACCAACTGCACACTGGAGATGAGCGCTTCCATCCAGTTCAGTGGATCGGATAAAGTGTTGCCGGGAAACTCGTGCTGCGCGCATTCCAGGGTTTGGGCGTCAAAGCCTATGGTGCAGAGGGTTGCGGCCAGCTTCCAGGAATTTTCAATGCCGTGGGCTTCCAACCACGAAGCTAATTCATCTTCGGCGTCAGCTTGATCGAGAGAACTCATGGCACTTGGCTTGATAGGCTTCAAGGCCCGCTCCTGCAGAACGCGCAGGCAATCGGTCTGACCTGGGGTCATCACCTCGCCGCTGCACATACGCAGGCTGATCTGTTGCAGACGGCTCAGGTTCTCGCGCATCTGCGAGGCAGCGCGCCGTGCGGCCGCTCCAGGGTTGTTCAGCTCGTGCATCAGGCCGGCCGCCATGGTACCGAGCGAAATCAGCTTTTCCCGGTGCAACTCCTGAGACTGGTACATCTGCAGCCGGCGGGCCATGTTGCCCAGGACCCCGATACGCACCTGGGGGCAGGCAAACATGAGATTCCAAAAAAGCTCTTCGCGCAGAAACACCACACTAGAGGGCTTGAGCACGGTAATGACCGTATCCGAGGAGGCCTTACCGATCAGCAGGGGCACTTCGCCAAAGGTCTCACCGGCAGTGACTGCGCTCAGCAAGATGAGGTCTCCGTCTTCCCTGCGTTTCTGCAGGCGAAGCTCGCCTGAGAGCATAATCCAGAAGCCGCGATGGGTTTTGCTGATGTCCGAGAGGTCGGCCCCGGCATCGGCATGAACCAGCTCCACGGTACCCAGGCATCGCAGGTCCTCAAGCGTGACGCCGGCAAAGACCGGCACCTTCTGCAACTCGGTGGCGAGGCTGGCTGCCTCGACCTCTTCTACTCTCGAACTTTGCTGAACATGCGTCATGGGTTTAGTAGCGCGCCAGGTACTTATGGATAAACTGCACCGAAATCGAACCCTCCCCTACCGCGGATGCCACCCGCTTGATCGAACCGTGACGAACATCGCCGGCAACAAATATTCCCGGCACGCTGGTTTCGAGCAGGTACGGTTCCCTTGACTCGGTCCAGCCCTTGACCAATTTTCCGTCCACCTTCAGGTCGGAACCTGAGAGGATAAAGCCGTTTGGGTCGCGCATAATCGTGTCCGGAAGCCAATCCGTATTGGGCGCCGCCCCTATAAAAATGAACAAACCGCTCGCCGCTACGGTTTCGTCGCCTCTGGACCCACAGAGCCTCAAGCAGGACAGGCTGGTTTCACCTAATGCTTCCACCACCTCGCACTGCGTTTTGACCTCTATGTTGGATGTAGCAGCGATCTGATCGATTAAGTATTTCGACATGCTGTTCTGGAGGGAATCGGCCCTTACCAGCATGGTTACCTGTTTTGCGTACTTTGAGAAGTACATGGCTGCCTGGCCGGCGGAGTTTGCCCCCCCGACGATGAAGACATTCTCGTCTTTATAGGCCGCGGCTTCGGTCATCGCCGCGCCGTAATAGACCCCTGCCCCGGTCAGGCGCTCTACGCCCGGGGTGCCCAGACGGCGGTAGTAGACACCGACGGCAATGAGACAGGCGTGACAGGAAACTTCGCGGCCATCGGACAATTGCACAATGTTGTAATTGTTCTCGGTGCGGATCCCAGTGGCTTTCTGGGTCAACATTTCAGCCCCAAATCGCGTGGCCTGGATAAGGGCCCGCTCGGCCAACGATTGGCCGCTCAGTCCTTCGGGAAAGCCGAGGTAATTCTCGATCCTGGAGCTGGAACCCGCTTGTCCTCCGGGTGCTTCATCCTCGATCACCAACGTGCGCAGACCTTCCGAAGCCCCATAGACCGCCGCCGCCAGGCCCGCCAAGCCGGCGCCGATGATCACCAGGTCATAGAATTCCTTGGCCGCCTGGGTACGCAACCCGATCTTGGAGGCCAGCTCCATTTGGCCCGGCTGGACCAGGTAGGAGCCATCCCCAAAAAGGACCACCGGGAGCTTGTGGTCATCCAACTTGAAACGGGTCAGCAAATCTACGCCTTCTGAGCTTTGCTCAGGGTCGAGCCAGACGTAGGGGACGCGGTTGCGGGAAAGGAAGTCCCGCACCAGGTGATCGCGCAGGCTGTAGCGCGGTCCCACCACCCGCAAGCCCTCAAAGGGGGGTCTATAACCCTCCTTCCAGGTTTCCAGCAGGTCATTCAGCACCGGATAGAGGCGCTCTTCCGGCGGATCCCATGGCTTGGTCAGGTAGTAGTTAATTTTGGCCGTGTTGATGGCCTGGATGGCAGCCTCGGTATCGGCATACGCGGTCAATAAGGCGCGCTTCGCGTCGGGGTAAAGTTCCATCGCCTTACCCAGAAACTCCACCCCGGACATTCCTGGCATGCGCTGGTCGGAGACAAACAGGGCGACCACGTCTCCCCGTTTTTTTAATTGGTCACAGGTGTCGAGTGCCGCCTGGCCCGACGCCGCGCGCTGGATGCGATAGTTCGCTCCGTATTGGCGGCGCAGATCCTGGACCACCATCTCGAGCACGCTCACATCGTCGTCTACTGCGAGGATAACTGGTTTGCCCATGCTTCTTTAGTGTATTGCCTGGGCATCGGTTGGTCGCGCCCGCACCACTTTCGCTGCACTCAAATCCAGTAACCACAGCAACTTGAGGCCGTACCCCCTGCCACTTTCGTGGGGTTTCATTTCCTGCTCAAGCCGCTAGGCTTGAGATCACCGGCACCTCATACGCTTCAGCGCCCGTTGGGGAGAGAAACGTACCAGAGGTGTCGCAAGACAGAACAGTTTAGAACGACAGACGGCCGGTGGTCGATAGCGTGAGTAAGCGGCCGGTAAAGATTGCGAATAAAAGCGATACGAGGCACAAGGCAGCACGATGAATAAAATTATTCTGGCTGACAACCAAGCAATCTTTCGCGCCGGCATTGCCAAGGTCCTGGCGAGCGAAGAGGATTTCCGCGTAGCCGCACAGTGTGCGGACCTGGAACGTCTGCTGCTCTCCGTCGATGCGTATCGCTCGTCGATCGTTCTCTTTGCGTCTGCCTTGCGGCCTGAATATCAGGATTTGATGTCGCACGTGAAAGCCGCAGGGAGCCGGGCGGTGGTGATTGCCGAAAACGGTGAGCCGGCCCAGATCTTCACCGCCCACGATATCCGGGGGGTGGTCTACCGCAATACCACCGGCCAGGCGCTGGTGGAGTGCGTGCATCGCGTCATCAAGGGTTTCTCCTCGATTCAGCGGCCGGCTGAGGCGATTGGGTCGGAAGAAGAAGATTCCGTGGGTGCGCGGGTTCGCGACCGGTTGACTCCAAAAGAGATGAAGATCGTCGCCCTGATCGTGCAGGGCTGCAAGAACAAAGAGATTGCCCTGCGCCTGGGCACCACCGAACAGGTGATCAAGAATTATCTGCGCAGCGTTTATGACAAGACGGGCGTTTCCGATCGCCTGGAGCTGGCGCTTTTTACCATCCACCATCGGATTCTGGCCGCGGCCGCCGCAGAGGCGGGCAACTCGGTCCAGATGCGGACGGCGTAGGCCTCCGGAGTTTCCTGCACAATCGGCAAAGAACATTGAGGTTCGTGGTATCCCACATCTCGCGAAAAACGAGCGAGATGTGGGGCACCCGGGGTGCTTAGCAAGGACAGAGGGCAGGCAGTTGCTTGTGTTACTGTTGCGGTAGACCACCCTGGGGTGCTTCCCGCGTCTGGCCCTGGCCTAAGGAAAATGCCGCAACAGTCGAACCTGTTTTCGTCCAGTCCTCCAAGCGGTTCGAGCGTGCAAGATCGGCAGCCCGCGCCTCGGCGCCCCTCCCGTGTGCCCTTCTGGCTTCGCCGCGTTGAGCTGTATCTCTATGTCATCATCCGCATCTACATCGGCGTCATTGTGCTCGTGCTCCCCTGGTACGCGCCGCTGTGGGCGGACAATGAACTTCTCAACCATTTTCCGCGGGTGGCCACATTTCTAATGTATGGAGCGGTCCGCGGGATGGTCTCCGGCCTCGGGCTGCTGAATCTGTGGATCGCGATCGTCGAGGCCATTCACTTCCGCGGATCCCACTCCTGAACGCATGAAGCCTACGACCGGTAAACCGCCCGACCTGCACCGTGCTCCCCTGTCCTACCAGAACCCTGCTTTCATCAATAGTCCCGACGGGCGGCTGGTGCGCATCATCTCGGAATATTCCGAACCATTGGCGCGGTTTCGCCGCGAACGCATTCAGGACACAATCGTGTTTTTTGGTTCGGCGCGGTTCCGTGCACAAGAGCACGCCAGTCAGGAACTGGAACTGCTGGATAAGCCAGGATCCGCCACCCCGGCACCCGACGAAGAGCAGCCGGCGACCGATGAGGAGATCGCCAGGGGAACAGCCACCGATCTGCAACGCCGCCGCGCCGAAGCAGGGGTGGAAATGGCACGCTATTACGAGGACGCCCGCCAACTCGCCTCCATGGTGACCAAGTGGACGCAGACACTCAAAGGCCGCCGGCACCGTTTTGTGGTCACATCCGGCGGGGGGCCCGGGATCATGGAAGCGGCTAACCGCGGCGCCTACGAGGCCGGCGGCAAGACCATTGGCCTCAACATCCGGTTGCCTTTCGAACAGGCGCCCAACCCTTACATCACCCCTTCTCTGAACTTCGAGTTCCACTACTTCTTCATGCGCAAGTATTGGTTTGCATACCTGGCCAAGGCCCTGGTCGTTTTCCCCGGGGGCTTCGGCACTCTGGACGAGATGTTCGAAGTGCTGACACTGGTACAAACGGAAAAGCTGGCCAAGAAGATCAGCATCGTGGTTTACGGTTCCGCGTACTGGAACAGCATCCTGAACCTCGATGTGCTGGTCGACAAGGGCGCAATTTCGGCCCAGGATCGCGCCCTCTTTCAAATGGCCGATACTCCACAAGAGGCCTTTGAAATCCTCAAGAACGACCTGACCCGGTATCACCTGGAACCGGAAGCCCGGCGCCAGGTGCAACCCAACGTTGAGGAGGAACCCCTGCTTAACCCCGACATTACTGGCACGCGATAGGTGCAGGAAACTGGTTACCTTGGTGGTAAGAAACGTGTTATCCAGGCTGGTTCAAGCCAATTTTAGACATCAATTAGTGTGCCAGTAACTCGCCGTTCATCAGTTGCACTAGATACTGGGCATACGAGAGCGATCACACAAATACCGTGTGGCAGCAAGGGCCAGGTGCGGTTGCTCCAGGTAGGAGGATAGAGATGACAGGTTCCCGTATCTCGTATCTCTGGAACAACGATCGCGCAGCGAAAGGCTTCGCTTCCGGTGTCTCGCTGCACAGCCATACTAACCGATCGAAAGAAACGCTCGACTTTATCGTTAAGCTGGCCCACGAGTACCACTTCTTCCGCGGAGTCATCGCCCGGGAAGAAAGGCGTTGCCGGAAAAAACATCGCCTGCAGGTGAATTATTCCGCCAGCTATTGGACGCCGCCGCTCACACCCCGGCTGGCCTTCGATCTGGAAAGCCGCCAGATCGCGGAATCGCTACAGGTGCAGCCGCTGGTTTCGATTACCGACCACGATGATATCCAGGCGCCCATGCTGCTGCGCACTGTGGCCAGCGCCCGCCATATTCCGGTTTCGGTGGAATGGACGACGCCGTTCGGCAAGGATCAGGCTTTTCACCTGGGCATCCACAACCTGCCCAGCGCGACCGGGGCGGAATGGATGCGAGAGTTTGAAGCGTTCACTGCCAACCCCAGCGACGCGCGGTTGACGGAAATGCTCTCCGCATTGCATGAGCTGCCGAACGTCCTGATCGTGTTCAATCACCCACTCTGGGACCTGTACAAGGTCGGCTACGATGTGCATCAGCAGCGAGTGGAAGAGTTCCTTACCCAGAACAGCCGTATGGTCCACGCGGTGGAGTTGAATGGGCTGCGCAACTGGGAAGAGAATCGGCTGGTGAAGCGGCTTGCGGCCCGCTGGAATAAGCTGCTGGTCTCCGGTGGGGACAGGCACGGGCTGGAGCCGAACGCCAACGTGAATCTGACCCAAGCGACCAGCTTCAACGAGTTCGTGGATGAGATCCGGCGCGAGAATCGCAGCCATGTGCTCTTTATGCCGCAATACGCGGAGCCCTGGAAGCACCGCATCATGAAATCCACGCTGGATGCCATTCGCGACTATCCCGACTTTCCCGAGGGATCGCGCCGCTGGGATGAGCGGGTTTATCACCCGGACGCGAACGGAGTCGATCGCCCGCTGAGCCAGCTTTGGCCAGATGGCAGCGCGCCGGCTTACATGCGCATGATCATCCAGTTTGTCAGGATGCTGGGCAGCAATCCGGTCAGCCACGGTCTGCGCTTTGCCTGGAACGAATCGCATGAGCTGCAATTCGCGCTGGGCGAGCGGGAAGCGTTCTAAAGCTGCTTGACACTTCTCGCTTCGGTCCCGCGCGGATACACTCAGGCTATGCGCTCGGCGACCCCCAGAGTGGCGTATCTCCCGGATACGTTTTACGAGATCAATGGGGTGGCCCACAC
The DNA here is from genome assembly GCA_963803095.1 of uncultured Acidobacteriaceae bacterium. GTDB lineage: Bacteria > Acidobacteriota > Terriglobia > Terriglobales > Acidobacteriaceae > PALSA-350. The sequence goes on along the minus strand of CAWDLQ010000006.1, from coordinate 441,077 downwards.
CAGCCGTCAATTTGAAGCCTTTGCAGTGCGCAGGGGTATTCCGTTTTTTTGTCTGCATCCAGGGAAAAAAGGCGGCGCGATCGAGGAAAAACAGCAGGGTGCATTGACCACGCTGGAGATTCCGCGGGGCAGCGCGATTTCGTTTCGCATCGAAAAGGATCTCACCTTCGATGCCGCTTTCCTGCGGCACAAGGATTTCCTCGAGCAACGTCTGCGTGCATTCCGACCCGACATTATTCACGTCACCGGTCCCAGCGAGCCGGGCATTCTGGGCGCCTGGCTGGCAAAGGCTATGAAGGTTCCGCTGGTCGCCGCCTGGCACACCAATCTGCACGAGTATGCTGCTCAGCGTTCGGCGTGGTTCCTGCGCGTGCTTCCCAGCAGCCAGAGGCCGGCTGCGGAGAAAAAAATCGAAGACGCTGCGTTATTGGCTTGCGCGCGTTTTTACCGGCTGGCGGAGGTTCTGTTCGCGCCCAATGTCGATTTATGCCGATTGCTGGAGAAGGTCACCGGCCGCCATTGCGCGCTGATGCCTCGCGGCGTCGAAACTATCGCCTTCTCGCCGGAGTATCGCGACCGCAACGGGACAGCGGAGCCATTTGTGCTTGGGTTTTGTGGCCGACTTTCTATTGAGAAGAATGTATATCTGCTGGCACGCATCCGGACTGAGCTGATCGCGCGGGGCATTACGAATTTCCGGTTCCTCATTGTGGGGCATGGGAAAGAGGAGAGCTGGCTAAGAAAACACTTGCCGAATGCAGAGTTTACTGGCGTGCTTCGCGGCCAGGAGCTGGGCCGCGCTTACGCCAATATGGATCTGTTCGTGTTTCCTTCCCATACCGATACGTTTGGCAATGTGGTTCTTGAGGCTCTGGCATCGGGTGTTCCTGCTGTGGTTACGCCTGATGGCGGGCCGCGCTACATCGTGAAGGAAGGAGAGACGGGTTCCATCGCCACGGACGATCAGTTTTCCGCTGCGGTGGCGAGGATCATTCTGGATCCTGAGCTTCATGCGCGAATGAGCGTGGCGGCGCGGACTTACGCGCAGTCGGCCTCGTGGGATTCGGTCTTTGAAGGTGTTTACAGCACTTATGATGAGGTGCTCCGCAGTCATGTTTCCTCTGATGCTGTGGTCCAGCCGAGTGAAACTGCAGATCCCTCCACTACGCTACGCTCCGGTCGGGATGACAAAGGGTAGGGCAGTGACTCCATCCAGATTCTGATCGTGGTGTGAAGAAACAGCAGGTCCCTCCACTCCGCTGCGCTCCGGTCGGGATGACAAAGGGTAGGGCAGTGACGCTTCCGGCAGCATTCGATACTGATTGAGAAAACTGCAGATCCCTCCACTGCGCGGTTTCGCTTTGTATCAGGGCACGACTTTAGTCGGGCCACTAGGGCGCATAAATGATTGGGCCTTAGCCCCTGTTAATTTGTGATTGGGTCAGAAAAGGCGCAGGGGCTAAAGCCCAGAGTTTTGTTGGGCTTTTATGGCCCGACCTGATACAAAGCTTTGACAATCCAGACAGTCGCTCCACTACTCAACCTGGCCAATGTATACGCCGTAGGGCGGCAGCTTGATCGATGCCAGCGATTCTGGCTCCGGACTGTTGGGCGTCTTCAATAGGGTTTTGAGCTTCTGCCCGGTTACTCCCTGCGATGACAGATCGAAGACTAGGGTTTGCGGGTCCGCGGTGAAATTGCAGGCGACCAGAACAGATTGCCCGTCCGCTGCCTTACGCAACCAGGACAGCACGTTTTTGTCGTTCACATTCAGCATGGTCAAGGTCCCGTCGTGCAGCGCCGGGTTTTCGCGTCGCAACTGTATCAGCTGCTGATACCAGCTCCATAGAGAATCATCTTCACGCGATTCCAGGGCTACATTCACCGTCTTGTACGACGGAGGAACGGGCAGCCAGGGCGTGGCCGAAGCGGTGGTAAAGCCGGCGTTGGGGGAGCCATCCCACTGCATCGGCGTACGCTCGCCGTCACGGCCCTTTTCTTTGGGCCAGCCGATCCTACCGATGGGATCTTTCACATCTTCGACACGGGTTGGGGTTGTGGTCGTCATGCCCAACTCTTCGCCGTAATACATCATGGCCGTGGCGCGGGTGCCGAGCAGAAGAGTGGCGATCACGCGGGCAATGTCCAGGTTGTGCTTGCCGTCGCCATAACGATTCCAGCTGCGGGGGTTGTCGTGATTGTCGAAGACAAAAAGCGGCTGGTCGTCATCGAGATCATGCTCAGCCTGGTCAATGCGGCTGCGAAAAGCGGCGGCATCGAGCTGGTTAAGAAAACCCACCTGCATATCCATGGGCAATTGCAATTCGTCGTGGTTCTCGCCATACCACTTGCGCAATTCGGCGATATCCGGAAGATACGTTTCGCCGATCAGAACACGGTTGCCCGGATAGCTGTTGGTTACCTTGCGCAAGTCGCGCATGACCTGGTGCACTCCGGGAAGGTTGTTGGTCAGCGAGTCGTCGAGATTCGGATCTCCATACGAATTTGTGCCGGGCAATACTTTCTCGTCCCGCAGTTGCTCGTCTTCAAACAACGTCGGCACAGCATCGAGGCGGAAGCCGGCTACTCCCTTGTTCAGCCAGAATCGAAAGGCTCCGAACACGGCTCGCTCGACTGCGGGATTTCTCCAGTTCAGATCGGGTTGCTCGGCATAGAACTTGTGATAGTACCACTGTGACGTTTTCGGATCGTACTTCCAAGCCGAATGGCCGAATACCGACTGCCAGTTGTTCGGAGGTTCACCCGGGCCTTTGCCATCGCGCCAGATATACCAGTCGCGCTTAGGATTGGTCTTTCCACTCTCGGACTCGATGAACCAGGGATGCTTGTCGGAGGTGTGGTTGACTACCATGTCCATGATGACGCGAATGTTGCGCTTTTTGGCCTCGGACACCAAGTGGTCGAAATCGGCCATGGTGCCGTATTGGGGATCGATCGCTTCGTAGTTGGAAACGTCGTAGCCAAAATCGACCTGGGGCGAGGGGTAGATGGGCGAGAGCCAGATGGCGTCGACTCCCAGGCCCTTGAGGTAATCGAGCCGCTGGGTAATCCCGTTGAGATCGCCGACACCGTCACCGTTGGAATCCTGGAAGCTGCGGGGATAAATCTCGTAGATGAGGGCGTGCTTCCACCAAGGGTCGTTATTACCTGCCGCGGCGCTTTTCTGTGCCGCGGCGCTGGCGACGCTGAGGACGAGGCCGGCAAGCACCGCCAAGGCAAAGTCTCTTACCCATGTCTTGCGCATATATACGCCTTTCATTTTTTCTTGAGGCGGTTGAAGTCCAGACCGAACTGAGGGTCCGACTTGGTGCCATCGATCTTGAAGGGGATCTCGGTGCCAACGCCGTTCTTTTGAAAGACCTGATCGAACGGCATCAGCAGCACACCCTTCCACCCCCCGACCATCCGTGACACGGTGGCCTGCATATCGGCAGTTCCGGCGAAGTTGAATTTAGCACCATCGAGGGTATACGTGCCTGCGAGCTTGATGCTTGCCCCGGGAATGTCGTAGTGCAGATTGGATAAATTCAGGCCGGCATCCGCCAGGTTGAAGTCGCCCTGCAACCGAGAGCGCACGACGTCTCTCTTTCCATCCCGCGCTTCCTGAGTGGCCAACTCCACCTGACCCTGGCTTCTCAAGCTGAGTTCGTCGATCCGGTTCTGAATTTTGTCGCTGCTGAAGCGCCCATTGACGATGGCAAAGTTGCCCTGCAACCGCAGCCGGTGGGCCACATCCTGGGTTCCCGGGGGCAGGTCCAGCTTAGTGTGCAGCTTCACCTGGCCATCCATCACGGGCGGATCGGTGCGCACGGCCAGGCGCAACAGGTCTTCGATCCGGGCCTGGTCCATGTCTACGTCGAGGTAGACGTGGCGCCCTGGCTCCCCCTGGACGCGCGCCACGTATCCCCGCGCAACCAGGAAGGAGTGCAGAAAGTGTGCCTTCACTGGCTGCAGGTAGGTATCGCCGTCGGTACCATCCACAATGGCGTGGAACTCGGTATGCAGCGGCACTTTGTGCCCGCTGACCTTGACCTGGAAGTCCGGGGTGTCGGTCTGGCCATCCACCACGATCTTGTCCAGGGTGCCCTGGTATGCCCCCTGCGAGGAGAGGATACCGCCAATGCCCTTGATGGTGCCCAGGTCAGCATCGTGGAAGGAATAGGCGCCGCCCAGCGCGGTCGCTCCCGGCCGGTCGGCATTCCAGGGGCCAAAGAAGCCCCGGCTCTCGATCTGGCCCACTGGTTTGGGATTGGTCAGGACGGCGGTGAAATCCAACGGCTTGCCGGCCCCGATAGAGCGGAGGGTAAGGCTCTGGATGACAAATCGAGTGGGAACCTTGCCCGGCTTGTCAGTGCCCAGGGTGAGTACGGTGTCGGTGCAGTCCAACTGGTCGACAAAGATGCTCACCTTCCCCGTTGAACGATGACTTGCCGGCTGCGAGGTTTCTTTGCGTTGGCTTCTGGGCGGCAGGTTGATGCGCAGCCCCTCGACCTCGACATGACTGATGTGCAGGGGGGAACGCACCAGACTCGAATAGCCGGTGCGGAAGGCGAAATGGCGCACCGAGTAGGTCGGCGTGCTGGACTCGATGTTGTAAGGATAGATAGCCAGGTCTTCGCCCGACACCTCGAACCCGCGGAGGAGAGAAACGTCAAAGGCACCCAACTCCACCCGGCTGTGGAAACGGGCAGAAAGGCTTTGCAGTAAACGGGCGCGTAAGATCGGCTCCGCCTGGTGAAGAAGGAATTCAAACGTCGCGGCCGCAAGAACGGCAACCACCAGGGCGCCAATTCCCACCCAAAACCACACCCTATGCCCTCGGCCCGCCACTGCCCACGCCTTTCTTATAAACCCGATGCTACAACGACGCCTCTCCGGCATGTAACATCGCACCGAGGAGGGGAGCTTATGACGACCGCTCGGATTCTTGCCCTCTTAATGCTCCAGTTTGCCGGCCACGTCTGGGCTCAGGCGCTGCCCTCGCCTTCGCTCACCATTGATGCCTATATCCACCAGGGCTGGGACAGTCTCTCCCGCTCCATGTCAGAGTGCCAGTCCCTGGTCGACCCCAAGGTCACCGCTCCGCCGCTGCTCTATCTCCCCTTCGGCGCACCCACACCGCCTCAACTGCTGCGGCTGCGCTCCCAATGCAAGATCGAGATCGCACATCTGCCCCATCGCATCGTGCACCTGGGGGATGTGAAGGGGCCGGAGATTCCCAGGCCGGGGCTGCTCTACCTGCCCAACCGCTACGTGGTGCCGGGAGGCCGATTTAACGAAATGTTTGGCTGGGACAGCTACTTCATCATCCTGGGCCTGCTGCGCGATGGCCGGGTGGATCTGGCGCGGGGCATGGTGGAGAACTTTTTCTATGAGATTGAGAATTACGGGGCGGTGCTCAATGCCAACCGCACCTACTTCCTCACCCGCTCGCAGCCGCCGCTGTTGAGCTCCATGATTCGAGCCGTTTATGACGCGGAGATTGCCCGAGATTCTTCGCCAGCCAACCTGGCGCGGCAAAAGCAATGGCTGATTCGCGCTTATTCTTATGCCCGCCGGGATCATGATTTCTGGCTGAGTGACATTCACCGCGCCGGGCAAACTGGCCTGGCCCGGTATTTCGATATCGGCGAAGGGCCGGTGCCCGATATCGCCGACCACAGCAACTACTACATCGACGTAATCGATTGGCTGGTCGCTCACCCCGAGGTCCACACCAGCTACCTGATCCCCGCGCCACAGTCTCCATCGCCGGCGGAGCAGGCAGAGCTCGCCAAAACCAGTTGCGATGCCAGCCACTCCGTGGTGTGCGGGCTCGCGTGGTCCCATGGCTATCGCCTGAGCCGCGATTTTTACAAGGGCGACCGCTCTGTGCGGGAGTCGGGCTTTGATATTACTTTCCGCTTCGGCCCCTTCAGCGGGTCCACGCATCATTACGCCGCCCTAGGCCTGAACAGCCTGCTATACAAGTACGAGCGCGACCTGGCCGATTTGGCGGGCATGCTGAACCAGCCGGCGCAAGCCGCTCAATGGAAGCGAGAAGCCGACGCCCGACGCCTAGCCATCAACAAGTACCTCTGGAATCCCGATAAAGGGATGTTTTTTGATTACGACGTGGCTACGGGCACACTGTCCACGTACGTGTATGCGACCATCTTCTATCCTCTCTGGACCGGCCTGGCGACTCCGGAACAGGCCAAGGCCATCGAGAGCCATCTTGCCCTGCTCGATAAGCCGGGCGGGCTGGCCACCAGCACCTACGCGAGCGGCCTGCAGTGGGATTTGCCCTTTGGCTGGGCTCCGCTAAACTGGTTTGCTGCCTATGGCCTCTTGAAGTATGGCTACGTCGACGATGCGCGCCGGGTGGCCACCGAGTTCACCCACACCATCCACACCAGTTTTGAGAAAGAAGGGACCATCCATGAGAAATACAACGTCGAGACCGGGTCGTCGAACGTGGAGTTGATCGCCGGGTATCAGAATGTGATTGGCTTCGGCTGGACAAATGCGGTTTACGTGGAGATGGAGCACCTACTGAATGGTCACTAAGCACGTGCTGCCTCCCCCGGAACGCCGGGCCTTTGGACAATCGCGGCGCAAGCAGGTTCGGCGTCAGGAGCAGAACCGATGGCGGTCCGCCGACCGGCAGACTGATCCCATTGACGCCTTGGCCGCCTCCGCCGTGGGGCGGGTGCCGGCGCTGCTGGCGATCAAGTGGCAGCGGATGGCGGCTTCGCCCTTCGGGTTTTTTCGCGGCGCCGTGCCGGTCATGGCCGCCGACCTGGCAGTGTTGCCCCATACCGGCATTTTTACCCAGCTGTGCGGTGATGCCCATGTTCGCAACCTGGGCGCCTTCGCCGCGCCCGATGGGCGGCTGGTCTTCGACATCAACGACTTCGACGAAACCATCCGGGGACCGTTTGAATGGGACGTGAAGCGTCTGGCAACCAGCATCATCCTGGCCGGGCGGGAATCCGGCAGCAAGAGTCCCGCCTGTGGTGAGGCGGCTGCCTTGCTACTAAGGAGCTATCGGCGATCGATGCACGCCTTCGCGCGCATGACGGTCATGGAGGTCGCCCATTTTCAGGTGCATCGACTACAGCGTATCGCGCCGGTTTCGCAGGTTCTGCGCAAGGCGGAGCAGGCAACGCCGCAGTACAACGCGGAGCGCCTCCTGACACAGCCCTCCAAAGCGAGTAAAGACGGGTCGCCCCCTCACCGTATCTTCATCGAACACAAGCCTCTGCAATACCGTCTTCCGGCTGGCAAGGCACGAATAATCCTCGATTCGCTCAGCCTGTACCGCGAATCTCTGTTGCCCGAGCGGCAGCACTTCTTCGATCTTTACCGCCCGCTGGATGTCGCCTTCCGGGTGGTGGGCACCGGCAGCGTCGGGCTGCGCGACTACATCGTCTACCTGGAAGGCAACGGCAGCGACGACCCCCTCTTCCTGCAGATCAAGGAAGAGCCTTTCTCGGCCTATGCCCCGTACCTGGGAGAGATGGGGGCGCCGCAACACCAGGGGCGGCGCGTCGTCCAGGGCCAGCGGGCGATGCAGTTCCTCTCAGACATGCTTCTGGGCTGGACCTCGATTAACAATCGCCAGTACCTGGTTCGCCAGTTGAATGACCACAAAGGGACCCTTGAGATGGAAGATCTGAAGGGCGAGGGCCTGATGCAATACGCTGAGATTTGCGGGGAACTGTTGGCCCGCGGGCACGCGCGCTCGGGCGATCCGGTCGCGCTCGACGGGTACATCGGCACCTCGGATCGATTTGTTGAAGCCATCGCGGATTTCGCGGTGGACTATGCCGACCAGACGGAGCAGGACTACAAGACGTTTTTGCATTCTCGTTTTGCGCCACCCACCGCGCGCAAGAAGGCGGCTCCGGCGAAGGCTCCGGCGCGCAGGGTCAAACAGAAACCGGTGGCGGTGATCAAGGAGGCCTCTCCTAAGGCATGAGCCGGAAACAGCAGGTCCCCTTCGGCCTCGCTCAGGGGAGGCTCTCCACTAGGCTCGGTCGAAAAACATTTCCACGAGAGATCCGTTGAACTGCAGATCCCTCGACTTCCCCGGATTTCCTGTCGAGAGTTGCGGCTTCGGTCAACTACATGTGGTTCTCTTTAGGGAGAACCACATAAGTGGTTGCTGGTGAGAGCGGTGAAGTAGGAAATCCGGGTACGCTCGGAGTCTGTGACTTTATTGGTTTCGTGCAAAATCCGATGCTGAAAACAAATGGCTTAGGTACCTCGAAAATGCGAAAAAATCAATAAAGTCACAACCTCTCGGGATGACAAAGGGGAGGGCGGCGCTCCCAGCTAGCATCTGTTAGTGAATGACGGAAACAGCAGGTCCCTCCACTACGCTCCCCCGCAAATGCGACAATGAGAGCAGCGCCTTGGCGCTGCTTTTCTTATGCTCCAACTTTCTGCTGCCGGCAAACGATTCGGCCCCCGCGTCCTGTTCGAGAATGCCGACTGGCTTATTACGCCCAATGAGCGCACCGCACTGGTTGGCGCCAACGGTACGGGCAAATCGACCCTGCTTAAAGTCCTCGCCGGCTCCGAATCGCTCGACTACGGCAGCCTGCAGCGCACCCGTGGCATGACCATTGGCTATCTGCCCCAGGAAGGGCTTGCCCTAACCGGCCGGAGCGTTTTTGCGGAGTGCCTTTCAGTCTTCGCCGAGTTGCAAAGCATGGAGCAGGAACTGGAAACCCTCTCCACGCGGCTGGCCGAGTTTGACCCGTCAACTCCCGAATATGCTGCGGCCGCCGACCGGTTCTCTCACCTCGATTCCCACTTCCGCGCCCATGACGGCTATGCACTCGACGCCCAGGTGGGCACGGTGCTGGGCGGACTGGGATTCAGCAAGCATGACTGGTCGCGGCAGACGGAGGAGTTTTCAGGCGGTTGGCAAATGCGCATCGCACTGGCCAAGCTGCTGTTGCAAAAACCCAGCCTGCTGCTGCTCGACGAGCCCACCAATCACCTGGACCTCGAGACCCGTAATTGGCTGGAGGGCTATCTCCATAATTACCCCAACGGGTACATCCTCATCTCCCACGATCGCTACTTTCTTGACGTCACCGTCGAGAAGACGATCGAGATATGGAACAAGGCCCTGCACGTTTACCACGGCAATTACGAGAAATATCTGACGCAGAAAGAGGAACGGCGCGCCCAGTTGGCCTCGGCTTACAAGAACCAGCGCGATCATATCGAGCATCTTGAAGCCTTCATCAGCCGCTTTCGCTACCAGGCCACCAAGGCCAAGCAGGTGCAGAGCCGCATCAAGGAGCTGGAAAAGATCGAGCGCATCGAGATCCCGGTTGAGGAAGAGGCCATCCACTTCAGCTTCCCCCAACCTCAGCCCTCGGGGCGCACGGTGGTCGAAGTTTCAGACCTGGCCAAAAGCTACGGCCCTAAACAGGTGCTCGAGGACGTCAGCTTTACCATCGACCGCGGCGACCGCATTGCGCTGGTGGGCGTGAACGGGGCGGGAAAATCGACCCTGATCCGCATGCTTTCGGGCATGGAGCCGCCCACCAGCGGCAACCTGCGCCTGGGCCACAATGTCACCGCGGAATATTTTGCCCAGGATCAGTACAAGGTGCTGGACGGCGATTCGCGCATGCTGGACGACATCAGCAACACCGCGCCCCGCGTCTCCACGACCGACCTGCGCAGCTTGCTGGGGTGCTTCCTGTTCTCCGGGGACGACGTCTTTAAACCGCTGGGCGTGCTCTCAGGCGGAGAGCGCAACCGCTATGCCCTGGCCCGCATCCTGGTGAGCCCGGCAAATTTCCTGTTACTCGACGAGCCCACCAACCACCTCGACCTCCGGGCCAAAGATGTTCTGCTCGAGGCCATCGCTCGTTTTAACGGAACCGTGGTCCTGGTGTCACACGATCGTTACTTTATCGATCGACTCGCGACCCGCATTTTTGAAGTCGAGGGCGGGCATGTGCACGTCTATCCCGGCAACTATGAAGACTACCTGTACCGCAAGCAGGCGGAGTTACAGGGGAACCGGTCGAATGGCGCGGTAGAAGTGCCTCTGGAGGCGAAGCCTGTGCTCGATGTTGCGACCGCGAAGGCGCGCCGGGTGAACCCCATCAAGCTGCGCCAGATGCAGGAGCGCTGTAGCTTCGTGGAGCAAGAGATTCCGCGGCTGGAGACCTCCATGGCCGATGCGGAAGCGTCGCTCGGGATATATGAGAGCGCGGAGGAAACCCAGCGCCTGACCCAATTACTCGAAAGTCTCCGCGAGCAACACAAGGCGCTCACGGCTGAGTGGGAAGAGCTGATGTTGCAACTGGAGCAGCAGGCGTAACGGGCTGTTACAAGCTGGTTCCCACTGCCGCGGAAATGGCCGGGAATGCCTGCCCCATGGATTAGAGTAAGACCAGCGTCCAAGTGAATAACAGGCCCCTTGACTACCTCAACCCAGCATAAAGGCATCGCTTCACGCTCCTCCGCATTTACTGTCAGCGCGGGCATTCTACTGAGCAAAGTCATTGGGCTGGTACGCGAGCGGGTGTTTGCGCATTACTTCGGCAACTCAGACGCCGCGGATGCATTTCGCGCTGCCTTCCGCATTCCCAACTTTCTGCAAAATCTTTTTGGCGAGGGCGTTCTCTCCGCATCATTCATTCCCGTGTATGCCCGGCTGCGGGCCGAAGAGCGCCATGAGGAAGCCACGCAGTTGGCCGAAGCGATCTTCGCCATCCTCTTTCTCCTCACGTCACTGCTGACACTTGCAGGCATCTTCGCTGCTCCATGGCTGATGGACATCATTGCACCAACGTGGCACGGAGAAAAGCGTCTGCTTACCATCCAGTTGGTGCGGATCCTCTTTCCCGGGGCGGCGCTGCTGGTGATCTCGGCATGGTGCCTGGGCATCCTGAACAGCCACCGCAAGTTTTTCCTCTCGTATACGGCACCGGTGATCTGGAACGTGGTCATCATCACCGCGATGCTCCGGAAGGGTGGCCATGTTGGCGAGTCCACGCTCGCGGTCGTCATCTCCATTGCTTCCGTCATCGGCAGCGGTTTGCAGTTCGCTGTGCAGGTGCCGACGGTCATGGGCTTTCTGCGGCCGCTGAATCTAAAGCTCACTCTGCGCACTGAACATGTACAGGCCGTGGTTCGCAGCTTCTTCCCTGTGTTCGTGAGCCGTGGAGTCGTGCAGATAAGCGCGTATCTCGATTCGCTGCTGGCGACTCTTTTGCCGACAGGTGCGGTATCGGCATTGGCGTACGCGCAGACATTGAATTCATTGCCGGTGAGCTTATTCGGCATGGCGATCTCTGCCGCCGAGTTGCCCACAATGTCCAGTGCTTTAGGCACCGCAGAAGAGATCAGCATCGTACTGCGGCAGCGCCTGGAGAACGGCCTCAAGAATATTTCGTATTTTGTAGTGCCTTCGGCTGTCGCCTTTATCGTTCTTGGCGACGTGATCGTCGCCACCATCTACCGCGGCGGCCACTTTCAAGCGAATGATGTAACGTTCGTTTGGAGGGTGCTGGCGGGCTCTGGTGTGGGCCTGCTTGCCTCGACCTCAGGAAGACTCTATTCCTCTGCGTTTTACGCACTGCGCGATACGCGGACCCCGTTAAATTTCGCCATTATCCGCGTGGTGTTGACGGTGACGCTGGGATATCTGTGCGCTCTGCCACTTCCCAGGCTGCTGGGTATTGATCGCCGCTGGGGTGTCGCCGGGCTCACACTTTCGGCGGGAATAGCAGGGTGGGTAGAGTTTACCTTGCTCCGCCGCGCCCTGCAGGCACGCATTGGTACGGTCGTTGCGTCGGCTACCCGGGTCGCCCGGTTATGGGTGGGCGCTCTGATTGCTTCTGCCTGTGCCTACGGAGTCAAACGAGTGCTGCCCTTCCACCGTCCCGAGTTGGTTGGGTTTTGCGTGCTTTCCATATTCGGGCTCGGGTATCTGCTGTGCACTCGATTGCTCGGGGTCGCCGCGCCGGGCAGTTTGACCCGTTTGCTGCGCAGACGGGCTTAGTTTGCTTCTCAAAACTGCGGGCAGGAAAAAGTCTTCCTTAGCCAACACCCAGCTTGCGCATGTAGTCGGCGTCGATTTTCAGGCCTTCCATCGGTGGCACGTTGTAGCCTTCCTGCTCTACAAAGCAGTGCTTCACACCGGCCTTGGCGGCCTGGTGCAGAATCGGACGGTAATCGATCGTGCCTTGTCCTAACTCAACGATCGTGGGGACGTTGACGATCGATGAGGTTGGGGTGATATTTTTGAAATCCTTTACGTGCAGCATGGTGATGCGGGTGGGGTATTTGCTTAGATACTCGACCGGATTCGCGCCTCCGACCACAACCCATCCGCAGTCCATCTCCATGGTGACGTGGGCAGGATCGGTCAGACGCAACAGCTCATCGTAAGGCACCACTCCGTCTGTTTTGCGGAATTCCATGGAGTGGTTGTGATACCCGAACTTCAGGCCGGCGGCGCTCACTTTCTTCCCGATGGCGTTGAACTGCTCCGCATTCCAACGCCAGTCTTCGAGCGTGAAGGCGTTGGACCTCTCTTTCGCGGGGATGCTTTTGACCCGCGCGGGGTCCTTGAAGCCGGGATAGGAACAGACAATGTAACTGAGGCCCAGTTCCTTGCTGAATGCGAGAATGTCGTCGAACTTCTGATGCAGATCGTCTGAATTGTAATGCGCACTGACGAGGTGTAACCCGGCGTTGCTCATGGCCTGCTTGACTTCGGCCGGGCTGTGATTGTAGTAGCCGGCCGATTCGACCTCACGATAGCCTATGGCTCCAATCTGTTTGAGGGTGCCATCGTAGTCCTTGGGCAAAAGCTCTCGCACCGAATACAGCTGCAGGCCCAGCGGCACCTTCCATGTCTGCGCATCCGACCGGCCAACCATTGAGCTGTATATGAGCGCGGCGGATCCGGCCTGGACAAAATCTCTCCGTGATTGCTTCAAATGGACACCCCTTTTTCCCTGTAGAAGGTTAATAGTCCGGCAGGCCGAATGCAATGATGTTGGGCCCTATGGCGACGGCAATATATTGCTTGTTGTCGAAGATGTAGGTCATGGGCGAGGCATGCGGCTCCTCGCTGGCCTGGAAACTCCACAGCGGCTTACCGGTTTTGGCATCCGCAGCGGCAAACGTGCCGTCGTCTGCTCCATACATCACCACGCCACCAGCGGTGCTGAGCACACCGCCAAAGGAGTCCCCGGGGCCAGTCTGAACAAGCTCCCATGCTGGCTTGCCCGTCTGGATGTCGAACGCACGCAGCACCCGCCGTCCGGGATCAGCCGGATCGCCGCGGTTGGAGCCGCCCATATAACCGTGGCCTAGTTGAAAAGGCATGTCGGTGCGGGTGAAGATGCCGCACTTGTCGTTGGTCTGCACGTAGTAGAGCGAAGTCAGAGGATTCCAGGAGGCCGAATACCAATTTGTGGCGCCATTCAGCCAGGGGCAGACTACCGTGCCCTCGCGGGTCGGTTCTTTGCCTGGAGCGACGATGGGACGGCCTTCCGGGGTCAGACCGGTGGCCCAGGTCACCTTATTGGCATAGGGCCGGCCGAACAGAAACTTGCCGTTGGTGCGGTCGAGCACGTAGAAGAAGCCGTTGCGGTTTGCCTGGACCATGAGCTTGCGTGGCTTCCCTTGCCAAACGGCATCGACCAGCGACGGCGGAGTCATGGCGTCATAGTCATGCACATCGTGGGGCGTGAACTGGAAGTACCACTTCAGCTTGCCGGTCGCCGGATCAAGGGCAATGACCGAGTCGGTGTAAAGATTGTCGCCCAGCCGATCGTCTCCGATCAGGTCGTCGCCGGGATTGCCGACCGGCCAATACAGGGTGTCAAGCTCTTTATCGTAGGTTCCGGTCAACCAGGTACCTCCGCCCGGATGATCGATGCCTGTTCCCTGCCAGGTTTCGGAGCCCGGTTCGCCGCGTTTTGGCACTGTCCAAAAACGCCACAACTCCTTTCCTGAGGCTTGGTCGAATGCGGCCACAAAGCCGCGCGCGCCTTCGTCTCCACCAGAAATTCCGGAGATCACCATGGCTCCCACCACCAGCGGGGCGCCGGTCGCGTTGTAATTGTCGTGCCAATTGGCCATCGCCGTCTCCCACATCAGCGCGCCGGTGGCGCGGTTGAGCGCAATGAGGTGAGCGTTGTCGGTAACCATGAACACTTTATCGCCGGCGACCGCCACACCGCGGTTGGCTCCGGAAACGGCATTCCCGATCAGCCCCGCGGTGCGGGAACGCTGGTAGTGCCAAATCTGACGTCCACTGCCCGCATCGAGGGCGTAGCACTCGTTGACGTAGGTCACGTACATCACGCCATCGGCGACTACGGGGGTCGACTGTACGCCTCGGACGCTGGCGCCATGCAGGGTAAAGATCCACCTGGGCTGTAATCGTGAAACATTGGCGCTGGTGATTTGATTAAGCTCGCTATAACGACCGCCGGTGGTCTGCCCGTTGTAGCTCGGCCAGTCGGCCTGCGACGTCACCACCCTGTACTCACCCGAATCGGTCTTGCGCAGAAGGTAGATTTGATGGTCGTCACCCAGCATCTGCATGCCGCTTGCGGAGCGATTCAACGCGGTGCCCTGAAGCACCTTTCCGCCCTGCAGGGTAACCGTGGCGCGCGCCGCGGCCCCGCCGAAAAAGGGTTTCAGGGTGCGCAGGAAGCTGATCAGGTTTGCGCGTTGCTCATCGACAATATCGGGAAAGGGCGGCATGCCCGACGACGGCAGGCCATTGTGCAAGAGGTTTACCAGCTCTTCATCCGTGCGCAGGGGTACCCGCTCCACAATCGACGGCGCGAACTCCCCGCCCGTGGCGTTGGTACCGTGACACGAGGCACACCTTGTCACGAAGACCTGCTGCCCGGCCGCCTGGGGTGAACCCGCTGGTAGTGGAGGGGGTGGCGGCTCCTGCCCCTGAACGGCCGCCGCCGAAAGAAACGCCATCAACATTACTGTTCTCAACGCCCCAGGAACACTCCGCATTCGACCCCATCCCCCCGTAACTCTCTAGATTACTTTGTCTTCGCGGCGCACATGACAAATGTCAGCAATTCCTTTTGACAAAAGACACTGGCGCCGGTGACCCATTGGCCAGAGGATGTCTTCAGTTAGCACATGGAGGATTTATGGCCGCGAGCGTCCTTATTGGGCCTTACCAGAACGCAAATGACCATCACTTCGAGGACTCTCCGGTTGCGTCGCTGCGCAATGTCACCAAGAAATTTGGCCGGCAGATTGCGCTGGATCGCTTCTCACTCGAGCTTCGCCGGGGAGAAGTGGTGGCGTTGCTGGGGCCAAATGGTGCCGGCAAGACCACGGCGGTGCGCTTGCTGCTGGGATTGAGCCAGGCGAACTCAGGCGAGGTGGAGATTTTCGGCGGCAACCCGAGAGATCGGGCCAGCCGGATGCGGCTGGGCGCAATGTTGCAGGTGGGGCGCATGCCGGAGACGCTGCGGGTGCGCGAGCATCTGCAACTCTTCCGCAGTTATTACGCTCAGCCGCGTCCGCTGGATGAGTTACTGGCGGTTGTCGGCCTGCAGGGTCTGGAAGAGAGGCTGTTTGGCACTCTCTCTGGCGGACAGAAGCAGCGCATGCTCTTTGCGCTCGCGCTCTGTGGCAATGCCGACCTTATCTGCCTCGATGAGCCGACGCTGGGCATGGATGTGGAGGCGCGGCGGGCGATGTGGGAGCAGGTGCGTAAGCTGGCCGCGATGGGAAAGACGGTTTTGCTCACCACCCATTACCTGGAAGAAGCAGATGCCCTGGCCAGCAGAATTATTGTCATTCAAAAGGGCAAGGTGATCGCAGAGGGAACCCCAGAGGAGCTCAAGACCGCGGATGGCTCACGCGCCATCCGCTGCACGACCTCTCTCCAGCCTACGTTTGTTGCCGCGATACCTGGGGTGACGAGCGTGGAGCAGGATGGCAGTGCAATGGTGGTGCGAACGCCCACACCTGAAGCCGTGCTGCGCACGATGCTGGCACAGGACGTCACACTCAGCGGACTGGAAGTGCGAGCCACGGCTCTCGAAGACGCCTTTCTTGCGCTCACCAACCAGACCACAACAGCAACTCGATAGGAGGCACCATGGCCACTGCAATCGCCCTCAAACCGCCGCAGCCGTCGCTGCCGCGAATCTATTTCAACGAAGCGCGCTTTGAGCTGCTTAAGTTGTCGCGCAATCGCAGTTATCTTTTTTCCATGATCGGTTTTCCCGTCATTTTTTATCTTCTGTTCGGTGTTACTAACAAGAATTATTCCTTTCACGGCCATACCATCGCCCGCTATCTTCTGGCAGGGTATGCGTGCTTCGGTGCTATGGGCTCTTCCCTGTTCGGCATCGGCGCCGGGCTGGCGTTTGAGCGCGGCCACGGATGGCTGGAAATGAAGCGCGCTAGCCCTATGCCCGCGGCTGCCTACCTGCTGGCGAAACTTTGCGTCAGTATCACCTTCGCGGTTGGAATTACGATGCTGCTGATGACCCTGGGAACAGCCTTCGCCGGCGTGCACATCACGGTCATAGAAGGTCTGCGGCTGCTGTCGGTGATCGCTGCCGGCGTCTTACCCTTCGCCAGCCTGGGATTGGTGATTGGCCTGTTGATGCCATCCAACGCTGCCCCGGGAGTTATTAACCTGGTCTATCTGCCACTCTCGTTTTGCGGGGGCTTGTGGATGCCCATCGAGGAGCTGCCTCATTGGCTGCAGTTGATCGCGCACGGTTTGCCGTCGTTCTGGTTTTCCCGTCTCGCGCTGCGAACCATAGGCTACGTCGATGGTTCGGCTGTCGTCGCCTGGGCGCTGCTTTCGTCGTACACGGTACTATTTTTGCTAGCAGCGGCATTCATCTTCCGCCGGCAGGAGGCTCAGGCCTAACCATGTCGCCCCTTGGTGTTTTTCTCAGTTGCAATCACGCGGAAGACACTCGCTATCCCCTGCGGAGCTGGAAGCGTTGGTTTGATTACGACCATACCATCTGGTTGGTCTATTTGGGTTTCTGGTTCGTTCAGCCCGCACTGGCTCACGAACCTTTAAGCAAATGGCTCTTGTTGTTTCTCGCTCTCGCTCTCTTCCTTCCGTTTTATCTGTTTTCGCATGCCGGCCCGCGCAGGTTGCGCTGGGTCGGGGTGCTGGCGATGTTTGTCCTTGGAATGCTCTACGTACCGATCAACCAGAGCGCGTGGGCAATCTTTATTTATATTGCTGCCTCGATCCCTGAGGTGTCTGAATCGACAAACACGGTGATCGGCCTGTTGCTACTGCAAAGCGGTGCGATCTTCGCCGAAAGCTGGTGGTTGCATCTCTCGACATGGGTGTGGACGATGGGCGTGGGATTCACCCTGTTCGTGGGCATGAACCGGCTAAGGATGAGGCAGAAAGGCCGGGCCGACGCTAAGTTGCGCATGGCCCATGAGGAGATTGAACAGCTGGCCAAGACAGCGGAACGGGAGCGTATCGCACGAGATATGCATGACGTGCTCGGCCATTCTCTGTCTTTGATTGTGCTTAAGAGCGAGTTAGCTGGTCGCTTGCTCGACAGCCAACCTATCCGGGCTGCGCTTGAGATCGCAGAAATCGAGACCGCCGCAAGACAGGCTCTGGCTGAGGTGCGCAGGACGATTACCGGCTATCGCTCCGAGGGTTTCGCTTCCGAGCTGACGCGGGCGGCCCAGGTACTGGAGACGGCGGGGGTGCGCTTGTACCGGCCAGAGAAGGCGCCCTATCTCACGCCGCGGCATGAGGCCACGCTCTCCCTGGTGCTGCGGGAGGCGGTGACCAATATTGTGCGCCACGCGGGAGCCAGCGAGTGCTCGATTGAAGTGTCTACCGGAAACGACCGGACACAACTGGTCATCGCCGATGACGGACGGGGTGATATCCAACAGGAAGGCAATGGATTGCGCGGCATGCGGGAGCGGGTGCAAGAATTGGGGGGCAGTCTCTCCCTGGAATCGGAACGGGGCACTCGCCTGCAAATCGAATTGCCAAAGTTTATCGGGAATGCGGAGGCAGCCGAGTCGTGAACAAACAGATTCGTGTCGTGCTGGCTGAAGACCAGGCGATGGTGCTTGGGGCGCTGGCTGCTTTGCTGGAGATCGAAAAGGATATTGCCGTGGTGGCACGGGCGCGCAACGGGCGAGAGGCCATGACGTTGGTCGCGGAGAACAGGCCCGATGTTCTGATAACCGATATTGAAATGCCGGAAATGAGCGGGCTCACGCTGGCGGGGGAGGTCCATGGCCGCTATCCGCGCGTCCATATCGTGATTCTCACTACATTCGCCCGCGCCGGCTATTTGCGCCGCGCGATGGATGCCGGGGCTCAGGGGTACATGCTTAAGGACCGTCCTGCGGCCGAGCTGGCGGAGTGTGTACGACGCGTGTGCCGGGGCCTGCGCGTGGTCGACCCTGAACTCGCAGCCGAGGCCTGGGCGCTGGAGCCTGATCCGTTGAGCGAACGGGAGCGGCAGATTTTGTGGCGGGCCGGCGAGGGGAAGTCGGGGGCTGAAATTGCGGTGGATCTCCACTTATCCGAAGGCACGGTTCGTAATTATTTATCCGAGGCGATTAACAAACTCGGCGCCGCGAATCGGATTGAAGCTGCGCGGCTGGCACGTAGTAAGGGGTGGTTGTAGGCGGTCTGCAGATCCACTACGGTCGGGATGACAAATCTGACGTGGGGTATCCATTAAGCATTCGCTTAATGGCGTATGAGCTTACGACTTTGTTTGAGAGCCGAAGATACTGCAGATCCCTCCGCTGCGCTGCGCTCCGGTCGGGATGACAAAGGACGGTGAAGTGTCCGGTCAGCATTCGCTAGTGGAGTACAGTTCTTTCTGTTCCCTTCCGACCCTATTCACTGCACTCCTCCGCGCGCCAACAAGTTCGATTTGTCATCCCGACCGGAGTGCAGCGCAGTGGAGGGATCTGCAGTATCTCTTACTTATGACAGTTGTCATCTGATTCCGGTGACAACCTGCACTGTTTCGTTCTTGTGCCAGCTGCGATTCTCGGATTGTAAGTCGAGGCTGACATATGAAGCGATGGATCTGCTTATTCCTCTGCATCGGCGCTAGCCTGCACGCAGAAACCTGCACCCTCAGCGGCACGGTGCTCGACCCCTCAGGAGCTGCCGTCGTCGGAGCCGACGTCCAGTTGCGGGCACCGACACCAGAGCAAACAGTCACCGACCACCATGGCTCCTTTGTCTTTCATTGCAGCGGTAATGATCCATACCGAGTAATCGTCCACGCCACCGGCTTTGCGGAGAACCAGGTCAATGGCCGCGGCTCCGCAAAAATCACGGTTCACCTGCGCATCGCAGATGTCCACACCGAGGTCGAAGTAGGAGAAGACAGCGGAGTATCCGTCGATGCCGATCACGGCGCCGGCACACACACGCTGACCGCTCAGGACCTTCAAGGTATGGCCGATGATCCAGATGACTTCAAACGCCAGCTACAGGTGCTCGCCGCCAGCAGCGGCGGCGCTCCCGGACAAGCCATCATTACTGTGGATGGTTTCCAGAACAGCAGTACCCTTCCGCCCAAGTCTTCGATTGCTTCGATCCGCGTAAACCCTGACATGTTCTCGGCCGAATATGATCGTCCTCCCTACCAGGGCGGCCGGGTCGAGATCTTCACCAAACCTGGCCGGGACTCGCTGCACGGAGCTCTTTTCTTCACCGACAGCGACTCCGTTTTCAACGCGACCGATCCGTTCGCGCTGAGTGCCACTCCGGCGGGCAAACGCCGATATGGATTCGAGTTCGGCGGTCCTATTCGCAAACAGAAGAGCGATTTCTTTCTCGCCCTGGAGCGGCGCGACATCAACGAGTTCAACGTTGTGAACGCCGTCGTGCTCAATAGCCAGGGCGAGGAGACACCGCTGAGCCAAAATGTTTCGGCGCCGCAGCGTTTGTGGATCGGCAGCGTGCGCACCGACTGGCAGTTGAATGCAAAAAATATGCTGGCAGCCACGTATTCCGCCAACGTCAACGACTCCGACAACGTCGGCAGCGGCGGCCTCTCCCTGGCGGAGGCGGGTTACAACAGCACGGTGAGCGAGCAGGACCTGCGGTTGACCGATATCTTCACCCTGAGCCCGACCCTTCTGCACGAAACCCACGTTGGTTTCACCTGGAAGAACACCAGGGATGTACCGCTTTCGACTGCACCCAGCCTCCAGGTGGCCGGCGCTTTTACCGGTGGGGGCGCGACTTCGGGGTACCTGCAGAATCGCGAGCGCGACCTGGAAGTGGACGACGACGTGATGTGGAGCCATCACAAACACTCGATGAAGATCGGTGTTGCCTCACTGGGAATCCTGGTTCATGACTTCGATCCCGACACGTTCAACGGCGCCTTTGTCTTCGGTGGTGGACTCGCCCCTGCTCTCGACAATAGTGGGCAACAGACCGCGATCTCAGGACTGGAACAGTACCGGCGAACCCTGCTCAGCCTGCCCGGCGGAGTTCCAACCACCTACAACGTCACCCAGGGTGAGCCGCTGGTGCCCTTCGCGCAGTGGCGGGTGGCGCTGTTCGCGCAGGACCAGTGGAGCGTCAGGCCCAACCTATCCCTGGCACTGGGATTGCGCTATGCCCTGCAAACATCGCCCGCCAGCTTCGGAAACCTGGTTCCCAGAGTTGGTATCGCGTGGTCGCCCGACCATAAACAGCGCTGGGTCATCCATGTACGCGGCGGACTGTTTTCGAGTCCAGTAACGCCGGATGTAACCACCGAAGCGTACCGCTTGAACGGCGCGCGCCAGACGCAAACGCTTCTCTACTCGCCGTCGTTCACACAACCACTGGTTCCCACGCCTTCCACAATCGCGGTGGCAACGACTCGCCAATTCGCTCCGAACCTTGGGCAAACATGGTCATTCCAGTCTCAATTCGGCGTGGAGCACGAGCTGCCTCAACACTGGCATGCGCAGGCAAACCTCTTTGACGCGCAAGCCTGGGGGACGCTTCGCTCCCGTAATATCAACGCGCCCCTGGTCAGTAACAGCACGACCAATCCCTTGCTTGCTCCGCGGCCGATCGCACCCGGCAAAAACATCTTTCAGTTTGAAGAGTCGGGCCATCTCCACGGCCAGGTCGTTTTCCTGGGGGTAGACCAGCACAGCTACAAACGGTTTGGTATCTTTCTCGGTTACTTATACTTCAACCTTAAGACAGACGCGGACTCGGCAACGCTCTTTCCTCAGAATAGCTACTCCGATCGGGGGGAGACGGCTCGCGCTTCCTGGGAGTCGACCCACCGTCTGTTCGCAATTGGGCAGCTAAGCCTTCCGGCAAAGCTCTCGCTTACCAGCCAATTCGACGCTTCTTCCGGAGACCCCTATAACGTCGTCACCGGTATCGATAACAACGGAGACGGCGTATTCAACGACCGGCCTTCGCTCACCGCACAGCCGGGGACCGGCACCTACCAAACACCCTTCGGCCTGCTCAACAGCACCGGCATCAATGGATCGTTGGGACGAAACGTGGGAACCATGCCCGCGCTCATTCACCTGGATAGCAACCTGAGCCGCACTTTCGAGCTTCATTCGCACGGACTCTCTCCCGACCGGCATCAGAGCCTAACCCTGAACGCGCGCTCGGCTAACCTTCTAAACCACACCAATGTAACTACCGTGGGCAACGTGGTCGGATCGCCCACCTTTACTCAGCCTTTAGCCGCGGAAGCCGCGCGGCGCGTGGAATTCGGTATCCGCTACACCTTCTAAACCTGAAAGGAGACATTATGTTCAAAGCTCTTACTACCTCGCTTCTTCTTGGCAGTGCGGTCACGATGTTCGCGCAGCTTCCGCCCCCGATTGCTCCCGAGCAGATCGTCTACCGGCACTGGCCGGAGACATTCGTTCAGTGGATAGGCCCGGAGCTGCCTTATACCATGATTGAACTGTATGTCGACCCCGCCGGCGGCGCGACACCTGTCTATGACGCGGTGCTTACTGAGCGCGCCACGGGCAAGCGCGTGCACTATACAAACCAGCAGCAGATGCTGGACATCGATAAGCGCTCGGGCGCGGATGCTTATCTCACCACGATGCAACTCGACCGGCCTGCGAATGCGGCCACGGGCGCTACTTACCTGCTGCGGTTTGTCGATCACGCGGGTCAGCCGGTATCGTGGCAGTTCATCCAGGGCTCCGACATTAGTGAGCGCGGCGGGGGCAGTTCGCCTGCCGGCCTGGCGCCGCCCGTGCTCATGTATCGCGAGCGCTCAGCTGTCGCGGGCGAAGGCTCGGCACTCAAGATCGGCAACGCAGTGAGTGTTGCCGACGTCTGGACGGAGATCAGCCAGCCGCCCTACTTCGTCGCATATCACGGCGCGGTCTCTGAGAACGTCGATATCGCTGTCTTTGCCGGCTCCGGACAGCAGTGGACGACGACCAGTGCGCCGCAGACGCTGGCCGTCGGCGCGGAATGGAAACTGAAAGCACAGGATGGCCTGGGATGCACCCTGCGGGTGCAGGCGCTGGCCGGCGACCACGCGACCATACTCGACGGCGACGATCATCTTCACTGGGAGAACAATCACCATCGAAGCCGTCTGGACAAACGGCGCGTGGACCATCGACAAGATGCACTACGCTGCCGTGGGGGAGGATGCCAACCAGGGTTTAACGATCTCGTTTGCCCCGGGCACGAATGCCACCGGGACCGAATCGAAATTCGAGGTCATCGCTGGACGCAAGACGCGGATAGCCAGCGGTACAGTGCATGGAGACCCAGGGCAAAAGCGCGTGGGATGGGAGTTCAAGGATCCCCAATGGCTGCACGGCAAGACGGCATGGGTAGACAGCGCGGTCGTGAGCCAAAAGCCGGCCGCTCCAGAAACGGCGTCCAACTGATACGGATGTTTTCCGCCAAGGCTCCTGGCCGTCAGGTGACGGCTGGGGGCCGCTCAGTCTGTGGAACTTTGTTTCTTGTCTCCACCGCGCCATGTAACGGCACGCCAGTCCGGTGCCTGCACTGGCCACATTAGATCCTTCGCTCCATCCGGCAGCACCGTGGTCAAAACCCAGTTGATGCGAGCCGTGGCATCCTCGATCACGGCTTGCAACGCAGGGTCGTTTTGTACAGATGCTGTAAACACGACGGCAGTGAGGGCGTTTCGGATGTGGTGGTTGACCTCAGCCGCGACCATCATTCTGCGTTCAAGCATCACGCGCCTGCGTTTCTCATACATCATGAGCGCATAGGAGAGGACGCCGGCGATGATGAATGTGTACAGATCGGATGCATACAGCCTGGATGCACGATGTATCAGGTGATCGACGCCAAAGCCACAACCGGCAATGATGAAGCCGACAACGGCCGCGAAAAGGAAAATGCGGCCACTGAAAAACGTGCGAAATGTATTTTGAAGATCCCTCGCCATACACGCTATCGATAATGCTACAACTTCCCGCAGTCTTCAGGTTTGGATGGGCGAATCACTCAGGTATTGCCGTAATTCGTGTGGGTTGTAGCAGTGAGAGAAAGCGGCATCGCGGGTGATACGCCCGGCTCCAACCAACTCGGCGAGAGATTGCTCCATGGTCATCATGCCCTCCGCACGCCCGGTGGAGATATGGGAGCGGATCTGATGGTCCTGGGCGGTACGGATCAGGTTGCGAATCGCGCTGGTGGCCATCAAAATTTCCACCGCGGGGTAGCGGCCAGCGGTATCGGCAGCGGGTACGAGTTGCTGGGTGACGATCGCCAGCAGGGCCAGCGACAGTTGTTGCCGGATCTGAGACTGATGCCCCGCGGGAAAGATGTCCAGGATCCGAGAGATGGTCTGAGAAGTATCGTTGGTGTGCAGAGAAGACAGCACCAGGTGCCCGGTTTCGGCTGCTGTGAGCGCGGCGGACATGGTTTCGCTGTCGCGCATTTCTCCCACCAGGATTACGTCCGGATCCTGACGTAACACTGCGCGCACAGCCTGCGCGAACGAGGGAGTGTCGTGGCCGACTTCAATCTGCTCCACAATGGAGCTGCGATTCATGTGTTGGTACTCGACCGGGTCCTCGATGGTTATGATGTGATCGCGGCGCCGGGCATTGATCAGGTCGAGTAGCGCAGCGAGTGTCGAGGTTTTGCCACATCCAGTGGGACCCGTGAGGAGCACCAGTCCTTGTCGCCGATCGGTCAACCTGGATAGCGCTGGGGGCAGGTGCAGCGACTCGAGCGACGGGATCTGCGCGGGCAGCAAACGAAGGCTGGCCGCCAGCGTCCCTCGCTGATAGTGGAAGTTGGCTCGGAACCGCCCGATCGAGCCTCGCTCGAAACAAAAATCCAGCGATTTGCGGGTCTCTAATTCTTCTGCCTGACGCGCCGTTAACAGCGGCAGCAGCAGGCTGCGAAGCTCTTCAGAGGACAACGGCTTGCCGGCTGCCGGTGTCAGGGAGCCCTTGACCCGTAACGCGACTGCCGATCCGGCCACCAAAAGAACATCGGAAGCACTGCGTTGGACGGCTAGCCCAAGCAATCGGTCGATCGACGCAGCTTCGCCGGTTCTGGTTGCAGTCGTCGACCGGTTCAGTTCGTCAACCAGCCGCGACAGCTCGCTTCCGTAGCCGGGCATAGAGTCTCTCTCCCCGCACTGCTAAGAATACGTGAAGGATCCGGGGGCCGCATCGTTTTACAGATGTCCACCTTGCGGTCCAATATCTCGCGCCCTACATTCCACCCATATTCCCGGATCACTTCTGACGCGACTCGGCTTCCGCCAGCCATCCCCGGCGCAACATCTCGGGTGGAATGCTCGATAGGTACGGCTTGAGGTCGAGAATGGGGGTCCCATCGAGCATGTCGACTCCTTGAACATGCAGCAAAAGGTTTTCACGGCGAAGCAAGGACACAACCGTGAGACCAATGGGATTCGGCCGGCGAGGAGATCGAGTGGCAAACACTCCGTGCGGTCTATCGTCGAAAGGGGGTATGCCGATCAAATCGAAGCTTTGGGAGCGATGGAACTCCCAAAGGACGAAGAGGTGCGAGAAGCCCTCGATGTCGGTGAGCCCAGGCTCGAATTCCGGCATGATCCTGAGCACACCCTCAGCATCGTGTTTGGCGTTAAAACCTTTGGGAATTTCCGTCTTATCGTTGTACGGGCTGCTGACAAAGCCAATCGGCTGGGAAACAAACATAGAAGCTCGACGCCTTTCGTCCCCCATGATAGCTGGGCATCGGCTGGCTTGCTGGCACCCAAAGATCATGAGAGGGTGGTAAGGATGAAAATCGCCAGCTGGAATGTAAATTCAATTCGGGCCCGGCTCGATCACGTCACGACGTGGCTGAAGCATCAGGAACCGGACGTTCTGCTGATACAGGAACTGAAGGCGGAAGAGTTTCCCGCCCTGGTATTCAAAGCGCTCGGTTACGAGAGCGTGGCTGTCACCCAGAAGGCTTATAACGGAGTCGCGGTTTTGTCGCGCTACCCGATGGAGACCATCCATACAACGCTTGCCGGTGACGAGGCAGACAGCCATGCACGCTATCTCGAGATGACCATCGAGGGCATCCGCGTGGTCAATATCTATCTTCCGAATGGCAATCCGGTGGGCACTGAGAAATTCGCCTACAAGCTGGCGTGGATGGACAGGCTGCTCAAGGAGATGACAACCTGGCGGGAGGAAGGTCTGCCGGTATTAGTTGGCGGCGACTTCAATGTTATCCCCGAGGACATCGACTGCCACAAGCCTTCCTCGTGGATTCGCGACGCGTTGTTCCAGCCAGAGACGCGGGCACGGTATCGGGCGCTGCTCGCTCTCGGCTATACCGACGCGTTCCGCGTGCTGCATCCTGACGAGGCCGGCCAGTTCACCTTCTGGGATTATTTCCGGCAGGCGTTCGAGCACAATCGCGGCATTCGCATCGACCATTTCCTGCTATCGCCAAAACTGGCAGAACGGCTGCAGAGCTGCGAGATCGATCGGGGACCGCGGGCCCTGCTAAAACCTTCGGATCACACGCCGATCATCGTGGAGCTGCGCTAGGAATGGATGTCCTGTCCCGACCGGTACTGACTGCGGACCATCGCATTCATTACGGTGCTGGTTCCTGGCAGTTCGGCGATCTTTGGATCCCACAGACGCGGAGTCGTTCCTTGCTGCCGCTGGTCGTTTTCTACCACGGAGGATGGTGGAAGTCGGAGTACGACCTCGGCTATGCCGGTTATCTATGCGCGGCCTTGAAGAAGGAAGGGATCGCGTCGTGGTCAGTCGAGTATAGGAGAGTTGGCGAGACCGGGGGAGGCTGGCCGGCAACCTTTCAAGACGCGGCTGCGGGTTTCGACTTCGTCGCAACGCTTGCTCGGAGCTACCCGCTCGACCTGTCGCGGGTGATCACCATGGGCCATTCCGCCGGCGGCCACCTGGCGTTCTGGGTAGCGGGCAGACATCATATCGATGCCCACAGTGAGATTTACCAGCCGCGGCCACAGGTTCCGCTGCACGGGGCCATCTCACTGGCGGGAGCCGTCGATCTGCGATTGACCATCGATCTGTCGGGATACTTTACCTTCGCCCATGACAAAGATGAAGTCTACGACTTGATGGGAGGCCGTCCGCAGGATCTGCCGGATCGGTATAAGGCGGCCAATCCCGGAGAGCTCCTGCCCTTCCAAGTGCCTCAGCTCCTTATCCAGGGGTCGGCGGACGATCAGATTCCCCCTGAGCTACCATCGCGCTGGGCCGAGATGTCGCGCCGGTTGGGGGATTCGGTGACCGTGAACATAATCCCTTCCGCAGATCATCTTGATGTGGTTGACCCGGACAGCCGGGCTTGGGGAGCAGTGCGCGATGACGTCAGAAAGATGGTTTTCTCCTGAGTTCGAATGACCATTACCATCACTGTGTGCGCATCCTGAAACAGCTCGCTCTCGTCCTGACCCTTCTGAGCCTTAGTGCAGGGGAACAGCAAACGCTTTCCATCACTCACGTAACCGTCATCGACACAGTCACGGGCAAGACCCAGCCCAACACCACCGTGATGATCCAAGGGAACCGAATCACCGGGGTTGCCGTTTCTACCAGCATCACCCCGAAGGCAGGTCAAATTGTCGATGCCACGGGCGAGTACCTCATCCCCGGCTTGTGGGATATGCACACCCACGTCTATTTCGATAGCACCGCAGCCGATGGAACCGACCTCGTGCTCCCGCTATTGCTGGCCAATGGAATCACCGGGGTTCGCGACATGGGCAGCAAACTTGACGAGGTTCTCGAGGCTCGCGACCAGATCGCGGCGCACCGCCTTATGGGTCCACGCATGGTCGTCTCCGGCCCGATGCTGGACGGCCCCAAGTCCACCTACAAGGCGGTTATTCCCATCGCCACGCCTGAGGACGGACGCGAAGCGGTCGACATGCTCAAGAGCCGAGGCGTCGATTTCATCAAAGTCCAATCGGGCGTTCCCCGCGAAGCCTACTTCGCGATCGCGGAAGAATCGAAAAAAGTGGGCATCCCCTTTGAAGGCCATGTCCCCGATGCAGTGCGTGCCTCGGAGGCGGTAGCCGCGGGCCAGGTCACCTTTGAACACCTTATCGGCATCTTCGAAGCCAGTTCCCCCGATGAAGACAAATACCTCACCGGCAAGAAGACGGTAGGTATGTTCCTCGAGACCTATGATCCGGCCCGTGAGGCGAACAGTATTCAGTTGCTCGCGAAAAACCATGTTTGGCAGTGCCCAACGCTTTACTGGGAGCGAGGCCAGTGGCTGGTGGATGCGATCGACTATACCAAGGACCCTGACCTGGCCTACGCCGGCCACACGTGGGTCACGAAGCAGTGGCCTGCGTCGCAGGCTTCGATTTTGAAATCCCTCGACACCGATCCGCTCCCAGTGCGGGAGAAATTTGTTGAGCACGAGCTTGATATCGTGCGCAAGCTCCATGCCGCAAACGTGCCTTTTATTGCCGGCACGGACACGCCTGCGGGAGTGGATGTGATTCCCGGCATCAGTCTCCACCTCGAACTGCAGCGCTTTGTCGCCGCGGGTTTTACCCCACTCGAAGCTTTGCAGACGGCGACGCTCAATCCTGCAGACTTCTATAACCGGCGGAGTGACTTCGGCACTATCCAGGTAGGGCGAATCGCCGATCTGGTCCTGCTTCAGGCTAGTCCTTTAGAGAACATCGCCAACACGCGCACCGTTGTGGGAGTGATCGCCGACGGGCACTATCTCTCAAGTGGGGACCTGGAACAGCTCCGCACCCGCCTCAAGCGGCTTGCCGCCACTAAGTAGCCGTCAGGTTGTAGATCAATCCGTAAGGATCCTTGATGTAGCATCGCGGAAAGCTCGGCTCATCTTTCACGACTACGCAACCTTGTTTCACCAGCCGGACCTTGGCTTCTTCGACACTATCAACGCTAACTTCCAGCACCGGCCCCAGCGCTGGACCCCGCTCGATAAAGAGGTTGATATTGTCGCCATGCACACTGACCATGGCCGGCGTTTCTTCCGTTACCTCGAATCCGAGGTGTTCGACGTAGAAGGCGGCCGCACTCCTCGGGTCTGGCGCCTGAATCAGAATGTCTGCGCTAAAGCTATTTGCCATAAGGCTCCTCAACAAACATTTTCAATCTCCCCAGGGCGGCATCCCACTGCTTCGAGACCAGATCGAGATACTCCTTCATCTCGATCACCGGTTGTGGATCGAAGGAAAACAGGTTCTCCCGCCCCTCGCGCGTTCCATGCACAATCCGCACCCGTTCCAGTATGCGAAGATGCTTGGTCACTGCCTGCCGCGTCAGTTTAGTTCCCTGGGTCAGTTCCGAGATCGAATACGGCTGCCCATCGCACAGTCTGGTCAGCAACAATAGCCGGGTCTCGTCCCCGAGCGCGGCAAAGACCGCCGCCTTTGCCCGCACACTGCTATGACGTTTTACTGACATAGGCCTGAATATTCTTCATCTGCTGTGCCCACCCGCCGTCATTGCGGAGAAACGCCTCTGCGCGCCGCGCGGCCGGAATCTTCTCAAAGCCGGACTCCGTCACCTTCAACAAAGTCCCGCCCGCGATCGGCTCCAGCCGGAATTCGATCAGGGTCGATTCCTCGCTTTCATAATCCACTTTCGGGTCGACTGCATACGGATGCCAGGTAAAGGAGAAAAGCGTCTTGGGCTCGATCGCCTTCACCACAATCTTCATGCGCACATGCTCATAGCCGGGATGGGTAATCTGGCCACCTAACGGCTGTCCGGCAACAAAGGGTCCATCCATCCTGACCAGGAACCATTCGCCGAACTGGCGAGAGTCTGTCAACGCCTGCCAGACCCGCGGCACCGGGGCCGCAATCTCAATCTGCTTCTCAATCTGGTTTTCCATTAACGCAACCTCCGAGTTGCATATTGCCTGGATGCTAAATCGAGTATCCAAAACATGCAACCAAAAAGTTGCCAATTAGGTGGTTTCGGGGAAAATCATCATGTGGGTCCCATCCGGGCTTGCGATAGCAGCAAAGCCCATGCTCTCGTAGAGGCGTGCCGCCCCGGCGTTTTTCGGCCCGCAGACGCACGCAGCTGAAGTGGGTTCGGGCCTCATCCACCAAAGCGGTCACCAGCGCTCTGCCGACGCCCTGGTTTCGCCATGCATGGCGCACGTACACGCGACGGATGCGTCCCATGTCCGGACGGCCAGCGAAAGGGTCACAGTTAAGCCCGCCCACGGCAACCAGCAGGCCCTGATCGAGATAGCCGCATAAGGCCTCTCCGGGAGCCTCAAAGCGATTTTTCGCGCTGGCCCATTCTTCCACCAGCGTTTCTATGAAGTCGTAGCCTTCTTCCCGCGCCTCAGATTGCAGAATCTCTATGCCTGGGACGGGTAGCTCAATTTTCCGGATGGAGATCATTGCTCCATTCAAGATACCTTCTTCTTCGGACGACTTGGACGTCAGGTGGCGCTCTGTTCATTCTCAAATTCAGACAGCCTGGTAATAAAGACTCTGGCAGCGTACAGGTTGGTGCCGGCAATATCTCTCATTAGCCGCTGGACGAATGGAGATCGGTGCATACGATCACCGAACTTCCTTGACAGCCAGATCGCGAGCGGAATGAGCGAGAGACCGAACAGCAGGTTCGCCCACAGCCAAGCGTTGCTATTGGCCTCGACTCCGAAAAGCACTTTCAACACGACAATGGCGAATGGAGCCCAAATCACCGCTCCTGCCAGCATCCCCCATTGCGTAGTCCGGATTCGCAACACGCGCAGCGTCTCAAGCTGCTTTTGCACAGTGGCAATGGGCCGCCCGTAGTCGATCTGCCGGGCCGTTACAATCTGTCGTATCGTTGCCGCAAGCATCCCGATTGCAAACATGTCTACTACAGCGCCCGATAGAGCAAACCTCGGTGTTACGATGTGCTGGTGGATAAAGCTCCCAAGAGCGATGACCACGGCAAACCAAACCAGGGTTTCCAAGCTGAGAAACGTGGTCATGCGCTGTAACGCAGACCGTGCGCCGTCCAGCTGCGTGGCGCTCATCAGCTGCCAATTTAGGTAGATACTCCGTTCGAGCGTTCGATCGTGTTTTGCCCATTCTTGCTTCATTTCGTCCAGGTCAAACATGGTTTATTCTCCTTTAGGATTTGTGGATCCGCGAAGTTCGTGCTTCATCGTTTGTTTTAGCCGGCTGATCTTGGTGGCAACGTTTGTCTCGCTGAGGCCGAGAACCGCCGCCATCTCGGGGTAGCTGTTGCCATCCAGATAAAGCAGGATGAGCGCCTTACTGAGTGGCTCCAATCCGTCGATGAACTGATAGAGCACCTGCATCTCCGGAGTCTGCTGTGGCGTATCGTCTACGGCGTTCAGCAGTTGCTCGTCGTCCGATCGTACATAGCGTGTCCTCGTGTTTTCCCGGCGGTAGAAAGAGATCGCGACGTTCAGGCTGATCCGGTACATCCAAGTGGAGAACCGATAGTGTTCGTCAAATGACTCGAACGACCGCCATAGCTGAATAATGATTTCCTGCGCCAGATCTTCGCGATCTTCCCGATTCCTGCAGTAGGAATTGCAGACCTTGTAGAGGATCTTCTTATGTTCATCTACAAGTGCTTGAAACCGTTCTTGGATCGCTGGCGTTGCCATCGGCGTTGGTTACACCCGTCCTGGTTGCACGTTCTTACTGTTATTCGCAGCAGGGTCCGAGAAAATCACACCATTAGAGATAAGACTTTTGTCTGGATAAGAAATACAGCAGGTTTTCGCCGGCGCGGACCTCAAAACGGGGCATCGGCCGAGGTTGAGTCGCTTTTTGGGCTGGTTCATCTAAATTGGCATGGGGAAAAGACTAGCGGTTTCGGTATTAGACCTGGTGGGCATGCGATCGGGGGAACTCCCAGGCAGTGCGATTGCCCGGTCGGTGGATTTGGCGCAGCACGTGGAGCGGCTGGGCTACCAGCGCTATTGGCTGGCAGAACACCACTCCATCCCCGGACTTGCCTGTTCCGCGACCCCGGTGTTGATCGGCCATGTGGCGGGGGCAACCAA
Source organism: uncultured Acidobacteriaceae bacterium (assembly GCA_963803095.1). GTDB lineage: Bacteria > Acidobacteriota > Terriglobia > Terriglobales > Acidobacteriaceae > PALSA-350. The sequence goes on along the minus strand of CAWDLQ010000006.1, from coordinate 409,537 downwards.
GACGATCCGCGTAGGCAGCGGCGGAGTGATGCTGCCGAACCATGCCCCGCTGGTAGTGGCGGAACAATTCGGGACGCTGGAGGCGCTGTATCCGGGGCGTATCGATCTAGGGCTGGGACGAGCTCCGGGCGGCGACTTTGCCACCATGCGGGCGCTGCGACGGGATTTGCACCAGAGCGGAGACGATTTCCCGGCTCTGCTGGAGGAGCTGCGGGCTTACCTTGGGCCGGAGAAGCCGGGTCAGGCCGTCAGGGCAATTCCCGGGCAAGGGAGCAACGTGCCGATCACCCTGCTGGGTTCCAGCGGATTCAGCGCTCTACTGGCTGCCATGCTGGGCCTGCCATTTGCTTTTGCCGCGCACTTTGCTCCTGAGTATCTGTACACGGCGGCCCGCCTGTATCGCGACCGGTTCCAGCCAAGTGCAGTGCTGCGCCAACCCCACCTCATGGTAGGGGTGCAGGTGATTGCGGCTGAGACTGATGCCGTAGCACGGCGACTGTTCACTACTCCGCAGCAGAGATTTTTAAACTTGATCCGTAATCGGCCGGTGGAGCTGTTGCCTCCCGTAGATTCCATGGAGCCACTGTGGCAGGACTTTGAGCGGGTTGCGGTCGAGAGCAAACTGGGCGCGGCTATTGTGGGATCTGACGCTACGGTGAAGGCGGGAATCGAGAAGCTGGTGGGAGATACCGGCGCCGACGAGTTGATCGTGGTGACGGATACCTACGAATCTGCCGACCGGCTAGAGTCTTATCAACGCTTGGCCGGTATCGCCAAAGCGATCGAACTGAAGCCGGCTCTGCACGTCGGCGCTTGAGCATTGTTTGGCAGGCAATAGAAATCCGAGAAGACGCTGTTTTTTGCATCTCCAACTCACCACAAAAACGTCATCCTGAGCGGAGCGCCTCACAGATTTATCGCGCGACACAGCGCTTAATGGTGCGGAGTCGAAGGACCCCAACCTCATTACGCGAACCCTCGTCGCAGCCGCAATTTGTCCAATAAAATCAACGCGACAAACTCTACTTCGCAGCTAATTTGGACAGCTCTGATTTTCAGCCGTCCCTTCAGGACTCCAGGCAGCGTTTCGATAGAGGCCATGTGGGGCACCCGGGGTTGTTCTTACCGGTCAGAATTGCAGGAACGCGCTTCCTGCATAATCAAAGGCAATGACTCTGCTTTGGAAACCGGAGAACTGGTCCGTTCGCCTGGCTGAACTTGAAGCACGCACGGGCGATATCAAAGAGGCGCCGCTGCGGCGCGATGTTCGTTCGCTGGGCATGCTGCTCGGCCAGGTTCTGCGCGAGCAGGCGGGCGATCAGCTCTTCGCGGAAGTGGAAGAGCTGCGCCAGATCGCTATCCGCCGCCGCGAAGCCCAGGACGGTGCGGACCCTCAATCGGAAGCCGCGCAGCCATTCGCCACGGCATTAGGCAGCGTTCACTCGCTGGACCTGGTGCAGGCCTACCGGCTGGCGCGGGCCTTCGCCTTTTACTTCGAGCTCATCAACCTGGCCGAAACCAACCATCGCAAGCGCCGGCGGCTCTCGCTGCAGCTTTCCGGTGAAGCGCAGCGCGGTTCGCTGCGCGGAACCCTCCGCGCTATGCGCGCTGCAGGCATCTCGAGCGAAGAAGCACTGGACTGGCTGCGCTCGATTTCCATTGTTCCTGTGTTTACCGCGCACCCCACTGAGGTGGCACGGCGGGTGGTGATGTTCAAACGGCACCGCATCGCAGACCTGCTGGAGCAGCTCGATCGCATCCCCCTCTCGGACGAGCAGTTGGAACTCTTCGAAGAAGGTCTTACCGCCGAGATCACGGCGCTGTGGGAGACGGACGAGGTTCGAACCCGCCGCCCCACCGTCCGCGACGAGGTGAAGATGGGCCTCGACTACTACGATGCGTCCATCTATGCCACCCTGCCCGGTCTCTATGCCGAAGTCGCGGCGGCCTTCGAGGCGGAGTATGGTGTCTGCCTGAGTCTGGCTGAGATGCCAGTGTTGCTTTCTTTCGGGTCGTGGATCGGCGGCGACCGTGACGGCAACCCTTACGTTACACCGCAGGTCACGCGGGAAGCGCTGCAGATGGCTCGTGAGCACCTGCTGACGCACTATCAGCACGAACTGGGGCTGATCCTCGATTTGCTCACCAGCTCGGCGCAGCAGGTGCCTGTCAGCGGCGCGTTGGAGCAGCGGCTGCAGGGGTATCTCGATGCCCTCAACACCACCGGGTTGCAGGCCTTCGGAGAGCGCTACGATTATGAATCGTACCGGCGATTCCTGAGCTGCATCCGGGTACGGCTGGCCGGGGTTGGCAATCCCTCGGGAAACCCGGCGCTGGGACTGGACGCGACGCTGGCGGGTCTTCCCCCGTACAAGTCTGCGCAGGAGTTCCTCGCCGACCTGGAGATACTGCACGCCAGTCTGGTAGAGAACCGCGGCCCCCGGCTGGCCCACGCACTGATCGATCCGTTGATCCTCGAGGCGCGCACCTACGGCCTTCATCTGCAGACGCTCGATATCCGCCAGCATGCGCGACTGCATGCCGCGGCTCTGGAAGAAGCGGGTGCCTGGAAGTGTGACCCGGCGCGGGCGTCGGCGGTGCCGGGCCCACTCACTGCGCCGTCCGCCGACGTGATCGATACCTTCCGCGCCATTGCAGAGCTGAAAGCATCGTCTACGCCGGAAGCTATACGTCACTACGTAATTAGCGGCGCTGCGAGCACCGAGGACGTGCTGAACGTGATCTGGCTCGCTCGTCTGGGCGGCGTGCGCGTCGAAGGCAGTGGGGCGGACCCTGGCCTGATGCCGGTTCCGTTGTTCGAATCCATCGAAGATTTGCGCAATGCGCCGGCCATCTGCGGAGAGCTCTGGAAGTCGCCCAGCTATCGCCAGCTGCTCCAGTCGTGGGGCAACACCCAGGAAGTCATGCTGGGTTACTCCGACTCCAATAAAGATGGCGGCATGCTCACCAGCACGTGGGAAATCTTCCGCGCCCACCGCGCCCTGCACCAAGTAGCACGCGAGAGCGGAGTGGGGCTGCGGCTATTTCACGGCCGAGGGGGCACAGTCGGCCGCGGCGGCGGGCCCACGCACCGCGCAATCTATGCCCAGCCGGCCGGCGCCTTTACCGGCCAGATCCGCATTACCGAGCAAGGGGAAGTGCTGAACTGGAAGTATTCCGACGTCATTCTCGCCGAACGTAATCTGGAGCTCATGATCGCGGCATCTCTCGATGCCCTGGCGCGACCGAACGCCCGCAACCCCCACGGCCATTTCACCGGCGTTTTGGCGCCGGAGTGGGAAGCTGCGTTTGCGGAGTTGTCGAGCGTGGCTTTCTCCTTCTACCGGGAACACATTCTTCAAGACCCGGAAGTGCTGCAGTATTTCGAAGAGGCGACGCCGGTGGCGGAACTGGAGCACGCCAAGATTGGCTCGCGCCCTTCGCGCCGCGGCGGCCGCCGCAGCCTGGCCGACCTTCGCGCAATTCCCTGGGTGTTTGGGTGGACGCAGAGCCGGCAGCTGGTTCCGGCGTGGTTTGCCGTTGGTCACGCACTTGAATCGTACGGACAGAAACCCGGAGGCGCCGGCATCCTGGCTACTATGGCACGCGAGTTCCCTCTGTTCATTGACCTGATCCGCAATGTGGAGATGGCCCTGGCCAAATCCGATTTCGGGATCGCGCAGCTGTACGCCTCGTTGGTTAGCGACAGCGGGATTCGGGATCGCGTGTTTACCAAGCTCGAAGCCGAATTCCATCGCACCCGGCGAAGTATCCTGGCGATCACCGGACAATCAGAACTGCTGGAGAACAACCAGGTACTCGCCCGGTCTATTCGCCTGCGCAATCCTTATGTAGATCCGATTAGCCTGATACAGGTCGACCTGCTGCGCCGCAAGCGCAAGGGTGACGATTCAGACGCTATTAATCGTGCTCTCTCCGCGACTATTAATGGGATTTCCGCCGGGTTGCGCAATACCGGTTGAGAAAACCGCAGATCCACTGCGCTCCCCCGGATTTCCTGTTGGGTTTGGTGGCGTTGACGAACTTCATGCGGCTCTCTTTACGGAGAGCCGCACACGCGGCCCTGTCCAGCGCTGCGTGGCAGGAAATCCGGGGCGCTCTGTCGAAAAACATTTCCACGAAAGGTCCGCTGAACTGCAGATCCCTCGGCTGCGCTCGGGATGACAAAGGGGAGGGCGGCGCTTCCATGAAGAGCGGTTGCTGTACAGAAGGCGTTTTTCATCACCTAAACAGGGGAAGTCCCGTAAGCTACACAGTTTTCGGATTGGTCGGGGAAAACGTAGGCGGCGAAATCCTGGTCCGACATGGTAAAGCGACCCTCCCAGAGCTTATGCAGGGATGGAATGCGCTCGACGAAGTGTTCGTATTCGGGCTGCAGGTACACCAGGTAAACCTCGCGCGGCTCCTGCTGCAAAGATTCTTCAAGGTTCTGCATGACGCGCTCGAAGACCGGTCCGACAAAGGGATGCCACATAAAAATGACCAGCGGAACCGGCGGAAAGACAAAGTCGCGAACATCACTGAGAATGCATTCCACGTCGCGGCAACGGCGGGCGGCAGGTTGATATACAGCGACGTTCCGCGTAGCGATTGCCTGCAACTCAGGGACGAACTCCACTCCCAGCACCCGCTGAAAGGGCAGCTTGGAAGCAAGCAGCATAATACGGCCCTTGCCGGCACCCAGATCGATGAAGGTAAAGCGCTCGAAATCAATGTCCATGCGCGCGAAAGCCTGATGAAACATCGAGGGAGCGGTCGCATAGAAGCCGGTGTTGTGGATGCTTTTCCTATTCCGGCTATCGTGGAGGTCTTCCGCGGCAATCAAGCCGCTGGTGTCGGTCCCGTGTTCGCCGTCAAAGGGATGCACCGGGTTGAACTGCTTTGCCGGTTTGGATCCGCGCGATAGACGGCCCATGATTTTCGATGGTGCAGCGGTGAGGGTGCCGATCACTCCACGCTTCTCTACTGCACGCCGCAGCTTAAAACCCACATGACTCAATTTCACGCGACTGTCCCACTTTCCTCGGTCGCTTGACCGTTCTCAATTTGCCTGGGCCCAACTGCTTATTGTAAGAGTAACTATGACAATGCCTAATACCCCGACGCAACGACGTTGATCAGGGCCTCGCCCCGCACATAACGCCGCGCCTGCTCGCTCGCCAGCTTCAGCGCACGCTTGATGAACCTGGCGCTGGCTCCCGCCACATGCGGCGTGATCAGCAGATTGGGAGCTTTCCAAAGCGGATGCCCCGCAGGCAACGGCTCCGGATCCGTCACATCGATGGCAGCGCGGATTCTTTTATCCCTGAGAGCATGGACCAATGCTTCCGTATCCACCACCGCGCCGCGGGCTGCATTCACCAGCAGAGCCCCACGCTTCATGCCCGCGATCCTGGCGGCGTTCATCAGGTGCCTGGTTTCCGCCGTCAACGGGGTAACCAGCACCACAATATCGGCCTGGGGCAGGAGCTCGTCCAGCTGCGATACGGGTGAAACGCCCTCGCGGGCATGACGCGCGACGCGCAGGAACCGGGCTCCGAAGGGCGCCAGCCTCGACTCAATAGCCCTGCCGATGGAGCCGTACCCAACGATCAGAAGAGTCGAATCCGCCAACTCATCGACCAGTGCAGGAGTACGAAGCTCGGGAGGTGATGCATGCCACTGGCGGTAGAGCTGTTCGGCCTGCCGCCGTCCGCTCCAGTCTTCCTGTTGCTGCAGACTGAAATAAAACGGCAGGTACTTCTGCATGGCAAGGATCGCGGTCACGGCCCACTCCGCAACGGTAATATCATGCACTCCCTGCGCATCGCACAGAGTTACGCCGGGAGGCAAGAGCGGCAGCAGCATATCGACCCCGGCCCACAAGGCCTGCACCACTTTGAGCCCGCGGAGATGCGGCACTTGCCGCCGCGCAGTCTTCAGACTCAGGGGCGCAATCCACATCTCGATCGCAACATCGCTTTGGGGTTCTTCTTCGATCCGCACCAGCTCCACTTCCCGGGTAAAGTCCTGGAGCAAGACGGGAGCGATTGACTCCTGAATTCCCACTCGGACCATCCTTGACCTCAAGTTGACGTCAGCAACGTATAACCAGGTGATCAACTCCATCTTGCCAAGAAGTCGCGAGCGTAGGGGGTACGCCGAGAGGGGAATAAGCGGTTTTTCAAAATTAGCACAAAGGGGTCCAAAAGAGACAAACAAGTGACAAATGTCTTAAATAAAGAACTTCTGGACGTCCGTAAAGCAGTTCTTCACGCGTAGGAAGTTTAGTGGTTCGCGAGCATGAGCTTGGCGATGGTGGCGAGCTGCATATTCGATGTGCCTTCGTAGATCTTGCCGATCTTGGCATCGCGATAATACTTCTCCACCGGGTAGTCCTTTACAAAGCCGTAGCCGCCAAAGACCTCCACGGCCTGGCTGGCAACGCGCTCCGCTACCTGGGAGGAAAAGTACTTGCACATAGCTGCCTCTTTCAGGAAGACAAGACCATTGTCCTTGAGGCGGGCGCTGTTGTAGACCATCAGCCGGGTGGCTTCGATTTCGGTGGCCATTTCGGCGAGGGCAAACTGGACCGCCTGAAACTCGCCAATCGCCTTGCCGAACTGCTTGCGTTCGAAGGCATAGCGGGCAGCGTGGGACCAGGCGCCCTGGGCCAGACCAAGCATCTGTGCGCCGATGCCGATACGACCCTCGTTCAGGGTCTCGATGGCGATCTTGTAGCCTTTGCCTGGCTCGCCCAACACGTTGGCCACCGGCACCTTGCAGTCTTCGAGAATGATCTCGCAAGTGGAAGAAGCACGAATGCCGAGCTTATCCTCCTTCTTGCCGAGGGAAAATCCGGACGCGCGCTTGTCAACCAGAAAGGCGGTGATCCCTTTGTATCCAGCATTCGGATCCAGGGTGGCGAAGACGATAAAGAGTCCCGCCTCGCGGGCGTTGGTGATCCAGAGCTTTTGCCCGTTTAGCAGGTAATAGTCGCCTCGCTTTTCGGCCCGCATCTGGAGTGCGAACGCATCGGAACCCGAGCCGGCTTCACTCAACGCGTATGCGCCGACGGTATCGGTCGCGAGCCGGGGAAGAAACACCTTTTTTTGTTCCGGCGTGGCCCAACGCAGGAGTGCATTAATGCAAAGCGTGTTCTGCACGTCGATCAGAACGCCCACCGACGGGTCGACTGCGGAGATCTCTTCCACGGCCAGAATGGCCTCGAAGAACGTTCCCCCGGAGCCGCCGTATTCAATGGGGATCTCGATGCCCATCAGGCCGAGATTGAAGAGTTGCGGAATCAACTCGGGGTGAAAGTGTTGCTGCTCGTCCATGGTGCGAACCAGGGGAGCGATATTTTCCTGGGCAAACTGGCGCACGGTCGCGCGAAAGAGTTGTTCGTCTTCCGAAAGCAGGGTAAGCGGGGGAGCGGGTTGTGAAGCGAGAACGGAATCAGCCACGGGAATAAGCTATGCGCTGCAAGGCCTGCCTGTCCAGCGAGCCTACATGGGAAGGAGTGGCTTGGGAACGGGAAGGAGCCTGGGCACGGCTCGTGTACGGCGCAAAGGGTAATCGTGCCCGACCGATGTGCCGCGATGAACAATGGATAATTTTTCCCGCTCGAGAATCTTGCGCGTCTGAATGCGGGCATGGTTCGACCAGGGGCCAACGGGATCGAGTTTGATGTAGGTGGTCCAATGCCGGAGGGCGGCACGCCGGTCACCGGTGCGTTCGTAGGCCAAGGCGACGTTGTAGTGGGCGTCTGCGTAGTGCGGCACCAGGCGAATGGCGGTGGCGTAAGCCTCGATAGCCTCGGGGAGACGCTGCAGCTCATCCAGCACATTGCCCAGGTCGAAGAAGGCCAGCGCATATTTCGGATCTGCCGCAGTAGCCCGGCGGTAGAGTGCTTCCGCCTCGATAAAGTGCCGCTGGTTGTATTGGATGGTGCCCAGATTGATGCAGGCGGGCGCGTGAAAACTATCGAGCTCAAGAATGCTCTCGTAGAGAGCCACGGCCTCTTGCGTCTTGCCCCGCTCCTCCATACGCACGGCTTCGAAGAAGAGCCCTTGCACGCGCGATTCCCGGGCAGCCTGATGACTGGCGGCGGAACTTACCTCAGCCAGCTGACTGTGCCGCTGAGGGTCGAAATCGAAAACGAATTGGCGCGCGATGGGCTCCATCATTGCACCGCTGAGGCGAAAGGCCAGCCGGGTTCCGTTGCGGACAGCACCCGCCTCAAGCAGCGGGTTGGCCATGCCCGAGACTTGCCGCATGGCGTGAATCGATGCGCGAATGTTGGCGACAGAAAGGCGCGTGGCACGCAAGTCCCTTAGTTTGCGCAACTGGACCAGGTCTTGAAACGAGTACGTGTCGCTTTGGTTGATGAGCCCGGAGCGTTCCCAGGAAGAAAGCTGTTTTAGCCGAATGCGCAAAATGCGAAGAACATCTTGCCGACTGTAATGGGTAACAGTGATGTGCTCGTTGGAGGCCGTCACCCTCACACCTCAGCTTCTGAGGCGATTATGCGGAGGCGCTCAACGCGACCGCAAGCGATACAGGAAAAAATCAGTGGATAAGGTGGTACCAAACTCGGTGCGGGAACAAGGAAAGGAAATGCTTGAGCCGTTTGAGTTTGTGTGCTGAGAGAAAAGAGAAGCGGCGAAGTCGATGGAGCCGACGATCGGACTTGAACCGATGACCTGCTGATTACGAATCAGCTGCTCTACCAACTGAGCTACGTCGGCGCGCCCCTTTTTCACGTACCTTGTCGGATTGTATCTACGGTCTCGCCATGCGTAAAGGCGGCCGCCAAGGGGGTGCGGAGGAAAACGAAAAGGCCACCCGGCAACAGGGCAGCCTCTTCTCTAGGGAGAATAGTTCCAACGGAGGCAAAGCCATCAGAACTTTCTGGCGAAATCTTATGGTCGGCTCCGGAGGGTGTCAAGGCAAAATCAAGATGGGGATAAGGGGTTTAATATGAACAGTTTACCGCCAACCTGGTTGCGATCCGGTGCAACCTGTGCCCCGCAGGAGACACCAGGAAAGGAGTTCCAAGCCACTGCAATGTGACCACTTAGGAGGTTGTGTGCACCCCGAATGGTTCAAACCTTCCAGACTGAATTGTGCGCGGCAAGAAGGTAACCCCCTGCCTTCTTAGTCTTCCTCCAGATGGAGACGAATGAACTCTGTCTCTTCCTGGAAGGCGGAGGCGGGCTTGCCGCGGAGAACACGATACAACGCCCGCCCACCCCCGAGAAAGAGGCCCAGCAGGATCGCAGCGCCCCCCAGGATGCCGGTCAGGGCGAAGATGCCCAGGATGAGACGCGCGACCTTGGAGCCGTCGCTGATGTAACCCTGTGGATTGTTCCAGACCACGTCGGCCTGGTAGTTGATCTGGTTGAGGATCTTGTGCGCCGTGGCAGCGGGGAGCGATCCGCTGACGATAGCGACGATAGGGCCGCTGCGGCGGGTGAGTAGGGAGTCCGGCCGGCTTTCGGCCAGCGCTTGCGGCCACGCAGACTTGGTGTTCCCGGCCTTGAGGAAGGCGTCGATGTCACGCAGCCGCGCCGCTGCCATTTGTGGCGTGGGGTAGATCAGGAGCGTCACCTGCCCGTCGCCGTCGCGGCTCGAATAATTGGCGGTGACCGCCTCAGCACTGGAAGCAAAGTTCACCAGCGCCGCGGGAAGCACGCCTCCGCTCCGGGCATAGGCTTCCGGCCCGAGCGAGTAGCGGGTGAGGCCAGTGTCGAGGTCCTGACGGGGAAGATAACCGGGCAGCGGAGGAGCCACATTCGACGAGCCCGGAGGCTGAGGCAGATCTTTCCCCAGCTCGCGCAGTTCCGCTGCGGTCATGGGGGTGGTGTGATCCAGAGTGCCATCCACCAGGGTGGCGCCGCTCCAGAACAGGACGTGGCTGCCGTCCCAGGCTGCGCTGCGACCGATCTGTTCCGCGATGCTGCCGGGACGACGGAAAAAAGTGAAGGCGCCGTAAGCGCCGCTCGCGTCCTGAAAACGGATGGCGCGGATGGTGAGCTTGTTATCCCCATTCACGTAGTGCGCGGTCGAGAATTGCTGGAATCCGTATTCCTTCAGAACGGCGGCGTTGGCGGCATCGGCAGCCTCAGGCGCGGAGGTTTCCTGAGCAGGTGCGCTCATGCTCCAGCCGGCGAAGTCGGTGGGCAACAAAGGCGGAGGGGCGGGGGCAGCAGGGGCCGGCTTGGCCAGCGCCGGGGACACCAGCAGAGACAAGAAGACAACCGAGGCCGGAAGGGCACGAAGCATACGCACCTGTTGAGAGACTAGAGCATTTGTCGTCTGAGTGTCGAATTAGCTCCTGTGGGTGTCGAATTAACTCCCTCAGTTGCCGCTGGGGCGGCCCGTACTTTGCGCCAGGCGAACACCGCTGAGACCGCTGATGTATCTGGCGACTCCGCGGTAGAGTGACTCGGCGATGCGCTGGCGGTAGGCAGGCTGCTGCAACTCGCGCGCGTCGTCAGAATTGGTAAGGAACGAGATCTCGGCCAGGATGGACGGCATGTTGGCGCCGATCAACACGACAAATGGAGCCTTCTTGACCCCGCGATCCCGCAGTCCCGGGTTGCCGTCTTCCAGGTCGCCGTAGAGCGACTTCTGCACATCGGCGGCAAACTCGCGCGATTCGTCGATCTTGTCCTTGAGGGTAATTTTCTTTACCAGGTCAGAGAGCTCGTGGATGGACTCGTCGGAGACGGCATTCTCGCGGGCGGCCACTTCGAGGGCATCGGGCGAGGTGGTGAAGTTGAGGTAATAGGTTTCCACACCGCGCGCGGACGAGTCGGGGCTGGAGTTGGCATGTATGGAGAGGAAGAGATCGGCCTGCGCCTTGTTGGCGATGGCGGTCCGTGTTTCGAGTGGGATGAAGGTGTCGTTATCGCGGGTAAAGATCACGTCGGCGCCCAAGCGCTGCTTGAGCAGCTTGCCCAGACGCAGGGCTACGTCGAGAACCACTGTCTTTTCTTCGATCCCCCCGGGGCCCGTGGTGCCGGAATCGTGTCCGCCATGGCCGGCATCGATCACGATGCGGCCGATCTTGAGGCCAAGAGTGCGCACCAGGGAGCGCTCGCCGGCGGACGTGGGCTCGGCTTCGTGCGTAGGGGTGTCGTCGGTGTCTGAGACATCCGGGGGTGCGGGATGAATGGGGCTTGGCTTCTTGTGGCTGCGGGTGGGGGCTGGGGGTGGGGTGGTGGAAGCTCCCGTAGTGGAAGCTCCCGCCGTGGACGCTAACGACCCGTCGTCCGGCTGGGGCGCGGGAACGGTTCCGGCAACCGAGGCGGCGATGGGGCGGGTGGTGGGATGGTCCGTGGCCTGAACACGGTTGGGCTGTTGGCCGAGGGATGCGATCTCCTGCGTGCCGGAACGGGGTCCTGCCGCGGCGCTGGTCACCACCGCAGGCTGCGGTGTGTTGGCAACCGGCGGTTTAGGTGGGGCGGAAGGCACGGCCGTGCGAGGCGCCTGCTGGCCAGAGGGTGGAGCGCTTGCCAGGTTGGTGGTCTGGGACGAGCCGGGCTTCAGGCCGTGGATGTCGATGATGAGGCGCCATGGATTAGGAAGCAGAAAGGCGGAGTAGTCAGAGACGGAACTCACGTCGAGCACAATGCGGGTTACGTTGTTGGAGAATTGCGCCGCGCGAATGCGTTTGAGAAAACCGTCGTCGATCACTTCGACTGACCTGCCGTTCAACCCCGGTTCCAGGCGTGCGCCGTACAGATCGAAGTAGATGCGATCAGGGCCAGGGACCCGGGCTGCCTGGTAGGCCACCTGGTCTTCGAGATCGATGGCGATGCGGGTGTAGACGGGAGTAGACCAGTGGCGGATTCCACTGACCAGCGAGACCTGACCGGGATGCAGGGCGGTGAGTACGGTGGATGGGACTTCTGGCGCAACGGATGAAATTTGCGCGGGTGGACTCGGCTGCGTCATCACAGGCGGGGGCGAGGACGTCACGGATGGCTTGGGCTGGATGGCCGGCGGTGTTATGGCATGGGCCGTGGCGGATGGCTGCGACTCGATGGCAGCGGCCGGAACGGCGTCGTGTTGCGTGTGAGCCGAAGAAGGCTGTCGGAGCGCGGCGCGGCCGTGGAGTTCGTTCAGCTCGACGCGAGCCTGCCTCTCCCCTTCGACGATCTGGCCGGCATAACGGTAACGGCCGCTGGGATGCTCCAGGTGCAGGGATTCATATCGAGAGATGGCATCCTGCAGCAGTTTCTCGTCGGAGAAGAGGCGGCCTTCTTCGGTCAGCAACTGGGCGATCGCCAATACGCTGGCATCGGCTCTGGGTGATGCGGGGTCGTAATAAGAGACGGCGCGGTAAGCTTCGAGCACCCGCTGGTAGGCCGCCCGCGTACGCTGTGGCTCGGGACGGGCTTCCAGGGCCCCGTGCAGCTGTTGGGCACGCTCATAGGGAGACAGGCGTGACGGTTGTTGGGCGGGAAGAGAAACTGAGCTGAGAAGCAAGAGGCTAAAGGCGGCGCGCGCCCGCCAAGCCGGCGTCATGCGGCTTCGAGAGCAGAACGCACGGAGCAAACGCGCGGCAAGGAGCATAATTGCGAAGCGGACCCGACACCCGCACGCCAGAACTAACCCGATTATAGGTTCGCAAGTTGCGAGCAGCAACGAAAGGATGTCGGCCAGAAGTGCGCTGATGGGCAGAGAAGAAACAGCAGGTCCCTCCGCTCGGTCGAAAAACATCTCCACGAGAGGTCCGCTGAACTGCAGATCCCTCCACTACGCTGCGCTCCGGTCGGGATGACAAAGGGGAGGACGGCGCTTCCATTGAGAGCAATTGCTGAAGAAGGGAACAGAAGCCGTCGCTCCCTTCTGCTCAGCCACTACTCTCAATGGAAGCGCGCCCCTCCCCTTTGTCATCCCGACCGGAGCGCAGCGTAGTGGAGGGATCTGCAGTTCAGCGGACCTCTCGTGGAGATGTTTTTCGACCGAGCGGAGGGACCTGCTGTTTCTTGTCTGCTTAGACGCTAAGGGCAGTCTTCCCAAGCAGTTCGCGAACTACGTCGGGGGCGCTGGCCAAGGCGGCGTTGAGCGCGGAAGCGTCTTTGCCGCCGGCCTCTGCCATGTCTGGTCGACCACCTCCCGAACCGCCGACCTTCTGCGCGAGGGGGGTGATGATTTTGCCGGCGGAGAGGCGGCCGGTCAGATCCTTAGTAACCCCAGTAATAAGAGCTACCTTTCCATCCTCTTGTGCCGAACCCAAAACCACGACCCCGGAACCAAGCTTGTTGCGGAGATTGTCGACCAGGGTGCGCAATTGACCACGGTCCAGGGAATCGACCCGCTGCCACAGCACCTGGATGCCGTCCACCATGACCGCCTGGCTGGCAGCCGATGCCACCGAGGTTGCCGCGGACTTCATCCGTACCTGATCAAGCTCGCGACGCAGCTTCCTGATCTCTTCCTCCTGGGCCGAGAGCTTGCTGCGCAGCGCTTCCGCCTGTTGCTCGCGCCGGAACTCGCCCAGCGCGCCGAGACCAGTGACCGCCTCCACTCGACGAACGCCGGAAGATACTCCGCCCTCGGTGAGCAGCTTGACCATGCCGATTTCTCCGCTGGCCCCGGTGTGCGTGCCGCCGCAGAGCTCGGTTGAGAAGTCGCCGATCTTCACTACCCGGACCTTCTCGCCGTACTTTTCGCCGAACAACGCCATGGCATGGTATTCGTTCACCGCGACGTCGATGGGAACGTCCTCCAGGGTCTCTACCTTGGTGTTGGCGAGCACCTCGCGGTTGATCATCTCTTCCACGTCTGCCAGCTCTTCATCGGCAACGCCGGTGAAATGGGAAAAATCAAAGCGCAAATGCTCGGGATCAACCCGCGAGCCCGCCTGCTTGACGTGCTTGCCCAGAACTTCGCGCAAGGCGGCATGCAACAAGTGAGTGGCGGTATGGTTGCGGCGAATCGCAGACCGGGTTTCTGTATCCACCACGGTATCGACATACGTGCCCAGCTCGATCGGCTGGCGCAGGTAGACCTTGTGCGCACGAACACCCTGCACCGGCTGCACGCAACCCAGAACATCGGCAACCACCACGTTGTGGTCGTCGGAGTAGAACCAGCCGGTATCGCCCACCTGGCCACCCGAATCGGCATAAAACGAGGTGTGGTCGAGCACGATCTCAACGCTCTCGCCGGCATTCGCCTGCGGCACGCCGGCGCCATCCTTGACAATGGCCAACACCTCGCAATGCTGCGAGCTGAGCTGGCGATAGCCTTCGAAGATGGTCCTGGGCAGCGAGCGGAAAGCAGGACTGGCAGAAGCCTTCGCTCCTCCCTTCCAGGAGGCGCGGGCACGCGTCTGCTCTTCGCTGCGAGCCAATTCAAAGCCAGTCAGATCGAAGTCAATGCCCTGGTCGCGGGCCGCATCCACCATAAAATCCAGGGGCAGGCCGTAGGTCTCGTAAAGATGGAAGGCAGTCCCACCCGGCAAGACAAGAGGATCATTGGAAGTTTGATTGAGAGCCTTTCTCGCGTAATCGAATCGCGGCAAAGACCACCCCGAGAGAAAAAACCTCACGGCCTTTCCAGGAGAGTTCGACTCAAGCTCCCTCAAGAGCCCATGGAAGTCCTCTCCTTCGTCGTACGCGTATGTCTCGAACTCCGCATGAGCCCATTGAACGATAGGCTTTGTTAACTTAGCAAATTCAACGTCGAGGCGGCGAGCGCCTTCAGACATAACGCGAGCGAATTGATTCTCTTCCGCTTCGATGATCCTTGTCACTCGCTGGGCTGTCTCGGCAAGTTCGGGATAGGCCTTCTCCATCTCATCTCGAACGGCATAGACCATTTGAAACATAAACGGCTGGTCTTGCCCAAGGGCCTGGCCGTGACGAATCCCGCGGCGAAGAATCTTACGCAGCACATATCCCCTGCCCTCATTGGCAGGGAGCACGCCGTCCGAAATGAGAAAAGTCGCAGCCCGAGCATGATCGGCGATGATACGCAGAGATGGATTTTTTAGGAGTTGGAGCAAACGACTCTGCTCCCGTACCTCTTTAGAAGGCTGTGACGGCCAATTCCCGCCTTGAGGGCGGCCAACCTGAGTTACCATCGGCTCATCGTCCCGAGGCAAGCAAAGATCTGCGGCTTTCTCAATCAGCGGAGTAAAGAGATCGGTTTCGAAATTCGAGATCTTGCCCTGCAGCACCGCGGCCATGCGCTCGAGGCCAGCTCCGGTATCGATAGAAGGCTTGGGCAGCAGGTGGAGTTCCCCCTGCAGATCGCGATCGAACTGCATGAAGACCAGGTTCCAGATTTCTACGTAGCGCGCATCGTCCTGGCCGAAAGGCTTGTCCTCCCCACTCTCCGATGCGGCCACACCCATGTCATAGAAAATCTCCGAGCACGGCCCGCAAGGACCGGTATCGCCCATGGCCCAGAAGTTGTCCTTCATTCCCAGCTCGTGAATCCGATCCGGCGGAAGACCCTGACCACGCCAAAGCTCATAGGCTTCTTCGTCCCGCGGAACCCCTTCCTCACCCTTGAAGATGGTGACGTAGAGCTTCTCCTTTGGGATGCCCAGCCACTCCGGCGAGGTGACGAGCTCCCAGGCAAAGGCGATCGCTTCGCGCTTGAAGTAGTCGCCGAAGCTGAAGTTGCCCAGCATCTCGAAGAAGGTGTGGTGGCGGCGAGTGAAACCGACGTTCTCCAGGTCGTTGTGCTTGCCGCCGGCGCGAACACACTTCTGCGAAGTAGCGGCGCGGTTGTAGTCGCGGCGCTCGACCCCTAGAAATACATCTTTAAACTGGTTCATCCCCGCATTGGTGAACAGCAAAGTGGGGTCATTCGCCGGAACCAGCGAGGAAGAGTGGACACGACGGTGCCCCTTCGAAGCAAAAAAGCGCAGGAAGGTTTCCCGGATCTCAGAACCAGAGCGGTACTGCATTCCTTAAGTTTAGAGCATCACTCGCATTGACGCCGCATCCGGCCAAAAACGCGAGGGGCGCCCACATGGGTTGATTGACGATCTCTTCACTCAGGGTCATCCTCGGGCGTAACCAGGTCGGCTTCGCTGCAATCGATGTCCCAGCTCTTGAGCAGCTTGGAGATGATGGAGAAGGAAAAGCCCGCACCTACCAGGCGGCGAATCAGGCGCGCGGTCTGCTTATCGTCTTTCGGCTTCTCAATCCGTTTGCGGGCGACGTAGCGCCGTGCCAGATCCTCTTCGCTTACCTGCTCGTAGGCGCTTTCGAGGGTGCTGGCGACCAGCTCCGGATGGACACCCTTACGGGTCAGCTCCTGCTGCACCCGGCGCTTGCCGAAGCTTTGGTTTTCCTGGCGAAGGCGAGTGTAGGTGGAGGCGAAGGCGGGATCGTCGAGATAGTGCTGGTCCGAAAGCCGAGCCACCACGGCCGCCATCTTAACCTCTCCTGTCTCTCCAGCCTCAACCCGGCGGCCCATCAGGCGTTTGAGTTCAGCCACGGTACGCATTTGCCGCGCGAGCGCGGCGACAGCGTACTGATAGAGAGCAGCCTCGTCGAGCGGCTCCGGCTTTTTGCGCGCCCGGAAAGGCATAATAGCCTCAGAGGCCGAGCAACCGCCGATTGGTTTCACGATCAGCCTGCGCACCGGCAAAGTCATCGAAGGCGCGCTCAGTCACACGGATAATGTGATCGCGGATGAAGGGTGCACCCTCACGTGCTCCATCTTCCGGATGCTTCAGAGCACATTCCCACTCCATGACCGCCCAGCCAGGAAAGTCATACTGCGCCAGCTTGCTGAAGATGCCGCCGAAGTCGACCTGTCCGTCACCCAATGAGCGGAAACGCCCGGGACGATCGATCCAGTCCTGATATCCGCCATAGACGCCCGATCGCCCGCTGGGATTGAACTCCGCATCCTTCACATGGAAGGCGCGGACGCGCTGATGGTAGATATCGAGGAAGGCAAGATAATCCAGCTGCTGTAGCACGAAGTGGCTGGGATCGAACAAGATGTTCGCCCGAGGATGCCCCCCGACCGCAGCCAGGAAGCGTTCGAAGGTGACGCCATCGTGCAGGTCTTCTCCGGGATGGATTTCGAAGCACAGATCCACGCCTGACTCTTCAAAGGCGTCGAGAATCGGGCGCCAACGGCGGGCCAGCTCGGCGAAGGCCTCGTCGATCAAACCCGCCGGCCGCTGAGGCCAGGGATACATATACGGCCAAGCCAGCGCTCCCGAGAAGGTAGCGTGCGCAGTCAACTTCAGATTCCGGCTGGCCTTTGCTCCCATGAGCAGTTGTTGGGTCGCCCACTCCTGCCGCTTCTTCGGGTGGCCGGCCATCTCCGGCGGCGCGAAGGCGTCGAACTGGAGATCGTAGGCCGGGTGTACCGCGACCAACTGCCCCTGCAAATGGGTGGAGAGCTCGGTCAACTGAAGGCCCAGGCCATGCAGCATGCCAAGGATCTGGTCGCAATAATCCTGGCTCTCGGCAGCCTGCTTGAGGTCGAAGAGCCGCTGATCCCAGCTAGGTATCTGGATGCCCTTGAAGCCCAGGCCCGCCGCCCACCTGGCAATATCTTCCAATTTGTTGAAGGGTTTTTGGTCGCCGGCAAATTGAGCCAGGAAGATCGCCGGTCCCTTAACGGTTTTCATAGTTGACACCATCCCTTGCGGCTGTTGGTCACGGCCCGCTCCACAAAATTCATGCTGCGCACTCCCGCGCGGATGCCGGGAACCAAGTCGCTCAGTTTCGCGGCCGGATCGCTGAAGCGCGCGCGAACCGCGGTCGCGAAGTCGCGATAGATATTAGCAAATGCTTCCACCAGTCCCTCGGGATGGCCCAGAGGCAAACGGAAGTCTGCTTGCGTCGAGGGTGACAGATAATCCCCACCCGCGTGCAGAGTTTGACTCGGCTTCCCTACCCAGTTCAGATCCAGGTAGTTGGGATTCTCCTGACACCAGTGGAGTCCGCCTTTTTCGCCGTAGAGATGAAGCTGCAGGTCGTTGCGATCGCCGGCAGCGATCTGGGAGACAAACAGAACCCCCGGAGCCCCGTTGTCGAGCTTGAGCAGGACGTTGCAGTCATCGTCCAGCGACCGGCCGCCAACCACCGAGTTAAGGTCAGCGCAGATCTCGACGACTTCACGGCCGCTTACGTACTCCAGCAGATTGAATGCGTGCACGCCGATGTCACCAATCGCGCCACCCAGGCCCGATTGCGCCGGGTCCGAGCGCCACGCGGCCTGCTTGTGACCGGTGGTCTCGAGCGAGGTGCTCAGCCAGCCTTGCGAGTATTGGACGACTGCTTTACGAATTTTCCCCAGCTCACCGCCACGAGCCATCAGCCGCGCCTCACGCACCAATGGGTAGCCGGTATAAGTGAAGGTCAACCCATAGAGCAGTCCGGTGCTCCTGACCACCGCTTCCAACGCCTGCGCCTCCTTTAGGGTAGCTGTGGCCGGCTTGTCGCTCATCACATGGAAGCCATGCTCCAGCGCGGCAACCGCGATGGGCAGGTGGACATGATTGGGGGTAACGATGCACACCAAGTCGATCGCGTCGTTGTGCGTGCTCCGGCGTTCGCTCTCGCGCTCCATCATCTCTGCATAATTCGCGTAAGCGCGGTCGGCGCTTATACGGTAGGTCACGCCTGCCTGGCGCGATCGTTCCGGATCCTGACTGAAGGCCCCGGCCACCAATTCGATGGCTCCATCCAACTCAGCCGCCATGCGATGGACGGGACCGATAAAAGAGCCCGCACCGCCACCAACCATCCCCATACGAAGACGTCTACCCTGCTGCTCCATCTTTATTTTTAGCCTCTGGTTATTTATTTTTTTTTTTTTTTTTTTTTTTTTTTTTTTTTTTTTTTTTTTTTTTTTTTTTTTTTTTTTTTTTTTTTTTTTTTTTTTTTTTTTTTTTTTAAATCATGCTTGAATGAAACCGCGCTGGGCGACGGCAATGTTGCCGCGCGAGGAATTCTTCACCAGGTACATCATCTCGTCTGCCGCGCCGATGATCTCCTGGATCGAGCTGCCATCTTCCGGATAGCTGGCGATCCCGAAACTGGCCATCATATGCAGCTCCAATCCTTCCGACAACAGATACCGCGTATCGCGCAATGAGTGCAAGAGTCTCTGGGTCACCTCAAGGGCCGCATCCTTGCCCGTCTGCGGCAATAGAACAATAAACTCGTCTCCGCCGTAGCGGAAGGCCGAATCGATACCCCGAACATTATGCTTGATGGTCCTGGCAATCTCGGCCAGCAACCGGCTGCCGGTCAGGTGACCGTACAGGTCGTTGACACGCTTGAAGTGGTCGAGGTCGATAAAGATCAGGCTGAAGGGAAGATTGAAGCGGCGCGAGCGCTCGAGCTCGCTTTCGGTGACGGAGAACAGGTGCCGCGAATTGAACAGGCCGGTGCAGTCATCGGTGATCGTCAATTCCTGGATGCGCTCCACGGCGCGCACATTTTGGATAGCGATCGCAGCGTAGTCGCACAGCACCCGGAGGAAGGCCATGGTCTCATCCGTGAGCGTGGAGGCGCGGTAGTTCAGCAGCTCGATTACGCCCAGGGTGCGATCCCGCGAGCGCAGGGGTATGCAGATTGCAGATCGGACCGAGGAGGCCGAAGCCGAGTTAGCGTGCACGGCAAAACGGGGATCGCTGCCGGGTTCCGATACGATCACCGGCTCGCCATGCTGAGCTACCCAGCCCGCGATCCCTTCGCCCATGTCGACACGGAGATTGCGGTCGCCGGACGACTTGCCGGCGGCGACGGCGTAATAGAGATTTTGCTTCTCTTCGTCCACAATCAGCAGCGACCAGGATTCGGGCTCGAAAAACTGCTCCATCTGCTGCATGATGGCGCCCAGAATCGAATCCAGGTCGAGCGAGGAGGTCAGCGCACGCGCTACGTCGTGAAAGACCCTCAGGTCTTTTGGCAATGGCGGACGATCTGGGAAGGAGCCATCGACCATCTCAAGACAGAGCTGCGATTTTAGCTGCGTCTATCCTCCGATATGGACCATGCTGCGTGAAGGTTTCAGAAAGCCGGGCTCGCCGATATGGTGGCGCGCCTCCTTGGTCTCGACCGTCTTCTGAATGAAGGCTGCGAGATCTTCATCCGATCCGCCGCGAGCCAACACGCCATAGAGATCATGATCGAAGTGAGAGAAGAGGCAGGTGCGAATTTTGCCGTCGGAGGTGAGGCGGATGCGGCTGCAGGCTCCGCAGAAGGCCTGCGATACGGGGGCGATGATGCCAATCTCTCCCACCCCGTCATCGAAGGTATAGCGGCGGGCGGTTTCGCCCGGGTTGTTGGCGGGCAGATCCACCAGCGGGCGAAAGCTGTTGAGTTTGGCTACGACCTCACGCAACGGAACCACCACTTCAGGGGTCCACAAGCGGTCTTCTTCGAGGGGCATGAACTCGATAAAGCGGACGATCACGCCCTCGTCCCGGGAGAATCGGGCAAAGGGAACGATCTGGTCTTCGTTGAAGCCGCGCAACAGCACACAATTCACCTTGACCGGGCCCAGCCCCGCGCGCTGGGCGGCACGCACCCCGGCCAGAACCTTTTCGAAGCTGCCCGGCACCCGGGTGATACGGGCAAAGGTCGCCGAGTCGACCGCGTCCATGCTCACAGTGATCCGGCTCAGGCCGGCACGAGCGAGCGGAGCCGCCATCCCGGCCAGAAGATGTCCGTTGGTGGTGATGGCAATGTCCAGGGGACTTTCCGATGAGTTGGTGCGCAGGTCGGCCAGCTGGGTTACCAGGGAAATGATGTCCTTGCGCAGCAGCGGCTCGCCCCCGGTCAGGCGTACCTTCTGAATGCCCAGGCCGACGAAAACCCGGATCAGTCGGAGGTAATCCTGCATGGCCAACTCGGCAAACTGGGCACCCTGGGAACCGGTGCGGCAGTACACGCACTTGTAATTGCAGCGGTCGGTTATGGAGACGCGCAGATCGGTAATGGTGCGTCCGAATTTGTCGCGAAGGCAGACGGCAGGCTGCGGGCTAAGAAGAGCGGGCGAACTGTGCAGGTCCATCGACGACATGCCGACTCCTGAATCCGTAAGATGGATACCTGACTCGGTATCCTTATGACAATTAGAGCATTTTTGTGTCTTTGGGGTTCGCCCCGGGCAAAGCGGCAAGCGAAAAGATGCATCCACGTCAGGAAGAAATGCTCTAAACCGTGCCGGGACAGCAACTACGGACTTCCCAATGCCCCAATCCTGCACTATAGTCAGTTAAATCAATGGATACTCCGACAGAGACGAAATCACAAGTTCACCACGGAACAGCAGGATTTCCTTCTTCTTCCGGTAAGTCTTTTAACGGATATTTCAGCGCAGATAAGCGGTGGAACTTCCGTAAAAACGACCTCATCGACGCGCGCGCCCGCCGTCTCTTCGAGACGACGGCTTATGCCTGCGAGAACGATGCTTATCCTTTTCAGATCCCCTTAGAAGGAAGGACCGGTCCCCGGGTATGGGCGGACGGCCACTCCATGCTGATGCTGTCGTCGTATGACTACCTGGGACTGATCGGCGACCCGCGAATCGACGCCGCCGCTATCGAAGCTATCAGGAAGTACGGCACGGGGACCGGCGGAGCCCGGCTGCTTACCGGAACCACAGACCAGCATGTCCTCATGGAGCGGGACCTCGCCGCCTACAAGGGAACCGAAGCGGCCATCACCTTCAGCTCAGGCTACTTAGCGAATGTGGCCGTGCTGGGCGCACTGCTCGGTCCAGCGGATCGCGTGATCATGGATTCGCTCTGCCATCGCAGCCTTACGGATGCCTGCCGCTTTGCCGGGGTGCAGTTGCAGCGATTCCGCCATAACGATGCCTCATCCTTGCGCCAGGAACTGCAAAACGGGTCCTCTGCCAACCGTACCCTGGTCATCTCCGACGGCGTTTTTTCCATGGACGGAGACGTTTGCCACCTGCCCGAGATCCTCGAGGTGAAAAAGGAATTTGGATTCTTCCTGCTGGTCGACGAATCGCATGCCTCCGGCGTGCTCGGAGCCTGTGGCCGCGGCACCGATGAACACTTTGGCATACCCACGGAAGAGGTAGACATCTGGACCGGTTCGCTGGCCAAGTCGATTCCCTCGACTGGCGGCTTTGCGGCTGTTTCACAGGAACTCGCGATTTACTTTCAGCACGCGGCATCGCCGTTTATTTTCTCCGCGGCTTTGAGTCCGGCTGCGGTGGCCGCGATCCGTGAGGGGCTGGCGATTTTGAAGGATGAGCCTGAGCGGGTGGCCAAAATCAAGCACAACGCGGATTTTCTACGCAGCGGTCTCTGCTCCCTCGGGTATGACACCGGGTTGTCGGAGACGGCGGTCATTCCGGTCATCCTCAACGATGAGACGACCACTGGCCTGTTCGCGAGGCGGCTCCGCGACCATGGCATCCTGGCTACGCCCGTGCTCTTTCCTGCGGTTCCGCAGGATTCCGCGCGGCTCCGGCTCTGCGTTACCGCCGCGCACACCCAGGCCGACTTGGAATACGCGCTCGATGTCTTCGAAAAGATGGCTCGCAACTAGAGCAGTTTCGCAATTACTGTGGACTGAAAAAGATCGCGAGGTGTGGTTTTCCTTGGGAGAAAACCACGAAAAGGCCTGTCGCTTCGGTCTACACCCATTGCGAAACTGCTCTAACCGGATCGTGTAGGAATCACCGAGGCCGGGTGCCCCATATCCCCGATTTGGGGCACCCGGCCTCGGTTACACGTGGAAGCTTCCGCGAGTCAGTGCCACTTGCGGAATGCCAGCACCGCGTTCAACCCCCCAAAGGCGAAGGATTGCGACAGAGCAACTTCGACCTCCGCGGTGCGGGCTTGGTTAGGAATAACGTCCAGCTCACACTCCGGATCTGGCTCGGCGAAATTCATGGTGGGGGGCAGGATGCCGTTGCCCAGGGCCAGCGCCGCGGCCACTGCTTCGATCGCTCCAGCGGCACCCAGCGTATGGCCGTGCATCGACTTCGTCGAACTGACGGGGAGCGCGGTGGCACGAGAACCGAAGACCGCGTGGATGGCCGCCGCCTCCATGCGGTCATTGGCCTCGGTAGCGGTTCCGTGGGCATTGATGTAACCCACCTGCTCTGGAGCTAATCCGCCATCGCGCAGCGCGGAGCGAATCGCCCGCACGGCGCCTTCGGCGGAAGGTTGGGTAACGTGGCACGCATCCGCCGACATGCCGAAGCCCACGATCTCAGCCAGTGGCTTTGCTCCGCGCGCCAGCGCGCGTTCGAGTGGCTCCAGTACCATCATGGCCGCGCCTTCCCCTAGAATCATTCCCGAACGGTTAGCAGAAAAAGGGCGGCAGGTGTCAGGGCTGACCACGCGCATCGCCTCCCATGCCTTCAATCCGCCCAGGAAAAGCGGCGCTTCACTGCCTCCGGCAATGGCCAGCGGAGCAGCCCCGGAACGCACCATCCACAGTGCGTTGCCGATCGCGTGGGCGGAGGAAGAACAGGCGGTGGAGATGGTATACGCGGGGCCATGCAGGCCGTACTCCATGGAAATGTGGCTGGCGCCGGCGTTGCTCATTCCCAGCGGGATGGTCAGTGGGTGGACGCGATGCCTGCCATGGTGGAAGAGTTCCCAATACCCGACTTCTTCAGTAAATCTGCCGCCCATGCAGGAACCGGTGATGATGGCCGCACTCTCGCGCAACTCGTCGTTCCATTCGATTCCGGCCATGGTCACGGCCTCGCGGGCAGCGATGACAGAAAACTGCGCAAAGCGGTCCATGAAGCTTAGGGTCTTGCGGGGAAAGTAGCTTTCGGCGTTATAGCCGATCACCGCGGCGCCGTTCTTGAAACGGACCTGATTCATGCCCATTTCGGGAACAGGTCCGACGTCGGGAGGGATTGGCCCGATTCCAGATTTACCCCTGACGAGTGCCTGCCAGAACTCATGCTGGTCGAGGCCCAGGGCGCTGATCACGCCCATTCCTGATATGACAACTCGCATCTACACCATTTTCATAGAGACTGTTGCTGGACCGAGGGTAACAAACTTATTCGGTTGCGGCTTGGGGGTTTTGTTTGGAATCTACCAGGTAGGTGACCCCGTCAATCATTTCGCGAATGGTCTGGATCTTCTTTGCGTCCTCGTCTTTGATCTCGATGTCGAACTCACTTTCAAGGTCGAAGAGGATATTGATGCTGTCCATCGAATCGATGCCCAGCTCTTCGAAGGTGCTGTCGGGCTTGACCTTCTCGAGGGGAATTCTCTGGGTAGTAGCAATCACGCGAAGAACTCGTGCTTGGATCGTCTCAGACATTGGGGGCCTTCGTAAAAACCGCAGTTCTGCCCGAGCGGGTGTTTTGGACCCGGGCAATGAACTGTTTCAGTAAAGTTAAACCGCGAGCCTAGTGCTGGCAATAGTTTGTCATTGAAAGCGAATTTTTCAAACCCTTTGCCGCGTCGGCGGAGATCTAGTGAGCTTCGGCAATGGCGAGCCGCCGGGCCGTACGCCAGGCGTAATGCAAGGCGGAGACGATGGTAAGCAGTGCGGTGGCATCGAGGGCAAAGGTGCGCAGCATGACCAGCGGTACGGGGGGATAGATTTCGCACAGCAGGACCGTGAGCAACGCCAGGATCTGGGCGCAAGTACTTGCCTTGCCGTAGATGCTGGGGCGGAAGTCGCGCATGCCGAGGCTGATATAGAGCAGTGCGGCGACGATGAGAATGCCCAGGTCGCGGCTAAAAACCAGCACCGTGACGCGCCGGGGCACGAGCCCCTGGTGCATGAGAACCAGAAACAGGGTGCTGAGCAGAAGCTTGTCGGTCACGGGATCGAGGTACTGGCCGATCTGGGTTTGCTGCTTAAGCATTCTTGCGGCCAGGCCATCGAGGCCATCGCTGAGTCCAGCGACCACGAAGAGGCAAAGCGCGGTTTGGTAGTGGGACTCGAGAACCGCGATGACCAGAAAGGGTATAAGGCACAAGCGGAGAAAAGTAAGCAGGTTGGGAGCTGCGCGTAATTCTTTCAGCAAGTCATTCCGATCTTCATGGCCAGCAGCCCAGATTCTTGATGGTACATGAGCTTTTGGTATGATAGCGAGATGCTCGGCGCAGGCGCGTAGCTCAGTTGGTTAGAGCGCTACCTTGACACGGTAGAGGTCAGGAGTTCGAGTCTCCTCGTGCCTACCATTCAATTGTGGGAGAGCGTCCCGGCAACGCCGGGAAGGTCAGGAGTTCGAGTCTCTTCGTACCCGACTTCGGCCAAGACAATTCTCAACCAAAGCATTCCTCAATTTGTCAATCCCCCCAGAGGCTAATCTTTCAGCCTTCCGTTCTGCCGCTAAAGAGATCAAGTGTCTCTCCACAGCGGCGGTACGGGTTGAAAAAACGGATCGGCTTCGGCGTCGCTGGTGTCCTGGGGCTAGTAGCCCTTGCGCGATCGGGTGCCCTGTCGTCGCTGTTCTCGGCGAATTACTTGCCGCACCGCTATTGTTATCTGGCGAAGCCCGCGCTGATTTGGACAAACGCCCTGGCGGACGGCCTGATTGCCGTTTCCTATGCCTTGCTCTTCGGTTGCCTCTTCTGGTTGGCCGGCAAGCTGCGTCGCATCGCGGTACTTCATCAGTACCTCTGGATCCTCATCGGATTCGGCCTGTTCATTCTCGCATGCGGCCTCACTCATGCAATGGAGATCGTAACCGTTTGGTGGCCACTCTATCCCCTTTCGGCGGCAATCAAAGTGGTGTGCGCAGCAGCATCGCTTCCGGTAGCGATTCTGTTCGCCAGGGCGGCCCCGGAGTCTGCCAGGAACATCCGGCACCTGCTCGATTCTCTGGCTAGAGCACGGCGAGAGATCAAAGACGAAGCAGCCAATTACAGGGGACAGGTCGAGGCCATCAATCAGTCTCAGATGATGATCGAATTTCGTATGGATGGAACGATCATCAAGGCGAACGGTAACTATCTGCGTGCGTTCGGTTACCAGGACGCTGAATTAACAGATAGACACCACAGTGTCTTCCTCACGAAGGAATACGAGCAAAGCATCGAGTACAGAAAGTTTTGGGAGGAACTGAGAGCCGGCCATTACCAGGCCGGGCTATTCTCTCGTATTGCCAAGCACGGCAATGAAGTCTGGATCGAAGCCAGTTACAACCCGATCCTGGGGCCGAACGGCGTTCCCATGAAGGTAGTCAAGTTCGCGACGAACGTGACTGACAGGGTCAGGATCCAGAGCGATCTTACGGACGCCGACGAACGGCTGCGAGCCATTCTGGACAATGTTCAAGACGGCATCATCACCCTCGATGGCAGCGGAACCATCGTTTCGATCAATCTTGCGGCAGTAAGGATCTTCGGCTACCAAGCGGCGGATATAGTCCACCGGAATATCAAGATGCTGATGGCCGAGCCGGATCCCAGCGGCCCCGATGGCCACTTCGCCCCCATGATCGGCGTGGGTCGCGAATTGAACGGCCTCTGCAGCAGCGGCCGCATCTTCCCAATGGAACTGACGGTCACCGATTTTGCCTTCCGCAGCGAACGCATGTTCGTCGCCCTGGTCCGGGACATCACCGAGCGCAAGAACCACGAGCAGGCCCTGCGCAGGACCAGGGACGCACTCGACCGCACCGGAAGGATCGCATGTGTCGGCGGTTGGGAACTTAACCTGGCCACCAACGAACTGCTCTGGTCCGCCGAATCCCTTCGTCTTATAGGCGCGGCGCCCGACTACCGCCCAACCCTCGAAGAGTGCCTTAAGCTCTACCTGCCCGAGGCTCGGCCAATCATCGGCGGTGCCATCGAAAAGGCGATCGCCGAACTTGGTGGCTTTGTTTTGGATTTGCCCTTGATCAGAACCGATGGCCGCCCAATCTGGGCGCGGGTGACGGCGTCGGTGGAGTGCGAAGACGGCAAGCCGGTCCGGATGGTAGGAGCCTTCCAGGACGTGACAGGTGATGTCGCCAAGCAGGAGGCCCTGCAGGAGGCCAATGAACGAGCCACGCTCGCCGCCGAATATAGTGGCATCGGGATATGGAGTTGGGATATCGCAACCAGCTTGATGACCTGGAACTCGTGGATGTACCGGCACTATGGGATAGCGGAACAGGATGACCGGGTCACCGGCCATGCGAGTGCGATAAGCCGCATTCATCCAGAAGACCGCGAACCGGTCGAGCGAGCCCTGCGGCAGTGCCTGGAGGGAGTCAGGACATTCGACATGATATTCCGCGTCGTTTGGGACGACAAAAGCGTACACCACATTCGCAGCGCCGGCCAGGTTAAGCGCGACGAGAATGGCAAGGCGTTGCGCCTGGTGGGCACAGACTGGGACGTGACCGAACTCGTCCAGGCGAACGAGACGTCGCGGCGGGCGCTGGAGATCGCCAAAGATTCCAACCGGACGAAGTCGGACTTCCTGGCTAACATGAGCCATGAGATCCGCACGCCCATGAACGCCATTCTAGGCATGACGTATCTTGCCCGACGGTCGGACCCAACCCCAAAACAGCTTGCCTATTTAACCAAGATCGGAAACGCCGCGCAATCGCTGCTCAGCATCATGAACGACATACTGGATTTCTCAAAGATCGAAGCCGGCAAGCTGCAGTTGGAGGTTATCTCCTTCTCGCTGCATGATGTTCTGCGCAATCTTCTTGACGTCGTCGGGCAGAAGGCGCAAGACAAGGGCATAGCACTGGTCTCCTCGGTAGCAAAAGATGCTCCCCCGTTTCTGGTGGGGGATCCGTTGAGGCTGGGGCAAATTCTCATCAACCTGGTCAACAACGCAGTCAAGTTCACGGACCTGGGCGAGATCTCCATTAGAGTTGCAGCGGAAGAAATCACCCTTACGGATCTACGCCTGAACATATCGGTCTCCGATACCGGAATCGGTATGAGCCCGGAGCAGATCGCCAACCTCTTCCAATCCTTCCAACAGGGAGATCCCTCGTTTACGCGCAAATACGGGGGCACAGGGCTGGGGCTGGCCATCAGCAAGCAACTGTGCGACCTGATGCAGGGAGAGATCACGGTCGAAAGCGAGCTCGGCGAAGGAAGTACCTTCCACTTTTCTGCCAGGTTCGGTATCGCGGCCGACGTTACCGCCTCGCTTTCCACAAGACTGAAGGCTCCGCGGAAAGAGTTTGTGCTTATTGTGGACGATAGTGAGAGTACCCGGGATCTGCTGGTCGCGATGCTGGACGCGAACGGTTTCAGAGCCAGGGCAGTCTCCTCCGGCGAGGAGGCCCTGTCCGCCCTTGCCCACGCTTCCCAAACTGGCCAGCCGTTCGATCTCGTGCTGATGGACTGGCGACTGCCAGGCATGGATGGCGCGGAGACCTCTCGCCGCATCAAGGCAGATCCCTCCTATTCGCTCACACCAGAAATTCTTATGGTTTCGGCGTTTGAATCGCAAGAGGTGTTGGCCGGTCAGATGGATAGAGTATTCGACGGTTTTTTGAGTAAGCCATTTACCGAGAAGCAGTTAATGGCTGCCATCGCCACGGCCTTTGGCTTGAATTCCGAACCGGGCGCACCCATGTTTCCTGGTGACCCACCCGCAGTTCTGGCCTCGGAGTTGGCGGGAAGGCGCGTCCTGTTGGTTGAGGATAACGAGGTCAACCGTTTTCTTGCTGAGGAACTGCTCTCCGACCTGGGTATCCGCGTCACCATGGCCCTCAACGGCCGGGAGGGCGTAGATAAGGTCAATGCTGAACCTTTCGACCTGGTTCTGATGGACATTCAGATGCCCGTCATGGATGGGCTGACGGCAACTCAGCTCATTCGCGCCGACAGTCGCTTCCAAAGCCTGCCTATCGTTGCCATGACCGCCCACGCCATGAGCGGCGATCGCCAACGAAGCCTGGCCGCTGGAATGAACGACCATCTAACCAAACCGATCAGTCCCAAGCTCCTGACGGAGATGCTCATCCTGTGGATGCCGGCGAGATCGATTGCACAGCCAGTGATCGAGACGGAAAACAAAACGGCCGCCCCCTCTGCCGACGATTTCCCAGATCAGCTTCCTCCCTTCGATATTCCAGCTGCCCTGGCGCGCGCCAATGGCAAGCCCAAGCTTCTGCGCAAGATGTTGCTGAGTTTCCATGAACACTACAGGTCCGCCGCATCGGAGCTGCGGCAACTGATCGCGCAAGGTAAGACAGAAGAGGCCAACCGCCTGGCCCACTCATTGCAAGGAGTCGCAGCGACCCTGGAAGCAAAAGACCTGGCAGATGCTGCGGCGAGCATCGAAAACGCGATCCGGGAAGGCGCGATGCACGGCCTGGGCGCGCTGATCGAAACCATGGAGTCCACACTTGATCCGGCAATAGCCGCCGTCAGCTCTCTCGATAGGAGGGTTGCGCCGTCCTCATCTGAGTCCGCAGCTTCCTCGGGAAAACCGGACATGTGCGTCCTGTTGGTCGATGATGAGTCTGGCTATCTCGGCTTGCTCAAAGATGTCTTCGGCAGCCACATCGAGGTCCTGTACGCGAGCGATGGCCTGGACGCGCTGCGGATTGCAGCAGACAAAGTACCCGACTTGATCCTGCTGGACGTGATGATGGCCGGCATCGACGGCTATGAAGTCTTCCGTCGTTTGAAGGCGGAGCCCAGCACAGCCAGCATTCCGGTCATTTTTCTAACCAGCTTGGGCAGCGTGGCGGATGAAACCAAGGGCCTCACGATGGGGGCCTGCGATTACGTGACCAAG
Organism: uncultured Acidobacteriaceae bacterium; assembly: GCA_963803095.1. Classification (GTDB taxonomy): domain Bacteria; phylum Acidobacteriota; class Terriglobia; order Terriglobales; family Acidobacteriaceae; genus PALSA-350. The sequence continues at coordinate 379,859 of CAWDLQ010000006.1, read as the reverse complement.
CCGATCAATCCAGTGGTTGTCCGCACCCGGGTGACTCATCAGATTCAGCTCAGGCGTGCGCAGCAGGAATTGACGCGACTCACCGACGACGAGCATGCCGCGCAGCTGGCGAGAGAAGAGGAGCGTGCGGCGGAAGTGGTCAGAATCAGCCAACAGGCGGTACAGCTGAGGGACGATTTTCTGTCTCATGTTTCTCACGAGTTTCGCTCCCCCCTTACCTCGATTTACTCGTTCAGCTCGATTATCGCGGATGGGCTGGCGGGAAGAACGACCCACGAGCAGGATGAATATCTGCTGATCATCCAGAAAAATGTGCGCCAGCTGCAATCCATGATTGAGGATCTCCTCGCGGTTACGGCTAGCAAGACCGGTAAGCTCAGCATCGATCTTCAGGATGCTTCTCTCTCGGAGGCCATTATGGACGCTGTCCATACGTGCGAGGCAAATGCCACGGCCAAGGGAGTAAGCCTCTCCTGCGTCGTCCCACCGGGCTTGGACTCAGCTTACGCAGATCCAATACGGGTGCTTCAGGTACTGATTATCTTGTGCGATAACGCGATCAAATTTACGCCCGCTGGTGGGTCGGTGAAGGTACAGGCTAGAACGTTCGATAAGGTATCCGGCTACCTGCTGGTGGAGGTTTCCGACACCGGCTGCGGAATAAAGCCGGAGCTGCTGGAGCGGATTTTCGAGCATCTTTATCAGGTCACGGATTCCAGCCGGAATGGCCGCAAAGGCCTGGGACTTGGCCTGCACATCGCCAAGGAGCTGATGACGCGGCAAGGCGGCGCACTCTGGGCAACGAGCACGCAGGGAGCCGGCAGCGTATTTTCCCTTACCTTGCCGGTTTTCGCTGAGCAGACATCGGACCAGCCCGTTCTGGCCTGAATCAATCTCACATTTCTGCCGAACCGTTGAGCGGAGCTCCCGCATCAAAAGCCCGTAACTCTTTGGTCAGCCAAGGTAGTCCAATGGTTAAGGCAAAGGCGCAGCTTTTCTGTGCATGTATCCTCGCGCTCTCGTTCTCCAAGGTATACGCACAGAGCCCGCAACAGATCCTTCAACAGGCGGTCGACAGCGAACGTGCGGCAGACCAGAGTGATCACTCCAACTGGATCTTCCTGGAAGAGAGCGATAAACCGAAGGAGCACGTTCTGCAATGGGTCGCAGGCACACAACACGGCAACGTCGAACGGGTTCTGGAGAAGGACGACCAGCAGCTCCCCGAAGCCAGGCAGCGGGAGCTCATTGAAAAATTTCTGCACGACACTAGAGCGCAGAACAAACAGGTCGCCGAGGCAGAACACGACAACAAGCAGATCGATGACCTGCTTAAGCTGCTGCCGGTTGCCTTTATCTGGACAGAAACCGGCTCAACTCCTACTACGACCTCACTACACTTCGACCCCGCGCCCGGTTTCCATCCCCCTACGCGGGAGGCGCGTGTCTTCAGCAGCATGACCGGCGACCTGGTGGTCGATAACCAGCAACATCGGATCTGCAAAATAAAGGGCCACCTCTTCCACGACGTGACTTTCGGCGGAGGTCTCCTGGGAAGATTGAAGGAGCGCAGCTCGTTTGCTCTGGAACAACAACAGGTCGGCCCATCGTATTGGGAGTTGACACAAATCCACGTGCACCTGGAGGGCAATGCCCTTCTGTTCAAGAGCGTGTCACTGCAGCAGGACGACAAGCGCTCCAGGTTCCAGCCTGAGCCGGCAAACGTCGACCTCGAGCAGGCCGTCAAGGCGGTGATGAGCGAGCCGGAATTATTCGCCTGCGACTCGCAAACGCAGGTTGCGTGTGCGGAAAAGCCTGCCAAGGGCATCGACGGCAAGCCTTAGTTAAAGCATTTTTCCTATTACCGTGTTCTTTTTAGAGCGGCGATGTCCGGCTTTTCTTGACAAAAAGCCGCGTTTACACCGTCTCTTCGGTCTGCACCAATAGGAAAAATGCTCTAGCCTGCTTGCGGAAAAAGTCGTTTGAAGGCGGAGACCGTCCCCAGTGCGGCTTCAGAGCGTGTGTGAGAACCCGAAGCTTTGGGGAGCCATCCGTGGCGCACTACAGATCCCTCGGCTTCGCTCGGGATGACAAAGGAGAGGGGAGCGCTTCCATTGGGGTTCGTGATACGGATGGAAGATCCCTCCGACGGAAGCAACGCCACGCACTCTGCCATCGCCATCGCCTCTGTCAATGGAAGCGCTCCCCTCTCCTTTGTCATCCCGAGCGAAGCCGAGGGATCTGTAGTGCGCCACGGATGGCTCCCCAAAGCTTCGGGTTCTCACACACGCTCTGAAGCCGCACTGGTTTATCAGCAGTTATGGACGGCCTGAAGGCCGTCCCCTTCAAAAAGTGAAATTCATTCGCAGCCTGTTAGTGGGCTCCTCAGAAGACCAATCTGACCGAGAATTGCGTCGATCGCGGTCCACCCTGCTGGTAGAGGCTGCCGGTCCCGCCGAAGCTCTGGTTCAGCATTTTTGTTGCCTGTCCAAAGGTTGAATCCGTCAGGTAAGGATCGATATACCCGAAGTTCGGATGGTTCAGCAGATTGAAGACCTCGCCTTGAATCTGCATATGGAGATTCTCCCGGAGAGTAAACTCCCGCCGGGCGGCAACGTTCATCTGCACCGCGCCGAAACCCCTCACCAGGTTCCGCGGCGCATCTCCCTGGGCTGTGCCCTCAGGCAAACTGAAGGCCGGGTTCACTCCACCGTTGAAAACCCGGCGACCGGGATATCCGGGGCCACGCAGGTAGAACGGGCGGTTTGGGATCAGGTCGACTCCGCTGTAGTAGGGGTTTCCGGTGATCGGATCGAAGAAGAAATTTCCCGCAAGGTTTACCGGAAAACCTGTTCTGGCAATCAGCCGTCCGTCCGCAGCCCAGTTCCCCACCAATTTTTTGACCAGGAAATTTCCCCCGGCTCGGGGCAGAGTCCAGGAGGCCGCCGCTTCCAGGTTCTGGCGTACATCGAGGTCAGACGTTCCGTAGAGCAGGGGAAAGGCGGGGTCTGTCGAGCCGTAATCGAACGCATGAGCCCAGGTATACGAGCCGAGCGCTTGCACACCGCGCGCAAGCGCTCGCTGGAACTTGACTTGCATGGCCTGGTAGCTTGAGGTGAGCCCGCCAGGAAAGTAAGACACGTCGGAAAAGGCCGGGTTCTGCCCGGCGACGTTTCTTCTCTGTTCCTGTAACAACCGGCGGCCATCCGCGCCCACGTACGAAAGGGTGAACGATTGATCCTTGCCCAGGGCTTTTTCCAAACCGAGGTTCCATTGAAGGCTGTAAGGGAGCTGAAGATGGGTAGGAAAGGCAAACACGGTTGTATGGTTATAGGACTGTGCCACCGGGTTAGGGAGTTCGAGTTGGGCTGAAGTAGCCGGCAGCGGTACGTCGCTGAAGGACTGAGAAGCTGAGAATCCAAGCCCGCTGAACGCCCTCAGCGCCGGCTGGTCTCCAGTGTCGAAAAAGATTCCACCGCCGGCGCGTAGGACGAGCTCCCGTCCGGGGTTGCCATCCGCCATCCACGCGACCCCGAGCCTTGGCGCAAAGTTAAACCAATTGGTTTGCCAGAGCGGGGTGCCGCGGGGCTCGACCCTGAGGGTGACGGGAGATGCAACGTCGCCCGAGGCGGTGAATGCGTCCGCTCCATGTTCCCCGGCCGGCGCTGGATTTACTTCCCAGCGAACGCCAAGGGAAAAATTCAATGCCTTGGAAAGCTTCCATTCATCCTGAAGGAATGCAGAGAACTGATTCAGAATGGGACTTGCCGGATTGTTTTCCTTAACCACCAAAGCAGACGCCAGGTTGTAGATCAGCGATTGTCTTTCAAAAAAGGCGGCCTGCACCGATAGGGCCGCTGGACTCAAAGTAGAGACAATTCGACGCTGATCAAGGCCAAACCTGAGCAGGTGATTGCCGGCGCGAAGGCTGAAGGTATCGCGCACGTTCCATTGATGCAACGAACCGGTCTCCTGATCTGTATTGCTTGCGGTATCCCCGGCCCCGGCGACGTGGATGTAGGCTTGCGCTCGCACCAGGTCTCCGAAAGCTGGTACGCCAAGAGCGGCAACCAGGTTTGGCGGGTCTTCGTAGTAGGCATTAAGCGGCACGATTTGCGTGTTCAGAGTGGAATGATTTTGCGCGTATCCCAGCCGGAATTCGTTGCTTTGAGATGGGGACAATTGGCTGGTGGCTCCAAGAGTGAAAGTCTGGCTGTTGACCTGATTCCTGGTGAGAGACCATAGTTGCCTGGTTTGGCCAAAGCTCGGGGTGTCTGCCCAACGAAAGAACACGGAAAGCTTTGGGCTAAGGACGTGATCGAAGCGCAGACTGGTCGCATTCACATGACTACGTAACGCATAGTCGGAGAAGTCCATATAAGACAATCCGGTCGGTTCGCCGTTGGCATCCAGAATTTCGTTGCCTCCGGACGGAAAAGTCCGCAGGGTAGGCAGCAGCGGCAACGGAACCTGCTGTTGTAGCGTATACGACGGAATATATTGGTAGGTTTGCGGGGTGGGTTGATCGAGGTAGAGACCTTCATACGAAAAGAAGACGAAAGTCTGGTCGAAGTTGCGGTGGATTCGCGGCAAGACGAGAGGACCGCCTAAGGTTCCTCCGAAATCGAATTGATTCCATTCCGCATCCGTTCCATAGTTATCGAACCAGTCAGTTGTATCGAGAGAAGCGTCTCGAAAGTAGGTATAGGCGCTGCCATGGAATTTGCTCGTTCCCGACCGGGTTAGAAAGGTAAATTGGCCGCCAGGCGTTCTGCCATACTCAGCCGAATAGGTAGAGGTAAGGACACGAAATTCCTGAAGAGCGTCTACGGAAACCAGGTTCTGCGTGGTGCCGACGGCAGTTGTACCCGCAATTGAGCCGGCGCTGGAGACGCGGGAGTTCCCGGAGGTAAGGCCTGCATTGATGTTCGCGGAAACCCCATCGACGAAAAAAGCGTTGGATTTCGGTTGCTGCCCGTTGACACTAAATTCCCCCAGTGTGCTGGCGCCCGGACCAGCTGCCTGGGGGCTTTGGGTTACGATCCCTGGCGTGAGCGAGACGAGGTCCTGGAAGCTTCTTCCATTCAACGGGACGTTGGCGACGAACTTCTGGTCGACCGCGGTACCGACCGACGCGTCGCTGCTGTTGAGGATCAAGCCGCTGGCATCCACGATGACTGACTCCGCAATCGACCCGACCTTCATGCGGATCAGCAGATTTTTTGCGTCGCCTTCGTTCAGGAGCAGCCCGGTGAGCTGCGTGGTTGCGAAACCTATTCGTTCGATCCGCAAAGTGTAGGCTCCGGGAATCACGCCCGGCAGCAGGAATTCCCCTTCCCGGTTGGTCGCGCCGTCGTTTTCGGCTCCCGTCTGGATGTTGATGAGCTTTAGCTGTGCCTCGGGGATGCTGGACTTGGTGGAGTCCTGCACCACGCCCATGACGGTGGCCGTACCGTTTTGCGCCTGGACGGGCAAAGCGAGATAAAAAATCAGCGTGAGCAGGAGTCTTATTCCGGGAGTTGGCTGTGCGAGAACCATGGGTCCTGTAAATCACCGCGCCGGGTTGGGGATACTCTTGCCATCTTCCTTGTCTTGCCGGTTCGCCTGCGCCCACGCTGCGGAGCCGGCCAACCGGCCGGCAAACTGTGCCAGCTCGCTGGCCTGGCGCAAGGGAATCGTATCTATAGTTGTAGCGAGCGGCGCCGCGTGTGTCTGTCCCTCGGTAGAGGCATTGGCGGTGAAAAAATCGCCAATCTGCCGGTTCAGTTCCCGAGCCTGACGCAGGAGTCGACCTGCCGCTCGTTCGAACTGCGCGGGATCTTCTATCGCCATGAGCCCGCCGGCGGCCATCGGCTGTTCTCCACCCGGAGGCGAGATCTCAGCCAACTGACCGCGAAGGGTGGTCAGTTCGTGTTCTAAATTGGCCGCATGCGCAGCCACTAACTCTACCCATTGCTGTTGCGAGGCAGCGGAAATCGAATGGAATTCCTCCGCCGAAAGGGCACTGCCGAGTCGATCCAGGGCGTAAGAGTCTTGCAGGGCATGCTGCGCAAGCTGCAAGGCATCTCGGGAAAACTGACCCATGGCGGCGTCTAACCGATTACCCGACAGGCCCTTGGCTGAAAAATACTTGCGCAGTGTTTCGTCAGCTGGAGACCCCGCCTGGTTTATCTCGTATATGCTCGCGTCGTACTGCCCGGATCGATGGATGCCCGACGCGCGGCGCTGAATATCTGTTGAGGACAGAAGCCGTAGGTCGAGTAGCTGGGAACCGGTCTGCGCCTGCAAGTGAGAGACGATCGCCTGCTTGAGCGCGTCGTCATTGACCGTGCCTGAAACTCGAAGGCGACCCTCGGGTGTTCTGGCCACTTCGATGGGTGTGCCCGTATCTGCCCCCAGCTCATGGAGCTGGTACAGAACAGCAATCTGCAGTTCGGCCAACTGCATGTTGTTAGTCATCGGCTCCCCCAGACCATGCGGCCTCCCGGAGAGTGAGTGGTGCGGCCCATCTGAGGATCGCTGATCACCGTTGGGGTCAAACACGGTATCCGGCACCGATGCAGAAGGCTCACGTTCGTAGTTGGCCTGCACAAAATGAAGCTCGCGAATCTCAGCGCCCTCCCGAACACGGATCGTCTGCCGCACAGGCTGCAGATGGCGATCCAGCACCAGCGTGGCTGAAACCAACTGCGGCTGAGCAAGGGTAGGACCAACTCTCGTCAGTTCGTAGCCGGTCGCTACTTGGCGTACTTGTGGCGGACCGTCGCCCAGTGCCGCGAAGCCCTGAGCGGAGAGATCCCGGTCCCAAAGCCCATTCATCGGGGGATTGCCGCGTGCACCGCGGTCCCCATGCTTATTCCGCCACTTCTCCGCCATCATACGGTGGTGCATGTCATACAGGCGGCGCATGTACCTCTTGCCGTCGCCATCCTTCCATACATCAACCATGCCTTGCTGCAGAACGCGCCCATCCGCGGAGGTCTCCTCGATCTGCAGCACCTGGTGCTCGGTCTGTCCCTCAAGACTTGCGTTCTCCATCCTGATCGACTCGTGCAGTATCTGTGCCGCATCCATCGGTGGGTACATGTGACGATAAGCAAAATAGCCCGCCGTGCTGATCAGGATGATAAGCGTGAGCGCCCCTGCAATCGAGGGCAGCGAAACCATCGCGCCAAGCCGATGCGCGCATGCCGCATAGGCTCGCCCGATCCACGCCCGGAAACCAGAAGGTCTGGCCTGCGCATCGGGATTCGTAGCCAAGACTGGCGCCAGATCTTCCTCATCCTCTTCATCCGCCTCGAGTGCCAACGCCGGATCGAAGTAGGCAACCTCACTGTGCAGTCCCAAACCATCATAAGTAAGGTTCAACTCCAGCCATCGTGCGTCACTCAACCCGACCCGCTGGGTCTGTAACTCGGGGCCCTCAGGCGGGGGCTGGCCAACCGGCAGAAGAGCGAGGCGCACATCCTGCTCGCTGAACACTTCAACGAACTGGGCCTTCTCCGGATGTTCGAGACGAGCCGAAAGCTTGTTATGTTCCGCGCGTACATCGTGAAAGGCGATGATCTGCCCGTTCACTGCAATGGATAGGGTCCGAGGACGATGTTCATGAATCCTTCCCCACCGTCGCTGGACCGATTGTAAGACCGATTGCAACCTGGCCTCAGTTCCCTTATTAGCTGGAGCTGCTGTGCTCTCACCGCCTTCCGACCCAGAGCCAAGTGCATCCAGTGGTTCGCGATCCCTCAACGTGGGGCGCCGGAAATGATGATCGATCACCGACAGACATCGCTCGCAGCTCACGATGTGGGCGAGCAGAGAGCACGAGATAGGCTTGGGCGTGGAGGACCGGTAGTGGGCGAGCAACTCCTCTTCAGGAAGGCAATCAGTCCAGCGCGCAGCCAGGATGCTCGCTCGCAGCTCGCTGAAGAGCTCGATCGAAGTCAACAGGCTCCATGAAAGAGCAGGCTCCGGCGGCGGGTTGCGGTTTACCACCCGAAGCTTTCCGGGCTCTTCCAGATACGACCTTACCTCGCTGCGCGCAGTTTTGAGTTTGTTGTAGATTGCGGCCATCGGCAGGCGGGCCAGTTCGGCAATTTCGCGGCGAGTATAACCGTGAAAGAAATGAAGGATGAAATAGCTGGCGCTCTTGGATGATTCTTTTCTCCAAACCGCGAACGCGCAGATGCGGCGAAGATCATTTTGCCGTTGCAAGGGGTCGCCGGTCGAGCCGGCAGAGACGGCAAAAGCAAAAGAATCAAATTCCTCGATACTGACCAGATGCATCGCTTCTCGCGAAGCCCGCGAGAGGCTGGAAAGATAGATGTGACGGAGCGATGTATAAAGGTAACCGTCCAGATTGACAACATGGCTTAGATCTGGCTTGGTCAGGGTGATGTAAAGGCAAAACTCTTGCACGATCTCTTCGGCTTTGCCTGTGTCGCCTCGAGTGAGAACCGATGCCCACTGTAACAGCCGGCTGTACTGGCCAGCCAGAAGCTGCTCGGTCTGAACCGCCTCTGCCGGCTCTCGCCATTTAAGGTTGCGTCGCTTCATTTACCCCTAAAGAGAAGATTTCCACGCGAATCTACCCTGGCCCATGAATTTTTTTTCGAGCGTGTTCATTATCTCCCATCCCACGCCTTCGGATCGAAGTAAAACTGCAGCGGTTGCGATTCAAACAGCCAAATAATGCGCCGGCGCCAGGGTAGATTTGCCACCCCTTTTGCTCCTTGATAGTGAACTTCCTTTTGATGGGGAGAACCGTTTTGGAATGCAGAGATCTTCCCTGTGATTGGCCGGCGTTGCGTCTGGAAGTGCTTCGCCGTGATGGGCATCGCTGCCGGAGCTGCGGAAACAAGAGAGATCGTCAATCGCTCGAAGCGACTCCCGTGCGGCCGGGCGACTACCGTTTGCAGGCTTTGGTGACGCTGTGCCCGGCCTGCAGGAGACTGATCGATCAATTAAGGCATAACGAGAGGATCGCCGCGGTCTTCTTTTTTAGAAAGGAGGACAGGGACCAGATACTACGCGGCAATGAGCAACCCGGCCTTCTTGTGACCCAGCTTCGATCAAATCGGGAGTTTGTTTATGGAATTCGCGACCCGCTTTCACCGTCTTGTACGTGGGATCCGATTGTCGTTGATCGGTCGTCCTCCTACGCTTCCATGGTCAGCCTGGCCGCGGGTGCGAATGAAGGTATTGCACCGCGATGGCTATCGCTGTCGCAGCTGTGCGCGTCCGGGCGACGAAATCACTCTCCAGGTGTGCGTGGTTCGACTCCGCAGCGGGCGGTTGGTCGCGCTGACGCTGTGCGCGAGTTGCCAGAGCCAGGCTGCGGATCTGGTGAGAGAAGTTGAGTCGCAGTCGATCACAGTTGCCGAAAGGCCGTGGAGAAATTGCTAAGTGCAGAGCATGTACAAGGGTTCGCAATGGTTGATCTTCGCAATCATGCTGGCTGCCTCGGTGGCCAAAGCCCAACAACAGCCCCGCAAAGAAATCGTTCCTTCACGAGTGGATATTTTTGCCGGATATTCCATCTGGATACCGAATGGGTCGGTCGAGAATACTCCTTTCCCCAATGACATGCACGGTGCGATTCTCAGCGGGGCTTATTACTTCACCCCCAGCTTCGGCCTCGAACTTGCCGGCGATTATCACTTTGCGGACGCTAACGATTCCATGGTTTCGTTCGCAGTAGGACCGACCGTACGCCGGCCTTTTCCCCAGGGTTTCAGCATCTTCGCCCACGCCCTGGCCGGTGCGGCGGATGTTGTGGGGCCGCCTGCCCCCGTCCGTGGCTCACAGTACTACTATCAACAGCTGGGCGCGGACTGGGGACCGCAGATTACTTTGGTCGGCGGACTCGATTTCAGGGTGCCCTACTTTCACCACAGACTCACCCTTCGGCTCTTCCAGGCTGACTATGTTTACCACCATATCGACTTCGGCCCCACCGGCGGTATCGCCCACCTCAACTCCGGCCGTTTTGATACCGGCGTTGTCTGGAAGGTGGGCTCTATCACCCCGCCGCCGCCGGTTACGTTGGCCTGCACAGCGGCCCCACAAAACATCTTCCCTGGCGAACCGCTCAGCGTAATCGGTGTCGCTACCAATCTCGACCGGCACAAGAAAGCAAACTTTCACTGGATGGGTCACGGGGTAGGCGCGAACGAGTCGACGCCCATCGTGAGCGTCGATACCGCTGGTCTAGAGCCTGGCACCTTCACCATTAGTGGCCACGTAAGCGAAGGTGAGCGTGCGGGTCAGTCGGCTAACTGCACTGCTCAATTTACCGTGATGCCCATTCGCCGATAAGGACGATGGCCGGATGAAAAGCTTTTATGCCCCTTAAGAGTCTGCGTGAATGCGAAAGAAACCTGGTTCTCTCCCCACCTTTCGGAGACACCCGGGGCTGCTACTTTGGTACTGACGCCGGTTCCAGTTCCGCGGAATTGTTGGCGGCTGCATGGGCCTGCTGCAGCCGATACCCAGCCCGGGTGCGGATGTGGTACTTCTGCATGTCCTTGCCTACCAGCTTGACGGTGATCGTGCGCCAGCCTGCGCTGGGGTTGGGCTGGGGGTAGTAGCTGAGCGCGTAGAGGTGCGCCAGGTCCTCCTGGATAAAGGCGAACGCCTTCTTTTCGTCGCCCCAGCTGCGGGCGAAATAGGCCTTGCCACCGGTCGCCTTGCTCATGCGCTCGAAGACGGCAGTCGAGATCGGCTCCAGCTGCGCTTCCCGGGTGCTGATCATGTAGATGATCGTGCCCGTGGATTGGGCCAGTTCCGCTACATCTTCCGGCGGCACCAGGCTGGCGTTGTCAGGACCATTGGAGAAAACCACCACAACTTTTCGGCCGGTGTAGCGAGCAGCATCCTGTACCGTCAACAGCAAGCAGTTGTAAAGCGCGGCATCGTCTCCAGCGACCGTGCTCCGCACCCCGCGCAGCACCTGCGATCGATCGGAAGTAAGGGCTGAATTACGGGAAAGATCGCGGCTGTAGGAGTAGAAAGCTACCTTGTTCGCGCTTTCGAGCGAGCGAACAAAATCGGTGATTGCATCCTGGGCAAACACAAAGCCCCGGTACATGTAATTGCTGGTGTCGAAGAGAACAAAGACGTTGGCGCCGGCAACCCGCGAGGGCAGAGGTCGAGGTATCCTCGCCGACTACCGAGGACTGGCTTTTGTCAGCCTCTTTTGCCGCCACCACTACCGGCTTCGCGGTGGAGTGCTGGCCGCGGCGCGGCCGGTTTGCCGCCAGGCGCATTCGGCGGTGGTTGAATCACCTGTCGAGCCGGCTCGTTGCCTTCTTCAAAGGTCGCAATTCTCTCCGGAATCTTGTCCTCGGTAATGGCAAAGTTTTCCGGGCCAAGCCCGGAAATATAGTTTCCTTTGCTATCGGTCACGGCGACGTTTAGCTGTACCAGGTCGACGTTCACGCGGATATTGGTCGAATCATCCTGGGCTCCGTTCAAGGGGCCGCCAACGAGAGAAGAGACCAATTAAGGTCGGAATGGAGAGAAGATATCGCTTTGCCATAGTGTGTCCTGTATCCCGTTAGTTTTGGCCGGTCGGCGCCGGGCTGGCCGGAGAATGTTCCGGCAATCCACCACTTCCCTGGCTCGCGGGGGAAGCTTCGGCGACTTGCGGTAATGCGATTTTGCCCTGACGAAATTCTTCGCCGGTTTCCCTCATGGCGCGGGTCAAGCGCCGGCCAATCCTCGATATCCGTGGCGAAAATATTGGCCACCATGTGGCGGGTCAGCTCGGGAACCAGGCGATTGAGCATCACCGGCGAGTAACCCTTCTCATCCGCCAGCCGCGCCCAATATAGATTGGTTGAGTCCCACGATTCACCCAGCAGGCGGCTGGAGTTGCCGCCGAAGGCGGGGAACGGCTGCACATTCAACAGTTCGCAAGTATAGTTCTGCGCCAGCACCGGATGAGGGGTGCCAAAGTCACGGGAGATACGCTGCCGGTTAACCTCGGCCGGATATTGTTGGCTGAGGGTATCCAGTTCCGCCACCCGCCGCTCCCCACGATGCTGTCTCCTGGGGAAATTTCTGGCGAAACACCGCAGCCAGATGAAAGGTGTCTGCCGGCGTTACGAGCACGAGGCTGGCGGCAGCGTCGCCGGACTGCAAAGCCATGCTCCACTTGTCCCAGCCGTTGGGCCGGCAGGCGATCGGAAAGAATATCGATCACTTTGCCCCGCAGTTCCTGGTTTGTCGCCGCTGCGGTTACAAGATCTTCCCCGGTGCGTTGATACAAGGCCACGGCATGGAGTTCGTTCCTGGTCACATTCCACCAGCGCGGCAGCGTGGCGCTGACCAGCAGATCGGCCGTGACTTCTTTCCATATGAGGGCTTGAACGTTTTTCGGGGCTATGAAGTCTTCTTCGGTGGTCGCCAGCACATACGGCAATTCGGCCAGCGAGCCAACCAGGTAGGCGCCGCCGCCGGCCGGGGATCCCTGGTTGAACAGTTCAGAAGCCTGCCAGAGCTGGGTCACGCCCATGATGGTTTCACCGGAGAAGTCGTGGGAGCGCACAAAGAGCGGATTGTTATGCAGGAGCTGGGCGCCCGGCGGCTCGTAGTAGGCGTAATTCAGGCCGACCAGCGCGTCCCTGAGAAACGGGGTAAGTTGACCCCGGGCGCCTTCCAATTGAGCCCGCGAACCAGGTGCCTTGATCACTTTGGTGATGTCGACATGCACCTGTAACTCAGCATGGCGGTTGGCATAAACCCCAGGCGCCCATTCCGTCTTTTCGCTCTCGGTAAAGATGGGCCGGGGCAGTTCAAATTCCCGCAGTTCGCCCGCCAGCGGGAGCATATTGCTGCCCGCGGGCGCTCCCTGCGCCATCCGGTTAAGGCCGTCGCCGAGGGAGAACAGCGTATCGAGCGATACCAGGCGCTGGTCTTCAAGCACCGCGTGCATTTTAGCGGCCATCTCCTGGCGCATACGCTGGCCTTCCGCAGTCTCCTGCGGAGGACCCGCCAGCAGATCAATCAATTCACCTTGCGAGAGATCGGCTTTGCCGCTGGCCGCCAGCGTCACGGCTTTTAGCGAGGCGTGGCCGGCGTCAAAGAGCTGGGGCAGAGAATCGAAAGTAGCGAACGGCGCAATCGCCTGCTGCCAGGATTGGTTTAGATCGGCGCTGCGAATCTCTCCCTGGCGAGCCAGAATTTGCCAGATCCCCAGGTTAGCCTGAAACATGCCCATGGCGTTGCCGCGCAAGCTATGGTCATGGATGGCGTCGACCTTATCGGCTACCTTCACAAACTGCTCGATCGAGGTGTCATTCAAGTCGGGAAACTCGGAAAACACCAGGTACCAGTTACTCAGCTGGGAGAATTTGCTGGCCAGCAGAAGCACCGTTTGCGGAGACAAGCGCCGGTCCGGAGCGCGTCCGCTATCTACCTCGTTGAGCATCAGGTAGATTTGCAGTGGTCCCAGATCGGTATCGATGCGAGACAACGCGGCCATGGCTTCCAGCAGTTGTTCCGGCCTCTTCCAACCCCGCGCGCGGCGGCCCCAATCATGCGCTATCTTTGCTTCCGATTTCTCTGCCAGGACTTGCTTCCAGACGTCAAGGTTGCCGGGGATGCGCGGTTCGCCATTCTCCTCCCACTGCACCCGGGTAAACAGCATCAGGAGCGCGGGAGCCTTGCGAAACACTGCCCTGGCGGGATACGCCTTGGGGTCGGGCTCGCGAAATGCCTCGTAAAGACGCCGGAGCCGCGGAGATGCCGTTAAGTACGCCTGGCGGTTCGCTTCGACCCGAGCCAGGGTGTCAAAATACACCGCCAGCCAGCCGTTGTCTGTATCCACCAGGCGAAGAACAAAGTCGCCAGGCGACCTGGGGCTGGCCCCCACCAGATCTCTCCAACCCACTTCGGCAGCACTTCCCCCTGGCACGATGACCCGGCCGGCGCGAATGTAGATCTGGGTTCCGTAGAAATCAAGAACCGGACCGTAGGGGAGCAGTCTCGGCAGCCCAGGCGAGCGCTCCAAGGCGTTTCTGGTTTCGACATCGGTATTGGCAAGAGCCCAATAGAGGCGGTCGATAGCCGGCTCGTGCAGCAGGATGTCAACCAGGTTCTGCGACCCTCTGCTCTTGGCACTGCTGAGCGCCTTCCAATCGGCTTCGTTGAAAAGCACCGGAACGCGGGAGTCGGGAAAAGAGTAAGTGAAGGTCTCGCCCTTCTCGAGCGCTTCCTCCAGTGCGGTCAGGGGGAAACCTGAGTCCGTGGTCAGGAAAGCACGTTCCGCGTCCGCGGTCATCAGGGTGGAGCCCTTTTGCCCGCAGGCCGGCCGGGCATGGTAACCGAGAATGCTCAACAACGGCTCCGCTTCTGCACAGTTGGCAACGCGGATGGTGCCGCTCGACCCGGCCAGCATCTGCAGTTCCCTCGCCTGGTGAAGATAACGATCGAGTAAACGCAGATACTCCGTAGGTACGCCGTTCAGGTAACCAGTCGCATAGGCATTGCGAGCGACCAAAGGCAATACGTCGGCGGCAGATATCTGCTGGCTGATACCGGCCATGCGCAGGAACGATCGCAGGGGCCCGGGAATGATCACGGTGTTCTCAGGGGCAGAGACGTGGCGTGAAGGTTTAGCAGGCGACGACACCGACCGGGAAGGAGTTGGACGAACCGCGCTGTCTGCCTGCGCCCAGCTAGGTGAGCACTGGCAGAAGAGGCTGGCGGCAACAAGAGCGGACAAACAAATTACAGGCTTCACAGCGGACGCCTCATCGAGAAACTTCGAGACCTGCGGCAACTACGATTTTGGGTGCAAGTTTACATCTGGTAATTGTCCCGCGCGCACTTAGAACCCCGAGATTGGTCACAACTTGCCGGTCAGGTCCCACCCAGTTCTGCGACGTCCCTCTGGTCTACTGCTTTCGTGTGAGACAAGATACACCACCTTCTACTACAAAGGGTGAATATCTGTTCGGGGCCATCAAAACTGTGCAATCCCGGAACAACCTGCCTTCGGGATGGTGCAATTAAGCCAGCGAACTATGTTGGCCAGAAAGTAACCCGTTTACCGTGAGGGGCCTTTTGGATTTTTACGCTGTCCACGCGAATGCCACCGAGGTTGGTCAGGATTGTTGCCACGCGCGCCCACAAAACTACTCCTTGAGTATTCCACTCTTAAAACCAATCCACCGCACAAAGAAATAGGGAAGAAAGAATGGGTTCCATTTCATTCCATCGAAGATCCAGACAGTTTCTTTTTGGCACGGCTTCGCCGTGCCGGTCTTCAGGTGAGCGACTGCCCACCAGGGAAGGGGAGAGTTGGATTAAGCTCTCCCTACCAATGTTGGAAAACTATGACGTCGTGGTGGCCGGAGACTGCGGAAATCTCATCTGGTGCGAGTAGCATTGTTAACTACTCTACAAACAGCCTGGCCTTCCGGCTTCCGCTCTGAATTTCTCTCATTACTGCGAGTTGATTTGCCCCGCGGCGGAGACGGAGGGTATGGTGGCAGGGTTGTTTACCGGAGCTTACTATGCGGGTCGCCCGCCTCATCCTGCTTTACGCGGTTGGTGCTCTTGTTCTTCCGCTGACTTCTGCGGCCGCAGTACAACTGCCGAGTCTGTTCTCCGATCACGCCGTGTTGCAACGCGACCGCCCGGTTCGGATTTGGGGTTCGGCGCTCGCCGGCGAGCGCGTGACCGTCCGCTTCCATGGCCAGACGGTCACGGCGCAAACCGATCCCTTTGGCAATTGGGAAGCATGGCTCAACCCAGAACCTGCAGGAGGCCCCTACACGCTCGCCGTCAGCAGCGACTCCGCCACCGCTCCCATTGAGCGTAAGGATATTCTGGTGGGCGATGTGTGGTTGGCTTCGGGGCAATCGAATATGGAATTTCCCCTGGCCGGGTTTACGGGATCCATCCCTGCACCCCTGAAGGACGGCGAAAAGGAGATCGCCGCTGCCAACCATCCGCGGCTTCGCCTGCTTATACAGAAACGAGCAACCTCCGACGTCCCCCTCGGCGAGACTTCAGACACCTGGACGGAATGCATACCTGATACCGCCCGTCACTTCTCTGCGGTCGCTTACTTCTTTGGCCGGGAAATCTCGGAGCGAGAGAAGGTTCCGGTGGGACTCATCGACTCCACCTGGGGCGGGACGCCTGCCCACTCCTGGATCAGTCCCGCAGGATTGGCGGCCGCCAATCTCACCTCAGTCTTCGAGGATGCGGGGACGATCGCCCAGGACCAGGGGCGAGCGGACCAGATCCGAGCCTACTACGCACGCGAGGATGCCGCTCTCCAGGCAGCAGGAAAGCCGCCTGCTTCTCACCCGCGCATCCCGGCCGACCATGGGGGAGCATGGGTACCCGGGACTCTCTTCAACGCCATGATCGCCCCGTATACGCGCTTTACCATCAAGGGGGTGCTTTGGTACCAGGGGGAAACCGACAGCGACGCCAAGCGGGCCCCCTACTATGCCCGGGTATTCCCCACCCTGATTTCCGACTGGAGACGCCAATGGGGCCAGGGCGACTTCCCATTCTTGTTTGTTCAGATCTCCAGCTTCAATTCAACCGCGCCCGGCTGGCCGCTGGTCCGGGACGCCCAGCGGCGCACTCTCTCTTTGCGCCATACCGGCATGGCGGTCACGCTCGATGTGGGCACCCCGGATAACGTTCATCCACCCGACAAGCAAACGGTCGCCAATCGCCTTGCCCTGATCGCCCGCGCCCAGGTCTACGGGGAAGCCATCGAATATAGCTCGCCGGAGTTTCTGCAAGCGACCACCGAACCGAACGGCATGCGGGTATGGTTCACACATGCCGATGGGCTCACCACCCATGGTCAGGAAGTGGGCGGGTTTGAGCTGGCAGGAGACGACCATAACTTCGTATCCGCCACGGCAAAAATTGAGAAGATCGGGGAGAGCCATACGGTCCTGGTCTCATCTCCCAAAATCGCCTTTCCTCGGTTCGTGCGTTATGACTGGTCGGGCGTGGTTACGACTTTTCTGTACAATCGCGCGGGGCTGCCGGCGGGTACGTTCACTTCGGAGTAATACACCTCAACCCTATGTCAATCTTTCATGAATCGAATACCGGCTCCATTGACGCCCGTTGGACGCTGCCATACATTCACTGCAATATGCAAGATATTGATTTTGACAAACTTCTGAGCGATTACAGGCACGCTATCGACAACTGGGTGGCCGCGATCAAAGCCGAAGAGGCTCTGGCCAATGACGATCACTCCATGGTTGAGATGGAGAAGTGGGATGCGACGGCCTTTACCGCCCATGATACCGAAGCGGTGGCGAAAAAAGCCCGCGACCGATACAAGAATGCGTTGCGCAAGAAGAACTATGGGTTCTGAGCGCGCAGGGCCGGTCTTTACAGAAGAAGGCCGTCACTACGGCTGCTGATCTCCGACATCCTAACGGACTTCCACAGCAAACGCCTGCCTGGTGTCGTTGCCGAAAATATCGATCACGCGTACGAGGATGCGGTAGCTGGCCGCTTTTTCGTAAGCATGCGAGTCAGAGACGACCGGCAGCTTTTTCTCCTTGCGCGTGCGATATGCCGCCCAGCCCTGGGTGAAGGTATCGTTTTGAAAGTCCCAGTCCACGGCCCAATAGTCAATGTAGTCGGTCCACCGCTTCGCTCGACTGCGCGCGTCTTGGGTAATTGATTCAGTGTTTGGAATCGCAAAGCCCTTGAGCGCCACTCGCGTGGTGAGTTTACCCAGGTGCTCGATCTCCGCTTCCAGAGAGGCCAGAGGCAAAAAGCGCAGGTCACCCTTGGCGACAGCCTGCGGCTCCATCACTTCCTGCGGAATCTGCAGCACCCGCAGCGTGATCCCCTTCTGCCTGGCGATTCCGGCCATCACGTCGCACCGTTCACACTCCCAGTCCCAACCGAGCACGTGCAATTCTCGCTGCTTCAACCTTGCGCATTCTTCCACTGCGGCGTCGATGTCATCTGTTGTCGTCGGCACGTCGACCGCTCCAACATGCACCAGGGCCTCACTCTTTTTGCCGTGTATATGCCCGAGGCCGGCGACCGGGTGAGCGCCGTAGAGCTTCAGCACAAAAGCGACGTACTCACACGGGGCGCCGAAGGTCACTCCCTGCCAGTACTGCCGCCCATGCCTGCCCAGGTTCAGCACGGCAAAGGGCCTGTGTTCCTTGATACCCAGCAAGCGCTTGCGCGTAGTGTGAATACCCCAGCGGCCGAGATCACAGCCAATCCAGCGGCGATTGAGCTTTTCGGCTACGGAAAGCATGGTACCCGAACCGCAGAAAAAATCGGCCACCAGGTCGCCCTCGGATGAGGCAGTCTGTACGATCCGCTGCAGCAGGGCCTCGGGCTTCTGGGTAGGAAATCCGCAGTTCTCCGTGCGGTCCGCGGGTTGAAGCATTGAGATTCGCCACACATCGTCCACAGTGCGCTCATCAGTCTCGCGATACATTACCTTGCCATCCGCGCCCTTGGCGTTGACAATGGCTGCCTTCTCCTTGTCCCAGAGGCGGACGAGCTGCTTTACTTTGCCTTCAGCCCGTTTCTCAAGTTGCGGCGTGAACTGGTAGGACGTGCTTTTGCGATACCAAAGGACAACATCGTGATTGGACGCAAAGCGCTTCACGTTGCCTTGAAATTTGTTGTAGTAATACCAGACGATTTCGTTGAGGAAGTTGTCGGGGCCGAATACTTCATCGCCGGTCAATCGCAACAGGTGACTCACGTGCCAGTCGCAGTGCAGAAACAAGCTCCCGGAAGGCGCAAGCAGATCCCTGATCAGCCGCAAGCGTTCGGCCATCATCGCCAGGTACGCACCTGTGCCGGTCTTCCAGGTATCCCGGTAAGCGACTCTCTGCTCACCAGTGGTGGCAGTGAAGGAGAAATCTGCCCCGGTGGCAAATGGCGGGTCAATGTAAACCAGGTCGATCTTGTTCGCAAACTCTTCCAGCAGCGACCCCATTACGAGCTGGTTGTCACCCCAGATGAGCTTGTTTCGCCATTCCGCCTCGGGTCCAACGACTTCTATCGTTTGCAAGGGCAGGTTCGCCCGCGGTGCCTCGGCGAGCGAACCGTCCTCACGGTATTTGCCCGGCCAGACCAATTCTGTTTTGGTGATTTGAATCTTTGCCATCGCCAGTTACAGGATAAAACGCGAGACAGCAGAGCGGTGGGACCTGCTGTTCTCCCGGGCGCGATTAAACTTCTACAGGCTTTTCGGCGCGGTGTTCGGTAAACCACTTCTCGTGAGCATGCAGGAGTGAAAGGGCGTGCTCAACGTATTTATCGGCTTTCAGGTCGACAGTGCACTCAGCGTCGTACCTTACCAAATCCTCGAGCTCGGGACGACTGTGAATATCCATACGAATAGGCTACCTGACTTTCATCGACGGGCGACCCGTAAAGTGCGGACACGGTATCGCCTTGACAAATGGCCGGAAGCAGACTCACATCAATCGAAACGACTTAGAGCAAATCGTAATCATGGTGGAGACATACATGACAAAGAGATTGACCCTCTGGGGCTTAGCGTTATACGCCCTATCACTGCACGCCGCCGATATACAGAACGGTCAGGTGTCTATCGCGTTTTCCTGTGGCCAGGGGTGTCTTTGGAAGTATGGTATGTACCGATTTGCTCCACCGACTTTCTCTATCGATGGAAAGCAGGTTTCCGGAGAGGTTCCTCATCTTGTTCCTATGGGGACTCCAATTCATCTTGACAATGGAGCCACAGAATATTCGTTTGCAGGTCCGCTCGCGCAAGACCCTCATCTTCAGTTGCGGATTCAGTTCCAGATCAACGATGAAACTCCGGTGATTCGCTTTCGCTACACGCTCAAGGGCGATCAAGCGCGAACACTCACTGAGCCCGGCGGCGTAAACAACCTGACCTACCTGGAGACTTCTCTCAAACAATTACCCAACGCGGAGGAAGTAACAATCTCCAACTTTGCGCAACTGACGCACAGCTACACACTCTCCGAACAAAACATTGAGGACCGATACTTCCAGGATAGCGGAACCTTTATGGGGCCTATCCTCGCCGCCAGTGACAGCCGGCGCAGCTTGCTGCTGGCTTATGAGCACGGCTCACAGATCCCCGACGCATTCCTGCAGTATCAGCTCAGTCCCGATCGAAACGTGCGCCTGGTCGCCGTTAAGGGTAACTATGTCTCCGGTCAGACGATTGATGCCAATCATTCCTGGCAATCGCTTTGGATGGAGACCGCAGCGGCACAGGGAGGTATCGATCAACTTGCCTCCATCTATCGCCGCTTTGTGCTGAAGTATATGACTCAGAACCCGGCGACGCGAAAACCTTACATCTTCTACAACACCTGGAACTTTCAGGAACGTAACAAGTGGTGGAATGGCAAGCCCTACCTCGAATCGATGAACGAAGACCGGATCCTCAAAGAGATCGACGTTGCGCACCGGATGGGCATAGATGTTTTCGTGCTGGATACGGGATGGTACGAGAAGACGGGGGATTGGACCGTCAGCACGAAGCGTTTTCCGGATGGCCTGAAGACAGTGAAGCAGAAGCTGGATGGCTACGGCATGCGACTCGGCCTGTGGTTTGGCCCCACTACGGCGGCAGTGTCGAGCCGCGTGGCACGCGAGCATCCTGAATGGCGCAGGTCCTGGGATGGTAAAGTGGGCGAGCCGCAGGAAGTATGGGAGACAGAGAAGAGCTATAAGATGTGCATGGTAAGCGGGTACGCCGATACCTTCGCTGATGAGCTGATTCGGCTCGCCAAGGAGGTCGGTGTCACTTACTTCAAGTGGGACGCGATTGCGCAGTATGGATGCAACGACCCGCACCATGACCATGGCGGGGAGAGCAACACTCCCCAGGAGCGATCGGACTCGTACGCATTTCAACTGGTCCAGTACATGAGCCGGGTGGCCGATAAGGTCGCCGCCGCGGTGCCCGGGACCATTGTGGACTTCGATGTAACTGAAAGCGGCCGGGCCATGGGCCTGGCGTTTCTTTCCTCCGGCAAATACTTCCTGATCAACAATGGACCTTATTACCAGAGCTATGACATTCCCATCGATCTGGAGCGAACCAACTCAAACCTGTTTTTCTACCAGGGACCGGCGCGCACATGGATTGCCCGCTCGCCATTGACCTTCGATAAATGGATTCCCTCCACCTTGTTTCTGACCCACTATTTTCCCGATGATCCGCAGCAATGGCAGCAGGTAGATGTTGCGTCGCTCATCCTGGGGCAGAACGGAATATGGGGCGATCTGCTTAATGTTTCGGACTCCGGAGTCGCCTTTATCGGGAGCACACTCGCCAGGTACAAACAGGTCCGTGACGATATTACGGAAAGCGATCCGGTGGTGACCGGTCTTGTTTCCGCCAGCCCCGAGATCCACGAAAAGATCTCGGCCACTACCGGCCGGGGTGCGGTAGTGATCTTTGCTACCGAACGCGGCACATACCGATACATTACGAGCCATAAGGTGGCGGCGGAGCATTGGGTCAGCGACGGGGTCACAGTCTCCTCAGACGCGGCCGGACGGGCCAGGATCGAAGTAAACTTCGACAAGCCCGGGGCGAAGATATTATTCTTTGGCGTCCATTAGAGGAACACTGAAGCATGTTGATGATGGTTCTTCCGGCACAGGAACACCTCATTCATCTGTCCGCGATCGATGTCTTTATCATCGCGGTCTATTTCGCCATGGTGCTCTTCATCGGCTTCTACGTGAGGGGCTCGACCAAAACCAGCAAAGAGTTCTTCATGGCGGGGAGGGAGATGACGGCGTGGATAGCGGGCGTGAGCTTTATTTCCGCGAACCTGGGCTCACTCGAGATGATGGGCTGGGCGGGTTCCACCTATCAGTACGGCATTCTCGCGCTGCACGCTTATTGGGTTGCCGCGATCCCAGCGATGTTGTTTCTCGGCCTGGTCATGATGCCGTTTTACTACATCTCGAAAACATACTCGGTACCGGGATATCTCCATCTGCGCTTCGGTAATCCCACGCGGGCCTTCTCTGCCATCAGCTTTGCTTTCATGACCGTCCTGATGAGCGGCATCAATATGTATTCGATGGCCCTGGTGATGAAGGTTGTTCTCGGATGGGACCTCAACTTCAGTATCTGGCTCTCTTCCCTGGTGGTCGCTATTTACGTGGCACTTGGAGGACTGCGGTCTGCGATATTCAATGAGATTCTGCAGTTCGTGCTGATCTGGGCGGGAGCGCTGCTGATACCGATTCTTGGCCTGATTGAGGTGGGCGGCTGGAGGAACCTGACCCGCCAAATCCAAACTAATCTCGGGCGGTCGGACTACACGCATCTTTGGAGCACCATGGGGCACTTCAAAGACAATCCCATGGGTATTCATTGGACGGGCCTTGTTTTCGGCTGGGGCTTTGTGCTCTCGTTTGGCTATTGGACTACCGACTTTCTGGTGGTCCAGCGTGTGCTCGCGGCGAATAGCCTTCGTTCCGCCAGGCTCGCGCCTATCATCGGCGCGGCCTTCAAGATGATGGTACCCCTCATCGTCATTCTCCCTGGGCTTTTGGCTTTGGCCGTATTGCCGTTTCACTTGCTGCCTGAAGGCACGGCAGTAGCCACCAACGGCCACAGCTACAACGAGGTATTGCCGTTGATGCTGGTGCGCTACTGCGGGCCCGGGCTGATAGGGCTTGGCGTCACCGCACTGATTGCCGGCTTCATGTCTGGAATGGCCGGCAACGTCAGTGCATTTTCGACGGTGTGGACTTACGACATTTACGGAGCCTTCTTGCATAAGAAGGCGTCGGACCGACACTACGTGGCGATGGGCCGCTGGTGCACGCTTATCGGCGTGCTGGTCTCTGTGGGCACGGCCTACTTGGTGCAGCATTCGGCCAGCATTATGGACTATGCCATGCAGCTCTTCAGTTTCTTCATCGCGCCGCTTTTTGGCACTGTGATTTTGGGCATGCTGTGGAAGCGGGCTACCGATCAGGGCGGCTTCTGGGGGCTGCTTGCCGGCACCCTGACATCGATCGGACTGTGGATGTGGGTGGTCAAGGACCCGTCGGCGTTGCGCTATGTTGCACTTTCCCCGGACGCGAAAGAGATGGCGGAAAACCTGTATCGCGCATTGTGGGCCTGGATCGTTTGTGTTGGGGTCACGGTGCTGGTGAGCCTGGCCACAAAAGCCCGGAACACGACCGAACTCGAAGGACTTGTCATGGGAGTATCCGCAATACCAACAGCGGAGAAATGCCGTTGGTATCAGCAGCCAATATTCTGGGGAGGCGTGGTCGCTTCTGTCTTCGTGGTTCTGAACATCGCACTTTGGTAGTGGTTGGAGGAATGATGAAAACCTGGTTGTTGCTGCTGCTCTTGCCGGCGAGCATTGTGTGGGCCGCCCCAAACCCGGACTGGACTACGCCGCAGGCGCCATTCCGCATTGCAGACAACCTGTACTACGTAGGGAGCAAGGATCTGGCCTCTTACCTGGTGGTGACTCCGAAGGGGGACATCCTTATCAACTCCAGCCTGGAGAGCTCGCCTCCGCTGATCCAAAAAAGTGTGGAACAGCTTGGGTTTCACTTCAACGACATCAAGATTCTGCTGATCAGCCATGCGCATGGCGACCATGACGCAGGCAGCGCTGAGGTTAAGCGCCTGACGGGCGCAAAGTACATGGTGATGGACGGCGATGTGGACGTAGTGGAGAGTGGAGGCGCGAAGGATTTCGCATACCCTAAAGACCTCTATCCCGCAACGAAGGTGGATCGTGTGCTGCACGATGGTGATCAGGTCCGACTGGGCGGCGTGGTGCTGGTCGCGCATAAGACTCCGGGGCATACGCGCGGCTGTACGACCTGGACGATGCGCGCGCCGATGGGCGGGAAGGTTCGCGATGTTGTGATTGTGGGCAGCTGGAATGTGAACCCGGGATACCGTCTGGTCGATCTGCCGGGAAAGCCTGCGTACTATCCCGGCATTGCCGAGGATTATGCGCGAACCTTTGTGGTCTTGAAAAGCCTGCCATGCGACGTGTTTCTCGGGGCACATGGCGCTTACTTTGGAATGCTGGAGAAGCTCGATCGAGCGAAGGCCGGAGCCGGAGAAAGCGTCTGGATTGATCCGGAGGGTTATAAGGCAGCCGTGGCAGAACGGCAAGCGGCCTTTGAGGCGGAACTGAAGCGTCAACAGGGCGAGGGTTAGTTTTCAAAACAGTCTTGCAGGAGAGTGTGTCACAGCAGGATTCGTTAAGCAGAAGAACTGGACGGGTGCCCCACGTTCGCTCCAGCGTACGTGGGCCGAAAACGATGGGCGAAGCCCGTCATAGCTTCTACGATTACGACGAACAAAATCGATTGAGGGATAGGGAAAGCATTCGAAACATATCATTTTCGGCCCACGTACGCTGGAGCGAACGTGGGGCACCCGTCCAGTTCTTCTGCTTAACAAATCCTGTTATGACACACTCTCCGCAGGGAAGGCTGACTTTTCCAGCATGAAGCGCCTACGGCATGCCCGGCTTAGGATTACAACTTGGGAGGCAGGCGATCCAGCGTGGCCTGATCCGGCACTCCGTTGAAGTATTTGGTGAGGGCCTGGGCAAAGACGTCGTTGCCGCTGATCTCATCAGAGGCGCCCCGCGAGGTTGCCCATCCGAAGAGGGTGACCGAGGAGTGAAACTTCAGGTCGTCGGGCCAGCCGAAGATGTCGGCGATGGGGTGGCCGACCACAGCGTTGACCAGAGCGGTACAGTCGCGCAGACGGGGGCCAAGAACCGGATGAAGAAGATACGCCCGTGCCTCATTGAGGCCGGAAATGGCAAAACGCTGAGCCATAGGGCTTAGGCCAAGACCCTGTATCTGCGGGAAGACAAACCACATCCAGTGGGACCGCTTTTTTCCAACAACAAGCTCGGAACGTACCTGCAGGAAGCAAGAGTCCTGCGCGTCGACGAAGCGCTGGAGATGGTAAGGGTCGTCCATTGTTGGCAATTATAAGATTGCACTCAATGCAGCCATCCGTGAGTCTTATAGGGATGGCGATAATCGGCAAAGCGCGCCGCAACGGCAGGCATTATGCGAATCCAGTGTCCACCAATGTAGGTGGTTGGTCGACGTTCTTTAAGGTGCTGTGGCGCTACCTGACCGACAGGGCGGAGCGCATTCCCAAGCAAACGTTGGGACCGTTCCGGACCGATTCACGAGTTTATGAGAAGCCGCCGGCGAGTGGCCTGAGAGTGACGTGGATGGGCCACTCGTCCATGCTGGTGGAAATCGACGGGGTGCGGGTGCTGGTGGATCCGGTGTGGGAGCAACGGGCAGCACCGGTCGAGTGGGCTGGGCCGAAGCGATTCTTCGCGCCTACTCTGCCCCTGGAAGATCTGCCACGGATCGATGTGGTGCTTCTGTCCCATGACCACTACGACCATCTTGGCGCTCACACCGTGCAGCGCCTGGCGCAGATTGAACCTACTGCTGCGGCACGGTGGGTCACGACACTGGGCGTGGGCAAGATCCTTACCCACCTGGGGGTGACGCATGTGGACGAACTGGACTGGACAGAGAGCCTGAGGGTGGGACCGCTGGAGTTGACCGCGGTGCCGGCGCGCCACTTCTCGGGAAGGAGTTTCTTAACCCGATTCGAGACGCTGTGGACTTCATTCGTTCTCGCCGGGCCCAAACACCGGGTCTACTACGGGGCCGATTCAGGGGAGTGGGAGGGATTCAGGGAGATTGGCCAGGCATATGGGCCCTTCGACCTGACCATGTTGGAGATCGGTGCGTTCGATCCCTTGTGGGCAGATATCCATATGGGGCCGGACGGCGCGGCGAGAAGCTTTCGCGCCATGGGCGCCACGGGGCTAATGATGCCCATTCACTGGGGATTGTTCAATCTTGCCTTGCACGCCTGGCGGCAGCCGATCGAGCGCGTGTTTAGTATGGATGATCTGAAGATTTGGGCGCCGGAGCCAGGATTGCCGACAGCAGTCGTCCAAGGAATTGAGTTACGGTCGGAATGGTGGCGGCTATAAACTATCCATCCATGCGTGCCCAGTATCTTTTTGTCCTTCTCTGTTCAGGTTCCCTCAGCATCGCTCATGCCCAGGCGACCTCTGACCCATGGCGCACCTGGAGCGTTGTTGGCGGCGGCCCGGATAACATTCATTATTCGACGCTCGACCAGATCAATCGCGATAACGTGCATTCCCTGCAGGTCGCCTGGACGTTCGACAGCGGTGACCAACACCCGAAATCGGAGATGGAGTGCAATCCCATCGTTGTGGATGGCGTGTTGTACGCGACCACGCCAAACGGGAACGTGGTTGCTCTGGACGCGGCGACAGGCACGCTGCACTGGCGGTTCGATCCCAATGAGGGTCTCAGGAATATTGGCAAGGTGCGCAACCGGGGCGTGACCTACTGGTCAGAGGGAAACGATCGCCGCATCTTCGTTGGTGTTCGGCAGTACCTCTTCTCGCTCGACGCTCAAACCGGAAAGCCGACTGCAGCGTTTGGCAAAGGGGGGCGTATCGATCTGCGTGAAGGCCTGGGCCGTGAGCCGCTGAATTGGGTCACGATGACCAGCCCCGCCGTAGTGTACAAGGACCTGGTAATTGTCGGCGGCGCGATGAGTGAAGTGCTCCCCGCGTCGCCGGGAGAAATTCGGGCCTACGATGTGCACAGCGGACAATTGCGGTGGTTTTTTCAAACCATCCCTCATCCCGGCGAACTCGGCTACAAGACCTGGCCGAAGACAGCATGGACTTATAGCGGAGCGGCCAACAACTGGGCGGGGATGACGGTCGACTATAAGCGCGGAATCGTGTTCGTCCCCACAGGGTCGGCGGCTTCGGACTTTTACGGCGCGAATCGAACCGGAGACGATTTGTTCGCGAACTGCCTGATCGCGCTCAATGCAGAAACCGGCAAGAGGATCTGGCATTTCCAATTTGTGCATCATGACATCTGGGACCGCGACCTGCCGTCAATGCCCACCTTGGTCACCGTGAAACGCAATGGACAAGACGTGGATGCCGTGGCGCAGACCACCAAGCAGGGATTCGTCTTCCTCTTCGATCGAGATACCGGAAAGCCGCTGTTCCCGATCAAGAGCCGCAAATATCCGCCCTCGGACCTGGAGGGCGAAGTCACAGCCAAAGAGCAGCGTCTGCCGGTGCTGCCCGCTCCTTTCGCCCGGCAAAAGCTGACCGCGGACATGATCACCACGCGCACGCCCGAGGCGCACCAGGAAGCGCTCGATCGTTTTATGAAACTGCGCAGCGATGGGCAGTTCATCCCCGGAAGTACCCAGGGAACGATCATCTTTCCCGGGTTCGATGGTGGCGCAGAGTGGGGTGGCGGGGCCTTTGATCCAACTACCGGCCTGCTGTATGTGAATGCGAATGAGATGGCGTGGGTCCTGCGCCTGGTGCCCCAGAAGCCTCGTACGGCGGAAGCCAACGGGCGAGACATCTATCTGCGCAACTGTTCCGCTTGCCACCGCGCCGACAGAACGGGAGCGCCTCCGGAGTTTCCGTCCCTGATTGGAGTCGGGGATCGTTATGAAGAAGGGACGGTGAAGGAACTGATCTCACAAGGGGCAGGACGCATGCCCGGCTTCGCCAACCTGGGCCACGACCAACTGCAAGCGGTGTTTGAATACGTCTATTACGGCAAGGAAACGGTGGTAAAAGATAACGGGCCGTCGCCGCTCGATGCGAAGTACATCAGTGACGGATACAATAAGTTCCTGGACAAGGACGGCTACCCGGCTATCCAACCCCCATGGGGTACCCTGACTGCCATCGACCTGAATAGCGGAACGACGGCTTGGAAGATTCCGCTAGGTGAATATCCCGAACTTGCGGCCCAGGGACTCACCGGCACGGGCAGCGAAAATTACGGAGGCCCGGTGGTGACCGCGGGCGGACTACTGTTTATTGGCGCCACTAGCTATGACAAAGTCTTTCGCGCGTTGGACAAGACCACCGGCAAGGTTCTCTGGCAAACCACGCTGCCTGCGGCCGGAAATGCCACTCCTTCTACGTATGAGGTGAATGGCCGGCAATATGTAGTGATTGCCGCGGGCGGGGGAAAATCTCCTGCGCCCTCAGGCGGCAGCCTGGTGGCCTTCGCGCTGCCGAAATAACCCTCGCTCTGCTACTATGCAGCGCATGCTCACTCGTAGAACCTTCGTAAGCATGACCGCGGCATCGCTCGCCGGGCGTGCCCTCGCCGCACAGGAGCCTGGCGCTCCCGGCCAGGCCAGCACACAGTTTTCGGTCATGATCTGGACGTTGAACAAGCTCGGCACTTTTGAAGAAAATCTGGACCGGGTTGCGGATGCGGGCTTCCACCATGTGGAACTGGTGGGGGAGTTCAAGAAATGGTCGGATGACGATTATCGCCGGATCATGACGCGCATGGACGCTTTGAAGATCTCGGTCGACGCGACCTCTGGCGTGAGCCCCGGCTTCGCCGATCCCTCGGGACAAGATGCGTTTCTCGCCTCGCTCAAGGATCTGATCCCAGCGGCCAAGCGGTTAGAGTGCAAGCAGGTGATTCTGCTCTCGGGTAAACGCGTGGAAGGGGCCCCGGCGGGAAGCCAGCATGCGGCGTGCATCGAGGCTTTGAAACGCGCTGCGGATTTGCTTGGCACCGCGGGCCTGGTAGCAGTTATCGAACCTATCGACCGGATTGAGAATCCGACCATCTACCTGGATGGCGTCACGGAAGCATTCGAGATCGCGCACGCTGTGGGGAGCCCTAACATCCGGGTGCTCTATGACGTCTACCATGAGCAGCGCGAGTTCGGAAACCTGATTGAAAAATTCGAGAAAAACATTGACCAGGTTGGCCTGATTCACATCGCCGACGTTCCCGGACGGCATGAACCGGGCACGGGTGAAATTAATTACCTCAACATTTACCGCCAGCTCGCGCGTCTGAATTACAAGGGCACGATCGCCATGGAGTTCTACCCAACCGGCGACATCGTGGAAACGCTGCGGCGCGCGCGGGATCAGGCGCGGGCAATCCTCTCCTGGGATCGCGCCGCGTTGTGAGCTGGGGTTCTTGTCCTAGCAAAAGAGACAAAGCTGCTCGAACAATAGGTTCGCCGCCAGCAGGGACGTGATGTCCGCACTATCGAACTGCGGCGACACCTCCACCAAGTCGGCACCGACAAAGTCCAGGCCACGCAGGGCGCGCACCAGGCCCAGTATCTGCACGCTGGAAAGACCTCCTACCTGGGGCGTGCCGGTTCCCGGAGCAAAGGCCGGATCAACCACGTCTATATCGAGGCTGAGATAGGTCTTAAGCCCTTTGAAGGACTCCAGCTTTTCGCGAATAAGCAGCAGGCCGCGCTCATGAAATTCCTCCGCGGTCACCATGTCGATCTTCCGCTCGCGGGCGTAGTCCATATCGCCGGCACCATAGAGCTGGCCTCGCAAGCCGATTTGTAGAATGTTCGGCTCAGCCAACAAGCCCTCTTCGATAGCGCGGCGCACCGGCGTTCCATGCGAATACTTCATGCCCCAATATTGATCCCAGGTGTCGGAGTGGGCGTCCAATTGAATCAGGCCAACGGGACCGTGAGCGGCGTGGATAGCCCTGAGAATGGGCAGCAGAATCGAGTGATCGCCACCAACACACATGGGCACGGTGCCGGCTTCGAGAACCGGGGCTAAACCTTCGGTTATTTTTTGGAATGTATCTTCGATCGAGATCGGGTTGACAGATAGATCGCCGTAGTCGGCAACCCGCAGACGTTCAAACGGGCTCAGGTCAAGAACAGGATGATAGGGCCTGATGATGGCCGACTGCTCGCGAATGCGACGGGGGCCAAAGCGAGGGCCTGTTCTGTAGGTTGTGCCCCCGTCGTAAGGCACGCCAATGAGCGCTACGTCGAGCAGGTTCGGATCGGCTATGTTGGGAAGCCTCATGAACGTAGCAATACCGGCAAAGCGCGGATAGGCGAGCGCGTCTACTGGCATGGGGTGAGGTTCCGCAAGTTGCTTCAGTTTGAGGCGAGACTCGGCTACTTTGGCCATGTCGGTTGGCTCCATTCGATTTTCGAAAACCCACTATTCTGGGTTAATGACTGTGGGTGTGGGTTCCTTGCGCCAGGTGTCCGGGTTCTGAGAGGGTTCCCAGGGGACGGCGGTCCGGGGGCGCCATACGGCCGGTTAGCCACTCCAGGACCGCTTCCAGGCCTATGTTGTGCTTCAGGTCGGTGAAAAGGAAGGGCCTTTGGCCACGCATCTTTTTGGAGTCGCGATCCATCACTTCGAGCGATGCACCGACGTGCTCGGCCAAGTCGATCTTGTTGATCACCAGCAGCGACGAGCGGGTTACTCCTGGACCGCCTTTTCTTGGTATCTTGTCGCCGCCGGCAACGTCAATGACGTAAATCCATTCGTCCACTAACTCGGGACTGAAGGCCGCGGAAAGATTGTCTCCCCCGCTTTCTACCAGAATGAGCTCCAGCCCAGGGTGCGCTTTTTCCAGATCGTCGATCGCTTCGAGGTTCATGGAGGCGTCTTCCCGAATCGCTGCGTGGGGACAGCCTCCCGTCTCTACGCCGCGAATCCGCTTTGCATCGAGCGAGCCCTGGCGCACCAGGAAATCTGCGTCTTCCGTGGTGTAGATGTCGTTGGTCACTACCGCCAGGCTCAGCTTTTTGGAGAGCGCCCGGCATAGAGTGTCCACTAACGCCGTCTTGCCGGAACCTACCGGACCTGCTATTCCAATTCGAAATGCGCGTGACATATGATCTCTCCCACTCAGAACAAGAAGTACCGCTGCGCCAGAGGCAGCTCCACTGCGGGTTCACAGGTAAGTAATTCGCCGTCAGCTCTTACCTCGTAGGTTTCCGGATCAACCTCGATCTTCGGCGTGGCGCTGTTGTGAACCATATCGCTCTTGCCTATCGAACGGCATTGCTGCACGGCGAGAGCCGGGGTACGCAGACTCAGCCCATCCAGGGCTCCGCTCTCCAACGCAATCTTCGAAGTGAAGAGGAGGCTGGTGGCCGAGGGAACGCTTCCAAAGCTGCCGAACATGCCCCTGTACAGGACCGGTTGCGGGGTTGGGATGGAGGCGTTCGCATCACCCATGACGCTCCAGGCGATAAAGCCGCCCTTGATCACCATTTCCGGCTTGGCGCCAAAAAATGCAGGCTTCCACAAAACCAGATCGGCGAGCTTTCCCGGCTCAATCGAACCTACATGGTTGCTGATGCCGTGGGTGATCGCGGGATTGATGGTGTACTTGGCGATGTAACGCTTGATGCGCGAGTTGTCGTTGCGGGTCGAATCTTCGCGCAGCGCGCCGCGTTGCAACTTCATTTTGTGAGCAGTCTGCCAGGTGCGCATCACCACCTCTCCCACTCGCCCCATGGCCTGACTATCGCTGGCCATCATGCTGAAGACACCCAGATCATGCAGGATGTCTTCGGCGGCAATCGTTTCCGGCCGGATGCGGCTTTCAGCGAAAGCCACGTCTTCCGGCACTAGAGGATTAAGGTGATGACAGACCATCAACATGTCAAGATGTTCCGCGATGGTATTCACCGTGTAAGGCCGCGTAGGATTGGTCGATGAGGGCAAGACGTTGGCCAGAGCAGCGATGCGAATGATGTCGGGTGCGTGCCCACCGCCTGCGCCCTCCGTGTGGTAGGTATGGATGGTGCGGCCGGCGATCGCGCTGATGGTATCTTCCACAAAGCCCGATTCATTCAGGGTGTCAGTATGAATCGCAACCTGCACATCGAAAGCATCTGCGACCCGTAAGCAGCACTCAATCGCCGCCGGAGTTGTACCCCAGTCCTCGTGTAGCTTGAGCCCGCAGGCGCCGCTGCGGACTTGCTCTTCGAGCGGACCCTGAGTTCCCGCGTTTCCCTTTCCCAGGAATCCGAAATTCATGGGCCACGCTTCCGCCGCCTGGAACATCCGCGCCAGGTTCCAGGCGCCCGGAGTGCACGTGGTCGCGCAAGTTCCGGTCGCGGGCCCCGTGCCACCGCCGATCATCGTAGTGATGCCGCCGCACAACGCTTCGTAGATTTGCTGCGGGGTAATGAAGTGAACATGGCTATCGATCGCCCCCGCGGTAATAATCAGGTTCTCACCCGCAATCACTTCAGTCGACGCACCCACGACCAACTCAGGATCTACGCCTTCCATGACGTCCGAATTGCCCGCCTTCCCAACCTTGACGATGCGGCCATTGCGCACGCCGATGTCGCCCTTGACGATGCCCCAGTGATCAATGATGAGCGCATTGGTGATCACCAGATCGAGAGCGCCGGGCTGGGTCTCGCGCAGAGCACGAGCGCTTTGGCCCATTCCATCGCGGATGGTCTTGCCACCGCCAAAAGTGATTTCGTCACCGTAGACGGTAAAGTCCCGCTCCACTTCCAGCACCAGACTCGTATCCGCGAGACGAACCCTATCCCGTGTGGTGGGGCCGTAGAGATCCGCATAAACCTTGCGCGGGAGGCTCTGGCTCATGCTTTCTCCCTCAACTTGCCATCGACGGCGCCACGATGCCCCCATACGTTACGCGAGCCGGCGAAAGCTACCAGCGAGACAAGCTTTTCGTCGCCTGGCTCGAAACGTGCGGCTGTGCCGGAAGGGATATCGAGGCGCATGCCGTACGCCGCCGCGCGATCGAACTCGAGCGCTGGATTGACCTCGTAAAAATGGTAGTGGCTGCCAATTTGCACCGGGCGGTCGCCGGTGTGCCGCACAACCAGTTGCGCGATAGCGCGGCCGCGGTTGATCACAATATCGTCCTCAGCAAGCAGATACTCCCCGGGTTGCATGCTGCTCCCTCCTGACTACTGAATAGGATCGTGCAATGTGACCAGCTTGGTGCCATCGGGAAAGGTAGCCTCGGCCTGCACTTCATGGATCATGCCGGCAACTCCGTCCATCACTTCATCCTGGCGGAGAATTCTGCCCCCTAAGGACATGATTTCAGCCACCGACTTTCCATCGCGCGCCAACTCGAAGATCTCAGCGGTGAGAATGGCGACGGCTTCGGGGTAGTTCAACTTGAGCCCGCGCTGCTTTCGCCTGCGGGCAACCTCGGCGGCCACATGGATCAACAAGCGTTCCTGTTCCCGGGGAGTCAAGTGCACGGCAGTTCTCCTTTAGTAAGTTCTGCGGGGCGGCGAAGCGACGCGCCCGCACAGGTGGCTTTTGGCTGACGTCCAGAAGCAGTAAAGATCCTCCATGATATGCAGGCCGGATTGCGAAAGCCCGCGGACCAGGACGCCATCCGCAGTAAGAGCCGTAGAGCCCCAAAGAGTGTTCGCACGACTACGCTCGACTGAGATCTCCCTCAGCATCTGCTCCAGGGCGACCCAGGTATTTGCGTCTTCGCTGCTACGGCAGATCATAAACGATGTGAGATAGCGATACTTGCCCAACCGTGCCATGGACGACAGCTCTACCTGCCTGGGATTGAGATTCATCCGGTCGATATAAATAGGGCGGCCCTGGCTCCAAATGCAGGTGTTGACGCGAAGAGATTCATAAGCAAACGATTCACCGCTAGCCACTCTTCCGGGGGCAATAATTTCCCACCATAACAAAGTTGCCCCGGGATCGAGGTACACGTTGGTGCGCTGTTCGCATCGCGCATCGCGGAAAGGGATCACGGAATCGGGCAGATATTCGAGCAGGGCGCCCTGGCCGAGATGGATCTCATTGACCAGCAATGCATCGGCTGCGTTCTCACGAGGGCGGTAAACACGGGTGGAGCCGGTGGTGGTAATTTGCGCAGCAGCCTCGGAACCCAGCTTGATATGCAAGCTCAAATGGTCGCCACCGAAAACACCGCCGGACACGTTGTTGAGATGCACCAGGCTTTCCCCGGCGGGATTGGGAAACGCACGCACCACTTTCCATGGAGGATCCTGCTGCAAACAATGAAGCTGGGTTGCTCCGTTCGCGGCACAGAAATCGAGGTGCAAACGGGCAAGCATCATCAGCTGATGAAGAGTCTCGTATGCAACCCGGGATGACGGCTGGATGCCAGATCCAGCAAGGGCTGAGACAGGGAAACTTGATCTACGTCAGTTTCCCGAGCGGCGGCCACTGTTTCAAGAATGCATGGCTTCAGTTGCCAGAGGAGGGTGGCGGCGCCAGACTGGCCCAGAGGCAGCAGCCGTTGGCAGGCAGAGACTAACCCCGAGAGAGACTGATGGAGGTAAGCCGCGGCTACTTCATCGCGAAGAGATCCGAGGCAACGACCCAAGTGGCCAAACACCAACGGAAGGTGAGAAGGACCGTTGCCGTAAAGGCAAGGGACGGCGAATGCTTCGGCAGCGAGGCCGGCAAGCCGTTTGCCCAGGCGAAGGCTGGCTTCGCGGGTTTCTCGCGCCGGCTTCATGGCGCTCATCTGTTCATTCAGCTGTTGCCACTGTTGGGGGGAAGAAGCGTCATACCCCGCGTTGACGAACACCGCCTCCAGCCGGCCCGCTTCCTGCAGATAGCCGCGGAAGAAGGGGAACAAGTCACCGACCTCCAGACCATTCTCCGCCACCAGGCCTTCCAGGCCGAAGCTGTGTGCAGCCGCGCCTACGGGCAGAGCGCTATCGGCCAGATGGAGCAACTGTAAGAACCGCAGTTCGCTCATGGTTCCTTGCCTGTGTGGTGCAACCGGCCCGTCGCTTTGGTCTTTTTGGTGGCGGCAGGCTTACCCTTGGCTTTGCCATTCTTCTCCAGGCGTAGCTTCCAGGCTGTGCGGAGTGCGCCGGCGAGCAGGTCTTCATTTGCGGCCGCCAGGCGGATGTGGGTCGCTCCATTCTTCCCCAGCCGCCGGCAACCGGCAGAAAGACATCCGGCTGCTCTTCGACGAAGGTTTGTTGCTTATCGGGCGAAAGCATCAGATTGCCGTATCCCTGATGCTGGTGGGCCAGGGTGGCGAATATTCTGCCGCCTACGCGAAAGTCGGGTGATCCCATGTGCGATGCTTCTTCCGCTCCTTCCAGCATCAGGGCCAGGCGTCGAAAATCATTTGCGGTCATCATTGAAGCTCAACGAAATGGGGGCTCAACGAACAAGGGTCAGATAGAGCGCCATGGCGATCCCGAAAGCGGCCAGCACCAGTCCCAGAATCACTGCATCGGTAGATACGCGGCCTGCCCTCCATTCCCCCGATCGCAGCTCGCGCACCAACTGAAAGTGACGCACCACCGCGGACAGGGTAACGACTACGCCCAGGACCACTAACAGCACTCCGGACCAGAGGGAAAGACCGGTGGTTTGGGCGGGCAGATGGTTCGCGCTGGCACTCAGTTCGCGAAGAAAAAGCCCGAAGCGGCTGACGGCAAAGCCAACGCCCATCAAACCCAGCCCAGTGCGAATCCAGGCGAGAAAAGTCCTCTCTGCTGCAAAGTAGACTCGGGGATCTTGTTCTGCAGGGTTTTCCATGGAGGGATTGTAACTGCTTAGAGCGAGCCGGCGGCGAGCAGCGTGGTGACACGATCCTGAAGCTGCGCCGCATCGAATGGCGCGCGAACCTTCATATCGTTGTCGAAATAAACGTAGACATCGCGCCGTTTGCGTTTCGCTGCATTGCGAGCGCTGGCCTTTCTCCCATTATCCACTTCCCCTCCCCCGGCCCAGGTGACGACGCGGCGAGCCCATCGGTCGAGCGCCTCCGGTTCGTAACCGCTGGCATATAACACCTCGCTGCCATGAAGACGGCAATAGACAAAGCTGGAAGTAACATCCATCAGCAACGGCCACTCCACCGTATCCGCTACTACCAACCCCACACCGTAACGTCTTAGAAGGCGGATGAATTTTTCGTTGACAAAAGTCTCGTGGCGAATTTCCATGGCGTGCCGGATGGGCGCGTCCTTCCGCACTTGAAACCAGGAGCGGTCGCGCATGCGGTCATCGTGCTTGCGGGCAAGCTCGGCGGCCTGCTTGTGGGTCCCGGGCAGCAAGGCGAGGAAAAGTTCAAGCCGCTCGGGCTCAAAGATGAAGTTGGGTGGAAACTGCCAAAGGATGGGGCCAAGCTTGGCGCCAAAGCGCAGCAGTCCCTGGGCAAAAAAGTTTGCCAGCGGCCGTTCGACATTGCGCAGGCGAAGCATATGGGTGATATAGCGGGAGCCCTTGACGGAAAAAATGAAGTCCTCTGGCGTCTCCACATGCCATTGAGAAAAACTCTGAGGTCTTTGCAGGGAATAGAACGAACCGTTCAACTCGATGGTGTTGAACTTTCGCGATGCAAACTCCAGCTCCCGCCGGTGAGGGAGTTTCTCGGGGTAAAAGACACCACGCCAGCCTGCATATCTCCAACCGGAGATGCCAATGCGAATCTTGCCATAAGACATCGCTACTGTGGCGAAACCTGGCTGGCGGCCTGGCGGGGCTCTTTGGATCGCTCCATAGATCGCTCCTGAGCACTGGTGCGGATTTTTTCGTAGGTTCTGGCTAGCTCGTCCAGCTCGAGATCAGACAGATTCTCAACGTCGATCATTTTGTTCTTTGCTTTGTCTACCGCGTGGATCAGCTCGTTGAGCTTCAAATGAATGGCCCTGGCATCGCGGTTCTGGGTATTCTGGATGAGGAAAACCATGAGAAACGTGACAATCGTTGTGCCGGTATTGATGACCAATTGCCAGGTATCGGAGTAGTGGAAGATGGGGCCGGTAAGGCCCCAGACGACTACGACGCCGATGGCGGCGATAAAAGACCACCGGGAACCGAGGAAGTGCGAACTTCGGGAAGCAAACCTGCCGAACCGGTCGGAGCGGGTGACCACCGTGGTTGTGGTGGGGACTTGTACTGTAACCTTGGCTGCTTTCACCATGCCCTCCGTGCTGTGGCATATCCTGCGGCAACTCTCAGATCATTGACCAGGCTTGCTGTCTCCGCTTCTTTTGCGTCAGGCTCGGGCATGCGAAGGATTGCGGAGGGGTGCAGACCTGGGGCTAGGGTCGAACAGGTTCATTGCACATTTATGATGCAGTTTTTGCAGGGAGAACACCGTCTTTGGAACCGAAAATGGAGGGGTATGGGGAGAAGCAACAGCAGGTCCCTCCACTGGGCAGATGCTCGGAAAACATCTCCACGGGAGGTCCGCTGAACTGCAGATCCTTCCACTGGGTTCCCCCGGATTTCCTGTTGAACTTGGTGGCGCTGGTGAAGTTCGTGGGGCTTTTTTTAAGAAACGGCGCAGCACTAGGTAGTGGGATGCACACCTGAACCGAGGGTTGCTGTGGCCAGCCGGGGCGGATAGTGGCCGGCGAAACTTTTTTGTTGCTCAGCGTGTCTAACTGGGTCATCGCCTCGTGGCATCCATCGCGACGCTAATCGGGAAAAACCCTAGGGTCTATAATGGCTAAGCTGAGGGAGAATGAGATGAACATCTCACAGGATTCCACGGTGCTGTCGTCCTGGAAAGATATCGCCAGGTATCTGGGTAAGGGAGTTCGGACAGTACAGCGCTGGGAGCGTCACCTTGGACTTCCGGTCCGGCGTCCGGTCGGCGCCTCACAGAAAAGTGCGGTCCTGCTCTACCGCGGTGATGTGGATGCATGGCTGGCAACTCGTTTCTCAGCCCGCGCACTGGAGAAAAATGATGCCCACTTCAACCGATCTTCCCGCTCGGCCCGTTCCACCCTCAAGGAAGGCATTCGAACGGCACGTGAACTGAGAACCGCCAATCACGCGCTCACGGAACAGATAACCGCCTCCATCCGTCTGCTCACGGAGCGATGCGACCTTCTGACCGCCCAGGGTCTGCAGAAGCCCCGGCTGACGGATTTTGGGAGACCCGCAGATTGGTTAGCCGCGGAGCTGACCACGGTGCGGGAATTGCTGCCAAGCCCGGCCTCGAGTACGGTGCGGTCGGAACGGATCGCCTGAGTCTCTTGGCCTAATTGAGCCACGACAAAGCACTGCTACGGCGACGCTTCGCAGGAGGAGTATCCTCTCAAGCAAGAGAAGCGGCGGCGGGGTTTGTGTGCCGCCCAGCGAAGGAGCAGCATGCCGGCCAGAAAGCCCCCCTTGAAGCGCAGCGAAGCGTCCGAGCCGGCGATTGCTACCCGGAATGTCTCTCCGCGCTTCCCCGTGGTGGGGATTGGCGCATCGGCCGGGGGCCTGGAAGCAGCGACCAGCTTTTTTAAGGAGCTAACGCCGAATCTGGGTATGGCTTATGTCCTGGTGCTCCATCTGGACCCGGCCCGGGAGAGCAAAGTAACGGAAATCCTGGCCCGGACGACCCCCATCCCAATGGTGCAGGCGAAAGACGGTATGCGCGTAGAGCCAGATCATGTCTACGTGATTCCTCCGAATTGTGAGATGACCATCGAGCACTGGGTGCTGCACCTGCGGGACCGGGAGGCGCACCGATCTGCGAACACGACCATCGACACTTTCCTGCGATCTTTGGCCGTCGGCCACGGAAGCGACGCCATCGGGGTCATTCTTTCCGGAACCGCTTCCGACGGCACCCTCGGCCTGGGGGCAATCAAGGGCGAAGGAGGCATTACTTTCGCCCAGGAGCCAGCCTCCGCCAAGTACGATGGCATGCCTGCGAGCGCCATCGCCTCTGGCTGTGTGGACTTTATTCTCAACCCCGTGGCGATGGCTAAGGAGATCGCTCGCATCAGTCAACATCCTTACATCGCGGACCGCCTCAACCCTGAGGGACATCACGTAGGCGACGGCAGCGATATGGAACAGATCTTCCGTTTGCTGCGACGATTCACAACGGTCGATTTCACCGGGTACAAACCGCCTACCATCGGCCGCCGCATTCAACGGCGCATGGCTCTGCAAAAGATCGAGAATCTAGGGGAATACGCTAACTTTCTGCATCACGATTCGCGGGAAGTGGAAGCTCTCTACCATGATCTCCTGATCAACGTAACCAGCTTTTTTCGCAATCCGGAGGCATTCGCGGCGCTCAAGCAGGTTGTCTATCCATCCATCTTGCAGGCGCGAACCTCCGCTTCCGGACCGATCCGTATCTGGGTCCCGGGGTGCTCGACCGGCGAAGAGGCTTACTCGCACGCCATGTCGCTGGCAGAGTTTTTGGGCGAAGGGCGGGCGGATATTCCCATCCAGATCTTTGGCACCGACCTGAGTGAGAACGCGATCCAACGGGCCCGGGCAGGGGTGTACAAGGAAAATATTGAGGCGGACCTGACGCCGGCGCGATTGCGGCGCTTCTTCTACAAGGCCGACGGCGGGTACCAGATCAAGAAGACCATTCGGGATCTGTGCATTTTTTCTACGCAGAACGTGTTCAACGATCCACCCTTCTCGCGCATGGATCTGGTCAGTTGCCGCAACGTGATGATTTACTTAAGTCAATCTCTGCAGAAAAGGGTGGTACCTATCTTTCACTATGCATTGAATCCTACCGGGTTCCTCATGCTGGGAAGCACCGAGGGCCTCCTGGGTGCGGGTTCGGAGCTTTTCGAAATGACTGACAAGAAACAGAAGATCTTCCGTAAGCGGTTGGTATCGGCGCCGGTGGCCTTCGGCTTTTCTGTTGGCAAGCCTGACCACCCATCGAGTGGCCCGCAGCCAGTGACGGCGTCAAAGCCGCCGGAAACACTCAAGATCCCGATGGAGTTGCAGCGCGAGGCAGACCGCCTGCTGCTGTCGAGATACGTGCCGCCTGCTGTGCTGATCAACGAACATCTGGAGATTCTGCAAACCAGGGGACGCACCGCTTCCTTCCTCGAGCTTCCTTCCGGGAAGGCCAGCCTCAATCTGCTGAAAATGGCTCGCCCTGGCATGTTGTTCGAGTTGCAGGGCGCGATCGACGAAGCACGGAAGCAAGGCTTCGAGGCCATACGGCAGAACGTGCGGGTGGAAGATGAGAAGACAAAATCGGTCACCATTCGGGTGGTTCCCTTCAAGGTTCCAACCCAGACGCAGCACAGCTTCCTGATCGTTTTCGAAAGTGATTCGCCGGCCGGGGATGGGTCGCTGGCAACCGGCCTTTCGCGAGCCTCGGCCCCTTTGGACCAGGTGAGCCCAGAGGGCCAGTCTTCGCTGGAAAGACAAATCATCCAATTGCGGCAGGAGCTCGCGGCCACCAGGGAGTACCTGCAGTCGATCATCGAGTCACAGGAAGGCACCAACGAGGAACTGCAGTCGGCGAACGAAGAGATTCAGTCGGGCAACGAAGAGCTGCAAAGCACAAACGAGGAGTTGCAGACTTCGAAAGAGGAGCTTGAATCGGCCAACGAAGAACTGCATACGGTCAACGAGGAGATGCAGCACCGCAACGAACTGCTGACCCAGCTGAACAACGACCTTACCAACCTGTTGTATAGCGTCAGTCTGCCTATTGTCATGGTAGGAGCGGATCTGAGCGTTCGCCGCTTTACGCCGCAGGCAGCCTCGGTGCTCGGTTTAACGTCCAGCGACATCGGCCGCCCTATGCCGAGGCTAAGGCTCAAGCTGGATATGGGCAGCCTGGAACAGAATATGCTGGACGTGATCCAGCAGGTCCAGTCGCAACAATTGCACGTTCAGGACAGCGATGGGAAATGGTGCATTCTGCGTATCGTGCCTTACCGGACTATGGATAACCGGATCGATGGGGTCGTTCTTAGCGTGATGAACGAGGTGGGGAGTTTCTCCGGCGACGGGACGGGAGTAAAAAGAGCGCCGCGGAAGGCGAAAAACGGTAGCAAAGCGGCTGCAGGATCCCGGCGTAAGTAGTGTTCCCGGGAGCGACGCCTGGCATCGCCCAGTGAAAAGTCCGGCTTTGGGAAGGGCTTGGCGGTTCCATGAAGCCTATTTTCCCTGTAACCGGCAACCCATAGGTCGATGGGGAACTCACACCTATCGTGCTGCCAAAAAAGGCATTCCATGATGAAGGAAACAAGTCCGGCCTCCCCACCCCTCGATCCGCCGGGTGAGGAACGGACGCTGCGCCTGGAAACGGCTCTGCGCCGGTCGGAGAAACTGGCCATGGCAGGGCGGCTGGCGGCTTCGGTCATGCATGAGATCAATAATCCTTCGCAGGCTATTGCCGAACTGGTCTATCTCGTTGCCAAGGAGGCAGACCACCCGGAGCTGGTCCGCGCACACGCGGCGCAAATTGAAGAACAACTGCTACGCATACAGTCCATTGCCAGGCAAACGCTTTCTTTTTTTCGAGATACCCCGCAGAGCCAGACGAAAGATCTAGTTCCGCTGGTAGATGCGGCTTTGCGCTACCATGGCAGGCTGCTGGAAGAGAAACACATCCTGGTACGAAAGGAGATGCCGGACCGGCTGCTGGGTGCGGTATTCCCTGGTGACTTTCTGCAGCTGCTGTCGAACCTGGTGAAAAACGCGGTGGAGGCGCTGCCCATGGGTGGAACGCTGTCGGTTCGGCTGCGGGCAAGAAGGGTGAACGGACGCGCAAATGCACGCCTGACCGTTGCAGACAACGGGCGAGGCATCCCGCCGGCCATTCAGGCACGCCTGTTTGAGGCATTTCAAAGCGATAAAGCGGATGCAGGCAATGGCCTGGGACTATGGATTTCGAAAACCATCGTGGAAAAACACGGAGGG
This sequence comes from uncultured Acidobacteriaceae bacterium, assembly GCA_963803095.1. Classification (GTDB taxonomy): domain Bacteria; phylum Acidobacteriota; class Terriglobia; order Terriglobales; family Acidobacteriaceae; genus PALSA-350. Next base: position 338,319 of record CAWDLQ010000006.1, on the reverse strand, counting down.
CAAATCCAGTGGCGCAGCCGTACGCAGGGCAGAGCCCGGGGGACAACTTTTTCTGCGTTGCTGCCGTTAGAGGGGGCGGAGGAGGATTACACGGCAAGATGACCGGTCAGGATGATTGTTCAGCCAGATCGGCCACCACGCGCAGAAGGTCATCCACGCTGTCGACCGGCTCCAGCAGCTCATCAAAAAGGCCGGGCGCATCGGCGATGTCGTGGAGGCCACTGAGCCGGAGCACCTTATCCCCTGGCCAGCTGCTGCGGATGGCGACTGCCAGGAGCGCCAGCTCAAAAAACTCCAGGGTGTGGCAAAAGACCCAGACCTTGGGCCCGCGTGCCTTTCGGATCTCCGCCGTGGCCTGGTCCGGAGTCATCGAATGGACGGTATACCCGGCAGAACTGATGAGCTTGGCCCGCAGACGCAAAAGCTCTTGATCCCGGCCAATTTGGATCACAATGGATGGCGCGCCGGCAAACTGGAAATGAGGATCGCGGGGCTCCGTGAATGAAATTACCCTTCCTGCCAGCATCGTCGCTCCTTCATACAGCGGACGGAAAGCGCCATGGGGTAGGGATGGACGATCGCATGACAGGATTTGCTGCCTTTTGAGAATCGATGCCTACTAAGCTGAGCCTACTGGAGGGTTACTGATGTAAGAAGCGACAAATGACGCCAGATCACAATGCCTGGATACACTCGTGTGCGATCTGCAGCCCTTCTTCGGTGAGGACGACAAGGGCATGAAGCGCGGAACTGCCGGATCGCCATTGCACGTCACCGCGTAAGGAAAAGGCCGGCTCAGGGGCCGGCCTCTGTTTCCCCACCTCTCCTCAATTCGAGAGGTCAACCTTGTCAATGATTGGAACCCGGGAAGAGTCCGTCGGTTGCTGCGATTCTCCTTGGCCGACGGCAAGCGGACGAAATCGCGAAAACCCGCTCCCCTCCCGGCCCAATGCTCGTACCTAAATGCGAACGATCCGCATGGCTCCTACTGTAAGGGATGCCGGGTGATACGAAGAGGTGGCTTCAACGGCGAGAACTGCGGATCGCGGCCACCGCGGGGGAAAGTGTGCGCCCTAAGCGCCATAAGTCCGCATCGGCTGTGGGTGACCGTACGGAGTCAAAAGTGTTTGCCATTTTGACGACACGCCCAAACCGACTTGATCCTGGCCGCCCGGCCGGCATTTCCAAGCCTTGCACCGTGTTCTATAGTCGAGGGTGGATTCCGTACAGTTGCAGCCCAGCAGAATGCGTCACCGAACTCTCATTTTCGCCGCACTCCTGGTAACCGCAGCCATCGGGCACGCCGACGTCACAGCTTCCAAGAAGGCGGACGCGGCGAAGGCGAATAACCTTGGTACCGCGCTGATGAACCAGCAATTGCTGGATAAAGCGGCTGCTAAATTCGCAGATGCCTACCAGCTCGACCCTACCCTGGTTCAGGCCGAGGTAAATCGCGGAATCGCCCTGGTCTATCTGCAGAAGATGACGGAGGCGAAGGAAGCGCTCGAACAAGCCGCGACCCAGGATCCGAAGGATCCTCATATCTGGTACGCGCTGGGGATTTTGTACCGCATTGAAGCGCAATATCCGCAGGCCCTGGAAAGCTTTCAAAAAGTAGCGGCACTCGATCCGGACGACGCGGACACGCACTACTTTTTGGGTTCCGTTCTTCTTGAATTGCATCAACCGGACCAGGCTCTCACCGAGTTCCAGACTGCTTTGCGGCTTAATCCTGTACATGCGTCGGCCCAATTTGGCCTGGCCAAGGTTCTGCAGCGCCTGGGCAGGCGCGAAGAGGCGACAGCGGCCTTTCGCCGCTTCGAAACGCTGAACCAGGAGAAAGTCGGTTCTCCGCTCGCGCACACGTACGGAGATGAGGGCCGCTATTCGCTGGTACAGAACGCGCTGAATCTGAATCCCCAGGTGGGACCGATGATTCCGGTCACCTTTACTCCTCAGGCACTTGATCACCTCGCCGCTCCGGCTGCCAAGCCAGGCGATCGGCCCCGGGGAGGAGCATGCCTGGTTGCCCCCGCGGGAGAACAGCCGTATCTCCTGGTGATGGCGTCGGGAGAAGAGGCGATCCGGACCTACGCAAAGTCAGGAAGCGGAAGCTTCATGCTTGTGCCCAGCGCGCAAACAGGATTGGTGGCCAGCGGTACCGGGGTGGCCTGCACTGTCGGCGATTTCGATAATGACGGACTGCCCGATGTCGCCGTGGCCATGAGCGACCGCGTGCTGATGTTCAAGAACCATGGCGGTGGCAAATTCATCGACGTGACGGCAGCAACCGGAGTGCAACCGGCCAACTATCCCGCGGGCATTACCTTCGTCGACTACGACCACGATGGCGACCTGGACCTGTTTGTGACCGGCCAGCCCTCTGCTGCAGGATCGAAGCCCAATGTTCTGTGGCGCAACAACGGCAATGGGACCTTTACCAACTGGACCGAGCAAGCAGGTCTTGGAGGTGAAGGTACGACGGTGGCGGCAACCTTGTCTGACCTCAACAACGATCGTGCGGTCGATCTGCTGGTAACCGGTTCGGGTCCGGCGCCCACATTCTTTGCCAACCCTCGCGAGGGCTTGTTCAAGCCTTCTCCGCTGTTTGCCGACACCAGCCTTCCCCCAACCGTGGGGGCGGTGGTGCTGGACTTCAACAAGGATGGATGGATGGACGTTGCCCTGACCCACGCCGGCAGCCCGGGCATCACGCTGTGGCGCAATGTGCAGGGCAAGCGCTTCGAACGCGTCCCTTTGCCGGTCGAGGGCGTGACCGCCGCCTGGGGGCTGACCGCGATTGACATCGACAATGATGGCTGGCTCGACCTGGTAGCGGCGGTTGAAACGCAGCATGGTCCGGCGTTGCGCGCACTGCGCAACCTCGGCCCAGCGGGATTTGAGGATGTGACGGCACGAGTGAAGCTCGACCAGGTGAAGCTGGTGGAACCTCGCGCCCTGATTGCCGCTGATGTGGATGGCAATGGCGCCGCCGATCTGATCGTTACCCAACTAGACGGGAACCCTGTGCTCCTGCACAACGAAGGCGGCAATCGAAATCACTCTTTGCTGATCGCGATGAAAGGGGTTGCCGACAACAAATCGGCCATCGGCGCGAAGGTAGAGGTTTTTGCCGATGGGGTCTGGCAGAAGTTCGAGATTACCGGCGCTTCCGGGTATCTCAGCCAGGGCGGGCAGCAGCTTCTTGCCGGCCTGGGGAGCACCGAGCACGCCGACCTGGTGCGGATCCTGTGGCCAACTGGGGTTCCTCAGGATGAGACCGAGGTGGGGACCAAGAACTCGCTCAACATCACGGAGCTGGACCGCCGGGGAAGCTCTTGTCCCACGCTGTTCGCGTGGAATGGTGAGAAATACGAGTTCATCTCCGACGTGATTGGCGCCGCGGTCATTGGCCACTGGGTTTCGCCCACCGCGAAAAACAATGCCGATCCGGATGAATGGATCAAGGTGGAAGGTTCGCAACTGCGCCCGCGTGCGGGATATCTCAGCCTGCGCTTTGGGGAACCGATGGAAGAGGTCAACTATATCGACCAGGTCCGCCTGGTTGCGATCGACCACCCCGCGGCCACCGAGGTCTACCCCAACGAGCGGTTCCTGAATGAGCCTCCTTTTGCTTCCGGCCAGCCGGTTATCAGCACGGCCGCGCATCCTGTGGCGGGAGCGTGGGATGACAAGGGCCGCGACGTCAGCAAAGTGCTGCGCACCCGCGACCACCAATACGTTCGCGACTTTACCAATCTGTCCTATGCCGGTTTTGCCAACCAGCACACGCTTACTCTCGACCTGGGCGAGTGGACCCCTGCCCATCCCTTGCACCTGCTGCTGCACGGCTTCATCGAATATTTCTCGGCCAGTTCCATGTATTCCGCCTGGCAAGCGGGGCTTGCGCCTATGCCGCCTTATGTAGAGGCGCAGTTGCCGGACGGCAGCTGGAAGCGGGTGATCGAGGATATGGGATTTCCTGCGGGGCTGCCGCGCACCGTGGTGGTGGATCTTACTGGCAAACTACCGCCCGGGACGCACAACATTCGACTCACTACAAATCTGCAGATTTACTGGGATCAGGCTTTGATCGACAACGGACCGGATGCGCCGCGGCTGATGCACCAGACCGAGCTGCCGCTGGCTTCCGCACATTTGGCATTTCGCGGCTACCCTGAACAACTAGACGGCAAGACCCCGGGCGATCTGACATATAACTACCAACACATCAGCCAGACCGGGCCGTTTATCCGCTCCCGCGGCAGCTATACGCGCTACGGAGAAGTCACACCGTTGCTCAAGTCAGTGGACGAAACGTTCGTGATCTTCGGCAGCGGTGAAGATATGGATCTGGAATTCAGTACCGCTTCCCTTCCTCCTTTGGCGCCAGGCTGGAAGCGCGACTACTTCTTCTATGCCAATGGGTTTGTCAAGGATATGGATTTTTACGAGGCGAGTCCTTTTACTGTTGCCGACATGCCGTTCCACGGCATGAGCACCTATCCCTATCCCGCGAGCGAGCACTATCCGCAGGATGACCAGCGCATGCAATATGAGCTGGAATGGAATGACCGGTTCGACTCCGGCCGCGGTACGCAGCACTATGGATTTCACTACGTAGACAAAACCGCGCAATGAACGGACTCTCGGTATTGCCCGCCGTCGAGCTTTTGTCGATGCTGCGGCGGGGGCAAATTTCTCCGCTCGAACTGGCCGGCGAATACATCCAGCAGATCGAGCAATTGAATCCTCAGCTGCACGCTCTGGTCGACTTTGATGCTGAGCGGGTGCGCACCCAGGCCCGCGCGCTCGAGAACTCCAAGGGCGCCCTCGGTCCTCTCTTCGGGTTGCCGATGACCATTAAGGCATCGATTGCGACGGCGGGATACCGGTGCGAGATCGGCAGCCTGCTGCACAAGGGTAATGTTCCGCGTGAAAACGCAACCGTGGTTGATCGCCTTAAGCAGGCCGGCGCGCTGATCCTGGGCACCACTAACTGTCCTGAGTTTCTGATGGCTTACGAAACCGATAACCGGCTGTACGGGCGCACGGCCAACCCGTGGGACCTGGAGCGAACCGCGGGAGGATCGAGCGGCGGCGAGTCGGCAGCGATTGCCGCCGGCCTCTCCGCCGCTGGACTGGGCAGTGATAGCGGCGGCTCGGTGCGCGAGCCGGCCCACTTTACCGGCATATGCTCGCTCAAGCCCACACCAGGGCGCATTCCCGGGCGCGGTCACCTGCCCGCTTGCGATGGGCCCTTTGCCATTCTTGGCGCGATTGGGCCCATGGCGCGCACGGTCCGTGATCTCACTCTGCTGTTTCTAACCCTCTCAGGACAGGATGCGCTGGACCCGGTGAGCCCGCCGGTCCCCCTGAGAAATGAGTCGCTGGAGGATTTGAAGGGAGTGAGCATCGGCTTCTTTGAAGACGATGGCCCGGTAACTCCCGAGACTCGGCAGGCGGTGCGCGACGCGGCGCGGGCGCTGGAAGAGCAGGGCTTCCGCGTGCACCCGTTTCGGCCCCTTGCACTCGAAGAAGCGCGGCAATTGTGGTGGAAGTTTTTCGTCCGGGGTGGAGCCATGCTGCTTGATCCGCTGGTGCGGGGACGACAATCGGAGCTGAGTCAAACCTTTCTCGGCTTTCTCTCGATTGCGCACCGTGAGCCGCCGCTCTCTGCGCAGGAACTGCTTTCAGCGTGGATGGATACCGATCACGTGCGCCGTAAACTGCTGGCAGAGATGGAGAGCTTTCCTATCCTTCTCTGCCCGGTCTGTGCCATTCCCGCCTTTCGCCACGGGGAACGTTCCTGGGACGTGGAGGCGCAGCGAGTCGAGTATCTCGATGCCATGAAATACACGCAGTGGTTTAACCTGCTGGGCGCACCAGCGGCGGTTGTGCCAGTGGGCCGGTCGCCGGAGGGTTTGCCGATCGGGGTGCAGATTGTGGGGCGTCCGTTTGAAGATGAACGGGTGCTGGGTATTGCAGCTGCGGTGGAAGCAAGCTTTGGATATAAACCGCCGCCTATAAGTGTCGCTTAGCGTGCGGCTGGAGCTTCTACGTAATCGGGCAAAGCGTATGATATTCCAACCAGAGAAGCTCCTTTGCACGCTGTGTTTTGGCTTTGTATCAGGGCACGACTTTAGTCGGGCCGTAGAGGACTGAAAAAGAATTGGGCTTCAGCCCCTGGGATGGCGCGTCCTGTACGAAGTGCCTGTGCGAAGACAATTCTGAGCAAAAGAAAGAGCGCAGGGGCTTAAGAGCGTGTGAGAACCGGAAGCTTTGGGGAGCCATCCGGGGCGCACTGCAGATCCCTCGGCTTCGCTCGGGATGACAAAGGGGAGGGGAGCGCTTCCATTGGGGTTCGTGATACGGATGGAAGATCCCTCCGACGGAAGCAGCACCACGCACTCTGCCATCCCAATCGCCTCTGTCAATGGAAGCGCTCCCTCTCCTTTGTCATCCCGAGCGAAGCCGAGGGATCTGCAGTGCGCCCCGGATGGCTCCCCAAAGCTTCCGGTTCTCACACACGCTCTTTAGCCCAGTTCTTTGTTGGGCTCAACGGCCCGACTAAAGTCGTGCCCTGATACAAGCCAGAACACAGCGTGCAAAGGGGCTTCGCTGATACTTCCGCTACATCCGGTCCTTTCTGACGCATAAGGAGTATGACAATCCCGCAAATTGGGACAGGAGGTTCGGGACGCAATGAGAACGGTTCTCGCAAACCCGGCGGAAATGATCGCCCAGGGCGCTCCCCGCGTCATACACAATGATCGGGAGCTTGCAGCGTATACAGATGCTCTGTTTCAACTAACCGCCTTGGATCACCCTTCTCCCTCCGAAGCGGAAGCAATCGAACTGCTGACACTCCTCGTGGATCGGTATGAGCAGGCGCATTACTCTGTTCCTGCTGCAGACGCGGTTTCAGTTGTAAGGTTCCTGCTTGAAAAGCAGGGCCTTGCACAGCGTGCTTTGATTCCCCAATTCGGGTCGGAGAGCGCGGTTTCGATGTTTCTGCGCGGTCAACGAAAGCTCACCCTTGAGCAGGTGCGGAAGTTGAGTGCCCGGTTCAAGGTTCAAGCCGACGTTTTCATTTGCAAAAGAATAGACGGATTCCCCGGCAACTTTAAGCCTCACTGATAAACCAGCACGGATGCCCCGACCATTGTCTTGCGCCGACGCTCAGTTTCGGAGTCAACGTTTAAAAGCCTCTCGCGTGCAGATAGAAAACAATTCCCGAAGCCAGCAAGCAGTAGATCCCAAACAAGTACCAGCGACCACTCTCCAGCCAACTACTTAGCCATTTGAGCGCTATGAGTCCTGCCAAAAAGGAGAACCCCATCCCCAGCACACTGAAGCCCAGTGAACCTCTCACGTCGATCGGAGCACCAGCAAGCAGAGCCCGTTGTAGCCGGAGCGCCTCCACTCCCACCACTGCTGGCGTTAGTACCACGGCCATGGCGAAACTGAAACGCTCTGCGCGCTCCTTCGTCGCACCAACCAGCATGCCAATCGAAATTGTAGAGCCAGATCGGGAGAAACCTCGAAATGGGAGTGCCAGACCCTGCACAACGCCCATCCAGCCAGCCTGGCGAAAGGTCAAGGTACCATCTGCAGTGCCCAGTGCGCGATCTTTAGCCGAGCCTGAGACGGCACTGATGATCTGACGTCTCTCGAGCACGCCAGCGATGAGGATCAGTACCCCGGCGGCAGCGAGAGCAGGCGCGATCAGCTCAAGACGGCTAAACAGTTGCTCGATTTCGGCCTTCTCTGCGCCGCGGAATAAGGTCTTTTCGATTATCTTTTTAATCGCTTCTCCTACGATCCCGGTAAGCAACGTGGCCCAGAGCACGAGAACTGCAAATTGCTTAAACGCGTCCATGCTCGAGAAGTACGCCTTCTTCCACGTGTTCCAGAAGAAGGCGATGACCGCAAACATGGTCCCGGTATGCAGCATGACAAGAAGCAGCGTCATTTCAGGAGAAGACGGATCGAGCCCCATGAGCTTCTCGACCACGACAACATGCGCAGAGCTTGAAACCGGAAGGAGTTCAGCAAGACCTTGCACTACAGCAAGGACGATCACTTTCAAGAGAGACATTGCGCCAGTCTAAGAGAGAAGTGAGGTGCCTAGGTTAAAGCTCCAGGAGCGACGCTTCGAGCAAACTAGAGAGCACAGGAACGGCACACCGATTTGCTTGTCCTCAGGTGCTCAGGTGGTGGCGGACGTCGGCGCCTCGGACCCAGAAGATAACGTCTTCCGCGATGTTGGTTGCGTGGTCGGCCACGCGCTCCAGGTTGCGGGCGATCATCAGCGCATGGAGCGCCTGTGGAGTGTAGTGGGGCTGCTCTTTGATCAAGTTGGAAAGAGCAAAGAATGCGGTGTCGTTGAGTTTGTCCACATTGTCGTCCATGGTCAGCACAGAGGTGGCCAGGTCCGCGTCGGCCTCGATAAAGGCTTGGAGGGCTTTGCGCACCATGGCTGAGGCCAGCGACGCCATGCGCGGAATGTCCACCGGCAGATCGACTACAGGGAAAGCCTGAAGGTCGCGCACCCGGTCGCTGATGCTTACCGCCTGATCACCCACGCGCTCCAGATCCGCATTGATCTTGATCACGGCCAGAATGAAGCGAAGGTCGATGGCCATCGGCTGCTCCATGGCAAGCAAATCAAGCGCCATCTGGTCGATCTCGCGCTCGAAGCTGTTGATCGAAATCTCGCTGCGGATCACCAGGTCACATAAAGAGATATCGCGCACGCGATACGCCTCAACCGCTCGCTGGATTGCCTGCTCCGCCATGCCGGCCATGACGAGGAGGCGCTCTTTCAGATCATCGAGTTTGCGGTGGAAACGAATCCGCGTCATCCAAACCTACCCGTGATGTAGTCCTCAGTCCGCTTATCGGTAGGGTTGGTAAAGATCTTATGAGTGGCGTCGAATTCCACCAGCTTGCCATTCAAAAAGAAGCCCGTATTTTCCGCCACGCGCGCGGCTTGCTGCATGTTGTGGGTCACGATCACAATCGTATACTGCGACTTAAGCTGAAAAATGAGATCTTCGATCTTGGCCGTGGAGACAGGATCAAGCGCCGAGGCCGGCTCATCCATCAGCATCACCTCCGGGTCCACCGCCAAAGCACGGGCAATGCAGAGACGCTGCTGCTGGCCGCCGGAGAGGCTGGCGCCAGACTTCTTCTTGAGATCGCTCTTCACCTCGTCCCACAAGGCGGCCTGCTGCAAAGAGCGCTCTACTACTTCGTCGAGGATTTTGCGATTGCGGAATCCGTTCAAGCGGAGACCAGAGGCCACGTTGTCGTAAATCGACATGGTGGGAAATGGATTCGGACGCTGGAAGACCATACCGATGCGGCGGCGAATCTCAACCGGTGAGGCCTGGGCGTAGATATCTGTCTCCCCGACACGGACCGTGCCGGTGACGCGACCAATCGGGTTGGTCTCGTGCATGCGATTGAGGCAACGCACGAAGGTGGACTTGCCGCAACCGGAAGGGCCGATCAGCGCCGTGGCATGGTTCGCCGGAATCTTCAGACTGATGCTCTGCAGCGTGTGGTTGGTGCCATACCAGGCATTCAGATCAGACACTTCGATGGCTACACCCACTAGCTTGCCCCTTTCAGAACTCCGCGGCCCGCTACGTACCTGACCAGTGCTACAGAAACGACGATGAGCACGATCAGCACCAGGGCGCCGGCCCAGGCGAGACGATGCCATTCGTCGTAAGGGGAAAGCGCATAGACGAAAATCTGTAGCGGCAGGGCCGCGATCGGTTGATTGACGCTGGTACTCCAGAACTGGTTTCCGAACGCAGTAAAGAGCAGCGGCGCGGTCTCTCCCGCGACCCTGGCAAAGGCCAACATGCAGCCGGTAATGACACCGGGCGATGCGGTCCGCAGGGTAATGGAAAGAACCGAACGCCAGTTCGGCACACCCAGTCCGAGAGCGGCCTCGCGCACATTGAGAGGCACCATCAACAGCATCTCTTCGGTGGTACGGGTGATGGTTGGAATCATCATGATGCCCAGGGCTACGCCACCGGCAAGCGCGGAGAAATGCTTCTGCGGCACCACGATGAGGGTGTAAATGGCGATGCCCATGACGATCGAAGGGACACCGTTAAGCACATCGGCAGTGAATCGGACCATGTTGGCCAAACGCTTGTTGCGGCCAAACTCAGCGATGTAGATGCCGCCGGCAATGCCGATGGGCACACCCATGAGACTGGCGATGGCAAGTAGGATGCCCGATCCGAGGATGGAATTGGCCATCCCGCCGCCAACCTCACCTACCGGTTTCGGCACCTGGGTAAAGAAAGCGACATTGAGCGAACTGGCGCCCTTGAAGAGAAGATAGGCGAAGATGGCAATCAGCGGCGCCATCACCAGGATAGTGCTGCCCACGGCAGCAACCGTGGCCAGGTGGTTCACCACGACGCGCAAAAATCGATTCGAAGCCCCCGCGCGCAGCGGCGGCGTAACGGTGGTGGAAGCCATTCGCTAAGTACCTCTGGCCGGCGCACCGCGGGTAACCGCCCAAACCAGTACCCGGGCCAGCGCATTCACGATGATGGTGACGATAAAGAGGGCCAGCCCAATTTCGACCAGGGCGCTCAGGTAAAGCTCGTCAGAGGCTTCGGTAAACTCATTGGCGATGACACTCGCCATGCTATAGGCCGGGGCGAGCAAAGAGCGCACAATCTCTGGCCGGTTCCCGATCACCATGGTGACCGCCATGGTTTCGCCCAGGGCACGGCCCAGACCAAGAATCACAGCGCCGACGATGCCGATGCGCGCGTTGCGCAGAACACCCATGCGGATCATCTCCCAGCGGGTGGCTCCCAGGGCCAGCACTGCTTCCCGCTGGGCATGGGGAACCGCCGAGATGACCTCGCGGGTAAGAGAGGAGATGATGGGCAGAATCATGATGGAAAGAATCACGCCGGCGGCGAACATCCCAATCCCGTAGTTGGGGCCGGCAAAAATTCCCGACCAGCCCAGAGTCTTGATAAGGAGCGGATTCACGTATTGGCGCAGCAGCGGAATCAGAACAAAAATCGCCCAGAGACCATAAACCACGCTGGGAATGGCGGCCAGCAACTCGGTAAAGAAGGCCAGGAACCCGCGCAGCCAGGCGGGGCACATCTCGGTGAGGAAGATGGCGACCCCTACCGCCAGGGGCACGGCGATAATGAGCGACAGGATCGAGGAGACCACGGTGCCGTAGATAAACGGCAGCGCACCGAAGTTGCCGTTGACCGGATCCCAGGCGGACCCGAAGAAAAACGACATGCCGAACTTCTGAATGGTGAGCTTCGAGCCCGAAATGAGCTCGACCAGGATCAACAGAACAATGGCGAAAATGCTGAGCGCACAGACCAGCATGAGGGCGCCGAAGGCGCGATCGGCGAGCGAGGAACTGCCGCAGTTGAGAAGATACGTGCGGACGGGCGACGGCTCAGCGCCGGGAGACGAACTACCGCCTGTTCGCTGGGTCACGTCGGCTTGGCCAGCCACTCGCGGCACCTGAGTATCTGATTTCACCACTCATACCGTAGCGGGGTTTAGTGAATTTGAGGTTAAACCCCGGATTCACTGTTGCGGGTTGCCACCAACGGCGGCGTGTGCGGCTTTCATTAAAGAAAGCCGCGTGCGGTTCGCTGGTCCCAATCAAGCTCAAACAGTAAATCCGGTCGGGTAACGGCACAAACCTTCTGAAATGAAAAAGATTGTGGCGCGCGGAGCTGATCAGATGAAATCTCTGCCGGGTAAGAATAACATCCGGCACGAGCCGCTGGCGCATGCCGGATAGCAACCAGGTTTTTACTTCAGCGTGTTGATGGTTGCGCTCACCCTCTGCGCCACTGGCGCAGGCAGCGGCGCATAGTAGAGCGCGGAGGCCTCGCTCTGATGCTCCAGCATAAACTTGAGAAAAGCGATCAGGACTTTCCCGTTGCCGGAGTCCTTGGCGGGATTGGGAATCAGAAGCCAGGTAAAGCTGGAGATGGGATAGGCATTTCCGGGGGCATTGGTAATGGAGACACGATAATCAGCCGGCATGCTCTTCACACTCGCCGCCGCTTCCGAGACTCCTTCGATGGTTGCCTTGACCCAGCTGCCTCCAGCGGTCTTGACGTAGGCATAGCTCATCTTGTTCTGCAGGGCGTAGATGAGTTCGACGTATCCGATCGAGCCTGGCGATTGGCGGACGAAGCCGGCTACGCCCTCGTTTCCTTTTGCGCCAATTCCCCGGGGCCAGCTCGGCGCAGCACCCTTGCCGGGACCGCTTGCCCAATCTTTGCTGACTTTGGACAGATAGTCGGTGAAGATGAAGGTGGTGCCGCTGCCGTCGGAGCGGTGCACCACAAAAATGTCCTGGGACGGCAGCTTGACGCCTGGATTGTCTTTGGCTATGCGAGCGTCGTCCCACTTGGAGATCTTGCCCAGATAGATATCAGCCAGAACGTCGGGGCCTATGTGCAGGTCGCTGACGCCCTCAATATTGAAAATCGGCACTACCGCCCCCAGCACTGCGGGGATGGGCTGGATCTTCACCTTGGAGGCAGCCAACTGCTCGTCTGTCATAGGCACATCGCTGGCTCCAAAGTCGACCGTGCCGGCCGTAACCTGGCGGATACCCCCACCGCTGCCGATCGACTGGTAGTTGATCTGGACCCCGGAATTGGCGGCGCTGAACTCACTAAACCATTTGGAATAAATAGGATAGGGGAAGGTTGCTCCCGCTCCATTCAGTTTTTGCGCGTGTCCCGCGCAAACCGTTGCGCTCATGGCAGCGGCTAACAGCCAGATCGTCTTTCTCACGTTCCACCTCTGGAAAATCATCCTGATTCTCAGGGCCGCCCGTGAACGGATCTTTACAGGATGATGAATATGACAAGAAAAGCCTTCGAGGGAGGGCTACAAGCCTTTTACTTTTCAACAGTTTGCGTGGATGCCACCAGGTTGGCCGCAGCTGCTGACAGCGCAGGGGCCGGGGCAACGCGGGGAAGGCGAAAGAGGAACGTAGCCCCGAACCCGAGCTCGCTCTCACAGCGAATATCCCCGCTATGGGCATGAACGATGTGCTTGGCGATGGCCAGCCCCAGCCCGGTGCCCCCGGACTCTCGCGAGCGTGCCTTATCGACCCGGTAGAAGCGCTCAAAGATACGGGACAGGTGCTCATATGCAATGCCGGGGCCGAAGTCCTGCACATAGAACTCGACCATCGCCTCCTGCCTGCGCGCCCCTACCCTCACCCGGCCTCCCGCCTTGCCATATTTCATCGCGTTCTCGACCAGGTTTCCGAACACCTGGCTGAGGGCGTCCAGATCGGCCATCACTGGCTCATCCGTGGTCTCGCCCACTTCGAGGTTCAGGGCTGAGTCGAGCACCAGGCCTGCCAGGGACCCGACGGCTTCTTCGACCAGTGTGGATGCCTTGATTTTTTGCAGACGCAGCTTGTAGTCGCCGGATTCCACGCTGGCCAGGGCCAGCAGGTCTTCCGTCAACCGGTTCATGCGCGACGCGTTTTTGAGGATGATCTGCAGAAACTCACGCGCCTGATTGTTCAGGCTGCGGTCGTCCAGCAGGGTCTCCACATAGCCGGTGATGCAGGTGAGCGGTGTGCGCAATTCGTGGGATACATTGGCGACGAAGTCCCGGCGGGTAGTCTCCGAGCGCTCCTTTTCAGAGACGTCGTGGAGCACCGCGACGGCGCCCCCTCCCGGCATGGGAGCCGCGTTGACCTCAAAGATTTTTCCCGGCGCAACCGAAATAGCCCGCCGCCGGCTGGCTTGGCGTTGGGTCAGGGCTGCAGCCACCGAGGACAGGACCTCGGGATCGCGAATGGAATGCACCAGAGCCCGGCCTTCCTGCACCGGACTGAGCGCAATCCGCTGCATGACGGCATTGCACCAGCTCACCTGACCCTGGGGGTTGATGGCAATGACCGCTTCCTGCATGCTATCGAGCAGCGCGGTCAGCTCACTGCGACTGCTCTCGAGGGCGTGAAAGCTCTGCTCCAGCCGGCTTGCAGTTACGTCGAGCGCGTGGGCGACGGCGGAGATCTCGTCCAGATTGCCCTCTTCCACACGGGCCGTCAGATCGCCGGAGGCGATGCGATTGGCGAACACCACGATGCGGGCCAGACGCTTGGCAGCCCGTTGCGCCAGCACCGCGGCCAGCAGCGTCGCCACCACCAGGGAGAACAGCGAAGCGAGCACAATCCCGCGCCGCAGCACGTGCACCGGGGCGGGCATGTCGGACGGGGAGTAGGCCGCCAGACGCACCACCAAGGGGCCGGCAGGGACGGCAACATAAACGGTGCCTCCACGCCGGGCGCGACCCAGGGGCTGATGTTGATTGAGTACGGCGGCAACCTCTGGAGGTAGCGGAGACTCGACTGCCGCATTGTCTTGCGATGAGACCACCAGCCGCCCCTCGGCATCGAAGATGGCCACTTCCGCGCCTGCCGCGGTCGCATCCAGGCGGGCGATCTGTTGCAAAGAGGCAGGATCCAGGGATGGGGTGGCACCGATATGCGCCGCCAGCAGCCGGGCTTCACTGGCCAGGGATTCCTCTGCCTGGGTCCGCAGGGACTGCTCCATTACCTGGCGCAGGGAGAAGTCAAGCACTGCCATCCCCAGGAAAAGGACGACTACGAAGGAGAGGAATAGCTTGGTGAAGACCCTGCCCGTCACGAGGCTATTCTCTGTCATAGGCCTTGAGGTTATCCGGGTGCCCAAGCACAAAACCGAGTTTTGCGCGGCATGCTAGGAGGCTGTTTTGCGCGGTTCCTCCGCCAGCCGTGGGACCTCGAAACGGTAGCCCGCGCCACGCACGGTTTTGAGGTAACGGGGGCTCTCCGGATCGGTTTCAATTTTCTCACGGATACGCCGCACATAGACATCGACCGATCGCGGGGTCACGAAGCGGGCATCCCCCCAGACGGCGTCGAGCAGGTGATCGCGGCTGAAGACGCGACCGGGATGCCGAGCAAGATAGTCCAGCAGGCGAAATTCGGTTGCGGTGGTGGTGGTCAGTTCTCCTCGCACCTTCAGTTGCATGGCGCTGGCATCGATGACTACGTCTTCGAAGGAGATAATCGACGGCGCGGTAGGCCGTTCAAAGCGGCGCAGCACGGCCTTTACCCGGGCCACCATTTCGCGGGTGGCGAAGGGTTTGGTGATGTAGTCGTCGGCGCCCAGCTCCAGGCCGAGAACGCGGTCGTTTTCACCCGCCCGGGCGGTGAGAAAGATGATCGGAATGGTGCTCAGAGCGGGATTGCTGCGCAGGCGGCGGCACACATCAAGGCCGTCTCCCCCGGGAACCATGATGTCCAGCAGAAACAGCACGGGCGCCTGACGCTCGGAGTCTGGCACCAGGTTGGTGGGAGTGCTGTAGACGCGTACCCCGAAACCGGCGGCTTCCAGATGATGCTGTACAAGGCGGGAGATATCCGGATCATCTTCGAGGACGCATATGGTCTGACTCAACTGGTTCTCCCTCGCGTTCGAGCCGCTCGTGATACGGCCACGCTCAGGTGGCAGGCCGGTCGGCACTGCGCGGATGCGTTAAGCGTAACCCATATGGGCCATAGGATTGCAAAACTACGGTGAATCCTTGGTCACGTTGCCAAACACCGGGCATCCCCCGTAAGAGCAAGTTCCGAAGATGCCACTCACGAGCTACCTTAAGGCAGTTGTAGAGTAGAGCTTTGGTCCGCTAGGACGGTAACCGTGTTGCGTCCAGTCATCTTGTGCATCGACGATGAAGATCTCGGCCTGGAGATCCGGAAGATGGTTCTGGAACGCGAGGGGTTCACCGTGTTGACTGCGCGCGATGGTCTCAGCGGCATTTCCGTCTTTGATAGGGAGCAGGTCGATGCAGTGGTGCTGGATTACGCCATGCCCGGAATGGACGGTGGCCAGGTAGCCGCCATTCTGCGCGAGCGCAGGCCGGATATCCCCATCCTGATGCTTTCCGCCTACGTGGCGCTTCCCGAAGACGTGATGCGAGTAGTCAGCGTCTCGGCCACCAAAGGGCGATGGGGCATTCACCCTGGTGGACAAACTGAAGGGCCTTTTGCAGGCCAACGCTCCTGAGGGACGAGGCGGCTCCAGGTGAATCTCCATCAGTTCCGGCAGATCTTGATTATTACCGTGCTGCTGCCCCTGGTCCTGCTGCTGCTTCTGGCCCTGGTGTTGGCCTGGCAGATCGAGCGCACGCTGAGCGAACAGCGGCGTATCGACCATACCGATCGCATCACCGCCCAGCTGAATGAATTGGAACGGCTGGTGGTGGACCAGGAAACCGGCCTGCGGGGCTACCAGCTGACGCATGATCCGACCACGCTCGAGCCCTACCAGAATGCGGAAGGCGCCCTGCACGGCACGTTAGACCGCCTGCTGCTGCTGGTCAGGGAAGATCCCGACCAGCTGACGCGCCTGCGCCAAATCCGCGACAGCCATGAGCTATGGATGGGATTTGCCGGTAAGGCGCTGGACAATTTGCGGGCGGGGAAGATGTTCGGGGACACGGGGCTTGATCTGAACGGAGCCCAAATCATGGCTGCTCTGCGGACCCAGATCGGCACCATGACCAAGATCGAGGTCAAACGGCGCGACGAGGAAGTGCAGTCGACAAACTCGCAGGTTCGTACGCTGATGACGGTTCTGCTCGCCTCCTCGATCGGAGTGGGCATCGTGCTAGGCATATTCACCCAGAGGAACATGAAGCAAGTCTCCGCAGCGTTCCGCACCTCGCTCGAGGAGGCGCATCAGCGCGCGGATGAGCTCGATTGAAAGCCGGCAATGGTTGCAAACTACGCTGCAATCGATCGGGGATGGCTTAATTGCGTGTAACCACCAGCGCCGGGTGGAACTTATGAATCCTGTGGCCCAGCGGCTGACTGGGTGGACGCTGGAGGAAGCGAAAGGCAGGCGCCTCGAAACTGTCTTCAACACAGTGGATGAGGAGACGCGGGAGCCGGTTCAGAATCCGGGGGCGGAGTTAGAAGACCCTGCTGGGAAGGACCACTGCCTGCTACTGGCAAAAGACGGTGCTGAGTACCTGATTGATCAAAGTGCCGCCCCGATCCGAGACGCAAGGGGCGACGTAGCCGGCGTGGTGCTGGTCTTCCGCGATGTCACCGACATGCGGAAAAGAGAAGCGGCCTTGATGGCCCACGAAAAGCTGGCGGTTGCAGGTCGCCTTTCAGCCAGCATTGCCCACGAAATTCACAATCCGCTCGATTCGGTCGCCAACCTGCATTACCTGATGGAGAAGGAGTCCGATGCTGGTCTGCAGCAACGATACCTGGCCATGGCGCAGCAGGAACTGAACCGTACCTTGCAAATCAGCCGCGCTATGCTTGGCCTCTATCGCGAACCAAAAGCCCCGGTCGAGGTGAATCTGCAGGAGCTACTGCAAAGCGTGCTGCTGCTGCTTGACCGGCAGTTGAAGGACCACTCCGTGGCGGTGGAACGGAAACTGGAACAAAGTGTTTCGATTCAGGGGTTTCCCGGCGAATTGCGGCAGGTGTTCACCAACCTGATTACGAATGCAGCGGAAGCGGCAGGGGCGGGCGGACGGGTCCAGGTTGAGTTGGAGGACTCGCTACCGGCAGATAGCCGGTCCGGCGCCATGGTGAAGATTAGCGACAGCGGTCCCGGCATCCTGGAGAGCCACCAATCCAAGATCTTCAAGCCCTTCTTTACCACCAAGGGAGAACTGGGCACCGGGCTTGGCCTCTGGGTCAGCCGGGGGATCGTGGAGAAACACGGAGGCAAAATCGAGCTGGCAAACAGCACCGATCCCGCATTTCCAGGAGCCGTGGTGCGCGTGTATCTCCCGGCGCTAGGTCCGGCCTCGGCGACCGTTCGGTCCGCTCCCCAGCGCTACGGTCGCCGTGCCAGGAAACGGAGCCGCACGTAGTCAGCGGTCCAGTTACCCTGTCGGTCACACAAAACAGGTTTAAGCAGAGCGACGATCTGCTCGATAGCGATCGGCCGTTCTGCGGCCGGCAATAGCTCAAGCACGCTGCTACGGAAGGTTTCGAGCCAGGCGGCCATTCCTGAGGAGAGCGGGGTAGGCCGCGGTGTCAGGCTGATTTCCTCCACTTCGAAACCTTGAGTTTCCAGCCGGGTGCGATACTCTGCAGGGCTGAAGAAATGATTGCTTTCGGTCCGCTCGGCGGGGATTCCAAGGGAAGTCAGGACGGCCAGCAGGGCCACCCGAATGGCAGCGATGTTACCCTGGCCGCCGCATTCGGCAACGAAGCGGCCGCCGGGCTTCAGGGCGCGGTGGACGCCCTTTAGAACGGCGTCGTGGTCGTTCATCCAGTGCAGTGCAGCATTGGAAAAGACGGCGTCGAACTCCCTGGTGAAGGGCAAGGCTTCCCCGCTGGCATAGCGGGCGTCCACTCCCCTTTCTTTGGCCGCGGCGATCATCTGGGGTGAGTTGTCGACGCCGACCATGGTTGCGCCGGATTCGGCAATCCGCCGGGTGAGGAAGCCGTCGCCGCAGCCCAAGTCAAGGATGCGCTCGCCGGGCTGGGGCTGGAGTGCCTCGACCAGCGATTCGGCGAACTGAGCGACGAACCGGCCATTATCTGCGTAACGAGATGGGTCCCAGGTCTGCCGCATAACTTCACTGATTTTAACGTTGTTGCTTCTCGCGGAAGCGAGCGAGGGGCAGCCGGCACTGCTACTCCACGACATTTGCTATGAGACTTTCGGGCTTAGATGGAGGCGACGGGGAGCAACGTCAGGTCGTCCACCAGGCCGACTTCCTTTTGTACAAACGGCTCTGCGTAGCGAACGCCGCCTAGCAGGCCGTAGTGCCGGGCCAGGGAGAAGGTGCGCTCGCGGATTTCGTCGTGAGGCACAAACAGAGATCCACCTGCAGGCTGGTCGGCATATTGCGAGCGATAGGCCAGCAAGGCTCGAAAGCGCTCTTCGATGAAGGGCGTGATGTCAATCACAAAGCTCGGGCGGACCTCCGCGTACAGGCTGGCGTAGACGATCTTGAAGGGCCGGAAAGGCGGCTCTCCGGTCTCGATCTTAGACAGGCCGGAGAGAAAGCAAGCCTCGTAGCCCAGAGTCGAGGAGTTGTAGTGGTCGGGATGGCGCCCCTGCCAGTAGGGCAGAATCACCACCCGGGGCCGCAATTGGCGTAGCTTGCGAACGATGCTGATGCGGTTCTCCCAGGTGTTTTCTACCCGGCCGTCGGGAATGTCGAGGGCTCTGCGCCATTCGACACCTAAAATGCGCGCGGCTTCCTCAGCTTCGCTGGCCCGCTCCGCCGCGGAACCACGGGTGCCGGCTTCGCCCTGGGTCAGATCGAGGATTGCCGTGCGCAATCCGAGCGAACGCATGCGCAGGAGCGTGCCACCACAGGTCTGTTCTACGTCGTCGCGATGGGCAGCGATGGCGAGAACGTCGAATAGGTGGTGTTGTTGTCATCGCTGGGCGCATCCATGTAGGCCACGTCGTAAGCCGTACCGACCACGGTCACCTGCGAGTTGTCGAGCGACGCACCATTGGTGGTGTTGTAGATGTACACCTGCCCACCCTCGGCGGTGTAGACCTTGTGCAGACTGGTCACCGCAGCAATGCCGGTCGCGTCACCCTTGTAGGAATCAATCATGGTGACCGAGTCAGTCGAGGTGTTGAACATGGTGAGGCAACCAAGGTCGGTGGTGGCACCCTGATGGTAGCGTTCCCCCTGGGTACAGAGCAGGGATCCGATCCAAAGGGTATTGTCGTCCGCGAACAGCATCTTCAAATGCGTTCCATCCGCGATGGAGTAAGAGCCCGTGACCTGCTTGGCGTTGGTATCGAGAATGGAGAGGAAGCCGGCGAAGAAGCTGTCCGGTTGCAGCTGCTGTCCGGCGAGGTAGAGGAGATTGCCGTTGGCGATGGCGTCCGTGGTCCCGCCGGGAACGGGCACCGTGGCGGTGACAGCCGTGGGGGCGCCCGGCGGGACCGGCGCGCCGCTCTGGATGATGATCCCAGCAACCGGCAGAAAGCTGACGCTGGCCTGGGTACCGCCGCACTCCGGACCGCAGTTGAGTATATACGCCGTAGTTCCATCGGGAGAAAAGATGGCCTTGGTAGGCCGGTCAAAGTTGCCCGGCACGGGCAGGACGCAATACACAGGCAAATTTTGCGGCTCGCAATCCACTGCGTTGGTGGGCGTCTTCTGGTTCGCCTGCAGTTTATAAACGCTGTACACCGCGTTACTGTCCTGCACAAAAACCAGGGCGGCTGAGCCGCTTGGGTTGATGGAGACGCGATAGACGTTGGGCACATTCAAGCCATAGCTGCCTCCGAGGGTACGGTCCTGGATCGTAAGGGTATGCGCCGCCTGGCTGGCGGCAAAGACATACCTTTGGTCGTGAGAGATATAGACGCTGGAAGACGCTCCGAGCAAGGTGACGGTGGTGGTTTGCTTCTCGCTGCCGTAATTCAACAGCGCGTAACTCCCGTCGCCCGCGCCGTACACCGCGCCGGCCTGCTCTTCCGGCATGTTCTGGATGGTGATCGGATCGGCTCCCGAGTATCCCGCGATGCTGAAGGAGGCCACTTTGTCGTTGAAGCTATGGCGAATATCGTAATAGGCGTCGACGATCTGGAGGTTTCCCTTAGTCAGGGCACCGGGGTTCTGGACGGCGATCAATACACGGTTGAGGATTCCGCTGGGGGGCAAAGCCCGGCCGCCAAAATAATAGCTCTTGCCGCATCCGGCCAGAAATATGAATACACAGGCTAGCGCAGAAAGGGCACACAAGGACCGGAGACTTCTTTTCTTCAACTAAGACCTCACCAGAATCACCACGCGGCGGACATGCGGGAAAGGCCAAGTATAACAAAGCGGCGGCTGGCATTCGCGCGCCGGGTGGCTTAGCATAATTAGACTTACCCAATGACGAATCGGCTTACAGAGATCTTCGGCACGCGGAACGTGCTCTGCGATGGGGCTATGGGCACCAGCCTGTACGCGCGCGGCATCTTCATTAACCGCTGCTACGACGAATTGAATCTCTCCCAGCCGGAACTGGTGCGCAACGTCCACGAAGAGTACCTGCAGGCGGGCGCGGAGATCGTCGAGACCAATACCTTTGGGGCGAATGCACTGCGCTTGCAGCGCTATGGCTTCGCCGACCGGGTGGTCGAGATCAACCGGGCCGGAGCCGAGATAGCGCGCAAGGCAGTGAACCAGCGAGCCGACAAGCAAAGCGGAAAGGCCTGGGTGGCGGGCGCTGTCGGGCCTCTGGGCGTACGCCTGGAGCCACTGGGAAAGACCAGCCTCAACGAGGCGCGCGAAGCCTTCGCGGAGCAGATTCGCGGCCTCGCAGAGGGCGGCGTCGACATGCTGGTGATCGAAACGGTTTCCGCGTTGAATGAGGCGGAGCAGGCCATTCTTGCGGCCAGGTCCGTGGCCCCTTCGCTGCCGGTGTTGGTGATGGTGACGGTCGATGAGGATGCCATTTGCCTCGACGGCTCTTCCCCGGAGACGGCTGCGGCGCGCCTGACCGAGTGGGGCGCGGATGCTATCGGCTGCAACTGCAGCGTGGGACCGGCGACCGTGCTCACTGCTATCGAGCGCATGGCGGGAGCCACCAACCTGCCCTTGATCGCGATGCCCAATGCCGGCATGCCGCGCGCGGTGGAGGGCCGGAATATCTATCTCTGCTCGCCGGAGTACATGGCCAGCTTCGCCCGCAAGTTGATCAAGGCCGGGGTGCAATTTGTGGGCGGCTGCTGCGGCACTACTCCCAGTCATATCCGCTCGATGAAGTCCTCCCTGCGGGCGATGGGAGCGCAAGAGGTCGCTCATCACCAGGTCAAGCAGAGCCCGGTTGCGTCCGAGATCCAGCCTGCGCCGATGGCCGAGCGATCGCGCCTCGGCAGCCTGATTGCCAGCGGAACGTTTGTCACCATGGTGGAGATGGTTCCGCCCAAGGGCATTGCCTGCGAACGCGAGATGGAGGGGGCGCGGATGCTGGTGCAAAACGGGGTGCACGTCATCAATGTCCCCGATTTGTCTCGAGCGTCGCCGCGAGTGAGCGCGCAGAGTCTGTGTATCCAGATCCAGCAGCAGACAGGTATGGAAACGCTGCTCCACTACACCTGTCGCGACCGCAATTTGCTCAGCATTCAGTCCGATCTGCTGGGGGCTTCTTCGATCGGGCTCAAGAATATTCTCTGCCTGACTGGAGATCCGCCCAAGCTGGGTAATTATCCCGACGCCACGGCAGTGTTCGATGTCGATGCGATTGGACTGGTGAATATCGTCCGGCGCTTGAACCACGGTTTGGACCTGGGGAGCAATCCTGTCGGTGTCTCAGCGGGCGTAACCATAGGCGTGGCGGCGAATCCCGGGCTGCCGGACATGGACAATGAGATTCGCCGGTTCGCGTTCAAAGTGGAAGCTGGAGCCGAGTATGCGATTACCCAGCCGGTATTTGATTTGAAGCTGCTGGAGGCTTTCCTCAAGAGGATCGAGGGCTTTCGCATTCCCGTCATCGCGGGCATCTGGCCGTTGACCAGCCTGCGCAATGCAGAATTCATGAAGAACGATTTGCGGGTTTCGATGCCGGAAGAGATCATGCTGCGCATGCAGAAGGCGGACACCCCGGATCGAGCGCGTGCAGAAGGAATTAAAATCGCGCGGGAGATGCTGGCTGCCGCACGCCCGATGATCCAGGGAGTGCAGGTCAGCGCGCCGTTTGGGCGATACTCGTGCGCAGTAGAGATTCTAGAGGTGGTGCTGCCTCAGGGAGCGCGCGTTGGCAACGTTTGAAGAATCGCTGAAACAGCTGGAAGGTATCGTCGCGCAACTCGAGCGCGGTGATTTGCCACTTGAAGATTCGATCAAGATGTTTGAGGAAGGTATGCGCCTCTCGGCGCAGTGCAAGCAAGAGCTGGATAGCGCGGAGAGCAAGGTTCAGATTTTGCTTAAGCAGCGCGACGGGTCGCTTAAGGCTGAGCCGTTTCCATTGAAGTGAAAACTGCAGATCCCTCCACTGCGCTTCGCTCCGGTCGGGATGACAATTCTGTTGCAGGAACCACTTCCCGTGTCTCCAATAAATTGTCATCCCGTCGAGGAGTCATGGGGCCTGCGGCCCACCCAAGGGGATGAAAAACGTTTTCTGTCCAGCAACCGCTCTCCATGGGAGCGTCGCTTTCCCCTTTGTCATCCCGAGCGTACCCGGATTTCCTGCCACGCTGCGCCGGACACGATCGCTTGTGCGCCTTTCAGTAAGGAAAGGCATGAAGTTCGCCACGCCACAAGTTTTACGGAAATCCGGCAGCATTGCAGTTCAGCGGACCTTCTTGAAATTTTTTTCCCCCGGAGCGTACCCGGATTTCATGCCATGCACGACAAGGCCCTTGCGGCTCTCCGTAAAGGAGCCGCATGAAGTTCGTCAACGCCGTCAACCTCAACAGGAAATCCGGGGGAGCGCAGTGGAGGGATCTGCAGTTTTCTTCGCTTTCGTTGTCAGCCTTTGGTCTACGAAGGCGACTAGATCGTCCCCGATTTGGTCGGGCGGGGTGATTGAGAAGCGCGGCTTTCCGGCTATCAGCTTCAAGGAAACCTGGTTCCATTGTGGGGTGAGTTGCTGGCCGGAGGCTCTCAGCAGGACCGCGTCAGCGCGATCCAGAAAGAGGCGGGCGGAGTCTTTGAAGTCGGCCGTGGCGTGATCCAGAACGGTCAGATAGAGGTCGGGACGGAGAAATTGCAGCAGGCTGTTTGATTCGAAAATGATGTTCTCAGCGGCTTCGATCTCCTGGCGAATTCGCGGCATGGCGTCAGCCAGACGGCCAATGCGAGTGCGCACCCACAGCGATCGCCTGGCCCCGGCGGCCAGGAAGCGGGCGCTGTCGGTTCCAGTGTTGGGGTCCCGCTCGGCGCTGATCGCAATGGTGTGCTCGTCAGTCTGGCAGTCGCAGGGCTCACCGTTCGCGGTGCAAAAGCCGTGACCGAATTGGGTGATCTTGCAAGCCGTCCAGTTGCGCTCGGGCAGACGGGCAATCAGACTGGCGACCACCGAGGTCTTGCCGACGCTTCGCGAGTGCCCGCCCACCACCACGATGGCCATCTACTGTTCCCTCTTAAGCCGGGCCAACATCGCCAACTCTTTGAGGTATTGCCTCACTGGCTTGGCCGGCGTTCCCCAAAAGACAATTCCCGGTCCCAGCAGCTTTTTCTTGGGCAGAATCCCGGCTTGGCCCCCGAGGATGACGCCTGGGCCGACCAGCGCATGATCGCCCATGCCGACCTGGCCGCCCAGGATCGCACCGTCACCGACCGCACTGGAACCTGAGATGCCGGTTTGCGCGGCAATGACGACATCTCGGCCAATGCTGCAGTTGTGTCCTATGTGAATCAGGTTGTCGAGCTTGGTGCCGCGGCCGATCCGGGTTTCTTCGAGGGCGCCGCGGTCAATGGTGGTGTTGGCTCCGATCTCCACGTCGTCCTCAATGACCAGGGTGCCCTGCTGGGGAAACTGGGTGTACTCCCCGGTCGCTCGATCGCGGACATAGCCGAAGCCGTCCGCTCCCAGCACCGCGCCGGCATGAACCACCACGCGATCGCCCAGAACGACGCCTGGGTAGATGACCACGCGGGGGTAAATGCGGCAGTTGCTGCCGATGCGGACCCCGCCGCCAATCACGGTTCCACTGCCGATCACGGTAGCTGGGCCAATGCTGACTCCCTGCTCAATCGAGGTGTGGGGGCCGATCGAGACGTCACCGCCAATCTCCACCCCAGGGGCAAGCACGGCGGTCGGATGGATGAACGGAGCGGGCTGGGGGCCACGCAGCAACACGGCAGCACGGGCAAACGCCAGGCGCGGCTGCGGCGTGCGCAAAACGGGCTTACCTCCGCCGGTGGCGGTCATCTGCGGCCCAACCAGAACCGCGGCGGCACAGGAGGCGAGCGCGGTCGCGAACGAGGCTTCCTCTTCGGCGAACACCAGGCATCCAGCCCGCGCACCCAGGATGCTCGACACTCCCGTGATGGTCACATCGAAGGGGGCGCCATCGACTTCCGCACCGAGCCGGTCGGCCAATTGACTGAGAGTGATGGGCATGGCTTAAGTGTAGAGCGCAGCTTCGCCTTGCGGGCGGGTCTTCCAGCGGCGATGCACCCAAAGCCACTGGTCAGGATATTGGCGAATGTAGTCCTCAATCACCTTGGTGAACAAGGCGGTATGGGCAAGCGCGTCCGCCTCCACATCTTTGCTGCAGGGGAGAGCCAGGGGAGCGCCGAAGCGCAATACATATTGCCGTGTTGCCTCTTCCCAGAGCAGAAACCCGGGCAGGACCTGGGCGCCCGTCTTCAAGGCGACTCGGGCCAGGCCAGATCCGGTACAAGCGGGGTGACCGAAGAAATCGACGAAGGCCCCCTGGGGCGGGGTCATGTTGGTATCCATCAGGATGCCTACCGTCTCGCCCCGTCGCATCGAGGCCAGCAGGCCCCGGGCGAAGTCGTCCTTGTGCAACACTTGATTGCCGTGCAGGCAGCGGATGTGGTTCACCAGGTTGTCGACCAACGGGTTGTCGAGGCGGCGGATCACAATGCTCATGGGATAACCCATCAGCGAGTGATAGAAACTCGATAGCTCCCAGGCCCCCAGATGGCCGGTCAGAATGAGGACGCCCTTGCCCTGATCGCGAGCCGCCAGGTAGTGCTCCAGCCCCTCGTAGCGGATAAAGTCTTGCGTCAGGCCCGGGGTGTAGCGCGGCATCTGGCAAAACTCGGCCAGCAACCAGCCCAGATTGCGGTAGAGCTTTCTTAGAATCTGTTGCCGCTCAGCTGCAGACTTCTGGGGAAAGGCGAGGCGAAGATTAAGATCGCCGGCGCGGCGCAGACGCGGGGTGAGCAACAGGGCGATGCGGCCGATGAACGCGCCGATGCCCCGCGCCGCACTCCTCGGCGGCAAGCCGAGAAGCTTGACCACAGTCCACACCAGCACGAATTCCAGTCGTTTCCGCATCCGCTTCCACAGTTGTCCCCTGCTATTGGGTTGAAATCAGTCTAAATCGTTAGCTGAGCACGCAAAAAACTGCCCGGCGAGGTTCGCCGGGCAGTTCTCGAGAGCGGGTGGTAACGCTACTTCTGAACTTCAGAGAAGTATTTTGCCACTGTGCGTACGAACGGCCGCGCATCCGTCGGAGTGGCCACTTCACCCTTCAGGATCTGCGCGCTGGGGTGGGCGACACCATAAAACGTGCGCGTAGCGTCCACATTCTCATCCACTACGGCTCCGGTGAGGTCAATACCGGCAAACAGGCCTTTGGCGCGCGAGTAGGTAAGCAGTTCGGCGTTCAGCTTCCAGTCGGTCGCAGCCTGGGAATCGCGGCCTACCGGGCCCGCAGCAGCCGAAGCATCGCCGCCGATCTTGAACTTATTCTTCAACAGGTCCTGAAATCCCTTGTCGTTCACAGCGACGAGCACCAGGTCGGTGGCCTGGCCGCCAATCTGAAAACCGAAGCTTCCGCCCGCGATCCGGATGAAGGCAGGAGCGCTCCAGCCGTGACCGGTGCGGCAGGTAACAACGCCCTGGCCGTATTCCGCGCCGACCAGAAAGGCGCCTTTCTTCACACTGGGAATCACGCCTACGCAAGTGGCCTGGGACATGATCTGATTCGGGATCGCTTTGTCTGGAGTCGCCATGATTGCGTCCAGAACATCTTTCGCGCTCTCGATGCGCGCATCGAGCGTTGGCTTATCTTCCGCTGCATAGGCAGACAAAGTAGTGAGGGACATCCCAATAACACAAAAAATGGCAAAAACCTGTTTCATGGTCTTTCAAGTCTCCAGGGTGGGAATTTCGTCCCCACGGTAGCGAGTTCGGTGATGTTCGCGCAGTTTTTCTAGGAAAAAGCCGCTCTTGAGCCACTTCTGAATATAAAGGTGGGCGCACTGGCTAGGATGCATGAATTTCAAGAGAAGTTGGGATATGGGCGGGAATATGCCCCGAACGGGCCGGGACTCGCTGGACCGGCGTAAAACCAGCGGGGAAAAAAATTGGGGCTGGTGATTGCAAGATTCGCCATCAGAAGCCCCGTCCCCAGATCTGCGTTGTTTCTAAAGTAACTTTCGGCCAAGAGAGGTAACCAAGCAATGTCACTAAGGTACCATGCACTAAAGTACTGTTTGGAACTAGTCAGAGTGCGGGGTCACGATCGAGTTGGTCACCGCATAGATGGAGAGGGCGATCCGGTTCTCGACTCCCACCTTGCGCATCAGCTTGGCCACGTGCGCTTTCACGGTTCTCTCTTCAATACCCAGGGTGCGGGCGATCTCGCGATTGGATCGAGCGGCGACCAGGAGCTTAAGCACCTCGGTTTCGCGAGCGGTGAACTGAACCACGGCGGGTGCCGCCGACCGGGAGGGCTTGGTTGCGCGATCTACGAAAATGGACAACACCCGCCGCGGCGCCCAGATGGAGCCTTGGCTGACGATCATGATTGCCTGTTCGACCTGTTCCGGCGTAGCGCTGGCTTCGAGATATGCCTTGGCCCCGGCAGTGATTGCCTGCAGGATGACTTCGTCATCCGCGTCCGGGCCCATGACGACCAGCCGGACATCTGGCCTCAAGCCGTGGATGGTGCCCACCAACGGCAGCGGCAGATGTTCCCCGTGGAGACCGATCAGGGCCAGCTTGAACTCCTGATCGGCCAGGAATTGGGCCAGCTCAAAAACCACAAATTCTATCCGGGGGTGATCTTGAAAGAGAGTGACGAATCCCTGCACGCGGATGGGCTCGGGCTCGAGGAGAGCCACCCGCAAGCGGGATGGGGATTTCGCCGGCTCCGTCATCAGAGCTTTGGAAGCACGATGCCCTGTTGTTTTTGGTACTTGCCCTTGCGGTCGGCGTAACTAATCTCGCAGGGCTCATCGGAACGGAAGAACAGAATCTGGCAGAGGCCCTCATTGGCATAGACGCGGGCCGGCAGGGGGGTAGTGTTTGAAATCTCGAGCGTCACAAAGCCTTCCCACTCCGGCTCGAAGGGAGTGACGTTGACGATGATGCCGCATCGGGCGTAGGTGGATTTGCCCACACAGATGGTGAGCACGTCGCGGGGAATCTTAAAATATTCGACTGACCTGGCGAGGGCGAAGGAATTGGGTGGGATAAGGACGGAGGCGGCAGTGACTGTGACGAAAGACCGCTCGTCAAAGTTCTTGGGGTCAATGACGGCGCTGTTTACGTTGGTAAAGATTTTGAATTCATCGGAAACGCGAAGATCGTAGCCGTAGGAGGAGAGGCCATAAGAGATGACCCCTTCCCGCACCTGCTTTTCGCTGAAAGGAACAATCATCCCTTTCAGCGATTGCTCGCGAATCCACCGGTCGGACTGAATTGACATGCAACTCCTTAGGGAAAACCGGCCCGGCAGAGCCAGGCGCGGTGAATGCAGGTAAAAATCCTTCTGCTGGAAACTGCATCTTACGGTAGGCCGCGTTCGTTGACAATCTTGATCCCGCCTGAAGCTGCTGGACCATAGATCAAACACGCTATACGATGAGGACGTAGCCCCGGCCATTGCTGTTACCTATTCATCCCTTGGGGTAAAGGCATTGATTAAACAGGACATCATCCATCAAGTCATCGCTAAGACCGGACTACCGCGCAACAAAGCGGAAGCGGCTGTCGATACGGTCTTTGAAAGCCTGAAGAAAGCGCTCGCTTCGGGCGACCGGATTGAGCTGCGGGGCTTTGGGGTATTCAATGTCCGCCCACGCAAGACCGGGATTGGCCGCAACCCGCGGACCGGTGCGGAAGTCACCATCACTCCAGGCAAGGCTGTTCGCTTCAAGCCGGGCAAGGAACTTCACCTGCTGGATTCTTAGCCCCCTCCCTTGACAGAAGTAGAAATGCCAGCGGATCGTCCGCTCCTCCCGGGCCCTACCGACCACTGGGACTCACCTCCACAGGCGCCGCGCTCTATCGCTTGGCTGCCGTTATGCCTGCTGGTGGTGAGTATTTTCACGACCGCGAGCACCGGCGCCCTGCTGATGCAGAATTTTCGCCTGGGCCAGCCGCCACTGGTCAACGAGGGTGATCTTTTCCCCTTGCACTGGATCTGGGGACATCCCTCGGCGCTGGCCAGCGGCTGGTCCTTCTCGCTGGCGCTGCTGGGGATTTTGCTGGCCCACGAGGCGGGGCACTATTTTTTCTGCCGGCACCATGGAATTCAGGCGTCCTGGCCTTATGTGTTGCCCGCTCCCACATTGAGTGGAACCGCAGGAGCGGTGATCCGGATCCGTTCTCGCATTCCCTCCCGCCGTGCGCTGATCGAAGTGGGTATTGCTGGTCCGATTGCCGGATACGTGGTGGCGCTGTTCACCACGGCCCTGGGCCTGCTGCTGTCCCGGCCGGCCGGAGCAGGATCGGCGGCGCCACTGGTCCAATTTCACCAGCCGTTGACCATTGTGCTGCTGGACCGGATCCTCAGGGCGTCGTTTCCCGGGGTGCCTTCGCTCGACAATATGGTTCCCCACCCCATCCTGATCGCGAGTTGGGTAGGGTTATTTGTCACCTCGCTCAACCTTATTCCCGCAGGGCAGCTGGATGGGGGCCATATCCTGTATGCGATTTCGCCGCGATGGCATCGGTGGTTGACGTTTGTGGTGCCGGTGGTCCTGCTGGTGATGGGGTTAACGATGTGGACAGGGTGGGTGCTTTGGGGAGTGATTTTGCTGCTGCCTGCTATGCGCCATCCCCATGTTCCGTATTTTCCGCTGATGCCTTACAACTATCGCTGGCTGTGCGTGGTGGCCCTCGCGATTCTGGTGCTGACGTTCTTGCCGGCTCCCTTTGTGGGTACTAGCGTGCTTGATTTGTTTCGCTAGGTTGAGGGGAAGGAATAGCAGGTCCCTCACCACGCTACGGGTTCACCGTTCTCCTCTCGTAACGGGCTCTAGAATTTCGTGGCCAGCAGCTGCATCAGAATTGCGGCGCCCATGGAGGCAAGGAGAGCCACTGGCATGGCGATGGCGCCTACCTTGAGGAAGTCCCAGCCGCTCACGTTCAACTTCTCTTTGCGCAGAGCGATCAGCCACAAGATGGTGGCGAGCGAACCGGTTACGGAGAGATTCGGCCCCAGGTCGACCCCAATCAACACTGCGTCGGCGATGAGTCCCCTGGCATGCTCCGCCTGCAATGTTCCGCCGGCGATTAATCCCAGCGGCAGATTGTTGACGATGTTGTTTGCGATGCCGACTGCGAAAGCCGTGAGCAGTGCGGCGAAAGCCGGAGCAAGTCTTTGTACCGCGTGAAGGGCCGCCTGAGTTAGCTTGAGAACTCCAATGCTCTGCACGGCGTCGACCATGACGAACAGGCCGGCGACCAAAGCAATGGTTCCCCAGCTGATCTCCTTCACCAGGCTCCAGGGATTGCTGCGCGCCTTGAGGGAGACGACCGCGGTGATGGCGAGCGCGGCGAGGCAGGTGGGCAGTCCGAGATCCTGGCCGAGGGAAGAAGCGGTCAACAGGACGGCCACCATGAAGGCGATGCCCCCAAGCACAATCTTTCCGTTCGCGGAAAGCGGCTTGGCGGCATCGCTTTCTAACGTGCAAGCAGTAAGTTCTCTGCGAAAGACAAACCGCAGGACTGCGTAGGTTGCCGCAATCGAAAAAAAGGATGGAAGGGCAAAGGAGAATAACCAGCGCCCCAGCGGCGGCATTTGCAGACGAAAGACGACGAGGTTCGCCGGATTGGAGATGGGCAATACGAAAGAGGCAGCATTGGCGATCATCGCGCAGGCGAAGAGATAAGGCATTGGCGGCACTTTGGCTTTGCGTATGGCGACAAGAATCGCGGGGGTTAAGACGACTGCGGTCGCGTCGTTGGACATAAAGATCGTGACCAGCGCGCCAATGCCATAGACCAGGGTGAAAAGACGCACGCAGGAACCGTGTGCTCCCCATAGAGCCTCGGAGGAAAGCCAGTCGAAGACGCCGTGCTCACGAGCCAACTCCGACAGCAGCATCATGCCGATGAGAAAGAGATAGACGTCTGAACCTTCGGCGGCGGCCTTTGCTGCCAGCCGGAGCGGAATCAGGCGACCCACGAGCAGCAGGATCGCGCCTCCGCCAACCCAGTAAACCTCTGGAATGCCGCGCGGACGCATCAGCATCAGCAGAATGCTTAGGGCGACAATCAGGGATAAAAGGGTGTGGGAAAGGACGGCAGGGAGCATCCACCACCTTCTACATCAGGTTCACAGCGTCGACGTCGATGATGAGATTGCGCCGCGGAATGCCCAGCGCCTCCGCCTGCTCAAGGCCAGCTCGCAGCATCCTGGCCAGGGCCTGCCGCTGGGCGGCTTTGAGCAGAAGGTGAAACCGATAGATACGTTTGATGCGTACAATCGGCGCGCTGGCCGGCCCCAGCACGCGGACCTGTTCCTGCGGCATGGCGGCGAAACACTTGCCCAGTTTTGCAGCCCAGCCGGCGGCCTCCTCCAGCCGCGGGCTCTGGATGATGATGTTGGCCAGCACGGCGTGAGGCGGGTAATGCATCCACTTGCGGTATTGCATCTCCTTTTTCACAAAGGCTCTGAAGTCGTGCTGGGCGGCGCACTGGATGGCATAGTGTTCGGGGTAATAGCTTTGGACCAGGACGTTGCCGGGCAGGTCTCCGCGCCCGGCGCGGCCGGAGACCTGGGTCAGCAGCTGGAAGACGCGTTCGGCGGCACGGAAATCCGGCAGGCCGAGAGCATGGTCCGCGCCCACCACCCCGACGAAGGTGACGCCGTGGATATCGTGACCCTTGGCGATCATTTGCGTGCCCACCAGCAGATTGATGTGTCCGCTGTGCAGCCGCTCAAGCAGGTGCTCCATGTCGAACCGGTTGCGAATGGTATCGCGGTCCATGCGGCCGATGCGGGCCTGCGGAAACAGTTCCTGCAGGCGCTCTTCGCCCTGCTGCGAACCGGCCCCCAGGTAAAACAAATGCTCGCTCTCGCACTTGGGGCATCGTTTGGGCACGGTTTTCACGTATCCGCAATAGTGACACTTGAGCCGCTGGCCCGAGGGGCTCGCGACGGCCGCTCGCGGGTCGTCGGGGATAATGGGCTTGTGGTGGGTGAGGGCGATGGCGCAGTTCTCGCATTGCATCTTCTCGCCGCAAGCCCGGCATAGCACGGCAAAGGAATATCCGCGCCGGTTGAGCAGGATAATGGCCTGTTCTCCGCGATCGATCGCAGCCTTTGCCCGTTCCAGCAGGACGCGGGAGAAGATGCTCTCCTGCCCGGTTTGCTGGAACTCGAGGCGCATGTCGACCAGGTCCACCACCGGCAGCGGGCGCTGGTTGACCCGCTCCTTCATCTCGATCAAGGCGTACTTTCCCGTCTCCGCATTGCGCCAGGACTCGAGCGACGGGGTGGCTGAACCCAGAACGATGGTGGCGCGGCTGCTCTTGGCGCGCATGACGGCGACGTCGCGGGCGTGGTAGCGGGGAATCTCCTCCTGCTTGTAGGACGAGTCATGTTCTTCGTCGACGATGATGAGCCCCAGGTTTTGGACCGGGGCGAAGATGGCGGAGCGGGTGCCGACCACGATGCGCGCTTCGCCGCGCCGGATACGATACCACTGCTCGGCGCGCTCGTCGGGGGTGAGCGCGGAGTGCAGAAGGGCCACGCTGTCTCCGAATGAGGAGTGCAGCTGGGCGGCCATGGCCGGGGTGAGGCCGATCTCCGGCACCAGCAAAATGGCGGAGCGCCCGGCAAGCCGCGCGTGCTGCATGGCGGCGAGATAGACTGCCGTCTTGCCCGAGCCGGTCACGCCGTGCAACAGGCAGGCTCCAAAGCCCTCCCGATCGAGGGCTGCCACAATTTGCTCCAGCGCGGCTTGCTGAGCGCGGTTTAGCGGGTGATGAACCGGCGGTCCGGCGGCGGAAAGATGAAATGCCGCGGGGCGCTCTTCCACGGTTACCAAACCACGTTTGACCAGGGTTTGCAACGTCGTGGCGGGCAGGCTCAGCCGGCGCAAGACCGGGACCGGCAGGGATCCGCCCGCGCCCGCAAGTTCGGCAAGAATTGCCAGCTGATTTTCATTGAGTTTGGGCGGCCGCGCATCGGCCACCAGCACCGCATAGCGCACCAGGCGACGGGCGTCGCGAGGCGCGGCTTCGGTTTCGCGCAACAGCCACTTCTTGCGCAGCATGTTGGTCAACAGCTCTGCCGTGGCGCCAGTGGCATGGCGCAGGGTGGCGCTCCTTGCCGGCTGCCCGTCGGAAAGATAATCCAACACGGTGTACTCAATGTCTTGTTCGTCCGGGGTGCGGCGCGAGCGGCGGGACGAGCCCTGCTGGGCGCCATCGAACAGGATGGCCTGGCCCGTCTCGCTGATGCGGTAATTGATGGTGCGGCGCACCTCAGCCATGAGCGGAAGCATGCTGCGCAGAACTTCGCCCAGCGGAGCCAGGTAGTACTGCGCCATCCAGGTTGCCAGCTCCATCAGCTCGGGGCTGAGGATTGGCTGCTGGTCAAGCACGGCTTCGATCAGCCGGGCCTCGACTGGCGGCGCTTCGTCATGCAGGCGGGTCACTACCCCAATCAGCTTTTCGTTGCGGAAGGGCACGACGACCCGGCCGCCTACGGGCGGGTCGTCTACGTCCTTCAGCTTGTAAGTAAAGGCCCGGTCGAGCGGTACCGGGAGCACAACGTCACAGAAAATTGCCATCAGCGGGTGGGAATGGACAATCCCAGCTCGGCCATGGCCAGCTTCAGATCCTGCCATGCTTCTTTTTTCTGCCGCGGATCGCGCAGCAGGTAGGCGGGATGATACGTAACCACCAGCTTGGCGCCGCGGCAGGAATGCAATCGGCCGCGCAGGCCGCTGAGCGAAGATTTGACGCCCAGCAAGTAGGTGGCGGCGGTTGACCCCAGGGCGACCAATACCTGGGGTCGGATTATGTCTATCTGCTGGAAGAGAAACGGGGAACAGGTGTTGGCTTCTTCCGGCTCGGGGACCCGGTTCTGGGGTGGCCTGCACTTTACGATGTTGGCGATGTAGACCTGTTCTCGCTTGAGTCCGGTGGCGGCGATCATGTTGTTAAGGAGTTGGCCGGCACGGCCGACAAATGGC
Organism: uncultured Acidobacteriaceae bacterium; assembly: GCA_963803095.1. Classification (GTDB taxonomy): domain Bacteria; phylum Acidobacteriota; class Terriglobia; order Terriglobales; family Acidobacteriaceae; genus PALSA-350. The sequence goes on along the minus strand of CAWDLQ010000006.1, from coordinate 304,191 downwards.
AGCCCCTGTGCGTCCTCGTCGGCTCCTGGTCCCTCGCCCACAAACATGAGACGCGCGTTGGGGTCGCCGTCGCCAAAGACGATCTTGTTGCGACCGGCGCTGAGCGCGCAACGGGTACAGTCGCCGATTTCACACTGGATCGCGCGCAGCGCTTCGGCACGGCTTGGCGGAGGAACGAAGGAGCCGATGCTCGGTTGTAAGGGGACGGGCTTACGTAGGGGAATGAGGGGCTCCTGGGTGGTGGGCTCGATAGCGTCTGCAGGGTCTGGGTTGCCGCGGCGGTAAAAGTCGAAGATACCAAGATCGCGCAAGTACTGCATGTGCGCGGCGATGGCTTGTTGCAATTGGGGATCGAACGACATGTTGGAACCGATTCCCTATAGCTTACATGCGGAAACACAGAACAGCAGGTCCCTCCACTACGCGGTTTCGCTTTGTATCAGGGCACGACTTTAGTCGGGCCACTAGGGCCGCATAGATGATTGGGCTTTTGCCCCCTGTTAATTTGTGATTGGGTCAGAAAAAGCGCAGGGGCTAAAGAGCGTGTGTGAGAACCCGAAGCTTTAGGGAGCCATCCGGGGCGCACTGCAGATCCCTCGGCTTCGCTCGGGATGACAAAGGAGAGGGGAGATGACAAAGGAGAGGGGAGCGCTTCCATTGGGGTTCGTGATACGGATGGAAGATCCCTCCGACGGAAGCAGCACCACGCACTCTGCCATCCCGAGCGCCTCTGTCAATGGAAGCGCTCCCCTCTCCTTTGTCATCTCCCCTCTCCTTTGTCATCCTTGACTTTAGCTGAGGTGCTGAAAATAAAAGGCTTCACAGCCTCCGAGCGAAGCCGAGGGATCTGCAGTGCGCCCCGGATGGCTCCCTAAAGCTTCGGGTTCTCACACACGCTCTTTAGCCCTAATGTTTTCACGATCCACTGCGTAGCACTTAGGTGGGGATGACAAAGAGGACGGACTCGCTGTTTTTTTATTCCTGCAGCTTGGAGTTGCTTGATACCAGGCCGCTTTCGGCGACCAGGGAGGCGGGGCGGCGCAGGGCGATCACTTCGTCGAGAATGCGACTGGCCAGTTCGTGCTTGGTCATCTCGGGTAGTTCGATGGCGGTCCGGGGAGTTAGAAAGGTGGCTGCATTGCGATCTGAATCAAAGCCTAAGCCGGGACGGGACACATCGTTCAATACGATCGCGTCCGCTCCCTTGCGCAAGAGCTTGTCACGGCCGTGCTCGATGAGGTTTTCTGTTTCTGCGGCAAAGCCGATCACCAGCGTTCCCGGCCGCTTGGACAGGACCACCTCGCGCAGAATGTCTTCGGTGGGCTCAAACTCTATGGTGATGGGGCCCGTCCGCTTCATCTTCTGCTCGGCCAGCACCCGGGGACGGTAATCGGCGACCGCGGCGGCTTTGATGACGATGGTGGTCTGATCAAGACGGCTGAGAACGGCGCGGCGCATCTCTTCGGCGCTCACTACCGGCACTAGCTCGCAGTTGGCCGGCGGCTTGAGAGCCGTAGGGCCACTCACCAAGACCACGCGCGCTCCGCGGCGCTGCGCCTCCTCGGCCACGGCATAACCCATTTTTCCGCTGGAACGATTGCCCAGAAAGCGAACCGGATCGATCGCTTCCCGCGTGCCGGCAGCGGTCACCAACACCGTCTCGCCAGCCAAATCGTTGCGGCCATGGAGCTGCCCCAGCACGGCCTCAACGATGGCCTCGGGCTCGGCCAACCGGCCACTCCCCGTCATGCCACAGGCCAGCGGGCCTTTGTCAGGCGGGACAATCTTAACCCCGCGCGCCTCCAGAATCTCGATGTTAGCCCGGGTGGCCGGATGCTCCCACATGTTGACGTTCATTGCCGGGGCAACAATGACCGGCGCACGGGTGGCCAGAAACAGGGTGGTCAGGAAGTCGTCAGCCAACCCGTGAGCGAACTTTGCCAACACGTTCGCAGTGGCCGGCGCAACCACCAGAGCTTCCGTCGTCTGTGCCTCGCCAATGTGTTCGATGGAGGAGTCGAGATCGCCCTCACCGGGAGACGAGGGCCAGAGACCGGTGATCACTTTGTGACCGGTAAGCGAGGCGAAGGTCAACGGGGTGATGAACCTCTGGGCCGCTTCCGTCATCACTACGTGCACATCAAGCGCCTGGCGTTGCAAGGCTCGCACGAGCTCCGCCGCCTTATAAGCGGCAATGCCTCCAGAGACCCCGACCGTGACCTTCATAACGATGATTGTACGCGTTACGATTCCCGGTCTTGCGGTGTGTCGTGATCCAGAACAATCTCGTCCACAACCTCATAACGGGGCTGGGCGGCCGCCGTGACCTTGCCCGCGGCGATCTCTTCCTGAGCTACGCGGCAGGCCTTATTGGAGCGGGAATCAATCAACGGCTGGGAGCCATTCTGGAGTTGCCGGGCGCGGCGGGCAGCCATGACCACATAGCGAAAATTGCTGTCAAGTCCATGTTCGGGCGTCATCTTGCCTCCTGTCGAAAGTTCGTCGCCCGGGCTTTCAGGCGCGAGTGGCGTGCATGTCGAGCAGGCCGAACGAGGCAAGCACCGGCTCCAAACGACCGGTGGCATTTCCCTGCCGGCACTTATCGGCGAGCTGCATCATGCGTGCAGTCTCAGGGTCTGAGGGCGTTCCATCACGCCTTGCCCTTTCCGCGATCACGATTGCGGTCAGGGACTCAACCGCGTCTTCAAGGATATCGTTAATCAGGATATATCGATACTGGCGATACTTGTCGATCTCACCTCTGGCCTTGGCCAACCGCCGCGTAATCTCAGCCTCATCCAGTTTGCCTTCGGCGAGGCTTCGATCGCGCAGACGCATGGCCAGAATGTCAGGATTAGGCGGAAGAACAAAGATGCTGACTGCCTTGGGCATCTGCTCCCTTACCTTGGCGGCTCCCTGAACGTCGATATCGAGCAGCAAGTCCTTGCCTGCTGCCTGGGCGTCGATCAGCGATTGGCAGGCGGTACCGTAGTAGTTGCCGAAGACAGAGGCCCACTCCAGAAATTCCCCCTTTTCTTTCATCTCCAGGAATTTGTCGACAGTGGTGTAGTGATATTCGCGATCCGGCTGCTCATTTCCGCGCGGGAGACGCGTGGTCCAGGAGACGGAGAAGTCCAGACCGGTCACGCGCGAACGCAGATGCTTGACCAAAGTGGATTTGCCAGAGCCGGAAGGAGCCGAGATGATGAACAGAATTCCCGCCAAAGTGTTTTCCTGATGATACAGTGGTTCGCTACCGGTGCAGTCCCGCCCAAGTGTTACTCAAGATTCTGCACCTGTTCGCGGGCTTTTTCGATCTCCGATTTCATTCCCAGGCCCAAATCAGTAATGCGCGAACCGTTCCCGCTTACGCCCCCGGTCTTTGACAGCAGGGTGTTGGCCTCGCGGTTCATCTCCTGGAGCAGGAAATCGAGCTTCTTGCCCATCTCTCCCCCAGCCTGCAACAGGGAATGAAAATGCTGGATGTGGGTGTGCAGCCGGGTGACCTCTTCTTCGACGTCACTGCGCTCGGCGAGCATGGCGGCTTCCTGCAGCACGCGGTCACGGTCGATGACCCCGTTGCCGTTGAGCAGGGCGGAGATACGCTGGCTAATCCGCTCAAAATAGGCCTTCTGCACCTCCTGGCGCATTTGCGCGACCTGCGATACGGCGAGGGAAAGGCGCTCCATCGTGGCGCCAAGGTCCAGGGCGAGCGCCGCGCCCTCCTGGGCTCGCATGCGATTCAAGGCGTCCACCAGGGGGCCGATTTGTGCGGCCACATCTTCCTCCAGAGCCTTCATTTCCTCGTCGCTGAAGCGGGTTTCCCCGGTCAACACGCCGGGGAGGCGGAAGATGGCATTCAGGTCGGGCTGCTGCTCGAGCGCGCTCTCGGCCGCGGCGGCGCGGAAGGCAGCGATATACCCCTGGAGAAGGTCACGGTCAAAGTGCGCGTTGGGGCGAAGGCCGCGGTCGACGGTGAGGGTAATTTCCAGGTGACCGCGCAGCACCTTTTCCTTGAGCAACCTGCGCAAGCGCATCTCCAGCGGCTCGGCGCCGGCCGGCATGCGCATGTGCAGGTCGAGAAAGCGGTGATTGACGCTCTTCAGCGAAAGGTTCCAGGACAGAAGATCGCTGATTCGTCCGCTGGCCCGGGCAAAGCCGGTCATTGAGTGGACGGGGGAATGAACGGGGGTGTGCACAGGAACGCTCAAAGCTCCACCTCAGCACTCAATGCTGGTTCGAGCGCGTCTTTAGGCAGTACATTGCCGGGAAATTCCGCTGGATCCATAAACTGCAGCTGGTAGAGGCGTTGGTAGGTGGCAGAGACGCGGAGCAACTCTTCGTGAGGACCGATGGCGGTGATGCAGCCATCTTCGATAACGGCGATGCGGGAGGCGCGGCGGACCGTGGACAAACGATGGGCAATGACGAAGACCGTGCGCCCGGCAATCAGGTTGGAAAGCGCGATCTGCACCAGCGACTCGCTTTCCGAGTCGAGCGCGGAAGTGGCTTCATCAAGGATGAGAATTGGCGCGTCCTTGAGCAAGGCCCGGGCTATGGCGATGCGCTGCCGCTCTCCACCGGAAAGGCGAAAGCCCTTTTCGCCGATCACCGTAGCGTACTTTTCCGGCAGCCGCTCGATGAAGTCGTGCGCCAGTGCCGCCTTGGCGGAGGCGATCACCCGGCTGAGGGGGATTCCCGCCTCGCCGTAAGCGATGTTGTTGCGCACTGTGTCGTTAAAGAGAATCGTCTCCTGGGTCACGTTGCCGATTTGAGAACGGAGAGACGCCAGGCTCACATCGCGCAGGTCGTGTCCATCGATGCAAATGCGCCCCGCGGTGACGTCGAAGAAGCGGGGGATCAGATTCACCAGGGTCGACTTGCCGGCGCCGCTGGGGCCAACCAGCGCCACCACTTCGCCCCGCGGGACTACCAGGTCGATCTCTCTCAACACCTGCCGTTCGCCTTCTTCATTACGGTAATCGAAACAGACGCTCTCGAAGCGGATGTCCTGGCGGAATTCTTTGATGACCTGGGCGCCAACCTTCTCCCGCACTTCGTCCTGGGTATCCATGAATCGGAATATCTCCGAGGATGCACCCAGCGCCTGTTGAAAGTTGTTATAGAAGAGAGCGAACTTGCGCACCGGTTCGTACAACTTGAAAACCGCGACGATAAAAGCGAAGAAGGTTCCGGTGGTGAGCGCATGGCTGCGAATGCTGTTGCGGCCAACCCAAAGCAGTAAGGCGATCGCCACCGCGCCAATCGTATCCATGAGCGGCGAACTGATGGCCTGCGCGCGCACCGAACGCAGGTTGGCCTCGAGCAGCCGGCGGGCTGCCTGTTTGAACCGCGTCATCTCCCAAAGCTCCATATTGAAAGCTTTGACGATCCGATTCCCGGTGATGGTCTCGTGCAGAATGTTCTGGATCTCGGCCAGTTTGTCCTGGCCCCGGCGGGTGGTTTGCCGTACCTGGCGGCCGATCCTGCGAGCCGAGACCAGAACGACAGGCACAAAGAGCAACAGCACCCATGCCAGCTTGCCGCCCAGGGCAACTACCACGCAGGCGGTAAAGATCAGGGTGAAAAACTGCTGCAGCAGCTCGGCCAACACTGAGGACATGGCGAACTGCACGCGTTCGATATCGTTGATCAGCGTCGAAACAATGGTGCCGGTGGCATGCTGCTGGAAAAAGGAGACGGAGCGCCGCAGAATGGCGTCATACAAGTCGTCGCGCAGGTCGGTGATCATGCCGAACCCGGCATAGTTCACCAGGTAGGTTCCGCAGTAATCGCAGATTCCCTTGAGCAAAGTGGAAGCTACCAACGCGAAGGCTACGATGGCCCAGACGTTGTGGAAATGCGAAGGAACAATTTGCTGGAGACTTATGCCGAAACGAGGGCCGAGGAGGGGGATGGTGAGGTCGGGTGCATCGGGATCGAGCACGCGGTCGAAAATGGGACCGACGAGCAAGAGGCGGAAGGCGTCCAAAAGGCCTACGCCAGCCATCAGGATGACCGCCGATAATGACTGCAGCCAATATGGCCGCACATACCCCAACAGACGCAGCAGCTTCCTCACACGGAAACCCCAGAGGCGTGGCGCTGCAGGGAATGCATCCCATCATTGTAATCGCCCGGGGCCTTGGTTCGGGTAGCGCGTGCCACGCTACGCCCGGTCGGGATGACAACTCAATTCGGCGGGTGACCCATTCAAGCCTGCTTTGGCTAGAGTGGGCAAGGGCTTTACAGGCTGCGGAAAAACCCGAATCTTTGAAGGGTACGGCCTTTAGGCCGTACGTAACAACTATAGAATCAACGCGGCTTTAGCCGCTGAGGGTACGGTCTTCGCCCTCTGTTCGACCTTTTTCCGCAGCCTGTTTAGCCCGAACATCGACCCGCCAAATTCTTTGGCCTTTAGGCCGTGTGTGAGAACCCACCACTCAGCGATTTAGGCAGTGAGGCGCCCGTTTCATTGATTTGCCGCAGGCTCTTCACCCGCACGCTTCCATGCCGCTGCTCATGCGCCTTATCTCAAGCAAAGGCCGCATGATGGGATCTGCAGTTCAGCGCGTCTCTTCGGCGTCTCCGGCAAATGTTTTCAAAGCGATTTGGAAGGTGCTCAAATAAGTCCTTCGTCTCCTCAAGGTGCTCAAATAAGTCCTTTGTTTCCCTCAAGGTGCTCAAGGTGCTCAAGATGCTCAAGCAATTTATTTGATCATCTTGGCCATCATTCTGTTTGTACCGTGACAAGCCCAAGTCCGATGGACACGATCATGCAGATGCATGACCGCGAGCCACTTTGGATCGATTTATTGCTTCCTGCTGTCACGCTATAGGCGGCCAGGACTGCTGTCCAGCAGGGCTACCAAATATGATGTGGATAAGCGGGAGGGGAACTCCACCATAGTTCGAGGTTGAGGGTGACCGCTTCTGCTGGCCCCTCCTTTTCAGACACTGTGGGCACGCTTCGACCCAGAAAATGTAGAAACTCCGGTCGCACAGGCCCAAATAGAGTTGGGCTTTACAGGCTGCGGAAAAAATCCTGGAAGGGGCGAGGGACGTTCCCTCAGCGGCTAAAGCCGCACCTGGTTGCAGTAGTTTACGTACGACCTAAAGGTCGTACCCTTCAAAAACATTGGGTCCGGGCTTTTAAGCCTCGACGGCTGTACCCACTCAAGCCAAAACCAGGCTTGAATGGGCCACCCGCCCGTTTGGGTTTGAGGGGAAACAGCGGCTCCCATCAATGGGGCATGTCGCGGTGGACGGCCTTGACCCGGTAGCCTTCTTTGGACAGCCTCTTGCGCACTTCTTCGGCAATCATTACCGAACGATGCTGGCCCCCGGTGCAGCCAAAGGCCACGGTCAGATAGCTCTTCCCCTCCTCGATGTAATGAGGCAGCAGAAAGAGCAGCAGCTGCGTGATCCGGTCCAGAAACTCGGTCGTCTGGGGGAAGTCGCGGATGTATTTTGCCACCCTGGGATGACGCCCGGTCAGGTGACGGAACTCGGGCACGAAATGGGGGTTGGGCAAAAACCTGACGTCGAAGACCAGGTCGGCCTCAAGCGGGACGCCATTCTTGTATCCGAAACTAATCGAGGAGACCAACAGGTTCTTGTCAGTGTCTCCACGCTCGAACTTCTGCAGGATGTAGGCGCGCAACTCATGCACGTTGTAACTGGAAGTGTCGACACTGATGTCGGCCAGATTGCGGATAGGATCGAGCAGCTTTCGCTCCGCGTCGATGGCGCGAACCACAGTTTCCGTGCGACCCAGCGGATGGGGACGCCGGGTTTCGGAGAATCGACGCAGCAAAGAAGAGTCGGAAGCGTCGAGAAAGACCACGGTGGTCGAAAGAACTTTTCTTACCTGGCGAAGGATGGCCGGAAAGCGTTCGAGATGCTGCCCCTCGCGCACGTCGACCACCAGCGCCGCACGGTTAATCTCCGCCGATTGCCGCACCAGGTCGGCAAATGCGGGGAGCAGCTCCAGCGGCATATTGTCGACCGCATAAAAACCCAAATCCTCAAAGGCCTTGAGAGCAGAGGCCTTGCCGGATCCGGAGAGGCCAGTCAGGATGACCAGCTCGGAAGCCACCGGGGGCGCCACTGCGGCCGCCTTCTTGACGGCCTTACGAGGGGTGGATTTGGACTCTTTACCGCGTGGCATGGGGCCATCGTAGCATTCAAGCAAAACTTAAATGCGCCAACGGCCGATCTCCAATAACGCCTGTGCCTTTTCCTGCGACACCGGAGGGGAAAACAAATGCCCCTGGCCCAGATCACAGCCAAACTTGAGCAGTGCGTCCAACTGCTCCCTGCGCTCGATGCCCTCGGCCAGCATGCGCACCTCGAGCATGCGTCCAAGATCGAAGATGGTTTGCAGGATCGCCGCCTGCTTACCGGGAATCGGCAGATAGGCGATCAGGCGGCGGTCGACTTTCACCAGGTCAATCGGCAAGCGAATGAAGTGGTTCATGGAGGCCAGGCCAGCACCGAAATTATCCAGCGCGCCGCTTATTTTGAGATCAGCGAAGCCCTGAAAAGCCACCAGGGCGCTCTCCGGATCCTGATTCACCGCAGCCTCGGAGACTTCGAGGCGCAGCTGTCCCGGAGAGATCTTCCACCTGGCCAGCAATTCGGCGAGATGGGTCAATAAGCCCGGATCGCGGAACTGCCGTGACGACAGATTCACGTCGATGGCGGGCTTTGCGTCCGGCATGATTTCCGCCCAGAGACTCAGCTGCCGGCAAGCCTGCTCCAGCACAAACAGACCGATCGGCACGATGAGTCCTGTCTCCTCTGCCGTGGGCAGAAAATCCTGCGTGGGGATGAACTCTCCGTCCGGGCGTCGCCAGCGCAGCAACGCCTCAAAGCCCTCAATCTCACCATTCTCCAGCCGGTAAATCGGCTGGTACCAGACTTCGAACTCTTTGTTTTCGAGCGCCGTTTTGAGGTCCTGCTCTTTCCTCATCTGCGCCGCCACGTGCACGTGCATGGAGCCGTCAAAGACCTCATGGCGCGCGTGGCCGTTGGACTTGGCCTGATACATGGCAAAATCCGCATCACGCAGGATCTGCTCCGGACTGGTGTGGTCGAGGGTGCCAAAGGCGATGCCGATACTGGCGGAGATGAAAATCTCGTGGCCGCTCAGCTCGATCGGCAGGCAAATGTCGTGCTGTGCGCGCTCGGCGATTTTGGTTACGTCGGAGATGTTGGTGACGTCCTCGAGCAGGATGGCAAATTCGTCCCCGCCAAAACGCGCCACTGTATCTTCAGGCCGAAAGCACGCCCGCAGGCGAGCGGCCATCTGCACCAGCAGTTCGTCGCCCGAGGCATGGCCCAGGTTATCGTTCACTGCCTTGAAGCGGTCGAGATCGAGAAACATGACGGCAAAATTCAGCTGCGAATGCCGTTGCTGGCGGGCCATGGTGAGCTGCAGGCGATCGAGAAACAAGGTCCGGTTGGCCAGACCGGTCAGAGGATCGTGCAAGGCATCGTGCTGCAGGCGGGCGTCGGACTGCTTCTTGTCGCGGATGTCGCGGTAACTTACAAAATTGCCTACCTCCACGCCCGAGATGTTGATCGGAGCCACCAGGATCGAGACATCGATGAGCTCGCCTGACTTATGCAGTCGCACCGTCTCCATCGAAGCCCGGCCATGAAGTTGCATAGTGTGCTCGAGGATGTCGAACTCATGCCGTCGCGTTTCGGGAATGAGAATGTCGTAGGTGTTCTGGCCCAGCGCTTCATCGGCACTAAAACCGAAGAGCGACTCAAACTCCCGATTGATATGCAGAATCTTCGACCCGCGCGTGATCATGATGGCTTCAGGCGCAGCATTCAACAAATGCTCGAGAAAGTTCGATCCTGCGAACTATGCTCCGAACCGTTGCCCACCTCTTGCCGCAAGTCGTTTCCCGGGTCGCGCTTGGAGCGCAACGCGACGATCAGCAGCTCTGGCTCCGGTTCCACACGGAGCATGCGGAAGCTTCCGCGTACGGGCGCCGCCGGGTCGAGCGGGGTGCGCATGTGGCAGTTGAAATCAGAGGAATAGGCTTGGCCGCCGGAGCCGAAGACATTCGCAGGCGATCGCGACGACGTTCCCGGATGGGCGTATACAAAGCCGGGGAACTGCCCGGTGAAGAGGTCGTCAACGGGAAGAGACGCACCTTCCTCCAGATGCAGAATTTCGCGCGCCACCCGGTTGGCGTAGACAACATTCCTACCCCGCTGCACAAAGACATAGCACGGCAAGGCTTCGAGGAGAGACCGTTGCTGGGCCGTGAGCACGGAAACATCAGCTTCTAAATTCATAATGGATTGACGCAGCGGACAGAGCCCCCCAAGTTGAGTATCAAGGCCGCTTTCCAAGCAGGAATATCCCCTGAAAGAAGTACCGGCAAACTCCGAGGTCGCAGTTACTTAGGTCTTGAGCAGGTTGGCAACAAAATCTGCGGGTGCCCTATCCTTCGCGCTCCTTGCCAGGGTGGGATATGCAAAATAGCGACCGGAGATTCGTGGCATCCCGCCCTTGCCAGAGAGCGCGAAGGATGGGGGGAACCCGGGCTTTTGCGGTGCTGCTTACCATGGTAATTGGACACTGCGTTGGTGGCAGATTTGTCAAAATTCGTGTCAAAACTCGTCTAAAAATTCGTCAGGGAGCTTCTATCAATTCCATCTTGCCATCACGCTTGCGGTGCAAAACTTTCACATTACCTTCGTTATCCCGGAAGACAAAGACATCGCGATCGCGAAACTCGGCTTCCTTGACCGCTTCTTCGAGCGTCATCGGGCGCAGCGCCACTGAGTCAAGGGAACGAACGATGTGGGGCTCAGCAATCGGCACGCGCGCCGGAAAGGAATGGACAGTGACGGGAATCGCCGGCTGGGCATGGTTCTTTCCGTTGGTTGTTCCGTTGCCATTTCCAGCCTTGGCGGATTTGCTTTCGGCGTCGCTGCCGCGGCCGCTGCGCGCGACACCCGTCTCCTCCACCTGTTTCTCCTGCTTGGGTTGACGCTTGCGGGTGCGCTGCCTGTCTTTATGCCGTGTCGCCTGGGTCTCGGCTTTGACCAGCGCGTCGCGCAGCGCGGTCTCCATGCTAGCGCTGGACTCGCACAGGGCAACCAGGGTGCAGGCGCGGGTCTTGATGGTAACCTCCGCGATCTGGCGGTATTTTTCCGCGGTCAGAACTACATGGGCGCTAGTGATCTTGCCGAGAATCCTGGCGATGCGTTCGATTCCTTCTTCCGCTAACGTACGCAGTGGCTGGGTGATCGCCACTTGCCTGCCTGTGCATTCAACCGGCATGGTGAAGCTCCTGAGATGCCCGATTCTATAGCATTTTCGCCAGTACCGTGAGTGGGAGGTGTTGGCTGGGTGCGACCTTCTTTGGCGGAGAACCGCATGTAGTGCAGTTTCTTCATTTGCACCAATGGTAAGCGGTGCTTACCTCAATCGCGCACCCGCCGCTGATGGGTGCTGGGTATGCGTAGATCTTCGCGGTATTTGGCCACCGTGCGGCGAGTTACATCGATGCCCTGTGCTTCGAGCATGCTGGCAATCAGATCATCGGTCAGGGGCTTTCGCGGATCCTCTTCGTCGATCAACTTTTTGACCTTGCGCTTGAGCAGCATCAGCGGTGTGCTGCCTCCCTCCGGCCCATGGACACCTTCGGAGAAAAAGAAGCGAAGTTCAAAAACGCCCTGCGATGTGTGCACATACTTGCTGGAAACCGCGCGGCTGACGGTCGAAGGATGGACCCCTATCTCCTCTGCAACCTCCTTGATCATCATGGGCTTCAGAGCGTCTACGCCGCGCTCCAGGAACTCGCCCTGGCGGCGCACAATCGCCTCGCAGGTTCTCAAGATGGTGTTCTTGCGCTGCTCGATGTTGCGCATCAGCTGCAGCGCGGAGCGGTAGCGCTCTTTGACATATTCCTTTACGTCTCTCTCCGTGCCTTCCTGCGACAGCAGTTTGCGATAGCCATGGTTGAGGCGCAGGGTGGGCAGATCCTCCTCATTCATGACCACGACAAACTCGCCGCCCCGCTTAACGAAGGCGACGTCAGGCTCGATCAGGCGTGCATCGGAGCGATTGAATCGCTGGCCGGGACGAGGATCGAGGCTGCGAATGAAATCGATGGCGTGCTGGATGGTGTCTGGCTGCGCACCCAGTACTTTGGTCATCTCACGCAGGTCCCGCTTCTGCAACAGCAACAAATGCTGATCGACGATGCGGGCAGCGAGCGCAAACACGTGCAACCTGACCTCGTGCGGTCCCAACGCGTGGGCGGCCTCGCCTTCTCCCGGATTAGGGTCGACCTGTGGGGCCGTCGATGCCGCCCGCTGGCGGCTCAGCTGGAGATGAAATTCCCGGCGCTGGGCCTCGATCTGCACCAGCAGGCATTCACGCAAGCTGCGCGTGGCCACACCGACGGGATCGAGGTTCTGCACCAGATGCACTGCCTCAGCGAGAAGCTCGGAGGCGGCGCCGGGCACGGCGGCGGGAGCAGGGTCGTACTCACGGACAAATCCGGCTAACAATTCCTCATCTCCGGCCAACAGGTACCCGTCCTCGTCCAGGTTGCCCACGACATATTCGGCAGCGGAGCGCAGGTCCCTGCTGAGGTTCAGCGATCCCAATTGCCAGAAGAGGTGATCAGTCAGGGTGCTGGGCTGGGAAAGAAAATTCTCAAAAGACGGCTTGTCGGTCTGCTCAAAACCATTCGGTGTGCGGAAGCCCGGATCGAGATAGTCCTGGAAGTAGGAGCCAAAGTCTATCTCATCGAATGGGTCCTTCTTGTCGCGCTCTGCCTGGGCGGCAATCTCTTCCACGCTTCGCTCGCGCTCGGCCTCTCTGAGGGCGACGTCGTCGATGAGGGGAACGCTCTCCTCCAACTCTTCCAGCACCGGATTCTCAACGATCTCGGTGTTGATGAGCTCTTTCAGCTCCAGCTTGTTGAGCGCCAGCACGCTGACCATCTGCATCAGGCCAGGCGTCAAAATCTGACGCTGCGCAACTTTCAAGCTTAGCTTTGGTTGTAGAAGAGCCATGCCGTTTCACCACATCAATACTAGAGCCTTAGTTTACCTTCTCCGAGGCCTTTCGTGGAAGGCTTTCGGACGTCGCTTGTCCCAATACGCTGCGACCAATCTTGCTGCATCGTGGAATCGCTTTCGTGTGCCAAGTCATTGTACCAAAGATACATTGGCCTGCGCCGCGTCGGTATCCGGCTAGCCTTGCAGGGAAAACCCTTCACCCAGATAAACCCGGCGCACTTCGGGATCCTTGCCCAACTGCTCCGGGGTTCCGGTGCGGAAGATACGCCCTTCATTGATGATGTAGGCGCGATCGGTCACGGAAAGCGTTTCGCGCACATTGTGATCGGTGATCAGCACCCCAATTCCGCTGGCTTTGAGGTCGAAGATGATCTCCTGCAAGTCCAGTACGGCGATGGGATCGATGCCCGAAAATGGTTCATCGAGCAGGATGAACGAAGGCTGGATGCAGAGACAACGGGCTATCTCCACCCGGCGCCGCTCGCCGCCGGACAGTGCGTAGCCGCGGGTCTTGCGTATATGTCCCAGATTCAACTGGTCGAGCAGCTTTTCTGTCCGGGCGCGACGCACTTCCAGGGAAATCGATTGCACTTCGAGCACGGCGAGGATGTTCTCCTCAACCGTCAGCTTGCGGAAAACGCTAGGTTCCTGGGGCAGATAGCTGATGCCGTACTGGCGCGCCCGCAGGTACATGGGAACCCGCGTGATATCGACTTCATCGACAAAGACTTGTCCCGTATCGGGAGCGATGAGACCGACAATCATGTAAAAGCTGGTGGTCTTGCCGGCGCCGTTGGGACCCAACAACCCAACCACTTCACCCTGGCAGACCTCGAGGTTTACGCCCCGAACTACCTGACGGCCCTTATAAGATTTGCCGATTTCGTCTGTACTAAGCTTTTGCATTCATTTCGCAACACGGGTCTGGGTCACTACCTTGGAAGCACCGCCATTCACCACGACGCTATCATCGCGATCATTGAAAATCAACGCATTGCCGGTTACTGTCCCGCGTACCTGATCGGTCAGGCGCGGCGGCGCGGCACCGGTGCCGGTCAGCACAAATTTGCCATCCGCGGCGGTGTAGGTGAGCTCCTCACCGGTCCCCTTGCGGCCCGGCTGTTGGAGTTCAACGCCGCCCCGGGCGACGATCTTAGACAGGCGTTGGCTGACACTCTGGGCTTGGCTGTTTTGGGGGGTTTTGGCGGGCGGTTGCGCGGAGGGCGCCGGGCTGAAATAGACGTCCATGAAACTCGAACGCATAAGCCCGGTAGACGTCTGGGCAACGACCGCGCCACTGAAAACGGCTTTGTGTTCGTTCTCCGCGTAGAAGAGAGTACGGCTTTGCAAACGGACGACGGACGGGCCGGCGGGCGCTTGCGTATTGACCGTTGAATGAGCGGGTGACTGGTAAAGACGGCGTTCACGGCGGGACTTCACCACGGACTGGCACCGCCCGGACTGGCACCCCCGGACCATGCGCGGAAAGCGTCGCATGCGCCCGGGAGAGCTCCAGCACCGGCGCAGAAACGGAATCGCTTCCCTGCCACAAGCGAGCCGGCTCGCCGGCCTTGCCGAAGAACGTGGTCAGATCCGTAGCGTGGTCCAGATGGGCGTGATCGGCCACCACATGCACCGGCCCGCGTTCCGGCAAAAGCCATGTTCTGTTGTCCGTTGGCTTGGCGATAGGTCGCCTTGACACCACCGGTCGCGTTGGCATTCCCGGTGGTGCGCTCCATTTCGATCAGGCCGCGGTCAATTCTCCACTGGGTTCCTGAATACGCGGGTTTCCGGACAGCTGCATAACCTGGGTGGCGGCATCATACGCTGCCCGCTGCGCGGTGGCGGTGGTCGGCGGCCGGAGGCTGCCCCGCCGAGCCGCCCGGCGCGGCGCCTTGCTGCACCAGCGTCACGTTTCCCAACTGCACGGCAGATTGCAGCTGCGCGGCCGGCTGCGGCGTGGGGCTGTAGGGCTTCCTTTGGTCGCATGGGCCTCGGTCTTCAGGGGGTGGGGCGGAGCGAAGGTGAGCAGGAGGTTGTCGCCTTTGCTGCTCTGGGTTACGCCGCTGGGGCTGACGCTCACCAGGGCTGGTATGGCCCGTTCCCCGCAGGCTGGAGAGAACCTCACCGTCGACAAGGGTGGCAAAGAGTTGATCGCCTTGCATGGTGGTGTCCTCGGGCGGGGTTTTGGCATAGATGGTGTGCACGTTCAGCCGCGCGCCCCCTGCGGCAAGAATGTGCTCGGCTTGCGGGCGGCGGTCCGGGCCGGGGCAAAGTCGATGTCAACTTGCGAGGCCTGCATCTGGCGGGTGGTGGATTCGGGCGTGTTTTGCCTGGCTTAGCGGCCGTCTTCCAGCATTGACCCGGGGCAACTTCTCCTCATCCACGACGGAAACCGCATCGCGCAGCTGTGCATGCCGGATGGTTGGTTGAGGCCCGAACAACAGCGTCCGCGGACGAGGCCGACCCATGAAGCAGGCGGGCGGCGTTATTGGCCACGTAGAGCAGACCACCCTCCAGGATCGCCTGCTGCGGCTCGCTCTTGGGGCCCAGGTCAATATGCGCGATTCGGGCGTTGATCTGTTGGCCGTCACTGCCGGTGAGGACCACATGCCCTTGCGCCAGGACCTGGTAAGCCGATCCATCGGCACGGAAGGAGACCGTCGCCTGATCGGAGGAGCTGTGACTGTCGGCATAGTCGGTTACGTCCTGAAGAAGATAGAGCAGCCGGCTGGCGCGATCGTACTGCGCGTGATGGGCACGGACGGCCAGCGGCTTTCCTCCTACGCTGGAATTGAACGCAACGTCGGCGGTCAGGATGACGACTCCCGTTTGCGAGTCAAAGCTGGCGCCGGTCGCGCTGCCCGCGGCCTCGGCCAGCCGGAACTCGATCTTTTCCGTGGTGCTGGCAAGCCCGGTCTGCTTGTTGAACACCAGGCCGGAGGTCTTGACGTGTACCGTACTCCTGCTTTCGCCATCGTCCGCAGGGGTCTTGCCGGATTGGGGGCCAGGAGTGGTGGTTCCCTGAAAATCGATCTGAACTTCGCCCATGGCACGGGCAATGCCATGGACCGGATCCCAATCGAAGGCGCTGCCATAGATGCGGTTGGCCGGTGCTCCCTGCGCACCGTACAGGGTGATGCTCACGTCGTGCAGCTCGGCGTGGCCGTCAATCTTGTACTGCACCGCCTTGGAGGCGTGCAGGGTGTAAATGGTGTGACCGCCACGGGACTCGGAATAGGTGAAGCCT
The DNA here is from genome assembly GCA_963803095.1 of uncultured Acidobacteriaceae bacterium. Classification (GTDB taxonomy): domain Bacteria; phylum Acidobacteriota; class Terriglobia; order Terriglobales; family Acidobacteriaceae; genus PALSA-350. The sequence goes on along the minus strand of CAWDLQ010000006.1, from coordinate 287,879 downwards.
TCGGTGGATTGCTGGATACTCGACCCTAACCCCTCGGGCAAATCATGGCCCAGATGGCGGCCCTGCCATCGCCCATAGACAAAAAAGACGGCAATCGCGGCGACCAGGACCCCGGCGAGTACGAGGATCCAGTTGCGCAAGTTGGCCGGCGTCAGGCCCATAGTCCTCATCTTCTCACCCCGCTGTTCAACGGCTGCAGAGCAGCTTTGACGAAAGCTTTAAGATGAAGAGATGGCTGACCGGCTGTATCTGAGTCTGTGGTTCCCCAATTTTCGCCTTCCGGCGCTCGCTCCGGCGATCGTCTCGGTGCTGAAGCAATTCGGCGAGGCAGGACGCGCGCCGCGGGTGCATGCCGCAGCCGCTTACCCTATCTCGTGGAACGAGACGCCCTTCTACCAGAGAATTTATGAAGAAGAGGAAGTACAGGAATCCGCGCCAGAGCGAGCGGTGGCTGAGGCTACAGAGATCCTGCATGACGACTTCGCTTATGAATTTGAGCTCCCGTGGGACCTTTGGGTAGCGGAGACCGTGGGCGGACTCGATCCAACCTGGAAACTGGAGCCCGTGATGGTGCACGTGGTTGGATTTGGGCCGCAGTTCGACGAGGGGGCCTACGAGCAGAATGGGCAGGTCCGGGTTGATTTTGGGGTGGACACGCCCTTTCTGCTGGAAGAGATCGAGCTGGACAAGTTGGGCGCCGAGTACGTAAAACGCAATGTTCAAAAGCTGGTGGAAGTTACCAATGCCATTCAAGAGAACTGCGGGATCAGCAGCCGGTTGTTGTGGTCCGATTCAGGCGAGAACCTGGCGCAAAAGCTGATTGCCCGGCTGCAACGAGTGAATTGATTTGTGGGAGCCTGAAAAGAAACGGGTGGGATTTGATGGGCGGGCTTCAGAGGCTGCGGAAAAAGGTCGAACAGAGGGCGAAGACCGTACCCTCAGCGGCTAAAGCCGCGTTGATTCTATAGTTGTTACGTACGGCCTAAAGGCCGTACCCTTCAAAGATTCGGGTTTTTCCGCAGCCTGTTCAGAGCGTGTGTGCGAACCCACCATTCACTCGATTTAGTCTCGGAGGGACGGCTGAGAGTAGCCCAGGACACAGTCCTGGGAACCATGCACATAACAACGAAAAGTCCCGCAAGGGACGGCTGAAAGTTAACCAGGTTGTACCCAGGACTGCATCCTGGGTAATTTTCAGCCGTCCCTGCGGGACTGGTCCGTCTCCGAATCTCTTCCCAGGACTGCGTCCTGGGCTACTCTCAACCTGAGCTGTCCAAATTAGCGAAATAGGAGGTTGCTTGGGCTATGTAATTGGTTGCAAACATGAGAGAGGAGTTCGAACGAGCGCAATCAGGTTGGCGAATCGACAGCGCCACGGAACATCAACCGATTCACCAGCAATCCTTCATGGGAGCACAACCCTCCCCTTTGTCATCCCGAGAGTTTGTGACTTTATTGGTTTCACATGAAAATTGGTGCTGAAAATAAAAGGCTTAGCTGCGTCAAAAACGTGAAAAAGCCAATAAAATCACAGCCTCCGAGCGCAGCCGAGGGATGACAAAGGGGAGGGTTGCGCTCCCATAGAAGGCTGATGATGAATGTGGGTACCGAACGTGAAACGCTAATTTGGACAAGTGTGACGCTCAACCGTCCCTCCGGGACTAAATCGGGTGAATGGTGGGTTCTCACACACGCTCTTTGGGCCCGGGGCTTTATTGGATTTGTAGAACGTTGCCGTGGCGAACGTCGGCTCCCCGCACCCAGAAGATGACGTCTTCGGCCATGTTGGTGGCGTGATCGGCAATGCGCTCGAGACTTCGTGCAATGAAAAGCAGGTTGACGGCGGATCGAGCGGCGCTCGAATCTCGGGCGATGCAATCGAGAAGCACCGTCTTGGCCCTGCGGTTCATCTCGTCGACGGCGTCATCCATGACCAAAACCCTGGCGGCCAGCTCGGCATCCCGATCTGTGAGCGCCTGCAGCGCTTTGCGAACCATGGTCATCGATAGGTCCGCCATGCGCGGAATGTCGACAGGAAAATCGCACGGCCGGCTCCCCGCAAGCTCTTCGGCCAGCAATGCAATGGTCAGAGACTGATCACCGACCCGCTCCAGGTCGGAGTTGATTTTGATGGCGGCAAGCACAAAGCGCAGATCTACCGCCATGGGCTGTTCCATGGCCAGAATGTCGAGCGCCAGCTGATCGATTTCCCGCTCCGAACGGTTGATGATTGCCTCGTTCAAGCGCACCGTGTCACAGGCGGAAAGCTCCCCTTGACAGTGGGCGTCCAGCGCGAACTTTAGTGTCTGTTCCGCCACGCCTGCCATTTGTAGAAGACGTTCACGAAGGTGGTCGAGTTTCTGATGAAAGGAAATGCGAGTCATTGTTCAGACCTCCCGAATAGAGTTCTCCCTTTTGCTGTCTGTCAGTTTTTTGAGGAGGGTCCAAACCGTATTGCTACGATCCGTTGATGTACTATAGCGCTTTTTAACACTCTATTAACATGAATGTTTTGATGCTGGGGTCCTGCGGAAGTTGTAGCTGTCCCTAACCAGAAACGATTTCGGAGAAATCCGCAATCCGGGAAAAATCGCTGAGCACGGACGCGATCAGGGCCAGGCGGTTTCTGCGCAGATGAGCCTCAGGCGCCATGACCATGACCTGGTCAAAAAAGGTGTCGATGGCCGGCCGAAGTGTAGCGATGCGTTCCAGAGCCTGCAAATACTGCTGCCGGGCGCGAAGCGCCTCCACCCGGGGCGCAACCCGGACGGTCTCCGCATACAGATGTTGCTCGGCCGCCTCAGTGAGATCCTCGGTCGCGATGGTATCTCCGTATTTGTCCTGTTTCTCTTCCGCCTGGCGAAGGATGTTCTTGATCCGCTTAAAGGCAGTCGAGATGGCTAACAGGTCGTCTGACCCGCGGACCTGGGTCAGGGCCTGCGCCCGGGCAACGGCGTCGGTTACCGTGGTCAACCCGGTTGAGAGCACAGCGTTGACCACGTCATAGGCGAAGCCGCGCACTTCCCGCAGGTAGAAGTCGATTCGTTCCTTGAGAAACATCCCCACATTTCCGGCGCGTGGGCAACGTTGTAACGCCAGGCTCTCGAGTTCTGCGACGGTAAGGGGCAGGCCCGATTCGGCGAGGATTTTTACTACGCCATTGGCGGCGCGCCGCAGGGCAAAAGGATCTTTGGACCCGCTCGGCTCAAGGCCGATGGCAAACATCTCCGCGATGGTTGCCATGCGGTCTGCCAAACCCAGGATCTGGCCCTCCACCGTGGTTGGAATGGGATCTTCCACTCCGGCCGGCAGGTACTGAAAGTAAATGGCTTGCGCTACCGTTTCTCCCAAGCCTTGAGCCCGGGCGTAGAGCCCACCCACGATACCCTGGAGTTCGGTAAATTCCTTCACCAGCTCGGTGGTGAGATCGGTTTTAGCCAGCAGCACCGCCTGTTCGAGCGCCGCATGGTCAAGCTGAATTCCCTGGGCAACGACGGCCGCAGCCAGGGCCTTTGCCATGAGCAGGTTACTTTCCGTCTTGCTGAAGTAGCTGCCAAGATCCCTTTGAAAAGTAACGGTGTTGAGTTTTTCGACGCGCCCGGTAAGAGGAATCTTCTGATCGTAGTTCCAAAAGAAGCGGGCATCGTTGAAGCGAGCGCGCAGAACTCGCTCGTTGCCATGGCGGATGATGGCCATGCCCTCCGCATCGACCTCGGTGTTCAGCACGGCCAGAAAGTGGGGCGCCAGAGCGTGCTGCTGATCTTCGAGCGCGAAGTACTTCTGGTGGTCGCGCATCACGGTAACCAGAACTTCTTCCGGCAACGACAAGTACTCGGGCTGGAAGTTGCCGAGCAGCACACCTGGCCACTCCGTGAGGTGGGTGACCTGTTCCACCAGCGCCTCGTCTTCACGCCAGCGAGCCCCGGGGAGAGTGCGGGTCGCGGCATCGAGCGCCTTGCGGATGCGATGGCGGCGTGCAGCCACGTCGGCCACCACAAAGGCCGATTCGAGGGCTGCGAGATAATCCGCCGGCCGGCCAATGGGGACTGGCTGATCTCCATAGAGCACGCGATGGCCATAGCTGACGCTGGCAGCGCGGATACCGGCGAACTCCAGCGGAACCACAGTTTCGTCCAGCAAACAAAGCAGCCAGCGGAGCGGACGGACAAAGCGCTCCGGCTTATTGGGACGCCAGTACATGGTCTTGGGCCAGGCGAGTGCGCCTATTTCAAGGGGCAGCGAATCGGCAAGAACCTTCCCCGCGCTTTGTCCTGGCCGGTGAACGGTCGCAGCGGTGTATTCGCCCTTGGGGGTGGTGATCTTTTTGAGTGCAGTGACCGGGACGCCAGCTTTCTTTGCGAAGGCTTGTGCCGCCGGACCCGGCTGCCCATCGGGGAAGGCCGCCTTCCACGATGGCCCGGTCAGCTGTTCCTGCATGTCGAGCTGCTGCGCCAGCACGCCTTCGACGCGCACCGCCAGCCGGCGTGGAGTCCCGTAGCTGGTGATGACTACCGGGGAGCCCAGCAAGCGCTGACGGGTGAGCACCGCCTCTACGCGGCGTGCCAGCTCGGCTTCCGCCGCAGCAATCATGCGGGCCGGGATCTCTTCCAGGCCTACTTCGAGTAACAGGTCAGGCATGCGACTCCCGGGCGATCATTCGCGAGTAAGCCTTGGCGATGCCGACAGCGAGGACTCTTATGCGGGCGATGATGCCGACTCGTTCGGTCACAGAGATCGCTCCGCGGGCATCGATCAGATTGAATAGGTGGGAGCACTTCAGACAGAGGTCGTACGCGGCCAGAATTGGAAAGCGGCGCTGCTCGGCCAGGCTGAGATCCTCAGGCTGCTGGGTGGCGCGGCTCAACAGTTGCTGGCACTCCGCTTCGTAGAGACGCAGATGTTCCCATAGCTTCTCGACATCCGCCTCCTCGAAGTTGTAGACGGAGAACTGCACCTCCTCCAGATGGCGGACCTCGCCGTAGGTGACAGCCTGCGGAGTACGCGCCCAAACCACGTCGTAGAGGGAGTCGACATCCTGCAGAAAGGCGGCGATGCGCTCCAGGCCGTAGGTAATTTCCGCGGAGATGGGATCCAGATCAAGGCCGCCGCACTGCTGGAAATAAGTAAACTGGGTGATCTCCAGGCCGTCCAACATGACCTGCCAGCCGATTCCCCAGGCCCCCAGCGTGGGCGCTTCCCAGTTGTCTTCCTCAAACTTGAGGTCGTGCCGGCGCAGATCAATGCCGATGGCGGCCAGCGATTCCAGATAGATTTCCTGCACATTGACCGGCGGCGGCTTCAACACCACCTGAAACTGGGTGTGTTTGAAGAGCCGGTTGGGGTTCTCGCCGTAACGGCCGTCGGCGGGGCGGCGGGATGGCTGGGCATAGGCGACCGAGAAAGGACGCGGGTCGAGGACGCGCAGAAAGGTTTCCGGCGACATGGTGCCGGCGCCCACTTCCACGTCATACGGCTGTTGCAATACACATCCACGCTCGGCCCAGAAGGTTTGCAGACGAAAGAGGAGTTCCTGAAAGGTTAGAGGGCTGGTTACTGGCAGTGCCACGGTTGGATTCTAAACCAACTCAACTGGGCTACACTGGTTTGCCCAACCATTCGAGGAGGAGTCTGCATGCAAAGCCGTATCGTCGGCACCACCCTGCCGGTTCTCGAGTTCACCCTGGAGCCGAATGAGACCGTGATTTCAGAAGCCGGGGAGCTTTCCTGGATGAGCAGCTCCATCCAGATGCAGACCCACACCCAGTTTGGCGGGGGAGGAGGAATCTTCGGCGCTTTGAAAAGAGTGGCGGGCGGAGGCAGCCTGTTCATGACTGAGTACCGCGCCATGGGGGCCCGCGGCGAGATCGCCTTTGCCACCCGGGTTCCGGGGCACATCCAGCCGGTCCAGGTGGGCCCTGGCCTCGAGTACCTGATCCATCGCCACGGCTTTCTGTGCGCCACGCCCCAGGTTCAGCTGGGCGTGGGCTTCCAGCAGTCGTTGGGGGCAGGGGTGTTCGGCGGGGATGGGTTCCTGCTGCAGAAGGTGACCGGGCAAGGGGCTTGCTGGATCGAGTTGTCAGGAGAGCTGGTGGTGAAAGATCTGGCGGCGGGAGAGATGCTGCGCGTTCACCCGGGGCACGTGGGTGCGTTCCAATCCAGCGTTTCGTTTCAGATCACCAGGATTCCGGGGATCAAGAACATGATTTTCGGCGGGGACGGGATATTTCTCGCGGCGCTGACCGGACCGGGACGGGTATGGCTGCAAACTCTTCCTATTTCTAAATTGGCTCACCAGCTGATGCAGTACATGCCTTCAGCCGCCAGAGAGCGCACCGAGGGTGGGGTTGTCGGCGGGATTGTTGGCTCGTTGCTGAATGGGTGAGGGAGTTTTTTCAGCCAGGATTCGTTAGGCACAAAACCTGTACGGGTGCCCCACGTTCGCGCCAGCGTACGTGGGCGATAAAGATGGGCGAAGCCCACCACAGCTCCAGCTACTACGATTTACAGATCTGTTGAGGGACAGGAAAAGCATTCGAAACATATCATTTTCGGCCCACGTACGCTTGCGCGAACGTGGGGCACGCGTAAAGTTCGGTTTGAGGGCTTCCCTACCCACCGCCGAGGCGGGAGAGGGCGGCGACGGTGGTGAGTTTTCGCTCCAGGTGGCGCTCCAGACTTTGGATGGCGAAGCGGCGAAGGTCGGCGCCGCGGCTGCGGGGCCAGGATTCGGACGCAAAGGCGGATGCCGGGGAACGAAACATTCGAACCGCCAACATTTGCGAATCGGGCGTCAGCGTGGCGCCATGAGAACCGTTCTCTCCCACCTGCCGGTGTTCGACACAGACCAGCCCGTCTGAGGAAAAACGGAAATAGGCAGGCTGGCCTGCCAGCGAGGCGCCGCAGAACAAACAGCGACTCAAATCCGGGAGCCAGCCCATAAGACGCGTGGTCCAAAGGGCAAAATAAGTGATCGGCATCCAGATGTGATCGACGCGGGTCTGCTCCAGCACCGAGAGCAGCAGGCGGAATACCACGTCGTGGGGATCGTGGTCAGGCAGCGTCTGCTCCAACACCTCGGCAAAAAAGGCGAGAGCGGCGGCTCGGGCGTAATCGACCGGCTCTGCCAAGGGCGAGTGGAGAATTTCAAAAGAGTCGAGACGCACCAGTTCCTGAGTGGATTTCTCTGCGTAGTGGGCTCGAACGTGCGTCATCGGTTCGAGCGCGCCGCCGAAACGACGCCTCGACCTGGCCGCTGACTTGGCTACACCCTTGATCTTTCCGAAGTCCCGGGTGAAGAGCGAAACGATCTGGTCGGCTTCATGAACGGGCCAGGTACGCAAGACGACCGCTTCCACCTGGTGAACGATCATGGTTCAACCGCGATCAGGACACTCCTAACGACCGAAGTGGGTGGAGTTCTTGTCGGTAAAGCTCGACCACTTTTCGGGTAGGTCGTCTCCCGCGAAAATGGCCGATACCGGGCAGACCGGAACACAGGCGCCGCAGTCGATACACTCCACGGGATCGATGAAGAGCTGGTCGGTCTCAGCGTACTTCGCTTCATCCTTCTTGGGATGAATGCAATCTACCGGGCAGGCATCAACGCAGGCGGTGTCTTTAGTTCCGATGCAGGGTTCTGCGATCACGTATGTCATAAGTAGCGATCTCCCGAAGGCGAATAAGTGAAAGGAAATTGTACAGCAGGAATGAGGAACGCGAGATCAGCGCGCCAATCTCCGTGCGGCGAACTCAGCGGGAGTGGGCACGGGCTCAATTCCGCGGCCTGCAAACATGTCCTCAAAGAAGCCCAGGATCTCGTCTGTGAGCAGACCGTTGGTGGCCAGAACCTCCTGGCTATCGAGACGAAAAGGGGCGCGATCGAAGCGGAGCATGGCCCCACCCGCTTCCAGCACCAGCAGCGCGCCCGCCGCTGTATCCCATGGGTTCAGATTGAACTCCCAAAAGGCGTCGACCCGGCCAGCCGCGCAATAGGCCAGATCGAGCGCCGCCGCCCCTGCCCGGCGAACGCCGTGAGAGCGCAGCGTCAGTTGTTGATAAAAGTGGATGTTGGGGTTCATGTGGCGCTTGTGGCTGGGAAAGCCGGTGGACAACAGACTCTCCTGCAAGTGCTGCGTGCGCGAGACATGCAGGCGGTGGGCAGGCGCAGAAGGCCTCAGCAGCCAGGCTCCACGCGTCTTTTCCGCAACGAAAAGTTCGCCGTGCACGGGATCGTAGACCACCCCCGCCACGATTTCCCCATCCTGATCCTGCGCCAGTCCTGGTGGGCGATGCTCCAGGCCGAGAGAAACATTGAAGAACGGAAAGCCGTGAGAAAAATTGGTTGTGCCGTCGAGTGGGTCGACGTACCAGCGATAGGCGCGCTCGAGACCGGAGCGGGTTCCCTCTTCCCCATAAATGCCGTGTTCGGGAAAGCGCTGGTTGAGCCGGCTTACGATGAGTTTTTCCGAAGCGCGATCAGCTTCGGTCACCAAGTCTACGTCGCCTTTATATTCCGTGATGACGCCACGCTCGAAGTAGCCGCGAAGCAGTTCCCCGGCTTCCAGGGCAATATCCGCTGCGCCGGCGGCAAAACCAAGATCAAGCTGCCGGGGAAAGTCCTTCAAGGCGTATTTCTCTCGACGCCGTTCGCACGACGGCCGCGCTCGCTAATGGTCCGGATCTGGTGCTTGTAGATGAACAGATTGGGCTGGCCTTCGCGGGTAAGACGGATCATGGTGTCGTCGAAATACTCGATCCACCCGGAAACATTCTCGCCGTCCCGCAGTTTGACGTTTACTTTCACCTGCTTGTCGCTGAGGAACCGCAGGTAAAGCGTCTCCTGGCCGGTTTCGCCAAGGGGCGGCTCCTTCTTACCCTTACCCCGCCGGGATGGATTCTGGGTTGCCATGTTGTGAATGATAGCTGCACAGAGAGATGCCGCAATCGAGCCTGATGGATGCACTTAAAAATCCATATGCGCCCGCACTCCGGGAACGATTACCGGACCCCGATCCCGATTGTAGCCGGGATTGTCGACAAAGGAGAGCTGCACCGCCATATAAAGGCCGCTCACGACGTGCAGGTTGTAGTAGGTTTCGCTGACTAATTCGCGGCCGTAGTTCAGACGGCCATCACCGAGGATGAATCCCAAGCCGCCGAGGGCCAGGTACTGGCGGTGCTTGTTGCTAATGCCGCCGGTTTCAAAGGCGCTCCCAATCTGGTCTTCTTTTCTGCCCCACGCGTCTCCCGGGAGTTCAAACCCGACCGCAAAAGTGCTGTTCATCTCCGTGTACGCGAACGACTCGTGATGGCCCTCATTCCAACCGGCGCGGAGAAAGGCGCGGAAATTTGCCGGGAGCGCCTGTTCCACGTTGAGGCCGAACCCTTGCTTCAAAGTACCCTGGCGGCGGGAGAGGGTAATGTCGGGAACTTTGTCTACCCCATTCTGAAATCCCGCGATGGCCTGGCCATAGTCGCCCATGTTGGCGTGGTTCAGATATGCCAGGGGACGGATGTGCGTATCCAGACCCTGGAACCATTGCGGTTTCCATTCCAACTCCAGGTTATCCGCGCGGGCGCGGCGCAGATCTGCATCGAGATTGGTGCCGTTGGCTACCGTCGGCATCAGGGCTTCGCCGAAATGGGCTTCGAATTTGGGTCCTGCATAACTGAGAATCGCGGCGATGGTATACCCCCGGGTGTTGGCGGCGTAATCGTAAGCGCCGTTGTTATCAATCGCCCAGTTGGTGAACTGAAGGTGACTATCGCTGCCCACGGAGTTAAGGTCAAAAAAATCGACCAGGCCCATCTTGCCCATGGTGAATTCCAATCGCCGCCTGGGTATCGAGTCCTGCAAATAAAACGGGTTGGGCTGTTCCTCGACGCGATACGCGGTCAAGGGGACGGTGTAGTGAATAAAATAGCGCGCGGCATAGACGCCCTGGCCCAGGGACGGGTTGCGCACCACGTCAAGATTCACGAAACCCGCCATCCCCAGAGCCTCGCTCAGGCCCTTGCCTCCAGCTTCCTCCGCATTGAAGATGAATTCGGTCCAGCGGGTGAGCTTGATTCCCGTGTAAAGGGTAAGCACGCGGGAGAGTGCGGTTGTTTCCACCCGGCTTTGGAAGCTGTTGGTTCCGGCGTAGGGGGAGTGAAACGGGTTATGGGCCTGGAAGATGAAGTTGGCCTGCCCCGAGATCCAAAGGCGATCGGCGATGAGATGGTGCGAGAAGACGGCCGGATTGGCTTGGTCGTCGGACTGATCGGCCTCTCGCTGGTTGATTTGGGGGAGAGATTCCCGGCTGGCGGGGGCGGGCCGCGGCGGATTTTGCTGGCCGGAGGGCTGAGCCTGGGGTTGAGGTTGGGGAGCATTGGGCAACGCGGCCCCTGCCGGTGGTGCCAGCAGGCACAGAAATACGACGGAAAGCAACGGCCAAAGGTGCATCAAAACTCCGCGAAGGACTATGGGCCTCGCAAGAGATTAATTGACAAGACCGTAACAAATGTCACGGAGCCTTGAATTCTTTAGGGCAGTTGCTGTGCAGAAGGGACTAGAGGGGCCGGCTACGGCAACGGAGATGGATAGTAGCCGGGGCGATTACGGATTACATATCCCGCGGCGTCCGGGGCGCGCAGCTTGACCGAAATGCTGCGAAAGTCGCTGCCGGATCGATTCGATGGATAGTAACCGAGCAGGTATTGCGTCCGTAAATCTTCCGATAGCTGGGCAAAGGTCCTGTCCAGCGATGAGGAATCGGCATAGTAGTACTTGCCCCCGGTCTGCTGGGCCAGGGTGATCAGGGCGTGTTCTCCGGCGAGGTCGCGGCCGGCGCTGGCGGCGATGGGAACATCGATGATGGGGTAGACCATCACTTCACCGCGCAGAGCCTGCTCCAGCGCCATGTCATAGGTGGTTCCTTTGACCGTATTTCCACCATCCGAGATAATCACCAGCACCTTGCGGCCGGAGCGCGGGGCCAGGCTTTGTGAAGCGAGATAGACGCCGCTGTAAAGCGCGGTGGCCGCGCCCTTTCCCATGTCGTTCAACCCGCGATCGATGCGGTTGGGATTATTGGTGAAGAAAATGACCTCGCGCACGTTGTCGGCAAACTCCATGAGGTCCAGATGGTCGATCGGGCGCAGCAGCGAATGCACAAAATGTTTCGCCGCCTCCTGCTCCAGACCGAGGTCTTTGTGCACACTGCCACTGGTGTCAATAGCCAGGACAATCTCCAGCGGAAGCTCGGACTGGCGCTCGAAGACAGCAATCTTTTGCGGATGATCATCTTCAGAGAGCAGGAATTCATCCCGGGTCAGTCCGGGGACCGGGGCGCCTTTGTCGTCGGTGACATTGACGAAGACATTCACCAGCCGGACATTGACGCTAATGGTGGGTGGGTCGGTATTGCGCTGCGCGTTGGCAAAGCTGCAAAGGGTAAGCGCGCAGCAAATTGCAGTGCAAAGTGGTTTCACGAGCTAGTCGTTCCCTTCTGCACTGGGCCCTTCTCCACCAGACCGGATGGGAACGGTTCGCCATCGGCCCAGACCGCTCCATCTTCGAAGTGTTCCTTCTTCCATATGGGCACGGTCTTCTTGAGCGTGTCGATGAGCCATCGGCAGGCTTCGAATGCCTGGGCGCGATGGGCGGAAGACACGGCAATCAGAACGCTGGTCTCGCCTATCTCCAGGCGCCCCAGGCGATGCACCATGGCAACCTGGCGGACGCCATGCACGGCGATCGCCTCCGCAGCCAGGGCCTGCATCTGGCGTAGCGCCATATCCTGGTAAGCCTCGTAGACCAGATAGAGTGTCCGCCTTCCTCTGGTGTTATTGCGGACGATGCCGTCAAAGACCACCACAGCGCCGTCCTCCCCCTGCTTGATATTGCTCACCAGCGACGCAGAATCGATGGGCTCGGTGACCAGGGCAATGATCGGGGTGCAGCCGCCGCTCACCGGAGGCAACAACGCAACTTCATCGCCGTCACGCAGCAGGCAACCACTCGGCACGTAGCTCTGATTAACGGCAATGGCCAGGGCTGACCATAACTTCGGCTGCTGTGGCAGCAGCTGGCGGAAGTGCCCAAGCACTGCGTCCACCGTCGCACCCTCGGGCAGGTCAAGGATCTGGCTTTCGCTCGCCAGCATCTCCTTCAGTACTCCAAAAAACAGGACCGTGACGCGCATGGAAAAAGAATATCTGAAGGTCTAATGTCTTGAGGTTAGACGCGGCGAGGTACAAAATGGCGTTGCTTAGACCAGGACGGGAATGTTGGCTACACCTGCGGTGCCGAAGACTCTGCGGTAGCGCGCTATCTCCGATCGAAGCCCGGTAGCCTTGGCAAAATTATCCGAGAGCTTGACCGCCGGCCGGCCGTCGGCCTCGGTCATCTTGCAGATCAGGCTGGCGGGATGGAATCCGTTTCTGCCTTTGGGGTGACAGCCACGAAAATCGTTGGTCAGCAAGGTGCCCCAACCGGCGCTGAAACGGATGCGCCGCCCGGGAGTCCACCTGGCCGGGTCATTGAAGTCGGCCGCGCTGCGAAAGTCCTTTGGTTCCAGGCCGGGCGCCATGGCGCCCATGAAATAGGCATGCAGGCCGAGTATGTCTTCCACGTCCATGGCGTCGGAGGCAATGATCAGCTTTTGTTTTGGATCCCGGCCCCGCTGCTCGAGCCAGGCGATGTACTCGTCCCCAGCAATGTAAGGATCCTTGCTGTCGATGCGCTGGCCGGTCCAATCTGCGGTCCAATCTGGAGCATCGGCGAGGAACTGCGTGGTGCCGTAGGTATCGGGCAGCATGATCCGGATCTCGCGGGCATAGGCGCTTTGCCAAAGTTCGAGAATGCGGTACTGCGAGCTCTTCAGTTCCGCGTCATTGGTGGCCATGGCAGCCAGCGCCATGGGTAGTTCGTGGGCATTGGTGCCTACCGCCTCGAGGTTGTGTTTGTAGGCTAGATAGGTGTTGGAGGTGCCGGTGAAGTGCTCGGAAAGCGCCGTGTTCATGGCCATGACCACATATTCCTGCCACAGGAAACTGTGCCGGCGACGAGTGCCGAAGTCGGCCACTCTCAGTTCCGGCACGCCGGTCAGGCGCTCAATCTTGCCCCACAGCTTGGCCTTGGCCTGGGCGTAAAGAATGTCAAGCTCGAATTCGCTCATGCCCTTGAAGGCGGCGCGGGACTTGAGCTCGTTGACGATGGAGAGGGCGTAAATCTCCCACATGGTCGCTTCGGTCCAGAGCCCGTCGAACTCCAGGTGGAATTCTCCGTCTCTCACCGTGAGCCGATAGCTGGAGAGGCGAAAACCGTGCCCCAGCCACTCAATAAAGTCGGGCTCGAAGATACCGCGGCGTCCGAAGAAGGTGTTTCCTGCCAGCCAGATCAGTTCCGATTTTAGAAAGCGCAGGCTGCGCACGTGCTCCAGCTGCTCCAATACCTCTTCGCGCGCAATCACGTCGGCCAGGCGCACCGATGAAGATCGATTGCTCACCGAGAACGATACCTGGGTGGTGGGAAAATGCTTCCAGATGAACTGAAGCATGAGGAGCTTGTAGAAATCGGTATCGAGCAGTGATCGCACAACTGGGTCCAGGTCCCAGTTATGGTTGTGCGCCCGCTCCGCGAAGTCAATGATCATCGATATCCTTGTGGAACGCCCTCTATAGGGCGATGCGCATCTCGAACTTCTGGGCGGCAGGCTCGACGATCTGTACCACGCCGTGTCCGGGATTGACCTCTTCACGCAGGCGCAGCAGGCCAAGTTTCTTGAGCTTATTCACATCCCTGGTCACCGAGCCTCGGTTGCGGCCCAGTTCCTGGGCTAGCGCTGAAATGCTCAGCCGCTTCTTCCGCACCACCTGGCAAAGCCGGATGCGTTGTACCGTAAGGCATTCGATCATTAGGAGCGGGTCTTCGAAGGTGATGATTCTCTGCGCTTCCACCGGCTCGCCCTTCGACATTTTCTCGGCGCGCTCCAGGGAACGCCGCACGTGACCTTCGAATCCATCGAAGAAAACCTTAGCCTTCATAATTTCTCCTGAGCGCTCGAACTTCCCGATAGAAGCGTTTCGCTGTTGCCGCATAGTCTGTGAAGAGAACCGGCCTCACGTCGCCCATGTAATGACGCTCATGGACACCGTGTGCGTTGTCGAAACCGAGCACGCGGCCGTTATCGGTTCCCAACCGATGGGGCAGAAGAAAGGCAAGATTGTAGCGAAGGACCAAATCCTTTTCGTCAACCCAGACCTCCTCGCCACGATACCGGCCCCACCCCCACACCAAAATTCAGTTTCGTCATCAGTCTTCTTGCGAAGGCGAACCTTTCTTCCCACACTAGGATTCTAGTTCAGGTGATGCATTTAACGCAACATCTGTAGTTGACCCTGGCGCCGACTCACAGCATAAGCAAAAGCAAAAGGCCCGCTGGTTGGCGGGCCTTCTTGATGCGGTGGGTGAGATTTTAGACACCAGCGTGCTCGATAATGCCTTCCCGGACTGCTTCGTCCTTCTTCTCTTCGCTGACGGACTTGGGCAGCGCCACAGCCAGAACATCTTCGATGCGGCTGGCGTAGTGGATGCGCACGTTCTCGATTTGATCCGCCGTCAGGTCTTCTTCGACGCTCTGCCGATTTTCCGCCGGCAGGATGACATCCTGCACGCCCGCGCGCTTGGCAGCGAGAAACTTCTCCTTGATGCCGCCTACCGGCAGAACGTTGCCGCTGAGGGTGATCTCACCCGTCATCGCGGTGAGCGGACGAACCGGCGTATCCGTCATCAGCGAAACCAGCGCGGTTGCCATGGTGACACCCGCCGACGGGCCATCCTTGGGGATCGCTCCAGCGGGAACGTGGATGTGAATGTCCACATCCTTGGTGAAGTCCTCCGCCAGGCCCAGCGAGGCGGCGTTCGAACGTACCCAGGTGAGCGCCGCCTGCATGGATTCCTGCATGACTTCGCCGATCTGCCCGGTCATCGTAAAGCCGCCCTTGCCCTTCATCCGGTTGGCTTCGATGAACAGCACATCGCCACCAGCAGGCGTCCAGGCCAGGCCTACGGCTACGCCGGCACGCCGGGTGCGCTCGGCGATCTCGGTATCGACGCGAACCTTGATGCCGCCCAGGAACTCCTGAATCACTGCCCGGTCGACGATCAGCTTGCCCGTCTTGCCTTCAGCGATGCGCCGCGCCTGCTTGCGGCAGACGGTGCCGATCAGCTGCTCCAGTTTGCGCACCCCGGCTTCGCGGGTGTAGTGACGCACGATGTAGCGAACGCCTTCCTCAGGAAACTCGATCTCGGCTTCGCCACCTCTCCTTAGGCTCGATGCCGTTCTCCTTGATCTGCCGGGGAATGAGATAGCGGAAAGCGATATGCGTCTTTTCCTCCTCGGTATAGCCCGACAGGTCGATGATCTCCATGCGGTCGCGCAAGCGGCGCCGGAATGGGATCGAGCATGTTCGCCGTGCAGATAAAGAGCACCTTGGACAGATCGAAGGGCACGTCGAGGTAGTTGTCCCGGAAGGTATTGTTCTGCTCCGGATCCAGGGTTTCCAGCAACGCCGAGGCCGGATCGCCACGGAAGTCACGGCCGAGTTTGTCGATCTCGTCCAGCATAAAGACCGGATCGTTGGTCTCCGCGCGGCGCAGCGACTGGATGATCTGCCCGGGCAAGGGCTCCGATATAGGTGCGGCGGTGACCGCGGATCTCCGCCTCGTCGTGCATGCCGCCGAGCGAGATCCGCTGGAACTTGCGGCCCAGAGCGCGCGCGATGCTGCGGCCAAGCGAGGTCTTGCCCACGCCCGGAGGCCCGACAAAGCAAAGAATGGGCCCCTTCATATCGGGCTTGAGGCGGCGGACGCTCAGGTAGTCGAGGATGCGGTCCTTTACCCGCTTCAGGTCGTAATGATCCAGGTCGAGGATCTCCTTGGCCTTGGCGATGTCCACTTCGCCGCCGGTGGACTTTGCCCACGGCAGCACGGCCAGCCATTCCATGTAGTTGCGGGTGAGCGAATAGTCGGCGGCCATGGGAGACATCCGCGACAAGCGGTTGAGTTCCTTGGTGGCCTCCTTCTTCACCTCTTCCGGCATGCCTGCCGCTTCGATCTTCTGCCGCAGCTCCTCGATATCCTTCTGGCCCTCGTCCATCTCGCCGATCTCCTTCTGGATGGCCTTGAGCTGTTCGCGCAGGTAGTAATCGCGCTGCGATTGCTGCACCTGGTCCTGGACTTCGGTCTGGATCTTGTTGCGCAGCTGCTGCACCTCGGCTTCCTTGGCCAGGTGCTTGTTGATGCGCTCCATGCGCAACAACACATCAGGAGTTTCCAGCAGCTCCTGCTTATCGGTAGTGGACAGAAAGGGCAGAGAGAGAAGCAATGAAATCGACCAGGCGGCCCGGATCTTCGATATTGAGCGCGATGGTCTGCAGTTCGTCGGAAAGTGTAGGCGAAGTGGTGACGATCTGCTGAAATTGCGCCATCACATTTCGTTGCAGCGCTTCCAGCTCCGCGCTCTTGCCCGGATCGATCTCGGGCAAATGATCGACGGCTGGCCGTCATGAACGGCTCAAGCTGGGTAAATTCGCCCAGCTTGACCCGCTCCGTGCCCTCGGTAAAGACAAAAAGACTCTGGTTGGGCATTTTGACGACTTTGTGTACCGTCGCCATGGTTCCAACGGAATACAAATCGCTGGGCTGCGGACTGTCCATGCGCTCGTCGCGCTGCGCGACCACCACGATGGTCTTCTCGTCTCCCAGCGACTGAATGAGCTGAATCGAGCTCTCCCGACCGACGGTCAGGGGCAGCACGGCGTGGGGAAACAACACCGTGCTGCGAACAGGCAGAATGGGCAGGACCCTGCCCTGAGAACCACCCTGCTCCCGTCGGTTGGGGTCGGTTGGACTGATGATGCTTAAGAAATCGCTAGCCATGAGTATCCTTCTATCAATATTATCGCATATGAGATGCCACAGATCTCCGAAAGTCGCAAAAGGCCGCCTCCCGTCACTGCATCGACTGGCTCTATGAGCTCGTCAAGAGAGCTCTAGGCGCCCGTCAGGGGAAAGCGGCCGCGCGGGTACCGTCCCAGCTCCTTGACCAGCAGGCACTGGCGCCGAAGCTGATCGAGAGACGGCATCGGCTGCCGCCGGGTCGGAGATTTGGTAGTCGACGTAGAAGACGTATTGCCAGGGCTGGCCGTGCACCGGGCGGGACTCGATCTTGCAGAGGTTGGTTTTGTTTTCGGCGAAAACCTGGAGCGCCGAAACCAGGGTTCCGGGGCGGTTTTCGACGGTAAAAGCGATGCTGACCTTATCCGGATCGGATAGCGGCCGGACGCTGGTCGCTGCGGCGAATCAGGAAAAAGCGGGTGTAGTTGGCCGGATTGTCTTCGATGCCGGCGGCCAGCACCTCTCCTCCGTAGCGAGAGCGGCCTGCTCGCTGGCGATCGCGGCGGAGTTGCTGTCGCCGGGCTCGATCACATGCTTGACGCTGCCCGCTGTGTCGTAGAAGGGAGTGGGCGTCATCGCTGGATGCTCAAGCGAAAAACCGGCGGCATTGAGCCAGAGCGACCGGGTGCGAGAGGACTCGGCGGATGCTCTCCAATGGTGCTGCCGGGGACGACGATGAGATTGTGACGAATGCGCAGCAGGGATTCGCGCTCGATCTGTACGTCGTACTGAAAGAGAAGATCGAAGTGCTCGGCGACAGAACCGGCCAGAGAATTTTCAATGGGGATTACCGCGGCCAGACCTCACCACTCTCGACCAGCTTGAAAACCTCTGCGGAGACGGCGCAGGGAACAATGGTTGCCTCCGGATCCATCTTTAATGCGGCTTCGTGGCTAAAAGAGCCGAGCTCTCCCTGGATCGCAATCCGCATCTCTGCCCCGCGGACTTAATTTCGATGATACGGCAACCCACCTGCAGCGCAATCGCACCAAAGTACAGCGTAGCAAGACTTTATGGTAAGGAGAAACACACGATGCTTTGGACGATTTTCCTGGTTTTGCTGGTACTTTGGCTGGTGGGCTTTATCGGATTTCATGTGGTGGCGTGGTACATCCACATTCTGCTGATCATTGCGCTGGTGGTTCTGGTGATCCAGTTGATAGGCGGCAGACGGGCAATTTAGATTGGCCTCCCTGAGGCGTGCAGGAGCAAAAAGAATTACCTGCAGGCATGTTTTCGCCCGGCAGGTATGCCGGGATGAAGCGGGAGGCATCCTAACTGTAAGTGCCTGTGCAATTTGCAGGCTAAGGAGAAACAACCATGAACAAAGATCAAGTTACCGGCAAAGTGGAACAGGCAGCGGGAAAGTGAAGCAAGGGGTAGGCGAAGCCTAGGCAATCAGAAGCTGGCCAATCAGGGCGTAGCCGACCAGGTGAAGGGCGCCGCCAAGGAAACCTGGGGCAACGTAAAAGATGCTGCCGCAGTTACCGCAGATCGCCATCAGAAGGAAGCGGAACACAAGGCGAACGACGCACGCGCTGAAGTCCGTCGAAAAGGTGGACGAAGTTCATGAAAACGTGAACGAGAAGATCGACGCTCACAAGGCGAGGGAACGGACAAAGCCAAGACGGCCTAATTAGATGCGGTTTGTCTTGCAGCCTTGAACGCACCCGTTGTACATCGGCGGGTGCGTTTATCTTTTTAGGCGTCTGGAAGCAGAAGGGCTGCAGCGACAAAGAAGAAGAAGACCATGGAGATAATCCCGTTCATGGTGAAGAACGCAGCGTTCAGGCGGCGTAGATCCGTGGGCGAGATGATGAGATGCTCGTAGAGCAGTAGCAAACGCCACCGCTACCATCCCCACCCATGCAATAGCATTGAGCGCAAACAGTCTCAGCAGCCAGAACAACAGGCCCAACATGATCAGGTGCATGGCGCGCGCAATCCAAAAGGCGGCCCGATACCCCAGGTTTGGGGGATGCTGTTCAGGCCGGCCTCCCGGTCGTGCGCCATGTCCTGGCAGGCGTAGAGCACGTCGAACCCTCCCACCCAGAAAAGTACCGCCGCGGTGAGCACGACGATGCGCGGATCCAGCGTACCGCGGATCGCGATCCAGGCCGCTGCGGGGGCGATTCCAAGCGCCAGGCCGAGCACCAGGTGCGACCAGCGGGTGAACCTTTTGGTGTAGGAGTAGCAGCAGCAGCACTGCGAGGACCAAGGGCGAGAGGAAGAGTGTCTCCCGGTTCAGCTGGCGCGGCGGCCAGAACAAAAGCCAGCGACATACATGGTGAAGCCGGCGACGAAGCGGCGGCTGAGCATGCCGGCCGGAATGGCGCGCGCCGCAGTACGCGGATTGGCGGCATCCAGGCGAGCATCGGCCCAGCGATTGAATGCCATGGCAGCCGACCGCGCAGTGACCATGCAGACCACAATCCAGAAGACCTTGTGCCATGCGGGCCAGCCGGCGGCGGCCAGCATAGCGCCGGTAAGAGCAAAGGGGAGAGCAAACACCGAGTGCTCCCACTTGATCATTTCCAGTGTGGTGCCTACGTTGCGCAACAAAGCCATGACCCAAGTGTAACGGGAGTGCAGATGGTGGCCCTCAGGGGCTAAACAGCTGTGAGAGAACCCACCATTCACCGTTTATCCGGAGGGACAGCTGAGAGTGCGTGGTTCCCAGGACTGCGTCCGGGTACTCCGGTCTTTCGCGAGACTGAATGGTGAGATGGTGGGTCTCGCACACGGCTAGCCCATCGAGTTGCAGGAGCCTATGACGGGCTGAAGCCCGTACCCTCACTCGCGTAGACGGTGCCGGAGGATGCCCCGGGTTAGACACTGAGCTTACTTTTCGTTCGATGAATTGGCTACCTGGAGGTTGTTGGTCACCTTGAAGACGCCCGGGACGCTGTTGGCGCGAATGCCCGCAACGTTCTTGTCTGCCTGGCTCAGGACCACGCCGTTCAGGGTGACGTTGCCATTCACCACGGTGATGCGGATGGGCTGCGCCGGGTCGATCGCATACTTGTTCAGGCTGGGAAAGCCGTAAACAGCCCGATATACCTGCAGGCGGGTGCGAGTCATCCATGGGCGACACAGGATCGACCTGGATGTTGTTGATGACATCCTGCACGCCGGGGAAATGGCTGGCGAACGACACTGCGGAGTCAGCCGCAACCGGCCCCAGGGCATTGCCGCCCAGAGTAACCACACCGTCCTGCACGTTGACGCTGATGGCGTTGAACGCATTGCCATAACCCACGCGATCGTATTGCAGCTTCTGCACGATCTTCTGCTGCAGCTGGGCGTCCGACATCTCGCCGGCGCCGGCAATCTTCAGCTTGTTGCGAACGGCGACCACGTTCTTTACCCGGTGGGCCTTCTTATCGATCTCTTCCTTGGTCGCGAAGTCCTTGACCGTTCCTTCCAGATCGACGATCCCACTCTTAACTGATATTTGTACGTCCTTGAATTTCTTCAGTTGATTCTGTAGATCAGCCTGAATGTTGTTATCGGTTTGCGCGTTCTGTCCGGCGGCATAGGACGCATGGGGAATAAACCACTTGAGAACCTAGAACCAGAACAGCAGCCAGCGCCAAAACTAGACCTATGTGTTGCCTTTTTCATTTCTATCTCCTGTTTTTTTCGCGGGTGTAACGCCTTCGCGAATAAGTCCACTTGTATAGACTCGAAACGGGGCCCTGGGTTGCCCTCCTTGTTTACTACGACTCTAAGATGCCGTCAACGGTAGCGTTTGTGAACTTTCAGCACCATGCTGAAGACACCCGCTTCGTCGCGAACCGCAAGCACAGAGACGCTTTGCGTGATATCCACCTGGGCCTGAATGAGCTGCTGCGCGGTGGCATTTACGTTGGTGGCGTAGGTGACTTGAACGTTGCGGGAAATATTCTGCTGGACGGTAATCCGGGCACTCGAGCTGCCGATGGAGCCGACGTAAGTGGGATCGATCTTCACGCTGCCTCCGCCAAAGAGCTTTTGCACGCGACTGCTAACAGCCGCATTGAGCGCGCCTCCCAACAGCGCATTGGTGGTGGAGTCGCCGCCGATGGATTGCTCCTGCTGCGAATACAGTGCCTGTTCTTCCTGGGTGCGGCCCAGGGCCAACAGGGAGATCACGTCCGCCTGCGGAAGAGGAGGCTCGGAACGAAAGGTGGGCCTCAGCTGGTTGATATTGCCGTGCAGTCCGATGGTCACGTCGTATTCCTCCACCCGGGTGGTGGCATCGATATCGATGATGGGCTCGATCATGACCGGGTTGGTGAAAAAGATTTCGCCGTGCTGCAACCGGTAGGTGGTGCCGGCAAAGTTGGCAGTTCCATCCGTGATGTTGATGCGGCCGAGAATGGCCGGCTGGGCCACGGTTCCGCGAATGCGAAGGTCGACGCTGCCGGCCAACTGAGCGTAGGAGTTTTGAAAATCGAGTTGGGGCGCGGAAAAAATATGCACGTCCAACCGCACGTGGCTGGAAGGCGCGCTTGGGTCCGGGGGCACGTTCGCCGCCGGGCTGGGGGCAAAGCTGGCGAAGTCTACATTGGGGCCGATGATGAAGCGCGTGATTTGAACGTTGCCGCTGAGCAGCATATTTGTTCTCTGAGCCCTGCAGGTGCAGGGTGGTGTCGGCGGTGGCGCTGATGCCTAAGTAACGAACCCGGATATCCTTCCCGGTAGCGGTGAAATCTCCGTATAAGCCCTGCTGGTAGGTCAAGAAACCACCGAATTTGAGCTGGCCGCCCCCGGTCGTACCGACCAGGTCCTGTACCTGCAGCCGGTTCTGATCGAAGATCAGATTTCCGTTCAGCTTGCTGATGCCGTTGGGCAGATCTTTGAGCGCCATGGCGACGTTGCTAAGGTGAACGCGGCCGGAGAACGACGGCTGGGTGAGGGTCCCGTTGGCCTCGACGTTGAAATCCAAGTGACCGGAAGAGGTAAAGTCGGGATTGAAGGTCTGCGCCAACTTCATGTTGACGGAGCCGTTGCCGGTGACCGTCAAGGCCTGATCGCCCAATAAATCCGCGGTACCCGTGACCGCCAGATTGGTGTCCGGTCCGGTAATGTGAGCCTGGGTCAGCTTAAGCACCCCATTATGTAACGATGCGCGCAGCGGTCCTTCGCCCTGCAGCATGATGCCCTGCAGAGTCACGGCGAACTGGTTAATCTCCGCGTCTCCGCTGAACTGCTTTGGTTCCCGCAATGGACCGGCAACGTTGACCGTGCCCCCGATCGACGAGTTACCGCTGACACTCTGCACATGAAAGGCGCGCATGAAAGGCGCGATGTTGAGGTTGGTCAAAACCAGGTTGGCCTGAGTATCAAAGTTGCCGTGCAGCTGGGTCTGGCCTTTGACCTGTAGCTGTGCCAACGCCAGGCCGCTCTGGGCGGTGAAATAGGCAGTGCTCCCCTGGGTGTGCGCGATCATTTCCAGAGAGCCGGCGGGCTGGCCGCCGAGGACAAGGTTGCGCAGATGAATTCCAGCCAGAATGGAGGGGGATTCGAGGGTGCCCGAGGCGTGGGCGTCAAACTTCAAAGCGCCGGTTACGGAAAGCCGGGGGTCCTTAGGCTGAGGAAAATGACCAAGTTCGAAGTTGGTCCCGTCCAGATTGCCGAGGAAACTCTGGGTCTTCAGGTTATAAGTCCCGTTGCCCTCCACCGTGCCGCCATCCTGCAGCAGGGTGAGTTTGGTCAGGTTGACATCCTGGCCCGATAAACTCACGGAGGCGGTGAGGCTGTGATAAGGCTGGCCCTCGATGACGCCGCCCACCAGGGTAAGATTACTGCCCCCGTTCAGGTCGCCCAGCGTCCCACCGGCGTGGGCCTGCAGGTCCAGGGTGCCGGTGATGGGCAGGTCTTGTCCGGCGATGTCCAGCAGGTCGGTAAGCGATGCGTTCTGCATCTGGGCGGTGGCATTGATGGTGGCCTGGTCGTCGAAAGCGACCTTCCGCCGGCTGATGCGATGTGCCTCCAGTTGACCGGAGGCGTGTATGGCTGTCTTGCCGCGGGTGAGCGTTGCGTGATCGACGGAGATGAGACTGGAGGAATAACTGGCGTTGGTGTCCAGAGAGTCCCAGTAGATGTTTATTGGCTTGCTGGCCGCAGGCTCGGCCGGATGCGGCGGGGGGGAAGCGGCAGCATCCATGGCCGGAAGGAGGAATTCGGTGGAAAACCGGTTCGCGGTGAGATGGCCCTTAAATGCGGGATCGACCAGGGAGCCGGTCGCCGAACCGTCGAAGGTTGCATCCCCATGAAGCTGAACGGGAATGCCGGAAACACCTGGCTTGCCAAAGCCCAGATCCAGGACCTTCAGGACGTGATCGAACTCGCCCAGGTTGTGGTTGACCAGATGAACCGAAAGGTTGGAAGGCTCTTCTACCGGATACACGCCCAGTAAGCCGGTGACATTGAGAATGGTCGCGGGACTATGGGCCTGCAGTTGGTTGATCTGAACCTTGCCCCCACGCTGAAAGTACCTGGCATCGACTGCTCCGCTGAGGGGAAGCAGCCCGGGAGCAGTGGTAGCGGGAACACTCATGGCCAGGACGGCCCCGACAGTCAGATCATCCGGGCCGCCCGTCCAATCGATACTGACGCTGCCTTCGCCTGCCGTATCGAAGCCCAAATTGCGATATTGGCGGGGGAGCACACTCTCCAGTACGGTGGTGAGGCGCACCCCGGAAACCCGTGCGCGCGCGCTGAGGACTTGCGCCCCTGGGGCCTTAGGCGAAGTGAAGGGCATCATCCAATGGAGATAGCGGAAGGCGGCGTTTACAATCCCGCCCTGGCGCGGGCGGGCGACCAGGTCGGGCAGAGTGATCTCGTCCGGAGTAATGTGCAGCCGCGTGGTGGCGTTCACTCCGTCAATCCAGAAGTATTCAATGGCGTAGCTGGCGTTGACCACCTTGGCCTTGCCATCCAGCACATATTGATTGCTCCCGGTGCCCTGACCTTTGACCGCAAGATCAACGCTTCCCCGTCCGAAGCCGTCGACCAGGCCGAGTGCTGTCACCTCCGCCAAATCTACGGTGCCGTCTGTAGACACTGTCCACCGTGGATTCGCAAAGTGGGTGAGGGTTCCAGAGGCCTGAAGCCTGGTCTTTTCGCTGGTAAAGTGCAGCCCGTTGAAATCGACCGCGTCGGGGGCTATCTCCAGGCTCAGATCCAGCTTGCTGCGGACGGCCGCGGCCTTCGCCTGCTGCGCGCTGATATCCGAGCAGGCAATTTTGCCCAGGTAATGACCGGTGGCGGGAGCGTAGGTGATCACCACGCCGAGATCGTTGGCGGCAAGTTGGAATGGGATGGAGCGCTGGTTGATCAGCGCCATGCCGTCGTGCACTTCCACCCGGCTGGCCTGAAGATCAAAGATGGTTCTGATCGCCGGCCCGTTATTGCTTTGTTTGGCCTTCGGCGTGGGCTGGTTGGTGCGGCCATCGGGGTAGATGATGAGATGGATTGCCGGCCGGTCGACTTCCAGAAAGTCGAGGCCCAGCCGGGCATCGACAAAGGAGAGGATTTTGGCCCGCGCGTAAAGCCGGTCGATATGGGCGTAGGGCAACTCGCCCCGCCCCTCCAGACCGTGGATGGTCAGGCCCTCCACTTCCACGGAGAGATGGCGCAGGTTCCAGCGTAAAGACTGCAACTCCACCCGGCCCCCGGTCGCGTCTTCAAGCACGCTGATGACTTTCAGCCGCACGACGTTGGCAAAATGAGGCGTCGATGCGTAGAACAGCAATCCGCCGGCCACCAGAACCAGCAGCAGGACCAGGACCACGCCCACCCTCATTATCCAAGCCCAGGCACTCATGACTGTCTTCTCGGCGCTCATGGCAGTCTTCTCGGGGTTCATGGCTGTCCTCCGGAATCGGAATCGCCGCCGGAACCGGTGGTGCCCACCTTGCCATAAGCGGGATCCAGAATGCTTACGCTGCCTTCGCTCTTCAGGCTCTGCAGCCATTCGAGCAACAGGGAGCTCACCCGCTGTTGCAGCAGGATCTCCTCGATCCGGCTGGAGACAGCGGCCAGGGCGGGCGGCTTGACTGGCTTATCGTGGAACTGGGGCAACAGGGTCTTGTCGTAGTAGTCCTTGATCTCGGCAGGGGTAATGCGCACACCGGAGCCGAAGCGCGACTGAATAAATGACAGGATGAGCATGCGCTGAGACCAATGCGCCTCCACTTGCTTCTCCGTCAGGCCATTCGCTTTCAGAAAAGCCCGCCAGCCGGCATCGGTTGGGCAGTGATACTCGGCACACTCGGGAATCACGGCCCGCAGTTGCGTAATGCGCTCCTTTATCTCCTCGGGAGAAGGCGGGGGAAGCGCCTGCACGGTCTTCATTTGTTGCAGGATAAGGTCGCGATCGATCAGGCGCTGCAGCGCCCGTTGAGGGGTGTTGCGCGCGCTATCGATGCTGAAGGGCTGCAGGACGGCATAACCCATTTCTTCCCTCACATCGCTCTCGAGGATTACGCTGCCATTGATGACCGCAACCACGTGATCGAGGACCACCGCCCCGTGAGGGAGAGGGCCGGCGGGTTGCTGTGCCCATGCGCCTGCGGCCATACTCGTCGCCAACATCAGCATGGCAACCATAGCGGGTATGCCAGATCTTCCAACTCCGACGATGTGCGTCGCTTTCAACATCAAAAGCTCTGTCCGATGCTGAAGAAAAAGTTGAAGTGCCCGGCTGAACCGACGTGCGGATTCTGAACCGGAACGCCTTGGGTGTAGTCCACAAAAACGGGATAGATCGGCGGATTCAAGTTATAACTGAAATCTGCACGTACCGGCCCAATGGGTGTGTGGTAGCGCAAACCCAGCCCCAGGGCGTGGGAGAAGTCGTTGAAGTCGCAGGTATCCGGCGTGTTGTAAGTGCTGTAGGGCAAAGTAACATTGCGGCATGTATAGCTGTGCGGCTGCTTGATGCGCAGAGCGGCTGGCCAGACCTGGGAAGACGTCTGGAAAGCGTTGCCCATGTCATGAAACAGCACAAAACTGAGATCGGTGCCCACCCAACGCAAAGTGGGCGGGGGGGCGCGCAGCTCCAAAGTATTCACGAAAACACCTGCCCCGCCAACCGGAAAACCGGTCTGGGGATCGCGCGGCCCGGCGGCATTGATACCAAAGCCGCGATGAGAGGTGGCGCCGCCGGCATAAAGCCGCTCCGGAAGAGGAATCAGTTGCTCATCACCATTGCCAAAGGAGCGCTCCTGTCCGTAGCGAGTCTGGCGCGCAATCACCCAGTGGCGGCGCCCCAGGTCGTAATACGAGGAATTGCTCAAATCAACTCGGGCAAAGTTGGCCTGGGAGCCGAATTTGCCATCTGACAGAAAAACTTCTCCGGTGTTGAAAGTGCCATGATGGGCATCGAGAGGGACATCGCGGGTATCGCGGATATACGTGATCCCCGGGCCCCCTACCCGCACCGGTAGGGCGAGCAGTGGGATCTCGGGCTGGCTGACTTGAAGAGTGCTGGCATTGACCGCAACACGGCGGTAGGAGAAGGAGTAGATCAAGGTGGTGGGTTTGGTGACGCGCTGCGTGAGGCGCAAGGCGCTGGAAAGGATCGCGGCCTTGTAGGTGGTGATCACGGCGCTATTGTTATAGCCGCCGGAAAGGCTCAGGTTGAGCGATGGATTGTTGGCGAAGTGCGGGTCCTGGTAGCTGAGCTGGGCAATTTGCTCGATGGTTCCGTAGTTGGTGCGCAGGGTAATCGATTGGTCGGTGCCGCGCAGGTTGGTGCGGCTGACATTGAACAGGATTCGAGGACTGGCCCCGGTATGGCCGTTGGGACTGCAATTGACCTCACAGTTCTGTGACGGCGTGCCTGTCTGCACCTCGAAACCGAAACCGTAGCTGATATCCCAGCGCTTGGCTTCGGTCAGATTCAGCAGGACGTTCTTATAGGTTTCGTCGCCGTTGGGATTCTGAATGGCGGTATTGACCTCATTGAACAGGGCCAGATCATACAGTTTGCGCTGCATCTGCAGCAGGGCGGTTTGATTGAGAGGATCGCCGGGGTTGAGCAGGATCCGCTGCTGCACCAGCGCCGGCTTGGTTCGTTCCAGGCCGGAGACGACAACCTTGCGCACGAAGAATTGCTTGCCGGCCACCACGTTCATGGTGAAATCCACGGCGTCCGGGTTATCCGCCTCGGTTTGCTGGAACAGATTTACCAGGGCGTCGTCATAGCCCTTGCTGTAATAGTAGGTCTGGACCAGGTTACGGTCCTGGTTGATATTCACGGCCGAGTAGGGCTGGCCTACCTCGGTATTGAGGTAAGGGCGAAAGTCAGCCAGCTGCTCAGCGGTGGCTCCCTCGATGTCATATTTGCCAATACGGCGCTGGGTCCCTTCATCGATGACATAGTCGATTTTGAAGTGAGAGATCTTACCGGCCTTGCCCGCTGTGGTATCGCTATCGGTAAATTTTGGGGTGACCTTGACTCCGCTAAAGCCATTGCCCATGTAAAGCGCCTTGATGGCGGAAACATCCTGAGCCACCAGCTGCTGGCTGAATGCACCGTACCGGTCCAGGAAACTATTTGGCCGTACGCTGAGAAGCTCGGTAATCAGCGGGGTGCCGAAATACTTGTTGCCGGTAACCGTGACGGTGTCGACGACGTGGCGCTTACCCAGCTCAACGGTGTAGAGCGCGGTCACGTGCTGGGCATCGGTGCGCACCGGCTGGTGCGAGACCTTTACGTCGAAGTAGCCATGGCCCTCAAAGTAGTTCTGCAGGTTCTGCGCGCCCTCGTTGAGCAGATCCTGATCTACCGTGCCCTCCTCGTAAACCGGCACCAATTTTTCCAGCTGGCCTTGGCTGATTTTGGCCCCTTCGACCTTAACCTCAACGATTGGGCCCTGGTGGGCGAGAAAGGTGTAGTTCAGGCGGTTGGAGGGAGGCACGTACTCTTTGGAGGTGAGACTTACCGTCGCGGCCAGCCGCTCCCTCTTGTTGTAGTGCTTGCGCAGGTTACGCAGGGCGCGGCTGACGGTATTGCGGTTGACCTTGGAGTTGCGCTTGAGTTTTCCCTGCTTGCGAAACTGTGGTTCGGTCAGCCCGCTGTCGCCGGTCAACTCCACGTCGCCAATCCGGGCCGGATTGCCGGTGGTGGTATAGAAGTTGATGTCGACCAACGAATTTTCATGGTCGATGACCGTGGTTTGGGCAATTTGACCCCGGTAGTAGCCGTTGCTCTCGAGAGTGGTCTTGAGCGCCGGCTCTGCCAGGGCCGCTTTGCTGTCAGAGTAGGCGGTTCCCGCCAGTAGTTGGGTGGCGCTGTCCAGCACGGCGTCGAGACGATCATCTTTCACTCCCTCTACGTTTACCCGGCCTATAAAGAGGCGCGGCACCCCGGAAAAGATGATGGAGACATTGTCCCCGGCTCGGACCCCAGCCACTTCAATGGTTTCGTAGAGGCCGGTGGCATACAGGCTGCGGAGGCTGTCGCGAATCTTGTCCGGGTCCAGCGGAACACCGGCCTTCTGCGCCAGCTGGCTGGGCAGCGGCTTCAGCAAATCTTCGCGAACGCCGTCAAAGGTAATACTCACCACCTGCAGGCCGGCCCAGTCGAGCAGCAGGCCTTGCCGTGAATCCCCGGTGGCGGAGGAGGTTGCTGCCGGCGCTGTCTGGGCGCCCGCGATCGGGGTGGAAGCGATGCTCAGCACGATTGAACCGATGAGGGCGAGAGCAGAAACAGGAGCGATGTGGCTTCGATAGCAGACAGCAAGCAGCTTTCTTCCTGAGGAAAAAGGACGTACGAAGGACCGGCCTCGTTGAGAGCTGTCCAGTTTCTGCGGTCGCCGCGCCAATGGAAGCAATGGTGTCAAAACCAACAAAGACCCTCTCAGGTGGGCACCGCCGCCGCGTCTCTCTCTATACGAATATCTATACTAAGACGGGACCATCCAAGAGGATGTTACGGGAGAGCCCAGTGGAACCAATTGAGGAGCGTTACTCGCGCCAGGTGCTTTATCCCGGGATTGGTGAGCTGGGGCAGAGGCGGCTGGCCCAGGGCCACGTTGCGGTGGTGGGTTGCGGGGCCACCGGGGCCGCCGCGGCAGCGCTGTTGGCACGAGCCGGAGTGGGTACCCTGACCCTGATCGACCGGGATTTTGTGGAGGAAAGCAATCTGCAGCGGCAAGTCCTTTTCGACGAGGCCGATGCCCGCGAAGCACTGCCCAAAGCCGAAGCCGCCCGGCGCAAGATTGCCCAATTCAACAGCCGGACGGTGGTGCATGCGCATGTGGCCGACCTGGTGCCATCCAATATTCATGCCCTGCTCGGCGAGGCCGTCATTCTGCTTGACGCCACGGATAATTTCGAGACTCGCTACCTGCTCAACGATT
This sequence comes from uncultured Acidobacteriaceae bacterium, assembly GCA_963803095.1. Classification (GTDB taxonomy): domain Bacteria; phylum Acidobacteriota; class Terriglobia; order Terriglobales; family Acidobacteriaceae; genus PALSA-350. The sequence continues at coordinate 258,581 of CAWDLQ010000006.1, read as the reverse complement.
ACGCCGTCGAACAGGGCCGCCCCTGGATTTACGCGGCGGCAGTAGGGGCCTACGCGGCCACTATGAATATCCTTCCGGGAGAGACCGCTTGCCTGGCATGCCTGTTTCCCCGGCCGCCGGCAGGCCTGGTGGAAACCTGCGACACTTCCGGCATTTTGAACACCGCAGTCAATTTCGCCGCGTCGGTCGAAGTAACCGAGGCGTTGAAGTTTCTGGTGGGCGCAAGGGACAAGATGCGGCGGACGCTGCTGGGCCGGGACCTGTGGACCAATGACCAGGCTGAGATCAGCGCTGCCGTCCCGCGCGCGCAATGCCCCGTCTGCCAGCAGCGGGATTTTGCCTATTTGCGGGGAGAAGACCGCCCCCAGATCACGCTCTGTGGGCGAAATTCGGTGCAGATTCATGAACATCACCGGCCGGTGGATTTTGCTGAGATGCAGCACCGCCTGGAACCGCACGGCAAGGTGAACTTTAACCGGCTTCTGCTGCGTTTCGAGCGCGGAGACTATACCCTCACCGTTTTCGCGGACGGGCGGGCGCTGGTGCAGGGGACAACCGACGTGACCGTCGCCCGCAGTCTTTATGCCCGCTTTATTGGCAGCTAAGAGCAACTTCAACCCCATATTGTGCTTCCCAATGCCAGGTTCCCTTTTTAAATGAGTGATTCCAATGCCGAAAGCGAACATCCGCCAGCCCGGCAACGATAGCGGTGGTGGAACTTCTCTCCTAGAGGTACCAATGTCTATTCCCAGCAAGGACATGGCCACGACGCCCGGACCAACGGCGCCGGCCAAGACGCCCAACCAGCATCTGCGTCGCAACCCACCCATCGCCGGCGAAGCCGAGGCCATACAAAAAGCGCAGGCCGGCGACGGCGCCTCGTTCGAGATCCTGTACTCGCTGCACAAGCGGCGGGTTTATTCTCTCTGCCTGCGCATGCTGGGAAATGTGGCCGAAGCCGAGGACCTGACCCAGGAGGCCTTTCTTCAGCTGTATCGCAAGATTTCCACGTTCCGGGGAGACTCGGCCTTTTCAACCTGGCTGCACCGGCTGGCGGTGAACGTGGTGCTCATGCATCTGCGAAAGAAAGGGTTGCCCCAGGTTTCACTGGAGGAGACGCTGGAGCCATCCCAGGAAGACGGGCCGCGGAAGGATATAGGGGCTCGCGACCTGACGCTCTCCGGTTCTGTTGATCGCGTCACCCTGGAGCGAGCGATTGAGAATTTACCTCCTGGCTACCGGCTGGTATTCGTATTGCACGATGTCGAAGGATATGAACACAATGAGATTGCCGGCATGCTGGAGTGCTCCATCGGAAACAGCAAGTCGCAGTTGCACAAGGCGCGAATGAAGCTTCGCGACCTTTTGAAGTCGGGCCAAAGGAAAGAGGCAGTTCTATGAACAATGTCCGGAAAGGAGCAAACGGAACCACCGTCGATTGCGCCGTTTTTCAGGACCAGCTTCCGAGCTTATTCGAGTCGGGTGAAGATCTGAACATGCATCCACACCTGAAGACCTGCGAGAACTGCAGCGCGCTGGTGCGTGATCTCGAGTACATTGCGCAACAAGCCAAGCTGCTGCTGCCGATTCACGATCCCAGCCCTGAAGTTTGGGAAAACATTCAGACTGCGCTCAAGAAAGAGCCTTCCCGCGTCAAGTAGTGCGGCCCCTTTTCGCGCATGCGAAAAACCGACATTGCGCAAAAGGAAGGCGCATAAAGTGCGAGGCTCCCAAAGGCTACAGAAAAGTCGCCGTTGGGTAGGTCCGGTCTTCAGCCCGGACATCAACCGGGCAAGTTGTGTGGCCTAAAGAGCGTGTGTGAGAACCCGAAGCTTTGGGGAGCCATCCGGGCGCACTGCAGATCCCTCAGGCTGCCCCGGATGGCTCCCCAAAGCTTCGGGTCTCACACACGCTCTTTAGGCAATCAGAGGCAGGCTTTTCCTGGAATTTCCGCAGAAGCGATGAAGAAAAAACCGTACCCCAGTGCCTAAAGGCCAATGGCTTTTGAGTATGGGTGTCCGGGACCGACCCAACGGCGACTTTCCGCACCCTCTATAGCCCCCAAAGGTTTAGCTCTATAATCCGCAGATGGCATGAGCAAGCAGGCACCACGGGTTTCGCGGCTGATCCTGACCGGTTTCATGGGCGCGGGCAAGTCCACCGTCGGCGCGATCCTGGCCCGCGAGCTGGGCTGGAAGTTCATTGACCTGGACCAGGTAATCGAGGCCTCCAGTCAACGCACGGTAGCGGAAATATTTCGCGACCACGGCGAAGCGGAATTTCGCCAGCGAGAGCAGCAGGCGGTCCAGCAATTGAGCGACGAAGAGGAAATCGTGCTGGCGCTCGGCGGCGGCACGGTTGAGGACGAATCCACCCGGTCCCTCCTGATCCATGGGCCCGGAAACTGCCTGGTTTTCCTCCACGCTGAACTGCCTGAGCTGCTGGCGCGCTGCACAGTGGAAGGGAAAACGCGCCCTTTGATGGCCGCGCCGGAGGCCCTCGAAGCCCGCCACATCCGGCGCCTGCCGCATTACCGCGCGGCCCACGTCACCGTGACAACAACAGGGCTGACGGCGCAGGAAGTGGCCAATCAAGTACTTGCCCACGTGTCCCAGGAGTGGATCATCGAGGCGAGAAAGAGGTGAGTGACGTGGAACCAGTCGTCATCACAACCCAGACGGCGCGATCGCGCTCGGTGCGCGGCTATATTGTCTTCGCCTTTGCCGTCGCTTTGGTGCTGCTGACCGCCTACCTGATGCGCGAGATTCTGTTGCTGCTCTACGTAAGCGCCCTGTTCGCCGTGGTCCTTTCACCCGTGATCCGCGGCATTATGCACATCCGCATCGGCAGCTGGCATCCCGGCAAGGGGCTGGCTATCTTTCTCCTGGTGCTAAGCTTAGCCGCCGCCGCTGCCCTGTTTTTTTCCTTCGCCTTGCCGCCGGTCGTGCACGATGTGCAATCGTTAATCTCCGAGCTGCCGACACGCGGACCTAAGGTGCTCGATCAGCTGCATAGATTCCCGCTTATTTCTCACGTCAATCTTTCCGGCATTTATCTGAAGCTGCAGGGATTCGCGTCCAATTTCGCGGAATATCTGTTTCTCTCCATCAGCAGCTGGGCGGGCAAGCTGGCCGATGTCGGGGCGGTTATCTTTCTCACCGTTTATTTCATGCTGGAAGGCGATGAGGCCTATCACTGGATGCTGTCCTTCTTCCCCAAATCCGCCCGGGGGCGGCTGAACGATACGCTGTTGCGCGCCGACGTGCGCATGGGCAAATGGCTCCTGGGACAAGGCGGACTCATGCTCATCCTGGGGCTGTGCAGCCTCATTGTCTTTGTGTTGCTCAAGATCCGTTATGCCTATGCCCTGGCGGTGCTGATGGGCGCGTTGAATATCATCCCCATCGTCGGCGCCATGGTCTCGATGGCCCTGGTATTGCTGGCGGCGGCCATCGACTCCTGGGCAAAAGTAGTAGGGGTGGCAGTTTTCTATGCCATTTATGCCCAGGTTGAGACCTCTTTCCTGACGCCGCGCATCATGAAGAGCAGCGTAGATCTTTCCGCGCTGGGCGTTCTGGTCGCGCTGTTGATGGGTTCGAAGCTGGCCGGAGTCCTCGGGGCCATGATCGCGGTCCCGACGGCGGTGCTGGTGTCGGTGCTGATTCAGGAGTACCTGGTGCAGCATGACGATCCTGAACCAGTACCCGAGGCAGCGCCCGTCGAAGTGGTGCGGTAAGATTTTGCGCCTGATTACACCGAACGGCCACATCAAACGGCCCTCCGGCCGCAGAGGAGCTTGCTTGCTATCATGAATTCAGCCGCGTCGATGAATCCTAACCAACCGCAATCCAGGACTTCGCTTCTATGACCCCAGCCGCCCACGTCGTCGATCCCCTTCCGGCCGGGGACCTGGCGTTGCCCGGCCTCGCGGTCGCCCGGCCGCAGGCGCGGCATTCCCGATGGGCCGATTATCAGGAACTGTTCAAGGTTCGCGTGACCTCGATGGTGGTGATTACAGCGTGGGCCGGCTTTTACCTGGGGTCGATGCGCTCCGGCATCACCAGTATCCATTGGGGCCTGTTTCAGGCTCTGCTCGGCATCACGCTGGTATCCTGCGGGGCCAGCGTGATGAACCAGGTCATCGAGCGCAAGACCGACGCCAAAATGGTGCGAACCGCGCAACGCCCGCTGGCCGCCGGCCGCTTTGGCCAGCTGCATGGCCTGGTCCTGGGCCTGGCTTGTTTCGCCGCCGGCGCGCTGGTGCTGGCGTGGTTTACCAACCCGGTCACGGTGATGCTGACCCTGCTGACGGGATTTACCTATGTTGCGGTCTACACCCCGCTCAAGCGCTATACCACGCTGGCTACGTTCATCGGCGCCTTTCCCGGCGCGATGCCTCCGCTGCTTGGCTGGACCGCCGCCCGGGGGGTGATTGAGTGGCCGGCCGTGGCCCTGTTCGCCATTCTTTTCGTGTGGCAGTTTCCCCACTTCATGGCCATCGCGTGGCTCTACCGCGAGGACTACGCCAAGGCCGGCATCCGCATGCTGCCGGTAGTGCAACCGGATGGCTGGTCCACGGCCTGCGAAGCGCTGATTTATGCCGTGCTGATGATTCCGGTCAGCGCTGTTCCCTTCTATCTGCAGCTGACCGGGCGGGTTTACCTGGTGACGGCGGTGTTGTTGGGTTTGGGTTACCTGGCCTACACGGTTCGCTTTGCGCGCATCACCCGGGCGGTCAGCACGGCTGAGTCGCGCGGGTACGCGCGTGATTTGCTGCGAGCCAGTGTGATCTACCTGCCGCTTCTGCTCACTGTGATGATGTTGAACGCAAGCGGAAGGAGATAAGGTGTGGCGACCCTGAGCGAACATCCGGCAGCGAACATCCGGGCGGGCGGCGCCCTGGAGGGGATGCCGATTGAACTCGATCGCCTTTCTCATAACTATGGCGATCGCCTGGCACTCGACAACCTGAGCTTTGCGGTGCAGCCGGCAGAAATCTTCGGCCTGCTGGGGCCCAATGGCAGCGGCAAGACCACGCTCTTCCGCATTCTTTCGACGCTGATGGTGCCGACTGGCGGAGTGGCCCGGATTCAGGGCTTCGATGTGGCCCGGGAACCGAACCGGGCGCGGCAGCAGACCGGCATCGTGTTTCAGGCCAAAAGCCTGGACCTCAAGTTGACCGTGGCCGAGAACCTCAAGCACCAGGGACACCTGTACGGCATGCGCGGCGAGACGCTCAAAAAGCGGAGCGAAGAAGTGCTGCGCCGGGTGGGCCTGAGCGAGCGGGCGAAGGATTTTGTGGAAACACTTTCCGGCGGCATGCAGCGGCGGGTCGAGCTGGCCAAGGGCCTCATCCATTCGCCGGCGGTGCTGCTGCTGGACGAGCCATCGACCGGGCTTGATCCCGGCGCGCGCCGTGATATGTGGCAGTACCTGCGGACGCTGCGTGACCAGGAGGGGGTCTCCATCCTGGTCACCACGCACCTGATGGAGGAGGCCGAACATTGCGACCGGCTGGCCATTCTGAACCAGGGAAACCTGGTGGCGCTGGGTTCTCCGGCGCAGTTGAAGTCAGCCATCGGGGGCGACGTGGTGCTATTTGAGACCGCAAGCGCAGAGGCCGCGCGCTCGCTGGCGGAACGCATGGGAGACCGTTTTGGAGTACAGCCCAGCGTGCTGGGCAGCACCGTGCGCCTGGAGCGCCCCGAGGGTCATCGCCTGGTAACTGGCGTGGTCGAAGCCTTTCCGGGGGAAATCGACGGCATCTCGGTGGCTCGCCCCTCGCTCGAGGATGTATTCATTCAACGCACCGGCCATCGCTTCTGGGCGGATGCCCGGGAGAAGGAGACTCCATGGCAACCATAGCTGCAACCGCGCCGCGCGCACGCCAGACTGTATCCCCAGGTATCTGGCTGCCCGCCTATAGCTTGTGGCTGCGGGAAATTGTCCGTTTTTATCGCCAGAAGGCGCGGGTGGCGGGCGTGATTGCCTCCCCACTGATCTTCTGGGTGGTACTGGGTGCGGGCTTTGCGCATAGCTTCAATGCAGGCGGGGGAAGCTCCTCGCACTACCTGGCCTATTTTTTCCCGGGTTCGGTAGCTATGATTGTGCTCTTTACCGCGATCTTCAGCATGATGTCGCTGATTCAAGACCGCAATGAAGGGTTTCTGCTCTCGGTGCTGGCAGCGCCGGTGAGCCGCTCGTCCGTTGTCCTGGGCAAGGTACTGGGGGGAGCCACCCTGGCTGCTGTGCAGGGCATCATCTTCCTCGTCTTTGCGCCCCTGGTTGGGGTGCACATGACTCCGGCCGCGATCGGCTTGAGCATCGTGGCCATCGTGATGATCAGCTTCGAACTCACCGCGCTGGGCTTTGCCATTGCCTGGCCCATGGATTCGACACAGGCCTTTCACGCCATCGTGAACATACTTCTGATTCCCCTATGGCTGCTCTCCGGCGCTCTCTTCCCGCTGAGCGGGGCCGCAGGCTGGATGCGCTTCTGCATGATGCTGAACCCGTTGACTTATGGGGTGGAAGCATTGCGCGGGAGCTTGTTTCCCGATGCACCCACGGTATTTTCTCTACCCCTCAACCTGGCGGTTACGGCGGGCTTTTGCCTGCTGACCTTTGCCGCAGCCTGGGCCATCGTGAACCGGCGCACCAACCGGCCGTCAGCCTAGAAAGGAAGGTCGAACATGTTAGTGGCAGAAACCAACCAGCGCCCTTCCGTTGCGCTCCCGGTTGCCCTGATCGTTGCGGTGAGTGCAGCCGCGGTTTGCTTTTTGCTTTGGCTGCTTTACCTCCACCATCCGCTGGATGCTTCGGTGGCGCGGTTTCGCTTTTTGCCCGCTCTCAATGCGGTGCTGAACGGGCTGTGCACCATCGCTCTGCTGACGGGGTATTATTTCGTTCGCCGGCGGAATATTCCGGCCCATCGCGTGTCGATGATGACAGCGTTTGTTTTCTCTTCTCTCTTTCTGGTCAGCTACATCACCAACCATGCGCTCCATGGAGAGACGCATTTTCCCGGTTTTGGGACGGTGAAGAAGGTATACCTGGGCATTCTGATCAGCCACGTAGCGCTGTCGGTGGTGGCGCTGCCGATGGTGCTGACCACCTTCTTCTTCTCTCTCAGCGGCCGCATTCGCCAGCATCGTAAGATCGCACGTTTTACGCTGCCCATCTGGCTTTACGTCTCCGTCACCGGCGTGGTGGTGTATGCCATGCTGGCTGCGTGGCGATGAACGCAGCCCCGCTGGTGATGCAGCAGGCGGGACCTCGGCTGGTCAAGCGGATGCCGGATGACGGCACCGCACAACTATTGCGCGCCGGCATCTGGATATTGGCGGTGGGTGGTCTGGCCGCACTCCTGACCGCAACCGTCTTTGGCGGCATCGGGATACACGGGCCGCACACCAACTCCGGGTGGCTGGCGCTGCTGCTGGCGATGATGTGCCTGCCCTTCGGAAGCATGCTGACTCTGTTGGGGGCGGCGAAGTGGCTGCGGAATCGGCGTATCGCGCGTGTGAAAAAAACTTAACGTTCTTGGGAGGAAAAAGTTACGCAAGTTTTCCCGATCCCGGACCAGGTAGCAACCGCACGGCTGCCCCACGTTCGCCCTGGCGTACGTGGGCCGAAAATGAATTTTTCGAATGCTTTCCCTGTCCCTCGCAGGATTTCCGGCTCAGTATGGCGAAAGCTATTGTTGGGCTTCGCCCCCTCTTTTTCGGCCCACGTATCCGGATTTCCTGCCACGGGGCGCCACCAACATCCGCGTGTGCGGCTTTCATTAAGGAAAGCCGCATGAAGTTTGCCAACGCCAGAAAGCTCGACAGGAAATCCGGAGTACGCTGGGGCGAACGTGGGGCACCCGTCCGGTTTGGAGTGGCGATTAAAAACGGTGATTGGGACGGAGTTTACGAAAACCCACATCTCATAACGACACGAGATACCCCGAATTTCCTGCACGCAGCACTGGACAAGGCCGCGTGTGCGCCTTTCTATAAGGAAAGGCGCATGAAGTGCGCGGAACCCAATCAGCTCCACAGGAAATCGGGGATATGGGGCACCCAGGGCGGTTCCTCGGACAGACCGGTGCCTGAATCCCTGCGTGGTGGGGGGAGTTCTGCTATCCTTCTGCCTTATCCATGACAGAGGGAGCATCATGCCAAAGAGCGTTAATAAAGTCATTCTCCTGGGCAACGTAGGCAAAGACCCGGAAGTCAAATTTTTGCCCAGCGGTTTGCCGGTCGCCAACCTGACCCTGGCCACTTCCGATCGCTTCAAAGACAAAGCCGGCGAGTGGCAGGACCGCACCGAGTGGCACAACCTGACCGCCTACCAGAGGGTGGCGGAAATCATCCGCGACTATGTGAAGAAGGGCAATAAGCTGTATGTCGAAGGCCGGATCCAGACCCGGTCGTGGGACGATCAGGCGTCGGGCCAGAAGAAGTACCGCACCGAAATCATCGTCAACGATGTGGTGCTGTTGTCAGGCCGAGGCGAGGGAGAGAGTTTCGCCGGCAGTCCGCGCTCGAATACCAGCTCGTTCGATCAGCGGCCTCCGGCGCAGCACGAGGAGTTTGCCGGCACCGAGATTACGGACGACGATATTCCCTTCTGATCAGATGGAAACTGAGTGGCCGTACCTTTTCCTTCAGCCTCCGGGCCGAGCCGAGTGCTCTTGCCGGACGGTAAGGATTATGGCGTTTTCCTCGCACCACTCGCGCAAGATTTCCCCGAACGCCTGGCGGCGAAATCGATTCCATTGGTCCCACAGATTGTGGTTCGCGATTTCGTCCTTGAATCGGCGGAACGGACGATTGCCCTGGGTCGCTCGAAGAAGCCTTACCCGGATGTCCTCCCGCTTTACCTCATGACAAAACTCGTTCATGATGTTTCGTTCGTTCACCTCGAATCGATCAGGAAGCCGGAGATACCGGTCTGAGGTTTCAATAAGGACCGCCAGCTCGGCTTCTTCCTTTTGCCAGTCTGGAAGCAAATCGATCTCCTCCGGTTCAGCATCAGCGAGCGAGAGCGACTCGTCCGAGATCAATTGGACTTCACCCGTCTCGCGATCGAGGAAAGGAAACAAGGTGTCGGATTGCTCGTCCAGGGCATCGATCAGGTCGTCGAGTACAGCTGAGGTTGGCATGGCGGCGGAACGCCTCCCACGTGTAGGAAGAAACTCTCTATAGAGAATTACAAAACCAACTCTGCGGCTCTGTCAATCGAGGATGAAGCTGGTGCGGCCGAAATCCTGCAATTCAGCGAAGTTCGGCCACCAAAATGGCCCAAACCCATTTGGTTGCGGTCTTCATGGATACAGGCGGGTTCTCTTCCACCCACTGGAATCGCGGGTAAATAGGAACCGGTCGTGAAGGCGGTTCGGCCCATCGATCCAGAACTCGATCTGCTCTGCATGCAGGCAGAACCCTTGCCAGTAGGGCGGCCGGGGTACCTCTCCCGGATGCTCTTCGGCAAATTTCCGAACCTGGGTCTCCAGCTCCTCCCGGCTGCCGAGCGGGTGGCTCTGCCGGGAAATGGCCGCACCGACCTGGCTGTCCCGCGACCGGCTGTGGAAATAGGCATCCACATCGGCTGCCTCCATCTCAGTGACCGGGCCCTCGACCCGTACCTGCCGGCGAAGCGTCTTCCAGTGGAAACAGAGCGCCGCTTTGGGATTCGACTGCAGCTCCAACCCCTTCCTGCTTTCCGCATTGGTAAAGAAGCAGAAGCCTCGCTCATCCGCGCGCTTCACCAACACTATGCGCACGCTGGGATTGCCGTCCGGCGTCGAGGTCGCCAGGGCGGCAGCAATGGCATCGTTCGGTTCGCTCGCCTCCGCCTGCTTCAGCCATAAAGCGAATACTTCGAGTGGATCGGCGGACTCCAGGTTGTGCCCTGTATTCATACTTCGATGGTAATCGGCCGATCGCTATCACACGCAAAGCGGGCTTCGAGCACTTTCCGCGACATCAATGTCCGCGGATAATGAGGTTCTATGTTGAGCGAAGAACAAGTACGGGCGCTGCTCTCCTACGAGGAACTGATCCCTGCGATGAGGAAGGCGCTGATGGATTTCTCCGCCGGCCGAGTGCTCCAGCCTTTGCGCGCCATCCTTCCGGTGACGGCCCATGGCGGCTGGTTCGGCGTCATGCCTGCAGTCTATGACACAGTGATGGGCGCCAAGATGGTGGCTTTTTATCCCGGCAATGTGGATTTCCAGAAGCACACGCATATGGCGATGATCCAACTCTTCCGCTCCGACACAGGAGAGCCCCTGGCAACCATGGACGGACGATTGATCACGGAGATGCGCACCGCGGCGGTGTCCGCAGTGGCGATCGACCATCTCGCTGCTCCCGGGGCGAAGGTACTTGGCATTCTGGGCAGTGGGGTGCAGGCTCGCTCCCACTTCCGCGCGCTGGACGGAATTCGTTCCTTTACCGAGGTCAAGGTGTGGAGCCGGTCACAGGATCATGCGCAGCAATTCGCGAGTGAGGTCGGAGCACGGGTGACTACGGCGGAGCAAGCTGTCTCTGGTGCAGATGTTGTTCTCTCCCTGACCAGCTCACCGGAGCCGGTGCTTCGCGGAAAATGGCTGAGCCCGCACGCTATGGTGTGCGCGATCGGCGCCGCCACGCCGGAACGCCGGGAACTGGATGAAGAGGCGATGCGCGGCGCAGTGGTGGTCGAGTCCCGCGAGGCTGCCATGAAAGAAGCGGGTGACATTGTTCTGGCCCATGCGCGGGTGACGGCGGAGATTGGCGAGCTGCTGAACGGCGCGCAGATGGAGCGCGGGGACCGGCCGGTGGTGTTCAAGTCCGTGGGTATTGCGGTTGAGGATATTGCGGCTGCAAAACTGGTTTACGACAGGTTTACTGAGCAGATGGATCGATAGTGTTTACACATGCCATTGTTCGTATTCCGGGAAGGAATTTTGCCCAGGGACTCACCACGGCGCACTTGGGAGTCCCCCGCTATGACCAGGTGCTCGAACAGCATGCACGCTACTGCGAAGCCCTGCGGGAATGCGGCCTTACTGTTACCACGCTGGACGCCGATCTCGATCATCCCGACTCCACGTTTGTGGAGGACACTGCCGTGCTGACTGCGCACAGCGCTATCCTCACCCGGCCGGGTGCTCGCAGCCGCGAGGGCGAAGTGACGGCGATGCGCCCAACCCTCCGGAGTTTTTTTTCGGTCATGAGAGAGATTCAGGCGCCTGGAACGCTCGACGGTGGGGATATCTGCGAACTGGAAAATCATTTCTTCCTTGGTGTTTCGCAGCGAACCAATGAGGAGGGCGCGCGCCAGTTGGCGGCCCATCTGGCCGCAGAGGGCTGCACCTCGGTGGTGATCGATGTGCGCGGAATGAATAGCATTCTCCACTTGAAGAGCGGCATCTCCTACATCGGTAACAACACTCTGGTGGTGATGGAAGAAATGGCAGCCCTTGAGCTGTTGGCCGGTTATGAACTGATTCCCGTCGCTCGCGAAGAGAGCTATGCCGCCAATTGCGTTCGCGTCAATGATCGGGTGCTGGTGGCTGCGGGATATCCGCGGCTCACGGCAGACCTCACCGCGCGTGGATTCCCTCCGTTGGAGTTGGAAATGTCAGAGTTTCAGAAGATGGACGGCGGCCTCAGTTGTCTTTCGTTGCGCTTTTAACGTGAAAACCGCAGATCTCTCCACTTCGCTCCCTTGGTCAGTCCAGAAGGGATGGCTTCTTCCAGGAGAAGTGGCGGCCTAGAATGCCTTTGATAATCCAGTGATCTGTGCTGGCTGTGGGACCGACACCCACACCGATGTTGATTTCCCATTTAGGAGAAACATTCAGATCGGTCACCACAAAGATCTGCTGCTGCTGGTCATGCAGGGAGTCAAACGCACCCAGCCGGCCGTAGTCTGCGTAGTATTCGATACCGCCACTGATTTGCCGGTTAAAGTCGTAGCTGACTTTCGCCGCCGGCGAAAATCCCACACCCTGTTTGACATCCGGACCATGCCAGGTACGCTCGAGCGCGGGATTCACCGCCACATACCACCGGCCCATGTACTTGTCGACAATCGGCCTTATCTCCCACGTCCAGGTGTCGGGTGAATAGACCGCCCTTTGATAGCCCACCTCAGTCGATAGACTGACCCCCACTGGCCAATGCCACGAGTCGGGAACCCGGACACGCGGCCGGATGTGGTCCCCCACCCACTGCACTCCATGGCCGTTCTGCCAGCTGGTGAATACGTAGAAGCCCACTTCCGACCAACTGGTCAGGCCCTGGGTAATCTCGAGCGTCTCGTGCAACTGGTGGTTGGTGGGATACACGCCATCGATCTGATACTTCTGCCCGTCCGGGGTGAAGTTGGAATGGAGCTCAATCATGGTGCTCTTTGGTTCTATGGTGTCGGCGCCATACACCTGGATTTCGTAATTGCCCTGAGCGCTCAGCGGCTTTGCGCTCGAGAGCGCAGCCAGTACAGCGAGCATGCACAGCCAATTACGCATATTGAAAGAGCATCATGAAGCCCGCATCCATGTGGTTCTGCTGGTGGCAGTGAAAGAGCGTCGGGCCAGGATCGTCGGCGGTGAACTCCACCTCCACCTGGGTGCCCGCATCCACCAGAATGACGTCTTTTAAGATGCCGTGGACCTCCGGATGGCCGGGTAATTTTCGCAGCTCGAAGCTGTGCCGGTGGAGGTGAACAGGATGGTCGTTGGTGCTGCGATTGATGAACAACAAGCGATAGCGCTGGCCTGCGATCAAGATCGGGCTGGTGGTGTCCGGGTAAGACTTGCCATTGATAGTCCAATGATCCATGGCGCCGTGCCCGGCGAATTTGGATTCGAAGACGAGCGGGATGTTCACCGCGCCGGGCTGCTGCGGGGACGGCGGAGTCGGATCCGGCGCAGCAAAGGGCAGATAGTCCCAGGAAAGGTGGTCAGGCTCATCCCATTGCGGTTTTCCGCTACTCCCGGCGTACTCCACCACAATGCCCATACCTGCTGCCATGATGTGCTTGCGCACTTCACCCATCACCCAAACGCCGGGATGATTCATTTCCACCAGCGCGGTGACCCGCTCCGCAGGAGCCAGACGGAGCATAGGCACAACCTGTGGCTGAGGAACGTGGTTGCCATCCAGCGCTACAACCTTGAACTTGTGTCCGGAAAGAGCGATCCAGTGCACTTCGGTGGGGCTCGAATTAAGAATGTGTAAAAGCACCTGCTGGCCAGACTTTACCCGCAGCGGCTCGCCGAAGCCCAGCACCCGGCCGTTGATGGTCGATACAGCATACGCGGGATCCATGGAACCGTCGGGGCTCGCCAATAGTTGGCCATCCCAATCATGCAGCGCGAGGAAGATCTCCTGTTCATAGCGCGCTGAATTGTCGCGAGGTTCGATAAGCAGAAATCCGTGCTCGCCGGTGTATTGGCCCCGGTGCAGATCTTTGCCGGCAAAAACGTGGGTGTGATACCAGCGGAAGCCCGCAGGGCGCGGGGTAAAGGTGTAGCGCGCACGGCCGCCGGCGGGGATCAGCGGTGTGCCTTCTTCCATCGCACCGTCGACTTGCGAAGGGAGAAAGAGGCCATGCCAATGAACCACTTCGCTGTTGCCGGTCTGGTTGGTAACATCGATAGTGACCGGTTGGCCTTCTCTCAGCCGCAGCAAAGGGCCGGGCACCTGCCGGTTGTACGCAATCGTCTTGATGGTTCGGCGCGGAGCGACTTCAAGTTCATAAGCTGCGACGTCGATGGTGTAATCAGCGGGAGAGGGTTGCTGGGCGCGCGCGGCCAGCGCCGCGGAAGCGACGGCCATGCCGGAAAGCCTGAGCATTTGTCGCCGTGTAACCAAGCATTAGCTTAACAAATTAAGAGAGTGAAAAACCCTGGCCGCCCAGGGAAGCGCTGACAGGCACTGACTCTGGGGCACCGCCCCTGCGTTTGACGAAATATGGATACTGGAGACTCTGGAGACTATGGTGTCGATGGGTAAACGAAAGTCCTGTGGCAACATTTTCATGATTTACAAGCAGCCTCTGTTCATGCTTGCCATCGCGCTGCTGGCCGCCGGCGCCGTGCTCCCGCGTGTTATGGCTCAGACGCCGGAGGGGTTACGCGGGGATGCGATCCTCGATCATCTGAATACGGTCATTGACTGGTACCGGCAGGCAATAACCAGCGTCCCGACTGTGGGTTTGCCCAGCGACGCCATGTATCAGTCCAATGCGCAGAATATGGCCATCGAGGTCACACGGTTGGCCTTCCAGTCTGCCCAGGCGGAAGCGGCGCTTATTCCCGCCGCCAGTCCTAACAGCGCCCCTGGCGCAACCAGCACGCAGCAGAGCCTGGCCAAGCGGGAGAGCGATGTGAAGGCCCGCATCAGCGTACTGGAGGCACAGATCAAGGATCTGAACCAGCAGATCGCGCGAGCGCCCAAATCAAAACTGCAGCAGCTCACGACGCAAAGAGAGAGTGCGCAAGGAGAGTTGGACCTGCGCAACGCCACGCTTGACGCCTTCGAGCAGATGGCCCAGTTCGTTACTACCAATGGCGAAAGTGGCAAAGGCGGCCTGGAGGGCAGCATCAACGAATTGCGGCGTTCGGTTCCAGAACTCTCCAACGCCGGCAACGTCAAGACTGCTGCCAAGCCGCCCGCCACAGCCGTCTCGATGCCACCCTCCACCGGCTTGATTGGCGAAGTCATGGGGCTTTATGACCAGCTACAGGGAATTCGCCAGATCACCCAGCTGATGGAGCAAACTGCGCGCGTAAAGGAGGCGGCGACCAATCTGCGCAGCCCGATGGTAGCCACGCTGCGCTCCACGATTCAACAAGGGCAGCAGCTGGCTGACCAAGCCAGCAATGTAGCGGCTCAGCCCCCAGCCAAGCCTGCTCAAGCGCAGCCGGGACAGGCGCAGCCGGGACAGGCGCAGCCGGGACAGGCGCAAGCGTCGGCACAGCCGGATCAGCAACGGAAGCAATTCGACGTGCTCACGGCGCGATTCAAGCAGCTCGCCAGCGCAGCGCTCCCCTTAAGCCAGGAGCTCATCCTGCTCGACCAGAGCAACTCCAATTTTCTGGAGTGGCGACAATCCGTGGTGCACGAATCGAACCGCATTCTGCGATCCATTGTCCTGCGCGTATTAGCCATTGCTTTAGCTATGGGCATCATCCTGCTGCTCTCTGAAATCTGGCGCAGAATCACCTTCCGCTACATCACCGATGTGCGCCGGCGGCGGCAGTTTCTGGTGCTGCGCCGGGTCGTAATCGGCTTCTGCATGGGCATCGTGCTCATTCTCGGATTTGTCAGCGAGTTCAGTTCGCTGGCCACCTTTGCTGGCTTCATTACGGCTGGTCTGGCGGTGGGCCTGCAAACCATTCTTCTTTCGGTCGCAGCCTATTTCTTTCTGGTTGGAAGGTGGGGCATTCGCGTAGGAGATCGCATTAGCGTCGCTGGAGTCACCGGCGACGTGGTGGACGTGGGACTGGTCCGTTTGTATCTGATGGAACTCGCCGGCACGGGCGTCGATCTGTATTCCACTGGACGCATCGTGGTGTTTTCCAACTCCGTTCTTTTTCAGGCGACCACCCCGCTGTTCAAGCAGATCCCGGGAACCGACTATGCCTGGCACGAGGTGGTGGTCGGGTTGAGCCCGACGGGCAAGTTCGATCTGGTGGAGACGCAATTGCTCGAAGCGGTGAAGTCGGTGCATTCCGGCTACAGCAGCGAACTGCAGCGGCAATTGGGAACGACGGAACGCCGCATCGATATTCAACTGAAGGTGCCGGAGCCCAACGGCCAGCTGCAGTACAGCGATGCAGGACTCGAGTACGTGGTGCGCTACCCGGTGGGATTGCACCAGGTTTCAGAGGTAGACGAGAAAATCACGCGCAAACTTCTGGAAATGCTGCAACTGCAACCCGAGCTGCAAGCGAGTATCTCGGGTTCCCCTAAGATTCGCGCGGCGATCAAGGGTTGAGGCCCCGAAAATGATTACAGTGCATGAAAAGATGTACCCGTGACCATCAAGTGCGTACCGCAGGAAGATCCTGTTCTCGGGCTTCGGTGGTTGAAAAGCTCCGAGCAGCATGGGTAAGATAAGCGCCCTCGGGGTCCTTCGACTCCGCGCCACCGAGCGCTGTGTCACGCGATAGATCTGTGACGCGCTCCGCTCAGAGGCTGTGATTTTATTGGCTTTTTCACGTTTTTGACGCAGCTAAGCCTTTTATTTTCAGCACCAATTTTCATGTGAAACCAATAAAGTCACAAACTCTCAGGATGACGATTTTGTGGGAGTCTTGACGAAAAACATCCCAAACAAGTTAGCGCTTATGGGACGCAGTCTTGGGAATACTCGAAAGCTCTAAGGCGCGGTGGCCGCGTCCAGCATGGCAACCGCGTCCTGCACGCTTAAGGCCGACTGCACGGGCTTAAAGGCCGAGCGCACTTCGCGCTGATCTTTGCTGATGGCTTTGAAGAAGACAATGCGCCCGGAGATGTGGACATCCAATAAGCTGGTTTTCCAGCGGGTGTCGCTGACCTGCTCTCGCCATATTTGAAACGTGCCTCCCTTCTCGATTTTGCCCAGCAGGCCGAAGCCGAAGTCGATCTCGTTGGTGATATGCCCGTCCAGTTTCACTAAACGCTTCAGCTGCGGCTGGATCCAGATCTCTCCCGCCAGGGCGTGATAGACACGAGTCTCGTAGGTGGGCGGATTGTAGGCCGGGTTAGGGCGGAAGGAAAGCCGCAGGCTGCCGTCGGCCATACCGTCGTACGAGTAAGTAAAGGCATCGGGCATGGCCGCGATGAGCCGCTGCAGACGCTGTTCCTCAGCCTCTTGGTCCTGCTTCATCCGGGCCTGCTCGGCGCGGTTGCGTACCAGGTTGTTGAGACGCTCGGTTTCCTTCTTCTGCGCCGCCTGGTCAAGCGGCTTGCCCTGGCGCGCGAACACCCGATATACAGGTCCGGAGACCGTCTCCACCTCCTGCGCGACCGTGGTTTGCGATGCTACCCGTTTTTCCACCCGGTATTGCCATAAGCTGACCTCGCGCCGTTCCTGGAGCTCGTTGTACACCACATCCTTGACCAGGTCGTGGGCGGATTCGGTTTGCGCGCGGAGGGTTGGCACAGCACACAACAACAGCGCCCCGGCAACGGGGAGGATGGCTCTCATCATGTGCCTTGTTACACTCAACTCATGCTAGACGAGACGACATTCCGCCGCCACTGCGATGCCGCGATGGAGGCGCTCAAGAAGAGCCTCATCGAGCGCGAGGAAGAGGGCGGATTTGAGGTGGAAGAGCAGAACGGTGTGCTCAATATCCTGTTTGAGGAGCCGCCGGGCAAGTTCGTGATTACCCCCAACACGCCCCCACGCCAGGTATGGATTTCCGCGCTTTCGACCAGCTTCAAGCTGGACTGGTCTGACACGGCGAAAAACTTTGTGCTCCCCAAGACCGGGGAGACGCTTCCCCAAGTGGTCGATCGGGTCATTCAAGAGCATCTGCAATAGAAACCTCAGGAATGCGCAAAACGCTCTCCGTCGCCATCATCACCCATAATGAAGAAGCCAACCTCGAGCGCACCCTGGGCAGCGTGGCCTGGGCGGATGAGATCGTGGTGGTGGATTCCGGCTCCAACGATCGCACCGAAGAGATTGCGCGCAGCTTTCGCTCCCGCTTCTTCCTGGAGGAGTGGAAGGGGTTTGCGGTGCAAAAAAATTCCGCACTGGAAAAATGCTCGTGTGACTGGATTCTCTCGCTCGATGCGGACGAGTCGCTAAGCGACGAGTTGGCCAAGGAGATCTGGGAGCTGCTGGAGCGTGATCCCCCGTTTGACGGGTATGCGCTGCCGCGGCGGAATCTCTTTCTCGGGCGCTGGATGCGCTTTGGCGGCTTCTATCCCGACCCCAAGCTGAGGCTGTTTCGCCGCGGCGCGGCCGAGTTCGAGGCTCGCCCGGTGCATGAGACGGTGCACTTTGTGGGCGAAGCCGGCCGCCTCAAGGGTGATATGGTGCACGACGCTTATCCCACTCTGGAAGCCTACATCGCGCACATGGACCGCTACAGCACGCTGGGAGCAGAGCAGGCGGCGCGTGAGAGCAAGAGCAGCCTGCCGCTATGGGCGTTCGCGACTAACGTGGTTCTGAACCCCGCGGCCACCTTTGTTTATAACTATTTTCTTCGTCTGGGTTTTCTGGATGGACGCGAAGGTTTGTTGCTCCACCTGTACCACTCGGTGTATGTGAGCTGGAAGTATGCCAAGGCGTGGGAGCAGACGCGCAGAACTTAGGAGGGACCTGCTGTTGTTTCTTCTTCCCACTGCTGCTTGCTTGCTCCGTCCCTCAGCTGTCGCCTATGCTGATCAGTTTGAGGTGCGGCCATGACGAATCGACAGCCTTCGCCGGCAGAGCAAGCCTGGGAGGCAACCACGCTCGCTGCCGCTCTCAAAAAAAATCCTGAGCAGCCCATCGGGGCGCCTGCCGGCGTTAACCGCGACGAAAACGGACAGGCGCGTTTTACCAGTGTCTCCGGCGTTCCCGTGCGCCGGCTCTATACCCAGGCTGACTTGCCGCAGGATTGGACGGCTGGGTTTCCGGGCGAGGCCCCTTACACGCGGGGGATCCACAGCACCGGCTATCGGGGCAAACTCTGGACCATGCGGCAGTTCTCCGGCTTCGCCTCCCCGGAGGAGACCAACACCCGTTACCGCTACCTGCTGGCCAATGGCGGCGGTGGCCTTTCTGTCGCCTTCGACCTGCCCACCCTGATGGGCTATGACTCCGACGCTGCGGAAAGCGAAGGAGAGGTGGGCAAGTGCGGCGTGGCCATCGATTCGCTCGAAGACATGGAGGCTCTTTTCTCGGGAATCGACCTGGAAAAAACCAGCGTTTCCATGACCATCAACTCCCCCGCCAACGTGCTCTGGGCCATGTACCTGGTGACTGTCGAAAGGCAGGGCGGCGATTGGAAAAAGGTAGCGGGCACGCTGCAGAACGACATCCTGAAGGAATATATCGCGCAGAAGGAATTCATCTTCCCCCCGCGCCCTCCATGCGGCTGGTGGTTGACACCATCGAGTTCGGATCGCTCTTTACCCCGCGTTTCAACCCCGTCTCCATCAGCGGATATCACATTCGCGAGGCCGGATCGACGGCGCTGCAGGAGCTGGCCTTCACGCTCTACGATGGCGTGGAGTATGTGGAGTGGGCGCTCCGCCGGGGGCTCGGGATCGATGATTTCGCTCCCCGGCTGAGCTTCTTCTTCAATGCGCATAACGATTTTTTCGAAGAGATCGGTAAATTCCGGGCCGCGCGCAAGGTCTGGTATCGCCTGATGACCGAGCGCTTTGGCGCTCAGGATGTCCGCTCGCACTGGATGCGGTTTCATACCCAGACAGCCGGCGTTTCGCTGACGGCGCAGCAGCCCAAGAACAATATCGCGCGGGTGGCGATCCAGGCCCTGGCCGCGGTACTGGGCGGCACGCAGAGCCTGCATACCGACGGATTTGACGAAGCCCTCGCGTTGCCCACCGAAGACGCGGCCCGTATCGCCTTGCGCACGCAACAGATCCTGGCCTATGAATCGGGCGTAGCCAATACCGTCGACCCGCTGGGTGGGTCCTATTTTGTTGAAAGATTGACACTCGATATGGAGCAGGGCGCGTTCGACTACTTTGCCAAACTGGATGCCATGGGTGGCATGGTCCGGGCCATTGAACGCGGCTTTCCCCAAAAAGAGATTGCCGATGCCAGCTATGCCTACCAACGGGCGGTAGAAAACGGGGAGAAGATCATCGTCGGCGTCAATGAATACCTGGTTGAGGAGGAAGCCCCCGAGATCCTGCGCATCGATGAGTCGGTGCGCGATTGGCAGACGGCGAAGCTGGAACGGCTGCGTGTCCGGCGTTCCAGCTTCGCCGTCACTCAGAGCCTCGACGCTCTCCGCCGTTCCCTCGAGATCGAACCCCGGGCGGGCCGGGGCAGCCTTTCGGCCGCCAATACCATGCCTTACCTGCTGGATTGCGTGCGCGCCTACGCCACCCTGGGCGAAATCTGCGCCGCTATGCGTGGTGTGCTGGGCAGCTATGAGGAGGTCAGCATCTGCTGAGCGCGTTACCGATGCGCGAGGAAGCCGGTGACCCAAACCCGGAGGACGTACCACCAAAGGGTCACCGGCCTGCAACTCCCGCTTTCCCTCCGGCACCCCACCGTGTTTAGCTAAGTCAGAGGGAATTCTTTCTCTCCCGCAGGCGCCCATGAACAACCATGAAGCTACGTTGTATTCGTTGCAGTTGCGGCTGGTGAAAGGTCTGGCGGACGATCCCGCCGGACAGGAAGTCGAATTGATTGCCTTGCCTGAGGGGCCGGGCGAGCCGCGCCGGGCGCACTTCGAGCAGTGGGAACCGTTATCGGACCGCTTATCCGCGGTCGCCAGCAGCAACCCTTTTCACCTTAAAGCGATTTACCGGACTCTGGTTGCCGGTTTAACCGCGTCTCTGATCGACCGGGCCACCGGCCATCGGCTCATCTTTTCTCTCCACCAATTGAAAGACCTGGGACTAGCCAGCTAGAGCAGTTTCGCAATTGGTGTAAACCGAACCCGGATTTCCTGAAGAGGTTGGTGGAACCGCGGAACTCCATGCGACTTTCCGTGAAGAAAGTCGCACATAAGTGTTCTCGGCCAATGCTGCGCAGCAGGAAATCCGGGGAGCGACAGGCCTTGTCGTGGTTTTCTCTCGAGGAAAACCACCCCTCGCGATCTTTGTCAGACCAAAGTAATTGCGAAACTGCTCTAAATCCCGGGTATTCTTCCTGCCGACAGCCATAGGAAAACCCAAAAGCCGCTTTACGCCGGGTTCAGGACAGATTATGGTGGCACAATTACGTGCGGTGGCCTCACAGGAAGAGCTAATGCAGAGAGTGCTGGAGTACGAGGCGGCCGGTGCGTCCGATCAGGGGCGAACCCGCAAATCCAATGAAGACGCCTATGGGCTGAACGTCAACAATCGCGAAGGCGCCTGCAATTTTGTGGTTTGCGATGGCATGGGTGGCGCAGCCGCGGGTGAAGTCGCCAGCCGGATGGCAGTCGACGCGATGCTGCACGCCATGTGCCAGGGCCCGCTGACCCGGGAAACCTTCCAGCACGCGGTGGATGCGGCCAACCACAGCGTGCATCGCAGCGCGGAGCAGGACCCAACCCGCGCAGGCATGGGAACGACGCTGGTGGCCATGGCCACCAGGGGCGACCGGGCCTGCGTGGCACACGTAGGAGACAGCCGCTGCTATCGCCTCCGCGAAGGCAGGCTGGAGCGCTTGACCCATGACCATTCGCTGGTGGATGAGCAGGTGCGGCTAGGGCAGTTGACCCCGGCGCAAGCCGAAACCTCGCCTATGCGCAACGTCATCACCCGGGCAGTGGGCACGCAGGATGAGGTCGACGCGGACGTAATCGAGTTTGTGGTCGCCCCCGGAGACCTGTACCTGCTGGCCTCCGACGGCCTGATGCGCGAAGTCGATGACGAGCGCATTGCGGGTATTCTGCGCGCTTCAGGGGAGCTCGAGGAAACTTGCGCAGAGCTGATCGGGGCAGCGAATGAGGCTGGGGGCCGGGATAACATCACCTGCGTGGTCGTTCGAGCACGATAAAACCTATCAAAAATGAGAAAAATCACAGTGGTGGGTGTGGTGGGCGCCGGGACCATGGGCAATGGGATCGCGCATGTCTTTGCCCGGAGCGGGTTTCAGGTAGTGCTGTGCGAGGTCGAACAGCGCTTTCTCGATCGCGGCCTGCAGGCGATTCGCAGGAATCTGGAGCGTGAAGCGGCCAAGGGAAAACTAACCCCGGACGAGGCGGAAGCCGCCCTGGGGTTGATTCGCGGCACCCTGCAGGCACAAGACCTGATGACTTGCGACTTTGTGATCGAGGCGGCGCCGGAACGCTTCGCGCTCAAGCAGGAAGTGTTCATGCAGCTGGACTTGCTGCTCAGGCCGGAGGTTATTCTGGCGTCCAACACCTCTTCCATTTCCATCACCAAGCTGGCGGCACAGACCCAGAGACCGGGCCAGGTGATCGGGATGCACTTCTTCAATCCTGTTCCGGTGATGAAGCTGGTGGAAGTGATACGGGGCCTGGAGACCAGCGATGCTACCTATGCCGAGGTGAAAGCACTGGCCGAAGCGCTGGGCAAGTCGCCGGTCGAAGTAAACGACGCGCCGGGGTTTGTTTCCAACCGGGTGCTGATGCCTCTGCTCAATGAGGCGATGTACGCAGTCATGGAAGGCGTAGCCACGCCCGCGGCCGTGGATCAAGTCTTCCATTTGGGCATGGCCCACCCCATGGGACCGCTGGCGCTGGCCGACTTTATCGGTCTCGATGTCTGCCTGGACATCATGCGGGTGATGGTGGAGGGTTTGGGTGATCCCAAATACCGGCCCTGCCCGCTGCTGATTCGCATGGTGGACGCAGGATGGCTGGGGCGCAAGTCAGGGCGCGGTTTTTACCAGTATTGAACGGCCGGGGTGCCGCAGGCGGCACCTGTTGCAGGTAACAAGCCTTTTATCAAGGGTCAGATCAGGGGTCAGAGAGCGTATGCTTTTTGAATGATGCGGATGACGGTGCTGGCCTCAGGCTCCAAGGGGAACAGCACGCTGGTGTCCAGCAGCAGGACACGCATCCTGGTGGATGCCGGCCTCTCCTGCCGGGAACTGTTGAAACGCATGCAGATGGCGGATGAGGATCCTGCGGCCATCGATGCCCTGCTGATCACCCACGAACACCAGGACCATGTGCAGGGTGTCTCGGTGCTGGCCCGCAAGTTGGGCGTGCCGGTCTACTTTACCCAGGCAACCCATCGGGCCTGGATGCGCTGGATGATGCCCCAGAAGCGGTTGACCTACGCGGCTTGGCTGGCCCAACGGCAGCAGGACCTCGCCCGGCGACAGGCGGCCGAAGCAGCGCCCGAGACGGCTGTTCCAATGGCAGACGAGGAAGCGCTGTGCTGCGACGAATCTCCAACGTCGTCTTCCAGGTCGGGGCAGGAGGATCCTTGCAGCCTGCCTGGGGTGGAATACTTCGCCGCCGGCAGCGGATTCTGGATTGGCGACATCGCCATCACCCCGTTCACCATTCCCCACGATGCCGCCGACCCGGTAGGTTTTGTTTTTGAAGCGGATGGGGTTCGCATGGCCATCGCAACCGATCTCGGATACATGCCTCCCAACGTGAAGATGGCAATCCGAAACTGTGACGTTCTTATGCTCGAAAGTAACCACGATCTTGAGATGCTGCGCGATGGACCCTATCCCTGGTCGGTCAAGCAACGGGTCATGTCTCGCGTGGGGCACTTATCCAATGAAGCCGCCTCCGATTTTCTGGAGAAGAATTACGATGGAAATGCTTCCTATGTCGTTTTGGCGCATCTATCTGAATGTAACAACCTGCCCGAACTGGCACGAGTTACAGCAGAAAGAGCATTGCGCGATCGCATGAGCCTGTTGGCCAATAAGCTGATTCTGGCCCAACAGGATGCACCGCTCGAGCCTATTTGCTTATAATCGAGTATGTTCCATTGGCCGTCTGGCGTCTGCCACGCGATTTCGATAGCCAGACGAAAGTAAAATGTTACTATGGTGTTTCGCGGCTAAATATAACAATGCAAACGACAGCATGCACCGATCGAGTGGTAGGCGACATACTTTCCAGTTGGAGATATGACATTTCAGGGATTACCCCTGAGATGCGCCGAGATTACGAACAGCACCTGGTGGAATGCGCGCATTGCCGCTCCCGGCAGCGGCTGCATCGCACCATCGATGTGGTTCTGATTGCCCTGAGCACGGTATCGATCGCCGCCTTTTTGTTAGGTCTGGCGGTCATCCACCGGATGCACCCTCTGCAGCACTGGGAGCTGGTGAATCTCCACGTTTGGCAGATGTCGTTTGTGCTGAGCCTGCAGGCGGCAGCGATTGCTGGTCTGCTTTTTTCGCTGCTGACGTGGGTGCTGGTCGCGGTGGCGACTCCGGCGCCGGTTTATCTTGCGGAAGTTGCCATGGCTCAGGCGCGGGTGCTGCAGGATCGCATCCCTGAGGAATTGCGCGAAAGATTGATGCGGAACGTGGCGTAACTAAAGTCATAGCTTTCAACAAAAAAGCCCCTGGTAACAGGGGCTTTTTTGTTGGCCCAGAAACAACAGGGCCGCCCCTGCGCTACGGTCATTTCCTGTGAAACTTGGTGGCGTTGGGCGAACTTCATGCGCCTTTCTGAGAAGAAACAAAATATTGAAGCGGCTCAAGAGCCGTTGTGGGTGGGATGGTTCAGTCCCGGCATCGCCGGGACGGCTGAATGCTCACCCCCGGCCTTCAGTCGTCCCTATGGGACTGGTTCATCTCGATGAGTCCACCCAGGACTGACGTCCTGGGCTAAGTTCATGCCGTCCCTGACGGGACTGCAGAATGCGCCGTTTCATCCCTCGTGGGTCAGCAAAGCCGGTGGTCAACTTTAAGAAAAGGCGGGATCCATAAAATCAAAGCCTCTCGGGATGGCACCCAGGCTACGCGGCACGGGTAAATTTAAAAGCTTTTCTCAATTCGGCTGCACCGCCCCGATTAGATCTTTGACCCGGGGGATGCGATGACGGGCGCACCAGCGCTCCAGCGATTCTGCGATGCGCTGTACCGCCCGCGGATCGGCGTAGCTGGCCGTACCGATCTGGACGGTGGTCGCTCCCGCCAGCAGATACTCAACCGCGTCTTCCGCCGTGGCGATTCCGCCGAGACCACAGATAGGTATGGAGACGGCGTTGGCGGCCTCGTAGACCATGCGCACGGCTATAGGTTTGATCGCCGGCCCTGAAAGCCCACCGGTGTTGTTGGCAATGCGGGGGCGGCGGGTCTCGACGTCGATGGAAAGGGATAAAAAGGTATTGACCAGCGAAAGCGCGTCCGCACCGGCGCTTTCAGCACAGCGGGCCATCTGGGCAATAGAGGTGACATTGGGCGAAAGCTTCACGATCAGGGGGCGCCGCGAAACCGCCTTGGTTCGCGTGACGAGTTGGTCGAGGATCCCGGTATCGGTGCCAAAGACCATTCCGCCGTGCTGGGTGTTGGGGCAAGAGGCGTTGATCTCGTAGGCGGCAATGCCGGGCGCGGAATTGAGCGCTTCAATCACGGCTACATAGTCGCGTATCTCGTATCCGAAGACGTTGGCGATGCAGGCGGTGCCGGAGTGAGGCCGGAGCGCGGGAAGTTTCTTCTCGATGAAGGCCCGGACCCCGATGTTCTGCAAGCCGATGGCATTGATCATGCCGCCAGGGGTCTCGATCAGCCGCGGCGCCTGGTTGCCGGCCATGGGCTCGAAGGACAAGCCCTTGGTGACAAAACCACCAATGCGGTCGATGGAAACAACGTCTTCAAATTCAACGCCATAGCCGAAGGTCCCGCTGGCGGCCAGGACCGGATTGCGCAGCAGAAGACCGGCGAAGCGAACGCTCATATCGGGCTTCACGGGCTGTTCGGACCCTCTGGGCGAGGAGCTCTCACTACCCGCGCGCCGGGTACAGGTGGGAGCGTGTGAATGGCTTGGGTGAGCACGTTCCCGACCGACGCTGACGGTTGGTTGACCCCCAGCACCGAAGCCAGAGTGGCGGCCAGGTCTACGGGCTGCACCCGGCCGTGGTAGATGCCGGGGGTGAAGGGCGCGCCATAAAATCCCAGCGGAACGTGGCGGTCATAGGACCAGGGACTGAAATGCGTCGTGCCGGCGCTCAGCGTTTGCATCTGGTAGGCCGCCGGGATCACCATGACATACCACCCCCCGTTAGGGCTGTAGCTGTGGGCCAGCAGCAGACCCCACTCCGATGGAGGTAGCTGACCCGAGGCAAGCTGTTGGCGAGTATAGGTATGCACCACCACGGGGACGGCGGGCAAGCGGGTCACGGGTGGCGGAGGGCTGACCGGATTGGCGATGGCGGTGCTGGATCGAGTTCTAGAGTGCTGCCTCGAGCCGGCCGGCGGGAGGGTTCGAGCCAGGGGAGGCGGGGTAGCAACGGGCGGCGGGGAAACGGGCGCAACTTTAACTGGCTCGCTGCCCGGCTCTGGGGCAAGCGCAGCCACTGCGGGCGGTACGGCGTCTTGAATGGCCTGCTCCGCTTCCTGTTCATTGATGCCTGCAACTTCAAAGGACGGGCGATTGAGCGACAGATAGGGTAGTTCCTGCTGCCCCAGCAGGTATTCGATTTTCTCTCCGGGAGAGAATTTGGCGTTCATCGAGTCGTTGAGGCTGGCGAGGAACTTGTCCATATCGAAGGTGGCCGCTGGCATCCCCAGGGCGAGAGCTGGGGCCGGAATGGGCGCAACCCCGTGATCGGCGGAGAGCGCAATCCACATATTCGCCAGGCCGCCGGGAACGTTCTTGTCCAGCCAGGAGAAGAAGTTGTCCAGCTGCAGGTCGAGGGTGTCTACCATCTGCCGCGCTTGGGGTGAGTCCGGTCCAAAATGATGGCCGACCAGGTCGTTGGCGGAAAGACTGATGACCAGCATGTCGGTGACCGGACGGCTGCCGAGTTGCTCACTGGTGATGAGGGCGCGGGCGAAGTCAAGTTCGTAAGCGTTGCCTGCCGGGGTAGATCCCACCGCCTCATAGAATTGCTTGGTATCCGGGACGCCGGCTTCCTGCGCAGCCTGCCCAGCACGGTCCCCGGAATTAAAGGCGGTCACCCAGCCCGGAAGCCCATCCATGTAGTAGCTGGAAGTAATGAAGGCACCGGAGGCAGGCTCGATCCAGTAAGCGCCATTGGCCGAATAGCCGGCGGGCAGGATGGCGGCGCGATCCTTCAGCGAGATGCCGAACACTTTAGCCTGGCCCTGAGTCGCCAGGCGCAGTGAGTCACCAATGGTGGAGGCACGAAGATTGAGCGGGGAGGCTCCAGGCTCATTGCCGGAATGGATCGCGCCCAGGATACGATAGCGATCGTCCTCGACCGAGGAGACAGGGCGAGTCTTGTTGCGGCTGAGGTCCCACCACGAGTTGGCGGAGATGCCATGGCCGTCGGTGTAGGCCCCGGTTCCGAGGGTGGCGTGGCCGGGAGCGGTTTTGGTGTTGGCGTAGTCATAATAGCAATCTTCAAAATAGGCGCCCTTGTCGAGGAACAGGCGGAAGCCCCGGCCTTTGAAATCCGAACGGTAGCGGTCAAGGTAGTCGGCGCGCAGCTGATCGACCACCAGGATGATGACCAATCGGGGATGTCCATCGTAGGCGCTGGCTTGGGCTAAGGGCGCCCATGGAATAAGCAGTAAAGCGGCGAGCAACTTGCAAACGATACGCTGGGGGGAGGACATGGTGGCTTGGATTAGTATCGCAAAACATGTGGGCAGCCGGAGCAGGCGCAACTACTTCGATACGTAGCGATGGTTCGTATACTCTCAGCTTATGGCGCGCAGTCTCCCCTTCCTTCTGGCCGCATTGCTTATTACAACCGCTCCACTCGGGGCCCAGATCACGATCAGCTTTCCCGCCAGCGCCTCAGCCAAACCGCTCGACGGCCGGGTACTGCTGCTGCTCTCGACCGATCCTTCCGACGAGCCGCGGATGCAGATCAACGACAGCCCGCGCTCCCAGCTCGTCTTTGGCACCACAGTCGACGGATTGGCCCCCGGCCAACCGGTGGTCATCACCGGGACGGCTCACGGTTACCCGATCCGCTCGCTCAACGACGTGCCCCCGGGCGATTACTACGTGCAGGCAGTGCTGAACATTTACCAGACCTTCCACCGGGCCAACGGCACCACGGTGAAGCTGGCTCCGGACCGGGGCGAAGGCCAACGCTGGAACCTGGCCCCCGGCAATCTCTACTCCAAGCCGGCCAAGGTCCACGTTGATGGCAAGACCAAGCTTGCCATCCTGCTCACCGAAACCATCCCGCCGATCCCACCCCAGCCGGACACCAAATACATTCGCCACATCCGTATCCAGAGTGAGTTGCTGACCAAGTTCTGGGGCACGCCGATCTATCTCTCCGCCATCGTCCTGGTGCCTGAGGGCTTCGACGAGCACCCCAACGCCCACTTCCCAATCGCCATCTTTCACGACCACTTCGTGAACGGCATGGACGAGTTCCGTACCACGCCACCCGACCTTGCCGTCAAGCCCGATTACTCGGAACGCTTTCATCTGGCCGGTTACGACCGCATCCAGCAACAAGAGGCCTACAAGGAGTACCAGCAATGGATCAGTCCCGGCTTTCCCCGCATCCTGGTGGTCAAGATCCAGCATGCCAACCCGTTTTATGACGATTCGTATGCGGTCAACTCGGCCAACCTCGGGCCCTACGGCGACGCCATCGAGACCGAATTGCTGCCCGCCGTCGAGAAGCAGTTTCGCGGCCTGACCGGCGGCTGGGCTCACTTCGTTTATGGCGGGTCGACGGGCGGGTGGGAATCCCTGGCGGTGCAGATGTTCTATCCCACGGACTACAACGGCGCCTTTGTCGCGTGTCCCGATCCAGTCGACTTCCATGCCTACATGACTGTCGATCTCTACCATCAGCCCAACCTCTTCTACCTCGAGGGCGCACACAAGCAGGTAGAGCAGCCTGCCATGCGAAATTACCTGGGGCAGACGCTGATGTCCCTGCGGGATATCGCCGCCTACGAGGCTGCTTTGGGCGACCACGGGCGCTCGGGCGAGCAACTCGATATCTGGCAGGCGGTCTACGGCCCGGTGGGCCCGGACGGATATCCGGCGCAGATCTTCGACAAACAAACCGGGGTTATCGACCACCAGGTTGCCGCCTATTGGCACGATCACTTTGACCTGAACGCCATACTGCAACGGGATTGGGACAAGCTGGGGCCTCAGCTGCAGGGCAAACTCCACCTGTACGTGGGCTCCGCCGACACCTACTTTCTCAATGACGCCGTTTACCTGATACAGGATTTTCTGGACAAGACCGGCACACCCGGCCATGGGGTTCCATATGACGGCGAGGTGAAATACGGGGACCGGGCCGAGCACTGCTGGAACGGCGACCCTAACCTGCCCAATGCCCTCTCGCGGCTGCACTACAACACCATGTACCTGCCTAAGATCATGGAGCGCATCCAGAAGACGGCGCCGCCCGATGCCGACATGAGCTGGAAGTACTAAACAGCAAGCAGGGTTCCGGTAGACTTAAATCTTATGTTGGATTTGAACTTTGTAAGGGCCAACCTGGAGCTGGTGGAAGAGAAGCTGCGTGCCCGAGGCATCGATCCGGCCGCCCTGCTGGGAAACTTTCGCGCGCTTGACCTGGAGCGGCGCTCCCGCATCACCCAGGCGGAAACTCTTCAGGCGCAGCGCAACAAGCTCAGCCAGGAGGTGGCGCGCAGCCGCAAGGCAGGCGAAAACACGGCCCAGGTCGCCGCGGTGATGGATCAGACCCGGGGGCTGAAGCAGGAGACCGAAGAACTAGAGCGCAGCGCTGCCAAGTCAGAAGAGGCAATGCGCGAGCTTTTGGTGGCTATCCCTAATTTGACCCAAGACAGCGTTCCCCCGGGAAAGAGCGAAGCGGACAACGTTGAGGTGCTGCGCTGGGGGCAGCAGCCGGCATTTGCTTTTGCGCCCAAGCCGCATTGGGAACTGGGCGAGAGCCTGGGCATTCTGGACCTTGCCCGCGCGGCGAAGATCTCGGGAGCGCGGTTTGCCGTTTATTGGGGCCAGGGCGCGCGGCTGGAGCGGGCCTTGGCCAGCTTCATGATCGATATTCACACCCGCGAGCACGGCTATCTCGAAGTGCTGCCTCCCTTCCTGGTAAATAGCGACTCATTGTTTGGCACCGGCCAGCTGCCCAAGTTTGCCGAGGATCTCTTCAAGTGCGAGGGGAGCGACCATTGGCTGATCCCTACCGCCGAGGTGCCGGTAACCAACCTATACCGCGACGAGGTGCTGGAAGAAGCGCAGTTGCCCCTGAGCCTGGTGGCTTATACTCCCTGCTTCCGTTCCGAGGCTGGCTCTTACGGCAAGGATGTGCGCGGAATCATCCGCCAGCACCAGTTTCAAAAGGTCGAACTGGTCAAGTTTGCCCGTCCCGATCAGTCGAACGAAGAGCATGAGAAGCTCACCGGGCACGCTGAGGCAATCCTGCAACGGCTGGAGCTCCCCTATCGCAAGGTGCTGCTGTGTGCAGGCGATACCGGCGCGGCCTCATCGAAGACTTACGACCTCGAGGTCTGGCTTCCTGGGCAGGGGCTGTACCGGGAGATTTCTTCCTGCTCCAATTTCGAGGCCTACCAGGCGCGGCGGGCCAATATCCGCTACAAGCCCCAGGGCAAAAACAAGACCGAACTGGTACACACGCTGAACGGCAGCGGACTGGCCATCGGGCGCACCTGGCTGGCAGTCCTCGAGAATTATCAACAAGCCGACGGGTCTGTCCGCATACCCAAGGCGTTGCAGCCGTACATGGGCGGCGAAGACGTAATCGGGCCACGATAGAATTGCAGGCGAAATGCAGCGCATTATAAAGAGCTATTTGTTCTGGACTTACCCCCGCGGCAGCTTCCATTACGACGTAATGGTGACGCTCATCCTGATTTTTCTCTTCGTTTCCCCGCGCCTGATCAACTACCGCGATCGACCCCAGGAAACCCTGACCTCCACCAAGGACATTCTGGTCCGGGCTAATGGCCCCAACGCATGGACTTACCAGATTGGCGCCGACCAGCTTACCGATACCAGTAACGACGAAAGACTCAAGGCGGAGTTGCTGCAGCGCATCCAGGCTATTTCCGGCAACGTGCAGATCGATCGTTACCGGGAGCAGAAGGACGCGAGCGGTCAGGTGACGCAGTATCGGGTGTGGGCCCATCGCTAGCAAAAGGAAACCCGGGGCGGCTACACCTCGTCCAACAGCCGACAAGGAGATCCATGGTTGATGCAGGAAAGAGGATCGCACTGCTGTGCCTGGGGTTAGTGGTTTCACTCACAGGTTCCTTGAGCGCTCAAACCGCACCGCCGGCCGGCAACGCAGATTTGCAGAAAGTCATCGACCAACTGAATGCCGCGGCAGCGAAGTTTCAAAGTGCGCAGGCGGATTTTAGCTGGGACCAGTTCCAGGCAGTGGTGCAGGAAGACGATGTGCAGACGGGCACCATCTATTACGAGCGCAAGAAGGGTGGCACGCGGGTGGCTGCGTACATCAAGCAGGACAACGGGAAAGATGCGCCCAAAACGGTGACTTTCGATGGCGGCGAAGCCAACTTTTTTGAGCCCACCATCAAGCAGTTGACCGTCATTCGGGCGGGAGCCAACCGTAACCAGTGGGAAAGCTTCCTTACCCTGGGCTTCGGCGGCAGCGGCGCCAACCTGGAGGCCAATTGGAAAGTGAGCCTGCTGAAGACCGAAACCATGGATGGAGTGTCGGTGGCCAAGCTCGACCTGGTGCCAGTGCAACAAAACGTGGCCAACATGTTCAACCACGTGACGATCTGGGTCGATCCCGCACGCGGGATCAGCCTCAAGCAGATCTTCTATCAGCCTTCCGGCGATATGCGCACAGCCACCTATACGAACATTCGCTATAACTCACCGATTGCCGGCGCGGTCTTCCAACCCAAGTTTCCGGCGGGCACCACCCGGGTCGACAAATAGCAGGCAGCCAGGACGAATAACAGCGGAAAACACTCCAGGGTGTAGCGCGCTTCGGGCGCCTCCACGGTGGCCAGCAACAGGCTGCGCAGGGCAATCAGGGCCACCATGGCGCCTGCCATCCGCGGCCAGCGGAGGACCCCCAGAAATGCCATCAGCAGATAGGCCAGATTCAGCGCGCCGTAGAGGAGAGCGGCCCAGGTTGCCGCAGGATGCTGGCCGTACTGCCACCAGCGCAGGGGAGCGTTCCCCGTTTCCACCCGCGGGCGAAGCCACATATCTGCCAGGCGCACCAGGGGCAGAGTTATGTAATAGCGAAAGGGATGGGCGCGGATGCGCTCCTGAGCCAGCTGGGCGAAGCGGGCATCGAGGTCCGGGGTTAGGGTGGTGGTGGCGTTGTAATCCTGCAGAAGGCTCTGGGTCTCGCCGTATTGGCTGGCATCGTCCATGGCGCGCGCAGGCAGACTCCCGGGATCGATTCGGTCGCTGTTGCCGTTCCAGTAGATCTCGCTGGTGGTGGTGAAGTCGGCAGCAAAGCTTTTTACCCAGCGGACAAAGCCGGGAGCGCTGAATTCTCCGGGATCGTTGGCGTAACGCGGCGCGAGAGGCTGAAAGACATGGAAGGTGCGCCAGTTGCGTCCCGTCCACGCCACAAAGGGCAGCACCGAGAGCAGGCCGGCAATTACAGCAAGGCGAAAGGCGGATGCGAGGCCTAACGAGTGGCGACCGTACAGAAGCAGCGCGACCCACAGCACCACTGCCAGCAAGGCGCCATCGGGACGCAACAGAGCAGCATAGCTCCAGGAGAAGACGAGCAAGGCCGTCCACAGCATGCGGGGGTTTTCCACGACTTCTGAGAAGGCGCGGAAGCCCAGGGCGACGCAGAAGATGGAAAGCGTTTCTGTAAGTGGGAAAGCGACGTAATTTGCGGTGAAGGGACAGAGGGCGGCCAGCAGCAATGCGATCCGGCCGGCGCGGGGTCCGCAGATCTTCCTCGCCAGGCCGGCAATGAGCAGGCAGGCGCCGAGGTCGATGAGCGCCTGCAGATACACCACCGGGCGATAATCTGCCACGCCGAAGAGCGCAAAGCAGAGCGCCAGAAAGGCTGGATAGCCGGGCAGGCGCACCAGCGTAGGCTGAATGGTCGTGAGGCCTGATGGGTGGCCTACAGAGTGGCCATAGATACCATGGGCGAGCCAGTTGGTGGCAATGTCTCCGTAGAGCAGCGAATCGCCCTGGACTTGTGGATGCGCGTGGATAAACCACAGGCGCAGAGCAGCTCCGGCGGCGAGCACAACCAGGGTAAACAGAGAGGGCATGCACCAGCATCCCACAGGCGACTTTGCGTGCGACCTCAGGAAGAAAGGCGGGTGTGGGAATAAAGGGTGTGTGAGCACCCTCTAAAAGCCACAGAACGCGTGATATGAGATACCCCAAATTTGTCGCTCCTCTGAGTTCTCACGAGTTCCTGTAAGCTTTCTGCAGGCATGAATCGCCAGATCTTCTTCGATCCCCAGCGGAAACGCTGGAAACGCCTTCGGCGCATTCTGGACGTGGTGGCCGTGTTCTCCACGGTGATTCTGGTGCTGTTTTTTCTTAACGTGGTGAAAAATCAGCACCTGCCGGAACTTTTGCTGCCCACACCGAAGCGAAACTACCAGGGCCATCCAGGAGCAAGCCGCCGCTATCAAGGCCAAGTATCTGAAGCCGACGCGGCGTAAGACCAGCCGCAAGCCTTCGGAAATTCCGTTCAATTCCGGTGAAGGCCTGCGCGCGGCCTACTACGTCGATGATGACGCCGGCAGCTACGCCTCGCTCAGGAGCCACATCCACCAGATCGATATCCTCTTCCCGGTCTGGCTCTACGTGACCAAGCCAGACGGCACGCTACAAGGCGCCTCCATCGCCGAAGCGCCACTGCGCGTCTACGACGTCGTCGACGCGCATGGGGTGCACAGCGTCGACCCGCAGAATAAAGTTCATGACCTGATCGCCGCCGCCCACGAGGATACGGAGATCTTTCCCCTGCTCAAGAACTACGACGTGCTTACGCAGCAATGGGACCAGGGTGTGGCCGCGATGCTCAAGGATCCTGGGGCGCGGAAAAACCTGGAGCGCCAGTTGGGTATTTTTCTGGCCGCCAATCCCAACTACCGCGGCATAAGCCTTGACCTCGAGGATCTTCCCGACGATGCGCAGGCTGACTACAACTCACTGATCGAGGAGTTGTATCGCCAGATGCACCCCAAGAATCTGCGCCTCTTCATCAACCAGGCCGTAGGCGCGGACGACAGCGAGTTTGCAGAGCTGGCAAAGAACACCGACGGCATCGTATTGATGAACTATGACGAGCACGAGGAAACGAGCGGGCCCGGACCGATCGCGTCCCAGGACTGGTTTGAAAACAATCTCAAGCACGTGCTCAAGATCGTGCCCAAAGAGAAGCTGATTTGCGCCATCGGCAATTACGGCGTACAACTGGTCGATGTCGCTGGCAAGCAGGCACCATCCGGCGAAGGTCCTGGATACCGAAGACATCTCAGTTCAGGACGGATGGCAGGCGGCCTCCGAAGCCAATGCGGACCTGCGCCTGGCCGGCGATGAGCTGAACCCACATTTTACCTACGACGATGAAGATGCCCATGTGCGCCACCAGGTGTGGATGCTGGATGCGGTGACCACATTGAATGAACTGCGCGCCGCGCGGCAAATGGGGCTGCAGACGTTTGCGCTGTGGTGCCTGGGCGAGGAGGATCCTTCGGTGTGGTCGATCTGGGACCACCCCAGCAACTTGACCGCCCCGCAGTCTCTCAAACAAATACCGCCCGGCAACGATGTGGTGACCGACGGGGATGGCGACATCCTGCACATCACCGGCGAACCGCATCCAGGCTCACGGACCATCGACATGGACTCCTACAACTGGACCGTGACCGACGAGCACATGCTGACCTATCCCTCGCCCTACACCATCGAGTATTACGGGTATAAGCCGGGAGTGGTGGCGATCAGCTTCGATGACGGGCCTGATCCTACCTGGACCCCTAAGATCCTGGACATCCTTAAGGAAAAGGGTGTGCATGGGACCTTCATGATGATCGGCGAGCAGGCTCAAGACAATGTGAGCCTGATGAAGCGGGTGATGGCCGAGGGACACGAGATCGGAAATCACACCTGGACCCATCCCGACATCAGCGAGATCTCACCCGAACAGGTACGCTTGCAGCTGAACCTTACCGAGCGGCTGTTCGGCAGCAAGCTCGGCGTCAAGCCGCTCTACTTCCGCCCTCCCTACTCCATCGACCAGGAACCGGATACCAACGACCAGGCAGCACCCGCCTATCTGATTCAGAAGATGGGCTACACCATCATCGGCAACAAGATCGATACCGGAGATTGGGACGAGCGGCAGCGTAAGACTCCTCAAGGCATCCTGCAGGACGTGCTCGACCAATTGCAGCTCATGAAGACCAAGCCGCAGTTCCGTGGCAGCATCATCCTGATGCACGATGGAGGCGGCAACCGCGAGGTGACGGTGGCAGCGCTGCCGGTGCTGATCGACGGGCTGCGCGCGCATGGCTATGCCATCGAGCAGGTTTCCGACCTGATGGGGAAAACGCGCGCGGAAGTGATGCCGCCGTTGAACTCCAAAGAAAGATGGCAGGCGCGGGTGGATTCAGTTGCCTTCTTCGCCTGGGCCTTCTTCAACCACTTTGTCGTCAGCCTGTTCTTTCTGGGCGATATCCTGATGAGCGCCCGGCTCCTCCTGGTGGGCATCTTCGCCCTGATCGACCGGTTGCGCCAACGCCATATCCCGGAGGTGGCGGGTGGATTTCTGCCCCGGGTGGCGGTATTGATCCCCGCCTATAACGAAGAGAAAGTCATCGTGCGCACCATCCGCTCGGTGTTGAACTCGGACTATCCTCATCTGCGCATCATCGTGATCGATGACGGGTCTCCCGATCGAACCTCCGAGGTGGCGCGCGCCGCCTATCCGGAGGAGATCGCTGCCGGCATGATCACCGTGCTGCGCAAGCCGAATGGGGGCAAGGCAGAGGCACTCAACTTCGCGGTCGCCGATCTGGAAGAAGAGTTTTACGTGGGCATCGACGCCGACACGGTGATCGCGGCGGATGCGGTGTCCAAGCTGGTCTGCCATTTCGCCGACCCGGAGATCGGCGCCGTGGCGGGCAACGCCAAGGTGGGTAATCGGGTCAACCTGTGGACCCGTTGGCAGGCGCTCGAGTACATCACCAGCCAGAACTTCGAGCGCCGGGCACTGGATCTATTTGGTGTGGTCACGGTGGTTCCGGGCGCGATTGGCGCGTGGCGTACCGAGGCCGTGCGCCACGGCGGCTGCTATCCGGTCAATACGGTTGCCGAGGATGCCGACCTGACGATGAATCTGCTGGAGCAGGGCTACAAAGTGATCTACGAAGACCGCGCCCTGGCTTTTACCGAGGCCCCGGCTACCGCTCGCGGCCTTATGCGGCAGCGCTTCCGCTGGTCCTTCGGGACTCTGCAAGCGGTGTACAAGCACCAGGCCGCCTTCCTGAAGAACAAGGCGATGGGGCTGTTTGCCCTGCCCAACATCCTGGTCTTCCAGATCCTGCTGCCCCTGGTCTCTCCCTTCATCGACCTGATGTTTGTGGCCGGCGTCTTCCACTACCTGCTGGATCGCCACTTCCACCCCGAGGCGGCGAACGCCGCCAACTTCGAGAAATTGCTGACCTTCTTCCTCGCCTTTTTGATCATCGACTTCGTTACGTCTGCCCTGGCTTTCAGCCTGGAGCGGCGAGCACGCCGCCAACAAGGGCGATGGCTGGCTGCTGTTCCACATCTGGCTGCAGCG
The DNA here is from genome assembly GCA_963803095.1 of uncultured Acidobacteriaceae bacterium. GTDB lineage: Bacteria > Acidobacteriota > Terriglobia > Terriglobales > Acidobacteriaceae > PALSA-350. Next base: position 222,108 of record CAWDLQ010000006.1, on the reverse strand, counting down.
CTTTGCTTATCGCCAACTGTTTTCGCTGGTGCTCTTCAAGACCGTGAAGCGGGCGATCGATGGACGGCCCTTCAACTGGGACAAGCTGGAACGCACGGCAAAGACTTTCGGCGCAGACGGAGCGGCTCACCGCCACGCGATAGAGAGTAAAATTGGGCTGTTATGTCAACTGCCCAGATCAGCACCGTCATTCAGCCTGTTGCGCCCCGCGGACTCTTCCACAACGAACCTTTTATCGATTTCCACGACCAGCAAAACGTGCATGCGATGCAGGCCGCGCTGACGCGGGTGGGAGATATGCTCGGCCACGAGTATGAACTGGTCATTGGCGGGGAGCGGACGCGCACCGCGGAAAAGATCAAGTCGTTGAATCCGGCGCGGCCGGCGCAGGTTGTCGGGGTGCACCAGAAGGCCGGCATGGAACACGCCGAACGGGCCATGCAGGCGGCCCTGGAGGCATTCGCGAGCTGGCAATACGTGGCGGTTGAGGAGCGTGCGGCGTTGCTGCTGCAAACGGCAGAGCTGATTCGCAAGCGCAAATTTGAGTTCTGCGCGTGGCTGACCTACGAGGTAGGCAAGAATTGGGTTGAGGCGGATGCGGACGTCGCCGAGACCATCGACTTCCTGGAGTTCTATGCGCGCGAGGCGCTGCGGCTGGCGCGGGCGACGACGCCCATCCAGCTACCCGGGGAACGCAATCAGCTGGTGTATATTCCGGTGGGCGTTTGCGCGGTGATTCCGCCCTGGAATTTTCCCTTTGCCATTATGGCCGGCATGACGGCGGCGGCGATCGTGACTGGCAATACCGTGATCCTCAAGCCTTCGAGCGACTCTCCGACCATCGCGGCGCGGTTTCTCGATGTGCTCGAAGAAGCGGGTATGCCCCCGGTGTGGTGAACTTCTGCCCGGCTCGGGCAGCACCTTCGGCAACGCGATCGTGGAGCACCCCAAGACGCGCCTGATCGCCTTTACCGGCTCGAAGGAAGTGGGCCTGGATATCCATGCCCGCGCGGCCCAGACAAGACCGGGACAGATCTGGATCAAGCGCACCATTCTCGAGATGGGGGGCAAGGATTCGATCATCGTGAGCACGGATTGCGATCTTGACGCCGCGGTCGAGGGCGTGGTGGCGTCGGCCTTCGGTTTCAATGGCCAGAAGTGCTCGGCATGCTCCCGCGCCATTGTCGAAGACGCCGTCTACGATGTTTTTCTCGAGCGGGTGCGCGAGCGGGTGCAGGCGTTGCAGGTAGGCGATCCTGCGGCAAACGCCAAGCATGGGGCCGGTGGTAAACCGCTCAGCGATGGATACGATTCTCTCCTACATCGAGATCGGCAAGGGCGAGGGACGGCTGTTGACGGGCGGCCACGCGGTTGAGAACGCGGAGGGCGGGTACTACCTGGAGCCAACGGTGATTGCGGATGTGGCGCCCACGGCGCGCATCGCCCAGGAAGAGATTTTCGGGCCGGTACTGGCGGTGATCCGGGCCCAGGACTTCGACCATGCGCTGGAGATTGCAAACAATACGGAGTATGGGCTGACCGGGGCGGTGTATTCCAGTTCGCATGAAAAGCTGGACCACGCGCGGCGGGCATTCCATGTGGGCAACCTGTACTTGAACCGCAAATGCACGGGCGCCATGGTGGGAGCGCATCCCTTTGGCGGCTTCAATATGTCCGGAACCGACTCCAAGGCCGGCGGCCCGGATTATCTGCTGCTTTTCACCCAGGCCAAGTCGATTGCGGAAAAGCTTTAGGGGAAAAACATTTCCACGAGAGGTCCGCTGAACTGCAGATCCCTCCACTACGCTGCGCTCCGGTCGGGATGACAAAGGAGAGGGCGGCGCTTCCATAGCGGCTAAAGCCGCACCCGTTTACGTACGACCTAAAGGTCGTACCCTTCAAAAACATTGGGGTTTTCCGCAGCCTTTAAAGTCGTGCCCTGATACAAAGCGACTTTTCCGCAACCTGTACAGCCCGTACAGCACAGCCCTAGCATTGCCAGCGCTAAAGCGCATGATCGAGTCGAGACTGTTTCTCGGAGCGCTGAAGCGCTCCTTCCCCCGCATAAATGCGGGGGCTCCCACCAACGGCCCGACTAAAGTCGGGCGCTGATGCGAAGCATAAGAGCGGTGACGCCCGTAAAGATCGCGCATCCACAGAATTTTTTCCCAGCCCGTTTCACGCTTCCATCACTTGATGGGAACGTCGGCCGGGGGCGGTAGATTGCGGTTCTTCAGCCACTGGGCGCTGATGCTTTGCGGAGTATGCTGCGGCGGAAGTTGGTCAAGATCCGGCATGAAGATTTCCAGGCCAGCCTGCGGGGTCATACGGGTGTATCCATTAACCAGCTGCGCCTGGTAGTTCACCAGGTCAAGATCGAACCAGGCATCTTTCGACGCGTCGATCATGATGATATCGACATGGTGCATGGTCAACTTGCCAAAACCCAACGTACCATCCTTCAACGCCAGAAAGTTGTGCCATTGTTCGGTGCGGGCAGCGTCATTCTGCGCATCGCCGTACATGACCTCAATATCCGGGTTCACGACGCGCACACTGGTCAGCTGCCCATGGATATGCGGCGCCGGAAGAAGCTGCTGTGTATCAAGGTAAATATCGTTTTGCGAGACTTCGACGCCGGCTACGCTGGTCTTCCCCATCAGGTCCGCAATGCTGACATGAATGTCGCCCAGTAGACCTTTGACCGGAAGTTTCAAGACTGACAGCCGATCCACATGCAAGTGGATCCGCCCACCCGGTGCAGGGGAAATCGTTCCATCCAGCCCGATGGGAAGAGGAATGTGCAGCTTGTGAATGGTGCCGTGCAGGGATACCTGGTTTCCATTCCCGGTGATCGAAATGTTCTGGAGCGGAGAGCCCGGTATCGTGCCGGCATTGAAGAAGTGGCTGATGTCGCCGATATTGGCGTGGATAATACCGTGTTGCACCTCAAGCACGAACGAGTCCGGATCATCGAAGGAGGGATCGACGTTCTTCTTCGCCGGCACCATCTGCCCGCTGAGCCAGCGCACGTAGATGCGGAAGTCTGGTCCCTTTCTGAGCATCAGGTTGTGCGCATACATCCGGGTAGGAGAAGACTCGCCTTCTCCACCAGTGGTCTGGTTGGAAACGGCCGTAGCCGGGGGCGCCGGCGGGCTGTGTTTGACTCCCGCGTACCATGCTATGCAGGCCACCAGTATCAGGACCGCGATCGCACCGCCAAGCATCAGGTAGGAACGCTTCACGCCCGGCGTAGCGTTCCGGCGGGGACGGCGATTGGCCTGAAGAATTTTCTTGCGCAGGCGCAAGGACTTGGGCGTAACCTCCACCAGCTCGTCTTCCGCAATAAACTCAATTGCCTGCTCCAGGTTCATAGGCTTGAAAGGCACCAGGCGGATGGCGTCGTCGGCGCTCGAGGCACGCATGTTGGTGAGCTTCTTCTCGCGCACCACATTCACGTCCAGGTCGTTGTCTCGCGAATGCTCGCCGATCACCATGCCCTCATAGACGTCAACACCCGCAGTCAGGAAGAGCACTCCACGATCCTGCAGCCCGTTCAGCGCATAAGCTGTGGTGAGGCCATTGCGGTCGGAGATGAGCGCCCCGCTGGGCCGCTGCGGTATCTCTCCCTGATATGGCATGTAACCGTCAAAGAGCGAATTCATCACGATGGTGCCGCGCGTCTCGGTCAGCATCTCGCTGCGCAGCCCGATAAGGCCGCGGCTGGGAACCCGGAACTCCAGACGTACACGACCGTAACCGTGATTGTGCATCTTCAGCATTTCTCCGCGCCGGGGCCCGAGGCGCTCGATCACGGTGCCGACAAAGTCGTCGGGCACGTCAATGGTGAGATGCTCCACAGGTTCCAGCACTTTGCCATCGACCGTTCTGGTAACAATCTCTGGCCGGCCCACCATCAGCTCGAAGCCCTCACGACGCATCATCTCGATCAGGATGGCCAGCTGCAACTCTCCGCGGCCTAGTACCTTGAAGCTGTCGGGACTCCCTGTCTCTTCGACTCGAATGGAGACGTTGGTGAGGAGTTCCCTATCCAGACGCTCGCGCAGATTGCGGGAGGTGACAAACTGTCCTTCCCGTCCGGCCATGGGAGAGTTGTTGACCGAAAACTGCATGGCGATGGTCGGCTCGTCGATCACAATCAGCGGCAGCGGAGCGGGATTCTCGATGCCCGTGATGGTCTCGCCAATGGTGATGCCCGTTACCCCGGCGATGGCGACGATGTCGCCTACCTGGGTCACCTCAGTGTCGCTGCGCTTCAACCCGTTGAACGTAAACAGCTTGGTGATCTTTGTTTTGGTCAACGAACCGTCGCGCCGGGAGATGTTTACCTCTTCCCCGTTGTGCAGGGTTCCGTTAAACACGCGCGCGATGGCCAGACGCCCCAGGTAGTCGGAGTAGTCGAGGTTGGTGACCAGGATCTGCAGCGGCCCGTCAGGGTCGCCTTTGGCCGGCGGGATGGTGGAAATGATGGTTTCAAAGAGCGGTTGCAGGTTTTCTCCCGGCGTGTCCAAGGAGGTGCTGGCCGTACCCACCTTGGCGTTGGTATAGAGCACGGGAAAATCCAACTGGTCTTCCGCCGCGTCCAGATCGATGAAGAGGTCGTATACCTCGTCGAGAACCTCTTTAGGGCGCGCGTCCGGGCGATCGATCTTGTTGATCACCAGGATAGGCAGCAGCTTGGCTTCGAGGGCCTTGGAGAGAACGTAGCGGGTCTGCGGCAGGGGGCCTTCCGAGGCGTCGACCAGGAGCATGACCCCGTCGACCATCTTGAGAGCGCGCTCGACTTCCCCGCCGAAGTCGGCGTGGCCCGGGGTATCGACGATGTTGATCTTGGTGTCGTGGAACTGGATAGCGGTGTTCTTGGCCAGAATGGTAATGCCGCGCTCCTTCTCCAGTTCGTTCGAGTCCATGACCCGTTCGGTAAGGGCTTCGTTGGCACGAAAGGTGCCGGCCTGGCGCAACATTGCGTCCACGAGAGTCGTTTTGCCATGGTCGACGTGGGCGATGATGGCGATATTTCGAATGGGCGTGCTCACGGGCGCAGGATTCCTATTCTTCCGGGTCGCGGAGAGGCTTTGATTGAGATTGACTAGCCTTGCTTTGACGAGCTGGCTGGAAATGACAGGCAGGACAACCGGGCAATGCCTTTCCTATAGTTTAACAGCCCGCCTCGGTGAGGGACCGGAGACTGTCGGGCTGAACGAAGTGGTATCCCACATCTCGCGAAGTACGAGCGAGATGTGGAAAAAGTCGCTGTTGGGTAGGTCCGGGCTACTGGGGAGCGGGACCCCGGACCACCTGGACGAAATCGTCCAGCCGGAGATGGCGGGCAAACGCTGCCTTGATCTGATCGGCGTTGAGTTCGAAGTACTTCTTCGCCGCCACGATGGGCTCGTCCAGCGGCAGGCCAATCACGGCCCGGTGCAGCAGACCCTGCGCTACTCCCTCCTCGCTCGACTCGCCCAGAGGAATCGACCGCAGAAGCATGGCCTTGGCCAGGTGCAATTCGTCGGGCGTAACGTCCTGGGTGCGCATTTGGTCAAGGTCGCGCTGGACCAAAGCCCTGGCCTTGGAGACCTTATCCGGGTCGCAACCGTAGGTTACGGTGTAGCTGGCCCGGGTCTTCGACGCCTCCATGCTCACGTCGACGTTGTAGACGTACCCGGAGACTTGGCGAAGATCATGGTAGAGCCGGGTAGCGTAGAAGCCGCCACCCAGCACGTGATTGCCGAGCTGCAGAGGATAGTAGTCAGGATCGAAACGGTTTAGATTCAACTGCTGCGCCAAAATTACTGAATCCTGTACTGCCTGCGGATCGGGTACGTTCGCAGCTGAGGCCTGGTTTACGGGAATCGCGGCCAGGGTCGTTTCCGGCTTCGGGCCCTCGGCCTTCCAGTCACCAAACCACTTGGTGATCACCGTCTTGGCTTCCTCCGGAGTGGTGTCACCGATCACCACGATAGTCGTCAGATCGGGACGCACGGTGACGGCATGGTAGTGCTTCACGTCGTCCAGGGTGACGGTGCCCAGTGTGGCCGGGGTCGCCTCCCGCAGCACTGGATCGCCCGGCGGCAACAAGGCGATATCAAGGGCGCGCGAGGTGCGGTAGCCGGGGCTCTTTAAATTGCCGGCAACAAACTGGATGGTCTGATCCTTGACCACGGAAAAGGCTTCTGCCGGCAGGGCGGGATGCAGTTCGTTGTCGGCCAGCAATTCGACTCCGCGGGAAAAGTTTTCCTTCAACACCTGCACAGAAAAGTCGAAGCCCGCGGTCTCATTGGCGGCAATGTCATCCAGCGCCTTCTGAAAGGCCAGCCGGTCGAGCGTCTGGGTACCGTAGGAGTAGAGGCCGTCGAGCACATCGGAAACCCCCTCCTGGCCCTTGGGTGTCTGCAGATCGGAGTTGTTTTTAACCGCCCCCACTACCGTTACGGTGGGGCTGGTGTGGTCGGTCTTGACGATCAGGCGAACGCCATTGGGGAGCGTCGTGTCCGAGGCGACGATGTAATCAGCAGGCACTTTGAGCTGAGAGAGCGCCCCCATAGCCCAGGCGGGCAGAACAACAGGCTTGGTAGGAGCAGACGTCACCTTCTCTTCCCCGCCAAAGCCCTTGGCGGCAACGGCCTCGCCGGAAGGCGACGGTTTCAGAGTGGCGGTGATGGAGTTCGAGCTCACCAGGTACTGTTTTGCCACCCGGTTCACGTCCGCCAGCGTGACCGTCCGGATGGCCTGGATGTCGTCCTCCGGGGAGTTGCGGCCTTCGGCGGCAAGAGCCTCCGACCACACCGAAGCCAACCCGGGGATGGAGTTGCGCTGAAATTCGGCGGAAGCAATCTCGGCCCGCTTGGCAGCGTCGAAAAGGTCCTGGGGCAAACCCTTCTGCGCATAGCCCTCGACGATCTGCCGCATTTCGTTGATGGGACCAGCGGCATCGGCGCCCGCGGGTAGAGCGATCTCCCCATAACCCACGCTGGCCTTGGGATAGCTCTCGGCAATGCCAAAGGTGGCATAGAGGGCCTTGCCTGCGGGCACCATGCCGTAGACGTCAGCACGCTGGCTGGCCAATATGTCCGCCATGATTTGCGACGCCGCATAATCGGGAGAATCGGTGCCCGGCATGCGATAGGCGATGAAGCCCAGAACATAGGGCAGATTGCTGTCCAGGGTGAAGGTCTCGGGTTTGACCGGAGCAAGGTTGATGGCGGGATGCTCGGGCAACGGGTGGTTGGCAATGTCACCGTATAGTTGCTTGACTTTGGCCAGGGTGGCCGCTGGATCCACGTCGCCCACGATGACCAGAATCGCGTTTCCGGGGGTGTACCACTTCTTGTAAAAGTCCTTGAGCATGGCGCCGGTGGTGGCATCGAAGGAGGCCCTGGTGCCCAGAGGATCGTGGGCGTACGGGGTGCCGGCAAACATGTCTCCATTCAGGCGATCGACAAATTTGTAGGTGGGATTGGAGAGGTCGCGCGACACCTCCTGCTCGATCGCGCCTCGTTCGTGCGCCCACTCTTCTTCGGAATCGTCTACGCCGCGGAGGCAGGCGGCCTGCGCCTGCAGCGCCACATCCAGATCGGCGGCGGGAACGGTGGTGAAATATTGGGTGATATTTTGCTGGGTGTCGGCATTGTCCCTGCCGCCGAGCTGGGCGTAAATCGCTGCAGTTTGATCCGCGGTCATGCCGGTGCAACCGCGAAATGCCATGTGTTCCTCAGCGTGGGCCGATCCTGGAAAGCCGGGCGGCGTCTCATCTCCGCCGACCTTGAAGTTGAGCTCGACGGTGACGACGGGGGCCAGCGCAGTGCGCACGATCACCACCTGCAAACCGTTGGAGAGGGTGGCGCGCGTGACGTTACCGGGGTCAGCGGCGTTCAGGGGCGGTGCGCAAGCGGTAAGCAGGAACAGCAAAGACAGCAGAGCTTTTAACTTCAATTCGATTTCTCCAAGGCGAATTCTCGCAGGTGACTCCAGTTTTGCATGCCGTGGCCTCTCATTCCAGCGGCATGACATCCACTCCCACTTTCAGGCTGTGTTTGGCGCCACCAAGGAGAACTCCGCGAATAGGGCTCACGTCGCTGTAATCCCTGCCCCACGCCAGGGTGATGTGGCCATCGGAGGGCACACAGTTGTTGGTGGGGTCGAAGTCCACCCAGCCAAAGCCGGGGCACCAGGCGGAGCACCAGGCGTGGGAGGCGTCGGCTCCAACCAGCCGCGCGCGGCCGGCAGGAGGAAGGGTACGCAAATAGCCGCTGACGTAACGCGCCGGAAGCCCCAGCGAGCGCATGCAGGCGATTTGCAGGTGGGAGAAGTCCTGGCATACTCCGCGCCGCTTCTCGAAGAAGGTTTCGACCGGGGTGGTCACCTCGGTGGCCTTGGGGTCAAAGCGGAAGTCATGATGGATGCGGGCGGTAAGATCGAAGACCGCCTCCAGCACCGGACGTCCGGGGGAAAATGACTCGCGGGCGTAAGCGGCCAGCTCCGGCTTGGCGGAGACACGGATCGAATCGAAGACGAACTGAAAGGCCTCCAATCCCTCGTGGCTGTGGTCGGAGGGCACTGTGTCACGAACCGTTTCCCAGGCTGGAGACTCGGAGAATACCGGGTGCGCCACTACATCTACTTCCAATTCGCTGCTCGCTTCCACGCTCATCCGGCTGTGCGACTCAGGCAGAGTGAATGAGGTGACGGTGTTGCCGAAGTAGTCGATGTGGGTGGTCGCGTGATAAGGCGGTACGGGCCAAACGGATAATTCCATTGTCCGGCGCCTCTGCCCGCGAAGATCGCGCGGCGTTAGACGAACGACGTGATGCGATACCGAAACTAGTTGGACGTAGTCGTAGATGGTTTGGTGCCGCACACGGTAAACTCACGTCGCGCGCTCCATTTCTGCGTGACTGAAATAGGTGTTGGCGATGGCTTCGCTGAAGGCGGGCAGGGCTGCCTCAAGGTCCTCGAGCAGGCTATCCAGGCGGGTGCGGTTGCTCCCCATCGGTGCTTCGCAGAGCAATTCGACATCTGCATGGAGCAGTCTGGCTGCAGCCGCCTCCATTTGCCTCTGCTTCAAAACCGGCCAGCCTGATCCGGAGGGCATGCCGGAAAGCGCAGCGCAGTGGCGAGCCAGATCTTTCAGCTGGAAGGCAAGAGAGCGCGGATTGGCTTCGTCACCCATCAGCAAATCGACCACCGGCGCAGCCTGCAAAACATCGAAATAACGCGAACGGTAGGTGATGGAACTGTCCGCAACCTCAAGCAGCATCTCCAGCGAAGGCCAGTTCTCGGGGTCGATGGGAACCACAATCGAGCGCAGCAACTCCACTAACTGAACCGAACGCTCGATACGTCTGCCAATGTTGAGGAAGTGCCAGCCGGGGCCGCGGGTGATATCGCCCTCTTCAATACCGCGCAAGGCGGCAAGGGTCAGGATACAGTTGTTCAACACCGCCAGCGCGTCGGCTGCCGACACATAGCCCCAGGCGACGCGGTCCGAGGCGCGGGCAAGACTGCCCAGCTGGCTCACAATGCGCAGCAGATCGGCCGAAAGACGATCCCGTACCTGGGCCACGGCACGCGTGGCCCGGCTGAGGTTGGCGTTGAGACTGTCGCTGCGCTGTTCTTCAAAAATGAGCGAGAGTATTTCCTTTTCCAGGTCACCCTGCTGATCAAGATGCCCCTGTGGATCGTCTTTCGCCAGGCGGGAATAGGGAGACTCCAGGCACTCGTACAACTTCATCAACGATTGCCATCCCACGGTCTCCGGGCCCCAGGATTCGCCAGTCATGCGCCCCAGGATGCAACGCAGCACGCGGGCCAGGTGCTCGCACCTTTCCGCATAACGGCCCAGCCAGAAGAGATGCTCGGCGGCACGGCTGGGCAGATCGCTGCTCACCCCGCGATGCAGCTCCACCGGCAAATCGCGAGGGTGGCGCAGGGTGAAATTGTCCACCGGCTCGGAGGAAAGAACCCAGGTGTCCTTGCTGCCTCCACCATGCTGCATGGAGACGACCGGGGTGTCGGGAGATGGGGAAACGCGGGTCAGTCCCCCCGGCATCACGATCCAGCTGTCACCTGCAGCCGCGAGATAGATGCGCAATACCACCCGCCGCGGCATAAGGCTGCCGTCAGACCATACCGGGACGCTGGATAGATTGAGCAGCTCCTGTCCAACAAACTCGTTTGGCCGCTGCTCCAGTTGGCCCAGCAGCTGCGAACGTTCGGTAGGGCCAAGCCTGCCCCCGAAAACAGGCTCCATGCCTTTCGCAGGGTAAGCCGGCTTGATGACCAGGAAATCCAGGTTCTGGCGTACATAGTTGAGAGCCCGCGGCTGGCCACACCACCAGGTAGCGACGGATGGCAACGCCAGGCGCTCGCCCAGCAAACTGCGGCTGAGACCGGGGAGAAAGGGAATGAAAGCTGAAGTTTCCAGCAGCCCGCTGCCCAAGGCATTGGCTACGGCTACGTTCCCGCTGCGGACGGCCTCAACCAAGCCGGGCACTCCCAGGTACGATTCGGAGCGCAACTCCAGGGGATCGCAGAAGCCCTCGTCCATGCGGCGCAAAACCACGTCCACCGGCCTGAGCCCTTCAAGAGACTTGAGGAACACCCGATTCTCCCGCACCGTCAGGTCTCCCCCCTGGACCAGGGTGAAACCGAGATAGCGGGCCAGGTAGGAGTGCTCAAAGTAGGTCTCGTTCAGCGGCCCGGGAGTGAGCAGGACGACCCGCGGATGGGTGCGCGGCGAGGGTGAGAGGCGGAGCAGGCTCTCGCGAAAGTCGCGGAAAAAGGTGGCCAGCCGGTGCACCTGGGCTTCGCGAAAGAGGTCGGGAAAGGTCTCCCGCATGACGATGCGGTTTTCCAGCGCATAGCCGGCACCGGAGGGGGCCTGGGTGCGGTCGGAGATCACCCACCATTGCCCATCGGGCGAGCGCGCCAGGTCGACGGCCAGCAGGTGAAGGTAGTTCGCACCCGGGGACGGGAACATCATGGCAGGCGCGCCAGAAGGCGGGATTGCCGAACACCAAGGCCGCGGGAAGATCGCCATTCAGGAGCAGCTTCTGGGGACCGTAAAGATCGGCCAGGATGGTATTGAGCAGGCGCGCGCGTTGGATCAGGCCGGCTTCCAGGTAGCTCCATTCCGCAGGCGGGATCAGCAGCGGAATCGCATCCAGGCTCCAGGGGCGGTCGGTTCCCAGCGGATCGCCGTAGACGTTGTAGCTGACCCCGTTTTCCCGAATACGCTGCCGCGCTATCTGCCAGCGGTGGGCCAGCTCCTTGCTGCCCAGCGAGGACAAGGAAGCGATGTACCGGTCCCAGTGGGGACGAAGAACGCCGGGCTCCACGCACATCTCGTCATAAACGCCAGGGGCCTGGCGATAGTCGGCGGTCAGTAACGGGTCATCCAGTATCTCGGCCATGCTCATGACAGTTTGACGCAGTTTTTTATGGGTTCCGGCGCAAATCCAGGGTCAAGGGAAACTCCACGTTAGCCCTCTCATTGGGAACGGAAACAGGGCCGGGCGTGTGGCCAAAGCTGCTGAACCTGGCTAAGCGCCGGCTTTCGGCTTCATACGCGTTGACCGGATATTGCTCGTTGGCGCGTCCGCCGGGATGCACCACGTGGTAGGTGCAGCCCCCGATGGCGTGCCCCGACCAGGTATCTACGATGTCAAAGACCAACGGGCTGTGAATGGGAATGTCGGGATGCAGGCATGAGGTGGGCTGCCAGGCCCGGTAGCGGACGCCGGCGACGAACTCACCCGCCGCCCCAGTGGAGTGCAGCGGCACTGGCCGGCCATTGCAAAGCACGGCAAAGCGGTGATCTACCATCCCGGTCACCTTGACCTGCAATCGCTCCACGGAGGAATCGACACTGCGGGCGGTTCCTCCGCTGGAGGCTTCCTCACCGAGAACGTTCCACGGTTCGAGGGCGTGGCGCAGTTCCAGTTGGACGCCGCGCGCGGTCACCGAGCCGATGGGGGGAAAGCGAAACTCGAAGTGGGGAGCGAACCAGTCGCTGCGAAAAGCGTATCCAGCCCGGTTGAGGTCGCTCACCACGTCTTCCCAATCAAGCTGCACGAAATGCGGCAGCATGAAGCGGTCGTGCAGGCTGGTTCCCCAGGGGATCATTTTTTGCCGGTAAGGCTTGCGCCAGAATTGGGCGATCAGTGCTCGTACCAGCAGTTGCTGGGTCAGGCTCATGCGCGCATGGGGCGGCATTTCGAAGGCGCGCAGCTCGAGCAGCCCGAGTCGCGTCCCGGCGCCCTCCGGCGGATCGAGTTTGTCGATGCAGAATTCGGCGCGATGGGTGCTCCCCGTCACATCGGTCAGCAGATGGCGGAAGAGGCGATCCGCCATGCGTGATTTCAGCGGGGCCGAACTTCTTTCGGGTATCTGGTCGAAGGCAATCTCCAGCTCATAGAGCGATTCGACCCGGCCTTCGTCGACCCGGGGATGCTGGCTGGTGGGACCAATGAACAGCCCGGAGAGCAGATAGGAAAGCGAAGGATGGTTTTGCCAGTAATTGACCATGCTCCGCAGCAGGTCGGGCCGGCGCAGAAACGCGCTGTCATCGCGCGGTGGGGCCGCCGATCACCAGGTGATTGCCGCCGCCGGTTCCGGTGTGCTGCCCATCGAGCATGAACTTCTCCGTTCCCAGGCGGGTCTGGCGAGCCAGCTCGTACACCGCAGTGGTGTTTTCCACCAGCGCGTCCCAACTGGCGGCGGGCTGGATGTTGACTTCGATCACCCCCGGATCGGGAGTGACTTTGAAGACCGAGATACGGGTATCGTTGGGCGGGGTGTAGCCTTCGATCAACACCGGCATGGAGAGATGCGCTGCCGTGTCTTCGATGGCAGCGACCAGGTCGAGGTAGTCGGCGAGGTAGTCGACCGGCGGCATAAAGATAAAGAGCTTGCCCGCGCGTGCCTGCACACAGAGCGCAGGCCGGGTAAGGGCGAGCGCTTGCGCGTCCTCGGGTTTGGGTTTGGCTTTATCGGCGTCGGGTACCGGCTCATCCGACATGGGGGGCATGGAGAACAGGATCATCCGACGCTCCGGCCGGGGTGGCAGCTTGTCCCGGCGCCGGAAAGGATCGGTATCGAAGGCGTAGGTGACATCTTCCGGCTTGGTCCAGGGCAGCGATTCTAGCGACAGACGGTAGCCCATGGGCGAGTCGCCGGGAGTGAGGAACATGCGTTCTGCCAGCGGAAACCAAGGCTGGCTGGTCCATCGCGGCGTCCCGGAGCGGGTCGGAATCCGGCGCAGGGGAAGAACAAACCCAATTGGCTGCTCCGCGGCCTGTTCAAAAATCTGCGCCAGGCGTGCGCGTTCGCCAAATTCTTTGAGTTTAGGGTCGAGCGGATCGACCAGGTCGGGTAGCCGCCGCTCCTTCCACAGGTGAAAGAAGATGTCTTCGTAGGCGGTGATGGCGAAAGAGAAACTCACTTGGAGGCGGCGCGAGAGGGCTTCGAGAAACTTGCGCGCATCCGTGGCGCCGTAGCCATAGTCTTTGCCGTCCTCGCCAAACAGGCTTTGGTTCTCCCAGATGGGCACCCCATCCTTGCGCCAGTAGCAGCCCAGGGCCCAACGAGGCAGTTCCTCGCCGGGGTACCACTTGCCTTGGCCGAAGTGCAGCAGCGCGCCGGTAGAAAAGCGATCGCGCATTCTGAGCAGCAGGTCCACCGCCAGGCGGCGCTTGGCGGGGCTCATCGCGGTGGTCGACCATTCGCTTCCGTTGCGATCATCGACCGAGATGAAGGTTGGCTCGCCGCCCATGGTGAGGCGCACGTCTCCCACCTGCAGATCCACATCCACCTGGTGGCCCAGGGCTTCGATCTGCTCCCATTGCTGGTCGGTGTAGGGCTTGGTGACTCGAGGGGATTCGAAGATCCGCTGCACGGTCATCGAGTAGCTGAAATCGGTCTTGCAGAATTCCAGTGGCCCGGAGATAGGAGCAGCGCCGCCTACATCGGGTGTGCAGGCGAGAGGGATATGTCCCTCTCCGGCCAGCAGCCCGGAAGTGGGATCGAAGCCCACCCAGCCGGCGCCAGGGAGAAAGACCTCCGTCCATGCGTGCAGGTCGGTGAAGTCGCTGGAGGCGCCGGCGGGGCCCTTCCAGCGGCTTCAGGTCCGCGGTGAGCTGGATCAGATAGCCGGAAACGAAACGGGCGGCAAGGCCCAGGTTGCGCAGGATCTGCACCAGCAGCCAGGCCGAATCGCGGCAGGAGCCGGTGCCCAGGGCAAGCGTCTGCTCACAGCTCTGTACCCCCTGCTCCAGGCGGATGACATAGTTGACCTCGCGCTGTACCCGTTGATTGAGGCTGACCAGGAAATCCAGCGTGGGGGTGCTGACTCGCGATACCTGAGCCAGGAAATGAGCCAGCCTGGGACTGGGCACCTCCGCTTCAAGAAAGGGGCGCAGTTCCCGGGCCAGGGAGCTTTCGTAGGTGAATGGGATTTGCTCCGCGTACGGCTCCAGAAAGAAATCGAAGGGATTGAAGATTGCCATTTCGGCAACCAGATCGACCTCGACTAAGAACTCCGTAGTCTTTTCAGGAAATACCAGGCGGGCGAGGTAGTTAGCCTGCGGATCCTGTTGCCAGTTGATGAAGTGATTTTTGGGAAGCACTTTCAACGAGTAGGCGAGGATCGGGGTACGGCAATGGGGCGCGGGGCGCAAACGGATGGTTTGCGGTCCGAGCATCACCGGCGCGGTCGTAACGATAGTGAGTCTTGTGATTCAGCGCAATGTGAATTGCCATAGGGCGGGAGTCTCCGGTCGATAGCTTACATGCAGCAACGGAGCTGGCCCGGCGATGACATGCCGGCCTCGAAGTTATCACGCCGGTATGATGGTTGCATGTCGACGACCAGACCCGTTGCCCCCGAGATCCTCGCCCGCGCGCGCAAGATCAAGCTGTTCCTGATGGACGTCGACGGCACCCTCACCGACGGCAGCGTCAACCTCATTTCCTTGCCGGAGGATGGCGGCGTGGCGGAGATGAAGGTCTTTAACTCTCAGGATGGCGCGGGGTTGAAGCTCGCGCACATCATGGGGATCCGCACCGGCTTCATTACCGGAAGAAAATCTCCCGCTGTTATCGCAGCGGGCCCAGGAGCTGAAAGTGGAATTCGTCTACCTGGGCCAGGAAACGAAGATGGCCGCATTTAACGAGTGCCTGCAGAAAGCCGGCGTGCAGGAGGACGAGGTGGCCTACATGGGCGACGACCTGCCCGATATGCCGCCGGCCAAGCGCGCCGGACTGGCAGTTGCCGTCGGCAACGCTGCCCCGGAACTAAAAGCCATCAGCCACTACGTCACCAATCGCCGGGGCGGACAGGCGCAGCACGGGAGGTGGTGGAGCTTATCCTGAAAGCCCAGGGAAGATGGGAAGAGGCAGTTCCCAAAGCACTGGCGTGATTCCTTCAGGGCGTCAAACCTATTCCCTAGGTAAGTCATCTAAGTCATGGAAGCATGGCGAATAGGGTTCTTTTTTTGACCGCACCCAAGCGACCGTCCTACCTCTGAAAAGGGTACGTTATAGTTAGAGTGATGCACGATAAGCAAGCCAAAGAGCACGCTCGACACCCGTGGCGGGTCGCCCTTGTTCTTTGCTGCGCGCTGCTGCTGCTTTTCGGGGCCACGGTTCAAGTCGCGCACGTTCACACGCCGGCAGACGTATCTCACTCCGGATGCGCACTGTGTGCCACTGCGCACGTAGTCATTTCTCCGGCAGCACCAGTCGCGGCGCCTCTCGCCGCGAGACAAACGGCGACGCCGGTGGTCGATCTGCAACCTGCCTTTGCACACCGGTTCCTGCATTTTTCTCTCTACACGCGACCCCCGCCTGTTGACATTGCTTTCTCCTAAGGCAGTTTCAGCCAACCTAGATTGCCCGGGGGTCGGTACATGTACTCGTTTCCCAGACGTTCCGTCTTTCTTTTTTTTCCATTTCTGCTGCTCTCGCTGGCCACCACGCTGCATGCCCAGTCCGCTGCCGGCACCATCACAGGAAGCGTGACCGATGCTTCGGGCGCAGTAATGCCCGGCGCCACCGTCAGATTGAAAATCCGGTCAGCGGGCTTTCGCGGACCGCGAAAACGGATGCTGCGGGGCAATATCGGTTTACCAATCTGCCGTTCAACCCCTATCATCTCGTGGCGCGAGCGCCGGGCTTTGCACGTTCACGTTGGATGTGGACGTGCGCTCCTCGGTCGCTGTCACGCCGACGATCAAATTGCAAGTGGGGGGCGCCTCCGACCACGGTGACGGTCACGGGCGGAGACCTGCTGGAAAATGACACCTCGCTCCACTACCGACATCGACCGCAACCTGATCGAGAAGCTGCCGCTGGAAAGCTCCTCCTCCTCCGTAAGCTCGCTGGTGACCTTGTCGACTCCCGGCGTCGCAGCAGATTCCAACGGACTTTTCCATGGACTAGGCGATCATGCTTCCAACTCGTTTTCCGTAGACGGCCAGCCGATCACCGACCAGCAAAGCAAGGTTTTCTCCAACCAGATCCCCTCCAATTCCATTCAGTCGATTCAAGTCATTGCCGGCGCGCCACCGGCGGAGTACGGGGATAAGACCAGCCTGGTGATTCAAGTAACCACGCGATCTGGGCAGGGTCTTACCAAACCCACCGGGAGTCTTACCTCTTCCTACGGAACATTTGGCTCGGCAACGGGAGGATTCGATATTGGCTACGGTTCCCAAACCTGGGGGAACTTCTTCGAACTCGATGGCCTGAATACCGGTCGCTTTCTAGACACTCCAGAATTTGTGATTCTTCACGACAAGGGCAACGAACAGAACGTTTTTGATCGGGTGGATTACCAATTTACGGCGGTCGATGCACTGCACCTGAACCTGAACTACAGCCGGTCCTGGTTTCAAACCCCAAACAGCTATGACAACCTGAACGTGCAGGATCAATTTGGCAATGACGTGGGCGATGCCGATCAGCACTCGAAGATCGAGACGTTTGATATTGCGCCCACCTATACCCGGATCCTGGGGCAGGACTCGGTATTCAACTTCGGACCTTACATTCGCAAAGATAGCTATCAGTACTTTCCCAGCGAGAACCCGCTCGCGGATCTTGGTCCTCCCAACCTGCAGAACCAAACGATCGCTCAGTATCGGACGCTCACCAATGCCGGATTCCATTCCGATCTGACGTATACCAAGGGGAATCAGAGCATCAAGGGCGGCTTTTTTTACTCCCAAACTTTTCTTCGGGAACGTGACAGCCTGGGCATCGTAAACCCAACCTTCAATTCGCCCTGCTTGGACGGCGAGGGCCAGGGGGTGATCGGATTCACCAGCCCAACGCAGTGCGCAGCGGCGGGATATCAGCCCAACACCGCCTTTAAGGCCGTTCTGCTGCCCTATGACCTCACTCGTGCAGGCGGCGATTACGGCTATTTCGGACATGCGGATGTCAAGGAATTGGCGCTCTATATTGAAGACTCGATCAAGGCCGGCAATTGGCTGTTCAACTTAGGCATACGCGGCGACCTGTACAACGGCCTGGCCAGTGCGTCACAGGCGGAGCCTCGCGTGGGTCTCTCTTACAATATCAAGCGTACAAACAGCGTGCTGCGCCTCTCCTATGCTCGTACGCTGGAGACGCCGTTTAATGAGAATCTCGTGCTCTCAAGCCAGGGGTGTGCCAATGAGGTGCTTTCTCCGTTGCTCAGCTGCACAGCTGGAGTGCAGGGCACGCTTCAGCCCGGCTTTCGCAACGAATTCCACGCTGGCTTGCAACAGGCTTTTGGCAAAAATATCGTCTTTAGCGGCGAATACATCTGGAAATACACCCACAATGCCTTTGACTTCAGTGTTCTGGGCAATACTCCGATTACGTTTCCGATTGATTGGCATAATTCGAAGGTGCCGGGTTTCGCATTGCGCGTCGATGTACCCAACTATCACCGCTTAACCGCTTTCGCGGTGATGTCATCGGTCGCCGCGCGTTTCTTTCCTCCGCAGGTGGCGGGGGCAGGCGCAACCGTGGGCCAGCCTGGATTGCCGTTTCGGATTGATCACGATGAGCGGTTCAACCAGACCACACACCTGCAATATCAGCTGCCCTTCCCCCGCAGCCCCTGGATTGGCTTCAATTGGCGCTATGATAGCGGCCTGGTCGCCGGATCGGCACCGTGCTACAACCCGCTTTCGAATGATCCGAACTCGGCATGCGCCAATACCTCGACCACACTCAACGGCCAACCGGCAGTCGACCTGAGCGGCCTGACTGCTGATGAGCAGTTCGAAGCTGGGTTGACCTGCGGGGGCATCCGGGCAACGCCTACCACGCCGCTGCCGACACCGTGCCTGGCATCGGAGTATTCCTCAACCCTGGTGAAAATTCCAGCCCCGGGCACCGGCTCCAATGACAAAAATCCTCCCCGGATTCAACAGCGGAATCTCTTCGACGCTTCGATTGGAGATGACAATTTATTCAAAGGCGATCGGTATAAGTGGAGTCTGCAGGTGACGGGGGTGAATTTGGCGAACAACTATACCCTTTACAACTTCCTCTCGACTTTCAGCGGTACACACTACGTGACACCGCGGTCGCTGACGGCGGAACTCGGGTTCCATTTCTAAAGGGGCTCCGGAAAAAATCCTGTAGGGGGGCGAGAGTCGTTGCCTCAGCGGCTTCTAAAGCCGCACTGGTTTATCAACAGTTATGGACGGCCTGAAGGCCGTCCCCTTCAAAAACATTGGTTTGCGCAGCCTGTTCGAGGAGATGGGCGGATCCCAGGTTCATTTCCTCTTGTTCTGCTGAGCTGCGCCGTCGCATGGCCAGTCATCGCTGCATTTCATGTATGGTTTAAAAAAAGCAATCTTATTCTCGGGCCGCCTGGAGAGGAATGACCAGATGACTTTGAAGACAGAAGATGTCTCCTTGAATGGAGCGGGTCTCACCGTCAGCCACCCGCTTGATCCGCTAACCGCCGCTGAAATCACCGAGGTCACCCGCATCCTCCAGGACCACTTCCAGTGGGGGCAGGACTTGCGGGTGGAGACCATCGATGTCCACGAGCCCGCGAAAGAAGTGGTGCGCCACTATGCCTCCGAAGCGGCGCCGGCGCGGGTAGCCCGCTTTCATGTGTATCGGCGAGGGGTGATGGGCGTTTGGGATGGCCTGGTGGATCTGGGCCGGGGCAAGGTGATCTCAGCGGTTTTCAAGGAAAAGGCGCGCCCGATGATCGCCATCAAAGAGATCCTGCAGATCGAAGAGACGGTCAAAGCCGATGCTCGTTTTCAGGAAGCACTGCGCCGCCGTGGCCTGCTCGGGGACCTGGAGAATATGTGCGTCGACCCCTGGACCGTGGGGGACTTCAACATCCCGATGGAGCAAGGGCGCCGGGTTCTCATCTGCTTCGTCTTTATGAGGACGTTCCCGCTGGACAATTTTTATGCGCATCCGGTCGAGGGTCTGCATCCTTTCATCGACGTGAGCACGCTGGAGGTGATGCAAGTCCTGGATCACTTCGAGGCCAAGGGAGATTACATTCCGGTTCCGCGTACGCTCTTGAATTACGACGCAGACCTCGTTACTGCGTTTCGCAAGCCGTCCTCGCGACTCGATATCGTGCAGCCTGATGGCGCCGGCTTCGTGGTGAAGGGCAACCAGGTGGTCTGGGAAAACTGGGACTTTCGTGTGGGCTTCAATGGCCGCGAAGGACTGGTGCTTTATACCATCGGCTATACCCAAAGCGGCAAGCGGCGGCCGATCGTTTATCGCGCGTCGATTGCGGAGATGGTGGTCCCTTACGGCACTCCGGAGCGCAGCCATTATCGCAAGAATGTTTTCGACAGCGGCGAACTGGGGTTCGGCCGCATGGCGAACTCCCTGACTCTGGGCTGCGATTGCCTGGGCGTCATCCACTATTTCGATGCGGTGGTCGCCGATCTTTTCGGCCAGCCGTACACCATCGAGAGATGCATCTGCCTGCACGAGGAAGATGCCGGCATGTCGTGGAAACATTTCGATATGCGTACCGGCCGTACGGAGGTGCGGCGGGCGAGGAAGCTGGTGATCTCGTCGATTTCGACTATCGGGAATTACGAATATGCGTCGTATTGGTATCTGCATCAGGATGGACGCATTGAATATGAGATGAAAGCAACCGGGATTATCAATACCGCAGCCTGCCGTCCTGGTGAACCGGGCAAATTCGGCACCGAGGTGGCGCCGGGGATCGTCGGCCACATCCATCAGCATATTTTTTCTGCCCGGCTGGATATGGAGGTGGACGGACCGAATAATACGGTTACAGAATGCGACACCATTGGGCTGCCTATGGGGCCGGAGAACCCGTACGGCAACTCCTACTATGTGCAGGAGACAGCGCTGAAAACGGAACTTCAGGCGCAGCGCGACTTCGAATTTTCAAAGATGCGCTACTGGAGAATCACCAATCCCAATACGACCAACTGGGTTGGCAAGCCGACGGCGTACAAGCTCGAGGCGCGCTCCGCCGTGAAGCCTTTTACTCATCCGGACAGCCCATCGGGCAGGCGGGGACGGTTCCTGCAGCATCAGCTATGGGTGACGCCCTATGATGCGAATGAACGCTACCCCGCGGGCGAGTTCGTGAACCAATCTACCGGCGATGACGGCCTGCCGGCGTGGACCGCCAAGGACAGGCCGATCGAGAACAGCGACGTAGTCCTGTGGCATAGCTTCGGAGTGCATCATCTGCCGCGGCCGGAAGATCATCCGGTGCAGTCGTGCGTCGTTTGCGGCTTTACGCTGGCGCCGTCTGGATTCTTCGATCAAAATCCGGTTATCGATCTGCCGCCGATGAAAAATGCGGCTAGCTGTTGCACTCATTCCGCCGACTGAGAACAGCGGCTGCTAACGCGTTAGGGCCAATACTTCTTCCGCGCGCAGTGCCAGGCCACGGGCTACCGAAATGAACTCGTCGCCGGTTCGAATGCGTTCTTCGCCAAAACGCAGCTGGAAGATACGACGGACAGCGGGCACGAGCGAGCTGCCTCCGGTGAGGAAGACTCGATCCACCTGGCGACGGCTTACGCCCGACGTTTCGAGGAGCAAATCGACACACTGCTCAATGGCAAGCAATTCTTCGGCAATCCAACCCTCAAAGGCGGCTCGGGTGACGGCAATGCCGATGTCCATGCTGCCGTCGCGAAAATGGAACTCCGCCACCTCGGCATGCGAGAGCTCGAACTTCACTCGCTGAACGGCCTGGTGAAGGTGGTAGCCCAGATCTTCGTCGATCAGCGTGATCAGGGCTTCGATCTTTTCCGGCTCCAACGCGCGAAGACGAGCGGTCTTCAAAATTTCCATCACGTTCGCCGTCCGCAAAAACGACAGGTAATGCCAGCGCTCGAGGTTGGCATAGATCCATGCGGGCACGGCAGGCAAAAGCTTGTTGAGCGAACGGGCGAACGATTCCGACCCGAGTGCGGGCGAGACGAGCTTGCGCACAATCCTGGCGTCGAAGGCGTCACCGGCCAGGCCGACACCGCTGTTACCCAATAGATCTTGCGGCTTGCGGCCCCGCTTACGCACCCCGGGGCCAACGTGGAGCAGAGAGAAGTCACTGGTGCCGCCCCCGAAGTCACCGATGAGAATGAGCTCGTCGTGATCGAGGGTTGATTCGTAGGCGTAAGCCGCCGCGACTGGCTCCATTTCAAACTCCACCCGATCAAAGCCAGCTTCCGCGAAGGCCTGGCGCAGCCGGGAGAGGGCAAAAGCATCATCCCCTTCGCTCTCTGCTCCCACAAAACGCACCGGCCGGCCCACCATGGCATAGCCGACCGGGGTGTCGAACTGCCGTTCAGCGTGGCGGCGTAGATCGGCGAGCATGCGGGAAATCAGATCCTCGAGAGTGCAATGACGGCCGAATACCGCCGTTCCCGTCAGAGTGCGATCCGACAGATACGATTTGAGCGATTGAATGAGACGTCCCTTGTTCTCCGCTGCCAGGTAGTGCTCGATAGCGGCCGGCCCCGTCCAAGTGTGCGTTTGTGCCCGTCCGGCGTGTTTCATCTGCTGCAGGTAGAGGACGGATCGAAAGGAAAACGTCTCGCCAGTTCGTGTGGGGAAAGCGACCAGTTCGACTTGCGATTTGCCCCAGGCGCACGCAACCGTGCTATTGGTGGTGCCAAAGTCGATACCGATTGCAGGGAGTTGCTCTTGCGCGTGCCGCATTCTCTCCATTATTCCAGCAGCCGGTTGCTTGACATAGGGCTGCGACGACGCCCATGCTGCTGGCATGAGAAAAGCGATATTGTTTCTCCTGGCCGCGACTTGCCTCATGCCGCTGAACTCCGCACGCGCCCAGGAGAAAATTATCGTAGTTGGGTTTGTTGGCGGCTTTCGTCAAGCACGATGACACGAGGCACGCCGAAGTGCAATTTGCGGCGCGTCTCCGCGAGCGTTATCGCTCTGCAATTGATGTAGAGGTGTTTGGGAATCATTCTGGAGGCCAGGCTCTTCGCTACGTGCTGCAGCTGACGGCCACTTATCGGGCGTCTGCAAAAATCATCATCTTCGGCCACAGCTGGGGTGGAACGGAGACCGTGAGGCTCGCTCGCGAGTTGGAACGGAAAGGTATCCCCGTGCTGCTCACCATCCAGATAGACAGCATTGCGAAACCCGGCCACGAAAACTTCACCATCCCTACGAACGTTGAAAATGCGGTGAATTTTTATCAGTCAGCTGGTTTGCTTCATGGACGTACAGAAATTCTCGCTGAAGATCCGGTGCGTACCAATATCATTGGCAACTTTGAGATGACGTATAAGGATCATCCCATCAATTGTGAACAATTCCCTTGGTTTGCCCGCGTGTTCACGAAACCCCATATCGAAATCGAGAATGATCCGCGCGTCTGGTCCCAGGCTGCATCGCTGATCGATTTGGAGTTGTCGGGGGTGAGATCGACCGCCCAGGCGTCGTTGCCTACAAGTAACCACTAGACAATGCGAAAATGACAGCATGCAAACATCATGTCAAATGGCAACCCGTTAAAATATTTTTATTTTTTCCCTTGGTTTGCCCGCGTGTTCACGAAACCCCATATCGAAATCGAGAATGATCCGCGCGTCTGGTCCCAGGCTGCATCGCTGATCGATTTGGAGTTGTCGGGGGTGAGATCGACCGCCCAGGCGTCGTTGCCTACAAGTAACCACTAGACAATGCGAAAATGACAGCATGCAAACATCATGTCAAATGGCAACGAGCATTTTGGCTGTCGGTATTTTTCTCCTGGGGAGCGCGACGGCCCAGCAGACGCCGGCCACGAACACTACACCAACCACAAAAACGCGGCAGAGCACAGCGACGTCGACCCGGCACACCAGCACAGCGACAAAACCTCTCGTACTCGAGACAGAGAAAGACAAGCAAAGTTATGCCATCGGTCTAAACCTGGGAAAGCGCTTGCACCGGGATGAAATCGATGTCGATCCCAAGATCGTGCTCCAGGGTTTGCAAGATGCCGTGGCCGGTGGCAAGGTCCTGTTAACCGACGATCAGATTACGACCGTAATGACGGACCTGCAGAATCAAGTGCGGCAAAAGCAGGAAGAGAAGAAGCAAGCACTGGCTGAGAGTAACAAGAAGGATGGCGCAGCATTCCTGGCTGCGAACGCTACCAAAGAGGGCGTCGTCACGCTGCCCAGCGGGCTTCAGTATAAGGTCCTGGTGGCAGGGACGGGTCCCAAACCAACCTCCACCGACATGGTGGTTTGCAACTACAAGGGAACGCTGATCGACAACACCGAGTTTGACAGCTCCTACAAGCGCGGCCAGCCGGCGACTTTCGGTGTCGGCGGAGTCATCAAAGGATGGACGGAGGCTCTGCAACTGATGCCGGCGGGATCGAAATGGCAACTGTTTATTCCGGCGGATCTTGCCTACGGGGAGCGCGGCCGGGACCCCATCGGGCCCAACGCCACTCTCATCTTCGAGGTGGAGTTGGTCTCCATTCAACCTAAGGCGCAATAGGGGTGAAACAGCGGTTTGGCTTGTATCAGGGCACGACTTTAGTCGGGCCACTTAACGCCGCATAGATGATTGGGCTTCAGCCCCTTCCATGTCTTTTGTCAATGGTTAGGCGCAGGGGCTTTCGCCCCCTGCATCCAATGCAGGCGTAGTTTTTCCTCGCGTTCCTATGAAATCGGGAACCGGGCAACAATTAGCGACAGTCGCTCAAACTTCCATACGCGGATTGATTACCGCACGAACGTGTGTCGTCGCAGGTTTGCCTCGGACTTAGCGCGGGCATCGGAAGAACTCCGGCCCAAGGGGCTCTCGAGGATCACCATGACCGGTTGCCCGGTTCCCAATTCCATAGGAAAAATCATGTTCTGGTTCTGCAATTTGTATACTTCTCCCATGCTCTTGCTGCTTTTCCACGGAGGATGGGACACAATTGCTCTCGCCCTGCTTTACTGGGCTGTCATCATCGGCCTCCCACTATTGGTGATATTCATCGTTGTGAGGGCGGTTGTCCGGCGCGTCAGAAGGCATCCGTAACTCGCCGTCTCTCGACACCTATTAGGCCAGGTTGCTTCTGATCTCCTGACCGATGGCCCATATGAAGCCGGCAAGCTCTCTCGCGATCGCAGCGACGACAACAGTTGGCTTTTTGCCTCTGGCAAGCATAGAACGATATCGGGTACACAGCCTGGTCTGTGCCTTCCAAGCGATATCGCGGACGTTCTTGGGAAGGCGTACTAGGATCTCGGCCTTTTCCTTCGCAACGCGGGCCGGATACTGATAGCTCCATGCTGCTTCAATCAGCATCCGCCGAGCCTCACGGTTGCCAGTCTTGGTGATGCCGCCACGACGGATCGTCCCGCCGCTGGAGTGCTCAGAAGGAACGAGACCGAGATAACCCATCAACAGGCGCGGGGACTCGAAGCGGCTGAGGTCGCCAGTAGAAGCGATGAAAGTAGCTGCGGAGATCATGTCGATGCCGCGCAGTCCCCGCAACGCCTCCACAAGCGGTCCGAGGGACCAGCTTCCGACCATCGCAGAGATCCTCTCGATCAGGGCATCTCTTCTCTGTTGCGCGGTCCACACCGTCTCCAGGTAGTCCTGGAAGACGATGCCATGGGCATGCTCCTGGAAGGTCTGCCCTGCAAGCCAGCAGCGATGGCGCTGCGTCCAGTGCTTCCCGGTCGGGTAGCTGCGCCCATGCCGAAGCAGGAAGGCGAGCAACTGCTGGCGCGCCCGCATCAGGTGCATCGATGCATCCACTCTGGCTCTGACCAGATCGCGAAGCGCCTCGTGAGTAGTGTCTGGAACCCAGACTGGCGTCAGGTCCCCGGAGCGGTGCAGGATGGCCAGCTTCTCTGAATCGCGCCGGTCGGTCTTGATCCGTTCCCCTGGTTTGCGCGGGATCATCGACGGCGCGGCCACCGTGCACTTGTGTCCAAGTCGCGTCAACTGGCGGTGAATACCATATCCACAACCGCTAGCTTCATAGCAGAAGTCGAGCTCACCATGCCTCGTGAGCTGCTTCGCCATCTTGTGTACAGCTTCCGGCGTGTTCGGGATCACACCGATGTACCGCACAGGCCCGCTCCGGCCGTCTTCTGCAACGCTGATGGAAATGGTCTCCTTATGGACGTCCATGCCGACGAATGATCTGATGGTCTGCTTCATGCCTTCCCTCCTGTGAACAGGAGAACCGATGCAAGCGGTTCTAGAAAAGACATACAGACTTAGCTTGTGCTTGGGTCGGCAAAAAGCGCAGGGGCTTTAGAGGCTGCGGAAAAACTCGCTGTTGTGCCAGCCCCGGACTTCAGTCCGGGGGAGCGGGTTTTCAAACCCGCGAGAACGCTTCGGTATATCGATTGAGGGCTTTAGCCCTGGTGGCTGGGGGTCCAATTCCCCGAGCTCTACAGGGGAAAGTCGCTGTTGGGTGGGTCTGGGCTTGAAGCCCAGATTGTTGTTGGGCTTTTATGGCCCGACTAAATTCGTGCCCTGATACGAAGCCACGGACCTGCTCTTTCTTCAACAAGTATCCATCCCCGCAGAAAGCAATACACTGGGTCTGCTCACCGGGAGGAGAATCATGCGGAGAGAAAGTCTGACCCTTGTCTTGCTGTTGATCATTGCGATTGCACTGGTTGCCATTGCCCTGCAACCGATTTTCACGCCACGCACCGCGGAGGCACAATCCACGATCTATCCGTTCTACATTGAGCCTGGTTCTGAATTGCTGCGGGCACCCGATGGCAGCAGCCAGGTCTACGGAAAGGTGGTTGTGGACATGCGCTCGGGGAAAATATGGGGCTTCCCGACACTTGCTCCGCAGTCCTATCCCAGCAATGGATTGCAAAACAAGCCGCCAACTTCCCGTCCATTCGAACTGGGAAGGTTCGCGTTTGAAGATATTAATAAATAGCGGGCAGCGGCAATTTGAGCAGCACGACGGGATCAACGTACTCGCCTTGCCATCGCGCTGCCAGGTGCAGGTGCGGACCGGTCACCCGGCCGGTCGCCCCACTGAGACCAAGGCGTTGGCCTTTCTTAACCCGCTCTCCCACCTTCACCTCTATTTTGGACAGGTGCATGTACAGGGTGCTGAACTGCTGCCCGTGGTCGATCACCACCAGGTTGCCTTCATAGAACATTCCCTGGGCGATCATCACCTCTCCGTCATTCGCGGCCACCACTGGCGTTCCCGAAGGCGCATGAAAGTCGGTTCCACGATGAATGCTCGCTAGCTCGCCGTTGAACATGCGCCGGGTCCCGAAGGAATCGGTCGCCGCGAAGGGCACAGGAGAGCGAAAGCTGCCCCTCCACAAGGGCTGGCTGATCTGGTGCGCGAACGCCGCGTCCTTCACCGCTTTATCCGCCGCGATGCGCTCTAGGGTGGCGGCATCGGGCTGCACGTATTTTTCCGCCACGTGGAGCGTAGTGGTCTTGTATTGCCCGGGAAGCACGGCCACTTCCTGCTTGGCGTGCAGTGCCCGGCCATCGGTTGCGCTCGCGGTTAGCTCCAGGGCATAGGTTCCCGGCGCCTGCTCGACGTCGATACCGGCAAGCGCGTACCATGTGTTCCCGTTCTGGGCCCTGGTAAACACGATTGCGTGATTAAGCCAGACGCCATGTACTTCGCTGGCCGACTGGTCCAGTTCGATTCTGAAGAGCACGGGAGAGCCGCTTTCGAGCCGCAGCGGGGACCAGCTTATTTTCTGGGCGTTTCCCACCGGAGCACACAAAAGCAGCAGAACGAAAATGAGCAGGGAGTTGATTTTCACCCTCTGAGCATAGAACCTGTTCCGCCTTGAAGGCCACCGGCAGCGGGAGCATACTGGTGCACGAGGATCGACTATGCGACGCAGGACTTTTCTCTCCACTTCTGCAGTGGCCGGGCTGGGTGCTCTTACCTGGGGGGCCGGCACCCTAAAGGCCAAGGCGGGAGACATACCGAAACGTACTTTCGGGAAAACGGGTGAGCAGCTAACCATCGTTGGCCAGGCCGGCGGACGGTTCCCTTTGTGTACCTTCGAAGAAGCAAAAGCCGTTACTCTGCGCGCCTACGAACTGGGCATCAACTATTTCGACACCGCGCGCATTTACTGGGACGGAAAATCGGAAGAAGTCTATGGGGCGGTGCTGCCGCCATTCCGCAAGAATATTTTTCTGACGACCAAGTCTCCGCAACGAACCCGCAAAGGCGCTGAAGCGGATCTGGAGATGTCCCTGCGCGCGCTGAAGACCGACCACGTGGATCTATGGCAGATGCACCAGGTAAGCACGATGGACGAAGTTGAGCAGATTTTCGCGCCTGGCGGCGCCATCGAGGCTTTTGAAGCCGCGAAGAAAGCGGGTAAGTGCCGCTTCATTGGATTCACCGGCCACCATGACCCCCAGGTTCACCTTGCAATGCTGAAGAAGTATGACAAATACGACACCATCCTGATGCCGTTGCACGCAGCCGATCCCGCCTACCAGAGCTTCGAGAAAAACGTACTGCCAGTTGCTGTCGCTCGCGGCATGGGTATTCAGGGGATGAAGAGCACCGCCAATGCCAAGCTGCTGCAGACAATTGCGTTGAAGGATTGCCTCTCCTATGTGCTAAGTCTGCCTGTACACTGTGTTGCGCTCGGCTGTACAACCATTGGACAGATAGAGGATGACGTTCGCATCGCACAGGAATTCAAGCCCCTGGACGAGGCGAAGCTTGACCTGATCCGCGAACGAGCAGCGAAACTTAAGGGGCCGCAACTAGAAGACTGGAAGATCAACACTGAAACTGCGGCAGTTAGCACTTACCGGGATGGTGGATACGTTTAAGGGTTGCGCTCGCTGCTCATAAGTACAACTATCGTGGTAACGATTGCACCAGGAAACAAATATCGCAACTTTCACTGGTTTGTTAGGGTCTACTCGGTCGTCGGCTGCGGATTTTGCCGCGGCTGTACTTAGAGGTTATTAACTCCCCCTAACCAGAAAGAAGGTACGATATCGTGCGCTTACGAATGGCAGCTATCACTATGCTTGCAGCGCTTCTGGGAATCTTAGTTATTAGTCCCAAGGCAGCTTCCGCCCAACAAGTTCCAGGACCACACCCGGCATACCTCCACGCGCTGTCCGACTTACGTCTGGCGCGCGCTTATCTGGACGAGATCGCATGGCCTCCCGTTCAGCGGGATGAGGAACATGCGATTCGTGAGATCGATGCAGCCATCAATGAGATCAAGCGGGCCTCGATCGATGACGGCAAGGATCTCGCAGATCACCCTCCCATTGATGTACGCATGCATCCCGACGGCCGCTTCCGCAAGGCTTTGGAGTTGCTGGATAAGGCGCACAACGATACCGCGCGGGCAGAAGACGTACCTCAGGCCCGAGGGATGCGGGATCGAGCCGTATACCACATCGACCAGGCCCACGGAACGGTGGACGATGCCATCCGCCGGATCCATTGGGAACAGTGGAATGGTATGTAAGAAGACCGTCCGATGGGATGACAAGTTTGTCATCCCATCGGAATAACCAGGTGTCACCCAACTACTTTCCTATCGAGAGAACCGCCCGGAATCTCGCTTTTCCCTGCATCATCCGTTCGTAAGCCTCGTTCACCTGCTCCAGCGGGAAGCTTTCGTTCATCGGCCGCACACCAGAAAGGACGCTAAACGCGAGGGTCTCCTGCGAATCAAGCGACGTTCCTGAATACCAGCCTTTGACCTGCTGTGACTTCAACAGCAGCTGCAGCGAAGGGACCTCCAACAAGGGTACGGCGCCGATGATCATGAGCGTCCCGGTCGGGGCAAGACCGCCGATGACTGCCTTCATTGCGTCGGCGCTGGTCACCGTGGCGAGAATCACCTTAGCTCCGCCAAGCTTGAGCAACTCCGCTGCCGGATCCTGCGTGGCGCTATCGATATAGTGCGAAGCACCCAGCTTTTGTCCCAGCTCTTCTTTGTCTTTTCCACGACCGATGGCGACGGTGTTGAATCCGCATTTGGCCGCAAACTGAATACCGAGATGCCCCAGCCCACCCAGACCGATCACGGCCACCACGTCGGGTGGCCGCGCACCGCTGTTGCGCAGGCAGTTGAAGGTAGTGACTCCGGCACACATGAGCGGAGCCCCCTCTTCGGCCGACAACTCTTCGGGCACCATGGCGAGGGCCGAGAAAGGCGCCACCATGTAGTCGGCATAACCGCCGTCCCGTGTCACCCCGGTGACCTGGGTACTGGTCTCGCAGGCAAAAAAGTTCCCCCGGCGGCAACTGTCGCAGTAGCCACAGTAGCCGCCGTTCCAGCCGACCCCCACGCGCTCGCCCAGCGTCCATCGCGGGGGAACGTTGGCTCCAACCGCGTCAATCAGTCCCACAATTTCATGGCCCGGAACCCGCGGATACTCGATCCCGGGAAAGAGTCCGTCCTTGGTCACTGAATCGCTGTGACAAACGCCGCAAGCCTGCACCTTGATGCGCACCATCCCGGACTCGGGGTCCGGGATCTCGCGCTCCACAATTTCGAAGGGCCCTCCCGCCTTACCAACTTGCACTGCTCGCATCTTCGCCATAAAGCCTCCAGCATCGATTGCTGATTGTAAGGACCGCCTGTTAAAGCGGCTTCACTGTAGATGTATGCCGAAACTGAAAAGTTCCCTGGTTTCGCGACGGTGGCTGTTGCATCTGTTCATCTCTTTTAAATAAGTTGCGCAAGTTCTGTCGCACGTTGAGGTACCAAAGATGCGGCAACTCCCTCTCCTGCATGGGGTCTATCTGGAGCGAGCGGCAAGGATATGAAACCAGCCGCCAGAAAAAAGGAGAGTTCCATGAAAGTTTTCACGGCTGTTCTTGCATCCGCCCTATTCATCGCGCCTGCGGCAATGTTTGCCCAGACACCGACGCCTGGCGCACACGACTATAACATCAACCAGCGCAAGGTCGATCAACAGGATCGCATTGCCAACGGCGTCAAGAGCGGCCAGCTGACCGCAGGCGAGACTGGGCGCCTGGAACACCAGGAAGCTGGTATCAATCGGGAAGAGCACGGTATGCGCGCGCAGGATAACGGGCACCTGACGAAACAGGATCGCAGCGTCATCCACGCGCAGCAGAACCAGGAATCCCGCCGCATCTATCGCGACAAGCACAATGCAGCGGTTCGCTAAACTCGAGACAGGTGGCCGTTCCGCCAGGAATGGCCACCTGTCTTCTGGCATAAATCTGAGAGCAGGCGAGGTGAACAGCAGTCCCTGCTGTTTCACCCCTAACCAGCACCCCATCCCACCTGAGCAACCAATCCTCGACCCTTTCCCTCCCAATCTTGAAGATGACAGGACCGGGGCTTTGGCGTAGACTCAAGCCCACTGCGCCATAATGTGCCATAGCCAGAGTCTTGTCGATGCGCCGGGCATCGCGGCTAACCTCCCGGTTAGTGTTCCGGCCAGCTGTGCGACGGGCCTCTACCAATGAGAAAGGGGCACCATGCCCTCGATGCAAGATCCACGACTTAACGTACTGTCCAGCGCACCGCTATCGATATCCTCTGTTCCAGTACTCGTGCCCCCGCCTGAACCCGCGTCCGACGATCTCCCCTACACTCCCCTGCCGCCCCTTGGCTCGAATATTAAAGTCCTCATGGTTTGGCCGAGTTTTCCGCCGTCGTTCTGGGGATTCGAGGGTGTATTGGAGATGATCCCGGAGCGCGCGATGACGCCGCCGCTGGGACTGATCACCGTAGCAGCGCTTTGTCCGGCGACCTGGGAGATCCGGCTGATCGACCACGCCTTCGAGGAGTTGCGCGATGAGGATCTCCGGTGGGCTGACCTGGTGATGGTGAGCGCTATGCACGCCCAGCGGGCTGACGCGCTGACCGTCCTCTCCCGCACCCGGGCTCTTGGCCGGCGCACCTTCGTGGGCGGGCCGTGGGCAAGCACAGATCCCGACGCCGTGTTACTGGTCGCCGATCACGTCATGGTAGGTGAGGCGGAAGAGGCCTTTCCTGCCATTGCCGCTGCACTTGAAAACGGGACAGCGCGCGCGTTGTACCGCATTGTCGACAAACCCGACATGACGCGCAGCCCAGTGCCGCGCTTCGACCTGCTCCATCGCGACAAGTACACTTCGATGCCGATTCAGTTCTCCCGCGGATGCCCCTTCCAGTGTGAATTCTGCGACATCATTACCATCTACGGCCGACGGCCGCGAGCGAAGACCCCGAAGCAAGTGATTCGTGAGCTCGATGTACTGCGCAAGTTGGGCTGGCGCAATGAAGTATTCATCGTCGATGACAACTTCATCGGTAACCATCACCAGGCGTTGCAGCTTTCGCGTGAGCTGATCGAATGGCAAAAGCAGCATCAGCAACCGTTTTCGTTCTATACCGAAGCTTCGATCGATCTGGCGTCCCGCCCGGAGCTCCTGGATGCCATGGTCGAAGCCAACTTCATGTACGTGTTTATCGGCATCGAGACCCCCTCTGCCGAGGCACTGAGGGAGTCACACAAGTTTCAGAATCTGCGCAAGAATAATGTCGAGCAGGTGCGGATCATCCAGGAAAAAGGTCTGTGGGTGCTCGCCGGGTTCATTGTCGGCTTCGACTCCGACGACGAAACCATCTTTGCCCGGCAACAGGCGTTTATCGAACTGACAGCGATCCCCTGGGCTATGGCCGGCATCCTCATGGCTCCGCCCACGACCGCTCTCTTCGATCGCATGAAACGGGAAGGGCGCCTGATTGAGGACAGCCCATCCACCACCCAGTTTGGCCTCCCGAATTTCCGCACTGTTTTGCCGTTGCCCATCCTGCTGCGCGGCCTATGCACTTTGCTCGAAGGCTTGTACGAGCCAGATGCCTTTTTTGAGCGCTCGTATAACTCCTTGAAAGTCTGGAACCCTAAACCGACGCAGAAGCCGCCGAACCTGGGGATGACCTACAACTTGCGTGTACTTTTTTCTTCTATGTGGCGCCAGGGTATGCGCTCGAGCTACCGCCGCAGCTACTGGAAATTCCTTTATAGGATGGCTTCTTCGTACTGGCGGTCGCCGGCAAAGATCTGGCTGGGCTTCACCATGTTGCTCTCCGCACATCACTTCGTCCTCTACTCCAAGGAGGTGATCGACCACCTCCAGGAAGAAGCCGAGAAGGTGGAACGAAGCGCTCGCCGTTCGGTAGCGAGTACGGCGGACGACTTCGATAGAGTTGCGACTGCCTAGAGCATTAGCTAGGCCTTGACTTCGCAGCCTGCCAGCTCTTCCAGCACACGGATAGAGCCGCAGATATCGTCTTCGCCGTAACCCTTGGCCATCGCGGTTTGATAGAGCTGCTGCGTCAGACCGGTAAGAAGTAGCGGGACACCGATCTCGGAACCGAGGTCCAAGGCCAAACCGATATCCTTCTCCAACCATTTGACGGAGAAGTTGGTGGAGAAATCGCGCTTGAAGACCATGGGCGCCTTGGCGGAGATCAATCCCGAACGGGCTGCGCTGTTGTTCAGGATGTCAAGCATGAGCTCGGGAGCGACGCCTGCCTTGGTGCTCAACACCAGGCCTTCGTTGAAAGCTTGCAGCAAATTGCCCAGGATCAGATTTTGCGTAAGCTTGGCGCGCAGACCCATGCCGGACTTGCCGCAGTAATAGAGAACCTTGCCCATCGCCTCGAAGAACGGCTTTACGTGCTCGAAGACCTCCTTCTTGCCGCCTATCATGAAGGTTAGTGTTCCTCCTTCCGCGCCGGCCTTGGAGCCGGTGCAGGGAGCATCCAGAAACTCGATGCCCAGCCCCTGCAGTTCCTCCGCGATTTGGGTGCTCTCCAAGGGAGAAACTGTACTGCAGTCGGCGATGACGAATCCCTTCTTTGCGCCTTTGACCAGGCCTTTTTCGCCCAGGATTACCCCCCGGGACATGGCCGTATCTCCCACGCAGAGAAAAGCACATTCACTGTTCTGAGCAACTTCCGCGGGGGTGGCACAGAACAGTGCGCCCGCGGAATCGGCAAGCTCTTTTGCCTTCTTTTGGTTATGCGACCATACGGCCACGCTGTGGCCGCCCATAGCTAAATGACGGGCCATCGGACCACCCATGATGCCGAGTCCTAAGAATCCTAGCTTTGCCACGAGATATCGCTCCTAATAGAGTTTGCTAACGAACGTGGAAGAGGTAGGCATACAGCATGACTTCGATGCCGATGGCTGTCGCCATCACGATGCTGTGCCGCAGGGTAAAGCGAAAGAGTTTGGCCTGGTCGGCGACCGTCATGGCAGTGGCGGCCGCCGCGACCGCGATGTTCTGCACGCTGATCATCTTGCCCACCACGCCGCCGGCGGAGTTGGCGGCTGCCATGAGCGTGGGCTCAAATCCCAAACGGCCGGCAGTGACCACCTGCAAGTTGCCGAAGAGCGCATTGGCCGAAGTGTCGGACCCGGTCAGGAAGACGCCCAGCCAGCCGAGCAATGGGCTAAAGAAGGGAAAGAGACGGCCGGAGGCGGCAAACGCGAGCCCCAGGGTAGCGGTCGCACCGCAATAGTTCATGATGAAGGCCATGGCGAGAACGGCGGTCACGGTAACGACGGGCAAGAAAAGCTGGCGGCATACAGCGAGCAGAAGGCGACCAAAGGCCAGCGGGGACATGCGCAGCAACAGAGCGGCCAGCAGGGTCGCGAACATGCATGCGGTACCGGCAGCGGATAGAAAATTCAGCTGATAAATCGCCTTGTAGAGGGTGGGCTTCGCGACCACCGGCGGCATCATCAGAACGTGATTGTGCAACAGAGGCCAGCCGACGCTGATGGTGGCTAAATTCAGCAGAGCCTGGAAAGGTCTGAAGCCCCACAACAACACCAGGATCACGAGCAGACCGTAAGGCATCCAGGCGCCAAGCATCTGTCCCGCCGTATGCTTGCGATCGCCAGAACCGGGGGCGAGCGCGGTGAATTTTTTCTCTTTTCCAACCGGGACTACCGGCTCCAACTCCCTGTCCCACACATTAGCGGGGCGCCAAAAACGCAGCAGCAGCAGGACCGCGCCCATGGCGGAAAGTGAAGCCGTAATATCGGTAAGCTGGGGGCCCACGAAATTCGACATGGAGAACTGTACCGAGGCAAAAACTCCGCCCACCACCACCACGGCGGGCCACACCTCCAGCATGCCGCGCCAGCCTACCATGATGCAGACCAGGTAACAGGGAACAAACAAGGAAAGCGGAGCGCAGAGCCGCCCAACCATGCCGCTCAGTTTATCCAGGGGCAAGCCGGTGATCCCGGCCAGGGTAATCACCGGAATCCCAATCGAACCAAAGGCTACCGGGGCGGTATTGGCCACCAGGCAAAGCGCCGAGGCGTAAAAGGGAGAGAAGCCGAGGCCGACCAGCATAGCCGCCGCAACCGCGACGGGGGTTCCAAAACCCGCTGCGCCTTCGACAAATGCGCCGAAGGCAAAGGCGATCAAGAGGGCCTGTAGACGGGCATCGCTGGTCAGGTTGCCCATCGATGACTTAATGATTTCGAATTTTCCGGTTTCCACGGTGACTTGATAGAGGGCTATGGCCCAGAACACAATCCAGCAGATGGGAAATAGGCCAAACCCGGCACCATAGGCCGCGGAGCTGAAAGTAAGAGTGGGGGGTAACCTGTAGGCAAAAAGCGCAACCACGAGAGCTACGAACAGGGCGAATAGGGAGGCGATCCATGCCGGCTTGCGCCGGACACCCAGCAGAAAGAGCAGAGTAAGAATGGGTAAAGAGGCAATTACCGCGGAGACGGCGAGGCCACGCCCGAAGAGGGTGTAGCTTTGGGACCAAACTGGGCTCATTTAGGGCGGCTCTCTCTCGGATTTAGCAGTACGAATTCTACGACGGCGAGACTGGAATAAGATAATAGCAATGCTCTCTGCCGCTATCCTCGCGGAGTTACGGGATGCCGTGGGCCTCGACGGCCTCATCATCGAGCGCAACCAGCTGCAGACCTACGAGTGCGATGCCCTCGCCATGCTGCGAAGCCTGCCCGCGGCAGTGGTTCTGCCTCGCTCCACTGTTCAGGTCGAAGCCGTCATAGGCATTTGCGCCCGGCACCATATACCTTTCGTGGGCCGCGGCGCCGGCACCGGCCTTTCCGGGGGAGCACTCCCCGATGACCACGGCATTGTGATCAGCTTTGCCCGCATGACCCGCATTCTGGACATCGATATACCCAACCAGCGCATCACCGTGGAAGCGGGGGTGACCAATTCCCAGGTTACCCAGCGGGTGACTGCGTCCGGTCACTTTTATGCCCCGGACCCCTCGTCGCAGACAGTGTGCACGATCGGCGGCAATGTCGCGGAAAACTCAGGCGGCGCACACTGTCTTAAGTATGGCTTTACCACCAACCACGTGCTCGCGCTCGAAGTGGTTCTGCCTACCGGCGAGCTGGTCCACCTCGGCTCGCCCACGCTCGATGCTCCCGGTTACGATCTGGCTGGAGTGTTTGTCGGTTCTGAGGGAACACTGGGTGTCGCCAGTTCCATGACCCTGCGCATCGTACGGCGCCCCGAGACGGTGCAGGTGCTGCTTGCCGCGTTCGACTCGATCTCAGCTGCCGGGCAGACCGTCTCAGACATTATCGCCGCGTCGATTCTTCCTGCGGCCATGGAGATTATGGACCGCCTCGCCATCCAGGCCGCCGAAGCTGCGGTGCACCCGCACTACCCCGAATGCGAGGCTCTGCTGTTGGTGGAACTCGATGGCCCTGCAGCCGAGGTCGATCTGCATATGCTGGAAGTCCGTAAGCTGTGCAGAGCGAATGGCGCATGGGAGGATCGGCTCGCCCAGAGTGAGCAGGAGCGAATGCTGGTGTGGAAGGGCCGCAAGGCAGCGTTTGCCGCCACCGGCCGGCTTTCGCCTGACTACATCGTGCAGGATGGAGTGATCCCGCGCACCAAGCTTCCCATCGTGCTCAAAAAGGTTGCAGAAATGGCGGCAGCGGCCGGGTTGCGGGTTTCGAATGTGTTCCACGCAGGGGACGGCAACCTGCACCCCCTGGTTCTATATGACCGCTCGATCCCTGGCCAGGAGGAGATTGCCGTCGACCTCTCGATGCGGATACTGTACCTCTGCGTCGATCAGGGGGGGTCAATCACCGGGGAACACGGAGTCGGCAGAGAGAAGCAGCAGGCCCTGGGGTACATGTACTCCGAGCCGGATCTTGATACCATGCAACGGGTTCGCTGTGGCTTCGACCCGGAAAATATCTCCAACCCCGATAAGCTTTTCCCTCGACCCAGGCTTTGCGGGGAAAAGACCGGGAAGTATACCCCTCACCCATTGGAGACAGCAGGCGTCGCAGAGTTTTTTTGATTTGTCTCCGAGACGGTTTCCTATGCAGGACATTACCGCTCCTCTAGCGGCCATTACCGGTCCGGAACACCTGCGCACGCAGGGGACCGCCCTCGCCGTCGCTCCGGGTAACAGCGAAGAGGTTGCGGCTGTTCTTCGTGTCGCGCATGAAAATCGTTGCGCCGTGGTGGGCTATGGCGGCGGTACCAAGCAAGGCTGGGGGTACCCGGTGGAGCCTAAGGTGGTGCTCGAGATGCGTCGCCTGAATCTGCTCCGGGAACATACCTGGCAGGATATGACCTGCAGTGTGGAAGCCGGCTGCACCTGGTCGTCCATGCAATCTGGCCTGGCGCAACATGGCCAGTACGTCGCACTCGATCCCCTTTGGCCTGAGCACGCCACAGTGGGCGGGATCGTCGCTACCAACGACTCGGGCGCGCTCCGGCTGCGGTATGGAGGCCTGCGCGACCTGATCATCGGGATGACCATTGTGCTGGCCGACGGGACCGTTGCTCACACTGGCGGCAAGGTAGTGAAAAATGTCGCCGGCTATGACCTGCACAAGCTGATGATCGGAGCCTTTGGCACGCTCGGGGTTGTTACCTCGGTCAACTTCCGCTTGCACGCTGTGCCGCAGTGCACGCGGAGTTTTAGCGTGTCCGCGCCGGATGCCGAACCCCTGGGCAAGCTGATGCTCAAGCTGCTCCATGCGCAGCTGTGCACGGTGGCGATACAACTCCGGGGTACGGCGGAGGGATTCGAGCTTGATATCCAGCTCGCATCTCTTGCCGAGGTGCTGCATACACAGGCCGCCGCCCTGGAGGCGATGGCGCAGAGCGAAGGGCTTAACTCACGAAGCGCCACGGATGAAGTTTGGAGTGAACGGCAGCAACTGCTGGCTAAGGATTTTGCATGCAAGGGCACGATGCTTCCTTCGGAGGTCGCGCGTTTTGCCGACCGCGTGCATGGCATGGGTGGGGAGTCGGTGACGCAGGCCACGGGCATCATGGTTGCCGGCTTTCCTGCTGCGGCCGTGGAACGCCTGCCGCAGTTGCGACGTGACCTGGAAGAGGCACGTGGATCGCTGATGGTCCTCAAACAGCCCGCAGAGGCGAAGGTCGATTGCTGGGGAACTCCACCGGATAGCCTTCCGCTGATGCGCGAAATCAAGCGCCGCTTTGATCCTGAAGGGATCCTCAACCCCGGCCGCTTTCTCGGACGGATTTGACGAGGGTGTAATTTGGCGGGCTTTTATGAGTCTGCGTGAGAGCTCTGCACTGAGTCCCGAAGGGACGGGCTGAAAGTAGCCCAGGACGATAGTCCCATAAGCGTTAACCTACTTGGGATGCTTTTCGTCAAAGCTCCCACAAAAACGTCATCCTGAGAGTTTGTGACTTTATTGGTTTCACATGAAAATTGGTGCTGAAAATAAAAGGCTTAGCTGCGTCAAAAACGTGAAAAAGCCAATAAAATCACAGCCTCTGAGCGGAGCGCCTCACAGATTTATCGGGTGACGCAGCGCTTGGTGGCGCGGAGTCGAAGGACCCCGAGGGTGCTTATCTTACCCATGCTGCTCGGAGTTTTTCGACCACCGAAGCCCGAGAACAGGATCTTGCTGCGGTACGCACTTGATGGTCACGGATACATCTCTTCATGCACTGTTTTTCCCGGAGCGATGGCTGTGCGCATGTCTTGGTAACCTTCAAAGTAGAGCAGGCGCTTGCAGCCGTAGGCCGCAGTGAAACCTTCCAACTTGCCCCTCCTTATGTTGCATGACGCGCAGATACAGGTTGCTGGTGACGCCAAGGTAAAGCGTGCCTGTGTGGCTGCCGAGAAGGTAGATGGAGCCGCCGGGGCATAGCAAGATGCCAGCAGTTCTTGTTCTCGGCCCCAGGGAAAGACCGTGGTGGGTCGGCCAGGAGCGGGCCTCGGTGGTTGAAAAGCTCCGAGCTGCATGGGTAAGATAAGCACCGTCGGGGTCCTTCGACTCCGCGCCACCAAGCGCTGCGTCACCCGATAAATCTGTGAGGCGCTTCGCTCAGGATGACGTTTTTGTGAGAGTTTTGACGAAAAACATCCCCAAGTAGGTTAACGCTTATGGGACGATAGTCCTGGGTAACCGCCACCAATCTGGACTAGTCCCGCCAGGGACGGCTGAAATTTTAGCCCCGTGTTCAGCCGTCCCTTGCGGGACTGATCGAATGGGTTATGTTTACCCAGGACTACCGTCCTGGGCTACTTTCAGCCCGTCCCTTCGGGACTCAGTGCAGAGCTCTCACGCGGGCTTTTATGGCCCGACATAAAGTCGTGTCCTGATACAAAGCATAGCGCGGAGCGGACCTGCTGTTTATCCATCCCAGGATGTACTCTACTGAAGCGCGCTATGGCTCAACTTACGCAGCTCGAACCGGCAAAACCTTCAAACTTCGACGCTCACAAGCCGCCGGAAATGGAGCTGATCGAGGACTGCGTGCACTGCGGCTTCTGCCTCCCCGCATGCCCGACCTACGTGCTCTGGGGCGAGGAGATGGATTCGCCCCGCGGCCGCATTTACATGATGAAGAAATCAGCCCAGGGGGAGGCTCCGCTCGACCAACGCTTCCGCCTGCACATGGACAATTGCCTGGGTTGCATGGCCTGCATGACCGCCTGCCCCTCCGGAGTGCAATACAACAAGCTCATCGAGGATACGCGGGCCCAGGTGGAACGCAACATCCCGCGCACCACCTCCGATAGCCTCTTCCGCAAGCTCCTCTTCGCCACCTTCCCGTACGTGAAACGCCTGCGCCTGCTGGCGCTCCCCATGCTGATCTACCAGCGCTCCGGCCTGCAGAAGCTGCTGCGCGCTACGCGGTCTGCTGCGGCTGCTGCCGAAACGGCTGGCACAGATGGAATCCCTGTTGCCCCGCGTGCCCACAGGTTTTCTGCAGGGTCTGCCTGCCGAGGTCTCTCCCGCCACGGAGCCACGGCGGCGCGTGGGCATGCTCTCCGGCTGCGTACAACAGGTCTTCTTCCAGCACGTAAATCAGGCCACCGCGCGGGTGCTCGCCGCGGAGGGCTTCGAGGTGGTCATTCCCCAGGCGCAAGCAGTGCTGCGGCGCACTCATGCTCCACTCCGGTCTCGATGACCAGGCCGCCGCCCTGGCGCGAACGATGATCGCCGCCTTCGAGGCTGCCAACGTGGACACGATCGTGATCAATGCCGCCGGCTGCGGATCCACCATGAAGGAATATGGTCATCTGCTGCGCGACGACCCTGCGTGGGCCGCGCGCGCCGCCGCCTTCAGCGCCAGGTGCAAAGACATCTCAGAGATTTTGTGCGAACTGCCTCCGCGCTCACCGCGCCACGCTCTGCCTATGCGAGTGGCGTACCATGACGCTTGCCACCTGCGCCACGCGCAAGGTATCCATGCCGAGCCGCGACGCCTGCTGGCTACCATTCCAGGCCTCGAAGTCGCGGAAATCGAAGAGGCCACGCTGTGCTGCGGCTCGGCCGGGGTCTATAACCTGCTCCACCCCGAGCCGGCGAACCAGCTGGGCGACCGCAAGGTAGAAAACCTGCTCGCCACCAAGGCGCAAGCCGTCATCTCTGCCAACCCGGGTTGCCTGCTGCAACTGATGAGCGGGCTGCGCCGCCGCGGGCTCGCACGCCATGCCCGCCTTCCACATGGTGGAGCTGCTGGACGCGTCCATCCGCAACGTTCCTCTGGCCAGCAGAGTAAAATACAGCTTGCGGAGATATCATGACCAACCCTACGGCAACAGTTCCCACAGTCACCCTCGAAGCACCACAGGGAGCGGCGGAAGCGGAGATCCTTACCCCGCAAGCGCTCGAATTTCTCGCTGCGTTAGCCACCAACTTTGAGGCCGAGCGCCAGCGATTGCTGGCGGCGCGCGTGGCCCGGGGAGAAGCGTTGCGCGCAGGGACAACTCTACGATTTTCTGCCGGAAACGGCCTCCGTTCGCCAGAGTGAGTGGCGCGTCGCTCCAATCCCAGCCGATCTCGCAAGACCGCCGGACGGAGATCACCGGCCCGGTCGACCGCAAGATGGTCATCAACGCGCTCAATTCCGGCGCGAATGTTTTCATGGCTGATTTTGAGGATTCGACTGCGCCCACCTGGCGCAACGTAATCGACGGCCAGGTGAACCTGCGCGATGCCATGCACCGCGAGATCAACTTCGCCAGTCCCGAAGGCAAGCAATACCGGCTCAATGAGAAGACGGCCACGCTTTTCGTGCGGCCACGCGGCTGGCACTTGCCGGAGAAACACCTCCTGGTGCAGGGCCAGCCGATTTCCGGTTCGCTCTTCGATTTTGGTTTGTACTTCTTTCACAACGCCGCTGCGCTCCAGGCGCGTGGGACGGGCCCTTACTTTTATCTGCCCAAGATGGAGAGCCATCGCGAAGCGCGCTTGTGGAACGGCGTTTTCAATTTCGCGCAGGATGCGCTCGGCATTCCCCGCGGCACCATCCGCGCCACGGTGCTCATCGAGACACTGCCGGCGCGCTTTGAAATGGACGAGATTCTCTTTGAGCTGAAGGACCATTCGGCCGGCTTGAACTGCGGCCGGTGGGATTACATCTTCAGCTTCATCAAGAAGTTCAGCTATCGCGAAGACCTGGCGCTTCCCGACCGCTCCACCATCACCATGGACCGGCACTTCCTCAAGTCCTATGTCGAGCTGCTGATCGAGACCTGTCACCGGCGTGGCATCCACGCGATGGGCGGCATGGCGGCGCAGATTCCCATCAAGCGGGACGCCGCCGCCAACGATGCCGCCATGGAGCGCGTGCGCCAGGACAAGCTGCGCGAGGTAAAGGCCGGCCATGACGGAACCTGGGTGGCTCATCCCGGGCTGGTGCCGGTGGCCAAGGCGGTCTTTGACGAACACATGCCAGCGGCCCAACCAGATTGCGCGGCGCAACCCCGGCATCCATATACAGGCGCTGACCTGCTCGCCGTGCCCGAGGGCGACATCACGCGCAAGGGTTTGGAAATGAACATCGACATCGGCTTGCGCTACCTGGCGGCGTGGCTCGATGGGCTGGGATGCGTGCCGATCTACGACCTGATGGAAGATGCGGCCACCGCGGAGATCTCGCGCGCGCAACTCTGGCAATGGGCGCACCATGCAGGCCGCATGACCGACGGCGTCACGCTGGATGTTCCAATCGTGCTGGCGACGATTCCGGTTGTTCTGGACCGAATCAAGCAGGAACTGGGGGAGGAACGGTTTGCCGCCAGCAAATTTACCGCGGCCGGCAAGCTCTTCGAACAGATGACCGCGGCGAAGGAACTTCCCGAGTTTCTAACCTCGGTTGCTTACGACGTCGATCGATTGAGCGGCTCTCCCCTCTCATGGGAAGGGAAAAGATGGGCACGGAAAAGTTTTATGGACATGCTTGATGCTTTCAGGATGCTTGCTCGCTACAACAGGATCGCAAATGCGCGGCTCTACGAGCAGTGCGGCAATCTGGACCTGGAGGAGTATCGACGCGAACGGCGCGGCTCCTTCGGCAGCATCCACGGCCTGCTGAACCATATCCTGCTGGGCGATCGAATCTGGATGTCGAGGTTTGCCGGAGGAGGCAATACGACACCACCACTGAATTCCATCCTATTCGAGACTTTTGCCGAACTTTGCTCAGCGCGAATCGAACAAGACGCGAGTATAGAAGCGTTTTTCGAAAAGGCGGATGGCGATTTCCTTACTCGATCATTCGCTTACACAAATAGCCAGGGCAAAGACTACGTAGAAACGGCATCCGTAGCCGTCCTCCATTTCTTTAACCACCAGACGCATCATCGGGGCCAGGTGCATGTAATGCTCAGCCAAACCGACGTGAAGCCGCCCTCGCTGGATATGCATCGAATCCTGAATCCGTAAGGTAAACCCCTACTTCACGGCCAGTGAATTATCCGCGCGGTTATCATCGGGCAGCACGTGATCGGGATCGACTTTCACGGCGGCTACCGGCTTATCGCCCTGCCAGACAGTCTCCCCCTTGGCTTCCCAGGTCTCGACCGGCAGGCGGAACCGCGTCGTCGTACCGTCGGTGTACCGCACCTCCACGGTTGCCGGCAGCACCAGCTGTCCCTTGTTCACGATCGTCACCTGGTCGCCGTCGATCTTGCTAATCGCTAGATCAAAGCGCCAATTATGCATGTACCAGCCGCGCCAGAACCAATCCAGGTCCTCGCCGCCTTCGCTGCTCATCTCGCGAAAGAAATCCGAAGGCGCCGGGTGCTTGAACGCCCAGTCCCGAATGTACTTGCGAAATGCCCAGTCAAAACGCTCCTTGCCCAGGATCTGCTCCCGCAGCAGCACCATTCCATAGGCTCCCTTGAAGTAGCTCACCGGATGGGTAATCGGCCAGGTATAGGCATCCGCCGGCATCAGCAGGACAGGTGCGGCCGGGTCGTCCAGCACTTTAAGGATGGTGTCGGGCGGCTCACCCCCGGCGGAGTATTCCGAATCTCGCTTGGGCCCATAGACGCCGCCCTGAAACGCCGCCGACTCGTCGATGTCAATGAAAGTGTTAAATCCTTCATCCATGAAAGCATTCCGCCGCTCGTTGGATCCCACGATCATGGGGAACCAGGTATGCCCGATCTCGTGGGCTGAAATCCAGAAAAGCGTCTTGCCCTTGTCGTCGATGCCGTCGAAGATGATGCCCGGATACTCCATGCCTTCAGAAAAGCCGGCCACGTTGATAGCCGCCGGGTACGGGTAGGGAAACCAGTCCCTGGAAAATCTCTCCACCGTATCCTTCATGTACTCCGTCGATCGCCCCCATGCGCCGTCGCCCCCACTCTCCGGCGGGTAGACGCTTTCCGCCAGGCTCTTCTTGCCATCCGGCAGATTGATCCGCGCCGCATCCCAGACAAATACGGGGCTCGCGCTCCAGACCACGTCTCGCGTTTGGTCCATGCGAAAGTGCCAGGTTAGCGTGCCTCCCACCTT
Organism: uncultured Acidobacteriaceae bacterium; assembly: GCA_963803095.1. GTDB lineage: Bacteria > Acidobacteriota > Terriglobia > Terriglobales > Acidobacteriaceae > PALSA-350. The sequence goes on along the minus strand of CAWDLQ010000006.1, from coordinate 178,344 downwards.
CGGCCTGCTAGCAGGATCGTTCACCTCGTCGGCGGACCGGATCATCACGGTCTTGTCGCTATTGCTTGCCTGCTCCAGACGAGCAATCTGGGTTTTGGTCAGCACATCTTTCGTATTGACCAACTCACCCGATCCGGCCACGATCATCTCGCTGGGCACGGTAACGTAATAGTCGAAGTGTCCATACTCGAGGTAGAACTCGCTCCCGAGGTACGGAAGCGTGTCCCACCCGTGAAGGTCGTCGTAGACGCACATGCGCGGATACCACTGCGCAATGTCGTAGATATCCCCCTGTCTTCGAGGCTCCCCACGAGGTGCGGCCGCCCCACACGCCCGGTATCTGGTAGTGATACTTGATGTGGATCTTCAACGTGCTGCCTTTGGGTGCCATCGGCTGAGGCAGCCGGATCTGCATCCGCGTATCCTCTACCAGGTAGTCGGCCTTCTGCAGCTGCTTGCCGCGCTCGAGCTCGACCGACTCCAGCACAAACCCTTCGCTGGTGCGGCCGTTGGGATTCTCCTCGCTGTCCGGCACCGGGCCTTGTGCCGTAACACTCCGTTGACCATGCGCCCGCGCGAATCGGGGCGATAGATGTTCTGTTCCATTTGAATCCAAAGGCTGGTCAACGAATCGGGACTGTTGTTGGTGTAGGTGATTACCTCGTCGTTGCGCAATACCTTCGCGGTGGTGTCCAGCGCTGCGTGCATCTCGTAATCCGGTTCGTTCTGCCAGTAAGCGGGCCCAGGAGCCCCATTGCTCGAGCGATACGTGTTCACCGGATCGGGCAGCGTGAGCGGGCGCAAAGGTCAGCCGCGGGTCATATGCTGCTGCGGCAGGTGCTGCTGCGGCAGGGGCTTCCGCCGGTGACGCCTGGGACCATGCAACCGGGCCCAACAAGAAAACGAGAAACGGCCATCAGCAGACGGTCAAAGCGCATCGATTCGAAACTCCTGGCTAAGCAGAGTGTCCCGAGGGTTCCCTCAGCATACCCACTTACTTCCCGGGTAGGATTTACTTTCCCGAGAAGCGCCTCACCAGGTGAAGCCTCCGGAGGCCGGCGGCCATGCGCGACAGAGCTGGCGCAGCAGGACGATGCGCCCGAAATGATAAGCATTGTGAGCTGCCAGGCTCTCCAGCTGCTCGCGGACGGACATGATGCGGACGGGATTGCCCGGCCGTGAGGGACAACGAACTGATTGTCGAGTCTCTGGTGTCATCACCCGCCACCGCGGCGGCCTGCTCATTGCCGTGAAAGAAGCGTTGGCGTAACTGATCCCATGGCTCGAGGTCGACATCGCCCTTACCCGGAAAGCCGGCTGAGGCGTGAACCGGAAAGGGCGTCTCAACGCCGTTCACCCAGTCCAGAGTGACCTGCTGCCAGAATGTGATATGCCACAGCTCCTCATAGATGGTGTGGGGAGCAAATTGTCCAGCGTGATGAGCGAGATCGCTCCCGACACCCTCAAGGATGTGGGCCGGGGGCGCTGCGGCACTGTCGCCAATGAGGGCCTGCGCTAATTCGTTCATGGGTGTGTCTTCTCCATCGCCCCCCGACCTGCCGGAAGCTTGACGCGATCGCAAATGAATCTAGCTTGGAACTGCAGCTAGGACTCCGCGCGCTCCATGTATACTCCCCCCACTTAGTCAGGGCCAGTTTTCCAAATCCCCGGTTCAATTCAAAAACTTCAAAGGAGTCGTCCATGGCTTTACGCCGTCTTCCCCAAAACGCGCCTCTTCTCGGTCTGATGACGATACTGGGCCTTGGCGATTACTCGGGCTCCGCCCTTGCCGCCAACCGTGCCGGATCGCCGACCGCCGCTCCACGTATCGTAGATGCAATTGATGAGACAAAGTTAGTCCCACTGGCCGGCCACACCCACCCGCTCGCGGCTCCGAAGTACGATCGGGGGCCGGTGGCGGACAGTCTTCCCCATGGAGCACATGTATCCTCAGCTGAAACGCAGCCCGGAGCAGGAAAAGGCGTTGGAGCAGGCAATTCAAGAACTCCAGGATCCGCACTCCAGGCAAATATCATCAATGGCTCACAGCCGAGGAACTGGGGAGGGACTACGGCCCTGCAGCACAGGATATCGATACTGTCGTCGCATGGCTAAGCTCGCATGGATTGCAGGTAAACATGGTCCATAAAGCCGGTATGATTATCGATGTGTCGGGCACAGCCGGCTCAGGTAAGCGACACATTTCATACCCAGATCCATAAGTATGTTGTGAATGGCAAGCAACATTTCGCCAATGCCAGCGATCCGCAGATTCCAGCTGCGATGGCCCCGGTTGTAGCCGGTTTCGTCGCGCTGAACGACTTCATGCCCAAGTCGCCGTTGAGTAAGCCGATCCAGTCTTTCTCCTTTCCCTTGTAACGGATGTCCGGATGGTTTCGACGGCATACCGCAATTTGACGAAGCACCGGCGGATCTGGCGATAATCTATAACGTGGCACCGCTCTACAAGGCGAAGACACCAATCACCGGCAAGGGACAAACCGTCGTTGTGCTCGAAGTTACGGATATTAATCCGGCGGACGTAGCCACGTTTCGCAAGGCGTTTGGCTTAGCTTCGTATTCGGGGACGTTCACGCAAATTCATCCTGGCACCGGGTGCGCTGATCCGGGGATGAATGGCGCAGAAAGGGAAGCGGCTCTCGATGCGGAGTGGGCCGGGGCAGTCGCGCCGGATGCATCGGTAGAACTAGCCTCCTGCGCGGATACCTTAACGAACTTTGGAGCTTTCATCGCCGCGCAGAACCTTCTGGATCTGCAAGTACCCCTCCACCCATCATCAGCCTGAGTTACGATCGAGTGTGAGGCCAGCAACGGACCGGGAACGGCACTAGACGGCAACGCCTTCGTCAACAATCTGTGGCAGCAGGCAGCGAGTGAGGGAGTTTCGGTGTTCGTTGCCGCCGGAGATGGGGGCGCAGCAGGTTGCGACGACTTCGATACTGCAAGGATTTGCAGTCACCGGCATCGCGGCCAACGCGCTGGCGTCTACGCCCTACGATGTCGCGACCGGAGGCACTGATTTTCTGGACACCTACGAAGGTACCAATAGCACCTATTGGTCCAACTCCAACAACCCGGCAGGACTGTCCGCTAAATCGTACGTCCCGGAGATGCCGTGGAACGACTCCTGCGGCAGCAACATTCTGTTCAGCTATTATGGGTACACGGACGGTCTAACGTTCTGCAACAGCACCCTCGGCTCCAACTTTCTTGACATCGTCGCTGGCAGCGGTGCTCCCAGCTTCGTGTACTCCAAGCCCTACTGGCAGACAAATATCGTCGGCATGCCAAACGATGGCAAGCGTGATTTGCCGGACGTTTCCTTGTTTGCCTCCAACGGGTTCTGGAACCATGCGATTCTGTTCTGCATGTCGGATCCGGCCCAGGGGGGATTTCCCTGCGACTACACAAACGGCACAGACACTCTGAATAACAGCGCTGGTGGCACTTCCTTTACGGCTCCTCAATTTGCCAGTATTCAGGCTTTGATTAATCAAAAGGCGGGCGCGCCTCAAGGCAACCCCGATCCGATTTTTTACAATCTGGCGCGGAGCGAATTCGGAACGTCTTCGGATCCCGACCAGACGACCCTAAACCAATGCAACGCCGCCGCAGGCAATAAGGTGTCCTCCAGCTGTATTTTCCATGACGTCACCGTCGGGGTTACCACCGTTCCCTGCTACGGCCCCAATGGCTGTTACGATCCATCGTCGCCCAACGGCTATGGATTACTTTCCACTTCCGATACGTACCTGAATCAAGCGTATCCCACTACAACCGGTTGGGACTTTGCCACCGGACTAGGCAGTGTGAACGTCACCAACCTGGTGAACAGTTGGCCGTAAGCCAATTGAAAACTTCACCACAAAGCAACAAGCAAAGTTGATTGAAAAGTTTGGGGCGCCCGGCAGCTCGCCGGCGCCCCATTTTCTTGTTGATAACTTAAAAGGTCAGACGCAGTGCGCCTTGCACCTGACGGGAAGGGTAGACGTTGGACGCGGTGTAAGTACCAAAGCTTGCGCCATCGGTCACTGCAGTATCCGGATACTGGAAGTTAGTCGAATTCAAGACGTTGAAGGCCTCGATGCGGAACTCGAGGTTGCTGTCTTCCCACCCTAGGGGGACCGACTTGTGCAAGGCGAGAGTTAGCGCCCCAAATGCCGGCCCATGCAGGTCGTTGCGTCCCGCGGTGCCAAAGTACTGGTTGGGTGTGGGAATACTCACCTCGCTCGAGAGCAGGGTGCCGCTGAGAGCGCTCTTGGTCTTCACATAGTTTGACTTAGGCGCATACACTGCCTGCGCGGTGCTGACCAGGTTGGGACGCACAGCGTAAGCCGCGCTGGTACTCGACACCACATACTGAGCCGCGGGAGCATAGGTCAGGTTGATGGGCAAGCCGCTGGTGACGGAATTGATCGCCGTAAGCTGCCAGCCTCCCAGGGTTGCCTGCTGCCAGGCCGGCGCATTCTGACCGAACATTCTGTTCTTGCCAAAGGGCAGATCGGCGATGATGGACAGCGTGTTGTTGAATGGCTGGTTGTAGCTGGAGAGGCCGCGGTCTCCCTCCGCATTGTAGAAGTTGACCAGCGCAGAGTCGCCGCCGTAGGTCTCCAGATCAGCCGAGGCATTGTTGATCGCCTTCGACCAGGTAAAGGAGTTGATCAGGAAAAGCCCGTTACTGTACCGCCGCTCCAGCTTGGTCTGCAAGGAGTTGTAAATGAGGAAGCCCTTAGGGTATACGGTCAGGATGTTGGTGAAGGTGGAAATGGGCCGTCGCTGTTGCTGGGTCAGACAACCAATGCCCGCGTTGCAACTTACCGGCTCGGTCGCAGCCTGGTTGAAATCGGTGAGCACAGGAATGCGAACCCCGTGGTTACCGACATAGGAGACCTCGAGCGTGGTGTTCTTCACCAGCTCCCGCTGCACGGTCAAGTGAAATGCCTGCACGTAGGCGGCGGGAAAGTCGCGCGGGATATACCGCGTCTGCGCAGCCAAGGTAGAAAAGTTCTGCGCCGTGGCGAAGTTTGTCTGATACCCCGACTGCGTGGTGCGGAAACAGGTGGCGGGGCTTTCGGTCAGCGAGGTGCAGAGTTGCTGCGTGGCGCCGCTCACCTGATAAGGCGGGGTCTGGTTGATGGTTGCATCTACGATGTAGGGCCCGTTGTAGCCAAGGGTGCTCTCGCCGCCGAAACGGAAGTAGTGCATATAGCCGATTCCATAACCGCCGCGAACAACCGTCTTCGGGTCCAGCTGGAAGGCAAAGCCGAGACGGGGCGCCAGATCCTTCTTGTCCAGATTGACCAGCGACCGGTTGTAGAGCGATCCACCGGAAGCCTGCAGGAGCGTATCGGTGGTGGGATCGAAGTTCGCCAGGTGGTTGTTCTGCTCCCAGTTCGGCGTTACCAACTCGTAGCGCACTCCCAGGTTGAAGGTGAGCCTGTCGCTAAATTTGTAGTCATCCTGAAAGTAGCCCATGTACCAGCGGCGCTCGTATTGGATGGTCGCCAGGTTGTTCAGCTGATAACTGTTGCGTGCCCCAACCAGAAAGTCGGCAAGGTTATACGCCTGTATGTGTACGGCATCCGTTGCCTGGGTCTTGGTGGCGCGGCTAAACTGCCCCCCATAAAAATCCTCGCCGAACTGGGGGTGGAAGTCCGAAATAGCCATGTTGAAATAGCCGTATTCGCCTCCCATCTTGAAACTGTTGCGGCCTTTTATGATGCCGTAGTTGACCTTGGGATTTGCATCGTAGGGATTGGTGAACTGGGGATTCGTCGTCTGCCGTCCAAACTGCGAAAACCCCGTGACCGCCTGGCTGTTCAGGCCACCGGTAATGGTCGGATTGGTGGGGATGTTGGGGATGTTGTACTCAGCGAGCAGGTTGGTGGCGCCGATATTGACCGGTGCTTTGCCGCTTCTGGTCCAGGTGAGGCCGAGCCGAAGCTGCAGGATTTGATTCGCCTTGGGGGTAAAGTTGTAGCCGAGGGCGACCTGCTTGGTGTATGCATACAGCGTGCCGTTGCTGTTTCCTCCAGCCAAGCCGGGAATGTTCGGCGCCAGGAGATAAACCCACGAGGCCTGGCTATATCGCCCAAAAGCCGTCGACCGCGGGCTGAGGTACGCATCCATGCGGCCATCCCCTTTGTTCACAGTCACGGTATTGGCCGGGGTGGAGACGAAGTTGCTCCCGCCTGCCGCAACCTTGGTGTTGGGGGTGGCGTCCGCCTGCAAGATGCTCAGCACGTTGGCTGCGAACGGACTTTGGTCGGATTGCGGAATCACACCGTTCGGGTACTGCACGCCCGTAATCGGATTCTCAAGAGGAATCGGGTTCCCTGTCGCATCGGTAAAGATTCCCTGGGCCTGCGCAGCGGTCGGGACTACCGCACTCTGAATGGAGCGATCGATGTGACGCAGACCTTCGTAGTCGCCAAAAAAGAAGAGCTTGTCCCGCCTGATTGGACCGCCGAAGGTGCCGCCAAACTGGTTCTGCACTAGAGACGGCTTCACACCGGTGCCGATAAACGGGCCATATGCGTTCAGCACCGTGTTGCGCAGATAGTCGTAGGCAACGCCATGAAACTGGTTGGTTCCGGTGCGGATAGCTGCGTTGATGATCGCACCGCCGGCCCGGCCATATTCGGCGCTGTAGTTATCGGTCTCGACCTTGAACTCCTGTATGGCATCCGGCGAAGGAATGATCGCCTCATTCGAGTAGCCCTGGTTCGCGCTCTGGTACGCGTTGTTATCGATTCCGTCGAGTTGGAAGTTGTTGACCATCGAATTCAGGCCGTTGATGTTATAGGAGGCGTCACGGCTGGGAAGAGAGAGCACTTCCAGCAGCGACTCGCGCACGCCCGGAACGAGGGTGGAAAGATCGGCGTAAGCGCGGCCGTTCAGCGGCAGGTTGACTGCCTCGCGGGTCTGCACAGTCTCGCCCCGATCGCTGGTATCCGTTTCGAGCTGGCTGGCAACTCCTGAGACCTCCACGCTCTGGGCCTCGGCGCCGACGTTGAGCGTGAGGGCCACTCGTTGCCTGGCCCCAACGGTTACGGTGAACCGGTCTGTCTGCGCCTTTTGAAAGCCCGGCGCGGTCACGGTGATGGAGTAGTCGCCAGGCTGGACGTTGGGAAACTCGTAGTCACCGTTGCCATCTGTCTGCCGGGTTACGGTGACGCCCTTGGCGATGTTCAACAGTTCAACGGTGGCGCCGGGGACGGCGGCGCCACTCGGGTCCTTTATCGTCCCCAGCACACTTGCGGAATCGAATTGCCCCCAAGCGGGCAGGCTGGTAAAGATCACGAGAAGCGGGAGAACGAAGAGGTGGAATACTCGCCGACTGGGGAACGTGGCACCGGTGGTCATGACTCTGGCTCCTGTAGTTGGGATGTTGGCTTTTTTTCTAAGCGGGCTGGATTAACTGAGTCAGATCTAACACCGTGCTTCCGGGCCACCAAGGCAATTCACCGACACGCAACCGATACACGCCGTAACCTCAGCCGGAACAGCGATTTATCGAGTTTTGACTGTAACCGATACAGTGAAAGCAAGGTTTCAATTTGATTTACGCCAGGTTCACATCGATCTGGTCAACTGAAGTTCCTGACATGATCTCCGCTGACAAAGAGGCGGGTCCTTCGAGATCTTCAGCGAGCGACCCTCGTCGTGCGTTGGTGGATCGCGTAATCATGTCGTCCACGTTTGCAAAATGTGAGCGCCTCTCGAGTCTTCTCGCCTACGTCTGCGACCTCACCCTGAGTGGACGAGCGAAGGAGCTCAACGAACAAAATATCGGTGAAGCGGTTTTCGGACGGTCGCAGAACTACGATTCCTCGATAGACGGGATCGTTCGAACGCAGGCTAGCCGTCTTCGTCAGAGACTCGAGCTGTACTTCAATGAAGAGGGGCTCGATGAGCCAATCCGGATCGTCATTCCGCGTGGCGGCTATGTTCCTTACTTCGAACCACGTCCGGCACCACAGGCGACTTCGGCTCCTTCATCGCCTGTCGTCCCACCACCCACGGTGCAGGCTGAAATAGCGAGTAAGGCAGAGGCACGAGGCGTCCATGTAGGGGGCTGGGGGGGCGCTGCCCTTGCGTGGTCTCTGGTTGCTATCCTCGCAGTGGCGCTGACGATGTTGCTCGCCAACCGGGGCGTTTTCACCAGGGAACAAATGGCTCATGCGCCAGTTCACCCCCTGTGGAGCCAGATATTTGTTGCCGGGCAGTCCACCCTGGAAGTCCCCGGTGACAGCGGGATGGTGATGTGGCAGGGACTGGTGGGACGGAATCTGGATCTGGACGAATACCTCAGCGGTGGCTACCGCACAAATCTTACTGGGCCGGCTACGCTCGCGCAAAATACGGTGGTCGATCTGGGTAGCCGGAGATACACCTCCATCGTCGACCTTGAAGTGGCTAAAGGCCTCTCGCAGCTCTCGGAGTCGTACCACAGCAAACTCGAAGTTCGCTATGCACGGGATGTGAGACCCAACAACTTAAAGCAAGGCAACGTTGTTTTTGTTGGCGCCGCCGAAGCCAATCCATGGGTTGAGCTTTTCGAGCACAACATGAACTTCGTTTTCTTCAATGACCGGGTGCGTCACGTTTTCTCCGTATTCAACCGCGAACCGCGGGGGACGGAACCCCGTCAATGGGATTCTGGTTACAACGATGCGCAGCATCGAGTTTATGCGGTGGTCGCGTATCTGCCCAATCTTGGGGGAAACGGAAACGCGCTCATTCTTGAGGGCACATCGATGGCGGGCACCGAAAGTGCCTGGGACTTTGTCTCTGACGATTCGCAACTACTACCGTTTCTGAACCGAATACGGCGCGCAGACAACACAGTTCCGCACTTCGAGGTGGTTTTAGGCACGAACAATATGAACGGCAGCGCAGTGAAGAACACAGTTCTCGCGTGGCGGATCACCAACTAAAGCATTTTCACTCGTATCGCAACGCGGTTTGCGGATCAATCCGAGTCGCGCGGTGGGCTGGAATCCAGCATGCAATCAGGGCAACCGCAGTTAGAAATAGCGGCACGATCGTGAAGGTGATGACGTCGTGGGGTCGGATGCCGTAAAGGAAGCTACTCAATATTCCCGCCAAAGCAAAGGCGGCGGGCAGACCGATCGCCATGGCAATGAGGGTAAGCACGATACCTTGGCGAAGAATGAGTTGATGGACCGCGCTGAGCTGAGCCCCCAAAGCAATGCGGATACCAATCTCCCGCGTACGGCGGCTGACAGAATAGCTCATGACGCCGTAAAGGCCGACAGCCGCCAGCACCAGTCCGACAAATCCGAAGATGCCGAAGAGCGTGCCGGCGAGGCGGGGCAGAAAGAGCGCCTGCCGCAGATGCTCCTCCATACTTTGGGTGTTGTATACGGCCATGGTCGAATCAAGATTGTGGATCTGCCCGCGCACGGCGCTGGCGATGGTTGCGGAATTGCCCCGGAAGTGGACGACCAATTCATATCCCAGAAATGAAGGATCAGTTCCCGTGCTTTGTGCAAGCGATCGGAAGAGGACGTATCGAGTATCCTCACCGAGCGTGCGCGACTTGATGTTTTCGGCCACCCCAATGATCTCGTAGGTGACTCCTGCTCCGACGACGCGCTGGCCGATGGGATTCTCCCGGGCGAAGAAATGCTCAGCAAAGGCCCGGTTGACGATGGCGACTTTGGGGGCATTCGCTGCTTCATGGGCGAAGTCGCGGCCCGCTATCCGGGGGATCCCCATAGTTTCGAAATAACCCGGCGTTGCCATATAGAGCTCCACGGAGGGATCGGGGCCTGTGGACTTCGACTCCCCTTCCGCATGGAAGCCATCGCTGCGATTTCCCCCGGAGAGCGGAGCGCTGTCGGTCGCGGCAACCGAAACAACACCGGGAATCGCTGCGACACGCTGGCGTAATTGTTCGAGAAATTGGGTGGTGCGCTCAGGGGTGTAGCCGTGGACCCGCGGATCAACAGACAACATCAGGACATCATGTGAACGGAAACCGATGTCGATGCGAACCGCATTCTCGAGGCTGCGCAGGAAAAGCCCGGTGGCACAAAGCAGAACCAGCGACATGACAATCTGCGCCACCACGAGAGTATTGCGCAAGCTCAGACGGCCGGGGCGGGCGAATCCATCCTCGCCTTTCAGGGCGCTGGCTAAGATGGGACGAGCCGCGATCCAGGCTGGGCCCAAGCCAAAGAGCAGACCGGTTCCCACGCTCAGGGCGAAGGTGTAGAGCAGGACCCTCCAATCGATGCTGACGGTCGTATCCAGCGGCACAGGCGCGGGAATACGGAATGCGGAAAGTGCGGATGTGGCCCACAGGGTCAAGAGTGTGCCGAAGAGTCCACCCCCCAGGGCGAGCAGCAGGCTCTCCACCAGCATCTGGCGCAGTAGTTCACCGCGCGTCGCACCCAGGGCAATGCGGACCGCCATTTCACGCTGACGGCTGGCCGACTGGGCGAGGAGGAGATTGGCAACGTTGGCGCAGGCAATGCCCAGAACCAGTAGTACGACAACGGACAGCGCGGCAATAAAGAGGAGCACCGTCGACCTGTCCCTGGGGGGAAGCGAGCCGGCCTGTTCCAGACGGAAGCCTCCGCCTTTATCTGTGTCGGGATATTCTTTGGCGAAACGTTGAGCGAGAGTGGCGAGTTCGGCAGCTGCCTGGGACTGCGTGACTGCCAGGTTCGAGGCGCCCGACAACTGCCAGCCAGTTCGCGTCGCGCGCGTCTCGGCTGGGAACACTGGAGGCGAGCTGCTCCACGTTGCCGAGTGGCACCCAGAATTCAGGATCGAGTATCAGGTCCAGACCTCGAAAGCCCGGGGGCGCCACGCCGACGACAGTAAAGGTATGGCCAGAGAGCGGGATGGCTTTGCCCAAAATGGTAGGGTCGGAGGCGAAGCGCCGCCGCCAGAGACGGTGGCTGAGGACAATCACGGGGAGGCGTTCTTCGCTGGGCAGGAAGCCGCGGCCAAGGTGCATGCGAATCTGCGATACATCGAAAAAGTTGGAAGTGGCCGATTGTCCCCAGACCCGCTCCGGCTCACCCGAGCCCCCAATCGACGCAGGCAAGAGCTCATAGTAGGCCGCGACGCCGGAAAAAGAGCGGGTTTGGTCGCGCAGGTCAGTGTAGACGGGCCAGGGAAAGTTATTGCAGCAACGATCGCCATCGTGCGTCGTATGCAGCGCCATCAGAGTGCCGGGATCGCCGACCGGTGCGGGTCGCAGTACGAAGCGGCTGACCATGGAAAAGATGGTGGAGTTGGCAGCGATGCCCAGTCCGATGGAGAGGATGACAGCGAACACAAATCCGGGTGCTCTCGAGAGACGCCGGAAGCTGTAGGTCAAATTTTGCCGCAGTGCCGCCATCGTGCCTGCCTCCATCGCTTACTACGGCGAAGCCGGGGTCATGGTTCCCGGCCAGAGGTCATATTCGTCTTCGCAGAGGCTGGTGAGCGTGTGTGAGAACCCACCATTCACCGATTTAGTCCCGGAGGGACGGCTGAGAGTAGCCCAGGACGCAGTCCTGGGAACCATGCACATAACGACGAAAAGTCCCGCAAGGGACGGCTGAGAGTCAACCAGGTTGTACCCAGGACTGCATCCCATAAGCGCTGACTTGTTTGGGATGTTTTCCGTCAAAAACTTCCACAAAAACGTCATCCTGAGAGTTTGTGACTTTATTGGTTTCACATGAAAATTGGTGCTGAAAATAAAAGGCTTAGCTGCGTCAAAAACGTGAAAAAGCCAATAAAATCACAGCCTCTGAGCGGAGCGCCTCACAGATTCGTCGCGTGACACAGCGCTTGATGGCGCGGAGTCGAAGGACCCCGAGGGTGCTTATCTTGCCCATGCCGCTCGGAGCTTTTCAACCACTGAAGCCCGAGAACGGGATCTTGCTGCGCTACGCACTTGATGGTCACGGGTACATCTTTTCATGCACTGTAATCATCTGTTCTCGGCCCAGGGAAAGACCGTGGCGGGTCCGCCAAGTGCGGGCTTCGGTGTTGAAAAGCTCCGAGCGGCATGGGCAAGATAAGCACCCTCGGGGTCCTTCGACTCCGCGCCATCAAGCGCTGTGTCACGCGACGAATCTGTGAGGCACTCCGCTCAGAGTCTGTGACTTTATTGAATTTTTCGCGTTTTCAACGTACCTAAGCTTTTTGTTTTCAGCACCGGATTTTGAACGAAACCAATAAAGTCACAGACTCTCAGGATGACGTTTTTGTGGATGACGATTTTGTGGTGAGTTGGAGATGAAAAAACAGCGTCTTCTCGGATTTCTGTTGCCTGCCAAACAAGTTAGCGCTTATTGCGCGAGCGCGTCGAGTTCGGATATACGGCGGCGGAGATAACGAATTTCGACGGCATTGGTGGTCAGGGCCAGCCCTCGCTGGTAACTCTCAACGTGCTTCCCGCGCGCGTCCCATGCGCCGGAGCAGGTCGGCGCGGGCTGCATGATAGAGATGATAGGAATCGAGTTCGCCGCAAGCTCCCAGATCGTCGATCATCGCTAAACCCCGCTCCAGGCTTTCACTCATCGCAATGGCAACCGCGTGGTTGAGTGCGACGATGGGTGAGCCGTGGCTTGCACTGAGGATGGCATAAAGAGCGGCAATCTGTTTCCAGTCAGTTTCTCCGGCGGTCCTGGCTTCGGCGTGGACTGCGGCGATGGCGGCCTGTAACTGATACGGACCCACATTACGGCGGCCCAACGCACGCTCCACCAGGCGGATACCTTCCGCGATCTGATCCCGATGCCAAAGTGACCGATCCTGTTCTTCGAGGAGCACCAGTTGCCCGTCTTTCGTGGAGCGAGCGTCGCGGCGAGAATCATGCAGGAGCATGAGCGCCAGGAGCGCCATATTTTCAGGGTTTTGGGGCATCAGTTCGACCAGGGTGCGCGCCATGCGAATGGCTTCGGCACAGAGTTCCCGGCGCATGAGGCTGTCGCCAGAGCTGGCCGAGTAGCCTTCGTTGAAGATGAGATAGAGAACAGCTTGCACCGCGGAAAGGCGTTCGGGCAAAGAGCCAGGATCGGGGACCTGATAGGGAATGCGCGCCTGCTGGATCTTGCGCTGGGCACGCACCAGCCGTTGCGCAAGCGTCGCCTCGGGAACCAGAAACGCATGAGCGATTTCGCTGGTGGTGAGCCCGCCGAGGGTTCGAAGCGTGAGCGCAATCTGCGCTTGCATGTTGATGGCGGGGTGGCAACAGGTAAAGATGAGACTCAAGCGATCGTCTTCAAAAGGGCTGTTCATTTCGTCGTCGATCGCGCTGCTGCGCGATTCGTACTCATAGAGCAGTTGGTCCTCGTTGTTGCGGCGCGTCTGCTCTCGGCGTGCATAGTCGATGAGCTTGCGGCGAGCCGTGGCCGTGATCCAGGCGGCGGGGTTATCTGGGATCCCCTCGGCTTGCCAGCTCATGACGGCGGCGGCAAACGCGTCCTGCATCGCTTCTTCGGCCAGGTCGAAGGAATGCGTGACGCGGATGAGGCCGGCTATGATGCGCCCAGACTCGTTGCGGAAAACCGATTCGACGGTGGTGCGATGGTCATCCATTCCGCCGCGGGGAAATTCGCGGATGGGCCGAACCTCGATGCATCCAGCCACACCCGCGCAGGCAGTGGGAATTTTGGCGGCCCAGGCAAGCGCTTCGTCCAGATCCTGACAGTCGAGGATGTAGTATCCGGCTAACTGCTCTTTGGTTTCGGCGAATGGGCCGTCGGTGACCAGCGCCTTGCCATCCTGTACGCGAACGATGGTGGCCGTCGAGCTGGCTTCGAGAGGATCGGCAGCACGGAAAACGCCGCGATGGCGCGCCTCGTCCATGACGGCCTTGTGGGCCCCGGCGACTGCGCGCATGTCCTCGGGCGTCGCTGCATCATCTTCGCCGGAGTAAATCAACATCATGTAGCGCATGGCAGCCTCATTGTTGGGGAAAATTCCGGTCGGCCTTCACCTCCCGGATCTGTTCGGTGTGTCTTGCGGTGTGCGATGCGACCGCCAACAGCCATTGATAGCCATCCCATGGACCGAAGAGGGGATGAGGCAAGATCCGTCCGCGGAGCAGGGGCGCGGCCAGGAGTTGCATGGTTTGTTCGCGGACGGCGATGAACGACTGCAGCGCTTCCACTCCGCTCCAGCGGTTTGCCGGGCAGACCGCGCGTAGGGGCTTTCACCTTTATCGAGCGTTTTGGCACTTCGTTCAGGACGATCGTATCCATTTCGATTTGCTCTTCGCTCGATGCTGCTTCGGGCGCATCACTCATTTTTGCAATGATCGCATGGACCCGGCCTTCAATGAGGACCAGGTGCTCCAGGTTCTCTGCGATTGACCAGGTGTCGTCATCGGGTTTGAAATCCCACTGCGCGGGAGAAAGCCCGCTCACGGATTCGACCAGATAACCGCGCGTGACGGAGAGGTGGCGCGCTGCCCTGGTGATCTCTTCTGTCGTCGAGCCCCGTGTCTGAAATGATCGTGGACGAAGTATTGTTCACGGTGCCTCCTTGGAACCAGTTGCAGGAGTTGAGTGCTGGCAACGCCGGAGGCGGTTCCGGCGTCGCTCCAGATAAGAAGACGAGCTAAGAGAAGACCATGATGGGTCGGACTTCGATGGAGCCGTAACGGGCCGCCGGTATGCCGGATGCGATCGAGGCTGCCTCGTCGATGCTTGCCGCTTCGATCAGGTAGTAGCCGCCAAGCTGCTCTTTCGTCTCCGCGAAAGGACCATCGGTGGTGAGCACCTTGGCTGTCGCGTACACGTACCGTTTTGGCGGTTCCAGTGGGCTGCAGGGCGTTCCCCCCCTTGATGGCGCTAGCGTGCTTTTTGCCGAAAGCACCGTACTCGGCAAACTCGGATTCGGGATACCCGTTGGCGAACCGCGACTCGCTTTCGTAGATCAGGACCAGATATTGCATTATCTTCTTCCTCCTGCGAGTACGACGTTCGGATGAGGCAGAATCGACAGTTCGCGAAAATAAATTTTACTGCGGGAGTCAGACTATTTGCCTGAAGTTTCTGCATGAGGGCCTGAAGGTCCATCTGGTTCCAACCTTCCATGACCTGGTTGTCCTTGACAATCAAAAAGGATGAGCCGTCCAGTGTTTCCTTTTTGCCGCTGGCGGAAAAGCCGAGGTGATCGCCGAGATGCGTCATGGAGACACGCCAGCGAACCGCAACACGGTCACCCTCGGCGAGCACGTCCTCGATGTCAACGTGAAGGTCAGGGAAAGCTCCGCAGAAGGTGCGATGGACGGCCTTGAAAGCTTCGGGCCCGAGGAGAACCGAGTCCGCATCGGGAAAGCCGTGGGACTTGCCGTGTTTATGGAACATTTCGTCGATTGCCGCTTCGCTTTTCTGGTTCCAGACCTGCTCGAACCAACGCCTCAGGAGAAGTTTGTTCGCCTCGGACATACATGCCCTCCAATGTGGGGAGAAGCTTAGAGTATTTCTCCCGCAGATGTATAGGGCAGCTTAGTGCAGACGCAGGCCAGGGTCTCGTAGGGAAAGGTCACCTGGGTCTTGCCTGCGAGCTCCGGATACGAAGCGATTACTTGCCTTAACTGAGATGTAACAACCTCTCGCTGGTCAGGCGGGAGCGCCGCCATGAAGCTTACCGATAAAATGCGGTCGATAATCACTTTCTCCGGCGGGCCTGTCTGGGGGTTGGAAAAGTGCTTTTCGCGGAGAGGACTAAACCCGTCGGCGGGAAAAACACCTCGCCATTTTTGGGAATGGAACCGGGGAGTATCGCCTTCAAAGGGCTTCATGATCCGGCCCAGGGCTGCGACCCAGGGCACGGTGTCGTCACGGACGTTCCAGATCAAACCAAAAGCACCACCCGGCTTTAAGACACGATGAATTTCATGAAGCGCCTCGCGGGTAGCAAACCAGTGAAACGCCTGCGCGCAAACCACCGCATCCACTGACCCCTCGTCCAGCGGTATATGTTGGGCAGAGCCACTCCTGGCATCGATCTCGGGATATTGCCGGATCAGTTGATCTAACATCGCCTGTACCGGCTCCACGGCGATCACGGTGGCCCCCGTCGCCAGCAGCCGGGGAGAAAACTTTCCTGTTCCCGCAGCGAGATCCAGTGCCGTTTTGCCGGTGCTTAACCCAAGATCGTGAGCCAGCCATGTTTCTATTTCAGGCGGATAATCGGGGCGCCCCTCAACGTAGGTAGCCGCACCTGCTGAAAAACCTTCCACCGCTATGTGATGAATATTCGTCATTTCGCTGTGTAGAAGCTGTACGTTGCTGTGTACGGAACCCGCTCTTCGCCGGTGGTACACGGCTTGCTGTCCGCTGCTCCCCCATGGGTGTCCGTCCGCCCGATGTATACCACGTTGGCAAGCTTGCCAGTCCCGCTCGCGGGGACGGCTTGCAACAGCAACGATGGCACAGACGAACCATCCGACGCAGGCCGGCTGGCAATCACTTTACCCTTTACCTCGCTTCCATCTTTCAGCCGCCATGTCGGTCCTGCAAAATGCGTGCCGATCACCTCGCCATGTTCGTCCAGCAGCCGGGCATCGGGAGCCTTAAGGGTCCAGTGGCCATCGGTGCAAGAGTAGACCTGTGCGCCGTCTCCCTTGGCCGTGAGAAGCAAGGCTGTGTTAGCGGGAGGCTCGACCGAAAGGGTTGCCGGTTGGCTCAGATAAAAGGCGATATCTTTGGCTGCTTTCGTTTCTACACCAGGCGGTTCGAGAAACCCGAGATCGCGGAACCAGTCGATGAAACGAAACTGCCAGGTGCCAAACGGGATTCCGTTGCGAGCCGTCAGGCCGCCCGTCATATGGCTGCCGTCGCGCAGCGGGTCGCCGGGATGGCGCCCATTGGCATAAATATGCATTTCGAGGTTGGGCACCCGGAGCGCCAACATAGCCGAGAAGTATTCGTCAGCCCAGATCGCATGAATCTG
Organism: uncultured Acidobacteriaceae bacterium; assembly: GCA_963803095.1. Lineage (GTDB taxonomy): Bacteria > Acidobacteriota > Terriglobia > Terriglobales > Acidobacteriaceae > PALSA-350. The sequence goes on along the minus strand of CAWDLQ010000006.1, from coordinate 161,385 downwards.
GTCATCCGAGCCGGCGGAGGCGATGAACGAGGGCGGAACGTTGCGCGGAATGGGCGGGGCAACACGATTGCGGGCGAAGGGTGTGGGGCCGGGATAGATGACGCCGACAAAGTCCGGACGCGAAGAGATGCCCGCCAGAGGATCACCGGGACCACTGTTCTTCTTGTCAAAGTCGTCGTACAGAACAGCCGCCGCGGTGGCCAATTCGGCGCCCGCCGAAAAGCCCATGATGCCGATCTTGTTGGGGTCGATGTTGAAATCCTTGGCATGCGCGCGCACCAACCGGATGGCCTGCTGCGCGTCATATACTTCGTCCGTCCGGGGGTTGTATCCGTCCCGGCGCAGGCGGCTGCGCAGGATGATGGTATTGACGCCGTAGTTGTAGAAAAAGGGGACGAAGTCCGCGCCCTCAGAACCTACGTTCAGCGTGTTGTGGCCGCCCCCCGGCACCAGGATTACGGCAGCACCGGTGTTGAGTCCGCGGTCGACGGTGTGCACCTCGATCGACGGATTGTGTATGTTGACGATGCTGTTGATTCGCCCTGGCACGGCCTGGCTCATGTTGTATTGCTCAGCCTGGCGAACCTTCTCCATGTTAAGAAACGGTGAGCCCGCCGGGTAGAGAGTGATGACAACCCCACCGGGTAAGATCGGTAACGGAGCATAGGGCGCGTCGGTCGATGGTCCTGGCGCGGGCACTCCCTGAGGAGCAGGAAGCGCGGGGAGCGTGTTTTGCGCGGCACACACGGCCGCCGCCAGCACTTGCAAAAACAGGATTTTTGTCATCACTCTCCTCAGCTCACTTGGCATCCGACAACACATGAATGGTGTGCAGCCATATTTCCACGCTCTGCGGCCACGTGGTAACGGGCAGTTCAGTTCGGCGCAAGCCGTACCCATGTCCACCCTGGGCATAGATGTGTAATTCGGCCGGTACCTTGGCATTCTTCAGAGCGAGAAAGTAAACCACAGCGTTCTCTACATGGACTGAATCGTCCTCTGCCTGCACCAGGAAGGTAGGCGGGGTTTGATCGGTGGGATGAATGTCGGGGTTGGGGGCAAAGTTCTGGTCTGCGAGCGCAAGGTAACCCGGATAGACGATGACGGCAAAGTCGGGACGGCAACTGAGTTTGTCGGCCGCGTCGATTGGATCGTAGAGTCTTTGATCGAAGTGGGTGCTGAGGGCGGCGGCCAAGTGCGCTCCGGCGGAGAAACCCAGGACTCCGACGCGGTTGGCATCAATATGCCACTCGGCGGCGTGGGCACGAACCATTCCGAAGGCGCGCTGAGCATCCTGGAGCGGAGCGGACGACTGGGGGTAGGGACCGGGTTCGGGTACGCGGTACTTGACCAGAATGCAGGTGATGCCCTTGGAGGTCAGCCAGTCGCATACTTCGGTGCCCTCAAGGTCAATGGCCAGGATTCGGTAACCGCCACCGGGAAAGACCACAACGGCGGCCCCGGTGTTCTTGTCCTTAGGCGTGTAGAGAGTGAGCGTAGGGTTGGAAACGTTACCGATACGGATCACCAGCCTACCGCCGGGTCGATTGTCCTTATCGGTTGTCATGTTGCCCTCAGGCCCGGGCGCCGGTTGCGCGCCGGGCGCTCCGTTCGGCCATAGGGGCAAGGTCAGATGATCGGGACCGGGTGGCCACGCAAGCGTTTGTGCGAACAGACACGTGGAAGCCGCGAGGAGGGCAGCGGAGATCAGCAGGCGAAAGCGCATCGTTAGAGGGACCATTCGGATCGCAGCCATGATCGCAGCCGTGGGGTTATGTTGCAACCGATGCCTGCGGATGTGTTTCCAGGAAGAAAGCCTCTTTATTTGTGTATTCTTGCTTTGTTTCAGAAAGTTGTTTAGCCAGCGCTAAAGCGCATGATCTAGTCGAGACTGTGTCCCGGAGCGCTGAAGCGCTCCTTCCCCTGCATAAATGCGGGGGCTTCCACCACGAATCCCGAACAAAGTGTAGGATTGCGCTCCCGTGGAGTGCTGTTGCTCGTGGATGGACAGCGAAGTGGCTCAGATTAAATCTGGACAGCCCTGGTTACGGATGGCCTCGGTTTTTGTAAAGTTCGATAAAATTCGATCTTTTTGGGTCATTTGGGGCATTGGCCGTGAGTACGTGGGTTTCCGTTTTCTTTTAGAAACTCAGCGGCGCCGGGCAAGGGGCGCTTTTATAGAGAAGGGGACTCTGGTGTCTGGAGCAAAAGCGAACGAGGGGGCATAAGGCTCCGATGGCGTCGTTTCCGAGGGGCTGAAGCGGTTGGCGAAGGCGGACTCGCTGGGGTGAAGGGTAGAGCCGGGGGGCGGAGGCGCGTCTCCCGCCGAGCCGGGTTCGTGTCCGGGCTCGGCGACGCCAGGCTCATCTTCTTCTTGGGCAAGGGCAGGGCCTGGCTGGGGGTCGATGGTTTTCGCCCGCTGCTCGCCACGCCAGGCGGCGGCATAGATTTCCGGATGGGCGGGCGGAGGGGCGGATGTCTTCTCCGAGGAGCGGGCGAGACGGTCAGGTATCAGGCCTTGCATGGCCACGATCATGGAGAGAGCCTTGACCTGGCCGGTAATGCTGCCGCGGGTCATTTCGGGGCTCAGGTTGGCGATTTCCCAGAGGCGGGCCAGGACTTGTTCGCGGCCCAGGTTCAGCCGGCGCAGTCCCTCGGTTTCTTGCTCGAGGAGCTGTTGCTGGACGGCGGCACGGTGCTCGACCATGTAGGCGCGGACACGGTGCTTGGATTTGGTGTAGGCGGCGGTGTCGGGGTTGAGGCCCACCGCTTCGGCGGCACGGCGGTCAGTCATGGTTCCAGAGAGGACCAGGTGGGCAAAGGCTATTTCCTGATCGGTGATGAGGTCGCTGACTTTATTTTTGGGCATAGGTGGCTCCGTTTCTGGGAAGTTGGGAAGTTGAGAGAGAGAAGCTGTGGACAGAGGTTTCCAGAGCGCAGGGAAGCGAGGTGGGAACCGATAAAAAATCCCGCCGCGGCGGGATGCTGGTGATTGCTTGATTTGTGACAGGGATCGGGTGGGACACCGGACAGCGGTAACGCTGTCCTTCGCTCGCGTGTAGGCCGAAACTACCGGCACCTGCCGGCCAGGGAGCGGTGACGCGAGAATCCGCTGCCTGCCGAAATCGTCTCCTGACAGGATATACCGCTCTAGGATCGGATCTGCGCGCCGGGGGCGCTTTCTGAGCCGTGGGGTACCCGTTCGGAAGTTACTTTTGGTTTAGCGGAATTGGGCGAGCGACCCGGATTTCCTGCCTCGCTACACCGGATGCTGTCACGTGTGCGGCTTTCTTTAAGGAAAGCCGCATGGTCGCACCTTGTCGGGAGTAATCGAGGAAAGTGACGTCGATCTCCGGGGCGTCTGCGTTGGTAGCGACGATGTAGTCAGCAAGGTTGTTGTTGATCGGAGCGCCGAAGCGCGAGTCATATACCGTCTCTTCGAAGAGGGCCATGCCCACACCCATGACCACCGCACCCTCAATCTGGTTGCGGGCCGGCTTGGGGTTGAGGATGTGGCCGGCATCGATCACCGTGACAACCCGAGAGACGCGCAGACGGGCGGTGTGGAAAGCGCATGGCACGCTACAATCGCAGATGCAGTATCGCAATGGATCAGCAACGGATTATCTGCGGCCTCCTTATCCTCACGCTCTACGCGCAGGCGCGTTCTTCATGTCTGCAGAAAACTTTTGGCGCGGCTCAAAGTGCAACACCCTACAATCTCAATGTCGCTGTAGATGAAGTCAGTCTGACTTTCCACGCAGCCGATGTGCACGGTCTCCCTATCAACAATCTCAGACTCGATGAGTTGAACCTTCTAGACAAAGGGAAACCACCACGCAAGATTGTTGTTTTCCAGTCGATGAAGGATTTACCAATCCGTGCCGGCATTCTTATTGATAAAAGCGAGTCGATGGAGGAACACCTTCCCAGCGATCGGACAATCTCGATCAAGTACGCTCAGCTGCTGTTGCGGCAACAAACCGATCAAGCCTTCGTTATGGATTTTGCGTCTCGCTCTGGAATCGCAGAACCTTGGACGAGCGATACAGCTGCGCTCGTTGTGGCCGTCGGCGAATTCATGCCGGTGGGAAGAGGACTAGGCACAGCCATTTTCGACGCTATTAATCAAGCGTGTTTTTACCAATTCGGTAAAATCAGTCAACTGGTCAGCGGAAACTTTATCCTGCTTTTCTCCGATGGTGAAGATAACGCCAGCAAAGCTTCTCTCCGTCAGGCCGTCGACATGTGTCAGCGAACCAACACTTCGATCTACGTCTTTCGCGCCCAGTCGAAATACACCTTCTCCACAGGACCGCAAACATTGGCGGAACTGGCCTCGGAAACCGGCGGGCGCGTTTTCTACGACGACGATTCCGAAGTTGTAATAGACAACAACCTGCGCACCATCGAGGCAAATTTGCGCAATCAATATCGCCTCGTTTACAACCCGGCAGAGCTGAAACCCGACGGATCATTCCACCAAATTGAGTTGCAAACTACCTCTGAGCGTGTAGGCAACATCGTCGTCCGCTCAGGCTACTATGCAACCGAACATTAATCTCATGTAATCTTGACCCAGCACACCCCCGCCGGCATGGGTCGAGGACGACCGTTGGGGAATCTGCCGCCATGTAATGGATACCCGAATCGAAAACGGGCTTGCGGAATCCAATAATGGACCTTATATCCAGATATCCAGGGAGATTCTCGTGGCCACGCTAGGGTCTGGTTTTCTGCAGTCTCAACTGGAGGCGCGCAAACGCCTCCTGGAAGTGGCGGTTGCCTCCGCGCCGCGAAACCCTGAGGTGGGTAGCCTCTTGCGCGAGGTAGATTCGGCGCTTGATCGCATGGCCAAAGGTATCTACGGTCTATGTCTTGAGTGCCACGAATCGGTGGAAGAGGACCGCCTGCTCGCAGATCCGTTGGTGCGCTATTGTCTTGACCACCTGACCCAATCTGAGCGGGCTGCGCTACAGCGAGACCTCGACCTGGCTTCCCAGGTGCAGCGCAACCTGCTACCGCAAAATGGCCTCCGCGTGGGTGGCTGGGAGACGAGCTATCATTTCGCGCCCGTCGGCGCCATCAGCGGTGACTACTGCGACCTGATCCCCTCCGATGGGCAGCTCCTCTTCCTTTTGGGTGACGTCTCCGGTAAAGGCGTGGCAGCTTCCATGATGATGGCGCAGCTTCACGCCTTGTTCCGCAGCCTTACCGGCATGTCCCTCCCGCTCGGACAGGTTGTCAGCCACGTCAACCGCGTCTTGTGCGAAAGTGCGCTGGCGGGACAATACGCCACGTTGGTGTGCGGGCTGGCGAAGGCAACCGGGGAGGTAGAAATTCATAACGCCGGCCACTGCCCCGCAATCTTCGTTGGGCACAGCGGCGTGTCTTGCATTGAATCAAACGGTTTGCCGCTGGGCATGTTCCTCGAGATGGAGTCTAACGCCACGTGCGTGCAACTGGAATCTGGCGACACGCTCTTCCTTTACACGGACGGCCTTTCCGAAGCCCGCAACGAGAGCGACGAGTACGGCGTGGACCGCGTCATGACTTTGGTGCACCAGCAGGCTGCGCGGCAACCTGCGGAACTGATAGCCGCCTGTGTTGAAGACTTGAGGGCGTTTGTCAATGGCGGCCAGAGTTTCGACGACATGACGGTGTTGGCCGTCCGGCGCTGCGACTAGGCGCAACAGCGGTTCTTCACGGACCCCATGGTTGTGATCGTCACCTGAATTCGCCACCACGATTCGTAAACAGCACCTGTTGCGCTTTTTCGAGGGCTTCGAGTTCGCGGGCGAGTTCTTCGTGTTTGCGCTCGGCGACGGCGTTGCGGCGGAAGAGATCGATGGCGCGGCGTTTGGCGGTTGCGGTGAGCCATGCCGCGGGATTATCGGGGACGCCAGATTGCGGCCACTGTTCGAGTGCGGCGACAAGCGCTTCCTGCGCGAGATCTTCGGCTAGGTCTAAGTCGCGGGTGAGGCTGGTGAGTCCGGCGATGACGCGCGCAGACTCGATGCGCCATACGGCTTCGATGGTGCGATGCAGGGCTTGATGTGTGGCGTGATGTGGATCGGTAGCGGACACTGCTACCGATCACACCAGCTTCGATCCGTGGATGCAAGAGTGGCTATTTGTTGGCGGTCTGATTCGGCAGCTCAGCCCGTTTCGCTACCTTGTGCTGGATCTGCTCTTCGGACAGGATGGGTGCGAAGTCTTCCATCTCAAAGACCTGGCGGATTTCGATTTCGGAGTCGCCGGCGTGGGGGTTGGGGCAACGCTTGACCCACTCGATGGCCTCTTCGAGGGACTTGACCTGCCAGAGCCAGAAGCCGGCGATGAGCTCCTTGGCCTCAGTGAAGGGGCCGTCGATGACGGTACGAGACTTGCCGGAGAATTTGACGCGTGCGCCTTTGGAGCTGGGATGGAGGCCATCCATGGCGAGCACGACGCCAGCCTTCATGAGCTCTTCGTTGTACTTGCCCATCTCGAGCAAGAGCTGTGGATCGGGGAGGGCGCCTTCTTTTTCTGACTCTGGGGTAGCTTTGACCATGACCATGAATCGCATTGCGAAATCTCCTTTGGGTTGAGCGATGGTTGGGTGGCTTGTTTTCGGGTTTAGCTATTTGTTGGCTAACCGGTGAACTCAGATTGAGAGCGCAGTTGGATCGCTGTTGCTCGCTTTCGTACTGGCTCTCTGCTGATACGTCGAACGGAGTGTGGCCGAATCGACATGAGAACGGAATTCAATAAATTATTTTTCGGGGAGACGAAGGATGGTCTAAAAAACGCTGTCGGGCATTTCTTCGGCTCCTCACGGAACAGACTTTTGCGCCGGAAAGTAGCTAGGCCTTCAGTAGGTTTTCGATGCGAACCGGAAGTTCGCGCACGCGAACGCCGGTGGCGTGGTACACGGCGGAGGTGATGGCGGGTGCGATACCGGCCAGGCCAATTTCGCCCACGCCACGCGCGCCCAGAGGGTTCAGCACCTTGTCGGGGTAATCGAGGAAAGTGACGTCGATCTCCGGGGCGTCCGCGTTGGTGGCGACAATGTAGTCGGCAAGGTTGTTGTTGATCGGAGCGCCGAAGCGCGGGTCATATACCGTCTCTTCGAAGAGGGCCATGCCGACACCCATGACCACCGCACCCTCAATCTGGTTGCGGGCCGGCTTGGGGTTGAGGATGTGGCCGGCATCGATCACCGTGACAACCCGAGAGACGCGCAGGCGGGCGGTCTCAGGCTGCCAGGTCACCTCGGCAAACTGCGCTCCAAAAGAATGCATGGAGTGTTTGCGATTCGGATTCCCAAAGGTCCCCTCGGATTTTCCGCTGCCGGAAGCAGCGCGGATGTTGCTCGTGGTGAGGATCTGCTCAAAGCGCACACCGGTATCAGGGGACTTATCCTTAAGGTGGACACAGCCGTCAGTAAAAGCCATCGCATCGGGCTTCTGTCCCGCAAAGCGAGGGTCCTTGCTTTGGCCGGCGATCGTAAACAGCACCTGTTGCGCTTTTTCGATGGCTTCGAGCACGGGCGGGATGACCGATGCGGTAGCCCAGGAGCCACCCGAGATGGGCCCCGGAGGGAGATCCGTATCCCCGAGTACGACTTCTATCCTGTCGTGGGGAATGCCGGTTTTTACGGAAACAATTTGCGAAAGGACGGTGTAGGTCCCGGTGCCAATATCCTGCGTGGCGCAGGAGACGCGGGCGGTGCCATCGTCGTGCAGGTCGACGCTGGCTTCGGCGCCCATGCGCTCGGCGATCCAGGAACAGCCGGCAACCCCCCAGCCCAGAATCAAGCCATCTTTCTTCATCGATCCGACCTGCGGCGTGCGCCGGGACCAGCCGAATTTTTCTGCACCCACGTTCAGACACTCCACCATATGGCGGGAAGAGAAGGGCAGGTTGAGACCCTCGTCTTTCTGGGGTTCATTCAACAGGCGCAGCTTGAGCGGATCCATGCTGAGCTTAATGGCCAGCTCATCCATGGCTGACTCAAGCGCAAAGAGTCCAGGGACGGCACCCGGGCCGCGCATGGAAGTCGGGGTACCGACGTTGCGCCGGACCAGGCCTGAGGCGGCGCGGAGATTGGGCGTACTGTAGCTGTACGCAGTGGCCTCACTGCAACCCTCGGAGTAGTCGTCGAGGATCGAGGTGTGGTTGAGCGAGTCGTGCATCAGCGAGACAAGTTTGCCGTCGGGTGTCGCGCCCAGGCGGATGCGCTGCTGGGTGCGCGGGCGATGGCCGACGTTCTGGAACATCATGTCGCGGGTCACCACCAGCTTGACCGGCCGGTTGAGGTTACGCGCAGCGGAGGCGGCGATCATGCAGTGCGTCCAGGGCCAAAGTTTGCCCCCAAAGCCGGAACCCAGAAAGCGAGAGATGACGCGGACGTTTTCCTGTGGAACCCCTAGCATCTGGGCCATTACGTCGCGATGGTTCATCACCGCTTGCGAGGTCTCGTAGAGGGTGAAATTTTGTCCATCCCAAACCGCGACGCTGGCGTGCAGCTCGATCGGGTTGTGAGTCTCGGTCGGGGTCACATAAGTCTCGTCTACCTTGACGGCAGCGGACTGAAAGGCCGGCTCGGGATCGCCGCGCTGGCTGTCGACCTTAGGCTTCTCATCGGTTTCGAGGTGCTCGCGAACGTCAGGCTTTTCGCTGCGATAGGTCACCTTGACGGCGTTGGCCGCGGCCACTGCCCGCTCCAACGTGTTCGCCACAACGGCGGCGACGTATTGTCCGTAGTAGCGGATGGTGTCGTCCTCGAAGGGAGGGCGCCGCTCGTCGAGGATCCCGGTAAAGTCCGAAGCAGGAGCAGTTCTAAAGAGCTTGCCCAGGTTCTGGCGGGTATAGACGGCTTTGACTCCGGGCATCGCCTGGGCGCGGCTGCTATCGATCGCCGTGATGCTGCCGCTGGCGATGGTGGCGCACACCGGGACGGCGTAGAGCATGCCGGGCAGATTGTGGTCCGACGTATACATGGCGGCGCCGCTGACTTTGAGCGGGCCATCGACGCGGGGCAGGCCGGCATTCGTTCTGGGAGGAAGATTGAGTATCGACGCCATGGGTCTGTCTCCTGTTATACGGTTGCAAGCGTGAGAGCGTGGGTGATGCAGCGCTTAGCCAGTGGAATCTTAAAGGCGTTATCGCTTTGCGGCTGGGCGCCATGCAGAGCCGCCTCGGCCGCCTGACGATATAGCTTTTCGTCCGGCGTTTTGCCGTGCAGCACCCTCTCCGCCTCGAGCGAGCGCCAGGGCTTGGTGCCTACTCCACCCAGGGCAACGCGAACGAATTCCAGCTTGCCGCCGTTCACCACGGCCACAATAGCCGCCGACGAGAGGGCAAATTCATAGGAAGCCCGGTCGCGCAGTTTTAGATAGACCTGTTTGCTGCCGGCCCGCGCCGCGGGGAGAGTGACGTAGGTGATGAGATCGCCTCGCTCCAGAACGGTTTCACGCTGCGGCGTGCTTCCGGGAACCAGGAAGAAATCGCCGATGGCCACGTCGCGCTCACCTTTCGCGCCCTGAATGTGCACAACGGCCTCGAGCGCGGTGAGGGCGACGTTCATGTCGGAAGGGTTGGTCGCGATGCAGTCTTTGCTGGTGCCCAGGATGGCGAGGGTGCGGTTGTCGCCCTCGATTGCGGAACACCCGGAACCGGGCATGCGCTTGTTGCAGGCCATGGCATCGTTGCGGAAGTACATGCAGCGGGTGCGTTGCAGAAGATTGCCGCCGGTGGTGGCCATGTTGCGAAGCTGCGCGGAAGCCCCTGCGAGCAACGCCTGGGAAAGGACGGAATAGTCGCTCACAACCGCGGGATGATGAGCCAGATCGGAGTTGCGGACCAACGCGCCGATCCGCAGCCGGCCATCGGGAAGTTTTTCGACCTGGTTGAGGGGGAGAAGATTAATGTCGATGACCTGGCTGGGGCGCTCGACGTTCAGCTTCATCAGGTCGAGCAGGGTTGTTCCACCGGCGATGAAGCGGGCACCCTGTTGCGACTGAGCTTCAATGGCCTGCGGCACCCCGGTAGCCTTGGTGTACGTGAACATCTCCATGATGCAACTCCTATGCCTGCTGGCGAACGTCCTGTATGGCGGCGACGATGTTGGAGTAGGCTCCGCAGCGGCAAATGTTCCCGCTCATGAGCTCCTTGACGTCGGCGTCGGAGGGGCCGCACTTCTCCTTGAGAAGTGCGACGGCGGACATGATCTGGCCCGAAGTGCAGTAGCCGCATTGATAGCCGTCGTGCTTGACGAAGGATGCCTGCATCGAGTGCAGGTTGCCGGGCTCGCCGAGTCCTTCAATGGTAGTAATCTCGTCGCCTTCATGCATGGCTGCCAGCGTGAGGCAGGAGTTGATGCGGCGGCCGTTCACGTGCACGGTGCAGGCTCCGCACTGGCCGTGGTCGCAGCCTTTCTTGGTGCCGGTCAGGCTGATGGTCTCGCGCAGGCAGTCGAGAAGCGTGGTGCGGGGATCGAGTTGCAGATCAAGCTGCTTTCCGTTGACACGGAGGCTAACCGGGATTGCACCTTCTATGGTCTCCGCACTGGTGGCGGCCGCTGCAGTCATTGGCGCCAAAGGCGGTGCTGACTGCGCCCCGGCGACTACGGGGCCTGCGGTCGCGACGACCCCGGCCGCGCCGAGTGACGAAAGGAAGGAGCGGCGGCTGACGCGCACCGCCGAGGCATTTCGAATCCCCTGCCGTTGTTTCTTCTCGTTCATCATGCTGGTCTCCAATTGCCCTTCGTTTTCATGATAACGTTCTCCGACCGAACTTTGTATCGTTCCCATTGAGGCCACGAAATGCAGCTTCTTTCTTTTTGGCGGATATCCGCGGCATTTTGCCTGACGCTTGCGGTGGCGGCGAGGGCCGCTACTCCGTCGCTGGGTATCTTTCAGGATCACCAGGACGTCGGTACTATCTTGCACCCGGGATTGGTCGAGTACAACCCGGCCCAGCAGACCTACACCATCAGCGGCAGCGGCGCCAATATGTGGTTCGGGGAGGATGACTTCCATTACGTGTGGACGAAAGCCTCTGGGGATGTTTCGCTCACGGCGGATATCGCCTTTGTTGGCGCGACCGGGAATAATCATCGCAAGGCCGTGCTGATGATCCGGCAAAGCCTGGATGCCAATTCGGCAGCCGTGGATGTGGCCCGGCACGGAGATGGCCTTACTTCGCTGCAATACCGGGATGCAACCGGGGCCAACACCCACGAAGTCGAGTCCAATCTCTCCGCACCGCGAACGGTGCGCATTGAAAAGCGTGGCGACTATTTCTACGCTTTCGTCTCCGGTAGTGACGGAAAGCTGCAGGTTGCCGGGGCGTCTACCAAGCTTGCCCTGACGGGACCGTTTTATATCGGTATCGGGGTCTGCGCGCACGACAAGGACGTAGTCGAGAAGGCGGTTTTTTCTAACGTAAAGCTGGCGTCGCTTCCGCCGGCAACTGGGAAGCCGGTCCTGTACAGCACATTGGAGACCATCACGGTTGGCTCGACTGACCGCCGTGTGGCCTACGTTGCGCCGGTCCACTTTGAAGCACCGAATTGGTCTCGCGACGGTGGGTTCCTGCTTTTTAATAGTGAGGGCAAAATACGCCGCCTGGACGTGAATGGAACGGAACCCACGACGATTGCCACCGATCCGCAGAACCGGTGCAACAACGATCACGGCATCTCGCCCGACGGCCAGTGGCTGGCCATCAGTGACTCGTCGGGAAGCAATCAGAAGTCCTCCATTTATATTGTGCCGATCGGCGGTGGAACCCCTCGGCAGGTGACGCAGTATTCGCCCTCCTACTGGCATGGATGGTCTCCCGACGGAAAAACGCTGGCCTACGCCGGCCAACGCGATGGCGAGTTCGATATCTACACCATCCCCGTTACCGGCGGGCAGGAGACCCGGTTGACAACAGCCAAGGGCCTGGACGATGGCCCGGAATACTCACCCGACGGTGAGTACATCTACTTCAACTCAGAGCGCTCGGGGTGGATGCAAATATGGCGCATGAAGGCAGATGGGAGCGGGCAGGAACAGGTACTTTCCGATGAGACGAACGACTGGTTCCCGCACATCTCTCCCGATGGAAAATGGATGGTCTTTCTCTCCTACGATAAAAGCGTGAGCGGCCATCCGGGGGAAAAGGACGTGGTTCTGAACCTGATGTCGATGGACAATAAGAAGGTTCATGCGCTGGCCAAGCTCTTTGGCGGTCAGGGGACCATCAATGTTCCCTCCTGGTCGCCCGACAGCAAGAAGCTTGCCTTTGTGAGTTACGAACTGTTGCCGGAAGAGTGATTTCTCCTACATTTAATTTGAGTTCCAGGAGGCAATTTTCATGGGTCAAAGACTCAGCGTGACTTTTGCTGCGGCATTCATACTCGCCGCAGCTGGATCGTACGCCGCCAATAAGAAGTCGCAGGCTGGCTGGGACGATGCGCAAATGCAGCAGCCCGCCACCGAGGTGCTCGATCTGAATGCGTACAACGCTATCCGGGAAGAGGGTTTGCAGCACTCGCATGTGATGGACTACGCCGGCGGTCTCATGGACGGAATCGGGCCTCGACTGACTGGTTCGCCCAACATGGCGAAGGCCAACGCATGGACGCGCGACCAGCTCACCAAAATGGGTTGCGTGAACGCGCATCTGGAAGATTGGGGTGAGTTCGGCATAGGGTGGCAACAGCTCAACACCTGGGTTCGTATGACGGAACCAGATACATCCGTGTTCCTGGCCCAGGCTGCGCCGTGGTCGCCCTCCACCAACGGGCCGTTGACGGCGCAGGCCATCTCGGTGGTGATTGAGGACGAGAAAGACATGGCCAAATACAAGGGCAAACTTTCCGGCAAGATTGTTCTGCTGGGTGCAATGCGCGATGTGCCGGCACCCGACAAGCCCTTCTTTGAGCGCTATACCGACAAGGATCTTAAGGACCTCGAGTCCCTTCCTTTGGCGGGCGCCTCGGAGAGGGAGGCGTTCATCGAACGTTATTTCAAACGTGCCAAGCTTAACAAGATGATCTTTTCGTTCCTGGCTGAGGAAAAGGCCGCCGTGGTTATTCTTCCCAGCCGCGATGGCGAGAATGGCGGTGGTACGGGGATTATCTTCGACGACGCCGCCGGCACTCCTTATCGCCGGGATGCGGCTCTCCGAGTTCCCAGCGTGGTAACGCAGGTTGAGAACTACGGCCGGGTATATCGATTACTCGAGAACCACGTTCCGGTGTCCATTGAGATGGACGTAGAAACCAGGTTCACGGGAGATCATGAACATGGCTTCGACACGGTTGCTGAAATTCCAGGAACCGATCCCACGCTGAAAGACGAGGTGGTGATGGTGGGCGGCCACCTGGATAGCTGGATCGCGGGTACCGGCGCTACGGATAACGGGGCAGGCTCTGTGATTGCTCTGGAGGTTATGCGCATTTTGAACGCGCTGGGGGTCAAACCACGGCGGACCATACGCATTGCCCTATGGTCTGGCGAAGAAGAAGGACTGTTCGGCAGCATGCGATACGTGGATCAACATTTCGGCAGCTTCCCGCGCTCCACCGCCCCCGATCAGATGGACCGGTTCGAACATCTGAGAAAGCCCGCGGGCCCGCTTACCCTCAAACCCGAACAGAAACTTATTTCCGCGTATTTCAACGTCGACAATGGAACGGGCAAAATTCGCGGGATTTACACCCAAGGGAATGCCGCGGTAGACCACATCTTCGAGCAATGGATTGCTCCGCTAAGGGATCTCGGCGTCACTACCATAAGCAATCGCAACACGGGCGGCACCGACCATCTGTCGTTTGATGCTGTCGGGATCCCGGGCTTCCAGTTCATCCAGGATCCCATGGACTACGAGACCCGCACCCACCACTCCAACATGGATACCTATGAGCATTTGCAGTCCGCGGATCTTAAGCAGATCGCGGTTGTCGAGGCAATCTTCGTCTACAACGCCGCAATGCGGGATCAGATGATTCCGCGCAAGCCATTGCCCCACCCTGAGCGGCTCGACCAACAGAACATGCCGCTGCCGGACCTATATCCTACGGCGATTCTTCCCGATGCGGGTAAGGGCACCGGGATCAAGTAATTGCATTTTCCGGCGAAAAAGAAACAGCAGGTGGCGACAGCCCCGAAAGAGCATGATGTGAAGCTCATTTGTAAATACTTGCCGACATTCCGGTACTAAAACCGTGAGACGACATCGATGACTTCCGAGTTGTTGCTTGGGTAGTAATTGACGGATAGGCGGTTGCCGAGTTGGCGGTGACACGCTCGAAACTCCGGATTCCGCTTCGATGAGCGTATGGCTGATGCGCCGGTCGACAACCTAAATCCTAGTAACGGGGCGGCCATCGTTCTATAAATGAAGGCAATGCCATGAAGAAGCAAGCACACAATCCCGTCAACCGCAAGCTAAGTGAGTCGGACGAAACGGCCTCCAAGCCCACCGGCGCAGTCTCTGGAGATTTTGTCACCGAGACGTTCGAGTACGACGGTGGACGGCAGGTCACGGTGTACGTTCCACCGGACCCGCCCGAAGCAATCGTCTTCGCCGGTGACGGTCAGAGAATCTCGAAGTGGGGCCGGTTGCTCGAAAATGCAGACGCACGGTCCACAATGATCGTCGGTGTACATGGGCTGACCGAAGAGACGCTGCGGCTCCATGAGTACTCACCAGGCTTTGAGCCGGAGCGGTTCGCGGCCCACGAGAAGTTCTTCGTCAAGGACGTTCGCCGATGGACGGAGTCGTGGTTTGGCGTGGCGCTGCCCGCTGAACGTACCGCAGTGTTCGGCGCTTCGGCGGGTGGAGAGCTGGCCCTCGCTCTTGGGCTTCGGCATCCACATGTCTACGGTGCGGTCTTCTGCGCCTCGCCTGGCGGTGGCTACAAGCCGCCTGGCGTTATGCCGAGCCCGCTTCCGCGCACCTACCTTGTCGCTGGCACAGAGGAGCCGTTCTTCCTCGGGAACGCAAGGAGGTGGGCGGACGCGCTGCGCGATGCAGGTGCGGATGTCGTCATGAATGAGCGAGCCGGATCGCACGGTGGCGCATTCTGGCGAGAAGAGTTCCCGCTAATGGTGGCGTGGGCATTCGGACGATGATGCATCGTGGTCTACTTTTCCTGGACGGGTTAGGAAAGGTGGGCGGTAATCCGACCATCATCCGAAAGAAGACAGGCCGAAGCTGCACATCGCCGAATTTTACCGATAATGGGACTTTGCAGGCACTTCGCGGTGAAGAATTACCTCCGTTTGCCCGTGATTCAGGAACCGTGAGCGGATTTGCGACCCGGATCGTTGGTCTGCTCGAACGAATTTGCTCGGCCTATGACGTCCTGTTCGAATCCTTTGGCCCTCCACGGGAATCTCACTAGGATGCAACGAAGGCCCGCAAATGCTGCCAGACAGTCGACAAGTTCAAGTGCGTCAAAAGCATGGTGAGCCGAATCCCGCACCTACCCGTGGGGCCACACGTCAGGACCTGGCGACCGCGGCCGGTGCGGGTGGCATAAACCTCACTGAGCCCAAAGGTCTTCCGGACGAAGAAGAGCTGCGGCGAATCATTGACCTTATTCCACAAACAATTGTGGTTTTGAATCCCGACGGGAAGGCCATATACGCAAATCGCGTGGCACTTGAGTACACGGGGCTGTCTCTGGAGGAAGTGCGGGCCGATAACTTCCGGGATCGCGTGTTCCATCCAGAAGACGTTCAGAGACTCCGCGAACAGCGGCAGAAAAGTCTCTCTGGCTGGGTTCCGTTCGAAACCGAGCAACGCGCCCTGGGCAAGAATGGTAAATATCGGTGGTTCCTGATCCGCTACAACCCACTACTAGACGAACGGGGGAACGTCCTCCGTTGGTATGCGACGGGCACAGACATTCAGGATCGTAAGCAAACTGAAACCCTACACGCTGCCGAAAAGCGAACGTTGGAGATGATCGCTGATGGCGCAAGCCTGAAGGACGTTTTGAACCACCTGTGCGCTTCCATCGACGTTCAGGTTGCGCCGTCAGTCACGACGGTCTTCTTGATGGAAGCGGATGGGAAACACCTTGTACTAACGGGTGGGCCCCGCGTCCCAGGTCAATGGATTTCCGCAGTGAGCCGTAGGCCAGTGACTCACAAATGCGGTCTGTGCGGGAAGGCCGCATTTTCGAAGAGGCGAGTCATCGTCGCGGACGTGGCCACGGATCCCAGTTGGCCTGATGAATATCGCGAACTGGCCCTCAGCAATGGGATACGAGCGGGCTGGTCAGAACCAATCCTGACGAAGGATAACGAGGTACTGGGCACTTTCGCGCTTTACTCACACGAGGCACGAGTTCCCAGTGAAGAAGATCTCGCGCTCATCAAAGGCGCCGGGCACATCGCGCTGATCGCAATTGAGCGGCAACGGTCACAGGAAGCGCTCAGAAGTGCGCTTGAGCGCTTGCGCTTACTTCTCGATGTACAACAAGCGCTTGTTGCCAACCTGGATTTGTCCGACTTGTTTGCCTCGTTCGCAGCTCGTCTGCGGGAAGTAACCGGCTGCGAGTTTATCGGGCTCTTGCTGCCTGATCCAACGAATGGCCAACTCAGGCAACGGATGGTCAACTATTGCGAAGGCAAAAGCGTGATCACAGAGGGACCTGTCGCACCACTATACAGGTCTGCTTCGGAAAAAGCGTTTCGAACGCGCGAGCTCGTGTACATGGATGGTTCTCAGGGTGAAAATCCGGATCCCGATATTCACGATACGCCGGAAGGCAACAGTCTTTATGAGCCGCTCTTAAAAGAAGGAGTCCCGAGCGGCTATTTCTTGCCTTTGGTTCACAAGGGAGAAGCCATTGCTGTGCTGCAGCTGATGAAGCACGCGGGAGCCAATTTCAAGACGCAACAAGCCGACTTTTTGAAAGCCTTCGCTGGGCAGTTGGCCATGGCTGTCGCCAACGCTCTGGAGCATGGCGCGGTGGCGGCTGCACGTGACCAGTTGGCTCGCGAGCAGGTCTATCTGCGGGAAGAGATTGAGCGGTCTTCCATGTTCGAGGAGATCGTGGGGTCCTCTGAGGCATTGCGCAAAGTGTTAGCGCAAGTCTCGAGGGTGGCTCCTACCGACTCCACAGTCCTTATCGAGGGAGAAACGGGAACGGGCAAGGAACTGATTGCCCGCGCTATTCACAAGCGCTCCCAGCGCTCAAATCGCGCGTTCATATGCGTGAATTGTGCCGCGATTCCACCATCATTGATCGCTTCCGAACTCTTCGGGCACGAAAGGGGCGCTTTCACGGGCGCCACACAGCGGCGATTAGGCCGCTTTGAATCCGCCGACGGAGGAACCATTTTCCTGGATGAGATAGGAGAACTACCTCACGAGACGCAGATTTCCTTGCTTCGCGTTCTGCAGGAGCGGGAATTCGAACGCGTCGGTGGGAATCACTCGATACACGTTGACGTGCGCGTGCTGGCAGCAACAAACAGAGACCTGAGTGCGGCCGTGGATGAGGGTAGCTTCCGAAAGGATCTCTTCTACCGCCTGAATGTGTTTCCTATCAGAGTGCCGCCGCTTCGGGACCGTGGCGATGACATTCCGTTGTTGGTCGGATATTTGGTCGATCGATATGCGAAGAAAGCTGGCAAACAATTCCGCAGCATCGACAAGCGAACCTTGCAGTTGCTGCAGAGCTACATCTGGCCCGGTAATGTGCGCGAATTACAGAACGTGATCGAGCGAGCAGTGATCGTTTGCGACGGAGAAACGTTTCGTGTTGATGCAAGCTGGTTCTCGCGAACTGCTCCCACTTCGAAATTCCAGCGTCCGTTCGCTGCCGATCTTGCTGAGCGCGAGAAGGCGATGATCGAAAATGCATTGCGCGAAACAAAGGGCCTGATTTCTGGTCCCGCGGGTGCGGCCGCGAAATTGGGTCTTCCGCGGCAGACCCTCGATTCCAAGATCAGGAAACTCGGTATCAACCGCTATCGCTTTAAGACATCGTAGTTCTTCCTTTCTCCTCTTCTGAAGATTTCAAAACCAGGAGCTCTTCTCATGCCGATTTTTCGGCAATTTCGGCAAATGCTGATTTTTCGTCCTGGCATGAATCGCTTAAGGCAGCCGTAAATCACACACTTACGAGTGGCGATGAGATTGCAAACCCTGAAGAAGTCGTTGCCGAAATTGGTCGGAAGATGACGCTCAAGATCGAGAAGCACTCCGATGGGCACAAAACAACGATTCGACTAATAGGACGGATGCAGGCGGAACACTTGTCGGACTTGCAGGCGCTGATAACGGAGAGCGGACCGGGAACCGTTCTGGATCTCCAGGAACTGACGTTGGTCGATGTGGAAGCTGTTCGTTTTCTAGGAAACTGCCGCAACAATCGTGTGTCTTTGCTCCACTGTTCGCCTTACATCGGACACTGGATCGCGAAAGAGCAAGAGGGCGGTAGGGTAGGAGAGAACACCTTTGAGTGGAGAGACGCGCCATGAGCGATCACACACACGAAACAGCCCCGACACAATTTGTTGAGGCGGAAGGCATTCGTTATGCGTACCGCCGCTTCGGCAAAGCAGGGACGGTTCCTCTGCTCTTTCTTGGATATTTCAACTCCAACATGGATGCGTGGGACCCGGCAGTAACGAACAGCCTCGCGGCGGATCATGAGGTCATTCTGTTTGACAACGCTGGCGTTGGCGCTTCGGGAGGGGAAACACCGTACACGGTCGCACAAATGACTCCTCAGTGCGTGGCTTTCTGTCGTGCACTTGGTCTCAAGGCGATTCACGTCATCGGCTTCTCTTTAGGAGGAATGATTGCGCAGCAGCTGGCTCTAAACCATCCTGACCTTGTCCAGCGCCTGATTCTCTTGGGGACGGCCCCGCGTGGTGGTGAAGGACTAACCTTCACCGAGCTATCAGCTGAAGAACAAGCAGATCCGGTTGCGTTCCTGTTGGGCGCTTTCTTTACCCCTTCCGACGCGAGCCAGGCGGCTGGGTGCAAATACATGAAGCGGCTCGAATCTCGCACCCAAGATCGCGACCTTCCCGTGTCGAGAAATTCTGTCGTGGCACAGCTCGCCGCAATCAGAGAATGGGGAACCATACCTGCAAGCGGTCGTTACGCCACTTTGCAAAAGATTACGCATCCGACGCTGGTCGTTCATGGCAACAAAGACGTGGTGGTTGGGCCGCTCAACGCGCTCATTCTCGCGGAGCAGCTGCCGAATGCCCAGCTAATCGTGTACCCAGATTCGAGTCACGGGGCCCAGTATCAACATGCAAGAACATTTCTGCAGCACGTGAAGCTCTTCCTGAACGACATGCATGCTCTGCTATCTGAACCAAATCCTGGTTTGGTTGAATCTGTGGTTGCGTCATCGTTATGAACCGAGGCGACTGATATGAACAACGGTACAGATCAAGCGGTCCCGACCCGGTTCACTGAAGCCAAGGGCACGAATCTTGTGCGAGAAGCTTTCACCAGCAACTTTTGGATGTCTGGTCTTGCGATGCTGAAGTACATTCCAGGTTCATTCCGTGTGAAGCAGGTGGACGGAATGGCTTTCTTTACGGAATCCAAACACGACGAGTTTCGGAACAGGGTTCTTCGGACTACTCCTGCTAATCCGCGTCAATGGGGAACGATGAACGTCTCGCAGATGTTGCACCATCTCAATTTGGCATCCGGCAGTGCGCTGGGTTTCTACAAACTTCCCGATGAGAGTTATCTCGTATCGCGAACATTGTTTCGATGGATATTGGTTGACTGGTTTCCCAAGCAACCTGTGGGGTTGCGGCTGCCTAAGGGTTTCAAGATTCCGCACACCGCACAATTTGACTTTGACTTCGAAAAGCAGCAACTGCTGAACATCCTGGATGCCGCTTGGCATGCAAGTTCGGCTGAAGAATGGGGGCCGCACCCCATGTTCGGGAGGATGACGGTCAAGGAGTGGGGCAAGCTCCTGCAGATCCACATCGATTATCACTTGAGGCAATTCGCAGCGTAACGAACAGGTATTCCGATTACACGGGGGCAATGATGAACGGAACGTACAGAGCCATCGAAATCAGCAAACCGGGAGTCTTCACTGAAGTCAGCAGGCCGCTGCAGGATCCCGGTCCTAATCAGGTTCGCATTCGGGTTGAGGCTTGCGGCGTGTGCCGTACCGACAGCGCGATCGTTGACGGAGAATTTCCTAACCTTACCTATCCCCGCATACCTGGGCACGAGGTCATCGGGCGCATCGATGCCGTCGGCTCGAATGTTACGACCCGCTCCGTAGGTCAGCGGGTGGGTGTTGGGATCTGTGGTGGATGGGACGACACCTGCGTTTCATGCCTCCGAGGAGACTTTGTCAACTGCGCCAACGCTGTGCTTACCGGCATCACGATCGACGGCGGGTACGCAGAAGTCATGATCATTGACGCGCGCAGCACGGTAACGATTCCGGACGGTCTGCGAATCCGTCAAGGCAGCACCGCTCCTATGTGCAGGCGTGACAACATTCAATGCGCTGCGGAATGCCGGCCTGCGTGCCGGTGCGCTCGTCGCGATCCAAGGGGTTGGCGGACTCGGTCACCTTGGGATTCAGTACGCGAGAAGGATGGGGTACAGGACCGTCGCCATCGGTCTCGGTCCGGAGTCGGAGAAGCTCGCAAAGCAACTAGGCGCGCACCAATACATCGACAGCCGGGCGGAAGATGCGGGAGCTAAGCTGCGAGCGCTCGGCGGAGCCGATGCCATCCTCGCCACAGCTCCAAGTGGTAAGGCAATGTCCGGTCTCGTGAACGGACTGGCAGCAAGAGGAAAGTTGTTGGTGATTGGGCTCGCCCCGGATCCACTGGAAGTGAATTCTGGCTCTCTCGTTTTTGGCATGCGTTCCATCTCCGGATCGACCACCGGTAGCGTGCAGGACGAACAGGAAACGGTGGAGTTTTCTTTACTCGAAAATGTCGAGCCGATGATCGAAGTCATGCCTCTATCCAAGGCCCGCGAAGCGTACGACCGGATGATGGCCGCAAAGGCACGGTTCCGCGTTGTGCTCTCGATGAACGGAAGCTCGGCTTCGCACTAATTCGCTACTCCTCGATGTGAAAGGACTTGGGAACGACTATGCAGAATTTCCGCGCACTCCTCGATAGACAAAAGGCGCACTTCAACACCGATGCGACAAAAACGTACGACTGGCGCATTGAGCAGCTGGAGCGAATGGAGCGGATGCTTAAGGAGAACGGCCTCTCCTTTGAAGAGGCCGTCAGCCAGGACTTCAAGACCGCATCCCAGGAAAAGGTCTTTGAAGTATTGGCGCCTCTGGGCACTATCGAATTCACGAAGTCCCAACTGCGAGAATGGATGAAGCCCACGAGCGCTCCTGTGCCGAAGGCACTCGCGTCGGCAGGCCACACGGCGAAAGTAATCAGGGAGCCGTATGGTGTCGCACTCATCATTGGGCCGTTCAACGGCCCCTTGACTCTGTTGCTTGATCCGGCGATCGCTGCGCTCTCGGCCGGTAATCCCTGCATTCTCAAGCTTGCGGAATCAATCCCCGCCACCACCAAGCTGCTGCTCGACCTCATACCCAAGTACTTCGACCCGAAAGTGTGTCGCCGCAGTCTATGGCTCGAAAGAAGAAGTCACCGAACTGTTGAAGCTGCCCTTCGACTTCATCTTCTTCACCGGGAGCGTGAAGGTCGGCAAGATCGTGATGAAGGCCGCGGCGGAGAATCTCACTCCGGTCCTGCTCGAGCTAGGTGGGCAGAACCCGGCATTCGTTGAACCTACAGCGAACATACCGGATGCGGCCAAAAAAATCGTCTGGGGCGCGACGGCATGGGGCGGACAATGGTGTACATCACCTGGGTACGCCTACGTGCACGAGTCAGTAGTGGATGAGTTCATTTCGGCATGTAAGCGGGCTGTCGTTGAGCTCTATGGAACCGATCCCAAGAATAATCCAGATTACTCGAAGATCATCAATGCTAAAGGTGTGGAGCGGCTCGCCTCCTTGATCGACCCGCGGAAAGTGATTGTGGGCGGCAAAGCCGATCCTGCGGCGCGCTACATCGATCCCACCATTCTTTACCCGGTCGGTTGGGACGATCCAATCATGGAGGACGAGATCTTCGGTCCACTGCTGCCAATTCTCACTTATCACGATTTCGATACAGCGATGGCAGAAGTGAAGCGGCGTCCCAAGCCGCTCTCGGCATTTCTCTTTAGTCGCGATAGCGCGACCATCGAGCATTTTCTTGCGAGTCTGTCTTTCGGTGGGGGAGCCATTAACCAGGTCAATGTGCATTTGTTTGTGGAGACGATGCCTTTTGGTGGCGTCGGCAACTCTGGTATCGGGAACTATTACGGCAGGTACGGTTTTGATTCCCTCACTCATGCCAAGTCAATCTTGATCTCGCCGGCGGACGTTGATATAGACCATCTCCTCCCGCCGTATACATCGGAAAAAGTGGCGGCGCTTAATCAGTGGTTCGACTACTAGTAGCGCGGTTGCCCGAGAGCGGATTATGAGACTTCTTCTTCTGGGAGCAACGGGCTTGGTGGGCAGTAGCGCTCTAAAGCTGGCCATTGCCAACCCCGCAATCTCCGAAGTAATCGCGGCTACGCGAAGACCACTGATGCCGCAGGACAAACTTATAAATCCGGTCAACTTGCGTCTTGAGGAAATGGCGCCCAAGATGAAGGACTGGAACGTGGACGCTGTCATATGCGCCTTTGGAACCACAAAGGCGAAGGCAGGTTCGCGGGAAGCCTTCCGCTACGTGGACTATACACTCCCTCTTGTCTTTGCGAAGACGGCCCACGGTGCCGGTGTAGAAACGTTCGCGCTCGTGTCCGCCATTGGAGCCGCAACCAACTCGATGTTCTTCTATGCCAGGACCAAAGGAGAAGTTGAGAGAGACATCCAGCAAATCGCTTTCCGCTCCCTTACGATCTGTCGGCCAAGCATTATCGCGGGGGAGCGAAGCGAACCGAGGTTTGCGGAGGGCGCCGTTTTGGGTATCTCCCGAGCGTTAGCGCCTATTTTGCCGAAGAAGTTTCATGCCAATCCTGCTCCTGTCATTGCGGCAGCTTTGCTCGATTCAATTCTTGCAGCGAGACCCGGTTGCCATTGGATCTTTGCAGAAGAGCTCAACTAGAGACAGATGACAGTGCCGAGCAGAGGACGATTTGAGAAAACGATGAAGGAGGCTGGATCGCGTATGGAAATCGGAACCATTGGAGCGGGAGCTTTCGCACAAGCGTTCGCAAAACAGGCATTGAAGGCAGGCCACAAGGTCAAGCTTAGCAACAACCACGGTCCCGACAGCCTCCGAAAAATCGTCCATCAACTTGGGCCAGGAGCGACGGCTGCCTCCAGAGAGGAGGCAGCAGCTTGCGAAATGGTACTTCTTGCCGTTCCCTGGGACAACGTGCCCGGCACACTTGCGAGTCTACCCAAGTGGACCAATCAGATTCTGATCGATGGGACGAATCCTTTTCATGGTAAGGCCGGAAAATTCACACCCGCCGATGTTGGAAACCTCTCTACCAGCCAACTTGTTGCAGCGCTGGCTCCTGGAGCGCGGGTGGTTAAGGCACTGAACAACCTGACCGTGCCTAATTTGGAGTCGGATCCTCTCGTCAATGGGGCGCGAAGAGTTGCATTTATTTCGGCAGATGACGACTGCGCGAAGAAGCGACTTGAAACTTTACTCGTAAGCTTGGGCTTTTCTGTCATTGATCTTGGAAACCTCCGCGATGGAGGGCTAATCCAGCAAGCAGGTGGTCCCCTCGCAGGTCGAGATCTCTTGGAGCGAGGAGAATCCTGAATGAAAGCCATTCATCTCACTGCCTACGGTAATCCGGGTCAGAGCTTAACGATGGTCAAAGTGCCGGAGCCACAGGCGCCGTCTGCCGGCGAGGCTCTGGTGCGCATGGAGTATGCGCCGATTAATTCGAGCGACCTCCTTTTAGCGAACGGAGTGTACTTTCTAAATCCGACGCTCCCTTCTGTCATTGGAGGTGAAGGTGCGGGAATCGTCGAGGCGATCGGGCCAGGAGTCACCTGCCTCAAGGTAGGCGACCGGGTTACGATCCCGTTTAGAACATTCACCTGGTCTGAAAAAGTCCTTGCTCCAGCCCAAGCACTTTTCGTCGTTCCTCCTTCCGTCGACGCCAGAACGGCCTCGATGTTAAGTATCAACCCTACGACGGCAGTTCTTCTCTTAGATGAATTTGTAAAGCTGAAGCCTAAAGACTGGATTGTGTTGAACGCAGCAAACTCCCAAGTTGCGCGATGTCTGATCGCGATTGCAAAATCGCGCGCTCTCAACATTATCGGTATTGTGAGGCGGCCCGAAGTTATCCCAGAAATTGAAAGGCTTGGCGTTGATGTTATTGGAGTCGAATCGACGGAACTCTCAAAGCAAGTTCAGATTGCAAGCGACGGAACGCCAATATCCCTGGGTCTTGATGCGGTAGGTGGTCCAGCGACAGCGACAATCGCAAAGCTGCTCTCTCCGGGGGCTCATCTCGTCAGCTATGCGTGGCTGAGTGGCCTGCCGATTCACCTGCAGCAAGGTGATCTCATTGGCAAGAGGCTAAACATCCACGGCTTCTGGATGTATTACGAAGAGTATCTCCCCAAGATACGAGCGGCACAGACTGAGGCGACACAAGTAGTCGCCTCCGGCAAATTAACTTTGCCAATCGCCGCAACATACAAACCGGACCAAATCAGAGAAGCAATCGAACACTTCCAGCGTGGTGGCAAGATCCTCTTGGATTTCAATGACACAAAGTAGGCCCTGCCATAAAATTCGTAATTGGAAACGGGACTTCTCCACACGACTAGAACTCAGGTCGGGCGCTCCTCGGCAGAGGTCGCCGTCGCGGTTGAGTTCACTGCTCCAGCCGATGGTTGACAAGCGGTTTGTCGCCCACTCGTCAGTTATATGGAGTATCAGTGCCGCCCGACGAATCGCGGAGCTTGAAGGGTGGTCAAACGTAACCGTTCGGCGGCTATCCGACGAAATCTCATACAGCCAACCCGTTTTGTACGCTCACTTTGGCAGCCGCGAAGGGATTCTCACCGCGGTTGCTATCGAGGGTTTCCAGGAGATGGGCCTGGCTTTGCAGAAGGCACGGAAACGGGTTAAGCGTGGAAATAGGGTTGAATCGGTCGCGGCCGCATATCTGGAGTTCGCCGCGTCTTCACCCGCACTGTTTGAAGTGATGTTTTCGCTCAGCCTGAGCGTACCATTCGATGACGCGGCTACTCCTCCGGAGCTGCGTTTCGCGTTTTCCCAACTCGGGGAGTTGTTTCAGGGGCAGAGCTCGAAGTCAGAGGTCATATCGGAACTGTTTTGGGCGAGCCTCCATGGTATCGCCGAGCTGACAAGAACCAAACGATTTCCGCGCAGCCGTCAGAAAGAGCGCGTGAGGGCGCTCGTCGAGCTCTTCACTTTCCCAAGAGATGAAACGACACAGGCGGTGAAAGCGCGATGACTGTAATAGGCGCGCTCTCGTCTTTTCGCGAGCTAGGCGAGATGAGCCGATGTGCTCAGCTAAGCACGCGAGGTTTTACTGGCGCACTTGGCCTCGATGCCGGAATAATGCTATTTAACTGAACCAAAATGTTGAGCAGTAAAACAATACGCCAGGCGGGCATGACTTCTCAGGATCGTCACTTCAGGGCAGCAAACGAAGCATATCTCACGAGCCTCATGCCACGACGCAGAGCGCACGCCGTCGCTTTCCTGCTCGTCTTGATGTTTTTAGGCGAGCTGGTATTTTCCGTGCACCGCCAGTCCCTGAGCTGGGACGAGGGCGATCACATCTACGCCGGTTACGAGAGCTGGGCTGCCGGGGAGTTTGGCATCAATCCAGAGCACCCACCCTTACTCAAAGAGGTTGCCACCCTTCCGTTGCTCACCATGCACCTCAGCGCTCCTCCACGGAAGAGCCCTAGGTTTTCAAAAACCGAAGCATACTTCAACGGTCGCAGCCTGATCTATGACAACGGCGGTCTCGAAACCGCAAGCAAGATTATCTTCCGCACCCGAATGATGGCGGCAATCTTTTCGCTTGCGCTGGCCACTGTGGTCTACTTCGCGGGTCTTGAGATCTTCGGCCCCGTTGCGGGCCTCTTCGGTCTTGCACTTGTCGTCTTCGAGCCCAACCTCATTGCCCACGGTGCCTATGTAACCACGGACATGGCCGTGACCTTCGGGATCTTCGCCACTGTTTACGCGCTGTACCGTTTTCGCGTGCGGCCATCCATCGGCAGGCTCGCGGTGGTAGGGGCAGCAACCGGCGTAGCCCTGGCGCTTAAGCACTCGGCTGTTCTGCTGCTCCCGATCACACTCGTCCTGTTGGTTTTCGAACTCGTGCGCCCGCGCGCGGAGGAGAAACGGGCTCAGGTCCTCCGCCTCTATGCGGCGGCGTTTGGCGCGGCGATTGCCGTGGGTTTGCCCATCCTGTGGGCTACCTACCATTTCCGCTTTCTCGCGCACCCGGATGGAGGCATGCAACCCAGCCTCAGCGCGTACATGAACTCGCTGCACGGGGCCGAGCCCAAGGTCTATGGTTTCCTTGCCCAATGGCATATCCTTCCCGAGTCGTACTTGTACGGGATGGTCGACATCCGCATGCAGTCTGTAGCCGGGCAGTCGTTCCCAACCTATATCTTCGGACAGGTTCATGCACATGGTGTCCCGTACTACTTCCCGGCCGCTTTCGTTATCAAATCCACGCTTGGCTTCATGCTGCTCCTGGTGCTTGCCATCTATGCGGTTTTTTCCAAGCACCTCGCAGGGTGGCAGCGGCTGAGCTATCTCGCTGTGCCGCCCCTTGTCTATCTCCTGGTTGCGATCGCTACGGGTCTCAATATAGGTGCGCGCCATATCCTGCCCATATATCCGTTTCTCGCCGTACTCATAGGTGGCGCGGTCGTTTCCATCTGGCGGGAGAAGCGCCTCTGGATTTACGCCACACTCCTGCTGCTCGGGTGGCATGTTTGGTCAGCAACGCGGAGTGCGCCGAATTATCTGGCGTACTCCAACGAATTGTTCGGCGGCCCGGCGAACACGCACCGATACCTCACCGACTCCAACACTGACTGGGGACAGCAGCTCGTCTCGGTCAAGAAGTACCTCGACCGGCACAACATCCACGACTGCTGGTTTGGCTACTTTGTGCAACCCTCCATCGACTATCACTCGTATGGAATCCCCTGTCGTCAACTGCCGACGGCAAATAGTATGTGGACCGAACAGCAGGTCGATGTTCCGGCCACGATCTCCGGCACGGTCCTGGTGAGCGCCGGTACGCTGACGGGGTACGAGTTCGGCTCCGTCATCCTTAGTCCGTTTCAGCCCTTCATGAACGTGCGACCGGTCGACACAATTGACGACGGCGTCTTTGTGTATCGCGGCACCTTCGATACGTCGCTGTCCTCTGCGTTTGGGTACTTCACGCGTGCTACCAAGGCACTCGCCGACAAACAACCCGACGCGGCTCTTCACGCAGCCGAGGAGGCAATTGCCATCAATCCCAATCTCATGCAAGGGCAGATCGTCCTGGGAGACACTCTCGCTGCGCTTCACCGCGACCACGAAAGCGCAGCCGCATACAACAAAGCTCTCTCCATTGCACTGCGTATGGAACCCAGCGCCGAAGCTGACTGGATTCCGATGCTGCACACGAAGCTGGCCGCTCTGCACCTCTGATCTCGATTCGCCCCCACACATACCCCGCCCACGCAGCAACCTCTCCCGAGGCGGCCGGAACGTCTGATTTGTTCAACGTGAGACGACTCCAAACGTTCAACATCGTCCGGGTTGTAGACAGCAAGCGGCAGGTTCCATAGGGACAAGTCGTCTGGTCCGCAGTGAGGCTGCACGAAGCTGGTTGTTAACAAGGGGGTAGCTCCCTAGAACGCCGTTGCCGAGACTGTCGCGGCTCTCGGCAAAGGCTACCGCGCTATAGGGGGTAGCGCAAACTGGTAACTGACGGTTGGGCGGTTATACGGCAACTTGCGGGGAACATCGGTTGACGGGCCAGAGGCGTCACTCGTGGCATCGTATTGTGCATCGATATTGTGCTGATGGCCGTGACTTTCGCACTGCCGATCAGGGCCTTCGATGGATCGGTTACCCTTCCCGTAAAAGAGGCATTCATTGATTGAGGCTGGAGGAGACCAAGCGAAACGAACAATACACCGGAAGCCAGTACGAGGAATCGCATAGGTGTGACTCGATGACTCCGCTGCGTCCACGGCTGCCAGAATTTCCGCCCGTGTGCGCTCGCGCTGCTCCCACAAGGGAGGGCTTCCTGCACCACCTCTTCCTCACGGTTAAGGCGGTCACTTTCAATGGCTTGGCGGGCGAAGGCTCTCTGATCGGCGGTAAGATGTACTTCCATCGGTTCAGTTACTGTTGGCGTCCACCTAGACTCTAACCAGAATGTGCATCCTCAGGTGTGCAACCGTGGCGACTGTGATGTCTTCAATTCCGGGGCCTTCAGGGTACACGTTGGTGCCCCTGCGCGTAGGCGCGGACTTCACTCTTTACCGTGGCCGGCGGCAGCGCAACCCATCGTCGATTTTGGCAGTGGCACCCTCCACAGAACACCCGTCACCTCAGAGTCTCCGGCGGCTCGAACACGAATACTCGCTCGCAGCCGAACTCGATTCCATGTGGGCAGCCAGGCCTCTGGCGCTTACTCGTCACGAAGGGCGCACAATCCTCTTACTGAATGACCCTGGCGGTGAATCCTTGGATGGGATTCTTGAACGGGGCCACGGGCAACCGCTCGAACTGACTCGCTTCCTGCGCATAGCCATTGGCTTGGCGGTATCACTTGGACAAGTCCATCGGCACGGCCTAATACACAAGGATATCAAGCCTGCGAATGTGCTTGTCAACGACGCCGGCAAAGTATGGTTCACCGGCTTCGGGATTGCGTCTCAACTGCCGCGGGAACGCCTGTCGCCCGCCCCCCCCGAGTTCATCGCCGGAACACTCCCCTACATGGCTCCCGAACAAACCGGGCGGATGAATCGTTCGATCGACTCACGGAGCGACCTCTATTCGCTCGGCGCAGTGCTCTACCTGATGGTCACCGGCTCGCTGGCGTTTTCGGCTTCGGATCCGATGGAATGGGTCCACTGCCATATCGCACGTAAACCGGCGGCTCCCAGAGAGCGGTTGGGAGATATCCCGGCGCCCATCTCGGCCATCATCATGAAGCTGCTCGCCAAGACACCAGAGGAGCGGTACCAGACCGCAGCGGGTTTAGAACACGATCTGCGGCAATGCCAGGCTGGTTGCGACACCGGGGGCTCGACCGAAGCGTTTCCGCTCGGCGAGCACGATCACCCAGATCGGCTAGTGATCCCCGAGAAGCTTTATGGGCGTGCCCGCGAGATCGAGACCCTGCTTTCCTCCTTTAATGAGGTTGTAGCGACCGGCACCCCGGCGTTGGTGCTCGTCACCGGCTACTCGGGCATCGGCAAATCGTCCGTCGTGAATGAATTGCACAAGGTGCTTGTGCCGCCGCGCGGGCTGTTTGCGTCCGGCAAGTTCGACAAATACAAAGCGGACATTCCCTACGTTACTTTCGCGCAGGCATTTCAAGACCTAATCCGTACGCTCCTCGGCAAACCAGAAGCCGAGTTGGGCAAGTGGCGCGAGGCGCTGTCGGACGCCCTGACTCCGAACGGATTGCTGATGCTGGATCTCGTGCCTGAGCTGAAGCTTATCCTGGGCGAACAGCCACCTGTCGTCGATCTTCCCGCACAAGACGCGCAACGGCGTTTCCAACTCGTGGTCCGGCGCTTCATCGGCGTGTTCGCTCGGCCGGAACATCCTTTGGCGCTGTTTCTCGATGACCTGCAGTGGCTCGACGCGGCGACGCTCGATCTCCTTGTAGACCTTCTGACCGCTGGCGACCTGCGTCATTTGCTGTTGGTCGGCGCTTACCGCGACAACGAGGTGAGTGCGCTGCATCCGCTTGCCAGAAAGCTCGATGCGCTGCGGCAGACCGGCGCAATCGTACGCAGCGTAACCCTTCCGCCGCTCGCGGTAGACGACTTGCAGCAACTGATCGCGGACTCCCTGCACACGACGCAGGATCGCGTGCTCCCGCTGGCTGAGCTGGTGCACTGCAAAACAGAAGGCAATCCATTCTTCGCCATTCAATTCCTGAACTCATTGGCCGACGAGGGGCTGCTCGCCTTCGACCATGGCGCGGCACAATGGTCATGGGATCAAGAACGCACACTTGCCCGGGGTTACACCGACAACGTGGTGGACCTGATGGTGCGGAAACTGGCCCGCCTGCCAACCGCAACCCAACAGACGCTGCAGCAGCTCGCTTGCCTCGGCAACACCGGGGAACTCGCCACCCTCCGCATCGTTTGCCAAAGATCGGCTGAGGAGGTGGATGCCGATCTCTGGGAGGCCTTGCGTCAGGACCTCATCCTGCGCGGGGAGGGCACGTACAGGTTCGCCCACGACCGTGTTCAGGAGGCCGCCTATTCCCTGATCCCAGAAGCACAGCGCACGGAGGCTCATCTCCGAATCGGGAGGCTGCTGGCAACGCGCACCCCGCCCGAAAAGCGGGAAGAGGCGATCTTCGAGATCGTCAATCAACTCAATCGTGGTGCTGGCCTGATCACGTCGCGAAACGAGCAGGAGCAACTGGCGGAGTTCAACCTGATTGCGGGCAAGCGCGCCAAGGCTTCTACGGCCTACCTTTCAGCGCTCAACTATCTCATCGCTGGTTCAGCTGCGTTGGCGGATGACTGTTGGGAGCGACTGCGCGAGCTCACCTTCCAACTGGAGTTGCACCGGGCGGAATGCGAGTTCCTGACTGGCCAGTCCGCGGCTGCCGAAGAGCGCTTGACTGTCCTTTCCTCGCACGCGGCAAACCCAGTCGAACGAGCAACCGTCGCATGCTTGCAAATGGATCTGTACACGATGATCGATCGGACCGATCGTGGCGTCGACGTTTGTCTCACCTACCTCCGTCGTCTAGGCGTCGAGTGGTCGCCTCATCCGACCGAAGAAGAAGTGCGACGAGAATATGAGCAGATATGGTCGCTCCTTGGGCACCGCGAGATCGAAGACCTCATCAATCTGCCATTGATGACCAAACCGGAATCCCTGGCCACTCTTGAGGTCCTCACCGCATCCCTATCGTCCGCGGCATTTACGGATGTAAATCTGTTTTCCCTGCTGCTTTTCCGGATGGTCAATCTCAGCCTGGAACACGGCAACAGCGATGCGTCCTGTTATCCCTACCTCCACGTTGGCGCAATTTCCGGCGCGCGTTTTGGCAACTACAAGGCCGGCTTTCGTTTCGGCCAACTCGGCTATGACCTGGTCGAACGACGCGGGCTGAAGAGATTCCAGGCCCGGACTTATTTGGGTTTCGGCGTTCTCATCATCCCATGGACCAAGCACGTGCGAACAGGTCAAGAGTTGATCCGTCGAGCCTTCGATGCCGCGATTGCCATCGGAGATCTCACGTTTGCGGCATATTCCTGGCACAACCTGTTTGGAAACCTTTTCGTAGCTGGTGATCCGCTGCTCGACGTGCAATGCGAAGTCGAGCGGGGCCTCGAGTTTGCCAAGAAAATCCGCTTCGGTATTGTGATCGACGTCATAACGACGCAGCTCGCACTTATCCGAACACTTCGCAGCTTGACGCCAACTTTCGGCTGCTTCAACGCGGAGTTCGATGAACTACAGTTCGAGCGCCGTCTGTCGGGTGACCCCCGTTTGGCCTTCGCAGCGTGCTGGTACTGGATACGAAAGCTGCAAGCGCGGTTCTTCGCCGGAGATTATGCCGCGGCCGTTGACGCATCATTGAACGCGCAACGGCTGCTCTGGACCTCGCCTTCTTTCATTGAATCGGCCGAAGCTCACTTCTATGGCGCGCTCAGCCATGCGGCATCCTGCGATGCCGCGTTCCCTGATCAATACCGGCAGCATGTCGAGGCTCTGACCGTTCACCACAAACAACTTATGGAATGGGCAGAGAACTGCCCGGAGAATTTCGAAAACCGCGCCGCGCTGGTGGGTGCCGAGATCGCTCGCATCGAAGGCCGGGAGCTGGATGCCGAGCGCCTGTACGAAGCGGCGATCAAGTCAGCGCGCGAAAACGGCTTCATTCACAACCAGGGGCTCGCGGCGGAGCTGGCCGCGCGCTTCTACGCGGCGCGTGGTTTCGACACCATCGCCGGGGCCTACCTGCGAGAGGCCCGGCACAGCTACTTGCAATGGGGAGCCGCGGGAAAGGTGCGACAGCTCGACGGGTTATATCCCCACCTGAGCGAGGCAAAGCCAGGGGCCGGTTCCACAAGTACGATCGAGGCGCCTGTCGAACATCTGGATCTGGCTACAGTTGTCAAAGTCTCGCAAGCCGTGTCCGGCGAAATCGTTCTGGAGAAGCTGATCGATGCGCTCATGCGCACCGCGATTGAGCACGCGGGAGCTGAGCGCGGACTGTTGGTTCTCCCCAGAGGTGAGGAGCAGCGGGTCGAGGCCGAAGCGATTATCAGCGGCGACACTATCATTGTCCGCCGGAAAGAATCGGCCGTGAGTATCCTGCCGGAGTCAATTGTCCACTTTGTCACCCGCACCGGCGAGAGCGTCATTCTGGACGATGCCTCGACACAAAGCCCGTATTCCGCTGACACATACATCTGTCAGTATCACGCCCGCTCGATCCTCTGCCTGCCGTTGATTAATCAGGCCAAACTTATTGGTGTGCTCTACCTTGAAAATAATCTGACCCCACGTGCCTTCACTCCAAACCGGATCACGGTGCTGAAACTGCTGGCGTCGCAAGCTGCGATCTCGTTGGAGAATACACGCCTCTACGCCGATCTTGAAAAGAGTGAGTCGTACCTAACGCAGGCACAAACACTAAGCCAGACCGGCAGTTTTGGATGGAATGTTTCTACGGGTCAGATTTTTTGGTCAGACGAAACCTATAGGATTATGGGCCACGCTCGGGGGATGAAGCCCACTCTCGACTTGGTTTTCGACAGAATTCATCCGGACGACCGTGAGCAGGTTAAGGAGATCCTTGGACGCGCTGCTCAGGACGGCAGAAAGTTGGATTTTGAACATAGACTGCTCATGCCCGACGGTTCCACCAAGAATATCCATGTGGTGGCACAAGCGGCGAGGAATGATTCTAGTCATGTCGAGTACATCGGTGCTGCCACTGACATCACTGACCGCAAGCGGGCCGAAAATGAACTACAAAAGGCGTTCGACGAAATCAAAAAACTGAAAGATCAATTATTCGAAGAGAACATCGCTCTAAGACAAGAAATCGATCAAGCATCTTTGTTCGAGGAGGTTGTGGGCTCCTCGAAAGCGCTACGCAACACTCTGGCGCGAGTCGCCAGAGTCGCACCGACTGATTCCACCGTTCTGATCACCGGAGAAACTGGGACGGGCAAGGAACTTGTCGCTCGCGCCATCCACAAGAGGTCTCGTCGCTCTGCACGCGCATTTGTGGCTGTAAATTGTGCTGCAGTCCCGCGTGACTTGATCGCGTCAGAATTGTTCGGCCACGAGAAGGGCGCCTTTACAGGAGCCACCCAACAACGTTTGGGCCGCTTTGAATTGGCCGGAGGGGGAACGCTCTTCCTCGATGAGGTCGGAGAGCTGCCTGCCGAGACCCAGATCGCTCTTTTGCGTGTTCTGCAGGAACATGAATTTGAGCGTGTTGGCGGAACTAAATCCATCCAAACGGATGTCCGGGTGATTGCCGCCACGAATCGGGACTTGCAGGCGGCCATCGCTGGGGGTACGTTTCGGCATGACCTGTATTACCGGCTCAATGTTTTTCCGATCGACGTGCCCTCCCTGCGGGAACGACGGGAAGACATTCCGTTGCTGGTTGAGTACTTCATCCATCGCTATGCGAGGAAAGCAGGAAAAAGCATCCGCGGGATCAGTGCAAAGAGCCTGGAATTGCTTCAGGCCTACGCTTGGCCGGGGAATATTCGGGAATTGCAGAACGTCATCGAGCGATCAGTAATCGTGTGCGACAGGGAAACTTTCTCGATAGACGAAAGCTGGCTTTCACGGCGCCCCCTTGCAAACGAGCCGAAGAGCACGGAACTAACTCGAAGGCTTGCTTCCCAAGAGA
The DNA here is from genome assembly GCA_963803095.1 of uncultured Acidobacteriaceae bacterium. Taxonomy (GTDB): domain Bacteria; phylum Acidobacteriota; class Terriglobia; order Terriglobales; family Acidobacteriaceae; genus PALSA-350. The sequence goes on along the minus strand of CAWDLQ010000006.1, from coordinate 127,227 downwards.
GAGAGATGATTGAAGCAGCCCTGCGCGAAAGCGGAGGACGAGTGTCCGGACCGTCGGGCGCGGCTGCCAGGCTCGGTATTCCAGGTTCTACGCTGGACTCGAAGATCAGGTCTCTAAAGATCAACAAGAATCGCTTCAAAGCCACAGATCCCTCAACAGACCTCACGTAAGCCCCCTCCTCGGCGCTCGAAGGCAATCTTTCGAAAATTCGAAAAATTTCGGAATTTCGAATTGCCGGATTTCATTCATGACCCTGTTTTCAGCGGCTTAGATTTGGACTCGCGATTGCAATCTCATTCTCGTAACGGAGGTCGCAGAGATAAGGATTCTGACGAGAGGGTAAATGCTAAGGATCACGAGAACAGCAAACGGAGAAGTGGTTCTTAAGCTGAGCGGTCGAATTGAAACAGAAAAGATAGCCGAGTTGGAAGCGCTGCTCAGCGCGGAAACAAGCGGACGGAGCGTCGTCTTGGACCTGGGTGACATAACCCTGGTGGATCAAGACGTAGTCAATTTTCTTAGGCGTTCCGAAACCGATGGCATCAAGCTCAAGAATTGTCCGGCCTATGTACGGGAGTGGATTAAGCGAGAAAAGGGCTGAAATTTGAGCTCTGGGTCGTTCTCCGGTCTGCGCTAATCGTGGCAGGGAGCCCTGGTTGAGGGTTGGTTACAACAACGCCTGTTCTGGACACTGATTCGATTGTGAAGGAGGAAGCTTTCATCGAGGAGAACGAACTATGACTCACGTCATGATGCGTTCACAACACACAATAGTCCTGGCGGCAAGTCTTGTTTCCTTTGCCGGAAATGCGTGGACACAAGAAGAAGGAGGAACAAAATGACGAATGACGGAAGTGTGGTCAGCAGTTATACGAATCGGCGCAGCTTTCTCAAGACCGGATTGGCAGCCGCCGGGGCCGTAGGAACCGGCTTGCTCGCCTGCGGCACTACGGCCTCTGCGCAGCAGACGGGCCTCACGGCAGGCGATACTGCCATCCTCCAGTTCCTAGCTGCAGGAGAAGCACTTGAAGCTGACTTTTACGAGCAATACAACGAGCTAGGCGGCATCCAGGACACCGAGGAGCCGGGAGGGACCGGCAATTTTATCTACACCGAAAAACTGAAGAGAATCGATCCCAATATCCCCCAATACATTCATGACATCACCGACGACGAGACGAGCCATCGGGATTTTATAAATGCATACCTGGTCTCGCGGGGGGCCTCAGCCGTAAACCTGGAACCGTACCGCACAGTGCCAGGCAGCACCGCGAGGGGATCCAGCGGAAAGCTGCGGCTGACCAACCTGATGCAGCTCACGGTGGACACCAGTTGGTGGACGCGCTATCGCAGCAGCACGAATAACCCCGACGTCAATCCGACTACTTTCGAGCAGGCGGTCCCGGATCTGCACAACGGAAAGTTCACCGCCATTCCAAGGACAGACGACGATCTGTACCCATACGAGCACATTCAGGCAATTGCCAACACGGCCGCCTTCCAGATTCCGACTGTCGAACAAGGCGGCGGCAGCTTGCGCACGGCGCTGGCACAAAGAGTTACAGACGTGGAAGTGCTACGACTCCTCATCAGCATGGGACCAGTCGAGATCATGCATTTCCAAACCTTTTCAGACAAGGCTGGCAATGCGCCGCCGCTTACCGACCCGACCAATGGTCTGACATTTCCCGACCTCAACTCCGGCAAAGATCCTAACAACGGATCAACGGGCGATGCGGTCAGACAGATGTTCCAAACCAACCTGATCATGCCGGAACCTTGCCCCTTCATCAACACCAGCCTGCCGGTCTGTTCTGTAATCCGTCCGACGAACACAACGGGAACAGCTACGGGAGCGGTCAAGTTTCTGACAGCCATGGGACTCTTCATTGGCCAGTCGGCTGCGTTCTTCACGTATCTGACGGATCTGGCCACAGCTGCGGACGCCGCACAGCGCGGAGTCTAGCGACTTTGCTATTACGTTATGGGAGTTCAGGCGAGAACACCGGTCGGAACTCCCACTGTCCTCAATTATCGCTGCGGTAGCGGAGTTGTTCGGTGCAGATCAGACCAGAATGTCGGTATAGAGATGGGCTCGACGAGTCGGAGCTAATGGATGTATCGCCTCGATCTACGCACAGAGATTGGCGGCCTATAGTACCAGGCGACAACTTCCGGTCGCGAAACAGATGCACTTGGTACTCGCGAATATGGCTTGGACCAAGGTTGTTCGCCGGACAGAATTGTCATCCCGTCGAGCGCCTATGGCCAATTATAGGTCGCAATCAGTTTCCCTTCATCGCTGATGAGCAGGAGCGCTGCACGGCCGTTTTCAAGTTGGCCGGAGAAATCCTTCCCGCTGCGCACATCGTGGAAGGCGACCGCCCTCCTGTTTGATTCGGAGGTCAGCACGTAAAGGGTGGCTTTGGGCAGGCGGGTTGGACAGATGAGTATGCCGGGGTCGGTCAATGTTGTGGTGTAAACCGGGGAAATGTTTGCGGCCTTCATGGCGTAGCGATAAATATTTCCCACTGCCTTCAGGTTTTGGTTGAGTTCGAGGGGTAGAGCAGCGAATAGAATTTTTCCCTTGCCTAGAGGCTTCTCCAGCCAATCCTGATCCCCAGGCGTTTGCGCGCGGCTCAGGACCGTGGTTTTGTTACCCCCAAACGTCAGCTCCTCTTCCCCACCAGGCCACTTGAATACGTTGCTGCGCAGAGTGAGCGGTACGTCTGCGTAGGCAAGGCCGATCTGATCCTGCCTTCCTGTTGGATGGAAGTGCTCGTCTTCGGCGAACGGGCCGGTCACGAGCAATATGGCTCCTGCTTTCACTCGGGCAGTGATCACTTGCCAGGCATCTTCACTCAACAAAAACGATGAGGGCAGGATGATGAGCTTGGGCGATCCGAGGGATGCAATCTGGTACTCACCAACGGCGTAAGCCTCGCCACGAGCGTAATGGTAGAGCGCGCGAACGGCATTCTGCTGCGCCTCGATAGCCAAACCATTGGAGACCGAGAGTTGGAAGGACTGCGGCAGAATGATTGCAATATCCGGTTTGATGAAGTCCGGTCGCATACGGCGCGGCGCGCTGAGCAAAATCTCCCACTCCCCGCATCATGGGTTCCCATACCTTAGCCGAGCCATCGCTCCGCTGCATGCCGAAGTCGACTTCGCGGGCCCAATCCCACTGCATCGCCCCAGAGCTGCCGGCGGCGAAACCCAGGGCCCACTTGCGTTCGGTCAGCGCGAGCCCGGTGAATTCGTCATAGCGCCAGGTTCCGTCGGGAGCCCAGACCGGTTGATAGCCGGTTTCGCCGGTGATGTTCGGGATGCCCAGGAAGCTTCGCGGCGATTGAGTCCCATAACAAAGCATCGTCTTGCCAGTAGGTGTGATTGGTGGTGAACGAAACACCCGCCAGCCCATAGAACTGATTCAGCAGCCGGTTGGTGACGCCACCCTCATCCTGTCCTACATCAATGAGCTGGCTGCTTCCGGTCTGGCGGATCACGGTAGCCATGGATTGCACCCAGTGGCTGAACATATCCTGCGCGAAGAGATTGTAGTCGAGGGCACGCACCTGGCGGGGATTTCCATGACGCTCATAGGTCAGGTCGGTTACGCCGGGCAGCGGGATACTGTCAAAGTTGCCCAGCTCTTCCGGTGTCACTGCCCAGGCGTCTGCGAGGATGCTGATGCTTTTGTATCTGTCCCGGAGCCACTCATGCCAGGCGTTTACTTCCGCCGCATCCCCGTTGGGAATATTTCCTTTGAATATCTGTTGCGGGTTAGAAAAGCTCGGCTCATTGATAAGGTCCCAGCAGAGCCACGGCACACTCGCAAAGCGCTTCACTACGGCGCGCACGTAGGTTTGCTGCGCACGCAAGGCGTCTTGATCGAGATAGGGGTTTTTCTGCGCAGGCGAATCGGGGGTGAAGGCAAAGAAAGTGAAGTTGACAGAGATCCCATGCTGCTGCGCACAAATGAGAAAAGCTTCCAGATTACGCAGAAAGCGCTCGTCCGGCTCCCCCGTTCCGGGCTCGATGAATTTTGCGTTCTTCATCCACACGCCGGTGCGGACAAACGTGACGCCGTGGGCCGCCATCTCCGCAAAATCTTTTTCCCACACCGACGCATTGCGGGGACCAGAGAAATCCCAGCCGTTTTCTTCGGTGGTGAAGTAGTTGGTACCGACAGGGAAGAAGGGCTTTCCCCCGCGAGTGAGAAAATCGCCCTTGACTCCGAGGGCTGGGCCCACGTCGAGCGAACTGCGTTCCGCCACCCAGAAACCATTCTCGTAGAACTCGCGAAAATGTCCTTGTTGTCGAAACGTGGCACGGACTTTGTAGAATCCGGCGGGAAGCGGCTTTTGAAAGGGCACCGGCAGGCTCGAGTTCTCATCGTTCTCAACCGGCAGCGTAGCCTCCTCAAGCACGTTATCCGCGGATACGAGTTCCACGCGTACATCGCCCTTTGCGGGGTGCGCTTGCTTCAAATGCACGGTGATCTGAGGCGGCTCACTTGGTCTGAGGACAGAAAAAAGCATTTCGACAGAGAGGTGCGTGGAACCCTGGCGGGTGTAATCGGCAGCCTGGCGGATGAGCGCTATGCCATCCGGGGTCTCCCAATAGCCGGTTGCCGGCTGAAAGTCGAGGCAGACGATGCGGCTGCCGGGTGCACGGTCGATCACGATCACCGGTGCTGCTACCAGAACTCCGGATCTATCGACCATGTAGCCAAGCCCATTGAGATGACCCTCGACGGTGAAGAATTTTTCTGCCTGCAGCCTGGGACTGGCCTCAAAGGCATAGCCCGGCTTCCACGCAAAATGAGCATCTCGCGCCACAGGGACCTCGTAGGTGTGGCGCAAGTCCAGCGTCCGGGAGTAGGTATCCTGCGGCCGGCCCTGAACGAAAGTTGCGCCCACCTGGGTGACTGGTACGCGCAATGGCTGGCCGCCGAGAACGAGAAGATTCCCGCCGTTCTGCAGATAAGTTTCGATCGCCTTCCATGCATCGGTGGGTACGGAAGAGCCGTAAGGAAGGACCAACAGCTCGCACTTAGCCAACGCGCCAGGAGCCTGCAAGGCCTTCAGGTCCAAAAAGTCGGGATGCAGCGCCGCGTACAGGGTGGCGCGGTCCACCGGCCGGCTGGCGACCGTGGGGAAGTCCGGCTGCCAAAAGACGGCTACCTGAGCCATACCCGAAGAAGAGAGGAGTGAGAGCAATACAACGACCAAAAGAAGCGCGGGCATCGGACCTCCGTCCGCGCTGGAATTGTACATCCATGATTAAATACCTGCGTGAACTCAGCACGCTTCGAAAGGTCTCTCAAGATGTCTTCCATCTCCCGTCGCAGGATGCTCAAAAGCACGATCGCAGGTACGGCACTCGCCTCCAGTTCTCCCCTGTCCTGGACTCAGGAGAAGGCGGTATCGCCCGATAGTCCGGTCCAGAGGAAGGGGCGCATTCGCCAGTCTGTCAGCCGCTGGTGCTATAAGGAGATGACCCTGGACGAATTGTGCGCCTATGCCGCGCAGATCGGGCTGAAGGGAGTCGACCTTCTGGAACCGGAAGATTTTGAAACACCGAAGAAGTACGGGTTGATCTGTACCATGGGCTACGCCGCGGCCGGTACGATTCCCGATGCACTCAACGTGGTTGCAAATCACGACAAGATCGAAGCGGGATTGCGTACCAATATTCCGTTGGCCGCGAAAGCGGGGGTTCCCAATGTCATCACGTTTTCAGGCAACCGCCACGGCATGTCTGACGAAGAGGGCGCAAAAAATGTAATCCTCGGGCTGAACCGGGTGAAGAAGATTGCGGAAGACAACAACGTCGTCCTTAATCTGGAGCTCTTGAACAGCAAGGTCAACCATAAGGACTATATGGCTGACCACACCGCCTGGGGTGTCGCGGTGATGAAGGAAGTGAATTCTCCCCATGTGAAGCTGCTATATGACATCTATCACATGCAAATCATGGAAGGAGATTTGATCGCCACCATCAAGGAGAATATTGAATGGATTGGCCACTTCCATACCGGCGGTGTGCCCGGACGCCACGAGCTGAACGATACCCAGGAGGTGCAGTGGGATGGGGTAATGCGCGGGATCGTGGAATCCGGGTTCAAGGGATATGTTGCGCATGAGTTCGTCCCCACCGGCGATCCGCGCGCCTCTCTTTTGCAGGCCGTTGACCTTTGCGATGTATAAGAGACTTGGAGGATTCTATGCGCAAGCTGGCCCTTTTTCTTACTTTGTTCGTCGCCGCGGTCTGCCTGGCCGTACCGGCGAAGAGCGTTTACAGCTTTACCTTGAAATCGATTGATGGCCAACCGGTCAGCCTGAGTAGTTACCGGGGCAAGGTCCTTCTGCTGGTCAATGTGGCCAGCAAATGCGGGTACACTCCGCAGTACGCGGGCCTGGAATCACTTTATGAAAAATACAAGGACCGCGGCCTGGTGATCGTCGGCATTCCGGCCAACAACTTCGCTCAGCAGGAGCCCGGCACTAACGATGAGATCAAGAAGTTCTGCCACAACCGCTACAACGTATCGTTTCCTATGATGGCCAAGGTCTCTGTGGTGGGTGACGATAAGACGCCGCTGTACGTCTTCCTGACGGACAAGTCGGCCAATCCTCAGATTGGCGGTGAAATCAAATGGAACTTCACCAAGTTTCTGTTCGACCGCAATGGCAAGCCAGTGGAGCGCTTCGAACCCGCCGTCACTCCCGACTCGCCCCAGGTTACGACGGCCATTGAATCCGCTCTCCAGTGACAACGTGAATGGCTTGATCTGCATCAAGGGCTACCGAACTAGAGCATTTTCACTTCTACTCTGCACAGACAAGCGCCGTGAAGTGCGGCTTTTCTTGAGGAAAAGCCACGTCGGGAGTGGTTGCTCTGTATACCAGAAGTGAAAATGCTGTAGATCAAGACAGAACGCGATTCGGCGGAAGAGTCATGACGCAGCCGCATGCTCGGAGGCGATTCGAAACCAAAATTCATCAATTTGCCGGCGTACGATTTCGGGGTGGAATTTCGCAGCTTGCACGTGCCCTTTCCATGCCGTCTCCAGCCACAGTATAGGATTTTCAGTGACTTCGAGCATTGATGCAGCGATCGACGTCTCATTCAATGGGTCAAAATATTGAATAGCTTCCCCCCGACCTCGCACAACGAACTGCTGCGCGAAGCAATCACGGGGGTTCCTGATGCCATGCCTTCGAGCACCGGAATTCCAAAACCCTCCAAGAGCGAGGGAACCAGAACTGCTTTGGCACGACGGTAAAGCTGCTGGAGGATAAGCGGTAGAAACGAAGGACTCGAATACTACTTTCGCTTTAGCCCCAACTCCTGCACCATTTCACGAAACGGCTCTCCAGCGCGGGCAAGCCCTACTATGCGTAGATTCGCAGCTCCGGCTCCTGCCATCCTGACGTACAATGGCGTAGGCCCTGAGGGCGCGCGCAGTATTTTTGTGGGGCGGATCGGCGGTTACCAGCAGGATATAGTTATCCCGCTCTTCCGGGCACGCAGGCTCCACAAACCACGACTCCGCGATCGTACACGGGATCACCGTGACGCGGGTTTCAGGGAAGTATTCCAGGATCCGATTACGCGAGAATTCCGATACCGTGAGCACATAGCTTGACCGCGCAACCGAAGGCGGAATAAGGCGCCGCCGATAACTGTTCACGATCCGCATCCGCGACGGTCGAGGCTTTGAACTTCTCCATCAGGATCAGGTCGTGAAGCACCAGTACAAGTTGGGTGCCGCGCGGCAACCAAAGAGGAGCTGTATTGTATGGAGCGAGAAAGACATTCGGCTTCCAGGATTTAAGCAGGCTTGGCAGGGAAGCCTGCTGCCAAATCAAATAGCGCCGGCTGCCGCCTTGAACGATGCCCGCCGTCTGGCTCTTCTTTCTGGGGGAAGGAGCATAACCTTGAAATTCAGCCCATCGGCTGCCTATAAGGTTGCGTAGTTGCACGCCCTTTCCTGTTCCCCCGTCGCCAGATACGAGAGCCTGGGCATCATAGGCAACCCGCAGAGGAGCGTTACGCGTTGCCGGCATCGATTCGGCAGTTGACTCGATGTTCATGGGACCGCCCTTTCTTAAATGCGGACTATCGACGACGTCCGTAACGGCATTGGATCCTGGCGCGCGCCTTGGCTTGGGACGCAGTGAGTCCTGCAGGTCCTGGCGCAGTCGACCTCCGCACAAATTCATCCACTCCTGCTTGAGCCCCACGCAGGCAATGCAGAAAAATCATGGAGCCGAGATGCTTGGGCTCAAAGAGGAAGCTTTCGTCCAGGTTCTAAATAAAAGTGAGGATGACGATGGCAAGGTACCACTCCACGGCGCGAAGCTGCGCGTCGTCACGCGAGCGGAGAAGACAAACCACGGCATCACGGAAGGCGAAGCCGAAGACCAGCAGTACGATCGCCAGGCCCACCGCACCCATCTCAAGCATGACGTCGATAAACCCGTTCTGCGCCTGGGCCAGAACCCAGGAGACCGCGAGAATCACGCGATAGGATTCGCCTTCGAGGCCAAGCCAGAACGCCTGGTAGCCATAGCCGAGCATCGGCCGCTTGGCGATCGAATCGATCACCGCACTCCATATCCCGGTGCGCCCGGTCAAGGTCACCGTCTTTCCCCAGCAGGCTGAACAGAAAATCCGGCCAGGCCACAATCACCACTGCGGCGGTAGACAAACTCACCAGCAGGAGGAGACACACGACAAAGTAGTCTTTCTTGCGCAAGCGGCGTAGCGCCTTCATGATTACTAAATAGACGATGTAGACGGCGGTCAGCATGTACGCGGTTGCTGCTCGCGAAAACGCGATCGCCGCCAGGCAAAGGATGATCTGAGAGACCCGGACGGAGCGGAGAAACGAGGTGCGCCCGGGATACGACACCGCAACGGTCAAAAAAAACAGCGCCATGTTGCCGAGATAATTCTTGGCGCTGAAAATACCCTTCCATGCCGCAGAATGCCCACCCATCAGATCAAGGCCATATTGCGGAAGGGCAATTGCAAAGACGATGCTTGCGGCAATCGCCACCGTGCCGAGAACAAGGAGCAGTTCTAACACCTGAGCTAACGTATACCTGGACATCATGTAGTACAGGAGCAGAATGCCACCCAGAAGCAAGATGCCGGAGCTGATCGTCCGGGTTGGCATCTGCGATACGGGAAGAGCAGAAGCGCGAGGATAGGAAAGCTGGTAACCAGCTTCATCTGCCTGCTGAGCCGGCGAACGGACTGCCACCGCTGAAGACAAAGATCATGCAGATCCCAAAGATCCAGTAGCTTGCTGAGGCGATCGACAAGAACCCCGCCCGCGGAACTGGTCGCGACCGCCCGGGTGGCAGCAGGCGCATTTGACAAATGGGGAAACGCCGTCGAGAGCAAAATAGAGAGCAGCAGCAGCAGAGCCCAGGTCGAAGCGCGGCTCCAGATACTCTCTGGCTCTTCGGCCGTGCGTGGCGGAGTTCTTACCTCGCTGCCGTAACCGCGAATTGACCGAATCGTTGGGCAGTTGCCAAAGCAAGTCTCCTGATTCGCAGAAAAGATCGAGTCTATTAGTGGATGTATATGGCAGCGGAAGTAGCGGAAGCCAAAATCCCCTGGCCATTCACTCCAATGTTGCGCATGAAGCTGAAGGGAACATAGACCACATCGTCCGGCAGCAAGGCAACATCCGGCATCTTGCCCTTTTGCATCGCGCCTACTGGCAAGTCAATCTCCTGGACGCCGGTGGGGGTCTCGCGCACCAGCTTCGACTTGCCGATGGCGGCCGTATGATTCGCATAGCCGGCCGTCGCGATGGCCTGCAGCACCGTCATCTTTGAATTGTTGGTGCTTATCGGATAGCCGCCGGGCTTTGATACGTCGCCCAGCACATACACCATCGCGGCTTTGGACACGATTACTGTATCGCCGGGGTAGACCATGGGATCATCGGACAAGGCCGTTTTGGCCGCGTTCGAATAGTAGTATTCGACCTTCTGTTTCGCACGGCCGAAGCGTTGGATGGTAATGTGGCGATCCGCCATATCAGTCAATCCGCCGGCCAGGGCCAGCACTTCCGACCACTTTGCGGGCGGTGTCGATCTCGTAAACTCCCGGCTTTTGTACCTGACCCATCACCGACGCGTTCCTGCGTTGCGTATGCTTCCACACGCACTGTCACCTGTGGGTGCCGCATCACACCGGCGGCCACAAGTCGATGTTCGATCTGCTCGGCTGCCTGCTCTGGCGTCATGCCGGATACGGCTACGCTACCCAGAAAGTTGAATGGAATACTCCCGGCATCGGTTACCCGGGCACGTTGTTCCATCTCTGGCGTGTCATAGACCTGAAGGTGCAGCAGATCGCCAGGTCCGATCAGCAGACTCTCGTTCTGCGCCGGCAGACCTGGTTGCACCGCTTAGGAGAAGGAGCAACAGGAGATACGAACCACGGTAGATTTTTCATTAGGCCCTCGCAGCCTCGCTTTCACGAGATAAGACGTATCCTTCATCCGGCTGGTCTTTCACGCCGTTGATCACGATGTTGATCTTGCGGTCACTGCTCGATTGCACCTCCTCCAGCATCCGGTAGCTCTTCTCGAGCGCCGGCAAAGGGGTCTTTTGATGCCTGGCCATCAGCAGAACGGAATTGACCATGGAGCTGAGAACAACGGAGTCAGTGAATTGCAGCACAGGCGGCGCGTCCAGAATCACCAGATCGTATTGCACCTCCCACATCTTCACCAAATCTCGCCATCTGGTGAGACGCCAGCAACTCTGCGGGGTACGGAGGCAATGGTCCGGCAGGGAATGAGAAACAACCCGGGGACCTCTAGCACTGGAATCACCACGGAGGCGCCATGGTCGTGCGAGAGGCCGGCTAACACGGTGCTCAACCCAACCTGCGGGTTGACCTCCAGATTGCGATGCAGCCAGGGGTGGCGAAGGTTTGCATCGCACAACAGGACTCGCTCTGCCCTGCTGGGCAAAGAGGATGGCGAGGTTCCAGCTCAAGAAACTCTTCCCTTCGCCCGAAAGGGGACTGGTCACCAGCACGGAACGCGGAGGCGCTCCACTGCGAGACAACATCAGCGAAGTCCGCAGCGAGCGAAGCGACTCCACAAACAGGGAACGCGGGCTGTCCAATGCAGGCAGAGGCGATTTCGCCACCCAGCTCATCCCGCCAGTGCAGGGCAGGCCGTTCCTTTTGATACGGCAACACGCAGATCGGCAACGGACCGAGCTCGCGTGATATCTCTCGCAAATCCTGAATTTTGGTGTCAGTCACGTCGCGCAGCAACGCGGCGACAACGCCGACTACCAATCCCACGACGATCGATCCCAACAGGTAGAGCAGCACGACCGGCTTAGCCGGAGTATCGCTGGCCTTAGCCCAATCGACGATGGAGATGTTTGTGGAGCGCAGGCCGGCGAGCAAGCCGGACTCTTTGAGATGCCGCGACATATCGTCATAGAGCGCCCGGGTCTGGTCGGCTTCCTGTCGCACCATCTGGTATTCGATCGTCTTGTTGTTCAGAGCTTCGGCTTCGCTCTTGTAGGCGTTGAAATCCTTGCGTGTCTTTTGCTCCGCCTGCTGAGCAACCATGAAGTCGTTGTGGGCCCGCCCCGCAACCCGGCCTACCTCTGCTCGAATTGCCCCCTGCACCGCGTTCAGGTTGCCCCGAACCTCGCCTAACTTCGGATAAGCCGGACCGAACTTCGCCGAGAGTTCCTGCAGCTGCCCCTGCAGGCTCGCCTCCTGCAGGCGAAGGTTCTGAATCAAAGTTGAGCGAAGTGTTGATGGCAGCGGAAGACCCCCCGTGATCGCATTTCCGCCGAGCCCTGAGATCAGCTCCGCATTGCCGCTCTTGACCACCTCGTTGATCGCGCCCTTGAGGATGCGGTTCGACTGCGCTTGCGCTTCGGCTTGCGTCGCCATCTGAAGCTTGTCGAGAGTCGGGTTATAGACCTGATCCTTACCGTCCTTATCGACCTGGCCCACAGCAAAGACCCCAGCCTCCTGTTGCAGCTTCACCTCCTTCGCCTGTAACTCATGGGTTTTGGTGCGCAGATCTCGCAAGCTGTGAGCTTAACCACGAGATCGCCTGCATGGTCGCGTCATACCGCGCCTGAAAGCCTTTTTCGATCAGCCCCTGCAGCAGGTGATTCACCACCGCTGCGGCAAGCTGCGGATCGGGACTTAGATACTCCACGTCGATCAGGCGCGTGCCCGCCACTGGCTTCACGGTCAGCTTGCGATGAAAGATCTTCAGCACGCGCATCCGCCGATGAGGTGAGTTTTCGAGCGATGCACCCTTGGGATCGGGCTTGCCCGGCCGGCGCAAAAAGTCCGAGAACCCAACCGGCCATGGGGACCACTTCTGCTTATAGTCCTCCGTTTGCTCCAGGTGAAGATCTTCGATCACGCTGCAGGGCGAGTGAATCCGATTGCAGGATCTTTGCCTGGGTCTGGATAATCATGTTGACTTCGAGCGCGTCGGACGGGGCATCCGCGGAGTCCGTTTGAATGCCCAGCGAGCTGGTCGAGTCTTTCTGCAGTTCGATCTCGCCAACCGACTTATAGCGCCGGGTGGAAAATATGAGCGCCAGAATCGCCGAGCAGAAAGAACACGGACAGGCTGATATAAATGATCCCGCGACGGCGCGCCAGCATCACCCCTATCTCCCGAAGCGTGAGCTCGGGAGGCGTGTGGGCTTGCCGTAATGACCACATGCGAAGGTTGCAGCGCTATCTTATCCAGGAGATACCTCCACTTACACGGCGCGTCGCTCTCATCAGACCGGCCGGCTAAGCACGGTGGCGAACTTATCCTTCAGACGCAGGAAGGGCGACTCGACCCAGCGATACGATGCCAGGGCAAGAATGACCGTCATCACAAATCCCAATGCTTTGGTCGCCAGCAACTGCCATCCCCAGACCGGGTGGAACAGGCTGAGCATGATGAGGATTCCGGTGAGGTGCAGCATGTAAAGCCCGTAACTGATCTTGCCCAGCTGCACCACCCAGGCCCCTCACCAACTTGCTGTGGCTGTGCAGGCAGGCGATACAGAATCGCGCCCGCTGCCAGCGATACGATCAGCCGTCCCAGCACCATGCGCATATCCACCGGTCCCGGCTGTTCGTTAAGCCAGGCCGAAGACGCGACCCACCCCGCCAGGCCCCCGGCCAGCAGCAGCCAACGCACGCCGCGGGTAAGCCGGGGCAGACGATCCGCGAACAGCGCCAGAAGAATACCCAGCGCTAACGAGTCGCAGCGCGACGTACGCTGCCGTAATAGATGAACCCGCCGCTCCAGCCGGCGAGCATAAAGCCGATACGGCATACGGTCGCCAGCAGGAAGGTAACGATGCGCTGCTACGATCATGCCGCGACGCCGTGAGCATCTTCATGAGCAACGGCCATATCAGGTAGAACTGCTCTTCGATCGAGACCGTCCACAATGGCGAGCAGATCGACTCCGGCCGTCCAAAAACAGCGTGCACCCAGTTGCCGACGAACAGCAGGTAGCCGGCGACGTAGTACCAGGGAAGCCTCTGCTTGGCCATGGTATGCGCGAGCACGACGCCCACAGCAATCAGCAGAAAGTACAGTGGCCAGATGCGCAGAATGCGTCGAAGGTAGAAATCGCCGCAGCGAAATTCCACCCGTCTCCTCCCGCTCTCGCAGCAGGATGGAGGTGATCAGGAAGGCGCTCAGGGCAAAGAACAAATCGACCCCAGCCGCGCCCGATTTCGCAATCGCCCCCCACAGCCACGGCATGGGCAGATGGAACCGGCGATAGAATGCCCCGTCAAAGGGCAGAGTGTGACAGACAAATACACCAAGAAATGCGTAGAACCTCAATCCATCGAGCTCCGGCTGATAGAAGCGGCGCTGGGTATGCGCCGCCGCCATCGGGGCCGAGTGTAAAACCCCTGTCAATTGCCCCATTGCGTACCCGCTCCTGTTTTGTATCGGATCAGCCAGCAGCTGCTCGAAAAGATTTTCGAGGCGGCCGGTTTGCTGTGCCAGGTTGAAGTGGTTGACAACATTTCTTCTGCCCGCGAGCTGTAGCGCTGCCACAGTTCCTCGTCCTCGATCAGGCGGAGAATCGCCCCAGCCAGCGCCGCGGAGTCGCGCTCCGCCACCAGCAAACCTGTCTCGCCGTTTTTCACCGCCTCCGGGATTCCGCCGCTGAGAGTGCTTACCACCGGTAGGCCCATCGCCTGGGCCTCGATGAACACCATGCCGAAGCCTTCCGCATCGCCGGAGGCGGCAACCACGCTGGGCACACAGAAGACTGCCGCCCGCGACATCCAATCCCGCACCACGGCTGGTTGGCTGGACTGCCAAAAAAGCGACACCGCACGCCCAGCGCAGCGGCCCGCGCCTCGTAGTCTGCGCGCAATGGGCCATCACCAATCACCACCAACTCGGCTGCCGGACAGCGCCGCTGCACGCTCGACCATGGCCTCGATCAGGCTGCCGCAACCCTTCTTCTCTACCAGGCGCCCGACAAACAAGACCGATTTTTCCCGCGGCCGCAACCGTGGCTGGCGGCTTAAACCGCTCCACATCCACTCCAATCGAGTGAACGATGGTGCGATCCGCCGGGTATCCCATCTCCAGCCCTCGAGCTGCGAACATAAGTCCGAGCAGCTTAAGAAAAGCGCACCCATTTTCTGCAGTGTCGATCGTCCCTGCAGATACTCACGACCCAGCCGGGTCGCGCCCATGGCCTTGTCGCTTATGGTCACGTCGTATCCATGCAATGCCGTCACCAGCGGCACACCGAGCTGTTCTGCGAGTTGCATCGCCGCGTAGCCGTCGGGCGCGAAGTGCGCATAAACCAGGCGAGGAGCGCGCGCCCGCAGCCGCGCAACCTGTTCGCGGGTAGGACCTGCATAGCGAAAGCGAAGCTCCCGCAGTCTTCCCCGCAAACCGCCATCATCGACCGTCCAGCTGGTGTTTTCGGGCAAGTCGATCCCGGCCGTCTTGCGCCAGCCCACAAAGAACGGAGAGAACCGCCGCATGGCGACAGCTTGCGCCACGATAAACGTCTCCGAGGGCGGCAACAGCTGGATGCGGAAGACCACGACCGTGCCCTGGTTTG
The DNA here is from genome assembly GCA_963803095.1 of uncultured Acidobacteriaceae bacterium. Lineage (GTDB taxonomy): Bacteria > Acidobacteriota > Terriglobia > Terriglobales > Acidobacteriaceae > PALSA-350. The sequence continues at coordinate 112,091 of CAWDLQ010000006.1, read as the reverse complement.
CGTCCTTGGTTCGGTCCTCGGGTTGGTAGCTTGGGTTCGTCATTTGCCTCATGGCAACTGGGCCGCAGACCAGGTCTTCCGGCGCCGAGAACCTCGCGGTAAAGTTGCTCGTACTGGGGTGCGATCCGGCTCCAGGAAAAGCGTTTGGTTGCCGCACGCGCCGCCTCGCCGATCGCTGCCAGTTTCTCTTCCGGCAGCGACAGAGCGCGTTCCATTTGCGCCGAAAGGCCGGTCGCATCCTGGTCCATCAGGAAGCCGCTCACCCCATCCTGAACTACGTCAGGATGCGCTCCCACCGCAGTCACCACCACCACCGTGGCTGCGCTCATGGCCTCGATGGTCGACAGCCCAAAGCCCTCGTAGGCTGAAGCGGAAACGAACAGTGCGCTCGCTCCAGCAATCGGTGCAACTCTTCGCGGCTGGCGGCGCCGTGGAAACACACCCGGCCGCTCAGGCCAAGCTCGATCACACGACGCTCGAGCGAAGCGCGCAACCCGGCGAAATCCGCTCCTACCCACTCCAGCCGCAGCCGCGGATAGCGATCCTTCAGCAAGGCCATCGCCTCCAGCACTTTGTGCACCCGCTTGTTTTCGGCCAGGCGCGAGACACCCAGCACCAGGCCCGGCTCCACGTTTTTTTTCAGGCTCCAGAGGCCATCGATATTGGCTCCGTTCTCGATCACACGGATACGCTGCGGGGGCACAATCCTCGAGAACATCTGGCGATCGTGCTGGCTTACGCAAACCACCGCGCCTACCCCACCCAGCGTATGGCGGGTGACGGTCTTGAAGTACATCTCTTTGAAGGCCCTTGCCCGCTGGGTATGAAAGAAACCGCCATGGGTGCTTACCACCAGCGGGATGCGATGCAGCGAGCGCAGCAGGCTCAGATAATCCACGAAGAAATCGATGGCATGGATGTGCACCAGATCGTAACCGCGGATCGCCTTGAACGCGGATAGCGCCACCGGATAGCGGCGAGGACCCCAGTGCCGCATGCGGCGAACCTTAAGGCCGGCTTCGACCGACTCCGCCGGGGCCATGGTACCGGTCGAAAAAAGCAGGCGGAGGGTGGCCACCTGCACTGCGTGCCCGTTGTGCTGCAGGGCAACGCTCAGGCCTTCCACCACGCTCTCCATGCCACCCTGGGCAGGAAGAAACTGCCGTGTGAGCTGAAGGATCCTCATAGCGAGTGCACCAGAGCACGAAGCGCCGGGCGTCGCGCCGCCCAATCGCGCAAGCGGCGGCGGCGGCGGCGCGGGAGCAACCAGATAGCCAGGAATATCGCATAGTCACGGGGCGTGCTCTTGCCATGGCGCAAGGCTTCGAACAGCAGCAGATGGAATGCGCGCCACTCTCCCTGATCCGAAGCCTCAGCAGCGATCTGATAGAGGACGAAGGCGGACAAAGCGCGCGGCGTGAACAGGTGCCGGTCACGCCGCAACCATTCGAGGGAGTACCGCCAGTTCGCTTTGTTGCTTACGGTGGCCCGATCCTCTTCTATGTTGTGAATCGCCAGCACCTCATCGGCAAACACCACCTGTGACCCCGGGCAGGCGGCCCAACCGCAGCACCCACTCTGTATCCTGATGCTTCAACTGACCGCTCTTGAACGGCTGCGCCAGCATGAGCGAGCGACGCACAAAGAAGGTCGACGTCTGGATGTATCCTTCACCGCGGGTGAGGGTGCGGCGCGCCAGTATGTATTCGCCAATCTGTTCATTGCGGGCCGGCATGCGCCGCGGCCACACATAGTCTCTGCCCGGGCGTACGCGCGATCATCCTGCAGGTGCCGATCAAGACCGGCGCAGTCGATCGCCGCCACTGCGTCGAGCTGGGCCTGGAGCTTACCCGGAAACCATTCGTCGTCGTCATCCAGAAACGCGATCCATTCCCCCGAAGCCGCGTCGACACCCCGGTTACGCGCGTCCGATCCGCCAACGCTGGTCGGCAGCGCAAGCACATGCAAACGTGCGTCCTGGTGCGCCACCCTTTCCATGGCCAGCCTGGTGGCAGGATCCTCACCATCGATGACCACCACCACTTCGATCGCGCGCAGAGTCTGGGCCAGCGCACTGCGCACTGCCCTCTGCAACAGCTCGGGTCTGTCCACGAGTGGGTATCACGGCAGAAACAATAACCATGGTTCGACTCCTCAACTTCGTTCGTTTTCTCGACGCGGCGCTGACTGAAGCGTTTGGGCGATCGCATAATACGCGGCCTTCGGTTGGCAGTTGGCGTCGAAGGGGAGCGGCCGCACCGGCAAACCATCCTTGCGTGGGCGGTATCCGGCAATCCAGGTGAAGCAATCCGCGAGTCCCCAGGTAACAATCCCTTTTACTGCCGGCTGGCGCAGGCTGGCGCTCAGAAATCTGCTGTATATATCAGCCACCGCTCGATCGCGCGCCGCGACATCCGCAGGTAAGGTCACATCCTGAACATCCAGCTCGGTGATGAAGATCTTCATTCCGCGGCGCGCCAACTCGCCCAGAAAGGCCTCGTAGCTCGCGTCGCCCAACACAGCTGCCTGATCTCCCCGAAGATGCGCTTCAAGCCCGATGCCATGGATGGGAACACCGCGAGCCAGCATGCCGTCGAGCAGGGCAAGCATTGCCGTACTCTTTGCCCGGCCGAAGCCGTTCGACACCTCGAGATAGTTCTCGTTCCAAACCAGCAGAGCCTTTGGATCGGCGGCGGCAGTCGCCCGGAAAGCCTGCTCGATGTAGTTGGCGCCGCAGTTCTGCAACCACGGACTATCGCGCAGACCATCCGGCCGATGACTTCCCGGATCCAGCACTTCATTGACCACGTCCCAGGAGTACAACTTGCCGGCGAAGTGCCCCGCTACCGTGCGGATGTGGCCAGTCATCATCGCCTGGCCCAGTTTCCGCTGTGAGCTGCGGGCCCACCCACGCCGGCAGAGCGTCGTGCCATACCAGCGTATGTCCCCGTACCTTGATGTGGTTGGTGGACAAAATGCGACAAACTTGTCAGCATTCGCGAAGTCGTACACTCCGGGTTGGCTGCTGAGCGAGTTCCACTTCATATGCAGTTCCGGTGTGGCGATGTCGCATTGCGTCCAGAAACAGCTGCTGATAGGCTGCGGATTGAACGCAATATTTCAGCGCCAGGCACGAACCGAACAGCAGTCCCTTTTCGGCCGCCAACTGCTTCAGCGAGGCCGTCGCTGTCTGCAGTGCGGATCGAGGCCGGGTCCACCCCGCCATCCCCAGCGCGCCGAGCTGCTTGAGGAAGTCTCGGCGATCTATGTTCGTCTGCCATCCCATACATCAATCGCCCGCATTTGGATCGGGCTCGATTGATCGTCCGAGCCGGCATAGCTGCCCTGGGCGCGCCCTCGCAGCTTCAATCCGAGACGGCTGCGCGGATAATCCAGCAGCAGCAGGAGCAGTATGTACCACGGCTCGATGAGATAGCGGGCAAAGAGACGACGGGGCTCATTCACCAGCCGGAACATCCATTCCAATCCGATCCGGCCCGACCAACGAGGAGGTGTCGGCACCGCGCCGGCGAGATAGTCGAAGGCCGCTCCGTTCGAGGACAAAATCACATGGGCGTCCAGCCGGGCAAAGTTTTCCTGGGTCCAGAATTCCTGCCGCGGCATGCCCATCCCTACCATCAACAAATCGGGCCGGTAGGCATTGATTCTCTGCACCAAAGCCTCATTCTCGGCGCTGCCGCGGCGCGCGTCGAAGTAGCCATCGCTCACTTCTAGCTGCAATGCCGGGTAGAGCTCGCGCAGCTTCCGAGCGGCCTCTTGGGCGACGTGCTTGGGGGAGCCAAGATTAAAGACGCGCCACCCTCTGCCCGCGGCAAGCTCCATCAACGGCTGCGTCCAGTCCGCATTAGTCACCCGTTGTTCGCGCTGCAACGGATACCCATAGAGACGGCCCAGCGCCACTAACGGCATGCCATCCAGGTAAGTCCAGTGAACTTGTGAATAGAATTCGCGCAGCTTTGCGTGCCTGTGAAACAGGTACACACTATGCAGATTATGGTTCGCGATAATCCATTTTTGACGCTCGCGAATTCCCTGCTCCACCAGCTCATTCATTTCCGGCATTGACTTGGGTTGTAGCGTCAACCCTAGAAACGCAACCGTGCCAGTGGCATTTGCGGAGTCCAGACTTACGGCATTCATGCGGGGGATTCTCCTGTTAAATTTGCAGCAAGTTCAACTGTTGTGTTTAACATCAAGAGTGTTCGTGAGCCAATGCAGGAGATGATTCGGTAAGCAATGCTGCGATCGAGTTATTACGCGTGTCACTTGATCTAAGGCAAAGGTGACAGAACCACCGGTCTAAAGCAACCCGGTTTTTGCGAATGAATCTACTAGGGATAAACCGGGTTCTAAGTTGGAACCCAGTTGTCCCATTTTGGATCTAGCCGATTACTGCTGACACAACCCTAAGCAATCTCATTAAGAGGGTGTCGGGCTTTTTCTTTCCAGCCGTTCATCCGATCTATAGATCACAGTATTGCCGATCCTTTTGCGATAACTCGTTGCCATAAGATCATTTCAATCCTTGAGCAGTACCGAAGTTTGCAGTCGCGACTCATTTAACCTGGTAAAGTGATTTTCCAAGAGAACATTAACTAATCCGTTATGTCGCATGCCTACAGCGTGAGCTTGTTACTTAGCCGGCGCCGCCTCCTCTGGGGAGCAGCGTCTTTGGCCGCATCCTCATTGCTTCCCGGCTGCGGCGGCTACTCCGCAAACAACAATTCCTCTACGACGCCGGCCGCTCCCGTCCCACCTCAGGGCCTCGTCGTCCAGGGCTCGCTCACGGTGACGACGACAGCCATAGGGGCTATTCCGCCGCGTTTTATGGGTTTGAGTTATGAGAAGTTGGCAATAAGCTATGGCTACTTCCACGCCTCAAACCACGGCCTCATTGCACTCTTTTGGCGGCTTGGGCCCGGCGTTCTGCGGCTCGGAGGCGGCTCTGTGGATCAGCTCCTGTGGACCCCGAGTAGCGAGGGCACACACACACAGGTCTCATCTACCAACATCAAGAATCTCGCCGGCTTCCTCCAGGCGACCGGCTGGCTGTGCCTCTACGGTATTAACCTCGCTACCTCCACCCCTGCTTTGGCGGCGGAGGAAGCCGCCTTTGCGGTCTCGGCGCTGGGTTCGAATCTTCTCGGCATCGAGCTTGGTAACGAGCCTGACGAATACGGGGTACCGGGTAAGTTTTTCGCCGGGAACTGGACCTTCCAGGAATTTCTCAGCCGCTGGTATTTGTTTCGCGCGGCTGTCCTTCAGGCCGCACCCCATGTTCCCATCACAGGTCCGGCTACCGGTGGCGGCAACCACATCTCCACCTGGACCTTACCCTTCGGCCAGGAGGTCACTCCGAGTGAGTTGACTCTGCTGACCCAGCATTATTATCGCGCCGGCTCATCAAGCTCCAAGGCCACTGCTGGGTTTTTAATCAGTCCTGACACGCAACTTACGGGCGAGCTGGCAACGTTGAAAGCAGGGGCCCAACAGCTGGTCATTCCTTACCGCATAAGTGAATGCAACTCCTTTAGCGGTGGCGGGGCTGCCGGCGTGAGCAACAGTTATGCTTCCTCCCTATGGGTCATCGACTTTCTTTTTGACGTAGCTCTCGGCGGCGCTACCGGAGTCAACATGCATGGCGGCGGCCAGGCGCCCGGCTATACTCCGATCTCAGACGACTCGGGTGGGGTGATCGGGGCGCGACCCGAGTACTACGGCCTGCTCTTATTTGCCCTGGCCGGGTCCGGTACTTTGCTTGAAACACAGCTCTCCGCCGGCGGTGTTCCCGTCACGGCCTACGCCTTGAGGACGGCGAGCGGAGGACTGAACCTGATTGTGGTCAACAAAGACCTGCTGCAGAATCTGGCCCTCACGATCCAGACCAGCCAGAGCATAAAAACCGCGACCTCGCAAACCATGACGGGAGCAAGCCTGGCTGCCACCTCTGGAGTCACCATTCAGGGCGCCCTAGTAAACAAAGACGGCAGCTTTGCTCCGGCAAGCCCGGCCACGCTGACGGCCTCAGGAACCCGGACGACTTGCAACATCCCGGCACTCAGCGCCGCGCTTATCAGCATCACCTGATCTAAGACATTTTTGCTAATACTGTGGTCCGGTGAGATCAGTTAGGTGCGGCCATTCTTTGGCCGAATGGCCGCGTCGGGTTCAGTTTCCTGGTCTACACCATTAGCAAAAATGATCTAGTGGACTGTAACGGCTGATTCAGTAGAGGCACAGATTGCCACGCTACGCTGGGTCGAAAAACATTCTCTTCCGGGCCCCACTGGGCTGCGGAACGACGCTCTTCAGCGCTTGAGGGCAGCGTTTCCGCCGAAAGGCGCTGCAAAGCATCCCTCAGGGGCTAAAGCCCTCAATGTTTTCACGATTTACGGCCCGATTAAAGTCGTGCCCTGATACAAAGCGAGTTTTCCGCAAGTTGTTTAGCCAGCGCTAAAGCGCATGATCGAGTCGAGACTGTTTCCCGGAGCGCTGAAGCGCTCCTTCCCCCGCATAAATGCGGGGGGCTCCCACCACGAATCCTGAAGTTTGCAGTTCTCACGCATACTCTAAGCCCAGATTTCTTTTTGCCTCAACGGCCCGATTAAAGTCGGGCCCTGATACAAAGCTTCAAATCGGCGGCTACCTGAAAACACGCCATTCCGCAAACTTGGATCTATCCGCCCTTTGAATGCTACGGAGTACAGAGATCTGCGCTCTACTGAATCAGCTGTTACAGCCCACTAAAGGCCGTTCATGGCAAAAAACAAGGTGTGGAGAAGAATGGCGAAATCGAGAAAGATGCCACGGTTCTCGATGTAATAAAAGTCATACTCAATGGCTTCATGGATGCTGAACCTGCGGTCGCCGCTGAGTTGCCACAGGCCAGTCAACCCCTGGGGAACGGAGAGACGGCGGCGTTCGAGCGCGGTGTAGGTGTCGGTTATATAGGGCATCTCCGGACGGGGCCCGACCAGAGACATGTCTCCAGTCATAACATTGAGCAGCTGAGGAAGCTCATCCAGACTTGTTTTTCTGAGAAACCTTCCGGCCAGCGTAATGCGCTTGTCGTTGGCACTTTCGGGAGAGCGCCCATACTTTGGAGTGTCGACATACATGCTGCGGAATTTGAGCATGAGGAATGGCTTGCCCGATTGGCCTGTCCGCTGCTGACGAAAGAAAACCGGTCCTCTGGAAGTTGCTTTCACCATGACGGCGGCAACCAGCCACATGGGAAGCGTCAGCAGCATGAGCAGAGAAGACAAGAGCGCGTCAGTGCAGCGCTTGAGGGCGATGTAAGGCAGCGGGTGGTCGCCATCGGCATCGAAGCTTGTGACCATGAGGCCGTCAATCATCTGCACCGAGGTGCAGTGCTCCGCAAAGTAAGGGTGGCCCGCACCCACCAGAGAGACCCTGACCCCTGCTGCGGCGGCCAGAGCAAGGAGCTCATTCATGCGTGGCTGTGAAATCGTGGGAGGGACAAAAATCTCTTGTACATCGAGAGAACGCAGAAGAGCTTCCGAGAGCGGTTCGGAAATGACCGGCACGTGGTGTTTGAGATTGTAATCGTGGCTGTAGATGACTCGCCGATTATCAAAGCCGCTTTCATCGAGAAATCCGACTGGAATCTGGCCCAGGTGAGGAGAGTGCAGCAGATAGGAGAACAGGCGCCGGGTTTCGCGAGTCGTGCCGCAGATGAGCACCCTGCGCTGGCCGGCGCGAAGCGGCTTCCAATCCCGAATGAGTCTGCTGGTCGAGTACTTCTGTATGACCAACAGGAGGGTGACCAACACCCAGAAATAGGTGAGCAGCAAGCGCGGCATCTGCGCCTTGGTGAAGTAATTGCCGACCGAGAGAAGAGTCAGGCTGTAGGTTGACACCCTTAGAATCCGCGCCGTGTCGGCCACCTGGAGCAAGGTAGCGCGTTGCGTGTAGAGGTGATGGGCCTGGGCGAGAATAACGAAAGCAGCCCCATACTTGAGAGAAATTTCTGCCCACAGCAGCCAGGCGACACGGCCATCCAGTGGCCGATGCAGCTCATAGAGCAGGATGCCGGCAAGGCACGCAACCCCGATGCAACCGAAATCGAACAACGCGGGAATGGCCAGCTCCCATTGCGCTTCTTAGAATCATGAAGGGCTGAGTTAGGACCGAGGGAGAACGAAGCCCGATCTGCTCCGAAGCCGGTAAAGGAAAATCGGTCGCCATGCACTACCGCCTTTGGTGGCATTAGATTTCGATCAAATGATGCCTGCTCGCGAGTTTGCTATCTTCTACTCGTACCACCAGGTCAGAATAAAAAGCCAAAGCGGAGAACTTATCCAGCACACTTACCTTTAGGCTGGGATTCAGTCCGGTAAATAGAAGTTATTATTAAGTAGCCTGGGTCGACGATACTGCACCGGCGAGACCGGTAAATGGCGTCGCAATGAGCTAAAGCCAAAAGGTGACAGAATGACCGGTGGAAATCAACTTTAGTTTGATGGAAGTTAGAAGTTGCCATCGCGCAGTGCGCCGATTTGGAGCGCGGCGGTTGTCCTATTATCGAGCATCCTGATTACTGAACGCAGTCTACTGTGGTCAATTGAAGTCAGTGACACTGGTGAGCCGGCCTGATTAACAGCTGGTGGACAGATGGTCGCGTTCCTTGGCGGAAACAACGAATTGACGCACTAAGAGATTCCGGCCGATGGAATTAACATCCAGATCTTGAGAAGAGGTTGATGCGCGATCAGCTGCGAGGCCGGCTGGCCAAGAATGCCAGGCTGGATGTTCCTCGGCCAGGGAGTCAGCTTCGCGGTGCAGGCGTGCTACTTCGTTCTGCTTGCTCGCTTGCTTGGTGCCGACCAATATGGCATTTTTGTGGGCGCCGCTGCTGCCGTCTCGCTTGCTCAGCCAGTACAGCACGCTCGGCTCGGGTTTGGTTCTGGTGCGCCAGGTGAGCCGCGATCAACAACGAATTCCCGCAGTATTGGGGCAATGCGCTGGTCACTACTCTGGGCGTTGGTTCGTTGGTAATTTTGGCCCTCGCCGGCTTGGGTAATTGGATGGTAGGCCCGGCGAGCGCATCGGTCATCGTGCTGGTTGCCGTGGGCGAGTGCACCTGCGCCCGCATTGCCGAGGCTCGGCGGCCAGGCATTCCAGGCCTTTGAACAGCTCAAGCTCACCGCCGCACTCACCTCGCTCACCAGTATCGCGCGCCTGATGGCCGCTGCCGGCATGGTGCTCGTTCTGCACCATGCAACCGTGCGTCAGTGGGTCATCGCTTCACTCTGTGTCTCTTGCCTATCCGCCGCTATGGCGCTGGTCCTGGTTACCATCCGTCTTGGGTGGCCAAAGGTCAACCTTCGCCTACTTCGGGAACGAGCCCTGGAGGGGGTCGGCTTCTCCATCGCAGCCAGCACTACCTCCGTATACAACGACATCGATAAGGCGATGCTAAGCCGCTACGGCATGCTGGCCGCAAATGGAATTTACAGCATGGCTTATCGGGTGATCGACATGAGCTGCACGCCCATCCGCGCGCTCCAGGCAGCCGCGTTCCCGAGGTTTTGTCAAACCGGCCGGGACGGCGCGCGAGGCTCCATCGCGTTCACGCGCAAACTCCTGGGCAAGACATTGCCCTTCGGATTGTTAGCTGCTGCAGCCATGTTTCTCGCTGCGCCTATCATTCCGCACGTTGTAGGCAGGAGCTTCGCCAACAGCGTCTCCGCGCTGCAATGGCTGTGCCTGTTGCCAGTATTTCGCAGCCTTCACCTCGGCGCCGGGGACACGCTTACGGGAGCCGGCTACCAGCGTTACCGCACCGCCGCGCAGCTCTGCGCGGCCGGGCTAAACTTCGGCCTCAATCTGTGGTTGATCCCAGCCTATTCGTGGCATGGAGCGGCCTGGGCGAGCTTGGTCACCGATGGTAGTCTTGCCGCCGGCAACTGGATCATTCTCGGGTTTCTGATTCGCCGGGAGAACAATCCTCGCCTTGAGCATCAAGTGGCCGCGGTGTAGCCGGGTCAGACAAGCTATGTCTGTTCGCTTCCCTAATTGTTTTCTATCCTGTCGGATGCTGATCTCCCAGGGGCTTCTGTGAGCCCCGGGGATTTCCGGCGCTCAAGCGCATGATCAGGGTCAAAGTCTTTCATCGGAGCGCTGAAGCGCTCCTTCCCCCGCATAAATGCGGGGGCTCCCACCGCTTCACTCCCCGGCGGTTCCGGCAGGGAGACGGATCAGTATGATATTGGGATGCTCCTCAGGAAAGGCTGCACTCGATGCGCACACCCTTAATCATGGCGGCATTCCTTCTCCTCAGTGTCTGCGGAAACGGGCAGAGTGTGCAGCAGAGGGCGGCTGAGAAGACGCTGGCGCGCAAGGCGCAGGCCGATTGCGATGCACAGACCGCAAGAGTTGCCAGGACGTTCACCGCCGTGGTCAAAGAAACCCGGGTGTACTCTGTTTTCTATTCACCCAAGTATCCAAAATGCCTGGCAGCAGTCTACCTTCCCATCAACAAGGATCTCATCGCGGCCAGCGTTATTAATCTGGATAATTCGGGCGGCGCGCAACATATCGTGTGGGAAAGCCTATTTTCGAAAGCCTTCGACGCGATCTCGGAACTCGATCGGCAGATCGATAAGCTAAGCAAATGAAAAGGGCGGCGATCAGGGCCGGTTGCCTGGCGGCGCTCGCAGCCGGTATCGCCTGGAACCTGCTTTTCACCATCGCTGACCTTTCGGCGCGCCGGAATCAGCCCGAAGCCACTCGGTTGGCTATGCGTCTGATGCCCATGAACGGAGCCTATCCCGCGCAACTTGCAGATCAGGTCTATGCCAGCGATCCGGCGGAGGCCAAATCGCTGCTCCAGCGGGCGGTGACCCTGAACCGCTATGACGCGTCGAGCTGGATCCAGCTGGGGCTCCTATACGAGGCGGGGAACGATCTACCCCAGGCCGAAGCGGCGCTGTCGCAGGCAGCGAAGGTGGATTCGACCTTTCTCCCGAGCTGGTCGCTCGAAAACTTTTATTTTCGACACGAAAATGCTGCCCGCTTCTGGTACTGGGCACAAAGAGCCGCCCAGATGGCTCCCGACGACGCAACCGCCCTCTTTCGGCTGGCCTGGTACGTCAGTCCAAGCGCTCGAGAGATAGAGAACCGGCTGCAATTGAAAACGCCGGCCATCGAAGGCCAATTTTTAAATTTTCTGGTCGGTCAAGGAGACCCGGAGGCGGTGACCGAGGCGGCGGCGCATCTGCTGGCGGCAGGCAGTAGCGGCAGCACCGAGACCCTGCTCCGTGCCTGCGACTGGCTCCTCGAACACAAGCGTCCTGACCTGGCCTTACCGCTCTGGAATGGCCTCGCGGAACGGATTTCCTACCCTCGGCTTGGGGTGGACTCCCCCGTCACTAACGGCAGCTTTGGCAAATCGCCCACCTCCCACGGCTTCGACTGGCACCTCATGACGGTAGAGGGGGTGAGCTCCTTTCTGAACCTTAATCCGAATGCGTTAGGCTTCGAATTTTCAGGGGACGAGCCGGATAGTTTTACCCTCATGAACCAGGCCGCTCCCGTCCAGGCGCAGAAAGACTACGTCTTGGCCGTCGATTACGGGACTTCCGGGATTGCTCCGGGCAGCGGGATTGCATGGTTGGTGACCGAGGAGCGAACAGGCACCGTGCTGGCGCGGACGGCGAGCCTCTCGGCAGAGCAAGGAGGGACAGCTTACGCCTGCTTCACCGCCCCGGATGGAGCCGCATTCGTCGATCTGTCGCTGCTTTACCAGCGGCAGCCGGGGACGGTGCGGGTTGAGGGAAAGCTTGCCCTGAAAGGCGTGAGGCTCTCCGCGGACAATTGCCCGGAGAAGAAAATCTCCCCCTCCGGGACTGCTTCTCCGGCTTTCTGAGACTAAACTCAAGAAACAGCGAATGGAGGTAACCGATCGTCTACCTGGCAGACGGACCCAGAGATGACATGCCGCACCATCAGGCGTATAAAGGCGCCAACCGGTATCGGCAACATATCAGCGGCCCGCCAACGACCGGACTAGATTTCCTCGCGCATCCGTCATGACGCATATCAAGGCAATCATCGGTTTGTGCTGGCTGGTAGTTGCTGGACATATTTATGCCCAGCAACCGGAACGGGCCGTCTCTACGGTCTCGAATCTCGATTACGCGTACTCCAATTTGCCCACCCAGCCGGTGGGACCCGACGATCTGCTGGCGCTATCCGTCTACGATTCGCCAGAACTGACCCGTACGGTGCGTGTGGATGCCGACGGCAATATCCGCCTGCCTATGCTCAAAGATCCGATCCAGGTGCGGGGCATGGTTCCATCGCAATTGGAAGCCGCGATAGGCAAAGCCCTGACCAAGGGAAAGGTGCTGGTCGATCCCATCGTGACAGTAACCATCGTCGAATATCAGAGCCGGCCGGTGAACGTGGTTGGGGCGGTCAAGAATCCATTGGTTTTTCAGGCGACGCGGCCCATTCCGCTGCTGGATGCGATTGCGCGAGCGGGAGGGATCAGAGAAGACGCAGGCTCCGACATAATCGTCAGCCAGCAAGTCATGCGGGACGGAAAGCCCACCCGGGTCACACAAACGATACCCGTTCGGAAACTGATCGACAATGCAGATCCCAGCCTTAACGTGATGCTGCATGGCGGCGAGGAAGTTCTGGTTCCCGAGGCGCTCAAGATTTACGTAGTGGGGAACGTCAAGAAGCCGGGAGCGTACCCGGTACGAAATGACGAAGAGACCACCGTCCTGCAGCTGCTGGCTCTCTCCGAAGGCCTGGCTCCCTACTCCGCCAAAATAGCCTATCTGTATCGCAGGGCACCCGGCGGCACCAAAACAGAGGTACCCATCGAGTTGGCGAAGATCATGAAGCGCAAATCGCCTGACGTGCTTCTGCAGGCCAACGACATCCTCTATATTCCTGACAACAATGGCAAGCGCCTCACCGCGGAAACCCTGGACCGACTCGCGGGGATTGGCGGCGCAACCGCTACCAACTACATTATCTGGCACTAAGACTGGCCATGCGCAAAGAAGAGATCGCAATCCCGGGGGAAAGCGCAAACGGTTTGGAGCGCAGGCCGATCTCGCCTCGGGTTGTTCCGCCCGCGCTTGAGAAGGAAGCCGCACTCAACGGGCCTTCGCTTTCCCAATATCTTTGGGTCGTCAAGCGGCACCGCTGGAAGCTGGTCGGGTTCGTGGTTTTTTCCGTCATAGCCACAGTCATTGTTTCCAAGCGATTGACTCCGCTCTATGAGTCTACGGCGGTCATTGATATCGATCGCCAGACTCCGGCCGCGGTTCTCGGCAATGAGAGCACCGCCGCCGTTAATTCGGCGGATGTCGAGAACTATCTCACCACGCAGGAGCAAATCGTCAAATCGGACGCCGTTCTGCGCCCGGTGGTCGAGAAGTATCATCTGATGACGCCCGCCCTTCGCAAGCTGGCGAATGATCCGCTCCTCTCCTCCCGGCTTAAGGACGCGCCCATTGAACTGAAGGGCCTGAAAGTCACCCGTCCTCTGCATACCTTTCTGCTGCTGATCAGTTACCGCTCTCCGGATCCGCAGCTCTCTGCCGACATCGTCAATGAGATTGCCAGAAGCTATATCCGTCATACGTATGACATTCGCTTTCAGGCAGCTTCGCAGATGACTGGCTACATGGAGAAGCAGCTGGAAGAGCTGAAGGCCAAGATGGAGCGGTCCGCGGGTGCATTGGCTAACCTCGAAAAGGATCTCGATGTGATCAATCCGGAGGAAAAGACCAACGTATTTTCTGCCCGGCTGCTGCACCTGGACAACGATCTCACCGCAGCCGAAGTGGATCGGGCGGGTAAGGAAGCTGCCTTTAATGCGGTGAAGAGCGGCTCGCTGCCGGCCGCGGAAGCTTCCGACCAGGGGGAGCAACTGCGGGCCCTGGAAGCTAAGCTGAATGAGTCGACAGAGAAGTTCGCGGAGATTCAGACACAGTTCGGCTCGTCCCACCCCATCTACAAGAAGGCAGCCAGCCAGGTAAGCGAATTGCAGTGGGAGATCGACGTTCTGCGGCGGCGGATCGTGCAAAGGGTGGGCATCGATTATCAGCAGGCGGTGAATCGGGAAGCTCTGCTGCGCCAGGACATGACGCAGGCCAAGGCTGAGTTCGACCAGATGAATGCGCGGTCCTTCGAATACAGGGCGCTCAAGCAGGAAGCAGATACCGACAAAGCGCTTTACGAGGAGCTCATCCGCAAGATTCGAGAAGCCGGCATTAACGCCAGCTTCGAAAGCAGTTCCATTCGTCTGGCGGATGTCGCTCGTCCCGCGCTCTACCCATCCTTCCCCAAGACGACACTGAACGCTTTACTGGCTCTACTGGGATCCACCATCATCGGCCTGAGTATCATCTTCCTCATGGACGCCCTGGATACTACCGTGATCGACAGTGAGCATCTGCAGCGTGAATTGCGCGTTCCTCTGCTCCCTTCGCTCCCGGTAGGTAAATTCACCCTGGCAACCCTGCCCTTGCAGGAGTTGCCTGTGGACATGGACGCCAGGTTCAACGGCATCTCTGCCAAGGAGACACTGGCGGCACCGAACGCCGCCTTCGATGAAGCCATTCGTACGTTGAGAAGCTCTATTTTGCTCTCCGCCGGTCTGGAGCATCATCCGAAAAGCATCCTCGTCACCTCCGCGTCACCTGCTGAAGGGAAATCGACGATCGCGCTGTACCTGGCGGCAGCTCACAGCCAGCAGCAGCGGAGGACGTTGCTGATTGACGGCGACATGCGCCGGCCAGTCATCAAGCTGGGAGTTTCTAACGACCGCGGCCTTTCCGATGTGGTCAACGGCACTATGCATTGGCGCGAAGCTGTTCAGACGCCGTACGCCTATCCGGATCTGGATGTTCTGTCGGCTGGACCATCGTCGCGGCGGGTGGCAGACCGGATCGGCAATGTGCTGCGGTCGATTCTGGATGAGGCTGAGCGTGAGTACGACCTGGTGGTTATTGATTCACCTCCGCTGCTGGGCTTTGCGGAACCCCTGGAAATTGCTGCACTGGCGGACAGCGTAATTATCGTTGCCCGCGCCGGGCGCACCAACCGGAGTGCCGTGGCCAGTGTGGTGGAACAACTGAAGCGAGTACGCGCCAATATCATCGGCATCGTGCTCAACGGGGTCCGGGCTGACATGAGTTCGCAATATTACTACTACAGCCCTCGTTATTACAGTCACTACACGACTCACGATCGCTAGTCCACGCCGCAGGATACAAAGTGATACCGACGGCAAAGGGAAATCTCATTTATCTGTACGTTTGGTCGGGCGACGCGAAACGTGCGCGCGATCTCGTGGGCAGCCGATATCCCGGGATCGAGATCAGGGAATTCCCGCATCGCAGACTGCGGGAGAGCAGGTTCATGGAGCGAATTCGCTTGCTTCGCGGCTTTCACGGCCGGGCCATCATCTTTTTCTTTGAATCACTCGACAACCTCAAATACAGGAAAATTATCGAGTGTATTCATCTCCTGCACCGATGCCAGAAGACGGTGCTGTGTGATGGCGGCGGCCGGTGGGAAACGATGCGAACCATCGATATCCTTCGGTCAATTCCGGGAGTTTTTTTCAGCATCCTGCTGGACGTGAAGGCGTTCATCTTTTGGTGGTGTTATCTTCACCTTCGGCTGGTGCGAGCCTCGCCTGCCGCCGCCAATATGGGCGCCGGCGACCCTGACATCGCATATCTGATTCCCAGTGTGGCGAGCATGGGATCGAGCGGTGGGGCAATAAGTCACATTCGCGGTTTCCTTTACGGCCTTAAGGGCGCCGGGAGAACCTGCCGCGTCTTCAGCGGGACTTCGTTGGCGCAGGATGCTTTCGAGAACGAGATCATAGACCCGCGAGGCCGCCCTTACTTCTTCTGGGAAGCCGCCATGCTGGCTTACAACCTGGTATTTGCCCGGGGAGTGCAAAGGTATCTCGCATCCGCTACTCCAAGGGCTTTCTATCAACGGCATTGCGCTTTCGCCATCGCCGGAGCTCTTCTGTCAGCACGCTTGAAAGTCCCATTGATCCTTGAATACAACGGTCCGCAAGGCTGGATCGCGGATCACTGGGATCCTACCCCTTTCCGGAACTGGATCACATTGTGTGAGGAAGTGACCCTGCGATCTGCGGCCAGGATCATTGTGGTTTCCGAAGCCCTCAGGGTAGAACTCTCAGAGAGAGGTATTCCGGCAGATCGCATTCGGGTGAACCCTAATGCCGTAGATCCGAACTACTTTTTCCCCGGACGAGGAAGAGAACCAGGACGCAGGGAGCTTAGTGCAGGACCGGACGACGTGCTGGTCGGCTTTGCCGGATCATTCAGCCTGTGGCATGGAATCGAGATCCTCGAGCAGGCAATCATCAGACTGTTGAGCAGTCCGCGGCCATGCCGCTTGCGCTTTGTTCTGATGGGCAATGGTTTGCTGCATGGGGAAATGCGTTCCGCCCTGGCAGTGTACGAGAAGACAGGAGAGGTGATATTCACTGGATCGCTCCCAAGTGATAAGGTCGCCGAATATCTTGACGCCTCCGACATTCTGGTTTCACCGCATATTCCTATGCCCGACGGCAGCCGGTTCTTTGGGTCGCCTACCAAGCTTTTTGAATACATGGCGATGGGCAAGGCAATTGTCGCCAGCCGCCTGGAGCAGCTGGCCGAAGTTCTTGAGCATGACAGGACCGCGTGGCTGGTAACCCCAGGCGACGCCAATGAGCTGGCGGAGGCGACCCTACGGCTTGCGCTGGATCCGGCCAAGCGCGAGCAGCTTGGTATTGCCGCACGGCAGGCGGCTGTGCAGTGTCACAGTTGGGCGCGGAATGTCTCCTGGGCCTTGAGCGACATGCCCACGCAAACCGGCGCTAGCCTGGCTGTCATGAGCACCGCGGACGGCTCAACCCTGCTGCGATGAGGGTGCTTGGGATTGCCAGCGCCTTACGCAACAATTCAGTGCCGGCACTGATAGGGGAAGCCGTTTGGCGCGGCATCCGGTCCATACGCAGGTCGAATTTCCAGCTTGCAGGCCAGGGCGGCGCTTGTCCGGTCCGGTTCCATCCCATCGGCTATTACGCCCCGGAGAAAGATGACGCCTGCGAAACTATTCTGGCTTACGCTGACATGATCCTGCGCGGAGAGTATCCACTGCTGGGATACGGGAGCCCCCACCTCGGGACAAACCCCGACTGGCAGTGCGATTGGGTTTCCGGAAGAACCTGGCCGCTCGAAGACGCGAGAAAGATACGCGTGGTTCGCCACGACGGATCGGACGTGAAGGCACCGTGGGAGCTCTCACGTTTGCAGTGGAGTCCGGTAGTGGCTAAGGCCTATGTGCTGACCGGCAAGAGAAGATACCGGGATGCCCTCCGATCTTCGCTGACAGACTGGATCGTGCGTAATCCAGTAGGAAAAGGAGTGAATTGGACGGTCGCGATGGAGGCGGCGCTGCGGGCGATCAGCCTCTGCCTGACTATGGACCTGCTATGGCCCTTTGCAGACGAAGAGAGGCCCTGGCTCGATCAGATGACGGCTTCGCTCTGGCAGCATCTTCGTTTTATCGAGGCTCACAACGAGTTCTCTTTCATGCTGCGCAGCAATCATTACCTAAGCAACATCGTCGGGCTAACCACGTTGTCCGCATTTCTCCCGGGCCCTGGGATGCAGCGGCGGTTTAGAAAATATGCGCGAGCGGTGCAACGGGAGATTTTGCTTCAAACCTATCCGGATGGGGGCGATTGCGAGGCCTCCACCGGTTATCACGTTCTTGTGGCACAGATGTTTCTGCATTCGTTGCTTGTGCAGCAACGACGCCAGGGCGTGATCGCACCGGAGTTTGAGGCTCGCTTGCGGCTGATGTTCGAGTGGATTGCTCTTCTGGCAGATGACAACTGGAAGCTACCGCACCTCGGAGACTGCGATAATGGCAGGGTTGAGCTGCTGTGTGACGATATTGCGCAAGCAGCGCTGCCGGCCGGCGAAAGGAACTCCCTGCGTGTCGGGTCGCTCTGCGGGCTGGCATCTGATTTGCTCCAGATCCCTTTGGGAAGTAAGAAGCCAGCCGCACTCATGCCAGACTCCGGAATCGCGATACTCCACTCGGGCAAAGCGTCCGTCGTGTTTTGCGCGATGCCCAATGGACTTCGTGGGAAAGGGAGTCATACCCATTGCGATAAGTTATCGGTTGTTTTTCGTCTTGGCCCGGACGAGGTTTTTTGCGATAGCGGCAGCCGCTGCTACACGCGTTCAGCAGAGCTGCGAAACCTTGATCGTTCCACCAGGGCGCACAATACCCTGATGGTTGATGGAGCGGACCAGAACATTCTGAGCGTCGATCCGCGGTTGCTTTTTCAATGCGGCAACCAGGCGGTTGTTTCGCCTATCACGGTATTGGAAGGCAGCGTGCGAGCGTCGCATCAGGGTTATTCCAGGATTGGCATCGAACACCACAGGACGGTTGAACTGAGCCAGCGCTCGTTGCACGTCCTCGATGAGGTAAGCGGGGCGGGGGAACATTTGCTGGATCTGCGATATGTCCTGGGCCCCGAATGGAGTGTCTCTTCTGAGATGATGAGTGGAGAGACGGTCAGCTGCGCCATCGTGGGACCGCGCCGGCTTACCCTCCAGTGCGAGGCGGCCAGCCCTCTGGCACTGAGCGTTCTAGCCGCGGAGGTCTCGCGGGAATATGGCTCGTCTTTGCCTGTGAGTTGTATCCGGATCCAAACCACCGCGTGCCCGCCTGCTAAAGTGCTGACCAGGGTGCAATGGGACTGACAATGGAAGCCAACCGGGAGAGCACGCTGGAGGGTCAGAGCATCGTCTGCTTCGCGGGCGAGGACTGGTGGTACCACCATCCTCACTCCAAGAATCATCTGCTCAAGCGCTATGCGCTGCGGAACAAGGTCCTCTTTGTCAATTCCATCAGCATGGGGCTGCCTTCGATGGCAAACCCGGATTTTTTCCTCAAGATCAGGCGCAAGCTCAAGAGCTACGCCCGCTGGTTGCGCAAGGTTCCTGAGGGCCTGTGGGTAATGACTCCGGTCAACCTGCCGCTGTACGGATCGAGGATTGGCCGCTGGCTCAACCGCGTCCTGCTGGTCGTGCAACTGCGCCTGGCCATGCTGCTGCTCGGTATCTCGCGCCCGATTCTCTGGGTGGCCATCCCTACCGCAGCTGAGATGGCAGGTCGCATGGGCGAGAAGCTGCTTCTTTACCAGGTATCGGACAAGTACGACGCCAACGAAGACAGCGCATTGTCGGCACAGGTTATTCGCAGATACGACCGTCAACTGAAAGATGCGGCTAATGTCGTGTTGTACTCCGGCCGCAAACTATTTAGCGAAGCAACGGAGCCCCATCGGTTTTTCCTGGAGCAGGCGGTCGATTTTGAACATTTCTCTGATCTGAAGGGGGAGCCCGCTCCGGAGCTCGACGGCATCCCACATCCGATCCTGGGCTACTTCGGCACCATGGATTATGTGATGGACACCGAGCTGATGGCCGAGGTCGCCCGGCTGCGCCCCGGCTGGCACTGGGTACTGCTCGGCCTCAAGTCTAACCTGGTGAAGATCGCAGCTCCTAACATCCATTTCCTGGGGTCTAAACAATACGGGGAACTGCCGCGCTTCATCAGGTTGTTCGATGTGTGCGTTCTGCCCTGGCGGGAGAGCAACACATTCACCGGCTACGGGAGCGCAATCAAGGTCCGCGAATATCTGGCCACGGGAAAGCCGGTGGTGATGGCACCGCTTTACGAATATCTGCAGACGCCGGGCCTTCGTTTCTACCGCGGCACGCAGGAGTTCATCGGGCAGATCGAAGCCGCGCTGGCGGAGGACACGCCTACGCTTGCAAAGCATCGCCAGGGGGTGGTGAAAGATGGCACCTGGGATGAAAGAGCGAGGCAGTTGGCGGCGCTCATTAACTCCCTCCTGCGCGGCCAGCGGTACACGCATCCTTCCACCGAATTTCATCCCCTGCTGGAGGGCCGTTGAATGCGCGCTTTGCTGGAAGACATGAAATCCGGGCAAATTGCTGCGTACGATGTGCCCGCTCCTGAGATTCGGGAGGAAGGCATTCTCGTACGCACGGCTTTTTCCGCGATCAGCTCGGGCACGGAGAAGGCGGCGGTGGAGGCTGGCCGGAAGTCTCTCTTTGGGAAGGCAATGGCTCGACCTGATCTCGTGAAGCAGGTACTGGAGTACGCGCGATCGAATGGCGTTGCGGCCGCCCGTCAGAAAGTTCAGGCGCGGTTGGAGGCGCTCTCTGCGCTGGGCTACTCCTGCTCCGGGTTTGTGCTGGAAGTGGGTGCCGGCGTGACCGGATTTCAACCGGGCGATCGGGTGGCCTGCGCGGGCACCGGCTATGCCACTCACTGCGAAATCAACTTTGTGCCCGCAAATCTCGCCGTTCGCGTTCCAGACAATGTAGGCCTGGAGGCTGCGTCGTTAACGACCATTGGCGCCATTGCTGTGCAAGGGGTACGCCAGGCGAATGTCACCTTCGCTGAAACGGTGGCGGTCATTGGTGTGGGTCTGGTGGGCGTCCTGGCGATTCAGGTCTTGCGTGCCACCGGCTGCCGGGTGATCGCCATCGATATTTCCCATGAACGAGCCGCCCAGGCCACGTCTTTTGGTGCCCACCTCGGGCTAAGCACCAGCGATCCGGGCCTCGAGGGCGCCGTCGCTTCGTTTTCGCGCTACGGAGTGGATGCGGCGCTGATCACGGCAGCCACCCGATCCGCGGACCCGCTGGAACTGGCGGCGAAGCTGTTACGGGACCGCGGCCGCATTTCCGTTATTGGAGATGTCGGCATGGGAGTATCTCGAGCGAACATGTACAACAAAGAGATCTCCCTCGCGATGTCTCGCTCCTACGGTCCGGGCCGTTACGACCCCCGATATGAAGAGGCTGGGCACGACTATCCGATCGGCTATGTACGCTGGACGGAGAGGCGGAATATGGAGGCTTTCCTGGATCTCTTGTCCTCCGGAGCGCTTCAGGTAGAGCCGCTGCTTGCACATCATTTTTCGGTCGAAGAAGGCGCAAAGGCGTACGCCGCCGTGGAGACCGGGGCTTATACCGGTATCATCGATTACCATGCGCCTGGACCTGGAGATGTGCGGGCTGCTAAGCCGTTTTTGCCGGCGCGTGCGGTGCAGCCGCGGGCGAAAGACAAGCTGCGGGTGGGATGCATTGGCGCGGGAGCTTTTGCGCGCGGGGTCATCTTTCCTCATCTCCGCTCCTCGGCCGGGCTGATCCTGGAATCCGTTGCCACCAGCACGGGCGCTGCTGCCGCTTCGGCTCGCACGGGCTTTGGTTTCTCGGCCGCTGAATCCCCTTCCGAACTGCTCGCCAACCCCAACTTGGACGCAGTCTTCATCCTTACCCGGCACAACAGCCATGCCGCATATGTGAAGGGCGCCTTGGAGGAGGGCAAGTACGTCTTCGTCGAAAAGCCGTTGGCGGTGAATCGCGATCAGCTGGAGATGGTGCGAACGGCGTACGCAAAAGGCTTGGCGGAAAACCGATTGCCGTTTCTCATGGTGGGCTTCAATCGCCGCTTTTCGCCCCTTACGGAAAAGCTGAAGCAATTTTTCGCTCGCCGCACCGAACCCATGCTCGTGCTTATCCGCTGCAACGCCGGGTTCATCCCGCGAAGCAGTTGGGTTCAGGACCCGGAGAATGGCGGCAGAATTGTAGGGGAGCTATGTCATTTTGTCGATTGGGCAAGGGCTGTTGTGAGTTGCCCTATCGCTGCGGTGACTGCGGCGGCGTTGCCGGATGCGGGACGATACAGCCGCGACAACGTCGCCGCTACCATAAGCTTTGTGGACGGCTCTTTGGCGAACCTGGTCTACCTGGCCAATGGTGACCGAGCCGTTGCCAAGGAATATTTCGAGGTCTTCTGCGGAAACAGTATTGCTCGCATAGACGACTTCAAGACTCTCTATCTTTCCCGCAACGGCAAGACCAAAAGTTCGAAGAGAGCACGAGACAAGGGGCATCGCCGGGAGTTGGAGTTGACGATCGAAGCGATGAGGCAGGGCAAAGAGGCTCCTATTCCTTTCGAAGAGCTGCTAGAAGTGACAAAGGCTAGTTTTGCTCTTGAGGAAGCGATCCGAACGCAAAAGACAGTGAGTTTGGATGGAACAGGAGAGTCGCTCGATAGCGCCGGTTCGGTGGCGCAAACTAATCCCTCTGGGACGCTGTAACGACGGATTTTGGGATCTATGGAATTGATAAGAGCAACGCCTGGCACGATGCGTCCACTCTATTGGATGCTCATGGCGCTTTCTCTCGTGCCGCTTTGCATTGTGCTCCCGATGGCGCCGGTAAAGGTAGGGATTGCCATCCTCATAGGTTGGACCGCACTGCTCTGGGTGGCGATCAGCATCGCACGCGGCTATTTTCATTACATCATTCCTCTGTGGGTGGCCGTATACCCATACTGCTACCATTTCTTGTCGTTCCCGGTAGAGCGATCGATCTTCACCGTCGATCGGGCATTCGTAATACTGCTCGTAATCGATATGCTCGTCGAGTCGCGGCAGGCCCGCGCGGGGGCTCCCCTCACCCGCGACGTGCGCATCAGCGCCTATCTTTGGGGGCTCTATCTGTTGGTCTGCCTTCTCTCTCTTGCTAGTCACCCGCTATCCGACGTACTTCCGTCATATCGTTTCCTGGTGGACGGAATGTTGATGCCCGCGTTGCTTGGTCTCTACGCGATGCGTTACTTCCCTTTGATCGAGGATCTTAAGAAGCTGCACTTCTGTTCATGCGTCCTGGGTCTGGGGCTCTTTATCGTTGGGCTCTTTGAAATGATTACCGGTGTCGACCTGCTCCCCTGGAGCGGATCAGAACCGATGTTCACCAGTACTCAGCTCCGGCGAGCCGATGGGCCATTTGAGCAACAAGTCGTTTTATCCATGGTCGCGATCCTTGCCTTCTTCTTTATCATCTACCTTCGGCGTCTCATGGGCCACGATATTTCTGCCTGGAGGACGCTGCTTCACAGGGCGGGGAGCCTGGCTTCACTGGGGGCGGCGCTGCTCCCGCTGAATCGCGGTCTGGTATTTGCATTGGTTCCGATTGCTATAATCGACTCCTATTCAAGGCACCGCCTGATCTCGCGCCGAATATGGGCAGCGTTTTTCGCCATGATCCTGTTCACCATGGTTGTCACAAAGTTGCTCGATCCCCGGCTCTATGAGGATCGCGTTTCCAGCACGGACAACATCTATCAACGCTTTGCACAGCATCAGGAAACCCTGCGCGTGGTTCGAGACTACCCATTCTTCGGAGTAGGATTGGGTTTATATCAGGAGGTTGCCTCTCGCAATCCGCTATATATGGCGAGATGGAACGGCATAGAGTCGATGAACGTTCAACACAACGTGCTGATGACGGTGCTTTCGGATGAGGGCATTGTCGGCCTGTTCTTTTATGCTTCGGCGCAGGCTTTTCTGATTCAAGCAATGTGGAAAATCCGCAAGGCCTATCCACCAGGTTGGCTGGCGTTTCTTTACTGCGTTCTTGTTTACATGCTGATCGGCCTTGACTTCGCCACCGTATACTTCTCTGATATCAATTTGCTTTACATGCTGATCCTCGGCATACTCTATCAGCTACAGATGAGAATGGCTGCCGAAGAAGTGCGTGCTGGCCTGACCTCGCCGCAAGTCTTGGAACAGACTTAAATGGTCAAACCCGGATGCGGAAGATGGATGTATAGAGGCCGCATATCTAACCTGGCGCTTGTCCTCTTATTTATCAGTAGTATAACTGCATTTTGCCTGGCGCGGAATCAGCCTCCGGACCCTGACCTGGGCACTTGCCATTATTCAGATCAGATCTACAACAGCGATGTATCTCTTATGGGGTTACGTCAAGCCCCTACTCATTTCAGACTGATGACGGGCCGTTACGTCTCGATGATTCAGGCCGCACGAGGTTATCATTGCACCGGAACGGCCACGGTCAGCTTCGACGGACATCACTACTTACAGACTGGAAGGAGCGATGATCCCGGAATGATGGAGTTGGTTCCGACTGTTTCACGCCTCATCGGAATGTCTATTGCAAATACCTATGACATTATCGTGTTTGCAGTCATCTGTTCGGGAATCTTGATTGGCTATGCCGGCTTTTGGCATTTGTATCCCGATCGGCAACTGCGCAGGATAGGGGCCATCGTATTCCTTTGCCTGGGGATTGCAGAGGCGAGAGTTGCCGATGAGTATATGTTCCAGGTCGCTCCCCTGATAGCTGGGATTCCCTGGCTGGTGCACTTGGGGCTCAACAGAAGAAATATCGCGTTAACAATAAGCGCGGCTCTGCTCGCGTTTTGTTGCTCATTGTGTTCCCTGGTACGGAGCGGCAGCATTATTATCGGCCTGACGTTCCTCGTGACAATGGTCGTTATCCATTATCGGATTAGAAAGGTCCTGTTACCATTGTTGCTTATTATTTTTGCATGTATTCCACCCGTACTTCTTGAGCGCTCTCTGATCAATCGCCGCGACGTCGCCTTGGCGAAAGTTGGCGAAACAGCAACATCTGTAAATAGCCATCCCTTCTGGCATACCTTCTACATAGGTCTTGGGTTTATTCCAAACTCTGAGGTTCCGGAGTATAGAGACGGTGTAGCGGGTGACAAAGTTCGGTCGATCGACCCGACCGTGGCGTATACATCCGCGAAATATCAGGCCATTCTTAGAGATGAATTGTGGAACATATTAAAGCGCAGGCCTATGCTGGTGATTGGGATCTTCGCGGCTAAAGCAGGAATTGTGATCCTTCTGGCGTCGATCCTGTTGTATCCTGCGCGCCGGCTTATTTTTGCCGAAGCGTCGTTTCTGTGGCTTGATGCTGCGTTTGTTCTGACCATCGGCGTGAGTGCGATGAACGGAATCGTTGCGGTTCCCAGGGCTTCTTATCTACTTACGTTTCTCTGCCTGACTTGGCTATATACATCCATCAAGCTCTGCACAAAGCATGCGCAGCAGAAGCAGCAGCATACCGTTTGACTCATTCAGGCGGTGTATCCATTAGGCCACGATCGGCGGTGGGAGATGGTCCGCGATGGACGCGTAAGGCAAACATCCATCCGGCCACGACCCCCAAAGGAACGCAATCAGCGACAGCCGCGTTCAGTTGAATGAACACTTGCAATTTTCCAAATAGATGGGCGATGAGAGGCCCCGAAACCAGGGACATCCCGCGAGACTCCATCAATACCAAACCATTGCGTTCGAACATTGCGCGCAGCCGTGAAAGCGTGAACCGCTGTACGTGGGGACTTCCGTCGTCAGACCCTGCGAAACACCGGCCGGCAATACCCTTCCCAAAAGCTGAGCGCAGCAACCCAACCGCCTTTTCGAGCCGCAAGGCGGCGTACATTCGTTGATCCAGCTCAAACTCTCCGTAGCCATTCGGAACGGTGACAATGAGTAGTCCCGAGTCGGACAGGTAAGGCAGCGACGCGCGGAGAAGTTCTTCAGGCGCATCGAGATGTTCAAGGACTTCCGAGATGATGACACAATCAAACTGGCTCGGTGGAAGCTCACCGACTAAACCATGAAAGAACTTTACGTTAGCAGCTAACCCTCGACCACGTTCGATGGATGGTTGGTGCGGATCAATCGCCGTCACGTGATACCCGGCGTCTGCCATAGGAATTGCAAGTTGCGATCCATTTCCGCATCCGACGTCCAATACTTTGAGTTCGCAGCGTGGCCGCGAGGGAAATATCCTCTGCATGGCGCCGTCCACGAACCGTAGCCTCTTCCCGTACCCCCACAAATTTTCCGGAAGGTATGGCGCTCGAGCTTCCATTTCTGACATAAAGAACCTACGGCTCAGCCTACCCTGGCCGCCATTCACCAATACCAGGAACGGCGCCTCACCTGGATGTGCCTCTCTTATATCAGCGCGTCCCTGGCGACCGACCCGTTTCTATACTGGGGCCGGGCTCACGATAACCCGTTGCGGTCCTCACACCCAAGGGATAAAATTGACCGGTCTGACGCTCGCGAGAGGCGAACATGCTGGCTAAGCTACAGTCTGCGATCGCGTTGTTCACCTGCGGGTGCCTGGTCTGCGTGGCCTCGTCCCCCTCGAACATCGGATTTGTCGTGACGAGCGGGCAGGCCCTGATAGACGGCGCATTGGTGCGCGGCAATTCGACACTGTTTCAGGGAAACATTGTGCGGGCCGGAGAGGCGACCTCAGATCTCATGTTTCCTGGAGGCTCCAATCTGCTCCTCCAGCCGGGGGCAGAAGTCAGGGTGTTCCGCGAATATGGCGTTCTCGAACACGGAACAGCGATACAACACGGTACCCATCCCTTAATTGCCGATGGGTTGAAGGTATCCTCGCTGTCGGCACAGGGCGCGGTCCTCGTCGATGTGCAGGATCAGTCGCATCTTAAGGTAGCGGCACAAGTTGGAACTGCCGAAGTTCGAAATCCGGGTGGCGCTCTCGTAGCTCGTCTCGAGCCCGGAAAGGCATTCAGCTTTGCCCTCCAGTCCGCGCAGCAGCAGCAAAATCCTTCAACGGCCGCACCCCAACAGAATCCAACGCCCACTGCTTCGGGGCAATCAGCACCGCCCTCAGGGACGCAAGTGACGCTGCACGGCATCCTTCATAAGGACCATCCTGGCCGCTACGGACACTTTCTGCTAACCGATTTAGCGAGCAATGTTACGTACGAGTTGCAGGGACAGGGACTCGATGACCTGGTCGGAGCGTCCGTAGAGGTGACAGGGAGCACCTTCGAAACAACCCCTGCTCCGGGGGCGTCAAAGGTATTGTCTGTTTCTGACATTCACCAGATGCCACTGAGCGAGATTCGCGGAGAGGTTCCTGGAGCAGCACCGGCGGGAACTCCTCCCGCAGCCAGCACTCCAGCCGCCGCTCCTCCCACGCCGTCCGGTGACACCGTTCCCTCAACTGCGGGGCCCGAGGTCGGCGCCACTCCCGAAGCAACCGCCCCCCCGGAGCCTACAGTCGCCCAGCCTCCTCCGTTACCCCAGCACAGCGACACGGCAAAAATCGTGATCATCGTGGCAATCGCGGCTGGAGCTGCCGTGGGTGTGGCTCTGGGCCTAGGCGGCGGCAAGTCATCGACTGTCAGCCCTGAATAAAGTATTCGCGCTTTTTGATCCTCCAGCCTCCACTCCCGCCTCACTTTGGTATCCGTAAGTTGCGGCCATAGAAAGAATCAAGATTGGCCACGCACCTACTGCTGGGCGCGAAAACGGATAGTCGAATGCAGCATGAATCAGGACGGCGAGCATGCCGATTCCCCAGATGCTTCGAACTGCAGGCTTAACGCTCCAAACCGCGAGAGAAAGCATGGCGAACCCGACCGGCAAGCCCCCTTCCGCAGTCCACTGCAACCAATCGCAGTGCGCCTGATTGACGACGGCTCCGGGATCGAATGTGGCGAAGGCGGGATATACCGCAGGCCAACACCCCAGGCCCCAGCCTATCCAAGGACGCGCGGCGATCATGTGCAGCGTGGAGATCGCGAATTGAATGCGTCCTGCGGCCAATGCCTCAGAAGAAAACCGCGCCGACGCTGTTTCAAAACCTACAATCAACGTCAAGAAGGCTGTAGCGCCGGCTAACAGAAGTGCCATAAGCCCGGTTTTCCGGCCGATTTGTTGTTTCTGAAAATGCAAGAGAATCAGGACAATCAGGACTTCGGCGAAGGCAATGATCAGCCCTCCGCGTGAAGCGCTGACTACCACAGCTGTAAGCAGCACGGCCGAAACACCAAGAAAGGTGTACGACTCCCTCTTTTCGCTGAGTGCGGAAAAGAGTGCGATGGGAAGAATCGACTCCACAAAGGCCGCAAAGTGAGTGTGATAGACGATTGGCCCCATGACGAAATCGTGATAGCCAGTGGGGAACAAACCAAACACCTTTCCGGGAGACAGATATGCCTGAAGAATGGCTTCGACAGCGAATGCAAAGCCGAACCACACCATACCGGCGCGAAGGACTTTGGCCAGAGTCTCCTGCTGCAGGGTAGATACACCGAGGTAGTAAACCGCGAGCCAGGCCATCCACTGCAGAATTGAACGCTCAGTCGCAAAACAGTTGACTGTTAAGCCACTGACAAGTTGAAAGCATCCCCATAGGACGATGAAGCTCAGCGTGAATATGGGGAAATACGTTCCACGCGCAGGCACTCGCCCCAATATCAAGGCTATCCCCGCAAGTAGAAACACGGAGATCTCGAAGAGCCCCACCGGCAAGTAAGCAGGAATCCAGAGCGTGAGCGTGGCCAGACATAGGGCTATGACGAGTAATGGTGCGAGCGGGGTACCGCTTGGAGACGACACCATGGTTCCGAACCATCGCTTGGAACCTGCGGATCTCAGGGTATGTATACCCCGAGGGGAGCCGAGCGTTGAATCAACAAAGTCTAATCCTTCTGGCCCTTAACTACGAGGAACCATCCGAACAACGGAGCCAACCATTCGAACGGTTTGCACTGATGCTTTTCGATTGAAATTCCAGGACCAAACAATCGCCGTAATTTGCTTGCCGTATAGAGATCTACGTGCACCGGCGCAGTGCTGTTTTCAAAATGCAGTTTGAAGTTCGTGCCATATCTCAAAAAACGCCACAGCGTGAAGTACGACCAGAAGGCATACACATGGATGTTGAATCTGCCACCAGGGCGAAGGACACGGTATATTTCGCGAACCACCTTTTCTGGCTCATCGGAGCACATGAGAACCCCGTGAGAATATACATAATCAAAATCTCCCTCATTGAAGGGAAGATGACGCATGTCGGCACGATGAATCTCCGCCAGGGATCCCACCCGCTCGCGCGCCAGATTTACATGTCTCTCTGTCAGATCTACGCCGGTTGCGACGGCTCCGTGCTTTGCGAACTGAAGCAGATCGCTCCCGCTCCCACATCCGATTTCGAGCACCCTTTCGCCAGCGTGCTTCCGGAACTCTGCAACGTCGTAGAGCCACGGATAAATGGAGTATCGCTCTTCCTCGCTAAGAAATAAGGGTGTTTCGTTCCAATGGTCTTGGGCAAGCTGCGCAGCGTCGGGCATAATTACTCCAAGTCAAGCCAGAGACTTCTCATAACGCTAATCTAAATCGTGTCATGAACCTATCGCGTGGCCATCAGCGATTCCCTTTGGTTCGCTGAGAAAGGGCTCTCGCCTGCGATAAATTCCTTCCACCAGAGGGCAAAGTTCAGCAGGACCCACGCATCCCGTCCCCGGCCTGACGGGATCAGTTTCATCACCGCAGAACGATCCAAAAAGTCAGTCTTGTCGCAAAACTCCGCCAGTTCTCGCCGGGCAAACTCGCCGGATTGTCCAAGGAACCACTCCTGAATCGGCACGCCAAACCCCTGCTTCCGCCGGTCGATAGTTTCATCGGGGATGAGTCCCCTGACCGCCCTCTTCAGGATGTGCTTGGATTCGTTTCCCCGCGTAATGACCTGCTCCGGGATGCTCATGGCAAGCTGCACGAACTTGTGGTCGAGAAAGGGGACCCGCGTCTCGAGGCTTGCGCCCATCCCCATTTTGTCCAGGCGCATGAGAAGCAATTCCGGGAGGCGCAGATTCAGGTCGAGGTAGGTCATCCACTTGACCGGAGTCTTTTCCCAGGCATTTTGCATGAACCGTTCATGAATGGGGCGAATCGCCTGCCAGCAAGTCTCGTTCCGGAAGCGGAGGCGCAGGCGGAGTGATAGCACATCCAGCTTGGCGAGTTGCGAGAAGGCATATGCGCCGCCCCAGAACACCGGCAACCCCACGCTTGCACGCCATAGTAGCTCATACGCCGGTCCACGGGATTTGCCCAGCATGCTCAGCGCCAGCAAGCCAAGCTTCCTGGCCGCGTGGGGAACAGGATATTCATTCCAGCGAATCAAATTCAGAATTTGTTTCCAGTGCTCATAGCCCCAAAAGAGCTCGTCCGATCCTTCGCCTGCCTGAGCGACTACAACGCCGTTTTCGCGCGCCAGTTTGGAAAGGAAATAAACCGGCATGCAGACGGGGTCGCCAATAGGCTCATCCTGGAGATAAACCATGCGCGGCAGGAAGTCGAGAAAGTCCTGCCGGGTGAGAATCTGTTCATGGTGGGCCGCCCCGATGCGAGCCGCCATTTGACTGGCTAGCGGCAACTCACTTTGGCAGCCGGGATAGTTCTTGTCGTATCCCACGGAAAATGTTTTTACCTTTTCCGTGGCGCACTCGGAAAACAGCGCCGCGTTGGTGCTGGAGTCGATTCCACCGGATAGAAAAACTCCCACCGGAACGTCGCTCACGGTACGCAGAGCCACACAGGTGCGCAGTTCCGCAAGCAGACGCTGGGCAATCTCTTCCTCTGCCACGCCGGTCAAGGGTGTGGTGTGGTCAAGAACGTCCCAATAGCGTTCCTGGCGGCGATGCCCCTCCGCGTCGACGGTCAGGAACGAGCCAGGCGGTAGTTTATGAATCCCGGCAAACAGGGTGTCGGGCGCCGGAGTCGTTATAAACGAGAGATAGTGAAAGAGAGACTCTTCATTGACCGCGCGCGCCTGATCCGGATCCTGAAGAAGTGCTTTTATCTCCGACGCGAACGTAATCCGTCCGTGATGAATGCTGTAATAGAGCGGCTTGATGCCGACGCGGTCGCGAATAAGCCAAAGGCGGCGCGCCTTCGCATCCCAAAGCGCGATGGCAAACATGCCGCGAAATTTCTGCAGGCAGTCAATGCCCCACTCTTCAAAGGCGTGCAGGATGACCTCGGTGTCCGAGTGGTCCGTTTTCCAGCGGCGGTGCCCCAATCCTTCGAGCTCGCGCCGGATCTCCGCGTGGTTGTAAATCTCACCGTTAAAGACGATCCCGAGCGAGCCATCCCGGTTGCTCATAGGCTGGGAGGCGGCACTGGAGAGGTCGATGATGGAAAGCCGGCGATGCGCCAGGCCCACTCTGCGGTCGGGTGAAATCCAGGAGCCGGCGCCATCGGGCCCGCGATGGACCATCGTGTCCCGCATGCGGCCAAGATAGGCCGCCGTCACCTCGAAGTTACTGTTTTTGAATGCCAGTACACCGGAAATTCCGCACATCTGCCGATACCAGGTGGGATTATTAGAACAGATGGGCAAAAACCGGTTGAGAATTATGAGCATCGTCGGCGCCCGGCCGAACATGATGAAGGTGGCCCCGCTGATGGCGGAGTTGCGCCAGCATGAGGACATTGAGCCGGTTCTGGTCCATACCGGCCAGCATTACAACTACTCCATGTCTCAGGTTTTTTTCGATCAGCTGCGCGTGCCCCCTCCTGACTACAACCTGGGCGTCGGTTCCGGGACGCATTATGCGCAAACGGCAGAGATTATGCGGAAGTTTGGCGAGCTCGTACAGCAGGACCGGCCAGACATGGTGCTGGTCGCGGGAGATGTGAACTCGACCATCGCCTGTGCGCTGGTCGCGGCAAAGGAAAGAATTCCAGTCGCGCACGTCGAAGCAGGCTTGCGCAGCTTTGACCGGACCATGCCGGAGGAGATCAACCGCATCCTGACCGATGCTCTGGCAGACCTCCTTTTTACCACTGAGGAGAGCGCCAACCGGAATCTTGCCAACGAAGGGGTGGCGCCAGGCAAGGTCTTCTTCGTCGGCAATCTGATGATTGATTCTCTGGTGAGGGCCCTCAAAATACCTTGGGAATCTTCATTGCGCTCCCTGTTGGGACTGGATGACAAACCTTACGCCGTGCTCACGCTCCATCGTCCATCGAACGTGGACAACGCAGATCAGTTACGGTGTACGCTCGAAGCCATCGCCGAGGTAGCCCAGCGCATTGCCGTGGTTTTCCCGGCCCATCCAAGAACCGCCCGCAACATTGAGGCGGCCAGCCTCAGCTCAGCGAGGATCTGGAATGGTGGTCCACTCCCTGGGCCGGGCCTTTGGATGATGCCCCCGGCTTCCTACCTGGATTTTCTTGACCTCATCCGGCATGCTGTCATGGTCATTACGGATTCTGGTGGAGTGCAGGAAGAGACGACTTTCCTCGGGGTGCCGTGCCTCACCTGTCGCGACAACACGGAACGGCCGGTCACCGTCTCCATGGGCACGAACCGAGTGGTGGGATGCGACCCTCGCCACTTGCTGTCAACCGCCCTCGAAGTACTTGAAAGCGCATCGCGCAACCAAGCTCGCAACCAGGCCAGATCTGCCCGGTTACGCCCCCCGCTGTGGGATGGGCGGGCGGCCTCGAGGATTGTGCGTATTCTCAAAGAAGTTTGGCAAAGCGATCCTGCCTGCGCCGCGGAGCGTGTGCCTCTGTGACTCAGAGCGAGCCTCCCGGGCTGGTTGAGGCGATTCAAGCATTGCGTACCTGGGTGGAAAGCAGGCAGTTCGCGGGGTACGATCCGTTTGACCTGCTCAATTCGCCTTATCTGAGCGGGTCATTCCTCGGATCCTTCCTCGGATCCTGGGCGCGCAAAGCTCTGCCGGGAATTCTTCTTATTCAGGCCGGCAAACGTTTCGGTGGTTTGCGGTTGCGCCAGCTCCTGAAGGTTCCTCCGAGTCGAAATCCCAAAGCTCTGGGTCTTTGTCTTTCGGCATATTGCGACCTGGCACGATCCGGTTGCGACGTCTCGGCCCAGGCAGCCTGGCTCAAGCGCGAGCTGATTCGCCTCCGCTCGCCGCACGAATCCGATTACAGCTGGGGATACGACTGGGATTACCTCTCGCTGCGAGGCTCACGGCTGCCGACGTTCTCCCCAAACTGCATCGCTTCGTACTTTTGTGGCACGGCGATGCTGGAAATGAGCGAAGTTTTTGGAGACGCCGAGGCTCTTGAGATCGCCGAATCGGTGGCGCGCTTCATGGCTTCGCGTCTCAACCGCTCGTTCGAGTCGGAAGACGCAATTTGTTTCAGCTACACGCCGAACGACAAAACATTGATTTACAACAGTAGCGCCCTGGTTGGTGTTTTTCTGGCGCGTGCAGGCAGTTTGCACAGCAACGAGGCCTACCTTTCCCTGGCGCGCAAAGCTATGGTTTTCCTTGAAAGGGACCAGCTGCAAACCGGTGGATGGTATTACGGACGACTTCGGCGGCAACGTTGGATCGACAGTTTTCACACCTCCTACAACGTCTGCGCTCTGCTCGATTATCAGCGCATCACCGGGGACACGGCCTTTGAGCAAGCCATGCTCTCGGGGCATCGCTATTACCAGACCACCTTCTTTACCGGCGACGGAGCGCCCAGATACTTTCACAACCGGACTTTTCCCATAGATATTCACGCTTGCGCGCAGGCGATACTGCACTTCATCGCCTTCTCTACTATCGATCCCTCGGCCCTGGATCGTGCCTGGAAAACCTTCCACTGGACGATGAGAAATATGGCAGGCCCCGACGGTTCCTTCTACTTTCAACGCCATCGGCTGTGGACCAATCGCACCACTTATATGCGGTGGGGCCAAGCCTGGATGCTCCAAGCCCTGGCCAGGCTGCTGCTGGCGAGCGGGAGCTTTGTCACCCCAGTTGGATTATGATGCTCCCGGGAAGCAAAATGCGTATCTGGATTGACCTGGATAACTCGCCCCACGTTCAGTTCTTCCCTCCCATCATCAGGAGACTCGAAGAGGCTGGCTACGGGGTGGAGATCACCGCCAGACGCTTCGGCCAGGTGGAAGAGATCGCGCGCTCCCACGGTCTGCACTACGTGGTCATCGGCGAGCACCACACCCCCCATTTCTTTCTTACGCGCGCGATGGCTACGGTCATCCGGGCGGCCCGGCTGTTGCAGTACGGCCGCAAGATCCGTCCCGCCATCGCGGTGAACCACGGTTCCCGTGCCCAAGTACTCGCCGCATGGCTATTGGGCATTCCGGTCATGACCATTTACGACTATGAATTCGTTGATTCCGAAGTATTTTCTAGAATGGCAACGAAACTGCTTTTGCCGGAGACGATTCCCTCCGCAACGCTCCAGCGCCGACACGTAAACCTGAACAAGGTGATTCGGTATCCGGGTTTCAAGGAAAACGTCTATCTGAGCGGCTGGCACAATTCGCCCGGCGTGATGGATGAGCTGAAGCTGGATCCCGGCCGGCTGATTATCACGGTCCGTCCTCCCGCGACCTGGGCTCATTATCAGAATCCTTTTTCGGAAGTTCTCTTCCGAGCGCTGGTCGAACGTCTGCGCGGAGACCGCGACTCGCAGGTTATTGTGCTGCCCCGGACCCATAAACAGGGAGAAGAGCTGAAGAGTGCTTATGGCATGCGGTCGGCCCCCTTCCGGGTCTCCGACAAAGCCGTGGACGCGCTCAGCTTAATGGCCCATTCCGACGCCGTATTGAGCGGAGGCGGCACCATGGCCCGCGAAGCCGCCATCCTTGGAACCCCTGCCTACAGCCTCTTTGCGGGCAAACCCGGTGCTGTCGATGCAGCTCTCGAGCGTGATGGGAAGCTGACGATCCTGAGAAGGATCGAAGAGGTAAGGAATCTGCGATTCGAGAAGAACGCCCGCGCCCTTCGCTCCAACACCGCGGATGCCCGGACGGGGGAAGTTATCCTGCAACACATCATCGCCCTGGGAAGCTAGCGGTGGCGCGCCCGCTATAATCTGTCTTTCAGCATGAGGCAATCTATTGTGAGGCGATTCATCGGGTTGGTATTCCTGGCGACGAGTATTTCGCTCGTCGCCCAAGATCAGAACGGTGCATGGCAACCGGATCTTACTCGCCTGCAGACCTACACCTCCCACCGCGCCTCGAGCTCAGACCCCACCGGCGCCAACGCGGATGCCCGCAGGGTTGAACCCGGTGCATCGCTGACCCTGTTGGACACCGACGGCCCCGGCAAGGTCTCGCATATTTGGTTTACGATCTCGAGCGACGAGCCCTACCACCTCAAACGCATCGTGCTGCGCATTTATTGGGATGGCGAGACTACGCCCAGTGTCGAGGCGCCGATTGGTGACTTCTTCGGATTGGGGCTGGGAGACTACTACTCCTGGCAGTCTGAGCTGCTATCGGTCGGAAGCGAAAATAGCCTCAACTGCTTTTTCCCCATGCCTTTCCAGCGGCATGCCCGGATTACGGTATCCAACGAGGGCAAGCAGCCGATCGGGAGTTTTTATTACAACATCGATTACCAGACAGACTCCCATCCGCTGGCCCCCGGCACGCTGTATTTCCATGCTCAGTATCGTCAGGCCCAGCCCAATCATGGATGGACCAACAATTGGACCACCAATGGCGATCCGCTGGTCGATGACAAACGAAACCTGAATGGTCAGGATAACTATGTTTGGATGGAAGCCAAGGGGAGCGGGCAGTTTGCAGGTGTGACCATGTCTATTCTGCAAAACCAGGACGGCTGGTGGGGCGAAGGGGATGACATGTTTTTCGTCGATGACGATGCGACCCCTGCCATTAATGGCACCGGCTCAGAGGATTACTTCCTGGGCGCGTGGGATTTCGGAGGCAAGCCTTTCTCCTATCAGCTTTACGGGGCGCCGGTCGTAGGCCCGGAACTGGCGGGCAGCCGGTCGAGCGTCTACCGTTTTCATCTGGATGCTCCCATACCTTTCAGGAGATCTTTCAAGGCCACCATCGAGCACGGAAACGCGAATCATCGCTCAGATAATTTCTACTCGGTTGCCTATTGGTATCAGACCGAGCCACACGCGCCCTTTCCGCCCTTACCGCCCGTCGAGCAGAGACTGCCGGTAGTGCAGCAGGTAGGGGGACCTGGAAACGCCAACGCTGTGAGCCACCCCGCAAGCCCCCCTGTCACGCCAGCGCCCGCGGCTCCCCCAAGATAGTGGACTTGTCATTTCCCGTCATGGAGAATCACTGGAGTGAAGCCAGAAAAGCGATCAGGTCTGCCTGCTCCTCCGGGGTTAGCTTGTCCCGGTAGGAGGGCATTGGGGGAGTTTTCGTGAACCCGTATGCGCGCAAGTTCGATTTTTGAAACGCCCGCAGCCGCCCATCAGAGTCCAGCATCTGCAAGCTGAACTCATCCTGGTTGAGGATCCGTCCCGTGATGGTCTTGCCGTCGCTGGTTACTACGCGATAGAGCTGGTTCCTGGGTTGTACATCCGGATTAGGATCGAACAGCGCTTTGCGTAACTCCCCGACCGTGTGGCCGGTGGCAATCGTGCTGAGATCTGGCCCCATCAGCGACCCTTCATTCGCAACCCGATGGCAGGAGAGGCACCCGCCCTTGCCCTCAAAAATAGCCTGACCCTTGACCGGATTTCCAGGGACCGATATGCCACTTGCTAAAACCAGGCCCGTACCAAAACTGATAGCGATTCTCGCTGCCCACATATATCCCGCTCCTATCGCAAGCCATAGACGAACAGCACTGTGCCCGCGGCGACCGCAACGTATTGCCTGCCATCGACGGAGTAGGTAATGGGACTATTAATCAGTTCGCCTCCCAGTGCCGCCCGCCATAGCAAGGAGCCATTTCGCGCATCCAGCGCAACAAAGTCTCCTTCAGGACCGCCCGTGAACAGGACGTCGGTAGCCGTAGTCAGAATTCCCGCCGCGCCTCGGCTGGTCAACCCACCCTTATGTGCATCGATGCTGTTGCCCGAGTTCAATTTGAACTGCCACTTCCGGTCCCCGGTTTGCGGATCGAGCGCCCGGACGGCGGTGTACTTTTCGTCGTCTGCCCCAACCACCGGCGTTTCGCTTTTCACTTTCCCTGACAAACCCCTTCCGAAGTAAGTTTCTCCTTCCACAAATTCCTGCGGTCCTTTGTGGAACATATTCGAAGTATTCTCACGGGCATTCACGTAGAAAAGTCCTGTGCGGGGACTAAACGACGGATTAAACCAGTTAGTCCCTCCCTGGTTGTCGGGGAAGATGAGAGTGCCCGCTGCGGTGGGTTCAGTATTTGGAGCCATGATGGGCCGCCCCTTTGCATCGAATCCGGCGTTCCACGTTTGTTTAACGAAAGCCTTCCCCAGCAGGAATTGGCCGTTAGTTCGGTCGAGTACATAAAAAAATCCATTGCGGTCGGCCCAAAGCAGGACCTTGCGCGGCGCACCGTGCCAGTCGATATCCGCCAGAAGCGGCACCTGCACCGCGTCCCAATCGAATTCGTTATGCGGATTGGCCTGGTAATACCACTTCAACTTGCCCGTATCCGCGTCGAGCGCAACCAGGGAACAGGTATAGAGATTGTCACCAGGGCGAATATCTCCGTAGTAATCGGGGCCGGCATTTCCAACTCCCCAGATGGTGAGGTTGGTCTCCGGATCGAAAGAGCCGTTCGTCCATATGGAGCCACCGCCGTGCTTCCACGAGTCCCCGCCCCAGCTTTCACTGCCCGGCTCTCCAGGTCCGGCAATGGTGTGAAAGCGCCACGCCTCCTTGCCCGTCTGCGCGTCGTAGGCGGCGATAAAACCGCGGATACCGTACTCGCCACCGGCAACACCGACAATCACCTTGTCCTTCACAATCAGAGGAGCGGCGACGATCGAATAGCCTGCGGCTGTCTGGGCTACTGTTGTGTCCCAAAGGGTCTTCCCGGTTCTTGCGTCCAGCGCGATCAGATGGGCGTCCACCGTCCCCAGGAACAAGGTATCGCCCAGAATTGCCAGCCCTCGGGCGATTCGACCGCAGCATGCCTTGTTATCAGCCGCCGGGGTGTAGGGGGAGATCCAGAACAAGCGTCCGGTGGTGGCATCGAGAGCCACCACGTCGTCTCCCTGCGTGGTGTATAGCACCCCGTCCACGACCAACGGCGTATTCTCAAAGGGGCCCAGCCACCAGGCCTGAAATACCCATTTGAGCTCCAGATCCTTGACGTTCGCCGGGGTGATTTGAGTGAGCGAACTGTAATGGATGCTGCGATACGTTCCCCCATAGGTCAGCCAATTCTGGGGCTCTTCGCTGGCGTTCAGCAGGCGCTCGAAGGTCACGCCTGGAAGTTTGTCGCCGATCTTCCTGCGGGCTTGTATGGCCCTGGCTCCGTTGTACGCTGCAGACTCCGTGACGATATCGGGTCTGCTGACTTCGGGCATGGCTGCTGCACCGGTCCCACCGACGGTGCCGAAATGCTCCGTAAGGTAGCTGACAACGTGATCGACATCGCTGTCGCTTCCCTGGGCTCCTCGTGTAAGCATGTCAGCCACAGTTGCTGACCAGTGCTGTTTGGTCATCCGCAGCCCAGTGAACTGGTCGACCCCGTGGCAGCTGGTGCACATGCGCTCGACTACCGTCTTACCCGGGCCGTCCGGCAAACTCGATTGGGCGTGCGCCATGAGCGCGGCGCACAGGGCAACGGCCACGCCCCCGACCCGGAAAGACTCCCCGCCATGCAAACCCATATCTCCCCTGTTCTCTTGGCGACCCCGATTATCTCTCCGCAAAATGAGAATGTCCAAGGATCGACGGAGGCGACTCAGGCAATGTTGACAGCCGCGAGTAAATGTTTTCTCATGGTGCGGATCCAGTACTTAAACCCGACGTTTCTTCGAGGACGAGCATGCAGCGACGCCGCTTTCTAAAAACCAGCGCGCTTGCCGGTTCCGCTTTCTTCTTGCGCCGCACCCTCGCGGCCGCTGTCTCTGACGATGCAATCATAGAGATCATGCTCGACGAACCCCTGGGGACGATCTCGCCACTGATCTACAGCCACTTCACGGAAGAACTCGGTGCGGTCATCTACGACGGAGTGTGGGTCGGCGAGAAATCGAAGATTCCCAATACAGGCGGTATTCGCACCGCGCTCATTGAGAAGATGCGTCAGATCAAAGCCCCCGCCATTCGCTGGCCGGGCGGCTGTTTCGCCGACAGCTACGACTGGCGCGACGGTGTGGGGCCGAAAGATAAGCGCCCGCGCCGCACCGACTTCTGGGTCGACGATCCGGACGCGAAAGATCTGCCGAAGAAAGGCTTGCCCAGCTACGATCCGAATCAGTTTGGCACAGATGAATTCGTGCGCTTCTGCAAGTTAAGTGGCGCCGAGCCTTATCTCGCAGCCAATGTTCGCAGCCTGAGTCCTTACGTATTCGACCAATGGGTAGAGTATTGCAATTCCCCGGCGGGCAGCACGACATGGTCTGACGTGCGCGCGGCCGGCGGATGCGCCGAACCCTATAACGTGCAGTATTGGGGCGTGGGCAACGAGAGTTGGGGTTGCGGAGGTAACTTCTCCCCTGAAGAATACGCCAGCGAATACCGGCGCTACCAGTCATGGCTTCCTCGTTATGGCCTCAACCTGAAGCTGATTGCCTCCGGGCCGAACCAGGACGATGTGGACTGGACAACGCGCTTTTTCGAAAACATTTTCACTCCAGGCCGCAGGATCAAACCACCCTTTGGCTGGTCAATGCACTACTACACCGACTTGCCGGAGGCGCTCAAATTCACCGCGGAAGACGTTTATCCCGGCTACGAGCTGGCCGATCGCACGGAAAAAATCATGCTGGACCACTGGACGGCGATGGGCGTGTACGACCGGAACCACAGTGTCAAGCTGGTGGTCGATGAATACGGCCCGTGGTATCGCTTCAGCGACACTAAACTCGATCCCACACATGTCCTCGGCCAGCAGCTAACCATCCGCGAT
Organism: uncultured Acidobacteriaceae bacterium; assembly: GCA_963803095.1. Classification (GTDB taxonomy): domain Bacteria; phylum Acidobacteriota; class Terriglobia; order Terriglobales; family Acidobacteriaceae; genus PALSA-350. Next base: position 72,470 of record CAWDLQ010000006.1, on the reverse strand, counting down.
GGGATTATGACCGCGCTCACACTCGACACGTTCAATCGTCATCCGGAGAAGGTCGCCATCGCAGCCTGCGCGCAACTCATCAATTGCATCGATTCACTATTCCTCTCCCATGAGGAACACTTCATCACCACGCCGACGTTCCATGTATTCGATATGTATAAAGAGCATCAGGGCGGACAGGCCGTTCGCGTCCAATTCTCGGTCCCGGATATTACTTTCCCCCGCAAGGCCGTCAAAAAGCAGCTTAGTGCTACTGGAGACGAGGCCCTCGTCGGTGGCCCAGAGTCGCGCTTATGGGGACTGAACGGCTCCGCATCGCTGACTGGAAAGACATTGACCCTTACGGTTGTGAACCCTCATCTTACCGAGTCTCACCCGGCACAGATTGTGCTGCGGGGCGGAGCCAGCGCCGCGGCGGCTGAAGCGGAAGTGCTCGGTGGCGAAGACGTGCACGCTCACAATACGTTTGAGCAGCCAAATGCCGTGGTTACGAGGAAGGCGACGGCGACCGTATCAGGGAAAACTGTGCAATTCACCTTGCCGCCCTCTTCTGTAACGCGGTTCACTATTGCGCTGACTTGAACTCATGCTCTAGCTGGCAGGTGGCAATTTTTGAGCTCGTTTTGCGTCTGGTTTGCGCAGGTGAGACGTGGCGCCTCTTGGGGCGCCGGTAGACTCGCGGACGATCAGGCGAGTTGGAATCTTGTAGTTGCGTTGAGGATCCAGGCCCTCTTCACAGTGCGCGCGCAGAGCCGTTACCGCCGCTCGCGCCAACTCGAAACATGACATCTGAATGGTGGTGAGCGGCGGAATCGTCACCTGCGCGATGTGGATGTCGTCGAAGCCGATGACCGACAGATCATCGGGCACTTTGAGCCCTGCCCGGTAAAGCTTGTGCAGCACACCAATGGCCGTCATGTCGTTGGAACACATCACCGCCGTCGGCATATGCTTGGATTTCAGCAGCTGCTCCATGGCCTCCATGCCGCCCTCCATGGTGTGGTCCCCCTCCACAATCCACGCCGGATCGACCTTGAGGGTGCACTCCTCGAGCGACTTGGTAAAAGCCACCAGCCGCGACTGCGCAGAGTGCAGCCGTTTAGGCCCGCTGATAAACGCAATGTCCCGATGCCCCAGTGCAGCCAGGTGCTCCACGCCCTGCTGGATGCCATGGCGATAGTCCACCCGCAGCAGGCTGATGCCCGGCCTTTCCGGACCCACATCCACAAACACCAGGGGCACGTTGCGCTCGGCCAACTGCTCCAGCAGCGGCTTTTCCACGCCAAAGGTCATCACCGCGACCCCCTCCGCCCTGCGTTCCAGCATACGCCGGATGCACAGTGACATGCGCCGGGGATCATAGTTGGTCGAACTGATTAAAATCTCGTAGCCGTGCTCGACAGCGATATCCTCAAACCCCTGTATCAGCTCGGGGAAAAAGGGATTGGTGATTTCCGAAACGATCAGCCCCAGCAGCCGGCTGCGCCCGGAAACCAGCGCACGGGCCTGGGTATTGGGAAAGTAATCCAGCTTCTCGATCGCCTCCCACACTCGTTTGGCCATCTTGGGGTTCACCGTCGATACCCGGTTGATGGTTCGCGATACGGTGGCGATAGACACGTTAGCCAACCGCGCTACCGTGCGGATATCCAATTTGCCAGGCACCTCTGGCGCCGGCGGCCTTCCCTTCTTTCTTGCTTGCTTCACCATGAACCTTGCCCACCCGGAATACGCTTACAGCATACCCCAGCAAACTCAGGAGCTTACGATGGCGACCACGGAGCGTGGAACCGGCGGACGTATTATGAGTGCTTAAGGAGAAGAGAATCCTTATGGCAGACGAACATACTTTCCAGCGTTTCAATCTCCATCAAGTCGCCCAGTCCTTTCCGGATACTGCGGAGACGATGTTGCTCGATACCTACCTGACCAACGAGGAGGCCGCGAGCGCGCGTGTGTTTCGGGTCTACCGAGAGACACCGGCGCATTATCACGTGGGCTCCGACGAGTATCTCTATGTCTTGTCGGGAAGAGGGACATTCTGGATGGGGAACTCCGCCAACGGAGCGGAGTTCGCTCCCGGCGACTTACTCTTCTTCAAGCGCCGCATCGTTCATGCGTTGCCCACCATCCTTGAGGGGCCGGTAGTCTTTTTCGCCGTCGACACGCCGCGACGCGACCCCAAGGACATCATCTTCGTGAATCCCGCAGATGGCACGCCGGAAAGCTTTATCCGTGCCCGGGAACAACAGTATTGATCGAATGGCTCTACTTGTTTCCCAGCAACGCTTCCAACTTGGTTGCGTTCCAGATGTTCCTGCAATACTCCCCAACTGCCCGATCGGAGGAGAATCTCCCCATGCGCGCAGCGTTATAGATGGACATCTTCGACCACTTGTCCTGGTCGAGAAATGTGGCTGAGACCTGGTCCTGACAATCAACGTAGGATTGATAGTCGGCGAACAGAAGGTAGGGGTCGCTATTGAGCAATCCGTCGACCAGAGGGCGGAACAGGTTGCGGTCACCACGCGAAAATTGGCCGCTCTCGAGACTGTCTATCACTTCGCGGAGGATGGGGTTGGACTCGTAGATGGTCCGCGGATGGTAGCCGGCATTCTTGGTTGCCACCACCTGCGGGGCCGTCAGGCCGAACAAGAAGAAATTCTCGTGCCCTACGGCATCCCTGATTTCGATATTGGCGCCGTCCAGAGTTCCGATCGTAAGCGCGCCGTTCATGGCGAATTTCATGTTTCCGGTCCCCGAGGCCTCCTTGCCCGCGGTCGATATCTGTTCGCTAAGGTCCGCGGCGGGATAGACCTTCTGGCCGAAGGTAACGTTATAGTCAGGGAGAAACAACACCTTCATCCGGTGTTTCAGGTCGGGGTCGTGATTGATCACTTCGCCGACGGAATTGATGAGTTTGATGATCAGCTTGGCCATCGCATACCCGGCAGCGGCCTTGCCGCCAAACAGGAAGGTGCGCGGTGTGATCTCCAGCTTGGGATGCCTCTTCAGGCGAAGATAGAGGGTAATAATGTAAAGCACGTTCAGATGCTGACGCTTGTATTCGTGGATCCGTTTCACCTGGGTGTCGAACATGGAGCTGGGGTCGACGGAGAAGCCGGTATCCTGCTGGATGTACTGCGCGAGTCTGACCTTGACGTCATGCTGCACCTTCCGCCACTCAGCCCGGAAAGCGGAATCCTCAGCGTAGGTTTCCAACTGTTTCAGGTGGTCAAGGTTGCTGATCCAGCTGTCTCCAATCTTGCTGGTCATCAGCTTTGATTGTTCAGGATTACTAACGGCCACCCAGCGCCGCGGTGTAACCCCGTTGGTCACGTTGATGAATTTATTGGGCCACAAATCGTGGAAGTCGCGGAGCAAGTCGTTCTTCAACAGTTGCGTGTGCAACTCGGCAACACCGTTGATGTGCTTACTGCCCACGCACGCCAGGTAAGCCATGCGGACGAACTTGCTCCCCGTTTCGTCGATGATCGACATGCGAACCACGCGCGCGTCGTCGCCCGGGAATCGTTCGCGCACCGCATGCAGGAAGCGGTTATTGATCTCGTAGATGATCTCGATGTGGCGGGGTAACAGCCCGGCAAAGAGCGACAGCGGCCACCGCTCGAGCGCTTCCGGCAGAAGCGTGTGATTGGTGTAATTGAAGGTTTGCGAGGTAATGTCCCAGGCTTGTTCCCATCCCAGCTGGTGTTCATCCATGAGCAAACGCATCAGTTCTGCAACGCCAACCGAGGGATGGGTGTCATTAAGCTGAATCGTCCACTTTTCGTGAAACGTCTCGATCGCGCGGCCTGCAGCCAGGTGAACGCGAATCATATCCTGCAGCGCGCAGGAGACGAAAAAGTATTGCTGCTCCAGACGTAGTTGCTTGCCTTGTTCTACGTCATCGTTCGGATAAAGCACCTTGGAGATATTCTCGGCGAAAATCTTGGCGGAAACGGCGCCTTCGTAGTCGCCGCTATTGAACTTGTCGAAATAGAAGGACTCGCCGGCTTCCGACCTCCACAATCTAAGGTCGTTCGCAACGCCGGAGCCATATCCCAGAATCGGCGTGTCGTAAGGAATGCCCTTTACCAGCGAAGCGGGAATCCAACGTGTCCGCATATTCCCGTGCGAGTCCTTCCAGGATTCCGTGTGTCCCCCATAGAGCACATCGACCGACTCTTGTGGCCGCCGGATCTCCCAGGGATTTCCATAGCGCAGCCAATAGTCGGTGAGCTCCACTTGCCAGCCATCATGGATCTCCTGGTGGAACATACCGAATTCGTAACGAATACCGTAACCAATAGCTGGGATCCCCAGGGTTGCCAAAGAGTCGAGGTAGCATGCCGCCAGCCGCCCCAGCCCACCGTTCCCGAGTCCTGGTTCGCTCTCCTCGGCGGTGATCCGGTCCAGGTCGAGGCCCAGTTCCTTGGTGGCCTGCCGGATGGGATCCTCTATCTTGAGGTTGAGCAGGTTGTTTGCCAGGTGTGGGCCCATCAGAAACTCGGCGGAAAGATAACAAACGACGCGGACGCTGTGCTCGGAGTAGTTTCTCCTGGTCGCGAGCCAGCGAGCGAGGATGCGATCGCGCACCGTATAGGCGACGGCCATGAAGTAGTCCATCTCGGTAGCGAAGTCCGGATCTTTGCCCACCACGTAGCGCAGGTTTTCCAGAATCGCCTGTTTCAGTGTTTCGACCTTGATGCCGGTACGGTCATCATCGATCTGGGCAATTTCACTCTGAAGGGACTCTTGCTGAGTCGAAGGACTCATGGTTGACCAACTTTCCGCGAAACGCATGGAGGGTGGGCTTTCGAGACGAATGCTAGAGGTTGCCCTACACAAAAACAAGGTCGCTCGGCGCACTTTGCCGAGAATATGCGGAATTTTAATAAGTCCGCTCAAAGTCGTGGTTGGGACTCTTCACGATCTATTAACAATCGCGGTCGCATTCTGAGGTGTGGCGAAGCTCGACTACAACCGAGTTCTACGCATTGCCATGGTCGCGCTCAGCCTGGGTGTGATTGCGATTCTCGTTGTTGCCCTGGTGCAGAGGTCGAAAACGGAACATCTCACGCTGGCAGCCGGGGCATCGAGCGGTGAAAGCTACATCCTGGGCCATGCGCTGAAGACGGTTGTGGAGCGGCACTACCCTAAGATTCGAATCACTCTGCTCGAGACCGGCGGTACGGTCGAGAACCTGAAAATGCTGGAGGACGGGCGGGCGCAGATGGCCACTGCGCAGTCTGATATCTTGCCCGGACCCAAGGCCCGATCGGTCGCTGTTTTATACGACGACACGTTCCAACTTTTGGTGGCTAAGAATTCGCTGCTGCACAATTTCGTAGATTTGCAAGGCCGCCGCATTGCGCTGGCACAGAGTGGAGGGCAATTTCAGTCCTTCCTCCACGTGGCGGAGCATTTCGGCCTCCATCAAGCGGATTTTCAGTTCGTCGGCACCACAGACGAGTCCGCGTTCGACGCCTTCCTGAATGGACGTGCGGACGCTATCTTCCGGGTCCGCGCCATCGGCGATCCATCGATTCAGCAGCTGGCGCAATCGGGCAAGGTCCGGTTTCTTCCCGTTGAGCACGCCGCGGCGATGAAGATCCGATATCCCGCGTTCGAGGCCGCCGTGATTCCAATAGGGGCATATTTGGGCAACCCCCCGGTTCCGGCGCAGGACTTCCCAACCGTGGCGGTACAACGCACGCTGCTGGCTCGCGACAACGCAAATGCGGCTGCGATACGAGCCATCACCGGAGTCCTTATCGAGCGACGGCAGGAGATCATGCAGGAGATTCCAGCGAGCATGACGGAGGTACGCCTTCTAGTTGTGCAGGCACGCCGGCCGCAACCGCAATCGGGACTCGGACCTCCCCTGCATCCTGGAGCGCTGAGCTTTTATGACAAAGACAAACCCTCCTTCTTGCTGGCCCATGCGGACTATGCAGGCCTGATATTGACGGTGGGGCTCATGGCAGGCTCCTGGATCTGGGAATTAAAGCGCTGGATGCAGAGGCAGCAGAAGAATCAGGCGGATCAATACAGCAAGCGTGTCGTGGCGCTGATAGGTGGAGTACAGGAGATAAACTCGCTGCCGCCCCTGGAAGAAACATGGCGGGAGTTACTGAAGATTCTTACCGAAGCCGTTCACGACCTTGACGCCGATAAGCTCTCTGAGGAATCCTTCAATTCTTTTCGGGTCATTCTGCAGATTGGGATGGAAGTCACGAAAGAACGCCGCGCTCTATTGATGTCCGCAACCTCAGCCACCAGCGTCGCCCCCTGGCAAGCCGACGAAGAGGTGAAGAAGTCGCTCTTGATGTCGCGGTCTCAAGTGATTCTCGATAACTGAGACCGGAGTTCAGTGCCTGGCTCCAGGGCGGTAGCTTCGGGCATACGCGGCACCCAGCCGAAGACGGGACACCGGGATTCCGTAATAATCGGTTATTCAGTCGTCCCTTTCGGGCGGTTGGCAAGGCCTTTCTGGCCAAAGCATAGCCGGCCGAGGTCCGGAGAGTGCGCTATTTTAAAAAGCTTGTAAAAAGTAGTTGCATTACGCAGGGTCTTTCATACATCCTTATGGAACTTTACAAAGTAATCAGGCCGCACTCGCGTGCCTGCCGGCCCCGGGTCCTGTGATTCTGCGAGGTTAGAAATGCAGTCCTACCGAGAGCTGAAGAACCGATTCGTTGTCCCCTCCCTGGCGGCGCTGGTTGGCCGTTCCTTTTGTCTCTGTTTGATGGTGCTGCTCGGCACCGTGCAGGTACGGGCAGACGTGACCGGCTCCCTTCTCGGTTATGTCCGTGACAAGTCCGGCGCCGTGCTTCCGAACGCGACTTTGACTGCCGTTCAGACGACCACAGGCTACAGCCGTACGGCCACTACGGATGGTTCGGGCCAGTACAGTATTCTGGCTTTGCCTCCTGGACGTTACCGCCTCACCGCCCAGGACGCCGGCTTCCAGCAGGGGGTCGTCGACAACATCGATCTCAACGTCAACGACGCGCTGCACTTTGATTTCGTGCTTCAAGTCGGGAACGTGACCCAAACCGTCTCTGTCGAGGCAAGCAGTCTACAGGTGGATACCTCGACTACGTCGATGGGGACAACCATCACCTCTTCGCAGATTCTGGCCATGCCGCTCAACGGCCGTTCGTATCTCGATCTGCTGTCCCTCCAGCCAGGGGTTGCTCCTGCGAATACCAACAGCGGCTACAACGATCGCGCGCCCGCTTCCGGCCTCTACAGCTCGTCGGGCAATGTCTCCACCGACGGCATGCCTGAGTTTGCCAATGCCTTCCTGGTAAACGGCGCGGAGGTGAATGAGACCAAGAATATGGGCGCCGGCCTGATTCCAGACGCCGACTCAGTGGCCGAGTTTCGCCTGATCACCAACAGCTTCAGTGCGGAGTACGGCAAGTTCACCGGCTCCGTCATGAACACCGTGACTAAGTCCGGAACCAACAGCTTCCATGGAACGCTGTTCGAGTTCTACCGCAACCAGAAGATGGACGCGATTAACTACTTTGACAGTACAAAAGCGGAGTTGAAGCGTCACCAGTACGGTGGGGTTCTCGGGGGTCCGATCTGGAAGGACCGGCTGTTCTCCTTCACCGACTTTCAGCAGACACGCCAGGTGGCGGGAGTCAGCACGGGAATTGTGCAGGTTCTCAGCAATGACGAACGAAACGGCATCTTCTCCGATACCATTCTGGATACCCCCGTTCAGGGCGACGCCTGGGCCGCAACCCTGATGAGCCGCGGCGGTGGGGTGGTCCACGGCGCGGGAGGAGTGTGCCAACCGCCGACTTGCACCCCCACCCTGTACAACCAGCTCGGCACTGCGGTGATGACCACCGACAGCAATGGCAATCAAGTGCCGGGCCACAACATCTCCGCCTATATCGACCCCGTCAGTCAATTGACCTTGCCGCTGATTCCGGTGTCGAATCAAGCCGGTGGCTTCAACTTTGATGACTCCAGCCACGCCGGATCGATCGTCGATACCAACATGGCCGAGCGGATCGACTTCGTTAATCACAAGACGGGCGATTGGTCGTTCTACTATCACTACGACGACGCGACCGCGATCAATCAGGTCTACAACCAGCAATACTTTAGCCAGGAAAATCTGCCCGGCTTTCCCGTCAGTGTGCCGTCGCGCAACCAGCTGTTCATGGCCAGCAACACAAAAACCATCGGTGCCACCACGGTCAACGTAGCGCGTCTCTCATTCTTCCGTACCGCCGTTCACACCGCGAACCCATCTGCCAGCTCCTCCATTTCCTCCTATTCAAAGTACGGCTTCAATCCCAATCCCGCGACCGGTGGTCTGATCAACACCGGACCCAGTGGATACCCGACGTCGGTGCCGAGCCTGTTCTTCAACAGCTTCACCATCGGCAACAACTGGTTGAATCTCTATCAGCCGGACACCAACTACACCGTAGGCGATGCGGTGAGCAAGACGGTTGGCAATCACTCGCTCAGCTTTGGCGGAGAATTCCGGTATTACCAGTTGAATGCGCGAAACGCCTGCGGACCCAACGGATATTTCGCGTTTAGCGGCCAGGAGACGGGTGCGGACGTTTCTGACTACTTCATTGGTGCTCCGGGCCAGTTCGTGCAATGCTCCATTCAGTTTCTCGATAATCGTACCCGCTACGGCGGGCTCTATGGCGAGGACTCCTGGAAGGCGACTCCCAGCTTGACCGTTAACTACGGCCTCCGCTGGGACGTCAACAGGCCGTGGAGCGATGTCTATAGCCGCTTGACCACACCGGTCCCGGGAGTACAGTCGGTCAGGTTTCCCAACTCCCCATTGGGCAACCTCGTTCCGGGAGATCCGGGAGTTCCGAGCACCATCTATCCAATTCGGTGGAGGAACTTTGGACCACGTTTTGGGATCGCCTGGGCGCCTTCCGGCGGCCTGTGGGGCGCGGCCGGCAAGACCAGTGTTCGTGCCGCGTACGGTATCTACTACCTGGGGCCCGCCGATAACGGGAACTTCGGTATTCTTGGCGATGCTCCCTGGGGTCTCTACTGGTCCTCGCCCCAACCGACTGAGTTCAGCAGCCCCTACATTACGCGCGCAAACGGAATCACCCAGGGACAGCACTTCCCCTTCGCCTACCCAGAGGGCCCCGGACCGTTTCCTAACTTCCAGTTCGGAAACCTCATGCCTCTTTACGTGCCGGGATACTACAACCAGAACAAGATCATGGGGGCCCAGCACTTTAACTTCTCCATACAGCGGCAGCTGGACAAGTCGACGGTGCTGACCGTGGCCTACGTGGGAACCCTGGGGCACCACGTGGAGCATGGTGTACCCATCATCTATGGGAGTGCCTCGCTCTGCCAGTCGCTTGCAGGTTGCGGGCCCGGGGGCGAAGGTGGTGTCTACCAGCAAAATGGCCAAAACATCTACGGTACCCTCATTGGGGCCATCGACAACCAGACCATTAGCCCCAACTACAAGAACTCCAGTGGAGGTCCAGTCGTCGCCTTCGCCGAGTCACAGTACCTCCAGAACTCGGGAAATTCTAACTACAACTCGCTGCAGGTATCGGCGGAACGTCGCGCTCGCGACCTCACCTACCTGCTCTCTTATACCTACGCCAAATCGATGGATACCTACTCTGCGCTCTATGACCCTCGCACCCCAGGTAGTAACTATGGCCAGTCGGGGTTCGACCTGCGGCATAACTTCGTCGCCAGCTACAACTGGAATGTTCCGTTTTATCGCTTCCTGGGTGCCCACCGTTATAGCGAGGGATGGCAAATTACGGGCATCAGCCGCTTTAACACGGGTACCCCGGTGAGCCTGGCGAGCGGCGGCGACTTTGCTTTGACCAACATCGGCCTCGACTATCCTACCCAGATCGCGCCCATCAAGAAGCTCAATCCGCACGCTCCGGCACATATGTATTTCGATACATCCTCCTTCGCTAGTGGCCTCAGCTGCGGCTACGAAGTGTGCGGCGTGACCGGCAGCGCCAGGCAGTACCTATTCCACGGTCCGGGAACCATCAACACCGATGCCGGGGTCGAGAAAGACACGAAAATCACCGAGCGCATGCAGCTCAACTTCCGTATCGAGATGTTTAACGTCTTCAACCATCCCAACTTCCTCACTAACGGCAGTACCCCAGTGGGCAATGCGAATAGCAGCCAGTTCGGTCAGGCCACCAACACCGCTCCAGGTCGTGTCGGCCAGATCAGCGGCAAGTTCATCTTCTAATTCAACGTAACGGGCGGGGGGGAGCCGTTTGTGAGAGAGTGTTTTGCATGAAGATGGTCCGCCTGGCGTGGCTCGGCGCAGCGGCGTTGCTGTGTAACCTGGCTGTCGCGCAAGCGCCGGCCACCCCAAAAAAGCATCTGCTTGTGCTTGGCGAGGAAAAAGGATACCGGCACGAATCGGTCTCTCATGCCATGGCGGTCATCGAGCATCTCGGTGAGCAAACGGGCTTGTGGGATACAACTATCCGCACCGACACAGAGGTCTTAACCAAGAAGAAGCTCGAATTCAACGCCAAAAATCTCAACGACTTTGACGCCATCCTTATGTTTACCGGCGGAGACCCGGAGATGGACACGCAGCAGAAAGCCGACTTCCTCTCTTTTATCCATGACGACGGCAAAGGATTAATCGGGGTTCACAGTGCCGCCATCACCTGGGTCAAGTGGCCGGAGTTTGTCGACATGCTTGGGGGAGATTTTGATGAGCATCCGTGGCGCACGTTCGATGCGCCCATCCTTGTCGAAGACCCAGCTTTTCCGGGCATGGAGCAATGGCCCCGCGAATTCACTCTGAACGATGAGATTTACCAGTTTAAGGATTTTTCTCGTGACAAGGTTCGAGTCCTGATGCGTCTCGATCCCTGCAAACTCGATCTGGCAAATCCCAAGGTTCACCGTAAGGATCATGATTTTGCGGTCACCTGGGCAAAGTCATACGGCAAAGGGCGAGTCTACTACTCGACTCTTGGTCACCCGAAAGAGAATTGGGATGATCCGCGGCTGCAGAAGATGTACACCGAGGCCATCAAGTGGGCGATGGGATTGGAATCGGCCGACATTACCCCCCAACCCGCGCCAGCCGCTGATATGGCCTGCAAGTAAGAACGGTTTATCCTAATCTCAAGAGGTTTATCAACCATGTGGAAGTTGCTGGTGGTTTTATTTGTCGCGCTGGGGGCCGCTTCGGCGGAGGAAGTTCATCCCATTCTCGCTCTCGGTTCGCCTGCTCCTGACTTTGCGCTTCCTGGTGTCGACGGCCAGATCCATAAGCTGAGTGATTACGCTTCCAGCCCGATACTGGTGGTGGTTTTCACCTGTAACCATTGCCCCATCGCGCAGATGTACGAGCGCCGCATCCAGCAGTTGGCAACCGACTATAAGGATAAAGGTGTGGCGGTGGTTGCCATTCAGCCCAACGATCCCCAGGCTATCCGGATCGACGAACTGGATTCGTCGGATGTGAGTGATACTCTGCCGGAGATGAAGATCCGGGTGCAGTATAAGCACCTGACCTATCCCTACCTGTATGACGGCGAGACCCAACAGGTAGCGCGAGCGTATGGTCCCCAGGCGACCCCCCACGTCTTCATCTTCGACCAGCAAAGGCATCTTCGTTATGAAGGTCGCATGGATAACAGCTATCGAACGGAGCTGGTGAAGACTCAAGACGCGCGCAACGCGATCGAAGCGCTGCTTGCCCACAAGGAAGTGGCGGTGAAGCACACCGGCGTTTTTGGCTGCTCGACCAAGTGGAAGGAAAAGTCAGCCGGGAGGCTGGCGGCGCTCGAAAAGATAAATGAACAACCTGTCAGCGTCGAGATGATTTCGAAGGCCGAGCTGGCAAAGCTGCATACAAACCCTGGACATCAGATGATGTTGGTCGACTTCTGGGCGACCTGGTGTGGGTCGTGCATCGCCGAGTTCGCCGATTTGCAAAACACTCTGCGTATGTATGGCGCGCGTGATTTTTCCCTGGTGACGGTTTCGGCGAATATGCCGGACGAGAAGGCGGGCGTGTTGCGTTTTCTAGAGAAGCAGCATGCGACCAGCCGCAACTATCTCTTCGATTCACAAGACACGACCGCGCTGCAGACGGCGTTTGATCCCAAGTGGGACTCAGCCGTGCCGTATACCATCCTCCTGTCAGCAGACGGCAAAGTCTTGTACAAGCAATTGGGTTCCGCGGACATGCTTGAGCTCAAGCGTACGATCCTGGCGAATCTGCCCTCGGACTATAAAGGTTTCAATCAATACTGGAAAAACAACTAACTAAGTAGCCTGGATACCTCGAACCAGAACCCAAGGGAATCAGCAAGACTGGACGGGTGCCCCTCGATAAGGAAAAAGGCTTTGTCAAGGGCGAAGATATCCTCAGCGGTGCGGAGCACCGCTTGCTTTGGCCATCAGACAGAGTGTGGGACCGGGACTCTGGGATATCACCGCTGAATCACTTTTCTGGTGGATCGCTCCACCGAACCATCGATACGACCGAAACTACTATCATGATTCTTCTATACGGACATCCAGCCGCCGAGTCTGTGCGGAAGTGGGAAACACCGGAGGTGTTTTCCAAGGCGCTTGCGCCGTCTTCTGCATAAGACCAGTCTGGATGCGAGAGCACCCAATCAATGTTTCGGGCTAGACATTGCCCAGGGGCACCCGCGGGTTGCTCTCGATATGAACGATCTCCGGATAGCTGACATTACTGCGTAGCATCCAGTAGAGTCGCACCGCCAGCTTGCGTGCCGCCGCCACCTTGGCCACTGCTTTCGGGCGATGATGGCAACGGTGTTGATACTCTTTGCGAAAACCCTCATCCTTGCGTACTGTGGTCTGCGCCGCTTCCACCAGCAGCTTGCGTAGAAAACAGTTGCCTTGCTTGGTAATGGCTCCCAGCCGACGCTTGTTGCCCGAGCTGTGTTCGCTGGGAACCAGGCCCAGATAGCTGGTGAGCTGCTTGCTGCCGGCAAAGCGTGCCACATCCCCGATGGTCAGCACAAAAGCCAGGGCCGTCACCGGTCCCACTCCAGGCTGCGTCATCAACAACTGGGCCTGGGGATGTTGTTCGGCGGCCTGCTTCACCGCCTGATCCAATGGCTCGATCTGGCCGTTCAACTCCTTGAGCAGCTGCAGCAAATGTTCCCGCCGCGTCCCCGCCCAGCCCGGCATCGCCAACTGCTGGAACTGCTCCATCCCCTGGCGCGTCCATAGCCGGCTCTTCTTCTGCATCCCCCGGTTCATCGCCAGGTGTTGCAAGCTGTTCTTCACCTTCGTTCGGATCTCTACCAGCTTGTCCCGGTGGCGTAACAACTGCCGCTGATCCCGCATCGCTGCGCTCGGCCTCCACAACTGGGGAAACCGTTTCTCCAACAGCAGCTTCAAGATATGACCCGCGTCCCGCTTGTCCGTTTTCTGCTTGCGCACATAGCTGGCGCGGATCTTGGCTGCATCCCCTACCCATATCTCATGACCCAACCGCTGCACCAGATCGAGGAACCACTGGCTATTTCCAGTGGCCTCGATCCCGATTAACGCCGGCTCGCCCAACTCCCGGTAGAACCGTTCTGCCTGGCCATCGGCGTGACTCAACTTCCGCTCCTGGAGCTCTCCCGTCTCCAAGTCGCATATCGCTATCTGTTGAAAGCTGGGGTGGAAATCACATCCTATAATCTTCATAAGGCTTCTCCTGATCCCAGAGTCTCTCGGTCCCACCCTCAAGACTCTCTCTAGGATCGCTGAAGCCTTTTTCCTTATCCAATCAATGTTCGCCTCAGCGTACATGGGCCGAGAACGGAGTTTTTCGAATGCTTTCCCTATCGGACGAAATCGGACCCACGGAATTTGGTGGTCGATTCAATAAAGCTATCGTTGGGCTTCGCCCGTCTTTTTCGGCCCACGTACGCTGAGGCGAACGTGGGGCACCCGTCCAGTCTTGCTGATTCCCTTTGGTTCTGGTGAGAATTGAGGCTAAGGCCTCGGACTTAGTCACTTGAGAGGAATAAACAGTAGTCAAGTGGCAAGCACGCGAGAGCTCGCTGCTTCCAGCGCCAGGCAAATAGCTCCGTTCACCTGCGCGTCAGGCCCAAGCACACTCCGCACCAACTTCGGCTGCACTCGCTTATCCCTCTGCCCGAGAATTTCCTGGGTCGATTTCCATAAGGCCGGGTGCATGCCGACGCTACCCCCCAATACAAAAAGCGGGCAATTGAGCACTACCGCAATGTTATAGACCGCGTAGGCCAGGGTCTGCGCCGACCTGTTGAGAACCTTCTGGGCAAGCCCGTCGCCCGCAAGCGCATGGTCAAATATCTGGGTGGCCACCAGGTCTCTCGGAAGCTGCGTAAGATCTTCGCGCCAGAGGTTCTGCCATTGCGCCTTAATGCCCTCGCCACCGACGATACTCTCCAGTGCCCCCGGCTCCCCAGTCTCCACCGGCTTCACCGAAGTTCCTGGTACAAGCAAATAACCGATCTCACCTGCAGACCAATTCATTCCGTGAAAGAGGCGCCCATTGAGCACAATGCCGGCGCCGATTCCAGTGCCGACCGCGAGAAAAACGAAATCCCGCACCCCTTGTCCGGCGCCGATCTGACTTTCCGCGATAGCCGCCGTATTCACATCGTTTTCTACCGCCGCCGGAACACCGAGCCTGGCTTCCAGCAGTGCGCGTAGCGGAACATTGCGCCAACCCATGAGATAGGACGTGGCAATCACCACGCCCTCGTCCACATTCGTCACTCCAGGCGCACCGGCTGCCACCGCCCGAAGCAAGCTGCGCGACAGACGGTTCTGTTGGAGCAGTTCGTCCACGCCTTCTTGCAGCAGTCCCACGACTACATCCGGGTCGCGAATGCCCGCGGTCGAAACCTTCCACTTAGCCAGAACCTTGCCATCCATGCCCGCAAGGGCAAGACGCAGGCTGGTCCCTCCGATGTCGGCACCTACGACACAGCCGGTTCCAATCTCGTGCGAATTCCCACTTGCGCGGGAGGGTTTCTGTTGCAACATCGACTCGATACCCTCGGATACGGATAAAATGCGCTGCCCTGCTACCTATTTTGCGTTACGGCGCAACAGCGGTTTGCCGCGCGCTAATGCTCTCTAGCTCACGCCCTTTGGTCTCTGGAATGACATAGCGCACGAAGATCAGTGTCAGGATGCAGAACGCTCCGTAAATGACGAAGGTGAGCGAAGTTCCCGCGGCCTTAAGGAGTGACAGAAATGTAAGCGAAATCAGAAAATTCGAGGTGCCGAAAGCCAAAGTGGCGGCAGCAACGCCGCGGCCGCGCACCCGCAGGGGAAATACTTCAGAGACCAGTATCCAGGCGATCGGCCCAATACTGAAGGCGTAGCACGTGATAAAGAACATCAAGCAGGCGGTGGCGATTATACCCAAGGACGGCCCCAGCAATGCCTGCCTATAAAAGCAAACAGACAGCGCAAACAGCGCGGCCGTCATGCCGCCGACGCCCACGTAGAGAAGAGGCTTCCGGCCTGCACGATCGACCAGCACCAGGGCGATCACGGTCGCGAGCACGTTGGTAATCGCAACCAGAAAGGTGGCGAAGATGGCACTCTTATTCGAGCTGATCCCGGCGAGCGAAAATATCTGCGGGCCGTAATAGAGGACGGCGTTGATACCAGTAGCCGGTATCAACAACATGAAGCCAACGGCGATAAACAGCGAGCCGCGCACCGCCGGACTCCAAAGCGCGCTCCAGCGGCGCTCCATTTTAGTCATCAGACTGACGCGAATGTCTTCCAGCAGCAGTCTCGCGCCCGCCTCATCCGTATATGACTTGAGCACTGATTCAGCTTCGGCCGACCTGTTCTGAGCGAACAGCCAGCGGGGACTCTCCGGTACGGTGAGAACCATAAAGAGGAAAAACACTGCAGGGACGAGTCCGAAAGCAAACATCCATCGCCATCCCTGCGACGCGGCAAACCAGTAACCCACCAGGTCCGCCAGGGCGATGCCCGAGGTGAGGGCAAATTGATATAAGCCGATGAGCATTCCGCGCGATTTTGGAGGAGAGAGCTCGGAGACATATACCGGCGCCGTAACCGACGTAAAGCCGACCGCAACCCCGAGCAGTGCGCGGGCAACGAACAGCACGTAGACATTCGGGGATAACGGCGCAAGGATGGACCCGGCGATGAAAAGAAGTGCCCCCCAGATCAGCGTTTTGCGCCTGCCGATGCGGTCGGCGACAGCGCCCCCCACCAGCGCGCCGATCATCACTCCGACCAGCACCGCAATGACCAGAACCTCTTGCATCACCGTCGAAAGATGGAACGAGTCGCGCACATAGATCAAGGCGGCGGCGATGACCCCCATGTCAAAGCCGTAAAGAATGCCTCCCAATCCAGCGATGAAAGAGACTCTTCGGATGAACGCCTGATTCACATACGGCTGGATAGCAACGGGTTCACTCACTTACATTTCACCTAACGAATGATACCTTTATCTACGGGACTTTTTACCTGATTTTGGCCTTCTTTTTAACGAATCTTTTCTAACAAAGTGGAGTTTCCGTGGAACAAAACCACAAGCAAGCGCCGCGCTGGGTTGGCGGCATCGAGCCGGCCAAAGAACTGCTCGCCGCAACCGGGACCCAGATCCTGGAAATCGAGTGCCGCGAACAGCCGGAACGGCTTCGCCAGTTGCTCCAGGCCTATGCGGGCGACTCTGCCATTCAGGCTGAGCTGAAAAAATTCCGCGACCTGGCTGCGAAAAAAGGGCCGGTGCTGTTTATCGGCATGGGAGCTTCTTATTGTTCTTCCATCAGCGGGTCGATTCTCTTGCAGTCGCACGGACGCCCGTCGTTCTCGGTCGATGCCGGAGAATGGCTGCATTATGCAACCTCGGTGTGGGACGATGCGGCCCTCTCTATCCTCCTCACCACTTCCGGAGAGAGCGCGGAATTAGTGGAACTCTTCAAGCGAGGCGGGGACCGGGCGCTTGGTCTGATCTGTAACAACCCGGCGAGCACCTGCTGGCACCTGACGAAAAATAAACTCCCCATTCTGGCCGGGCCGGAATACGGCAACGCGACCAAGACCTACACCAACGCTACGGCGGCCGCCATCATTCTCGCGTCTGAGATCGTTGGGCTTCCGTGGAAACAGGAGGCGGAGCGTGCGGCCGAGGTTTTCTCCTCTCATCTGGATCCCATCTTCGCCATGCGTGGCGATCTGGAGATGTTCTGCCGGGGTGCAACAAACATCGAAGTCATCGGCCGCGGTGCTGCCTACGGCGGCGCGTTTATGAGCGCGCTCTGTATTCGCGAGATGAGCGGCCGTCGCGCCGCGGCGCACACCGGCGCCGGCTTTAAACACGGCCCCAATCTTGATGTGGATTCGACCCATGTGGCCATTATTTTCGCTTTCGGCCGGACCGCCGAACTCGGCGTGAAGCTGGCCCAGGAATGTAACCGCCGCGGCGGCAAGGTGGTGCTGGTTTCAAGCCAGCCGCAAAGCGCCACCGAAAAACTGTTCCCGATTAAGATCGAAGCGGTTCCGGAGCCATGGGAGGGCATCACGTCCCTGCTGGTTCCGCAGGCACTCACTCTGGCCATGGTCGAGCGCACAGGATGCCGGCTTCCCCCACGCTTTCAATACGGCGTGATGGAACAGTAGTCAGGGCGTACGTGGGGCACCCACCGATCTCCGATTGTTCCTATGGCTCGTGAGGCAGGGTCAGAGTGGGGTTCTGATCAAAAAAGTTGACTGGGCGGATCAGGAAGTCATGCCAGAGCGTAGGCATCACTGGCCAGTCTTCCAGTCGGACAACGTGGTGGAACCCCAGCGTGTACCAACCCACAATATCCGTGTTCTCGATCGAACGATTCGCCTTTGTCCATTCGGGCAGTCCGCGAAGCCCCTCGTTGTTGGTGACGTAGGTGCCGGCGGCATAGCGTTCGTCCGGGTTGTAGGGCGTAACCCACATCTGATGCCCTGAAAAAGCGCCCACGCGCTGCGCCGGGTCGTCATTCGAGATACTGGAGACCGCAGTAGCGCCGGGCATGATCTCCCAACCTGTAGGGTAACCGCGAGCGTCGTGCTGCGACGGATTGATGAAATGCCACATGGATGGATTACGCAGATCGAGGTCCAGAATGGCATCCTTCTCGGTATGGGCGATCGATGACTGCGCCGCCCAGATGGTCTTGCGCGTATGCCCGGAAAGGGGCTCCTGCACCAGGCGGTCGATCATAAAACTGTTGGCCGGCCCATCAACGTCCAGGTCCAACCGGTAAGAGAAATAGTGGTCGTGATTGACGGCCACCAGGTTGGGCGCAACCAGGGTGCCGTGCTCGAGCTTGCCCGCATCGCCCATCCCGTGCGCCACGGTTTCTTCCTTTACCCCTTTGGTCTCGACGATGCCGGTGGCGCCCACCGCAACCCGGATGGTTCCATCCTGCTGGAATATCCAATCGAGCAGGTAGTCATAGTTGCCCGCGACCGCAGCTGTGCGCAGCACCAGTTCACGACTGGGGCGCCCGCTGATCACCTCCCCTTCGAGGTGCCTCCATGCAGGGCTTTCGCTTGCGTGTTCGAACAGGCACGCAAGTTGTGGCTTCAGGACCGGGGCGCCCGTGTCAGAGGGCACAAGGCCGGTAAAGTACTGGGCATGGGCGGGGCAATCGTCGGGACCGACGGTCTTAATCAGGCCGCCAAGAAGAAATTCGCCCGCGTCGACAAAGGCGCGCGAATTCCAGCCCTCGTCGGGATCCATGTAGGGCACGTACATCTCCGAGAGCGAACCCTCGTACATCACGGAGCGAAGCCTGTCACCATCCTGGTAGCGCACCAGGTTAAGGACAGCACCGACACGCGGATCGAGGCGAAAACGGAAGTGCCAGTTCTGCCATACCACCTCGCCCTTGTCGATGGTGTAGCCTGGGCCCAGAGGCTGAGTCACCAGCAAAGGTTTGGTGCCTGCGCGGGGCGTAGCTTCGCCTTCCTCGTAGTTGATGTCTGCCCGTGACATCGGGACAGGCTCGTTGTCGACCACCTTGAGGACCTTCTGGCTGGTGAGGTCGGCAAGAATATAGACCCCTTCGATGGCGCGGCCCCAGGGATGATAAACGCCGTGTGAATCGGTGCAATCGCCAAAACCGATACGGCCGCTTGTCTGTTCGGGAAAGATCATCCAGGTGATGGGGATGGGCTCACAGCGTACGCCTACCAAGTCCGTCACTCCATGACGCTTGAGTGCGGCGATGACCCGAGGGTCCTTCTTCACCACGTCGTTCATAGTGTCAAGCTCAGACTCGGTAATGGGGGCCTGGACGCCGGGAATCGGCTTCCAAAACTCAAGCTTGTGCGCGGCAACATCCACCCTTGCTTCGATGGTCTTCCCCCCGTCCTCGAGGATGACATCGGCCTCGCGCGGGATGGGGTCGCCTGGCTTCCAGGCCAGTACCTTATCTTTATCGGGCTCGTGCAGCAGTACGCTCGAGAAAAGCGTCTTATCGGTCAGATGGCCGCTCTGCTTCAGAACATCGTGGACGGTCCAGTATTCTTCCGTAGTGAGAGCATCGAGCGGATGGTTTGGCACCCTGGTTTGGGCACCGAGCGATGCGCCCAAGGTTGAAAATGCGATCACACCATATAGGAAGGCTCTCATCAGTTGTCAGGTCCTTGTCCACGCAATTTGTGAATCCTAGCACACTTCATAATCTTTAGTTACAATGATCGGGCCGCTTCGGCCCATCTTTTAATCGGTGGTATAAAAGGTATGCCCAAAGAACTTCCGGATTTCTAAGTCGGTTTTCATTGAAGAACGAATCGATTTCAGTAGGCAGGCCCTCACTTCTTCGCCATACAAACGCGCTCCGGGTCCTCAAACTCCTGCGCGAGTGCGGTTCGTGTTCCAAAGCGGACCTGGTACGCGCCTCGGGTTTAAGTGCTCCGACGATCACCAACGTGGTCGGCGATTTGTTGTCGGCCGGCCTGATTAAACCTCTCGGCGAGGGTGAGTCAAACGGTGGCCGGCCCCCGGACATGATTGCTTTCAAGGCAGAGCGCGGGTGCTTGCTCGCGGTGAAGATTACGGCCGACAGCATCTCGTTCCTGCTCGCGGACCTGAATGGGCGGGAGCTTGAAACCCAGGAAATCTCGCTTGCCCACCGTAAAACAACCCCTGACGCCGTTTGTAACTACATCGGCGAAGAAGTGCGGCGCATGTTACGCAAGCACAGGAAGAAGCGGGAACAGTTGCTCGCGCTGGTGGTCGGCGTCCCTGCCATTACGAATGTGGACGAGGGCATCGTTCTGTCGATCAGCACTCTGGAAAACTGGCGTTCCGTCCCCCTGCGCGCCAAGCTGAGTCAGATCGTAGACTGCCTGGTCATTATTGAGAATGATATCAACCTGGCCGCCCAGGGAGAGCGATATTGCGGCGCCGCCCAGGCAGAGGAAACATTCATCCTGATTCACATCGGCCCCAATGTGGGCGCCGGCATCGTCCTCGGCGGCCAGATCTACCACGGGTCGCAATGGTCCGCAGGAGAAATCGGTTATCTTCGTTTACCGAATACCTCCCGCAGGCGGCCCACCCTGCATGAATTTGGTGAGCTCGAAACCGTGCTGACTAGCGCTGGAATCCTCGAGAGCTGGCACGAAGCAAAAAAGAGTGCTGCCGAAAACCAGGAGAAGAAGATGGACGCGCTGGGCGTCCTCAATCTGGCCCAAGCCGGGGATGCTCGCGCCGAAAAGATTGTCCAGAACCGGGCCAGCATTGTGGCCGATATCATTGTGAACGTGTCGCTCATTCTGAATCCCGGCCTGATTCTGCTGGAGGGAGAAGTAGGCAGCCACCCCACGCTCATCAGCGCAGTGCAGAAGCAGCTTCAGGAGAGCGAGTTCGCAGTCACCAAGATCGGCGCTGGCAAACTCGGCAACACCTCAGTGCTTTGGGGTGGAATTGCCATCGCTCTGGAGATGATCCCCTCTGTTCTGCTTCCCAGCCCTTAGATTTACCAAGCTGAAGGCGATATACATGCTGCCGGTTCGCCCCTTTGTGAATTGGGTCCCGCCACTTGCAATCACGACGTACTGCCTGCCGTCGACCATGTAGGTGGCCGGAGTTGCTGTGCCTGCAAAAGGCAGCACTGTCTGCCACAGCAGCTTGCCGTTCCTGCTGTCGAAAGCTCTGAATTTCTTGTCGTAGGCTGTTGCACCGATGAACAGAAGATTTCCTGCAGTGATGATCGGCCCGCCATAATTTTCTGAACCTGTATTGGTCATGCCCTTGGCAGCAAGTTCCGGATACTCGCCCAACGGAATCTTCCATAGATAGCGGCCCGTGTTGAGATCGATTGCGTTCAGGGTCCCCCACGGCGGAGTAATCGCCGGGTAGCCTTCCGCATCTATAAAATCCCGCGATCCTGTGACCTCGTATCTCATGGTGGCGCCATCCGCCGCGGCGGAGTAAATCCCTCCTTCATCTGGATCCGGCACATTTGTCTCCCCCTGCTTGGTCAGAAACTGAATAAGCGCTCGGAGGTGTTCGCCGCGAAGATTGGGAAAGGAGGGCATGCGACCGCCGCCCTGCGCGATCTTGTCTTCCATCTGCTGAGGCGTAAGACGGTTCCCCACGTCTACCAGCGAAGGATAGAGCGGCGGCGAGCCGGCAAGGTCCTTGCCGTGACATAAGCTGCATTGATTGTGGTAGATCCTTTCGCCGGTACTGGCAGTTGGCCGGTTTTCCGTCAAGGCGAGAACACACGCCATCTCGTTGGCGTTGAGATAGATCACGCCGCGCGCGCGATCCACCGCCGGTCCGCCCCATTCGGCACCGCCAAGAAAGCAGGGAAAGACGACTGTTTCCTGGTTAAGGCCAATGGGCACAAATTGGCCGCCGCTGCGAAACGTGGCAAACGCCTTCACTGCCTTTTCGTGGGCTTCGGGCGTACGCGTGGTCAATAAATCCTGCGTAAGAATCTGCCGGGTGAACGGCTCGGGCGCGGCGGGAGCAGGTTGCGTAGGCGAAGTAACTTCTCCTGGAACGTCGCTCGGCGGGTAAGGCCGTTCCTCGATGGGAAAGAGCGGCTTACCATTGGTGCGGTCGAATAAATAGAGATATCCCTGCTTGGTTGTTTGCGCAACTGCATCGACGCAACCGCCGTTGTGTCTTACTGAGAGCAGAGCGGGGGGCGACGGAAAATCGCGGTCCCAAACGTTATGATGGACCCCTTGAAAGTGCCACAGGAGCTTCCCTGTCCTGGCATCGAGAGCAAGCAGGCTGTCCGCGAAGAGGTCGTCTCCCACACGATCCGCTCCGTAGAAATCGAAGACTGCGGATCCAGTTGGAACATAGACGATGCCGCGTTGTTCATCCAGCGCCATCCCCGCCCAGTTGTTGGCCGCGCCCGCACTTTTCCAGGCATTCGGAGGCCAGGTGTCGTAGCCGAATTCGCCCGGACGAGGGATGGTATGAAAACTCCAGCGAAGGCTGCCGGTACGAACATCGAAGGCGCGAATGTCGCCGGGAGGGGCTGGATAAGTCTCCGGATTGCGGCCGCCAACGATAATCAAATCCTGGTAGACAATCCCGGGGCTGGTGAGAGCGATGGACTGAGCAAGGTAGTCTCCCCGAAGGCCCTTCCGCAAATCGATTCTTCCCTGTTCGCCGAAGGAGGGAATCGCTTTGCCAGTTTCCGCGTCGAGCGCATAGAGATAATTCATCACTCCGGCCAGAATGCGGCCATGGCCGCCGTCACTCCAGTAGGCAACGCCTCGCGCCGGTTGACTGCTGTGAACCCCGGAATCGAATTTCCAAAGCAGCTTTCCGGTCGCAGCGTCGAGCGCAATTACCTTTTGCGAAGCGGTATAGGCGAAGAGAGTCCGGCCCACGACGATCGGGCTTGTTTCCAGTCCACCCTCTTCGGCCGCATCGAACCTCCACGCTTCTTTGAGCTTTTGCACATTGCCGCGATTGATTTGCAATAGGGAGGAGTAATGATCGCCTTCACTCTGTCCGCCATAGATCGGCCAGTCGGAACGGCGCGGCAACGGATTGCTCTTGCACGCCTGCGCATGCAAAACTGCAGGCGTTAGACCAATCACCAAAGCGAAGATCTGTCCCTTAGGAATTCTCAGTTGAGTTTGCCTAGCAGCCATTCCGCCGCATTTTCAATGAGTGTGTTCTGCACGGGACTGGTAAAGACCTTGTCTCCATGGCCCATATTCATATAAACCATCTTGTAATCGGTGTTCGTCCAAACGACCGGTATATCTCCGTATGTCAGCAGGCCCTTGATGCCGAGCGGATAGTTTGCCGGATCAAGCGTCAGCAACACATGAATACGGCTATCTGCTCGGGGACTGGGCTTCCAGCGATACCATTCGTTCGTGGGGGAGATAAATTTCTCCGGCAGACCCCGAGTAACAGGGCTGCTCCGGTCGTCCACTATCAGTTGCGCCGGCAAAGGAGGCCAGCTGTTAGCGTCAAACACCCCTCCGCCGATAAACGTCATGAACCACGGCCATTGGGTGTGCTTGTCGTTGTACGCGGATACGTGAAAGCCAAGCCACGCACCACCTCCGGTCATATATTTCTCGAACGCATCCCGCTCAGCCTGGTTATGGGGAAATTCGTTGAGCCATACCACCAGTTGGTACTGCTTCACATTGGCATCGTTGAGATCTTCCCAATTGGTCGTTGCCTCCAACACGAAGTTGCCTTTCTGAGCAAGCGCAGCGAAGAACCGCAGTCCATCCAGTGCGAACAGAACGTGATCGTTTTCTACATTCAGAGAATAAAAAACGAGCACCTTGGGCCGGGAGGTTTGTGCGCCCGCGGCACTCGAAAACAGTATTCCCAGGCAAAGGGCCAGCGCAGCGAAAGACCTTTTCACAGGCCGGCACCCCAAAGGACGGCGTTCCTGAAAAGCTGAGTAAAGTCCTTGTTGTCAAACAAGCCCGGGTGATGGCCCATAAATATGTATACGTTCCTGGCCTTGACGTGTTCGTTGGTCCAAACCACGGGATGGTCTCCCATGGTGATCATGCTTCTTGGTTTGTAGGTCGATTCGTCGACACTGGCCAGAACATGCACTTTGGATCGATTCGACATGCTCCAGGTGTACCACTCTTCCTTATTGATGACGAAGGAAGACGGCAGACCCTTGGTCACCGGGTGAGTCTGATCTTCCACCTTCACGGTCGCGGCCGCGAACTGCGCAATGTAGCTGGTGTAGCGAATGTCTCCCATAAAGTGTGAGTACCAGGGCCACATGGGGTATCCGTCAAAGTCGCCCAGCAGCATGGCGTGGTGAAAACCTATCCAGCCGCCCATTCCGCGAGTGATGTAGCGCTCAAAGGCCTTCTTGGCTACCGGGGTCCAGCGATAGGGCGGATAGTTGAGCTGAATAAATAGCCTGTACTTCGCGAGGAATGCATCGTTGATCTGATCGGTGTTCGCGATGTAGTCGACCGCAAAGTCGTTTTCGGTTGCCAATTGCTGCAGCTGCAACTTGGCCGCCTCAACGAAATCATTGTGCGAACCGTGCACGGCCTCGGCGATGGCGACAACCCGAAACTTAACCGGGTGACTGGGCGCATCCTCGGCATGCGCGGTGACGGGGGCAATGCAAACCAGCAGAGAGAAAAAGAAGACTGACAATTTCATTAGCGCTCTGTACCTCGAATCACCGTCACATTGTTGCTGCTGTAGTTGGCGGCATAAATTAAATCAGCCGGCTCATCGATCGCGAAAGCGTAAGGAATCGTTCCCGCATCCACCTTGGCGACAGGGAGATTGGTCTTGCCGTCGAACACGGTGACGCTGGCCGTTCTTTGGTTGCCCACGTAGATTCGATCCCTCTTCACGTCGACCGCGATTGCCTGCGAATGCGTCTCTAAATCAACCGTCTTGCTCACCGTATCGGTCGTGCCGTCAATCACCGCCATGGTGTCGTTGCCGTAGCTCAGAACGTAAGCTTTTTGGGTCACCGGATTCACTTCTACCGCAAAGGGAATCGCACCGACGCTCACCATAGTTGCCGCGTTGGTTGCCCCCTGGATAATGGCCACGCTGGCGCTGTCTTCGCTTACAGCATAGATCTTGTCCGCCTTGGCATCCACCGCGATAGCCCAGGGATGCTTTCCGATCTCCACAGCGCTGGTAGACCCGGTCGCTCCATCAATGACGGTTACGTTCTGACTACCATAATTGACCGTGTACACCTTGTTGGTTACTGCATTGAGCGCGATGCCCCGGGGGCCCTGCCCTACCTGGATGGTAGTGGTGGCGTTGGTTGCCCCATCGATGACAGTCACGCTATGACTGAAATTGTTTGCCACATAGATCTTGTTCGTGGCCGAATTCACTGCTAACGCCTGGGGATAGGTTCCCACGTGAACAGTGGCGCTGACGGCATTAGTGACTCCATCCATCACCGAGACTGAATCGGCTCCCGCGTTGGCTATATATATTTTGTTTGTTTTCGGGTTGATCGCCACGCCCTCGGGGCGATCTTCGACACTTACGGTGGAGGTTGCGTGCGTGGCCCCATCTATGATCGTAACTGAGTTGCTGCCGTGGTTCACCACGTAAATCTTGTGGGTCACCGGGTTCGCTGCCACCGCAACCGGAGTGGCCCCAACGGCCACAGTTGCGACAGCCGTTTGTGCCGCCGCTAACATAGGTGCGAGGGCAATGGCAAGACACGCGGTCGCGGTTCTAACGCGGCTGATCATTTTGCTGGGGCAGTTGAGGCTGTTTCGGTTTTTGGCAGCGGCAACAGGTCTTTGGACGGCGTGTCCGCCGGAAAGGCCACATTGAAAAAGCAAACCATCATCTCATCGAAGCTCTGTTGCCCCCAGGTGACCGTCTTGCTGGGATCAGGGTTTTCCGGATTCTTCGCGGAGTTGTCGTAGTGCGCCGTGCATTCGATCCTGGTGCCCGCCGGGAGCACAATCGGCTTCTCCAGGTTGTACCAGAGCTGCCAGTGCCAGTTATAGTGCGGCACGTTCAGGATGTCTCGCGTCTCTCCATCCGGAAATATCAGCCGGTACGACATGTCTTTTCCGCGCATATGCATGTGCGGGTGCATACCCAGAAGAGTGACTTCGCGGCGGAAGGTAAACGAGGCATCCACGCGATAATCCGGATCCCCGGGTGGAATCTTGAACTTTTCATTGCCTGCCGACAGTGTCATCACTCGTTCTTTGGGGGGCTCTTTTGCCAGCACCAAGCCAACGTTGGCCTGATCCGTGGCGGCTTTTCCTTCGGGCATGTAATGCACTTCGAGCACAATGTCTGATCCGGCGGGGATAAGCTTCGCCTGGCCAGGCT
Organism: uncultured Acidobacteriaceae bacterium; assembly: GCA_963803095.1. Taxonomy (GTDB): domain Bacteria; phylum Acidobacteriota; class Terriglobia; order Terriglobales; family Acidobacteriaceae; genus PALSA-350. The sequence continues at coordinate 46,132 of CAWDLQ010000006.1, read as the reverse complement.
CAAACATATCCGGCGGCTGCCCCGGAGCATAGCCCACCAGCCAGTCACTGGGCACGTCGTCTTTCTCCACCTTCTCCCCAGTCTTGGCCGGCGGAGCGACAAAGAATTCTTCTTTTGGTTGATCCTTGAAATAGTTCGATCCAGGCGTGCGAACATAGGCAACGATATGGTGCACGACAGATCGATCGGTTGGCGCGGCCTCCACATCCTGAACCCACGTATCTTTGGTGAAGCCGGTGGGAAGAATCACGTACTGGTAGTCAAGAATTCCGGTCGCCGGCACAGAGAACGGCCGCGGCAACTGGTAGATCTTGTCCGGCTTGGGAATCGTCCAGCCCTGCACGAAGTCAATGGCCGGAGGCATGTCCTTCGCGTCTCCCTTCGGCGCACCGGCATCGACCCAGGCCGCGATAGTATCGATCTGCGCCTGCGTCAGCGAGCGATTATTCTCAAACTTCTCCGTGTGCCCATCCTCAAACCAGGGCGGCATCGCTCGGGTCACCACCATCCGCTTCATCGCCGTCGCCCAGGGCCGTGCATCTTCATAGGTCAGCATGGAGAACGGGGTGCCTTCTCCTGGACGATGGCAGCTCTGGCAATGCTGCTGAACGATGGGTGCAACATCTTTGGTAAAGGTCACGTTCGAGGGCTTGGTGACGGGAATGGCATTCGAATCAGGTGTCGACATCCCGGCCATTTGTCCCAACAGGCATGCCGCCGTGCACAGCTGCCCTGCAAAGATCGCCAGCGTCCACTTCATAGGTAACCAACCTGTTTGATTAATTAGGAACGTTTCATTAGTATGTCGCCATCCAGTATCTACCGGGCTCAACCGTCAGGCAATGTTTTTTTACGTCGGGTAAATCTCAATGAAAATCCTAAGCTATTTCGCTCTCGTTTGTGCGCTGGCGGGCACTGGGTACGCTGAAATGCCCAGCTGCTATAAGACGGTGAATCGCGTAACCTGGCTGGTGCAGAACGTAGATCTCGCGAAGCAGGGTTGGGTCCAGCTCGGATTATCCGACGTTCATGAATACCCGGATGTCGTGCTGACAGGGCAAGACCACGGCAAGCCGGTGAAGATGTGGGCCTGGGAAATTACCGGGCATCTGGGAAACCTGACCGTCGACATGATTCAGCCGGCAGAGGGGCAGTTAAATGCCTGGAATGATTTCCTTGGGAAGCATGGTGATGGAATCTTCTCCATCATGCATGAAGTGGCGTCCCAGGCGGAGATGACCAGGGAAATAAACCGCATGCGCGCCCTCGGCGTCGGCGTGCTGCAGCAGTTAAGTTTCGATCGCGACGGTAAGCGCGTAACGTTCACCTACTTTGATACCGAACCCCAGGGTAAGTTTGTTCTCGGGCTCGTCTACTGGCCTGGGGGCGCGCCACCGGCGGGACCGCCGGGTAAAGTCTCTCACCTCGCACCTGTGATCCGTGAGTCCGAGCCGGTCTCCGCCTACTGGCAGAAACTGGGTTTTCCCGCATTCCGCATGGAGCATGCTACACCGCGACAAGATTCGACCTACCGCGGCAAACCTTTGTGGTTTGCGTTTGACGTGGGTTACCAGAATTACGATCAGTTCAGCTACGAATGGATTATCCCCCCGGCGACGCCCCCAAACATCTATGCCGACTTCCTCAAGGCGCACAAAGAAGGTATTCAGCATCTGGGCGTGCCGGTCGACGACTTAAGTAAGGCAGTAGCCGACTACGAGAAGCTCGGTTATCACGTGTGGCAATCCGGGGCGTGGGGAGACGTGGGCAAGAAGGACTCTGGCCAGTACGACTATATGGACACGGACTCCATCGGCGGCGTCAGCGTCGAGTTGATACACGCCTATAAATAACTAGGCCATTTGACCTAGTTCCCAGTGGAACAAGCTAAGCGCGGCCGTCACACCAATGGTCCCGCCATTTTTCTTTGACTTCTAAATAGAACAGTGGCAAGCTCAATTCATCAGATTTGCCGGGTAAGTCATCTAGTGACGCTCTTCGCCGGCATTTCTCAGGCCCGGAATACTCTCCAAGCGGTCGGTCCCTGACTCTCGTTGGCACTACCAGCAGCCCGCCCAGCGTCCTGGCTGGACCTGTGCGGACCCGCTGACTTCCTGATGGAGTTCGCCGCACATGAAAATCTTTGTTCGTCTTGCTACAGTCACTGCACTTTTTACTTTCCTTCCCTTGCTCACATACGCTCAGAGCGTCGACACCGCTATCCTGGGAACTGTCACCGATTCCTCCGGCGCGGTTGTGCCCGGCGCCACCGTCACCATCCTTTCGGAGGCGACAGGAGTCACCAAGGCCGCGACCACCAACGCGCAGGGCGAGTTTGAGGTCCGCTATCTCACTCCTGGTGCATACGATGTCACGGTGCAGGCAAATGGCTTTAGTTCGCAAACCCAGAAGGGCATCGTGGTACAGATAAGCCAGCAGGAGAAGGTCGGCTTCTCGCTCTCGGTAAGCACGCGGCAAGAGAATGTGGTGGTCCAATCCGGTCAGCAGTTGTTGCAAACCGAAGACGCCTCGCTGGGAGAAGTGGTGGGCCCGGAACGCACGGAAAATCTTCCCCTCAACGGCCGCAAGTTCGACGATCTGGCGATCCTCACGCCGGGCACTGCTGTCTACAATCCTGACCTTCACTTCTCCAGCACCGATGGATCGGCCATCTCGTCCAACGGTGGCCGCGTAACCTGGGGCCAGGTCAACCTCGATGGCATCACCATGGTGAACAACCGACATAACTACGTAAATATTTATCCGTCCGTCGACGCCATTCAGGAATTCAAGGTGCAGACGGGCAACTACTCGGCCCAATACGGAGGCAATGCCGGCTCCAATGTCAATATCCAGATCAAGTCCGGTACCAATGAATTCCATGGCGATGTCTTCGAGTTCATTCGCAATGATGCGGTCGACGCACGCAACTACTTCATCCCGGCGCCGATCGCCAAGAATGTCCTGAAGCAGAACCAATTTGGCGCCACGCTCGGCGGTCCGATTGTCAAGAAAAAGACTTTCTTCTTCGCAAGCTATGAAGGGCTGCGCTCGATTGAGGCTTTCCCTGGGACCGCCGTGGTGTTGACCACTGCGCAGAAAAGCGGTGACTTTTCTGCAGACGGAACGACGGTCATCAACCCATTTACGGGTCAACCCTACCCCAATAACGTGATTCCTCAAGCGGACCTGAGCCAGGTCTCGCTGAATATCGCCAACAACTACATGCCTCAACCCAATAGCTCGGGAAATACAAATTATGCCGGCGCGTCGATTGGAAATTTAAGCGTGAACCAGTACATAGGGAGGCTCGACGAATACTTCAACGACTCCAATCAGCTTTTCGTCCACTACATCTACGCCAAACGCAATTTCCCTAGTGCGGACTTGAACCCCGATTTCAAGTTCACGGGCACCTATCCCGGACAGAACATTGCGCTGCAATATCTGCATATTTTTTCTCCGAAATTGCTCAACGAAGTCAGGGTTGGAGCCAACCTAGAACACGTACAGCAGCTCAGTACTCTGACCAATACGGGGTTCACCATCGAATCCCTTGGCATCAATGGTTTGAACGTGGGCGGCCCCAACGGGCGCCCGCTGAAACCAAACGAAGAAGGTTTTCCGGTAATCAGCATCTCCGGATATATCGGCGTGGGGAGCGATCTGGCTGCTTCAAACCTGGACGACAGCCGTAGCTACCAGCTGGTTGACGACGTTTCCTGGACCCAGGGAAAGCATGCCTTAACCATCGGTGCAGATATTCGCTATATCGAAGACAACGCCACCACAAACAACTGGCCGTTCAGCCAAATCAGCTTTACAGGAGACATCACCGGAGATCCGGCCGCCGACTTCCTGCTTGGATATCCGAAAACCACGCTGACTCCGGAAGGAGTTCCAATCACCAAAGCGCGGCAGTGGCGCTCCGCGGAGTATGTGCAGGACAATTGGAAGGTTAGACCAAACCTGACCATCAATGCCGGCTTGCGTTACGACCTTTTTGCTCCACCAATCGACGTGAACGCCGTAACGCGGACGCTCGACTTCAGCACGTCGCCGCCAACTTTTACCCCAGCACCGGGACTCGAGCTACACAACATCTGGTCCATCACACACAAGGATTTCGGCCCTCGAATCGGCTTCGCCTATAGCGCCACGTCCACTCTTGTCGTTCGTGCCGGCTATGGAATCTTCTACTTCGGCGGCCAGTTCGACAACATCAATATCCTGCAGCTCAATCCGCCGACTGCGGGAAGCTTGACCATTACCAATCCCAACGTCGATCCCATTGCGACGATTGCAGAGCCCGTGCCGCCTGCGCTCTATCCGGCGAACCCCTTCTTCAACGCCGTGACTTTGACCGAGGATCGCAAGCGCCCGGACATGTATCTCCAAACGTGGAATCTGACCGTATCCAAGCAATTCGGCGCCAATGTTCTCGATGTGGGTTACGTCGGAGTCAAAGGAACCAAGATCGATTCGAGCATTAAAAATTGGAACTCGCCCCCGCCCGGACCGGGCGACCTGCAATCACGTCGTCCTTTCGACACCTATGCCCGTATACGGTACCCCGATTTTGAGGGAGCCTCGAGCTACAATGCGCTGCAGATGCACCTGGAGCATCGTCTGACCCACGCATTGAGCTTTACTGCCGCCTACACCTACTCCCACGAGCTGGATAACCAGGCGAACGACACCAACAACGGCGGCTGCGGCTGCCAGGACCCACGCAACCCCCATGAATGGGCCAACGGCGTGGCTGATCAGCGGCACAACCTGGCCATCGGCTATGTCTGGCAGATACCCTCGGTGCACGGTGACAAATCATGGGTCAATTCGGTGACCGGCGGATGGGGATTCTCTGGCCTGATGCTCTTTGCCAGCGGAATTCCTTTCGACGTGGAGGAGAGCATCGACAGCCAGAATACTGACGGCATCTGGGAGCGGCCGCTGCTGGTGCCGGGACAGAAACTGACCGTGCCCAACCGCTCCAAGGACGAATGGTTCAATACCAACGCATTTGCTCCCAGTACGTATGTTTATGGTAATTCTCCGCGCAATCCTTTGAACCAGGAAGGTACCAAGATCTTGAATCTGTCGCTTACCAGAAGTTTCAAGATGCCGTTTGCGGAATCCCAGCGCCTGGAGATGCGCTTCGAAGCCTTCAACGCTCTCAATACCCCACAGTATGCCGCGCCCGACGCCAATCTCGGTGACGGGACCTTCGGCCAGGTGACCAGCACGCAAATCGATAATCGCGAGCTTCAGCTGGCGGCAAAATACTTCTTCTAAGGACTGCGTTAGAACCGAAAGTGGAGAGGAATTCGGGTGCCCCATATCTCGTTAGGAGATTTGGAGCACCCACCATTTTTCCTATCTCGGGTTCTGCGCGATAATGGGTATTGTCAGACATCCGCACAGAGCAAACGGGAGCAACTCATATGTTAGAACCCAGCGAGCCGGCAGCCAAAGGCTTTACCCGGCGACGCTTTTTTAGCTGGAGCAGTTCGCTCGCTGCCAGCCTCGGCGTCGCGCCCTTATTTCCCTCCGCCAGGTCTCTCGCCTCCTCGGAAAAAGAAGCTGAGGGCGAAGACTACTACGGCAAGCTGGGTGTGCCCACGATTATCAACGCCGCCGGCACCTACACCACACTCACTGCGGCCTGCATGCCACCCGTCGTCTTGGCCGCCGTGCAGAAGGCGGCGATCCACCCGGTGCGGCTGCACGACCTTCAGGCAAAGTCGGGCGAGTACGTGGCGCAGCGCCTGAAATGCGAGGGCGCCGTGGTCACGTCCGGCGCGTCCGGAGCGATTACCCTGGCCACCGCTGCTTGCCTACAGTATGCCAACAGCATTTCTCCCCTGGCCATGCCGCAGGCAATCGACGGCTTGAAGAACCAGGTGATCGTGCAGAAGGCACACCGCTACGGTTACGATCACGCAATGTTTCTCTGCGGCGCTCGGGTGACAGAGGTGGTCACTCTGGACGATTACAAGCGCGCATGCGCCGCCGGCAATGCCATCATGACCAATTTCTTCAACGCAGCGGAAGAGGAAGACGGCGAGGCCGGCACCGCGCAAATCGGCCGCGAGGAGTGGCTTCGTATTGCCCACGAACACAATATCCCATGCCATCTCGACGCAGCGGCGGATATGCCCCCAATTTCGAACCTATGGAAATACACTGGCATGGGCTTTGACCTGGTTGCCTTTTCCGGCGGCAAGGGCATGCGCGGCCCGCAGAACGCAGGCCTATTGCTAGGCAAGAAGCATCTCACCGATCTCGCGCAGCAGAACAACAACCCTGGGGAGGGCGTGGGCCGAGGCATGAAGGTGGCCAAGGAACAGATTGTAGGCATGGTAGCAGCCGTAGACTGGGTGCTCTCGCATACAGAAGAATCCATGCAGGGCGACTATCAAAAGCGCGCGGATCTGATCGCCGCCACGGTGAAGGGCATCCCCTCCGTGACCACCGAAACCGTTGTTCCCAGGATAGCCAACCATGTCCCGCACTTACTGATACGCTTCGATCCGTCAGTAACAGGCGTCACCACAACGCAGATCGTGGCCAGGCTGCGCGAGGGCCAGCCTTCGATTGAACTCAATCCAAATACCGGACAACCGCCCAACCAGGGCATTCCGTCGAACGCGAACACTCTGGTGGTCGGGGTCTGGATGCTGCAACCAGGGGAGGATGCGGTCGTCGGCCGTCGTATCCGCGAGGCACTCACCAGCAAAGCGTAGCCATCTCAGCAAAGAGGAACTTCATCTTGGAAAATCAGATCCGCAACACGCACCTGACCCGGCGAAACCTTCTGAAATCAACCGGCATGCTTTCCGCTGCGGCCGTAGCCGCTCCGTTGTCGCTCTCCGCGGCTACCTTGATGGATCCTCCAACGGAAATGTGTCCAGTCAACTCTGGTACCACGGCAGACAACCTCTATACCCGCATCGGCGTCAGGCCGATCGTGAACGCCCGCGGTACGTTCACCATCATTTCCGGCTCGCAATCGTTGCCCCAGGTAAAGCAGGCAATGTTCGAGGCCTCGCATTACTACGTGCAAATGGATGAGATGATGGCTGCAGTGGGAGCGGCAATCGCCAAGCACATGGGAGCTCCCAGCGCCATCGTTACCACCGGCTGCGAAGCCGCCATTGCGGCCGCCACGGTTGCCTGTTTGTGCGGCACAGATCCCGAGCGTTCACAGGCGATGCCTTACATCAAAAAGCGTAACCAGGTCATCATTCCCAAGTATTCGCGCAATCCCTACGACTTCGGCGTCCGCATGTCTGGCCCCGAGATCGTTGAGGTCGAAACGGAAGAAGAGTTCCGTTCCAAGCTCACCGACCATGTGGCCATGATCTATCTGCTTTCGGGCCCGCGCGCCTTCCAGGAGCCCCTCTCCATCAAGAGCGTATGCGCGATGGCGAAGGAGAAGAACATTCCGGTTTTTGTCGATGCGGCCGCGGAGGAACCGATCGTCCCAAATATCCATCTCGCAGCGGGAGCAACCTTTGTCGGATACTCGGGCGGCAAGTGCATGCGCGGTCCGCAGGCGGCCGGAGTATTGCTCGGCCCCAAGGATCTTTGCTATGCGGCCTTTTGGAATTCTGCGCCTCACCATAACTGGGGCCGCGCCCTCAAGGTAGGCAAAGAAGAGGCTATGGGCATGCTGGCCGCAGTCGAACAGTGGTACAAGCGCGACCACGACGCCGAACAAAAGCAATGGCTCGAGTGGGATACCTACATCGCCGACGCCGTAAAGGACATTCCGTCGGTAACCACGAAAATCAAGATGCCCGACGAAGATCTATCCAACCGCGCCCCAACGCTTACGATTCATTGGGACGCAGCAAAAGTCGGCATCACCGGCACAGAGCTGGTGGAAAAGCTCGACCAGGGCACGCCGCGCATCCTGGTCGCCGGCGGTCATGGCGCCCGCCCGGATAAGATGGACTCTTCGCTCGGCATCATGCCTTACATGATGCAACCTGGCGATTACAAAATTGTCGCCGAGACCATTTCAAAATACATGCGCGATCCGGGCCACTATGAGAATCCGCCGGTATACACCGGATCCCCTGCCAACCTTGCCGGCACCTGGAACGTCGCCATCCAATACGTCCGCGGTATGGGCGAGCAGCAGTTCATTCTGCAGCAGGACGGCAGCAAACTTTCCGGAGACCAGAAGGGCGAGATCTTCAACGCGACCTTCCAGGGCAAGGTCGACGCAGACCATGTGACGCTGAGCAGCATGATGGCGGCCAACGGCTACCAGGTGCCCTTCGTCTTCACCGGTGTCGTTGAGGGCAACCGTTTCTCAGGAGATGTGAAGCTCGGCGAGTATGGCGCCGCGACTTTTACCGCGACCAAGGCTTAGGGGCCGCGCGGTCAGGCCATTTCCCAAATGAGTTTGGCGTTCGTTAGTTCCCGGGCGCCGAGGGCCCCCAATTCGCGGCCCACGCCGGAACCCTTCACGCCGCCGAACGGCGCTCGCGGGTCCGACCGGACAAAATCGTTGATGAAGATCGCGCCCGCCTCGATCTGCGCCGCAACCGCATTGGCGCGGGCCGCATCTTTACTCCACACAGCCGCGCCCAGTCCGAACTCCGTATCGTTGGCCAACCGCACTGCTTCTTCCTCGGTCTTGAAGGTGAAGACCAGCGCCACCGGACCAAAGAACTCTTCCCGCGCCACCGGCGCATCATGGGGCACATCGACCAGGACCGTCGGAGCATAGAAATACCCTGGTCCCTCGAGCGATTTACCGCCGGTGAGCACCCGTCCACCCGCCGCGATCGCCTCGGATACCTGGCGCTCGGTCGTGGCTCGCAAGTCCGCGCGCGCCTGGGGACCCAATTTGGTATCAGGCAACAGCGGGTCTCCGACTTTGAGCGCCGACGCCTGCTCGACAAACGCCTTGATGAAAGCATCCGCGACCGGCTCGGCAACCAGGAAGCGCTTGGCCGCAATGCAACTCTGCGCGTTGTTGGAGTAGCGAGACGTTACCCCCAACTGCACCGCTTTGGCGATGTCCGCGTCCTCCAGCACGACGAACGGATCGGAGCCGCCGAGTTCGAGCACCACTTTCTTCCCCTGCAGTCCTGCTTGCTGGGCCACTGCCCGGCCCGCCTTCACGCTACCCGTGACCGTCACCGCGCGTATCCGGGGATCCGCGATTATAGCCGGCACCGCGCCGGTTTGAACCGAGAGATTCACGTAAAGCCCTTCCGGACCCCCCGCGTCACGAACCAGCGCCTCCAGCGCCAGCGCGCAGCCCTGCACGGTTTCCGCGTGCTTTACCACCACCGTGTTCCCGACCAGCGCGGCAGGAATGAAGAAGCGCAACACCTGCCAGAAGGGCAGATTCCACGGCATGATTGCGAGCACCGGACCCAGCGATTCATAAACCACCCGGCCCGGCGTTCCAGCAATAGCCTCTGGCTGAATATATGCCGCGCCATCCCCGGCAAAATGACGCGCGCCAAAGGCGGCCTTCTTTACTTCGCCGAGCGCCTCTCCGATCGGCTTGCCCATCTCCAGCGTGATCAGCCGCGCATACTCTTCTGCGCGCTTTTCCAACAGATCCGCCAAGCGAAGGAGAAACGCCGTCCGTTCCGCAAGCGGAGTACGCGACCACTTCTTCCAGCCATCCCACGCCTTCTGCAGGCGAAGGTCAACTTCGTGGGCAGTATGCTCCGGATAAGTGCCGATAAGTTCGCCGGTAGCAGGATTTTTCGATTCGAATGACATAGCGTTCTATCCCTTCAACGACAACGCTGGCACATCGACCCAACGACGCTCGGCCCAGCTCTTCATCCCGAGCTCCGCTAACTGTACTCCCTTCGCTCCTTCGAGCAAGTCGAAGCGCCAGGGCTTGTTCTCCACTACGTGTCGGATAAAGTCTTCCCACTGCAGCTTGAAGCCGTTCTCGTAGGTTTGGGTGTCGGGCACTTCTTCCCATTGGTCTGCGAACACCATGGTTTGTGGCAGGTCAGGATTCCAGACCGGCCGCGGAGTGTTCACCCGATGCTGGGTAAAGCATCGAGTCAGACCGGCGACTGCGGAACCATGGGTTCCGTCCACCTGAAACGTCACCAGGTCATCGCGTCGTACGCGCACTGCCCAGGACGAATTGATATGCGCGATCACGCGCCCCTCCAGCTGGAAGGTCGCATAGACCGCGTCGTCGGCATCGGCCTTGTAGACTGCTCCACCCTCATCCACGCGTTCCGTAATATGCGTCGCCCCGATGCAGCTGACGGCCTGCACTGCGCCAAACAGGTTGTCGAGCACGTAGCGCCAATGCGGGAGCATGTCCAGAATGATGCCTCCGCCGTCCGCCTTACGGTAATTCCATGAAGGCCGTTGCGTTGGCTGCAGATCGCCTTCAAATACCCAGTAGCCGAACTCGCCCCGTACCGCGAGCATGCGGCCGAAAAAGCCCGCGTCCTTCAGCATGCGGAGCTTGCGCAGGCCGGGCAGGTAGAGCTTGTCCTGCACCACGCCGCTCCTTACGCCCTTGGCGCCGGCCAGACGTGCGAGCGAGAGCGATTCCTCCAGCGTTTCTGAGAGCGGCTTCTCGCAGTAAACGTGCTTGCCCGCCTCAATGGCTCGTTTCAGCAGAGAAACACGCATTTGGGTTGAGCCGGCATCGAAGAAGATTGTGTCCTGAGGATCGGCCAGCGCCGAATCGATGTCTTTCGCCACCCGCTTGACGCCATGGCGCGCCGCTAGCGAAGATACCTTCTCCAGGTTGCGGCCCACGAGGATTGGATCCGGCATGACTCGGTCCCCATTCGATAGCGTCACCCCGCCCTGGTCCCTGATAGCCACAATCGAACGGACCAGGTGCTGGTTATAGCCCATCCTTCCGGTGATGCCATGCATGATGATGCCAATGCGCTGACTAGACACTATTCATTCTGCCTTTTTTAGTTTCTAATGTTTGTTTTATAAGTTGCGATCTTGAGTGGACCATAGTAGCGCTTCGACTGTCAAACATCCGGTTTTAATGTTAGAGCATCGCTGGGGGAGAGTCTTGAAGAACAGAGTGGTGTGGTTCCTGTTGGTCTCGTGCGCATCGGCGGCGTTGGCTGCAACCGGCGCATCGAAAGTGGTCCCGGACGCGGCCTGGAGCCGCCCCATCGGCCTCCCGCTCGAGAACCCCGGCATAGCGAAAAATGGGACCGACATTGACGATGGCTATTGGCAGGGCGCCCCTGTCGGCGGTATGGGTTCCGGCACCTTTTCGCGTTCTTATCGTGGAGACTTCTCCCGCTGGCATATCAAGGCCGGAGTTCACAAGTACGAAACGGTGTATGTGAATGAATTCGCGATGTTCCAGAAGTCGGAAGGCGATTCCGAAGGAACAGCGCGAGTCCTGATGACCGACCATCCCAGGAACGGTGAGTTGGCAACCTGGGCCTGGGACTATCCCGTGGGAGCAGGCGATTACTCCGCCCTGTATCCCAAGTCCTGGTACGACTACAAGTGGGATAAATTTCCCGCTCACGTGGTGCTGGAGCAGTTCTCTCCCGTGCTCCCGAACAACTACCGTGAGTCAAGCTATCCAGTGGCGGTCTACCGCTGGCATGCGGACAATCCGACCAACCACGCGGTGACGGTCTCGGTGCTTCTCTCCTGGGCGAATATGGCGGGGTGGTTTCGCACCTTTACCCACGACTTCAATGGCACGCCCAACCAGGGCAACTACAACCAGTTTGTGAGTGAAGCTGCCGGATCCGCCGGCGCCATGAAAGGCATTGTCTTCGACCGCGGCCGCGATGGAGCGTCGCTGAACGAGTGGGACGGTCAATTTGCCATTGCCGCTCTCGAAAGCCCGGGCGTCGAGGTCACCTACCAAACCACCTTCCTCGCGCAGGGAGACGGAAAGGCAGTGTGGATGCCCTTCGCCAAAGACGGGCGGCTTTCGAACAGCGACACATCCTGGGTAAGCGATAGCGAAAAACTGGCCGGTGCTATTGCGATCCGCTTTACGCTGGAACCGGGAGAGACCAGGATCATCCCTATGGTGATCTCTTGGGATCTTCCGGTGGTGCAATTCGGCCAGGGACGCAAGTGGAACCGCCGCTACACAGATTTTTATGGCACCACAGGCACCAACGCCTGGAAGATCGCCCGCGACGGTCTGCTCAATGCCGCAACCTGGAGTGACGCCATCGATCGCTGGCAATCGCCAACCGTCAACGACGACAGCAAGCCGCTCTGGTATCGAGGCATGCTCTTCAATGAGCTTTACACGCTCGCCGATGGCGGTACTTTCTGGGGCAGGGCAGCGGGCTCAGACAAGAAGCTTCCTGCGTCGTTTGCGTTGCTGGAGTGTTTCGACTACGCCTATTACGCCACATTAGACGTTCGCTTCTATGCCTCGCTGCCGCTGCTAAAGTTCTGGCCCGACATCGACAAGCAGGTGCTGAGGCAGTTTGCCGATACCGTGCCGCGCGAGTGGCCGGAGAAGGGCCTGTGGGTTTGGAAAACGCAGCAAACGGGGGAACCCGTTCTGCACAAACGGAAAAAGAAGGGAGCGGTGCCGCACGACCTTGGCGTCCCGGAAGGCGATCCGTTTATTGCCGTGAATCAGCCGGGCTGGCAGGATACAAACGACTGGAAAGATCTCAATTCGAAGTTCGTCCTGATGGTCTACCGTGACTACGTGCTCACCGGTCGAAAGGACACTGCATTTCTGCGCGAGACCTGGCCGGCCGTCAAAGACGCCATCGCTTACCTGCGCCAATTCGATCATGGTGGCGGAGTGCCCGAAAACAGCGGCTATCCTGACCAGACCTACGACTCATGGGTGGTGCGCGGGGTCAGCGCCTACTCCGGCGGCTTGTGGCTCGCGGCCTTGCGCGCAGGCGAGGAAACTGCTCGCATCCTGGGAGATAAGGCCACGGAGGACACCTATGACCAGCTGTTCAAGAAGGCGCAGCACACTTACGTCAGCCAGCTCTGGAATGGAGAGTATTTCCGCTACGACACGGAAAGCGAAAACCAGGATGCTATTCAAGCCGACCAGCTTGCTGGGCAGTGGTACGCCAACATGCTTAGTTTGGGAGACCTGGTTCCTCACGAAATGCAGGTATCCGCGGCAAAGAAAATATTTGCCGTGAATGTCAGGAAGTTTGCCGGTGGGCAGATGGGCGCCGCGAATGGAATGGCCGCGGACGGTTCCGCTATCGACAACGTTCAAGCCAAGGAAGTATGGGCGGGAACCACGCTCGGTTTTGCCGCCCTGCTGTTGAGCGAAGGCATGAAGGACGAAGCTTATAAGTCGGCCTGGGGTCTTTACCATGTAATTTATGAGACCAGAGGCTATTGGTTCCGGACCCCCGAGGCCTGGGACATAACGGGAAACTTCCGCGCCTCGATGTACATGCGGCCGGCGGGCATTTGGGCGATGGAAATGACGGAGTCTCCACCTAAGCCCTAGCCTGGGTTTGGTCTTGGAGGGGAATGGTCTTCAGGGCCTGCGTGAGCGCTCTGCACTGAGTCCCGAAGGGACGGCTGAAAGTAGCCCAGGACGATAGTCCTGGGTAACCGCACGAGTCTGGACTAGTCCCGCCAGGGACGGCTGAAATTTTAGCCCCCATGTTCAGCCGTCCCTTGCGGGACTGATCGAATGGCTTATTGTTTACCCAGGACTACCGTCCTGGGCTACTTTCAGCCGTCCCTTCGGGACTCAATGCCACTACGCCAGTACTTGGTTCACCGCGCGATCCGACTCGGCGATGGAGGCGCGGTGATCCATGATTCCGGAGAGATCGGAATTAGCGAAGGCGATTTTTCCGAACGGTGCGCGCCGGATAACCTCGCGCGGAGCAACCTTGCCTTCCGATCCAAAGAAGAAGCCCGGCTGGGCACACAGATATGCGTGTCCCCAGCGATTGAGGATAATGCCGGCAATATCCCGGCGCGCATCAAAACCGCTGCGCGCAAACATGAGCATAAATTGTTCGCGAATCATCCGTTCGTATTCCGCATACGGGGTGCTCATCATACGCATCCTTCCCTGCGCGGCCTGTTGCACTAAAGGAACGCCCGGCTGGGTAAAGGATATCTTGATGCGAACCACCGTCGGATCGTCGGGGCTAATGGTCGGCGGAACGCCTCCAAACGTGGCAATCTTGCGCACCGCGAACGAATTGCTTAAGCCCTCGAACCACTGGCACTCGGTGATGCCCATCTTCGCCAGAAAGCGCCAATTGCGCAGAGCAACGTTCATGACGATACATGGCATCCGGTAGAACTGCTGGTAGGCAACGCGATAGCTTTCCGGCAAATCGGGAATAGTCCGCCAGGTTGTCCAGCCGCCGGACATGATCACCGATCGTGCGTGAACCGTGTAAAGACGGCCCTGCACCGCATAGCTCACCCGAACGCCATCGGCCTCGTGCCGCACCTCGGCCACCGTAGCGCCGAGCCGTATGCGCACCGGCTGACCCGCGCGGTCAAGCCGGGCGAAGTCTATGGTCTCGGCACACACTCCACTCAACGTAGCCGGGCCAGGCATCGCAGCGGGAATCATTGCTTCCACAATCAGGCGCGCGATGCCGGTGTTGCCGCCAGGAAAAATTTGCTCTCCGGCGGCGTTGTTCCAGGGAAAAAGCACTTCCGGAGCATAGTTCGCATAGGCGGAAATTTCATCCGCCGAAGACCCGGCCCCATCCGCCGCATTCGGCATATATTCACGAATGAATTCGCGGCTCAGGCCATCGCGTTGCATCAGGTGCTCCTCGAGGCTCATCTTGTCGAGCGCCCGGGCAACCGCATCACCGTCGGCCTTGGGTGGAACAAAATTTGGATTGCCTTTGCGCGCCCGCAACAGTTGCTGTTTCGTTTGCTCGGGAAGGGGTGCGCCCGCCAGCTCCTTGCCCCATGGATCGATCAACCAGAATCCCTCGGGATGGCCGAAGCGCGCGCCAAAGAACATTCCTGAATTCGGGCCGCCCCACGCGTAAGGCAGGGTGGTCAACTTCAGCTCCGGCTGGCCCCCGCCCCATTCCTGATAGGTAAACGGTTTGCCGTCGAAGCCGATCGATTCGTAGAACTTCTGCGTGAGGGAGAGCGGCAATGAGGGGAAAAACATAGCCGATCCCTGGTTCGCAATGAGCCGCTGCCCATCCACCATGAACTCGTTGCGGCGTGCTTCCCCGCCGAAGATCGAATGGTCTTCGAGCACCAGGCAGCGTTTCGACCGGCCGGTTTTTTCAGAGTACAGGTGGGCGGCTGCCAATCCGCTGATGCCTCCGCCAACAACCACGCAGTCGAAGGTCTCTCCGGTCGGGTGTGCGCTTTTGAGCTGTCCGGTATAAAGCGCATCGCGAATGCCGTGGCCCGCAGTCATGACGGCATAACTGTTGCCGTTCGCGCCGGCGTAATCGCCCACCCCGCTGTACCCATCCCAGTCCGGCTGCGCCAGCATTTGCGGACGCCCGTTGAGATAATCTGCACGAGTCATGTCCGCGTCCATGCCCAGCGCGCGATCCACCGCGCCGGCAGCGGCTGTTGCGGCCAATTGAAGGAAGCGTCTGCGTTTCATCATCTACCTTTGAAGATGCGGAACTTAATAACGCGCAGTGTAGCAGGATCGTTGGTACGTGGCGGATGTCTAAAACTTTCCACCTAGCCCTCCACTCGGAGAAACGAATGGACGTGCAGGTCCGGCAGCACGCTGGACCACTCGCCGGCTTTGTATTCTCCCGCAAGAGGAGTTCCCTCTGGCTCAACCCAAACTTTGGATGGCGCCTGCGGAAGCCGGAGACGCAACCCTATGGGCCCGGTCGAAGGAATGATACCGCTATGGCGGAACTCGGCAGTGTCCGGTGCGCCTGCCGAATTGACCAGATGGATGAGCGTCTGGCCCTCCTTCTTTCGCAGCACGATTTCGAGCGCAGGATAATCGCCGTCCAGCTTGGTCATCGGTGCATGCAACGGCTCCACCATCAGGCGTACCACCGAACGGATAATCGGCGTGCTGCCATTGGCGTAAGCTGAGGCGATTGGGCCGGGGCACACGACGACCGTCCCTTTGCCATGGCTCACGCGGACCGCCAGCGGCAACGAACCTTTCCGCGTATCGGGGGTCGGATATGCATTTGCAACGACGTCAGACTGCGCCGCATCCATTTGTACCCAGCTCCCCACAACCTGCGCGAAGCCGCTCTCATCCGCGACAAAATATGTGCGCTCTTGCATTTCGCTAGTCAATCGAAGTTCCAGCGCGGAGGAGAACAGGCGCGCATTTTCAGCACCGCACAGCAGCAGCTTTCCTCCAGCGGCGACATAGCTCGTAAGCGTACTTGCCACCGGGTCCCCAATGTCTTTCCAGTCAGGCGCGACCAGCAGCGGATACTGCTCGGCGCATTCTGCTAACTGCCAGTCGGGAATGATATCGACCGAGTACCCGCACGAAAGCAGCAGATCGAGCGCGCCAGTCGCAGGAGTCTCGGCCCATTCCCAACCCCCGAAGACCTGGCCCGCAGTACGGTAGAGCGTTCGGCCCGAATACAACACGCCCACTTCGGGCAGGCTCTCGGAGTGATGCGACCATCGCTGGCGCTTCCTGCAGAACGCCGCAACATCCGCTGCCGCTTTCACGATGCGGTCATCGATCCAACCCGCCCGGGTGGGAACGTAGTAAACCTGATAAGCGCCCCCCTGCGCCAAGATGACCGAGGCTTCCTGCTCCAGCTCCACGACCGGCTTGCTCGACGAATGTCCAAACTTTGCATCTGTCTCAAAGCCCCAGGACACCAGGTCCCAGGGCTTGCCACAGCGCGATAGGTAGCGAGCTTCGAGCCGCGCCTTCCTGACTGCAGCGGGGCCCGTTAACGTCACCCGAAAGAAAGTCGAGCGGCAACGTGGGACGCTCCGGCGCGAAGGTCGAATACATCCAGTTGCTAGTGATTTGGTAACCCGGCCTGGCGCGATGCAGGGCGTCGATATACCGGGCCAGATATTGCCGGAACGCCTCACGTTGCAGCTCCAGAAACTCATTCCACCCCGTGTCTCCGGGCTTCTTCGGCAACGCATCGATGCCGGTCTTTTCACGAAACTCCCGTTGCGCTTCATCGCAATAATCGGGCTGCACCGCCCAGCAATCTCCGTCCACCCACGAACCATCCAGCTCATAGGTGAGCGCGGCTTCAGTGAGCTCCGGGATCATCAGCTCCCGTTCGTACGAGCTGAACAGGCTGGTCTCCTAGCGGCGCGCGCCGGCCGTCGGGACCGATGCGCGCCCAGTCCGGATGCTTTTGGACGGCGGCCCCATCGAGCACTCCGGAAAAGTGGTTGTACAGTGCGACCCCATGCGACGCGGTCACACGGCGCCAGATTGCAAGCGAGTCCCGCACGATGCCGGGAGAGGACATCCCGGTCTTCGACGTGAAGCCGAGATAGCCTGGGTGCCCTTTCGAATCATATTGAATGAAATCCGGACGAACGCTCTCCAAAAGATGAGTAACCATCTCGTCGGTGAGGTCCCGGCCCAGCTCGGTATCATCCTGCCTGGGATGAAGGTCAAAATGAAGGCCAAAGAAGCAATCCTTGCGTAGGAGCCGACTGGGCGGAGCAGCTGCGGCACGCGAAAGCAAAAGTGCGGACGTTCCCGCCAGAAATTTCCTTCTGGAAAACTTCAGCATGTTTCACCTGCCAACGAAACCAGCGGTCGGCGATCAGATCCGTTGTGCATTGCGCGCGATGTATTCGTCCAGGGACGGATCCGGGCCAATGTAGTGAAACTCCTCGGCAGATGAAAGCCCGTGCTTCCCTCCAGTCGTACGATCCCGAGTGACAAACGCAGCCTGAATGAACTCTTGCGTCGCCGTCTCCATATTCCCGCTTAGCGCAGGGACACGCAGACCTCGTTCTGCAAGGCTGTCTCCAAGGTCTTTGATCATGTGCGTAATCATCGTCTCGCAGGATTCAATAGCCGCGATCTTCTGCGGAACCCACGGTCCGATATCCACCACCCGGTTGACCAGCTGCGGGCCACGCGCGAAGTAGTACTTCTCCGAAACCGAGTGTGGCTTCAAGCCTGCATCGAACTGCTCGGGAAAATCCAGAAACCCACCGGCCATCCAGCATGCCGCCTCCACCGCCTGCGCGGTCACATAGTGATCTGGATTTTCCTCGTAGTGGCCCCAGGGATCGTAGCTGAGAACCGTGTCCACCTTGAGCAAGCGGAACAGAAAGATCAACCGGCCGCGAAGTTCCGTTCTCGATACATCATCGAGGCGATGATTGCGATACGCCAGGTCGTACGACTTCTTAAAGCCGAGGGTCTTGACCAGTCGCGCCGTGTCCCGCTCATTGGCAAGCACTGTCTCCCCCAGCGTCAGGTGGTATGAATCTTTTTCGTCGTTGCTGGTCCGGATAAAGTAGCCGGTGTAGCCTTCGCTCAGCAGTTTCGCCACTGTGCCGCCGGCGAAGATCGGCCCATCATCCAGATGAGGCGTGATGAGCGCCAAGACCTTCCCGCGATGAGGCTGGTTGACGTTCGATCGTTCAATAACCACCTGATCGTTGCTGGAAGCCCCGCCTTGGCCACTGCCCGCTAAAGTTGCTGCCGCGATCCCCAGAAATTCACGCCGCCGCACGAGTCCTCCTTGCCAAGCAGAACACTTGACAGGTGTAGTATCTACATCGGAATGGCGATTCAGGACAGAATTTTTGGCAAACCGCTGGCGACGAGTGACGAACGCGCCGAACAGATTGGCGTAGGAGCCGGCATCCCCATCTTCGGGCTCGATGCGCTCACCAGTGCAGCGTATGGTCCGGAGGCTGCACTGGCGCTGTTGATCCCCTTAGGGTTGCTCGGGACACAGTACCTGGTTCCCATCGTTACGGCCATTCTGATCCTGCTGGTGATCGTCTATTTTAGCTATCGGCAGACCATTGCCGCATACCCGAGCGGCGGTGGCAGTTACACCGTGGCAACGGAGAACCTGGGGGAAAAAGCAGGTCTGCTTGCCGCAGCCGCGCTGATGATCGATTACATCCTGACCGCGGCGGTGGGCATCTCGGCCGGCGTGACTGCGATGACCTCGGCGCTGCCCGAATTTCAACCACACACTCTGGCCCTCTGTTTGTTGATCCTAGCCATTCTGGCGGTGGTTAATTTGCGTGGGGTCAAGGACACCGGCTCCGCATTCATCCTGCCGACATTTCTGTTTATCGGCACCCTGCTGGCAACCATCGCAGTTGGAGTCTTCAAGACGTTTGCCGCCGGTGGCCATCCGCTGCCCGTGACCCCTCTGCCGCCACCCGTGCCACAGACACTACAGTTTCTGGGCCTCTGGATGTTGCTCAAGGCGTTCTCCAGCGGCTGTGCCGCCATGACTGGTGTGGAGGCGGTTTCCAATGGCGTGATGGCATTTCGCGAGCCCCGGGCCAGGAACGCACAGTATGCCCTCACCGTCATCATCGGCATTTTGATCGTGCTGCTGTACGGCACCGCGTGGCTGACCAAGCACTATCAGATTACGGCCATGGACCCGGACGGAGCCGGGTATCAGAGTCTTCTCAGCCTTCTGGTGACCGCCGTTTTCGGGCGCGGGTGGTTCTATTTCCTGACCATGGGAAGCGTGCTGCTGGCCCTGGCACTGAGCGCGAACACGGCGTTTGCGGATTTTCCCCGCCTGACCCGGGCCATCGCAGTGCACGACTACCTGCCGCATGTATTCATCATCCGAGGACGACGGCTGCTGTACTCGCACGGTGTTTACGCGCTTACCGGCCTCACGGCAGTGATTTTGATCCTGTTCAAAGGGGTGACCGACCGGCTGATCCCACTCTATGCCATCGGAGCGTTCCTCGCCTTTACTCTCTCCCAAGCGGGCATGGTCATGCACTGGAAGAAGCAGGAGGGCGAGCATAAGGGCCGGGCCTGGCACATTTTGGTGAATGGCACCGGAGCGGCGGCAACGGGAATCACGACCCTGGTGGTCCTGGCCTCAAAGTTCAGGGCAGGAGCTTGGGTAACCGCCCTGCTGATTCCGACGCTGATTCTGTTGATGTATTCCGTGAAGAAGCACTACACCCGCGTGCAATGGGAAACCAAGGACACGAACCGGCTGAAAGTGACCAACCTGCTGCCGCCTTTGGTTGTTATTCCCATGGCAGGATGGAATCGGATTTCTGAAAAGGCTCTAAGGTTCGGCCTGCTGCTTTCAAAGGAAATCAAGGTCGTCCATGTTCATTCCGCGGATGAAGCCCACGGAATCGACGAGGATTGGGATGAAAAAATACTTACTCCCATTCGCGAGGGCGGCTTTCCCGATCCCGAATTGGTAACCATCCCTTCGACCTTCCGCTTCATCATCTCGCCCCTGATGGACTACATCCTGCGCCTCGAGTCAGAGAACCCGGGGAGGAAAGTTGCGGTTTTATTGCCGGAACTGGTGGTGCGCCACTGGTGGGAGAACCTGCTGCACAATCAGCGGGTCCAGTTACTGAAGATATTGCTGTTGTTAAAGGGTAATCAGCGCATCGTGGTGGTGAACATACCGTGGTATCTGTAGCTCTCTCATCCGTGTAAACTCATGAATCACACATCCGGCCTCCCAATCTGGGGACGTGAATCCAAACGCTTCGGACGACGATGATCGCTTCTGGAACTGTCTTTGGGCCCTACAGAGTCGTAGAAAAGATTGGCGCCGGTGGTATGGGTGACGTTTATCGCGCGCTGGACACCCGGCTCGAACGCGAAGTCGCTCTCAAGCTCATCTCCGACAGCTTTCTCGGCTCCGATCCGGGTGCCGGCAGTCCTTCGCCCGCCGGCACTCCTCACTCCAGGGTCCACCTTTCCCATGAGCGCTTCCTGCGCGAGGCCCGGGCGGCGGCCACCTTGAACCATCCCAACATCTGCGCCATCCACGACGTCGGCGAACAGGACGGGCAACCCTACCTGGTAATGGAGTTGCTGCGAGGCGAGACGCTCAAGCTCTACCTCACCCACCACAGCCTCTCCCCATCTGAGGTACTCACCCTGGGCCAGCAGGCGGCGAGTGCTCTGGCCGCCGCGCATGCTCGGGGCATCGTGCACCGCGATATCAAACCGGCCAATCTGTTCGTGGTCGATAGCGGCCGCGAACGCAAGCAGCTCAAGATTCTCGACTTTGGCCTAGCCAAGAGGCAGGGGCTTGAAGCCTCGCCGGACTCCCGCTACTTCGACACCAGGAGCGATACCGCCACGGCTCCCGGGACGATGGACCTGACCACCCCTGGCTCCACCGTCGGCACCGCCGCCTACATGTCTCCGGAGCAAGCTAAGGGCGACCCGCTCGATGCCCGCACGGACCTCTTCAGCCTGGGCAGTGTGCTGTACGAGATGGCTACCGGGCAGGCCCCGTTTGGCGGCCGCAGCACCGCCGAGGTTTTCGCCGCTCTGCTCATGAAAGATCCGCCCCCGGTCAGCAGCCTCAACCCCGCCATGCCGAAGGCTCTCGACCCCATGGTCGCAAAGCTGCTGGCCAAGGATCGCGATCAGCGGTACCGCAGCGCCGAGGAACTGCTCGCCGACCTGGAGGCCATTCCCGGCTCCGACTCGCGCCCGGCAACCCCGGCCCAGATTCCGCCAGCTTCGGCTTCGGTTCCCGCGCCGGAAACAGACCGGCGCCGGCCACGCAACCGCATGATCGTCGTCGGCGTCCTGCTGCTGGTGGCGGCCGCAGCCGTAGCTTTTCTGCTCCGCAATCGCCTGGCCAGCAATCCTGCCCCGGCAACCAGCACGCCAGCCACGCCATCCGGACCGGCAAAGCCCGCGACCCTGAAGGACAGCATCATCGTCGCCGACTTCATCAACAAGACCGGCGACCCTGTTTTTGACACCACCCTCAACCAGGCCCTCCGGGTGCAGCTTGGCCAGTCTCCGGTGCTCGACATTATCAGCCAGCAGCACCTTCGCCAGAGCCTCCAGTACCTTGGCCGCAAGCAGGATGAGCCCATCACCCCCCAGATTGCCCGCGAAATCGGCGAGCGCGAGGGCGTCAAGGCTATCCTTACCGGCAGCATTGCCCCGCTCGGCAAGGCCTTTGTCCTCACCCTCAACGCTCAGAACACTGCCAACGGAGACGATATTGCCAGCGAAGAAGCGACCGCGCCTGACAAGGAGCACGTGCTCGACGCGCTCAACCAGGTCTCGGCTGCCATGCGCGCCAAACTGGGGGAAAGTCTTTCCAGTATCCAGAGACTGAATGCGCCTTTTGGCCAGGCCACCACGCCGTCGCTCGAAGCCTTCCGCGCCTACGCTTTGGGGGATGAGGCGCATCAAAAGGGGAACGATATTCCCGAAGCGTATGACCATTACAAACGCGCCCTGGAACTTGACCCCAAGCTGGCCATGGCCTGGGCACGTCTTGGCGTCCTTAAACTGAACACTGGCGCGATCACCGAGGCGACGCAAAACTTCACCCGCGCCTATCAGCTGAGCGACAATGTCAGCGAGCGAGAGAAACTCTACATCGCCGGCCATTACTATTCCACAGTCGTGGGCGATCAAAATAAGAGCATCGAGACTCTGCAGGTCGCCACCCAGGAATATCCGCTGGACCCCGCCAACTTCATCAATCTCGGTGTTTCCTACGCGACAATCGGCGAACTTGAGAAGAGCGAAGCTGCCAATCGGCGAGCCCTGGCGCTGCAACCGGAAAATGGCATCGCTCTGGAAAACGAGGTCGGGGGAGCAACCCAGCTAAACCTACCGGGTGAGAAGTATATTTCGGAAGCCCAGCGCCTGGGCCTCAACGGGACATCCCTGTTCTTGATTGAGGTCGGGTATTACGCCGCCCATTCTGACTGGAACAGCGTGCATAAAATCCTCGCCGACACGGCCGGACGACCGGACCAATTCTCTATTGTTGCCTGGTGGGGGAGTTTCCTTCCCCAGCTCGGCCAATTTCAGCTCGCGCGCACAACCCTTCTCCGCGCGGCTGAGCAAGCGGCGAGCGCGAAGGAGGAGGACGCCCAGGCGGGCGCTCTGCTCAACGCCGCCTACGCAGGCTGGATGGTCGATCGATGCATCGACCCTGAGCAAACCGTTAAAGATGCTTTGAAATTGGATAAGGGCAAGGTCACGCTCATCTTCGCCACCATGACGCTGGCTCTTTGCAATCAGGAGAAGCACGCGAACCAGATGCTCTCGGACCTCGAAAAGCATTACCCGGAAGACACCCTCGTTCAGGAGCTATACGCGCCGCAGGCCCGCGGGTGGCTTGCGCTCAAGGCCGGTGACGCGCAGCGTGCTTTGGCTCTGCTGGAGCGGGTTCGAGCCCACGATAATGTCTCTTATGCGCCGTACCTGAGGGGTCTTGCTTACCTGCAGCTTAAAGACCCGCGCAATGCAATCGCGTCATTTCAAGATGCGACGCGCCTGAAAGGCGTTGCGTATAACACTGGAAGCCCGTATGCTTTGTCGTTTCTCGGACTGGGCCGCGCCTACGTCATGGCCGGTGATAAGCCAAACGCGAAAAAAGCCTACGATGTCTTCTTCTCTGAGTGGAAGAATGCCGACGCCGACCTACCTGTTATCGCCGAGGCAAAGAAGGAATACGCTCAGCTACAGAGAACTGAGTTCTGATCCAATTAGACGAGCAAATAGCAGATCCCTCCTCTGGGCTCCCCGGAAGGCCAGCTGACGGCCTGGCGTCCCCACCATCGTCGATTTCTTGTCCAAAATAGTGCGCACTAAGCGCACTAAGCGCACTAAGTGTCCCCTCGGGCATTGATTTTCATATTCCATGGCCGATCGGGCGGCGCGGCGAGCTCGTAGGGCGTGGGGTCCATGAAGCTATAACCTGTCTACACAATCAGATACCGATTGACTATGTTCGATTTATCTTGAGCACTTGTTTTCGTATCGGTGGTAACCCTCGAGGCAGGTGTTTAGTCACCCGGGGTAGTGACTATCCATCGTCGAACTTTTTGTGGACGCTCCACTCCGCTCCCCCGTCTTTCCTGTGGGGACCGGTGGCGTTGTCGCACACACTATTCAAGCGCCATGTGGGACTCAGGAAGCACTTGTCCCCCATCGACCACGATCGTTTGCCCGGAGATGAATGCTGCTTCATCGCTGGCCAGAAAGAGCGCCGCATAGGCAACATCTTCGACGGATCCCAGCCTGCGTGCGGGAATCGCTGAGGTCATCTTCGCGATATATTCCGGCCCCAACGCCTCTACACCTTCGGTAAGAATGTTGCCTGGAAGCACGGCATTCACAGTGATGTTGTGGGGAGCAAGCTCGATGGCCGCGGTGCGTATAAACCCGAGCTGCCCAGCCTTGCTGGCTCCGTAGTGGCTCCAGCCCGGGTAGCCGGTAATCGGACCGGTGATGGAAGACGTAACCACGATGCGTCCCTTTCCCCGAGCCTTGAGCTCAGGCAGGCACGCTCGTACGGAAAGAAAGGTTCCCTTAAGGTTGGTATCCAGAACCTGATCCCAATCCGCCTCACTCATATCGAATAGTTTCGCGGCAGGAAAAATCCCCGCGTTGCAACAGAGGATATCGATACCGCCGTGGCGTTCGACCGCAGTTTGAGCCATGCGGGCATTGTCTTCCGCCTTGGAAACATCCACCGCCACGGCGCTGGCGACTCCTCCGCTGGTCCGGATTTCAGCAGCTGCTGCTTCGGCTTGGGGAAGATCCCTCGCGGCGATGAGAACGCGGGCTCTGTGCCCGGCAAAGACGCGAGCTATGCCTTTCCCGATGCCTTTGCTTGCCCCGGTCACGATCACCGAGCGCCCTTCGATCGATGTCAGCATGTGCGATACATGGAGTGGCGCTGGCGGAGGGAGAGGGATTCGTTCTTCTGCCCATCGCTGATGGGACGTAAGTTACTGATTCCATATTATGCCAAACAAGCCAAAACAGGCAGAAATGCGTAGCCTGGGCACAATTTGGGCACAGAGAGTATACGCCGGCGTCGGCGCTCGTGAAGACTCCGGAGCCGTTCTTCACGCGCCATCCCATTGAAGCGCGCGTCGTGCTCGCCGGTATCCGCGACGCATCAGACATCCTGCGTCTTTTGCTTGACGGCGGCCACACGGTGAAAGCCGGACATCTCGCGGGCGCGTTCCGGCGCATCGGCCGGCCGGAAACCGCTGACGAAATCGTGAGCACGATGAAGGCGGCCGGCTACCATGTGCGCGAGACCGATCCCTTCGCCACGGAACATGTCTTCGGCGTCCTGCCGCGCATGACCGTGCCTATTGTCGGGCGCATGCAGGCGATGTGGGAGTCGATGAGGGGCGGGGTCATCGCGTCGTTCCCGGAAGCGCCCGGTCTTCCGAAAAACAAGGAAGCCTTTTTGAGCTTTGTCGACGATATCTACAAGAACGACGCCTACCACTCGCTCTCGATCGAGGGCTACAGCGTCACGCCGGCGCTGATCGAACGCGTGCAGCGAGGAGACTGGAACCCGGACGGCCAGGATGATGACCGCTTGAACCGCGACGCTCTGGCGGCGCGCGGCTACTGGCAGGCTTTCGCAAAAGTGAAGGAGACCGTCGCCGCCGTCATCGTGGGCGGCGACGCCGGCGCGCTCGCGCGCACGGCGCACCGGGAGTGGTACCGCGAATTGTTCCAACCGTTCGTGGAAGCGGGCTTGATCAAGGCCGGCGCGCTCGCGGGCTACCGCAATGACGCCGTTTACTTGCGCACGTCGCGTTACGTCCCGCCGCGCTGGGAAGCGGTACGCGACGCCATGCCGTCGCTGTTCGATTTGCTGGAGAACGAACCCGCGCCGAGCGTCCGCGCCGTGCTCGGACATTGGCTGTTCGGCTACGTCCATCCCTATCCTGACGGGAACGGCCGCATGGCACGGTTTCTGATGAATGCGATGCTGGCCTCGGGTGGCTATCCGTGGACGGTCATCCGCGTTGAGGACCGGAACGCCTATCTGTCGGCGCTCGACCGCGCCAGCATCGATATGAAGATCGGCCCATTCGCGAAGCTGATCGCGGATCGGGTCGCATGGTCGATGAAACAGGAGACGTCACTCGCGCGCGCGCAGCGTAAGTAATGCTGTGTCCACTCTGAGCGACCGGGAATTCTGGTACCCGAAGAAAGTACCTACGCCTTTTTAACAGTTGTCGAGTCTCAGTGGAACAGCATCGAAACCCGCCTCTTGATCGAACGATCGAACCGCAGGAAGGCAAGTTGCAGGAGCTGGTGGATACGTCGATGAGATGGACGGCGATGTACTGGAATCCGCTGCTGCCTTGCATGATTACTAGCCCTTTCGAGCGGTTGAGGTTGAAGTAAGTAGAGCGAAGACACGCCGGGTGTACTCGCTCCACAAGCGAGCGGACTAGCCAAGAATCGACTTGTCTGTGAAGGCTTCCGCGAAGCCTTGCAAACTGATGTTGTTGTTCCATGTCTCTGCGAACCGCTCATGTTGCTTATGCAGTTCCAAGAGGCACACGTAATGGTTACAAATAAGATTGCGGCTCCACTGCTCAACGCCGAGATAATCGTTGCGCCAGTAGAATGGGTCGAGACGTGCATTGCACCCAATAGGCAGGAACAACTCGAAGCACATCTCGGGGTCGCGCATCAGATCGCCGTTCTGTTCGCCATAATGCGCGACAGAGAGGGCGGGCAGACCCATCGGCCCCAACTCCGGTATCGCCTCAATGACAAGCGCCATATAGGGCGGGTTCTCGATCTTGAGGTAGAGGGTTGGCCGATAGCCTCCGGCCCGTTTGAGAATGTCGAGGGTGGTCTGCATCACGCTACCTCCACAAGTTCTTCCACTGCGCTGTCATCAATGGTCGCCTGCAACGCGGCGACGCTGGCAGCAGCTTCCTCTGTCTCTTCCGTTGTCTCGTTCTCTTCTGCAAACGTATTGCCGAGGATAGAATCAACAGCTTTCTGAGCATGTGCGGCGGCATGAACGATGAGTCGGTTATCCTCCTCCAGTCTGGAAATCCAGCTTTGGATATAGGCGGTGGTATTCCGATCGGTGTGCTCGTTGGCAATCTCAGCGACGGCGCAAAGAAACGCCGCGCCCATCTCGGCTACGAGTTCTTCCTTGCTGTAGAGTTCGTCCCCGAAGTGAGCTCCAAAGGTGCGATTGAGCCGGCTTTCGTGGCCTGTGCTGTGAACCAGCTCGTGAAATAGGGTGCTGTAGTAATGGGGCGCATCCACGAAACGGAAGCGGGCGGGCATGTGGACAGAATCGGTTCTGGGCCGGTAGTAAGCGCGGCGCCCTGTCTCGCTCGTGAGATGAAGGGCGGGCCGGTTTCCCCATCCGGTTACGATGGCTTCGCAGGTTTCATTCGCGTTGATCTCCGGTACGGTCGAAGGCCGCTCGATCTGCGGGAGCGTGAGGCCGTCGCATTGCTCCACGTTAAAAACCGTGTAATAGCAGAGAACGAAGGGAGCGCGGTCGTTCTCTGCGCGGCTGGTTTCATCTTCCTTCTTACGATCACGGAGTTGTTTGTAGAAGACAATCTGTGTTCCTTTTTCTCCTTTGCGGACAGTTCCGTTTAGCTCCTGCGCCTGTTTGAAAGTAAGCCATAATGGGGAGTTGTAAGGGCTGGACCAAAGTAGAAACACGTTGACGCCCCGGTATGGTTTGCCGGTACGGAAGTTGCGGGGGAACGGGCCTCCGGCAAAGTCTGGGGTCTGCCATGGCTTCTCCCACGGAATAAGGCCAGCCTTGAGGCTGGAGATGATGCGGTCGGTGACGGTCTGGTAGATGCTGGGCTTGGCGGTCGTGGTGGTCTTCCTCATGCTCTTTCCCCCCTGTGGATGCCTTTGCTTTTCATGCCGTGGTGCGCGGCATGTACTTACATGCCGAACGCCTCCTGGCGAAGGCGGGGGGTAGCAAGTGCAAGGAGAGGGGGATCACCCACCCTTGGAATGAAGCGCAGCGAGAGTGGAAAGGGCGAAGCGCAGCGGAGGGCTGCACACGCGAAGCGCGGAAGCCTGGGGAGACTCCTTGCGGGCGCGAGGGGCGGAGCTCCCCTTCCATGTCTTTTGTCAATGGTTAGGCGCAGGGGCTTTCGCCCCCTGCATCCAATGCAGGCGTAGTTTTTCCTCGCGTTCCTATGAAATCGGGAACCGGGCAACAATTAGCGACAGTCGCTCAAACTTCCATACGCGGATTGATTACCGCACGAACGTGTGTCGTCGCAGGTTTGCCTCGGACTTAGCGCGGGCATCGGAAGAACTCCGGCCCAAGGGGCTCTCGAGGATCACCATGACCGGTTGCCCGGTTCCCAATTCCATAGGAAAAATCATGTTCTGGTTCTGCAATTTGTATACTTCTCCCATGCTCTTGCTGCTTTTCCACGGAGGATGGGACACAATTGCTCTCGCCCTGCTTTACTGGGCTGTCATCATCGGCCTCCCACTATTGGTGATATTCATCGTTGTGAGGGCGGTTGTCCGGCGCGTCAGAAGGCATCCGTAACTCGCCGTCTCTCGACACCTATTAGGCCAGGTTGCTTCTGATCTCCTGACCGATGGCCCATATGAAGCCGGCAAGCTCTCTCGCGATCGCAGCGACGACAACAGTTGGCTTTTTGCCTCTGGCAAGCATAGAACGATATCGGGTACACAGCCTGGTCTGTGCCTTCCAAGCGATATCGCGGACGTTCTTGGGAAGGCGTACTAGGATCTCGGCCTTTTCCTTCGCAACGCGGGCCGGATACTGATAGCTCCATGCTGCTTCAATCAGCATCCGCCGAGCCTCACGGTTGCCAGTCTTGGTGATGCCGCCACGACGGATCGTCCCGCCGCTGGAGTGCTCAGAAGGAACGAGACCGAGATAACCCATCAACAGGCGCGGGGACTCGAAGCGGCTGAGGTCGCCAGTAGAAGCGATGAAAGTAGCTGCGGAGATCATGTCGATGCCGCGCAGTCCCCGCAACGCCTCCACAAGCGGTCCGAGGGACCAGCTTCCGACCATCGCAGAGATCCTCTCGATCAGGGCATCTCTTCTCTGTTGCGCGGTCCACACCGTCTCCAGGTAGTCCTGGAAGACGATGCCATGGGCATGCTCCTGGAAGGTCTGCCCTGCAAGCCAGCAGCGATGGCGCTGCGTCCAGTGCTTCCCGGTCGGGTAGCTGCGCCCATGCCGAAGCAGGAAGGCGAGCAACTGCTGGCGCGCCCGCATCAGGTGCATCGATGCATCCACTCTGGCTCTGACCAGATCGCGAAGCGCCTCGTGAGTAGTGTCTGGAACCCAGACTGGCGTCAGGTCCCCGGAGCGGTGCAGGATGGCCAGCTTCTCTGAATCGCGCCGGTCGGTCTTGATCCGTTCCCCTGGTTTGCGCGGGATCATCGACGGCGCGGCCACCGTGCACTTGTGTCCAAGTCGCGTCAACTGGCGGTGAATACCATATCCACAACCGCTAGCTTCATAGCAGAAGTCGAGCTCACCATGCCTCGTGAGCTGCTTCGCCATCTTGTGTACAGCTTCCGGCGTGTTCGGGATCACACCGATGTACCGCACAGGCCCGCTCCGGCCGTCTTCTGCAACGCTGATGGAAATGGTCTCCTTATGGACGTCCATGCCGACGAATGATCTGATGGTCTGCTTCATGCCTTCCCTCCTGTGAACAGGAGAACCGATGCAAGCGGTTCTAGAAAAGACATACAGACTTAGGAAGGTTTGGCATCCTTATTCGTGCGCGTTAGCGCACATGACTTATAGGGTCGGCAGTGCGGGCAGGCACCCGACACGTCACCGGGGGATTTCGGCTGCCACCTGCGCAAGGGAGTCCTGTTCGGCGAGCTTTTTTAGAAATACGGGGGCAAGGCCAGCGCAGGGCGATAATGGTCTGGCAGCAGGAACATTAAGGCTCTGTTGCGGCAATAAAGGACATCACGAGCGCGCATGAACAACGGCAATCCATTTTTCGACTACCCAATTCTCAATTCCCCTTACGGCTATCCGGCGCGCCACTGGGAGCTCGATGACCAAGGTCAACCGACTCAGAAGATCATCGAAAACCGCCGTCCTGCCGAGTTCATCACTCCAATCCCGAAGCCCAAGAAGCGAAAGGCCAAACAGTCGTCCTTGGTATTTGATGAGGGCTTAGGTCTCTCAACGGCCACTCAACAGTACAATCACACCGCCATGATCAATTCTGTCCGCAACCAGGTTGACAAATGGCGACGAATTCCCAGTTCCGCTGACTGGCGCGTAACTCCCGAGACGGCGCGCCTCCTTCAACATTGGAGGCACCACAACTTTAGCGGCATTCGTCCTTTTTTCTGTCAGGTGGAGGCCGTCGAGACGGCAATATGGCTGACTGAGGTCGCGCCACAGATGGGCAAGGCGGGTGAGGGGTTCCTTGAGCATCTGGCCAATGCCAACAACGACGCCAATCCGGAACTCATGCGCCTCGCATTGAAACTTGCGACTGGCGCCGGCAAGACGACGGTAATGGCGATGCTCATCGCCTGGCAAGCCATCAACGCCGCACGCCACCAACAGAGTAAGAAGTTTACGCGCGGCTTCCTTGTTGTGGCACCCGGTATCACAATCAAGGATCGCCTGCGCGTCCTTCAGCCGAATGATCCCGACAGTTACTACAAAAGCCGCGATTTGGTTCCTGGCGACATGTTGGAGGAAGTAAACCGTGCCAAGATCGTGATCACCAACTATCACGCCTTTAAGCTCCGCGAGCGCATCGACCTTTCCAAGGGCGGACGATCCCTGCTTCAGGGACGTGGCGAAGAACTCAATACCCTCGAAACCGAGGGGCAAATGTTGCAAAGAGTGATGCCCGATCTGATGGGTATCAAGAACATTCTTGTCCTCAACGACGAGGCCCATCATTGCTACCGCGAGAAGGCCGGAACCGAGGACGAGGATGAACTGAGAGGTGATGACAGGAAAGAGGCAGAAAAGAACAAAGAAGCGGCCCGCGTGTGGATCAGCGGCCTCGAAGCGGTAAACCGCCAATTGGGTGTGGCGCGGGTCATTGATCTGTCCGCCACCCCGTTCTTCCTAAGCGGTTCAGGCTATGCCGAGGGAACTCTCTTCCCGTGGACGCTCAGTGATTTCTCGCTCATGGATGCGATTGAATGCGGGATCGTGAAATTGCCGCGTGTCCCCGTGGCCGACAACATCCCTGGGGCCGAGATGCCCATGTTCCGGAACCTCTGGGAGCATATCGGGAGGAAGATGCCCAAAAAGGGAAGGGGGAAAGACACGCTAGACCCACTGAGCTTGCCCCCGCAATTACAGACAGCGCTGGAAGCACTTTATGGCCACTATGAGAAGACATTCGAGCTGTGGCAGAAGGCGGAGATTCGCGTCCCACCATGCTTCATCGTGGTTTGCAACAACACATCGACTTCAAAGTTAGTCTATGACTACATTTCTGGTTTTCTGCGGGATAATGACGATGGAACGCAGACTCCGACAGCTGGCCGACTAGAACTTTTCCGCAATTTTGACGAGCATGGAAACCCATTTCCGAGACCGAACACGTTGCTCATCGACAGTGAACAACTCGAATCGGGCGAGGGGTTAGACGACAGCTTCAGAAACATGGCATCCGATGAGATCGAGCGCTTCCGCCGCGAAATCATTGAGCGCGGCGGAAAAGCGGCCGAGGAGATACAGGGAGGCCAGGAACTGGCTGACGAAACCCTGCTCCGCGAGGTCATGAATACTGTGGGCAAGTTTGGGCAGCTGGGTGGAGCAATTCGCTGCGTCGTTTCCGTTTCCATGCTGACAGAAGGCTGGGATGCCAACACGGTGACCCATGTTCTGGGCGTGCGGGCGTTCGGCACCCAACTCCTTTGCGAACAAGTCATAGGACGGGCGCTCCGTCGCCAGTCCTATCATCTGAACGAAGAAGGGCTCTTTGATGTGGAATATGCCGATGTGCTCGGTATTCCCTTCGATTTCACTGCCAAACCAGTAGTCGCCCCGCCTCAGCCACCCCGAGAGACTATCCAGGTCAAGGCGATGCGGCCCGAACGAGACGCACTTGAGATTCGGTTTCCACGCGTCGAAGGTTATCGTATCGAGCTCCCGGAAGAACGTCTTGAGGCGGAATTCAATGACGACTCGATCCTCGAACTGACACCGGATCTCGTCGGCGCCACCGAGACTCAAAACTCAGGAATCATCGGCGAAAAGGCAGACCTGAATCTCGTTCATACCGGGGATGTTCGACCATCGCAGGTGTTGTATGAGCTGACGTCGCATCTAGTCTTGCACAGATGGCGTGACCCAGGCGACCAGGCCAAGCTTCATCTCTTCGGCCAGCTGAAGCGCATCGCCAAGCAATGGCTCGACGGGTATCTGGTCTGCAAAGGGGGCACATATCCCGCCCAGCTCAAATACAAAATGCTCGCGGATATGGCCTGCAGCAGGATCATTGCCGGCATCAATCGGAAGTTCGTTGGTGAGCGGCTAATAAAAGCCGTGCTTGACCCTTACAATCCTATTGGCTCCACTCTGCATGTTAATTTCAACACGACAAAGACGCTACGCTGGGAAACCGACATGCACCGTTGTCATGTGAATTGGGTGATCCTGGATAGCGATTGGGAGGGCGAGTTCTGCCGCGTAGCCGAAGTACATCCACGTGTACGGGCCTATGTTAAGAACCGCAACCTCGGATTAGAAGTGCCATACCGCTACGGCTCGGAAACCCGCAAGTACCTCCCCGATTTCATCGTGCGCGTGGACGATGGGCACGGGGACGAGGACCTTCTTAATCTCATCGTCGAGATCAAGGGCTATCGCCGTGAAGATGCCAAGGAAAAGAAATCCACGATGGATACCTATTGGGTGCCTGGCGTGAATCATCTAGTCTCGCATGGACGCTGGGCCTTTGCCGAATTTACGGAGGTATACAAGATAGAATCCGATTTCGAAGCGAGAGTCGCAAACGAATTCAACAAGATGGTAGAGTCCGTCACCATACAGACGACAGTGTAGAGACAGGAAGATGGCAAAAAAACAATTCACGGCCAAGACAGTAGAGGTCCTCAAGCATGATGAGGCAAAGAGAAAAAACATCCCTACTGCGGAATATCAGTCCGTCCTGCAGAAGGCTGAACAAACGCCTGTCCGCGTAGCCTATGAGCGTCGCAATCGTGACCTGGACCCGCAATTAGTTTGGCGGGGAAAAGACGAACAGGATTGGTCGGATCTGGTTGTCCACGCTGCTCCGCTGTACATCCAGGAAAAGGTCCAGCCCAAAGCGCTCGTTGACGAGCTCCTGCGCGAGACTCGTGAGCGCGAAAATGAAGCCGGACATACAACTGCGGATCTTTTCGCCGATTTCAACGGCATTCCCAAAGGTGTAGATAAGACCGAGTTTTATCAACACGACCAGAACTGGTCGAACCGAATGATCCTCGGTGATTCCCTGCAGGTGATGGCGAGCCTCGCCGAACGCGAGGGGCTCCGAAGCAAAGTGCAGTGTATCTATTTCGATCCTCCCTACGGAATCAAATTCAACAGCAACTTCCAATGGTCAACTACCAGCCGGGACGTTAAGGACGGGAATACGAGCCACATCACGCGCGAGCCCGAGCAGGTCAAAGCCTTCCGTGACACTTGGCGCGACCGCATCCACAGCTACCTCACCTACCTACGCGACCGTCTCACAGTCGCCCGCGACCTGCTCGCCGACTCCGGCTCCATCTTCGTGCAGATCGGCGATGAAAACGTCCATCGGGTCCGGGCGGTGATGGATGAAGTATTTGGGGAGGAAAATTGTTGCGGCCAAATCACCGTAGTGAAAACCGCTAGTCAAACGTCGGAACTAATCGCCGGCACTGCTGACTTTCTACTGTGGTTCGCAAAGCAGAAAGCGTCCATCAAGTTCAGAAATCCGCTCCTTGCAAAGGGCTTCGATTCTGATAAGGCCGGCGTCTATCGCTGGTTTCGTGGTGCAGATGGCGTCGCTCGCCCGCTGTCCGACGACGAGCGATCGACGAGAGAGACCAGCGGTGTCTTCAGGCTAGACAACCTGACTTCACAGCGGCCGCCCGGCAGCTTTCCAGTTTCGTTCAACGGACGCGTTTTTGGCTCGGGAAAAGGTTACTGGAAGACGGGCGAAATCGGAATGGCTCGGCTCATCAAGGCAAATCGCATAACAGCAGCAAGCAACAGTCTGACCTACGTTCGCTTCATCGACGATTTCAAAGCTCAGGCTATCGGCAATGTTTGGAACGATACTGGTACAGGCAGCTTCACTGACGAGAAGATCTATGTCGTTCAGAGTGGAACGAAGCTCGTTCAACGCTGTCTTCTCATGGCAACCGACCCTGGCGACCTCGTGCTAGATCCGACCTGCGGTTCCGGCACAACGGCCTTCGTCGCGGAGCAATGGGGCCGTCGCTGGATTACGATTGACACATCACGTGTCGCCCTAGCTCTTGCACGCGCCCGCGTTATGGGCGCACGCTATCCATTCTATCTGCTAGCTGACTCCCGTGAAGGCCAGATGAAGGAAGCTGAAGTCACCCGCGCCGCGCCTAGTTCCCAACCAGTGCTAAGGAACATCCGTCATGGCTTCGTTTACGAGCGCGTCCCACACATAACGCTTAAATCCATCGCCAACAACGCGGAGATTGATGTCCTCTGGGACAAATGGCAGGCTAAGCTGGAGCCTCTGCGGAAGTCGCTTAACGCAGTACTCGCGAAGACGTGGGGCGAGTGGGAGATCCCGCGAAGTGTTGATCTAAAGTGGACTGATGCTGCGAAACAAGTGCACGCCGACTGGTGGCAGGGGCGCATCAATCGCCAGAAGGAACTTGACGCTTCAATTACCGCCAGAGCCGAGTTTGAATATCTTTATGACAAACCCTACGACGACAAAAAGAAGGTCCGCGTGGCTGGGCCCTTCACCGTCGAAAGCCTGTCGCCGCACCGCGTGCTTGGCGTGGATGAAGACGATGAATTAATCGACCCTCTGAAGGAAGACAGCCCCGATTACGGTGCCAAACAGTCCTTCCCTCAGATGATCTTGGAGAATCTCAAGACCTCTGGCGTGCAGCAGGCGCACAAAGAAGACAAAATTACGTTTACCGCGCTTACTCCATGGCCGGGCGACCTTGTTTGCGCCGAAGGACGCTACCTCGAAGGCGACACTGAGGCAGGCGCCGAAAAGCGCGCAGCCATCTTCATCGGACCGGAATTCGGCACTGTAACCCGTCCCGATCTGGTCGAGGCCGCACGCGAAGCTGGTGATGCCGACTTTGATGTATTAATTGCCTGCGCTTTTAACTACGAGGCGCGCGCCACGGAGTTCAACAAACTGGGCCGTATTCCAGTGCTCAAAGCCCGGATGAACGCCGATCTTCACATGTCCGACGATCTGAAGAATACCGGCAAAGGAAACCTCTTCGTCATCTTCGGGGAACCCGACATCGACATCCTTCCAGTCCAAGACGGCAAGATACGTGTAAAGATCAATGGCGTGGACGTGTTTCACCCAAACACAGGCGAAGTACGCAGCGACGGGGCGGACGGCATCGCTTGCTGGTTTGTTGACACCGACTACAACGAGGAAAGTTTTTTCGTTCGTCACGCCTACTTTCTAGGCGCAAACGATCCCTACAGTGCGCTCAAGACTACCCTCAAGGCCGAGATCAACTTGGAAGCGTGGGCGACAC
The DNA here is from genome assembly GCA_963803095.1 of uncultured Acidobacteriaceae bacterium. Taxonomy (GTDB): domain Bacteria; phylum Acidobacteriota; class Terriglobia; order Terriglobales; family Acidobacteriaceae; genus PALSA-350. The sequence goes on along the minus strand of CAWDLQ010000006.1, from coordinate 10,509 downwards.
TCAATAGCGACACGTCCCGCGCTTTCCAAAAACCAAAATCCGGCCGGATCGCCGTGAAAGTCATTAATCATCTCGGCGATGAGGTGATGAAAGTATTCAAGGTGGAATGATGGAGTTCCGCATCGCAGATACTTTCACGGACAGCCTGACACGCCTCACCGCAGAAGAACAGAAGGCGGTCAAGACTGCGGCCTTTGACCTCCAACTAAACCCGGCGAGCCCAGGATTAAGTTTTCACCGGCTCGATAAGGCCAAAGACAAAAACTTCTGGTCGGTGCGAGTTGGGAGCGATATTCGCCTGATCGTACACAAGACCACTTCTAGTCTCCTGCTTTGCTATGTCGATCACCACGACAAGGCCTATGCGTGGGCCGAGCGACGCAAGCTGGAAACGCACCCCAAGACAGGCGCGGCCCAGTTGGTCGAGATACGGGAGCGAGTCGAGGAAATCGCTGTCCCGGTCTATGTTGAGGTTGCCCGGCCAGAGCCACCACAGCCGCCACTCTTTGCGCATCTCACGGACGAAGTCTTGCTGAGTTACGGCGTTCCTGTGGAATGGCTTGCCGATGTACGCCGAGCTACCGAAGATAACGTCCTGACATTGTCGGATCATCTACCGAGCGAAGCAGGGGGGGCATTGCTCGAACTGGCGACTGGTGGCAAACCACAAGTTCCACAACCAGTTCCTTCAGGTATCAATCCGTTCACTCATCCCGATGCCCTTCGTCGGTTCAGGGTGATGAAGGATGTTGAGGAGCTAGAACGTGCATTTACATATCCGTGGGAGAAGTGGACGATTTTTCTGCATCCCTCGCAACGCGAATGGGTCGAGCGCGACTATAGCGGTCCGGCACGTGTCTCCGGCTCGGCCGGTACAGGTAAGACTATAGTTGCACTGCACAGGGGCGTATTTCTGGCCCGCGCGAATCCTGACAGCAGGGTATTGCTCACGACATTTAGCGAAACGCTGGCGGACGCGTTGCGAGCCAAGCTAAGGCGCTTGATCAGCAACGAACCTCGTTTGGGCGAACGGCTGGAAGTGCACGCGATGAACGCTATTGCCGAACGGCTGTATGAACAGCAATCCGGTCGCGCAAAGATCGCATCCCCAGAAGTTGTCCGGCGTTTCATGACCGACGCCGTAGCAAAGGTCCCCGATCTCAAATTCGGTCTGGGCTTTCTCCTCACGGAGTGGGAAGAACTTGTTGATGCGTGGCAGTTACAAAGCTGGGAGTCGTATCGCGACATAAAACGCCTGGGCAGAAAGACGCGTCTGCAAGAGTCCCAGCGTGCCATGCTATGGGCGATCCTTGACGCAGTGCGCGGCCGATTGCACGCGGAAAGCTTTGTCACCAATGCTGAAATCTTTACTGTACTAGCAGGCGAATTGGGAAACCGCAAACACCCGCCGTTCGAGTTTGCCGTGGTTGATGAAGCGCAGGATTTGAGTGTTGCGCAGCTGAAATTCCTGGCTGCGCTTGGAGGGAAGCGCCCCAACAGCCTGTTTTTTGCGGGCGATCTCGGTCAGCGCATCTTTCAGCAGCCTTTCTCCTGGAAGTCGCTGGGCGTGGATATCCGTGGCCGCGCCCGCACCCTACACATCAACTACCGTACTTCACACCAGATCCGAATGCAGACTGACCGGCTCCTTGGACCGGAAGTAGCGGATGTTGATGGTAACACCGAGAACAGGCGCGGCACAGTTTCGGTGTTTAACGGACCAGCTCCGACAGTTCAGACGTTTCATAGTCAGCAAGAGGAAAACGACGCAGTTGCTGCGTGGCTGGTAGACCACAGCCGGGAAGGGGTGATGCCCCATGAATTTGGCGTATTCGTCCGCTCTGATGCGGAGCTAGGTCGCGCCGTCGCTGCCGTTTCGAAAGCTGGGCTGCAGTCCAAGATGCTAGACGAGCACGTCGAAACGACCAGCGGACAGACGTCAATAGGTACCATGCATCTGGCAAAGGGCTTGGAATTTCGGGCTGTGGTGGTAATGGCTTGCGACGACGAAATTATTCCCCTGCAATCGCGAATCGAAACTGTGGCAGACGACACCGATCTCGAAGAGATTTACAACACAGAACGCCATCTGCTTTACGTTGCCTGCACGCGTGCGCGGGATCACTTGCTTGTAACGAGTACAAAGCCAGCGTCAGAGTTCCTCGACGATTTGCAGATTCCTGCTTCTTAGCGTGCTGGAGCGGGCTACTGCATACCGGCGACGTGTCGAACTAGTGCCATCACATGTCAGAGACTGGACCGTTCGTTGACACTGCAACGTCAGCTCTATAAGCTGACGGTCATGGAAGGTATAGGCCCGTACATCCGCAAACGACGCGACGAACTTGATCTTTCGTTGCGTGAACTTGCTAAGAGGTTGGACTGCTCCCCCGCCTTTATTTCAGACATCGAACTCGGGCGCAGACACCCGTCAGACAAAGTCCTGATTGAAATAGCAAAAATCCTGAAGGTCAAGGCCGATGATTTGCGAAAGATGGACGTGCGGGCGCCTATAGACGAAATCAAACGGATCACCCACGACGATCCGGCTTTCGCGCTCGCCTTTCGAACGGTCATCGACAAGAACATCAAGGCAGACGAGTTGCTGGCCTGGTTGAAGGATAAGGAAGGCGAGAAAAAGGGTAGGGACAGGAAATGAGAACGTTTCGTTCCGCTCAGTCCTACAAGCCGCCTTACTTCACGCCCAGTCAAATCGATAATATGTGTTGCGACGAGCTTCGCGGCGTCGGCCTCCTGCCTAGCTCACCCGAGCCCATTCGCATCGACCGCTTCATCGAAAAGCGTTTTGATGTTGCCCCGGAATATGAGGACATGCCGGACGGAGTACTGGGATTCACCCGCTTCGGGAAGAACGGAGTGAAGGCAGTGGTCATATCGAGGGCTCTGGACGCCGATGGCGGCAAGGTCGCGGGGCGACGGATCAGGACAACGATTGCACACGAGGGAGGCCACGGGCTGCTACACGCTCACCTCTTTGCACTTGATGAAATCCCCCTCCACCTATTTGACCAGGATAGTCACTCAGGAGATCAGATCCTTTGTCGCGATGTGCACGGTGATGAGAAAAAGGCCCATCGCTACGACGGCCGTTGGTGGGAAGTCCAGGCTAATAGGGCAATGAGCAGCCTGCTCTGTCCACGGCCCTTAGTGCAAGAAACTATGAAGTCATTTCTTGCGCCAGCGGGTCTTCTCGGGGTGGAAGTGCTCACCGAGAATCGCCGCGAAGAGGCGGTACGTGCCCTCGCAGACATCTTCGACGTGAATCCCGCAGTGACGCGGATCCGTATCGGCGAGATGTATCCCGCGCAGACCGGGCAGATGCACCTCTAATTTTTTTTGATGCACTGTACGCTCTGTCGGCTTACACTGTACTGACATGTGGTAGGGTAGTGTATGGCCACGAAAAAGCAGCAGGCGCGCCCCGAAAGCAACGCGTCGGTAACGCCGGCATCTGCATCTCCAGTAATCCACGTCGGCCGCGGTATACGCGAACTCAATCGGCTCCTTCTGTTTGTACGCGCCGGCGGACGCTGCGAATTCGACGGCTGTAACGACTATCTGCTCGCTCACCCACTTACCCTGACCATCGGCAACTTCGCAGAGATGGCGCATATCGTGGCCTTCAAGGAAGACGGACCGCGCGGCAGGTCGCCTCTGCGCCCTGCATACATTAACGATGTCTCAAACCTGATGCTTCTCTGTCCCCAGTGCCACAAGCTGATTGACGATCATCCCGGCCAATACCCTGTGTCCGTCCTCCAGAAATACAAGGAATCTCATGAGGATCGGATCTTCCATGTCACGGGTCTTGGCGCGGACAAAAGGACCACGGTCGTCCAGCTCAAGGCCCGGATCGCAGGACAGACGATTGCCATTCCGGTTGCACAGGTTACGAGGGCCGTCGCGCCCCGGTATCCTACCGACGCTAAGGGCCACTTGATCGATCTCACCGCGATCAATTCGGAAGGCAAGGCCTTCATGGAGGAGGCCTGCCGCTGCATCAAGCAGAAGGTCGAACGGCTCTACGAGCCGGGCATGGATGTACACGAGACGCGCCACATTTCGCTTTTTGCGCTCGCACCAATTCCGCTGCTCATCTATCTCGGGAGCCAGCTCAGCAACAAGGTGCCGGTCGAGGTTTTCCAGCGCCACCGTGACACGGAGGACTGGGTCTGGAAGGACTCAGGCACGCCGGCCGAATACCGCTTCGAGAAAATCCGGGTGGGTAGAGAGCGAAGGCCGTATCGCGTTGGTCATATCGCTCAGCGGCCAGATCAGGCCCGAAGCGCTTCCCGCCAGTATCGATGATCAGTTCACCGTTTACGAGCTGACGCTCGCTAACATTGACCCCAATCCTACCTATCTGCGCCAGCGGGAGGATCTCGAGCACTTCAAGGAGACCTACCAGGCCGGACTTCGCACCATCGCTCGTGAATGTGGCAAGTGCGAGACGCTCCATGTTTTCCCTGCTGTTCCCGCTCCCGTCGCCGTTTACTGCGGCCGGGAACTTCTTCCGAAGGTCGATCCCAAGCTGCTGGTCTATGACTACGACAAGCGCCTTGGTGGCTTTACTCCAACCATTGAGGTGAACTCTATATGACCGCAGACGAATATTTGAGCAATGTACTTGCCTCCCAGGCATTGGGTGATGATAGCGATGAAGTAAAGGCGCTTCAGAAACATCGCGCCGACGTGGAAAAGCTTCTCCGCGATAACTTCAAGGACACGGGTCTGACCATCCGCTATGCAGGTTCGAAGGCGAAGTGCACCATGAACAAGGAGTCCTACGACCTCGACATCATCTCCTATGTAAACTCCGGCGACAACAGTGCGGGTGAGACGCTCGAAGACATCTACGATAACCATAAGAAGGTGCTGGCCAACAAATACTCGGTCGAACCGAAGGGATCTGCACTGCGGCTCAAAGGGTGCGATGCCGACAACCAGGGTGTCGATTTTCATATCGATGTGGTGCCGGGCCGCTTCACGGATGAAACCAAGACCGACGCCTACCTCTACCAATCTGGCGCTGAGAAGAAACGCCTGAAGACCAACCTGGACGTTCATCTTGACCACGTGCGTGACAGCAGCCTGATTGATGCCATCCGCCTGGCCAAGCTCTGGAGAGTCCGCAATGGGCTTCCCATCCGCACTTTTGTGCTGGAACTCGCCGTCATTAAATTGCTTGCGGACAAGAAAAAGACGAGCCTCTCCGCACAGATGGAGCACTTCTGGACGGAACTGCGCGATAGTTCTGTCAATCTCACCGTGGAAGATCCTGCCAATCCCAACGGCAATGACCTGTCCAAGTGCCTCGACGACAATTTGAAAAGCCAGTTGGCGTCAACCGCGAAGTGCACGCTTGATCAAATTGATTCGACGAGTTGGGAGGCCGTGTTCGGCAAGACCGAGAAGCAGGAAAAGGGGGCGCGGGTCGAAATTTTGCGGCGTGCGGCGGCGGTCGCCACGCCTTCACGACCCTGGCTCTCAAAAGCATGACGTGGCACCGTGCTGATCTAACGCTCTACCAGAAAGAGAAGGCGGAAGTAGAGGCTTACTATCCAGACCTACATTTCGCGGTGGAGAACGATCTCGTGCATGTGCGCGGCAGCTTTGCCGTTATGTTTGAGGGGCAGGTGCTCGATCGCTACTCCGTCGAACTGCAACTTTCACGAAATCATCCCACTGGGCTTCCCACCGTCCGGGAGACCGGCGGACGCATCCCGCACTGTCCCGATCGCCATGTCAATGCCGTCGACGGAACCGCCTGCGTGCTCATTCCAGACGAACGTTGGCGTCTCTGGCCGGTCGGCGCGTCTCTGCTAAAGTTTCTCACCGACCCCCTCCACAGTTTTTTTCTCGCGCAGACCATGATTGAGGAGGGGGAACCCTGGCCATACGGCCAATGGGCGCATGGAGCGAAGGGCGTGTTTCAATACTACAGGGAACTGCTCAATACATCCGACCTCCGCGTGATGACAACGTACCTCGATTACCTGGCCTCCAAGAAAGTTAAGGGCCACTGGGATTGCCCATGCAAGAGCGGAAAGAAGCTGCGTGACTGCCATTTCGGGCAGATCAAGGATCTTAGGGACAAGATTTCGCGGAAAGATGCGGAGAAGTCGCTCACCATGCTAAAGGCAGCAGGAACATCAGCCATCGAGATGACCGAGGCGAAGCCGGCCGCATCCATTACCGGGTCCTGAAACTACCTCAGTTGCACATCCGCACCACACGACCAAAATCCCTTTGACCATTCCCGTTGCCACCTGGCCTAATCCTACGGTACGTGATAATCCGGTTTATCACGGAGAGGATGAAGCACGGCGGGGGCAGGAGAAATAAGCCCCGTGAGTCATGGTTAGCGGCTTTACACATTGCTCTTGCCAGAATCTCAAAAATCTGGCACAGTACGCAGACTATCCGCATAACAACCTAACAACAATTCACGGGCATTATCCCCATGCAGGGCGAGCAACAGGTCTACCATCTTAAGGTGGATGCATCGGGGATAGGAACGCCGGTGCTGCCCAGGCCGAAGGCCATGTCAACCAGCTTTGCGCCGTCCTCCGAAAGACCGGACATTTCCCTGATCTTGGCAGCCACGGTCTTTGTGGCCTCCAATACCGCATGAAAATAATTGCTGCGCACGGCAGAACTTTAGCACCTCGGGATGGACACCGCGCCGCCGCAGCTCGGTACGCAGCTTATCCGCCCGTTCCTCAGCCTCATCCAGAGTCCGTGCTGCCTGCTGACGGCTGAGCTTTCCATCCTCGCCCACAAAGTACCCACAGAAGATAAGCGCCATGCCTCAAGGAGATGCTCCATTGGTGGTTTGCTTTTGCCAGTCGATTGGGACCGTCATGGTCGTCTTCTCAAGTCTTTGGGCTATGCGATCACGAAAACAATTTCAGCACATCCTTGACGCCAATCTGCGCCACATTGAAGGCATAAAGCAGACACAAAGACCCGGCCGAGACTAATGCCTTCCGATTCGTAATCACTTTGCGAGATGCAACTGGATACAGGAGCCTACGTCAAGGTTGGCCAGATTATCTTGTGGAGGACGACAACGATGAGGAGTGCGATTGGTATCAAACAAAAAGCGACTGTCGAGGTATTGCAATATTGAAACTCGATAATGGATTGATCGACCACTGCTGATGTCATTAGAGAAGGGTGGCCCGGAAGCGTTGAAACAGGTAATCCTCGCCCAAGGACGACTGCGATGACAGAAAGGAAAACAATTCCGCTGATAACACGTAAAAGAGAAAGGGTGCGAGAAATGAAGAGGAATATCTTCCTAATAATCGCTACGACGATGTAGTCGATCACAGAGGAGGCAACCAACGCTATCGTGAGTAAAAGAGGTGATGATTCTGATCCGAGCAATGAGTTATATCTGACGAGAAGCCGAACGCCGTCTACCGCGATGGCTAGCATTGGTATGCTTGATAAAGTGAGTGTCCAGCGATTGCGGAATATGATTGAAATTAAGGTGAGGATCAGAACTAGATAGAACCGGTTAAGCTTCTGCGTATGCTGCATGGTCCCACTGCAAATTTCTCGGATAGAGGTGATTGCTGAGATTAGCCATAGCCCGCAGATCGTAAAATGATCGGATTGTTTCCGCAGTGAGGGAGAGATTTACGGAAACAAGAAAAGCACGTACTGACAACAAGCGCTTACCAAAGATCCAGTTCAAAAAGTGATCGACCACTTCAGCTAGCTTATTGAAGAGAGCTGTTGAGGTGCTCGCGGTCGTTTTTGCCCTGTCGTACACTCGAGCCCAAAGATTTTCAATCCGGTTTTGCCAAACGCCCTCCTCATCCTCATATAAGAAAAACGCGAAATAGAACGCGATGGCAGCGACAACGCCAGCCGCGATTCGGCTCGCCGAATATGAGGGCGTGGTGCATGCCAGCCATTGTCCGGCAGGCCGCATATTCTGGCAACGGGAATATTGGAAGAATTGAAGAGTCGTCTCCGCTGGGCGATCAATGGCGCGTTTGCTTAAGCAGGGCTATCGGCGGGTGCCGAGCGCTTCGCGCGTTTGTTGATGCCGATGCGCCATCTCCCAATGAGGTTCTCCACGTGGCGGGGAGGACCGTTTGTGAATGAAATCCGCGGTGGCCAAGAAACGCTATCACGTTGGATTGGCCATATGGGCGTGGTCATATTCTCCCAGTCTCCCGCCAAAGGCCGTATACCGCTTAGGTCCATATCCTCGTGCGCTGTATCAGGCCGAAGGGTGACCACTTGAACCACAAAAGGTCCGACGACGACTGCGCCGGCAAATGCCGTCGACGTTCCATTCGCGCCCGGGAGGATATCGATCGAATTTGTAACCTTTGGCGATCAATAAGGATGCTGACACACGGGCAATAACCACCAACGTCCGACTTGGAATCGCGCGGTGAATTCTGAGATTTTTGCACTCGTCCGAACGGTAGAAGCGCGAAGCAGCTTTTCGTCCCTGCACGGAATCCAGGATCATAGCTGTCTTCAACGCCCAGACCGAGACCGATTCTTGCTGCTGTCTGTCGAGAGGTATATGCAAGTCCTGAAACATCGACCCGATGATGGGGATGTTTTCGGCCTCGAGACTGCTCATCCAGCCGTTATTGCATTGCCCACAAACTGTTTTTACGGTCAACTGCGGGTTGGGAAGGGTCATCTCCTCTCTGTCGCCGACTTGGTGATGAATTGGGCCGAAGTCGTGTCGATCATGGATCCATTTTGGCCACAGATGCTCGCGGCTACCGGCGGGATTGTCACAAAAAAGACAGGGCTCTGGCATGCGTGGATTATAGCCCCGCTTCAATGTGGACAGTGGGCCCCATCCGGATGCTAGAACAATCCCAACTGTTCCGGCTGTGGTGTCTTTTTCTGACGGTCGGTATTGGACCCGCGCCCCACTCGTGGCCGATGACAGAATTTATCAGACATAACAACCCGAAAAGAGCAGGGCGATTTCTGCTATCTTCTTCGCTAGTCACAATATGAGGGATTTCCCACTATGCCTGCCAAGAACCCCGGTATCACCCTTTTGAGCGTTGTGGCCGCAGTCGCGGCGTTCATCGTAAGCTCTATCTGGGCGCAAGAGTTGCAGAAGCAGGTGGATTCGGCGAATCACGCAACCGAACAATGGACGGCGACGGATGACACCGTAAGCACCAAGGAAATCGACTTGGAAGGAAGTAGCCCCGCAGATTTAACAGCTGCTAAACAGCGGCTCGAACAGAGACTTCACCTCGCCGACCAACTCGACGGGGCCTCCACCCCATTAATCCAACAGGGAACTTCAAACCTAAAATTTATAAACGACTGGTAGCAATTACTGAACACCTCAGTCGGCTCAGGAACCAATCGCTGAAGCTAGGCTCCCTGGATAACGCGACCGCGCTCGATAAGGAAGCAAATAGACTTCTTGTGCTCTTGGGAGGGCGGGGAGCCCTTATGAATAACGATGTGCTCACGTTGAGGGGTGAACTGGAAAAGAAGGAATCACGCATCAGATATATTGGCTACGCGTTGAGTATTCTCGCGATCATTGTGGCCGGAGTTGCTCAACTTGTCGGATAGTGTTAGCGCTTGACCCGCCCAACTGCTATTTCCGCCCTCGAGTTTTGGCACCGCGCATAACCTCTTTTATGGGTCGTAATCTGTCACCACCAAAATGGTTTGCGTTCGTTAACGATTGGATGTTTCACTACGGTGATGGAAGATGCACCTCAGTCTCAAGAAATAACGTCTGGAGCACCGTTTCGCAGCCCATCACGCTGTTCACCAGCTACAGCCATGACTCTGCGGAGCATGAACGTCGTGTTCTGACGCTGTCGAATCGACTGCGCAATGATGGCGTGAATGCCAATCTCGATCAATATGAGAGCGCGCCTGCCGATGGCTGGCCTTTCTGGATGGAGGGCCAGATCCGCGATTCTCGTTTTGTGCTGGTCGTGTGCTCCGTCTCACCTATCTCCGCAGGGTTGAACGTCGAGAGGAACCAGATAAAGGACAGGGAGTCGTCTGGAAGCCAATATCATTTATAACTATCTCTACGCGCAGAAGGTTTCGAGCGAGAAGTTTATTCCTGTACTTCTTGAAGGGCTTCTCCAGAAGACGTTCCGCTACCTCTGAGGGGTTTCACCCACTTTCGCGCCGACACCGAACCAGGTTACGAGGCTCTCTACCGTCGTCTCACAAACCAGCCGTTCGTAAGCAAGCCTGCACTCGGCAGTCTCAGGAGTCTCGAGCCAAAAGAGAAAAATCAAGACTCACTGCCGAACGCCTTTTCATTGGAGCAATTGAGCAAAACTATGTCCAACCCAAGGTACGCCGATGACATTTTCAGGCTGGATCGTTTCTACGATACACGCAAAGTCATAAACGAGGAAACCGTCATCATCGTCGTAGGCACCAGCATCGTGGCAGAGCTGCTTGACCGCCAGGCCGCCGAGCTCCTGCGTGATCACATCGACCAGCGCG
>CAWDLQ010000005.1:0-487227 GCA_963803095.1 uncultured Acidobacteriaceae bacterium | reverse complement strand
AACGCACAACGAAGATCCACCTTGCGGAGATTGGTTTGTGACCGGTGGAATCCGGTTACCCTTCTTGCCAACCAGGTGGAGCGCCACGCATACCCCGAATCCGTCCAATTCGCGTCGAGTCCGAGCTGCGGTTTACAGTTCGCGAATCGCAGTCACAGGGTTTCGGCGCATCGCTCGATGTGCCGGAAGGTAGCATGCTGCCAATGACATTGCTCCCAGGAGCATGACGACGGAAACGACGGTGACCGGATCGTTGGCGCCGATTCCGTACAACAGCCGGACGATAATGCGTGTCAGTCCCAACGCAAACGCCAGTCCTAGCGCCAGCCCGATGCCTGTGAGCCACAATCCCTGCAACAGCACGAGCCGCAGCACATCGACGCGCGAAGCGCCCAGAGCCATTCGTACTCCGATCTCGTGGGTCCGCAATTGGGTTCGATAGGCCACGACTCCGTAGATTCCGGTTATCGCAAGAACCAGCCCAATCAGCGCGAACATTCCCGCCAGGGTGCTCTGTATGACGGCGAAACTGCTCGCCATCTGGGTACTCTCTCGCATGGAACGCACATCGAAAACCGGCAGCCGTGTATCGATTTCGTGGATGGCGTTTTCCACCGCTGGCGCCAGGTCGACCGGATTTCCCTCGGTCTTCACCTGCACCATCGTCTCGTACCCCGCCTGGAAAAAGCTCATATACACCATAGGCTCCGGTGACTCATTCACGAATGTATGTGTTGAATTCCTCACAACGCCGACTACCGTGAAAAGGCTGCCCCACACCCTGAGTTTCTTTCCCAGCGGATCCTGTCCTGGCCAGTAGCGCCTCGCCGCGGTCTGATCCACGATGAGTACCCTCGGGGCCTTTTCATCGTCATCCGGTGTAAACTCGCGTCCTTCCAGAATGGGTATATGGAGGGATTCGAAATACCGCGGGGACACCTCGGCATGCACCACCTGCAAAGATTCATGGGGGTGCGGCACATACCCTTCCGGATACGCATCCTCCCCCTTGTGGCTCAGGGTCATCGGAATCCAGTCCGTAAGAGACGCAACCTTCACGCCAGGCAATGCCGACACGCGATCAAGAATCTTGTGACGGATCACCTGTTCCTCGTCGTGGCTGTAGCCGGCAATATTCAGCCCCACGGACGCAGTGAGAATGTGGTCCTGCTCAAATCCGGGATTCGCGCCGGCGAGATTCCGCAGTGTTCGCAGAAATAGCCCGGAGCACAACAGCAGAGGAAGTGAAAGCGCGATTTGCGCCACCACCAGCCCGCTGAGCAATTTCCGGTTGCGTGAGCCGCCGGAGATACTTGCAGACTCTGCCTTGAGTACCTCAACTGCCGGCGCGTGGGACGAACGCCAGGCGGGGAGCGCGCCGCACAGCATGCCGGCCAACAGGGACGACACCGCAATCCCGATTACCACCTTATGGTCCATGCTCCCGTTGAGTATGAGGGGATTCGAGTTCGCCGGAAAGAACCATGCGAATGTCTTCGAAGTCCACGATGTCAACACAAGGGCCACGGCTCCTGCGACGATGGAAAGCACCACGCCCTCCAGCACCATCTGCCGCACCAGTTGAATACGATTCGCCCCGAGCGACTGCCGGATCGCAAGTTCACGCCGCCGGGATACAAACCGCACCAGCGTGAGCGTAGCCACGTTCGCGCAGGTCAGCAACAGCACCACAGCGGCGAAGGCCAGCAGAATGGGCAGCGTCGCCGCCATGTATCCGTTGGCGCCGAATGGCGAGCGCCACATGGGATCGAGCGTGATCCGGTTATCGCCCAGATGATCGTCCGGATACGCCGCCACAATATTGTGCATCAGCGGTGTCGAGATCCTGGGCTGCCTGGCCACGGCTCACGCCGGGCCGCAATCTTCCTATTACGTTCAGCCAGACCGCACCACCACTGCGATGCGTCATCCGCCACACATCCGTCCCGAGGGGATCGAGCGTTACCCACAGATCTTCACGGATCCCGGGCATTGCTCCGACAACCCCCTCCGGCGCCACACCGATCACCGTCACAGGATGCCGGGCGATCTCGATCGACTTGCCCACAATTGCCGGGTCTTCGGCATAACGCGTCTTCCAAAGCGAATAGCCCAGGACCACGTTGGGAACAGCATCTGGACGCGTCTCTTCTTCAGCCAGAAAGAAACGCCCCAGCACCGGCTTGATGCCGAGCACATCGAAATAGTTTGCCGACACGTTCGCAATATAGGCACGCTCCGGCTGTGCGCCGCCGGTCAGCGTGATCCAATCGTGATGATATGCGAGTATTCCGGCGAAGGTGTGGTTCTGCTCGCGCAGATCGCGATAGTCGAGATACGAGAAGGGCGGAGTCGGAGAGAAGTTCCGTTCCCCCCGCTGCAGGCTAACAAGATCGCCCGTGTCCCGCGCGCCAGGAATCGGACGCAACATTGTGCCGTCGATCCAACTGAATACGGTGCTGTTGGCGCAGATAGCTACTGCCAGCATCGCCGTCGCGGTGATCGTAAAGCCGGGGCTCTTGCGCAGTTGCCGTAACGCGTAACGGACATCCCGGCCTAGTTGTTCAAGCCAGGCTTGGCCCCACATGTCGCGCGTCACATCTTGCACTAGAGGAATATTTCCAAATTCCCGCGCCGCCGCTTGTCGCGCCGTCTCTGCCGTCTCGCCTCGCGCCACTCGATCTGCAATCGCCATCTGCAGGTGCGCATCAATCTCTTCCTGCAATTCGCGCTTGCGCCGCTGAAAACCGAAGCTCGGGAACCACTTCATGACTCACTCTCCTCCGGCTTGACGTACATCACCGACCCAATCGCTTCGACAATCCGCTCCCATCGGCCCAGATCCGAGGCCAACTGCTTTTTCCCCTTGGCCGTGATTCGGTAATATCGGGCTTTTTGCTTGCTCTCTGACTGCTTCCACTCAGACTGCACCCAGCTCTGACGCTCCAATCGATGGAGAGCCGGATACAGTGATCCGGTCTCCACCTGAAGCACGTCTCCGGATCGCAAACGTAAAGCCTGGACAATTCCGTATCCGTGCTGCGGTCCCCATTGCAGGGTCTGAAGAATAAGCATGTCGAGTGTTCCCTGCAGCAGCTCGATTCGGTTCTTATACTGGTCTTTCTCGTTCATAGATGTAGACACTCTACTCCCACTGGAGGTAGATTGTCTACTTCGTTTTGTACAGCGCAGCGATCAGCCTTGCCCACTCAGCAGATTTAAAAGTACGTCAGTTCTCAGGACGAAAATTGGTGATTCTGCATTGGCGCTAAATCGCCATAAGCGGCCAATCGCTTCCCATTCTGAACGTGTGTTCGTGAACACACGTTCAGAATGGGAAGCGATTGGCCGCTTATGGCCTGTTGGCGTCAACTGAGAACGGAAGCCGCTGTTGCCGCCGCCCCTGCTCATTCACGGACACCCTCCGGCGAAACCGGACACCCAATTCGGTTCCCATGCGCCTGCGAGATTCCGTAAGCCGCTTTGTTCTCATAAAGTTGCGTTTAAGACGCTTTGGCTCTCGAATTGCCCTTCCTTCCATATAGACCTACCGTAACCTGGAGCCCGACCATGACCACCCTGCTACAGGACCTGCGATTCGCCCTACGCCAACTGCGTAAGTCTCCCGGCTTCACCATCACTGCCGTTTTGACACTGACGCTGGCCATCGGCGCCAACGCAGTCGTCTTCGGCGTATTGAACGCGCTCATCTTGCGTCCGCTGAATGTGCCTCAGGCAGAGAGCCTTTTCATAGTCCAACATGGGAGCGACGTCGGGTCCCACTCCTATCCGGATTATCTCGATCTTCGCCAGCGCAATCGCAGCTTCGACGATGTGGCTGCTTGGGCCATCTCTCAGGCAGGGCTGGACACGGGCAAAGATCCATCCAACGTCTGGGAATACGAAACCAGCGGAAACTACTTCGACGCATTGCGCATTCAACCGTACCTTGGCCGTTTCTTCCACGCTTCCGATGAGCATGGCCCAAACAGCGCGCCCTATGTCGTGCTCTCCTACGCATATTGGCACAGCCATTTTCAGGATGATCGCGGCGTGGTGGGCCGCGTTGTTCGGCTAAACAAGCATCCAATCACCATTCTTGGCGTGGCGCCTCCGGGGTTCCAGGGGACCGTCTTGTTTTTCGCTTCGGATATCTTCGTGCCCATCGTGAACCACGAGCAGTTGTCCGGCGACAAAATCTTGAACGCGCGCGGGAACCATTGGATGTTTGAGCTGGTGGGACATCTGAAGCCGGGAGTCACTCCGGCGCAGGCCACTGCCGATCTGAACTCCGTGGATTCGTATCTGAAAAGAAGCTATCCCAAAGAAGAAGGTAAGGAGCCTTATACGCTGGCGCGGCCTGGTCTTCATGGCGACTATTTGGGCCGGCCAATGCGGGCTTTTCTCGGCGGATTGATGCTTCTTTCGGGTTTGATACTGTTGGCGGCCTGTGCCAACCTGGGCAGCCTGTTTGCCGCGCGGGCCGCCGACCGTTCTCGCGAAGTGGCCTTGCGCCTGGCTCTTGGTTCGAGCCGCAATCGCATTTTGCGCCAGCTGTTCACCGAATCCGTGCTGCTTTCGCTCGCTGGAGGCGTAGCGGGACTCACGGCGAGCATTCTGCTTTTGCGCCGGTTGAGCGTGTGGCGGCCATTTCCGCAATTCCCCCTCCATGTGCCGGTAAGTCCGGACGCTAACGTTTATTTGCTAGCTTTGGTCTTGGCGTTGGTCAGCGGAGTTCTATTCGGAATTGTTCCCGTGCGCCAGATTCTCCGGGCCAATCCGTACGAGATCGTCAAAGCGGGAGCGACAGGCACGTTCGGGCGCCGAATTACCGTGCGAGACGTATTGCTTGTCGTCCAAATTGCGATCTGTGTCGTGCTGGTCACTTCATCGATGGTTGCTGTGCGTGGACTCATGCGCTCCATGCACAGCAACTTCGGTTTTGAGCCGCGGAACGCGATGTTGGTAGATACCGATCTGAAGGCAGCAGGCTACAGCGGCGAAAGAGTACCCGCAATGCAACGGCGCATGATCGATGCCATACAAGCGATTCCTGGCGTAGATTCCGTAGGATCGGTGCAATATCCGCCGTTAGAAATTCCCGGTAGTTGGCAATCGCTTGTCTATACCGACACAACCGAGGATCTGAGCCCATCGAATGCCGCGGCCGACCCTTGTATGTACAACATATCTCCAGACTACTTCCGCGCATCCGGGACGTCTTTATTGGCGGGCAGAGCCTTCTCATGGCATGACGACACAAACGCCCCGCGCGTAGCAGTCGTGAACCGGGAGTTCGCAAGCAAGATACTGGGCTCCATACCGGACGCTGTCGGCCGGTATTTCAAACTGCGGGATGGCACGCGCGTGCGGGTGGTGGGTCTGGTCGAAGACGGAAAATACGTGAACCTCACCGAAAACCAGCAGCCCGCGATGTTCCTCCCCCTCCTGCAATCGCCGGCTAGTTGGATATGGCTGGTGGTGCGGTCGAGCCGCGACCCGCAGCAGCTTGCCGCGGCCATGAGAAGTGTGCTCCGGGACATCGACCCTGGGATGGTTATGGCGATTCGACCGTGGAGCACAGAACTGGGGGGAACTTTGTTCCCCTCGCGCATGGCGACAGTGTCGCTGGGTGTGCTGGGCATGATGGGCGCGATGCTTTCAATCACGGGCATCTTCGGAATGGCTGCCTACTCGGTGAGCAAGCGGCTGCGGGAGTTGGGAATTCGCGTGGCTCTCGGCGCGCAACGCAAGGAAGTGTTGCAGGCCGCGCTGGGACGTGCGTTCAAACTGTTGGCGATTGGTTCGGGGGTTGGATTGGTTCTGGGTCTGCTTGCGACGAAGGTGCTGGCTTTCATTGTGTATCAGGCCACGCCGCGCGATCCGCTGGTGCTGGCCGGCGTGGTTCTGGCCATGCTGCTGTTGGGGCTGGTGGCTACGTGGATTCCAGCCCAACGCGCTCTGTCTGTCAATCCTTTGATCCTGCTGCGCGAGGAGTGAGTCGGGGCTCGCTTCTAAGTTGCCTTACAACGGGCTTCTCGGCCCAGTGGCCATTCCATATGACCAGGAAACGCGTTCCGCATTTTCAGTTGACGCTAAATCGCCATAAGCGGCCAATCGCTTCCCATTCTGAACGTGTGTTCGTGAGGGCCAAACTTCTGGACCCGCTTGCCCCGAAGCCGCACCAATCCTGCGCTCGCACCAATGAGCCTTGCTGAACTGGAACATGTTCTAGCTCGCGGGCTTGAAGGTAAGAAAATCCGGCTGAAGAATAATAAACTACGTCTCTCAGCCGCGCTGCATCGAGCGATTCACAATTCCATTAGTCAAAACGGATTGGCCGGTTATCTTCGCCGATGCGCTCATTGACCTGTTCCGAACGGTTCACCGCCAATCCGGAAGTTACTTCCATTTAGGATTGGTCCTGACAAGTCGGCATGGCTCCGAGAGTCCGGAACCGAGATCCCGATGCACAGGATCCTAGGGCGTTTCCCGTTACCTAATCGACAGCATCAATGTCCGCCTCCGCCGTCGCGCAAGGCCCAATTGAGGTAAACGAAAAGATGAGCACGACCCGAATTATGCCCAGACAGATGGAGCGAGTCCCGCAAGTTGTTTCACCAGCGCTAAAGCGCATGATCGGTTCGAGACCGTTTCCCGGAGCGCTGAAGCGCTCCTTCCCCCGCATAAATGCGGGGGCTGGCACCACCAATCCCTGGGTTTTCCTGCTCTCACGCAGACCAGAGGCTGCTGCCGACACAAAGTCGTTTGAGCATTGCAATAGGTATACTGGCAACCGGCCAGTGCAGCGGCCGGGAGAAAGACGATGTCAGTTTCAACAAATCGGGCTCGTGCTGCTTTCATGAGTATGGTCTGCTTCCTGGCTGTAACTGCGGCGGCTCAGCAGGTAACCCAAATGCCTGCGGGAGTAACGACCACCTCCAGTGGACTAACCCTGGAGGTGACCGCATTACGCGACGATGTGCTTCGGGTACGCCTGTGGAAAGGCGCCGCTGCACCCGAAGATGCATCCTGGGCCGTTCTCCCTTTATCGCGCTCAAGCACGGTTGCGGTAGTGGCAGAGCCACACGGGTTCTCAACCAAGGCACTGCGGGTGACCGTGGACGACCAACTGCTGCTGACGATCGCCGATCTCGCCGGTAACATAGTTCAAAAGGACGCAACCCCCGTGAAATGGGACGGAGCGAAATTCAAAGTAAGCAAGCAGAGCACCTGGAGCGATCACTTCTTCGGTCTTGGAGACAAACCTGGACCGTTGGATCGAAAGAGCGAATCGTTCACGTTGTGGAATACAGACTCCTTCGGTTGGCAGGAGTCAACCGATCCTATCTATAAGAGCATTCCCTTCTTTATCAATATGAATCACGGACGCGCCCTGGGCGTGTTTCTGGACAACACCTGGAGAACGGATTTCGACTTTGGCCATAGCGACCCGAACCAGTACACCTTTGGCGCACTGAACGGCCCGTTGGACTACTACCTGCTTTACGGCCCTGAACCAAAGGACGTAGTTTCCGCCTGGGCATGGCTCACTGGACCTACCCCTCTGCCCCCACTCTGGGCCCTCGGTTTCCAACAGTCGCGATACACGTATTTCCCTGAGTCGCAATTTCGGGAAATTGCCGAGCGACTGCGCAAAGATCGCATTCCCTCCGACGTTCTTTGGCTGGACATCGACTTTCAGCACAAAAACTGGCCCTTCACTGTAAATGAGCAGGCGTTCCCCAACTTTGCAGGGATGGTGAAAGACCTGGCCCGAGAGCACTTCAAGCTTGTCGTCATCACCGACCTGCACATCGCCAGGCAGCCCAACGTCGGCTATGCACCGTACGACTCCGGAGTCGCCGGCGACCAATTCGTCAAAAATCCGGACGGCTCTACCTACGTGGGCCCCGTATGGCCTGGCCCCGCCGTCTTCCCCGACTTCACCCAGGCACAGACACGGCAATGGTGGGGTGGGCTCTACAAGACATTTGTCGCTGAAGGTGTCGCCGGATTCTGGAACGACATGAATGAGCCCGCGGTGTTCGAGACCCCAACCAAGACCATGCCCGACGATGTGCAACATCGTATCGACGAGCCCGGCTTCAACAAGCGCACCGCGTCTCATCTGGAAATCCACAACGTGTACGGCATGCAGAACGCGCGTGGAACCTATGAAGGCCTGCTCACGCTTCGACCTAACGAGCGGCCCTTCGTCATGTCTCGTGCAAGCTTCGCAGGGGGCCAGCGCTACAGCACCACCTGGACCGGCGACAACAGCTCCACGTGGAATCATCTACGCATGACCGTGCCTCAGATCGTCAACCTTGGACTGAGCGGTTTTTCTTTGTCCGGCGCGGATGTGGGCGGGTTCGCCGGTTCCCCACCGGCCGATTTGCTTACCAAGTGGATTGAAGTATCAGCGTTTCAGCCCATTGATCGGGATCATTCCGCAAAAGGCACGCGCATGCACGAGGTATGGGTCGACGGTCCGGAGCAGGAAGCGATTCGCCGGCACTACATTGAAGAGCGCTATCGGCTGATGCCCTACCTGTACACCGTGGCCGAGGAAACATCGCACGACGGGTTACCGATCAATCGGCCGCTCTTTCTGGAGTTTCCGCACGCGATTGCAGACGGCACTCCCTTTGACCTCACCACAGGCGGGGGCGAATTTCTCCTGGGCAGCCGCATTCTGGTTGCGCCCAATCCATCTCCTGAAGAAGTCGCGCCGTACCTGGTGCGCCTGCCGCCAGGGACCTGGTACGACTACTGGACCGGCGAGCAATTTGTGCGTGCGGTCCCCGGCACTGCGCTGGATGCCGAACAGCGCGATCTCGTGCTCGCGGAAAAACAGCTAAGTGTCACACCAAAGCTCAACCAACTGCCCGTGTATGTGCGTGGCGGGACCATCCTTCCCATCGCGCCCCTCACCCAGAGCACGGCAGAAACCCCCAGTGGCCCGCTGACCCTCCGCGTGTATCCGTCCGCAATGAAAAATGGGGGAGAAGAGTGCGGGGGAGAAGTCTACAGCGATGATGGCCACACCTTTGCGTTCCATCAAGGCGCGTATGCGCGTATTCACTTCACCTGTGCGTTGGCGCCAGACGGTTCGATGAGCGTGGCCATCGCAAAGCAGGAAGGTACCTGGAAGCCTTGGTGGCGATCCTACCGGATCGAAGTGGTGGGCTGGACTCCTAAACAGAAGCGCGCAACAGTGAACGGCCGTAGCGTCCCTCTCGCAGAAATGGACGGACACTGGGGAATTACATTGGAAGCCGGCGCCAACGCAAAGCAGATCGAGCTGCGTTAAAAGTTGTGTGATCCGGGGAATAGGAAGCTCAGACTCTCTGCTCGCATCCCTCATTGATTGACTGTTCCGTTCCGTTTTTGTACGATTTCAATGTGTACAAGTAGGAGATTTTAATGGCGAGAGCAGCGATCGAAAGCAATAGCCGGATGTCCTTGCGAATTCGCGCCGAAGAAAAGAAATTGCTCTTGAGGGCAGTGGCCTTGCAGCATACCGATTTGACGGATTTCGTGGTGAAACATGCCCTGCGTGCCGCCAAAAACGTAATCGAGAAGGCTGAGCAGGTACAGCTCTCCGAGCGAGATAGCCTGCGAGTCTTAGACCTGCTGGAGAATCCGCCTGCTCCGAATGCAAGGTTGTTGACTACTGCTCGTGCGGTGCCTAAGCGCGTGTGAAGATAACGGCATGGCATGAAGAACCGATCAGCAAGCAACACAATCGGGAAGCCTTCGATTGCGGCGAGGAGGCATTGAACGAATTTCTCCGCCGTTATGCTCGCAAAAGCCACGAACTCGGCGGCGCCAAAACCTTTCTAGCGATCGACGACTCCGACAACCACACCATCCTCGGCTTTTATAGCTTGAGCCCCGCATCCGTCAGCTACGCCACCACGCCGGAAATCGTGCGCCAGGGACTGGCGCGGCATGATGTACCGGCATTTCGACTGGCGCGTCTCGGTGTGCATCGTCAAGTACAGGGACAAGGTCTTGGCGGTCAACTCTTGCTTGCAGCCGGAAAGCGTTGCCTGCGGGCCTCAGCCGAAATCGGCGGCGTGGCACTGCTGATCGACGCCAAGAATGAAAAGGTAGCGAGATGGTATGCCAGCTATGGCGCGGTCCCGATGCTCGACACACCTTTGTCGCTTCTGCTTCCACTCACCACTGTGGCAGCGGCTTTGAAATCCGCGGGGAAGCTCTGAGTTCCAGAAGCTCAGAATTATCCGGGGCGAGGCTCAGTGTTTCTTGAATTCCTTATCCGCAAATTCGATGAAATAAGGCCAGTTCGGCGCGGGGGTGTGGCCATACTGATGCTGGCGGAACGCGACGTCCCCTGAGTCGATCAAGGTGCCCATCGGTGGAAACGTGCTTGTCCCAAGGCCCTTCGCGCCCAGCAAATCCCAGACCGGGCTGGCGCCGACGGCAGCCATAAACATGCCTTGCGCATCCTGCCAGGCATCGCCGGGAACATAGACTGGATCGGTGAGCAGCGCCCCGCCACCGATGAAAATGGGACGCGGCGCCACCAACGCGATGAACTCATGGCTGTCCACCGGCATCTCGTTGGCGGAATGGCCCACCGCAGCATATTTCATGAAGTTGCCCGCGAACCAATGGAACTCGGTCGCCCCGGCAATATTGCCCATCGTCTCGCCATAGTTGCGGCGATAGAGATCGGCGCCCCCCGCACCCGAAGAGGAGATGAAGCCGATAGCAAACCGCGGATCATCCACCATAGCCACCAGAGCCGCCTTGCCCCCGCGCGAATGGCCCATCACGCCGACTCTCGTTCCGTCGACATCGGGATCGGTCTGGAGATAGTCGAGCAGCTTGCTGTCGCCCCACGCCCAGGCTCGCAGAACGCCCCAATCGTCGAGCGAGCGCGGCTGGCCCTTGTTCACCAGGCCGATGATGCCCTTGTCGAGGCCCGCGCCATTGTCGGCCTGCACCTCGTTGGCATTGCGCCCGACAAAGCCCCAGCCGTGCTGCAGAAGCAGCTTGGCGGAATCGGGCGCATCGGGCGGGGACGAGAGCTGGTGCACCACCTGCCCCGGAGGACGGGCGAAAACCGGGCGGGGACGAATCGAACCCCCGCCAATGATGACCGGCACCTTCTTACCTTTGCTGCCGGCGGGCGTCACCACGTCGGCGTGGATATCGACAGTAATCGCCGGATAGGACGAATTGTCGACATGACCGGTGACATGTTTGACGATGGCGGGGATACCCTGAACTGTCATTGGTTCGACGCTATCCACGTTCCACGTCACGGCCGGAATGTGCGCCGGATATTTGCCGTAGACATTCTCGTCGAACAACGCCTTGATTTCGGCCCGGCGCTTCTGCCATTGCGCCGGCGTCTTCACCCTGCTGCCGTCGTTCATGGTCAGAACATCGGGGAGTTTGGGATATGGATTGGCCGTGGACTCATCGTAGTTGGCATTACCCGGCTTGCCGATGTCGTAGGCGGTCGCGGGAGACTGCATGACTCTGATGCCGAGGAGCTTGAGCTCCCGATCGCGCTCCGCGCGGGAAGCTGCGGCCGTCGCGGCACGGTCACTTGCCGAGGGCGGCGGAGCCTGTGTTTGCGCGGCTAAGCCCGCAATCAAGCCGATGCACGCGGCCGTTGCAGCAAGTTTGGAAATGGACCAGGACGTCATATCACCTCAAGGCTGCGGCATCGATTACAACCCCGCCGTGGCTACCTTCACCAACGTAATCAAAATCCACCATCCCCACACCGCTGCCGCTGCCGTGCTCCTTTTCGTTCTTCCCACAATGGCGCACCCGATGGTGAGCAGAATCAACACCCAGATGGTCAGGACGTCGATCGAGGTGCCAAACGCGATCAACCACTTCGGGGAATCCAGGGGCAGGAAATATCCAATGTTCGTACCTACGGGGTTCTTCAGATTGAACGAATCGGCATCCAGCCCGGCAAAGATGGTAACGATGCTGAGAATGCCCTGAATCACGAATGGCAGCGTACCGTACATCCACACGGCGAACATCTGGCCGAAGGTCGCCTGGCCGCCCAGCCCGAAATTCAGCGTCGCCAGCAGCACGGCTGACGCGATCGCCGCAAAAACCAGCCCCAGAACCGGCGTACCCCAAAAAATGTATTTTACGAACGACGCCCCGATCGCTTTCTGTCTCGCCTGTTGATCTGCCGGAAGTTGCGCCAGCCTGTCCTGCTGTGCCTGCGAGCTCTGCAGCAAAATATTGCTGTACGTCTTGTCCCACCCGATCTTCTGTTGTATCGCCAAGCCAAAGCCCAGCGTGACCAGAACGCCCAGCAGCCAGGGCAGCCACCAGCTTGAATCTCTTAGAATGTCGTTGAAGGTCTTGGAGGGAGCAATGAAGGTATCGACCACACGTTCCACTTGACTCAACGGCGCGGATGCTTCGGCGTTGGCGACGGCATTGGACATAGAATCCTCCACGAATTTCCCTCGCGAACTGCGTTCGCTGGGATATTACTCTCCTCGCCGCCAAATCCAAATAGCAACCTGTCTCTGCCTCCTTATTGCGCCACCGGGCGAAACATCTTACTTGCCCGCTAAACCCAGCTCTCTGTAACCCGGATGGACACCGGGAGTCAGTTCGTGCCAGGGCAGCAATTCGTTGAAGCAGGCCGGCTAGTTCCGCCCGCTCCGAGAACTAAGCTGGCTGAACCTTGAATCCCCGGGGCGGTGTCAAGCTATGACCAGATCTTTTGCAGCCGGTAAGGGGACAACGCGGTGAGCTCAAAACTCTGCGGAACACAACCCATCCTTTGTGCGCCTATCATTCGTCAGGTCGATCAATGCCTCGTCGACTTGTTAACTTCTCTCAGTTCGGCTGAGTGGGAACTGCCGACGATCGCTCCCCAGTGGAGCGTTCGCGACGTAGCTGCCCACTTGCTCGATACCGCTTTGCGTAAACTGTCCAAAGCGCGCGACGAATGCCACACGGAAAGGGTAGACATTCGCTCCCAGCAAGATGTCATCGCGTTGGTCAACCGCCTCAACCGCGAAGGCGTCACCGTCTATCGGCGACTCAGCCCTTCTGTCCTGACGGAACTCATGGAATGGGCGTGCGGCCTAACAGCCGATTTCCATGAATCACTCGACCCTTTTGCTCCCGCGGCCTTCGGCGTCTCCTGGGCAGGAGAGATGACCTCCCTTGTTTGGTTCGACAATGCCCGCGAGCTTACCGAGCGCTGGCATCATCAGGAGCAGATCCGCCTAGCCAGCAACCGCCCCGGCATTATGATCCCGCCCCTCTACCATCCTGTCCTGGACACCTTCATGCGCGGCCTCCCACACGCGTACCGCGACGTAGCTGCTTCCGCTGGCACCGCGATCCTGGTCGAAATCTCCGGGGACTGTGGTGGCCAATGGTGTCTTCTCAAGTCACAAGCGGGCTGGGTCTTTTCCAACCAGCTGCCCCCAGCCGTCGCCGCGCATATCGTGATCCCGCAAACCATCGCATGGCGCATCTTCACCAAGGGCATCGACCACGCGTCTGCTTACTCTCAACTCACCATTCTCGGCGATACCGCCCTTGCCGAAAACGTCCTCAAGTTGGTCGCTATTGTTGGCTAGCTTCTCCACAGCCGATAAGGCTGAAAGGGATGCTTAGAGGAGAAATGAATGGGTAATTTGAGAGTTCTCGCGCTTTCTGGTCTGGTTGCGGCCATGCTGAGTGGCTTCTCCAGTGCTCCTGCGCAGATATCGATCAATATCGGGACGGCACCGGCGTGCGCATATGGCTACTACGACTACGCTCCTTATAACTGTTCACCCTATGGTTATTATGGGCCGGATTGGTTCGCTGGAGGCGTGTTCATCGGGGCTGGCCCGTGGTTTCACGGCCCTCACGGGTTTTACGGCCACGTCGACAACCGCTACGATCCTCGTCATGGCTACGCCGGACCGTATCCGGCACGCGGGGAGCAGCCGTTCAACCACTTTCACGCCAACGAGGCGCAGGACGGGCATGGCCACATAGGCCCTGCCGGCCATGATGGGGCCGGTGAGCACACCCCCGGAGCGCAAGGCGGAGAGCATGGCGGGCACCGCTAGAAAACGCATGCGCCCTTATTGAGTTAATAGCCAGCCATCACTGCTCACGCAACAGAATCGCTGGATCCACCGCCAGGGCACGCCGGGCCGGAGCGTAGCCCGCCAGCAGGCCGAGAAGAATCATGGTGACAACCACTCCCGCGAGCACCGCCGGATCCCGCGGCGAGGCCTGATAAACAATGTAAGACAGCAGCCGGGTGGCCGCCATACCCAGCAGCAAGCCTGCAACTGCGCCTGTTGCCAGCAGCCGGAACGTTCTTCCCAGCGCCGCCTGCAATACCTCCTTGCGGCGCGCTCCCAGGGCGACGCGAATGCCGATTTCCCGCACCCGCTTGCTCACCGAGTAGGAGGCCATACCGAAGATGCCGGTAACCGCCAGCATCGCGCCCAGCACCCCCAGCACACCCAGGCAGACCGTCGCCATACGCGCGGCAAACAGCGCGCTGTCCAGCTGCTTTTGCCAGGTTATGATCGTGAGCGGCAGCCCCGGGTCGAGCCCGCGTAAGGTGTCGCGCAGGCCCGCCCCCACTTGTAGCGGATCGCCATTGGACCGCACCACTAACCACGTGCCGGTGGTAGGCGATTGCAGTATGGGCAGGAAGAACGCCGGTCGCGGCGTCTTCGGTCAGCGTCTGGTACTTTCCGTCCTCCACCACGCCAACAACTTCGATCCGATGTCCTTCAGTGGTCTTGAAATAACCGCCGACAGCCTGGGCGACCGAGCCAAAGACCTTGCGTGCAAACTCCCGATTCACTACCGCCACTTTCGGCGCCTTCTTATCGTCATTCCAACTGGTCGTCCTTCCCGCCAGCAAGGTCGTGCCTGCCGCCTGGAAGTATCCCGGAGAAACATCGTAGGTTTCGGCCTCGGCAACTTTGTTGGACTCGCGCAGGTCGGTGGTGGTATTGGCGTAGATCGAGTTCTCGTTCCAGCCCAGGCCCAGCGGCAGGTAGTCGACTAATCCTACGGATGCGACTCCGGGAATGTTCGCCACCGCATCGAGCATGCGCCGCTGCATCACCGGCACCTGGTCACCGTGGTAGCCGGCCATGTTGAGATCGGTGTTGACCAGGAGCGCGTTCTGCGGTTGGAAACCGAAGTCGCTATGCAGCGACCGCACCAATCCGCGCACTGCTACCAACGAAGAAGTGACCAGCACAGCGCATAACGCAATCTGCACCACCAGCAGCACATCGCGAGTGCCGAACCACCGGCCGCCGGTCGCCGTCGTGGAGCCAGTTTTGACCACCTGCCACGGGTCGGCCTTGAGTATCTGCCGCACCGGAACCAAGCCAAAGAGAAGACCGCTGGCCAGCGCCAGCAACACCGAAACTACATAAGTCAGCGCATCCGGACGCACCGGCAGGTTGATAGGGATATTCGACAGCGGCTGCCACGCGCTCAATCCGCGCAACAGAACCACGCTGGCGGCAATACCCGCGACCCCGCCAACCAGTGCAACCAGAACCGCCTCGGTCAGAAGCTGGCGCAGAATGTGGCGCCGGCTCGACCCAAGCGCGAGGCGCAAGGCAATTTCCCGGGAGCGGTCGGCTGCGCGCGCCGCAAACAGGCTGCCCAGGTTGGCGCAGGCGGCCAGCAGAATCAGCCCCGCCAATAACATCAGGCCGGCAACGAACGCGCGGACCGGCCGCCCCAGCAAGTTGCCCAGAAGGCCGGGACGCGCCAGCGAAAAGGTCAACTCGTCGTCGTCCTTCGGGTATGTCTTGGTCAGGAAGGCCGCGATCGATTGCATATCCGCATTCGCCTGCACCGCCGTCACTCCCGGCTTCACACGCCCAATCAGCCAGAGACTCCGCGCCGTGCGCAGGTTCTGATCGTTGAAGCCTTCAATCTGTTCCTGGTCCACCATCGGCACCCACAAAGCCGGGGCGAAAAAACGCTCCGTGCCCCGGAACTCCGGGCCCGCAACGCCGAGCACCGTGAAGGGATGCTTATTCAATTGAACCGTGCGTCCTATGACTCCCGGATCCGCCTCGAAATGACTGCGCCAATAGTCATAGCTGAGCACGATGTACGGACTGCTGTTGGGGCCGTGCTCATCGGAGCGCTGAAAGAAGCGGCCAAGGTAAGGCTTGATCCCCAGCGTATCGAAGTAATTTCCGCTGGCTTCATAGAGCCATATCTGGGACGGATTGCCGCCCGTGTCCAACCCCGCCGCGGCGAAGTTGAAGGCGAGCACGCCATCGAAGCTCCGGTTGCGATCGCGGATATCCAGGTAATCGGGATACGAGTTGAGCGACTGATCCCGCTCTTCAATCGAGTAGAAGCTCTGCGCATCAGGCACATTGAGAGTGTGCAGAACCAACCCGTTCAAAACGCTGAAAACCACGGCGTTCGCGCCGATCCCCAGTGCCAGGGTGAAGACCGCGGTGATGGCGAAGCTCGGCGACTTCAACAAACGCCTGGATGCGTATTTCAGATCAACCAGCATATGGGTCACACCTTCTATGGCTCGATCAGCTTTGTAAGGAGTCTGAAGCATTCCGGTCGCCGTAATCAGAATAACGGGAGGACTGAAAAACCACGAGTTAGCTGCGAGCGCTCTGGCGATGATGTCCATAACTGCGGTTGATTGTCCGGATTTGAACAGCCAGGCCGGCCAATCCTCTAGGAGATCAAATGCGGGGCCGCAAGAGTGACGAATTCCCGTGACGTAATGATCTTGGTCCCTTTCCAGAAGGCCGGAAAATGCCTTTGATTTCCGGTGATCAGGTAGTCGGCGCGCGCGGCGTCGGCACATTCGATGAATATGTTGTCGTCGGGATCGCTCGCGACCTGCAGGTGGCGCGACGGAGTCACGAGGTAGCTTCGGTTCTTGATCAACTGCAGCAGCCGCAGGCGCTCGCCTTTACGGATGTTGATACGCGGGCGCATCAACACGCCCGCATACTCTTCGAGGATCGGAAATGTCACGTATAGGCGGGCAGGCTTCGTGATGGCAAGCAGCAACGCCGTGCGCTGGAGCCCGTCGGGGTTGAGCGCCGCCGAAACCAGGATATTTGGTGTCGATGACAAGGCGGAGCGGAAGCATTACCGCTTCTTCTTTTCCGCCCGGTATTCCTTTATCAATTGATTGATCTGGCGCGGAGTCAGTTTGTTCGTCCCCTTGCGCTTCGACTCTTCGCCGATGACTCGCAAGACTTCCGGCTCGGGGGCCGCCAGCTTCACATAGTCGCGGATGCTCAGCAGGATCGCCCTGGGGGTGCCCCGTTTCTCAATAACGAGGGAGCGCCGCTCGCTGTCAACGCGGCTCAGGAGCTTGCCGAAGTTGGCGCGCGCCTCCAGCGCCGAAACCACGATGGAGTCATTCTTTCCGGTGCTCGATGTCGCCATAAAAGCTCCACTTCGATATTCTGAACTGTACAGTTTGACGCAACCGCAGTCAATGACTGCTGACCGGCGGAAGTGCCACTTTGCGGGTTTCTTTTAAAGTGCCACTTCCGTCCACGAATTCCCCAGCCGATTTGTTTGTCACCGAATTGCACCAGCACGGATGATGCTGTCACCAGGCCTGGTATCCAGCTAAGCGATCAAAGGGTGGACCAGTCCCGCTCCCAGGCACGTACCATCTCTTCCTGCAAGGATCGATTGCTCCGTTTCATGGATCTGGCTGGGCTTGCAGGGTTGATGACCGCGAGAGGCGTGATGCGGCTGAGTCGACTGACAGGCTTGATTTCGGGAACAACCTTAAACCGGCGTCCCTTGTGCTTCACCCAAACCTCTTTACCGTCCATGGCCTGGTTCATCAGGTCGAAAATGTCGCGCCGGAACTGCGTGATGGAAACTTCCATGAAGGCAGCTTATCAGGATGTACGGTTGTGGTGTACGTAACGTACGTTATCCGCGATACGCAGGATCATCCTCCAAAACCGAGTTGACCCGTCGCCGATCTCACCCTTTGTGCGACGGACAGGGAGAGCGGCTCATATGCCTATCACATCACCGCTCCGAGAGAAGGCTCTTGATGTTTGTTGCAACGTTATCCTTGTTTATGACCACTCCTACATAAGCGACCGCAATCTTACCGGATTTGTCGATCAAGTATGTGGCCGGAAACGCGTTCAATGCGTAGGCCTTGGAGATTTCATCATCACCCATCGCAATCGGGTAATTGACTGCGTGCTTTGCAAGGAACGGCCTCACCCTGCCCCATGCTTCGTTGGCGTCCTTTAGGCCTTCATTCGATATATCCATCGAGACACCGACTGCGGTAAAGCCCTTGTCCTTGTATGCTTTCTCAAGCTCTATGAATGATGGAATCTCAAGCACGCAGCCGCCACAATCGGTAGCCCAAAAATTGAGCAGAACGACCTTTCCCCGATAGTCGGAGATCTGCATCTTCGTACCGTTTTCAGTCACAAGTTGAAAGGCCGGCGCTGATTTTCGATTTGCAGGAGGTATAAGCGCCGCATGGACATCTTGCTGACCGAAGAGAGCCGGGGTGATACACGTCCACACAAGAAATATGATGAAAGCAGCAATCTTATGCGTCGGTCGTGAACCAGCAAGTTTAGATGTGATGGTCGATTTTTTGCTCTGCATAGTTTCCTCCTATCCCCTGAATGGGTTTGCCAAAGGTTGGTTTTTTATGGCAGCACCGAATGAGAGACAACGCCGCCACCCTGCAAGCGCCGCGTGATTGCGACTGCGAGCATGAACACAAGTGGCCAGTACGCAAGAAGTTGCAGTAGGCGTCCTTGCCAACCATGCCACGAAGTCCCGACTAGCCTATATAACCTCAGAAACATCCAGAGATCCGGATTCTGGATCACAACGCCGACCAGGGCTGCGATTGCCGCCGTCCATAGAATCATGCGGAGCAATGGCCGAAGCCTCACCGCTCTTGCGCCCTCACGCATCCCCCACAACGCTGGGAGCAGAACAAGAACTGCTTGCACAATCAGGGGAAACATTACCCGGTAAAAAGTCAGCGCATTAACCGGGTCATAGTGCTGGTGGGCGACGATGGGAAAGCCGATTGTGAGATGTAGGTAGTGTTCGTAATAGGCTAAGTAAAGTGGCGCGCCCAGCAGCACCCCGAATGCCAACCTGAGACAAAACAAAAACCCGTTGACCCGAATGATGCCGCGCGACGCGGACCCTAGCACAAACCCACTGGTCCATGACCAGCAACCCAGTGCTAAGTACATCTTGAAGATTTCTGCGACGGTATCGGCAAACTGGTACCAGAATCCGCGATATCTAAACAAACTCGGGTCCAAGTTGTTCGCGTACATCCAGATATAAACAGCGCTCGTGGTGGCCATACGCCTGGAAATTACCGAGAGCAACAGACCTAGCGGAACGACCAAGCCCACCAGGGTCAGCCAAGGTCGCCAGTCCGTCCATACAGATACTTGGCGCCGGATGACTAAGCCAACCACATGGCGCAAAGCCGGGCCGCCAGTCTCGCCTGATTCCGCAAGGTCCCCGCGCACCGCCTCGCGTTCAACGGGTTCCAACATTCGGGCCGAGCTATTCACCAACCACCACAAAAATCGACTGATAGCTGGCTCGCAACTCATTCCGCCTCCCATGAGACATTCCGGCTCACTCGCATGATCGCAAGATAGAAGGCGGAAGCGGCGCGAATCCCCTTTGCGGTTACGCAGACCATTCGCTTGGCCCGACCGCCCCGTTGCGGCGTCGAATCGCCCATCCACGTCTTCACAAAGCCTTTTGTCTCCAGCCGATCCAGGGTTGTGTAGAGCGCTCCGATGGAGCAGCGGCGTTCGGTTGCCGCCTCGATCTCCCGCCGGATTGCCGCGCCATAGGCATCTTCGTCCAGGTGGATGGCTGCGGTAAGCACCATGTATTCAAACTCGCCAATCATTAGGATCACATTGTGACTCTAATGGTGGTTTGTGTCAATCTTGGTTGAAACCTCTCTCTTGACCAACTCATCCTTCATGCTGTATGTATACACCAGTACAGTTACGCTCGATGCTTTTCAAGCTCAATACTTCCGC
Organism: uncultured Acidobacteriaceae bacterium; assembly: GCA_963803095.1. GTDB lineage: Bacteria > Acidobacteriota > Terriglobia > Terriglobales > Acidobacteriaceae > PALSA-350. Next base: position 467,140 of record CAWDLQ010000005.1, on the reverse strand, counting down.
CGGTCAACCCCTCTACCTGCAGCTGATGCAGCAGATCCGCCATGCGGTAGAGAACGGGGCCCTGCGCCAGGGTGATCAGCTGCCCGGCATTCGCACCCTCGCCGAGGAGTTGGTCGTCAGCCCCACTACGGTAGCGAAGGCGTATTCAGAGCTTGAACATGAGGGACTGCTTGAACTTCGCCAGGGCTCGGGCGCATTTATCTCGGTAAAGCGACGCGGCCTGGGTCAAACGCAGCGGGTTCATGAGGCAAGCCGGCACGTCCGCAAGCTCCTCAACGACCTGCGAGAATCCGGACTCAATGAAGATGAGATTCGCCGCATCTTCGAAGCGGAACTGCTCTATCCAGCTGAGGTGGTGAACAAACGATGACCAATGCTGCTGTAATCGAGACCAATGACCTCGCCAAGCGTTATGGCCGCGTCGAAGCGGTTCGAGGTCTTAGCCTTTCCGTAAAGCCTCATCAAATCACCGCATTTCTAGGTTTGAACGGAGCCGGAAAAAGCACCACCATCAGGATGTTGCTGGGGATGATTCGCCCCAGCAGCGGAAATGGCATGGTGCTGGGCCACCGCATCGACGACGTGAAGGAAAGCGTGTGCCTGCGGCGGAAAGTCGCCTATGTCAGCGAGAACAAACAGCTCTACGACTACATGACGGTGGAGCAGATCATTCGCTTCACAAGACCGTTCTACCCTGACTGGAGTCTCGATAGGGAGCGAACCCTCCTAAGCACCTACGAGCTACCACCGGAGCGAAGGATCAAGTCTCTGTCTAAAGGGATGCGGACGAAGTTGGCCCTGCTGCTGGCATTGGCGCGCAAACCAGAATTATTGATTCTTGACGAGCCCAGCGAGGGTCTGGACCCAATCGGCATCGAGCTGATGCTGGAGAGCCTGGTGGCACAAAACAGTGAGGGCACGACGGTCTTCTTTTCTTCGCATCAGATACCAGAGGTCGAACGGATCGCGGACCATGTCTGTCTGCTCCATCGAGGAAGCCTGGTGCTGGACGCCTCGCTGGACGATATGCGCCAGTCCTATCGACAAATTGATCTCGTATTTCCGTCTCCTCCCGATGAGTCAGCCGTGCGTCTCGCCGGGGTGGAGAGTATTCGGGCAAGTGGGCTCCAGATGAGCGTCGTGGTCAGCAGAAATGCGGAGATGGTCATCGAGCGTGCGCACGACTTACACGCCAGCTCGGTTGAAGTCTCACCCGTAAGTCTGCGCCAGATTTTCCTGGAAACAGTGAAGGGGAGCTAAGACATGCTTTGGTACAAAGCCTGGTTGGAGACGCGCTCAAGATTCCTCATCGCGCTCGTGGGCTCGACAGCGCTATGTTCACGGCTGGTGTTTGTCTTCCTCGGAAATGAATCGCCCAAACAAGTAGGCCAGCTGCTGCATGCGGCCCATGAAACTCTTGCCGCCGTATGGCTCCTGGCGGTCGCTCTTTTGATGATGGGCGGCCTGCTGCGCGAGAAGGCAGCTGGCTCCTCGTCATTCACCCTGTCGCTGCCGGTGAGCCGTTTGCGTTTGATGTTAGTCCGCATTGGCATGGGACTCATGGAGGCCGTCGCACTCGCGATCCTCCCCTGGATTGCGATGTTGTTGAGCGCGAAGGTCGCGGGCAACACGCAATTCATTGCGCAAGCCGGCTTTCATCTCCTCTTATTGTTGGGCGGCGGAATCTTGTTCCTCGCCGCGTCGCTTCTGATCTCCTCATTTGTAGAAGGCGAGTACACGGCGCCCATTGTGAGCTGCGGTGCAATCATAATGCTTGCTTACGCGCTGAGCGATGACAAGTTTCGCTTCTACAGCCCCTGGGCATTCATGCTGGGATCCGACTACTTTCACTGGCGCACAGCTGCGTTTGCCGGGCCAATTCCGTGGTTTCACGCCGCAGCCTTCACTGTGATCGCCGCGCTGTTAACGATGATTGCTATCAAGGTCATCCAACGGCGCGACTTCTAACTAACTCGCCGGGATCAAAATATCTCGACCGGTGTCTAAGTAGGTATGAGTCGGGATTGATCGAGGCAAGGCAATGTTTGAAGACTCTCTAATGGAGTCCGGTAATAGGATCAAGGCCAAAAGCAAGTACTGGTCGATGGTTTCTGTATTACTGAATGGCGGAGTCTTGATCGCGGTGATTATCTGGCCGCTGTTACATCCTCAAGCTTTGCCCACCGATGTGATGGCCCCGCTGATAGTAGCGCCACCGCCTCCCCCGCCACCAGCACCCGCACCACAGGCTCCTAAGGTTCAGATCAAATCTGAAACACTTAGCAGAGAGTTGCAGGCGCCAAGCAAGATCCCTAAAGAAATTAAACTCGTGCAGGAATCGGCGATACAGCCCTCGATGGACGGTGTTAAGGGCATAGAAGGCCTGGAGAATGGCACGCCGGGCGGCATGAGCACAATCATGGACGGTATTGGAACTGGGCCACCTAGAGTAATGAGGCAGACTCACAGAAGCCTGAGCATCTCTTCCGGCGTGATGGACGGGAGCCTGCTCGATAAGACTGTGCCGCAATACCCCGCGATCGCCAGGGCAGCTCGCATTCAGGGAGTCGTGGTTTTGCAAGCCACTATTTCCACAACCGGCTTAATCAAGAATCTCAGAGTGATGAGCGGTCCCCCAATGCTGCAGCAAGCAGCCATGGATGCGGTCCGTTCCTGGCGCTACAGGCCTTATCTTCTCAACGGAAGTCCCGTCGAAGTAGAAACTGCGATCAACGTCGTGTTCAATCTCGGGGAGTGACTAACCATGCGAGAGGCTAACGACGCGAGCGTCCGAACCAGATCACTCATCCTGCAATAATCGAGCCGGATCAATGGATAGAACCCTCCACGCAGGAACAGCGGCGGAGATCAGCCCAACCAGAGCCATCGTCAGCACCGCAGCCAGAATCACCAACGGGTCAGACGCAGAAGCTTGATACACAATGCTGGCCAGGATCCGGCTCACCGCCGCTCCCAGTGCCAACCCCGCAATCGAACCGGTTGCGAGCAGCACCACTGTACGCCCCAACGCCGCACGCAAAACCTGCGCGCCGTGGGCTCCGAGAGCAACGCGGATGCCCAGTTCGCGCATGCGCTTTGACACCGTATAGCTTGCCATCCCAAAGATTCCCGTAACAGCCAGCATCATCGCCAGTCCACCGAGAATGCCGAGCGCGATGGTGGCAGCACGCGCGGGGAACGTGACCATCGCGAGCGAATCGGTCCAGGTGCTGACGCTGAAGACAGGCAGCATCGGGTCGACTCCGGCAATCGCTTGCCTCACGGCGGGGATCACCTCCGCCGAACTGCGGTTGGAGCGAACCTGGATTACCGTGTCGATGGACGGTCCCTGCCCGATCGGCCCAAATACGGCGGCCGTCGGATTTTCGGTCAGCGTCTCATACTTCCCGTCTTCCACAACCCCAACGATTTCTTCCTGGACTGATTTATCGAGAGGGAAATACTTGCCAACCACGTCTGTAGTCCCGAAAAGTTTCCGCGCAAAGGTTTCATTCACCACCGCCACACGTGGCGCATGTTCATCATCGTGAAGAGAGAATGCCCGGCCTGCTAATAGGCGGGTCCTCACAGTTGCAAAATAGTCTGGCGAGACATTGTAGGCATGCGCCCAGAATTTCACATTGGACACTGAGAAATCCGTTGTCCCGGGGGCAAAGGCCCTATAACCGTTTTGGTCCATACTTAACGGCGTTGTATCCGAGTAGGAGGCGTTCTGGACTCCGGGAATCGATGCGACTGCAGCCAGCAAACGTTGCTGCAGAGCAGGCGCCTGCGCACCTTGATAGCCCGCAAGATGGATATCCATCGTCGCCAGCACTATGCCATCAGGATGAAAGCCGAGCGGCATGAGCAGCGTTCGCTCGAGCCCGCGCAGGGCTACAAACGACGCGGTCACGAGCAAGCAGCACAATGCAATCTGCACTGCCAGCAACAGGTCGCGCAGAGCCAGGCGACGCGACCCGGCATCCGTTCCACCGGAAGACTTCAGTACTTGGTTGGGATCAGTTCTGAATACTTGACGGGAGGGAATGACACCAAAGAGGAGACCTGTCAGGAGAGCAATGAGTGCAGCGAAGGCGATCGTGCTGTTGTCTGGCGCCACCAGAAACTGCACTGGAATTTCTGTGCCGGGATGCCAGGCCGCAAGCCCGCGTAATAGAGCACTGGCGAGCAGAGCCGCTGCCACGCCTCCCGCGGCCGCCAGTAACAGCGATTCCGTCAGCAGCTGGCGCAGAATGCGTCCGCGACTGGAACCAATGGCGATACGAATCCCAAGCTCGCGTGCGCGATCAGCCGTGCGCGCGGCAAAAAGACCGCCGAGATTGGCACAAGCAGCCAGCAACACCAGCCCGGCCATCCCCATAAGGCCGTATAAAAACGCATGCACCGGACGGCCCAGCGCATCGCCCAGGAACCCGGGTTGCGCTATTTTTAGAGCGAGTTGTTTGTCGGTGTCAGGGTATTCCCGGGAAAGCTGCGCAGCGATGCGAGACAGATCGGCGTTCGCCTGGGCTACGGTCACACCGGGCTTCAGTCTGCCGACATCCCAGGAATTGTTATTTCCCCGGCTATCAAGCCAGCGATACCCCTCGATCTGCTCTTCGTTTTGAGCCGGTACCCAAAGTTCGGGCCAGAAAAAGTGCTCTGTGCCGTTGAAGTCTTTCGGGGCGACCCCGATGACGCTGTAGGGTTGTTTATTCAACCGAACCGTTTTGCCTATAATGTTCGCGTCACCGCCAAAGCGCACCTGCCAGCAGGCATAACTCAGCACCGCAGATTGGCTGCCGTTTTTCTTCTCATCGTCGGATGTACGCAGAAAACGCCCCAGCACCGGTTTTATGCCCAGCATGTCGAAGTAGTTGCCGCTTACCTCGTAGCCCCAGACGGGTTGAGCATTTCCCGAGACATCGAAGCCAATCCGCGCCAGGCGGTAAACGGCAACCTCTGAAAATGTGCGATTCCGATCACGAATATCTCTGTAGTCCGGATAGGACATCGTAATTGCGTTCGGCTGTTGCACCTGAACTACCCGGTCCGCCTGCGGCACAGGCAGCGGATGCAACACCAAAGCATTCAACACACCGAACACAACTACGTTGGCCGCAATCGCCATAGTCAAGGTGAGCACCGAGACGAGAGCAAATCCTGGAGAGCGCCGCAACTGTCGCAGCGCGTAACAAATGTCATTGAAGATGCTCTGCATGGCTGACCTCGTAAGAAAGGAATCAATCAAGTGCAGGCATTTGCTCAGCCAAAACCCGCTAACTGCTTAATCGTCACATTTAACAGCCTTTAACGATATCCTCTGCAAACCAGGATTGTCGTCAGTTGTCCGGCAGGGGAATTCCCTGTCCGGATGCGGACATCCACCCAAGGGGATGAAAAACGAGAAAACATATAACCTGTGGTCATCTTGCCGGTGCATGATGACCTCGCTCGTTCTCATCCCTGGATTACTTTGCAATCTGATTCTATGGACTGACCAGATCGCGGGCCTCACCTGTTATGCGGACGTTATCGTCGCCGATGTGACCAGGCAGGAGACGATATCGGAAATGGCCTCTGCCGTCCTCGAATCAGCCCCTGAACATTTCTCCCTCGCGGGCTTTTCTCTGGGCAGCCAGGTTGCCCTCGAAATCATGAGCACTTCGAGCGACCGCGTCGAACGGCTGGCGCTCTTGAGCGCGACCCATGGTGGATTGTTTCCTCCGGTTGAAAACGCCATTCGCCGAGCAGTCGAGACCATCGAGCAAGGAGGCTTCGATAGCTATCTGGAAGCCGTCTATCCCACCTATGTTTCTGCTGCCCGCGCTGAAGACCTGATGCTGAAACGGTGCTTCATCGACATGGCGCAGGCCGTCGGCCAGGACGCCGGCCTGCGGCAGATGCGGGCGCTGCTCGCGATCAGGAATCCTTTTCCGAATCTCGGCCAGATCCGCTGCCCAACCATCCTCATAGGCGGGCGAGAGGACCGCCGCACCACACCAGCAGCCCATGAGGCGCTGGCGGAGGAAATTCCTGGATCCGAGCTGGTGATCATTGACCATGCGGCGCATTTCACGCCACTCGAAAGCCCGGGCATCGTGACCGGAGCGCTGCAGCGTTGGATAACACGCTGACCGCTCGAGTGCCTGTTTGTCGACTTGGCCGATAATCATTCGCCGCGAGCGATCGGCGCCCCGATCTGACCCAACAGCACCAGCGAATCTGAGCAAGCCCATCGCTCAAAGCAGCGACCGGCTCTGAAGTGCAAGATGCTGATCCCTGGTAGCTCAATCCGCTGTCCGGCCGCAGCAACACCCATGAAATCCGCCTGCTGTGTTCCCGTAATGACATAACGGGCAACCAGCGTGTCGCCCTCCTCGAGTACCTCTTGAACGGTCACCTGTGCGTCCGGGAACACTGCCCAGAAGGCGTTGTAAAACTGCTTCACGCTTTCCAGCCCCGGTTCAACCCCCTGATAACCGTGCAAAACTATGTCGTCCGAATACAGGCGGAAATACTCCTGATGCCTTTCCGGATCGGCAAAGCACTCCAACGCCTGGTCGAAATTCTTTCGGTTGGACACAAATGCAATTCTAGCCGCTCCCACCGCAGTTACGAACCGCTGGTCTTCACAGTTAGCAGGTACCCGGTAGCCGACTTGTCTGCGAAAGTGACGAGCAAAGAGTACCCGCCGGGAACCTTCGCGATCGCATCTGGCAGGTCGATTAACAACGAAGGATTTTTACCGGGAACCAGGCGAAAACCAAGTGAAGCTTTGGCGTGCTCGATGGAGACTACCTGGTCGAGCATACTACCCGTAATTGTGACCTGGTGTGTGTTCACCGGTACGGGATCGTGTTTGTCCAATGACGGCTTCGCTGCTGGTGTGTCCAGCTTGGGCACATCGACAAGCAATGTGGGGAAATTTTCATCACACTGCTTAGCCTTGTCGGTTTCGGGTTTGCGGCAAAAGGCCAGCTGCCGTAAACCATCCGTCGGATCGAGCGCCGATTTCTTGTCTTTCTTTTTGGTGTCAGTGGGCTTTTGCAGCGTCACCTGCAAGAACGTGGAACCTGCGGCCGTCGATTTACAATCCGGGCACATATCTTTCGAGGGAAAAACCATCGTTAACTTATCAAGCCCGGTCCCTACCAACCCGATGATAAGTCCATTCTGACTCGAAAGGATTGAAGCCGCCGAGACCGCAGGTGCGGCTTTTGAAAACGTGTCGCTGAGAATCGGCATCGAGCGCCGGTAAGAAACGTCTCGCCACAGCAGGCGGCGCAGTTCGACTTGAGGGGAGGTCTGGATCAGAGCGGTGGGTACGATCAATTGGATTTCGGTTGGTGTCTTTGCGAAAAACGGTGCATCACTCATGCCGAACACCTTGCCTCCAATCACTACCACCCATGGATCATCTGCAGGATTACGATTGCTCGCTCCCTGATCTCCCGGCACAGCATCCGGGGGCGCGTCAAAATTGATCTTTACCAGCGATTGCGCGTCCGAGTACGGCGAGATCGTGAGTTGTTTCATCGTCAAGGGCGTGGTTGGCGTCTCATTGTGAATGGCTTCTATTTCGCGCCCGTCCCGTCCAACAAAATACACCTGCCCAGCGCCGACGATCGCGCTCGCAAGGGTTGTGAACTTAAGCGCATCGTGAGTCGCGCTGATGTTATCTGGTGGCAAGTACGTGTTTCCGAGGCGCACTGTAGTTCCCGGTAAAAAAGTGCCGGTCGCTTTCACTGTGACCAACCCCTGCCCAATATCCATTACACTCAACGTCTGGTTCTTGCTCGTCAGCGTGTTGTAGTAATCGATGTCGTAGCACTGTTCGGGGCTCGAAAGCGACTCGTCAAAGTATTCCTCGCTCTTCTTGCGAAACAAGCCTGTTACGGCTGGTTTCCGCCAGATCACCGAGACGCATGCTTTCCCGATTGTCCTGGTGGGTGAGTTCCCAATTATTTCCGGTATCGCGATCTGCACGAAATTCACTGAGTTGCCGGGACGGATAAAGTCTTTACCGAGCACCGGCCGGATTTGCCAGGCGAAGCTTGCGTGCCTTGGTTCATCGCCGCAGCCTCCCTCCTTCCCCGGAACCAGGAACGCCACAGTCTCCTGCTGCTGCACCAGGTAATAACGCTTGTGGCTCCACAGAAATCCGCCGCCAACGTTTACCACCCCTCCCATGACCGCGCTCGCACTACCGAGGAAACTGTTGTCTACCAGGCTGGCGACATTGTAGGTTCGTTCCCTCGGGAGCAGCGTGACAATGGACGGTGACTCGGACCCGTCAGAACAAACTGTCACGTGCACCTCGGCAAGCGCGCCAGCCAGATCTTTGTCGTCAATCGAAGGAGATTCAACCGTAATTGGGAATCCAATGGTTACCGTCGCCTTGGGGTTGCCGTCTGCACTGAGGGTGTCGCTGAGGGCGCCTTGCAGAAGGAGAGCAGTATTGGTGAGCTCCGCAGACAGTTGCAGCGACTCATTGTAAGTGTCCAGGGATGATTGGCCCAGCGAAGAAATTGCCGGCGCCGCCAGTGTCGGAGCCGGAGGCGTCGCAGCCGCCGGCGTTACCGAGCTTGTCGTCGTTGTGGTACCCGGGGTTGTCGGCGTCGCCGTACCGGTCGGGTAGGCGGTGGCAGTCGACGACCCGGAATAGCCTGGTGGATAGCTGAATGCGGGCACTCCCGGAGCCAGCCCAAAAGTTTGAACTTGCGGAGTTGGGGGACCCGAAGCGGAGATCGCGGCGCTCATTTGTCGCAAATCAGCGCCTTGTGCGACACCGATGTGAGTTAGCAAAGTTGCCTGATCGATCGCGTGGGTGCTCGCCAGCTGAGATTGCAAAGAGCTCAGAAGCTGACGCAGATAGAGGTCGTCATAAATCTTTGGAGCGCCCACAACCACAAGCCGATTCTTGATCGGAGCTTTCGATAGTTTGACTTTATCTTGTCCGAGGCCGTTGGACGCGATGACGGTTGCGAGCAGACCTGTGAGGCAGAAATGAGAGAGGAACAAACGCATTGCAACTCCTTTGGCGCCTTGCGCCAACAGCTTCGGTCGACCGAAGTCATCCGTTAAACATAAATAAGACTGGGGTCTGCCGCCCTTCAACGTCGCAGGTGACAATCTTGCCGGTGAGAGTTGCCGGATCGCCATCTTGATGGCTCGACTGCAGAGCGATACAGGTATTTTCGGCTGCCAGTTCATCAAAGTGCCCGGTGAAGGGATCGTTAGCCTGCAGCAACGCGTAGTCCGGGATATTGAATTTTTCCAAAAATGCGTATTTCCCGGGAAACCGAAATACTCCGGCGAAAGTTTGTGCCGCAACTGCTGGACTGTCGTCTGCAGCTACCGACATTGCACGGGGCTTTACCTGCACCGTCGCTCGGGATCTCGGCGCAGCAACCGGCCCTTTCCGCGGCCCTTTGGTTTTCGCCTGGGTTCTCCCCGCCTGCTTCTTCTTCATACCGTCGCCTCCTGGGTTCAAACGTCCGCGATACGGTGAGAAGTATAGCGAGCTATTGCCGTAAAGAGGGCCATCAAAATCCCAAAATCACTTGGCCGCAGCTGTTTTGGCGCGACCCGTCGCCACGCTGTTTTTCACTGATGAGAAAGGGAGACCTGGAACAATCCCGCCGGCCGCGCCCGTAACTTCGCATATTCGGCGGCACAAGTTCCCCCTGGCGTCGATCCATCTTGTTTACCCCCTCCCAGGCGCAACTTTGTATTATTAAAGGAATATGAATAAGCGCTTTTGCTTATTGCCTTCCATGCCCGGCTCCGGGGCATGGCACGACTTTCTTCTTGAGGGAGGACTGATTGGCAGACGAATTGCGCCGCAGATTTACCAGGGCCAGATTGGCCGCGATCCTGGAGCACGAACTACGGGAAAGCGGTAACCGCCACGCACGCCCGCACGTGGCGATCGTTCCCCAGCATGGCTACCTGGTAGCCATTGGCGATGGCGACTCGCTCACCATACGGCTGGTGGAAGAGTAACCTCAGTGCCCCGGAAAAACCGATGCGCCCGAAGAGATTTCTCCTGCTCGGGCGCATCGTGAAAGCGCTAAGGAAGCGTTAAGGATGGACTAGGGTTTGGGGTTGGTAGTAGGAACCCGTTCCACCTCCACCTGCTGACGCCGCACTGTATCGTGCACCGTCTGGATGCGATCGGAGCCCGTCTTGCCCACGGCCACTTCTTCGACGACCCGGGCACTCTTCGAAACCACAGCCTCTTCCGCCGTCTCCAGTACTTCCACCGTCGTGTCGGACCAGTCGATGTTCTGGATATAGTTCGGATCGGTGATGGCGCGGCGGACCACCTCAGCATGCTCTTCGTGCAGGGTTACCTCCGCATCTACCGGTTTCTCGGTAACAAAGCGGCGGATGCGCGTCGTGCCCTGTTCCACCAGGCGTTTGCCAACATCTAAATGCTCTTCCGCCAAACGGATGACTTCGTTCTTGCCCAGGTCCGAGGTGATGGGCCGGACGGCGGTGCGACTGCGGCCGCGGCTGCGGCCGGAACCGCTATCGCAGCAGCGGTTTCCTTGGAAATGACGCCGGTATCGACTGCGCGGTCCGCTACATCGACCAGGTTGTGCTGGTTCAGAATTCCCATCGCCTTGGGCACGTCTTCTTGCTTCTGCGCGCAGGGTGAGCACAACGCCGCCCGACTCAACCGCTTTGGCGTACACCATGGCTTCGTGCTGTTCAATGTCGCTGCCGAAAATGCGGTGCCACAGACCCGGCTCGCGCAGCGCACTTGCGCTCTTGGGCAGTTCCTGCACCACTCACGATGCTGATGTCGTCGGACGAGAAGCCTGCATGCTGCAGGTTCTGCGCGGCGGCTTCAGCGTGTTCTGCTGTGTCAAATAGCGTAACGACCTTCTCGTAGCTGCTCATTGGTTTTCCTCTCTTGGGTTGAGTGCATTGGGGCTAGCCTCGTCTTGGGTGACGGTCGGCTGTTCGAGTGAGTGGCGAGAGATCACAGCTTCCTGCCTGCGCAGGGTGATCGTCTCCTGATATCTCTCCGTATGCCTAACCCGCCGAATATGTACCTCTTCTTTGAGTACAAGGTGTCGTTCTATCCTCACCACCTCTTCAACGACGGGAATGATTGTGACGTCGCCCTCCTGGCGTACCGAGGGCATGGCTTCAACTGGCCGGTCGATCGGAACCCGCTCGACCTCCACTTTCTCGTGCTGGAGCATCTCGTCGACCATCCGTTGATAGTCGTGAGTAACTCGCGACACGCGCACCCGCGCCGTTTCCACAACGCGCTTGGCAACGGAGAGATTCTCTTCAAAGACCGGGATAACAGTTTGCCCGGTCGTATCCACAGCCGTGCCTTCGACGGCCGTGGATTCATTGATCAAAGGATTCATGAAGGCTACCTATAAGAGAACGCAAGCTTCTAAAACCAATTACTTACTGGTCACCAACATAGAAATGCGACGATTGAGTGCGCGTCCGTCCGGAGTCGAGTTGTCGCCAACCGGATGATCTTGGCCGTATCCCTTGGCCACCAGGCGGTCGGCAGCGATGCCCATCGTCCCTAGTTGCGCAACTACGCTATCCGCACGTCCCTGCGAAAGCTTCAGGTTGTAAGCTGCATCGCCGGTATTGTCCGTGTAGCCGCCGATGGTAAGGTGCACCGCAGGATAGGCCTTGAGTATGGCAGCAACCGCGGTCAGTTGATCCGTAGACTGCGGCTCCAAGGTAGTTGAATTGGTAGCAAAAAGCAGCCGGTCAAAGTCAAACCATGAGGTCTTATCCGGGGCCCGGTTTGGGTCCTGGATAAAGGCCAGTAGTTTGCCTTCCACACCGCGCTGGGGAATCTGGACCGTGGTTCCATCGGGAAGCTTGACCTCGATGAGCGAGCCCAGGTCGGCGCCGGTTGAGGAAGTGATCGAAGCAGGAGCCGGAGCCGGAGTAGCGGGTTCCGTTGCTACCGCAGGCTGCTGATGCGAGCGATACCACCAGAAGCCCAGCAACAACACGGCGAGTAACAGCGGGATAAGCCAAAGCAGCGGAGAACGGCCCTTTTCTTCCTTCACTGTTTGCGCAACGACCGGGTTGACATCTACTCTGTGGGTGTGGACTGCCTGGGCGCCGAAGCCCGCGGGAAGCATTGCCTGCAAGGCAGTGCTCTCCTCGGTCAGCAATGCAGGCAAGCTGCTCGCGTTCACGCTGCCATCGCGAACTTTACCGCCGAGAAAGCCGAGAACTGTCTGCGCACCCACTGCCAGCAGAGTTGTCGCCGCCGCCGAGCGCAAGCCCGTCTTGGAGGCGATGGCTTCGGTGAGCGTGCCCAACTTATCGCCGAAGATACTGGATAGAAATTGCCTGGCTCCAGTCAGGAAGCTTGACGCGGGATTGGCCAGGCCGCCATTGGAAAGCGCGGAAGCGAGCCCGCTCTCAGGCGTGGCTGAAGCAGTCTGTAAAACCTGGTTGAGAAAGGTCTTATCTCCGGATTTCTGCGAGAGACCACTGATCACTGCGGCGATGGAAGCTTGAACCCCATTGAGGATAGTTTGTTCGGAAGCCCCAAATTGACTGGCGATGTTTTGGATGGCTGACGCCGGAATGGCTTCAGCGATGCTAGCAAGATAGGAACTTGGCACGGTGACTGCCTCCTTTATTTGAAAGCGCAAGACCGGACGTTCCAATTTCGAGATAAGCCTAAGTCTGATGACGATAAATTCGCAACCATGTTAGGCGTGAATTCACAATACTTCTTTTCATGCGGTCATCTGAATCCGAACAAAGCTGTTTGTGTCATCACACTGTGGAAAACTACCGGCGGCCGCACCAACCTCTGGGAAAGCGATAAGCGCGAAAAGTCCCGTCGCGCTTTTTTCATTGCGTGTTAACGGAGCAATGGGTCAAGATTGCTACTATCCCGCTGGTAGAAGTACTAGCACCCCTAACTACCGGCCGCGAGTATGGTACTGATTTCAGGGTCCCTGCGGTTCGCCCTCTCCCGATGCGCGGCGCCGTTTCACTGCCTTGAATCAGGCTGCTAGAGTAAGTTGCATCAGGGATTCTCTTACTCCAAGCTATCGGGCCACTCTCGGAAAAAACACGTGGCGATATCTTCTCAGCCAGTAACGCAGCTCCCACCCAGCGCTCCCCAGCGCTTCCTGCTCAAGCTGCGAACGGCATGGCAGCAGATCAGCGATTGCAGCGCAGCCATCGCGCAAGCTTCCGCCACTGCGCAGCAAGCCCCCAGCCTGGTTGGCAACTTGCGTGCCACGCGCGATCAATACGACGAAACCACGCGCGCCTTGCTGGCCGCCCCCTGGGGCGATTCCTTCAGGTGCAGCCCATCAGGAATGTCCTGGAATCGATGCAGGCTTGCGATCAGGAAATTGCATCTGTTGCGGTGCGTTCCAGGACCGCAACGGATCGCCAATTTCAACACCTGGTTACTCTTGCAGCTCTCGACCTGTGTGAGCCCTGGCGAATCTGGCGCGCTGGGAATCATCCTGCCGAATGGCAAGCCTGGCACAGCAGACACGACACTTACAACAAACAAGCATCGGCCATCCTTGAAAAGTATGCTCATTGGACACAAACTGTCTCAGTTACTGACTCGAAGGATGCCCCCAAACTCCCCACCGCAAATAGGGATGGGTGGTGGCGGCAACACCGTGCCCTGCTTGCAACAGTGAGCGTGGAACTTGCCCTGCGCGATCTAACCCTTACCTGGTTCAGGGCCACCGACGCGTTGGTCAACGACGTGTATAAGGAGCGTGAAGCACTCCAAACTTATCGTGCAGCGGTCCTAACCTGGCTCGAAGAGGGTGCACCTCCAAACACGGCCGCGACCGAGGGCAGCTTTGCGCTCGTCACCCCCGAGGAGCGGCTACGTGGTTGGAGTGGCTTGGTAGAAGCGGAGGCGAAACTACGTTTGCCCGAACGGGTTGAGCTGTTGGCTTCCGGTCGCTTCCCGCGCCTGCACTCGGTTGCAACTTGCTCGTCCTTCCTGAAAGCGTTCCATACCTACGCCCGCACGCCGATGTCGGCCATCATCGAACAGTCATGGGAGCTAAGCGCGCGCCGCGTACGCGACGTTGAGCAAGCCAAGGAGATGATTGCTTACTGGAGGGAAGCCTCTTCCGGCCGTCCCAACGAAGCGCTGCTGGAGGAGGCTCGCCACAATGCCATCGCTTCTCTTTCCGACCCGGACAACATTCTTACCCAACCGGAAGATCTGGACACAGCAACCGCCACAGCATTCCGCAGCTGGCAACAGAAAAGCTTCCTGGTTCTCGAAGCAGAACAATATGGCTGGATTTCTCTTGCCCCGCGGCCCCGGGCTCGTGCGTTGCTGGCTACGGTTGTCGAGATCGGCCAGCAGCGAGGCCAGAAAGGTCTGCAGCAAGCCGGCCGCTGGAGCAAGGCACGCTTTGAAGGCGCGATGGAGTCCATCGGAGGCAGAATTCCGGAGCACCCTTCGGTGCCTCCTGTGGTCCGTCGCACTACTCTGCGCGACACCCTGGCTTTGCCGGCGTCCAAGAGTGAGCTTCCAGCTCTCTATCGTTTGCTCTTCCGGCTCACTCCGGTTGAGGATCGCCGGTTCCTGGTGGGGCGTGATCGGGAACTTGCCGGCATCGATCAGGCAGTCAAAGACTGGGCGGCCGGAAGATTCGCCGCTTGCCTGCTTGTCGGCGCCCGGGGCAGCGGCAAAAGCAGCCTTTTGAATTGCGCCACCCGCGAAGCCCTTCAAGGCTGTCAATGGATCCGGGCGGAGTTTCGCGAGCGGCTGCTAACCCCGGGGCAGATGGAAGCCTTTCTGCGCCGGCTGCTGCATCTACCCGAAGACGCAGACCTCGAGCAAGCCTTTCGCGAGGAGCGACGCGTGCTCATCCTAGAGGAAACAGAACGCATTTACCTGAGAAAGGTGGGCGGCTTTTCCGCCGCTCACCATCTCATGCACCTTATCCATCGCACCGCTGCCACTACGCTCTGGATTGTGGTGATGAATGACCGGTCGTATCGAGCCCTGGACGCGGGAACACACTGGCACCGGGTCTTTTCCCATCGCATCAATGCCATGAACATCTCCCGTGACGATCTGGAGAACGCCATCCTGGAGCGGCACCGTCTCTCCGGCCTGCGCCTGGAATTCGCCCCCCGGCAGGCGGGCGATCCCAGGTTTAACCGCCTCAAACGCTTGACCGGCCTCGAAGACTCTCCGCACAAAATGTTCTTCGATTCCCTCTACCAGCAGTCGGAAGGAATTTTTCGCTCCGCCTTCGAGCTCTGGCTCAGCTCCGTGGAGCACGTCGAGGGCGATGTCATCCGCATACGCCAACCCTTCGATCCTTCCTTTAACCAGTTCCGCAGCGAACTCGCCCAGGAGGATCAGTTGACGATGCTGCTCATTCAGGAACATGGTTCCTTGACTGAAGATGAGTTGGCCGAAGTACTTTGCGAACCCGTTGCCGCAAGCCGTGGCCGCATGGAGCGGTTGACCGCTCTCGGCCTGGTGGAGCGCGATCCTGATCATCCCGGCCTGAGGATACGTCCCGAAGCGCAACGCTTTGTAAATGACCTGTTGCGCAGGGCCAACCTTACTTGACTTGAGGAGACTTCCCTATGCCCGGCGAGGAACACGGATTGCCCACATTCGACCCGCAAAGCCAATCGAGCGTCTTGGCACACCTTTCTCCCGCTAAGACGCTGTTCGTCGTGATCTTGATCGGGGCCACCTGGGCCCTGCTCCGGTGGCTGCGCGGAATTCTTAACGGGCTCGAAAAGCACAACCCGAGACTCCGGTTTCTGTTACGCCAAATAGAACCGCCGATACGCATCGCCATCTGGTTTGCCGCACTGCTCATTTCCGCGGAGATCCTTGCACCCTCCAGGGATGCCTTTCTGGCAACCTTAGGCTCGGCAGCCCTGGCCATCGGCCTGGGCTTGCAGGATCTGATCAAGAATCTGATCGGAGGCCTGGTAGTGATCGTGGACCGGCCTTATCAAACCGGAGATAAGATCGAGTTTGGCGACGCGCAGGGCGAAGTCAAGCAAATCGGGTTGCGCAGCACGCGCATTTTGACCGACACCGGCATGTGGGTCACCATTCCCAATTCGAGTGTGCTGACCAAGGCTATCTTCAACGCAAATGCGGGCGTCGCCGAGTGCGTGGTCGAAGCCGAAATGAGTCTGCCCCCCGGAGCAGATGCGGACAGCGCCTTGGAAACGTGCCGGGAGATTGCAGTTTGCTGCCCCTACACCCATCTCGGCCGGTCAATCGAGGCGGAGTTGAATGAAGATCCCAGGCGGGTTCACGGAGTTCAGGTCTCTATCAAGGCTTACGTATACGATCATCGCTTCGCCTCAGCCATGAAAACGGACCTTCTCCGCCGCGCGCGACGGGAATTTTCGAGACCAGAGAAGAACGGAAAGACGTCCAGGGAGAGCTGAGCGGCCATCAGGCCCGTCCGGCGAATTGCCGGGTCTCCGTATCCACCTTGATTTTCTCCCCCTCTTTAATAAAGACAGGAACGCGAATTTCAATCCCTGTCTGCAATTTGGCCGGCTTGGTCACGCTTCCGCTGGCGGTATCACCGCGGACCCCAGGTTCGGTATAGGTAACCGCCAGTTCCACCTGGGCCGGCAACTGCAACCCGATGGGATTGCCGTTGTACTTGTCGATGTGAATGATGACCCCTTCTAGCAGAAGGTCCAACGCGTCGCCGATCATCTGCTGGCTTAGGGTGAGCGTCTCATAGCTCTCCTGGTCCAGAAAATAGGCGCCATCTGCGTCGCTGTAGAGGTAAGAGGCCTCGACGGTCTGCAGGTCGGGCTCCTTGAACTTATCGCTGGCCTTGAAGGTCTTGTCGAAAACCGCCCGGGTGAGCATGTTACGCATCTTAAGCCGGACCAGCGTCTGGCCGCCCCTGGCGGTCGGGGTGGAGATTTCCGCTTCCAGGCAGTAGAAAGGGGCGTTTTCAAATTCAACAAACATCTTGCGCTTTACATCGATGGCGTCGATCAATGCGGCCATAGGTTCCTCGGCTCCCCCGTCGTTCAACTGACAAGCCTGCCTAGAATAACAAGCCGTCGCGCACAACCCCGCGCTCAAAATTAGGCTCTAAGCGTTGGTTAGAGGAGGAATAGATGCGTCATTTGAAGTTTGTTGCATTTTCTTTTCTCGCTGCGGCCATGCTGAGTGCCTTTTCTGCTGCACCGGCGCAGGTTTCCATCAACATTGGTGTGGCGCCGGTGTGCCCCTATGGCTACTACGACTTTGCTCCCTATAACTGCGCAGCCTATGGCTACTATGGGCCCGATTGGTTCCTTGGCGGGGTATTCATCGGGGCCGGCCCCTGGTATCACGGCCCCCACGGATTTTATGGTCATGTCGACAATCGCTACGATCCTCGTCACGGCTACCACGGACCGTACCCGGCACGCGGAGAGGAGCCGTTCAACAATTTCCATGCCAACGAGGCGCATGATGCGCATGGCAACCCAGGCAATCCCGGCCATGATGGCGGTGCCGAGCACTCTCCCGGGTATTCGGGCGGAGGCCACCCCGGCGGCGGCGGCCACCCCAGCGGCGGGGGCCACCCCAGCGGCGGAGGCCATCCCTAGATAGCGGTTTCAGTGGGATGCTAAAACTCCGGAGGCGATTCGCTCCGCCGATCCACAACACTGTACCCGGCGGGCACGTCGAAGTACTGCGGGTCTGGTTCCGACGTGCTTAGTTCGGTTACCGTGAAAGATTGCTTGCCGCTCTGCGGACCGTCGAGTGTTGACAAAAGGTTGATGCCGAGCTGTGGGCAATACCAGAACTCCCGGATCGTGATCATCGGACGGTCATTACCGGCAACGCCAGTATTAATCGTCGTAGTGTCTCGATAGCCTCTGGTCTCGCACCCGTTCCGGCTGTCGCTGCCGAGGTCTTCATGGGTCTGGAAGCCATTGCCGTCCGGCAACGGCCCGGTGGGTTCCAGATCCGGACGATACACCTTAGTCGTCGATCCCGCATATCGGAATAACTTGCACTGCTTGTCGGCCACAAAACAGTTGTAAAGAACATGCTGCACCGGGTCGGCAATCTGAATCACGTTCATTGTGGACTCGATCTTGCCCCCCTTTGGTACGAGGAACCAGCGTTCCTGATAAAACCTGCCGGTACTATCGCGCATGATGTGGCGACGATTGGTAAGGGTATAACTTCCGTCTCTACCCAGCGGACGCGTCCACTCCGTGACCAGCGTGAGTTGGAAGGGTGCCTTGTCCATAGGTGGAATGAAGATGCTTTCCAGAACCTGGCGTGTGCCGCCATCACGCACCCCAATGGTCTGAGACTGGGCAACAGCCTGCGCGCACAGAGCACTACCCAGAATAATGCTCAACAGTAGCCGCTGAGACCCGCTCCGAATCGCATTGCTCGTGTGCACGAAAGCCTCCGCGCTTCAGTCTAAACCCGCCATCGCCCTCCGGCCAGCCGCCCCTAGTGCGAAGCTGCTGCCATGGCATCGTTGAAGCGGGTGAAGAAGGCATCGTAACCGCCATTACGCTCGGCGAAGCGCAGTGGCTTGACCCGCTCCACGCATATCTCGGTAGCCTCAGGCGAGCTCTTTAAGATGTTCATGGTTTCGTCAATGAACTCCTGCAAAGGCATGGCATTCGGATCGTTCGCCTGCCTGTCTCCCATCAACCCCGTTTGCACATACGGAGGGATCAGTTCCAGAACCTGAACCGAAGTTCCTCTGAGCTGATAGCGCAGCGACTGGGTGTATGAGTGGATGGCCGCCTTGGTCGCGCAGTAGGTGGGCGTAATCGTCATCGGCACAAACGCCAGGCCGGATGAGACGGTCATGAGGGCAGACCGTGGCTGCGCCAGCAGCTGGGGAAGCAGAGCCGCGGTCAACCGGATAGGGCCAAGTAGATTAGTCGTCACAATCGCTTCGGCATCGTCGACTCCGCCGCTCTTCAAATCTTCCATGTGCATGATGCCTGCGTTGTGAATGACTGTGTTCAGGACTGGGTAGTCTTTTGCCAACCGGGCCGCAAAGCCGCGGATCGCATCCTCGTTCCCGATATCGAAGACCGCGGACTTCATGCCGGGATTAGCGGTGATGGCTTCTTCCAGCACCTGTTGCCGACGGCCGGCGATGATTACCTGGTTCCCGAGAGCGTGAAAAGCCTCGGCAAGCGCGCGGCCTATGCCGGAACCCCCACCTGTAATCAGGATCGTATTCCCACTCATTTGCATGTCGTTTCTCCCTGACTTAGATCGTATGATGGCCACACGCTATTGGGAAGTAGGCACCTCAAAGCGCCATACTTACCAAAAGGAGAGTGACCCCATGGCAAGCAGCAACGGAGCACGTCCTGAGACCGAGTTGGATTCTCTGGTTCGAGAGATCATCGGACGGGTCGCCGATAAATGGACGATGCTGGTCCTGGAGGCGCTGGAGGAGCATGGCCGGATGCGCTTCACGCGCCTGGGTGAGAGCATCGGAGGTGTAAGCCAGAAGATGCTGACCAAGACGCTACGCCAGATGGAAGCCGACGGGCTGTTGTCGCGCACCGTCTTCCCGGTGATCCCGCCCAGAGTGGAGTATGACCTGACCGACCTCGGCCGTAGTCTGGGAGAAGCCTTTTGCGGAGTGTGGATCTGGGCCGAGCGGAATCCTAAAGCAATCGAGCAAGCAAGAGCCAGGTTTCGAAAATCCAAGGGCTGACAAGTCATGAGTGAGGGGAAACTCCGCATACCTTCGCACAGACTCGTCAGTCCCGGGCCTGGAGTTTAGAAATGTTTTGCGAGGTGGATACAAATCTGCAGCATCTGCGATGCTTTCGACATTCAACAACGTTTGGTTCGTATCAGGGCACGACTTTTAGTCGTGCCGTAAAGGCTTAAACTGAATTGGGCTTTAGAGCGTGTGTGAGAACCCACCATTCACCGATTTAGTCCCGGAGGGACGGCTGAGAGTAGCCCAGGACGCAGTCCTGGGAAGAGATTCGAGAGACGGACCAGTCCCGCAGGGACGGCTGAAATTTTAGCCCCCATGTTCAGCCGTCCCTTCGGGACTGATCGAATGGCTCATGTTTACCCAGGACTACCGTCCCATAAGCGTTAACCTACTTGGGGATGTTTTTCGTCAAACTCCCACAAAAACGTCATCCTGAGCGGAGCGCCTCACAGATTTATCGGGTGACACAGCGCTGGTGGCGCGGAGTCGAAGGACCCCGACGGTGCTTATCTTACCCATGCAGCTCGGAGCTTTTCAACCACCGAGGCCCGCTCCTGGCCGACCCACCACGGTCTTTCCCTGGGGCCGAGAACAAGAACTGCTGGCATCTTGCTATGCCCCGGCGGCTCCATCTACCTTCTCGGCAGCCACACAGGCACGCTTTACCTTGGCGTCACCAGCAACCTGTATCTGCGCGTCATGCAACATAAGGAGGGGCAAGTTGGAAGGTTTCACTGCGGCCTACGGCTGCAAGCGCCTGCTCTACTTTGAAGGTTACCAAGACATGCGCACAGCCATCGCTCCGGGAAAAACAGTGCATGAAGAAATGTATCCGTGACCATCAAGTGCGTACCGCAGCAAGATCCTGTTCTCGGGCTTCGGTGGTCGAAAAACTCCGAGCAGCATGGGTAAGATAAGCACCCTCGGGGTCCTTCGACTCCGCGCCACCAAGCGCTGCGTCACCCGATAAATCTGTGAGGCGCTCCGCTCAGGATGACGTTTTTGTGGGAGCTTTGACGAAAAGCATCCCAAGTAGGTTAACGCTTATGGGACTGCGTCCTGGGCTACTCTCAGCTGTTTGAATGTATAGGTGCCGCCGGAGGCGGCGGACAAATGAAAAAGGGTTCTCCTGGAGATTACGATGCTGAGACCGGCTGTTTCGAGCAGTCGGCTCAGAAATCTCTATTAGGAGAACCCCATGATGTTATCCACTATATCGGATTGGACGTACACAAGAAAACCATCAGTTATTGCATAAAGACCGCAGACGGCCGAATCGTGCGGGAGGGCAGATTGGAGGCATCGCGCGCAGCGCTTCGAGGCTGGGCAGAAGGCTTGCGGGTACCGTGGCACGGAGCCATGGAAGCGACCCTTTTCAGTGCCTGGATCTACGACACACTGAAACCCTATGCCGAGAAACTGGTGATGGGCCATCCCGCCAGGATGAAGGCCATCAGCGCCGGCAAGAAGAAAAGCGATTCCATCGATGCACGGACCATCGCCGATCTACTCCGTTGCGACCTGTTGCCCACCTGCTATGTGATGCCGCCGGAGCTGCGCGATCTGCGCCGTCTGCTGCGCTATCGCAATATGGTGGTACAGCAGTCGGTGCGCATGCAAAACAAGATGGCTGGTCTGCTGATGGAGAGCGGAACCGCCTTCAACAAAGACAAATTACACGGCAAGAAATACTTCACCGAGTTGATGAAGAGCTTGCAGGAAGTACCGGAGTCGGTCAAAGATTTGCTGCGGATGAGTCGCGGCTCGATGGAAATGTTTCAGTCTACCCAAAAGCAGCTGGTGGAAAGACTGCTGTCGGAACCTGCGTTGGAGCAGCGCGTCGAACGACTGATGAGTATCCGTGCGGTCGGTCCGATTACGGCTCTGAGCTGGGCTCTGGAGATCGCCGACCCGCATCGCTTTGCCTCCATCGCCGATGCTGTCAGCTACTGCGGCTTAACCGCAGCCTTCCGGTCCTCTGCCGGCAAGCAACAACGCGGTCCGATTTCCAAGCAGCGCAACGCCTGGCTGCAGTCGGTGTTGATCGAGGCGGCCAAACTGGCGCCACGCTGGAACCCGCAACTGGCGGCATTGCATGCCCACGAATTAGAACGCGGCCATCCCAATCGCGCGACCTTGCAGGTGGCGCGCAAACTGGTGGCTTACCTGCTGGCTGTGGACAAGAGCGGCCAGCCCTTTCAGGTTCACACTCCGCCTCCGCCTGCAAGCACGAAGGCGAAAAACAAGACAAGGAGGAAGAACAAAAAGGCAGACGCTTTGCTGGCAACCGCCTAAAGGCAAACACCCTGCCGGTTGGCAATTACGCTTTTCCCGTTAGGGAAGTGAAGACCGAACATGCCGTTATAAGTTTTCTTAGGCATGCCGATCTTTCCCCCGATGGTCATTGCCATTTGCCCAACACAGAGGGGAATTCCGCGTCGCAAATTCCCCTCTGGACACATCGGTGGGATGAGCCGGATCGAGTATTCCTGGCAGGTTGCTCTTCAGCAGAGCCTGCTTCCGCCTCCTTGATGGACTCAGCCTACCAGAATGACAAAGTTCGATCTGTCAGCGATCCACCAGCCGGTCCTT
Organism: uncultured Acidobacteriaceae bacterium; assembly: GCA_963803095.1. Lineage (GTDB taxonomy): Bacteria > Acidobacteriota > Terriglobia > Terriglobales > Acidobacteriaceae > PALSA-350. The sequence continues at coordinate 444,818 of CAWDLQ010000005.1, read as the reverse complement.
GCGTTTCTAGGGACTGTGTACGGGAGTCTCGGCTCCCAATACACCCCATCAGCTGTTTCAAGGCCGGCCGGTTTACCCTCACTCAATCTTCGTGGACGGTGTCTCGGCGCTGTTCCCGCAAATGGATGTCTGGCCGCGCTGCTACTGCGCTGGTCCTGCTAAGGGATCGAGGACAACTCGGAACTCTAAGTACCTACTCGCCCGGAGAACCCCTTCTGCCGGGTCAAGGGGAATCTCCGTTTCCCCTTGACTTTTACCTATCATGGACGTCCCTCCGGGACTAAATCGGTGAATGGTGGGTTCTCACACACGCTCTTTAGCCCCCGCGCTTTTTTCCCGGCCAAATAGTGCAACGCATCAGCCGCGCCACAAGCTGGTTGCAGCCGCTTTTCCCGTAACAAAATTGATCGCGACTCAAGGTACATTAGCGGAGAGCCAGGAGATCCACATGAAATTAGTCTTAGTAACTATGGTCCTGTCGTTATCGACCCTTGCGTTCGCGCAGGAGAAGCCAATGACCCTGAAGGCTGTTCTGCTCGAGCAGCTGCGTTCAACCCATAACAAGGCCGAGTGGTTCGTGCCGGCGAACACTGCGGTTGCGGGCCTGACGCCGGCGCAGGCGAGTTGGACCGACAAAAGTGGGAATCACTCCGTAGGTCAGCTGGCGAATCACCTGGTGTTCTGGGACCGCGAGTCGTTAGCCAAATTCAAGGACGAGAAGCCGCCGAAGTTTGATGGGAACAACGACGAAACCTTCAACAGCTTCGACGCCAAGACATGGGATCAGACAGTCAAGCAGCTTGATCAGGTAATGACGGAGTGGGAGCAGGCAGTCGAAGCCGCGGATGATGCGAAGGTCGCACTCTGGGCTTCAACCATCGCGCACATTGGCACCCACAATGCCTACCACATCGGGCAAATGGTCTATGTACGCAAGCTGCAGGGTGTCTGGGATCCGGACAAAGGTGTTAAATAGACCTGGGAGTGCAACCGTGAATGACGAGCAGTTTCTCAGGCATGTCTACCGCAACTTCAATGCTCGCGAAATCGAGACCGTACTTGCCGCGATGCACCTGGACGTCACCTGGGCAAATGGAATGGAAGGAGGTTTTGTAAATGGAAGGGATGGGGTACGGGATTACTGGACCCGGCAATGGTCCATGATCGATCCACACGTCGAGCCGGTCGAATTCGCAAAAGGTCCTCGCGGAGAAACCATCGTTCGGGTTCATCAGCTCGTACACGACCTTAACGGTGCTCTGCTCGCAGACCGCGAGGTGCGCCACATCTTTTTGATGGAAGACGGTCTGATTAAGCGCTTTGAAATCGGCGAAGGGTAAACCTACCATTCATTCAGAGCCAGGCTTGGATCAGAGTAGGGTCGTGCCCAAAGCGCCATCTGCAGCTGCATGGATTTACACCAGGCCTGGTGCATCTTTTCCACGTTTTCTACGGAGTGGCCCTTCGCTGCAAGAAACGGCTTGATGGTCTCGTTCATGACGGCGATGAACGCAAGGATGTCACGCAGGGGGACATATGGCGTCGACTGCACTCCGTCGGTTTGATTCTTCCTGACCGCCGTATGCCGTAAGGCGATTTCCTGCTGATAATTAAGCCAGTCACGGTCGTAGGGCCGGAGGCAGGTATCGAGAATCCATTGTTCGAAGCGAAGACTGCTCTTGGCCAGGTAGTCAGGGAGCGGATTGCCTTCCGGCGAGCGAGAGTGCCGGGCAAGATTCGGGATGCCTGCGATGATCTCGCTACGCCAACGCTCGACGATTCGCCTGGTCTGATCGCCAAGCACTTCGCCTGCCAATTGCAGATAACGCTGGTTTTCGCTGGTAAACCCCACACTGACTTTCAAGGCTTCGAGTTCCTCGAGCGTCACCGCCGACGCCGGCACATCCGCTGTGCCGTAGGTGTAACCATGAATGTGCTCAGCGACTGTCTTCACAGGTCAAGCTGCCTGTTGCTGAATCAAGGAGAGGATCACTTCTGTCAACGGAGTGTGCATCTTTCGCGAACCGCCTTCGAATTCAATCCAGCCAGCATTGAAGCCATCGAGCATCTGTATGCGCGGAGTCGGATTCTTCATCCCTTGCGACAGAAAGAGCGATTCCCATGTGTCGCGAGCAACGGCCTGCATGCGCACGTTGCGGTTGAGAGCCTGTGTCAGCGCTGCCGCAATCTCATTGGGAGAAATACGGCTAGGCCCTTCAATTTCGACAACTCGTTTTCCTGTCCACGGTTCGACCAGCAGCTCGGCAGCAACTTGACCAATATCCTGCGTAGCGATCATGGGAAATTTCTTGTCCAGCGGCTGAAGAAAACTTGGCGCCACACCGCTCTCCCGCACGGGTGCAATATCCCAGCTGGCGTTCTCTATGAACCATGCCGGCCTGAGGAAAGTAATCGGCAACGGCAATGTTCCCAACCCTTCTTCCAGCAAATGCAGCTGGTAGAGAAGGTTGGGTGTTTCCACCTGCGCACCAATCGTAGACAAAACCACTACTCTCCCCGGCCTGGCCGAATCCAGTGCATCACGCAGGGCTGCAATCGCCTTTCGGGCCTCGGGAAACCCGGGCGAAGGATCAAACATCGACGGCACCATGACGAAGGCTGCCTCTGCGCCCCGGAAGGCCTCGACCAATGCGTTTGGCTCCGCAAGGTCCGCAACCGCTGGTTCACAACCGCGCGCCACCCACGCGGCCGCCTTATTGGCGTCCCGCGCGATGGCCCGCACTCGGGCGCCCTCGCCGAGCAGACTGCGCGCGGTGGCCCCGCCAACCTGTCCTGTCACTCCCATGACTGCGTACATGACAATTCTGATGTCCGTCGGATGACTTTTGATTCATGCAGGAATTCAGGAATCCTCCCCGGGGCGTATGCCCAGGCGAGTCTGGAGTGGCTTGCGATAACGCCGGCTCAGCCGGAGGCTGGTTCCGCTTTCGAGCAGTACGGTGTACTCGCCATCTTCATTGAGTCTTGAACCCTCGGATGCGGTTGAGGTTCACGATGGTTGAGCGATGAATACGGAAAAAAACGTCCGCATCCAGATCCTGCTCCAGTTCCGAGATGCTGCGCCGCAAGAGGTGAGTTTTCGCGCCGACGTGCAATGCCAGCGTAATAATCGGCGGCCTCGATCCAATCGATGGACGGCAGGCTTACAAATGCCACCTGCCCGGCGCTCTTGACGGTCAGAATACTCGAGCTGTTTGCGGCCGATCTTTGCCGCGCGCGATCTTTTGTTTGGCGCGATCGAGCGCGAGAACGAAGCGAGCATCGTCGAACGGCTTCAAAAGATAGTCGAGGGCGCCTGCCTCGAAGGCGCGCAAAGCATACTGATCGTAGGCGGTGACAAAGACTACGGCAGCGGGCACGTCTTTGCCCAGCAACTCGAGCACGTCAAAGCCGTCGCATTCGGGCATCTGCACGTCGAGAAACAGCAGGTCCGGTTTGGTCCTGCGGATCTCGTTCGGGGCATCCACTCCGGAACCACATTCGCTTACGACTTCAATCTCCGGATCAAGCCTTAAGAGCAGCGAAAGATTGGTGCGCGCGAGTGGTTCGTCGTCCACGATGACGGTTCGGATTTTGCCGGCACGTGTCTCCGCGGTCACCGATCACTCCTTGAATGGAACAGACACGGTTACTTCCACTCCGCCCGGGTCCTGGTTATGCATGCTTCAGCTCGAATGCATCTCCATAGAGGCCTCGCAGGCGGGTTCTCATGTTCGAAATGCCTATCCCGGAGCGCATCTTTTCCCACTTCACTGCCGGGCCGTCGTTGTACACACTGACCCTGAGCCGGTCGTCGGAACGCGAGGCTGCGATCCGGATCGCTCCTCCCTGCGCCCGTTTTGCGATGCCATGCTTGATCGCGTTTTCTACCATGAGCTGCAGAATCAATGTGGGAACCTGGGCCAGCAGCAGCTCCCCGGGGACGTCGACACTGAACTGAAGGCGCTCCACAAACCGCACTTTCTGGATGTCAAGATACTTCTGAGCGAACTCCACTTCCTCTCCCAGCGGCACCTGCTGCTCGCGTCGAATCCTCCAGGAGCCGGCGGAGAAAGTCGCTCAGCCCGGCAATCATGCTTACCGCAGCATCGTTCCTTCTCTCCCGTACCAGACCGGAAATCGCATTGAGGGTGTTGAACAAAAAGTGCGGCTCGATCTGCCTGCCGCAGGGCATCGAGTTGCGCTTTGGAGAGCTGCTCGTTCAGCCGCGCGGTTTCAGTCTGTTGATAAGCAAGCCTCGATCGGAATCCAGTACATAACTGACTGCCAGGATGGCGGCTGTACAGAACCAGCGAGGAGATAACCCCGTTATAGAACCTGATCGAGCCATTGGTGTACGAAGGGTTTTGGGGGCGAAGCGAGTGCATAGGGATTGAGCACTGCATCCAGCCACGTTGTCCAGGCGGCATAGAGCAGACCAATCGCGGCGCAGGTGGCGAGATGCACGCACCAGGTCACCACAGATTTCAACATTTACCGGAGGAAATTGCCGTCCCAGGCGCATCACGATCCCGGTCGCCAGGGCCCAGGGCAGGAAGGAAAGGCACACAAGTGACAAACAGTCGCACCCAGGCGTGGTGCATGCCTTCCGCCCGCATGACGAAGACGGTCTGCGTCGCATCAATCAGCCCGAAGCCGGACCAGATCGATGCGATCCATATCCAGCGGTGGGCCTGCGAACGGGTGGGGCTTATGTCCATAGGAAATATCGTATTCCAGTGCTCTTGGCGGCGAAGCTATGATGCAGTGAATCGCCGGAACTGTGCAGCCGCCGGTCTGGCTCTTAACGACCGCCGTAGAGGGATACTGCCCATATGCTCACGATCAGCCAAAATCGCACTGCTTGCTTGCCACGCTTCTGTTTTCCCTGGCCGCGCCTACCAGGACGGCGGAGCGACAGAGCCAGGCTCCCCAATATACCAGCGACGCCCAGCTGCAGTTCCCGGAGCACTATCGGGAATGGGTTTACCTGACCTCGGGCTTCGATATGAGTTACAACCCGCCCATGCAGATGGGCGACCATCACATGTTCGACAATGTGTTTGTCAATCCTGCTGCCTACCAGGCATTTATGAAAACAGGCACCTGGCCGGATAAAACCATGCTCGTGCTTGAGGGTCGGGGGCGCAGGGAAAAGGCTCCATCAATCAGAAAGGCAATTACCAGGGGCACCGTCATGGCGAGTCGAGGTACACGTTAAGGACGAAGCACGTTTTCCGGGTAAATGGGCTTTCTTTGGCTTCGGCGAAGGCAAGACCGCCAAGATGATTCCGACCATCGACGGACTGCTACAGCTGCCACGCCGCCCATGCGGCGGTGGACACCACGTTCGTCCAGTTCTATCCAACGCTGCTGCCCATCGCCACCAGCAAAGGCACGCTCTCTGCCGCATACCAGAAAGAGATTGCGGCGCCGGTACAGAAGTAGCCCGGCTCTCATAACATCGCTGAGGTTCTTTGTTGACTCTGACCCTACGTCATGGCTGACGATAGAGCTGGGCAGCGATGGACAAATTCTACAGGGCGCATGAATTTGCCAAACTGGCTGGCGTGACCGTCAGAGCCTTGCATCATTACGATCGTATCGGCGTACTTAAGCCGCGGCGAAGCAGCTCCGGACACCGGCTTTACGGCCTGGAAGATCTGGAGCGCCTGGAACAGATCGCGGCACTCAAATTTCTTGGCATTCCGTTGAAAGAAATCAAGCTGCTCCTGGGTTGCAATCGTCTGACACTCCTGGAATCCTTGCGCTTGCAACTGCGGGCACTCACAGAAAAACGAGAGTCAATAGACCGCGCCATCCACGCGATCAAAGAAGCAGAGAAACTCCTTGGTTCGAACCAGCCGGCCGACGCCTCCGTTTTGAGGAAAATCATAGAGGTTATCGATATGCAGCCACATCAGGATTTCATGCGGCAGTACTACACCGAGGAGGGTTGGGCGAAAAGAACTCTGCTGCGAGAGCAAACCCCTCTTCAAACCTGGAAGGATTATCACCAGGCCTGGAAACAGCTTTTCCTGGAGGTGGAGGCCGCGCTCGACCTGGACCCGGCGAGTGAGACAGCTCAACTTCTCACCCGGCGGTGGGTTCTGCTGGCAGAGGCCGTCACTGGGGGCGATCCCGAGATCAAGGCGGGCGCCATCATTGCCTGGAAAGATCATAGGAATTGGCCGTTGGCTGAACAAGATGCACTTCTCGCGCGTTTCGGCCTCGACCCGTCCAGCCCCAGAGACCTGTCGATGATGCGCGTGGAAAAGGTTGGTAAATTCATAGGACAAGCCATTGGCTGGAAATACTTGAGCTCACTCTCCGCGATCCGTCTCGCCCTTATCAACAAACCGCCTCAGGAGGAACGTTCTAAGCTTTGGGTCGAGCTTTTTCGTGACGTAGAATCCGCTCTTGGGGAAAATCCCGCGAGCGACCGGGCTCAGGCCTTGGCGGCCAGGTGGACCGAGCTGAAGCGAGAAACGGAACCCGGAACGGATAAGTCCGCGCCGCGACTCGATGGTTTTGAAGATGTCTTGCGGCAGAAGTGGCCATGGGATGCTTCCGTAGTTGCGGTGAGCCAGGTGGCGCGTCTATACCGCATAGAGCAGGTCTCGACATTCCTCGAAAAGGCGTTGGCACACAGCAGGGATAAACGAGATTCGGCCTAGTGATAAAGGACAAGACAAGAGCATGAATGAGAACAGTTCCGACTCGATGGTGCTTGAATTTGTGGATGGGCGCACTGATCTTGTGTTTGAGCTTTTGGCGCGTGGCTACCCGCCAGGCTCCACGGATCAGCATGGAGTATCCTTCCTACGTTGGTGCGCCTACTACGGCGATGTGAGCGCGATTAAGTTCTTGCTTTCACACGGCGAGTCGCTCGATTCCCTCGGACCAGACCGCGGTCTCAATGCAGCGTCGTTTCATGGTCACTGGCGTTTGTGTAAATTTCTCCTGGAGCAAGGAACAGACGTGAACTGGTCCTCTCCACCCACTGGGGAAACCGCGCTGCACGCGGCTCTTTGCACAACGGACCGGGTGGTTTACGACCGTGTTCTGAAGGTCCTGTTATCCGGGGGCGCAAACCCCAACACGGCCACGAACAGTGGAGCGGAGACGGCGGGCTTTATGCGCGATTGCAGAACCAGGGGAGAAACTCCGCTTCACCGCGCAGCTGCGTTTGGCGAGGAGGAAACAATAAAACTTCTGCTCGACGCGGGGGCCCGGATCGATGCCGCCGATGCGAACGGGGATACACCCTTGAGCTGGGCCAGTTGGTATCTACGTCCCACCGCGATTCTTCGGCTCCTTTGTTATGGCGATTTCCATGTTCGCCCCGGACGCCAGTCGATGAGAGCGAATCTCCTGGGAACGCCGCACATCTGATTGCTCTTCTCTAGCGCGCTTCGGTCAGGGCGTTTTTAATTGCCGGCAATGTGTTCATGGTTCGATCGAGGAGCAGCGGCACAAAATCGAACGGGCGCGAATTGCCTCCGCTCGTCGGTGCGAACTCAATCGCTTTGATTTCTTCATCCATCTCCTGGTCCATGGCGACGATATGGGCGGGGGTAAAGTTCGTACCTCGATAGCTCTTCGCCCAGATCATTCGACCTTCCGAAATATCCAGGATCCCGCCGTAGGTGGAGGCGCCCTTAACAAAGAATACGGACGCCAGGCACGAGTTCCGTGCCGGGCTATAAAAGACTGTGTCGAACCTTTCATCGTGGATTGAGGGATCGGTGCGTCTCTGGGCTTCCACGTTAGCCTGTTCCTGTTGCTCGTACACTTTGCAATCCATGTGTTGCGTTTCGGTGGCAGCGAGAGCCGGTTGGGCGCCGGTGACGGCCAGGGTGAGAAGCGCTACCTTTATTGTGCAACTCGAAAATCGTGCGATATTCTGCACCATAGCTGAGCCCTCCACCGTGGTCCGTGCTAGGCGAACGGTAGTACTTGACCGGCCCCGGGACAATCCCACCTTCGGTTATCGGCGGCCCAGCATATTACTAACGGGTGTTACCAGGGAGCCCCCGCATTGATGCGGGGGAAGAAGCGCTTCAGCGCTCCGGTCGAAAAACATTTCCACGAGAGGTCCGCGGAACTGCAGATCCCTCCACTGCGCTACGCTCCCCCGGATTTCCTGTGGAACTTGTTGGCGTTGGCGAACTTCATGCTGCTTTCCTTACTGAAAGCAGCACACGCGGCAATTTCCGGTGCAGCGTGGCAGGAAATCCGGGTTCGGTCGGGATGACAAGGGAAGGGCGGTACTTCCATTCAGAGCAGTCAGTGGGAGTAGTTGATGTGCAAAAGCCGTTTTTCATGTCCTTTGTAGGCCGCAGGCCCATGATTCCTCCGGGGCGGGAAGAGGAGCGCTCCAGCACTCCAGGGAACAGGCTCGACCCTGATTCTGCGCTTGAGTGCTGGCAAGGCAGCCTCCAGCCCCTGAACTGAGCCGGCGGAGCATCAGAGGCGACCGACCATGATTTGCTCACGATTTTTGTTGATAATGAAACCATAATGTCGAAACGCGAATTTCAGACCGAAGTCAATCAGCTGTTGCAACTGATCGTCCATTCCCTCTATTCCCATCCTGAAATCTTTCTCCGTGAGCTAATCTCCAACTCCTCTGACGCCCTGGACAAGCTCCGCCACCTGACCCTGGTCGACGAGGCCTACAAAACCCTCCCCTTCGATCCCCGCATCGATCTGGAACTCGACGAAGAAAAAAAGACCCTGACCGTAGCCGACACCGGTATCGGCATGACCGAGGAGGATCTAGCCTCGAACCTGGGCACCATCGCCCGCTCAGGAACGAAAAACTTCCTCTCCCAGCTCTCCGGCGATGCCAAAAAGGATTCCAACCTCATCGGTCAATTCGGGGTGGGTTTCTACAGCGCCTTCATGGTTGCCGACCGGGTCGAGGTAGTCTCCCGCAAGGCTGGTGAAGACCAGGCCTGGCGATGGGTGAGCGATGGCAAGACCGGCTTCGAGATTGAGCCCGCGGAGCGCCCCGTCGCCGGCACAACCGTGCTGCTCCACCTCAACGAGGAAGGCCAGCAATACGCCAATAGCTGGCGTCTGAAGGAGATCGTAAAGAAGTACTCCAATCACATTGCGTTCCCCATCTTTTTCACCTACGACAAGAGTGAGTGGGACGAGACCGAAAAAAAGTCAATCAAGAAGCGCACCACGGAACAGATCAATGCCGCCAGTGCTCTCTGGCGTCGCCCCAAGAGCGAGCTCAAAGACGAGGACTACAGGGAGCTTTACAAATCCCTCACCGGCGATTGGGAAGATCCACTCTTCTGGTTCCACACCAAGGCAGAAGGAAGTCTTGAATACACCACACTCTTCTACGTGCCCGCCAAGGCTCCTCTCGATCTTTACCAGGCTGAATACAAAACAGGTGTAAAGCTCTACGTGAAGCGGATCTTCATCATGGACGATGCCCGGGAGTTTCTGCCCCAATATCTGCGCTTCGTCCGCGGCATTATCGACAGCGAGGACCTTCCGCTGAATGTGAGCCGCGAGATCTTGCAGCAGAACCGCATCCTCACCAGCATCCGAACCGGCAGCGTCAAGAAGATCCTCTCCGAGCTGAAGAATATTGCGTCTACCCAGCCCGAGCTGTATCTGAAGTTCATCACCGAATACAACCGTCCGCTCAAGGAAGGGCTGTACGGTGACCATGCAAATCGCGAGACACTGCTCGACCTGGTTCGCTTCAAATCGACTAAGGTAGAGGGCCTCACCAGCCTTGCCGACGTGAAGTCGCGCATGAAGGACGGGCAGAAGAGCATCTATTACGTTACCGGGGGCACCGAGGCCCTGCTCCGCACCTCGCCTCTGCTCGAAATCTACAAGAAGAAGGATCTTGAAGTTCTGCTACTCGATGATGAGATTGATGAAATCGTCTTCTCCGGCGTGGAGAAATACGGGGAGATCGAACTCAAGGCTGTGAATAAAGCCGCGACCAGCGAAGACCTGAAAGACGAGGCAGAGCCGGACAAGGCCGACCAGCTGAAGCCGCTGATCGATAAGCTGAAGGCCACGCTGGGCGACCGGGTCAAAGATGTGCGCGCCTCGGTACGGCTTGCAGACAGCCCGTCCTGCATCGTCTCCGATGAGGACGAGCCCTCGATGAAAATGCAGCAGATGCTGCGAGCCATGGGGCAAAAAGATCTCCCCGCGCTAAAGCCCACGCTCGAGATCAACCCCGATCACGAGATCGTAAAGAAGCTGCTGGCACGCTCCGATGACGCTGTCGCTGAGGATGCGGCCTGGCTGCTCTTCGATCAGGCTCTGCTTATGGAAGGGGTGCCCCTGCAGGACCCCGCGATCTTCGTGCAACGACTCAACCGCATCCTGACCCTGTCCATTTAGCTAGTAGGAGGAGTCTTTGAGTAGCCGCCTTTCCCTCTGCTTTAGTGGCCTCCCCCGCTAGCCGGAACAGATTCAGCGCTGGCACCGGTGAGAACCTTGGCAGCAGTCAGGGCGAGGATATTGTGGCCCTTGGTGGTGGGGTGCAGTTCGTCCCAAAAGAGATACGTGTCCGGGTCGACTGCGTACACGCCTTGGGAGATGTCGGTGATGTTCACCAGCCCGTACTTCGCAGGGGAAGCGACGATTTTATAGAAGAGACCAAAGACGTCAAGCCGGGCAAGATGGAGGTGTTTGCCGCGGTTCAGGTCCTGAAGAATATCCAGGCCCGTGCTCAGGAGCTGGTTAAAGAGGGCGCTGGCCGTGGTTGCGGGGATCGAAGTTTTGGGGCTCCCGTTGAGCGCGGGAACCAATCCCAGCGGTGGGAGGTTAGGGATGATGAACTGCGTGGCTCCAGCATCGATGAGGCGCTGGATGTTGTTCGCCTGGTTGAAGGCTGCCTGGAAGATATCGTCCACGGAAGTGGCATTCAGAAGGTCGTTGGAGCCCCCCCAAACCACGAACAGCGTCCTATCGCTAATTACCGGAGAGGTCTCGAGATAGTCCGTAATCTGCTGGCCCATGTTGTTGATGTTGACGGATAGAGGGCCGAGCGTCAGTAGCGTGGTACCGCTCCCGGTGGTGGCGGAGCCGTATGCGTAGTCAGTCCCGCCGTCGAGCGAGTTCTTGATAATGGGCTTGGCTGGCAGCAAAGCTGCGTATTGTTCAACCCATAGACCGAAGTACTTTTGCGCAGCGGGGATGGTGTCGTCACCGTCGGTGAAGCGGCCATCGGTGTAGTTTCCGCCGAGCGGACCCGGACCCGGAATGCGTAACCCGTACTCTTTTTCGGTGAGATACGCGACATTGCCGGTGTCCGAAAGGGAGTCGCCAAAGATGACGATCGAGGTGTACTCCTGGGCATGGGCCAGGACCGCGGTGAACGTGAAGAGGAGTGCGGAGAACAGGCAGAGGAAGCGCCGCGGGTGCGCGGGTGCGAGCGTTGCATCGATAGGTTGCAGAGTGAGTCGCATGGGTATCTCCTCGTCGCGGAGAATTGAAACATGGCGCGGGACCTGCCGACAACAGTAATCGCGGTTAGTGCGGACTTACCTTGTAAATCGTGCTGTGGTCCGGCACCAACGCTCCGACGACCGCGCCAGGCACCAAAACAATCCCCGCCATGACCGCAGCCGCCACGCCTCTAGCAATAAAACCGTTGTTCCACGCTCCACCAATCACGGCTCCCGCACCGGCGCCGACCCCAGCCCCAATGAACGTATTGCGCAAACGATGTTTGTTTTTCAGTTTCACCCTAAGAACGTCTTGCCTCTGGATCGCCTGCGAGCCCGCTTGGTCTTGCACCGAGATTGCCGCTTCGGAGACATTCAGAAATGTCCCTGAGACCTGCCTCGCGTTCTTTTCAAGCACCTGAATCTTTTGCCCGGCTTGAAGCTTGCTCAGGTTCTGCCAGGACGATGAGCCGCTTTGAGCCCACGAATTACATGTCGCGGCCAGAACCAAAATCAGGAACCAGATTTTTCGCATGCGGCTCCTAGCTAGTTGCATCCCGCGAGGATCCCTGATCTCATGATCGAGACGTGAGATCCTCGTTTTGTGGTCAAAAGGACTACCACGTGCTGACTCTCTTGCCTTTGCTCCCTAACGAGAGGATGCCTTCCTTGCCGGCGACGCTGGTGACCACGGTGTCGATCTCGGAGCCGTTTTCCACCACTACGAAGCTGGTGACCACCGGTGGCCTGCCATCGGTGAAGTCGATGGTAAAGGTACCGGTGCAATCGGCGTTTACCGTGTACTTGCCGTTGGCCGGGGTGTGAGTGAAGTCGGAGACGGCTTCACCGGCGATCGTCACCGAATCGATCTGTTCAAAGCTGCCATCGCCGTTAAAGTCGGCCATCGCAACGCCTACCTGGAGACCCGTGGGCCCCGGGACGCCCGTGACCGGGAATTTGGTGCCCTGAAGCGTGAATCCGTAGTGCCCATAAAGTAGTTTGTTGTTACAGCCTGCGACGTCGGTGAGCGCGTGTCCTGACCCCACAGCACCGAGTGTCAGCAGAACCAACGCTGCAGTATTTGTGAATAGTTTCCTGTTCATAATCCCTCCTTCGTAGTTGCCCGCGATCCTTCTTTTAGCCACCCTCCCGCCACCCAGTCAATCGACCGCACCTGACCCGCATCTGACTTGCTAAGAAAATGCTGTCAAAGGAGTTGTGTGATTTCCTGAACTGAGCAACTGGGATAACATGGCAGCGGGTCAGGGTGAACCGATGAACCCTCCAGTCAGTTCCAGCCGTAAAGTTCGGACCGGCCTTTTCGAGATTGACCTGGCTTCGGGCGAATTGCGCAAGAATGGGCGGAAATTGCCGTTGCAGGAACAACCCTTTCGCGTTTTGGCCATGTTGCTGGAGCGCCCGGGAGAGGTTGTCACCCGCCAGGAGTTGCAGGCGAGGCTCTGGCCTGCCGATACCTATGTTGGATTCGACGAGGGCCTGAACACCGCGATCCGCAAGCTAAGAACAGCCTTCGGCGATTCAGCCGGCAACCCAAGATTCATCGAGACTTTGCCCCGCCGAGGATATCGGTTCATCGCTCCGGTAACCGAAAGCGCGACCGCAAATGACCTGTCTCCGATCGTGCATGTGACAGGGCCTAAGGAAAATGATGATGCTACCGTCAGCTCGGGGCAGTCAGTAAGCACTCTGGATGACCCAGTACTTGCCCCTGGAGGATGGAGGTGGCCCTGGAAAACGGCTGTTCTGGTGACAGCTCTTCTGAGCTTGGCTCTCACCGTCGCTACGTACATGACGCGTACGCGTCGTTCCGCGGGTTCTGCTCCCGCTAAACGCGCGATGCTTGCGATCTTACCTTTCCAGAATCTGAGCAATGACCCGAAGCAGGAGTACTTCAGCGACGGGCTGACCGAGGAGACGATTACAGACCTGGGCCAGCTCAGCCCGGAAAACCTTGGCGTCATTGCCCGAACTTCGGCCATGGCCTACAAGCACACAGACAAAACCATCAGCCAGATCGGCCGGGAGTTGGGCGTCGACTACATCCTCGAGGGAAGCGTCCGCAGGGAGGGTGGAAAAGCTCGCGTCAGCGCGCAGTTGATTCGCGTAAGTGACCAGACCCACCTCTGGGCTCAGAACTACGACCGCGAGCTCGAGGACCTGCTCGATGTGCAGAATGACTTGGGCAGGTCGATCGCGGAGCAGGTCAGTGCGAATATCACCCCGCAACAGAAGGTCGAGCTATCGAAAAAGCATAGTGTGAAGCCCGAGGCCTACGACCTCTATCTGAAGGGCCGTTTTTACTGGAACCAAAGAACTCCCGATGCCATTAAGGAAAGTATTCGGTATTTTCAGGAAGCTACCGCCAAGGACCCCAACTTCGCCATGGCCTATGCCGGCCTGGCCGACGCCTATAACATCAGCAATATCCTTGGCGTGTATTCGCCTCGGGAAAGCCTCCCCCAGGCAAGGGAGGCTGCGACCAGGGCGATTCAGTTGGATCCCTCGCTCGCCGAAGCGCATGCCGCCCTCGGTATGGAGAAATCGCATTACGAGTTTGACTTCCCGGGAGCGGAGAGAGAATTTCTAAAGGCGCTTGAAGTCAATCCCAACTCGCCCTATGCCCATTTGTTTTATTCCAATTGCTTCCTCATGCCCATGGGCCGAAAAGCGCAAGCCATCGCTGAAAACAAGCTTGCAATTGAAATCGATCCCCTTTCGTTACCCATAAACAACTTCATGGGTATGACCTACATGTTCGCTGGGGACAACGAGAATGCATACCGCCAATTCCGCCACACCATCGCCATGGATCCCAGCTTCCCGCTCGCTCACGAATACTTTTCCTGGCTCCTGGTCACGATGGGAAGATACGAGGAGGCGATCAGGGAGCAGGAAAAGAGTGAGGTGCTTAGCGGTTCCAGTACAGAGGAAGCGGCGGCCAGAGCCAATGTGATGGAGAGGGCCTTCAAAAACGGCGGAGAAAAGGGATTTTGGCAGAAGCATCTGGAACATGAGCTGGAAGCCAGCAAGCGACCTGGAACCTATGCTTCGCCCAGCAACTTAGCCGCAGCGTACGCTGGGGCCGGCCAAACGGATAAGGCCTTTGGATGGTTGGAGAAAGCTTACGAGGCACGTGAAGGGGAAGATCTGACTTTGTTGAAATATGCGCCTGGCTACACGAACCTGCGCAGCGATCCCCGATTCTCCGCGCTGCTGCGGAAGATGGGATTACCTCAATAACAACCGCAAAGTCAAGCTTGAAAGCTGTGTCCAAGACAAGCACGCTGGCACACTGTGGTGTGGCACGGAACTTATTCACGGGTTACGTTTCGTCGATCTCCAGGATTTCCGGAAAATAGGTATCATGTCGCCGCGTTATCGCCGCCGCGTTATCCCCAGTAAACCTCGCCTTCGGCGAGATTCTGCTTCAGGAAATCGAAGTTTATATCGAGTCCGAGGCCGGGGCCGGTGGGGACTTTAAGATGGCTATCCATCAGTTCGAGCGGCGTCGCAGCCATGCCATAGATGTAGTTGCCATGTTCGCCGAGCTGACTTTCGGAACGGTAGAAGTTCTGAATGGATGCGCCGAAGTGCGCGTTTGCACAAGTGAGGATCAGCGACCCTACGTTGTGCAACGCAACCGGCATACGGGTAAGATAGGCATAGGCCGCGATCTTCTTAACCCCGGTAAACCCGCCTGCAAAGGAAAGGTCGGGGTGGATAATATCCACCGCCTCGTTATCAATGAAGGGCTTGAAACCGTCCAGTAGCTCCAGCTTTTCGCCGGTAAGCAGTGGCACGCGCACCTGGCGACGAACCGACATCCAGGCCTGGGAGAAAGTTGGGAAGAGAAGATCTTCAATGAAGATAGGGTTGACCGGCTCCACCGCTTTGGCGACGGCAACGGCGCTTGGTTCGTCGAATTCGTCGTGGCAATGGCACGCGATTTCAATGTTTTCCGGCAGCGCTTCCCGGATGTTGCTGTAGCCCTGCGCGATATAACGTATCTGCGACTGATCAAGAGTCGGTGCGAAACGGGCTGACGGGACGCCAAGCCCACCAAACTTGAAGGCGTTAAAGCCTTCCGGCATGGCCTTTACGCGGTCGGCAAAGGCGCGGCATGATCCCTTGTCGATCATATTCACGCCATCTCCGTGCGAATACATGCGGATGGAATCGCGAAACGGACCGCCCAGCAGGGTGTAGACAGGGAGGCCGGTGATCTTGCCCGCGAGGTCCCAGAGCGCAATATCGATGCCACTCACGGTGGGAATATTGGCCATGTAGTAGTGCATGAGCGAGGTCATGTTTTGAAAATGAACCTCGATGGCGAGAGGGTCCTTGCCGATCAGCAGGTCGCGCATCCTACCGATTCCCTCGACCCCGCCTGGGAGTGGAATCGGGGCCTCGATGCGGGCGCGCCCCATGGGGCCGCTGACACCGGCTTCGCCATAGCCGACCAAGCCGCTGTCGGTCTCGATCTTAATCAGAGAATTCCCGGCGATTTTCTGGATCTGCATCACCTTGATGTCGGTGATCTTCACGCGATTGGTGTGCGCCGCAGCAAATGTGCGCAAGCGGGAGAAGAGCCCAGCCACGGGCAGAGTGAGCGCCATCTTGACAAAACGACGGCGAGACCATGGATTGCTGTTGATATTCAGGAGGACCGTCCTTCCGTTGGGGGAGTGTAATCAGCGCCGATAGAATCGCTCTATAGCGCCGCGACCGAACCGTCTTGATGCCAAACAAACTCCATCGGTTTGGTACCTCCAAATGGATACTTACTTAAAGAGGCTTCGCTTAGCTCGAAACCCAAGCCTGGTTTCGTGGGTAGGGGAACTCGTCCGTCTACCATGCGCATTGCGGGGAAACCGAACCATTCGGCCCAGATTTTTTCTTTTTCTCCGGGTTTTACGAAGCTGCAAATTTCCTGAACGAGGAAGTTGGGCATGGCGGAATCTACGTGCAAGGTCGACAGGCCGCCGATGGGTCCCTCGCAGGCGTGCGGGGCCATGGATATGTTGGAGATGTTGGCCATTGCGGCGACCTTCCAGAGCGCGGAGATGCCACCAACGTGGTTGATGTCGGTTTGCAGAATGTCGACTGCTCCCATCTCGATCAGCTCACGGCAGCCATAGGCCGCGACCAGGCGCTCGCCGGTGGCGATGGGCGTGGTCGAGTGGCGGGCAATACGCGCCATGGCCGCAGGATTCTCCGGAGCACAGGGCTCCTCAACAAAGAGCAGATGCAGCGGCTCCACTTCTTTGATCATGATCGAAGCCACCGCGGGGCCCATCTTGGCGTGGAAGTCCACCGCAATGTCGATCGAATCCCCCAGGCCTTCGCGCACGCGTTGCATGTGTTTGACCGCGCGATCGAGTTTTGCGTTGGTCTCGATCCATTCGTAGTCGTGATCCGGCAGGCCGATCTTGAGACAAGACACGCCGTCGTGCAGAGCGGTCTCGCGCAAGTGGGCCAGATCTTCCGCCGTGCGTATGTTCTCCACGTGATAGTAACCGCGTATGCCGCGCTGGTCGTAAGGGCCGCCCAGGAGCTGATAAACCGGAACATTCAAGGCCTTCCCGCGAATATCCCACAAGGCCTGATCGATACCCGACATGGCGGAGCCAATGAGTGGGCCGGCGCGGTAGAACGTGTGCACATACATGGACTGCCAGAGATGCTCGACCTGCATGGGATCGTTGCCCACCAGGAAATCGCGAAAGTCCTCGACGCACGCCATGGCGGACCCGCCCTTGCCCTCGAGCGTAGCCTCGCCCCACCCAATCAGCCCCGGTTGGTTGGTCTCCAGCTTGACGAAGACGTAGGGCCGGTCCGAGTTGGGGGTAAGAGAAACTCCAAAGACTTTGAGGTTGGTGATTTTGATGCCGGAGCTGAGGTCGCGAAATGCGTCGCTAGCCAACGTTTGGCCATTGGGATTGAAGGCGTACGACCCGTCTCTCGCTTGACCGAGAAAGGGATCGCATCCGCAGGAATCGATCAGCTGCGAGCCCCCCACCGCGGCCCCTATTCTGGAGCCAGGTACTGCGGCCGCCATCATTGCTGCTGCCCCAAGAAACTTTCGTCGATTCATGCGATTCGATTCCCTTCGAATGTTTTTTCGTCGATGTCGATGCCTAGTCCGGGGCCCGTCGGCAAGGCGAAGAAACCGTCCTTGGGCACCGCTGCAGCGCCCCAGGTGGGCGCTTGCGCAATGAAGAAGTTCGGCATGCTGGCGGCAGTATGGAGTGCGGCAGCATGGGCAATCGCCCCGCCTTGATGGCAGGGGGCAACATCCACGTAGTAGGTCTCCGCCATCGCCGAGAGGCGGCGAACCCCGCTGACGCCGTGGGTGAGAAGGTCGGGTCGCAGTAGATCGACCAGGCCTTCACGCAGCAGATCCTGAAAAGTTCCAGGGTCGGAGATCGTGCGCCCAAAACCCAGCGGGACGACGGTTTCCTCTGAGATCTTGCGAATCGTCTCGATATTGGAGACCGGACAAGGTTCGTCGAACCAAAGCGGATGCATGCCCTCCACCTCCGCGGCGAGGCTGGCCGCGTCTCCAGGCGTAAGTTGAGCATGTGCTTCAAAGGCAAAATCGGCAGTCGGGGCAGAGGTACGCATTGCTTTGAGCCGCGTTGCAGCAACGCGCACAAATTCGCTGCCCTGGTTACGCGCAGTCGGCTGCGGGACGGGGATCAGAAATGCGCGGAAACCTGCGGTGAGCTGCTTCTCCAGGTCGCTTTCCAATCCGTCATCGGACGATCCGGTGAGCCGCGTAATGGCCCGGGCCTTGTTGCGGGTGGGACCGCCGAGCACGCGATAAATCGGCGCCTTGGTGGCTTTGCCGACGATGTCGAGCAAGGCGATGTTCAAACCTCCGCGTACCGCCGGAGGCGCCAGACTTTCCAAAGCCTGGTAGGCCGACGGGGCACGCCCCACTACGGCGAGGTTTGTTGCTTTGAGGTCAGACGGGGAAAGCGAATTGCACTCCCCATAACCCACCAGGCCGGATTGGGTGCGGACCTGAAGAATCACGTGGGAATTGCCCGAACCGGGAGAGCCCATCTGGAAGGCACGTATTTCCGATACCGGATCCGGGCCGGTGGCAATCGTATCGGCAGCCGGAGGCGGACAAAAAGCAGCAGAGATTTTCTTCGTGCCAAAACGCGGGTCATGGAATGGCCTCGTTGCTATGGATAAATGTATTGAGAACTTTGCAGGTTGCCGTTCTTCTCAGAACGTCAACCTGAGCGCTACTTGCAGTTGGCGCGCCGTATTCGACGTGCTGGTGATAGTTCCCACGCCCCCTTGGGCAATCACGCTGGCGGGAATCTGGAATTGAGGATGATTGAACATGTTGAACGCCTCGAAGCGAAAGAGCAGGTTTGTTCGTTCAGTAATAGGGAACTTCTTCTCCGCCGAGGAATCGAGATTGATCTCATCCGGCCCGCGCAGGATATTCCTCCCGGAATTGCCCCAGTTGTAAGCTGTAGGCACGGAGAAGGCCGCCGGATTGAACCACTGACTCACCATCTTGGTCGCAGGATATTGGGGTACGCCGGGAACCACATTGGCGCGGCTGGCGGATGCTCCCGTGTTGGTCGCGGTACCGCTGGTGGTCACGGTGAATGGCAAACCGGATTGCCCGGTGAAAATTCCGTTCACCTGCCATCCGCCCAGGAGAAAACGATTCACAAAGGAGTTCCCGTTGAGATAGGCCTTTCCAGGTCCGAATGGCAGCTCGTAGGTTCCGTAGATACTTACACGATTGTGGATGTCGCTGTCTGAGCTGGCCCAGTCGGCATTGCGGTTGGTGGGATCCTGAGGTACGGGTCCATCTGCCCCTCCATCGAAGGAGGCGTTGTCGAAGGCGTGCGCCCACACGTAATTGGCGGTGACAAAGAAGCCATTGGTGAGGCGCTGCTGAAAGCTTGTCTGCAGTGAGTTATAGTTCGACGTTCCCACCGACTCCAAAAACGAGATTGCGGTCACGTTGGGATACAGCGCATTGTAGGGGCGTCGCGCCTGGATATTCCCTGGCCCGGGAGAGGGCTGATCGATGGGATTGGTCCACGACAAATGGCGGCCGTCGGAACCAACATAGCTCACCGTCAAGGTCGAGCGCCCCGTTAACTGCCGCTGCACGCTCAGGTTGTACTGCTGGCCGGAGGCGTTCTTGAAATTGGGCTGAATGCCTTTGAGCGTCCCGTAAGGGTTATCGAGGACACTGGGCGGAATGTCCCCTATCGACACAAAACCCTGAGAAACCGTGTTCTGCGGAAACAAGCTGCCAGGAGTAATGATGTAGATCAGATCGAACGGCCACTGCCGTTGCTGCCGGATGGTTGTCCCTGCCTGCGTTTGTGGATCGTAGAAGATCCCATAGCCGGCGCGAATCACCGTCTTGGGGTCGAGGCTGTAGGCAAATCCTATGCGTGGTCCAACGGAACCGTAATCGGTGTTCCAGCCGGCGGATTTTGATACCCCGTTCTGACCGGCGATTTCGACTGCCGATGTTACCTGGTTGAAGTTGACCCAATAATTGTGCGCCTCATGATAGGGCGTGTCGATCTCGTAATGCAGGCCCAGGTTGAGCGTCAACTTACGGGTAATGCGCCAGTCGTCGAGGGCATAATAGTCGAATTCGGTGGAGAGCACATGCGCCGTACCGGGAATGAAGTAGTCCTTCGCGGTCTGGGTCGGATAGCCCAGCAACATGGAAGCGATGGCATTCCCGGTGCCGGTGGGAGACGCCGGGTTGTTGGTGAAATTGCCATCGAAATTAAACCGGCCAAAAGCGCTTTGCGACGGGGGCGTGTCGCTCTCGCTGATCATGTGATTGATCACATCGACACCAAACTTGAAACTGTGTGTTCCCCGCAGCCACGACACGTTGCCCACGTTTTCTATCCCGTGCTCACGGCGGATCTGTGGCTCGCCCCGTGAATTGCCCAAGCCTCCAAATCCGGATGGACTGATAATCGGAGCCGAGTTACCCCGTTTCCCGGCCGGTACCGGTTGGTAGCCAGGATTCGGGCCTCCACCCGCAATCTCCGAAAAAACAGGAAGGGTCAACACAGGACCGATGAGAAAGCTGGTGTATCGATTGAATCCGAACCGGTATTCCCCGATGATACTCGGGGTAATCACTTTGCTATAGGACAGCACTCCTTGCTGGCCGCGGTCTGCCTGGTGGCCGGAGAAAGAGTTTTCGCTGCCGCCGATAACGCCGTTGTACGTATTCGGCACGTCAATCTGCGTATCGTCGATCGAGTAGCGGGCAAAGAAACTCTGGCTGGCTGTGATCTGGTGATCAATGCGGACGTCGCCCCGATTGTCGTCGCTTAACTTGAGCGGATACGAGGTGTAGTTATTGGAAACAGCGGAAGTCTGAGGCGCGGGATAGGCGTTCACCAGTTGGACGGCGATGGGATCGAAACGCGACGCGGGAATAGTATTGTTGGGGAACTCAGTGCGGGTATAGGTCGACCCCGAAGCGGTAGTGGTCAAGGGATCGTAAATCCTGGTGACCCCTGAAAAGTTTCCCTGCCGCTCGGCGACCGTAGGCACGCTGGTAATCAGGGTGGATGCCGCCCGCTCAAAGTAGCCTTCATAGTTCACAAAGAAGAAGGTTTTGTTGTGCAGGATCGGTCCCCCCAGCCTGCCCCCGAAATCATTGAGTCTGTAAGGAGGATTGGGCGCACCGGGCCTGACAAAGAAGTTCTTGGCGTCGACGTAGGAGTTGCGCAAAAACTCATACCCGGAACCGTGAAACTCATTCGATCCGGAACGGGTACTGGTAACCACGATTGCACCCATTCCCCGGTCAAACTGGGCGCCGACGTTGCTGGTAAGAACAGCGAACTCCTGCAGACCGTCGACGCTGGGACGAACGATAAAGGTTTCCGCGATCATCTCGGTGTTGTCGATGCCATCGAGCAGCACCTTGTTGGCGTTATCGCGGGCGCCGTTGGCCACAATGGTGGTGCCCCCAGGCCGCAGTTCGTCCGGCCGGACGCCGGAGGCAATGGTGCCGGTTTGCGCGTAGTTCAGGCCGGTGACGCCGGGCGCGATGATGGCCAGTTGCGCCATATTCCTCCCGTTCAGGGGCAATTCATTGATGGCCCGGGTTGAAATCACTTGCCCTACGGAAGCATTTTCACTTTGCAGCAAGGGCAGTGCGCTGGTCACCTGGACGGACTCAGTGACCGTTCCCACATTCAAGGCCACGTCGAGGCGCGCGGCTTGAAAGACCTGAATGATGAAGCCCTTGTTGACCTGGGACTCAAACCCAGACTTCTCAACCTGGACGGTATAGGAGCCCGGATTGAGGTTGCGGGCTGTATATTCGCCGGCGCTATCGGTTTGGAGCTTGATGGTCTGGTTGGTGCTGTCCTCAGTCACGCGCACGGTCGCGTCCGGAATGGCACCTCCCTTTGAATCCGTAACAATGCCGGTAATGGAGCCTCGTTCCACCTGGGTGAAACCTGTAAGACTCAGCGCCAAAACCGCTATCAATACTCCGAGGCAGCGCAATAAGGATCCGGCGTGTATCGCCAACCTGGGTGATTTCGTCTCAAGGTGATTCATCATGACCTCCGGTGAACGTCGTTCAAAACAGCAGGCTTTATGCTCTGTGTAGACCCCGCCTGTAGGTCTAGGCAGTTTCGCAATTACTTCGATCTGGCAAGGGTTGCGAGGTGTGGTTTTTCCTGGAGAAAAACCACGAAGACGCCCATCGCTTCGGTTTACACCCATTGCGAAACTGGTCTGGCCCAAGCCCGAATGCGGCCGACCTCTTTGGTGCTCAACCACACACCGGATTGCCGCCGCGCACGCGCAATCTGGAACTTGTTGGGAATTCAGGAGCACCTTATATCCGAGCTAAAAAGACGGCAAGTACCATACCGTTACGAAGGCCCAAATCCCTACACCTATACGGGTTGTGGCTCGTGCCGGCCTCAGTATCCACCAGGCGGATGAGAACCAGCGATCCATGTCATTGGCTGGCATGGGATTAGGCTCAGCGGTAAGGAAATTGCCATGATTCCGGCGCAAGCGGGTTCACGATTCCGGAAGGGGTTCAGCGAACTGCGAGAGGGGGTATGATACGTCCGAACTCTGAGGGTGACAGAAGATCGCAGGCGGTTCTACTATGTCATACGCAATTAAAGAGAGCCCGGGATGCAGTCAACTGCACGCGCCGAAATACCCTGGATGCCGACGACGGAAGCAGAGCGCGCCGCAGTTTTGCGGCAGATGGATCGGCTGCTCAACAGCCACCACTTTTGTAACAGCAAGCGCTACCCGGCACTGCTGGAGTACATCATTCGAGAGACCCTGGCGGGCAACGCCGATTCATTGAAGGAGCGGGTTCTGGGGATGGCGGTCTTCCACCGTCCGCCGGACTACGACGCCAACGCAGATCCGGTCGTTCGCGTGACCGCGGGTGAAATTCGGAAGCGCATTGCGCAGTTCTACCATGAAGAAGGGGTCGGGGAAGAGATATACATCGATCTTCGGCCTGGGTCTTATGTGCCGGAGTTCTACCCGGTGGCCCCCAAGGCGGCTCAAACAAAGGAGCCAGTGGACCTGTTGCCGGCGAGCGCCCCGCTTCAAGTATCCGTGGAAACCCCGGCGTCCGTGGAAGCGACGGGAACGCCTGCCAGCGCAGCAAGGCGAAAGTGGCCATTGCAAGTCTCAGCGCTGGCCCTGATAACGATTGCATTGATAGGGGCGGCGCTGTTGCTTTCCGCGTCTTGGTGGCAATCTAAAGATCAGCGAACCCAGATGTGGTATCCGCTACTGAATTCGCCGGCTCCGGTTCTGGTGGTGGTTGGCCAGCCGCACATAGCCCAGCTGGAAAACTCGCCGCCGCGTAGCGTCTACGAGCAGAGCCCCGCCAGCGAGTTGGAGCTTGCGGACGCCATTGCCATGGCTCACCTGACCAACGTGCTCGATGCGCATCATCACCTTTATCAGATCACCGGCGTCAGTTCTACTTCCTTGTCTGATCTGCGCAAGGGCCCGACGATCCTGGTAGGAGGATTCAATAACCCCTGGAGCCTTCGCATTCTTCGCCCTCTTCGCTTCTCTCTAAGGTCAGCCAGCGAGGGGATTGGCGATAGCGATAGCGACACCGCCACTCCGCAGATCCTTCCCCAGGTCCTTCCGCAAACCCTGGAGATTGTGGATCGCAAGCATCAGCCGGGTTCTCCCTGGACGGTGGACTTTCACCAACCCATTAGCGCAATCACCCACGACTATGCCATCATCGCCCGCTTTCAGGCCAATATGACGGATGGGGAGGTCATGGTTATCGCCGGGCTCGGATCGGGCGGCACGGAAAGCGCCAGCAAATTCATCAGCTCCGCTGCGTACATGACCCAGCTTGCGCCCAACGCACCTCGCAATTGGCGGAGTATGAATATGGAGGCAGTTATGGAAACCGAGGTCATCGGTGGACGTGCCGGCCATCCCCACATCATCGCGGCTGAGTTCTGGTAAAGGCTTACCTAACCTGTAGCAAGGCCCGTCACTACTTCTCCAGACTCCACGAATGAGGATCGTGTATCACGCGTAACCACTCTCCGACAGAACCATCTTCGTGGAAAACGCGCGCCATGGATGAGGGTGGCCTTGACGCACCGGGCCAATTAGTATCACAATGTAGCTCTAACCATGCTGGGTGAATTCGAATACCTCTTGATTACCACCGCTGCGCGGCTCGGCAACGAAGCTTACGGCGTGGCGATTCGCGAAGACCTTGCAGCGACGACGGGGAGAAAGTGCTCCATTGGCGCGCTCTATACCACCATCGATCGCCTGGAAGCCAAGGGCTTTCTGAAAACCTGGATGGGTGAGGCCACAGCGCAACGCGGTGGCCGCTCCAAACGCATGGTCCGTGTGACTCCAAAAGGCGTGCAGGCAGCCCGGGACTTCTACGATGCGATCGCCAGCGCCAGCCGTGGCGTGTCCTGGGCCTCAAACAGAACGCGGGTGCCGTCATGACTGCTGAGCACTTTATGACCGAGCCCTTTAAGTCTAAGACCGGTTCGCGGTTATTCAATCTCGTTTCGCAATTGCTGGAGCGTGACGAACGCGAGGCCGTACAGGGCGATTTACTCGAAGGCGGTGAAACCGCCTGGCAATCGCTGCTTGCTGTTCTGGGCCTGGTGATACGCCGGGAAGCAGCTCTGTGGACCAACTGGCGGCCCTGGCTGGCAGCGTTTGGCCTCGCCTTGCCCAGCAGCTTCCTCCTCATGGGGTTTTCTCTCTCTGTTAGCCGTGCCTATCAACAAATCATGGGCGTGAGCATTCACCATGCCACCGGGCTTAGCGTGGGCCCAGGCTTCGCGCTGTTCCTATGCAACGTCCTGCTTCTCGCTGCCTGGTCCTGGACCGGTGGTTTCGTCGTGGGATCGGTCTCCCGGCGGACGGTATGGGTCAGTGCGGCGTTATCCTTCGCTCCCTGCATGTTCTGTCTGGAGCGTTTCCGGATCGAATCTTTATCCCGGCTATGCCTGCTCCTCTTCTTGCCAGCTGCACTTTGGGGAGCGAATAGAGGTTTGCAAATCGCCCGAATCAAACGCAATTCGGCCCTCGCGCTGGCGATTGGAGTAACGGCATTGACCATCCCCATGTGGGGCAGCGGCGGTGCGTGGATTCCTAACTGGGCTCTGAGTTGGCCGGCCTGGTACCTGGTCGCGACCGCACGCAGGAGTTAAACAACGGCAACGCCGGGCAAACTCAAACTGGAGACAAAGATAGCGTGCCCCGATATCTGCCATCCTTGCCCCACAGTTCTTGACCCAACCCGGCCCATTAGTATCACAATGTAGCTATAAGGACGGAAACGAGAATGCCGAGCCAGTTTACCTTCACCGCCAACGGCGAGCAGCATGTTGTCTCGGCCGCGGCGGAAACGCCACTCCTGTATGTGCTGCGCAATGATCTGAAACTGCGCGGACCCCACTTCGGGTGCGGACTTGCGCAGTGTGGCGCCTGCGCAGTTCTGGTCGATGGGAAAGAAGTGCGTTCCTGCGTAACACCTGTCTCCTCTGTAGCTGGAAAGCCGGTGATCACCATCGAAGGGCTGGCGGCTGCCTGGGCCGCGCAGAAGGGCCTGAGCCCTGCATCCGGAACTCTGCATCCGGTGCAGCAGGCTTGGATCGACGAACAGGTCCCCCAGTGCGGCTATTGCCAAAGCGGGATGATCATTGCCGCGGTGCAGTTGCTGGCAAGAAATCCAAACCCCACCGTGGCTGAGATAAAGGATTATTTCACCAACACGCCGCCCTCCCCACATCTTTGCCGCTGCGGCACCTACGCCGCGATCATTGCCGCTGTGCAGCGCGCCGCCAAGGCCATGGCCGCCTGAGGAATCCATGCCTCCGAAACTTGAAACCGTTACCCCGGCTCTCACCCGCCGCAGCTTTGTGAAAGCGGGCGGCGCTCTTTTTGTTTCGTTGGGTCTACCCAGGGCGCTCTCGGCCACTGTAGACCAGCCTCCGATGGATGCCTCCAAACTCGCTTCCTGGCTCGAGATCCGAAGCGACCATACCATCCTCGCACGCACCGGCCGTGCCGAGATCGGTACCGGCATGAGCGCCTTCTATGCCCAGGTGATTGCTGAAGAATTACGTGTCCAGCCAGAGTGCATCACGCTGATAATGGGCGATACCGACAAAACGCCGGATGGCGGTTACTCGGCGGGCTTTCTGGGCGGGGCGGTAAACGTTCGCAAGGTTGCCGCCTATACGTATCAGGCACTATTGCAGTTGGCCGCGACCCAACTCAAGGTGCCCACCTCGGCGCTTACGGTCACCGACGGCAAGGTGTCGGGTGGCGGCAACAGCATTGCCTACGCACAACTGGTTCAGGGACAACAACTCGATTTGAGGATTCCGGTCACCGGCACGCAGGTAAAATTTGCTCTGCCCGGAGGCAATAGCGTGGCCGGATTGGATTGGGCGGGCATGGACGGGTTGGTGGTGACGGGAGATCCGCCCCTGAAGCCGGTCAGCGAGTACAAAGTCATCGGGACGTCGTATCCCATGCCCGGCATCCCCGACAAGGTCACCGGGCAGACACAATGGAGTTGCGATGTAACGCTGCCGGGAATGCTGCATGCGCGCATGGTCCGGCCGCCGGCACTGGGCTCGACCCTGATTTCAATGGGTGAAGTTGATAAGACGAAATTCCCTACCGCGCAGGTGGTAAGGAAGGGGAATTTGGTCGCCGTGGTTTCTCCCAATGAGTGGGAGGCTGTAAGCGCGGTGCGCTCGGTCGCCACCAGCACCAAATGGAACGCATGGTCCGGACTTCCCGGCAGCGAAAATCTCACCCAGACGATTCGCGCCCACCCGTGGGGCGCTCCCGATGAAAGTAAGGGAGACACCATCAAAGTGCAGGCTGCGCTAGGGAAGGCCACGAAGACGATTTCTGCAACCTACGAGCAGCCCTATATCAAGCACGCGCCCATTGGACCGTTTCTTGCCGTAGCCGATGTTCGCGGCGATGGAACGGCCAGCATTTGGGCCCAGGCCGGCCATCTGCAGGCGTCGCGCACACGCCTAGCCAACATCCTGGGCACGCCGGTGGAGAAGGTGGTGGTGCATTGGCTAAGCCATGCCGGCCAGTTTGGCCGCAAAACCTTCGGTGGCGACGGCGCCGAAGCCGATGCCGTAATCCTGTCCCAGCTGACCGGCAAACCGGTGCGGGTGCAGTGGACTTTGCAGGAGGACCTCGCCTGGTCGAGCGCATCCCCCGGATGGTGCTCTGATATCAAAGGAGCACTCGGCGCGGATGGCCGTCTGACCGCGGTGCACAGCGCCTTTTATTCGCCCCACATGCTCGATGCCCGTCCTCTGGGCGCGATCCTGGCCGGGATGCCCGCAGGGGTAGAAAAGCCCGGCGGCTTCCTGGCGACCGAATGGCCTTACGACAAGATTGAAAACCGCCTGGAGCAGGTATATGCGATGCCCAATGTGTGTGCGGACTCGCCCTTCGGAGGGCTGCGTGGTCTGATCATGCGCACGCCCGGTCAGCGCCAGCAAAACTTCGCCTTGGAGTCGCTGATCAACGAAGCAGCCGCAGCCGCCCAGGCTGATCCAATCCAATTCCGCCTGCAGCACACGTCGGACCCAAGGCTGATCAACATCCTCAACGCCACGGCCAGTGCGGCAGGTTGGCAGTCGCGCCCCTCGCCGCGTCCGGGTGCGCGCAAGGCGGGAAATGACCCGCTGCCGGGTCGTGGCGTGGCCATTGTGGTCCGTGCCAACAGCTACTGGGTAGGGATCGCCGAGATAGTGGTGATTCCGGCAACCGGCGCAGTGCAGGTGACAAAGTTCACCATCGGCGTCGAATGCGGCAAGATCATCAACCCGCGCCAACTCGATCGCTGTATGCACGGCGGCCTCGTCATGGGCCTGAGCGAAGCCCTAAAGGAAGAAGTCACTTTTGATAAAGAAAAAGTGACCAGCACAGACTGGAGGCGCTACAAAATTCTGACCATGGAGGAGATGCCCGAAATCAAAGTGGTCCAAATATCACGCGACGACAAAGGGTTCGGCGGCGGTGGAGAAGCCCCCAACGCCGTGGCCCCACCGGCAGTAGCGGCCGCCCTCTTCGATGCCACCGGCGTAGCCGCCCGCCGCATCCCACTCACTCCCGAATACGTAACAAAGCTGCTCCAGGCGTAGAGGTAAGGCGGCTAAATCAGTTTCAATTCTGGAAAATATTGCCGGTATCGATTTGCGTCAAGGGACATGAGCCGATCGGCTTGTAAGAGAGCATGAGAACCGATGAGAAAGTCCGCCAACAGACGCTTGGGTGGGCCGAATCCCGATTTCCTGCGCTGGACTGCATAGTGCGCAAAGCGCCTGCCAGCATCTACCCACACCTCTCTTTCTATCTGAAAATCCACAGTTATTCCCGTATCGGAAAGAAAGCCGTCGACAAACGATTCGGTTGCGTTTGGGTAAGCAAGCAACTCAGCGTACACCACCGGTGCAATGATTAAGGCCCCTTGGTTTTTTGCCCCACCGAGGTGTTGAGGGAGGTTTGCAGCCGAAAACTCGTTTGACCAAAGAGCGGACAGGATATTTGTATCAATCGCTGTTATCAATGGTCCGTTGCTTCCTCATCGCGAAGGCCGCTTACCCACGCATCGATTTCGCGTTCGGAGCGAAAAGCAGGAAGCGCCCCGGCGTATTTCTCAAAAGGATTTTCCGCTGGGTGGGCCGGACGAATGACTGTCCGCTCACCTTCCACTACAAACTCCACTCGGTCACCTTCCTTCAGGCCGAGGCGGCGACGGATCTCAAGAGGAACTGTGATCTGGCCTTTGCTGCTGATAGTGCTACTCGGAGGCATCTTTACTTATCACCTTTACAGTAAAGATAATAGACTTTACCTCCAGACGTCCAGGGCAATTTCAGCCGCCGTGACGGTGCAGCAGTACGGTCGTAATCTGCCGCCATTCGTCATCGAGCGAAGTTTCCGGGTGGGGCTGGTGCGCCCGCTTGTACCAGTATCCCGCATTCTCCTGGTCCCCTTCCCTGCGGTGGAGGTAGGCATGAACCCACGCCGCCTCCTGCCCGGAATCATCGTCCTGAGCAATCTCGTGAGCGCGGTCGAAATTCCCTTTAGCGTCCCACCACAGAGCCTTAAGCAAAGGGGTCAGGCTTGGCATGGGCACTTCCTCGCGCAGAGACGCACGGAATTCCTCGATCGTCATGGCCGCATTCTACGCCGGAAGAGAGAATTGAGAGCGGATAGCGTCTAAACACGGCCAATTGGAATCTCATTCGATGTGCGCATTTCGCGGCCAAACCCGCGCTGCCATCGGTAACCAGAAGTAACTTTGTGCGCTTAGTGCGCATAGTGCGCATATTTTTTGCACCAAGTCTCGCGGTGGTGGACAGTGCAGTTCGTCTCCATGAGGAACTTTAAAGGTCGCCGCGATCCAGAGGGGCATTGTCTTAAAGTGGCAATGGATCGTATAGTTAGATATGCGACCTCATCGGTCGCATTTGTTTCCCCCCGGATCGCGAGGACGACCCTTACTGCCATGCCACGCACGCTTACATCCACTGCGCTGAGCGAACTCGCCGTTGGATCCTGCGCGACCCTGGCTTCTCTGGACCTCCCGGAGGAGATCCAGGGTCACCTCATGCACCTTGGCTTTGTCCCCGAAAGCCGGGTCCTGGCGCTGCGCCGTGCTCCGGCCGGCGACCCTACGGTTTATTGCGTGGACGGCGCGGAAGTGGCCCTGCGCAAGGAAACGGCCCAATTCATCTCGGTCCATAGCGTTTGCATGCCGGAGCGAAAGGCCGCACGATGAGCCATTGCAGCCCCGGAGGCGGAGTTGCCGTCGAGGCCGCCCGCACCCGGGTCCCAGGAAAAATCAGTACGGTCGCGCTGATCGGCCCGCCGAATTCGGGCAAATCGACCCTGTTCAATCGCCTGACCGGCCTGCGCCAGAAGGTGGCCAACTATCCCGGCGTCACCGTAGAGCAGCACTCCGCCCGGATGAGCGGCATAGGCCATCGCGAGTTCACGCTGATCGACCTGCCCGGCATCTATAGCCTGCAATCCTCCTCAGAAGACACCCGGGTCGCAATCGATGTGCTGCAAGGCAACATGCCCGGCACGCCGGCTCCGGACGCCGTCCTGTTGGTACTCGATGCATTGCAATTGAACCGCCAGCTCATGTTGGCCGCTCCCATTCTGGCTATGGGCCTGCCGACGATGGTGCTGCTCAACATGTCTGATCTGATGACCGCGCGCGGAGGCGAAATCGATCCCCTGGCGCTGGCCCGTGAGTTGGGTGCGCCGGTGGCCCTGATCAGCGCGACCAAAGGCGCCGGGTTCGACGCCATCGCCCGCTTCGTCAGCCGGCTCGCCGAACCGGCGGAAGCTCGCCTTGAGCCCATGCAGCTTCCCGTGCTGCAAAATGCCGCCTCCTGCCATCAATGGGCCACGCAGGTAAGCTCCCGCACCAAATACAAGGCGCCCTATTCTTCAGACTGGACCCGCCGGCTCGATGCCGTGCTGCTGCACAAGTTCTGGGGACCGGTCATTTTTCTGGCTGTGGTCATCGGCGTATTTCAGGTGGTCTTCGCCGCCGGCCTTCCGCTCAGCGACTGGCTCACCGAGATTTTCACCAAAGCGGGCGCGGCGGCGGTTCATTTCCTGCCCTGGCCCTGGCTGCAGATCCTGTTGCGCGATGGCCTATGGAATGGCGTGCAGGCGGTTCTCGTTTTCCTCCCCCAGATCCTGCTGCTCTTCCTGGTAATCGGCGTGCTTGAGGACTCCGGCTACCTGGCGCGCGCGGCCCTGATCGCCGATCGCGTGATGCGCTCCATCGGTTTGAACGGCAAAGCCTTCATCCCGCTGCTGTCAGCCTATGCCTGCGCAGTGCCCGCGATCATGGCCACGCGGACGATTGAAAACAAGCGTGACCGGCTGGCGACGATCCTGGTGGCTCCGTTCATGACCTGCGCCGCCCGGCTGCCTATCTATACCCTGATCATTGCCGCATTTATTCCCAACCGGCCGATCCTGGGTGGTTTTTTTGGCCTCCGCGCCGCGGTCATGTTGAGCCTTTACCTGATGGGCTTTCTGGCCGCTCTGGGAACCGCGCGCCTGCTCAAGTCTTCGATCCTGAAGGCCAATGCAGCCCCGTTCATTCTGGAATTGCCACAGTACCGGTGGCCGACGCTGCGCTCCATCGGGCTGCGGCTGCTGGATCGGGGCACGGTTTTCGTACAACAGACCGGGACAGTAATCCTGGCGGTTACGTTTACCCTCTGGGTGCTGAGTATCGTGCCCTTCCATGGCGGCCACATCGCGCCGCTGACCGAAAGCGTGGTCGGCAGGCTGGGACATTGGATCGAACCGGTGCTGCACCCGCTGGGTTTCAACTGGAAGATCGGCATCGGGCTTCTGAGTTCCGTCATCGCCCGCGAAGTGATCGTCGGCACCCTGGGGACGCTTTACGGCGCCGACCCCGCTACCCAGTCTGTCGGCCTGCAGGCAGCGCTGCGGCATGACATGACGATTGGCGGCGCCATCGCGCTGGTGGTCTTCTTTGCCTTCGCGATGCAGTGCACCTCGACCCTGGCCGTGGTCCGGCGGGAGACTAACAGCTGGAAGTGGCCGGCGGTGCAGTTCTTCTACATGACCGGACTGGCCTACGTGGCGGCCTTGGCGGCAAATCAGATACTGTCGCGCATCTTCTAGCGCGGCCGTTCGAAATAAATCTGCGAAAATAGAAGTGAATCTAAGAAAACAAGAGACTGAATCATGATTTCTGTCAGCGATGTAACTATGCGTTACGGGTCCAAGCTCCTCTTCGAGGAGGTCTCGACGCAATTCATTGCCGGTCGTCGCTATGGCTTGACCGGTCCCAATGGCGCCGGCAAATCGACCTTTATGAAGATCCTCTCCGGCGAGCTGGATCCGCAAAAAGGGACAGTGGTGCGCCCCAAGAAGGTCGGCGTACTACGCCAGGACCAGTACGCTTTCGATGCCCTTCGGGTGATCGATACCGTCATCATGGGCAACAAAGGTCTGTGGAAGGCGCTCGCGGAACGCGATGCAATTTACGAAAAGGCCGAGCTGACCGATGAAGATGGCATGCGGCTAGGCGAGCTGGAAGGCATCGTGGGCGAAGAAGATGGCTATACCGCCGAGAGCGACGCCGCCATCCTGCTGCAGGGACTGGATATACCCGATGACTTGCACGAACGCAAAATGAGCGAATTGCAGGGCGGCCAAAAGGTGCGCGTGCTGCTGGCCCAGGCGCTCTTCGGCAAGCCCCAGGCATTGCTGCTCGACGAGCCTACCAACTCGCTCGACCTTGACTCGGTGCACTGGCTGCAGAACTTCCTGATGGAGTTCGAAGGCACGCTCATCACCATCTCGCACGACCGCCACTTTCTTAACAGCGTGTGTACGCACATCGCCGATATCGACTACGAGACCATCATCACTTACAGCGGCGGATATGACGACATGGTCCTGGCCAAGACCCAGATCCGCTCTCGTTTGGAATCACAGAACGCCCAGCGAGAGAAGAAGATCGCACAGCTGAACGAGTTCATCGCGCGTTTCTCAGCCGGCACCCGTTCCAGCCAGGTGACCTCGCGCAAGAAAGAAGTGGAGCGGCTGCAAACCACCGAACTGGCGCGCTCCAATATCCAGCGCCCTTATATTCGCTTCGATCTATTGCGGCCTTCGGGCAAGCACATCCTGGAGTTCGAGCACTTGAGCAAGTCCTACGGGGATCAGCGGGTCATCCATAATTTCGGCGCAGCGGTGATGCGCGGCGAGAAGGTCTGCCTCATGGGCCGCAACGGCCTGGGTAAGACGACGCTGCTGAAGTCGCTGATGGTCAAGATGGATCAGGCCGAGCCGGGTTTCACCCTTGATGGGGGAAGGTCAAGTGGGGGCACGAAGCGCAGATCGGCTACTTCCCTCAGGACCATACGGGTTCCATCGAAAAGGGCATGACCGTTTCCGATTGGCTGCATCAATTCGATCCTCGGGTGACCAAGGAAGATATCCGCGGCCTGCTGGGGCAGATGCTGTTCAGCGGCGAAGAGGGATTGAAGAAGACCGAGGCGCTCTCCGGCGGAGAAGCGGCTCGGCTGATCTTCTGCCGGCTCATGCTGCAGAAGCCGAACATCCTTATTCTCGACGAACCGACAAACCATCTGGACCTGGAGGCTATCAATGCGCTGAACGTCGCCATCCAGCGCTATGAAGGCACGGTGCTGCTGGTGACGCACGATCACGATCTGATCGATGAGGTAGCTACCCGGATCTGGCACTTCGATCAGGGCACGATCGAAGACTTCAAGGGACCGTACGAGGAATACATGACCGCAACCGCCGCGGCGCGGCGGTAACAATTTCGCCTGCCTGATCCTCAATGCCCAGGGAATCTCGAAATCATTTGGGGCCGACCCCCTTTTGCGCGACGTCGCCTTCACGGTCGAAGAGCGCGCCCGCATCGGACTGATCGGACCCAATGGCTCGGGCAAGTCGACGCTGCTTGGCATTCTCGCGGGCGAGATCGAGCCCGACAGCGGCGAGGTTGACAACCCGCAAGCGCACGCGGCTGAGCTACGTTGCGCAGCAATCCGAATTTGCGCCCGGCACCACGGTGCGCGCTGTTCTGGAAGCTTCGCTTGAGCGCATCGCCGCTCCGCCGGCGGAGTGGGAAGGACGCATCGGCGAAACGCTGGGACGAACGGGCTTTGAAGATTTCGCCGTCGATGCATCGCAGCCTTTCCGGTGGCTGGCGCAAGCGCCTGGCGATTGCCGAGGCGCTGGTGCAGCTGCCCGATGTTCTGCTGCTGGATGAGCCAACCAATCATCTGGATCTGAGCGGCATCGAGTGGCTGGAAAGCTTGCTCAATACCTCATCGTTCGCCTGCATCGTGGTCAGCCACGACCGATACTTCCTGGAAAACGTCTGCACGGAAACGGTGGAGCTGAACCGCGCCTATCCTGATGGGCTGCTGCGCGTCAACGGAAACTACAGCGCGTTTCCTGAGAAGAAAGAAGCCTTCCTCGAGGCTCAGGCCAAGCGCCAGGATGCCCTTGCCAACCGCGTGCGCACGGAAATCGAGTGGCTACGCCGCGGACCGAAAGCACGCACCACCAAGTCCAAGGCCAGAATCGATCGGGCCCACGAATTGATCGGTGAGCTGGCGGATGTCTCCAGCCGGAACCGCACGGCCACAGCCGCCATCGAATTTTCGGCCACCGACCGGCAGACCAAGCGGCTGGTGGAACTGGAAGACCTGAAGTACGGCTTCGACGGACGCACGCTTTTCGCGACCTCAACTTTGTCTTCACCGCAGGAATGCGCATCGGCCTGGTGGGACCCAATGGCAGCGGCAAGACAACGCTGCTACGGCTGCTGCGGGGCGAGATCGAACCGCTCGCGGCGTCGATCAAACGAGCCACCGCGCTGCGCACGGTCTACTTCGACCAGAACCGCATTCTTGAACCAGACGTCACCCTGCGGCGCGCTTTGGCTCCCGACAGCGATTCGGTCATCTATCAGGATCGGGTGATCCACGTCGCCTCCTGGGCGGCAAGATTTCTGTTCAGCGGCGACCAACTCAATCAACCGGTGGGCCGGCTATCGGGAGGCGAGCGGGCACGCGTACTGATCGCGAGACTGATGCTGGAACCGGCCGACCTGCTGCTTCTGGATGAGCCTACCAATGATCTCGATATCCCGACCCTCGAGATCCTGGAAGAAAGCCTGCTGGAATTTCGCGGAGCCCTGGTGCTGGTGACCCACGACCGCTACATGCTGGACCGCGTCTGCACCAGCGTGCTGGGACTGGATGGACGCGGCGATGCAGAGCGCTTCGCCGATTACTCGCAATGGGAAGCCTGGCAGCGTCAGCCCCAGCAGGAGGCCAAGTCGACTGCCCCGCAGGAGAAGCGAACCCCAGCGGCAAGAAAGAAGCTCTCCTACCTGGAAGCGCGCGAGTTTGCCGACATCGAAGATCGCGTCACCGCGGCGGAAGAGCTGGTCGCCCGGGAACGCGAAGTGATCGAAGACCCCGCACGTAGCCACCGACGCGGTGCGGCTGCAAGAAGCCCTGCTGGCTATGGAGCAGGCGCAGAACGCGCTCGATGAGCTGTACGCACGGTGGGCCGAACTCGAAGCCAAGAGCGTGGCTAAACAGGCTGCAGAAAAACCCAACGTTTTTGAAGGGTACGACCTTTAGGTCGTACGTAAGCTATTGCAAACCGGTGCGGCTTTAGCCGCTGAGGGAACGAGCCTCGCCCCTCCAGGACTTTTTCAGCAGCCTCTAAAGGCAGGGAAAACACCGGATCTCTTTTTACGGAACAACATCAGTAGCGCTGGCAAAGCTCAACTGGTGGATCGCCATCCAGGTCTGGGCATAGGAATTCAGCGCGTTCAAGCTGGTTGTCCGGTCATCCTGCAGAGCACTCAGATAATCGAGCAGAGCTATGCCGCCACGTTCATAGGCAAATTGCGCAATCGACAAGACATCCTTCGCTTCGGCTAGATAGTGGCCGTTGTAGCGGTCGGAAAGCACCTTGGAAGTGGTGTATTGAATCCAGGCCTGGTCCACATCGGAATAGACCTGATTCTGCGCCGCGACCTGGCCGAATCGGCTGGCCTGCGCCAGATATTTCGTAGTGTCTTTGTTGCCCTGGTTGCGATCGAAAATGCGCAGCGGAATGTTGATGCTGAAGCCGGCCGAGTTGTAGACCCACTCCGATCGTATTCCCCCTCCAGTGTGGGGTCCGTCGTTCCGTTGGCATAAGCCAGTTTGACGTTCGCGTCGGCCACACGCACGGCTGCCTGGGCAGCCTGGTAATCGGGTCTTGCCGCCAGTGCCTTCTGTTCCAGATCCGTCAGGCTGGTCGAGAGCGGCGGCGGAACAAGATCTCCGGAGATGTCGAAGCTGCGGCTTGGCTGGCCTATGCCCAGCAGAGTTTGCAGCTGGTCACTGGCCTGCACCAGGTTGTTCTCCGCATTCGATTCATCCGACTCGAACTGCGCCAGTTGCAGATCGAGGCGCTCGTAATCGAGCTTCCCAATGTCTCCGGCGTCGTAGCGATCATGGTTGATCTGCAGCTCATGCCTGAAGCTGCTCAGATTGTCCTGCGCCAGTTTCAAGAGTCGCTTTGGCCAGCACCAGATTGGTGAAGTTTTGCCTGACCTGCAAAGTGGTCTGTCGTGATCTGATCGTGATACTGCGCCTCGGTCTGGGCCGTCGTCGCTCGAGCGGCATCCAGACGCCAGCGCCGCTTCTGCCCGCGCTCGAACAAGCGGGAAACCTGAGCGCTGTAGGAATAGGGATTCCCGGGATTATTGGCCGGAAGCGTGATATCGGCTCCGGTGAAAGCGAAGTCCGGATTGGCGCGCAGCCCCGCCTCGACCTCCTGCCCCTTCATGGAGAGCAGGTTCTGTTGCGCGGACAGCAGGACCGGATTGTGCGCCAGCGCCTGTTCCACCGCCTGCTGCATGGTGATCGGGCGAGGCCTGCGCATAGCCCGCCTGCGCGGCAGACAACGCCAGACAGAGCAACAGAGTATCGTGACTCGTGTGCTGGAGTTCAATTCTCAAACTCCGTTTCCGGCGTGGGCAGCACGTCGTGCTCGCCCGCGATCCACACGTACAACGTTGGCAGCAGAAAGACGCTCATCACCAGCGCGGCGATCAAGCCGCCCACAATGACGATGGCAAAGGGCGCTGCGAATCTGAACCGATCCCGTGGGAGGTGGCCGCCGGCAAAAGCCCCAGCGTGGCCACCAGCATGGTCATCATGATGGGACGGAGTCTCAGCACCGCGCCTTCGACCGCGGACTCTTCAATCGAGTGCCCGCGCACCCGCAGCTGGTTGATGTACTCCAGCATGATGACCCCGGTCTGCACCGAGACGCCGAAGAGGGCCAGGAAACCGACACCGGAGGAAACGCTGAAGTTGGTGTGGGTAAACAAGCAGTGCCAGCAATCCGCCCACCGGCGCCATGATGACGTTGCACATAATCAGCAACGCCCATTTGCCGGAACGGAACATGGTGTAAAGAATGATGAAGATGAGGGTGATGGTGATCGGCAACACCAGCATCAGCCGCTTGTTCGCTCGCTTCTGGCTCTGGTATTCGCCCGCCCAATCGATGCGGTAGCCGGGAGGAAGCTTGACCTGTTTGTTGACCTTGGCAATGGATTCTTCTACGGTGCTGCCCAGATCGCGACCGCGAACACTGTATTTGATGGCAACGTAGCGCTGGTTCTGCTCGCGGTAAATCTCCTCAGCGCCGTCTTCCGTCTTCACCTGGGTCAACTGAGCGAGCGAGACCCTCTCCCCCGACGGCGAAAGCAGACGAATGTCTTCGATGGCTTCCCGCGTATCGCGGTATGGCTTCTGGTAGCGGACCACCAGGTCATAGCGCGCTTCCCCCTGCAATACCTGGCTGACAGCGCCGCCGCCCACCGCGGTCTGAATGGCATCCTGCACATCGGCCACATTGATGCCGAAGCGAGCCGCGGCCGGCCGGTCGACGATGTAATTGAGGTTGGGCTGGCCGATCACCCGGAAAACTCCGAGATCCTGGACACCCTGAACACCGCCCATGATGCCGACAATCTGGTCGGCTTTGGTCTCCAACAACTTCAGATCATCGCCGTAGAGCTTGACCGCCAGCTCGCCCTTGACGCCGCTGACTGCCTCCTCCACGTTGTCCGAGATGGGCTGAGAAAAGTTCCATATCACCCCCGGCATCTTCTCCAGTTCGCGATCCATGGCGCCGATCAATTCGTCCTTGTTTTTGTGGAAGGCGGGGCGCCATTTCTCCTTGGGAAGTAAATCGACAAAATACTCGGTGTTGAAAAAGCCCGTGGTATCGGTGCCGTCGTCGGGCCGCCCTACTTGAGAGACCACCTCTGTCACTTCTGGAAATGCGGCGAGGATGACACGCGCCTTATTCATCGTGGCCACGCCCGTGGTAGGACCCGTGCTGGGCGCCAGCGTACCTCTCACCCAGATGGCGCCTTCGTCCAGGTGGGGCAGGAACTCGGAACCAATCACGCCGCTCAAGCCCAGAAAGCCTGCCAGCAGCAGCGCACACACAGCGACACCCACGGTGACATAACGATGTTCGATGGCCCAGGTCGCGGAATGGCGGTAGCGATCGGTAATCCAGACCATCACCGGGTTATGCCATTCGCGTGCGCCTTTCCAGAAAAGGAAACTGGACAGCACCGGCGCGACCACCATGGAAAAAATCAAGGCGCCGAGCAAGGCAAACGCCACCGTCCAGGCCATGGGTTTGAATAGCCGGCCCTCCACCGCCTGCAAAGTGAAGATGGGAAGATAGGCGGTGATGATGATGCCGATGGCGTAAAAGACCGGGCGCTGCACTTCGTGAGCGGCCTCACGAATCTGCTCCATGGGGCTGGTGCTATCGGCGCGCCGGCGGCCAAGATGGCGGACGATGTTCTCCACCATAACCACCGTGCCGTCCACCACCATGCCGAAATCCAGCGCGCCCAGCGACAGCAGGTTGGCGGGAATATGACGCAGGTCGAGGCAAATAGAAGCAAACAGCAGCGCGAACGGGATGGTAAGCGAAACGATGAGAGCGCCGCGAACATTCCCCAGGAAGAGAAAGAGAATGACCACCACCAGGATGATGCCTTCGGTCAGGTTATGCAGAACCGTGTGGGTGGTGTAATGCAACAGGTCGCTACGGTCAAGGAAAGGAACGACCTTAACTCCCGCGGGCAGGATCTGATTATTGAGTTCGTTGACCTTGGCGTGTATGCCGACCAGGGTCGAGTCGGAGTCGTCCCCCTTCTGCAGCAGTACGATGCCCTCGACCACGTCGTCGTCGTCGATCACTTTGCCATCCACACGATGAATGGCCTTGCCGATCTGGCCCAGGCGAATTTTCGGCCCCTGCACAACAGTGGCAATATCCTTGACCCGCAGGGCGGTTCCGTTGGAAGTCTTGAGCAGGGTCTCCTCAATATCGTGGACGTTGCGATAGAGGCCCACTTCGCGAACGTTCACCTGCTGCTGCCCCTGCTCGATAAAGCTGCCGCCGGCGTTGATGTTGTTGTTGGCCAGCTGTTGTTCGACCTGGCCGATGCTCAATCCATAGGCGATGAGCTTATTGGGGTCGACCCGCACCTGGTACTCGCGAGTCATGCCGCCAAAGATCGCGACATCGACCACGCCAGGGACGGACTTGAATTGCTTCTCCATCGTCCAATCCTCGATCGATTTCAGCTCCATGTTGTCGTACGCCGGATTGGTGCTATGCAGCGTGTACCAGTAGATTTGCCCCACCGGGCTCCAGTCGGTGCCCATCTGCGGCGTCAGCCCCGCAGGCAGCGTGACCTGCGAAAGCCGTTCCAGAACCTTCTCCCGGTTCCAGTCATTGACCGAATCGTCGTCAAAAATCATCTTGACGTCCGGAAAGACCGGCCAGCGAAAACGAACGCAGATGCTGCATGTGTGGGATGCCGGCCATCTGGATTTCAATGGGTATCGTGACCTGCTGCTCCACCTCTTCGGCCGCACGCCCAGGCCATTGCGTGATCACCTCGACGTAGTTGTTGGCTACGTCCGGATAAGCCTCGACCGGCAGATTGTGAAACGAGATGGCGCCCCAGATAAACAGCAGGATGGCCGCCGCCAGGACCATGAATCTGTTGTTTAGCGCAAAATCAACCAGATTCCGGATCATTACTGCTCCGCCGAATTCTGCAGCTCAAGCGCATTGGTCACCACCTGCTGACCATCAGCGAGGCCGGATATAACCTCTTGCCTTCCGTCACCGATCATGTCGCCGCCGACTACGCCCACTCGCTTGAACTTTCCGTCTCCGGCCGGCACATACACCCAATCACGGTCGTGCAGGTGGAGGATGGCCGAGGCCGGCACCGCCGCGTAGTCCTAGAGCCGGCGGCCGTGGAAGGTAGCCGTGGCGAACATTCCCAGGCGCATGAGGCGGTCAGGATTGTTGACCTGAATGCGAACTTTGGCGGTGCGGATGGAAGGGTCAAGAACGGCGTCGATCTCGCCGATGGTGCCCTGGATCAGCCGATCCGGGTAGGCGTTCAGCCGAATATCGGCGGTCTGGCCCAGGTGGACCATGGGCAGATCGTTTTCATAAACATCACAGATGATCCACACGTGAGAGAGATCGGCGATGGTGAACGCCGTCGACGATCCAGAGAACGTCACGCCGGCTGCAGCGGCGTTGGTGACATTTTGCGAGATGACGACACCGGTTGCCGGGGAATAAACCTTGACCGTTAATGAGGGATGGTCTTTGTCCACGCCAAGAACGATCAACTGCTGTTCCGCTGCGCTCAGATCGGCCTTCGCGTCCTGCTCAGCGTCATCCGCGATCTCCAGTTGACTCTTGGCGATCGCTCCCTTTTCGTAAAGGATCTTGGCTCGTTCGTCCTGGGTCCGCGCCAATCTCTCGTCGTTGACAGCCTTCAGGTATTGATCGAAGGCGTTCGATATGTCGGTGCTCTGCACCTCCATGATCAACTGGCCCTTCTGGACGAAAGCACCGATCTGGGTATGAATCGCAACCACGCGCCCGGAGGCTATCGAAATGACTGGAATCTCACGGGAAATATCGGGATTGACTGTCCCGGTGACGTTGAGCGTAGAGGTCGACTGATATTTGGTTGCCGCAACGACGGGAAAACGGTTTGGATGGTCGACGGTGATGAGGCTGACGCCACCCTCGCTCTCCACCTGCACGGGGGGCGGTGCCTGCGCTGCCTGATCATGCTTCTCGCCGCCGCAACCGGCCAATATCCCCAGACTGAGGACCGCCGTTATGACCACCGTGTGCTTCATCAAATAGACCTCACGACAAATAGACCTCACGACCCGATGCAGATTTCCAATCTTTCCCGGGGCGAATCTCGACTACAGGATTAAGTAGTTCGCATGTTTTGTAGAGCAATTGGACGGAGCGGAGACAGAATCGGGGCACACACCCATTCAGCGAAGCCTCGCGTTGATCGTCAGAACCATCCTGTCGCGAATATTGGGGTGTGCAATAAGCCAGATATTGCGCACCTGCCCGAAACGCCTGCCGGCCAATTCCGTGCTGGGCGGGCGTTCGGAACCGCCAGATTCGATGTTACTTGAGGCTGGCGGCCGCGATCGGTCAGTTCCAGCTATCTTTCGATCTAGAGACTACCTGTTTTGTTGCAAATCCCTCATAAAACTTTCGTGAGGAGTTCATAAGCGACCAACATCAGGCTACACCCCGATCGTAACCGAGGATCGTAACCGACATAGATTGCCCCGTCTCATCGATGCTTGCGTAACTTGCCTTGCGCCTTGTTTTTCAATAGAGTCATGACCCAGCTCTACGAGCTGAAAAGCCCGAACCCCCGCTGGGCCGGTAGAATACAGACGGGACCGAGACCATCCCGGGAAAGCCCAGAAATGCAAATCTTTTCCATGTTCGTGTGGGGGACGCGCAGGACGACGTACCTGATCGCCGCGTTGATGATCGGGCTAATTGCGTTGTTTGACGCGAATACCGCCGCCGAGATCCCGCTTGGCTTTCTTTATCTCGCCCCCATGCTGGTGGCCGGCGCCTCCCTGACCCGCGGGGAAATCGCCGTAGTGGCCGCCATCTGTGCCTGGCTGGCAGAAGCTTTCGATGCGTTTCCCTGGGGCCCCAATACCGGCCTGCCGCGCGATCTTCTCTATTTTGCCGCTTTTTTTTGCATGGGACTCTTCATGCACGAGGTGGCGCGCAGCCGGAGGCTCTCTGCCAGGCATATGCGGGAGCTCCAAACTGAGATGACGGCCCGGCGAGATGCGGAAGAGCAACTGAAAGTGCTGGTGGACAGCAGCCCCGCAGCCATCATTACCACCAGCTCAGATGGTTGTGTGCTGCTGGCCAACGATGCGGCGAACCGTCTTTTCGGGCTGGAACCGGGTACCTTTCCGGGCAGGCCGATCCGCGCCTTCCTGCCGTCGCTGATTAATGTGCCCGCTTTGGACAGGAACCGCCAGGCCTTCCGCACCGCGATGCAGTGTCGCGGACGCAAAGCGGACGGCGAAGTCTTCCAGGCCGATGTCTGGTTCTCCACCTACGTAACCAGCGCCGGCCCAAGGCTGGCCGCCATGGTCCTGGATACGTCGGAAGACCTGAGGACGCATGAGGAATCAAGCTTTCACCAGATGCTGGCCAGTTCGCGCATCATGATGGCCGCCGTTTCCCATGAAGTCCGCAATGTGTGCGGGGCCATCGCGCTGGTCCATGAAAGTTTGTCCCGGAGCGGAAAACTAGCAGAAAACAAAGACTTTGAGGCCTTGGGTACGCTGGTTTTGGCGCTCGAGCGCATTGCCGCAATGGACCTGCGGCAAACCGCGAGCCACGCGGCCGGGGTGGAGGTTCAACCCCTGCTCGACGAGCTGCGTATCGTTATCGAGTCTTCCCTGCGCGATGGCGGTATCACCAGCCGATGGGAAATAGCGGACGATCTGCCTCCGGTATGGGCCGACCGCCAGAGCCTGATGCAAGTTTTCCTTAACCTGACCAAGAATAGCGAGCGCGCTATGGAGGACCAGGAGCGGAGGGAACTGACCGTGAGCGCCCGGTCTGAGGGATCGGGGGTCGCGATTCGCTTTCGTGATACTGGGGGTGGCGTTGCTCACCCGGACCGGCTCTTCCACCCCTTCCAGCAGGATGCCCACTCGACGGGGCTCGGCCTTTACCTTGTCGCGCGCTTTCATGCGCAGTTTTAAGGGCGACTTGCACTACGAACCGGAGACCGGGGGCTCGACTTTCGTGGTGGAGTTGTCATCCGCTGCGCGAGAGAGCAAGAATGATGACTATGAACAGCAACATTCGGATATTGCTGATCGACGACCACAGCCTGTTCCGCGAGAGCCTCAGCCGGCTTCTACAGACCGAGCCTGACTTTCAGATCGTGGGCACCTGCGCTTCGGCGAGCGAGGCGCTGGCGGTGCCGCGGCTCCAGGAAATCGACGTGGTTCTGCTGGATTACGATCTTGGCCATGAGCAGGGCACGCTGTTTCTCGATCGGGCGCGAAGCGCCGGTTTCGCCGGCCGGGTTTTGATGGTGACTGCCGGGATGAGTGATGCGGTGATGCTGCGCGCCCTGGAGAACGGTTCGTCCGGAGTTTTTCTGAAGCACAGTCCCCCCGCCCGGCTGGTCGATGCCATCAGGAAGGTGGTTGCCGGAGAGGTCTGGCTGGACCCCGCAGTGACCCGTTCCATTATCGCCGCGGCCACGGGGAATGCCGCCACGCCGCGCCGGACGCAAGGCCTGACCCAGCGCGAGCAGGCGGTGCTCAAGGGAGTGTTCGAAGGGCTGACCAACAAGGAAATCGGCGCCCGGCTGGCCATCTCCGAGAGCTCCGTCAAGGCTGTGCTGCAGCAGCTTTTCGAGAAGACAGGGGTACGCACGCG
This sequence comes from uncultured Acidobacteriaceae bacterium, assembly GCA_963803095.1. Classification (GTDB taxonomy): domain Bacteria; phylum Acidobacteriota; class Terriglobia; order Terriglobales; family Acidobacteriaceae; genus PALSA-350. Next base: position 401,358 of record CAWDLQ010000005.1, on the reverse strand, counting down.
CAGCCAACTGGTGCGCATTGCCCTGGAAAAGCACTCGGATGAGTGGCTGACGAATCCTACGTGACCTCCTACCTGAGCATGGATGCCGGCGGTCAGCTCTGGGACGCGATTGTGGTGGGAGCGGGGCCGGCGGGGTGCGCGGCCGCTTATGATCTTGCCCAGGCGGGTCAATCGGTACTCCTGGTCGACAAGAGTTACTTCCCGCGGCCTAAGGCGTGTGCCGGCGGGCTGACCATCAAGGCCGTCAAGGCGCTCAGGTATTCCATTGACCCGGTGGTGAGGGAAGTTGTTCGCAGGGTCCGGTTAGAGAGTGGAAGCCTGTGCACTTCCCTGAAGAGCCGCGAACCCATTTGCGTGATGACGGTGCGGGCCGAGCTCGACCAGTACTGTCTGGACAAGACAATTGCCGCCGGCGCCTGCTTCAAGAGAATCTCCGCCCTGCGCCAGATTGTTCCCTCCGCCAGCACCGTGCATTTGCTTACCACTGGCGAGACCTATCGAGCCCGCTTTCTGGTCGGCGCCGATGGAGCCAGCGGCCAGGTACGGCGCCTGTGCGCGGAGGGTTCCTGGTTTTCCCAGGGCTTTGCGCTGGAGGTACAAACTGCGGCGCCGAAGGGGGGCGCCGATCTTACCTTTGATTTTGCCTCCGTGCCTAACGGATACGCATGGATCTTTCCCAAGGGAGACCATCTCAATGTAGGGGTGTACTCCCAATCGTCTGCCGCCGGCCTGACGCGGAGTGGGCTGCTGAGCTACGTAAAGCAGAGGGTAGGCTCAGATATGCTGGACCATGTTACCGGGCAATATCTGGGAATCGGAGCAGCCGACTGTGAAGCCGAGTTTGTTCGGCCGGAGTTGCGCGATCGTGTTTTGCTGGTGGGAGACGCCGGTGGGTTCGCCGATCCCCTGACGGGCGAAGGAATCTATGGCGCGCTGCTCAGCGGACAGGCGGCAGCGAGTGCGATTCTCACCGCGGCGCGATGCGACAGCCCTGTCGCGGAGGCCTTTGCCCGCTGCCTCGCCGGCTATCGCCAGACGCTGCGCTTTTCTTCGCGGGCGGCGGCGGCTTTCTATGCCAATCCTGCCCGCGGATTTAAAGCGATGCGCTTGCCCCTGGTACGCCGGACCATGGTGAGAACCTATACCCATGGGCTCAATGTGAAGAGCCTGGCTATGCGGGTCGCGCTCTCACAGTGCTGAACCCTGGGTCATACAGTATCTTTCTTGGTACTAGAGCAGTTTCGCAATTACGGTGGACTGAAAAAGATCGCGAGGTGTGGTTTTCCTTGGGAGAAAACCACGACAAGGCCTGTGGCTTCGGTCTACGCCAATTGCGAAACTGCTCTAACGGGCCTCTCATCGAAGAGCCGACAACAACGCGGCGAAGTCGCTCGCGGATAGGATCCTGGTGGCTTTATGACGGACGAGCGTCAGCAGGCCGCTCTTGTCACCGGTCACCAGATAATCGGCCGCACCAGCTTCAGCCAAGGCAAGGAGATAATCATCGGTTGAATCGGGAGAGCGTCGGACGCGCGGCAGTGCGTCCACGGTCTCAGCGAGGTGCTTTAGCTGATTGACCAGGCGCCCAGCCTTATGGGGCTTTATGCGGACGGCAATGGCCGGCTTATGGAGCGTTGCGCGGAGTTCGTCAAGCTGTTCGGCGCAGACCATCAGCGTGTAGTATCCCTCCTGCCAGACAAGGTAGATCGCGGCGGAATGGCCGGTCTGGACCAGGAGTGCGGAGATCAGGATGTTGGTATCGAGAACGACGCGCATTCAGCTATTTCGAGTTTCTTTTGCCACGCCGTTCCGCCCGCACCTCACGCACGGCATCGTCAATCAGGCCTTGCAGTTCGCCTGGGTCGGTATCGGCATTCTGTTCCTTGAGGCCCTGCACCGTACGATGAAAGACTCGCCAGCGAACGGCCTCTTCGATGAATTTCGAGAGGTCCCCCTTTTTCATCCCTTGTGAACCAAGGTAGGTGCGGAGTGCGAGGTCAGTTTCTTTGGATACCTTGATATTCCAGCGAACAGCTTCCTCTTCCATCTGACTTTCTCCGCGCATAAGCAGATAAACATCTACGTGTACATGGTAGCCGATTGTTCGTCCTCTTCGCCTGGAGTACGGAACCGCTGACGCACGTTGCCTGATTGGGTTTGCGCCCACCCAAAACCCGATCATTCAGGAGTCGGGCATACTGCCTGGGGACTTTTCCGGAAGTTTTACCCATGGACTACATGTCAAAAGCCTGGCCATGCGGGTCGCGCTCTCACAGCGCCGACATAGAGGGTGTTTTGGTTACAGGTCAGGGGCGGAAGAAGCTGTAGAGCAATACGGTGAGAACGATGCCGCTGACCACCATGTAGATCTTGTCCTTTTGGGCCGCAAAGCTAAAGAGGCAGAAAGCGACTCGCAGAATCGGGGTCGCGATCAGGAACAGAATGCCCAATTGGATGATACTGCGACTTTCCAAGTGGCGAACGCCGTCGAGGACCGGCGAGATCCGGTCGGCGGGGCTGCGAAGGCCGTGAAAATGGCGATAATCCGGCTCTACTCCATGCGCCCGCAACAGATACAGAATGCCGCCAACCAACACCACGAAGGCAGCCAGGCTAACTCCCGCGCGCAGCATCCGGCTGATGGAGATCTCCATTTTCAGATCGGCTTCCGATGCCATCGGATCACAACCTTCCTGTAGCTCCGCTGTAGATCATTTCCAAGCCCAGCGCGACGATGACCACGGCGAAGACTAGCCTGAGGATAGGTACACGGATCTTGACCAGCATGCGCGCCCCCACCAGCGAGCCTGCCAACACTCCCAGCATGACCGGCGCCGCTAACCCGGGCGCGACATAGCCGCGTCCCAGGTAGACGCCCGCACTGGCCGCAGCCGTTACCCCGATCATGAAATTGCTGGTGGTGGTGGACACCTTGAATGGAAGCTTCATCGCGTGATCCATGGCCAGGACCTTCACTGCCCCGGAACCGATCCCGAGAAGGCCGGACAGAATTCCCGCGACAAACATGATGCCAAAGCCAGCCGGAACATTCTGCGCGACGTAGGTCTGGCGGCCGTTCTCTGTCGGGTAGTCTCCACTCAACCTCAATTTCTCGGCCAGCGCATTTTGCGTTGGATGCCGCTCGTCCTGTTTGGAGCGGAACGAACCCCAGGCGGAGTAAATCAGTGTGACGCCAAAAATGATGCCGATGGCAGGGGTTGAAATGCGCGTGGTGAGGTAGGCACCCACCAGGGCGCCTACGGTGGTTGCGACTTCGAGAAACATGCCGATCCGCACATTGGAGAAACCTTCGCGAACGTAGGAGACAGCGGCGCCGGAAGAAGTGGCGATGACAGAAATGAGCGAAGCACCAATGGCGTAGCGAAGGTCGATATGAAAGAGCAGGACGAGGACCGGCACGATGACCACGCCGCCGCCCAGGCCGGTGAGTGCCCCGAGCAGCCCGGCGAGAGCCGACATAAGCAGCACCGCGCAGGTGAATTCAATCAGACCCATCTGGATTGTGTTATTTCGCTACGGCAGCGACGACAAGTTCTTTGTCAACGGTCCGGTTGAGCACCAACCCATAGATGTTCATCAACTGCTCGTAGTTTTCTGCCGCAGTATATTTGGTCTCATATTCCAGCCGGGCCTGGGCTCGCATCGAGGCTGTGTCAGCAGGGTGCGCAACCCACCATCGCACCGCTTCCACCAGGCCCGTCGGCCGGCCGGCCTCAAAGTGCAAGCCGGTACGGTGATGGTCGACAATGGACGCCAAACTTCCCAGGTTGCTTGCAATGACAGGCAGACCCGCAGCGAAGGCTTCGGCGATGATCATGGGGAAGCCTTCATACCATGTCGACGGCACGATAAGCACCGACGCAGCCTTCATCCTTTGCAGGATTTTCCCTCGCGGCAACCACTTTAACCAGGTCACACTTTCCATTTCGCGACTGGCCTTTTCCACTTCTGAAGCCAGCGGACCATCGCCCGCAATCTGCAGAGGGAGTTCATTTCCAATTTGCCGCCATGCTTCCAACAGCGTGCCGATACCCTTCTCCGGCGCTAATCGTCCCACAAAAAGGGCATAGTTTCCCCTGCCCCCACCTCGCCCCGGATCGGTTTGGAGGTAGTTAGGCTTGACCAGGATTTTCTCAGCTGGTAAGCCCCCCTGGATAAATTTGCTGCGCGCGAAATCGGTGAGAGCGATATAAGCAGAGACTGCTTTACTCCAGGTCTGCTTATAGTTGTGGGCGGCCAGCATAGCGACTCCGGCAGCCGTAGCCAACCTGGTGTCGCGATAGCAGCCATGCACGACTCCCGGCCAGGGGACCTGCTTGCCCAGACAGTCTTCACATACATGTCCGTCGCGGAAAAGGGTGGCCGCGGGACAAAGCAGGCGGTAATTGTGCAGGGTTTGCACGACCGGAATTCCCTGCTCATGAGCAGCATAGTAAACGGCAGGGGAGATGACTGCGAACGTATTATGGACGTGAACGATGTCCGGCTTTTCCCGGTGCATCAAGGCGCCAAGCTCGCGGTGTACTTGCTGGTTCCAGATCGTTTTGCCAAGAACGACCAGCGGGTTCTGGCCCCGGATCTGATCGTTGCTGACCTGGTAAAGAAGCACCTGGTGGCCATGCGAACGCAGCAGATCGGCCTCCTGGGCAAAGACCTGGTCCTCGCCCCCGGGCTTCTGATACGAATTGTGCACAGAGAGAATCTTCATCTCAAACGTTTTGCTTGCCTCGTATGGCGCGGGTGACCATCTGCTTCCATATGCTCTGGGTCAGAAGCAGATCGACCGCCCTCTGGAACAGCGGACGGGGAAGGCGGTTGGAATATCTCCAGAACTGGTCCACCTTGGAATTCGCCCGCAGCCCGTAGCGGCATAGATCGCTGTATGCCTGGCGCGTCGCTGGATCGTTGTTCAGTCGATGCCGGATATAGTTCATCTTCAGATAAAGCGTATTCCGACCGATGGGGGGAAAGGATTGGGCCAGCGCCGAATCCACGCCCTCGAGGTAATGTTTCTGTTCCAGCCAGAGACTGTCCATGATTTTGAGCTCCCGCTCCAGGCGGCGCGGGGTGATTCGGGTGGAGTTCTGGTCATTCGCACCGTGCAATCGCCAGCGGGCGAGTGGTTCATCCACGGCGCACAGTCCGGTCATCAGCGGAGCCAGGCGGTGAATCATCTGCTCGGCGTAACCGGTATATTCCACGGGTATGGGGAAGATGCGATCAGCTACTTCACGGCGGAGCGCGAGATTGGTAGTGGGCGGCAGGCCCATCAATATTCCCGAATTGTCGTAGGTGATCTGCGCGCAGTCGCCCGACGGGAGGGCGCTCAGTAAAGGATAAACGCCGCGTGCCCGCTTCTGATTGTCCACCAGGCTGGCGCGATGAATCGCAAAGCCGGCCTGCGGATTAGCATGAAAAGCATTCAAAACCGCTTCGATTTTTCCCGGCAGGAAGGTATCATCCGCATCGAGCAGGCAAATTACGTCGCCGGAACAGTTGCGATAGGCGGCGTTGAGGTTTGCCGCCATGCCGCCATGAGGATTGCGCAGCAGCCGTATACCCAGGCCGCGTCTGATGTAGGATTCAACCACATCGCAGGAGTTATCCTGAGAGGCATCGTCGCTGACGATGATTTCCGCCGGCGGATAGGTTTGCTCAAGCGCGCTGTCGATGGCCTGGCCAACGTAACCGCCATAGTTGAAGCAGGTGATCAGCACGGAGACAGAGGGTTTCTGGGCAAGACTCTTCAGTGCGATGGGAACGAGCTTGATCGCTGCTGAGTCAACTGCCATGCCGTGAGTACCCTCGGACATCCTCTCAGATTAGTCAAGTGCCCTCAATTCCTCTTAGGGGTCAGGTTGAGATAAAAGGCTCGCCATGCGTCCACGAAGTGCTCCTCAGAACACGCGGAGGCCGCCTGCCGGGCTCGTTGGCCCATGGCATAGCGTGCGGGTCCGCCCAGGCCCAGAAAGCGCTCTAACCCCTGTCTAACCCCCGCTACACTGGTTTCAATCAGAAAGCCATTGTCACCATCCACCAGCAAATCTTCCACCCCATAGAGCTGAGAGACCACAATGGGAAGACCGGCGGCCGCGGCCTCGTAGGTGACCAGGGAAAACGTCTCATATAGCGACGGAAAGACGAAGACGTCAGAGCTCCATAGGTAAGGACGAACGTCCCCCTGCATGCCGACAAATTTCACCCGGTTACTGAGCTGATGCTTTGCGGCCTCCTCGCTATAGCGCGCGATCAGATCGGGTTGACCACCCACGACGATCAGCTTGAACCGCTCCATGCCCGGCGTGCCCAGCGCTTGCAGCAGCAGGGGCAATCCCTTGCGCTCAAACTGTCCCAGCGCCACAAACAAACCCACCAGATCCTGGTCATCGATACCCAGGCTGTGACGAAATGCCTGGCGATCAAAGCCGGCCGGCATTTGTAACCGCTCCTGGCTGATGGGATTCGGCAATACAGTCAGCTTGTTTTCGATATAGGGGAATTCCGCTTTGAGCTCCCTGGCCAGGCCTCGCGATGGAACCACGACCTGTTTCGCTCGAGGATAGGTAAAACTTTCCATCCAGGCGTGGAGCTGATGATCGAGCCAGCGGAACCAACCTCGCAGGCCCCTGGCGCCGGACTTCTTCCAATGTTGCTTGAGATACATGCCATGGCAAAAGTGCGAGTAAAGGATGTCGCCGAAAGCCAGATTGCTCTCGAGCGCCTGAATCAGATCGAACTTTGCCCCGCCGCGGAGCCGGTAGCGCAGATAACAGAGCGGCGCCATGAAGTGATAGACGACAAAGAGCAGGGCCAGGGGGCGCATAGGCGAAGGTACGCGCACAAACTGTATCTTTTCGGGACAGGGATTCTCGAACTCAACAGCGAAGACGGTAAACTCATGCTCCGCCGCAAGCGCGCGAAGCATCGCCTGATGACAGCTCCCGATTGGATTGTTGCGGGTTATTTTGTAGTCGAAGATGGCGATGCGCAAGCAAACAGACCTCATTGGAGACTTTGCACCTGTCACCGGACAAGGGTGCCCCATAGCCCCGATTTCCTGTGAAGCTTACTGGGTTCCGCGCACTTCATGCGCCTTTCCTTAAAAGAAAGGCGCACACGCAGTCATGTCCAGTGTCGCGTGCAGGAAATTCGGGGTAGCTCGCGATTTTTGCGAGATTTGGGAATAAGCGATCTTTACTTTATATGCCGATTTGGAGACTAGGCTGGCGGATTTAGAGCAGCAGGAATCCCACATCTCCCCAAAAAGGGAGATATGGGCCACCCCTATCCGTTGGCAGGGAGGAGTTTTTGAGGATAAGTCGCGGATCGCTCTAAGCATTTTCACTTCTGGTGTATACAGAGCAACCACTCCCGACGTGGCTTTTCCTCAAGAAAAGCCGCACTTCGCGGCGCTTGACTGTGCAGAGTAGAAATGAAAATGCTTCTAAGCCATCTTGACCAGCGAAAGGCGGCCCGGGCGGGGCACCTTGCTGACGATCTTCTTGGCGATCTCGAGCGATGCTGTGGCTGCGGGGGAAGGTGCGTTGCAGACATGGAGGGAATTTTTGCCTTCCAGCAGGAGGAAGTCGTCGACCAGGCTTCCATCGCGAAGGAGCGCCTGTGCACGCACGCCACTCTTGCTCGGGATCAGGTCATCGGCTTGAATCTCAGGCACCAGCCGCTGCAGGGCACGGGTAAATGCTGCTTTGCTCATAGAGCGGTACATCTCCTGAGCGCCTTCGCGATAATACTTCGAGGAGAGCTTCCAGAAACCGGGAAACAACAAGACTTCAGAGAGATCGCGCCAACTGAAGTCCGACTTGCGATACCCCTCGCGCTTCATACTCAGCACGGCGTTGGGGCCGGCGTGAATGCTTCCGTCCATCATGCGTGTGAAGTGCACACCGAGGAAAGGAAACGCCGGATTCGGCACCGGGTAAATGAGATGACGCACCAAGTGGCGGCGCTCCGGCTTTAGCTCGAAATACTCCCCGCGGAAGGGGACGATGATGGCCTTAGGTTCCATGCCGCCCAGCTTCGCCACACGATCGCTGTGCAGACCGGCGCAGTTGATCAGAAAGCGGGTTTCAAGCGAACCCCATGAGGTCTCAAGCAGGTGACCCAGAGGGGTGGGCACAACGTTAAGAACCTCGGTGCCAACCTTGAGCTCTCCTCCCTGCTGCTGTATCTCATGCACCAGCGCGTGGCAGACCTGGCGATAATCGACAATGCCTGTAGTGGGCACGCGGATGGCAGCGATGCAGGAAACATGCGGTTCCACTTCTTTTACTTCTTCCGGGGACAGCCGCATCGCCGGTACGCCGTTCTGTAGAGCACGATCGAAGATGTTATCGAGCTGGGGAATCTCCTCCGGCCTGGTAGCGACAATGAGCTTGCCGCAAATGTCGAAGGGTACACCATATTCATAGCAAAAGGCGCGCAGGGATTGGTTCCCTGCCTGGGCCAACTCCGCCTTCAGGCTGCCGGGTTTGTAATAAATGCCCGAATGGATGACACCGCTGTTGCGGCCGGTCTGGTGCTGGGCAAAACCAACTTCTTTTTCCACCAAGAGAATTCGGGCAAAAGGATAGCGGCGGCCAAGAGCGGCGCCGGTCGCGAGACCAACGATACCTCCACCGATTATCGCGAAATCATACATTTGGATTGCCTTTAAGAAGCCTCTGCCTGGGGCAGGGCCGGATTGACATCAAACGGCAACAACCTCTGTAGACAGGCCCATTTTCTCGAGATCGGCCTTGATCTCGGGCTGGTAGATCGGGTTCATGGCAATGGCGAGGTCTGGTTTGTACCGCTTGAGAAAGGCCGGCGAGACGATCTCCTGCCCGGTGCCGGCCATGTATTTGCCTTCGCGAAAGGGATTGATGTCGACTACGTACTCGATCTCGCAATCCGGTGTGTGCAGGTTGAGCGCAGTCAAAAACGCCACGCCCTTCGATCCTGAGCCCCAAATCACAGCCCGCTTACCGCTGTTCTTTGTTTGTTCCAGCTTGCTCTTCCATGAGGCCATTCTGGCCTTCTGGTGCTGGGTGAAGAATTGGATATCCTTGTTCGAGCTGGGTGGGGTCTGGCTTCTCGACCGAAGACGCAGGTGTGCGCGACGGCTTGGTCGAAATCATCAGATACTGACCGTCGTAGTCGGTCCAGACATCGAGCACATCGAATCCTGATTCGCGGAATAACAGGGAGAGCGAATCTGCGTTGAAGTACGAGCAGTGTTCGTAGTAAATATCCCAGAAAGCGAGATCGCGCAGCACGCGATTCATGTCCGGCACCTGGAAGAACACCACGGTGTCGTAGCGGTCACCCACCGAGCGACGCACCGTGCGCACGAAATTGGCGGTGTCGGGTATATGCTCCAGGGTCATTTTGCAGCACACGAAGTCGCCTTGTACGTGGGCATACTTTTCCCCGTAAAAGTCGGCCACGAATTCAACCTTGGCGTCGCCGGCGGAGGGATTCCGCGCACTGACGAATGCGGGGTCGAAACCCACGCCGCTGTTGTTGCCCATCTCGCATACCATCGAGAGGAACTCCCCCTTGCCGCAGCCAATCTCAATCACCTTCTTGCCGTGCAGATCGTATTTATCGATCAATTCGGAGGCCAAGCGGCGATGGAAGGCCTGAAAGGTCCCGGAAAAGCCCTGCGTCTCCTCATAGTCTGCGGAGTAGTTGTGCACGGTCGGATCGAAGACGGTATTGGCCATAAAGCCGCAATAGGAGCAGCGACCCAGAGCAATGTCACCCTTGGGAAAGTTCACCGCGACCTCGCGGGTCGGCATCTGCAGCACACTGTGCACCGGCACCCGCGGAACCTCGTAGAAAACACTCATGTCTCCCTTGAGGCAGTTTGGGCAGGTCTTGATCTCAGGCATTTCTTGATCCCCGTGTAGAAGAATTTGGTAGAGCAGTTTCGCAATTGGTGTAGACCGAACCCGGATTTCCTGTAGAGCTTGGTGGAACCGCAGAACTACATGCGACTTTCCGTGAAGAAAGTCGCACATAATTGTTCTCGGCCAGTGCTGCGCCGCAGGAAATCGGGGAGCGACAGGCCTTTTCGTGGTTTTCTCTCAAGGAAAACCACTCCTCGCTATCTTTAACAGAGCACAGTAATTGCGAAACTGCTCTAGAAGGCACATTCCGACGCCCTCGCTCCATTGCGTGGGTGGGGTCAGCAGGCATGGTTATGGTGGACGACGATTGCAGGCAGCGGCACAGTCTCTCGTGCAATGGTGCAAGCAAGGGTTTCGCTAGGCTCTGGGGCCTTTTACGATTGTTTTACATGGATCCCACCCTTCGCGAAAGACGCGGAGAGTGGGATGCCCGGACATCGGTGGAAGAAACGGACTACCTGGCGGCGACTGCCTCAGGACGATACACCTTGACGCCGTCGGCTGCGTCAGGGCTGTCATAGGCCGCGGCAATCTCCTCCGGCATGGGGCTCAGATCGGTTCCCTTCATGAAGTCGCGCAACGAGGTCCCTATCGGATGTGAATCGAGATTGGGAGCGCCGTTCTTAGCCTTCACATCGATCAGGCTGACGGTACGGAAGTCGATGCTGAAGCGGGTTCTGCCCGAGGTGTTGGGCACAGTCGAGTGCATGTTGGCCGCGGAAAAGACCAACGCGCCCCCGGGCTCAGAGATCACCCGAACCTGGGGATCCAGTTCCATCGGCTGTTCGGGCTTTGGCTGTTCCCGGGTATCGGACTTGATGTGCTTGGCTGCATCCGCGCGGCCGGTGCTGTTCCATGCGTAGTAGTTGAACTTGCTGGAGCCGTTCTTGACCGCCTCGTTCCAATATCGCGGATGAAAGGCCATTGAGCTCTCCGAAGACATCTCGAAGATGGGCAGCCACCAGTTCAGCTGGCACATCGGCGCCGAGTACCAGGTATCGCGGTGGAGATGGTGGGCATATCCCACGCCGGAAGTCAGATAGGCGTCCGAGGTGACGGCACGCAGGCGCGGCACATCGAGATAAGTGGTTTCCATGTCGCAGCCGAAGTCTTTCAGCATCGCCTGGATCAGCCGCTTCGACTCGGGGTGATGAATGAAGGCCGGCTTGAGGGGCGCGAAGATCCGGACGAACTCTTCCACCGGCATGTCGTACTGCGCCGTGGTCGGATCGTCTTTGCCAAAAGCATCTCTTGATCATTTCCGCGGCGAAATTGGTAAAGGCCAGCGAGCTGGGCCGCGGCGAATAGACAAAGAGTTGGCCGTCATACAGATGCTCGCGGCGCTTTTCGTCATCGAACCTGGAATCTACATAGATCTGTGCATTGATCGATCTCCTTTTTAGACCACCGCAGGCGTCGGAATAGGAATAATGAATTTTCCGCCGCCAGCCTTATAGACGTGTTGTTGCTCCATGATTTCACCGGCAAAATTCCACGCCAGCAAGAGAACATAATCCGGACGGGCATCCAGCAACTTCTGGGGAGAAAGAATCGGCAGATGATTGCCGGGCATGAAGCGGCCCTGCTTGAATTCATTCAGATCGACGACGTAGTCGAGCAGCTCCCGGTCGATGTTGCAGAAGGCGAGCAGCGTGGTGGCCTTGGCCGCGGCGGCATAGCCGGCGATCGTCTTGCCTTTACCCTTCAAATCCTTCAACAGCGTGGTCAGATCGTCGCGCACCGCATGCACCCGGTCCGCAAAGCCCCGATAATACTCGATGCTGGAGACGCCCGCATTCTGCTCATCGGCCAGAAGAGCCTTCAGGCGCGCGGTCGGAGTTTCTACCGGCTCGACAAACAGCCGCAGAGATCCGCCGTGGATTTTGGTGCGCTCCACATCGTTCAGGTAAAGGCCATGATCGCGGAAGAGCCGCGCCAGCGCCGTCACCGAGAAATAGCAAAGATGCTGGTGATAGATGGTGTCGAACTCGCACTTCTGGATCAGGTCGACGAGGTAAGGCGCCTCGATCACCGCGACGCCGGTGGGCTTCAGCAAGGCAGCGATGCCATCGACAAAGCCTTTCAGATCGGCCACGTGGGCGAGCACATTGTTCGCCAGGAACACATCGGCCTTTTTGCCCTCGGCGCTCAGCTTTTCCGCCAGTTCCTCGGTAAAGAAGGTGTTGATGCTGTTGACGCCGCGCTCGTTGGCGGTGCGCACCTGCTCTTCGGCAGGATCGATGCCGAGAACCGGGACTCCGTGGTTCACGAAGTTGCGCAACATGTAACCGTCGTTGGACGCAGCTTCGATCACCAGGCTCTTGGAATTAAGGCCCCGGGCATGGATGATCGCTTCAGCGCTCCTGGCGAAATGCTCCAGCAGGCTCTTCGACACAGAAGAAAAGTAAGGATAATTGCGGCAAAAGAGAATTTCCGGCGGAACGGTTTCGGTTATCTGCACCAGCGAGCACTCGGGGCAGAAGACCAGGTCGAGGGGCGCCGTGACTTCCGGCGACCCCAGCTGATCGGCTGAGAGCAAAGCATCGGCGAGCGGAGTGGTTCCGAAGGAAAGAATCGGAATGCACTCCGCAGAGTCACATGCGCGGCAATGAAAGGTGGATTCGGTCATACCGTAGCGGCTCCTGCGACAACGGGGGCGGTCGCTTCCTGGTTGGTCCAACGCAGAGAAGAGTCGAGAACGCCGTCCTCGATCAGCTTCCGAATATGGGCGATTCGCTTGAAGCGCGGTCCCTCGAAGTCTTCCAGAACGAGACCGATCTTTTTGTAGGTTTCGTGCAGTTCCACCGCGCCCTTGCGTGCATCCCAGACAGGTTGGAACTCGGGCAGCACCTTGCGGATCTTGCTGCAATCCACGCGATAGCAGCGCTTGTCCGGTCCGGCGTCCGCGGCGTACTCGATGACCGTGTTCGGCACCGTCTCTTTGACGATGTCGGCCAGCTCGTAAATGCGGTAGTTGTCCTCGTTGCGTCCGACGTTGAACGCCTCGTTGTGGACCAGGTCGATCGGCGCATGCATCGCGGCGATGAACGCGCGCGAGATGTCGGCGATGTGCACGATCGGTCGCCAGGGAGTGCCATCGCTCTTGATGTAGACCCGGCCGGTGGCGTAAGCCCAGGCCACCAGGTTGTTCAGCACCAGGTCGAAACGCAACCGGGGCGAAACTCCGAAAGCCGTGGCATTGCGCAGAAACGTGGGACTGAAGTGGTTATCCGCCAGCTTGGCAACGTCCTGCTCCACCCTGACCTTGGAGGTGCCGTAGGGAGTGACGGGATTGAAGGCCGAGTGCTCGTCAGCAGGTCGTCGCCGCCGGCGCCGTAGTTGCTGCAGGAAGAGGAGAAAATAAATCGCTGCACCCCGGCCTGCTTGGCCAACTTGGCCAGCTTGACCGATGCCTGGTGGTTGATCTCGAAGGTCAGACCTGGATTCAGGTCGCCCAGGGGATCGTTGGAAAGCCCGGCAAGATGCAGAATGGCTTCGAAGCCCTCGACATCGGACAGGGTTACATCGCGAACGTCCTTGCGGATCTCGGGGATCTCTGCGATCCCATCGCTGAAGGTGCTGCGCTCGAAAAGATCGGTGTCGAGCCCAACTACTTCATGCCCTGCCTGCAACAGCATCGGCACTAATACCGTTCCGATATACCCCGCGTGACCCGTTACTAATACTCGCATTCGTTTCCTCCCAAGTTTTCCATGGTGCGTTGCCGCTTTCCCAGTAAGTCTCCAGGATCTTCTTCTCGCGAATAGTATCCATGCACTGCCAGAAGCCGGTGTGTCGATACGCCATCAGTTGCCCTTCGCCGGCCAGCCGCTCCAGCGGCTCCTTCTCGAAGTGGGTGTCGTCGCCGTCGATAAAGTCGAAGATCTCCGGCTCGAGCACGAAGAACGCGCCGTTGATCCAGCCTTCCTTGGTCTGCGGCTTCTCAGAAAACTCGGTGATCTGATTGCCATCCATTTCGAGGTGGCCGAAGCGCGCCGTCGGCCGGACCGCCGTCAGCGTGGCCAGCTTGCCGTGGGAGCGATGAAACGCGAGCAGATCGTGCAGATTGATGTCGGACACTCCGTCGCCCCAGGTGAGCATGAAGGTTTCGTTGCCCAGGTAAGGCGCCAGCCGCTTGATGCGGCCGCCGGTCTGGGTCTTCATGCCGGTATCGACCAGGTCGACGGTCCAGTCGGGAACCACTCCACCGTTCATCTTGACTTTGCCGGTCTTGAGCGAGACGCTCAGATCCCGGTTCAGGGAACAGTAGTCGAGCATGTACTTCTTGATGACTTCGCCCTTGTAGCCCAGCGCGATGGCGAATTCATCGAAGCCGTAATGGGCGTAGTGCATCATGATGTGCCAGAGAATTGGCTTGCCGCCAATCTCCACCATCGGTTTGGGCTTGAGTTCCGTCTCTTCGGCGAGACGCGAGCCCAGCCCCCCTGCGAGAATTGCAACTTTCATTAAGATTCACCTCCGTGGATTTGTCGGATTGGGGGAATTATTTCGATTACGAAGCAGCATCAATCGATGTTGCGCTCTCCATGGTCGCTTTCGCGCGCGGCATCTGCAGCCTGAAAGAGAACCTGATCGGCCGCGATCAACAAGTCTTTGCCCATGCGCCGGACATGCTTTACCAGCCAGGGCAGCAGCAGCAGATAGCAGCGCAGGCGCTGCCAGGGAGTCAGCGCGGGCCCGGAGATGCTCAAGAAGTATTCGCGGAACATGCGCCACTCCGGGAAGGTGATGCTGGTGGTCTTGTTCGGGTCCCACCATTCCGGGCTGGGCAATGTGCCGTGACGGTTGGTCAGACGGAAGCGCGGAGCTTTGAGACGAACCGGCTTCACCTGTGAAGACTGCTTGCTGTGGCGGGTGCTGATGAACAGGAACTCCGGAATCTCGTGGAAGCGCCCGATCAAGCCCATCTGCGCCAGCAGAACTCCGTCGCTGTTGACGTAGCTGCCCTGGGGAGGAAGCGTCTGCAGCGCGCTCAGGCGCATCACGCCAAATATCTGGTAGCACATGTGATCGTTGAGCAGCAGGTCTTTAAAACGGACCACGGGATTCGGAGATTCGGTCCTGCAGCGGCCATTCGTAGTTCTCGACAAACTGACCGTGCTCGTCGATGACCCGGGTCAGAGTGTGGGCAACGACCAGGGAGTCATCCGCTTCCAGAGCGTCGACACAGAGACGCAGAAAGTCGGGCTGAATCATGTCATCGTGGGCCGCCCATTTGAAGTACTTCCCGGTGGCCTTGAAATAGACATTTCTGAGGTTCCAACCGGCGCCCATGTTGCGGTCGGCGCGGTAATACCGGATGCGGGAATCCTGCGCCGCATAGTGCCGGCAGATCTCCTCGCTGCGATCGGTGGAGCAATTGTCGGAGATGATCAGTTCGAAATCCCTGAAGGTCTGATTCAGGATGGATTCGATGGCGGCTTCAAGAAAACGATCTCCGTTATAAAGAAAGAGCCCGATGCTGACAAGAGGGTGTAGTACTCATGCGTGATGCTCCGATCTAGGTTAGTGCGAGTTAAGGCTGCGAGGAACGAAGGAGGCGCCATGGTGCAATTGTTCAATGTGAGCTTTTTTGTGGATATTTCATGTAGGAGTTTTGTGCTACGACTCAGGTCCTGAGCCCGCTCTGCTGCGAGTCCCTTCCGTGTCGTTTCTTTTGGAGTTGCAACACGCCCTTCACGACATTTTTTTCAAGCGAGAGACTAATTGCTTGAGCCAGCTTTGCCGAATTAACAGATTGACGGCGAAATCAAACACCGCGAGAGGAATGTAGAGCGACAGTTTCCAAAACCACACATGCCTGGCATCCGGCCCGGAATTGCAAGCCATGAAGCGCTCGTAGTGACGGCGCACGTCAGGATCCCTGGCCAGACGGGCGTGCAGGTAACTGTTGTAAGCGATGTACGGGTGCAAGCTAAGCGGCTGAAAATCGTCCGCCAGCTGGGGGTCGATGGCCACGAGGAAGTGTTTCTGAGCGGCCCACAGGGCCTCGCAGTACTCCAACTCGCGCTTGAACGAGGCCGCCGTCACCCGGTCTGGTCCATAGTTGTTTCCGCCGTGCAGGCGGTACTGCGACAAGGCCTGGTCTTCGCAAGTCACGTTGGTAATCAACGGAGCCAGGCGGGTAATCAGTTGATCGGGACATCGTACCAGCGGCTCTGACAGCGGCAAGGGAAAGATGCGTTCCGCGACATCGCGACGGAGGCTCAACCCCGAGGTCGGAGGCATGTAGGGCAATATGCCGCCATCCTGCAAAAGACGGGAGCCATACCATCCACTGGGTAACGGAGCAGACATCGGCCACACTCCCTGGCGGCGGAGGTCTGCAGCTCACTCGGATCACACGGTGTACGCCAAAACCGGAGTCGGGGTGGGCCTGAAAATCAGCCACGATCCGCTCCACCTTGTGGGGCAGAAAAAGGTCGTCGGAGTCAAGCAGGGCGATAGATCTCGCCCCGGCTAACCGCAAAAGCAGCATTGAAGCCCGACGCCTGTCCTCCATTCGCTTTACGGATGAGGCGCAAACGCGAATCCTTGCGCTCATATCTCCTCGATCACCTGGACCGAATCATCGGTAGACCCGTCGTCGCAGACGATCAGCTCGATGTTGGCATACGTCTGGTCGAGGGCACTCTGAATCGCGTGCCCGATGTAGCGGGCGTAGTTGTAATTGGAGACCAGAATGGAAACCAGCGGCTCCGCCGGCAAAGGGCGCAGTGCGACAGGATGTATTTCGCTGATGGTTTCATACTCGAGAATAGCCATAATGAGGTTGAGTAAGACGAGGTTCGGCCGTCCGTTGAGGACTCACCGACGCGTTGACCGCTACTCAGTATGCTCCTACCCCCTTCACCACCAGCCCAGGCGTTGCCAGAATGATTTTGATGTCCAGCAGCAGCGACCACTCACGAATGTATTGCAGGTCGAGCCGCACCATCTCTTCAAACGGAAGTTCACTGCGCCCGTTCACCTGCCAGAGTCCGGTAATACCGGGATATACAGCAGACCGGCCCTCGGACCAATCCGCGAATTCGCGGCTCATACCATCCGGTCCCAGATCGCCGGCAGGCAGTGGCCTGGGCCCTACCAGGCTCATCTCCCCGCGCAGCACGTTGATCAACTGCGGCAGCTCGTCGAGGCTGTAGCGGCGAATGAACCTGCCGACCGGGGTCACCCGCGGATCCTGCTTGATCTTGAAAATATGGCCTTGCTTCTCATTGGCATGGGCCACATGGGTGCGATCCATCGACGTGTACATGGAGCGAAATTTGAGGAACATGAAATGACGGCCGCCCCGGCCCACACGCGGCGCCTTGTACAGGATGGGGCCCTCTGAGGTGAACTTCACCAGGGCCGCGATCACCAGCAATGTGGGCGCGAGAAAAATGAGCGCAACGGTCGAGGCAGCGATGTCGAAGGCCCGCTTGACGAACTCCTGACCTTTGGTGAACGCCAGGGGCCGCAGCTCGACCAACGGCAAACCGTACTGGTTCACCACGTTGATCCGGCCGGGGTCGGGTGCAAAATCCACCGTGCAATTGACGATGACACCCATGCGCTTGAACACCTTGTTGCATTCGTCGAGCTCACCACGCGATATTGAGCCGTTGAGAAGAATGATGCGATTGAGGTGTTCGCGATTGATGACTTCAGCCAGCTTTTCGGTCGTTCCCAGGATCGGCATGGGAAGCGACAGGCCTTCGGTTGTGTGACCCTGAGGGACGATCAGGCCCTTGATCACATTGGCCACATTGGCCGAGTTCATGAGAGCCACCAGCCGGCTGGCATGGGTACCGTCTCCCAGCAGCGCTGCCCGGATGGGCGAAGGCCAGTGCCGCTCAGCCAGCCCGGCCGCGGCAACGCTGACGCACCGCGCCAGGCTTAGGCTGAAAAAACTGAGGGGCGCAAAAATCATGAAGAACGAACGTGATACACCGGTGCCAAGCTGACGGGAGAAGAAAGTGACGATGACAATGATGCAGCTCGCCAGCAGTGCTCCTTCGGCGGAATTGATGATGCTGTTCCACAGCCGGATACGGCCCGCGACGCGATAGAAGCTGAGGCGCCAAGCCATGACAATCCATAACATGAGGACCAGCATCAACGACGGAGCCCAGATCGAAGCATAGGTCCAGCTCACCCGTTGGCTCGCTAACGGGTTCAATAGCACGCGCATCTGGATGGTACAGCTCCAGGCAACTGTCACCGCGAGCAGATCCAGCACGAATTGCATTGTCTGATAGAAGCGTAGATTCCGGACAATCATGAGAGCAGTTCTCCCCGTACGCCCCCCGGCATCGGCCAGGGAAGCGTTCCCGTTAACGAAAGCAGTCAAAGCCTTTCTCCTGGTCTAGGCTTGGAGCGACAGGGGCGTTGGCACCCACCGTCACAGGAGAAATGCGATAGAAAAGGGAACGTTGCTATCTTGAAGACGCTCTGTTAAGTCACGAAAAGCTCTGTAGTAGCGAACTGTCGCCGGCGTCTTTGTTCCCTGGTTGTTGGCAGTTGGTCTATGCAGCCGATGCGTGGGGTGGGGGGAACTCCGCGTACACACCGGCTGCTCACGAAGATGCTCGTAAGCCAACTTGAGTTGCTAGTTTGATATCACAGTTACATTTCCGGTAAACATCGCGCAATGTGGTCCCCGGCAGTAGGGACCACACATCTTTAGCCGCGTGCCGCGCCGGCGTAACTGTTGTAGTGGTTGACGTATGCCGGATCCTCAATACGAAGATCGCAGCCATTAAGAATGGTGCCAATGACCGGCGTGCCATCATCGGCGAGCCGCTCCCTGGCTTCTCCCAATTGCTCCGGACTGGTCTCGCCGGCGCGACTGATCAGAATTACGCCATCGGCAACCCGGCTCAGAAGCCGCGCATCGGCCATGCCCATCATGGGCGGGGAGTCGATGAGTACGAAGTCATAATCCGAGCGCACCAGCTCGATCAGGCTATCCAGATAAGTGGAATGAAGCAGTCTGGAGATATTGGCCGGCTCCGATCCACCCGGCAACAGGTACAGTCCAGGCACCGTGCTGGGGCGGATCACCGAGTCCGGCGCGATCGTTCCCCGGCCTTCATCGAGTAGCAGATCACTCAAGCCGGTGGCAAATTGCAATCCGAAAAGCTTACCCAGGCGGGGCCGCCTGAGGTCGCCATCGATCAGCAGTACACGCCGTCCGATTTCCGCCAGGCTGATGCCAAGATTAGCCACTGTAGTTGTCTTGCCTGCCTTGGGCCGAGGGCTGGTCACGAGAATCACCCGCGGACTGATTCCATTCACCCGGCTCAGGAGAATCGATGTGATCGCAGACCGATAAGCATCCGCCATCATGGTCTCGTCCTGGCACCACTGCACCAATTCCTTGTCGACCGCCGCCGAACTGGCGGACAGCAAGCCATTCTTCGACTCAGCTGCCGCAGCCCCCGCCCCGTTCAGGTTGCGCAGGGTGAGCGGGATGCGTTCGC
Organism: uncultured Acidobacteriaceae bacterium; assembly: GCA_963803095.1. Lineage (GTDB taxonomy): Bacteria > Acidobacteriota > Terriglobia > Terriglobales > Acidobacteriaceae > PALSA-350. The sequence goes on along the minus strand of CAWDLQ010000005.1, from coordinate 381,938 downwards.
TATTGCCAATACGCGCCGAGGGGATCACCGCCAACTCAGGCACATTGAGGTGCCGGACACTTTGACCGGGCGTCCGCAGGCTGGCATCGTTGCGCTCGCGCAGCAGGATGTAGCCGGTCGCGAAGACAAGACCGCAGAGCAATCCCAAACCCAGATTGATCGCTAGGCTCGGCCGGAAGGCGGACGTTGCCCTGGTGGCAGGACTGACCACGCGCACATCGCTCGACTTCAGGGCGGCAACGATACTTGCCTCTTTCACCCGCTGCAACATCGATTGGTAGATGTCACGGTTAGCATCCACTTCCTTCTTCAGAATGTTGTAACGAACCTCTTTCACAGACTGGTCGGAGACCACGCCCAACTGCGCCTGGTAGGCCTTGGTCAACAGCTGCTTGCGGCGCACGCTTTCAGAGTCCTGCACCCCAAGGCGGCGAATGACGTTGGCGCGCTGGCGGGCATTTTGCGCTTCCAGATCTGCGATTTGGGCGTTTAACTGCTGAATCTTGTAGTTGGCCGGGGTGAGCGTCACGCTCAAATCGGCCAGCTGGCGGCGGAGGTCAGCCAATCTTGCCTTGTTATCCCGCAGTGTCGGATCATCCAGAACCTGAGGCAACGCTTCGGCCGGGCTGGAGCGCGAAGTTTCCATCTGCGCCTGGGTACCCGCCTGGTCTGCCTCTGCCTTCTCCAGATCAGACTGAATCTGCCGCAGCTTATCTGCCGCCACACTCTCCTGCGAGTCGGTGGGGATGACAATATTGGACTGGCGCGCATAATCCTGCAGAGCATTTTCCGCATCCTGCAGTTTCTTTCGCGCGTCTGCGAGCTGGGTGGTGAGGAACTTGTTGGTGTTCCCAGCAGCGTAACCGCGGACATCCTGAGCTTGTTCGATGAACTGCTCGGTTAATGTGTTCGCTGCATCCGCAGTCAGCTGTGGATCAGGACCGAGCACCGTCAGCATGATGAGATCGGAAGCTCCATCCTCCTTCACCTTGGCGCCGCCCAACATTCCCAACACCACCGCTTCACCCTGCGCCGGGGTGGCCACGGGACCGTCTCCAAACCAGCCTCGAATGGTGCCAATAATTCCCTCATCCGCGGCGATAGGCGCGGGAACCTTGGGACCCAGAATTGCCGCAGTCCGCTGGATTACCGGTGGGCTCTTCAGGAGCTTGGTTTGGGTCTCGATGTACGCGTCGCTGGTGACTGCGCTTCCGGTCGGATCTACGTCTTTGCGATTCATGAAATCCTGGTTGAGCCCAGTCACTTCCAGAATTGCTTCCGCCTTGTAAACCTTGTGCGCAACCAGGGTGTACAGCACGCTGAGCAAAAGTGTACCGGCAATGATGAGGGCGACCGCGGTGCGATGGCGGCGGAGCAACGCAGAGTAGTTCACCGAGGCTTCAGCCTGGGGCCGATTTGCCGCCATCGGACGCGACAGCTCAATGGCAGTGGAGCGTCCGGAGTTCCGGCCTTCGGGCAAGCGAGGTCCAGGAATGATCTGCTGGTTCGGAGTCATGTTTTCAAGTCCCTTTCGGATTTAATCGGGTTCCCTAAACGGTTTCACTAGGATCTCGGGGAACACACCCGTTGTGAAACTCGGATATGGAACCGATCGCATTCACGTGCGGTTCGCTTCGGACAAAGTACGGCCCCCCGTCAAGCCGGGGGTCTCGCTATGGGGCCATGCTCAGAATTTGCGTAATCAAGACCTATACAGAGCTACCTAACTCTAGCGCCAGATGAGAAGGCCTGTTCCGACTCCAACGGCCATTTCCACCCCGCGCGCGGTGACTACCTTGGTCAAGCTGTTGGGCACATAGAGGATGTCGTCAGGCCGCAGCTCCAGATCCGGCGCTTTGTTTTCCATAATCTTCTTTATATTAGCGGGGATCTGTTCCCGCTCCGCGCCGCCACTGGCGCGAAGAATCCTGGCCGAGCCAAGAGATGCGTTGGGAGTCCATCCCCCAGCCAGAGCGACCGCCTGGGTCAGGGACATGGTCTCGTTCTCCGTCATCACATAGCCGCCTGGCCTGCCCACATTGCCCAGCACGTAAACCATGCGCGCGCGGGGAACAGTGATCACATCGTGCGGCTTGATAATAATGTTGGCCTGCGGGTCCTTGCCGCTCATGATGTCCCGAATATTGATGTGCGCGACCGAGTACTTGCCCGTCGGATCGGTGAAAGCGCCCGCCACCGGGATGGAGCCCTCGTTCAGGTTGCGGGTAATCAGCACGCTGTCGCCCGCATCGGCACGCAGACCGCCGGCCTGGCCGATCACTTCCATCAGGTTGCGATTGCCGCGCAGCTGCACCACGCCCGGGGTATTCACGTTACCGGCAACTGACACCGGTTGGCTGCGGAAATCGGTGACCTGCACCGTGACTTGCGGATCCTTGAAGAACTTCTTATATGCGTTGGTCAAAGCGGTCTGCAGTTGATCCACGGTCAGGCCGGCGGCATGCACCCGGCCGATCATGGGCAGGGTAACGTTGCCGTCGTTGGCAATCTGCGCCGGCCGATCCGGAATATCGTCGGCAGCGAATACTTTCACCGTAATCTGATCTTCCGGCCCAAGGATGTAATTGGTCGAGTCAACGCCGGCGCTCGGCTTAGGCGTGGTGTAGCTTGCCGTGGAAATGCCAGGACCGTCCAGCGGCACACCCACACGAGCATCCACAGGGGTTACGCTCTGGGCGAAAGCCGGGACGAGCAACATGCCTTGAAAGCAAAGAGAAATCAAGATCATTTTGGCTGAAGACTTGTGCATAAAATCACTCACCATTGGATGCTGAAAATCTCGCCGAGAAATACCTCCGGCGGGGACGTGCTCCGAACGAGCGCTTAAGAGACAGGTATCGAGTCGAAAAAACATAGGGTGCCAACCAAAGCCGGCAAGGGGGGACGTAACACACGACTTCAAGAGAACCAGAAAACGGGAGAGACAGAAATATTCAAAGTTTCTACAAAACTTACAGTTAAGCCATTTTGCGTTCGGCAACCGCTGGAGCATACGGAGAAACCCAGTCAGGATGCATTTCGACCAAAACCGACCTGCGAAGAAGATTTACCGAAAGAATCAACCGCTGTGAGCGCCGGACCTCGACCAGGATGCCGGTCAGGCCTGCTAAAGGACCACGCAGAATCGAAAACGAACCCGATTCGCCGACTTCGGTATAGGGCCAAGCTTCCAACGGAACATCTAAACTGACCGTCTGCTGCAGCGCCTCAATTTCCGACTTGTCCGCGGGCAACGGGTTGGTGCCCGCACGGACCACATCGATCACGCCGCTGGTCATCAGGATTGGCACAATCGAAGATCGGTTTGTGGAGCAAAAAATGTAGCCGGGAAACAGCGGCATTTCAACCACTTTGGTTCGATCAGCCCATTGCCGTTTGGACTTGTACAGGGGCAGAAACTCGGTGAACCCCTTCTCGCGAAGGGCCGTCGAAACCTGCTTCTCGTGCCGGGGACGGACGCGGAAGGCGAACCATTCGTTCGATTCGTTGGACCCTGAAGTGCGATACATGAGTATCTCCGTTACAAGAGTGAGCTTGCTTGCTGCCGCCAATTCCCGATGGGATCTCACTTCGCTTCGAGGGGGGACGATGCGAAAACTTCGAATTTTCCAGGCTTAAGGAACGAACCGGACGGGCTCCCGCCATCTCAGTTACAGTTTTAAAAATCAAACTTACGTCCACGGCTGCAACTGCAGCCAAGCCTGTTCAAATGTTGCTATAGACGCGAGCAGGTGTCAATGAAATCCGCACCCGACCCGGCGCCAACTTGCGACATCTAATTCCATGCGCCCAAACTGATGCTAAGCACAAACCCATCATCATTTACAAACATCATGTGGTCAAAGCTTCGCCATCTCAGTCACATCGACCAAACGACTTTAGGGCCCAACTGTAAGGAGAAGACCACCACTGGGGGGTGTGGGGTTGATCGACGGACTCGGGTTAAGCCTCGACCGTCGCTGGTCTTGCAGTTACCTACTGAACGTAATCTAGCGGTACCAAGGTTGGGTGTCAACAATTCTTATGGCTTCTCAACGCTGTGGATAACGCTAAAGTTGGTTACCAAAATCCACGCTGAGCCGTCCTGTTTTGAAACAAGCCCGATTTTGCACTAGTATCAGTGCACATCGCGCAAGATTCGGCTGGCCATCAAACCGTTGAGACCTTGAGTAGGTCTTGCTCCATTTGCAAAATAGCGTCCCGGCTTGATTCTTTGGCAAAAACAGGCTCGAAGTTCCGCTTGAAGCCCAGGAACCAACTCTCAAAGAAATTGAAGCTTAGCCAAGCTAAGCCATACGTCACTCCCAGGAGAGCAATAAAATACAGCAAACCGTAGGCGGTCGGTAAGGGATAAGTAACACCGAAACGCGTCGTTAATAGAGCCTGGACGCCATAGTAAATACTCAAGTGAAAGACATACATCCCGTAGCTGTACTTGCCAAAGCTTCGCAGCCATCCCATTTGAAAAAATTTCGCCAAGGGGCTCTCGGTGTATTGCAGGCAGAAAACGATGAGAGCGCCGCACAGCAGAGCGAGACCGGTGATTCCAATGACCGCCATCAGTCGACCGGTCAACCAGAGTTCACGCGCCGGCACAAACACTGCAACAGCCCCGAGAGCAAGACCTCCGGCAGTCGTCATACCGGCGAGAAGAGGTTTGGGAAACTCGCCCTTCATGGCAAAGATGGCCGCCAGAGCCGCTCCCACAAAAAGCCCGTCCGCGCGAGTGGGGGTCAGAGCCCAGAGCCAGATTCCATTTCCGAAGTGAGGCACCAGGATCAGGCGCAACGTGAGCGTGGTACAGAGCGCTCCAGCGCACACTTTCACAATAGACCGTGGTGCGAGACGCCAAACGACCATGGGCCAAATCAGATAAAACTGCTCCTCGATCGCGAGACTCCAAAAAGGTCCGATGATGCTCTCCGGATATTGGCCGTGATGCCACATCGGAATAAAGTTCTGGAAGTAAAACAGATACGACAAATGATCGGGCAGGTTCTGAAGATTGGCCGCAGTCTTGATCCACGGGGAAAGATGTTCGCCCACGAACACCACCGCGATGGTCAGATAGTAAACAGGAAAGATTCGAAGTATGCGGCGGCCGTAGAACGAGCTTGCCCGGTTTACGGCGGATTTGGTGTCGATCAGAATACCCGTAATCAGGAATCCGGACAGCGCAAAGAATAGATCCACTCCCCACCCGCCGAATTGAAAGACCGGCAGGAACCATCGCGTGAGCGGGCCGTGCTGCACGAACACATACGCTACGTGCCGCATGAGAACAGCGATGATCGCCAGTCCCCGAATGCCATCGAGCACTGGGACGTGTTTTCTTTTCACCACTTCCCCCTCGGCCCTTTCGGGCCTTGGCTTCTTCGGTTTCTATTTGTGGAGTTTCCGCCAGACCTGGCTTCGCCATCTCAGTCACAATGACTGCAAATACCTGAAGCTGGTTAGCAAAATTTAGAAACCGACTGGTTTAGCCGAAGCCGCTGCGGGGGGTACAGAGGCTAATTGGATGGATCTTGGGCGGGACAAACGCCTTATCCATTCACATTCTTGTAACGCCTACTCCCCGTAATCTAGCGGCCGCATCCCAGGGTGTCAATCATTTCGGGGGTGCAGGATGACGCCAACGTGCATTCCCAGAGGTTACCGGCCCCAAAAAATCAAACCCGGCGACGCCTTTTATTCTCCCGGTCGTAGACACGGAGAACGCCACCGTGAGAGAGTTCATCGAACTGTCCGGTGACAGTTGCGCGAGCAGTTTCAAGGATGCCCGGTTCCCTCGGGCCACGATGGAGGCTTTTCCAGGCATCGGCTTGCGTTATCATGAAGCGGCTCGAGCACGCGGATTTTTGGGCCCGCCGGCGACGTTTCAACCATTGCGGGTCCCGCATTTGCAAACCACCACCTTAATGAGTCCAAGAGCATTTTTGCTAATGTTGTAGACCAGGAAACTGAACCCGACGCGGCCATTCGGCCAAAGAATCCGGGGTCCCCGGCACGCGGTCTTTGCGTGATGGGGTGGAAAGAATGGCCGCACATAACTGATCCCACCGGATCACAAGTATTAGCAAGAATGCGTTAAACAAGGAGAATCGTATGAGCTTTCTCTCAGGTATCGGCGATCTGCTCAAACAATATTCAGCCAGCAGCGCCGCCACAGGTAGCACTCCGGCCGTGGAGCAACACTTCGACCAGGTGGCCCAGGCGGTGCCCGCTTCTACTCTCGCCAGCGGCTTGGCCGAAGCATTTCGCTCCGGACAGACCGCGCCATTTCCGCAAATGGCTGCGCAACTATTCGCAAATGGGAATAGTCAGCAACAGGCTGGCGTGCTGAACGGTCTGATGGCTTCTCTTGGACCTGCAGTGTTGGCCAAATTTGCCGGCAGCGCCCCCAACTCCCCACTAGCGTCTCTGTTACAGTCCGGTTCGGTCACGCCGGCGCAAGCGGCGAACGTGAGCCCCGCCGATGTCGAAGCTCTTACCACTCATGCACAGAACCAGGACCCTTCGATCATCGATCGCGTAAGCGCAGTCTATGCCCAGCATCCGGTGCTTATCAAAAGTCTGGGCGCGGCTGCCCTGACGATTGCCATGAAGAAAATCGCTGACTCTCACGCCGCATAGGCTTTTTTTGTGACTGTTTTGTGGACGTAAATCAATCGCTCAGAAGAAGGAGACAATGAAATGGCAGATCTCGACCAGTTGAAACAGAAATATGCGCCCGTGATCCAGACGATCGAGGGATTTAGCGACTTAGGCGCGAAGCTGGATTCCGTAAGCCTGGATGGTGACAAGCTGTACCTGAAAGGTTCTGTTCCGTCCACAGTGGTCGCTAATCGTGTGTGGGATGTGATCAAGCAAGTCGACCCAACATACTCCGACCTGCACCATGAAATCGCCACCAGCGGCGGAGCCAATCAAAGCTACAGTGTCAAGAGTGGAGACACCCTGTCCAAGATAAGCAACCGCTTCTATGGTTCGCCCAATCATTATTCCGACATTGCCGCTGCCAGCAATATTTCCGACCCCAATAAGATCCAGGTCGGCCAACAAATCACCATACCTGTGCGGAGTTAACCCGAGCCCGATGCCGGCTGTGGGTCCGCTTGTTCGGGGAATCAAACACAGCCGGCTCCGCTCGGAGCTTGACCTGACAGCCTCATTCCTGCGATCGAACCTCAGCCAATGCGCAGCGGACCTGCCAACCTAAGGCCGGGAGACCTTGCGGCGAAACTCAATCGGCAGCCAATGCACGAAAAACCGCGGATCGGGCGTTTGTACCCAGTAATTTCGACCAACCCGCCGAATTTCCCTGGCGAAGGATACCTGCGAACCGAATATGCCTAGATGCTCGATAACAGAGTTTGAAAAGACCACATCAAACTCGCCAAGGCAAGCGCCTATCTCGCTTGAAGACGAAGAATTACCGAAGTTACAGTGAACGTGTGTTACCCAAAACGCATCTTTCCAGAGTGGATCAAGACTGTTGGGGAGCGGCACGTATACTTCAGTTGTGTGGAGGCGCCGCTTTGCGTTTAGCGACAGAGCACTGTATGAGTGAAGGTGTCGTAGCCCCGCCTTCCGAGCGGGCGCGAGTCAATATTCTCGGGGTGGGCGTGAGTGCGCTCAACATGGAAATGGCGCTTCGCCAGACCGAGCTGCTGCTGGACCGGGGAGAGCAAGGCTACGTTTGCGTTACCGGCGTGCATGGAATCATGGAGGCGCAAACGGATGAAAGGTTTCGCGACATTCTTAATCGCTCCTTCCTGACTACGCCGGATGGCATGCCCACAGTCTGGCTTGGCCGCATTCATGGGTTCAAACACATGGATCGCGTTTACGGTCCAGACTACATGCTCGGGCTCTGCGAGCGTTCCGTGACACGAGGCTATAGGCACTTCCTTTATGGCGGGAAGCCCGGCGTAGCGGAGGAATTGCGGGAAGAGCTGACCCGGAGGTTCCCGGGACTGAAAATTGTCGGCACCTACACTCCGCCGTTCCGTCCGCTCAGCCCTGCCGAAGAGGCAGACCTTCGCTCACAGTTGGAAACATCGCAAGCCGACGTCTTATGGTGCGGTCTGAGCACCCCCAAACAGGAACGCTTCATGGCCGCGTACTCCCACCACCTCCCGGTCAAGCTCATGGTTGGGGTGGGCGCCGCCTTTGACCTGCTGAGTGGCAATCTCAGCGAAGCGCCGAATTGGATGAAGAGGGCAGGATTGCAGTGGCTGTATCGGCTGATCAAGGAGCCCAGACGCTTGTGGCGTCGCTATCTGCTCAACAATCCAAAATTCACCTGGCTGACCTTGCTCCAACTCACGGGCCTGAAGGGGTTTCGGTTGAGTTGAGTCACTTTCGTTTCGCATCTGTGACGATTACGTTGTCTTTATCTTTGGATCGTTCATCCTGGTGCAAAGCTGCATGCTGCTGCTAGGGCGACGGATCTTATTTGGTTAAGCTACCCCTTCTTCCGGGACACCCGCGATGGAGAGCACGCCTCTGAAGTTAAGCACTGTCTCATAGATGTTCATCATCTGAGAGTAATTCCTCTCCGCCGTATACTTGGTCTCATACTCCAGCCGAACCCGGCCTCGCATGAGGGCAGCTTCAGTAGGGTGCGCGCTCCACCATCCCACGGCTTCCACCAGGCTCTTCGCATTGCCGGCTGAAAAGTGCAAGCCCGTACGCTCGTGCTCGACCATAGTCGACAGGCTTCCCACGTTGCTTGCAATTACGGGCAGGCCTACAGCGAACGCTTCGGCCAGGATCAACCCAAAAGGTTCCAACCACGTCGACGCTACTATGAGCACCGACGCGTTCTTCATTGTTTCCAGGACGTTCTCCCGGGGTAGCCACTTTAGCCAGGTCACACCTTCTATTTCGCGGCTGGCCCGCTCAACCTCCGATGCCATTGGACCATCGCCCGCAATTTGCAACGGAAGTTTAGTTCCAATTTCCCGCCACGCTTCGAGCAGGGTATTGATTCCCTTTTCCGGGGTTAATCGACCCACGAAAAGGGCATAATTTCCGCTACCATCGCCGACCCCAGGATCAGTCTTAAGAAAGTTAGGCTTGACCAGGATCTTCTCAGCCGGAAAGCCGGCTTGAATGAATTTGTCGCGAGCAAAATTGCTGAGTGCTATATAAGCGGAGACGCCTTTGCTCCACGTCTTCATATAGTTATGAGTGGCAAGCATAGCGCCTCCGGCGGCGGTGGCCAGCCGGCTGTTGCGATAGCAACCGTGGACCACACCAGGCCAGGGAACTCGCTTGCCTACACACTCTTCGCAGACATGACCATCACGGAACAATGTGCCCGCGGGACAGAGCATGCGAAAATTGTGCAGGGTTTGTACGACCGGAATTGCAGCTTCATTGGCCGCGTAGTAGACGGCGGGAGAGATCAGCGGGAAAGTGTTGTGGACGTGAACGACGTCTGGTCTTTCCCGCTGCATGAGGGCACGCAGTTCGTGGTGGACCCGTTTGTTCCAAATGGTATTGCCAAGCAATACCAAGGGGTTCTTGCCCTTTACCTGCTCGTTGCTGGTGTGGTACAGAACGACCTGATGGCCCTGAGAGCGCAACAGGTCGGCCTCCTCGGCGAAAACCTGATCCTCGCCGCCGGGTGTCTGATACGAATTGTGGACAGAGAGAATCTTCATCTAAATCAACCCGTTGGCTTGCCGTGAATGGCACGAGTGGCCATCTGCTTCCATCCACTCTGCGTATGATGCAGATCAACAGCTCGGTGGAAGAGCGAACGGGGGAGACGATAGGGGTTATCGCCAGAACTGATCCACCTTGGAATTCGCCCGCAGACCATATCTAGGGCTTCGCCGGAAGACTGTTCAGCCCGAAGGAATGAGCTTGCTCAGCTCCGCGGCTGGTGTGGTTCCGTCCCGTGCTGCGCTTGCTACTCCTTTCCCCGAGCGGATTCTCTCAGATGTTCTACCGCCCGTCAACATCTCTTAAGGGTGAGGGCGTCAGAAAACGACCGTCGATGAGGGGTAATAGTTTCGGGGGGAGGAGTTTCCGGAGGCCATCGTTTACCTTGTTCTCTCTGCCACATACGCGGCCTTTAAGCTATCGACGTAAGCAAAAACTCTCCAGTTACACTCGTCGAATGTAGCGAAAAAGCTCAGCCTGTTCGCAGCCAGATGCTGGACGGATAGTGGCCCTCTTCCTCTAGTGAAGCTGAAGCCGACAACCCTTCATCGTTTGGTGCAGGACGATAATCCGTTAGTACCGTCTGCAACTCCTTCGGGTAGTCGTAATGCAAGGCTGACTCACAAGCCAACACGTGGAGCTTTGGATTGTTGATAAGCAGGGCCATCAGCATCGCCGTTTCCTGCCACCACCAGGGTCTGATGAACACTGTACGAGGGTAAGCGTAGGGCAGGTAAATGTCGTGAATGTGAACAAAAACTCCCGCGGCCAGCCGAGGAATGATTTCCAAATAAATTCGCATTACGTCGGAGCCGACTTTCACGGCGTGGCTGGAATCGATAAACAATAGGTCTCCGCTGGTGAGTTGCTCGAAAAGAGAGAGCGGCACTTGCTGGCATAACTGTGGAATAAGTTCAATTTCTGAACGGCTTCGCAGTTTTTCAGTGGGAAAAGGCTCAACACACGTAATCCTGGAAAGGGGCTTTCCGTCGCGCTGGTTAAGACCAGCAGCCTGGAGCATGCATAAGGTGGAAACACCGCTTCCGATTTCGATCACGCGCCCGGGCGCGAACCGGCGCATAAAGCAATGCAGTACCTGCCCTTCAATCTCGCCAAATCCTGGACCCGATCCATTGCCGAGCGATCGAAAGGATTCCACATCCATTTCGGAATAGTAAGGCTCGCAGACTTCCTTCAGCCATGCGAATTGGGCCGCCAGGTCCCACGTAATACCTGTCAGCGAGGAGCGTCCACTCCAGAGGGGCCGGTTATCCTTAAGCCATGAGCAGTCTGGCACCGGGCTGTAGTAGTGCTTGGGCAAGGCATGTAGCCCGGCCCGGTCGAGTGTGCGAAACGTTCTGAAAAGAAAGCCCTTAGCGTCCATATTTCCTGCATAGCTCCAGGCCGGCAATCAAATTAGCATGAACATAATACCTGTGCCGTTTTCAAACTTGTCGAGTTATTTGGTATTAGAAACCGGATGGAGCGCTGACGGGTCGTTACCACAGTACCAAAGTTGAGTACAATTTGGCCCCTTCAGGAGAACATCGCAATTCTGGGCTCCTTCGGTGCGCAGATCTTATTGACACTTGCTCAGGTCTATAGGACCATTTGAGAGGATAGGCTGTACGTTCAGGGCAGTGTTCCTGGACGCTGCATCAGAGTTATTTTTCCGGATGAGAGCCTCTACTCGGGTTCTGTAACCCAGATGGCGGAAGCTCGTCCGCTGGTCAAGTACGTCCTGATGGGTTTCACCGTTTGCTTCGGAGCGGTTGATGACCTAACTGCAAGACTGTACCAACTTTCCACACCTTCTGTCGCTCCCGGTTTCTGGTTCTCTTGAAGTAACGTACGCTTGTGCCCTCGTGCGTCCTCCTGGCTGGCTTTGGTCGGCATTCGATGCCTTTCGACTCGATATCTGTCTCTTAAGCGCTCGTTCGGAGCATGTCCCCGCCGGAGGTATTTCTCGGCGAGATTTTCAGCATCCAATGGTGAGTGATTTTATGCACAAGTCTTCAGCCAAAATGATCTTGATTTCTCTTTGCGTTCAAGGCATGTTGCTCGTTCCGGCTTTCGCCCAGAGCGTAACCCCTGTGGATGCTCGTGTGGGTGTGCCGCTGGACGGTCCTGGCATTTCCACGGCAAGCTACACCACGCCTAAGCCGAGCGCCGGCGTTGACTCGACCAATTACATCCTTGGGCCGGAAGATCAGATTACGGTGAAAGTATTCGCTGCCGACGATATTCCGGATCGGCCGGCGCAGATTGCCAACGACGGCAACGTTACCCTGCCCATGATCGGCCGGGTGCATGCCGCCGGCCTGACCGTGGATCAACTGCAGACCGCTTTGACCAACGCATATAAGAAGTTCTTCAAGGATCCGCAAGTCACGGTGCAGGTCACCGATTTCCGCAGCCAACCGGTGTCAGTTGCCGGTAACGTGAATACCCCGGGCGTGGTGCAGCTGCGCGGCAATCGCAACCTGATGGAAGTGATCGGCCAGGCCGGCGGTCTGCGTGCCGATGCGGGCGACAGCGTGCTGATTACCCGCAACCTGAACGAGGGCTCCATCCCGGTGGCGGGCGCTTTCACCGATCCGACGGGCAAGTACTCGGTCGCGCACATCAATATTCGGGAGATCATGAGCGGCAAGGACCCGCAGGCCAACATTATTATCAAGCCGCACGATGTGATCACTGTTCCCCGCGCGCGCATGGTTTACGTGCTGGGCAATGTGGGCAGGCCAGGCGGCTATGTGATGACGGAGAACGAGACCATGTCCCTGACCCAGGCGGTCGCTCTGGCTGGGGGATGGTCTGCCCACGCGGCTCTTGGCTCGGCCAGGATTCTTCGCGTCAGTGGCGGCGCGGAGCGGGAACAGATCCCGGCCAACATTTCGAAGATTATGAAAAACAAAGCACCCGACCTGCAGCTGCGGCCTGACGACATCCTCTATGTCCCCAACAGCGTGGGCAAGCAGGTCGGCGCACGTGGGCTGGAAATGGCCGTTGGGCTCGGAACGGGCCTTCTCATCTGGCGCTAGAGTCAGTACTTCTGTATCGGCCATGATTACGTTGGGTCAGCTCTTCGGGTTGCAATTTGCCAGCGGCCTGAGCGACGCGCGCTTCTGGCTGAAGGCAACGGAACAATCACGTTGGACTTGGTGGTCCGGTTTTACAGGAGTCTTCTATGCCCATCGTTGAACCTGAAGCCACTGAATTGCGTCCGATCGAGCTATGCCCTTTGCCGGCGCAACCGTTGGTGTCGATTCTGGTCTCAAATTACAACTACGCCCGTTTTATCGGGGACTCGATTGAGAGTGCCCTGGAACAGACCTATTCGAACATCGAACTCATCATCTGCGACGATGGTTCGACCGATGACTCGGTCCGCATCATCGAGGATTATGCGCGCAAGGATCCGCGCCTGCACTTGATCCGTAAGACGAACGGCGGCCAAGCCTCAGGCTTCAATGTTGCTTTTGCCGCCAGCCGGGGCGAAATTATCGCCCTGCTTGACTCCGACGACCTCTTTCTCCCCCAAAAGGTGGAGCGAATTGTGGCAGATTTTCAAGCCCACCCCGACGCTGGTTTTGGGTTGCACCGCGTGATCCGAATGAGCGCCGATCTTCGCCGCCAGGGCGTGTGGCCAATGTCTGATCCCCTGCCGAGCGGATGGTATGGCTCTCGTCTTTTGCGGGATGGCGGTATCTTGCCCTTCACGCCTCCAACGTCGGGATTGAGTCTTCGTCGCGATGTGGCCAAACGCCTGTTTCCTCTGCCGCTCGAACATCCGCTGGTAAGCTGCCCTGATCAACTCATCACCCGGCTGGCTCCGTTCCTTACCAACGTGACCCGAGAAGACGAAGCCTTATCGTCGTACCGTCTCCACGGTAGCAACAACTACGGGCCGGATCGCGTGACGGCCGCGTCATTTAAGCGCGAGCTCGAGTACTCAGAGGCTTTATGGGCTGCGCAGAAGCGTTTTCTCGCGACCATCGACCCCCGGCTCGCGGAAGACTTTCAACCACTGACCCTGCACGGGTACATTGCTCAGGTGACTTACCTTCACGCCCGGCTGGCGCGGGCCCCCGACGTGCGCCGCCATTACGATCGCTTTATGGCATCGCTCAACCAACCGGGCGCCAGGCATGTATGGTTTTGGAAACTCTCCATCTACCTGCCCTTGCCGGTGTTTGATTTTGCCGTCAACCTGTTGATACGGCAAAGTTGGCTCAAACAATTAGTGTCTCGTTTGAAAAAAAAGTTCTGACCGTCTCCATTGGCTCATCCTTAACGCAAAAGGAAAGGTGCAAGGGGAAAGGTGCAAAGGGAAAGCGCGACTTTCCGGAGGGGAAAAGCCGCGCTGGCTGTAATGCGCTTGCTAAGGGACGGGGACGTCTAGAACGACGGACCTACGGCAATACCAGCCGTGGCCATCTTGTTAACCCAGACCTGGTACTCATTGTTCTCCATCTCGAGGGTGACCTGTCCCGCTGCCAGGACTGAGTTGGTGGAGTAATCGGCGGGCGACGCGGGGAAATACTGATCCTTGCGGTAGCCCTCCGGTTCACATGAGGCTTGCCAGCACTTCCAGCCGATGAGGTTGTCGCGCATGGCGTTGTTATACATGCTGCTGCTGACGGCAGTGCCGCTGGCATCGGCATTCGCCATGCCCACGTGTTGGGCTGCAATCCTGGTCCCATCCGCCAGCAAACCGCTGGAGATGACACGATTATTGGCAGCGACGTTGTCGTGCCCGGCAGCGAACTGAATGCCGTAGTTCACCGTGCCCACCACCTGGTTATCGTGAATGTTGTTGAAGGCAGGAACCTCTTGCGCGCTATCGCCGGGCTTGGCATCGGTTTTGATCCCGCCCCCGGTATAAGCATCCTGCGCCGCCTTATAGGGATACGCGCCCTGGATATAGGTGTCGTGGATCTCCAGCGGCTGGTTCGGTGTTCCACCCGAGCGGTAGACATCGATATTGTCTTCGACCAGGCTGTGGCCGGGATAATTGATGACTTCATTCCAGCCCACGTCGATGCCAGGCACCGCTTGCACGCTATCGAACTCAATAAAGCGCGCCTGGCTGCGATTCGTGCCTTCTCCCGGCAAGTAGCCGCCGTTGCCGTCGCTGAGCAGGCCATTCAGGTTGCGTGCCCGGTTGGCGCGGATCACGATCGTCTGTTCTCCGTCCCGGTTGCCTGTGTACCCGTGCACGATGACCCCGCCCTGTGCGTTCTCAATGTAATTGTTCTCTACATCCAGCCGTACCGGCGAGCTGACATCGAGGAAGATGCCGTTCGGCTGGCCCTTTGCCGCCGCATTCAAGGCCACACCGACACTATTCCGTACGGTTAGGTTGCTGCCTGCGACGCTGGTCTTGATCAACCCACCCACACTGCGAATGTGCGAGTTCTCGATGATGACAGGAGCGGTGGTCGCCACGGTGACCGCGGGGGTCTTGGCATCCGTGCTCTGCCAATTGCCGGAGTAAGTGCCACCCTCCGTGATGATCTTAGGACCGCTCCAATTTACCTCGCCGATTGCGCTGCTGGCCGAGACCGATGCCTGCTGTCCCTGATAGCTGCCGGAAACGATCGCTGGTCCAGTGGCCAGACCGGCTAACAGGCCGGAGGGATTGGCCGTTATGGTGCGGGGATCAGACGACTGCCAGCCGAACTCTGTAGTTACGTCTCTGACCGAACCATCGTTGAATGTCGCCATCGCCTTCAGTTGAGTTGTGCCTCCGACGCTCAGCACCGGCGTGGATGGAACAATCGTTACCGATTGCAGAGTTGCTGTCGCCTGGACGCTGCTCACCGGCTGCGCGGCATTCACCGTTGGCGTCTCCGTAGTCGTACCGCGCTCGGAGCTGATCTGCGCTCCCGGACGCTTGACCACCCCGCCGGCGACGAAGGATGCAGTGACTGCGCTGCTGGGAACGTAGCCGTAGCCAGAGGGATAGGTAACCGGTTGATTCGCCGCTCCCCACATCCCCACCGCCTTTACGGTCGTTGCGCCCGAGAGAGTGAACGGCGCGCTGTAAAGTGTGGCCGTTCCCGAGCCGGGCACTGGCGTGCTTCCGTCAGTGGTGTACCAGATGCCCGTATTGGCACCTGAGGTAGAAAGACTGACCGTCTGCGAGCCAGTCAATGTCCCGCCGGCCGGAGAGATGGTGGGAACGGCACTTGGCTTGGCGGCGCAAGTAGCGGACGTGACATTACCCGATTGCGAAGGCGGATTCGTTGTTCCTTCCTCGTTCTGGATGTAGCTATTAGGGGGCGACTGTGCATCACCATTCGCCATGTTAGGGCCGCAGATGTAATTGTTATTGATCGCCCACGGGGACGCGCCGTAACCCCACACGTATCCGCCGGAAAAATCTCCCTCTACGAGACTGTTCTGTCCTATGGAACCGATCCCCCAAAACTCAACCCCGAAGGGCGGGTTCCATACGCCGGGGGGCAGGGAAGAAACCAGGACATTATCGTCAAAAGTCAGCGACGGCGAGAATCCGACTGTGCCCTGGATAACTCCCGATAGGCAGCACGCAAACGAGGTGGCGTAGGTGCCCCAGGATGAGTTGATTGGATCGACGATGGAATTGTGCTCGAACAAAATTGAGTCCGTCGGAGCCGAAACTTGCACCTCGACTCCTATGCGGTGGTAGTTCAGAATGTAGTTATATTCCATCTGGCAGGTAACGCAGACGCTATTCGGTTTCCCGGCAGCGGACGTCGCGAGCTGCATCAGATGGACGCCCTCTTCAACGTGGTAGAAGTTGTTGTAATTAATGGTGAGGTTTTGAGTTAGCCCCGCGTGACTGGCGACCCCGGCGCAGCTTCCACCTTCATCCAATGAACTAGCGAAAACTGCCGAGCAGGAATTAGCATCGCCAAACGTGTTGTGCTGAATCGATATATTTTGTGTTGTCGTCGAAATCGTGCCGTCGAGGAAAACTCCAGTCTCAAACGCGCTAAAAATACCACCGTTAGGACCTACTACGGATGGCAGGTTCGTGACCAGATTGTATACAAACGTTAAATTGCTATTGTTACCGGGACCGACATAGACCGCACCTGTGTTTTGAAAGTGCAGATACTCGACTGTGCCCATATTGGCGCACCCCGCGCCGTAATAGAAAATGGGACTGCCTGTATATGAGGCGGCGAGGATCGCGGTAGGAGTCGATGCCACGGGGCCCGCTATCTGCAGGTTATTGCAAGGAATATTCAGCTGGGACGTGATGTTATATGTTCCGGCCGCGAAGACGATCAAGGAACAATTTGCAGCACTGGAGATCGCGCTCTGCAGTGCGCTTTGGCTCATGCCTGGGTTCAGGTTGATGGTGGGACCGCCGCAACTCGACGGAGTCGGCAAGATTGGGTTGCCGGTCGGACCGCTGGGAGGATTGGGATTGGATGGAGGAGCCGGATTCGAGGGAGGATTGGAAGCCGAAGTAACGCTGAGAGACGTGTGCGCCGTGGCCGACGCATAGTCGGTCGCATCGGTAGGGGAAAACACGGCTGACAGTTGCTGCGTGCCGGCCGCCAAAACAGCGCCCACTGCCGGGTTGTAGATGAAGCTGCCGGGCACGCTCGCAGTGGCATCCAGCTGCGTCGCACTCAGCGCCGTCCCGACCGCGATGGACGCGGGTGTAGCCCAGGTGATCGTTGCAGTGGCCTGGTTAACCGTTAGCTGTACCGAAGCGGTCGCCGCAGAATAAGTTTGGGAATCTGACGGAGTGAAAACGAGGGAAACCGTCTGCTTTCCCGCTTTAAGCACGGTCCCGGCCGCCGGTGTATAGGCGAAGGTTCCCGGCACGTTGGCCGTCGCGTTCAACTGCGTACTGCCCAGTGCTGTGCCGTAGGAGATTGCCGCCGGGGCAGCCCAGGTAATGGCAGGAACATTGTCCGCAGTCGAGCTGTTGGCCGCGGTAATGGTGACCTGTGTCGATGCACTTAGGTTCGTAGGTGAGACCACAGCCGATGCGGGGGATGTGCCCGCCGGAGCGGCTTCAACATAAGCCGCCTGCACGGTTACAGTTCCCACTGCCTTCGCGGTAAGTGCTCCGTTGCTCATGGTCGCCAGAGTGGCACTAGAAAGTGTCCATGTTGTCCCAGCAGTTACGTCCTGGGTCGTACCGTCGCTCAGATGGGCCACGGCTTTCAGAATGGATGCGCCACCTACACTCACGGTGGAAGGTGTTGCTGTGACCGTCAGAGAATCGAGGTTCTGGGACGAGGGGCTACTACACCCTGCCATCAAAATCAAAAAACTGCACAGGAGCCCGGAACACACCTGCGCCAGGGGGGAAAATCGCATTGGATCGCCTCGTCAGTTGAAAAATTCGAAGCATCGCGGCCTGGGGAAAAAGGCCATTTCAAAGGCGCGAACGGGCTTTCGCATCCTTGAGATACGTGGTGCCGCCGGCGAAATTTGCTGTCCTATTGGTGTTACTATCCGCGTCTGCCCGGGGATGCGACAATCACACCGACTGGGCATTACGTAAGTTTGTAAACTATTGATTGCAAATGGTTTTGGAGTGCAATTTTTGCCACGGGACTAAGTATTTTGGGGCGGGGCGTGTGGATTTTTCACGCTTTTGGGGGAGGGGTAGGTTGGTGCGGCGGAGTAAAGTCGGCGGGGAGGCTTGTTGATGGTCCGCTCTGCTATTTTCGAGCTGTGCGGCGGTCCCAGAGTTGCTGCAAAAATATAGCTGCCACTACAAAGACCAGCGCCTCGGTCTCGAATCGAAAACGCATATTCTCACCGACGTCCACAAGATTGACGACCATGAAAGCGTATGTGATTGTGACAGTCATTACCATTGCCGCTACTTTGCGGTCCGGGCTGCCGTTCCACAGAGAAGGGCGGCTGAGCGAGAGCATAAATAACAAGACGAGGCCATTCGTCAGCAGGGCTCCCACGCACAAGCTTTGAATGATTGTTTTGACAGTGTGTGGAGGGAGAGGCCGGGAAAGCCGCGTTGTACTGTCCTCAACCGACGGCGGGACGCCGAAGATATTGCAACACAAGTGTCTGACGATATTATCGTAGGAAGCTATGTGTTGATACTGCTCCTGGTCGGCGAATCCCCTCAGCCAAACGGAAACTGGCTCGAAGTAGAATCCCAACGCGTGAACCACGGAAACAGCATAGGCTCCAGGATCATGGCGAAAAAGGAAGGAGACATCCTTTGCCTTTGCATCGTTCATGCGCAGCATGGCAAGGGAATTCCAGTTCGTGGCTCCACCGACTTTCGAGATATCGTCCAACTCCGGCGACCCCTTCGGAGGCACTAACCAATAGGTGCTTAGCCACGCCTCAAGCTCTTTGTCTGAAGTGGCGGTATACGTCAGGGTGGGAAGCATGCCCGCGCGAATCCACGCATCCACTGGAGGACGGTTAACGTTCCAGTGTTTGGAGACACTATAGGGGCCCCAGGTGGATGGGGTAAAGTGATGGAACAGCACATAGTTCTTGGCCGGCCAGAGCAAGGCAAGGAGCAAGCCAACCAGCCCCGCGTTGCGGATCTGCCTTCTGTTGCCGGGCAATTGCCACCAGAGCACGACAAGCATTGCCACTAGCCAGATCCACTGATAAGAAGAGCGAAGCAGCGTGAGACAGACTGCCAGGCCGATGAGCCAATAAAGCGCGCGGTCGGACCTGCTCTGCACATAGCAAACGATGGCAAGCGCTATGAAGCAATGAAGCGCCAGGACCCATGAAGTGTACAGAGAATGAAATTCAAAATAAATTTCAGCTGGGTTGAGAAGCAAGAGGAAGCTGACACCAAGGCTGAATATAGGCTCTACACGAAGCCGGGTGAGTAAGAGGTAGACCGAGATGACTGCGGACAAGCCGAGCAGGAACTGGAAGCCGAGGAGCAGTGACCCGTAGTGCGGTCCAGCGATCTTTTCGGCCAGCCCAACGGCGCCATTCAAAAGAGGCGGCTGGGAATGAAGGTGAAGCAAAGCCCGCAGCAGATGATGATGCAGGAGACTCACATCAAGAAATTGCCAAAACAGCAATGTTTGTGAGGTCCGATAACGCATCCCGAAAAACAAAGCCAACCCTCGGGTCAGAATAAAGCCGAGAAGCAATAGGGCAAGATGCTTCCGGCGAATGTTTGCAAGCACAGGCGACAAAGTCAATTCGGATTCCCGTTTTGTTGGCGAAGATTGCCGAATGCAAACCGGCCAAACGAAGCGGACCCCGAATGCGATCTGCCTCAGCTTAACGGTGTGAATCAGGATGCGCGGAGTATACCTTCTATTTCAATAGGAATACAAGAGCGGAACACCCGTCGAGAACACCTGGGATCCTCAACAGCAATAGGTGCGCGTCAGGAAACGCGCGGAGACATCAGTCTGTTTGCATCTCATCGTCGCTCTCTGAAGGTAGACAACATGCTTCTGCCTGGGCTACCATGGTATCTCCTTGACTTCGAAGCGGATACCGCGCGGATGCCGGGGGGCTTATTCTTTAGTGCAGAATCTGTACACCTTCGTCCTCTCCCCCCACGTTTGGGTTACAGCATCCCCATAAAATCTGATTTATTGTGCCTATAAGGGTTGCGATATGGATGCCATTCGGAAGCAACGGGTCTTGATATTCGTGGTAGCCTACCACGCGGAAACCACCATCGTAGATGTGGTGCGGCGGATTCCTGTTGGACTGCTGGAAGAGTACGACTTCGAACTGCTTATCATCGACGACTCCTCCAAAGATGCGACCTTCGAGCGGAGTCACGAGCTCAGCACACGAACCGACATCCCATTTGACATCCGTGTTCTCTTCAATCCCGCGAACCAGGGTTATGGGGGTAACCAGAAACTTGGCTACCATTACGCAATCGAAAACGGATACGACTTTGTTGCGCTGCTGCATGGCGACGGGCAGTATGCGCCGGAATGCCTTCCCGACCTGTTGAAGCCCCTCGCGCAGGACGGCGCCGCTGCGGTATTTGGCTCTCGCATGATTACCCCCAATGGCGCCCTCAAAGGCGGCATGCCGCTCTACAAATATGTCGGCAATCGAATCCTGACCTGGATTCAAAACAGCCTGCTGCGGACGAATCTTTCTGAGTTCCATTCGGGGTACCGCATCTACTCCGTCGAGGCGCTGCGCGCCATACCATTCGAACGCAATTCCAATGACTTCCATTTCGACACGGAAATCATTATTCAACTCGTGGTTGCCAAGCTCCCCATCGTTGAATTGCCTATTCCGACCTATTACGGCGACGAAATCTGTCGCGTAAACGGCATTGCCTATGCAATGAACGTCGTGAAAGCCACGTTAAGAGCGCGATTGCAAGAATGGAGCCTGTTCTATGACCGGCGATATGATTGTGCGCCCTCTGTTCTTTCTCCCTATCGGCCAAAACTCTCTTTTCAAAGTCCGGAGTCGTTTGCATTCGACTTGATTGCGCCAAACTCCAGAGTTTTGGATTTGGGCTGCGGCACCAGCCTGGCATTTGCGCTGAAAGCAGAAAAAAACTGCCGCGTCACAGGATTGAACAAGTTTCACCTGCAGGATGAGAGCTTCGACGAATTCTACCGTCGCGACTTGAACGACGGCTTGGCTGGCATACCCGTTGCATCCAACGATTATGTGCTGCTGCTCGATGTCATCGAGCATTTCGTGTCTCCCGAAGACTTTCTGGATGAATTGCGTACCAACCTGACGCAGGGAGAAGTGATTATTAGTACCGGAAATGTTGCGTTCCTGGTCACACGTCTGATGTTGATGATCGGCCAATTCAACTATGGCAGACGCGGTATTCTGGATTTGACCCACACCCGGTTATTCACTTTCTCCTCCTTATCGAGGCTGCTGGAGCAGTCAGGCTTTGTTATCGTCGAGAAGAAAGCCATGCCGGCCCCCTTTCCATTGGCGATTGGAAATGGCTGGTTGAGCCGCTTCCTTCTGAAGTTGAATTCCTGGTTAATCAGGCTGAGTCCCAGCCTCTTTGGCTACCAGGTCGTGGTGCGTGCAAAAGCGCTTCCTACGGTGAAGTCGCTGTTGGATCTTGCGGGCCAGACCTCAGAAAATAAGGTACGGTTACTGGTCGAAGAGCCAGTTTCTCGATAGCATGAGAAGGGGCTTACTGAGCGGCCGGACCCGGCGACCGATCCGATGCCCTTCCGTCTCCAGGTCCTTGCGCGAGAAGAACCAATGTTAAGGAAATTCCGCGAACTCGACGGCTGGACCAAATCTGCAATAGTTATATTGTGCGGCGTTATGTTTATGGGTAAGGCCGCTGCCTATGTTGCGCTGGGGTTTGGCGGTCTTCTCCTGCTTAGCCCGCGCCTTCTCTGGGACCGTTGGTATATTGGGATTACCCGGCGTCAGGACGCGTTAAGTGAAATCGCGTTGCCCTTGCTGATCTCCCTGCTCTATGGTTTCGCTCAGGTGATTTACGGCGCTTTCCTCGGCTACTCTGTTCAAACCGCATTCCAGATTTTCATCTTCAACATCTGTCCGGTTTACATGTTTCTTGGCATGTGGGTCGGTTCCCGCCATCCAGGATTCGTCCGCGGATATATCAGATTTATGGCGTGGTATATGGTGTTTTATGCTCCGCTCTATTTCCTTGTTTTTAGCAAGCTGAACTTATCCATGGGTGATCCGGACAGCGGTTTAGCTATACTAGGCAGCCCTGGTACAGGATCGGTACCGCTGCTGGGCTTGCTCACTTTCGAGCCAGTTCTTCTTAAGTTCTGGGCCCCGATCCTGGTGCTCACTTGTTTGACCATCGCTGCCCAGGAGAGGGCTGATTGGCTAGGGCTGGGGCTAGCCCTCATGGTCTGGGGGAAGCTGGCGAAAAAAATGAACCGTGTCTTCACGGTACTGGGTTTTATAAGTCTTGTATTACTGATTGCTGCCGTGGTTGATCTCCGGCTCCCACCCATTGCCGGACGGGGCGGCGAACTTTCGGCTCGCGGGACGCTGGCCCGGATGGCCGGGGCGATAAGTCCAGAACTGGCTGAGGAGGTCAGCGGTGAACGTGCCGACGCTGCCTTTTACTATGGAACCGTCTATTGGAGGCAACATTGGTGGGCGTCGATTCGAGAAGAAGTTTCCAAAGAACCCAAAACGCTCATCATTGGACTTGGATACGGTTATCCGTTGGCGAAACTGACCGGCAATTCGGGGACGCAGGAGCAGGGAACCAGATCGCCGCACAATATCTTTTACTTTACGCTTGCCTATTCGGGTTTCGTCGGCGTTGGAATATTCGCCTGGTTAGAGATTTGTATTTTTCGTCTTCTTTATCGAGCTTTCAAGGTTACCGGACAAACATTTGGTCTGGCGTATTTTGTCTACTCAATGTTCGGTGCATTTTTCGGCAACTTTCTTGAATCGCCGGCTGCCATATCTTTCTACCTCCTGCTAGGGCTCTGCGTTGGCCCGATGTTCCTCCAGATGGATATCGATAAACGTGCCCAGCTTGCCGAGCCGGCCGCGCCTATTGAGCTTGCTGAGCTGGTCTAAGCACTCAATGGCCTGAGAGCAAAAGCGCAAAATGGCATCCGAACGGTACCTTTTTGGTACAGAGGCCTTCCAAGCAGTCCCGTTGAGCCGCTCGGCTATCTCTCCTGGTTGTAAAATTTCAGTTGCGCGATGCTTGCGGTCAACCGCGCCTCTTTTCGATTCCATGACATTCATTACACTTGTTCCCGCATTGGGCGAGTCTATCTTCTGAATCGAGGCACCAGCGTACATGCATTCCTTTCTTGTAGGATTTGCGGCAGGGATTGGCATTATTTTCTCTCTTGCCGGATGGGGCGCACTCGTCGTCAGCGTCCTGCGGATTCGTCGTAGCACCGGATTTGGCTTTAACGCCGCCGTTGGCCTTGCGTTCAGCACCAGCATTGGCGGCTTTCTCAATTTGGCTCATGCCGTTTCGCCAGGGATTGTACGCGCTTACCTCTTAATAGGAGTCCTGATTGCCGCCTTCGCCGGCGCCAGGGAAGCCCGGCGGCTACGCCATGACGTTGGCTCTGCATGGGCTTACTTCAGGCCGAGAAAGCTGTTGGCTCTGGTGGCCCTTTTGTTCGCTTCGGTGACCTTTATCAAATACGCCGCGGTCGTATCGCCGGGCCGCTTCCACCTTCAAGACGATTACCACGCGTATTTTGTCTTTCCAGTCCAAATGCTCCAGACGGGTACTCTTGGGCAGGATCCATTCAGCGAACGACGCATCGTTTCTTCGTTAGGCGGCAACTACTTTGTAGATACATTTCCACTCAGCGTCACTGGGCAAGTCAGATATTTCCGCCTCATGGATGAGGGCGTGTCATACGTCATTCTTCTGGCGCTTTTGGCGGAACTCATGATTCGCAGGAGGATTCCGGGCCACTGGACACTTACCGCATTACTCGCAACCAGCTTGCTTCCAGGCGCTGTTTCAAACATCACTTGTGTCTACGGCGGCGTTGTCTTATTGCTCCTGTTGTTCGAACTTCTCGATAGTACGGGGACCAGCCCGGGGTTGAATCAGGCTGCGCTTCTGGCGATTGTTCTTGCCGGGCTTATGTCGCTGAAGACAACGTTCGCGCCCATGGCGGGAATATTTTTTCTTGGCTTCTTCTTATTTCAACTCTATCGCGTACCGGGCAAGGGCAAGACCATTGGCCGAGCCGTTTTCTGCGCCTTGCTTATCCTGCTTTTATTATTGCCCTGGATGATCGATTCCCATCGCTCGTCAGGAACTTTCTTCTACCCGCTATTGGGCAAGGGATTTCACGGCTCGCAATATGGCACCTATCTGCTGCCCACCGCCAATATGGGTATACGTAACATTCTCGGCTTTCTGGATGGCCTCGTGAACCCCGTGGGCGCAATGCTGGCGATAGAAGCTTGCCTGATCATCCTGGCCTTCCGGAGCAAAAAAGGCGATCGACTGATCGAACTTATTATCGTCATCACTTTGGTGATCGACGTTGTCTTTATCGGCATTGGCATTGGAGGCGTACAGATGTACCGGTACACCTTTGCACTCCTTGTCTCTGTTGCACTTTTCCTATTGGTAAAACAACTGGTTATCGGCGCCAATCCTCCTGGATCCGGTTCGCCGCTCAGGTCTTCAGACAGCGTCATCGCCGTCCTGTTGCTTGGCATCCTGTTGGGTGGCGCCCTGGATGCGTTTATGGTCTACGAAAAGAATTATGGCCTTGAGGAGCTGAAGTTTTCGTTGAGCGGGCAGGATATCGTGAGTGCTTCTGAAGTTTCCGCGTATCGGGATATGCAACTCACCATACCGCCGGGACAAAAGGTAATGGTGAGGCTGGACAAGAATTTCCTGCTCGATTTTCGGCGAAACATCATCTACGTCAATGATCTGCCCGGCGGGGCAAGCCTGCCCCCGGGCATCCCCATTTTCAAAGGTCCGGAGGCGTTGGCGGACTACCTTGTGCAGCATGGGATTCGTTACCTTGCTTACTCGTATGGAGACGAGGCCACCTTCAGCCGGGCGCTGTTCATTGACCGCCTAAAACCAAACGTAAACGTCTGGCTTCGGAGGGGAGCAGAGACGGCCTTCGATTTCCAGGACAATATCGTGCTGCTGGGAAAAAGCAGGAAGAAGCTCTACGACAACGGCAGCATGTTTGTTCTTGATTTGGCAACTCCTGTGCAATCGACGGCTGCCTTGTCCGCTCCGCAGAAGGCTGACGACGCAGCGGCGCCGAGGTTAATCACTGTCGCTTTTTCTGAGCCACCCCGGACCGGGCCGGTAGTGAAGGTGAACAGCGGTATGAGCGCCGAGGCGCTGCAGAGCGCAATGTCCCGGGCCCCGCGCGAAGCGACCGTCCTCTTCGCGGCCGGGACGTATAACCTGACCACGCAGATTACAGTTCCCTGCCACAACCTGCATCTAACCGGGCCGGCGGCAGCGATGCCGACTGCGATCCTCGCGGCCTCGTTTCAGAACAGTGACATCTTCGCTTTTAAGGGAGGATGCGCCAACCTGGGCTCAATAAGGTTTCTGCACTTTGAAAACACGGGTGCGGTCTATTTCGGCGCCGGCGACAACAGCAATTTTACGTTTGAACATAACCTGGTCACGAATTTACCTTCGCGCTTAAACAACATTACAACCGAGACCGGCCTCTGGTTTGATGGCACCCTTTCTACCACGTTGAAGAATGTACTTATCAGGTACAACACCTTTGGCGATGACCACTCCTGCACCGCGGTCTTCGCGGATATTAAAGATTCAGGTGGTTACTGCGCTGGAGTTATCACTGCGCAGGGCGAAGACCAAAACCTTACCGTCGAATATAACAACTTCGTTCACGTGGAACAGGGAATACATTTTGTACAGCTGACAACGTTTAATCCTGGAAAGCCGAATAGCGTCTGCGTTTCGTGCAGGGTGGACTATAACTACATTCTTAACTACCACCGCATCGGCATTGAGATTCAGGTTTCCGCTCCCACCGATCCGATATTGATAGAGCACAATGCTGTCGTCGATCCGATTAACTCTTCCTGGGGTACTTACGCCGTATCCCTGGCGTGCTGTCTGACAGACCGCTTCATGCGCACAACTGGCCATTCTCCTGCCTTGATATTCGACGATAATGTCCTGGTTGCGACCAAACCTATCGGCAGTGAATGTCCGCCGTACGGAGTCGAGTTCTGGGGTATCGGTGCACAGGGAACCAATAGTCTTGTCGAAGGAACCTTTTGCAATGGATATACCTGGGGTTTTGGTGCAGCACCCTGGGCGATCAAAGACAACTACATCTGCGGACCCAATTATGCAAAAGGCGGCGGGTACATTACGAACCAGCAAAAGAAAGATAATCCGCCCCTGCAGTCAGGCAACGTCGTTGCCGCGAGCTGCTCGGCCAGAGCTTCGAAGACTCCGGAAATCTCCCCAGCCGGCGGAACTTTCTCCGGCTCCCAAGAGGTGAGACTCACGGACTCAGGTTCCAATACCGGCATCTGGTACACCACCGACGGGAGCACCCCTGTGCCCGGCTCGGGAACCGCCCAGTATTACACCGCGCCGTTCATCATTAGCAAGACCACTACCGTAAAGGCAGTGGGCATGTGGGGAGCAGCGAATCAGCCGGTTAACTACCCGCCGGGCCACGGTTACATTCCGAGCAGTATCATCACTGCTTCGTTCACCGCCGCCTCAAGTGCCCGGCTCCAGAAAACCGGGAGCAGCTTGCCCCGTGGCCGTGCAGAGAACGCTCATCTTAGCAGCAGGATGTTTGGATCGCGCGGCCGAAATCGAGCCGGCACGGCGTAAATCAGTACATAACTTACCGAAGTTACCCTCGATCAGGATTACCGAAACCACATCTTTCGCGCGCTGTTTATCACCGTCGTTTACCGCCACGTATACTTTTATTCGACCCCCCTATAAAGCTTTAGGAGATTTCTGTCTCCGTCTTTTCCCCCAGCCCTTTCCGCCTGCTCTGGAGGAGTGTGCTCGATGACTGACCTTGGTGTGATGGAGCCCCCGATCCAGGTTGCGCTGAAGGCGGAGCGACCGCTCTGCGTCGATCTGGATGGCACGCTGGTAAAGTCGGACACTTTGGCTGACTCGCTGATGGTTCTCGCCCGTCGCCATCCCACAGCCCTGTTGCGCGTGCCGTGGTGGGCGCTGATGGGCAAGGCACATCTCAAGTCGAGGGTGGCCGGCATGGTGACGCTCGATGTTGCACACCTGCCCTACAACCGTCCGCTCCTGGACTACCTGAGGGACGAGCATGCAGCTGGCCGCGAGCTCATCCTGGCTACAGGCGCGGATGGCGCGCTGGCACGGCGTATCGCAGAACACCTGGGCATTTTTGACGACGTAGTGGCCAGCGATGGTGAAGTTAACCTTACTGGCAAAAACAAGCTGCAGCATTTGGAGGAGCGGTTCCCGGACGACGGCTTCGACTACATCGGTAATGCACTTCCCGATGTACCGCTTCTAAAAGGCGCAAGGCGGGCGATGCTCGCCAATCCTCACATCGGCTTGACCGGTGCTCTCAAAAACCGCAATATAACCGTGAGCAGAAGGTTCCTGGACCGCCCGCGCGTCCCGGTCACGTTGGGGAAAGCCCTGCGGGTGCATCAATGGGCAAAGAATCTGCTTGTGTTCGTGCCCCTGCTGCTCGGCCATTCCTTTCATCCATCGTCCGTGTTGGCCGCGGTCGCAGCATTTTTCTGTTTCAGCCTTACCGCTTCGGCTACCTACATTTTGAATGACCTGCTCGACCTGGAGCCGGACCGCGTGCACCTGAAAAAACGCAAGCGGGCCTTTGCCGCAGGCGATCTTTCCGTCACCGCCGGCATTGTCCTCTCGTTCCTGATGACGGCAATTGCTCTGGCCACAGCCTCGTACTTACCGCGGAAGTTTCTGATTTATTTGCTGCTATATCTGGTGACTACGGTTGCCTATTCGCTTGTCCTCAAGCGCATCGTTCTGGTCGACGTGGTCGTCTTGTCGAGTCTGTACACGATACGCATGTTGGCCGGCGCCGGAGCTACACAAACACCCATTTCTCCCTGGCTTGCTGCTTTCTCGATCTTCCTTTTTCTAAGCCTGGCGATGGTCAAGCGGTTCAGCGAATTGCAGAACCTGCGTTCGCGCGGTGTGCACCCTTCCAACGGAAGAGGATATCTGCTAAGCGACATCGAGCAATTGCGCAGCTTCGGCACGTCCAGCGCCTATGCTTCGATCGTCGTGCTCGCGCTTTACATAAGCGGGCATGAAGTGGCGGAGCTCTATCACCATGCCGAACGCCTGTGGTTAATGACTCCAGTGATGATCCTTTGGCTCAGCCGCGTTTGGCTGCTGGCATCCCGCGGCTTGCTGGACGAGGATCCTGTCGTATTCGCCCTTACCGACCGCACAAGTCTTCTGCTTGGCGCGGGTGTCATGCTCATCGCCTTCTCGGCGCTCTAGCAGGCTGCGGAAAAACCCAATGTTTTTGAAGGGTACGACCTTTAGGTCGTACGTAAACTATTCCAGACAGGTGCGGCTTTAGCCGCTGAGGGAACGACTCTTGGCCCTCCGGGATTTTTCCGCAGCCTGCTAGGGAAATCGGCTCAGGCTACTCCTTTTACCATCCTGTTAACTCCCTGATCACCAGCCTTTAACACTTCGCAATTAAAGCTGGATGGCGGTCGTGAAGCCGGCCTCGAAGGGAGCACTGATGCAGAAGCTCGTAGCCACGTCGTTAGCCTCGCTGATGTTTGCTGGGACTCTTGTCAACCCAACCGTCGCGGAGGCGCAATCGGGAACCAGCACCCCGATCAAGCATCTCGTCGTCATCTTTCAGGAAAATATTTCGTTCGACCACTACTTCGGCACCTATCCCAAGGCCCTGAACCCCGCCGGACAGCCACGCTTTGTAGCCAAGCCCGGAACGCCGGCCGTGAATGGTTACACCGACGGTCTGCTCTACAACAATCCCAATGCTTTGAACTCGCTTAACGGAAACGGAGCGACCAATCCCTTCCGCCTCGATCGTACCCAGGCCGCCACCAACGATCAGGATCACGACTACACCCCGGAACAGCAGGCGTTTCACGGCGGGTTGATGGATTTGTTCCCCAAATACACGGGCACGCCCGGCCCGCCGCCCAATGGCCAGCCGACAACTGGGCTCGTGATGGGCTACTACGACGGCAATACCGTTACCGCTTTCTGGAATTATGCGCAGCGGTTTGCAATGAGTGACAACTCCTTCGGCACCAACTTTGGTCCCTCGACCGACGGCGCACTCAACCTGATCTCCGGCCAGCTCAACGGCGTGAGTGACCAGGTAAACGCCAGCGGCGATGTGGTGTCAGACGGCGGCGGCGGATACACCCTGGTGAGCGACGCTGACCCGGTCGGGGACGTTTGCTCCACCACCACCGGTGCGCTGGTTGCCATGAGTGGAATGAACATCGGTGACCTGCTCAATGCCGCCGGCATCAGCTGGGGCTTCTTTGAAGGCGGCTTCGACCTGACGCTTAAGAATGCCAACGGTACTACCGGCTGCAGCCGGAGCACCACCTCCACGGTGACCATGACGAAAAAGGCGGATTACATTCCGCATCACCAGCCGTTTCAGTACTACACCTCCACCCAGAATCTGA
The DNA here is from genome assembly GCA_963803095.1 of uncultured Acidobacteriaceae bacterium. Lineage (GTDB taxonomy): Bacteria > Acidobacteriota > Terriglobia > Terriglobales > Acidobacteriaceae > PALSA-350. The sequence goes on along the minus strand of CAWDLQ010000005.1, from coordinate 352,130 downwards.
AACACACACGGCCTACTTCACCCAGCACGGTTGGTATCAATGGCGACCCCGCCAATCACCAGTACGACACGCACGACTTCTACGACGCCGTCAATGCCGGCAACTTCCCCACGGTCAGCTTCCTCAAGGCGCCGGGCTACCAAGATGGCCACGCCGGCTACTCCGATCCGCTGGACGAGCAGACGTTCGTCGTTGACGTGATTAACTTCCTGCAGCAGCAGAAGGACTGGGCGAATACCGCTGTCATTATCGCTTACGACGACTCCGACGGCTGGTACGACCACCAGATGGGTCCGATCGTGAACCAATCCGCTACTGCCATGGATGCCCTCACCGCTCCCGGTCAATGCGGGACCGGAGATGGCGCCCTTGCCGGTGTCACCATCCAAAAAGCCCAGGGACGTTGCGGGTATGGTCCACGTCTTCCTCTCCTGGTGATCTCACCCTACGCCAAGCAAAACTACGTCGATCACACGGTGACTGACCAGAGCTCGATTCTGCGGTTTATCGAGGACAACTGGTTGGGTGGCCAACGTATCACGGGCTCCTTTGACAATCTTGCCGGCCGCCTGAATTCCATGTTTGATTTCAAAAACCCCGACACCACGCAATACGTACTGGATGCGTCCACCGGGTTGGTGGTGAAGTAACAGATAGGAATCAATCGCAATTGGATTTGCTGTTTCGTTTAAGACAGGGCAAAGGGCTTCGTCCCTTTGCCCTCTTCATTTATGTTTGCTTTGAGTGAGGCATTGATTTGATTACGCGCCGCAGATTCCTCGGGCGAGCCGGAATTTTGGCCGCCGGAATGTCCGTCAACAAATTGCCGTCCCCGCAACAACCATTGACGACTCTCGATCCCGACAAGTTAAGCCCTTACGTCGATCTGCTCCCGATCCCCCATGTTGCACAACCCAGTGGCCTGCGGCCGAGTCCGGACGATCGTTCGCTCAACCTTCCCTACTACCGCATGGCCATGCGGCCGATTGAATGCAAGTTGCACAGAGATTTACCCGCCACCCGCATGTGGGGCTTCGGTTCTTCTTCACCAGGACCGACTTTTGAAACCCGCAGCAATCACGGCTTGATCGTCGAATGGGTGAATGAGCTGCCGCAGCACCACTTTCTGCCCATCGACCATACCCTGCATGGAGCCGAAGCCAACCTGCCGCTGGTCCGCAGTGTCATTCATCTTCATGGCGGCAAGACGCCACCGGACAGCGATGGCTACCCCGAGCATTGGTACGTTCCAGGCAAGTCTGCTACCTTCCACTACCCCAACCGGCAAGATGCGGCGATGCTCTTCTACCACGACCACACCATGGGCATCAATCGGTTGAATATTTATGCCGGCCTGCAGGGCTTGTATTTCATCCGTGACGAAGCGGAAGACGCGCTTAAACTTCCCCAGGGAAAATACGAGATACCGCTGCTGGTGTACGATCGCTTTCTTCTTCCCGACGGGCAGCTCGAGTATCCTGTTTCGCCCAAGCCGGATGCTCCCTGGGTCCCCGAGGTATTCGGCAACGCCATCCTGGTCAACGGCAAGCTCTTTCCTTACCTGGATGTCGAACCGCGCAAGTATCGATTCCGGTTGATGAATGGTTCCAACGGCCGCTTCTACCGCTTCTCGCTGGGAAAGCTTCTGACCTTTCAGCAGATCGGCACCGAACAGGGATTTCTGCCCGCGCCCGTTGCCGCCCAGCGGGTGGTAATGGCTCCGGGGGAGCGGATTGATTTCGTCTTCGATTTCGCCGCGCATGCGGGAGAAAACATTCTGCTGCGCAGCGACTCGTTCGAGATCATGCAATTCCGGGTCGCGGCTAAGGGGGCTGCCGATACCACTTCCCTTCCTCCGGCCCTGAGATCTTACATAAGAATTCCTGAAAGCCGTGCCGTCAAAACCCGCCGCCTCACCCTCGATGAGCGAATGGACCTGGTACAGCAATCGATGGGCATGCTGCTGAACAATACTCCCTGGCACATGCCCGTTACCGAAAAGCCGGTGCTCAACACGACGGAAATATGGGAGCTGGTCAACCTCACGGAAGACTCACATCCGATCCACATTCACCTGGTCAAATTTCAGATACTCGACCGCCGTCCGTTCGACACCTACGAATTCCAGGACAAGGGGACGGTCCGCTTCACCGGGCCCGCGCTTCCCCCCGCGCCCACGGAGAGCGGCTGGAAAGACACGGTACGCGCGGATCCGGGAGTGATTACTCGCATCATCATTCCCTTCGAAGGATTCGCCGGGCGCTACGTGTGGCATTGCCACATCCTGGAGCACGAAGACAACGAAATGATGCGGCCGTACGAAGTTGTTATCTCCTAAGAAAAACGCAGGGCGATGCGCGTCGATCCCATGGTCGCATTGCGTTGTGAATAATTCCCATCTGGATTCACCTGCGCGCGACTCACCGGATTGAGGTTGCTCTCTCGAATTTCAGATGCTTGCTTGCGGGAACATCGGGAGACCCAAAGGAAGCCTCCTGCCATTTCGAGCGGATGTGATGAGCAACCCGGGATTGAATTCTCAGTTGTCGACAGCAGGGCAAAGCACGTTTCGAGCGTCTAAGGGCTCGAAACGTGCTTCGGCGAAGATAACCGGCCAATCCGTTTTGACTAATGGAATTGTGAATCGCTCGATGCAGCGCGGCTGAGAGACGTAGTTTATTATTCTTCAGCCGGATTTTCTTACCTTCAAGCCCGCGAGCTAGAACATGTTCCAGTTCAGCAAGGCTCATTGGTGCGAGCGCAGGATTGGTGCGGCTTCGGGGCAAGCGGGTCCAGAAGTTTGGCCCTCACGAACACACGTTCAGAATGGGAAGCGATTGGCCGCTTATGGCGATGATGTACTCATTGGCGAGATTTCAGGGTGTTTTGATTTGGCCAAGGGACTGCTCTTCTTCTTGCGGTCCGTTCGCCGCCGGGCGTTTGGATGCCCCCATCAGCCGATATCCTGGATGGACGCCTCGAGCGAGTCCCTGCTGATCGGCAATCCTTAATAAGAGGGAGCCAAGTGCGGCGCGCTCCTCATCGGTGAGCGTGGCAAGCAACGCGTCCTGGTGCTCCCGAGCTACCTTCCCGATCCTTCCGAGGACCTCTTCTCCCCCGTTTGTCAGATGAAGCGAGTACAAGCGGCGATCGTCGGGATTCGGTCTCCGCTCCAAGAAGCCTAGTTTTTCGAGGTTATCCAGAATTGCCACTAGGCGGCTCGGATGGATCCTCAACTTGCCAGCAAGCTCCTGCTGGCTGAGTCCGGAGGCAACCCGCAGCAGGCGCAGAATGCCGGCATCAGCCGGTGCCAGGTCAAGAACCCTCAATCTTTCAGCAAATTGCGAAGCGGCATGCGCACCCAGTTGGGCGAGGAGGAACGCCGGTTCTCCTCTTTCCATTCTCTCGTGAGCCATCTTTACAGTAATTATTGCATATAATATTCATTTATGATAGTAATGATTTTATTATGAAACCTATTCCCCTATTCCGTGGCCCTTCCATCACCCTGCTGGCGTCAATTCACATCGTTCTGTTCGTAGCCTGTCTCGTAGCGGGATCAGTGCTGCGGCACGGCGCGTCGTTTGTCACCCCGTTTGCACCAGGCGAGCAGGTGCGCATGTTTTTTACCCAAAGCCCAATGGCAGTGCGCGTGAGCAACTTCTTCCTATTCGGCTCCGCGGTCCCCTTTGGCATCTTTGCGGTGACGACTGTGAGCCTGTTGCGCTTCATGGGCGTTCGTGCAGCAGGAACGAACATCACTCTGCTCGGCGGCCTGGTGGCCACGATCGGGCTGTTCTTTTCCGGCATCGCCGGTTGGATCTTGTCCGTGCCAGACGTCTCCGATTCGGTAGTCGTCGTGAAGGCGATCGATTTTCTCAGTTTTCTGTGTGGTGGAGTCCTGTACGCGATCGGCTTCGGTCTATTTGCGGCGGGCATATCGGTGACCAGTTACTTTATGCGGTTGCTTCCGCGATGGCTCACAGTCCTTGGAATTCTTCTCGCCATCACAGGAGAACTCTCCTGGTTCAGCCTGATTGCTTATCCGGCAAACTTTTTCATCCCGATCACGCGTTTTGTCGGCTTCATCTGGATGCTTCTGGCCGCAATAGCGCTGACTCGGAGTCGCAAGGCAATGCAGCCTGCATCGGCCGGTGACTCGTCGTAGATCGCGACGGAGCTGATTGCCGCCAGACCCGGGGCACGTTTTGCGAGAAATTCAACAGGGGGTATCAACGATGCGCGACTATCTTCTCTTTATCATAAAAAATGTCTTGCGCAGTAAGCGACGCGCCCTTCTGACCATGGCGAGCGTGGCCCTCTCGTTCTGCTTGCTGGCCGTGCTGATGGCGCTCTATCATGCGCTGTTTCTCTCTGCCCCCGCTACTCCAGGCCAGGCGCTTCGGCTGGTGGTTCATCACAAGGTTTCTCTGACCCAGGACCTGCCATTGTCTTATGAAAAGAAGATCGCGACGCTTCCCGGGGTCAGGGATGTGACGAGCCTTCGTTGGTTCGGCGGCACCTATAAGGATGCGCGCGACCCCAGGAACAACTTCGCGCAGTTCGGCATCGAGCCGGCCCATCTTTTCAACGTGTATCCGGAATTCTCGATGTCGCAGGACGAGATCACTGCATTTGAGCAGCAGAAGACATCCTGCATCGCATCTCGTGCGCTGGCGACCAAGCTCGGTTGGAAGATGGGCGAGCGCATTACCTTGGTCGGCGCGATGACGCCGATGACGCTGGACCTGACGCTGGTGGGGATCTTCGACGATCCCGGCGACACCGAAGTTCTCTATTTCAACCGCGACTATCTCCAGGACAGCATTTCCGCAACCGATCCACGCCACGGAATGGTGCAGCAGTATTACGTGGAAGCAGTTTCGAAAAATGACGTTGCAAGCGTGGCGTCCTCAATCGACGCGGGATTCGCAGAATCGCCCGCCCCGACGCGGACCGAAAACGAACATGCCTTCATGCTCAGCTTCGTCTCGTTCGTGGGTAATGTGAAGCTTTTTCTGCTTGCTATCGGCTGCGCTGTCACCTTCACCATTCTTCTCGTCTCAGCCAACGCCATCTCCATGTCGGTCCGGGAGCGGATCCGCGAGGTAGGAATCCTGAAAACCCTCGGATTTTCTTCGTCCGAAGTGCTGGGAATGATTCTCAGCGAGGCGGTGTTCATCGGCTTGGTGGGCGGCATTGTGGGCTGCGCGATCGCCGCCGCTCTCAGCATGTCAATCGCGCAGGCCGCCCATCATGGCTCCGCCTACGTGCAATCGCTGCGGTCGTTCTCCATGACTCCGCTCAGCGCAGCGCTCACCATCCTTGCAGCTCTCGCGATCTCGACAATCAGCGCGCTCGTGCCTGCTGTTTCCGCAGCACGTGCGCCGATCGTCGAGTCACTCAGGCATACGGGGTGAACCATGAAGATTCCTATTGCATATAACCTTCGCAATCTCGCCGTTCGCAAGACCACGACGTTGATGACCGCCGCCGGCATTGCACTCACGGTGGCAATACTCGTGTCGTCGCTGGCGCTCGTCGAAGGGCTCAGGGCTACCTTCGCGAACACCGGAAATCCCTTGCAGATTCTGGTTCTGCGCAAGGGAAGTAATTCGGAACTGGGAAGCTTTGTCACTAGAGCATCGTTCGCATTGCTGCGCACGATGCGCGGGATCGCGAGGAACTCCTCCAATCAGCCAATGGTGTCGCTCGAAATGGCACAGGTGATCAATCTCCCCAGTGTGGACGACCCGAAGGGCATGAACGTTACGCTACGCGGACTGCTTCCGATAGGCATCGCGATGCGCAGCGTGCACCTGGCGACGGGCCGGTGGTTCCAGCCCGGGCAACGGGAGATCGTGGTCGGCAAGTCGATTGCGCAGCGCTATCCGGATGCCCAGTTCGGTCATCATCTTCACTTTGGCCGAGGTGACTGGCGGATCGTGGGCATCATGGACGGCGGGGAGTCGGCGGTGAATAGCGAGATCTGGGGCGATCTGAACCAGGTCAGCTCCGACTACGACCGCGAAGATAATCTCAGCTCCATCCTCGTCCGCGCGAGCGACGCCGTGGCTGTTCCTTCACTGATCGAAGTCATCGATGATGATCGTCAATTGAATCTGTCCGGAATCCCGGAGCCCGCATATTACGCCCGCCAGACATCGTCTGGGGCGCCGCTGGAATTCCTGGGAATCCTTGTCGCTATCATCATGGCGATCGGAAGCAGCTTTGCCGCCATGAACACGATGTATGCGGCGGTGTCGCGCCGGAGCCAAGAAATTGGGACTCTCCGCGTTCTGGGCTTTTCGCGCGCGAGCATTCTCGTGAGTTTCCTCATTGAGGCGTTATTGCTATCCATTGCCGGAGGGATCCTCGGCTGCCTCATCACCCTGCCATTGAATGGCGTGACCACCGGTGTCGGTAACTTCTTCACATTCAGTGAAATTGCATTCCACTTCCGCGTTGGCCTTTCCACGATGGCCATCGGCGTCATCTTCGCGGCAATTGTCGGGGTGCTGGGAGGGGTCTTCCCGGCAAGAAGTGCTGCAAAGAAGGAGATCCTGGGGGCTCTGAATGAATCCTGACTTGGATACCGAACTCGAAGGTTTGCGAATTTTGCGGGCTCCGGAGCCTGAGCCAAAGAAACCGTCCCCAGTGACATGGCTTGCCATCGCGGCGATGGTCGCAATCGGTGCTGTGGCTGCGATCGTTCCCTACCTGCTCCACAATCGAGCACCGCTCGTTCAGGTGACGCGCGTGATGGCGGCGCAGATCTCGGCCGGCGAAGACAATGCTGTGGTCCTGAACGCCACCGGCTACATCATTGCTCATCACCAGATCCAGGTCGCTTCCAAGGTGAGCGGGAAAGTGGCCTGGATTGGCGTCGACGAAGGAAGTGTGGTCAAGAAAGGGGAGGTGCTCGTTCGACTCGAAGATACCGAGTATCGCGCCCAGGTCGAACAGGCGAAAGGAAACCTCGCCAATCTTCAGGCAAAGCTCCTAGAACTTGAACACGGCTCGCGTCCGCAGGAGATCACCCAGGCAGATGCGAATCTAGTGCAGGCTCAAGCGGATCTGACGAACAGTAAGCTTTCTTTTGACCGGAATGCAGCGCTCTACCACGAAGGGATCATCTCGCAGGCGGACTTCGACAATGCGCAGTTCAACTACAAGAATCTTCAAGCCCGGGTGAACTCGCTCTTGCAAGCCTACGATCTGGTCGAGAAAGGGCCAAGGCACGAAGAGATCGACGCCATGAAGGGCCAGGTCGAACAGGCCGAAGGACTGCTTGCATACGACGAGGACCAGGAGAATAACACCGTCATCCGATCGCCGATTGACGGGCGGGTTCTGGAGCGCGCCGTAGAACAGGGCGAATTCGTAACCAACGGGTTTGTCGGCGACAAGGGTGCGAAGGGATATGTTGTCACCCTCGCCGATCTCAATGATCTGCAGGTTGAGCTTGACATCTCGCAGAACGATTTTTCAAAGATCCACATAGGGAGCAGAGCGACTGTCACAACCGACGCCTTCCCTGACCGCAGATATGAAGGCCAGTTGGTTGAGATTGCACCCATTGCCAACCGGCAAAAGGCGACCGTCCAGGTAAAGGTGCAGATCTTACGCCCCGACGATCGACTCCGGCCCGACATGAACGCGAGTGTCGCATTCGTTGATCCCGCGGCGCCGCACCAGCAGGGACCCGCCAACCAGCTCATCACTATTCCCGCATCCGCCGTCAAGGACCAGAGCGTCTTTGTTGTCTCAGAAGGCAAAGCCGTTCGCCGGCATGTTCAGATTGCCGGCACTGCCCCCCAGGGAGTTCGGATCTCCCAGGGCCTGCTCGGAGGCGAAGTTCTGATCCTGAACGCGCCCGCAAACCTCAAGGACGGAGAAAAAGTTCGAGTCGAAGGAGAAAACCCATGACAGACACCATCATTGAAACCCGCGGGCTCACCAAGGAGTTCGTCAAGAATCAGTTTCACGTCACGGCGCTCAAAGACGTCGACCTCGCGATCGAAAAGGGCGCCTTCGTGGCATTGATGGGCCCGTCAGGTTCGGGAAAATCCACGCTGCTGCACCTGGTTGCGGCGCTCGACAGGCCCACGTCAGGCGAGGTTCATGTCCTCGGTTTGAATCCTCACAAGCTTCGTGAACGGGAAATCGCTCGCTGGAGGAATGCGCACGTGGGATTTGTCTTTCAGTCCTTCAATTTGATTCCGGTTCTGACCGCATTGGGCAACGTCGAGCTTCCGTTGCGCCTCACCTCGCTTTCGCCCGCAAAACGCCGGGGGCATGCCGAACGGGCGCTCCGCGTTGTTGGGCTGGAAGGGCGCCTACACCATTTGCCCAGCGAACTATCCGGAGGACAGCAGCAGAGGGTCGCTATCGCTCGTGCATTTGTGACCGACCCCGACCTGATCCTCGCTGATGAACCGACAGGAAACCTGGATGCAACCTCAGCCGACGAGATTCTCACCTTGCTCTCGCTCCTGAGTCGGAAGTTCGGAAAAACTATCGTGATGGTCACGCACGACCCGCACGCCGCCTCCTACGCAGATTCTGAATTTCAGTTGGAGAAGGGACAACTGCTCCCGGCGCCTCCAATGACCGGTTTTTGAAGCTGTTGCCGACGTTCGAAGACAAACTGCACAATGAGAGCCATAGTCGCGACCTACCCACGAACAAGGTCCGCGAAACGACGGACTGCGGAAAAACGCGGTGGAAAAACACGGTGACAGCTTACCTATTGCAGCAAATTCAGCTGCTCGCCTTTCGGGGTCCCCCGAAGGCTCCTGAGATACTGGACGTGTGTTGCGGCCATTCCGAACAAGCGAAGCTCAGAAGGAAAAGCTCCTCGCAGCCGCCCGCGAAGCCCCGCCCTCCAGTCCTCATTTGCTGACGGTAACAGACGGCTCGCTTGGAAACCCGCCGAAGGGCTTTGTGCATGACCTTTCCCGCAGCGAGATTGGTCGAGGACCGCACGTTTTCGCGGCAGCCCGCGAAGCCTTTCAGCGATGGGAACAGTTCGATTTGGGATGGGTACAGGTCGTGAACCCGATTGCTAAGATCGCACCGGGCGAGCTAGTAGCTGTGGAAGCTCACACCGCCTACCTATGGTCGATAAGTTTCAACCGCGTTGTTGAAGTTGTCGACAGCCCGACTCGCTTCGGCTTTATGTACACCACTACTGCCTTTCACGTCGAGGAAGGGCAGGAGCGGTTCGTCATTGACTTTGATCCCAAGAGCGAGTCGGTGTCTTATCTCCTTGAAGCAGTATCACGTCCGAGGCATATTCTCGCCCGCATTGGTTATCCATTCTCGCGAGCGATGCAGCATCGATTCGCAAGAGATTCGCACGCTCGGATCAGACGGGGTATCCTAGGCGTGCGTCGATGAGACGGGGGCGCCTCAGGATTCTCTTGGCAGCCTCAATGGCCGAGAGTCCATGTTCATTTGCGGACAGTATTCTAAAATTCGCATCAATAATAACGCGTGAAGTCTTGGACAACCTGACCCCGTCTCACGCTGAATTCACGTTCTTTAGTTCAGGGAGAGGTTTGGTTGGCTACATGGTTAAGTGCACTGCGAACGCCCCTCACCAACCTCTCTGAGGATTCCCATGAATTCCTTGTTCCTTGACCTGAGATTTGCTTTTCGACAATTGCATAAGTCGCCCGGATTTACAGCGACGGCTGTCTTAACGCTGGCCCTCGGCATCGGCGCGACGATCACTATCTTCTCAATCGTCGAAGGTATTCTGCTCCGCCCGCTTCCCTTCCGCGATCCTTCGCGCCTCGTCATCCTCAGCGACCATATTCGCGGAGTCTCTGTCGCAGAACCGGGAGTGAACACATCGGACATTCGCACCTACACGCGGTCAACCGGGGCATTCTCTAGCCTCTCCAGCTACAAAACCGCCCAATACGAACTCTCCGGACCAAGCGAACCTGCGGAGATCAACGTAACACGCTTAAGCGGCAACACCTTTCAAACTCTCGGAGTATCCCCACTCCTCGGCCGCGTCTTCACGAGACAGGGAGACGATGAGAAACAGCAAGTCGCCGTGCTCAGTTACGCAACATGGAAGGGCCGCTTCCAGTCTGACTCCAACATCATCGGCAAAAAGCTGCTCCTCGACCGTCAACCCTACCTCATCGTCGGAGTCATGCCGCGCGATTTCGAATTTCCCCTGCTGAGCGGACATCTCAACCAAAGTGAACTCTGGATCCCCCTAAGCCTCACGCCCGCTGAACTAACAACCGGGGCCGGATACTGGGGCTACCGAATGGTTGGCCGCCTCAAACCTGGAATCACCGTTGTCCAAGCCCAAGCCGACGCAGAGCACGTTACAGGCGAGATCATGCGTAACTATCCGCCCCGACTGGCTGCTATACATATCGATGCAATCGTGCGGCCCCTGCAGGAAGACACGGTTGACAGCGCCCGTTCCCTCGTGAACCTCTTATTCCTGGCCGTTCTAGTGTTACTCCTCATCGCATGTGCCAACCTGGCAGGACTTCTATTAGTCCGCGCCATCCGCCGCAGCCGCCAATCCGCGCTACGACTCGCCCTCGGAGCCAGCACGCACGTTCTTATCCGCCATTCGCTCCTCGAAACACTGATTCTTGGCCTCAGCGGAGGTCTCCTCGGCATCGCCATCGCGGCTATTTCGCTGCGCCTCTTCATCAGACTCCTACCGAGCACGCTGCCACGCATCGACGCCATTCACCTCGATCGTCCCGTCGTCGGGTTCGCTCTCCTGCTCACCCTCGTAACCTGCCTCCTCTGCGGAGCAGCCCCCGCCTTCGCCACCATACGCATCAACATGAATAGCGCCCTCAAGGCGGGAGCGTGCAGCGCAACACCCGAAGGAGGACATGCGCGCCTCCGCTCCATCCTCGTCGTCGCACAGATTGCCGTTGCTCTCGTCCTCCTCACCGCATCCGGCCTGCTGCTTCGCAGCTTTCAAGAGTTGCGCGATGTCGATCTCGGCTATCCAACTCAAAACCTGTTGATGGCGAACTACTCCCTTCCATCGCAGAAGTACTCCTCGCAGACGCAAGTAACCGGCTTCAGCCACGATCTCCTGGAACGACTGCAGAGACTTCCCGGCACGCACTCTGCCGCTCTCACATCCTTACTGCCCATCGATGGGGTCCATGGAGGAGCCGTGATCACTCCAGAAGGTTACGTCGCGCCCAAATCGACAGAGGTCAATATGGCTCTGCCCGTCTACATCGAAGGACCCTACTTTAAAACCACGGGCATTCCTCTTCTGCGGGGCCGCGCATTCACTCAGGACGACAACGAGAAATCCCAGCTTGTAGCGATCGTGAATCGAAAGCTCGCCGAACACTACTGGCCAGGCGAAGACCCCATCGGCAAGCGACTGCACGTAGGGACCGCGGCGAATGCAAATCCCTGGCTGACCATCATCGGCGAGGTCCCGAATGTAACTCAAGGTGGCCCAGAAGACGCACAAGACCATCAGGAGCAGTATTTCCAGCCTCTGGCGCAGGTCAACGTTAACCCCGAAACACAGGCGCAACCCACCGACATCGCCGGAAACACGATGTCCGTCCTAGTTCGAACATACCTGCCACCGGCGGCCATGGAAACTTCTGTGCGCGCCGTCTTTCACTCCCTCGACCCGCAACTCGCCGTGAACCGATTGCAGAGTATTAGCCAGGCTATCTCCGTCACCGAAGGTCCACGTGTCTTCAACACAGTTCTTATTAGCAGCTTTGCCCTGGCAGCCGTATTGCTGGCGGCGCTGGGCATGTACAGCGTCACTGCCTTCTCGGTTGCGTCGCGCGTACAGGAGATGGCGATCCGCATGGCGTTGGGTTCGCAGCGCTCCGGGATCATACGTTTGATTCTGCTCTCTGGAACGAAACTCGCCACCATCGGCTGCGTGATCGGTTTGGCAGCGGCCACCGCAGCTTCAGGCCTTCTACGTTCTTTCCTATTCGGAGTGAGTCCGTTTGACGGGCCAGTGCTGATTCTGGCTGCAATCGCCGTCTTCTTACTCACTCTTGCCGCTTCAGCGATTCCGGCGCAGCGCGCGGCTTCGATCGATCCGATGCAGTCCTTACGAGGGGAATAATCGTGACAAGATTGCCCTGACAGATCGGCCACGCTGTCCGCGGAAGACAGGCGCGTGCGCCTCCACGCGGCATCCAGCTCACCCCTGTTATCTGGTTCCAGATTTGGTCATCTGATGTAAGCGTCGTTTGAAGGGCCGTCTTCATAGACGGCTAGGCGTAAGCAAGGCAAGGTTCTGCCTGTCGAAATCCACCTGCCGAAATTTTGGAGCAGAGCGTCCCGATCGGCAAAGGATCGGCAAGCCTGCGCACGAGAAAGAACCTTTTAGCGCTTTTAGCGCACTTTTTTTCCGGCAGACGATCCCCTGTGATAAATCCTGGAGAGATGCCCACTTCATCCTCAAACCTTGGTAATGAGTTCGACCTGAAAAGTCCGTTACGGAGGACGCTCTATCCACTAGAACATGGGACAGAGCGTATGAGGAGAGGCTTTGTTCTGGATGAAAGCGTACGGGATACTCCCCTGCCTTGTGCTCGCATGCCTGGGGATGAGTGGTTGCAGCAACGCTACTATGTCCGCGCCGGGCAGTAGCACGACCGTGGCTTCGGGTGGCGGGGCGACCGCCGGATCTGGATCCACCGGTTCAGGCTCCAGCGGATCCAACGGTTCAGCGTCGACCGGCGACGGGTCCAGTAGTTCAGGAGCCGGCAGTTCCGGTTCCAGCGGTTCTGGAGCAACCAGCGGATCGGGTTCCACAAGTTCAGGATCGGGCGGTTCAGGATCGACCGGCGACGGGTCCAGTAGCTCAGGAGCCGGCAGTTCCGGTTCCAGCGGTTCCGGTTCGGGTAGTGGCGGCGGCTCGACTCCCGCGGCCCCTAAGAGCGCGAAGCGCGGCGTGGCTTATGATCTGGCCGATTCTGCCGATTTTGCCGTGCTCTCGCCCGGCGTGAGCTGGTGGTACAACTGGAGCTCGGCTCCCAACACCGCAGCGCCTGCCAATGCCCTGTCTCAGTACGCGATGGATTTCTACCCGATGTTGTGGAACGGCAACTTCAATACGGACAGCATTGAAGCGTTCCTCAAGGCGAATCCCAATATCAGATATCTCCTTGTTCTGAATGAACCGAATTTGACCGATCAGGCGAATATGACGCCACAGGCTGCCGCTCAGTTGTGGCCCCAATATGAGGCGGTCGCCGCAGCCACCGGGGTCAAGATCGTCGGTCCGCAGATGAACTGGGGCACGATGGCGAACTACGCCGATCCCGTGGCTTGGCTGGATGCTTTCTATGCCGCGTATGAGGCGGCGAACAACGGCCGGCCGCCAGAGGTCGATTACTTGGGATTCCACTGGTATGACTACGGACTCGCCAGCCAGTTAGATCGTCTGGACAAATACAACGTGCCCATCTGGGTTACGGAGTTTGCTAACTGGCATAGCCAGGACGACGGCGCCCAGATTACCACGCTCGCCGAGCAAGAGGCGCAGATGACAGATATGGTATCGACCTGCGAAAGCCGGAGCGATGTCTTCCGCTACGCCTGGTTTACCGGCCGGTTGAGTCCGGATCCTCATTACACCAGCCTGCTCGGTAACTCCGGCCAGTTGACCGGGTTAGGTGCGCTGTATCTCACGCTGCCCTTCTCCACAGCTGCGTCGACTCCCTGATCGGGGTCGTCTTCTCAGGAATTCGTGGTTAGGAATTCGTGGTCCAGACGGGACTGGCACTTTGGGAAAACAGGGTCGCTAAGATCGAACGTGGGATGCGTGGCCGCCCAATCCGCCGCACGTGGCGCGAGACCAATTGCTTGATAAGAGGCAGTGCCGGGGGAAAGTGTGCGCCATAAGTCTCGGCATCGGCAGCTTTCGGGTCTCCAATCGTCCCCTCAATGGCCAGCCTAGATACAGCGCGGAGATGATGGTGAACCAGACGGTTTGCATTTGCTATTTGGTGTTTTATGGTTGCACTGGGGTGAAGAATGAGCGGCACAGACCGTCTACGAAGAAATGTTGTTCTGGCAATCTACATCCTGTGCTTTGCGGGAGCCACTATCAATCACTCACTCGATTTTCTTCACGAAGGAATGCTGCCGTATCGGTTAGGCCCACCTCTTTTGAAGCTGTTTTGGACACTGCTTGTCATACTTGATCCCACAGTCATCGCTCTCCTGCTCTTCCAGCGGCTACGGTCTGGTCTTTTGCTGGCGCTCGCAATCATGCTTGTCGATGTAGCGGCGAACAGCTATGCTGCTCTAGCGCTGCACTATCGGGGTTTCTCAACAGCTCTTCTGTTGCAAACACTCTTTCTTGGCTTCGTTATAGGCTCCATCAGCTTCCTGTGGCCGTGCGTGAAGAGTTGACTGAAGTTCCACACGTGCTGACCAGGTCTAAGTGTGGCTAAACGATGCCATGTCTACATGAGAGCTTTCCATTCAGCGTTGGATGAGCAGCGGAGAGCTCGCGGCCCAGGCTGGCCAGAACTTGCATAAATCGGTGACAGACGGAAGACCGCGGGCGCCCCTGATACTAACGCTCTTTAGTAACTTCTGACTGTTCATCACGCTCAACCAGCCGAGTCACAACGGCGAACAGGAAACTCGCGGAGAGCGCGCACATGAGCACACCTGTAAGACTTTCTATCGGGCCCATTTGTCGCCACGTCTGTTGGAGAATAAGTTCTTCATTTCCCACCGTTGAATAACTGGTTACCGAAAAGTAGAAAGCGGACTCCCAGGTGGAAAAGCACTTCCAGCGATAGAAACTCGCCCACAGCAGAATTTCCAACATGTGCAAGCAGATAATCAGGCTCATGAGTCGTACCATCAGCACAGCGGAATGTATTCGGCCGGGCCGGCTAGTACGCCTTGGCAAGTGAGTTCTTGCCCATTGGATGAGAGCTGCAATTCCCGCGGTCTGTATCACGAGCGTGAGCATTATGAGGACGATCGCCGCATAGGCTTGGCGTACAAACATCATGATGTGTAGATCCCCTGGGTTGTGCGGGCTGAGCTATATGAAGACATGATACCTATTCCCCGCGCTTAGGACTTGTCAGGGAAATAGGTATCATGTCCCGTACAGCGCCGGGTTTCGTCGATGTTGCCGGGCGGTACGCATAGGAATACACTCCTGATCTGCAAGCAAATCAAGGGAGTCCATCTCAGCTGACGAAGCTGCGCGAAATCGTCTCATGGGGAGAAATGAAAATGAAAACCAAGCTGCTGGCGCAAGTTTCGCTCACTATGTTGCTGGGCGGCGCGCTGGTCGCCGTGCCGCAAACGCCCGCCAAGCCCAATGACAGCTTCCGTCCTCGCGGCCGTCATCTGATCTATGTCGCGGTTCCAGGTTCCCTGGAGCGGCCCGGCTGGCTAAACGGAGTCGGCCTGGTGGTGCTCGATGCCGGTGACGATTATCGTTTCGTTAAGCGTATTCCGACCTGGGAGTACGCCGCGAGCATGAGTCCGGAACAGGTTTCCGGAGTGGCCGCCAGCCCGGTAACGAACCTTATCTACGTCGCTGCACGCGGCCGGTTGGGCGCAATCGACATGGGCACCGACAAGATGGTCTGGTCGGTTACGCTGGACGGCAAATGCTGCGAACGTCCCCAGGTCACCCCCGACGGCAAGATCGTGGTGGTGGGAAGCGACCTTCAGGACTATTGGTACGAAGTGGACGCCAGAACGGGCAAGCTGATCTGCAAGCTCGAAGCACCGGAAAGCCCGAACTCGCACAATCTGAACCTGAGCGCGGACGGCAAGACGGCGTTTATGGCGCCGAACAACAAGGTGATGACGATTTCGGATATACAGTCGCGTAAGGTCATCAAGACCATCCGCTTTCCTGATAACGTGCGCGTCTTCGTGCTGAACAAAGATTCGACCAGGATCTACGCCAACAACAATAATTTCCTGGGCTTTTTGATTGCCGATGTCGCCACCGGCCAGGTCATCAAGTCAGTCGAAGTGACCAGCGTGGATTGGAAGTCGAAATGGAACGTGACTCCGCGTCCGCGCGTGCCCCATGGCTGCCCTAGCCACGGCATCGCGCTGACTCCGGATGAAAAAGAAATCTGGCTGGCCGACGGCATCTTCAAGAAGATCCATATTTTTTCCAATACTGATGATCCGAAGGAAATCAACTCTATTGACACACCCGCCGGTACCTACTGGATAACCTTCGGTCTGGACGGCAAATATGCCTATGCTTCGTCGGGTGACATTATTGACGTGAAGACTTATAAGATCGTCGGCCAGATGAGGGACGAATATGGCCACACCATGTACAGCGAAAAACTGCTGGACATCACCTTCGATAATGGTCACGCGCAGCGAGTCTCTAACCAGTTCGCCAATAGCTTCGGCGACTACCAGACCGCGGAGCAATTGGGCGTCGGCCCGCATGTCACGCCCATGCCGGGCAGCGCTGCCATCACCCTGACGGGTGTGAACGCAGTCGAGGCAACGGCCACACATGAGTAGGCACCCAACCAGGGCAGGCAACACATTCCTGCCTGCGTGCCTAGGCGCATTGCTACTTGTGGCAGGTCCGTTCGCCGCAGCCCAGGAGAGCGCCAGCGCGACGCCTGCGGTTCACGACCTGGCACGGGAAGGCCGATCGCTCAAAGCGGTCTGCGCCCAGTGCCACGACCTGCAAATCGTCATGGACACACCCATGAGTTATGACGCCTGGCACGATACCGTACAGATCATGATCGATCGGGGCGCCAGCGGCACTGACCAGCAATTCGAGGACGTCATGGACTATCTCCACCGAACCATGACCACCATCGACGTGAATACAGCCGATGCGGATGAATTGCAGATCGTGCTGGATGTGCCGGAAACAGCGGCGCAGGCGATCATTGCGCGGCGAAGCACGCAAAAATTCACCGGTCTGGCCGGCCTGAAGTCTGTTCCTGGCGTCGATGCGTCCACTGTGGATGGGAAAGCGCGGTTGATTTTCTTCAAATGAATCGGCTTTAAGATTTCGTTCGCCCGGCACTCGGTTAGCACGTCGGCGATCGTCGTCCAAAAAGAGGAAATTATGACCACAGTTTCGGGTTTCGATCGAAGACAATTTCTTGGCGCTCTCTCGATGGGAGCCGCTGCGATAGCGCTCCCGCAACTTATCCAAAAACAGATTCAGGCGCAGACTGGGAAAAAGCGGCTGGCGGGCGTCTTTCCCATTGGCTTTACTCCGGTAAACGCTCAGAACCAGGTCGATTACGACGGGCTGGCTTCCCAGGTGCAATTTTGCAGACGAGGGGGTGTGCACGGCCTGGCTTGGCCACAGATCGCAAGTGGATGGACAACGTTGAGCGAAGAGGAAAGGATGCGGGGTGCGGAGACGCTTATCTCCGCTGCACGAGGGGGTACCACGGCGATCGTGATCGGGGTGCAGAGTCGCACCGCCGATTTCAAGGAAACCGAGCTTTATGCCAGGCAAGCGGAGAAGCTTGGCGCGGATGCCATCATTTGTATTGCCCCGCCTGGGGTGACGTCCGCATCCGAAATCCTGCTTTACTATCAGCGGCTGGGAAAGGTCACATCCTTGCCGCTTTTTGCCCAGACCGGGGGCGACTTCAGCGTCGATCTGGTGGTCGAGATGTTCCACACCATTCCCACCTTTCGCTACGTGAAAGATGAAGCGGGCGATCCTCTGGTGCGGGTGACGGAGATCAGAACGCGCACCAACGACCAGCTTCATTGCTTTTCCGGCAAGGGAGTCACCACCATGATCACGGAGATGGAACGGGGCTTCGCCGGCCATTGCCCGTTCGTTAGCCTTGCCGATCTTTACGCTTCCGCCTATGACTCGTATCACGCGGGTAAGGTCCGCGATGCGTTCGATCAATTCGGCCGCATCGAGGCGGCCAGCTCCATGTTTGCGCAAAGTGACGTCGCCGTATTGATTGCCCGTCGTGTGTTCCGCCCAGGCACCACCACGCGCGTTGCGCCGCCGGCGCCGGGCGCTGATACCCAGCGCCGCAAGGTCATGGGTCCAGATGAAATCAGGCGCGACCTGGAGACCTACTTGCGGCCTTACCTGCGGGCCTAGCCAAGAGCGATGCGGATGCCTGGCTCGCGCAGTCTCTTGCTCACCGAGTACGCTGCCATGAAACTTGCCCCATAGACTCGCGTCGGCGGTTCGGCCTCAGTTGACTGCCGGATGACCGGCTATGCGGTGGTCTTTACTCCCACGATAACGTCTTTGCCGAGAAGTCCAGGTGCACGCGGCGAGCCTGGAGCGCGGCGATGCCCACAATTCCGTCGATTCCCGGGAGCGTGTCGGCGGCGGGCGACGGCAGGAATAGGACGGGTACCTCGCGATTCTTATTGCCGAAGACAACATCGGGCAGCGTAGCTCGTTTGGCCTGCACGCGTCCGCCCATGGTCGCGTTTTTGATGCTGCCCGCGGTGCGTAATCCTGGCACACTCTTGCGTAGCCGCTCCTCGTACAAAATAATGCCTTGCAAGCCGGTATCGACAACCAGGTGAACCGGACGGCCCTGAACCTGAAGCTCAACCATCAGGCACTTTGTCATGGGATCGCCGCCCGCCAAATAGGTTTTTGGCGCGGCGGGATCGAAGATCAAATTCCCGGCGCCGAAATCGATGGTGACGTTGCTCAGTTGGAGCAGGTCCATCCCGATGATGGCGTCGGCCTTTTTGGCGAACTCGGAATAACGGGCCAGATCGCCAACCAGCACGACAACGTTGGCTGCACGAATGGGACCGACCTGAACTTCCGGTACGGCGGCAGTTTCCCACTTCAGATTTCTATCAAAGTTAAAAGAGGTAGCCGGCTGCGCATCCAGCTTCAGTTTTTCCGCAATTCTTTGGTCGACCATGCTGATAGTCGCGCCCGTGTCCAGGATAAACTTCAGATGGGTTTGGTCTCCGATGCGGCCTTCGACCTGGATGAGGTACCCGGATGAGAGCCGGAACGGGAGTGCGCTGCCGGACGCGTTTTCGGACGGCTCCGGCTGGTCGTATGCTTGCGAAGGAGAGGGAAAGAAAAGGCTCAGACAGGCAAGAGAAAGCAGCCAACGATTCATGGAATTCGCCTCGGCCGCGGTAGCGGCGAGGTCGAGCTTCCGGCTCCTGGAAAGGAGCCTCAATTCGCCCTAAATCTCTTCGTCCTATTGACTTAGTCTCCGTGTAATGCTTTGATGGCGCTAGACTTAGCTTCACCATCTTCGGGAGATCTCTCGGGACTCGAACCCTATCTCATCCCTGTTCGGTGTCGCCCATGGGCAACTCGATAAAACCGCCGATCGCTCGCTTTGAAGATTTCGAAGTCCACCTGGAAACGGGTGAGGTGTGGAAAGCGGGCAGACGCCTGAAGGTGCAGGACCAGCCGTTCAAGATTCTGGCAGCCTTGCTGGAACGGCCGGGACAGATCGTCACCCGGGAAGAGCTGCGTCAGCTCATCTGGCCGGAGAAGAGCTTCGGGGATTTTGACCATGCCATCAATATGGTCTTGGGTAAACTACGGGCCACCTTGGGCGACTCAGCCGATGTTCCCCACCTCATTGAAACCCTCCCCCGACGCGGCTACCGCTTTATCGCACCACTGAAGGAACAAACCGATGCAGCCCCGTCGCAGGAGTATCCAGCCAGGACTGCGGGAAAGAAGCCTTGGCTGATCGCAGGTGCCCTGGCATTCATCCTTTTGTCCGCGGTCACGCTGTTACGAATATTCCCGACACACGGAGAGCAATCCCCAACTGCCGGCGAGATCGTACCCTTAGTCTCTATGCCTGGCCTGCAGGGAATGCCTGCCCTTTCTCCAGACGGCAGCCGGGTTGCTTTTGCATATGGGGGAGCACCGCACCCCGGCATCTATGTCGCCTTGATTGACGGCGACAAGCCTTTGCAGCTCACCGACAATGATGACGACAACTATCCAACCTGGTCGCCCGATGGCCGGCAAATCGCCTTTGCACGTCTCCGTCGTTCCGACCATCAAAAAAGTCTGTATATGATTCCGGCTCTTGGCGGCTCGGAGCGTCGTGTTTATACCGTGTCGGCTCCCAAGTGGGATGACTGCAACAGAATGGACTGGTCGCCCGACGGAAAATCGTTGATATTCTCAGAAGCCGTGGACAACGGCACCAAAGCTCGCCTGAGCTTACTCTCCCTCTCTGACTTAACCGCTCGCCCCCTCACTTCTCCGAGTAATCAGCAGACGGATTGTGCCCCCGTCTTCTCGCCCGACGGCGCCATGGTTGCGTTCACACGTAGCCCCCTGAGCGGTTTTCTGAGTGACTTGTTTGTAATGCCGGTTGCCAGCAGCCAACTCTTGCGTCTCACTACCGTAAATTCCGGAGGCCCGCCGGCCTGGACTCAGGACGGCAGTGAAATCGTCTTCGCTTCTCCCGCCAAAGGGTTGCGTAGTCTATGGCGAATATCCGTCTCAGGCGGGATGCCGCAGCGCGTTGCCGGTCCGGGGGAAGCCATTGAGCCTACGATTTCCCGCAGAGGGAACCAACTCGCTTACCAGGTATCGAAGCACCCGATCACCATTTGGCGCCTCGACCTCAAAGACGAGCGGCATGCTCTGGCTCCTCCCATGCGGCTCCTGGCCGGCAGGGGATCCGCTTCGCGGCCCAGCTATTCTCCCGATGGCAAGCAGGTCGCCTTCGAGTCTGACCGCATGGGCTATAAAAATATTTGGATGTGCGACATCGATGGATCCAATTGCTCTCAGCTGACTGCTCTCCACGGAACATCGGGAACTGCCCGCTGGTCTCCCAACGGCCACTACATTTCCTTTGAATCCATAACCGAGGACTATTACCAGGTTGGCGTCGTCGAAGTACCAGATGGCACTCCCCATCTGCTGACAACTTTTTCCGGCGTCAATAATGGCGCTCCGAACTGGTCTCGTGACGGCGAGTGGATCTATTTCTATTCCAGCCACGACCCTGGAGCTTATCAATTATGGAAAATGCCGTCTAAAGGTGGGCCTCCGGTTCGAGTGACGACAAATGGGGGCGTCTATGCGATCGAGTCGATGGACCGGCGGTTCCTTTATTACGTCAAATTTGCCGAGTGCGGGATCTGGAAAAAATCATTAGACAGTGGCGAGGAATCACGCTTGCCGATTAACGTTTGCTGGTGGTCTGCCTGGGATGTTGCTCGCGGCGGAATCTACTTCATGAACCTGGATTTTCCGCCGAACGGCAGAATTGAATTCTTCGACTTCGCTCATGGCCAGTCCACGCCGGTTTTTGCTCCCGACAAGCCAATTTTTTACGCTGGTGGTCTCACGCTGTCTCCGGATGGCAAATCGCTTCTTTTCGGGCAAAGCGAACTCACCGAGTCCTACATCATGGTCATGAAGAACTTTCGCTAGAGCAGTTTCGCAATTGGTGTAGACCGAACCCGGATTTCCTGTAGAGGTTGGTGGAACCACGGAACTCCATGCGACTTTTCGTGAAGAAAGTCGCACATAATTGTTCTCGGCCAGTGCAGCGCCCGAAGGAAATCCGGGGAGCGACAGGCCTTGTCGTGGTTTTCTCCCAAGGAAAACCACACCTCGCGATCTTTTTCAGTCCACAGTAATTGCGAAACTGCTCTAGCCCTGGGTTTCCCGTCATTCCGCAATTCCAGGCACCAGGTGCCTGGTGGACTTCTCCGCGCTTCCGGCTCACAAGAGAGAGGGGGTGCTGGAGCCACGAATCTCGTCGTTCTGTTGACTTTGTCTTCTTGTAATGCTGTGATGGCGCGAGATTCAGCTTCACAATCTTCTTGAGATCTCTCGGGACTCGGACCCTATCTCACACCTGTTCGGTGTCGCCCATGGGCAAGTCGATACAACAGCCGATCGCTCGCTTTGAAGATTTCGAAGTCCATCTGGAAACGGGTGAAGTGTGGAAAGCGGGCAGGCGCCTGAAGGTGCAGGACCAGCCGTTCAAGGTTCTGGCAGCCTTGCTGGAACGGCCGGGACAGGTCGTTACCCGGGAAGAGCTGCGTCAGCTGATCTGGCCGGAGAACAGCTTCGGGGATTTTGACCATGCCATCAATCTGGCCTTGACTAAGCTGCGGGCCACCTTGGGCGACTCAGCCGATGTTCCCCATCTCATCGAAACTCTGCCCCGCCGCGGCTACCGTTTCATCGCACCGCTGAAGAAAGACACTGATCCCTCCCCTCCGCCCTTCATCGCACCGCTGAAGGAGCAAACTAGTCCATCTCCTCCGCAAGCTGATCCATCTCCGGCGAAGGAGCCTCCGACCAGGGGTGCAGGAAGAAAGCCCTGGCTGATCGCCGGTGCCTCGGCACTCCTCCTTCTGTTCGCGGTTCTGCTGTTACGGATGTTCCCGACACTCCGGAAGCAGCCCTCAACTGCTGGGGAGCTCCTGCCCTTGGTTTCCATGCCAGGCCAGCAGGACATGCCCGCCATTTCTCCGGACGGCAGCCAGGTTGCTTTTGCATATTCGGGAGGACCGCACCCCGGCATTTATATCGCCCTGATCGGCGGCGAAAAACCTTTGCAACTCACCCAGGGTGATGGGGACGCCGATCCGGCGTGGTCGCCCGATGGGCGGCAAATTGCGTTTGTGCGCTTCACCCAATCCAGCGATCAAAAGAAACTGTATGTGATTCCGGCTCTTGGTGGATCGGAACGTCGTGTGTATACCACGCCGTTTCCGCAGTGGGGTCAATGCAACCAGATGAGCTGGTCGCCTGACGGAAAATCATTGATATTTTCCGAAGCCCTGGATAACAGCGCCAAAGCTCGCCTGACCATACTCTCGCTCTCTGACTTGACCACTCACCCGCTCACTTCTCCGCATAATCAGCAGTTC
Source organism: uncultured Acidobacteriaceae bacterium (assembly GCA_963803095.1). Taxonomy (GTDB): domain Bacteria; phylum Acidobacteriota; class Terriglobia; order Terriglobales; family Acidobacteriaceae; genus PALSA-350. Next base: position 329,264 of record CAWDLQ010000005.1, on the reverse strand, counting down.
GATTGTGACCCCGTCTTCTCCCCCGACGGCGCCACGGTTGCGTTCGCACGCGGGCCCATGGGCGCTTTTCTTAGCGATTTATTTGTGCTGAAAATTGCCGACGGCCAACTTTTGCGTCTCACGACCGGAAATTCCGGAGGGGATGTCGCCTGGACGCAAGACGGCAAAGAAATCGTCTTCGATTCCTTCGCTCGGGGGTTTCAAGGTCTATGGCGCATTTCCGCTTCAGGCGGGTACGCCACAGCCGATTGCCGTTTCTGGGGATGCCTATCAGCCCTCGATCTCACGCCGAGGGAACCAGCTCGCTTACCAGGTATTTAAGCAGTGGGACACAGTCTGGCGTCTCGACCTGAAAGACGAGCGCCATGCGCTGGCTCCTCCCGTGCGGCTCCTGTCCGGCAGGGGAATCATCTGGAAGCCCAGCTATTCTCCCGATGGCAAGAAGATCGCCTTCGAATCTGACCGCATGGGCTATGAGGATATTTGGGTGTGCGACCGTGATGGATCCAATTGCTCTCAGCTCACTGACCGGCACGGCACAACGGCCACTGCCCGGTGGTCTCCCGACGGCCGCTACCTTGCCTTTGAATCCGTATCCCAGGACTATTGGCAGGTTGGCGTCCTCGAATTACCAGACGGCACACCCCATATGCTGACGACCTTTCCTGACGCCAATAATGGTGCAGCGAACTGGTCTCGCGACGGCAAGTGGCTCTATTTCTATTCCGGCCACGACCCTGGGCGTTATCAATTATGGAAAATGCCGTTTACCGGCGGATCCCCCATCCGGGTAACGACAAACGGGGGCGTCTATGCGATCGAGTCGGAGGATGGACGGTTCCTTTATTACGCCAAATTCAACGGCTGCGGGGTCTGGAAACGATCCCTGGAGACCGGCGAGGAATCACGCCTCCCGATGAACGTTTGTAATTGGTATGAATGGGCCGTTGCTCGCGACGGAATCTACTTCCTGAACCTGGATTTTCCGCCGAACGGCAGGATTGAATTCTTCGATTTTGCTCATGGCCAGTCCATACCTATCTTCGCTCTCGACAAGCCGGCTTCTGGCTTTGGTGGTCTGGCACTTTCTCCGGATGGTAAATCGCTCCTCTTCGGCCAGAAAGAACTCAACGAGTCCTACATCATGGTCATGAAGAACTTTCGCTAGCCGTGTGTTGAGCTGCGGGGGCTGTGGGGAATCAGACTTGTACAAATAGGTTTGTGAAGGAACCTAGTGGATTTCGTTTCCTGACCGCCGTGGACGGGTGCCTCAATGTTCCCCCGGGATTTCCTGTGGAGCTTGGTGGCGCTGACGAACTTCATGCGGCTTTCCTTACAGAAAGCCGCACACGCGAACCTGGCTGATGCAGCGTGCAGGAAATCCGGGTCGCACCAGCGTACATGGGCTGCTGACGATTTTTTCAAATGCTTTCACTCCATATGTCACGAGGATTCTCCGTCAAAAAACCGCCTTTTTTGCCCGCGTAGTAGTAGCGTTTGAAGGGACTGCGCCCAGATGGAGGTTACTCCGGTCACGGTAGCTTCCTGTCCCGGAAACTTCCTAGAACTTCGCCTTCTGCGAAGATTTTGCTTGTAGGTTCGCATTTTGCGAAGTACAGTAAAAGTAGCAAGAGGGCCTGTCTGCTTTGCACATTATCAGTCGAAAGAAGCTGTTGATTGCGGCTGAGGAGCATGGAGACCTGGCTGGTCCGCTCGATGTCTGGTATCGGATTGCGAAGAGAGCAGACTGGACTTCTCTGAAAGACGCTAGGCGCGACTTCCCGTCAGCAGATGGGGTCGGCAAATACACAGTCTTCAACATCAAAGGAAATGAGTACCGGCTGGTCTCGTTGATCTTTTACCGGGGCAGGAAACTGTTCATTCGAGACGTGATCACTCATGCCGAATACGACAAGGGAAGGTGGAAAAAATGAGTACATCGGCCGCAAACCCTATTTACGGCAAACTACTGGCGAAAGCGCTTCCCAGGGTCATTCAGTCCGAAGCGGAAAACGATCGCTATATGGAGACGCTTCTCGTTTTAGAGCAGAAAGACACCCTGACCCCAGAAGAGAAGGATTTGGCAGACTTGCTCACGCTGCTGATCGAGGACTTTGAGGAGAAGCACTATCAACTCCCAAAGGCATCGCCGCTCGAGGCAATCTCTTTTCTCATGGACCAGCACGGACTGAAGCAAAAGGACCTGATCGATGTATTTGGAACGCCGAGTATCGTTTCTGAGGTCCTGAGCGGGAAGCGCGATCTCAACAAGGACCACATATCTCGTCTGAGCAAGCGCTTTCGTGTTTCGCCGGAACTCTTCTTCTAAGTCGCCACGCGAGCGTGCGGCAAAAACATAGAACTCGTTGACCTAGAGGGACCCTTTGGTTGAGACAGCGAAAATAGGTCGTCCCCGGGTTTCCCTCGATCCTTAGCAGACTCTGTTTCCAAAGTACCAGTCCCGTCTGACGACCAGATCTCTGACGACCAGATCTCGACGACCAGATCTCATTACGCTGCCCTTTCCGCCTCACGCTCGTAGGACTCCCAGAGGGCTACGAGGTCTGACACTTCCCAAAGCCGATCCGACACGCCAGCGGCCATTGCAGGACTCATGCGCAGCGTGCGGCGAATCTTGATGAAGTTGTACGCGAAGGTAGTTTAACGCAACAGCGGCTTCGTGATTCTGAAGCTTGCGGCTGAAAAAGTGCAGGAAATTCGGGTCGCACCAGCGTACATGGGCCGAGGACGTGTGTTGCCCTTGTTGCCATCTAACTTGTTGCCATCTAAGCTGATCGCCTAATCCTAAAGTGTCCCGGCCTGCAGCACGACAAGCATCGCCGGATCGGCGCGTACCTGGTCTGATTCCAGCCACTCGGACTCAACTCTTGCGCCAGCGGCCATGAGAAGCGCTGCAACTTCGCGCTGCCTTCCCTGATTTCCGGCGGGAGGGTTGTAGCAGCCGTGGATCGCCCATCCCAACGGCGGCGAGTTGTATTTTTCGTCCTTGAGGTCCAAATCGGAGCCTTCGATAAGCCTGCCCGCCAACCGATCCTCACCAAGCAGCGCCGCCCAGTGAAGTGCCGTTTCCCCAAAGAGTCCGCGCAACTGTACCTTTGCGCCGGCATCCAGCAGTTTCAGCCCTACCTCTTCCGCTGCCAGGCTCGCGGCTCCGATAAGCGGGGTGTCGCCCTTATGATTCCTTTGAAAATCGAGGTCCGCCCCGGCCTGAATAAGTGCTTCAACGAGTGGCAGCTCCTTGCCCTTCTTGAGGGTGCCGTCAAACAACATGTCCGATACGTAGTGGAGTGGATGCGTAAGAACGCAATCATCTGCTCCCCAACGGACTAGCGCGTTTGCCCGCGACGCATCTTCGTTGAGCAGAACGCGCAGGGCCTCAGCGTCACCATGCCGGATTGCTGTTTTCACATCCATATCATTCGCCATTCCTCGATGATTCAACAGAGGACTAGCAAGCCCTCAGGTTGGCGTACACAGACCACAATGGATCACCAATTCAAGTCTTACACCGCTACTGCCGGTCAAGAAGCTGGCTAACTCTGGAGCCAAATATAGCCGGGTCCAGGCGAGGTCCCTTCTCGGACGTCTGATGCATGTAAAACTCTGGCGCGGGTGGCAAATCTCCCGTCCATTGAGTTTTCGGGCCGTAGAGCATGTAGACATCCCAGGCATGATCGCTCCAGCCTAGGACGTGTTGGTATTGTGTGCCCAGAAGATCGTTCCGATCCCAATATTGTTGTGCCCAGGAAGCAGTGACGACCCGCGAAGCAGAGGAAACATTTCCTTCCCGGGCGCCGAGCCGCGGAACCCACACCACATAGACCGGGACATCCTTGCCATGATCGAGCTTCGATAGTCGCTCCGAAACTTCAGAGGCTCCGTTTAAGCAAACACCGCAAGTGGGAGATACCAACATGAGCACCCGAACCTTCCCGGCATCCGCATCGAACGCTGTTCGCACGGCAGCCACGGTGTTGTCCAGCACTTGGTAAGACCTAGCCGGACCCATCCGCGTGCATCCAGTCAAGCCCAGAAGGAATCCGACAGTTAACATCGGAGTAAACCTGTTCATCGCCGCCTCCTGCCTATAATTCCAACGTGAAAAGCGAGGTTACCCACTTATGAAGTTGGGAAGAAGAATGGCCACCATCGTAATGAGAACGGCCAGGCACAGAAGCACGCGTGTAATCTTCGCGGTCCGCGTAGCACAGGTCTTTCCAATACAGCCCACCCGTGGCCCGTATGCCAACCAGAACCCCAGCCCCAAAAAAAGTACCGAGCCAAGGATGAAGTAGGGCCGATAGGGCGCGAGTCTCGCTGCTGCGATCGCTCCGGTCGTGCCCAGAACTGCGATCACCGCAGGGCCGACGCAGCAAAAAGCAGTGGCGGTTGCAACCAGGCTCGAACCCATGGCGCTGAGAGATGAGCCAATCACGACAGAGGTTTTGTTCATCGTGATGTTTCTCAAATGCCCCAAGCAGAGCGGACAGCGTCGCGTATCAGCTCATGCGATGGTAATCCGCTCAAGTATCTGCGGCACATCAAGCCAAAATCCCTTCGCTCTCGCGCTGCCGGCTCGATGTCAACGCCATTGACGCGAACCGTAGGCGAGCCTAGGAACCTCGAATTGCGAGCTGTCTCCACGTCTTGCACTAGAACCTCTCTGATTTCTGTATCGCAACCTTCTTCTCGTAGAACCGCACGGATTCGCTCCAGCGTAGGAAAGTGGTTCGGACAATCTTCAAAATAGAGGACCTCGATCTTCATCGCCTCCAGCCTTCCTTCTTCATTCGGGGCTTTCCTTTGGTAAGGGAAACGCTAGCGGCCTCGGCCACAACTCGCCTTGCGCTATTCGACTCCAATTCAGCGTTGCGAGGGCGGGCATCGCCTATTTGGCGAAGGACAGGGCAAGCTTCCGCCGGGTTCAACTGCTGCTTCAACGCCTTATTGCATTTGTGTAGAGCAGCGCTCAGCTGCGATTCCAGCATTTCCAGCTCTGCTCTCTTATCGCGGACGACCAACAATTTGCTTCGCAATAGCTCCCGCACTTCCGCGCACACGCCAGCCTGTTCGCTCTGGAGATGCAGTAGCTCACGAATTTCCTCCAAGGAAAACCCGAGCGCTTTGGCACTCTTCACAAAGGCGAGGCGTTCCACGGTACTCTCTGAGAACTTTCGATAGCCGGATGCCGTCCTCGGCGCTATTGGAAGCAGTCCTTCACTTTCGTAAAAACGAATCGTCTCCAGATTTACCTGGGCGCGCACTGCAAGCTGGCCTCTTGTCAACCCGTCCATAGCGCCAGCATAAACCCTGTAGGTGACTACAGAGTCAAGCTCGCGAGCGTCTATTTAGCGTCTGTATCCTTTGCGGGCGGGTCTGGGAGCGCAGCACTTGGTTCCTGGCAAAATAGCCTTCGCCAAAGTCGGATTTCGGTAAAGTTTCCCAAGTAGGCGGGAGCTTCCCTCGACACGTAGACCTTTACTAGTAGTTTCGGGACAGGTAGTTTCGGGACATCCGAAATAATCACCAAAGGAAATGCCGCTCACCTGCAAAGGCTGGACTAATGGCGGTTATTTCGGTCGCTCCTGGGATGGCTCCGTCAGGATCGATCCATATCGAGTCGCCAGGTCGAGCGGTGATCAGTGTAGAGGCCTTGATTGTCCCTTCAGCCTTCGGGAACTCCGGCCTTACGAAAGACAGCAAGTGAGCTATCGAGGCCGGCTTTCGCGGCTGCTTCCGGTGTCATTTCTTTCGTTCGCCCGAAGACTTCTACGCTGAGCGCATCGTTGTAGTGGATGCTTTGGAGCGCCTGCAAGAAGCCGGTCAAGTTGATGACACCTTCGCCGGGTAGCACTGTGCGGAACGCATCAAATGTTCCTAGATCGCCGTTGCACATCAAGAAATCGTCCTGCCGTGTGTCTTCTCCTCAACTTCGACGTCCTCAGGCCGCCAGGGGAACATTCCCTCGTTCAACGGTGTCTCAAAAGGTAAGGTTCTCAGCTGAAGAAGAGGATCCGATGACCCTGCTGGACGCACCTGTCTACGACCAAACTCGAACCAAGAAGCGCCGCAATATCCTGATTAGCGCCTCGTGCTTCTGTGGCGTTGTCGCCATCGTTGTTTTCCTGTGCTGGAATCTGCCCGCAGAACATAAGGTGAACGAATTCTTCGCTGCGGTCGAAGCACAGGACTTCCCGAAGGCGTTTGGCATCTGGAATAACGATGCCGACTGGCAGCAGCACCCGCAGCGATACTCGGCTGCTGGCTATCCATATGGGCGTTTTGTCATCGATTGGGGAAAGGAAAGCGACTACGGCATTATCACCAGCCATAAAATCCTACATAGCACCTCTCGCTATGGGAGTGAGACCCTTTTGGGTGTAGAGATTAATGGCCGCAAGGCGGCTCTCCTCACGTTGGCCGTGGAGAAGGGCAAATCCAGCATGAGCTTCCCACCCTTTGCCCTGACGCCCATGAAGAATGGCTTCGGCTGGACTATTTGGCAGATTAGTTACCACTAGGCTGATGGGTGTCGTTAGCACATAATATGTCCGGTGTTTTTAGCAAGTGAAATGTCCGCATAGCGGGCGGCGAGGATGGAACCATGCGCGAGAGCATGGAGATCTATCCGAGGACCGCGGCGGAGCAGGCGATGAAGTTACAGGAAGTGCTGTTACGCGCCACAGATGGGAAGATCAAGTGGTGGCAGGCTGCGGAGTTGATGGGCATCAGCGCGCGGCAGATGCGTCGCTGGCGGAAGCGGCTTGAGGAGCAAGGCCCTAAGGGATTACTGGACCGGCGGCGGGGACGCCAAGTTTGGGAACTTCTCGCGAAGAGCTCCAGTCATGATCACCGACAACCAGGTGACGACAACCAGGTGACGACGACAACCAGGTGACGGTGACGACGACAACCAGGTGACAACCAGGTGACAGACAGGACGTACCCCATACCGTCACAACTACAGCTACATGTCAAATGATGACAAACAACCAGAAGTTAAAGGGACAGACGGAGCAATCACCTCCGAATTCGGAATTCCAATCGCTCTGACGCAATGGTGATTGCTCCGTCTGTCCTGTTCCACTGCCCCTTCAATGCCTCGATTCGCGCTGCGGTTAGATATGGGGGAAATGGATATTCAGCTTATAGCAAATGAAGAGAAGCAGGATCGCGCCGAGGGTGGAAAAAATGAGGCCGGCGGGATGATAACGTTCGTTTCTCGGGCGCGAAAACATGTGGGTAACGGCGCCGCCGATGACCGAACCGATAATGCCGAGCACGATCGTCCAGAAGATCGTTAGGTGCACGTGCATCACCGATTTGGCGATAACTCCCGAGATTAGCCCAATCAGGAGATACCAGATTAAGTGAAACATACTTGCCCTCCAGCGGTTGCCTTCAGAACGTCGTCGAGTATAACCCAGGGTTGGACAATTAACCAGAACAAAGCTGATGTGTTTGGAAATCGACCATGCGAATCGCAGGGTTTTCTCCGACACCGCACTCCATCTTTCAATTGGAACCAAGATTATAGGTTCGCACAGGTTCTGGGTATTCACTGCAGTGTCGAGTGCTGTCGCTCGCTCGACTCGTCGATAAAGGCGGTGCACTGAATACATCAACAGAATCGAGGCCGGAATGAGCAGCACGGGAAGCCGCCCACCTGCCCTTTGGAACAGCGCCAACCTTTTGACTCGCGATTATCGCTATTTACGCATGGCTGGGGTAACGCCTACCCGGAAAACGCTAGCCCCTGCCATCCACTATCCCGATCCCCGGTCTCAAGAGCAGATGTGAGCTATTAAGCTCAGTTATTGCTGAGCATCTCTGAAACAATGGCTTTGGAGAAGAGTCCGTGTTATCGGCTCCCTCATGGTTCTGAGCTAAGTCAGCCCATCTGACAGTTGTCCCTCTTAGCTCTCCGCATTTCAAGGAAGAAACCTGTGAAGATGACCTCAATGCTATTAGTCAGTGCCTTGGCGCTGGCCAACGGTAACCTGTGGGCTGGCACGGGACTCCAGGACTCGATTGATCGCCTGCGAATCTCCTCGGAGGTCATTCACGCCAGCCTGGACGCACCGGATAAGGGCATTCCAGACGAAGTGTTGAGCGGCACAAAGTGCATCGTCGTCATTCCGCACCTGGTGAAGGGCGGGTTCATCTTTGGGGCCGAGCACGGTAGGGGTGTCGCGTCATGCCGCACCAGTGAGGGGTGGAGTGCTCCCGCGTTTGTCTCAGTCGGCGGCGGCAACTGGGGATTGCAGATTGGCGTGGAAGGTGTTGACGTCATCATGCTGGTAATGAATGACCAGAGGTTTCAGCATATGCTCTCCAGCAAGTTCGAACTCAGCGGTGATGCATCGGCCGCGGCAGGTCCGGTGGGCCGTCACGCCTCCGCTGGTACTGACTGGAAAATGAACACCGAAGTCCTCACCTACTCACGTGCGCGAGGCCTATTCGCAGGAATCACCCTGAATGGCGCTGTGCTCGAGCCAGACGACGACTCGACGCGTGCGATTTACGGCCGCGAAGTATCCTTCCGCAGCATTCTCTCAGGTGACATCCAGGCTACGAAATCGACCCTCGATTTCATGAAGGCGATTGCCGATGCGGGACATGCAGGGACGGTTGCCGAAGTGGGCACAGAACAGAAGTGAAAAGGCTTTAAAACAGCACGGACCAGGGCCGGATCAGCTTCAACAATTCGAAGTGAGAACACGATATGCCACTCATGCAATTAGTCATTACGTTGGTCGTAATAGGAATTCTGTTATGGCTTGTGAATCTGTTCGGCCTTTTCGGTCCACTCCACCACATTCGCGTAGAAAGATGACGGATAAGTCGGTGATCGGGACTGAGCTGCAACCCTCTCACTAAACAAGTAATGGCCTCCCATCAAGAATAGAAGGTTTGCCTGTCGCTCCTCAAAGCTTGCCCTTTTCCTCTGCAGGCGAAAGTCGATGGCCAAAAGGTAGATAAATGGAAGTTCTTCGGTCGATGCGCAATCTCACTCTGATTGCATTGCTAAGTGCGCTACCGTGCGCATCTTTCTCGCAGAGTTTCGTAGGGGTATCGATCACCACAGCGCCCCCGGAACTGCCGGTTTATGAGCAGCCGCTTTGCCCGCAACCAAATTATATGTGGACACCTGGATATTGGGCATGGGGTGGTCCTGACGGTTACTACTGGGTTCCGGGGGCGTGGATAATGGCTCCGGCGGTGGGTCTGCTTTGGACTCCGGGCTATTGGGGCTGGAGTAACGGTCTCTATGCGTTTAACACAGGCTACTGGGGGCCGCAGGTGGGCTTCTACGGCGGCGTGAATTATGGCTATGGCTACAGCGGCATGGGCTTCGGCGGCGGACGCTGGAACGGCGGCAATTTCAACTACAACACGGCTGTGACGCGCGTGAACACGACCGTCATTCGCAACACTTATGTCGACCGCACGGTGATCAACAACATCAACGGGAACCGCGTGAGCTACAACGGCGGGCAGGGCGGCATCAACGTGCGGCCAAACCAGGCCCAGATCGCGGCGGAGCACCGTAAGCACTTCGGACCCGCGAATACGCAGGTGCAGCAGGAACGCCTGGCCCGTCAGGACAAGGCGAACTTTGCGTCGGTGAATCATGGAACTCCGGCGCATGCGCCCTTGGCGAAGCCCGTGGCCGGGGTCCCGGCCTTCAATCACGCTGTTCAGGCGTCTGGGGCAAGGCCTGTGAAGGCAAACGAGGCGCGTCCCGTGGCGACTGCCAAGTCTGGAACTGCCACACAACATCCGACCACGAACACGCACCTGGCGAATGAAAACAAGCCGGTCACACGGCCTGAGGCAAAGCCCGCAACCACGCGGCCAACTGCCGAATCTCGCCCAGCTCCAAAACCCGTCCACGAAACCAAACCCGCTCCCTCACCCCGGCCGACAGCTGCGGTCCGGCCAGAGAGCAAGCCTGCACCGGTCGAGCATGCTCGTGTTGAAACCAAACCCGCTCCCTCACACCGGCCGACAGCTGCGGTCCGGCCAGAGAGCAAGCCTGCACCGGTCGAGCATGCTCGTGTTGAAACCAAACCCGCTCCCTCACCCCGGCCGACAGCTGCAGTCCGGTCAGAGAGCAAGCCTGCACCGGTCGAGCATGCTCGTGTTGAAACCAAACCCGCTCCCTCACACCGGCCGACAGCTGCAGTCCGGTCAGAGAGCAAGCCTGCACCGGTCGAGCATGCTCGTGTTGAAACCAAACCCGCTCCCTCACCCCGGCCGATAGCTGCAGTCCGGTCAGAGAGCAGGCCTGCACCGGTCGAGCATGCTCGTGTTGAAACCAAACCCGCTCCCTCACCCCGGCCGATAGCTGCAGTCCGGTCAGAGAGCAGGCCTGCACCGGTCGAGCATGCTCGTGTTGAAACCAAACCCGCTCCCTCACCCCGGCCGATAGCTGCAGTCCGGTCAGAGAGCAGGCCTGCACCGGTCGAGCATGCTCGTGCTGAAACCAAGCTGGCACCTGAGAGCCGTCCGGCTCAAGCTACTCAGCGGCCCGAGCCCGCAGCAAGACCGGCGCCAGAGGCGCGGCCTGTTCAGACCGCGGCAAGGCCGGCTCCGCAACACGAGAGCGCGCCTAAACCAAGCGAGGAGAAGCCGCATCCTGACCAGCGGTAAAAGTTGAAACAAAATCGCACTGTAAATCGGGCCCGAGCCGACACCTCGGGCTCGATTTATTTGTGAACGTAAACAACGTGCGCCGGAAGAAGCGCACGCGAAATGCTAAGAACCCTGCGAACGATATTTTTGAACACGGGGTCTAATACGTCGACATGATACCTATTCCCCTCAGTTTTGGTTCGTGTTAAGTTTGCGCTCATGACGCGTTTGGCCCGCATGGTGGTATCCGGTCTCCCGCATCACGTGACGCAACGTGGGAATCGTCGAGAACCGATTTTCTTTGAAGACGGCGATCAGGAGATTTACCGCGATCTTCTTGGGGAGCAGGCGCGCAAAGCGGACGTCGAAGTGTGGGCTTACTGAGGTGATGCCAAACCACGTGCACCTGATCCTGAATCCGCGGCAAGCGGATGGCCTCGGCCGTGCGGTGCGCGAAGCACATCGCCGCTACACCAATTTCATCAATGCACAGGGCCGCTGGACAGGCCACCTGTTTCAAAGCCGTTTCGCGTCGGTAGCCATGGACGAATCGCATCTGATTTCGGCAGTTTGTTATGTCAGCCTGAATCCTACCCGGGCACGGCTGGTGGCACAGGCCGAGGACTGGCCCTGGTCGAGTGTCAGAGCACATTTAAATGGCGCCGATGACGAACTGGTGACCGTTCGCCCTGTGCTTGATCGCATGCCGCATTTTGCAGAGTTGCTATCGACGACTCAAGATCAGGACTTTGGGGATCTCCGGCTAGAGCAGTTGTAGACCGAACCCGGATTTCCTGTAGAGGTTGGTGGAACCGCGGAACTCCATGCGACTTTCCGTGAAGAAAGTCGCACATAATTGTTCTCGGCCAGTGCTGCGCCGCAAGAAATCCGGGGAGCGACAGGCCTTTTCGTGGTTTTCTCCCAAGGAAAACCACACCGCGCGATCGTTTTCAGTCCACAGTAATTGCGAAACTGCTCTAGCCGAAGGAAGTGGGCGACCGCTTGGCACAGCTGAGTTTGTCACCGGTCTTGAACGATTGCTCGGCAGACCCCTCGCACGCCGAGCTCCAGGACGCAAACCCGCGACCAGCGTCTCCGGCGAACAACTGAAATTGCTGCAATAGGTATTATGTGTCGAGGCATTTCATACGGTTTGCCGCCCATCTCATCCCTCTGCCAACGCGCAAACCGACCGCGAGTTACCTTTGGGCTGGTACTCCTGTGCCGAAAAACGCATCTCGCCACTTACATTCAAACCTGGAAAGGCTCTATCTCTTAGAGTAGAAGATATCGGCAGGCGACGGCTTCTCACGCAACCGCGCCCTGGCCGGCAGTTGCCGGTAGTTTCGGCCTTCCGCGTGAGCGAAGGATAGCCTCACCGCTATCCGGTCCCTCACTCGATCCCTGTCACAAAATCACCCAAACCAGCCATGAGTTGCCTACCCGCAGCTTCCAACCCTTTTGCGTCACTAGGAAGCAGCAAAGAACACAATCTCCAACAAACCGAGGAACGAGACTACCTATGCCCAAAAATACTGTCAGCGATCCCATCACCGATCAAGAAATGGCCTTTGCTCACCTGGTCCTCTCCGGAACCATGAATGACCGCCGCGCCGCAGAAGCCGTCGGTCTCAATCCCGACTCCGCCGCCTACACCAAATCCAAGCCCCGCGTCCGCGCCTACATGATCGAGCACCGCGCCGCCGTCAGGGAAAGGCTGGTGGACCAGGAAGCCGAAGGGCTGCGCCAGCTGAACCTTGGTCGCGACCAGATCCTGGCCCGGCTCTGGGAGCTGGCCAATCTCAACCCTGAAGCCACCAGGGGCTCCATGGCCGGTCAGATCAAGGCCCTTTCGATGATCGTAGCCATCGAAGGCTTGATCCCGTCCAGAACCATGAATGACCGTCGCCTTTCTCCATCCGGGACGCAAACCACGCCCACGCCCGTCAAGGCAGAAATCTACGCGTCTCAGTGGCGCCGCCATCAGCCTCAAGCCGCGGTCGAGGGTCCAGGCGATCCCGGAGCCGCCACGGAAACCCAACCCGCCACGCCCCAGGCCCCCGACCCGGAGCCTCCTCCGCCCCCTCACCGGAACCCTGAACTGAACCTCGATCGGAATTTTGAACGGAACTTCGACCCGAACCAGCCCAGCCTCGCCAACCCCTTCGTCAACCCGCAACCGCTGAACCGGGTTCCCGCCGCGACCGGCCTCGTCTTCGATGCCGTTCTCGACACAGCCGGCTCGCCCGGGCTGCCCTTTTTCCCCCAAAGAGGCCCCTCTGCACGGCGCCGCTGAAGCCTATAAAAAGCCAAATTTTATCGAATTTTATGAAATATCCCGGACAGACGAATGCGTCGACATGATACCTATTCCCCTGAGTTTTGGTTCGTGTCAAGTTTGCGCTCGTGACGCGTTTGGCCGCATGGTGGCATCCGGTCTCCCGTACCACGTGACGCAACGTGGCAATCGTCGAGAACCGATTTTCTTTGAAGGCTTGGAAAGGCGTGGACAGGAACCTGTGAAGAAATGGAAGGATGCATCCGCCAAGGGACTATTGCGGATGTGAGGGCCGTGTACTGCAGTTGTAACCGTGTTTGTCGTAGTTGAAGTAACGGCACCAAAACAGCCGGGGCCTATCGTTCCGGAAAAACTCACAAATCCCGCCTCCGTAGCCGCCGCAGGCACGGCAAACAGTGCCCTTTTCCGCCGGTTGGAGGTATGCTGTACGCGGGCCCATGGGCGCTTTTCTTAGCGGCTTATTTGTGGCTAAAAGTTTAACAACCGCCCACTTTTGGCCCAAGAACCAACTCAACGAGTGCGCCATCATGATCATGAAGAACTTTCGCTAGAGCAGTTTCGCAATTGGTGTAACCGAATCGACAGGGTCTTTTCCTGGTTTCCCCTCGAAGGAAAACCACACCTCGCGACTTTTTCAGTCCACCGTAGTTGCGAAACTACTCTAGCTTAGCCCCGGTTCGGAACCAGGAGCATGCAAGTTCATTGTGGCTGGCCGGGCACGGTCCGCATACCCCGGAGTTGGTGGGACTTCGGTAAATTGGGTAGAGCACGATGACAATGAAGCCAATGAACTGCAGGTTCAAAAACCAGATGACTTGGAAATCGCGTTTTCTAGCATGGGGGCTTCTGACCGGATCGATGGCATTGGGTTGCGCTGGACAGACGGCAGCTGTGCCGCAGCCCAACCGACGGCCCGGCCTACGCCGCCAACCCGCGATCCGCATACCCCAGGGTATGTGCAAGCCAAGGAGCTGCCCGACGGAACAGTGCCGCCGGCGGATACGGATGGAAACTTCATCCTCGGGCCGACCCACACCCCGGCACCGGAGATGACAGCCCAGGAGTTGACGCATGGCACCGTGGTTGAATTCACAATGAATTCGGCCGACAGCAAGTACTACCCGGGTATTGCGCGCGAAAAGGGTACGTTCGGCACGCCTGACCCGAATGACCCCGCAAAGCTCGTAGTTACGACCAGTCATCCCGCCCCGTATACGCGCAAGGTTGCTGTGTATGTGCCGAAGGATTACGTGCCGGGCAGCGTGGCCCCGTTCCTTGTGGGCGCGGACGGACCGGATCGAATGCTTTTTACCGCGCTGGATGACCTGATTCCCGAACACAAACTGCCGGTCATGATCGCCATCTCGATTGGGAACGGCAGCGGCGATGCGCAGGGGAGCGAGCGCGGACTTGAGTACGACACGATGTCGGACCGCTATGCAGAGTTTGTCGAGCACGAGGTGCTCCCCCTGGTTGAGGAGAAGGCGCACGTAAAGTTGACCCACGATGCCGATGGGCGCGCGACCATGGGCGGCAGTTCAGGCGGGTCGTGCGCGTTGATCATGGCGTGGTTTCACCCGGAACTGTATCATCGCGTGCTTACCTACTCGGGGACATACGTGAACCAGCAGTGGCCGGCCGATCCGAAAACTCCGCATGGAGCCTGGGAGTTCCACGAGCACCTAATTCCGGCGAGCCCGCGGAAGCCGATCCGGATCTGGATGGAGGTCGGCGATAGAGATCTCTACAATCCCAACGTGATGCGCGACAACATGCACGACTGGGTCGAGGCCAACGAGCGCATGGCGAAGGTGCTGGCAGCGAAGGGCTATCATTACCAGTTTGTGTTTGCAGAGAATGCGGGACACGTGGATCGCGCAGTGAGGACGCAGACGCTACCGGAAGCGCTCGAGTATGTGTGGCAGGGGTATCACGCTCAAAGCGCGAAGTGAGTTGAACTCCCAGGTTTTGGAATCGAAGTAAATTTGGAGTAACCCGCCCCGATCATTCGTGCCACTTTGAATCAGCATCGTCGTCCCATTCGGCGCGCTTTTTGATGAACCAGGTAAGGGCCTCTTTGTACCGTTTCCCGACTTCGGGATCCGAAGAGGCGGAGTGTTGCACCTCGCGCCTCTGGTCCGGCGTGAGCGACCAGGAGAGCGGGTCGGTGTGTACATCGGGAATCGCGTGACTGTCGGCGACGACGACCCGGTGGACCTCGAGTCTGTCTGCGAGAGCGTGCTCCAGTTGCGCCAGGGCGAGGCGGTTTCTGCCGGTTACGCTTTCGTGGGCCGGCCTGCCATAGACCCAGAGGCGGTGCGAATAATCCTGGTGTCAGGTAGATTGGCGGGCTGTTCGCGGCGTCGGCTTGGCCATTGGTCGAATTCCCCGCCAGTCGTCACCACTGTTACGAATTCGATCAGCAGGATGACTCGACGGCTGCTCGCCTTCGTCTCCTCCTCTTGCTCATGCTTCGCAACATCCTTGCCGACGGTTGGCGTCCGGGCCAACGAGGGCGTAGCGAGTAAACTCGATGACGGAGGCATTCCGTCGTTATCGTAATACCCTCCGTCTACAAAATGGGGCGCATTCACCTGGTTGTCGATCGACATGGGCACCCAGCCGCTGAGGAATGGGAAGGCCGCCGACAATTGCGTGGCTGTGGCCAGTGGCAGGTCGGGGTGGGTTCAGTCGCCGCCTTGCCTTGGCCGGTGCTGTAGGTTGCCAGAAAGGACCGGGCTTTGTAGTTGGGCCGGGTTTCGGCCAATCCTGGGCGGTGTCGGGATCCGGATCTGCAGTTGGCCAGCAAGAATCGCAGCCCGTCCTCGTAGCTGGTGGTGTTCCGCTGCTGACGCGGGAAAGAATTGTTTTTGTGGAGGGAGGCTCCAGGGTGAGCTTTTTTTCAGCTGGTCCGCATCCGACTGGTACTTCAGGCTGGAAGCCAGCAGCTTTCGGAATCCGCTGGGCACTGGTTCTCCACGATCGCGATGCCAGGTGTCCACACAGAAGTCGTTAAAAGCATTTCGTGCGAAAGCTTTGCGCAGGGACCAGGTCCGGTCCTTGAACAGAGGACTCTTGTCGAGGTCCATGTCCCCGCTTGAAGGAAGGGATGAGTAAGGGAATAGAGGGACAAAGGCCTTGGGAAAACGTAATAAGCGAGGCCCCAGCCGACCGCCTCCAGGCTTGTAAGACACTGCGCCGCGATTTGCATTCGGGTGAAGTCCGGAACCCAATCCGGCTGGATTTCCCGGAGAAGACAGGCTACGCTGCCGCCGGAGACCGTGCTGGCGAGCAGCAGCGAACGGTGAAAGCTGCCCGGGTGACGCCTGGTCGAGGTCGCTTCGACCTGCGAGAACGGCGGCCGTCCATGCCGACGCGTGCAGGCCGCCGCCCGTCGCCGTGACAATGATCAAGGGACGGTCCCGCTCCGAGTCGTCGAGTTGATCGGGGCTTCGCAGCGAGCCGGTCCAGCAGGATGTCCTTGGGGGTGGGGACGGAGATGCTTCCGGGCTCTGCCTGGGTTATCGAAGTAGTGTTCTTCCTGCCCATTTCCCCAAGCCGGGCCCTTATCCCAGGAGATGGCTCTGTCCCAATGCAGGAGCCGGGACGATTGTCAGGACCAGACTACGGTGATCACGGGGAGGCGGTACCGGTCGAAGAAAAACGAGATGCCGCAAATGTCCAGCAGAGCGCCGGTGGCGATCAGATGGTCGCAAGAATGGGAAAGCGCTCCGCGCTGGTGAGGAGGTAGAGCAGGGCGGACTACAAGCGGCCAACCACCGGTGAGCCCGATTTTCCAGTAGCGGAGGCGCTTTCGATGCGCGCGGCCAAGTTGCCTTCGACGACACCAGCAGGGCGGCCACAACGGCCAAAAGGCCAAGGGCAACAAGAGACCAGCGGTAGGCCGGAACGGGCGCGGTCAGCGGCCATAAGGAGCAGGTAGACGCCGAAGAAGACAAGCGCGGCGAGGGCGGAGAAGACTTGCCCCTCGTAGATGTGCCCTTCGGGGCCCACATAACCAGGAGTATTGAGCAGGCCGGCGGCGAGCCACCTGAGCCAGCGGGAGAGCGGACTGGCTTTCAGCCAGCTGAATGCGGCCTCCAGAGTTTTTTGTTCGTGATCAAAGGGGTCGCCAGGCTTGGCGAGCCCGAAGAGAACGCGGGGGAAGAGGAGCGTCCTGGCTGCGTTTTGTTGGAATTCGACTTTCTCGCTTGCTCTTATGGGTTCATAGGTCAGGTAGTACCAGGCGTTGGCGACCCACCACAGAACATCAGGCCAAGCGGGAGCCGACACAAGCCGAAGAAGACATCGTCGATGGGCACCCCCGAAGAGACCGCATTCCAGTGAGGTAGAACAGACGAAGCGTTCGGCAGCTGGGAAATCAGCAACGCCGCCCACTCCAGTTGTCCCTTGTCGTTCACCAGCAGAATCTTGAGCGCAGGTGGCCGGCCGTCATCGAACTCGTCGTAGCACTTGTCCATCGCTCTGGGCCGTTGATCAGCACCACCCGGCGGTATCAGGGCAACAAAACCGGCCGAGACGAGAAAGAAGCCGACACAGGCATATTGCTGGATGGTTTCCGGGAGTCATGATATCCGCTGGTCAGCGTCCTGGCGGGGAGGTGTTCAACCAGCACAGAACCAGCGCGAAGAACCAAAGGCCGAGGCTGAAGCGCAGGAAGTAGGCGTAGCGCACCCAGCCAGCCAATCACTCTTCGTGAAGAAACGCTATGAGCCTGGTCGGCAATTGTCCTTGGGCCTTCGAGCTTTTCAAGAAATCCGTCGCAATCAGACATTGCGAGCTTAACCTCGAGAAGGCGTATGCTCAACAGAATCTGCGACTGACTTATGCTCCTTTCCCCGTCCACAGAGGTAGTGCGGCCAGTATCTCGCTCGCATTTCGCGGCTATCAAGATGCGCGAACCTAAACGTTTTCCGGCCTTCGGAACTCGACGGATCCTGAGGCGGCGAAAGGCCAGACCCTTGACAAAATCTGACATTAGACAGAATCTAAACTAGTTCATGGACGCCGAATCGATTCGACGGTGCCTGGAAAGCAGCGGGTTGCGATGCACCCCGCAGCGCCACTGCGTCATGGCGTTCCTGATGGAGCACACGGGCCATCCCACGGCTGCGGAAATCTTTGAGGCCGTCAATCGCCTGGACCCGCGCTTGTCCAGGGCCACAACCTACAACAATTTGCGGGATTTGGTGGAGGCGGGTTTGGTGCGTGAAGTGGCTGTCGAGGGCCGCGCGGCGCGCTTCGATGCGAAAGCCATGCGCCATCATCACTTCATCTGCGACCGCTGCGGCAACGTGGAGGACGTGGAGTGGTACGACGTGCCCAAGCCTGCCTCGGGCTCCCTGGGTAAGCGGATTCTTCGCGAATGCGAACTCATTGTCCGGGGGTTATGCACCAAGTGCGCTCCCGCTAAGGGTCGCAGGCGGGTGAATACCGGATGAATGGCGAGTGGGATCGCCGGGGTCATCGTAGATTTTTTGGAAAGCATTCAAGGCGGATGTCCATTGACCTAAACGCAGCACAACAGCGGGGCGCTTGTCCCCGGTACAAAGGAGCAAAACTTGTCGACCGATAGCAAAATGCCCGGTAGTTCATGGCTCTGACACACCCAGGGCCCCGCTAGGCGCTGAGACACAATCGCCCATGCATGGCGCTGTCACCACACACGGCGGAGCAGATCAAGAGGAATTTCACGTGGTGGCCACATCAACTGAACCTGGCCATCCTGCATCAAAATTCCGCGCTGGCCAATCCGATGGACGAAAGACTTCAATTACGCAGAAGAGTTCAAGAGCCTCGATCTGGATGCCGTGGTCAAGGACCTGCACGAGTTGATGACCGAGTTCGCAGCCCTGGTGGCCGGCGGATTATGGCCACTATGGGCCGTTCTTCATTCGCATGGCGTGGCACAGCGCAGGCACCTACCGCATCAGCGACGGCCGCGGCGGGGCAGGCATGGGCACGCAGCGTTTTGCTCCCCTCAACAGCTGGCCCGACAATGTGAGCCTCGATAAGGCGCGCCGGTTGCTCTGGCCCATCAAGCAGAAGTATGGCAAGAAAATCTCCTGGGCCGATCTCATGATTCTGACCGGGAACGTCGCGCTGGATTCGATGGGCTTGAAGACCTTCGGCTTCGGCGGCGGCCGCGAGGATGTGTGGGTACCGCAGGAGGACATCTTCTGGGGTCCTGAGGGCAAGTGGCTGGGGAACGAGCGCTATAAGGGCGATCGTGAGCTCGACAATCCTCTCGGCGCGGTGCAGATGGGCCTGATTTACGTGAACCCGGAAGGACCCGATGGAAAGCCGGACCCAGCTCGCTGCGGCACGGGATATCCGCGAGACCTTCGGCCGCATGGCGATGAATGACGAGGAGACCTTCGCGCTGATTGCCGGCGGGCACACCTTCGGCAAGGCCCACGGCGCTGCCGATCCGAACAAATACGTTGGCCCCGAACCCGAGGGCGCCGCGATCGAACAGCAGGGCCTCGGCTGGAAGAACTGCGTTTGGCAACGGCAACGGCGCCGACGCTATCTCCAGCGGCCTGGAAGGCGCATGGACCACCGAACCAGCCAAGTGGGACAACAACTACCTGGAAAACCTGCTCGCTTATGAGTGGGAACTGACGAAGAGCCCTGCCGGCGCATGGCAGTGGACGCCCAAGAACGGAGCCGGAGCGGGAACGGTTCCGGATGCTCACGATGCTTCGAAGCGGCACGCTCCGATCATGTTCACGACCGACCTCGCCCTGCGGGTCGACCCGGTCTACGAGCAGATCGCACGCGCTTTCTTGCCAACCCGGATCAGTTCGCGGACGCCTTCGCGAAGGCGTGGTACAAGCTGACGCACCGCGACATGGGCCCGATCGTCCGCTATCTTGGCAAGCTGGTTCCCGCGGAGCCGCTGATCTGGCAGGACCCTGTTCCCGCTGTGGATCATGCGCTGATCGGCGAGGCGGAGATTGCTGCGCTCAAGGGCAAGATCCTCGCATCCGGTCTGTCGATCTCCCAGCTGGTCTCGACTGCCTGGGCTTCGGCGGCGTCCTTCCGCGGCTCTGACAAGCGCGGCGGAGCGAACGGTGCACGCATTCGCCTCGCGCCGCAGAAGGACTGGGAAGTGAACCAGCCGGCTGTGCTGGCGAAGGTTCTCAGCACGCTGGAGACGATCCAGAAGGACTTCAACGGTGGCCAGAACGGCAGCGGCAAGAAGGTCTCGCTCGCTGACCTGATCGTTCTGGGCGGCTGCGCAGCGGTCGAAGCGGCTGCGAAGAAGGCCGGGCACGACGTGAAGGTTCCCTTCGCGCCAGGACGCACGGATGCTTCGCAGGAGCAGACCGATGTTCACTCCTTTGCCGTACTGGAGCAGACCGCGGACGGGTTCCGCAACTACCTCCGGCTCGGACACCCAACACCAGCGGAAGAGCTGCTGGTCGATCGGGCGCAGTTGCTGACTCTGACTGCCCCCGAGATGACGGTCCTGGTTGGCGGCTTGCGCGTGCTGAATGCGAACTTCCGGCAGTCCAAGAACGGCGTCTTCACCAACCAACCCGAGACGCTGACGAATGATTTCTTCGTCAACCTGCTCGACATGAAGACCGAGTGGAAGGCTTCCTCCACATCGGAAGGCTCGTTTGAGGGGCTTGACCGCGCGACGGGTGAACTCAAGTGGACTGGGACTCGGGTCGACCTTATCTTCGGCTCAAACTCCCAGCTCCGTGCCATCTCGGAGGTCTATGCATCGGACGACGCGAAGGAGACGTTTGTGAAGGACTTCGTAGCTGCATGGAACAAGGTGATGAACCTCGATCGCTACGACCTGGCTTGATCGCTACGACCTTGCCTGAGCGGACTTCGACCGACGGTCAAGTGCAGCGGCATCCCACATCTCGCAAAATACCAGCGAGATGTGGGCACCCGGGGCTTTCTTCACTATGTGCTCTTAGGCCTAGGTGGAGAATAAAGCATGGCCGACGTACGGATGGACAAATGGCTCTGGGCGGCAAGGTTCTTCAAGACTCGATCACTGGCAGCACGGGCATGCGAACTGGGGCGGGTTAGCTCGAATGGACAGCCAGCCAAGAGCGCGCGCCCGGTTCGCGTGGGCGACCTGTTACAAGTAAAGAACGAGGGTGGCGACTTTCAGGTGGAGGTGCTGCTTCTGAGCGAGGTGCGGGGACCGGCGGCAGTGGCGCAAACACTTTACCGTGAAACCGAGGCCAGCCGGGCTTCGCGCCTGCAGCTGGCGGAAGAACGTAAAGCGATGCCGCGCTGGGAAGTCATGAGTGCAGGCAAACCATCGAAACGCAATCGCCGTGCACTCGATCGGCTTCGGGGCAGAGCGTGAGTCTTCCGGCGTCGCGCAGCACCGCCTCGCCCACAGCCGCCGTTCTGGGCGAGATCGGCCTCCCGGCGCCCATTTCACAACTCGCTTCGCGCCCGTGGGATGCGATCGTGGTCGGCGCCGGTCATAACGGACTCGTGTGCGCGGCTTACCTGGCACGCGCCGGCAAGCGCGTCCTGGTGCTCGAGAGCCGCTCGCGCGTGGGAGGCGCCTGTACCATCGAGGAGCCCTTCCCCGGTGTGCTGATGTCGCCGTGCGCATACCTCGCCGGACTTCTCCATCCGCTGGTGGTCGAGGAGCTGAACCTGGTTGGGCGCGGTTTTCATTGGACGCCCGCTTCGAAGGGCCTGTTTGTTCCCTTCCTCGACGGAAGCAGTGTTCAGCTTTGGGATGACGATGATGCGTGCGAAGAGGAGGTCCGGCGCTTTTCTCCTCGCGATGTGAAGGGCTGGAAAGCGATGACCGAAGTGATCCGGCGCCTGCGCGATGCGCTGCGGCCGGCCGGCGATCGCGATGTATGGATCGGCGACGCTCCTTCCCAGGATGAGATCGACGCTCGCCTGGGCAAAGACGAGGAAGCACGCCAGGTGCTCTTCCACTGGTCGATGGCGGAGTTCGTCGCCCATTACATTGAAGACGAGCGGCTGCAATATGCGTATTTCGGCCAGGGAGTCATCGGCACCAACGCCAGCCCGTTCGATCCCGGCACAGCCTCCATCCGCTATCACCACTCTTCCGGGCGGCTGGGCGGTATTCCCGGCATGTGGGGCTACGTTCAGGGTGGCATGGGCATGGTCTCATTCTATTTCTGCGACGCCGCGCGCGAAGCCGGGGCGGCGGTGGCTGCGGGAGTTGAGGTCGCAGAGATCCTGCCCGGGGAGGGTGTTCTGCTCCAAGGTGGCGAACGCATCTCCGCTCCGGTGGTGATCTCGAACGCTGATCCGGTAGTTACGCTCCGCCTGCTTGGCAAGTCGGCCAGTTCTGAGTTCCGGAGTAAGGTCGAGCATCTGCCGATTGAAGGCTGCACCGTGAAGCTGAACGTGTTGTTGCGCGAGCTGCCCGAGTTTATTGCTCGTCCCGGACAGTTGCAGCCCCATCATTACGGCCAGATCAATGCTCCACTGACCCACGCGGAATGGAAAGCCGGTTTCGCCGCCAGTAAAAAGGGCGAGCTGCCCGAACGCCTGTGGTGCGAGATTTATTTTCAGAGCGTGCACGATGCCAGCGTCGTTCCCGCCGGCCAGCACACCATGAGTGTGTTTGCGCAGTACGTACCCCACACCTTTGCCAGCGGCTCCTGGAACGACCATCGCGAGCGGGTGCGCAAGCTGGCTTTCGACTCCATCGGCCGTTTTTGCTCCAACATACCTGACGCCGTGCTGGAAGCACAGGTGATGGGCCCACCGGATATTGAGGAGAAGGTCGGTCTCACCGGGGGGCACATTTTTCAAGGCGAGTGCCTGCCGGCGAACATGTGGAGTCAGCGCTTCGCTGCCCGGACCTCGATGCCTGGGGTTTACCTCTGCGGCGCCTGTACCCACCCCGGTGGAAGTGTTATCGCGATGAACGGCCGCAACGCCGCCATGGCAGTGCTGAAAGACATGAGGTCGAGCGATGGCAACTGAGAAGCTTAAAAGAGCACTCGGTATTCGTGATGTCTTTCTGTTCTATATCGTCAGCGGCCTCAGCCTGCGCTGGATCGCAACTGCAGCGGCTGCGGGCGAATCCGCCATCGCGGTATGGGTGCTGGGTTTTTGCGGATTCTTTCTGCCCCTCGCCGGCTGTGTACTGGAGCTCTCTTCCCGCTATCCTCACGAAGGCGGCCTCTACATCTGGACGCGCGAGGCCTACGGCGAGTTTGCCGGCTTTATGGCAGCGTGGTCGTATTGGATGAGCAACCTTCCCTACTTCGGTTCTGTGCTGTACTTCGCCGCTAGCAGTCTTCTTTTCGCCTCTCCTCGCGGCCGCCATCTGGCAGATGCAAACATTTACTACCTCCTCTTTACTATCGGCATGCTGGTGCTGATTACCGTGCTCAACGTACTCGGCCTGGGTATTGGCAAGTGGCTCAATAATCTTGGGGCGATCGGCATGGCGCTGCCGGTGTTGATCCTTATCGCGCTTGGCTTGCTGTCGTTCTCGCGTTTTGGGTCCGCCACCCACTTCACTTGGAGCGGCGCTGTTCCCCGTGCTCAGGTGAGGGACCTTATCTTCTGGTCCACGATTTTTTTCGCTTTCAGCGGCTGCGAGTGCGCCTCGTTTATGGGTGATGAAATCAAGGACGCGCGCCGTGTCGTGCCTCGGGCTCTGCTGCTGGCGGGTGTGGTGATCACCATTGGATATTTAGCCGGAACGGTTTCCATGCTGGTCGCGTTGCCCTCCAGCAGCATCAGCGGCCTGGGCGGCTTTATGACCGCTATCGATTTTCTTTGCCGCCGGCTCGGTTTGGCTGGGCTGATTGCGCCCGTCGCCATCCTGGTTGGCATCAGCAACGTAGGTGCGGCCGCGGCGTATCTCTCATCCACTGCGCGGCTGCCGTTCGTTGTGGGTATCCACCATTACCTGCCTGCAGTCTTTGGCCGCATCCACTCGCGGTGGAAGACTCCTTACGTGGCTCTCATTTCGTATGGTCTTGCGGGGATTCTCTTTGGCGTCCTTAGCCAGGCGGGTACCAGCGTCAAGGCTACGTATGATTTGCTGGTCAGCATGGCCCTGATCACGTACTTCATTCCTTACTTGTTCGTTTTTGCGGCAATGATCCGGCTGCAATCGCGCCCTGCTCCCTCGGGCGCCCTTCGCCTGCCCGGAGGCAAACGCGTGGCCATTCCCCTGGCTTGCCTGGGCTTCTTCTCCACCACGGCCGCCATCATTTTGGCCGCGTTTCCTGCGGAAGATGAACGAAATCCCGGGACGGCGCTATTCAAGATCGTCGCCATGACCCTGGTGGTGCTACTCGCAGGCATGGCAGTGTATCTGCGCGGGCAACGCTCGATCAGCCGTGCTGCTCTGGCGGGAGAGGTTGCGCTATGAACGAGTCCCTCTCTGATGTGCTGGCACTTTACGACGAGGAAGCGCCTCTCGAATACGCTTACACCATCCCGGCCGCCTGGTATCTTGACGAGCGCATCGGGCGCCTGGAGCGCGACCAGGTTTTTGGCAGCAACTGGATCGCGGTCGGACGTGCGGATCAAGTCGCCGGCACAGGACAGTTTTTTACCGTTGACCTGGCTGGCGAGCCGCTCATCGTCGTTCGCGGAGCGGATGACCAGCTGCGAGCCTTCTACAATGTTTGCCGCCATCACGCTGCTGCCGTGGCTACAGCGCCCTCCGGAGTCGCGCAGCATCTACGCTGCCCCTATCATGGATGGACCTACGGGCTGGATGGTTCGCTCAAAGGCGCACCTGAGTTCGCGGGTGTGTGTAACTTCGATCGCGCAGCCAATGGGCTGGTGCCGGTGCTCGCCGCCAGCTGGGAAAACTTTATCTTCGTCAACCTGAACCAGGAGGCGCCGCCGCTCGAAAGCTACCTGGGCGACCTGGCGCAACGGATCTCGGTTTCTGGTCTGCGCTTTTTTGCTCGCAGGAGCTATACGCTGGCCTGCAACTGGAAGGTTTACGTCGATAACTACCTCGATGGCGGCTACCACGTCCCGCACCTGCACAAGGCCCTCAACAGCGTGCTCGACTATACCGAATACACCATTGAAAATGGAACGCACTATACGCTTCAATCGAGCCCCATGGTGGCTTCTCAGGATGCGTCGGTCGCGAACACCCGAACCGGCGATCACGCCTACTACTACTGGCTCTATCCCAATTTCATGATCAACCTCTACGCGGGCGTCATGGACACCAACCTGGTTCTTCCACTGGGCCAGGAGAAGTGCCTGGTTGTGTTTGATTTCTTCTTTGGTGACTCCAGCGCTGAGTACAACGCCCAAAGCGTTGCGGTCAGCGACCGTGTTCAGGCAGAGGATGTGGATATCTGCGAGTCAGTGCAGCGCGGCCTGCGTTCCCGCGCCTATGGGGCGGGCCGGCTCTCGGTGCGCCGGGAGACCGGGGAGCACCTGTTTCACCGTCTTCTCGCTCGCGACCTCAAGCGTGTTTGAAACAGCAGGTCCCTACGCGGTTTGGCTTTGTATCAGGGCACGACTTTAGTCGGGCCACTAAGGCCGCATAAAGGATTTGGGCTTTAGCCCCTGTTAACTTGTGCTTGGGTCAGAAAAAAGCGCAGGGGCTAAAGCCCAATTTCTCTTAGGCTTTTATGGCCCGACTAAAGTCGTGCCCTGATACAAAGCCTTGACAATCCAGGCGGTCGCTCCATTACTGCGCAATCGCAGCGTCGGCGATCGACCAAAGATTGATCGAGTTGCTCAACCGCGAAGTCTATTTCGTGCTTCTCGATGATCAGGGGCGGCGCAATCACGAAGTGGCTGATCCAGGCTTGAAGAGAAACGCCGCGCTTCATCATTTCCGCGGCAACACGATCAACGACAGTTACTTTTCCGTCTACCTTGTCCTGCTTGGTATTGAAGGGTGTTTTGCTCACCTGGTCCTTCACCATTTCTAACGCCCAGAACAGACCCAGGCCACGCACCTCTCCGATAGACGGATGTTTGGGCTTGAGCGCGTGCAGCTTTTCACCCATATACTTACCCATCTCACGGGCGCGGTTCACCAGGTCAAGCCGCTGCAGCTCTTTGATCGCCGCCACGGCGGGCGCCAGCGTAATAGGATGCGCCTCATAGGTATGCCCGTGAGCGAAGAAGTGATCCTCGAAAAACTCGGCGATCTTGCCTGTCGTGGCGCAAAGGCCAAGCGGGACATAGGCCGAAGTGATGCCCTTGGCAGTCACCAGAATGTCCGGCTTCACCCCCCAGTTGTCCAACGCAAACCACTCCCCGGTGCGGCCCCAACCTGACATCACCTCATCGGCAATCAACAAGACTCCGTGACGGTCACAAATCGCGCGCAGCTTAGGCATGTATTCCGGCGGGGGCACCAGCACGCCGTTGGTGCCGACCACCGGCTCCACGATGACCGCGGCAACATCGCTTTCGTTCTCGATCATGTGCTCCAGGTAATCCGCGCAGGCAATACCACACTCCGGATAGGTGTGCCGGATCGGACATTTGTAACAGTTGACCTCGGGCGCGAACAAAAAGCCCTGTCCCTTACCGCCCGGTTCCATGGGCCAGCGGCGAGGATCGCCCGTGGCGGCGATGGAGGCCATGGTGGACCCGTGATACGAGCGATAGCGCGCAATGATCTTGGTCTTGCCGGTATACATGCGGGCGATCTTGAAGGCAGCCTCATTCGCCTCCGTGCCCGAAGTGGTGAAAAAGAACTTGGTCAGCCCCTCCGGCAACACCTCGAGCAGAAGACGGCTCAATTCCACCCGCGTGTCGGTCGCGTAGCCTGGCATGATGTAGGCCAGCTTTCGCGCCTGCTCTTCAATCGCCTGAATTACGGCTTGATTCTTGTGCCCCAGGTTGCAACACATCAACTGCGCAGAGAAGTCGAGGTAGCGTTTGCCACTCCCGTCCGTAAAGTAGCACCCCTCCGCATCGACAACGTGCAGCGGATTCCAGCTCTTCTGGTAACGCCAGGTGCCGTAATTCAGCTTCTTGGTCCACTCGGATACTTCCTGGCTCGTCATCGTGATGTCGGTTACGGTCTCGCTCATGATGCGTTTTCCTTTATAGCTACTTTGAGGTCTGGCCTCCCAGGCAGCGATGCGGTCCTATCCTTAGTTCGCGGCTGACGATTCCGTCTACTGCGCGGCACCGGCGAGTTCTCCCAACTCGGCTGCAACGGTGCTCAGGCCGTCCTCCAACACCTGCAGCGCCTGGTTGAATTCCTCATCGGTAATGGTCAGCGGCATCAGCAGTCGGATGACGTTGTCGTACGTGCCCGCGTTCAACACCAGCACGCCATGGTGCAGACAATGCTGCACCAGCTTTTTCGCGGCCGGGGCGCAAGGCACTCCATTGGCATCGACAAACTCCATCGCCTGCATGGCGCCTACGCCGCGAACATCGGCGATAAAGGCATGCTGCCGTTGCCAGGCGGTAGCCCGCCGCTGAAATTGCTCCCCCAGCGAGCGGGCACGCGCCAGCAACTGGCCATCGGCAAACTCTTCCAGCACCGCCAACGCCGCGGCGCAGCATGCGGGGTTGCCGCCGAAGGTGCCGCCCAGGCCGCCGGGCCCGGGAGCATCCATGATCTCCGCGCGGCCGGTGATCGCCGCCAGCGGCATGCCGCCACCGAGAGACTTGGCCGTAAGGATGAGATCGGGCTCGATGTCGAAGTACGTACTGGCAAAAAGTTCGCCCGTACGGCCAAATCCGGTCTGTACCTCGTCGGCGACAAAGACGATACCGCGCTCGCGGCAGATCTTCGACCAACGCCGGCAAAAATCCAGCCGGCGGCACGACGAAGCCTCCTTCGCCCGAGCACCGGCTCGACCACAATGGCGGCGACAGATTCAGCCGCCACCACGCGGCGAAAGGTCTGGTCGAGCAACTCGTTTACCTGCGCCGCGGTCATCGGTCCCCGGTTGGAGAGCCGCGCATTGGCGGGCACTCCGAAGGGGATGCGGTAGACATCGGGCAGAAACGGGCCGAAACCTTCCTTGTAGGGATGGGTTTTGCTGGTGAGCGACATGCCCAGCATGGTGCGGCCGTGAAAGCCATCTTCCACCGAGAGAACCGCGGGACGGCCGGTAAAGGCGCGCGCGATCTTCACCGCGTTCTCCACCGCCTCCGCACCGCTGTTCACAAAGAAAGTCTTCTTGGCAAAGCTGCCCGGCGTGAGCTGGTTGAGCTTTTCCGCCAGCGCAACATAGCTCTCGTAGCCGGTCACCTGGAAGCAGAGATGGAGAAAGGCGTCCAGCTGAGAGCGCAGCGCGCTCAGCACCCGCGGATTGCGATGGCCAACGTTGGTGCAGCCGATGCC
Organism: uncultured Acidobacteriaceae bacterium; assembly: GCA_963803095.1. Taxonomy (GTDB): domain Bacteria; phylum Acidobacteriota; class Terriglobia; order Terriglobales; family Acidobacteriaceae; genus PALSA-350. Next base: position 300,990 of record CAWDLQ010000005.1, on the reverse strand, counting down.
GCCGCCCAGGTCGATGAAGCGGTTGCCGTCGACATCTTCGAGGATCGCGCCCTCGGCGTGACGGACAAACAGCGGGGTGGAAGCGTAGACCCCGCGCGGAATGGCCTGCGACCGGCGAGCCGTCAACGCGCGCGAATTGGGTCCCGGAATTTCTGTCTTCAGTCGAATGTTGGACATGGTTTCAATACCATCCAATCGGCGCTTCATTCAGATTGATATGCACCTGCTTGGTCTCGAGATATTCGTCGATGCCGTGGATCCCCAGTTCCCTGCCGAATCCCGATTGCTTAAATCCGCCCCACGGCGCTTCCACGTACGTGGGCTGCATGTGATTGACCCACACCATTCCGGCGCGGATGGCCTTAACCATGCGCAGGGCGCGATAGATGTCGCGCGTCCATACGGCAGCAGCCAGCCCGAACGAAGTGTCGTTGGCGATGCGCAGGGCTTCGCGCTCGTCTTCGAACGGGATCACCGCAGCCACGGGCCCGAAGATCTCTTCCCGCGCAATCCGCGAGGAGTTGTCAACGTCGTAAAAGATCGTCGGCTCGACGTAGTAGCCGCGGCTCATCGAGGCAGGGCCGGCCGCCGCCGAGCGCGAGCTTGGCTTCGGACTTGCCCAGCTGCTGATAGGCAGAAACCCGGTCGTACTGTTCGCGGCTGACCAGCGGACCCATCTTGGTGGAGCGGTCGAGCGGCGGCCCCAGCTTGATGGTGCGCGCCTTTTCCGTCATCGCCTCGAGAAATTTTGGATAAATAGACCGCTGCACCAGCACCCTGCTGCCGGCCGAGCAGACCTCGCCCTGGTTGATGAAAATCCCGAAGAGCGCGCCGTCGATGGCAGCTTCAAAATCCGCATCGGCAAAGAAGATGTTGGGCGACTTGCCGCCCAGCTCGAGCGTGACGCGCTTGAGGGTATCGGCAGCCGACTTCATGATCAGCTTGCCCACCGCTGCCGATCCGGTGAAGGCAACCTTGTCTACGTCGGGATGGGCGACGATGGCGGCGCCCGCCGTCTCACCCAGTCCGGTCACCACGTTGACCACGCCGGCAGGCACTCCACACTCCGCCAGCCAGCCGGCCAGTCTTCAACATGGTGAGCGGCGTCTGCTCCGCCGGCTTCAACACGCAGGTGCAGCCTGCGGCCAGCGCGGGCGCCAGCTTCCACGCGGCCATGCCGATGGGGTAGTTCCAGGGAATGATCTGCCCTGCGACCCCAACCGGCTCTTTCAACGAGAGGCTGAGCGCATTGTCGGGAACGGGATTGACCAGGCCGGAGACCTTGTTGGCCAGGCCGCCGTAGTACTCAAAGCAGGTGGCGGCATCGGCGATGTCGTACTCCGATTCGACGATCGGCTTGCCGCAGTTGCGCGACTCCAACTCCGCAAGCTGCGGGGCTTCTTCGCGAAGCTTGGCCGCGATGCGAAAGAGGATGCGGCCTCGATCCTGCGCCGTGGTCTGCGGCCAGCCACCTTCGTCGAAGGCGTAGCGCGCCGCGGCCACAGCGGCGTCGATATCGGCTGCGCTGGCGTCAGGAATTTCGGCGATGACCTCTTCGGTCGAAGGGTCGTAGACAGGAATGCGCTTGCCGGAAGAACCTTCCGTCCATTTCCCGTTGATAAACATCGGTTCACAACTGGTCTGCGAGACAGCCATCGTGGACTCCTTTCTGCGTGTCAGGCGCGGGATCGCGGATGCATCGACGGCGCGCCCACTGCAACGCTACTACCTGATTGCGGCGCCATGGTTTCCTGCTGAGCCTGGGCCAGGGCCGGCGCCACTTGCTTCAAAGGCCGAGAGATGCTTGTCCACATCCGCCATGGAGTGAGCGACGGAGATGGTCCACTGCTCATCCCACCAGTAAGGCTGCGCCATCACGCCGCGGTTCAACATACCGAACCAGTAGAGCTTCCACAGATCCGTATCCACCGCGTGCCACTCGCGGTAGTTACGAATCTTGTGGCGATAGAGCAGCATGGCGCCATTGGCTCCGGCGCTCTCCACGTAGGCTTCGAGGCCGGTCTTCTGCACAATCTGCTTGTAACCGGAGACCAGGGCATCGCTGACCTTGCCGATGTGGGCGTAGCCCGCGGGCGTGAGCACTTCACGCAAGGTGGCAAGCCCTGCCGCCATGACCAGCGGGTTGGTGGCATAGGTGCCGGCGTGGAAGACCTTCTGCTCCGCGATCACGTCCATCACCTTTTTGCTGGCGGCAAACGCAGCCAGGGGAAATCCGCCGCCGATGGACTTGGCGAGAGTCACGATGTCGGCCTTGATGTTGAAGTACTCACAGGCTCCGCCGCGGCCCAGCTTGGCGCCGGTCTTCACCTCGTCGAAAATGAGCAGCGCGCCCTCGCGGGTGCAGATCTCGCGCAGCCCTTCCAGGTAGCCCGGCTCCGGCATGCAGATGCCGATGTTCATCATGATGGGTTCCACGATGACGGCGGCAATCTGGCCTGGATTTTCCTTAAAAAGGCCGTTGACCGCCTTCAGGTCGTTGAACTGCGCAACCAGCGTGTTCTTCACCGTATCGGCGGGAACTCCGCCGGAGGCCGGTACCTGGTTGGGCCGATCGGGATCGCCGACGAGATCGAGCTTGGGCTTCATGCTCACCAGGACGGAGTCGTGCACGCCGTGGTAGGCGCCTTCCATCTTGATGATTTTGTCGCGCCCGGTGAAGCCACGCGCGATGCGGATGGCGTGCATGGTCACTTCGGTTCCGCTGCTGCCGAAACGCACCTGCTCCACGGGAAAGCGCTGGCAAATTTCGTCTGCCAGATCGTACTCCAGGGTGTGCGGCATGCCGTACATGGTGCCGGTAACCAGCCGCTCCTGCACTGCGGCAACCACGGCCGGGTGGCAGTGACCGGCCATCAGGGCGCCGAAGCACAGATTGAAATCGATGTATTCGTTGCCGTCGAGGTCGTGAATGTGGGTTCCCTTGGCGTCTTTTACAAACAGCGGCCAGGGCTCGTAACTGCGGAAGTTGCTGGCGACGCCAAGCGGCATGCGGGGTTGGGCGCGCTTGAGGGCGGCTTTCGAACCGGGGGTACGTGCTTCAAAAGTGGCGAGTTCCTTCTCGAGAAGGTGGTACATGGGGATTCATCCTTTGCCCAGGGGGCGGTCAATCGTGCGGAGGCCGGGTGCAGCCAGGAGAAGGCTCTAGCGTTCGAGGAGACATGGGTTTGGGCCGCCGGCACAGCCGGGCTTCGCCGCGGGCATAGCGGAGAAACCACCGCATCCGGCAGAAGGTGCCGGCGAGGCGGGGTGCTGCGAAATTGAAGAGAGAAGACATTCGCTCGAGAAACCCTGTTTTGCATTATATGACTTGTGCAGTGTCTCAGGAAAGACGTTGCCACGGTTAAACCCTTGTAGTAATTTCTGAAAATTAGCCAATCCGCGACCTCGTCCTTCGTACGCAAGACCTGTCGGCCAAAGAACATTGTGGGAGCCCACATTCGCCCACAACTGGAGCGCGAAGCAGCATTTGTTCAAAAGATCACTTCTACTTGTCAGCCTGGCGGCGCTTGCCGTTCTTTGCCGGGTGCAAGAAGGCGCCCCCCACGCTGAGCCTGCTGGTGTGGGAGGGGTATGCCGACCCTTCTTTCATCCAGGGCTTCGAAGCCAAATGCCAATGCAAAGTAAGCGCGGCCTATATGGGGTCCAGCGATGAGCTGGTAGCCAAGCTACGCGGGGGCGCCTCTTCCAACTACGACGTGATCTCGCCCTCGAGCGACGTGGCCACGATGCTCAGCCGTTCTGGCCTGGTAGCTCCGCTCGATCTGAGCAAGATCCCGAACTACGCGCAGCTTTCGCCAAGCCTCACCTCCAGGCCGCTGGTCAAGCAAAACGGCAAGGTCTACGGCGTGCCCCTCACCTGGGGGCCCAATCCCCTGCTCTACGACACCACCGCCTTTCCCAAAGCGCCCGCGACCTGGGCCGAGCTTTGGGATCCGAAATTTGCCAACAAGCTATCGTTCTGGGACGACCTCTCCACCATGTACATGGCGGCGGAGGTGCTCGGCTTCGGCAAGACGGACCCGGCGGCCATCTACAACCTGGACGATGCGCAACTGCAGCAGGTAAAGCAAAAGCTGATCGCGCTGAAGCCCAATATCCGCAAGCTTTGGACCACCGGCGGGGAGCTGACCAACCTGTTTCAGAACCACGAAGTGATCGCGGCCATGGGCTGGCCGCTGGTGACCAACCAGCTGCACAAGAGCGGACTGCCCATCCAGGAAGAGATTCCCGCCGAAGGCACTACCGGGTGGATCGATCACCTGATGATTACCTCCTCCAGCGACAACAAGGAACTCGCCTACCAGCTTTTGAATTACCTCATCTCCGCCCAGGCGCAGAAACAGCTCAGCGATGTTACGGGATATATCCCGGCCAACCCGCAAGCCGCCGCGTTGATGACGGCGGAGCAGCGCCACAGCCTGCACCTGGACGATATCGATGCCTACCAGCGGCAGATTGTCTTCTGGCAGGATGTGCCGCGGCGCGCGAAATATACCGAGATATGGAACGAAGTAAAGGCCAGCCAGTGAAGGGCTCGAGCATGAGCACCTTTCTGCGCCTGGAAGAACGTGGGCAAACGCTTCGGCGAGCACACGGTGCTCGAATCCATTTCGCTGGACGTGGAACAGGGCGAGTTTCTTACCCTGCTGGGCGAGAGCGGCTCGGGCAAGACCACGCTGCTGCGCATCCTGGCCGGGTTTGAGGAGGCAACCGCCGGACGCATTTTGCTCGAGGATGCAGCGGCTCGATGCGATGCCGCCCCATCGCCGCCCCATTCATACCGTCTTCCAGAGCTATGCCCTCTTTCCCCACATGAGCGTTTTTGACAACGTGGCCTACGGCTTGCGGGTGCGCGGATGTGCGCGCGACGAAATGACTGCGCGGGTGGAGGAGGCGCTCAAGAAAGTCCACATGGAGCGATTTGCCAAACACTTTCCCCGGCAAATCAGCGGAGGGCAAAAACAGCGGGTGGCGCTGGCCCGGGCGCTGGTCAACCGGCCCCGGCTGCTGTTGCTCGATGAACCGCTCTCGGCCCTGGACGCCAATCTGCGCCTCGAAATGCAGCGTGAGCTGAAGCTGCTGCAGCGCGAGGTGGGCATCACCTTCATCTTTGTCACCCACGACCAGAGTGAAGCGCTGGCTATCTCCGATCGCGTGGTTTTGCTTCGCCACGGCAAGGTGGAACAGTGCGGCACGCCGCGCGCGATCTACTCCACGCCCGCGCACCGCGTATGCGGCCTCGTTTCTGGGCAAGAGCAACCTGGTCCAGGGGACGGTTCGGCAGGGCGTGGCGGACTGCGGCGATTTCTCTGTACCGGTCAAGGCTGGCGGACGGCGCGGTCACGTTTTCGCTGCGCCCGGAGTGCATCGCGCCCGCAACGGAGACTGCGCAGACGGGCGAGCAGCTGGTGCAATTTGTCGCAGATGTGGTTGCAGAACAGTTTCACGGAGCTGATTCTCTGCTTACGCTGCGCTGCGCAGGCGGGCATGGAGCTTTCGGCGCGGGTTGCCGGGCCGCGCGGCAACGGCGGCTGGCTTTGCCTTTCGAGGCACAAGACCTGGTTCCGCTGGAGCAGGAATAACATGGCCCGCTCCCGGCTTGTCTGCATGGCTGGTGACGCTGCCTCCGTTCGCCTGGATTGCGCTGTTTCTGTTCGCCCCTTATTGCCTGCTCTTTTGTTACAGCTTCTGGAGCCTGGATGCCGGGCAGCAAGTGCTTCACCATGCTGACGCTCGCGAATTATCTGCACCTGGTCAACACGCCGCTCTACCTCACTGTCATTCTCCGCTCCATGCGCATCGCCTTCTCGGTGGTGGCTGCTCTCACTGCTCATCGGTTATCCGCTGGCTTGCTTTCTTGTCTTTCAGGCCGGCAAGTACCGGCGGATCCTTTACCAGGCAGTGATTATTCCCGCTGTGGATCAGCTACCTGGTCCGCGCCTACGCCTGGAAAGTCATCTTCGGCAATGAGGGTGTGATGAATACCCTGTTGCTGTGGTGCCACGCAACCCGGCATCCTCTCGGCTTTCTGTTGTATAGCCCCTTTGCCGTGATCGTCACGCTTACCCACATCTATGTGCCCTTTGTGGTCCTGCCAGTGGTCGCTTCGCTCGAAAAGATTCCGCGTGAGCTGCTCGAGTCTTCGAGCGATCTGGGAGCAACGGCCTGGCAGACCTTTACCCGGGTAATTCTTCCTCTCTCGCTGCCCGGCGTTCTCTCTGGCGCCACGTTTGCATTCTTGCTCAGTTTCGGTGATTTTCTGGCGCCGCTGCTCCTGGGTGGACCGAGCAGCGTGATGATCGCCAATATCGTGGCCAATCTCTTCGGCGCGGATTACAACTGGCCGCTGGGCGCGGCGGTTGCTGTGCTGATCCTGGTGATGGTGCTTGTCATTCTCACCGTCACGCAACGGCTGGAACGCCGCTGGAGAGTGGCATGAAGGCCGGCAACCGTACGCTTCCGGCGTTGTCGACCGCTTACGCCGCCGCCGCTTATGCCTTTCTGTATCTGCCGATCGTCGTGCTGGTGGTTTATTCCTTCAACCGCGATGGCGTGGGCGGGTTTCCACCACAACATTGGACGCTCGATTGGTATCGCACCCTGTTCGACGACTCCGCCATGTGGAACGCGGTCGGCAATAGCGCCATCGTCGCCCTCTCCACTGTTGTCTTGTCGATGTTGATTGGCTTTCCCGCGGCCTACGCTCTCGATCGCTATTCGTTCCCGGGCAAAGCGGCCTTTCAACGGCTGGTGCTGCTGCCGCTGATCGTTCCCGGCGTGATCACCGGCATCTCGCTGCTCTTGCTGACGGTGAGCAGTGGATTCCATCTGAGCCTGGTGACCGTGATTCTCGGCCATTCCACCGCGTTGACGGCGGTTGCCGCGACGGAGATCTTTGCCGGGCTGGCCAAGCTCGATCGCTCGCTTGAGGAGGCTTCCGCGGACCTGGGAGCCAGCGAGGATCCAGACCCTGGTGCGGATTGTGCTGCCCGGCTTGCGGACCTCCTTGCTGGGCACGGCGCTGCTGATCTTTACTCTCTCCATGGATGAGATTGCCGTCACCTTTTTCCTGATCGGCAGGGAGAACACACTGCCGCTCGAGATCTGGTCACGCCTGCGGCGCGGCGCGACTCCGGAAATGAATGCCATCGCGACCCTGATCTTTTTGTTTTCGGTGATCACCATCTTTCTGTCACAGTGGCTGATGACCCGCGGAGAAGACGGAGATCAGATTCAATCGATGAGTTGGACTGACAAAGAACTGGGCATGGATCGCCGGATTACTCGCCGCGACTTCATGAATGGTGCGGCCATGGCCATTGCCGCGGCGATGACCCCGCACTCTTCTCTGCTGCAAGGCAGCCACGGAGGCCACAAGACCGTCCCGGCTATGACCCGCCGGCGGCGCATGGATTGCGCGGCAGCCATGTGGGTGCGTTTGAGGTGGCTCACCGGCTGCGCGACGGCACTTTCTGGACCAGCGCCGGGCAGCCTGAAAGCACCGGCGAAAGCTATGACCTGATTGTGGTGGGCGGCGGCATCAGCGGCCTCTCCTCCGCGCGCTTCTTCCATCAGGCTGCCGGCAAGACGGCGCGGGTTCTCATCCTCGAAAACCACGACGACTTTGGTGGGCACGCGAAGCGCAATGAGTTTCAGGTAGACAAGACATTTCATGCTGGGCTTCGGAGGCACCTTTTCGATCGAGAGCCCGGCTCCCTATAGTCCGGTAGCGCAAGGGCGTCGATCCGCGATTTGGGCATCGATGTTTCCTCCTACTCGAAGCATCTGGACAAAAAGCCATACGCTTCTCTTGGACTGAAGAAGAAGTATTTTTTTGACCAGGAAACTTTCGGCGCCGATCGCCTGGTCATCAATCCTTTGCCCGGGCAGGGCGAGAAGCATATGGCAGGAGTTCGCCGCGCAAGCTCCGATGACGGACAAAGCCAAAGCGGATTTGAAGCGCCTTTTTACGCTTGACGAGGATCTGATGCCGGGCCTCTCTTCGGAGCAGAAGAAGGCGAAGCTCGCGCGTATGAGCTATGCCGACTACCTTACTAAGCTGGTCAAAGTCGACCGTCAGGTGGTGACCCTGCTGGACCCGGAACAGAAATCGCTTTATGGTGTGGGCATTGACGCCATCTCGGCGCAGGATGCGTGGGGTTTGGACATGCCCGGCTTCGAGGGCCTCAAACTCACGCCTGGTCGCGGGTCCGGGGATGGGCCGCGATGCCATCCCCAACGAGGAAGCCGAAAAATATTTCTTTCATTTCCCTGATGGAAACGCGTCCATTGCGCGACTCCTGGTGCGTTCCCTGATTCCCGAGGCTGTACCTGGCAATTCAGCAGACGACGTTGTCACTTCTCAGGTTCGCTATGAGCAGCTTGATCAAGCGGCCCAGCCGACGCGTATCCGCCTGAACAGCACGGTCGTGCGCGTACGGCATGAGGGAGACCCATCCACCGCGAAAGAGGTGGAGGTCACTTATGTGCAGCAGGGCCGGTTGTACACGGTGAAGGGGGCCCATTGCATTCTGGCCTGCTGGCATCCAGGTCATTCCGTTACTCACAAACGAGTTGCCGGCACGCGCAGGTGGCGGCAGTTGCGATCGGCGGAGAAGGTGCCGCTTGTTTACACCAACGTGGCTCTGAGAAATTGGGAGAGCTTTGTCCGTTTACAGACGCGAAGCGTCACCGCGCCTGGATGTTATTTCACTGAGTTCGGCCTGGACCGTCGCGTTAGCATTGGCGATTACCATTGCACCAAGCGGCCGGATGAGCCGATCGTGCTCACCATGGAACGTTATCCCTGCTCAGCCGGGACTACCCGGCGCGGCAACAAGCATCGTTGCCGGACGGCTACGATTTGTATGGCAACCTCATTCGAGACCTTCGAAAGAAAGATCCGGGAGGTGCTTGCCCGCAGTCTAGGGGCCGGTGGTTTTGATCCCGCGCGGGATATTGCCGCTATCACGGTGAATCGCTGGCCACATGGCTACGCTTATCAATACAACTCTCTGTGGGATCCGTTCTGGTTGGATGGCGGCCCTTTGCCCTGCGTCGAGGCGCGAAAGCCTTTTGGCCGCATTGCCATCGCCAATGCGGATGCCGACGCTTACGCGTACACCGACTGTGCCATTAACCAGGCTTACCGGGCGGTAGAGTGATCTGAAGATTACGTGAGCTGATTGGTCGGTTGAGAGGAACAGCAGGTCCCTCCACTTCGCTGCGTTCTGGTCGAAACAACATTTCCACGAGAGGATTGCATGAAACCGCAGACGTCCTACGCGGTTTCGCTTTGTATCAGGGAATGACTCTAGTCGGGCCACTAGGGCGCATAAATCGGTCTGGGACTTCAGAGCGTGTTAATTCTGTGATTGCGGTCTGAAACGATGCGCAGGGGCTAACAGCCCAAGTGATTTCTCTTGGAGCTTTTATGGCCCGACTAAAGTCGTAGGCCCTGATACAACAGGCCTTGAATCCAGGACAGTCGCTCCAATGACTCACGATTTCCTGTGTCTAGGTCACGACTGCCGGATGACCGGGCCAGGCTTTACCACGCGATGCGACGCCCGCCAGAAGCAGATAGAGCAAGTAGCCCGATGGGCCCAAAGAGGAAAGTCAGCACCAGGCACGGGACCACCAGCACAAAAGGGCACGCGATTGCGCCTTGCATCGCGTACCTGCCAGCTACCGATAAAAAGATCGAAGGCCAGATAATGCACCCAGCCGGCGAGCACCAGCCAGTGGTCGGTAAAAAGCAACATGACACCACTGAGAGAACTGAATCCACCCTTGTGGCCGCCCCAGTGGGTGAGAATGAGCACCAGGTAGAGGCCGCATCAGCAGAGCCGGCACCAGCAGACCGGTGATCAGCGAAGAGATGATGCGCGAAGCGCGAGCCGACCAGCCGGTGACCAATAACAGAAGCCAACCGGCCAGCGCCGTGCTGTTGCAAAGTCGAAAGAGCGCATCTGCAGTCATGAAATGCCTTCCTTACTTTCGAAAATATGTGGTGGCTCGGCTGCCGCTGATCGCGACCACGGCAACCGCTGTAAGCACCAGCCACACAGCAAAGCTCTCCAACGATAAACCATCCGGCTGTGCAATCGACTGCCCTCGAAAGGCCTGCCAGAGAACCAATCCGAAAAGCGCCAGGTAGCTGGCGGCTGCCGCAAAGATCAGATTACGCTGCGTCCGCTCGTCTGGCCAGTGCGCTGCGCCGGGCGATCCACCATGCCAGCAGCGGCAATACCTGCAAACCATGCATGCCCAGAAAGTGAGCAATACGCAGGTCGCCGTGATCGGCGCTCCACCCGGTAACCGGCAGTCCGCGCCCGCCGTCCGGAGCGCCCACGGTGTGCGCCCCCGCAATAGGAAGCCGGCCGGTAGCATGCGCTTCCGCCAGTTGCTGGGAGTTAGGCACGGCCATCAGACCTCCTGAGCCTGTCCCGATCAGCGCCAGGACCATGCCCAGCCGGAGCGACCATCCCCAGGCGGACCGAGCAAAGGGTTGGCGGAAGAGGACCACCGTCAGCAGCCAGCATCGCCAGCCAGATGCAGGCGATGCTCACCCCCATGACCGCGAAGACCGCGGCATCAAAGTGCGTCGCAAAGTTGAAGTGGCTGCTTGTGCCCCGTGCCGCCTGCATGTCAATCAGCGCGATCTCAATGAACAAGGCCGCAGCCAAAACGACGTCGAGCGCGCGCCTGAGCCGCGGCCAGATGCTGGTCGATGCAATGCAGAAAGCGAAGCTCCAGGCAGCGATCATGGTGGAGAGCGCGAACTTTGCCGGCTTAAGCCATGCCGGCGCTCCGGTAATCACGCGACGGTCTACAACCAGACCCAGCACGCAAAACACCAGGTCGGCTGCCATGATGAACCCCAACACGGTCAATGCGGGTGATGCAGCATAGCCCGCGGCGACCACCCTTCTCCAGTTGCGCTCCAAAATTGTCCATGCGATTGTCCATGTGAAAGAGATTAACATAAATGTTAATCGGATTCACATTCATGTAGAATTAAATTCAGTCGTGATCGCCTCCAAAATCGCCTTGAGGAAACAGCCCTATCATCACGGAGACCTGCGCGCAGCCCTGATGCGGGCCGCGCTTTAGCTGATCGAGGAGCATGGCGTCAAAGGTCTTGCCCTGAGCGACGCCGCCCGGCTGGCGGGTGTGAGCGTAGCCGCCCCTTATCGTCATTTCAAGGACAAGGAGGCGCTGCTGGCCGAAATTGCAGCGGAAGGCTTTGGCCTTGTTCCGCGATGCGCTGGCGCGGGCTTCGCAAAGCCACCCCAGGGACAAGGTCAAGCGCCTGGTGGAGATGGGCGTCGCCTATGTCGATTTTGCTCTGCAACACCGCTCTCATTTCAAAGTGATGTGGGAGGGCGCAATTCCTAAAGAGAAGTATCCGGAGGTTCAACAGGTTGGACACGAAGCCTATCTGTTATTGGAGAAGGCGGCGATGGAGCTGCTGCCGGAAGCACCTACCAGCCGGCAACAAGCATTGATTGCGACTGCGTGGAGCGTGGTTCATGGCTACGCCACCCTGACGCTGGAGGGGGAACTAGAGGTGGTGACGGCGGAGCAAAGGAACAAGAAGCTGCTGCGGCAATCTCTCCATCTTCTGCTCGACCAATTCGCCTGACTACGGCATGTAGAAAACTTCGCGCAGCATAGGAAAGCGTTCCCCCGGACGCAAGGGATCAAGCGGCGCAAAGTATGGAGCCATCGCCTGCTGCCAGCGGGTATTAACCGGATCGGATTCGATGCGTGCCCACGTCTCATCGAAATTCTCGACCTGCATCGATAAAACAAGAAGCTGATCGCGGCGGAAGATGGAGTACTCGGAGATACCGGCGCGCTTGAGCAGCGCCAGCATCTCCGGCCAAACTTCTGCATGGGCTTTGTCGTACGCCTCTTCAGTGCCGGGGCGCAACCGCAAAAGAAAGGCGACTCTTTGCATACCTATCCGCGGCGAGGCTACTCCGGCTGGGGAACAAGACGAAGATAAGGCTTGGGTGATTTCCAGCCGCCGGCATACTTCTCCCTGGCTTCCTCGTCGGAAACAGAGGGCAGGATGATGACATCGTCGCCCTGCTTCCAGTCTGCCGGGGTGGCAACTTTGTGCTTGGCGGTCAGCTGCATGGAATCGATGACCCGCAGCAACTCCGGAAAGTTGCGACCCGTGGTCATGGGATAGCTCAGGTGCAGCTTGATCTTCTTGTCCGGACCGATGATGAACACGGTGCGAACGGTGGCATTGTTCGCGGCCGTGCGGCCTTCAGAAGTCTCCCCTGAATCGGCGGGCAACATGTCGTATAGCTTGGCCACCTTGAGCTCGGTGTCGCCGATCATGGGATAGTTCACCTTGTAGCCGCCGGTCTCTTCGATGTCCAGGGCCCACTTTCCATGGCTGCTCACCGGATCGACGCTCAGGCCAATCACCTTGGTGTTGCGCTTTCGAAATTCGGGTTCCAGGCCGGCCACGCTCCCCAGCTCTGTGGTGCAGACCGGGGTGAAGTCTTTGGGGTGAGAAAAAGAATGGCCCAGCCTTCGCCGATCCACTCATGAAAGTGGATGGTGCCGTGGGTCGTTTCGGCGGTAAAGTCGGGCGCAGTATCATTGATTCTAAGGGACATGCGGCTTCTCCTGCTTTTTTGGAAGCTGTTTGTGCTTGAACCTTTATCTTAGCAGGCAGATACAGCGGGCCCCACCATCGGGGGCTAATTGAGGACGGCGCCAAGAACAGGAATTCCTGACGATCGCAAATTCTCCACGGCTATACGGGCCGCTTTGCGGCGGGTCGACTCCGCCTCGAGGACCATCACTGCACCGTCAGATAACTTCCCCAGAGCTATGGCATCCGCGTACCGCGCCATAGGCGGCGCATCGACGATGACGAAATCAAACTCCTTGCGTAGCTCCACAGACCGCGCCCGCATGCGCTCCGAACTGAGCAGGGTCGGCGAATCGGCCGCAAGCGGGCCTGAAGAGAGTAGCCAAAAGCTTTCATTACACATCGGCTTGATAAAAGACCGTATGCTGCCTTGCTCCACCAATGCGTCCGTAAGGCCGCAGTAATTCGTTGTTCCTAACACCTTGGGCAACGCGGGGGAGCGAAAGTTGGCTTCCACCAGGCAGACGGCCCCGGGAGCGCTTCCGGCCAGGGATTGGGCGACCATAACGGCGATTTGGCTGCATCCACTGCCTTGATCGATGGGGGCGAACACCACCATGTGCGGAGCCTCTGATTTCTGTTGCAGGAAAATTCGTTGCACCAGTCCCAGCGTCAGGTCTCTGTTCAGTTGGCGAGGAACTTTGCGGTTGCGGCTTTCGCCTGGAATGGGAAACGCCGGTTCGACGACGCACTCGGCGAGGACAGCCTGATCCTTTTCCATCTCCTGCATCAGCTCGTAGTATCGACTCATGGGATGTTCTTCTCTCCGGAGGAAACGAGCTTTTCTGGGTTTGCTTCCAAAACCGGTAAGCGAATCTTCTGACCGGGCTCAATGTGGTCCAGATTGCTCAGCCCGGGATTGAGTCTACGGAACTCCCGCAAAAGATCCGCATTGCAGCTTCCAAAACCGGCGACACATATCTCGAGCAGCGTCTCGCCTGGCATCACGCTTACGGTGTTTGCAGAATCCGCTTGTTCCGGCGCTTGCCCGACAGTCGGTGACGATGGAGAAGCACTTGCGGGCGGCAGGTCCAAACTCTCCATCGGCAGGGCCCCCTCGACAGGGGGTGCAGTCTGCGCTGCAGGCGGATCCGCTGCGACCAGCGGCGGGCTCATACTCTCCGCGTGCACGTCCGCAAACTTCTGGGCCGGCCCTCCACGGCTCGCGAAGAGCGCCCCACCCACCACAAGCAGGGCCGCCAGGACGAGCGCAAATTTTGCTTTGGAACCCGCGAACCTGGAGCGTGCACTCGTAGCGGAAGCAAATGATGGGGCCTTTCGCGGCTCTCTCGTCTGCGGACGGGCATTGAGAGTGGGTTTCTTCCGCCATCGTCCGAAATCAAGATCATCAATGACATCGAGAACGACGTCTCTATCAATCGGTTTTCGTTGCAAAGCACAGCCCAGCGCCAATGAATTGAAACACAGGTTGTTTACATTGCGTGGAACGCCCTCGCTGTAATCGGCGATCATCGCCAGCGCGTCCCGGGTAAATAACGGAGCCTTAAAGGTATATCCAGCCATCCGCAGCCTGTGTGCTATGTAGAGCTCCGTATCTTCGCAGGAAAAAGGTTTCAGGTAAGAAAAGATTGAGACTCGTTGCCGCAGCTGTTCGAGCTCCGGTGAACCCATCTTTTCGGCAAGCTGTGACTGCCCGGAAAGAATGATCTGGATAAGTTTTTCCCGGGCGGTCTCGAAATTTGACAGCATGCGCACCAGCTCGAGCACGGAGTCGTCGAGATTCTGAGCCTCATCAATAACCACCACAACGCGCTTTCCCAGCCGCGCCTGCTCCACCAGCACTTCCTTCAACCTCGACTGCATCTGGATAAGGCTTCCCTGTGTTTCCTGGACACCGAGGCCGGTAAGCAGCGCTCGCAGAAGATCCAGGGGAGTACACACGGTCTGGAATAAAAATACTGTCCTGGCCTTCTCCCGCAGCTGATTCAACACATGAAACAGCAACGTGGTCTTTCCCAATCCCGGGGCTGCGATCAGCGCGAGGAAGCCGCACCCCGCGTCTACGCCGTAAAGAAGAGACGCAATCGCTTCCCTGTGGGTGCCGCTCAAAAACAGATATCGCGGATCGGGTGTAACTCCGAAAGGCTGTTCCCACAGCCCGTAATAATCGAGGACCATAATTTACCTACGCAGTCCACTTTGGCACCGCTACCACCACCGAAATCCCGAGGAGCTCGATCACCTCGGCCGGAGTGTGGAAGAAGGGATCAAAGTAGTGGATGATATAGGCCGTTGGGAAGCTGACCAGCGCGGCTAAGGCAAAGGCAAAAAGAAAGATCGAAGCTGAACGGTGCGCCGGCAGTATGGGCATGGCGGGCGGTACTGCAATGGCATCGAGTGCGGAAGCGCGTTCCTGCGCTCGCTTGGAAAGATAGAGTAAGTAGTTTTGCTCATCGACCTTGACCTCGCGCTCCAGCTCAGCCTCGTCCAACGACTGGCTCCCCGCGTTGACTATCTGCGTTACCCCGGATGCACGCAAGCCAGCCTCCGCGTCCTGCAAAGCCTCCTGGTTATGTTGTTGCTGCGAGCCGGATGACGGATGGACTCCAGGGTGAAGATCGCGACTGTGCAATCGCAGCAGACCGAACAATGCCGCAGCGAAGAAGACACCCAGGAAGGTACTGACGAACACTCCCTTGCGGCGGAACAGCGGCGACCCGAGATCGCGCAGCCTCACACGCATGTCCGTGGTTGATAGCCCGGGATCCATCTCTGACGCTTGCCCCTTTCCGCTCGAAGTCGTCTTCTGTTCTGTGCGATGGGCAGCCGTAGCTTGTCCACACCGGGTCGATAAAGGCCTGCGAGAAAGAGTCATTTGCGTGGGGGCACATAGAAAGCACGCTCGGGGAAAGGTGCTCGCTGCCACGCAAATTCAGTCTCGCACGATCCGGCAACATTTACGAACGGATAGGCGGAGAGAAAGAAGAGTGCGGGCCGTGTGCGCTGCCGGCTGCGATGCGCAGGTCTCTTGCTTCACGGAGCAAGTGGTGGGTTTACCCGCTTTAAATAAGGCTTTTGCTCCTGTGTCCCAGCGGGAACCAGTTATGTATTTCTTCCCTCTGATGCCGGTGTGCGGACCCCGGATCGGTGGGAATTTTCATTAAAAAAGTTTTAGCTTAGAGCAGCGTCTACAGCGGTAGCAGGTTGGCGGTTGAGTCAAATTCCATTTCACGGGCTACTCCTGCGGTAGTCACGCCCGGCCGCCCATTGATTGTGGATACACAGTACTCCGAGACCAGAAAGCGTTCGAGGTTGAGGGTGTCCGCAATGCGCACCACGCGCAACTTCTCTGGATTCGGCTCGGCTAAGGAAGCTAACGCTGCCTGGATCGCCTCGCGGTCGTTGTCGAAGTAGATGGGAATTTTCGCCGGCTAGCACACCCAGCGAGGTCAGCGCATTCATATAGGTGTATTGCAGATTGAGGGTCTTTACGAAACGGGCAGTGGTAAAGTCCGCCATGCCGATGCCGATGCCGTTGCCATTGCTGGCCGGGGTCAGATCGCGGACAAAGATGCGCGAGACGCGCGGGGTGACCGGGCTTTCGGAGTGAAGTGAAGAAGTGTATCCAGCAATGTCGCGGCCGATTACGTTGGTGTCCATGCCAGAGCCGCTGATGTCTTTCCCCATGCGGTCAACGATCAGCAGATCGATCTCCTCGAACGGCAACCGCGCCAGCAGCGACTGCGCCTTCTGAAAAAGCCTGTCCTCTTCGCGAACGATGTTCTCCGGCGGGATCACCTCGATCACCGCCGTCTGATGATGCTGATCTTCCACCAGGGCAATGCCGCAGAAAATCGGCGCCGCGCCGAGGATGGTCCTCGCGAACTCGCGCAGCACGACCTCGTATCCTAAATGGGCCGCGGCACAATGCGCGTTGTTGGCGCCCACTTGTTTGCCGAAGCCAATCACCAGCATTTTTTGGATGCCGCTGCCCAAGGTGCCACGAAAATCGGTGTGCGGCTTGACCCGGTTGAGGACTACGACCCCATCGGCCGCGAACGCCGGAACGCTGAAGACGACATCGAGCCCGTCAAAAGCAGTGCCGATCTTTCTCACCTCCATGCTGGCTTCGATGGGGACGCCCATGCTTTGGCGGTGACCCCGTAGCCCGCCAGCATCTCGATCTGGCCCGCTGCAGTGGCTCCGCCGTGGCTACCCATCGCCGGCACGATGAAGGGCGCGCCCCCGCTCTGATCAGGACCCCCAGGGTAGCCTGCACAATCTCCTTGAGGTTGGTGATGCCGCGGCTGCCAACGCCGAGAGCGATTCTCATGCCCGGCTTGATCTTTTCCCGCAGACCCGGTTTGCGTGAACTGTTGCTCCAGAAGGGCTGGAAAAATCCAGTTTTTGCGAGGGCGGATAGCTCTGCTCCATTTCGAGCATTTTCGGGAAAGTGATTGGACATGTTCATCGCGAAAAAACCCCTTAGGCACTACTCAATCAACAATACACGCGAGGGCCTACAAGATCCCGATTGCGACGGTGTGGCTCCTTCTTAGTACACTTTGCGTTTGTTCCCGAGCCTTCCATAAGATGAGTTGTTTCTTGTCACCCAGCAAAACAAAACGGAGCCTCGCAAGTTCTGGCCGCCGCTGGGCTGGCACTTCTCGCCGCTGCCCTGTTTTGCCGACAATTGCGAGAACCTGGCGACGCTTCGTTTACCCCACACCACCATCATCAAGGCGGAGCTGTCCGCAGGGGGCGAATTTACGCCCGCCACCGGGAAACCGCTGGCCGATCTCCCGGCGTTCTGCCGCGTCACGGCCACGGTAAAACCAAGCGCCGACTCCGACATCCTGGTCGAGATCTGGATGCCCCAGGCGGACTGGAACCAACGCCTGGAAGGTACCGGCAATGGCGGCTTCGCCGGCAAGATCAGCTATGGCGCGCTGGCAGAAGGGCTGCGACGTGGCTATGCCGTGGCTAACACCGATATGGGCATGGCGACTCCCGACGGCGCCACCGCGAGCATTTTCGTCAATCGCCCGGAGCGGTGGATTGACTGGGGATACCGGGCCACGCATGAGATGACGTCTGCTGGCAAAACAGGTGGTGCGCGCCTACTACGCGCAAGATGCCAGGCGGGCCTACTTTGTGGGTTGCTCCACCGGTGGCGAGCAGGCGCTGATGGAGTCTCAGCGATACCCGGATGACTACGATGGAATCGTCGGTGGAGCCGCGGCCAACAACCGCACCGGCGTCCACGTCAGCATCCTGTGGAATTTTGCGGTGAATGAAAGAACACCGGCATCCTATCTGCCCGCGGCCGCACGATCGCTGCTTTCCCAGGCGGTGGTGGATGCATGCGACGCTCTGATGGGGTGAAGGACGGGGTGATCGCCGATCCAGGCAAGTGTCATTTCGACCCCGCATCTCTGCAGTGCAAGACCGCCGGCCAGGAGGGTTGCCTGACTGCTGTCGCAGGTGGAGACCGCGAAACAAATCTATGCCGGCCCGGTCAATCCGCGAACCGGCCAAAGCCTCTATCCGGGGCTGCCCAGGGGTAGCGAGTTTGGCTGGGATGGTCTGGATCCGATTCCAGGGGGGATGCCGCCCTACGCTCCCATCTTTCAATGGGTTTTTGGGCCGCAGTGGGATTGGCGGCGGTTCGATTTCGATCATGAGGACGCCGTATATACTCAGAAACTCGAGGGCATGGTGAATGCGACCAGCCCCAATCATCGACACCTTTCGCGCGCATGGCCATAAGCTGCTCATGTATCACGGCTGGAGCGACTGGTTAGTGGCGCCTGGAGAATCGATCAACTACTACAACGCTGTGGTTGCACGGGATAAAGTCGCTCACTCGAACAAACCCCTGGACGCTCTCGATCAGTCGTTCCGCTTATTCATGGTCCCGGGCATGGCGCATTGCGCAGGCGGTCCCGGTGCGACGCATTTCGACGCATTGGGCGCGGTCGTCGATTGGGTGGAGCATGGAGTCGCACCGGATAAAATCATCGCCAGCAAATTGCCGATCTGCCGAAATGGAGCCGCGGCAAACGTGCAGCGTCCCTCTGTCCCTATCCCCGCGTGGCGCAGTATCAGGGCTCCGGTAGTACCAACGATGCTTCCAGTTTCGTCTGCAGGTAACGTAGATGCGCTTAGAGGGAAAAACAGCAATCATCACCGGCGCGGCTTCCGGCATCGGCCGCGGCATTGCGCAACGCTTTGCCGCAGAGGGCGCAAGACGTCGTGATCGCTGATCTGGAGCTGGGCGGGGCCGGAGGCGGCAGCGGCTGAGATCGCCAGCACAACCCGCGGTCAGGTGCGGGAATTGCCATGGACGTGACCGATGAAAATGCTGTGGGACTCAGCAGTGGTAAAAACCATTCAGGAATTTGGCGGCGTGGATATCCTCTGCAGCAATGCAGGTAATCCAGATCATTGGGGGCATTCACGAGCTGGCGTATAGCGATTGGAAGAAAGTACTCGCGGTCCATCTTGACGGAGCCTTTCTGACCACGCGGGCCTGCCTGCGGCATATGTACCACTCCGGCAAGGGTGGCTGCATCCTCTATACCGGCTCGGTCCATTCAAAACTTGCCTCTGTGCTCAAGGCGCCGTACGTGACTGCCAAGCACGGATTGCTTGGGCTGTGCCGCGCTGTGGCCAAAGAGGGAGCCCCCTACGGTGTGCGGGCTCATGTGATTTGTCCCGGGCTTCGTGCGTACTCCGCTGGTCGAGAAGCAGATCCCGGAGCAGGCGAAAATACTTAATCTCGAGCCCCAGGACGTGGTGGACAAAGTGATGCTGAAGGATACGGTCGATCAACAATTCACATCGATGGAGGAAATCGCAGCGACCGCGGTTTTCCTGGCCGAACAAACGACATTGGCCCTGACCGGGCAGTCGATCATGGTGACCCATGGCTGGTTCATGGAGTAGTACTATTAGCCCCGTGTTGCAGGAGGAATTCGAATTGTCGATTACCAGACGCACCTTTTTAAGCACCGGCTCCGCTGCGGCCGCTCTGTTGTGACGCGGTGTAGGCCGCGCTGCCTCCGCTGGGGCTCCCCATCGGCCTGCAGCTTTATTCCGTGCGCACTCTGCTGCCCACGGACTATGCCGGTACTCTCAAACAGATCGGCGCCCTCGGCTACAAGGAAGTGGAAGCTGCCGGGTTTTTCAATATGCCCGTCGAGCAGGTGAAGGCGGCCATGCAGGCCGCCGGCTTGCGCTGCGTGAGCGCGCATTACCCGCTGGGGTTGCTCAAGCAACATCTCGATGAGATCTTGCCGTTCTGCAAATCGCTGGGCGCAGGGTTTGTGGTTTGCTCCTCGCCGATGCATCAACAGGAGGGCGTGAAGGGTCCGCTCACGATCGATGACTGGCGCTGGAGCGCTGACCAGTTCAACCAGATAGCTACCAAGGTGCAGGCCGCGGGATGCGTTTCGCCTATCACAACCATATCGCTGAGTTCGGCGCGATTGGGGGCGTGCTGCCCTATGAGGAGCTGCTGAAGAACACGGATCCGGCAAAAGTCAGCTTCGAGCTTGATTGTGGCTGGGTGATCGTGGGCGGCCAGGATCCCGTGCATTATTTGAAACAGTATCCGACACGTATCGTGATGCTGCATGTTAAGGACTTTCAAGGACAACAAACCGCCCTCGGTGGAGCTTGGCACCGGGTCGATTGATTACAAACCCATCTTCGCCGCCGCGGCAGCGGCCGACACATACGCCACGCTTTCGTGGAGCAAGAGGAGTTCCAGGGACCGATCATGGAAGCCCTGAAGGTCGACGCGGAATATATGAAGCGGATGCGCGCATGATTGAGGAGCGGTGAGTGTCGTCTCCAGGTAGATGAGCTGGTTGCCGATTGAGCCTGGTTGCACCCTGTAGTGAAACTGCAGATCCCTCCGCTACGCTGCGCTCCGGTCGGGATGACAAAGGGGAGGGGAGCGCTTCCATTAAGAGCAGTTACTGGGAGAAGGGGAGCAGAAGCCGTTTTTCATCCCTTTGGGTGGGCCAAGGGCCCACCGGCACTCCGATCGGAAAACATCTCCACGAGAGGTCCGCTGAACTGCAGATCCCTCCGCTACGCTGCGCTCCGGTCGGGATGACAAAGGGGAGGGGAGCGCTTCCATTAAGAGCAGTTTACTGGGAGAAGGGGAGCAGAAGCCGTTTTTCATCCCTTTGGGTAGGCCGAGGGCCCATCGGCACTCCGATCGGAAAACATCTCCACGAGAGGTCCGCTGAACTGCAGATCCCTCCACTCCGCTGCGCTCCGGTCGGGATGACAAAGGGGAGGGTGGCGCTTCCATTAAGAGCAGTTACTGGGAGAAGGGGAGCAGAAGCCGTTTTTCATCCCTTTGGGTGGGCCAAGGGCCCACCGGCACTCCGATCGGAAAACATCTCCACGAGAGGTCCGCTGAACTGCAGATCCCTCCACTCCGCTGCGCTCCGGTCGGGATGACAAAGGGGAGGGTGGCGCTTCCATTGAGAGTAGTGGGTGAGCAGAAAGGAGCAGAGGTACTTTTTCATCCTCTTCGGTGGGCCAAAGGCCCATGACTGCTCTGGTCGGGATGACAAATGTAGGGACGGTTACACACCTCTCTATTTGAGAATCGGATCGAAAGATACCGACCCAAGCACTACAGGATGCAACCAAGCTCAGTGGCCTACCAGCTTATTTGTCAGTAATGGTTGCAATAGCGGAATAGGAAGAGGCCCTTCGTCGAGGGCGATATCGTTGAAACGTTTTAGGGAGAAGGCACTTCCCTGTTGTTGCTGAATTCGGTTGCGAAGATCGATCCACTGATGGTAGCCAACGTAATAAGTAATGAGCTGCCCTGCCGTCAGCTTAGCCCGGCGAAGCTTGCCCCGCGCTTCAGCCTCAGTCTGAAACGCCTTCTTCTCCATTAGATCGAGAGCCTCCTGGTCGGTCATGTTGCGGCTCTGCATGCGAATGTCGAGAATGGCGTTGGCGATCACACGCAGGCGGACCTTCTGGATCATAAGCACAAATCGAGGATCATGGTTGGCGTATCCGGCGTCCTCCATTTCCTTTACTGCATATTCACCCCACCCTTCCTCATAAGGATTGTTCCCCAGGAGCACACGCAGCACTCGCCGTGAGGACGGACGCAAATTATTCGCATGCTCGAACTGAGTGTAGTGTCCAGGCAGCGCTTCATGCATGGTGAGATAGAGCAACATCCAGTTGTTGTACTCCCGCAGCTTCGACTCGGCCTGTTCCTTCGACATCTTCGGGTCAATGGGGGTTACCCAGTATTCCGCCTCCGCCGTAGGTTCGAGCGCAGGCGCGGGATGAAACCCGGCGACGGAATAGACCCCGCGCAGAAACACCGGCGTGGGCACAATGCGCATGTTGTCACGATCGCTCAACGTGACCAGGTTCTTCTGCACAATAAAAGCGTGGATGCCGCTTGCCTCAGCCTTTACCTTCTCCAGCAATTGGCCCGTTGCAACATGGTCCTGATTAATGCGGTCGATGACCTCGGCGATGACCTTGTTCTGCAAGGCCTCTCCACTCAGGTCGCTATGGTTTTTGTGATCCGGAAACCACTGTTGATGCAACGGCACGGCCACCGCATACATCTCCGCGCGCACCCGGGACAGGTCTCGCTCGGCCGCGGCGAGCACGGAATCGGGAGTTTCATGAGTGCCGGGGCCGAGCGCGAAGGTGAAGATTTTCGCGTACGCCGTTGGTCCGGTACGCCAGGTGACGGTGTGCGGTCTGTGTGCCAAATCGTCCTTGAGCCACGCGGCGTAGCTGTCGAGCGACGCCCGGGCGGCCTTCGATGCCGTATCGTACCGCCCGCGAAGCGGCGAGCCGGCAGGAATCATGCTTCCAATCTGCTCGATAACAGCGATATTCCCGGAGTTTTCCTCGAGGGCCGTATCAATAAAGACCGGATCGGCCTCTTTGAGATTCTGGCGGGCTTCCTCGAGGACGCGAGGGATCTTCTCCATGCGCGCGAGAACGGCGCTGAGACGCGCCTCCTGGGTGCCATCGGTTGAGGTGAGCGGGAAGAAGAGGCCGGAGCCGATCATCTCCACATAATCCTGCGGGCGGTAACGGTAGTCCTGCAGCACATCAAGCGCGAAGAGGGTGGCATCGATGTTGCTTCGGAGCAGCGCGAGGTCCGCTACATCTTCGGGTGTAGTCGCATTTGCGGCAGCAAAACATTGCTTCCCGGTCACCAGCAGGGCGCGCTCAGCGGCGATGGTCGCGGGGCTCGAATCATCGAGCTCCGTATCGAGGGAAGCATTGGCGTCGCCGTGATATCCCGCCTGCGTCGCTTCGACCGGCTGGTAACGAAGCCCGGCCAGGATGAAGCGATTCGCCTGCTCAAGAAATGGCTCATGCGCGGCAACGGTGCAGCGAAAACCTGCTGCCGCGGCGGCGTATTGAAAAGAACCTAGACAAATCAGAGCAAAAACGCTCCGGGACGCGCGAGACATGAATCAAACGATAACACGCCCCAAAGCCGCTTCAGGAGGGTAGTAAAGCGGGCCTCAGAGGGTACCAAGCAGAGCATGGATACGGTCGATAAGTTCTGCTGACAGCGCCGGCGTGGCTCCGGGTTGCCCGGCGACGTAACTGCCACAAAGGTTGCCTGCCTCGGCCATCTGGGCAGCGAACGCGCCGCGCAGATAGGCATGGAGCAGACCAGCAGTAAAGGCGTCGCCCGCGCCTACGGTATCCACCACCTTAATGGGAAACCCCGGATGCCTGAATGCTCCCTCGCGCGAGGTGACCATGCTCCCCTCGGCTCCCAGGGTGGTGGCGACCAGTTTACAATCGGGGAAATTTCAAGCAGCGCATGGGCCGCAGTTTCCGGAGTTATGACCGGAGCCTGGTGAAGCCCAGCTCACCCAAAAACGAAAAAGCCAGTGGCAACTCCTCGTCGCTTACCTTGATGATATGGCGTGGGCCACCGACCAGCGGAGCACCTCGGGGGTGCAATCGGGCATCCTTATATTGATGTCGCAAACCCGCACGCACTCAGGAGCCGTGGCCGCCACCAACCCTCGGATGGTCGACCGCGATACCTCATGCCTCTGGGGAAGCGTTTCAAAACAAATGGCATTCGCAGCAGGCGCTGCTCACGGAGGGTGGGAGTGAAACTGAATGAAATCCCATGCCACGTCCTCGGGGGATCACATAGCTGGGCTGGTTGTCGGCCGAGAATGTAACTTCGACTGTTCCGGTGGGATAGGTCTCGCTCATCTGTAACTGCTGTCAGATCCAGGTTCGGCTGCACGAGCATGCCGCGGGCGGCGTTGCCGTAATCATCGTTACCCAGGCTCGAGACCAATACACTCTGTTCCCCAGCCGGGCGCAGAACACGGCGAAGTTTGCCGACGCTCCACCCAGCCGGGCGCCGCTCGGCAGAAGATCCCATAAGCAGCTCGCCGATCCGCGACAATTCGAGGGACCTTACTTTCAGACATATGCTTCACAAGGGATGAAATTCAGGGTCTGTCCGTTCCTTCACCACATCTTCGTTGAGAGCCACGCCGATTCCAGGCGTGGTCCGCACCTGGCAGAAAGCCATCCCCATCGAGCGAACTGGTTCCGTCAGTGAAGTGTACGACTGGTCAACGTAGTGGGTGAACTCAAGCAGCATCAGGTTAGGGGTCGCGGCGGCGACATGGGCTGCCGCCATGGTACCCAGCGGAGAAGCCACACCATGGGGTGCGATGGGGATGGAGTAAACCTCGGCCATCGCGGCGATCTTACGCGTTTCCAGCAGGCCGCCGGTCTTCGATACGTCCGGCTGGATCACGCTGAGCGCTTCCTTTTCAAGAAATGGGCGAAACCCATAGCGGCTATAGATATTCTCACCCGCCGCGATAGGAACGCGCGTGGCATTGCGCACCCTCACCATAGCGTCCACATCGTCGCTGGGGATTGGTTCCTCAACCCAGATCAGGCGGAAGGGCTCAACAGGTGGCACAGCTGTATGGCGGTTTCGACGTCGTAGCGCGCATGGCATTCGAGCGCCAGATCGTAGCGGGGGCCCACTGCCTCGCGGATAGATGCCACAAAATTCACCACATCGTCCAATTGGACGGTGTTCAGATGAAGTCCCCAAAGCTTGTCCGGATCCCAACCCTTTTTCAGCGTCCAGGCATCGGGGCTGTAATCGATGCCGATCTTGAGCGCTTTTACTTTGGTCTTTGCGATCAGGCTGGTGGCCTCCGCCGGGTTGGCTGCGTGCAGATAGACGGGCAACCGGTTGCGCACGCGGCCGCCCATCAGCTGGTAGACAGGCACATTCAGGGCTTTGCCCAGCCAGATCCCACAGCGCCATTTCCACTCCGCTGATGGCGGTCAGGTAGGGTCCGCCCATTCCCCGCATGAACAGGGGCGAGGGCGAACCGCCGATGGAAAGGTGCTTCCAGCCCCAGAGGTCGAAGAGGATTCCTTCGATCTCCAGCGGGTCGCGGCCGGCAAGCGAAGGGCCGATGTTGTGATTGACGATATATTCCGCCCCCACGGTATCGAGCATCTCGCCCGTGCCGGTCAGACCCTGATCGGTATAGACGCGGATAAAGCGGCTGTTGAACCCGTCACGCAAACGAACCGCGCGAATCTCGCGGATGGTCAGGGCGGGTGCATGAGACGTTCCCTGGGCTCGCGCGCGGAGCAGGAACGCACCATACGCCATCGCGGCCTGGCCAAGAAACATACGTCGATTCATCGGGCGGAGTGTATCACGTCTCTGCGTTATCGATTCGATGTTGCGAAAGTGCAGCGCAAGCTGCAAGCTGGTAAGCATGCCGGAACTACCGGATATCACCGCCTATATAAGCGCGCTGGAGCCGCGGATTCTCGGCCAGCCGCTCGAACACGTGCGCATGGCGAGCGCGTTTCTGCTGCGAACAGCGCGGCCGCCGGTGGCCAGCGTGGAAGGTCGCGTGGTGCGGGAACTGCGCCGCATCGGCAAGCGCATCGCTATCGGGGTGGAGGGCGATCTCTGGCTGGTGCTTCACTTGATGATCGCCGGGCGACTGCACTGGCGGCCAACCGGGGCGAAGCTGGCGGGGCGAAACAATCTGGCTGCCTTCGACTTCCCTCATGGTTCGCTCGTGCTTACTGAGGCGGGGACCAAGCGCCGCGCATCCTTGCATCTCTTCGAGGGCGAGGAGGCGTTGCGTTCCATCGATCCCGGAGGCATCGACGTGCTCTCCAGCGATCTCAAGGCTTTCGCGACGCGCTCACGGTCGAGAATCGAACCCTCAAGCGGGCTCTTACCGACCCGCGCATTCTAAGCGGCATTGGCAACGCATATTCAGATGAGATTCTGCACGCGGCACAATTATCCCCGGTCGCGCTGACCCACAAGCTGAAGCCGGAGGAGTGGGAAAAGCTTTACGCCGCAACGCGCAATACGCTGGAGCTGTGGATCAAGCGCCTGGGCGACGAGGCGAATGACCGCCTTTCCGGAAAAGGTGACCGCCTTTCGTAAGGATATGGCGGTGCATGGACGCTATGGACAGCCTTGCCCAAGGTGTGGCGAACCCATCCAGCGTATTCGCTATGCGGACAATGAAACCGACTACTGCGTACGTGCCAGACCGGCGGGAAGCTCCTGGCGGATCGAAGCCTTTCGCGACTCTTGCGATCGGACTGGCCGCGGACTCTGGATGAGTTGGAGACGCTCAAGCGGCGGTGAGGGAACCATGGAGAGGATGCGATACGAAACCGGCAGTCGGAACGTGTTCAAAGATATCGGCATTCCGAATGCCGAGGAGCACCGGATCAAGGCGCAGCTCGTGTTCAAGATCGACACAATCCTGAAAGATCGCCGGTTGAAACAGGTCGAGGCGGCCGAGCTATTTGGCATCCGCCAGCCTGATGTATCCAAGATGTTGCGCGGGGAGTTCCGGCAGTTTTCTGTCGAACGTCTTCTGCGCTTTCTCGTGGCGCTCGATTATGATGTGGAGATCGTCGTGAAGCCCTACTCTTAACTCACCGGGACCTTGTTCTCCGCCGACCTGCCTTCGGTTCCGGTTCCAGCGACCCTCGCGAGGATGGGCTCAAGGGCAGGCGGATCTCTGCTCCGCAACCCGGGCCATCGAGCCGGTTGGCGACCTGAAGAACGCCGCCGTGGGCTTCGCATATCTGCCGCGCAAGCGCGAGGCCGATACCGCTTCCTCCCGGCTTGGTGGTGTAGAAAGGCACAAATAGGTTCGACGGATTGGTGAGGCCGATCCCGTTATCCTCAATCAGAATGACCACGCCTGGGGAGCCGCTCTCCAGGTGATCGTCACCTCGCCCTTTGCATGGCGCCTCGGGAAAGCGCGCCAAAGCCGCCTCCGCTGCATTGCGCAACAGATTGATGATCAGCTGCTCGATCTGGTCGGGATCGAGTTGCAGCACGATATCGGGTCCGGGCTTGAGCTGGACCGCTACCCTGGTTTCCAGCAGCGACCGCACGCTCCATCAACGGGTGCAACGGAAACCGGCTGCAATGCAGGCGGCGGCAGCTGGGCAAGCTGCCGGTAAGCCTGGATGAAACGATTGAGCGACTCCGCGCGGTTCTCAATGATTTTCAGACCACGGTCCAGGCTGAACAAATCATCATCGCCGGCAAACGCATCCATGGTCTGCACTTTCAGCGGATTGATATGGATCCACGAACGAAGGCTGCCGGCAATGGACTTGATGGGGGTGAGCGAATTGTTGATTTCGTGGCCAATCACCCGGATGAGGCGCTGCCAGGCATCGCGCTCCTGCTCCCGCAGGGCAATGCTTACGTCGGAGAGCACCAGCAGCGTATGCGGGATGCCGCGCTGGCGAAAGCTCGATCGCCTTACCATCCAATGCACGGGATAGCCCTTGCCCGCCAAGAACCATGATTCCCCGATCGGGCTGATCGAGCAGGCCAGCAAGTCGCAGTCATCCGCGCTGCTGCCCAGGGCCCGGTCTGCGCTGAGATGGAAGATGCGCTCCGCGGCAGGATTGATCAGCCGCAGGCGATGCTCGGGATCAAAAGCAAGCACCGGCGCGTCCATGGAAGAAATGACGCAACGCAACAAGGCGCTGGCCTCAAGCTCATCCAGACGCTGGCTCTGCAGCAAGTCAGCGAATTCGTTGATCTCCAGGGCAAGCTCCCCCAGCGCATCGAGCTGCCGGCCGCCGCGGGCACGAAAGGAATAATCGGACTCGCGCAGCGCGGAGACAACGTTGGCCAGGGTCTGCAGCGGGCGGATGATCTCCTCCATGAGCACGCCTCGCCGCAATCAGAGAAAGAAAAGCGGCGCCGCCCAAGAAGTGTGGTCACCATGGTCCCCGAGACTTTGGCCTGCCAAAGCAGGATCGCGGCGAGCACGAAGGCAGGCGCTGCAATCAAGCAGGCAGAGGAGACGGATGCGGCGCTCGAATGGAGTCGTTGCGGCCGGTGTGTTTGTGGAGGGCGTAGGTGTGGGTGGGGGGCTGAATCACTTCCGTTGTGCGAAGTGGGATCAGATTCCATACTTCTCCATCCGGCGATAGAGCGCTCCACGGCTCAATCCCAGCGCCTCTGCCGCATGGCTGACGTTGCCGCCCGCACGCGCCAAAGCCTTGCGAATGAGAATACTTTCCACCGCTTCGAGGCTCAACTCGTCGAGACTCTGGGTGGAGGAGCGAACCTGGCTCAAGCCAAGGTCGGCGTTTTGTATCCGCGGACCACGGGCCATGAGCACGGCGCGCTCAATGGCGTGATCGAGTTCCCTCACGTTGCCCGGCCAGCTGTGCTGGAACATGGCTTCCAGCGGCGCTGGGCTCGAAGCCGGTCACGGCCTTGCGATAGCGGCGAGGTATAGCGGGCGAGGAAGTGCCCGGCAAGCACGGGAATATCTTCGCGGCGGTCGCGCAGCGGGGGAAGATGAATCTCGACCGTGTTGAGGCGGAAGAGCAGATCTTCGCGAAAGCGGCCCTGGGCACACTCCTCCTGCAGGTCAGCATTGGTAGCCGAGAGCAGACGCACATTCACTCGCCTGGTTTGCGAAGAGCCGACCCGTTCCAGGTCGCCGGTCTCGAGCACTCGCAGCAGCTTGGCCTGCTGGCGCATGGGGACGTTGGCAATCTCATCCAGGAAGAGGGTACCCCGATCGGCGAGTTCGAAGCGGCCGATGCGGTCGGTGCGCGCGTCGGTAAAGGCTCCTTTGACGTGGCCGAAGAGCTCGCTCTCAAAAGTACCCTCGGCCAGCGCGCCGGTATTCACGGCGACCAGCGAACGCGCCGCGCGCGAGGAGAGCGCATGCAGCGTTTGCGCCACGATTTCTTTGCCCGTTCCGTGCTCGCCGGTGATGAGCACGTTGGCATCCGAGGGTCCGATGCGGGCCAACAGCTCCAGCACGGGCTGCATGGAAGAAGCTTTGGCGATCAGTTCAGGCCGGCCTTCGGCGCGCAGCAGGCGGTTTTCCGCTTCCAGAATTTCCGCCTGCTGCACGGCCCGCCGCAGTTCGATCTGGGTGCGCACGATGGAAATGAGCCGTGCATTTTCCCACGGCTTCTGGATAAAGTCACAGGCCCCGCGGCGCATGGATTCGACCGCCAGATCGACATTGGCCCAGGCCGTCATGACGATGATGCGCAAACGGCTGTCGTGAGCGCTCAGCTGAGCCAGCAACTCCAGACCTTCCGCGCCGGAGGTAGTATCGCGGGTGTAATTAAGGTCGATGAGCGAGCGCATCGAAGGTTTCGCTGGCCACCCGGTCCCGTACTTCGCGGGGAGATTGCGCTCGGGTGACCCGGTAGCCTTCCGGCTGCAGTAACAGCTCGATCGCATCCAGGATATGGGGTTGATCATCCGCGGCCAGGATTCTGGGCGCGTCCTTGGTGCGGGCGGCCACGGTTCTTTCGCGGCTTGCGGGTAAGTTGCCATCATTGCTCAAAAACAAATCATTCAAAAAGAGTCATAAGTATAGTGCCCGTGATTTCCCTGAGGACTAAGGCCTGCTCTGCGCGACGACGCCATTTCTTGCGTCGTCTATCGAGACGCCCGTGCGGTCCAACGTCGTCCCAGTAGCGCGGTCAATATCCGCCTTCGCCTTTTCATAAGCAGTCTGCGCGGTAAAAAACGCGGATTCAGCGACAGCGAGGCCTTCTTCTGCAATCAGGGTGTCATACCTGGACATCGCTCCTATGTCTTGCTCCTTCTTGGCGATATCAAAGGTATTCTGCGCGAGATCGCGTGCTTTTTGCGCGGCCGCCACGCGGGCTTGCGCCTGAACGAGAGCGAACTGCGAGTCGCGAATGTCGAAGCGAAGGCTCTTCTGCTGCTGCTCCTGGGCGATCTGGCTCTGGCGGTACGCGAGCACGGCGCGGAACTGGTCGGCTTTGACGATACGGTTGCGGAGGTTGATGGTGAGATTGACGCCAACCTCGTACTGGGGCGCCGAGTAGTTGAAGGTGTTCACGAACATGCTGGAGAAGTCGGTGGGCAGGCTGGTGGCGCATTGCTCCGTGCCGAGACTGCAATTCGGGTTTTTGGGGCCGGCGGCGCCCGTGCCTCCGTAGTAGCCGTACAAATTGAGTTGAGGCAGCAGCTCGCTGTTGATGTCCTTGAGGCTCTGGCGCTGGACCTCCGCCGCATTACGGAAAATCGCGACTTCAGGCCGGTTCTTCATGGCCTCGTCGATCAGCTGGGTGATGGTTTGCGATTCGTTGGGATCGGGACCGCCCTGGAGGTCGAGCGGGATGACGGGGATTTCGTCGATGGACGGGTCGTCGGTTCGGGTGAGATCGTCTTTAATGAGCAGCTCGTTGTGCCTCAGCGTGGCCTTGGCGATGGTAAGGTCACCCTCGCTGGTGGCAACCGCAGACTGGTCCTTCGTGACCTGCATCGCAGGAATGTTCTGCAGCTCCAACTGTTTCTGGTCGTCGGTCAGGGTCTGATTGGCGTATTCCAATGACCGGGTCTTCACCTGCACGTCCTGATAAGCGTTGACCAGATCCCAATAGAGGTTTTCGATGTCGGTGACGGTGGCGATGACCTGCTGCTTAAAGGCGAGATCGGTGGTCTGCAGGTTTCTTTTGGCGATGTGGATGAAGCGCTCGTTGCTGGCAAGGCCGAATCCGTACAGAAGCGGCTGGCTCAGGTAGACCTGGAAATTGGAACTCAGTTCGGGATTGACTGCGAAATAAGGGCTGTTGTTGGCGGCGCGGAAGCCGGTGTAGTTGACCTGCAGGTAGGTGCCGAGCGGAAAGTACTGTTGGTACTGCGATTGGACCTCGATATTGTTTACCTTAAAGAGTTCGACGCCGACCTGGGACAAGGTTCGGCTCCGGGGTGACGGTGTGTTGCACAAAGCC
Source organism: uncultured Acidobacteriaceae bacterium (assembly GCA_963803095.1). Taxonomy (GTDB): domain Bacteria; phylum Acidobacteriota; class Terriglobia; order Terriglobales; family Acidobacteriaceae; genus PALSA-350. Next base: position 269,990 of record CAWDLQ010000005.1, on the reverse strand, counting down.
GCTGAAGATGAGGAGGGGGTCGAACGGGGGAACGGCCGCGCCGGCGCCGAGCGTGGAGGTGACGAGGCCGCCGTTGCCTGCGGTCGCACTCGAGGCTGCGGAGCCACCACCGCCCCCCGAGGCGCCAAAGCCGCTCGGCGTGGTCGAGACGACGCTGGTGTTGACGCCGTTGACGACGCCTCCCGCCTTGGTGCGCTGAAGATCGGCTTGCGCGATGGGGAAGTTGTAGCGGAAGGAGGCGAGCGTGAGATTATTTTCGAGCGCCAAAGCGATCGCGTCCCGCAGGGAGATGCGGAGCTTGCCGTCTTGAATGAGGTCGTAGAGGCGCTGCGAGTTTTGCAGGTTGAGTTCCGGCACAGTGCTGGGCATATACGGCGCGAGGGGGTTGTGTGAATGCGGCAGTTCAATGTGGAAAGGTCCCTGGTAGGCAACCGGCCCCGGCTGCGCCGCCGCTTGCGCCTGCTGTGCGATGGTCTGGGGCGGAGATTGCTGCGGAGCGGCAGGCGCGGAAGGCAAGGTGGGGTTCGCTTGCGCAAAAGTAGTCGAAGCGAGAAGACCCGTCGTGCAAACCACCGCGATTGCTTTCTGCATTCCAAACCCCGCCTGGGAGACACGCCTCATGCCTTCACCTCAGCAGCCTGGCCAAGCCCGGGGTTGGCTGTATCGCGCACCATCCAGCCATCGCGAACCTCGAGGATGCGACTGCCATAGGAGGCATTTACCTCGGAGTGAGTGACCTGGACGATGGTTGTTCCCTCGCGGTTGAGTTCCTGGAAGAGTTCCATGATCTCTTTTGCCTGGGAGGAGTGAAGATTTCCCGTGGGCTCATCGGCGAGCAGCAGAGACGGGCGATGAATGACCGCGCGGGCAATGCCTACCAGTTGCTGCTGACCGCCGGAAAGCTGGTTGGGATAGAGGTCTTTCTTGCCCACGATGTTGAAGCGGTCGAGCGTGTCCGCGACCATCGACTGGCGTTCGGAGCGGGAAATATTTTTGTAGGAGAGCGGCAGATCGATGTTTTCCGCGACGTTGAGGTCATCGAGCAGGTGGTAGCTTTGGAAAACCATGCCGATGTTGCGCCTTGCCAGGTCTGACCTCTGCTTGCGGTTCATGGAGTGGACCGCCTCGCCGTGGAACCAGTACGCTCCCGCCCATTGATCGTCGAGCAGCGCCAATACATTCAGCAGTGACGACTTCCCTGCCCCCGAAGGTCCCATGATGGTGATAAATTCGCCCGCATCGATTTTCAGATGGATGCGCCTGAGGACCCAGGTTTGGCCGGCGCCGGTTTTGTAACTTCTTTCGATATTTTCGAGCGAGATCATTGCAGCCCCTCGTTTTAGATGCGATTGCCGTAAAAAGCGCAGGGGCTGAAGAGCGTGTGTGAGAACCCGAAGCTTTGGGGAGCCATCCGGGGCGCACTGCAGATCCCTCGGCTTCGCTCGGGATGACAAAGGAGAGGGGAACGGTTCCATTGAGGTTCGTGATACGGATGGAAGATTCCCCAGGGAAGCAGCATCACGCACTTTGCCATCCCAATCGCCTCTATCAATGGAAGCGCTCTCCTCTCCGTCATCCGGCGAAGCCGAGGATCTGCAGTGCGCCGTAGCTCCCCAGTTTCGGGTCTCACACACGCTCTAAAGGCAACCCTGTCAGCCCGTACAGAGCTAGTTTCTCGCAACCTGTAAAGCCTATACAGCACAGCCTCGCATTGCCAGCGCTAAAGCGCCTGATTGACAACATGTCCCGGAGAGTAAAGCGCTCCTTCCCCGCATAAACACCAGCAAGCTTCGCTGCTGGGGACCCGGAAATGCGGGCTTCCACCATTTCCCAAGCAAGGTCCCGACGATTCACTGAAACTCGAGAATCTGATCCGCGACTTCGCCTTCGGCGACGATTTTTCCATCGAACAGATGGATATTGCGGTCCGCATGGCGGGCAAAGCGCGGGTCGTGGGTCACCATGCAGATCGTCGCTCCTTCACGATGCAGGTTCTTGAGCAACTCCATGACGGCTTCGCCATTCTTCGAGTCCAGGTTTCCGGTGGGCTCGTCAGCCAGCAGGATCGAAGGTGAACCTGCCAGTGCACGCGCGACGGCGACTCGTTGCTGCTGACCGCCGGAGAGCTGCGAGGGATAGTGGCGCATCCGGTGGGCCATGCCCACGCGCTCCAGAGACTCCTGCACCCGGCTCTTGCGGTCGCTCGATGCCATTCCCGAGCGATAGGTCAGCGGCAGTTCCACATTCTCGGCAACCGTAAGATCGCCGATCAGATTGAAGCTCTGAAAGATGAAGCCGATTTCCTGGTTACGAATACGCGAGCGCTCGGCAAATTTCAGATTCTCTACCGGGCGGCCGTTGAGCTCGTACTTGCCCGCCGTTGGCGTATCCAGCAGGCCGATGATCGAAAGCAGAGTCGACTTTCCGCAACCGGAAGGGCCGGACATGGCCACGTATTCCCCCGCGGTCGATGGAGAGGTGAACGCCGGAGAGCGCGTGGGTCTCGATCTCCTCGGTGTAGAAGATCTTGGTCATTCGCTTCAATCTGTATCAGTGGCTGCATGCTTTCGCTCCTGTTTTGCTCGTGATTGGATTGTTCCTGTTCCTTCAGTTAGTCCAGCCGAATTCGGTCCGTCGTGTCATAGCGTGACATGTCGCTCAAAATCACCGTGTCGCCTTCATGAAGCCCTTCCAGTACCTGGATTGCGTTCACCGAGGCGCGGCCCACCTTGACTGGAACGCGGACTGCCCCTTTGCCGTCGCGTGATCCAACCGGAAGAGAGTAATGGTGCTGTTCTCGTTGCCGAAAGCCGGCCGGCCCACGTAAAGAACATCCTTCATCTTTCCAGATCGATGGTGCCGTCCACGCTCAAGTCAGTACGCGCCCCATCGGGCATATTGCCAACCAGCTTCACGTCGACAGTGACGGTTCCATTCTACCACCGCAGGATCGATTCTCGATACTGTGCCGTCGGCCAGGCCGTTATGGGTATCGATCGAGGCCGGTTGCCCCAGTTGAATATCGCGCGCCTGGGTCTCAGCGATCTTCAGCTGCGCTTTCAGCTGATTCGGCTGCACCACCTGGGCCAGCATGGTGCCCATGGTCACATGCTGCCCTACCGCCAGGGGAAGACTGGTCAGCACGCCCGGATATCCTGCGCGCACGTTCAGCGCGTCCAACTGTTGCCGTTTCAAGCTCATAGATAGCCTGAGCCTGGTGCCACCTTGGCCTGCTGTACGGCAAGCTGTGATTCGATCGGCCTTCTCATTGATGTCGACGGTCTGCTCTTCGAGTTTGTTCCGGGTAGTTCAATTCATCCGCTTTGCCCTGCGAGCCGTTGTAGGCAAGACCGGAAATCACGCCCAGGCCGTAAAGCGACTTGTCGGTCTGCGCCTGCCGCTGCGCCTGGTTGTAATCTGCGTTGACCGTGGCCGCGGCAGACTTTTGCGCCATCAGATCGCTCTGCACCTTCACTTGTACGTTGCTCAAGTCCGCGCGCGCCTCTTTGAGCGAAAGCTCGGCATCGAGCGCTTGCTGGGTAGCCTGCGGGATCGGCCAACTCCAGAAGAATGGTGTCGGGCTTACGATCGAGCCCGGCAGAGTACGAGGATGCGCACCACAGTGGCTTCGGTTTGCGCCGGGATCTGGCGGATCGCGTCTTCGCGAGGAACCAGGGTGCCCAGTCCGCGCACCTGGCGTACCATCGGTCCGCGCTTCACCGTGTCGGTCCATACAACGGAACGGTCCACGGTGGGAGCGGCCGGCTTCAACCGCATTACGAGAAAAGTTACGGCGGCAAGCACGACGACGCCAATGGCAATCGTCAATGCCTGCCGCTTCCGCTTCTTGGCCTTCAGGTCTGGTCGAGAGATATCCATCATTACTTGCTAATGCATGCCGGTGACCAAAGCCACTCAGCGGCGCTTTTCCACGAATTTGGCCGCTTTGCCATCATGCATACCTACGCAAGAGGCGTTCGATTTGTTCAATCTTGGTCTTTACTGTCCATTTTTGGACATTCGAGTCCGTCGGTTCACTGGAGTTACCGGCCGATTGTGAAATGAACCATTGAGTCGGTGGCAGCGTATTTGGTTAGACAATTGCAGTTCGAGGGTCGGGTCTAATTCTCTTTCCTGGGGGTGCAGTCATGCTCACATTCCTGCAGGACATTCGCTTTGCCTTCCGCCAGTTTGGCAATCATCCCGGCTTCGCGCTGACAGCGATTCTTTCCCTCGCACTCGGGATTGGCGCGACCGTTTCGGTGTTCAGCATTGTTTACGCCGTGCTGATGAACCCGTGGCCGTATGCCGGAGCCGATCGGATATGCACTCTCTCTCTCTGCTGGACAAAGCTGGAAATCGAAGCTAACTGGGACGGCCTTACTGGCCCGCAAATACAGCAGTTGCGACAAGCTCATTCCCTTGAAGACGTGATGGCTATTAACGAGATGGAGCCTGACTGTCACCGGCGGCGATGTTCCGGAAGACGTCCAGGGAATTTACCTGACGACCAGCGGTTTGCAGTTTCTTGGTCTGCCGGCGATGCTCGGCCGTAATTTTCTCCCCTCGGATGCTCCCGACGGACAAGAGCCGCAGCCAGTGGTTGTTTTGAGCCACAAGTTCTGGCAGCGGCACTTTAATGGGGATCCCTCTGTGGTCGGCAAGCCCATCCAGTTGGTTCACAAAACCTACACCGTCCTGGGAGTGCTGCCACCACGCTTCACCTGGCATGGATGGCGACGTATATCTGCCCCTGAACCTCCCCGCTTCCCCGACCATTACCTATGGCGTGCTTCTCAAGCTTAAGCCGGGCGTAACCCAGGCAGCAGCCGCAGCTGAATTAGCTCCGCTCTTCCAACATTTCGCCAAAGAAACCCCGACTCACTTTCCAAAACAGTTTGTTCTTCGCAGGTGACGGAACATCAGCTACCGCTACATGCACGAACTAGGCGGGACGCTGGCCCTTTTGTTCGGAGCCGTGGGACTGCTGTTGGCGATCGGATGCGGCAACGTTTCCATTTTGCTGCTGGCGCGCGGCACCGCGCGGCAACATGAATTCGCGATCCGCACCGCGGTGGGGGCGAGCGGTTTTCGTCTGGTCCGCCAGCTTCTTACCGAATCACTCATGCTGGCGCATCGCCGGCGCGGGATTGGGCGTGCTGCTTGGCGTATCGAAGCCTAGGCTGGATTGTGGCCGCTTGCCGGAATACTCCTTTCCGCACGAGGCCAATTTTCACCTCAATGTGCCGGTGCTGCTGTTTAGTGTCGGCCTTGCTGTACTCACCGGCATTTTCTTTGGTCTGTTCCCGGCCTTGCAGATGGCGCGGCCGGAGATCAGCCAGGTGATGCAGTCGAGCACGCGCAAAGTGGCTGGAACGGTTCGCGGAAAGCACTTCCACACCGTCCTGATTGCCGGCCAAATTGCCCTGACGCTGCTGCTGATGACCGCCGCAGGGGCGGCCATTGAGGGTTTCTGCACCTGATGCGTATTCCTCTCGGCTACGATCCCGCACCACGTCATGTCGGTTGGTATTCCTGTGCATGACAACACCTATAAGACCATCGCGGAGCGGGCCAACTTCTATGAGCAGCTTCGCGATACGATAGGCGCTTTGCCCGATGTCGATCTCGACCGGGATCTCGACCAACGCTACCCCTCCCAACAACGGCTGGGACCAAACATTTGAGTTGCTGGGAAAGCCTTCCGCCGAGGGACAAAAGGCGAGGATCAACTTTGTCGATCCGGGCTACTTCAGCACTTTGCATATGCCGCTGCGGCAAGGACGCGTTATGGGACCAGACGGAGATGATGCACAGCGCGCCATTGGTGCTGGTGAACGAGTCTTTTGCCAAACGCTACTACCCCGGTGGCGACAGTTCTTGGACATTCGTTGAAGATTCCCACGCTTAAAGACGAGCCCCCGTATACTCTCGCTGCCCCAGGCAGCGACGGACCGCTGCAGGTGGTGGGCGTGGTCGGCGATGCGCTTGATGACGGGCTCGACAAACCGGTCAAGCCGGCGATCTTTCTACCCTATTCGCATTATATGTGGATGCATACGCAGATTCTGGTCGAAAAGCCGTGTGCGACCCACAATCGATTCTGCATAGCGTTCGGCGACAGATCGTCTCCGTGAATGCCGATCAGCAGGCGAATGGGCATGTGGACGATCTGGAAACCTGGATCAGGCGTGAGCCGGAAATGGCCAGAGGACGGCTGGTTTCGATCCTGTTTGGAGCATTTTCAGTGCTGGCGCTGGTATTGGCGGCTGTGGGCCTGTACAGTGTGGTTTCGTATTCGGTGGTGCAGCGGACCAATGAGTTCGGCATTCGCATGGCGCTGGGCGCGAGGAAGAAAGATGTTTTGTGGAACGTGCTGGCTTCCGCTGGGGTGAGTGTCGGTTCTGGATTGCTGGCGGGGCTGGTGCTCAGTCTTGGCTTGAACAGGGTCATCTCCCGCTGGGTGGAGAATAGCGCACATGATCCATGGCTGATTGTTGGGGTATCCTTTGTGCTGCTTGCTGTGGCTGGACTGGCGTGCCTGCTTCCCTCGTGGAGAGCGTCTTCGGTCGATCCCATGACGGCGTTGCGGTGCGAAGATAGAGGAATAAAAGGAATACCTGAATGAACGATCGCTGGGCCTGTGATCAGCGGCCGGAATTATCTTAGTGTGCTGCTTTCCTGCAGATCTGCTGGGCAAATGCTAACCAAGCCCAAAAACAACAACCACCGAGGTTCGCGGTTATGACTACGGTCACGTGGAGACGCAACCGGCGACCGAATCACTGGACCTTGGCATGTATGCGCGGATCCGCGAAGAGGGTCTGAACCATTCGCACATCATGGAATATGCGAGTGCGCTGTTTGACGATATTGGTCCCCGGCTGACCGGGTCTCCCAACTTAGCCAAAGCGAATGCCTGGACACGCGACCAACTTACCGCGATGGGCTGCAGCAATGCGCACCTGGAGAGTTGGGGCGAGTTTGGCATGGGCTGGCGCCAGATCAGCACTTCGATCGACATGGTCACGCCGGATACGGCTGTGTTTATCGGCCAGGCCACACCGTGGTCCCCACCCACCCATGGATCGGTAACCGCTGAAGTTATCGCTGTACCGGCACTCAAGGAAGAGAAGGACCTTGAGGCCTGGAAGGGTAAGCTGGCGGGGAAAATTATTCTGTATGGAAAGCCTCCTGAGATCCATCCTGATCCAGCGCCGCTGTTGCAGCATTATGACGAGAACAAGCTGGCGCAGATTTATCAGTATCCGCTGGACGGCAACATGGAGGAACAGCATGTTTTTCCGCAGGATCCCAAGTTTTGGGAAGACGACTTCAAGAAGATCAACTTCAAGGAGCGGGTGGCGAAATTCTTTGCCGAGCAACATGCGGTCAGCGCTGCTGGTCACCGGCTGGGGCGGCGACGGCGGGATGTTCCGCGACGACAATAGCGAGCAGATGGGAGAGGAAGTTTACCGGCCTGACCATAAGCAGCCGATTCCCTCCGCGGTGCTCTCCAGCGAAAACTTGGGCCGGGTCAGCCGGTTGCTGGAGCACAAAGGTGCCGGTCACGGTATCCATGACGATCCACTACTGAATTCACCGGAGACCACGAACAGGGCTATAACACCATTGCGGAGATCCCCGGCAGTGATCCCGACCTGAAAGACCAGGTGGTCATGGTGGGCGGCCATCTGGATAGCTGGATCGCCGGCACCGGCGCTACTGACGATGGCGCGGGCACGATTATCGCGATGGAGGCGATGCGCATTCTCACTGCGCTGCATGTGCAGCCGCGGCGGACCATCCGCATTGGATTGTGGACTGGAGAGGAACAAGGCGAATTCGGCTCGGCTCGGCTATGTGCACCAGCATTTCGGCAGCATTGGGCTTTCGACCAAGCCTGAAGAACTGGCGATCCCTGAATTCATGCGGGAACGGGTGGGCCCGCTGACCGTCAAACCCGAGCATGCGCTTATTTCCGGTTACTTCAACCTGGACAATGGCGGAGGAAAGCTACTGGGCATTTATGCCGAGAACAATGCCGCCATGGTTCCTATTTTCAACCAATGGATTGCGCCTCTCAAAGACCTGGGTGTGACGACCGTCAGCATGCGCAATAGCGGCTCCACGGACCACGAATCGTTCAACGAGGTCGGGATTCCAGGATTTCAATTCATCCAGGACCCCCGCGATTATGAGACACGAAGCCTGCATAGCAACCAGGATGTCTACGAGCGGCTATCACCTTCCGATCTGAAGCAGGCGGCAGTGGTCGAGGCGATATTCGTCTACAACACTGCCATGCGCGACCAGATGTTGCCCCGTAAGCCGCTGCCGACGCCCGAGAAGTCTGACAAACAACGCCAACCACTCAAAGATGTTTTTCCTGGGGCTAAGGCAGAAGAACAGCCTAAGAGCAAGTAGGGGGAGAGTTGAGACTGTTTCTCGGAGCGCTGAAGCGCTCCTTCCCCCGCATAAATCCACCCCAGCAGCTTCGCTGCTGGGGACTCCGGGAATGCGGGGGCACCCACCACGAATCCTGAAGTTTGCAGTTCTCACGCACACTCTCCAGTCACTGATCACAAGAACCGCAGATCTCTCCACTACGCTTACTCGATTCTCAGCGCCTGCATGGGTTCAATTCTCGATGCGCGAATAGCCGGCAAGGCACAAGCCACCATTGCGGTAAGCAGAAGACTGCCTACCATGATCGCAAACACGATCGGATCGAGTGGGCTGGTTCCATACAGGATAGACCGGATGAAGCTAGCTGCCGTCGCGCCCCCAGCCACGCCGATGAGCAATCCAAGCAAGACCGGGCCCAGGCCATCGAGCAGCACCAGGCGCAATACCTCCGCTCTTTGCGCGCCCAGCGCAATGCGGATGCCAATCTCCGTGATGCGCTGGGAGACGAGATAGGAAAGCACGCCGTAAAGGCCGATCGCGGCGAGCAACAAGGACAAGATCGCAAAGGCTAATAGCAGTGTGGCGCTGAAGCTCTGACTGGCCGTGGACTTACCCAGGATCTGCTGCATGGTCAGCATGTCGTATACAGGCAGACGCGGGATCGAGCGCGGCCACCTGTTGCTGCACAGGAATGGAAAGCGATAGCGGATCCCCTGCTGTGCGCACTACGATGGTCGCCTCGCTGGTCTCGATCGGGAATGCCGGACAAGTATGGGAAAGTACATGGTGGCCTTGACGGCTGGGTGACAGCCTAGAAGTGTCACCGACGACCCCGACAATCTCATACGTCTCCGTCCTTCAACTGACGGTGACGTGCTTGCCAATTGGATTGTCCCCGGGAAAGAACTTGTCCGCGAATCCGCTTGCTGATGATCGTGTAGCGGTCGCGGGTGAGGCGCTCCTGATCGGTAAAGAAGCGGCCGCGAAGTCAGCGGTATCTGCATGGCGGTGAAATAGCCGGGATCAATGGTGCGAACGAGAGCGTCGTCCTGCAAGTTGAAAGCTGCTCGAAGGACGCTCGGGAATGGTGAAGACGTCATCGCCGTCACTAGCCCGCGCCGGGCGGCGTGGAGACCAGGCCGGCGGCGCTGACTCCAGGCAGACGGCGCACGCGGTCCAGAAGAGCCTCGTGAAAGGCAATGACTTTCTCCCGGGTGTCGTATTGCTTCTCTGGTAAGCCCGTACTTCATGGTGAGCACGTGATCCGGTGGCGCAGCCCAATTGGAAGTACGCAGGTGCAGAAAGCTCTTGAACAGCAAACCGGCGGATACCAGCAGAATGACGGTGAGCGCGATCTCCGCGGTAAGCAGAGTTTTCCGGAGCGTGGCGCCCTGACATGCTGCCGCCGATCGAGCGGGACGACTCCTGCAGCGCCGCGAAGATGCTCGGCGCCGGTCGAGGAAATAGCAGGCAGCAAACCGGCGAGCAAGGCCGTAAAAAGACGAGGCCGAGCGGCGAAGGCAGCACGCTTGCATCCAGGTGAATTGCTTCGGCGCGGGGAAGATCGTTCCAGTTGTCCTGCGAGCCAACGGGTCGCCGCGAACGAAAGCAGACATACCGACCGTTCCCCCGGCGACGCAGATAAGCAGGCTCTCCGCCATCTGCTCTCCGATGAGGACCAGCCGGCTGCCTCCCAGGGCTCCGCGTACGGCAAGTTCCTTGCGCCGCGCTGCGCCGCGCGCCACCAGCAGATTGGATACATTGAGGCAGGCGATCAACAACATACATCCGACTGCACACAGCAAGACGACTAACGGCGTCTTTACATCCTGCACCACATCGTCGAGGATGGGCCGAAGGCGAGCCTCTTCCGCAACCGGCTGGGAAGGCATGCGCAAGATGAATCTGATACTGCAGCGCGCCCACCTCGTTGGCGGCGGCTGCAGCGCTTATGCCGGGCCTGAGCCGGGCAACGACATGGCTCTGATGCATTGTCGTGCCGCGCGAAATCCTTTGCCGTAAAGGTCGAGGCATAGGGTACCCAGAGCTGCACCCGCGCATCAGGATAAGTGAACCAGCGCGGCAAGACACCGATGACTTCGTACGGTGTGCTGTCGAGCCTTATTTGCTTGCCGATCACGGAAGGGTCCCCCGCGAAACGTCTTTGGAAAAGACTCCACGTAAGCAGAACCACGTGGTTCGCTCCAACCCGGTCCTCCTCAGGACGAAACGTGCGGCCCATAGCCAGCGGCGTACCCAGGACCGAGAAAAGGTTCCAGGAGCCGCCCGCAGCCTCGCACAACCTCTGGGAGTTCCGCATGCTCGCCCGTGAGATCAAAGCCGTAATTGCGCCAGGCAGCCATATCCTTAAAACCGTGGGTCTGCTGATGCCAATCGTTGAAATCACCGGAGAAACAGAATTGAACTCCGTCCCCGACGGCTCCTTCGGCGCGGAAGTGCTCGTAGACCATGACCAGATTGTCAGGGTCGCGGAAGGGCAGCGGCTTGAGCAGCACCGCGCGCACGATGGTAAAGAGCGAAGTGGTGGCGCCGATACCTAGCGCCATGACCAGAATGGCGGTGAGGGCAAAACCGGGAGAGCGGGTGAGAGTGCGGGCGCCGTATCGGAGATCGCGCAGAAATTTTTCCAGCCAGTTCCAGCTCCAACTGGACCGCGCCTCATCGCGAAGCAGCGCCGGATTGCCGAACGCGCGCAAAGCCGCGTACCGCGCCTCGTCCGGGGTCAGTCCACGAGCGATGTTTTCCTTGACCTGCTGGTCCACGTGAAACTGCAGTTCGTCGTTGAGCCGCGCTGTTTCAGCCTTGACGACGAAACAACATCAACATGGCCATGCGGAATCGTTCCAACCAGCGCATTGGTGCCTCCTGTTTTGCTACGCGCCCTCGACCACCAGATTGATAGCAGTCGAAAGCCTGCTCCAGCTTTCCTTTTCCCGTTCCAACTGAGCCCGGCCGGCGGCGGTCAGCGAGTAGAACTTGGCTTGGCGGCCACTGTCGGCTTCGGCCCATTTGGCGCGTATCCAACCCTGCTGCTCCAACCGATGAAGCGCGGGATAAAGCGAGCCCTGCTGCACCTGCAAGACCTCATTCGAGATCTGCTGGATACGCTTTGCAATCGCCCAGCCATGTTGCGGCTCGAGTGAGATGGTTTTGAGGATGAGCAAGTCGAGCGTACCCTGCACCAGATCGCTTGGTTTTCCCATACTATGACTATCTACACTACTCTTGTGTAGATAGTCAACACAACGGAATCGTTGCTTGTGTTCGCTCGAACTTGTAAGAGACGACCGAACCGTCCACATCAACAGTCCGAATCTGGGCATGGGTGTCCGCAACCGGACACCGGTATTCGATCGGAAATAAAGTTGGGAACCCAACCTTCGAATTGCTCGTAGATAGCTGACATGCAAACGCTGCGGCAAGATATCTCGTACGCACTTCGGCAGATGCGGCTATCGCCTGTCTTCACCCTGACAGCTATGCTCACGCTTGCCCTGGGCATCGGCGCGACCACCGCCATCTTCTCGCTTATCTACTCAGTTATGCTCAAATCGCTGCCGGTAGTGGATCCGTCCACCCTCTACCGCATCGGCGCCGGTACCGACTGCTGCGTTCAGGGTGGACCGCAGGACGGCGACTGGGGCATGTACTCGTATCCCCTGTTTCTTCGTGTCCAGGCCGCGGCTCCGGAGTTCGAGCAAATGGCCGCCTTCCAGGCAGCCGGAGTGCAGTTCAGCGTGCGCCGCGGACAGACGCGACAACCATGGCCAAACCATTGCGCGGCGAATTCGTCACCGGCAACTACTTTTCGACTTTCGGCATTCGCGCCTTCGCCGGCCGCACCATTACCCCCAGTGACGATCAAGCCGCAGCGCCACCGGTAGCCATGCTGAGTTATCGCGCATGGCAGCAACAGTACGGTTCCGATCCTTCGGTCGTCGGATCGACTTTCATCGTCGAAGGTCATCCCTTTCACCATCGCCGGCATCGCACCCCCTGGCTTCTTCGGTGAAACGCTGCGCAGCAATCCTCCTGAACTATGGCTGCCCCTGCAGCAGGAACCGCTGGTGAATGCGGAAAATTCCTTACTGAAGCAATCTATCTCCGGCTGGCTACGGGTGATCGGGAGACTGAAGCCGGGCGCAAGCCTGGATGGCGTAGGCGCCCGCGGCTCACCGGCCTTCTGCGTCAATGGATGACCCATGACAGCGGATGGCCGGCCGAGTTTATGCCCCTGATCATAAAGTCACTGCCCAAGCAACAAATCCGAATCGTTCCCGGAGGCGCAGGCGTGGGCGCCATGAAAGCCGATTACGGGGATAGCCTCCGCATCCTGCTCACGGTCTGCTGCCTGGTGCTGCTGATTGCCTGTGCCAACATCGCCAATCTGCTGCTGGCGCGTGGCGCGGCGCGGCGTTCGCAAACCTCAGTCCGGCTGGCCCTGGGCGCATCGCGCAAGCGGCTCATTCGTCAATCGCTCACCGAAAGCGTCGTGCTCTCCGTGCTCGGGGGCTTGGCCGGCGTCGTTGTCGCCTACCTCGGCGTGAAGCTCATGATAGCTCTCGCCTTTCACAACGCGCACTATGTGCCTATCGACGCCTCGCCTTCCTTGCCCGTGTTGGCGTTCGCCTTTGGCTTGTCCCTGCTCACGGGAGTGCTCTTCGGCACCGCGCCGGCATGGTTCACCTCGCACGGCAACCCGGTCGAGGCCCTGCGCGGGGCCAATCGCAGTACCCGCGACAGGGCCACGCTGCCGCAGAAAATACTGGTCGTGGTGCAGGCCACGCTCTCTATCGTATTGCTCGCCGGAGCAGGTCTGCTTACCCGCAGCCTGCGCAATCTGGAGCATCAGAGTTTCGGCTTCGAGACCGACCACCGCATCAGCATTGTGATGAACGGGCCGCCGGCCAGCTACACCGAACCTCAGCTCGACGCGCTTTACCGCGAGTTGCAGGACCGCCTTGCTGCGATCCCCGGAGTCGAACGCGCAGCGCTTGCCCTCTATACCCCTTACATTGACAACTGGGGCGAATTGATTGTTCCCGAAGGTCATGGCGTGCCACAACTGGATGACAATTCCGGATCTTCGTGGGATCGCGTCAGCTCCGGCTATCTGGAAACGATGGGCCAGCCTATTGTGCGCGGCCGGAGTATCACCGAACAAGACACAGCCAGCACGCGCAGCGTGGCCGTGGTCAGCGAAGACCTTCGCCAAGCGGTTCTTTCCCGATCAGGATCCCATCGGAAAACACTTCGGCCTGGATATGCCGAAGTACAACACCACGTTTGAAATCGTAGGCGTCGTGCACGATGCCAAGTATAGGGACCCAGGCGGTCCGCCGCGTCCCATGTTTTATGCACCCCTGGCTCAGCATGTCACCTACGACCAACCGATCATGGCGCTGATCGACCACCGCTCCCATTACATCGGCGGCGCCGTGCTCCAGTTGCGCGGAAGCGCGTTGGGGATGGAACCGCTGATCCGCAAAGGCATTCAGCGAAGTCGATCCCAATCTGACCATTATCAATATTCAGCCCATGCAGGATCAGGTTGACAGCAATTTCGACCAGCAGCGCGCCGTGGCGCAGATGACCGGGCTCTTTGGTTTGCTGGCGCTGGTGCTCGCTGCCGTCGGCCTCTATGGTGTCACGGCATACACGGTAGAGCGGCGCACCAGCGAGATTGGGGTGCGCATGGCCTTGGGCGCCAACCGCAGTCAACGTAGTTCGCCTGGTTCTGCGCGGAGCTTTTCGGCAAGTGCTGATCGGCCTGGTCATCGGTATTCCGATTTCCATCGCATGCGGACATCTGATCGCAGCGCAGTTGTACCAGGTCAAGAGCTGGGACCCGCTGGTACTAGCCGGCTCCATCGCCGCGCTGGGCTTCTGCGCATTGGTCGCCAGCATTATTCCTGCCCAGCGCGCTGCTTCTATTAATCCGGTGGAGGCCTTGCGAACGGAGTGAGGGTTTTTCTGGAGTTGTCCTTTTCTGGAACCCACTCGAGCCAAAACATTTCCAGGAGAGGTCCGTTGAACTGCAGATCCCTCGACTTCCCCTGATTTCCTGTGAAACTCAATGGCGTTGGCGAACCTCATGCGCCTTTCCTTACTGAAAGGCGCATACGCGATTGTGTCCGGCGCAGCGCGGCAGGAAATCCGGGTTCGCTCGGGATGACAAAGGGGAGGGCGGCGCTCCCAGCTGGCATCCGTTCGTGGATGACGGAAACAGCAGGTCCCCTTCGACCTGCTGTTTCTTTCTAGTCTAGTTTCTTCACGCAGACTCTAAGATTCCTGTGGGATGTTTTGTCGCAATTCTCGGTCTTTCTGCAGCCTGTCAGGCCCGGGCCTCCACATCATTGCGCGCGAAGTGTTTCCGCCGGATCGATCTTCCCGATTCTTAAGGTGGGCAGAACGGCCGCCAACAAAGCAACCAGAGCAAGCAATGCAGACACTGCGCATAGAGTAAGGGGATCGTACAAAGCAACCCCGAACAGCTGGCTCCGCAGCGCCTTCACCGCCGCAAACGACAACAGCAAGCCGCCGGCTAAGCCAGCCCCAGTGGCGACCATGCCGGCGCGGGAAACTTCAAACATCGCTCCCTGCAATGTGCAGCCGAGAGCCATGCGGATGCCGAGCTCGCGAGTACGTTCATTCACCAGGTTGGAGACCAATCCGTAAATCCCAACCGAAGAGAGCAGGAGTGCCAGAGCAGCAAGCGCCCCCAGCAGAGCCGCCTCCATGTGCTGCAAGAGCAATGTTTCGGAAAGTACATCGCTCATGCCGTATACACCAGAGACAGGCAGATCAGGATCTACCTGAGCAATGGCCTGCTGCATCTGCTGGGCTATCCCCTCGAATCTCCCTCTCGTACGAACGATCCAGTTAGGCTGAAACGATACATGCACCAGGTCGAGGAGTTGTATTGGCACTTGCGTCGCAGGCACATACATGGTGGGTTCCTCTACGATCGGGCCACCACCGCTGGTAAAGCGTCGAGGAGCGATCACGTTCTCGACAATACCAACTATTTCGATCGTGTTTCCATCGGCCCGCAAATGCCGCCCGAGACTATTCTCCCGGCCCAGGTATGTCCTGGCGAAGGCCCGGTTTACCACCGCAACGCGTTGGCTCGTCGATGTGTCGCCTGGCGAGAATGTACGGCCTGTGCGGAGTGGTATCTGCAACACCCTGAAATAGCCGGGCGTCACGTAAACCAGATTGGTCATGTCCAGCGTGCCCGTCTGTGGACCGTCGGCGACCCTGACCCCGTAGGCGAGTCCGCGTTCATAGGGAACGCTGAGTCCCACAGCGGCAGACTCAACTGCTGGAATTTTTTCGAGCGCCTCGATGCTTTCATTCAGCAACTTCAAAAACGAAGCTTGATCGTTGTAGCGGACTTCGTCGAGCGACGCCTGCGCGATGACAACATTGGCGGGATTGAATCCCGGCGGCATTGTCCTGAGGTAGACGAGCGTCCTTATGAGCAAGCCTGCGACCGTAAGTAGAACGACCGTCAATGCGACTTCCCCGACGATCAGCGCATAACGCGTGCGTGTGGCGCCTGATACTGCCATGGAACGGCTGCTGCCGCGCGCCATTGCTGACCGTACATCGATGCGGCGTGCACCCAGCGCCGGCAGCAGGCCGAAGAAAATGCTGGCGCCCATAGCGGCAATTGCGGTGAATAACAGGACGCGTGAATCCATCGATACTCCGCCAAGTGGCAGGAAATCGCCTGGAATCCTTCGGTTCATCCACTGCAGCGTAAGATTCCCCAGCCAAAGGGCTGCCAGACCGCCCACCGTCGTGAGCATCAGGCTCTCCATCCAGAATTGAAGGAGAATGGCCCATTTCGTGGCTCCCGAGCGCCACGCGAGTTGCAATCTCAGCTTCTCTGCGGCCGACCCGCACCAGGGCCAGACCGGCCAGATTGGCGCAGGCAACCAACAAGACAAAACCCACTGCCCACATCAGGATCATCGCCGGCGTCCGCGTTTCCACGGCGAGACTCTGCTGCAGCGGTACCGCGTAGTGGAAGATCCGTGCGCCGGGATACTTCTTCTCGAGAAAACGAGAAGTCAGTGACTGCAGTTGGCTCAACTGCGCGTTGGCCTGCTGCCACGTGGCCCCTTCCTTGAGCCGGAGGATCGGTTGGAAATTGTCTCCGCCGCCCTCTTCCGTTGTATCGGGGCGAAGGGAGGTCCACAGATCTACGGTCGCTGGGGTCTGAGCTCCTGCAGGCAGAACGGCGATGACGGTGTAAGGGACACCCTTAAGCTGTATGGCCTTGCCGACAATGCCCGCGTCGCCGTCGAACGTGTTCTTCCACAGGCTGTAGCTCAGAACTACAACTCTGGGGCCTCCTGCCGTGTCTTCTGCAGCGGTAAAGTTGCGCCCGACCATGGGCCGAAGACCAAGGACGTCAAAATAGCTCGCGGAGACCCGCTGCCCGTGCACATATTGAGCACGTCCGGCCGCCTCCAGATTCACGCCACTGGTCCCGCTGGCAACGGCAGCCGTCACGGCGGGAACATTATCGCGAAGGTACCGCCAGCTATCACGATCGATCTCGACGGGATAGGTGAGATTGGCAGGGCCGGAGATGCTCTGCATCAACGATCCCAGGCGCTGAGGCTCCGGATAAGGAAGCGGCCGCAAGAGGATGGCGTCGACCACGCTGAAGATGGCGGTGTTGGCGCCGATGCTCAATGCCAGGGTGAGGATCACAATCGAGGAATAGCCGGGGTTCTTGCACAATTGTTTCAGCGCGTAGCGTAGCTCCTGGAGAACTCTCTGCATTTGGCCACCCCTTGAACCACACTTCAGTATGCATTTCGAGGGCCAGGAATGGATGTAGGCACTCAGCCATCTTAGACCCGGCAAGTGTTCGGAGTTGGTCTTCGATGTCCGGAATCGAACACAGTGCGTCTATGGATGGGGGGACGGAGTCTCGGGCAAATTTTTCGCAGGCTTTGCCGGAGATCCAGGTGAGGCGGTGGAGGCTTGCGCGTTGTAGGCCTTGACCAGCTGATCTGTGATGTCCAGATTACCGGCAGCGTACCAGACGACCGGGGCAGCGTCAGAACCGCGCTCGATAACGGCTGAGTAGCCGTGCTGCTGTGCATATGTCTGTAGGAAGGCGTAGAGCTTCTGCGCAACCGTCTGAAACACCTGCTGCGATTCACTCTGCGAATCGTTCCTGAAGTCTTCGGCCTGGCGCTGGAGCTGCTTCTCTTTTTTGTCCAGCGTCTGCTCACGGGTTTCCCTTTCCGTGTCAGTGAGCTTGTCGTTGGTATTGCTTATCTGTTTTCGCAGCGCCTCGACTTCATCATTGAGCGCTTTGAGCTGTGCCTGCCGTGGAGCAAACCTGGTTTCGAGCGCACCCAGCTCCCTCTGCGCTTCGGCGGTCTGAATCACCGCGGCGTTGAAGCTCAACGTCACTATATTTTGAGCGGCCGGTTGACTCTGCGGAGCCTGGGCCTGGGAGGCGATTGCCAAGGTTGAGACGCACGAGAAAAGCACCGCCCTTAGTCGATTCATTGGGAGCTCTCTCCTGCTCTGTCGCTTAAGGGATAAGATTTTGCATAGGCTGAAATGCATTCGCTTTGAAATCAACCTTCAAAAGTGGAAAGCTTTGAGCGGCAGGAGGCGCCGAGTCGAGCCTGGATCGAAAGCTATAGAGGCCAAATTCGCCGTGTTCGCACTGTGCCTGCAGGTGCGGCGCAATGTGTCTGAAAACTTCCGAAGTTACATCAAGAGACAGTTTTGGCGCCCGATGTTGGTAGGCAAACGACGGAACAATCTCAGGCAACCTTACAGTTGTCGATAAGGGATAAGCGTGCACCCCGGCGTTTCGGGGATACGGGGTGAAGGTGAACTGGCGACCTTGATTGGCCGATAGATCAGCGAAGACCGTGGATGAAGGTCTGTGACCTCCCCGGCGCGTTCGTACTCTCCGCGAATGTTTCGAAACCCCTTGCGGCGATTTCGTCTCCTGCTTCAGAACTTGTGAAACATGCGGAGTATCTGCCACGTCTGTTTCGGCAACGGATCTCCTGAACGTGCCGTCTCTCAGAGTCGCCGCGACCATCAACAAGACCACCAGAAGCGCGGTCACGAGGCCGAGTGCACTGAAGCCGACCCCTTGGGATCGAGAGCTCAACGGAATTCCTTCGCTGATCGCTCTTGCTAAGAAGCGTTCCTGCATGCCCCTTGGCAACCGTCTGATTGGAGTCTTGAGTGCCTGCGCAAGAAACAGCTGTATACCCAATTGGCGCATCTCGAACAGCCGGTTATGGCATAGAACGCACTGCTGGACGTGGTCACTCAGTCGGGCGCGCTCCGCTTTGGTTAGATCTCCGCTGGCCGCAAGTGCGCACAGGACTTCGAAATCGACGTGGTTCGTAGTCATCTCGTCCCTCCGGCGATGCCCCCTGAGGCGGCTCCCCCAAGAAGGATCTTCCTCAGCTTCTCCAGACCACGATAGAGATTGTGGCGTACTACCCTTACCGTTTCCCCGGTTCGGTGAGCGACCTCTTCCGCGGTGAGCCCCTCGTAGTAGATCAGCTCGATGGTCCGGCGCTGGCGGAGCTGAAGGTGACTCAGGACCTGCTCGATCAGAACGCTCATCTCCGCCAGCGAATAGCCTGGCGAGCGCACCGGCTCGAGGAGTAATTCCGGCAAAGGTTCGGCAAATGAGTCGGTGTCAAAAAATCGGTTGCGCAATGAGCGCTCGGCGACAGTTCAGAATCCGCTGGTAACCGAACATAAGGAGCCAGGTCTTGAACTCTCCCTTGTCAGGATCGAATTGCTGGATGGACCGAAACACATCCAGAAAGACCTGCTGGACTGCATCTTCGGCTTCGGCTCCATTGCGCAGGATGCGCCTTGCGATTCCGAAAAGGAGAGGGCTATGCCGTTCGAACAGCACGGTCAGAGCATCCGCATTTCCACTTTGCAAATGCTCCACGAGTGCTTCGTCCGATAGCCGCCTTTGCCGGAGTTGGCTGAGAGGATGGGTTGTAGCAGCAGGCACCGCAGCAGGAACGTCGGCCACATAACCGTCCCCGAAGTCCGCTGCCCGGGCGGGCAGCAGCCCGAACACGAGCCGGCCTATGCGTGAGCTCATTGCGTTCCTCCTCCCAGAGTACTCGCGGCAGCAACAATTCAGCCGGGATCTCGGCAACAATCATGCCGATCGATCCTCCTATAACGGTATGCACGCGAAATACCCGGCATTCCCCATGCGAAATTAAGTTTCGCTTGTTGGAGCCTCAGAATTCCGGGAGGAGCGTCACTTATGCGGCCCGGATGGACCGAAGAGTGACTTCAATTTCGTGACGGAGAGCCCGGTTGACCTGCATGGAATTGATCCAAAACGGCGCTTTGCATTCCACCTCAAGCACTTCCGCGGCGGCGTCATAGTTCCATTGGATTCCGACTCCATTCTTCACTGCTTCCCCCTTCGGACTGGCGACGCGGATGCCGACCTGCGAAGCTTTCTTCCGCAACCGCACAAAAATGGCACGGGTAATTCCATGAAACGTCTGCTTAGGATTGCCCGACATCAGAATTCCTCTGTTCAAAATATTCCGCATTGGTAAATGGGCCCCAGCGTTCCTCCGGCGGCCACACAAATAAATGGACGAATCGGAAATGAGAATCGTTCACCGGCTTTGTGAATTCTCAACCGGGGCGCGCGGAATAAGAGCGAGGAACAATTCGCTTCGATATTTCGTACGATTGAGAATGGCTAGGTCTCTCAACGTGGTCTAATGTCCCTACGAAGGGAGCGGGCTCAATGAGCGACTTCTGGGACAACTTCAAGCATGCCGTGCGCATGTTCCGCGCGAATCCTGGGTTCACGTTTGCCGCGATCGCTGCGTTGGCGCTTGGCATTGGAATCAATACCGCCATCTTCACGGTTGTGGACGCGGTTCTACTCAAGCCGCTCACTTATCCCGACGCCGATCGCATTGTTCAGTTCCTGCTCACGTCGCCTCAGGGCAAGGGAGCCGCCGCTTCCATCCCCAAGTTTCACCTCTGGGAACAGCAGACCAGCGTCTTTCAGGATGTTTCCGCTTACGACTTTGGCGGTCCCGGGTTCAACCTCACCGGCGACCGGCCGGAGCAGGTACACGGCATCCACGTCACTCGAGGCTACTTTCGTCTTTTTGGCGCCTCGGCAATGTTGGGCCGCACCTTCACAGCGGAGGAAGACTCTCCCAACGGGGGCAAAGTAGTAGTGCTGAGTTATGGCCTGTGGCAGCGCAAATTCGGCGGCAACCCGAACATCATCGGCAGCGCTCTGTCGCTTGGCAATGAGCCCTATACCATCGTCGGTGTCCTGGGAAAATCTTTCGTCTCCGACCCCGAAGCAGACATCTTGCTTCCCTTCCAGTTCGATCCCAATAGCACCAACCAAGGCCACTATTTCATGGCCGCTGCGCGCCTCAAACCCGGCGCGACTCTGGCCCAGGCCAACGCCCTGCTTAAGGTCGCAGCCGATCAGTTTCGCCACCGCTACCCGGATGCGATTGGACCGAAAGAGGGATTCGAGGTTGATCCGCTGCGCGACTCGATCGTGAGCGATGTGCGCTCTTCGTTGCTGGTTATGCTGGGTGCGGTGAGCCTGGTGCTTCTGATTGCCTGCGCCAACGTTGCCAATCTGCTCCTGGTTCACGCTACCGGGCGCAAGCGTGAGTTCGCGATACGCGCGGCGATGGGAGCAGGGCGCAAGCGCATTATCCTGCAGCTACTCACCGAGAGCGTGCTGCTCTCTGTTACGGGCGGTATCCTCGGCTTGGTGCTTGGCTACATTGGCCTGCGCGGCCTGCTGGCCATGAGCCCCAGCGATATTCCGCGCATCGGCGAACATGGGGCTGCGGTCGGCCTGGACTGGCGCGTGCTCGCCTTCACCGTTGCCGTATCGGTGTTCACCGGCATTCTCTTCGGGCTCTTCCCCGCCATCGGCGCCTCGCGTCCCGATCTGAACTCCACGTTGAAGGAGAGCAGCAACCGCACCGGCACCGGATTCCACCAAAGCAAAGCACGCTCCCTGCTGGTAATCAGCGAGGTCTCGCTGGCCCTGGTGCTGCTGATTGGCGCCGCGCTCCTGATCCGCACTTTCCTCGCACTGCGCAACGTCAATCCCGGCTTTCAGGCGCACAACGTTCTTACCCTCGAAATGTCACTGACCGGCGACCGCTTTCAAAAGACAGCCGGAGTCGCGCAACTGGTGCGCGATGGCCGGGAGCGGCTGAATGCCATCCCGGGCGTCGAAGCCTCGGCTTCCAGTTGTTGCCTGCCGTTGGAGGGTGGCTTTGGACTGCCATTTACCGTTGTCGGACGTCCGGTGGATAAACAACTGCAGCAGGATGTCGGTTGGATGAGCACCTCACCCGGGTACTTCGAAGTTTTCAAGATCCCCATCCTGCGCGGGCGCGACTTCACCGACCGTGATGTCGCGGGCGCGCCAGGGGTGGTGCTGATCAACGAGAGCATGGCCAAGAAATTCTGGCCCAAGGAAGACCCGCTCGGCCAGCAAATCATCATCGGCAAGGGCGTTGGGCCGGAGTTTGTGGAGCCACCCCGGCAGATCGTCGGCATCGTGGGTGACATTCATTATGGCGGATTGAACCGGGATCCGTTCCCGCAGCTGACCGTTCCTCAGGCGCAAGTTACCGATGGCATGACCGCGCTCAACGCGCGCATTGGCCCGGTGGTGTGGCTGGTGCGCACACATAGCGAACCGCACCAGTTCATTTCCCCAGTCAGCGAGCAGCTGCGTCAGGCGAGCGGTGGATTTCCGGTCGCCCGCGTCCGCTCCATGGATGAGGTCGTGGTCAACTCGACCGCGCGGCAAAGTTTCAACATGCTGCTGCTCTCCATCTTCGGCGTCTCCGCGTTGCTTCTCGCCTCTATCGGCATTTACGGTCTCATGGCGTACTCCGTGCAGCAGCGTACGCAAGAGATGGGCATCCGCATGGCTTTGGGAGCGGACCGTCATAGAATTCGCAACCTCGTCGTTTGGCAAGGCATGCAGTTAGCGATCGCCGGCGTGCTCCTGGGAGTCTGCGCCGCATTTGGTCTCACCCGCCTGATCGCCAGCTTTCTCTTCGGCGTTAAATCATGGGATCCGGTCGTATTTGTAACCGTCCCGGTGATTTTGGCGGCCGTCGCGCTGCTGGCAGTGTGGCTGCCGGCCACGCGCGCCTCCAGGCTGGACCCCATGGAAGCCTTGCGGGTCGAATAAGGTCGTCCACCGGCGTCGCCGACCCGCAAAGTCTCTACATTTCACAGCGGGTGGACACATCCAAATCTGCAGAATGCGCGAGTTTTCTGGTAGTCAAAACTGTGATACAAAGCAAGACACGGCATCCAAAGGAGCTTCTCTTGTTAAAAATGTCTTACCCCTCGGCGTTGCCGGCGCGCAAACAATGGTAATGCTGCTGCGGACAATTCGAGGAAGTTACGCCGAGTGAGCATGACGCGTCATCGTAATCCGTTGACGAACAGTAAGCAACGGGATGCCCGCGGGAAGTTCAGGCTGCGCGGAACCGTGGGCGGCGAGAAAACCACTGAATGATCAAAAGCAAAACGAGCTGAAAAACAATCGCCCCGCAGAGATCAATACCGACGTCAAACACTGAACTGGTCCGGCTGGGAATGAACCTTTGATGGTATTCATCGAGACTCGCGATCATCAGAGTACAGAGCACTGCCAGCACCGAAGCCCGCCGCCAAAGAGTCCAGTGTCGGACGGCCATGCGGTGAAGCGTCTGCCGCCAGCTGTAGAAAAATGCGACACTGACGAGTCCGTAACCGACGAAGTGGCCGGTCTTGCGGATGAGATGATGTACCTCATTCCAGTGTGCCGGGCTGATCGCACCAAAGAGCCACACCCATATGGGATACAGCCAGTGGCTGGTGTTTTCCGAAGACATAGTGGCCGTGGATTCGAGAGCGATCATCAGAACACTCAGCGCCGCCGGAACCCAATCCAATACCCTGTGCAGGACCGGCTGCACCCTGGAGAATCTGAACGAGCCCATGCACTCGATTATAGAGGGTCCGCTTGAACAGCAGCTTGTTGCGGATCGCGACACCGGTTACTACCGCTCCGGAAACACCAACTCACTCAACTTCTCATGAGAAGGGGGCTCGTCCTTCCCGCTGCGAATCTTGATGTCGCTCGAAACATGGTCCAGTTGGGAATACAGAAGCCATTGGCCATCGGGGGACACAGATAAGCTCGGAGTACCCGGAGCGAATGGCTTCTCCGGCGATCCGATTTTCCTGGTCGTGCGATCGGAAAAGCGGTAAAAGAATATGCCCGCTTGCTCGCCTTGATGGCTGGCAAAATAAACTCCATCGTGGGCCAGGGACCAGTCCAAACCCGGTTCGGGATTCAGCCCCGTCACCAGCCGCTCCAGGCCTGATCCATCGGGTCGGCAGCGCCATAGTTCGTAACCGCTGTTGGTGAATACAAGAAACCTGCCATCGTCCGATTCGGTTGACTCGTTGGTATCTGCCGGCCCAACCGGCGTGACCTGCCCCGTCTGCAGCGATCGCTTCCAAATCTGCAGGCTCCCACTACGGTTGGAATTGAAGTAGATCGACTGGCCATCGCGCGACCACGTAGGCCGTCTCTCTTCGAACGCGTCCAGCTGCAGAGGAGCGGGCGTCCCACCCGCAGCCGGCATGGTGAAGATACCGGAGTGCCCCGCCGGCCTGGCATCGAAGACCAGGGTCTTCCCGTCCGGTGACCATCGAATACTGCCCAACCAGGGTCCATTGAAGTTGGTCACGCGTTTGACGTTTGCGCCATCCTGGTCTGCAACCCACATTTCAGGGCTGCCCGAGCGATCAGAGACGAAGGCGATATGTTTGCCGTCAGGGGAGTAGCTGGGGGAATGGTTCTTGCCAGTAGAGGAAAGCAACAGCTCAGGCTTGCCCATTCCGTTCGGGGTAAGGTGCACCCGCCATATATTCCAGTTCTCCTCCAGCTCGGTAAAGGCGAGCCAGTTTCCCACGAGTGCTATGGACGGATCGACCGCGGATGTAGTCGTAACCGGTACCAGGTGAGACTCACCGCCCTTACGATCGATGGCGCGCAGTTGAAATCCACCCTGACGAAGCGAGGAGAAAATAATTTGCCGGCCATCACTGTTCCAATCGAGTCCGCGAATGGTCCGCCGGTCGGAGGTCAGCTGCTTCTGATCGCTGCCATCCGCTGCCATGGTGTGCACCTCGCTGATTCCATGGCTCACATAGCGGACAAACGCAATGCTGCGTCCATCGGGAGAAAAGTGCGGACAGGTGTCGCGTTCGACGCCAGGCGGTGTTGTCAACTGTTGGCGCTCCCCGGTTTTTGCCGCAATACTATAGAGCCCATAGCCACGGCCCGAGACTTCCTGATCGGCAACAACGATACGTTGGCCATCGGGCGACCAGGCCGGACCGTGACAGCCAAAGTACGGATTAGAGTCGGCCAGCCATGTGCTGATGGGACTTTGCGTGTCGGTAAGAATCCGTTCCTCGCCGGACTCCGTGTCCTTGATCACAACGTGGGCCCGATCGCCGGCTACGCGGAGAAAGACAACCTGCTTACCATCGGGGGACCAGGCCGGATTCAATTCGGGAGACGCATCCTGAGTCAGGCGGGAGACTGTACCCTTGCTCACATCCTTTATGTAGATGTCGTAGTTGTCCTTGTTACCGTCCCACGTATAAGCTATGCGTTTGCCATCCGGGGATACGGCAGGACTAAATTCCTGCCCGATCTCGTTGGCGAAAGGTCTCACTTCAAAGCCATCTTCTTTCGCCCTTACCGACGTGTGGCGCCAGGGAAGGAAGTGGGCCAGAACAGGAAGAAACAGAATCACGCACGCAAAGCCTGCGATCAGTCTCCAGCGTGGCCGCGATCC
The DNA here is from genome assembly GCA_963803095.1 of uncultured Acidobacteriaceae bacterium. Taxonomy (GTDB): domain Bacteria; phylum Acidobacteriota; class Terriglobia; order Terriglobales; family Acidobacteriaceae; genus PALSA-350. The sequence goes on along the minus strand of CAWDLQ010000005.1, from coordinate 244,632 downwards.
AGGAGGGCTGGCCGCCAACGGGGACAGATTGGCAATGGGAGCGGGCTCATGCTCCTCCTCTGGTTGGCTTATCTCCAGGAACTCCACCGCATAGCTGCCTTTCGGCATAGAAATTCTGAGCCGATCGTGTTTCCCTACGGTGTTGTAGTAAACCTCCAGCTTGGTCCGGAGCCGCCTGGCTTCACTGCGCACGATATTGTCGATCTTGGGATCCCAATGGGCGGGGCGGTCAAAAACCTCGATGCCGATCTGCCTTTCCTTCAGCCCGTCGCCGCGGCCTGCCTGTGTCTCCTCACTCCCAACCATCACGCGCTGGCAGAGAAATACGTTTTGCTGGACAACTTTTACGCGACGGGTGCCATTAGCTTTGACGGGCACCAATGGTTGGAACAGGGCTTTGTCAGCGACAATGTGGAACGGGCCCTTACCTCACATCCTCGCGGGTATGCGTGGAATCTTGCCGACGCTCTGGATGTCTCCCCGGCTGGATTCATATGGCAACATGCGGCTCGCCCACTGGAAGTGAGAGTCGGCGGGGTTCTGTCTTTGCCCACCGAAGTGGATCCGGCAACCCAAACCACGCGGGATATCTCCGAGGACGATCTCCATCCATGGGAGTATTACTGGCGCCTTTATCAGCAGGGTAAGTGGGCGGGGGCAGTGGGAAGTCGAGCTGCCGTGCCCGCGCTTGCCAGCGTCATCGATCCTCGCTATCCGGTGAATGCAATGAAAGTTACCGATCAGATCCGAGCCTCGGTGTTGGAACAGGAATTGCATGAAGCTGAGAAAAGCGGGCGGCTGCCGGATCTGATGGTGTTGGGGATGACCAGCGATCATACGATGGGGACCACACCTGGAGCGCCGACGCCGTCGGCAATGGTCGCAGATAATGACCTGGCCCTGGGGCGGATAGTCGAGGCCATCTCCAGGAGCGGCTTCTGGGCGAGCAGCCTCATCCTGGTGGTCGAAGATGACGCGCAGAATGGGGTTGATCACGTCGATGGCCACAGGACGGTGGCGCTTGCTATCGGCCCCTCGATCAGACGTGGAGTGGTGGATTCCAACTTCTACACCCAGCTATCGATGGCCAGGACGATGCAGGACATCCTGCACATCGAACCACAAACCCACTTTCTCAAGGCCGCGCGCGCAATGAACAGCGTCTTTACCGCGGACAAGGATTTGAGCACCTACACGGCGCTCACACCGAAGATAGCCCTAGACACCATGAACCCGGGTTTGCACGGGCTCGCAGGCAAGCCGCTGGATGCAGCGCGAAGGTCCGCGGCGATGAACTGGAATCATGTAGACGACGTGCCCACGCCGGTGCTGAACCAGATCCTGTGGTGGGACAACCGAGGCTACGACAAGACGATTCCCGCCTCCGTGTCTTCGCACCGCGAATAGTCGCTACCCATCCCGTCCTGACCACGCCATGGGCGCCCCACATCTCGCAAAAAACAAGCGAGATGCGGGGCACCCATGGTTCCTAGGAAGGGACAAAGTATTTCGGTTCAGTGAGGAAAAAGCGCCTCGCAGGCTGCACGCAGCCAGAGGGCGACCGCCTTCGCGCCTGGATCAGGATGGCCCAGCACTCGATCGCCAAGATAACTGGATCGGCCCAGCCTGGGCTTCATTTGGGCCGTCGCTTCGACGCCGCGCTCCGCTGCCTCCACCGCGGCGAGGATCGCTTCGCGCGTTGTCTTCACACCTTGGCCTGCTGCAGTGTCTTCACGAAGGGATCGAGCGCATCCAGCATGGTGCGGTCGCCCGGCTTCGCGCCACCCAATTCGCTGATGGCCTGGCAACCCTGATCCAACGCTTCGGCCCACTGCGCCAGCCCGGTTGCGCCGGGCGCCCTCGAGAACGCTGCCGCAGCGCAGAAAAAGCACTCCGTAAGTGGCCCCGATGATCCACCCAACTCGCGCCGAGGGTGTGACCGAGCGCTTTGAGCGTAGCGGGAATATCGTCCAAAGGATACGAGCTGAGCGCGTCTTGCACTGCCCTGGCCGCACGCGCCATGCTCGCTGCCAAGGTCGCCATCGCCGGTAACGCGGTCCATCTCCGTCAGCTCGTCTTCGGCGGCGATCAAGGCCTTGCAGGCGGCCTCGATGGCTTCCTGTTTGCTTTTCTGCCCGCCTCCGTTTGCGCGCCGCTGGCCGGCCGAGCATTGCGCTGGTGCTCGACCTTCGATTCCGATCTGCACTGCCGGCTTGCCCGGAGGCTGTTTCAGCACGTTGGGCCACGCAGGAGCAGTGGTGGCCGCGTCGAGCCAACGCAGCCGCTCGTCGTTCAGGCCGAGAACGGAAATCGAGATTCCCGCCATATCGAGTGAGGAAAGAAATGTTCCGGCGAATATTCTGCTCCACCGTGAATCCCTTGCTTTCGAGAAAGCCCACTGCATGGCGGGCGACAATCGCGAGCTCCATCGTCGGTGGTGGCTCCCAGATTGTTGACCATGACCGCCACTCGCTTCTGGAGCCAAATTTTCCGTGCTGCAGAATCGCGGTCAGCAACGTCTCCGTCAGTTCGTCCGCGGGCTGCATCGGCATCCGCTTCACGCCGGGTTCTCCATGGATGCCGAGGCCGAGCTCCATCTCCTGCTCACCCAGCTCGAAGCTTGGTCTTCCCACTGCGGGCGAGGTTCCCGCCGAAAACGAGACTCCCATCGTCGCCGAGGGACGCAACGGCCGCTTTGCCGATGGCCGACCAACTCAGCCAGGTCTTCTGCCCTCGGCGGCGGCGGCCCCCAGCAGCTTGTGAATGAATACCGTGCCTGCAAGACCGCGAGCGCCGGTGGCTTGCGCCGTTCCTCTCAGGGCCACATCATCATCCACGATGACCATTTCGACCGGGATGCCTTCCGCACGCGCCATCTCGGCCGCCAACCCGAAGTTCAGGCGGTCGCCGGTGTAGTTCTTGACCACCAGCAATGCTCCGGGCTTTCCAGCAACCGCTTGGATGGCAGCAAAAACGGTGTCGCTGCTGGGCGAGGTAAAGACTTCTCCGGCCACGGCAGCACTCAGCATGCCCGCGCCGATGTAGCCTGCATGCGCCGGCTCGTGGCCGCTGCCTCCGCCGGAGAGTACTGCAACCTGCTTCTCACGCGCTTGCGCCGCATCCGCGCGGATAAGCACCTTGTGTCCAGGCAAGCGGGCGAGCCTGGGTGCAGCACTGCCAGGCCCTGCAGCATCTCTTCCACCACGTCTTCCGGCGCGATTGATAAACTTCTTCATGATGCAGCCAATGTACCGCGTCTGATGTACAAGGCTCCACGAATTGGAGCTACCATATATGGTAAGATTCGGCGCATTGGAGGAAGTTTATGGCTCACTACTCCAGACGTGAATTCCTGAAAACCGGCCTTGCCGCGGGCGCGCTCGCAAGCGCCGGAAGCCTATCGCTGAAAGCGGAGCCGCAGACGGCTACCGATTGGGTAACCCTGGGAAAAACAAACGTAAAGGTGACGCGGCTGGCGTTCGGCACGGGAAGCTTCTCCGGCCAGGTGCAGCGCGACCTGGGCCAGGATCAATTCACCCGGCTGGTGCGCCATGCCCATGAGCGCGGTGTCCGCTTCTTCGAGACCGCCGAATCCTACAGCGGAATGCACGAGATGCTGGGCATCGCGCTGCAGGGTGTTCCGCGCGATAGCTATCGGCTTATGACCAAGGTCACGACCCATGACGGGGTCAATCCGCAGGATAAGATCGACCAGTTGCGCAGGGTGGCGAAGACCGACTACTTCGACATCGTGCTGCTGCACTGGCAACATACTCCGACTTGGCCGACCGACAGCCTCCGTTGGCAGGATGGAATTTCCGAAGCCCAGGCGAAGCAGGCTGTGTTGTCACACGGCGCTTCGGTGCACGGGCTACCGGCTCTGCGCCAGGTCCCGGACATGAAGTGGCTCGAAGTTGCCATGATCCGCATGAATCATAAGGGCGTGCGCATGGACGCCGAAGACTACAACACCTCAGGGCTGGGAAATGTAAGCGAAGTTGTTACGCATGTGAAACAGGCCCGCAAAGACGGAATGGGCGTCATCAGCATGAAGCTGGTGGGCGAGGGTGCAGTTCACCAACCGCGAAGACCGCAAGGCCGCGATGAAGTTCGCCTTCAGAAATGCGGGCGTCAATGCCGTCACCGTTGGCTACAAGAACACCGGCGGAGATCGACGAAGCCATCGAGAACCTCAATCTGGCGCTCGCTTAGCAGCTCCAGAACATGATCGAAATCAACTCCGATCGGCTATGGAGCCGCATTGAGGCTCTCAGCCGCATCACCGATCCGGCGAAGCCCTGGACGCGTCGCGCGTTTGATGCCCAATTTGCCCAGGGCCGGACGTGGCTGGAGCGCGAGTTTCAATCCGCCGGTCTCTCTGTCACCATCGACGCGGGCGGGAATCTGCTAGGCCGATCTCCCGGGAACCGTACCCGGCCTGGGAGCGCTGGTCGCAGGCTCGCATTCAGACACTGTGCCGGCTGGCGGCCGCTTCGACGGCGTGCTGGGCTTGCTCGCGGCCCTGGAGGCCGCGCAGTCCATCCAGGAGCAGCAGATCCCGCTGTCACATCCTCTCGAAGTGGTCGACTTCCTCGCCGAAGAGCCCAGTGAGTTTGGTCTATCGTGCATTGGCAGTCGAAGTTGGGCGGGCGTACTAACCGAATCAGACCTGGCGCGCTGCCTGCCTTCCAATCTAACCCTTGCCTCCGCGATCAATAGCGTGGGCGGCACCGCGGAACGGCTGCGTCAGCCGATTCGCGACCATGACTCTGTCGCGGCCTACGTTGAGCTGCACATCGAACAGGGGCTGGTGATCGCGGAACGAAACGCCGAGATTGGCATCGTGACTGCGATCGTCGGCATCCGGCGGCATGAGGTGACGGTGGAAGGACGCGCCGATCACGCCGGAACGACCCCCATGTCTCTTCGCCGCGACGCACTGGTTGGAGCCGCGGACTTTATTCGCGCGGTCGACCAACTGGCGCGATCAAGGCCCGCTGACAGTCCCTACCTGGTGGCAACGGTGGGCAAACTATCCGTCCAACCCAATGCGATCAATGCAGTGCCCGGTTCGGTTTCCATGATCCTTGAAGCACGCAGCACCGATGACGCCGCGCTCGCTCACTTTGAGCAGGAATTGTGGAAGCGTGACCGAAGCGCGAGTTGAACGACAGACAGTCTGCGCTCGAGAGTCATCGCTGCTGAGCCAGACACTGCCCACTGTCTGTTCTCCACTGGTGCAGGACACGATCGAGAAAGCGCCACCGGCTGCCGGGATCAGCAGCACCCGCTTGCCCAGCGGGGCCGGGCACGATGGCGTGTTCGTCGCTCGCATAGCGCCGATGGGTATGATCTTTGTGCCCTGCAAAGATGGTAGAAGCCATACGCCCGAAGAATGGGCAGAACCTGCCGATTGCGCGAAGGGCGCCCGTGTGCTGGCGGAAACGCTGATTTTGCTGGACCGCAGACTGCCTGCTTAGAGCAGTTTCGGAATTACTGTGGACCGATCGAAGCGATAGTGTCCTAGCAAGATTCGTTAAACCAGAAGAACTGGACGGGTGCCCCACGTTCGCTGGAGCGTACGTGGGCCGAAAAAGGCGGGCGGACCCGGATTTCCTGCACGCGGCTCCAAACAGGTTCGCGTGTGCGGCTTTCGTTAAGGAAAGCCGCATGAAGCTCGCCAACGCCAACAAGCTCGACAGGAAATCCGGGGGAAGCCCCACCACAGCTTCTCCCACTACAACCAACAAATCTATTGAGGTATAGGGAAAGCATTCGAAACATATCGTTTTCGGCCCACGTACGCTCCAGCGAACGTGGGGCACCCGTCCGGTTCTTCTGGGTTTAACGAATCTTGCTACGACACAGAGGGATCGCGAGGTGTGGTTTTCCCTGGAAGAAAACCACGAAAAAGCTTATCGCTTCGATCTACACCCATTGCGAAACTGCTTAGCCGGCTGGCAGGCCGCGTAGTGCGCGAAATTCACAGACCTTTTTCAACCATCTGCAGAACGCGATCTGACACCGACCGAATCTCCCTTTCGGATGCCCCATTCAACGGGCCCTCAATGATTAGGAAGGCCAGCCCATGAACCGCGGACCAAGCCACATATTCCGCACCCACCCTCCGCTCTCGTGGAAGCACACCGGTTTCTACCAACAGGTCCAGAGCCGACCCCAGCAGCTGAAACGGATTGAGGCCGCTTTTGCCCGTCTTTGACGCATCGACATCGTCCTCCACCGGATCTGGAATTAAGAACGCCGTTCGGAAAAGACCCGTCTCTGCAATGGCGAACTTGAGATAACCCGTGCCAACCGCGCGCAGGATCGCTCGTGCCGATTCCGCCGGCGAGGATTTGCGGCGCTGCGCCCTGGCGATCTCCGCCTCAATAGCATTCGCCAGCGACGAAAGAGCAGCCGCCCTGACCGCTTGCAACAGATCCCGGTGACTCGAAAAGTGCCGGTAAGCAGCATTCGGAGCTACCCCCGCCCATCGTGTCGCTTCCCGGAGAACAATAGCCTGCGGTCCTCCACCACGCGCCAGTTCGATACCCGCCTGCACCAGGGCTCTCCGCAGGTCCCCATGACGAAATGTCTTTCGCGCCGCGGGCCGAGGTTTTTTCTTGGTTTTCATGAGTCTTTGTGGACAGTGTACATTTCTTCTAGTAAATTTTCTTTGTGGACAGCGTACACATGCCGAACCGATCCTCCGGTTCCTTGGCAGAGTCCAGAAGAGAAAAATCCTGAACAGGTGAGTCCATGGCCGCATTCGAAACTTTTCCCCGCATTACGCCGTTTCTCTGGTTCGACAACAACGCAGACGATGCGGTGAACTTCTACCTCTCCGTGTTTAAGAACTCCCGGCGTCTCGAAGTGGTGCACAACAACGGGAACCGTCCTGCCCCCGCAAGCATTCTCACCATCGCATTTGAGCTCGACGGTCAGAAGTTCGTGGCCATCAACGGCGGTCCGATGTTCACCTTCACGGAAGCGATCTCGTTCGTCATCCGGTGCGACTCTCAAGTCGAAGTGGACGACTACTGGCAGAAACTGTCCGCCGGCGGAGGCGAGGGGCAATGCGGCTGGCTTAAGGACCGGTTTGGGCTCTCCTGGCAGATCGTACCCGCGCGCCTGCCGGATCTGATTAAGAGGCCAAAGGCGATGGAGGCGATGCTGAAGATGAAGAAGCTGGATATCGCTGAACTGGAGCGGGCAGCGGAGAGTTGAACGGGCCGTCAACAGATCTGAGAACAATTCAATTCCACAAGGAGCAAAAATGAGCACAACCGCGCAACAGGAAGTGAAGACGCCAGTGAGCGCGACCACTGGCAACTTTGTATGGCACGAGTTAAGAACCACTGACGCCAAGGGCGCCGAGGACTTCTATACCCACGTCATCGGATGGAAAGCGAAGGGCTCCGGCGACCCCAGCGGGATGCCTTATACGCTATTCTCTGCCGGTGGCTTTGACGCCGCCGGGCTCATGCAGCTGACTCAACCGATGCTTGACGGCGGTATGAAGCCTGGCTGGGTCGGATTCATCGGGGTGGATGATGTCGATGCCTATGCGAGGCGCGTAGAACAGGGCGGCGGCAAACTGCACTGCCCACCCCAGGACATTCCAACCATCGGTCGATTCGCCTCTGCGGAAGATCCGCAGGGCGCCGTGTTCCTTTTGTTCAAGGGCTCTCTGGACTATGCGCCCCCGCGTCCTCCCTTCGGCTCGCCGGGCACGGTCGGCTGGAATGAACTCTCGGCTAACGATGAACAGACCGCCTGGCCCTTTTACTCCAACCTCTTCGGCTGGAAGCAGGACAGCACTACGGATATGGGCCCCATGGGCACTTACAGAATTTTCAACAACGGCGGCCCTCAGATAGGCGCGATCATGACGCGCGATCACAGCAAGTCTCCCGCCCCGTTCTGGCTCTACTACTTCAACGTTGAAGATATCGATGCCGCGGCGGCGCGCATCGCGGAGAAGAAAGGCCTGATTTGCATGGGACCGCACCAGGTACCCGGTGACTTATGGATCGTTCTTGGCATCGACCCTCAGGGAGCCATGTTCTCACTCGTCGGGCCCAAAAAGCAGTAACCTCCACCGTTGCTGCGCACCTCTAGAGCAGTTCGCAATTGGTGTAGACCGAAGCGAGAGGCCCTTTCGTGGTTTTCCCTCAAGGAAAACCACTCCTCGCGATCTCTATGAGACCACAGTAATTGCGAAACTGCTCTCATTGATGTGCGCAGCAACACTCGCCTACGCCCGCGCGAAGGCAACCTGGCGAAGCTGGGTCACTGTGTGCTCCACTTCTTCATCAGTGGTATAGAAATGAGGCGCGACACGGATGCCCGCCTGCGGCCGGTAGTCCACCAGAATCTCGCGCCGTGCCAACTCCTGCGTCACTTCTTCGCCGTTCGGTACATCCAGAATCACTACGCCGGCGCGCCGCCCGGCCTCGCGGCAGGTGCGCACCGCAATGCCCGACTCATCCGCCAGGTCCATGAGTAACTGTGTCTGTCGCAGCGACTTCTCACGAATGTTTTCTACCCCAACCTGACGGATGATCTCGTATCCCGATCGCGCCGAATACATCGCCGGAACATTGGGCGTGCCATTTAGAAAGCGCATAGCATCCTCCGCCAGCTCAGTGGGTCCGGCCTCAAATGCAAATGGCGTCCGGTGGGCCTGCCATCCGGTTGCCGCGGGTTCCAGTTGGTTCCACAAATCGCGCCGCACGTACAGATAGCCTGCGCCCGGCCCGCCGCACAGCCACTTGACCGACCCGCCGGTGGCGAAATCAACTTGCAGCTCGCGCACATTCACCGGCAAGCATCCAGCCGATTGATAGAGATCGGCCACCACCATCGCTCCCACGGCGTGCGCTCGTCTGGTGATCGCCGCCAGATCCTGTATGTAGGAACTGCGGAACGCGACCTGCGAGACCGAGACCAGGCGCGTCTCTTCGTCAATCGCCGCCAGCATCGGTTCGAGGGCCAACGTCATCCCATCTTCCGACGCCACGCGGATAACCCGTGCTCCCTGCCTCTCCAGGCCGTAGTAAATGTAGTCGTTCGAAGGGAAATTCAGACCATCGGTAACCAGCTTGTTGCGTGTCCCGCGCCAATCGAAGCACGAGGCCACGATCCACTGACAAATGGAGACGTTCTGATGCATCACCACCTCGCCCTGCCCCGCCCCAATGATGGAGCCCATCAGGTCGCCGACGGTAACCGGCATCTCCCACCAGCCTTCTTCCCAGGCGCGAATACCCCGCGTCGCCCAGGTGTCGGCGAATTGTTGCAGCGACTCCGACACCCGCCGCGGCATCGCGCCCAGCGAGTGGCTGATCATGTATGTGGTCTGGGCAAGGATGGGAAACTCCTTGCGCCAGGCCAGCAATGGATCATTCATGAAATTGCCTGTCTCCGCAGCCGCCACGCTAAGTAGAACAGACCGAGCGCCGGCAAACCGCAAACCAGTGTCATGCGGAACGCCCCTGTGAACGCGGTGGTCAGCAGAATCGCCGCCATTAAACCGGCGCCCAGCAGGCTCGCATACGGGTACCCCCACATACGGAATGCAAGGTCTTTCCCGGTATGGGCACGGCGAAAATACAGATGGGTCACAAAGATCATCATCCAGGTAAACAGAGCGCCGAAAATCGAGATGGCCAGCATAAGGGTGAAAGCCGTGGTTGGAAACAGCACATTCAGCACGGTTGCGAGGGCGATCCCGATCGACGACAACAGCAGTGCGGAAACCGGAGTTCCACGCGCGCTCAGTTCTCCGAATCGCCGCGGCGCGTGACCCGCGCGCGCCAGGCTGAACATCATCCGGGTAGTGATGTACAGCTGGCTGTTCATAGCGGAAAGAGCGGCCACAAGGATCACGAGATTCACCACGCCTGCGGCAAACGGCACGTGGGAGCGCGCCATCACGGTTACAAATGGGCTTTGACCTTTCCCGGATTCCGTCCAGGGAACAAGCGCGAGGATGATCGCCATCGTCAGGAGATAGAAGATCACCAGGCGGGCGACGGTAGAGTGAAAAGCTTTGGTGATGGCCTTCTGTGGATCTTCCGCTTCGCCCGCCGCCACCGCGATCATCTCGATGCTGAGGTAGCTGAAGATGGAGACCACCACTGCCACCCACATACCCCAGGCGCCTTTAGGAAAGAATCCGCCGTGAGCGGTGTAGTTGGAGAAGCCGGTGCCCGCTATCAACCACCCGCCCAACAGGATGAATACAATGATCGCTATCACCTTCAGGCTAGAGAATGCGTACTCGACCGCGCCAAACACCTTCACGTTGAGGGCGTTAACGGCGACTAACATCGAGGAAAATCCTATGATCCACAACCAGCCTGGCACTGCGGGGAACCAATAGCGCATGTAGGAGGCAATGGCGGTCACTTCGGTGCCAACCGCAAAGACTATGCTTGACCAGTAGGCGTAGCGAACCAGGAACCCGGCTAACGGCCCGATGTAAAACTCCGCCCATGCACCGAAGGAGCCCGAAGTAGGATGGGCGACGGTCATTTCGGCAAGGCATCCCATCAACAGCAGAGCAATGATTGCGCCAATAGCATAGCTGACAATCACCGAAGGCCCGGCAAAGCCGATGGCAAAACTACTGCCCAGGAACAGACCAGTCCCGATCGCGCCGCCGATGGCGATCATGGTCAACTGCGCGGACGTGAGCCCGCGCCGGAGTCCCTTTTCGCGGTCCTCTATTGCATCGAAGCGTTCCATGCTCATCGGTTTTGTGTTCAACCAAGTGTAAATTGAACAGCGTCGGGATTTTTTTGTCGTCGTTATTCGCTGCGCAGGATTGCCATAGGCTCTACGGAGGCGGCGCGGTGGGCGGGCAGGTAGCAGGCCAGCAAGGCTGCCGTCAACAGGATCAAGCCCACCGCCGCAAAGGCGGAGAGATCAAACTTGCCAATGCCGAAGAGCATGCCTTGCATGGCGCGCTCCACGAAGTATGCGCCAGCCAGGCCCAGAGCTAAGCCAATGGAAGCCAGGATCACGCCTTCTTTGATAACCAGGCCGACAACTCGCCCGCGAGTCGCCCCCAACGCCATGCGCAATGCAATTTCGTGGGCGCGCTGGCTGACGGAAAAGCTCATCACGCCATAAATGCCAATAGCGGCCAGCAACAAGGCCACTCCCGCGAAAGCGGCAAAGAGAATCATGCTGAAGCGATCACCGGCCAATCCGTCGTCCCTTACCTCTTCCATCGTCTTCGTATCGGAGAGCGCAATCTGCGGATCTACGGAGTACACGGCGGCGGCGATACTTTTCGTCATAGAACCAGGATTCTCCGCAGTGCGCACGCCTATACCCGTATTCGGCCAGGGTATCTGCCAGAACGGAATCAGCATCTCGGGATAATCCTGACGCAATCCGAAATCGCGCACGTTGTGAAACACGCCGACAATTTGCCATTCCACCGGAGGGCCCAGTTTGGTGACGCCGGGAATTAACTGCTCCACCAGCAGCCTTTGTTGCAAAGGATCGGTTCGCCCCAGATACTTGCGCGCTAACTCTTCGTTGATGACCGCTACCTTTACGCTCGAGGCCGTATCCTGGTCGTTCAAAAACCGTCCCTTGTCCAGCCGAATGCCATAGGTCTGGAAATAGTCCGGCGTGACCATGCCGAATCCCGTGTTGGGCCGCTGGGATGGGTCGGCGACGCCGGATTTTCCGGCGATGATGAAGGGCATACCGAAGCCAAGACCTTCCAGTGGCCGGCCCGTTGCCGCCGCGACATGGGAAACGCCAGGTAGAGCCTGAATGGCCCCCATCATGCGGCGGTAGTAGGAGATGATCTGGTCGGGCTCTTTGGAGCGGGAGTCAGGAACCTGAAGATAGAAGGTGAGAATGTGGTCGGTGCGAATGCCCAGATCGACATCCAGCAAATTGCGGAAGCTGTGAATGGCTAATCCCGCCCCGGCGAGCAAGGTAAGCGCCAAGGCAAACTCGCTCACCACCAGCGCCCTGCGCAGGCGGTGGCGGCCGCTCCCGGTGCCGGAGCGGCCACCCTCCTTGAGCGGCTCGGCAGGATCGATCCGCGAGGCATACCAGGCTGGTACACAGCCGAAAAGAAGACCGGTGAGCGTGGTAACGGCGATCGCGAAGCCGAGGATAGGCAGGTTGATGCGCAAATCCGCCTCAGTGGGCAGAGTACCGCGCGGCATCAACGCGAGCACGCCTTGCAGCAAGGCATAGCCGAGAGCGACGCCAAGGGCCCCCCCGAGAAAGGCCAGCAGGAGATTTTCGGTCAAAAGCTGCTCGAAGATCATGGCCGGGGTCGCGCCCAGGGAACTGCGGATGGCCATTTCCTTCTGCCGGCTCATACTCCTGCCCAGCAATAAATTGGCCACGTTGACGCAAGCGATCAAGAGAACGAAGCCCACCGCACCGAGCAGCAGCCATAAGATAAGCTGCGTCTCTTTAGGCACCCATTCCAGTTTTTCCGGGTCCACCTTGGCGCCCCAGCCGTGATTGCTCTTGGGGTAAGCCTGCGCGATATGCGCGGTGACATTATCCATATCGGCTTGCGCCTGCTTGATGGTGACTCCCGGTTTCAACCGTCCCATCACCAGCAGCCAATGAAAGTCGTGGTTGATCTGCTCCGGCTTGAAGACCAGCGGCACACACACCTGGGCCGGCGCGCGATCGGCCTGCCCCGGAGCCGTTATGCCGATCACGGTGCGTGGGGAGCCATCGATACTCATCGCCTTACCAATGATGTGGGGATCGGCGCCCAACCTCTGCCAAAGCTTGTGGGTCAATATGACGACCTGATCCTTGCCTGCCTGCCCTTCTTCCGGCAGGAAATCACGCCCCATGGCGAACGGGCTGCCTAACATGGAGTAGTAGCCGGGCGTATAGCGGGCGCCCTCGACGCTGATGGGTTGGTCTTTACTGGAAATGTTGAACTGGCCCTCGGCGACGGCTTTCAGGTCCTTAAAGGTTGTGTTCTGCCGGCTCCAGTCGAGGTAATCGCCGGCCGAAACGCCGTTGGGATGGCCATTCACTTTGGACCAGACCACGACCAGCTGGTCCGGATTGGGAAAAGGGGTATCTGCGATGAGCGACGCATAATCTATGGTGAAGATTGCCGTGGTGGCGCCTATGCCCAGCGCCAACGTCAGTAATACGGTGAATGTGAGGCCGGGGTTCCTGAGTAACCCGCGCACGCCGAAGTGGAGATTCCGCAGTAGGTTCCGCATAGGGATGGCTTACGACAAATGTAGCTCATTACCTGACGTTTTTCGGTGCCTGTTTGCTCGGCGATCAGCGCGCAGAGCTGTCCAATAGCCAGTCCCGAAGGGACGGCTGAAAGTAATCAGCGCGGGAATCTCGGCTGAGAATGCGCAAGCAGCCGCATATACTCTCGACAATGGACGCCATTGTGATGGATGAAGCGGCACGGCCGCTTGCACCGCAGTATCTGCCGCTGGGAAAAGTGGCCGCTGTGGGCGTCGGCAATGCGCTGGAATTTTACGACTTTCTTACTTTCTCGTTCTTCGCAATCCAGATCGGCCACTGCTTCTTCCCGGAATCCCAAACCTCTCACGGACTGCTCTATTCCCTGGCGAGTTTTGGGATCGGCTTTCTGACCAGGCCTCTGGGTGGGGTGGTCATCGGTATCTACGGCGACCGGGTGGGCCGCCGGCCGGCGATGGTGCTCTCGTTCGGGCTGATGGGTGCGGCCATCCTGGGGCTGGCACTCACGCCGTCGTACGCGCAGATCGGTATTGCGGCCCCGATCCTGCTAGTGATTTTTCGTCTGATCCAGGGATTCGCACTGGGCGGTGAAGTGGGCCCGTCCACCGCATTTCTGGTCGAAGCCGCGCCGCCGCTTAGGCGCGGGCTCTACGTTTCCATCCAGTACATGACCCAGGACATGGCGGTGCTGGCGGCAGGACTGGCGGGCTTTATGCTCACGACGTGGCTTTCGCCCGCCGCGCTCGATGCGTGGGGCTGGCGGGCTGCGTTCCTGATCGGAACGGCGGTGGTCCCCATCGGGCTTTATATGCGGCACAATCTGCCGGAGACCATTCACGAGACTGACCGGCAGGCTTCGACGGCAGAGCAGCGACGCATCCCCCTGCGGGCGGTAGTGCTCGCCCTGCTGTTGATGATAGCGGTCACGATCTATCTGTATGGGCTCGACTACATCACGACTTACGCCCAGGATAGCCTGCACATGACGCCTGCCCTGGCGTTCGGCGCCACCGTGGTGATCGGGATCTGCGCCGTGGTCGCCGACCCGGTGAGTGGCCTGCTGTCGGACCGGATCGGAAGGAGGCCAGTTATGCTGGGAGCCGTCGTGATCCTGGTCATGCTGCTGGTCCCGTCTTACATGGCGATGACCAGGGCGCGCAGCGTGCCGGTGGTGTATGGCGCGATCGCGTTACTCGCGGTTCTGCAGGCTTTTCTCGCGGCTCCAGCGCTGATAACGGTCACGGAATCATTGCCTAAGGCAGTTCGATCCGGCGCGCTCGCGATTATCTATGCCGTGGCCTGTTCGGTGTTCGGGGGTTCGACGCAGTTCGCGATTAAGGGCCTCACCGATTTGACCGGGAGCACGCTCGCTCCGGCCTGGTATATGACCGGCGCAGTCCTGATCGGAGGCATCGCCATGTCGCTGATGCAGGAAACTGCACCGGTCAAGGCGGGGATCACTGCAGGCGATTGAGGCGGAACCAGGGGGGCGCCTGTCAGACGCCCATTATTGAAGGGCGATCAGCAGCGGCAGCAGCCCTTTCCCGCTTTGCATGGGAGAGAGAGCTTTGCCGATCACCGCACCAAAAGCCTTGGCTGGATCCATTGCCTTCATTGCGTGACCTGTTGTGCCAGAGGTTGTCATCAAATCACCGGTCTGGATTGGAGCAGCATCCGCGTCTACTTTGCAATAGACTTTCCCTAAAAGGGCAATTGCAGCTCGCTTTCCTCCCTCCTTCCGATCCAGGATGATGGCGGCCTTATACTCACCCGCGCCCGACACCACGCCGACCACTTTATGATCATATGGCTCGGTGCTTGCAATCAGAGCGCCGGCGGAATTCATTACCATCACGGTGCCTGGTTCACCAACGCCGATGCCGGCAAGGTCAAATTGCTCGGCACAGTCGGCTCCGTTCACAAACACGTCGCCGGTTACCGTGACGTTTCCATCAAAGTATCCCGCGAGACCACCTGGGTTGTGCCCGGACACGCCCGCTGCCGTGGCTTTGTGGCTGATGCCAAAGACTCCGTCGAAGCCATCGCTTTCTCCCACAACGCCGGCGTTGGTCGCGCTGTGACCGTAGACGCCTCGGAAGGATTGGCTGTTACCCAATACGCCAATTCCAGAATTCGAATCACCTCGAACACCGATGCCCGCTCCATTGCGATTCTCACCCCAGACGGCGGCCTTGTTAGGGTCAGGACTCGTGGTTGTGCCCACAACTCCGTAATCCGATTCAGAATCGCCATGAGCACCATGCCCGGTCTTGCTCACTCCATGGGTACCGTATCCGCTGCCGGTCATACCACCCACACCGCTGGACGTCTGGCTGCCGCCCCATACTCCGATGCCACCTTCTGAGGTGCCGATGACCCCGACGCCAGTCTTGCTTATGCCCTGGGTTGCATATCCGCCGTCGTTATTGCCGACCAATGCTGATACCTTGGGGTCGGTACTCGTCGCACTATAAGGTGCCGCCATCGTCTTCTCCTCCATCAGTCATGACAATGATGTGTGTCCGTGAACCTCCTCTGGCAGGGTTCACAAACACGAGCCAGGGGCCCAGTTAGACACCCCGGGGACGAGGGATGTATGCAGCAATGCCGGGGGCTGCAGCGGAGTGTAGTTTTCGCAGATGATGCCTTTGATGTCGTTAAGGTCGTCCCGTTTACTTGATACCGTTAACTCGCCACCACGCATGTCGAGACGGAGGTTAATACAGCTGGTAATGTAGTTGTTATCCCAGATATCGAGCTCGGCAGTGTTATCTCCGTGATCGATATAGTTAGTCGCCAGGACCTGATGCTGGTCTGTCGGGTTAGGATTGCCACCGTGGATGATGCCGATGGGCCACGCAGCAGCGCCGGCGAGACGGCGACCGAGTTGCCTGCAGTTATCTCGTGTCTTGTCCAGGAGCGCGCCGGGTCCTCCCGCGCCCAGAATGTCGTCCTTGCCGGCAATTAATCCACCGATAGCCCCTCCGAGCGGGCCTACGATCGTCGTACCTGCGGCGGCTCCCAGGGCTACGGACGCCGCCTTGGAAATACCGGCAGGATAAATAGAGTCATTGTCCATTCGAGAAAAGCGGCTGCGTTGAGTTCCAGGCTGTCAAGCAGGCGACTCCATATGTAATCTCGCAGATCTCCGGAACCAGGTGGAACGGTCATGTTGTCGACGGGCCAGCCGACGAGAAAAAAGTCATAAGCAGAAAAAGCCATACCCCCGCAACGACCGTAGTGTCCAGGTATGCCGGCGATGACGGAATCCACCAGTCTATTTCTCAAATCGCCGGTCACCTTATTGATGACCAGATCGATAGCGGCAGCAGGTAAGCCGGTTGCTCCGACCAGGGGCAAACTAACCGAGAACGCCGCCAATGAAGCACGGATGATTTGGATTCCGATCAGGGCCACGCTATCCACCAAGCCCTGGAATTTCGCTCGCACGATAGCGGCATCTTCTTCGGTGAAGGCAAGGCCGGCGTTGCTGAATTTGTATGCGTCCCGTGGGACGACAAACGGGCCCGCTGTCCTAAGCAGAGCCGTTACCGAGTTATTGGGAAAGCGGCCAAGAGCAGCCACGAGCTTGGCAGTGGACCGTGGCGGAGCAGCGTAGCCTCTATAAACCAAGGCGTCTTTGAGCTGTTTCATGCGATATACCGGTAGTAGCCAGCATCGTCGCAAACTGCTCCTGGTTTCTAGTAAAAAACCGACATCTTGGAACTATCTGTGTGGAAATCGTGCAGGTTTGCAACTGGCCTTGCATCGCCGATCTGGGCCAGGAGTTTCCTGGGTGTATCTCCGCCAAGCTGTTGGAAGTCATGGATCATGTGCATCTGGTCGTGATATCGGAGGTGGTGGGCGATCTCGAGCCAGCTGCGTTGCGGCGCGGCGATCTTCGCATCGAGCGCACTCTGAAAACGGGCAACGCGCGCGAACATTTTTGGGCTCATGCCCATAGATTCGCGGAATCTACGTTCAAATTGCCGTAATCCCAGCCCCACGTCGCCGGCCAGCCTGGAAATGTGGACTGCGCCCTCTAACAAGAAAATATGCTCGGCAATTTCGAACATTATCTGTTCCCTGGGAGCACGCATAACAAAAGATGACAACTCATTTTCGAGCACAGCAACTCGTTGAACAAACGTGGCACATTCAGCCAAGCGATTGTGGAGCTTTCCAAACTGGCTTGAAATGGAGTTGGCGTCGTAGTCGAAATTGGAAAGCGTGGAAACGGGTATACCGAACAGGCGAGAGAATCCTGTCGGTTTAAAAAAAAATCGCGAATGAGAGTACTCCGGGTTCCAGCTCGATCCGCGAACATCCTTTTACCTGCGCGCCAACGATCGCCTGTGCCGGAGTCTCTATCTGCCGGCCATCCAGATGGTGAACAACGAATGGCCGGCCGAATTGAAACTCGAGTGTTTGCTCCAGACGGGCTGGCAACGCCTCGATCACCGACGTCTCGCCCGACCCGAAAAGTTGGACCTCACGTTGGGCATAGAAGCGTACGAACTGCCGTAGCATCAGGTTGGGAGACGCGGTCTGAAGGGTAATCATAGGTTCTCAGTATGGAACAGTATTGGCTGGGCTGAAGCATCGTTTATTTCGCAGATTTCCATTTATCTACTCGCGGTTGAACCTTCCGCCGATCATTGGTGCAGGTTCATGCGTGCGAGAACACTCTTGTATTGCGGGTCGGCTCGGAGGCCATCAAACATCGGGTCAACTTGCAGCCACAGGGTCCAAAAGCAATGCCGGTCTACCGCGCGGTTGAGCCAGACAAATGCTTGATCGTGATTCCCCAGCCGCAGGTTGCTCAGGCTTACTTCGAAGGGAAAGCAGGCGACGGCGGCGTACTGGCTATAAAGGTGGATCCGTGCAGCCTGATAAGCCTTCCACCCGCTCCGTTGATAGACCGCCCGCAGTGCATTAAGGTCGGTATCCGACGTGTCCCGTGTATCCACGCGTACTACTTCCGCTTGCTGGCCTTTCGCCTCATTGATTCGGGCGACCCAATTCTGGACCAGGTCCTGGTCTTCGCTTTCTGGAACCATCTCGCTTGCACGCCCCAGATAAAACAGCGCCTCATCATATTGCCGCGCATAGAAGAGCACCGAACCCAAGTGCCGAGTCATTAAAAATGAAAGCGGATCAAGCTGCAGTGCCCGCCGCATGTGTGTGACTGCCTCTTCTGGGCGGTTGGTCGCATCAAGATAAGAGGCATCGTGCATCTCCGCGAGGGAGAAGCTCGGACTGAGAGCGATTCCGCGCAAAAGATCGCGTTGCGCCCCGGGCCAATCATATTCAGATATCATTTCCAGGCTTCCCAAGGCGGTGTAAGCCTCTCCGCTCGAAGGGTCAAGCTCGACGGCGCGTGTGGCGGCTGCCAGAGCCCTTGGCCACGCCTCCTCAGCTTTCAACACGCCGCGCACGCCTTGTGCCTCCAGAGCACCCGCGAGGCCAGCATAGGCAGCCGCATACGAGGGTTCAATCAAGATGGCTTGTTGAAAGTAATTTCCGCTCTTCAATGCCTCTCGACGGTTGAGGAAATAGAGCCCTCGGAGATAAGCATCCTGCGCGCGCGGGTCGAGTTGCTTGGCTTTGCTGGTTTGCGGCGGCAAAAGCGCGACCTTTGTCTGCAAAGCGATCTCCCGGGCAACACTGTCCTGTAACGACAGGATGTCGGTCACGCGGTCCTCGAAGCTTTGCGCCCAAAGGTGCTTATCTTCCCTGGCGTCGATCAGCTGGGCGGTGATACGCACCCGGTCGCCCAGGAGAACGACGGATCCTTCCACGACCGCGTCTACATCCAGCTCGCGGGCAATCTGCTTCAGCGGCTTCCGTGCGCCCTGATCCTGCATCACCGACGTACGGGAGACAACACGCAGATTCGGGATGCGGGCCAACTCGGTGATCAGTTCGTCGGTGATGCCCTCGGCAAAGTATTCCTTATTCGGGTCGCCGGACAGATTCTCCAGGGGAAGCACGGCGAGGGAGTGGATGGGCGAAGCGTGGGCCCCCTTTTGCACCAGCCAAACGGCAAGCATCAAGCCTGCCGCGCACCCGGCCAGCACCGCCCAGGGCAGCCTGCGTCTCCACCAGCGTCTCTGGATTGTGGGCAGGGGCGGGATGGCCGGCGGCGGTGCGAGCGACTGCGGCGTATCGGCCAGGGTTTCCGATGAACCGGTAGCCAACCCGTGGAATGGTCTCGATGTATCTCGGGGAGTCCGCCGAATCACCCAATGCCTCGCGCAGTTTCTGGATGTTCTTGTTCAGACCATGGTCAAAGTCGACGAAGACTTCCGACGGCCACAGCAGCCGCTGCTGCAGCTCTTCCCGGGTAAGCACCACGCCCGGTCGTTCGACCAACACAGCCAGCAGTTGAAGGGGTTTGCTGAGGGATTCGGATCCGGATTCCGTTCTTATGAAGCTGCCAGGCGCTTTGGTCCAGCTCGAAGGGTCCGAAGCGGACCGTGTCCTTCGTGGGCGAAAGCGTCACTCCCCAACCCCCGGGCGCCGGCGAGATGCAAAGTGGGGCGAAATAGCTTCTTAGCGCCGCGCCCATCCATCATATAACTCCCCAAACCAGGCGGTTCCCACCCCGGGACCGCGCCTGGGATACAGCGCTATGCCCTTGCTTTAAAAGCACATAGCCGGGGATAGAAATGTGAGGTGGATCTCAGCCTGCATCCGTTCTGGGAAACGGGCTGATGGGCGAGCATCTGCATCTCTCCCATTCCGGAAGCTTTGGTTCGGATTCGACTCAGGACAGGATGATTGTTGACGTACGCGTGCCGTCGTTGCACCAGAAAGCGCTGAAATTCCTGCTCGATACGGGCACCAACACGGCAATACTCTTCCCTGCTAAAGGACGTGCCGGCGTGCCTATGGAGGCTCCGCACAAGGTCGAGATGCACAGTTATGATGGCAGGATTGCTTGCGGGCTGGAAAGGGCAAATCTGGAGCTGGGGAATAGCACCCTGGAGGGGATTGAGCTCTCGGAGTGCACAGGCCTGACACGGGACAAGATGGATACCGACGGCTTGTTGCCCACAGTCGTGTTTCACCGCCTTTTTATCAGCCACAGGGGAGCTTATGTAATCGCGAACCCGCAACCAACGCGGACCTTTAACGAGGCACTGGTCGAGGTTGCCGTGAGTCAATAGACCGCCGATTCAGGTTTGACGCGCCCCCGGTTATCACTTATGATCCGCTCACTTACTCCACTTGAGTTGGGTCGCCGACGGGTCGTGTATGGCTGTTTCCGGTTCCCATAATCGCCGGCTGCGCTTCACCGTGGTTGCTGATCGTCTCCTTGGTTTGCAGGCCCTGTTCGCAGTCTCTCTCATTCTCGTCATAGCCTTCTCCGGGTCGAATTCGTATGCGCAAAATGCGACCTCGGGCGGACTTACCGGAGTGGTGACCGACCCGAGCGACGCACTCGTGCCATACGCCAATGTGGAGTTGAAAGACAACACCAAGGGAATTACGCAAACCAGGAGCACGAACTCTGTCGGTGAATACTCTTTTCCCTTCGTTGCGCCGGGCAACTACACGCTCGCGGTGTCCCATCCAGGTTTCCGGACGACGAGTCAGACTCTGGACATCAGCCTGGGACCTCCGGTCACGTTGAACATCAGGTTAGTGGTTGCAGGATCCCGCACCGTTGCGCATGTGACCGACCAGGCTCCGCTCCTCCACGCGGAGAATGGAGACGCATCCTCCACCATGAGCCGGCTACAGATAGCCCAGGTACCCAACCCGGGCGGCGATCTCACTTACGTAGCGCAGACTGCACCCGGAGCTATCATGAACACGGAAAATGGGGGTGGCAACTTTTCGATTCTGGGCATGCCGGGCACTTCCACTATGTTTACGTTGAACGGAATGAGCTACACCGATCTGCACTCATCTCTGAACATGAGCGGCGCTACCAATCTGCTGCTTGGAATCAACGCGGTTCAGGAAGCGACGATCGTGAGCAACGGCTACTCCGGCCGCTTCGGCACGCTGGCCGGCGCCGAGGTAAATTACGTTACCAAGTCGGGCGGCGACCAGTTCCATGGGAACGCTTTATATTTCTGGAACGGTAGCGTGTTGAACGCCAACGACTGGTTCAATAATGCCACCGGGACGAAACGCCCTTTCGACAACGCCAATCAGTGGGCGGCTTCGATCGGCGGCCCAATCAAGAAGGACAAGCTGTTCTTCTTCCTCGACACCGAGGGCCTTGATTTACTGATCCCTACCAACCAACAAGTGGTTTTGCCGAGCGCTCAATTTGAGGCGGCGACCATCGCGAACATTGACGCAACGTTCGGTTCCACCTCTGCTTCCGATGCGTTTTACCGGAAACTCTTCGCTCTCTATAACAACGCACCCGGTGCGGGCAAAGCTACCCCGGGTAGCTTTTATGACCCATTAGGCTGCACCCAGCAATTTGTGGGACCTAACGGGTTGGGCACGACGGTGCCTTGTGCCGTGCACTATGAAACAACGCTGAGCGGTCCAACCTATGAATCGCTGGTGTCCGGCCGAGTAGATTGGAGCATCGGCCTGGAGGATAGTGTCTTTGCTTCCGTGGCCTATAGCCATGGCCATCAAAGCACGTTTATCGATCCGATCAGCCCGGCATTTAGCGGGAGTAACAACCAGCCCTGGTGGCAAGGCCAGCTGGTGGAGACCCATAGCTTCGGGCACTCAGCAGTGAACCAGCTCGTGCTGGCCGGTTGGCGGTTTAAGATCTTCCTCGAATTGGAGAATTTTTCAGAGGCCTTTGCGGCACTACCGACGGCGCTCGACTGGTCTGACGACGCCGACGCATTCACCAACGCAGGCACCAACGAATTTGCGCGCCGGGGCAACGTGATCACGCAGTACCAACTCTCGGACGACCTGGTTAAGACCTGGGGAAATCACAAGTTGGGATTCGGGGCGAGTTTGCTTCGTCATACTTTGAGTTATCTCCACGCAGCCGATCAAGGGACCGTGGTACCGTTCACCCTGGATGCGTTCTATCAGGGTGGTTTCGATCCGGCCACGCCGTTCAACGATACCTCGGGGCTATATCAGAACTTCGCCTCACAGCTCTTGCAGAACACCTCTCTTTACGTGCTCGGTTTCTATGCCCAGGATGAGTGGCACGCGCGGCCAAACTTGACTTTCACGCTGGCGTTGAGGGACGAACACCAGTCCAATCCGGTTTGTAAGAACCGTTGCTTTGCCCGGCTGATGGGACCTTTTGCCTCGGTCAGCCATGACCCCGGCCAGCCCTACAATCAGGCCATTGCCGGCAATTTGAAACAGGCGTACGAGGCCCTGGAGAGCCTGGTTTGGGCGCCGCGCCTTAGTTTTGCCTGGCAACCGTTCGGTCTATTGCACAACACCGTACTGCGCGGGGGATTAGGCGTGTTTTATAGCGTGTTGCCTGGCTTCGTCGCGGACATGCTAGAGGCCAACCCACCCTTACTGAACCAGTTCTCCCTGATGAACAACAACATCGCTCCGGACGAGACGACAAGTCTTTTTAAAGATGCCGCGAATTCGAACGCGGCGTTTCTAGGCGGCTTTGCGGCGGGAGAAACCCTGGCCGAGATCCAGTCCCAGGTTGAAGGTTTCTCGCCCCCGGGTGTGGTCAACCCCGAACGCTTGCTCAAATCGCCGCAATATCAGAAATGGAGCTTAGAACTGCAACAGGCCTTCGGCGCCAATACGTCGATGAGCATCGGCTACTTCGGTAATCATGGCATTCATGAATTGATACAGAACCAATCGGCAAATGCCTTTGGCCTGGGCAGCTTACCATCGGGGGAATGCGCGAGCCCGCCTGTTCCGCCCTGTTCGGATCCGCGGTTCAGCGAGGTGACCGAACTGACGACGGCTGGGTTATCGAATTACAACGGCCTGGTTCTGTCTTTTGAGCACCGGTTCAGCGGTTGGAGTGAGGGTATATTCGAGGCTAACTACACCTATGGTCATGGGTTCGATGAATCGTCGAATGGTGGTGTGTTTCCATTCACCACCGGCAGTTCGGTGGTCCCTCAGGATCCGAATAACTTTCGCGGGAGCTATGGACCCGCGGAGTACGATGTGCGGCACTCCTTCAACGCCAACTACGTGTGGGAAGTTCCGTTGAAGGCCGCATTGCGCAACCACGGCGCCGATGCACTGGTGAAAGGATGGCAACTTTCAGGGACCATTTTTGCCCGCACTGGATTTCCCTACACCGTGTTCGACAATGCTCAAGGCTACTACCTGCAGGCGCAGAATTTCTTCGGGCCCATCTATGCTGTGCCGGCGGGTCCTCTGCCTCAAGGGTCAGCGTGTGGAGAGGGTGCAGCCATTCCGCTGGCTGCGCATCCCTGCCAACCCGCACAAGTCCTCCCCAATGGGGATCCCAATCCGGGCGCGCTCTTCATTCAGGCAGGCTGCGAAACAGACTTTAATACAGGTACGTTGCCCGGGCCATCGGACCCTTGTGGCGGTAACACGGTCGCCATTGCTCAGGGTCGGAACCACTTCCGCGGACCGGATTACTTCGATACGGATCTTGCCGTGGTGAAAAATATCAAAATACCCGGTTGGGAAAAGGGCGAAGTGGGAATCGGCTTGCAGTTCTTCAATCTTTTCAACCATCCAAATTTTAGCTTGCCCAACAATAACAGCGCAGACCCGGCATTCGGTCAGATTTCCACCATGGATAGTCCCCCAACAGGCATTTTGGGAAGTAGCCTCGGGGGCGACGCTTCACCACGAAATATCCAGGCGAAACTGCGTTTCCGGTTCTGAGAGCTTTGGACTAATAGGGCCCCCGTGTTTTGTCGGCACGGGAGCCACATGGATGTTTCGTTCGGATTGTGTACAACAATCAGGTGGGACATGGCATGTCAGCCCTGGACAACGCCGTCTCTACTTCCATTCCCAGATTTTTGAGACTGTAGCGCCACCGGCATCTACCTCGTATTCGAAGGCCCCGCAGGCGTTATTGAGACGGGCGAGCTTTTGGGACGTGGTCCGGAAAAACAACATGCCGCGGTAACTCACAGCGCCACCGGGGCCAAAATGGCCCAAGCCAGTTCCCGTCCAGGTGACACCCTCGCCATCTGAAGTTGTGCTGATCCCCTGACCCTGGCCAAAGATGGAGCCGTCTGCACGGACGACCGAAGTGTACGTTCCGATGCCAGTGGTAGGCACACCAAGCATGTGGCCGCTGTCTTCAAAGGTGACTTCCGCCGTAGCGGGTTCGACGGACAAGACCCGCCTGACTAATCTTCTGCCTGTGGTTTCACCGATTTGTTCTCCCAACATGCACAACCCTCGTCTTTCATTGAAGTTTAAGTTTCTGTTCCCGGGGTGGGCAATTCTATACCCACCGCCAGGTAAAGAGACAGGGACACGAAAGAGGAGGCCGGAATCAGCACCTGAGCGGCTTTCTTAGAAAATAAGGAGCAGAGACAACCAGTCACGGCCAAGGAAGGTGGCTTTTCTCGGCTTCGGCGGCACCGCGTTGGTGGAAAACCCCGACAGCAGCTTACCAGGATAAGTAGCGCAAGCTTTGCGACAAACGCATCGATGACGCGGCACATATGATCGGCAGGAATAAGATCGTCAAGAACGACCGGAAACAGTGAGCCCTGACCGCGGCCTTCACCTTGGATGTAAGCCATAGAAGACTATGTCCTCGCGCTTGGGAGGACATAGTCTTCTATGGCCCTGGTTCGAAATGCATTAAAATCCAGAATAGTTATTCACGGTCATATTCCAGATGACGAGAATCGTTTCTCGTTACTTACTTGGGAGCACCGGGTGGAAGCGGCCTGGTTTTGCCGAAACTGACTTTTGACGGAGTAGGGAACCAAGAACATATCTCGACCAATGTCATTAATCTGTCCTTAGCGCCCGCACCGGATCCACTGACGCCGCCCGCCGCGCCGGAATTACTCCCGCCACGCAGGCCGCCGCCAGCAGCATCCCCACAGCCACCACCAATGCACCGCTGCTCACCGTCGTTAGCTCATATAGCTGTGACTTCACCAGCGTGACTCCGTAGAAGGCCACAGGAATTCCGATCGCAAGCCCGAGCAGAGTCTGCAACAACGCGCTGCGAAGGATCATCGCCACCACCCCGCTGCGATCCGCGCCCAGTGCCATGCGGATGCCAATCTCGCTCGTCCTCCGCGCCACCGTGTACGAAGTCACCCCATACAGCCCCACCGTCGCCAACAGCAGCGCCAGGCCGCCGAACAATGTCATCAACGTCGACAACATCTGCTCGTGCGTAAATCTGCCTGCGATTTGCGCATCGAAGGTCTCGAACCTCTCCATCGCCAGATTCGGATTGATCTCCATCAGCGTCCGCCGTGCAATCGATTCCATATCGCTCATCGGATGTGATGTCTCAACCACGATGGCACCCGCATCCCCCTCCTCTGACGGCTGCGTCAGCGGGCCAAAGTACATGGGGTGCGTCCCGTTCCTGCGCACGTCGTTGTAAGACGTTCCTTCCACTACGCCTACAATTTCGTAAGGCTTAGCAAGATGCCCTCCAGCAGTAAAGCGATGTCCGATCGGGTTCTCTCCCGGCTTGAAGAGCGCCCTGACAAAGTCCTCGTTCACCACCGCAACATGCGGCGAAGTTGCCGTGTCCTGCACGGTGATTCCACGTCCCATCAGCACTCGTGTCCCCACCGAATCGAAGTACTCCGGATTCACAATGATGTTCGTAGCCGAGCTGTGCGCGTTCGGCTGTCCCACCAATTGAATTTCGTAGCCGTCGTCGCCGCCTTCCATCGGCGTATAGGTACTCACCCCCACCTTCACCACGCCCGGAATTGCATGAAACCGCTCCTCAAGGACCGGGTAAAGCGCATTCACCTGCTCATCCTTATAACCCGCCGTCTGTGCGTAGAAATGGACGATATAGCGGTTCTTCGACTCCAGCTTCATGTCCGTATGCTGCAGCCTGCCCAGGCTTTGCGAAAAAAGCCCCGCGCCCACCAACAGTACAACCGACAACGCCGCCTGCACCACCACCAGCCCGCGTTGCAGCAGTGAAGCCCCGCCCGTCGTCGTCCGTGTCCCGTTGCGTAAGGCATCGGCTGGCGGAGCCTTGGCGCCTATCAGCGCCGGAGCCAAGCCAAACAGCACGCCTGTCGCCATCGCCACACACACCGCGAACCACAGCACCTCCATCGAAGGGCGGGAACTGATCGGCAGATGCTGATCGCCCGGAAACGCCAGCATCAGCAACATCCGTGCTCCGCCATAGGAAACCGCCAGGGCCGCCATGCCGCCGATTCCCGCCAGCAGCAAGCTCTCCGTCAGCAGCTGCCGAACAATCCTCGTACGCATCGCGCCCAATGCCGTCCGCACGCTCATCTCCGTCTTCCGCTGCATCCCACGCACCAGCAAAAGGTTGGCAATGTTGGCGCACGCAATCATCAGCACCAGCCCGGCGATCCACATGAGCAGCTTCAGGTTTGAAGCGTAATCCTTCTGCATCGACTGCGTGCCTGCACCACCTGCAGTCAGCACTAAATGCGTCTTAGCGATATCCGCGGCTGAAAAGTCAGGATCCGTCGCGTGTACCCGCTTGAGTTGCGCGCTCAATTTCTCCTGCAACGGAACCAGCGCCGTTCCCGGCTTCACGCGCCCAATAATATCCAGCCAATTCTGCGTCGGGTCACGGAAACTCTTTCCACCCGCCTCATCGGGCATCGTTGCAATCGGCAGGTAGAAATCCGGTGGGGTACTCGACATGCGATCGCCGAAGAAACCTTCGGGAGCCACACCGACCACCGTCACCGGCTTCGTATTCATCCAGAAGGTGCTGCCGACCACCGAATCATCGCCGTTGTAGACGTCTTTCCATGTCGCATAGCTCATTACCGCAACCACTGGTGCACCGGAAACATCATCCGTATCGGAAAGCAGGCGTCCCGCTGCAGGCTGTAGCCCAAACATGCGGAAGTAGTTTCCAGAGACGAATTCCCCCATCCGCGGCTTTGCAGCCTCTTGGCCTCCATCACGCCGTATAACGACGGGCCGATTCTCAAACCCCGCCTGCATCGCCGCCAGCTCTTCAAACTCCGGCGTGTTCTTCTTCATCTGCTCATAGGTGTCGGTTGAAAACATGCTGTAGTCTCCGTCGTGCCACGTGTTGGGCCCGGAGTTCTGGCAACAGTCAGCCCAATCACCCACACGCACCAGCGTCTTCGGATCCACCACCGGCAGGTTCGTCAGCAGCACCGCTTTCACCAGCGTAAAAATAGCCGCATTCGCCCCAATCCCCAGCGCCAGCGTGAGGATCGCGGTAACCGTAAATCCCGGAGTCTTCCACAACTGTCGCAGCGCGAAACGGGTATCTTGCACCAGGCTCTCCAACCATCCCCATCCCCATGCCATATAGCTCTGCTCCTTGATTGAAGTTGGATTGCCAAATCTGCGGTACGCCGCGCGCCGTGACTCGGACGAAAGCACACCCGCCTCTGTCTGCTCCTGCTCTCGCAGCTCCAAATGCAGACGCATCTCTTCTTCCAGATCTGCGTGAAATTGCTTCCGGTAAAACAGCATGCGCAAACGGCGCAACAGCTCATGGATTTTATTCATCGCTCGCTTCTCACGCCGTCTGGATCACGCGTCCGATCGCCCCCATCACGCGCTCAAACTGCGAGATTTCCAGCACCAGCTGCTTGCGCCCAGCGGCCGTCAGCTTGTAGTAGCGCGCACGCCGGTTTCCAGCCGTCGTCCCCCATTCCGCCGTCACCCAGCCTTTGATCAACATTCGTTGGAGCGCCGGATACAGCGACCCCTCTTCGACCTGCAGCACATCGTCCGAAGTGCGCTGAATCGAATTGGCAATCTCATATCCATGTAGCTCGACATGCCGCGCCAGCGTCTTCAGGATCAGCAGGTAAAGCGTGCCCGGCGGAATCTCATCTCGATTCAAACAACACCTCTCCAGCCAAACAAAAACTCTAGCATAGCCAAACTACGCCAATAACACGCTACTGCCGTAGCCACACTATGTCAAGAGAAGATAGCTGCTGCCTCGACTCTGGCGCGCATAGCTAAGATCGGTAACGACAAATCGGCTTCTCGTCAGCAGTCGCTGCGGAATGGACGGTTCGACGAGTCGTAACAACCTCTTATTTCCCCGCTCTGACTTGGTAGACTTGCAGGCGATCGAGCGGTAACAGCACTCGAGAGCAAGTCGCATGCGGGATCGATTACACCGTGACTGAGCCGAAATGTTTACTCACGATCTGTGCTGACGAATTTCTCAGGCGATAAGGTCCTTCGCGTTGAGGATCAGTATCACAGCGAGACAACCAAGAACCCCACCGATCAGGAGGGTACGTTTTCTGCTGCCCGGTAGTTTTCAGTCTCAATGGGCAATGTGGCCAGGATTCGTCAGTCCCACATCTCGTACAGCACGAGATAGCCCGAATTTCCAGCACTGGTCAAGGCAGAGTGTGCGCCTTTCCGTAGAGAAAGGCGCATGAAGTGCGCGGAACCTGACAAGCTCCACAGGAAATCGGGGATCTGCGGCACCCATTTGGTGGGTGAAGATCACCTTGTTACGTAACTGCGGCTGCATTTGGGGATCGAAGAGATTAGCGGTCATCTCTTCCATTTATGAATGGAAGATAGACTGCTTCGAGCGTATAAGAACGTCATGAAGCAGACGGCACTTACACCGAAAAGAGACCATAACAACTCGTCCATAGCTTGAGGACTATGAAGCTCAATCAAAAAAGCCGCTTGGAATACAATCGCCAACCCTACGGCTAACCACTTCCACACACGTAACAATTTCATGACTATCCTTCCCAGGGGGGAGGGCTAAGGTGAAAGTACTCCTTCGAAATAGTGATGGTCAACAGTTTATCTGCGGGTTACATAGTACGATCCATCCCCTGTGGCCGCGTCCAGAGAGCAAATCGCTAAGGCTGCACAAGAAATTAAGGGCACCGAACTTCGCGTTGCAAGATCTATCTCGGATTGCTCAGTCGTCAGTAATCACGCATAGAGTACCAGCGAGTTGGACGGTCCGCGAAAAGCCCATCCAAGCAAAGCCGGCGTGAAGAAGGACGGAACAAAAATAAGCGGCTCTAGACGAACCAAGAAATATTTGTAACAAAGGTTGCGGGCGCGACGCTACAATTGGCTCCCGGTGTATCAGATGACTACAGAAGGCAACCAAGCCGAGGTGAACAGGCGCCCGCAGCAGGGTGAGCTTTTTGGAGAGTTGGGGGCCGTACTTGAGCGCCTCTGGATGTTCTACGAGGCAATGCGGTTCGGGAAGCCCGTTCCGAATGCCGACGCGGCTCTCGCGCAAGTAGGAGACGCCCTGAGAAATAGCGCCAAACGCCTCAATCGACACGAAAATCTCTCCGCCCCGCCCGCTGCCGATCAGCGTGATGCGGAGGCGTGCTAAAAGAACGATGCGATCCCTAACGCATTTTTGCTAATACTGTGGTCCGGTGGGATCAGTTATGTGCGGCCATTCTTTCCACCCCAGGCACGCAAAGACCGCGTGCCCCCGGGGACCCCGGTTTTGGCCGAATGGCCACGTCGGGTTCTGTTTCCTGGTCTACACCATTAGCAAAAATACTCAAATCGCCTGCAAGAGTCGTATTCAGGTCTATTAGTGGCTCCACTGCGCCGAAAAACAAAAGCATTCGAAGCATATCATTTTCGTCCCACTTATTGGGGTACCCGCACAGTTCTAACAGTTATCAATCGAGCCGTCTGGTCGCAGCAGTCTGTCGCTATCTTTCCATGTCTCATCTTCGGGGCGGCAGTCCGCTCTATAGCGCATGCGCCACACCGGTAACACTGCGGCTGCGGGTGCGGTAGAAAATGTAGCCGGTAAGGTTGCTGAGCAGCGTAGTGCCGAGGATCTTGGCAGCGTAGGCGCGGGGATTGACGACATCGACAAACGGATAGGAGGAGATCAGAAAGCTGAACAAGGTAGCCGCGAACCCAGCGATCGAAGTCCAGCGGAGCCAGCGGGGCAAACGTGTGCGGAGAGTGGTGGCTCCAGCGAGCGGAATGGCGAACATGGCGAGATAGGCGAGTTCGTAGTGGGTTACGCCGGCGTTGGCGAGGACTTGAAAGGCCTCCTGCGCGTGAACACCTATGTTGGCGAGGAAGAGGATGAGCAAAATGAAGGCGCAGGCGCAGGCAATGGAGTTAGTCGGCGTTCGGAAGCGGGGATGGAGACGAGTAAACCAGGCGGGAATGAGGTGGTCCCAGCCGGCAACAAGAGGCAGGCGAGTGACTCCGGTGAAGATGAGATTAGCGGCAGCGATAAGCCGGAACTGGAGCAGCAGGATGGCAATTATGGAGATGAGATTCCCGAAGCCGGAGCTACCCAGGGCGTAACGGAAGGTCTGAGGGATCGGGGCAATGTAGTCGATGTGACCGCGGGAGAAAGCTAAGACCGAACTGGTGCCAAGAATGAACATGGCGCAGATGAGGGGAGAGGCGAAGATGACAGACTTGCCGATGGAGCGAGCGGCGTCTTTGCTTTCGCCGGCAAGGATCGCGATGTACTCAAGGCCGACCAGGGCGCCGAACAGCATCTGGCCGAACAGGGCGAGGGAGACCATGTTGCGCTGAGGAAGTTGGAAGGGCAGCGGCTCCCAGTGGACGTGGGAGTGATGGAGGAGCGCCCAGCCGGGAAGAAGGATCAGCGCGGTATAGACGATGAGAATGGAGATGCCGCCGATGTTATGAATCCACTTGCCGAACTCAAGTCCGCGCACGGCTGCGGCAGCAATGGCGAGCGTGATCACGGCGACAATTGCGAATGCGGCGGTGTGATTTTCCGGTAACCAGGCGGCGGACGGTCCGAAGAGATAGTAGAGCTCGGTGGGGATGGCGTAGAGGATGCCGGCGGCGATAACGACGCCGTACACCCAGAGATTCCAGGCGGTCATGAAGCCGCCGAGATCACCAAAGGCAGTTCGTGCCCAGACGTAGAGGCCGCCTTCGAGAGGCATCTCGCGGTTGAGATAGATGACCGATACGGCCATGGGGAAGTAGAAGAGCAGCATGGCGGCGATCCAGGTAAGAGCCTGGGCGCGGCCCAGACCCGCAGCGATGCCGACCCAGGAACTACCAACGACGCTGAGCACCTGGGCGAGGATGAGATCGCGGAGCCGGAGCCGGCGAGGGAGACTGGTCTCCAGCGTGGACGAAGTTGAGGCCATGTGTTGGGTATGGTCGCACAGAGGAGCGGGAGTTCGATTATTTTCTCCGTGGCGGCGCCCGATATGTTGAGGACCAGCCTGGGAGGGATTCGGTGGTGGCGCAACCCCTATAATGGGCGGGACCATGAGCCTGCCCCCCGGAACCAAGCTACGAGAGTATGAGATTCTCGCGCTCCTGGGAGCGGGCGCGATGGGCGTGGTTTATCGCGCGCGGGACACACGATTGAATCGCGACGTGGCGATCAAGGTGCTGCCGGAGCTGGTCGCGAAGCCCGAGCGCTTGTCCCGCTTCGAGCAGGAGGCGAAAGCCGTAGCGGCGCTGAATCATCCCAATATTGTCTCCGTGTACCAGATGGGAACCTACCTGGGCGTTCCGTACCTGGTGTCGGAGCTGCTGGAAGGCAAGACGCTGGCAGACACCCTTCAGGTGGGACCGTTGAGCCAGCGCAAGGCCGTCGATTATGGGGTGCAGATCGCGCGGGGGCTGGCGGCGGCCCACGATAAAGGCATCGTCCACCGCGATCTGAAGCCGGCAAACCTGTTCCTGAGCAAAGATGGGCGGGTAAAGATTCTTGACTTCGGGGTTGCCATTATGGTGCACCCGCAAGCGACGGAGACCGACGTGCAGACGCTCACGCTGCCGGGCTCGACGTCAGGAACTCCAGGCTACATGTCTCCCGAGCAGGTGCGGGGGTTGGCGACGGACCAGCGCTCCGACATCTTTGCGCTCGGTGTGGTGCTGTACGAAATGATCACCGGGCAGCGCGGCTTTAAAAGGGCCACATCGGCAGACACGATGAGCGCCATCCTGCACGAAGAAACGGAGCCCATCTCACAGTCTGTTCCCGGGGTACCGGCGGCACTGGAGAAAGTGATTCGCCACTGCCTGGAGAAGCTTCCCGAACAGCGGTTTCAGTCAGCCTCGGACCTGGCCTTCGCACTGGAGACATTGTCTGACTCTACGGTCAGCGCGCCTGCGGGCCCGGCTCACGGCGAAAAAAGCAACCGGCGCCACGTAGCGTTTGCGGCCGCCACAGCGGTGGCGGCGTTGTTGGGAGCGGGCGTGCTGGGATACTTCCTGATGCGGCCAGCGCCCGTACCCACGGTTTCTAATTACGTTCAACTTACCCATGACGGCCAGCCTAAGTCGCTGATCGGAACCGACGGGGCGCGGCTCTATATGGCACTTGGCGAAGGGGGCACGGGCAGTTTTACCTCGACCGGGATTGCCCAGATGTCTACCTCGGGCGGAGAACTCCAAAGACTATCGATTTTGCCTTCAGCCGGGATGGTTCCGGCCAGCTTGTCCCCGGATGGGTCGGAGCTTTTGGTTATCGACGGGCAGGGCTCGCCTCCGCGAGGACCTCTGTGGGCCATTCCTGTTCTGGGAGTATCTCCGCGCAGGCTGGGCGATACGGTGGGCGAAACTGCGGCCTGGTCCCCCGACGGCAAGATGCTGGTTTACAGCGATTTGAGCGGCTTGTACGTGGCGAAGGCGGATGGGACGGAAGCGCGCAAGCTGCTGGACGCGAAAGGGGATATCAAAAATGTCAGCTGGTCTCCGGACAGCAGCCGGCTGCAATTCGACGTGACGGAGAGCGTCGGAAGCCGGGGACACCAAGTGCTGTGGGAAACGTCCGCGGCCGGAACGGGACTGCATCCCATGACGCCCGGCTGGCACGACTCCGCCGATGAGTGCTGCGGCAAGTGGACCGCCGACGGCGAGTATTTCGTCTTCCAGTCGGAGGGGCAGATCTGGGCTCTGCCGCGAGGCGGCGGCCTTTTTCATTCCCGGCCGGAGCCAATCCCGTTGACTTCGAGCCCGCTCTCGTTGTCCTCCCCACTGCCCGGCCGCGATGGAAAGAAGCTTTTTGTCGTGGGTCAAAGTTATCGCGGCGAGTTGATGCGGTATGACTCCAAGTCCCGCCAGTTCTCGGCGTTTCTTGGGAGTATCTCGGCGGAGTATGTCTCGTTCTCAAAAGACGGCCAGTGGGTGGCCTATGTTTCTTATCCTGAGGGTACTCTGTGGCGGAGCAGGCTAGATGGGAGCAGCCGGAGGCAATTGACTTACCCGCCGATGTACCCGGTACTGCCGCGGTGGTCGCCTGACGGGAAGAAGATTCTCTTCTTCGAATTTGCGGTGAGTCCAGAAAAGCCGGCCAGGATCTATGAGATTGCTGCGGAGGGTGGAAGTCTACACCCGCTGATGGCGAACGATCGGCGACAACTATTGGACCCGAACTGGTCCCCGGACGGAAGCAAGATCGTGTTTGGGGGTGAGTCGAACGATCCTGCGTCAACCATTCGGGTGCTGGATGTGGCGAGCCAGCAGATTTCAACCGTACCAGGCTCCGAAGGCCTGTATTCGCCGCGGTGGTCGCCCGATGGACAATCTATCGCTGCATTTTCGGGCGACTCGACACGGATTCTAGTGTTCAATTTCGATAGCGGAAAATGGACGGAGTTAGCCAGGGGAGACTTCGGCTGGCTGAACGTATCGCACGATGGGGAATACGTCTACGTGATGGACTACAAGGAAGACCAGGGAGTGGTGCGGATACGGGTTAGCGACCATAGGATGGAGCAAGTGCTCGACCTGAAGAGCTTTGCCACGACCGGACGGTATGGCGGGGGCCTGGCTCTCACGCCAGATGATGCTGTGTTACTGCTGCGCAATACAGGCACGCAGGATGTTTACTCGGTGGATTGGGAGAGGCACTGAGGCAACTTCCCTAGGTTGACGGGACTTCTTCCGGGGTTGTGAGTGTGTCGGCCTGCGTCGGCTCAGTCAGCTCAATTGCCATCACCACCGAGTCCGCGACTGAAATGAGAATTTCGCGCTGGGTTTCGGTGATTTGCCGAGGCCGCGTGTCCAGGACACAGACCGATCCAATTACCTTACCGTCATGAGACTTGAGCGGGGAACCGGCGTAAAACCGTATTCCCTGGTCTTTAAGGAATGGATCGCAGGCGAACTGTTCTTCTTCCGCAGTGTCAGTGACAACACGGATCGAATCGGTGAAGACAGCCGTGCTGCAAATAGAACGCGAGAGGAAGTCCTCCGGCAGGCCGCATTGTGCCTCCCAAAAAGGCCTCTGGCCATCTGCTGCAGTGATCAGCGCGATGGGGGCGTCAAACGTTCGTGCAAGGCTGGTCGCCAGACGGTTGAACATGCCTTCTACCGGTCCATCGAAAGGATCAGCCTGCTGTAGCTCCTGAAAGTCTTCACGGAGTTCCCTGGCGGTATCTATCGCATCGTCTGTTTCCGGCATCGATTCAACGGCAACAGCGGAGGGATGCAAGAGTGATGTCAAGTAGTCCCTCATCAGTTGCAAGGAACAGACAACGTGTTGTGCATCCTCTGCAGGTATGCGGCTCCGCAGGCTGGATAGGTCATTTTCCTCACTTAGGACGCAGGCCACTACAACGGTTTCAGGAAACCGGGCCCTGATCTGGTGACAACGCATTTTCACGTGGCGCACGCCACGAGGTGGAACGCCCACCACACACAGCACGTCCGGCTGCAGGCGAGCCGCCAGATCCTGGATATTGGTCGTGGAAGAATCTGCGGAAATGGTCCGGACCGACGCGGTGTCTACCAGCACCTGTTGCGCTAACTGGCAAGCTATCTCATCGGCAAAGTCCCTGGCAGGTATGCACATGACTCGCTTCGCAGGCTCGGGTTCGGGGACTGCGGAGGACGCGTCTGCAATGGTCAGCTCCTCTACCAGTTCCTCAACGCTTTGCAGGACCTCTTCCGCACGAGTCGTGGTCATCTCTTCGGAGTGCCGCGCTTCTTCAATCATGGTCAGCGCAGGAATCAGAATAGTGTCATAAACCTCTGCACGCGACCTGGTTTTCAATGTCGCTTCGATCAACGCTCTTGCGTCCCTGGGGTTGGAGGCCAACATGCGTTGATAGAAATGCTCCGAGGGAGGCAGGCCGGTGCGCTCCCCGAACAACACTTCCAGATAGCTCAGCCGTGGGACCTGGCGGCCAATCACGATCAGGCACACGGTGAGCGGGGTGGAAAGAAGCAGACCCGGCAATCCCCACAGGAACGTCCAGAATACGGCGGCTATCAGGACCGCAATGGCCGAGATTCCGGTCGAAGCACCATACAGCATGGGCTCGATCCAATTTGCTACCACAACCTCGAGCACAGCAAACGTTATCACCGTCCAGATCAGTTCGCCCCAGTGCGGAGAAACTGCCCCCGCCAGCAGGATTGGCCCGGCGGCAGCCATCATGATGCCAACGTAGGGCACGAAGCGCAGCACGCAAGTCAACACAGCCCACAAGAGTGGATGGGGTACACCGATCAGGCGAAGCGCCAATCCGGCGACCGCTCCATAGGAGAGATTCACAATCAACTGCATTTGCAGATAGCGGCTCACCCGGGCGGTGGCATCTTTGATTGCGGTCGTGGTCATATGCATCCGCCCGCTGCCGGCGAGTTTGAGGCCCCGGTCGCGAAGATCGTCCCTTCCGACCAGCATGAAGACCAGGAAAATTACGACAATAAATGTCGTTGCCACAGGATGCAGTAGCGGCGTCATCGTTTTTCCTGCCAGCTCGAGCACCGATTCCTCCGGCTGCTCTATGCGCACGGAGACTGTTTGAGGCGTTTTATTCGGCGTTGGATCAGGGCTGGCATGTAAATGGCCGGTGGTTCGCCGTGGCGGCGGAATCATGGATACGATGGGGGTGGCAGCCGCGTTTTCGCTCCTGATCCGCTTATTGAGACCATTGAGCATCTCGATGGTTGCGCTCAGCTTACCCGCCGAATCCAGGTGCAGTGATTCGATTTTGTCGCTTACGTTTTGCTGGTATTGGGGGAAATCGACGGCCAGGCTGTAGATTTGTCCCAACAGCACCCAACCCACAACAGCTACTCCCGCCAAGGAAAAAAGGATGACTAACAGGGCGGCGGGCGTTCTTTTCATTCCCCATCGCTCCAGGCGAAGAGCTCCCGGCGCCAGGACAAAGGCGATGAGTCCAGCGAGTGCAAGAGGAACGAAGACTTCGCGGGCGAAATACAGTACCGCCACGATGAGAATGGCGGTCATCAGCGCACTGTCGTTTCGCTTCAGGTTATCGCGAGCTTCGCTTAGCACATCGGTACCGCCTCGATTCAGCCATTCTTCGCAGGGTGCGCCCTAAAACACGCTCTGTACGATGCAAGATTTGAGGGCGGCGGAGATATCATTTCCCAAAGCGTGCTGTTGTGGTACATCCGGCAGAAGCAAGGCGCCCTCAGGGCTAAAGCCCTCAATCCCCGCCGCACCACGACTGAAACAGGCTGCGGAAAAACCCAATGTTTTTAGGGTACGACCTTTAGGTCGTACGTAAACGATTGCAAACAGGTACGGCTTTAGCCGCTGAGGGAACGACTCTTGCCCCTCCAAAATTTCGTCCGCAGCCTATTCGGCCCGTCCCCCCTCTTCTTCTAGAAGAGCATTACTGCCAGCCGGTATGTGGTGAAGCCGGGCCCTTCATTCCCGGCGTTGCAGGCGCCTACCGCCGCGGTGCGGAAGCGGCCTGTACTGATCTGCTGCTCGAGAACTTCGGGCAAGCGGTTTAGATCCGAGGCTTGCCAGCGCATGACAAATTTGGGCCGGACCCCTCCGGCCGCACCATAGTCCATGGCACAGGTTTGCCGGGCGGCGGCAACATCTCCCGCGGAGCGAAGACCACGCTGGCTAAGCAGTTGCGCAACGGTGCGCTCTATCTGCGACGACCCCAGGGAAGCTACGCCGGCGGAGAAGTCCTCGACCGCCCATAGATTTCCTCCCTGCCGTACCAGCCCTACGCCAATCTCGTTCAGCCGCGCATCAAGGATATTTCTGCGATGCAGTGGCGAGTGCATCCACTCCGTCTCTAATGCCCGGGGATTCGGTGCGACCGCCAGGTTTTCCGCAACCACGCGAAAGTGCGCGCCCTCGTGCCCAACCCGCGTCGCCAGATCCGCCTCGCCGGCATATTGGTGGGACAGGTCGCCCTGCCGCACCATCAGTTCGGCATGCCTCTGCGCGGCTCGCGCCAAAGCGGGGTCCCATTTAAGCGGCCCGAGGCCCTGCTGAGCGCGGTCCGCATTGGTCGCCTGCATCAACTGGTAGGCTTCGCTCGTCTGGGCGCAGGCGCTACCCAGTGCAGCGACGGTACCCATAGCCCCAAGCAGGCAGGCTCCGATCAGCTTTCTCATGGGCCGTTCTCCCTGAGTTATTTGAACTCGAACCCGGGATCCATCCCTCTCCCACAAAAGATGTAAAGATGCAGGATTGACCATTAGAGCAGTTCCGCAATTACTATGGTCTGAAAAAGATCGCGAGGAGTGGTTTTCCTTGAGAGAAAACCACGACTAGGCCTGTCGCTTCGGTTTACACCAATTCCGAAACTGCTCTACTGGGGTGCGAATCAAGCAGTTCCGGATCATTGAGTAGGAGCCGGGGAAACAGTAAGTCAGGCGCGGAGAACGAAGCGAAAGCGCATATTTTCGCCGAACCACATGATGTAGTTTGTTCCCCATGCGTTATTGAAGAGATTGCAGTGAATGCCACCGGTGAGATCTGGTTGAGAGGTGGAAAAATTCAACGGCGATTTTTCGCCCAGGGCGATAAGCGGCGAGTCCAGCGCCTCTACAAAAATGGACTGCTTTTCATCCCCATAGCCGAACCCTGTGGAAACGGCGTGCAGGTGGCGACTGCCGGAGGGAACGACGTCGAACGGCGATACCTGCTCGCCCGATTTATCCATCGTCCAGCCCTGCTGACTGGAGACGATCGGATTAAAGGTCAGCCAAAGAGCTTCGGGAAGACGCATGGCGCGCTTCTGAAACCAGTAGAAATTCAGGTGGATCTCGGGTTCTGCTTTTGGAAGCAGCAGTTCCAAATACAGCTTTTCCGGGAAGGCGGCTCGTCCTGATTGCAGCGCCTCAGGGTCAAGGATCTCCAGACGCGCGAGCAAGCGGTGGGCGTCCGCATCTTCCTCCATGTGAAGCTCCGCCAACGAAGGCAACCAGTCACGGTGTTCCGCTCCGAAGCGCTCGATGTTCGGCTTTCCGAAGTCCTTCTTTGCCCAATCGGCTGTGCTGATCACATAACTGGAGAAGAATCGCGAGTAATCTTGCGGCGAAAGTGTCTGGTAGGAAAAGAGGGCCAAAGGATGATCGGCGGATGCCCATTCACGCCCGGATCTCTTGCTGCGTAGACGACAAATCGCGCCAGTCCCCGGATCCAGTGCGACGATGAAATGCGCCGTCTCTATTTCCTTTCCCCCCGGGTAACTGGACGGCTGCGACAATTGCGGCTCCTTGGCTTCGAGCTGATGCACGGCGGCCAACGCCTGGTCACGCAGCGGCGCAGGCAGCGCAGAAATTCCATCGAAAAGATCCTGACGCTTTTCCTTCCAGCTGTACTGCACCACCTCGTAATTCTTTGTGTGCAGCATCTCAGCCAGATCGTGTGCCGTGTAGTGGTCAAAATCGAGCCATGTTTTGGTATCGGTACCCCAGGTGTGCTCGACCTCAAGAAGGATGTGACGAAGCAAGGCCAGATCGGTAGCATCGCCGGCGTGAAATTTCTGTTGCGCGAGCCATGCCTGGCGAAGCCGCGCAACCTCACGGTACCGGGCTAGCTTGAGAGGATCACTCGAAACTCCGTGGATCCAGGTATCCCCAATCTCCTGCTTCACCACCGGTAAGTTACTTCGATGAGGTTCGACGGCATTCGCGATCTCAGTGAGGTTAGTGGAGATAATCTGAGCGTTGGGGAATTGGCGGCTCAGATCGGCGCAGATCTTTACGATTTCTTCAGGCTTGTGAGGGCCGCTGTTGTCGTCTCGCACGACGATTGCGATCGCCAGATCGGAACCTGGCACACGCACAACAGCACCATACTCGTGGTGGTACATGACCACCAGGGATGCCCCTTTCAAATCTGTCCAGACAAACAGAGAGGGCACCTCGGCCGTCGTGCTGGCGCCATTCACGCCGATGTCCAGAAACTTCACCCCCTGAGCCGCCAGCGGACCAATGAGACCCCGGGTGTGGCCAGGTACATCGGTCATCTTGGCCCCGGTGGTGGTTCGGCCAAATCGCCGGTCCAGGGTCTGGGACAAGGCGACGCCTCCGGAGATCATCGATCCATCCATCAGTTCGGTTTGCCAACTGAAAGGAAGGGCATGCCACGCAATGTCGCCCGTGGAGATGGCGCGCTCCATTCGCCGGCGATCTTCAGGTGCAGCCTGCTCCAGATACTCGTAGAGCAGCCATGAACCGGTGGTCCAGACGTAGCGGTATGAACCGGACTGGCGCATTTGTTCCGCCACGCGGATCGCCTGGGGGAAGAACTCGGTGAAGTAGCGTCGGACGACCGCAGCCTGGGTGTCAATAAAGCCGGCATCGAAATGACACTTGAACATGACCAGGACACGCTTGACCTTCCCATCAGGCGCCGGCGAGACAACGGGCGCTTGCATGGAAAACCCACTGCCTTGGCCGGCAGTAAACGCGCCTCCCAGGGCGATCACAGACTTGATGAACTCACGACGCTGCATAGTAGACCTTGAATGGCAAGAATCTTACAACGGGCGAGCGCGATGGGGGTGTGGCGGGTTCAGGGATGCTTCTTGTACGCCCGGGTCGCAACCACGCTGGCTTGTGGCGACTCCGACCCGAAGCTCCTGGTCTCAATCAGGATCTCGAATGGGTTAAGAGAATCGTCCGCATTCGTGAACTGCGCCAGAAGCGGCCGCATGACGTCCCGGTTGAAGAGAGTGTCCACCGCCGCCTGAGTTCCGGCCATGGTCAGTCCTTCTGCCAGCAGGACCCATCCTGTGTTGTTCAGATTGGGAATAAATGCGATGACCGCATAGGTGCGATGCGAGGGCCCGGTTGCGTCATTCTCGTAGACCGGAAGCTCCCCCGCTTGAGGGTGCCTGTTCACGATCAGCGAGGCATTCGGATGAGGCTGGTAGGAGAACTGGAAATTGAGGCTTTTCTCGAAGAGCTCCACCCAGGGGTTGGAAAAACTCGATCCCAGGAGAATGACGTTTGCGTCTTTGAGGTCTCCCATGTGCAGCTCGCGTGCATAGCGCACGATCAGCTGACCGGTGTTTGCCTCAGGAAGATGCGAGAACCTCATCGCTGCGTTCAGATCTGTAACATTGGTGTAACGCTGAGCGTCGAGATCTCTCATGTTCTGCGCATCAATGTTATAGGGGCTCTTGAGAGACAGGTAATCGCGATTGATGTATTCCGACAACGGAACCAGATGACCGGTCAGGTTCTGAATCATGACGATGCCATCGTCCGCCGGCACAATCAGGGTCTGGTGGTTTTTGTCGAAGAGCCGCGCCCACAAGGGATCTGCAGAATACGCGGAAGCGCGATGGGCGAACGTCCAGCCGATTGCCAGACAGGCGAGCAACACCAAAGCTCCCAAACAAAGAAAAAGCCAGGGCCTGCGCCTCGCGGGCTGCACGGATACCGCAGAGGTCGTTGTGGGCGCCAGCGTTTCCGCGACGCCGCCGCTATCCGTTTCGGGCTCGGGCACGACAAGTAACGGACGCTCCTCAAAATGATGGGGGGAATAGACGGGAACATACTTGCCGCGAGGGATGCTGAGGCGAAGCTCCTCCTCTCTACCCTCCTCCAGGAAATATTGGTCCAGACGATGGCGGAGCTGACGAGCGTAATTCCTTACAATATTGTCTTCTCCGGGGTGGTAGCCCGGACGCCGGCCAAAGACATGAACCCCGATCTGATGTTCGGTGATCTCGGCGGTTTTTCCTGTAATTTCGCGTTCACAGACGTAAAGAAGAAAGCGAGACAGTAACGCAGATTTGGCAAAGCTCCGGCTCGCGACGATGCGCTGAGCTAACTGCCAGCGCGGCTCGGCAGCCAGATTGAAGACAGACTTCCAGGCTGAAGCGACCGGCATATGGGCGCTGACATCGGGATCTTTCGGGACCGCTTCGAAATCTGGTAGTGAGACGTCGCTCTGGTTCATAGCGTCCACCCCCGGAAGCCTAACAGATCTCAAAAGAACAGACGGTAAAAGTTGCTAAGCGTTTGTTCCCATGAGAGTTATTTAACGCTCTACAAAATTTTCCACTGCGGCTACACATTCCCGGAGAAGGGAAATGGGTTGGTTTGCGTGGTCAAACTCTCGGTGTAAACACAGGGTAGACCCCTTCCCAATCACGTTGCGGAAGATCCCGAAGATGGGCCCACTGCAGTTTTTTGGAGAGAGGCCTGTCATGTCGACGAATGGAATTCTTCCACGTTCTGGTGCGCGGGTTCGGCCGTGTCACAGTTTTTCGTCCAGAGCAGACAATACTCCGCAAACTTGGAACGTCAGCAGGTCCTCCGCGCGAGAGATTATAGGCGCGGGCGTCGTTTTGTGCCGCGCTAACGATTTCCATCTCGATATTCTTTTCTGTGCCCGCGTTGGCGCAAAATGACGTCGGTTCCATCG
This sequence comes from uncultured Acidobacteriaceae bacterium, assembly GCA_963803095.1. Classification (GTDB taxonomy): domain Bacteria; phylum Acidobacteriota; class Terriglobia; order Terriglobales; family Acidobacteriaceae; genus PALSA-350. The sequence goes on along the minus strand of CAWDLQ010000005.1, from coordinate 202,694 downwards.
TCGGATTCGTGACCGACTCCTCAGGGGCGGTCGTGCCCAACGCGAAAGTTACCATCAAGAAATGAGGGGACGGGCGAGAGTCGTACGGTTTCCACTGATGGGTCAGGCCATTACGCGGTCCCCAACCTTCCCCCCACGGCGTACACGATGACGGCCGAGGCCACGGCTTTCAGAGGTTCGAGAGTACACACAATACGCTGGCGTCCAACAGCACCATCTCGATCGATGCGAAACTCGCCGTCGGAGCGGCTACCCAGACGGTCGAAGTGACGGCCACCGCGGCGCTCTTACAGACCCAATCCGCAGCGGTACAAAGCGAGATCACGGGACAGCAGATTCAAAAGCAGGAGCTCAACGGCCGCAATCCGATCTATATGACGCAGTTTCTTCCCGGCTCCGTCAGCAAGGCAACCCTGGGCGATTTCAACTTCGCGTTCAATAGCGGGGACGCCTTTCAATATCAACGGGGCGCGCACCCAAGACACGTTGTACACGATCGATGGCGCTCCGGCGGTTCGCACCCGGGACGACGGCGAGATCATCGCCGGCGTAAGCCCGACGCCAGCGCAGGAAATGCAAGTGCTCACGGCCGACTACTCGGCAGAGTACGGCGGTGCTTCCGGCGCCAAGGTCCGCATTGTCACCAAGAGCGGAACCACGAATTTCCACGGGAGCGCATACGAATACCTGCGCAATTCGGCGATGAACGCCAATACCTGGACGCGTAACCTGAACCCCGTCAACCCAGTTTCCTTCTCCCTTTGTCTACAATAATTTTGGATTTTCCGTTGGCGGCCCCGTCTGGGCCCGCCAAAGGTACCGTTCCTGGATGGCCTGCGCAACAAGTTCTTCTTCTTCGTCAACGAGGATTGGATCCGCTACCGCTTTGCAGCCACCCAGAACATGACCGTGCCCACCGCGCTGATGCGCCAGGGAAACTTCAGTGAATTGTTGAGTCCCGAATCCCTACTATGCAGCCGGCAAACAGCATCTACGTGCCGGGCACCTGCCCCAGTTGGGCGCCGCAACCTGCGTGCCTTACCCGGGCAACATCATTCCGCAGGCCCAATTGAGCCCCAACGGCATGGCGATCATAAATTCCTATCCTGCGCCCACTCCCGGGTTCCAACAGGAACGCAGAATTGGATTGCCGGCCCGCCCCCCGACCGGAAAATCAGCGTCAAGGCCAAATCAACGGAGACCTTCTGATCACGGCCAACACCACATCTTGTTTCGGCGCTCGATAACTCGTTCTATGAGCTCTCCCCGTTCAACCAAGCAACCCACTGGTTCCGATCATTTTCGAGCGTCCCAACCAGATCAACGCACTGGGCTGGACGTGGACGCATCAGCCAGACCATGATCAATGAGGCCCACGCCAGCGTCAGCATCGACGATGTCTACATCGATACGGCGCTCTGGAGGGGCCGGCTATGATCGGCAGAACATTCGGGATCGATTTTCCCTACATCTTGCCCGGCGCGAAAGCTGCTGAAAACAAAATTCCCACGGTCAGCGTGCCCGACTTTTCCAGTATGGCCGGCGGGCCTATCCATCCCACTCTTCGGGTTTGATTTATGCGGCAACCGACAGCTTGACCAAGGTATGGGGGAACCACACCTTCAAGGCCGGCTTCTTCTTCGACTATGCCGGCGAAAACGATAACGACCAGATCAACGTCTCCACGGTTCCCGGGGGCGCCAGCAACCAGAACGGTACCTTCGTCTTTACCGACACGCGAACGCGGCTTGGGCGGCACCTCGGGCGTGGGCCTGGCCAACCTCGCGCTCGGCCTGGCTGACAGCTATACCGAGATTGGCCCCAAAGCATTCACTTCTGGCGCGGCAAGATGTTTGAGGAGTTCATGCAGGATGACTGGCAGCTCAACGCAAGCTGAATCTCGATTATGGCTTCCGGATCACCACCATCGTTCCTGATTATTCGCTGTGGGGCAACGCGGACTACTTCGATCCAGCCTCCTACAATCCCGCGGAGGCTCCGCAGATCAATCCAACACCGGCATGTCACCCTGGGTACGGGTAATCCCTATAACGGCATGGTGATTCCGGGGATCAGCAAATTTCCGAGTTCTGCCGCTTCCAGGCAATCGTGTCCCTGCCGCGAACCCGCAAATAACGCTTGCGCCGGCCAACCATGCACCGGCTTGTTTGCTCCGCAACCTACCGAAAGGGTTTGTACACACGACCACCCCGGTTCAGCCACGTCTCGGCATCGCCTATCAGCTTGTATCCGAATACTGTAGTGCGCGCCGGTGGTGGCAGGTTTGTGAGAATAAGGGATCATCGACAACATTTTCCCGGGCGGCAACTCTCCGTTCCAGCCGACGGTCACCGTCAACAATGTCTCGGTCGACAACCCTGGCGCCGCGTTGAACCCCGACCGTCGAACCTCCCATCACCTCACCTCGATGAACAGCAACCTGGTGCCCCCGACGAGGTGGAACTGGAACATGACCGTCCAGCAGGAGCTCCCGCGGCACTCGTCGCATCCATCGCCTATGTGGGGGCTCGCGGGCTGCATAATTGGGATGTGTTCGACATCAACCAGCCCAGGCCGGTGCTCTCACCAAATCCAGGGTTAACATTAGCTATCTCCGGCCCTATCAAGGTTTCGACCCAATTCAGCAAGCGCAAAGCGGGGTGAGCGAGTTCTTACCACTCACTGCAAGTCCGATGGAACTGGCACTTCGGCACGGCTCCGCTGTTCGGCGTCTGCCTACACCTGGTCCAAGGACATGGACAACGGCTCCAATTACCACACATCGTGCCTGACACCTACAACACCACCAATCTCTGGGGGCCTTCGGAGTACGATATGCGCCACATTTCATCGTGAACTACCTCTATGTTCTGCCGTTCTTTAAGGCACAGCACACGCTCGCCGGCAAGGTGGCGGGCGGCTGGGAGTTCAGCGGCAGCACTCAGTTGCAAACCGGCCTACCCTGCTCTGTCGGAATCAGCAACGACTACGCCGGAGTCGGAGAAGTCGGCAGCTTCAACTGCGAACCTCCGATTTCCTCCGAATCGGTAGGCCAGTTCTGGGTGCAGAACGGAGCGGTGACGACGCCTAAGCAAATTTGCCGGCCCTAACGGTACTTCTAGCAGCCCTAAGTGGTTTGCAACGACAACGGGCAACGGAACTCCTCTCTGTACTCGCGCCGCCTGCCGGGACGTTTAATCTGCAGCATGGCATTCGCGACAATATCTACGCGCCCGGCTTGGGAACTGGAATCTCGCGTTGATCAAGCACTTCCCCGTCTTCGGGAGAATGGCTTCGAGTTCCGTGCCGAAGCGTACAACTTCATCTAATCATCCCAACTTGGCTTCGCCGAACTATACTCCCACTTCATCCCAGTTCGGAGAAGTGACCAGCAAGACCACCAGCAATCCGCGGACGCTGCAAGTTGGTTTGCGTTATCAGTTCTAGCTGCGTACGAACCTAAGGGAACTCCCGCACGTACGGGAGTTCCCTTACTTTTGTGCAAGTGGTCCTAGTGCCGGGGGAGTCAAACTCAGCAGGCTAGAGAGATGACTGTCCCACGCAACAACTTTGTAGAATCGTCCAGCCTCGGTTGGTCTCATTTCCGGGCTGGTGAAATTCGTGTTGGCTAAAACCCGGGGGCTGCCAAATGTTTCAGACCATAACTGAATTGGGCAAGCGAATCGGAGCTGCGCGCTATCGCAATTTACTCGTAACCGTGAGAGGGTCCGTTCGGCTTCGAACCATGACCGGATGCCTTTTGCCCGTTCTCGCGGCCTACCTGTTGCTGCCCTCGCTCGAGGGCCAAACGATGAAGGCCCCGGATATCACCAAGGATCCCACCCTCTTTGTCGTGCCATACGCTCACCTCGATACCCAGTGGCGCTGGGAAATGCCGCAGACCATCAGCGAATACCTGCTCAAGACGATGCGGGTGAACTTCGACTACATCGATAAGTATCCGCACTATGTCTTCAACTGGACTGGCTCGAACCGTTACCGCCTGATGAAGGAGTACTTCCCGGACGATTACGCCAGGCTGACGCAGTATGTCGCCGCAGGCCGCTGGTTTCCGGCCGGCTCGTCGGTGGAAGAGGGCGATGTGAATCTCCCCAGCGCCGAAGGAATTTTCCGCCAGATCCTATACGGCAACGAGTACTACCGCAAGGATTTTGGCAAGGCGAGCACGGAGTTCATGCTGCCGGATTGCTTTGGATTTCCCGCTTCCTTGCCCAGCATCCTCGCTCACGCAGGCCTGAAGGGATTCTCCACGCAGAAGCTCAGTGCGGCCTGGCAGCCGGCGCCGAAAGTTGGCGGCCCTGATTCCCCCGAACACACTCCGGAAGGGATCCCGTTCAACGTTGGCCTTTGGATTGGCCCTGACGGACAAAGTATTATCGCGGCACTGAACCCGGGCGGCTACGGCAGCAGCGTCTACACCGATCTCAGCCAGGAACCTCCACCTCCGCCATCCCCGCCCCAATTGACCACCGAGCAGAAGGCAAAGCTCACGCCGCAGCAGTTGCGTTCCCTGAACCATCCGCCGAGAAGAGCAGGATTGGGTCAAGCGCATCGCATCTGGATGGGCAGGTCACCGGCGTTTTCGCAGACTACCACTACGTCGGCACCGGCGACATTGGCGGCGCAGCGCCGGAGTCCACAGTCAAACTCCTGGAAGCCATCGTCGATAAAAGCGAGACTGTACTGCCGCCACCTCCCGGGCCGGATTTGGACGGCCAGAGGAGGCAGCCAGCCTGAAACGCAGGGGCCGGAGGTGCGGTCGGCGAAGGGCCGGTCCACGTGATCGAGTCGACCGCAGATCAGATGTTCAACGACATCAAGCCCGATATGACCTCGCGCATGCCGCAGTACAAAGGCGATCTGGAACTGATCAATCACTCCGCCGGCTCACTGACCTCCGAGGCCTATCACAAGCGCATGATCCTCAAGAATGAACTCGCTCGCCGATGCCGCGGAAAAAGCCTCGGTAGCGGCGGATTGGATGGGCGGCCGGCCTTATCCCCAGCAACGGTTGAACGATGCCTGGACGCTGGAGTTGGCCGGGCACTTCCACGACCTTGCCGCGGGCACTGCAACTCCGCGCGCCTATCAGTACTCCTGGAACGACGACAATATCGCGGCCAACCAGTTCGCGGGAGTCCTGACCAGCGCGAGCGAGGCGATTGCGTCGGGCCTCAATACCCAAGGCAAAGGAACGCCGATCGTGGTCTATAACCCGCTCAATATCGCCCGGGAAGATGTGGTTGAAGCCAAGGTTGTGTTTCCAGGCGGCGTTCCCAAAGCCGTCCGGGTCTATGACGCCGGACGAAAGGCAAGTCCCGGCACAAATCGAAGATGGCAAGGTGCTCTTCGTGGCCAAAGCGCCATCTGTCGGATATGCCGTCTATCACGTGCTGCCGGCAGAAAGCCCTGCTGCTAACGGAACAGTCAAAGTGACAGAATCATCGCTCGAAAATGCGCGCTATCGGGTACAGCTCAACCAGGTCGGCGACGTCTCCAGCATCTATGACAAAAGCCTGAGCAAGGAGCTGCTCTCGGCTCCCATACGGCTGGCCTTCTCCACCGATGTCCCCAAGCAGTATCCAGCCTGGAATATGGATTTCGATCAGGAGCAGGCAGCTCCTCGTGCGTATGCCAGCGGTCCTGCCCAGATTCGCATCAAGGAGGATGGGCCGGTGCGGGTTTCGCTTGAAGTTACACGCCAGGCGGAAGACTCCAAAATTGTGCAGACGATTCGTCTTTCGGCAGGCGACGCGGGCAACCGGGTGGAATTTGGCAACGCGATCGATTGGCGAACCCTGGCTGCCAACCTCAAGGTAGCCTTCCCCCTTAGCGCAACGAATGAAAATGCCACATATAACTGGGACCTCGGCACCGTCCAGCGGCCTAACGCGCAAGAGCGGCAGTTCGAAGTTGCGTCCCATCGCTGGATCGATCTCACCGACAAAAGCGGCAGCTTTGGGACGACCATCCTGACTGATTGCAAGAATGGCTCCGACAAGCCGAATGACAGCACCATCCGGCTGACTCTTCTCCGCTCACCCGGTATGCAGCCACCGGAGAATGGGCGTCCACAAGGGTACAGCGACCAGGCGAACCAGGACTGGGGTCATCACGAATTCGTGTTCGGCCTGGCCGGACATGCGGACGGCTGGCGCCAGGCGCAAACGGATTGGCAGGCCTATCGTCTCAGCGATCCTCTGATCGCTTTCCAAACGACAGAACATGCGGGGCCGCTGGGCAAGAGCTTTTCCTTGCTTCATCTGAACGATTCCCGAATTCGCGTGCTGGCTCTGAAGAAGGCGGAAGCCAGTGATGAAGTGATTCTTCGCATGGTTGAGCTCGACGGAGAGCCGGCACCCAATGTGCGTTGTCTCCTTCGCTGGGCCGGTGGCATCTGTTCGCGAAGTCAACGCTCAGGAGCAGCCAACCCACGAACCACCAATTAAATCAGCGAACATGAGCGGCGGAGCGCTTGGTCACGTCGTTCACGGCATATCAACCACGTACATTTGCGTTGCGGCTTAGTCCTCCCACTGCGAAGTTGGCTGCCATTCACTCCCAGCCGGTAACGCTCAAATACGACCTCGCAGTTGCCAGTAATGACGACGCCAAGGTCGAAGGTGGTGGTTTCGATGGCAAAGGCAACGCGATGCCCGCCGAGATGCTGCCCGCCCAAATCGCTTATCACGGCGTCGAGTTCCAGTTGGCGCCAGCTAAGACAGGAATGCCCGACGCAGTCGTTGCGCGGGGGCAAACAATCCATCTGCCGACTGGCGCATACAACCGGGTCTACATTCTGGCTGCATCGGTGGACGGAGACCAGACGGCGGAATTCCGGGTTGGGGCCAAAACCGCTCAGCTGAACATTGAAGATTGGAGTGGATTCATCGGCCAGTGGGATACACGCATTTGGAAAAACCAGGACGATCGCAACTGGGCTATCTCCGCTCATCACGCACCGTGGCCTCCGGCCGACGAGCAAAAGCGAGAGCAGCGGGTTCCGTCGCCTCGCTATCCCGAGGATTACCTGGGTCTCGAGCCGGGATTCATCAAGCCCGCGGGTCTGGCGTGGTATGCGTCCCATTACCACACCGCCGATGGACTCAACCAGCCGTATCAATACTCATACCTCTTTGCATACTCGATCGAGGTACCCGGAAATACACGAACGCTTACGCTGCCAAACAACGACAAAATCCGTGTTCTCGCAATCTCGGTGGCAGAAGCGAGCCCGGAGCTGAACCCCTCGCAACCCCTCTACGACACGCTCGATCGCACCGAACCGCCGAAGGCGAATTGAAGCAGGCGATTCACCCCAGCAAATGAATTTGAAAGCAAGAAGCGGAGTGTTTCCTGTTTAAGCTTCTCCATAACCTGTCTATAGCGGTGATTCGGAGAGGAGATCGATATGAGTGTATTGTTCACCGAAACAAGTGCCATTCCTGCAGAGCAGGCAGTCAAGCGCATCAACTCACTTGACTGGGAGCGCGCCTCGAAAGAACTGGACGAGCAAGGAAGCGCGATGCTTCCGAGCATCCTCTCTCCCGTGGAGTGCCGGGCAGTCGCCGCGTTGTATCCCGACGATCATCTTTACCGAAGCCTTGTGGTTATGGGACGGCACGGTTTCGGACGTGGCGAGTATAAGTATTTCAAGTACCCGTTACCCGGCGTTATCCAGGGGCTGCGTGAGGCGCTCTATTCCCGGCTTGTTCCTGTCGCCAACCGATGGAACGTCTCCATGGGCGTCGATGTCCGCTATCCCGGGAGGCATGCTGACTTCATTCAACGATGCCATGACGCAGGGCAGGTTCGGCCGACGCCCCTGCTTCTGCAGTACGGCGAAGGCGATTACAATTGCCTCCACCAGGATTTGTACGGTGAGCACGTCTTCCCGATACAGGTGGCTATCCTGTTGTCAGAGCCAGGACGGGATTTCACGGGCGGAGAATTTGTGTTGACGGAACAACGCCCACGCATGCAATCGCGGCCAGAGGTAGTGCCCCTGCGGCAAGGGGACGCCGTCGCCTTCGCAGTGCATCATCGCCCGGTGCAAGGGACACGGGGCACGTATCGCGTCAACCTGCGGCATGGCGTCAGCCGTCTGCGCTCGGGGCAACGGCACACGGCCGGCATCATCTTCCACGATGCCAACTAGGAGGGCATCACGACAGTGGGTCTGTTTGACGGCATTGTAGAAACCGGGCTCGCGAACGAGAGCCTGGAGACAGGGGCGGCGATCCTGCGCGGCTTCGCCCTGCCCCGCGAGGCCGAGCTGCTGGCAGCGTTGCACAGCGTCAGCGCGCAATCGCCCTTCCGCCACATGGTCACTCCCGGCGGCTTTCGCATGTCCGTGGCCATGACCAATTGTGGGGCTCTGGGTTGGGTCACGGACAGGAAGGGCTATCGCTACGACGCCATCGATCCCGAGACCCAGAGACCTTGGCCGCCGATGCCGGATTGCTTTCTCGAACTGGCTGCGGGTGCGGCGCAGGAAGCCGGCTTTTCGTCGTTCGTGCCCGATGCTTGCCTCATCAATCGCTACCAGCCCGGCGCCAGGCTCTCGCTGCATCAAGACAAGGACGAGTGCGACTTCAGCCAGCCGATCGTCTCGGTCTCGCTAGGACTGCCGGCAGTCTTCCTGTACGGCGGCGAGGAGCGTACCGACAAGACCAGACGAGTTGCCGTCGTTCACGGCGACGTGGTGGTATGGGGCGGCCCGGCACGGCTGCGCTATCACGGGGTGATGCCGCTCAAGGACGGAATTCATCCGTCGCTGGGCGGCTACCGATTCAATCTCACCTTGCGCAAGGCAGGGTGAGCAAAGGCTACCAATGGATCAGGCCAGCGTCGTCCTCGACGACAGTGACCTGATAACTCTCCAACATTGGCATCAGAATGCCCTCGAGCTCATTCTTCCAAAGCTCTCCTTCATAGAACTTTGCTTTCATCGGCTCGCGCGACGCTTGATCGGGAAATGCACGCATAAAGAAGAACGTGTCGCCGTCTTCTACGGAAAGAAGTGGTCCCAGAATTTTCATGCCAATTTCTGCGTGTGCCGGAATTGACCTGGAGCGGAAGGTTTCCAGGAATTGTGCGCGGTAGCCGGGCTTGGTTTTATAGGTTCTCATTTCTATGATCATCGCCGCGTTCCCTCGTTACCGGGCTCGTACGACGTACTGCGGCACCACCGCATCCTCCGCCAGCCGAGGATCCGGTATAGGTGCTTTCTCCTCCAGCCGCAGAGGCAGGACGCCGGCCCAAACCGGCAAACTGTAGTCCTCCTCATCATCCACCGGCGGACCTGTCCGGATCTTCGCAGAGGCTTCTTCCATCGCAAACTCCAGCACCGCGGTCGCTTTCAACTCTTTTGCGGTGGGCTGGCGAACATCATTCCAACGGCCGGCTATGAGGTGCTCGGAGATGATGCGCAGAGCGCGTGTTTTCTGCTCCGGGTCTTCGAGCTTGCGAGCGGTACCAAACGCCACCACCGAACGGTAGTTCATTGAATGGTGAAATGCCGATCGGGCCAGCACTAATCCGTCAACGATGGTTACGCATACGCACGCGGGCACACCGGTCTCGAGCTCCCGCAACATCCGGCTGGCAGCGGAGCCATGCAGGTACAGCTTGTCCTCTTCGCGGCCGTATAAGGTAGGTATAACCAGGGGCTGGCCATTCACCTGAAATCCCACGTGGGCGAGGAATGCCGCATCCAGGACGGCGTTTATGGCTTCGGGGTCATACGAGCCTCGATTGGGTAACCTACCGAGTTGAGTGCGTTTTGTCGGATTCATCTTTCTCTCGTGTGTCTGTCGCAATCCAGTTCACTTCCCACGTCTTGCCTCCATCATCTGAGAAAGCTTGCTCAAAGCGGCACGAATTCGGAGTCATGTCCGATATGACAAATCGAACAAGGATGGCTCGGCCATTCAGCGTTTCCTGATCGAAAAACTCACCGCGCCCATGCTTAAAGTCACCCATCGAGGGTTGGCTAAAGGTTCCGTCCCGGCTGCTCGCAAAATTGAGGCTCCATTGGTGAGATTCTGGGTTATACAACCGCAGGTTCAAACCTTCAAAGTGACCTGCCGGGCCATCGGCTTCGAGCTCGACCAGATTGGCGCGTCCATTCCAGACCCTACGCACGACGGTAATACCCTCATATTTAACCCAGGTGTGAGAGCCCGTTAAGGGATGCAAGAGCCGTGACAGATCAGTTTTCCAGGTACCAAACTCGAAGTCGAAATCGTGCTGACGAGCCCCCTCCTCGATCTGTTCCTGCGGCCGGACTCTCGCGGCTGAATCCGTTTCCATCCGCGTGTCGACGGCGATCCAATTTATCTCCCAGGTCCTTCCGCCGTCTTCGGAAAACGCTTGTTCGAAACGGCATGAGTTCGCCGTGATGTCCGACCAGACATTTCTCACCAGAATGCTTCTCCCGTTATATGGTTCCGTGTCAAAAAACTCGCCGCGCCCATGCTTAAACTCGCCGATCGTGGGAACGGTCAAAGAAGTTGGGATGCTCGTCGTGCCACCCTTGCTGGCGTAAGTGAGACTCCACTGGTGAGCTTGCGGATTGTACAGCCGCATGGATAAAGCTTCGAGATGGCCTGCAGGACCATCAGCCTCGGTCTCACCCAGGCTGGCGCGGCCGTTCCATATCTCGCGGACGATGGAGGTACCTTCAAAATCCACCCAAGTCGTCGACCCTGATAACGGGTGCAGGCGGCGCGATATATGCGTTTTCCACGTTCCCAGAGAGAAGTCGAAGTCGTGCGCGCCGTCTCTCTGCCCTGCTGATACTTGCAAGTCGCTCATCGTTTTTCCGGAATCTGTTTGGGCCGCCAGGTGAGGCGAGAGCGATACGCAGATTCCGGCGCACAATAACAAACCCCTCAGAACAAGCTGCAATCGCCGCATTGTGGTTATCTCGATTCCGATCTTGTGTTCCGTATCTCAGCCCTTGGACGCAATCCGATGAGTGATTCGCTTACAGTGCGGCTTGATAACAGCATGGCCCAAACTGTGGTATGTTGAAAGCGCCACTTCCTGTGCCGTTAACCATACCACTTTCGAAGCACAATGGGCCCCTCTTCAAGCAGATCTACCTGGGCTTGCGGGGGGCGATTCTAGCGGGCACTCTTCTCCCTGGTGAGAAGCTTCCGTCGACCAGAGACTTAGCCGATCAACTCTCGGTCTCGCGAACCGTCGTTCTCTATGCCTACGATCAATTGCTGGCCGAGGGGTTTGCAGAGAGCCGGTTCGGCTCAGGAACTTACGTATCCGGGGACGTGAAAACAGATCAGCCTGCTCTAGCCGGGAAAGGAGTTGAGCTGAAGTTGTCTCGCTTCGGATCCCTGGCGGCGAGTGCATGGCCTCGAGTGAATGTCCCCCACGGTAGGGAAAGTTTTCTACGCTATAACTTTGCCTACGGGCGCAGCGACCTGGAAGTTTTCCCCTTTGAAACGTGGCGACGTATTTTCCTGCGGTGTTTGCGCAAGGCACCCGTCGCCGAGCTCGACTATGGCCCGGCGAATGGGAATGTCGAGTTGCGGGAGGCTATCTGTGCCCACTTGAGACGATCACGAGCCGTAAGCTGCGATCCATCGCAGGTGGTCGTCGTCAATGGCTCACAGCAAGCACTGGATCTGATCGTTCGCGTTCTCATCGAACCGAACCAACCAGTGGCTATCGAAGAACCAAGCTACCAGGGCACGCGGGAGGTACTCCAGGCAGCCCGCGCCTCTCTGATCCCTATACCTGTGGATCGCGATGGGTTGAACCCTGAGAAGCTGCCGCAGACCGCGAAGATCGTCTTTGTGACGCCGTCGCATCAGTTTCCAACCGGCGCGGTTATGCCGCTGTCGCGCCGCCTGGAATTACTGAATTGGGCGAGGCGCAGCAACGCGATTGTTGTTGAAGATGACTATGACGGCGAATTTCACTACGAGGGGCAATCGCTGGAGTCGTTGCAAGGCCTGGATCAAGACGGGCGCGTCATCTATATCGGGACGTTTTCCCGTACCGTGTTCTCGTCCCTCCGGATCGGTTACCTGATCGCGCCCAAAGGTCTGGTGACAGCATTCGCGGCCGCGAAGTGGCTGTGCGACCGGCATACGCCTTCGCTCGAACAGCAAGCGCTCGCAGAATTTATTTCCAGCGGAACCTACGAACGTTATCTGCGTCGCGTCCGGCATAGAAATACGGCGCGCCGCAAAGCGCTTCTTACCTCGGTCCGCGAGTTCCTGGGTGACCGTGTGGAAGTAACCGGGGATGGCGCCGGGGCTCATGTGGTGTTATGGCCCAAACGTCGGGTTACGGAAGAGGCTCTCATCTCCGGCGCGGCATCGTATCAGGTTGGGGTCTATGGAATATCTCCGTACTTTCTCAAGCAACAGAAACGAACCGGGATCATGCTGGGTTACTCACGAATGAAAGAGACTGAGATTCGTGAAGGTATCCGAAGACTGGGGCGAGTGTTTTGATAGCCGTATATCCTTGGGGGCATGGATAGTATGCACCCTTACATCTTCGACAATGCTTCGACGGCGGAATACCAGCGCCTCGATCTCATGTCAAAGGTACTCGATCCGCGGACCAGGGCTGCTCTTTCTGTTCTGGGCCTGAGCCGTGGTTGGAACTGTCTCGAACTGGGCGGTGGCAACGGCAGCATGACGGAGTGGCTCTGCGAAGAGGTCGGGGTTTCAGGTAGCGTTACGGCCATCGATGCCAATCCGAAGCTTATCAAGCTGGTTCCGGCGCAGAACCTCATAGTGCGCCAGGCGGACGTGCGCGCCGCTGATCTTCCTTGTGACGCTTTCGACCTGGTAATGTGCCGCGCGTTGCTTCACCAAATCGCAGAGCACGCGCCGGCGGTACTGGCGAAGATGGCGGCGGCGGTGAAGCCCGGAGGTTGGCTGTTCGTGTGCGAGCCTGATTTCCATCTGGTGCGAACCTGCGAGCCCGAGGCGTGGGCGAAGGCGTGGGACGGTATTCTCAAATGGGGCTGCACCCAGGGTGTGGACTGGTTTATCGGCCGCAAATTACCGGCCATGGTGAACGCTCTCGGGCTCGGCTGTCCTGAGACTGCGACTGAGGTACCCAACATTCGCGGAACCTCACGGAACGCGGTTTATTTTCAGATGTTCTTTGAGACGGTGCGCGAGCGTGTTGTCGAGTCAGGGCTGGTGAGCGCGGAGACGCTCGCGGCAGCCTCCGCGGTACTCGCCGATCCGGATTGCTGGACGCAGTGTTGGATGCTGACCAGCGTGTGGATCCGCAAGCCAGTTGAACAGCCATAATGGCCCTGCGAATGCACTAAGGTTCTGGCTCGCGATAGACCAGATGTCGCACGGTTGCCGTACCAGTGACATAACTGAACACGCGCTCCTCAACATTGCGATCTACGCCGGTTGAGCGCTCGTGCTGACGCAGGTGCTCTGCCCACGAGTTGACGAGAAAGATTTCGATGTAGTGGTCTGGCTTTTCGAGGTCGCGAAAGACTCCCCAGCGGTAGGCGCCGTCACGACGGCGAATGCGCCCGTATTTGTAGATTGCCTCGATAAAGGCCGCTTCGTGCTGGAGCTGTATCGGATATTCGACGGTGACGAGAATCGGACCGGCTTCGGAGTCAGCCGGATTTCCGGCCAGTATGGTCGGCACGCGCCAGTGAACCCAAGGCGTGAGATCAACGGTTGCTTTGGGAAGCTTCAGAAATAACCCCAGGAAGGTACTGGCTATGGTGCCGAGCCCGGCGCAAATCAGCGCGACATGAATGCTTGTCTTGATGGCCACAGTGCCCCATGCGGCGCTGCCTGCGGCCATTGCTCCCTGAAAAACGAGCATCGCCACCGCCAGGACGCGAGCCTGTACCCAGCCAGGAGTTTGGGTCAGCACGATTACATTGAACAGCGAGACGAATACGATCCACGATGCACCCCCCATCAGCATGCTCACAGCAAGCGCCGGCAGAAGATGCACGATCCCTGCAGCCACCGTCATGAGTCCGAAGAGCAAAATTCCACTCGAAATCACCCCTTCCGCCGACCAGCGAGCACGTGCCCTCTGCATCACAAGAGCGCCAACGACTCCGCCAAAACCGAAGCATCCAAGCAGGATTCCATAGCCGATCGGGCTCTTATTTGCGCTGTGCGCAACCGAGGGGAGCAAGGCCAACAGTCCGCTTGCGAAAAACATGACGATGCCCGATCGCAACAGAACAGCGCGAAGACCTGGGGAGTAGCGGATGTATCGGATTCCGGCGACGGTCGCCCCGGTCAAGGTCTCAGGAGGCGTGGCCGGTCTGCGAACCTGGCGGTTCCATCGGACGAGCACAAAGATGACCCCGAAATTGGATACCGCGTTGACGAGAAATGCAGTGCTGACGCCGGCAATCGCGATCAGGACTCCTCCTAGCGCGGGCCCAACGGCGCGAGCGAGATTGAATTCGATACCATTGAGCGCGGCTGCCGGCGCGAGATCGTCCCGCGACACCAGCTCAGGTAACGCGGCGCGCCACGCCGGGCTCTCCAGGGCATCTCCTGAAGAAATGGCAAACGTCAGGATCAAGAGCAATAGCGGCGAGATGTGCCCAGTGACGGTGACGACGAACAGGACCAGGGCCACGCCTGCCATCCAGATTTCTGAGAACAAAATCAGTTTCCGGCGATCAACAATGTCTCCCAGGGCACCTGCCGGGAGGGCGAAAACGAAGAACGGTAATGCGCTTGCTGTTTGAATCAGGGAAACATAAAGGGGCCCGGCATGGAGCGACACCATCAGCCAGGCGGCGGCGACGCTCTGCATGAAGGTACCAACATCGGAGACGACGTTGGCGATCAATAGATTTCGGAAGATCGGTGCCCTTAACGGACGCCAGGTCCCTTGATCAGGCGCCTTCGGCACGGGGACCTTCCTGTCGATACAGGCACAGCGGAGAACACCGGCAGATCATGGTGTTAGCAATAGTAACTGCTCCTGGGGGAACCGCCAGCGTGGAGATCAGGGTTCAAGAAAAAGAGGCGAGCATTTCGCTCGCCTCTTTTTGAATATTTCGACTTGTGGTTAAAACTGGAAGCGCACAGAGAGTTGGAGCTGACGCGGTCTTCCGCCAGGTGGCTCACTGGTAATAAACACCGGGCCTTGGTCTATATTTACCGTGGAGGCATTTCCGCTTGGGTTGCCGGGATTGATGTAATTAAACGCGTTGTAAGCATCCAACCGGAATTGCGCGAATAGGCTCTCATGGAGGGTGAAATTTTTCTGCACCGCTAAGTCCGTGTCGAAGAAGTTGGGACCAAATTTTGTATTCCGGCCGGTGGTGCCGACTTGATCAAGACCCGGCGCAGAGAAGTTACCCTGAGGTCCGTTGGCGTAAAGATTGTTGAAACCCTGGAAGAATGACCTATTGTGGCCGGTTGTGGTGAACCCGCCGACGTTCGTTGGCAGACTCTTAGCTGAGCCATTGGGATAACATGGCGCGTCCCCAGGCAGATTATTACCGCAACCCGAATAGTTGAGGGTGAAGGGCAGCCCGCTGGACCAGTTAATAATGGGGCTAATCTCCCATCCGCCGACAATCTCGTCCACCCAACCCGGCGACTTGGATAAATAGGTCATGTTTCTGCCGACAGGCAACTGCCAGTTCCCGTAGGAAACGATCTGCTGCTCGCGAAGAGAGTCATTACGGCCTTTTACCGCAGGAGCGTCCCAGGTTCTAAAGCTGGAAGCCCAATCGAAAGCGCGCTGCCAGGCGTAATTCGATGTAAATGAAAGCCCCCTTGAAATTGTCTTCGCCACGGTGACTTGAAGGGCGTTGAAATGAGTGTCCTGATTATCCCCGTTGTATTGGATGCTCTGGGTCCATCCGCAGGCGCCGGCAGGCACGCCGGGCTGGGGGGTATAGGCTGCGCTTTGGCAGGCCGGGAGACTGAAAGCGTAGTAGCGCTGCAGGAATGAGCTGGTATTCGTCCCGCCATCGGGATTGATTCCGTTCACCGCGGTGGGCAAGACTGCGGCACTTGGAACGTAGTGCAGCGGTTGCCCGGTAATGCTAAACGCCGCGGGTAGAAACACCGCTTCTTCATTCGGGTTGGTGTTGTTGCCGTCGAGCGCGCTCAGGGTGTGGGTACCTTTGTTGCCGACATACGCCATGGTGAGTGACATGGTCGGCGTGATCGATTGTTGGATACTTAAGTTCCAGGCATCGATGGTAGGCAGCCGTATTGGATTCGGCCGCGCCTTTACCGTGACGTTATAGTTCGGTGCCGGCAGCAACCCGTTCGAGGGCACGGTGGGGAACACGTTCGCAGGAGGACCCGCCGCCAGAGCGAAGGCTGCAGACTGGGTGCCAGTGGCATTGTTGTTGACACTTTGGTCAGCCAAAACGGGAAGATTCTGGGTGACAGTGTGGCCAAAGATGGAACCAAAGACCCCAAGGTCAAAGCTGCGGCCATAACCCGCCCGGACCACTGTCTTGGGGTGCCACTGATAGGCGATTCCCACACGAGGCGCCAGCGCCTTCCAGGCGATATTCCAACCCATGTCGCTGGGAATTCCTCCCACTCCAGCTACACGGATGAATCCATCGTTCAGATTTTCCAAACCCCCATGCTCCGGTCCGTTCACGGTCTCAGGCCAGTACAGCTCCCAACGCAGACCATAATTTATCGTGAGATTTTGCCGGATACGCCATGTGTCCTGGCCATAGAAGAACACGCGCTTTTGAAACTCTTTCGCGTTGAGCGAGCCTGCGATACTGGGGTTCGTAACATACCGGCCAAAGGCGGTAACATCCCCTAGGACGAACGTAGCAAAGCCCAGCCCACCAGCGGCGCCGTTGGAGGTTGGGCCGTTGCCAAAGTCCAAGAGACCAGCGCGATCTGTGTCGCTGGGCACCCTGAGATTTCTCGCATAACGGACGTCGGCTCCCCCCTTAAAAGAGTGGTTTCCAAGAATCTTGGTCCAGTTATTCACTCCCTGGATCTGATCTTCCTTCTCGGTTGTGGGGCAGTTACAACGGGTGATGTTTAGACCCGAGCCGTATTGCGGGCCCTCGCTCTGCGGGTTACTGGGATTGTTCGTGAGACCAGTGCTGCCGACATCCGCGATGTTAAAACCAGGTGCACCATCCGTGAATCGATCGCCCAAATTGAGACCCGGGATGCCGAGCTGGGTGGCAAACGGGACATTCTGATCATACTTCGAAGTGACGATGTTATAGCGATAGTAGCCGACGCGAAAATCTGTGAGCAAAGAGGAGCTCACCGCAATATCCGCACCTGTTGCGAGGCTGTCGTTGGCTCCCATCGAAGTACCACCGAAGCCGTTGATTCCGAAGCCTGCCCCGCCCGCGGAACCAAAGATCGTACCACCGCTGAGAACGTCGGTAAACCGGCTGAAGCGCTCGAAAGCGTGGATTCGCTGCGTCGCCTGAAAGTCGACTCGCTCATCCCACTGGTTGTTGTTGAAAAGTCCAGTGCCCCCTGACGCGTAGTTTCCAGTGGACAGCGAACCAAAGTTGCCGGACTTGTTGGGTGCATAGGGCTGCAACAATTTAAGCAGGTTGAGCGCCGGCGCAGAAAGCCGCGATGTTGGGATTACCTGCCCCGGAAAGGGCAAGCCAGTCGTTGGATCGTAGATCAGGGGATTGCCGGCACCGGCAATCGCATTCGAGTACTCGCTGAAGTCACAGCCGGCGATACCGCTGGCAGACGTCGATTGCCCAAGGCAGCTGCTGATCAGATGGGGAGACGGAACTGTCATGATGGCCGAAGAGCCAACCTTTTGACGGACGCCCTGGTAGTCACCGAAAAAGAAAAGCCGGTCCTTTAAAACTGGGCCGCCGATCGATCCGCCGAACTGGTTAAAGAGCGCCTGAGGAATGAGCCTGCCGGTTACCGCGTTGGGACTGAACTGGGTATACGGATCGCGAGCCAGCTGTGCCGCGCTCTGGCGATAATCGAAGGCGCTGCCGTGAAAATTGTTTGACCCTGACTTGGTTTGCGCAGTAACCACTGCCGAGACTGCCTTGCCGAACTCGGCATCGAAATTCTGGGTTGCGATCTTGGCTTCGGTAATCGCATCGAGAGCCGGATTGACCACGATGATGCCGAGGATGGGATCCTGATTATCGGTTCCGTCCAACTCATAGGCCACACCGCCGAAGGCCTGGCCATCGATTTGAATCTGCTGGCTGCCTTGAGGGTTTTCGTCTGCAGCGTGGCTCCAGCCCAGTTGTTGCGCACCCGGCAGCAAGAGTTGAAGGCTGGTAAAGTTGCGGTTATTCAACGGCAAATCAGACACCGTCTTCTCGGCAAAGACCGTGGATACGTCGGCGCGGTCGGCCTTTAACTCGGGAACGGTATCGGCATTCACGGTAACGGTTTCCGACTCGCCGCCAATCTCGAGCTGAACATCCACCTTGGGAGAGGTATCGGCAGCGACCACAATCCCGTTCTGAGCAAACGTCTTGAAACCGCTGACGGTCACTTTGATGTCATAGGTGTCTGGAATCAGGTGTTGCACGGTGTAGTCGCCCGATCCATTGCTTTGGGCAACCACAGACGTGCCCTTGGATTCATCTGTCACCGTTATGGTGGCGTTTGGAACGACGGCACCGGTGTTGTCGGTCACTGTCCCGAAGATGGAACCGTAGATAGCTTGCGCGTGGGAGAGATTGGGTAGGCACAACAGCCCCAGGATGGCGGCCAGGGCGATCGCCCTGGGCTTTTGCAGTCGCATATCACTCGCTCCAAAAAATGTTACATTCCGCTTCTTTGCCTACGCGGCAGCTTTCGCTCTGCGGCGACGATGTCGGAGGTGCTCCAATGAACAGCCATGGCAAGGGTGATACACACCCATCTTCCGCCTGGCTGGATAACTGCGGAGCGCAAATTATCGACCGACGATTCGTTGTTACCGGTCTTTTCAAGGCGCAGTTGGCCGAGGCCCCGCACCTGCCGTTGCTTTATAGTCATCCGGGGTCATCGTTGTCAAGGGTCAATCCGCGTCGTTGCCATGCCATCAAAGCGCGCTGTGTAAGACGCTCAGGCACCTGTGTCTGTGACTAAAAGTGGGTCAACGAAAAGTTGAGTGCAAAACTATTTCGAACTGATCAGGCGTATGCGCGCCGTCAACGCTCTGCCCGGAAACTCGCTGAAGGTGCGAAAGTCCGGTGAATCCACGACGTTATTCACGATGGCGGGGTTGCTGCTGTTGGTGGCATTTTCCAAAACGCCTCGCAGGCCGAAATAAGATCCGCGGAAGTGGAACCGCCATTCGAGCCCCGGGCTGAAGGAGAGATAGTCAGGAAAGCGCAGGGAGCCAGCCGGACCCACTACCTGCTGGTTAGCATTCACCGCGTCGAATGGGAAACCGGTATGCCAGTCAAGGGTGTAGACAAAGTCCCAGCTCTTTTTTAACTTCGGCAACAGCAAGGGCAACCAGCCCCAGGAGATTACACGGTCAGGCACATCCCAGGCGAGTGGGCCGCTCTGCTGGGGACCCAGCAGCGGATACAGTGGGCACATAGTCGAGGGCCGCATTGGTGCGCGCCGAGGAGTGCGTATAAGCCGCGAACAGCCTGTATCCATTGGCGAAGGTGCGGCTCAGGTCAAACTCTTCGGAAACATAATGGTCCTGCCGGGCGTTGGTTAGCAGATAGGTTCCTGACAGCGACCCGGACCCTTCCTGATTGGCGTAAACAAAACCATCGGAGGTTCGCTTCTGTAGAAAATTCGCGCCGGCGTAAATCGAGCCGGGAAGCTTTCTCTGGATGCCAACGCTCCAGTTGATGGCGCGCGTTTGCTGTTAGAGAGGCATCGTTGGCAGTAAAAATGGTCTCCAGCGGGCCGCTCACCGGAGTGAACACCATCGGCAGCATAGTAGGTGTCATAGCGCACCCCGGCCAAAGCGCGCTCTAGGTATTCCAACTGTGTGTGCTCATAGTAGAGACCAATGCCCGCCGATAGCTTGGTCGCCGCTTCCGCTCCAGGGGGAGACCAGGTGGCGGCGAGACGAGGCGAAAAGAGCGGACGCCTGATGATTTCGTCCCAATCAAAGCGGAGACCTGGCTCTATCAGCAGCCCCGGATGGGCCAGCCAGCGATCCTGAAAATAACCGCGCGGTCTCGAAATTATGGCGCGTGAAGGGAGCCTGTTGCGGGAAAGGTGCTGCGTCGCAACAACGTTCCGTCCTCGCGCAGATAGCTTACCGGCGAGCGCGCAACGTTTTCGTCGAAGCCGATGTGATCAAGATCGACGCCCGCTTCGAGATCATGGCGGCCCTTCCAATGGCGCGGAGGCAGGTATAGCGTTGCCGTTCCCTGCTCGCGCTCGGAGTGCGCGAGCAGGTTTTCAAAATAGCTGCCCTGGGTCAGTTCGGGAGTAATTTCATAGGGACTATCTCCATGTGGCTCGTAACCATCGCGGAAGCGCACCACTCCCACGCCCACCTGCAGCAGCGCTCCGTTGGCGAAACCATACTGGTCACGCAGGTATGGGAGCCATGCGATGGTATCCCTCTTCGTAGTGCTCTGTTGCGGCACCAGCGAGGAGATGCCGTCATAGGGAGAATGGTAATCGTTAAAAAGTAGACCGGCGGAAAGGATGTTCGCGGGAGTAAGGTTTACCTGCGCCTTTACCAGGTTGCTGCCGCGCAGCAGATGGTTGGTATCGGCATTGGACGGAAGCTCCTGAATGTAGATATTGTCGTATTCCATTTCCAGGCCATCGAAGAACCAGGCGCGGTTGCGCACGATCGGTCCGGAAAAAGTAACCCGGGGAACAAATTTGTCGAAACGCAGTCCGTTGGTCTGGCGGAACGAGGGAAAGAAATCTGTGGTATTAAAGCGGAACTTGTTATCGCCCATCCCGGTGTAGAAAGCCACCACGCCCCCGGTAGCTTTGCCGAATTGGACCGGGTAGCGGGTGGTCTCCGTATCGATGGAACGAACTGCATCCGCGCTGACGCGCATGGCGAGTTCACCGCTGACCGGGGAACGGATATCGAATCCATCCAGGAGGTCGAGGGTGGCGTAGGTTTCGGGAGCCGGCAACATGAATCTGACCGGTTCCGTCCTGCACCACTCCCGGGGTGAAGGGAAGGAGGTTGCGGATATCGCGCGAAGTTGGATAGGGCACGTTGACGATCTCTGGGCGTATTGAAGGTGCTTTTGTCTGAGGTTTGTTCGATATCGATGCCGGCTGTTGAGGAGAGGACATTCACCTCCTGACGTACCACCTGTTCATGGGAGAGGGTCACTTCGATGGTCTGACGATGAGGATCGGTCTGGTTTTCCAAAGCCTGATAAAAGCCGGGCTTCTGCACCCGGAGCTGGTAAGGCAAGCCGCTCTGCAGTGTGTAGGCACAGCGGCCTGCGTAGTCGGTCTCCAGGTGGGCAGGATTGCGGCCTGACTCGGAAAGGGTAATCTGGGCACCGGAGACAGGCAGCCCGACCTCGTCCACGACCGTGAGGCGTGACCAGCGGGGCCGGTGCCGCTGCCGGCAAGGACCGAACTGCAAACGAGAACGAAGCCAAGAATCGTCCCGCAGGCAGGGCCACGGCGGAGCATGATGCTTAGTGTAGCCAACCTGGGACCCGAGTCCACCGCGGCTTCGCGGCTCACTCGTTCGGCTCACTCCTGATTGGCCATCTTTTCTTCCCATCTTCAAACGGCAGCAAATACACTCCGAAGTCAGACAGACAGGAGAATCTATGTCCCTGCACAATACCGAAGAGCTCAAAGCCGCTCCCACCAGCCATCTCGAGTCCAAAGTTCTGAACCAGGAGACCGAGACCTACGAATTCCCGGCTGAAATGCAGGACCCGCAAAGCGTCTACCAGACCATTCACAATCAGCTCGTCCTCGACGGTAACTCGCAGCAAAATCTCGCCACCTTCTGCACCACCTGGATCGAGCCCGAGGTGAAACAGATCATGGACGAGTCCGCGGACAAGAACATGATCGACAAGGATGAGTATCCGCAGACCGCAGCCATCGAGGAGCGGTGCGTCCACATGCTTGCCGATCTTTGGAACTCCCCGGAAGCGGCGAGCACCATCGGCTGCTCCACCACCGGCTCCAGCGAGGCAGCCATGCTCGGCGGCCTGGCCCTCAAGTGGAACTGGCGCAAACGGCAACGCGCCAAGGGCAAATCCACCGAGACTCCGAACCTCATCATGGGCCCGGTCCAAGTCTGCTGGCATAAGTTCTGCCGCTACTTCGACGTCGATATCCGCGAAGTCCCTATGGAAGGCGACCGCCTCCTGCTGACTCCGGAAGAAGTCCTCAAGCGGTGCGATGAAAACACCATCGGCGTCGATCGTTACCCTTGGCGTCACGTTCACGCTGCAGTTCGAGCCGGTCCATGAGATCAGCGTGGCCCTGGACAAGTTGCAGGCGGAAACGGGGCTTGACATCCCCATCCACGTGGACGGAGCAAGCGGCGCGTTCCTCGCACCCTTCCTGCAGCCGGAGCTGCTCTGGGACTTCCGGTTGCAGCGGGTAAAATCCATCAATGCTTCGGGCCATAAATTTGGCCTCGCACCCCTGGGGGTTGGGTGGGCCCTGTGGCGGGAGAAGCACGACCTGCCCGAAGAGCTGATATTTAATGTCAACTACCTGGGCGGCAACATGCCCACCTTCGCGCTCAACTTCTCGCGGCCCGGCGGCGAAGTCATATGCCAGTACTACAACTTCTTACGCCTGGGCAAAGAGGGCTACCGCGAAATCCAAAACGGGTGTTTTGAATTGGGGCGCTATCTGGCCGAAAAGATCGCCGAGCTCGGGCCCTTCAAGATTATTTACGACGGCCAGGGCGGGATCCCCGGCCTGTGCTGGGAACTGAAAGACGCAGCATCCTCAAACTTCACGCTCTATGACTACGCCGATCGATTGCGCGAGCGCGGCTGGCTGGTTCCGGCCTACTCCATGCCGCCTAACCGCGAAGATCTCGTCATCCAGCGAATCCTGGTGCGCCACGGCTTCACGCCGGCAATGGCCGACGAACTTCTGCTCGAAATGCAAGGCGCGCTCGACCACTTCGCCCAACATCCACCAGAACCAACCCTCGCGCTTGCGGGCGCAGAGTCGCACGACCATTCCGGAAGATAGGCTCCCTGGCGATGGATCAGAACAGAATCTTCACCGCCAGTTGGGCGATGCGTGGATCGCCGGCCTGACCCGCCCGGAATGTGCCGAAGGAAGAATTGTTGTTGAGTTTGTCGAATCCACTGATCTGATCTGTACTGTTTACGGCTCCTGTGCTGATGCTCTCAGGAGCAAAGTTCGGATGATTCAGAACATTAAAATACTCGCCCCGAAGCTGGACTCTCAACCTCTCGGTCACGGTGAAATTCTTGGAAAGCATCACATCCCAATCGGACGTCTTCGGTAGACGATAGGGATTCTTGCTTATGTTGCCGAAGGTGCCGAATATGGCCGGATTATTAGCTCCGCTTGCGGTCTTGGTGGGCTGAAAAGCGTTCGGGTTCATCCAGCTCACGCAGGTCGCGGTTACCCCGGCGCAGGAATTCTTGCTGTAAGGATTGCTGCCCGCGATCAGCGTTCCGCGATCATTGCCGATGCCGGTGCCTGAAATCTCCGTTCCTTGCAGTACCGTGATAGGACGGCCGCTGGCCGCGGACACGATCCCGCCAAACTCATAATCGCCAAGGACCTCGCGCATCCACCGGCTTGAGTTCTTGAGACCGGGCGTCTGCCAGACGTAGGACGCGGTGAACACATTGGCGTGGTCGAAGCTGGACGGACCGTAGTCGAACCGATGCCGATCCGGATCACCGAGAGGAAGGGCCGAATAGCCGGTGTCAAAACCCGTAACCCCTTCCCCAAACGGCAGATCGTCAAGGTTCTTGGAGTAGGTGTAGTTCACCAGCGCAGTGATTCCGTGCGAAACGCGTCGCTCGAGCGACGCTTGCAGCGAATTGTAATTCGCCTGAATGTCATTGATATCGGCCTGTACGGTGGAGAAGGTATTGGTGCCGAACTTTCCGCCGCTGGCCGACTGCACCAGCAGGTTTGTGGAGCCGGTGCTGGCCTTTCCGGTGGTATTCACCGCGCCCGGGTTATAGTCCTGTGTTTCCAGAATGTTAATGCTGTGCGAGCCCACGTAGGTGAGCCTGGCAACCATTTGGGCACTCAACTGGCGCTCGCCGGTCAGATTCCATTCGTACTCGGTAGGCACGTGGTATTTGCCGCTCGGGTCGTAGGTGACTGCGATCTCATTGAATGGCGGTGAATAGGGAAAATTTGTGGGAGCAGGAAAAGGACTGGGGAAGGTGGGATAGCTGGCTGCCTGTACTCCGTTGCACTTGAGTGCCGTCTGGGTTGCTGCCTGGGTGCAGAGTGGATCACTGAACGACCCGGCAGTCGAAGAGGCGCTCGGTGCGCTATTGCCTGCAGTCGAAAGGATGAATTGCGGGCTGAAGGGCCATTCATCGACGAACCGGTTGCTAAGCATGCCCATTACGCGGGAGTCATAGAAGATGCCTGCTCCGCCGCGTACGCTGGTTCTGCCGTTACCTTCCACATCGTAGGCGAAGCCTACCCGCGGAGCAAAGCCTTTCAGGCTGGCATTAAGGGCATTCTTAGGCATGCCGGGATCGCTGGGAATGCCATTTGCGCTGGAAAACAATATACCGGGAGGCGCGTTTGGATAGACCCGCGAGGTGACATTGGCAGCCATCGCGGTGAGGTTCGCTTGAGCCCACCGGTCCCCGGTGTCGCGCCAGGCCAGTGCAGGCTCGTAACGAAAGCCAAGGTTGAGCGTCAGTCGCCGCGTTGCACGATAGTTGTCCTGAATATAAATCCCCATAAACGTGTTGCGATTGTTCTTGAATTCCCCCGCGCCCTGCTGCAGGGCGTAACCATTGCCAGCTCCACTGCCGTCAGAGAGAATTCCGGCAAGGAAGAGCTGATAGGTGGCAAATTTCTTTCCCGGGAATAGGTAATCGTCCTGCGTGCCAAAGCCAAAGATTCCCGGCTGATTGAATTGGTTGTTCAGATCCACCTCGGAGCGCTCGATCGATCCCCCGAAACGAAAATCGTGGTTACCCTTTAGCCAGCTCACATCGTCACTCCAGGCGAAGTTGTTGCGCGTAAACAAGCCGGTTGGGTTGTCGCCGATGGTGAATCCACCGGCAACGCCGATGCCCTGAATTGCGCCTGGCTTGGGCTGGAACGGGAGAGGGACTCCAAAAGCCGCCACGCTGACGGCGTTCGATCCCGGTCCACGATGGGAAACTTCGCGCGAGTAGCTGAAGCGGGCGTCGTTGACAAGATTGGGGGAGAAGATATGGGTTTCGTGCAGCAGAGCATTCTGGGCGACGATAGAAAAGGTCGCGTCGGTGTAGGCAACCAGCGACAGCGGGTTGAAGACCGGGGCCTTGGTAAAGCGGTCATACTCGTAGCGCATGGTAAGGCGGTCGTTGCGGGCCAGGGAGTAATCCAACCGGCCCATGCCCGAATCGTAGTTTTCTATGTCTGGCTTGGTAAACGGCGCGGTCGGGTTCGATCCCGACGGAGTCGGACCATCCAGGCTAAACTTTGCCGAGGAACCAAGATAGGCGCCAGTGGTTGGATTGATACCCAACATCGCCGCCACGGAAGGATCGATGGCGCCTGCGGTCCCAAAGGGTCCCCCGCAGGTCGGACAGCTGGCACTGGGCGCGGTCAGAAAGTTCGAAATATCGGACTGCCCAACTACTTTGGAGCTGCCCAGAACTATATTGCGGAAGGCCGTCCTCTGATAGCCGGCAAAGAAGAATATCTTTTCCCGGATAATCGGTCCCCCGATGGTGCCGCCATATTGATTGCGCTTGATCTGGTCTCGTGTGGTTGGAGTGGCAAAGTAATTCTGCGCGTTGAAAACCGGATTACGTACAAACCAAAATGCGTCTCCATGGAAAGAGTTGGTTCCGGACTTGGTTACGACGTTGACGACCGCTCCGGCATTCTGTCCATATTGTGCAGAGTAGTTGCTGGTCTGCACGCTGAACTCCTCGAGCGCGTCAGGAAAAGGGAACGGTTGGTTCACATTGGTGTATTCGTCTACGTAGTTGCCGCCGTCCAGCTGGTAGCTGATCTGGGCTTGCCGCGATCCATTCGCCGAGTAGGTTACCGCCGAGGGGAAAGTCTTGGTCGCGCCTTGATCCGCTCCGCCATTGGGGGCGTTCACCGCGCCTGGGACGGTCAAGACCAGCTGGGCCACATTGCGGCCGTTGAGCGGCAACCCGATAATGCGTTGCCCTTCCACCACTTGCCCGAGTGTGGAGGTCGATGTATCCACGTGCGCGGCATAACCTTGCACGACAACGGTTTGACTGGTGGCTCCCGGCTGGAGCTGCAAATTCACGCTTAGCGTCTGATCCGCAAGCAGCGTAAGGGACTGCCTTTCGGTGCGGAATCCCTGGGCTTCGAT
Source organism: uncultured Acidobacteriaceae bacterium (assembly GCA_963803095.1). Classification (GTDB taxonomy): domain Bacteria; phylum Acidobacteriota; class Terriglobia; order Terriglobales; family Acidobacteriaceae; genus PALSA-350. Next base: position 176,234 of record CAWDLQ010000005.1, on the reverse strand, counting down.
ACTCAGGACGTAGTCCGTGGGACTGAGTGAAGACAGAACGAAGTACCCGTCGGAATTGGAGATCGCTTCACGGGATAAGCCGGTGGCGGTTTGGGTGGCAGTCACTTTCGCGGAAGCGACGGCGGCGCCGGTTGAATCCGTCAACGTGCCGACGATACTGCCCAGGCCCTGGCCATGAGAAAGCAGAGGGCACAGCAGTAGAACGATGGATGCAAACGCCAGCTTGGCCTTCATAGTTTTCTTTCCGGGCGAGCGAACACGATGGTTCGAGCGACCCCTATGGCTCCGTCAACCTTTTTTATTCCCGATGCTCCAGCCGTGGTTCCCGGGTAAGAGCAAATGGGTAACGGAATTTTTTGGCAGCTATTTCTTACGGAAAGGGCTGTCTAGCGATGGACATTGGATGATCGGCAATAGGTCTGTCAAACGAGAAATATTAAACATTTCGTTCAACGTGGTTAAAGCATGAGTAGAATCCCAATGAACACAGAGAATCAGACCGACGCACCGGCTGCGGGCAGGCGGGAGGGAACATGGATGTGCATCAGTTAGAAGTGTTCCTGGCCGTTATGAATTCTTCCAGCATGACCCGGGCAGCCGAGACGATCCACTTATCTCCGGGTGCTGTCAGTGTCCAGCTTCACAACCTTGCGAGCGAGGTTCAGGCGGAGCTGTTTGTGCATAAAGGTAAACGGCTGGTGCCGACTCCTGCCGCGATCCGCCTGGCTGAGCACGCCCGGGCGGTGGTGAAGCTCATGAACCAGATCGGGCAGGAGTTTGAGCTGGACGGCGCGAAAGATACGCGCCCATTTCAATTCGCCACCGGCGTTACCACACTGATCTACCAGCTCGGGGGGCCGCTACGTCAGTTACGTAGGCAATTTCCTAATGCTGACATAGGGGTAACTGTCGGAGTGACAGAACAGATTGTTGCCGGCCTATTGGAGCGCCGTTTCGATCTGGGGCTGATCTCTCTCCCGGTTACGGAAGACGATCTTAGAATCATCCCGCTATTTGACGAAGAGCTTCTGGTTATTCGTCCATCGGCGAAAAAGATTCGTGGCAGCCGCATCCGGTCGATGCAGGTTTCTGAGCTCGCCAACGCTTCCTTTTTGCTTTATCCCAAACGCAGCAATCTCCGCCGAGTGATCGACCAGTTTTTCAAGGAACTCGACGTGTTGCCACGAGTCGCCATGGAAGCGGATGACACCGAGGCCATCAAACGGCTGGTCGAATCCGGTTTTGGCTACTCGATTCTGCCCGAACACGCCTTGCGTGAGCAGACTTGCTTCTTCGAAACATTCCGCGTTGCAGGCCATAGCTTGAACAGGAGCCTGGCCCTGGCAATGGCGCGCACCGAGTACCCCCGCAGATTGACCGAGTCCATTGCCGATTTTCTACGCATGCAGCTAAAGCCGGCAGAGAGCAGCAATGGCAACAGCATTGGTCAGGTCGACCAGATTTCTTCGGGAAAAGTGCACCCTCCGCTGCTCGAAGTGGATCCGCAGCACCCAAGAAGGATGCAAAAGGCCAAGTAAGAGGGCAGCTTGCCGTTTGACGCCACATTGCGCCAACTTCCCGACCGATGAGCAAGTGCTTTCGGTCCCAAACGCCACCCCTTTCAAGTTTTCGGTGATGACGTTCGGTGATGACTGGTATGGCCAAAGGTTGGCCCCAAATTGCTTGCCGGAGCGGTATGCTGTAAGGCTATGAATTGGCTGCCTTCACTTCGGGCTTTAATAATTTTTGGTGTCCTCATGGTTCTGTTTGCGGCTGCCTACTGGGCCTGCGGCGGGCATGGGAAAGTGCATACATCCTCGGAAACGATACGGCTCCTTTGGAACGCAGCCTGACGACCCACAAATGAAGTTATTCTCTCGTATTCCCTTCTGCACCTTTTTCGCGCTCGCTGCTTGTGCAGCAGCACCGAGCGCAGCGGCCGCACCGGGCACGGTTCTCGCGCCCACTCCACCGATGGGTTGGAATAGCTGGGATTCGTTTGGTCCCACGGTCAGGGAGAACGAGGTCAAGGCCAACGCGGACGCCATGGCGGCGAAGCTGGCCAAGTTCGGGTGGCAGTATGTGGTGGTGGATATCGAGTGGTTTCAGCCCAATGCACGGGCGCATGGATACATCCCTCGGGGCGTGGTCACCATGGATTCGTACGGGCGCTTCATTCCATCGACCAATCGCTTTCCCTCGGCGGCGAACGGTGCGGGCTTCAAGCCTCTGGCCGATTACGTTCACAGCAAGGGGCTTAAATTCGGCATCCACATCATGCGCGGGATTCCCCGCGAAGCGGTGGATAAGAATCTTCCCATCAAGGGCACCTCGTTCCACGCCGTCGATGTCGCCGATAAGACCAACGTATGCAAATGGGAGGGCATGGAAGATACCTACGGCGTCGACATGACGAAGCCCGGAGCCCAGGCTTACTACGATTCCATTGCTGAGCTCTATGCGTCATGGGGGGTGGACTTCGTCAAGGCGGACGATATGAGCCGGCCCTATCAGGGGCCCGAGATCCATGGACTCAGCGTTGCGCTCAAAAAGACCGGCCGACCGATCGTGTTGAGCCTGTCGCCGGGCCCTGCTCCGGTCGAAGAGTATGAGGACCTGAAGGCGAATGCTCAGATGTGGCGGATCTCCAATGATTTCTGGGATCGCTGGGTCGATATCAGGAAACAGTTCGACCTGATGAAGGTATGGGAGGGCAAAGTGCATCGCGGCGGATGGCCGGACGCAGACATGCTCCCCCTGGGCCACATTGGCATTCGCGCCGAACGCGGCGATGAGCGCGCCAGCCTGCTGACGCATGATGAGCAGTACACCCTGATGTCGATGTGGTCCATCTTCCGCTCCCCTTTAATGTTCGGAGGAGACATTCCTTCCAGCGATGGCTTCACCATCGACCTTTTGACCAACCCCGAGGTGCTGAAGGTGAATCAGCAAAGCGAGAACGGACGCGAAGTCTATCGCGAAGGAGACACAATTTGCTGGGAGGCCGACATCCCTGGTTCCCGGTCGAAGTATCTGACGGTTTCCAATATCGGCGATACGGAAAGGACTGTTCCGCTACCGTGGAAAGCGATGGGAATCGACGCGAAGGGGGTCAGCCTCCGTGACCTGTGGATGCATAAAGAGCTGGGACGCGGGGATGCCTTGAACTTGTCGCTACGGCCGCACGCCAGCGTTCTGCTGAAAGTGACGATGCGATAGGCGGTTTATCAGGAACCGGGGTGGCCGGATACGGGCGCCTCAAGATGACCTTCCTGAAGCGGTCAAAAAAAGGCCCACAATTCGGGATTTTTGCGTTACATTAGTAACCACATCCGATGTGGCGCGAAATCCAACGGCCAGCTGTAACGGTAACGTCACAAGCGTCACTAACGGTTGGTCGGATGTGCCCGGACCCCTCGCCGACTCTTGCTTTGCGTTGCGATCAAACAGGGAGAGATATGTTGCAAACGGAATACTGCGTTATCCTGTGCCGACGTCCTTTCGAGTTCTACCAGCCCTACCCGCGAACGCGGCGCTTCTACGTCGGTGCGCCTACTGCTGACCATGCGATCAAGACCGCGTCTCACAGACACCCGCAGTACAGGCCGATTGGGGTCGAGCTGAGCGATCTGCCCAGTCCTGAATTTGATTCGTTCGTTGCTTCCGTGGGGCCGGAAGCCCGGCTGTAGCGGGATCAGGCGGGGGCTTGCCGGCGGCCAGGGACACCTCGGCCCAAGTCTGGCGCCATTCCCGAGTCATCATTCACATCCAGCATCCCGAGGATGGTCGGGACCCGAAGCCGCGCCCCCGGGTCCTGCGCCTATGGCAATTGCGGCCTCCGCACTCTTCCGTTTAGTGTTCAACAGGCACCTTCGAGAGTTCACGGGAGAGTTCAAGCAAATCTCCCGCCTGGTCCGGCCCAGCAGATCCCATCAATTGTTCGAGAGTAGATGCACGGACAAAACGTATCGTTAGAATTCCCGGCGCGTACTTTTTGACCAGAGCACTCGTGCGCGGATCATCCAGGAGTTCTCCAACCGTATATTGCACCGAGTAGAATCTCGGGGCTTGCTGGATCGGAACTGCTTTAGGGGGATCCGCAATTGAGGGGTCCTTGAGGAACCGGGCAAAAAGCGCTTGCACCGGGATCGCGGTCTGTTTTGACTCGTCATTTGCGACCCGCTGAAAACGAAGGAGGCTTGGGGCCATGGGTGGATCGAGCGCTTGCAGCCCTCCCGGCGTGTACCCGAATTTATAGGTCTTCATTAGCCATGGATCGATCATCTCCACTGCATAGAGACAACATCCTTGAAGGGATTTGCATATCTTTGATCGGAATGCAGAGTCACCTCTTCCATGCCCCATTGCTCGACTTCTTGAGAGTATGCAGGCGCGGCGGAACCAAGTGGTGCGCCCAAACTGCCTGTGACAGCTGACCTACTTGAGCCCCCGGCGCTGGTGAGCGAGACCAGACTGATGAGACAAACGAGTCGTGTTGCACGAGCCTTCGCCCGGTGCATGTTGCAAACTAACCTCACAAGCTTCATCATCTTTGATCCTTTTGCCGCAGCAGCGCGGCGGAACTCTGCCGATTTGAAGAAGCGATACGCGCCTGCTGCGAGAACACCCAGCGACTCATAGATTCAGGCCTCGTCAGTTTACCGGGAGTGGAGAACTAGAGTTCTCATTTGACGACTACACGCACTCGCAGGAGGTTTTGGACGCGTCCGTACGATCTTTGAAGGCACAGACGGAAGTGGCTCTAATGGGATGTTTCCATTAGAGCCATTTCCGTCTGTGCCGCTTCAGGCCGTCGCGCTTTAGGCCAAAAGTAACCTCTAAAGTGGCAGTTCTTCTGTCACCGAAATGCTCGCGTCACTGAGACCAGAGCCAAATCACAAGATCGGTGGACTCGATCGAATTTTCGAAGCGTGTGGAACTGAAGCCATACTGGCGGAGAACCTCCGCAAGGCGTACGGCTGCGGCCGCATATCCACTTTTGGAGTAGTAGACACTTTCCAGCGACTGATCCACCCTCGATTCGTGAGGAGATAACTTCACAGCCATTCCGAGTTTCTCAAGTTTGTCCTGGATCTCGGCCGCCTTGGGAGCCAATCGATTCGGAAACCACACTCTGACGCTCACATTCTTTAGTTCGGGAAAACTCGAAAGAGTGGACGTGTGAGACGGCGGGAGATCTTGTTGTCCTTTGGGATTGCTTTTGGCTTGAGCGAGTTCGCTTTCAAGTTCCTTCGCCTTCTTCTGCAGATCCTGATAATCCGACTTCGAAACTGGTTCTAGTCCAGCCATTTCCTGCACAGCCCGGTATGCCGAAATTCCACTAACAAATCCTGTCAGCAAACACCCGAGCAACCAAAGAACAGCATTCGCCTCGATGCGTTCCTTGATTGTCATCAGAGGTGTCCCTCCACCTGAGAACAGCTCCCTGCATCCGGTGAACCCATCTTTTCGCCGGGGTGCGTAATCTTAGGATCTCCGCAAAACGGCATAAACGCAAACGGTATCATCTTCCAACTTAGGACTCAGCCAGGAAACTCATCGGAGATTCGGGCGGATTCATGCTTCCGAACGAGTTGTCGGCAACCCGGAAACAATCCACATCGACCTTTAGGCGCTGCTTGCAACCGATGTATCGTTCGGTCTGCAACCGTCCGCCCGCAAAACATGATAAAGTGCGTTCTGCCGAGAAAATGGCTTCCTGCGTGTTGCGTAATGCGAACGATGCCTTGCAACATGCCCATCGCTCCGGCGTTCGCACTTTCCCCAGGAAAGGGAAACGAGGAATGGAAGGCACACAGATATCACGGCGGGCGCGCGCCCGACTTGGTTACGTTCTGCGCAAGAGGCAGGTTTATTTTCTGCAACCAGATGCCCGCGTCGACAAAGGCAATGCGACAGGCAATGCGGACGCGGCGGGGACGCGAGGGCTTATCACGAGCAAGCAGCGGCTATTTTTTCCCGCTGTTATGGTCGCGCTCGTTTGTGCAGGAACGTCCTCCGCGCAGAATACCCCTTGGAAGGATTATCTCGGGGGTCCGGACAGCTCGCACTATTCGGCTCTGAAGCAGATCAATACCGGCAACGTGAACAAACTGGAGGTGGCCTGGAGTTATCCGACCGGGGATGACGTGGTCTACACGTTCAGTCCGCTGGTGGTCGATAACATCGCTTATTTCGCGGCCAAGCAGGGTTCGCTGGTGGCCGTGGATGCGTCGACAGGTAACCCACTCTGGGTCCATCCCTTTCCAACCGCGAGCGGTATGCCTTCCCGCTTTGGCGGGATCGCGGGCATGCGCGGCGGGAACTACTGGGAGAGCAAAGATCGAACGGATCGCCGACTGCTGGTGACTTCCGGAGGTTTCGTGCATGCCATCGATGCGCGGACAGGCAAGTTGGTGGACTCCTTCGCGGATCACGGGAAACTTGACCTGAAGATTGGCCTCGACCGGGCCAGCAGGCCGCTGGGATCCAGGACGCCAGGCCGCATCTTTGAGAACATCCTGATTCTGGGCAGTGCGACGGGCGAGGGATATCTCGCGCCTCCGGGCGATATTCGCGCCTTCGATGTGGTCACCGGCAAGCTGCTGTGGGTGTTCCATACCATCCCGCGTCCGGGCGAGTTCGGATACGATACGTGGCCCAAAGATGCTTACAAATACATGGGCGGCGTGGATGTGTGGGGCGAAATCACCGTCGATGAGAAGCGCGGAATCGCCTACTTCCCGGTAGCGTCCGCGAAATACGAACTCTATGGCGGAGACCGGCCAGGCAACAATCTTTACGCCGATTGTCTGCTGGCGCTGGATGCCCGCACGGGTAAGTACCTCTGGCATTACCAGACCGTTCACCACGATGTGTGGGATTACGACCCAAATGCCGCCCCTCAACTGGTGACGGTAAAGCACGACGGTAAGACGATGGATGCGGTGGCGTTCGCCTCGAAGAATGGCTTCCTCTTTGTGTTCGACAGGGTCACGGGAAAGCCGCTGTGGCCGATCGAGGAGCGTCCCGTTCCGGCGAGCGACGTACCGGGTGAAGTGACCTCGAAGACGCAGCCTTTTCCGACGGTCGTGCCCCCGTTTGCGCGCCAGGGAATGACCGTGAAGGACATGTACGACGGGTTCATGAAGCCGGAAGAAAAGGCCTGGTGGACGGACCGTCTCACGAAAGCGAGAACCGGTTTCTATACGCCGCCGGCGGTCGGGGTAGACACGATTAACCTTCCCAGCGTGAACGGCGGCGCATTGTTCTTCAGCACCGGCGCGGATCCGACCAACGGCACGGTTTACGTTCTATCGAAAGACATGCCGTCGATCGTGAAACTGGTGCCGGCCGGAGAATCCACCGCCGCGAATGCGGGCGAATTGATTCCGAGTCACCCGCGCAATCGTGCTGCGGCCAGAGCAGGCTTTCCGACAACCGAGCAAATGGGGCGCGCGGTGTATGAACAGACCTGCCAGGTTTGCCACGGCCCGGAACTGAAGGGAGATCGCGGGCCAGAAATCGACACGGTCGTGAGCCGGCTGGGCGCGGACGCGACCCGCAACGTGATCACCAACGGCAGAGCGGGATGCCGGCGTTTTCATCGCATGCCGGCACAATCGATGAACGAGCTGATGGCGTTTCTGACCAAGCCCGACCTGGCGCCCCTGGGTCCGGCGCCTACGGCTGCGGTGCAAGCCCTGGTAAGGTCGTATTCCGAGCCGCCTTATCCGGAGGATGTCGAAGCGCCTCCATCCCGTTACAAGACCGGTTATGGCAACGAAAGGTATGTGATTACACCGCCGTGGAGCACCATCACTGCCTACGATCTTAATACCGGCAAGATCAAATGGCAGACTCCTTATGGCGACCTTCCGCAAGCGGGCCCAAGTGACAAGATGCGGGGAAATGCGTATCCGAAGAGCGGGTTTGTGATCACAGCCGGAGGACTGGTGTTGTTTGCCGGCAACGACTCAAAGCTCTATGGGTTGAACAGCGCCACCGGAAAGCTGATCTTCAGCAAAGATCTGCCGAACGGATCGCAGGGCGTACCCGCGGTGTATGAAGTGAACGGACGGGAATACATTCTGCTCGCCGTTTGCGGCGGGGCCTCGCCGTACCCGGAAGGAGCCTACATGCCGCCCGGCGGGGTGATGCCTCCGGCGACCTCGAAGGGTTATATCGCGTTTGCACTTCCGGCTGGCGGAAAATAAGCGTGCCCGCCGATATGGGGAAGTCGTCAATGCTTTGCTTACAAGGAGTAAAAATCGATGCCTCGAAAACTCATTCTGCTGGTGGCCGCGTCTACGTTCCTCGGCTGTCTGCCGATGTTCGCAACCGGCCCGTCGTTTCATCCTGACGTCACGTTGACCGGCTCGAGCCTGACCGGTTGGCATACCTTCGGCCAGGCGGAGTGGCGCGCAGATAATGGCGAGGTAGTCGCCACTCCTAAGGGGGGTGGAGGTTGGCTGGTGCTTGACCGCTCCTACCAGGATATTGGCGTCTACACCCAGTTCCGTTGTGCGGGTGCCTGCGAAACCGGGGTGTTGTTGCGCGCGGAAAAGACGCCTACCGGGATGAAGGGCATTTATGTCGCACTGAGCGATCCCGATCTGGGCACGTACAGTGTGACCATCGACGCTCAGGGGCAGATTGTGGAGCGAAACAAATTGCGGCGCGGCGGCGGATTGGAGCGCATAGCTCCTCCGCCGAGCAATCAACCCGCGCCCAATTTTCACCCGCCCGTCTCCACCGTAACGCTGCCCTTTACGCCGCCGGACAGCAACCTCCGCCCCCATGAATGGAACCAGGCGGAGATTCTATTCGATGCCAATATTGTCCGTACCTTCCTCAATGACGGGCGCGAACACGGTGCGGTGGGCGATGAAGGCTACGGGCCGATCGCGCTCTATGCCGGGGGAACCGGCGAGGTGCGGTTTAAAGACCTCGCCTACAAAGATCTGGGCCTGAAAGTCCGGCTCCCGGATGAGGTATCGAGTAACTTCCGCAAGCAGCAATTGAGCGACTTCTACTATTCATGGAGCTCCGGAGCGGCCGACTTCAACCACGATGGAATCCTTGATATCGTCTCCGGCCCCTACATCTATTACGGCCCCGACTACACAAAATACAGGGAGATGTACCTGGCTGAGACGGTCAATCCTTCGACCGGGTTTGCCAGCGATGCATGGATGGATTTTCCAGCGGATTTTACCGGCGACGGTTGGCCGGATGTGGTGACGGTGAGCTACGGCGGGGCCCACGGTGGAATCTTTCTGTATGTGAACCCCAAAGGCGAAGAGCGGCTTTGGGATAAATACAAAGTCGTTGACGAGGTGCAGAGCGAAATTGCCGTGATGCGCGACGTGGATGGCGATGGAAAGCCAGAGATCGTCTACATGGGCGGCGGCCAGGTACGTTACGCCAAACCTGATCCTGCAAATCCCACCGGTCAGTGGATCGTGCATAACGTTTCCGAGAAAGGATATGGCACCGCCCATGGCATTGGCGTCGGCGATATCAACGGCGACGGCCGCATGGACATCCTCAACGCCTATGGGTGGTGGGAACAGCCGGCGCCGGGCAGTAACCAGGAGACGTGGACCTACCATCCGGAAGTGTTTGGCCGCTACGGTCGAGGCATCATGGGCGGCAGCGTGATGGCTGTCTACGACGTGAATGGGGACGGCCTGAACGATGTAGTGACGGTGCTCAACGCGCATGGTTGGGGGCTGGCGTGGTTTGAGCAGAAGCGCGACGCCCAGGGGCACATTTCGTTTGTGAAGCACATGATCATGGATGATTTCTCCACTACCAACGCAGGCGGGGTTGCCTTCTCAGAGCCGCACGGTACGACTTACGCGGATGTCGATGGAGACGGCATCCCTGATTTTATTGTGGGCAAACGGTACTGGTCGCACCTGGACACTTATCTTGATCCGGACCCGTATGGGCAACCTGTCTTATACGTATACAAGACGGTGCGCAATCCAAAGGCGCCGGGGGGCGCGGAGTTCGTGCCGGAGCTGATCGACACTCATAGCGGAGTCGGTTCCGATGTGCTCGCGGTCGACCTCAACGGAGACGGCGCGATGGATATTGTCACGGCAACCCGGTTCGGGACTTTCATTTACTGGGGTAAGCCGCGGAAATAGACGAGGGCGCAAGCCGCATACATGATACCTATCCACCTATCAGGCGGTAGAGCTGGGGAATCGAATCCCGCATATCGAATGCCGCAAGACCTCTGAAGAATTGAAAGCCAAAGGCGTAGAGTTCGTCTCAGAACCCAAAGACGAGTTCTACGGCGTGGTAGCGGTCTTTAAGGATCCATTCGGCAACTGGTTCAGCATGACCGAACCGAAGAACTACCGCTAGCGCATGGGCAGTCAAGTAAGTGTTCATCTTCCTGAAGGGAGAGTGGTCAGAAGTAGAATCGCTCGTCTGCCCAGTCGAAAGGTGCGGATGGTCGTCGCCCGCGAAGTAGGTAGACATTTTTGTGCTCAAATGGCATCGCCCAAGGATTGTCGAGACGGCCCACGATCTGCACGGATGTATATTTCTGGGCTATCTCCTCAGGAGTGTCACTGATGATTGCGATGACCACGTTGGGGTCGCACCCATGAGTTCCCCACAACCAATAGTTGTTTTGGCCGCTGATGGCAGGGGAAAGATGATAGTGCTGATCTTTGGGCCCGAGGTGCCCCAGGAGGTCTAAGGCCCCGGCCTCCCCGTAGTTGTTGCCAAAGATACAAACACGCCCTTGGTCTTCAGGAGACAACGATTCAAAAGTGCGCAGGACAATGCTAACCTCCTGCTGCCACCCGAACCGATCGGCAAAGAACTGTGGCAACGGTCCAGTGGATGCTGTCTCAGTTTTGCCGGATTGCAGGTGTAGCGCCTTGGTATAACGCACCCATGTTGCCGGTTCGAAAACTGGCGAGCTCATCGGCAGAATCAAGAGACTGGAAACCAGCAGAATCGCTTCGAATACAGGGAAGGCCACGACACGGTCTTGCCGTACCAGGTTGGAATCTGAGAACCGCCTTTCCCAAGCGACTCCACCCGCAGCAAAAAAGGCAGGGTAGATCGCTGCAAGATAGTAGTCCTTGGCGTGCAATGCCAGCATGACAACGAAGAAAATGAGGTAGGTGAGACCCAGCCAGCGACTGTTCTTTATGGAACGCTCACGAATAAGAGCCACAAGTCCTGGAATCCACAACAGGGCGTTCAAGGGCTGCATATTGTTGAACTGCGCCAGGAAGAACTGGACCGGGTTCAGGACCACATTCTTGTGCCCTTGTTGCCCGTTACGCAGAAACTCGAGGGTTGGCCAATGGTTGTGAATTTGCCAGAGCAAATTGGGCAACGCGACCAGAATCATGATGCCGATACCGGCTAGCGCCCACCTCGAAAACAGTACGCGGCGTTGCCTGGTCAGTAGCAGCCCCAGGCCGGTCGCGGCGAGGAAGAAGGTCATCGACGGTTTGTTGAGCAGACCAACTCCTGCGGAAACGCCAAAGACGAGCCACCAAAAACGTGGTGGGTGCTGGCGCAGCAGGAGCAACACAGCGAGCACGCAAGTCATCCAGAAAACCGGTTCAAAGGAATTCATGGACAGATAGCCGTCAGTGCCGATGTATTGGGGGCAGACAATGAGGCCAAACATCGCCAAAGCCTGCGCAGGCCGCCTCCCACCCAGCGCCCACGCGATGAGACCGGTCAGGAAGACTGCGACAGCACCCGCCAGTGCCGATAGTATCCGGACAGCAAAGACGGAATCTCCAAAGAGGATCTCGCCCATCCTGGCCTGCAACGCCACAATGGGGCCGTGGTCCACGTAACCCCAGGCAAGGTGACGACCGCAGGCGATATAGTAGAACTCATCCCGGAAATAGCTGTAACCCAGGTGCTCGGTCCATAGCGTAAGAGCGAATTGCAGGGCAAGCTTGACCGCCGCAAAAACCACCGACACCCTCACCGCGCTGATCAGAGCCGCATGTGTGGATCCGTTCTCACGCGCAGAAGTCATTGTGCTTGGGTACGCTGAAACACGGCTATGAGTTCCAACGTTCTCAGCTTTTATTAACCGAGATCCTCCTTGCTTCGTATCGAATTACCCCTGTGCAGTAAGACGGGGCCTCTGCTAAGGCTTTGGCCTCCGGCGGTACTGTTGTTCCTGGTCGCGCATGATCCGTTTGATCTTGCTTTTGTGCTGCCTTGCTAATAGCGGATTGCTTTGCCGGTCGAGACGGTCCAGTTCGCGACGAAGGCGATGGAAACTCTCGAGTCGGTCATCGTCCGCACATTCCACTAGCACCCAGTCGCCCACCACAGGAGGAAAGCCCGGCTGAGGTTAGCGGAAATCCGGGATCCCGCGCCGGCGGCGAAAGTCAACCAGCCCAAATTTGCTCCCAGGGAGCATAGTGGCCAACGCCAGCCAGGAAAACGCGGATGCCGACGACAATGACAAGAGCAACAAGGGCAAGCAGACCGATGATTACGAGAAAAACGCTGAAGACTTTCACGTGGCCGCTGGCGATTGTCAGCATAGTGGCCTCAGCTTATCTGCCACCGGGACACTTGCGAAACATCACCAACAGGGGTTACGGTGGGGGCGGAAGATACACCCTAAAGTGCGGAAATCGTCGCAGTCTGCGCTATCTTTCAGCGGGGCGATATATGGGATATACGGGGACATGGTCGGACATGATACCTATTCACCTATCAGGCGGTAGAGCTGGGAATAGGTATCATTTCCCCGCATATCCTCCCGTATGACCGCGAATTCCAAAATTGATGCAAGTGATATATTGGCCTCCATGGCGCGACGACTGTGGCTGTCTCTTTTTATTGGAGGCACTTTTGTCGGCATACTCGAGTTACTCGGCCACCACAATTTGGCCACGCCGGTGCCGTTTTGGCTGCTGTTACCTGGACTTCTTGCTGGGGCGATTATGCCGGGTTCGGGATTCAATCTCAAAGAGGATGGGCCGTGGAGCCCCCTGTCTACTCTCGTCGTTTATGCAGTCAATGTCGCCCTCTATGGCGGCCTGGCAAATCTGCTGCTCGGCCATGGTCGTCGGATCATCCTCTCTCGGAAATGAAATTCCATCGCATGCAAGGAGCTCGACCAACCAACCTCAAGACAACCGTGAAAACGTAGCCGTAATAATCTCTTCAATGACCTTGGAACTCACTGGCTTGGAAATAAAATCATCCATGCCCGCCGCCAAACAGTGGTCCCGATCCTCGCTCATCGCAGATGCGGTCATGGCAACAATGGGTACATGCGTCCCGATCGCCTCTTCCCGGCGAATCTGTTTGGTAGCCTCCAAGCCCGTCATCTCAGGCATCTGGACATCCATCAAAATCAAATCGAAATCACTTTGTCTCCATTGCTCCAAAGCTTCGAGACCATTCCTTGCCAGCGTGATCCCGTGGCCCATCTTGCCCAGCATCGTCATGGCGACTCGTTGATTCACCAGGTTGTCTTCGGCCAGCAGGATCCTTAGCGATAGGGAGGAAGCGGCAATTCCGGCGGCTACTGGAGCCACCGTACTTGCCGGCGTCTGCACGCCCAGCGCAAGACGAATCGATCCAAGCAGGTCGGAAGAACTTACGGGTTTGATCAGGTAAGTCTCCACACCCAGCTCCCGGCAACGTGCCGCGCTCGCGACCTGGTCGCACGACGTCAACATCATGACCACCGCACTTTGCAGCAGGGGATTGCCGCGAATGCGCTCGAGCACTGCCAACCCATCGATCCCAGGCATCTGTTCATCGAGCAGAACCAAACGGTAAGGAGTTCCCGCAGAGGCCGCTCTGGAGAGTTCGGCAAGTCCCGACTCCCCGGAATCACACACCTGCGGTTCCATCTTCCATTGACGAGCTAGCTCGGAGAGTATGCGTCGATTGGTAGCATTGTCATCGATGATCAACGTGGGTGTTCCGTGCAGATCTTCCTCACTCGGGATGGTTAAGAGTGCCGGCGATCCCGGCGACACGTCAAAGTGAGCATGGAAGGTGATGGTTGTGCCTTCCCCGGGCACACTCTTGAGGGCGATCGCGCCTCCCATCAATGTCACAATGCTTTTGGAGACGGCCAGTCCCAATCCCGTACCACCGTATAGCCGATTGCCTGAAGTGTGCGCTTGCTGAAACTCCTGGAAGAGCGCTCCCTGCTGGTCCAGGGGGATGCCGATACCGGTGTCGCGAATGGAGAATTGCAGACAAGCGCTTCCGTTGGTCACCGCCTCCAGAGAGACATCGGCGCAGACTTCTCCGTGCTCGGTAAATTTAATCGCATTCCCCACCAGGTTGATCAAGACCTGACTAAGACGGATCGGGTCACCAATCAGGTCCGCGGGCACATCCGGCGCAATGTGCACGGCGAGTTCCAGGCCCTTCTGGTGCGCGGGGAAAGCGAAGCTCCGCAACACATCTTTAACCAGGCCAGGCAAATGGAAGGCAACCGAATCCAGAATGGTCTTACCTGCTTCCATCTTGGAGTAATCGAGGATCTCATTGATGATGCTCAACAGCCGATCTGCTGAGGACTTCACCGTCAGCAGAAAGTCGCGCTGCTCTTCACTCAAAGCTGTGCTGAGAGCAAGTTCCGTCATGCCGAGAATGCCATTCATCGGCGTCCTGATTTCATGGCTCATGTTTGCCAGAAACTGGCTCTTGGCCCGGCTCGCCTGCTCGGTCGCAATCATAGCTTTGGTCAACTCCTCTTGCGACCTGGCATACCTCACTTGCAGAATTGCCGCGCGTACTCCATAGATCGCCACCGCCGCCGAAATGGAGACAAATCCCAACCATGGATGCTCCGGCGCAATTTCAACCCCCATGAGTGTGATCGCCAGCGTGAATAATACCGGGCTGAGGTTGTCAATCAGCAGTCCCACGGTCCGCTGGCCGCTGCTCCGTTCACTCTTGTCCATTGGGGTCTTGTGTTGTAAGGCAATAGAGCCCATGAGAGCGAGGTAAGGGATCCCCCATCCGGCGTCTTGCACTCCGTTATGCCAGTGGTGCTTCAGTCCGAGGTAGCCCACGATAAGAGCTACTATTCCATTGACCCACAGATAGCGGGAGAGGGTCTGGTAAAAGCGTTTTCTTGCCGGGCTCGGATTGGAAAAGAAGCGCAACGTCACAGCTCCAACCAGAATCAAATTCTCCGCATTGTTCAAATAGTTGAGATTGGTCGAAGAGATGGCCTGGCGGCGGGCGTGAGAGGGCAATACGGAAAACAGCAGCAAGTATGCGAGCATCGCTGCGATGAGCCCTTGAGCCCCATCGAACCATGCGAAGCTCTTCAGGCCGGCGTCCGTACTTCGAGAGCAGATAGCCAGCATGACAGGAATTGCATACGCAAAAAAGAAGAAGTCGGAGTTGAGGGCTTGGGCCTGAGTGTGTATGTGCGTCCCGAAGTCGTAGTACGTCAAACCAATCTCACCAACCGCTGCGACCAGCAAACCGCACCCGAATAAGAGCCACAATGGCCTGACCTCTCGGGATTCGCTATAGGCGCCAAGCAGGCACGCCGCAACCCCTAGAAGGGGATACATGACAAGGAACAGGTTAGACGGGAACAACGCACGTGGATCAAAGACGAGTAGAGTCACGTGAGCGGCCACCAGGATCGTGCCCGCCACGAAGAGACTGCGAGCCGCACCCGGCCCTGCCCTCATCACTGCATATCCCGCAAACGTTCATCCACCAGCAGCCGCCGGCCACTTGGGCGCCGAGCAGAGTTGCGCAAGAGGGCCGCTCCTTATATCGGACTTATCGGCGCATCGAGCGGAGGACGCCAGTCATCCCTTGTGTGCAGCGAAACAGGACACCGTCCGGAAGAATGAAGTGGGCAGTTTCCAGGCCAATTCTTCTTGCCATTATCCCCAAGCTACGGAACGTATTGCTATTCCTCTCGCAAGGCTACCATTGGGTCCACGCTGCTGGCTCGCCACGCTGGAATGACTGTAGCGGCGAATGCGACCATAGCTAACAATGCGGGCACGGCCAGGAACGTAGCGAGGTCCGTGGTGCTTACGCCGAACAACAGGCTGGCGATCACGCGAGTCAGGACGGCCGCGCCTATCAGTCCTGCGAGGATGCCGATCAACGTTAATTGCATCCCCTGGCGGACGACCAGAGCGAGAATATTCTCCGCGCCGCGCACCCAACGCGACCAGAATGCCGATATCGTGTGTGCTCTGGGTCACCAGGTACGACATCACGCCGTAGAGGCCCACGGCGGCCAGCAGCAACGCGAACCCCGCGAATGCACCCAGCATTGTGCTGGAGAAGCGCTGGCGCGCAAGCGAATCATGCAAGCGGTCCTGCATGGTACGAATGCCATAGACGACGACCGCAGGATCGACTGCGTGGATCTCGCGGATGATGGCAGTTCGAAAGTCCCGCGATCGTCGGACGACGAACGGGCCACCAGGAACGTACCGTCGGTCAGGCCCCTGCTGCATGGGGAAATAAGTAGCGATCTTGCCGTCGGTATCCAGACCGTATTGTTTGACCACTCCCACGACGCCAACAATGGTGATGGGCTTTTTGGGATCGAACCAGAGATGTTTTCCGATGGCGTCATTGTGCGGCCAGAATCGCTGCGCGAATTTCTGGTCAATGATGGCGACCTGAGGCGTTTCGAGGCTGTCCTGCATCCGAGAAGAAGCGGCCTGAGACCAAAGGAATCTGCATCGTCCGGAAATAGTCCGTGCTTGCGATGCGCATGATCTACTTGCAACTCCTGTCCCGGCGGAGGAGTGTATCCCTCCACGTGGATTCCTCCCCATCCCACCGAGCCGGTCAGCGGGAGAGCCGAAACCGCACCTTCGGCCACGACGCCTGGCAAATGGGCGATGCGGGTTTCGACTTCGCGGTAGAAACTGGCGAGGACTTTCTCGTCGTGGTACTTGGTGTCGTTGCCGACGATCTGCATGCTCAGTACGTGGTCTGCGGTGAATCCTGGAGTTACGCTCTGCAGGCGAACGAAGCTGCGAATCAGCAGTCCGGCACCGATCAGCAGAACAAGCGAAAGCGCGAGTTCCGAAACGACGAGCAAGCCACGCAAACGGTGCCGTTTGAGGTAGAGACCGCCATCGGACTGTCCGCTGCGTCCGCCGGCCTTGAGCGACGAGTTCGGATCCAGCTTGATGGCGCGCCATGCCGGCGCGAGGCCGAAGAGCATGCCAGTTGCGAGCGAAAGGCCAAATGTGAAAGCCAGCACGGCGCCGTTGATTCCAATCTCATCGAGCCGCGGAATATTGCCGGGATTCATCGTGCGTACTACGAAAAGGCTCGCTCGCGCCACGAGCAGTCCAGCGGCTCCGCCGAGAAGTGCTAGAAGAATGCTCTCTGTCAATAATTGACGCGCCAGACGATGCCAGCCCGCTCCCAGAGCCGTGCGGATCGCAACTTCCTTTTCGCGACCGGCTGCGCGGGCGAGCAAAAGATTGGCCACGTTGGCACAGGCGATCAGCAAGACGAGCGATACGGAGCCGAGCAGCACGAGCAGAGCGCGGCGTACGTCCCCGACTACCTGCTTCTGTAAGCTGACGACATCCATCCCGAAGCTGGCGATCGCGCTTATCTTTCATCGCGGATGCCGCTGGCGATGATGTCGATGTCCGCCTGGGCCTGTTGCACGTGAAACGCCGGGCTTGAGGCGGACAACAATGTTGTAGTTTTCGTCGCCTCGGCGCTGTGCGGCATCGGGTCCCAATGGCAAGGGCAGAAAGATGTCCACCTTGTCCATTGGTCCTTCCGAGGGCATCACTTCCGCGTTGAGCATAAAGCCGCGCTCAAGTACGCCCACGACAGTAAATGACTTCCGTTAAGCGTGATGCTCTTGCCGACGATGGTGGGGTCCGCATTGAACAGGCGCTGCCAGGCCCCGTAGCTGAGAATGGCTACCGCCGGTCTGCCAGGTGTGTCCTCTTCAGGCAACAAAATGCGGCCAAGCAGAGGTTTTGCGCCGAACATCGTCAGGAGACTCGATTGCGCACTCAGTACGTCGACCCGCTCCGGCTGCTCGCGGCCCGTCAAGGTGAATGTGCGGCTCTGTGCGATGGCCATCTGCTCGAAAGAATGGTTCTGGTTCTGAATGTCGATGTACTGGCCGGGAGACGGCCAATCGCGCAGAATTCCGATTCCGGGGGAATGCAGCCAGACAGCCGCCAGACGGTCTGGCTGCGGATAGGGGAGCGGACGCAACAGCAGCGCGTCCACCACGCTGAATATGGCGGAATTGGCGCCGATTCCGATGCCAAGCGAGGCCAAAATCACCAGAGTCAACACTACGTTCTTACGAAGCATGCGAAAGGCAAGGCGGAGATCCTGTAACCAGAGGTTCATCGATCCTCCCGTTTGGATAAATGATCATAGAACGGCCCGATGCAGCAGAACAGGGGCATGGGTATTATGTCCCCATGGCCGGTTTCGATGGCAAAGTAGGAGGCGGTTTACGATGATGTGCGCGCCGTCGCCGAAAAGTACCTAGTCGTTCTGGGTAAGGCGAATCACGAATAGCAGCGCATCGCTCCACGCGCTGCAGCAGATGCCTTCTCCGAAGTGGCAATGCTCGGCGGACCCCTATTCCAGAAGTATGGCGTCTATCTGGATCACGTAACTGTTGCGCAACCACCCTACGAATACGAGAGTCGTCTCCGCGAGATGTTTCCTGGAGCGCTTCAGAACCTGCGCCTGATGGCATTTGATCCATACGATCTCGCGCTTACCAAACTTGAACGCAACATCGAGCGGGACCGAAGCGACGTCCGATTCCTGGCTCGTGCTATCCCATTCGACCTCGATTTGCTCAGAGAACGCTACCAGACCGAATTGCGTCCATACATCGGCAATCCAAAGCGCGAGGACTTCGACGCTGCAATTATGGATTGACGCAATCGAGGAAGACAGATCGCAAGAGCAGAGAGGTCAAGAGAAATATAGCGAAAAATAAGCCGACGGCCAATGCGTGAAATCATTTTGAGGGCGCTGGGACCGGACGATCCCGAGATCTAATCCCGCGGAACCGACTACTTCCTGAGGCATTCGGCTAAACCCAGCGGCTGTCCCCTTCGCGTTCATATGGGGAATAGGTATCCCGTCGCACAACTGTCCGGTTAAATCTCGAACAGAATCAATTGATTTAGGATGGCACGCTGTATCTGAGGTGAAGAGGGGATGCTGCAAGGCGCATGAAATCTGGGTTTTCTCGAAGACGGAGACAGACAGAATGTGTAGCGAGGCGTCGAGTTGGGTTCCTTCTGGATGATGGCGATGACGACATAACAGCGTCTAGCCTACGTTCGGGCAACGCAGATCCCTTGCGCTGCGCTTCGTTCCGGGTGACATTGTGAGCTAAGCGCTGTCGAAAAAACATTTCCAGGAAAAGTCCGCGGAACTGCAGATCCCTCGGCTGCCCCGGATTTCCTGTAAAACTTGGTGGCGTTGGCGAACATCATGCGCCTTTCCTTACTGAAAGGCGCACACGCGACCGTGTTCGGCGCAGCGTGGCAGGAAATCCGGGTACGCTCGGAGTCTGTGACTTTATTGGTTTCGTGCAAAATCCGATGCTGAAAACAAATGGCTTAGGTACCTCGAAAATGCGAAAAAATCAATAAAGTCACAACCTCTCGGGATGACAAAGGGGAGAGTGGCGCTTCCATAGAGAGCGGTTGTCTGGACCGGAGCGTAGCTTAGTGGCCTGGAATACCGTCAAGGATGAGCTTCCGCCAATGCGCGAAATCATTTTGAAGGCGCTAGGACCGGACGATCCCGAGATCTAATCCCGCGGAACCGATTACTTCCTGAGGCTTTCGGCTAAACCCAGCGGCTGTCCCCCTCGCTTTCGTATGGGGAATAGGTGGTGAGTAGACCGGCGGGATCACGCCGCCAGCCTCTCGCAGAACTGTGCGTGAGACTCTCGCCTCACACAGCTCCCATCAGACAAACGAGCCTTGCGCAGCTAGCCGCCAGTGCGTGAAGAGGTCAACTTGGTCCCGCGTCACTTGCTTGATAAAGCAATGGGCTTGGGTCAAGCGCGCCCCAAAGCGTTTGAATTTCCGTCGCGCCCAGCCCACCAGCGTCAGATCGACGTGCCGGAACAAAGGCTGCAGTGCCGAAGGGGTGTATCGCCCGTAGTACCCAATCCATCCCCGCAGGAGTGGGTTGAGCCGCTGGGCGATATCTTCCAAAGACAGGTGCGTTTGACGACGGAATTTCAAGGCCCTGATCGTGGACCGTATATCCTTCAACGCTCCGGGGCTGACCGCTGGATTGAACCCCCAGAATAATTGCTGGGTCCGGGTATTCTTGACCAGTCGGGGCCGAAAACAGTAACCGAGAAAGTCAAACATGACGGTCGGATACTCCGCGTTGCGTTTAATGTCCTTACAGTAGACAATCCGGGTTTTGTCGGGATGCAGTTCTAACTGGCACTCTGCCAGGCGAGATTGAAGCGCAGCTTTAAGGGCTGCGGCTTCTTGCTCGGTCCGACAGTGAACCAGTCCGTCATCCGCATACCGACACCAGAGGAGGTGGGGGTAAGCCCGCTTCATCCACAAGTCGAACGTGTAGTGCAGGAAGAGATTCGCCAGAACAGGGCTGATCACGCCTCCTTGCGGAGTTCCGCACATCCTCGCCATTCTGACGCCATCACGTTCCATGGGCGCCGTCAGCCATCTCTCGATGTAAAGCACCGCCCAGCTACACGTGACGTGTTTCCGAACAGCCTTGAGCAATAGAGTGTGATCGATGTTATCGAACAGGCCCTTGATATCAAACTCAAGCACCCAGTCGTATTTCCAACACCGCTCACGCGTCACTCCTACTGCTTGCAGAGCCGATTTACCCGGTCGGTAACCGTAGGAGTCCGGCAGGAAAATAGCTTCCATGTCGGGCTCAATCAGCTGTTTGACCACCACCTGTGCGATACGATCGCTCACGGTGGGCACCCCCAAAATCCGCTCGCCCCCACTCTTCTTGGGAATGGAGACGGCGCGAACCGGCGGTGGAAAGTAGCTTCCCGAGCTCATACGATTCCAGATCTTGTAGAGATTTCTCTTCAAGTCTGACTCGAATTGTTCAAGAGTCTGTCCATCCACCCCCGCCGCGCCTTGATTGGATTTGACCGCCTTGTACGCCTCGTACACTTGCCACTTATCTATTTTGAAAGGCTTGTCTCTCATATCGCTCGAGGTCATCCTGTTGCCAGTTGTTTCGAACCTATGATTGCCTGACCCGGTCCCTTCGCTCCAGCCCCATTACAGGACCTTCTTCGCTAATACAGACCGGTCCGTCCCAGACCAACGCATCGGTACTCTCGCCTCGTGGTTTTCTGCCCTTGTGCTTCTCCCTTAGCATCGATGGCCTGGTTCCTGCAGTTCCGCATAAAAGCCTGTATCGGACTCACGCCCCCTATACGCCGGCTGCCGCCCGCCCGGTCACCAGGCTTCTGGCGGGCTTGTCCCAGAGAACAGGATCACCCCTGGTTTCGACAGCACTTGATACGTTAACGACGCGTCATCGAAGGGTTTGCTTGCGCTCGTCTTTCCGACACTCACCTGCCCCGGGTCTTGCCCGGGACTTTTCACCCGACGCTCACCACCGCAGCTCTTTACCGCAGCAGCTCGGGCTGGTTTGAGACCTGCTCCTGAAAGCCGATCCCGAGGGGCCTACCCTCATCTCCTATGCAGCTTTACAACACGGATTTCATTTCACTTTCGACTCCTTCCGTGCTTCTGCAGCACACATCCTGTCGCCGTATATCCTCGTCCCTCTTTTCCTTTGTCATCCCGACTGGAAATTCAAAAGGAGTATCTCCAAGTGATCCGGGATATTTCATAAAATTCGATAAAATTTGGCTTTTTATAGACCTCAGCGGCGCCGCGCAAAAGGGCCTTTTTGGGGGAAAAAGGGCAGCCTGGGGGAGCTGGCTGTGTCGAGAACGGCATCGAAGACGCAGTCGGTCGCGGCGGGAACCCGGTTCAGCGGTTGCGGGTTGATGAAGGGGTTGGCAAGGCCGGGCTGGCTGGGGTCCAAGTTCCGTTCAGGGTTCCGTTCAAGGTTCCGGTGAAGGGGTGGAGGAGGCTCAGGATCTGGGGCCTGGGGTGCTGCGGGTTGGGCTTCCGTGGCGGCAACGGAATCGCCTGGCTCCTCGCCCGCGGCTTGAGGCTGCTGGCGGCGCCACTGAGCGCAGTAGATTTGTGGCTTGACGGGCGGGGCCGCGGGCTGCGTCTGGGATGGAGAAACGCGACGATCATTCATGGTTCCGGACGGGATCAAGCCTTCGATGGCTACGATCATCGAAAGGGCCTTGACTTGGCCGGCGATGCTGCCTCTGGTGGCTTCGGGGCTGAGATTGGCCAGTTCCCAGAGCCGGGCCAGGATCTGGTCGCGACCAAGGTTCAGCTGGCGCAGCCCTTGGGCTTCCTGGTCCACCAGCCTTTCCCGGACGGCGGCGCGGTGCTCGATCATGTAGGCGCGGACGCGGGGCTTGGATTTGGTGTAGGCAGCGGAGTCGGGATTGAGACCGACGGCTTCTGCGGCGCGGCGGTCATTCATGGTTCCGGAAAGGACCAGGTGGGCAAAGGCCATTTCCTGATCGGTGATGGGATCGCTGACAGTATTTTTGGGCATAGGTAGTCTCGTTCCTCGGTTTGCTGGTTTGCTGGAGATTGTGTTCTTTGCTGCTTCCTAGTGACGCAAAAGGGTTGGAAGCCGCGGTAGGCCACTCACGGCTGGTGTTGGTGAATTTGTGACAGGGATAGAGTGTGGTACCGGACAGCGGTGAAGCTATCCTTCGCTCACGCGGAAGGCCGAAACTACCGGCAACTGCCGGCCAGAGCGCGGTTGCGTGAGAAGCCGTCGCCTGCCGATATCTTCTACTCTAAGAAATAGAGCCTTTCCCAGCTCGAATGTAAGTGGCGAGATGCGTTTTTCGGCACGGGAGTACCAGCCCAAAGGTAACTCGCGGTCGTATGCGCGCTGGCGGAGGGATGAGATGGGGGGCAAACCGGAACCTTCCCCATGTTTTGGAATTTTGTGGGAGCCTGGCGTGATGCTGGTGTTGCGGATTGCGCTTGTGATCGATTACCGGGACCGTGCTTAGGGGGTCAACGGGAATATGCTACCGTCCTCAACGCCTGCATTGGGGCGGCTCATTAGAGCATTTTCACTTCTACTCTGCACAGTCAAGCGCCGCGAAGTGCGGCTTTTCTTGAGGAAAAGCCACGTCGGGAGTGGTTGCTCTGTATACACCAGAAGTGAAAATGCTCTAACCCAAAATCATACTTACCGGTGTGCGGATCCAGGGGGCGGGTCAGTTTGGCATCAGGCAGTAAGCCCAGACTTCCACGTCCGCTTTGCGCGCCTGCTCCCAAGAAGATCGCGGTAAATCTCCTGATCGCCGTCTTCAAAGAATATCGGTTCTCGACGATTGCCACGTTTCGTCACGTGGTGAGGAAGACCGGATACCACCATGCGGGCCAAACGCGTCATGAGCGCAAACTTAACACGAACCAAAACTCAGGGGAATAGGTATCAGCTCGACGAATTAGACCCGGCTTATAATGTGGCCAGGTCGGAGGCTGACATGAACCGTTTTCGCGTTCTCACAGTCCTCTTCCTTCTCAGTTCTGCAAGCTTCGGTCAGACAACAGATACGGTGCGCACAACCCCTTTAGTCTCCGCGGCGGCTCAGTGGTCGCTCGAAATGGATGCCTGCCCGACAGGGCAAGAAACTGTGACGATAGATGGCTTGACTTCCTCGCTCGGTCCCATACGTGTGAACTTTATGAGTACTGTGCACAAAAACCCTCTCGGCCGGGGTTCTGGCCTTTACCCATCGGATGCACCACGCAATTGTGGCGTGCGTTGGCATCACAGTGCATCAGGTTGGCGCGGGACGTTGACTTGTTCGTGTCAAGTTTGCTCCATTCCAGTTGACCTGCCCCCGGCGGGTCCGTGACCTGCTAGGCTGCTGCCACACCCGAGGGCCGTTTTCGATTGTGGGTACTGTCCCACCCTGAGCCTGGCGGCGGCTAGTTGAGATGAGCGAATTGCAGCATCGTTTTGGGACGATCCGTGTCACAGCCCATTGGAGTAGTGCAGGCAGTCGTCGGTCCTTGCGGCATTAGCAAGCAAATGAGAACCTCCTCAGGGTTTACCAGTCCTGAAGGGGCTTCGGTGTTGCCAGCGGTACGCTGTCTGAAATCTGCTCTATCTCAGGCCGCAGCGTCCTCGAATGTGATGTCTTAAGATGCAGGCTTACCGTTGGAACCACCTACTCGATGCCATACCTGCTTCTCTCTGTTCTCCTTGCCGTCCTTCGATTTTGAGTTACCCTCTATCGTCAACGTGTTGCCGTCCGGCGACATCGAAATGTGGCCTTCGGCCGTAGAGCCGTCTGCATCCTCGGTGTGCTGGACCAGTGTACCGTCCTGGTCTCTGGTGAAAAACGTAGAATGGAGGCGCAATGACGATGCGTACAACATCCTGCCGGGAGTGTGAAGCGATTGAGCTCGAGTACAGAAAGGCCAGCTTTGAATATTGGTCCAACTCAAGCGTAGAACTCAAGGAAGCGTGGCGATTACTCAGGAGGCTTGCGGGAGGCACTGAAAACGACGTGGTTCGCCTTGAGGAACTTCCTCGACCAAAGGTGACAGACTCGTCAAGATTAGCTGAGATAAACGCCAGACGCGATCAACACTGGTCATTGACCGGTCATTACATGAACCTTCCTGACCCTGGGCATCCGACCACTCGTTTGAACTAGGGTCGCTTCAATCTCTCGTTCTGGTCCTCGGCTTCCGAAGCAGCAGAGCATCACCTGCAGGGGAGGGATGCATCGGTCTGGGAGGACGACCTCCGCGGAAGTGACGCCAGAACAATAGCAACAGCGCTACTACGACGACGAACTTGAAAAGCAAGACTATCGATTTGGGGTGTTCCATGCTTCACGCTATCACGGCTTTTGAATCTCGGGATGCTTCAGCCTCTCATACTGCGTCTGCGTGAGATTCAGATACACTCCACCGCGCCCGTGGATGATCGCATCTTCTAGCATCTGGCTGCTCTCACGGTCAGCGATTGCTCCCCCAAGTTCCGCCAGCTCCCGAACCTTATCGGCAGAGGCAAAGGTCAGCTTCTTGGGCAAGGGCGTTTTGCGGTCCCTCTCAAGAAATTGACAGTACCAGCCCCGGCTCAGGAAGAACGACATGTACACCCGATGACTCGGACGTTCATGACGGCGCGACATGCCTGTCAGTATAGGCGAATAAAAGGCGAGGAGATCCACAGGCTGCTGCTGACTGCCGCAACTCCGAGAACCCCTCTGGGACAGGTGACGTCTAAGCTGTCGTCTGCTGGTCAGACAGGGAATCCACGTCGACTCCAATTGCGTTCGGAGGATTATCTCTCGACAGGCATGGCCGACTCAGCTGCCATCACGTTTCGACTGACGTAGCAACGGTTGCAGTGTTTCCCCGAATATCGCTCGACGCATTCAGCGCAGAGTTGATTTGAACAACCTTCTTTGCTGCACTTCACGAGTTTGCTGATCTTGCCGCAGTCTGCACACCTAGTCGACGTGGGGGTCATCGGTTTTTCCTATGTTGCTGGAATCAATTAAACTCCTTTTGCAAAAGTATTTTTGACTTAGCGGTGTGCAGAACTGGTGCGGATTGAGGAAAATCAGGTACGGAATACGGGCTTGATCTCCGCGGTCAATTTCTCCAGATGGCGAACGTCTGAATCAAGCTCCTTTGCGAGACCGCTGGTCGCTGTTAAACACCGCGGTCAGGCAAATGCCTGATGCCATATGTTGCTAGGTGGCGCTTCGACGCTAGGGTCTTTGGAGGGACAGACGCGTCATGAGCGCAAACTTAACACGCACCAAAACTGACGGGAATAGGATCATGTCGACGAATTAGACCCCGTCGACGAATTAGACCCCTGCAGAAAAGCGACCTAGACCGCTAAGGAAGGGGCACGACATCGGCAGCTTTGGTGCAGAAACACTTGCCGTGGAAAGATGCAGCCATCGTTCTTCGAAGTCAGTACATGCTAGCCTTGAGACCTGACGCATGAATGACTTCTCCTCATTGATCGTGCACTACGGATACGTCGTCATCTGCCTAATTGTTTTTGCGGAAGCCATCGGTGTGCCCGTACCGGGCGCAGTGGCTCTTGTTGCGGGCGGAGCTGCTGCGGCGGCGGGTACCCTGTATGGGCCGGCGGTCGCGTTGTTTGCGGTCGCTGCGATGTTGTCAGCCGACTCACTCCTTTACATCCTCGGCCGCCATATGGGATGGACGATCTTGAAATTTCTGTGCCAGGTTTCTGTCGATCCGGAAGGATGCGTTCTGCGCTCCGCGGAATCGTTCTATAGACGTGGACGGCTCACGCTGTTGATCGACAAGTTCATTCCTGGGGTGAGCACGATGGCCGCGCCGCTGGCTGGGAGCATGAAAATGCGGTTCTCTCAATTCCTGGCGCTGGACTTCCTGGGCGCGAGCCTCTATGCGCTCTCATATGGCGCAATCGGATTCATCTTTCGCGATTTCGTGGCGAAGATCGTCAGTGGATTTCGCGCAGCAGGACATGCGGCCGAGATTGTAATCATCATTGCCCTGATTGCGTTTATAGGTTATCGGATTTCGTTGTACTGGAAGCAACGCGCCGATCGGGTTGTACCACGCGTAGAGGTACAGATATTGGCCGCGAAGCTGCAGACAGAAGGCCCGGGAAAGATACTGCTGGCCGATGTGCGCAGCCATGGTTATTACAGTGCGGGCGCTGTCCGCATTCCCGGCTCGATTCGAGTCGAGCCCAACAATCTCAGCGCCGAAATAGCACTATTCCCTCGAGACAAGGACATCTACCTGTACTGCACTTGCCAGAAGGAAGCGACGAGCCGCAGCGTGGCGCATCTTTTACGGGAATGGGGATTTCAGGCATTTGTCATCGTAGGCGGCCTAGCAGCCTGGCGCAAAGCGGGGAATCCGCTCGAGACTGTGCCCGAGACCGATGTAGTGCATCTTCCAACTTTCAGCCGATAAGTGCCCATCATACCGGGGCGTGGCTGCTCGAAACGAGCTGCCCACGCTTAGAAAAGCGTATGCTCTCCTGAACGGACACCGGGACTCATCCACATGCCCGATAAACACTTTCGAGGATGATAGCGAAGCGCCTCCGCATGAGAGGGTAGTTTCGGGACATCCATGATAGGTAAAAGTCAACTGACCTGAAATAACGGATGCAAGAAGAAAGCTGAACATGCGCATAAAGCTGGTAATCGTCTTCGCGGCTGTTTCGGCATTCGCGTTTTCACAGGTGACTCCGCAAAAGGGAGATTGGCCAGAGTATGGCCACGATCCGGGAGGCTCTCGCCATTCGCCGCTTACGCAAATCAATACGAGCAATGTGAGTCGCCTGCAGCGCGCCTGGACGTATCACACCGGAGAAAAGGGCCGGTCCTTTGAGACGACGCCTATTTTTATCGACAACGTTTTATATTTTTCGACGCAGAATCAGAGCATCGTAGCGCTGGATCCGGAAACCGGCAAAGAGATTTGGAAATACACCAACCCTAAGCCCAGAGGTTCGGAGAGCCGGGGAGTTGCGTATTGGCCAGGCGACAAAGAGACTCCGCCGCGGATCTTGTTCGGCACCGGAGATGGGCGGCTGATAGAGGTGGACGCGAAGACGGGAACGTCTGTGACCGCGTTTGGCGACAACGGCAGCGTCGATCTGCGAGCCGGAGTGGCGGATAAGTACCCGAAAGCCAATTTTGCCATCAGTTCGCCGCCAACCGATCTATCGCGACGTCGCGATCGTTGGACCATCAACGCAGGAGCTGGGCAGTGTGGGGCCTAGTGGCGATCCGCGGGGGTTCGATGTGCGGACGGGAAAGCTTCTGTGGACCTTTCACACGGTGCCGCGGCCCGGAGAACCGGGCAACGAGACGTGGGGGCCGGACGGATGGAAGGATCGTGCGGGTCCGAGCCAGTGGGGTCCGGGCACAGTGGATACCGAGCGTGGCCTGGTGTTTCTTTCGGTTGGCAATGCCGCAGACAGTTTTTACGGTGCCGACCGCAAAGGGCCGGATCTGTATGCGAATAGTGTGATCGCGCTCGATGCCCTCACCGGCAAGCTGCGCTGGTACTACCAGGTCGTCCACCACGATGTTTGGGACTACGATATGAACGCGCCTCCGGCGCTCATCGAGGTGAAGCGCAACGGCAAAACGATTCCGGCCGTTGCGGAGACCAACAAGACGAGCCTGCTGTTCATTCTCGATCGAACAACCGGCAAGCCGGTCTTTGGGGTCGAGGAGCGGCCGGTGCCGAAGGGCGACACCCCCGGCGAGTGGTATTCGCCGACCGAGCCGTTTCCGGTTAAGCCTCCGCCGTTGTCCCGGATGAGCATGACCAAGGATGAGATCTCCAAACGCACGCCGGAAGCAGAGAGGTTTTGCGGCGAGTGGTTTAGCCGGTTGCGCTCCGAAGGGCCATATACGCCGTTTGGCACCACCCCCTCGCTGTCGATGCCGGGAACCATGGGCGGCGGAAACTGGGGCGGTGTCTCCTTCGATCCGGAACTGGGCTACATTTTCGTGAACACCAGCAGCTTAGGCACTGTTGGCCTGATGGCGCCGACAGCAGCCGGTTCCCCTCTGCCTTATCACAACCTGGGTGGGTACACTCGCTTCATCGATCAGGACGGATACCCATGTCAGCAGCCCCCCTGGGGGGAACTGATCGCGGTGAGCGCCAATACCGGGGACATTGTTTGGCGAAAACCCCTCGGCAGCTATGACGATTTGGAAGCGAAGGGACTAAAGAATACCGGCGCGAGCAATATTGGCGGAACCATCGTGACCGCCGGTGGCTTGATATTTGTCGCCGCGACGACTGATTCCAAGTTCCGGGCATTCGATTCACGCACCGGCAGTGAACTCTGGGTGACTAAGCTCGACGCCAGCGGCACCACTGTCCCGATGACCTATCTGAGCCGCGATGGCAAGCAATATGTCGTGGTTGCGGCCGGGGGTACGAACCGCTTCAGGATGATCGCCAACACGGCGGACCAAATCTCCGACTCTCTGATTGCCTACGCCTTACCAGACAAACAAGAGGGCGGGTCAGGCCCGCAAGCGAACTCTGCCCCAAGTTCGCCTTCGGGGGCGGTAGCCACTGCGAGCGCCCCGAGTCAGGAGGTTCCCAACACTTCCGGTTCAGTTTTGCCCCAGGGGGAGGGAAGGGAAACTGTCATTGCGACATGTACAACATGTCACGGACCAACCAACTTTTCGACGCTTCGGATGAGCCGGACCGCCTGGGAAAAAGAGGTGGAAGACATGAAGGATAAGGGCGCTGTCGGCACCGACGAAGACTTCAAGAGAGTGGTCGACTATTTGGCGAAAAATTTTCCGCCTCGGCCTTAATGTGCGGGCAGCAAGGTTTGGCTCATGAGCCGAAGGTATGGCCGCGGCGCTCTCGACCCAAAGCAGCCATGATCGATGCCGGGCCTCAACCGGCCTCCAGGACGCGTCTCGCATCTAATCAGATCCGTCAAACTGGCAGGCGTAATGAAGAGGAATATGAGACGCAGGGAATTCGGTAAAGCGCTTGCAGGTAGTCTTCTCACCACGGGCATGGCGAAAGCCGCGATCCCTATGATCGCGGACGGCCAGACTCAGAAAACTTCCGTTCCCAGGAAAAATACGCTGATGCATGTGGGCGCCGACTACCACGTCGCCGAGGGTGACGGGGTCATGTCCAGGGAAAACCTCGAGTACAACTTGCGCTTCGGCGTCAGGCATATAAGCCCGGATCCGGATATGGTCCTCGAGGGCGAGGGACGCGTCCGCCGCCCACTTGCCTCCCCTGGATCTCAGGGTGGTGCCTTCATCCCTGCGGAAGGCCCCTCTGGCGGGGCCTTCGATCTCGACAAGCTGAAGCGCATGCGGGACGCCTGCGATGCAGTGGGGATGACGATCGAGGGTTTCCGCATGGATTCCGGCTACATCGTGATGAAACCCGGCCCGGAACGTGACCGAAAGCTTGACCAAGTCATCGAAAACATCCGCAAGACCCACGAGGTAGGGGTCGGGCTCATCAGCCAGCACTGGACGATGATCCCAATCCGCCGCAACGGCAAAGAGCCGGGGAGAGGAGGATCGACCTACGAGACATTCAAGCTTGAGGACAATTGGAAGGACCTGCCGCCAGGAATTGCCGGAGAGGTCAGCTCGGAGGAGTATTGGGAACGCATCACCACTTTCCTGCAGAAGGTAATCCCGGTCTGCAAGGAGTACAACGTCAAGATGGCCAACCATCCCTATGATCCTCCCGGGCTGCCGCTTGGCTACGAGCACGTGGAGAATTTCGATTCCCCCTCGATCTTCACGGCCTACAAGCGGTACGAGATGATCGTCGACAGTACTTACAACGGGTTCCAGTTGGATGTAGGAGTACTTGCCGAAGGGTCCACCGACGCGAACAAGCAGATTCCTCCTCTCGTTCAATACCTGGCAGACCGGGGCAAGATCCATCAGATCCACATGCGCGCGATCAAGGGCGGACTTAACAACTTTGCCGAGGTCTATCCCGACGAGGGAGTTCTCGACTTATTCAAGATCGTGCGGATACTGAGGGACTCCGGCTACCCGGGCGGCATCTTACCAGACCACATGCCGGCACATCCCGGCGATCCGGGAAAGCTCCAGGCATATGCGTTTGGATATGGCTATCTGCACGCATTGATCAATGGAGTGAATTCAGAGGTCGCCTAACCAGAGCGTCAGCTCAGGCCAGAATTCCACCGGGTCGCCGCGTAAAGACTTCAGGGTCGTAGATGGAGGCAAACAGGTCCGCTTCTTTGCGAATCCGCGACCAGGTAGCGTCTGCTTCCATCATATTCTCCATCACCCCTGAGTAGCGGGACGATTCGATGTTGCCGTATTTGAAAAACGGATCCGTGATGATAACCACTCCACGAGCGGTTTCGATGGAGATAGCAAAAGACGAGCGATGGATGGTGTTTACTTCGCGACGCTCATTAGGGGAAATTCCGTCCGTCCCCGAAAAGGGTCATGCCAGTCAAGAAGGTTTGAGGAGTTCTGAGCGACTGGCTTCTTCGCGGGAACCCGGGTCTTTGGAAGGACGGAACGTTCACCGCGTCTCGAAGGAGCGATGTCCTGGTGGGCAATTGTAACCGTTACGTTCTGTCTGTCACCTGGTTCTGTCGTCACCACCGTTACGTTCTGTCTGTCACCTGGTTCTGTCACCTGGTTCTTGACTCAAAATGTATTTACTCTGGATCTATCGGCGTTAGAAAGTGCTGGCAATATCAAGCGGCATCCTCTGCAAGATGTTGTTGTCGTGAAGATGCTTACACAAAATGGGCAATTAATGGACCCACTCCCGGGAGTGACTGTCCTTAACATGGCAAAGACCGGTATTTTAGGTGTCGACTCTGCGAATGTAAAAACTTTCGATAAGACGCTCACCGGAAATGACGTTCTCATATTTGGCTATCCGGGTTCAATCGGTCTCCAAAACCTGCCGCAGATTGACTACCAGCGCCCACTGCTTCGTAAAGGGATCGTAGCCGGGACCAACCCCGCGCAGCACTCCCTTATCCTTGACTGCCCGGCCTACCACGGAAACAGTGGAGGTCCAGTGGTGGAGATCGATAGGGAAGGGTTCACAACGAAGTATCTGATCATCGGCGTTGTAATCCAGATGATTCCGTTCAATCAGACGGAAGGCTCCGACACAATCGCCTTGCTCGGAAACTCCGGCTATTCCGTGGCTGCGCCAATGGACTTCGTTTTAGAACTTATCAAGTGACCCCGGTGCTTTGCCCCCGGGACAGGCGGTTAAAGCCGTTGCCCGGGCCCAAGGGATTCGCGGGACGCTTCCGTAAGCCGCTTTAGGGTAGGGGGCGCGGTTTTAGGGTGGGGTGCTGGGAGCAAAACGCGGACCCGAGGAGGGACAGACGGGACGTTTACTAGCTTAATATGATCGCTGAAGCAACAAGATCGACATGAATCTTGAACCGTTCGGAAGTGTTCCGCCAGCCTGCGCTCATGAAGCTGTCGATTCCGTCGCATAATGTGGCCATGAGCAATGGCAAGCCACCAGCATTCTTTGTTCCAGGCTGCACCCCAGAGAAGCAGGAGACGGCGTTCGCGGCAAAGGGCAACGGGTTACCCAATGCGATGCCAGTTCCCGAACCCGGAAAGCGTATTTACGCAATCAGCTTCCGGCATGATTCGGACGTCTGGTACGCCACGGTTGGCGAATCAATGAGAGGCCGCCGTCCAGTCTGGCAGGGTCGCAAGAAAACCGAAACCACGGTCTCGATTGAAGACTCCGCCATCGTGGTAGCTATCTATCCGACGTACCGCGATGACGTGTTTTGGGTTTATCACGATGGTGGGCAAGATTCACGTCAGCGCTCGAAGTGGGCGCTCCCTTTTCTGGCAGGCGAAGCGGGCATACTTGATTACTTCCCGAGGATGGTTGTAATTGATCACGTCGGTGCGTCGCCTCCTCGTGCTGTTGTAGTTGAGCGGTCCATGATCCGGGAGAGGCGGAGCTGACTCCGTCCTCCTCGTCGTGCCGTCCGCGCGTCGCGTCTTCTCTCCTCCCTCTTCTCCTTCTTCTTTTTCGGACGTCTGGTACGCCACGGTTGGCGAATCAATGAGAGGCCGCCGTCCAGTCTGGCAGGGTCGCAAGAAAACCGAAACCACGGTCTCGATTGAAGACTCCGCCATCGTGGTAGCTATCTATCCGACGTACCGCGATGACGTGTTTTGGGTTTATCACGATGGTGGGCAAGATTCACGTCAGCGCTCGAAGTGGGCGCTCCCTTTTCTGGCAGGCGAAGCGGGCATACTTGATTACTTCCCGGAGTGAATGTCGTTGTAATTGATCACGTCGAGGTGCCAGCTCTCAGCCTCCTCGGCGCTGTTGCGTAGTTCGAGCGGTCCATGATCCGGGAGAGGCAGAGGGAAGGAATCGCGCTAGCGAAGAAGGCGGGGGTGTACAAGGCAGGAAGGCAAAGCTGACACCAGAGCAGGTCAAGGAGATACGCAGGCGGGTTGAGGCAGGGGAGCAGAAGGCAGGGTTGGCAACCGCGTTTGGAGTGTCGCGACAGACGCTTTACACAGCCGTAGCCGAACAAATTGGAAGCACCGGTAACGGGTAAAATGGAGACTGATAGCAGTCAACAATGGTAGGAGTAACACGTTGGACTTTCCTGTTGCACTTGTGATGTTCAAGTCGACGCAACTCCTACCACACAACGCTGGTGAAATCGTCCGCGAAGCATCAAAGGGCCCACTTGGCATACTCGCACTTTTGCTGATGTTGCTTCCTCCAGTGGGCTGGATATTCCTTCGCAAGGCTACGCAGAAAACCAGAACTTGGATAGGGGTTGCGTACGCTGCAGTCGTTCTCATGTTTGTTTCGGCGGTGATGCTTCAATTTGTTAGAGATGGCGTAATTCATCCAGAAGCGGGCAGCTCACCTTCATGTTCTGTATCGGGAGTTGCTAGCTCCAGTGGAGCTAACAGCCCAGCCAGTGTTTCCGGATGTGATCAATCCGGAGGACAGGCGAAATAGTGATGCGGTGCGTTTTGAGGATCGTCCCCACTTTGCTACTGACAGGCCTTTCTCTCGCAGCGCAGACCGGCACGAAGGTTTCCGGCGTAGCCACAACGTCTGCTCCCTGCAGTCCTTCCGTAATTGCAGGCCAGTTCAAGAACGAGGCGGATTGTACCTTCATCGAGAACAAGTATGAAATCACCAAGGTTATTCAGCTAACCAAATCTGTAACTGTTGCACTATCAAAAGCAGATCTTGATTATATCGCCAAAGAAGTTGCCCAACTGATCCTGGCATCGCTTCAGCAAGGAGCGCCTGAGGGTCAGAGTCCTGCCATCTATGCGGCGAATTCCTTCATCACTGGATCGAATATTGTTGGCAGCACCCTGGCGAACCCTTCCACCAACTGGGGAGGCCAGACCGGTCCTTTTCAAACGGCAGTCGCAGCGAACGGTTCTTTGACTCCCGCCATGCTAAGCGTGCCGACGCTTTCAGTGCCGTCCGAAGTGAGTGGAGTTGGCATTCCGGCGTCGTACCAATCTCTTTCGTTCCCCAATGCCGCTGGTGCCACCGGACCCGCTGGAACGCAATCAATCGAGACAGACCGGTTCTTGAAGATCAGTGCAGCGGCTGTTGCCTCCTCGACCTTTACCTGGCTCTCGAACCCTGCAACGTCCAACTCAATCCCATCGGCTGGCGGCATCGCAGGCTATTTGCAGGTCGGCCCGGACGGGTCGCTGCTGATTAGGGGTTCCTCCGACAACGTCCTCGGTTCCTCAATCTCTTTGGCTGGCACTGCTCCGATCGCAACCAACGAAAGCGGCTGGCTCACCGGCAACAACCTTGCAGGAATCGGCGCAGGTGCCACATCACCGCAGGCATCGAGTCTCGTAATTGGAAGCGATGGCCAGATCCAGATAAATGGTGTTTCCTTGAGGACTGAAAGCAAACAGATACTTTCGACCGCCCAGCAATCAGACGTATTCAAAGTGTCTGCGACCGGGGCGCCTGTTGAAACGCCCCCGTGGTTGGGGACCGTACCGTCAATCTCGCAGGGGACATCGGGTTCTCAACCAGTTCCGTGGCCCCCCTGTGGACCCGGTGTGGTGATCGCCATTTCAGCCGATGGCACAGTCAAACCTTGCCCCCCAGGTGCGGAGACACTATCGGAACGCGATAGTTCCACCAATTGAGGATACTGGCAAGGTGCTGAAGGTGGTTTTGGGTGCTCCAGGTGCTTTACGGTGCAACGGAGGAACACGATCGACCCTCCTGGAGCTGGCTGGGAGCCTGGGATCTGAACTCGGGCCGCCCCAGCCTGTCAAGACGAACGTCGTGCCGCCCTCTCCCCTGATATCAGACCAGGTAGCCGACATGGCTGGACGCTCTCAGGCAGCACGGTGACCCTCGCGAAAACCCCATTGCTGTCTCTAGATGTAGCATGGGAGGGTCCAAGGCGGGCCGTGTGATGCTGGCCATCATCATAATCATTGTCCTCATTTTGTGCGTGGGCCGATGGGTCTCTGGCGGTAAGGACATTGTAGGCTTCTACTTCCTTGTTCTAGCAGCGGGAGCCATCGCCTTCCTCATCGTGCTGTTCCTTCCGAACCCCCTCAAGCAGCCGGGGACACAATCGCACAATCCGGCGACCATCGTAGATGGACCCGCTTATTTGGCGAGCAAGAAAAAGCCGACTGCGGAACCTGACGGCGGCAATGGGCTCGTTGTTGACTCAGCAGCTCCGGCAATATCGCCTAACGCTGTAGCGAGAGGCCTCAGCGTTGTACCCGGTGCGATCGTGTGCGCTGATCTTCAAACAGTCAGCACGATGTTCGACTGGTACGCGGAATACTGGGGAGAGCAGATGCAGGATGCCGAGACGAATGGGCAGTCTCGTCTGATCCGCAGCGATATCCCCGCCCCCGTGATGCCTCCTGGATGCGCTCTCTTGCCGGCGGGAACTCCAGTGGAGGCAAAGCTGGTTAATGGCATCCCAGTCGTGTATGCCAAATTGGGAGATGGTTCGACGATCAAAGGTGTAACGCTGGGAGGGATGGTTTCCGGAAACTCGGGGACGGGAAACTCGGGGACGGACAGGAAGTTTACCTCGAAGTACGGCGTCAGGTCGGCGCGGCTCAGTAAACTTCCTGTCCGGAAGATGTGAAAAAATTGATTTGGCTGATTTATTGAAGTTTTGTTTTTGACAGCAAATGTGCACCTGGACCACAGCAATCGCTTAAAACGCATCCTGGCGCGATGTCTTTCCAACGAAAATCACTCGGAAGCTGAAAACCGATTTTTTCACATCTTCCTGTCACCGAAATTGCGCGGGCAGCCGAAGAGTAGGGGTGCCGCGCGGGCCATGTTTACCGTGGGGGGTCACGAATCCTTGGGCCAGGGGCGACCCAAAGAAGGGCGATCTGAAATGAAACTGGGTCACGACGGTCTCGTCTGCATCCTGTGGATGATTGACTTCGGGTGGCCGGATAGGTAAGACTGGGCATCCCTTCCCCAAAGAAGGAATCCGACCATGGCAAGCGCACCGATCCCGAGTGTAGTAGCCATGTTGATCTGCGACCAGATCATCACCGAACAGGTGACGAACAAAAAGAGCCTCATCGGAGTCTTTGATAAGCTTTTTTCGCCGATTTTTCCGGCCATATTGCCGCGGCTCGCGATCTACGTAAAGCTTGCCGACGCTTCGGGCGATTACTTGTTTAAGCTGAGGATAGTCAAACTTAAGGATGAATCGCCACTTGCCGAAATAAGGTTGGCGGCGCAAGTACCTGATAGCGAAGATTATACGGAATTGGCCCTAAACATGCCGTTTTCGTTCCCGGAGCAGGGAAAATATGAATTCCAGCTATACGCCGGCGAGAATTACTTGCATCGCGTAACGATGCGTACCGAGTTGGCACAATTACCGCCTGGAGGACCAGTACCATGGCCACCGCAGAATTCTTAACCCACCAGCCGGACGGAGCAACAGCTTTCCAGTCCGAGCCGGGAATCTCGACACCGGTTTTGACAGGCCCCCAGGTGTTGCCCTCTGAGCAGTTCAAGTACGAAGCGGTCCCCGGAAGCTTAAGTGTGATTTTCTTAAGCGGCGCACTGAACCCTCGACCTGATGTTGTGAAGTTTGCAGCCATTCGGGACCCTAGATTACGAGTACTGAAGGCGATCCCTCTGGACGTGTCCGTCGAGGAATCACATTTTGTTGTGAGCTGGCCCGAGACCCATGAGTTTGGTACAGGGGATACACTCAGTGGAGCATTGGACGATTTCGCGGGTAGTGTACGCGAGTTGTACCATGAGCTGTTTGCGCCGAACGCTAACTTGGGGCCAGACCTGGAAAAGGTCAAGCAAACCCTGGCGGAGTACATCCAGCCTCGAAAATGAACCTCCGCGATTTCGACAAAATAGAACGGAAGCTGGGTATGGAAACGCGGGATTCGTCGCATCATCACGCCTGGCTCGTTCACCAAGGTGTCACGGTCGCGACAACAAAGCGCTCGCACGGTAACAACAAGTTCCTGCCGGAGGATCTGATTCGCAAGCAACTGCACCTGAGCCGAGATCAGTTTGCCGGTTTGATTTCATGCGCCGTTTCCAAGGATGATTACATTAAGATTCTCACCGAAAAGGGCGTCATCGGCGAAGCTTCATAATCCGAGGAAGCTCCCGCTCCCAAGAAATAGCTCACAGCTTTCAAGAGTCGCGCGCTGGAAACGGCCCGTCAGCCACGCGCGCTCTTCAGCCAGTGCCATATCGTGCTCCGGATCTCTGTTGCAATCAATTGCCGGGCCATGGTATCTGATTCTCTTCATGAGTGCTTCGATCACGCCGCGGCGCTCGGATGAAAAGTCGGCTTTCCGGACCGGTACGGTGGTGCTTCGCTCAGGGAGGAGAAGGATAGCTCGCCTGCCCCGCCTCCAAGGGAAGTTACCGAGCCTAAAGAGGACCAGCAATATTTTATGCTGCAGCGAGTCTTCCACTGCCATGATTCAAGAAGCCGCTGACGAGTTGGGTGGTCGCTGAAGGGTTCTCCTCCATGATCCAATGGCCGGAATCTGGAACGATTGCCTCCTGGACATCGATCGCGACGAAACGCATCACCGTCGCCATCATTGTCCCGAACGCCGCTTCACCTCCAATCGCCAGCACAGGCATAGCGAGCTTGCCCTGATCGAGATAGGTTTTGCTGTCGAGGGCATCTTGGCCAAAGGCCGCAAAGTGGGCGAAGCCCGCACGGATCGCTCCGGGCATGGCATAGAGCGCCGCATAGTGTTGGCGCTTCGCCTCATCGAAGCGCTCGGGGTGGAGCGCGAACTCGTTCCAGAACCGGTCGAGATAGATGCGTTCGCGACCGGCGACCAGGCGCTCCATATCGGGGCCGCCAAAGCCAAACTGCCACATGCGGGGATCTTTAACGATCTGTTCCCAAGGCCCTACTCCGGGAAGCGGTGCGTCGATGGGCACGAAGCGAGTGACCCGGTCGGGGTAGTTGGCTGCAAACGCGTAAGCCACCATGTTGCCGATGTCGTGGGTCACAAAATCAGCTTGTGGGACTCCGAACGTATCCATCACGCCCTCCACATCGCGGCTTTGGGTTTTCTTGTCGTAACCGCCGGGTGGCCTGGAAGAGAGCCCTAGTCCACGCAGATCGGGCACGATGACGGTATGATCTGCGACGAGCGCCGTCGCCAGCGGAACCCACATGTCGCCGGTCGTGCCGAATCCGTGCAACAGTAGGACTGCCGGTCCTTGGCCGCCAACCCGCGTGTGGATCGTTACGCCATTAGTTTCAATCTTTCGAGTCTCGAAGGTGGCGGGAAACGGCATCGAATCGGTGCTGTGTTGGTTGAGGCTCATTTTGTACTCCTGATTTGAGTTTTATTGAGTTGCACCAGCCTCTTTTTTTTATAGATCAACTGGTCTATAAATAGATACATGACCATGCGCAGAATTGCAAATATAAAGACCAAACGGTCTACAAATACGGTCAAAGGCCCAAAACGCGGGCGAGGCAGGCCGCGCGAGTTCGATCGAGAGAAGGGATTGGAGAAGGCGATGCGACTCTTCTGGTCACTCGGTTACGACGCGACCTCTATGGCAGATCTACGTGCGGGACTAGGGATTACACAGGCAAGCCTCTACGCGGCGTTTGGCAGCAAGGAACAGTTATTTCGGGAGGCGGTGGAACTCTACCGCAGCACTTCAGGCTTCAGCACAACACGTGCACTTGCAATTGGAACAAGTGCGCGGGAGGCGATCCACGGAATGCTACAAGCTGCCGTCGACGCATTCTCTGCGCGGGGAGCCCCCGGAGGCTGCTTGCTCATCCTGGGAGCCACTAACTGTTCTATGGAGAACAAGGCCGTAAAGGACCACTTGTTGGCCATACGCCGTCAGATATCCCAATCCATTCTGGAGCGGCTGAAGCGGGGCCAGCATGAGGGCGATGTTCCGAAAACGGCTCCGATCGTTGCCTTAACTGCGTACTACTCGACCGTTCTTCACGGCGTTGCACTGCAATCAAGGGACGGCGCGTCGCGAAAGACGCTCACGCAGGTCGTTGAATTCGCCCTGGCGAATTGGCAACAGATACTGGCTAGCTCGGATGATTGAGCCTTGGTCGAGTGGGTCGGGAAAGGAAACTGCAGATCCCTCCACT
This sequence comes from uncultured Acidobacteriaceae bacterium, assembly GCA_963803095.1. Lineage (GTDB taxonomy): Bacteria > Acidobacteriota > Terriglobia > Terriglobales > Acidobacteriaceae > PALSA-350. The sequence goes on along the minus strand of CAWDLQ010000005.1, from coordinate 136,922 downwards.
TCGCTGAGGACAAACCCGGTGACGGACGGGACGTTACCGTACTTAGAAACAGCGGGTGGGTAAACCTCTCGTCACCCCATTTTGTTCGTCACCCCATTTTGTCAGGTGGTTCCAACGGTAAGCCTGCATCTTAACAGCAGGTCAGGCGTGCAAGCCTGGATGGGACACACATAGGCCTGGTAGCTTCTCAGATCATCTGGCCCTAACTTGTCTGGAGATTTTCCAAAGTGTACGGCGAACTGTTGGACTGCTTGCAGATAGGCTCGGGTCGTGCCCTCGGAATAGTTGCGGCGCTGGAGTTCTTCCAGCATCCTCTTGCGCAAATGGGTCACAGGACTCTCCTTCCTTGTGACCCAACCTTACCTCAGCTCCCGCTGCTCGCTGCTCCGCTACCCAGGCGGTGTCCGCCGCGCCAGCGGCTTCGTTCAAGTCGGCATTCCGGAAGGTGGTGGCCCTAATCGAACGGAATTTCCACCTCTGTGTAGCTACCCGGTGTCGCTGCGTTCACGACGGTGGCGACACGTTCAAGGTGCAATCTGACACGTGACCATTTCGTGGTTCCGGTTAAAACGACGAGGGCGATTTTTCGTCCGGCAAGGTTCTGCTGATAGCGAATTCTTCTGTCGGTCGTGAGCAAGAGATCAAGCGCCGCTTCCTCGGCGGCATCCAACAACGCGCCGTTGTTGAGCCTCTCCCAACCTCTGGATTGAGCCGTGATGACCGTGTGGCCAGGCAGGACGGATCAGACCCTTTGGCGTTCCGTGGTCAAACAGAATGAGCATCGACCGGCACAGGAGTGTGCTCCGTCGCTGAAGCGTTGAGGCTCTGGGCCACAAAATGGAGTACCGCCGCGATCTGCTCCCGCGTCACGTCGAATTGTTCCATCACTTCTTCGACGCTTAAATCCTCAAGGTTCTCAATGACGGTCGCGACAGGCAAGCGGGTATCACGAAACACCCAAGCGCCGCTGACCTTGCCGGGGATGCTTTCCACCGCGGGACATTGTGACCAATCGAGAGTTGCCATGATCCGTGCTCCTTGCTTTCAGGATACCTGCACTGGGCGGATCGCAATAGTACACGAACCGGGAAGCACCTCTTGGCGGCAGAATCCGATTCATTTTCGACTCCAGAGGCCGGGACCTTCTATCTGTACTCTCACCAACACAGAGCATTGAGCACCCCCGTCGTAGCGACAGCCTTTATTGGTGCCCGGAGGGGGACTTGAACCCCCACGGCCTTGCGGCCTGCGGATTTTAAGTCCGCTGCGTCTGCCGATTTCGCCATCCGGGCTCGGCTGCCGCTGACGCTTTTCATCGTATCAGCCCGGAAACGAAAAAGGAGGCGGCCCAGTGGTTTCCGTGAGCGCGCCTCCCTTGTCCTGCCTACTTCTTATCTTTTAGTGGGGCTTTCGGTATTCGATTCCTTCATCGTTCAGGTAGTACTCCGAGGAGCAGTAGTCCGAACCGCATATCATCGACTCCATACCCACATACTGCGTTTTCGTGATCAAACCTAACGCACCGCAATGAGGACAAGCCAGGACGGCAACATACGGGTTGTTCGCTTCACCCATCGTTCCCGTGTTTTCCAGCACAAACAAGGTTCCAGGTTCCATCTGCTCTGGAATCCACTCTCCAAGCAATTCAAGATCCGTCAACATGCCATTCCTCCTGTGCGATCCTGTTACCTTGCTCCACCACACTTATGTAGCGCGCAGGGCTCGCCCTGCTCTCTTTGCTCTCCTACACACACTCTCGCTATCCTCTGCCTCCCTCCTGGGGCGCTGCCTCACGATCGCTACTCCAACAGACGCTGCCACTGGCTTTCTTGCTTACAAAGCTTTCTTCCGCCCACGGCCGACGAAAGCCCTGGCGGCGGAAAGATAAAACGACCGCACCACGGCGCCGCTTCGGCCGGGTGACAAAATAGCCGCGCACAAAATTCACCATCCAGGCCATCGCCTCCAGCCATAAGCCGCGCGAAAGGGTTGGCATCACCGCCATGCGGAGAGCCTTGAATTGCGCCCGGGTGGTTTGCGATGTTTGGGTTACTTGATTTGGATTTAAGCCGCCAGGGCGCGGCGGCCCCCACCAGCGCGGCGCAGCAGCGTGCTGCCGCTGTTTTTTATGAGTCGGGCCCACTACCACCAGCCTGCGAAATCTGTTCTGCGGATGCTTACCCATTGGCCGAGTCACCTACCCAGGTGAAGTTTTGTTTACTACAGTCTGAAAACTAAGCCAGCCGAACATTGAACTCATTCTTTCCGCGAGCCCGGTTTTCGTCAATGCACGATTCGTTCGCTCAAATCAATTCCCTTTGCCTATGCACCAAATATGCACACACCACTACTGCTTCACAGCCATCGGTTTCTGCTGCGCAATGGCGCTCGATGGCGCCGGCGGCGTCCTGCCATTCAATTCGCGATAGATCGACTCGTTGCGCAGAATCGCCTGCACATAGTCACGGGTCTCGGTGAACGGAATCGATTCCACAAACTCATCCATGCCGTGATACTTGCCAATCGACTGCCAATCCGTTACCCGGCTGTCGCCCGCATTGTACGCAGCAAAGGCGTACGGAGCCTGGCCGTCAAACTTGTCCAAGGTCTGCTTCAGATACCGTGTGCCGAGGCGGATATTGGTCTCCGGATTGAGGAGCTCGATCTCATTGAAATGACGGATGCCCTCTTCCCTGGCCATCGATCGCCCTACGGAGGGCAGCAACTGCATCAGCCCGAAAGCATTGGCGGGGCTGATGGCGCCGGGGTTGAACTCCGACTCCTGACGGATGAGCGAGGCCACCATGTAAGGATCCAGGCCGTTCTTGGCCGCTTGCTGCTCAATCGCACCCCAGTATTGTTGGGGAAAAAGAATCTTCCAGTAGCCCATGGGAATGGTGTCGATGGGCGCCGAGGTGTAGAAGGGCAGAGCCCGCTTCAAAACGCGCATGGCGCGGAAGGTTTCGCCGTCGGAGGAGTATATCTCCGCCTCGGCAAAGGCTCCCCACTGGTTGCTGCCGTCCGCCGCCTGGATTTCCGCCGGGATGTATTCGTTCAATCCGGCGTTGGCCAGCAGCCGCGCCTTGATCACATGCTCGTCATCTTCGGGCACATCGTCGGTGAGCGCGGGAATTTCTTCGGGATGAATGTTGCTCAGCATGGCCACATCGGCCGGGCTTACCTGGCCCAGCTCCGCCAACCGGTCGCGGGCTATTTGGGCATAGTAGTAATGCTCAAAAACCCTGGAGAGGGTCTGGTAGTAAGCCGCGGCCATGGCCGGCTGATGCTCCTGGTCTGCATACAGACGGCCGCGCCAGTAGAGGGCTGCGGGAATCTCCTTGCCTCCGGCATACAGGGCAATCTGCTTGTCGAACATCAACGCGGCTTCGGAGTAGTTTCCCAAACGATAGTTCAGCCAAGCGGCCTTCCAGTGGCTGCTGGGCGCGTAGCGGTGAGTGGGAAAACGCGTAGCCAAGTCGCCGTAGTAGAGAATCGCCTGCTGGTAGTCTTTGCGCAGCAGATACATGTTTCCCGAGGAGTAGAGCGCTTCGGCTAACCAGGGGCTGTCGGGGAACCGTTGTTCCATCTGCGTGACCAGAGCCTGCTGGGCGCTGCTGTCATCCCTGTTGCGCGCCAGCTCGACAGCCAGATACATCTTCCGGGCGCCGCTCTCATCCTGGGTATCCGGCAGCGCATCCACTTCTTCTTTGCTTAGCCGTTTGGTTCTCAGGTCGCAGGAGGCGGCGGCCACCAGCAATGCGTTTTTCGCCTGGGGGTCCGATTGCGAGTCGTTGGCCAGCGCGCGATACTCCTCACCCGCCTCGCCGTAGTGGCCGCCGGCATACAGGGCATCCGCATGGCTCCTTCGCTCGGCCATGGTCAGCGGCGGCGTGGCACCCACTACAGCCAGCTGGGCCTCGGCTTGCAGCCCTTCATCGCTCAGAGGGAAGCCGAGGAAGATGTGGCGATAGAGGCGGGAGGCTTCTTCCACGCTTCCCGTCATCTGGTTGGCCTTGGCCAGCGCCAATTGAAAGTCCGCGTGGCCGGCGATGGGGTCTGCCGCATGCTGGTGAAGAACCCGCAAGGCGGTCTGGGGATCGTTTTGCTGCAAGGAAAGATTGGCAATCATCACCGGCAGACGGCCAACGAAGATGCTTTCAGGATATTTGGCGGCGAAGCCGGTCAGGAGCTTTTCGGCGTCCGAGAGCTTGCCCGCTTCCATGTCGGCCTGGGCGGCCAGAAAATCGGCGTAGTCGTCCATGGTCGTACCCGTGGCGTTGGCTTTCTGGAAGCTGGCGGCGGCTTCGGGATAGCGATGATCCAACAGGTAAGCGTGGCCCAGGGCGAGGTAGGCTGCGGAGGCGGCTTCTCCGGTGTGGGCATGGGCATAGGCCGTCACCCCGGCATAGGCCGCAGGCGAGCGCATGGTGGTCAATTCCTGGGCCATGGGCCGCAGCTGCGAGGAGGCGACAAAGGCCCGCTGGAGTTTGCGGCTGCGGGCAATGCTCCTGGCACTGCGCGGTTTGCGCCGGGTTTTGACGTGGCGCACATGACCCGTTCCCGTCTTGCCATGGGTAGCCGTGCGGGCTGCATGATGATGAGTTGTTGAAGCATGCTTCGGCGGCGCCGGCGTGGTCTGCAACGCGGCTGCGGTTCCGCTTACAACGAGCAGCAAGGCCCAGGGCAAAAGGGTTCGTACTGTCGCAATTCGATGGATAGCTTCCGCCAACTCGTTCACTTCCCTGCCTGCAGCGGGTATTCCTATCAACTGATACCTAATAAGACTCTAAGCGGAAAATTTGGTTGCGAGCAGGCTTTCCTGCCACCGCCGGCGCCAACGGAACCCAATCAAATACCGCTACCAGCCCACATCGGGAGTGGTTACACGACGGCTGCGCAGATCTTGCCTTATTCGCAGATTACGCATTTTGCCGTGCGCCGCCATGCCCATTTAGTATGAGGAAGACGCGCAGCGCCTGTGGGTGGCCACCCGGTGCGCTCAGCATCGATGTCCCTTCTCTCTCAAGCGCATCCACAGAGCGCACCAGCAGGAGAACGGTCTGGAAAGGTCGAATTTCTGAACCCGTCTGACATGCCTATCATCCAACAAACACAAGGGACCGAAGAAGTTCACCCTGATATTTTGCTGGTCAACCGGGCGCGCGAAGGCGATGTACAGGCCTTCGAACAACTGGTTAAGCAGTACGATCGGCAGGTGTTCCGCATCGCCCAGCACATCACGCAGAACCGTGAGGATGCGGAGGATGTGGTCCAGGATGCATTTCTTAAGGCCTACGAGAAGCTGGATCAGTTTCAGGGGAATTCGAAGTTTTATACCTGGCTGGTGCGCATCGCGGTGAACGAGTCGCTGATGCGGCTGCGCAAACGGCGCACCGGGCGGATGGTGTCGATCGACGAGGACGTAGAGACCGAAGAAGGCTCGATGCCCCGCGATTTGGCCGAATGGAGGCCCGACCCCGAGATGATGTACGGGCAGTCGGAGCTGGCAGAGATTCTCCGCAAGACGATTCAAGGCCTGCCCCCCGGGTTTCGCGTGGTGTTTGTGTTACGCGACGTTGAAGGGCTGTCGACGGAGGAGACCGCGGAAACACTTGGGCTGAGTGTGCCCGCGGTCAAGTCGCGCCTGCTTCGGGCTCGGCTGCAGCTGCGGGAGCGGTTGAGCCGCTACTTCCGCAAGAATGAGGATGGGACCAAATGAACTGCTCAGAGTTTCTGGCGCAACTCGGTGATTTTCTGGATAACCAGGTGCCTACGGGCCTGGTCGCCGATCTGCAGGCCCACCTCGAGGGATGCGAACATTGCGTGATTACCATGCGCACCACGCAAAAGACGATCCAGATTTATCGCAATCACGAGATTTATGAGTTGCCGGCTGGACTTCGTGAGCGGTTGCAGTCAGCTATTTTGGCGAAATGCAAGAAGGGATGCTGAGGGCGGATTCAGCCCGGGATAGCCAACCTCAAAATTGATCGGCCTTCAGGCAGGTGCGTACCGCGGAAGATCCTTTTCTCGGGCTTCGGTGGTCGAAAAGCCCCGAACAGCATGGGCAAGATAACCACCCTCGGGGTCCTTCGACTCCGCGCCGTCAAGCGCTGTGTCACGCGATATATCTGTGAGGCGCTCCGCTCAGAGGCTGTGATTTTATTGGCTTTTTCACGTTTTTGACGCAGCTAAGCCTTTTATTTTCAGCACCAATTTTCATGTGAAACCAATAAAGTCACAAACTCTCAGGATGACGATTTTGTGGGAGTTTTGACGAAAAACATTTCCAGGGGAGGTCCGCGGAACTGCAGATCCCTCCACTTCGGTCGGGATGACAAAGGGGAAGGCGGCGCTTCCTTCGACACCCGATGCCGGCAGAGAAAACCGCAGATCTTTTGCACATAAAAAAAGGCCACCCGTAATGGGTGGCCTTTTAGTTTCTGAATCCTTCGCTAGTTGTCGTCCCGGCGCTGCAGGGTTGGCCGGTCGTTGCCGGGCTGCGAGCCATCTGGCGGCGCGTTGGGATCGTTGTTTGAGCTGCTGGCGCGGCGCAGAGTCGGCTGGTTGCCCTTGCCGCCGTCGTTCAGCTTGCGCTTGTTCTCGATGCGCGCCAGACGGGACTTTACGTCGTCAAACTCTGAAGTCGTCACCACGTACTCCGCCCGGGGCGGCAGCAGAGTGGCAATTTCCTTCTGCGTCGCCTCAATGCGATCGGGAGTCTGCGGGTGGCTCGAAAATGCTTTCGAAATCAGGTGCGGCTTGGTTTTCTCCAGGTTCTCAAGCTTTTCAAAGATGGTTACGAACGCCTGCGGATCATAGCCCGCGCGGTACATGTATTGGACGCCGAGGAAATCGGCCTGGGACTCAAAACCGCGGGAGAACTGCAGGAAGGTCAACGGAATGCCTATCTGCGCCGCCTCGTAAATGCCGTATCCAGTCCAGCCGCCGATGAAAATCAGCGGAATGGTGCCCAGCTGAGCGTAGTTCATCCGGGTTTGCTCACGTACCGCATGGTGAGCCGCGACGTGCGAGATCTCATGCGCGATCACACCTGCCATTTCAGCTTCATCGTCAGCGGTCAGAATCAGACCGCTGTTCACATACATGAAGCCGCCCGGCAATGCCATTGCGTTGACTTCGTCGGAATCGATGACCTTGATGGTAAAGGGCACCTTGGCATCAGAATTTTTGACCAGGTTTTGCGCAACCCGATTTACATATTCATTCACGACCGGATCGGTGACGAACTTGACGCTCTTCTCCAGCTGCATGGCGTAGGACTTGCCCATGCGAATCTCGGTCTCGGTGGAGTACCAATTACCCATGCCGCGACCGCCAATATCGCGCGTGCCCACAGCACTCACATCATCCACGCTGCCTGGTTTTACCCCCGGCATTTTCTGATCGGTCGGGGGGATGGTCGCATCTGGAGTGGATGAGGCAGGCGGAGTATCTGACGGAGTGGATGAGGCGGGTGGCGGAGCGTTGGTTGGCTGGCTGGTTTGCGGGCTGTTTTGTCCGTACCCTGTCAGAGTGAAGGCCGGGGCCAGCAGCAAGCTGCTCGCAACCATTAATTCTGCCGGAATCAGCTTCTTGCGCAGCATTTTGCTCATCGCAACCTCTTGTTAGACCTGGGGTGATAACCCGTAGACGCAGTTCGCTATGGCTATTAGACCAAGTATGCGCGTTTTGGCTAGCCAGTGGCCTGGAATTTCGCCAAAAGAGCAAAATGTTTTTGCGTGCGATGGTTCGTCGCTAGGCCAAACGAGCTCGGCTTCGCACCAGCTGAGGACCGGCCTCGCGCGTCCGGGTCAAAAAGGAGTTCACGATCCGAGTCAGGGCTTGGGGGCACTCTTCATAGGGGAGATGGCCGGTGCCGGGCAGCAGCTCGAACTCCACTCGATCGAAGCAGCGCTCGAGTTCCCTGGCGGACTCCAAAGATACGGCCCGGTCCCGGTCTCCCCAGAGCAGAAGCGCCGGGAATTCACGCACATGCGCCAGCGCAGCACCCAATCTTGCCATGTCGTCAAACCAGGTTTTCAACATATCGAGAACATAATCGACGGTTCCGGGAACGCGCAGAGAGCCGATGTACTTTCCCAGAGATCCATCCCGCAATTGAGTGGGATCGCCATACATGCGGCCCAGGGCGAGCGCCTGCATGGACTCCGGCAGGGTGGCAATGTGATGTGCGAACCAGGTTCCCATGCCTGTGAGGTAGAAGTTGATGAGGGGATCGCCAAGATGAGAGAAGGGATTGGCGGGTGCGTGCAGAGCCAGGTTTCTCACCCGGCCAGGGTATTTTGCGGCCACCATCAGGGCCACTGCACCGCCGTGAGAAGTGGCCAGGAAATCCGCGGAGCGGATACCCGACCGATCCATAAACTCCACCATCCGGGCGGCCTGGGCTTCCAGCTGGGCATCGATCCCAGGTACCCGTTCTGATTCGCCAATGCCCAGTGCATCTACGGCGTACACCGTCGATTCCTCTGCCAGGCTGGGAATGGTCAGCTCCCAGGTCGAAGCAGTACCCAGAAGGCCGTGCAACAGAATGAGCTCTGGTCCCGCCCCTGCCTTGAGGCAGTGCATCTGGTGTCCTTGCACCGGAACCCAGTGCTTTTCGATCTGGATACGCCCGAAAGCGTCCAACATCCAGCGCCCCAATGCCATGATGACCTCTTACCTCCGCCGCTACCGCCCAATCGGCAGAATTCACATTCTATTCAAACTACGTAGGAACGCAATGGGCCACACAAAAGATGCCTAAGGAGGGACGTTGGTGTCATTTGAAGGTTACCGAAAATAAGATTACTTAATATGTCCCGCCATATCCGCGTGGTGGAAATCAGCAGATCTGGCACATGGGAAATTACTAAGCGAATAGCCACTCGATCGGCCGTTGTATATCTCTTATCGAATCAAAGGTATACTGTGGCTGCAAATTGGTGACGCTTTGGGGAACGGCCCGGCGGGCTGGCTTCCTGTTGGTCCACAGCGTGCTCTTGTGCCAAGGAGCCTCTGCTCTTCTTTCGCACCGACGCGATGCTTAAATCGTTTCAAATTCGGGTGGCTGTAGTTCTTCTCGCTGGGTTCACTTTAGCGGCTGCAGTTCTTGCTTCCCTGAATTTTGCCAAAGAAGGCTCCTTTGCCCTGCCCACGGACTCGGTGAACTGGGTCGAAGCTCCCGGCGGTCTGAAGGCGCTGCGTGTCCTGAAGAATGGGCCCGGTGAACGGGCCGGCATCAAGGCCGGCGACGTTCTAGTGGCTGCCGATAGGGTGCCAACTCCGCGTATCTCTTTCCTGACCCGGCAATGGGCTGCCGCGGGTGTCTGGGGACGGGTGGACTACTCGCTGGAACGATTGGGTGTCCCCATCCACGCATCAGTGTATCTGGCGGAAGCCGACCGCACCGCGGATCAGGGATTGCGGCTGATTGCGCTGGTGTACCTCTCCATCGGCCTGTATGTCCTGTTCCGGCGGTGGACGGCTCCGCGGGCAACCCACTTTTACGTGTTTTGCCTGGCCTCGTTTGTCCTGTACTCGTTCGATTACACGGGCAAATTCAATACCTTCGACTGGACTATCTATTGGGGCAAGATGTTGGCCGGGGCGCTGCAACCGGCTTTGTTTTTGCACTTTGCCCTGGCGTTCCCGGAGGAACGGCCGGGCTCCCGGCGACGCTGGGTTCGTTCCCTCATCTACCTTCCCGGCTTGGCGGTAATCGGCCTGCAGGTGGTGGCGGTGTTGCAATGGGTGCCGACCGAGCTGCTGAAAACGCGCCTGGACCAAATCGCCATGGGCTACCTGGCGATCTACTACGTGCTTGCGGCCCTGGTTTTCTTCCGCAATTATCTCCGCCAGACGAACCCGCTTCGCCGCCAGCAGCTGAAGTGGCTAACCCGGGGAACATTGCTCACCGTCATTCCCTTCACGGTGCTGGATGTCATCCCTCTTCTCATCGGCATTCCGGTTCCCGGCGTTCTGGCCAAGCTGGGGGGGATTTGCCTGATCTTTTTGCCCCTTACCTTTAGCTGGGCGATCGTTCGTTACCGGTTGATGGACGTTGACCTGATTTTCAAGCGCGGCGTCACCTACACCCTGGCGACCGCGGCACTGGTCGGCCTTTACTTCGCCGCAGTCGCCGTCGCGGCCGAACTGGTTCACACTCGCCTGCCCAGCGCGGGAGCATGGGGCCTGATCGCCGCCATCATCATTACGGCGCAGCTGTTCGAACCACTCAAACGCGCTATTCAAGACCGGGTCGACCGGGTGTTCGACCATAAGCGCTACGACTATCGCCAGACGCTCATCACCTTTGGTCGCGGGTTGAGCTCGCAGACCGATCTGAACCGCCTGCTCAGCTCGATCGTGGACCGTTTGTCGGAGACGCTGCTGGTGGCACGCGTGGCCATCTTTTTCCCCGATAGCCATGGAGGTTACAGGCTGATGGCGGCGCACGGTCTGCCGGCACAACTGCTGGGCCGGGAAAGCCTTCCGGGACTGGGTTTTCTCAACTTCGATGGGCCCGAAGCGGGCACCCACATCTTCCTCGAGAACCCACAGCAGGTGCTTCACCTCAGCGATGAGGAGCGCCACGCGGCCGCGTCGCTCGATCTCAACTACTATCTGCCCTGCCGCCTGCAGCAGAAGACAATCGCCACTATCGGGCTGGGGCGCACCACTCACGGAGACTTCCTCACCAGCGAAGACGTGGAGTTGCTGGAGTCCATGGCGAGCTACATCGGAATCGCCATCCAGAACGCGCGCCTGTATGCCAGCCTGGAGCAGAAGATATCCGAGTACGAGCGTTTGAAGGAGTTCAACGAGAATATCGTCGAGTCGATCAACGTCGGCGTGTTCGCCGTGGACCTTGAAGAGCGGGTGGAGAGCTGGAACGCGCAGATGGAAGTGATGTATGCGATGTCGCGGCAGGAGGCTGTCGGACAGTATCTGCGCGATATTCTGCCGGCCAACTTTGTGACGGAATTCCTACGCCTGAAAGATGAGCCGGGAGTGCACAACCTTTACCGCTTCCGGTTGCAGACCCGCAGCGGCGAGAACCGCTGCGCCAATGTGGCCATCGCCCCGCTGGTATCGCGCAACTTTGAGGTGGTGGGCCGCATCATTATCGTGGATGACATTACGGAGCGCATGGAACTGGAAGCACAGCTGGCGCAAGCCGATAAACTCTCGTCGATCGGTCTTTTGGCGGCCGGCGTGGCCCATGAGGTCAACACCCCCTTGGCTGTGATTTCCTCTTATACGCAGATGCTGGCCAAACAGGTGCGCGGAGATCTAAAAATGGCGCCGCTCCTGGACAAGATCACCCAGCAGACGTTCCGCGCCTCGGAAATCGTCAACGGGCTACTTAATTTTTCCCGTACCGGCGCGGCGGAGTTCACGGCGCTGGATCTGAACCACATTATTGAAGAAACACTGAAGCTGCTGGAACATCAATTCCGTGCTTCCCAGGTTCAACTGCAAATGTCGCTGGAACATAACCTGCCGCCGATCCTGGGCAACTCCGGCAAACTGCAGCAGGTCTTTCTCAACTTGTTTCTCAATGCCAAGGACGCCATGGCGGCCGGTGGTACGCTGCGTGTAGCCACGCAGGCGAACGGGCATGTAGAGGTCGATATCTCCGACACCGGCTCCGGGATCGCGCTCGAGCACATGCAGCGGATCTACGATCCCTTCTTCACCACCAAGTCGACGGTAGGAGAGGGGCAGCGCAGGGGCACCGGATTGGGGCTGGCTGTGAGCTACGGCATCATTCAGGAACATGCGGGCAAGATCCAGGTTGAGAGCCAGGTGGGAAGCGGCACCACATTCCATCTTGAATTTCCAATGGCAAGGAAACCCGCCCATGTCTGAGGCCGGCATTCTCGCGCCGCAAAGCAAAGCCCCCGTTTCGAACGAACCGGCAGCCCGTATTCTGATCATCGATGACGAGGCAGCGATTCGCGAATCGCTGGAGACGCTGCTGCTGCTCGAAGGTTATGTCGTGGACCTGGCTCCCGAGGGCCAGGCCGGACTGAGATGCATCGATACCAGAACCTATGACCTGGTTCTGCTGGATCTCGCGCTGCCAGGGCAAAATGGCCTGGAGATTCTGGCCCGCATCCGGGAGCGGCAACCCAACCTGCCAGTGATCATGATCACCGCCTATGGAACGGTCGGGAACGTGGTCGACGCCATGAATGGCGGGGCTCAGAACTTCGTACAAAAGCCCTGGGACAACGAAAAGCTACTGGCCGATATTCGCGCCGCGACCGCCCGGCAGCGGGCGGAAGAAGAGAACGTCCAGCTCAAGCGGGCGCTGAAGCAGCGGTACAACTTTGAAAATATCGTCGGCAAGAGCGAGCCGATGCTGCGCATTTTCGACCTGGTAGCCCAGGTTGCTCCTACCCGCTCCACCATCCTGATCCAGGGCGAGAGCGGAACCGGCAAGGAGCTTATCGCCAAAGCGATCCACGCTAATTCGCCCCGCCGCGACAAACCCTTTGTGCCGGTCAACACCGGCGCTGTGCCCAGCGATCTGCTGGAGTCCACGCTGTTTGGCCATGTCAAGGGGGCGTTCACTTCGGCGGTTTCGGCGAAGAAGGGTCTGTTCGAAATGGCCAACTTCGGCACCCTGTTTCTGGATGAGATTGGCACCATGGGGATGGATACGCAAGCCAAGGTCCTGCGGGTGTTGCAGGATCGCCGTTTTATGCACCTGGGCGGGGTGCACGAGATCCAGGTGGACGTGCGCATCCTGGCGGCCACCAACGTCGATCTGCGGCAGGCGGTGCGCGACGGCAAGTTTCGCGAGGATCTGTATTACCGTCTCAACGTCATCACCATCGATCTGCCGCCGCTGCGCACGCGGCGAGAAGATATTCCGCTGCTGGCGGCGAGCTTTCTCAAGCGCTACGCCCAGGAAAACGATTTGCCCCCGCGTACGCTGGCGCCCGAAGCGATGCGGGTGCTTATGGATTACGACTGGCCGGGCAATGTGCGCGAACTGGAAAATGTAATCGAGCGCGGCGTGGTTCTCTCCTCCACTTCTACGATTGGATTCGACCTTCTCCCCGGCCACCTCACGGGCCGGAGCTACTCCTCCAGCCTGCTGGAGCACAACCCCGATGCCTCGTTGTTCGACATTCTGGAAGACATTGAGCGGCGCATTATTATCGACAAGCTGGAGCGCTGCAAGTGGAACCAGACGGACGCGGCGGAGCAATTCCGCATCCCGCTTTCCACGCTCAACCAGAAGATCAAGCGGCTCTCGATCGAGATCAAAAAGCGCATGAAAGACTAAGAAAGGCCGTGTGGTACCCTCGGCTTGGGTATGCCTATCGACGCGATCGAAACTCTTGCCAAGAAGTGGGTCTTTGCGGTGCAGGACTACGCCATCCTCACCGGCCGGGCGATCGGCAATATCTTTCAGCGTCCCCGCTACTTCGCCGATCTCATCGTCCAGGCGGACTCGATCGGGATCGGGTCCGTGCCCATCGTCCTGCTTACCGGCTTTTTCACCGGGGGCGTACTCGCCTTGCAGTCTGCGTCTTCCCTGGCGCAGTTCGGCGCCACTGCGATTACCGGGGAGCTGGTCAGCCTTTCGATGATCAAGGAACTGGGCCCGGTGCTCACCAGCCTCATGGTCTCGGGCCGCAACGCCTCGGGAATGGCCAGTGAGCTGGGGTCCATGATGGTGACGGAGCAGATCGATGCCATGCGTGCGCTGGGCACCGATCCTCTGAAGAAGCTGGTAACCCCCCGGCTTTTTGCCACTGTTTTCATGCTCTTTTTCCTTACCATCCTCTCCGATACTGTGGGAACACTTGGAGGAGCCGTCATCTCTGTCTTTATGCTGGGACAGGATGGTTCCCAGTACTTCCACACTGCTTACCAGACGCTGCAGTATCCCGATATTGTTCAAGGCCTGGTCAAACCCATCGTCTTCGGCTTTATTATCGCCAGCGTCGGCTGCTACTACGGGATGACCACACGCGGCGGCACCCAGGGCGTTGGCCGATCCACTACGCAGGCGGTGGTCGTTTCCTCAGTTCTGATCATTGCGGTTGACTTGGTGATCAGCCAGTTCATGATCGGCGTCTTCGGCCGCTGAGCTTATGGTCACCGCGCCCCACCCCACAGCCACGGCAACCCAGGAAGATCCTGCGCAGCCGGTGCTTGTCTTCGATGACGTATCGATCGGATTTGAAGGCAAAAAGGTTCTCGAAAATATCTCGCTGAGCGTTTCTCCGGGCGACACGCGAATCCTGCTGGGGCCCGCCGGCAGCGGTAAGAGCGTTCTGCTGAAACTTGCCAATGGATTGATTCGGCCCGACTCCGGGACCATTACGGTCTTTGGCGAAGAGATCAACAACATGCGGGAAGAGCAGCTCTTCGAGTTGCGGGGACGCATCGGCATGGTCTTTCAGGAGGGCGCCCTCTTCGATTCGCTCACGGTGCGGGATAATGTCGCCTACCGCTTGATGGAGCAGAAGGTACCGGAGGCGGAAGTCACCGCAGCGGGTGACCGAGGCGCTTCGCTTCGTGGAACTGGAGCAGACGCTGGAGAAGTTTCCATCACAGCTTTCGGGCGGTATGCGCCGCCGGGTGGCGATTGCCCGGGCGATTGTTAACCGGCCTGACCTGATTCTCTACGACTCCCCTACCGGGGGATTGGACCCGATTACGTCCACTACCATCGTTGAGCTGGTTATGAAGCAGCGGGACGTTTATCGCACCAGTTCGTTGCTGGTTACGCACCGCTTGCAGGATGCCTTCATGCTCGCCACGCACATCTTCGACCGCGCTCAGAACCACATGGTTGCAATCCCTGATGGGGGGCTGGATTCGAAGACCAACTTTCTGGTGCTGCATGACGGACATATTGTGTTTGATGGGTCTACGCATGACCTGGTGCACAGCGACGATCCTTTTTTGAAGGAGTATTTGTCGTAAGAGCTGGGCATCCGAACCAGGGCGCGTGACGTGGGCGATGATGATTTGTTCCGTTGATTTTTGTCAGCCGTCTTGAAGCAACTTCCACGGTGGCATTAAGGTAAAAACAAATGCAATGGTTGGGGCTTCGCCCATCTTTTTCGGCCCACGTACGCTGGGGCGAACGTGGGGCACCCGTCCGGTCCCGTTGAGTCCTCTCCCGTTCAGTTCTCGTCCCGACCAGTCCTCGTCCCGTTGAGTCTAGACCGTCTCGTCTCGTGCAGTCTCGGTGTCAGGTTCTGTTGGTGGCGGCCCGCTGACGGGGTGTCCGATCTCTGCTAGTCTTGAGGGTTTGCTACCCTAACGTATGGCGTTCAAATTCAAAGGCGTCGACTTTATCCAGTTTGATGGGCTGCTCTCAGGCGACGAGCTGCTCGCGCGCGATACCACCCGCCAGTTCGTCGAAGACAATGTGATCCCCATCATCGAGCAGTGCAATCGCGATGGCCGGTTTCCCCGCGAACTGATCCAGCCCATGGGCGAGCTTGGTTTCTTTGGCGCCAGCCTCGAGGGCTATGGATGCGCCGGCATGTCCAACGTGGAGTACGGCCTGGTGATGCAGGAGCTGGAACGAGGCGACTCCGGCCTGCGCAGCTTTGTCAGCGTGCAGTCCGCCCTGGTGATGTACCCCATCTACACCTTCGGCAGCGATGCGCAGAAAGAATACCTGGCTGCCGCTTCTGGCGACAGGAGAAAAGCTCGGCTGCTTCGGGCTTACCGAACCCGACTACGGCTCCAACCCGGGCGGCATGCGAACCCGCGCCCGCAAAGAAGGCGACGAATATATTCTCAATGGCGAAAAAATGTGGATCACCTCGGGCTCCATCGCCGACGTAGCAGTGATCTGGGCCAAGGTGGACGACGAAGAAGGCAAGGTCCGCGGGCTTCCTGGTGGAGACCAATCGCCCCGGCTTCTCGGCCTACGACGTGCATGGCAAGTGGTCGCTGCGAGCCTCCGTCACTTCCGGCCTTTCCCTGCAGGATGTGCGCATCCCGGCATGCAACCTGCTGCCCTTCTCAGGAGGGCTCAAGTCGCCTCTCATGTGCCTCAACCAGGCGCGCTACGGCATCAGCTGGGGGGCCCTGGGGGCCGCGATGTCGTGTTATGACACAGCGCTCCAGTATGCGTTGCTGCGCAAGCAATTCCGCGAAGAACCGATCGCCAGTCACCAACTGGTACAGGAAAAACTGACCTGGATGATCTCGGAAATCACCAAGGGCCAGCTGCTCGCTCTGCAGGTAGGACGGCTGAAGGATACCGGCAAAGTGGGCTTCGAACACATTTCCATGGCCAAGCGGAATAACGTCTGGATGGCCCTGGAGTGCGCGCGGCTGGCGCGCGATATCCTCGGCGGCAACGGCATCACCGACGACTACCCGGTCATGCGGCACATGATGAATCTCGAATCGGTGAAAACCTACGAGGGCACCCACGACATCCACGCGCTGATTATCGGACAGAGCATCACCGGTATTCCTGCCTTATTAGAGCATGCCTTCGGTAGAAGCAGCTCAGTAGGTTGCTCGTCCCTCGAGTCACAGCCGCGCTTCATCCAGCTCGTTGCAATCACTCTTATCCGCAACCTCTGACTGCAAACTGCGTCTCTAATGAGTAGCAGTCGCGAAGGTGGTCGTGCGCATGGATGTGAAGTCCGCGTCGAGGAAAGTACTCCGGCTGGGCAAGATACAGCGCCGTCCCGAGCTGGACGCCCTGCGCGGACTTTTCCTGGTCTGGATGACGCTGACCCACCTGCCTACGCGGCTTAGCGAACTGGTCAATCAACCCTTTGGGTTTGTTTCCTCGGCCGAGGGCTTCGTTTTTCTGTCCGCCATGCTGGTGGCCACTCTGTATATCCACCAGGCGGAGGAAGACAGCGATGGGGTGCGCAACAAACTCTGGAAGCGAGCGCTCCGGATCTATGGCTACCACCTGATCATGCTGGCCATGGTATTCACTGTCGTGGCGGCGTTCGCCGCGCATACGCATCGCGCGGCGATCTACAACCTGGTCAACTTCTACCTGGCCCACCCGGCCACCGCGATCATCGGCTCATTGCTGCTGATCTACTGCCCTCCGCTGCTCGACATACTGCCCATGTACGTCACGTTTCTGCTGCTCACGCCTTACATCCTCAATGTGGCCGTGCGCCGAGGGCTGGAACGGCATTCTGATGGTCAGTGGCATCGTCTGGCTGCTGGCACAGTTTGGCTTGCGCACCTGGATGCATACCCTGGTTGTGCATGCGACCGGGTTACACATCCCACTGCAGGAAACGGGAGCATTCAACCTTTTTGCCTGGCAGGCCATCTGGGTTCTGGCCTTGTGGCTGGGAGCCAAATCGGCGCAGGGTAAAAACCCGTTGGGCAAGCTGCCCGGCTACGTTTTTCCCTTGAGCGGGGCCATTTGCCTCTTCTTTCTAGGCGTGCGCCATGACTGGCTTGGGCCCCACCTGACGCAGGAAGCGCTGGGCCTGTCGTTGGACAAATGGCAGATCGGTCCGCTGCGCATGCTGAACCTTTTCGCGTTTTCCTGCGTGGTTTACTGGTCGCGGAAATATCTCACCAAGCTGGTCCTGGTCGAACCTTTTCTGACTCTGGGCAAGGCTTCGCTGGAAGTCTTTTGCGCCCACCTCTTCTTTGTGTTTGTGGGCCTGGCGCTGCTGTACGGCGAAGTGACGGAACTGCATGGCCCCTACGCCCTCATCCTGTTGACGATTACGTTTACCGCGCTGATCCTGGTGGCGATCCGCGAGGTGCGGCGCAAGCGGAAGGCTCGCCTGTCCCCGCCGCCTGGGGGCAACGGCTAAAGAGTCGTTTCGGCCTGTATCGGGGTTGAACCCTCCGCCTGCGGAGAGCCGGGTGCGAAGTTTAGACTGCGACGGTGAACGTATCTTCGTGGCGGACGACGTTGCGGTAAAGCGTGTCCCGCTCCACCGGCTCGCGGCCAGCCTCGCGAATCAGCCGAACAAGATCGGCGCGCCGCATTCCCTGCGGGGTGGTGGCTCCGGCGTCATGGTAGATCTTTTCTTCGATCACGGTTCCGTCGATATCGTCGGCGCCGAAGCGCAAGGCAATCTGCGCGATCTTGGCCGTCATCATCTGCCAGTAGGCCTTGATGTGGGAAAAGTTATCCAGCAATAAGCGGCTTACGGCGATCTGGCGGATATCGGTGAGACCGGTGGTGGTGGGCAGATGATCGAGCGCCGTATTGGCAGGATGAAAGGCCAATGGGATAAAGGTTTGAAAGCCCCCGGTATCATCCTGCACGGCACGCAGGCGAAGCATGTGGTCGACGCGATCCTCATCGTTCTCGACGTGCCCGTAAAGCATGGTCGCGTTGGAGCGCAAACCCAGTTTGTGCGCGGTGCGCGCCGTCTCCAGCCACTCGTCGCCGTCGATCTTGTGATCACAAATAATATGCCGCACGCGATCGGAGAAAATCTCAGCACCGCCGCCAGGCATGGAATCCACGCCGGCCTCCTTCATCTGGGTCAGCGTCTCGGCGATGGTCAGCTTGGCGCGGCGTGCCAGGTAGGCCACCTCAACCATAGTGAAGGCTTTGATATGTACCTGGGGAAAGCGCTGCTTAAGGCCGGCCACCAGGTCGAGAAAATACTGGAATGGAAGATCGGGATGCAAGCCGCCGACGATGTGAAACTCCGTCACCGCTTCGGTGTAGCCGGAGGCTGCAGTCTGCCACGCTTCTTCGAGGGCCATGGTGTAGGACCCTTCGCTCCCTTTTCTGCGGCCAAAGGCGCATAGCCGGCAGGCGGCGACACAAACGTTGGTGGGGTTGATGTGACGGTTGACATTGAAATAGGCAATGTTGCCGTGCAGACGCTCGCGCACATGGTTGGCCAACCAACCGACAGCCAGAATATCTCCCGAGTTGTAAAGCGCGACGCCATCGTTGAAATCGAGACGCTCGCAGGCCAAAATTTTTTCGGCGATCGGGCGCAGACGGGCGTCGTCGGTTTGAAAGCTGTGCCGCTGGGGCGCAAAAGACATAAGGCTGCTCACTTCATTATGATACTCGACCACATGGCTGCTTCCGCTTTTCATCGCGCTACATCAAAAGCGGGCGCCTGGGATGGGCTGGGTTAAGATTTGGTAGATAGCATGCGATTGTTTCGGACGCTGGCTTTTGCCCTCCTCGCCTTACCCTGCGCACTGGCGGCCCCGCAAAATTCTCCAGGTTCCCAGGTGGTGGTTCTCCCGCCAGTGACCGCTTATGCGCTGGATAGAGCGAAGGTCACGCTGCCCGCGGATTTTGCCGCTCCGCTGAATTTGCTCATCCTTTCCTTTCAGCGGGATCAGCAGTCCGTGGTCGACGGCTGGCTCCCAGTCTTGACCCCGGGGTCCAGGGCGCAAACCTGGGTGCTGCCGATAGCCGCTCGGGAAAACGGTCTGTACCGGTGGTGGTTGAACGCCTCCTTACGCGGGAGTTTGCCGCCGTCCCAGCCGCGGCGGTATACGGTTCCGTTGTACGTGAATAAGACACAGTTTCTCCGCTCGCTCCAGGTCTCGTCGGAGAAGGATGTTGTGCTGTTGTTGACCGATAAGGCGGGGCATGTGCTGTGGCGCACAGCGGGGCCGGTGACCGACGGCAAAAAGGCTGCGCTCAGCAATTTTGTGATGAGGTCGGGGTCACATTAGGAGACGGTGCCCATTCAAGCCCTCTTTTGGCTTGAGTCGGTGCGGAAAAAGTCGGGACCGGGCAGGAAAGACGTACCTCAGGGGCTTTACAGGCCGCAGAAAAAGTCTGCGTGAGTCCCGAAGGGACGGGCTAAAGAGTCACGCCGCCATGGGGACGCAGTCCTGGGGAAACATCTGTGATCCGAACAGTCCCGTCAGGGACGACTGAACAATGGCTACAGGGATTTCAGCCGTCCCTGACGGGACTCGGTCCGTTTTGGTCGGCTCTACCCAGGACTGCGTCCCATAAGCGTTAACCTACTTGGGATGCTTTTCGTCAAAGCTCCCACAAAAACGTCATCCTGAGAGTTTGTGACTTTATTGGTTTCACATGAAAATTGGTGCTGAAAATAAAAGGCTTAGCTGCGTCAAAAACGTGAAAAAGCCAATAAAATCACAGCCTCTGAGCGGAGCGCCTTACAGATTTATCGGGTGACGCAGCGCTGGTGGCGCGGAGTCGAAGGACCCCGACGGTGCTTATCTTGCCCATGCTGCTCGAAGCTTTTCGACCACCGAAGCCCGAGAACAGGATTCCTGCTGCGGTACGCACTTGATGGTCACGGGTACATCTCTTCATGCACTGTTTTTCCCGAGCGATGGCTGTGCGCATCGCCAGCCTGATCATCGCTCTCGGACTGCTGGTCGATGACCCGGTGGTCGCCGGAGATGCGATGTCTTGGTAACCTTCAAAGTAGAGCAGGCGCTTGCAGCCGTAGGCCGCAGTGAAACCTTCCAACTTGCCCCTCCTTATGTTGCATGACGCGCAGATACAGGTTGCTGGTGACGCCAATGTAAAGCGTGCCTGTGTGGCTGCCGAGAAGGTAGATGGAGCCGCCGGGGCATAGCAAGATGCCAGTTGTTCTTGTTCTCGGCCCCAGGGAAAGACCGTGGTGGGTCGGCCAGGAGCGGGCCTCGGTGGTTGAAAAGCTCCGAGCTGCATGGGTAAGATAAGCACCGTCGGGGTCCTTCGACTCCGCGCCACCAGCGCTGTGTCACCCGATAAATCTGTGAGGCGCTCCGCTCAGAGGCTGTGATTTTATTGGCTTTTTCACGTTTTTGACGCAGCTAAGCCTTTTATTTTCAGCACCAATTTTCATGTGAAACCAATAAAGTCACAAACTCTCAGGATGACGTTTTTGTGGGAGTTTTGACGAAAAACATCCCCAAGTAGGTTAACGCTTATGGGACTGCGTCCTGGGCTACTTTCAGCCCGTCCCTTCGGGACTCACGCAGACCTTTTCCGCAGCCTGTAAAGCCCGACGTATCTCAATCATTTACGGCCCGACTAAAGTCGTGCCCTGATACAAAACAGAGTTTTTCAACCTGTAAAGCCCGTGCAGCACAGCCCTAGCATCGCCAGCGCTAAAGCGCATGATCGAGTCGAGACTGTTTCTCGGAGCGCTGAAGCGCTCCTTCCCCCGCATAAATGCGGGGGCTCCCACCACGAATCCTGAAGCTTGCAGTTCTCACGCACACTCTTTAGCCCTAAGTTTTTGCTACGCGGGTTGCGATCTGGTTCAGGGCCCGGTGCGCCGATAGGGCCGCACCTTCCTGCCAGCCGACAATGTGGCTGGTGTGGTCGCCGGCCAGGTAGATGCGGCCCTGAGGCTGGATCCAGACCTCGTAGCCGGGCGGGGCGCCAGTATCGTAGCCGCTGACCCAGGACCCCAGGTTGTACGGGATATGACCCCAGCTGACGTAGATGGGGTTCTTCAACTCCTGCGAACGACCGGGATGCAGCAATTCAATCGAGTGGCGGGAGGCCGCAAGCTTAGCCTCAGGACCGGGCAATCTGCCGAATTCTGAGCCGTTTTCAATTCCGTATCCACCCAGGATTATGCCGGTTTGGGAGAACAGCGAGGCGCTGGGATACCAGACCGTGTCGACCGGCTGCCGTAGGAAAGAAATGCCGCCGTAGATGTTGCACTCCTGCTCCCAGAAGCGGCGTGACTCCCAGGCGATCTTATAGGCAGAGTCATAGGAACAGCCATCGATGACTGCTTTCAGTTCGGGAGAGAAGTCAGTGTCCATGGTCTTGAGGACGGTGAGCGGCAAGGCGCAGATGCAATAGTCCGCGCTCACGGTCTCGTGTTTGCCGGTTGCCAGTTCCTGGTAGACGACCTTGACGCCCGAAGCGTGTTGCCGGATCTGCACCACCTCCGCGCGCTGCCGGATGACGCTCCCGAGCTTCTTCTTGAAGGCCATGGGAATCTGGTCCATCCCGCCGACCGGCTGAAACATAGTCGCCTGCCAGTCAATTTCGTCCTCTTCCATCAGCTCCCGCCAGAGATGGGCCGACAGCAAGGGACGCATATCCAACGGGTCGTGGGGAATGCCCACCGTGTCTCCCGCCCCTGGACTCACTTTCCATCCGGCACGCGGCGATCCCTTGTAGAAAAGATCGGGAGACAGATCCCCGTACTCCTTGAGGAACTCAACCATCCGTTCTTTGTCATCCTGGCTCAGTTCCTGATCGAGCGCGCCGCGCTGGATACATTTGGCCAGCAGTTCTGAGACATGGCCGCGGGTATCGTATTCCACCTGCCGGTTTTCTACCGTCTGGCCGTTGTTGATCTTGTCCGCCTGCAGGTATGCGCTACGCGAAGCGTTGACTTCGACCTCCAGCGGAACCCCGAGTTCCCGGCAATAGCCGAGCATGGTGTGATGTATCGACGGCAACCGGGCGGGGCCCACATTCTGGTAGAGACCGGGGCCAAAAGCGCAGTTCTGGGTGAAGCCGTTGGTAAAATCGACCTTGGTGCCGTTGCGCACTGTCCAATTCCGGCCGCCGATGCGCTCCCGGGCTTCGAGCAAGGTGCAGGTGTAACCCAGTTTGCCCAGCTCATACGCTGACGCCAGGCCGGCGATGCCCCCGCCCAGAATGACAACACTGGTCCCTTTGCCGGAGCCCTGTGGGTACTCGACCGTGGGCGCGGCCGAAGCCATGACGGGAAGGAGACCGAGGGACTGCATCATGGTGAAGGCGGCGCCGTATCCGCCTGCCTGGCCCACCCTCATTAGAAAATCACGCCTGCTCAGACCCATTTAGAACCTCGCTCCATCTCTCCCAATCGCCATGCCCGGGGAGTTTGGATGGTAGAATGGGAACTTTCCCGATTGTCGTCGATGTGGGAACAGAGGCTCCGTCGCGGTGGCCCCGGGCCGATCGGCGCCGGCGGTGTCGTGTGCGCCGGAAATAGCATAGCAACTGCCCTCGCGGACTTCACGCAGGCAAAACAGCCCTGGGGAAATCCAGGGTGGAGAAACGGAGATCTATCAGTCTTCAACCTGGAAGCTGCGACAGCAGAGAGTGCGAAGAGGAAGGCGTGGTGAAGGAGTACGTTTCGACAGGGAGAACGTCCACCACCCGTAACCCTGCGGAACACTGCACAGGGACGGAAACGAACTTTAGGGTAACGGTAGCAGCGCACGAAATCAACTGCAAAATGGCGCATATTTTTCGTCGCCTTAACCAGACATGGGATGTGGGGTAATGACCGAAGAAGGCTCAAGGGCCGACGAAATACTGGATATCGAGTTTCTGCACGAGATCGGCAGCCGCATGGCAGCCGCGGACCCGTTTCACGCTGTGCTCGAACGGGTGGTTGAATTTGTGTCTACGATCGCGATGTGCGATTCCTGTTTTGTTTACGTGCTGGAAGGGGAGAAGCTGGTGCTGCGGGCTTCAAAAAACCCCCACGCGGACCTGGTGGACGAGCTTGATTTGCAATTGGGCCAGGGTATTACAGGGTGGGTCGCCATGCACCAACAGCCGGTGGCCATTGCCTCCCAGGCATGGAGCGATCCCCGCTTCAAGATGTTCAACGATTTGCCCGAGGATCATTTCGAGGCGTTTCTTTCCGTGCCTATACTCTGCCGCGGGAAGCTGGTGGGGGTGATCAATGTGCAACATCGCAAGCCACACCACCATAGCCCCCGCCAGGTGCGGCTGATCTCAACCGTGGGCTTCCTGGTCGGTGCTGAGCTGGAGATGGCGCGGCTGGAAAGCGAACGTCTGCTGCTCGCCGATCGGCTCGAGGTGAGGAAGCTGATGGATCGCGCGAAGGGGATTCTGCAAAGGGAAATGCATCTGGATGAAGAGGGTGCGTATCTGGCTTTGCAGAAACAGAGCCGGCAGAAGCGCAAGGCAATCCGCGAGATTGCCGAGGCGATTATTCTGACCGAGGAAATTCGGCGGTCGCGGAAGTAGAACAGCAGATCCAGGGAGCTCGCCCGGATTTCCTGTGAAACTTGGTGGCGTTAGCGAAATTCGTGCGCCTTTCTAGCAAGAAACAAGACCTTCAGGGGCTAAAGCCCAGACTCACCCAACAGCGACTTTCCCCTGTAGAGCTCGGGGAATTGGACGCCCCCGCCACCAGGGCTAAAGCCCTCAATCGATATACCGAAGCGTTCTCGCGGGTTTGAAAACCCGCTCCCCCGGACTAAAGTCCGGGGCTGGCACAACAGCGAGTTTTTCCGCAGCCTGTAAAGCCCTCTATTATTTTCACGCTTACGGCACGACTAAAAGTCGTGCCCTGATACAAAACCGCTTCGTTGACCGGCAAACGTTATAGCATCTTTGCAGTGAACCCTGTCGCAAAACCCACTCGTGAAGAGCGGGAAGAAATACAAGCTAAGCGCAAGCCCAAAAGGGCTCTGGGCCTGTTTGACTCCACGATGATCGTTATCGGAGTCATGATCGGGTCGGGGATCTTCATCGTCCCGGCTGGAATGGCCCGCATCCTGGGTGGTCCGGGATGGTTTCTGGCCGCCTGGGTATTTGCCGCGGTGCTGACCATTGCAGCTGCGTTCTCCTTTGGAGAGTTAGCCTCGATGATGCCCGGCGGAGGTGGAATGTATCTCTACCTGCGCGAGGCCTATTCACCCCTTTGGGGCTTCCTCTACGGATGGACGCTGTTTACCGTGATCCAGACCGGGACTATTGCCGCAGTCGCGGTTGCGTTTGCCCGTTTTCTCGGAGTTCTGGTGCCCTCGATTTCCGAATCACGCTACCTGGTCGCCCCGCTGCACCTGTCCACACATTACGCGCTCACCCTCTCCACCGCCCAGTTGGTCGCCCTGTCGGTGATCGCTCTGCTGACCGCCACCAATACGCTGGGCATCGAGTATGGCAAGATCATCCAGAACTCGTTTACAGTAGCCAAGCTCGGGGCCCTTGGCGCACTAATTCTGCTGGGCCTTACCGTAGGTTGGAATGCTTCCTCGGTGCACGCGAACCTGGCCGCCTTCTGGCAGCCGCCGGCTATTCCACATCCAGGCGCTTCTCTTAGCGCCATCCTGAGCCTGCTGGTGGTCTTTTGCGTTTCCCAATCAGGATCGCTTTTCGCCGCGGACGCCTGGCACGACATCACCTTTGCGGCAGAAGAAGTCAAGGAGCCCAGGACTACTCTGCCCCGCTCCCTGGCCATCGGCACGGTGATCGTCATGCTGGTGTATCTGGCCGCGAATGTCGCCTACCTGGCGGTGCTGGACTTCCCTGCCATCCAACATGCGCCCCATGATCGGGTCGCGACGGCGATGCTGCAGCAGATTTTCCCCGCGTGGGGAGGGAAGGCGTTGGCCGCGGTCATCATGGTGTCGACCTTCGGTTGCATCAACAGCCTGGTGCTGGCTGGTCCGCGCGCATACTATGCCATGGCTCGGGACAAGCTTTTCTTTCCCGCGGCTGGGCACTTGAACGCGGCCCGCGTACCGGGCTGGTCGCTCGCCATGCAGGGCATCTGGGCGGCCCTGCTGGTGCTGTTGACCACCTACTCGCCGGTCACGGGCTATGGCAATCTCTACAGCGATCTGCTCGACTACATTATTTCCGCCGCGCTGCTGTTTTACATTCTTACCATTGCCGCTGTGGTGGTGCTGCGATACAAGCGCCCGGATGCGGAACGTTTGTATCGCACCCCCGGTTATCCAGTAGTTCCGGCAGTTTATGTGCTTGGCGCCGCCGCGGTCGTGGTCTGCCTTTTCATTGACCGTCCGGCGACGACATGGCCTGGGTTGGCGCTGGTGATTGCGGGTCTTCCCGTGTATTGGTTGGTACGCCGCAGGGGTGCAGCCTAGAGCGGCTGCCAAGCGGAGAACCACAGCCCTCTCCACTACGCTCCGGTCGAGATGTTGTGGGCTCCAAATTCGCATGCCAGACTGGCCGCGTTGCTTCCGCGCACATGGTCTCACGAGACGGGCGAAAGGCTCAGGCGCCGTATCCTATGGGCGCTGTGAAACCACCGATCTTGTCGCTCAGAAGAGCCGCAAACTCAATCGACGTCGCATCTTCCCAGAATGGCGCCATGATCTGGATTCCAACCGGCAGGCCGGACGAACTCTGACCGATCGGCGCAGCTGTCGCCGGACAGCCGGTCAATGTCGCGGTCACTACCCACGGCATGAGTTGCATATAGGGACTAATTCCATCAGGAGTGTGGATCGTTCGTGTCAAAAAATCTCCCTTGTGGTCATGTTGGAAGGCAACGGTAAAGCAGGTCGGCATCAAGAAAACGTCCACCTCTTCAAAGTATTCTTGCCACATGGCGCGGAAGGATAGCTGCCGGAAGCGCTGCTGCTGCCAGTCAGCGTAGGAGCTGAGCGAGCCGGCGGCGAAGAGATTTTGTGGATCCTGCTGGTACTTTTCGCGGTCCATCTCCTGCGCCTGCTTGCCCTTGGTGCTGAAGTTGAAAGCAGAGAGAAGAAAAATATAGTTGTCGTAGGCTTCGCGCAGGTCGTAGCCCTGTGGCCAGCCGGGCCGCAGTTGTACTCCTGCGCGTTCGAGCGCCGTGAGCGTTCTGTCCAGCAGCGGCCGCACTTCGGAGGTCGGGCTTGCCATCGGGCTGTCGAGCACGTACCCAACCCGAAACTCCTTTAAAGCACGCTTCCGGGGCGGCGGCAAAGTCCAGGACCAGGCCTTTCGCTGGTATCCAACGGGGCCGCCCAGTACCCTAAGCGCCGTCATCAGATCACGCGCGCTACGCGCCATCGGGCCCGCCACCGCAAGCCCGGTAGAGAACCCAGGCAAGCCAGGGACGCCTCCCGGGACTTGGCCGTCTGTGCTAACGAGATCGAGAGTCGGTTTGTGAGCGAAGACTCCGCAGAAGCTTGCCGGGACACGCAACGAACCGCCGATGTCACTACCAATGCTCAGATACGACAGGCCAGCGGCGAGGGCGGCGGCGCTTCCGCCGGAAGACCCCCCGGGCGTGCGGGTCGGATCCCACGGGTTATTGGTCGTGCCGTAAATGTCGTTGAATGATTGCCAGTCCATCAAGTCAAGCGGAACATTGGTTCCACCGAGCAGGACGACCCCGCTATCGAGCAGGCGCTCGACCGCGGCGGAGTTTGCAGGCGCCTTCGAACCCTTGAGGGCTACGATTCCCCAGGTGTCGGGCTCGCCTTTCACGCCGAACGACTCCTTGACGCATATCGGCACTCCGTGGAAGGGTCCAACTTGTTCGCCTCTCGACAAGGCAGCATCGGCACGGCGTGCTTGCGCCAGCGCTTGATCTCTCATCTGGTAAGTGAAGGCGTTTAGTTTCGGGTTGTATCTATCTAGGCGGCCGAGCATGCGATGCGTCAGTTCGGTAGAAGAAACCTGCTTCGCCTTGATCCTGGCAGCAACGTCAAGCGCCGAGGCAAAATCGAGATCGCTCGTGTTCGCTGAGAATGTGCGTGAAATCATTCCCGCAGCGATGAAGGCCGAAGCAGAGGTCAGGAGTTCGCGGCGCGTCATGTGCTTATCCTCATTCAGTTTCCATGGTGCTGGAAGATAGCCGAGAGAGCTTGGCGCTAGCGATACTCCGCGGCAAATGCGTCTGCATCGCGGTCCATCTCTCCAGGGAGCGGAGCACGCGGCAATAAGAGAATGCGATAGGTGAAGGTTACGTTTTGATTCTTCTCCACGGTGTACTTCAATTCCGGCGCTTTGGGATCGAAGATGTGCTGCCCCAATGGATTGGCGGCGAACAACCCATAGCCTCGCGCGTGCCAGTAGGTGGGATAATTAGGATTTCCAGGATGGTCAAAAATAGCGATGGTGGCGGTGTGACCTTCCGTGTTGCCGGTCAACACGCACCAGCGGCCCCTGGTCCCCCAGGCTTGCCCACCTTGCTTGCCCTCGCTGGTTAAATACACGCCGGTGGCTCCGGGTACATTGGAAGCCGGCACTTCTGTGGTTCGTCCGTTGGCGTCAGTGAAGGTACCACCCTTCTCGTCAGGCGACTCGAGCCAACGTGCGACCCGGATACCGAGCAAACCCTCCTTGTCGTCATGGAAGACCACCCGATCCAGCGCGTGCAGCGTGGCTACCAGGTCAATGGTTCGTTCATCCTTCTTCGCGGAAAAGATGTAGCGCGTCTTCTGCTCCAGAATGTTCTCACCGGCGCCCGTGGTCCATACCGACTCGACAACCAGTTCCCCGCTCTCGCTCCCGCTTTTGGCGGAGACAATTTTTTGCAGGTGAATGGTCCCCATTTTTTCGCGGTCCGCGGGCTTGATGGCGTCGGAGTTGTTCCAAAAATCAAATCCGTTTACGTTACCGTAATTGAACCAAATTCCCGCGTGGTGAGGATGATCGACTCGCTCGCCCGGACGCGGCGCCAAGGGAAATCCGCGGACCACATCGATCCCATCCGCCGCGTACAGCGGAAACAGGACTGGCTTCTTGAGTACAGTGGGCCAGACATAGGAGGTAAAGGGCTGGCCGTCGATGGTGATGTCGACCCGCTGATGGGTTTCGTCTGCAGTAACCTTAACCGCCGCCATCCCTTGCAAGGTACAGGCCGCCAGCAGGCAGCCTGGCAGCCACCTATTCATACACCTTGTCCCCGGCCATCACCTTTTGTGCCTTGTCATCAAAGGTGACACGCTGGCCGGTCTGAATTGCCGCGATGTTCATGCATAGCGCCACGGAATGGCTGTAGCCCGCCTCGATGCTCGCATTGGGTGTTTTGCGGGAGCGAACACACTCCATCCAGTTGCGCATGTTGGCCGAAGTCATGGGGTCGTTGCCGGTGTTGGCCGAGGTCTCCGCTTTTATCTCCGTATCGCTGAGAGAATAGTCGCCGAGCAGGTTCTGCTTCATGCCCATTTCGGCAGCCGCTTTCGCGGTCAATCCTCCCTCGGAATTGACGCACTGCTTATCCATATCGAGCATGCCGCCATTGGAGTAGTAGATTTCCTTCACACCACCCGCGGAATTGGTCATGCGCGATGAATAGATCACCTGGAAACCCTTGCTCGGGTCATCAAGCGGGCCGTAATCGAAGACGGCGGTCATGGTGTCCCAGTTCTTGCGGCCGTCCTTCCACAGATAAACCCCGCCATTGGCGACCACGCTACGCGGATGCGGATAGCCGGTGAACCAGTGAACCGTGTCGATCTGGTGCACCAGCCACTGATCAGGAATTCCCGAGGAATAAGGCCAGAAGAGCCGGAACTCGAGGTATTTACGGGCGTCGAAGGGCTCATAGGGCCGGTTGAGCAGGTAGCGCTTCCAGTCCGTGTCCTGCTCTTTCAACAGAGGCACGACTCCGGGACGCCGCCAACGGCCTGGCTGATTGACATTCCAGGTCATTTCCACGGCGACGATATCGCCGAACTTGCCTGATTGAATGTACTCGTACGCCTTTTGATAGCTGGGCGTGCTGCGGCGCTGGGTGCCAACGGCAACCACTTTGCCCGTCTGCTTGACCGCGCGCAGGAACGCGCGCGCGTCCTCCATGGTATGGGCTGTGGGCTTTTCCACGTAGGCGTCGCGCCCCGCCTGCACTGCTTCGACTCCGTGCAAGGCGTGCTGAAAATCGGCGGTGGCAATAATGACCGCATCGACGTCTTTGCGGGCGTAGAGCTCGTCGTTGTTGCGCACGCTGGCGATGGTGCCGCCGCCGCATTGCTTCTGGATGAAGGCCGCCCCTTCGTCGCGACGCCGGTTCCAGATATCGGAGACCGCGACAAACTCGAAGTTGAGTTCCTTCGCATGGTCCTGGAAGGCAGGAACCAAGGAACTTTTGGCTCGATCTCCGGCGCCGATCAGCGCTACCCGGACACGATCGTTGGCTCCCACGATGGCGGCGTAGCTGGTTGCCGTCCACGGCACAGTCGTGGCGGCCAGCGCGGCGCCACCCAATTTCAGGAAGTCCCTGCGGTTGGTGTCTTCGGAAATCATGGCCAATCCTCCCTCTTAGTATCGCAGGTGAGTTTACAAGGATGGCCGCGCGATCGTCACCCGGACCGCATAGCGGGACGCTATGCGGAGGGCTTTCGCGTCCTGTCTCCGTCGACCAGGCGCATGATTCCCAGCGGGTTCGTGCTCTTCAACTCATCCGGAAGGGCAGCATCGGGGAAGGATTGATAGCAGACCAGGCGAGTGAAGCGGTAGATAGCCTGGGTGCCCACAGAAGTGGAGCGGCCATCGCTGGTGGCGGGGAACGGTCCCCCGTGCACCATGGCGTGGCAGACCTCTACTCCAGTGGGATAGGCGTTCAGGATCAGGCGGCCTACCTTGCGGCTGAGAATTTCGATCAGGTCAGCGTAGTCCGACAGTTCGCTCTCGTCCGCCTGCAGGGTCGCGGTCAGGTGCCCTTCCAATTGCTCGGCAACGGCCAGAAGCTGCTTACGATCCTGGTAGCCGACAACAACGGTGGTGGGACCGAAGATCTCCTGCGCCAATTCGTGGTTTTCCATCAGGTCTTTATAGTCGGCGACGAACAAAGAGGCCTGCACAGTTGCGGCGGGAGTGCTGTCGTGTGGTTTTGCGCCTTCCGCCAGAACCGTTGCCTCGCGACCCTTGACAGCGGCGGTGTAACGGTCGGCAATGGCTTTGGTCAACAGAGTTTGCGTTGGGGTGGCGGTGACCTTGTCACCCAGCTCCTTCATAAAAGCAGGCGTACCGTCTTGCTGCGGTACCAGCACCAGGCCGGGCTTGGTGCAAAACTGGCCTGCGCCCAGGGTAAACGAGGCCTGCAGGCCGGCGGCGACGGCGCTTTCGCCCTTGTTCAAGGCCCCGGGCAGCACAAACACCGGGTTCACGCTCCCCATCTCGGAGTAGCAAGGGATGGGCTCCGGGCGGGCGGCGGCGAGCTTCATCAGGGCGGTTCCCCCACCGAAGGATCCGGTAAAGGCCACGGCTTTGATGGCGGGGTGTTTCACCAGCTGAACGCCTACCTCCACGCCGGCATCGAAAAGCATCGAGAAGACACCCTCCGGCAAGCCGCACGCCTTCACGCTCTCACGGATGGCATGGCCGACCAGCAGGCTGGTTCCCGGGTGTGCGGGATGGGCTTTGACAATGACCGGATTGCCGGCAGCAAGCGCGGAGGCCGTGTCTCCGCCAGCAACGGAGAAGGCCAGAGGGAAATTGCTGGCGCCGAAGACGGCAACCGGGCCCAGCGGCTTATGCATGGAACGGATAGACGGCTTGGGCAACGGCTTACGATTGGGATCGGCGGAATCGAGACGCGCGTCCACCCAGGAACCTTCTTCCACCACCTCAGCAAAAAGTATCAGCTGGTCGCAGGTTCGCTCCACCTCGCCCTGCAGGCGGGCTTCGGACAAGGCTGTTTCCAGATTGGCCCGCTGGACAATCGCCGGCGCTGCCGCCTCGATAGCGGCTGCGATGCGGCGCAGAAAGGCGCCTTTGTCCTTGCCGGAAAGATTGCTGTAAATGGGAAACGCGCTTTGCGCGAGCGTAGCCGCCCGCTCCAGGTCTTCAGCGCTGGCGGAAAAGAATTTCGGTTCCAGCGGCTGGCCAGTGGCCGGGTTCATCCCGGTAAAGAATGCTGCTTCTGCGCCATCGCCAAATCCGGTCCCAAATCCGATAAGGGATACGGGTTTCAGTTCCAATGCAAGCTCGATTTTGTGCTCTCCTGTTCGCGAGATGCCCGCCTAGTCCAGTTTACCTCGCCAACATCCTTCGGGATGGCGAGTAGGGATCGATCGGGATGGCCGGTGTTCGTCCACCGATGAGGTCCGTCAGGAGCCGCGCGGTTCCTAGTGAAGTAGTGATCCCCAGGCCTTCATGTCCAGTGGCTAGAAAGACCGTCTCATCCTCTGCCGACAGGCCGATCAAAGGGAGTTTGTCGGGAGTCGCAGAGCGAAAGCCGGTCCAGGTGCGTTCGATGGAGAGTGACGGCAATGCCGGCAGGTATTCGCCAGCGCGCTCCAACATTCGGGCAAGTATTCCATCATCGACTTCCCTGCCCTCGACACCAAACTGGCGCGAGGATCCGATAAGCAGTTGCCCGTTCTGCCTTGGCTGCACATTGAAGGCTACGGTATCCGTGGTTGTGACATGAGCGCTCTTGAGGTATCCGAGTTCGACTACCTGGTAGCGCAAAAAGCCCGGGTAGGGATGGGTGAGCGCCAGGTGTCCTTTGCGGTTGGCTACTGGAAGGCCGGGCGTCAACGCGGAAGCCCACCCACCCGCCGCGTTGACCAGAATGGGCGCGTGCAGTTGGTCCCCGTTGGCTAGCAGCACTCTGCCCTCACTCATGGAGGTGACGCTCTCTCGAACCAGGATGGCCTTGCCGGCAAGCGCTTGCTGCAGGAGAAACCGGGCAGCGATCTGGGGAGACACGACCGCGTCCTCGGCCACCAGCAGTCCCCCGGCGAGACCGGGGCGCAGGTTCGGCTCAACCCGCGCGAGTGACTGTGCATCGATCACCCGGCATGGGATGCCGTTTCTACTATAGACACCGTGTTTGCGACAGATCTCCTGCATTTCCTCATCGCCGGTGGCTACCCAGAGTGTGCCGCGCTGAGTGTATTCGGCATCCAGGGGCAGTTCGCTTGCTATCTGCCTCCATAGCGATTGCGAGTAACGAGTCAAGGCCAGCTGGGCGGCCGAGTCGTCGAGAACGACGATGTGGCCCATCGCCGCAGCAGTGGCTCCGCCCCCGATCTCCGCCCGCTCGACCAGCGCCAGACGCATGCCCTGCCGGGAAAAAGCCCAGGCACATGCGGCGCCGACAATGCCACCTCCAACAATCACTGCGTCGAATTGATTCGTCATGTCGCGATGCCCCAGCAAAATGGATCGCTCGGATCCAGGATGAGGGTCGACTCCGCGGTGATGAAGGCTGAGCCAGTGATGCTGGGTAACAGGCTTCCTTCCCGCTCCACCAGGCGGCCCTCGAAGATGCTTCCGATCATGCTTTCCTGACGCCAGATCTGGCCGGGAGCCAGGCGGCCCTCCGCGTATAGGCAGGCTAACTTAGCGCTGGTGCCGGTGCCGCAGGGGGATCGGTCGTATTCCTTGCCCGGACACAGTACAAAATTGCAGCTGTCCACGCCTTCTGAAGACCCAGGGCCATGGAGTTCAATGTGGTCGATCTCGGCGCCCCCCGCACCTTGAATCCCGTTGGCGGTGAGCGCCTGCCGAATGGCCCAGGTGAAGTCGATGAGCTGGTCGAGGTTGGTGCGGTTGATCGTATAGGGGTGGTGTTTGGTCAGAAAGAACCAGTTCCCGCCCCAGGCAACGTCGCCAGTCACCTGGCCGTATCCGGGGACTTCCACCTTGACTTCAGCCGCCCATCGGTAGCTGGGTACGTTCTCGAACGTCACTCTTCCGTCTTCGTGCAGTGTGGCTCCCACGATGCCTACTGGCGTCTCGATGCGATGGGGCCCAGGTTTGATCCTGCCCAGATAAGCGAGCGTGACCACCACGCCGATGGTGCCG
Source organism: uncultured Acidobacteriaceae bacterium (assembly GCA_963803095.1). Lineage (GTDB taxonomy): Bacteria > Acidobacteriota > Terriglobia > Terriglobales > Acidobacteriaceae > PALSA-350. Next base: position 103,549 of record CAWDLQ010000005.1, on the reverse strand, counting down.
TGCCCACACATTCCCAGGCATCCGCTGTTGTTGAAGAAAATGACTCCGGCGGCGCAGTCTGCATGGCTGGGTTCGCAGAGCAACGCCCCTACCATTGCTTCGGAACCACGTGGCTCGGTGACCAGGGCTCTGCGGAATGCTTCGTGGTCCTGCTGAAAGCGGAGGCGGCGCTGTTGCAGGTCGCCTTCGCCCAGGTCAGGGCCACCGTCGATGATGGTGCGGGTAGGTTCGCCGCCGGTGTGGGAATCGACGACGTGGACTCGTTTCAGCACATGCACTCCTGGGAGATTGTAAAAGACACCGCAGGTCCCTCCACAGGTTGGGCATTATCGAGGCGTGACGGGTCTCTCCGATGGAACTCACTCGGCATCTGCAAAAGTCTTGTAGTCGGTATAACCATGTTCTGCGCCACCATAGAATGTGGAGCGATCAAATGGATTCAAGGGGTGATTTCCTTTGATCCGCTCGACCAAGTCTGGATTCGCGATAAAGAGTCGACCGAAGACAATTGCGTCTGCGTGATTTTGCTCGATGGCCAGGGCTGCACTCTGCGGGTTGTAAGCAGCAGCAGATAGCAAGGGTCCGATGAATAAGGGCCGGAACAGTGCGGCATTGTTCACAGCGTTCTCGTGCAGTTCGTCAGTTAAACCCATCTCAGACCCGCGAGCCTCAATCAGGTGCAGATAGGCAATGTGGCGATTGCTCAGCTCTTTGATAACGAAGCTGAACAGCTCTCTGGGATTGCTATCGTGGATGCCGCCATACTGCCCGAAGGGCGAAAGACGTACCCCGAGGCGATCCGCACCGATAGCAGCGCTGACTTCTTCCACAATTTCCAGGAGGAAACGGGCTCGGTTCCCATTCGATCCACCGTAATGGTCAGTCCGCGTGTTGGTTCCGTCCTCAAGGAATTGCTCAATCAGGTGGCTGTTTGCCGCCTGCAGCTCGACCCCGTCAAATCCCGCCTCGATCGCGTTGAGAGCAGCCTGCCGAAATGCAGCTACGATAACCGGAATTTCAGCGATTTCCAGGGACCGGGGAATTTCAGTCTCTACCTGTTGGAAGTCTTTGGTGAGGGCGGGGAGACGCGGAGGGATAGCCGAGGGTGCAACCGGCACAGAGCCATCCGGCCTCAACGAAGAGTGCGAGTTCCGTCCGTTATGAGCGATCTGCATGACGATCCGGCCAGCGCGTGCATGAACGGCATCTGTGACGGCGCGCCAGCCGGCAATCTGTTCCGCGGTATAGATTCCCGGAGCACTTGGATAGCCATGAGCATCAGGACCGATTGCCGTTCCCTCAGAGATGATTAGGCCCGCTGAAGCTCGCTGGGCATAATAGTTTGCGTTCATCGCGGTGGGCACGTTGTCCGCACCTGCGCGCATTCTTGTGAGAGGCGCCATAACAATTCGATTGGGAAGCTGGATTGTCCCGAGCCGTAAAGGAGCGAACAACAGATCTTTTGACATGGTGAGCTTTCTCCTGGTTGTCTTTCCTGGAGAGGACCCGGATAGCAAGGTCGTCAAATAAGAGTGATCTCACCCATGTCGATTGCTACCAGCAAAGGTTCCTTCACGATCTGATAGTCGCCTTCGTACGCATACACTCGACGCTTGGCCGGCACGATGATGCCATCTATATCACGGTAGTCCGAGGCAAAGTTGAGGCCGGTGGCGCCGCCAAGAATGTCGACCGTGTAGTCATGACGGCGCAACAAGCCGTCGGGGCCGAAGCAGGAGATCTGTTCCCGGGAATGGCTCTTCACGTTGTCCGGGAAAGTCACCTTCAGGCGTCTCCAGGTTTCGCCGTCGACTTGAATAGATGGGATCTCGTCGGTGACAAACCCGTCGTGGGTGTAGAGGAACGGAGTGTTGAGGTAAGTCCACAATGCCTCTCCCACGAAGTAAGCCACATGGATGTCGTCCCACGGCGTTTCTCTTTGTTGTCCTGCAAACGAATTTTCCGGATTATCGCGGGCCTCAATCAGGGTCCCGTCCAGCCTTTCGTTCACAATGCGGTTCGGCTGGAAAATCGATCGCTTGTCCTGGCCTGGGAAATCCACTATCAGGCGCTCGTTTCGCGTCTCGGCGGTCAACACCACGTTCTTGAGATAGTCTGCCTTGCTCTTGACGTACCAGATCCCGCCTGTGATGGATGCCGCAACTTTAATCGCCTTTACCTTGTTCCAACGCTCAAGGCCGCCGTGTGCCTTGACGGCTAAATTCAGTAATTGGTTCATTGTTACTCCTGTTCACGTCGTCTTTTTCTCATTAGACTTCAACGGCGACCGCGCGGTCGTGAATACTTCGCATACCTATATGCACAGGAGCATATGCAGCCGGGGGTGGCCCGCACCTCTCTGCCGTTCCTTACTTGAACACAAAAAAGGCCGGGGCTTTCGCCCCGGCCCTGTGCACTCTATAACGGCCCTGCTAGGCGCTGAAGAGCAGGATGCCGGTGGACTTGTCTTCACCCACCTGGCTTACCGGGCGGTAGAAGAGCTGATTGTTTTCAAGGTAGACCTCGAGGAACGCTGGACGCTCTGCGATGCCTCCCGCGATCAATGCCTCCGATAATGGATCCTCGACGTAGCGCTGCAACGCACGACGCAAAGGCCTCGCCCCGTAGGTGCGGTCGACTAACGTTTTTTCAAGGATCCACTTCTTGGCATCTTCGGTCACCGACAAGGTGATCGCCTTCTGAATCAGATTGGAATTCAGTTGCTGTACCAGCAACTCCAGAATCTGGATCAGATCCGCATCCGAAAGCGCCATGAAGATGATGACTTCGTCCAACCGGTTCAAAAATTCCGGATTGAAGGTCCTCTTCACCTCGTTCTTGACCAGTTCCTCCATCTTGTCCATCAGCAGGTCTTCGCGATCGGACTGGAAGCCCAGACCCTGCTTGCGCTGCAAATGCCGCGCGCCGATGTTGGAGGTCATGATGATGATCGAGTTCTTGAAATCCACCGTGTTGCCCAAACCGTCGGTGAGCTGACCGTCTTCAAAGACCTGCAACAGGATGTTGAACACATCAGGGTGCGCCTTCTCGATCTCATCCAGCAGAACCACAGAGTAAGGCGAGCGCTTCACCCGTTCGGTGAGCTGGCCGCCCTCCTCATAACCCACATAGCCCGGAGGCGAACCGATGAGCTTGGAGACCGAGTGCTTCTCCATGAACTCCGACATATCGAAGCGGATCAAAGCCTTCTCACTGCCGAAGAGGAACTGGGCCAGAGTGCGCGCCATCTCCGTCTTGCCCACACCGGTCGGGCCCAGGAACAGGAACGAACCGATGGGACGATTGGGCGACTTGAGACCCGCACGCGAGCGGCGAATCGCGCGCGACAAGGCGGAGATTGCCTTGTCCTGCGAAATCACGCGCTTGTGCAGCTCTTCTTCGACGCGGAGCAGCTTCTGGGTTTCTTCTTCCTTAATGGAAGTAATCGGAACCCCGGTCCAGCGGCTCACCACATCCTCGATATCCTCACGGCCGACAATCCCGGCGGTCGAATCGTCGAGGTGATACTTGTCGCGCAGGGCGCGCAGGTTCTCGCGCTCCTTACGCTCCTCGTCGGAGTAGAAGCGGGCCTTCTCAAATTCATGGTTGGCGATCGCGTTTTCCATGCGATGGACAATGAACTTGATGCGCTTCTGCACCTCGGTGATCTCTTCCGGCAACGAGGTTTGGCGCAGCTTGACCCGCGCACCAGCCTCGTCGATCAAATCAATCGCCTTATCGGGCAAGAACCGATCCGGAATGTAGCGATTGGAATGAGAAACCGCGAAGTGGATCGAGTCATCGGTGTAGCTGACCGCGTGGAACTTCTCATAGCGGTCCTTAATCCCCATGATGATCTTGATCGCGTCTTCCTCGTTCGGAGGCGGGACTTTGACCGCCTGAAAACGGCGCTCAAGAGATCGGTCTTTTTCAATCGACTTGCGATATTCCGCCGGCGTGGTTGCGCCAATGCATTGAATCTCGCCTCGAGAGAGGGCCGGCTTCAGGATGTTGGCCGCGTCGAGCGAACCTTCCGCCGAGCCCGCGCCCACCAGGGTGTGCAGCTCGTCGATGAAGATGATCGAGTTCTGGTTCTCCATCAACTCTTTCATGATGGTCTTGAGCCGCTCTTCAAACTGGCCGCGGTACTTGGTTCCGGCGACAATGAGCGACAGATCCAGAGCCAGGACGCGCTTATCAGCCAGGAAGCTGGGCACTTCGCCGTCGGAGATGCGCTGCGCAAGCCCCTCGACGATGGCCGTCTTGCCTACTCCAGGCTCCCCGATCAGCACCGGGTTGTTCTTGGTGCGGCGGCACAGGATCTGCACCACACGCTCCAGCTCCTGGTCGCGGCCGACCAGCGGATCGAGCTGGTTATCCATGGCCGCCTGGGTCAGGTCGCGCGAGAACTCAACCAGCAGGCTGGATTCGCGATTGCGCTGCGAAGGCGGAGCCTTTTCCTGCGTAGCTCGTGCCAGTTCCTCGCGAATGGCCAGCAGGCGCAGCCCACGCTCGTGCAATATCTCTGCGGCAAAGCACTTTTCCTCGCGCAGCAATCCCAACAGTAAATGTTCCGTACCAATATGCTTGTGCGACAGGCGCTCTGCCTCTTCCGCTGCGTAAGCTAATACCCGCTTGCACTCGTTCGACAAAGGCAGATCGACAGAAGTGGAAACCTTCTCCCGAATCGTAGTATGACCTTCAATTTGTTTCCGAATGGATTCAACCGAAGCATGGGAGCGGAGAAAGCGATTCGTCAGTGCCTTATCTTCACGCAGAAGACCGAGCAACAAGTGCTCCGTCTCAATATATGGGGAACCAAACTGGCTGGCCTCATACCGTGCAAAGAAGATAACGCGCCGCGCCTTTTCTGTATACCGTTCGAACATGTTCCCCCTTAAAAACTGCCCCCGGAAAACCAAAGGCAACTTTCGTCCTGTTCCATCTTCCCGGAGCTGCCAGCGCCGGGAAAACCACTCGGCTGGGCGGATATAAGCTCATCTGAATCTTATATCGGCTCAACCACTGCCACGAGTCACCCTTTTGGGGAAGCCCGTTGTCGTACTGTGCCCCCGCTCAAACCTCCAGCGGAGACAACTCTTCGACCCGTCCATGGGCCAACCGCAACACCCGCTCACATCGCCTCGCCAGAGGCAGGTTGTGAGTAACCAGGATTGAGGTCAAACCATAGCTTGCGTGCAGGCGCTCAATCAGGGCAAACAGTGCATCCGCGGTCTGGTTATCCAGATCTCCTGTGGGCTCATCCGCCAGCAAAAGTTTCGGCGTGGTGATCAGCGCTCGCGCAATCGAAACTCGCTGCTGCTCCCCGCCAGAAAGCTCACCCGCACGGTGGGTCGACCGGTCTGCCAATCCCACTTCCTCGAGCCAGTGAATAGCTTCCCGCAGTGCCTCTTTTTTTGACTGTCCTCGCGCCAGAAGGGGGAGCGCGACGTTTTCAGCGGCGGTAAATTCCGGCAGGAGATAGTGAAACTGCCACACGTAGCCGATCTCGCGATTACGAAAGTCAGCTGCCTCAACGGGGGTCAAGGATCGCAAGAGTGTTGATTCAAAGTATACTTCACCCGCCGAGGCTGTATCAAGGGCACCGAGTATGTGCAGCAATGTGCTCTTGCCGGCGCCCGACTGGCCTACGATGGCCAGCATCTCCTGTTTTCTCACCTCAAAGTTGATGCCCTCGAAAAGAACCAGCCGGCCGTAATGCTTGCACAGGCCGCGCACGTCGACCACCACGTCCGGGCGGCCCCCCGCCGTCCCCAGGCGGCCCGGGGTGGCTTCGTCTGCGGCGGCGGTGACCTGTTCCATCATCTGCCTCTGAGATCGGTACTCAATCTTGACCTATCTTCATGTATCACTAATACACCCCTGTACGGAAGAGGGTTTATCAGTTGGGTTGCTTCAAAATACATTAGTGCCCTTGTTCACTCCTGTTCTGGGGCCGGTTACCTCAGGATGAAAATTACTTCAGGAATTACATCTTTCGCTATTTTGATGCGAAAGAGGTCAGCTTCGACTCCGGCCAATCTCATTCGTAGCGGAGAGCCTCGGCAGGCAGGATCCTGGCAGCAGAACCGGAGGGATATAGAGTGGCCAGCAGCGACACGGCGAGCGAGACGCCGGCCACAATCAGCCCGTCGGTCCAGCGCGCGGCGAACGGGAGATAGTCGATCGAATAGACCTCGGCAGAAAGATGAATGAAGCGGTAGTGGCCGCCCAGCCAGGAGAGGCTATAGCCGGCGATCAGGCCCAACAAAGTGCCGGTGAAGCCAATCAGCAGCCCCTGCAGTAGAAAGATCATCCTCACCTGGCGCGGCTGCACCCCAAAGGACATCATGACCGCGATATCGCGGGTTTTTTCCATCACCATCATGGTCAGCGCGGTGAGGATATTCAGGGCGGCGACACACACAATCAGGCCGATGACGATGAAGGTGACGATCTGCTCCAGCCTGAGCGCACGGAAGAGGGGTCGGTTCTGTTCCATCCAGTTGGTGGTCAGGAATCCCGGTCCGGCGGCCTGCTCAATGGAACGTCCAATCTGGTCGGCCCGATAAAGATCATCCACTTTGAAAGATATGACCGATACCACATCCGGCTCGCCAAACAGGCGCTGCGCGGCTGCCAGGCTGGTGAACGCCATCATTGAGTCGTACTGGTAGAAGCCGGAATGGAAGATACCGGCCACGCGAAATCGCTGAAATTTGGGAATCAACCCCAGAGGAGTCAGCTCCCCCTGCGGGCTGGTAACCAGTACCGTGGTACCCACCCGGGCGTCGATGGTGTCCGCCAAGTCGTATCCGATCACGATGGGCGGCGGGGCAGTAGGATCCTGCGGGCCTGGTTCGAGGGCTTCGGCGCTGCCTATGGTCACGCTGGAAAGCAGATCGCTCACCTGGCGCTCCTGCCGGGGCACGATACCCTCGATCAACGCTCCGCCGGAGCGAGCCCCGTGGGAGATGAGTACCTGCTCGTAGAGCCCCGGCGCAGCCGCCTTTACGTGAGGTAACTGCGCCAGCCGCACAGTCAGCTCGCGCCAGCCCCGAATGCCGTCGCTGGCAACCCGCATCAACTGCACATGAGCGGTCGAACCCAGCAGCCGGTCCTGCAGATCGCGACGCATGCCGTTGGTGATGGCCAAGGCAATGATCAGCGAGGCTACGCCCGCCGCCACGCCGGCGATGGAGATGATCGTAATTACGCCCACCACTGCCTGGCGGCGCTTGGCGCGGAGGTAGCGCACGGCGACAAAAAGCTCGAAGCGCATTCCTTAGTGAACTACAGTCTTAGCCGCGCTCACATTTTCGTACCGGTCGTAAACGCGAACAGTCAGAATATGCTCCTGCGGGTCAGTGACGGGGGGCGGGGCAGTCTCCGGCTCGTCTGGCGAAGGTCGTAGCGGAATAGCAGCCAGCGGGACGGTGAAGTCGTAATGCTCGGTCAAGGAGTCAGAGAGCTTTCCTACGGGCTCGAGAAACTGCCATCGACCGGCATCGAGTGAGTACTCCGCGCGGGCGATGGGCGAGGTTGCATCGGTGGCTACAAAGCCGGCATGAAGCATGCCACCCTGCAAGCTGCCCTGGAGGGCGGTAAGCACAGGCGGAGTGGTATCGATGATGAAGTGGTCGCTTTCCCGGTCGCCTGTCAGCGCATCTCCCAGGGTGTGCGCAGGAGCATCGCTAGCAACCACGCGCACGCGGTAACCGCCGTCGGGAATCCTGATTGAATCGAAGGAATAGAAACGATCGGTTATGCGAGACCGGAGCAGGCGCCAATTCTTTTCACCATCCCCGCGAACGTAAATGTCGAAAATAAGCTCGTCGCCATTGTCGTCATGCGCGGACCAGCGCACGGTCACCGCAGTGCGGTCACGGATCGCTGGTAAGGGCCCGGCGGCCGGGTCCTGCGCGTAGCTGAGAGTGGTCTGCGCGGAGGGCAGGTTGATGGTGACCTGCTGCGGCTGGCCCGTCTGCTGCGGAGTTTGATTGGCTCTCGCGCCCGGCTCGACCGCAACCTCATCCACCACCGGGGCAATATTCACCGGCAGGTAATTGATGCCTACGGAGCCGACCCGAGCCCCCGACCCGAGCGCCACCTTCCACTGAATAAAGCGGGCGGCGGGCACGCCGGATGGACCGGAATTCGGGGTTACCTTGCGCCACTCACTCCAGTTACGTTGGGGATTCTCCACGTTGCCGGAGCGGGCGAAGACCTCGTACGCAGCGGTACCCCCATCCGCGTTCACTTCCATACGGCCAAATTGGGAAAATACCCCCGAATCGAGAACATCGCTCAGATAGGTGCCCTGGGCAGCGGCCTGAGCCCCCAGTTTATACAACCTGCCGGTATTGCTCGTGCCTACGTATAGTCCATCCGGCGCAGCAGCAAAAGCCGTCGCCTGGCCAGTTGCGGCACGGGCTAAGTCGAGGTAGGAGCCGTCCTCGTGAATGCGATAAATTCTGCCCCGATTGCCGGTGGCGGCCAGAAGTCCTTCAGGGGTAGCCCGCAAAGCATAAACCACATCGTCGCGCGAAACCCAGAGCTTGCGCGGGGCTCCCTGGGCGCTTAGTTCATCCACTTGGGAACCATCGGGAATGAGGCCATTGCTGCTCGAGGCCTGTACCGAGCCCGGGGTCACGATGGTGATGGTCGCGGTGGCCACTGCGATCCCCTGCACCGGCAGCGGGGGCAAGGTGCTCCTGGTCTTCTCGCCGACGGCTGCGACGTACAACCGGCCGTCGGCGGACTCGGCCAGGGCCGTCACCTCGCGCTTGGGTGCGTCGTAGATCACCAGGCCTTTGCGGTCCTTGCCGATGCGATAGACCAGTCCCCCGCCATCGCTGCCCGCGATGAGATTCCCGTTGGGCTCGAAGAGGAGGCAGCGAATATGCTGCTCGTCACTCTCGAAGAATACTTCTGCACGTGGGGTGTCTGTAGAGACATCGACGCGGTAGATAGCGGCGGGTCCACCGGTCGCGACATACAATGCGCCTTGAGCATCAAAGGCCAGATCCCAGATGTATCGCGCCTGATCGGCCGTCTTGGCCGTGGCAGCGTTGTGGGACATGGTTGCAGCGTCGAAGACTACCGTGGCCGTGCTCTCATCGAGACCGGACTGGCCAGGCTTGATGCGGTATACCTTGCCGCCCGGCACCGTGGCCGCATACACAGAACCGTCAGGGCCTAATCGAACCGTCTGCACGGTGAGTTCTTTGGTGGAGAAGAGCTTGGTCGAAACGCCCGCCGGAGTGACTTTGAGCACGGTTGCCGGCGAGCCGGTGGCTACGTAAGCATTTCCCTGGCTGTCGGAGGCCACCGCCCAGATGTAGGTCGAAGGCGTCGACAGCACCGACCGCAGCGCGGGCCCAGCTTCCAGGTACCCCCGGCTGGAAATGGCGGTACTTTCCGGTTGTCCTTTTTCGAAATCCTCGTAGCGGGATTGGACCCAGAGGCGAGTTCCCTGGGCCGATAAAACGTGTGGATAAATAACGAGGGCTAATAGACTTGCTGTTACGACGCGATGCATCATGCTGAACCGAGTCTACTAGGCTGTATTTGTGACCACAAATGAGGGGTACGGTTTGAGGGGACTTGCAGTACGCTACGCCCCAGTCGAAAAACATTTCCAGGAGAGGTCCGTTGAACTGCAGATCCCTCGACTTCGCGGAGGCTGTGATAGGCTCACGGACGCAGCTAGCCTTTTATTTTCAGCACCAATTTTCATGTGAAACCAATAAAGTCCAACTCTCGGGATGACAAAGGGGAGAGCGGCGCCTCCCTCGACGTCGGATATTGGGATGGGGAAGACCGCAGGTTCCTCCGGTTTGAGTCTAATTGGCCAGCACGGCGCGATAGCGCACCTGGTTCTTCTTTACTTTGGTCACGGCATCGTTTGCCTTGGACATGGCGAAACGCTCAGTGATGGCCTGGACTTTGTGGCGCTCAGCCACCCGCAGCATTTCACGGATCATGCGCGGACTTCCGCCAGGGCTGCCGGTGATCACCTTCTGGCCAGAAACCAGTGGAGAGACCGGTACCCCCAGGAGGCCTGGCGGAACACCTACGAAACATAGCGTGCCATGGGGACGCAGAGCCTTGACGAAAGCGCTCCAGTCCTGGTCCGCCTCAACCGTCGACAGGATGAAGTCGAAGTTGCCGGCAAGGTTCTTGAGCGTCTTGGTCTCTCGCGTATTCACAAACTGGTCTGCCCCCAGCGACCGGGCATCCGCCTCTTTGGCTGGGGAACTGGAGAAGGCCGTAACCTCGGCGCCAAAAGCATGGGCAAACTGTACCGCCAGATGGCCCAAACCACCGATGCCGACAATGCCCACACGAGAGGCCGGATTGACGCCATGGGCGCGAATCGGGGTGTAAACGGTGATACCGCCACATAGCAGAGGCGCTGCCCGCTCACTTTCGAGCCCGTCCGGAATGGGAATGACAAACCGCGCGTTCACTCGCACCCGGTCGGCATATCCGCCATTGCGGTGGACGCAGGTGCCCTGGCTGTCGGCACACAGATTTTCCTCGCCTTGCAGGCACCACTCACAGTGTCCGCAGGAGTTGGCCTGCCAGCCCACACCCACCCGGTCGCCGGAATTCAACCCAAGCACGGCGCTGCCGGTTACCGTGACTTTGCCGACAATCTCATGGCCCGGGATCAGTGGATAGTGGCTGATGCCCCAGTCATTGTCGACCATGTGAATGTCGCTGCGGCATATGCCGCAATGGGAGATGGCAATCTCCACCTCGTTCGGCTTGATGTCCCCAGGATCGTACTTGTAAGGCAACAATTCGGCGCCAGCAGCATGCGTGGCGAATCCTTGAAAGAGCGGCATAGAGCGTTGCCCTTGACAGTGGAATTAAAGCATTTTTCCTATTACTGTGTTCTTTTTAGAAGCGGCTATGTGCGGCTTTTCTTGACAAAAAGCCGCGTTTACACCGTCTCTTCGGTCTACACCAATAGGAAAATGCTTTAGGCACAAGAATTTCCAGGGGGGTCCCGCGTAAGTCTACCTTATTCGACTTCTACGGACACCACCTGCATTCCACTGAGCATGGCTTCTACCGGAATCGAGGTTACGGGAACCACCGACTCACCGTTGAGCGAGATGCCGCGATTGGTGCGCAGAGGCTCCAGCACGTTCACCATAGAGATGGGGATCGACGCCAGCGTTCGCCCATCGACCACCGCCTGTGCATTGGGCAGCAGGAGAGTCACGTACAAACGGTCGTCCTGGTGGGCCGCGTTCATCTCGTGAATGATGCTGCTCAATTCCAGAGGGCCCTCGCTCGAAGAAGAAGCAGTGGTCAGCCGGTCAAGAGTGGCGCCATCGCTGAGCAGGATCCGCAATGGCCCAGGGTTCAACGTCAGGGGGAGCAGAATGGGAATGCGGAGATTTTTTGTTTCTCCATGAAAAGGTCGCAGCGTTGCTTCCACCATCACGGTGTCGCCTGGATGAGCGGCGGGTTGCGTGGCCTGGGCTCGCTCCAACTGGATGCTGCGCCGGCCCGGGAGCGAGTCGATATCCAGGTCAATGCGCTCGATTTTACGCACGCGCGCGGAGTTGCCGTACACGGTTTGAAAGCGCTGGCCCACGGTCAGCGCTGCCCGCAGCGCGGAGGGCAACTGCTCGGTAGGGGCAATCAATGAATCCAGGTGAAGCAGCGGATAGCCATCGATGGCAACCGTACCCCGCAGCTCATAGGTGAGTTCCTCGCTGTAGCTGTTGGTCTCGAGCAGGGATTCGTAAAGCGAAACCATCACCGCTCCCGGAGTGATGTCGGGGTTGTCAACCACTTCCATATGCAGAGTACGGTCGTGCAGGCTGCCATGGGTGTGGATAGCCACAGGAATCATGTGTGCAGCTTCGCCCAGCACCCCTCGTACGGCGGACGACCGATCCTCGGTAAAGGCGCCGATGGTCTGGGTGGTATTGACGATTTTGAAGGAATTCAGGGGCGAGGCCAGCGTGGTTACGACATCTGCCTTGGTCATGGGGATGGAAACATTGCCGTAGCGGGTGATGGGGTGCCCGCAAGCCAGCACCTGATGCGGATCAACGTAGGTCACGGTGCAGGTGGCAGCGATCTCCAGATCACCCCGGACCAGCAGCGCGCTCACGGCCGATCCGGGCAGCAGCGGAGTGGAATCCATATGGGTGCCGTCGGAGGCATTGCCGCCCAGGCCGGCAATCGGGGTAAGACCCAAGACCGAAACGTGCTCCTGGAAAAACCTGACAGCCTCCGGGCTGAAACCGGAAAGGAGGAGCGGAGTTTCGATGGGATGGATATCGGTGGCATCGGCGGTGGCCGCTACCGGGCTTCCGCTTGCAGGCATCCACATGGCGTCACTGCGGGTGCCCGCACGCAGCACTTCGGGCTCAGCGGTGCCGTTGACGGCCAGCATCTCGGCTATGGGGGTGATGCCTGCGATTGGTTCCTTGCTGAACTGTCCGATTCGATATGAGAGCGCGCCCAGTAACTTGCCGTCGACGTAGACGGGGCTGCCGCTCATGCCTGCGACCACTCCGGTGTACTCTGGTTTGGAGCCGTGGAGGCGGGCCAGGATCATGTCCTGATCGGGGCCGAGTACGTTCTTAAGCACCCCGAGGATCTCCACGTCCATGGCTTCCGGCTGGGTGCCTTCAAAGACCGTGTAAGCCACACCGTGGAGTCCGCGGTGCACCTCGGAGAGGGGATAGATTCCAGCCGTGGCAGACGAGGGTGGAGTAACCGGGCTAACCTGGGCGACCAAGCTGCCCGCAATGACAAAAACTGCGGTTAAGACCGAAAATTGGGTTGATATACGGCTTGTAGACACGTCTACAGATTAGACGTTCCAATCGTTCGAGCATAGTGGCTCGTTGCCAAGACCCTGCATTTTTGTAGTAAAGAGGTATTCGATGACCTGGAATTGCCAAAAGCTATCCGTTGCATGCCTAGCGCTGGTGCTGGCTGGTGCAACCTGGGCCCGTACGTCCGAAGGCCAATCATCGCCGAGTACGCCGGCCGCCAACCCTCAGCAGCAGCAGCCGGACCAGTCGGCTCCCGATTCCGGTGGCCCGGGCGACGACAATGGCGCCATTGCCATTCCCAAAAAGGCAGAGAAGCCGGATGTACCCCCGCCGCCGCCCGAGCCGAAGGTGAAGAATCCTGCGGGCCTGACCAACTTCTCGCTCCGCGTGGATGTTCCCGAGGTAACCCTCGATGTGGGCGTCATCCTGCAGAAAACGCATGAGTTCGTGCCCAATCTGCAACCGGCCAACTTCCGCGTTTATGAGGACGGAGTGCCGCAGAAGGTGGTTGCGTTTCAGCGCACCAGGGCGCCCATCACGGCGGTGCTGCTGTGCGAGTTTGCCTCCACCAACTACTGGTTCGTTTACGACATGAGAAACGCCGCCTATGCCTTTGCCCAGCAATTGCAGCCGGACGATTACATTGCGGTCGTGACCTATGACCTTAAAACCCAGATCCTGACCGACTTTACCCAGGACAAGCGGCTGGTCTACGAATCCTTGAATACGTTGGTGATCCCTGGTTTTCGCGAGACGGATATGTTCGACGCGGTCTATACCACGCTCGACCGCCTGAGCCGCATTGAAGGCCGTAAATATGTGGTGCTGATTGGGTCCGGTTACGATTCGTTCAGCAAGATCAACCTGGACAAGGTGCTGGCTAAGATCAAGGCGACACCGAATGTCACTATCTTTAGCGTGGGAACGGGACAAGCGGCCAGGATCACGGGCAACGCCCGCAGCGGTATGTTCGGCCCTAAGGAGATCGACTATTTGCAGGCCGACAACCAAATGTCCACATTTGCGCGCATGACCGGCGGGATGTCGTTTTTTCCCCGCTTTGCGGGCGAGATGCCCGATATTTTCCACACTATCAACGACAACATCCGCAACCAGTACGTCCTGACGTACACGCCAACCAACGCTAAGCAGGATGGCAGCTATCGCAAGATCCGAGTGGAGCTGGTAGACAATGAAGGCCAGCCGCTGAAGATGCAGGACGAAAAGCATCACCCGCTCAAGTACGACATCATTGCTCGTGACGGGTACAAGGCCAAGCAGCAGGTGGATTAGGGGGAGAACAAAACAGCAGGTCCCCTTCGACCTCGCTCAGGGCAGGCTCTACGCTACGCTGCGATCCGGCGAAGAACATTTCCACGAGAGGTCCGCAGAACTGCAGATCCCTCGGCTGCCCCGGATTTCCTGTGAAACTTGGTGGCGTTGGCGAACTTCATGCGCCTTTCCTTACTGAAAGACGCACACGCGACCGTGCCCGGCGCAGCGTGGCAGGAAATCCGGGTACGCTCGGGATGACAAAGGGGAGGGTGGCGCTTCCATTGAGAGCAGTTGCTGAGAATAAGGTAGGCATGGTGGCCCACTCAAGCCAAAAGAGGGCTTCGATGGGGCACCCAAGCCTTGGTTGCGCGGGAGAGGGAGCCGGGTCATTCCTCTCTTACCTTGCTCCGTTTGCATTGACTATGCCTGCGCGGTGAACCTTCGTACAATCAGGGAAAACAAATTCCATTGGGTCCCTGGATAAGCGTTGGTAACAGCGACACTAGCCTCGCAGCAAAAGCCCGTCGCCAAGCCGGTGCACCACTCTTCCGTCGAAGGCTGGCATCCCAAACACAATCCCTGGCTGATCGCACTCACCGTGACGCTGGCAACATTCATGGAGGTGCTGGACACTTCCATCGCCAACGTCGCCTTGCCCCACATGGCAGGGACACTCGGCGCCAGCCAGGAGGAAGCCACCTGGGTCCTGACCAGCTACCTGGTATCAAGCGCCATCGTTCTTCCTATCTCTGGCTGGCTTTCCACCCGCTTCGGACGCAAGCGCTTTTACATGACCTGCGTGGCCTTGTTTACCGCGTGCTCTCTGCTTTGCGGGCTTGCGCCTACCCTGCCACTGCTCATTCTGGCCCGTATCCTGCAAGGGCTCGGCGGTGGAGGACTGGCCCCCAGCGAACAGGCAATCCTGGCAGATACGTTTCCAGTAGAGCAGAGAGGACAGGCGTTCGCCCTCTACGGCATGGCAGTGGTGGCTGCACCCGCGATCGGACCGACGCTGGGCGGTTGGATCACTGACAATTTCAACTGGCACTGGATCTTCTTCATCAACCTGCCCATCGGCATCATCTCCCTGCTGCTCAGCAACCGGATGGTGGAGGATCCTCCCTACCTGGTTAAAGAAAGAGCCAAAGCCAATCCCATCGACAAAATGGGCCTGGGCCTGGTGGCGGTGGGCGTCGGCTGCCTGGAGTTTGTGCTCGATAAGGGCCAGGAGAAGGACTGGTTTGGCGACCGTACTATCACCCTGACGTTCCTGCTGGCCATGGCCGCGCTGGCGTTCTTCGTGTGGTGGGAGTGGGGGCACCCGGACCCCATCGTCGACCTGAAGCTGCTGAAAAATCGTAACTTCGGGACTGCGGTAGGCTTCCAGTTCATCCTGGGCTCGGTTCTCTTCAGCACCACGGTCCTGATTCCGCAGTTTCTCCAGGGCCTGATGGGCTACACCGCGGAGCGCGCGGGAATGGCGCTTTCCGCAGGGGCCCTGGTGTTGATGGTGATGATGCCCGTGGCGGGAAAGCTGGTGTCGCGCATGGACGCCCGGTTGATGGTTTCGATCGGGTTTCTGGCCACCTCGCTGGCCCTCTATAACATGACCAGGCTGGACCTGAACGTGAGCTTTGGGCAAATCGTGTTGTGGCGCGTGTTCCAGGTGCTGGGATTGTCGTTCATATTTATCCCCATCAGCACTCTGAACTATGTGGGTGTGCCGGCGGGCAAGAACAACCAGATTTCAAGTTTCTCAAATTTCGCCCGCAACTTCGGCGGCAGCACGGGCACCGCACTTTTAACCACCTTCCTTACCCGCACCCAGCAGACCCATCAGTCGACCCTGGCCGCCAACTTCATCCCCGGCAGTATCGCCTACGAGAACTTTCTGGCCCAGACCAGGAACGCCTTGATGGCGGCGGGGCAGTCTGCCACGCAGGCTAAGGCCGCAGCCACCGGGTACCTGTACCAGCAGTTGCTACGGCAGTCGTCTATGCTGAGCTATCAGAACGCCTTTTGGGTGCTGAGTGTGGTGGCAGCGGTGCTGGTTCCCTGGCCATTCATTATGCGCCGTCCACCCAGGCGCAAGAAGGCCGCGGGCGAAGCTGTAGGACACTAGATCTCACTCGCCGCCTGAGCCGATGTAGGGCCCCTGGCGATGGAAGCGGGGATCGGTGAGCTGCTGCAGCATGAAGTCGGCTACATCTGCACGGTTGATGCGCAAAGCACCAGACGGAAGCGCGTCGGGCAGGACGCGATAGGTACCTGTCAAGGGGCCGTCCATGAGCCGGGGAGCGCGCACAATGGTGTAATCCACGTCGCTGGCCGCGATCAGACGTTCCTGCGTGGCCTGGTCGATAAAGGGATGTTTCAGCACCGTCTTCCTTGCAATCCATAATCCCATAACGGTGAGGGCATTCTGATACTTGCCCCAATCCGGGTGACCTCCCGCTGCGCCGAGCACGATGAGCCGGTTCACGTACTCCTGACGCATGCCCTCAAGAATGTGAGGGACGGCTTGGGCAAGCACGTCTGATTTTTTTCGGGTGTTGGCGCCCAGGGCGGAGAGGACCGCGCGGTGGCCGCGGATGGCGTCCACCACTGCCGCGAAATCGAACACGTCTCCTTGTATGAGGCGAAGGTGCGGGTCTTGTGGCAGCCCTCCCGTGGTGCGAGCATAAGCAGTAACCGCGTGCCCCTTAGCCAGCGCCTGCGTAACAATCAGCTTGCCAGTACGCCCGTTGGCGCCGAAGACAATGATCTTCATTTGAGCCCGGTTGTTCCTTCCCACTAGGTTGCAACCACCACACTATACATGGCACAACCCTTCTCGAACGCAGACATCTGAGGAGGGAGAGGGTAAGTTGAAAATGTCAGAAAATCTGCAAAAGACGGAAAA
The DNA here is from genome assembly GCA_963803095.1 of uncultured Acidobacteriaceae bacterium. GTDB lineage: Bacteria > Acidobacteriota > Terriglobia > Terriglobales > Acidobacteriaceae > PALSA-350. Next base: position 86,560 of record CAWDLQ010000005.1, on the reverse strand, counting down.
TACTCTGCGCGACCTTATTGAAACACTGCGCGATGGGCATCAGGGGTTTATCGAGCTCGAAAAGAATCTAAAAGACCCGGAAGCGCGCAAGCTGTTTCGCGAAGAAACGCTGGTGCGCGCGGGTTTCGCCGCGGAACTCGAGAATGAACTGCACCACTTCGGAGTCAAGGATGTGAAAGTGGCCAGTTCCACAGCGGGAAAAGTGCATCGCGCCTGGGGTGAGCTGAAGGCTCGGCTAGGCGGCGGTGACCACGCATTGCTGGCTACGGCTGAGAAAGGTGAGGATGAGGCGAAGCATGCCTATGAGGAAGCACTCGCCAGCGAGGACTTTCCCCTACCGCTGCGGGAGATGCTCCTGCGACAGCAGAGGCACATCCTTATGGCACATGATCGGGTGAAGGCGCTGCGGGACCGGTTGGCGGCGTAGCTCGACCAACGGGCACTGCACTGCGACCGATATCCGTCCAGGTGGTAAAGGGGCGACCAACGGTCGCCCCCCACATCTCGCGAAAAACGAGCGAGATACCCCGAATTTCCTGCACGCAGCACTGGACATGACTGCGTGTGCGCCTTTCTTTAAGGAAAGGCGCATGAAGTGCGCGGAACCCAATAAGCTTCACAGGAAATCGGGGGTATGGGGCACCCGGGTTCGTAGTCGGGAAAGATTCTTAAACCCCATTGCGAGATCTAGGCTGGATCCTCCACACCACATGCACGATCTTATGAGTGACGCACTACTCTAGCGGAGAATGCCGTCTGCTATGAACTTGGCGATGAGGAAAGCGGCTACCCCGACAAAGAAGACCAGCGCCATGCGGATGCCGGGCTCACGGTTTACTTCTGGCACCAGGTCGGTGGCAGTAACGTAGAGGGCCACGCCCGCAGCGATGGGCAGACCGGCTCGTACCCAACCAGGAAAAAAGTTGATCACCAGTACCCCTGCCAACGTTGCGGCGGCTACGATCACTGCCGAGGTTAATGCCGCACTGCGGCTATGGCCGCTGGCCAACATCACCGAGGCGACGGTGAAACCTTCCGGCAGTTTGTGCAGCAGGATGGCTACGAAAATAATCCAGCCGAGCCAGGTGGAGAGAACGAAGCCGGACGCAATGGCGACTCCGTCGAAGAGTGAGTGGGCTGCCAGGCCGGCCACGACGGAATTGCTGGTGTGGATGGAAAGAAATTCCTCGTCACATGTCTCTTCGCCGAAATGAAAATGCGGCGTTATGGTGTGCTCCAGCAGATGAATGAGGCAATAACCCCCTAAGACCAGCAGCGGGGTCCAGCGGAAGGAAAGACGAAAGCTCTCCGGAATCATCTCCAGCAAGGCGGCCGCGAGCATGAAGCCCGCACCCAGGGCAACGAAGTAGCGCAGGTAACGTTTCTCCCACTGCGTGCGGACCAGGATCAGAGCTCCGAAGACGTCGGCTAGCGCAGCCACCAGGCCCAATACCAGCGAAAGTGAAAAATTGGACATGGAGGATGTACCTCAGGGGCTGAAGCCCACTCTATCTCGGCCCTTTGCGGCCCGACTGAAGTCGGGCCCTGATACAAAGCGAATTCCCGCGAGTTGTTTCACCGGCGCTAAAGCGCATGAACGAGTGGAGACTGTTTCCGGAGCGCTGAAGCGCTCCCCCCCGCATAAATGCGGGGGCTGCCACCATGAATCCCTGAGTTTTGCTGTTCTCACGCTGACTCTAAAGCCCGACCTATTCTTAATGACTTTATGAGTGACGCACTAGTCTAGCCACTGTGACGAATGTGCATGACATCCCCATCCTCGACCCGGTATTCCTTGCCTTCGAGCCGCAGTGTTCCCTGGGATCGGGCCGCGGCTTCGGAGCCCGCGCTGAGCAGCGTGTCCCAGTGGATGGTTTCGGCGCGGATGAAGTGCTTTTCGAGATCCGAATGGATGGCCCCGGCAGCCTCCTGCGCGCGTGAATTAACCGGGATGGTCCAGGCACGGCACTCGTCTTCACCCACGGTAAAGAAGGCCACCAGGCCAAGGAGCTCGTAGGTCTTGCGGATGAGACGGCGCAGGCCGCTCTCGACCAGCCCATAGGACGAAAGAAATTCGGCCGCTTCCTCATCGCTCATTTCGGCCAGTTCAGCCTCGACTTTGCCGCAAATGGCGGTGGCCCCCGCGTTGGGCCGCGAAGCAACTTCTTCCAGTTTGTAGCGCGCGACGGCGGTCTCCAGGTCGGCGCCCAGGCTGGGGCTCTCGGCGATGTTCAACACGAACAACATTGGTTTCTGGGAGAGGAACATGAACCCGCGAATCAGCTTCTTCTCGTCTGCGGACATTTCCATCTCGCGCAGGGGCTTCTCCTGCTCCAGCTGCTGCTTGCAGCGCAGAAGGAGACCATGCTCTTTCTCGAGATCGGGGGAACGCATCTTCTTCAGATCTTTTTCCAGGCGCTCCAGGCGTTTCTCCACCTGGGCCAGGTCAGAAAAGATGAGGTCGAAGTCGACGTTTTTGATATCGCGCAGAGGGTCGATGCCGCCGACCCGGGGAATGGAGTCGTCTTCAAAGGCGCACAACACATGGATAAGCGCGTCATTGTCGCGCAGGTGGGTGAGGAAGGCGCTCTCCTTGAGCGCCTCCTGTCCGATCGCAGCAACGTCGGCGTATTCCACGGTGGCATAGACAGTTCTCTTGGGGTTGTACAGAGCCGCGAGCTTGTCCAGCCGTTCGTCGGGAACCTTGGCCACGCCGAGATGAGCCTCGCGCGGATTGGAATAAGCGGGGGTTTCCACCTTCGCCCGAGTAAGGATTTTGAACAGGGAGGTCTTACCTACTTGAGGCAGACCGATGATTCCAGTTTTCATGAGACTCGCCGTCCAGGCAAATTATTGTATTCCGGCCTTGCGGCGCAATAGGGCAAGTATATCGCCTACAATTCTCGACGCGATCCATGCGCGGTGGCAATCAACGCGCCTATCCCGCACAACAGGACCAGACCCTCGACGTGCACCGACGTCTGGTGCAGATGGTCGAAAATCTGGCGGCCGGGATTGTTGGCGGCAACCGCGTCCACGTTGCCGCCCACGGATGCGCGTGCCGTATCCATGCGCGGGATGATGGAGAACTGCGAGTAAGCGGTGAGCGACATCATGGCCAGTACGAGAACAGCCTGCGGAATGATGGCGCGGTAATGCGCCCGCGCCAGGATAAGGACGGCGAGAAAAACCAATCCGCAGAGCAGGCCCATCCAGTGCAGACGCACCAGAGAGCTGCCAACCACCATCCCGGCGGCGTGAATACCTGCGGCGGGGTTGGGAAAGAGCGGCGGAAGTTGGCTGAACGCAATCGGGGCAAGAATGGCGCCAAAAAAGACCAGAGCACCTAGCCAAACACCGAGCGCGAGGTAAACCAGCGAGTGAAAAAGGGTTCGCATGGGAGACAAATCGCTGCCTACACAGGAGGCCGGCCGGTAAGCCGCTCAATACGGCGGGCCATCGGCGGGTGGGTGGAAAAGAGATTGGCGAAACTCGCCCCACTGAGCAAAGGCGCAACGATAAACAGGTGCGCGGTCGAAGGCGAAGCCTGCATCGGCAGGCGCCTGGAGTAGGCATCGAGTTTCTGCAATGCGCTGGCCAGGGCATAGGGATTTCCAGTGACGTGGGCCCCGGTGGCGTCGGCCTCGTACTCCCTGGACCGGGAAACGGCCAGCTGGATGAGGGTGGCCGCAAGGGGAGCCAGAAAGAACATCAATATGCCCCCACCGCCCATGCCGCGGTTGCGGTCGCGGTTGCCGCCGAACATGCCTGCAAAATGGGCCACCATGGTGATTGCTCCGGCGAGCGTGGCGGCGATGGAACTGGTAAGGATGTCACGATTCCTCACGTGCCCCAGCTCGTGAGCCAGCACCCCTTCGAGTTCTTCGTCGTTGAGAAGATTGAGAATGCCCTGGGTGACTGCGACGGCGGCATGTTTTGGGTTACGTCCGGTGGCAAAGGCGTTGGGCGACTCGTTGGGGATGACGTAGATCCTCGGCATCGGCAACGCCATGCGAGGCAGGATGCGTTCCACGATCTGGTACACGCGGGGCAATTGCTCGCGCGTGACCGGCTGCGCGCGGTACATCGACAACGCCAGCTTATCGGAATAGAAGTAGCTGAAAAAATTCATCCCGGCAGCGATGAAAAAGGCCAGGATCATTCCATCGCGGCCGCCAAAATGGGCGCCGAGAAAGAGGAGAAACAGAGTGAGAGCAGTCAGGAGAAAAGCAGTCTTCAAGGTATTCATAGCGCGGCACCTCCCGCACCCAAATCATGCATCCCTATTGTGTCACGTTGTTCCCCGCCCCTGCTCGGATGATTGACAAACCCGGGCAGAAGGAATTCCAATTTTGATGGTGGCAACGGGAAAATGTTTCCCGAGCTGTCGATTCACGTTGCCCTAGTAGGTGTCTTGAGAAAAGTTCTCCTGGCCGCCGTGCTCACGATTGTTGGGCTCGAAGTGCTCGCCCACACCGGCGTGCTTGCCGCAGTATTCTCGCCGAACTACCTGCCCCACCGCTACTGCTACCTGCAACAGCCGTGGCTAGTGTGGACGAATGTGACCATGGATGGCCTGATAGCCATTTCCTATGGAGTAATTTTTGCCTGCCTTTTCTGGATCGCCGGCAAGTTGCGCTCCATACAGGACCTGCGCGGCTACATGTGGATCCTGATCGCGTTTGGCACCTTTATCGTCGCCTGCGGAGCCACCCACGTGATGGAGGTGATCACCGTTTGGTGGCCGGTGTATCCGTCCGCGGCCGTAGTCAAAGTGATTTGTGCCGCGGCGTCGGTTCCCACAGCCATCCTGTTTGCCCGCGCTGCGCCGACCCTGGCGGCAAACATTCGCCAGTTCCTCGATATGCTTTCCGCCACCCAGCAGGAAAAGGACCAGGCGGTTCGCGCTCTGATGGCATCGGAAAAGCTGGTCGTCGCCGGACGAATCTCCGCCTCGATCAGCCACGAGATCAAGAATCCATTGGAAACAGCGGGCAATTTGCTTTACCTGCTGGCGGCGGATCGAAGAATGCCCGGCGACCTGGTGGCTATGGCAAAGACAGCCTCCTTGGAGTTGAAGCGCGCCGACGAAATAGCCCAGAGTAATCTCTCGCTGCTGCGGACATCGAGCTCTCCTACACCGCTGTCTCTTGCCGAGCTGGTGGAGAATGTCCTGGCACTGCAATCAGCTCAATTGCTCGAGCACGGCATCTCGGTGGAACGAAGGCTTCGCGTGCCCTTGCCCTTGAAGGCGTATTCCGGTGAGTTGCGGCAGATATTGGTCAACCTCATCCAGAACGCGGCAGCCGCCATTGGCTCGCGGGGCCGCATCCTGGTTCGCGTCCAGCCGCGGCGCTCGCTGGCAAACAACGTAGGACAGGCCGGGTACTCGATCACCATCGCCGATACCGGGCCCGGTATCGAGCTGAAAAATCGCCCCCGCCTGTTCACGCTGTTCTTTACCACCAAAGGGGAACAAGGCACGGGTCTGGGACTTTGGCTGGTGCGCTCCATGGTTGAAAAGCAGGGTGGGCGCATCCTCTTCCGCTCCCGCACTGCCGCTGAATGCGACAAGCCGGGCACCATCTTCAATATCTGGATACCGCTGGAACCAACGACACTTACAACCCCGAGCGCTGCGGACATCTTTCGCCCATTGCGGTGACGCCCTAGCTCGGTTCATGACGGTTGTATCCATGCCTGTTCGCTGCAGGATTGCCCGCTGTATCCAGTCGGCGCATCTGATCGCTGTTGAGCGTGATATCGAGCGCCGCGATGTTCTCGCGGAACTGCTCGGTTCTGCTGCCGGCAATGATGGGCAGTATGGGCGGGTCACTCTGCCGCATCCAGGCGATGATTGCCTGCGAAGGGCTACACCCCACCTCACTGGCCACCGACCTTAAGCGCAGCCAATCGCTCATCAGAGTCAGGACCGGCGAATTGCATCGGCACTTCGCGGTCAGAGCGCGTGTACGCTCCCTGCAGAAGAATCGCATAGCCTATCAACGCGACTCCGTAGAAGCGGCGCATATTCCTTCAGCTCTTCGCTGATGAAAATCTGCGGTCCAAAATCAGCGCCGTGACGGGGACGCAGATAGGTATATCTCTGCTCCACCACGGAATAACCGCTCCACTGATGCATCCGGCTGACTGGATTAGCTTCCGCAATGCGCCATAAGAAATAGATTGCTGGCGCCCACCACCCGCACTTTACCGGCTTTGACTAAGCCGTCAAAGGCCTCCATGATTTCTTCCAGCGGCGTCTCCAGATCATCCCGGTGCGCATAATACAAGTCGATCCTGTCGGTCTGCAGCCGCTTCAGGCTCTTCTCGCATTCGCGCTGGATCTCCGACCGCGCTCAGGCCGCCTTCACATCCCGGGTAGTCGAACGCCAGCTTGGTGGAAATGACAATCTCGTCCCGGTTGCCCCGCTCCTTCATCCACGCGCCAATGGTGGACTCGCTCTCTCCCCCTTTGCATCCGGGCAAGCCAGCAGGAATACATGTTTGCGGTGTCGATGAATGTTCCGCCGTTGTCTCGGTAGAAATCGAATAGCTTGAACGAGTCTCGCGGTCGATCTTGCCTCCAATTAAGTCGGTGCCCATCGCAAGCGCACTGACCTCGAGATTCGACTTGCCCAGTTTTACCCTTTTCACTCGCTCAGGCTCCCCTGTCGATAAGATGGCAGCCGGCTATGCACCCGCTCTGACATAAGTCGCGAGCACGACGCCACAAATCATGACTACGGCTCCGACCACGTTGGGGAGCGTGATCCGTTGCACGGGGGAACCCAGCCAGCCAAAGTGAGACAGAATCATGCCACCCATCACTTGCCCGGCAATCAGCGTAATGAACATGGCTCGAGCGCCAACCTGGGGCAGCAACCAGGCAATGGCAAACACCAGGCAAGCACCCAACGCACCGGCAGTAAGCAAGAGAGGATGAATATCTTTCAATCCGCTCAATGCGCCGGAATGCCAACCGGTAAGGCCTATGAGAACGGCGGTCACGCCCCGATGCACCAGAACACCGCGTTGCCCACACGAGGGTTGGCCAACGCGCTGCCCACTCTGCCGTTCATGGCAAATGGACCGCAAGGATAATTCCAAGAAATATGGTGAAGAAATAAAAAGGCACCTTCATGTGCGTTCTCCAGGCGCTCATTGGTTCCCTTATGAACTATTTCGTAGGATCAAGCCGCCGGCGAGACGACACTACACTGAGTCTCCGCCGTCTGTCAAAATCCAGTTACGCTATTTCCAATGGGAACTTTAGCCGGACTTAGGGCCTGACTGCTTGACAGCGCGCGAACCCCGGGTATAGTGTGCGTTACAGCTTACTGTGGAATTAGTTCATAAGGGAACCCTCAGGGAGCTCGCGCGCCCGACTTATTGCTATCACAAGGGAGCGTGCTATCTCGGCGGCCGCAACTCTGCGATAAGTCAGGCGGAGTAAATCGGGTAAGTTACCCCGAGGTTGGTCCATGAAGAAGCGAACAGAGCTCACTTACTCTGCTAAGCTGCTCTTTGCATGTCTTGGAATATGGATCACGGCGGGATGGATAACATCTGCAGCCGCTCAAGCCGCCTGCGGCCGCGCCCCAGCTACGGATGCAGCCGCCGCAGAACGCGGCCAGGGCATTTTTTCCTCCAGTTGTTCGTTCTGTCATGGCTCGCAAGCAACCGGTACAGAACAGGCGCCCAACCTGCTGCGAAGCCCCATCGTCTTTCAAGACCATAATGGAGATACTCTCGGCGCTTTCCTGAAGCAGGGCCGGCCAACCCTTGGCATGCCTGCGTTCCCTTCGCTGACGCCGCAGCAGGTACAGGATATCTCCGCGTTTCTGCACGCGCGGATCCAGCAAGTTCGCGGTAAGAGGCTGCCGGAAACCGCATTGCTGGTCGGCGATCCTAAAGCCGGACTGGCCTACTTCAACGGCGCGGGAAAATGCAGCACCTGCCACTCCGCCAACGGGTGACCTGGCGCATATCGGATGCTAAGGAACAGCCGCTCGCCCTGACGACCTCGTTTCTGACGCCTCCGGCGAAACCCGCGCAAGTGACGGTAGTGCTGCCGTCGGGCGCAGACGGTTACAGGAAAATTGGAGTATCTGGACGAGTTCACGGTGTCTCTGGTCAGACACTTCCGGCGCTTATCACACCTGGCCCAGCGATCGCACCAAGTCGGTCGAGGTAGTGGATCCGCTGGCCGCGCATAAAGCGTTACTGCCCATGTATACCGACAAAAACATTCATGACCTTCTGGCATACCTGGTGACGCTCAAATGAAGTACAGGCCGTGTCGTGTTGGCTTCTGCTGTTGTTGCTGCCCATCTGTCTTTCCGCGCAGACATTGGACCCGGAGGCATTGCACCGGCCGCCGACCGATACCTGGCCCACCTATAACGGCGATTATTCCGGCCAACGGTATAGCACGCTTTCGCAAATCAATGCTTCCAATGTCAATTCGCTCGGGCTGGTCTGGACCCACCATGTGGATTTTGGCAGCGAGTCTTATGCGCAACAGGCAAGCGAAGGCCGAAGGATCAAAGCCACTCCATTGCTGGTCGATGGGGTGCTCTATTTCACCATCACGGACAATGTATGGGCGATGGATGCGCTCACCGGCCGCGAGCTCTGGCACTATGCGTGGCCAAACAACAGGGCGATCCATGTGGCCAACCGGGGCGTGGGGATGTATGGCAGCTGGCTCTACTTCATGTCTCCGGACAATTACCTGGTCTCGTTGAATGCGAAGGACGGCACAGAGCGTTGGCGAGTGCAGGTCGCAGACGTAAAACAGGATTTCTTTTCCGCCACCTCGCCGTTGATCATTGGAAATCACGTCATCGTCGGGCCGGGCAACAACGACAACATACGCGCGTGGCTGGAGTCACGCGATCCCGAAACCGGCAAGCTGCAATGGAAATGGTGGGTGGATCCGGATCCGGGTGCGCCCGGCTCGGAAACCTGGGTGCGACGACGCCACTATGGCAAAGGGCGGCGGCTTTCCCTGGTTGACCGGCACTTATGACCCGGAATTGAATCTCTACTATCTCGGGACGGGCAATGGAGTCCCGATGGATAGGCCTCCCCATCCTACGCCTGAAGGAGATAGCCTTTATACGGCTTCCATCGTTGCCTTGAATCCGGATACCGGGAAAGCTGGTGTGGGCCTACCAGGTAACTCCGCACGATACTCACGATTACGATGCGGGCCAGACTCCGATCATTTTCGATGGGGAGTTCCAAGGCAAGCAACGCAAGCTGCTGGCGCAGGCTTCCCGGAATGGATATTTCTTTCTTCTGGATCGGGTCACCGGTGAGCACTTACTCACCACCAAGTATATGCCGCGAGACTAACTGGGCAAAGGGTATCGACGCCCAAGGCCGGCCCATTCCGGACTACACCAAAGATGCCAATCCGCCGGGCGCCCTGGTTTCTCCCTATCCCATTGGGGCGACGAATTGGTGGTCGCCCTCCTACGATCCGAAGCGCGGCCTCATTTTTGTCAATGCAGCCCGCACCTGGGCTTACTTCACCACCTCGGGTTATGGCCGGTTTCGTTCTCCTCCGGATTATGTGACCATGGCGATCGACTACAAAACAGGGAAGGTGGTCTGGAGCCACGAGTTGGGCGATAAGAGTGGGGTTCTTATCTCCGGCCTGCTGACAACTGCTGGGAGATCTGTTGTTTGGTGGGGATTCGTTCGGAAATTTTCTGGCCATGGATCCGGCCACGGGCAAGACTCTCTGGCATGTCAACCTGGGACAATTCGTGACCAATGCTCCTATGACTTATGAGCTTTATGGACGCCAGTATCTGTTAGTCGCAGCGAATGACAACTGGTTCGCATTCGCAGTACCTGAGGGTGAGGTTAAGAAGAACGCGAAGGGTCAATAAGCAAGAGAGTGATTCCCTCAGGGGCTAAAGCCCCGCGGGGTGTGGAGGATTTGTATGCACGGGCTGAAGCCCGTACCCTTCATTGCAGCTTTTGGGGTGCAACCTGAAGGGGACGGCCTTTAGGCCGTCCATAGATGCCGCAGAATCTGTACGGCTTTAGCCCGCTGAGGGACTTATGTTACTCGGGGCTCAAGAGGAGCAACTCAATGGAGCGACGTGATTTTTTGAAAGGAGTGGCAGCCGCCTCGGGAGCAATTTCTGCTCCGGCGCTGTACGGCGCACAGGCAAACCGCCCGCGCCGCAGCTGCTGGCGCAGGACAATGCTCCATCCAGGCCGCCGGACGATCCGTGGCCGGGCAAGAAGAGAATTCTTGCCATCGCCGACCCGCAGGAATGGTATGCATCTCCCGGCTATCATCACGACTCGGCTTCGCATACCCTGGCCACAGTCGAGAAGCTCGGGCGCGAGTCCGGCGCCTGGATCACGGTGATCCGCACTGACATGCGCCTGCTCACCAAGCAACCGATCGCCGGCTACAACGTCAGCAACCTCAACCACTTCGATGCCGTTTTCTATATGGGAGAAGGCCCCTGGAACATCACCGATCAGCAGAAGGCCGACCTGTTGTCGTTTGTACATGACGACGGCAAAGGCTTTATTGCCGGCCATGCGGGCAACGGCGGACATCTTCTGCTGTGGCCTGAATACGCTGAGATGATCGGGGGAAACCTGGTGGGTGAGTTTCCCTCCGCCGATATGCACATCGTCGTCGAAGACCCGAATTTTCCCGGGGTCCAGGGCTTTCCTCACGAGTTTACCTTTCGCGACCAATACACCATCGTGGGACCGAATTATTCAAGAGACGTGGACCACGTGATCATGAGGATGGATCCGACCAAATTTCCCGAAGTGTTTGCCGCACTACAGCCGGAGGCCGAACCCACATCGCCATCCTTCTTCAGAGCAGTTTCAAGCCAATCTCAAGAAGCTGGCCGACTTGCGCACGGATGGAGACTACCCCATTGTCTGGTGCAAGAAGTACGGCAAGGGCCGCGTGTGGTACTCGACTTTTGGGCATCTGGAGGCAACGCTGGATGATGCGCGCATCCAGCAAATGTACATCGGAGCCATCAAATGGGCCCTGGGCCTCACCGATGCCGACATTACGCCTCGCCCCTTCCCGGGGAACCATTGAGCGCAAGTCTTCAGAGAGGTTACGAAATGAAAAAAATAGTGATCGCGTGCTGCTTAGCCCTCTTCACCGTGACCCAGGCACCCGCCCAGGCGCCTACCTCACAAAATCCGCGTTCTGGTGCTTACCGGAAACTCGGATTGGTCCCATCCCTGGCAGGGTACTGCGCCCTTCATGCAAGGCATACTGACGAACACCGGGCGTTTTGACGTGAAGCTCGAGGAAGAGGTGGTGGGCATCACGGCGGCGACGCTGGCCAACTACGACGTTCTGATAGATTACTACTATGGGCCTCGGTGGCCCGAGGTAACGGAGAAGGCGGTGGAGGATTTTATACGGTCGGGCAAAGGCATGGTGGGCATTCACGGAATCACCTATGGTCCCTTCTTCGGCCAGGCGGGAGGAAGCGCAACCGAGCCTCGCCGTTTGGAAGGAGAACCGTGGGCCGCGTTTGCTGACATGATCGGAATGACCTGGAAGCTCGACAACATCGGCCACGCCACACGACACGTGTTCGCAGTGGAATGGGTCGACCGTGACCACCCCATAAGTCGCGGGCTACCGCCAACATTTGTAGCCAACGATGAGCTCTATCACAAGATAGACCTGAAACCCAACGTGCATGTTCTGGCCACCGCCTTCGATGATCCCAATGTAAAGGGCGGGACGGGCAAGGTGGAACCGGTGATCTGGACGGTTCCTTACGGCCAGGGCCGAGTGGTCATGATAGTCCTCGGCCACGATCTATTGGCCATGAGTCAACCGGGCTTCATGGATGTTTTCGCGCGGAGCGCGGAATGGGCGGCAACGGGTGATGTGGCGCCCGGAGCTCCCACCTTGTCTCCGCCCACCAGCCTGCCGGCGCCTGCAGCCCAGCACTGAACCACATGAAAGCGATCGCCTATATCCTCATGTCTCTACTAACTTCTTTGCCCTAAGGCTCAGCGAATTCGCTCCTCCCCAATGGCAGATCGCAAATATCGTTCATGAAAGTGAAGCTTTACCTGCCCGATGCCGCGAGTGGCTTCTATCGCGGCACCAGGTTCGATTGGTCCGGCGTGATTGCAGACCTGCAATATGCACGGCCATAGTTACTACGGTCCGTGGTTTACCCAAACCGATCCCAAAGTTCCCGATTTCGTCTATCGAGGCGCAGAGCTCGTGGCCGGCCCCTGCAGCGCGATCACCGGGCCGGTGGAAGAGTTCACGGCGCTGGGATACGACGAGGCCAAGGCCGGCGGGACCTTTCGTCAAAATCGGCATAGGCGTGCTACGCAAGCCTGACGACTCACACTTACAGCGGCTATCGGCTGTATGAAATTGTTGACGGAGGTAAGTGGAGCGTCAAGAAAAGCAAGGATGCCATCGAATTCACCCAGGAACTCCACGATGCGTCTTCTGGATATGGATATGTTTATCGTAAAAAGATAAGCCTGGTCGCAGGCAAGCCTGAGATGTGGATCGAGCATAGTCTGAGGAATCAAGGCAGCCGCCCGATCCAGACCAGCGTGTACGATCATAACTTCCTGGTGCTGGATAAACAGCCGACGGGTCCGGGATTCACCATCACCTTGCCGTTCATAATTACCAGCGATCATCCACCGGAAAAGGAGTTCGCGGAATTTCGTAAGAACCAGATTGTTTACCTCAAAACTCTTGCCGGGCAGGACCGCGCTTACACCTCCATTGAGGGCTTCGGCAATAGTTCTGACGACTACAAGATTCGCATCGAGAATGCGGACGTAAAGGCCGGGATGACGATCACCGGGGACCGTCCGCTGGCCAGGATGGCGCTGTGGTCTATTCGCTCTGTGCTCTCGGTCGAGCCTTTCGTCGATATATCGGTCGAGCCCGGCAGCCAAATCGACCTGGAAATATGCCTATGAGTACTACACGCTTCCCCGCTAGAGCGTTTTCACTTCTGGTGTATACAGAGCAACCACTCCCGACGTGGCTTTTCCTCAAGTACCGGGTCCCCAGCAAGCTAGCTTGCTGGGGTGGAAGAAAAGCCGCACTTCGCGGGGCTTGACTGTGCAGAGTAGAAGTGAAAATGCTCTAACGACGCTGGTCAAACGGTTAAGCCTGTGGCTTCCTCATATCTCCCTGGCTAGTACAGTCCACCTTGGTTACAGCAACCAGTCTTGCTAATTCGACTGGGTGGGCCTTATAGTGCCACAAGATAATGACCAGGAAAGAGTTCAAACAGGAACTCTGGAAGAGTCATGGTCGATAGGTGGCCTAACATGAGGTCTTGTAAGCTTTGAGACCGTTGCTGCTCTCTTTGAAACCTGCGATAGCCCCGCTCGCGTCTATAATCCTCATGGTTACAAGCCAGACTTTCGCAAGCACAAGGAAAGTTGGAAGCGTGGTAAGTTGCACGCGTTTTAATAGGAGCGGTTTAAGGACCCGCCAACATGAAAGCTCTAGTCAAGTATGCGAGTGGCGAAGGGAATGTTGAAATACGTGAGGTTGAGGAACCTCGCTGTGGCGACGACCAAGTCAAGCTTGAGATTGCCTATTGTGGAATCTGCGGAACAGATATCCATGTTCTTCACGATACGTTTCGCAACTATCCCCCGGTGATTCTGGGGCATGAGTTTTCAGGCACAGTGGTCGAGGTGGGCCGGAATGTCAACCAAACGCCGCTCTGGGCGAGAGAGTCACGGGCCTGGGCGCCACCGCCGTTACCTGTGGCCAATGCGAGTACTGCCGGTCTGGATATTTCATCTTTTGCTCCAATCGCCGGGGCATGGGACACGGGGTGAATGGCGCATTTACCCGCTACGTGGTCATGCGTCCTGACCAGCTATACCGGATTCCTGAGAATTTTTCGTTGGACGAAGCCGCGATGAGCGAACCCTTCGCGGCTGTGGTGCAGGCAGTCACCGAAATCACCAATGTGCGCATCGGAGACACGGCACTGGTTTCCGGACCCGGGCCCATGGGGCTCCTCTGCCTCAAATTGCTGGCTGCGGAAGGGATACAAACGATCGTCGCCGGCGCTCCTGGAGATCAGGAACGCCTGAGTGCGGCGCTCCGGATCGGCGCCGCGGCGGTTATTAACATAGGAGAGGAGAGCCTCAACGAGGCGATTCAGGAGCACACCGGCGGAGTGGGCGTGGATGTGGCCTTCGAGTGTGCCGGGCATCCCGGCTCGGTGCGGGGATGCCTCGAATCCCTGCGTCCGATGGGACGTTACACGCAGGTGGCAATCTGCGGACAGGACATCCAATTCCCTATCGATCTGATGTTTTACAAGCAGCTGACGATGTCCGGCTCCGTCTGCTACACCGCTCGAACATGGGAGCGGATGATGAAGATCTATGCCGAGGGCCGAGTCAGGTTGAATGATCTGATTTCCACCAAGCTTGCCCATATCGGATTGGCAAACCGCTTTTCGCCTATGCGACGAGAAGAAGGCGATTAAAGTATTGATGTACCCGGAGAAGTAGCGGAGGAGAGCGATGAGCAAGACACTGGAAAAGCCGGTTGCGTATAAGAGCCCCTTGTATGAGATGACGCAGACCACGCCCACTTGCTTGTGGAATGACTCGGCGGCCTTATCCGAGCTGACGCTACTCGATCGAACACGGTGCAGTGGGAGCTACCTGTAATCCGGTCATCGTGCTCGACGTGCTGAAGAAGGAAGCTCATCTTTGGAATGATCGCATCCGGGCCCTCGCCATCGAAATGCCGACCGCAACCGAAGAAGAGATCGGGTGGAGACTGGTGGAGGAGATCTCTGCCAAGCGGTCAGAATTGCTGCGGCCAGCCTTTGAGCAGTCTCAGGGCAGAAACGGCAGGCTCTCCATTCAAACTGACCCGCATTACTATCGCAACCCCGCCGCCCTGCTCGAGCAAGCGCTGCGCTTCGATGCCCTGGCGCCGAACATGATCGTGAAGATTCCTGCGACCCGCGCCGGCATCGCGGCGATCGAGGAGGCGACCTATCGCGGCATCAGCATCAATGCGACTGTCTCCTTCGCCTTGCCGCAATGCATTGCGGTCGCGGAAGCCATAGAGCGCGGCTTCAAACGCCGGGAGAAGGAAGGCCTGGATATATCCAGGATGGGCCCGGTGTGCACGATTATGGCCGGCAGGCTGGACGATTGGCTGAAGGTGGTCGCGGAAAAGCAGGATATTATCCTCGAACCCGGCTATCTCGAATGGGCTGGAGTTGCGGTATTCAAGAAGGCTTACAAACTTTTTCGTGAGCGCGGTTATCGTGTTCGCCTGCTCTCCGCGGCATTCCGCAACCACATGCAGTGGAGCGAACTGATCGGTGGCGATGTGGTGATCTCTCCTCCGTATAAGTGGCAGGTTCGCTTCAATGGCAGCGATGTGAGTGTCGCTTCGCGTATCGACACACCGGTCGACCCTGAAATCGTGGATGAGCTGTTGCGGAAGTTTCCTGACTTCGGGCGCGCTTACCACGAGGATGGACTCTCGGTGAGTGAATTTGACACTTATGGTCCCACGGTCCGCACGCTGCGCCAGTTCCTCGAGGCCACGCACGAGTTAGCGGTTCGTGTTCGAGATTTGCTGCTGCCTAATCCGGATGGATCCGGGTCTTAGGGGGTGGGTCCGGGCTTTACAGGCTGCGGAAAAAGTCTGCGTGAGTCCCGAAGGGACGGCTGAAAGTAGCCCAGGACGCAGTCCTGGGAAGACCCGACCAAAACGGACCGAGGATCCCTGATATTTCCCCAGGACGGCGTCCCATAAGCGCTAACTTATTTGGGAATGTTTTTCCTCAAACTCCCACAAAATCGTCATCCTGAGAGTTTGTGACTTTATTGGTTTCACATGAAAATTGGTGCTGAAAATAAAAGGCTTAGCTGCGTCAAAAACGTGAAAAAGCCAATAAAATCACAGCCTCTGAGCGGAGCGCGTCACAGATATATCGGGTGACACAACGCTTGATGGCGCGGAGTCGAAGGACCCCGAGGGTGCTTATCTTACCCATGCCGCTTGGAGCTTTTCAATCACCGAAGCCTGTACCTGCCGGATCCGCCACGGTCGTTCCCTGGGGCCGAGAACAAGAACTGCTAGCATCCTGCTATGGCTGGCGGCTACATCTACATTCTCGGCAACCATACAGGGCTACGAAGACATTCGCACAGTCATCGCTCGGGAAAAACAACTCAAAGGCTGGCGGCGCGAAAAGAAGCTCAACCTTATTCGCACGACCAATCCCGAGTTCAAAGACTTTGCACAAACGTGGGGATGGAAGATGATTACAGTGCATGAAAAGGATGTACCCGTGACCATCAACCGCGTACCGCAGAGACGATCCTGTTCTCGGGTTTCGGTGGTTGAAAAGCTCCGAACAGTATAGGCAAGATCAGCACCCTCGGGGTTCCCTCGGCTACGCTCGGGACAGGCTCTTCGACTCCGCGCCACCAAGCGCTGTGTCACCCGATAAATCTGCGACGCGCTCCGCTCAGAGTCTGTGACTTTATTGGTTTCGTGCAAAATCCGATGCTGAAAACAAATGGCTTAGGTACCTCGAAAATGCGAAAAAATCAATAAAGTCACAACCTCTCAGGATGACGATTTTGTGGAAGTTCTGAGGAAAAACATTCCCAAACAAGTTAGCGCTTATGGGACTGCGTCCTGGGCTACTTTCAGCCGTCCCTTCGGGACTCACGCAGACTTTTTCGGCAGTCTGTAAAGTCGTGCCCTGATACAAAACCTCTCGGTGCGGCACGACAGAAGCCTGCCCTTCGTTCAGAAATTTTTTCCGCAGGCTATGAAGCCTGCACACTTCACTCTGTCAGAAAGTAATCGAGTCGGATGGAACTCGAATGCTTGTGTTTTCAAGTCTCTGACAAGTTGATTCAAGTAAATAATCGGGTGCTCACTGAGGCAAACGCCCGAAAACGGACACGCCGACTAAGGCCTTAGTGCGTAGTCCGTCACAATTTTGGTTACAAGAGTTCATTACGGAACTCGTTTCGGAAATACTTCTTGACACTTGTCTAATGCCAACTATATGAAATTACCGCGCAACAATGCTGAGTAAATCGCGTATGTAATTAGTTCTATACGGAACTAATGGTTTACATATAGGTTGCACCCGGAACAGAGAAGGTCACTATCAGGCCATCCAGGCAATGAGGCAGTTAACAAAGTTGTAACTTGAGGAGACAATCTGTGATTGACACGAATAGATCAAAAACTGCTCTGCAGTGCATATTGCCAGTGTTCGCGCTGTTTCTTGCAACGTCGGCCGTGACGTGGGCTCAGGCCAGCCGCGGATCCATCGTGGGTACGGTTCATGATCCAGCCGGCGCCGTCGTTCCTGGCGCCAGCGTCACGATCACTAACACCGACACCAGCACGACTTACCCGCTGGCGACCAACTCTGACGGCCGCTTCGTCTATCCCGCGTTGCCGCCCGGCAACTACAAAGTCGCCGTATCTGCGCCAGGCTTCAAAGAAGCCGTTCAGGAAGGCATTACCGTCTCCATTGGGACGGCTGCCACCCTCGACATGGGCCTCCAAGTTGGTCAGACGTCGCAATCGGTCACTGTCACCGCAAATGCGCAACAGATCCAGACGGAGAGCACCGACGTAGGGACCACGGTCCAGGGGGCCTTGATCGCGCAACTGCCCTTGAACTTCAGCGGCGTGATTCGCAGCCCCCTCGAGTTCATGACGCTGACCCCGGGCTTTCAAGGAGATTCAACCGGAAACGCCCAATCGCAGGCTAGTTTTAAACTCAATGGCGCGGGAACGGGGCAAGCTGACGTGGTCCTGGATGGTTCGTCGATTCAGCTGGCTTCACCGAACTACCAGTGGAACTTCGGCATCAGCGTCGATGCGGTATCTGAGTTCAAAGTACAAACCAGCACCTTCCCGGCGGAATTCGGGCGTACCGGCGGCGGCTTTGTAAACGTGGCTTCCAAGTCGGGAACCAATGAGTTCCACGGCGCCGTTTATGACCTGCTTAAGAATAAGGTATTCGACGCGAACAGCTGGCAAAACAACCACACCGGCGTCGGCAAGCAGAACGACACGCAAAACGACTTCGGCGGATTTGGCGGCGGCCCGGTATTTATCCCAAAACTGTATGACGGCCGAGGGAAGACTTTCTGGTTTTTCAGCTATGAAGGCTTCCGTTTCAAGTCCGGTGGCCCGAACCTTACCTCGACGGCAACGCCGCAAATGTGGGCAAATGGAGATTTTTCTCAGGTCCTGAACACCCAGACCATCAATGGCGTCACCTACCCGGGGCAGAAAATCTATGATTACACGACCTGTTCGGGAGCCAACCTGGGCCAACCTTGCCAGCCCTTTCCCAACAACCAGATCCCGCTGTCAAGACTGGACCCGTACGCCAAGGCCTTCATTCCTTATCTCCCGGTAGCCACCAATCCCGGTCAGGCTTTTCAGAACCTGTCGTATACCCTTCTGGCGCCGATCAACAATGATCTCTATTCGACCCGGATCGATCAGAATATCGGGGCAAAGAACAAGATCTTTGGCAGCTATGCGCAAGCCGACCTACCCATTATCGACATCTATTCGTATGGACCGAAGGGGCTTTACGACCAGAGCTTTGGCAGTACCACGACTCACTATGTTCGTATCGGTGAAGACTTTACCATCACGCCAACGCTTTTAAACCATTTCAATGCCGGTTATACCCGCCGCTTCCGGATCGAACAGGGTGAAGGCGGTGTTGGATCATGGGCGGATAAGATCGACTTTCACGGCTACTATCAGGACATTCTCATCCCCAACAACCACATTCAGTATATTCCGGCCACCGCGGCCGACATGCCCACTCCGCCCGGAGACAACAGCTTCTTCAAAGACAATAGCTTCCAATATGACGACTCCGTTTCATGGAGCCACGGCAAGCACAACTGGAAGTTCGGCGGGGTCTACAGACGCCAAGGCTTCGATGCGACCTACAACAGCAATGCCGCTCCAAATTTCGACTTCAACAATGCTTTGACCTCCGCTGGAAACCTGGCTAACGGCAACCCCATCGATCCGAACTCAGGCATGGGGGCCGCAGCCTTCTTTCTCGGGGCAGCAACCGATGGGAACGTTGGAGGCGGCCAAAATGCTGCTATGCGCGTGCACGGCTGGGGCTTTTACGCTCAGGACGACTGGAAAGTTAGCCCGAAGCTCACCATGAACCTGGGCCTCCGCTATGAGATCCCGCGTCCCGTATTCGAGGAAAAATGCAGGACCTCTCAGGTCAATCCAACCCTGGCGAATCCCGGAGCTGATGGCCTGCCTGGCGCGTACGAGTTTCAAGGAACGGGCACTGGCAGAGATGGCAGATGCTCCCCGATGAACCAGTATTGGGGATCGTGGGGACCGCGCGCCGGCATGGCATACCAGCTCGATCCGAGAACAGTGGTTCGCGCCGCTTACGGCCTCTACTATACCCCGCTGAAAATATCCAACTTTGCGAATACCGATAGTCTGGGTTTCTTCGCGGTCGGGTATAAGTGGCCTTCCCAAGTAAATCAACAGACGCCCGCGGTCTTTCCCAGCCAGGTGACAAGTTATCCTGGAACCATACCGCCGACCATCACGCCGACAGCCCTGAACGGATTGAGTGGCGGCGGTGGCGCGGCGAGCGGCGGCCCGGTGATGCTCCCCAGCCGGCTTGCCAGGCCGGGCCAGGTGCAGAACTGGACTTTCGACATACAGCGCGAACTCCCCGGCCAATGGCTCGTCGATATGGCGTACGTCGGAAACCACGGAGCTCACCTGCAGGCACTGCTGAAAGATCCGAACGTAGCTCCTGCGTCGGCCCTGGTCTACGGGAACTGCCTGGCGGTGCAGGTTACGGCACAAGCCAGCAGCCCGGCATGCGCGGGACTACCGACTGTTCCCATCCCCTACACCAACTTCCTCAACGACTTTCCCGGTGAGGCTACGGTTGCTCAGGCTCTGAGGCCGTTCCCTTGGTACACGAACGAAGACCTGGACACTTCGTTCAGCGCCAATCCATGGGGTAATTACACCTACGAAGCCCTGCAGATACAAGTAACCAAGCGCTACGGGTCTGGATTGACTGTGTTAAGCAACTACACGTGGTCGAAGAATCTTACCGACGCTGATTCGGACTATGCCCCGCAGGAGGCGTGGAATGGTGGCGTCGGCGGAATGATAGATCCCTACAATCCCAAGGCGGAGAAGACTTACAGCGAATTCGATCAACCGCAGCAATTCAAAATCGCTTACACCTATGAGCTTCCTTTCGGAAAAGGAAAGAAGTGGGGGGCGATGTCAACAAATTGACCGACGCGGCGATCGGCGGCTGGTCGATAGGCGGTTTCGATGCCTACTCCACCGGCTTCCCTCTCTTCGTACAGGAAAACAATTGGACGGCGGGAACCTTTGCGGGCCAGGCAACGGGAGGTAATCCTCGGCCTAACGTTGTCCCAGGGGCAAACCCTAACGGCTTCTTTGGTGGACTCGGGGGGTATAAATTTGGAACGACCACCAAGATCAACCCTGCCGCTTTCACCCAGGCGCCGAACTATACTTTTGGAAACGCTCCTAAAACGCTGGGGAATGTACGCAACTTCACCCACAAGGAAGAGGACCTGCAAGCTTCCAAGCGAATCCCGCTATTTACGGAACGGGTCAATTTCCTCTTCCGATTCGACGCGTTCAACATATTCAACCGGCACAGCTATGGTTGTATGGATTACCATGTGGGCGATCCAGCGTTCGGGCAATTCCAATGCGGTACCGGTCCCAACGCGGAAACCAACAACAATGAGTCGGGCATCGTCTCGTCGGCTCGAACGTTACAAGCCAACTTTAGAATCACCTTCTGAGGGCTGACCCAAGGAGGAGGAGCTGGCTCTCCTGCTCTGTTATATTGTGATCAATCAAGGGGGATCGCTTTCGAGCGCTCCCCCTGCTTTCTTCTCCAGGTAAATCAGGCATGTGCATGCTGATACGCGGAAACCATCGGCCCCTTCTTTGTGCTTGTCTTTGTCTGACCCTGGCTTCCTTTCTTTTCTACATCGACGCTTCTCAACGCGCAGGACGCGGAGGAAGAAGCCCAACGACAATTCGCTGCCGCCAAGCAAGCTCAGGACTCGGGTGACCTGGAGCTTGCCGCACAGGAATACCTGAAAGTGACCCACCTGCTGCCGAACGTGGCGGAGGTTTACGCCAGTCTCGGTATGGTTTACAACGCCGAAGGAAAATTCGCGGAGTCAGCGCAAGCCCTCACCAAAGCGGAAAAGCTGAAGCCTGGATTGCCGGGGGTGAGCCTCTACCTGGGTATCGACTACGAGAAGCGGCGCCAGGCCGGCCTGGCTGTTCCCCATCTGGTGGAGGCGGTTCGGGTAGAACCGGTGAGCAAGCAAGCGCATACCTGGCTGGGCAGAGCTCTGTGGGACGATGGCCGAATTCAACCGGCGTTCGAGCAGCTGCGCAAGACGGTTCAGCTCTTTCCTGCAGATCCCGCTCTTCTGCTGGACCTGGGAGTGGCCTACCGCAAAGCCGCCGACCTCGGAATCGAACGCGTACTCACGGGTGCAAGCGGCACGCCGCTGGTGCACCAGGTGTACGGAGATATCTATAAAGACGAGCACGCATGGGAAAACGCAGCAGCTCACTACTATCGCGCGCTAGACCAGGATCCTCACTGGCAGGGCGCACATTTTGGCCTGGGGGAAATTGCCTTGCGCCGGGAAAAACTGAATACCGCGGCGCAAGAGTACCAACGCGAACTGGAGAACAACCCAGCGTCGGCCGCGGCGCTGGCAAGGCTTGCCGAAATAGCGATGCTGCAGAATAAACCGGACGAGGCGCTCGCTTTACTCAACAAAGCGACGCACACCGCGGGTTACCAGGCGGCCAGTGCTTTGGGCCTGCCTCATCCCTACCCGGCTGGAAGCGAAGACCTCAGCGAATCCGCAAAAGAACAGCTCCGCGCCTGCCTTCCTGCACTGGCAGCAGCCACGCCGAGTTCCGGGCGCAGCCTGGCACTCGCTTTTGCACACGCGCGTCTAGGTGATGACGATGCATCTCTCTCCGCCTGGAAGGATTTCACTGGCAGTGCACCACGGTCCAGCGCCGCCAACGCGCACGAGCACGGCCTGAGTAACTTTTATCGCCAGGATTTCGTCGCTGCGGCAGGCGAGTTAGACACGTGGCTTAAGTTACATCCGAATGACTTCCAGGCTGACTACCTGTTAGCCAGAACTTATCGCAACCTTTCTCTATCGACACTCGAGCAACTGTTGGCCACGGCTCCCGATTCGTATCCCGCCCACGAGCTCCTGGCAGAGACATACCAGAACGCAGAGCAGGACGAAAAAGCTTTAGCCGAATACAGAATCGTAGCCGGCATGGCGCCGAACCTTCCCGGCGTGCATTTCTCCATTGGCCACCTTTTGCTGAAGATGAACCAGCAGGATCAGGCGCGCGATGAACTAGCGGCGGAGCTTCGTCTGAATCCAGACCACGCGGAGGCAAATGCTGAAATGGGCACCCTGCTTCTGGATCGTCTGGACGTGGTCAACGCGATTCCTTATCTGCAAAAGGCGGTTCAGTTGGAACCGGATCAATGGAGCACCTATCAGCAGCTCGGCCGGGCGTATTACATGCAGAAAGACTATCCCAAAGCTGAGATCGCATTGAAACAAGCAGTTCGCCACGATCCGAAAGGTTTAGCGCATTATCAGCTCGGTCTGGTCTATCGTTCCCTGGGACAAAAAGAGGCAGCCAACGAGCAATTCGAAATCTCCCGCAAGCTCAAGCTCGAAGGCCTGACGCACGACGAAAACCAAATGAATACGCTCAAATCCGTGCCCCAATGAAACTGCTTCATCAGGCACTGGTCCTCTCTCCGCTATTTTTATCCCTGGCCGGTTTTGCACAGGGGGGTGCGCTGCAGCAGGGTCTTGAACTCTTTCGCCAGCAGAAATACGAGGCGGCACTAGAGCAATTTCAAGAAGCGAGGCGCGGACGGCCGGCGGATGCCCAGCTGGAAGACTTTATCGGGATCACCGAGACCAGGCTGGGCCAGATCGATGCAGCCAACAACGACTACGAGACCGCCATCCGGCTTGACCCCCGGCTTGCGGACGCGCATAAGAACTTAGGTTATAACTACATTGGCCAAGCAAAGTACGATCTGGCAGAAAAGCAATTGAAGGCGGCCCTGGCTCTCGACGGTGCTGAGCCATTTGTCCACTATTACCTGGTTATCCTCTA
This sequence comes from uncultured Acidobacteriaceae bacterium, assembly GCA_963803095.1. Classification (GTDB taxonomy): domain Bacteria; phylum Acidobacteriota; class Terriglobia; order Terriglobales; family Acidobacteriaceae; genus PALSA-350. Next base: position 63,255 of record CAWDLQ010000005.1, on the reverse strand, counting down.
TTTGACGACCTCGCGGGATAAGGATGTGCTTGCCCACATCAAGCCTGCGGAGTCCGCACTTGTCAACGATCCGAATACTGCTCTCCTGGCGGTGAAAGCATCTCTGAAGGGCAACGACTCCACCGAAGCATTGAAACTTACCGAGCTTCTGGAGGCTAATTCCCGCTTCTCTCCCGAGCAGGAGTACGCGATTGCCCAACTGCTCAATGAACGGCAGATGTATGCGGAATCAGCCGCGCGCTTCCAGCGAATTTTGGACATGCAGCCCGCATCCTGGCAGAACAAGTACAACCTCGCGCTTGCGCTGGTAAAGGCCAAGCAACCCAAACAGGCTCTTCCCTTGCTTGCCTCCATCGCTCAGGAGAACACAACCAACGCAGAACTGTTAGCCAGTGTTGCAACTGCTTATGAATCGGCAGGCGAAAACGCGCTTGCGCTGGACGCTTACCAGAAAGCGATCGCGGCCGATCCATCGAATCCCGACCGTTATCTTGACGGTACGCGGTTGCTGATCGATCTGGATCGTTATAAAGAAGCAACTGCGATTGTCGAGCGCGGTATTGCGCTGGTTCCCGACGATTACCCGCTGACGATTCGTTTGGGCGCCATCGAGGCGATGCAGGGGAATCGTATCCAGGCACGTGAGGCCTACCATAAAGCGATCGCGGAGCACCCGACGCTTGCTTTGGGCTACGTGGCTCTCGCCCAGACTTATATGAAGGAAGGAAATGATCAAGAGGCCTTGAAGATATTGACCGACGCGCGCACCGTGGTCCCGCTTGATTTTGCGCTCGAATATGTCTACGGACTAGTTTCGTTTCAACTGGGCCGGCAGCAGGAAGCGATGGAAGCACTGAAGAGTGCGGAGAAGCTGGGACCGACGGTGGTCGAACCGCACTATCAGCTGGGCCTGCTTTATATGAAGATGCAGCAGTGGAAAAGTGCGCAAGAGGAATTTGAGCAGGTTCTAAAGCTGGACCCACGCAATGCACCAACTTACTACCAGCTTAGCCGGACTTACCAGCGGCTGGGGGAAACGGAGAAAGCCCAGGAGATGGGTAAAGAGGCGAGCTTGCTTACGAAGACCCAACAGGAAGATGCGATCAAGGCACAAGAACTTCGCTTTGGCATCCCCAGTCAGGACTGAAGGATCTCTCTGCCACAAATCAATGGGGTACCCCGTATCCCCGATTTCCTGTAGAGCATGTTGGGTTCCTCGGACTTCATGCGCCTTTCCTTATAGAAAGGCGCACACGCAGCCCTTGCCAGCGCCGCGTGCAGGAAACTCGGGGTATCTCGCTGGTTTTTCGCGAGATGTGGGATACGCGAACCTTGACGTCAATCCGCCGGGTAGGTCCGGGCTAAAGAGCCTGTGTGAGAACCCATCATTCACCGATTTAGTCCCGGAGGGACGTCTGAGAGTAGCCCAGGACGCAGTCCTGGGAACCATGCACATAACGACGAAAAGTCCCGCAAGGGACGGCTGAAACTTAGCCAGGTTGTACCCAGGACCGCATCCCGGGTAATTTTCAGCCGTCCCTGCGGGACTGGTCCGTCTCTCGAATCGCTTCCCAGGACTGCGTCCTGGGCTACTCTCAGACAGAGCTGTCCAAATTAGCGAAATAGGAGGTTGCTTGCGCTATGTAATTGGTTGCAAACATGAGAGAGGAGTTCGAACGAGCGCAATCAGGTTGGCGAATCGACAGGCCACGGAACATCAACTGATTCACCAGCAATCCTTCTATGGGAGCGCAACCCTCCCCTTTGTCATCCCGAGCGTACCCGGATTTCCTGCCACGCTGCGCCGGACACGGTCGCGTGTGCGCCTTTCAGTAAGGAAAGGCGCATGATGTTCGCCAACGCCACCAAGTTTTACAGGAAATCCGGGGCAGCCGAGGGATGACAAAGGGGAGGGTTGCGCTCCCATAGAAGGCTCATGATGAATGTGGGTACCGAACGTGAAACGCTAATTTGGACAAGTGTGACTCTCAGACGTCCCTCCGGGACTAAATCGGTGAATGATGGGTTCTCACACAGGCTCTTTAGCCCGGGCACCCCTGAGGTAGGTTTTTTCTCGCAACTTCGTCCCCAAAAGTTCAGTGATGGAGAGTCACCAAATCTCAGGTGACTAACAACCCGCCTCAAGGGGTACCGCGGGTAGGAAACAAGCGCTCATGATAAATCGAACCACAGTCAATCGGAACCTAAATGGGGGATGGCTACACCTTCATGGACCCACGCCGTACGAGTACGCCGCTATCGCCGCGCCATCGCCCGATTGGCCATGGAACATGAAAATCAAGCCAGGAGGGGACCCCTAGTTCACTTAGTTCGCTTAATTCGCGCTTTTTCCAACGAGAAATCGCCGCCAGGATTTTCCGCAGCCTGTAAAGCCCGAACCTGCCCGAGAGCGACTTTTTCCGCAGCCTGCTCGACCAGCAGAGTTGACGGTGAGCGCTTGCTCATTAGGAGCGTAGCCGAGGCTTTTCTCTCGACCTCTGGGTATACCCAGCAGATCGACAATTCCCCTCCCGCTTTTCCACATGATTATTCGCATAGTTTCTAGACGGCAATTCTCCTCGCATATTAGCGTGAAAGCAGAGGAAGGTGCCTGGTCCTGGATCTTGCCTCGCGGCGGAGGCAAGATGATCAAATAAATTATTTGAGCATCTTGAGCATCTTCGTGAAACAAAGGACTTATTTGAGCATCTTGAGCATCTTGAGCATCTTCGTGAAACAAAGGACTTATTTGACAACCTTACCAAGTCGCTTCCAGTGGAGAGCTTCGATTTTCCCCCGGCAGTTCATTACGGAACTCCCGCGGGGAAAAACCCCTTGACACCTCTGGAAGTGCGAATTTATCAACTTAGTGCACTTCTAACTCCTTCGTTAGTTCATTACGGGACTCCATGACGGAAACTCCGATCGTCCTTAACGTTCACTTTCAGGCGGCGCCAGGTCATGAAAGGGAGCTAGCAGCTCAATTACATGCCATGGTCTCTCCTACCCGCGCAGAGCCTGGCTGCCTGGTTTATGAACTCCATTTTGATCCTGAAGATCCGGCAAAGTTCATGTTCTATGAGAAGTTCGCCAGCCAGGCTGCGCTCGACCACCATCTCGCTACTCCCCACCTTCAGCGCTTGCAGAGTTATCTCAAGGCGAACAACCCCATCGCTTCCCAATCTGTGACCCGGTGGCGGAGCTTCCTTTGATCATGCGGTAACTCCGGTTTGACCGCACTCGGAAAGGATCTCATCGGTGACCCCCGATAACGGATACACGCCACCTAACGAAATGCCGCCGTCACCCATCCACCACGTACTGGTGGGGCAAAAAGCTTTAGTGACCGGCGCCAGCAAAGGCCTGGGGCAGGCCATGGCGATCGGGTTCGCACAAGCAGGAGCGGATGTCCTGGTGAACTACAGCACGGATGAGTTGGGTGCACGGCAGACAGCCAAGACGATCGAGTCGCTGGGACAGAAAGCGGTTGTTTTCAAAGCCAACGTAGCCCACGAAAGCGAAGTCAACGCCATGTTCGACTGCATGTTCAAGACCTTCGGCAGGCTTGATATTTGCGTCCCGAATGCCGCCATCCAGCTGAACGCAAAAGTGGACGAGATGACGTTGGAGCAGTGGCAGGGCGTGATCGATGTCAACCTGACCGGCATGTTTCTGTGCGCGCGCGAAGCGATTCGGGCCTTTAAGCGACAAGGGATCGATCGCTCCGTCTCCTACGCCTGCGGCAAGCTGATATTCATGAGCTCGGTGCATGACATCATCCCCTGGGAAGGCCACGCGAACTACGCCGCCGCTAAAGGTGGTCTTATGCTCTTTATGAAGAGCCTGGCGCAGGAAGTGGCCCACCTCCGCATCCGGGTAAATGCCATATCCCCAGGGGCGATCCGCACTCCGATGAACGTCGAGAAGCTGACTACGCCGGAAATGTTCGAGTCTACCCTGCTGAAGCTGATCCCGGCCAAGCGCATCGGTGAACCAGAAGATGTCGCTCGTGCCGCCGTGTGGCTCGCCTCCGACGAGTCCGACTACATGTACGGAACAACGATCTATATCGACGGCGGCATGACGCTCTATCCGGGCTTCATCGGGGCCGGCTAGGTTTATCCTGTGAAGCTAGCGGCGTTTTTCATTCTGGCGTTGTCGACCACTGCGGGGGCCGCAACCATCACAGTGACCATCACCGGGACCACGGGCGAGATCCACGTTGGAGAAGGCCCTGTCTTCGGACATAGCTCATACCAGCTCATACCAGCCGGCGACCCGTTCGTGTTGACTTATACCTTTGACGAGGACAAAGGAAAACAAACTACCTCGGAAGTAAGTGATGGACTGATAACTCAATCGGAGATAGAAGGCACGGCCGTTTCTTCTCCAGGAATCAGCGCTACACTCCAGATCGGGAGTGCCCTGTGGGAGTTCGGGTCGTCGACCCATTCTCAAGTCGTGCTCAAGACTTCGACAACCGCCAAGAGCGAAGAGTTCGTTTTCGCCACCCAGGCAGGCAGCAATCGGATCTCAGCTCAGATCGTCCCCGGCAAAGGCGGCTATTGGCCGAAAAACGGTGATTGGCGGGCAAGTTTTACTTCCGGTCCGCTCGACGGTAGTACCGCTTCTTTTTCGGCAGACAACGACAGGGTCTCGGCTCGAGGCAGCCTGATCCCAGCGACCATCACGGTCACCGGAGTGGACATCGACGGCCAGTGGCTGCGATATACAACCACCGCCGGTGGCGAAAGAAAGTGGCAGTTGGCTCATGCATCGCCGCGAGGCGGCTATATCGTGGAAGAGGTAACCCGAACCATTATCGGAACCCGGGCTGATGGATCGCCGATCACCCCATCTTCCATCAAGTATTGGCAGGCATGGCAGGTTCCCGCGGGGTCTGACGCTCCCGGCGATCCACTGGACAGCTTCGCAAATACGGCGCTGGCCGGCAGCACTGGCGACGAAAGCATATCCGCGGTGGCGCGTTTCTATGAAGGCTTGACCCTGCCACCTGCATTCGGAGTGGGAAACAGCCCCTATGCGGGTGGGCGGCTGTCTTCCACGACCGATCCTCACCTGACCACCAGCACCGCTACGCTACCGGTCGCACTGAGTACCAAGCTGCAGTTTTGAGTATGAGGTAGACATGAAGATCCGATGGATTGCCATCTCGCTCAGCTTGCTGTTCGCCGGCCACTCGCTGCCCGCTTCGGGGGCCTTGAACCAACCGGTGAAGACGGCCAGCGGCATGCTCCAGGGCACTCCCGGCAAGGACCCCTCGGTGACCGCGTTTCTGGGCGTGCCCTACGCGGCTCCACCGATCGGCAATTTGCGCTGGCGAGGGCCTCAGGCTGTTGCTGCCTGGGCCGGCGTTCGGCATGCGGACAAGTTTGGAAATATCTGCATGCAAAATGCGCTCAAGCCGGGTTCGTTTTATCAAGTGGAGTTTTACGAAAGTCCTGAGCCCATGAGCGAGGACTGTCTCTACCTCAACCTATGGACTGCTGCTTCGTCATCTGCGGAGAAGCGTCCGGTGATGGTGTGGATTCACGGAGGGGGCTTTGTCGAGGGCTCTGGCTCTTTGCCTTCCTTCAACGGCGAAAACCTGGCCAGGAAAGGCGTGGTGATCGTAACCATCAACTATCGCCTTGGTGTCTTTGGCTTTCTCTCTCATCCCGAGCTGGCTATGGAAAGCCCGTTTCATGCTTCAGGAAATTACGGCATGTTGGATCAACTCCAGGCGCTGCGATGGGTGAAGCAGAATATACAACAATTCGGCGGCGATCCGGACAATGTAACCATCTTCGGACAATCCGCGGGCGCATCGTCGGTGCTAAACCTCTGTGCTTCACCGCTGGCCAAGGGCTACTTTCGGCGCGCGATCGTGCAAGAGTGGCGGCTTTGGGCGGCCCGGCGATCGCAAGACAGCGGAGGAGGCATGGCGTGAGTTTTGCGCAAACGGGTGGGGGTCGATTCGATTGCCGGGCTGAGAGCGAAGCCGGCGGAGGAGATCCAGCGCATTGCGATCCCTCCTCCGAACGGGACAGGAGCGCAAACGTCTCCCGATTCGGCCCCTATGTCGATGGCTATTTTCTGACCGCTGCCCCGCACGAGGTTTTCCGGGCAGGAAATGAAAATACGCATTCCTTGCTTGCCGGTTCGCAATGCCAATGAGGGCACGACACTTGATGCCCACTCACGGTTACAGAAGCTGCAGCTGAAGAGCCGGATCGAGGGCCAGGTACGGAACCCGGTCGGAGGAATATTTCAAGACTTTACCCGGTGCACTCCGACCAGGAGGCATGGGAAGCTTCCATCGACTGCGGTGCGAGACTATATGGCCAGTACCGCGCTTGGAAATTGCGCGGGACGAGAACAACCACCCCACCTACGTCTATTATTTCGATCGCCACCCGCCGGGGCACGACAGCGACCACTACGGCGCGTATCACTCGGCCGAGCTGGTTTACGTCTTCAATAACCTTGACTCGGTAAAACGCCCCTGGACGGAAACCGACCGGAAGCTGGCAGACACGATTTCGAGCTATTGGGTCAACTTCGCCAGGACCGGCGACCCAAATGGCGCAGGGCTTCCCCATTGGCCGGCTTTTGGCGCGACCGCCGACCGCGGATAGAGCTGGGCGCCCAGGTAAAGCCGGCAACGCTTCCCCCGACGGAACGGCTGGACGCGCTGAAAAAGAACGGATTTGATTCGATGCCCATGATTTGACCTGGCATCAGTTCCCAGTTGGAACTCATTTCAATCTATTCTGAATTTAGTGCTAAGATTGCGCCCGTAAGAAGTTCGGGTACAGAACCATGAAGACCAAAGCGGAAAGTAACCGGCAGGAAATTTCCCGCAAAATAGACAAGTACTGGGTTCCGATCATCGCGCGAACCATCGAACTTCTGGATTGCTTCGGGTCTGCTGCTGAATCGTTGACGCTGGAAGAAGTTGTCCAGAGAACGGGAATACCCCATACCACTGCCTATCGAATTCTGCATACGCTGGTGCTGCGGGATTACCTTAACCCAGATCCGGACGCCAATACCGCCTTAACCGGCTGCGAAGAAGACTTCGCTTTGGCTTTGCCAACCTTTCCCAGCACATTTGCATTGCGGTTGAGATCCAGCGCAGCCTGGAGAAGGCCACGGCCGCGGCCGGGATCGACCTGGTGGTTTGGGATAACGATCGCAACGCGGACACCGCCATTCGCAATGCGGAAGAGATGGCCGAGAGCAAGGTTGACCTGGCGATTGAATTTCAGCTGTTCGAGCACGTGGCGCCGGTGATCTCGGATATTCTTTCGCGTTCTGAAATTCCTCTCATTTCCCTGGTCAATCCCCATCATGGAACCGTGTATTTTGGGGTAAACAATTACCGCGCGGGCTTCTCCGCGGGGGTCGCGCTGGCGGATTACGCGGCGAGACACTGGAATTCTCAAGTGGACACGCTCCTGCTTCTGGAGTCACCCCGCGCCGGCAGAACGATCCAGAGCAGGCTGGTCGGCGCTCTTCAGGGAGTCCAGGAGCGGCTTGGACCATTGCCGGAGAAAGCGATTCTTCATCTGGATGGCGGCGGGGACAAAGCAACGTCCCAGGCGGCGGCAGCCGGCGCTTTCAAGTCACGATCGAGAAAGAAGGTTCTGGTCGTCGGCATCAATGATGAAAGTGCGATCGGGGCAGTGGAAGCCGCAAAACAGGCGGGAAACGGCACGGAGATTGCGATTGTCGGTCATGGCGGAAGCATGGAGATTATGGACATTGTCGCGAATCCAGACAGCCCTTGCATCGGAACTGTTTTCTTCCACGCTGAACGTTATGGAACGGATCTGCTGAGCTTCGCGTTGCCGATCGTACGGGGCAGGTCGGCGCCGGTTGTCCATTACGTGCCACATGAGTTCATGGGAAAAGATGCTTTGCTGCGCCAGCGCCGCGAAGTTTTCGCCCGCCCGTCATAGCAGGAGTGCGAGCCGCAGGTCGCTCCACTACGCTACGCTCCGGTCGGGATGACAAGTTAGTTTGAAATCGATGGTTTTCTCGTGACAGTGCCCGCTCTGCAACAAAATTGTCATCCCGACCGAAGCGTAGCGTAGGGAGCGACCTGCAGTTTCAATCTACACTTGGTGACCCCTTGGAAAGGCTATGAAGAAATTGAAGGTCGCAATTTTTGGCATTGGTTTTATGGGCCGGGTCCACACCGAAGCATTACGCCGCCTGGGCAATATCGAAGTCACCGGCGTTGCCGGAGGACCGCCGAGGCAGCGCGCAAGTTTGCCGATGACCTGGGCATTGAGCGCGCCACCGGCAATTACCAGGATTTGCTGGCCGATGCCGAGCTCAACGCCGTCCATATTTGTACTCCCAACGCGCTGCACTTCCCCATGGCGCAAGCAGCGCTGCAAGCGGGCAAGCACGTGCTGTGTGAGAAGCCCCTCGCCTCTACCATCGCAGAAGCAAAGACCATGATCGCGCTGGCAAACGAAAAGAGAGCTTGCGCAATTGCACCCTCTACAACGTTCGGGCTTACCCCCAGATCCAAAATATGCGCCGCATGTGCGAAGCGGGCGAACTGGGCGAAATTCAGTGGTCCAAGGCACGTATTCGCAGGATTGGCTGCTCTACGACACGGATTGGAACTGGCGCATCGAATCGGGACCGTCCCGCACCTTCGCCGACATCGGCACCCACTGGTGCGATCTGGCCGAGCACATCACGGGCCGGCGCATCACTTCCCTGTGCGCCGATCTCACAACCTTCCACACCACCCGCAAGAAGCCCAAGGGATCGGTCGAGACCTTTACCGGCAAGACACTGCGGCCTAGCGAGTATGATGAAGTTGCAGTCACAACGGAAGACTTCGGCGCCATGATGTTCGCCATGGGCGAGAACACGAAGGGCTCGCTGACGGTGAGCCAGGTTTCCGTGGGACGCAAGAACCGCCTGTTCATCGAAATCTTTGGCACCAAGGCATCCGCGGCCTGGGATGCCGAACGTCCCGACGAGCTTTGGATAGGCCATCGTAATTCACCCGAATGAGATCCTGATCAAAGATCCTTCGCTACTTGGCAGATGGGGCCCAGAGTTACGCCGACCTGCCGGGCGGCCACAGCGAAGGCTATGATGACACCTTCAAGCAAATCTTCCGCCGCTTCTACAGGAGAGTTGCCGATAGTCAAGCGCCGATTGAATATCCCACCTTCGAGGATGGGATTCGCCAGTTGCGCGTTCTCGACGCAGTGGTCGAGAGTTCGCAGAAGAGAGCATGGGTGCAGGTTCAGGACTGAAGCCTGGAAAGGAGTAACCTCGCATGGCTCCAGCAAGCGTGGCACTGCTCCTGGCTCTTCTCAGGTTTTCTGGGGCTGCCCACAATCGCAACCCAGGCAACGCCTAAGGCTCGGCATGACAAATATGCGGGCGACGCTGCCTGCCTATCCTGCCACCGCGATCAAAGCACCTCTTATGTCCACACCGCGCACCACCTGACCTCACAACCCGCCGGCAAGGACTCTATTCTCGGCTCGTTCCGTGACGGGTCGAATGTGCTGATGATCGCAGACCCCGCAACCGCGGGCGATAACCCGGGCCTGTACTTCAAAATGGAGGCTAAGGCGAACGGGTTTTACCAGACGGCGGTCGCCGGCTGGCCCGGGCAACTGAAGACGAGAAGCGAACAGATGGAGGTCGTGATCGGATCGGGTGTGCGGGGCCAGAGCTACCTCTACTGGCACGGTGACCGCTTGTATGAGCTGCCCGTAAGCTACTGGTCGGAGGGCAGCCGGTGGATCAACAGTCCCGGCTACAAGGACGGCACGATGAGTTTTTCCCGGGCCGTCACCCCGCGTTGCCTGGAGTGCCACGCCACCTATATAGAACCGCGCTCCAGCGGACCCGCTCACCAATCAATATGACACCGCGAGCCTGGTGACGGGAATCTCTTGCGAGCGCTGCCATGGCCCGGGCGCCAGCCACATTTCGCTGCACCAAGCCAAGGCGCCGGCTGCTGGGGAAACAATTCTCAATCCCGCGAAGTTTTCACGGGACAGCCAGGTTGACCTATGCGCGCTGTGCCACAACGGTATCCGAACCGAAGAGTTGGTCGCGGCATTCTCGTATGTGCCCGGCAAGCCGCTGGACAACTATCTGCGGCCCAACGAAGGTGAGGTTGCAGCGCATCCTGACGTGCACGGAAATCAGGTAGGCTTGCTGGAGAAAAGTCGCTGTTACTTATCGTCACCGAGCATGAGCTGCTCCACCTGCCACAACATACACCAGCCGGAGCGCGCGGCGGCAGCGTATTCAGATCGCTGCCTTACCTGCCACCAGGTGGAAAGCTGTGGCATGGCAAAAACCATGGGACACAAAATTGCGGAGAACTGCATCGACTGCCACATGCCCGTCGAACCCACCAACGCTATCGCTTCCGAAACAGCGGGCCAGGTAATCCGGCCAAAGATGCGAAATCACTGGATCAAGGTTTATCCATAGAGCATTTTCACTTCTACTCTGCACAGGCAAGCGCCGCGAAGTGCGGCTTTTCTTGAGGAAAAGCCACGTCGGGAGCGGTTGCTCTGTATGCACCAGAAGTGAAAATGCTCTAGCGCCCTTATTCCCGCCAACTCTCTGGGGGAGCGACAAGAGGCGCGGGCGGCCAGGCAATTCTGTCTCCCTTCGCTTTCTGCAGGGCGTTGTCGGCTCCGAGACGCATGATTTCGGGCATTCTCGCGGTTGCGCCGGGCCGAGCCCATACCGTAGCAATGCCGATAGTCACCCTAACGTGGCCTTCGTGTTTCCAAAATCCGCCGGGGGGAGAGCGGAGAGCCTGAACGGCAGACTGCACCTTTTTACCGACTTTGGCTGCGCCACCTGAACCTGTGGAGGGAAGGATGACGGCAATTTCTTCTGCTCCGTAGAGGGCGGCGAAATCGGTTAGGCGCATCGATCCAATCACTGCGGCGGCGGCTTGGGCCAGACAGCGATCCCCTTCCCGATGCTGCTCGTGGAATTGCTTAAAGTGGTCGAAGTCAAGCAGCAACAGAGAAACATGGGAACCCTCCCGCAGGGTGCGGTTCCACTCGCGCTCCAGCTCCCCGTCAAACGCGCGGTGGGTGAACAGCCCGGTGCGCGAGTCTGTGAGCTCCAATACGGAAAGCCGCTCTTCCAAAGCCGTGCGCTCCGTGATGTCACGGATCACGATTACGATTTCCGAGGGTTCGCCGGTCGCGGCGCAACCAACCATCCGGTGTTTGATCTCGACCCACGCTATCGTCCCGTCTTTTTTGCGCATGCGAACCGTTGCGATAGATTCGTCGAGACCCGAAACAAGGCTCTTCGAGAGCAAGGGAAGATCGTTGGGAAGAATAAAGTCGTCCGGCCTCTTGCCCGTCATCTCCTCCGGCTTCCAACCTAAAATACGGAAGGACGATGGAGAGACATAGAGTAACGACCTATCCAGCCCGGCGCGGCAAATGACGTCAATGCTGTTCTCGGCCAGGAATAGAAAGCCGACTCCGTCTTCAGCGGCCATAAGCGCCACGGAGCCGGCTCATGGAGTCGACATACTGTGTTTGCTCGGTATGACTTTCGACGGCTCGGCTAAGTTGGGCATCGATCTCGTCGGCAATGGTCATGACTCCAACCAGCAATACGCTGTGGTCGATAGTGGCCAGGTTGCACTGCAGGGTGTAAAAGATGCTGACCTGCAGGATGCGAGACTCTTCCACCAACATCCAGGCGGTGTAGCCTTGCCTGAACCGGTTAGCGCCGTGCTCGGCAGCGCCGGAAGGCGTCAGGGCTTTCACGCCTATCGGCTGGTTAGAATGGAGGCGGAGAATCAGGTCGCGAAAGAGGGTCGACAGATGCGCGCAGCGCTGCTCGCAGCTCATTGGAATGGCCATCAGTGCTGGTTCTGTCTCAACCCGCTGGTACCACTCTCGAATCGTGCCGGCTGTAGAGCGTTCCAGAATCGAGGCAACTGTCTCGATCTCGCGCTTGCGGTGTGGACCGCGGGCGACCCGCTCCCTGATGACCTGGATGAGCGAAGGGATATCCATCGGCTTTACCAGGATCTCATCGGCCTGCTGCAGGATAGCCGCGACTGCGGCGGTCATCTCGGGGAATGCGCTCAGTAGGAGCGTCACCGCCTGGGGATTCGCATGCCGCATGGCGCTTACTACTGTAAGCCCATCTCCTGCTCCCGGCATGTGCAGATCGCTCAGCAGCACATCGTATGTTTCCGAGCCGGTAATGAGTCTCAGCGCCTCCGGCACATTGGCCGCAGTGGTTACGGCAAAGCCAGACTGTTCAAGCACGCCAGTCAAAGCCATGCGCACGACGACGTCATCATCCACCAACAGAATTCTAGTTTCGGGCATTTTTTGTCTCTTATTGGGACTATCGGCGGGTCTTTGACCTTACTTTAGTGGCTGGCGGGATCATTTTGGCGCAGGAATTCTAAATTACCACCGGCCCGGTAAGTGACGGGCCGCCCCCGGAGAGAGGGTTATGCGACGGTGGAAGGGGTGGAGGCGCGGGATGGAATTGAACCACCAAACAAAGGTTTTGCAGACCTTTCCCTACCGTTTGGGTTCCGCGCCGTAAAGAGAAACACTGAATGAATCTTACAAGGATTGTCGGTGCGTTTGCCCCAACCCTGCGCGCGACCCGTTTGGGACACGCTTCATGGTTGGGGCAAATGACAACACCATTTTCTTCAATACCAAGCCTTACCGCATGGTTGTAGTCCAAAACAAATACTTCACTTTGTATCCCTTGGTCATGGTTGGGGGATGAGCGTTACCCCAAGCCTGATGGTCCCAGGTGACTGCCTGCAATTTACTGTGGACAGCCTCAAAAACCATGGGAGTTGCTTGCGGCTTGCCTTCTACCGCGTTGAAGGTGACCTTGATCTGGCGTCCGTCGTCGGCCCAGTGCCCAAAGTAGGTGGTGGACCCCTGACCTGGATCCTGGGTGACGGTAGCAGATCCATCCGCGCCCAGGCTCACACTCATGGTCGGAGCTGTCTTAGGCGCCCGGGTGACATAGATACCGGCAAGGCTTGCATGGATGTGTGTATCGGCGGCCAGTGCAGCCAGAGGCGAAAGCGACAACACTGCGCCCGCCAGCAGAACGCGCAGGGCGGCAGCGGCTGATTTTTCAAGAATTCTCATTGCATAGCAAGGCATAGTTAAACGCTCCAGAACCGCAATCTTGTTACTTGTTACTAGGAATGTAGCGTGCCTACACACTTAGTGGAATCACGTTATGCAGAAGTTGTAGTCGAGGGTAACGCGGTCGGGATGACTATCGTACGGACGGCCTGAAGGCCCTGGATTGCCAGCGCTAAAGCGCGTGATCAAAGTTGAGATCCTTTCCCGGAGCGCTGAGGCGCTCCTCCCCCCGCATGAATGCGGGGGCTCCCACCGCGAATCCCGCAGCTTTCCAGTTCTCACCCAGGCTTTGAAGGCCGTCCCATTCAAGGAATCGCCTATTCCTTGTGGTGTGCCGAAGGCCCAAGCGCTTTTAGCTGCCCAAATGTTAACGACGCGAGGTTGGATCGGGCAATTTATTCATTAAATAAAAGCTTTTTACTGCAGCCAGCCTGTAACGGAACAAACGTTGGGCGCACTACTACTCATCTGTTCGGTAACGAGGGCCTTAAGGAGGGACTGCGCTGTGAGGTCTATTTCCATTACCGCGGTTGTTATTCTTGTGATTGTGTCAATTGCTGCCTTCGCACAGGAACCAAAAGAGCTGTTTGGCAACGCCGGTTTTCCGCCCAATGGTTACATCTATTTCTCCGGTCTTCCCACTCCACCGAACTTGCCTGCCGGCATTCGGTAGATGTTGGCACGCTCCGAAACACTTATGGCCCATCCTCGAACCCGCTGTTGGGTTCGAGAATGGGCCACGCATGGTTTGGATCGAGGTTCGCAGTATTCAGGATTAATCCCCGAAAATTTTGCTCGCCAAGCCAGCCAGACCCCCTTGTTGCGCGGGCTGACCGCTATTGCCCGAGAGGTGTGAAACCACGAGGGGAAGCACGACCGCGATGACTCCACTGGCGACAGCTGGAGAAATGCCCGCGCGCTGCGCGATGTTTTCCAGGGTTGAAGTGCCGAGGCCCTGCTGGACCTGGTCGGGACTAACCGCCTTATTCTCTCCAGGGCCGACCCAGGACTGCACCTGCTCGGCGAGGCCGTTTTGCTTTAATTGATTAAGAAGACCGTCCATTCCGCCAGGGTGCTCCTGCATTACCTGGCTCAGTGCGTCTGCGACGCCATGGTGTTCGGGGGAAGCTCCGCCGGCAATAGATGTCAATGCATCGAGTAGGCCCATAGTTGCTCCTTTGCGAGTTTGGGTTCAGATGTGCCGCGCGGCGGTTCGATTCAGCCGTCGCCATCAAGTTTCGGTAAGAGTACGCCGTTTGGTAGGTCAGTTCAATGTCCCTAACTCTGTCGTGAGAGGCGTGATGCCGGGACCCTCTTCGTCCATCGCTTCGACTACGCTATCGTCGGTAGCGGGGCGGCCGTCGCGAACGCTCTGCGCACCAAGTGAATTTTGGCTCCCGGCCGGAGCCGTGCGATCGATTTTCACGGAGTGGGAATCGGCTTCGTTCACCGTTATGTCAGTTGCGTTCTTTTTCGTTGTTTTGTCCGTAACTTCGGCCATAGCGCATCCTCCTCTTTTCTGTCTGAGAGATAGGATGCCGGAAATTGCCGGCGTGAGATCCGTTGGCATGGATTCTCGATGCGCGGAGGCAGGTCTGATAGGCTCAATACCGGAGTTAAGCCATATGAAAGCACTCGTCTATCACGGAACAAGGGATCTGCGGTACCAAGACTTTGCAGACCCGCATGTGAAGTCTGGAGAAGTGCTGCTGCGAATCAAGTGCTCAGGCTTATGCCATACCGACTTTAATGAATACATGAACGGTCCGTTGTATGTGGCCGCCACCCCTCATAAGAGAACGGGCCGATCGGTGCCGCTTGTTCTGGGCCATGAGTTTTCCGGCGAAGTGGTTGAGCTTGGTCCCGGCGTGACACGCCTTCGCGTCGGCGATCGGGTTGCGGTCAACGCAGTGGATGCCTGCAGAAAATGCGAGTTCTGCCGACGAGGGCTTTTCGTACACTGCCCGGTCGCAGCCACCATCGGATTTGCGCGCGACGGGGGCTATGCGGAGTACGCGGGAGTTCCGGAAGATTGCTGTCACGTGCTTCGGCCAAACGTGTCCTTTCGCTCGGCAGCCATGGTCGAGCCGTTCTCGGTGGCTCTGCACTCCGTCCGGCGAGCAAGGGTCGAGGTGGGGAGCAGGGCCGCGATCGTGGGTGGCGGCACGATCGGGTTATGCACCCTGCAGGCACTTCGCGCGTGCGGCGTGGTTGACGTTTTCGTAATCGAGAAGTCCTCCGCCAAGCGAAAATTTGCTGAGGATTTAGGCGCCAGCGCATTTATTCAGGCGGAAATTTCAGATCCCCGGCAGGCTATTTCCGATCTGACTGGCGGCATGGGAGCTGACTATACCTTTGAATGTGTGGGCTCAGGCGCAGCGCTCGCGACCGCCCTCAGGGTTACTCGACCAGGGGGCACCGTATGCCTCACGGGGGTAATCCCCCATCCCACGGAGTTCAACTGGAACGATCTTCTCCGTGACGAGAAAACCGTCACCACTACAAACGCTTACGATGATGAATTCCCCATCGTGATCGCCATGTTGAACGATGGCAGACTGAAAGCGGAGCCTCTCATTTCGCAAACTTTTCCGCTGCAAGACGCCTGGAGCAATTTGACCCACTTCGAAGAAGCGGGAAGAGCGAACATCAAAATGCTTATCGAGATGAGTGCCTAAGGGAGATCACTTCACAGGCACAGAATAGACTGCGAGTTGGTCGCGGGTCAGCACCACAAGCTGTGAGCCATCCGGAGCCAACGCGTAACCGTCGCGGCTCAAGGATGGAGAACCGACACGCACGCCGAGTAGCCGCTGGCCGTCCGTTGCACGATAAACCCGCAGCTCCTCGGAGGTGAATTGCCCGGCGCTCAGGGGCGCTCCCGGAAGTACAGGCAAACTGGACTGCACGATCTTGACCACAAAATCCTCCCGATTGGCGCTGCCTTCGGCGGCGTGACCACACTCGTTCAGGGTCGAGTCACCTTTTAATTTGAGCTTGCCGTTCGAACGCAATACCCGATACTCGCGTGCAGATTGCTTATCGCAGCTCACAAGGAAGATGAGGTCCGGCGCGATGCTGGAGAGCTCAGGCGTACAGCTCGAGTGGAACTGAGCCACATTCGAGGTATGGTGGTCCCAGCTCAGCATGGAGATGCGATAACGCATTTTTGGCAGCGCTTTCAGCACCGCCTGCCCCTCGTTCAAGAGCGTGGGGGGCATCACGCCAGACGGTGCGATGGATTTGGCGATGATCTCAAAGGCACGATTCAGAATCAGGACATCGACATCTTCTTCCGGGTCGCTGTTGAGGTTCTGCTCAAGCTGGGCATGCAGTTCCGGCGCGTGCCGCTCGCGGATCACGCCTACGGCCATAAAGGTTCCGTCGGGGGTCGCACGCACGAAGGCCAGCGGTCCGTCTAACGGAACCCGATTCTGAATCTGCAATCCCGCGCCATAGACACGGAGCTCCGAGCCGACGTGCACCAGCACACGGCCGTCCGCCAACGGCCAGAGGTATTGCCGATCGTCGGGCAGTTCCCATTCGACGGTGTGTGTGACCTGGTGCGTCTCCATGTCCAGGAGCGCAGCGCGGATCACGCGAATGGTTGAGCTTGCACTGAGCGGATCCCGCGAGACGAGTTTGTGGGGGTTGAAGGCGACCAGCAGTTCGTGAGGACCGAGATAGGCCAGCGCTTCATCGTAGTCGAAACTGAAGGTCTCTTTTTGCGCGCGTGGAGCATAGCCCAGCCCGCGGATGGATAGAGTAGCCGAGGCGCGGCCCACATCGTTTGCATTGCCCGACGGCAAGGCCGCGTTGCACTGTGGTGGCGCGCAAAGATCGATGTCATCGTGGACGGGCGCCGAGGCGCGCCTGTCCACAGCGGGAACATGAAGGGAAGCTTCGGCTGACGTTTCGGCCGGCAATGGATGAGCAGCAGATGGATCAGACGGTGGGCGGGGCAATGTTCCTTGCCCAGGAACGAGCAAGAGCAGCGAGTGCTTCCCCAGGGATACATCGCGGCCCTTCGCTGTCAGGATGGAACTGTTTTCCGGCCCCATGCCAACACTCAGCTTCAGCCCGCTAATGCCGAAGACGGTGCCCATCTGTATGCCCTTGTTCATCGGGAAAAGATAGACCGGCGCCTCCAGATCCAGATTGCGATCGTAGCCCTGGCGCATGCTATTGAGAACCTGGCCTGATCCGCCACCAGGAGACTGTAGCTGCTGGTTCGTAGTCAATACGCCCATACCGCTATTCTCCGGCGGAGCCGCGATCGCGGCCAGCATCAGCTGGTAGGGGCTCATCTTCTGTTCCCCGCATTGCGCCTTGGTAAAAGCCAGATCCACCTCAGAATCCTTGGCGGGCTTGATGCGAGGAACCACCGAGACCACATGCCCTTCCAGCGTAGCTCCGCTCCTGAGGAAGCAATCCTTGCTCCGCCAGTCGACAGTGACGCGTGCATATACGGTTGCGCCCACCTTCAGCAGGCGCGCGTGCAGGTCTGCCATTAACTCCGCCTGGATGGGGGTGGGCTTGGCGATGGTGTCCGCCGAGACCGCCGCGCAACAGAGCGCAAGAGCAGCTGTGAGCCCCAGAATCCGCATCTTCCTTCCGACCTCGGTTGGCAGCAATTCTATAGGAGCAGGGAGAATCACCGGCCGTTGACCAGATGCGGTTCTGCACCTTATTCACCACTCACTTCCTATCCCACATCCCCCAACAAAGAACGTTGGAAGATATGGGGCACCCAGATTCCCAGGTTAGACATCAGGTTTCTTCAGGATGTGCGCGCGAAAGTTGCGCACTCCTTCGAGGAACACACCAATATCACTGCCCAGGCCGATCGCGCGAAAACCTTGGTTGATCCAATGCACGGCCGACTGTGGCGAATGCGACAGGAATCCAGGGGCCACGCCATGGCGCCGGCACACCGCGACCAATTCGTCCATCGCAGCCAGAAATCGCGGATGTTCGAATTGTGCCGGGATGCCCATCGAGACGGTGAAATCGTAATGCCCCATCCAGGCGACGTCCACGCCAGGCACGGAGATGATGTCTTCCAGATTCTGAAAAGCCTTGGCCGTTTCCAATAACAAGATGACGCAAATTTCCTCATTGACCCTGGCGAAGAAGTCCGCATTGCCCGCACGATAGAGATCGTGGGCGATGCCGAGGGCCACACCTCGCCGGCCTTGGGGCGCATACTTGAGTTGGCTGACGATGTCCTCGGCCTGGGTTCTCGATTCCACGCGGGGCACCATGATGCCCCGGGCGCCAAGGTCCAGGGCGCGCGACAAAGGCACATAGGCCGCGTCGGGCACGCGGGCGATGGGAACAATATCGCTGCCGCGGCATGACGCGACCATCTCCGCAAGCAGGGCGAGATCGCAACGGCCGTGTTCCATATCAAAGATCACGAAATCCAGTCCGCATGATGCAAGCATCGGGCCGATGCCCGGAGTAAACAGTTCAAGCACCATCTGGCCCAAAAGCAGGTCGCCCTGGCGAAGCCGCTGGCGAAAGTTCATTGAGCAACGCCTTCCGCTGAAAATGCAGCTTTGTATTTCGCCAGCTTTTGTAGAAACACCGGACTGCTCAGCACCTGGGGGTTGACGACATGCTCGGGCGGCTCTCCGCGATAAATAGCCAGAGCACCCTGGCAATCGATGCGGCCCATATCGCGGAACAGTTCCTCGGTCCAGGCGATGGAATGCGAAGTGAGAATCACATTCTCCATCGCCGCCAGAGGTGAGTTTGCGCTGAGAGGTTCCTTTTCGAACACATCGAATGCGGCGCCTCCAATTCTGCCGTTCTCCAGAGCTTCGATCAGCGCGGCTTCGTCTACGACCGGCCCGCGTGCCGTATTGATGAGCAAAGCATCCGGTTTCATGAGCGCGAACTGAGGTTTGCCGAGTAAGCCGCGTGTCTGCGGGGTGAGCGGGCAGTTGACCAGCACGTAGTCCGACGCTCGGAGGAGTTCTTCGAACGAAACCATTTCCACCCCAAGTTGTGCGGCCCGCGCGGGCACGACATACGGATCAAAAGCCAGAAATCGTGCAACATCAAAAACACGAAGCAGCCGAATCGCCTCGGACGCGATGTTGCCCAAGCCAATCGTACCGACAACGCGTTGACGTGGCTCACGTCCCAGGGGACGGGTGCTTTCCGCCCAGAGTCCCCGGCGCACCAGCCGATCCTTGCGCAGCAGATTGTGCGAAAGAGCCAGCACGAACAGCACAATAGACTCGGCTACCGGGCGTACGACGCCGGCCGGCGTGATGAACACAGCAATTCCTTGCTCTGTGCAAGCCTCCAGATCGACGTTGTCATAGCCGACGCCGCAGCGGCCAACGGCACATAGGCGAGAGACTCCCAGAAGAGACTGCCGCGTGACCCTGGGCTTCAACGAGATCAACACGTCATAATCTGTCAGCTGACTGGGAGAATATGGGTCCTGATACTCAGCGACAAACTGGTGTGAGATTCGCGGAACACTTTCGAGCAGCGATAAGCCAATATCGGGGAAGACAGGTTGCCCCTGTGGATCGCAAAAATCAGCGGAGAAGCCGACTCGAAATTGATTCATGCCTTGTGCTCGAGAACGATGACCCAATCACGAAAGATAGGAAATTCCGGAGGCTTCCACGTGCCGCTACTGTCCGGATGGACGTTTTCGATCGGCACCTCAGTTGCATCGCTGGGATTGAAGAAAAAACCGCGATAGTCTGTCGCGTTTAAATTTCTAAATGTGACTGGCTTAAACGCCGACGGAGAGAAGACAAAAATTGCCTCTCCGGGAATTTGGCCGGCGTAGGGTTGCCAGTAGTCGGTTGTAGTCCAGCGCGGTTCTATCAGATCTGGCCGCGGTTCCAGTTTCCACCAGGAATAGCGAGTGAGCAGACCTTTTGCCAATCCAAGCTGTCCCGAGCCGGGAAGTTGAGCTGCGATATCCCACGCGGGACCACCCCAGGAATGGCCATGCGGTGAGAGTCCGTAGGGTTGTTGCCGCGTGTTTACCTGCCAGATGCCGTTGGCTCCGTAGGTGTGTCCGCCCGTCCCACTCAAAAGGCTGGACCAAAACATGAAGCGTTGTACTTCCTGCCGGCTGGCCTCGGCAATGCCTTCGTAGCAGACTTCTCCAATCAGCACTGGCATCTTAGGGGTCGCGGCAAGCGAATGATTGACTGTCTCGATGGTGTTGGGCACGCTCTGCCGATCGTTGTGACCGGTCTGCAGCATGTCAAAATCGAGCACCGCGGGATCGTCCACACAGAGTCGCGAGCTCTTGGAAGGATGGATGGTGATGGGATGATGTCGCGGATCGGTGGCGCGGACAAAGCGCGCCAATTCGGTCAGGCCGTGCTTTTGTGTTTCCGCATCCTGTTCTTTTGTTTTCGAAAGGTAGTAGGGCATGGTGCCCTCGCCGGCGAGGCACCAGACCACCGGGTATGCGCCCCAACGGGCGATGAGATAACGCCAATGCTGCTTGGCCTTGTCCAGCCCCATACGGGGTATGAAGTATCCCCAAAACCCGACCACACAAACAGCAAGGCCTTGATCGGCAACGTGCTGGATGCGTACATCGGCCATATCGAAGTACGCGGGGTTGATGCGAGAGAAATCGGGCTCCCAGGGAAAGCCTGCTTCATTCGCCCCGCGAGCGTCGAACGGCTCCATGTCAGGGTAGAGGCCGGCTACGATCTGGACGATGGTGAAGCCCTTTTGCACTCGATCGGCAGTGAGTGTTTGAAATCCGTCTGGCCAGCTAAGCCGTTTACACAGGCCCATCCACCAGGTATCCCCTAGCCAGAAAAAGGGAGTGCCGTCGGCGTGCTGAAAATGACCCCGATCTTCTGCGACTTTGAGCGCACCGTGCTTGTAGTGGGCGTTCTGACCAGCATAAGGCTGCACGTTTAGTACTGAGGTACGATCATGAAGGTCGCTGTTTGCGGTGTCGTTGCAGGCCGACCGGATCCTGTAAAGGCCCGGGGCGGGCGCCGCGTAACGCACGCGCCAGGTAGAACTGCCAGCCCAGAATGCCGGCATGAGCTCCTGCTGACCAGAGGGAAGGGTAATAGTCACATCCAGATCGACCTGGTTAAACGGGTCGGAATATTGCTTTCCACTGGTGTAAGACCACTCTGTGGGTTCGCCTGAAGCGGCAACCCGATCCTGCGCCAACCCGGAGTGGATTGCCGAGCTGGACACTGCGCTAGCCGCTAGCGCTTTCACAAACGATCGCCTCGACATTCTCTCCAACACTAGAAGAATGCCTCCTGGAAGCCCGCAGTCGGAGCCAACAAATGATGGTTTAGCTACGGCATCTGTGTCAAGCTGCGGTTGAGATTCGAGCTCTGGGGTATAAAGGCAGGCATGAAAACAAGCGTGATTGAGCGACGAGTCGGCACTAAGGAAAAGACTCCTAAGCGCATCCCTCTAAGGGCTGGCGCGCTGACTATGGATTTTGTCACGGGAGGCCTGCGTACGATCTGCCATGAAGGCCACGAGGTTTTGCGAGCCATCGCCTATGTGGTGCGTAATTCGGATTGGGGAACCTACAATCCGGAGATCAGCGATTACAGCCTCGACAAAAACGACGGTGCATTCGCGGTTACATATCGCGGGCGCTGCTCTTCTGCCGACCCCAACCAGACCCTCTGCTACCAGGCACGCATTACCGGGAATGCTCAAGGGCATCTCGTCTTTGAGGTAGTGGCTGAACCGCTGACCGCGTTTGTTACCGCACGCTGTGGCTTCGCTGTCCTCCATCCAATCGATGGGGTTGCCGGCCAGCCGGCCATCATTGAGCACGTCGACGGTTCGCAGGAACAGTCGACTTTCCCAGACCTCATCTCTCCCTGGCAACCGTTTAAAAATATTCGCGCCATTCATCACCACGTCACGCCCGACGTCACAGCGCGCTGCTGCATGAACGGGGACGTTTTCGAAATGGAAGACCAGCGCAACTGGTCGGATGCATCGTACAAAACCTACGTCCGCCCGCTCTCCCTGCCGTGGCCCTACGTCATGGAGCAAGGGGTTACAAATCGGCAATCAATTGAACTTGAAATAAAGCGGATCCATGGCGCTGCCCGCAGGCTTGCGCGTAGAGACAATGCCCCCACCCGCTTATCCATCGCCGATCCGGACGGTGTCTTTCCCGGCATCGGTGTCTCTATCCATCCGGACCAGATTGCTGAGGCACTGGCTCACCCGGCGTTACTCAATAGTTTGAGTCCGCAACATTTGCTGTTTCATTTTGACCCCGGCGCGGGCCACGTGCAGAGCCATCTCCGCGGTTTTGCAGACATTACCAAGTGTGTTCAGGCCATCGACAAGACAGAATCCGTTCTTGAATTAGTGCTGCCTGCGCAACAAAGTGTGCGTGATGAGTTGGGCGGCTTGGCTGAGATGGTTGCCGCAGCCGGTCTGACTCTGTCAGGCCTTCTCATTTCCCCTGCGGCAGACCGTCAATCTACTCTGCCAGGTGGCTCATGGCCAGCGTGCCCGCCGCTCGCCGAAATCTACCAGGCAGCCCGAGAGGCCTTTCCGGGCGTATCCATCGGCGGCGGGTCCCTCAGCTACTTCACTGAACTCAACCGCAAACGCCCGCCTGTGGAACTGCTCGATTTCGTCTCGCATTGCACCTGCCCGATTGTGCACGCAGCCGATGATTTGAGTGTGATGGAGAGCCTGGAAGCGCTACCCCATATCGTCCGCTCAACTCGCGCAATCATTGGAAAGGACAAGACTTATCGCATCGGCCCCTCGACCATCGGAATGCGTCACAATCCCTACGGAGCGCGGGTGATGGAGAACCCGACAAACGGCCGCATCACGATGACAGATCGTGACCCGAGACAAACCAGCTTGTTCGCAGCTGCTTGGATGATCGGCTACGTCGCAGCCACGGCCGAGGCGAGATTACAGTCGCTGATAGTTGGTGGGTTGACAGCACGTCTGGGACTGGCCTGCGCTCACGCTTCTGGAGAACTGCTGCTCTATCCGGCTTTTTACGCAGCGCGAGGGATCGCCGAATTGAGCGGAAATCTACGCTACCAGTGTCACTCGAGCCGCCCATGCTGTGTGGCTGCGGTAGCTGGAGTAGACCGAGAGGCCCGGCGCGTTGTCTGGCTTGCAAACCTAACCGGCCAGAAACAAGAGGCTGTGCTTGAGGGAGATATGCAAATCCATTCTGTCTTCTTGCTCGACGAACATAGCTTTGGTGAACGCGGCCCCGAGCTGCGGCGCGAAGCCGAGGCCGCTTCGTCCGTGCAGCTATTGCCTTACGCCGTAGCGTGCCTGAGGTTCATCACATCCTAACAACTCACCCCCCCCGGTGATTTTCAGCGGTAGTGCCGGATGAGTTCCGATCCGCTACTTCCAAAATGGAAAACTGCTCGCGGAGACAAATTTCCTCCGTTTCGAACGGGATAGCACTTTCCTATTGACATTGCCCCTTGGCAATTCGATAGTTTCAGCCGAATGCATAAGAACCCACCGCATCGTCTTAGCCTGGCACTTGCCGCTACGTTTTTCCTCGCACCTGCTTTCGCCGCATCACCCTTGCTAAAGCCGGCACATCTAACTTGCGACTCTCTCGATCACCCTCTGGGCATCGACTCCAGCCAGCCGCTGCTCTCCTGGCAGCTTCAGGATGCGGGGTTTGCCGCACGGCAGACGGCCTACAGGATCGAGGTAGCAACCAAGCCCGCCATGCTGTCCGGAGGCAAGCCGGACGTATGGGATAGCGGCCGCGTCGTTTCAGACAAATCTTTTGGCGTGGTGTACGGAGGTCCAGAGCTAGCCGCTTCCACGCGCTACTACTGGCGTGTCGAGGTTTGGGACAAGGACGGAAAGCCCTACCCGGCAAGCGAGGTGAGCTGGTGGGAAACAGGGTTGCTCAAGGAAAACTGGAAAGCCCACTGGATCGGCTATGAAGACCCCGAGCATCGCGCAGTCCGCAAATCCGTCGCCACATGGATTACGAATGCCGGCAACGGCAACCCTCCCCAGGGAAGTGCCGATACGCAGCACGATTTTCGCTTCAGGTTTCAGCTCAGAGGACCGGTGAAACACGCAGACCTGTTCGTAACCGGCAAAGACTCTGCTGCGGCATGGGTAAACGGCAAGCAGGTGCTGGAGACGGCGCCGCTGCCGCCCTGGAAGCAGGCACCCTGGAAGACCTACCTGCGCCAGGATGTCACTTCGGACCTGCGCGCGGGTGAAAATCTGCTGGCCGTAGGGGTTACGTTGTATGGAACGCCGCCGGCGAATGGCATGGGGACGTCCGAGACGAACCGCACCCCGATGAGCGCTTGTCTTTATGTCGAAATGACCGATGGTGCCGCTGTCGTCTTTGCCAGCGACAAAGCGTGGAAGGCCGATCTGAATGCACAACCGGGTTGGTATGAACCGAAGTACGACGATTCCGCCTGGCAGAATGCGATCGCCTATGCACCCCCCGCCACCCCTATGGGCGATGACAAATTAGGGAATCCCTGGCAGACCGGGCCGGTGAAGTTGCTCCGTCACAGTTTCGATATAAGCAAGCCGGTGACCTCGGCGCGTCTTTATGTGACCGCTCTGGGCGCCTATCGATTCCAAATCAACGGCGCGCGCATAGGCGATCAGGTTCTGTCTCCCGGATGGGACGATTTTCGCACCCACGTTCCTTACCAGGCCTACGATGTCACCCGGCAATTGAAGACCGGGCAAAACGCGCTTGGGGCGTGGCTCGCGCCGGGCTGGTACACCACTCCACTGATGTGGTTCCGTCAAGGCTACAACTATGGGGATACTCCTCCGGCTTTGAAGGCGCAGCTACGCATCGAGCATGTGGATGGCTCGGTGGAGTGGATCTCGACCGACGCATCCTGGAAAGCCGATATATCCCCAATTTCTCAGGCGGAGATCTACGACGGCGAAAGTTACGACGCGCGAAAAGAGCAGGCAGGTTGGGATGCGGCCGGCTTTTCCGACGCACATTGGAAGCAAGTCGATCTAGTCAAGCCTTTGGAGCCGGAGATTGTTGCGCAAACCTTCCAGCCAATTCGGGCTCACCAGACGCTCACCGCAGCGGCCATCACCAACCCCAGGCCCCTCACCTATATCTACGACTTCCGTCAGAACCTGGCCGGAGTGGCGCGGCTGCGGGCGCGAGGCGCCGCGGGTACTGACGTTCAGTTGCGCTTTGCTGAAGTGCTGAATCCTGACGGAACCCTCTACGTCGACAATCTGCGCACGGCGAAAGCGACCGACCACTTTATCCTTTCCGGCAAAGGCCAGGAGGAGTTTCA
This sequence comes from uncultured Acidobacteriaceae bacterium, assembly GCA_963803095.1. Classification (GTDB taxonomy): domain Bacteria; phylum Acidobacteriota; class Terriglobia; order Terriglobales; family Acidobacteriaceae; genus PALSA-350. The sequence continues at coordinate 37,781 of CAWDLQ010000005.1, read as the reverse complement.
GCCGGACTTTACTTTTCACGGCTTTCGCTATGTCGAAGTGACAGGCCTGACGTATAAGCCAGACCTTACTGCTGTGCAGGCGGTGGCCCTATACACTGACGCGCCCTTTACCGTACAGCTGCACTCGGGCAGCCCGATGATCAATCAGTTGTGGAGCAACATCCTCTGGGGACAGCGCTCCAACTTCGTCGGTGTGCCCACGGATTGCCCGCAGCGTGATGAGCGTCTGGGCTGGACCGCGGATGCGCAGGTCTTCTGGCGGACCGCTTCCTACAACATGGACCTGACGCAGTTCTCTAAGAAATTTGCCGGCGATATCAGAGGGACCCAGGTGGGCACGCCCATGTACGGCATCTTCGCTCCAGGCGTCAATACACCGAATCCGGGCTTCGGCGCTGGATGGAGCGATGCGGGCGTCATCATTCCCTGGACCGCATGGCTGCAATCGGGAGATACCCGCGTCATTGAGCAAAACTGGGACGCGATGGAGAAGTACCTGGCGGCCATCCAGGCGGACAATCCCAGTTACCTCTGGCGAAAAGGTTACGGCATACCCTTTGGAGATTGGCTGTCTCCGGAAGGCCCTACGCTTGAGCCGCTGGTGGCCACTGCGTATTGGGCTTACGATGTCACCCTCATGCAGCAGATGGCGCATGCCCTGGGCAAGACGGAAGACGAAGCAAAGTATGCCTCCCTATTCAGCAACATTAAGACAGCCTTCGCCAGCGAGTTTATTCATGGCGATGGATTTATCGCCGCAGCCGATAACGGTCCTTCGCCCTTTTGGACAAATCAACAACCCTGAAGCCAAGGCCGCAGGCGGCGATACCCAAACCGGGTATGTGCTGGCGCTGAATATGAAGCTGGTGCCCAATTCGCTGCGCGCCGCGGCGGCCAACCGCCTCGATCGCCAAGATCGAGGCCAACCATGGGCGCCTGGCAACCGGATTTCTGGGTACTCCCTATCTGCTGGCGGTGCTGGTCGACACGGGACACAGCGATGTTGCCTATCACCTGCTGCTCAATACGGAGTATCCCTCATGGGGATACCTGGTGGAGCATGGCGCCACCACCATGTGGGAGCGGTGGAACGGCGACCAGATGCGCGGGGACCCCAGCATGAATTCCTATAACCACTATGCCTACGGCGCAGTGGCCGATTGGATCTATCGCTATGCGGCCGGTATCGATGCCCTGCCTGTAGACGCCGGCTTTCACACCATCTATCTCCATCCCAATTTCGATGCCCGCCTGGGAAGTCTCGATCTCCGCTACCAGTCGTCTTACGGCGAGATACGATCCGCCTGGTCGATGAACGGAACGGCCGTTACCTGGCTGGTCACGGTCCCCCCGAACACGACTGCCCAAATGCCGCTGCCGGCAAGTCAGCAAGGTAAGTTCACGGTGGACGGAGAAGCCTTAGCAAGCAGTAAGAAGCTCCGTCTGTTAAGTAGCGCGGAGGGAACTCCCCACCTACGAGCTGCCTGCGGGCACTTATTCGTTTCGGGTGACTACGCAGTAGATATGGGGGTTAGGGGTGTGGTTTCCCTATTGAACCTAAGCCTGGGCCGGAAGAGTGTTGACAGATGCAATTTTAGGATGGAAACTGTTACCCTATTGCAATTCCTCTGAAGCATTCAGCATGGTTTCGCGGATAGGGGCACTATGGCACAGGACGTGGAAGGCTCCGTTTGGCAGGCGCTGGATCAGTTCAAGATTGAATTGCCTTCCTGGGGTTTCGCCAATACGGGGACCCGGTTCGGCAAATTCATGCAGCCGGCGGCAGCGACCAACCTGGCAGAGAAATTCAGCGACGCCGGCATGGTCAACCAGTTAACCGGAGCATGCCCAACGGTCGCCCTTCATGCTCTGTGGGATCTGCCGAATGGGCTGAAAGATGTGCCCCATGTAAAAGAGCTGTCCAGCAAATGTGGAGTGGCCGCAGGGTCGATCAATCCCGAACTTCTTCCAGGGGCAGGAATACAAATTCGGCGCTGTGGGCAATCCCGATCCGGCGATCCGCAAGCACGCCCTCGATCATCTTCCTGGACTGCGTGGCCATCGCGGATAAGCTGAATTCACGCGACATGGCGCCCTGGTTTCCTGACGGCTCAAGTTATCCCGGCACACAAAGCATGCGGCACCGCATCGGCTGGTTTGAGGAGATCACTCAAAAAAGTGCATGCCGCGCTGAGCCCGGCGCAAAGATTACTGGTCGAATACAAACCTTTTGAGCCATTCTTCTATCACACCGACGTTGCCGATTGGGGTATGGCGTTGCTGCTGGCCAGGACGGCCGGACCGCAGGCTTTGGTGCTGGTCGATACCGGGCATCACTACCAGGCGCAGAATGTAGAGCAAATCGTCGCCTGGCTGCTGCACGCCAAGATGCTGGGCGGCTTCCACTTTAACGATCGGCGCTACGCCGACGATGATCTCACCCTGGGATCGATCGATCCCTACCAGGTCTTCCGTATCTTTCACGAGATTCGTAACTATGAATGGGAAACCGGGCGCTATGGTAGACGTCGCCTACATGATCGACCAGAGTCACAATCTAAAAGGCAAAATGGAAGCCATGGTTCAGACCGTGTGTACCGCACAGGAGATCTACGCCAAGGCGGCGCTGGTCGATCACGCGCGGCTCTCGGTGCTGCAGGACGAATGCAAGCTGGTGGAGGCCGAAGAGTGCTTTCGCTCGGCGTTCTGGCAGGATGTGCGGCCGATCGTCAAGAGCTGGAGGCGATCGAAAGGGCTGGTGGAAGATCCGCTGTCTGGCGCTCCGCGAGAGCGGCTACATCGAACAGATCACCCGGGAACGCGCCGCGGCAAACCAGGGCGCAATCGCCAGCTACGCCTGAAACGGCGGCAAGAAGTTTTGCGGCGAGGGAGCAGAGGCCCTTTTTAGCTATGCTCTCAATGAGCGCCTCTCTGAGCCCCTTTTTTTTCGACGGAAAAGCCGCGTAATCTTCGGCGGCTCCGGCGCACACCTCTTGGAAATCCGCGTTAGCGTACTTTTAGATAATTTCCATAGCCCACCACGACGGTGGAGCCGACCAGCAGAAATCAATCCAAGGGTGACCAGCGCCTTTCGTGCGCCGGCTGGTTCCTTTCCACTCCTTCAGCACCATGCCCCACAGCGTGGCAAAGATGATGATGCTCGCCATGTGCAGCGTCCAGCTGGAAAAATCGTACTTGCCCATCTTCGTCTGCCCCATGGAATAGAAGAAGAACTGGAAATACCAGATCACTCCCGCCAGGGCGGCGAGAATGTAATTCTTCACGCAGCGTCTGACCGGTGAGGCGGCGTGTCAGGTCTACTTCAACCCGTTCTGCAGCCACCGTCGGTCGCGCCCATGGGGTTGATGCCCTGGCGCTCCCGCGAACTGGGCGAAGGAACGATTCTTGATGATGAGAAAAAGCGACCAAAGGAAATTGGTAACAGAAGCCGCCCCAGAGAACGACGATCAGGACGGGAAGGTTCTGCCAAAGATCCAGCCGATGCTGGGCAATGAGCTCGAACCCGTGCTATCTCGGCAATGGGTTTGCCTGCCGCGAGTCCGTAGGCGAAGCACGAGCTCATGATGCCGGCGAAGATGGCTACCGCGAGGCCCTTGACGAAGGAGAAGTCGCGCTCCCCGGCCTCTGCCCGGTCTTCGCTCGAAATTTCATGCTCTTTCGAATAGCCGGCGAGCCCGCTGACGGCAATGGCCAGCATGCACACTCCCACCCCGGCGAGTATCACCTGCCCGGAAGCTCTCATGCAGGATGGATGACATCTGGCCGCTGAAGATCGGCGGCATCAGGGTGCCGAACGCCGTACAAAAGCCGAGCGCGATAGCATATCCAAGCGCAATGCCGAGGTAGCGAATGGAGAGGCCGAAGGTGAGTCCGCCTATCCCCCACATCGCTCCCCAGAAACATGCGTAGCCGATACTGGCCGGTGGCGCAGCATGAAGAACCCGAAAAGATTGGGCACCAGCAGAAGCGCCAATGTCATGGGCGCGATGAGCCAGGCGGCAATGCCCTGGATGATCCAGTAAATTTCCCACGACCAACGCTTGATTCCTCGAAATGGAATGAAATTGGTGGCGGAAGCGAGGCCGCCGATCCAGTGATAGACAACGCCAATAAACGGGTTAGGACCCACATCCACCTCGGGCAGTTCGAGCCAAATGCAGTGATACTACTGTAACCATGTGCACATAGCGAAATACTTTGTCTAGTTGAATTTGCTTTCGCCGATGTGTAAGGCGAACCCGCACCAGAAGGAGAGGCAGTATGCCCCTGAAGTATCTTGCCGATCTTTGGGATGAGAACCATGCCAAAACCCTCGATCCTCGCCGCTCTTTTGCGGTATCGCTCCAACTTGCTGGGATCCGATCTGCGGATCACCAACTTCGGCGGCGGCAACACCAGCTCCAAACTCGAGGAGACCGATCCGCTGGACGGGCAGAAGAAGACCGTGCTCTGGGTGAAGGGCAGCGGCGGCGATCTGGGCAGCATTAAGGTCGACGGCTTTGCCACCTTGTACCAGGAGAAAGTTCTGGCGCTAGCGAAGATTTATCGTGGTGTCGAGTTGGAAGACGAGATCGTCGGTTTGTACCCGCTCTGCACCTTCGGCAACAATCCCGCACCTGCCTCCATCGATACCCCGCTGCATGCCTTCCTCCCCTTCGCTCACGTAGACCATCTCCATCCCGACTGGGGAATCGCGCTCGCTGCCTCGGCCAATGGCAAGGAAAAGATGGATGAGTTCAACCAGAAGTTCGGTCACAAGATGGTATGGGTCCCCTGGCAGCGGCCCGGCTTCGAGCTGGCCATGATGATCGATAGCGCAGTCAAGCAAGTGCCGGGGTGCGACGGCATCGTCCTCGGCGGCCATGGTCTCTTTACCTGGGGCAGCACGCAGCGCGAGTCCTATGTGAATACCATCACCATCATCGACCAGATCGGCCAGTTCATCGAGAGCCATCGCGCCAAAAAGAACAGCAAGTCTTTTGGGGCGCCAAGTACAAGCCGCACGAGCAGCGGCAGGCCATCGCGGTGAAGCTGATGCCTTTCTTACGCGGCAGCGTCTCCAGCGGCCAGCGCATGATTGGCAGCTTCACCGATATTCCTGAAGTGCTGGAGTTCATTAATTCGCACTCTGCCAAGGAGCTGGCGTATCTGGGCACCAGCTGCCCCGATCACTTCATCCGGACGAAAATTCGCCCGCTGTTTGTGGACTGGGATCAGCATGGCGATGCATCGCAAATTCAGGCGGCTGCGAAAACTGCGATGGAAAACTATCGCGCCGAGTACGCGAGCTACTACCAGCAGCACGCATTAAAAGACTCGCCGGCCATGCGCCATGCCAATCCGACGGTGGTGTTGGTTCCCGGTGTCGGGATGTTCAGCTTCGGCAAGAACAAGGCCGAGGCGCGCATTACGGGCGAGTTTTATGTCAATGCCATCCATGTGATGGAAGGCGCCGGGCACCTTGACGAGGGCAAGTGTCCTCCGAGATTGCCGCAGTCGGGGCCTGCGGCAGATACCAGCGCCTTCAAAGTCCATGCCAACTATGTGGCGTTGCCGGCTTCGGAAGCGTTTCGTATCGAGTACTGGGCCCTGGAAGAAGCGAAGATACGCCGGCAGCCTGCCAGCCAAGGAATTGAGTGGCCGCATCGTCCTGGTGGTCGGCGGCGCCAGCGGCATTGGCCGCGAGGTAGTTCTGCATGGCCGCGGAAAGGGGCGCACACATCGTGGTTGCGGACCGCGAGCAGGATGCGGCAACAAGGTTGCGGCCGAAGCCCAGGCAATCGCCGGCCGCGAAGCGGTGGTTGCCACCAGGATCGATATTCGCGACCGGGCCGCCATCCGGTCGGCGCTCGACGCAACGATCGCGGCTTATGGGGGCATCGACATCCTGGTCAACACCGCCGCGTTATTCCCTCCTCCGCCTGACGGCATCATCAGCGATGCGCAGTGGGGGTTGACGCTGGAGGTCAACGTCACCGCCAACTATCTGCTGGCCGACGAAGCAGCCAAGATCTTCAATGCCCAGGGAATTGACACCAGCATTGTGCTGACCAGCTCGGCAAACGCCGTCGTGGCCAAGCGCGGCAGTGAAGCTTACGACGTCAGCAAGGCCGCCGTCAGTCACCTGGTTCGCGAACTCGCCGTCACCTTATCGCCTAAGATCCGCGTCAACGGGATCAGTCCCGCGACCGTGGTGAAAGGGTCGACCATGTTCCCCCGCGATCGGGTGAAAGCATCGCTGACGAAGTACAACATCCCCTTCGATGAATCCTCTTCTGATGATGACCTACGCAACAAGCTGGCGCAGTTCTACGCCAAGAGAACCTTGACCCATCAGCCGATCGATCCTAAAGACTGTGCCGCGGCCATCCTCTTCCTGGCGGGTCCGCAGGCGCCTTGCACCACGGGTCATCTTATTCCCGTCGATGGAGGCTTGACCGAGGCTTATCTCAGATGAGCGAGGCTGCTTCCTCCATGCTCTCCAAGAGACCGGCGGGCGATGATTGCCATCGACCTCGGCGCGGAGAGCTGTCGTGTTTCTTTGCTGCGCTGGCTCAATGGTCTCGCCCGCACATTGAGCTGGTTCATCGACATCCGAATGCTCCGGTGAGCCACAATGGCGAGTTGCGTTGGGACCTGGGCCAGATCACGCAACAGATGGATGCCGGTCTGCGCAAGTGCGCCGAGATTGCAACTGAAGGCATGCGGTCCATTGCCGCCGATGGCTGGGCGGTTGACTATGTGCGCCTGAATCGAAATGGATCAGGCCATCGCCGATCCTTTCTGTTATCGCGATGAGCGAACCATCCGATTCGCGGGCGGCAGTTTTCGAGCGCATTTCACGCGGCGCGCCTTCGTGCCATTACCGGTATCGAGATGAGCCGCATCAATACGCTTTATCAGCTTTACGCCGATCCGGATCGATTTGCAGGAGAAGCCATGGCTGACTCTACCGGAGTATATATTGCATCGCCTGGGCGGACGGGCGGTTGGCTGAATACACCAATGCGACTCATACCCAGCTGGTCGATGCGGAGAAGCGCAGCTGGTCCCCGGAGATTTTCGAAGCCGACGGGCCTGGTGCATGACAGCGGCGCCCCCGATTGTTCGGCCGGGCACGGTGATTGGAAAATTGACCGGCCGAGCAGCTCGATTTGCGCGCCCTGGCAGGAGCTGAGCTGATTGCGCCCGCCTGTCATGACACGGCTTCCGCGATCGCGGGAATTCCCGACAACGGGGACGATTGGGCTTACATCAGCTCCGGTACCTGGTCCCTGGTTGGAACCGTGTTGCAGTGCAGCCTAGCAATGGAACAGAGGCGCAGGCCGCGGACTTCACCAACCTCGGCGCCGTCGGCGGTCGCATTTGCTTTCACAAAAACGTCAATGGCATGTGGCTGCTCCGGCAATGCATGACAGAGTGGGCGGCGGAGATTGACTGGACTGTACCTGAGCTCATCGCGGCCGCCGAGAATTCTCCCGCCGCCTGCTGGGCTCCTCAATGTGGACGACCCTGACTTGCTGCTGCCCGGAGAGATGCCTGCGCGCATCAATCGGCAGCTCCGGCGGCGCGGATTGGAGCCGCTCGCAGAGGGCGCGGAAGCTGCGCCGGAAATGACCAGCCTCATTCTCCACAGTCTTGCCGCCAGGTATGGAGAGATTGTGAGCAGCCTCGCGCATATCACGGGCAAGAAATTGAGGCGGATGTATATCGTTGGCGGCGGCAGCCGCAACACTCTTCTGAACCGCCTGACGGCCAGCAGCAACCGGTCTCGAAGTGCGATGTGGTGCAGCAGAAAGCGCGACCATCGGCAATTTCGCGGTGCAACTGGCTGCCCTCGAAGATTCCCGCAAAGACGGCGTCGAAGCTGGCACAATGGCTCACTGGGCCCAGCAACTCGCGTCCGTCCATCTTCTAGATGGACGAGAACAGCAGGTCGAAAAACATTTCCAGGAATGGTCTGCCGTTCCGCAGACCATTCCTGGAAATGCCTGCGGTTCACTCCATTACGCACCTCAACTGAATGAGAGCGCTGCCCTCACCCGAGCTTGCTAACAAACGCGGACAGACCGCATCCGCAGCAAACCTGCAACCTTCTCGATTTGTGCCGCAGCATGACCCACTCCGATAGCGCAGTGATGTGCCGGCCCGTGTGAATTCCAGGCCTCTACAAATTTGCGTGCACCCAGCGGAAAACGGTAGCGGCTATTCGTATTGCCGATTTCCAAAATAGCTCCAGGCACACTTTCGCCTTCCGCGATCAGCAGGGCGAAGCCCCTTTCTTTATCCTCAACGACTGAAAGCAGCGTGATGGGGCCGTGCTTGACTGACATCTCGACCGAGAGGCCCGCGCCCACCTTACCGTGATACACCACCAGCGGACGCACCTTGATCCGGTCTTGCGCGATGCCGATGTGGCCCGGACCGTCATGGCCCATGAGCACCAGGTCCTGCGCAAAATCCATCGCGTAGTACTCGGTAAACGATCCGCCCATTCCCAGTAGATCCATGATCTTCATGGCGATCACGTTCTTCACCTCGTACTCTCCGGCTACCGGCACTCCACGGCCGGTCAGCATCGATGTGCCGAGGATGATCGAGCTCATCGTGTCTTCATTTCCCGGTACGCCGCTTCCCCTGTAGAAGTAGGCCAGCAAGTCAAGGTCTTTTTGCTTCACCAGCTGATCAAGCGCCACAGCCGTACGCGCCGCACGCAGCAGCTCCGCCTGCGAACAATCTTCGCCCACTTCGAAGAAGGCGCGAAACTCCGCAATCTTGGTATGCGCATCCTCTTCGCCGACCGTGCTGCGCAACGCAGTCAGCTCATCGACTTCGAGCATCTCGATGTGCAGGTCAAACCGGCCGCTCACCTGCGTCAGATCGGTGGAGATGTCGAGCATGCCGCCGTAGTAGTGGCCCATCAATCCGAGGCGGCTGTGCGCCAGCCTATGCACCACCTCGGCGGCTCGAAGCCACTCGTCTATTTCCTGCCAGCATGCCGGATCGTCATGGAGCATGCCCGTGACCTGGTGAAATGGAATGTCCAACCGGCGGAGAACGTTCGCGATCTCAGGAACCGGGCAGGCACTGCAATACGCGAGCCACTCGCCGGTCATCGCAGTTCTGCTTTCCATGGCGTTGAATCGCTCGTATTCGATAGCAGCATGCAGGCTGCAGATTCAGCAGAATTACCGGAACCTTGGCGCGCTTGATCAGCGGCAGCACCGTTGCGGAGAGGGCATAGGTAGTGACGTACACCAGCAGGATCTCGATGTCTTCGCGCCGGGCATATATGCCCGGCTTCCAGCGCCTTCTCCGGCGTATCGACCAGGCCAAGGTTCACCACCGCCCGCGAATCGCCTGCGATCTTCTTTTCGACCTCGTTGAGGTAGCCTTTGAGTCTTTCTTCCAGCCCAGCGAACTGGCTCCAGTAGGCCTCAAGCCCAAGCCCCGCCAGGCCTATGCGTAAATGCCGATACTTGCTCTGCATCAGCTTTCTCTACGCGAATGCGGATCGTGTATCGCAGAACCTGAAATTGTTCCCCAATTGGTTTTTAAGGCGCGCACAAATATAGCACGCCCAATTCAGAATCAGGCGACGGCAGATCGGATCGCAGCCTTGAGGTACAGCGCCCCCCGATCACAGAAAAACCGGCACCCATGCTAACGTTATACTGAACCATGGAGTTTCTGTATTGAATTTGAGCTGAGAATGGTAGCGGACTCAAAAGGAGAGACTTGGCTAAGTCTGGGTTAAAGCGTCTGTACCACATACCGATCCTGTCCAAAGCCCTGGACATCCTGGAACTGTTGCAGGCCGAGGATGAGCCGCTTGCGCTGGAAGCTCTTTATCAGCGAACCAGGATTTCAAAAACCTCTGTCTATCGAATCCTGAAAACCTTTGTCCATCGCGGCTATGTCGCGCAAACGGAAAATGGCCTGTACCGGCTGGCGACGCGGCCGCGAAAAATTCGCTTTGGCTTTGGGGGCAGTCGGAAGACTTGCCCTTCTCGCAGGCGGTCACCGAGAGCCTCAGAGTGGCCGCGGCCTCTTCCGGCGTGGATTTGATGATCCTCGACAACCACTACGACGCCGCCACGGCGATCCGCAATGCAGAGCAGTTTGTCGCCAGCCGGGTTGATCTGGTGATCGAATTTCAGATTGAGCAGCAGGTCGCCCCGATCGTTGCCGACAAGATTGCGGATGCAGGCATTCCTTTGATCGCGGTCGAGATCCCGCATCCGCACGCGATCTTCTTCGGGGTCAATAATTACCGCGCCGGCTTTGAAGCGGGCGAGTATCTTGCCATTCATGCGCGGCAACGTCTGGGGCGGCAAAGCATCGTGGGTCATCGGCCTGGACATTGAAGAAGCCGGCCCGCTGGTGCAGAGCCGCATCACCGGCGCGTTTGAAGGCGTACGTTCTGTGTTGCCCGACCTGCCGATCGAAGCATTCGTGCGCATGGATGGGCGCGGGCTTGCGCGACAGGAGCTACAAGCTCATGGCTGACTTTTTACGCCGTCATCCCAGGGATCGCGGCCTGCTGATTGCCGCTGCGACCGATACCAGCGCCCTGGGAGCACTGCAGGCGATTCGGGAAGCTAAGCGCGAAAAGCACGTCACCATTGTCGGGCCAGGACTGCATTCCGGAAGCGCTGGAAGAGATGGTGAAACCCAACTCGCCCTTTATCGGATCGGTCTCGCACGAAGTCAACACCTACGGGGCGCGCCTGATCCATCTCGGGCTGGCGATGATCAAGGGCGACCGCATTCCTCCGTACAACTACGTCAATCACAGGCTGGTCACCGCAAAAAGTATCGCGACACCGCCATAGCGGGTTCCGGATGACCCGCTGGGCTTTCCACTTGAACTCGGGCGCGGAGCCTATTTGGCGATGGACGCGATCGAAACTCCATCCTGGCCAAAGAAACTCATCCTGATCAGCGTCTCTGCTTCACCAGGATGGCCAAGAGCTTGATAGCGCCAGCGGCGCACCGCGCGCATTCCGACTTCTGCCAATTTGGGGCTGCCACTCACCACGGTCACCTCTTTGACCGAGCCGTCGGCGCTGATCAATGCTCTCAGGCGCAATTCTCCAACCAGCCTTGGATCAGTCACGACGGGTTCCGCAAAGTGACCCTGTGGAAGCTCCGAGACAAAGAACCGGTCTGCGGCCCCGGATGGCGCCACCGCAGCCGATTCGATGGGCGCAGCTACGGAGCTACTGTCGGTACCGGGTGGCGCCGAATCACTCACCGGAGGTGAAGATTTTTCGGCAACCAATGCGGGCTCAGGCGCCGGAGGTGCGAGCCGGTGCTTCGGTTTTTCGACACTCGGTAATAGCACAGTTGGCGGTGAAACAGCTATCAGCGAGGGCAGAACTCGGGGCTTGACGTCGATCGCAGCTCGCTTCAAGGGGGCGGACGGGGTTGCAGGATTCCACATCGGGGTTGTTCCTGGAAGCAGAGGGACGCCGTAAAACCGCAGCAGTATCACTACCGTGCAAACGGCAACGAGCATGCCCAAAGCGCCCCATTGTTGGAAGCGGGCATCGCGCACGAACCGTGCCCTTCGCTCCCTGGCTACTTGCGTTGGCGCCCCCGTCGGGCGAATGGGGATCGATCCTGAACTGACGGCGAACAGCCGCTTGCGATCTGGCAAATCCGGGCGCGAAAAATCTGAAATGCGGGCCTTCGCCTGTAATGCTTGTGGCCTTACTCGTTCCGTTTTCAATGGGACAACTTGACGTGTGGATGGCGTCGACTGCGAACGCACGTTCTCAACCACCCCAAAGACTCTGTCCGGTGCGACCGGCAGGGCCGGTGTTACCAGCGCCGAGCGGGCGAGCTTCTCAATCAGGCGCTGTTCACGCCGGCTTAATACCTGTGGAGGAAGAACATGAAAGTGGCGGAATGCCCAACGAAGACGAATGCGCTGCCACCATGACGGGCAAATGTACAAAGCTCCCGATTCGGTGCGCAGTTCCAGAAGTTGCGCGCGATCGCCCTCAATACCGCCGGGAACGTCTCTGACGGTCTGAGAGGATCGTATCTCCTCTGATGATCGGATTAGGGGCCCAATGTTCATCAAGGCCTCCGCCTCGAGCACATACAGTGGCCGGTCTACACTTGCTAGGGGAAATTCGGGGTTGGCAGAATCTTCAAATGTAGCAGGTCTTTCCTTTTCACTATCTTATGCCAGCATGAAGCTGTTGCCAACTCGCAGGTCTTGCCAACCTGCTAATTGGATGCGCTGTCTTGTCTCCCGGGAGCTCTGACCTTCTCTTTTCTCGCAAGTCTCAACTTCTTCTCGCGCTGCTGCTGCTGGAGTTGGCTTAACGTAATACCCAATTTGGCGGCCTGGGCGCGAAGGTCTTCCCAGTCGACTGGGGGTACTTCAGTCTGCGCCTTTTCCGGATCCTCGATTGCGTCATCGCCCATCACACTCCATCTTACGCGCCATGTGTGAAAGGCGGCTGAAAGGCCGCCTCCCCCAGCCGGTCGCAGCTCTGGTCGGACTCAGTCTACCGGCGAGGCGTGACTCCCAGTCGCAGACGGCTGGCGACAGGGCGGCCGGCTTTGAAAGGTAAACCTTCACCTAAAGCCAGAAATGAGAAACATTAGCAAAACTTCACTTCAGAACGCCAGATATCCGCAGAGAAAATCGTTGAACTTCCTTTTCCTCGCCTGCTGTAGATATAATCCCCCCCGCCCACGCAGGAGCTTCCAATCCTCCCCCGAGACCATCTGCGGATAGCTTCCGTGGAAGCAACAAGGAGGATCCGTTCCATGTCTACATTGCATAACCTTAGGACTTCAGGCAATCGCCTGAAATCCGTTATCTGCCTGACTCTCACTCTCTCACCTGTGTTTCTAACCGCGACAGCCACGCGAACGGCAGCCGCGCAAAATGCGTCTGTGTGTAACAACACTGTTGGCTCCCACCAGTTTGCCTACGTGGCAAATGAGGATGGGAGCAACGTCTCGGGATACATAATCCATGCTGCGAACGGCAAGCTGACTCCTGTTGAGGGATCGCCGTTTTACACCGGCAAGTCGGGTCCAACCTCAGTCGCAGTAGATCCGGCAGGCAGATTCCTATATGTGACCAACCAGAACGCAAGGGATAACGATGTTGCCGGCTTTAGTATTGATTGCGACAGCGGGAGATTAACCCCGGCTCCGGGATCACCCTTTGCCGCGGGATCAGGACCTTCCTCGATCGCCATTGATCCTTCCGGCAGATATGCCTACGTGTCGAACTCTGGGTCTAACAACGTTTCCGCCTTCAAGATCGATCAGAACAGCGGGCGATTAGTGCCAGTGTCTGGATCACCGTTTCCGGCAGGAAGCTCTCCGTCGTCGGTAGCCGTGGATCCGTTGGGACAGTTCGTTTATGTTACGAACAAATCTTCCGACAACGTTTCCGGCTACACGATTAACTCCGCAACCGGCGCGCTTACGGCGATTAGCGGATCGCCTTTCGCCGCTGGGACTTCCCCTGTGTCAGTGGCGGTGGATCCCAACGATCGATTCGTGTATGTGGCGAATCAGGGTTCCGACAACATTTCCGGATATTCGATCAATCTACCCACCGGCGGGCTTGGGGCGCTTGCCACTTCCCCCTATGGTCCGGTTGCCGGCGGATTCACCTCGGTGACCTTCGACCCCACCGGCGGCTTTGTCTATCTGACGGGTTCTGGCGGCGTTTCCGCTTATAATATTCAGACGAACCCTACCGACTTCGAAGTTATCACTCCTCCCTCCTTTCCTCCTGTGATATCGGTATATGGCCAGCTCACGCCAGTTACAGGCTCGCCTTTCGGTGGGGGAACGCCGGGCTTCGCGGCCGTCGACTATACTGGAACTTTTCTCTACGCGGCGAATAAGTCTTCCAATGATGTTTCCGCTTATACTCTCAGCCTTGGCGTCCTGAAACCCATTGCCGCGTCGCCCTTCCCCACTGGTTCGGGGCCTGTGTCCATTGCCTTGGTGCGTCCGCGCACGACTCCTCTTTATTCGGCGACCGAAATTCCTGATCAGGAGGGCCTTGGGGGTGTCCTGTCCATTACCGGGGCGGCGATCAACAACAAAGGAGAGGTCACTGGCACCCAAGCCTCTGTGGAGGGAAGCGAGCCGTTCGTGTCAGCTTTTATCTACGCTGCAGGAACGACGACGTTGATCGCCGACAGCCGGTCCAGCACCGGTTACGACATTAACGATAACGGTCAAGTGGTTGGCCAAAGTTTTACTGGTCCTCCGGTCGAATTCAGAAACCCGGCTCAAGCTTTCTTGTACAACTCGAGCGATAACGTAACCACGATCATAGACAGCGTCACCGGACGGCAAAGCGCCGCCTTCGGCGTCAATGGCGCCGGACACGTCACGGGATCGCTGTCAACCGGTACGTGCGGCCTACTAGGTATCTGCAACCTGGGGGATACACAGCATTCATTTACACCGGCAGCGGCCTGGCGGATATCGGTACGCTTGGCGGGCCTTTCAGCCAGGGTACGAGTATTAACAATTTGGACGAGATCGTCGGCATCAGCTCTCTGACTAGCACCGGTCCGAGTCACCTCTTTTTCTATGCCCAGGGTCACATGTACGATTTGGGCACGCCGGCCGGAGAATCCTTCGTCCACGCAGCCATTAACAATCACGGCGAAATTATCGGGTCCGCTTTGAACTCGACGGGGGTGGCGACCAGCTTTATCCGCCGCGCAAACGGCTTTGAAAAGCTTCCCCTCATTGCCGGCGGCCTCAACAATAGCGGAGACATTGTAGGCGCGAAGGTTGTGGCCAACGGGGGCAGCCACGCTTTCATTCTGTACTGCGACCGCAAGCCGATTGACCTTAACGATCTCGTCGACCCGTCGCTTACGTTGCTCACATCCGCTGCCGGCATCAGCGACAACGGCAAGATTGTCGCCGCCGGACTGAACGGGCACCTTTACGTGCTCACACCCAAATAACCCGCAATTACAACCCATGAGAGGCGCGCGCGCTGAGGCGCGCCTCTCATGCCTGGGCACCGGATCACAAGATCACTCTGCGTGGTCCAAACAGAATCCCGTCGATGGAATACGCCCCCGCCCCGAGTATAGCCGTTGATAAGGACAGCAAGAGTGTCACAATCCCGGTCAAAAACGGGCCCGCGGGCAACCAGACAAGGTAGCCTATGCCGCCTAGAAACGCGAGGCTGCCCAAGAGTGGAGTGAAAATGCCGACGCAAAGGCCAAGGCAAAGCCCGGCGGCGACACTCGTGACAATATTTGGATTTGTGAGTAGAGTTTCGCCGTGGACATTCGCCAGCAGCAAAAGTCCAACCGACGCTCTCAAAAGCAGTAAGGCAAGGCCGGCGAGATTACGAGGATAGCGGTGCAAGCTGTCCATGGAGAAATCATCCCTGATTCGGCCCCGTAACCATAGCCATTCATGGGTGGTTATAAACACCACTTTAGAGTGGTTCGAAGGCGCGGTCGGGCGACTATGCTAGCTGCACAGGATCGCAGCCCCTGAGATACTGGCGGGAAGGGGGATCGAAGACCGTGGCTGACCCAGGCAAGATTCGCGTTCTCTGCGTGGATGACCATCCCCTCGTTCGCGACGGGATCTCCTTCGCTCTCCAGCTTCAAAAAGACATGGAACTGGTGGGGGAGGCCACAAACGGCGAGGAGGCAATTGTCGCGTTTCGCCGTTTACGTCCCGACGTCACACTCATGGACCTTCAGATGCCTGGGATGAATGGCATCGACGCTATGGAAGTGATCCGGCGAGAATCCCCCAAGGCCAGGATTATCGTGCTGACCACCTACTCCGGGGATGTGCAGGCCTCGCGAGCGTTCAAAGCCGGCGCGGTCGGTTACCTCTTGAAGAGCATGCTGCGCACGGATCTGGCAAGTTCGATCCGCGATATTCATATGGGGCGCAAGCACATCCCGCCCGAGATTGCCGCAAGCCTGGCGGAACATTTTTGCCTGGACGATCTTTCCGAGCGCGAGATAGAAGTGCTTCGCTCTGTAGCGGCCGGCCACTCTAACAAAATCGTAGCCGACGACCTCTCCATCTCCGAAGATACCGTCAAGGGACACATGAAAAAAATCATGACCAAGTTAGGAGCCAGCGATCGCACGCATGCCGTGCTGATCGCGATGAAGCGCGGATATCTCGAAGGCTGATGTTTGGGGAGCAACGCCCGCGTTTCGTATCTTAGGTTCCTTACCATATGATTGCCAGTGAAAGTCTCGCCTCCCTGCGAGTGACGTGACCAACGATGTGATTTCGGTTGTCCATCAAGATGCGATCGAGCCGGCAGGTCTCCTGCGCTTTCGGGGGCTTTGTGCCCTTGTTTTAGTCCTGTGTGTCGCCACGCCAGGAATGGCTCGCGATCGAGCCGGTCAACACGACGATCGGCCTGTCGACCATGGAACGGTCCCGCAGGCGCATGTCGCCCCGCAGACGGTCACCCTGCCGGTAGTCGATGGAACGAATATCCGTTTCACACGCCTATCCACGGAGGATGGCTTATCGCAGACCAAGGTATCTCAGATCGTCCAGGACGATCGGGGCTTTATGTGGCTGGGTTCTCAATACGGGCTGAACCGGTACGATGGCTACAAATTCAGAGTATTCAAGCATGAGGCCGGACGCGCGAACAGTCTGAGCGGCGTGTACATTACCGCAGTGTTCAAAGACCGTTCCGGCTCGCTATGGATTGGCTGCAACGAGTTCCTGGATAAATTCGATCCAGTAACTGAGACATTTACTCACTACCTGATCGATACCCGGGATATACAAGGCGGAACAGTACCCGTAACCCACATCAGTCAGGACCACGCAGGGATCTTATGGCTAGCCACGAGCAGGGGTCTGTTCAGGTTTGATCCTTCCAGCGGACGCACCATCCGTTATCGCCACGATCCGAACAACCCCTTCAGCCTGAGCAGCGATGCAATTAAATCAACTGGTGAGGATAGGTCAGGTACATTCTGGGTGGCCACCAGCGAAGGTCTCGATGCGTTCGATCGCGATACGCTCAAAGTCACCCTGCACGTCCCCCTGCATGAGAGCGGCGAGATGTCGTTCCATGAGGACCGCTTCGGGGTATTTTGGATCATCCATGTCTCCGGAGACGGGTTGGCCGTGTTCGATCGAAAGATGAATATGCTCACTCATTATTCCTTCCGCCAGCGGCACGCTTCAAAAACCGCCCCGAACGGGGTGATGACCATGCTGGAAGACCGAAACGGCACCATGTGGTTTGGGACGATAACCGGTGGTTTACTCAAATTTGACCGGCAGGGCCGGAGGCTCATCCGTTACCATCACTTTCCCGCTAACCCGGAGAGTCTTGCAGAAGACAGTTTGCTGGCAATGGACGAGGACCGGGAAGGCAATATCTGGGCCAGCCTGGGAGGGATGGGGGTCACCCATTTTGCTTCGGAGCCTCTTCCGTTTAAGAGCTTTCGTCGCGATTTTGGCGATCCGAATGAGACCGGGGAACCCTTTGTGGGCGGGATCTATGAAGATCGCCGGGGAATCCTGTGGATCGGTACCCACGAACGACTGAGCCGCGTAGATCGCGATGCCGGGAAGAATACTTCCTACGAGGTTACCGGAGCAGGAGAAGCCAGTGATGTGATCGCGATCAACGAAGATCGCGCAGGCAAGCTTTGGGTGGGTACGTTCAACCACGGGCTCTACCGTATGGATCCGAAGACCGGACACTTCCAGAAATTTCAGCACAATCCGGCAGATCCCACGAGTCTCAGCAATAACATCGTCCCCCATCTGCTCGTCGACCATACCGGGACGCTCTGGGCGGCCACCTGGGATGGCCTGGATCGTTTTGATCCAGCTACTGAGCGCTTTACTACATATAAGGTGGATCCCGGCAATCGAGACCTGTTCTTTTCGACACTGGCCGAGGATCGACAGGGAGCTCTTTGGGTGGGGACCCACTCGTCGGGCATTGACCGTTTCGATCCGGCGACCGGCCACTTTACTGTTTATCATCACGACCCGAATCGGCCAGACACGTTGAGCGACAACCGGGTCAACTCAGTGCACTTTGATCGCTCGGGCACGATGTGGGTTGGCACCCAGGATGGATTGAATAAATTCAACCCGCAAACGGGCCAGTTCACCGTGTACGGGCAGCGGGATGGGTTCCGTGGCACCGCAGTGGGCTGCATCCTCGACGATGACCACGGCGAGTTGTGGATGAGCACCAACAACGGTGTGGCAAGATTCGATCCGCAGACAAAGACGGTCAGGAATTACTCCACCGCGGACGGACTCCCGGGGCCTGATTTGACCGGCTGGGGAACATGCTTCAAGAGTGCGGCCGGTGAAATGTTTTTTGGAGGCTTCAGCGGCGCAACGGCATTTTTGCCGGACAAGCTGCAGGATAGTTCCTACGTTCCCCCTGTCGTTCTGACGGATTTCCAACTCTTCGACCAGCCGGTAACGGTTGGCGCTGGTACGCCGCTCCATAGGTCCATCGGTTACACCAGCATCCTGACTCTCTCGCATGGCCAAAGCCTCTTCTCGCTCGAGTTCTCCGCCCTCAGCTATTTCAATCCGGCGACCAATCGCTATCGCTACAAGCTCGAAGGACTAGATCCCGACTGGCACGAGGTGGGCAGCAACCAACGAATCGTGACTTACACCTCTCTGCCGGCAGGTAAGTACACATTTCTCGTGCAAGGTGCAACCAGCCGGGGCGCCTGGAGCGAGCCGGCCCCGGAGTTACCTATCGCGATCCTGCCGCCATGGTGGAATACATGGTGGTTCAGGTCGATGTATGCAGCGATCATTCTGCTCGTTGTGTGGGGTGTACACCGATACCGGTTACACCAATTTGCCCAGCAATACAACGCGCGCCTGGAGGAGCGCATGCGGGAACGTACCCGCATCGCGCGCGAATTACATGACACGCTGCTGCAATCGATTCACGGCCTGATGCTGCGCTTTCACTACGCGTCTGAATCACTGGCAGAGGATGATCCCGCTCGCCCGATGCTCAAAGTAGCGTTGCAGCGCGCTGACACCCTCATTGTCGAAGGCCGGAACCGGGTTCAGTTATTGCGGGGCGAAGCCGATGCGGAAAAAACCCTGTCAGAGATGTTGGCTCAGGTGGCAATCGAGTTTGCCCCTGACGGCTGCCCGGCGATTCACGTCACGGAAGAGGGACGTCCACGCCCATTGCGTCCCGGGGTTCAGGAGGAATTCTGCGGAATCTGCCGGGAATCGCTGGTCAATTCCATCCATCATGCCGAGGCTTCCCGTATCGACGTGGAAATTATTTATGAAAGGAGATTCTTCAAGGTACGATGCCGCGACAACGGCAAAGGAATCCCCCAAGACGTAATGCAATCGGTTGGCCGCAAAGGTCACTGGGGCCTTCGCGGAATGAACGAGCGCGCTAAATCCATTGGCGCGCACTTCCAGATATGGAGCACAGAAGGCAGAGGTACGGAGATCGAAATCCAGCTGCGTGCCGCCGCGGCCTATATAAGGCGAGACATCCTCGAACACTACCTACGCCGCTATCGTTCCGAAGGCTCGACTTAGTTCTTCCTTCCTCCTCTCGATAACCAACCCCGGGTTCAGGCGGTCATCACTTACGGATGCATAGGGATGGCACTCGCCAGCTTCTTGCCGTTCGGTGTTCCCCACCCTGACACTGCATCGTACCCTGGACCAGCAGTGTAGCCCCCGATCTTATCCGTGGCGTTTTCTCCGGATTGCACGTCGGTGCAACTTGCGGCGCCGATCGTGGTGCCATTATTTCCGCTGGATTGATAGAGTATCGGCGTCAGATAGCCGACGCGGTTGGCTGCAGGACGGCTGGCATTGATAAGAGTGAGCAGCGATGCGACTAAGGGGCTGGCCGCGCTGGTACCACCGTTGGGCTGTGCTTTGCCATCCACTACGAGTAGATAAGGGGATGCATTCCAATCGGCATTCGCTGCAAGATCAGGAATAATCCGTCCCGGCTTGGCCCCTGGATTAACCGATTTGACAGCAACGCCCCCCTGCCAGGCAGGAAGAGGAAACTTTGCGCTCACACCGCCGCCGGTGCTACCGCCATTGTCAGCTCGGAGACCGTCGCCTTCCTTCCAGGCAACATCGGGCTGGGTCACACCTTTAGCTGGGATGGTGGTGCCACCAACCGCTAAGGCAAAGGGACTTGACGAGGGAAAGTCGACGTGGGCATGTCCGTCGCCGACTGCGTCGCTGGAACCATCGTCGCCGGCCGCCACGCAGACAGTCATACCGATCATCGCGGCATCCTGAAGGCTCTGGTTGATCTGCTCCATCGCTTGATCGGTCCATATATCTGTATCCTCGGCGTTGCCCCAGGAAACTGACAATACGGTTGGGTTATTGGTTTGATCATGAACCGCGGCATCGAGAGCGGTAATCCATCCCTGCTCTCCCCATTGCGCAAAGTACACTGCAATGTTCGCTTTCGGGCAAATGCCGGCCACCACCTCGATATCCAGCATCACCTCCCCTTCTGCCCCGTCAACGCTGTCGGTTGGAGTTCCGTCGGTGCTGATGGCAATCACCTTGGGGGGCGCAGGTATCTTTGCCAGAGTGCAGAATTTTTGCAGGTCCTGGAGAAAAAACCCGCCGCCAAACTCGAGCAGGCCAACTGTTTGGCCGCTTCCATCCCCAGCCGGGAAATTGTAATGCGATGCCAGCTCGCTGGGCACATACCAGGCCGACGGCACAGACGCTAACCTGGCCAAATTGTTATCGCGCACCGGATGGCGCCGCCGCCGGGCAACCTGGCGATTGTCCAGTCCAAAGACACCCTGCACAATATCCTTCAATGCGACGGGAATATGGACGGGGCCGACTCGACCGCGGTAATTGCCGCCGGCATGAGAATAATTGAATAGCTTGACCTGGAAAGCTTCTTCCATTGCAGAAACGGGTCCGCGGAGGCGGACTGTTCTCGTTGCCAGCTTTGCATCCACCAGCTTCAAACCGGAATTGCCCAGAATCTTCATTACTTCATCAAGATCAGCCTGTGATGCGCCATAGATATTACCCAGTGCTTCGCGCGTCATCCAGGCACCCGGCCGACCATTCAGGGCTGGCAGAGGTTGCTTTCTTCTTAACTTGAGTGAAACATCGATGATGGCTTTCGAATTCGAACGACCGGTTGCGATCGCACCAGGCAAAGCAACTCGTTCGCTACCTTGAACGGGCGTATATGAGATCTGCATGATCTTCTCCGAAGCTTGCGTAGATTGTGGAGGAAGCTTAGAGACCGCAAGTGCGCAGAAGTATGTCGCACGACCTGCGACAAAATCAAGCACGATTTTTACTAAGATTAAGAAATTATAAGAATTAACTCTAAGTATTCTTAAGTGAGAATAACTGCAAAAAAGTTGTTATATCTGGGCGATCAAATGCACTATCTCTAAATGCACTATCAAAATTAGGTGTGGCACCGATGGCTAACCTATTCTCCAGAGCCTGTCAGCGTGCCACGTTCGCGCGCCGGGTTACAGGGTGATAAGAGTGGTCACTGCGATGCGTGGTTCTCCACTTCGACCGCAAGCACCGTTTAAGCCTGGTAGCCATGAAGGAAGCAGTCGATAGCTTCCCTCACTCTTTGCCGGATCTCATCTCTGCTGGGTTTGGGTCGACGGCAGCGGGTAGCCGCCATGATCATTTCCGCGGCAACGAGATCAAAGAACTGACGGGCGCCGACAGCCGTATCCATTTTGCGCAGTCTTCCCCTTGCAACCTGCTCGTTAAGGTAACGAGCGAGAGAGGCGCGGACTGTTTCACGACCGGCTGCGCGCAAGCTCTGTATAAGCTCGGGAAATCGCTCCCTTTCCGTCATCATAATACGGTGAAAGGCAATGGAATCGGCCGAGAGGATCCGATCGAGGAACAGTTCACCGAACGCAGCCAAAGCCTTTTCCGGCGGCTCATGGGAGAGCAGGACGGCTGAAAGTTCGGCCGCGAGCAACTTGGCCCCGCGGATCACGACTGCTCTAAATAAATCTTCTTTTCCGGGGAAGTGACGGTAAAACGTCTCTTTGGAGGCACGGGCATGGCGCGCGATCTCGCTCATGCTGGTGGTCTCGAACCCACGCTCCATGAACAATTTGCTCGCAGCGTCGAGCAGCCGACTGGTCACCCGTTCGCTACGAATTTCGGACTTGGTGCGCTCAGACTGCTTCAGGGCGGTACTTTTAGGTGCCATAGATCAAAGTACCTGATCTCTTTGCATCTTTGCTCCGATGAATTAACTCTATCATTTATCCGTACCGAACGTTACGTTTCGTGTAATACTTTTTCCACCAGCCGCAATTTCATTTCCGCCGGTTAGCGAAGGAACAAATCATGAGCACTGCTGAAAAGGCCGAACTCACACCGCCGCGATCAGCCTCCAAGCGCCGCAGGTGGACATGGCTGCTGGTGTTTGCCATTGCGGCAGTGATCGTAGCCGGGGTGGTCCGCGGCATACGAAAGAGCAAAGCTGATGCGGCGGCTGCGGTTGAACCGCCAGCCATTCCAACCGTCAAAACGGCTACCGCGCACCTGGGGTCGATCGGATATTACGTGGAAGCACTGGGAACCGTTACCCCAGTGGCAACGGTGAACATCTACAGCCAGGTTAACGGCCAGGTTGTGGCCGTCCATTACGTCGAAGGCCAGATGGTCCATCGCGGCGAGCCACTGATCGAGATCGATCCCCGGCCCTACGAAGCCCAGTTGAAGCAAGCTCAGGGAACCTTGCAGCGCGATCGCGGTCTGCTGGCGCAAGCGGTTATGGATCAAGCCCGTTATAAAGACGCCTTTGATCAGCAAGCAATCGCGGCCCAGACCTACGAGGACCAGAAGCAGCTGGTCGAACAGGATCGGGGAACGGTGGAGAACGACACAGGAGCGGTCGAATACGCGCAAGTACAGCTAAGCTACTGCCACTTAGCGTCTCCTATCAATGGAAGGGTCGGCCTCCGTCTGGTTGATCCGGGCAACACGGTATTTTCCGGCGGTTCGAACCCGCTGGTCGTCATTACCCAGTTGCAGCCCATCACCGTCGTATTCAACGTCGCCGAAGACGATCTGGCAAAGGTGCGAGACGAGATCCTTCACCGCAGCGGCCTCACCGTGGATGCCTTCGATCGGTCGCAGCAGACAAAGTTGGCTACGGGAAAGCTGCTCACACTCGATAACCAGATTGACACCTCTACCGGCACTGTCCGCTTCAGGGGTCAGTTCGAGAATACCGACCTCAAGCTCTATCCGAACCAGTTCGTCAATGCGCGTCTGCTGGTGAAGACGCTGAAGGACACAGTTCTCATTCCGACCGCGGCCGTGCAGCGCAACGGAACCCAAGCCTTTGTCTATATGGTTTCAGGCAATACGGTCAAGATAAGGACTATCAACGAGCTGACTACGGAAAACGGCATGGCTGCTGTGACCGGCCTCAACGCCGGAGAAACCGTCCCCATTACCGGCTTTGACAAGCTGCAGGACGGCTCCAAAATCAACTTCGAGGGGCAGAGTGGCAAGATGCCCTCCTCACCCGGACAGGCCCAGGGTGGCCAGTGAGTCCTTCGCGGACGTTCATCCTGCGGCCGATCGCCACCATCCTTTTGATGGTTGCCATCCTGGTCGTTGGCCTGGTGGCTTATACCACGCTTCCCGTCTCCGCCCTGCCGGAGGCTGACTATCCAACCATCCAGGTGCAGACGTTCTATCCCGGCGCCAGTCCGCAAGTAATGAGTTCGGCGGTGACCGCGCCGCTCGAAAGGCAGTTTGGTCAAGTCGCAGGACTGACGCAGATGACCTCGACCAGCTCCGATGGGAGCTCCATCATCGTGCTTCAATTTTCCTTGAACCTGAACATCGACGTAGCAGAACAGGAAGTCCAGGCCGCGATTAACGCTGCCCAGGGCTACCTGCCTACAGACCTTCCTGTGCCCCCGGTATACAGCAAAGTGAACCCGGCGGATGCTCCCGTACTGACACTGGCGCTGACCTCAGAAACTCTTCCCCTTTCGAGGGTGGAAGACCTGGTCGATTCGCGGCTGGCACCCAAGATCTCGCAACTCAGCGGCGTCGGCCTGGTAACCATTAGTGGAGGGAACAAACCGGCGGTTCGCATTCAGGCCAATCCGGTGGCGCTGTCCTCTTACGGCATTAATCTTGAAGATCTGCGTTCCGCCCTGGTCAACGCATCGGTCAACACCGCCAAGGGCAGCTTCGATGGCCCGGCACAGAACTTCCAGATTAATGCCAACGACCAACTGCTCTCGAGCGACGGCTACAAAGATGTAGTGGTGGCCTACAAGAACGGCGCACCGGTGATGCTGACGGATGTGGCGAAGATCACCGACGGCATCGAAAATACCAGGCTCGCCGGATGGATGAATCAGACGCCGGCCGTGATCGTGAATGTTCAACGGCAGCCTGGGGCGAACACCATCGCTGTGGTCAAAGAGATTGAGACACTGCTCCCCAAACTGCAGGCTGGATTACCGACCTCAGTCAAGCTGAAGGTGTTGACCGACCGCAGCAACACCATCCGAGCGTCTGTGGCAGATGTGGAATTCGAGTTGATGCTGACCATAGGGCTGGTGGTGCTGGTGATCTTCGTCTTCCTGCGCAGCTTTACGGCCACGCTCATCCCGGCGGTCGCAGTTCCTCTCTCGCTGGTGGGCAGTTTTTCGGTGATGCACCTGCTCGGTTACAGCCTCAACAACCTCACACTGATGGCGTTCACCATCTCTACCGGATTCGTGGTCGATGATGCCATCGTGATGATTGAAAACATCTCCCGCTACCTGGAAGAGGGGATGGAGCCGATCGCAGCGGCGCTCAAGGGGGCGGAGCAGATCGGGTTCACCATCATCTCGCTCACCATCTCACTGATCGCCGTACTCATTCCACTACTTTTCATGGGAGATGTGGTTGGGCGTTTGTTCCGCGAGTTTGCTGTCACCCTCAGCGTCACGATTCTTATCTCCGCCTTCGTCTCGCTCACGCTTACACCCATGATGAGTTCGCGCCTGCTGCGGTACACTCCCGTGGCGGAGCAGAATGCCTTTTATCGCTGGACCGAAAATGGTTTCAAACGCATCATCGCCGCCTACGGCCGGAGCTTGAGATGGGTGCTGCAGTACGAGACCGCGACATTGCTGCTAGCAGCCGCTTTATTGGTCCTGACTATCTACCAGTACATTGAGATTCCCAAAGGCTTTTTCCCCACCCAGGACACCGGGACTCTCCAGGGCGTCACCCAGGCACCTGAATCCATCTCCTTTGCGGCGATGTCGCACAAGCAGCAGCAGCTCGGTGAGGAAATCCTCAAAGATCCAGCGGTCGCGAGCCTCTCCTCCTTCATCGGAGCCGATGGCACCAACACCACCTTGAACAGCGGACGAATTCAGATCAATCTAAAACCGGTTGCCGAACGCCATCTCACCGCGACCGAAGTGATGTTCCGTTTACAAAGGCGGGTTGACCAGGTTCCAGGGATCCACCTCTATCTCCAGCCGATCCAGGACCTAACGGTTGACGATCGCGTCAGCCGGACGCAATACCAGTACACGCTGGAAGATCCGGATATCGGCGAGCTGAATCAGTGGACGGCAAAGATGGTCGCCGAGCTGCGCAAGTTGCCTCAGATGACCGACGTCACCACCGATCAACAGAACAATGGCGTTAGTGTGCACCTGGACATGGATCGTGCCACCGCTTCCCGCCTGAACATTACGCCGGACCAGATCGACTCTACCCTTTACGACGCGTTCGGACAGCGGCAGATCAGCACGCTCTATACGCAGTCAAATCAATACCACGTCATTCTGGAGACGCTTCCCGAGTTCCAGAAGGGCCCGGACAAGCTGAAGGCTATCTATATTCAGGGGGCTAGCAGCTCAAGTTCCAGCTCGGCTGCGCAGAGTACTTCCGGCCGCACCTCGTCAGCTTCCAGCGGCACCGTCAGCACACTGAATGCTGGGTCCAGCAGCGGGCTCGCATCCTCTACTCCGGCCAGCTCGCTGACCAATACGGCTGGAAATCAAACTTCATCTACCAGCAGCACGAGTTCGTCCTCGTCTACTTCCAGCAACATCAACCTCTCGTCGTCGACGCCTGCCACGGCGCTTGCGACGCAATCGTCTTCTAGCAACCAGGGCAGCAACCAGGGCGGTAGCGGCGGCTCGTCAAGTTCCTCGAGCTCCTCGTCATCCACGTCCAACCCTGTTCCCCTCTCCGCGATCAGCCGCTTCACCACGACTACATCGCCGCTGACGATCAACCATCAGGGACAATTTCCTGTCGTCACCATCTCGTTCAATGTCGCCCCGGGGAGTTCGTTGAGCCAGGCCGTAGAGGCGCTCGAAAAGACACAGGATCGATTGAAGATGCCGGCTAGTGTCCAGGGCGACCTGCAGGGAACGGCCGCAGCCTATCAGTCCATCGGCAGCAATGAAGCGTTGCTGATCTTTGCCGCCCTGGTGGCCGTGTACATCGTCCTCGGCATCTTGTATGAGAGCTTCATTCATCCGGTCACCATTCTCTCCACCCTGCCCTCGGCCGGTGTCGGCGCCCTGTTGGCGCTTCGTATCTTCCACCAGGACCTGGATGTTATTGCCATCATTGGCATCATCCTCTTGATCGGGATCGTCAAGAAGAACGGCATCATGATCGTGGATTTCGCACTTGATGCGGAGCGCAATCAGGGTATGAATGCTACGGACGCCATCTTTCAGGCGTCCCTGCTCCGCTTCCGGCCGATCATGATGACTACGCTGTGCGCCCTGTTCGCCGGCCTCCCCCTGGCGTTCGGTTCAGGAATCGGTTCCGAGCTTCGCCGTCCTCTTGGGATTGCGATGGTGGGCGGCCTGCTTGTCAGCCAGGTGCTCACCTTGTACACCACTCCAGTCATCTACGTGTTCTTCGACCGGCTTGCGCGGCGATTCTCCTGGCGGAGCAGCGCCGTCTTGAACAACCCGAGAACGGCGGAACCGCTGTGAACCTATCCGCCGTCTTCATCAAGCGGCCCGTCGCCACCATCCTGATGACGGTAGCGATCATCATTGCGGGTTGCATGGCGTTCGTGAAGCTGCCGGTTGCCTCTTTGCCGCAGGTGGATTTTGCCACCATCACGGTTGCCGCCCAGCTACCCGGAGCGAGCCCTGAGATCATGGCTTCCTCAGTGGCAACTCCGCTGGAACGCCAGTTCGGGCGTATTGCCGGTGTCACGCAGATGACCTCTTCGAGCACCCTCAGCACCACATCGATTACGCTTCAATTCGACTACAGCCGGGACGTGGACGGCGCAGCGCGCGACGTTCAGGCGGCCATCAATGCTGCCCGAACCTATTTGCCCGCGAATCTGCCGTCTAATCCGACCTACCGGAAAGTGAACTCGTCCGCATTCCCGCTGATGGTGCTCAATATGACGTCTGATACCCATAGCCAGGGGGAGATGTTTGACACTGCATCCTCGATTGTTCAGCAGAAGATATCGCAGCTTTCGGGTGTCGGCCAGGTGCAGGTCGTCGGAAGCTCCCTTCCGGCAGTGCGCATCGATCTAAATCCGCAACAACTTAGCAGTTACGGCTTAGGCCCGCAGGACGTGGCCCGGGTGCTGTCCGGACAAAACTCCAACCGTCCTAAAGGTCAACTGAGCGACGACTCAGTGACCGCGGACATCACCGCCAACGATCAGATATCCAAAGCCAGGGATTATGCGCCTATAGTGATTGGCACCGATACCAGCAATGGCAGCATTGTGCGCCTGCGCGATGTAGCCCAGGTGTTTGATTCGATACAAACCACGCGTTCGGCTGGTTTTGCCAACGGCAAGCCGAGCGTGGTGCTTCTTGTCTACCGTCTGCCGAATGCGAATGCTATCAACGTCACCGATCGCATCATCAGGGCGCTGCCCGCGCTCAACGCGTCCATCCCGGCTGGTGACAAGCTCGGGGTCGCCATCAACACCACCACCACTATTCGAGCTTCGGTCAAAGACGTGGAAATCGCGATGGGGCTGTCGATCCTGCTGGTGGTGGCGGTGGTGTTCGTCTTTCTGCGCAGCCCGCAAGCCACGCTGGTGCCTGGTGTGGCGGTGACTGCCTCGCTGATCGGAACGTTTTCCGGGATGTATCTGCTGGGATACAGCATCAACAATCTCTCGCTCATGGCGTTGACCGTCTCCACCGGCTTCGTGGTCGATGACGCCATTGTGGTGATGGAGAACATTGCCCGCTTTATCGAAGATGGAATGTCGCCTTGGGAAGCAGCCCTGAAGGGAGCCCAGGAAGTCAGCTTTACCGTGCTCTCCATGAGCCTTTCATTGGTTGCGGTATTCGTGCCTCTGCTGTTTATGGGCGGCTTGATCGGCCGCTTATTCCACGAGTTTGCCGTGACACTCTGCCTATCGATTGCCATTTCAATGTTTATCTCGCTTACCGTGACACCCATGATGTGTGTCTACCTGCTGCGACCCACTGATCAGGAACAGCACGGTTATTTCTATCGTCTCAGCGACCGTGGCTTTTCCGCTTTGCATGAATTCTACCGGCGGAGCCTTACCTGGGCGCTCAAACATCCGCGCCTCGTCATCCTCAGCCTGTTTGGAACCGTCGCCCTCAATGTTGTTCTTTTCGTCTACGTTCCCAAGGGACTGTTTCCCATGCAGGACACAGGCCTCATCTTTGGCGGCCTTCAAGGCTCCCAGGACGCCTCTTTTTCAGCGATGAGAGCTTCCTTGCTCAACACGGAACGGGTCATCAAGGAGGATCCGGCCGTTCAAGCAGTCCAGGGCTTTACCGGAGGGGGTGGGGCCAGCAACACCGCTTTCGTCTTTATGTCCCTCAAGCCGCTTCCGCAGCGCCGCGGCGTCACCGCCGGTATGGTGGTCGATCGACTTCGTCCCAAGCTTGCCGCATTGACGGGAGCTTCGACCTTTCTGCAGGCTGCCCAGGACATTGGTGTCGGAGGACGACAGAGCAACGCGCAATACCAGTACCAGATCTCGGCCGATTCTGTGGGCGACCTCACGACCTGGGGACCGTTGATCTACAAAGAGATGCTGAAGATGCCGCAGATCAAGGACGTGACTACCGATCAGCAAAACAGCGGCATGCAGATGTTTTTGGACTACGACCGGCGAACCGCAGCTCGCTTCGGCGTGACCCCCCAGCTTATCGATCAATCCTTGTACGACGAGTTCGGAGAGTCGCAGGTGTCGACCATTTACACCTCACTGAACCAGTACTACGTGGTGATGGAGGCTGCGCCCCAGTTCTATCGCGATCCCAGCACCCTCAACTCAACCTATGTTCATGCCTCGGGTAAGGCATCCGTACCGCTGCAGGCTTTCACCAGGGCGCATGCCGCTACGTCGTCGCTGGCGGTGAATCACTCGTCCTTCTTTCCCTCGGTGACCATTTCGTTCAACCTTGCACGCGGCACTTCGCTCGGACAAGCGACTGTGCTCATCAACCAGATGCAGCAGCGCATCGGAGCACCGCCGACACTTCGCGAGCAATTCGCAGGAACCGCCCAGGCCTTCCTGGCATCCCTTTCTACCGAGCCGATGCTCATCCTCGCCGCTCTGCTTTCGATCTACATTGTCCTGGGAATCTTGTACGAGAGCTTTGTCCATCCAATCACCATCCTGACCACCCTCCCCTCCGCAGGCGTGGGCGCCGTTCTTGCGCTGTTGGTGTTCCACAGCGAGTTCGATGTCATTTCTGTCATTGGCATTTTCCTGCTCATTGGCATCGTGAAGAAGAACGCGATCCTGATGATCGACTTCGCGCTCATGGCGGAACGTGAACAGGGGATGAGCACCGAAGAGTCGATCTTTGAAGCTGCCATGTTGCGCTTCCGGCCGATTCTCATGACCACGCTGGCTGCTTTCTTTGGCGCTTTGCCGCTTGCCTTGGGAACAGGGACCGGCTCAGAGTTGCGCCGCCCTCTTGGTATCGCCATCTGCGGAGGTCTTATCTTCAGCCAGGTGCTTACGCTCTATACCACACCGGTTATCTACCTCTATTTCGACCGCCTCAGTCATCGATTCAGCCGCCGCCGCGCCCTTCCGTACACTCCAGCGACGAGCCATCCAGCAATTTAGGAAGACCTTATGAAGCTCGGCAAAACACCCGGATCCGGAACTGTAAGACCACCTTTAAGCAGCACAATCGCGCTGGCCGCGTGCCTGATGCTTCTCGAGGGATGTGTCGTAGGTCCCCGGTACGTTGCTCCGGTTACGCAGGCTCCACCCGCCTACAAGGAAGCTGTGCCGCAACAACAACAGTCCTCCGACGGCACCACGTGGATGCCGGCGACTCCACAGGACGCGACCGTGAGGGGGAACTGGTGGGAGATTTACCGCGAGCCGGAGCTGAATGCCCTGGAAGAAAAGCTCAATATCTCAAACCAGAACATCGCGCAATCGTTTCAAAATTTCATGGCAGCTCGCGCTCAGGTCCGACAAGCGAGAGCCGCCTATTATCCGACCGTCTCCGTGGTTCCTGGATATACCAAGGCGCGCTCCTCTGCCAATACGTCTGAGACTTTTCCCGGCGTCAATCCGAACAGTAATGAGTTCAGTCTCCCGTTTGACGTTTCCTGGGAGCCCGACGTTTGGGGACGCATTCGCAACACAGTTCGCCAATATGCCAATGCAGCCCAGGTAAGCGCCGCCGATCTGGCAAACGAACGATTGACAGAGCAGGCGAACCTCGCCGAGTACTACTTTCAAGTGCGGGGGCAGGATTCGCTGATAGACCTTTATCAGCAGACGATCGAGGCCTATCGGAAAGACCTCCAACTCACGCAAGTCCGCAGCCGGACTGGCGTGGACACCGAGCAATCGGTTGCAGAGGCACAGCTGAACCTCAACACCGCCGTGGCATCTGCTACCAATCTCCGGATTGCCCGGGCGCAGTATGAGCATGCGATCGCACTGCTCATAGGGGAGGCCGCGTCGTCATTTTCTATACCGAAACGGCAGTTGATTAGCAACGTACCCCCGATTCCGATTGGAGTGCCTTCCCAGATCCTCCAGCGCCGTCCAGACATTGCCGCTGCGGAACGGACGATGTCTGAAGCCAATGCTTTGATCGGCGTTGAAACTGCAGCCTACTATCCGACCTTTACAATCGGCGGTGACGTAGGACTCGAGAGCTCGAAGATCGGCAATCTATTTACCTGGCCCAGCCGTTTCTTCTCGGCTGGGCCATCCGCCTCGGAGATACTGTTTGATGGAGGGCTACGCCGAGGTCTCATCGCCCAATACAAGGCGCAGTACGAGGCCGATGCAGCAGCCTACCGGCAGACTGTTCTCACAGCATTTCAGCAGACCGAGGACTACCTGGCTTCTGTACGATGGCTAGGCGAGCAAAGACGAGAGCAGCAAGATAGCATCGCCGCTGCCCAGCGTTATTACGATCTCTCGCTTATTCGTTATAAGACCGGCGTTGATACTTACCTTAACGTCTTTACCGCCCAGACATCTCTGCTTAGCAATCAGCAAACGGCGATCACTCTGCAAGTCGAACAAATGACCAGCAGCGTTCAACTCATTGAGGCGCTGGGCGGCGGATGGGACACTTCGCAGCTTCCATCGGAAAAGGCCGTCGCTCGCAGATAGGTCTCTGGGCTTCAAATTACGATGTCGCGACAACGGCAAAGGAATTCCCAAAGATGTGCAGCAATCTGTTGGCCGCAAAGGTCACTGGGGACTTCGCGGCATGAACGAGCGTGCTAAATCCATTGGCGCGCACTTCCAGATTTGGAGCCCAGAAAGGAAGAGGGACACGCTCAAACCCTATCTGCGCCGCTATCAGAAGACGCGACATAGCGAGCATGAACTCGCAAAAATGGTGCCCCCTTTCGGCGGGGCAAAATCCCATAGACACGACCGCATCCGCCACGCCAGCGGCTCACTTCAAACGGCTCTATCGTAACTGCCCAAAAATAGTCTCGCCCCACCACCAGCTCGGCTCGGGGCAGTCACGATAGAGTCCTAACGTTTACCGGGAATTTAGAACTGGCATAACCGTGCCTTTATCGACCCGACCTGTCACTTCTTGCAGCTTAGATTTCGATGAAAGCGACGTACTTTTGTAGTGCCGGGCGATGCTGTGATTGATGGAAGCTGGCAGAAGCCCGATATGCAACCGGTGCAGAAATAACAAAGGCAATGGCTGGGAACCATCCGGGTGGGGCGTTTCTCTTCCCTGCCGACTATCTAGACCGAAAGCAATAACACCCGGGCCGTCCCACCGGCGTTGGCCTCGCTCAAGCAGTTCTCCGCGACGGTCGAATCCACGCCACGCTGGACGAGCCACACCTTTGTCGCATAGCGGTCCTGGAATACCTTGTAGGGATGATCTCCTGTCTTGGTTACGGTTACCCAGTAACGTCCGCTCACAAACTTTACGTAGTGTTCTTTGCCCATAATTTCCTCCCTGTGGTCATCGGCGTATCAGATCGACTCCTTTAACCCACGGCGGTTTCGCTTGCGCGGCGTTGCCGCTAAAGGTCCCGATCCGCCGCCGCACCGAGGAATTCAGACGGGACTGACGCCAACCAAAATGCGTGTGTCACTTCAAACAGATGTTTCCTTTAGGGTCCGTCCCGTCTGTCAGCGAATTTGAGTCCCCGGACGAAGCTTCGCCATCATTCCCGCAAATGGATGCCTCGCCGCGCAGACATCGCGTTGGCTACGTCAAGAGAGAATGGTATTTGCTTGGTAGTCATCGGGGATCAAACCCGATTCTCCGCGCTTGGGTTCAGCGCCTCAAACCTATCTTTCGACGCCAATAGGTTTGAGGTGCTGACGGACCCAGAGGAGAATTAGGGCAAAGCGGAATTCATGCCGCTCCATCGAGCCATCTATAAAGGCGTATGCGTCTATACCTTCGGCTTCGAGATAGAAACCGTTGCGTCGCAGAAAAACATCAGTGGCAGTGAAGGCGATGCGCTTATTACCGTCGATGAAGCCGTGGTTTTTGCCAAGCGACTCCATGAATGCTGCTGCTTCCTCATCGAGGGTGCTGTAATAGCCTGTTTGAGGACGAAAAATGGCGGCCTCAATGGCACCCTTATCGCGGATACCATGGAGACCGCCATACCGCTCGATCAAAATATGCTGCATACGGTAGACTTCAGCCACCGTAAGGAAATCCGACATCTATTTGGCTAAACGCTCCAACAGGTCGTGGTTGCGAGCAACTGACTGCTCAAACACATCCATCACCTCGGGACGCACAAGATGCTGAGATGGAACCACGTTGTGCAGATAGAACCTGAGAGCCTGTTCGAGGACATGTCGTTTTGTTTGTCCGTTCTGCTCGGCAACCGCAACAAACTCCTCATAGAGCTTGGCATCGATCTCAGGAGTGAACTTCTTGGTCGTCGTGGCCGGCATGTTTCCACCTTCCCCGTTCTGCCACTATTTTAGCCCTTGATCGTAATAGGTCAAGGTAAATCTTGATTTATCCATACCGTTGTAATTAAAAGACTTCGAGTCAGACAAGTGCGAGCCGCCTATTACCCGACCGTCTCCGTGGGTCCTGCGCATACAAGAGCGCGCGCTCCTCTGCCAATACATCTGAGACTTTCCCGGGGGTCAATCCGAACAGTAACGAGTTCAGTCTGCCGTTTGACGTTTCCTGGGAGCCCGACGTTTGGGGACGCATTCGCAATACAGTTCGCCAATATGCCAATGCGGCCCAGATAAGCGCCGCCGATCTGGCAAACGAACGATTGACAGAGCAGGCGAACCTCGCCGAGTACTACTTCGAAGTGCGGGGGCAGGATTCGCTGATAGATCTTTATCAGCAAACGATCGAGGCCTATCAGAAAGACCTCGAACTCACGCACGTCCGCCGCCGGACCGGAGTGGACACCGAGTTATTTGGTAACCAGGCAGCGCTCTATTCTTCATCATCACAAGGAAGTGATTGCCGACTTCCCGATGCCTTGCGTAACTGTGTAGAGGCATGTCACTGCCAGCGCCACCAATAGGCGACTGGTAATTGGGTGCGTTTTGTCTGTCCTGGGTCGGTTCTGTCCCGGGTCGGTTCTCCGTATACGCGAGCTAAGTCCTTTGTTTTATCAAGATGCTCAAATCTTATTTTTTCCCCGCCCTCCTAAGCTAGTCAGGTGAACGGGATGGGGTAGGTTTGGTCCCCGGATTCCGAGAGAGACACAGTTTGAGTTGCGATTCTAAAAAGGGCATACGGTTACCTTTGTGCAGCCGCACTGTGACGTTCGATGGAGTTCCTCTAGTCCTGCGAACACGCTAGTACGGGTGCAGCATGGCGTCCAGTGCGGACGGAAATAAACATGAGGAAAAGCGGGAGTTAACTCCTATGCGGAAGGCCTTGAGGCCAAAAAGCCGTTGACCTCCGCCGTGGTGGTCGATCTCATGAGTAGCTCGCAAATCCACCGCTTGTATAAAGAATGTTGGCAGCTTAGAGTGCAGCACAGCCTGTTCCCTCGAAGCCCCAAAGCCTCCGAAGCCTGTCCATTCAGCTGAGCTTGCTCGGTCGGGCCGAACGCGATTAGTAAATCTGGAGAGATAGGTATGCTGTCACCGAATTAAACTCCAATCTCTCATGGTGAGTTCGAACTCATCCTGAAGGACGGCTGTCACTCGCGCGTCAGCAGAACCTATCGCGGGCAGCTCGAGAAGCGGCTCGGCCAATCTTTGTGATCGCAGAAAAGCTGCCGGCGAAGTCACGAGGGCGCTCCGGGCCTCCACTGAAGGCTGTTAAAGAAACACACGAAGGGTATCAGCCGACGCTTCTCAAGTAAGGGAGCGCGTCGGCTGATACTCCGAGGACTCTGGAGCTATTGCTCGTCGTCCTCTTGCAGTTCGGTGGTAACCGGCGTCAAGGTTCCAAATAAGCCATTCGTCTCGTTGTCAGGGCCCGTGGTGAAGAACAAAGTACTACCCGGACCGGAAGCGCCACCATTGCCGAACGCGAGTGCCCACAGCCCGTCAATATTTACCGTGGAGCCGGCGGCATTGAGGACGTTTCCCATAAAGCGGCCGGTCCGTGGGTTGAATGCCGCAATTGTGCCGCCACGGAAATTGCCAACCAATAGGGCATGGCTGAATTCGCCGAAGTCTGCCGGAGCCAGCACCACTCCCCATGGCGCATTGAACCAGTCTCCGTGCTCAAGGTGTGCAATGTTTTTGCCCTGGCAATCGAAGACCACGACAAAACCTAAACCCGCGCCTCCGACCGGATCGTGTTTTGCCGAGTCTTGTTGGGCAAAGGTTACGTAAATGTTGGGTCCGACGCCCTGCACATTGAAGGGCGCAAAGCCGCGCGGGATCCCATCATCGTGAAAGGACTCCTCGGGAATGCTTACTGGTTTAAAGTTGGAATCGAAAACGTCAATCCTGCCGGTGCGGAAGTTGGCCGCCAAAATGTATTCGCTACCGCTAATCTCGGCGATGGTCGCTCCCTTGTAAACGGCTCCATAATTTTTGTTGGGGACTTGGGAATTGTCCACCTCGATGATCGCAGTGGTTGCATTCACGCCCGGGTTCCAGCCCTGGATTGTGCCGTCTTCGGTGGCAAACAAGAAAACCGCCGGCTTGCCCGGGGCAAGAAGGAAATCAGTGGTGCTGCCGTTGTACATGACCGCGGTGGGAGATCCGGGAGCCGGCTGGCCTGGGGCGTTGGGAATCTTGACCCCATTTCCCGGCATACCCCCAGGGGCGTTGAGGGCAACGATCGTCACGGGCGCCAGCACTGGGGGCGGGGTCTGTGTTGTGGGATTAGCCGGATTTAAACCGGAAGTGTTGTATAGCGTGGAAGTGCCGCCTGCATTATTTGAAATCCACCAAGGGGTGGCCGGGCCATGGACCAGTCCCCAGGCATTCTGAAGGTTGGGATCAGTGACTGAGGCTGCTGGAGTCACGGGCACATTGGACACTAGATTTGTCTGCTGATAATGTTGCGCTGATGCAAGCGTGGGAAACAGCGATACTACGAGGGCACCCACCAGTAATGGCCTCAATGGTTGGACCGCAAATGTCATATAGTTTCTCCTTTAGATAGCCGCTAGATAGCCGCGATTTTCGTTTTGAGCCTCCCTCCCCGCGAAAGCTGCGCTTCTGTCCCCGTCTAGGCAGCCGCAAGTCGCGATGCCCTTTCGAGTAGTCGTCCGGCTTGTCTTTCTTGATCGGCACGGTGGCCTTCATTGGGGTTCCTGTTCACGCCCAATGGCTGGGGAGAATCTCGCCAGTTCGAAATCCTATTCCGCTCGGCTGCCGGAGTTGTCACAGTTTCGTCGCCATCCTGTCAAAGTTCCGCGCACAGGGAAGGTGGAATAGGGTGACAACATACCCACGACCGGCGTTGCCGGCGCGAGTGAATGGAAGTGCTGTAATCGGTATGCTGTCGCCGCATTTGTCCAAGGAGTGTTTAGTTCTTTAGCTTGAAGTCCAAGTAGGCGAAGTTCATGTTGCCCGTCTTTTCCACATGCAGAGTCAATACATTGATTCCCTTCGGGAGGGTGACCTCCGCGAGATCGTTCATGACATCCCAGTGGTGCCACTGCCTCCAGGCGATCGGGTCGGCAGCGTTGTAGGTCGACCGGATATTGAGCGGCCCGGTGAGTTTGTTCCCGTTCAAATCAAAGGCTATCTCCCCTCCAGCATTGGAAGTGTATAAAAGGTCGATGGTGTAGATACCGGTTTGTTCGACGTCGACGGTCATGTTGAACCATTCTCCCGGCACCGTCCAGCCGACATAGAGCAGACCTTCGGGTGGGTGCACCTGCTGGTAAGGATTGTTGTCGATCTGATCGTGATATTTGGTATAGGAGGTATCCACGCCTTCGCCCATGCGGAACTGATTCAAGTAAGTCCCATCCGCTGGGTTCAGACCCCCGCTGCCGTTGTTTTTGGCATCGCTGTCGTGGTAGGCAATCCCTTCCCCGCCTAAATCGTAATAAGCGCACAGGACCCGACCGGGAAGACGTTGCGGGCCGCCCTGATATACGCTGTCCTGGAACGGCTTGCCTTGGTATTGGCTAGTCTGGCCAAAGGTGGCCGCAGGCAGGCAAAGAGTACCGAGCAGAATGAACGAGCGACACAACTCTATTTGTTTATCCATGTGTGCGGGATTCCTTTCCAAATGTTACTGACTTTGATCAAGCGAGGGGGAGCCTGTGCTTATAGTTCCACAATTCCGCCTCCCCGGCTGGAAACGGAAATTAGCTTAACCTTCTGGCCGCATCGTATTCGTTTTCGGTGTGCCCTGTCTTCAAATGATCTTCTTCTGCCAAAGCTCATCAGAACTCCTGGCTGTCTCGGCCTCCGGGACGCAGCGTTCGGCGAAGTGGTCATCTGGCAAATCACAATTTCGCCCATGAATGGATATAGCATGCTGAAGCCGAAGGCGCGGAGCAACGGATGAAAAGAACAACCGTTTGTCTAGTCGGGAACCCTTAAAGTTTCCGCTTGACAATGTCTGGAGACACAGACTAGCGTTTCGCCTGCCAACCACATTTGGGAAAAGCTGGATTATTTGTGGGCTCTCCGGAGCGGGCGGCAGGAGTTTATAGGAATCGTTCGTCGTTCATAAGGGTCAACGGCGTGCGCAGAGCGCTGCCGTCAGGTGGAGTGTCGTCCTGGGTGCTGCAAGGTTCTTTTAGTGCTTCGGAGGCGGTATGAGCAAGTCAGTTTACGTCGTTCTCGCATTTGGCCTTCTGCTGTGTGTGGCTGGTGC
>CAWDLQ010000004.1:0-639517 GCA_963803095.1 uncultured Acidobacteriaceae bacterium | reverse complement strand
TATTTGGAAGGGAGGAGGAGTTCCTGGCCAACTATAGTGATGGCCTCACTGACATGCCGTTGCCACAGCAGCTCGACCACTTTCTGGCGGCTACTCGACGAGCTGGCCACCCATCAGCAGAACTATGCATTGGGACAAGAGGACAAGAGACCATCGTTAAAGTTGGAGTGAAGGCGATAATTATGGCAACCATCGAAGTTTCCACAATTCAGTTGAATGAGGTACCGCGGCGACGTTATAGAGCGTTCGTGTCTGTGGTCAGAGCGGGTCTGTACTCATTAATCGTTCTCGGAACCGCTGTTGGGGCCGGCGTGTATGGTCTGCGGACGAACGGCATATTTGGTTGCCAGGCTTCTGGATATAGTTCGTCGCGATACCTCGGCTATTGCAACGCAACGAGTTACGGCGACTACGACCACGGTGCTTTCTGGTTTGACCTGGAGCCGACGGCGGGAGCTGCCGCCGCAAATGCTCAGGTGCTCTTTATCGGGAATAGCAGAATAGGATTCGGGTTCTCCAGCAAAGCGACGGAGGATTGGTTTTCGTCGCTATCTACGAACTATTATTTGCTGGGGTTTACGCACTACGAAAACTATACGTTTGAAGGGCCACTCGTGCGCAAGCTCCACCCGAGGGCGAAGGTTTATGTAATCAATATCGACACGTTTTTTGATAGATCCGAGACGCAACCTGGAAAAAGCGTCATGTCGGACCCGTCGGCAGAAGCGCGCTATGGGAAGAAGCGCGATTGGCAAAGTATCCATAAAAAAATTTGCGGGACTTTTAAGGCTATTTGTGGACACGACATAGCCATCTTTAGGTCGAGAGCTACAGGAGCATGGATCGCGACTGGTGGCCAGTTAAAGAGCGCACCGGTATCTTACGATGACGATATCGACCAGAATATGCTCGCATCCTATACAGCGTTGGGTAACGAGTTTCTGCCAGGCCTTACAGCCGATCGAAGTTGCACGATATTAACGATCGTCCCGAAGGTGAAAACCGAAATCGGGACGGCCAGGGCGATCGCCTCGGGGCTGGACCAAACCCTGGTGGCGCCGAGGCTAACCGGGTTGATGACATTTGACGGCTATCACCTCGCCTCGGAAAGCGCGCAACGTTGGTCCACCGCATTTTTTGAGGAGGCCGGTCCGCAAATTCGAAAGTGTCTTAGCCAATAGGCGGAATTGCAGGTGGCGATAGGCGGGACCTTTAAGTTGAAAATAGGAACGATCCATCCTGCCAGTTGCGAGGATTCAGGGTGAGGGGAGAGAGCCTTCACGAACTACCGCCGCTTCCGCTGCGGGGAGGCCGATCCAGAGATCCAGACGTGTCACGAAGACGGAGCATCGCATGTCGCGATTTAATGGCTCAAACGTGGTGAACCACTAACGTTATGATGGATTGGCTCCCTGCCGCTCAGGACTTCCGAGGCTGTCTTCGCCTGGCGTTGGAACCATCGCCGGATCGCGTGGAGAAGCTTGTCGCACTTGCTCAGCATCGACTCAGCTTTCTCGAAATGATCCAGATTGATCGTGCCCTTGGTTCAGCGTGTGTGGAACCACCTCGGGGATTCCTCTCTGTCCGGTTGGCGATTCTCGCATCCGCGACGGTCGATCATTTGCTGCCGGCGATCCGGGTCTCTGGTTTGCGTCGGCGGCTGCTCATCGATGTCCATATCGGGCCATACGGGCAATACCGGCAACAGTTGCTCGACGCGGAGTCGCCACTTCATCAGTTGAGGCCCCAGATCGTCTTGCTGTCGCTCACCGCGCGCGAGGCGATTGCCTCCGTGCCGCTGACGGCGACGGTCGCGGAGGCCGATGAGGCGATCGCCCGCTCCATCCATGAGTTGCGTATGCTCTGGCGAAAAGCGCGAGAGACATACCAGGCCACCGTGATCCAGCAGACTTTCCTGAATATCGCCGATCCACTATTCGGCAGCTATGATCGTCTTGTTCCGGGAGCGCCGGCGCAGCTGATCGACCGTCTGAACGAACGGTTGGTACAAGCAGCCGCCGAAGATGGCGTTCTGCTATTGGATATCGCGCGAGCCAGTGAACGCGATGGATTGAATACGTGGTTCGACGTAACGCGCTGGTTACAAGGGAAGCTGGAAATCGCCCCGCAGGCCGCGCCCGTGTACGGAGACTTGCTCGCCAGGGTCATCGCCGCCCAGCGCGGATTATCTAAGAAATGTCTCGTCCTCGATCTCGACAACACGCTTTGGGGCGGCGTGATCGGTGACGACGGTCCGGAAGGGATCATCCTGGGAGAGGGGACCGGAACCGGTGAAGCGCACCTTGCGCTGCAGCGTTATGCCAGGCAATTGAGAGAGCGTGGCGTGATCCTGGCCGTCTGCTCGAAGAATGACCCGGCAGTCGCGGAGACGGTTTTCCGCGACCATCCGGAGATGCTTCTAAAGCTGACCGATATCGCGGCCTTCGTTGCCAACTGGGAAGACAAAGCGGTCAACCTGAAAAGAATTGCCGAGCAGTTGAACATCGGAATCGATAGCTTGGTCTTTGTCGACGATAATCCCGCGGAGCGAGCGCGTATCCGGCAGAGCCTCCCCATGGTGGCCGTTCCCGAACTGCCCGCCGACGCAGGCCAATACGCCCGCTGCCTGGCGGACGCCGGCTACTTCGAGTCTGTCGCCTTCACCGCCGACGACTCTCGGCGCGGGGAACAATACTCGGCCAACGCTTCGCGAGAGGCGCTTCGCGAGTCGTCGCAGAACATGGATGATTTTCTGCGCGGGCTCGATATGTCGGTCACCTTCGGACCCTTCCAAACCGTCGATCTGGCGCGGGTTGCACAGTTGATCGGAAAAACAAATCAGTTTAATCCGACCACCCGGCGGTATTCCCTTGAAGATGTGGCGGGATTCGTCGCCACCGATCGATATCTCACGCTGCAATTCCGCCTCGTCGACCGGTTCGGTGACAACGGTCTTGTCAGCGCAATGATTCTGCGTCCAGACCCGCTGGCGCCCGATTTGGTCGAGATCGATTCCTGGGTCATGAGCTGCCGGGTGTTCGGCCGGCAACTCGAGCAGCGAAGCGATGAATATCGCGGTAGAGACCGCCCGCCGGATGGGTGTGCGGGCGTTTCGCGCCTGCTACATACCGACCTCGAAAAACGCGGTCGTCAGCGGATTGTACTCCGAGCTCGGCTTCACGCTCGTCTCAGGCGCCGCGCCCCATGACGGCGTAACGCATTGGTGCCTGCAATTGTCCGACTATGTGCCCCACCCTACCCATATTGCCAGGAGGCCGGAGTAGCATGACCGATCAAGCCATTCTGAACGGGATGACGCAAATCCTCCGCGATCTTTTGTCGGACGATTCCATCGTCCTAACCATGGAAACCAAGCGTGATGATGTGGCCGATTGGGATTCTTTTGCCTACATCAACTTCATTGTCGCCGTCGAGGGTGAATTTGGCGTGAAGTTTGGCGTGGCTGAGGTTGAGTCGTTTCCAAACGTTGGCGCAATTGTGCGCAGGACGAGCGCGATTCTGCTCGCGCGGCTAGCAGCAAGACAAGGGAGTGACGTAGCCATGGTTTTCAACTCTTATCAGTTCATCTTTGTCTTCCTGCCGGTGGTGGTGGCGGTGTTTTTTGCCATCGGCAGGTTTTCTCGTCCCTGGGCGCTGCGTTGGGTGATCGCCGCATCCTTAGTCTTCTATGCCTTGTGGAGGCCGCTCAATG
Source organism: uncultured Acidobacteriaceae bacterium (assembly GCA_963803095.1). Classification (GTDB taxonomy): domain Bacteria; phylum Acidobacteriota; class Terriglobia; order Terriglobales; family Acidobacteriaceae; genus PALSA-350. Next base: position 635,805 of record CAWDLQ010000004.1, on the reverse strand, counting down.
TATTGATTATCGCGCCGTCGGTGCTGATTAACTTCGTGCTGGCGCGCATGCTGCAGCGGCTGTGCAAGCAGGAAAGTCGCAGTGCTGCCCGGGCTGTTCTCCTGCTGGGGATCGCATTCAACGTGGCATTTCTCGGCTACTTCAAGTACGCGAATTTTCTCGTGGGCTCCATCAACGATGCGTTCGGCACGCAGATGATTCTGTCGCACATCATCCTGCCGCTTGGAATTTCGTTCATTACGTTTCAGAAGATCGCCTTCTTAATTGACGTACAAGCAGGTCGGGTTGAGTCATTCACGCTGCAGGACTATTGCTTGTTTGTGCTCTTCTTTCCCCAGCTCATCGCCGGTCCAATTGTGCACTATCGTGAAATGATGCCGCAATTCCACGGTGTGTCCTGCCGTTTCAATAAGGAGGATGCGTCCGTTGGTTTGACGCTGCTCGCGTTCGGGCTGTTCAAGAAGGTGTTTCTTGCCGATAACATCGCCCCTCTTGTCACCCCCATCTATGAGCAGGCTAAATTGGGCACGCACATCGCGTTGTTGCCGGCCTGGATTGCGGCGATCGGCTTCACGCTGCAGATCTATTTTGACTTCTCGGGATACACCGACATGGCACTCGGCATCGCCCGGTTGTTTGGAATCAAGCTACCGCCAAACTTCAACTCGCCTCTTCGGGCTTCGAGCATCATTGACTTTTGGCTGCGCTGGCACATGACGTTGACCCGTTTTCTAACGGCCTATATTTACAATCCGCTGACCCTTTGGTTAACGCGCCGCCGTGCGGCCAAAGGCCTCCCACGCTTCTCCCAGCGGAACATGGGCCCTCGGGCATTTGTTGAGTTCCTGATGTTCCCCATTTTGTTGACCATGTTTGTGTCGGGAATCTGGCACGGCGCCGGTTACACGTTCATCGTATGGGGCGTACTTCACGGCTTGTTTCTGGTAGTCAATCATGCGTGGCGACTGGAAGGGCCGAAGCTGTGGCGTGATAAGTCAAGCTATGCACGATTCATGCAACCCGTTGGCTTCATCATCACCTTTACCTGTGTCACCGCATCGATGGTTATTTTCCGTTCGGCGAATCTGAAAACGGCAGCCGATCTGCTTCAGGGATTGGCCGGTCTGCATGGCTTGGGGTTGAGAGGCCTCGGTCTCAAGCAAATGGCATTGTGGATCGGCGCTGGGGCATTCATCGCCCTCGCATGCCCGAACACTCTGCAGATTCTGAGCCGCTATGAGCCGGCGCTGGGTTGGAAACCGAGTCCAGACGAGGGTGCGACGGTTAGAACTCGCATCCTGTGGAGACCGTCTTTGGCGTGGGCCGTCGCCGTGGCGGTCATTGTGGCTATCGGGGTTCTCAATCTCGGCGGCCAAAGCGAATTTCTATACTGGCAATTCTAGTGGGGGCGCCTCTTGAGGTATTGTTCCTGCGCCGGAGGGCAGTCTGACATCTGAGTATTTCCACTTAACTGGTTGACAAAATTGGCTACTCTCCAGCTCGTGAGCGGTTCGACGTTTGACCAAGCCTCCGTTTCATTCGCGGAAGAGGACGTTGCTGTCTTCAGCGATGCTTCCGGTGACCGAAACCCCCTCCATCTTAATCACGACTACGCCCGGAGCACTGCTTATGGACAGCCGGTGGTATTCGGCTGCCTGGGGGCTATGGCATGTCTGGGCCACATCCGGTTGCCTGCCGGTTGGTCCGCGAAGTCACTCGAAGCCGAGTTCGGCCGGCCGATGTTCTTAGGTGTCGCGTATCGCATCGAGACCTCGCAAAAGGACGGTAAGTGGCGTGCGCGGCTATTCGACGGAAGCGCGGTCGTGGTCTCGCTAACGGTGACCGCAGAGCTCTCCAACGGAAATGAAATGCTGGAGGAGACTGCGGCCGCCTCCGCGTTTGCACGATGTGACGCAGCCGTCAGGCAAGAGGAAGACATCGTTCCCGGGTTGGCGGTCTCGGGATTCTACGCCTGCAATAGTTTGGCTCTGGCTACGCTGGCATTGCGATGGGGATGCGTAGATCAGATTCCTGGCGAAGTTGTTGTGCTGGAGCAGCTATTTGGTTGGGATGGAGCTGCCCGGAGAGTCTGCGCTTTTCTCCAAGCTCGTATTGCACTTCCGCCGAACGGATCCATGCCCGGCTACCATGGCATATCGCGCTTCAGTCGCGTCTGTTGATTCGCGTTTCGGGCAAGTCGCCATGGATGTTTCTCTACTCAATGGCGATTCCACCGTTGCCTCCGGGCAGCTCTGCTCTTTCATGCGACCCCCCGTGCCGGAAGTGGAGGAGATCGATTCCACGGGAGTGAGGCCGAGCAGCCTGGCCGGGCGGGTCGTGGTACTTCTTGGCTCGAGCCGGGGATTGGGCGCAGCGATGAAGCAAGCTCTGGAGTTGAGAGGTGCGGCCGTGTATGGGATGGCGCGCTCTGCAAATTCCGGCGAGCTATCGCGGACGGAAGTGGGTGACGCAGCGGACCCGGAAGCGTTGCGGCGGTTGCGGGAGCGGGTCTTGAGAGAGCATGGCCGTCTGGATTTTCTTATCTGTAATGCCTGTCCTCCTGTTCTGCCGCTGCGCCTGGAAGCGAACGCCGCCGAACGTATTGCAGCGTACATTAGTCAGGCCGTGTCTCTCACCCTCGCGCCGCTCTCCGAGTTCCTGGAGCTATTGAACCGCAGCGACGGCTGTGCCGTGATTATCTCCTCGGTATATGTGGAACATCCTGTGAAGGAGTTCCCACACTATGTTGCGGCGAAGCAAGCCGTGGAAATGCTGGGCCGGGTCGCCACGCTGCAGTATCGGCGCGTCCGCACTCTCATCGTGCGGCCCCGAAAGCTGCTCACCGCCATGACGAACACGCCCCTGGGTCGCTTGGACGCCGCCTCGCCGGCGCTGATTGCCAACCGTATCGCCGCGCGCCTGGAAGATCCACTGGAGGCGGGGACGACAGAAATTTTTGCCTGGAACAATTCTCCAGGATAAAGTGCGTCCTTGGCTGCGTTGCGACAGCCTTTTTCCGCAGCGTTACAGACCGCTGGTTGGCGCATGGTTTGGCTGTGCGTACCTAGCGGGGAGTCGCGGTGTCGATGATCGTGTTATCAGGAGCTGCGGCCGAAACTCATTCCTATTCTGGCAATTCTAGTAGGCCATCTCTGGGACAGTTGTTATCACGCCGGAATGGGTTCTTGCGGACATCCGAGTATTTCCACTGAGCGTAAAAGCGGAGGATCCACTGTTAAAACAGCAGCTAGTCGAAGTAGAGACGCGCCAGCGAGGCAAGCGCCGTAACCGCCGAGTAGGCGTAGCCGTCGTTATCGCTCTTCTCATAATTGGCCTCACGATAGCAGGAGCCTTCACGTGGGAATCAGTTCCGGAAGGCTGGACCTGGGCTAGGATCGCATGGCGCGGGAAACTATTTGGGGACAAGGCGGCAGGCCGCGTCTCCGGTTTGTCCTGGCGGGAGCTTTGGTTCATGACCCACGCTCAAGGTGGTTTCGGCCTCGAAGGCTTTGTGAATTATGGATATAGCCTGGAAGGTACGGTCCTGAATCCATTCTTGACCAGTACTGATCATCAACGCGGCGCAGAGACCTTTCAGGCACACTGCTTGGTCTGTCATGGTAAGGATGGTAGTCGGTGGGTATGCTCCCCCCCTGAATCGTTCTCCATTCCGCCATGGCGATAGTGATCTCACCATTTACAAAATTGTGAGAGACGGTATTCCTGGGACAGGCATGCCTCGCATCCCCATGTCCCCGCTGGAACGGTGGCAGCTCATTGGCTATCTGAGAACTTTGCAACTGGGTGGTTCTAAGCTAAACACGGAGCAATTGCCCCCCGCGGACCTTCAGGTGAGTAGTGGACAAATCCGCAACGCTGGAAGCAGGCCGGATCAATGGTTGACCTACTCAGGCTCTCTCGATGGACATCGTTACACGTCATTGACCGAGATCACCCCCGAAAACGTTGCGCGACTGCGAGTTCGTTGGATTCATCAATTCGACACAACCGAGTCAGCAAGAATTGAATCAACACCGATCGTCGTGGGCGGAACCATCTTCACGACGGAGCCGCCGGCCAATGTCGTTGCGCTAGACGCTGGAACCGGTGCCGTAAGATGGCGGTATAGTCGAAGTCTGCCCGACAAGCTACCGGCATGCTGCGCTCGAACGAACAGAGGACTCGCTGTTTTGGGAAACGTGTTATTCCTGGCTAGTCTCGACTGTTATCTGGTCGCCATCAATGCAACTACCGGGAGCGTGATGTGGCAAACTGCGGTGTGCAACCCGGCTGACGGCTTCACGATGAGCGGAGCACCGCTCATCGTAAACGATTCGGTCGTCGTTGGCGTTGCCGGCGGCGAGTATGGGATTCGTGGTTTCCTGGCGGCCTACGACGCAAAAACTGGCCGCCAACAATGGAAGTTCAACACGATACCAGAACCGGGCGAATTCGGACACGACACATGGAACAACGATGCATGGCGAACCGGTGGCGGGCCAACTTGGAACACGGGAAGTTACGACCCATCCCTGGACTTGATTTACTGGGGGGTAGGTAATCCGGCCCCGGGTCTCCAGGGGGACGTTCGTCCAGGCGACAACCTGTTCACCGACAGCGTCATTGCCCTGCACGCCAGCTCCGGGAAGCTGGCATGGTATTTCCAGTTCACTCCTCACGATGAACACGACTGGGATGCAGTCCAGACCCCCATCCTTGCGGATCTCCCCATCAAAGGCGTCTTACGTCGAGTGCTCTGCGTCGCAAACAGAAATGGATTCTATTATGTACTCGACCGAGCAACGGGTGAATTCCTGGTAGGCGTGCCTTTCGTCGAACAGAACTGGGCAAAAGGTCTCGACTCTGCGGGGCGTCCGATCCTCTCCGCAGACGCCGAGAGTTCACCCTCGGGCCGCGTAACCAGGCCTGGCGTCGGGGGTGGCACTAACTGGCAAAATGCGGCATTTGACCCAAAAACCGAGCACGATTTTCGTCCCGGCTACTGAAGGCGCTTCGGTATTCACGAAGTCGCCGAACCCTGAGCGTGGCGATCTCGGATTCTACCCGGGTAGCTCCGGCGCCAATTACGTAGTGCCGCAAGAACGTGTCGTTCGAGCGTTGGACGCTGCAACCGGTGCGAAAAGATGGGAGCGATGGGAACATTCCCTTCCAAGTGGTGTGAAATCCCTCTCTTTTGACTATAGTGGCCTTTTGGCGACAAAGGGGGGCCTCGTATTCGGGGAAGGGGGAGGGTTTGCTTTTGCAATCGATTCAGCAACCGGACGCGAATTGTGGCGGGTCTCCCTGGGAGGGGACACATTTGCAGCGCCGATCTCATTTACCGTGGACGGGCACCAGGTTATACTAGATGTCGGCAGGTCGGGCACTTTTCTTGTTCGGACTATAGTCGCTTGCTCAGGCTCAACGGCGATCTGAACGTCTATGCCAAGCCCCCGGGACGGTCTGCTCGGGCGGATGTTTGATGTTTAGGACCTCATCCTGAGCGAAGTCCGCCCTCGGCGGGGGATCTACGTTACTTTCGTTTTATCTGTGAAGCGCTGAATGACCCACGAGGGTTGTGTTGATGTACGCTACGCTTAAGATCATGGGGAAATTTGCGATCCGTAATCACCTTATGAAAAAGCTGTCGTTTTTATTCACGGCACGATACCTATACCTATATGCATTGCTGATTTTCGTGTTCTTCGGTACGACAACGCTCAGGGCTTCTGATCCATTGCTGGTTGACGCTGTCGGAACCTCAACGGACAGCAATATAGGTGCTGGGAACGGCTTTGTGCTTTCTCTTCCCCAAGCGGCACTTTCGGGAAATCTGATTGTCTGCGGGATTACCTACGGCTATTCAGCATCGCGAACTCTTTCTATAGCCGACAATGCAGGAAATACTTGGCACGTCGCAGACTCGTTGAATAATGGGACGACAACTACCAACGCCATTGTATACGCCTCCGGTGTCACGGCAGGCACGCAGAAGATAACGTTCACCTTCGATGCCCCATTGACCTCGTTCCAAGCCGCCTGCAAAGAGGCTTACGGCATCGCCACAAGTTCCCCTGTCGATGTGGTTAGCTCCGCCTCTGATGTAACGTCACCAACCATCGCATCCGGTTCGATGACTACTACCGCATCTAACGATCTGATCTTCCAATATGGCAATAATTATTCCCCCGGCAACCCCCTCAATATCACAACCCAATTAGTGCCGTCCATCACTGCCGGTAGTGGATGGTCTCCAATCATAGCTGACACTTTTACGGGACAGTTCTTTCAGGACTTTCAGCAATCGACTGCGGGTGCAATCACACCAAGCTACACGGTATCGGGTAGCTTAACATTTTCCACCATTGCTGTGGCCTTCAAGACGAGCAGTGGGGCAGGGACCGCGCCCCCCGCGTCGGGAATTCATATCGACCATGAGTACACAGTTGTGCTAGGTAATATCGGGACCATAGAATTCCCGTCAGACGGGAATTTTCTCGCCGTGACGATTACGGATACTGCGAATACGATCACGGTGAGCGATTCCATACCGAATACCTATACCGAGAGTGACGCAGTACCGCCGCAGCCCGCAGGAATTACCTGGTATGCTGCGAACGCCACGACGAGCCCGACGCTCACAATGAATTTGACGAACGCGGGTGACGGTTGGACTGAGTACGTCGTGCGGGATGTTCGCGGAGTAGCCACGAGTTCCCCGCTTGACACAGTGGTGGCAAACGGTGTGCTTCAAACTCTTTATTCTGCTGGAGCTACGCTTGCAGGTCCAACCATCACGCCTACTGCTGCGGGTGAACTGGCTATTCTATCGCAGTAAAACGGCTGTGGTCCGCCGCAGTACGTTAGTAACCCGAGTGGCGTCACCATGGACAGTGTTTGGTTCACGGGTCAAGTCGATGCCGATTTCTTTGACGAAGGTGAAGGCCATGCTCATTTTATAACGACGGGAACGTCACCAATACCAGTCACGTGGGTCATGCAGAATACAGGTTGTAGTGGGCAAGGGAATTGGTCAGGAATGGCAGCGTGGCTATTCAAACCCGGCAGTTCGCAGCCAGCCCCTGCTCCTCCGACGAACCTAAAAGTGACTTCTGTGAACTAGCTGCTGCTTGTCTTCGTCGCTTCCGCCTTGTGATGTGAAGGACAACGGAGCCATTTCCCTTAGCAAACTCTGAGCAACCATTCAGTTTGACGGGCCGCGTTGATGTTTCCTAGCGTTTCACGCGAAGCCGCTCGGTCACGCGGATTTTCGCAGACACTACGCCCCCAGCAGGGCCAGACGTTTGCAGCGCAGGTTGTCCAGCGCGAAGCATGCGCTCAGCCGGTTGTGGTTCTTCTTCGTACTCTGAGCTGCTTTCTTCTTCCTTCCGATTAGTCCCAAAGACCGTGAGAGTTCTCCGACAATGAAGGCCAGCCCTTGGCCTTGGGAGAAGCACGATGAAGAAGAGTCGATACACGGAAGAACAGATTGTAGGGATATTAAAGATCGGGAGCCACTCGGACCACTCTTGTCGACCAGCATATGAAGCGATGCGGTTAAGCAGGTAATAGGAGTGCTGGCCTTAGTGCCCGTGGCCTCGGGGAGGAGCTTCGTCTATGGGTTGGCTTGAGAACATACTGGGCAAAAATCTCTTCCGTTTCCTGTTCTCCCCTGCTGTCTTTTTTGCGCTGCTGTTTCTTAGTAGGGCGATTTTCTTTACCACGGTTGAAACCATTCGGCCTGCCCGCCGCATTTACTATCGATCCGTCATATTGAATGACCTTGTCGCCTGCGGGCTATATATATTCGTCGTTATTCCAGCGGCCGGCTATCTTAGCCACATTGTGCCGGGGTATCACCCCTTTCCAGCGTGTGTTTCTCATTTGCCGCTCGCTCTTAGAGTGGCTTTGTACTTCATTCTGGCTGACTTTGGTCACTATTGGGTACACCGTCTCCACCATACTCAACATTTCTGGCAGATGCACAAGTGGCACCACTCGCCTACCTACATGTATTGGCTCGGTGGTGTGCGGGCGACGATACCTCAGCAGTTCATGGTCAATGTTCCTTATATTCTCGCGTATCCCTTTGTAGACATTGCACCTTGGTGGATGGGTCTGGCGATCGCTATGCAAAGTGCGATTCAGAACGATTGGATGCATATGAACGTTACCTGGCGATCAAAATGGCTGGAGTGGGTTTTCGTCACGCCGCGGTACCACCATATTCATCACAGCGATAACCCACAACACTACGAGAAGAATCTCGCCAACATGTTGACCGTATGGGATCGGCTGTTTGGAACATACTTCGATCCCGACCACGTGGACACGAAGCTATCCTTTGGAATCGGTGAGAAGGAGAATCCAGTTCGGCTGATGTTGGGGCTGTAGCCGCCGAACGGATCGAGCTAGATCGATGAACCGGCCGACTTCTCTCTGAGAACCTGCCGCAGCATTTCCTCAAGCTCTTCTCGCGACAGGTTTTCGACCGACAAACTCGACCGGTCATGCGGTGTTTTGCGCCTGCAGGAAAGAGGAAATGGGAGCGCTGGGTTTGATGCCCTTGGCCTTGGCCTCTTCCACTTCTATCGCCAACCCCTGGATCGTAGGATCGTCGAACAGGCTCCGGACAGGAACCTCAACTTCAAATTCCTTTCTGATCCTTGCTACGACCTGCATAACCATCAGTGAGTGACCGCCCAACTCGAAGAAATTATCTGTAATACCGGCCGTCCCGACTTTCAGCAGGTTACGCCAGATCGCTGCAAGGCGTTCCTGGGTTGCCGTCTGAGGGGCAACGTACCCACGGTCACCAATCGGGTGTGCCGAGGTCTGCAATGCCAAGGTCTTTCGATCAACCTTGCCGCTTGGGAGCAGCGGAAACGCATTGACGACAAGGTACTCCGATGGAACCATGGGGTCCGGCAGCCTGGACTTCATGAAACGACGCAGCTCGTCGACGTCTGGATGCAGTCCAGGGACGAACCTCAAAGTATGCAGTGAGTCTTTGTTGCCCAGACCGATCGGCGAGAATGACCACGGCATTAAGTATTTTCGGTTGTGATGCCAGCACTGCTTCGATCTCCCCTAGTTCCACCCGAACTCCGCGAATCTTGACTTGGTTGTCGCATTCGGCCAAGGTACTCGATCTCGCCATTCGGAAAGTAGCGTCCAAGGTCGCCCGTCCTGAAAAGGCGAACGGAACCGCCGGGTTCGCGTGGATGCAGAATGAAGCGTTCGGACGTAAGCTCGGGTCTCCTCAGGTACCCTTGAGCAAGACAATCTCCTCCCACATAGATCTCACCGAGTACGCCCACCGGTACTTGATTCAAGTGGCGATCGAATAGGAAGATTCTAACGTTGCTGATAGGTCTTCCAATAGGCACTTGGCCGCTCTGGTCGCTGCTTGTGATCTCGTGCCAGGTCACATCTGCCGCAACTTCTGCAGAACCATAGATGTTGAGCAAAGTTGCTCTCGGTAGCTGCTCTGAAAAGCGCTTCACTAAGTCAAGCGGAAGAACCTCACCACTGCACGTCCAGAGCCAAAGTTTCGGCAGCTTGTTCTGGAGCTCTTCACCCCTTTCCAGGATGACCCGTAACAACGAGGGCACTAAAACGATTCGGGTAACTCCGTATTTTGAGAGCAGCTGAACCAGATGCTCAGGATTGATGATTGCCTCGCCGGGAAGGATTGCAGACGGGACCCCGCGCAGGAGCGGGCCGAAAATTTCCCACACCGAATCAACAAATCCCAGGGACGTCTTTTGGCAGCAGGTCTCGCCTTCCAGGAAGGGATACGCATCCCACATCCACGAAAACCGATTCATGCTGGCCCGGTGGGTGCCTTCGACCCCCTTGGGGCTACCGGTCGATCCGGATGTGTAGATGACATACATGCGATTGTCGGCCGAGCGTGGCAGCGATAGGTTGCAAGCATCCTCCGTCGTTACCGAAAGACTTTCGGTATCGAACGTAACTGCATCGGTCCTATGATTTTTCCACAGGTCGCCAAATTCAGGCGTGGTTACGACTAAGTTGACTTGCGAATCCTCGACCATGAATTCCAGCCGCTGTTCCGGGTAGCCAGGGTCCAGTGGGACATAGGCCGCTCCAGCTTTCAGAATCCCCAACAGGGCAATCACCATCTCCGTGGATCGGCTCAAGGAAATGCCTACCAGGCCCCCAGGTCGCACTGCCTTCCCGATGAGGCGCCGGGCCAGGCGGTTAGCAAGTTCGTTTAACTCACGGTAGCTTAAACAATTCTTTTCATCGATGATCGCCGTCTTATCCGGCGTCCGTGCCGCCTGTTCTTCGAAAGCGGTGTGAATGCACAACTCCCTTGGATAGTCGCTACTCGTGTTATTCCACTCCACAAGTTGCTGCACTTCTGCCGCGGTCAGTAACGAAAACCTCGAGAGCTTCTCGTCTGGTGTGGCAACCACTGTCTCCACAAGCTTTGCGAAGTGACCGGCCATCCGCCGAATCGTGCTCTCTTGGTAAAGATCTGCATCGTACTCGAACGTGCAGTGCAAATTGCCCAAGTCGATGACCTCGAGAGTCAAGTCAAATTTTGCGACACCGCTTTCGAACTCGATTTCTTCCATCACGAGGCCGGGAAGCTCCGCCTTCTGTTTTGGAGCATTTTGGAGAATAAACATCACCTGGAACAGCGGGTTCCGGTTCAGGCTGCGATCCGGTTGCATAGCCTCGACCAACTTCTCGAAGGGCATGTCCTGGTGCGCGAGAGCTTCCAGTGTATTTGCACGTGTTTGCCGAAGAATCTGCCGGAAACTACCGTCTGGGTTCAGGTCGGCCCGCAATATCAGTGTGTTGACGAAGAACCCGATCAGATTTTCAAGTTCAACGTCATTCCTTCCTGCTGTCGGAGTGCCGACCAGGAAGTTCTCCTGCAACGTATACCTTCCCAGCAAGACCTGAAATACAGCAAGCAGGGCCATGAACGCGGTCGCGTTTTCGCTCTGGGCTAGCGTCTTGAGGCTCTTGTTCGTCTCCTGACTCAGATCGAAATGGAGGCTCTTTCCACGACCACTGTGCGCGGCCGGACGCGTGTAATCCGTTGGAAGTTGTAAGACAGTCTCCGCTCCCCGCAGCTTGTTCTTCCAATAATCGAGCTCACCCGCAAGGAAATCGCTGGTCATAAAGTTGCGCTGCCAGCGGGCATAATCGGCGTATTGAAGGTTCAACTTAGGCAGGGGCGGTTGGTCTGCCGGTGGCAAAACCGGCGTAAAGTTCTCCCATCTCGTGGAACAGCAGGTTCATGGACCATCCATCCGCAATGATGTGATGGATGACGAACAGGAGAATGTGCTCCTCAAGTCCGAGCCGAAACAGCTTTGCGCGCAGAAGAGGGCCTCTGCTGAGATCGAAAGGTTTGCTTGCTTCTTCGCCCGCAACACGAAGGGCGGCCTGCTCACGTTGTGGAGCAGGAAGTTCACTCAGATCCGACAGCGATAACTCAAACCTGGGTCGGGGCGGACGACACCACCTGCCTGACCTGGTCACCTTCGGCGACGAAGACAGTCTGCAATGACTCGTGACGCGAAACGATTGACTGCAATGCCTTGGCTAATGCTGCCTGGTTCAACGAGCCGCTGAGACGCAGGGCCCGCGCTAGATTATACGCAGCTGTTCCTGGTGTGACTTGATCCAAAAACCAAAGGCGTTGTTGTCCAAAAGACGTCGGGAAAACTTTCTCGCTCATGTAGCTTTTCACCGGGAGGCGGAATCCCTAGGCCGTCGACCTTGGCTTCCGCATTTAAGACAATCAACGTCCCAGGGGGGCTCTGGGCACGTGCCGTTTATGATACCGCGATTCAGGATTGCTGCCGCATTTTTTGATCCCAAAATAACGAATCCATGCGGCGTGTTTCACGCGGCCGATCTGCACGCGTTCAATAGTTTTCTGCAATCCACAGGCTGGTATTTTGCGCTCTTGCAGTATGATTTTCCATCTCTTCAAATCCTTTCTTTCGTCTCCCAATCCACAAACGGAGCCCTTAAAAGTTGGCAGATCTATCTATCCCCTCTCTCGGTCGTCGAGCACAAGGAACTCCTGATCACCCTGCTTTCTCAGAAGCAGTCGAAACGAGTGTTTCCCTTGTCGTTGGCGCAACAACGCCTTTGGTTCCTTGACCAGCTCAATCCGGGAAATCCGGCTTATAACGTCCCATTTGCGCTGCATCTGCGCGGGAACCTGAACCCGCGAGCGCTCCGGATGGGTGTCCGGGAATTGGTCCAGAGGCACGAGATCCTGCGTACCCGCTTTGCAACCGAAGCCGGTCATCCCGTTCAGGTGGTTACCGCGAATCCCGCGATCGAAATGCCCCTCATCGATCTGACTGCGATCCCGGACAGCGACAGGCATGCCGAGGCGCACAGGATCTCAACCGAAGAGACGGGCATCTCGTTCAATCTTGCGGCCGGTCCGCTTCTGCGACTGAAACTGATTCGTTTGGCCGCGGAGGAAAATCTTCTCCTTTGCGTCATGCACCACATTGTGTGCGACGGATGGTCCTTGGGAATCCTCACTCGCGAGCTGTCTGCTCTCTACGATCAATACTCCGGCGGGCCACGCGCATCCCTTACCGGCCTGCCTATTCAGTATCGCGACTATGCTAAGTGGCAACGGGAGTGGATCACAGACAACCTTTTTACCGCCCAGCTGCAGTACTGGAAGCGACAATTGGCAGGCGCGCCCGCGTTTTTACCCTTGCCTGCGGATAACGTCCGGCCTGCCGAGCAGACCTACGACGGCGCCAGCCAGGTCCTATCCATTCCCGGACAGCTCGTTCACCATCTTGCGGAATTTGGACGAACCCGGCGGGCAACGTTGTTCATGGTGATGCTCTCCGTATTCAAAACGCTTCTCCACGTTTACACCGGGTCCAACGATATTCTGGTGGGCGTTCCGGTTGCGGGCCGCAGCCACATCGAACTCGAACCTCTGGTCGGATTTTTTGTAAATACTCTGGTACTGCGAACCGATCTCTCCGGCGATCCGCGATTTCAGCGAACTGCTTCTCCGGGAACGTGAAGTCGCTCTCGATGCCTTTGCTCATGCCGACCTGCCCTTTGAGAGGCTCGTAGAAGAGCTCAATCCAGCGCGTTCGCTAAGTTATAGTCCGATCTTTCAGGTCATGTTCTCTGCCGTCAGAGCCAGGAAAATTCCGAAATTCGGCGATCTTGCCGTCAGTCCGTACATATTCAATAGCCGTACGTCCCTTTTCGATCTGTCTGTGGAGTTCATCGAGGACACGGACAAACGCTGGTGGGTGCGAGCCGAGTACGCTACTGCGCTCTTCGGCAGTGCACGAATGACGAGAATGCTGGAACACTATTTGACCCTGCTCGAAGCGGTTGCAGCGCAGCCTGAGCTGCGGATCTCCAAACTCATTTCGCTGCTTGAGAGAAAAGGATATGTGACAACGCGGAACAGCCATATTCCGAGTCATCGAGAAGCAAATCACCCTGCTGCCCCCCAGCGAGAAGTAACAGGTTGTCTCTCTGGAGATAAGGATCGAACCGCATGATGCTTTGGAACCGATACTAGTGCGGATCTGGGAAACGGTGCTGGGCACTAAGGGGATCGGAATCCACGACAACTTTTTCGATCTGGGCGGTCATTCGTTGCTGGCTGCTCACCTGGTTTCGGAGGTCGAGAAGGTGGTTGGCCACACGATTCCTGTCTCAGCGCTGTTTCGTGGTTCGACAATTGCGTCCTTTACAAAAATGATAGATAGTGGCGCTCTGTTGGGTCCTGATCCCCTGGTGATGGAGCTCAACGCAGGCACTCAGGGATTTCCACTATTTGCGGTCGTAGAGGCGGGCTGGGATGCTCTCGGTTATGCCCTTCTGGCGCGTCACATTGGAGCTAAGCAACCTTTCTACAAGCTCCAGGCTCATGCTCCCACCTGTTCGCTTGCCCCGTTCACCATTGCGGAGTTGCGAACAATAGCACGTGAATATATCGCCGCAATGCGGGTGATTCAACCGAAAGGGCCGTATTTCATCGTAGGAATGTGCACCGGAGTGAATATCGCAGAACAAATGGTGCTTGAACTCGAGGCTCAGGGGCACGAGGTCGGATTCTTCGCCATCATTGATACGTTTGTCTTGCAGTATAGTTGGATTCAGTGGCTAGCGCGTCTCGAATCCTTCCGCGTAGGTCGTCGACGCGTTTCAAAGCTGCCCCTTTCTACCCAAGTCTCGCATTATAAGCAGGTAGTTAAGAGGCGTCTGCGTCGAGTCCTTCTGCATGAGACGGAGCCACTCAACCCATGGAACAAAGCGCTCTGGCCGGGAAAAGAGTTTCATCTCGAACAATTTCGTGCTCCGGTGATCCTCTTCAGGAAACCCAGGCAGCCATATTTCAAAATCAAGGATCGCGAAATGGGTTGGGGCGCCAGATCGTTGTCAGGAGTAAAGATTTGCATGGTGAACGCTGTGCACGAGGAGATGCTGCGCGAACCAGCCGTGCAAGTGATAGCCGAACAACTAAAGGACGCTTTGCACCGCACTGGTAACGGCAAGTCCTCAAGCGTGCGCGGTGGTGGTGCCGGGGTCAAAAACCACGAGACGGTGGTTTGTTCTGCCCAAAGCTAATATAGCGAGACTGCAGATCTTGGATATGAAATGTGAATCGAGGTAGAACCACCATGGAGTTGGCAAGTTCAGCCGATAGCGATGCAAGCGCTTCGGAGGGTCACGAATCGTTGACCGGTCTGCTCGAACGCAAGCACCCGCTCCTTGGTTCAAGAGTCGCCAGTCCGCGAATCCTAACAGTCATTCGCCCTCCCTCATTTTCCCTGGGAACAATTGTCTCTGGGATGAAGATCCTGGTGTCCTATCGGGATTTACTGTATACGTTTACGCTCTTTCGGCTTACCGTTCGCTACAAGCAGTCGATCCTCGGCTGGATCTGGGCCGCACTGCAGCCGTTCGCCATGATGATGGTCTACACCCTCGTCTTCTCTCGAGTCGCAAGGGTCAGAAGCGAGGGGGTGCCGTATCCATTGTTTGTGTTTTCTGCGTTACTGCCCTGGATATTCTTCTCTGGTGCAGTGAGCAATGCCATCAACGGCATGGTCAACCACTCAACCCTGATCACGAAGTTGTATTTCCCCAGGGAAATCATTCCGCTCTCTTACGTGTTTGCCGCGCTCGTGGACTTTGCAATTGCTTGCTCCATCCTGAGTGGGCTGATGATGTACTATCGCGTTTCGCTCAGCTGGAAAATACTTTACGCTCTGCCCGTGGTCGTGATCCTCATCGCCTTCACATCGGCCATTGCTCTGTTCCTATCCGCCCTTCAGGTTCGCTTCCGCGACATCGCAGCTGCGTTGCCCGTCGTCTTGCAGATCGGAGTGTTCGCCACGCCAGTCGCCTATTCCGTCGATTCAATTCCACATCGATTTCAGCGCCTGTATTTGCTGAATCCTGTCGCCGGCCTGATCGAAAACTTCCGCCGCGTTGTCGTGCGCGGATCGGCCCCGGATGTTTCCATGCTCCTCACCTCCGGCGCCATCACGCTGCTCTGTCTTGCTTTGGCCTACGCCTATTTCAAAGCGACAGAATCAACGATGTCCGACGTGATTTGATCAGGATGGCTCGCAATGTTTGATATCAGACTGGACCATGTTTCCAAGCGATATTTCATCCCGAGCGGTAGCCGCGACCGCTCCCTTGGCTGGCCCGACCTTTCTTTCTCAGGTAAGAAGGAAACGTGGGCCTTGCGTGATGTGAGCTTCGAGGTACAGGAAGGGGAATCCGTCGGCATCATCGGAAACAATGGGGCCGGCAAGAGTACCCTGCTGAAGCTCTTGTCCAGAATCACCGCTCCCACTTCCGGTGAAATCAGCATCAGAGGCCGTCTTTCAGCCCTGGTCGAAGTTGGCTCCGGGTTCCACCCGGAACTCACCGGGCGAGAGAACATCTTTCTTAACGGATCCATGCTGGGAATGACCCGCGCGGAGATTGCTCGAAGGGTAGACAGCATTGTCGAGTTCGCCGGCGTACCCGAATACATTGATGTTCCCGTAAAGCGCTACTCGTCGGGAATGTATGTAAGGCTGGGTTTCTCGATCGCCGCCCATCTCGATCCTGACATTCTGCTCTTGGACGAGGTGCTGGCAGTAGGAGACATCGTTTTCCAGGCGAAGTGTCTGGATCTCATTGGCCAGCTGCGAGAGATCGGACGGACGATGGTATTGATCTCTCACGACCTTGGTGCAATTCGGAGGCTATGCGACCGCGCGATCCTGCTCCATCAGGGGCAGGTGGTTATGAGGGCAGTCCTACAGAAGTCGTTGATCGACTACCAGCAGATGGCGATGGGCGGAGAAGAAACCTATCATCTGAACGATGATGATGCCAAAAGCCGGCAAAGTGTTCGCACGTCTCATTCGCCTCGACCGAGCCGAACGGGACCCCGCGCACAGGATACCCGATGTTTGCCCACCTGGGATTTGAGGCTCAAGCCCCACTTGAGAATGCCGTTTTCAATATCTTGATTTACTGGCCTAGTGGTTACCTTTGCACCCAGCTCACGACAGCTATCTCGGACCCGAATTGCGAATCAGCGCAGGATCCGGTGAGGTAGAGTTCTACTGTCCGGTGCTCGAGATTCAACCGGGCTGGTATCGGGTAGATATCTCTATCGAGTCTAATGGCAACTACATCGACAGGCAGCAGCGCTGCGCGGTGTTGCATGTAAACCCGGGTAAGATGGTGTTTGGCGACTTCTATATGGACGCTGTCTGGCGCATTCACACATGATCTTGTCGCGTTTTGCAGAGACCAAGCCGGGTTCACCCCTTGACGACAGAACTTTGGGTTGTCCCACATCTTGTTTGAGATGTGAGATTCCACCAATCCCACCATTCCGTTCGAAAACCCAAGTCCCACAACAAGGCTTCTATCTCCCCGAATGAACCGGCAACGGCCGGGCATGCAGCTTCTTGGCTACGGTCTGCGTTACCGTCATTGGCAGATTCCCGCTCGTCTTGTAAACGCCCCCAGTCTTCCCGGTTACTGCCGCAGCCAGGCTCAGGCTAGACGTGCTTGCGATGGCGCTTGCGCTGCCTGTCAGCGTCAGTGTCCAGGCAACGGATCCCGCGGAGGTAACGCTAGGTGTCTTCCACGAAGCCGTAAAGCCCTTCGGCAATCCCGAAGTTATACTGATGGTCGACCCGGTTGCGCCCGTCGCTACAATGACGCCGCCCACCGGTGTTAATGTCACCGTAGCTGTTTCCGTAGAAGCCGATGCCAACGTAATTGTCTGCGGTGAAACCGTCAGCAGGATGCCCGGCGCTGCCTGCACCTGCAGCGTCACGCTCTTGCTTGCGGTCAGACCATCGCCTGACGCCATGACCACCACCGTGGCCGCGCCCGCGGCTGCGGTGGACGAAGCCATGAGCGTCAGCGTCTCACTGTTTGTGCTCGAGCTTCCGGACGGCGTCTGTGGATTGGCAGACCATTTCGCCGTGACGCCGGCCGGCAATCCGCTTACCAAATAGCTGATGCTGCCGCCGAAGGACCCACCCGTAACCGCGCTAAGGCCGACTGTGCCGGAAGCACCTTGCACCACCGCAATCGAAGTCGATGCTGCGTTCAGGGTCAAAGTAGGCAATGGCGTCACCGTAAGCGTGAAGGTCGCCGTCTGCGTACCAGTGCTGTCCGTACCGGTGACAACGATGTTTTTTGCTCCTGCTGCGATGGTTGAAGCTGCTGTCACCGTCATGGTAGCGGTTGTGCCCGGCAGGATCGACGCGGGAGTGATTCTGCCCGTCACGCCGGCGGGCGCCGTCGCCGAAAACGAAACCTTATTCTTGGCGTTGCCGCTTTCCGCCACGCTCAGTGTGAATGAGAGAGTCTTACCGGCCAATACGGTTCCCCCGTTGGCTGAGGGCGTGAGCGAAAAGTCTATCGTAGGTTTGCTGGTGCTCGACCCACTGCCCCACTCACCCGCCAGCGTGGTGCCGTCCACCGAGCCCAGGCCGGTGGCCAGGTTATACGGCGCGCCGGCAGCCGTGAAGCCCGTTACACCCGGCACGCTGTTGTTGCCGGAAGGCGTAGCGTGGAAAGGACTCTTGCTCGCGTTCAGCAGCCCATACAGCGCTGGATTGGCATTGCCCTGTCCCACCCCGCCCTTGGTTTCAACCACCAGTGCCATGACACCAGCAAAGGATGGGGATGCAGCCGACGTACCTGCGATTACGTAATAGGAACCATTCTCGACGATGATGTAGCCATCGTGGCCCGATGCTGACATCGCCACGTCCGGAACCGCCCTCATCCCATTGGCTGCACCGACCCCGCTAACCCCCTTTTGCCAGGTCGGCTGGCTAAAGTAGAGGCTCGCGCCGCCGCCCGAAGACCACAATCCCGAACCGCCGTTGGTTCCGCTTTCGTTCCAGACCTCTTCCGGAATGTAGCTGAGCGCCGAGCTATCGCCTGTCCCATTCGTCGAAGACCAGTAAGTCGTCGAACCCTCCTTGAATTCCGTTCCGCCAACGCAGGTTGAGTATGGCGAACTGCACAGACCATTCACGCCCGTGCCCGATGCGGAACTGGACGACCCGCCATAGCAACCCGCGGCGCCGGAATCCCCAGAAGATACAAAAGAACTGATACCCTCACTCGCCGCCTGTTGCCAGAGGCTGTTATAGAAGGAGATTTCAGCGGCACCCATATCTGCTTCGCAGCTTCCATAGCTGGTGCTCATTACCGGTGCGGTTGCATGGTTCACAACGTACTGCGCGGACAAATCGATGCCGTCAGTGGTCGCACTCGAAGCGGCCACCACAAATTTCACTGTCGCCGCAGGAGCCACTCCACCCGACCACTCCACGTCCAGCGTGGATTCATCCTGGTCGCCCGAGACCAGTCCTGGATTCGTACTCACCAGGATTACCGATGGATTATTCGCCGCCAGTCCGGAGGTCGAACGGAACTGGATCACATCCTGCAAGTTGATATTGCTCCGGCCCACGATCGCGATTGTGGTTCCGGCGCCGCTGGTCCCCGCTTTGTACAGCGGGTTCAAGTCGTAGATTGTGGCCCAATCGGCCGGAAACAAATAGTGCGTGCCGCCGCTCGTGTATTCCGGACGGGCGCTCAGGGCCGTTCGCGACCGGATCTGTGAGACGCTGCGGAAATCATGCAGCGAGACAATTCCACCCACCACGCCCGCGAGTGCTGAAGGAATCTGCGGGTCCTGCGTATTCGCGATGTGACCCACACCGCCCACCATGTAGTGATGAATCTCGGTGTGAAACGTATCCTCCACTTGTCCAGCCGTCCCGGAAAAAATGACCTGTCGATTGCTGACGGGAATTTCATTCACCGTAAACCCGTGTCCTGCCAGCCAGCCGGTAATTCTGGCCAGATCCTGCAGGCTGGCGCCAAAGCGGGCTCCATACTGATCCGGCGTAAGCCATTGGTGGTATAGGGGCGAATGGGGATCGTGCTGCGCTTCCACGAGCGCATCCAGCGCTGCCTGCTGGGCTATCGAAGGCTCCAGCTGAAACACCATGCGCTGCAGCGGGGTTTCTGCATTCACCACTCCCCGGTCAAATTCCGCGCGTGCCATCGGATGTACGTTCCCCAGCAAAGTCGTCACTCGCGTTTCGTCAATCGGGCCTGTTACACGATTCGCTGGTGCTTGCGCCACGGCGAATGTACACCATCCGGAGATCAACAAATAGGCAGAAAGAGAAGAGCAGGTTCTAACTTGCATTGTTTCCCTCAAGACGCAGCGGTGTGCATAGACGCAGGTCATCTTACCGCATTGCGACGTCACTCATCTATCGGCTCGCCGGGCACATGCTCCGCATTTTTGTGAGGAATCTAATTACTGAAGTTGCGTGTTCCACAGCAGCTGCATTTTATGAGCGCGATTGCTTGTATTCCTGTCGTTACCGGGCCGCCGGTCAACTGCACATGATCACCCAAGCGTGTTATGACCATGGTGCGGGTTAGAGCAGTTTCGCAATTGCCGTGGACTGAAAAAGATCGCGAGGTGTGGTTTTCCTTGGGAGAAAACCACGAAAAGCCCTGTGGCTTCGGTCGGCACCAATTGCGAAACTGCTCTAGCGCGAGCTTTGCTTCAAGCCGGACTTAGTTCTTGCTGAGTGGCGTCGTAGTAGGTAACGACGGCGGTCAGATGCACAGGATAGTTCCGCGCCGCCTGCTCGTTCAAGCTGTGGGCAGCATGCGTAGTGAGGGTAGGTAAGGTCTGCACCTCAGCCTCGCAGTTGCCGACCGTCGGCAGCCGGACCCGCAAGCAGGCCAAGTACCACAGCAATCAGGACGAGATAGCCGCTTCCGCGCAGGACCCGCACCCTCTTACTGCCTATCGGCATTATTCGCGGGAAGGCAAGTCCTGGCGCGAATTGGCGCTCTTTCTGTGGCGCGGCGTTGACCTTGCGTCGATAGGTCACTTACGGATGCGGCGCAACGGCAGTTGTCATAACAACCCGCGGACCAGTTGGGACCTGTTTCGACCACCGATATGTATCAGCGGCTGACCGGTGTGCGGCGTTCGCCACCGTACGTCAATGAGGAATGACGTTCTGGCCGATTCTGTAATGCTGAGGGGACCCGGTAATCGCAATCGGCACCACCGCGCCTGCGTCCTTACTCTTGAAGAACGGAACCAGTGGCTTCAGAAGTAACGATTTAAAACCAGTCGTCACGTGCGAAACGTCTGACTGCATCCTAAGATGGCCTGACAGGTGAACATTCCGACTCCGCAGATCGAAAGTTCCGTTGAGGTGAACTGAGGCTCCAGGCACCTGGAACGTGAGTGGTGACATATTCGCCGTCCCATTGCGAACCAATACCGTGGCCACAATATTCGAGATGACGTCCGGCTCCGCTTCGGCATCCTCTTGTTTGCTTAAGCCTTGGGCCCGTTGACTAAACGCGGTCAGGTTGCGCTCCGTGGCCAGGTCGGTAAAACGCTCGCTTGGAACATCGAACGCACCATTCATCGTCAGTCTCTTGAAAAACGTCTCTCCAGGCGCGGCCCCCGCAAGATAGGCATGGCCGTGCAGCTGCACCACTCCGCTAACAGGACTTTGGCTGGTGATAAAAGGACGTAGTAGATCTTCGATCCGGCCCCGCTCGACGGAAAGATCAAAATTGGCGACTTTAGGGGAACCCACCACATTCCCCTCCGCATGGACCACAGTCCCGCCCGTCCGAAGATCCACTGCATGCAGGGCCAGATCCCCATTGACACCATTGACAGCGTAGCTGGTTACCGCGCCTACCGGTGTGCGATGCCCATTGCCGACAGCAAAGTCTGGAATCCCGGACTGTGCCGAACCCTCGATGCTGGCGAGCTTTCCGTTGAAGCGGCCCACAGCGGACAACCTGCCATGGAGGCCTTGGATCTCGGACAAGTCGACCGACGTAAAGGTAAAGTCCCCGGAAACTGGAGTAACCTCCAACTGGTTCTCCAGCAGTGGGCCGAAGCTTCCACGTGCCTGAATCCGCCCTGACGGCCACGCGTTTTGCATGTCGAGCACATAGGAGACGGTCTCACCCTGACGTAGATTGCCGATCAACAACCGCCGGATAGGAAAGCGATAGCGACCCCCGTCAGCACGCAAAATGTCCAGCGTCGCATTCTCCAGGTCAAGTCGCTCGACGGTCGTTGTCGGGCCGGTGAAGTCGTTGCTACTCCCGGGCGGAAAGTCCTCCCTGTTCGCCGCGCTTCCCACAGAGGGAATGACAACATGGAGTCCATCGGCAGTGACCAACCGGATTCGGTCTCTCAGAAGAAAAAGATCGATCCAGCGCCCTTCCACCCGGAGATGCGAGACAGAACCGACAGGAGGCAGGTTCGGTGCGGAATTGCGCCGCAAGATAAGACCATCGGCTACAAAGCCGGGAGCGGGGAAGTAGGTGCGGTGATAACGCTCAACTTTGATCTTGCTGGCGAACACCTTTTCCAGAACAGGCTCCACTCTTCGGTAACGATACGGCCAAACCCAGTTAATGAAAGCTACGGCTAAAACGAAGCAGATCAAGCCGGCACACGCCAGGCACAACAGCCATCCCCGGCGGAGGATCGTCCTTGGGGTCCTGGTCGGATTGATGGGGATCGTGATCATCCGGGCACATTTGGGTGATTGGATGATCGTTTAGGCCAATAGGGGTTTCTGGATATCTTCGATTATTGGACCAGGACTCACTCTTGCGGATGAGCCATGGTCCTTGATTTCTCGGACGGGGGTGTCTGCTTCCTCTGGAAATTCTTACGAATTTCATTTGCCTTTGCCACTCGCTACGACCTGATGAATCTCCTGCGCCACCAATTCATACTGATCCGAAGCGAGGTAGTCGACATGTGCGGCAATCGCTGCACGCCAGCGCACCCGCGCCGCATCCAGAGAGCCGAAGTTGTAATCATGGAACCAACCATTGCAACTGAGCTGCTCTTTGGTTGCGCCGTCGAGCGTATAGAAGCGTATCCACAAGCCGTTCGCGTGTGCTCGCTCTACCAATGCGCGCAGCCGGTTCATCTTTGCCGGAGTCCACTCTCCGGCGTTTGGCTGCCCGCCGGCCTCAACCACATTCCACGAATTGTTCCACCACCGCCGGTAGTTCGTAGCCTTGCCTGGATCCATGACCTCGGGCGCTGCGGAAGGTTCCATACCGTCTGTGTGAATGGAGCCGAAGAGCAATACCCGGTCGCCGGTTTGCAGCTGATCGTAGAACACTGTTTGCTGTGCATCAGGTTCGCCGGTGAGTACCAGAATCGGCTTCACATCCAATGGCTCGACATCCGCCTCCTGGGCTCCTTTCACCGTCGTCGTCAGCCAGGATTGATATTTCCGGAGCAATGACAGCACCGCTGCCAGGTGCTCCGGCTTGTCGTCCTTGAAGTCGAGATTGAGCGTAATGAGCGGCCAATTCCCGTGGTTACCGTCCCGCAGCGCCTTTTCTACAATAGGCTGCACGCGCTCGAAGAAATACTGATCCATCGTTGGCTCATTGCCGTACGTTGGTTCCCCGTGAGTAACCACCGACCAGCTGCGGCCGGTCTTGGGGTCGGTATGCCATGCCAGGTCCTGTTCGATAGCCAATGGAGTCCCCGCAGAAAGAGCACGATCAATGCGATCGCCCCACCATTCGAAGTAGGGATAGCAGTTGTGCGCATCCATAACCGTGCGCGAGCCCGGATGCAACTGCTGTGCCCCTAGCGACGAAGAGCAGACCAGGAGTGCCAGCAATATTTTCATGGCCCACTGAAAGGTGAAAGTTTGCATCACCTATTCCTCAGGAAAATTGATATACAACGGACTACTGATCAACTCGCTGACCCCGTTGTGGTCACGCACCTCCAAACGCAGGTAATGCCGTCCGGTGCTGGCAGTGAGCGTAGTTTTCGCCGTGGGGTTGGCGGGCTCCAGGGGGAGCGCTGTATTTGAATCCTCACCGTCCAGCAGCAGGTGAACGACAGAACCCTCGGCCGCGATCGCATGGATACTCACAGTAATCGTGGCTCCCCCAGTAGCGCGCAGGGTCCCTCCCATCTTTGCCGAAGCGCCCTCTGCTTCGGCCTCGAAGTCCAGCATCTTGTCCCGCGAACCAGTCAGGTCGATAAAGGTGCGGCCATGGCGAATACCATCCAGGATCGCCGGCACAGAAAGTTCATCGGCCTCGACCGCCGTCGCCGGCCAACCGATCGCGCCAACTTCCCCCGGTGGCGTGGTCGCGTTGTGGTTGTCACTCCCGCCCACCGCCGCCAGGCGATGCCCCGCGCGTAGTTCAGAGTCCCAGTACTTCGCACTCGAGAACATGATTTTCCCGTAATTGATCACTTCTACGGCGCTGAACAGGTTCATGTCTATGCCGGCGGCAGGCATCCAGCGGCAGCCCATGCAGTCCTCCCCTTCAGGCGCTTCGGCATGGTTCACCGACGCAATGCCTCCCTTGGTGCGTGCATCGCGCAGCACCGCGTTCAGATCAAGGCCGCCGTTGCTTACTCGCCAATCCATGAACTGCGTCACCCCAAATACATTAAAGTGCCCATGAAAGGTAGTCATCTCCCGGCCCGGAATCAGCAGCAGATGATCGAAGTACGGCTGCAGCTCGCGCAATTGTTCGTACTGCGAGTCGGCGTTGTGGTCGGTGATGGCGATAAAATCCAGGCTGCGCGATGCCGCCGCCTGCACTGTCAAAAACAGGGGACAAGGCACCTTGTGCCCGCTTTGGCTATCGCAGCTCCCGTCGCTATGCGCCGTATGCATATGCAGGTCGCCGCGATACCAACGCTTTCCGCTCGCCAGGGGCTGGGCGGTGAAGGCCGCATCTTCTGCTCGCGCGTTAAACCGTATATCTGCTTCGTAGTGTGAAACCACCTCGGGCCGCATGTTAGCAACAGCGATGATCAGCCGCCATTGTCCGGCAGGAATCTCCCCGGGAAGATACGACGGAGTGGCATCCGTTTCGCTAATGGTGAAGTGGCTTTTGTTTCCCCCGCTTTCACCACGAAAGCGCTGTGGGTCGGCGATGCCGAGGTCCAGGGTAGCGCGCTGATCCTTTCCGGTGTAGTGAAAATCGACGCTGATACGGTGTACGCCGGCAGGCACGCTGAACGGCACATCCAAGTAGGTCTTGTGCTGCGCGCCCGTTACGTCGCCCTTGAGCACCAGATCCCGCCGGGCTTTTCTGTTGAGCCCCGGCCCAGGGTACAAGCGCAAGCAGAACGAACCACAAACCCCAACGCCGCATGATCTTCGGAACGCGCAGGTCCTTCGCAATATCCTTCATGCGGACTGTCACAGTTGGCACTATACAAGCGAGCGCATATCCCTATTGGAATAATGTTGATTTGATAGACGAATGATCATCCCGTTTGGCCGCCTTTACCGCTAGTTGGCGGCGCCCTCCAACTTCAGGACGTACGCGTACTCTCCAGGAAGACTGCCGGGGAGCTTCACCGTCACGTCTCCGCCTTGCTTTTGCCAGGTCAGCGCACCGGGCTGGCCCAGCAGGGTGATCGCAGTCGCTGCGGGTAGAGAGAGATCCTTTAACGTCACGCTTCCACCGCCGGGCTTTCCCATCAGAACCGCATAAACCGCCGCGCCCTTCCGCGTAAAGCGCACATCGAGATCCCGCGTCTTGCCTTCCGCCCTGGTCCAGGGCTGCGTCCCGTAGATCGCCTCTCCGTTTTGATTGAGCCACGCTCCCAACGCCTTCAGGCGGTCTAGCTGTATCTGGGGAATGGTTCCGTCGGCTTCCGGCCCCACATCGAGCAGCAGATTGCCGTTCTTGCTCACGATATCGACCAGCAGGTAGATGAGTTTATCGGGCTGGATGGTCTGTTCCTCGCCCTCTGCGCGGTTATAGCCGAACGATTGACCCAGCCCTCGGCACTCTTCCCACTTCTTGGGGTTGATGTCGTGCATGGTCTGGTATTCCGGTGATGTGAAGTCTGCGTGTCCGATGCCGAAGCGGTCATCTACCACTCCGTCCGGGATCTCGCTGTAATACTCAGCCTCGATTTCACGTGGGTTTCCTGTCTTGGGGTAGTCGATGTCATTCCACAACACCGCGGGATGATAGCGGTGGATCAGCTCTCTGTATTGGGCGTCCACATATTTGCCGTAAGCCGCTGTTTGCGGCTTCACCGTGTCGTAATCGGCCTTGGTAGAAATGGGTCCGGAGTTAAACGTCCAGTCATACCCGCCGGAGTAGTAGAGACCCATGCGCATACCCCGCTTCTGCACCGCCTGGGTCAACTCCCCGACAATGTCGCGCGTGGCATGCTGCCGGTCCGCAGGCAGAATCGGGTTCGGGGTGGTACTGGGCCAGAGCGTAAAGCCTTCATGGTGCTTGGTCGTCAGCACCACATAGCGTGCGCCGGCATCCTTGAACACTTGTGCCCAGGCATCGGGGTTCCACTTCTTGTTTTGCTCATCGAACATGGGAACAAAGTCATAGTAGCTGGCGTTCGCTCCGTAATGGTCCCGCTGATATTGCCGGGTGGGCGACCCAATCAGCCGCATGCTGTTGAGATACCACTCCGCATACGGGTTGTGCATGATGTAGTCCTGAGAACCAAAGTCATGATCCTGATGAGAAACCGGAGCCCAGCCGGGTACTGAGTACAGTCCGTAGTGAATGAAAATCCCCAGCTTGGCGTCCGCATACCAGGAGGGCAGCGGATGCTGATCCAATGATTGATCCGTTGCGTCGTAGTGCGGCTGAGCACCCGCCGTGACCCCGCATAGCATGCATGTGGACGCGAGTAGACCGGCGACTGTCGAAAGAGCACGATGCACCTTGGCCCTAAGCTTCAGCATTTGAGAGTTTCTCCTTGACGAAAGCCCCCGCAAGTATACCCACAAATCTTTTTTGACGTCTCCTCCCGTGGTTACCGCGGCGGCGCTCTCTAGCGAAGAGGCTGAACCTATTGGCGGCGATCAGCAGCCAAATTTCTTCGATCCCCGTGATGAGGCCGCTTGGCCTGCGCAACTTTTTCACCTGTTTACTGTCTAATCAACACAGAGGTAATGAAGTACGATGCCAAGGTTGAAAGCAATTCTGCTTTCCCTGGCGACTTTGTGCGCACCTGTCGCCCTAGCGCAGACTGCAAACCCAGCCGTTCCAGGGACTATTAACTACGTAGAAGGCTCGGCCTCAATGGAAGGCCGGCTGTTAAATCAGCAATCGGTGGGCTCCGCCCAGCTCCAGCCGGGCCAGGTGCTGCAAACAGCAAACGGCAAGGTCGAGGTCCTGCTCACTCCCGGCGTATTTCTCCGTTTGGGTGAAAACAGTGCGGTAAGAATGATCTCGCCGAACCTGCTGAATACGCAGGTAGAGCTGGAAAGAGGCCGCGCCGATATAGAGGTGGATGAGATTCATCCACGTAACAACATACAAGTCGCAGAAGCCGGGGCGAATACACGCCTGCTGAAAGACGGCCTCTATGCATTCGACGCAGATAAGGATAATGTGCGGGTGTTTAAGGGAGAGGCCGAGCTGCAGGAAAGAAATGGCAATGGCCAGAAGGTGGTCAAGTTGAAGGGCGACCACCAGGTCGCATTAGCCGAGAACGCGGCAATCAAGAGCGTCAGTTTCGACCGCAATGGGGCGGAGGACTCACTTTATAACTGGAGCAGCTTGCGCTCCCAATATTTGGCCGAAGCGAACATCAATCTGGCCTCAGCCTATGCCGGCTACGGTGGGCTGACCCCAGGCTGGTATTGGGACGCTGGGTTCTGGGGCTATACCTGGCTTCCAGGTGATGGGTTACTGTGGAGTCCGTTTGGCTGGGGGTTCTATTCTCCCCGGTACATCTACTATGGCGGGCCCGTTTTCTATCGCGGCTACCCGGGCCGGGGCTATGTTCAATCCCGGGCATATGCCGGATCTTTCCACGGGGGAAGCTTTTCCGGTGGCGCAGTCCATGCCATGGGTGGAGGTTCTCACGGCGGCCGAGGTTAAGCAAGACTAGACCAATCGAGACCAAACTCAGAGCCCGTCCCTCCCCGGACGGGCTTTATTTTTCAGGCGGCTGGATTCAATGACGAGAGATATCACTGTTTGGGTGGTAGTGTTGCCAGTCGAACCAGAAGTCTTTCAGAACATCGATCCGCGTCAAACACTGTCCGCGCATATCTCGAATCACGGGGCACCCGTCAAAACTCCATTCACTGAGCGTAGTAGATTCCAGAAGAGCCCAGGGTTCGCTGGTGCCTTCCAGACCCTGGCCGTAAAAGTCGAGCGTGTCCGTACCCATCTGACGTGAAAAAGCACGCACGGACTTTCCATCTGGGCCAAGAACCAGCATGATCGGCTTGCCTCCTACGTCATCAAGCAACACCGGAGATTCCACGGTCAGCTTCCTCAGCGGATACGCTCGTGCCGCTCCGTTCATCGCCACGCCAAGAATTGTCTCCCGGTCGGGGAGCGTCCCCTTCGTTGCGTGAATCACGGTCGGTAGTTTCGCAATCTCACTCTCCCATGTCGCCTTCTCATAATTCGCTGCATCACGCCGCAGAGGCGCCAGGACTGTGCCGTTTGGCTGTTCCTCCCTCCAGAGCCCAAAGGTAAGTTCGTCCTGGGGCACCAAACTAAGCTTTGAACCCTTCAAAGGGCCTGCGATCGCGGTGCCCGTGATCTGCTGCCAGTAGCTGCCCGTCTCCTCGTCACGCATCAGGAAATTCTGGTTGTTGATGCCTGCCAGATGAAAGTGCAACTCGCGTCCTTGTAGGCTGCGGGTCCAGACCAGACCCGTGTGGCAGAGCGTTCAATAGGTGACGACGATCGGCAACTGATGCAGCCGATCATTCACCACGTGGTGATACCCCATCGCGCGGATTGGATACGCCCGGCTCTCTCCGCCCAGGGTAACCACGATGACCATGTCTTTGGGGTCGATACCGGCCTGCTGGATGGTGACGTAATGCGGCTCTCCGATGGGGTGGAACATCATTTGTTCATAGGGATTGAACCATGCCGCACCGGTCGCGATCAGAGCAATTCCCATGGCAGGCGTTAGCAGCAGCAGCCTCGCAACCCAGCCTGCGCGTCGCCACACAAGCATCGCG
The DNA here is from genome assembly GCA_963803095.1 of uncultured Acidobacteriaceae bacterium. Taxonomy (GTDB): domain Bacteria; phylum Acidobacteriota; class Terriglobia; order Terriglobales; family Acidobacteriaceae; genus PALSA-350. The sequence goes on along the minus strand of CAWDLQ010000004.1, from coordinate 607,213 downwards.
AGCATCGTGATCAGGACAAAAAGTCCTACCAGGATCGCCTTGTCGTGTAAAAGCACCCAAAGCGCGCGCTGCAGGTCTGCGGGCTTTTGCTCCCGGAAGGGGCGAATTATATAGATTGGATAGACTGCGAAGCGCGAGCGCCGCAAAGCTGGCCAGGAGCAGACAAAACCCCAGAGCAAAATTCCGCAAACGTCTCATAAGCGGTGTCAGACTCCAAGCTCGCGAGCGGCCAACTCTGTCCCTTCCACCCGGGCTCGAATCTTGCTGAAAGCGATATCGCGGGCGGTGGAAGTGTCATCGGCGAAGGGTGCGAAGCCACAGTCATCGGTCGTTCCCAGTTGCGCGATGGGTAGAAACGAAGCGGCTTCCAGAACCCGATCGCGCACCTGGGCCGCCGTTTCGACGACCGGATGGATGGGGTCGATCACGCCCACGAAAACGGTGTGATGCGGTTTGAGCAGCTGGCTGACAAGGCGCAGGATGCGCTTCCTGTCCGGCTCGCTGGCCATCTGCAAATAGAAGCGCCCGACGTTCATCTGAAACAGATCTGGCAGCAGTCCTGCGTAATCCACATCCGCGCTGTGGGTGGAATCATGGTCCCCGCCGGGGCAAACATGAACTCCAATGCGCAGCCGCTCTTCAGCAGTAAAGGGGGCGAGAACTTCGTTGTTCAGTGCCACGAAGCTGCGCAGCAGATTCCCGGAGGGATCCAGCTTGAGCGACAGCCTGCCTTCTGTGAAGTCAATCTGGACGTTAGCCGCGCCGCCATCGAGTGCGCCCCTGATGTCCGTCTGTGCTTCATTGACCAGGTCCGCTGTGAACGCTTCCCGCGAGTAGCCTGGTATTCCGGTTGCTGGATAGAGCAGGCTCAGCGCAGACGCGGAGATGACGGCCTGTTTGATCGGCAGGCGGGTATAGTCCCGGGCAGCCGCGAGGTAGCTGGCTGCGTGCACCCCGTAGCGGAAGGGCGCGGCGGTCAGTCGGGGCAGTTGGCGTACATGCCCGTCGGCAAAGGGAATCGTGACCCCATCGGGAGCAAGATTCTTGATTCCGGAAAGAGGATAAGTTGCGAAGCTGGGTTTCGTTTGCTCGCCATCTGTAATCACCGGCGATCCGGTCTGCTCAAATCGTTCGATGGTTTCACGAATCGCTTCGGCGTACGCATCCTCGAGTATCGCAGGGTTTATTTCCTGGGCCTGCGAAGCCGCAATGGCTCGAAGCAGCGTCGCCGAGCGCGGGATGCTGCCGATCGGTTCGGTCAAAATCGCCATACCGGGGAACTCTATCCTGACCAGGCTGCACGGCGCATCCATCGAAAGATGGAGGTGCAGGAAGCACTGTATGATCTGGAGATCGCTTTGATTCTTCCCGCTCACTTGGTCATCTTGTTCATTTCAAGATAGCCTTGCGGCGGAACTCCGAAAGCATCGGCCACGCGGTTGAAGAAGGCAAACATCGCCGTGATGTAAACCGCCTCCGCAATCTGCGGCTCACTCCAACCATGATCGCGCAGGATCTGTACGTCCTCCGGCGTTGTGCGGTAAGCCGCTTCCGTCACTTTGGTGACATACTCGAGCAGCGCGCGGTGTGCGTCGTCCAGCGCAGCCTCTTCGAGGTTGCCCGCAACCAGGGCCTGGACTGTTTTCTCTTCTGCTCCCTGAACCCGCAGGAAGTAAGCATGAGAATCCAGTCAATAGGGACAGCGATTGAGCCAGGAGACCCAGCTGGCGATTGCTTCTTTTGTCCTGCGAGTAAGGTGCCCTTCAGAAAAGTGGACCGTATTGCTGAAGCTCATGACCTCGCGCAGGAAATCAGGACGATGGCTAAAGCACTTGAGAATGCCGGGCATCTGCTGGCGGCCCGAATGCGCGCGCCATTCGTCATACACCTTCGCAACATCGCCAGTCGCGTCGGCATCCTCAATCACTTCGATCTTTGTCTTAGTGTCCGCCATGGTTCTTGTTGGCCAAAGATTAGCATATCCAACCATCTCAGAGGGGTGAGGCTTTATAGCTGCGGAGGAACCCAATGTTCTTGAAGGCTACGACCTTTAGGTAAATGAACTCTTGCAAACAGGTGCGGCTAAGGTCTGCTTGAGAGCCGGAGGAGTCATGGGCCGTCGGCCCCCAAGAGGATGAAAACCAGCTTTTGAGTCGAGGGCAGCTACACTCGATGAAAGCGCAGCCCTCCCCTTTGTCATCCCGAGCGAAGTCGAGGGATCTGCAGTTCCGCGGACCTCTCGTGGAAATGTTTTTTCGACAGACCTTACCCGGATTTCCTGCCACGCGACGCCGGACAACGTCGCGTGCGTGCCTTTTCGTAGAGAAAGGCGCATGAAGTGAGCCAACGCCGCCAAGTTTCACAGGAAATCCGGGGGAGCGTAGTGGAGGAACCTGCTGTTTTCTTTTCTTGGGTTCTCACGCAAACTCTTAAGTCCCCGAATGAGCGATTTTCTCTCTCCCCAAGGACCCCTTCCCGCGCGCGAGTTTTAACTAAATCACCAGGCGCTGGTCGCCCGTCTTCCGGGTAATCCTCTCCCGGTCAAGATATTCCAACAGGGGAATAGCATACTTTCTCGACAGACCCGTCATCTGTTTGAACCGGGCTATGTCGACTGTCTGTCCGCGAAGTTCTCGAATCTCGGAGCGCAATCGGGCCAGAGCTTCCTGGTGAATAAAAAGGTTCTCGCTTCCCATCCGGACCAGAATCTTTTCCCGAAGCAGTAGGGTGACGGGCCCTCGCATTTCGCTCTCTTTGAGTCTCATCATGTTGGCCACTTCAGAGATCAATGGAGCAGACAGCCCTGCCTTCTGGTAGATTGCCGCGATGGCAGACAGCGTTGCATCTTCAGCTGTGGACGTGGCGGACCCCAACTTCTACTGGATAGACCAGCTCGCCTTTGAATCGTACTTTCCCCGCGTGGGCAAGACGTGCCAGCGAAAAATCGAGGATCTCAGGACCCAGCGAAGTCCGGGTCTTGAGCTCCGATCGTTTGAGACCGCTCGCATGCAGTTGCAAAAGCCCATGGATGGTGTTGCAGGCTGCCTCGACAGCTGGATGGGCAACCAGAATCTCGCCAGGAATCTGAAGCAAACGATGGCTGAGGATGAGGGGTTGCCATAGGCGCTCGACGGCTTGCCGGGCAAGGCCGGTTTCCGCCATCAGACGCGAAATCGAAAGCCCTTCCGTGCCTCGACGCGCTACCCGCAACAGAAGCCCTTCCTCCGCTGGGGCGCTGCGCAAAGACTCGAGCCAAGCCATGGCTTGTGCCTTGCGCAGTCTCAGAAGTGGGTGTGCATCGAGCACCCGGCCACCTCCAATGGTGGCGGGTGGTGAAACCTGCCGCAGTACGAACGGGTCACCGGCGACCAACAGGATTGGGGTCTGGAGTTTAATCCGCGCCACCCGGGTGGCGCCTGCTTCGAACCTGCCCCGGCCATACAGTAATACGCTTGCCAGCGTGTTGGAGGTAAACGAGTGGAAGTGGACCAGCCCGTCATGTTTCAATCCCGAACAACCAGGCAGCAAATGTGCTTCGACATCGATCGTGCTGACAGCGCTGAGCGTCCCCGGAGCGACGAGAGTCTGCCCTCGACTTACTTCCGAAACCTCAATTCCGGCGAGGTTCAGTGCCACTCGCGAGCCGGCGAGGACCAGGTCTTCGGCTCGCCCATGGGTCTGCATTCCGCGTACCCGCACCGCGCGCCCTCCTGGCTCGAGCGCGAGCGATTGCCCCCCACGGATGCTGCCCGAAAGCAAAGTACCTGTAACCACAGTGCCGAATCCCTTCATCACGAAAGCGCGGTCAATGGGGAGCCGGGGCAAATGATCCGCATCGCTGTTATTCCAACCTTCAGCAAGCCTGATGAGTCGTTGCCGCAGTTCTGCTACGTTCTGTCCCGTCGTTGCACTCACCGCAAGAATTTCTGAAGGGTCGCGGTCGAGAAAAGTTCCGCGAACAAACTCTTTCAGCTCGAGCTGCACTTGTGCGAGTCGGCTGGGTCCGACGGAATCGCACTTGGTAATGACCGTCAGGCCAGTGCGAATGCCGAGCAGGCTGCAAATAGCCAGATGCTCCACTGTCTGCGGCTTGATACCTTCCTGGGCCGAGATCACCAGCAAGACCGCTCCCATGCAACCAGCCCCGGCCAGCATGTTGTGAATAAACAGACTATGGCCGGGCACATCGACAAAGCTGATTCTGAGCGCGACGGCCATCGGAAGCCGCAGCCTCGAGAAAGGCGAAGCCGAGATCGATCGTGATGCCGCGCCGCTTCTCTTCCGGCAACCGATCCGCATCGATACCAGTCAGGGCACGGATCAGCGCAGTCTTGCCGTGATCGATGTGACCTGCCGTTCCAATAACCACGGACTTGATCGGTGTCGTCATGCAAAAAAAATGACTTATGCCTCGCAGCCGATCTGTGTCAGCAGAGAGGCGAGGGTTGCATCGAATTCCGGCTCGACGGTGCGCAGATCCAGCAAGACCTGGTCTTCGCTGATGCGGCCCACCACCGGCGGCTCTAGCTGGCGGAGAGCCCGCAGGAGTACGTGTGGCTGGAGTGTCGCGTGACGAAGAGAAATGGCTGCGCTCTGCAGTCGAGCTGTGGGTGCTGTCCCGCCGCCGATAAGGCTGAGCACCGGTACAGCCTGCGCAAACAATTCAGTGGAGTTGACCTGCTGGCTGATCGATTCACATCGGGCGAATATCCCCTCCGCAGCAGCATGCAACATTCTCTGCACCGGGATTGTCGACTCGATTCCGGAAGCATAATCCATAAGCGTTGCTTCCAGCGCCGCGTAGGTAAGTTTGTCGACACGAAACGTTCGGTACAGAGGATTTTTGCGCACTCTTTGCATCAGGTCCGTTCTCCCGGCAAGCAGGCCGCATTGCGGGCCGCCGAGTAGCTTGTCTCCGCTGGCAGCGATCAAATCAGAGCCCGCGTGGAAGCTATCGAGCAAACTCGGCTCGGAGCGAATTCCAAGGGGTTCAAGTGAGGTGATCAAGCCGGTTCCCTGGTCGTCGAATACGGGAACCTTGCAGCGCTTGCCCAGGGCCACCAGGTCGCGAAGAGCGGGTCTTTCGATGAAGCCCTCCATGCTGAAGTTAGATTGGTGGACGCGCAGAATGAGCCGCGTTCCGGCTGAGATTGCCTCTTCATAATCTGCCAGTCTGGTGCGGTTGGTCGTGCCCACCTCGCGCAGGATCGCGCCTGACTTGGCGAGAATCTCGGGAATGCGGAAGCCTCCGCCGATTTCCACCAACTCTCCGCGGGAAACGATCACTTCGCCGCCCTCCGCGAGCGTGTTGAGGGCCAGGAACGTGGCCGCCGCACAATTGTTGACCACCAGCGCGGACTGCAAAGCCGTTCCCGTACCCTGAGCCCTCAACACCCGCAGAAGAAGTTCCTCCGCATGGATATCCCGCCGGCTTCGCTCGCCGCTTTCGAGATCGAGTTCAAGGTTGGAGTAGCCGCCCGCGGTCTCCAGAATGTGCGTCAGGGCCGAGGCGCTCAAGGGAGCTCGCCCCAGGTTTGTATGAAGAACCACCCCGGTGGCATTGATCACACGCCGCAAGCTGTAGCGTGAACTCCGGGCAATTTGCTCTGCAACCGCGACGTGTACAAATGCCAGTTCGCTTTCGAGGCTTGCCTGCGTGTGATGCCCTTCTCCTATTTCCTGCTTGAGGCGCGCCAGCACAGTACGTGCCGCGCAGATGGTCGAGTTGCGAGACTCCGTCTCCAGCAGCGCCGCGAAGCCGGGTGTCTGCAGCAAATCATGCAGAGAAGGCAGCAGCCGGTATAAATTGCTGTCGCCGTGATCGGTGGCCTGACGGCTATGTTTCATGAGTCGCTCTCTAACGCAAAAGAATGGCTGCCTCGCCGGAGCCCACAGTGTAGGGCCCGAGCACGGTGCCGATTTTCACTGCAGCTACGCCCGCGTTCAGCAACGACTGGAGGAGCGTGTCAGAGCAGCCTGCCGCAATCGAGATGAGAAGACCGCCTGCAGTCTGCGGGTCATACAGCAGGGCGCGAACCGCGTCCATGATTTGCGCACCCGGCGCATCCGCGCTCACGCACTCGGCAAACTCGCGATTCGCAAGCAGCCCGGCTGGAATTGCGCCACGATGAACGGCATCCAGTGCCCCCTGAATCTGAGGTACCTGGTCGACCATAAGCTCAATCCTCATGCCGCTCCCAATGGCGAGCTCCCGGCCATGCCCTATCAGCCCAAAGCCGGTCACGTCCGTCATCGCGTGGACACCAGCCGTGCCCGCCGCAACCTCCGAAGCAGCACGGTTAAGCGTGGTCATTGACCGGATCGCCTCCACCACCCATGACGGCTCGGCCTTACCTTGTTTCAACGCGGTCGTAATCACTCCTGTCCCGATCGCCTTGGTGAGAATGAGATCATCGCCCTGTTGCGCGCCCGTATTCGTCAGAACGTGATCCGGATCGATGACCCCGGTCACGGCGTAGCCAAACTTGATTTCCTGGTCGCGCACGCTGTGCCCACCGGCCACGACGCAGCCGGCCTCGGCAAGCTTCGCCATGCCACCCCGCATGATTGCCTCCAGAACGTCCAGATCCCCATCCTGGGGGAAGCAGACGATCGAGAGAGCCGTTACCGGTCGTCCTCCCATGGCATACACATCACTGAGCGCATTGGTTGCTGCAATCTGGCCAAAGGTGAAGGGGTCATCGACCAGCGGAGTAAAGAAGTCCACGGTCTGGACCAGTGCGAGGTTCGGTCCGATTCGGTAAACGCCTGCATCATCGGAGGTGTCGAAACCAACCAAAAGATTGGGATCGGTCTGCTTTGGCAATCTCCCCAGCACCGCCGCCAGCAGTCCTGGCGGCAGCTTGCTCGCACATCCCCCCGCTTTGACTTGCTGGGTAAGCCTTATGGTTGTGGCAGCGCTCAATCGATGATCCTCATCGGATAGCATAATAGGCTATCAGGGAAGTGCTTGGGTTCCGGTGATCCTCCCGGTCTTCAAAACCGGTGGTCGTTCTTAACGGGCGACGGTGTGTTCGACTCGCACGCACTTCCGCCAAATTAGCGCGCCAAATCAGCACATTGACAGACCCTGTTTCCCGGGACTATCAATCTTCCCGGGGATGTTAAAGACTTCCATTTTGCCGCCTCCGCTTGTGCTGGCCTGGTTGCTTTTTGTCCAGCTCAGCTTGGCCCAAAACATCGCGCCGGCGCGCGATTGGACCACCTGGGGCTACGATCAGCAACGGTCCGGCTGGAACCAGGGTGAGAAGTCGCTGAGCAGGGCCAACGTGTCGGACCTGAAACTGCTGTGGAGCACGCAACTGAGCACGGCGCCTCAAAGCATCGTTCTTTCGACCCTCACCGCACCGCTCGTTGAGGAAGGGGTGAGCACCCCGCAAGGCACAAAGAACCTGGTCTTCCTGCTTGGTGCCGACGACACCGTCTTCGCGCTCGATGCAGATACGGGAAAAGTCTTCTGGCAGAAGACCTTCGCCAATCCCGCCACGGCCATGTGGCCCGCCACCTGGCTGTGTTCGAACACCGTGAACGATACCCCGGTGATCGACAAGCAGAACAGCATCATTTTTCTCATTACCAGTGACGGTAAGCTGCGCGGTCTTAATTTGAGCGACGGCAAGGACCGCATGACACCCACGAACATGATCGAACCCTTCGCTCGTGCCTGGAGCCTGAACCTGATCGACAATATCGTTTACACCACCAGCGGGCGCGGTTGCGGCCAGCTACCAGCAGTCAAAGGCGCGAAACCTCCCGTGGTGCCGGGGAGCGTCTCGGCGATGGAGGTGAGCGATCTCGCTCACCCGCAGCTCACGCGCTTTTATACCAGTGGCAACAAATATGCAGGCCCTTGGGGTCGTGGTGGCGTCACCAAAGGACCGAACGGTACGGTCATCACGCAAACCGCCGACGGTTTGTACGACCCCGCCGCCGGTGATTTTGGCGAGACCGTGCTCAAGCTGGCTCCGAAGGCCACGCGGCTGCTGGATTCCTTCACGCCCGCCAATTGGCAATTTCTCAATACGCAAGACCTGGATTTCGGTTCTTCGAGTTCCGACGTTTTTACTTTTCAAAACCGCATGCTCGTAGCTGTTGCCGGCAAAGAGGGTGTCCTCTACCTGCTCGACGCTGCCGACCTGGGTGGGGGCCGCCCATCCCACTCCACCCCCTTGTATAAATCGCCGCAGCTCGGGAACGATGCGGCAGAAGGCAAAAATCCCGGCCAGGGAGTATGGGGCGCCATAACCACCTATGAGACCGCTGACGGTAAACGGTTCCTCTATGTGCCGCTATGGGGACCGCCTTCAAAAAATGCGCCCCAGTTCAAATTCAGCGGCGGCTCAGCGCCCCATGGCAGCATCATGGCTTTCCAGGTTGTCGCCGAGGGCGACAAGGTATCGCTGATTCCGCAATGGACCTCGCCCGATATGATTGTGCCCGACCCGCCCGTGGTGGCGAACGGCGTGTTGTATGCCATCCAGACAGGAGAGCAGACCATCCAGAGCCCCGCCTATGTTCACGGAACCCAGGATGAAATCAATCACAGCGCGCTTTCGGCGAAGTACCGTTCCACTCCGGTCAACAACCTCGTTCTCTTCGCGTTCGATGCGGAGACCGGAAAGCGACTCTATTCCAGCGATAAGCTCATCTCAGATTGGGTTCACTTCAGCGAACCGGTCGTGGCGCTGGGGAAGGTGTTTATCGTTACTCATGACGCTCATCTCTACGCGTTCGGACTGAAACATGCTCAATAGGCGGGACTTCATTTCTTCCTTGCTGGCGTTCTCCGGTACCAGCTCTCAGATTTGGGCAGCAGCTATCAAATCCCTCGATCCCATCGACCCCAACATTCGTTATGGCATTACCGGTTCTTTATGGGGTGATTGGCCAAACGGCAATCTGCGTATGTCGACTGATCTGCAACAGATCATTTCTGACGTGGCGCGCGTCGGCCTGCAAGGTATCGAGCCCTACGCCAGACAACTCGGGGACTTCGTGGGCAAGCCGCTCGCGCTGAGGCAAATGTGTGAAGCGGCCGGTATCAGCTTGATCGACGTTGGAGATTTGCCTCCCACTCAACTCAATCCGAAGGCTTGGATCACTACGGATGGCAATGCCGAACTCATCACCCGCATGGTGAGCTTTGCGCGCGAATTTCTTGCCCCCTGTGGTTGCGACCATTGGAAGACCAATATGGGCGCTCGTCCCGAAGGTGGTCCAAGCGACGATCAGCTCAAGAATCTGGCCAACACGCTGAATGAAATCGGCCGCCAAACGATCACCTATGGAGTAAGGCTGGCCCCGCACCCGCATATCTGGGGACCCATGGAACGCGACCACGAAGTACGCAGGGTGCTGGCGCTCACGGATCCCAGGTACGTTTGGCTCACGGCCGACACCGCCCATTTGACCCTGGGTGGCGGCGACGCATTACAGATCATCAGCGATTATTTCCCCCGCATCGCGGAAGTGCACATGAAGGACACCTATCCCCGCTATCGCGGCAATACCTCAACGCCGACGCAAGCGGAACACTCCAAAGCAAGCCTGTACCACAATCTCGGTGCCGGCGGCGTAGACTTCCCTGCCATCTTCAAATTGCTGCGCGATCGAAACTTCAAAGGCTGGGTAGTCTACGACCTCGACGCGCCTCGTCCAGGAGACGGCACCGGCACCATCGAAGACAACCTGGCCGTCAACATCAACTATCTGAGAACTGTGCTGCACGTAAAATTCCCGCCGCCCCCGCATGCATAAGGCTTTGGCGCATCTCGACGAGACGAGAACGAAGGGAAGGATCTGCAGTTCACATCGCCACTTCGCGCTCTCCTTTGTCATCTCGACCGTAGCGCAGTGGACCTCCCGGCGGGCAGTGGAGGAATTGTAGTTCGCTCCACCAGCAACCAATGCTGCCCATTTCCACCTCAAACAAATTTATCATCCCGACCGGAGCGTAGCGAAGTGGAGAGCCTGCCCTGAGCGAGGTCGAAGCGGACCTGCTGTTTTCGTCATCCGCTAACAGATGCTAGCTGGGAGCGCCGCCCTTCCCTTTGTCATCCCGAGCGAAGTCGAGGGATCTGCAGTTCAGCGGACTTCTCGTGGAGATGTTTTCGACAGAGCTTAGCGTTCATCCCAGCTGTTCTGACAAGAGCGCATTCACCAGACCCCCCGACATCGAGCTTTACGGTCGCTCCGGCCACGAGTGCCGCGGGTACCGGCGCATCAGCTCCCGGCGGACTTGCGGATACAGCCGCTCCCAGAATCCCGCGAGATCGGACGTCGTCTGTACGGCCCGCTGATTGGGCGCCAGCAGGTGGACCACTACCGGTGTCTGCTCCACCCCGATCCGCGGCGTTTCCCGCATGCCAAAAAAATCCTGTAGGCGGGACGCGATCCAGGGCGGCTTGCCGGGTTCGTAGTGAACCTTGGTCTGGCGTCCATTCGGCAATCGGACCCGCGCGGGAGCGATCTCCTCCAGCCGTTGCATCTTCCGCTCCAGCATAGGAACAAAATCCGCCGTCGCACTTTTCAATTCGGCAAAGCTCCGCAGTCCCAGGCACAAGTCGCGCAACACCTGCGGAATATCGGGCGGCGCAAAACCGGCGAACTCAACCCGCGCCACGAATTCGTTCAAAAGGTCGTTGTCAACGAAACGATCGACGCCGGTTTCCAGCGCCTTCTGTGCCAGCAGTTCGGCTGCAGCCTCTGCATCCGGAGCCGCGCCTCGCGATTCCTGAATCACCAGCTCGTCGTACAGCAGCACGCTGAGGGCCTCCACCCGTTCTGTCACGCGGTTCCACTCCACGCTGGAGTGCTCCCGCACACGATCAGGAAACAGTTCAATCAACCACTCCGGCTCGATGCGTGCAGCCATGCGAATAAGCGGCAGCGGCTTATCCTTGCGGTCCTCGGCATCGACAGCGACCATGAATTCGTACGGTGGCGCCTCCCCCGCCACTTCTGCCGAGCCTCCTGCTGACAGCAGCACCTGGTTGCCTGTCCGCCGCCGCGCCACACGATCCGGAAATCCCGCTAAGACCGACACCAGCAAAGCATCGTCGTTGTGGCCCGTCTGCCTTGCGGGCCGCGCGATTCTGCGCAGCTGCTCGATTTGCTGCCGGGTGCGGTAATCCTGCTCGGAGTCGATGGCTGCAAGCAGGTCATTTTTTTCCAAGCGAGCGCCCGACCCCAGCAATGCGGCCGCGATACAGCCGTCCTCGCCCACACCACGCTCCATGGCCGCGCTGAGAATACGCGACAGTCGAGGGTGCAACGGATACCGCGCCAGCTGATGGACCCGGGCCTCCGTCGCCCCCAGGCGGTCGAGCAGCGACTCGGCACTTTGCACCGCCGCCGCAGGCGGAGCATCCAACCATTCGATGTCGTCAATCCGCATGGCGCGCAGAGCCAGGCAAAGCTGGGAGAGATCGCTGCGCACGATCTCCGGCAAGTCATGGTCCGGTCGTCGCAGGTAATCTTCGATCGAATAGAGACGCAGCACGCGTCCTGGCCGGGTGCGTCCCGCCCGCCCTGCTCTTTGCTGCGCCGATGCTTTGCTCACCCGGGCGACGTGCAGGGTGGGCAAGCCGGTCCACTGGGAGTAGGTTGCGATGCGCGCCAGTCCGCTATCGATGACCGCGGTCACGCCCTCAACCGTCACCGAGCTTTCCGCGACATTCGTAGCCAGGATGACTTTCCGTTGGGCAGCGGGCGCGATCGCGCGGTCCTGTTCTGCCAACGGCAGGTCGCCATAGAGCGGCAGCACCAGCAAACCAGCCCGTCGCGCGACTGCCTGGCTCGCGCGCATGGCGCGCCGTATCTCCGCGGCCCCAGGCAAAAACGCGAGCACGTCGCCGGAAGGTTCTTCGGCGACCAGCAGCTCAAGTGCGTCCGTCAGTTGTGCCTCAAGGGTCTTTGGCGAATAGGGCAGATGGGTGATGGACAGCTCGAAAAGTCGTCCCTCGGAGCGCAGGATCGGGCACCCGTCGAGATATTGCGCCACGTGACCTGTATCGAGGGTCGCCGACATAACCACGATCCGAAGATCGGGCCGCGTTCGTTGGAGCCGCTTCAACAATGCCAGTGCGAGGTCGCTGTCCAGGTGTCGCTCATGGAACTCGTCCAGCACCACTGCGCTGACGCCCTTCAAATCCGGATCGGAAAGCAGGCGCCGGGTCAGCACTCCCTCGGTGACGAACCGCAGCCTGGTGCGCGGCCCGATGGCCTCCTCAAACCGCACCTGGTAACCAACCGTTTGGCCGACCGGTTCGTCCATCTCCCAGGCCACGCGCCGCGCCGCCAATCGGGCTGCAATCCGGCGCGGCTCCAGTACCACCACGTCGCCGCTGGCGATCTCAAGCAGCGCCGGCGGCACGCGGGTTGTCTTGCCCGCGCCCGGAGGTGCTTCAATCACAAGGTTAGGGGAGCGCTTGAGAGACTCGATCATCTCCGGCAGAATCGCGTCCACCGGAAGAACAGCTATAGCGTTTCACCAATTCTGATCGAAACACGCCCCATCTCACCCGTCAACGACACCGGCTCCGCCGAAACAAAAGCTGAAACAAGTCCCAAGGAGTAGAACGAGGTCTGAGAGACCAGGACGAAGTCTGAGGACCAGGACGAAATCTGAGGGACCAGGACGAAGTCTGAGGACCAGGACGAAGTCGCATAACCGCTAACTTGATTGGCATGCAATAGAAATCCGAGAAGACGCTTTTTGGCATCTCCAACTCACCACAAACATTTTTTTATCTCGAACTCACCACAAAACCGTCATCCTGAGAGTTTGTGACTTTATTGGTTTCACATGAAAATTGGTGCTGAAAATAAAAGGCTTAGCTGCGTCAAAAACGTGAAAAAGCCAATAAAATCACAGCCTCTGAGCGGAGCGCCTCACGGATTTATCGCGTGACACAGCCCTCGATCGCGCGTAGTCGAAGGACCCCGAGGGTGCTTATCTTGCCCATGCCGCTCAGAGCTTTTCAACCACCGAAGCTCGCATCTGGCGGACCCGCCACGGTGTTTCCCTCGGGCCGAGAACCCAAACAAGTTAGCGCTTATGGGACGAAGTCCGAGGGCCAGGACGAATCGAGACGGGTGTACCACGTACGCCTTGGCGTACAGGAAATCCGGGCATCTCGCTCGTGTTTTGCGAGATGTGGGATACCACGACCCTTGCTATTCCTTGACCGTGGCTCAGCGAAATTCTCGGTGAAAATCTTTTCGCGGCATACCCCCAAACGACAACCGCAACTTGCGGCACCCACTCCTCAGTGACTAAACTCCTCCCCATGACGTTCACGATGCCGCGTGTCCTCAAACTCGCCGTCGCTGCTGTGCTTCTCTCGTTCGCGATCGCGCCCATCCAAGCGCAAGACTGGGCTAAAGCCCGTCTCGAAGCGTCGCCCCGTCATCACGAGTATGTGTCCCTCAAGCACGGCGATCGTACCGTCCAGGCCTTCGTGGTCTATCCCGAAGTCAAAACCAAGGCCCCGGTAATTGTCCTTATCCACGAAATCTTCGGCCTGAGTGACTGGGCCAAGGAGATGGCCGACGAACTGGCTGCTCAGGGCTTCATCGTCGTGGCTCCCGACCTGCTCTCCAGCTACGGGCCCAATGGCGGCGGCACGAGCGAATTCTCCGGCCAGGATGCAGTCGTGAAAGCCGTGTCTGGCCTAAATCCGGACGTCGTCAACGCCGACCTGGACGCCGCAGCCGACTACGGCAAGCACCTTCCGGCAGGCAATGGCAAAATCGCCGTGATCGGCTTCTGCTGGGGCGGAGGCAAGTCCTTCGCCTTTGCCGCCCATCGCAAAGACCTTTCTGCCGCCTTCGTGTTTTACGGTTCCAGCCCAGCGGACGTAACCACCATCACCGCTCCGGTCTACGGCTTCTATGCCGGCAACGACGCCCGCATAGGCGCAACGATACCCGCCACCGTCGCAGCCATGAAAGCCGCCGGCAAGAAATACGAGCCGGTCACCTACGAAGGCGCCGGTCACGGCTTTATGCGTGCCGGCGAAGACCCCACCAACACCGTCCCTGCAAACAAAACTGCGCGTGAGCAAGGGTTCGCGCGACTGGTCAAGCTCCTCCAAGCGATGTAACTCGAAAGGGAACAACATGTCCAGGGTCGTCTCCGTCGAGGCGCGTACCGTCCATATTCCGCTGCAGCAAGCGACTGCCTTTGCGCGCCGCAAGGTAACCTCCCGTGATTACAGTTTGGTAAAAATCCGCACCGACGACGGCATCGAGGGCATTGGTCATTGCTACGCCGGTCATTCCGGGGGCAATGTCGTGACCACAGCGGTGCGCGAGATGCTGGCGCCCATGCTGATTGGCGCGGACCCCTACTCCACCGAATTGCTGTGGAAGAATATGTATCAGGAAGTGTTGCTGCACGGCCGCGTCGGCTCGGTCATGCGGGCGCTCAGCATTCTTGATACCGCATTATGGGACAGAAACGCCAGGGCGGCCAATCTACCGCTTTACAAATATCTCGGCACTGCCTATGAGGACACGGTTCCCGCCTATGCCAGCGGCGGCTACTACCTCGAGGGCAAGACCCCCGAAATGCTGGGCGAAGAAATGGCCGGCTACGTGGCGCTCGGCCTTGACGCTGTAAAGATGAAGGTAGGGCGTGGCGACCTGAGATCAGAAGAGGCCAGGATTGCGGCCGCGCGCAAGGCCATCGGTCCAGATGTGCTGCTGATGCTCGATGCCAACAACGCCTGGTCTGATGTCCCCACGGCCTTGCGCTATATGGAGCGTTTCGCGCCCTATGATCCATATTGGATTGAAGAGCCCTTCAGTCCCGATCAGATCGAGAACCACGCCAAATTGGCGGCCGCGATCAGCATCCCTGTGGCCACCGGTGAAATCGAGGCCGGACGCTGGCGCTTCAAGGAACTGCTGGACAAGCAGGCAGCATCGATCCTGCAGGCGGATGCCCTGGTCTGCGGTGGCATCACGGAATTCCGCCGCATCGCCGCCCTGGCCGACTGCTATGGCGTGACCATGTGCCCCCACTGGTTCGCAGATGTGCACGTTCACCTGGTGGCGGCTTCCCCCAATGGCCAGTTCGTCGAATACTTCCCCGGCAGCAAGGTGTTCAATTTCTGCGAGATCATCGATCGGCAGCTGCAGGTGGTTCCCGGCGGCCTGGCCCTGCCCGATCGTCCCGGTCTCGGCTATCTCTTTGACGAGAAAGCCATTGCGCGTTTCCAGTCGGACGCGTGGAAGTGACCCTGGGGACTTATAGCGCTTTTAGCGCACTTTTAATTCGAAGGAGTGACAGGAACCGGTTCATGGATTTTGGCCTGCAAGGGAAAACGGCATTAGTGTTGGGCGGAGGGGGCGGCCTGGGGCGGGCGATTGCGATATCGCTCGCGGCCGAAGGCGCAAACATCGCTGTGGCCGGCTTGCGCGCGGAATCGGTCACCGCCACGCGGGCGGCCATCCCTGGCAAAACCCTCGGCCTGGTGTGGGATCTTGCCGACCTGGCCCAGATTGACCCCGAGGTCTCGAAAATCGAACGCGAGCTGGGCCCGGTAGATATTCTCGTGAATAACACCGGCGGACCCCCGCCGACTCCGGCCAGTGGCCAGGACCCGGCCTTGTGGTCCAAACAATTTCAGGCCATGGTGCTTTCCGTGATCGCCATCACCGATCGTGTGCTGCCGAATATGCGAGCCCGGCATTGGGGCCGGATCATCACCAGCACCTCATCGGGCGTGGTTGCGCCCATCCCCAACCTCGCCATTTCGAATTCGCTGCGTCTCTCGCTGGTGGGGTGGTCGAAAACCCTGGCCCGCGAGGTCGCCAAAGACGGCATTACCGCCAACATCGTACTGCCGGGTCGCATCTCCACCGGCCGGATCAAATTTCTCGACCAGGCAAAAGCCAAGCGTGAAGGACGCAGCGTGGAAGATGTAGAAGCCGAAAGTGCGGCGGCGATCCCCGCCGGCCGCCTGGGCAAGCCGGAAGAATATGGCGACGTGGTAGCGTTTCTCGCAAGTGAAAGAGCCGCCTACGTCACCGGCTCCATTATCCGGGTGGATGGCGGCCTGATTCCGAGTATTTAAGAGTGAAAGTGGAGTGACAGTGGAATTAGACCCAAAAACGACGGCAACCCTCTCCGCCATAGCCACGGCAACGCTCACTACCGTGCTGCTCAAGAAGGGGCTGCGCAATGTATGGTTGCGTGGCACCAGGCCGCTGCGCCCCGGCCAGAAGCGTCTGGTCGGCCCGGCCTTTACGCTGCGTTTTGTGCCCGCGCGCGAAGACCTGGCCACGCCGGAATCCTGGAGTTCCCGGTCTCCACCCGTGCCGCGATCGAGGCCATGCCGCCCGGCTGCATCGCCGTCGTCGACGCCATGGGCATCACCGATGCCGGCATTTTTGGCGACATTCTCTGCGCCCGCATGAAGGTGCGTGGAGTCGCAGCTCTGGTTACCGACGGCGTGGTGCGGGACGTCGCCGGCGTGCTCGACACCGGCTTGCCGGTCTGGTGCAAGGGTGCCGCGGCGCCCCCATCGGTGGCTGGTCTTACATTTGTCAACTGGCAGCAGCCGATTGGCTGTGGCGGGGTGGCCGTGTTTCCAGAGGATGTGATCGTCGTGGATGAAGATGGCGCCGTCGTGATTCCCCGGGCGCTGCTTGGCGACGTTGTCGAAGCCGCGGCCGAGCAGGAGAAGCTCGAAGCCTGGATAATGGGCGAGGTGCAGGCAGGTGCGCCTTTGCCTGGCCTTTATCCCCCAAATGAAGAAACCAAAGCTCGTTACGAGGCATTCCGCAACCGAGCGGCCAAAGCTTAATTCCGGGCTTTGCCCTTAAGAAAACTCAGTTTCGGAGTGGTCCACTTCTTCATTTGAGTAATCCAATGCACAACGCGAGGAGCGTGGCAGCCGAGGCGGCCTTCGAAGTAGTGCTCAAGGAACGCGGATCGTTACATTCACTTCTTTCCTTCGTGTTTCTGTAACGTTTGTTCTTTCCCCACCACTACTCGGCATGGACAACCGGCCCGCGCTCGCTTCAGGTTTTGTCGGCATACGGCCATGGCAGCGTGTACGGTGCAAAGGATTGGGCCCAGTGAGAAAACGCCATAACGCGATCGTCCTCTTAGCGCGTTCAGCCGGCAGTGTAAACTTGAACGCGCCCGCTGTCGCCGGGGAGGAATCGCGCTTGGAATTCTTTGCGTTTGACGCGTCCTACATCGAGAGACTTCGTTCGGGAGACGCGCAAATCGAAGGCCATTTCGTGAACTACTTCAGCGAACTGATTCGCCTGAAACTACGCTCGCGATTAAATTCCAGAGAAGCGATTGAGGATGTCAGGCAGGAAACCTTCATGCGCGTGCTGGCCCTGCTGCGCGGGGAAGGGGGCCTCAGGCACCCCGATCGACTTGGGCCTTTCGTCAATTCCGTTTGCAACCATGTGTTGCAGGAGCACTATCGCTCCAAAAAGCGAATAGAAGCAACCATCGACGACGAAACGGAGGCTACCGTGGTCGGCCGTGAGCCAAGTGCGCTCCGTCTTCTTGAAGCCAAGGACACCGAGCGAGTGGTTCGACAGATCCTGAACTCTTTGTCGGAGCGCGACCGGCGGCTGCTGCAATCGGTGCTTTTGGAAGAACGCGACAAGGATGAGATTTGCGCTGAATTTGGCATATCCCGTGAATATTTGAGAGTCCTGCTTACACCGCGCAAAACAATCATTCAAGTCGTTCTATATTGACCACTTAGGGTTGCATTAGAGATACGATGAGGCCCTGACTTATATGGACCATTACCAGGCTACAGAGCTCACAGCAGTAGAGAAGTATCTTTTGGATGAACTGACTCCAGGAGAACGCGACGACTTTGAGGAGCATTTCTTCGATTGCCAGGAATGTGCGATCGATCTCCGCTCCACGGCTGCCTTTATGGCCGCGGCAAAGAAGGAATTTCAAGCCAATCCAGTTGCCAAACCCCGGGGGGCCGCCAATGGTAAATCGTTCTTTGCCTCGCTCTGGCCATCGGCGCTGGTTTGGTCTGCGCTAGCGGCCTCCCTGCTGGTGGTCGCGTATCAGAATCTGGTCGTATTTCCGCGCTTAGCAACAGAAATTGCCGGGCTGAAGGCTCCGGAGATTCTGCCCTCCATCTCCCTGGTCGGGGGCAACAGCCGCGGGGGCCAGATTCCTGCCGCCGAGGTAGGCGCTGCGCGCCCGTTTTTGTTGCAGCTTGACATTCCCACCCAGGACCGCTTTTCCAGCTACACCTGTCTGCTGTATTCACCTTCCGGTCGCTTGCCTGGCGGGTGGAAGTTTCTGCCCAGTCAGCGAAGGATACCGTTTCCATACGCGTCCCTCGCCGCCAGGCACCCCCAGGGGAGTACACCTTGACCGTACAGGGAAACGCGGGTCGAGGCGGAACTCCCGTCGATCTGGCTCGCTACCGGTTTGCTCTGAAGGGTCATAATAAATTCCTGCCTGAACGAGGTTCACCATGCCGTCCGATGTCAAACAAAGCTTTTTACTTTCATGCACATGCGAGCTCGCTTGGCGGGGTTTGGAAACGCCCCACAAGAAGGTGGTTCCTTCTCAGGCATCTGTCGCGCTGCCTGCGGTCGGCGGCCATGCAACCACGCGGACAGAAGCCTTTAATTTTGACGAGATCGTATCCTGCCGTGCGGCATACACCCGCGTCACTGGCGGGCAAATCGAAGAGGATGGCTCATGGTCGACACTCGTCACCTCGGTCGTGGAAGGCTTGAATATTTTGGAAGCCGTTAAAGCAGACCGGATTGTCGCTCAGATCTCGGTTGGAATATCCAGCGACGGCGGAAATCCTACGATTTCTCTCGCGGGCAGTCATTTCGACGGGCTCCGGCTCGGTGGTTGCGACGTTTCTCCCACGTTAAATCCCAAGCTACTCGGCCTTGGTTCCGTGGACCGGATCCAGTGGCCAATCTTTTAGCAGACTGGTCGGCAGCAAGCTGACACAATGATAACAGAAGGCAAAAGCGGCGAAGAATGCCCAGTGGATCCGCATAGATTCAGTGGATGACGAACCCAAAGGCAGACGCATGTGTTCTTTGTTCTTGGTGGATGGTATCGATCAATGGTCCCTGGCAGAGTGTTTGGTCACGCCGTGGAGATCCCGCATTTTGGAAAGATCTTTCTAGGGGAGTTGCTCGTTTGTCGATCATCGATTCAGCTCTCTATGATTCGCGCCGAGCTAGGGTGCGCCACAAGGGAAACGTGAGTGCGGCCATGGCGATAGGTTCAGGTGGTACGGTTCCTCCATAGGCTTGGTCATAGCGTTCCTGGCAGCAACCACACTTGGTGGATGCCGATCTTCAGTGACCGCCGATCCGGCAACGACCTTTCAAGAAATCCGCAGCGATTTTCTACACGGCAATCTCGATGCCGCGCAGCAGAAGGCAGAGAAGGCGCGCAAGGACTTTTCTGCCAACGGCGCGGATTGGGCCATGAAGTTTCGTCTCCTCGAGGCCGACATCCTCACTTACCAAGGGCGCCGGCCCGAGGTGATCGCTCTGCTTAACAGCCCTGGCGTCACCTATCCCTCCGGGGGGGATCTTGCGATCAAGAGAGATATGCTCTGCGGGTTGGCGCACGCGAGGCTTGGCCAGCCGCAGCAGGCGGATACGGAGTTGCTTGAGGCTCAGCGCCTGTCCGACGCAACCAACTCCGTCCTGAACGGCGAAGTCCTGCGGACGGAAGCCATAGTTCAAATTTATCGAGACCACTTGCCCGAGGCTGCGGACCTTTGCAGAAAAAGTTTGCATGTCGCCAGGGAACAGCGGGACTCATACCTTGAGGCAACCGATCTGTTGAATCTTGGCTTGGTAGCCGTCGAAATGAGGCACTACGATGAGGCCCTGACCCCTGTTGAGTAGTGCTGCGGATTCTGCCCGACCGATCCAGGCGCGGGTGATTCTTGAAGTGGCCCTTGGAAATCTTGGGCTCGCCTACTTGCGCCTGGGCGACTTTGAGAAGGCTCTTTCTAATTTCCAGCAGGCGGAAAAGGAAGGGAAGGAAATCGGAACCGTGAGTCTGCAGGTCACTTGGTTGAAGGACGCTGGTGCCTCCCATTACATGCTCGGCAACCTGCAGGAAGCGAGGACCTGTTATGAGCAATCGCTCAAGGCTGCGATGGCCATTGACACGCCTAAAGAAATTGCAGAAATTCAGACCGAGTTGGCATTTCTGTTCTATCGACAAGGGCAGTTCGATATGGCGAAGGCGGATAACGAGCAAGCGATCCGTGCGGCACGCCGGGCCGGGGACAAATCTGGGGAACTTAAGACGCAGTTTCTGGACGCACTTCTCGCCACGCGGCAGGAAAATGAGCGAAACCCCGAACGACTGTTGTTGCAAGTGAGCGAGCAGTCCGCGGCGGATCCCACTCTGCAGGGTGATATCGATGGTGCTCTCGCGGACTTCTACGCTGGCAAACAACAAACAAAGAAGGCGGATCTGTGGTATCGAAAGTCCATTCGCACCTTCGAAGAGCAGCGGGCGGCTGTCGCAGACGAAGAACTCAGGTTGCCTTTTTTTGCCAATGGCGATGCCCTTTATCGGCGATACGCTGACTTTCTCATCGCTTCTCAGAAGCAAGAGGAAGCTCTGCAGCTTCTCGATATCGGCCGGGCAAGAACCCTGGCAGAAGGGCTGGGGTTGGCAAACCAGCAGCCGGATGCACATCCAGAGCGTGCGGTCGACGTACAGGCGATTGCGCGCAAGCTCGATAGCGTGATTCTCTTCTATTCTCTGGGGCCGGAAAAATCCTGGTTGTGGGTAGTCACCGCCCATCACACGCATCTCCTCCCGCTTCCCGGACAGTCGACAATTGAGGTCCAGGTCCAGAGCTATCAGAATGCAATCCTGAAATCGAGCGACCCGCTGCGCGACGCAAACCCGGCCGCGCAAATGCTGTATGACACCCTCGTGGGCCCGGCTGCTTCAATGATTCCCAAGGGCTCCAAAGTAGTGATCATCCCGGATGGCGCCCTGAACGGATTGAATTTTGAGACACTGCTTACGCCGGATTCTAAGAACTCCCACTATTGGATTGAAGATGTAACCATAAGCAGTGCGAACTCGATCCGCATGCTCTCCGGCCTTGCCCCAGGCTCTTCCGCGGAGGGTGCTAAGAAACTGCTGTTGATCGGTAACCCCACCGCGGCCGGAACCGGATATGACACCTTGGTGAATGCCTTCGCCGAGATCCGGGGGATCGAAAAGCACTTCCCGCCGGACAGCAGGACCGTGGTGACGCAGTCCGAGGCGGTACCCGCAGCGTACGCGGCAGACAAGCCGGATGAATTCTCCTACATTCACTTTGTGGCTCACGGCACAGCAAGCCGATTGGATCCGCTGGATTCGGCGGTAGTGCTTTCCCCGTCGCCTGGGGATCCGGAGAACTTCAAACTCTACGCTCGTGACATCATGCGTTATCCGCTGCACGCCAGACTGGTAACCATCTCCGCCTGCTATGGATCAGGCCTTCGCGCCTATGCCGGCGAGGGGTTGGTAGGTTTGTCCTGGGCATTTCTCCGCGCCGGAGCGCACAACGTGATCGGCGCGTTGTGGGAGGTAAACGATGCTTCCACGCCCCTGCTGATGGACAAGCTATACGGAGAGCTCGCGGCCGGCAGCAGTCCTGACGCAGCCCTGCGCGCGGCAAAGTTGTCGCTGATCCATTCCCCAGCGGTATACCGCAAACCGCTGTACTGGGCCGGATTTCAACTCTATACAGGTTCGTAAGCGCCATCCTGAATGGAAGCCTTGTTTGGCTTGAGTGGGCTCAGCTCCTGGTCTGCCAAAGACTTGCCCACGGAGCGAAGGGTACGGGCTTCAGAGTATGCGTGAGAACTGCAAACTTCAGGATTCGTGGTGGGAGCCCCGCATTTATGCGGGGAAGGAGCGCTTCAGCGCTCCGGGAAAACAGTCTCGACTCGATCATGCGCTTTAGCGCTGG
The DNA here is from genome assembly GCA_963803095.1 of uncultured Acidobacteriaceae bacterium. Taxonomy (GTDB): domain Bacteria; phylum Acidobacteriota; class Terriglobia; order Terriglobales; family Acidobacteriaceae; genus PALSA-350. The sequence goes on along the minus strand of CAWDLQ010000004.1, from coordinate 585,212 downwards.
TGAAACAACTTGCGGAAAACTCGCTTTGTATCAGGGCACGACTTCACTTCAGGCCGAATCGTAAAACTGAGGCTTATTTAGCCAGGACATCGAAGAACTCCTTGGCCACTTTCATCCCGTACATTACCGCAACTGAATGCAGAGTTTTCACGCATACTCCGAAGGCCCGATCCATTTGAGATTGCTGTCCGCGCTATAACAAAGCAGGATCTACCCGCGAGGACTCTTTCCGCAGCCTTTTGTGACCACCACGGAAGCTCCGAATAATATCCACAGTCGTGTGAAACGAATTTAATCTTCCCGTCACTACTCTGTCGCAGATGCAAACGCACCGTTATGACTAGGAGAAAGTACGTGGCAACTGTGGCAAAGTCAAAGCCTGAAGCCCCAGCGGATCAGGTTCAGCGCTTCGAGCGGAGACTCCGCGAAGTGAAGCAGGCGATAGCCAGTCTTCCCGGCGAGCAGTACCACGAGGAGCTCGTCAAAATCATTCGCCGCGCAGGTTGGACGACTCTCGCGGAAGGGATTTTCTTCGAGGCCCTGACCGAGTCGATTCTGGCGCACACCCGTGATCTCCAACAGCTTCACCAAAAGCTCAAGGCCGCGTTCGAAGCAGTCCAGGGAGAATAGCCGCAGTATAGTATGGCGGGATGGATGATCCGCGGGAACGAGACGCCAGGGGCCTGCGCAAAGGGCTCACCAGCTATGGTGACGCAGGTTTCTCGTTGTTCCTGCGCAAAGCCTTCATCAAGGCCAGTGGTTATTCCGAGGACGCACTCGACCGCCCGATCATCGGGGTGACCAATACCTTCAGTGACTTCAATCCCTGTCATGGCAATGTGCCAGACCTGATCGAGAGTGTAAAGCGCGGCGTTTTGCTCGCCGGCGGCTTGCCGATGGTGTTTCCCACCATCTCCATCGGCGAAAGTTTCGCTCACCCCACTTCGATGTTTCTCCGCAACCTGATGGCCATGGACACCGAGGAAATGATTCGGGCCCAGCCCATGGACGCGGTGGTGCTGATCGGTGGTTGCGACAAAACCCTACCCGCCCAGGTGATGGCGGCTGCCAGCACGGATCTTCCGGCCATCGTCGTACCCACAGGGCCGATGGTGGTGGGCCATCATAAGGGTGAAGTTCTGGGCGCCTGCACGGATTGTCGCCGGCTTTGGGGGCAGTACCGCGCCGGCGCCATCGACGTTGCCGAGACCGAACTGATCAGCGGCCGCCTCGCTCCTTCCGTCGGCACCTGCATGGTGATGGGGACTGCGAGCACCATGGCCTGCATCATCGAAGCGTTGGGTCTGGCGCTGCCGATGAGCGCCACGGCGCCGGCCACCCAGGCCGACCGCCGCCGCATTGCCGAGGCCAGCGGCAGGCGCGCCGCCGAGATGGCGATCTCCGGAGCGCCCAAGCCCAGCCAACTGATTACGGCCGCCTCCGTCCGCAACGCGATGATTGTGTTGCAGGCCATCGGCGGCTCCACCAACGGGCTGATTCACCTGATCGCGATAGCCGGCCGTGCCGGCGTGAAAATCGACCTGAAAGCCTTCGACCAATTAGGCCGGCAAGTCCCGGTATTGCTCAACCTCAAGCCGTCGGGCACGCACTACATGGAGCATTTCCACCATGCCGGCGGCCTGCCCGCTCTCATGCGCGAACTTACGACGCTGCTTGATCTGCATGCGCCCAGCGTCGCCGGCGGTACCATCGGCGACGCGCTTTCCAGTGCAGAACAGGTGCCGGGGCAGGATGTGATCCGTAGCCTCGCCGCGCCGCTGAAGAAGGAAGGAGCGATGGCGGTGCTCTGCGGCAACCTGGCGCCGAAAGGAGCTGTGATCAAGCAGTCAGCGGCTTCCCCCAACCTGATGCGCCATACCGGCCGCGCGGTGGTATTCGACTCCGTCGAAGATCTGACCACACGAATCGACTCGCCGGATCTTGATGTCTGTGCCGAAGACGTTCTGGTCCTGCGCAACGCGGGACCGAAGGGCGCGCCCGGCATGCCGGAGGCGGGTTACCTGCCTATCCCGATGAAGTTGGCCCGCCAGGGCGTGAAAGATATGGTCCGCATTTCTGATGCCCGGATGAGCGGCACCGCCTTCGGCACCATCGTGTTGCATATCACGCCGGAATCGGCCGTTGGCGGCCCCTTGGCGATCGTCCAGACCGGTGACCAGATTATGCTCGATGTCGAAGCTCGCAAAATCGAACTACTGATTGACGACGCCGAACTGCAAAGCCGTCTCGCCGCCTGGAAACAGTTGCCGCCACGTAAAATCGCCAGCCGCGGCTACGCCAGGCTGTTTGAGGATTGCGTGTTGCAGGCCGACCAGGGCTGCGACTTCGATTTCCTCCTGCGACAAAGCAAAACAGAAGCAGCAGATCCGTAGCCCATTCGCGGCCACGCAGCCCGCATCGGGCCGCAGCCGCATCGGGCCGCAGCCCGCATCGGGCTTATCCGTTCAGCTTTGGCACAAACTGCGTCGTGCACAGCCATTGGTCGCCGAAGTCAATGGATTCCGGATCCTGCCCGGCGTATAGCTGGATCCATGTCCGGCGCCGCCTTGAAGCCATCCACGTATATACCGACGTTGGACGGTTGGCGTGCCCTCTCCATTGGGCTGGTGATTCTGCATCATTCCTCGATTCGGTGCACTGTTCCCGTCCTCGGAGCACTGCTTCAATCTCTCAGCAACTTTGGCGAGGTTGGGGTGGAGCTATTCTTTGCCATCAGCGGACTACTGATCTGCTCCAGGCTGCTTGACGAGGAGTCGCGGTGCGGCCACATCAACGTGAAGGCTTTCTACATCCGCCGCTTCTTTCGTATTCTTCCCGCGGCAATTTTCTATCTCCTGGTGGTTGCGATCCTGGCGGCGTTTCATGTCATTCCGCTCTCGCCGCTGGACTGGTTTGGGGCTCTCTTCTTCTTCCGCAACTACGCCATGCTGTTCGAGTATCTGCACCATAGTCCTCTTGCACTGCATTGGTACACGGGTCACTTCTGGTCGTTGTCGATGGAGGAACATTTTTACCTGGTCCTTCCAGCTGTACTCGTCGGTTTCAAGCAGATGCGGTTTTGGGTTTTAGCGGGCTTAGCTCTTACCGTTGCACTGTGGCGCTTTGTTCTGGCCCACCTCATGCATCACGAATATCAATTCAATTTTAGGACCGACACCCATGTGGACGCGCTTCTCATTCCGGCGATGATCGCTTTGGCGCTTTACCCTCGAATGCGCAATCGGTCCGCCGCGAAGTACATCCCCGCCTGGTCTTTCCCCATCCTGATCGCGATGGAAATCGGTCTTCTCACCATCCGGGTTCCGCTCTACTTCACCTTGCAGACGTTCGTCATTACGCTGCTCATCCTTTCCACAGTCCTGCATCCCCGCACGATACCAGGCAGTATTTTGGAAAGTAAGCCGATACGCTGGATCGGCTGGATTTCATACAGCCTGTACCTATGGCAGCAGCTCTTCTTTGGCGTCAACGTGGTGGGCAGCCCGTCGGGAATGGCCGTGTTGCGTGAACCGCCGATCAATCTTGTCGCCCTGCTGGTCTGCGCTACCTGTAGCTACTACGTGATAGAAAAGCCCTGCATACGATTGGGTCATAAGCTGGCCGTAACCTCGATTGCTCACAATGCAGTTGAGCAAGGGCGGGTTGAACACACCTCAGTCTCAATGAATCCCGTTCCGTAATAACCCATCAGGCACATGTTTGTGCGTGCCAGATGTGGACAAAGGTCGTAAATACTGCCTCATAGCGATAAATCGGGTACGACCCTTACCACCAATGGGCGCCACCGACCCCCTTTGTAGTATTTCGGGCCCGCTTAGCGAGATGCATGATTAAGCTGTGAAAGAGATAAACCCCGACTTCGACGCACTGCTTGTATTCCTCGCCAACTGGGAAGCGATTGAGCGCTCCGCTCTTGGCAGAATCCTAACCGCAGGGCAACTGGCCGACGTGCAGGAATTGGAGCGCATTCACGCGCTGCCGTCAGCACCTCCAGCGTCGGGTACTCGAGAAATCTCCATGGAATAACCACCCGCGCGACCAGAATCGTCCCATCGCGACGAACCCTGCCTCGCGCGGTTCACAAGTCCTGCAACGAAATCTTCCTTCCCCGCAATGTAAGCCGCCCGGTCGCCAGCAATACCCCTACAAGCTTGGACGCGACGTCAGCTGCGGAGGTCCTTCGGGCCGAGGTTTGGCTGGTCCCACCTGCACCACGGTCATGATGCCGTCGGTCACGATTTCATCTCCGGTTGCGTTCTCTGCCGTCCGAGGAGCCGCCGGGCGGTTCACATCCACATAACCCGTTGCGGTTCCGGCGAAAAGCAGATCGCTCTCGATCCAGTCTCTTTCCCGGTCGATGTGAGGATCGATGCGATGCGTCCATTTGGTCATGGTCTTGGTGTGCTCTACGGCAATGTCGTGCGTGGCCGCGCCCACCCAAACCTCGCGCCCGTTGTACGTAGAAGTCAGCTTCCAAATTCGTATATGATGCCGCTTGGCAAAGGTGTCGAGCGACTTCTGAAATACCAGGTCGGGCTGGCGGCCATTGATCATCAACGATGAGACCGGGGCTTCGGAGTAACCCGTTTGCCGCAGGGTCGCCTGCACCACCTTCATGTTGTTGCCGAAGCTGGAAGGAACAGCCTCAAACCATCCCGCTTCGTTGAATGCGGAAATGATTTCCTCTCGCGTACCCAGAAACATCAGGTTGGTCACGTCCGAAAGTGTTCCGTTCGCAGTCTTTGTGCGTAACGGCGCATGCTCGACCAGGATGCTAAGCTTTGCGGTCGCGGGCAGCGTCGGCCACGCATCCCACGTTTCTTTTTGCTTCAGCTTCGATGGGCGAACTACCTGGATTTGGACATCCGTACCCGAGGGAAACAGAATTTCCCGCCGGATGGATAACCCATACACGGCTCGGGCGCCATTGATGGTGTAGCCGACAATCGGATTGATGGCCCCGAGAGCGGCGAAGGCAATCGAGACCTTCCCGCTTACGTGCGGCTGGATGATACCGAGAATCTCGCTATTACGAACCGTTTCGCGCGCATTGTCCACGTCAATGACGCGCGAATAGAGTGGTGAGGTGGTTCCATCTTTGTGCACCACGTTGGAGAAATCGAGCACCAGGCGAGGGCGCCAGTATTTGTCCGGGGCACGTTGCGCGAACAGCACCGTCCCGTTGACCTTGGTTCCCGGAGGGATCAACAGTTGACCCTCTTTGCATGCCAGCCACTCGCCATTTGTACAAAGAGGATAAGTAACCACCCCTTCTATGGGGTCGCCGGTGCGCGAGCGATCGCTGGAGGCAGGTGTGGTCAGCCGGATGCTCATCGTCTGTCCCGGCGTCAGATCGGCTTTCATGTAAGCAGCAATTCTCGCCGATTGAAATGACTGCGGTTGCGAAGATTGGTTTTCTGAAGCCGTTGCAACCGCTGGATCCTGGGCGATAGAAACAGCCGCCGGGAAGCTCTTCCCTCCCGCGGCATGATTCGCAGAGGAGCGGATAGAGAGACCCTGGCCGTCCGGGATATTGCAGATGTCCAACTGATGGATGAAGTTGAATGAGGCCGCCAGAAACCCGCTGGTGGCGGCATTTTCTATGAGCAACGTCTGCATTTCAAAGTTTGGCGAGTAAAGCAGGTAGTCAAGCGCGGTGTCGTTGTACGTATCTTCGTGGTTGATATCCACGCCGTGCTTGATGAGATCGGAGGCAATGTCTTCATAAGCAACGATCAGTTCCTGCTTGTTGGCATAGCTCGATCCGAAGATCGTCCAGTGAAGAGCAGTCCGTCCCAGCGAGTCCGTTGCCTTTAAATCCGCGCCGCCGTCAATCAAGCTCTTTGCTTGTGCCAGATGGTCCAGGGTGGGCGGGATCTTGGTCTCACGGGTTGCGGCATAGAGCGCTTGGATGAGAGGGGAAGCCTTCGATTCATCGAGCTGAACCGCTGCAGGCGCCAGCTCTCCTTCTGGAGGTTCCGTATCCTCGGCGGTGGCGTCCGTCGCCTCCTGGGAGCTGCTGGAACTCGTATCTTTCGTGCCAGTTGGGGGTGACGCCGGGGCGGCGTTCTGCGCCCAAACCGGCAACCAACCCACGCTCAAAAAAACCAGGAGCAGCCAACGTGCTGCTTTCGCATCGGGGCAGGACAGCATGGAAGATTGACACCTCTCACCTCGGGCGGCAACAGGAAATTGGCTGGAATTAATGCGTCGATAGTGTAATACACGCATGGATCGGCCTGATTACACCATCGAGAATGCTTGGAAAGTGGCCCAAGACGCGTGTCGTGCGTAGACTTGGACACAATCGGAAAAGTCCCGGGATGAAAACCCATGCATCGCCGAAGTTTCCTCAAGTCGCTTAGTCGCACGGCCCTGGTTTTGCCCTTTAGCGAAGTGCTGATGATGGCGGCTCCGCCCTGGAGGCGAAATCGTGCGGTCTATTCGGCGGAACAAAGTCAGACTGGCATGACGCGCTCCTACGACGCCAAGCCGGTGCCGCCTCCTCCCGGACCGGCGTCGCCGATTGCGGGCACACCCCTCGGCCTCAGCTTTCTGGATGTGGCAACCGCCGCGGGCCTGAACGCCAAGACCATCTATGGCGGTGTCGGCAGCAACAAGTACCTGCTGGAGACTACCGGGTGCGGCGCTGCCTTTTATGACTACGATCACGATGGATGGGTAGACATTTTTCTGGTGAATGGATGGCGCCTGGAAGGCTTTGCCGGCAACAGCGAACCCACTTGCCATCTTTTCAAGAACAATCGTGATGGAACCTTCACCGACGTCACGGTGAAAGCCGGGCTCGCGCGCAGCGGCTGGGGGCAGGGATGCTGTGTGGGCGATTACGACAACGATGGATACGACGACCTGTTCGTAAGCTACTACGGCCAGAATGCGCTCTTCCATAACAATGGCAACGGCACATTCAAAGATGTCACCAGCAAGGCCGGGCTAAAACAGGCCGGCACCCGATGGAACAGTGGCTGCGCATTTCTCGACTATGATCGCGACGGCCACCTGGATCTCTTTGTCGCCAACTACATCGATCTCGATCTGAAGACGGCGCCGCTGCCGGAATCCGGCCCTTGCACCTACAAGGGAATCATGGTCGCTTGCGGGCCGCCCGGGCTTGCCGCAGGAAAGAACCTGCTCTACCACAACAACGGGGATGGCACCTTTACTGACGTTTCGGAGAAGAGCGGTATGTGGGACACGATCGGGAATTATGCTCTGAGTGTCGCGGTCTCCGATCTCGACGATGATGGCTGGCCCGATATTTATGTCGCCAACGATTCGACCGCGGCCACTCTCTACCAGAATCAGAAAGACGGAACCTTCAAAGACATTGGCATCGAGGCTGGCGCTGCGCTCTCTCCCGACGGAAAGCCGCAGGCAGGCATGGGTGTCTCCATCGGAGATTATGACCGCGACGGCAAGCTTGACATTGTCAAAACCAATTTTGCCGGCGACACCGATTCGCTCTACGCCAATCTTGGAGGCGGCAACTTCCAGGATCGCACCTATGCCGCAGGACTAGGCATCAACACGCGCTACCTTGGATGGGGTGTCGGCTTTTTCGATATGGATAATGATGGATGGCTAGACATTCTCGTGACCAATGGACACGTGTATCCCGAGGTCAACAGCTCCAGGTCAGAAGCTCCCTACGCCGAGCACAAGTACCTCTATCGCAACCTGCGCAACGGCCGTTTCGAAGATGTGTCGGAGAAGGGAGGTCCCGGCATCACCACGCCGGTCGCCGGCCGGGGCTGCGCCTTCGGCGACTATGACAATGATGGCGACGTCGATGTAATCGTCAACTGCGTGAATTCGCTACCTCAACTCCTGCGCTGCGATTCGCAGTGGAAGCGCTCGTGGATCAAGGTGAAAGCCGTGGGGGTCAAGTCGAACCGCACAGCCATTGGCGCCAAGGTGCGGGTGCTGGCCAAAACGAGTAAGGAATCCTCCGGTCCACTGCTGCAGGTGGATGAAGTGCGCAGCGGAGGCAGCTACTATTCTCAGAATGACTTGCGGCTGCATTTCGGGCTCGATCAGGCGCAAGTAGTGGATTCACTCGAAATACGGTGGCCTTCCGGCCAGGTTGATAGCTTCAGGAATCTCCAGGTCAATCGCCTCTATGTCGTCACCGAGGGCGCGAAAACTCCGCAAGCCGTCGTGCTGAGTCCTTAAGATGCGGTGCTTGCGTTTTTTTTCGTTTTTCTTGGTGGCTGCCCTCACAGCGTCGGCAGAGAACCCGGATCGTGTGTGTGCCGCCTGCCATCAAAAAATCTACGACAGTTACCAGGCAACTCCCATGGCGCGAGCCAGCGGAGCTGCCGCCGACGGCCTGCTGCCGGGTGAGTTTACCCATGCTGCCTCTGGCGTTCACTACCAGCTTTTCCTGCGCGATGGCCGCGCGTGGCTGAGCTACGACCGGCCGTCGCAACGAACTCTCAAGGGAGAGCAGGAGCTCAGTTATTTCATCGGCTCTGGCCAGCGCGGTCGCACCTACTTGTTTCAGAAGCAAGGCTTTTGGTTTGAGAGCCCGGTCAACTGGTATAGCAAGCAGCGGGTATGGGATATGAACCCAAAATCGCTCGACGCGCGGGAAATGCCGTTCACTCTGAAGGTGGATGCAGCCTGCCTTCACTGTCACGCGAGCGGTGTGCAGCCGTCGCTTGGCGCGGTCAATCATTTCGGGGCGCGACCATTCCTCTATGGAGGCATTACGTGTCAGTCGTGCCACGGCGATCCCGCGGCACACCTGGCCAGCGGCGGGGCTGCCTCGATTCTGAACCCGGCGAAGCTGTCCCCCAGCAGGCGGGATTCTGTGTGCCTGCAATGTCACCTGGAAGGCGAGATGGCGGTCAACGCCCCGGGACGTTCGCTGGCCGCTTTCATCCCCGGCGAAAATCTCTCCGATTACGTAACTCACTTTGTGCACTCCGGCGAATTAGGGCCTGACGGCAGAGCAACCAGCCAGTGGGAAGCGCTGCTGCAGAGCGAGTGCAAGCGAAAGAGCGGAGACCGGCTTACCTGCACCACTTGCCATGACCCGCACCAATCGCCTTCCGCCGAACAGCGCGTAAGTTACTTCAGAAGCCGATGCCTCACCTGTCATGGGGCGCCGGCCTTCGTGAGCAAGCATCATCCCGATAACCCGGACTGCAGCGGGTGCCACATGCCCCGGGAAAAAACAGGAGACGTGGCCCATGAACAAGTGACGGACCATCGCATCCAACGTCGTCCTGTGTCGTCGCCCGGTCAAACGCCCCGTACCTCGGACCTGACTCTCGTGGGTGGCGGACAAGTGAGTGATCGTGATCTGGGGCTCGCGTACTTCCAGCTGGCTAAGCACGGCGACCAGCAGTCAGGACGCAAGGCGATGTTGTTGCTGCAGCAGGCTGAGCGCCGCGAGTGGTGAGCAGGCCGATCCGGACTTACATACGGCACTTGGCTTTATGGCCCACTTGACGGGAGACCGTCAGATGGCCATCCATGAATACCAGGCAGCGCTGCGCGCAAACCCAGCGGATTCTGTTGCCGCCGGAGACTTGGCGATCCTGGAGGCACGTGCTGGAGACACGAAAGACGCGGTCACCCGGTTGGAGGGTGTCAGTGAGAATGATCCCGGAGAAACCACAGCCAGCATGGATCTGGCAATGGTCGAGTGTGCGATCGGTAATCCGCAGACCGCCACGCTGGCATTGCAACACTTGCTCGAGTTCTCTCCCGATGATGGAAAAGCGCGGCAGATGCTAACAGCGATCGAGAGCAAACCCGAGACCTGCAGGCACTAAAGGAAAGACCGCAGATCCCTCCACTACGCTGCCTTCCCCTTTGTCATCCCGACCGAAGCGCAGCGTAGTGGAGGGATCTGCAGTTCAGCGGACCTTTCGTGGAGATGTTTTTCGCTACCGCGCAGCGTAGTGGAGAGATCTGCGGTCTTCACGTTCGAAGAGCAGGCGAGCTATCGCTTCACCTGTCCAGACCCTTCCTTGAGAGAAATAATTTGATCCGCCGCAACACCCGGAAAAACTTCGTCCCGCCCGCTTGGCCAGCGCACTTCAATCGACGCGACGCTGGTCGCCCGGCCCAGACCAAAGTGCAACCTCATATCATTGTTGGAACTGTAACTCGAGCCGCTTCGAACCTCGTCTACCCATACCCGCGGAGTTCCGGGTTCGGGACCAAGCACCGTGACGCGAGCGCCGATTCCGTCGCGATTGGAAGCGACCCCGATCAAATGGATCCCAAGCCAATGGTTGTCGTTCCTGGCCAGGTTGACCAGCAGAAGCGGAAAGTCGCTCACATTGTTGACTACCGCCTCCAGCCGCCCATCATTCCAAAGATCGCCTATGGCGAGACCTCGGCTCGATTCCGGTTGGGTAATTCCCGGGCCGGATTCTCGTGAGATATCCTTGAACTTTCCGTTGCCGAGATTCCAATAAAGCACGCGCGGCTCCCGATACGCCGAGCCCATATTGCCGCTATCCACCTCGGGATAAACATGCCCGTTGACCAGCAATAGATCCGGCCACCCATCATTGTCCACGTCCACAAACATGCAGCCCCAACCGAGGTACTGTGTGTTGACCCCAATACCGGAAGCAAATGTCACATCGCTGAAGGAATGATCCCCGTTATGGTGGTAGAGGGTAGAGGTGTCGTCGGAGAAGTTGGTTTTTGCAATGTCCAGGTGACCATCTCCGTCATAATCCGCAATAGAGGACCCCATGCCCGCCTGTTCACGCCCATCGTCGTTGAAGGCCACTCCGGTGTCGGCTGCCGTATCGGTAAAAGTGCCATCGTGGTTGTTACGGTAAAGAATGGCAGGAGTCGAGTCGCAAGCAACGAAGATGTCGGGCCATCCGTCCTCGTCATAATCGATGGTGGAGACGCTAAAGCAATAATGGCCTGGAGTCTTCTCGAAGCCGCTCGCCTTGCTTACGTCGGCGAACTTGCCGTTACCTAGATTGTGGTAGAGAAGGTTGGGAGAACTGGCCAGTCCCCTGGGACCGCACATGACCGGAACGCCCTTTCCAGGTGCAACTGGGCGACGAGCCGGGAGCAGGCGTAGTGGCCAGGTCGAAGCTGACGTAATTGGCCACAGCCAGGTCCAGCTTGCCATCGCGGTCGTAATCGACAAAGGCGCATCCCGTTCCCCACAGCTTGCCCGAGCCGGCGACCCCAGCCGCGACCGCCACTTCCTTGAACGTGCCATCGCCCTGATTGTGATACAGGCGATTCTTGCCGTAGGCGGTAACGAAGAGGTCATCGTAACCGTCATTGTCGTAATCGCCCACGCATGCGCCTTGTCCCCAGGCCGTGTCCGTGAGGCCGGCATGTGCGGTGACATCCGTGAAAGTGCCATTGTGGTTGTTATGAAACAGATGGCTGGTGGGATGCTGGGCTTTCTGATCCTTGGCAGGCATCAGGTCGCCATTTACGAGAAAAATGTCAGGCCACCCGTCGTTGTCGTAATCGAAGATAGCCACCCCACTTCCGGTGGCTTCGAGTATGTAACGTTTGGATTCCGTGCCCCCGTTCGCGTTGAGCACCCGTATGCCTGCCTTCCCGGCAAAGTCCTCAAACCACGCCGGGCCGCTGTGATTCGCGGAAGGCGGATAGATCTGTGTCGGCCCAAGCAACAACAAAAGAAACACGGCAACTCTCTGCATACCAATCATTATCTGGGAATCTCTACCCGATTTCCGTGGCGGGTAGAGATTCCCAGTTCGGTTTCTTCCTCGACTTCGCGGTGTACGAGGCTGACGATATAAAATGAGCCCGGGTATTTCTATGACGAACCTGCGCGTTCTGTGTTTCCTCGTCCTGGTGGTACCCACAGTTCCCGCCCAGACACAAGCAGCCCATCCGGCCGGGAGTTCCCCGATCGCCGAAGCCCAAAAGCTCCTCGATACAGGGCGGCTCGCGGAAGCCTTGAAGACTCTGGATACCCTCGCTCAGCAGCAGCCGGAGCCGGCGGGTGTGGAGCGTTTGCGGGGCATGGCCTATTACGAACAAGGGCAGATTCAATCTGCCGCCACCGCCTTCGACCACGCTTTAGCCCAGGACCCAACCGACCGCGAAGCGATGCAGATGGAAGGGGTCGCGCTCTTTCGCATGGGCAAACCAGCAGCCGCCGTTCCGTTGCTTGAGAAAGCCCACCTTTCCATCCCCGGGACAAATATCGACAGCAACTACGTCCTGGGCCTGTGTTATCTGGACACGCGCCGCTATGACGATGCGCGTAAAGCTTTCGCTACACAATATGGTTTTCCGTCGGAATCACCCCCCGCTTACTTGCTTGCTGCAAGGATGATGCTGCGGCGAGATTATCTGCCGGTAGCCGACTCCTTCGCGCAGAAAGCGCTCGCGCTCAATCCGAACTTGCCCATGGCCCATCTTCTCCTTGGCCAGATCAGACTGGTCCAGTCACAGTTTCCGGAAGCCGTTGCCGAGTTTGAGAAGGAACGCGATTTGAACCCGCTCTATGGCGAGGTGTATGACAGATTGGGCGACACCTTTGTCCGCCAGGGCGACTACTCCAAAGCCCAGGAGGCCCTCGACCGCGCCGTACTCCTCGAACCGAATTCACCGGTACCGTTTATTCTGCTGGGCAAGGTGTTGTTGAAGCAACAGGACCCGGTGATGGCTAAGATGTATTTGGAGAAGGCGCTCGCCATGGATCCGCGAAACTACATGACGCATACGCTGCTCGGCCAAGCCTATCGCGCACTCGGACAAACCTCCCAGGCATCGCATGAATTCCAAATGGCAGAGCAGATCCAGGCCGATGAGCAGCCAAAGGTCGAGACCGTTAAGTGAGCCCTTGCCCCGCGAGCGCCGCGAATCTTTAAACAGTGGTACCACTCCCGCGCGCTTCGCTGTGCCCGTACTGCTTGTGATGCTGGTGCCGCAACCATCCAGCGCGCAGGTGACTGCGGCGAACCCAGCCTCCCACACCGCTGCAGACAAGGCCAAAGCGGCCGATGCCGCGTTTCGCGCCGGGTATGCGGCCCTCTCCAACCAACAGCTTCAGGAAGCGCGCGCGGATTTTCAGAAAGTAGTCAATCTGGTCCCGCAGATTGAAGAAGGGCATAGTGCGCTGGGCGCCGTTTTAGTTCAGCTGAATGCTTATCCCGAGGCCATCTCGGAGCTGAAACAAGCGCTCAAGCTGAAGCCCGGGGATGCATCCGCGCAGACAAATCTGGCCGTTGCCTATGCCAGCACTGGACGCAATGCGGAAGCGATCCCGCTCTTCACGAAATTAGACAAGAGCGCCACCTCCGCAAACCGGCCGTTGCCGGTCGATGTGCTCCTGCTCTATGCGCGATCATTGGCGACGACAGGGCAAATGGAAGCGGCCATGGAAAGAATCAAGAGCGCCGTCGCAGTCACTCCGGCTGATGCATCGCTCCACGACGCGCTCGGCTCCCTATACGCCCAACAGCAGGAGTGGACGCTAGCCGGCGATGAATTTGCAGCTGCGATACGCCTCGATCCCGGACTCGCCGCCGCCCATCTTCATCTGGGACTGGTACTCCAGAACCAGCAGCAAACGGATGCGGCTCTGCGTGAGCTGACTACGGCGGCGCAGATGGCTCCCGAAAATGCCATGGCGCAACTGACACTGGGCAAAGCTCTTGCCCAGGCGGGGAGTTTGGAAGAAGCGCTCGCTGCGCTCAAGGCGGCGGTGGCTCTTGATGGCTCCAACCAGGACGCGAAGTATCAACTGGCGTTGACTTACCAGGCGACCGGCCGATTCAAAGAGGCTCTCCCGCTTTTTCAGGAAGTGGCCAGGACCGACACCGGCAATGCTCCCTTGCTGACCAATCTTGCGCTCGACATGGTGCAACTGGGCAATTCCAAAGGGGCAATCCCGATTTTCGAGCGCGCCCTGTCGCTTACACCCGATGTCGTGACCATACACGAAGACCTTGGGGTCGCTTACTTGCAGCAAAGCGATGTGGACGATGCCCTGCGGGAGTTTCGCGTCGGACTGAAGTTGGACCCGTCCGATCCCCAGCTGCACTACAACCTGGGTCTCGCGCTCAAGCTGAAAGACGACTTGAATGGAGCGATCCCCGAACTCGAGACGGCGGCGAAGCTTGATCCGGGCGCGCCCGACCCGCCATTTACGCTGGGAATCCTGTACATGCAGCAAGGGCGCTTCGACGATGCCGTCCAGCAGCTGAGCACCGCTTTAAAACTGCGCCCGCAAAATAGCGATGGATGGGCGGTGCTCGGCTCGGTGTACGTCCAGCAAAACAAACTGCCCGAGGCGGTATCGGCGCTTAAAGAGGCCATTCGCCTTTCGCCCAACGTCCCTGGGCCTCATATCACGCTCGCCGGCGTATTGGCTCAGCAAGGAGAGCAACGGGAGGCTGTGGCGGAACGGAAGACCGCCGCCGACCTCACGCGCGTGGCCGTGAACCATCAACGGGCGACTTTTGCCACCAACACGGGCAACATGCTGTTCGAGAAGGGGCAGATCGCCGATGCGATCGCGCGCTACCAGGAAGCTCTGACCAACGATCCGAACTTCGCCGAGGCACACCGCCAGTTGGCGGTCGCACTGGCGCGGGAGGGCCGGACGGCAGAAGCGGAGGTTGAGCGGAAGAAGGCGGACGATCTGGAACCGCCTCAACCGTAACGGTCACACCTACCACATGTAGATCGCGATTGCTTGCGGAGGACCAGGAACTGAGTCGGTAACCGTGGTCTGCACCACGAACTGCAGGTTCTTCTTCATCCAGTCGGGTTGAGCCGTACGGAGAGCATCTTCCAGATACGCCGAGCTTGAGACGAACTCAGCGGCCGCTTGCGTCCCGTCCGCCATAATTCCGGCCGTGGATACGACGAATTGGCCGGTTTTGGAGTTAAGAAGTCTGGTGACGATGCCGAAGTCTTCTACCACTTCGCCGTGCAGGCCAAGTTTAGGGAGCCATGCTCGGCCCCCCGGACCTTGCTCACGGATCATCGGTTTCCCGTTCTCTTCCACAAAGGCGAAATGGAGGTTGGACGTCATTTGCATTGTCCAGCGATTGTTGAAGGCGCCAACGACGATAGCGGGAGAGTTGCGCAAGTCTGCGAAGGAGTAGTGGGTCCCAATCCTCACTTGACTCTCCTTGCCCATCCGGGCAAGGAGAGCGGAAAGCCGCACTGCCGCGTAGGTATCCCCCGCCGCTACGCCGTAGTCACTATATTCCGCCAGGTCACCCCAGACCAGCTTGTCCTGGGGCTGCATGGGTGCCTGCTTCGTAAGCCGCTGCAATTCGGTGGTGAACTCGCCCGGAGACTTGGAATACCTTTGCAGAAGTTCCAGCGAAGGCACGTAGACCGTCGGCTTTGCCAGGCAGATCAGGACCGGCTCTGACGTCGCAAAAACAGGCGACCAGAATTGATTCACCGCCAGCTTCCCAGCGCTTGAACGGTAAACGCTTGCTGCCAGCAGAGCCAATGCGAGCACCAGGCTAAGACCGACGATCAGCCTGGCCTGTGGAAACCTTTTCTGAGGTTTCGCAACCAGATCGATTAGCCCAGTTTGGGCGGGTTCACCCTTGGTCGGCTCCGCGTGCCTGGGTTCCGCTTGCGCGGGATCATCATGCTGCGGTGTGGTTGGAGCCCAACGGAATTCCGGAGCATACGAACCAACCGGTAATTCGATGCGAACCGGTGATTGGGTAAGCCCCGCATGATGGTACTGTTCCAGCCTTCTGCGTACCTCACCTGCCTGGACCCTGACCACCGGGTCGTCTCCGGTGGCGTAGCCTACCGGGCGCTGGAAAAGTTTTGCTCCTATCGTGCGCTCTTTCAGGGGTTCGTGGTTGCCGTCCAATGTGTGCTGGACCACGTAAGACAGAAATTGCTTGCTTCGATTACTGGTCCGAAAGAAGGGACTGCTCAGTATGGACTCCAACTCCCGAAGGATGGCCTCCCTCTGGAGACCATCGGTGGGAGGCCCGCCGCTATCGATCCGTGGGTTCCCGTTGGGTATGGTGGGCGGTTGCATAGACCTCGCTATTCTCCCGGTACAGGCGACGTACCTTTACCGCAGAATATCGTGGGATCAGATAGGGCGGCATTCCATTCGTCCGGTTAGTTAAGCCCTCTTAATTTCTTTTCACGAATTCTGTGATCGAACACTCTTCGCCTTGCAGGCAAACGGATACAACCTCAACTCTATCCGCTACATGACGGGTAATAAACGGCTTAGCCGACGCGGAGAGGGCCCGTCAGCCCCGCGTATGCACTGTAATACACCGTAAGGCACTTGAAAAGTGCCTCCTCTGAAGCCGAAAACGGAGGCGCCTGATTTTCGATGGCGCTGAAGTACTTCTGTGGAGGACGGTCTGATGCAAGCGAAATGCAAGACGCGCACAAGATGCGCGATCATGATTCTCGTGCTCGCCTCCCTGGGAGGGTCAAGTTTACCCCTTCTGGGACAAGCTATTTATGGATCGATTTACGGTCAGGTGACCGACCAGAGCGGGGCCGCGGTCCCAAACGCAACCATCACCGTAACTGATGAAAGTAAAGGTACTTCTGTTCAAGCGACTTCAGGCGCCAGTGGCGAGTACTTAGTAGAACACTTGATTCCGGACGTCTACGACATCAAGGCCACCGCAAGCGGTTTCCAGGCGCAAGAAAACAAAGGAATACAGATCTCCGCGGACACTTCGCCGAAGGTCGATCTCAAGCTTCAAGTGGGTGCTTCGACGCAGACCATCGAAGTCACCGCCGCATTACCGGTGCTCAAAACCGATCGCGCCGATGTCGCTAAGGTATTCGATCAAAGAACGGTCTCGGACCTGCCCATCGCCGGTCGTAACTTTGCCAGCCTGGAGCTGTTGATCCCAGGGGCGCAGGTGATGGCTTGGTCGCAAAACAGTGCGGAAGACTTCCAGGGTAGCCCTACGGTTAATATCAACGGTCAGCATTTCTCAGGGGTCTCTTACGAGCTGGACGGCGCCGCTAATCAAGATCCGATCCTCGGCCAGATCGTCATCAACCCTCCCCTTGACGCCGTAACTGAGGCCAAGATTGCTACGGCAAACTACGATGCCGAATTCGGCCAGGCAGTCGCCGCCGTAGTTACATCTCAGACCAAGTCCGGCACCAACAGCTTCCATGGCGATGCCTTTGATTATCGCCGCAGCGATGCCCAGCAGGCCAGGAACCCATTCACGCAGAATACGCCGGACCTGCTCACCGGCCGCCTGCTCCCCCCAGCACTCTACAGTCAGTTCGGCGGCTCGGTTGGGGGTCCCATCCTGAAGGATAAGGCGTTTTTCTTTGGTGATTATCAAGGCGTGCGGCAGAGGATTGGCACGTCCGCCCGTCAGACGGTTCCCACTGCGCTGATCCACAATTCATGCCTTTCCGGCAACGGCTGCGATCTCAGCGAGTACATCGCCAGCCGCGGAGCGGGTCCTGGACAGATCTACAACCCTCGCATCATCGATCCTGTTACCGGTCCGGCGCCCTTCGCTAACAATTTCATCCCCGCGCAAGATCTTTCCCCGCAGGCGCTCGCGCTATTGAAGCTGATACCGCTTCCCAACGGATCGGGCATCACCAACAACTACACCGCCGGTGGTAACGGCGTCGTGAACCAGAACCAGTTCGATGTGCGCGTCGATGAACAGATCAGTCAACGGACCCACGCCTTCGGGCGCTACAGCTACTACGACAACACCATCTCGGCTGGGACCATCTTTGGCGCCGCCGGCGGAACAGGTTTCTCGTCGCCCACCAACAGCTTCGGCGGGTCGGCAGACGGCAAAAGCCAGAGTGCGGTCGCAGGCGCTGATGTTGCAGTTCGTCCCAACCTGCTCACCGACTTTCGCTTGGGATATCTCCGCTATCACGTGGCTACTCACAAGTTCGACGGGACTGCGGATCTTGCGACACAAGTTGGTATCCCGGGACTCAATCTGGGCAACACGTTCACCTCGGGTTCTCCGGCGTTCTACGTCTTGAATTCAACTAATAACAATAGTGTGCCCGATGGCATGTCAAACTTTGGTTCTGCCCTGGGGGTAAACGCGTGCAACTGCCCCTTGCTCGAAACCGAAGATCAATACCAGGTGGTGAACAACTGGACCAAGATCATCCGAACGCACAGCATAAAGTTCGGCGCCGATCTGCGTTATGGAAGAAACCTGCGCGTGCCCAGCGACAGCAACCGCGCCGGTGAGCTAACCTTCAGCGCCAGCGATACTGAAAATCCAACGCTGGCCACTTCCGGTGGTCTGGGACTCGCCACCTTCCTGCTGGGCGATGCCACCAATATCACCCGCTATGTGAGCACTTCCACCAACGCGAAGGAGTCCCAGAAGAGAGTATTCACCTATGCCGAGGACAGTTGGCGTGTCACTCCCAACCTGACTTTGAACCTTGGTGTCCGTTGGGAAATCTACTTTCCGGAAACTGTCAATGGACCCGGTCAGGGCGGCTTCGCCGACTTGACCACGGGTAATATCCGTGTGGCTGGGGTTGGTCCCTTCAGCACGGCGATGAGCGTCAAGAAGGACTATAATCTGTGGGCCCCGCGCATCGGGTTCGCGTACCAACTCGATCCCAGAACGGTCATCCGCAGCGGGTATGGACGGAGTTTTGATATTGGGGTTTTCGGCTCGATCTTCGGGCACGTCGTCACCCAGAATCTGCCCGTCCTTGCGAATCAAAACCTAACCAGCAGTGGCCCGAACACGGCAGCCTTCAACCTTGCGGTCGGTCCGGCTCCCTTTGTTTTCCCCGCCATCCCGTCGAGCGGGCTCATCCCCATTCCCAACGGAGACAATGTCAAGATCCGCGACGATCCCAATCGGTTTCCAACCGTCGATGCCTGGAATCTGACTATGCAACGGCAATTGAACAGCTCGGTTTCTTTCACGCTCGCGTATGTAGGAAACAAGGGGACGCATACATTTTCCGGTGACGGTCAGACCACCAATCCCAATGAGCCAGCCGCATGTTTGCCGGCGAGCGAGAGCAGTACGGGACAAACCATTTGCTGGAATCCGAATCCGGTCGGCACGGGGGAAACCAAGAACCCTATCCTGCTACAACGCTATTACGCGAAATATGGGTGGGCTCAAGGTCTTACTTATTATCACAACGCCTTTAATACTCACTACAACGCACTGCAATTGAGTGTCGACAAACACTTCAGTCAAGGATTGCAATTCTCTGCGAATTACGCCTGGCAGCGGGCCTTCAACGATGGCGGAGACCAACAAGAGACCAATCGGGCCATAGACTACGGCAGATATGATGATCTGCGGGAGCAGCAGCTCACGTTCTTCGGTAATTACGAATTACCCTTCGGCAGAAACCGAATGTTCGCGAGTGGGGCGCCAGCGTGGGTAGATTACCTGATTGGAGGATACCAACTCAGCACATCTCTCAACCTCTCGAGCGGTCTTCCCTTTACTCCGAGCTACGGTGAATGCGGAACAGACGTTCCCGCGAACCCTTGCATGCCCAACAAAACTGCCGCCCGCTTGCCTTTAAGTCTCACATCGTTTAGTACCGCAACCCATTCCAGGACTTACTTCGTTCCCGGGCTGCCCTTTGGCGCCAACGGATCTCAGTCGGGCGTGTTTGTCCGCCCCGACATCGGCCAGTTCGGCAATGTTGGAAGAAACAATTACTTTGGTCCCTCTTTCTTTGCTGACGATCTTTCCCTGCTGAAGAACATTCCCATCCATGAAAGCATCGTGGGGCAATTTCGAGTCGATGCGTTCAATGGTTTCAATCACATTGCCCCCGGCAATCCAAACGGCACGTGTATCGACTGCGCGGCTGCGGGCAGCAACGGTGTGGTTACCAGTATGGGACTCGGCTCGTTGCCCAGACAGCTTCAGTTTGCCGTTACGGTCAAGTTCTAATCCGTCCAATTCCGCTCTGCTCCAGCTATGTCACACGATCCTGCGGGACCAGCATTTTGCCAAGGCGAATAGGAATGTTGACGAAAACCCTCCGGCCGGCTCGCACCCCCGCGTGCGCAATGATCGTGGTTTTGATCTCTGTGTTGGGTACGTTTACTCCGTCATCGGTGGCCCAGATTCCTGGAGCCGCCATCCCCCCGCAACCTCCGACTACTGTCGCCCGGACGGACGATGGCATGACCGCAACCATCGGCAACGAAACTCTTCACGTTGCAGTATGTAGTGAATCCGTCATCCATGTGATGGCTAGTCCAAAGCCGCTCTCGGAGGCCGTTCACAATCAGCCGTGGATGCTCGACCGCCAGCAGGCGTGTCCGGGCGCGCCATTCCAATTCACTCAAGCCAGTGACGCAAGCACGCTGACCACGCGCACATTGAGAGTCACCTTCTCTCTGGCGAGGGGCAATCTGACCTACTCGAGCGTACAGGGAGACAGGTTACTCCGCGAAGGCAACGCCATACCCCGCACCTACGAGCCACGAGATGTAAATGGAGAGAAAACTTTCCAGGTCACTGATCGCTTCTCACCCGATGCGACCGAGGGATTTTATGGTCTTGGCCAACACCAGAGTGGAATGTTCAATTACCGTGGCGGCACCGTAGAGCTCGGCCAGAACAATACCGATGTTGCTATCCCGCTCCTGATTTCCAGCAAAGGCTACGCATTGCAGTGGAACACAGCGGCCTTGACGTATGTTGACAATCGCTTTCCGCTGGAATTGAAGTTCACCTCCCTGGCGGGCGATGCGATCGACTACTACCTGATCTACGGGCCGGAGATCGATCAGATCATCCACCAATACCGAACCATGACCGGACACACACCGATGTTTGCAAAGTGGGCTTATGGATTCATCCAATCCAAAGATCGATATGTTTCCCAGCAGGAAATACTCGATATCGCCCATCGCTATCGCGCCGAGCACATTCCTATGGACGTGATTGTCCAGGATTGGTTCTGGTGGTTGCACGAAGGTGATCCAATATTCAACGAAAACTTTACCGATGTCCCGGGTGAATTAAGGACCTTGCATGACGAGCATGTCCACGCAATGCTGTCCGTTTGGGGGCTCTTCGATCCAGCAGCGCAAAACTTCGCAACCATGGTGGAGCATCATTTCGATGTTCCCGATGCGCACGTGTATGACGCCACCAATCCCGCGGCGCGCGATTTCTACTGGAACGACCTCGCCGGAAAGCTGTTCGCGCAAGGGTGGGATGCTTTCTGGCTGGACAGTGCGGAGCCGGAAGAGTACTGGCCGCACGGGGGTGACGCGATCCTTTTTAGTAAGCAGCTCTTCATCGGTAACGGGGCTCGCTACACCAATATTTTCCCCCTGTTGCACACCGGTGGCGTTCAGGAGCACTGGAAGCAAACCACCGATCAGAAGCGAGTCTTCCTCCTCACTCGCTCCGCCTTTCTCGGACAGCAACGGAATGGCGCGACCGTCTGGTCGGGCGATGTTTACAGTACCTACTGGGGTCTGCAGCATCAGGTTGCTGCCGGCCTGAACTTCGCTCTTTCAGGAAATCCCTATTGGACTACCGACTCGGGTGGCTATTGGCAGCCATTTGACCGCCCTCCGAATGACCCGGCGTACCAGGAGCTCTATACCCGATGGTTTGAGTTCAGCGTATTTTGTCCCATCTTTCGCACCCACGGCCATCGCGTTCACAATGAGCTGTGGACCTATGACAAGGTCGAGCCCATCCTCTTGCGTTATGACAAACTCCGCTACCGCATGATGCCCTATATTTACTCGCTGGCTTGGCGCGTCACCAGCCAGGACGACACCATCCAACGGCCCCTGGTTATGGATTGGCGTAAAGATCAAAAGACCTGGAACATCGGCGATGAATTCATGTTTGGCCCTTCCATCCTCGTCAGTCCGGTGATGAAACAAGATGCAACCCACCGTCCGGTGTATCTGCCTGCTTCCCCAGCGTGGTATGACTTCTGGTCCGGCGTTCGCACCGCAGGAGAGCGCGAGATCGACGAGCATGCGCCCCTCGATCGCATTCCGCTCTATGTTCGCGCGGGATCGATACTCCCGCTCGGGCCTGAAATCGAGTATGCGGATCAAAAGCCGGCCGATCCCATCGAGCTGCGTATTTACCGGGGTGCCGATGGCGCCTTCGATCTCTATGAGGATGAAGGCGACAACTACAGTTACGAGAAAGGCGCCTATTCGATCATTCCCATCCGATGGGATGAGGCTGCGAAGACGCTGGTGATTGAGGACCGTAAGGGACGCTATCCAGGGATGCCGGAAAGACATGTATTTAATATCGTCTGGGTATCTACAAATCATGGAACAGGTGAAACCATCGAATCGAAGGTTGACAAAGTTGTTCAATACGACGGACGACGCGTTTCCATACCAGCGCCTTGATTGCTTCGGGGCTCTAGCGCGTGTGTGAGAACCCACCGTTCACCGATTTAGTCCCGGAGGGACGGCTGAAAATTACCCAGGATGCAGTCTTGGGTACGACTTGGTTAACTTTCAGCCGTCCCTTGCGGGACTTTTCGTCGTTATGTGCATGGTTCCCAGGACTGCGTCCCATAAGCGTTAACCTACTTGGGATGCTTTTCGTCAAAGCTCCCACAAAAACGTCATCCTGAGAGTCTGTGACTTTATTGGTTTCGTTCAAAATCCGGTGCTGAAAACAAAAAGCTTAGGTACGTTGAAAACGCGAAAAATTCAATAAAGTCACAGACTCTGAGCGGAGCGCCTCACAGATTTATCGGGTGACGCAGCGCTTGGTGGCGCGGAGTCGAAGGACCCCGAGGGTGCTTATCTTACCCATGCTGCTCGGAGTTTTTCGACCACCGAAGCCCGAGAACAGGATCTTGCTGCGGTACGCACTTGATGGTCACGGATACATTTCTTCATGCACTGTTTTTCCCGGAGCGATGGCTGTGCGCATGTCTTGGTAACCTTCAAAGTAGAGCAGGCGCTTGCAGCCGTAGGCCGCAGTGAAACCTTCCAACTTGCCCCTCCTTATGTTGCATGACGCGCAGATACAGGTTGCTGGTGACGCCAATGTAAAGCGTGCCTGTGTGGCTGCCGAGAAGGTAGATGGAGCCGCCGGGGCATAGCAAGATGCCAGCAGTTCTTGTTCTCGGCCCCAGGGAAAGACCGTGGCGGGTCGGCCAGGAGCGGGCCTCGGTGGTTGAAAAGCTCCGAGCTGCATGGGTAAGATAAGCACCGTCGGGGTCCTTCGACTCCGCGCCACCAGCGCTGTGTCACCCGATAAATCTGTGAGGCGCTCCGCTCAGAGGCTGTGATTTTATTGGCTTTTTCACGTTTTTGACGCAGCTAAGCCTTTTATTTTCAGCACCAATTTTCATGTGAAACCAATAAAGTCACAAACTCTCAGGATGACGTTTTTGTGGGAGTTTTGACGAAAAACATCCCCAAGTAGGTTAACGCTTATGGGACTGCGTCCTGGGCTACTCTCAGCCGTCCCTCCGGGACTAAGTCGGTGAATGGGTGGGTTCTCACACACGCTCTTTAGTGTCTGCTCAGATATTGGGCAAGCCTGGCGTCCACAGGGAGTCGACGGCCGGCCTCGGCCGCTTCATCGATGCGCAAAAACGCGCCTTGCATATAGCGGACAACTAGCCACCGCAACGGTTCCATTTCCCAATCAGGGGATCGCCTCTGCGCCAACGGAAGCGTTTCCAGGCCAGTTCGCCGATTCTTGATCAGGCCGGCGAGCAAACGTCCGGCCAGGTTGCTGGTGGAAACACCCTGTCCGGTGTACCCCACAATCGCTCCGATCCGCGAGCTCGCGTCAAAGCGTACAGCGGGCATCCAGTCGCGCGGCATCGCCACCGGCCCACCCCACGCATGGGTGAAACGAATGCCTGCGAGCGACGGAAACCACTCCACGAATGAGCGCCGGATCATCTTCACGGTCGCTTCATGGGTATCCTGCCGATCTGTGATTTTCGAACCAAAGGCGTAGGGTGCGCCCCGGCTGCCAAAGAGGATGCGGCCATCCGGAGTCCTGGTCAGATACACCACCGTGTACCGGGTTGAGGAGACGCTTTCTCCGCCTTGCCATCCGATCTGGGACCATTGCCTGGCGGTCAAGGGTTCGGTCAGAGAGATCAGGGAATAGACCGGCAGCAGCGCTCGGTGCAGGCGCGGGAGGCGCGTCAGATAGGCCTCTCCCGCGAGCACGATGGCCTGTTTAGCACGCAGCTCTCCCCCAGGAGTGATGAGGCTGCCAGGCTGGAACGCAGTCACCGGCGTCTGTTCGTAGATGACCCCGCCGCGTGCCTCGACCGCTCGCGCCAGGCCACGCACGAGGCGCGCCGGATGCAGGCTTGCGCCGTCAGGCGTATAGAGTCCGCCATGCACATTGGTGACGCGAATGCGTTCCCTGGCTTCTTCGCCGTTGAGTAGCTGGTAACGGTCGGCAAGCCCCAGGCGCTGATAGGTCGCGTAGGCAGAGCGAATGTCCGGTAACTGATGCTGACCGCGCGCCAGGGTCAGGACGCCGCCCTTATGGAACCGCGCGTCGATTTTTTCTTCGCTGCAGACGCGGCCGACCTCGTCTACCGAGGCGCGCATAGCCAGCAGCAGGTTTCGCGCCGCTTCAGCCCCGAATCGCTTCTCCAACCCACCAGCCGTCAGAGGAAAGTTTGGCGAACACCAGCCCCCATTGCGGCCCGAGGCGCCAAAGCCCGCGATCTCCTTATCCACTACAGCAACCCGTAGTGCGGGCTCATGGAGGAGGAGGTAGTAGGCAGTCCACAGGCCGGAGTAGCCACCGCCCAGGATTGCCACATCCACATCGGTTGACCTGACCAGTGGCGGGCGCGGCGTCAATGCCTCGCCTGAGTCCTCAAGCCAGAAGCTGTAGGTCGCATAATCTCGCATCACCCGGCCAACAGCAGACCGGCCAGCAAAGCACACGCAATGCCGAGGCCCTCACGCGAAGTGATCTTCTCCTGCAGGAACAAAACACTCAATACGATGGTGACCACGGGGTACAGCGACGACATAGCGATCACCGTCGACACTTTACCTTTTTCGATGGCCGCAAAGAAGGCCAGGAAACCAATGAAATTGACAAAGCCCGCCGCGGCTGACCAGCCAAATCCTTGCGGAGACCACTCGATGTGGAAGCGCTCCATCGTCAGCACCACCAGTCCAAAGGCCATGACTCCGACCGCCTGGAAAAGCAGTGTCTGCCGGGGGCGTGTATACCCTGACGCGAGCTTACTGAAAACTCCCCACACGCCCCACGCAACGAGTGTCATGGCTGCATAAAGTATCCATGGCTTCATCAGTGATGGCTCAGGGCCCACACGTACGCAGCCAGTGCTTGTACCTGGTCAGCCGTCAGTTGAGCCCCGCCCATAGGCGGCATGGGGCTGCGATATTCTTTCGGCTGCATCACGCCGTCGGTGATGGTTTTGGCTATTCCGGGATAGCTGCCATCGCTCCACAACCATTTGGCGTCGGTCAAATCGGGACCCAGAGGACTTCCTTTCCCGCTCGAGCCGTGGCAACCCGCGCAGGATGCTCCGCCCACCTGGCCGTGGTAAATGCGATCACCCAGCGCCACCATGTCCTGGGTCGCCCCCGGGGGAACGGAAAGACCGGCATCCGGGTTTGTGCCCTCTGGCGGTTTGGCCTCGGCTTCAACGATAGGACCCGCCGGAGCCGTTGCGCTGGGGCATGGAGTAGACTTTGCGCCGCCTCCAGCCGACCCGCCAACATAGACAACCTTATAGATTCGCCCCGTCATGTCGTCGGAAATGTAGAGTGCTCCATCTGGTCCGACGGCCAAGCCGCTGGGACGATGCGCGGCTTTCTCCGGGGTCTCGACCGCCCCCGCAAAACCGTCAGCGAATACTTCACACGGGCCGGAAGCCCTGCCAGCGGCCAGCGGCTGAAAAATCACGTTATAGCCCCCCTGGGCGTAAGGAGCCCGATTCCAGGAACCGTGGAAGGCGATAAATACTCCGTTGCGGTAATGGGCAGGGAACTGCTTGCCGTCGTAGAACACTGCGCCATTGGGTCCCCAATGCGCAGGAAAGGCCGCCACCGGAGGGATCTTTTCAGCGCACACGCCCACCTTGTTGCCGCCGTCCCCGCCGTATTCCGGCGCCAGAACCAGCTTCTTCTGGAACGGATCGTAATAGCACTCTGGCCAGCCATAGTCTCCACCCTGCTTCAACAGCAGCAACTCTTCTGCGGGCAGCGTGGCTTCCTGGTCGGGCTTGTAGAGATCAGGCCAGTTCGAATGCAGCTGATCCCGTCCGTGTTGGGTTACGTATACGCGCTTGCCGGCGGCGTCGATAGCAAAGCCCTCGCCATTGCGAATCCCAGTGGCGTAGCGATCGGCCGGGGTAAACGGTTGGTTGGTCTTGTTCGCGTCATATCGCCACGTGCCACCTCGGGTCTCGAGTTCGACGCAGGGATCCGCGCCGGGCGATTTGAGGGTTCGATTTTTCAGCTGGCAGGAGTTGGTCGCAGTCCCGACATCGACGTACATGGAGCCATCGGCGGTGATGGCGAATGGATGCATGGGGTGATCGCCCCCCAGGGGCAATCCGGAAACCACGGTAGTCGCGGGACCCTCAGGCACGATGGAGCCGCCAGACAGTCCATAGCGCACGATCCGATCATTAATCTCGGCGTAGATCGACCCCTTGTAAAGGCCGATGCCCGTACCACCTGCTCCGCCGGTGGCGCTGGTTTCGCCGAAACGTTCGGTTACGTCGGCCTTGCCCGCGCCCGCTTTGTCCTGGAGGGCTATCAGGAACCCGCCTGCGGGCGCCTTGTCTCCGGGAGGATAGTAATCGCCAGACCAGGTGTTTACGTAAACCACCCCATTCTGCGCCACCACCAGGTGCCGGGCGTGACCAATGTTGTCAGCGAATATGGTCGCGCAAAAACCGGCAGGTAGCTTCAACCCGCTATCGGTGCTCGCGCATATTTGGCTCTTGGTCTGTGCAGTGGATTGATCGGTCGCCAACGAGCTGCATACGCACAATGTGGCTAGCGCTACGATGGCGGGCAGCAGAGTTCTATACAAACCGGATAAAGCGTTTTTCCTATTGGTATAGACCGAAGAGACGGTGTAAACGCGGCTTTTTGTCAAGAAAAGCCGCACATAGCCGCTTCTAAGAAGAACACAGTAATAGGAAAAATGCTTTAGTCGCATGAACCACCTCCAGGCATTACGGTGCTCACAACCGGCCGAACTTCTTTACCGCTTCCTCGATGGATTTTGTGTTTTCAATGTACGCGTACATGCTGTGTTCTTTAAAGTCCAGTTGCTGTGACAATACCAGGACCTTGGGAGCGATCTCCCGGGGCACGACCACCACCCCATCGCTGTCCGCCGCCACGACGTCGCCGGCATTCACCTTTACTCCGTCACACACCACCGGTATGCCTGTGCCGACCGCACGATAGTGTCCGGCCGAGGTTGCGGGATTGATGCCGGTCGCGTAGACGGGAAACCCAATCTTACGCAGATAAGCGACGTCACGCACGCCGCCATCGATCACTGCACCCGAGAATTCGCGTGCAGACATGGCCGTGCCCATCAGGCCGCCCATCCCCGCAATATCCGCTCCATCCTGAATGGTCATCACATAGACCGAATCTTTGGCTCCCTGATCGATAGCGGAGAGCATGTTCGTGAGGGCATTTGGGTCGTGATTTTCTTCTTTAACCAGCTTTACGGTTACGGCATAGCCTGCAAATTTTGTGGTGAAGATAGGCTGCATGTGGTGCGTCATATACATGCGCTGTCCAGTGAGCTGCTCAATCGCGTCCGAGACCGAAGAGACCTCCACATGCCGGTACCCCGCAATCATGGCCGCGGGGTCGCTCGCATACACCGAGGCATCGGGAAAGGTCTGCGCGTGCAGGAGCAAGGCAACCAGCAGACAGGGAACGATAAGAGCCCCCGCCAGAAGGAATTTGCCGCGGGTCATCAACTTCATAGTCGCTTTTCTCCTTCAATTTCTACCAGTCCAGAATGGCTCCATCCGCCGCGCGCGCTACTGAGGTAGCAAATGTTTCCTGCTGGAACGGATGTTTCGCGGCCTCGACTTCATTCACTTCAATTCCCAGGCCCGGAGATTCTGTCTTTGCCCAGTAGCCATTTTCCATTTTCAAATCATGCTTCACGACGTCCCATCGCCACGGCACATCGGTAAGCATATCTTCCTGGATCAGGAAATTCGGGGTCGATAGAGCAAAGTGGAGTGCGGCAGCATTGGCAATCGGCCCCAGGGGATTATGGGGCGCCACGCCCATATAGTAGCTCTCCGCTGCCGCGGCTATCTTTTTTGCTTCGAAGAGGCCGCCGCAATGGCACAGATCGGGCTGAACAACGTGGCACGCTTGCTGCTCGAAGAGCTCGCGAAACTGGTAGCGAGTCACCAATCGCTCCCCCGTCGCTATGGGAACGCGGACTGCTTCGCGAACCTGGCGCATTGCCGGGACATTCTCCGGGGGAACCGGTTCTTCGCAGAAGTATGGACTGAATTCCTCAATCGCATGAATATACTGGATCGCCATCGCGGGCGAGGTTCGACCATGGAAATCAATCATAATGTCGATATTGTCTCCCACGGCCATCCGCAGTTTCTCAAACATGGATGAAAACTGGCGTATGTACTGCTTGCCCATCAACGGCTCGGAATACGGCACGAACACGACTTTCAGCGCTGTATAGCCACGCGCGACAACCTCGTGGGCAAGGTCGATCAACGGCTGGGGATCAAAGGTCTGGTAGACGGATTTCATATCTCCGCCACCAAGGTGGGTATACATGCGGACCCGGTTCCGTACTTCGCCGCCGAGCAGCCGGTAGACCGGGACTCCGAGCGATTTGCCGAAGATATCCCAGCACGCCTGTTCCAGGCCGCTGATCGCGCTCATACCAATCACGCCCATGCGAAAAAATGAATGGCGATAGAGTTTCTGATAGATATGCTCGATGTTCCGAGGATCCTCGGCGACCAGCATAGGAGTGAAGTCTTCGATCGCCCCGGCGACGGCTCGCGTCTTCCACTCGAGCGACGCTTCACCCCACCCGAAGAGACCGGCCTGATCGGTAATGACCTTAACAAAGATCCAATTCCGCATCGCGGCGTTGACCACGATCGTCTTGACGTCGGTGATTTTCATACAGGCTTCTACGTACTACATACAAGGATGACGGGCACTCGGTTCCCGTGCCGCTCTTCAATGAGCCTTTGCGACCGTATGCTTCGGCGTAACTCCGCTTTCCGGCAGTGCCCAGGCGAACAATACACTGCCGCTGCTGGTTAGCAGGTATTGGCGGCCGTCGAGCTCGTAGGTAATCGGAGAACTGTCAATACGCGCCCCTGAGCCGGCATGCCAAAGCGTCTTGCCGGTACTTGTATCCAGCCCGAGAAAGTTCCCCGGAGCATCCCCGGTGAAGGTGAGCCCCGAATCCGTCGTCAACACCCCGGCGCCTGAGCCTCCGGACCCGAGTTCATGGGTCCAGCGAATCTTGCCGGTTTTGTAGTCGATTGCTTCCAGTACTCCCTTGCTCCAGAGCCCGTAGTCAGCGCCCGCCCAGCCGTACGAGCCATCCGCCGGTTTGTTGAAATAGATGCTATAGGCAGGGTGAGCGCTCACGATAAACAAACCAGTCTTAGGGTCAAAGCTGGGCGATCGGTAGTTGGTCAGGCCACCCTCGTCCGGCGCAATCAGGACACCGTCCGGCGCCGGCTCCTTAGCTGGGTCGGGAATCGGACGGCCTTGCCTGTCCACGCCCGACGTCCAGTTCACCGGTCCGAAAGGAACGGTCAGCAGGCTCTTGCCATTGGTGCGATCGAGTACGAAAAAATAGCCGTTCCGCGAGGCTTGCAGGAGCATCTTCCGAGGCTGTCCGTGGAAGGTTCCCTCGATCAGTACTGGTATTTCGACTGCATCCCAGTCATGGGTGTCATGCGGCGAAGGCTGAAAGGCCCACACCAGCTTGCCGGTATCGGGATTCAGAGCCACGATGCTGCAGGTGTAGAGGTCGTCCCCCGGACGCGCGTTGCCATCCAGCACCGGCGTAGGGTTCCCGGTTCCCCAGTAAATAAGGTTGAGGGTGGGATCATAGGTCCCTGCCATCCAGGTCGTGCCTCCAGTGGTAACCCCCGGGCCCGGTGGAGGAGTGACATTCCATTGCCATTGGGTTTGGCCCGTCTCCGGATCAACCGATTTCAGGAAGATGGGCAGGTTATCCAGATCGCCGCCCACGCCAACGATGACGTGGTTGCCCACGACGAACGGCGCTTCGGTTGCCCAGTAACCCTTCTCCACATCGGCTAGCTCGATGATCCAGCGTACCTTGCCGTCCTTGGCATTCAGAGAGATCAGGTGCGCGTCCGGGGAGACGAAGAATATCCAGTCCTTATAGATGGCAACGCCGCGCTGGCCGATATGGTCCCCTTTATTCGGCGGATAGGTATAGTGCCACAGCGCATGGCCCGAGCGCGCGTCCACGGCCCAGAGATTGTCCGGCACGGTGAAGTACAACACGCCGTCGACCAGAATCGGCGACGATTTGATTTCGGCAGGTTGATTGGTCTGAAAGGCCCAGGCGAGGCTGAGATTGGCCACGTTCTGCGGCGTAATCTGCGTCAGGTGGCTATGGCGTTGCCCGGAGTAGTCGCCATGGTACCCGGGCCAACTATCCGCCGGCGGGTGCAGAAGCATAGCTGCATCCACATTCTGGGCCTTAAGCGAATGCGAAAACGCAATCGGCGCCATTGCGCACAACGCAAGAAGCAAGCCACTCTTCAATAGCTTCATATCCATGGAACCCCCTAGCGCTAGCGCAGTGTCTGAATGTAAGCCATCAGGTTATGGATATCGGCATCGGTATATTTGCTGAACAGCGCTACATGCGCCTCGACGGGCGCATCGACTTTGACCTTCACATCGCTCACGCGCCATGACCGGTACGTCCCCGTAGCATCCCGCAATCCCACCGTGAATTCATCCAGATACTCCAGGGTCCCGGCGACAGTTTCGCCCGAAGGGAGCGTGACCGTCACCTTGCTCTTCACATCTTTGGGGTAGAGCATCCGTTCCTCCAGCTGCAGTCCCTCGTAACGAGAGGCAATCCCGGCCAGGTCGCCGGTAGGCGAGTGGCACGTCGCGCAGCCGCCCGGACCGTTGAAATACGCCTTTCCAGCCTCCACGTTCCCTGTCTGGAGATCGGACACATCCACTCCTTTCCGCTTGCCGCTTTGCGCCATGGCTTTGGTCTGCTCGGCGTGGATGAAGGCGGCGAGATCAGCAATCTGCTCCCCGGAGAAATTGAAGGCCGGCATGCCCTTGTCGGGTCGTCCATGCAGCACGACATCCCCGATCTTGTCCCCGCCCACATCCGCGGTCACCAGCTTGGACCGGGTGAGATCGGGACCGGTTTCTCCGCCACCGGCATCCCGGCCGTGACAGAAGGCACAATTTTGCTGGAACAGGGAACCGCCGGCAGCGGCAGCTGCAGAAGAGGGTGGGGCATCCCCGCCATGCGTGGGTCCCGCGTTTTGCGTAGTGGCGGGCGCTTGGCCCGTCGCTGCGTAGATGTGCAACTGCCTGCCCTGGTAGGCGGCCAACCCTGCTATGGCAGCCAGGAACGCCAAATCCCGAAACTTCTTCATCCTTGTGACACCGCCCTTGTCGATCATCGTGACGCAGCCGGCCGTGGGTGCGATGTTGTGCTCCCCTCGGTCATCCCCAATGACCACTTAATCGCCTCAAAGTACATTTTTCTAATGTCCGGGTCTTCCCATGCCTCTTCGGTATGGCCGAGCGTGGAATAGAACACCCTGCCTTTACCGTACATCTTGCTCCAGGCTACCGCGAAATCATGGTCCTCCCGATGGATGCGGGGGTTGTTCGCATAGTCCAGTTTGCTTGAATCCAGGCTGAGAAGCACGTTCACCTTGCTGCGCGACCAATCTTTAGGCTGATAGATTTCGTCATATTTCACGAACGCTTTGGGAAAATGGCGCACCGCAGGGAAGTCAGGGTCTTCTTTGATAATCGGCGCGTTGAAGGTCATCCAGGGATGCTGATCGAACCAGCCGCCGATCATCTCGCCATACTCGGGCCAGTTGTAATTCGTATCCAGCGCAGCGTGAATACCCACAAAGCCTTTCCCATCTTCCTTGATGAACGACATGAAATCCTGTTTCTGGCTGTCGTCCAGGTCCAGTTCGCCGGTGGTGCTGGCGAAGACGACGGCGTCAAAGTAGGTGAGGTTTTTAGTATTACGCTTCAAATCTTTCTTGGTGAGCAGCTCCGTGTCGGTCCGTATCATCGTGTCCCAAAGGCCGCTCTCTTTGCCCATATCGTAGATGGCGGCCATAGCAGCCGAGACCGAGTCGTGTTCAAACCCCTTGGTCTGGCCGATCACCAGAACGTGCTTGAGGTGTATCTGTTTGGCTGCCGGTGCGGGCGGCGGCATGCTAGTCGGCTGCTGGGCTCTCAGATTGCTGCTGACAAGGGCCAGGGAAACAAACAACCACAATCGAAAAAGGCGCACGCGGTCTCCTTACCGACTCGGAAAAACCAGACTCTCGCTCGCAGAGAAGTTTATTGAGGATTGCCCGGAGACGCAATTGGCTACGCAATCGGCGGCTTCTCTCGGGCTTTGACCCCAGCGGTCAAATGCACTAGAGTTTCGGTTCATGAGACGAGTCTTCCTGCTTGCGTTGGTCCTTGCAAACATCGCGCCACTGGGGGCGCAGACACCGAGGCGCCCCGCAATTACGGGAATTGCATTCGCGCGCTTCTACACCACGC
This sequence comes from uncultured Acidobacteriaceae bacterium, assembly GCA_963803095.1. GTDB lineage: Bacteria > Acidobacteriota > Terriglobia > Terriglobales > Acidobacteriaceae > PALSA-350. Next base: position 552,412 of record CAWDLQ010000004.1, on the reverse strand, counting down.
AACCGGACGCAGCGCAGAAATTTTATGGGGACACCCTCGGGTATCAGCGTCTGGAAGCGAGCGGGATGTGGATCTATCCCGTCAACCACTCGCAATGGATTGAGATCCTGACTTCGCCGCCGCCCCCTCAGCCCAACATTCGTATGGCCGCGGTCGCGTTCACCACCCGCAACGCGGCGGAGCTGGAGCGTTACCTGGCGGCACACGGTGTGAAAGCGGAGATGCCCTTGCAATCGGGCGAGTTCGGGGTCCGTGATCCGGAGGGTAACCTGGTTATCTTCGTGCAAGCCGGTTCCAACAAATTGGTCGCCAAAGCGCCGCTTTCCCCCAATGCGGCCAGCAGGCGCATGATTCATGCCGGCTTTATCGTTCGGGACGCCGCGAAAGAGGATGCGTTCTGGCGGGACTTACTCGGCTTTCGGCCCTACTGGCACGGCGGCAGAACCGAGGACCGCGTGGACTGGCAGAGCGCCCAGGTACCCGATGGCACGGATTGGGTGGAATACATGCTGAATGCGTCTCCGACGCCGACTCTAAAACAGGCCGGCGTGGATGACCACATCTCCCTCGGGGTGGCGCATATGGTCGATGCGATCGCCCAGTTGCAGAAGAACAAGTGTGAGGGAACAGCTTGCACCGAGTCAAAGGTTGGCCGCGATGGCAAGGTGCAGGTGAACCTTTACGATCCGGATCTCACCCGGGTGGAGTTCATGGAATTCACTCCCGCCCAGGAACCCTGCTGCTCGCCCTTCGCTGGTAAGCACCCCGGACCGGAAGAGGACAAGTAGCCAGTTAACCCTCCTAAACGGACGGGTAGTTTCTGAACGAAGGGCACGGCTTCAGATGCTGCGAAAAAAGTCGCTGTTGGGTAGGTCCGGGCTTCAGCCCGGACATCAAGCGGCAAATGGTGTGGCCTTCAGAGCGTGTGTGAGAACCCGAAGCTTTGGGGAGCCATCCGGGGCGCACTGCAGATCCCTCGGCTGCCCCGGGTTTCCTGTAAGACTTGGTGGCGTTGGCGAACTTCATGCGCCTTTCCTTACTGAAAGGCGGCACACGCGATCGTGTCCGGCGCAGCGTGGCAGGAAATCCGGGTACGCTCGGGATGACAAAGGAGAGGGGAGCGCTTCCATTGGGGTTCGTGATACGGATGGAAGATCCCTCCGACGGAAAGCAGCACCACGCACTCTGCCATTCCAATCGCCTCTGCCACCAATCGCCTCTGTCAATGGAAGCGCTCCCCTCTCCTTTGTCATCCCGAGAGGTTGTGACTTTATTGATTTTTTCGCATTTTCGAGGTACCTAAGCCATTTGTTTTCAGCATCGGATTTTGCACGAAACCAATAAAGTCACAGACTCCGAGCGAAGCCGAGGGATCTGCAGTGCGCCCCGGATGGCTCCCCAAAAGCTTCGGGTTCCACGCTCTTCAGATCCCGAGGCACGCTTTTCGTGGAATTTCCGAAGCGATGAAGAGAAAACCGTACCCAGGGCCTAAAGGCCAATGGCTTTTGAGGTTGACTGTCCGGGCTGAAAGCCGTCCCTTGCGGGACTGGACAGGGATGTTGCTCTGCAAGGTTAGTTGGGTGAGGGGCCGACACCCTGTCGGGCGAGCTTTTCTGTGGCCACGGCCGCCGTTTCATTCCCGGCGAGCCGGTAAGCCGAGGCCAGGGCGCTATACATCGCCGCGTCGGGTGTGCCCGCTTCGACGGCTTGCTTTAGATACGCGACGGCGATCTGAGGCTGCTGCTGCGCCAGGGCGCACAAGCCACGCCGGTACAGATTGACCGCCGAGTCTCCGCTACTGGTGTAGGAAGGATTCGTGAGGTTCCACAGCTGTTGCCGATCTCCCCCGACCAGGCGGAAATTGATCGCTTGCGTCGTGCTTTCATTGCTCTCCGGATCGGTGACCCGGATAACCAGGCGATAGTTCCCCGGGTGCAGGTCGCTCGTTGGGAGATCGGTGCCCATCAGCAAATTGCCCTGAGGATCGAATCCCGAACGGTCAATAACCTGCGTCTGCTCTTTCTTGGTGGCCACGCCAAGCTGACCGATCAAGTAGGAGACCTCCAAATTTTTCCCCTTCAGCGAGACCGGAGAACCCGGCTGCTCCCACAGCTGGTAAATGACCCTGACCGGGTCTCCGCCGGTGAGCGCGATATTGTCCGCTCCGGCTACCGGGATTTTCACCCCGGAAAAGCTGAACGGTTGATTCTGCTCAAAATCGCGTTTGGGGGTTGCGATCGAAGAAAAGACGACTTGGCTCATGCCCAGGGTGTGGTCAAAGGCAGGCACCAGGACACCGCGGGTCTGGGCGAAACTTTGCTTGGTGACCAGGTTGGTGACGTCTATCTTGAGCTGATACTTGCCCGGCACGGCGACCAGTCGGCCGGCAATCGCCAGCGGTCTTAGGCGTAACTGATTAACCTGGTCGGGATTGAGAAAGTCATGCAGATCCTGGGTGTCGCTGTAAATCACCTTGCCCTCAGCGGTCAGCAGCTGCGATTCAACCGACAGCGAATAATAGACCCGTTGGCTGGTATCTTTCCCCAGCACAAAATCGCCTGGGTTTAATACCCGAAGCAGGTAATGGATGCTGGCCTGGTTCGCGCCGTCCCTGGTGGCCATCGCAGAAAGATCACTGTAGTCCTGACCCAGCAAAACGCGGTGGGTCACGCCCTCCAGCAGCGCGCGCCGGCGCTCCAGCAGATCCCGGTTTTCCGGCAGGTTGCGATAATTGCGGATCTTGTTGAGCACTGAATCCGATTCCAGGGTCGGAGTTCCATTCTTGTTATCCACCGGCTCATTGGGGAAGATCGAGAGCGTCAAGTTGGCGACCTCGTTTCCAAGGTCAGTCTTGATGATCTTCAAGGCCGCCTTCGGATCATTGATCGCATTGGTGCTGTCGATCAGCGCGTCTGGGCCGTCCTGGTAGGGAGAGTAAATCTTGAAATCTTCCGCGTTGCTCTGTTTGAAGAAGAGGACGGAAAAATACGGAGCCAAAAAGCTTTGTGGATCCTGATAAAACCAGGTCTCAATCGCTTTCAGCTCCCTGGCATTGGGATAGGACCGCTTCTGCTGCGGAGGACCCAGGGTGATGTACACCATGCCTCGGTCCGTGCTCCACCCGTCTAATGCCGCAAGCGAGCCAAAGTGAGTATTGGCATACTCCAGACGGCGGTAGTGTTCTTCCCTAAAGGTGTTGGTGGGAGAGTTTGGATCCGGATTTCGAATGGCCCAGAAACTTTCGATGAAGTGGTCGCGATCCTGATTTGTAGTCAGGCCCAGGAAGATAGCCTTCTCCTGGTTGGTGATCAGGTAGTTGACCTCTTCATCCAGCCAATGTTCATACGTGGGAGGCAGCTTTGCATGCTTGGCTGCCGTGGCTGCCGGAGGGTAGAGCAATAGCCCGAGAACGAGAGCAACCAGAACGCCGGTTGCATATACAGAACGCTTCAACAATTTCGCCTCATTTGTGCTGCGCTTTTCGGCTGCATCAGGAGCCAACCATCGCCTATTTCGCGCACTTCCAGTGTAAATCGCCCGCGAGCGCGCGGGCAGTTTCCGGTACCCACAAAAGGAAAAGGGAGGGGGATGTTCCCACCCCCCTCCCGGTGAATCACAAAACGCCGATCAGAACTCAAACCGTATCGATCCGCGACCATAGAAAGCACGCTGGAAGGACACAGGCTTAAGGAAATCCACGTTGGGAACCCCATAGCTGAGAGCGAAGTCCTGGTCCACAGCAGTCAGGGAACGGGAGTTGGTCACGTTGAACGTATCGAAGGTGAACTTGACCTTATACCGCTCACCCAACTGTAGCGGGTAATCGGCGTGCAGATCGAGTTGATAGTTTGATGGCTCAGTTCCAATGCTTCCCCGGCCGCCGATGGGGACTTCGCCGGGGTCGGTGTACACCGGATGCGCACCGAGTTCGCTGATCGGTTGTCCCGAACTGCCGCGCAGGCCCATGCCGCCGGTGAAGCGCCGCATGAACCCGTTGGGAATGGTGTAGGAGCCGTAGAGATTGCCTACCTGCCTACGATCCGTGTTCAGATAGCCCTCCAGAAACTGTTGTCCCAGCATACCGAGAACGCCATCGGTGAAATCGTAAAGCGAGCTGATGCTGGGGTCTGATTGCCCGTTATCGTTGCGGTAAAGGCCCTCGTAGTTACCGTAGAGTTTCGCCCAACGATAGTTCACCCGCAACAGGAAGTTGTGGCTAAAGTTCTTGTTGGCTTCAAACTCAATCGCCTGGTAGTGACGGTATGGGTTGGAAAAGCCGTCGGGCTTGCCGTCGGGGGTGGGATCACCGGCGGTTGCGGTGTTGGCGCCGCAGGCGCCACCCGGACCCGCAACTTGGCCTATCGAATTCAAAAAGGGGCCACCGGTCGAGGCGTTATAGTTGGTGACGCAGCTGGCGGGTGCGCCATAATTCGGAGCGTTTGCATTAAAGGTGTAAGGTGTTTCCTGTTCGTTGATGAAATAGTCCGTCTTGGCACTGAGGTTGCCCACAACAAACTGCTGGCCCACGTTGCCGCTGAGTGCGCCCTCCGGAGAAGCTCCTGAAGTATCTTCAATGATGCGCAGCAACCTGCGGTCCATGTAGCGAGCACTCAGTACAAACCCGGCGTACTGGCGCTCCACGCCGCCGACGTACTCTTCTTCGAGGTTCATCTTGGTGTTGTGCGCGATGAAGATGGGCGACGGGCCACCGCTAGCCGAAATATTACCCCCTTCCGAGCCGGCGGCGGGGTCTCCGCTAATCAAGTGGTTCGAATCGATGACCGGCACGACGGTGCCGTATGGCCCGATGACCACATTATTGTTGGCATCCGCTTGTGGCTTCCAATTGGCTACGTAGACGTCCAGTTCGTTGGCTAGGTCACGCAACGCGCCGTCCTGCGGAAATGACTGGGTATAGCGGCCCCAATTGAAGAAGACCTTGGATTTGCGATCGCCAAACGGATCGATATTAATGCCCAGACGAGGAGACCAGTTGTCGTTGAAAACGTATTTCTGGGTCACCGCGTTGATCTGTTCCTCGTCCCAACGGATGCCCACGTTGAAGGTGACAAAGCGGTTCAAGGCGTAATTGTCATTACCGTAGATCGCGTGATAGGCAGAGCTGGTCTCAGCGTTCGGGCTGCTGAAGATGCCGCGGTCCTGCTGCAAATACACCTGGGTGCCATTGAAGTAAGGGCAATCAGCAGGGTACGCAATCCACCACCCCCGCGGAATTGGTCGCGGCAGGGAGAAGATTGAAAGCGTAGTTGGTCGACGCCGCCTACCAGTGCCGGGTTGCTGATGAAGCCGGTAACATCCAAGCCAGAAATATTGGTGCTCGGGAAGGGGATTTGGCCGCCCGGATAGTACTTGTTCAATTGGTAGATGGAGTGGGTGAAGCCCCAGCCCGCGGAAAGTGTGTGCTGGCCGTGGAAATTGACGGTCTTTTCGGTGTCGATACCGAAGCCATAATCGTGGAGGACAGGGCTCTGGACGAACTGCACGCCCTGCGCAAAGTACGCAGCGGACTGGACGAATACCGGTGAAGTCCTCGATAAAGTTTACGTTGTCCAGCGGAGTTTCAGTAAATCGCTTCTTTTGGCTGATGCTGACAGGTCCAGCTGCCAGGTGGGAGAAAGGGAGCTGGTCAGGTGCAGGGTTTCGCTGCGCGTGCCGTAATTCCAGTGGCTAAAAACGGACGGGGCCGCCGACGTTCAGCTGGGGGAAAAACGGGAAAGGTGTCTTCGTTCGCAACCCCATAGCCGCCGTTGGTCTTGGATGGATCGGCAAAGGCGGACGCATCCAGACTGGTAGCATCGTTCAGCTTGAACGTGAGTTTCGCCGCCCAGCTGCTGACCGTGGTCTTATTGGTGAAAGGACCATTGGCGAAGTTTGGAGACACTGAGGGCGATTCCCAGTAAACCTTGTTGAGGGCTGGATTGTAGGCTCCATAGAAAAAGAGTCTGTCTTTCAGGTGCACACCCGGTACGTAGCCGCCGATCTCTGCGGAAGCGTCGGCTTGCGGCTCGGACGCGATGTGACCACGCACGTTTACGCGTTGGAAGTAGTCATCCGCATACCGCTGGCCCGCGCTGAAGGCATCTGGAGCGAAAAAGACCCCAAGAGCCCCGTGATACGCGTTGCCGCCGGACTTGGTAACGATTTGCACGATGCCGCCATCGCCCTTGCCATACTTCGGTTCGAAGGCTCCGGTCTTCACCTGCACCTCCTGGACGAAGGTCAAGTTGAGGCCAGTGCCCAGGGAACCATAAACCGGGCTCCACACGCCCAGGCCCCCGTAGCCGGCATCGGTGATGTTTACGCCATCGGCAATGTATTGGTTTTCCAGGCCGGTCGCGCCCCCGATTGCGGGATTAGCGGTACCGCTGCCGCCCGAATTGGCAACTCCGGGCGCAGTGTAAAACAAACTGCCTACATTTCGGGCAACAGGAACCTGACTGTAGAAGGAACTGGTGAGATTGGAGCTAAGCGCCGTAGAACCGGTGTCGATACTCGTAGCCGTGGCATCTACCTGGACGGTTTGAGCGACCGCCCCAGCCTGCAGTACGAGGGTTACGCTGTTGATGCGGTTGATCTCGACCACGATCGCTTTGGCGACAGTCTTTTCGAAGCCCTCCCGTTCCACGCTGATTGTGTAGGGTCCGGGAGTCAAACCCGTAATCACCCAGTGGCCGCTGGAATCCGTGGGCGCTGTTCGCGTATCGGAATTGCCCGTCACCGTCACCGACGCGCCCGGCACGACCGCCCCGCTGCTGTCGGTTACCGTACCTTGTAGGCCGCCCTTCGTCCCTGACAGCTCTTGCGCCGAGAGGTTTGTCGACAGGCAGGTCGCGATCGCGAACGCCAGGAGAATGAGCAAGTTACCCATCCTGGAGATGCCACTGTTAATCCTTGAAATTGTCACATAAGCTCCTTAGAAATAGCTCCACGGACGACCTGGGCCGGGATGAGAAGTTAAACTGTTCGGATGGCCCGAAGCTGTTTGGAAGGCTGTCACTAGCCCGGTATGACGTATCGCTGGCAATCACCAGATCCAAGGGCCTATATGGTGAGTCCCGTCAGAATCCAGTTCCAAACGCACAGCACCTGTCATGCCATTAGTCATAGCAATTGGGTTGCCTAAGTAACACGAAAGTGGAGTACGCCCGATAAATTTAGCTAAAATGCATCGAATCAGTAAATTAGTCTCGCAAGGGGTACTCAGGCAAGCCGGGTCTGGGGTGTTAATATTTCATAAATCATAGGGATGTTCCGAATTAGTCCGTTTTTTCGTACAACTTTGATGCAATCGGCGCCACTTTGGGAGATGGAAGCTTCTGAATAGCGTTTGGAAGTGTCCAGCGCGGGACGCAAGCTCCCAGGGATACCCTATGTCTCCTGCAAATCTCCTCATTTGTGCGATGGAAGGCCTTTGCGGGAGAGGATTATGAAAATTCGTAGACTTTCCTCAAGAGTCGTCCGGGATGTCAGAGATTTTCAGCTTCCAGATGCTGGGATTTCGCCGCCTACGACAGGAGAGGTAGCTAATTAATTGCTCTCCGAACCATCTCTGCCCAGTCTCCTGATGGTCTCCCGCCGTAACTTAGCTCTCCATTGTTAACCAGGTCACAACCTCGTTAACTTTTCTTAAAACCCCGCAAACTTTGGCACTCGGTTTGCGACTTTACTCAGGAGAGTGGCGCTTCGGAGGATCCGGAAATTGTATCCGCCACGGTAAGTAGTTTCGCGCACGCTGAGTGGTCTCGTCGAAATCCGCTCAAGTGGCTATTGCCGCCTGAAGCCTTTGCCGTGAACCTGGGAAGAACAGGATTTATGTTGGGAGCGGCTCATTGTCATCCCATGAGCGCGCGCCCTTTGGAGACGCGCAGCTGATCAAGCGCGGCGGCTTTTGTTTCGAGCGCCTTCCCATCCGACGATTGAGTTTGCAATCGGGCCGGTAGTTACACGGTACAGATATCCCTTTCACCTGGACCTGCCTTGCGTGGTCCCGGGCGAGATACGCATCACGAATTTGGCGGTTTGTTGCGCACCTCGCGAAATGGAGGATTCAAAATGCTGGACTCTCGTAGGCTTTCTCTCGTTGCCATGGCAGCGCGTCGTCTGAGAACACTTGCCGCTACATCTCCCTGCTGCTCCTTGTGGCCTTGGGATTACCCCAACCCACATCGGCGCAGAATATTTACGCCGCTGTGCACGGCACAGTGACCGATACGAGTGACGCGGTGATCCCCGGGGCCGCGGTTTCGATTGTCAACACCAGTACGGGTATCACAACGACCGCAACCACGGACAGCCACGGATACTATGTGTTTCCCCAACTGCAGATCGGTGGTCCGTACACCGTCAACATCAGCGCCAGCGGCTTCCAGAAGTTCTCCTCCACCGGGCTCACTCTGGACGTGAATGCCAATCGCGAGGTCAATGCCAGGTTGCAGATCGGCTCCGCCGTGCAAACGGTTGAGGTGCAGTCTGCGGCCGTCCAGGTGGAAACCGCAGATACTCAGTTGAAGCAGGTGTTCACCGCTCAGCAGTTGGAAGAAGCGCCGCTGCTCGGCCGGGATGTCACCGGTTTGCAAAAGCTTACGCCGGGCGTTGTGGAATCGAGTGACCGGTTTGGCAGTTATTCTTCCAATGGCAGCCAAACGCAAAGCAACTCCTATCTGGTCAATGGCGCCGATATTAGTGATGCCGCACTGCAGGACGAGGGTCTTTCGGTGAACCCCGATGCGCTGGCAGAACAGAACGTAGTGACCAGCACGCTCAATCCGGAGTTCGCCCGCAATAGCGGTGCAATCGTCAACCAGGTCCTCAAGTCTGGAAGCAATACGTTCCATGGAAGCGGCTTTGAGTTCTATCGCGACACTTTTTTGACCAACGGCAGTTATTTTGCCCCCAGCCGGCCTAATTTTCACCAGAACCTCTATGGGGGTACGCTGGGCGGCCCGGTCATCAAGAATCGACTCTTCTTCTTCCTCGCCTACCAGGGGTACAGGAACCGTGTAGGCCAAACACAACTATCACCGGTGCTCAATCCGTCTCAGCTCAATGGGAATTTCAGCGGCGACAATAACGTCGTCAACGACGGTTCTAACAATGCAGTCGGCTTGTCCTCTAATCCGATCCCATTTGCCATCGGAGGGTGTGCAGCCGGCACTCCATGGAACGCCTGCTTTCCCGGGGGCAGCGTTCAACTCCCCTCCAGCAGCTACAATCCAATCTCGTCCAAGCTGCTGCAGCAATTCGTCCCCGCCGCGAACACGACGGTAGGAGGAGGGTCTTACTATGCCTTCAACGCTCCCAACACCGGAGCGCAAGACCAGGGCATCATTCGTGCGGACTACCACCTGTCGCAGAACGATTCTCTGTGGGCGTCCAGTATTTTCGAGTCCCGTCCGAGCGCGGCCGCCCTGGGCTACGGCGGCTCGGATCTGCCAGGATTTGGAACCAACCAAGCGGAGCATTACAAGATTTTTATGGCATCGTGGACCCACACCCTGGGTTCTACAGCCTTGAACGAATTGCGCGCCGGTTATTTCCGGTTCAACTTTGCTGCGGTGGAACCCGCCCACGTGGTACAGCCCAGCAGCTATGGCTTTGATATTTCCCCGCAAAGTCCCATGGCCAACCTGCCACTGATCAACGTGAGCGGTCTAAACGGCACCACGGCAACCGGCCCAGGTGCTTTTCTCGGATTTACGTATGAAGGGCCACAACCACGCAAGGACACAAACCTGAACGCATCCGATAACTTCAGCAAGGTTTTTGGCAACCATACCTTGAAGTTCGGCGTGTCGTACGAGCAGTTCGGAGTAAGCAATCCCTACTTTTCCAACAACAATGGCAACTACGGCTTTTCCGGCAGCGGAGTCTACAGTTCGGGTGACCCGATCCTCGACTTCGTCCTTGGCGTCCCGGATTCCTATCAGCAGGCCTCCGGCAGCGTCATCCAGGCGATCAGTCATGAATACTATGCGTATGCCCAGGACAGCTGGAAGGTCTCCAACGACCTGACCCTGAATTACGGCATCGCGTGGGACACGGAGGCGCCCTACCAGAACCACCAGTTCAATGGCCTGGGCATCGTCTGCTGGTCGCCTACGAGCACCGCCACCTCCAAGGTCTATCCCGGCGGGCCTCCGGGGCTAACCTATTCCCGGGATCCCGGCTGCAATATCGCCGGCGGCGTCACGGCAAAATATGATCACTTTGGTCCACGCATCGGCATTGCCTGGTCACCAAGCTCCGGTCCTGCCAGCCTGCTCGGCGAGGCGGGTGCGCATAAGTTTGTCGTGCGCGCTGGCTTCGGTATTTATTGGAATCGCGATGCGGAAGAGGGTCAGTTGCAAAACCTCGGCGACCCTCCGGGCTTCAAAAATTCCTTTGGTGCGGGCGACTTCGGCGGAAGCCCCTCGTTCGCCAACCCATTCACGGATATCTCGACCGGGGTCTCCGAGCCGAATCCATTTCCTTATTTCTATCCTGCCCCCGGATCCCAGCTGAATTGGCCCAATTACGCGGAGCTCTCGATCAGTACCTATCCCAGCAGCTACACGGTTCCGTATGCCTATAACTTCAACCTCAATGTGCAGCGGGAGCTACCGAGCAATATGGTTCTGCAATTGGGCTATGTGGGCTCGATCGGCCAAAAGCTGGTGCGCGCCTATGAGGGCGATCCAATCACTGCGGCTGGGCATGCGGCCTGCCTGGCAGATCCGAATTGCTCTGCGGATGGAGGGAGGCTCTCCATCGACTTCCCGCAATACTTCAGCCAACCGGCGATCGTTCCGGGGAGCGCAGGTAGCGGCTCTTTCGGCAATGGCATTCCCTGGTTCATCAGCGTCGGCCAGCAGCACACCGACGGGGCTTCAAATTACAACTCTTTCCAGGCTAGCCTGACCAAAGGCACCAGCCATGGTCTCTACTTCACCGTTGCCTACACTTACAGCCACGCGCTCGATAACGCTTCCGGCTATGAGAGTTCGGGCGCCAATGGCCGCGGCGTGAACAACGTTCCTGGTTTTGAGTATCTGAATTATGGCGACTCGGATTACGACGCGCGTCACCGTCTGGCTACCTCATATAACTATGAAGTGCCGATCTTCAGTAGCTGGCGCGACAACCTGGCGCTCCGTGAAGCCCTTGGCGGCTGGCACCTTTCAGGTGTGACCGCGCTGCAGACTGGATTCCCGGTGACCATTCAAGACAAAGGAAGTCCCAACTCTTTGTACTGCAATGCGGGTCAGTACCTGTCCTACTACAACTGTCCGGATACGCCCGACGCCTCGAGCTTCAACATCAAGACTTTCAATCCCCGAACCGCGAATCACCAGTGGTTTGATCCCACGCTGTTTTCCCAGGAGCCGCTGGGAAGCCTGGGCAACGTGAAGCGGAACTTCTTCCACGGGCCTGGCTTTAACTACACCAACCTGAGTCTCTACAAGGATTTCCCGTTAGGTGCGGAGAAGGCTCGTTATGTGCAGATTCGCCTGGAGGCCTTCAACGCCTTTAACCATGCCAACTTCGGGCAGCCGGATGGCAACTACACCGACGGGCCGGGCTTCTTCGGTGTGGTGACGTCTGTGGCGGGCTCGACGACATCGGACCTCAATTTCGATCCGGAGCCCGGTCGTGCAGTCCAGCTTGTCGGCAAGTTCTTTTTCTGAGGACGCCTTTTTCTGCGAAGTGGGCACCCGTGGGATATTTCAGGGTGCCCCATTTTTTCGCCTCATTTTTTTCACAGGATCTGGTTTACCGGATCGCGGTTCTGGTTCCAGTGCCTCCCCGCGGCCCTGTGGTCGTGGCGGTGACGGTGCCGGTACCCCGGCCTGAGACGCCGCGGCTCGCCGTGCCGCCATAGCGGCCAGTCAGCGTGGTTTGTGAATTACCCCCACCATACGTAGTGGAACGTGTAGCGCTTTGACCATTGGGCCCGGTCAAAGTTGCGTTGGTCGAGCCTGCGCTGCGGCTGACGTTGCGCGTAGCCGACTGACCGTTCGGTCCGGTTGTCGTGGATTGAACATTCCCACCGCCGCGGAGCGTGGACCGGGTGGCTGTCTTCCCATTGGGTCCAGTGACGGTAGACGTGCTGCTCACTTGTGCCGACGCGGCGAGTGTGCAGAGTGCGATAAATGACACTGTTACTGTACGCGAGAGAGAGTTCATATTTTCCTTTCTGGTTTCCGGCTCATTTTGCGCGCCGGCTGATCTGCTCAGAACCTAAGCGTAGCCAATTGTTTTGCGCGGCAGTGTAAGGAATTGTCCGCTCTGGCCGCGGCTACACCATAGGTTGTAGACCTTACAATTCTTGACGTTGGGCCCCCCATCACCGTGATATCCCCTGAACAGTGATTGCATTGACTCGCACGCTGTAAGTAACACAAGGGAGATATCACGATGAACAGAAAATCTATTTCCAAGGCACTTGCAGTGTGTGTACTCACTGGGCTCGCCCTTTCGGGATGCACTGCAGGTAATCAATCTTCACCGGCTTCGTCGACATCGACGAGCTCTTCCTCGTCATCATCCGGCACCGTAAACCTGGTAGTTCAGGACACGCCACCCACCGGCATTACCGTTCTCTCTTTTCAACTGCAGATCGCGAGCGCGACTCTTCAGCCCGGGTCGGTCTCATTAATCAAGCGCCCGGTTACTGTTGATCTGGCGCAGTTAGTTACCGACACCAGCTTCCTCGCGTCCCAGGTAGTCGATTCGGGAACCTACACCAGCCTGACCGTGACCTACGACAACCCGCAGATCACCATCATGAACAGCTCAAGTGCGCCGCTGGTTACCCCGGTCGGCACATGCGCCGTAGGCCAGGTGTGCACCTTTGCACCGCGGCTGAACAACGCGTCCGTCACGATCAGTTCTGGCGTTTTTCCCATTACAGTTGCCGCCAGCAGCACCACCGGCTTGAACCTCGACCTCTCCATCACCGATCTGCTCCAGTCGGATCTTTCGCTCACCTTTGCCAGCGGCCAGTCGGTGAACCTGTCGTTGCTCTCCACCCTGGCTTCGCTGACCGATCAGCAGAGCGAGATCGATGCCGTGCTCGCCACGGTTCAGTCGGTGAGCGGACAGCAGGCAACTATCCAGACCGCTTTAGGCGATTCGCTTACCGTCGATCTGAATTCCACCACCAGCTACAACTACCCGTCTGCGGTCTGCAGCGCGGCAAGTTCGTCGTGCCTGACTACTGGGCAGATCGTCGACTTGAACCTGAGTTTGTTGGGTGACGGTTCGCTGGTGGCGCAAAGCGTAACCTACGCGGATGCGTCCGGCGGAGCAGCGGCTCGCGGGACCGTTCTCACCACACCGGCCAATGGAGCGAACAGCGTCCAGATCCTGCTGCACCAGGTCATCCCCGGTAGTACGGTGGCCAGCAGCGGGAGTGTAGTAACGATCGACCCTGCCAGTGGCGCGCTCTTCGCCGTGCCTTTCTCCAACTATCCGGTGGTGAACGGAGGCAGCTTTGCCGGTATCGGCGATTTGATGGCCGGCCAGGAAGTGCTCCTGCAACTGGCGGCCGGGAGCTCTGCAACAACGTACAACTCCTCCCGCATTTATCTCGAGCCTTCGCAAACGGTGGGCACCGTGCAGTCGATCAATGCGGGTGCAGACTCATTCGCGCTTAACGGGCTCACTGGCTTATGGACTGACTCGCGGCCCATTGTGAATCAAATCGAATGCCAGGCAGGTTCGCAAACCGAGTATGAGAACCTATCGTCGGCGAGTCTGAGTGCCTTGAACCCGGGAAGCGCTGTAGGTGTGAAGGGCCTCATGTTCAATACTGGGACATCCGGGAGCCCGACCATGAGCACGGTCATTGTGCGCGGGCGTCCCTGACGTACCATTCCGAGGAGCGCATGGCCGGTACCAAGCTGCTGCTGATCGATGACGATAAAGACTACTGTGCTTCTCTCGCCTGCCTGCTGGCCATGGAGGGATTTGAGGTCCAGGTGGCGCACACTGCCGAAGCTGGCTTTGCCTGCGCCACCGGTCAGCAGCACGATCTTGTTCTGTTGGACGTAATGCTCTCGCCCGGGGATGGGAGAAAAGTACTGCAGCGGATCCGCGGCGTCAGCCAGGTGCCGGTCATCATGCTGACCGCGCGTGGTGACGAGGCAGACAGGATCAGCGGATTGGAGGGCGGAGCAGATGACTATTTGCCCAAGCCGTTCCATTCGAGAGAGCTGATTGCCCGCATTCGTTCCGTGCTGCGCAGGCGCCTGGCGCCGATGCCGGCAAAGGTTTTGGTGATGGGTGATCTCGAAATTCATCCCGGCAGCAGGCTGGTGCTGCAACTGAAGGATCAGGAAAAGCAGGAGGTTGAGCTTACAGGCGCAGAGTTCGACCTCCTGCTGCTGCTGGTGCGCGCAGCGGGGGAAGTGGTTTCTCGCGACGACTTGGCGCAAGGCGCACTGGGGCGAAGCGTAGCCCCGTTCGATCGCAGCATCGATAACCACATCAGCAGCCTGCGCAGAAAGTTGGGAAGCAAGTTGGATGGTGTGGAGCGTATCCGCAGTGTTCGGGGCAGCGGTTACGCATACTCCAACCAGAGCCGGAGCGAACCAGAATGATCCGCAGTCTCTACGGCCGCATTCTGGTCTGGTTCTGGCTTGCCAATGCGGCGGTAACGGCCGCCATTCTCGGCATAACCCTGATCAGCGGCGCGGAACCTCTCGCACGTCGATGGCTTGCTGTGTCGCTGGATCTCTATGCCCAGACAGCAACCGATGCTTATCGCACCGGCGGCGCCCCCGCCCTCGATGCCTACCTTGATCGCGTTCAATCGTCGGTTTCCATGCGCGGCTCGCTGCTGGGGCCGCATGGGGAAACGCTTTCGGCGCATTCGTTGCCATCAGGCGGTCTTGCCTTGGCGGATCAGGCCAGGGCCACAGGAGAATCGCACTTCCGCTTTGGCATAACCTGGCTTGGCGCATCGATCGTGCATACCCCGCAAGGGGACTACATCTTTCTTGCGCAGGTGGACGCACTGCGCAGGTTCAGCCGCCGGATCGGCACTGGAGAGCTGGTGAGCAAGGCAGTGGTCACGCTCCTCGCCGGCTGCTTTGTCTGCTGGCTTCTGGCGCGTAGCATCACGGCGCCGCTCAGGACCTTGCAAAGCGCCGTGCGCTCGCTGGGCGCCGGAGACCTTTCGATCCGCGTCTCGCCAAAGATTCCGCCAAGAAATGACGAGTTGACCGACCTGGCACATGAGTTCGACCGCATGGCCGCGGAGATTGAAAGCTTGCACAACGAGCAGCGTCGCCTGCTGGGCGATATTTCCCATGAATTACGGTCGCCTCTGACCCGGCTTTCGATTTCGACGGAACTGGCAAGTCGGGGCAATCTTGAATCGCTGGGCAGAATGCGCAAAGACATCACCGTGCTGGACAACCTTATCGAGCAGATTCTTACCCTCACTCGGCTGGAGATGCAGCAACAGACGCGCATTCAATCCAACGTCCCGCTCGACAAAGTGCTGACGGCGCTCGTAGACGACGCTGATTTCGAGGCCCGGGAACAAGGCAAGAGAGTCATCCTCGAAGGACAGCAGCTATGCTCTGTCCGGGGCGAGCCCGGACTACTGAGGAGCTGTCTCGAGAACGTCATCCGCAACGCAGTGCGGTTTACGCCGGTTTCGACATCCGTGCGCGTGGTGCTCAAGAAAGGACAGCGGGATAAGAAGCCGCTAGCCCTGGTCACGGTTGAGGACTCGGGCCGGGGAGTGCCGGAGGAATCCCTCAACCAAATATTCGAGCCGTTCTACAGGGTTGCTGTGGCCGATGAGGATGTTCCTGGCAACCAAGGCTCCGGGCTGGGTCTTTCCATCTCGCAGCGCATTGTAAGGCTCTACGGCGGCGCCATCAGCGCGCATAACGCGGAGGCTGGTGGTCTAGTGGTGGTGATCGAACTCCCGCTCGCAAGCTAAACAATGGAAGACGGGGAGTTCCCTTCCGCTTTTCCACATCATTATTTGGGTAGCCTCTGGACGGCAATCCTCGCAGCCTATACCGTGATGGAGCAAGTAAGAAATCGATGCAAAGTGGCCGGAAATGAACCGCCAAGATGCTCAAATAAATTGCTTGAGCACCTTGATCATCTTCGCGAAACAAAGGACTTATTTGATCACCTTGAGCACCTTGATCACCTTGATCATCTTCGCGGGCACCACAAAAGCCGGGTGCCCCATATCTCGCCTCTTTTGCGAGATGTGGGATACCACCGCTTTAGACCTCAAGCCTTTCGGCGCCTGATCGGCGATTCGGAGATAAGGTTCGTGGTACTGGCTAACTTTGATAAACGGAATAGTCCCGAAGGGACGACTGATAGTAGCCCAGGACGCAGTCCCATAAGCGTTAACCTACTTGGGGATGTTTTTCGTCAAAACTCCCACAAAAACGTCATCCTGAGAGTTTGTGACTTTATTGGTTTCACATGAAAATTGGTGCTGAAAATAAAAGGCTTAGCTGCGTCAAAAACGTGAAAAAGCCAATAAAGTCACAGCCTCTGAGCGGAGCGCCTCACAGATTTATCGGGTGACACAGCGCTGGTGGCGCGGAGTCGAAGGACCCCGACGGCGCTTATCTTACCCATGCAGCTCGGAGCTTTTCAACCACCGAGGCCCGCTCCTGGCCGACCCACCACGGTCTTTCCCTGGGGCCGAGAACAAGAACTGCTGGCATCTTGCTATGCCCCGGCGGCTCCATCTACCTTCTCGGCAGCCACACAGGCACGCTTTACAGTGGCGTCACCAGCAACCTGTATCTGCGCGTCATGCAACATAAGGAGGGGCAAGTTGGAAGGTTTCACTGCGGCCTACGGCTGCAAGCGCCTGCTCTACTTTGAAGGTTACCAAGACATGCGCACAGCCATCGCTCCGGGAAAAACAGTGCATGAAGAGATGTATCCGTGACCATCAAGTGCGTACCGCAGCAAGATCCTGTTCTCGGGCTTCGGTGGTCGAAAAACCCCGAGCAGCATGGGTAAGATAAGCACCCTCGGGGTCCTTCGACTCCGCGCCACCAAGCGCTGCGTCACCCGATAAATCTGTGAGGCGCTCCGCTCAGAGTCTGTGACTTTATTGGTTTCGTGCAAAATCCGATGCTGAAAACAAATGGCTTAGGTACCTCGAAAATGCGAAAAAATCAATAAAGTCACAACCTCTCAGGATGACGGTTTTGTGGGAGCTTTGACGAAAAGCATCCCAAGTAGGTTAACGCTTATGGGACGCAGTCCTGGGTCTGGAGTTTCTACATTTTCGGCACCATATTTGTAGCAGGCTACAGCTTGATCCATGGCAATACGTGCAATCCGTTGTGTATCCGTTGTGTATCGGTTGTGTAGCCCCGGACTTCAGTCCGGGGGAGCGGGTTTTCAAACCCGCGAGAACGCTTCAGTATATAAATTCAGGGCTTTAGCCCTGGTGGCGGGGCATCCAATTCCATCCCCGGAGACGCCGATGACCAGGCAAACTGCTCCGGTGTCTTGCTCAAGCCCGCTCCCCCGGACTGAAGTCCGGGGCTCCCAAATGTAAGTGTGGTGGTGTTGGTAGTCCTCTGCGTCGCGAATGCGGTGATTCACGAAACTTGCTTGCCATATTTCCAAAGCGAAATGAAGCTCCCGTTTCGCGCGATAGGAGAAACCACCCTTGATGAACTGCAGTGCCCTTTCCAGCGGTATTTCCGCTACAGGTGTCAGCAGCAGATGGAAGTGATTGGGCATGATCACAAACGAGCGAGTTAGCAAAGACCAAGTTAAGGTTTCGCGCTCATCGCTTTGCGCAGCTGGGCCTCTGCATCGTCGCTCCAGTATTTGCAATTGAGCTGCAGGAAGACCGAGGTATAGGGAACTGTCATAGTTGTCTTTAGCACCACGATGTGAAAAGTCTTACCCACCTCGTCGACTTTGGCGATAATTTGCTCGTGTGGCAGAGACGTTATCTTCTGTCCCGCGAGCGCCTTTTTGATTCCTACACGGTACGCCGTCACCCCGGGAGCGTCTTTCTCCGGCACAAACGGAAGCTCTGCATCCATGTAGACAATCGGCCTCACATGGATCGAGCTGTCGATGGCGCCTAGCACCTTGCGGATCACTTCCATCTGATCGGTGTTCGTTTCCAGCGTTTCCACTCCAGCGGAACTCTGCAGGGGATACGCCGAATCCACGATCATGATCCAGTTGCGATGTCCCAGAAGAGGCAGAACCTGTGCCAGCCTTGTCTGCCACTCCGGCTGTTGCGCCGCAGCCGTAATGCCGGTCATCACGAGTAGCAATGCCGCGAGAGAGGAGATTGCCTTACTTGCTCTCATATTAGATTGCCTCTCTGCGCTTCATGCGCACTCCAACGAAGGAGTAAAGAGCGATACCGCAATAGCAGAAGAACGGGACCATGTAGGCCCTCGCTATGCTGTGCTGCGTCTGTGAAATCCAGCCCATGAGCGGTGTGAGCACGGCGCCGCCGACGATCGACATCACGATCAGTGATCCACCGATCTTCGTATTCCGATCCAGGCCGTCGATGCCCAGAGCAAAAATAGTAGGGAACATGACAGACATAAAGAAGCTGGTAACGAAGATGGCCCAAAGTCCAACCCAGCCGGGAAAGGCAACCCCCACCGCCACCAGGGCGATATTGATCAGGCTGTAAACGCCCATCAGGTATGCCGGCTTGACATAGCGCATCAGGGCCGCGGAGCTGAACCTGCCCAGACCAAAGGCAACCAGCGTGCCGGTAAGGAAATAGCCGGCGATCTTCTCCGGCTCGTGGGTTCCGTCCTGCACGTATTGGATGAAGTAGCTCCAGGTGCCGACCTGGGCGCCCACGTATAGAAATTGGGCGACGATGGCAAAGAGAAAATTCGGGTAACCCAGCAGCTCCTTGAAGCTGCCGTGCTCCTCCTGCGCATTCTCGTGCTCCCGGGCAATGGTGGGGAACTTGGTGCGAGCGATCATGACAGCCCAGATAAGAGCCACTAACCCGACAACAAGGTAAGGCACCACCACCCGCATCGTCTCATGCCGAGGTAGGCGTCGTAGGTATTGGCGGCCTGCATGGCTGCCACCTGCTGCGGTGTGAGCTCAATCCCGGAGAAAATGAAGACCGTGCCGATGAGTACACCCGAGATGGCACCCAGAGGATTGAAAGCCTGGGAAAAATTCAGCCGGCGCGCCGCACTTTCGGGAGACCCCAATTGGGCGATAAAGGGGTTGGAGGCGGTCTCCAGGAAAGAAAGCCCACTGGCAATGACAAACAGCGCGAAAAGGAAGAAACCGTAGCGTCCCAGCAAAGCGGCCGGCCAGAAGAGAAAGGTTCCGCTGGCAAAGAGAAGCAGCCCCACGACGATGCCGAATTTGTAACCCATTTTGCGCATCAACAAAGCAGCGGGAATGGCCAGCAGGAAATAACCCATATAGAAGGCCGACTGCACCAACCCGGCCTGAAAACGGGAAATGGCGAACGACTTCATGAACTGGCGAATGAGCACGTCATTCAGATTGCTGGGAACGCCCCAAAGAAAGAACAGCGCGGTCACCAGGAAGAAGGGCACGCCCATCCCCTTCGGAACCAGTGGCTGTGGCGTATTCTTCGTTTCCTTTGAATCTTCAGAAAGGGGCACAAGCATCGTCAATCTCCACACAGGTGCACAAGGATGCCCAGCTCCGCCATCATCGCCGCCTTGGCTGCCAGCGCCTGATCGGCTACCTGGCTGGTCGGAGCGTAGGCCACGTTGAGGTGGTTGGCTCGATGCCTGGCCATAAACTGGTCGCGGGTAACGCCGTGCAGCAGCGTATGCATGATGGGCCATTGCGGCGTGACCGACTTCAGCCGGCGCGTCGGTCTCTTCCGCGGGCAGCTCGATTGCGGTTGCCCGGCCCAGGTCAACGTGCAGCACACCGCTCTTCTACAAAAACCCGGCTCCATACCACGTGTCCGGGCTTGCAGACTCCGTTGAGGGTGCCCCCGCCCAGGCGGAAGTACATGGGCGGCTGCCGTTCGCTGCGGGCCTTGCCGTACCCGCCCGCGATATGCGAAGCGGGAACGGCGCCCGAGATCTGAAAGACCCAGACGAATTCGTCGATATCGCCTCCGCTGTAATGCTCCCCCCAGCGAACGTCATGCAGCGTGGTGGCCGGGTCAAGCTGCATCGCGCTCCAGACGCGGTTGGTGACCAGCGCGTCCAACCCCGCGCACTCATCCACTTCGTTGAAATGGGGCAGCGGCCTGCCGGCGTACAGTTCCCGGCCCTTGGCGTCGAACACGGGGGGCCGCTCCACGTTATTGAGCAGCCCTTCGACCAGATCGGAGGCCGGAGCCAGGTCTTTCAATCCTTGCTGGTATTGGATCCCAATGGCGTCGCAGCCAAATTCGTCGGCAATCCGCATGGCGGCGATGTACATCTTGCACTGCTCCAGGATCTGCCGGTCGGTAAGATCGGTCTCTTCCCTGGCGCCGGTGACGAAGGTGAGGCCGCGGCTATCCAGCCAATTGCGAACTGCCTGCGCTTCCGCGTCTGTTACTGCAGCCATGGCGGCCACCAGCGCCGACTGGCTGAGCCGTTCCTTATAGACGCCTGTGGGATTGAGAAGATAATCCTCGATGATGGCGTTATACATTCCCATGCACCCTTCATCGAAGACGCCCAGGATTGCCTTGCGCGTCTTGAGATCGCGCGCCAGCGACGCGCCCAACTCCCTTTCCACTCGCGGCAAAGCAGTGAGATCGAGATCGTGAACGTGGCTTGAATCATGCTCGATCGTATGATCCTTTAACCATTGCCGTAGACCACGGCGGAAGAATTCGTCCTTGAAGTCCTTGCTCCACAGCGTGCTGAAGGCTACTCCGCCCTTGTGCAGGCAGCCATTCAGATTCAACATGCCTACCAGGCCGGGCCACTGGCCCGACCAGTTGGCCACGGTGAGAATTGGGTCCGCGATGATGTTCCAGCCCGGAGAACACGTTGTGGCTGTATTGCCAGACAGCTTCCGCCACAATGATCGGAGCGTCGGGATGGATCTTCATGAAAACATCCATGCCCATGCGCTGGTTGTAGATGAAGCCGTGCTGGAGATCTTCGCGGTAAGGGTGTGCGCGGCGTAGGGTGAAGCCCTCGGCCCGCAAGGCTTCGGTCAGTTGCTTTTCCATCTCGGCCTGGGCCGCCCAGCAGACTTTATTTGCGGATTGGCGAAGGTCGCCGCTGGCAACGAGCAGAACTTCATCGGGGGCAACAGGTGCCGGGGATTCCAGGACCGGGACAGCATAGGATGACATCTGCAATTCTCCTGAGTTAGCTCTATTTCGAGAACTGGGACCTGCTGTTCCGATGGTACTTGGGCAACGGCTCACGATAACAGTTGCACCTCACCTGTGGCAAAATGGTGAGTTTGTGTCGCCGAATCGAAGGAGAGAGCTACCAGAAATGAAAATAGATACCAAAGCCGGTACGAACGCATGAGTGGGCCAGCGCCTGCCACCAGGCCGTGGGTGGTGTTGGTGGGCGGATTTCTCGGATCCGGCAAAACCACGTTGATTCTAGCCGCGGCGCGCGAGTTGCAGCGGCGGGGTCTGCGCAGTGCCATGGTGTGGAATGACCAAGGGAAGGACTTGGTCGACAGCCGCTATGCTGCCCTGTCGGGCGTGCCCTCGGGAGAGGTTACCGGAGGATGCTTTTGCTGCCGTCTTTCCGAGTTGATCGATGCGATTGGAGCTCTCCGCGCGCATGCGCCGGACGTAATCTTTGCCGAACCGGTAGGGAGCTGTACAGATCTGTCGGCTACTGTACTCCGGCCGCTGCTCGAATACAGCGACACATATCGGCTTTCCCCGCTCACGGTCCTGGTAGATCCTCTTCGCGCCCGGACCATGCTTGAAGAGGACGCCGATGCCGATATGCGTTTCCTGTTCGACAAGCAATTACAGGAAGCCGATCTGGTCTGTTTTACCAAGTCGGACCTTTACTCGGACTATCCCGAGACTGGCGCCGCAAATGTTCGCCAGCTGAGCGCCAAGTCAGGTCAGGGAGTGGTGGCTTGGCTGGATGAGGTCCTCTCCGGCACCATTGCTACCGCTGAGCAGAGGCTGGAAATCGATTATTCGGAATATGCGCGTGCTGAGGCTTCACTCGCGTGGTTGAACTTGCTAGCGGTCTTCGAACCGGGCCGGTTGCTTTCTCCGGCGATGCTGCTGGGACCTTTGCTCGACAATCTAGATGCCGCCCTCACCGCGGAGCAGATCCCAATCGCCCATTTGAAAGCCATCGTCACTTCGTCCACAGGGTGGGTCAAGGCGGCGATCTGTGCAAATGGGCAGGAACCCATTGTCGAAGGGGATCTTGACGCCTCCCCGGCCGGCAGGCTGGAGTTATTGCTCAATCTGCGTGCGGTGGGACAGCCGGCTAAGGTGCTGGACATTGTGGAGCGCGAGTTTCATCAACAGGGCAGCGGCCTGACGCAGTGTGCTGTGGACTGCTTTAGTCCTGCAGCGCCGGTTCCGGAACGGCGCATCGCAAAGGCTGGTTAAAAGGGCAACCTAGCGGGCTATAACAGCTGATTCGGTAGAGCCGTAGATCCCTCTACTTCTTTAGTTGGCCCGTTGAGGAAAAAGAAATCTGGGCCCCCGCATTTATGCGGGGGGGAGCGCTTCAGCGCTCCGGGAAACAGTCTCGACTCGATCATGCGCTTTATCGCTGGCTAAACAACTTGCGGAAAACTCGCTTTGTATCAGGGCCCGACTTTAGTCGGACCGCTGAGGCAAAAAGAAATTGGGTGGCAGCCCCCGCATTTATGCGGGGGAAGGAGCGCTTCAGCGTTCCGGGAAACGGTCTCGACTCGATCATGCGCTTTAGCGCTGGCTAAACAACTTGCGGAAAACTCGCTTTGTATCGGGGCCCGACTTTAGTCGGGCCGTAAATCGTGAAAACGTTGAGGGCTTTAGCCCCTAGGGATGCTTTGCAGCGCCTTCCGGCGCAAACGCTGCCCTCGAGGGCTCAAGAATGTCAGTTCCGCAGCCTAGTGGGGCCCGGAAAAGAAAATGATTCTCGACCGAGCGTAGCGTAGCAATCTGCGTTTCTACCGAATCAGCCGTTACAGTCCACTACCGGCCAACCTCGACCACCGCTAGTCCCTGCGCAGGAACCACCAGCGTAAAGGACCCGCCGTGCAGATGCTCCACCTCGCGGTTGACCGGCCGCTCCACTTCTCGCAACTGTCGCAGTTGCTCTTGGCTCGGATAGGCGGGCGCGCCCATCTTGTCGTAGGCCGCCAGCACATTCCCGTGTGTTTGGTCGATGCGGCTGATGCTTACCGCAGCGTTGGACTTGACCCCCTGAAACGTCGAACGTGATGGATTTGTCGGACCACCGTCACCCCGGGCTCCGCCAGATTCCATGCAGCCAGCACCAGGGTGCCGTCCTTCTTCTTTCGTGACCAGCACATCGTTTGCCTCCTCCGGGATCCGCTGGTCGCCGAGAGTGTGCAGCAGCCGGAAAACATTGAAAGACGGTTTCGGCAGGTGATCGATCGCGATCAGCCCAAAGCCCTCCAAAGAAGGGTGTGCGGATGACCCCCTGCTCTTCGAAGACATCGGAAAATGTCCAATAGGACATCAAGGTTACTTTGCCGTCGCACTCACTAATGGTCTTTGCCAGCCAGGGACCCATGTAAACCGAATCGGTGATCTCCCGTTCGCTCATGTAGGTGGCGTTGAACTCGCTCCAGATCAGCGGGATATCCGGCCGCGCAGAAGCCGCGATCTGAGCGTGCACCTTATCGACCGCGGCGGTCAAGCATCTGGTGGGGGGCGAATGTCCGCAGGATGTCCGAGGATGTCCATCGCCGTGTCGTTGCCGTAGGCGTGGGTGGAGACGAAATCGAGTGGGACCTGTTCCTTCGTGGTATGCGCGATGATGGCGTCGACCCAGGCTGCCTGCGCGGTTGCGGGGCCGCCCACGCGAAGCCGTTGGTTCACTGCTTTGAGCGCGCGGGCGGTGTTGTCATAAAGCTCGAAATAGGTTTCCTGCGCCGGCCGGCCAGTCCAGAAATCGATGTTCGGTTCATTCCAGACTTCGAAGTACCAAGCTTGCGACCTCATCGATGCCGTAGCGATCGATCAAGTGCTGCGCGAAGGCGCGGATGAGCGCGTTCCACTTGGCATAATCGGCCGGTGGAGAAACGATCGGCTTATACCAGAAGGGATGGTAGTCGAGCCGTGCCGCCAGCAGCTTGGGCATGAAGCTCAGCTCAACGAAAGGCTTCACCCCGTTGGCCAACAGCCCATCGTAGATCTGGTCTACGTAGTCGAAGTTGTAGATCGGGTTGCCTTGCTTGTCTTCGCCGTAGACCCCTACCTCGTCGTGAAGAATAGCATGGAAGCGAACGTAGCGGAAGTCGGTAATCTGCTTTACCTGGCGCAGGTCTTCGCGATAGCTCTCGCGCATGCTGAGCACCGCCCGGCCGGAGCCGAACATCTGTTCCCAGAAATGGGGAAATGGCTTGGCCGCCGCGCGGGCGTCGATCGGTGATCGTTTCTCGGCGTAGTGACGGCTGGCGGCTAAGCAGTCGCATGGAGGCCGACGGCGAGCAGGCATAGGCCGGCCGCCAGGCAGGGCAGGGAAAAGATGCGCATGGAAAACCTCAGAACGTCAGATGCTTCCGTGTCAACCAGCCTCGTCAAACGCGCTTGGCGTTGACTTTAGTCGCGAGGCCCACTTTTTCCAGCATCCATATTCCCAGGTAGTTCACGTCGAGCTCGTACCAGGCCATCCCGTGGCGAGCCGAAACCGGGTGGGCGTGGTGGTTGTTGTGCCATCCTTCGCCGCCTGTCAGCAGGGCCACCCACCAGTTATTGCGGGAATCGTCCCGGGTTTCAAAGCGCCGCGAACCCCAGATGTGGGTCGCGGAGTTGACCAGCCAGGTGACGTGCAGGCCAACCGTGACCCGGAAGAAAATGCCCCAAAGCGCCCACGGCCAGCCGCCCGCGGCCAGCAATGCAAAGCCCAGTACGGTTACCGGCAGCCAGTGGAACCGATTCAGCCAGCGGTAAAAACCCTGTTTCATCAGGTCCGGAGCATAGCGCTTAAGAATTCCGCTGTCGTTATGCAGGGAGCCGTTCAGGATCCACCCCATATGCGACCACCACTTGCCGTCTCGCGGCGAATGGGGGTCACCCGGCTTGTCGGTGAACTGATGGTGCAGACGATGCACGGCGACCCAATATACGGGGCTGCCCTGCAGGGCCATGGTGCCCAGGATCGCCA
Source organism: uncultured Acidobacteriaceae bacterium (assembly GCA_963803095.1). Classification (GTDB taxonomy): domain Bacteria; phylum Acidobacteriota; class Terriglobia; order Terriglobales; family Acidobacteriaceae; genus PALSA-350. The sequence goes on along the minus strand of CAWDLQ010000004.1, from coordinate 527,135 downwards.
TCGTGTACTCCAGCCACTTGGGCACCACGTACCCGCGATGGGTCAGCAAGCGGTGGTAAGACAGGCCGATGCCGACATTCTGGGTAAGACCCAGGTCACGGCAAAGACCGCCAGGGCAGACCAGCGAAACTCGAACAAAGCCGCCACCGCTCCCAGGTGGAAGACGCCGATGATCAACGCAAATCTCCAGTGAAATTTACCCTGATTCGGCTCCAGGGCCGCCTGTAATTCGGCTGCTTCTGTGGTTGCGCCCGCTGGATGAGTGACTGTCGCCATCATTCGTGCTCCGCATCTCTCGAGTAGGCTAGTGGCGCAAGCCTCCCGGCGGTGTAAGAGTTGCGTAATATCAAAGGTCCAGACGATTGCCTGGTTCAGGGCAAACCGAGTTGTGATTGTGAGGAAATCGGTCGTATACTGAATATGCGACCAGCACGGTCGGATTTGCATCTCATGGGTTAAGCGGGAATGCTAAGGCTCACCAAGAAGGCGGACTACGGTTTAATGGCGCTGAAGTTCCTTGCCGAGCGTGCCGACATGCCTTCCCTGAGTGCAAAGGATATCGCCGAGGCGTACGGGATCCCACCCCAGCTGCTGGCCAAGATTCTGCAGCGGCTGACCAAGGCGGGGCTGCTTCGCTCTCACGCCGGCACCAATGGCGGATACGCGCTATCGCGGTCGCCCGAGGACATTACCGCGTTTGAGGTGATTGGCGCCATCGATGGGCCGCTTTTTATCACCTCCTGCGCGACCGGGCCGCATGGATGTGACCTGACCGACAGCTGCACCATCAAGGAGCCGCTGCGCAAGGTGAATGAGAGCATTTCCGACGTGTTGAAGGCGATTCGGGTCTCCGACTTGTGTGAGCACGAGCCCAGCAAGCAAGTACCACGGCAAACCGGTGGAATCCATGCTGGTGAGCCTGGGCGGCTGAACATAAACGTTTCGAGAATGATTGAGAGCAGGAGAGTGAAATGAGCACCGTTGACAACATCGAGGCCCCGGCAAACGTGAAACTGCCCATTTACATGGATGACCACGCAACCACGGCGATGGATCCCGCGTGTGCTTGAGGCGATGATCCCCTACTTCACCGGCAAATTCGGCAATGCGGCCAGCCGCAACCACTCCTTCGGATGGGAAGCCGAGCAGGCCGTCGAGCATGCCCGCGAGCAGGTAGCCAAGTTGATTGGCGCCACCGCCAAGGAGATCATCTTTACCTCCGGTGCGACCGAGAGCAACAACCTGGCCATCAAGGGCATCGCGGAGATGTACCGCGAGCGTGGCAACCACATCATCACCCAGGTCACCGAGCACAAAGCGGTGCTCGATGCCTGCAAGCGGCTGGAAAAGTACGGTTACCGCATCACCTATCTGCCGGTGAAGGCGGATGGCCTGATCGACCTGGAAGACCTGAAGCGGGCCATCGACGACAAGACCATCCTGGTCACCATCATGTTCGCCAACAATGAGATAGGCGTGGTGCAGCCGGTAGCCGAGATCGGCAAGATCTGTCACCAGCACAACATCATCTTCCATACCGATGCGGTGCAGGCGGTGGGCAAGATTCCGGTGGACGTCAATGCCATGAACATCGATTGCCTGTCCTTGACTGGGCATAAGATTTACGGTCCCAAGGGATGTGGCGCGCTGTATGTCCGGCGGCGTAATCCCCGGGTACAGATTTCGGCGCAAATCGACGGCGGCGGCCACGAACGCGGTATGCGCTCAGGAACCCTGAACGTGCCCGGCATTGTCGGCCTGGGCAAGGCCTGCGAGATTGCCGGCGAGGAGATGGCCGCAGAGGCAGAGCGCCTGGGCAAACTCCGCGACAAGCTGAAAAACAAGCTGCTCTCGAACCTTGATTACGTTCACGTCAATGGCTCCATGGAACATCGTCTGCCGGCGAACCTGAACGTCAGCTTTGTCTACGTCGAGGGTGAGTCGCTGCTGATGGGCATTAACGATGTCGCGGTTTCCAGCGGATCGGCCTGCACCTCGGCGTCGCTTGAGCCATCTTATGTGTTGAAGGCGCTGGGGCTGGGCGACGACGTGGCTCACAGCTCGATCAGATTCGGGTTGGGGCGCTTCAATACCGAAGCAGAAGTCGATTATGTGGCCGACAAGGTGATCGACGTAGTGCAGAAACTTCGCGAGCTTTCACCGCTGTACGAAATGGTGAAAGAGGGCATCGACATTTCGAAGATTGAGTGGCAGGCGCACTAAAGACTTTTGCGTGTACATACGATGGCGCTGGAAAGAAGGGAGATAAAAATGGCATACAGCGACAAGGTAATCGACCACTACAACAATCCGCGGAACGTGGGCCAGATGGACAAGAGCCAGTCTGAGGTAGGTACGGGTCTGGTCGGCGCTCCGGAGTGCGGCGACGTGATGCGCTTGCAGATCAGGGTCAATCCCGAGACCCAGGTGATTGAAGAGGCGAAGTTCAAGACCTTTGGCTGTGGTTCGGCCATCGCATCCTCCTCGCTCGCAACCGAGTGGGTTAAGGGCAAGACAGTCGCGGAAGCGATGCAGATCAAGAACACCGACATTGTGAAAGAACTGGCTTTGCCGCCGGTCAAGATTCACTGCTCGGTGCTTGCCGAAGATGCGATCCGCGCGGCGATTGGCGATTGGAAGAAGAAGAACGGCGTAACCGAGACGGCGGAAGCCACAGCTTCGGTTGCGCACTAAGCAGGCAAGATGGAATTAGCCGTACTCAATGCGGAAAACGCGGCGCCGAATCAGAAGGGCATCCAGATCACGGAGCGTGCCCTGAAGCGGATTCGCATAGCTATGGCCAAAGAGGGGGTCTCCCCTGAAGAGGGGGGACTCCGCCTGGGCATCCAGGGCGGCGGCTGCTCCGGTCTCTCCTACAACATTCGCTTCGACTCTCAACCGCGAGAACGCGACCGCGTTTACAACTTTGAAGATGTTCGCGTCTTCGTTGATCCCAAGTCGTTTATCTACCTTCATGGCATGATTCTCGACTACGAAGAGACGCTGATGCGGCAGGGATTCAATTTCATCAATCCCAACTCGACCAAGTCTTGCGGTTGCGGGTCATCGTTTTCGGCGTAAAGCCGCCGCGGTCTGTGTCTGCCCTATGCAAATTGTTGAAAGAGTCAGTGCGCCGGCAAAGTGCTGGTCCTGCGGCCACGAGGTCACGGGCGGGCAGCCCTTCTGCGCCTCCTGTGGCAAGGTGCAGGCGCCTCGCCAGGCCGATTACTTTGCCATGTTCGGCTTGCCGCCAAAGCTTGATCTTGATGTGCAGGCGCTGGAAAAGCAGTTCTACCGCTACAGCCGCAAGCTGCACCCCGATGTGCACGCTCGCGCTTCGCAGCAGGAGCAGGAATGGAGTCTGGCGCAGGCTTCGCTGCTGAACGATGCCTATCGCACGCTGAAAAATCCGCTGGAGCGGACTAAGTATCTTCTGCGCGCTCGAAGGAGTGCTCCTCGAAGACCCCCGTGGACCAGGCAATCTGAATCCGTCCAAGGTGCCGGCTGATCTATTGGAAGAGGTTTTCGAGCTGAATATGCAACTGGAGGAGCTGCGCCAGAACCAGAAGATGGGCGAAGACGATCCGCAATTGCGCCGTGATCTCGAGGCTGCGAAAAATCAATTTGCCGCGCAGCTCAGCTCGCTCGACGAGCAAGTCCGTTCCCGTTGGTCGGCCTGGGATGCCGCCTGGGAGCAAAACGACGAAGCCAGGAAAACCGCAGCCAAAGAAGCAATGACCGCGCTGCTGCAGCGCCGCAGTTACCTGCAGAATCTGGTGCGCGACGTGGACGACACCCTGGGAGGGTCGTAATTGTTATGGCGGATGAGCGCGTAGTCGGTATCGACCTGGGCACGACCAACTCGTTAGTCGCCTTCATGCAAGGGGAGAAGCCTGTCGTCATCCCAGGCGAAGATGGTCTGAACCTGGTGCCCTCGGTGGTGGCGTTGAGCGCTGCTCGTGATGGCGGCCGGCCCGCCATGCTGGTCGGCAACGGGGCGCGGAACACACTCATACAAGCGCCGGAGCGGGCTATCTACTCCGTGAAGCGACTGATGGGACGCGGCGTGGAAGATGTTGCCGAAGAATTGAAGTTCTTTCCCTTCCGGCTGGTCGAAGATATACAACCTGGCGAGGTGCTGCGGATTCGTCTCGGGGATATCGAATTCACGCCGCCCGAGATTTCGGCGCACATCCTGCGTCAGCTCAAGCGGAACGCGGAGCGGTACTTTGGTGAGCCTGTGACCCAGGCAGTCATCACCGTGCCGGCCTACTTTAATGATGCCCAGCGGCAGGCGACCAAGGATGCGGGACGCATGGCCGGCCTCGAAGTCCTGCGCCTGGTCAATGAGCCGACCGCCGCCGCCCTGGCGTATGGTCTCGATCGGCAAAAAGAAGGCATCATCGCTGTCTACGATTTTGGCGGCGGAACTTTTGACGTCTCCATCCTCAAGCTGCATGAAGGGATCTTTGAGGTGATTGCCACCAATGGCGATACCCACCTCGGCGGCGATGACATTGACAACCTCCTGATTGCGATTGCCCTGGATGACATCGCCGGCGATGCGGGGACTGACCTGCGTCAGCAGCCGGAAGCCATTCAGGCCATACGTAAAGCGGTGATCGAGGCCAAGATCGAGCTTTCGTCACAGCCGCTGACGCAAATCGATATCAAGCTCCCGCAAGGGGGGCGCTACCGGCGTGAACTGTCGCGGGAACAATTTGAGCAGCTGATCCAACCCATCGTCGCCCGTACCATCGCCCCCTGCCGCGACGCGCTGCGCGATGCGCGCCTCACTCCCGAGCAGATCGACGAGGTGGTGCTGGTAGGCGGCTCAACCCGAATTCCTCTAGTGCAGCGGCTGGTCAGCGATGTCTTTGAGCTGCCCCGTCGCGGCAAGCAGCCGCGCACCGAGCTGAATCCGGATGAGGTAGTTGCCCTCGGCGCTGCGGTGCAGGCAAATATTCTGGGTGGCGGATCCAAGGCTACCGAGGACATGCTGCTGCTCGATGTGACCCCGTTATCCCTGGGCATCGAGGCCCTGGGTGGGGTGGTGGCTAAGATCATCCAGCGCAACTCCACTATCCCTGCTTCCGCCTCCGAATCGTTCACCACCGGGGTCGATGGGCAGACGAATGTTGCCATCCACGTGCTGCAGGGCGAGCGTGAGATGGCCAAGGATTGCCGTTCGCTGGCGCGTTTCGATCTAAAAGGGATCCCGCCGATGAGTGCGGGATTGCCGCGCATCGAGGTCAAGTTCCTGATTGACGCCAACGGCATCCTTCATGTTTCGGCCCTGGAGCTGCGCAGCGGCAAGCAGGCGGAGGTCTCGGTAAAGCCGGCCTATGGCCTGACCGACGAGCAGGTGGAATCCATGATTCTTGAATCCTTCGACCACGCGGAGGAGGACATTCATCTCCGCCAGTTGGTCGAAGCCCGAAACGAAGCCGACACCATCCTGAACGCGCTTGAAAAAGCTCCTTCCAGCCCGGCATGGCAGTCGCTTGAACCGGAGGAGCGGGCGGAGATCGGCTCGCTGAGCGCAGAGCTAAGCGTACTCAAGCAGGGCGATGATCTGCAGGCGCTGCGGGCTGGGACCGAAGCGCTGGACAAAGCGACCCACCGCTTTGCCGAACTGATGATGGACGCGGCTGTCTCGAGCGCGATCAAGGGCCAGACGATGCAGTCCGCAGATGACAAACTGGGCCAGGGACCCGCTGCTCCACACCCCATCGCGCAGGCAGAGTTTCATTGATAGAAAGTAATGGCAAACGCATGAATGACAATATGGTCCGCGTCACATTTCTTCCCGAGGGCCGCACAGTTGAGTTCGAGTACGGCACCTTGCCCTACGGACATCATGGAAAGCCCATGTCGTTCCTCGACGTAGCGGAGCATTTCGACATTTTCCTCGATCACGCCTGTGGCGGCGTCTGTGCCTGCACCACCTGTCACCTGTGGACGAAAGACGGCAGTGAAGCACTCACGCCGGCCGATGACGATGAACTCGACCGGTTGGATATGGCGGCGGATCAACAGCTCAACTCTCGCCTGGGCTGCCAGGCCGTCATCACCGGGCCCGGGAACTACGTGGTGGAGATTCCAAAGTGGAATCGCAACTACGTATCCGAGGGCAAGCCGCTAACCATGAGCGAAGGGAAGTGAACCATGGCGCGTGAGATTACCTGGAATGACGCGGAAGAGATTGGAATCCTGCTGCAGGAAAAATTCCCGGACCTGGATCCGTTCACGGTGCGCTTCACCGATCTGCACAAATACGTAACCGAGCTGGAGGGCTTTGCCGATGACCCGGCAAAGTCAAATGAGCCCAAGCTCGAGGCCATTCAAATGGCCTGGCACGAAGAATACAAAGACGCCCAGTAGCTGCTTTTTTGCCATCCCCAACTCACCCACAAAAACGTCATCCTGAGAGTCTGTGACTTTATTGATTTTTTCAGCTGTTTGGAGGCACCTAACCGTCTTTGTTTTCAGCGTCGGTTTTTTTGTGCAAGCCAATAAAGTCACAGACTCTGAGCGGAGCGCCTCACAGATTTATCGCGTGACACAGCGCTTGATGCGCGGAGTCGAAGGACCCCGAGGGTGCTTATCTTGCCCATGCTGTTCGGAGCTTTTCAACCACCGAAGCCCGCACCTGGCGGACCCGCCACGTTCTTTCCCTGGGCCGAGCACACGAACTGCTAAACACAACCTGGCACTAGACGCCCACCGCACGCGGCATGCGGGCGAGTTCGGCGTCGGTCGATGCATCGGGAACCGAGCAGCCTGGGGTAATGATGTATTTGCTTCCCGCCTGCTCCCGCGCCAGCGTCCACTGCTTGCGGATTTCTTCCGTCGTGAGCCGATCAAAGTCCACTTCATCCACTCCACCGGCAATCGCCTGCGGGTAAACCTTGCGGACCTCTGCGATGGGAATGCCGCTGGTCTTGACCGAGTAGTTGATGACCGGGGCCGCGAAGTTCTCGAACTGGCCCAGGTAGGGCCTTTCCAGCGTATGCAGATGAAGGAGCGTCAGCTTGGTATCTGCCAGCGCCGCGAGCACACGCTTGTCGTAGGGCCGGCTATAACGCTGATAGTCGGAGACGGATCCAAACTTGCTGGTGGCGTTGAAAATGCTGACCAGGGTCCCGGAACAGCCAATCTCCTGGGAACGGCGAATATGGTTGATGGTTGATTGCGTGATGGCTTCCATGGCCTGCTCCCACCCTGCAGTGTTCTCCTTCTGGAAGCTGTGGATGCTGCTGATCACCTCACTTCGGTCCTCGGAATCTTTTTTCCCGGCAAACCCGGGCTCTGCCGCCAAGAGCAACATGGCTGTCATATATGGCCCATAGAGGGTGTCGATAAAATAAGCGTCGCCGTGCAAGCCGTCGCGAACCAGTTCCAGGGTATGCAGCTGTTCGGGATACGGTGTTTTCAAAGGCTCCAACTCATACCACTTACCGGTCGTCGATCGCGGGTAGTCAAAGTCATTCATGACTTTGACGAAGTCCGTGTCGTACCTGCGATGGAATTCAAGATGATCCTGGGCCTCGAGTTGGGCGGTCGGACGCTTGTAATGGTGCCAAAGACTGAAAGGCGGACGGTCCACTTCCTGTCCGCGCAGCGCGCGGTCGACACGTTCCTTGTGGCTCAGGCGAGGGGAGGATGCAAAGCAGGATGGGACGGCCGTCATCGCTGTAGCTGCACCCATTGCGGAAATGAATTGCCGGCGGTTCAACAAGTGCGGCTCCTTTCAACGCCAATCGAAAGCACCGCGGAAGAGTTGAATCTCCACGGGCTCTTGACCCAGGTAATAAATTGACAAGACATCAAAGCGGACCTGATCGGGTACAACGGGCATCGCCAGAAGGTATTGACGCGCCATCCGCCGGAGCACCCGGGTTTTGTCGTGATCGACGGCAGATTCTGCCGTAGCAACGTTCCGGCTCGTGCGTGTTTTCACTTCGATGAAGCAGAGGGTGTTGTCTTCCCAGGCCACCAGGTCAAGATCGCCGGCAACCTTGGCGCTACGCCAGCCGCGCGCCACGACGATGTAGCCGCGGCGGCGCAGGTAAAAAAAAGCTGCCTCTTCGCCACGACGTCCCAGCTCGAGGTGTGGCGCCCGCCCTCTCCCTAAGCGAGCGGCGAGATAATCGCTGGCATGGACAAATTCTTCGAGCAGCCGCAGGGCAAGCATGCGCTCCATTGTCTCCGGAGCGCGGCTGTTTGCCAACACTGATTGCTTATTCCCGGTACCACCCGTTCACCACCACGTCGGCAAATTGATCCCCATCCCAGTCCATGGGCTGGAACCGCGGCAGAGCGAAGCGATCGGAAGTCCGGGTCACGAGTCCGCCGAAGTTAGAGCAGGCGCAGGCGAATCCATTGGCTCGCACCGTTTTGACCGTCTGCCGGGTGTAATGAATCTTCTTGCCATAGGGATAGGCGAAGCTGGTGACCTTGTTTCCGGTCAGCGCTTCCAGGCGCCGTTTGCTGCCGCCAATCTCATGTTGTTGCTGGTCGGGCGCCAGTTGGGAGAGCACGGGGTGGGTCAGCGTGTGTGCACCGATCTCCACCAGGTCTCCTGAAGCCAGCTCACGCAGTTCATCTTCGGTAAGGCAGCGATGTTGCCGGCGATCCGCGTACGTGGTTGCACCTCTGCGCAATTGTTCGAGAGCCTGTTCGCGTTCAGCGTCTGACAACTTAACCAGCATTCCATAGATGGCTAGGTAGGCACTCTGCCGGGGCCCCGGCGGAGTTTCCCAGGCTCGCCACTTGCTATTTGGATCCTGGCCCCCCCGCTCTTCGGCCGACGGCGGAAAAACATAGGCATAATGGTAGCCGTTTAAACTCAGGCTTACTTCCTCTTGCCTCGTCGCGGGGTCGAGGATCAGCTTTGCCAGCTCATCCCACCATAAGTTTTCCGGGACACCGAGATATCCCGGCGTGATAAACACGGTCGCCGGCACCCGATATGCCTCAAGAGCAGGCTTGGCAGCATATAAGTTGTCTGCGTAGCCATCATCAAAGGTGATACAGACGGGCCTGGGTGGAAGCTCGCGATCCGATTTTGCGCTCACCAGGTCCTGAAGCGAAACTGGGTTGGCGATGGTATTGAGAACCTGCATCTGTTGGGCAAAGTGCGCCGGGCTGACACCGAGAGCCCATGGGTCCACGTTGGCTTCGGCCACTCGATGGTAAACCAGGATGATCGCCTTCTTGTGGAAGACAGTGCGCCAACGATGTAAGCGCTTTGCCGCATTCTTGAGAGTGCTTCGAAACGGAATGTTCTGTGGAACGTTGATTGGTGTTTCCTCAGACCGTTGATTGCGTTCGGCCGGTTAGAGCAGTTTCGCAATTGGTCTAAACCGAAGCGACAGGCCTTTTCGTGGTTTTCTCTCAAGGAAAACCACTCCTCGCGATATTTTCAAACCAGAGTAATTGCGAAACTGCTCTAGTAGCTGGGCGGCAAACTCCTCGGCAAGCTTGTCTGGCGGTGCGGTTTAGCCGATCTGCTTCGGCGAGTGCGGCTTGGCTGCATTTAACCACGCATGAAACCTTTGTGACAGTGGCTTTTCGTCCATCGCGCCCAGGCTGTAAACCCTGGCATTCCGCCTACCCAACCCCGGCATGAGTCGCAAAAGAACAAGCACCATCAATCCCTGCGGATAGTGGTCCATCAGGACCAGAAGCTTACGTCTAAGATGCTCCGCGTGCAAAGTGCAGTAGGACCGTGCCAGCTCCGACGCAAGCTGGCGGCCGTACTGTTTGCGCCAGGTTCGAACTCCCTTAAGAAACGCGAACAAGCGGCGAGCATCCCGGCGAACATATCGCGCCTGGCTCCTCAATACCCCCAGGGTCATAGTCAGCATCAGCTCTGAATTATGGGAAGCATTCGCACTGGTGCAGCCGGTATTCCGCGACCACCGCGGGGTGGCAGCAGATCGGATGGTCTCTGGCAATGCGCAGATAGAGGTCATAATCCTCGGCCACCCGAAGCCGGGTATCAAATCCCCCAACCTCCTCCAGCACACTCCTGCGAAAGAGCACAGACGAGATCATTTCAATGAAGTTGCTTTTCAGTAGTGCTTCGTAATGGGATTTAAGAATGCATTTCTTGCGAGAATCGGCCAGATGAGAGCCATCCTCGGAAACGAAGAGGTGATCCCCGACCGTCATGGCGCATTGCGGGTGCTGGGCCAAAACGCGCAGCCCGGTCTCGATCGCCTCCGGCTTCAGCCGGTCGTCCGCATCCAAAAAGACAACGTAGCTGCCCCTGCTCTCGCGAATCCCACGATTGCGGCTTGCCGTCAGACCGCGGTTCTCCTGCCATACATATCGCACTGGAAGCTTCTGCGCAATTGCGGAGCTGCCGTCGGTCGAGCCGTCGTCCACGACGATGATTTCCACCGCCTGGTAACTTTGCGCCAGGGCGCTCTCGATCGCTTCCTCGAGATACGCCCCGCCGTTGTAGCAGGGAATGATAACCGAGACCAGAGGACCTTGACCCACTATGGCCGGCGTGTGATCGGAAAGGGGCAGCCGTGCCGTTGGGTCAGAGAGGTCGAAAGCAACGAGGGCGCTCACCATGGGCTCCAAGGACTCCAGGACGTCAATCGCGTAAAGTATCAGGGGAATTTCGGGAACATCCTTCATGCGGGGGAGCACGAACATTAACCGAGACTCTTCCACACTTTGGAGTGCGGTCGACAGACGCTGCAAGTTGAAAACCGAGCGCTCATCAAATTGCGCTTCTGATTTATTAAACTACACAATTCGAGGAATACCATGACCAAGTTTGGGTCGCGAATTACTTGCGGGTTACCGGCGGTAACGGGACCTATCTGGATAACGCCATGGCTGCAATCCGGGGCGGAGTTTCGACAACGAAACATGGTTCAACTGATTGTCTATCTAAATATCTTAGGGGGACAGAGCGCGCGATCCACTCGCTTGAAATTCGCAACCTAAGCAGATACGTTCTACTCCTTGACCGGACTCAATCTAGTTTATCCCTGCGCTGAGTGGCAGCCAAGAAGCGCGAGTATAGCACGCAAAAAAAAAGCCTGCGATAGGTTCGATTTCCTGCGCGTTTTCCAGTATCAACCATGTACAGTTGCGCTGGACGGCGCCCCTAAATGGGACAGAGCACCTTTACGGAGTTACTCTTGTCATGCGATAAGATTACTCAGCATCGGTACTTAGTCGCATCTTACAAGTTATGTAGGAAATGAAGATGTACAAGTTCAGAACTTCGGAGTTTGCCTGGCGTTTGGTTCCTTCGCATCGGCTGCTGCTTCGATTTGCGTGAACGGGCAAGTTTTGCGTCGTCCGGCGTGCGCTCTGGTACCGGGAGAAGCGCCCCCCGAGGCGGCTCCAGCAAACCGGCTAAACTACTGAGAACGATTGACGTGAAGCCGCCCATCACCATCTCGAAGGAAGATTATCTAAAGGCCGTTCTTGAAGCGGAGAGCGAAGGGCAGGCGGTCATTCCGGCAACCTTGGCACATTGGCTTTCCGTGTCGCCGCCTGCTGTCACCATGGCGCTCAAGCGTTTGCGGCGGGATGGATATCTCGAGGTCAAGCCCGACGGGATTGTGCGACTCACGCCCAAAGGCAAGGAGACAGCTTACCGGACCGCGCTGCGGCATCATCTGATCGAACGCATGCTGGCGGAAATGTTTGGCATGGAATGGTACGCGGTTCATGACGAAGCGGAGCGTCTGGAACACGCTGTGTCGCCGGCCTTTGAGGCCAAGCTGTTGGAAAGGCTGGGCTCGAAAGGAACTTGCCCCCACGGTAATTCGGTGCTGCCGGAAAGTCCGGAGCAGCGCGGCAAGCGCGGGCTGATGTTGCTCTCCGAAGCCAGGGAAGATGTGGGGTACACCGTGGTAAGTCTGTATGAGCGCGACCCAAAGCTACTACTGTTTCTGCACCAGGCGGGCATTGCACCCGGTGGCCGCGTGAGCGTCCTGCAGAGGAACTACGATCGGACGGTCTCGATCGAAACCACCGCCGGCCGCTCCACTCTGGGGCACCCGGCGGCGGAGAAGGTTTGGGTCAAGCGACGATCCTCAGGAAAAACATAAATTCGAATTGGTTTTAGAATGAATGCAGGCGGTTGGAACCGAGGTTTTCAGATGCGATTCCCAAAGTAACGGAATGTTAAGGAGTTGTCGCATTGTGAACCGGCGTGGTTGAGGTAGCCTCGATGCGAATGAGGAATCTTTCCTTTATCTGGTTCGTGGGTGCTGTGGTTTGGTGGATTGACGCCGCTGTGGCCGTCCACTATGGCAACAAACCCCATGCCATCCTCGCGCTGGCGGTCGCCTGTGTCTTCTTCGCCGCGGGAGTCATGTGGGTGAAAAACACCGAAAAGCGCTAGAGCAACCTGCCCTTTCCCCTCCTACCGCATGTAAGCCTGCTAAATGTTCTGGTAGCGTGCCTCGCTCAGGTCCAGTTCTCGCTCGATGTTTCTCAGCAACTCGTCATTAATTTTGTCTTCATTGCGCAACATGACCGCCGTCGCGCGTTCGAGTGCGCGAAGTTCCTGGCCAAGATTGCGTTCATAGCGTGCCAGGGCGATCTCTCGTTCCGGTTTCATCTCCTCTCCGCCCGCTTCGACCAGGGTGGCGCGGGTCTGGTAGTGGCGGATCATGTCTTCATAAATTGCTGCGTGGTCTGACTTTGGATGCCGTGCCAGATCCCTGAGGTATTCGAGCACAGTGTTCAGAATAAGCAGACGGGCCTGCCGCTCTTCCAGGTTGCTGGAGCCGACTGCGAGACCCAGTTTCCTGATCATCGCCGGCAAAGTGAGCCCCTGCAGCACCAGGGTGACAAAGATCACGCAAAAGGTGAGAAAGATGATGACATTCCGCTGCGGGAATGGGGAGCCGTCCTGTAGTACGGTGGGCAGCGAGATGGCAGCGGCCAGCGCCAGAACCCCACGCATTCCTGTCCAAGCCACGATAAAGACTTCTTTGGCCTTGGGAGGGGGTTCCACCTGATGCAGCAAATGGCGGCGGATCCACTGGGCGATCACCGCCCCCGGATATACCCAGATAATCCTGAGCGCCACCACCAGGATTGCGAATGTTGCCCCATACCGTGCCAGTTGGCCCAGGGAAAGGTTGTGGATACCGCTTAAGATCAGTCGAAGCTGCAGGCCCATGAGGATAAAAACCAGGCCGTTAAGCCCGAACTCCAGCGTCTTCCACACCGCGGTGCTCTCCAGCCGCGCGTTGATGGACAATACCTCGGAGTTTTTGCGCCCCAGATACAGGCCGCAGACAACCGCAGAGAGAACGCCGGAAGCGTGAATGCCCTCGGCCGCAAGATAAGCCAGGTACGGAGTGGCGAGAGAAAGGGTGATTTCAACCGGTGAGTCTGTGATCTCGAGTGAGACCCGGTGAATGACGAAAGCGGCAAAAAGCCCAATCGAGACGCCTCCGGCTATCAACCACATCAGCTCCAGCACTGCCAAGCCTGGACCGGGGCGGTGGCCGGCGACGACCAGGGCGACCGCAAACTGCAGAGCGAGCAGTCCACTGGCGTCGTTGACTAGGCTTTCGCCTTCCAGGATGTCGACAATCCGGCGGGGAAGGCCCAGGCGTTTAGCGATGGCGGTGGCCGCGATGGCGTCGGTGGTTGAGACCACCGCCCCGAGAACCGCGCCCAGCCGATAGTCGAAGCCGGGAATCAGCCACGCCGTGCCCAGCGCGATCCCCACCACCGTAAATCCAACCAGGCCAAAGGCCAGCATAAGGATGCTGACGATGTTGTGGTGGAAGTCGCGCCAGGAAGTGTTAAACCCCCCGATATAAAGCAGAGGGGGCAGGACAACCAGGAAGACAACATCGGGATTGAGCGCGATCTGGGGCAGATGGGGCAGCAGGGAGAGAACCACTCCGCCGATGAAGAGCGCAATCGGATAAGGAATTTTGAACCGTTGCGCCAGTGTGGTCAGCCCGGCGACGAGGAGGACGAGAAAGAGAAGTGTGAGCTCGAGGTGGTGTATGCCTGCGGCCTGCACGGTGCGCTCTCCAGAGACTCCAGATTAATTCACCGGGTGCTTACTGCCGCTGCGGATTTTTGCGGGTTCTCCTCTGGCGTGGCTGCAGACGAGCAGCCACGCCAGGGAGAATTGTCTTCTAGACGGTTGCGGAGGCGAAGCTGGCTGCTTGCGCATGCTCCTCCTCTGCTTGCGTTACGCACTGCTCGAGGATATCGAGGCCAATCGTAGCCTCGTGCTGGTTGACGATCAGCGGAGGCGCCAGGCGAATGGAGGTTTCTCCGCATCCGAGAAGCAGAAGACCCTGCTCAAAGGCCAGTGAGACAATGCGATCGCGCAGTACGGGGGCGGGTTCGCGGGTAAGCTGGCTCTTGACGATCTCCATACCGATCATCAGCCCTCTGCCCCGCACTTCGCCCACGATGGGATGTTTGGACGGCCAGTCGTGCAAGCGGGAAAAGAAAGCCTCTCCCATGGTGGCCGCATTGGCGATGCCCTCGCGTTCCAGAACATCCATGGTGGCTAGGGCAGCGGCGATGGCCACCGGATTGCCGCCAAAGGTTGAGGCGTGGGAGCCGGGGATCCAGTCCATCAGCTCGGCGCGCGTCATGCAGATACCCAGCGGCATCCCCGAGGCGATGCCTTTGGCGATACAAACCATGTCGGGCTGCACCCCGGAGTGCTCCACCGCCCACCATTTGCCGGTGCGGCCAGCTCCCGATTGCACCTCATCGACCACCAGCAGAATGCCGTGCTTGTCGCAGATCCGGCGCAACTCCTGCATGAAGATGTCGGGTGCAACCACGTAACCGCCTTCGCCCTGAATGGGCTCCACAAAGATAGCCGCCACCTCTTCCGGCGGCAGCGTGGTCTTGAAGAGCTTTTCTTCGATGTACCGGGCGCAACCGAGCGCAAAGCGTTCCTCCTCCTGAGGGCCCCCACTGCAGCCACGATAGGCGTAGGGGTAGCGAACGTGCGTGACCCCGGGAACCAGCGGGGCAAAACGGCGCCGTTGCTGCGGCTTCGAAGCGGTGAGCGAAAGAGCGCCCATGGTGCGCCCGTGGAAGGCTCCGAAGAAGGCAATAACGTGCTGGCGTCCGGTGTGATACCGGGCGAGCTTCAGTGCGCACTCGATGGCTTCAGCCCCGGAATTTCCATAGTAGAAGCGGTGTGGTCCGGGCATCGGCGCAATCGCCGAGAGTCGCTCAGCCAGGGTCACCATATGTTCGTAATAGAAATCGGTGCCGGAGATATGGATCAGCTCCGCAGCCTGTTTCTGAATGGCGGCGACCACCTCGGGATGGCAGTGCCCGGTCGAAACCACCGCGATGCCGGCGGCGAAGTCGAGAAATTCGTTCCCGTCTACATCCTCTACGCGCACCCCGCGGCCGCGCTTGGCCACCATGGGGTAGGAACGAGTGTAGCTGGGGGAGACGTAGCGTTCGTCTCCGGCGACAATTGCGCTGGCTTTCGGGCCCGGCAGCGGACCGAGGAGTTTCGGGCCGTACTGAGCAAGAAGAATGCTGCTTGGCTGACCATTATTCTGCATGATGCTTTCTCTGCTTTCTCGGCGTGCTTCAAAGACGAGTCAATCGACCACTGGGCGATCGGAGGCAGGGCAGAGCTTCGGCGGAGGAAATCTAGTCGCCGCCGAAGAGACTAGGTCGGATGCAGGCGGGGAGCACGCTAAGACGCGGACGTGGCATGGGTGAGGAGCCGGTATACGGACGGCGCGGTCTCTGGTCTTCCACCCACATATTTAGATCCCCTTGCACCTTAAGGTTACCACGGTCTTGGTTCCACTTTCGTCCCACTAACGACCATAGGACTCCGAAAGGAAACCGGCAGATCTCTCCAGTTGCGGTTCTTTTAGAGGTGAAAAGGACTATTTTCGTTTCCAGCGGGCGCCGTCTTTGGAATCTTCGATCACGATCCCCAACGCGGCCAGTTCGTTGCGGATGCTGTCGCTGCGCGCAAAATTGCGGCTTCGACGAGCCCGCTCTCGCTCCGCCAGCAGTGCGTCGATCTGCTGGTCGCTAAGCGAGTACGCGGCCACCAGTTGGGGGGACGCCTGGTCACTCCGCCCTTCGTCCTGCGCCCATTGCAGGGCGCCACGGGCTATCTCTGCATCGCGATCCTCAAGAATGGCAAAGATCTCGTCGAAGCGCTGCAGTACCTCCATGATGGCCGGGACGTTGCCGGCCAGAAGTTTGCCCGAGTCGGCGGCGATGTTCCCGGCGCGCACCATGTCAAAAATAGCTGCCTTAGCCTCCGAGGTATTCAGGTCGTCTGCCAGCGCCGCGCAGAACTGCTGCTGCGCCTTCGCTGTCTGGGCTTCCAGCTCTGCATTGAGGCCTGACGCCCAGGTTCCCCCGTGTATTCTCTGGGCGAAGGTGCGCACTCGGTCCACCGCGCTGGCAGATTCTGTCAAACCTTCCAGGGTGAAGTTCAATGGGCCCCGGTAGGGAACCGAGATAAGCAGAAAACGAATCGCAGACGGCTTATAACCCCTGAGCAATAAATCACGCAAAGTGAAGAAGTTGCCTTCGGATTTCGACATCTTGCGCCCGTCCACCAGAAGAAAACGCACATGCATCCAGTGGTACGCCATGGTTTTCCCGGTGGCCGATTCGGACTGCGCAATCTCGTTTTCATGGTGAGGAAACGTCAGATCTTCGCCCCCGGCATGCAGGTCGAAGCTCTCGCCCAGGTATCTCAGCGCCATGGCGGAACACTCGATATGCCAGCCAGGCCGGCCGGAGCCGAGCGCTGTATCCCAGTGTTTCTCCCCGGGCTTGGCTGCTTTCCACAGGGCAAAATCGCGCGCCGAATCCTTGTCGTATTCGTCCAGGTCCACCCGGGCGCCGTCATTGATGGCGGTGAAGTCCTTCTTGGACAACTTGCCGTATTCCGGAAAACCGGCAATGCGGAAATACCAGGAACCGTCCGGGGCTTGATAGGCAAGATTTTTTGCCGCCAGACGCTCGATCAGGGCCACCATCTGGGGGATGTTCTCCGTCGCCCGGGCCACCATCTCCGGGCGTTCGCAGCCCAGTGCGTCCAGATCCTGAAAAAACGCATGCTCGTACTTCTTGGTGTATTCGTTGATGTCCACACCGGCGGCGGCGGCGTTCCGGATGATCTTGTCGTCAACATCCGTTATGTTCATGACATGGAAGATCTTGTGCCCCTGTTGCTTCCAGAAGCGGCGCAAAACATCCAGTTGCAGAAAGGTGCGGAAGTTGCCGATGTGACCGTAATCGTAGACCGTGGGTCCGCAAACATAAATGCGCAGCGTCTCACCGTCGGATGGCTCAAGATCTTCGACAGTATTGGAGAGTGTGTTGAAGAGGCGGATGGTCATCCGGGTGCGGGGTGATACCTGGTCCTCATGGTAACTTCTCGGGCGACCAGCGTCCACCAGGGCGGGTTAGCTGGAATCCAGTTGGGCATGCCACTATCGGAGCAGCCGCTGGACCTCAGAAATGGACTTCCCCTTCCAATGACGGTTGAAATTCTCGAGCGAACAAAGGCTCACGCTGCGCATGCGGTCCACATAGAGAGCGCCAGACAGATGATCGATCTCGTGCTGCAAAATCCGGGCGTGCCAGCCGGAAGCCCGGATCACTTTCGGCTGCCCTTGAGCATCGAGACACTCCACCTTCACCTTGCGGGCTCGCGGCACTAGGGCCACCAAGCCGGGCAAACTCAGGCAGCCCTCGAAGAATTCGACTTCCGTGCCTGAGTCAAACGTCAGCACCGGGTTAATGATGACCTCGAATGCCACCGGCTTGCGCTCCCGCTCGGTCAGCACTTCCCGGCTAAGGTCTTTCAGATATTCTTCGCGGTCTTCGATCACCGCCAGCTGCAACGGCACTCCTACCTGCGGCGCAGCCAAGCCGACTCCCGGCGCATCGCGCATGGTTTCGCGCATGGCGGCGATAAGTTCCTGAGTGCTGGGGAGCAGGATCTCCTCTGGCCGCAGAGGCATGGCTCTTCCCCGGAGGACGGGCTCACCGACCGCTCTGATTTTCAGGATCATTTCTTTCCCAGTGCCAGGGAGGCGTTGGCGGTCAAATCCAGGGGCGCGAACTCGGCCGCCTCGAACTTTGGCCAGGCAGCAGCCGCTATCATGGCCGCGTTGTCAGTGGAGAGCGCAACCGACGGAAAGGCGATCGGCAGTCCCCGCCTCTCGGCCTCCTCGGTGAAGCGCGCCCGCAGTTCGCGGTTAGCCGCAACCCCACCCGAGACCAGGACACTTTCCGCGCCCAGCGACTCGGCTGCCTGAAAGGTCTTGCGCTTGAGATCCTCGACCACGGCGTGCTGGAAGGACGCGATCAGCCCCAGGGTCTTGGGATCGCAGAGGGGGAGCGCCTCGGCGGGACCCGCAAGGGGAAGTTGCGCCAGGGCTTCACGCCGCCGCTCGATCGAGGGGTAGAGGTCGTGAATCTGGACATAACGAAGCACAGCAGTCTTGATGCCGCTAAAGGAGAAGGCAAATCGGGCTGCAGGAGACTCCGGGCGGTGAGCCTTTTGTTTGACCTGGGTGAGCGTAAAGGCGACGGAGGAAGAATCCCCGTGAGCGGCCAGCACATCGATCCAGGGACCGCCCGGGTAGCCCAGTCCCAGCAGCTTGGCAACCTTGTCGAAGGCCTCGCCGGCGGCATCGTCGAGGGTGGCGCCCACGTTACGGTAGCGCTCACCCTCGGTTAGATAGAGGTGGGTGTGACCGCCGGAAACGACCAGGGCCAGAGACCGGGTGCGAGGGTCGAGGGTTTGGCTATGCGCTAATAGAACGGCGTGAATGTGACCTTCAAGATGGTTGATTGCGATCAGCGGCTTTTCCAGGGCAAAGGCCAGCGACTTGGCATAAGCAACCCCGACCAGCAGCGCACCCGCCAGGCCGGGACCCTCGGTTACCGCGATGGCGTCGAGATCGGAGAAACTGACGCCGGCTTTGGCCATGGCCGAACGGACAACAGGAATGATATTGCGCAGATGTTCGCGCGAGGCGAGTTCTGGAACCACTCCACCGTAAGGCGCATGGATGGCGATCTGGGACGCCACGATACTTGAGCGGATGAAACGCCCGCGCTCAACGACCGCGGCCGCAGTCTCATCACAGGAGCTTTCTATGGCGAGAATCAGGCCGCTGCCTGGGCTGGGTTGACTCACGTTTCTATAGTAGTAGGAATGGCAGGCATTGCAGCACGGGAGGCAGCAGCAGAGATTGTCGCCCGGCTGCGCGCCGCCGGCCATCGGGCTTACTTTGTCGGCGGTTGCGTGCGTGACTTTCTGTTGGGCCGTCCGCCGGAGGATTTCGATGTCGCCACCAGCGCGCTGCCGGATCAGGTGCTCACCCTGTTCGAGAAGACCTTTGCCGTGGGCGCGCATTTCGGGGTTGTCCTGGTCTGCAGCGGGGAGATTGTGACCGAGGTCGCAACCTTTCGTAGCGATGGCGCCTATTCGGACGGCAGGCGCCCGGATGCAGTGCGCTTCTCCATCAGCCCGGAAGAAGATGTGAAGCGCCGGGACTTCACCATCAACGGCATGATGCTGGACCCTGCCAGCGATGCAGTTCTGGACCTGGTGGGCGGCATGCAAGACCTGAATGCCGGCGTGATTCGCGCTATCGGGGATCCCGGCGAGCGCTTTACAGAAGACAAACTGCGTATGTTACGGGGTGTACGCTTTGCGGCGCGGTTCGCCTTTGTCTTGGAGCCGGCGACCGCGAGGGCTATGGGGCGGCTGGCGCCGGCTGTCGGCCAGGTCAGCCGCGAACGGGTGCGGGATGAATTGACCCGGATGCTCACCGAGGGGCGGGCGCGTCGCGCTTTCGAGTTGCTGGATGCGACCGGGCTTCTGGTCCAGGTGCTGCCGGAAGTGGTGACGCTGAAGGGTGTGGCGCAGCCCCCGCAATACCACCCCGAAGGCGATGTCTGGGTGCACACGCTGCTGTTGTTGGAGGGGCTCCCTGCCGGCTGCCCGGCGACCCTCGCTTGGGCCGCCTTGCTGCACGACATTGGTAAACCGGCCACTTTTCGCGTGGCGCCGGACCGCATACGTTTCGACGGGCATGTGGAGGCAGGGATACGAATCGCAGAAGAGATTTGCCGCCGTCTCCGGTTTCCCAACCACGAGACAGAGCAGATCGTGTCGCTCATCGCCAACCACATGCGCTTTGCCGACGTGCGCAGGATGAAAGAGTCAACGCTGAAGCGCTTCTTCCGCCTGGAGCATTTCGATCAGCACCTGGCGCTGCACCGGCTCGACTGCCTGGCTAGCCACGGTTCTCTCGAGCTGTACGATTTTGCCCGGGAGCGGTTTGAGACCCTACCGGAAGAGCAGGTTCGCCCGCCTCTGTTGCTGAACGGCAAAGACCTGATAGAAGCTGGATATCACCCAGGGCCCCAGTTCTCAAAAATGCTTGCCATGGCAGAGGATGCGCAGCTCGAAGGAGCTGTAAGTACCCGCAAGCAGGCGCTGGCGCTTATCCAAGAACGATGGCCCCAACCTTAAGACCTAGTCTAGAAGACGGGTGTCAGGGGTGTGAAACAGCAGGTCCCTCCACTTCGCTTCGCTCCGGTCGAGAGCCTGTGACTTTTCGATCTCTTTGTGTTTTTTGTACACCTAACTGGATGTTTTTCGACCCCTCCACAAAACCGTCATCCTGAGAGTTTGTGACTTTATTGGTTTCACATGAAAATTGGTGCTGAAAATAAAAGGCTTAGCTGCGTCAAAAACGTGAAAAAGCCAATAAAATCACAGCCTCTGAGCGAAGCGCCTCACAGATCTATCGCATAACGAAGGGTTTTATGGCGCGGAGTCGAAGGACCCCGGCGATGCTTGTTGGCAGATGCTCTTCGGAGCTTTCCGGCCACAAACTACAAGGGAAATCAAAAAAGGTCACAGGCTCTCGGGAGGACAATTTTGTTACGGCACAGGCTGCGACATCCTTGAATGAGAAGGGTTTTCTCCCCTCCAAAAGAATTGTCATCCCGAGAGTTTGTGACTTTATTGGTTTCACATGAAAATTGGTGCTGAAAATAAAAGGCTTAGCTGCGTCAAAAACGTGAAAAAGCCAATAAAATCACAGCCTCCGACCGGAGCTAAGCGAAGTGGAGGGACCTGCTGTTTCAGGCCCTTAGCACCGGTCCGATCGAAATGATGCCAGCCAGCCGGTGTTTGTCACGGGCTGGCTGGCAGTTCTTACTTCTGAGCGCGCTCCAACCGCTTGTTGACCTCGTCCCAGTTCACCGTCCCCCACCAGGCAGCAAGATAATCCGGCCGCCTATTCTGGTACTTGAGGTAGTAGGAGTGTTCCCAGACATCATTGCCGAGAATGGGAAAGTGCCCCTGAGAAATCGGATTGTCCTGGTTTGGCGTAGTGAGCACCTTTAATTTCCCGCCCTCAAGAACCAGCCAGCCCCATCCGGAGCCAAACTGCTTCGCGGTGGTCTCATTAAAGAGCTTCTTGAAATCGGCGAAGCTGCCGAAGTCCTGCTTGATCTGCTCTGCGATCTTGCCCGTGGGATCACCGCCCCCGTTGGGCTTCATGATGGTCCAGAACATGCTGTGGTTCACATGGCCGCCGCCGTTGTTGCGCACTACCGCGCGGATGTCCTCTGGAATGGTGCTCAGGTTGCGCAGCAGATCCTCTGGCGTGTGCTTGCCAAGCTCCGGATGCTTTTCAATAGCCCCATTTAGGTTGTTGACGTAGGCGGCGTGATGCTTGTCGTGATGAAGCTTCATCGTTTCGGTATCGATGTGCGGTTCAAGCGCACTGTAGTCGTAGGGAAGTGGTGGCAATTCGTAAGCCAAAATATCCTCCTAGGATTGGTCCCGGATCGGGCGTGGTGCGGTTAGGAAAGCAATTGGTGGGCAAAAGCGACTGGACGCAACGGTTGCGCCTGATTGCCCTCTCCCATATTGCGTCTCCATGGTATCGGATGCAATTTTGGCAAAACGGGTTCGGGAATGAGCCCGTTACCAGCCAGTCGCCCACTCCTTATGGGTGATATCGATCAGGAACCCCGGGTTTACACTCAAAATAGTTGCGCCGCGCTGTTGGTAATTTGGTTTTGAGAATAAATTTGCCTTGACCCGGACACAAATAACCCGCAGGCAGCTCTTGCGTCAGGCGGGCGCCACCGGAGCACTGGCTTTTGGCGCGTCAGGTCTGGCCACCGGCGCGGGGCTGCAGGACCGGCCGCCCACCCCCTCCACCGCCGCCACTACTACCCCCAAGACCGAGAGCCAGGCGGCAGAAAAGTACGCTCATCCGCCGGGCGTCTTCATCAATCGGCCTCTTACCCAGGTTTCCAGGATGGCGGACGCCCTCCTGGACGACATGATGGGCCGGAACTGCGATTTCTTCTTCAACGAGGCAAGCCCCAGGAGCGGCCTGGTGCGTGACCGGGCGCCCGTGGAGGGTCGCTCCCTGAGCAGGGTTTCCAGCATCGCCGCGACCGGCTTTGGCCTGAGCGCTTTGTGCATCGCCGCCAAATATAACTACCTCCGCCCTCTGGATTGCGAGCAGCGGGTTGAGAAGACCTTGGCTTTTCTACTGGAAGAATGTCCGCACGAGCATGGTTTCCTCTACCACTTCATTGACATCGATAGCGGACAGCGGCTCTTTGGCAGCGAGTTGTCGTCCATCGATACTGCGCTCTTGCTTTGCGGTGTGCTGCACTGCCGCCAGTACTTTACCGGCAACGCTCGCATTGAAGCCCTGGCGACCACGTTTTACCGCCGCATCGACTGGAAGTGGATGATGAACGGGGGCGATACGCTTTCCATGGGCTGGCTGCCCGACCAGGGTTTCCTCAAGAACAGGTGGGATATCTATTCCGAGCTGACCACCATGTACCTGCTGGCCATCGGCTCGCCCACTCACCCCGTTCCACCCGAGGCATGGGAATCGGTGCAGCGGCCGGTTGTGTCGTATGGCGGAATCGACTACATCAGCGGCGCGGCCCCGCTTTTCATCCATCAGTACCCACAGGCCTGGGTCGACTACCGCAACCAGCGTGACCGGCACGCAAACTACTTCACCAATTCCATTGCCGCAACCCGGGCGCACCAGCTTTGGTGCTTAGTGCAGGGCCAGAAATTTCCCTGGATCGATCAGGATATGTGGGGCATCTCAGCCTCCGATTCCCGCCAGGGATATCGTGTCTGGGGTGGGCCCCCTTCCATCGGACCCCTCGACGGAACCCTGGTGCCCTGTGCCGCTGCAGGTTCGCTGGTCTTTCTGCCCGCGGAATGTTCTCACGTATTGTTAACGATGCGCGAACGATATGGCGATAAGCTTTGGGGACGCTATGGATTCGCCGATGCCTTCCAGCCAAAAGCCGGCTGGTATGGCGAGGACGTGATCGGGATCGACGTGGGAATCGGTATGCTGATGGCAGAAAACCTGCGCAGCGGTTTTGTGTGGGAGTGCTTTATGAAGAACCGGGAGATTGCCCACGCTATGCGGGAAGTCTCCTTCCATCCTGATCCCGACGCCAACACCCAGGTGCTATGAAGCTGTGTCGTTTTCTGGGCTGGTTATTTTCAAGTCCTTTGTAACTTCGCGCGCATCCATCCGTCAGGTACTCTGCAAGTTCGGGGGGAAGCAATACGATGACGGATCAGGCTTCCAGCTACCGCTGGATTGAGGGGCAAGGCTCGGCCTTCGGATGGCCCGGAGTGGAATCACGTTGGACTTCTAGTAGAAAAGACTGTGTGGGCATGGCGTACTCCGCGTCCAGCCGTATTTGGTATACGGTCTCGCACGGCATCCTGAATGAAATCTACTATCCCACCATCGACCGGCCGCAGACCCGGGACATGGAGTTCCTGCTTACCGACGGCGAGACGTTTATCCACGAAGAGAAGCGCGATCTGGAACGGACCTTTGAATACATCGACGGCTGTTCCTCGGCTGTGCGGCTCACCAATGCCGATCCCCAGGGCCGCTACAAAATCATTAAGGAGATCATCGCCGACCCGCATCACCCCGTAGTGCTGACTCGGGTGAGGCTGGAAGGAAACGAGAACCTGCTGTCGCGGATGAGAGCCTACGCGCTGCTGGCGCCGCATTTGGATGTCGGAGGAGCAGACAATTCCGGCTCGGTGCTGGATCTTTCGGGCAAGCTGGCGCTGCTGGCCTCGAAGAATGGCCTCTCATTAGTCATGGCAGCAAGCTGCGGATTCTCCCGCGCCAGTTGTGGCTTTGTGGGCCGGAGCGACGGCTGGCAGGACCTGATGGACAACTTCCAGATGGATTGGCAGTTCGGCACGGCATACCATGGAAATATTGCCCTGACCGGCGAGATCGACCTTAGCCTGCACCGCGAATTTGTGGTGGCGATCTCTCTCGGCGAGGGACACCACTCTGCGCTAACAACAGCTTTGGGCGCAGTGACCACGCCTTTCGAGCAAAACCTGAAGCGCTTCAACGAGCAGTGGCATCGGGCTGCCACGCCCGCAGGCTTGAAGGGCGCCGCCCTGGACGCCGGCCGGCTGCTCCAGGTGAGTCAGAACGTTATTCTCTCCCATGAAGACAAGTACTTCTCCGGCGCCTTTATCGCCTCCGCCTCCATTCCCTGGGGCCAGCACAAGGGGGATGACGATGTGGGTGGCTACCACCTGGTCTGGACCCGCGACATGGTGCAAAGCGCCACTGCGCTGCTCGCCTGCGGCCGGGTAGATACCGCCCGCCGGGCCTTGGTATACCTGGCCTGCACCCAAAAGCCCGATGGCAGTTTTGCGCAAAACTTCTGGATTGACGGAACTCCGTACTGGAAGGGCATTCAACTCGACGAGGTCGCTTTTCCCCTGATCCTGGCGTGGCGGCTTTGGAAGCTGAAGGGCCTGGGCGATTTCGATGTTTTGCCCTTTGTCGAGCGCGCCGCCGGATTTTTGGTGCGGCACGCTCCCATCACCCAGCAGGAGCGTTGGGAAGAGGCCGCCGGCTACTCTCCCTCCACCCTTGCGGTGGTGATTTCGAGTTTGATTTGCGCCGCCGATATCGTGCGCGCCAATGGAGCAGCGGAGCTGGCCCTCTTCCTCGAAGAGCATGCGGACTGGATTGAAGCCCACCTTGAAGATTGGACGGTGACCAACGACGGCACCTTATTGCCCGGCGTACCGCGACATTACATGCGCATTCGTCCGGCCCAGTGTGGAGACCCTTACGCGTCCGACGGCTGCGGCACGGAGACTGTCCGTATCAACAACCGGGGCCCGGGTGAAAGGATCGACTTCGAGGCCCGCAATGTGGTCGACGCGGGTTTTCTGGAACTGGTCAGGTACGGAGTGCGACGCGCGGATGATCCAGTGGTGGTCGATTCGCTCAAGGTGATCGATCACGTGCTGAAGGTAGAAACCGCCGTCGGGCCTTGCTGGAGACGCTACAACCATGATGGCTATGGACAACGCCACGACGGAGGTCCGTTCCTGGGCTGGGGTCAGGGCCGTGCGTGGCCGCTCCTGACCGGGGAGCGCGCGCACTACGAACTGGCGGCGGGTCACGATGTGGCGCCCTACATCCAAACCCTTGAAGGCTTCAGTTCCCAGGGCGGCATGTTGCCGGAGCAGATATGGGATGCACCCGATATGCCCGAGATGGGGCTTAAGCTGGGCAAACCTACTGGAGCGGCCATGCCGCTGGTGTGGGCGCACGCGGAATATGTCAAACTGCTACGGTCAGTGACCGACGGCAAGGTATATGACCGAATCTCGGTAGTTGCCGAGCGCTATGCCCGGCATAAAAGGTCGTCTCCCATCGAGGTCTTCCGGCTTGACCGGCAACTGCAGGCCATCCCAGCCGGAAGCAGGCTGCGCATGCTGGCGCATGATCATTTTTTTCTGGTTTGGACGCTGGATGATTGGAAGACAGTGCGTACGATGGAGAGCCGCCGCGTAGGTTGTGTGGGCCATTTCACCGATATGGAGACCGACGGCTCGAGCGCCACGAGGGTGATCTTTACTTTGAAATGGCGCTTGAACGACCGCTGGGAGGGTCGCAATTTCGAAGTCCGGCTGGATCCGATTCATCAGGAGATGGCTGCGGAGCACGAGACCGTTGCCGCGCACGCATCATCTTAAGGAAAGACGATCGTCGCGACGTGCACAGGAAACCGAAGTATTCTCAAAAGGAAGAGTGAGGTTGCTAATGAGCGAGCTGGATCTGTTGTCGATCAATGCGCTGCGGTTTCTTGCCGTGGACGCCGTAGAGAAGGCGAAGAGCGGGCACCCGGGGGCGCCGCTGGGCGATTCCCCCACGGTATATCTGCTTTTTCATGAGTTCATGCGCCACAACCCGGCGAACGCGAAGTGGAGCAATCGCGATCGCTTCGTGCTGTCCAATGGGCATGCGTCGGCCGTGCTGTACGGGGTGCTGCACCTGGCTGGCTACAAGGTCAGCATTGAAGATCTGCAGCAGTTTCGCCAGTACGGCTCGATCACGCCCGGCCATCCGGAGTATGGCGATACAGATGGCGTCGAAGTGACCACCGGGCCGCTGGGCCAGGGTTTCGCCATGGGGGTCGGCATGGCGATCGCCGAAAAGCATCTTGCTTCGATTTACAACCGTCCGGGATACGACATCGTGAATCACTACACCTACGTTTTCTGCGGGGATGGTGACTTGATGGAAGGGGTGTCGCACGAAGCCGCTTCCTTCGCGGGCACCCTCGGCCTGGGCAAGATGATTTATTTCTATGACGACAACCTCATCTCGCTCGACGGACCCACGGCACTTTCTTTTACAGAAGATGTGACCGAGCGCTTTGCGGCCTATCACTGGCACGTGCAGATGGTGGACGATGCCAACGATCTGGAGGCCATTTCGCTGGCCATCAAGGCCGCGCAGGCTGTGAAAGATCAGCCTTCGCTGATTCGGATACGTACGGTCATTGGCTACGGCAGCCCCAAGGCAGGCACCAACAAAGCGCACGGTGAAGCCCTGGGCCCCGAAGCGACCAGGGAAACCAAGAAGAAGCTGGGCTGGCCCGAGGATAAGAGCTTCTACGTCCCGGAAGAAGCGAAGCAGAACTGGCTCCAGGCCGTGGACAAGGGAAAGAAATATGAGCAGGAGTGGAACGACCTTTTCGCGCGCTACAAGAAAGATTTTCCCGACCTGGCTGTGGAGTTCGAGCGCAGGCAGTCAGGCGTCTTGGCTGCCGGATGGGAGAAGAGTTTGCCCGTCTTCGCAGCGGACGCCAAGCCGATCGCCACTCGCAACGCGGGCGGCGAGGTCATGGACGCCATCTTTCAAGCGGTGCCCGAGCTGATCGGAGGTGCAGCCGATCTAACCACCTCGACCAAAACGATTTTCAAAAAGGGCGGCAACTTCCATCTCGATCCAACCGGCCGCAATATCTGGTTCGGCGTGCGCGAGTTTGGCATGTGCGCGGCGGTCAATGGTATGGCCGTCCACGGCGGACTGATTCCTTACGGATCGACCTTCTTCTGCTTCAGCGACTATTGCAAGCCGGCGATTCGGCTGGCCGCGCTGATGCAGGCGCACTCACTCTTTGTATTCACTCATGATTCAATCGCGCTTGGCGAAGACGGGCCGACGCACCAGCCAATCGAACATCTCACCATGCTGCGGGCCGTGCCTCACCTGACAGATCTTCGTCCCGCGGATGCCAATGAGACGGTTGCATGCTGGCGGCTCGCTCTGGAACGGAAAGGAGCGGCATTCATGGCGCTTTCGCGCCAGAACCTGCCTATTCTGGACCCTGAAAAATACAAAGTTGCTGAGGGCGTTCGCAAGGGCGCCTACATTCTGCAGGACGGCGGCGCCTCACCGGATGTGTTGTTGGTCGCGACCGGCGCCGAGGTCTGGCCGGTTCTTCAGGCTGCCGCGGATTTGAAAAAGGAAGGTATTTCCGCGCGTGTGATCTCCATGCCCAGCTTCCGCATTTTCGAGGAGCAGCCCGAAGCCTACAAACAGCAAATCTTTCCCGATCATCTTCCCGCGCTGGCGGTCGAGGCCGGCGCCCCCCTGTGCTGGTGGAAGTATGTCGGCCGGCACGGAGACGTCATCGGGTTGGAGCGCTTTGGTGCTTCCTCCCCGGGGCCCAAAGTGCTGGAAGAACTCGGCTTCAGTCCAGCCAACATCACCAAACGGGCCAAGCAGTTGTTGGAGCGGGTACGGCCTGCCGTGACGGCGGGCAAGGCCTAGAATCTGTCTTAACCACGATCCTGGGTGCCCCACACCCCGGATTTCCTGTTGGGCTTGAGGAGGTCAATGAGTTCTATGCGGCTTTCCTTAAAGAAAGCCGCACACGCTGACCTGGGTGAGGCCACGAGCAGGAAATCCGGGCATCTCGCGAAAAACGAGCGAGCTGTGCGGCACCCATGTCGCGGTCAGGTCGAAGGTCGCGGCCGAAGTTTCTCTCGGAGATGCAGACATGGTAGAGATCAGCACAATTCTTTGGGACGTGGGCGGCGTTCTGCTCACCAATGGGTGGGATCATCTGGAGCGCGCTGCCGTCCTCGAGCAATTCGGACTGGACGGCGCCCCCTTCGAGCAGCGGCATGAGATCGCCAACGACCCGTGGGAGAAAGGCTTGATGACCGCGGAGCAGTATCTTCTGCAAACCGTCTTCTATGAGCCTCGTCCCTTTACCCCCGCAGCTTTTCTGCAGGCCATGAAGGAGCGGTCCGTCTTGCAGCCGCACGGCGCCATGAGAATCCTTCAGGAGCTGGCGGCATCAGAGGAAGTGGAGCTGGCGATGTTGAATAACGAGGCCCGGGAGCTGAACGACTACCGGATCGAGCGCTTCGAGCTGGGCAGGTACTTCGATGTTTTCCTCTGTTCCTGTTATGTGGGCTTGCGCAAGCCGGATCCTAAATTCTTTGAACTGGCGCTTGACGTGCTGCAGCGTGATGCTGAGGAAGTGGCTTTTATCGACGACCGGCGGGGGAACTGCGAGGCAGCGGAGGCTTTGGGAATTCACGCCATCCGCTATCAGGATGAAACACAATGCGTGCAGGCGCTGGAGCGGCTGGGTCTTGATGCCGGCGTAAGGACATAAACATCACAGTTTTGAGCGAGGAGCAAGTCCCATGGCAACCATGGAAGTGAAGTTCTCTCCCGAAGATTTGAAAGCGGCGCAGAGTGCCGAACGTATTCCTGAGCCTACGATCGTGGTTATTTTCGGCGCGTCCGGTGACTTGACCAAGCGCAAGCTGTTGCCGGCTCTCTTCCACCTGGAGCAATCCGGCCTTCTACCGTCGGAGTTCACGGTGGTAGGCGTGGCGCGGCGACCGCTCCAGGATGAGTTTGCAAAAGATATGCGCGAAGGCATTCTGCAGTTTGGCGGAGTGAAGGAAGGTGAGACAAAGCTGGACGAGTTCATGCAGAAGGTCAGCTATCATGCCATGAACTTCGACGACCCGGAAGGCTATGGGAAATTGAAGACCTTGCTCGAGAGTATCGACGAGAAGCAAGGGACCAGGGGAAACAGGCTGTTTTATCTGGCGACGGCGCCGGAATATTTTGCCGACATTATCCAGCAGCTGGGCGCGCATGGAATGGCGAAACCGCCGAAGGGTATGGTGCACACCATCATCGAGAAGCCCTTTGGCCACGACCTGGATTCGGCGAAGGAATTAAACGACGAAGTGAACCGTGTCTTTGCCGAAGACCAGATCTTCCGTATCGATCACTACCTGGGCAAGGAGACGGTGCAGAACATCCTGATTTTTCGCTTTGCCAACGGGATCTTCGAGCCGGTATGGAATCGCAACTATGTCGATCACGTACAGATCACCGCGGCAGAGGACATCGGCATTGAAGGGCGCGGTCCATTCTACGAGAAGGCCGGCGCACTCCGCGATGTAGTCCAAAACCATGTCATGGAGCTGCTGTCGTTTGTCGCCCTTGAGCCGCCGGTCTCTTTTGAAGCTGAGTCCATGCGCCGGGAAAAAGTGAAGGTGTGGCGCTCGATTCAGCCTATCCACCTTATGGACGCCGTGCGCGGCCAATATGGTCCGGGCCTGGTTGACGGTAAACCGGTCAAGGGTTACAGGCAGGAGGATCGGGTGGATCCAAACTCCGCCACCGAGACCTACGCCGCGTTGAAAGTCGGCATAGAAAACTGGCGTTGGGCAGGGGTGCCGTTTTATCTGCGAGCGGGCAAGCGGTTGGCAAAGCGGGCGACCGAGATCACCATTCAGTTCAAGCAACCTCCGCAGTTGCTATTCAAGCAACAATCGGGCTCGTGCAAGGAGCTGCAGCCGAATCTGATCACCATGCGTATTCAGCCCGACGAAGGCATTTCCTTGCGCTTCGGCGCCAAGGTGCCCAGCCCGAATATGGAAGTCTGCCCGGTTAATATGAACTTCAGCTATGCGGACGCATTCGGCAAGTCATCGGCAAACGGCTACGAACGGCTGTTGCTGGATGCGATGCTGGGGGATGCTACTCTGTTTGCTCACCGTGATGGTGTGGAGGCCACCTGGTCGCTGCTGACTCCGATTCTCGACCAGTGGACCAGCAGCAAGCCCAAAGGCTTTCCCAACTATGCCAGCGGAACGTGGGGACCGGAATCCGGCGATGAATTGCTGGGGCGGGATGGGCGCGCCTGGCACAAGCTATAGAGCAGTTTCGCAATTACTGTGGTGTGATAAAGATCGCGAGGAGTGGTTTTGCTTGAGAGAAAACCACGACAAGGGCTGTCGCTTCGGTTTACACCGATTGCGAAACAGCTTTAGCCGCAGGCGGGAAAGACGGGAAATCGTTAATCGAGTTGCATGGCTGAGACAATCGAAGTTATCTATTACGTGGATGCGAGCGCGGACGCGGTAACCCACCGCGCGGCGCAATACTTTGTGGACGGAATTCGTGCCGCTGCCGGGGCGCGGGGTAAGGCGCGGATCGCCATCTCCGGGGGCCACACTCCGAAGCAAACCTTTGAAATCCTGGCCGACCCCAGCGCGCAATACCGCGAGCAAATCCCCTGGGAGAACCTCGAGCTCTATTGGGTCGACGAACGCTGTGTGCCGCCCGACCATCCGGACAGCAATTACCGCATGACCCGGGAAGCGCTGCTGGACAAAGTGCCCCTGGCCAAGACGCAGGTCTTTCGCGTTCAAGGTGAGCTCGATCCCGACGAAGCCGCGTCCAAATATGAGTTTGAGATCCGGCAAAGCTTTCGCCTGGAAGGCGCGGAGATGCCGGTCTTTGATATGGTCGAGTTGGGGATGGGTCCCGATGGGCATACGGCGTCCCTTTTCCCCCACACGGAAGGTCTGCACGAATTGATGCGCATCGCCATTGCCAATCACGTTCCGCAACAGAAGGAAACGTGGCGGGTCACGCTCACCTCCCCGGTGATCAACCGGGCACGGGATGTCTTCTTTCTGATTGAAGGCGCCGACAAAGTCGCCGCGCTCAAGCAGGTATTCACTGGCCCCTACGATCCGGAAACCTATCCATCGCAGTTGATTCGGCCTGCGAGCCGCCGCATCACTCTCCTGCTCGATTCCGCCGCTGCCGCCGCACTGCCCCCGCCCGGAGCGAATGGAGAAGGCAGACTGGAGATTTCACGATGATCCTCGCAGGAGACGTGGGCGGCACCAAAGTCGACCTGGCCCTATGCAAATTCGACCGTGGGCAGCTGTTGACCGTGTACGACCACAAGTTTCACGCCAGGGACTACCCCGGCCTGGTGCAGGTGGTGGAAGCCTTCCTGGACGAATGCAGGCAGACCCTCGGGCAGCCTGTCGATGTGCGGGCGGCCTGTTTTGGTGTACCCGGCCCGGTGCGCCATGGCCGGCTGAAGCTGACCAATCTTCCCTGGGAACTGGATGCCAGCCAACTTGCCGTCGAGCTGAAGATTGAACACGTTTTTTTGATCAACGATCTTGAGGCCAATGGATACGGAATTGCCGAGCTGACGCCGGAGCAGATCCTGGTTCTTAGCCGGGGCGACCCCGCTGCGGAAGGGAATCGGGGCCTGATCGCCGCAGGCACGGGGTTGGGAGAGGCCATTCTGGTGTGGAATGGTCATTCCTATTTGCCCATGGCCTCCGAAGGCGGGCACAGCGATTTCGCGGCCCGCAATGAAGAAGAGATTGAACTCTTGCGCTACCTGCAAAAGACCCTGGCTGGGCGCGTGAGCTCGGAGCGGGTTGTTTCGGGGATCGGACTGGCCAATGTTTACGCCTTCTGCCGGGATGTGAAACGCCTGCCGGAGCCGCAATGGTTGAAGGATCGTATGCGCACGGAAGATCCCAACGCGGTGATCGGCGAGTTGGGCGAGTCCGGTGCCAGCGAGCTCTGTGTGGAGGCATTGAACATCTTTGTCTCTGCGTACGGGGCAGAAGCCGGCAACCTGGCGTTGAAGATCCTGGCCGTCGGCGGCATGTATGTGGGCGGAGGAATTGCCCCCAAGCTGCTCAAGAAAATGCAGGATGGTACTTTCATGAAGGCATTCACCGACAAAGGCCGGTTGAGTGATCTGCTGGTGCAGACGCCTGTGCGCCTCATTTTAGAAAGCCGCGCTGCCTTGATGGGCGCCGCTGCCTATGCTGAAGCCCGCGCGGCAGAGATCGGTGGGCACTCCGAGCGCGCACAGTCGGTACAAATGGCTCCGTCCTAGCTGTGGGAACGCTTTCCCGGGAGAGTGTTGGTTATGCAAGGTAATTCGCCGCGATTTTTCGCAGGCACCGTATCTCTTTTGCTTGGGGTATTGATTGCCGTCAGCCCGCGTGTGGCGTCGGCCCATGCGGTGCTGTTAAGTTCCACGCCGCAGAAGAACGCCGCGGTAACTGGCCCCGACATTACGATCAATCTCAAGTACAATTCGCGCGTGGATGGCGCCCGCTCGACTCTGAGCCTGCTCAAACCGGATGGCACCGTGGAAAGAATCGGCACTCCGGCACAGCCGGCGCCCGATGTGTTGTCGGCGACCGGCCATGGACTGACGAAGGGATCCTACGTGCTTCGCTGGCAGGTTCTGGCCAGTGACGGTCACATTACGCGGGGCGAAGTTCCCTTCCAGGTGCAATAAGCCATCACTACGCTGCGCTGAGGTCGGGATGACAATTCTGTTGCATGAACGTTGCGCCGCCCTAGGGATCTCTCCCTGCCACAAATCAAAGGGTGCCCCATATCTCGCGCTTTTTGCGAGATGTGGGATGCGCAAACCTTGACGTCAATCCGCCCATAGAACAGCAGAGTTGACGGTGAGCCCTTGTTCATTAGGAACGTAGCGTAGTGGAGCGCGACTGTTTCCTCTCTCGGACAGACAAACTCTGGATTCGCTTGGGAGATGAATGAAGCAACTTGAGATGATGGCTTGATCTGGCTGCTGCGGGATATTGATCTTCTGAGCACATTGCTGCGTGCGGCAAATCTCTCCTTTGAGGCCTTGCTGCTGGGTGGCATCGCATATTTACTGGCCGTTGCGCGCCCCGCGAGAGCGACTGCAACGGTCCAATCCTTTTGCCTCCGCGGTATCCGGTGGGCCGCCCTTTCGCTCGCCGTCGCTGAGCTTGTGACCGTCATTCTCTCCGCCGCATCGTTGCTCGGCGATAGCGATCTGCATCTCCGCGACGTGATCAGCGCAAAATTTTTTGAAGCGGGTTTGAGCGCCGCTTTGCTCGCGATGCTGTTGTGGCTCTGCGCAAGGATCAAAACCCGCAAAGCCATCGCCGCCATGATTCCGCTAAGCTTGCCCCTGCTGATCGCCACTGTATCAACCAGCCACGCGGTATCGCGCATGGATCACCGTTTGTTGTTGGCGTTAGCGACCGCGGCCCACCATCTGGGAACGGCGGCTTGGATCGGGGCCATGCCCTTTCTGCTGATTTCCTTAGGTCGCGCCGATACCGTGGAGGAAGCCCGCGCCATGACCCGGCGCTACTCGTCAATGGCTCTACTGAGCGTCGCGGTACTGGTGCTGGCGGGAATCTACATGGCCTGGTTCTACGTCGGCACGTGGCAGGGGCTCTATGGAACCAGTTATGGTGTCTTGTTGCTGGCCAAGATTTACCTGATGCTGGTGATGCTTCTGATGGGCGCGGGAAACTGGACCGTAGTGCGGCGATTAGACACCGATCCCCAGCCCCTTTTGGCGCGCCTCCGGCGTTTTGCCGAGGCCGAGGTTGGATTGGGATTCACTGCCATTCTGGCCGCTGCTTCGATGTCCGCGCAACCGCCTGCAGCCGACGTTTCCGACCAGGTCTCGCTGCAGGTGATTGTGGCCCGCATGCATCCGGAAATTCCACGCATGACGAGCCCCGCGGCGTCGCAGCTTACCCCGCCCACTTCGATCGAAACCGCGGTGCGAGAGACGGAGTTCCAGGCCAATGGGGGCAGCGATGCCACTGACCGGAAATGGTCGGAGTACAACCATCATTGGGCGGGCTTGATCGTATTGGCCGCGGGGCTGCTGGCGTTTGTCAGCCGCTTTGCCGGCCTGCGCTGGGCGCGCTTCTGGCCCCTTTCCTTCGCCGGCCTATCGGTTTTCATCTTTCTTCGTGCCGACCCTGAAAACTGGCCCCTGGGTCCGCGTCCCTTCTGGGCCAGTTTTTCTGCCCCCGACGTGTTAGAGCATCGCGCGGCCGCCTTGCTCATCCTGTGTTTCGCAGCCTTCGAGTGTGCGGTGCAGGCGGGCAAATTACGCGCCCGATGGGCGGCCATGATTTTTCCGGCCATGTGTGCTCTGGGCGCCGCAATTCTCCTCACCCATAACCACGCTCCCAGCGATATGCAAGAGGACCTGCTGGCTTCGATGAGCCATACACCGATCGCTTTACTGGGCGCCAGCGCAGGATGGGGCCGCTGGTTGGAGTTGCGGTTGCCCCCAGGCCGTGCATCTAAAATCGCAGGATACGTCTGGCCGCTGTTCCTGTCCGCTGCCGGCCTGGTGCTGCTCAATTACCGGGAAACCTGACCGGCTGCAAATATAGGAGGTGTCAGAATGGCTAAGTGGTTCCTGGCTGCGCTCCTGCTCCCTGGCGTTTTTGTGGGGCTGATGGGCATTTGCGGGCTTGCCCAACAGGCGCCTCTCGCGCCGGCTCAGAAGTCGCCGCTGCCCTCTCCGTCCCCCGGCGCACTGCATGCGTCAGACGTGCTGCTGAATCTCAGTAGTGACATGGAGACGCTGGCGCATGCGGTTGAGCCGGCCGTGGTGAAGATCTACTCCGCCGGTCTGGCGCCGGTCGAAAGCGGCGATACCAACCGCACCGCGTTCCTGGCCCAGCAGCGATCGGTCGGGTCCGGAGTGATTATGGATTCCCAAGGCTACATTCTTACCAATGCCCATGTGGTGCAGCGTGCGCGCACTCTGAGCGTGCTGGTGCCCGATTTGAGCGGGATCGTCGACACCGGTGGAAGCGACCGTGCTGAGCCGCCGGCAACCGCGATGCCGGCTCGCGTGGTGGGCCTGGACACGGTGACCGACTTGGCCGTGATCAAAGTAGAGAAGTCAGGCCTGCGCGCGTTGAAGTTTGCCGACTCCGATCGTGTCCATCCGGGCGAGCTGGTCATGGCTTTTGGAAGTCCACTTGGGTTGCAGGATAGTGTGAGCCTGGGCGTGATCAGTGCCATCAATCAGCAGCTCGACTCGGATAGTCCCATGGTCTACCTGCAGACCGATGCGGCCATTAATCCTGGCAACTCCGGCGGACCGCTGATCGACATGCGAGGAGATGTAGTGGGCATCAATTCCATGATCGAGACACAATCCGGCGGCAACGAGGGCGTGGGCTTCTCCATCCCCAGCAACACGGCTCAAATTGTTTACGAACAGTTGGTGAAGTATGGCCGCCCGCGGCGGGGAACGATCGGCGTGTACCCTACGAACCTTACCCCGGTGCTGGCGCAGGGACTGGGTTTGTCGCGCAATACCGGCGTACTGATTGAAGACGTGGTGCCTGGCTCAGCCGCAGACAAGGCCGGCATCAAGATCGATGACATTGTGCTTTCCGCCGACGCGAAGCCAATGCGGGCCACCAAAGAGTTTGCCCTGATCATGTTCCGCAAGCGGCCGGGAGAGACAGTTCATCTTTCTCTCCTCAGCGGCACGGCAACCAGGCAGGTAGATGTGGCGGTCATGCAATCGCCCCGGGATCCAATGACTCTGCTCGATCCAGCCGATACAGAGCAGGACTTGATCCCGCGCCTGGGCGCCCTGGTATTGCCGATTACTTCGGAGCTCGCCAGCCAGGTAGGCAGCCAGCGGGAATCAGGAGGCTTGCTGGTGGTAGCCCGCACTTTTGGCGCCTCCGCCGCAGAGGTGAATCTCAAGACCGGAGATATCCTCTACTATGCAAACAATGTCAAGCTCGACGCGGTCGCGGACCTCAAGAATTTTATGAGAGGCTTGAAGTCTGGAGATGCGGTCGTGTTGCAAATTGAGCGCGATGGCCTCCTTAGCTTCCTATCCTTTCGCTTTGAGGAATAGTCCAAGAACAAGGATAAGATTTAAACCGGAGTGAGAATGTCCACCCAGCTTTTTCGTCTAGCAAGAACGCGCAGGGATGCAAACCTTGGCGCTTAGCAGAAAGAAATTTACTCTATCCTTCGCAATTGGCTTTCTGATCCTATCTGCGGTTGCCAATGCCCAGCGGTTGCCCGACGTGGCCCGTCCCCAGCACTACACTCTGCAACTGGCGCCAGACCTGCAGGCGGCGACCTTTACCGGCGAAGAAACCATTGATCTGACCCTGGCGCAAGCAGTGGATTCGATTGTGCTGAACGCCTGGCAACTCAAATTCGACGCGGTAACGGCCCAGATCGGCGGCAAGGCCCTGACCGCGGAAGTCTCACTCGATCCTGGCCTGCAGCAGGCTACCTTTCATTTTGCGCGCAAGCTGCCTGCCGGGCCGGTTACCTTGAAAATTTCCTATAGCGGTATTTTGAACGGAGAATTGCGCGGCTTCTATCTTTCCCGCACGGCCAGGCGAAACTACGCCGTGACCCAATTTGAGCCGACCGACGCGCGTCGGGCCTTTCCCTCATTCGATGAACCGGCCTACAAGGCGACCTTTGACGTCAGCCTGATCGTGCCCCAGGGGGACACAGCAATCGGAAACACCAACATTGTTTCCGACACTCCCGGCCCGATCGCCGACGAACACACCATCACCTTTGCCCGTACCCCGAAGATGTCCACCTACCTGGTGGCCTTCCTGGTGGGTGATTTCAAGTGCCTTTCGGGCGAGAGTGACGGCGTGCCCATTCGCGCCTGCGCCACCCCTGACAAGGTGCAGCTGGCGCAGTTTGCCCTCTCCGGCGCCGAGTTCTTTCTCCACTACTACGATGACTATTTCGGCATCAAGTACCCCATGCCCAAGCTGGATATGATCGCCATCCCGGATTTCGAGGCGGGAGCCATGGAGAACTTCGGCGCCATCACCTACCGCGAAACAGCCATGCTGGTGGACGAGAAAACCGCTTCGATTGGCGCGAAAAAAAACGTCGCTGTGGATGTGGCGCACGAGATGGCACATCAATGGTTCGGCGACATGGTGACCATGGAGTGGTGGAACAACATCTGGCTGAATGAAGGCTTCGCCACCTGGATGTCGAACAAGCCCCTGGCCGCATGGAAGCCCGAATGGGAGATTCCGCAGGACGAGGCCTCGGAGCTCAACCGGACTCTGGACCTCGACGGCGGGCGAGTGACCAGGCCCATTCGCTCCCGGGCCGAGACCCCGGGCGAGATCAATGAGATGTTCGATGGCATCGCCTATGGCAAGGCTGCAGCCGTGCTTCTGATGACGGAGAATTACCTGGGTGAAGAGACCTTTCGCGCCGGTGTACATCGTTACCTGCAGGCGCACATGTATGGCAATGCCACCGCCGAAGACTTCTGGAATGCGTTGCAGGCATCGAGCGGCAAACCGGTGGACAAGATCATGGCGAGCCTGGTTGTTCAGCCAGGTGAGCCACTGCTGACCTTTGACAGCGTGCATGACGGCAAAGTGGAAGTGACACAGAAGCGCTTCTTCCTAAATCCCCGCAATCCCAAAGATGACGCTGAGGAGCAAACGCAAACCTGGGTCTTGCCGGTTTGCTTGAAGACCGGCGCAGATCGGCCCGACTGCCCCATTCTTAACGCCAATACCCAGCGGCTGCCGGTGCCCCCAGCGCCGGTCTTCTACGGCAACGCCGGCGGTAAGGGCTACTATCGCAGCCGTTACGACAGCGGCGGCTATCAACGGCTGCTACAGCAGGTGGAGACTAGCCTTACGCCCCCTGAACGAATCACCTTCTTAGGCAGCCAATGGGCGCTCACTCGCGCCGGCATTGCCACCGTGGGCGACTTTCTGAATCTCGCCGCGGCGGTTCGTGACGACGACAGCTCATTTGTGATCAGTACCGTCTCGGCCGCATTGCGAATCGTCGATCAGCAGGTGGCCTCGACGCCCGAAGAGCACGCGCAGATTGCAGCCTGGGTGCGCAAGAACTTTGCTCCTGCTCTCGCCCGCCTGGGGGCGCCGGCTGTCGGTGAAGCGCCGGACAAAAGTCTGTTGCGAGCCGCGCTCTATGGGCTGCTGGGCAACATCGGAGGCGACCCGCAGATCATCGCCGATGCCAGGCAGGTCTCAGAGCAATATCTCCGCGACCCCGCCACCGTCGACCCGACCCTCGCGGCCACGGCGCTGAACGTCGCGGCACAGAATGGAGACGCAGCGCTCTTCGAGCAGCTGCAGCGAGTGAGCCAGACGGCCGTCGACCCGCAGGTTCGCAGCCAGGCTTTTCGCGCCCTGGCAAGCTTCCGCGATGCTTCGCTGGTTGTGCGCGCTCTGGATTATGCAGTTTCGCCCCAGGTAAAGAACCAGGACGCACTGCGCTTAGTTCAGCTCGAGATGCGGGATCGTCGTACCCGGGATGTGACCTGGCAGTACGTGCAGCAGAACTGGCCTAGGGTGAGGGCTCAGATCACGACTTGGATGGGCGGCGAATTAGTCGAGTCGATGGGGGGTTTTTGCAGCGCGGACCGCAGCAGTCAGGTCACCGAATTCTTTGAAGAGCACAGCGTGTTGGCAGCCTCGCATGCACTCGACAAGGCTCGCGACAGCATTGCGGATTGCGTGGATTTGCGTGCAAAACAGGGCACGAATTTGCAGCGGTGGCTAGAGACCGAAGCTGCAGCGACTCCCTAGACCTGCCGCGTACCTTGCCAAAACTCCTCGTGCAGGCGTGCCCGGTCCCCGCCCCGCAGGTCCAGCATCCGTTGCGCTGCCTGCTCACTCGAGAGACTCTCGACGGTGACCTCAATCGTCTGCACCTGGTGCCACGGATAGACGAATTTCTCCCAGATGAGAAAGCCTGACGAAGCCCAGCCCTCAAGCAGTCCGGACAATTCCTTTTTCACGTCCGTCTCGTGCCGCACGGGAAGCAGTTCTACTGTTTCGCCGGTCACGAGATGTGCTTTAAGGTGGGCTATGAGCATGCGATGTTTTCTCTCCTTTTAAGGTAAGATGCGTCTCGAAACTGGCCCAAACCCCTACAACATTACAAATAGGTGTACAAAACCACCCAATATTGCACAAAGGTTGTACGACAAAACGCAATCTGTCACTTGAGCGGATACATTGCATCTGCTTCAATCGTGGAGTGAACCCTGAGCCGCACTCCTCAATCTCCACATCGCAGCAACCGGTCACCGGCAAATTGGTTGAATTCGCCGATCTTCGCTTGTCGACGCCTATGACGGGCCAGCCCGTTGTACTGCTTGAATATGAAGACCGCCAGGGCATTCGATCGATCCACCAGGTCGCACTCACCTGTACCGGCAAGGGTCGCGGCGGGCTCATCTATTTTGGCGGTTATGACAAGGGCAAGTTCAGCATCTTTCGGGCGGATTGCATTCACCGGGTTGTCGCCCTTTAGGGGCTTCGCCAAGCTGTTTCTGCAAAACTATCTCTCCTGGGTGCCACCAGCCTAATCGAAAGAGTACACTTTCGTGCCCTCCGGGCCAACGCGCGCAAACCATTGACTTGGAAAGAGTAAAGAGTCGCCCCTCATTCCCCGGGAGGGTCCGGCAGGCAGCGGATGCCCATCTTCATCCCCCACTGTTACCTAAAGCTGTAGCATTCTGCGACAGCAAAGTGTAGCCTCACTTTCACTCCCCTCAGTAAACTGCAACTTACGTGTTAGGGACGATGATCGACCCTAATGGCAACTCTGCGTGCATTAATTGCCATGCAAAAGGGTTGCAACTTAACAGCCTCCCCGTAGACTAGGGATGACCGAACCAAAGTTGTACAGGAGTCCAGTCGCCATGTCCGCTATGCAGTCACCGTTCCCACCAAAGTACTCCGCATCGAAGTGGAAGTTTTTCTGCGCGCTCGTCTTGGCGCTCGTCCTTTGTGGTTCCAGCGCATGGGCAGCAGCGCCCGCGGTCGTTATCGACACACAGCAGATTTTGACCGGTGGATTCAACGGTCCACAATCCGTCGCAGTTAACAACACCAACCAGGGCGCGGTCTTCAT
This sequence comes from uncultured Acidobacteriaceae bacterium, assembly GCA_963803095.1. GTDB lineage: Bacteria > Acidobacteriota > Terriglobia > Terriglobales > Acidobacteriaceae > PALSA-350. The sequence goes on along the minus strand of CAWDLQ010000004.1, from coordinate 486,666 downwards.
CGCGGATACGGGCAACAATCAGATTGTCGGGTGGTTGAACGGATTCGCCTTCGCGTTTACCCCCACGGGCTTTACGTTGTCGATGCCCCAGGCGCTTGCCCTTGATGCGCAGGGCGATCTTTTTATCGGCGACACCCCCACAAATAACGGGACTGGTTTTGGCCGGATCATTGAAATGACTGCGGTTGGAGGTGATTTGACTGGGGCCGCTCAGCTGGTATACTCCGGCTCGCCGCTCACTAACCCAATCTCGCTCGCGGTCGACAGTACAGGCACTCTGTTCATTGGTGATTACCCGCCTTCGGGGGCAGGAGCCATCTATTCGCTGGCAGCGGGGGGCACCAAACTCCAGCCCCTGACTTTCACCGGCGTCCCAACCCAGTTTATTCCGGCGGCATTGCTGAGGGACTCGTCGACGAACCTCTATTTCGCCGACAATGGCACTATGAACGGCGGCATCTACAAAGCACCCGCCGGCGGAGGAGCCGCCCAGCCGGTGGCCACGCAATTCTTCGTTATCAATCAGCCTTCGGGTCTCGCTATGGATTCGGCGGGCGATCTGTTCATTCTGTCCCTCATCGGCTCCGGCAGTACCGGACAGCAGGTAGTGGTGGTGCCCGCCGCTTCGCCTGCCAACCCTTACATCCTGCCCAACAACGGATTCGCAGCTAGCAGCAGCATGGCGTTCGATTCCAACGGCAATCTCGATGTGCTTGATTCTGCCCTTGGTGAGCTCTTCCAGCTGAGCTATGCCAACCCGACCAATATGGGCAGTATCAACGTGGGCAAGACGGGCCCGGCGATTCAGTTCAACTTTGAATTCAATGCGCCCACTCACGCTCAACGGATTTCGCATCGTCAGTCAGGGCGACGTGAGCACGGACCTCACTCCGGCTTCCGGCGGCACTTGCTCCAACGGCGTTCACAATAATCAGCCCGGTGGTGGTCCAAGCATTTCTCCCTACTTCCCCTATACCTGCGCTCGGATTTTACCGAAGGCTCGCCGACTTATCCGGGACTTCGCAACTCGGCCATCCTGGTCAAGGGTAAGAGTGGTACGATCCTGGCCTCCACCAACGTTTACGAGATGGGCCAAGGCGCAGCGGAGGTTACCTATCCGCTGACTGCCACCACCACCGCAACCAATCTGCAGCAGCCCCAGGGACTGGCAATTTCGGGTCTGAACCAGAACGTCTACATTGCCGACACCCAGGCGGGCAAAGTGTATTCCACCAACAATCTGGGCGGGAGCGCATTGACCACCGTTTCGACCGGAACCATCAGCCTCCAGGCACCCAGTGCGCTCGCTCTGGATGGAGCCGGCAATCTGTTCATCGCCGACTTTAACCTCGGCGAAGTTATCGAGGTGCCTACCGCTACAGGCTTGGCGCCTTCGGTGGTGATCCCTCCGGGCGGCCTGCTGCAGCATCCGATTGCCTTGACCCTCGATATCCTGGGAGACCTGTACGTCGGAGACGCAGGCCCCGGGGGGGTCAATGCGGGCACCGGCAATCCCGGGTATGTGGTCAAGCTGCCTGCCGGCGGCACACCCTTCAAGCTGCCGATCCCCGCGGGGGTTTCCATCATCTTTCCGCAGGCCCTGGCGACCGACCCCTACAACGCCGTCCTCTTTGTCGGAGATGGTGGTGACCCGTCAGGCGTCGGCCAGGTGTGGGCGATTGCCCCAGATGGAAGCGTTGGCGGCCCGGTCGCGCTCCCCAACGTGACCAATCCCACTGGGCTGGCTTTTGACCCTGCCGGCGCCATTTATGTTCTGGACGGCGTAGCCAACACCATCACGGTGGAGCAGCTCTATTCCTTCGTGCCCCCTTACGTGGTGAATTTCAACAATAGTTCGCTCGCCGCTGCCAGTGCTTTAGCTATCTCCGCCGGAGGACAGAGTTTTGTCGTCGCCAACATCGGCACTGGTAGCACCAACAATCTGGTGTATCTCAACGGCAATCGTTCCACGTTGGCCTTTGGAAGTGTTCCGGTGGGCCAAAGTTCGACCCTGCCCGCAACGGAATACAACATTGGCAATTTGAACTTGACGCTGGCTGCGCCTTTCTACACCACCAATGTGCCGAACAATTCGTTCAGCTTGAGTAACACCTCCACTTGCGGCAATAACATCATGTTGACTGTCGGAGGTTCGTGCAGCATCGATGTCGTATTCAAGCCGGTGGCTAGCGGCCAAACCACGCAGCAAATCATGGTCGACAGCACTGCCTACAACAGCGGCGTTCCCATCCTCACCGTACGGGGAACAGGCCGCTAAGAAGGCGATCCATGGGGCTTTTCACCAGGAAAAGCCCCACTTCGCTTCTACCGATGCCAGCCTAGTTTAGGGAAGTAAGTTAGCTGCACCGACCCGGTGAAATCGTGTTGCTGTCCGGCAGCCAGAGCCGGGACTTTCCAGAACTCTGCCTGGCCAAAAGCATTCAGCTCCAGGTTGTCTTTGAGCCGAAGCACAGCTTTGATGTTGATGTCGTTCTGCGTGGTGCCCCCGGGGATGAAGGTCTTGGAGACCTTGGCGTTGCGGTAGCCTAGTTGAATGTACTCCTTGGGGCTGATCCAGTCGGTCAGCCACGCCTGGCCTCCCTTGCCCTGCCGCCCAATCCAACTTCCCAGCATGTTGTCTTTGTTGGTATAGCCGTCGGGATATTCGAACTCGTAATAGATGAATTGACCTCCCTGTCCCTGCATTGGCGGAGACCGGATCCGTCGATACTGCCTCGGCTCGCAGATCGACATGCGGAAGCCTGGGCAAGCGCGACAGGTAGAGACCGGGGTTCACGGCGGCACGGCGCGGGGCGGCGAGAGGGCTGACGTCATCGTGAACGATGGAATCGCAGTACAGGGTTAGCCATTTCTGCATCCACGGAAGCCGCCAGGTAAAGTCAAAGCTGGAGTTGCGGGAGCCAGGGTCATTTCTGCTTTCTTTTTCGGCCTGGCTCACGTTGCTGAAGCTGGTGAAGCTGTGCCAGAACGAGCCGAAGGTGAGCGGCACATGGCCCTCTCCGGCGAAGATGACCACCCGGGAAAACCCGAATTCAAAGTCCCTGAGTGGCTTGAAGCTGAATTTCTCGGCGTGAATCCAGGGGGCATTGGGATAACGATGGCCTTTCAGCGAACCGAATAATCCCTCATAGCGAATCGGCCCCAGAACGTCGGAGACCCCGGGAATGCGCAGAGGTACCACGCGGTTGATGCGCAGGGCATAGATTGGTTCGGCATTGTTGCTGAGCGCCATGCTCCCGGCTTGCGTCGGACCCCACCAGTCATCCGCTTTGCCGACAGAGATCTCGTTGTTAGCCAGTGAAACCGCAAGATTGGCATTGATCAAGCGAAAGACATTAGTCTGCGGTACGACCTCAGGCGCCACTAAGGGAGTGCTGTCAACTTGTGAAAACAGCTCTTGAACGGATTCAGGATAAGCCGCGCGCCCTGGCGCATGCTGATACTCTCCCCGGACATCAAGGGAGAAATGGTACCCCTGAGCCCACGCAGTGAAACCGTCGAGCGCGTTGAAGCCTTGCTGATACGGACGTCCGTAGTCATTGATGAGGGTCTGCCCGAAGTGGAAGGAGTCGTTGATCGGCCGCCCCTTGATATACATATTGCGGGTGTAAACATCCCGTAGCTCAGCGCTGGTCGTCGTTTGTCCGGCGTCCACTCCGAATTCCACGGCCAAGGCTTGAAAAATGCTCCAGGCCTCTTCATCCTGGGGCGCATCCTGCAGCTTGGGGTACGTCTCCTGAAGAATCTGCAGGCAGCTGGTGCGCGTCCACGGCCGCATACCCAGGAACGCCGAGTCGGCATAGCCAAGCGAGAACAGGCGCTCAAAGGCGGGATACACCCAGCTATCCAGGGGTACATAGACCAAACCATAATTGCTGCTTTCGGCGGGTTCAATGCCGGAGAAGACCGGCTCCAGGCTTGGCGGCAATGCTGGCGGGGTGGCAGTTTGCTGGCAGAGCAGAGGCAGCCACGGCCCCGCGGTTAGGGTGAGAATCAGAGCAATTCGAACCAGCACGCCCCCGGCCCAACTTCTTTGCAGATTCAAAACGCTCTCCAAACTACGAGCATAGCGCAGTGAAGCCCCGAAGGGTGTCCAACAAATTTGGGTGTCATGTTCTTAGGCGGGAAGTGCACTTCCCGCCTAAGGAGTTTCTACATAATCAGGGCGAAGCGGTTGATATTTCGACCAGAGAAGCTCCTTTGGATACTGTGTTTTGGCTTTTTATCAGGGCCCGACTTTAGTCGGGCCGTAAAGGACAGAAAGAGAATTGGGCTTCAGAGCGTGTGTGAGAACCGACCATTCACCGATTTAGTCCCGAAGGGACGGCCGAAAGTAGCCCAGGACGCAGTCCTGGGAAGAGATTCGAGTGACGGACCAGTCCCGTCAGGGACGGCTGAACAATGGCGACAGGGATTTCAGCTGTTTGAATGTATAGGTGCCGCCGGAGGCGGCGGACAAATGAAAAAGGGTTCTCCTGGAGATTACGATGCTGAGACCGGCTGTTTCGAGCAGTCGGCTCAGAAATCTCTATTAGGAGAACCCCATGACTGTTATCCACTATATCGGATTGGACGTACACAAGAAAACCATCAGTTATTGCATAAAGACCGCAGACGGCCGAATCGTGCGGGAGGGCAGATTGGAGGCATCGCGCGCAGCGCTTCGAGGCTGGGCAGAAGGCTTGCGGGTACCGTGGCACGGAGCCATGGAAGCGACCCTTTTCAGTGCCTGGATCTACGACACACTGAAACCCTATGCCGAGAAACTGGTGATGGGCCATCCCGCCAGGATGAAGGCCATCAGCGCCGGCAAGAAGAAAAGCGATTCCATCGATGCACGGACCATCGCCGATCTACTCCGTTGCGACCTGTTGCCCACCTGCTATGTGATGCCGCCGGAGCTGCGCGATCTGCGCCGTCTGCTGCGCTATCGCAATATGGTGGTACAGCAGTCGGTGCGCATGCAAAACAAGATGGCTGGTCTGCTGATGGAGAGCGGAACCGCCTTCAACAAAGACAAATTACACGGCAAGAAATACTTCACCGAGTTGATGAAGAGCTTGCAGGAAGTACCGGAGTCGGTCAAAGATTTGCTGCGGATGAGTCGCGGCTCGATGGAAATGTTTCAGTCTACCCAAAAGCAGCTGGTGGAAAGACTGCTGTCGGAACCTGCGTTGGAGCAGCGCGTCGAACGACTGATGAGTATCCGTGCGGTCGGTCCGATTACGGCTCTGAGCTGGGCTCTGGAGATCGCCGACCCGCATCGCTTTGCCTCCATCGCCGATGCTGTCAGCTACTGCGGCTTAACCGCAGCCTTCCGGTCCTCTGCCGGCAAGCAACAACGCGGTCCGATTTCCAAGCAGCGCAACGCCTGGCTGCAGTCGGTGTTGATCGAGGCGGCCAAACTGGCGCCACGCTGGAACCCGCAACTGGCGGCATTGCATGCCCACGAATTAGAACGCGGCCATCCCAATCGCGCGACCTTGCAGGTGGCGCGCAAACTGGTGGCTTACCTGCTGGCTGTGGACAAGAGCGGCCAGCCCTTTCAGGTTCACACTCCGCCTCCGCCTGCAAGCACGAAGGCGAAAAACAAGACAAGGAGGAAGAACAAAAAGGCAGACGCTTTGCTGGCAACCGCCTAAAGGCAAACACCCTGCCGGTTGGCAATTACGCTTTTCCCGTTAGGGAAGTGAAGACCGAACATGCCGTTATAAGTTTTCTTAGGCATGCCGATCTTTCCCCCGATGGTCATTGCCATTTGCCCAACACAGAGGGGAATTCCGCGTCGCAAATTCCCCTCTGGACACATCGGTGGGATGAGCCGGATCGAGTATTCCTGGCAGGTTGCTCTTCAGCAGAGCCTGCTTCCGCTTCCTTGATGGACTCAGCCTACCAGAATGACAAAGTTCGATCTGTCAGCGATCCACCAGCCGGTCCTTGCGTTTCTAGGGACTGTGTACGGGAGTCTCGGCTCCCAATACACCCCATCAGCTGTTTCAAGGCCGGCCGGTTTACCCTCACTCAATCTTCGTGGACGGTGTCTCGGCGCTGTTCCCGCAAATGGATGTCTGGCCGCGCTGCTACTGCGCTGGTCCTGCTAAGGGATCGAGGACAACTCGGAACTCTAAGTACCTACTCGCCCGGAGAACCCCTTCTGCCGGGTCAAGGGGAATCTCCGTTTCCCCTTGACTTTTACCTATCATGGAGGTCCCTGACGGGACTCGGCTCGTTTTGGTCGGGTCTACCCAGGACTGCGTCCCATAAGCGTTAACCTACTTGGGGATGTTTTTCGTCAAAGCTCCCACAAAAACGTCATCCTGAGAGGTTGTGACTTTATTGATTTTTTCGCATTTTCGAGGTACCTAAGCCATTTGTTTTCAGCATCGGATTTTGCACGAAACCAATAAAGTCACAGACTCTGAGCGGAGCGCCTCACAGATTTATCGGGTGACACAGCGCTGGTGGCGCGGAGTCGAAGGACCCCGACGGTGCTTATCTTACCCATGCAGCTCGGAGCTTTTCAACCACCGAGGCCCGCTCCTGGCCGACCCACCACGGTCTTTCCCTGGGGCCGAGAACAACTGGCATCTTGCTATGCCCCGGCGGCTCCATCTACCTTCTCGGCAGCCACACAGGCACGCTTTACATTGGCGTCACCAGCAACCTGTATCTGCGCGTCATGCAACATAAGGAGGGGCAAGTTGGAAGGTTTCACTGCGGCCTACGGCTGCAAGCGCCTGCTCTACTTTGAAGGTTACCAAGATATCGCATCTCCGGCGACCACCGGGTCATCGACCAGCAGTCCGAGAGCGATGATCAGGCTGGCGATGCGCACAGCCATCGCTCGGGAAAAACAGTGCATGAAGAGATGTACCCGTGACCATCAAGTGCGTACCGCAGCAGGAATCCTGTTCTCGGGCTTCGGTGGTCGAAAAGCTTCGAGCAGCATGGGCAAGATAAGCACCGTCGGGGTCCTTCGACTCCGCGCCACCAGCGCTGCGTCACCCGATAAATCTGTGAGGCGCTCCGCTCAGAGGCTGTGATTTTATTGGCTTTTTCACGTTTTTGACGCAGCTAAGCCTTTTATTTTCAGCACCAATTTTCATGTGAAACCAATAAAGTCACAAACTCTCAGGATGACGTTTTTGTGGGAGCTTTGACGAAAAGCATCCCAAGTAGGTTAACGCTTATGGGACTGCGTCCTGGGCTACTTTCAGCCGTCCCTCCGGGACTCACGCAGACTTTTTCCGCAGCCTGTAAAGCCCAGATCTTTGATGGACCTCAACGGCCCGACTAAAGTCGTGCCCTGATACAAAGCATCAGAGCGGTGACCACCAGAAAACTTGCGCATTTCGCAAAATTGGATCTATCCACCCTCTCTGAGATGTAGAAACTCCAGAGGCGGGAAGTTGCACTTCCCGCCTGGCAGGTTACGTTTCCCTGGTGGCTGACCACTCGGCATGGCCATATTCCCCGAGAGTCACCGTTCCGCTCATGGAATTTCCTGTTGCCGTACCGCTGAAGGAATATTCAATTTCGTTTCCTCCAACCGGCATAGCGCTGCGAAAACTCACCTGTTGTGCGTGAACCTTCCCGGTCAGATTTCCGCTGTAGATCTCGCCTTGATGAACGCCCTTTATTGCGCCTTCCTGCTGCTCCAGCAAAAACCGCTGCGACCCTTCGCCGCACAGATACTTCATTTGCACCTTCCAGATTCCGGCGATATTCGCCGCAGGGCCCTGCGGAATTTCAGGAGCGGAAAAACTTGGCGGGTGGGAGAGCGTGGCGAAGATGGCGTCAGCCACGATCTTGTCATCTCCCGGCATCATCATGTAGGGCATGATAGTGACCGAGCTTTCCATCTCATCGAGGCGAGTTCCGCTCCACTCGTCAAATTGAATGCGGGGAGTGCCCTCGTCCAGCGTCTTCGCCAGCTCATCGCCTGTGATCTTGAGTGTGTTGCCATCCCACTTGATTCGCAGCCTGGGTGAATGATTCGACAGATCCTCAGGCATGAGGGTCTCGGTGGTTACCGAGGGCAGCGGCTTAACCTTAGCTTCGATCGTGCCCAGCCACTCTTTCCATGTGTTCCATTCTGCATCGTGGTCACGCTTCGTCCACATCTCGACCGCGGTCAGCATGCCCATGATTTCTTCCTTGCCAACCTTCATGGAGCGTCCCACATTGTGGTGCGGCGCAGCCTGAAACCAGGCCGCCTGCACCAGGTCTTTGCGTCCGAGCAGCAATCCCGCGCATTGCGGCCCACGCAAGCATTTGCCGCCGCTATATCCAACCAGGGTTGCGCCGGCAGCGAGATGAATATTGGGGATGGTGAGGTTTTCGGCTGCCGCGTCGACAAAGACGGGAATGTTCTTGGGTTTGGCCGCCTGGCAAATGTTAGCAATGCTCAACGGTCCGCTGGCGGCATCGGGCGAAGACAGGATATAAATCATCGCGGTCTGCGGACCCATAGACGCCTCCAGCTGCTCTGGCGCCTCCACTTCGATCACCTCGACACCCAGGATGCGCGCTCCAATGTCGTAAGGATTGCGCGAGTGTTTGGGGATGATCACCTGGCTCTTGAGCCCACCCTTGGCGAGGTAAGGCATCTTTTGCGACTTTTCCGGATCAGTTCCCGCAATGCAGGCCGCGGTTGCGCCCGCGATCGCGGCCGCGCAGCCAGCAGTGACGATGCCCCAATCCGCGCCCGTAATCTTCGCCAGCCGCGCTCCCACCGCTGTCATCAGCTCATCCATGTTGACGTAATGCCGCCCGGCCTCTTCCATCGCCTGTTTCACTTCAGGTAAAGAGAGCGAACCGCTGATGATGGTGTAGGTGCCCTTGGCATTCACAAGCGGACGCACTCCGATCTCCTCGTAGAGATTGGGGCCAGTGGGCACAGAAACCGAAGTTTTTGCGGCATGGCTTGCGGTCGGCAAGAGCGAGCTGGCCGCTCCCGCCATCACCGAACGCTGCACGAATTTACGCCTGCTGAATTTTGAGCCTTTGAAATTTTCCATGCTCACCTTTCCTTCTCGGGAGATTCAAACCAAAGCGACGCGAGTCTAAACCGGGTCTTCCCGGTTCGCTTATCACATTAAACCCGACCGCTTCCGCGGACCCCCTGATTTCTTGACACCATGGAGGATCGCCAGTACCCTCATTTTTATCATCGTTTAGTTGTCTTTACCGTCGTTTGGTTTCGGGATCCCGTCACTAATTCTCATCTGAGAGGCCAATTCCCATGAATCGAATCATTAGACCAGTGTCGTCCGCTGGCATAGCCATAGCTGTAATCTTCGCAACTGTCTCCGCGTGGGCAGCCATATCCGGCTCGATCTCTGGAGTGGTTACTGACCCTAGCGGGGCCGTTGTCCCAGGCGTGACCGTCGTCGCCACCAGCGTAACAACGAACGTGCAGAGCACAGCAACCACCGACGGCAAGGGCTTTTACAATCTTCCCACCCTCAAGGTTGACACCTACAACGTCACCGTCAACCAGCCCGGATTCCGCGATTACCAGCAGACGGGGATAAAGATCGATGCCAACTCTGCCCTCCGCATCGACATCACGCTGCAGCTTGGCACGGTCACCAACACTGTCAGCGTGAAGAGCGACGCCCTCCAGGTGGAGACGCAGAGCACGCAGAATGGCGTGGTCATCGACGGCACCAAGATCACCTCCGTGCCGCTCAACGGACGTTCCTACATCGACCTGTTGAAGTTGCAGCCGGGCGTGTCGCCTTATTCCCATAGCCAGGACAGCAGCACGTCGGGAGTCGGCGCGACGCAGGTGTCCGGTGACCTGGACAACGGCCAACAATCCGTCAACGGCGGCCGCAGCGGGTCCAACGCATTTATGGTGAATGGGGCAAATGCAGAAGAAGGCGTGCACAACGGCGCCGCCATGATCCCCAATCTCGACTCCATCGCTCAGTTCCGCATCATCACCAACAACTTCGATGCGGAGTATGGAAACTACAGTGGTGGCCAGATCAACGTAGTCACCAAGTCGGGAAGCAATCAGTATCACGGCACTGTCTTCGACTTCCTGCGCAACACGGATCTTGATGCCAGAAACTACTACTCTCCGACTCGCGGAGTTTACATCCAGAATCAATTCGGCGGAGCGGCCGGGGGCCCGATCCGCAAGAACAAGATTTTCTGGTTTGGCGACTACCAGGGAACACGGCAGATTTTAGGACAGACACAGAGCTATCCCGTGCCTTCAAATTCGGACCGCACAGGTGACCTGACGGACCAGGCGAGTTCGCTCACTGGAACAGTCGTCGGTGCCGGCTGGGCCAACACTCTTTCCCAGACATTGGGATACCCCGTAACGCAGGGGGAAAATTATTACACTCCGGGCTGCACGGACCCCGGAACCTGCGTCTTTCCGAATGCGAACATTCCCCAGAGCGCGTGGTCGCCGGTTGCGGTCAACTCGCTAAAGTTCCTCCCTACGGCCAACGGAGTTGTCAACGATACCCCTAACTACGCAACCTCGGCTTTCAACGAAACGTTGAGCGACGATAAAGGCAGTGGCCGGGTGGACATTCCCACCCGCTTCGGCGCTGTGTTTGGCTATTACTTCATAGACAGATTCCATACGATTAATCCGTATAGCCAGGTAAATGTCCCGGGCTTTGCCGCCACCAATAAGGGTCAAACCCAAATGATCAATCTAGGGTTGACGACTACGTTTAACTCGTCGACCGTCAACGATCTTCGTCTCGCCTATCTGCGCGATGTAAACCAGACCGGCCAACCCACCGCGGGACAAGGTCTGGGCGTCACCCTTGCCTCGCAGGGTTTTGTTACTCCGTGGGGCCCCGAGGGCGGCATCTCTCCCATCAACCCTTCGTACGAGGGTGTTACGAATCTGATGTTCAACAACTTCAGCCTTGGCGTCCCGCCTGACGCATTGAGGCAATACAACAACACCTTTCAGATCATCGACAACGTCACCAAAATTTTCGGAACGCACACTCTGCAGTTTGGCGCCAACCTCCACTACAACCAAATCAACGAGCGGAACTACGACTGCTATGACGCGTGCTTTGGTTTCAACGGGTCAGAGACTGGCTTGGACTTTGCCGATTTCCTGATTGGTGCGCCGGACAGCTTCGTGCAGGCCAGCCAGCAGCTTCTCGACTCGCGCAGCAAGTACTACGGGTTTTATGCTCAGGATAGCTGGCGTGCATCTCGCAATCTCACCCTCAATTACGGACTCCGTTGGGAAGTCGCTACACCCTGGTACGACACCCAGAATAAGCTCGAGACGGTCGTTCTTGGAGAGCAGTCACTAGCGTTTCCCGGTGCTCCCCTGGGCCTGGTGGTTCCAGGAGACCCAGGAATTCCCCGTACTCTCGGGCCAACCAAGTACACCAACTTTGCTCCTAGAATTGGCTTTGCTTATGCGCCAGATGTGAGCGACGGATTTCTCGGTAAGATTCTGGGCGGAGCCGGAAAAACCAGCATTCGTGCCGGTTACGGCATCTTCTATAGCTCTATCGAGGACGCCACCGGATTCGTCGAGGTAGGCGATGCTCCTTATGGCAACTACTATTCTGTGTCATCGACTGAGCTCGCCACCCCGTTCGTTGATCGGCCGTCGGGAATTTCGGCGGGACAAAAGTTTCCCTTCGTCTTTCCTCCAACCAACGTGTCTCCTAAAAATCCCGATACAACCTTCGATTGGGCGGCAGCGACACCCATCGGCGGATCAGACTATTACTACTACAAAAACAAGATGCCCTATGTTCAGGAATGGGAGCTCTCTCTCCAGCGTCAATTGGGGACCGCAACCGTGCTGAGTGTGAACTACGTGGGGACAGTAGGGAGGCAGTTGCTGACGTTTGAGGAATCGAATCCCGGGAACCAGGCGCTCTGCCTCCAATTGAGTAACCCCGCCAATGTGGCGCCCGGTACGACAACTTGCGGCCCCTACGGCGAAGACACGGCCTACACCACCGCGAGCGGCGCGACGGTGAACGGAACCAGGCCCTTCGGGCTCAACTTCAACAGCAATCCGTACATGAAAACGGCGGTCAGCTCCAGCTTCAACTCGCTGCAGGTTACCCTGGAGCACACCGAAAAATACCTCAACTTCCTGATCGGATACACCTTTGAGAAGTCACTGGATAATGGTTCGGATTCCTTTGACGCGACCAACCCGTTAGATCCGGGCCAAACCCGCGCACTATCGAGTTTTGACGTCCCGCATAACCTGGTCGCCAGCTACACCGTGCAGTTGCCCTTCGATCACTTTATCGGTGGAGGGGATGTTGCGAAGCGGTTCACCGCGGGCTGGGAGCTTTCCGGCGTATCTACCTTTGCCAAGGGAGAACCAGTCCAGTTATCTGAGAATGACGATAATTCACTGCTTGGCGCCTTTAATGCAAACGTAGATGTGCCAAGCTACGCGAACAACGGCAGCCCTCTTTATGGAAATAAGAATCCGCGAAAGGGGCTGCCATATTTCAACCCGAACTTCTTCGTCCCGGAACCAATCGGGCAAGTAGGAAACGCGATGCGGCGATACTTCTCCGGTCCTGGCATCGACAATTATGATATGGCTCTGTTAAAGAGCACCACCATCACCGAGAGCACCAAACTGCAATTCCGGGCAGAAGCCTTCAACGTCTTCAATCACGCGCAGTTTGCGAATCCGAACGGGACGGTCAACAACACTGGCCAGGGTGGCTTCGGTTATGTAACTAGTACTGGTGGCAACAATCCTCGTATCATGCAAGTTGCGTTGAAGTTCTTGTTCTAAGGTGAGTGAAGAGGTCCTGTGACGAAGATGGTTTCGGGGCGGCGCATCTTCGTCCGCGTTGTGATCCTTGCCATGCTGTCGATGGCGACCTTGCACGCGCAACAACCCGGAGCCGCCATCTTCGCAGCCAACTGCGCCGGTTGTCACGGCGCGGATGGCCGCGGCGGGGAGCACGCACCGAACATCGCCACTGCTCCCGAAGTTCAGCGCCTCATGGACCGTGAACTGGCCGCCATCATCCGCTATGGAATCTCGGGCGCTGGCATGCCGGCTTTCTCGTCCCTCAAACCCCAGGAAGTGGCGGACGTCGTTGCCTATTTGAGGGTCCTCCAGGGGAGAGGCGATATCGTCGAGCTTCCTGGTGATCCCAAGCAAGGAGAAGCCCTCTTCTTCGGCAAAGCACAATGCTCCGACTGCCATATGGTCAACGGTAAAGGAGGCTTTATCGGCAGCGATCTCTCCTTCTATGGTGCAGATACCAAGCCAGACCAAATGCGCGCCGTCATTCTCGACCCGGACAAAAATCTTCCTGCTGACAAGAAAGCCACGACCGTGGTGACGATTACGGGGCAGAAAATTACCGGGTTGCTCAAGATCAATGACAATTTTTCCCTCTCCTTGCAAACCCTCGATGGTAAGTTTCATTACTTTCCAAAATCAGAGCTTGCCCAGGTCGATTTTGGCTCTCGCTCCCTGATGCCCGCCTCCACGCTGAACAGCAAGGAAGTGGATGACCTGATCAGCTACTTGCAACGGACCGGAGACGAAAACTCCAAGCGCGCTCCCCACTCCTCGAAATCTGAAGACAATGACGATTAAGACCGCTGTAGCTTCGCTCACGCTGTTCGTCTCTATCGGCCTGCAGGCCGACACCCGCCCATTCTCACTGGAAGCGCTTTCCCCCGCGTTTTGGAACCTGTTCGACCGCAAAGCGCAAATGACGAAGGTGGGCTCCGGCTTTGGCTTTACCGAAGGACCTGTCTGGGATCCGGCAGGTTATCTATGGGTGAGCGATGAAACCCTCAACAAGATATTCAAGCTGAACACCGTCACCGGTCAGAAGCAGGAGATCATCTCTCTGGGAGATCCCGACGGCAACACGTACGATCGGCAGCACCGGCTGCTCGATTGTGCCAGCGTTTTGCGGGCGATCATCCGCCTCTCGCCCGACGGCAAGACTTATGAAACCGTCACCGATCACTATCAGGGAATGCGGTTAAACAGCCCCAACGACGTTGTGCTCGGGCCAGACGGAGCCATTTACTTTACCGATCCAACCTCTGACTTACCCAAGGATCAAAAGCAGGAGATTCCCTTTAAAGGCGTCTATCGAATTGCGTCCGATGGCCAACCTCAACTGCTTACCAAAGAGGTTGAGGACCCCAACGGACTCGCCTTTTCCCCCGACGGCACAAAGTTCTACGTAGACGATTCGACCCAAAAGAACATCCGTGTTTATGACTTCCACGACGGCAAACTGAGCAACGGGCGGATCTTTGGTGAAGAGCCTGGCGGACCGCATGAAGGCGTGCCGGATGGCATGAAAGTCGATCGCAAGGGCAATTTGTATGTGGTCGGGCCCCGGGGGATATGGGTGTGGGATCCAGCCGGCCATCATCTGGGAACGATTGTCGTACCCGAGCAGCCTGCAAATCTCGCCTGGGGAGATGCCAATTACTCCACCCTCTACATAACGGCGACAACGTCTGTGTACAAGATTTCGACGCGCGCACATGGCTTTATCCCTTATTTGTAAAAGGATGAAATGATCCATCGATTCCATCGCACCTTCGTTCTCCTGCTGGTTTCGGCATCAGCAGCATTTGCATCCGCCCAGACTCCAGGCTTCAAGGTCATCCAGCCGCCGGGTTCTGATTCCGCATACAGCGCGGGCCTTCTGGCCAACGGCACCCTCTACGTATCCGGCCAGGGAAGCTCAGCCGGGGACTTTGCCGGGCAAATGAAGGATGCAATGCGCAAGGTACAGACGGTCTTGCGCGGCGCAGGAATGGATTTTGGCGATGTCGTTTGGCTGAATATCTATGTCACGGATAGTCACAACCTGCCCCTCATGGATGACGTTTATTGGCAGATGATTGGATCAAGCCCTCCGGCACGGACCGTGTTAACGGTGGCCGCCTTGCCGGCGGGGGAGATGGTGGAGATCAACTGCATTGCCGTCGCCGGGGAACGCAAAGCAATCTGGCCTGCCGGTTGGCCGCGCGGGCCACGCGTCGATCCGCCCGCAATCCAGGTGGGTGACATGCTGTACCTTTCGGCGCAGGGTGGAAAAGCAGATTCTGATTTTGCTACCGAAACAAAGCAGGCTCTCGATAATGTGAGCACCGTTCTGAATGCCGCTGGGATGAGCACGAAGAATGTTCTCTGGGTGAATCCCTACATGAGCGTCAGCGGTCAGTACGACGTGATGGGTAAGATCTATCGGACCTTCTTTGAGTTTGGCAATACGCCGGGCCGCGGCACCATTCAAGTGGTTGGTCTTCCTAAAGGACAGCACATCGTCTTCAGCTGCATTGCCGGGGCGGATTTGAGTAAACGCAAAGCCGTGCGCCCGCGAAATATGCCTCCCAGCCCGACCGCGAGCCCGGGAATCCTCTATGGCGACACCTTGTATCTTTCCGCCAAGGACGGGTTCATCCCTGGTCAGGGCATGGTCACGCCGCTATTCGATTTGCAACTGCGACAGTCTATGCGCAATCTCCTGGACGGCTTGGAGGAGGTCGACATGGACTTCTCCAATGTCGTCTTCAGCACCGTCTACCTGCGGCAGATGAAGGATAGTGGCCAGATGAACGATCTCTATAACAAATTTTTCAAGCCCCCGTATCCCGCACGATCGACGCTGCAACAAAACTTCGAGGTAGGCGAGGAGGCTGCGGAGCAGATCTCCTTCATCGCCGTAAGACGTCAACCGGAAAGGACCGACGAGGCCTCACGATGAGACGCAGAACCTTCGTTAAATGGGCTGCAGCCTTTCCGCTGCTGGCACAGGTCGGCCTGGAACAGGCTATGGGAACCGGCTGGGCAGAGGTGGCCCGAAACTCAACCGACAATATCTACACCCGGCTCGGGGTGAAGCCCCTGATCAACGGACGTGGCACCTGGACCTATCTCAGCGCCAGCCTTGAATTGCCCGAGGTGAGAGCCGCTCAAGTGGAAGCCGCGCAGCACTTCGTCAACATCTTCGAGCTGCAGCAAGCTGCTGGTAGGCGTCTGGCGGAACTCACCGGTGCTGAGTCGGGCATGATCACTTCGGGCGCGGCCGGCGCCATGGCGGTCGCAACCGCGGGATGCATCGCCGGAACCGATCCGGAGAAAGTCTGGCAATTGCCCAACACCGATGGCCTGAAGAACGAGGTGATCATGGTCGGTGGGCGGAGCGTGTTTGATAGTGCCATCCGCCTGGCCGGTGGCAAACTCGTCCTGGTTGACTCTGCAGAACAAATTTCGAACGCCGTCACTTCCAACACTGTCATGGTTTACACCACCTCGTCTCCCGAGCGACTGGCCAGGGAGATCGCGGCTGCCAAGGATCATCACGTGCCCATCTTTATGGACGCAGCCGACGGCATCCCACCCGTCAACAAACTGCAGTTGTTCGCGAAGATGGGCTGTGATCTGTACACCTTCAGCGGAGGCAAAGGACTGTGCGGACCGCAATCCAGCGGCATTCTCCTTGGCCGCAAGGATCTCATCGAGGCCGCCCTGGCCAACAGCAATCCATGGGAGGGCGCGGTCTGCCGCCCGATGAAGGTTGGCAAGGAAGAGATCATGGGGTGCCTGGCCGCGGTCGAGGCGTGGTTGAAGATGGATGTGCCCAAGCTCAACAAGGAATGGGGAGCGCGTGTGCAGCGCATTGCGACCCTGGTGGAGACGGTTCCGGGAGTTGAGGCCAAGGTCTACATGCCGGAAGAAAACCAATGCCCCACACTGATGATTACCTGGGATCAGAAAGCCTGGCGCTACACAACCGCAGATTGCGCAAAAGAATTGCTGGAAGGCAATCCTGCCATCGCGGTCCTGACCGAAGACAATCCGAGCGATGTCTTATCCCGTAATCCAGCGAATAGGAAAGCCTCGACGAAAGAAGATAAGCTGCAGATCGTTTCCATGACCCTGCGGCCGGGGGAAGAAATTATCATCGGCCAGCGCATCCGGCAATTGCTGGCGCAGGCACGCAAAGGCGCTTGAACGATGAAATCGTCCGTTATCTTCTGCCTGCTGGCCGTTTCTCTGGCGGCTAGCGCTGCCTGCACCGTCCAGCCAGCGGTCTACGAAGGTTGGCAAGCGCAGCAGGTTGCGAACGAATGGGTGCAACTGACGTTTGTTCCCCAGTTGGGTGGCCGCTTAATGCAGCTCACTTTCAACGGACACCCCTATCTCTTCGTGAACCCGGTCTATAAAGGGAAATATGTTTCTCCCGCCGAGGCGGCCGGCCGCTGGATTAACTACGGCGGTGACAAAATCTGGCCTCTGCCTGAGGGCAATGACGATGAGCAGCACTGGCAGGGAGCGTCCACTCCTCTCGACGATGGCGCCTATGCCTTCTCTGTTCTATCCCAGGGTGCGAAATGCACCGTCCGGCTGGAGGGTCCGCCCGATCCGCCCACAGGCCTGCAATATACCCGGGAGATCAGCATAGGCAGCGATTCGCCGCAAATCTCCTTCCATGCCATTACCAGGAATTTCACCGGTCACTCCATCACCTGGTCGGTGCAGTCGGTTTCCCAGTACAACCTGTCTGACGCAAAGGACGCCACGCAATACAATCACGAGTTCCGGGCGTTCACTCCGCTTAACCCCCGCTCTTCCTATTTGCTCGGTTACCACGCGCGGGACGGGCTGGCGAACGATCCTGCGTACAGTGTCAAGGATGGCTTGTTCCGGCTGAATTGGAAGTATCTCGAAAGCGAAGTGTGGCTTGACTCCATCGCCGGATGGGTCGCGCTGATCGATGGCGCGACGCAATATGCCATGGTGGAAAAAACCAAACACGTCTTGGGTGGAGATTACCCCGACAAAGCGACGGTTATCTTTTATAAGAACGGACCAACGGTTGAGCTGGACGCAAAAGGGATGCCCTATCTCACATCCGGAAGCCTGGAAAAAACGCCCTATTACATGGAAGCAGAACTGAATAGCCCCATGGCGGTCCTCGGGCCGGGAGAAAGCTACGTCTTCGATACCAACTGGTTCCCCTCACGCCTCAGCGGCGATTTCACCACCGTAACCGACGCAGGTTTGGTGGGTAAGCCTCTGGTCGCCCGGCGCATAGGCGACAAGATCGACCTCTCTGGCACCTTCGGCGTTTTCTTTCCTGGAGAGCTCAAGGCTTACCTCTATGACGAGGGAGGTGTAGAAGCAAGTGAAGTGGCTCTGCAGGCCGTTCAGCCCCAGGATCCGGTAGCACTGCACCAAACCACTGCAGCGGCGAAGAACGTAGCCAGGGTTTCTATTCACCTCGTCGATAGTAATGGCGTCGACCGCGGGGCCTTGGGCGAAGTATTCATTACCATCAACGATGAAGGGCATTGATCGCATGAAGCTTGTTCGACTGTGGGTGATGATTCTTCTCGCATGCACCTATGCGTCGGCGCAGATTGGGGACGATTGGCCGTCGTACAACGGCGACTACACAGGCAGGCGCTTTAGCGGTCTTACTCAGATCACTCCTCAGAATGTCGCCCACCTGCAGGCCCAATGGGTCTTTCACAGCAAGACGCCCGGCGTGCTGGAAGCTACGCCCGTAGTGGTAAACGGCATCATGTACTTCACCGGGTCGAACGACGCGTTTGCCCTCAATGCCCAGACGGGAGAAGTGCTCTGGCACTATTCGCGGCCGGTTTCGAGCGGCCTGATCGATGACGCCTCCGGCCATATCAATCGCGGCGTGGCCCTGTCGGGCAACCGCCTGTATATGGAAACAGATAATGCTCACTTGCTCTGCCTGGATAACCGATCAGGCAACCTCATCTGGGACGTGGCCTACGCCGACTGGAATAAGAACTATGGGGCGACCGGCGCTCCGCTCATCCTTAAGGACAAGGTATTAGTGGCAACCTCTGGCGGGGACGACGGAGTGCGCGGTTTTCTCGCCGCCTTCGATGCCACGACCGGAAAACTAGCTTGGCGCTTGTGGACCATTCCAGCCCCGGGAGAACCCGGATCTTCGAGCTGGCCGGCCGATACCTATCTTCACGGTGGCGGCACCGCATGGATGCCCGGTACTTATGATGAGGCGTTAAACACCCTCTACTGGGGCACCGGTAATGCCTCACCGGACTACGACGGAAGCGTTCGCCCCGGGGATGATCTGTACACATCCTGTCTGCTCGCGATTGATCCCGACACCGGCAAGCTGAAGTGGTACTTCCAATTCACTCCCCATGATTTATATGACTACGACGCCGTGGAGACGCCTGTCCTCGTCGACATGGAATATCAGGGCCAGCCGAGGAAGCTTATCGTCGAGGCGAATCGCAACGGTTACGTTTACGTGCTCGATCGCACGAACGGAAAGTTCCTGTCGGCCACGCAATTCGTCAAGCAACTGAATTGGGCTAAGGGAGTTGATGCGAGTGGCCGCCCGGTGTCTGCAGACCAGAAACCCACTGCAGATGGAACGCTGATTTGTCCCGGAGTGGAAGGAGCGACCAACTGGTACTCGCCCTCGTATAGCGAAACAACGCACTTGTTCTATTTCTTGTCTCTGGAGAGTTGTTCAGTATATTTTCGCAAGCCGGCTGCGTTCGAAGAAGGTAAGGAGTACTACTCGACCGGAACCAAGCGCGATCCAAATGCGAAGAGCGCGCAGGTGCTTCTTTCTTTCGACCCACAGACGAAGACCTTTGCCTGGCATTATCCCCAGGCGGGAGAAGCTCACGGCTACGGCGGCGTGATGTCGACAACGACCGGTTTAGTATTTTTCGCCGATAACCAGGGCTTCTTCGAGGCTGCGGACGCAAGCACAGGAAAATCCTTGTGGCACTTTAACACCGGGCAGAGCCTGCACGCCTCGCCAATGAGCTACGCGGCGGGTGGCAACCAGTACGTAGCCATCGCCTCTGGCAGCGACCTATTCAGTTTTGCCTTACCCCGCTAGGCCGAGAGAACAGCAGGTCCCTCCACTGCGCTATCCGGATTTCCTGTAGAAGGGCCTCTTTTCCCTTCTGCCCAGCCGCTACTCTCAATGGAAGCGCCCCCTCCCCTTTGTCATCCCGACCGTAGCGCAGCGTAGTGGAAGGATCTGCAGTTCAGCGGACCTCTCGTGGAGATGTTTTTCGATAGAGCGTAGCGGAGTGGATCTGCAGTTACGTCATCCGAATGGCAACGATTAGGTGTGCAACCGTCCTCGACTCTTCCACCTCCGCCTTACGCACCTGCTCCCCAAGAAGATCACGCTAAATCTCCTGGAACTAGGGTATTCGGGAATGCGTATCCTCGAGAAAAGCTCGCCCGAGCGAAGCCATGGGTTCCCGTTTTGCATTTGTTTACCAGGGGGGAGTATGAACGCCGACTTTCGACTTGCCCTACGTCAATTGCGCAAGTCTCCAGGGTTCGCGGTGGCCGCCGTGCTCACGCTGGCGCTAGCCATTGGTGCCAACACTGTCGTCTTCAGTGTGCTGAATGCACTGGTGCTGCGCCCGCTCAATGTACCCAACCCCGAAAACCTCTACATGCTCGAGCGAGCCTTCGAACGAGGAAGCGCTCCCTCCCAGGCGTATCCCGATTACCTGGACCTGCGCGATCAAAACCGCAGCTTTGAATCCCTCGTTTCCTATGACATTATCGGCGGCGTCGGACTCGACACCGGTAGCGGAAATGCTTCCGTCGTCTGGCCGTATATGGTCAGTGGCAATTACTTTGATTCTCTGGGCGTCCAACCTTATCTCGGCCGGTTCCTCCATAGCTCCGATGAGCATGGAAAGAACAGCGTGCCGTACGTGGTACTGAGCTATGCCTACTGGCACAGCCACTTCAACAGCGATCCCGCCGCGGTGGGCCGCACCGTTCAGATCAACCAGCATCCCTACACCATTGCCGGCGTTGCCCCGGCCGGCTTCCGCGGCACTGAGCTTTTCTTCGCGCCTGACCTGTGGGCGCCTTTGGTGGACCTGCCGCAGATGGGCGGATGGGACCCAATGGAGAATCGTGGCTCCCATTTCACCTGGGTCATCGGCCATTTGAAGCCCGCGGTGACACCGGCCGCGGCGGCAGCTGACCTGAACATCGTTGCCGCTTCTTTGGCGAAGTTGTATCCCAAACAAGATGACGGTCTGAAATTCTCCCTGGCGCGGCCGGGGCTGGTGGGAGATACGCTCGGCCGTCCCGCGCGCGCCTTTATGGCTGGACTGATGCTCCTGGCCGGACTCATCCTGCTTGCCGCATGCGCCAACCTCGGCAGCCTCTTTGCCGCGCGAACGGCCGACCGCTCCCGCGAAATTGCTGTGCGCATGGCTTTGGGATCGCCTCGTCCACTCATCCTCCGCCAGCTTTTCACTGAAGCGGTTTTGTTATCGGTAGCCGGAGGAGTTGTCGGCATGGTGGGCGCTGTGGCGATTCTGCGCGTATTGAGCACCTGGCGGCCAATTCCAGGCATCCCCATCAACGTACCGGTCAATCCTGATGTCAGGACCTACGCCCTTGCGCTCTTGCTTGCCCTGTTCAGCGGCTTTCTCTTCGCTCTGGTTCCGGTTCGTCAAGTGTTGCGCGCCGATCCCTGGCAGATCATCCGTTCGGGATCGACAGGCATCGGCAGCCTGCGCCGGTTTACGCTGCGCGACGTGCTGCTGGCCCTGCAAATCGCCATCTGCGCCGTTCTGGTCACTGCATCGCTGGTTGCCGTGCGTGGCCTGGCACGCTCCCTGCACAGTCATTATGGTTTCCAGCCCGAGGGCGCGATGCTGGCCCAAACGGATCTTCACATGGCCGGCTATGACGGCGATCAGCGCCCCCTGATGCAGCGGCGCATGCTCAATGCCGCCGCAGCCATCCCCGGCGTCACCGCCGTCGGCTATGCCGACCGCTTGCCGCTCAGCATCGGCGGCAACGACTCGTCGGTTTACCACGACACCACGACGGATTACCGCCCGACGAATTCTGTCGCAGACGCGCAGCAATTCAATGTCTCACCAGACTATTTCCGCGCAGCCGGCACCACGATCCTGGCCGGGCGGACTCTTACCCTGCACGACGACGCCAAGGCTCCCACGGTCGCTGTGGTCAATCGTGAATTTGCCCGTAAAGTACTCGGCTCGGTCGATAAGGCCATAGGCGCTCACTTCAAAGTATGGAGTGGCACGCGGGTTGAAGTCGTGGGCGTGGTGGAAGACGGTAAATATGAAACCCTGACGGAAGATCCCCAGCCGGCCATGTTCTATTCCTTCCTGCAGCAGCCTTCCAACAATATCCGGCTCATCGTTCGATCTGAGCGTGCCCCGCAGGAGATCGCTGCCGCCTTGCAGCGCTCTCTGCACAACCTCGATCCTGCGCTCCCCCTGGACATCAAGACTTGGAACGGTGAACTCAGTTCTGCTCTTTTTGCCGCTCGGGTGGCGTCCGTGGCACTGGGGGTGTTGGGACTGCTGGGCGCGATGCTTGCGATCACCGGCATTTTTGGAATGGCATCTTATGTGGTCACCAAACGCCTGCGCGAATTGGGTATTCGCGTGGCGCTCGGTGCCAATCAGCGCAAAGTGCTCAGCGCCGCTCTGGGGCGAGCTTTCCGGCTGCTGGCGATTGGCTCCGTGGCGGGCATGATCCTCGGAGTATTGGCCACTCGTGTACTTTCCTTCATTGTCTATCAGGCCACGCCGAAAGACCCCATCGTGCTCGGCGGCGTAATTCTGACCATGCTGTTTGTGGGCCTGGTCGCGGCCTGGATTCCAGCCCGGCACGCCCTCGCCGTCGACCCAATGATCCTGCTGCGCGAGGAATAGATCGAGAAGGGGCAGCACGGAACGTTTACCCTCGACTTGTCATCCCGAGCCACTGACTTGCCGTTGGCAACTTAATCCTGTCACGCAGCACTGGACAAGTCCGCGTATGCGCCTTTCCGTAAAGTTGACCACCGGCTTCGCCGACCGCGAAGGATGAAACGGCGGCATTAGGCAGTCCCGGTAGGGACAGCATGAAAGTAGCCCAGGACGTCAGTCCTGGGTGGGCTCATAGAAAGCGGTACCAGTCCCGCAGGGACGGCTGAACCCAGAACCCTTGAGACCTTCTGGGTTTCGGCAATTTGTGCCGCTTACACCAACTCCAATGCAATCTTCCTGGCATCAGGCTCCATTCGCTCAATCCGGAAGCTGCGAATCTGCCCCGCGTAAAGCCCCTCTGGCTTTGCGGCGACGCTGCTGGGACCGCCCTTCCACCGCGCCTTCAACATGGAGCTCAACGACGAAAGGTCCACCTTGCCCTCAGCCGCTTGCGCTTCCGCCGCGGGACTCTCCCTAACAATGCGGTACACACCTTCGATGCCTTCGCCGAGTTCCACCCGCGCCAATCCTTGCGCAACCTCGACAATGCGGCCAGTGATCACGCTGCCCGCCGGGTGCTCGGCAAGATATTCATCTACCGTGACCGAGGTCCGTTGCTTCATGCTCAGGCGTACTTGGCGCTTTGTCTTGTCCACTTCGAGCACCTGGGCCTTGACCATCTGACCCATCCGGAGCACGTCCTGCGGGTGATGAATGTGCTTTTCGGCGCTGATCTCGCTGACGTGAACCATCCCCTCAACCCCGTCTGCGAGCTGCACGAAGGCCCCGAATTTAGTAAAGCTGGTAACCGGCCCTTCGATGGCAGAACCCACCGGAAACCTTTGCTCCACCTCCGCCCAGGGATCGCCCAACGTCTGTTTGAGGCCCAGGGAGAGGCGGCGTTCGCCCTGGTTCACTCCCAGAACCACCGCTTCCACGGAATCGCCAGGTTTGAGCACATCGCTCGGTCTCCGCACCTTTTTGGCCCAGGACATCTCCGACAGGTGGATCAAGCCCTCAACCCCGGGCTCTATCTCAACGAAAGCCCCAAAATCTGCGACCCGCGTCACCGTGCCGTGCACACGATCTCCTGCCTTCAGCGCGATTGCATCCCAGGGGTGCGGCAGAAGCTGCTTCATACCCACGGAGACGCGATGCTTTTCCGGGTCAACCTTGAGCACTCTGGCCTCGATCTGCTGGCCAACGGAAAGCACGTCTTCCGGTTTATTCACGCGACCCCAGGCGATATCGCCCACATGGAGTAACGCGTCCACGCCGCCGATGTTCACAAACGCACCATAACCGGTGAGGCTGCGCACCTCGCCTTGCACCGTTTCGCCTTCTTTGAGCTCGCCGTAGCGGCGCTCTTTCGTGGAACGATCTTCCTCTTCCATCAAGACGCGGCGATCGACCACCACGTCTTCGCCTCCCACGTCCAGCTTGATAATGCGGCAACGGATCTGCTGCCCCACGAGTTTTTCCAACTCAGCGGCGTCACGCGCCCCACTGCGTGATCCGGGCATGAACGCTCGCACGCCCACGTCCACGCTTAATCCGCCTTTGACCACCCCGGTCACCGTGCCGGCGATCGGCGTCTTGTCTTCGAAAGCTCGTTCCAATGAGGACCAGTCCCGAGGCTGCTCCACCTTGAAGCGTGAAAGCTCGTAGTAGCCTTCGGGGTTGCGGCCTTTGACCGCCACCAGAAATTTATCGCCGGGTTTTACCGCTTCGTTCGCACTCTGGAATGGGGCCAGCGGCAGAACACCTTCGGTCTTGTAGCCGATGTCCAGGTAGACCGAGTCGGCGGAGACGGCGACGACGGTACTTTCGATCTGTCTGCCACCGCCTTCGGCGTGGCGCGCATGGCTCTGCTCATACTCGGAAAAAATTGCGTCGAACGATTCGCCGCTTTCCAAGTCCGTGTTGTCGGGGTGTGGACTACCGCTGGTAGGCATGGATCCTGATTCCGCTCAGGATACCACCACCTCCTATCCCATTCTTGCTAATACTGTGGTCCGGAGGGATCAGTTATGTGCGGCCATTCTCTGGCCGAATGGCCGCGTCGAGTTCAGTTTCCTGGTCTACACCATTAGCAAAAATGCTCTAGCGCGCTGCCTCGCCGTCCTCTTCGCGCTCCCGAGGCACAATCATGAGGTGCTTGAGCGCGGTTCCCCGCAGCAGGCTAACGTTCTGCGGTTTACCCGCGCGTTCCGTGGTCAACAGACGATGCAGATCGTCGATGCCCCCAACCGGCTGGGCCGCAAAACCCACGATTACGTCGCCCTCCTCCATGCCTGCAAGCGAAGCGGCTCCATTAGGCGCCACGGCCGTGGCCATCACCCCAGTAGGCATGGGCAGCTTGTATTCATAAGCCAGGCGCCGGGGAATGGGTACATTCTGCGCAGCAATCCCAATTGAGCTGCGGCGCACCCGGCCGTGCTGCAGAATCTGCGCCACCACGTACTTTGCCGTGTCGATCCCAACCGCAAACGAAAGGCCCTGGGCGCCAAGAATGGTCGCCGTGTTCACGCCGATTACGCTGCCGGCCGAGTCCAGCAGCGGCCCGCCGGAATTGCCGGGATTGAGCGGCGCATCGGTCTGGATAATCTCTTCCATCATGCGCCCAGAGGCAGCGCGCATGCTGCGGCCAAGCGCACTGACGACGCCGGCCGTCACCGAGAACTGAAAGCCGAACGGATTGCCCACGGCAATCGCAATCTGACCAATGCGCAATCGTTTCGAGCTGCCTAGCAGGGCAGGGGAGAACACCGCATGCTCCGTTCTGAGTACAGCGATATCCGTATCCCGATCCTCGCCTATAAGCACCGCTCCACTGCAGCTGCCATCGGTAAAGGTGAGCGAAATCTTCGCTGCCTGGTGAACCACGTGGCTATTGGTCAGGATCAGGCCGTCGGGAGTAAAAACAAAGCCGGAGCCTGATCCTTCCTGGCCAGACCGATTTGCCCGGCGTGCACTCTGAACGTCGATTTTCACCAGTGATCCGCTCACACGCTCGACAGCTTGCGTGACCGCGCGAGAGTAGTTGTCCAGCAGATCGGAGTCGTCCAGCCTGCCGGCGACAACACCGGCATCGCCAGAAAATACAGATTTGTGTTCCATTGTTTCCCCTTGAGCTAGATGGCAACCAGGCCGCGCGTCATGCCAATTGTCACCGCTTCTGTTCGCGTCCTGGCGCCGAGCTTGGCTAGAACGGAGCTGACGTGGAACTTCGCGGTGTGCTCTGAAATCTGGAGCTGGGCAGCCACCTGTTTATTTGTCTGGCCGCGCGCCATTAACCGCAAAACCTCCACCTCTCTCGCGGTCAGGTATTCCGTAATCCCCATCACGTCTGCCGGCGCGGCAAGCGGATGCGGAAAAGTGACTGCAAAGCCCGCCACAGTGGCGGCGATCGCGGTTACTAGTTGATGCGTGGTGACCTCTAAAGGAAGCACGGAATGTATTTTCATGCGAGCCGCGCTGCGCATCATTGCCGTAGTCGGCTCTGCCGCAAGCAGCACTGCCGGCGTGTCGGAAAACACTTCCGCGAGTGTGGCGCGGTTACCCGCCCTGGCCAGGAAGGTCTCCCCCTCCGCAATCACGATCACGTCCGGGCTATCACTTTGCACGCGAAACAACAAGGTCGAGGGCAGTGCAACCGCCAGCAAGTCCAGCTCCCGCGCCGCGCGAAGGGCTAAGAATCGGCTGGCGTGGATCATGGCGTCCACACAGGGCAACACCACAAACCGCTCCAGTGGAGGCACAGGCCCGGGTGCTGCCCAGGCCTGTTTTTCGCGTTTGTGATCCTCACCCACGATCTGCCAGTATTACCTTCAGATCCATTTTTACGCCGCCGCGGATCACCACCACAGCAACCGGATCTCCAACCTTCAGGGTGGATAGCCGATGCTGAACTCCGTGTACGTTATGGACCAGTTGGCCGTCGATCGATAGCACCAGATCGCCGACCAGGATACCTGCCGCAGCGGCCGGCGCATTTGCTTCCACGTGCAGCACCAGCAACGCCTCGTCGACTCCTTCGCCGAAGTGCGAACGCAGAGCTTCGGGTACGGGAACCGCTTGCATCGCAGCCCCGAGAAAAGGACGAGGCACATGGCCCCGTTCGAGGATGGCGTCCACCACTCGATCGACGGTCGCTGCCGGCACGGTGATGACCGCGTTTCGCGCCAGCGCTGCGCTGTTGATACCCAGCACGCGACGCTCTTCGTTCACCAGTGCGCTGCCCGACTGGCCTACGTAAAGTTGCAGATCCGGACGGATCAGCGAATCCATCTGCCCACCTCTCCAGGTACGCCAGGCGCTGCCAAGCCGCGCGATGATTCCTGAGCTGGCCGATATGTCGCCCAGCGCGGAGCGGCCGACTGCCAGCACTACCTCGCCCACCCGAGCGGGCTGAGCGCCGGCGGTTTCCACGGGCTTGGCCGCGCCTGTGTCAATGCGAAGAACAGCCAGATCGGTGCCCGCATCCGCGCCGGCAAGCGTGGCCTGAAGTGGTTCACCGCGAAGAGCGACCTGTAGCGAGTCGCTGCGGCGGAGTCCATGACGCACGGTGACGATCACGCCAGGCCGCCAGACCACCCCACTCGAGGTAGAGCGGCCGCCTCCATGCACCGTCACGATGCTGTCCTGAACGGCTTCGATTGTTTCTGCTATTTGCTTGGAGAGCGCGCTCCAAACCCCTGTGCTCTGCATTGCTGTTTCCATCATCTTCTCCATAAAGGACAAGATCATGGTGGCAGCTTAGTGGGCCGCGCACATCGCCCAGATGACTAGGCATTTTCACTTCTGGTGTATACAGAGCAACCACTCCCGACGTGGCTTTTCCTCAAGAAAAGCCGCACTTCGCGGCGCTTGCCTGTGCAGAGTAGAAGTGAAAATGCTCTAGGGTCTCTTCAGTCTTTTTGATGGAAAATCGAGTTGTTAATATCCGGCCAGACTTCCTTGAAGGCGAAGGTGCAGCCGTCAATGGCAAGATTCGTGACCCATCGTTGGTAGGTCTTGGTGAGCGTGCGTTCCTGGCTCGGATAGTAGAGATTCGCAATACCCGAGAAGGCGCCCGCTCCAACGATCTCGCTGAAATTGAAGGTTTCGTGTCCTGAGTCCGCACGAGTGATGATAATGCGGGTGAAGGCGTACCCCAATCGTTTGGGAAATGGTCCCTTGCCCAGGGTGTAATACCGTGTGTCTTGATGCAGGATCGAAGGGATGATGAACTCAACGAATGTGTTCTCGTTGATCGCATCCGCAAGGGTGTGCCAGTAGTACCTGCCATATCCTTTGGCACCCTGGCCAAACTCAGGGTAGGAATTATTCGCCTGTGCGACGCCAGCCTGACCGGCTACGAAGATGAAGCTGGAGTAATCCAGACTGTCAAGCATCGCCGTCTTGAACTTCTCTTTAACCGTTTGAGGTGGAAGTTGTTGATCCGCGCTCACGGCGCGAAAGTTTGGTACCAGAAAAAGAATACGCTTGGTCTGTCTGCCTTGCGCAAGCGGGTCTTCAGTCGACGTGCCGCCCGAACCCGCCGCAGGCGGCGTGCCGGACGCTACCTGGGTTTGCTGCTGCACCCCGGTCCCGGGGTCCTCGGGCAGAGACGCATCCGCACTATCGAACGACAATTCCGTCAGATAAGCGACCGTTATGTGCTGGTCCGGCGCCTGTATCTCAAGCGCCACGTTTTCCGGTGCAGTTTGCTCCGCGCTCGCGCTGTTTCCGGGCGCACACAGACCACCCAGCAACAGCCCGAAAACCAGAAAATACGATCTCTTGAAAAGCCTCATACAAGCCCTTTGATTCCGGTAGTCTAAGTTTAGGTGCAAGCTACTCGTACTTTGCAGGATCTTGTTTTGCCGGTATGAACTGGTGGCTGTTCGCCGGCGCACTACAGGGCGCAATCCAATTGCGCTCACTCACAATGACATTTCTCATCACACGACGGTCTCATATTTGACGCGCGAATCGAAGCAGAAGTGTGCAACCGGGAAAAAAAAGTTCCTTCCAAGGAACTCCTTTGCCTACAACCTTTAGGGTACGAGGTACTTTTTGAGTGCCATCAAACCCTCTTCAATGGCCTGCGGATCGATGGCATAGCCGAAGCGGACGTGGCCCTCTCCCTGGCCGCCGAAGACCACTCCGGGAACGGTGGCCACATGGGCTTTGCTAAGCAGTGTCCGGGCCGCGATGCGGCTGTCTTTGCTGATCCTTGTCACCCGGGGAAAAGCGTAGAAAGCCCCCGCCGGCATTTCACACGGCAGGCCTACCTCATTGAGTCCGTTCACCAGCAGATCGCGTCTCTGCCGGTACTGTTCCCGCCGCGCATCGATCTCGCTGCGCGGAATGCGCAGGGCTTCCAGGGCGGCCCACTGGGTCATGGTTGAGACCCCATTGGCGGAATATAGAACCAGCTTTCGCAATCCGCTCATGAAAGGTTCATTGGCTACCGCATAGCCAACGCGCCATCCGGTCATCGCGTAGGTTTTTGAGAAGGTATAGGTCGAAATCGTGCGTTGCGCCATTCCGGGCAACGACGCGATCGAAAAATGCTCCGCGTCGTAAACCAGATCTTCATAAGCCTCGTCTGCAATCACAACCAGGTCGTGTTTCCTGGCGAAGGCTGCGACTTCTTCCGCTTCCCAGCGAGAGAAGACGGTGCCAGTGGGATTCTGCGGAGTGTTGTAGTAGATCGCGCGGGTGTGCGGGGTAGTAAAATCTTCGAGCGTCCGGGTCAGGCCTGCGCTGCGCGCCGTCGCCGTGGGTACCAGCAGCGCTCGCGCCTGGCAGCCGGTGATCATCTCCCGGATCGGTGTCCAATAGGGAGAGAAAAGCAGCACATCGTCGCCCGGGTCGAGTACTGCCTGGAAGGCAACATATAACGCGTGCGCTCCCCCGGCAGTCACGATTACATTCTCCGTGGAAACCTCAAGCCCGTTGCGCTCTTTCAACTTTGCGGCGATCGCCTGGCGTAGTGGTTCAATTCCCGAAGAGGGCGCATACCGGGTTTTGTTCTCGACCGCGGCGCTTAGCAGCGCATATTTCACCGTGTTGGGAGTTTCGAAGAAAGGCTCGCCGCCATGGAAAGCGTGCACCTTTTGGCCGGCCGCCCGCAGCTCCATTACCTTGTTCCGGACCTGGACAATATCGGAAAAGCCCACCTCATCCAGTCGCTTGGCCAATCGCATCGCATCTGGCGCCATGATTGCCCTCTTTTCGCAGCATTGCTAATGTCTAAGCATTTTTACTTCTGGTGTATAAGAAGTAATCACTTCCGACGCGGGTTTTCCTCAAGAAAAGCCGCACCTCGCTACGCTTACCAGTGCAACGTAGAAGTAAAAAAGCACTAAGGTATGAAGTCCAGATATCTATATCTCGCGGCGGCCATTGCTTTCCTGGTGGCTGCGGTGGTGGAACTCCGTGCCCCACGCAACGTCACGGCCGCCATTCTTGATGCGGCTGCAGGCGCCATCTTCCTCTTTCTCGGAGCAGGTCCGCAGAGACGTTCTTAAAAGACGTGCAGGGACTAGATTTTGATGAAGATTTTCTTCCGGTACAACAACAGGACCGGCAAGAAGCAGACAAGAACGAATGCAATGGCATAAAGCAGCGATCCGAAAGACGGATTAATCACCGGGAAGAACCAGTGCTGGTAGATGTACTGCTGCAGATCCGTGATCCTGGCGCCGTCATGCACCCGAATGGTCGAGAGCGCGGCGGACAAAAGCTCCGAGAAAACATACGCGGTAATGGCATTGGATCCAAACACCAACCAGGGAAAGGTCCACCCACGCGTCCACTGCTTAATCTCCACGGCGTAGAAGCACAAGGCAAGAAGCAACAAAGTGCAGCCTGCGGCGAACAGCACATAGGAACTGGTCCACAGCTTCTTGTTGATCGGGAACCACACGTTCCATAGGTTTCCCAGTAGCAATCCGCTGACCGAACCAACCAGCAGCCCGGCCGCCTTGGCGGACAAAGATTTCGGCCGCCGCAGCCAGATGCCGCTGAGGACCCCAAGCAAAATGGTGCCCATCGCGGGGATGTTGCTAATCAGCCCTTCCGGATCGCGCACCCCCTCATAAAGGCGCCCGGGAAAGATCTTGCGGTCCACATAAGCCACCCAATTCTGATTGGGGTCGAGCAGGGGCACGCTGTGGGTGGGAACACCGAAACCGGGAATGGGCACCCAGCGCATCAGGATCCAATAGCCGAACAGCGCAACGACTGCGGTGGTGGCGGCGACCCAGGCCCGGCTGTTCCACAGATAGAGGAGGCTGGCCAGGAGAAAACAGATCGCAATGCGCTGCAGCACACCGTAGATACGAAGGGTGGACAGGTGAAACAACGGGAAGCCGTTGACCACCAGCCCCAGCAAAAACAGGATGACCGACCGCTTGAGTACGTGCAGCCGCAGGGCGGTTTTTGACTCGCCCCGCGCCAGGCGTGACTCGTTTGAGAACACGATCGAAATACCGGCGATGAAGAGGAACGACGGAAATACCAGGTCCGTCAAGGTCCAACCGTTCCAGGCGCTATGTTCCAGCTGGTGGTAGCTGTATCTTCCACTGCCGCCGTTGTTCACCAGGATCATGAACGCGATGGTGATCCCGCGCGCCACGTCGAGCGAGACCAGCCGTCGCATGGGGTTCACCATGGTCTGCGGGGCGGTGCCCGGTACACCCGTATTCTTGGTAGCGGCAGTTGCCATGTTGGGAAGTGTATCCGCTGCGTTGAAGCAGTGTCGAGCTGCTAGAGCATTTCCCTTCTACTCTGCGCCTTCCTGTGCAAAGTAGAAGTGAAATGCTCTAATCTCGCTACCATGCGGGGCTCTGTCATCTGGTTCGCGCTGGCGGTTGCCTGGGGGCTTGTCTGCGTTCTGGCCTTCTTCCATCACAACCGGGTACAGAGCGCGCTTACCGGCTTTTTCGCCTGCTGCTTCTTCGCCGCCGGCCTGGCCTTCCGCAAGCGGGAGAGTAAGGTTATGCGGCGCTAGGTCGCAGCAGGGTGAGACGATTACCAGACCATGATTAGGACTTGGACGGGTGCCCCTCGATAAGGAAAAAGGCTTTGTCAAGGGCGAAGATATCCTCAGCGGTGCGGAGCACCGCTTGCTTTGGCCATCAGACAGAGTGTGGGACCGGGACTCTGGGATATCACCGCAGAATCACTTTTCTGGTGGATCGCTCCACCGAACCATCGATACGACCGAAACTACTATCATGATTCTTCTATACGGACATCCAGCCGCCGAGTCTGTGCGGAAGTGGGAAACACCGGAGGTGTTTTCCAAGGCGCTTGCGCCGTCTTCTGCATAAGACCGGTCTGGATGCGAGAGCACCCAATCAATGTTTCGGGCTAGACATTGCCCAGGGGCACCCGCGGGTTGCTCTCGATATGAACGATCTCCGGATAGCTGACATTACTGCGTAGCATCCAGTAGAGTCGCACCGCCAGCTTGCGTGCCGCCGCCACCTTGGCCACTGCTTTCGGGCGATGATGGCAACGGTGTTGATACTCTTTGCGAAAACCCTCATCCTTGCGTACTGTGGTCTGCGCCGCTTCCACCAGCAGCTTGCGTAGAAAACAGTTGCCTTGCTTGGTAATGGCTCCCAGCCGACGCTTGTTGCCCGAGCTGTGTTCGCTGGGAACCAGGCCCAGATAGCTGGTGAGCTGCTTGCTGCCGGCAAAGCGTGCCACATCCCCGATGGTCAGCACAAAAGCCAGGGCCGTCACCGGTCCCACTCCAGGCTGCGTCATCAACAACTGGGCCTGGGGATGTTGTTCGGCGGCCTGCTTCACCGCCTGATCCAATGGCTCGATCTGGCCGTTCAACTCCTTGAGCAGCTGCAGCAAATGTTCCCGCCGCGTCCCCGCCCAGCCCGGCATCGCCAACTGCTGGAACTGCTCCATCCCCTGGCGCGTCCATAGCCGGCTCTTCTTCTGCATCCCCCGGTTCATCGCCAGGTGTTGCAAGCTGTTCTTCACCTTCGTTCGGATCTCTACCAGCTTGTCCCGGTGGCGTAACAACTGCCGCTGATCCCGCATCGCTGCGCTCGGCCTCCACAACTGGGGAAACCGTTTCTCCAACAGCAGCTTCAAGATATGACCCGCGTCCCGCTTGTCCGTTTTCTGCTTGCGCACATAGCTGGCGCGGATCTTGGCTGCATCCCCTACCCATATCTCATGACCCAACCGCTGCACCAGATCGAGGAACCACTGGCTATTTCCAGTGGCCTCGATCCCGATTAACGCCGGCTCGCCCAACTCCCGGTAGAACCGTTCTGCCTGGCCATCGGCGTGACTCAACTTCCGCTCCTGGAGCTCTCCCGTCTCCAAGTCGCATATCGCTATCTGTTGAAAGCTGGGGTGGAAATCACATCCTATAATCTTCATAAGGCTTCTCCTGATCCCAGAGTCTCTCGGTCCCACCCTCAAGACTCTCTCTAGGATCGCTGAAGCCTTTTTCCTTATCCAATCAATGTTCGCCCCAGCGTACTCCGGATTTCCTGTCGAGCTTTCCGGCGTTGGCGACCTTCATGCGGCTTTCCTTAATGAAAGCCGCACACGCGGATGTTGGTCGGCGCCCCGTGGCAGGAAATCCGGATACCTGGGCCGATAACGACCGGTTTCGAATGCTTTCACTATCCAGCCCACGGAATTTGCTGACCGATTTAGTAGCTTCCTTGACCGCTCAGGTGGCCAGGATCCCGGAGTACACCGCCATGCCGGCGACCGCGTCCACCCCGATTGCGTCCAGGGCATCGATCTCGGCCTGCTCGCGGATACCCCCAGCCACAATCAGCTGCCGCTTGGTCCTTTGTTTCAGCTTCTGCGCTACCTCGATAGGAAAGCCCTGCATGGTTCCTTCCCGATCGATATGGGTATAAAGAAAGGCGCCACAATATGCCTCCAGTTGGGGGATGGCTTCTTCCGGGGTTAGCTCCACCTGGTCCTTCCAGCCCTTGACCGCGACTCGCCCCGCTTTCGTATCCACACTGAATACCAGCTGCTCCATCCCAACTGCCGCCGCCAACGTGCCGGCAAACCCTGTATTCACCAGACCCGATCCCCCGAAGAGCGCCGAGCCCACGATCACCCGCCGGGCCCCCGCAGAGAGCACCGCGGCAGCCTTTTCCACCGTGGCGATGCCGCCGCCCACCTGGCAGGGCAACCGGGTGGCAATCCTGGTGATCAGTTCGCCATTGTCCCCTTGCCGCATCGCGGCGTCGAGGTCAATCAACTGCACCAGCGGATAGTGTTGAAAGCGGCCAATCCAATACTCGAAGTCATCGAAGGCCAGCTTGA
This sequence comes from uncultured Acidobacteriaceae bacterium, assembly GCA_963803095.1. GTDB lineage: Bacteria > Acidobacteriota > Terriglobia > Terriglobales > Acidobacteriaceae > PALSA-350. Next base: position 452,556 of record CAWDLQ010000004.1, on the reverse strand, counting down.
GCGTCTCCCCTCGCACCAGCTGCACGATCCGGCCGCCCATCAGATCGATCGATGGAATCAGCATGGCAGCCGCACCGGGACGCCCCGCAGCGCCAGCTCCTGCTTGAGCGCCCGGACGTCGGCGATGCCAAAGTGAAAGATGCTCGCCGCCAGTGCCGCGTGCGCCTTGCCCACCTGGAATACCTGGGCGAAGTGCTCCGCTGACCCGGCTCCGCCGGAAGCGATCACCGGAATCTCAACCGCCTCGCTGACCCGAGCTGTCAGCTCGCAGTCAAATCCTGCTCGGGTGCCGTCCGCATCCATGGAAGTCAGGAGAATCTCCCCTGCCCCGCGCGCTTCCGCTTCTCGCGCCCATTCGATCACCCGGCGTCCGGTGCGGGTGCGTCCACCGCTCACCAGGACCTCCGCCTGGCCGACCGGGCTTCCCGGCACACGTCTGGCATCGATGGCCACGATCACCGCCTGGGCGCCAAAGCTTCTCCCGATCGCCTCAATCAGGTGGGGATCGGCAATCGCCGCCGAGTTGACACTCACCTTGTCGGCGCCGGCATCGAAAACCGCCGCTGCCTCGTCGGCCGACCGGATACCACCGCCTACCGTGAACGGGATAAACAGCTGCTTTGCCGTTCGCCGCACGGTGTCGAGCAGTGTGCCGCGGCCTTCATGGGTGGCGGTGATATCAAGCAGGACGATCTCATCGGCGCCCGCCGCTGCATGCCGTCTGGCCAATTCCGCCGGATCTCCTGCGTCGACCAGGTCCACGAACTGCACCCCTTTCACCACCCGCCCGCTGCGCACGTCCAGGCAGGCGATGATCCGCTTGGTCAGCATGCCAGCTCCACAAAGTTCCGCAGGACACGCATGCCGTCCGTCCCGGATTTCTCCGGATGAAACTGCACCCCCATCACGTTGCCCCGCTCCACCGCGCCGGAAAAGGGACCGTCGTATTCGGTAACCGCAACTGTTCCGCTTATCAGCGGAGCCCGGTAGGAGTGGGTGTAATAGACGAAGGCGCGATCCTCGACACCGTGCATTAACCGCGAGTGGGGATTGACACGCACCTGGTTCCAGCCCACATGCGGCACTTTCACTACCGGGGCAAAGCGTTCGCATCGGCCCCTGAAGTAGCTCAGCCCTTTGGTTGCCGGGGCTTCTGTGCTGCCCTCGAACAACCATTGCAGCCCCACGCAGATCCCCAGGAAGGGTACGCCCCGGGCAATCGAATCACTAACCGCTACAGTCAAGCCGGTGTCTGCGAGTAACTGCGTAGCCTGAAAATGACCAACCCCGGGAAGGATGACTTTCTCCGCGCCTCGCACCACCTCGGGATCCGCCGTAACCGTTGCCTGGCAACCAAGCGCGTCGAGCGCCTTCATCACCGAGGTCAGGTTGCCGGCCTTGTAGTCGATGACTGCGATCACAGCAATCCCTTGGTGCTGGGCAGCATCTTGCCCAGCTGTTTATCCCTGGAGCAGGCGACCCGTAGCGCCCGGGCAAAGGCTTTAAACAGAGCCTCGATCTTGTGATGGTTGGAGCGGCCGTACATGGTTGCGATGTGCACGTTGGCCCGTGCCCCGCGGGCGAAGCCTTCAAAGAAGTCCTCCACCAGCTCACTTTGCAGATCGCCTACCAGGCGTTTCTTCACCTTGGTCTTGACCACGCAGGACACTCGTCCGCTCAGGTCAACCGCCGCGACCCCCAGGGTCTCATCCATCGGCATCAGGAAATACCCCGCACGCAGGATCCCTTTCTTATCTCCCAGAGCCTGGTCGAAGGCCTCGCCCAGCGCAATGCCCACGTCTTCCACTGTGTGGTGCTGGTCCACATCCAGATCGCCGTCGCAGTGGAGTTCGAGATCGAAAGCCCCGTGACGCGTAAACAGCTCCAGCATATGGTCGAAGAAGCGAATGCCGGTCTTGACCTTGTAGCGTCCGCTCCCTTCCACCACCAGCTTCAACGAAATTCTCGTTTCCGTTGTCTTACGCTCGATAGCGGCATGGCGCTTTTTCTGCGGGTTTGCCATCACGCCCTCTCCCACCCGATCTCGTTCAGCGCTTCGCTGATGGCAGTCACGGCCTGCCTCATCTGATCGCGCGTGCCCACTGTGATACGAACGCACCCCGCGCAGCCCTGGTCTTTCGACCGGTCCCGCGTGAGCACCCCGCGGCGATGCATTACCTGTACGAACTTGGCATGCAGGGGTCCGATCTTCACCAGGATGAAGTTGGCCTGGGTGGGCCATTGGGGCACGCCAAGTTGGCGCAGGCTCTCCGCCATCTCCCTGCGTGCCGCTTTTACTTCTTCGACATACCACTGCAAGTACGGGACATCGTCCAGCGCCGCCGGCAGGCAGGCCAGGGCCAGCGAGTTCACGCTGTAGGGGGAGATGACCGTCCGCAGCCACCGGTGCATGCCGGCGGGCGCGGCAAGCATCCCCAGCCGCAGCCCCGCCAGCCCATACGCCTTGGAAAATGTGCGCGCCACGATCAGGTTGGGTACCTGGCCCACCAGGTCCATCACCGTTTGGCCGCAGAAGTGGTAGTAGGCCTCATCCACCAGGACCACCGCCTGCGGGGCATGACTGAGCACCTGCAGAATCTGCTGCCGGCTGGCCACCGTGCCCGTGGGGCTATTCGGGCTGGCGATGGCGATCAACTTGGTTTGCCGCGTAATGGCTGCCAAAAGCGGCTCGAGCGGGAAAGCAAAATCCTCGCCGGAAGGGACTGTCTTGACAGTCGCATCGGTACAGGAACCGTAGACCTCATACATGGAGTAGGTCGGGGTAGGGAAGAGAAACTCATCTCCGCGATCCAGGTACGTCTGGCAAAGCAGGTGGATTGCCTCGTCCACACCGTTGGTCAGCAGCACCTGATCCGGCTCCAGCCCTAAATTCTGGGCGACCTTAGTTTCCACCTGGCTCCGCTCGGGATACTTCGCCAGGTCCGAGGCGGCAATTCTCGCCAGCGCTTCGAGCACCCGAGGGGAGCAAGCGACGGTGTTTTCGTTAAAGTCCAGCCTCAGCCCCTGCCGCCCGCTCAGCGGAGGATGATATGCGTGCATCCGCTGCACGGCGGCCCGCGGCGCCGGTGTTTGTTGCAACACGGTTTCAGCCATCGATCCCCCTTGCCCGCACTGCCTCGGCATGCCCAAGCAATCCCTCCGCATTGGCCAGCGTAATGGCCGCCGGTCCAAGCCTTTGCAAACCGGCCAGCGTATATTCCTGCACCGTGATGACTTTCAGGAAGTCCATCACGCTGAGGCCACCCCGCACCTGCGCCACGCCGCCGGTAGGCAGGGTATGGTTGGGGCCGGAAACGTAGTCCCCCATGGGCTGCGGCGAGTATTGGCCAATGAATACGGAACCTGCATTGCGCACCCATGCGAGGTCCTCGCTGGCGTCGACAGTCAGATGCTCCGGGGCCAGTCGGTTGGTAATCTCGTGGGCCTCCTCCATGGAACTCGTGACCACTGCCAGGCCATTCCGCTCGATCGCCTGCCTGGCAACGGAATTGGCCCTTACCCGCTGTGCAACCTCCCTGACCACTTGGCGTGCGAGGGTGGCCTTGGTCGTGATCAGAATGGCCACGGCATCAGGGTCATGCTCCGCCTGGGCTACCAGGTCTGCAGCAATCCCGACCGCATCCCCGCTCTCGCTGGTCACAACAATCTCTGTCGGCCCGGCCAGCATATCGATCGCGCAATCGAAAGCCACCATCTTCTTGGCCGCGGTCACATACCAGTTGCCTGGGCCCACGATCTTATCCACGCGACGGATGCTTTCCGTGCCAAAGGCCAGCGCCGCCACCGCCTGGGCGCCGCCGATGCGGTAAAAAGCGGTCACCCCGAGCAGCGCGGCGGCCGCCAGCGTCTCCTTTGCCGGCTTCGGCGACACCACCACAATCCTCTGCACCCCGGCCACCTGTGCCGGGATCACTGTCATAAGCAGGGTAGAAGGCAACGGATAGCGCCCGCTGGGCACATAACACCCCACTGCTTCCAGGGCTCGCACCTGTTGTCCGGTAGTAAGCCCGCCGGTAGTTGTGCTCCATTGCTTGGGCATCTGACGTGCGGCGAATCGCCGGATATTGGCTGTTGCTGTCTGCATGGCCGCCTGAAGCGGCTTCGGAGTTGCCGCCCAAGCCTGCGCCATCTCGTCGCGGCTTATTTCCAGCGGCTGCTGCGGCGCCAGGCCGTCCAGCTTAGCCGCGTAGCGGCGCAAAGCCTGCTCTCCGCCCTTGCGCACGTCCCCCACGATGCGCTGCACCACCGGCATCGCCCGGGCCGTATTCCGGGCGCCTCGCAACTCCAACTCGCGCAGCATCTGCCGGGTCTGTCCACCGCCGCGGCCTGTTGTCTTCACCAGCCTCATGCAGACGCTCCAGGAATGAGAATCTCTACCAGCAACGAACCCCGGGTGCCCCATATCTCGCGCCTTTTTGCGAGATGTGGGAAATCTCCATCCGCCCTAGAAAACAATCTTGTTGAGCGGATACTCCACGATCCCACTGGCCCCCGCACTTTTAAGCTTGGGAATAACGTCCCGCAGCACACTCTCTTCGAGCACCGTATTTAACGCCGCCCATCCCGCGTCGCTGAGCGTGGAGATGGTCGGCGAATCCAGCGCCGGCAGCAGCGCCAACACCCGGTCCAGGTTCTTCTTTTCGACGTTCATCATCAATCCCACCCGGCCTTTGGCGGCGATTGCTCCATTGAGCATGAGCGAGATATTGTCGATCTTCTGCTTCTTCCACCCGTCGCCGTAAGCCGCCCTGTTAGCGATCAGATGAGTCTCGCTTTCCATCACGGTATCGATGATGCGCAGCCGGTTGGCGCGCAGGGAACTGCCCGTCTCCGTCACTTCCACAATGGCGTCCGCCAGCATGGGCGGCTTGACTTCCGTTGCCCCCCAGCTGAATTCCACTTTTACCGGAACGTTCTTGCCCGCGAAATAATTCTTGGTCACCTCCACCAGTTCGGTCGCGATCACTTTCCCGCTCAGCTCTTCGGCCTTCTGAAAATGGGAGTCCTCAGGTACCGCGAGCACCCAGCGCACCTTGGTCCGCGTCGCTTTGGAGTAAGTCAGCGAGGTAACGCTGACCACATCCAGCCCGCTTTCCACCACCCAGTCAATGCCGGTAAGGCCGGCATCCAGAACGCCCTTCTCCACATACCTCGCCATTTCCTGGGCCCGGATGAGCATGCATTCGATCTCGCTATCGTCGATGCCCGGGAAGTACGAGCGGCCGTTGGCGTAGATGTGCCACCCCGCGTTCTCAAAAAGCGCGATGGTCGCGTCCTGCAGGCTTCCCTTCGGGATGCCCAGCTTCAGCTTACCTGCCATTTCTGCCCTCCATCTTCGCCGTGGTCGGCAATTCGATGGCGTTGGTAAAGCAGCTCACCGTCCCCTCGTGGCAAACCAACCCGTCGCCCTCGACAGCCACGCGAAAGAGCACCGTATCCTGGTCACAGTCAGCCGCCGCCGATACCACACGCAGCCGGTTCCCGCTGGTTTCCCCCTTCATCCACAGCTTCTGCCGGGTCCGGCTCCAAAATGTCACAAAGCCTGTCTCCAGTGTTTTGGCATAGCTCGTCTCATTCAGAAAGCCCACCATCAGCACTTCGCCGCTCACCGCATCCTGCACGATCGCAGGCAGCAGACCATCCATCTTCGAAAAGTCGAGTTTCACTGCTTCGGTCATTGCCGCACTTCTCCCTTTTTCGTTCTCTCAGAGCAAACGCAAAAAAGCCCGCTTGCGCATCTCGCGCCGGCGGGCTTTTTCCTGATTCTGGCTTCCTGGCCTCTATCGCTGGCCGGAACCGTCCGCCGACACGCTCGTCACGTGGTGATGGTGATGACGATGATGGTGGGTGCGGACTTGCATATCTAATAGAAAACTAACTGTCTCTCCCCCCGATGTCAACCTCCGGTGGTGCCTTCGGTCTGCTACCATGCCGCCTATCCGGTCCATGCAAACCAACGTCGCCAAACTACCGTACCTGTTGCTGGCCATATTGGTTGCGGGTTCGGCGCTCTTTTATGTAGCCAGGACAGCTGCGATCTTCGACAGCTTCCTCAATCCCAATCGAGCGCGGCCGCCGCTTGAGTACTCCCGCAGCGCGAATTATTTGATAGAGCCGCTCCCCGAGTCGCGACGCGCAGGCATGCAGAATGAGGACGAGGTCCTTTCTGTTAATGGAGTACCCTTCACCGGAATGGCTGGGCTGATTCAGCAGACCTTTCACGCTCGTCCGGGGGAGATCTTCTCCATCGTTCATCGCACCAGGGCGGGCGGCATCCATACGGCAGAAGTGAAGCTGATGGCGCAGCGAAGAGCTCCGCCAACCCTCTCCGGCTGGCTGATCAACATCGTGATGGTCGCCCTTTTTCCAGCATTCTGTCTCTTGCTTGGATATTGGGTGGTGTTGGCGAGGCCGCACGACTGGAATGCCTGGTTTTTCTTAGGCATCATGAATGTCGTTCCGGCCTTCACCCGCGGAGCCGGATACTTTCCCGGCCTCCTGGCCCCCTTCACCGTCTTCTGGCAAATATTCGCCGTTCAGTGGATGTTCATCTCGCTCATCCTGTTCAGCATCTACTTTCCCGTCCGCTCTCGTACCGACACCCGCTACCCGTGGATCAAGTGGATCATCATTATTCCCCAGATCCTGATCGTCCCCGCCCAGTTCGCTATCCAGTACGGCCTGCTTTATAACCACCGCTTCATCAAACCGTACCTTTCCGCGACCGAGCCGCTTGAAATAGCTAGTAATTTGCTCGCGGCAATTTCTCTTTGCATATTCATCGCCGCGATTGTAGGCAAGCTCTTCGCCGTTCCCGCTCCGGCGCCGGATGCCCGGCGGCGCCTGGCTGTGGTGGCCGCCGGTTCGCTGCTCGGCCTTGGGCCGGTGCTCGTTCTGCTGGTGACCTCCACCCTGTCCGAAAAGACGGTCATGGACGTGGCGCCTTCCTGGGCCCTCCTTACGGTGGTGTTCCTGTTCACATTCTTTCCTCTCTCTCTCGCCTACACCGTCATCGTGCAACGTGCCCTCGATCTGCGCATCATCCTCCGCCAGGGCACACGCTACGCCTTTGCCCGTGGCACGTTGTGGGTACTGCAAGTGATCGTCTTCACCTTCCTGGCTTTCCGGCTCTTACGCTTTTACCATACCTCCGGCCGCCTGGCCCAGCTGATTACCCCAGGGGTGTTCGTCGTTGTCGTCTGGTTTCTGCGTCTGCGTGTCGCCCGGCCTCTCTCCCTATGGATTGACCGGCGCTTCTTCCGCGAGGCCTACTCGGTGGATCAAATATTGACCGACCTTTCCGAACAAGCGCGCAGCTTCACCGAGACCGAGCCCTTGCTTCGGACCATCACTGAGCGCATCAGCCAGACCCTCCACGTGGAACGAATCTCCTTCCTTTTGCGCCGCGGAATGCTCTTCCAGCTGCAGTACGCGCAAGGGATTCCGGGCGGGATCGACGTTTCCTTGCTGGAAAATTCCTCCACCATGCGTGCTTTGGCCGTTGACCGCAGTCCCAAGCGGGTCTTTCGCGAGCATCCCGACCCATGGCTGGCACTCGCCGCACCCTCCGAGGTCTCGGTTCTCGACCGGCTGGATGCGGAGTTGCTGCTGCCATTGCCTGGCCGCTCAAGCCTGATCGGGGTGATGGCTCTGGGACCCAAGCTGAGTGAAGAGCCATACTCCCGCTCCGACCGGCGATTGCTCTCTTCCGTGGCCTTGCAAACCGGCTTGGCCATCGAGAACAGCGCGCTCGTCCATCACCTGGCGGAGGAGTCAGCGCAGCGCCAGCGCATCAATCGCGAAATCGAGATTGCACGCCAGGTGCAGGAGCGCCTTCTGCCGCAAATTTACCCCCTGGTAAAGGGCGTTGACTTCGCCGGCTTCAGCCGCACCGCGCAGGAGGTGGGCGGGGACTATTACGACTTTATCGCCCTCGAGAACGGCCGCCTGGGTATCGCCGTTGGCGACGTTTCCGGCAAAGGCATTTCCGCCGCCCTGTTAATGGCCTCGATCCGCGCCGCTTTGCACGGGCTTACCTTCAGCGGCACGCTCAGTCTTTCCCGGCTCATCGAGGGTCTCAACCGCATCATCTACGATTCCTCCACCAGCAATCGTTTTGTCACCTTCTTCTTCGGTGAATACGATCCTGCTACGCGCACCCTTGATTACGTGAATGCGGGGCACAACGCGCCCGTACTCTTGCGTCCCACGTCCCCGGGGCACGATAGTTTCTGCAGCCCGGAGTCCCCCTGCACGGTGCAGCGTCTGGAAACCGGCGGTCCGGTGCTTGGTATCTTTACCGATCCTCAATATGAGCAAGGCCGGCTCCAGCTGCAACCCTACGACGTCCTCATCGCCTTCACCGACGGGATCAGCGAAGCCATGACTGCCGACTACGAGGAATGGGGAGAAGAACGCCTGATCGCAGCAGCTAGAATCAGTACCCACCGCCCGGCGCAGGATATCGTCACCGCGGTGGTCGCCTCAGCAGACCGATTCACTGCGGGCGCAGCGCAGAATGACGACCTCTCCCTGGTCGTCCTGAAGGTTCTCTAGATGTTTTTTCGACAGCTAGTTGCGTGGACTTTCCTTTTCTTTGCCGCCGCCGCTCTGCATGCCCAAACCGTGCCGGTGGAGTATGCCACCTTCATGAGCCATGGCAGAGCCATCTCCTGTACGGTTTACGACGCTCATGACGCTGTTGCGACCATCATCGTTTTGCGTGGTTCGGGCCCTTCCGATCTCGGTCTTGGCCGGTCGCAGGCACATTTCTTTGCCGAGCACGGTTTCCGGGTCTTGCTGGCGGACTATTTGAGCGCCACACCCACGGCCCAACCCACCCCCGCAAACTATCGCCGTTGGGCTCAAGTGGTGGACGATATCGTCGCCGAACTACGCTCGCGTCCCCTGCCCCGGAACAGGAAAATCGCGCTCATCGGACAGTCCCTGGGAGCCTCTGTTGCGCTTCTGGCCGGCTCCCGCAAGGTAGGCGTTGACGCCATCGCGGAATGGTCTGGTCTTCTCCCCAACGAGTTTTTCTCTCAGGTGCAAAGCCTGCCTCCCCTCCTCATCATTCATGGCGAGCAGGACAAGCAGGTCCCTATCGTCAACGCCCGCCAGCTGGTCCGCCTCTGTGAGCTGAAAGACTTCACCTGCGAAGCTGGAATCTATCCCGACGAAGGCCACGTCTTCAGCAGCACAGCGCTGGACTCCGCCAACCAGCGCACCTTGACCTTCTTCCGAACCTATCTGTGGGCAGGCCTGCCGAAGCGGGCCGAGTAACGGAAGCAAGCAAATCCGCAGATCTCCAAGGATGATCCACAGGCCTTTTGAGTCGACGGCAGCTACCCTCTATGGAAGCGCCACCCTCCCCTTTGTCATCCCGACCGAAGCGTAGCGAAGTGGAGGGATCTGCAGTTCAGCGGTCCTCTCGTGGAAATGTTTTTTTCGTCAGAACGTGGCAGCGTGGAGAGATCTGCGGACTACTAAGCCAATGGGAAGCACTACAACAACCCGGCGAGGTTCTCGGCGGGATCTTTGAGCCCCAAACCCGTCATCTGCCGCCGCGACGACTCCAGCATGTAGTAGTGCAATCGGCTCGCCGCTACCGCGTATCCCAATCCCTCTTCCCGGATGTTCGAGATGCAATTCCGTTCCGAGTCTTTGCGGCCGCGCCGCGGCTCCCAGGTAATGTAAACCCCAAGAGAGTCGGGAGAGCTCAATCCCGGGCGCTCCCCAATCATCACCACGGCCAAAGGCGCGTGCAGCGCCTCGCCAATCGCATCCCCTACGGCAACCCGCCCCTGTTCCACCACACACACTGGCGCCGGCCGCCAGCCCGCGATGAGAGGTAGGACTGCTCGTACCAAATGCAGCGCGTGCCGCTCTACGGCCAGGGCTGAGAGCCCATCCGCAATAACGAAGACAACGTCGTATTCCCCCGGGGTGAGCTGCGCCGCCGAATCCTCGCTCAACGCCCGGCCCAGGTCCGGCCGTCTCAGGTAGGTGGCCCGGTCCCCGGCCTTGCTTTGCAGCGCCAACGCCGGCAGTCCGCATCGGCGCAGTTCATCGCACAGCATACGCACGTCGATGGCCGCATGCACTGCATCGCGAGCCCGCGCGTGCGCCAGTTGAAAGTCCAGCAGAGGACGTGTCGCCAGGCTCACCCCGGTACTTTCGAGGCCAATCCGCGCAGGGGTATAACTGCGCAACGCTTCGCGCGCCGCGCGAGACATCTCCACCGGCGTCAGATCCGATACCGGCGGGGCCTGGTTCGTTTTTCGATCCCGTTTAACAAACATCGATCTAGGCGAGAAACGCCGGTACACTTAACCGCAACCGGGCATCACTGTGCAGCCAGGCCTCAAACTCCGGCGCCGGCCGCAGGCCCAAGGTCCGCCTCAAGTACAGCGCATCGTGAAACGATGTGCTTTGATAATGCAGCATCACGTCGTCGGCCCCGGGCACGCCCATGATGTAGTTCACTCCAGCGGCGCCGAGCAGCGTTAGCAGCACATCCATGTCGTCCTGGTCGGCCTCGGCGTGATTGGTGTAGCAAACATCACACCCCATGGGCAGCCCCAGCAGCTTACCGCAAAAATGGTCCTCCAGCCCGGCCCGGATGATTTGCTTGCCATCGTACAGATACTCCGGCCCAATAAAGCCCACCACAGTATTGACCAGCATCGGCCGGTAGCGCCGGGCAACCGCGTAGGCCCGTGCCTCACAGGTTTGCTGGTCGACCCCATGATGAGCATCTGCGGAAAGCGCGCTGCCTTGTCCGGTTTCGAAATACATCACGTTATCGCCGAGCGTGGGTTTGCCGCCGTTCTGCGGCCCAAAAGCCGCCCCACGCTTGAGCGCCCGCGCTGCCGCGCAGGCCTCATCCAGGAGCGCCAGGTTCACTCCAAACGACTGGTTGGCCGCTTCCGTGCCGGCGATGGATTGAAAGACCAGGTCGACCGGCGCGCCCTGTTCGAGCGCCACCATGAGGGTTGAGACATGTGCCAGCACACAGCTCTGCACCGGGATGGCATACTTCTGCCGCACATGGTCGATCAACTCCAACAGCGTCTTCACGCTGTTCACACTGTCCGAAGCGGGATTGATACCGATCACCGCGTCACCGGAGCCCAGCAGCAGGCCATCGACCATGGCTGCGGCAATGCCTGCCGGATCGTCTACGGGATGGTTCGGCTGCAGCCGCGTGGAGAGCCTGCCGGCAAGGCCTACGGTGGTCCGGAAACGTGTCACTACGCGTATCTTCCGCGCCACCAGGATCAGGTCCTGCACCCGCATCAACTTGCTGACCGCGGCCACCATCTCCGGCGTCAAACCTGGTCCCAGTGACGCCACTGCCTCGCCGGTCGCGGCATCGGAAAGTAGCCAATCGCGAAGATCTCCTACCGTAAGTGCCCCCACCGGAGCAAACGCAGCTGGATCGTGACTGTCGATGATCAGCCGGGTGACTTCGTCGCTCTCATAGGGGATCAGAGGCTGTTGCAGAAAGGCGCGTAGGGGAAGGTCGGCCAGCACCATCTGCGCCGCAGCCCGCTGTTCGGCGCTCTCGGCGGCAATCCCGGCCAGCGCATCCCCCGAGCGGTACGGGCTGGCTTTGGCCAAAAGCTCGCGCAGATCTTCGAAGTTGTAGGTAACCTCGCGGATCTTTCTACGCAGCCGCATAGTTTGGTCCAATACTAATACGCTTCGTTGCACAGACCAGATCTACTGATATTCTGCAAGCCATCTTGGCCATGCATAGTCCACACCAACCTCTTTGTCGCCGCGGCCTGTTCTGTATCCTGATCGGCTTTGCGGCCGGCACACCTGGCGCCCTGGCACAGACCCCAGCGCCATCTCACCCCGTCGTTCTCCATGCCGCGCGCCTGCTTGATATTGAGGGCGGCCGCATGCTTTCCCCCGGGGAGGTCCTGGTTGAAGGTGAGAAGATCGTTGCCGCCGGCTCTTCCGTCGCCCATCCCCCCGGGGCGGAGACCATCGATCTAGGGGATACAACGCTGATGCCCGGGCTGATCGATGCCCACGTGCACCTCTTCCTCCATCCCGGAGCCGAAGATCTTCAGACCGTGACCGAGTCCGTACCGCAGCGGGTAATCATGGCCACCCTGGCCGCCAAAGCGGACCTTCTGGCCGGTTTCACGGCCGAACGCGACATGGGTACGGAAGGCGCGGGACCGGCCGACACTGCCGTCCGCGAAGCCATTGACCAGGGCCAGATCCCGGGACCGCGCTTGCGCGTCAGTGGCAACGCAGTCAACATCCTCGGCGGCCACGAAGACGCCCTCCACTTCAACCCTGAGCAGCACGTGCTCCCCAACGCCACTTATGCCAATACCGGCGATGAATTGGTGACTGTCATTCGCCAGCAGATTAAGGACGGGGCGGACTTCATCAAGATTTACGAAACCGGCCGCGACTTCTTTAAGGATGGCCAGTTCCACACCATCCTTCAGTATTCCGAGTCCCAGCTGGCCCAGGCCGTCGCCGAGACGGCACGCCTGCAGTCGCGCGTTGCGGTGCACTGCACTGGTGAGCCGGGCGCCCTGTACGCCGCCCAGGCGGGAGTAGTCTCCATCGATCATGCCTACCAGCTCAGCGATGAAACCATGCGCTTGATGCGCGAGAAGCAGATCTACGCCGTCCCCACCTTTACCATCTCCGAGTATTTTGCTGCCCACGCCGCGACCCCCGAAGAGGCGGCGTTTGAACATCAGGAGCTTGACTACCACGTGCAGGAGTTTCACCGTCAACTGGAACACGGCGTGCCTATGGCAGTAGGTTCCGATGTAGGGCCTTTTCCGCACGGCACCCAGGCGCGCGAGCTGGAGCTTATGGTGGAGTTCGGTATGAAGCCGCTCGAAGTGCTGAAGGCTGACTTATTAAACGGAGCTCGTCTGCTTGACTGGGAGCACGAGCTCGGCGTGCTCAAGGCCGGCTATTATGCCGACATCATCGCGGTGCCCGGCAATCCGCTGGACGACATCCGTGTCCTCAAGCAAGTCTCCTTCGTAATGAAGGGTGGCGTGGTTTACCGTCGCTAAACCGAAAAAGAACAACTTCATTGAAGAACCGTCTTTAGGGGGTAGTTAACTTCAGAGTCTGTGTGAGTCTCGCAGGGCTCAAGGGTAGTATCAGCCGTCTGCGTAACAAAGCAGGAATTACCAGGCGGAATTGATCCAACCAACGCGGGTTACCAGCCCCAAATTGATCTTCAAAAGAAACTTGTATAGTATGCTCAACGGTTACCGGGGGAGTTACTCGAGATTCGTTTCCGGGCTCAGCCGCAGGCAATGTCGTTTTACTGCAATGGTTGTCGAGATCAATCTCAAGGAGAGAGCATGAAGAGAACAGTAGTTGCGCTAAGCCTCATGGGCCTGATGGTTCTGCCGGTTTTTGGACAGGACAAGGAAGCGGATCGCGTAAAGAACGCCGGACAAGTATTCACTGAAATCGTGAACGCTCCCGACACCCTTCCGCAGAGTGTGCTTGACAAAGCGGATTGCGTGGTGGTGTTGCCCTCCGTCTTAAAGGCCGCCTTTATCGTCGGCGCCAGCTACGGCCGCGGAGTGATGAGTTGCCGCGGTGGCAAAACCTTTCACGGTCCGTGGAGTGCGCCGACCATGATGGCCCTCGAGGGTGGGAGCTTCGGACTGCAATTAGGCGGCCAGGCCACCGATTTCGTACTCCTGCTCATGTCTCCCCGCTCCGCGCAGGGTATTCTGACCAGCAAGTTCAAGATTGGTGGCGATGCCTCTGCCGCGGCCGGCCCGGTTGGGCGGAACGCTTCTGCAGAAACCGATGCCACCATGCGGGCAGAGATCCTCTCCTACTCACGTGCGCGGGGGCTCTTTGCTGGAGTCTCGCTGGCCGGTTCTACGTTGCGTGCTGACAATGACGCCAACAAGGCGCTTTACGGGAAAGACGTGACTGCGCCGGCGATCGTCTTCGACAAGGCGGTACCACCACCGCCCTCGGCAGCACTGTTGTTGAAGACGCTGACCAGAAAGTCGCCCAAGAATCTGTCGAAGCCCTAGGGTCACCACGAACGATCGTTTAATCAGGCCGGTCTGCCCGCACAGCCGCGTGCGAGACCCTTTGTCCGCGGCTGTGCAGGTTTGACATCTCCCGGCCTCTTATTCCGCTTTCCCTGTTGCGACGGGCCTCATTCCAGTCTTCCAGCCAAACCAGGAGGGGAATCATGTTCAGTTTGATATGGGAAGCCATCATTGGCCTTATCGTGGGCGCGCTGGCGAAGCTCATCATGCCGGGAAAGGATCCCGGCGGCATTTTCATCACCATGCTGATTGGGGTCGCCGGCGCCTTGCTGGCGACTTTCATCGGCAGCCACGTGGGCTTGTACAAGGAGGGCCAGCGCGCCGGTTTCATAATGTCGCTGCTGGGTGCCATTGTGCTGCTGGCTCTTTACCGCCTGATCAAGGGCAAAACGGCAACTACGTAGCCACCCCTACATAGCTGAGCCAGCGGACCCGCTACCCTGGACCAACGCAAGTGGCCCAGGCAACTCTATGTTTGCTTTGCTTTCGGTGCGAAGCCTGATCGCCACCCCAACGTTCCCCCTTATCCACGGGTTCCACAGCTCTCCTCCCGTCCACCGGCCCCGCCGCCTTGTTCGACCCCCCCGCCGGGCGTAGCCTCGTTTTCAGGCGCTTCGGTCCGCCATCAAAGCCAAGTGCCCGTCCTTGTCAGTGCCCAAGTCTGCGCCAGGAGCGGCCTCCCGCAGTTCTCCACAATCGTTTGTTCGGCTTCGGGAATCTAAATGGGGGGATATGCATATAAACTACTAGATGTAGTGGTTCTGGCTTGACACACGCCATGGAGAGGGTTACTTTCGCATCTCACGGCTTTACTTTTATCGTTTTGTCGCCAAAGCCTGGTTAATTTCAGTGTTTCCAGAAAGGCTGGTTTGATCTCCTGTTTTGAAGGCGCCTGAGAGCGCCCCGGGGGGACGGCTTTTCTGTCATTCTTTAAGAATCGCGAGGAGAACTATGGCCGAGGCCACCAATTCCGCAACTTCCGCCGCCGCCAACGGCTGGGCCGCCCACTACAGCCACTCTGTGCCAAAGCCTGAACCCGCCACCGGCGTGCATTGCACCCGCTTCTTCTCCAAACCCGGCATTTCGCCCTACAGCGAGGTCACGTGGGAGCGCCGCACCGCGTCCATTACCGACGCCACAGGAGGCACGATCTTCGAGCAAAAAGACGTCGAAGTTCCCGCCGACTGGTCGATGACCGCGACCAACATCGTCGCCTCCAAATACCTCCACGGCCACATCGGCACGGCCCAGGGAGAGTTTGGC
Source organism: uncultured Acidobacteriaceae bacterium (assembly GCA_963803095.1). GTDB lineage: Bacteria > Acidobacteriota > Terriglobia > Terriglobales > Acidobacteriaceae > PALSA-350. The sequence continues at coordinate 437,197 of CAWDLQ010000004.1, read as the reverse complement.
GCTCGCGAAACCGGTGTCCGCCAGCTGGTGGCCCGGGTCGCTGAGACCATCCGTGACTGGGGCATCGCGGGCGGCTATTTTGCCACTCCGGAAGACGCCGCCATCTTTCACGACGAGCTGGTCCATCTGTTGATTACCCAAAAAGTGGCCTTCAACTCGCCCGTCTGGTTCAACGTAGGCTGCGATCGGCTGGAGCCCAATTCGGACGCCCAGAACTGGCATTGGAATGCCCATAGCTGTGCGGTTGAGTTCTCCGTCACCGGCTACCGCAATCCGCAGTGCTCCGCTTGCTTCATCAATTCGGTCGACGATTCGCTCGATTCCATCCTGACCCTGGCCAAGACAGAAGGCATGCTCTTCAAGTGGGGGTCGGGTACCGGGACCAATCTTTCCAGCATCCGCGGATCGATGGAAACCCTCTCCGGCGGCGGCACCGCCAGCGGCCCGCTCAGCTTTATGCGCGGATTCGATGCCTTCGCCGGCGTCATCAAGTCCGGTGGCAAGACACGCCGCGCGGCCAAGATGGTCATTCTCAACGCCGAACATCCCGACATTGCTGACTTCATCGAGTGCAAGGCCAAGGAAGAGCTCAAAGCCTGGACGTTGATGCAGGCCGGCTACGATGGCTCCGGTCCGGATTCAGAGGCCTATAGCTCCATCTTTTTCCAGAATGCCAACAACTCTGTTCGTGTGACCGATGAGTTCATGCGCGCGGTCGAACGGGACCAGGACTTCACCACCCGCACCGTGAAGGGCGGCGAGCCGGTCAAGACCTACAAAGCTCGCGACCTCATGCGGAAAATTGCCGAAGCAACCTGGCAATGCGGGGACCCCGGCATGCAGTACGACACCACCATCAACAAGTGGCACACGTCGAAGAATTCCGGCCGCATCAATGCCTCGAACCCTTGCTCTGAGTACATGTTCCTCGATGACTCGGCGTGCAACCTGGCCAGCTTCAACCTGCTCAAGTTCGTCACCCCGGCCGGTGCCTTTGACGTGGACTCGTATCGTCACGCCATCGACATCATGATCACCGCCATGGACATCCTGGTCGACAATTCCGGCTACCCGACCGAATCGATCGTGCGCAACTCCCACGACTACCGGCCCCTGGGGCTGGGGTACGCCAACCTGGGTGCGCTGCTCATGGCCATGGGACTGCCTTACGACGGCGACGCCGGCAGAGACTTCGCTGCCGCTCTTACTGCCGTCATGTGCGGCCAGGCTTATCTCCAGTCCTCGGTGCTGGCCGAAAAAGCTCCGGCCCTGGTCTCGGCCACAGCGCTTTGCCAGCAGGCTCAGTACAAGGATGGCGGCCTCACGCAGCGAGGAGGCGCCTGCCCCGGCTTCTACGTCAATCGCGAGCCCTTCCTTGACGTCATCCGCATGCACCGTGCGGAGGTGAACAAAATCGGCCACGCCAACTCCGGCTGAGCCCTTCACCACCCCGCAGCTCGCTTCGCTCATCGAGGCCAGCAAGGAGTGCTGGGATCAGGCCCTGGCCCACGGCGAGCAGCATGGCTACCGGAATTCGCAGGTAACTGTGCTTGCCCCCACCGGCACCATCGGCTTCATGATGGACTGCGACACCACCGGCATCGAGCCCGATCTGGCGCTGGTCAAATACAAGAAGCTGGTCGGCGGCGGAATGATCAAAATCGTCAACAACACCGTGCCCGCGGCCCTGTTCAAGCTCGGCTACACCAATCCCCAGGTCGATTCGATTGTCAGCTACATCGACTCCACCGGGACCATTGAAGGCGCGCCCGGTATCAAGCCGGAGCATCTCGCGGTGTTTGATTGCAGCTTCAAGCCCAGCAAGGGAACGCGTTCCATCCACTCATCGGGCCATATCAAGATGATGGCGGCTGCGCAGCCCTTCCTCTCCGGGGCCATCTCGAAGACGGTCAACCTGCCCCACGACGCGACCCTGGACGATATTATTCAGGCCTACACTGAGGCTTGGCGTCTGGGCCTCAAGGCGGTCGCCATTTATCGCGACGGATCGAAGGGCGCGCAACCGCTCAACGTCTCCGATGGCAACAAAGCCAAGGTCATTAAGAATGCGTTGGGGTCGGAAACCACTGCGGATGCGGCAGTCAGCGCTGCTGCCGACCGTGTGCTTGCCGCCATGGCACAAGGCGACACCGCCTCGGTCACCGACGACCTGCGCCTGCTTGAGGACAAGGTGTCGGCCCGCCTCGAGGTCACGGCCAACTCGGTGCTGACCGCTGCCAACGCCTTTTCCGCGTCCATTGCCAACGCCGTCAGCCTGGGCCAAGCCGCTGCGCTGCGCGAAGATCCGGAGCTAACCCAGGGGCCGCCCCGCGCCGTCCGTCATCGCCTGCCCGAGGAGCGCCCCTCACTCACGCATAAATTCTCCATCGCCGGGCACGAAGGCTACATCACGGTCGGCCTTTATCCCAACGGGCAACCGGGTGAAATCTTCATCAAGATGGCCAAGGAAGGGTCCACCGTTTCCGGGCTCATGGACTCCTTTGCCACCGCGGTCTCGCTCTCGCTCCAGCACGGCGTTCCGCTCAAGGTTCTGTGCGAAAAATTCGCCCACACTCGCTTTGAGCCCTCCGGCTGGACTGGCAACGAACACATCGGCTTTGCCAAGTCCATCATGGATTACATCTTCCGCTGGCTCCAGTTGCGCTTCCTTTCCGGGCATCAACTGAGCCTGTTCTCCGGCTTGGCCGCAGGTGCGCAACAACCTGTGGCGCCTGGCCTGGCAGAGGAACCGCCCGCAACCCCCGCAAACTTCGAGCCGAGGTATGAAACCAGGCCGCCGGTCAGCGGTATCGGGTCTGCCTCTGGTCAAGGTGGCGCCGGCGGAAGCATGGAAGACCGGGGAATCTTCGGGGCGCCGGAAACCCGCAAGGCTGGCGGAGCTGTCTTTCACGCAGCCGACGCCATGAAGGAGTATCTCGACATGGGTGACGCGCCCAGTTGCCATACTTGCGGAGCCATCATGGTCCGCAACGGTAGCTGTTACCGATGCATGAGCTGCGGCTCGACCAGCGGCTGCAGCTAAATAAAAACCCGCTTAGCCAACGTTCAAGGGGCCACTTGCACAGCAAGCGGCCCCTTGGAGTTTGTGCGCCCGGCAGGGCGCATTCACTTGGAGGTGAAAGTCCTCTACACACCCGGCAAGGGGAAGTGTTAGCTGAACGGCAAGGGTGTCCACCGTGAGGTGGAATCCGGAGGAAGCCGCAGGCAAAGCGCTGCTCTGACGAACAGCCAGCGGATAGAGGCGACGCGATGGGGTGAGCAGGCAAATCCATGCAAAGCCCAGTACTTGCACGGACATCGCGGCGTAGATCCGACAGAGATAAGCGTGAAGGTGAGTGCGTAATACCCGGGGAGATCTGGTGGTTTGCCTTAGGGCTACCGTCATCGCGAGGTGAAGGGAAGAATCACCAGAAGTCAGCAGCGGCCATAGTGGCTCCGCGCGAGCGGGGTGAAGGGCCAAACGTGAAACACGGGAGTAGGACAGCAGATCTCGATGCGAGTCAGCGAAGCAGAAGCTTACGGAAGTAAGGCCATCGCGGAGGGAGACGGGCGGAACCTGTCGAGGGCCGTGGATGGTGCGGAGACTCGTACGGCGACTGGTGGAGAAACGAAACCGGAAGCAGCGCAGGGACTTTTGGAAGCTGCGCTGGAACGCAGCAACATGATGCGCGCCTATCAGCGGGTGGTGGAAAACAAAGGAGCGCCGGGAGTCGATGGGCTCACGGTTCTGGAGTTGAAGCCCTGGCTGCAGGCGCACTGGCCGAAGATAAAACAGGCTCTGTTGGCGGGCGAATACATGCCTACAGCTGTGCGCCAGGTGGAGATACCGAAGCCGCAAGGCGGGGTACGCATCCTGGGCATTCCTTGTGCGCTGGATCGCCTGATCCAACAGGCACTTCATCAGATATTGCAACCTCTGTTCGATCCCGGGTTCTCGGAATCGAGCTACGGTTTTCGTCCCGGACGCAATGCCCATCAGGCGGTGAAGGCCGCGCGAGGGTATGTTGCCGAGGGCAGGCGATGGACCGTAGATCTCGACTTGGAGAGATTTTTCGACCGAGTGAACCACGATGTGCTGATGGCACGGGTGGGGCGCAAGGTGAAAGACCCCGGGGTGTTGAAGCTGATCCGGCGCTATCTGGAAGCGGGAATGATGGAAGGCGGGATAACGGGTGCACGGAGCGAAGGGACGCCTCAGGGCGGTCCTCTTTCCCCGTTGTTATCGAACATCCTGCTGGACGATCTGGATCGCGAACTGGAACGGCGCGGGCATCGCTTCTGCCGATACGCTGACGACTGCAACATCTATGTCCAAAGCGATCGGGCAGGACAGAGGGTCAAGCAGTCGATCACGGCGTTCCTGGAGCAAAGGCTGAAGTTGAAGGTCAATGCTGTCAAGAGCGCAGTGGCGCGACCGTGGGAGCGGAAGTTCCTGGGCTACAGCATGACGTGGCACAGGAAGCCGAAGCTCAAGATCGCATTCGAAAGCCGCAGGCGCATGGCGGAGAAAATCCGTCTCGCGCTACGGCAAGGCCGCGGGCAGAGCCTGCAGCAAGTCATCAAGGGACTCAATCCCGTCCTGCGGGGCTGGATGGCCTACTTCCGACTCACTGAAGTAAAGAACGTGTTGGAAGAGCTCGATGGCTGGCTGCGGCACAAGCTGCGGACGCTGCTGTGGCGGCAATGGAAGCGTGTCTATCGGCGCGCGCGGAATCTGATAAAGGCTGGGATAGATAAGGTTCGGGCTTGGAAGTCGGCCACCAACGGGCGAGGCCCGTGGTGGAACGGCGGTGCCTCGCATATGAACCAAGCCTTCCCCAAGTCCTGGTTCGACCGCATGGGGCTGGTTTCGTTGCTGGACACTCATCGACGCTTCCAGTCTGTTTCATGAACCGCCGGATGCCGAACGGCACGTCCGCGTGGTGTGGGAGGACGGCGGGAGTAATCCCGCCTCCTACCCGATCTGCATGTTTCGGAGATGCGAATTGGCCGGCGGAAGACATTTTGCCGTATTTTGAAGAAACGGACAGCTTAAGCTGTGCCAGCCCCGGACTTCAGTCCGGGGGAGCGGGTTTTCAAACCCGCCGAGAAAGCTCCGGCATATAAATTTAGGGCTTTAGCCCTGGTGGCGGGGCGTTCAATTCCATCCCCGGAGACGCCGATGACCAGGCAAACAGCTCCGGCCGCTCGCTCTAGCCCGCTCGGACCGGATTCTCCCAAATTGAAGAAGCGCGCGGCGTCCGGCTGTCGTCGAGGTCACGAAAAACGTACGGGTTGATTGGGCAGTTTGGGGCATTCTCACCAGGGCTTCTCCACCAAGCGCGCTACACAATCCCCCCCATCAAGGGATCGCTAAAGCTTGCCCTTCCGGTCTCCACCCGGCCGGCAAACCGCGATTCCGCGTCCGAGCCCGTTGCCTTGACAGAATAGTCATACCAACCGTGACTTTGTTCGAGACGCAGAATAACGGATATCTCCTTGCGGGGTTCGATTCTTCTGGTCACAGACTTTGTCTTGTACGCATTGTCTCCGATCTCGACGCTGACAGGCTTGTCGGCTGCGTTGCGCAGACGAACCAGCACGTTTCCCGTCAAATCCTCCCCTCTGTGCTCGTAGGACGTCCGCGCCTCGACATGACGCGAATCTGCGCGGCCGGTAAAGGATCGGTAGAAGCCGTTCGGACCGTGCACTTCAATGGCATAACTCGCATCGGCGAACATGGCGAACGGATATTGGCGCGTCAGGCTGTCACCTGGCTTGACTGCGTATGTGGCAGCCATCATTCCGCGTCCGGCGCCACTCCCTTCTTTCGTATTCCGGAGATAGACGTTAAAAGGAGCACCGGCAGCCCTCGCTCCATGCACCTGATTCCCGGCGCCGAGACGGATCTCATAATATTCGCCGTCTGCACCGGGACTCCCATCCGCATATAGTTCGTATGGAAGTGCGCATGCAGGGCAGACGCCTTCTTCCTGATGGGGCATCAGCGCGGAATGCCGCGGAGACGCGGTTGATCTGTTCGATCTGGCTCGGCAGTGAGTTTTCTGTAGTTCGATGGGATCTCTTTGTAGCGTGCTTTCTCGATACTCACGACAAACTTGTTCCGGTTGAGAAAATCGAGCGCGGTTTCTTTAGGATCGTAAGGGCGAAAGACCGAAGTGAGGTCCCCCGAGATCGCTCGCCGCCAGGCGCTGATGTTTTCTTCGCATATCGTCTTGCCGTACTTCTCCTGAATGAATCGTTCGAGGAACATCAGCGTAGAGGTGTGATCGAAGTGTTGGGAGTTCACCCATCCGCCGCGGCTCCACGGTGAAGCAATGATCATGGGCACGCGAAAGCCCATGCCCATTGGTCCGGACCGCGCCTCGTTCTTCGCCACGCCCTGGCGCAATTCATCTTCCTTGTAGCTGTACTCGAGACCGGTATCAATGCCGGCAGACGCTCCGCCGGTCTCAGGGCGCTTCGGGTCGGCCGCGACGAACGACGGGGCATGATCGAAGTAGCCGTCGTTCTCGTCGTAGGTGAGGATGAAGATCGTCTTCTTCCAAACCTCGGGATTCCTCGTCAGGATGTCCATCACCTCGGAGATGTACCAGGCTCCGTACCAGGCCGAGGTCGGATGATCGGAGAATTTCTCGGGAGCCGACAGCCAGGAAATCGTGGGCAGCTTGCCTTCGTTCACATCCTTGCGGAACTGATAGAAGATGTCGCCCGCGGGAACCTTCATGCTCTGCGATTTGCCTTCGGATTCAAAAGACAGAGACTCGAGTGCGTGGTAGTCAGGATCGCCGGCATTGGTGACGAATGCCGCATGATGCAGTGCTTTCTGCTGCTCAGAGAGTTGGCTGTATCTTGCTTCGCCGGCTTTGGCCACCGACGCCTGAACAGCTTCGATCTGGCTTCGCATCTCGCCCAGCCGCTCGCGAAGCTTAGCCGCCGCCGCAGGATCTTTCTCCACTGAGAGCTCCGATTCGAGCTTCGCCGCATGGGCCGAAAGCTCGGAAATCCATCGCTTCCCGGCCGGAATATATCCCGGATACGCCTCGACATTGTAGGCGGAGAAACATTCCAGGATGTTGTCTCCGAAGTTCGAGAGCCAAGCATCCTCTTCGCCTGCGAGCCCAGAGCGGGTCAGCTCATTCTGGTAGCACTTCCAGCTGATTGCAGCGTCCTGCAGCCGCTCTGGAAAGGTCTTCCAACTCATCCCGCCGTAGTCAATTTCCTCATTGCGCATATAGACCTTCGAATCCACGCGCTGTTGGTCGCGGATGGTCCCGGTCCAGAAGTAGCTGCGGTTGGGCGAGGTGCTGGTCATCACGGAGCAGTAATTCTGATCGCAAACCGTGAATGCGTCCGCCAGGGCGTAATAGAACGGCAGATCTTCCCGGGTGTAGTGGCCCATGGTCAGCGGCAGGTGCGCGTATTCCTTCGTTCCGGAACGCTTGGCTTCGAGCCACCCATCATGGCGGCCTTCATTCCAGGCATCGACCTGGCTGTCGCGGGAATGCGGCAGATCGCCCATCCAGGTAACGCGCGTGTCGTGGATGTCCAGCCGCCACGGAGCGTAGGAGTTGCCCGACGCATCGGTCTGCACAAAGACGGAGTTGCCGTTCGCGAGCCGAATCGCGCGCGGGTCGTTGAACCCGCGCACACCGCGAAGAGTGCCAAACGCGTGATCGAACGAACGGTTCTCCTGCATCAGGATCACGATATGTTCCGCATCCAGGTAAGTCGAGCCGGGAGTCGGTTCAATTGCGTAGGCGCGCTGAATCGATTCCGGAATCAGCTCGGAGACTCCAGCAGCGCCGGATAACATCGCCGCGAGTTTGAGAAAGTCACGTCGGTTTTGCATACTCTTTCTTTTCTCACTGTGCTGTTAGAGTTTTGTGAAGACCGCTCTGCTCCGTCGAGCCCGGGCCGACCGTCTGCCCAATAGGGATCCACCTTCAGTCTATGAGAGAAAGTCCGCTCCTCCGCGAAGGAGGTTTCTGAGATCCGTAAAAATGGGCTATCCAGACAGGCGGCGTGGCTCACCGCCAACCTTCCGGTATATGCCACGGACCTTGATGCTTCTGAGTCAGGTTCTTCCCTCGGGTTGACATTCGACCCAAAGGGGCGGATACTTGGGTCGAATGGCTACCCAAGAGAATAACGACGATCGCATTGCCTTGTTGCAGGGCACGCTGGACCTGCTGATTCTGAAGACGCTTGTGCTGGGACCGTGCCATGGGCAGGGTGTGGCGCGGTTGATTCAGCGCCAGTCGGAAGAGGTGTTTCTTGTCGACCATGGCTCGCTCTATGTGGCCCTGCAGCGGCTGGAAGACAAGAAGTGGATCAGCGCCAAGTGGGGCGTGAGCGAGAACAACCGCAAGGCGCGGTTCTATTCGTTGACCGCCGAAGGGGCGCGAGCAGCTTGTGGAGAAGACCGGCGAGTGGCGGCGGCTGACGCGGGCGATGGGGCTGATTCTCGATCCCGGCAACGGGCCTGCAGACCGAGGAGGCATAGGCATGTTCCGACGCAAGCGAAGTGCAGAGGATTTTGCGGAAGAGATCAAGGCGCATCTGGAACTCGAAGCCGACGAACTGCAGCGCGAGGGCTTGAGCGAGGACGAGGCGCGACGGAAGGCGCGGCGCGAGTTTGGAAATGTGCGCGCGGCGCAGGAGCGCTTCTACCTGAAAGACCGATGGGTGGGACTGGACAAGCTGTTGCGCGATGTGCGGTTCGGCTTGCGCTCGCTGCGGCAGAGCCCGGGATTTGCGGCCACGGCGATTCTTACGCTTGCGCTGGGGATTGGCGCGAACACGGCGGTCTTCAGCGTGATGAACGCGGTGCTGCTGCGGTCGCTGCCGGTGGCCGATCCGGATCGCCTGGTGTATTTGCGGACTTCCAACCCGCCGCGCGGGACGGGCACCATCGATTCCAATGAGACCTTTTCCTATCCTGTGTACGATGCTCTGCGACGGCAAAGCCAGGGGCTCTCGCCGGTGATGGCCTATGTGCCGCTTGTCGAGCAGCAAGGTCGCGGTTCGTTATGGAGCGCAGCCGGAAGAGGCGGAAGGCGACATGGTGAGCGGCACGTTCTTCTCCGGGCTAGGCGTGAGTCTGCTTCGCGGCCGTGGCTTCAGTGAAGCAGGACGAGACCAACCATGCGCCCATTGCCGTGATCAGCTACAACTACTGGACGCGGCGGTTTGCGCGAAATCCGGATGTGCTGGGAACGACGCTGTATGTGAACGGCGTGGCCATCACGATTGTGGGAGTTGCCGCGGAAGGCTTTGAAGGCGTGGAGGGAGGCGGGTCGACGGATTTCTGGATTCCGTTGCAGAGCCGCCCGGAGCTGAATGCGTGGGGCAATCCTCCGGACGACGGGAAAACTTATATTACAAATTCCACCTGGTGGTGCCTGCGGCTGATTGGGCGTCTTGCTCCCGGCGTGACCCGGGCGCAGGCGGTGGCGCAGCTGCAGCCGGTTTTTCAGAGAGCGGCTTATATCGGTCTAGGTGCGCCGATGCAGGGCGAGAAGCCGCCGGTTTTGAGCGTGACCGACGCCAAGAGTTTTCCCGGATATAACCAGCGATATGGCAATCCGCTGCGCATTTTGATGGCGATGGTGGGGCTGGTGCTGCTGATTGCGATGACCAATGTGGTGATGCTGCTGATGGCGCGGAATGCGGCGCGGCAGCGCGAGTTTTCTGTGCGGCAGGCGCTGGGCGCGGGGCGCGGTGAGTTGCTGCGGCAACTGCTGGCGGAGAGTTTGATCCTGGTTTCGGCAGGCGGCGCGCTGGCCTGGGGCTTTGCCGAGATGGCGACGCGGCTGCTGGGAAGCTGGGCGCAGATCGAGTCCAGCCTGGCGCCGGACAGGACGGTGTTGCTGTTCACGCTGGGAGTGCTGGTGGTGGCTGCGCTGCTGTTTGGGCTTGCGCCGCTGCGTGTGGCGCTGGCAGGCGGAGCGGAGCTGGCGCTGAAGACTTCGGCGGCAACGTCCAATGCGGATGCGGGCAAATCGCGCACCGGCAGAATCATCGTGGCTCTGCAGATGGCGCTGTGCGTAGTGCTGCTGGTGGGCGGAGGGCTGTTGATTCGCACCCTGCGCAATCTGCAAAACACTCCGCTGGGAATGCAGGTCGACGGGCTTGTCGTCTTCGGAGTGAAGCCGAACATCACGTCGATTCCGGAGGGCATTGCGTTTTATGGGAAGTTGATGGAGAAGCTGCGTGCGCTGCCTGGCGTCGAGTCCGTGACGGTCATGGAGGAACGCCTCGGCTCAGGGTGGTCAGACAACAGCGACATGATGGTGGATGGGAAGCTGCCCGATGTGGCCAATGGATCGTCGAGGACGGTGCGAAGCAACGTGGTTGGGCCGGAGTTCTTTCGCACGCTTGGCGTGCCGGTGCTTGCTGGCCGGGATTTTGCCGATTCCGATACTGCGGCGTCGCCGCATGTCGGCATCATCAACCGAGCAGTTTGCGCAACGCTTCTTCCCCAACCAAAATCCGTTGGGGCACAGCATTGGAAGTGACGATGGGCGCTATCAGATGACGGTTGTGGGTGTGGTGAAGGACCACAAGTATCGCAGCATCGACGAAGATCCCATTCCCATGGCGTGGTACATGTATGCCCAGATTCCAATGACCGGGGCAATGGATGCGGAGATGCGGGTACGCGGCGAGCCGCTGGCAATTCTGCCTTCGGCGCGCAAGGCGCTGCAGCAGTTGAATCCTAACCTGCCGCTGATAAAGCCGATGACCCAGCGTGCGCAATACGATTTGACGATTTCCAATCAGCTGCTCTTTGCGCGGCTTGCTGGCTTCTTCGGGTTCTTGGCGGTGGTTCTGGTGGCGACGGGACTCTATGGGACGCTGGCGTATCGCGTGAGCATGCGGACGGCCGAGATCGGCGTGCGCATGGCTGTGGGCGCGAGGCGCGGGCAAGTGGTGTGGATGATTCTGCAGGATAGTCTGCTGCTGATGACGGCGGGGGTGGTGATAGGGGTTCCGCTGGCGATGCTGGTGGGGCACGCTTTGGCTTCTTCGCTGTATGGCGTGAAGCCGCTGGATGCGGTGAGCTATCTCTTGGCGTTCTCAGGCGTGGCGCTGGTCGCACTGGTGGCGAGTGCCGTGCCTGCTGGGCGCGCGGCCAGTGTCGACCCCATGAGAGCTCTGCGTTCGGAATAGAGAGTCTGATTTTTGTTCCGCTCGGCGCCGCGTTCCGCGGGATGCCGGGCCGCACCAGGCCGGCCGTTTTCCGTTGTACGCCCATTGAGTCGGGTGACAAGATGGCAACTAATGCTTCCCCGCCTGGCATTCCGCCTGATTGCCGTCGTCCTGGCCGCCCCTGCCCTCAGCGGCTCGCTTGCCGCGCAAAGCTTCGATCTGGCCGCCCACGGCCAGCAGATCATCGCGCTTGACCAGCTCATGCGCTTCCACCCCGGCGACGATCCCACCCTCGCCTGGGCCAACCCTGCCTTAGACGACTCCTCCTGGCCCCTCATCCGCGGCAACGAAACGTGGTACGCGCAAGGTTATCCGAAGCTCACCGGCTCTGCGTGGTACCGGTTCAAGGTTACGCTGCCCAGCCACTTAGGCCCGCTTGCCCTTTGGGTTCCGCTCATCGCCACCAACTTTCAAATCTATGCCGATGGCCGGCTGATCGCCGAGAACGGCGCCATGCCCCCGCATCCCCGGCCGCGATACGGGCCAAACCTCGTCTTCCCCATCCCGACCGATCTTGCGCATTCCGGCCAGCCCCTCAGCTTCGCCATCCGCGTATGGCACTATCAGTGGGAGTGGGAGCCGTTCGGCGGCCTCCAGGAATCCATGCGATTGGGTGATGCCAGCCTCATTCGGGAGTGGCAGGCACATCAATGGCATGAGTTGTTTTGGGTCAACACGCAATTCAACATCAATGCCCTTGTTTGCCTGCTGGCGGGCCTCGGCTCCCTGGTGCTCTTCTTCCTGCGCCCGACCGACCGCGAATTTCTCTGGTTCGGTGTGTGGGAGGCCTTCAACGTTCTCTACATGCTCCTGGGGGCCTGGTGCAACTTCCATTCCTTCAACGTCATTCTTTGGAGATTGGGCGAGGCCGTCCTGCTTGCCGGTCTTAATGGGTCCATGCCGGTCCTGATCCGGCACTTTGGAAGGACCGATCGAACCCGTCTTTACTGGGCAGCCATCGCGGTCGCGGTGCTCGACTCTGCGATCAACGTTCTTCTCGCTCTCAATGGGATCAGCGTTTTCTTGTTCTGCGTAGCTGAGGCAGTCGGGAAGCTCCTGGTCGGAGCTTTGAACTGCGGTCTGCTATTCCAAACCTCGAAGGAAAGCAAGGCGGAGATGCGCGTCTTTGCTTTGCCGGTTGCTGTCTACTTCCTGAATCTCACCGCCGTCTACGTAGTATTCGCCCTGGTGGCGCAGGGCGCAACCTGGGTGGGCCACTACCTGGAGCTCTTCTATCGCGTCACCGACTGGCCCTTCCCGCTGGGAACGTTCCAGACCACCGGGATCGCCGTTCAACTCGCGCTCTTCACCATTCTGCTGCTCCGCTTCGTCCGCACCCGCAGCCACGAAGAGCGCTACAAGACTGAGCTCGAAGCTGCGCGCACCGTGCAGCAAGTCCTCGTGCCCGACGAAGTCCCCACCATTCCCGGCTTTGCTGTGGCAAGCGTCTACAAGCCCGCCGGCCAGGTCGGTGGCGACTTCTTCCAGATCATCCCCATCGCCAACGGCGGCGTCCTCGTCGCTATCGGCGACGTCAGCGGCAAGGGCATGCCGGCTGCCATGACCGTCGCGCTCCTGGTCGGAACCCTGCGCACCCTCGCTCATTACACGCAAAAGCCCTCAGAGATCCTCGCCGCCATGAACCAGCGCATGCTGGCGCGCAGTTCCGGCGGATTCACCACTTGTCTTGTTCTCACCGTCAGCGCCGCAGGAACGCTCACCGCCGCCAACGCCGGCCACATCGCCCCATACGTGAATGGGCGTGAGCTGACTCTTGCGAACGGCCTCCCGCTCGGCCTCTCTGCGCACGAGCACTACGCCGAATCCGTCTTTTGTCTCGCAGCGGACGAACAACTCACCCTAATGACCGACGGCGTTGTAGAAGCCCGCGCGACCGACGGCGAACTGCTCGGCTTTGATCGCGTGAAGGCGATGACGACTCAATCAGCAGATTCAATCGTGCAGGCTGCGCAAGACTTTGGCCAGGATGACGACATTACAGTCATGACCCTGCGCTTAGCTCCCGCGGGGATTGTCCAAATATAAAACGCACGCGCCCTGCTGCTGTGATTGAGTAAGTTGAGACCACCCTAAGTTGGCGGTATCAGGCCGAGCCACTCACGGACCTATCGATCAGCCGTGGTCGGCGGCGAGTGACTCGGCGATTACTCGTCAATTGATGCTGGCGATTTTTCGTCATCGGAGATTGAGACCATAATGATGGCAACGTGCGGTCTGCCGACGACAGGAAGGCTGGAGATCCGATGACCCTAGCGCGTTTTCCATTACTAATCGTGTAGGCGGAATGCAAAGCATCGTCAATGAGCCTTGGCCTGAAATCGACGATAGAGGCTGACAAGAGCAGCGCGATCTTCCGCCCAAGCTAATTGCTTTCTCAGTACATCGGTGGCAAGCCCATCTTCTGGATGAGGGAGCGATAGCGCGGGTCGGCATGGAGAAAGTCGAAAGCGGGGTCCGATTGAGCCAGCAACAGCAATAGTGGATCGCGTTCATTTGCACCTTGCTCGAACAAGGCAAGCGTCTCATCGTGCTCACTGAGCCTCCCGTGCAGGTCTGCAAGCGCGAAAGTAGAAACTCTCGCGGTTCGCGCCCTCTTTTCAGCTGCAGCCAACTGGCAACGAACCACAGCGGCGTATCCGCCGGTCTCGAATGCGCGGCGAACAGCGGCCGACAGGGGAAGATCTCCTTCAGCTGAAATCTGGCGGGCGAGCATTTCAACGGCCTCTTTGTCCATACCTTTCCAGTGATAGCTATCAGCCAGTTGTCCGAGAATATCGGCGGCCGCAGGAAAATCGTTCAGGCGCATCTCGCCATCACTGATCGCAGCATCAAATTGGCGGGTGCACCTGTATATCTCCGCCATCGCCCCCGGATGCTCGAAGGGATTGATCGCTGTGGACTGTTTCTGCACCGCGATAGCCTCGTCAAAGCGGCCCAGTGCGCAGAGAACCCTCGCGCGCAGGTGGAAATCCTCGCTATCCTGAGAATCCAATTCTGTGGCCCGGGTAAGCTCCTTGAGTGCCTGCACGCCATCACCATGGTTCAAAAAGATCAAACCTCCGAAGGTTGCATGGGCACGTGGGAGACTGTCGTCGAGTTCGATCGCTTTCCGGACCGCGGCTTCCGCCTGCGGCAACGCCTGCAGGGGATCAACTTTACCGCGGAGTGCCTCGATTGCGTAATAGTCGGCAAGCCCGGTCCAGCCAAGGGCATAGTCGGGCTGAATCTGGACGGCCTGCTGGTAGTACCTGCCGGCATCTTTATTTCGTCCGACGACCCAATCGTAGTGGCCACGCAAGTAGGCGTCGTGAGCTTTCGGATTGATGTAGCGGGCGATGGCGTGCGGGGGCGTCCCGCTGTTCAAGCGAGCAGCGATGGCTCTGGCGGCATCGTCAGGCAGCGCCGCAACATCGTTGGTGTCGCGGTCATAGCTTTCGGCCCATAGATGATTGTCCGTGTCGCCGCGGATCAGTTGCAGGGTCATATGCAGCTGGTTACTGGAGCGCGAGATTGAGCCTTCGAGGACGGCGTCAACGTTGAGGGCGCGCGCGATTTCCGGCAGCGACCGGTGCGCGTCTCTGAATTGCATGGCGGAGGTGCGAGAAACGATCCGGAGCGTGGAATCCTTGACGAGCATGGTCGTCAGTTCGTCGGTCATGCCGTCGGCGAAGTACTTCTCATTGGGATCGCCGGAGAGATTGGCGAGGGGGAGAACGGCGAGCGAGGCGATCGCAGCGTGAGTGCCTCGCTCGGGGAAGCGGGTAGCCGACGGATGCGGGCCGAGGGCGAGTATAGAAATGGTAACGAGAACCAAGGCACATAGGGCAGCGACCAGCCAGAGTCTGCGATGGGGTTTGGTAGCCAATGGAATGACCGGCGTAGCAGAGATCTCCGGTGGAGCTGGAGGCAGCGCAACCGGATCCGCAGAAGGTTGAGTTGGTTCAATGACTTCCGGCTCAACGGCCGTAACGAGTGCGATGAAGCGGTAACCAGAGCCGGAGATGGTCTGCACAAACCGCGGCAGGTCCGAACTGTCACCAAGAACTTGGCGAATTTTACGGATTGCCGTGTTGATTCCGTGTTCGACATCGACGAAGACTTCCCGCTCCCAAAGGCACCGGGCAATTTCATCTCGGGTAACAACTTGTCCGTGTTTGGTGACCAGGAGGACGAGAAGTTCGAGAGGCTTCCGCTCTAGCTTGAGCCTGCGGCCTTTGCGGCAGAGCTCAAATTTGCCACAATCGAGGCTGAAGTCGCCGAATTGATAGACGACAAAGGGCACTATCTTCCCCCGCAGAGTGGCTGAAGTATAGCACTGGTCAAAACCTGGAAGGATAAATCTCTCCCCGGTTCAGTGACTTACGCCTTCAGCTTTCTTCACCTCTTAATTTACCTTCCTGCATGGTTCCCAACTCGAATCGGGGCTTATCTGTGGATCAGTTTAGGCTTTGCCCTCAAAAGGAGACTCACCTTGAAGAATCTATCCTCGGTCTCATCACTGGTCCTTAGCGCCGTCTTCGCTCTCGTCCCAGGCGCCATCAAGGGTCACGCTCAATTACCTGTCGATGCGAGCAGCGGCAATGTTCTGGCTACCGGGTTGAACGATCCGCGCGGACTAGTGTTCGGCCCCGACGGAGCGCTCTATATTGCCGAGGCTGGTATTGGCGGCGCCACGTCCACCGTAGGGACCTGCACCCAAGGACTTCCACCCCTGGGCCCCTATAAAGGAGGACCCAGCGCACGCATATCAAAACTTGGGCCGACGGGCACGCTGGCCACCCTGGCTACCGGTCTACCTTCGTTCGTCGCTCTGCAAGGCGACATAATCGGCGTTGCCGATGTCGCCTTCCTCGACGGCCAGCTCTATGCGCTGATCGCCGGCGGTGGGTGCTCGCACGGAAACCCTGACCTCCCAAACGGGATCGTGAAGGTGGACCCGACCAACGGCAAGTGGACCTACATCACAGACCTGAGCACGTTCTATATGGAACATCCAGCCGCTTATCCCGACGCCGGTGACTTCGAACCCGACGGAGTGCCGTACAGCATGATCGCTCACGATGGCCGGCTCTTCGCCGTGGAGCCGAACCACGGCACGATCACCGAGACAACCACGGACGGCTCAACGTCGGAGATCATCGACGTCTCGTTCTCAGAAGGCCACATTGTGCCAACGTCGATCGCCGCGAATAACAACAATCTGTACATCGGCAATCTTGGTCAGTTTCCCATCACATCACAGTGGGAAAAGGTCATCACACTTTCCCAGGATCTCGGGTTCATCGATACAACGCCCGGCTTCGCGACCGGGCCGGCGGATGTGAAGAAGTTCAAGATCGCGAATTCCCGTGCGGGTTTTACGACCATCGTCAGCCTGAAGTTTGGTCCGGATGGCCTGCTCTACGCCCTGGAGCTTTCAGACACTCCGAATGGATTCCCGAACCCCGGCGACGGTAAGGTTCTAAGACTCAACGCCGATGGCAGCATCCAGACAGTGGTAACCGGCCTGAAGCTGCCGGGTGGCATGACTTTCGGTCCGGACAAGGCCCTTTATATATCGAATGCCGGCGACCTGGGGCCTGGAATGGGGCAGATCGTCCGCATCGCGCTTCCCCAGTAACAGCTCTTCAACCTGCGTCTGCGGTTTGCGCCGTCCGATACCCATTCGGTTTGCCAGACCGCAGGTGTGGCAATCACCAGGCAGCTACGTTCGAGGTGCTTGCAGGTGCGCGAGCCGCAGCGGAGCCGGAAAGCGAGGATCGCTCCTGATGCTATCGAGGAGCGGCTGCACCACATCGATGCGGACACTGGCTGAAGGGCCACTGCGGGATGCAAAAGTCACAGACCATTGCGGAGCAACTGTTCGGTGAGGCTCTCGAATTGCCGCGGGAGCAGCGGGCAGCATTTCTGGGGGAGGCCCGCCGGGAAGCTCCGGAGGTGCGGCGCCTGGTCGAGGCGCTGCTCCAGGAAAATGACCGGTTGAGCGGATTCTTGTCTGCGCCCCTTTATCGTCCTGGTCAGATGCTAGGGCCCCCCGGGCTCGCTCATCCGTTTCAGGCGCCCGGAACCAGGCTGGGCCGGTACTTGATTCTCGAGCTATTGGGTTCAGGTGGTATGGGTGTGGTCTATCGCGTCCGCGACGAGAAGCTGGAACGGGACGTCGCGATCAAGATGCTGACGGACGGGTTGCTCACCGGCGATGAGGCGCGACGGCACTTTCACCGCGAAGCGCTGGCGCTGGCGAAGCTGAATCATCCGCGAATCGCGGCCGTGTATGACGTGGGGGAGCAGGGCGGTCTGGATTACATCGTGATGGAGCTGGTGCAGGGCGAATCGCTGGCGGCGAGGCTGCGGTCCGGTCCGCTGGGGGTGAAAGAGGCGACCTCCATCGCGCTTCAAGTGGCGGAAGCGCTGGAGGGAGCTCACGAACACGGTGTAATCCATCGAGACCTCAAGCCGGCCAATGTAATGATCACGCCAAAGGGGAATGCCAAGGTTCTGGATTTCGGTATTGCAAAGCTGCTGGCTCTTCCGGGTACGGAGTCCACCCTCAACATGACGGGACAGCTGGTGGGAACTCCGTTATATATGTCTCCCGAGCAGGCACTGGGCAGGAGCGTGGATACGCGCACCGATCTGTGGAGCCTGGGCGTGTTGTATTACGAGACGCTCACGGGCCGGGCGCCGTTCGAGGGCGAGACCGGCCTCGCGATCCTGCATGCAATTGCGGAATCACCGTTCCCGCCGGCCCGCGAAACAAGGCCCGAGTTGCCGGTGCAGGCGGAACAGATCGTGGCCCGGGCCCTCGAGAAGGATCCGGCGCGGAGGTATCAATCTGCGGCAGACATGATGCGGGATGGGTCCGACCTGCTGGCGCGGTTGAGCGGCGCTGTTGCGAGCGAGAAAAAACCACCGATCTGGAAATTGCGCAGGATGAAGGCTGCGGTGTTGTTGTTGGTGGCGGCAGCAGCAATCGCAGGCGGGTGGACCTATCGTGTCGCGCGGGAGCGGCATTGGGCGCGTGAGGACGCGATGCCGCAGATTGAACGACTGATCGATGCGCGGAAGCCTCTGGCAGCGCTTGCGGTTCTGAACAGGGCAAAGCGGGACTTGCCGGGCGACGCTCGGCTGCAGCAGTCAGCTGGTCTGAACATGCAGACGGTGGCGATCACGTCGAAGCCGCAGGGCGCCCTGGTGGAGATCCAGGATTACCTGACACCCGGCGCGGAGTGGCAGAGCCTGGGGACTACACCTTTGGCTGCTGCGCGGATTCCGAAAGGGTATTTCCGCTGGAGAGTATCAAAGGCGGGAGTAGGGCAGATGGAAGTTGCCCGGGCGACGGATGCCAATATGGCTTTCTCGCTGGCATCGGCGCAAAGGGCTCCAGACGGAATGGTGTTTGCGGCTGGCGGGTCCTTGCCGACCTACAACGCGTTCCTCGGATGGATCGGCCCTTATTACACGCTTCCTCCTTACTATGTGGATCGCTACGAGGTAACGAACCGCGAGTATCAGAAGTTCGTGGACAGCGGCGCATACGCGAAGGAGGAGTATTGGCCGGGGGAGTTCCACCAGGGCGGTCATATCCTGCCGTGGAAAGAGGGGATGCTGCAATTTCGCGACGCAACGGGTAGGCCGGGACCTTCGACTTGGGTGGCCGGACATTATCCGACGGGCCAGGCAGACTTCCCGGTTGCAGGCATAAGCTGGTTCGAAGCGTCGGCCTACGCGAAGTTCATGGGAAAGGCGCTACCGGTTTTGGGACAGTGGTATCAGATCGCACCGCAGGACGTGGCCGGATACGCGGTGCGAGCGGGCAATATTACCAGCAACGCGCTCGCGGCCGTCGGGTCATATCAGCAGCTAGGGCCTTACGGAACCTATGACACCGCAGGCAATGTACGGGAATGGGTTGCCAACGTGGTGGACGACGACCTGCGATTCATCCTGGGAGGCGCGTGGCGATCGCAGGCGTACCTGTATACCGATCCTGAGGCTTTGTCTCCCTTCGACCGTTCGGATACGAATGGCTTTCGCTGCGTACGGAACCTCGCCGCGTTGCCGCAAGAAGCGGTTAATCCATTTCACCGGGTGGCGAGGAACTTTGCCACATTCAAGCCAGTGAACGACGAGGTTTTTCGCGCCTATGAACTCCTCTACGCGTACGACAGAACACCTTTGAACGCAAAGCTGGAGAGGGTGGTGAAAGAGACCGCGGACTGGCGCGAAGAGAAAGTCTCGTTCGTCACGGCGTACAACGGCGAACGCATGGCAGCATACCTGTTTTTGCCGAAGCGCGTCCGGCCACCCTACCAGACAATTTTGTTCTTCCCTAGCGCGCGGGTGCTGTTTCTTCCGGAGGACAGCAGCCAACTGGGCGACGTGAAGTTCTTCGACTATATCGTTCAAAGCGGGCGTGCTGTGATGTATCCGGTGTATCTGGATATGTACGAGAGGCGGGTGAAATACCCTTTGCCCAACGGTGCGTTGAGCGCCACCCTGGCAACAGCATGGTTTAAGGATGCGGCGCGATCGATCGATTACCTGAGCACTCGTGCAGACATCGACAGCAGCCGGCTGGCCTACCTGGGAGTGAGTATGGGCTCCGCCGAAGGCGTGATCTTCTCTACACTGTTGCAGGACCGGCTCAAGACAGCGATTTTTCTCGATGGGGGTTACTTTCTGCAGCAGCCTCGACCGGGCGGAGACGCGGCGGACTTCGCACCCCGCATGAAAAGGCCGGTGCTGATGGTGAATGGACGCTACGATTACACCTTTCCTCTCGTGAAGGCGCAGAATCCACTGTTTGAAATGCTGGGGACGCCGATGGCGAACAAAAGTCACGTGGTGCTGGACACTCCGCACGATGTGACGGAGCAGCGCGCGCAACTGGTAAAGGCAGTGTTGGATTGGCTCGACCGATATCTCGGCTCAGTGACGCAATAGACGCTATGATCGCACCGAGGTGCTTAGGTCTAAGGGTTCGCGTACCGAGGTAGGTAACCGCTTCAATCATTGCCGAATCGCCATAAGCGCACGCGCTCATCGAAAGGCGATCAGTCCTGAGAAGTCGGCTAGTGTTCGCTGATGTCTCCCTCGTAGTACCGGATGACCTCAATTGTTGCCAACAGGCCGAGTTACCCACAGACCTATCGATCAGCCGTGGTCGTCGGCGAGTGACTCGGCGATTACGCGTCAATTGAGGCCTTTCCAAATTCTCGGAACGTCAGCCTTATTCAGTTCGCAATGCCTGCATCGGGTCGATGCGTGAGGCTCGTCGCGCTGGAACGTACGCAGCAACCAACGCGACAGCGCAGAGCAGAAAAACTACACCTGAAAAGACCGCCGGGTCCGTCGTTGTTGTACCAAATAGTAGGGACTCGATCCACTTATTTAACGCCAAAGAGCCGAGCGTCCCCAGTGCCACCCCGGCGAGAGCGAGTCGCAGCGTCTTTGTGAGTACGCCTCGCTGCACCAGCCCGGAGCTCGCTCCCAACGCCATACGTAGACCAATCTCCTTGGTGCGCTGATTGACCGAATAGGAAATCAGCGCGTAAATTCCGAGCGATGCAAGCAACAGCGCGAACCCCGCAAATCCCGCCAGCAGTATTACCAGAAATCGCCGTGGCGACATCACTTTGTCAACCAGCTCCTGGAGCGTTTGAAACTCCTTGACTGGGAGATTCGGATCGATCGGCCGCAGCGCCGTTCGGATGCCCGCCGTCAGAGTATCTGGCGGAAGTACGGTTCGCACCACAAGTTCCATGGCTGCAAAGTCCCCTGTTTGACGCATCGGCAGATACATTTCTGATCCGCCCGATCTCTCCGGTCCTCCGTGATGGACATCGCCAACCACACCGACAACTCGCCGTCCCCCGTCCTGCGTCATCATCTGTCCGACCGCGTCCTGCCCGGGCCACAGAGTGCGAGCCAAAGTCTCATTCACCACCACCACAGGCTCGCTCGACGCTCGATCGCTCTCCGTGAAGTCTCTCCCCGACTTCAACCGGATTCCCAGGGCCTCGAAGTATCCATCGCTCACGACGCGAATAAATGCCTCCGGGAGCTGGCCCTTTTCGTAAGTCTGTCCTTTGCCCGAGACTTGCCAGGACCGGTCCCCGCCGAGCGGCAGCACATCGGTGATCCCGGCTGCTGCGATGCCGGGGACTGGCCGGGCGCGATGCAGCACATCGTCGATAAACGAATTCTGTTGCGCCAGACTCGAGATCCGAAAACTCGGGTCGATCCTCAACGCGGCTGCGCGCTCAGGTTCAAATCCGAGGTCTACGTCCAGGACGCGAAGAAAACTCTGAATGAGCAGTGCCGCGCCGACGAGCAACAGGCAGGCGAGGGCGAACTCGGAGATCGCCAGTCCGTTGCGGAACCAGCCATGCCCGCTACTGCCACTCCAACCGCGTCCCGCGTCTTGCAGCCCTTCACGGAGCTTGCACGTTGCGACCTGCAGCGCGGGCGCCAGGCCAAAGAGTACGCCCGTAGCGAGCGTCGCCAGCAAGGTGAAGGCCAGCGTGGTCCCATCAACGCGAACACTTTCCAGAAGAGGAAGGTTGAATGCATTCAGATGCGCGACCACGCGCGTGCCCGCCACGGCGAGAAGGAGGCCCAGCGCGGCGCCACAACACGAGAGGGTTACGCTCTCGGTGAGCACCTGTCCCAGCAGCCGAAAGCGTCCAGCTCCTAACGCCGCTCGTATCGCCATTTCCTTTTGTCGCGTTCCCATGCGCGCCATTTGCAGATGCGAAAGATTAGCGCAGACTATCATCATCACCGCACCCACTGCGCACATCAGCACCACGAGAGCTGGACGGACTTGCCCGCTCACGTGCTGTTCCAGCGGAACCAGCCTCGGGCGGATCGGATTCCGCTCCGGATGCTGGCTCTCGAGTCGTTTCGCCAAGGCGGTGAACTCAGCCTGAGCACCCTCGATAGTAGCGCCGGGCTTTAGCCTTCCGACGATCGCCATAGTGTTTCCGGCGGGCTTCGTATTGTCGGTTAGCGGCCAGGGAATAAAGATGTCGATGGGAGTGCCCGGAGCAAAGATGCTCGCGAAGTCGAACGACGCGGGCAGGACGCCGACTACGGTCACCGGTTGATTGTTCAACGTCAGCTTCCGGCCCACCACGTTTGGGTCCGAAGCAAACCGCCTGCGCCAAAAGCTGTAGCTCAACAGCATGGCGGGCGGAGCGGAATACTGCCCCTGGCACTCCTCCCTCGTAAAGGATCTTCCGATTGCGGGTTCCACTCCCAGCAATGCGAACAAGTTCTCGGTCACCGGAACGCTGGTAAGACGCTCCGGCTCGCCGGTCCCTGTCAATTCCTTGTCGCCCGCGCGGTAGAACCCGGACCAGCCCGCCAGATCGGAGAATGACTGGTTCTGGTCCCGGAGGTCTGAATAGTGTTCGGCTTGGGTGCTATAGTTTTCCCGATTGGAAATCCATACCAACTGTCCCGGATCGCGGAAGGGCAGCGGACGTAACAGCAGCGCATTGACCACGCTGAATACTGTCGAAGCGCCGCCGATACCGAGGCCGACAATGAGAATCGCAAATACAGTGGAACCCGCATTGCGACGCATTCCGCGAAATCCGTAGTACAAATCGCGTGCGAGGGATTCGAGCCAGTTCCAGGACCAGGTAGCGCGAGTCTGCTCGCGAATCAGAGTGGGATTGCCAAAAGCGCGCATGGCAGCATAGCGGGCGTCTTC
This sequence comes from uncultured Acidobacteriaceae bacterium, assembly GCA_963803095.1. Classification (GTDB taxonomy): domain Bacteria; phylum Acidobacteriota; class Terriglobia; order Terriglobales; family Acidobacteriaceae; genus PALSA-350. Next base: position 414,219 of record CAWDLQ010000004.1, on the reverse strand, counting down.
TGCAGGGATCCCTCTTTCCCGTTGCTCTTCTTCTTCGAGTTCCAGATCAGAGCGCAGCTCCCGCTCGAGATCGGCGTCCTTCTTCTTCTTTATCTGCCACCATTTCATTTCAACTCTCCTCGGCGGCGGGCCACATCACTCGCGCCACAGCTTCAGCCATTTGCTTCCATTGCGATTCTTCGATCACAAGCTGTTTTCTGCCTTTTTCCGTCAATCGGTAATACTTGAATTCCCGGTTTCGGTCCGGGGCCATTTCCCATTTAGAGATAACCCAGTTCCTACGTTCGAGCCGATGGAGAGCTGGGTACAACGACCCATGCTGCATTTGAAGGAAATCGTTCGTAGTCCGCTGAATGTACTTGCCGATCTGGTGGCCATGAGCTGGACCATAGAGCAGCGTCCGCAAGATCAGCATGTCAAGCGTGCCCTGGAGAACGGCCATGCGTCGTGTCTGTTTTTCCATGGAAGACATTCGACCTCCGTTTGGGGCGATGGTAGATACCCGACCATCGGCTGTCAAGAGCGAAATTGAGGTTGATTGTCAAAGGATGACTTCAGGCCAACTCACTCAATGAGGAGCAACGACGTCCCTCTTTCAAGTTTGGGGCGTGTAGTCGGGAATCCGGAAATAATCTCACACCCGTTCTCGGAGAGAAATCCTCACGGTCGCCTTTTAGGTAACTCGGCGGTGGCCTCAAAAACCCGTTTTGCAGGCAACCTGGCGAGTGGGCGCAGAAAAAGCATTAGGACAGCCCCCAGCTACTTCGTTCTTCCATCCGCCGGAAATCGTTGTAACGCAAAACTCGATAGCATCCCACACCACGCACTCAGAACCCGAGTTTCTAGGGTCGGAAATTTGAGGTAGTCGTACCGACTGATAGTCCCAACCACTTGTGATTTGTAAAGGGAGAAATACTGCCCGTTATCGAAGGTCACCCCAGTTGCACCGTTCGTTGCCTTGTGAAAGTAAAGGAACGTCCCGGTGGCGTAAGCGAGCAGCAAAAGACTGGTATTGACTGTTGTCCTGGAGGGGACTCCGCGGACGATTTGTCTCTCGACGGCACGATCGCAAATACAGGCACCGACCCAACAACAAGCCGGAATCACTATCCAAATAGGCTCTACAATCCGGACGAACGTGCCTAAATGCAGGATCCCGCTCACGATGGCCGCTAGGAGGCTGAGACTGCGACCAAAGGGGTAAATGAAGTGCCTCATACCCGAATAGTAATCGCCTGCGAGGCATGCGCCTGAATTGTCTGGTTTCCGGTTAACCGCCGTGGCGCCCACCGACCCCCCGGGCTGTAGAGGCCGGGCAGGCAATTAACCGAAATCCCCGTCTAGAAGGAAGTGCTATAGCCTGCTATCGTTTTGGTTCAGCATAATTCTATCGATGCCTCTGCGTGACAATCACAACGGTCCGCCACGAGACGATGAATATTACCGCGACCAGTGGCGCTGGTACTATGCCCAACGAAGACGGCGCTTGGTACAGCTCAGCGTGTCCGCTGCAGCGGCATCCAGCCCCATTTATTTTTTCACCGTTGCACAAGATTCATTTCGAGAGCAACATCGGCTGCTCACGAATGCTGTAGCCCTTTTGGCAGGCCTTCTTCTGCTGACTACTGCCGCTCAGTGGTTCACGTTCAACTGGGTGATGGGGGGATGGACATGTCCCCGTTGTGGAGAGCAGTTCTTTCGCTCAACGTTCGTCAACAACCCTCTCGGCATGCGTTGTCGCCACTGCGGGCTCCGTAGAATGAAGAAATCGGAGGTCGGAGGGATTTCATTCACTTCAGCAAATTAGAGAAACGTCAGTTTTGCGTGAACTCGCTGGGCAGTAGCAGCGGCTAAGGTTTAACTTGCTGGACCTCTTATGGCAGCCCTCGAATGAATAGTCGACCAGCTAAAATTACTGCGTGCCCACTGCTTCACTGATTCGCGATGAGGTGGAGAAGAACGGCTTCGCCACGTGTGAGGCTGTCGTTTCCGCGTCCCAGGTCGAAGAATTCCTGGCTGCCATAAAAAGCGTCAAAGAGAGGGGCTGCGTGCGGAAGCGGGTTGGTGTCTTCGCGGTTCGCAATCTGCTCGAGGTGTCCCCTGAGGTACGGGAGTTTGCATGCTCGCCAGCCATCCGTCATCTGGTTGGACCAGTACTTGGGCCTGAATTCTATCCGGTGCGCGGGATTCTTTTCGATAAGGTTCCAGACGCAAATTGGAAAGTGCCCTGGCATCAGGATGTAACGATCGCTGTTCAAGAGAGGCTTGAAACCAAGGGATTCGGACCCTGGTCCATGAAGGCCGACGTTCTTCATGTTCAACCTCCAGCCGACGTGCTGGAAAAGATGCTTTCGGTGCGCCTTCACCTCGATCCCTGCGGAGAGGCAAACGGTGTTCTCCACCGGGAGGCAGACTGTATTCGGCAACCTGCGAAGAAGTGAAACGTCCCTGTGACGCCATGGAGGTGTATGTGCCGCCCCTTCGTATCAATCCGACATGTTCTGGGAGATAAAGACGTATGCTGCGCATTTATTCCCTGGAACGAGGCAGAGAAATTTCCGTTCTGTTCAATTCCCACACATTTTCCACGAAAATCTCTCGATTTCGATCGCTTTGCTAACCTGATGGCGTCGCTTGCGCCACCGCACTTGCGAACAGATGGAGTGGTTTACGTTGCGACTGTGCTATGCGTTGTCAGGGTTTCTCTTTTGCTGCTGGGCAACAGCCCAGCAGACATCGCCCCAACCGCCAAAAATGGCCACAACCGTGGTGGTGCTTGGGAACTCCGAGCCTGTGATCCAAGGCGAGTCGGCACGCTCGGTGGTTGTGCTCGATACGCAGCAACAACCGTTGGCATTCCAGGATGTGGAGGACTATCTGCGGACAGACACCTCGGTCGATATTCAGCAACGAGGTGCGGCCGGCGTGCAGGCGGACATTTCCATCCGAGGCGGTTCTTTTGAACAGACGCTTGTGCTGCTCAATGGGTTGCGCATCAATGATGCGGAGACCTCGCACTTTAACCTGGATGCGCCTGTGCCGCTCGAAGCACTCGGCACCATCGAGGTGCTCCACGGCGCCGGGTCGACGCTCTACGGATCGGACGCCCTGGCTGGTGTGGTGGATCTGATTACCGCCAAGCCGGAAGTGACCGCTCTTCGACTGCGCACCGGCGTGGGCAGTTTTAGTGAGAATCAGCAGGCATTTGTTGGATCGATCCTGGGCCGGAAATGGAGCGAGGTGGTTGCCGGCAGCCGGGATTTCTCGACCGGGTTCATTCCAGATCGAGATTATCGAACGGAAGACGGCAGTTCGGAGATGCGCCTCGACAGCTCCCTCGGTCAAACCGATATCTTGCTCGCCGGGAGCGACCGCCCCTTTGGCGCCAGCCGGTTCTACGGCAATTACAATTCGTGGGAACGCACCAAGGGCTGGTTCACCTCGTTGAGCCAGCAGTTCAACGCCAACACTGAAGCAGCGGTCGCCTATCGCCGCCATTCAGACATCTTCGTGTTGCTGCGCGACGATCCTTCTGTATACAAAAACCAGCATATCGACGAGAGCTGGGAAGGAGCGATTCGACGCGGACAGGCGCTCTTCAAAGACGCGAAGCTTTACTACGGCCTGGAAGAGGATACGGATCAGATCCAGAGCAACAGCCTGGGCCAGCATGGCCGCAATCGCGGAGCTGGGTATGTCGATTTCGATCTGCGCACTGCCCAGCGCGGAACGGTCTCCCTTGGACTGCGGGAAGAAATACTGAGTGGCGGGCGCTCTGTCCTGAGTCCTATGCTGGCGGCGAGCCTTTGGGTGCATCCATCTGTAAAACTGCGTGCTTCGCTTGGCTATGGCTTCCGCCTGCCGACTTATACCGATCTTTATTACAGCGACCCTACAACGCTGGGCAATCCAAATCTGAAGCCGGAATCGGCCTGGAACTATGAGGGCGGCGCGGACTGGTATCCCAATGCGACCACAGTAGCATCGGTCGCCGTCTTCTACTCGCACCAGAACAATGCGATCGACTATGTGCGTGAGTCGTCCAGCGACCCCTGGCAAGCCAGCAACCTGGCCGGGCTTCACTTCACAGGGGTGGAGAGTTCGCTGGCATGGCAGCCGTCGCCTGGCCAGCAATTGAAACTCGGCTGGACCTTGCTCTTCGGCGCACAGTCTGCGCTGCATGGGCTCGAATCCGAATACGTCTTCAACTATCCGGTGAACAATGCCAGCTTTGAGTGGACCGGAAGGTGGAGAAATGAATTGTTGCTGCGGACACGTGTCGGCGTCACTGAGCGTTTTCAGAAAGACCCCTATCCGGTTTGGGACCTGGCCATCGCACGGGAAAAAGGCCGGATCCATCCCTTCCTGCAAATGACCAACCTCAGCAATACCGGCTATCAGGAGATTGTCGGCGTTCCCATGCCTGGCCGCAGCTTTGTTGGCGGGATCGAGCTGTTGCTGAAGCGAGAACGCCAATGATCCAGTCCACAGCAGCGTTTGGTGTCCCGCCACCCAATCACTTAGCCTCTTCGAAGTCTGCGGTTCCCAGCTACCGTCCCTCCCCGGTCATCGCAACAAAATACAGCGGCTTCGTCGAACTCTAATCTGTAAGAAACAAAGAAAGGGACGTAAAGAAACAAAGAAGGGACATAATGGACTGCACCCCTGAGTTGAGACACGCCGAGTTCGGTTAATTGGGGACACTTCAGCGTTCTGTGTTTGTCATGTTAATCATAAGCAGCCGCCGGGCTGTGGGGAGTGTGGGAATCCCGAAGGGATTTCCAAGGCCTGTGGGAACGGTGGTAAACCGGTGTTTGGTTTTCCACCGTTTCCAGCAGCGCCGGCACTCTCCATAGCTTCACTGGCTTGCTCGAATTCTTCCGGTGTTAGATAGCGTAACGCTGAATGCAGCCTCTGCCGGTTATATACCTGCTCCAAAAACTCACCGATTCGACTGCGTGCGTCTTCCAGGTCCAGATAGTCCGTTCCGTGCACCTCCTCCTCTTTGAGCGTCCGCATAAAGCGCTCTGCGCGTGCGTTGTCGTAGGGATTGCCGCGCCGGCTCATACTGATCTGAATCTCCGCTTGCTCCAGTATCTGGGTGTAATCGCTGGATGCGTACTGCACACCTCGATCGGAGTGATGAATCAGTTGCTCGGCTTTCCAGTTCCGCTCGCGCAGCGCCATCTGCAAAGCTCGAATCGCCAGTTCAGCCTCCAAGGTTCTTCCCAGTTCCCAGCCGATAACGCGCCGTGAGTAAGCATCCAACACCACCGCCAGATAAACGAACTCGTTGCGTAGTCGAATGAATGTAATGTCGGCCACCCACACCTGGTTGAGCCTCGTCAACGTCATATGCCGCGCCAGGTTCGGGTAAACCGGCAAAGTGTGCCGCGAATCGGTCGTAAAGACATACTTCATCCGCCGCAAGCTCAGCAGGTTATCTTCTCGCATCAAGCGCAGAACCCGCTTGTGGTTGACTACATGCCCTTCACGCCGCAGCAATGCAGTCAACACCCGGTAGCCGCGGAGACGATGATGCGCTACCGCTAATTCCTGCAAACGGGCGCGCAACAATAAGTCCGCCTGCTTCGGCGAAACTTGCTGCAGGTAGCGGTAGAAGCCCGCTCGACTCACCTCGGCTAACTGGCATTGCTGTTCCACGGTCAGTCTTACCCCTTCGAGCGAGAGCGAGGCTTCGATCGAGCGATAGATCCCTTGCCGCCATCGCTGGTACGATTCGCCCCTGCTCCCCCGACTTGCTCGAAGGTTCGTTTGAAAAAATCCAGCTCCAGCTGCTTGCGACCCAGTAGCCGCTCCAGTTCAGCGATCCGCAATTCGGCTGCATTGGGCGTGGGTGGACAAACAGCTTTCGACGGGCTCCCTGGCGGTCGGCCCCGCCGCCGCTCCAGCGCCGCCCTGCCTCCGGTCTGTAGCTGGTCTCGCCACAGATAGAGAAACTTCCGCCGCACACCTAACTCTCGGGCCAGCCCGCTGATGGTCTTGGCCTGCGCCATGCGACTCACCGCGTCCTGCTTAAAATCCGCGCTGTAGCTCTTCCTCTTCTTGCTCATCGGTCATCTCCATTATGACCGCTGAATGTCCCCAATTTCCCTCTATCGCCGTGTCTCACTTTCGGGGTGCACTACATAAGAAACAAAGAAGGGACGAAACAAAGAAGGGACGGACGGGACGTATCATAAAGAAACAACGACAGCTACAATACTCCAGCGTACACATGGCGTCCGTTGGTGGTGCAGCTTCCCGTTCCTGTAGGAGATAAGGGGTACGAGATGAGGGGAGATAAGGGGACATGATTTACCTATCCCCGTCTTCTTCTTCATCTGAAATCTGGCAAGAGTTTCGTGTTCAAAGTTTCATGGTCAGATGGAACTGGCACTTTACAGAAATTTTTATAAAGCGCCGCGCGTTGCCACGCTGGGTTATGTCCTGTCCACATTACGTTACTCCTGTTCATTCTCGATCAGCGCTCGCCAGTGGGCAAGCCTGTGATGCAAATCACCGCGAAACGCGACTATTTGGCGTATGCTTTGGGATATGCAGTGAACAGGAGACTATACCCATGGCAAACGAACCTGAAACGACAAACCCACCGCAGCAGGACCAGTCCAACACCGTGGAGACTCCAGAGCAAAATAGAATAGATCGCATCGCTGACCAGGCGGCGGCGAAAGCCCGAAACAGGCAAAACCGCCAAGACCAGGAACACGGCACTTTCCCAAGGGGTGGACCTTCGGGAATGGCATGAGGAGAAAGGCGTGGACGAGAGGCGTGGACAGCCGGGACGTTCACCGGTCTTTAAGCAGTTGCGCCCCCTAAAGGTCAAGGGAAAAGCAGGACCAGACGCAAGCAACCCTAAAGCACCCCGCGCACGGGTCGAGAATGTTACGGAGTTGCGCGAAGGCCGAGGGATTCCGCGACTCTGCGCAGAGGCCCGTCGAGGGTCCAGATTTGCGTGCCATGCGAGGTGATGCACGAGGCAATGAGTTGAGCATCGATGAAGCCGATGCCTTTGGAAAACAAGCCGCGAGTTTCGAGCATGTATCGCGCGTCCGCCGTGCGTATGGTTGGTAGTGCGGTGAGTTTGTCGAGCTCGAGGAGTGTTTGCTGCCGGTCTGGGAGATCCCCGCACGCTAGTTCCGCGACTACGAACGGATGGGTGCAGAGCTGGTCATTTCCGATCAAAGTTGCCAGCTCTGCTTTGAATCTTCCCCTCCGAAACATTTCAACCCAGATGGAAGTGTCGACGAGGATCATGGTTCATCCACTCGTCGCCTACGCACATCTTTGATATTCGGAGCAGTCCCGGCCAGCGCCAGAAGCCTGCGTCCGGCTTCCCTCGCAATGATTGACTTCAGGGCTTCACGAAGCAGTTCCGCCCTCTCCGTCAACCCGGTGTATTCGTGCGCCCTCTTCAGCAGATCGTCATCGAGCGTTACGGATGCTCTCATAGCTTGGCCCCTTTACACCAATAATAGCACCGCTATGCGCTGCATTTTGGTGTTTAGGGGTTGGCCGTCCATAACCGGCTGGAGCAGGCGAAACGTACCCTAATCGAAACAGCGCAACTGCGAGGTTTAAGACAAAGGAGGAACAGCTGGACGTTACCTTTTCAAAAGGCCTAACGAGACAAAGGGCAACTTCGTGTCCTCACATATCGTATCGACCGCCCATTTCTATCCCGCTGCCAACGCACATAATCGAACCCAAGTGACTTTTGGGCTTGTACTCCCGTGCCGAAAAAACGCATCTCGCCACTTACATGCAAACATGGAAAGGCTCTATCTCTTAGAGTAGACGATATCGGCAGGCGACGGCTTCTCACGCGACCGCACCCTGGCCGGCAGTTGCCGGTAGTTTCGGCCTTTAGCGCGAGCGAAGGATAGCGTCACCGCTGTCCGGTACCACACCCGATCCCTGTCACAAAATCACCAACAACAGCCTTGACTCCATGACTGGCCTACCGCCCCTCGCAACCCCCTGTTGTCACTAGGGGGAAGCCAAGACCCCACAATCTCCAACCAACCGAGGAACGAGACTACCTATGCCCAAAAATACTGTCAGCGATCCCATCACCGATCAGGAAATGGCCTTTGCTCACCTGATCCTTTCCGGAACCATGAATGACCGCCGCGCCGCGGAAGCTGTCGGCCTCAATCCCGAAACCGCCTCCTACACCAAATCCAAGCCCCGCGTCCGCGCCTACATGATTGAGCACCGCGCCGCCGTTAAGGAAAGGCTGGTGGACCAGGAAGCCGAAGGGCTGCGCAAGCTGAACCTCGGTCGCGACCAGATCCTGGCCCGGCTCTGGGAACTGGCCAACCTTAGCCACGAAGCCACCCGAGGAATCATCGCCGGCCAGATCAAGGCTCTTTCGATGATCGTAGCGATCGAGGGACTGATTCCGGACCGCCGCCTTTCCCCATCCGGGACGCAACCCGCGGCCCCGCCCGTCAAAGCAGACATCTACAGCTCCGGGTGGCTCCGCAAACAGCAGAACCAAGCCGGTGAAGAGCCAGGCGATGCCGTTGCCGCCGCGGAATCCCAACCCGCCGCGCCCCAGGTCCCCGACCTGGAGCCTGCTCCCAATCCGGCTACCGCCGCGCCCCCTCCGCCCCCTCACCGGAACTTTGACCGGAACTATGACCGGGACCTGGACCGCAACCAGCCCAGCCTTGCCGACCCCCTCATCCCGCAAGCGTTGAACCGGGTTCCCGCCGCGACAGTCAGCGGCTTCGATGCTCTTCTGGACGCCATCAGCTCACCCAGGCAGCCCTTTTCCGTAAAAAAGAACCCCTTTGCCCGGCGCCGCTGAAGTCAAAAAAAAGCCAAATTTTATCGAATTTTAGAAGAGATAAAGAGAGATAAAAGGTGAGCGCTACTCGAAACCTCTGTCACTGCCAATCAGACAAACCTGGAGCTGTTTAGCCTACAACTCCTGCAGAAACTGCCACTCCCCGCAATGCCAAGCCAACGCGCGCCCTTCGCTCGCTCAAGGCGGAAGTCATTCGGAGTGAAGTGTAGTGTTTGGATCGAGGCGCATGGCCCGCAGCGCCGGGATATACCTGGCGGCGAGCGCGACAGTGGTAAGTACAAGGGTGACGCCGGCGAAGGTGGACAGATCGGTAGGCGACACGCCGTAGAGCAGTCCGGCCATGAGGTGAGAGACGATGAGCGCACCGGCCACACCCAGCCCGGCGCCAGCGGCGGCCACACCGAGTCCCCGGCGCAGGACCATGTTGAGGATATTGCCTCTTTGAGCCCCCAGCGCGAGGCGAATGGCGATCTCAAAGTCTTTGTTCATTCACAACATAGGAAATAGTCCTGTAGATTCCAAGCCCGGCCAACAGCAAGGCAGTGGCCGCAAAAAACGCCACCATTTCCATCGAGAATCGCCTGACGGAAAGCGAGGTGGAGAGTACGTCATCCAGCGTCTCCGCATGGAAGACCGGGAGTTCTGGATCGATGGACTGAACCTGCTCGCGCACTTGTGCGGAGATGGCGCTGGGATCGAGTTGTCCGCGGAATGGAGGCGCCAGACGGAACCTAACCGTTACAGCTGCATCAGGAGTTTTGCTGCCTCGACCCGGTAAGCGTTCCGTCCGTCACGCAAATTCGTGCTGATTCGGGATCTCGAAGCCGGGGCAACTGGCGTGCCCGAGGGGGCAATCGAGCCGGGGCAAACTCAGAAGCGGAAGGGCGAGTTAACAGATAAATGCTCTTCCATCGAGTAGAATTCTCCAGCATGAGGAGCGAACCATGACGCTGACCATTTACGACGGTAAAGATTTTGCCAGGCAATTTCGCGTGGTACGCAATAACACACTTCAGATTGCACAGGATATTCCTGAATCGAAGTACGGCTTCGTGCCCGCGCCTGACTGCCGCGCGATCGGCGCTCTGTTGACGCACATCGCAGTTTCTCCACGGATGTGGTATGAGGTCCATGGCAAGCAGCGGGTGAAAACGCTGGTCGGCTTTGATTTCGTTCGGCTGGGCAGTGAGGTGAAGGCAGAGGAAGTAAAGTCCCGAACGAAAGCGGAGATTCTCGATCTGCTACGCGATGAGGGCGACAAGTTTGCTGGGTGGTTAGAAACGCTGACGCCCGAGTTTCTCGCAGAAATGATCCCCGTAGCCGATGGCTCAGGTACGAAGTCGCGCTTTGAACAACTGCTCGGGGCCAAGGAGCACGAGATGCACCATCGCGGTCAGCTGATGCTCATCGAGCGGCAGCTCGGCATTGTGCCCCACCTTACCCGCCAGGCCGAGGAGCGCATGGCGAGTATGGCGGCAGCAAAACAGTAAGGTTGAGGGACACGGAAACCCGGAAACCGAGGGATGAAACGTACCCCAATGAACGGCGTACATGCAAGAGAGATACCACCACACGACTACAAGATGCAAAAGACTACATCGCCATGAGTTCGCGCATGATAATGTCCTTATCATGCGGAAGCTGATGGGTTTCTACCGATACCTCGGCGCAATCGCTGCTGCACGACCAGTGGCTGCAGCTGGATAAAAATCTGCCTTCCAAGGTTCAAGGGGTCACTTGCATAGCAAGTGGCCCCTTGGAGTCTCGTGGGCTTGGATAAAGTACATCTCAGGCGTGCGACAGTTCAGCACCCCTGCATCCACCGTCTGACTTATGCCGAACGCCTTTTCTATCAAGTCCGCAGCCAAATCGAGCCCATGAGTCTGTGCGATTACTTTCTGCAGGTAGCGGGCTTTGTCATGGTAGCTCCGATTCGTTCGTACTCGTTGAATCAGTCCTGCAAGGCGCCCGACTGTCAGGTCGCGCAGTTCCACGAATTCGCCTACCCCGTGGTAGGCGATCCTGGCAGCTGCACCCGGTTGATCATATCCGATGGGGATCGCAACCATGGGCACGCCCTGCGCTAATGCCTCGAGCGTAGTATTTAGCCCCGCGTGCGTGATACAAAGCGCTGCCCGCTTCAGCAATTCAATTTGCGGCGCAGATGTTACGACCAGCACGTTCGATGGAATTGGCCCGAGATCGTCGAGATCGATATTATGACCCACGGCGAGCACAACCTGGATCCCGGGAACCGCCCTAACCGCGTCGAGGATAGTCCGATACACGTACTCCAGGCCATTCACCAGTGTTCCAAGGGATGCGAAGACAAGAGGCTCGCCCGTCAACTTGTCCCACGGGAAGGGTACCTTCTTCCTTCCCTCGTCGTCGTGAAAAGGACCCGCGTAGTGAAACTCCGCAGGCCAGGGGATGTTTGGAAAATCAAACTCCCTGGGCGTCTGCGTGATTACAGCTAGCTTCGATGTAGTCGCGGCGGGATCGTTCCAATCGATCTGTAGTCCGGCTTTCTCCGCGTAAGGCTTTGCCACTTCCGCCATAGGTGCAAGGATCTCGGCAGCTATTTTGAGTCCCTCAGCATTCCTCGCCAGAGCTTCCGGAGTCGTCTCGTACGGCCAACCGAAAATGCAGGCTGGTGTGGTTCCGGAGAAGTCGATATGGAGCACGTTCCAGATGTTCACGTATGGTATGTCCAGGTGCATCGCAACCAAGCCCAGGAAGAAGTATGTCGAGTCGAATACCAGCGCCTCGACACCAGTCTCCGCTACTTTCGCCGGCAGGTGCTCAAAAGCAGCCTTACAAAGGCCAGGCGTCAATTCACGCGTTGAGTGCCGCAATACCTCTTCCCCGTGCAGCTTGGCAACGGACGACCATTCTTGAGCAATGGAACCCACTGGATACTCTTGTTCGCAAAAAGGCACGAACTTTAGCTTGGCTGCACGCACCGCCGGTTCCCCGTCCGGAACAGAAATGAATACCACATCGTTTCCGCGCGATTGCAGCTTGCGTGCGAGCGTAGTCATGGGATTCAGGTGCCCAGACAACGGTAAACTCAGAAAGCCGATTTTCATAGTTGATCCCCCTCTTTACTCGACCGTTCCTCAAATTGAGCTCAAGGACCGGTCATCCCTTGACGCCCACCGAGATGACTGTCATGCAAGGTACAACACGGCGTCCGGGGGCCTTATTCCCGATTCATGAGTAACTCGAGGCCGGGTTAGGGTCTCACGCAGACTCCGGGAGGCCTTCCTGCTGTGCAAAAAACGCCAGGTCTAGGAGTTGTTTTGAATATTTTGAGCGCGCCAGAGGATAAGCTGCGGGCTAACTCGATGGCCGTCGAGTTAGTTCCAGTGGAAGACCTTACAAAGACTCCGGAAATTTCTATCTGAGCTCCCGCCGATACCTGGTCGGCGTGCCATTGCAGAACTTCTTAAAGACCCTGGCAAAGTGCTGTGGGGTCTCAAAACCGCAGGATAGTGCTATGTCGATAACTCGCGTTTCCGTTGAGCGCAGCATCTGCTTTGCTTTTTCGATGCGTGCTTGAAGAACGTACTGGTGGGGAGCATATCCAGTAGATCGCCGAAACATCTGCGAGAAATAAGCGGAACTGAGCCCGGCTGTCTCCGCTAGCTGCCTGGCGTTGATATCCTGATCGATCTGTTCCTGAATGTATTCGATGACTCTTCGTAGCTGGGCAGGTGCCAGGCCGCCGCGATAAGTGCGGAGGGGCCTGCGCAGAGCACCGCGTATCTGGGCGACCGCCGCGGCAAGTGCCTGACCGATTGCATTCATATAAAGCGGGCCGGACAGAAAGCCCGCAGCTTGCTCTGCCTCGGCCGCCGAGACCAGGGCAGCAACGCGGTTGTCTTCCAGGTGCGACGTGCCTTCGATCTCAATCTTGCCCATGCCGGCGTCCTCGGCAACCGCGCGCAAGTCATGATCTGAGAGCTCCAGCATCAGCATCTTCATCGGGCTGGTCCAGCGTATCCACTCTTCGGTGTCTCTGCGGGCCAGGATCATCTCTCCCGGCGCATAACTATATCTGACCAGCTCGCTCGAGTGCAGGCCGTGTTCAAAGCTGCCTGCTCTCAAGACCTTGATGATCGACTGCTTTGACAACCCGTGGGGGACGGCCTCTGGGCCGACCACAGCGTCCACCTGGCAAATTTTGAACTGTTCGGCCACGGGAATTAGATGCGACTCCATTTGGAATCGGTCCCATCAAAATTCTGCGCTTTTAGACACAGATGACAAGAATTAGACACGCATCCGTTCTGCCGCGGGAGTGTCATCGACTTACGGTCGAATGTTCGGCCGCGGAGGAGAAACAAAAATGAGCATCATCGCTACCAAGACCCGGCCGGAAAAAACCCCTGAACAGGTCTTTGATGTGTTCGGCGTCTCGTTGCAGTTCCTTGTCATACCACAGCAGACCTGCGGCCGGATCAGCCTTTATCGCGGCACCATTGCTCCGAGTGTGATTGTTCCCCTTCATAGTCACCCCGAGCCCGAGATATTTTATGTGCTCGAAGGCGGTCTGGAAGTCTACATGGCGAGCGGCCCGCAGCAAGGTTGGTCGACGTACACTCTTGGCGACGTCATTGCAATCCCCGGCGACGTGAGGCACGCACTTCGCAACCATTCGTCGACGCCGGCCACCACCGTCCTGGTCACGCAGGATGAGCTTTACGGATTTTTCCGCGAGATTGCCAAGCCGTCCTACGGTCAACCGCCGCAACCGCCGTCTCCCGAGGAGGTGCAGAAGCTCTTCACGGCAGCAGGCAAATACCACTATTGGATGGGCTCGCAAGCGGACAATGCAGCCATTGGCATTCTGCTCGGGTAGCCGGTCTGCCGATCCTGCGAGACACAGAGTTTTGCCAAACCGTGGGGAATAAAACACCGTGGAATTTGTTTAAGACTCGTGCACAAGGGAGCAAGGGCGAGCAGCACCGAGGCGACCCGAACCCTTAAGGTGGGCGCCCGGTGTCAACGCCTTGCCAGCCCTCTCGATCACCCGGATCAAAAATCAAGGAGTACAAGATGACTACTGCAAATATGAGTATCCAGGCCGGCGTCGCGGCGGCGGAAGACCTGCGCGCGGTCATGCAGGGTAAGGTCGTATCGGCCGGAGACGAGGACTATCCTCGCGTCCGCCAGATTTGGAACGGAGCGGTCGACCATCGGCCGGCAGTTCTGGCGATGTGCGAAACCGTGGGGGACGTGAAGGCAGCCGTTCGGGTTGCTCGCGCGCATAACCTTCCCTTATCGGTACGCGGCGGTGGACACGACTGGGCCGGACGCGCCTTGCGGCATAACGGCCTGGTGATCGACCTTACTGGTATGCGAAATGTCGAGGTGGACGCAGTCGCCATGGTCGCTACGGTCGAGGGCGGAGCCACCGGAACGGACTTGACTGCCGCCTCAGCTCCCTATGGCCTCACAGCGGTAACGGGAAACGTCGGAGCTGTCGGTATGGCCGGTTTCTTGCTCGGCGGCGGCTACGGTCCGCTCACTACCAGATTCGGGCTTGGTTTGGATAACTTGCTGGGCGCAGAAATCGTCCTCGCCGACGGACAACTCCTATGGGCCGACGAATCGCAAAACCAGGACCTGTTCTGGGCCATTCGAGGAGGAGGCGGAAATTTCGGCGTTGTCACTTCGATGCGTATTCGCCTTCATTCCGCAAGTGAGTTGTTGGCCGGTGTCATTCTGTTTCCCTGGCGCGACGCTCATTCCGTGCTGCGCGGTTACGCAGATATCATGGCTTCGGCTCCCGATGAACTCTCGATGCTGGCCGGAGTGTTTAGCGGACAGGATGGCTCCCCAATGGCGCTTCTCGGCCCCGTATGGAGTGGCGAGTTACGTCAAGGCGAGAAGATTATCTCTCGCCTTGAAAATCTAGGCTCGCCCGCGGTCAGCCAAATTACTCCAATGAGCTATGCCGACCTCCTCGTCATGTATAACGCGAAAGCTCAAAGCGGCCTTCATTACGCACTACAGACGCGCTGGCTGGCTGATCTCACACCGCAGATCATCTCTGCCGTAGTCGAAGCCGGGGACGCACGCACGTCCCCCCTTTCTTTCGTGGCCATCCACCATTTCCACGGTCCGGGAACCCACATCGCTCCCGATGCCACAGCCTTTAGTTTGCGGCGAAGCCACTTCCTGATGGAGATTGGCGCGGCGTGGGACCCAGACTCGCACCCTAACGCCACTGTGCATGAGCAATGGCTCGCCGATTTGTCTTCACGTATCGCGCCATTCGCACTACCCGGAGGATATCCCAACTTCCTCACTCACCATGATTCTGAGCAGGTAGCCTCGGCCTACGGTGATAATGCCAAGCGTCTTTGCCACCTTAAACGGCAGTTCGATCCTGGCAAGGTCTTCTCTTCAGCGACGCCCTTACCCCTTTGAACCAGCTTCGGCATGAAAGTAGGGATAGAGGCTACGTAGATAAATGCATGACACAGACTTGCTGCACTTTATCGATGGGCTTTACGGGTACGCTATGGCTGTCACCCGGAACCGAGCCGATGCAGAGGACTTGGTACAGGAAACCTACGTCCGCGCCATCCGGCGGAAGGGAAGTCTGCCGGCAGGGAGCGATGTAAAAAGCTGGCTTTTCGCTATTTTGAGAAATATCCATCTAAATCAGCTTAGAAGACAGCGCACCGCACCCACGGTAGTTGAGCTCGATGCGGACGAAAGTACGGCAAAGATCGTCGTCGAAACCCCCAGGGACCCACTGGCAAGTCACGTGAGTAAGACTGAGCGGGAATGGTTGACGGAAGCGATCCAGCAACTCCCCTTGGATTTTCGTGAGATTGTCGTTTTACGGGAATATGAAGATTTATCTTATCGGGAAATCGCCCGTGTTCTGGACTGTCCGGTCGGGACCGTCCAGTCCCGCTTGGCAAGAGCTCGCTCCAGACTGCGGTCCTTGCTTTCGGCCAGGGGACAGGCTGCGTCGCACCGAAACAAAAGTCGAACGGACCCTCTCCATGAAGGCGGTTCCAACATCAACCTCGATCCGGAAGAAATGAACTGACGGTAAAAAACAAAAAGACTCGGGCATCGGGCCTCGATTTTACGGGAATATTGTTTCCGGTTGTGTGTTGCACAGAATAGATCCTTGTTGATCTGGATATCCATCTCGCATCGCCGTGACGGTCTATCAAGTCAGTGACCAGGCTGTACAAACCTGTCGCATAGGATTCACCCGTGAACACCATGGAAAAGGCCTTTAAAATGGATTCCTGCTCACATCGTACCCTGGACATTCTGCGCTATCTCGACCATCAGCTCAACAGCGAGGAGTTGGAGGCGTTCTTTGTCCACTTGAAAAGTTGCAACAAGTGCCGGGCGCGTACGGAGGAAGAGCAGGCATTATCCGGCGTTCTAAGAAACACGCGTCCCTTGTATGCGGCTCCGTTAGCGTTGCGCATCCGTGTATCTGCGGTGCTCAGCCGGCCGCCGGCGCGATATCGAATTTTGGAATGGCTTTGCGGACGTGTCCTGCCCACGATGAGATCATGGCGAGGCATAGCGCAAGGGGCTCGAGGTTGGGCGCTGGCGCTACCGGCGGTGCTGGCGACCGTCCTGGGTCTTACGTTTCTACCCCACGCGGTCCAGCAGGTCAGCGCCGCCAGTTACGTTTCTGCTGCCGTCGCGGCTCACCGCAATTACCTGGACGGCACTCTTCCAACGCAGATCCAGTCCGACGCACCGGACGTAGTGACGGCATGGTTTTCGGACAAGCTTCCTTTTCCTTTCCGCCTGCCGTCCGCCCAGCCGGATCCAGTCAACGGCCCCACCTACCGGCTTATCGGGGCGAGGTTGGTAACCTATCACAATAATCAGGCCGCGTTGGTAAGCTACCAAACGGTACGAAGAGAAGCCATCAGCCTCCTTGTTACTTCCGATAAACTCGCTGCCGTAACGGGCGGAGATGAAGTGCGTTCCGGCGCTCTGACCTTTCACTATCACACTGACAACGGTTTCAAGGTGATCACCTGGATCAACGCTGGCCTCGCATATGCGCTGGTGTCAGACGTAGCAGGCTCACCGCGAGAATCTTGTCTCGTCTGCCATCAGAACATGGCCGACCACCAGGCTTTCAAAGCCCATCCGTGACCCGTGCTCGACCGGCGGCCGGCAACATCGACTCCTCCATTCCACCCTGGCCTTGAGCTCTTAAGCAAACGTCACAGCCCTTGATCGCAGTTGTCAGATTCCTGGAATAAGCAGTTTGCAACGGTGTTTATCATACGGGCACAGAAACTGCAGGATTTCTGCAGACATTCTGCGGCCGCCGCGTACTCATCCCGCCTCCCGACGGTATCGGGAAAGAAATGGAGAAGACATGAAGACATCGCATATTGTAAAGAGTCTGTTTATAGCCTTGGCGCTGTTGTCGGTGCCCAACGTGTTTGCGGCTAATAGGGGATCACTGCACGTGAGTTCCCCGGAAGACGTCGCAGGACAACCATTGGACGCGGGCGATTACATCGTTCAATGGGAAGATAGCGGCCCCAATGTGGAACTCAGGATCATGCAAGGCAAACACGTAGTGGCTACTGCAATCGCTAAGGTGATGCCGCTGCAGAACACCTCAATCTCAGATTCCGTGGTGCTGCAAACCACTGGGGGAAAGCGGAGTCTGTCGCTAATCTTCTTCTCGGGCAAAACGGTCGCACTCGAAATCCGGGGGCCATCGGGGGGCGTAAATGTCAGCAGCAAGTGACTTCACTCAGCTTTCATGAACAAGTGGAAAATAACGGGGAATTTTCTACGACCTCACGGGTTCTTTTCTTAGGAGAAAAAACTATGCGTTTCAAGATGATGATACTTGCTCTTCTACCATTCCTTTGTGCAACGGGCGCGTTTGCGGCCGACACGACAGTTGTCAACATTCCCTTTAGCTTCGAGAGTCGCGGCCAGCACTTTCCGCCAAGTCAATACGAAGTAAAGCTAAGCGGAGATCGCCATCACTTAACCATCACCAGCAGGCAGACGCCGGCGAAGAGCATGTTTTTAGTGGTAAGTTGGGTCGACATCAACCAGCATGATCCCAATTTCAGTATGCGGTTCGCGAATGACGGCGGCCTGCATGAACTGAGTTCGATCCGGCTGGGAACGTATGAGTACAAACACTAAGTGCGCAGGCCAATTTATCGGAAAAAACCGGGCGCCGTCCAGCCTGGATAAGTCGCGGGTTAATAGAAGTTGTATAGGCTCATACCTTATGTTTGGTGTGGGCCTGTCTTCATTTTCCCATAAGAAATCCGTTTTCACTTGGGGCAGCTGGACCCATTGATTGAATATTTTAGGCGTCCCCTTGTACTTCTACAAGAGATCGTTTATATTCCTGTAGAAGGCAAAGGGGAAATTTATGGCGGACGAACGCATCGACCTTCCACAAGGCACCCTGGACCTGCTCATCCTTCGCACCTTGGCGGTTGGGCCGCAACACGGTTGGGCGATCTCTGAGCGCGTTCAACAAGTGTCGAGCGATGTGCTTCAAATCCAGCAGGGATCTTTATATCCGGCTCTGCACCGGCTTGAACGGCGTGGTTGGATCAAGGCTGAGTGGGGCGCATCGGAAAATAATCGTCGCGCAAAATATTACGAACTTACGCGCAGCGGCAAAAAACAACTCGAAGTAGAAACAGACGCCTGGCGGAAGCTGACGATAGCCGTCACCCAGGTTTTGGAAGGTGCGTGAAACTACGCGATGCTGAATGATTTGCGTTTTCGCTTTCGCGCGCTATTCCGTCGCCGTGCTGTGGAAACGGAGCTGGACCAGGAACTGCGCTTCCATTTCGAGAATGAGGTTGAGAAGCTCAAAGAGCAGGCGCGACACAGCAAGAGGCCTTGCGCTGCGCGCGCCTTGCCTTTGGCGGCCATGATCAGATCAAGGAAGATTGCCGCGAAGCGCGCGGCACCAGTCTGCTTGAAACCTCCTTACAGGACGTCCGCTACAGTCTCCCAGAGCAACCAGCTGTGAACGGCATAGGAAGGCTGGTCGCAGACTATTCGTTTGTTTCTCCGGTTTACTTCAGGGCCATAGGCACGCCTATACAGTACGGCCGGGACATCAGCGATGGGGATACTCTCGGTACCGAGCCGGTGGCGATCATCAATAGCGCCGTGGCAAAGAGATACTGGCCTGGCGAAGACCCAATCGGCAAACAAATCGGCGTTCCCCTGGTTGGGATCCCGCTAAGAACAATCGTGGGTGTGGTAGGCGATATCAAGCAGGTTTCATTTCGCGAAGAACCAGCACCCAAAGTGTTCGTACCCCATTCACAAGATGAAAACATCGTCGAATTTCCCATGCAGTCCATGCAGTACGCCGTCCGGACCAAAGGCGATTCGCCCTGCTATGTGCCTGCGCGAAAAGCAATGAACGTGAACCCTGTCGTCGCGCTGCGCTACGAATAAGTCCTATCAACGATCGCCAGACACCTTAGCACTTCTTCTCATAGGGAGCAACCGTTATGTTCCGCAGGCAAAACGACGCGTACCAGGTGGACGCGATTGGCATTGAGCACCTTAATGGTTTGTACAGTTACGCGCTTATCCTGAGCCGCAACCCTGCGGACGCAGAGGATCTGGTGCAGGAGACTTATGTACGCGCCATGCAGGCGATGGGCAGGCTCCGGGCGGATAGCAATATCAAGAGCTGGCTCTTCACGATATTGCGCAATATCTGGCTCAACCAGATCCGAAAGCGGCGAACCGGACCACAGATGGTCGAGACTGACGCGGAAGATGGATTCGCAAATGACATAGTCGAAACCTCCAAAGACTCATATGAAATCTATGTGAGCGAGATGGAGAGGGAGCAGGTACGACGGGCCATCCAGAAGTTGCCCGTGGAATTTCGCGAAATCATTTTGCTGCGAGAATATGAAGAGCTATCATATCAGGAGATCGCCAGCGTTCTGGAATGTCCTGCTGGCACAGTGATGTCACGACTGGGGCGAGCCCGCTCGAAGCTCCGCGCTCTGCTTTCGGCAAGCTTTCCGAAGTCTGAACCATCCCAAGAGGAAAAACGAAATGACGGGGTGCGGGGACTGTAGCAATAACTTACGGCGCTATCTCGATAAAGAACTTTATGGTCAGGAGCTTCTCCAATTTCGCGCTCACTTGAAACAGTGCGAGGCCTGCAGGCAGGAGCTTGAGGCAGAAGAGGAACTATCCCGTCTTTTGCACCGATCGCGGCCCCTCTACACCGCTCCGAATTCTCTACGGGACCGCGTCCTGCGCGCTATTGGAGAGCCGGTGCCCGAATCGCTGGCTCCGCCACCAAAACGCCAGCGGTAGCGCTGTTTCTTGATTTCCCAGTTCCCGAACTCTGGAGTTTCTACATAATCAGGGCGAAGCGGTTGATATTTCGACCAGAAAAGCTCCTTTGGATGCTGTGCTTTGGCTTTGTATCAGGGCACGACTTTAGTCGGGCCGTAAAGGACAGAAAGAGAATTGGGCTTCAGCCCCTGCCACGGCGCATCCTGCACGAAATGCTTGTGCGAAGACAATTCTGAGCAAAGAAGGAGCGCAGGGGCTAAAGCCCAGATCTTTGATGGGCCTTTACGGCCCGACTGAAGTCGTGCCCTGATACAAAGCATCAGAGCGGTGACCACCAGAAGACTCGCGCATTTCGCAAATTTGGATCTATCCACCGTCTCTGAAAAGTAGAAACTCCAGAGTTGGGGAGCTGGGATCTCCCACCTCTCGAACTGTCTCATTTCTAAATGTCGGACCGCATCAAACCGTGACGGCTTGTCGATCAGCGACCAGCGTTTCCACCAATTGCGTCAGCTCTCTGGCCGCGTCATAGGATTTGAACTCCAAAGACATCTTCTGCGCGCAAACACGATAGTTGGGCTCGGACAGGACATGCTCAACCGCGTTGCGCACCTGGTGGACGGTCGGGTCATCTGTGCGAAGATAGACGCCACTCCCAGTCCAAACAACACGAGCCGCATTTTCAGGCTTATCCTCAGTCTGACCCGCAAGCACCATGGGCACGCCAAACCTCAGCGCCTGGGTCACGGTTCCGTACCCGCCGAACGTCACCAACACATCGACATGCGGCAGCACTTCGGGGAAATTAAGGAACTGCGAAGCGATCGTGTTTGGAGGCAGCGGGCACGGGATGGCCTCGAGGGGTCTGCCTCCCGTGGTCACAACAATCAGGAGATCCGTACGATCACCGAGCGCCTGGATGACAGGAGCCACAAGCTGCCCGAGATCGTTGTTGGCGATGGTCCCCTGGCTGACCAGGACGATGCTTCGTCCGGCTTCTTTTGCCTCCAGCAGCTGTGGCGGCACATCTCCGTATCCTTCCGGCAGCAGGGCGCCGATGTAGTGTAGTTTCTTAGACGACTCGCGAAGCGGGAACTCAAAGCTCGGTACACACGGTTGAAGCATCACATCGGCGAGCATGCTGATGGACTCGAACAGCGGTGCCGGCAGCCCCGGCACGCCGAGTTCCCTCAGAAGCCGATCGGCGTGCTCCCGCACCGGGTTGGTGACCGCGTTCTGGGTATTTCGCGCGATTGCGGCGTACTGTTCCCGTTGCGCTGCATCTTTGGCCGGAGGCAAACCCGGACCAAAAGGCGCCCCATCTTGCCGCGGCAGATGCAGTGTGGAGATTCCCAGGTAAGCGCTCCAGGGCCGCGAGGAGCGAGGGCCAAGAAGGAGTGGGAGCACACCGTAGAAGCCGGTTTCGTGCACCACGAGTTCCGCCGGGAATTCTCGCAGAGTCTTTTGCAGTCCTCTAAACTGAGATGGCATTGCATCGACGACAATGCGTTTCATGTCAAAGAGCAGTTTCGCAGGGCCGGGAGAATATAGCTTCCGTTCCGGAAAGGCAGCATCAACCTTTCGCGTGTCGTAGTCGACCTCTGGGGGTAGGGGGAAGAACCGCACGTTGACCGATTCGATCTTCTCGCGGAAAAGCGTACCTGTATAAAGAGCGGTTTCGTGCCCTGCATTCTGCAAAACACGCGCGGCAACAAGCATCGGATTGACGTGTCCGATGACCGGGGAGGCGGCAAACAAAACTTTCATTCAGTTCCTTTCAGGTGTTCGAAATGCTTCCTCTTGGGACAAAACACTCGCGTTCCTCGAAAATTCCCTTGCGCAGTCGAATATCAGAAAGCGATTTGTCTTCAAACCCCTCACGCGAATCCCGCTGCAACTATTCGGCTATTAAGTAGGCCCTCCTCGGTGCCGAAGAGTTGGATAGGAGTTTCCTACCTATGGATACTCTCCAGCTCCGGCTCTCGCTGGGGTTCTGTCTGAATTACGGGAGAGTATTGCGGAAACACATGACGCTGCCCAGCTGCCGAAAGCGGCCAAATTGGAGATCGGAAAGGCTGAAGAGGCACTAATATGAAAAAGTTCGCGAATCCCACTAAGCTATCAACGGATGACATCTATTACGTGAGTGCCGCCGATGTCGCAGACAAGATCATCGACCGCATGCGGCGCGGTTTGGATCCGCTCCTGTTTTCGAGCTCCCCGTTGACCCTGATCCCAGTCGGTCCAATGTTGAGGACTCGATTGCGGATAAAGCTTGATTGACGCGTAGGAATTCACCACGGTACTTCCGCCGGCTCCCGCTGGTTTGCCATCGTCGACTCATCCAGCAGCCATGGGCATTTTGGCCCCTCGCCTGCCGGGCAGGATTGGATGTTTGTCGCTTGCCGCTTAGTTTATTCCGCCCATTGAGCCCATTCAGTACTCAGAGAATGGCCGGCCTCACGCCGCCTTTCCGAGCACTCAACTAGCCACCCACCGCTTCAGTGGGATGCAGGGCAAGGTACGGAACGCTGTGCTACAACACAAGTAATTAGAAGGTTCATCTCGTTGTCCCGATGAGTCAGTGAGGATAAATGGCATGGGAATGAAGCTCATCGAAGATGCACTTGCTTGTCCAACGTGCAGTGCGCGGCTCAGTGTCCCCGGTCTCCAGCGATGTAACTCCTGCGGGATGGAGCCCTGCCTGGAGACGGGCGATACGAAGCGCGCCGACGAGCAGATACGGCTGTTGCTGAGCCGCGACGCAGTGCTGAGAGAGATAGCGCCCAGGGAAATAGGGGGTAGTCGATGGTAAGCCTCCAGAAAGACATGCCGATCGACGGTACCGTGTCGTCGCGAGACACGAAACTGTCTCCGATACCAGAACCGTACCGCGTCGCACGGCGGTCATCACACAAGCCCTGCCCCACTTGCGGCAGCATAACAGTGCGCTCCAGGGATGGCCGTGATATGTGCGTTATCTGCGGTTATCTCCAAACACACGCATGATGGTGCCCCTTCGGGGTTTACACCGGACACAGCACTTGGAGTTCTTTGGCGATCAGACCCGCTTTAGCAAAGTTCTCCAACTTGATGAGCACCGCGCTTGTGATCTCCTGCCCTTTTGCAACCAACAACATACCTTCCTTGTTTCGAACATCCTCTTCCAGGACCATGCCTGTTGCCAGTTTTAGCGTAGACACCTTGCGCGAAGCCATCCCTCCGCCCACAACCTTGACGCCGTCCAAAGCAGCGACGAGCTCGCGCTCAAACTCAGTCCTTCGCGTGCCAAGATTGGCGATTGCCGCTGAATCGGAGGAAAGCTTAATCCGAAGATGATCGAAGGCAACCGCAAGTTTGAGAATCTTGGCGCCTAAGATCGTCTCTTGCAAAGACGCCGCAGACAGGCCGGGAACCTGCGTCGGGATTTCCGCCAGCAGCTGTTGACCAATCATCCACGCGGTCGGTTCCAGCCTGGGGATGCCTGCGAGAAGTTTCATAGCTGCTTGGGGGTGAGTATCGAAGCGGGCTTGATCTTCGTGCGAAAGCTTCGCGCCGCCAACCGACTTTTGCACCAGCTGCGGGTCGAGCGTTACGCAGCCAAGCTGCGAGAGGACAGCTGCCGCTTCCAGGCGCCAACGGAAAGCGAAGGGGAACTTGTTGGCAACATGGCGAACATACTGTGTGATCCGCAGCGACATTCCAAAAGCCTCCGGGCTGGAGGCGCCCAGAACGTCCGCGAGAACCTTGATGCTGCCAAGAAGGGTCTTCTCCAGAAGGTCCCTCTCCGATCGGATCAGTTCATACTGCTCCACTCCGGAGTTGATGGCCGCTACCAGAACCTCCTTCGCGCAAGGCTTGGTTAGAAAGCGAAAGATGTTCCCCTCGTTCACCGCCTCCATTGCAGCGCCCAGGTCCGTGTATTGCACCACCTGGCCCCCGCTCGCATGCTCGATGGCCGACTGCGGGAACTCCTCCAGGCGGGCGACAAGAGAAAGGGGGACCGCCAAACGGGCAAAGGAGCCGGCCCGGAATAGTAACAATCGCTGTTGCTCTACCTCTGCTTGCGCCTTCTGTTGCCCGGATGCGCGCGTCTGTTCAAAGAATTCAGCCAGAACCCCGGAACGCTGGCCGATGCCGAGCACATCGAGGATCAGGGCCACCCGGCCATCCCCCATGATGGTTGCGCCGGCATACAGGGTGAGACCTTTCAATTGCTTGCCCAGAGGTTTGACTACAATTTCCTGGGTGTCGTTGATGCCGTCGACCACCAGTCCAAACTGCCGGTCTTCTGCCTGCAGAACCACCATACTGACGGCCTCGTCATGGTCAGCCGTTTTCAGCCCCAGCACCTGGTTCAGATAGGCAATGGGCAACAGACTCCCCCGCCGTCGGTATACCGGAGTTCCATGCACATATTCAATATGCTTTCCTGACGAGTCCCCCTCCAGGCGGATCAGTTCCAGCAGGCTGACCTGAGGAATCACGAATCGTTCCCCACCGCTGGTAATTACCAGGCCGGGAATGATGGCCAGCGTGAGTGGGATCCTGATCTTGACTGTGGCGCCTTCGCCCAGCCGGCTGAAGACATCTACGACCCCGCCGATCTTCTCGATGTGCGATTTCACCACATCCATGCCAACCCCACGCCCGGAAAAGTTGGTCACCGTTTTCGCGGTCGAGAATCCAGGCTGGAAGATTAGGCTGAGTGCCTCGCGATCACTCAGTTTCTCCGCCTGTTCTGGCCTCAGCAGCCCATTCTCCAGTGCCTTCTGTTTAACCCGCGCGACGTCAATCCCCGCCCCATCATCCGCGATTTCGATGTTGACTTGGCCGCCCTCGTGATACGCACGAAGAGTCAGTACCCCTTGAGGCGGTTTGCCCGCTTGCATTCTTGCTTCTGGCGATTCGATACCGTGGTCGCACGAATTGCGGATGAGGTGCATCAGCGGATCCTTGATGGCTTCGATGATTGTCCGGTCGAGTTCTGTCTCCGCACCGTCCATCTGTAACTGAATCTGTTTGCCCAGGGTCATCGCCATATCGCGCACCACCCGCGGCAGCTTGTTCCATACCACTCCGATGGGCTGCATGCGCGTCTTCATGACGCCCTCTTGCAACTCGGTGGTGATCAGGTTCAAACGCTGTGAGGTCGCGTTCAGCGCGGGATCCTCCCGCTCCACGTTGAATTGCAGAATCTGGTTTCGGGTAAGCACCAGCTCCCCCACCAGGTCCATGAGTTTGTCCAGCAGTCCGACTCCGACCCGGATGTTCGCATCTACCGCGGCCGAAGGCCGCGCCACATCTTCCTCCTTCTCTCCCTCCTTTTCTTTCCTCTCTCCTCCTCTTTCTCGGACTGCCCGTCTTCGTGCGCATCAGGCGAGCTTTTGCCGGCTGGTAGTTCTATTAAGGAAACTGGCGCAACGCCCGCGCCGGACGCGTCGGACGCAGGTTCGTTCTCCTCGCTGGTTGTCAGTTGGGCTGCGGCCCGCAAGCGTTCGGTTAGGTCTTCAAAGAGATGCGGACCTTCTTTCCCGCTGGTTTCAATCGAGGCCAGCACCTTGCGCGTTGCGTCCACCGTCTCCAAAATGAGAGACACCAGGGCCGGCGTGAGCTCCCGCTGGCTGTCTCGCAATTGACTCAAGAGGGTCTCGGCCTGGTGCGTGATCGCTTCCAGAACTGAAAATGCCAGGAAGCCGCAGGCTCCCTTGATCGTGTGAATGGTGCGGAAAATGCTGCTCAGTAGATCCGCATCATGCGGGTGTTTCTCGAGTTCAACCAGATCCTGATCCAGGCGCGAAAGGTTTTCATGGCTCTCGACCAGGAACTCACGAATTGTTTCCTGATCTTCCGTGCTCGTGTTATCCATGATTCCTTTCCGGCGCGGGGGCGGTGCCGCATCTTTCTCAGCCACGTTGGCAGAAGTTATAGCGACTTATAGACACAGAATGATTGACCTTGTGGAGTTGGTGACTGCGGCTGATCGAAGTTATACGACGTCGTCATGGCGTTGAGGCGCACTTCCGCCTTCATCCTTCATCGGGCATCGGGCATCGGGCATAGTCAATAAGGCTCTGCGCCTTAGTCGCGGACGCAAAGACACCGATTCCACAAGCTAAGTTCCTCGCGGGGCAGATATCGTCGGATATCTCGATTTGTCTCAGTCAATCTTTGCCGCAGTGCGCGGAGCTTAGATCGGTTTTGATCGATCTGGTATCTCTGCTGGCACGGTATGGTCTGTTTGCTAAATCGGCGAGTGACTAGAGGAGTTGAGCTGTGTTCTGCATAGGTCGCTTTCGTTTGTGCGGTTTCGCGCCACAGTGTACGTAGAGCAATCGCGGACGGTACCCACGTTCTCCGAGGCCAGCCAACGCGCGCTCTGGCGGCCGCCATACGGGGGTCCATAGGAGGCCGTCGGGATTGCGAGTGGTTACGTAACTGTACTGATTTCAGTAGGCGAAACCACGGAAACTGGAGAGAGATTTGTCCTAAAGCGTGGGCGCGTAGAGCTGCTTCAGGTCGCGCATGCGGCTGCGCGTTAACAGGATCAGGCACCGGGTCTGGGCGCTGGGCTCGGTCGACCCGGGATGCTTGATCGTGCCTATGTCGTACACCTTGACCATCGCGTCGCATGCCGTCACGCGATATTTCTCCCACACCACTTCCGTCCCGTCGAGCGCCAGGGCATTGGCATCATTAGGCGAACTTTCGATCAGGGCTTCCCGCAGGGCGTTGAAAAACGTGGAGTAATTCTTATAAGTCTCGACCCGGGCGTCGTTCAGGCATACATTGCGGTCGCCCACGGTCTGCGCATCCGGGCAATCGCCGCCCTCATGCGCCATTTCCGCCTCGTAGGCCAGATCCGCGATGTGCTGTTGTTTACCATTCTGGGCGGCCGCGCTTTTCGCGTAACCCAGAGTCAACAAAAAGAGCAGAATCGCGACCGGTGCGGTTTCGCAATTGGTGTAGACCGAAGCGGCAGGCCTTTTCGTGGTTTTCTCCCAAGGAAAACCACACCTCGCGATCTTTTTTAGTCCACAGTAATTGCGAAACTGCTCCAGTGCGCGTGTGTTCATCGCTCCATACCTCCGCACCCATCTTAATCGTCAACGGAGCTTCGCCGAGCAGGTGCCTCGGCTGAAAAGAGTGGCTGATTGGATGGATTGCACGTCGGTGGGAATTCGGGGAAATGCGTTGATGGAGCACCCGCATTTCCCCGCCGGGGGAGAGCCTAGAGTGAAAATGCTTTAATATCCAAGGAATTTTCCCATGGTGCCGTAGGTTGGTTCGCGCCGCTCCGGCTGTATCTCGAGCGGTACCGCGGTGTCCTGCCAGCGCCCCGAATGTTCCGATTGCACCGGCTTTTTCGCGGGCAGGGGCTGCCCCTTTTGCGACCAGTTCCCGATCGCGGTCACGATCCGGGCAGCCGCCAATCGCCGCGACGCCGCATCACCCTTCGTTCCGCCCTGATATTCTCCCAGCAATTGCGGTGGCCGCCCGTCTTCCAGGGCGTTCAGAGTCCACATACCCTCAGGCTGCGGCGACAGCACGAAAATCGCCCGCAGACTACGCACAATGAATTCCACCGTGGGTTTGCCGTCCTGGATGTCCAACCGGGGATCGAGTTCCAGCTTTTCCTTGCTGGTGAAGTCGAACGCCGCCTCGATCAGGCTGGAGAGCTCCAGGAGCTTGGCTTCGCGTTCCCTTTCCCGAATCCGGTCGTTTTCTTCCGCCAATCTGCGGTCCGTCTCGACGACCAGCTTGCGCGCCTGCTCAAACATCTCTAACAGAATCTGCTCCATGCTGGAACCCTCGGGAGCAGTATGCTGGCTATGAGATGTACGCGGCCATACAACTACTTGGTTAGGCCACCTGATTAAGTTTGACCCGCGGCTCAGTGCCGCTTGCGGTCCCGGTCGCGATTACCCCCGCCGCCGCCCCCACCGCCTCCGCGGCTTTGCCGTCCACCGCCTCCCCCGCCGCCACCTTGTTTAGGCCGATAGCAGCTTTTACAGTAAACCGGACGGTCCCCGCGCGGTTCGAAGGGCACCGTCGTAGTTTGTCCACAACTGGCACAGACCACGGTCGTGCCCGTGCTCATGCCGGGGCCGGCGCCGGCGCCTCCGCTGGTGCTGTAACCGCCTTCATGTTGGGAATGGGACGGGGCGTGGCCACCCCCGCCACCCCCACCGCCGCTCTGCTTAGCTTGCCGGCATGGTTTGCAGCGTCGGGGCGAGGAGTAGCCGCGTTCCTGGAAAAACTGCTGCTCACCAGCAGTGAAAATAAATTCCTGACCGCAGTCGCTACAGGTAAGTAACAGGTCGCTGCCGCTCATGGCTCGCCCTTTCAGCGCGTGTACTGCGAGAGCCCCACGCGCAAATGGAATGTTACACGCAAAATCGCCGGGGAACACTCGTCTTTAAAGGCGGATAAGCGAAACGATTTAAACTGGCATTCTAAGAGGAAGGGAACTGATGACGAAGAGACCAATGCTGGCGCTGCTGATTCTGCTCTGCGCCACCACCCTGGCGCCGGCCAAAAAGCTCGGCTATACCCCGCTTTTCGATGGCCACGATCTGAAAGGCTGGAAGCACGTAGGGCCGGGCAGCTTCACCGTGGAGCATGGCCTGCTGAAAACCCAGGGCGGCATGGGCCTGCTTTATTCACAAATTGGCGCCGTGGCCGACTGCGAGATCAAAGTCGTGTACCGCATGGAGCACGACAACGATAATTCCGGTGTATTCATACGCATACCCGAGGAGCCTACCGATCCCTGGATGGCCGTCAACCAGGGATACGAGGTGCAAATCGACAACCACCCCGAGCTCGGGGGCGAGGACGACTACCACGTCACCGGTACGCTCTACTCTCTGACCCGTCCACTGGCCAAGCCGGGCAAGCCGGGGCCGGAATGGAACAAGATGGTGATTCGCATCGAAGGATCCCGGACCCAGGTCTTTCTAAACGACGTCAAGGTGACGGACTACATCGAAGGCCAGCCCGTGCCGCCCAAGAAGTTTCCCTACGAACCCAACCGCGGCCAACGTCCCGAAAAAGGCTGGATCGGCCTGCAAAATCACAGCGATAAGGACATTGTCTACTTCAAATCGATCGAGCTGCTCAAGTTGGGCTCGGAGCAGAATCCGGTCGTTTACCGTTAAACCGGGAAGCCCCCGCATTTATGCGGGGGAAGGAGTTTCTACATATTTCGGAGATGCGAATTGGCCGGCGGAGAGACATTTTGCCGTATTTTGATCAAACGAACAGCTTAAGCTGTGCCAGCCCCGGACTTTAGTCCGGGGAACGGGTTTTCAAACCTGCGAGAACGCTCCGCTATATAAATTCAGGGCTTTACAGGCTGCGGAAAAAACTCGGGGGCTTCAGAGTTTGCGTGAGAGCCGAGAAAAGAAAACAGCAGGTCCCTCCACTAACAGATGCCAGCTGGGAGCGCGACCCTCCCCTTTGTCATCCCGAGCGAAGTCGAGGGATCTGCAGTTCAACGGACCTCTCGTGGAAATGTTTTTCGACAGAGCACAGAGTAGTGGAGGGACCTGGTGTCTTCTTTTCTGGGTCTCGCACGCAAACTCTAAGGCCCCGCACATTAGAAAGCCTGCAATTGAATGGGCTTTAGCCCTGGTGGCGGGGTGTCCAACTCCATCCCCAGAGACGGCGATGACCAGGCAAACAGGTCCGGTCTCTCGCTCAAGCCCGCTCTGACGGGATTCTCCCAAATGTAAGTGTTGTGGTGTTTGCTAGCTCCAACCATGCCCTTTAGCGCAGGCATGGGCTCTCTTACATGCCGTCATAGTTAGGTCCCCCACCCCCCTCAGGAGGAACCCAGGTGATGACCTGATACGGGTCCATAATGTCGCACGTTTTGCAATGGACGCAATTGGCGAAGTTGATATGGATCTGCCCATCCACCATCTCGTACACCGCGGCAGGGCAAAAATGCTGGCACGGGTTGCCAAATTCTTGTACACAGCGATGGTTGCAAATATCCGTATCGCGGATGACCAGATGAACCGGTTGATCGTCCTCGTGACGAGTGCCCGAGTGGTAGACGTCGGTCAGTTTGTCGAAGGTGAGTTTTCCGTCGCCCTTCGCCGGGCCCAGCGTCGCCTCGCGGCCGTAGGTCGATCGGCCGATAGCACCCAATTCACGCACGTTCTTATAGCCGGCATGGTTTTTAAAGTCGGGACCAATGTTTCTGCCCCCCAGCAGCTGCTGGATGCCGCTCTGCACCAGGCCTGGTAACAACCCGTTCTCGAAGCCCTGATGAAAGTTACGCACCGGGTACAACTCTTCTTTAATCCAGCTGCCCTCGACCCGGCTCTGGTAGGCGCCGAGAGCGCCGCTCGAGTTATCCCCTACCAGCAGCGATTCGAAGGCCGTTTCCGCCGCCAGCATCCCGCTCTTGATAGCCAGGTGGATTCCCTTGAGCCGTTGGGAGTTGAGCAGGCTGGCCGAGTCGCCCAGGATCATCCAGCCCTTGCCCGCCAATTTCGGCATGGTAAGCCAGCCGCCGTAAGGCAGGCTCTTGGCGCCGTAGCGCACCATCTTTCCCCCCTCCAGCAGCGTCCGCGCTAGAGAATGTTCTTTGAACGACTGAAAGACGTGGTGCGGGTCGAGCCGCGGATCCTGATAATCCAGGCCAACCACGTAGCCGACCGAAACCAGAGTGTCGGAGATGCCATAAATCCACGCCCCTCCGTACTCCTGCCCGGTGAGCGGATATCCCAGCGTGTAAATCACTTCTCCTTTAGCCACCCGGCCCGCCGGAATCTCCCACAGCTCTTTGATCCCCACCCGTAGGTCTGCGCGTGCTCCGGGTCTTCGAGATGGAAGCGCTCAATCAGCTGCTTGGTGCACGACCCGCGCGCGCCCTCGGCCAGGATAGTGATCTTCGCATGAAGATCGTACCCGGGCTCAAAGTTGGCCCTTGGGATCCCCTGCTTATCCACCCCTTTGTCATCGGTGCGCACACCGGTCACCCCGTCCTGCTCGAAAAGCAACTCGCTGCCGGCAAAACCGGTAAAGATCGTGATCCCAGCCTCTTCCACCTTGCCCGCCAGCCACTTAACGAACTTGTTAATGGAGATAACGTAGTTGCCGTGGTCGCGCAGGGGCGGCGGCACGATAGGGAATTTGTACTGGCTCTTCTCCGTCAGGAAGTAAACCGACTCCTTGGTGACTTCAGCGTCAATCGGGGCCTCGGCTTCAAAACCGGGTAGCAGCTCGCGCATGGAGCGCGGGTCCAGCAGCGCTCCTGACAGGCAGTGCTGGCCGGCTTCCCGCGCCTTTTCAAGAACATAAATATTTTCCTTGGAAAGGGGCGCCGCCGATGAGCCCTTGCGTGCCAGCTGATCGTTGTGGGCGTCGATCAACTGCGAAAGGCGCAGCGCACAAGCCATCCCTGCGGGGCCGCCGCCGATGATGACGACATCCGCCTCCATCTGTGGCCGTTCGATCCCCTCGATTGGTTGGCGGAAGTGAATCATGGTTTTTGGCTGGGGCCGAAACTCAGGCCTTCGCCTTCTTGATCTCTTCGGTCAGTGCCGGGACCACATCGAACAGGTTGCCCACCACGCCGTAATCGGCAATCTCGAAAATAGGCGCCTCTTTATCTTTATTGATAGCCACGATAGTGCGCGCACCCTTCATGCCGACGATATGCTGGATGGCTCCGCTGATGCCCAGTGCAATGTAGAGCTTGGGCGCAACCGTTTGCCCCGAACTGCCGATCTGCCGTTCCAGCGGCAGCCAGCCGTTATCGCAGATAGGCCGTGAGGCCGCCACCTCGCCCCCAAGCGCCTTGGCCAGATCTTCGGCCAGCGCGACATTCTTCTGCTCCTTGATGCCCCGGCCAATGGCCACGATGATCTCCGCCTGCGACAGGTCCACCGCCTGCTTGGCTTCCTGAAAAACCTCGTGCGGCGTGATCCGCAGCGCCCCCGGAGGTCCGGCTTCGATCGTCTCCACCGGGGCGGAGCCGCTCTCCGCCTGGTCCGCGCGATAGGTCCCGATCTGCAGGGTCGCGAGCCACGGGGCTTCTCCGGCAAACCCCACATCGGCCACAAATTTTCCTTGGAACATCTGCCGGGTAAACAGCAGCTTGCCATGTTCGTACTTGTACCCGATGGCGTCCGAGATCAGGGTTCGGTCGAGCGCCAGAGCCAGCCTGGGAGCAAAATCCCGTACCTGGTAGGTGTGGGGAAAGAGCACCAGCTTTGGCTGCCGGCTCGAAATAAACTCCTTCAGAGCGTGTACATAGGCGTCCGAGGTATAAGCTTCGAGCGAAGCCGCTTCCAGGTCGTAGACCTTCTCCACCTTGTGCCCAGCCAATTCCTGAGCCAGCGCCGTGGTGTGGTACCCCGGCAAAACCATTTCAACCGGCCATCCGGTCTCCTTGCCAATGGCTTGGGCGGCGGACAGGGTTTCCAGGGAGACGCGGTTCAGCTTTCCTTCCCGCTGCTCCGCGACGACAAGGATCCGATCTGCCATCTAGAACTCAGGGGTGCCGCGGCGCAGATAAGCCCCGGCCATGCCGGTGAACCCCGAAACAATCAGCGAGAAGGCAAAATAGTAGGCCACCGGATGTGCCCATCCCGGCGCATAGGTCAGGTCCTGGACCAGCCACAGCAGCAACACCGTGGTGATGATCCCGAACTGGCCAGAGATAACCATGAGCATCAAACCGCGGTTTCTGCGCTTATCCAGCAACGCGACCTGATGGGGGTTCAGATTCTGTTCTTCTAACGGGAGGAGTGTATTCGCCATGCCTATCCCTCGTGCGCAACAGTGAATTGTACTAAATCACGCGTGCCTGATTCTTAAGTTGCTCCACCAGCTTCCGCGCCACCTCGGCGGGAGCGCCCTCCAGCATCTCGGTCTTCTTTTGTTTAACCGGCACGTAGAGCCGTTCGATTTGCTGTTGGTTCTTGCTCAGCTTGGCTTCCACCTCGGCCCACGTGACCTTGCGCATCGGCTTCATCTTGGCTTGCTTGATACCGATGAGGGTGGCATAGCGCAGCTTGTTGATGCCGCTCTGAATGGTAAGTACGGCGGGCAAGCCCACGTCCACATGCTGGTAGCGTCCAGCTTCGAGTTCGCGCTTCAGGCGCAGGCCGCTGTCGGTCTTTTCAATGCCGATGATGATGGTGGCGTGGGGCCACCCCAGCACCTCGGCCAGCAGCACACCGGTCTGCGCATAGCCGAAATCGTCCGATTGCAGCCCGGTCACGATCAGGTCGAACGCTTCTCCGGCAATCGAAGCGGCCAGGGCACGTGCGACATTTGCCGCATCCAGGGTGGCGAAGCGGTCGTCTTCAAGGTGAATCGCTCGGTCTGCGCCCTTGGCCAGAGCTTCTCGTAATACCTGCTGCGACCTCGCTGGGCCGGCAGTCACCACCACTACCTCGCCGCCGTGCTTCTCCTTTTGCCGCAGCGCTTCTTCCAGGGCATACGCGTCGGGTTCATTGACTTCATAGGACACGTCTTCGCGGATCCACGTACCGGCATCGTTCAGCTTAAGAGGAGCATCTTTCTGAGGTACCTGCTTGATGCAGACGAGTATTTTCATGGGTCACTTGATCTAGATAAACGCCACCGACTGCAGACTCGATACCTCGAACCGCTTGCGGCAGCGAACGTTCTTGCAGCCGACAATGTCATCTTTGCGCACCATGTAGGACTGGGCCTTGGCGAAGCGGGCGCGGTCTCGTTCGTCCGCCCTGCCTGGCAGCTGTGCTTTTTTACGCCGCACCAGCCACGCCACCTCATATTCTTCGGCCTTGCCGCAATGGGGGCAGGTCAGCGTATGTTTTCGCTGTTCCGATTTTTCGTCGAAGAAGTCCCGTTCTTCCATGGCCTGAGACCCGCTTTCCCGGAGATTGTGAACCGCTTATGAAGTATTCCATACTTGGACTGGGATTCCAT
This sequence comes from uncultured Acidobacteriaceae bacterium, assembly GCA_963803095.1. Taxonomy (GTDB): domain Bacteria; phylum Acidobacteriota; class Terriglobia; order Terriglobales; family Acidobacteriaceae; genus PALSA-350. The sequence goes on along the minus strand of CAWDLQ010000004.1, from coordinate 380,111 downwards.
AACCGCGGAGGATCGCTCGATGGCGAAGAGGAAGCGGCGGCCGGAGAAGTTTTCCATCGTCAAAGCGGTCAAGGCCAATGCCCGGGAGCGCGTAGGCCAGCCGCGGCCGGAACGGGTCATAGACGACCAGAAGCGGGAAAACAGCCGCAAGCCGAAACACCGAAAAACGATGCCGCAGTTGTTAAGCGGAGAATGAAGGAAATCAAAGATGACGCGAGCAACCGGTGTAGGGGGTTTCTTCCTGCGTGCCGCCGATCCAGACAAGCTCCACGCCTGGTACGAGGAGCATCTGGGCATCAAACGCACCGAAGACGGCGCCTTTGCCTTCTTCAGCGAGGGGCCGCGAGAGATGACCGTACTCGCCTTCTTCCCCCTGGATACCAACTACTTCGGTCCCAGCAAACAGCAGGCCATGCTCAATTTGCGGGTAGATGACCTGGATGCGATCCTGGACAAACTGCGTGCCGCGGGTGCCGACATCGATCCCAAGCGGGAGGATTACGACTACGGGCGCTTCGCCTGGTTCAACGATCCGGAGGGCAACCGCGTGGAACTCTGGCAGCCCCCGGACGTGACGGCTTGAAGCGACGGCGCACCCATGCAAAAGTGGCTGCGCCGCAGTCTTACCTGGTCTGACCTGAGACTATTTCGCGTGCGCGTGTGCGGCTTCGGTCGAAGCCTCGTGGGCGGCGGTGGAGTGCTCATGGGCCATAGCCGAAGCCTCGTGGGCTTTGGCCGAGTGCTCGTGACCCTTTTTGTGGTCGCCTTTGCTGTGGTGTTCGGCTGCGAGGTGGTGATGCTTGGCTGCTTCTCCGTGGTGCTCTGCGGCCTTTTTGGTGTGCTTCGTGTGCCATTTTGGTTTTCCTGTGGGAAATCTCCCGGCGCGATCCTACGCGCCCGCCTGTGAATTCGTCGCTGCCTGTGGCCGAAGATTCACGGGAATTGCAGGAAATTAACGGAGTTAAGCGGCCGAGACGACAAAGGGATCCACGATCAAGGGCTCGATCGCGGCCTGGGGCAAAATCTCCGGCATGCACACATCGGTATAACGGCCGGCAGCGACGTCGACGAACACCACATTGGCCGTGTCTTCGGTGCGGGTCGTGCTGATGTGCAGTTTGCGAACTGCTTTGATTGCAACAGTTGCGAGCAGAAATCGGTTCGCAATCTTAATTCCGGCTGAGTACACCAGTTCAGAACGCATGGAGCCTCACGTTTCTCGGGTTAAATAACCTCTTAAGGGGACTAAGGCTCAGGGAGACAGGACGCAAGCCGAAGCGCAAGCACTCCTTTCAGCATACAGCCGCGCTCGGCTAGTTTCCTACCTAATTCGTAGGCATCGGGTACAAGACCAACCTATAGGTAACCAGAGCGTACCGCTGGGGTTCTGCACCTATCCACGAACCTTAAGTTATCGAGGAATAGGACGGAGGAGCGTGTGTGAGAACCCACCATTCACCGATTTAGTCCCGGAGGGACGGTTGAGAGTAGCCCAGGACGCAGTCCTGGGAATCATGTACATAACGACGAAAAGTCCCGCAAGGGACGGCTGAAAGTTACCCAGGACTGCATCCTGGATAATTTTCAGCCGTCCCTCCGGGACTAAATCGGTGAACGGTGGGTTCTCACACACGCTCGGAAGCTCTACCATCGATCTCAGCATCGCCCAGCCAGAACCTCCGCCAAATGAAGGGCGTGGCGAGGCGAGTTCTGCCGGATCTGCTCCCGGCAGCTAAACCCATCGCTAATCAGAATCGTTTCCGCTGCAGCGGAGCGCACCGCAGGCAGGAGCACCCGTTCGCCCAGCGCCTGCGAGACCTCAAACTTGTCTTTCTCAAACCCGAACGGGCCAGCCATCCCACAGCAGCCGGAATCCAGCATGCTCACATGGGCGCTCGTGGCCTGCAAAAGGGAAATCTCATCCTGCATCCCCATCAGCGCCTTTTGGTGGCAGTGTCCGTGGAGCACCATCTGCCGGCCGCTGAATTGCGGAGGGCGGTAGCCGGGTGCCTGGCGGGTAAGAAATTCGCTGAGCAGAAACGTCTGCTTAGCCAGCCGCAAAGCACGCTCATTCGCGGGGAAAAAATTAATCAGCTCATCCCGAAAAACGCTGGCACAGCTGGGCTCGAGGACCACGAAAGGCATTCCCGAATCAATCTGCGGGCCAAGTCGCTCCAGAATATCCAGCAAGTATTTACGCGCCTGATCCAGAAATCCGAAATCGTACAGCGGGCGGCCGCAGCAAATGTGTTGTGCCGGAATCTGAACCTGGAAACCAGCCGAGCCGAGCACCTCATGCGCCGCGCCCAGCACCTGGGGATGAAAGTAATTGTTCCAGGTATCGGGCCACAGCATCACCGCGGTCCCATTGGAACCCGAGCGCGAACTCATATTCCGACTGGAAGCTCCGCCGGGCAAACTGCGGCAACGTGCGCTGTGGCGCCACTCCGGCGATGCTCTTCACCAGGCCGCGCACGCCCGGGAGTCCGCATCGGCAGATTGGCCAACCCCGGAGCCATCGAAGCCAGGCTCGCGAAGCGGTCCATAAATCCGAAGAGGTAGTGCTGCAGCGGGTGCACCCGGCCCTGATAATGATGGCCCAGAAATTCGGCCTTCCACGTAGCCATATCGACGTTGACCGGGCACTCCGTCTTACAGGCCTTGCACGAGAGGCACAGATCGAGGGCTTCCTTGACCTCCTCATTGCGCCAACCATCAGTGATCACCTGGCCTTGCAACATCTCCCATAGCAGGTGGGCCCGGCCGCGGGTGGAGTGCTTTTCCTCCCGCGTGGCCATATAGCTGGGGCACATGGTGCCGTGGTCCTGCTTGCGGCACGCTCCCACTCCCACGCAGCGCAGCGTGGTTTCTCCAAACCCCCCTGGGTCTTGCGGGTACTGGAACCAGGTATCCACCTTCTTCGCCTGATAGCCAACGCCGAGGCGAAGATTGTCCACCGGATCATAGACGCTGACCGGGTCGATCATCTTCCCCGGGTTCATCCCGTTGTCCGGATCCCACAAAGCCTTGAACTCCTGAAACGCCTTCATCAGCTCAGGGCCGTACATTTTCGGTAGCAGGGCGCCTCGAGCCTGCCCGTCTCCGTGTTCCCCCGACAACGATCCGCCATGGGCCAGGACAATGTCTGCCGCCTGGTCGATAAACTCGCGATACTTCGCAATCCCCTCAGCGGTGACCAGATCGAAGCTGATCCGCAAGTGAACGCACCCTTGGCCGAAGTGGCCATACATCGGCGTCTTGTACTCGTAGCGTTCGAGCAGCCGGTAGAGTTCGCGCAGATAACTGCCCAGCTGCTCCGGCGGCACGGCGGAATCCTCCCATCCTTCCCACCCATGCTTTTCTCCAGGAACGAAGACCGTAGCGCCCAGGGCAGATTCGCGCACATGCCAAACCCGCTTGGCCTCCGCATCGGAGTAGCGCCGCACCGTGCACGTCTTCCCAAAGGAGAGACCCGCCTGGGTGAATTCCGCCGCAATACGATCGGCTTCCTCGGCGGAGTCCGCGCCAAACTCGCACAGCAAAAAGCCGCGGCCCTCGGGCAGCAGCAGTACGTCCTCGACGGCCAGCTGTTTGCGGAGCATGTAGTCCACTACCAGGCCATCGAAGCCCTCGAGGCCAATCGGCTTGTACTTGAGCACCGCAGGCACATGGTCGGCAGCGATGAAGGGATCGGCAAAGCCGAGCACCACCAGGCGGCGATGCTGCGGGCTGTGCTTGAGCCTGCAACCGGCCTGAAGCACAGTGACGCAAGTGCCCTCTGAGCCCACCAGGGCGCGGGCTACATTAAAGCCGTTCTCAGGCAGCAGCTCGTCCAGGTTGTAACCGGAGACGCGGCGGGGAATCTTGGGAAAACGCCGGCGGACCAGCTCGCTGTAGGTGTCCCGGATGCGGGCCAGGCCGGCATAAATCTCCCCTCGGCGTCCGCCGCCGCCGATGATTGCCTGCAGTTCGGCTTCCGTCGTAGCGCCGACCGTGAGCCGGGTGCCGTCATACAGCAGAATATCGAGCGACTCGATATTGTCGACTGTCTTGCCTCCCATGAGCGCGTGCACGCCACAGGAGTTGTTGCCGATCATTCCTCCCAGTGTGCACCGGCTATGGGTGGCCGGATCGGGGGCGAAGGTAAGATCGTGTTCTTCCGCAGCATCGCGCAGCCGGTCGAGCACGATGCCGGGCTGAACGAGGGCAAACTTCTGTGCCGGGTCCAGTGCCAGGATCGCATGCATGTACTTGGAGAAATCCAGGACCACGGCCACATTGCAGCACTGCCCGGCCAGCGAGGTGCCGCCGCCGCGCGAGAGCACCGGTGCGCCCAGCTCACGGCACGCTGCAATGGTGGCAATAACGTCGGCCTCATCCAGAGGAAGAACCAGGCCGATGGGTACTTGGCGGTAATTGGAAGCGTCGGTGGCGTAGAGCGCGCGCGAAGCCTGGTCGAAGCGGACTTCGCCCCGGACCACCTGGCGCAGCTTTTCCTCCAGCTGGCGAGACGCGGAAAACCTTTCGTGGGCGTGCGCCTCGCGTGGTTTCTCTTGCAGGATAGGGAACGCGGATGGGGCGACCATGATCACGATGATGTTATCAAGCCTATGTGCCTCGACGCTCGCGTATCGTCCTGCGATTGCCCTGCCACCAACCCGGGTGCCCCCTGCCCCCCGATTTCCCGTGGAGCTTAGTGGGTTCCGCGAACTTCATGCGCCTTTCCTTAAAGAAAGGCGCACAAGTGGTCTTGTCTGGTGCTGCGTGCAGGAAATTCGGGGTATCTCGCTCGTTTTTCGCGAGATGTGGGGGGCGACCGTTGGTTGCCTCTTTACCACCTGGATTGGAGAGGTTTCGCTAAACGGGGTACTCGCTGGCCAGTGGTGGCATTTCACAATGGGGATCGGAAACCACCTGCCTCCGGCTCTACGCCTTAATCAATTTGATTGATCAATCAACGCCCGAGCACCTCCAACTGAATGGGATGTGCGGTTGCGTTCTGTTCGGGAGCGTAATACTCATAGACCCGGGATTCGAAGGTACGGGCCCGGATTGGATATTTGGCGCGCAGGCGGACGGTGAACGTGGTTGTTTGTTTCCCGGGGAGCGCGTCAAAATAGAGGATTGCCTGCGTGGCGGTAAGGCTGAACTTCTCCAGCCGTCCGGGCGTGGTCCCCAGCGGCTTATCCTGCAGCGCTTGCAGGTCTTCGCTGAGCAGGTCGAAGCCGGGTGGGATGCCGAGATCGACCATGACCATGTTGGCCGTTTTTTCAAGATTGTTCCGGATGGTAACCTTCTCGGTTGCAATATCGTTCTGCGTCAGTTTAGTTCGATCGTAGGCAACGTCGATCGAGAGCGGCTCCGCGACCGGCCTTTCTTCCCACGGAGTAAAGTAGCGGCCAACCACCTGATACGCGAGGCCGCCTGTGCCTTCGAACTTTAGTTCGACAGAGTTGGGCTGCTTGGCGTCGATACCCTTGAGAACGAACTGGTGCAGCAGGTCATTGTTCTCGGGGGATAGCTTCAGCGTTTCAACCGGCTTACCGTTGAGCATGATGGCAACCGAGCCGCGGACATCGGAGGCGCTGCGCTGTGAGGCCAGCAAGAGCGCCCGCAGGGCCATGATCGTGGCCTGGGTAGTGCCCCAGTTCCCGGAGGCCTCCTTCTTTGCGGAGATGAAGTTGAGGGACTTGCGAACGATCTCGGAGGCTTCTCCCCACTTCAGCAGGGCTTGGGCGGCAAGACCCGTCGTCTCCACCGCCGCGCTGACACCGGTGGAATATACGTTCGTTTCTTCCACCGTCCAGAAGACCTGATCGTCCTTCTCCGTGCGGGCGTCGGCCAGGGCCTGCATGGAGCGCTGGGTGAAATCACGGTCCTTTTCATAGTCGGCGGCGAAGTTGGCGATGATCGCCAGAGTATAGCTATCGAGCTTCGAGCCCGAGTGAGCTTCGATGTAAACCTTGGCCTTTTCAACAGCTGGCCCTTGGTAGCCGGTGTTGGCGAGCGCCCAGGCGACATAAGCGGTGATGCGGAGCACATCGGAATTGTAGCGATCGGTCGCGCCCTCGTTGATGAACTTGCTGTCGGGCTTCCAACTGCCGTCGGACTGCTGCTGGCCGGCGAGCCAGTCGCGAGTGCGCGCAATGAGCCTCGGATCTACGTCCGAGACCTTCGCCATATCGTTGAACTCCATCAATCCGTAGGCGGTGAGAATCTTGTTGGCCGGCGCCTGGCCGAACCAGGAAAAGCCGCCGCCTGGGACCTCGAACGTCAGCAGCCGCTGGTAGCCATTGGCGATATATCCTTCAGCCTTGGCGTGCACCTCCGGGGTTAGCTTCTTGGTGTGCTTCATGTAGTCGAGAGCCAGCACGTTGGGATAGGTGCTCGAAGAGGTCTGCTCGAAGCAGCCCCCGGGCATGCTCAGAATGCTGTCCATGCCCTCGATGACCTGGCTGAGCGGCCCGGGATAGAGGCGGACGAAAAGAGTGGTGGCATCGGGGATGGAGTTAGCGGGGAAGTGAAGATCGTGCTGTGCAGTTTTTTCCAGGCGGCCGTTGAAGACCACGCTCTGCTCGCGGCCATTGGGAACGACCTCGATTTCGCGAACCACAATGTCATTGCGGTTTTCGCCGCCTGCAGCATCGTCCATGTGGGCGGTGAGTGTGAGCTTGAACTTGCCGATGCGGTTGGCATTCAGGGTGAACTGCGAGCTGCCCACGCGGCCCGAATCCACGGCAACGATCTTCTCCGGAGCTGTCGTTATTAAGCGAGAACCACGCGTCAGGTTGCAGCTTGAGACTCACCTTGCCGGCTCTGCCGGAGTAGTTGTAGACGGCGACAGGGATGGAGACACGATCGCCCTGGGTTAGGGTGACGGGCAGGTCGAGATCGACGAAAAAGTCGGCAAAGACCTTCAGGCTGGCTGTAGCGCTGCCGAGCGCGCCGGAGCGGGTGGAAGCGAGCATGGCCATGCGCCATGTAGTGATGGAGTCGGCGATAGGGATGGAGATATTTGCATCGCCGTTGCCGTCGGTGATGATCTCTGGATTGTTGTACAGGGCCTCCGGAAAGTACGAGCGGACATGCGGAGCGGCATCCGCGCGCTCCCCCGCAGTGATCCGTTGCGTCGAGCTGCGGCCATTTAAATAGACGGCTTGCTTGCCGAGGGCTTCGACCGGAGCAGATGCGGCCATCGTCAGGCCTCCAAAGACCTGTCGCAAGGGACGGCCAATGGCGGCGGTGAATTTTCTACTGTTACCAATACGGCAGATTGGGCTGCTACGGTCACAGTTTGCGTTTCACTGCCGACCGCAAGCTTAGCGGATATCGCTGCACGATCCCGTGGCTGCAACACGAAGTCACGGGTGAGAAGGACAAATCCGGGCGAGGAAATACGGGCCTCGTAGCGCCCAGCGGGAAGACCCGCGAAATCGAAGTGTCCGGAGCCATCGGCCTGAGCCGTGCGGGTTTCATCGCTGGAGAGCAGGCGGAGGCTGATGGTTGCCCCTGCAATGCCGGCCCCGGTTGTATCGGTGACGGTCCCACTGACCTCCGCGCGTCCATTCCATGGGCCGCGATCATGTTCAATCGCGAAGTAAAGGGTCCCGCCTTGGCCGGGCTGGACCGCCGCTTGGCTGGTGACGCTTCCGGAGCGGGCTTCGAGGTAGATGCTAAGATCGTCCGCGCTGTTGAACTGCCGATCCGGGCCTGCGCTGCGCACCAGGTAGAAACCGTCTCTACCCCGGGTCCAATCGGCCGGTTCGACACGGAACGGAGTGTTCCAGGAGTCGCGCCACATCGGTCCTTCCTTTTCCAGCGCACTGGAGACCTCTTCGGGTGCGGGATGACCGGGAAGGCCACGGCTCAACTTTGCGGCGAGCCGGTTCACCTGCTCGACGAAAACCGCGCGGTATCGCTGCGCATACTCGTCGTACTTATCTTGGGGCAGGCTGCGGCCGAATTCGGTGTCCAGCTTTGCCGGATTGCCCATCTCGGTGGCCGAGAACAGGGCCCGCGCCGCAAGGCTGTGCGGCTCCTCCGACCAGACAACATTCGATATGGAGAGCGAGTGAATCTCGTAGCGCGGCTTCATCACTTCCTGTTCCAGATAGAAGAAGACCTTGGCAAAGCCCGGGCTGCTTCTCCGCCAGTGCGAACACCGCCTCGTCCACCACCTGCAGACCGAGCGCGGCGCTGACACATTCGCCGCGTGCGTTGGTGACATGGAAGTGGATGCGCGCATCGGAGCCCGGCTTATAAACGGCGGAGTCGGCCGTGGTCTCGATCTTTAACTCATCCGCGGGCTGAACGAAGATCGAGGCGATGGTCGGCGACCGCCTGGGCGTCGCGGCCAAAGAGATATGCATCGATGTCGAGGGTTCCCGCCATCTCGGGCGTGGCGTTCAGAGTGAGCTCGGCCTCGCCGTTCACCAGATCGACATCGCGGGTGAGGATGGTCTGCCCGTTCTTGACGATATCCACGTACGCGGAGCCGCGAGCGCGTGTGGAGAGCAGTCTGAGCTGGATGCGTTCGCCCGCCTTGACGACCGCGCTGTCCGTGCGCAGCAAAATCTGGTCCGTGCCTGCACGTGTTTCTACGGGAACACTACTGGAAACCCGGTTGCCGCGGTGATCGTCGGCGTCGACCTTCAGGGCATCCAGGCCGGAGCCAGGATTGAGACGGACGACCGCGACGCCGCCCCCATCGGTCGAGACCCGCTGCTCGCGAGCATCGGGAATGTGGACAGTGAGTGTGGTCTTCGCCGGGGTACCGTCGGGATACGAGCTGAGCACAAAGACCTGGTTCTCGAGATGCGGTATCAGTGTGCCGCCCTCGGGGACGGCCATGATGAGCAGCGGCCACTGGCTGATGGTGACCGGTTCGCCGCGGGTTTCGCTGTGGGCGGCTGCGTCCTTTACGGTTGCCTCGATGAGGGCGCGGGCGGCGCCCTGAGTCAGCGGTCGTCCGGCAAAGTAGCCGGGCAACTTGAGATCGAACTTATAAGCTCCCTCGCCGTCGGTCTTGCCTTCTGCGGAAGCGGCCTCAAAGACCGCGACGTCCATACTGGATGCCTTGATCGTTACCTCCGCATGATCGACCGGCTTGCCAAAGAAGTAGTTGGCGCGGACAGTCCCGGTGACGTGATCGCCTGGCCGGTAATCGCGTCTGGGCTTGCCGTCCTTCTCCGTAAACTCCACCGCAACCTTGAACTTCGGCACCACATAGCGTTCGACGTTAAGGGCGAGCTCAGCGACGCCGCTATCGCCCATCAATGCGCGGAGATGATATGTGCCGAAGTTGACCTCGTCGGCAAGCGAAAACTCGGCCGAGGCTATGCCAAAGCTATCCGTGGCGGTAATTTTCTTGAACACCTTGTTGCCGCGTGAGTCTTCCAATTCAAAGGTCAGCTTGCGGTCGGCAGCGCTCCGGTGATCGCCGCGATCGAGGGCGAGCGCGCGGACATGAATGGTCTGGCCTGGCTGGTAGATTGGTTTCTCGGTAGTCAGCAGGATCGAAGCTTCACTTTTGAGTGCGACAGACTGGCTATATTCGGTGGAGCCTATCGCAGTGTCGGCAATGAAGCGCAGCTCGTAGTTGCCCATCAGGCCGGCAGGAAAGCGAAACTGGGCCTCCACCGTGCCGCGTTTGTTGATCTGCCCGGAGAACAGTTGCCGTGGCCTTTCATCGGGTACCACCAGCTCGATCCGCACCGTCCCCGGCTCGGCGATATTGTCGTTAGCGTCGGAGACGATGACCCGGATCGCGGCGCGGCTTCCGGAAAGGTACTCGGTCTGGCCGAGGATATGGACGACGGGTCGGCGAAGAATCTGCGAGATGGACTCGATGCCCTCGATCGCGGGAGTCCGCTTGTCGTCATACTCGAAGTGGTACCGGACGCGCTGCCAGACGATGTCCTCGAAAGCGAGGGGCTTCTCAGGCCTAATGACTTGTTGCCACGATCCGTCACCGTTGCTCGTGTTCGCAGTGTGCTCCGCCCGGCCAAGTACGTGGTCTTCAGGATCGAGAATCTCAGTAACCAATCGCCCGCTGCCCAAGTGGACGGAATGATAAGGGATGCTGACGGAGAGATTGCCCTGGGAGTAGGTGGCAGCGAGCCGCCCGGACCCTCCATGAGCTAAAGAGAGAAAAGCGCCAAGGGCAAGAAGGAGCACAAGAAAGCAAATCAGCAGATGCTGGAGCGAAGGACGGAAACGGGTCATGCACATTCTCCGGGCAAGCCCAATCAGCAGTGGCTTGTCTAACCGGAGAACGTGCACTGTTCGAAACCTTGCAGAAAAAATTCGTGGGGTTTCCTCCCGAGTTGCGCCGCCCTAGGGATCTCTCCCCGCCACCAATCGAAGGGCGCCCCCACATCTCGCTCGTTTTTCGCGAGATGTGGGATACCACGAACCTTGACGTCAATCCGCCCCTAGAGCAGCAGACCTGACGGTGAGAGCTTTGTCATCCCGACCGGAGCGCAGCGTAGTGGAGGGATCTGCAGTTCTCTCAACCAGCAACTACGCCAGACCGAATCGCCGCTCTCCCCTTTGTCATCCCGACCGGAGCGCAGCGCAGCGGAGGGATCTGCAGTTCTCTCAACCAGCAACTACGCCGGATCGAAGCACCGCTCTCCCCTTTGTCATCCCGACCGGAGCGTAGCGTAGTGGAGGGATCTGCAGTTCTCTCAACCAGCAACTACGCCAGAGCGAAGCACCGCTCTCCCCTTTGTCATCCCGACCGGAGCGCAGCGTAGCGGAGGGATCTGCAGTTCTCTCAACCAGCGACTACGCCGGACCGAAGCATCACTCTCCCCTTTGTCATCCCGACCGGAGCGCAGCGTAGCGGAGGGATCTGCAGTTCTCTCAACCAGCGACTACGCCGGATCGAAGCACCACTCTCCCCTTTGTCATCCCGACCGGAGCGCAGCGTAGCGGAGGGATCTGCAGTTCTCTCAACCAGCAACTACGCCAGATCGAAGCACCGCTCTCCCCTTTGTCATCCCGACCGGAGCGTAGCGTAGTGGAGGGACCTGCTGTTTCTTTCTCGGTTCTCACGCAGACTCTTTAGCCCCTGTGGGTGCATTTCGCGCGAGCCGTCTATCTCCGCTTCCAGGACCGGCCATCCGCGCTGGTCCACTGTTCGCCCGTGTCTGTCGTGATCTCAAACCGTGGGTGAGGCGCCCGCGTCGCTGACACCGTCTCTTTGAGAAGAGGCGCGACGGGGACGGGCTGATTTCCCGCCTCGACCGTGACGCTCTGGCTAAGTGAGCCGACGGCGAGGGTGAGATCCTTCTCACTTTGCTGCGCTGGATTGAGCGCGACGGAGACCTGCTGGGGGTTGAATCCCGGAGCTTCCGCTTCCAGGGTATAGGTGCCGGGATCAAGGCTCTCAACCAGGTAGTGGCCGGTCGGATCTGTCTTCGTCGTCCGGGAGACCTGGGTCAGCGAATTGGTAACAACTACCGATGCACTCGGAATGGACGCGCCGGTAGGATCGGTAACTTCACCCCTGAGGCTGGATTTCGTCCCTCCACGAGAGTCGCGGGACATGAGGCCGCCAACTGCGGCTGGGCCCGGCTCCACGGACCCAAAGCGATTCATTGTGCCGTGTACATACGCAGGGGAAACCAGTTCGACCTTTAAAGCATGGCCCTGCCACTGCGGAGATATGACATTCCAATGTGCTCCGGCGTCATCGCTGAAGAAGAGGGTGTGGTTGGCGTCGATGGCGACGGCCTGTCGGGCATTTGCTGCCGTGGAGAGAGCGCGAAGACCACTGGGCAAAGGGTGATTCATAAGGATGAGCAGTGCTTGATCAGGGGCGGCATTGCCGTTGATGACTGCGGGTTCTGTTTGTATGGGCTGGCTGGCGCCGGCGACCGAGGCTGTAGTGGAAGACTGTGGCGGAACCACTCCACCCCGCACCGTGGCCCCGCCCGGCCCCAGCGATGGGAGCTGCTGCAATTTGCGGCCGGTGGCCTGCTGCCTTGGTCGCGGGACCTGCGGAGTCTGCGCAAGCTGTGTCGGTTGCTTAAGTGCAGCGTCCGGCGGCATCTGGGTGCTGGTTGCCGGCGGCTGAGATGCCGCCGTCTGGGTGGGTCTCATCACATCGCCGGGGAGGATTGCGCCCTTCCGGATGTAGATGCCCACCAGGACCAGCGCAGCGAGAGCGGCTGCCGCCGGCCATACCAGATTCCAGCCGGATAGCCAGGGCCGTCGGACCGGCTCCAGATGTGGCTTTGGCAATTCTTCAACCGCCGGCATCGAGAGCGCGACTACGCTGCGGCAGTGAGGGCAAATGGCCAGATGGGCAAGCGTCTGTTCCTGCTCATGCGCCGGCAGGGCATGTTCGATGAAGGCGCTGAGCTGATCCGCGTCGGGGTGCTGTCCGGATTGGAGAAGTTCGCTCATATCTTGTCGGATGCTGCGGCCGTCTTCTCGGAGAACGGCGGGTTTTGCGATGTTTGCAGCAGAGCGCGCAGATTTAATTCGATGTCGCGCGGATCGGCGCCCAGAGCTTCTTCGGCGGCCCGCTTGCTCAGGCCGCCCGATTGTAGATTGTGGACCAGCCTCTTGCGAAGATCAGCGATGAGACGCTTAAGCCGCCGGCTGACCGTCGCCTCATGGACGCGAAGCACGCGGGAGATTTCAAGCAGGCTCTGACGATCGAGAAAGTAGCAGGAAAGTACGAAGCGATCCTCCGGCGCAAGGGCCTGCAGGCTGCGGCTAATGGCGTCCGTCAGGCGGGAATGCTCAGCGGAGCCGGGAGAGAGAGAAGGTTCAAGTGCAGGAGGATCCACATCGTCGAGCGGAGCTTCGCGGCGGGTGCGGCGGTGGTAATCGATGTGTCGCTGGGCCAGTGTGGTGCGTAGCCAGCCGAGCAACGACCCACGGCCCGAGTACGAAGCCAACGGCGAACGGCGCTCACCATCGCGATCCCGCAGTCCGTACAGCTCGGCATAAAGCGAGTCGGCGAGGTCACGGCCGATAGTCTCGGAGCCGGTAATCGCAATGGCGGCCTGCGTAAGTGAGGCACGATAGACATGAAGGAAGCGCTGCCAGGCAGCCTCGCGGCCCAGAGCACAGGAGTGGGCCAGAGCAAGCTCCGTTAGACGGAGCGAGCGGAAAAAAGCAACTTTCTGCGCGGCGTCAGCATGAGTGCCGGCGGCGAGGCCATAGTTGACCTTTTCCCCGACAGACGTGAGTACGATACGGAACTCCTCGCATGTAAGCCCGCAGTTCGCTCCGTCTGCAGCGACCCAAAGCTCTTCCATGGCCGGAGAGGATGTAAGGGGCGAAACGAGATTACCGGGCTGTGACGAGGCGGTATCCACGCTCCTTGAAGATAGCCCATCGTCGGGCTGAGCTAATCACTAAAAGTTAAAAGACATCTGAAGATCGATGCTGCGATTAGAAGAGGGTGATGAAAAGAACCCGCCTGCCAGGGCATTCGACTTACCAAACAACGGCGATTCGAGAACCCCAACCGGCGGAGCAAGATTCACGTTGTTGAAAATGTTTCTGCCCATAGCCGTGAAGTTTAACGAATAGCGTCTCGAAGCTTGCTGATCCAACATGGGTGGCCGCCCGCCGCCGCTGCTGAGGCCCCCAGGGCCAAGCCCGCCTCCCGGAGGACCACCGCCCCCCGGCCCCCGCCCGCCGCCGCCCGGAGGCGGCCCATTGAATCCTCCACCGGACGCGCGCTCTGAACGTGGCCCGATGCCGATTGTCTTGCTGACCCGCAGGTTAGTGCTGAACTGCCCCGGGCCGGTCAAGTAGTTGTAAGGGATCCTGGCTTCGTCTGCCGAGGGATCCAGATCGAAGCTTCCATATTTCGTGTCGATTACGTCGGTGCTCGAAGAAGTGGCAAACGCGGGACGATCGTTGAACTGGTTATCGCCGTTCAGGTCCTGCCCGACGGTGACATTGAAGGGTGTTCCCGAATCCAAAACCAGAAACGGGCTGATCGAAATCCCAAACGGAGCCAGGTAGTTGCCGCCTAACAGGAACCGGTTATGGATGTCGAAGGTAGATCTGCCATAATCCGCCCGGGGATCAAACTGATTGGAAGGGAAGTACGTTGCCCCCGAGGTATCCGCCTTGGCGAAATTCAGCACGTAAAAGCCAAACAGCGAGAGCTTTGCGCGCGCGCACGCTGAAATTGGTGATCAATTGATTCTGGTGGTAGATACCGCCGGACTGATACTGATACAAATTCTCGTTCATACCGTTGGGCGCTGATGCCGGTGCCGGTAGTGATGTCATAAGTACCGGGCAAAAACGCGTTAATGTTATCGCTATAAAGCTGATGCAGGCCACGGGAGTTGATATAGGTGCTGGCGACGGTGATCTTTTTGCCGAACCGATGCTCAACCCCGATGGCCGCCTGCGTGTTCACTCGGAGCCGTCAGGTTGGGCGCGATGGAGTACGTCGTGGGCGCCGCTTCGCTGGCCGCCGGAAAGAGTAATCGTCGCCGGGAGTTGGATTCTTGACTACAAACTGCTGCTGGTTGATGCCGTTCTGGCGAATAGCCTGCAAGACATTCGTAGATTGAAAACGGTCAAAGAACCAGCCGTAGCCGCCACGGATCACCGTCGTTGCCGGCTTGCTCTCCCCGCTAACGGCCCAGGCGAAGGAGATGCGCGGTCCAAAGTCAGCATGATCGCTGATGCGATTTTGCCCCTCATAGCGAAGCCCAGAGCTCAGGGTAAAGTCGGGACGCACGCGCCAGTCATCCTGGAAGAAAAGCGCCGGCGTCAAACAGAATCACGCGCGCCGCGGGGGTACCTAGCGTCACCTCGTACTGCGATGGCTGACCGGCCGCATAGCTGTCGAAAGACGCATAGGTGTAGTTTCCGTTGAAGCCCGCGGTTGAGCTGTTGGCGTCGCGCACCGCGCTCAGCCGGCCGCCGAAACGGATCGCGTGCATCCCCAGCGAAGCCGTGGTGTAATTCTGCAGCTCATAATGATCCTGGGCGTCCTGAATGGCGCCCTCGTTGTTGCCGCCCCCAGTAAAGGCGCCTTGCACGGTGATGGTTGGGGTATGAAATGAGCGGAGTCTGATTGTCACGATCGCGGATATATTCAAACCGTGTTTCATTGATCAGCCGGGGGCTCAGTATCTGCGTGTCGCTGACCTGCAGGGTATTCTCCTGGTTCAAGGTGTCATAGCCTTGCGTCTGCAGCGCAAACTGGGAGACTCCGTTATTGGTGCTTTTTTGCCGGTCATACATGTAACGGACGGTGAGCGTGTTATTTGGCGTGAGCTGAAAGTCGATCCGCGGGCTTAGATCCATCCGCGATTGTGGATTTGAAACCGCCGCGGCATAGTTGTAAGCTCCCGCCAGTAGGATCAAGCAACTGGGCATTGATGATGGAGTTGGCATTGTTGTCGCGGCGGAATCCGCTAAGAAACCACGATGCGCTTTTGTTCAGAGAGCCGCTCACATTTCCCAGAAAGAAGGTGGAGTAGTAGGGCGGTTCGCTGGTGACAAAAGTGTTGAGCGAGTTGAATGCGGAGTCGTTGCCGCTGGCCATGATCATGCCGTGCAGGTGGTCTGTGCCCGGCTTGGTCAAGATCTCGATCCGCCCGTAACCGAGTTTGTCGAACTCTGCGGAGAAGGGATTCTGGTTGACCCTGATTTCGCGGATGGATGACTTTGGCGGCAAGCTGTCCGCCGGTAAAGCCGTCAATGTAAATCTGCCCTCCGTTGGGGCCGGCCGCAGGACCGGCAAGCGCGTTCAGCTCATCCTGCAATTCATCGGGATCATCCGACAGCGCGTCCAGATCCTTGCCCTTGATCACGATCGCACCGGCATTGTTGTCGGGACTGGTATCGAGCCCGGCACCCTGGTCGGTGACGGTGATCTGTTGCTGATCGACTGCGATGATGAGGGCAAGATTCTGCACTGTGGAGCGGCCCGCCTCAACGGTCACGCTCTGAGCCTGCGGCAGCGCAAGACCCGGTGCGGTCACGGTGATGACATAAATACCGGGAGCAAGTTGCGGGAACTGGTACGAACCATCGGCACCGGTTTGTACGGCGTCGTGGTTCCATCCTCCGCCTGCACAGTGACGGTCGCCTTGACCACGCGCGCTCCCGAGGGGTCGGTCACCACGCCTTTCAATGCTCCAGTCGGCGATCCATTTGCGGGCAACGCGAATAGCTGTGTGGCTGCGAAGAGGCTTGCACACAGTAGTACCAGGGCGGCTGAAATCTTTGCATCAGATCACTCCTGCATCATGCGGCTATTGGTTGATGCCGTATTCAGAAGACACCCGAGCGACTGGGCATGCGGTCACAATGAGTAACCGTTGGTAACGAACCGTCACGGGCAGGTGACAATTTGTTACACTTCCGAGCGTTTCGCTGCCGGGGGTTCGGAGTACTCTCGGTAGTGGCAGAAAGACCGAGCCATGGAGCCCATTCTTCTGATCGATGACGATGTGGAGCTTTGCTCCATGCTGAGCGACTATCTGGGCCGCCATGGTTACCATGTCACCGCTGGCGCACGACGGCAAAACCGGTCTGGGCAAGGCTCTGGGCGGAAGCTACTCCATCACTCTGCTCGACGTGATGCTGCCTGGGCTGGATGGTTTTGAAGTGCTTCGCCGCTTGCGCGCAGCGGCATCGACCATGAGTGTTCTGCTGCTCACGGCACGCGGTGACGATGTTGACCGCATTGTGGGATTGGAGATTGGGGCGGACGACTATCTGCCCAAGCCTTTCAACCCCCGTGAGCTGCTGGCCCGGATACGGGCGATCCTGCGCAGAAGCGGCAAAGCGGAGACACCGGCGGGGCTGGAGATTTTCTGACCGTGATGGGCCTGGAGATGGATACGGCCGCCAGGATTGCGCGCTCGAACGGAGTGGCTCTGGACCTGACCGATGTTGAATTCGGGTTATTGCAAACGCTGATGCGTTCCGCCGGAGAAGTAGTCGCCGGGAGCAGCTTGCCGAGACTGTCCTGGGACGAAAGTTTCATCCCTTCGATCGCAGTCTGGATATGCACGTGAGCCGGTTGCGCCACAAGTTGGACGCCGCAAACAACTTCGGCGACCAGGTCAAGACCATTCGCGGCGTTGGATATCAGCTTGCGGTGCCGGCTCCGCGCAAACTGTCAGGAGATCGATAGGCAATGCGGGGACTCTTCACCAAGATCTTTCTCGGTTTCTGGATCGCGCAAAGCGTTACGTTTTTCATTTCGACCATGCTGATCCTGCAGCATCGGTTCGTCCGGCCCAACGAGATGATGGAAGTTCTGAACGCAACTCTTCCCAGCGCGGCGGCGGCGGCCGCGAATGCCTATGAGGCAGGTGGATGTTCGGGTTTGCAACAGTTTGCCGGGTCGCTGCACCAAACGATCTATCTGGCCGATTCGCCAACCCATTTTCTTTGCGGAGTGCGGGCCCGTCCGCGGCTGCCGGCGCTATTGACGGCAGCAGGCAAAGAGCCTGGCGTGCACCCGAGGACGGTTGGCGACAATTATCTGTGGAGCATGGCAACACAATCCGCAAGCGGCCACCAGTACTTTTTTCTGCTGACTCGCCCGCGGACCGCCAACACCTACGGGCTGCATGAGCTTCTGTTTTTCGCCAACCCGCAACTCCCGGTGGCGATTGTGGTTTTTGGAGCAACCACATTTGTCCTTGTGCTGTTGTTGGTGCGGCCCATCGGCAGGCTGCGCATTGGCCGCTCGCAAGCTGGCGAATGGCGAGCTGGCCACGCGGGTTGACGAGCCGGGCGGAGAGGAGACGGCTGTTTGGCGGCGACGAAATTCAAGGCCTGGTCCACGACTTTAATTACATGGCGGAGCGGCTGGAGCGGCTGGTTGGGGCACAGAAGATCCTGGTGCGCGATGTGTCTCATGAATTGCGATCGCCGCTGGCTCGCCTGAGTGTCGCCCTGGAATTGGCGCGCGAAGAAGCGCCTGCGGCCATGAGCGAGCATCTGCAACGCATTGAGCGTGAAGCTGGGCGCCTGAACCTGTTGATCGGCCAGCTGCTTCGGCTCTCGTCGATGGAAACGACGAACGCGTCTACCCACACCGAAACATTCCGCCTGCAGGGCTGATTGAAGATCTGCTGCCGGATGCGGAGTACGAAGCGCAACAAAGGTCCTGTACGATCCGAGTCGCTGAACCATTGTGAATGCATGGTCCGCGGGAATACCGGACCTGATTTATCGTGCTATTGAGAATATGGTTCGCAATGCCATTCGTTACAGCCGGCCGGAATCGGCGGTGGAGCTGAATATGAGTTGCGAAGAACGCGCCGGCGCGCGCATGGTCACGCTCGATGTAAGCGATCGCGGTCCGGGGGTCTGCCGGAGGCAGAGCTGGAACATATATTTCGTCCGTTCTATCGGCTTGACGATTCGCGGGAGCGTGACACCGGAGGCTTTGGCGTGGGACTGGCGATCGCGGACCGTGCGGTGCGACTGCATCACGGCGAGGTGCGTGCAAGAAACCGGCCCGAGGGCGGTCTGATCATCAGCCTCACCCTACCCTGCGAGAAGTAGACCAAGGGCGACGGGCTAAAGAACTTCAGGATTCGTGGTGGAAGCCCCCGCATTTATGCGGGGGAAGGAGCGCTTCAGCGCTCCGAGAAACAGTCTCGACTCGATCATGCGCTTTAGCGCTGGCAATGCTAGGGTTGTGCTGTTAGGACCTTAGAGGCTGCGGAAAAACCCAGTGTTTTTGAAGGGTCCGACCTTTAGGGAGTACGTAAATTATCGCAAACAGGTACGGCTTTAGCCGCTGAGGGAACAACCCTCACCCCTCCAGGACTTCTCCGCAGCCTGTTTAGCCCTGAGGCCCCCAAATGAATTGTCATCCCGTCGATAAACCGAAAGGCGTTGTCCGGTTTCTCTTTCCAGATCGCGGATGGTTACCCCAGCGATACAATTAACACCAACTCACCGCGGAACAGTCATTCCGTTCCGAATCCTGTCCCTGCGATCCGCATGCCGTTCTGGGAGCGAACCTATGCCCGTTGAACTAAAAATCAACAATGTGATCAAAACGGTAGATGTCCCACCCGATACCCCCTTCTGTGGGTCTTGCGCGACACCTTAAATCTGCACGGAACCAAGTATGGTTGCGGGATGGGTTTATGCGGAGCCTGCACCGTGCTGGTAGCCGGCCAGGCAATACGCTCCTGCCTGACCCAGGTCTCCGCCGTAGAAGGCAAGCCAATCACCACCATAGAAGGCCTGTCCCCTGACGGACTGCACCCGGTGCAGGTTGCCTGGGAAAAAATCGACGTACCCCAATGCGGCTACTGCCAGGCAGGACAGATCATGTCGGCCACCGCGCTCCTATCCCAAACCCCTCATCCCACCGACGCGGAAATCGACGCCGCGATGAGCGGCAATCTCTGTCGTTGCGGAACCTACCCCCGCATCCGCCAGGCCATACACCAGGCTGCGGCCTTGCAAAAGAGCTAAGAGAGGAGACCACCATGAACCTAAACCGCCGCTCCTTTCTCAAAGTTTCCGCTCTCGCCACCGGAGGTTTCACCCTCAATCTCTACACCCCGCCCTGGCTTGAAGCCCAGGCCCCACCCCGGCAATCGGACCTCAAGCCCACCACCTTCATCAAAATCGCCGCTGACGGAACCGTGACCATCAAAGCCCGCGGACCCGAAATAGGCCAGGGCATCAAGACCATGCTTCCCATGCTCATCGCCGAGGAGCTCGACGTCGACTGGAAGCACGTAGTCGTCGAGCAAGCCGACCTCGATGAAGCCGTCTACGGCAGTCAATCCGCAGGTGGAAGCATGTCCACCCCCAGGGCCTGGGAGCCCCTGCGCCGCGTAGGCGCCGCCGGCCGCCAAATGCTCATCGCAACCGCCGCCCTCAACTGGAGCGTCCCCGCATCCGAATGCACCACCAAATCCGGCTGCGTCCTCCACGCCGCCACCGGTCGCACGGCCTCGTACGGAGAACTAGCCTCCAAAGCCGCCGCCCTACCCTGCCCAGCCCTCGACCAGGTCAAGCTCAAAGATCCGAAAGACTACTGCATCATCGGCAAATCCCAACCCGGCGTAGACACCCACGCCATCGTCACCGGCAAGCCGCTCTACGGCATCGATGTCACTGTGCCCGGCATGCTCTTCGCCGCCATCGAAAAGTGTCCCGTCTTCGGAGGCAAGGTAAAGTCCGCCAACCTGGACGAAGTCAAGCAGCTCCCCGGCGTGCGCCACGTCCTCGTCATCGACGGAACCCTAACCCTCGCCGGCTTCACCCCACCCGAACCAGGCATGGAGCCAGGAGTAGCCATCGTCGCCGACACCTGGTGGCAAGCCCAGAAAGCACGCAAAACCTTAAAAGTCGACTGGGACAACGGCCCAGCCGCCGCCCAATCGAGCGTTGCCTTCCAGAAGCAGGCCGAGTCCTTGCTGCAGGCCCCGCCCGCCAACACCGTGCGCGCCTATGGAGACGTCGACGCCGCTCTCAAGACCTCCGCAAAAGTAGTCGAAGCCACCTACACCTTCCCCTTCTCTGGCCCATGGAACCCTGGAGCCGATGAACACCACCGCCTCCTATAACGACGGCAAGCTCGAGATGTGGACCCCCAGCCAGAACCCGGGTTCCGGATGTGCCCTGGTCTCGAAGTCGCTGGGCATTCCGCAGAGTGCCATCACCGTCCACATCACTCGTTCCGGCGGAGGCTTTGGCCGCCGTCTCATGAACGACTACATGGTGGAAGCGGCCTGGCTGTCCAAACAAGTCAACGCCCCGGTCAAGCTGCTCTGGGCGCGGGAAGACGACATGACCCACGACGCCTACCGCGCCGGCGGAACCGTAGGCCTGAAGGCCGGTCTGGACGGCCAAGGCAAGCTGGTAGCCTGGCGTCACCACCTCGTCACCTACGGCGACGGCAAGCAGCTGGCGCCGGGCGCGCGCATCAATGCCGGCGAATTTCCCTCCGGCCTGGCGCCACACTATGCGCTCTACACCTCGGCGATGCCGTTGATGCTGCGCACCGGCTACCTGCGAGCGCCGGGCGACAACGCCTACGCCTGGGTCGCGCAGTCCTTCCTCGATGAGCTGGCCATAGCGGCGGGACGCGATCCGCTGGACTTTCAACTGGAAATCCTGAGCGCGATGCCGGTCTCTGTGCCGGGAGAGCCAGTCAAGCCCAAGGGACCGGGAGATCTGAATCCGGAGCGGCTCGCGGGCGTGCTGAAGCTGGTAGCGGAGAAAGCCAACTGGGCCAACCGCAAACGCGAACCGGGCCGAGGCCTGGGCATCGCCGACTACTTCTGCCACCTGGGCTATTTCGCCGAAGTAGCCGACGTGACTGTAGACAAAGACAACAAGATAAAGGTGAACCATGTCTGGGCGGCCGGCGACGTAGGCAGCCAGATCATCAACCCGCAAGCCGCCGAGAGCATGGGCTTCGGCGGAGTCATCGACGGCATGAGCGAAATGGCGCAGGAGATCACGCTGGTCGACGGCAAGGTGCAGCAGACAAATTTCCATCAGCATCCCTTGTTGCGGATGAAGCAAGCGCCCCCGATCGATGTGTACTGGATCAAGTCAAATTTCGCGCCAACGGGATTGGGAGAGCCGACGCTGCCGCCGATCCTGCCGGCGGTGGGGAATGCGGTATTTGTGGCTACTGGGAAGAGGATTCGGACGTTGCCGCTGCAGCGGAGCGGCTTTAGTTGGGCTTAGTGGGGTGCAGGGAGTAGCTGCGCCGCGATCCTTATCTCCCCATCATCTGGTCGCGTCCTCGGCGCTCGCCCCAATGATGTCGTACTGGGATTCTTTCGCGCCAGTCCGGACATGCACATGCTTCCCATCGTTCCAGACCGCCACCGCGGCACCTCCCGGTTGCTTCCAGAGAGATTCGTGATGAGGCCGCGTCCCATAAGGTGTCAGCGTGTAAACCGTTTCTCCAGCTTTTACGGTGTAGACGAGCATTTCCGCGTCCTGACATGTAGTCATACTGCTGCCGTACCCGGATCCAAAGCAGTTCATGCGGACAGATTCCGCGTGAGTTTCCTGGAAAATGGCGTCCTGATAGGTCGGGCCGGACCTGTCTTTGGCCGACGCTGCGGAGCAGAGGATGAGCGTGACTAACAGAATTCTCACGTGGAAGCCTCCTGCCAGTTCTACATTGCTGGAGACAAGCTGGGCTTTAGCACTTTTGACTCATTACTTCTGTGTCTTCCTCGTTAGAAGCGCGGGGACCTATGAAACCGACCCTAAAAAAATGGACCGAAAACATACTAGCGAAAGGTGCACCGAATGCTCTCAGAAACCGAGGCGCGACAATTTGCGGATCATTGGATTCTGGCCTGGAATTCTCACGATCTTGACGCCATCATGTCTCATTACGCGCCGGAGGTTGTTCTCACATCGCCCACGGCCGTAAAGCTGTTGGGCGATTCCTCCGGAACCATCAAGGGCAAGGAAGCCGTACGCGGTTATTTTGAGAGAGGGCTTGAGGCCTTCCCGAATCTTAAGTTCGAACTTCTGGATGTGATGCGGGGCATCTCCAGCGTCGTACTCTATTACCTCAACCAGAAAGGCACGAAAACGGGCGAGTTCATGGAATTCGACGCGAATCAAAAGGTAGCCAGAGTTGTCGCAAATTACACCTGAGATCAAGACCTACAAGCTGGGCGACAGACCGTTGATGGGTGCGATGAGTTCCTCAAACTCCCCCGGACTTGAATTCCCCGAAAAAATCCCGAACTCTCGTGAACTCCCGACCTCCTCGTGAAACACCCATGTCGCTAAATCTTTGTAAACAAAGTTACATAACTTTGGCCACCCGCTTGCAATAAACAAACCATCGCGGGTCGCTTGCAGAGCAGCTAACGGTCTTCCCGTGGATTCACCCAGGCATCAAGTACTGCCCCAGTACTCCGCGGCGCTTGCGACAGAAGCCTGGTAACCCCATACGCTCTGGAGAAAAATGTCATGGTTAATGATTCAGTAGGGGCCTTACATGTCGCACTAGCGGCCGCGGTGGTCGGTTGGTTGGTATTCAGTATTTCTCACTCCTTCGCGGTTTGGAAAAAGCGGAATGCCAACGGAGAGCCGCGCCCTTCTCGCGGCCTGCTCTACATCGGATTATTCGTATGTGCCGCAGCTCTCGCCGCAGGCTGGTTGAACCGCGAGTTGACCAGGCGCGCAGGAGTCATCCTTGGTACCGACTTCTTCGTGGTCCGTGCCCATACCAGGACGACTCCCCACCTCGTCCAGGGTGACTCCATTGAACAGGGTGCCAAGCTTGCCACTTTCGATGATCTTGAAGGCGACCGGGAAGAAGCGCACCTGAGAGGAGACATCGCGGTGATCGAGGAACAGATCGCTGACACCCGGCTGAAGCCATTGGTGCTTGACGCGGAACTCCTCCGCGTGTCGCAGGATGTCAGTGATACCCAGCGCGCCCGCCTCTCCCAGCTCGGTTACGGAGTACTGCGCACCGCGCAAGCTGATTCCTTCTCATCGCACGCTCGCCAGGACAACCAACTCGCCGCTGAACGAGCACAGAGCAGTGCAGCCGAGCTCCAATATGAGCGGACAGCTTCACTGGTGAAAGACGGCATCTTCGCCCGCAATAAGTTGGATGCAGCGGCCGCCGCAGCGCAGACCGCCGCGCAGAAATTGCGCGAGCGGGAGAATCTCATTCGGGTCACAGAGGCGGGATACGACACTGTCGCGCATACACAATCGGCGATCCTGCGCGACGTGGAGCGCGCCAAGGCCGAACGAAACGCGGAGTTGGCGGAACTCGACGCGCAGCTTTCAGAGCTTCGCACCAGTTTGGTCCAACTCCATCGTGAGCGCAGCGTCCTCGCGCCCTTCGCCGGCACCGTCGTCTACCGTCATCAAACCCCCGCGCTTGCCAAAGAAGACCAGGTCATCCTCGCTTTAGCAAAAGGTTCCGGCTTCCTCGCCACCGTGCAGGTTCCAGCGCGCGAAGCCGCCATGCTGGCCCCCGGCCAGGAGCTGAGGATGAAGCTCAACCACTCGCTGGTCAGCGAGCAGATGATCGGCCGGCTGCAATCAGTCCAGTTCGTTCCCGGTAACCCGGACCGCCGTGACCTCCTCATCGCCTGCGATCTTCCCCCCGAGCAGTTTGCCGCCTTCGCTACCGGAACCATCCCGGTTACTTTAGAATGGCGGCCGCCAATTTACACCGACCGCTTTACCCAAACGGGATTGATTTTCCTGCTGCTGTCGGTCATCGCGTGGCTCCTCACTGAGCTGCGTGCGAGGCTGCGCCAGGCCGCTGAGGTGGAGCGGGTGTTTACCCAACTCGGCCTGTCCGCACAGCAGTTCTCTGAGGTGGCTCGATGACCGCCGATGCAGAGCGCCTTCCGCTTCTGCCAACCAGCGCAGACACCTCCTGGCTTTTCTGGAGCACACTATGTTTCGCAGCTTTCCTGGCCGTCTACGCCCCCTATAGGTTTTGGTCCGGAGCTCTTCAACTTGTCGACAAAGATGGTCTGACGCTCACCTCGGTAGGCCTCTACTTCATGGCCGCCCTGTCCGGCTTGATGGGCCTGCGCTGGTGCGTTCTGTTCATTTTGTCCTATGCAAAAATGTCCCGCCAGGAGCGGCAGAACGAGCTGCCTCGCGAACCCTCCCTTCCGTACGTATCCATCCTTGCACCCGCGTATTGCGAAGCTGCTTGCGTCAAAGATGCGATGAGCGCTCTGGTGCGCCTGGACTATCCCGCCTACGAGGTGATCTTCGTGGACGACGGCTCCAAAGACGACACCTACCAGCTCGCGCTTTCCTTCGCCGGAACGCATTACTCCGAGCACGGTGTGTGCAATGTCCGCGTCTTCACCAAGCCCAACCAAGGTAAGTGGAGCGCTCATAACTACGGACTCAGGCACGCTAGTGCGGACTTCATTCTTTGTATCGACGCCGATTCGCGAATTGAAACCGGAGCACTCAGGTTGATGATGCGCCACATGCGCGATCCGCGGGTCGGCGCTGTCTCCGGTCAAATCCGCGTGCGTAACCGCAAGTCGTTGCTCGGTCTCTTGCAAGCTTTTGAGTATGTTCTGGCAAACGGCGCTCTGCGTCTCTCCCAGGGCGCCATGGGTTCCGTGATGATTGTTCCCGGGCCCATCGGGCTCTTCCGGCGCCAAGCTTTCGAACGCGTACAAGCGGAAAACGAACGGACCCACGGTTGCGACCAGGGTGACGTCCGGGGACCCTTCTCACCCCTCACCTTTGCCGAGGATTTCCACCTCTCTCTTTCCATGCTCGCCCTGGGCTATCGCGTGGAGTACGAGCCCCATGCCATAGCGCATACCAAGGCTCCCTCCACGCTCACGGCACTCATCAGCCAGCGCTATCGTTGGAACCGCGGAACCATGCAGGTCGTCTTGTGGTACCTGCGCAGAACTCTGCACGGAGCTAAGTCTCCGCTCAAAGTCAAAACCTGGATTGCGGGTGCATTCCTGCCGGATTTTTTCTTCTTCCCCGCGCTCTACTTTTTCGTCCTTGCGGGCATGCTTTGGTACTTCCTTGAGGGCGGCAGTCTTGCGAAACTGGCTCCCTGGGCTGCCGCTGCAATTCTCGTCAACGTCATGTCGGGAAGCTTGTATGCCGTAGCCCACCGGGATCGTATCTATCTGTCTTTGCTCTCGCCGATCTTCGATTTCTACCAGGGCATGCTTCTGAACTGCGCCTGGTTTATCGCCATGTTCGACCAGGCGAGAGGCGCAAGAATGCGATGGTAAGGGCCACGCGACGCCGCACGCCTGAATTTGTTCATTGGGGCCGCACTTCCACAAGCAGATTACCTTCGAACGCAACCGGCAGATGTGCCCTGTGTCCTGTCACCGTCCCCAGGCCTTTTCCTGTAACGTAGTCCACCACACTGTAGTTGCGGTCTTCGAGGCCGCGCAGTTCGACGGTCCCCTTCCACTGTTTGGCAAAAAATGCGTAGTACATGGTCTGGTTCTTGAGGATTACATGCGTCTCCGGCACATCGAAGCCGATGTCATAGAGCTGCCCGAGATATTGTCCTCTTGACAACATCTTGTCGCGATAGATGCGAAGCCACTTTTCGAAGTCCTTCTCCCGCTCCGGAGTCAGATCGGATTTGCTCCTCTTTTGAACCAGAGACGGAAGAACGAACTGCGTTCCCACCACACCGCCCACACCCACAGTGGACGCAAAGTCGTTGCCGCCATCGCTTAGTTCGACGTGGTCGCCGAAGAAGGGAACGTCGTCTCCCATCAAAGCTTTTAAGGTTTTAGCCTTGGATCGAACCTGGAACGAGCTTTCCGGATCGGAAGCCACCGACATGTTGAAGTCGGGCATGGTGAAGAAGGAATACCCCGTGCCGCACGGGCAGAACTCCACCAGTGCGCCCGGCTTTACCGATTGTGCGGTCTCGTAAATGGCGCGAAAGAAGTCCGGCAGAGCTTCGACCGAGTCCTCGGGCTGCGCGTGATGGTGAGCAGGGTTGTAGCAGGCTGGAACTCCGTTCATGTGCTGGCCATCGAGCTTCAGCCCGTCAAATCCCCAATCCACCAGAATTTTCCGCACCAATGCCTTGTGGTACTCGACCACGCGGCGGTCCGCTGGGCACAGATAGTAGCTGTTCCACCAGGAGACTTTTCTCCTCGAGCCGTCACGGTTCAGCAACTCGTAGTCGCCATGTTCCCTGAGCAGCTCCGAGTCCGGCACCGCGCTAAGCGGTGACCACCACAGCTGCGCCTTGAATCCTTCCTGGTGAATGCGATCCACCAGGGCTTTCATGTCAGCGTCTCCGTGGGGGAATTTTTTGGGATCAAGCGCCCAATCGCCCACATTGTTCTGCCAACCGTCGTCCAGGGTGACCCACTTGAATCCCAATCGCTTTGCCGTCGGAAGGGTGTCGTATACCTGCTTAGGCTGCACCGATCGGCCATATCCCCACGCGCACCAAATGGCTCCGAAACCATCCTCGGGAGCAGTGGCCATTTGAAACCCTTGTTTCATCATGAAGCGCCGGTAGTCGGTGAGTGTGCGAAAGTAGTCTCCCTGGTGGACGGCGACGAAGGTGCGAAAGGTATGAAAGCTTTCACCCGGACTCAACGACATATCGTTGGCAAAGCGTACAGCGATCCTGGCGTGTGCGGCATCGGGCATGGATACGGGGAGCGAAACCAGCTTCGGCCGCGTCTCCACGTGTCCTACGGCCATGCCAACGTCACGCCGCCAGACGTCGACAATCGGCGTACCACCGCCGTAATCGCTGGCATTCATGCCCTGATAATTCTCCTGCTGAAAATTCGCGTGCAGCGGTAAGACCCAGTTGGGCCGTTTCTCGTAGGAGCCACTCTGGTAAGACCAGAAGGGGGGCTGGCTCTCACCGGGTTGCGCATCGATCGTGTACGCGTTGTTCGTCCAACTCTTGACCGCGAGCTCGGTTCTTCCCGTATTGGTGTACTCGACATCGAAAAACGCCATGGTGGGGAAGTTGTCGTATACCGTGACGGAGACCGACTTTTTGAGCGCTCCCTCCTTTCCTTCTATGGTGAGCCGCTTGCCTTCCCCGAAAGCGTCTTTTACGGGCCCTTGTTTCTGCGAGCTCAGGACGAATTCGGTCCAGAGCTTGCCGCGCGCTGGTCACCGTCTCAGAGGCCGTGAACGGGCCCAACACCGTCTCCTTATTGTCGAAGCGGGCGACCACCCGGCTGCGCAGCCGGTGATCAAATTCAATGCGGAGATTGCCGCCCTGAATCTGAGGCTTGGGCGTAGGGATTTCCGCAGCTGCCGGGAGTGAACAAGACGTGAACACAGCGGTGAGAACAATCCAGAATCTGATTGCCATCACGGCTCGCAGCCATCGAAGGAGGTTACGGTCAAATCGCAAAGCCTTTTTCCTGGTTGGAAACATAGAACATCGACCGCAAGCATTCGTAATACAAGGAAAGATTTTGAAAGTCAAATGATTTCGGGGCGTCTCAACAGGGAAAATAGTCCGCCCGGAAGCCTCACAGGCTTCCTGCAGCTGTCTTCGGCGCGCTTGAGTTTATATTTATCGGAGAGAAATATTTGTTTGTGCTAAAAAACGAAATGAAACGAATAAATCGACTGGTCGTTCAGCGGTGGCTCCGCGAACGGGAGAGACATCCCTGCCCTGAACCTGCAGTTCCAGCCAACTCGCCCAAAAGGAGAAGATCATTCCGATGCAGCGTAGAGATTTTCTAAAAAGTACCGTCGCTGTTGCCGTAGCTGCGGAACTTGGAATCGGTAAGGCGCAGGGGAGAGTTGCCGCCCACAACTGGACAAACTACGACTTCGGTTCCGGTCCGCAGGTGGCCGATCGCCTCAATCAGGGTCCCTTCCCGCAATACCCGCCAGATGCCCTCATTCCCACCGACGATGTGGTGATGACGACGACTCCTTCAGAAGACGTCGTGCCGAACTATGGCAAGGGCCTGGTCACCTACATCACGGCAGACAGTGGCACGGAAGAAATCAAGTCCAACAATATTCCCCAGGCGATCGAAGATCTGGTTCAATTTCCGCTGGGCGAGCAGCTTTACATCCGTCCGACCTGGCGGGAAGTACAGCCGAGGCCTGGCCGCCTGGACCTGCCCGATTATGTGAAGCTGGTTTTTGAATTGGCGAAGACCCACAACAAGCGGGTCGGATTCCGCGTGCAGATGTGCGCTCCAGACTATACACACCAAGCGGCCCTCCCCGATTTTGTCCTCGACAAAGTGCCGAAAGTAGATCTGGTCCTGAGCGATCAGGAAAACGCTGCTGAGGCCAAAAGATACCTGCAGAACCCCCATGCGCGTTATCAGCCGCGCTATGACGATCCCTTTTTTCAGCAGGCATTCAAGGAACTGGTTGGCCTATTGGCAGCGGAATTTGATGGCAATCCGCAGATCGAGTTTATGGATACCTTCATGTATGGCTTTTGGGGTGAAGGCCACACCTGGCCATTTGGCAACAATCCTTTCCCTGATTACCAGACAGCGGAGCGCACCTGGAGCGATATGCTCGAAGTCCAGCTCCAGCACTTTTCGAAGACTCCTCTACTTACCAATACCCAACCGGACTTTAGCCGGGTAGGCAATTCAGAACTGTTAGACCGCACGGTGCGCAGCAACAATTGGATTCGCAGCGACACCATTTTTATTGAGAACGAGCAGATTGAAGCGCTCAGTAATCGCCCACCCTGGATCGCTGCATTGCTCGAGCAGGGCATTCCGGGCAAGCCTCCCGATCCTCGCGACGCATTCGAAGGCATATCGCCGGCGGAGAACATGATCGCTCATGTGATGGATGTCGGCGTCAATTACTGGTCGCTCTGGAACTTTCATCAGATCAGCGCCAAGAATCTGATGACGTACTACCAGGCTTATCCGGCAGCGTTCGACCGGATCAGTCGCCGCATTGGCTATCGGGTGAGGCCGTCTTTCCTCTGGAGCTATAAGCAGGATGGTTACGTGGGGCTCATTATCGGTTTTGCAAATGACGGCATAGCGGGTGTGCCGGGCGTATTGAGGGTGACGGTGGAGAACCAGGACGGAAACGTACTCAAGAGCGGTTGTCTGGACGCCGGTTACCCGTTACCGGGCAAGATTCGGCAGGCACAGTTCGTGCTTCCGAACCTCACAGATTGGAAAGGATTGAAACTGAGAGCTGAGATTGAGGTGAAGGGAATGCGCTATCCCGTGCGCTGGGCTTGTCACCAGAAGCTGAACGATGACGGCTCGCTCACACTGCGTCCCAACCTCCGTCAGCAGGTCTAGCAGGCTGCGGAAAAAGTCGCTCTCGGGTAGCTCCGGGCTTTACCCCGGACCCTGAAGTTTCTACATTGGGAAGTACGAATGCTTTCGACACTCAACAACGTTGGGCCCTGTATCAGGGCACGACTTTAGTCGGGCCGTAAACCGTGAAAACGTTGAGGGCTTTAGCCCCTGCGTGAGAAGCGAAAGGAGATAAAGGGACAGAACGCCTGTTGCAGCAATTCTGGGGGATGGGTGGTCGCCCTAATTTCGCCCTTTGTCCCCGAAACTCCCGCGTTAGGGCCATTCGGCTTTCAAGTGGACTGAGGACGCTCCATTCCGCAGCTACATGACGCTCGCAAAGCCGCCCCATGGTGAAACGAATTGGGCGGGGTTTTAGCCGGCACCGGAACCAACTGCGCGCCTGAACAAAGGTACTCGGTCACTTGGGCTGGTTGCGTGTGAGCACGGGCGCCATTGCCTCGAATATGCCGTCATTCCTGATCAGCTTATGAAAAAGAATCGCTCCGACATGCATCAGGATGAATGCGAAGAAGGCAAAGGCCAGTAAGTAATGTGCATGCCACAACAACGTATGCAGGCTGGGACTCAAAGGCAGGATGGATGGCAGATGCACGCTACCGAACAGCACAACCGGATAGGACGCTGCGGACAACATACCCCATCCGATCAGCGGCATCCCGATCATCAGCGCGTAGAACACATACTGCGACAAATTCGCGGCCAGCTTAATTGGCTCCGGCAGGTCGGCCGGCAGCGCAGGCGCGGGGTAAAAAATGCGCAGCGCCAGGCGGATGAGTGCCAGCACCAGGATAGCGATACCCAGCGGCTTATGAATCTGGACCAATGTCAGGTACTTCGGAGTAATGGTCGAGACCATCCCTACGCCGATGAACAACATCGACAGAATGCAAATGGCCATGAGCCAGTGAAGCAGTCGCTGCGGCGCGGTGAAGCGTTTTCGGCTTGTTGTCATTGCTTGGCTCCTGTCGCGGTACCCGGATAGTAGGAGGCTTCGGCTGTGCGGCTGTTGTACGACCGGGAATAGGCGGCCGAACGAGCGGCGGGGAATGGGTCATCGGACGTCGTGATGCCGGAAGGTAAAACGGTCGGGTCGAAATTGATGTTGAGACACGGACCGTCACGCTCCGGCTCAATTTGTTGCACCGTAAGCGTGCCAACCTCAACTGTGCGCCGATCCGAAGGCCATGCCTTGTTAGGATCCGCTGTCGGATCACCCGGATTGGCGACCGTCACAACGATCGCCCACCGTTGAGGTCCTCCAGCGACACGCTGGGTAATCTCCTGCTCCAGGAAATCGGGACCACGTTTGGCCAGCTCATCCGGTGAGACGGGCACAGGTTGCGCCGCCGGAACCAATGACCAACGGATCGTATGCGTGGTGCCGCTGCTATCGACAAACAGAAAAGAGTTGAGACTGTTATAGCGCTCCTCCGCATAGCTCCCCGTCCAGGGAGCACTCTTGGCCCAACCGAGGAACGTGGCGAATCCCGGATTCGCTGCAATGAACTTCTTCATCGCATTGGGATCCTTGCTTCCGGAGGCAGTCAGCAGTTCGTAGAAGGCCTGCGGCGTCGATACAGGGAAGATGGGCGCGTCGATCATAGCGCTACGCCACTCCTGCCCGTCCGGCGTCGTGATGCGTATGCCGATGCCGCGTACGCGCACCATTGCATCTGCGGCATTTGGATCCGCGGTGGCGAGGTTAAAGCGTCCTACGACCGGATACTGGCCACGCACGAAAACGGTCGCCTTGGAAAGCGCCGAGCCATCGCCGTTGGCCTCGAACGTGCCGGTGAAACAGATGCCTTTGGCGTGGTTGCGACGATGTCCCAATGCCGGGCCGCCGGGAGGCGCCAGCGCCGCAACCATCTTTTCTGGTGTAAGCCGATGCGGCGAGAGCCACCCAGCCGTATACGCGAAAGCCACCGCGGCTACGCCGACGACTGTGGCAATGAACAGCAGCGGCCCAAGCCTGAACGTTCCTGGTGATGTGGTTGATTCCGCCATTCAAACCTCCACCCTCTTTAAATCTGCAATTCCCGGATGATAACGCGCCCAAAACAAGCTATAACTGCACTCCTTCAGCTCCGTACTCTCGAGTGACAGCATGGGATATGCCCACCGCTCACGGAAATCCGTTAAAAACCCTTGCTTCGAGTATTTCGTTGAGCCCGGCGCCTGACATAGGCAAGGGTTCTGTGCATACCTGAGATTCTTCTGGAGCCTCGGCAGTTCCGCTTTTTTTTCATTCGAGTGCGTTTTCGTACGGCTGGTCATCGGATTTCATCCAACGAAATCCTCGCCCAAACGACGCTGCCGCAAGTGAAAATGCCGAATCGAGACGGATAGGCCATACCCGACTGGAAGCCAGGCATGCCACGGCCGTTTCCGAACGGGCACTAGCCTGTGCTAGGGCCAGACGAAGTAACCACCACCCGAACGGCCTCAGTGTGGCGCGGCGAATGGTGGTTAGTTCGTCTGATGACTGCAAAACTAATGTCCGGGTCAGTTTGTTTCGAGCCAATTTCGAAAAGTGCTTTGTATCAGGGCACGACTTCAGTCGTGCCGAAAAGGGCCCGTGGGACGAGGGCTTTAGCCCCTGCCGCGCTATTTCCCTCTCAGTTCGGCTTAGGGCAGCGTTCGGTAGCCCAACCTGCGAGGAGGACATTACCTTTGCAGCATTCAATAGCCCCTGAGGTGTTGCTTTCCTGCCTCTTGCAAAGCGATGGTCGTCCCCACCGGGACCGAAGGAACCACCACCCGAACGGCCTCAGGGCGTGCGACAAACGTTACGGGAATAGGCATGCTGTCATCATCTAACCTTGATCTGATCTGCCGAGCAGGCGTACATTTTGCGACAAGGAAAAACGCGAGAACGAAGTTCCCTCGAAACATTCGCTCGGCGCGAGTGAAACAGCTTTAGAAGGAGAGACCCCATGGATTCGAAAAGAAACCCAGCCTCGAAAAAACCGGCCGATTTGACCAAGGCTAGCCGAAGGAGATTTTTAACCACCGGCGCCGCGGCCGCCGCGTTGGGTGCCGTACGAACCGCAACCGGCCAAACACCGGCTGCCGAAACAAGGTCGCTGAAGGACCAGGTCGCCTATGGCGATCGGTCGCACTACGTGACCTCGCTGCGCGTGGCGGTAGACGGCAGACCTTCGCCGGACGAATTTGGGATGACGTTTCACGTCTTAGCGCCGCTGCAGGATTTCGTGGGCACTATCACACCATCGTCGCTTCACTTCATCGGGACGCATCGCGGGTCGATCGTGCCGGATATCGATCCCCAGCAGCATCGGCTGATGATTCACGGCCTGGTCGACCGGCCGCTGGAGTTCAGCATGGATGATCTGAAGCGCTTTCCCTCCGTATCGCGCGTTCATTTCATAGAGTGCCTGGGCAACCATTCCAAGCCGGAAGACAAAACGGTGCAGGAGACTCACGGGCTGACGAGTAGCAGCGAATGGACAGGCGTGCTGCTTTCCGTTTTGCTCAAAGAGTGCGGCGTGCAAAAGAACGCCTCGTGGGTAGTGTCGGAAGGCGCGGAAGAGGTAAAGGGCGCCGGCAGTATCCGGCTGTCGAAGGCGATGGACGATTGCATCGTCGCCTACGGGCAAAACGGCGAGCCGATACGCCCCCAGCAAGGTTTTCCGTTGCGCTTGGTGACTCCGGGATTCGAAGGCATTTACAACACCAAATGGCTGCGGCGGATCAAGGTCGTGGACCGCTACTACATGACGTACAACGATTATGGACATATTTCGAAGGATGAAGAAGTGGCCGCGTTGACCTTCCAGTGGGGGCCGAAATCGGTGATCACGTTTCCGTCAGGAGGGCAGAAGCTCCCCGGTCCTGGAAACTACCAACTGACAGGGTTGGCGTGGTCGGGCGGAGGCGCGGTGCGGCGCGTAGAAGTTTCCGCGGACGGCGGGCACACCTGGAAAGACGCGGAGATCCGCGGGCCGGTCCATCCCAAAGCGCATACGCGATTTGGCATGGACTGGAAGTGGGACGGCGGGGAATGCGTGCTGCAGTCGCGCTGCACCGATGAACTTGGGCAGGTGCAACCTTCGCGCGCGGAATTGGCCGCATTTTTCAAGGTGCCGCTGGACCATTACAAGACTCACGGCGTCCAAGGCTCGGACAACACGATTCAGCCGTGGCGGGTAGCGGGCGATGGGAGTGTGCACAATGCGATTTAGCGCTCTGCTGGGGGCGGTGGTTTTGTGCGCGTGCGGCGCTACGTGGGCCCAATCGCCGACCTATGGCGTCGGAAGGACGCCGACGCCCGAGGAGATTCGTGCCGAGGACATCACCATCAGCCCGGACGGGAAGAATCTTCCACCGGGGAAAGGAACGGCAAAAGAGGGCGCGGCGATTTACGCCCAGAAATGCGCGATGTGCCACGGGCAGAACGGTTCGGGCGGGCTTGCTCCGATGTTGATCAAGCCCGAAACGCCTGTGAAGAGCTCGACGCCATGCCTTCAGCCATGCATTGGACCGGGAAATGTAATGGCGTTGCACGCGCCTTACGCGACGGTCATGTGGGACTATATCAATCGCGGCATGCCCTTCATGCTGGAAGGCTCGCTCAAGCCGGACGAGGTGTACTCGCTCACCGCGTTCCTGCTCTACAAGAACGGTGTGATTCAGGAGGATGAAGTCCTCGCCCAAACGACGCTGCCGCAAGTGAAAATGCCGAATCGAGACGGATACGCCATACCCGACTGGAAGCCAGGCATGCCACGGCCGTTTCCGAACGGGCACTAGGCATTTTTGCTAATGGTCTAGACCAGGAAACTGAACCCGACGCGGCCATTCCGTTAAAGAATGGCCGCACATAACTGATCCCACCGGATCATAGTATTAGCAAGAATGCGTTAACCTGTGCTTTCGTTTTTCGACGAAGCGCGCGGCTTGGAGTTGAAGGGAAGAGTTGAAGGAACAGACGAATTAACCACCCGAACAGTCTCAGTGTAGCGTGGTGAATGGGTGGTTAGTTCGTCTCTTCCTCCTGGCGCCTGTCGTCGACACGCCGTTCGTATTGCAATAAGCCGGCGGTAGAATGGCACGATGTCCAACCGGGCAGGGCCAGTCCCGTAGGGACGGAACAATCTGTAGCCCGGCACGGCAGTGCCGGGAAATGGAAAAGAGAGAATTCCGAGTCCCGTCAGGGACGGCATAAACGCTGCTCGCGCAATCAATCCCGCAATTCAAATCCGTGCCTCTTCAGTGTAGCGTGGTGAATGGGTGGTTAGTTCGTCTCTCCCCCCTGGCGCCTGTCGTCGACACGCCGTTCGTATTGCAATAAGCCGGCGGTAGAATGGCACGATGTCCAACCGGGCAGGGCCAGTCCCGTAGGGACGGAACAATCTGTAGCCCGGCACGGCAGTGCCGGGAAATGGAAAAGAGAGAATTCCGAGTCCCGTCAGGGACGGCATAAACGCCGCTCGCGCAATCAATCCCGCAATTCAAATCCGTGCCTCTTCAGTGTAGCGTGGTGAATGGGTGGTTAGTTCGTCTCTCCCCTCTGGCGCCTGTCGTCGACACGCCGTTTGTATTGCAATAAGCCGGCGGTAGAATGGCACGATGTCCAACCGGGCTGGG
Source organism: uncultured Acidobacteriaceae bacterium (assembly GCA_963803095.1). Classification (GTDB taxonomy): domain Bacteria; phylum Acidobacteriota; class Terriglobia; order Terriglobales; family Acidobacteriaceae; genus PALSA-350. The sequence goes on along the minus strand of CAWDLQ010000004.1, from coordinate 344,733 downwards.
CCAGTCCCGTAGGGACGGAACAATCTGTAGCCCGGCACGGCAGTGCCGGGAAATGGAAAAGAGAGAATTCCGAGTCCCGTCAGGGACGGCATAAACGCCGCTCGCGCAATCAATCCCGCAATTCAAATCCGTGCCTCTTCAGAGTAGCGTGGTGAATGGGTGGTTAGTTCGTCTCTTCCCCCTGGCGCCTGTCGTCGACACGCCGTTCGTATTGCAATAAGCCGGCGGTAGAATGGCACGATGTCCAACCGGGCTGGGCCAGTCCCGTAGGGACGGAACAATCTGTAGCCCGGCACGGCAGTGCCGGGAAATGGAAAAGAGAGAATTCCGAGTCCCGTCAGGGACGGCATAAACGCCGCTCGCGCAATCAATCCCGCAATGCAAATCCGTGCCTCTTCAGTGTAGCGTGGTGAATGGGTGGTTAGTTCGTCTCTTCCCCCTGGCGCCTGTCGTCGACACGCCGTTTGTATTGCAATAAGCCGGCGGTAGAATGGCACGATGTCCAACCGGGCTGGGCCAGTCCCGTAGGGACGGAACAATCTGTAGCCCGGCACGGCAGTGCCGGGAAATGGAAAAGAGAGAATTCCGAGTCCCGTCAGGGACGGCATAAACGCCGCTCGCGCAATCAATCCCGCAATGCAAATCCGTGCCTCTTCAGTGTAGCGTGGTGAATGGGTGGTTAGTTCGTCTCTCCCCCCTGGCGCCTGTCGTCGACACGCCGTTCGTATTGCAATAAGCCGGCGGTAGAATGGCACGATGTCCAACCGGGCTGGGCCAGTCCCGTAGGGACGGAACAATCTGTAGCCCGGCACGGCAGTGCCGGGAAATGGAAAAAGAGAGAATTCCGAGTCCCGTCAGGGACGGCATAAACGCCGCTCGCGCAATCAATCCCGCAATGCAAATCCGTGTCTCTTCAGTGTAGCGTGGTGAATGGGTGGTTAGTTCGTCTCTCCCCCCTGGCGCCTGTTGTCGACACGCCGTTCGTATTGCAATAAGCCGGCGGTAGAATGGCACGATGTCCAACCGGGCTGGGCCAGTCCCGTAGGGACGGAACAATCTGTAGCCCGGCACGGCAGTGCCGGGAAATGGAAAAGAGAGAATTCCGAGTCCCGTCAGGGACGGCATAAACGCCGCTTCGCGCAATCAATCGCGCAATACAAATCCGTGCCTCTTCAACAACAACTCAAACTCTGTAGCAGAATCTATCTTTTGATGGTGCTCTTTCTGGCTTGCAATGTAGTGCCTCACCGTCGGCACCTGGGACCGGCTGACGCTGCACGCAAAATATCCTTCTTGCCATCCAAATCGTACCCCCGGATGATCGTTCATCCATCGCGAGGAATTTGCCTTCAGCACCTGCACGGTCTTTGCAATGCCGAGGATCGGTCCCACATCGATGAGGGCGTGTGCGTGGTCCTCGATGCCACCGATCGCGACCGCGTGCATGCCGTGTTTTTTTGCGATGCCCGCCATGTATGCCCATAGTTTAGGTTGCAGGTCCTCGGCGATCACCTTCAGGCGGTTTTTCGTGCTGAATACGATGTGGACGTGGTTGCTGACGTACGAACTGGGCATTGTGTCGTCCCTTCGGGACTCATTTACTCAAACCTCATGCTACCCGGCACTCCCGTGCCGGGCTACAGGTTGTTCCGTTCCTTCGGGACTCGCTTGTTGCCAACTGGACTAGGGTTAAATTCGGCGACATGATCTCCATTCCCCGTGTTTGAACGCTCCGTCGCGAGATACGTGGGCCAGGGCATGCACTGGGTACGCTGTCACCGCATTAACCCCGGTTTTGTGCGCGTGCGGCGCCACGTGGGCCCGATTCGTCGACCTATGGCGTCGGAAGGACGCCGATGCCCGAAGAGATGCGTGCCGAGGACATCACCATCAGCCCGGACGGAAAGAATCTTCCACCGGGGAAAGGAACGGCAAGAGAGGGCGCGGCGATTTACGCGCAGAAATGCGCGATGTGCCACGGAGGGAACGGTTCGGGCGGGCTTGCTCCGATGTTGATCAAGCCCGAAACGCCTGTGAAGAGCTCGACGCCATGCCTTGAGCCATGCATTGGACCGGGAAGTGTAATGGCGTTGCATGCGCCTTACGCGACGGTCATCTGGGACTACATCAATCGCGGCATGCCCTTCAGGCAGGAAGGCTCGCTCAAGCCGGACGAGGTGTACTCGCTCACCGCGTTCCTGCTCTACAAGAACGGTGTGATTCAGGAGGATGAAGTCCTCGCCCAAACGACGCTGCCGCAAGTGAAAATGCCGAATCGAGACGGATACGCCATACCCGACTGGAAGCCAGGCATGCCACGACCCTTTCCGAACGGGCACTAAGCATTTTTGCTAATGGTCTAGACCAGGAAACTGAACCCGACGCGGCCATTCCGTTAAAACCGGGCCTCCGGGGCACGCGGTCTTTGCGTGCCTGGGGTGGAAAGAGTGGCCGCACGTAACTGATCCCACCGGATCATAGTATTAGCAAAAATGCGTTAACCCATGCTTTCGTTTTGCGACGAGGCGCGCGGCCTGGGGAGATATGGGGAGATAATGGGAAATGTCCCTCCTCGCTTCAACTCGTTTGTTTATGGATAACATCAAGCAGACACGGAAACGGCGTTCGCTCTGTCAGTATGGTGCAGCAAAGTGGGAATCATGGCGGGAACATATAGATATTGGTTGATTTGTCTTCCATCGGTTGACGCCGACAGTCTTGTATTATTCACCGAGAACGACGACGACGGAGGAATGATACGGGATTACTCGGCTCAAGGAACCGTCCGAGTAGTTCGACGAGTTCTGTTGGACGATGTTCCGGGAGTGTTCCGCGCTGCAACAAGACGGTTTTCCGTGGAACTGCACAAGGTTAGTGACCACAGGCATTGGTGGAATGAGATTCAGCGGTTTTCCGTCGAGCTCAACAATACTGCCGAACCCTCGCATGAGCGGAATGAGATTCAAAAGAGAAGTGTCGGTCCCCGCCGAGCACCAACGACACCGTTTTTCAAACGTTCAGCGTCTAGCAGTCTAAAGGGCAGCAAGTACCATATACAGCGGTGGGTCAACGAGTATGCGCAGGAGCTGCAATGCGCAATCGGCGACGCTTTTCCCCTCATTGCGAATTGGCCGTTGCGGTGGATGTCTCCGCTGGCGCGCGAGTCGTGCCGCGAATATCAAGACAGCGAGTTCCTTCAGGCGATCGGGCTGGACCGCCTATCTAGCGATCTTGCAGCTTTCTGGCCCGCAGGAGGACCTCAATGGGACGCATTAGCCGTCCTCGAATCGCCCCGTGTCGGGGTCATACTGGTCGAGGCCAAAGCATATCCGGAAGAGGCAGAGAACCGCCAGTGCAGGGCTGAAGGCGCATCCCGGACGAAGATCTCTGAGCGGCTCGACGAGGTTAAGGCCAAGCTGGGCGCCGATTTGACCGCAGACTGGATGGGCTCTCGGTATCAGGTGGCCAACCGCCTTGCGCACCTTTGCTTCCTGCGCGGCCACGGCGTGCCGGCCTGGTACATTCAGATTTGTTTTTGCGACGACGTGACACATCGGCCGACCACAGCCGAGCGTTGGCGTGAGGCTTTGCCAGGCTTGTGGCGAGATCTCGGCCTGTCGACGATCCCGACGTTTGTTGCGGATCTGCTTCTGCCCGCTCGTGACTGTGACGCCGAAAAGGTTGATTCCTGGGCTGCCTCGTGTCTCGTCTCTCTTCCATCGATCCGAACCCGGGACCGGTCGAATGCGCCGCTACGCAGCATTTTGGATGACACCGACTCGATCATTAACAACGCACTCGGGATCCTGCACGGTGGCTCGGGTCTCAGTTGGCACGACAAAGCGAGTGCCCTTTGTCTGGGTAGCACGCCTACCGGCGATGATGCGGTTCAGTTTGTTGAAGCCGTGATCGATCGAATCGCCAAGAACTGGGGCGGCGCACTACGAGGCAGCGGTCAAAACTGGCGGTGGTGTCCCGTGTTCGATCAACACGTCCAGGGTGGCGAGGTCGGGCTTCAGAAGAACATCGTGAAGCATTGCGGTCCTGGGTGGGTCAACGCTATTCCGACTGCCTCGGGCCTACTGCCAGCGCCGTGCGGAGAGAAACAGCGCAATATTGACCTCGGGTTCATGCGAAATGAAAACGAGTGTGAACTGATCGAGTTGAAACTCGCTGCCGGCCACCAGCATCCCCTGTCCGCGGCCGTTCAACTACTTCAGTATGCGTGCCTCTATCTGCATGCACGCCAGAACGCGGTGCGTATGGCCACCACCCGCAATTCTTTTCTGATGGGGGTGCGTGCCGTTCACTTTCAGGTGTTGTCGTTCCGACAGTTTTACTACGAACTTGATTTTCGGCGGCTGGAGCAAACCTTGCACGAGGGTCTCAGTGGCGCAGCAATGCTGCGGGGATTGACCGTTTCATTCCAGTTGACGCATTTTCCGGAGTGGTTCTCCTGGCAAGGTTCAAACATTGTAGATCTCCAGCGCGCAGCCAATGGTCGTGTGGGCTTGTATGGATTTTTACTGTGACCGTATGTCAGCTTGGTAAGGGGAGAACTAGGGGACGGGACGGAAGTTTACCTTGGAATACAGCGGTCAGTCGGCGCGGGGCCGTTAGGCCCCTATCATGGATGTCCTGCTTCTCCGCTGCTTTTCTGGAAACAATCCTACATCTAGCATGTATCCGGTCGAGCACCTGTTCAAGTTGTGGCAAAACCATTTCCCACCTGGCTGCTAAAATCACGACATTTGGCGGAATGAGTGGACGTCGAGCTATTTCGGGCCTTAGGAGGTATCGCTGGGCTAGCAGGGTTGGTCGTTGGAGTGGTCCTGCTTGTAGTTCTCCAGATCGCGGGCAAAAGCATCTTTCCGACCCTAACCCAAAGCGATGCGTATCGGCTGTTGGCACGCATCATCAACTTTACATTCGGGTTTGGAGTCCTGGGAATTATCGTCTGGTTCGCCCTTACGGTAATTTCGCATCGTAGCCAGCCAAGGAGTGAGAGCACCCCTGCAGTGGCCGAGGGTGAACTTGTCGTTGCTGGAACCGTCGTAGATCAGAGAACCAACATGGGGATTGGTCAAGCCACGATTGTGATCGAGGGACGGGCTTCCAGTTTCCTATCCGAAGATAACGGGAACTTCCGAATCGTACTCACGGGAACAAGTCGAGATCCGGTTCGGGTGACCGCTACGAAAGACGGATACCTCAAGACTGATCAGTCGGCCACGCCACCTACGCACACTCTGATTTTGCAGATGCGACGAAAATAAAATGATCAAGCTACTGAAACGCTGGGTTTGCCTCTGGTTCTTTCTAAGTCATTGCCTGTTCGCGCAGAGCAAGGCCATGCAACTAATAGGGACAGTACGAGACGCAACAACGAGGAAGCCTGTTGCCAGGGCCACCGTCAGCGCCCCGGGAGACACGGCGCAACAAAACGAAATTACTGATGACAATGGATTCTTCCAAATCCGGATACAAGGGGTTCCTGTCGGGGAGCCGGTCCGCATCCGTGTGGAGAAACGCGGCTATGAACCGTCGGATAGCCACTACGCTGCGTCGGAGAAGATCCCACTCGAGATCTTACTGAGCCGAAAGACGCCCCCGACACATGACAGCAATAACGCCGATGCGATGCAGAATCAGCCTAACGACCTCGTTTTTAATGCTGAGTTTGAAGAACTCAAAGCAATTGACGATTTCCTCGGCAGGAAGAGTGAAATAGAACGGCGCGAGACCTTTGATCTCCTTAACATGCTCCATTTCAATATAGAGCTTCTAAAACGATCGATGGCGCCCCAGCTAGTGTCACGCGAGGCTTCGGACGAAATAGACAACTATTTCAAAGGGGGCAACGCGATAGCAGATGTACGCCTGATCAACCCTCAAAGCGTAAACGACCGCATCGAGGCGAACCCGACTCCGGGGAGAGTCTGGCTTATCAATACGTCTCCTAAATACTTGCAAAGCCAGGACCGGCTTAGGAAATACTGTGAATCGCCCCAGCTTCCCTCGAAGGTAATCAACGCGCTCAAAGAATTTGAAACCGTGGTTGAAAATAACACGTACTTAATGCGAAATTCGTTAGACGAAAGTCAGTTAGCTAATCCGGCATCTATTCTGGAAGATGACGACGACCGGTCCTCGTTTTTTAGAAGCGCCGAAGGCCACTATTGGCATCAGTTCGCTCAACTGAAACCCAAGGCCGACGCTGTCAGGGATTCTATCCGCCTGGCAATGGGAATGAACTAGGGCTGGATAAGCCATCGGCGAGAGTTCCCTTCACGTGTTTTCTTCATGGCAACCCATAAAGAGACACGGCGACATGAGATACGGCGAGATAAATACCTGGTGTGGACCCCAAATTTGAGACACTGAGAAACAGGGACAAACTGCAGCGAACGGAGGTTCGGATCGCAGCAGCCCGTGTTTTCAACGTGGGGAACTGGGGACGGGAGGATGTGAAAAAATCGATTTTCCGCTTAGAAGCGATCTGCAGTCGGAAAAACATCACGCCAGGGCGCGGGAGGGACAGGCGCGGGAGGGACAGGGTGGACAACCACCATCGCTTCGGCGGCGCGTTAAAATTTGTCGTGGTGATTGTTCCGTCTCCCTTTAACTTCCAACTGCGCGACTCTGGTAAGGTCAGTAGCGCCACACCAAAAAGTTCGGAGACAGATCCCGGTGACTATCAGCAAAGGCACGCGTTCACTTTCCAACCTTTCGCCCGTAAACGAGAATAAGACGCGGCCAGGAGTGTTCATCATTGAATCTCTTGGCTTTAAGGACGAGAAGAAAGGACGTTTCGAAGGGCGGATTTTGCGTGATATGCTCACGCTCAGTGAAAAGGAAGCCGAGTATTGGTACGTCCGCACCTGGAAGGAACTGACTGAGGAGGTGTTCCAGCGATTTTATGACTCGAAAATGCGTTATTTACATCTGTCGTGTCATGGGAGTCCAACACACATCAGTCTTACACTGGATAATGTTCCATTCAAAGAGTTCGGCCAGGAAATTAGGCACTATCTTTCAAAGCGCCGTCTTTTCATTTCGGCTTGCGAGGTGGTCAACCGCGCATTCAGCGCCGAGGTAAACCCTGACGAGGAGTGCTATTCCGTAATTGGCCCACGTGATGACATTCGCTTTGATGATGCTGCCGTGATGTGGGCAAGCTTCTACCACCTGATGCTCCGCGATTCAAAGGTGATGCGTTCCAAAGAAATCAGGAGCAACCTGGAGCGGCTGAAAAAGACCTTTGGACAGACTTTTGTATACCTCTGATCTGTGCGCAAAATCTTATCAACAGGATACAAACGTCAAATCAATAGATAGGCGATTGGTGGAGAGATAAGGATCGCGGTAGGGACGCATATCGCTATGCGCCCGCCGCATAAGGCCGTACGTGCGGCTTTCCCGCATACGGCTTCCACCTCGGGTATGTGACGGCGAAGCGTCTATTAGGTCACGGATGCTGGATGCGCGGTTGGGGGAGCCACTGTGAGACTAACTTCGTCATGTCCGACCAGTTCAGGTTCCTTCGCCTGATCCAGAAATGGTTAAAGGTGGGGGACTGGAAGACGGGATCGCGGCGGTAAGTGGGGCGAACTTGACAAATTAGTGACCACAAATTAGTGACCAGACGGAATTGACCCAAACCTGTGCAAGGTCGGCGCGTCTATGAGCCGCGCATAATGGGGATGCGGATTGCTTCGTAGAGCCTTCTCGAGGGGGGTTACTTCGTCTGCCCCTTCAATGCCCGTCAAGAATACTTACTTATCTGAGCTACCCTCCTGCTTTTCCTCATTGGACTGCGGTTACCTCACAGGCGGAATGATGAGCGAATTCAATAGACGGTCAGTAAGGCGGACGATCCGCACAACAACTTCGTCGTCGAACAGCTGGGACAGGAGGCCGTGCGCAATCGCTGTACGTAGCTGCCTGGCGGATTCCAGCATTTCAACCTCATCGCGGGTCAAGCGACCTAGCGCGAAAAGTTCCCGGATCAGTACGGTCGGTTGAACCCGGACTTTCCCTTTGTATCCAGCATCGAGCGCCGTCCGACGGAGTGCTGCCTCGAGCGCCGCCCAAGCCAAAAGTACTGCAGCAGACGCGAGACCAGTGCTGAGGGCACTCTGCGCTTCTCGCAACTGAAAGCGAATTTGCTCGACGGAAGGTTCGCGCTCGTCATTTAAGACGGGTGGCCGGTTTTCGTCACCTTCGCGTTTGGAAAGGAGCACTCCCGCTAACTGGCCGCGCAGGAACGACGCGCGGACCCCGGATGGCATTAAGATCGCGCTCTCGCTATCACCTCGTAAGATTTCCTCTGGCCGCGCACCAATCCTCTTTACAAAGTGTTCGAAATCTTCAATGCGCGTCGTTGCATTTGGTGTCCAGTCGTCGAAACGCAACGCCGACGGGAGTTTCTGTAGACCTTGCAAGAGTGAGAGCGAGACTTGTGCGAGTTGCGGTGGCTCGGCGCGAGGACTCCAAAAGGTCAACTCCAATGGCCCATACTTCAGTAGCAAGGGACTCGCTTTCCGCGAACGCGCTTCGGGCGGCCCAAGTTGCACCTCGACGGACGCGGGGTCCATGCCGAGCGTCAGAGGACCAAGTTGCCCTGTTCTAAGGAATTGTGCGAATGAAGAGCTCACGGTTTACACCTTATATCGTCTCAACGCAATCTCTAGAAAATGCAACTCGGCTACCCGACCAAGCGCAAGGGGGCGCAGCGCTCCTCGATGCGATATCAGGTGCACCCTCGCCCGTTGGATGCTATCAACCCACCGGTGGCGCACGCGTTCGTCGGGAAGGCACTCGTCAGCGGCTCGGCGGATAGCGGCCTGTACGGCAACCTCAGAAGGAGCCGAAAACACACTACGAAATATTAGACCACCAATGTGATCAGGACGTACAGCCAGTTCGATTCCATCGAGGTGGATATGAAAACCTTTTCCGATCCAATCGTCCGCTACAACCGAGGGGAGACACATCACAGCACCCGAGGTCACGGGCCATTGTACGCGTCGCGTGGACAGACGGACCCGGCACTTTGCGAAAATAGAGCCACGCTAGGTTTCAAAAGGTGAGTTTACTGTTGTGAAAGTGTCTGCTCCTCTGTCCACGAAACTCTTAAAATCCGCAGCGGGTGTCGCGCACCCGACATCCTCTACTTGCCAGTAGGGGGCTTGGCCACGCGTCGATGAATGGGCGGCAGAACTATCCTAAAACGGGGGCTGTTCATCTCGACTAGCTAGGTCGGCCAAGAATACTATCTGCGAAGCCGCCAATCCGAGGATGTACTCAGATAACTCGGCCGTTACGACTCCGCCTAACGAAGCTCCATGTGATACCCCTTCACCGCTGCTGCGAAATCCATATATCCCATTGAATGTCTGTCCGATCGTTTTCGGCATTAAGCAAGGGTCGCGGCTGGTCGCCCATTTGACGAAGTCCCCAAGGGTCGCGGCTTTCGCATCGGGGAACAGCTCCTTCGCGGCTGCCTCCACCGCACAAACCGCTTCTTTTACAGCATTTTCATAGTCAGGTCTCTGACGGTCGCGGAAATGGCGAAGGGCTTTTGAGAAATGCTTTCGAGCGGCCCCCAACCTCAGGTCGGCCAAAGCCCCTTCCGCCTTGTTGATCTGGTTTACGGTGTGGCGCTTGCCCCGCCTCTGTACTAGACCCTCTCTAAACTCATACCCAAGGCTCTCCTCTTCAAACAGACGCTGCATTTCCTCCGTTAAAAACAACTGGGATTGGCCTTTCGATACAGTAACCATCTCGCCGTCCTGCTCGCGGACGGTGCCCTGGGCTAGACCATGGAGGCGCTCGCAGAAATCATAGACCCGTTCCCACTCGAGCTTATTCAAGTAGATCTCGGCATCATCCCGCGCCTCTTTGAGGCTTGCAACCCGGCTGTGGTCGTAGTTTCGGATGGGTGCTCTGGCAATTCTTCTAAGTTCCTTCGCGGCGACGTGCCAACCTGAAAGGTAGTCCATGTTGACCGCCTCATTCAACAAATGAAGAAGTCCAGCACGTGCCGAGGCTGGAAAGTCCCCTTCAACCCATGCTTTCCCGAGACGGTTTCTCGCTGAAAAAGGTGTCGGCGGAACGCTTGTCATTTCCTGAGATTCTACTCCCGCAAATACTGCAGTAAGGGTGTAGGGGTACTAGGATCGCCAACATCTGTCTGCGATTTAGAGTAAGAGATTTCAAAGCTGACTGCGGTTTTGGAGATAGGGGGCTAACGCGGCGACAGCATATCTATTGCAGTAAATGATTGTTTTAAACACTGAATAGATAGGCGTCGAGGCATTTCCTCAATATCCTCTTCCCGCCGAGGGAAAACCCGTAGGAAATCCGTCGACACAATACCTATTGACGGAATGCAGGACAGACAGGGAGATAAGGGGGCAGCATGCCTATCCGCCAGAATGCCGCAGTAGGTATGCTGTCGCCCCATCTCTTTCACGTAATACGGCAGCACGAACATTCGCTGGAAGGGAAGCCGCCAGACGCAGACGATGAGTTATCACCGGTCCGCTGCAATGATTGTGGTGGGTGGGGAACGGCGAGGAAAACCTCTCTGGATAAGGAAAGGAGGAAAACAATAGTCAAGGGATTTAGCCTCCTTTCGAGACTGGGTGCTATTCTTCCGTGCATGGAATTGAATGAAGCGGTTGCCAAAGCGGAATTGATTCTCGATCAGGAGCGGTACGTCCAACAGTTTCATATCGTGATACGGCAATTGATTGGCAGCGAGCTCTTGCTAATGTGTCACGGCTTGTGACGCCGAGCCCTGGGAGTTTTAGTGGAACAGAAAAGCTAAACCTCTGGGAGCAAAGAAAGGTACATCCCCGCCCGGTCTCAGAGACTCCAGAAGTTTATAAATTTGACAGTTCCAACTACGCCTACCTCGTTCTGTTATACAACCAGGTTCGGGTGGAGGACCGAGCAATGTTTGTTGAGTCGATGCTCGAACGAATCGGTCAGGGCGATGTCACCTTATCTCCGAGTGGTGATTACAAGTTTCCGACGTTCGGTGGGAACGTGTCTGAGTTACCGCTCGTTGCTGAATTTGCCATTCGCACGGATAATACGGATCAGCTGTTCGCCGCAATAGCAAAAACGACAATCATCTCGAAGTCATTGGTGATCCTTCTCACACAGATCGAAGAAACGCTAGCGCTCAATTTTAATCTATTCAGCGATGAGGAGCTTCAACATATCCCAATCTATCTTACCGGTCTTTCGCAGCGGGCGGACCAGATGTCCTACGGTAGCCTCGAATCTGCACAAAATTCGATGGTAGTACTGGGGTGTATTGGAGGTATAAAAGCCGAATGCGAACAGGCCAGATATTTCTACCTAACGGGTGCTCTCCGGCAACTTCCAAACCTCGAGATCGAAAGTGATAGAGCCAAAATCGAGGGTTTTCTGGGGACGCTCGGGTTCAGCGAGGAAATGATCGGATCTCTTAACGAAGCCGAAAAGTACTATCGCGACACATCCACCGAATTCGAGCTGAAGAATTGCCTTGGGCAAATCCGCACTTTCTACGAGCACATACACCTTAAGGCTGCGGCCTCACTGGCCCGCTCCCTGAATACGACGGTCGTTGCAGAGTGGAATCCGGTGATGACGTTTTTTGAAAACAAGGGTTTTCTCACGCCGCAGCAAGCGAAGTTTGCTCGGGGGCTCTTCACGCTCCTGAGTGACGAGGGTGTACACGCACTGATTGCTGAAAGGGAGTTTGCGCGGCTCCTTCGGAATATGGTCATTGAATACGGATTGATGTTTCTCACCATGATGGACAAGAAGGGGATAAAAATCACCTCATAGAGGGCCCGAACCACCAAGGAAATTGCCTTGATCTGTTCCATCGTCCACCCTGCATTGAGCATATCCTGAATCAGCAATCCGATCCCCGTGGGCCAGACCTTTTCGGGGTCCTTTTCGGGGACGGAGAGCGCCGGGATAAACCGGCACATTGTAGGGGATGAAAGAGCCCTACGGAAAAGGAGAAGCGACTCCATTCTGGCCTCGAGTCTTGCCTGTGATGTCGCGAGGGATCACAGCGAAGCGTAGACAGAGGAACTGGCGGGCGGGATGATTGAGCTCCGAAAACCTGAATCCGAGTGCCGACCCTTTTCTGTCAGTGGGAAGGCAACACCAACGAGCCGCGTTAGATCGCGAGTGGCCGTTGGGCTCGGCGTAGTCGAAGAATCCAGGCACGTCAGAAAACAGTGTGCACGAGAACCGGGAGACCTCCAGAGCGTCTGCGCGAGCAGACCGGTCCGGGAAGGTGAAAGATCCATGATCTGGACATGTACGTTTTGGAGGAGTCGGACTGCGCCATATTACCAATGAAGCTGACGAACAACGAAGATAAGACTTCCGCGGAGCCAGCGGAGGGAAGGGCGCAGACCAAGGAGAACGACGCCCAGCCTCACACGCATCCGACACAGAGCGGAACGCGCGTGTCCCAGGGGTTAGGCGGCGTGCGCCAGACGGCGCGGGACAGGAAACAAGAGCGGTTCACCGCTTTGCTGCACCACCTCACGATTGACTTACTACGGGAGAGCTACTTCGCCTTACAGCGAAGCGCAGCCCCTGGCGTAGACGGAGTGAGTTGGCAGCAGTATGAACAAGGCCTGGAGGCACGGGTTGCCGACCTCCATGGACGCGTGCACCGTGGAGCTTACCGTGCGCAAGCCTCACGAAGAATGTACATACCGAAGGCCGATGGCCGGCAACGGCCGTTGGGCATTGCTTCGTTGGAAGACAAGATTGTCCAGCAGGCGGTGGTCACGATCCTCAACCAGATATATGAGGTGGACTTTCGGGGCTTTTCGTATGGGTTTCGTCCGGGACGCAGCCCCCATCAGGCGCTGGATGCGCTGAACGTGGGCATCGAACGGAAGCGAGTGAACTGGATACTTGATGCGGACATTCGTGGGTTCTTCGATCATTTGAGCCACGAGTGGATGATGAAGTTTGTCGAGCATCGAGTCGCCGACAAGCGCATTCTTCGGCTAATAGGTAAGTGGCTGAAGGCTGGTGTGTCGGAAGAGGGTAAGTGGTCAGAGACGACGGCAGGCACGCCGCAGGGAGCGGTGATCTCACCGCTTTTAGCGAACGTGTATCTGCACTATGTATTCGACCTGTGGGTTGAGGCATGGCGCCGGAAGGTGGCGAGCGGAGAGATGGTGGTGGTCCGCTACGCTGACGATCTGGTGGTCGGCTTTGAGCAGCGTGAAGACGCTGAGCGGTTTCTGCGGGAGTTTCAGAAACGGCTGGCGAGCTTCGCGTTGGAACTCCATCCGGAGAAGACGCGACTGATCGAGTTTGGTCGGTTCGCGCAGGTCGATCGGCAACAGCGTGGCGAGGGCAAACCAGAGACCTTCACGTTTCTTGGGTTCACGCACTATTGTGCGACGACCTCCAACGGCCACTTCGTTGTACAGCGTAGGACTGTGCCTCAGCGGATGCAAGCGACGCTTCGAGCCCTCAAGGCAAAGCTGCGTTTGCGGATGCATGAGCCGGTCAACGCCGTGGGCGCGTGGCTGAAACGTGTGGTTACTGGTTACTATCGCTATCACGCGGTTCCCGACAACCAGCGGGCTATGTGGCGATTCCGGGACCGGCTGTGCGATCTGTGGCGGTCGATGCTTGGCCGTCGCAGTCAGCGCAGCCGTCCCAGCTGGCCGCGCATACGCCCGACCTTCGATCGTTGGATTCCCCGTCCTCGTATCTTGCATCCTTTCCCGAGCGTGCGCTTTGACGCCACTCATCCAAGGTAGGAGCCGTGTGCGGTAGTTCCGCTCGCACGGATCTGTACGGGGGGCAGCTAGCGATAGCTGTCCCTACCGTGACCGGCAACGGCTGGTTACTGCAGGAGGTCACGGAGCAGCCTCCTGGGCGCGTTTAGGGCGACACGCCCCGCTCAGATACAGCCTTTTCCTCGTTTGTTTCTCGGGGCTTCCTGCTGCCTGCGTAGCGAATTTATCGAGCATCCGCAACCCTCGCTCGTCTACAATCGCCCCAGCTTCTGACCGCAGTTGATCATTGAGGTTAGCCCAAAGGAGTGTTTGCCGATGCGAGGCTTGCTTTTTTCCTTACTGGTCATCGCCACCCTTTTCGGCCAGGATGTACCTACTGCCATGAAACGACCGGTAACGGATGAGTACCACGGCGTAAAGGTGCTGGATGACTATCGCTGGCTGGAAGATGGCAAGAGCGCAGAAACCAAGCAATGGCTTGCGGCAGAAAATGCCTACTCGCTGCACTACTTCGAGCATGCACCAGCGTGGCCGTTAGTGTTGCACGACATCAAGAACCCAAAAGAGAAACAAGGCGTCGTACAGCGTAGCCTGGACTTCCGGAGTGGACGGTTCTTCTATCTGCAACTGGATCGCACGGTGCAACAGCAGGCGGTGCTGATGACGTCCACTAGTCTTGGAACACCGAGCTCTGCGCCGGCGAATGCTAGAGTCCTGCTTGATCCGAGTAAGCTTGACCCGACGGGTCATACCTCGATTGATTGGTACATGCCATCGCTAGATGGCAACCTTATCGCAGTCGGGATAGCGGTTGGCGGCAGTGAACGCGCGGCTCTTACCGTGTTTGACACCGCTACCGGCAAGCAGATAGGCGCCGCCTTCGTAGCGATGGGCTTCCACGGCGGCAGACGTAGCGTGGCCTGGCTACCGGGAAATAGGGGTTTTATCTATGCCGGGTACACCCCCGCAGTGGCTGCCGCCGCTCAGGCCACCATCCTAAAAAACCAGAAGGTATTCGAACACACTCTCGGAACTTCGGAGACGGAAGATCATGTGGTCCTCGACAAAGGGCTGACCCCACTGGCACAGATCGCGCTCGATAGCGATCCGACCGGCAAATGGATCGTCGCCAGCGCGGAAGACGGCGACGGGGGAACGTATGCGAATTTTGTGCGAGAGCCGGATGGCTCGTGGGAGCAGATCTCTACCTATAGTGACGAGGTCGTGGCGGTTACTCCAGGTCCTGCGGAGGAGGATGCGCTTTACCTAACCTCGCTCAAGGATGCACCTCGCGGCAAGATCCTCGAAATCTCAGCGAAGACCCCGGTACTTCCCGAGGCAAAAACCATCGTTCCTGAGGGGACAGCAAGCATAGTACACGACGGACCAGAGGGAGATTCCCACCCTGTGCTGGTGACGAAGGACCGTCTCTACGTGACAACCATCGACGGCGGACCGAACCGTGTGCTGGTGTACGACCACAAAGGCAGACCGCTCCCGGAAGTCCCGCTCCGGCCAGTTTCCGGAGTCTCAGAGGTATCGGCGATAGGCCCGGAAACTCTGGCGATCCAGGCGAGTGGGTTCCTAACTCCGTCGGCTTACCTGACCTATCATGCGGGCGCGCATGCTCAACTGGAGGCTACCGCGCTTTCTCAGCCAGCGAACGACGTTGTTTCGGGTTATATCGTCGATCGGAGTTTCGCGACTTCAAAGGATGGGACAAAGATTCCCGTGAACATCATCCACCGGCGTGGATCTGCCATGGACGGAACTGTGCCAACCCTCGTCTATGGTTACGGCGGGTATGGGATCAGCGAATCACCGAATTACGTTGGGAGCATCTACTGGACGCCGTGGTTACAACAGGGTTACACGCTGGTGATCACCAACATTCGCGGGGGTGCGGAGTATGGTGAGTCATGGCACCGGGCCGGAAACCTGACCAGGAAGCAGAATGTTTTCGACGATTTTTCGGCCTGCGCGCAATATCTGGTCGACAAGCAGTGGAGTTCACCCGCCCACATGGCCGCCCTTGGTGGCTCGAATGGCGGTCTGCTCATGGGAGCGGAGATCACCCAGCACCCTGAGCAGTTCCGCGCGGTCGTTTCCCTGGTCGGCATCTATGACATGCTGCGCGTAGAGCTGGACCCCAATGGCCAGTTCAACACCACAGAGTATGGCAGTGTGAAGGACGCTGTACAGTTCAAGGCGCTGTACGCATATTCGCCCTACCACCACGTGGTGGATGGTACGAAATATCCGGCGGTTCTTATGGAAACGGGCGACAACGATCCGAGAGTCAATCCGGCCCAATCCCGTAAATTCACGGCCCGTCTGCAAGCGGCCACCAGTTCCAAGCGGCCGATCCTGCTAAAGACCTTTGCGGACGCTGGACACGGCTCCAGTTCAAGCGCTGATTTGCAACAACAGCTGGCTGATGCGTACACATTTCTTTTTCAGGAACTCAGTGTTGCCTTCACGCCGGCGCGATGAGGAAAGTTGTAGAAGCTAATGGATGCGGTTTCGCCCGTCTTGTTTAGCCCTGGTACGCCCCATGACCTCGGGGGGACGGTCACCTCGTTTCGGACGGTAACCCGGGGACGGGACGGGAAGTTTACTGGAAATAAGGGGACGGACAGAAGTACCTCGAAGCAAATGCTCGCATCGTGAGGCTGACTTACGACACTGGGGTGATGAAGGGAATCCTGGACAACACCAACGCCACTATCACACCGGGGTACCCACAAAAGCCGTTCTGCCACCCATTTCGTCCCGCTGCCAACGCGCATACCAAACCCAAAGTAACCTTTGGCCTTGTACTCCCGTGCCGAAAAGAATCATCCAGCCACTTACATCTAACTCGGAAAAGCTTTATCTCTTAGGGTAGACGATATCGGCAGGCGACGGCTCCTCACGCAACCGCGCCCTGGCCGGCAGTTGCCTGCAGTTTCGGCCTTCCGCGTGAGCGAAGGATAGTTCCATCACTATCCGGTACCTCACCCTATCCCTGTCACAAAATAACCAATAACAGCCACGGCCGCTTGCCGCGCCTCTCAACCCTTTCTGTCACTAACAGAGCAGCAAACAAACTCATTGCAAACTCCAGCAAACCGAGGAACGAGACGACCTATGCCCAAAAATACTGTCAGCGATCCCATCACCGATCAGGAAATCGCTTTTGCTCACCTGATCATGTCCGGAACCATGAATGACCGTCGCGCCGCAGAAGCGGTTGGTCTCAACCCCGACACCGCCGCCTACACCAAAGCCAAGCCCCGCGTCCGCGCCTACATGATGGAGCACCGCGCCGCCGTCAGGGAAAGGCTGGTGGACCAAGAAGCCGAAGGGCTGCGTAAGCTGAACCTTGGTCGCGACCAGATCCTGGCCCGTCTCTGGGAACTGGCCACTCTCAGCCACGAAGCGACCAGGGGCATCATCGCCGGCCAGATCAAGGCTCTCTCGATGATCGTAGCCATCGAAGGACTGATTCCAGACCGCCGCTTTTCCCCGCCCGCGACGCAACCCGCGGCCCCGCCCGTCAAGGCAGATATCTACACCCCTGAGTGGCTCCGCAAACAGCAGCACCCGAGTGAAGACCCAGGCGATCCCGTTGCCGCCCAAAAAACCCAACCCGCCGCGCCCCAGGTTCCCCACCCGGAGCCTGCACCGGAGCCTACAGCCGAGCCGGCCCCGAAAACGGCTAACGGCTCGTCGTCTTCCCACCTCGACCGGAACCAAACCAGCCTTCTCAATCCCTTTATCAAGCCCGAAGCCCTGAACCGCGTTCCCGCCGCAACGGGCTCCGCCTTTGACGCCGTCCTGGACAGAGTCAACCCCATCAGGCTGTCCTTCTCGCCAAATGGACGCTTCTCTGGGCGGCGGCGCTGAAGTCATAAAAAGGCCAAATTTTATAGAATTTTATGAAATATCTCGCTCGCTTCATTCGAACAAAGGCGGACAAACAAAGGCGGGACTGGACGGGACGTTTATCTTGAATTCGTGACCAGACGTTGACCTCTAACGATTATGGAGCGCGTACATGTTTACTCCAGAAGACTTGCGGCAAGCCGACATCTTTTCCTGTCTTGACGAAGCCGAACGCGCTCGATTGGCGCAGACTATCGCCGATGTGCGGCTCGAGCGGGGAGAATGGCTCTTCCAGGCGAAGTAACCACCATCGGAAATACCGCGCGCCTGCAAAGGCTGGACCCCAAAGCGGGGACCAAAAGCGGACCCAAAGCAAGACAGACGAAAACACGGGGACAGTCTGCCCGTTTCCTAATGTGCAACTGTAGTTGATCCCAAAGAACCTACAGCCTGTTCAAGGACTAAGCGTCGCGAATCCAGACACCCACGGTCGGTAAAACCTGGGAACAGTCTGCCCATTTACCACGTGCGGTTTAGGGAGCGGTCGGACAACTCAGCTTGGCCGGTTCGCTCATGAGACTACGAAGGGGACAGATGAAGTAACCCCTAGGCCCGAAACGCTCTCCGGAATCACGCACCGTCCCTAACCAACGCTTGAATTTTCCGAATTAAGCACATAAAATCGTGCTACACGAAAATACGTGCAAGCATGAAAACCAAAAAAACGAATGTCACCTTGAAAATTGAAGCTGATCTCCTCAAGCAAGCTCGCATTCTCGCTGCCGAGGAAGGCACCTCCATAAGCGCCTTGCTCGCGGGCAGGTTGGAGCAGGAAGTGCGCGAGCGCAAGGGCTATCACCAGGCCCGCCGCCGTGCCCTCGCCCGGCTGCGGACGGGTTTCGACCTCCATTGGGCGCCTCCTCGCTCACGAGATGAACTCCATGAGCGATAAGTTTTTCGTGGATACCAACATTCTGGTATACGCGCATGACCGTTCCGCCGGGGTCAAACACCAGCGCGCTCAAATGTTGTTGGAACAGCTCTGGAATTCGGGCCACGGCGTATTGAGCACCCAGGTTCTGCAAGAACTATGTGTGAACCTCCGCAGAAAGGTGAGCGCTCTTTTGCCGGTGGAAGAAGTCCGTTTGCTGATACGGGATTATGCAACCTGGGAAGTCGTCTCCAACACTCCCGAGTCGATCCTCCAGGCACTGGACATTGAGACGCGTTACATGACTTCCTTTTGGGATGCGCTGATTCTTCAAGCTGCTGAGAGTGCCGGCGCATCGGTTCTCTACTCTGAAGACTTGGCGGCCGCACAACACTACGGGTCAATCCAGATTGTGAACCCATTGATCGGTACGTAGCCCCATAGTTGACATCACGAAATTTAGTGGTCAGAAATTTAGTGGTAGACGGGAAGTGGCACTTTGCAAAAACAAATTCCATGCAATCTCTCGTTGGGCCGCTAGATAATAAAGGTTATTCGATATTTCGGCTACGAGGCGGCCTCTGTTGCCAATTACGGCCCGCCCATCGAGTAGTCATCAATGCCGCGTGCCCCGGACATTCACTTGCGGGATCTTTTCCGGGTCAGAGAGCGCCGGGATAAACCGGCACATTGTAGGGGATGTAAGAGCCCTACGGAAAAGGAGAAGCGACTCCATTCTGGCCTCGAGTCTTGCCTGTGATCTCGCGAGGGATCATAGCGAAGCGTAGACAGAGGGCTGGCGGGCGGGATCATTGAGCTCCGAAAACATGCAACCGGGTGCCGACCCTTTTCTGTCAGTGGGAAGGCAACATCAGCGCGCCGCGTTAGATCGCGAGTGGCCGCTGGGCTCGGCGTAGTCGAAGAGTCCATGCACGTCAGCACACAGTGTGCACGAGAACCGGGAGACCTCCAGAGCGTCTGCGCGAGCAGACCGGTCCGGGAAGGTGAAAGATCCATCATCCGGGCATGTACGTTTTGGAGGAGTCGGACTGCGCCATAGTACCGATGAAGCTGACGAACAACGAAGGTAAGACTTCCGCGGAGCCAGCGGAGGGAAGGGGGCAGGCCAAGGAGAACGACGCCCAGCCTCACACGCATCCGACACAGGGCGGAGCACGTGTGTCCCAGGGGTTAGGCGGCGTGCGCCAGAAGGCGCGGGCAAGTAAGCAGGAGCGGTTCACCGCTTTGCTGCACCATCTCACGATCGACTTACTGCGGGAGAGCTACTTCGCCTTACAGCGAAGCGCAGCACCCGGAGTAGACGGAGTGAGTTGGCAGCAGTATGAGCAAGGCCTGGAGGCTCGGCTTGCCGAACTCCATGGCCGAGTTCACCGTGGAGCGTATCGGGCACAAGCCTCGCGACGAGTGTACATACCGAAAGCCGATGGCCGGCAACGGCCATTGGGTATCGCTTCGCTGGAGGACAAGATTGTCCAGCAGGCGGTGGTCACGATCCTCAACCAGATATACGAGGTGGACTTTCGGGGCTTTTCGTATGGGTTTCGCCCGGGACGCAGTCCTCATCAGGCGCTGGATGCGCTGAACGTGGGCATCGAACGGAAGCGGGTGAACTGGATACTCGATGCGGATATTCGTGGATTCTTTGATCACCTGAGCCACGAGTGGATGATGAAGTTTGTCGAGCATCGAGTCGCCGACAAGCGCATCCTTCGGCTGATCAATAAGTGGCTGAAGGCTGGTGTGTCGGAGGAAGGCAAGTGGTCAGAGACGACGGCAGGCACGCCGCAGGGAGCGGTGATCTCACCGCTTTTGGCGAACGTGTATCTGCACTATGTGTTCGACCTTTGGGTTGAGGCATGGCGCCGGAAGGCGGCGAACGGAGAGATGGTGGTTGTCCGTTACGCTGACGATCTGGTGGTCGGCTTTGAGCGGCGCGAAGACGCTGATCGGTTCCTGAGTGAGTTTCAGAAACGGCTGGCGAACTTTGCGTTGGAACTCCATCCGGAGAAGACGCGATTGATCGAGTTCGGTCGGTTCGCGCAGGTCAATCGGCAACAGCGTGGGGAAGGCAAGCCGGAGACGTTCACGTTTCTTGGGTTCACGCACTACTGTGCGACGACCTCCAAGGGCCATTTCGTTACATGGCGTAGGACTGTGCCCAAGCGGATGCGCGCGACGCTTCATTCCATTAAAGCGAAGCTACGTCAGCGGATGCATGAGCCGGTCAACGCGGTGGGCGCGTGGCTGAAACGTGTGGTCAGTGGCTATTACCGATACCATGCGGTTCCCGAAAACCAGCGGGCGTTATGGCGGTTCCGTGATCGATTGTGCGATCTGTGGCGGTCGATGCTTGGTCGTCGCAGTCAGCGCAGCCGACCGAGTTGGGTTCGCATTCGTCCGACCTTCGAACGATGGATACCTCGTCCTCGCATCCTGCATCCTTTTCCCAGCGCACGTTTTGACGCTACTCATCCGAGGTAGGAGCCGTGTGCGGTAGTTCCGCTCGCACGGATCTGTACGGGGGGCAGCTAGCGATAGCTGTCCCTACCGTGACCGGCCTAACCCCCATCGAAAACTCCCAGGCGCGCAAGGTCAATGCCGGTGAAATCCCGGCGGATCGCGTAGGAAGAGACAACATGTTTCATTCGTGGGAGCTGGCTCTCAGGATTGAAGAAAGACAGTTGGGTCGACGGGTTCACCCTTCAGGCAAGGTGGCCGTACCGCCAGCAGCGTAACCCTTCCCCAACTTCGCCCACAGGGCCCGCTGCGCCTCGGCCATCTTCGCCCGGTCTCCGCGCCCTTCTTCCCGGGCTTGCCCACTTTGCGCGCGTTGGTCTACCCGGCCAGCATCGCCCTGGCCGCCTGTAGCCGCTGAATCTCGGCCTCGACCTTTGGATGATTCTTTGGGCTGGACTATAGTTCCCGGGCCCGAGGAGTGAGCTGCCCGACGAAGCCTACGCCCATCACCTCGAAACTTTGCGATGGTAGAAGTATTCTTCGGGACCGGCGTTCCCGAGGGGATGAGAAGACGGAGTATTACACCCTGACCTATTTGTTCGTTCCTCCCGAATCCTTCGTCGTTATGCAGATTCACGGCTGGTGGGATCACGAATCGAACCATGTCGCGGTGCGATACAACGGTACTGGCTACGGTGGATGCGGAAGTCGAGGCCAAGCGCATATACGGTGAGCAGCGGGGCCAACCTATTGAACAGGGGGTTCGTCGCCGCCGTTTCGGGGCTGTGGACAATTCCCGCTCCCGCCTCCGTACGCGGGTTAGTCCAAACGTAGGGGTTACGGTGGCGACCCAAGCTGGTCGTCCGGGAGCTGGCGAAGGAACCATGAAGGCAGGCCGCCGGCAATCGGCCCGGTTGAGTCGTGAAGGCCGCATGATTGGCGATCTGGCCCTTTCTGCTAGAAGATTGCGCTTTAGTGAGTGAGGGCAGTTGGTGAGACGCCTTCCACAAGGAGAAATGTACACATGAACGCGCTCGCTGTCGCCACAGGGGAACAGGGCTTGGAATTCTTTGCGTTCGATGGGTCTTACGTCGAGAAACTTCGAGCGGGAGATGCGCATATAGAGGGACACTTCGTGAACTACTTCAGCGAGCTGATCCGTCTCAAGCTACGCTCGCGCTTGAATTCCAAGGAAGCAATTGAAGATGTCAGGCAGGAAACCTTCAAGCGCGTACTGACACTGTTGCGCGGCAAAGGTGGCCTGCGGCAGCCGGATCGATTGGGACCCTTCGTCAATTCGGTTTGCAACCATGTCTTGTTCGAGCACTATCGTTCGCAAAAAAGAACGGAGGCGACCATCGGCGACGAAGTGGAGGCCACCATTGCTGACCGCGAACCAAGTGCGTTGAGTCTGCTGGAAGCCAAGGACACCGAGCGAGTGGTTCGCCAGATTCTCAACCAGTTGCCTGAACGCGACCGGCGTCTGCTTCAGTCGGTGTTGCTGGAAGAACGCAACAAAGATGAGGTTTGTGCCGAGTTCGGCATCACCCGCGAATATTTAAGAGTGTTGTTACACCGTGCCAGGCAGTCGTTCAAGTCGTGTTATACAAGCCGGTTAGGTGCGAGTTAAGGTGCACCGGCAACGCGCCGGAGTTTCTGCTTGCGTTTGTTCAGGCAGATTGTGCTTATCTATTGCAGCAGATTCGACCGCTAGAGCATTTTCACTTCTGGTGCATACAGAGCAACCGCTCCCGACGTGGCTTTTCCTCAAGAAAAGCCGCACTTCGCGGCGCTTGCCTGTGCAAAGTAGAAGTGAAAATGCTCTAGAAAGGGTCGACAGACGAGAAAGGGTGGACGGAACTGACACTTTGGGAAAAACAGAAGAGGGTTGAGGTTCGAATGTGAGTTCGCATTGGCTTCGATATGCAACGATAAAAGTGTCAGCTCCTCTGTCCACGGAACTCACAAATCCAAAATCGATTTGTTCACATCTTCCCGTCCCCGAAAAGGGGCCCCCGAGAATCCGCCGAAGGACGTTAAGATACCGCTGCTCAGTGCGGTTTTGCGTTCAGGTTTCGTGTCACCAGATGACCGGAACCAAACCCGACTTGGCGATCCCGCGGTCGTGCGTGACCAGGCCGGCTCCTTCGACCAGCGCGGTCGCCCCGATCAACCGGTCCTGAGGATCCTTTGGATAGGATTCGGGGAAACTCACCGCACGCACGGCGATTTCCGGCGTAATAGGCAGCACACTCACTTTGGACACACACTCCCGGATGAACGATTCGATGCTCATCGTCGACTCGATCCGGCCGTTTTCGGAAAGCCATGCCAACTCCCAAAGAGTGATGGCTGCGACCCCCAAACGGCTATGAAGGCGAGCGGCCAGGATAGCCTCTTTGGCATTCTTGGATAGCTTGTTTGGCTGCAGGGCCAGCCACACCAGGACGTGGGTATCCAGGAGGATCACCGAAGATTCCAATCGCGCAACGGCGCTGACGTCTCAATGTCTCCTACTATCCTGGCCTTCCCGGCCATGAACCCGAAGATGTCCTTCCCGTCGATTTCAACGGGTACGAGCTTGACTACCGGTTTGCCATGTTTCGTAATAATGACGGGCTGACCGCTTTGCGAGACCTGATCCATCACAGCAAGGCACTGCGCCTTGAATTGCGTAGCTGGAATCCTCTGCACACATGCCCTCCATCAATCTAGTCATAATAATATGACCACTCTAAAATGGCAAGGCCGGGAGATAGAGGCTGTTTGGTGGATAATGCGTCGACGGAAACTCGCGCCGGAGCCCCTTAGGAGGTTGGCTGTCACCCTATGTCCCAAGTGGCTACCTTTGATTGACCTGCAAACTCATTCTGTACGTAATCATGTACAATGAGGATAGAGGCGAGTGATGGCTGAACAAGTGAAGTCAATTACGGATGCTCGGCAGGGTCTTCCGGGACTCTCGCGCAACGCTGGCGAGCGCATGGAACGCTACATCATCACGCAACAAGGACAGCCCCAGTCTGTGCTCCTCGGGTATAAGGACTACCTGGGTATGGTCGCGGCGGTGGAGTTACTGCACCAACCCGCCGCCTTGGCCAATCTCCATCGGGGACTTGAGCAGCTTCACGAAGGCGCGGGCCTGACGTTTGAGCAGATGGAAGCGGCTGTCGAGCGGGCGGAGGCGAACGAACTTGAGGCGCACGGCGAGGAGCAGGATGTGAGCTCCTTTTCCCCGGGAGCCGATCCCTTACAAGGCACGGAGATGATGCTGGAAAAGGCGATCAGGAAGACGATTGAGATTCCCGAGTTCGGCAACATCGAAGTAATCCTGACCCGTACGGTCGGCCGCGGGAATGAAGTTTCCAACATTGATCGGTGGGCGGCGTCGGTCCAGCGAGCTGAGCAGCGAGGGGCATCGAAAACAAGGGCGAGTATGACCCACGGCGAGGCAGGGAGCGACGTTCTGAAGACAAATGAGTAGGCGGGTGCTCAAACCCATTTACAGTCCGCAGGCGGCGGATGACCTCTTTAAGCTCAGATCCACCCGGGAAGAGCGGCAAAGCATCAAGGCGCAGGTGCTGCTGCTTGCGGCCAATCCACACCTGGGCCATCGAATCATCTTCGAAGACCCGCTTCTCGACGATGACAAGAAACTTTACCGCTATGACGTTGGCCGCTTCAAGCTGAATTACACCTTCGACCGCCAGTTTGTGGAGGTCGCCTCGGTGATCCTATGACGCTGCCCGATCGGTTGAACCTCGCCGGTATTGCGATAACAGGCTTTGGCAGCTGCCTAGCCATGTTCGGGGTCTACAACCAGATGAACGGATACTTCGCGTTCAAGCCGACGGAGCTGTTCGAGGAACTGCGTCGAATTATCCGCTGCTTCCTTACCCATGGTAAAGCCGCGGGGATGGAGCGGATTCAGATCGCAGCTGAACTCTCCGAAGGGAAAGTGGAGGACCGGGCAAAGTCGTTGGTCGGGTTCTACTGCGTTTTGTTCGGCTTCTTCTTCCAGATGTTAGGCTCGGCTTTGCTTGCGGCTGCGCTCTTTGCAGGCGGCTGCCAAACCACGCCTTAGACCCCGTGCAAGTTAACGCAATAGGTACGGTGACAAATGGTGTCACGCTATTTCCCCACAGCCCTGACCCCTTTTCGGGACGGGACGGACCCCTTTTCGGGGCTGCACTGGACCACATCCAGGATGCGCACTCGGTCACCAGACCAGCCCGCACCGGATTCAGTTCCGTATAGCGCAACGCTTCCCAGACGTGCGCCTCATCCATGGGCAATGCGCCGACATCATACCTACTTCCCTCGGTTTTTGAGACGGTGGGAAGAAAAGGGGAAAGGGAAGAAAAGGGGCCAGGCTGCACCCCTATGGACCTCCAATGCTTGAGCCCGTCAGGCCCGACACGATCATTGCTTCTAACCAGCAGCTCAAATGTATGTGCCTGGGGATCCCACCAATGAGTATCCTGGATAACGTGAAAACACAAGGTCCTTGGAGAAACGCAGCTCGAAAGCGATGGAAGCAGCTTTGCCTCGCGGGATGGATCGCTTCTTTTATCGTGGCGGCACATGGTCAGACATCAGCGAATACGTCAGCCGAACAGAAGCCGTCGGCCAAGGTCTTTTACGTCGCCAAACCCATTCTCCCGGCGCCTTACTTAGCCCCCATGAAGCCGTTGGTGCACCTTGCTGATTTGAAGCAGAAACATAAGGGCGAGGTAAACTGGACCGAGCTGGTGGTCTATGACAAGAATAACCGCGCCGAAGTGACTTCAGCGGCCCCGGGATCGAAGCTTCCGCGACAGTTGCACTCGGATGCACCGGAATACTGGGTGGTGCTGGAGGGGAGGATCCGGTTTGAAGTGGAAGATCCGCCCGGAAAGTTCCAGACGTTTGAGGCCGGCAAGGGAGACCTGGTCCTCGCACCCGAGCGCCACCTCTTTTCGCTCGAGGTGGTTGGCTCCGAACCGGCTATCCGCCTTGCGGTCACGCTGCCGGATACCTCGACCATCTACGAAACCAGGCCCCAACACGCCGAGAAGGGCACGGAATATATTCCGGTGACGCTCTTCACCGGCGACAACCCTGACGACGTACCCAACGACGGCAAGCCCGATCGCCTGTTCTTCAACATAGATGAGTTGCAGAAAGAGCATCCGGGGCATCGATCCTCGAGCGGATCCTCGAATGGATCCCCGAGCGGATCTTGGAGTGACCTTGCGGTTCGCAAAAACCGTGCACATGCGAATATCATCTGCGGCTACGCTGCGGATGTTAAGCACATCGCGGGCGATCTCGGACACTATCACACAGATTTCGCCGAGATCTGGACCATCCTGCGTGGCCAGCAAAGTTTTTCGATTGAAGGGCTCAAGCCCTTCGTGGCATCGGAAGGCGATATCGTTTATGCCCCCGCAAAGAGATGGCATCTTATCGAGGCCGCCGGAGAGGGAATGTCCTGCCGCCTCGCCATGACGCCCTATCCTAACGGCAACCACTTGTATCAGCCACGGCAACAATAGTTAGGACGCCACTCCTTCAGCCCGCGCAGAGGGCGGTCAGCGCGCCTAGATGAGGCGCGTCTTCAAGCTTGCGCACCATCTCCACAATGGCTTTGCCCTTGGCAGCCGGCCATTTCGCGAAGGCAGCGCAATCGAGGAACTTCGCGGCCACCTCATCGTAGGACATCGGATTCGCCGGATTTCCCTTGGCCACATCAGCACGCCCGGAAATTACGCTACCGTCTTTGAGCTTTATCTCGAGAATCGTCGTCATCTTGTTGTATCCGGCGGCCTCGGCAACAGGATCCACGCCGAAGTCGATGCGGCGGATCATCTCCTGAACCTCAGGACGATTCACGACCTCGTCAGTAAATTCCGTCAAGCCCGCCTTCCCATAGAGCAGAAGTACGGCCATGCAGAACTCCATGCTGAACTTGGCTGCGAGGCTATCTTTGGGGCGGTGGTGAATCAGAGCGTTGGGAAAGTTTCGATTGGCGCCCACTCGAACCCGTTCCACTTGGTCCGCTACGATGTGGTGTTCCTGAATCAGAACAAGCATCTCCGTCATACCGGGATGCGTAAGGGATCCGGAGGGGAAGGGCTTAATGGAAATGCCTGGCGAAACGAACGTCCAGGGTTTGCCGAGCTTATCCATGATAGCCGTGGAATCGAACCCTCCGCCCTCCGCCTGGAAGAATCCACGAGGCGCTTCCAGTATTTGGTTGGCGGCGGTCCATCCCAGCCCTGCAAGGTCCGCGGCAACTACTCCGCTCTCGGCGGCCCGTCCTGCATGCAGCGGCTTCGTCATGGTGCCAAAATTCTCGCGCAGGCCGGCGGCTTCGCTGGCGCCGATTCCGAGCGCGGTCAGTACGCGCGGCCGATCGAACCCATAGACCTTGACTGTGGCCGCCGTGGCCCCCAGCGTACCAATCGTTCCGGTGCTATGGAATCCGTCTTCATAGTGACGCGGGGAAATTGCTTCTGCAATCTTGCACTCTACCTCAACCCCGACGTTATAGGCGACCAGGAGATCCTTTCCGGAGATCGATTTGACCTCTCCGGCCGCGAGCGCCGCGGGAAGCACAGGGGCAGTGGGGTGGGTCAACAGGCCATAGACCCGATCCTCCGCAACCGCGAGCTGGGTATCGTCGTAATCGTCAGCATGAATACCGACAGCATTGGCAAAGGCCGCAAAGCGCACCGGAGCTCTCAGCGATGAGCCAATCACCGTCGCCCCATGCGCCGCGCCCGATAAAAAGCCATTCGATTTCAGGTAGATCCGTACGATCTCCCCGGACTTCGCGACCGATCCGCAGAGTGATAACCCTATGCCATCGAGGATCGACTTCTTGGCCAATTCGATCACCTCGGGAGGAAGATCCGGGTAACGTGTGTTGGTGATGAAGTCGGCGACGCAGCTTGTGACTGCGGGCGGCTCCGCTGGTTTTCCGGGTGAAGCCGTGAATGCTTCCGTCAAGCCGCGAAAGCCTCCACCGCCGGCCATGCAAAAGACTGCTGATCCGATTACCTCGCGTCGAGTCATGGTGTCTTCAAACCTTTCGAGCTACGGCCGAAACCCGGAAAACTGCGGAATCCGTGGTGGGAGCCCCCGCATTTATGCGGGGGGAGGAGCGCTTAGCGCTCCGGGAAAGAGTCTCGACGTTGATCACGCGCTTTAGCGCTGGCAATGCCAATTCTCACGCAGACTCTTCAGCCCCAGCCGAAACAACCCCCCGAAACAATCTCCCCCGAAACCATCCCAGTGTACCGCGCGATTGTTTCCATGATCCCTCGTGGCTGGGCCGGTCTGTTTCGTTATTGGCTGAATATCAAATCGGTCAGTACACTTATCTATCTTCCGTTCCTTTAACCTGACGTCTACCACGCTGTCGCACAGGAGACGTAATGAAGCGCGTTCTGTTTCCCATGTTCCTGGCGTCGGCCGTCTTGCTCGTTTCGCAAACGTACGCCCAATCCTGCTGCGAGCCAACCGTGAAAGACTTCCCAAAGGTTGGGGGCAATCTCGGCAACCAGAATTATTCGTCCCTTGCCCAGGTAAATAAGGGCAACATCGCTGCACTGGGGGGCGCCTGGCGCGACCACCTCGAGGGTGGATCGACAAAGGAGTTCCAACAGGCCACGGCGGTCGCGGTGAATGGCATTCTCTACATCGAGACAACCCAGGGCAAAGTCTTCGCCGTCGACGGAAAGACCGGCAACATCAAGTGGACCTTCAACCCGGGCTACGGCATCCAACTTCGCCGCGGAGTTGCGGTGGGCGGCGGAAAGGTGTTCACCAACATGGCGGACCACCGGGTGGTTGCGCTGGATCAGGCCACAGGCAAATTGATCTGGGAAAAGCAGCTCGTCGATGAAGGACCCATCGGCACCCTGCGTAGCGCCGTCACCTACTACGATGGCATGATTTATTTCGGTAGTTGTGATGGCGCCCGCGACGTTGGCATTGCCATGGATGCCAATACAGGCAACATCGTGTGGAAGTTCCACGCCGCTCCCGCGCCGGGGGAGTTCGGCCACGATACCTGGGGGGAAGGCGATGCCTGGCAGACCGGCGGCGCTGCGCCCTGGATGCATCCGGCCATCGATCCGGAACTGGGACTCCTCTACTGGACCTTTGGCAATGCGCGTGGGGGAGGTCCGGTCGATGGATCGAAACGCCCCGGACAGAACCTGTTTGCCGATTCGATCATCGCTTTCGACGCAAAAACCGGCCGCCGCGTTTGGTACTTTCAGTCGGTGCACCACGATATCTGGGATATGGATAACGTGATGGCGCCGGTGCTGATCGATCTGAAGATCGGCGGCAAGCCCCGCAAGGCGGTGGTCTATGGCAGCAAGACCGGTATGTACTACATTCTTGATCGCACCAATGGCAAGCCCCTCAGCCCGATCGACGAGCGGCCGGTGCCCCAGGAGCCTCTGCAAAAGACCTGGCCGACGCAGCCCTTCCCAGAGGGCGATACGCTGGTTCCCACCTGCCCTACCACCACCGGGGCCGGCCAGCCTCCTCCCAACTTCAAATCGGGCTGCTTGTTCACGCCACACGCTTACCAACTGGTGGTTCAATCACCGGGAACCGGAGGGGGAGCCGATTGGAGCGCGATCTCCTACGACCCGCGTACCCATCTGATCTATACCGGCGCCGGCATCGTAAACTCCGCGCATACGTTATCCAACAACGGAGTGTTCTTCCGTCCTCTGGGTGAACAACGAAGTGGGAAAATCATCGCGTTTGACCCGGCTACTCATAAGATCGTCTGGCAGAAAGATATGAAATGGGCTCTCGCCCACGGCAATGGAGTGCTCACAGCCGCGGGCGATGTGATGTTTGTTGGCCAACCGGACGGTTTTCTCCTCGGCCTCGATATCAAGGACGGCCACGAACTGTGGCGGTTTCAAACCGGCGCGGGCGTCCACAGCAGCCCGATCAGTTATGAGATCGACGGTGAACAATACATCGCCGTTTTTGCCGGCGGCAGTCGTATCCCTTACAACTCACCGCGAGGAGACAATCTCTGGGCATTCAAACTGGGCGGCCGGGTTCCCCAGGCCGAGACGCCCACCCCGCCGTCGCCGAGACAGCCAATCGATGCCGCAGCGGTCGACGGCGCGACGGCCACGAACACGGTGTATCTCGCACGTGCCTGGCGGCAAGGGGCTCCGGGAACTACTGAATCTCTCTTGCCCAACTCCATGGCGCCGCAAAACATGCGAGTTCCCGTAGGAACCGCAGTCACCTTCCTGAACCCGCCCGGCAATACAACCGCGCATTGTGCAACCCAGTTTTATGAGGGGCTCTTTGATTCCGGCCCTTTGCAGCCCGGCCAATCGTTTACTTTTAGCTTCACGCGGCCGGGTGAGTTTTTCTACAACGACTGCACATCCCCGGGCACGACCGGCAAAGTTGTCGTCTACACCCCTGGCTCAGCACAGGGTCAGGACGCTCCGGCGCAAGCACCGGGCGCGGTCGCGGCGCCGGCATCCGTACTGCCTGGTGGCAAGGGAAAAACCGAATTCATGAGCACGTGCACGCAGTGTCATGGTCTGAACTTGATAACTCAGAAGCGACAGACAAGAGAGCAGTGGTCTACCACCGTGGATCAAATGCAGGACAGGGGTGCCGAGGTCACGGATGAGCAAGCCGGGCTGATCGTGGACTATCTGGCGGCGCACTTCGGGAAGCTGATTTACATAAATACCGCTTCTGCGGAAGCCTTGCAGGATGTCCTGTCCCTGACGCCACGGGAGGCAGCTGTGCTGACCAAATACCGGCAAGAGAACGGCAACTTCAAGAACCTCGATGATCTGTTGAAGGTGCCCGGCGTGGATGTAAAAAAGATTCAGGAGCAGAGCAGCAACATCGTATTTGATACAAATACTCCGTAAGCGATCCATGACCGCAATGTCCTTACTAAACCCCCAATCTTTCGGCGCTGGAAATTTTCGGTCGAGTTCCCTGCTGGAGATAAGGGGACAGCATACCTATCCCCCGAAACTGCTGCAATAGGTATGCTGTCCCTTTATCTCTCTTTTATCTAGCACTGGTCCCACTCAAATCGTGCAAAGTGGCTATTGCCCACCGCACCTCGCCGAGAGATACTGCAATCCTCCGGCGCTCGATGGCAAAACAACGCAGCATAACATCAAATCTCGGGCTTTACGTCTACGGCGGAGCCGCCATCTTTCTCGGCATTCTGGGCTTGGTCTCCGGAGACTTCGCCACCACCTGGCAGAACGTCGGCCCCAACGTCCCTCTGCGCGTACCGCTTGCCTATCTCACCGCGGTCATTGAACTCGCCGGGGGGATCGCGCTCCTCTTGCCCCGCACCGCGCGCGCCGGCGCTCTGACCCTGACGATTGTCTACTCTGTTTTCACGCTCATCTGGGTGCCCAAGGCCTTTATAAATCTCGGCAATTACGACCCCATCGGCAATGTCTTTGAGGAGTTCTCCCTGGTCGCCGCCGGCCTGGTCCTCGGCGCAATCTTCTCACCTGCCGGTTCATCCATTGCGCGCCGCCGGTCCTTCTTCGTGCTCCTCTTCGGTATTTGCCCCATTTCCTTTGGCATCGTCCACATCATTGACATGCCCGGCCTGTTGGGCTGGATCCCGGGTTGGCTGCCGCCGGCCAAGATGTTCTGGGCCTACGCCACCACCATAGGCTTTTTCGGGGCCGCCGTCGCCATCCTCACCGGCATCATGGCGCCGCTTGCCGCGCGCCTCCTCACTGCGGAGATCGTGATCTTCGAGTTGCTGGTCTGGATTCCGAAACTCTCCGCCGGGCCAGGCAATCACTTCAATTGGGCGGGCAACGCGATCTGCATCGCGTTGGCCGGCGCCAGTTGGGTCGTCTCCGACTCCATCAGCGCAGCGGCAAGAACCAATAGTCAGGTTCCTTAATCTTCCAGATTGCATCGATTCAGTTTCAGTCGACCGAAGCTGGCTCCGGGACGAGCGCCGCATCTATGATGAGGAGGCAATTGCAAATCCGCTGGGGGCATGTACACAATGCTTCGGAACACAGGGTCGTTGAGAATCCTTGTTGTCGGCTGTGGAAACATGGGTGCATCCCATGCACGCGCATTTCGCAACATGCGCGGGGTCGAGATTGTCGGCTTGGTATCGCGTGGCGAAAGCAAACATCACCTTGCTGCGAACCTCTCGCTCCAGGTGCCCCTGTTCGACGATGTTGGCATTGCGCTGGCCAGTCTCGCACCGGACGCGGTCTGCATCTCGACCTATCCAGATACACACGAAGCTTTCACCCTTGCCGCGATCGAAGCCGGGTGTCATGTCTTTGTGGAGAAGCCACTGGCCCCTGACACGGAAGGCGCCCGTTGCATGGTTGAGGCGGCACAGCGCGCGGATAGGAAACTCGTCGTCGGATATATTCTGCGCCACCATCCGACATGGCAGAAGTTCATCGGCATCGCGCGAACGCTGGGCAGTCCGCTGGTTATGCGCATGAATCTTAACCAGCAGAGTTCCGGCGCGGAGTGGCAGTGTCACCGCGGCCTGCTGGCGTCCGCGTCGCCCATCGTCGACTGCGGCGTGCACTATGTGGACGTCATGTGCCAAATGGTCGCAGCCAGGCCGCTGCGAGTTTCTGCAATCGGAGCCTGCCTCGACCCGAGTCTCCCCGACGGCCGGTGTAACTACGGCCAACTGCAGATCGTCTTCAGCGATGGCTCGGTGGGCTGGTACGAGGCTGGATGGGGACCGATGATGAGCGAAACCGCATTCTTCGTCAAAGACGTGATCGGGCCTCGCGGCGCGGTATCGATCCAGAGCATTCACTCCGACTCGAACGGCGCGTCGGCCAAGGTGGAAGACCACGTCCGCTCCAATGCCATTCGCGTGCACCATGCGGAGCTGACGCCGTCCGGCAGCTTTGCCCGCCCTGACGAATGGCTGACGCAAGCTGGCGAGCCCGGTCACGACGAGCTCTGCCGTCGCGAACAGGAGTTCTTCGTGCGAGCCATTCGCGAGCAACTCGACCTGACCTCGCACTTGGAGGACAGTCTCGCGAGCCTGTCGATCGTCCTCGCCGCGGACCAAGCCATGCGAACCGGACAGTCGGTCGATCTCTCCGGCCGTAACTTCTCCCTTCATCCCACCGGCACCTAGTAAGTCATTCCATCGCAAGGTCGCGCTATGGGGACCGACGCGAGGGGAGATAAGGGGATATGTCCACGAAACTTGTCCGGGGGATAGGTATGCTGTCCGTGCGTCAAGAAAGCTGAAGTTTGGGTGAAGTTTCCGTCCCTCCTCAGGTCCGTCGACCGGAAAGTAGATCGGGATGTACTAACCTACAGGCACTAATTCCGGGCTGCGCTGGGAATTGCGAATGGATCTGACAGCGTCTTCGGCCGTGAATCGTCCCATAAGCAAAGCCAGCTTACGGTCGGTTGTCATCCGGATGGGGGCCCGATCCATCCGCTGCACGTACTCGTTGCCACGAGTACCGCCACGATTCACTTTTACGATAAATTTGGTTTTTTTCATGGGTCTCCCGTCGCTTCGGATCACAAAGCAAAATGGAAGGTGGTATCAAGCCACCTCCCATTTTCTGTCACTGGCCTACCTCATCTCACGCGGCCTTGCTGGGAGCTTGGGCTTCGACGGTCTTCTCGCCGCCAACACTTACTTTGATCTGCGTGGGCTTGGCTTCGACCCTCTTGGCGAGGATGATCTTCAGCACACCCTTGTCACAGTGGGCGCTCACTTGTCCCGGATCCACGGAGCTGGGCAGCGTGAACGAGCGGGTAAAGCTTCCGTATTGCCGCTCGACGCGACGGAAGTTCTCCTCTTTTTCTTCCTTCTCAATCTTGCGCTCGCCATGGACGGTGAGGGTGTTGTTCTGAATGTTGACATCAATGTCTTTTTCGTCGATGCCTGGGACGTCAATCTTCAGAACAATGTTGTGCCCGTCTTCGTATATATCCACCGGCGGTGCGAGGGTAGTGGTTGTCAGCGCCTCTTCCGGGCCTTCGGGGCTGTTCGACTCACGGAAAAGACGGTTCATGCGGTTCATGCGTTCTTGCATAGCGGAAAGTTCGCGGAGAGATTCCCAACTGGTTAAAAGTGTCATAACGCAGTTCCTCCTTAGCAGTAATCTAAGAGGAAAAACTTCAGATGGGCTGACTTAGTTCAGTGAACCTGAAAGAGTAAGAAGAGAAACTCGCTCAACAATAACGCTAGTCTTCTACGGTTACTATTGTCAAGAGGCCCTCGAAATGACCTTCACTTTTGTCATTACCAGGTCATTGTCACCGTGAGTGCAGGCCGTAGCCGTCCGGAACCTACACAACGACCACAGCCATAAGAGCGTAGACTGTAGATGTCCGCGAAAGATCCTTCCTCGCCTCCAGCCCTGGAAATGCTCCAGACGAGCCCAGTCCTGGTATCCAACGGCACGAGATGGAGTATCTATGAGCATGCAACGGGAGTCGGATGTCCACAATCGCTTGTTCAACCAACCAAGCATTGTAGGGAGCCAGCACAACTCGGCTATGCAGTGCGCAAATCCACAATGTTCTAAAGAGCTGCTTTATCTCCGTGAGGGGACGCTCAATCTGCTGGAAATGGAATCGCATTCTGACGATCGGTTCGAGTCAGACGTCGACGCATTTGCGATGAGGTCCGTACCCAGCAAGTTTTTTTGGCTTTGCGGTGAGTGCACGAAGACACTCACCCTAAAGCGCTGGACAACCGCCGGCCTTGTGCTTGTGCTTCGCAACCAGAAGACGGCCGGCAACCACCCCAATCTGGCTGCTCGTCCAGCCACCGCCGCAACGACGCGGCTACTGCCGGCGCCACTGGCGGTCCCGCGTATGCCGCCGACGGCGCACCCGCTCCATCGGCCCGCTGTGCTTGTGCTGCAGAGAAATCTTCTTGGCCCCAAGGCAGGCTGACCTTCTATGACGGGCGCGCCAGCATTCAGGCTCTCTTATCGATTAGACCTCGTGGCAATCAGCATTGCCATCGATGCGCACCCATGACGGCCCATTCGGTTCCATGAAACCAACCGGGCGCAAGATGTCGCTACCCTTCTGTGAAATCTTGCACTTCGACAAAGAAGGGCGGATGGTATCGGGCGGCTGCAAAATTCGGCGCGCCCGCCTCCCCGTGCTGCTAGGTTCAGGCGCTCTTCTTCGAGGTAACGGCCGAGAAGGCAGACCAGCTCTGTTCTACCTCGTGACTACCGCAGTGCGGGCAGGCGGTGTTTCCCGCATCATGCTCTGCCATGGTCAGAATCTTCGAGAATGGCTTCTTGCAGGCGTTGCAGAAGAACTCATAGTGGGGCATACAGACCTCCCACGGTCGTGGAATGGTTACAGCTGGATTCTAGACCCGCGGCTGGAGGAGGTTCAATATGGATCAGACTCAACTCGACGCAGTCGGTCTCTATTGTTCGACCCGAGCTTCGACGACGGCGTATCCTGCTTGAGTTCCGCGCTGTAAGCGTACTCTCTCAGGGTTTCTCGCCATTTCTTCACACCTTCCTGTTCCAGGGTTTCCGTCCAATCCCGATGCGAAGAAGCTAATCCGGGTTGCCATGGCGGGCAACCGGGTAAAGGTTACCGTTCGGGCTTGCTTTACCGCCAAAAGTACACGAGGAAACAGACCTTGTGAGTACCGGTTCTGCTATGTGACGTATCGAAACAACAGGTTACGCGGTTGATGCAGAGCGGCCACCTACATGCACTGTTATAGGTCGAGTGAGCATGCTGCTCCTCTTTCAGGTTCCCTGAACTAAGTCAGCCCGTCTGAAGTTCTCCCTATCTTAGCGAATGACAACCTTAGGAGGTTGACATATGTTTGCTCGCAACGTTTCGTTTCATCTGAAATCCAATATGCTTGCTGATTACACCCGAGCCTTTGACAAGGACATTCTTCCGCTGCTTCGCAAGCAGAACGGCTTTAAGGACGAAATTACTTTCTCTGCTCCCGGTGGAGTCGATGTGAATGCCATTAGTCTGTGGGACAACAAAGCCAGCGCAGACACTTACAACACCAATTCTTACCCCGAGGTGTTGAAGACGATGGCAAGATATATCGAAGGAACGCCCACGGTTCACACTTCTGAGGTTGTCAACTCGACCTTCCATAAGATCCCCGTTCACGCAATAGCGTAGGACTGTGAGCTCTTTGACACGAGAAGGCGGTTAATCCCGCCTTCTCGGATTGTTTATTAAACTTATTTCAGCGGAACCTGAAAGATTGTCCGCAAAAGATCGTTCCTCGCCTCCAGCCTTAGCAATGCTCCAGCCGAGCCCCAGGTGCAACGGCACGAGATGGAGCATCCTATGAGCTTGCAAAAGAAATGTAACGTCCGCAACTCCCCGTCTAACCAACCGAGCATTGTGTGGAGCACGCGCAATTTGGCCATGCAGTGCGCAAATCCACATTGTTCTAAAGAGTTGCTCTATCTTCGCGAGGGAAGGCTCGAGTTGCTCGAATTGGAATCGCGTGCCGACGATCTGTTTTCGCCAGAAGATGGCTCATTCGCGATGAGGTCCTTACCCAGCAAGCTTTTTTGGCTTTGTGGTGAGTGCACGAAGACACACATGGTAAAGCGATGGACAACCTCCGGCCTTGTGGTGGTGCTTCGCAACCAGAACACGGCTGACAGCCACCCTGATCTGGCTGCTCCTCCAGCCACCACCACCGCAACGCACTCCATTGCAGCACGCCCTTCTTGATGGTTACGTTTCTTGTGTTCCCTCACGGCTCGTCTCGCGACGAGCCGTGTAAGCCTCCCAACGGGGACTTGTTAGCGTGCCGCCCCTGACCCTTCGAGAGCAACAATAGGGTGGCATGACGGTGCTGTCACGTATTACGCCCGAAAGCATCGCAAAACCGTATCACCTGTTCCAAATCGTGGACACTTCCGAATCCGCAGAAACTATACTCAATACTGTACTTGCCGTCACTCCCCAGCGGACGAACCGGACTGGAGGGATCCTGTCGCCGTATTTCTCCAAGTGAGGATTCATGCGCTCGTTTGCCAATGCACACGCCCTCGCTGCGGCGATGATTCTGCTACCTGCAGCGCTGCTCGCAGCAGATGTAGACACAAAGTTCCACAATGCTCCAGCCTCGGCGCAAGCGGCGAAGAACCCGTACGAAGGCCAGGAGGAGGCCGCGCAGGCCGGAAAGACGCTCTATACGCGCGATTGCCTGTCGTGCCATGGGAAGCTGGGACAGGGCACGGGCAACGTGCCGTCTCTGGTGGACGGAAAGCTCCATTCGGTTAGGCCGGGTGAAGTGTTCTGGTTTATAACGAGGGGCGACAAAGAGAACGGCATGCCCGCCTGGGCGTCTTTGCCGGCAAAGCAGCGCTGGCAGATTGTTACCTATTTAGAGTCGATGGAAACGTCGCAGGCCGCGCGGGAGGCAAGCGCGCACGAGGCGAGCACGCCGCCACCGCCCGACATGAACACATCGAAGCTGAAGGCTCCGCCGCCGACGCCACCCTTCACCGATTTTCGTTACGAGAAGCCGGGAACGTTGCACAAGATTACGTTGAACGATCTACCCCAACCGTATGCGACCAAATCGAGGTTCAACTCTCCAGACCTGGTGGCGCGGCCGGAAAACGTGTGGCCGTCGGCGCCGGCCGGATTCAAGGTGGAGTTGTATGCGGCTGGGCTCGATAATCCCCGGACCTTGCGCACGGCTCCGAACGGCGACATTTTTCTTGCGGAAAGCAATCCCGGCCGCATCCGGGTGTTTCGTGGGCTAACCGCCGGCGGCAAGCCCGAGCAGTCGGCGATCTTTGTCAGCCGGCGGAAACAGCCGTATGGTCTGGCTTTCTATCCTCCGGGTCCCGATCCGCAATGGTTGTATGTGGGCAGCGAAGCCGAAGTCGTTCGTTTCCGTTATCACAACGGCGATTTGCAGGCGAGCGGATCACCGCAACACATCGCCGACCTGCCACATGGGGGCTGGTTCGGGCACAGTACGCGGCCGGTAGAATTTTCGCGGGACGGCAAGCGAATGTTTGTCGCGGTGGGCTCGGGATCGAACGTGGACGATCCGGACACCACGCCGCGAGAGAAGGACCGCGCGGACATTCTGGCCTGCGATCCGGGGAATTGCGTGTTGCGCGTGTATGCCTACGGCATTCGCAACGCGGGAGGTGGGATTGCGGTGAATCCGCAGACGGGCGAGTTGTGGTGCTCGGTGAATGAGCGCGATGCCCTGGGCGACAATCTCGTCCCGGACTACATCACGCACGTGCAGGAAGGGGGATTCTATGGCTGGCCGTGGTGGTACATCGGCGCGCATCAGGATCCGCGGCATCAGGGCAAGCATCCGGAGTTAAAAGACAAAGTCATCGTGCCGGATGTCCTGCTGCAGCCGCACAACGCGTCGCTGGAGTTTACTTTTTATCAAGGCCAGCAGTTCCCCGCGCGGTACAAGGGAGACATTTTCGCGGCCGAGCACGGCTCCTGGAACAAAGCGGTGCGCGTGGGCTATGAAGTGATTCGGGTGCCGCTGCACCAGACCGGCCACGCCAGCGGCGAGTATGAAGACTTCCTCACTGGCTTTGTGCTGCCGGATGGCAAGGTGTGGGGACGTCCGGTGGGCGTGACGGTGGCTTTAGATGCATCGCTGCTGGTAAGCGACGACGGATCAAACTCGGTGTGGAGAGTTAGCTACACGGGGAAGTGATGGGAAACTTTCAATCGTCTGCCGCACATTGATCATGACGACCAGGGTAATGGAGAACGGGAACACGTTAAGGCCAACCGCGACTGACGGTGGGGGTGCTGGTCGAATCTGAGCGAAGACGAATTTTTTTCAAAGATTTAAGAAGCTGGTGCACAATCTTCGGTAAGACAATGAGCAGGTAGATTCGGCTGTAACCGGGCCAACGTCGCGAAACTTCGCGCAATCCAACCCAAATTTAAAAAGAGGCACCTCCATGACAGACAAAAATGTAGTGATCGCCGTTTATGACACCCACTCGGCAGCAGACGAGGCCGTTAAGGAACTTCAAAAGGCCGGCTTCGATATGAAGAAATTGTCGGTTGTCGGGAAGGACTATCACACTGAAGATCAGGTCGTAGGCTACTATAACGCGGGCGAACGCATGAGGCATTGGGGCAAGTTCGGAGCCTTTTGGGGTGGCTTGTGGGGTCTATTGTTCGGCGCCGCATTCTTCTGGGTACCCGGCATAGGCCCGGTGCTGAATGAACCTACATTGAGCTGGAGCCCTGATACTTGATATTTCGGGACCGCGCACAAGCTGTTGCGATTCTTCTCTCATGCTTGCGCGCATCTTGGACGACCAGCGCGCGCAGTTGTCGGTCAAATCGAGGCGCTGACAAATGGACCCATTATTTTAGGCCCGCTTTGCCACGCCAATAGCAACGTGCTCAACTCTCTCGCGAAATCATGTCTCAGCTGGCGGTGGGCGGAGTGAGGACGACTGCGCTACCCACGATCTCAATCAGCGAATCGCCGGGGATCCATTCGAGAGCCATGCAGGCGCGGGAAGGAGCTTTGCCGGGAGAGAAGTACGTCCCGTAGATTTTGTTCAACGCGTCGTACTGGGCTTTATGGGCATCGAACCTTGCCTTACCCGTCGGCATGGGAATGCCGTCAGCGAGCGGGAGACAGAGAAAGACCTGGAGGTGGATGATGCTATCCATGGTGCAGCCCGCATGCTCCACCGACTTCTTGAGCGCGTCCATGGTGCGCGTTACGTGCTTCTCAAAGGGGTCAGTCACGAGCACGTGATCATCCTTGGGATAACCGTCATTGGAGCCCGTGCCGGAGAAGTAGTAGATGCCATTGTGGGTGTGATTGCCGCCGGCACGACGAGGCGTCGGAGTGCCAGGCGAAGCCTCGGGGGCACCGGCAGGCGGAGCCTGCAGAGCGAAGAGTTTCGGGGTCCCGGCGACCACGGCCGCCATCGCGGCGATCTTGCTAAAGAACCCGCGTCGTGTGTCCATTTCCATATAAGCTTCTCCTTCGCACTGGCTTCTGTGAGATTCCCGAGCACAGCGGAAATATTGTGACATGTTATCAATTCACTCTGAAGAATGTTCTTTGCGGCAACCGGTATGCCCGAATAGGTTAGGAAAAGGCCAGGGCCCTGGCTCAGTCCTCTTGAGGC
This sequence comes from uncultured Acidobacteriaceae bacterium, assembly GCA_963803095.1. GTDB lineage: Bacteria > Acidobacteriota > Terriglobia > Terriglobales > Acidobacteriaceae > PALSA-350. The sequence continues at coordinate 304,504 of CAWDLQ010000004.1, read as the reverse complement.
GGCGAATGGAGAGGGCCGATCGAAAAGTGGTCGAAGGTGACTTCCAGAGCCTCCTTACCGGGTGCAGCAGCCATCATTCCAATTTTGACTGGGACCTGCGGCGGAAAGTACGCAAGCCGAATCATCGACCATTCCTGGTTGTCCCGGGAATACGAAACCTGAACCGTGTCGTGATAACGTTGCATGCGCAACCAGAGAAACGCGTGGTTGTCAGAACAAGCAAGTACAGACCAATCTGAAAACTCCCGCGTGACCACGGCACTCACGCTTTGCTTGCCGTTCAGGAACTCAATTCCAGCTTTGATCCAGTTCTGGTCGTCGATGCGTATCATCAAGCCCGCCTGATGATAGAGCTCATGATATTTCCCCGCGATTCGGACCTTCGCTTCAAAGTTTCCAGTTTGTTCCTGATACCGAAATGGACCGCTGTCGCGAATGAACCCGTAATGGGTCACCCGCCAATAGTCTGTGCCGGGGGGCGCCGTCACGGTCAGCGTATCCCCGGTCTCACTCCAATGTGTAGGCTGATTAAGCCAGGTGCGGGCGGTGGTTTGATCTGTCATCGTAACCGTAAGCATACTGAAAAGAGCGGTTGGATTCGGCGCGGATCCCCACTATCGTCTCTCCAGCACAACGTGGGTCGCGTGTTCCGTAACCTCGCGCTCCGTCACAGAAAAACCTAGCCCAGGCAAATCGAGACCTGCAAACAGCGCTTCACCTTTGCCGAGCACCACAGGCGTGATGGCAAGATGCAGCGAATCGATCAACCCGGCCTGGAGATACTGCCGGACCGTGGAAACACCGCCTCCGATTTTGATGTCCTTATCACCCGCTGCTTGTTTTGCGCGTCGCAAGGCTTCTTCGATGCCCCCGGTAACAAAGTAGAAAGTCGTCCCGCCATCCATGACCAGTGGCTCACGCCTATAGTGCGTGAGCACGAAGGTTGGGCGATGGAAGGGCGGATTGTCGCCCCACCATCCCTTCCACGAGCCATCTGGCCACTCGCCACGCACCGGACCGAACATGTTGCGACCGAGGATGAAGGCGCCAAAGTTCTCCATCGACCTCCGTGCAAAATCATCGTCCAGATCGACCGATCCGCCGCCTTCCTGTCCGTGCATCTCGCGGAACGTTTTTGTGTGAAAGTACCATTGAAAGATCTCGGGACCGCGCTTACCAAGCGGATCCTTCAGGCTCTGCTCCGTCCCTGAGCTGAAACCGTCCAACGAAACGCCAAACCCCGCTACACGAACCTTTGACACGTCTGCTCCTCTCCTTTCATATCGCACCCCGCGTCTACCATCGCCCTGCTCCCGAGGCCATGATCGGGCGCCTACGAAGCGCCACGCGACGCGGACCCGAGCCACCGCTGGCGAAGCGCATCGCCGTGTCTGGCAAACCAGAGCAGGGCCGCCTGGGCCATAAGGTTGACCACCGCGCCATCATCCGCAGCTGCAAGAGCCTCATCAACGCTGAAAATGATGGTGCGAATGTCTTCCCCCTCCCCTGCGTGCCCATGAACGCCGCCCGCCCGCGCAGCGTCCACCTCACCGACATAAATGCTAACCAGTTCATCACTGATACCAGGGGTACTCAGATAGGCGCCGATGGACTCCATCTTTCCGACCTGGCAGCCGGTCTCTTCCTTCACTTCTCTGCGTGCGGCCGCTTCGCTTGTTTCCCCCTCATCCACCATTCCGGCAACACACTCCAGGATCCAGGCAGACGGAAGATCGTTGACATACGCGCCCACCCGGAACTGCTCAATCAGGATCAGCTGCTGCGCGGCAGGATCATACAGCAGCACCACCACAGCACGCCCGGAGCGGAGCACTTCCCGCTTGTATGGCGGGGACAACTTGCCGGCGAACGTTTCCGTGCGCAGGGTGAGCTGTTCATAGCGGAAGTGGGCGTCCGCCAATATCTCGATGTTCTGGCACTCAATCTCCCTCGGCCGCGATCGATCAGCAGCCAGGTCCATCTCCTTCTGCGTTCGCGGATGATTCATATTTTCGGTCAAAGTTCCTCCCAGAGTGTCCTGATCGCCATCCTATGGTGACACACAAGTCTTCCCGCCAAAACGGACAGATCGCCGGTTGGCCCTCGGGGAGGCCTGCAGACACAGTGAAAGCGGGGGGTCTGGCGCGCGCGAGGCTGTTGATTGGTTTCGCCCAATGAAATGGGCGAGGCGATCGCCGACTTCGTTCTAAGAAACCCCACTGACCTGGTAAGTCAGTGGGGTTTTTCTATCTCCGTTGCAAGCCAATGCCGAGCAAGCGCATAAGCCTGTTGATTTCGGTCTTCTGAACGTCAATCACTTTCCTTAATCGAACGTTCTCGCATGTGATCGCCGTAAGTTGATCCACGTCCATCGGTGTCTCAGCGCGGCGGTCCACACCGCTCGCGCCTCTTTCCAGGCGCTCGTAATCGATCATCCCATGACCGCCTGTTGGTGTAACGAACGGTCTACGGTATGACATACCCCAAGTGTAATTAACTCGGTTGCAGTTCTGCCATAGTTGCCCGGCAAAGACCAGGCAAGACCGCTTTCGATGAGCGATTGAAAGAGAGCAATCGTAGTGTCATCGTCTAACTCCCCTGATTCATACTTGACAACCTGGTCGATTTGTCGTGAAACCTTCCTTAGTTCAACCCATATATCGTGACGCATCGTTACTCCAGCATGTAGTGTGTGTGTCGCAGCCAGCGCTGCTGCTGCAACCTTAGTTACCAATGTTGCTAATGTACATGCCGACACTTTCCAACGCAAACAATGCTCAATATTTGTGCACAACAACAGCGTGCTCTCTCCTGATTCGTTCCACACTCTAAAATTTGTTCCGGTTAAGGCATGTAAATTTTGCCGAAGCCTCCACAATTTTCTTCTTCGTGTAGACTGCGACACTGATCACAACATCGATCTCCGCACCACGAGAAAACAAGTGAGCGAAGGAGTGAAGACTAGGAAGAAAAACTTCGCGCCTGGGACGATCGATGAAACCTTCGCCCACAAGCCTTCCGTCATCACCCACGAAGGTGTTCTCTATCATTTCTACTGCGCCGTAAGCGGCCAATACCCCAACGAGGTGCGCGGAATCGCCGTAGCACGTTCGCAGCCCTGGTAGCGGCTCCCGGACCGTGGTTGTCTCTTTAGAAAGCCTTGCCGGTCTCAATCATGACGGGGCTATCCCCAACCTGCAAACCGCCGCCGGACAAGGAGTTCACATTGCCCATCAGATCACGAACGTCGGTATATTCCTCTGGAGCCTTATAGCTCAGCGTCTTGCTGGAGTTCCAAAGCACGAGTGCCCGGTACCCGCCCGCCCGGCTCAGAGTGCAGGTCCAGGTATTGCTGGCATCGGGCGCGCACCCTGAGGTCATCGATGCCCCTGCCATCCATTGTTGAACAATGTCGTAGGCTGCAGCGTCCGGATCAGCGCCGGTTGCCGCATTCCAGAGGCCGCCCCATGTGCCCCCATCGTAGGCGTACCAAACGAAGCGGCTTACCCCATCGGACCACTGCAGCAGATAGTACTTGGCCATGAAAGCTGCCCGGTTTGCGCTTCCCTCAAGTACATCATCGGAATCACCTGCCCAGTCGGCTTCGGTGTCCCACAAAGGCTTACTGCCCTGACCGTGAGCCGCGATTACACTACGGTACTTCGAAACTACTGAGTTAATGGACTCAGCTTCGCTATTGCAGTAACCGTGAAAAGACATGATATCGGCGTAATTTCCCCCGCCCTCCGAAAGATAGGAATCGAGCCATCCGGGCCCACCTGCCGCCGAAGCGGCGGGTGTAATGATCTGCGCGGCCGGGTTGATGGATTTGATGATCCGGTAAGCATGCTGTGCCATCGTTACTAACGTTCGCGTGTCCCCGCAATAGTATTCCGGATCCTGTGGCTCGTTCCAAAGCTCCCAGTAGGTGATGCGCACCCCGGCATGGGAAGCAATTGCCGTCACATAGTCGTCCCAATTCTGGAGGTCAGTGGGAGGCGCACACTGTCCTGGCCCGTAGGGACCCTGGACTCCCGGTTGAGAGGATGCCCAGAGAGGAGTTCTTCCAAACGTGTAGATTACGTCGACATCCCGTTCCTGATTGATTTTGATGAATGCGTCCAGCTGTTGAAAATCGTAGACGCCGGGCGCGGGGTTGATATCCGCCCAATCAAGCATAGGAAAAGAATCCCAGGTCCTCGTAGTTCCATAGCTAAGCGAAGGACTTACGTTCTGAAAATCGAGTACTGTCATGCCAAAGAGCGAACGCGGAATGATGCCCTGGCTCTTATCAACAAAATTGGTGCCGCAGGAAGTGACAAAGCTTGCGGCCAGAATAAATGACAACCAGGTACATAACTGCTTGAGCGTGCGGGCAATCTTCACACCAGGGCTCCAAATCACACCACCAGAACGACATGGACGGTGGCCACGGGCTCTCCGCTATTGGATCGGAGCTAATCGAAGGCCGCCGGCAGGCAAGATCAAGGTCGGCTCATTGGCTGGTTGCCGACTCTAGTAAGTAATCTAGAGAGACTGTTGGGCGACGCACATTACACCTTGGCGCACCACGCCGCACCAAGGGTGTCATCTGTACACTGGAAATTTGTGTTAGGATGCGTTCGGCGCACCCAAAAAGCGAGACCAACTAGTCGAATGTTCGCAGCCATATATCGCGCACCGAGATCTTGCACGGCTGGCTCTCGATCTCAAAGCCGATAAGTCCCGGTTGGTTATTGACCGAGTCTTTATTGTCATCGATGAACACCGCCATCAGCTGGCCATTCATGATATGCATCATGACCCCGCCACGCGCGATGACCTCGTAGTCGTTCCAGTCGTTTACCCTTACGTAACCGCCCAGCGCCTGCTTGTCACCGATATTCGCAACCAGGCGATTGGTCTCTCCGGGTAGTGCCTGTGTTACCTGGCCGCGATACGCCAGGATACCCTGCATGGTGTTTTCGGAATACCACTGGCCGGTGTACTCCGCGGTCCGTGCAGTGACTGGAAACCAGAAGTCGGCCTGGGGGCCGGTCAGCATAAACTTCAGGTCATACGGCGGCTGGCCGGCGGGCTGCGGCCGCGTCCACGGTATATCGGTAAGGCTGCGGTACTGGATGCCGCCACCGCCGCCCTTTTCAATTTTCATCTGCAGCTTGAGGTCGAAGTCGCGGGTTTTTTCGCCGCGATACACAATATAGTTGTTGCCCTTTGGCTTACCCTCGAATGTTTCCCCCACCATGAGCCCGTCTTCGACCCTCCAGATGCTCGTGTCGGCGTCCCATCCGGTCAGGCTCTTACCGTCGAAGATCTGCTTGTAGCCCGTGTGCTCGTCGATGTCGTACGGCGCGGGATCATGAAACTTGGGCATGCCGGTCAGCTTCTCTCCGTGTGGACCTGTCTGCGGCGGTCTCGCAGGCGGCGACTCCAGCGCTGGCGGTACGGACTGGGCAGTGAGCGCGCCCGGAACAGTCACGAACAAGACACTCAGCGCCGCTGCGGGCAAAAATGCTGTACGAACGAGGCGAGGGTAAGGGCGATAGGGTGCGGACATGAAGCTTCCTGCCTTTCGGATAGAGACTGATACAGCCGCAAAAGGAATCTAGCCGCAAAATCGCCTTTCTAGCGAGCCCCAAAAAACCAGGCGAGCAGCTATCATGGCGCCCTTTCGCTTTTACACTTCAGAGAGGAGATGCCATGCAGGGACTGGAAAAACAAAAGTTCTGTTCATCGCCGGTTTTGGCCCGATTGTCCGCGATACAGAGGCGAGCCGCGAACTGTACGTGAAGGCCCTTGGAATTCCCTTCAAAGAAGAGAGCGGCGGTTATCTTCATACGGACGCCCTTCAGGGAGCAAAGCATTTTGCCCTTTGGCCGCTTTCGCAAGCTGCGGAGTCCTGTTTCGGTAACGCCACCTGGCCCGATAGCTTGCCTGCGCCCCACGCCTGGCTTGAGTTCGATGTGGACAGCGTCGAGAGAGTCACAGCGGAGCTTGAATCGATGGGTTATCGAATGCTTATTAAGAACAAGAAGGAACCCTGGGGTCAGACCGTGAGCCGCTTTCTCGATGCAGACGGACTGCTGGTCGGTCTGACCTTCACTCCCTGGATGCGGTAGTGGATGCGGGAGAACAAATAGCGCGGTCCGTCACTGGACTTACGAATCGTTCCTGCATTTGGCAATAATCAGCGTGATATCGTCGTGTTGCTCCTCCGGGCTGAATCGCTGAACATCCGCGACGATCGACGCCACGATCGGCTGTGCGGCCAATTCGCGATGCCGCCTCATTGCCTCGATCAGACGCTGTTCTCCGAACTCCTCTAGCGCGTCGTTGCACGATTCCGTAACCCCATCGGTGTAGAGCGCGAGGAGGTCGCCGGCGTAGAGTTGGCATTCCACCGTCGGGCTCGTCCAATCTTTGAACAGTCCCAGAACAGTGCCGGTGGAGTGCAGCCATTCCACCCTGTCATCCCGGCGGAGCAGCAGCCCTGACAGGTGTCCACAATTGGTGTATCGCAAGCGCCGCGCGGCATCGTCGTATTCGGCAAAGAACACCGTGGCATAAGCGCTGTCCACCGTATTCTCATAAAAGAGCCGGTTCACGGACTGCAGAAAGCGCTGTGGCTGTTCCCGGGCAAGGGCAAACTGACTGCGCAGATTGGCCTGCAGATTGGCCATTAAGAGCGCAGCTGCGATTCCCTTACCGGCAATGTCGCCGATAAACAACCCGACCCTCTCTTGTCCAAGCGCAAAGAAATCGTAGTAGTCGCCCCCGACCTGGCGGGCCTGGATACAGACGCCTGCGTAGTCCAGGGTCCTTAGGGGTGGAAACGTCTGCGGGAAAAGCCTTGCCTGCACCTGTTTCGCAATTTCCAGTTCCTGGGCAGTGCGCCGTTCGGCTTCCAGCCTCTCGGCATTCGCTCGCCGCTGCCCCTCAATTTCCCGGCTCCACTCATCGGAGCCGAGCAGTTCAAAGGAGTTCCCATCTTCATCGGAGAAACCGGCAAACGTTCCGCCCCACAATTGGGCCTGTGGAGGATGATGAAAGTGCACCCCGCGGCTACGCCACAGCTCATAGGTTGCATTGATATCTTCGGAGATGAAACCAATCTGCGTTGACCGGCCGATGAGCTTGTAGTTCTCCGAGCCGCGCTTGGGAGCAATCACCGCCAGAATCGCGCTGCCATCCGGCGGCGCGATAGCTAACCAACGGCCAAATTCGGAACGACCGTCGGCAACTACGCTGAATCCCAGCTTATCTACATAGAACTTCAGGCTTCGGTTGTGATCGCGTACAAAGACGTTTGACTTGAAAATACGCAGATACGGATTCTGTTGCCCCGGGCGAAATGTGGCCTGGTCCTCTGGCTGTCGTGCTTCCGGACTGTCTCTCTGCGAGATTACAGGCTCCGAGTTCACTTAGATCTCCTTTCAGCATCTGCGCTAACCTGAGCGCCCCCTCCCATCGTACTCGGAGCAATCATGGTCTTATACTTCAGCATGGATAACAATCTTCCTACAGACGTCAAGTAGCTGCCACGCAAGAGAGTTCGGAAGATTCGCAGTTGTTCTGGTTGGGTGAGGTTGTAGAGCGGGGAGGGTGAACCTATGCGTGTCTGTGCCCTCTGGGTGCTGGCTTGTTTCTCCTATTGCGCCTATGGGACGAATATCGTTGCCGATACTTCAGGGGTACAGCCGGGACCGATTGCAGTGGTTCAGACCAGTCAGTCGCTCGATGTGACCTGGCGTGACACCAGTGGGCATCGATGGAAGGCGACGTTCTCGCTGGATACGGCGAAGCCTTTGATTACGGCGATCGCGGTAGATGGAAAGGACGTGGTGACGCTGGCCCAGCCGGTCTACCGGTGCTCGACAGGAAAGCGGAGTGGAGGTTGGGACGCGTTCTTCGACTTTCCCCCGGCAAACCCTGCGGGAACGCGGCGGTTCATGCAGGAGTTTCATCCGACGGAGGTAACTGCGCGTACGGTCGGCGACCGGGTCGAGGTGACATTCAACGGGATGAAGCTGGGAATCTTTGACGGTTTGCTGCGCTATGTATTTTATCCAGGCAGCCCATTGATCCAGCAGGTAGCGCTGATGAGCACCCAGGAGCCAGACACCGCGTACTTTTACGACGCCGGATTGCAGATGGCGTCCCGGCAGGATATTCGATCGGGCGGCAATATGGCCTCGTCTATTGTGTACTTCGACGCCGGCGGTAAGCTAACCGAGGTGACCTCGCCCTACGGCTCCCAGCGTCATACGTTGACAGTGCGATACCGCACGGCGGCAGCGAAAATGGGGGCGGGGAGCATCGCGGTGTTTCCTCCCCCGCATCGCTACATGTTCGCGCGCGACTACACCACCAACCAGGGCTATCTCTGGTATACGGCCTGGCGGGGACAAGTCGGGCTCGGGGTGCAGCAGTATCCAGACGACAACACCGGCATCGATCCATGGATGAACGCGCCGCCAGGCACTGTGCAGGAGATGGGGCTTTTCCTGCTACCCGGCGCGGAGAACGCGGACGCCACGCTCAAGCGCGTCCTGGCCTACACCCATGGCGACCGGTTTCCCCATGTCGATGGATTTATCACCTTCGCGCCGCACTGGCATCTTGCCTATACCGTGCAGGCAATGGAAAAAGGAGTCAGGTGGGTGCCTCCGTTCAAGCCCGTTATGGAGGCTGCCGGAATCAATGCAGCGATGATTATGGACTTCCACGGGGATGGACATCCAGCCGACCTGACGGAGTTGCGACTACACGAGTTGGATGAGTACTACAAGATGTGCCGCGCCCAGTCGGACGCAAAGTTTCTGCTCATTCCGGCTGAGGAGGCGAACGTCTATCTCGGCGGACACTGGGCCCTGGTTTTTCCCCGGCCGGTGTATTGGATGCAGGACCGCGCGCCAGGTCATCCTTTCAGGACCACAGATCCGAAATATGGGACGGTCTACCGCGTGCATACCCCGGATGAAGTTTGGACCATGGTGAAGGCGGAAGGCGGCTATGTATACCAGACACATCCGCGCACCAAAGGTTCAACCGGCTATCCGGACAAGATTCTCAACACCAGTTATTTTCGTGATCCGAGTTACCTGGGGACGGGGTGGAAGTCGATGCCCTCTGATCTGTCACTGCCGCAACTGGGGCAGAGGGGTTTCAAAACGCTCGACGATCTAAACAATCTGGGATTCCGCAAGCACATGTTGGGAGAGATCGATGTGTTCCAGTTGAGCTCGACCGACGAGCTCTACGGGCTGCTCAACCTGAATTACCTGCGCTTGCCGACGTTGCCGGACTTCGACCACTACGACCAGATCTTGAAGTCCGCGCAAAAGGGCGACGGGTTCATCAGCACCGGCGAGGTCTTGTTGCCCAGCTTCGCGCTATCGGGGCGGGGAAGTGGTGAAGTGCATGTGGACGCTATGGTCACGTCGACCTTCCCGCTGCGGCTGGCGGCAATCGTCTGGGGTGATGGAGTCGGCACGCATCGAGAGACGATCACTCTCGAATCGACTCACGAGTTCGACCAGCATACCTACAACTGGAACGTGAAAACCCCGGGCTGGACGTGGGCGCGGCTTGAGGTTTGGGACGTAGCGGGCGATGGGGCGTTCACCCAACCGATTTGGCGCTGAGAGGTGACGCGGCATGTTGTGGAGCATCCGCGTCCATTGCATAGACTAGAACATTCGCATCAATAAGCCCTGGCTCAACCGGCATCGTCGTAAATGTCCCGCCGATGAAGAGAGCCTACGCCTCCGAGATGCCAGACCGGTAATTCGGGCTGGCTCTTGGCGGGCTGCGTCGTTGCCGCACGCTCTTTGACCAAGAGCTCCAGCAGTGCATCCACAGAAATACCCTGTCTCCGGGCCTCTTCAGTGATGCAGGCCTCCATTTCACGCGAAATTTTGATGCTCATAAATAATGCCCCAACTTAGTTTACCGTGACGGCTGATCATACTCCCGATTTGCGCCCCGTACCTATCCTTCAAAGGTCGAACTTAACCTCTTGCCGCGCCTCAAACGACGGCAGCTGGCTGGATCTGGCGCAGGAAAACTGAAAATTCCTATCGGATTGTTACGCGAGCGCCTCCACCAACCTTATGAAAGTCCAAACTCAAATCCACCAGGGCTGCGGCCTTATCCTCCTTCGGGCTGAAAGTGAATCCATAGCCGGTCAGCAACGGGTCCGCGGGAATCTTGCGATAGAGGCCGTCGACCGCCATCTGGTCAAATACGTCTCCAGGTTTCATGCCCAATAAAGCCCGCACCTTACCCTCCTGTTCAGCATTGAGGTTCAGGATGGTTAAGCTTCGCAAGTGGTATATCGGCCCTGGATGGACGTCGAGACGATAGGAAACCAGGGCATGCGCGCGATCCAATTGCGATGATTCATGAACATCAACATCCGCGTATCCGTAGCGCCAATAGTAAGCGCGCAACTCTCCGGGTACTCGTCCAAAGGGAGCCCGCCCCGCAACCTCTCCGGGTTTTAGCGCGAAAGAAGACGAGAAATCCCTCCCCGGCAACAGCGGTCCGCCTCCTGCCGAGATCGAGGAGATACGATATTGCCGCCCGGGCTTAACCGAAACCAAAAGATTGACCAGGTATCGATCGCCATCGCGCCGAGGAGCATCATGCGCAACGTCAACCTGCGCTTCCAGGTAACCGTTCGCCTGCAATTGCTCTTGAACGTTCGCCCGCACCCGCCAATCTTGTTCAGCGGAATATCCCTGCCCCTCTCTCGGTCTAAGGTCCTCGCTGATTGAGGCTTCGAGACCCTTTGCATCCTGAGAAACCACAACCTTGTCAACAACGACCTGTGGGGTCAGGATGCTGAACACAATCGCTGGCTCCGGAGCGCCCGGAACACGTTCGGCGCCGATAGCCGAGGGCGACGGCTCCTCGCTCTGCACTTCCGCCACAATCTGCTTCTCCAGCAGCAACGCCTTGAGTGCATCGCGGACCTTGCCTTCGGCTGCGGACGTAGACGCAATCTCATCACCGAGGCCGGGGATCCGGTTCTTCAGCAGCAGCCGCAAATCGTCGTCGCTCCACCAGACAAAATTGCTGAAGCGATAAGGGAGGTGGGCTGGATAGCTTTGTGTAGGTTGAGCGGTTTGCGACCAACCAGCGGCCGTCACGCAAAGCATCAGCGTGACCAGCAACATGGGGCGCATCTCTGTCTCCTGAAAGCTATGCGACCATCGTACGCCGATTAGTTCCGGGATGAGAATGGACGCGGGTGGCCCATTCAAGCCTTCCATTGGCTTGAGTGGGGCAGTTCGCCTACTCCGTACGCAGCGCCTGCATGGGATCGATGCTCGCTGCGCGCCGCGCCGGCAGGTAGGACGCTACCAACGCCGTGGCAAATAAAACCGCTGCCACCGATGCGGTGACAAAAAGGTCCAGCGCCCCCACGCCATACAGGGTGCTCTGCATAGTGCGGCCCACCAGCACCGCGCCTCCAATTCCGAGTCCCAAGCCAATCAAGGCAAGAATTGACCCTTCCCCGACAATGAGCCCCGTCACATTGCCGCGACTGGCGCCGAGAGCGATGCGCAGGCCGATCTCCTGGGTCCGCTGGGAGACAGTAAACGCCATCACGCCATAGATGCCGACCGCCGCCAGCAGCAGCGCCAGCACGGCAAAGCTGCCATAGAGCAGCAGGGTGAACCGGTCCCCTACAAGAAGCTTGTCTTTGACTTCATCCATGGTGCTCAAGTGCGCCAGGGCCACTTCGGGGTCGACGGAGTGCACGGCCTCCGCGACAGTTCTCGTCATGGCTGCCGGGTCCTCGGCGGTGCGGACGCCGATGGTGACGCTGGGCAACAGCGACTGGGCAAAGGGCACGTCAATCTCCGGCTGCTCTTTTCGAAGGCCGAAGGAGCGTACGTTGTGGAACACGCCTACAATCTGCCAGTCAACAAGCGGACCCAGTTTGGGTAAGCCGGGGATGATCTGCTCGATCGACAGGCGCTGTTGCAGCGGGTCCAGGCCCTTTAGATATTGCCGAACGAACGCCTCATTGACCATCGCGACCCTCACGCTGGTGGCGGTGTCTTGGCCGGTGAACGTCCGGCCGCGCACCACACGAATACCGAAGGTCTTGAAGTAATCCGCAGTGATGGATTGGAAGGGCGAAGCAGGCCTTTGGGCGAAATCGACAACCGGGCCACCCATCACAGAAAATGGCATTCCGTCGCTGGTCCCGAGCAACGGCGCGCCGGTGACCACCGCAGCCGCGGAGACTCCAGGAATGGCTTGGATACGGTTGAGAATCTGCTGGTAGTAGGTATCGATCTGCGCCGGGTCCTTAAATCGGCCGTCGGCCTGGTCAAGTTCGAATTTGAGCAAATGGTCGGTGCGCAAGCCGAGATCGACGCGGGTCAGATTCCAGAAGCTGCGCACGGCCAGGCCCGCCCCGGCCAGGAGCGTCAGGGCCAGAGCCAATTCGCCGACCACCAGCGCGCGGCGCAGTTTGTTGTGCGAGGCGCCGGCACTGGAGCGCCCGCCATCCTTGAGTGCCTCACCCGGGTCAACCCGCGAAGCGTACCAGGCGGGCGCGCAGCCAAACAGCAGGCCGCAGAGCATGGTGGCTGCCAGTGTTACGCCCAGAATAGGAAGGTTCAATTGCAAGCTGGCCTCAGCCGGCAGCGTCCTCTCCGGCATTACAGCAACCAGTCCGCGCAGCAGAACGACGCCTAGACCGCAGCCCAAAATACCGCCGATAAGCGCCAGAACGCTGCTTTCAGTGAGAAATTGGGCAAAGATCTGTCCCCGCGTTGCCCCCAGAGACCCGCGCATGGCGATCTCCCTTTGCCGCGCTGTGCCTTTGGCCAGCAACAGATTGGCGACATTCACGCAGGCAATCAGCAGCACAAAACCGACCGCTCCCAACAGCAGCCAGAGGGTTTGAATGCTGTCCTTAGGCAGAAAATCGTTCTGGAACGGCTCGACCAGCGCGCCCCATCCACTGTTGGTCTTCGGGTTTTCAGCGGCGATGCGCTCGGTCACGGCATCCATGTCCGCCTGCGCCTGCTGAATGCTGACTCCGGGCTTCAAGCGGCCCATCGCGATCATCCAGTGATAGTCGTGGTTGATCTGTTCGGGCCGGAAGGCCAAGGGCGTCGTAAGTTGTGCGTCATAGCGGTCTGATAAGCCCGCGGCCAGCACCCCAACCACGGTGTAGGGCTCGCTGTTGATGCGTAGCTGCTGGCCGACTATATCCCGGTTGGCGCCCAACTTGACCCACAGTTTGTGAGTTAGCACCACCACATGGTCCTTGCCGGGAACTCCTTCTTCCGGCACAAAGTCGCGGCCCATCATAAGCGGGTAGCCCATTCCGTCGAAAAAACCGGGCGTTACGCGCCTGCCATCCACCCGCTCGGGCGCGCCTTTGGTGGCCAGATTGAAGTTGCCATTGGTTACCGCGAAAAGGCCTTGGAAGGAATGGCTTCGGCGCTGCCAGTCGAGGATATCCCCCGCGGAGATACCATTGCGGTTGCCTTTGATCTTCGACCACACCATGACTAATTCATTGGGATGCGCAAGAGGCAGCGCTGCAAGCAGCGTGGAATACACGACGGTGTAGATGGCTGTTGTAGCGCCGATGCCCAGGGCCAGCGTCGCGATGACGGCAATGGTCAAGGTAGAGTCTTTGCGCAACATGCGCATGCTATAGCGAAGATTCTGGAGCAGATTTCGCATGGAACCTCTTATCCTCGAGCGGCTGCCTTCAAGATGGATCAAAGCATTTCCCTTGCCAAAAAGGCAGGGAAAATCAGCCGGAAAGATCACTTTTTGTGCAAGAAGGGTGCCTGCCTGTTCAGTTTCGTAAAACCCTGTGCGATTCCGGACATGAGTCATCGCCTCAGTTGGACTTCACCATTCGCATCCACCTCATGCGCAGTTACCCGGCCGCAGGGCGAAACTCCTCGTTCAAGTGAAGCACCGCTCCGTCCTCTCGCAGCTTGCGCTGAAGATCGCGGATGGAGATATCCTTAGACTTCCGCTTCATACTGCGCCTCTTCTTGAGCTGGATGAGCCTGCTGGCGGATGACTATCAATGGTGAGTCTTGTCGCCCGCTCAGATGACATAGCGCGCCGATGGCATAGTCTAGACTTGCCGAAGAATCAGCAATGTATGTCACATGCGGGAAGTTTCCGATAACCAGACTTTTGGGGCTATTGCTTTGGTGCACGGTCCGCCGTCACGAACCGCGTTTGTAAAATTCGATAAAATTTGACCTTTTTATGACTTCAGCGCCGCCGCCCAGAGAAGCGTCCATTTGGGGAGAAGGACAGCCTGATGGGGTTGGCCCTGTCCAGGACGGCGTCAAAGGCGAAGCCGGTTGCGGCGGGAACGCGGTTCAAGGCTTCGGGCTTGATAAAGGGATTGAGAGGGCTGGTTTGGTTCCGGTCGAGGTTGGAAGACGACGAGTCGTTAGCCGTTTTCGGGGCCGGCTCGGCTGTAGGCTCCGGTGGAGGCTCCGGGTGGGGAACCTGGGGCGCGGCGGGTTGGGTTTTCGTGGCGGCAACGGGATCGCCTGGCGACTCACTCGCGGGTTGGTGCTGCTGTTTGCGGAGCCACTCAGGGGTGTAGATATCTGCCTTGACGGGCGGGGCCGCGGGCTGCGTTGCAGCAGATGAGGAAAGGCGGCGATCATTCATGGTTCCGGACGGAATCAGTCCTTCGATGGCTACGATCATCGAAAGGGCCTTGATCTGGCCGGCGATGATGCCTCTGGTCACTTCGTGGCTAAGATTGGCCAGTTCCCAGAGCCGGGCCAGGATCTGGTCGCGACCAAGGTTCAGCTGGCGCAGCCCTTCGGCTTCCTGGTCCACCAGCCTTTCCCTGACGGCGGCGCGGTGCTCGATCATGTAGGCGCGGACGCGGGGCTTGGCTTTGGTATAGGCGGCGGTGTCGGGATTGAGGCCGACAGCTTCCGCAGCGCGGCGGTCATTCATGGTTCCGGAAAGGATCAGGCGAGCAAAGGCGATTTCCTGATCGGTGATGGGATCGCTGACAGTATTTTTGGGCATAGGTAGTCTCGTTCCTCGGTTTGCTGGAGATTGGGTCGGATTTGTTTGCTGCTCTCTTAGGGAGACAAAGGGGTGGAGAGCCGCGGTAGGCCACTCATGGCTGGTGCTGATGATTTTGTGACAGGGATAGAGTGTAGTACCGGATAGCGGTGAAGCTATCCTTCGCTCACGCGGAAGGCCGAAACTACCGGCAACTGCCGGCCAGGGCGCGGTTGCGTGAGAAGCCGTCGCCTGCCGATATCGTCTACTCTAAGAGATAGAGCCTTTCGAGGTTTGATGTGAGTGGCGAGATGCTTTTTTCGGCACGGGAGTACCTGCTTAAAGGTTACCCGGGTTTGGTATGCGCGTTGGCAACGGAGCTAAAACCGGCACATACGGAACAACCACCGTTCATCCGCGGCGCTCGCCAGTTATCTGCCGACTCGCCGTGCGGCGGGGTTGAATTCTGCGGAGGCTCTGCGAGCTGAGTGAATTGTTTATGCCGGTCTTCTCAATGTGATTGCAGAAGGTTTTGAATATCGCTGTGGATGCGGGCTAGGGACGTGCCCTGATATCGGGCTTGGATCTTCCCATCACGGTCGATGAGGAAAGTAACCGGTAACCCCAGGACGCCGCCGTAGTCGGCCCCAAGATACTCGTCTCCCATCAGCACCGGATAGTTAAGTTTCAGCCTGGATACGGTTGCGATTACCTCCGGGGCCGCGTCGTCCATCGATATACCGATCACCTGAAAATTTCGGGAGCCATACTGGTTCTGCCATTCCACGAACGTGGGCATCTCCGTGAGACATGGTTCGCACCACGTCGCCCAGAAGTTGAGGAGGACGATTTTGCCACGGTATGAGCTGAGTACAATTTTCCGATGGGTCAGGTCGACCCGCGAAAAATTCGGGGCTGAGTGACCGACACCCACGCCGTGGGTTGCTGTTTGCGCCACAAGAGGCAGGTGTACGATCGACGCGATTAAGAGCAACAGCAGTAGTGACAGGATCAGGCGTGACCCCACCGTCCTCGATCTAGCCGTCCTTTCCATCGCTTCTCTATCTGCCTTTGACAACCGGGTAACCCTTGTAGACCCAGTCAGTCCCGAAATTCTCAACGAGATAAAGAGCCCTTACGTTCGTAAACCCGAGCGACCGCAACTGCTGGTACGCGGGTTTAATATTCGGGCAACGAGTCCAGGGGCAGCACCCGCAATAGATGACGATAAGGGTGTCCTTGTTGAGGCCGGTGACGCGCGCGCGCAGTGCTTCGATCCCCGCACTCGTGCCTGTGGGCCCAGCGTACTCTGACCCTGGTATATGCGCTTCAGCGTAGAGCACATGCGAGCCGGTCTGCAGCACCAATGGCTTTGCCGAAGTGTTCAGCATCTGCACCAGCTCTGCGGGCTGTAGCATGGCCTGTGGTGGAATGGTGGCATCGGTTTGAGCCGGGGGGCCTGCGGCGGACTGTTGCGCCTGGACACTCATTCCGCAGGGGCCACAAATCACCAGCAAGCTTGCGGCGAAGCTGATTCGGAGATTACGGATGTTCAAGGGGCGATCCCTCCCTGCGCAGATTTGAGACTGAATTGACAATAAAGGTGTCAGCACGCCTGCGTCGAGATTATGCTCCGGATTTCCCTAATTCGCGAAAGTGCCAGCTCCGTCCACGAAACTCCCAGGCGTGTGACCTGCAGGTATGTCATTTAATGACACACCTGTGATATGCTTAAACATGGCTAAGCGAGTACGAACCCGCAAAGCTGTTGACGAGATCGATCAGGTACGGTGCAAATCCGGAAGCTATGGCGTCATCCGGGAAGAGGTCTATGTGGACGACGCCGGGGCGGTGGTGAAATACAACCTGGTCTTCATTCACTTCGGTTTATGCCAGCAGGATAACGGCAGGGTAGTCGGTTACGACAATGCTCACGGACAGCATGAACGTCATTGGATGGGGAGCATGGAACCAGCGGGCTTTATCAACTACGAACGAACCCTCCGTCGTTTCCTCGACGAGGTGGAAGCCCTGAAGGAGAAGGCATGAAAACAAAAATCGGTACAAACAGCTTTGCTGAATTGAGAGAACGCAAGCTGACCCGTGCCCGCAAGCTGGACCGTAAGGAGCACATCCCTTCTGAGAAACGCATCACTTTCGCCAGTGCGGACGAGATGCTGTCGCACATCACCCCCAAACGTGTCCGTCTCTGTGAGGTGGCAAGGGAGAAACCTCGTTCCATCACAGAATTAGCGGCGGTGCTTCAGCGCGACCGAAAAGCTGTGCACCGTGATGTCCAAGCTCTCCATTCAGTAGGGATGTTGCTCCTGCGGAAGGAACCGAACCCAGGTCACGGTCAAGTACAGGTAGTGACGGCGGCGGCCAGCCGATTTCAATTGGTGGCCGAGGTCTGAGAAGCAGGACGGAACAGTCACCATGCGTCGGGGCGATTTGGATTCCAGATTTTGGAGCGGTGGTTGCCCCGTCCAGACGGGACTGGTACTTTGGGAAAACAGAGGTTGCTAAAGGAACAAAGGAACCAACGAGAGTTCACCTCGTTTTCGCGGACGGGCATAAACAGACAAAACAGCCAGGAATGGCTTTCCATTTTCGTAAAGTACCAGTCCCGGTCTGACCACAAATCTTTATCTTTTCTGAGGCGCCTGGGGCCCGATATCCGGAGCAGGCTGAGGGCGCCTGCCACGGGAAACCTGGTCGGGAAGCACGAACATGAAATCTGCGAGAGCCTTTGCAAAATCAATCGTTCGCTTGGCATCATCAGCGTTTGGCAACGGGGCATTCTCGTCCACGTGTCTCTGATCGTTTGCATCCAGGCGAATCTCGTGGGCCCATTGCGCCATTTCTTCTGTGATAAGGTGATCGGCGGCTGCCTTATCGATCCTGCAGTATAGCGAACCTTCTTTATAGTTTCTGGCCTTCAGCATTGCATCCACTGCACTGCCTGCGAGTATGACCGCGCCTGCAGGTGCGTGCAGACTTGCTGTCGCTTGACTGAGATACTCTCGCGCGCGTGCCGGGACGGATTCAGAAATTGCAACTTCTTTCGGCCAGGTTTCTTGGACCGGAGCGCCGGGGGCCGTCAACGCGACCGTCAGGACGACTCCTCCACAACTTGCACATTGCGTAGGCGTACCAGTCGCGCGGCACTCGGTTGTTGGAGCCCGTTAATTCCTGCCTCCAGACTTGGTAGAGACGTGGCACTGCGATGCTGCAGTGCGGGCAGCGTTCCATCCTCATCTCGGGGCCGTTTTTCAGGAGCGCCATGTGCGTAGCGACCATTTTACCGTGTCGCAAAACCTTCTTTCTCGGTAGAGGTGGGACAATCGTCTGTGGGGACCAGTAATGGAATCTGGGAGCGGATGCGAGGTTGCAGCTGCGGCCGGATCCGGGTGGTAGCCTCGGAGTGGGGCGTCATGTGACCCAAAGTGGCAAGCTGCTTACTGATTCGTGAACTTCCTGTCCGTCCCCGAGTTCGGTTAGCCTACCAGAGTTTCTATGTTCGATCTGTCAGCGATCTACCGGCCGGTCGTCGCGTTTTCGTGGTCTGTGTGCGGGAATTTAAGCTTCCAATACACCCTTCCGTCTGTTTCGAGGTCGGCCGGTTTACCCTAACTCAATCTTCGTGGACGGCACCTAGTCGATGCTGCTCCCGCAAATGGATGTCTGGCCACGCTGCCACCACTGCGCTGGTCCTGCTAAAAGATCGAGGACAGTTCGAAACGCCAACCATCTGCGGCTCGGAGAACCTCTTCCCCGAGTCAACGGGAATCTCTGTTTCCTGTTGACCTTTACCTATCATGGATGACCACGAAACTCTGACCACGAAACTCCCGACTTTCAGGAAGCGTGGCTCAGCTGGGCGCAGTCCATCGAGTCACCAATTTTCGGTTCTATCGGTCGAGTGAGCAGGCGTAGTTTTCAGCCCGCATAACGTCACCGTCGCCGCGATATTTGGCAGTTGCCGGGTACGGGCAGAGGAGTCGTGTGCGCTGGATGGTTCCGTCTTTATTCAGGCGCGATGCGACGAAGCTGGAGGGGGCACGGTCGTGTTCGACCCATTGCTCCAAGGCGGTCAAAATATCCCGATCGGGAGCGAGCGGAACGGCGGTGGCCGCTTCCGATCGAAATAGAACGTCCGCACCTGGACCACCACCACAATGCAACATGCCAGGAACCATAAATAAGCGATAGAAGCCGTTGACTCGAGTCGCTCCCATCCTGGATGTCACGGAGTCGTAGTAGTCGATCGAAACCTGCGACGGCACCATATCATCAGCCCAGCCGTGATAGACGATGATCTTCCCACCGCTTTTCGCAAAGCCCGACAAGTCCGGATTGTCCGGATCGAGAATCTTGCCGAACTTTTGCTTGGCGAGAGCAGAATCGCGGGCGAAATCCATAGTGGCAAGATCCCAGGAAGGATTCTGAAAGACCACAAAGCGGTAGAAGCCCAGTCCACTGCCGCCAAGCTGGCCTGGGTTCGACCACAGCCTATCCCACCCTATCTCTCCTCCCCGCGAGAGCCCGGGGTAAATTTGTTTGCCCGCAGGTGTCCTGGGACCTTGATACATGGTGCGTACTGCTTCCACTTCGCCGTTGGTTAAACAGGAACCCTGGTTTGTAGCCGTGCACTGAAGTACCGAAGGATCGAACGAGCAATGGCGCGGATCATCGATTAAACCGTCCGCACCGGCGCAGGTCTTGGCAACGGAATCGTACAGAAGCTGAAGCTTTGCAACCGGCAGAGCGCCCGCCGGCGTTTGCTGCAGAGCGCGCAGATTCCATACTTGCCCTGTCATCTCGTTGGTCCAGCTGTACACTGGCGCGCCGGCAACGATGCCGTCATAATCCGCGGGAAAACGCTCCGCCTCCATAAGGGCGTGATGGCCCCCCTGGGAGCATCCGACGAAATAGGAGTGATGCGGCGCGCTTCCGTAGAATTTCGCGGTGAGCACCTTGGCTGCCTGGGTCACCGTGTGCTGCGCACGATAGCCAAAATCAATGACGCGGTCTGGCTGGCCGAGGGCCCAACTGACGTCATACCCGAGTGTGCTTTGATGGCCACTGTCGGTAGCTACGGCCGCGTAGCCGCGCGCTAACGCCCGCATCAGGGCCTGATATTCGATGGTTCCGCGGGAAGCACCGCTTCCCACTCCGGCAAACTTGCCATTCCAATCGTGGCGCCGCGGCAACCACAATTCGAAGTCAATCTCCGACCTGGCATTCAGGGTAACCCTTCCGGTTACGCGGCAGAACGGAGTTTCGACGCTTATCTTGTCCTGGGTGCCACGCCGCGCCGCTATGCTCAACGGCGGCTGTACGAATTCCGCGGATTTGATCGACCACAGAGGATTACCGGCCCCAGCCAGGTTGGCGCAGTCTGTCTCATCGGGGGCGGCCGGTTTATTGTTCGTAGTCTGCGCCGAGACAGTGCTGCCAAGGAGCAGGAATAGACTCAGAGCCAGGGAATGCTTATTCACGGTCGGTTCTCCCTGCCGCTTGCGCGCGCCTCTGCATTTACAATGCGTCTTGCCACTATACCGCTTGCAAGCAGCCTCGAAGAGACACTGCTTCGCAGCCCGGTTCGTTCCCGGCAGCGAATAGTGCACGCCCTCAACAACAAGCTGGGGACCGAGCCCTATGGACCGGGCGGAGCAATTTACCGAAAACCTCTGTTTTCCCAAAGTACCGGTCCCGTCTGACGACTAAATTCCGACGACTAAATTCAAAGTTGCTCCCCGGTGACTCTTGCGGCCCCATTCTGGTCGGATCACCGGCCAACTGGAAGTGTCGTTAGCCAACTGGAAGTTACTGGTCGAGCATTGACGAACGTCCAACTGACGGTTTTGCCACAATCCATCCGGAACTCAAGAGAGGCTCAGTGTTGCCCCTCAATGGGCGCATTGAGCTGAAGTCGTCCGTCGACCTTGCTGCAACTGATATGCGTGCGTTATCGGTGGATAGGACGAGAATTTGAACCGAATTCGAACGCCGGATTCTCTACTGGCCTTGAGCTAGTTGGTCTCGTAGCCAGGACAATCGATCACGACGTGCGTCTGGATTTAGAAACATCTGGTAATGGGAACCTGATTCATAGACTTTCAATTGATCTGTTCCACAACCATAGGGCGCGAACTCCCGCAGATACTCTTGCGATATGACCTCATCGCCGGTGCCAAACTGGAAAAGGAAAGGGATGTTCGAGCAACGCTGCAGGTACTCGCTTGCGTCGAGCCATTTTGAGGCTTCAGCGTAACGGTCCATGATGCCCGGCTGGAGCCGCTGGCGGATACGAATTACGTCCGGATGCAGACTGGCTCGCCAGAACTCGCTCATCCGAGGAGCACCGGCAATCAGAACGGCCCTCTTCGGGCGAGCATCTACCGTTGCGACAATGGCTGCGATCCAGGCACCAAAACTAAAACCTACAATCGCTCCGCGGCACATATCGATATCCGACCGAAGAGAAAGGCAGTCCAGGCCGCGCCTCACTGTGATGACGGTCTGCGCAAATCTGTCCTGCTCCTGATCGGGACGCGAGAAGTTCGGGAACGCCCGCGCTTGCGGAAGATCGATCAGTAGCGATGCAATTCCAAGCTCAGCCAGGAGACAGGCCTCAGCGAGAAAGGCGTTGCGGTCCTGGCCTCCGCCGTGAAGGGCGACAACGAAAGGGGACGGCG
Source organism: uncultured Acidobacteriaceae bacterium (assembly GCA_963803095.1). Taxonomy (GTDB): domain Bacteria; phylum Acidobacteriota; class Terriglobia; order Terriglobales; family Acidobacteriaceae; genus PALSA-350. Next base: position 282,770 of record CAWDLQ010000004.1, on the reverse strand, counting down.
TCGATTGGGGTGGCACGATCAGCCAGGCTCGCGCGTACTCTGAAGAGCCAGGCAGACGATAGGACAATTCATGCAGGGCGCCCTGAATCCGCCCTTCTACAGGAGATGAAATCGCCTCGATCGGAGACGACGGATCGTATTCGAACAAGCGTTGATACTCCTCCTCCTCATTCTATCGGCGCACTGGGTACACGCAACGGTTCTGAGTGGATAACGGACAAACCTGAAGTAATCCCAAGGTAAGAGTTGCCGACAATACGTTCGGAATTTCGACTCGATGAGCGCACTGGGCTGTGGCAACTGGCGAGCCTATTGATTTCCGGAATTACCGTCATTGGGTTGTGCGGGCTATGGGGATTGCCGGGCGATCAACGGGAGTTCGGCCTTTCGTTGCGATTGCTCATGTAGCAGATCATACGGCGAACCGATTCGAGGGTTTGGGGGACTGTCCCCTGGCAACGAATTTTGGCACTTATTGGGTTACCTTCCGTCTGTTCCCCCGCAGCCTGCCCCCGCAGCCCGGAATGATGTCGCCGTGGAGAACCACGAATGCCGATTCACGCGGGCGAAGCAGTAGTCTTACAATCAGGTCGATGATCTGGAAGCACTTCAGTTGGATTGTCCGAGAACTGCCGGTCTGGATTCTGACCGCAGCAGTGCTCATATCTTTTGGGGGTGGCGCGGACAAGCAGAGGAAGGCCAGAGCGCTACAAGACGGACGTATTGAATTCACGCCGAACAGGCGTTCCTTCTGGGCATGGCCCCTGTTGGTCGTCTATCTAATCTACGCCACCATCAGCCAGCTGATGCATATCCATGGAAGGCCGTTGAACCTCATGGTTGCGGTCAGTCTTGGAATTCTCACGGTCATGATCGCCTTCCCGTTCCCGGGAAAAATAACCGTAACCGCCGATGGTCTGGAACAGGTCTCCTGGCTTTGGAAAAACAAGCGAATCCGCTGGGCAGACATTGTCGAGATCAACACCGGGGAAAAAAGTCGCACTGTTACGATCACGAGTGCCGACGGAACGAAGATCGTCCACAGCCGCCAGTTGCCAGACAGGCCGCGCCTCCTGATGGAACTCAAACAGCACTGCGGCGAGAACGTGCCGTCAGATTTCCTCCGGGAGCCAATTACCGAGTTCTGAATCGCAGGACCGAGCTTCCCGCTGTGCAATGGCCGGATACCGTCATCTCCACCGAGGGTTACAAGACGCTTACTTTTCGCCGACCGAGAGCCTTTTTGATGGGTTACCTTCCGTCTCCCCCGCACTGCCGCTTGCGCGCGCCTCTGCATTTACAATCCGTCTTGCCACTATACCGCTTGCAAGCAGCCTCGAAGAGACAATGCTTCGCAGCCCGGTTCGTTCCCGGCAGCGAATAGTGCACGCCGTCAACGACAAGCTGGGGACCGAGCCCTATGGACCGGGCGGAGCAATTTACTGAAAACCTCTGTTTTCCCAAAGTACCAGTCCCGTCTGGTCACCAATTTCAATTGGGCAAAGCGTTTGATTCCGGTGTAGCAACCCGGCAACGGGCGTCAGCCCCAACTTACCGGCCGCCCAGACATCTCCTTGAACCTCCAGGGCAGCTATAGGATCTTGCCCGCACGCCGAGTCAGGATTTGCTATTCTCCGCAATTCGGGAGGGTTAAGGCTCCTTTGCATGGTGCGTCCAATCAACCAGCGGTTGCAGCACCGTCGCTGCCTCCCGCCAAGCTCTTTCATTGTTTTCGGAAGTTTTAGGTCTCGTCCCGGGATCAAGCGGTGCGGGTTCCACGCGCTGCGGAAGGGTGTGGGGGCGCATCTGGGGATGTGCAGGTGTCCTATGTGGCGAGGTTGTTCGGGCACAAGTCCATCCGGGTGACCGAACAGCATTACGGGCACTTGGTCGAAGATCACGTTGCGGAAACCCTTCGCGCATCCATACCGTCATTCTCGTAGAATTATTTGAGAGGTGTCACATGGCCGCATCTTCTAAAGATTTGACAGTCGCCCTGATAGTTGTTGGCATCGTGTTCTTTTATCGTCTCAATGCTCTGGCGGTTAGCATGACGCGGTACTACGAATCCCACACAAACAAGGATCGACGTTAATCTCCGCCTCGGTACGGCGGCGGACTTGTCGGTACCGACACGGATCAAAACGCGAACCGCCCAATTTTAGTTCGCCTATTTTGTGCGACCGATCAAGCGCTCGTTCGTCCAGGCCACCAACGCGCTTGTAGTTTGTTCAACGTTGTTCCAAGAAGACCAGCTTCTCCAATTCATCTCGAGCGCACCCTCCGATTGGATGACGTCTTATCTCCACTGTGGATCACTGGCATGCATCCGCAACCATGCTGCCCAACACAGCATCTCCTGGCTTGCACAGCTAGCACCGGAGCCATCCCGGGCGCGCGGTGGGTCCGCGCTAGTCAATCTGCCGTGAAACGGGATTTTCGGTAAATTGCCCAGCGCAACCCTCCAGTTTGGGAAGTTACCGAAAATCCGACTTTGCAGGCACCTCGGAGGATGCCTTGAGGTTTGACGTAGATTCGCTCACTGTCCACTTCTGTGTTCAATGCGTGACTCGGCGAAGATAACCGGCCAATCCGTTTTGACTAATGGAATTGTGAATCGCTCGATGCAGCGCGGCTGAGAGACGTAGTTTATTATTCTTCAGCCGGATTTTCTTACCTTCAAGCCCGCGAGCTAGAACATGTTCCAGTTCAGCAAGGCTCATTGGTGCGAGCGCAGGATTGGTGCGGCTTCGGGGCAAGCGGGTCCAGAAGTTTGGCCCTCACGAACACACGTTCAGAATGGGAAGCGATTGGCCGCTTATGGCGAATTGGCACCAATCAAGGTCCAATTCGCTCTTTCGGGTTCAGGGATACATGATGGCGGAACACCGGGGATAAGCTATGCGTAGGGTTCGATGCTGGCGAAGAATTTGTACGCAGCGATGGAGGCACGACCAGGGTGACGACTGAGACGAGAATTGCCGAGCCGCAGGAATTTACCGCGGTATCGGTGAAAGGTGCATTGTGGCTGGCGGTAGGGTTTGGCCTGCTGAAGTATGTTCTGTCAACGCTGGGCCAGATAACGATCCAACATGCAGGGTACGGCATTTTTCGTGACGAGTTGTATTTCATCGTGTGCGGCCGGCATCTGGCCTGGGGGTATGTGGATCAGCCGCCTGTCATTCCTTTGGTCGCGCGCATTTCGGAGTTGCTGTTTGGCTTGCAATCGCTGGCCCTGTTCCGGACCTTTGCCTCGCTGGCGGGCGCCGCGGAAGTTGCGATGACGGGGCTGCTGGCATGGCGGATGGGCGCTTCGCGCTGGGCGCAAGCGCTGGCAATGACGGGGATTCTGCTGGCGCCCATGGTGATGGGCACCGATGCGACCTTTTCGACGAGCACCTTTGAGCCGGTCTTCTGGATGACGGTGGCGCTGGCGACAATCGAGCTGGCACGGCTGGCCGGTCGCGGCATTCGCAGTGGCCGTACCGTGGCGTTGTGGTGGGTGCTGATGGGCGTGACGGCTGGCCTGGGCCTCGAAAACAAGTGGAACGAGGTTTTCTTCCTCACCTGTCTGCTGGCGGCGCTGTTGATGACCAGCCAGAGAAAGTTACTGGCTTCGAAATGGTTCCCGATCGGCCTTGCGCTCCTGGTCGCGCTGATTCTGCCCAATCTGCTGTGGGAGATGCACAACCACTGGGCAACGCTCGAGCTGCTGCACAACGATCAGATTAACGGCAAGAACGTTCGTGTGGGCCCCCTCGCGTTTGTGCTGGACCAGATGCTCGTCTTCGGTCCTCTGATGGCGCCGTTGTGGGTGGGAGGCATTCTGTGGCTGCTCTTCAGCCGGGCGGCTCAGGCGTTCCGCTTCCTGGGCGTGACCTATCTGCTGTATCTGCCCCTGATGATGATTCTGCACGCCAAGAGCTATTACCTTGCGGCCATTTATCCGCTCTATTTTGCCGCGGGGGCGGCCGCCTGGGATCTTCTCTTCCGCAAGGCCTGGTTGCGGCGCGGGCTCACGCCCGTTTACGTGGCGATGAACGTGCTTGTCATCGCGATTCTGTTGCCAATCATTCTCCCGGTACTGCCACCGGCAAAAATTCTTGCATATCAGCAGCGGCTGCATCTGCAGCCTCCGAAAATGGAGAATGGCGCCACCGCGCCGCTGCCGCAGTACTACGCCGACATGCTGGATTGGCGGCAGAAGGCGGACTTGCTGGCCGCTGCCTGGTACTCGCTGCCGCAGGCGGAGCGCGCACAGGCTGTGATCTACACGGAAAACTATGGCGACGCGAGCGCGGTGAACGTGTACCGGCCGGATGTTCCGGAGGCCATCAGCGGTCACCAGAACTACTTCTTCTGGGGACCGCACACGTATACGGGTAGCGTGATGATCGTGTTTGGCGAAAGCCGCAGGACGCTCGAAACCAACTTCGACTCGGTAGTGGAATTTACACAGGATGCAAATCCGTATTTGGAGCCGTATGAGCGTGGGCCGGTTTTCATCTGCAGAGGCCTCCATGAAAATCTCCAGGCGCTGTGGCCAAAGGTGAAGAACTGGGAGTGAGGCCACGGCGAAGGCGTCCGGCCCGTCTCAACTCACGATTTCAGACCATAAGCGGCCAATCGCTTCCCATTCTGAACGTGTGTTCGTGAGGGCCAAACTTCTGGACCCGCTTGCCCCGAAGCCGCACCAATCCTGCGCTCGCACCAATGAGCCTTGCTGAACTGGAACATGTTCTAGCTCGCGGGCTTGAAGGTAAGAAAATCCGGCTGAAGAATAATAAACTACGTCTCTCAGCCGCGCTGCATCGAGCGATTCACAATTCCATTAGTCAAAACGGATTGGCCGGTTATCTTCGCCAACGCACTCATTGAGATTCTATCGGACCCTCTTCAGCAGGTGTCTAGGGCATGGCCGACTCGGACCTCATCCTCCCGACTGACGATCTAAGATCGTATATCGAAGTTCCTGGAAAACGGGATTTTCGGTAACTTGCTCCCCAACTGGCCAGCGGGGCAGGCAAGTTTCCGATTAGCCGGTATCGGCCACTCGCATTACTTCCGGATTGGCGGTTATTCGTCCAAGTGGATCGGTCGGAGCGCGAGGGCGCTTTGCAGCCCACCCATCCGGCATGAAGGGAATGATGGTAAAGGTCGATACAAACGAAGCGATTCCGCCCAGCGCGCCGAGAATCCCCAGCTTCTTGTTCCAGAATCCAGCGAACAACACCTTGAGGCAGTGTCCCGGCGAGAGAAAGGTTTACGTCCCTGTAAAAGTATTCAGCTCTGATTTTCAGCCATGATCGCTTGTCGGCCGTAATAGCTGATCAGATAGAACGCAACTCCGAAAGAGATAATGTCCTTGAAGAGAAACAGGCCGAGATTGTTCATGTAATGGATGCCGTGAACGACGACGGTGTCATCCGGAGTCGTGATCAACATGGTGCTTGTGGTGAAGAACATGCCGACTAGAATTATCCCGCCCAGAATGCCTGCTTTAGGTTTAAAGTAGCCAATGATCAGTAGGATTGCTGCTGTCCATTCAGTGGCCCCGATCATATCCGCCCCAATATATGGTCCAAAGGCCTTGAATTGCCAACTGGTAAGTGGGCTGTTCGTGACGAGCGGGATGATGCCCTCGGCCCCGGGTGCTGTCATTTTGAACTTGCCTGCCCACAGCAACATCACGATCATTCCAATGCTGCAAACAAGGAAAGGGATATTTCGATCTGCAACAAACGCTGCAATCTTCGTTAGAACACTCTTCGCCTGCAGTTTGTTACCTGTGTTCGCTTGAGATCCGCGCACACCATCACCCGACGCCTCAGCGGATGTGGTTTGAGTCATAAAAGGACTCCTTCATGTGGTAATCCATCGTTGTCAAATATTGAAGGACGATTTGAAACACCGTCAACACCCTTGGCGGTGACGATCTCGGCGGGTGGCCCATACATCAAGAGACTAGTTCTAATCCGCTGTGGAATCGTATAAACGGCAGCGAATGCTCAGTTCGTCACGCGTTTTGGAGCACCGCGGTTCGTTCATCCGCGGTCTCGCACGACAAAGAAGGTGTAGTGATGAACAGCGAGTGAAGCCCCTCTACCAGCGTAGGGTGGGCGATGGCAGTATCCCGCAGTGCTGTATACGGCAAACCGCCAACCATCGCAATGTGGACCGCCGACATAACTTCTCCCGCGCCGGCGCCGAAACCCGTGAAGCCGAGGATACGGTCGCTGTCCATCGCCACAAGGGCCTTCAGGAAACCACGCGTCTCAACTAGTGCGCGCGCCCTTAGCACAGCCGCCATGGGAGTCTTGAACAAGCGATACGCGACGCCTAGTGCTCTAGCTTCCTTCTCGCTCAGCCCCACCCGCGCGAACTCCGGATCTGTATAGAGGCAGAACGGAACCAGCCTGCCGGTAGTCACGTGGTTTCCACCGGTGACATTGTCGCGGAACACGCGAAAGTCATCCTCGCTGATATGCGTGTATTGCGGGCTGCCTGCAACCTCTCCGACCGCCCAAACTCCGGGTGCTGTTGTCTGCAGCCGCTCGTTGACCTTCACATATCCGCGATCGGTCACTTCAACACCCGCTAGTTCCAATCCAAGGTCTTTCGTGTTTGGAATGCGGCCCGTCGCAACCAACAGATGAGTACCCTCGAGCACCTTATCCGCTCCATTCCGCCCAAACACGATTTTTACCGAATCCCCTGATTTCCCCGAAACCTTCTTGATCCGGGCATTCAGTACGGCCGTGATGCCATCATCATCAAACAGCCGGTGAAGCGCGTCGGTCACATCGTCATCTTCGCGATGCAACAGGCGCTCATTACGGTCAATCAAGGTTACATTGCTCCCGAACCGGCGCATCGCCTGGGAAAACTCCAGCCCGATGTAGCCGCCGCCGATTACCAGCAGGCGCTCCGGAACCTCATCCAGTTCGAGCGCCTCGATGTGCGTGAGCGGTTGCACCTCCGCAAGCCCCGGGTCTTGTCTAGCGCCGCATGTGTCCCCGTTCCGATGACTACATTTGTTCCCCGCAGCACCCGCCGCCCTCCATCATTTAGTGTGACCTCCACCGTCCGCGGACTGACGAAGCGTCCGGTCCCCATGATGAGTTCCGCACCACTTTGCCGGTATTCATCGAGATGCACCTTGACCAGCTCCTCCACCATCTTCCGCTTGCGGTCGCGCACCGCCGACATGTCCACCCTGAACCCATCCCTCGCGATGCCGAACTCCCCGCTCCTGCGCACATAGGACGCCACCTGCGCCGTGTGAATAACGTTCTTGCTCGGTAGACACGCGATATTAGGACACGACCCGCCGACATACTTCCTCTCAACCACCGCCACTCGCTGCCCCCGGCTTGCAAATGTCCATGCCGAGAGCTTCGACCCGGTACCGCTGCCAAGGATCACCAGATCGTATTCTTCCGGGGTCACGTTTCCGGACGCCCCTGCGTCTTTCGTGTTCTTCATGTGAGCATTTCCTTCCGAGAAATGTGATCTGTGCGTTGCGTCACTTACATGCGTTTTCCGCCGGCGGCGACAATTACCTGCCCTGTAATCCAGCGCGCGTCGTCTCCGGCGAGAAAGACGACCGCCGGCGCAATATCTTCAGGTTGCGCAATCCTCCCCAGCGGAGTCTCCCTGTCCTGCTGCTTCCTGAAGTCGCCTTCGTTAAGACCCGCCGCCCGCAGCCCGTCCGTCTCCACCATCCCTGGATCGAGCGAGTTCACGCGAATCTTCTTCGGACCCAGCTCAGTCGCCAGCGACACGGAGATCGCATCTACCGCCGCCTTGCTCGCGCTGTACGCCGAAGCCTGCGGAGCCGGCATCGGACCCACAATCGAGCCGATATTCACAATCGATCCGCCTTCAGGCCCCATTAGCCTCACAGCTTCCTTTGTCGTGAGCAGCAGTCCTGCCACGTTGAGACTGAAGTGCTTCTGGATATGCTCCGGCGTGATCTGTTCAAGTGGAGCAAATTCATACACCCCGGCATTGTTCACCAAAATGTCCAGCTTGCCGTAGGCCTTCTTAGTCTCTTGAAACAGCCGCTCGATCTCCGCGGGCTTCGCCACGTCCGCCTGAACCGCAGTCGCCTTCCCACCCTTTTTCGCAATGCGGGACACAACAGCTTCCGCGCCCGCCTTGCTCGTCGCATAGTTCACGATCACCGATGCGCCCTCGGCCGCCAGATGTTCCGCGATCGAAGCGCCGAGACCCTTCGAAGCGCCCGTAACTACCGCGACCTTGCCGTTTAGCTTGCCCATAAAAATCCGCTCCCTCGCCACTTAAACGCGCCGATTCTTGCGCCCCCTCCGCCGCGAAGCGAGAAGACACATAAATGCCTTTTCCTACGGCGTGGCTGCCTTTGTCCTCTTGGTGTCGTTGGTTACTACCAGGCCTATTAGAACGTCCTCCAAAGACGACTCTAAGCATTCAGGATCGCAATCGGTAGATCTCTTTCGGTGATAACATCTATTCCGATCGGGAATGAAACCGTTTTGGATATGCAACATCCAACCCGCGGTTTATGAGCCGTCTGCGCGAAATGGAGATGTTCGTCCGAGTCGTTGACGCCGGATCATTCTCATCGGCTGCGCGCGATTTGAAAATCGGCCAGCCGGCAATCTCCAAGACCATTGCCAGCCTGGAGGAAAGGCTCGGGGTGCGCCTGCTCGTCCGCTCCACTCGTCAGCTCACTCCCACTGAGGCAGGAGTGGCCTTCTACGAGCGCGCCCTCAGGGCTGTCACTGAAGCCGACGAAGCCGACGCCGCGGCACGTGGCGCCAGTGCCAGCCTCGAAGGACGCCTCCGCATCAGCGGGGCCGTTACTTTCTCGCGGATTCACCTCGTCCCCCGCCTCGCCGAATTTCTCAAGTCTCACCCTCGGCTCGAGCTGGAGCTCGTCATGGATGATCGCCCCCGCGATCTCGTTGCCGAAAATATTGACGCCGCCCTCCGCCTCGGCCCCCTCACTGACTCATCTCTGCGGGCGCGCAAGCTGGCGAAGAGTGAACGTCTGGTTCTCGCCAGTCCCGCTTATCTCGCTCGGAGAGGCATACCGGCCGCTCCTGCCGATCTCCTCAACCACGACGCCATCATCTATTCGCAATGGACCGGCGGCGAGGAATGGTCTTTCCGTCGCGGAACCGCCGAAACATCAATACGCCTTCAAAGACGGCTGATGATCACCGCCGCCGAAGGCGTGCGCGCCGCTGTGATCAGTGGACAGGGGTTCGCTGTCGCATCGCGCTGGATGTTTACTCCCGAACTCGAATCTGGCGAGGTCGTATCCATCCTGAACGGCTGGACGCTACCACCACTCGACCTCTGGGTCATCTACCCCTCGGGGCGCCTGACCAGCACCAAAGCTCGTGCCTTTGTAAAGTGGTTCGAAGGAATCATCGCTTAGGCTGCAGCATTTCATTTGCCCAGGGGCTTCGAAGAGAAACTGGGTTCGATCAGTTGCCCTTAGGATGGTATACCCAGGTTCCTAGCCGCTTAATGATTTGTACCGTCATATTGGTTCGGTGCACCGGGAGTTGGAACGTTATCGGAGACCTGCGCTCCACTGGTGTGTGTCCGGCTTAGTGGAGTGGTGAGGCTGATACCGCTGCCCGAAATCTGTCCGCCAGACGCGTGCGCGCGAGCAAGTGGTGCGGCGAGCGTGATGGTGGCGCCGCCGCGGGCCCGGATCGAGTAGACGACGGCCGTTTCGGAGTTTGCTGCATCGTCGATTGAGATTTTTTGACCTTTACTAAAGCCGGTCACGTTTGCAGTATGGAGAACAGTTGCTCCCACGCCAGTGGAAGTACTCAACGTAGTGGCGCCTGCTGTGCCAACCGTAGAGATGACTGCGGTGTCAAGATTCGCACCAGAATCAATGAGGATCGTCTGGCCAGGGCGGAAGCCTTCCATACTGGTGACCTTGAGGTTGGTTGCACCCGCGGGCGAAGAGGTCGACAAAGTCGCAACGGCCTGGGTCAGGAAGTCGGTACAGTTGCTGTCGGTATCGGCGCCGTCGGGGAACCGTCCCGCGCTCGAATTGGTGGCAACCGGCGACACAACCGTTGACCATGGATCGAACACTGAGCCGGGCGCCGGGACGTAGCAGCCGCTTAGCCGCGCTCCTGAGGCGGCTTGGTCGCCTTCGGCGGCCCATGGGTCGACAAGGCCGCCGTAGTTAAGGCTGTCGACAACCACTCCCGAGGCGTCCCGTAGCACCATGCTGCCCTCTTCGACGGTGATGCTATGACCGAATTGAAGGGACTTGGTGGTCAGTTCAGGTCCTCCAAACCACTGGTTGGGCACCGGCGTGCCTTGGTACCCCGCAGTCTTGACGGCTGCATCACGTACAACCTCGTGGATCCCGTGGTCGTGATCCAGTGGCCTGTCGAGTGCTATACCGGTGCCAAGGGCCTGGACCGGCTCGTTGCTCGAATGGGCAAAGGCAGTCGCCGGTTGGAAGCTGACTCCAGTCCCGCGATCGCTGAATGGGAGATTGGCCGCATGATTGAACCGTAGGGGAGCTGCCAGATCCAGGCCCGTGCCCGGAGATACAACCCATTCACTGTCCACATGAGATTTGGCGAGGGCGGGCGTAAAGTCGATGGCGGCGCCGTCCGGCCCCTGGCTGCCCACGGCTGTGACGGTAACGGCTTCCTGGCTTGCAGGCGTGCCGACCGTGATCTTGTCGCCTACAGCGAAACCCTCCGCCCGGCGTACGCTGATCCTGGTTGCTCCGGCGCTCGCAAGAGCCGAGAGATTGGTCCGACCTGCTGCTGTGCCGACATGCGCCACAGTAACGGTTTCGATTCCATGGCCAACGCTGTCGATGTCCAACCTGATCTTGTCACCGATGGAGATATCGGAGAGGGATGTCACCTTGATGTTCGTGGCTTCGGCAGGCGCATCCATCGCGAGATAGGCTTGTGTGCCTGGCTTGCCGACTGCGGTCACCGTGGCTATTTCGTACTGCTCCACAGTATTGGCCGCGATCGGGTAGGTAGAACCAACCCCAAGCGCGATCTTCTGTCCGACAACGAAGCCGGATGCACTCTCTACAGGAACATTGGTCGAGCCGGCAGGAATTGTGATCACCGGTCCTTCGGGAAGAGGTTGCCACAGCGTTGTGTGGTTGGTGGCAGCCGTTCCCAGGCTTGCGATCTTGCGCGTTTCCATACTGGAGCCGGTATCGAGGGTGATGGTATCGCCAATAGACATTCCATCCGTGTTCCTGACATGGAGGATGCTGTCGCCCCGGCGCGCAGGGGCCGCCAGCCCGGAGTTGGAGAGACCGAGCAGGTAGAAGCCGCTGGCCGCAAGCTTCGTTCCAGCCGGGATCTTTACCGTAGAGAAGATAGCCTGACGGGCTGGGTGTTCGGTCAGCGTCCAGTTGGAAATATCGACGCTTTGGGAACCTGCATTGTAGAGCTCGATAAATGAGTTCGTCAGGTTGCCTGAAGCGCCGGAAGCTGGAGCGCCTGAAGTGACGCGAAACTCGTTGATCTTGACTGGCCTGGCATTGCGCACCTTTTCAACCGCCGTCTCGACTTGCTTTCTGCCGCTGGCCGGGTTCGTCCATGATGCATTGCCGACGAGATCGCCGTCGGAGGTTACTAGCCCAGAAGTGACTTTGAAGGTCGCGCTCACGCTCGTACCCGGTGCGACCTGCTGAGCAAACGTCTTGGATGTTTCGGTTGTGCCTGAAACGACAGAGGTCCACTGATTGCTGGGTACAGCAATGCTCAACGAAACGCCCGCCGCAGGCGCTCCTGTCGTATTCGTAAACGTTACTGTGATGTCCCGCGAAGACTCCGGAGTGAACGTCTGCACCCCCTCCGGCGTGGATGCTGCCGCCACGGACGACACAGTGAGTGGAGTCACGCCGTACCCAGCAGCCACAATGTTGGCTTGAACAAGCTGGTCGGTAGCGTTCGATGGAAATGTGCCGGCGGCTGTCATCGCTCCCTCATAGAATGTTCCTTGCGAGCCGTCACTGTTGTCGCCGCCGTTGCCCAACAGAATAGCCCCCTGCTTCCGCATCGGGTCATAAGTAGGATTCACGCGCTTTCCATCGAACATGACCGACAAAGCGCCCTTTTGCGCGTTACCGCCCAGGGATATCCAATGATGCGGTTCTGCCTTGGCGATTGCGGTCACGAAACGCCAGGGGATGCTGGGTAGATTTGGACAGCCTTTGGAACCATCCTGGTTGACGCAACCAACGAGATTGTTCTCCTGGTCGGTCATAATCCACGGACCGTTCCCATTCCCGCTATACCACGGCGTGGCATTACCGAAGTAGAGGGTTTCCATGGTGCCGTTGTCATCATCGCGGCTGTCGATCTCGGCATTGCCGTAGTCGAAACAGCAACCGGAGTTGAAATGCTTACCATTGACGACCCAGTATTGCCCTTCCGCCTGGTCGTCGACTGCGGTGCCTTTCACATCGTCATGGCGGAGTCCCATGCCCGGTTCGATGAACACACCGTAGACCTTGTGCCCCATGATCGTAATCGGCGCCATATCGGCAATTGGAAGGTTGTTGAAGCCTCCCAGGGCTGGGCCGCTGAACCCGCCACGGGGAGCCTGAGTGAGGTCGTTGTGCCTGGGAGATTGATCGTAGATGATGCTGATCCAGCAATAGGTGCCGGCGCAGAACCTATCCTGTGCGGCTGCGTCGGCGTATCCGCCCGGATCGGGAACTGGCGAGGCAGCAGGCTGGACAACACGAATGTCCAGAGTCTTGCCGTCCGATTGGCGCAAAACCTGGTACAGGGGGCCGTTATAGGCCGCATATAACGCGCGCGTAGTGCTATGTGCGGCGACACAGGGGGCACCGGCAGAAGCGTAGATGTCGCAGGAGCCTTGAGGCCTGGGTGGAGGAACACCACTTCCCGTGGGAGCCTGCTGCGCCATCGTCAAGGTGGCGCCAACCGCCGTAAGCACAAGTGAGAGCATAAGCGCGCAATCGATTCTCGTTTTCATTCTTATCCTGTTCCCGGTGAAGAATTCTCTTGGGCATTCCGAAGAGACGGAATCTTCGCTCGGTTTTGCGGCCCAATTCTTTCGAATTCTGTGTCGGGAATACGTATACCACCTAACGCTTTTCTTTTGGACTGATACTCGTCTCACACTGTCTATTGATCCACTGTTTGCGCCTGTCCCATAGATTCTTGGGCGGTCGTCGATCCTTCTCTGGCTGACTCCGGATTTATCAAAACAATGATTCTGGCTGGGAGGTTTCTGCGAAGGGCTCAGTCTTCGCCAATTGCAATTCAGTCTTCTGAATCATCTGCAACCACAAAGAATCCGGATCGGAATTGAATACTGTGGCGGCGTCTGCCGGAAAAACGAACCACGCGCCCGATTGCGCTTCGGTCCGCAATTGATCTTGCGTCCATCCGGCATATCCCAAGTAAACGTGAAAAACGCCAGGGTCAGGCCGCGCCGAAATTGTTTGTTCGAAGAGCGCTTTGTCGGAAATCAGATAAAGCCCGCCGAAGATGTTCTCAGCCTTTTCCATCTTGGCCGAGGACTTAAACAATGCAAACACGGCCGAAGGTCCCACAGGGCCCCCGAGATAGACTGGGTCGGAGCGGTCTTTCGCGGCCTCGAGATCAAGAACGCGAGAAAGCGGGACATCGGTGCGCCGGTTGAGTATCAGTCCGAGTGCGCCTTTTTCATCGTAGCGAACCAGCAGGACCACTGTTCGCGCGAAATCCGGGTCGCCGAGGCTGCGGCTCGCCACCAGCAACTTTCCAACACCCAAATCCTGGGGGTTCTTGAATTGAATCGGAAGAAATAACGCCGGCAGCAATTCGCCTTTCGTGCGGAATGCCTTGAGCCATCGACTTGGCATGTTTGCCAGCTGGCTGTCGTACCAAGGCAATGCAGCCGCGACAGGTACCGGAGCGCGCGAACACGTATTCGGCTTCGGCACATCAAATTCCGCCTTGTAAACGCTGACCCTTCCGGCCGCCGCCAAGGCAACGATCGTGAACAACATTGCGAACAGGAACCGTTTGCGCATGGACATGATCGGTATCCTTCCCACAGTAACGAACTGTGCCAAATTACAGGCTACAACTTCGCCACATTTATAGTGGCGGCAGTCATCGTTCCTGGAATGACCAGGAAGTCGGCAACACGGATGTTGGCACATGGAAGTGCATGAAAAACGGCGTTTTCTGTAAGTTCGGTCGGACTGGACGAATAGTGATAGCCGAAGCTGGATCTGCTCGCCTTTTCGGCATCCGCCTCGGACGCAGTTACCCGGTCGCAGGGCGAAACTCCTCGCTCAGGTGAAGCACCGCGCCATGCTCTCGCAGCTTGCGCTGAAGATCGCGTATGGAGATATCCTGAACCGTGTTTCCGCTCTGGATAGCGAGGCTTGCGGCGACTCCCGCAGCCTGCCCGATAATCATGTATTGCGGCTCCATCCGGATCGAAGAGTAAGCCGCATGGCTCGCAGAAAGGCAGACCGGCACCAGCAGGTTTTCAGATTCCGATCGCTTAGGAGTAATGGTTCGGTAAGCGATCTCGTAGGGCTGCACCGGCACCTGCACATCGCCTTCGTTTTGCACGCTTCCGTCCGGCATGGCGACCCGTTGGATGTTATGCGAGTCGCTGTTATAGGAACCCATCCCAATCGAGTCCTCTTTGTTGCGTTCGGTCTGCAGGTCTGACTGACGCATGACATACTCGCCCACCATGCGCCGGCCCTCTCGTATGTACAGCTGGTTGGGCCAGTGATCCGTGTCGGGAAACTCATCCTTGGGCAGACCCCATTGATTGACCTCGTCGCGCAGGTTGGCGGGCGCCTTGGAATCCTGAGAGATGAAGTAGAAGAATGATCTTGTGTACAGAAGGTGGTCCTGCCAGATATCTGCCTTTTGCTGGTACGAGGCTTCCGGATACTTCCAGCTATGGCCGATATAGTCGGTCGAGACGGGACCATTATTGTTGAAATCGGCTTTGTGATTGGGAATCATGACCGGATTGGTCACGTCTCTGAATCCGGGGGGCCGCCCCATGTGCTGCGAAAACTCACCCAGATATCTCTCCAGCAGCGCGAAGCGCGCACGGTCGTATCCTTCAGGCCGGCTAAAAGGAAGCCGGTTTGATAGATCGTTGGTGAGAATGAGACGAAAGTTATAGGCCTGCACCTTCTTATCACCGGTACCGGGAGGGGCGAGAGGCCCAGGGTCGATCTCAGGCAGAAGGTCGTGATGGTCGTCATAGGCGGAGACCGGCCAGAGAAACTGATGCTTGGGCGTATGGTCGCGCACTCCCGCCAGGCTTTCATCGTACTCGGAAGCAGGTTCACGACCCCAGGTGTAGTGGATCTTTGCCTGCGCCATGAGGTCACCTTCATAGGTGCAGTCGGCAAAGATCTTAGCTTGCCAGCGCCGTCCACCCGAAGTGGTAATGGACACGATCCGTTTCCCGTGAAGCTCCACGCCGCCTTGCTCCAGCAAACGCTGCTGATAGAGAAGAGTGACTCCAGCGTCCTCGATCATGGTGCGAAAGATCGCTAAGGCCACATGCGGTTCCGAGAGCCAGTTAGCCGGTTTGTCCAGGTCGTGCACGCCATAATGAGCCGCTGCCTTCATATAAAAATCGCGGGCGTACCCACCGATAATTGGATAGTGGCCCAGGTCTGTGGCCGACAGGCCGCCGGTGACCATGCCGCCAAGGTGCGCTCCCGGCTCCAGAAGCACCACGTGCAAGCCTTGGCGCGCGGCAGAGTATGCGGTCATCACTCCGGAAGCGGTGGCGCCGTACACCAGCAGATCAACAACCGGGCCGCTGTCGGCGGCAAACGCGGTGGTGGCGGTGATCGCGGGGGCGCTATAACCGAGCAGTTTGATAAGTTGCCGGCGGTTCATTCCCATGGTTGACTTGAATCTCTCCTTGTCTTCCGGCAATTCTATTCACCCCGGTCCTGCTCGGCTGCTACTTACGATGCTTCAAGTCGGACGGTCCAAACTGCTCCGTCCAACTCTGTTGAATTTCTTTGAAAATCGCCGGGTAGACGATCCATCTTCGAAACGGATCGATGAGTGCCAAATACACAGGTGTAATCCAGCTTACTTTCCGCACATAGATCGCTAGTGTAGTCCGCCATAAATAGAGTCGTTTATATTGAGCGAGTCATCTCATAAGATGAGGTGAGCCACTATGCGTGTAGCGCCGACGATTCAGGTAAGCTCTGCAGCCCGGTTGGAACTGGAGAAGTTGTCGCGCCGGCGGACGACTGCGGTGCGCGTGGCACAGCGCAGCAGCATTGTTTTGCTGGCCGCCGAAGGAATGCAGAATAATGAGATTGCGGAGCGGATGGGGGTTGCGCCGCGCATGGTGGCCCTTTGGCGAAGCCGCTTTATTCAGCAGGGGGTCGAGGGTCTGCTGAAGGATGCTCCCCGGCCGGGACGGACACCGAAGATTTCGCCGGACATCGTCGGCCAAGTGGTTGCTAGTACGACGCAGTCCAAGCCTGCCGGAGCCACCCACTGGTCGCGTAGCAGCATGGCGCGTGCGATGGGCATTTCCGAGTCCAGCGTCGGCCGCATCTGGCGCACCCACGGACTGAAGCCGCATCGCATCGAGAGCTTCAAAGTCAGCAACGATCCACACTTCGCTCAGAAGTTGGAGGCGATTGTCGGCCTTTATCTCAATCCCCCTGAGCATGCGCTGGTGCTTTGTGTGGACGAAAAGAGCCAGATTCAGGCACTGGACCGCACGCAACCTGGTCTGCCGTTGAAGAGGGGCCGCGGCCAGACCATGACGCATGATAAAAAATCCCTCTTATAAGTCTATGTGGCGGACTACACTAATAAAACCGATACCCGATGGCTGTTTGCTGGAGGGCACTCATCACTGCGCCGTGTACGGTAAGGTTGACAGCTTCGAGCAAAATCTCATTCTCGAAATAATAGACGACGCGAAAAAATCCATCTGGGGTACCGGCGGCAACCAGAGACGCCGTTCGATCCTCCGCGGTGAGCCGATTGGCGAAGTAGGATTGATGAAATCCTCTAGGTTCGGTTTCCAAACCCAGGATTTGCCCGACCAGCAATCGAAGGCTGAACAAGGCGCGAGTTGGCCAGGACACTCTTTTTAAACTATCCGCCTTGCTCGTTCGGGTGCGGAATTCGTGGAGCGTGATGCCTTCGCGAAATCCTGGCAGATCTACAGCCCAAACGTCGTGAAGAGGAACGTCCGCGAGGAATGCATGCACACGGAAGCGTTGCGCGAGAAATTCCTGCGATGAAATGGGATCCATTGCCTTGAGAAAACAATATAGCCGAATCCATCCCGCCACGCAGCGCCGAACAGGGCCGCGTATGCGGGATCTGTGTATAACCCGCGGTGGTACGATTACGCGCATGAGCACCCGTCAACGTTTCCGCGCCCTGCTCGAGCCCATGGGAAACAACCTGCATTGGGTCATCGCACGGGTGCCGTTTGCGCCGGAAAAAGTATGGAAGACGCGCCGGGGTAAGCGCGTCAGGGGCACGATCAACGGCTTTGCCTTTCGCACTTCTCTCTTCGGCTCCAAGGCAAATGGGCATTGTGTCCTGGTGAACAAAGTGATGCAGAAGGGTGCTCAGGCATACGCTGGTCAGATGGCGGAATTTTTTCTCGAACCCGATCTCGAGGAACGCAAAGCCGCGGTTCCCCCTGAACTCGCCAAACTGCTGAAGCAGGATCGCGCACTCGCTCGCTGGTTCGAGGCGCTGAGCTATTCCATGCGCAGAGACATCGGCGATCTCATAAGCGAACCCAAAAGCGCGGAGACCCGTCAGCGGCGCGCCGAACAGATGGCCGAACGCATGATGTTGGCGATGGAGGGTGAGAAAATTCTACCGCCGATCCTGCAGCTGGCCTTCCGCCGCGAACCACGTGCGCAAGCGGGATGGAACGCCATGACGCCCGTACAGCGCCGCAATCACCTGCTGGGAATCTTTTGCTATCAAAGTCCCGAAGCCCGCGAACGCCGCACGCAGAAAGCCGTGGCCGAGGCTCTCCGGGTCGCCGGCATAGACCCGTGACCAATCAATCATGGGGGCAACCGTTGGGAGTTCCTTATGGTTGCGAAGATGGCTGGAACAGCAACGGCGCGAAGTGGATCAGGTTGTCGCGCCACACCAGCCAGGTGTGTAAGCCAGGAATCTCGATCTGAGTCACCGGCATGTTTTTCTCTTTAAGAAACGCCACCAGCTTGCGATTGGCGGAGATAAGGCCATCTTCGGTTCCGCAGGCGACCCACAGTAACCGGAGGTTCGCTGTTTTCGGATTCAGCCCCTCGAATTGTTTTTGAAAATCAAGCTTCTGCACCGCCGCGCTGAGACCGATAACTGAGGCGAACTGGTCCGTATGTGCGAGGCCTATGGTCACTGCTTCGAGGCCGCCCATGGATAGTCCCGCGATCGCGCGGTCGTTACGGTCCTTCGAGATGTTATAGGCGGCTTCGGCTCGAGGCATCACTTCGGTGAGAAATGCCTTTGTAAAAAGCTCAGTGTTGTGGTCAATGCTGGGCGGGTCATGCCAGACGTCGATCGCGCTATGGATAAAGGCGAGATCCCCGTAGCCGAGAGGCATGACCACGATCATAGGTTTGATCCTGCCTTGCGCCAGTAGATTGTCGAGGATGAAGTTCGCGCGGCCGTTGTAAAGCCAGCCATAGGAGGAGTCGGTCCAGCCGTGCAAGAGGTAGAGCACAGGGTACGGTGTACCCTTGGGATCGTAATTCGGTGGCGTATAGACGTAGTAGTCGCTCTGGTCGCCGGGCAAGCCTAAGACCACGGAAGTGGTGTAAGTGTGGCGATGGATGGTGCCGTGAGGAACGTCGGTCGCATCCCAAAGCTGTGGCCCGTCGCCGGGGACGGTGACCATATTGGCCGGGCGCATCAGGGAGTTGGAAATGAAGGGGTTGGCCGGGTCGAGAAACGAAATGCCATCGATCTCGAAATGATATCGGTAGATGCCCGGCGGTAGCGGGCTGGAAGTGGTCGTCCAGATGCCCTCGGCGTCCTTGTGCATGGCCAGGGGCGCGGCGACATTTTCAACCAGGCAGAGCACAGCTTTCGCTTCGGGGTCGCGGTAGCGGAACGTGATGCTGCGGTCGGAATGAATCCGGGTCGAAGCGAAGCTGGGAAGGATCTGCGCAGGGAGGACGGGTGCTAAGGTTGCAACCACTGTCAGCAGCCCAATGCAGAGCTTGCCCAGGTTCTGTGCGCCGCGAGCGATGTTTACCTTCATTGCGCCAGTGTAGCTGGTAAGACGGCAGAATTATTCTCCCACTGCTGTCCGGGGAAAACTGAGTTCATCGTTGGCTGTGATTCCGGCAAGGGGGCCATCATTTACTCAAAGCGCAAAATCGTCAGGGGGTCCACCTTCGTCGCACGCCGGGCTGGAAAGTAGCAGGCCAAAAGCGCCACCGCCGCGAGCAACGCCCCAGCGACGACCCACGTCACCGGATCTGTCGGGCTTGTATCGTAGAGCAAGCTCGCCAATACGCGCGTAAGCGCGAGTGCCGCGCCACCACCGACAGCGAGTCCAACTAGGACGATTAGCATCATTTTTCCGATCACAAGCTTCAGCAGATCGCCCGGTGATGCACCAAGGGCCAGGCGAATAGCCATTTCACGCACTCTTTGCGCCACGGAATAGGAGACAACGCCGTAAATCCCGACGGCAGCCAGCAAAAGCGCGATGCCGGCGAAGATGGCCAACAGCGCCATGCGAAGCCGGGCTGGCGCTACCGATTGTGACTTTATTTCTCCCAAGGTTTCAATGTTCGCCACCGCCTGATTATTGTTCACTTTCCAGATTGCTTGTTCGATCGATCCTCTTAAGAGCAACGGATTCATGGCGGCACGAACTATCAGGCTATTGCGAGTGCCGGGACTCTGATAGAACGTGACGTAGACGACCGGAATGTCCTCGTCGAGGCTGAGAGCGCGCGCGCCTTTACCACCGACTTTCTCGTCCTTTACCACTCCCACGACCTGCCAAGGGATTTCCGGGCCGCGAGCAGACTTCCCGAACACGAGCTGCCGAATCAAGATGCGCTTACCGATGGGATCTTCGCCTTTGAAGTAAGTCTTCGCCATAGTTTCATTGATCACGGTAACAGGCGCGGTGTCGGCAACATCGCTCTCGTCAAGGCTGCGCCCCTTCAACAATCTCATACCAGCCGTATCGAAATACGACGGCCCTATCACCTTGAACCCACAGCTGGGACGCTGGGAGTAGGAAAGATACTCCCGCCCCCCGATCAGGAAGGGCGCGCCGTTCGTAAAGCCTTCCATCGGCGGTTTATCAGTGATGGCGACGTCTCGCACTCCGGGCACGCTTCTGACCTTCTGGGTTACTTCCCTAAGATAGTTCGTCAGTGTCGTGCCGTTCGTGAATTCTGTCAGCGGCATTGGAAGATCCATGGCAAGAACATTGGTAGTATCCACGCCCGGGTTGAGGCTTGCAAGCCTGTTGAAGCTTCGGATCAGCAGGGTGGCGCCCGCGAGCAATACAAATGACAGCGCCACTTCGGCAACCACCAAGGCTGTCCTCATCCGATGCGGTGTGAGCCCGGCAGTCGTTCGCCCACTCTCCTTCAGCGATCTGGCAAGATCGGGCCTCGTGCCGCTGAGCGCTGGCGCCAGCCCGAAAAGGATTCCCGTGAGCATTGCGATAACCATCGTGAAAAGCAACACGCCGTAGTCCATGCGGACGTTTGCTTGCGGCGGCAGCATGTCAGGCGGCAACCATAGTTCCATTGCGTGCATGAATGCATTGCCCAGCGCGAGGCCTGCCACGCCACCGAGGATTCCGAGAAAGATGCTTTCCGTAAGCAACTGCTGGATCAGACGGAGACGACCCGCGCCCAATGCTGAACGAATAGCGATCTCGTGTTCGCGGTCCATACCCCGCGCCAGGGTCAGATTGGCGACATTGGCGCACCCGATCAGCAGCATGGCTCCCACCGCTGCGAGCAGCACCCAAAGCGAGCGGCGGAGCTCCGGCTGAACCACCTCATCGATATAAGGATCAACCCTTACGCCCCAACCCTTATTCGAATCCGGGTACAGGGCAGCAATGCGCGCTCCAATCGTGTCCATTTGGTCGCGGGCCTGCTTCAGAGTGACGCCGGGCTCAAGGCGGCCAATGGCAGAAAGCCAGTGATAGTTGCGTGTCATGTTCGCGGGTGTGAAAGCGAGAGGCAGCCACATTACGGCCCAGGTCCGGTCAAACGTACTGTTCGCCGGAAGCACGCCGATGATCGTGTAACTTTTTGCATCCAACGTGATCTTGCGGCCGATAACTTTCGGGTCGCCGCCAAACCGGCTCCGCCAAATGCGGTTCGAGAGCACTACTTCCAGATCGTTGCCAGCCTGGTTTTCGCTTGCGGCAAAGGTGCGTCCCAGCGTCGCGCCCACACCAAGCACCTTGAAATACGATGCCGAGACTCTGTGAACATTAAGCTCCTCGGGGCTGCCCGAGTCGGTCAAGGTCACCGTGTCCCAGGCGATGGCTGAGAGAAATTGAAAACAGCGATTCTGCCGCTCCCAATCGAGGAAGTTCAGAGTGGAAATGAAGTTGCTGCCTCCGCCCGGAAACTTTTCCGCCACGCTGACAATTCGCTCCGGATCTGGATAGGGGAGAGGCTTGAGTAATACGGCATTCACAAAACTGAAAATCGCCGCAGTGGCACCGACGCCGAGCGCGAGCGTAATAATGGCGATGGCCGTAAATCCGGGACTACGCCGCAACCGGCGCACGCCATAACGAAGGTCCTGAAGATTCGTTTCCATGGGTCACACCTCAAAGCCTTCCCTGTTGTTTATCATAAAGGGGAGCGGCAAGAATGCGGGATGAACTCTGGCCGCACGGTGTTTGCACAGCTGATCGAGCACCTGTCGCACAAGGAATTTCAAAAGTGCGTTGCCCGTTATGGTGGCGATAGGTACGCGAAGAATTTCTCTTGCTGGGATCAGTATTTGGCGATGGCCTTCGCCCAACTCACCTATCGCGAAAGCCTGCGCGACATCAAGACCTGTCTCCGATCGGTCGGCGGCAAGCTGTATCACATGGGTTGTCGCAGCAGCGTGGCGCGCTCGACGCTGGCCGACGCCAACGAATCGCGCGACTGGCGCATCTACGCCGACTTCGCGCAGACGCTGATGGCCACCGCCCGCCGCTTGTACGCTCGCGATCCCACGGGCGTCGATCTGGAGCAGAGCTTGTATGCGCTGGATTCGACGACCATCGATCTTTGCCTGAAGCTGTTTCCCTGGGCGCGGTTCCGACGGCGCAAGACGGCTGTGAAGATGCACACACTGCTGGACCTGCGCGGCAATATTCCAGCGTTTGTGCATATCACCGAGGGCAAGGTGCACGATGTCAACGTGCTGGACGAGATCGTGCCCGAGGCTGGCGCATTTTATGTGATGGATCGCGGCTACATCGATTTCCGGCGGCTGTTTGTGTTCACGCTCAGTGCGGCGTTCTTCGTGGTGCGCACCAAGGCCAACGTGCTTAATTCGCTTAATTCGCGCTTTTTCCAACGGAGGAAACCCCTGGGTTGTGCCCGGCCGCTCCCGTAGATCGCGTACAATTCCATCCGCTGCCGAAATAGGACTCCGCAACCGTGCAGCCCAACCCGTGCGCAACCGAGGGTAAAATACAACCTGTTGACATTCTACCTATGCGCGGTGCACTGTATATGCAGAATGGCAACAGGGAGAAACAATGGGAGAGGGCAAATCCGACGTTCTGCAAGGGACGCTTGACCTCATGATCCTCAAGACGCTCGAGTCGATGGGATCGCTGCACGGATATGCAATTGCGCGGCGGATTGAACAGGTGAGCGGCAACACGCTGACCATGAACCAGGGAACCATCTATCCCGCGTTGCTCCGGCTTGACCAGCGGAAATGGATCAAGGCGGAATGGGGTACCTCCGAGACTGGCCGCCGTGCCAAGTTCTATTCCCTGAGCAAACTTGGCCGGAAGCAGATCGAGATGGAGACCGAGAACTGGGAAAGGATAGCCGCCACCATGGCGCGCTTTCTCACTCCTTCCCATTAGGAGTCGAATATGGAACCGGTTAGCACTTGGCGGAGTCGCTGCTTAGCTCTATTCCGCCGGCGCAAACTCGATGAAGACCTGGACGCTGAGTTGCGTTCACATATTGAATTCGCCTGCGAAGAAAATATGAAACGCGGCATGTCTGCGCAGGACGCGCGGACCAGGGCGCTGCGCGAGTTCGGCGGCCTCACCCAGACCAAAGAAGCATACCGCGTGCAGCGGGGGCTTCCGTTTCTGCGAGCGGTTCTCATCGATGTGCATTACGCACTGCGGCAGTTACGTAAGTCGCCGGCGTTTGCAGCCACTGCGATTTTGACTTTAGCGCTGGGAATCGGCGGCATGACGGCAGTCTTCTCCGTGGCTGAGGCCGTGTTACTGCGGCCTCTGCCCTTCAAAGACCCCGGGCAGCTCCTCAGTCTGCATGAATGGGTTCGGGAAGATCCTCATGATTTCAACGTGACTGCTCCCGATGTTCTCATCTTCCAGCGCGAAAGCAAGGCCTTCTCTGGTGAAGGCGGGTATATCCGCTGCCGGGTACGATGTGACCGGCGCGGGCGCGCCCTTCAACGCGGTCGCAGAACGAGTCAGTGCATCGCTGTTTCCAGTGCTTGGTATCGACCCGCTGTTGGGCCGCACATTCACCCAGAAAGAGGACGACGACTCAGCGGCGGTGACCGTGATCAGTTATTCGCTTTGGCGAGAACGATTTCAAAGTGATCCAGGCGTATTGGGCCAGACCATTGACCTGGATCGGCGCCCCTACACGATCATTGGAGTTATGCCCCGCAATTTCGAGTTTCCCCTTGACGCCGGTCGATTAAGCCGCCGCGACCTTTGGGTTCCCATGAGTTTTACTGCGATCGAAAGAAACTCTGAAGGCCAGAATTACGACTTCGGCCTCGTGGCCCGCTTGAAACCGGGTGTAAGCACGGCACAGGCACAAATCGACGTGGACCGGGTGATCGCAGGTATTCGAACCCGGATATGCAGCCTTCGCCGGTCTGCACCTGCAAGGTTACTTCAGGACGCTGAAAGAGGAGACGGTGCGCAACGCCCGCCCGTTCCTGAACATGCTGCTTGGAGCCGTCAGTCTGATCATGCTGATTGCCTGCGTGAACGTCGCAAACCTGCTGCTGGTACGTGCGGCATCCCGAAGGCGCGAATTCGGAGTCCGCCTGGCGTTAGGCGCTGCATGGCGCATTGTGCTCAGGCAATTGCTCACCGAAAGTCTCTTGCTGAGCGCGATTGGAGGTGCAATCGGCTTTGCCCTTGCGGTCGTGTTGGTACATGCGGCCGCTGCTTACCTGCCGGACTCGTTGCCGCGCTTGGGTGAAATTGCAATCCGATGGCCGATGTTCGCGGCCGCATTTGGATTTGCTGCTGTGACCGGGCGTACTCTGCGCAATCGCGCCGGGCTTTGCCACCATGCGCACCGATGTTCTGGATTCATTGCGTGATGGAAGTCAAGCCGCCGGACAGGGGCGCTCGCAATACAAACTGCAGAGCATGTTGGTCATACTTGAAATGGCTTTGGCTCTGTTGCTGCTGGTGGCGTCAGGCCTGCTCCTCCGCAGCTTTCGAAAGATGCTCGAGACCGACCCCGGATTTCAGTCCCAACATGTTCTGGCTGCCTCTCTCTCTTTGCCCAGACACGACTATCCGACACAGCAGAAAGTGGATGAGTTCTACGCAGAATTGCAGCGGAAAATAGAAATCTTGCCCGGAGTGAGGACGCGTAGGCTTCTCTTCCAACATTCCAATCGTCGGCCAAAAGGGTGGACGCATGATTACGCCGGAAGGCCATGTGCGGTCCACCGGCGAGGGCTTCCTCATTGCGTCAACCTATCTCCTGCAGGGGAACTATCTCCAGGCGCTCCATATTCCGCTGATCCGTGGTCGCTACTTTGAAGCTCGAGACGAGCAGCCCGGAGCCGCCCCTGGTCGCGATCATCAGCCAGTCTTTTGCCGCAACTTACTTCCGTGGCAAAGATCCGATCGGTTTGCGCATGAAAGTGGGCGATCAATTTGACAGCCCGATGCCTGCCCTCACCGTCGTGGGGATCGTCGGAGATGTGAAACAAAGCGCACTCGATCAGCCGACCGTGGCGCAGTTGTATGAGCCAATTGCACAAGCTGCGGCTGCATTGGGTCCGATGGCAGCGATGCTGGGAGTGGCGGGCCAGTTGGATGTGGTCATACGCGCAGCAGACGATCCGGCGCTGCTGGTGCCGAGTCTCGGAAAAGATCGTCCATCAACTTGACCCGCTGCTGGTCGTATCGCGGGCGCATACGATGGATGAGATCGTGGCAGCAACAGAGTCATCCCGCCGTTCAATACCGCGATCCTGACCATATTTGCGGTCATCGCCCTGGTGCTGTCTTTGCTCGGGATTTATGGGGTGCTTGCCTATGCTATCGCGCAGCGCACGCACGAGATTGCAATCCGCATGGCCTTGGGCGCCTCGCGGAAAGTTGTGCTCTTGCGAACGTTGCGCAATGCCTTGACCGTCGCCGCGGCGGGGGTGGCCGCTGGGTTGATCGCATCCATCGGACTAATGCACTTCCTTAAGAGTCTGCTGTATGGCGTTAGACCGCTGGACAGCGTGACGATTGCAGGCGCAATCATCGTTCTATTGTGCTGTTCCGCGCTGGCGGCTCTCATCCCCGCGCAACGTGCGGCGTCTATCGATCCCATGCGGGTGCTGCGAGCGGAATAGAGAAGGCGGGCTATTGAATATAGTCAGGAGCTTTCTTGAGGCGATGGAAGGTTTCCGGGTCGTGCTCGATCCAGAGTTGGGCGCCGCTCTGCTTGAGGTAGGCTTCCATGGCCGCGCGGCTTGCCAGCGTCTGTTCCTGATTCGCCTCGCCCTGAGGAGCTTTGGATGCGCTCCTCTCTGCCGCATAGTGCCATAGATCCCCCGCGATCAGGACTGGTCCCGTCTTAGGAAGTTTCAAGGCCAGAACCTGGTGGCCGGGAGTGTGACCAGGAGTGTATTTGATGATGACCGTCCCATCGCCGAATACATCGTAGTCGGAGTTTGGAAGGATCACCGTCTTGCTGGTGCGGAGTCGATTGTAAGAAGCTTGATGCTCGGCACTGGCGGCGAACATCGCATCACGTTCTGCTGCGTGGACCAGCCAGGTGGAACCGGCGAACGCGTTCGCATTCGCCGTGTGATCGAAATGATAATGCGAAAAGGCAATGTAGGTGATGTTCTGCGGCGGATACCCAAGCGCGGCCAGTTGCGGCAGCAAAGGTTTGGGGGAACTTTCAGAACCGTCGGATTCAATGACCGGCTTATCTCCCTTGAACGCGCTGTCCGGAATCAAGCCGACGTCCCACATCAGGGTTCCTTTGGGATGAACGACTAAATAACACGGCACCACCATATCGGTATTTTTAACATTGTCTTTGTTCAAGCCGTAGTCTGTCGGGTTCTCACCTTTGATCAGGCCGCAGTCGAACAGGTACACCCGCAGAGACGTCACCGGAGGGGCAATCTTCTGCGCCGGCGACGCCTGCACCGCCGCCGCAAAGACGATCAAACAGACAAACACCACACAAAACTTCCGATGAATCATCACTATTCCTTCGCTCTCGAAAAGGCATCACCCTTGAGCGCCGTAGTCAATGCAGCACTCGTTGTCGTGGGTGCCCAGTACTTCTCGATGAATTCAATCACCAGAGGAGCGCGACCGTCGAAAGCACCATGACTGGTATTTGCATGGGATATGTCAACACAGACTTGTCCAAATTAGGTTTGTGAAGGAACCAAGCGGATTTCGTTTTCCTGACCGCCGTGGACGGGTGCCCCATGTTCGCACCAGCGTACATGGGCCGTTGACGATTTTTTCAAATGCTTTCACTCCATGTCACGAGGATTCCTCCGGTCAAATAACGTCTTTTTGCCCGCGTAGTAGTAGCGTTTGAAGGGGCTGCGCCCCGTCTTTATCGGCCCATGTACGCTGCTGCGAACATTGATTGGATAAGGAAAAAGGCTTCAGCGATCCTAGAGAGAGTCTTGAGGGTGGGACCGAGAGACTCTGGGATCAGGAGAAGCCTTATGAAGATTATAGGATGTGATTTCCACCCCAGCTTTCAACAGATAGCGATATGCGACTTGGAGACGGGAGAGCTCCAGGAGCGGAAGTTGAGTCACGCCGATGGCCAGGCAGAACGGTTCTACCGGGAGTTGGGCGAGCCGGCGTTAATCGGGATCGAGGCCACTGGAAATAGCCAGTGGTTCCTCGATCTGGTGCAGCGGTTGGGTCATGAGATATGGGTAGGGGATGCAGCCAAGATCCGCGCCAGCTATGTGCGCAAGCAGAAAACGGACAAGCGGGACGCGGGTCATATCTTGAAGCTGCTGTTGGAGAAACGGTTTCCCCAGTTGTGGAGGCCGAGCGCAGCGATGCGGGATCAGCGGCAGTTGTTACGCCACCGGGACAAGCTGGTAGAGATCCGAACGAAGGTGAAGAACAGCTTGCAACACCTGGCGATGAACCGGGGGATGCAGAAGAAGAGCCGGCTATGGACGCGCCAGGGGATGGAGCAGTTCCAGCAGTTGGCGATGCCGGGCTGGGCGGGGACGCGGCGGGAACATTTGCTGCAGCTGCTCAAGGAGTTGAACGGCCAGATCGAGCCATTGGATCAGGCGGTGAAGCAGGCCGCCGAACAACATCCCCAGGCCCAGTTGTTGATGACGCAGCCTGGAGTGGGACCGGTGACGGCCCTGGCTTTTGTGCTGACCATCGGGGATGTGGCACGCTTTGCCGGCAGCAAGCAGCTCACCAGCTATCTGGGCCTGGTTCCCAGCGAACACAGCTCGGGCAACAAGCGTCGGCTGGGAGCCATTACCAAGCAAGGCAACTGTTTTCTACGCAAGCTGCTGGTGGAAGCGGCGCAGACCACAGTACGCAAGGATGAGGGTTTTCGCAAAGAGTATCAACACCGTTGCCATCATCGCCCGAAAGCAGTGGCCAAGGTGGCGGCGGCACGCAAGCTGGCGGTGCGACTCTACTGGATGCTACGCAGTAATGTCAGCTATCCGGAGATCGTTCATATCGAGAGCAACCCGCGGGTGCCCCTGGGCAATGTCTAGCCCGAAACATTGATTGGGTGCTCTCGCATCCAGACCGGTCTTATGCAGAAGACGGCGCAAGCGCCTTGGAAAACACCTCCGGTGTTTCCCACTTCCGCACAGACTCGGCGGCTGGATGTCCGTATAGAAGAATCATGATAGTAGTTTCGGTCGTATCGATGGTTCGGTGGAGCGATCCACCAGAAAAGTGATTCTGCGGTGATATCCCAGAGTCCCGGTCCCACACTCTGTCTGATGGCCAAAGCAAGCGGTGCTCCGCACCGCTGAGGATATCTTCGCCCTTGACAAAGCCTTTTTCCTTATCGAGGGGCACCCGTCCAGAGAATCGTTGTCTATCCAAGCCCATCACCGAAGATGAGCCCCTGCTTCTGACTCAGCCTGTCCGCAGGGGCTAAAGCCCACATCTTTGCTGGGTCTCAGCGGCCGGACTAAAGTCGGGCCCTGATACAAAGAAGCAAACCTGGTCTTGCTCGGCCAAATCTCTCTCGAATGAAATCAACAAATTGCATTGTCAAAAGCTTGGTTTCTTCGCTAATTTGAACAGCTCTGATGTCAACATCCTAATCGCAAGTCAATCCCACTCACAATCCAAGCCGCCTGAGTCACGCTTTGCTATTAGATCCGACTGTCCGCGTCGCCCGCCAGGAGGCGCTGTGGCACTTGAGCGAAGCTGTATGCGCCATCCACAGGATTGAGGGTAAACACGAACACCACATCGAAACGGTCGCTGGGCCACATCGGCGGGATGGGTCCTGCGCCAAGAATGGAACTGGCGATCGCGTTGATGTTTTCATGCTGCCATGCGATCAAGACTGGCCCGGTACACGCCTGGGCGGCCTTAGCGAGCGCTTTTTCCTCTCCTTTGCTGAAGGTCAGGTCGATCTCGATTCTCAGAAGTTGAGCCAGGGGCGTAACCGTCTCTTCCGAGCGGCGACTCCTGGAGTTACCGCCTTGGGGGTCGTCCGCCGCGGCGGATGCAAAAATGAATTGAGGTTTCGCCAGTTGAGCGTCTTGCAAAGCACCGTGGGCAGGTGCGAACAAGCACCCGAGCGCGCCCGCGCGTTGCCAGCCACGCACGGTAAGGTCGCGCCCATTGGGCACACCCGACTCACTGACACCGGCAAGTTGGCCGCTCGGCTTTTCCGCATGGCGGATCACCATGATTTTCCAGGCTTTCGGCGGCATCAAGCTCCTCCCGCTCTTTAAGATGATTCCATTTGAGCATGTCGCCCGCGTCTGTCCGGGGGCCTGGCTCATAACACCTTTGAGGCCGCTTCACATCTATATAGGAGGAGAATGACTGCGACGGGATGAACATAGAGCGGAGATCGTTGTCCCAGACGGGTGCCACGTCGAGGGGCACGACACGGACGTCCGCTTCGGTCGGGAAATCTATACCTTTTTCGTGAGTCCAGAAACCAAGCTGCTCAAACGGTGGAGGTGCTAGCTGCGTTCCAGATATACAAATACTCGTCGTCGCTCGATGTCCCTACTCGGATGTTCAGCTGTTTAGTAGCCCGATTCAACGCCGAGCGGATGTTCTCCTTAGTGTCCGGCAGTTGGGCGAGAGGAATCTTCAGTGCTTCGCCAGCGGCCAGCTTCTCAAGATCGCTGAGCAGGTCGAGAACGATGCCCTTATGTTTTCCGTTGCGCCCGGTTGGAATGTCAACCTTCTGCACAGCCCGAAACCGCATCGCCGGATCCTGTTTCACGTCCATTGTCCACTCCCTCCGTTAAGGATATGCAATCGTAGCGCTAACGAGACGCAGTTCTAACGAAAAAAAATAATATGACAGAACATCAATTGATTGCAACCTGAAACAAGAGTGAGCATTAAGTGATTGATACTGTAAGCAGTTAGCCCGTATTTTTGCTTTTGGAGTAGGGTGGCAATAGAGGTAGAATTCATGTCCCGGACACTCCACTTTCAGACTGTTCCCGTCTCAGACCTGTGCGATCGAAGTCTGAAGTTCGATCAAAACAATTTTCGACCCTTGGTCCTCATCGTCGATGACGAGCGCCTGATCGCAGATACCCTATGCGCGATTCTTACCCGGAGCGGCTTCGCCTGCATGGTCGCTTACGACGGGGAGAGTGCACTGGACATCGCACGCGTTGCTCCACCGCAGCTCCTCATCACCGACGTTGCAATGCCGGGAATGAACGGAATCGACCTCGCCATTGGGGTGAGTGCGTTGGTACAGGACTGTAAGGTACTCCTGTTTTCGGGGCAGGCCGCGACTAGCGATCTGTTAGATGATCCCAGATACTCAGTCCACAATTTCGTCCTGCTGGCAAAGCCTGTCCACCCCAGGCAACTTCTCGCTCATATTTCCAGCCTCGGGCCAGACTTTGAGGAACAGATTACGGATATCGCGTAGGACGATTCCCCAACTCGCAGAGTTCGGTGCGATTCTGCCGCTCACGGCGATGTGAGATGGCGCTGTTACTGAAGTCGACAAGGGGAGGTTCCGGCTAAAATTGCGCAGATCCCCAGGATGAGTATCATCCGCAGCGATGCTTTCGACCTTGGGAGGTTTTGATGCATTCCATGCGTCGCGCCGTCTTCCGCATGCTGGTGATCCTGACCTCATTTGCCCTAAGACTGGTCTTCACCAGCTACCAGGTGCGAGCTGATTCGCCCTCATGTGAACAGATTAAAACAGCATGTCGGAATGCGGGCTTCATTCGAGGTGGAGGAGCGCGCGACGGGCTATTGCTGGCTTGCTTCAATCCCATCGTCCACGGGACCACGCGGCCCAGGGCAGCATCCATACCTTTGCCGGCCATAAACCCGCAACTGGTGAACGCGTGCCGGGCAGGGAACGCCTCCATCGCCCGTCGCGGCGCCTGCGGGCGCACCCCTGGTGCCTGCCGCCGACGGTCAGACCGTCTATGACCCCAGCCTGCATGTCACCTGGCTCGCCGACGCCAATCTGGCCGGGAAACAAACATTCGGAGTTTCCAGCATCAACAAAGCGGCTCGATGGACTATGCGACGGCGATCCGATGGGTCGCCGCGCTGAACTCGCTCGACCACGGCGCCGGCTACCTCGGTCACCATAATTGGCAGCTTCCCACCACGCCGGCCCAGGACAAGAGCTGTGCACGTACCGGACCTCAAGGCGAATCGTTCGGGTTCAATTGTTCGGGCAGTGCGCTGGGATCTCTGTATTATGCTTCGTTGGGTCTCCGCGAGCCGAACACCGCCGTTCCCATCCCCGCCAATAAGGTCGGCCCATTCAACGATTTCCAACCCTATTTATATTGGTCGGGGTCTCGCGGCCGCCGATCCCAGGCAAGGATTTGTGAGCTTTTCGTTCAACACTGGATTTCAAGGAGCCAACGTATCGCCGAATTATCTCTACGTACTGCCGATGATCAAAGGCAAGCTGCCGGGCACGCCCGCCGCGGCCGGCAGGGGATTGGAAGTCAACCCTGGCGGCCAAACCGTCTATGACCCGGTTGCGCAAGTCACCTGGCTCGCCGACGCCAACCTGGCGGCCAAACAAACTTTCGGCGTTGCAGGCATCAACCCCGATGGTTCGATGGACCACGCGACGGCAGTCGAGTGGGTCGCTGCCATGAACAAAGCCGATCAAGGCCGCGGGTACCTCGGCCAGACGGATTGGCAATTGCCAGAGACCGGGCCGCCCGATCCATCATGCAGCATGAAAGGGACCACCGGCTTTGACTGCACGGGTAGCGCAGATGGGCGAGTTGTTCTACAAGCAATTGGGGCTCCGCCGGGGCGAGTCCGTGGTCGCGGCTCCGGACGTCAAGGTCGGTCCCTTCCATGACATTCAGCCCTATCTCTACTGGGCGTGCGAAGCGGAAACCGCCGCATCCCCGTGCCAGACTGATGGGCCCGCCGATGGTTTCGAGTGGAATTTTTCCTTTGGAAACGGCTTCCAGGGCACGAATCTCCTGGCGAACGATTTGTACGTGATTGTCTATTACCCGGGTTCGCCCACCCAGGCACCCACGCGGTAACGGGACAGCTGAAACTCTGCGTTACCGGTCCTCCAAAACAAGAACAGAGTCCTTGAAGTCGAAGGTCACTGTCTTGAACGAACTCAGGATATCCAGCCCGATAACGCCGTCAGCTTCCCCGAACTTGAAGTCGCCGACCACAATGTTCCGCCGGAATGAGCAGTGCTGCTCCTTGATTTCCGAATCGCCGAGAGTGAATCCGGCTGGAACGATGAACGCCGCCACGCTGCCTTTCGCCAGGTTCATCGTGATTCGCTGGTCTGTGTCTATCGCCGGCAGTATCTTCATGCTGAACGTACTCAAGGCTGCGCCGGTGTCGAGTAGCAGCGTGGCTTGCCGCCCGTTCACGCGAGCCGGCACGAAAATATAGTCTCCCCGCGCATGAAACGAGATGCGGTGCTCTCCCTTCGGCAGGTACCGCGGCTTCCATGGTTCCTGGCTTGCGCGCACGGCCGAGGCCGACGGTCGCCAAAAAGAATAGGTCGCAATTCCAAGTCGCTTTCTTGCCATATTTCCCCCCGCCAGACTACGGCTGCGATGGAAAGTAGGCGCTCGGCCGGCACCGGGCAATGAACAGAGGAATTGTTCCTGGTAAGTAGGAGGTTAGGACGTAGAGACTGAAAACAAGAAGGTTGCAGGCGAAACTTCGAGCCGGAACTTTGACCGCTATGTTACACTCGCCCCATTTCAGGTATCGAGCAGAGGGGTTCCTTTGCCCACGTCGACCAGGTTTCGCTTCGACGCATTCGAACTGGATCCGGCATCAGGTGAACTGCGCAAAGCAGGCCGGCTGCTGAAGCTCCAGCCGCAGCCGTTCCGGGTGCTCGCCCTTTTGATCGAGCATGCCGATCAGTTGGTGAGCCGTGAAGAAATCCAACGCTGCCTCTGGCAAGACTCGACGTTTGTCGACTTCGAGCATGGCATCAACTTCTCCATAAACCAGATTCGCGCCGCGCTGGGAGACAGCGCGGCCAAACCCCGCTATGTCGAGACCCTTCCCCGCCGCGGCTATCGTTTTGTAGGCAAGCTGGAACAAGAACCCGCTCCGCAGCCGGCCGAACCCCCACCCTGCTCTCGAGCCCAACGGTTTCCTGCTGCGCAAGAGAAGCCTGGAGCAGGGCGCTTATCCTTTCTTTGGCATTCATCCTGGCCTTGCTGATTTGGTTTCGTTTCTGTACTGGCGGCCGCTGGGCCCGCAGGAGCATGCCTGCAGGCCAACGTCCGCAAAGCACGTGGCTGTCATTGAGATAGAGAATCACTCCCAGGACCCGTCACTGAATTGGCTGGGCGATGGCGTGGTCGATCTGCTCACTACGGACTTGGCGCAGGCAAGCAACCTCGATACCATATCCAGCGAACGAGTGCGGGATCTGATCGGCCGTCAGGTCAAGCCAGGCCAGGCACTGGCTGCCGAGCCAAGCCCAGGGTGTGGCCCAAAAGGCCGGCGCGGACGTCTTCATCAGCGGCGGCATCCTGAAGATGGGGCAGGGCTTGCGGCTCGATCTGCGGGTGCAGGATACCGCCTCCGGCAAGGTGCTGCTGGCGGAAAAAGTGGAGGGGGAAAGCCCCCAGGCCGTGTTCTCGATGGTAGACGAAACGACGGATCGTATCGTGTCAGGGCTTTCCCCGGGAGAACCACGGCCCAGTCGGCGCGAGGCTCACCTCGAATTTCGGCGCCCTCCACGCCTATGAAGAGGGCGTCGACGACTATAACCGTTCGTTGGACGATGAGGCGGCCGCCTCGTTTCATCGCGCTGTGGCATTGGATCCCCAGTTTGCGATGGCCTACTTCGAGCTTGCCAAATTACTCCCCGATTACCGGGCAAGGCATGAAGCAATCACCCGCGCGGCCTGCTCGCCGAACGCCAGGGCCTGCCCGAGCAGCAGAGACTGCTCATCCGTGCCCGGCAATTCGTGATCGACGATCGCTCAGATGAGGCCATTCAGACATTCCAGACGATCATTCGCCGCTTTCCCAAAGAGATTCAGCCGCGCTTTTTTCTGGGTTCGCAACTCGAGAGCGTGGGCGAGAGTACAAGAGGGGACGGCCGTCTTAGAGGAAGCAGCGAAACTAGACGATTGCAAGGAAAGTCTCATCTGGAACCAACTCGCCTACGCCTACGCGTTACAGGGTGATTGGTCGCGAGCTTTGGATGCTGTCGACAGATATGCTGCACTGCTGCCGCCGGATGACCCCAACCCTATCGATACCCGGGCCGACGTTTACTGCCATGGGTGGGAACCCGGCGAATGCCCTCGCAGAGTATCAAGCGAAACCTCGAAGGCCATCCGAACTTCAGTGATACGCGGGAAAAAATTGCTCTTGTCTATCTTCTCGCCGGCAAAAATCGGGAAGCGGAAGAAGCGGCTCAATCGGCTTATGAGAAAGCAAAGGGCGCCCGAGCGCGCCGTTGCCCGAGAAGTGCAGGGCGACGTTGCCTTGGGCAACGGCAACCTTGACCTTGCAGCGAAATACTACGAGCAGGCCGCCGCCATCCCAGGGCCTGACCCTTCGAGAACCAGCTCGCAAGCATGGAAGGCGGGGGAAATCTATTTTGAGCAGCAGAAACCGCAAGCCGCGCTCGCTATGGCCAAGCGACTTCCCGGCTTCGGTGCAGCGGAGGTTCGCGGTGTCGCTTACCTCCTCTTGGGCAACCGCGCGGAAGCCGAAAACGAATTCAACTCTGCTCGCAGCGCCATGTTTCCCTTCTTTAGCGACTATCGAGTGAATGCTTTTATTGCCTTGGATCGCCTACGCGCAGCCAAATTTGCCGGCCAGTGGCGCCAGGTCATTGATGGATGGCCGGCACTCGCCGACTACATGAAACCGCAGACTGGGTTCCTGGCCGGTCGAGCTTACGCGGGGTTGGCACTTTTTCCGCAGGCGGAAGCGGCACTGCGCACCAGCCTCCGATTTGTCTGTGCCGGATGTCTCATTTCTGACGATATAGATTTCCTCCAGGTCGCACTGGCCGACTTTTATCTTGGGAAGGCCCTGGAGCAGGAAGGAAAGAAAGCGGACGCGGTGAAATCCTACCGCGCGTTTCTAAGTCACTTCGAACATTCCGGCGCCGGTTTACCCCAAATCAAAGAGGCTCGTCGCGCTGTTCAGCGGTTGGAGTAGCTGGAAGCCTCACCGAGCCCCCGAGAATGAAGAGATTTTGGGTGCTCCATATCCCCGATTTCCTGTGGTGCTTACTGAGTTCCGCGAACTTCATGCGCCTTTCCTTAAAGTTGACCACCGGCTTTGCCGACCCGTGGGGGATGAAACGGCGCATTCTGCAGTCCCGCCAGGGACGGCATGAACTTAGCCCAGGACGTCAGTCCTGGGTCTGGAGTTTGTGCGCCCGGCAGGGCGCATTCACTTGGAGGTGAAAGTCCTCTACACACCCGGCAAGGGGAAGTGTTAGCTGAACGGCAAGGGTGTCCACCGTGAGGTGGAATCCGGAGGAAGCCGCAGGCAAAGCGCTGCTCTGACGAACAGCCAGCGGATAGAGGCGACGCGATGGGGTGAGCAGGCAAATCCATGCAAAGCCCAGTACTTGCACGGACATCGCGGCGTAGATCCGACAGAGATAAGCGTGAAGGTGAGTGCGTAATACCCGGGGAGATCTGGTGGTTTGCCTTAGGGCTACCGTCATCGCGAGGTGAAGGGAAGAATCACCAGAAGTCAGCAGCGGCCATAGTGGCTCCGCGCGAGCGGGGTGAAGGGCCAAACGTGAAACACGGGAGTAGGACAGCAGATCTCGATGCGAGTCAGCGAAGCAGAAGCTTACGGAAGTAAGGCCATCGCGGAGGGAGACGGGCGGAACCTGTCGAGGGCCGTGGATGGTGCGGAGACTCGTACGGCGACTGGTGGAGAAACGAAACCGGAAGCAGCGCAGGGACTTTTGGAAGCTGCGCTGGAACGCAGCAACATGATGCGCGCCTATCAGCGGGTGGTGGAAAACAAAGGAGCGCCGGGAGTCGATGGGCTCACGGTTCTGGAGTTGAAGCCCTGGCTGCAGGCGCACTGGCCGAAGATAAAACAGGCTCTGTTGGCGGGCGAATACATGCCTACAGCTGTGCGCCAGGTGGAGATACCGAAGCCGCAAGGCGGGGTACGCATCCTGGGCATTCCTTGTGCGCTGGATCGCCTGATCCAACAGGCACTTCATCAGATATTGCAACCTCTGTTCGATCCCGGGTTCTCGGAATCGAGCTACGGTTTTCGTCCCGGACGCAATGCCCATCAGGCGGTGAAGGCCGCGCGAGGGTATGTTGCCGAGGGCAGGCGATGGACCGTAGATCTCGACTTGGAGAGATTTTTCGACCGAGTGAACCACGATGTGCTGATGGCACGGGTGGGGCGCAAGGTGAAAGACCCCGGGGTGTTGAAGCTGATCCGGCGCTATCTGGAAGCGGGAATGATGGAAGGCGGGATAACGGGTGCACGGAGCGAAGGGACGCCTCAGGGCGGTCCTCTTTCCCCGTTGTTATCGAACATCCTGCTGGACGATCTGGATCGCGAACTGGAACGGCGCGGGCATCGCTTCTGCCGATACGCTGACGACTGCAACATCTATGTCCAAAGCGATCGGGCAGGACAGAGGGTCAAGCAGTCGATCACGGCGTTCCTGGAGCAAAGGCTGAAGTTGAAGGTCAATGCTGTCAAGAGCGCAGTGGCGCGACCGTGGGAGCGGAAGTTCCTGGGCTACAGCATGACGTGGCACAGGAAGCCGAAGCTCAAGATCGCATTCGAAAGCCGCAGGCGCATGGCGGAGAAAATCCGTCTCGCGCTACGGCAAGGCCGCGGGCAGAGCCTGCAGCAAGTCATCAAGGGACTCAATCCCGTCCTGCGGGGCTGGATGGCCTACTTCCGACTCACTGAAGTAAAGAACGTGTTGGAAGAGCTCGATGGCTGGCTGCGGCACAAGCTGCGGACGCTGCTGTGGCGGCAATGGAAGCGTGTCTATCGGCGCGCGCGGAATCTGATAAAGGCTGGGATAGATAAGGTTCGGGCTTGGAAGTCGGCCACCAACGGGCGAGGCCCGTGGTGGAACGGCGGTGCCTCGCATATGAACCAAGCCTTCCCCAAGTCCTGGTTCGACCGCATGGGGCTGGTTTCGTTGCTGGACACTCATCGACGCTTCCAGTCTGTTTCATGAACCGCCGGATGCCGAACGGCACGTCCGCGTGGTGTGGGAGGACGGCGGGAGTAATCCCGCCTCCTACCCGATCTACATTTCAGTGACGAAGGGTAAGACATTTTGCACAAGAGAAGCTCCTTTGGATGCCGTGTTTTGGCTTTGTATCAGGGCACGACTTTAAGTCGTGCCATTACTGGGCTAAGAATATGGGCTTCAGCCCCTGCCATGGCAAAACCTGCACGAATGCCATTTCCGAGGCAGTACTCCGCACTGCACGGGTAATTGGCCCCGAAAAGACGCAGGGGCTAAAGCCCAACTCTGTTTAGATCCTTTACGGCACGACTGAAGTCGTGCCCTGATACAAAGCAAAAACCCAAAATCAAAGAGGTTTTCTTACCCGTCGACTCAAAAAATGTAGAAACTCCAGGCCCAGGACGTCAGTCCTGGGTGGACTCACCGAGATGAACCAGTCCCGCAGGGACGACTGAAGGCCGGGGGTAAGCATTCAGCCGTCCCTGCCGGGACTGGTTCAACAGGTCACGTTACCCAGGACTCATCGTCCTGGGCTACTCTCAGCCGTCCCGGCGATGCCGGGACTGAACCACCGAACCCACAGCTCTTGAGTCGCTTCGATATTTTGTTTCTTCTCAGAAAGGCGCACAGGCGGTCGTATACAGGGCCACTTGCAGGAAATTAGGGGTATCTCGCATTTTTTTTTGCGAGATGTGGGAAAGGATGTGCATCCAGGCTGTTCGTCGTGAGTCACTGCCGGATGATGTGTCCGAAAATCAAACAGGTGCGAAGTTCGCGCTGAGTCTCGCCGAATACCTTGGTGTTCGATATGGAGCGGGACGGCACAATGAAAAATTTGAGGTGGTTTGAGTTTCTCTGTTTGGTTGTGGTGGGAGTTTATCTCTCGATACCGAGTCTGTTGCAGGGACAGACGGTGGCCTCCGATCTCACGCCGTTCAACTTCGGCAGTGCGAACGTTTGCCCGTCCTTTACGGCGTCGCCGGCGCCGTGTAGCACAACCGCGGCGATCCACTTCAAGGTGACCGCGGGGGGAACCCTAGGCACGCCAAAAGTGTTGACCACGGGTGTGCCGAATCTTGATTTCACACTTGCCGGGAACACCTGTACCGGGAACGTGACCACCGGGTCATTGTGCACCGTCAAGGTGACACTGGCGCCGAAGTTCCCCGGACTGCGCTCCGGCGTGGTGGAGATTACGGACGAGAGCGGAAACGTGCTGGCGACCAGGCTGCTCCACGGAGTTGGTCTTGCCCCGCAGATTGCCCTCGACAATGGACTTCTGGCCACGCTTGCCACGACCCCCCTTCCGCTTTCCTTTTCGACTGGAGTGGTCATCGATGCTGCGGGGAATGTCTTCTTCTCCGCACCCATACCGGAAGCGGTGCTCGAGTTACCGGCCGGGGGCGGACCCCTTCGAACGGTGGGCGCCGGCTTCAGCGGCCCTCAGGGGATAGCACTGGATGGGGCAGGCAATCTCTATGTCACCGATGCGAGCCAGGTGGTGGAGGTGCCCCCCGGTTGTGAGAGCACCAGCTGCCAGATCACGCTGGACGGCGGATTCTATCGACCGGGAGGCATAGTGGTGGATTTCGCGGGCAATGTGTACGTCGTGGACACCTGGTATTTGCGCGTAGTGGAAATGCCGGCCGGCTGCAGGACCCCCAGTTGCACCATTCCGATTGGCAAGGGATTGAACTCTCCTGACGCCATAGCAGTGGATGGGGCAGGAAATGTTTTCATTACCGATCTTTCCAACCGGGTGGTAAGAGTGGCCGCCGGAGGCGGCGCGCAGACAACGGTAGTTCAAGACATAGTTTCCTATGGTGTCGCAGTGGATGCGGCAGGTGACCTGTTTTTGACCGACCCTTTCCATGACCAGATTGTAGAAGCGCCCGCCGGGGGCGGCTCGTTGATCACCGTGGCCCGCACTGTAGCCGAACCTTGGGCCCTGGCGCTCGACGCTGCCGGGAACGTGTTCTTTACCAGTGTCGGGGGCAACAGTGCGGTCAGCGAACTCCGCCGCGTCCAGGTTCCCACATACACCTTCGCGACCGCGGCTGTGGGTACTGCGAGCAGTGATAGTCCGCAATCGTTTACGGTGCAGAACAGCGGCAACACGTCGCTGTTCTTACGCGGAGTGACAGTGGATCCAGACCGTAGATTCAACCAGGTCGCCGGCTCTGGTACGCCCCTCGATTGCAAATC
The DNA here is from genome assembly GCA_963803095.1 of uncultured Acidobacteriaceae bacterium. Classification (GTDB taxonomy): domain Bacteria; phylum Acidobacteriota; class Terriglobia; order Terriglobales; family Acidobacteriaceae; genus PALSA-350. Next base: position 243,199 of record CAWDLQ010000004.1, on the reverse strand, counting down.
AAGCCTGTCCTTAGCTCCCGGCGCCAGCTGCGATCTGAGCATCAACTTCACCCCCACCTACCCAGGGCCAGTCACGGCTGCGGCTCTACTGCAAGACGATAGCGGGAATACGACCAACGCGACGCAGATGATTCCGTTGGCGGGCATTGGAGGGCCGCCCGGACCGTCCATCAGCTTTCCCGCCGGATTCAGTTATCCCAGCGGAGATACAAACGTTTCTTTGGGATTGGCACTGAATGCAGGCGCTACCGTCGGCGACAACGTCCTGCAGCTTACGGATGGGGGGCCGAATGAAAGCCGCAGCGTCTTTTCCTCAACCCCCATCGGTTTAGCTTTTTTCCAGACCACGTTCGATTTTCAGTTGACTGGAAAAGCGACGCTGGCGCCGGACGCGGACGGGATCGCGTTTGTTCTGCAGGAGAATGGTCCGGACGCGCTCGGCACATCGGGCGGGGGACTCGGTTATGGGCTGCCGGCGGAAGGGCAGTCCGGACCCAAAATCACCAACAGCGTGGCGGTGAAGTTCGATCTCCACAACAACAATGGAGAAGGAACCAGTTCTACCGGGCTGTATCTCAACGGAGCAGCACCGACCGTACCGTCCATCAATCTGCTGCCCAGTGGCATTGACCTGCACAGCGGTCATGTCTTCCACGTGGCGCTTATCTATGGCGGTTTCATATTGACCCTCACCATCACGGACCAGACAACGAATGCGACTTTCTCCCAGGAGTTCCCGATAGACCTGTCCGGGGTTCTTGGCGGACCCACCGCCTTTGCTGGATTTACCGCAGGTACGGGAACCGAGACCGCGGTGCAGAGCATCCTCAACTGGCAATTGACCTCTTCGGAATGCTGCGAGGCCGGAATGCCTGCATTTCCGACGGGATTCCCTATCGCATCCAATCTGACCCTCAATGGCGGCGTTGCGATCTCGGGCGGAGCGTTGCAACTCACGCAAGACACCCCCTCCGAGGCCAATAGCGCCTATTTCGACACGGTGGTACCGGTGAATAAGTTCACCAGCGACTTCGATTTCCAGCTGAGCAAAGGGAACGGCGAGGGATTTACCTTTGTCCTTCAGTCGGAGGGACTGAATGCGATCGGCGCGGCAGGGGGTGGCCTGGGGTACGGACCGAGCATGCCCGATGGGCCAGGCACGAGAATATTCCACAGCGTTGCGGTAAAGTTCGATCTGTACAGCGAGGCCGGAGAGGGCTCGAATTCGACCGGCCTATACATCGGGGGCAATTCGCCTACAGTGCCGTCGACCAACCTCCTGCCCAGCGGCATCAACCTGCATAGCGGCCATACTTTTCATGCGCACCTGAACTACGACGGCGTGAACCTTACGGTAAGCATCACTGACCTGACGCAATACGCGGTATTCACGGGGACTTACGTCGTGGACATTCCGGCCGCCGTGGGCGGGATGACGGCATTCGCTGGATTTACCGCCAGCACGGGAGTCCAGTACAACACGGTGAACATTCTCAACTGGAGCATGACATCCTATTGAGCGCCGGGGAGGCAAGCTGACACGAAAATTCAGGATCTATTTTGAATTGTAGAGGTCAACGCAGTAAGGCATTGGAGTGCCGCCCTTCTGCAGTGATGCTTGTTTGTACGAAACGCAGGTCTGGCCGGTCTTTGTATCGAGTGCCAAAATGGTGTCGTCTTCGACAAACGGCACGAACCGCTGCGATTGCCGGGAGCACCCAACCATCGTCAGCAATATTACGGCTGCAAGAATCTTCACCAGAGTTCCTTCAAGCGGTCGAGCGACCGAAGGTCTACACTGCCAGTTGACCGTGAGAACTTCTGGCAGGGAATGGCACTTTGGGGTAGTCGCCTACAGAAGTGCCTTAAAAGCTAAATGGGCCCAGGTCTCGCTTTTGCGACCTGGAGGCCTATGCTTACCTTATGATCCTGAAACAGTACTACCTGGGCTGTCTGGCCCATGCCTCCTACCTGCTGGGTGACGAGGCGAGCGCGACCGCGATCATTGTCGACCCCCAACGCGACATCCAACAGTATTTAACCGACGCGGAGAAGTTTGGCCTGAAGATCCGCCACGTCTTTCTGACCCACTTCCATGCGGACTTCGTTGCCGGACACCTGGAACTGCGCGACCGGTGCGGCGCAACCATCCATCTCGGCTCCCGCGCAAAAGCGGAATACTCCTTTGTGCCGATGCACGACGGAGATACGCTCAACTTCCCAGGATTGCGGCTGCAGGTCCTCGAAACCCCGGGCCACACCATCGAGTCCATTTCCATCCTGGTGTTTGATCTGGACAAGGACCAGGCCAATCCCCAAGCTGTGCTGACCGGCGATACGATGTTCATTGGGGACGTAGGCCGCCCCGACCTGCGGGCTTCCCTGGGGTGGACCGCCCAGGATCTGGGCGCGCACCTTTACGACTCACTGCACGACAAATTGTTGACGCTCCCCGACGAGACCCTGGTGTACCCGGCGCATGGCGCAGGATCCCTTTGCGGCAAAAACTTTCGACCGACACGGTTTCGTCGCTTGGCGAGCAGCGGCGCTTTAATTACGCGCTGCAGCCAATGTCGAAGGAAATATTCATTCGTCTGGTCACGGCTGACCAGCCCGACGCTCCGCCCTACTTCACCTTCGATGCCATCCTGAATACTCACGAGCGAGTCACGCTGGACAAGAATCTGGAAGAGGTTCTCCAGCCCGTCGAGCTCGATGAGGTGATCCGGCTGGGAGACGTGGGCGCCCAGGTGCTGGACGTACGGGATCGCAGTGCGAATATGCCAAGGGGCACCTCGCCGGCAGCATCAACATCGGGTTAGGCGGCCAATACGCAACCTGGGCGGGAACGGTGCTCGATCGCGCCAAGCCGATCGTGATCATTGCTGAGCCGGGACGCGAACAGGAAGCTGCCCTGCGCCTGGGCCGGATCGGATTCGATCACGTACGAGGTTATCTCCGCGGGGGCATGCAAGCGCTTGCAGAAAGTCCGGACCTGGTGTGGCCGACAGAACGCGTCAGCGCGCAGATGGCCGCGGATGAGTTGGCCAGTGCGGATCCGCCGCTGGTCCTGGATATCCGGAATCCACGTGAGTGGGCGACGCAAACATATTGCCAGCAGTATGAACATTCCGCTTAACCATCTGCAGGAGCGTATTGCGGAAGTCCCCCGCAGCCGCCGCATTGCCGTGCATTGTGCGGGCGGATACCGGTCTTCCATTGCCGCCAGCATCCTGCATCATTATGGGATCACGAATCTCATCGAGTTGGCCGGTGGCCTGGCCGCCTGGGATGCCGCGAAATTGCCGGTGGTTTCAGAAGCCTAGGTGCAACTCGGTGCTTCACCAACAAATCCCACCGCCCGGATCTGTAGAATGCTTTAAGCTTCCAAAAACACCGGCAGTTTAGAGCATTTTCACTTCTACTCTGCACAGGCAAGCGCTGCGAAGTGCGGCTTTTCTTGAGGAAAAGCCACGTCGGGAGCGGTTGCTCTGTATGCACCAGAAGTGAAAATGCTCTAGCGGCGTCCCAGGCGGCAAGATAGGGGTGTTTGATGCCGATGAGTCAGGCTCAGATCTGGAAGGGTTCTCCTTTCACCATTGAACAGATAGAAGGCAAAGCTCCGGGCACGGTGATCTTCCGTCTCTGCGGGCCCTTCACCGCGCGCGACATGTACGGCTCTTTAACGCCCGCTGCTCTGAGCAACATGCTCGATTTCCAATCGACGCCGAGCGAGCAGCCGCCGGCCGTTAACATACTCGATCTGACGGATGTCCCCTACATGGACTCTACCGGCCTGGGTACGATCGTCAGGCATTATGTCCGCTGTCAGGGTAAAGGCATCCGGTTGATTGCCGCCGGAATGAGCCCACGCGTCCTGGAACTGTTCAGGCTCACGAAAATGGACGCGGTCATTCCCACGGCCTCCACGGCTGAGGAAGCGGATTTAGTTCGCTGAGAATGGAGCTGCCGGGGGAGTTCCTGCGAAGTTCAGGCCGGGAACAAAGATGCTGGTATCAGCGGTGACGCGGTCCGACCGGGCGGCGGAAATCTCAATCTCTGCGTCTTCCGGTCTTAGGCCGCGTTCCCGCGTCTTCTGAGATGAGCTATCCAATTCATCCATCGGCGACTGTCGAAGCCGCCAAACACTGCTGGCGCAACTGCTCATTCTTGACCAACAGTTCTGCGACTAATCGCTGCAGGCGTGCATTTTCCCTCTCCAGGTATAAAACCCGGCTCAACTCGTCGCTTGTGATCGCCTGATGATCCAAAAAAGAACCCCCCTTGTCTCCGTTATCCAACCGCCATGTGGCTGCACACGACGCCCCCTTTTCCCTTTCTCAGTGCGCATGCTCCGGCTGCGACCAAAAGCAGAGAGCCCCTTTGCGAGAATTGCCAAAGGGGCCCATCGACCTTGAACGTTCGGGTCGAACCTACTCGCCAATGGTCGTGGTGCCCTCAACCCTCTGCTTTGGCTGTGCATCCAGGTTCGGCGTGATGAACGTCTCATACTGGATCGTTCGCAGCACATGGTCCGATCCGGCTACATCAAAGGTCAGCCTGACTTTGGATGGCTTAGTACCGGTTTCTCCGGGCACCATGATCCACATCAGCGGCTGGCTTGGCTTCCCGACCTTGTTTAGCGTCACCAGAGACTTTGTCCAGTCGACTGCGACTGTATAGGACCCCGCATTGATAAGCATGGTTTTTGGCCACAAAGCTGAACGGCACCTCCACCTTTTTCTGTTCGGCTGCAAAAGCTGCGGTCGTGCAAAGGGCGGCGGACAAGAAGAACCAGGTTCCTGAAGCTCATTAGCATGGGGTTGTCCTCCGAGAACCACGCTAACCCCGCACCCTGCCCTCACGTGTCAAATTGCCGTCGAGTTTTCGTCCAACTTCTGTTCTATCCGAGAAGCGTGATCAGGCCCAATGGCTCACCTTCATCTCCCGCAATCTGCTGGCGAGTCTTTCTCTCTGCCGCCTGCCGGTCGGGTTCGCTCAAATTCTCCAACAGCCGCAGCGCACGTTCCGTCAGCTTCACGCCCTCATCGCGCGCGCCCCGCCGCATGGCATTCCCCGCCGCAGTGCAGAGCGCCTGGGCCGCGCGCACCCACTCGGCCGCCGCCTCGAAGTGCATGGCCAATTCGCTGGACACATCCATTTCCCGCCCGGCAAACAGCCTCTCCAGCTTCTCCGCCACGCGTAAATGCCGCTTGGCGCGGCGTGCGGGAGATTGCCTGGCCCGCAGCACCTCGCGATATAACCCATGGGCAAACACGTAGGAGGCCGACTGCGTTCCGTCCGGCAATTCGTCGTGCCCGCCGGGTGGAGGAAATGCAGCCGCCGCGTCAGCTTTTCATACTGATCCTCGATGTCCTCCAGATCGCCATCCAACGCCGCCGCAGCCGCCCACGCGGGGAAAATTACGCCGATCAAGCTCGCAGCTTCGAGCAGGCGCTGGTCGGCTGCGTCCAGCCGGTCAATCTGCATCTCGATCATCTCGGAAAGAGCCGTGGGCACCCCCATGTCAATTTCTGCCAGCGCCGACCGCAGCTGCCAGACGCCGGCTTCCTGCCGTATAAAACCTTGCGCGATCAGGTGCTCAAGCATGGCAATCATGAACAGGGGATTGCCCTCACGAATGCTGGTGCACGAAGCTGGGCAGCCCCTTGGGGAGCGTCCTCTTGTTTCAATTCCTGGATCAGGTATTCCCGCACGGCGTCCCTTTCAAGCGGACGCAAGGACACATCCGCGCACAGCTTGTGCGTAACCAGATCCTGCTTGAGCCGCTTCAGGGGATGCTGGCCTGCACTCACCTCCGCCGGCCGGTAAGACGCCAGCAGCATCAACCTGGCAGCCTGGCGGCGCCGCGCCAGCGCCGAGATCAAATCCAGCGTCGAGAGATCTGCCCAGTGCAGGTCCTCGAAGACAAAAACCAGTGTCTTCTCAGAAGACATGGCTTCGATGGCATCGCATATCTCATTCAACATCCGCTCGCCCCGCGCCGGAATGGCCGCCAGTCGCCGAACCATCGCTATGGAGCGCAGCCAGCTGCGCATACCAGCTCGGGGCCTTCTGCTGCATCACCTGCACATGTTTCTTGCCCTCGTCCTGGGAACAGAGCTGTCCCAGGGCTTCGATCACCGGATAATAAGCTTCCTTGCCGGCGAACCCTTCCACACACTGGCCGCGCGCGATATGCGCCTGGTCTTCGCTACATCGTTGCCGGCAGAACAGGTCGATCAGCGCTGTTTTTCCCATGCCGGTCTCCCCGGTGATGAAAATCATCTGCCGCTCGCCCTGGGTGGCATGCCGCAGCAATCCGTTCAGCCGTTCGAACTCCGGCCTCCGTCCTACGATGCGCCCAGGCTGCGGCCCAGCGAGTGTCGGCCGCGTACCCGCTGCCATCTTCGACCTGCGCCAGGAACCAATAGCCGCGCCCGGGAACAGTGCGGATAAATCGCGGGCTCTCGACGCTGTCTCCCAGCAGCTTGCGCAGCTCCAGCACGTAAGTGCGCAACACCTGTGGCTGCACGTAAGTCTCGGGCCACAACTTGTCCAGCAACTCATCGTGCGTTACCAGCCTCTGCGGGTTTTCGACAAGATAACGCAACACGGCAAACGGCTTCGGAGTCAGGCCGATCCGCACGCCGTTTTGCCACAGACATTCGTTCCTGGTGTCGAGTTGAAAGCAGCCAAATTGCTTCATTGCATTTCAGGATGGATAAAACTGCTGGTTTTGCCGCTGAAAGTTAGACCCGGCGAAGAGCCGGCGCTGAGCTGCCCGCCCATCTCATTGTCCATTCTCATTCAGCATTTCTGGTAGGTTCGTCTGCGTCGCGCTGGATCAGCGTCAAGCTCATGTCGTCGCTCATCGGGTACCCGTTGGCAAACTCCTGTACCGTGCAAGCAGCATCATGAGGGTGCCTTGAGCCGACTGCTGTTTGGCCCGTGGTCAATGCTGCCATCAAACGGTCCAATCCAAACTCTTCACCCTCAGGATTGCGGCATTCCACTACGCCATCGGAGTATACGACAAGCGTATCCCCGGGTTCGAGCATCAGCTCCCCTGATTGAAACTCCGCGCCTTCGAGAGCCCCCAACAGCGGGCCGCCGGTTTCCAGCAGATGGATCTTTTCGTCCTGGCGAAGCAGTATGGGCGGAAAGTGACCCGCATTGCAGTAGGTGAGCGCCCCTCGATCGCAGTCCATTTGCGCGATAAATGCTGTGACGAACGGCGCTACGGGCTGCAGATAGCACAAGTGGCGATTGATTTCCGAGGCGATCGTCGACGGGTTAAAGTCTGGGCGGCCGCAGCTCTGCAAAAGGCCCGCCAGATGGGTGAACCACATTCCCGCTCGCACGCCTTTACCCGGCAATATCTCCCAGCACTGCAAGAACCCTGGATCCATCCTGCGAGAAAGTCGTAAAGTCCCCGGAGAGATAACGCGCCGCGAAGACCTCCCTGGCAAACTGCAAGTTCGCCGCAGCGCAACACCCGCGGGCCGCTGAGCTTACGTTGAATCTGCACCGCGTCAAAAAGTTGCGCATGGAGATCAAATCGCTCTCGCAGGAGCAAATCCATCCCATCCTTGACGGCGCAGTCGATGGCCGTACCGCGCTCGACGACATCGTGGATGACGTCATGAAGGAAGTGAAGCATCCCATACTTGAAGTCAACCGGTACTACGGTGTAGGTGTTCAAAGTCCACCTCATTGCGATTTGGTTGGTTGTTCTAAGCATTTTCACTTCTACTCTGCACAGTCAAGCGCCGCGAGGTGCGGCTTTTCTTGAGGAAAAGCCACGTTCAGTAGTGGTTGCTCTGTATACACCAGAAGTGAAAATGCTTCATCCGACGAACCGGTATCCGGTTCCGTGCACGGTTAAAAAATACTGTGGTTGATCCGGATCGGGCTCCAGTTTCTGGCGAAGACGCACCAGGTGGGTATCCACGGTCCGGGTCGTGGGATAATTTTCGTAGCCCCACACGTCTTCCAGCAGACGGTCGCGGCTCAGCGTCTCGCCGGAATGACAAATAAAGTACTTCAGTAAGTCGAATTCCTTGGAGGAAATATCCAGAGCTTTGCCTGATCTGAGCACGCGGCAGCGGCGCAGGTCCACTTCCACGTCCGCAAAAGAGTGCTGCTCCTTATCTTTGGGCAAGACCGCCGTACGTCGAGGACGGACTTGACCCGTGCCAGCAATTCGCGAATCGAGAATGGCTTGGTCACATAGTCATCCGCGCCGAGCTCGAGGCCCACGACCTTGTCCACCTCCTGGCCGCGTGCGGTCAGCATGATGATCGGAAGAGAAGCACGTTTCGCGCGTAACTGCTTGCATACTTCCAGGCCGCTCATGCGCGGCATCATCACATCCAGGACCACCAGGTCCGGAGACTCGTTGAGCGCGCGCTCCAGCCCCTCGACCCCATCGCGCGCCGTAATCACCTCGTATCCTTCGAACTCGAAGTTGTCTCGAAGGCCAGCCACCATGGCCGGCTCATCTTCCACCACCAGAATTTTCGGCCGCCTGTGTGCCTCAAATCGTTCTGGCTTCTCTTCCTGTCTCATGCTGATACCTGCTGAAGCTCTGGATTTTGTACTGGCAAAATAATGATGAACTTACTGCCTTGTCCGGGCGCACTCTCAACCGCGACTTGTCCGCCGTGCGCTTGCACAATGTGGCGCACCAGGGAGAGTCCCAATCCGCTGCCTTTGGTGTTATGTACCAGCGGATCGCCGACACGATAAAACTTCTCGAAAATCTTGAGCTGCTCCTTTGCGGGAATACCGATTCCGTGGTCTACGACCTCGAGATTGACGTTTTCGTCACGCCGATAAAGATGGACTCCGAGGTATTTCCTGCTCGTCGAATACTTCACCGCATTGTTTACCAGGTTAAGTAACGATCGGGCGATTGCCTCACGATCCACTTTAAGCGGCGGCAGATTGTTATCGATCTTCTGTTCGAACTGAAACCCGTTCTGCTCAATCTCAAAACGATAGGATTCGAGTGTGCTCCGCACCAGGTCGGCTACGTCGGTTTCACGGAAGCTGTACTCCTTCTTGCCCGCCTCGATGCGGCTGAAGTCAAGAATGTTGTTAATCAGCGAAGTCAAACGCTCGCTCTCTTTGCGGATGATCTCGTAGTACTGCTGTTGCTTGCCCGTGGTGGAGATGCGCCCCAGCTCCAGAGTTTCTGCATACAGGCGGATGAGCGCCAGGGGTGTTCTTAGCTCGTGCGAAACGTTAGAGACAAAATCAGATTTCAATTTGGCCAGCGCCAATTCGCTCGAGACATTTCGATACGCGAAGATCATCCCTGCACCGATCAACAGAGAAAGCGCCCCCAGGACCGTGAAGGCCAGACGTAGGATGTGGCGACTGAGGTCCGCAATGGTGGTCCCTTCGGGCCGGATACCCAGGACCAGCCCGGGGAAAACACTGTCGAAGGCGCGCTCCACTTCCGGCGTCCCTCCATTCCAGCAAAGCGAAGCAGCCAAAGGAGTCTGTTCCATCGTCTTTCGAATCGTCATCGCCAGTTGAGGATGTGAGGGGTCGTTCTGGTTGCCCTCCGGCAAAACCTGGTGCAGCACATCCGGGAAAAACTTGTTCTTCAGATAATTTTCGTCGTAAGCGAACCCGGCCAGCGCAGGATGGTCTGGGCTCGAGCCGCGGGGTATAAAGTACACGAAAGATTCGTACGCCTGTTTGTCACCCGCACGTATTCCGGATGAATGTAGACGCGCCGTCCTTCCTCCGCTTCAACACTTCTCACCTTTGCGATGTGTTCCTGGACGCCATGTCAAACCAAGTCTCAAGCTCAGTGGCCATCTTTTTGCTTTCTGCCTGAAAAGCAGGATCGCTCATCCGATCAGGCTGAGATCGAAACGTCATTTCGCCCTTTCCAGTCCAGATGAATGCGTGTGAGATGTCGGGGTGAGCTCTCAGGAAACCGTCGAGTGCATCGTCGTCGCTCTCCTCGGGAAATGTTGCCTGGGCGTTCTCTGCGATTTCAAAGGCGCGGTCGACAATTCTCTTTTCGGCGATGGCCAAGGTCTGCTGATAGTCCCTCTGTATTTCCGCATCCATCATTTTGGAGCGCTGAACGTGCCTGAGGATAGAAGATACTGGCGACCACCAACGCAGCCGCCGGCAGCATCACCGCCAGCATGAAAACGAAGATCGGCGGCCGTTTGCGCCAGGGTCGAAATGGAAGCTTTACCATGTCCGTGCTGGGGAGCTGCCTCCTAATCCCGAGAATAAGGCTGAAACCTGGGCACTTTGTCACAAATAGGCAACAAATTGTAAAGACTTGTGAACGAACCCATGCACCTGCGTGGGATTTTGCCCCGCAGGCCTTTTCTGGACTATTGACCACAACCTTTTTCACTCAAACTAGCTGTCTGAGGCCAGGAACTCGCCGTGGAGGGTCGCCACACACTATTGATTAAGCAGTGGAATGCTGCTTGAGGGCGCGGGCCGCGGAATCGATTGCAGAAAAGCATAGATATCCGCGAACTGCGCGTCAGAAACAACTTTGGAACTGTAGGGGGGCATCTGGCCATTGGGGTGCCGGGCGTAGGCGACGAAGCCCGAGAAAGGGATTTGCGGAGGTCCAAGACGAGAACCTCCAGTTTGCGTGGAACCCTGGCCCACAAGCCCGTGGCATTCGTAACAACCGAAGGACTTGTAAAAGCGTTGGCCGTTCTCAGAGCTCGCCGAAGCAGGCAGCTCCAGTTTCGGCTGTGCGGCCGGGGATTGGAGAAAGGCGTAGACGTCCAGTAGTTCGGCGTCGGAGACTTGCCTGGCCCCGAATGACGGCATTGCACCCTTCGGAGCGCGTACCAATACAATGAACTGCTGAACTGAGAGAGGCGTGCGGGCAATTTTCGGAGGACCGGACTCCTTCTCGCCCGGCGTCATACCTTCCCCATCGGCTCCGTGACATCGGGAACAACTAAGGTTATCGAAAATCTTTCTGCCGTTTTCCGCGTCCCCTGCGGACCGCGCCTTTGCCGGGACAAAAGGCGACAGGATCAATCCGGCAGCGCAGAGGGCGATGCACGATGCTTTCCGGGCGCGAAGAGCGAACTGTTTCATGATGATCTCGTTAGCGTGGTTGAGTGAGGACATCGACCAACGCAGGTTCACCCCGCTTGACCACTTGAATCGCACGCGCGAGTGCAGGACCTAGATCCTTTGGATCAGAAATTGGGCCATCGCCGTACACTCCCATGCTCTGGGCGAGCTTGGCATAGTCGATCGGGGGATCGGTAATGGTGGTGCCGATGGTGGCGCGATCAATACCGCGGCTGTGGCGATTCGCCATGATTTGCACCTGCATCAGCTCCTGATGGTAACCGCGATTGTTGTGCATGATAGTAAGGAGCGGAATGCGGTGGTGCGCTGCAGTCCAAAGAACGCCGGGCGCGTACATAAGGTCGCCGTCGCATTGGATATTGACACTGAGGCGGCCGTGCTTTCGATTGGCGAGTGCGGCGCCGACTGCGGCGGGCGCGCCATAGCCGATGCCGTACCCACCCGCGCCGCCGATGAAGTGGTAGTAGTTCTCAAAAGCCCAGAGCCGTACCGGCCAGCGGCTCATAAAGGTGACGTTCGAGACCAGAGACCAATCTTCGTTTTTGATCTGGGCCCACAATTCAGCCGCCAGGCGCGCGGTACTGATGGGGCAGGCGTCCCAGGCGTAAGTTGCGGCGTCGCGCGCGCGTTGCAGAGCCTCGTTGTGGGCAGTGGCGAGTCGCACCCTGCGGTCCGCCAGGGCGCTCTTGCGGCTTGCGTTGAGCCGGCTCTTAACTGCTTCGGTGAGCGACGGCAGCGTGGCTTCTGCGTCGGCGGCGATATCGACATCGATCTCGGCATAGCGCTGAAAATTCTGATAATTACTCTTGATGAAGAGATTGGCTGCACTGATGCTGATCGTTTTGGCGTCGGCACGCGCGGCCGGGCGAGAGGTGCGCTCCATCTGATCGCGAAAAGAATGCACCGCTCCCCAGAAGTCGTTGACTTCCAGGGCAAGGATGACGTCGGCGGCGGCGATGAGCTCCCGGCTGCGCTCGGTTTGGTTGAGCGGATGGCGGGTGGGGAAGTTCATGCGGTCCATTTGGTCCACCACCGGAATTTGCAGAGTCTCTGCCAGGTCCATGAGGTAAGTCATACCAGCGGGGGTTCGCGCCGCGCGCCCGGCTATCAGGACTGGGCTTTCCGCGGCAACCAGCAGGCGCGCGGCTTCCGCGACGGAGCCGGAATCGCCCTGCGGCGGCCCCGTTGGTGTCAGTCTTGGAATTTGCCATGCAGCGTCCGTGGGCGTGGGATTTTCCTGGAGCTCACCGTCCACGATGAGCAGAACGGGCATGGTTGGCGGCGTCATGGCAATCTTGTAGGCGCGTACTGCAGACTCGGCGAAGTGCGGCAAAGAAATGGGAAGATCGTCCCACTTGACGTAGTCGCGAAGCGGAGCCGCGGCATCCTGGACGCTATGCGCCCATTCGACCTGGGAGATACGCCTGGTTGCGTCGATGATATTGCCGCCCATGATCACAATCGAAACCCGGTCGCAATAGGCGTTGTAAACGGCCATCGCGGCGTGCTGCAGACCAACCGTGCCATGAGCCATCACCAGCAATGGTTTACCCTCGATCTTGGCGTAGCCGTGGGCCATGGCGACGGAGGACTCTTCGTGGCAGCAGGTAATGAACTCCGGGCTATGATTACCGCCATAGTTGATAATCGATTCGTGTAGACCGCGAAAGCTGGAACCAGGATTGGCACAAACGTAGTCGAGGTCGAGAGTTTTGATTACGTCGACCATGAAATCGGAGCCGGTTCGCTGCGCGGTGAGAATTTCGACCGTAGGCGGCGCGCGATGTTCGGTTTCTGGGGAGATCGGAATTGCGGCGGCGACGCGGGATTCCGGAGCAATCGAGCTGGGAGATGCGGCGGGAGTGGTGGCAAGTAGAGCGGCACCGGTCGCAGCATTCTTAAGGAACTCGCGACGACTGACTGGGTTTCTTTTTCGCGAACTCATACGTGACACACCTTCCGGCTTCTAAACAGACGGCCGATCTGCAGGGCTGCGGAGGCAGGGAGAGTAAATCGCTATATGCAGGGCCGTCAAGCGAAAAGCAGGCAGTCCTGGACTCGGCCTACCTGGTGGGCGGGGCGGAAACGGTTTCTTTCTCCCCGCTTCCGGCCCGCTGCCCAATGATCACGATTGTTTGTCGTAAATCTCCGTGTAAGGCTCCTTGCCCTCGCCATCGGTGCCGTGACCGGTAAGGACGTGTCCATCTGCCGATAACGTGTAATTCTCGATGTCGACTGCCTTCCCGGTTACTTTTCTAACAACTTTGAAGCTATTCGGGCTAGTGCGAACGAAAGCCATGGTGTAGCCCTTAATTACCGTTGGCCCCGCCAACGCGTAGTCTTTGCCGTCCCATTTTGCGGCGCAGGCGCCCTTGACAGCTGAGATTCGGAAAGTTACGTCATCTTTGCCTTCAGAAGCTATGGTGATTGCGGTTGGTGAGCTGAGTTTCACCTCGGTACTTTTCCAACTTCCAGCTATTCCCTTGCCCGCTCCAGCTGTGCGCACGTATACCACATGATTTTCGAAGGTGTCTCCGTTAGGCCGGGTCCCGTGCGAGTTGATCGTGATTGTCTTCCCGTCGGCCGAGAGCTTCCAGACGGCCGTGAACAACACAACGCCGTTTCGTTTTAACGAATTCTCATAGGTTTGATCATCGACCTTCTTGAAGGTACGCTCGCCGCCGAGAGGCGTCTGGATCGGGCTGCCATCGGTCTTGATCACGTAAGTCTGGACGGAATTGGTGAACTTTACTTCTCCGTTCCCAACGTCGGAATACTGCATGGTGTCGCCCGCTAACTGGCTTTTTCCCTGGTTGAGCTGCCATGTACCGTCAAACTTGCCCTGCCCCAGGGCGATTGCGGCGGTGCAGATTGTAATCATTGGAAGCAATGCATATCTAACTTTCATTTCTTTCCTCGTTCTCTGAGCGGGATTGCCGGCGATAAGTAGTTGAGCTTCCGGGTTGTCGATGTAAGGCGTCAACCTGGAAAGGTAAAACATCGCGAGAATGGATCCTTCGCGGCTGTGTTGTCAACCAGGCAATGCGGAGCGGATGTAAAGATGCCGCAACTTACTGATGACTAAGTCCTACCCCGGACAATCTGAGTTTTCTGACGGCTATAATGTTTGCACTCTTCGCCGGAGACTGCAATGCGCCTTAGTCCCATCGGACCGCAGATTGATTGGACCGATCATCGGAGAATGGCATGAAGAATCCGCTTGGCCGCCTCAGCGCGGTCGGATTGCTGATCCTCACTGGCGCGGTGGTGGCAATGCCGTACGCCGAAGCTTTCCAGCCGGCGCCGATCCCGATCCGGGTCGTCGTCGTTACTACCTTCGAGAATGGCCAGGATACCGGCGATGCGCCGGGCGAGTTCCAGAACTGGGTCGAACGCTATCCGCTGACTGCGACGCTGCCTTTCCCGCAGGGCTATCACCCGCTGCGCTACAACCAGGCGGAACACGTCCTCGGCATCGTCACCGGCGTGGGCAAGTCGCACGCCGCCTCCTCGATCATGGCGCTGGGCATGGATCCGCGCTTCGATCTCACACGGGCCTATTGGATCCTGGCGGGTATCGCCGGCATCGACCCGGCAAGAGGATCGGTCGGCTCCGCCGCCTGGGCGAGTTATGCCGTCGATGGCGATCTCGGGTATGAGATCGACGCGCGTGAGATCCCGCCGGACTGGCCGACTGGGATTGTGCCCTACGACCGGGCGAGGCCCTACCAACAGCCTGTACCCGCGGTTCATTCCGACTGGGCCGACCAGCTGTTTCATCTGAATGAAGGGCTGACTGGATGGGCTTACCACCTGACTGCGGACATGCAGCTTCCGGATGACGTGACCTTGAAAGCTGTGCGCGCTGGCTATCCCGCCTATCCCAACGCCCAGAGGCCGCCCTTCGTGCTCAAGGGCGATACCATCACCGCCGACCGGTTCTGGCTCGGAGCCAGGATGGCGGCATGGAGCGAGAAATGGGTCGATTACTGGACCGGGGGCAAAGGCATTGCTGTGACCTCGGCTGAGGAGGATACGGGCTATCTCCAGGCGCTCACCTTGCTCGGCCATGCGAAACGTGTCGATTTTAACCGGGTCATGGATTTGCGGACGGCTAGTGACTACGAGCTGCCTCCCCAGGGTAAAGACGCCGTGCAGCTCCTCGCCAGCGAGGCCCACGACGAGCTGTCTGCTTATAAGGAGGCGCTGGAATCGGCCTATCTGGTCGGCAGCCGGGTGGTGAAGGAGCTAGCCCAACACTGGGACCGCTACGCCGATCGCGTGCCCGGGACAAAGCCTTGAAGAAACCAACATGGTCGGGCCCACTGAGCTCTGGAGGCAAGACATGAAAGCGTCTGTATTTTATCGAATGGCCGCTGGCCTCATTCTGCTTTTTGACATCGGACACACATTTGGTTTTCGCCAGTCCGACCCCACATGGGGAGTAGATACACTGCTTAGCTCAATGCGGTCAGTTCACTTCGAAGTGCAAGGGTTTAGCCGGACTTATTGGGATCTCTTTGTTGGGGCCGGACTCTTTGTGTCCGTCTTTCTTCTATTCGCGGCGGTATTAGCGTGGCAGCTCGGCGGTCTTTCGGCAGAGACTTTGGCGCGCATGCGCCCCACTGCGTGGGCGCTTGCTCTTTGCTTTGTCGCCATGACGATCTTGAGCTTGAAATACTTGTTCCTCGGACCTATCGTTTTCTCGCTCCTGATTACAGTGTGTTTGGTGGTTGCGGCATGGCTTTCTGCGAAGCCAATCTGAAGGTCGAGATGTTCTCGGGCTCGGGGTCAAGCGACGTCCGGCAATCGAAACGTTTTCATATTCCCGGTCCTGTACCGCTTATCAACGCAGTGGCATTCTGGACATTCGAAAAAATCCGTGGCCCCGTCCTCTGCCGGTTCCGATTCTGGTATTGTGCCAACCTCATCCATGATCGTGTCGCACTCCGGACAAAACATCTGCAGCACCTCTTTCTCAGCGCGTGGCTGATGCCTTCCTATATTGATGGGATGCGCTGACACAGTTTTGCGGTTGGTTGGCAGCCTGCAATTTGCCGACCGGCCGCGGCCATAGTTGACTCTATTGCAACGTCGACAGTGACGAATTTACCTCAGGGAGTCCCCGGCAACTCGATCCCCGGGAATATCTTGATAACGGCCGAATCGTCCTCCCGGCCAAAGCCGCAACATGAGGCCTGCAAAAACATCTGGTGGGCGGTGCTGGCCAGGGGCAAGGGAAACTTGCTGGCGCGCGCCGTGTCGAGCACCAGGCCGAGGTCCTTGACGAAGATGTCCACCGCGGAGAGCGGGGTGTAATCGGCGGCCAGCACATGAGCCATCCGGTTCTCGAACATCCAGCTGTTGCCTGCGCTATGGGTAATCACATCGTAGAGAGCCGCGGGGTCTAGTCGCTGGCGCAGGCCCAGAGCCATCGCCTCCGCGGCGGCCGCGATGTGAACCCCTGCCAGAAGCTGGTTGATCATCTTTACCTTGCTGCCATCTCCGGCCGCCGGGCCAAGGCGATAGACCTTCCCTGCCATGGCGTCCAATGCGCTGCCCGCCTTGGCATACGCATCCGCGTGGCCTGACGTCATCATGGTGATCTCACCCTTGGCAGCCTTGGCAGCCCCGCCGGAGATAGGCGCGTCGAGATATAAGATGCCATTCTCCGCGAGACGTTGCTCGAGCGCGATCGACCAGCTGGGATCTACGGTGGAGCACATCACGAAGACGCTGCCGGCCTTCATGGCTGCGGCTGCACCACCTTCTCCAAACAAAACCGCCTCCGTCTGCGCCGCGTTGACCACCACGCTGATCAGGACCTCGCAGGCCGCGGCCATCTCCGCGGGGCTATTGCAGGCCACGCCGCCCTCCGCGGCAAAGGCATCCGCAACATCGCGTCGAATGTCGAACACATGGACGCTGTACCCCGCCCGTCGCAAGGACTTAGCCATACCCATCCCCATGGCGCCAAGCCCGACTAAACCGATGTGGTTTGTACTCATTGATTTCTCCTCCTGGCTCCAAATTGGCCGCGGGGATCATGATCTCAGCTACCTTCAGAGTCGTTTGGACTCCGATGACAACGTTTTCCATCATCCAGGATCACGCGAAACCACTACTGTAATCCTCCCCCAAAGTAACCACACGCTATGAATGCTTTGTTGACGGTTTCACTATCCGCATCACCCGCTACACGGTCACACACTAAATGTAGTTCGGAGGTCTGTTTCGTTTGGCACATCAGGTTCAGGTGGCTCTTTCTAGCGGCTGCGCGCATTCATATACCGAAAATACTAAATTAGAAATAGTATATTGGATGTACCATAGGATAATGATCAAGAAATCCGAATACCGAGACCTCTTTCCTGGCGCTCTGGAATTGATGATCTTGCAAACCCTGAACCGGAAGCCGATGCACGGATATGCGCTCGCACAGTACATCAAGGCTGTATCAGAGGATCTTCTCCAGGTTGAGGAAGGTTCCTTGTACCCGGCCTTACAGCGCATGTTGAAGACTGGCTGGCTGAAGTCTGAAATGGGACTCTCGGCCCGAAATCGCCCGGTGCGGATTTTCAGGCTGACCGAGACGGGCCGGAAACATCTGGAAGAGGAACGCTCGAGCTTCGAGAAGATGTTTGCGGGAATCACACGCGTTCTTGCAGTCGCTCAATCGTAGGAGGTAAGTGTGCGCTGGCTTAAACAGCTATTTACTCGCCGCCGTTATTATGACGAACTCTCAGAGTCGATACGCGAGCACCTGGACGAAAAGATCGCCGATCTGAAGGATCGCGGCATGACGCGGGAACAAGCGGAACGGTCTGCACGCCTCGAGTTTGGCAATGTAGTGCTGATTGAAGAACGCAGCCGCGAAGTTTGGCAATGGTCAGGAACCGAATCAATTCTGGCCGACTTGAAGTATGCGGTTCGGCAATTGCAAACGGCTCCCGGCTTCAGCGCCGTCGTGGTTATCATCCTGGCGCTGGGCATCGGAGCAAACACGACCGTGTTCAGCATCGTCGATGCGGTAATGCTGCGCCCGCTGCCCTACGCCAAGCCGCAACGACTCGTGGAAGTGAAAACTAGCCAGGAGCAGCACTACGAATCCAGCAACGTTTCTTATCCGGATTTTTTTGACTGGCGAACTCACATTCATAGTTTTGAGCACTTGCTCTCTTATCACGACACTTCGTATACTCTGACCGGCGTAGATCGTCCTTCGCGCCTTGATGGCGAAGTCGTCTCCTGGGAGATGGTGTCCACTCTCGGCGTTTCTCCGGAGCTCGGTCGCGGTTTTTTGCCCGAAGACGAAAAGCTTGGTTCCCACGTGATATTGATCAGTCATTCTTTGTGGAAATCGCAGTTTGCAGGGAATGAATCGCCGCTCGGTCACACTCTGCGCCTGGGCGGGAAGTCTTTCACCATTATCGGAGTGATGCCGCCAGCATTTCGCTTTCCCATCACCGAACCAGCGAACAGCTTCTGGACAACGCTTGCAGATGACGATGATCCAACTGACGTTCGCCCAACTACTGCCAACCGGAGCGAGCATTTTCTGACAGTGATTGGAAGGCTGAAACCCGGAGTTACGATTCCGCAGGCCGATCAGGAAATGAAGGCCTTTGCCGCCGGACTTGCGAAGCTGTATCCCGAAACGAACACGCGTCACGACTCCGCACAGGTGCAAAACGAAATCACGTCGCTGCTGGGCGACACAAGCACGCTATTGCTGGTGGTGTTGGGGGCGGTGGTTTTGGTGCTTCTCATCGCCTGTGGCAATATCGCCAACCTGTTGCTTGCGAGGGTGCGCGACCGGCAGCGCGAGATCGCATTGCGTTCCGCCCTTGGCGCGAATCGGGCCAGGATTGTACGGCAACTCCTGATCGAGAGCCTGCTGTTGGGGCTGGCGGGCGGCACCGCCGGATGCCTTCTGGCTTCCGTCTGCACGCCGGCCGTGCTCCGGCTCATCGGCGACAGCGTCCCTCGCGCAGCGGATGCTGGAGTAAACCTGCCTGTGTTGGGGTTTGCGCTCGCAGGGTCATTGCTATCAGGAGCAGTTTTCGGACTTCTTCCTGCTCTTAGCGCATCCAAGACCGACCTTGTTTCAACGCTGAAAGAGGGTGGGCGCGCCGATGTTTCTGGTTACGACTGGCTACGATCGACGGTAATTGTAGGACAGGTGGCCTTCGGGATTGTGCTGACTGCAGGAGCGGGATTGCTGATTACCAGCTTTGCGAAGCTCGTGAACGCGAATGAGGGATTCCATCCCGATCACTTGCTGACGTTCACTTTTGAGGTTCCTGATTCCGCCTACAAGGACAAGCTCCCGCAGTTCTATCGGCAATATTTTGAAAAACTGCGCGCTGTGCCCGGAGTGCAGTCTGCGGGCGGAGCGCACAACTTGCCCATGACGAACAATCTGGCAATGATCAGCTTCGAGAATCCGCAGCACCCCGTTCAGGAAGGGCAACAGCCGAACGCAGACCTCACAATCGTATCGACCGACTATTTCCGGACGTTGCAGGTCCCCCTGCTCAAGGGCCGCGATTTTAATGATGCGGACGATATGAAGGCGCCGCAGGTGATGATCGTAAACCAAGCATTCGCCGAGCTGTATTTTCCGAGCGAGGACGCGTTGGGCAAAAAGCTGAAGCCGGGCGCAGGCAACGGAACGCCAGGAGGTCCGCCGTGGCGGGAAATTGTCGGCGTAGTGGGCAACGTCCGGCATTTTGCCACACAACGTGAGATGCCTCCAGCGATGTATCTGCCAGTAAGTCAGATGCCGACCTGGTGCTGTCTTCGCTCGGTGTTGCGAACGTCGCTGGACCCGGTGAGCCTTCAGCCAGAAGTACGGCGGCTTGTCTCTTCAATGGACCGAGATATTCCAGTGACCGGCGTGCGAACGATGACGGAGTTGCTTTCGCTGCAACTTGCTCAGCCGCGGTTCGCCATGATCCTCCTCAGCACCTTTGCCGGGCTGGCGCTAATCCTGACGGTGGCTGGGCTCTACGGAGTGATGGCGTACTCGGTATCGCGGCGGAGACGCGAAATCGGCGTGCGATTGGCTCTTGGGGCTCAGCGAAGCGCTGTGATGTGGATGGTGCTGCGCGAGGCCGCGATTCTATTGTCAACTGGAATTGCAATTGGCGTTGTAGTCTCGCTTGTATCTGGGTCAGTACTCGACACAGTATTATATGGCGTGCAGCCCCGCGATCCACTAGTGCTCCTGTTGGTGTGCACTTCAGTTGCGATGGCTGGCCTCTTGGCAGCGTACATCCCATCGATCCGCGCCGCCTCGGTCGATCCTATGCAGGCACTGCGCACCGAGTAGAGAAAATCCTATGAACTGGCTCAGGCAGGTGCTTACCCCTCGTCGCCGCTGTACTGAACTTTCCGATTCTATCCGCGAACACCTCGACGAAAAGATCGCCGATCTGATCGATCGCGGTATGACTCGGGAAGAAGCGGCCAGGACTGCGCGCCGTGAGTTTGGCAATGTGACGCCCATCGAAGAGCGCAGCCGCGAAGCCTGGCGGTGGCCTGCGCTCGAATCGAGCCTTGCCGATGTCTACTTCGCTCTTCGGCAGCTCCGCAAGGCTCCAGGTTTCGCCGTCACCGCGATTCTCGTCCTGGCGCTCGGTATCGCTGCCAGCCTCAGCATCTTCATCTTTGTCAACGCCGCCCTGCTCAAACCGCTACCGTACCAGGACCCATCCCGTCTCGTTGCAGTATTTGAGAGCACCACCTCCTGCCCTGAGTGCAGCTTCTCTTATCCGGACTATCAAGACTGGAAGCGCGGCAACTCCGTCTTCCGTTCGTTCGAAATCTGGGAGGACGACGCCTACCTCTGGCGAAGTTCTGCCGGTGTTGAATCTCTGCGCGTAGGCCGTGTCTCCGGTGGATTTTTCCATACCCTTGGCGTCACCGCCGTCCTTGGCCGCCTCTTTTCCTCTGCCGACGACACACCTGCCGAGCCGCGCGCTGTTGTTCTACCGTACGCTACCTGGCAGCGCCTTTTCGGGGGTCGAGCCGATATCGTCGGTGAGTCCATCACTCTCGACAACAACGCTTATACCGTGATCGGTGTCCTTCCGCGCAATTTCCAGTTCGCCCCGCGTGCGGCCGAACTCTGGGTCACGATCCACGACCTCGGTTACTGCGAAAGGGACCGCTCCTGCCGACCGTTTTACGGCCTCGCCCGGCTCAAAGACGGCATCTCCGTCTCTGCCGCACTCGCCAATACGAGCGCAATCGGCGCCCAGCTTCAAAAGCAGTATCCTCAGTCCAATCACGGACAGGGCGCGCTCGTCATGCCTTTCAGCGACTCGGTCACCGGCGACATTCGCCCCATCCTGCTTATCCTGCTCACAGGCTCAGTCCTTCTTTTGCTCATTGCCTGCGTCAATGTCGCCAGTCTGCTCCTCGTCCGTGCGGAAAGCCGCCGCCGCGAGATGGCCGTCCGTGGTGCGCTGGGTGCATCCCTTGCGCGTCTTACCCGTCAGTTGGTCATCGAGGCGGCTCTTTTCGTTGCGCTCTCTGTCTCCTTCGGCCTTGTTGTCGCGTGGGGAACCGCCCGTTTCCTCGCTGCTCTTATCCCAGAACGCGTCCTTCGCGGTATGCCGTTCTTCCAGACCGTCGGCTTTGACCACCGAGTGCTTTTCTTTGTTGCCGCTGTCTCGCTTGTCGCGTTGGCCGTCTGCACGGCCGCGCCTGCGTCGCGCCTCTCCATCACGGATCTGCCCGCCGACCTTGCCAATGGAGCCCGCAGTTCCTCCAGCGCGTGGAGACGCTTCGGCTCCAATCTCGTTGTCGTCGAGTTGGCCCTTGCCATCGTCCTCCTCGCCGCCGCCGGACTCCTTGGCAAAAGCTTCTACCGCATTCTCCACGTCGAACTTAATTTTAATCCTGCCCATCTCGCCACGCTTGAAATCGACGCCAACACCGGTTATGACAACGCTGCCCGGCAGCTCGCGCTCTCTCACAGCCTCATGGAAGCGGTCTCCGCCGTCCCCGGCGTTGAATCTGCGGGAATCGTCAGTTCCCACCTTCCCGTCACTTGCAACTGCGACGCTACCGCGTACCGTCTACTTGGCCACCCGTGGAATGGAACACAGCAGCTAGCTGTGACCAGTAACGTAAGCGCCGACTACTTTGCCACCCTCCAGACCCGGCTTCTCAGCGGGCGCTTCTTTACCGAAACCGACGACACCTCGCATCCCCCAGTTGTCATCATCAACCGGACTATGGCACAGCAGTTCTTTCACGGCCAAGACCCAATTGGACAGAATATCGGAGAT
Source organism: uncultured Acidobacteriaceae bacterium (assembly GCA_963803095.1). Classification (GTDB taxonomy): domain Bacteria; phylum Acidobacteriota; class Terriglobia; order Terriglobales; family Acidobacteriaceae; genus PALSA-350. Next base: position 220,796 of record CAWDLQ010000004.1, on the reverse strand, counting down.
CAGGTTCTTTCTCTCAGCTCGCTCCATCAGGTCATCGGAGTTGTCGACGACATCCGCGAAGGTGGGCTCAACGAGCCTCTTCGCCCCGCCGTCTATTTTCCCGTTAACCAGAATCCAGGTAACTACTCCTTTCTTGTCGCTCGCACCAAGCAGAACCCCGCCGGCACCCTCCCAGCACTTGTTTCCGCAATCCACAGACTCGACCCCGAAATCGGTGTCCGCAATGAGTTCACCATGACCGAGCACATTCACGACGGCTCGGCCTCCTATCTTCACAGCTCCGCCGCATGGCTTGTGGGAGGCTTCGCCACCTGCGCCCTCCTGCTGGGTGTCATTGGTCTCTATGGAGTCATCGCCTATTCCGTGGGGCAGCGTACCCGCGAAATCGGCGTTCGCATGGCTCTCGGTGCGCAACGTTCTTCCATCGACCGGCTCATCCTCGGTGAAGCTGCCTATCTCGTTCTCTTCGGCCTCGTCATCGGCACCGCCGCCTCGTTTCTCACCGGACGCTTCCTCAGGAGCCTCCTCTTCGGCGTCCGCTCCTGGGACCTCTCCATTCTCATCGGGGTCTCGGCTACTATCGCAGCCACCACTTTCATCGCAGCCTGGATCCCGGCCCGCCGTGCCGCCGCCACCGACCCCATGCAGGCGCTGCGCACCGAATAACGCGAATCGCCAGGTATTTACATAGGCTTGTGTCAACTGTTGCAGACCAACACACTCAGCGAGATCTGTGATTGCCACGGGTACCGAAAGGACCTCGACGTGACCTTGATCTTGCTATCGGATTCAATCACGGGTACTCTGTTTACGTTCCACGAGGCCGATCAATTGGTGCGAACTGCCACAAGCCTTCCATCTCGCGTCTCCAGTGATGCGCAGCCTCTATATTCATTGACTCCGGCCAGGTGAAGCAGCATGTCACTGCTCTCTGGCCAACGATGGGCACCCGTCCTTGTTACCGTTCGGCGGAAAAATCACCGGCCGGTGCTCTGCCCGAAATCTTCAGCAGCAGCGAGACAATTGACGCGACTGCCAGATTGAGTGCCAACGCGGGCAGAGCGGCGTACATACCGTACACATGTCCGGCAACGTGCAGCGGGTAGATCGAGGTTCTTAGGCCGAGAGAAGCAACCATGGCCGTGCCGCATGCCATGCCCGCGAGCCATCCGCAGAGCAGCCCAGGGCCATAAAAGAAGCGGGTGTCGCGGCGAATGTCGAACACATGGACGCTGTACCCCGCCCGTCGCAAGGACTTAGCCATACCCATCCCCATGGCGCCAAGCCCGACTAAACCGATGTGGTTTTCGCTCATTGATCTCCCTTCCGGCCGCTGCTATTCTATCGATCTTTGTCCAGGGTTGCGGTCTTCTGGGATGGTCGGTGACTTTGCGGATGGGGTCTTCGACCGAGTGCGGAAACGCGCAGGTGGCAGTCCGAAGTCCCGCTTGAAAGCGCGATTGAAGGCGGCCTCGGACTCGTAGCCTACTCCAGACGCAACCTGTGCCACGCTGTGGCTGGTCGAAGTAAGCATCTGGGCTCCCAATTGCAGTCTCCATTGCGTCAGGTAAGCCATAGGAGGCTGCCCGAGGTAGCGGCGGAATCGCTCCGCCACCACAGAACGGGAGGTTCCCACCTCTTTCGCGAGATCAGCGATCGTCCAGGGACGGGCCGGGTGTCGATGCATGATCGCCAGGGCCTTTCCCACCTCTGGGTCGCGCACCCCTGCAAGCCACCCAGTCTGATCTTGAGGCAGACGTGCGATGTAGCGTCTCAAGGTCTCCGCAAATAGCGCTTCAGACAACTTTGAAAGTATGGCTTCGCTCCCGGCGCGTGACGCGCTCGCCTCGGAAACTGAAAACCGGATCGAGTTCTCCAGCCACGCCCCGCCCGGGTCGTTGCGAATGCTGACTTTGAACAGAGGCGGCAGGCCTTGCAAAAACACCCGGCTCAACCGCGGCTCGCACATCATGTAACCGCAGACAAACTTCGTGATTTCGCCCCCGCCGCCGTGGTACGCCGCCTTCAAACCCTGGTGGAGGATTCGCACCAGTTCCTTGCCGTAATCCACGGTATCGGTACGCGGTCCGTTTTCCATGATGTGGGGATCGCCGTGAGGGAAGATCACAACGTCGCCCGCCTCCAGTGAAACTCCCTCGCCTTCCTCCAGCCGGGCACTGGCCCGGCCTTCGGTGAGCAGGTGATAAATGATCACGTGCCCATCTCCCGCCAGGTACGGCGCGACGTTGCGAGAAGGTGGCGAGCGAAAGCTCCACGGTGAAGAAAACTCCGCATTGTAAAACATCGCACTGTCGAGCCTGACCACCCTCAGCACTTCAGACAAGACATCCAAGCGGGGCCCCCAGCTTTCATCCGGACTCGCGGCAAACCCCCGCGGACCGTGGGACAAGGTAAAGACATGGTAGCCCTGCTGCGAGCAAGAAAGCCAGACGCCCGGACAAGCGGCCCACCCCGCTTTACCGCATAGTTGAATGAGATCCGGTGACCTTCATCGCCGGGCCGACCAAGCCGAGGTGGCGGCGAAAATCCACCATCGATAACTCATAAGAAGAACGGAGGAACACCATTGAAGAACACTTCTATCGCGACCACCATTGCGGCCCCAAAGATGGTCAACGGGGTCAGCGTTGACGACCTCTTGACGACCGTCGATGCCATCAAGGCCACTCCGGCGATCGCGAAATTCAAGTTTCGCATTCGCAACCAATGGGCGGACGCCGCCCAAAATAGCTCGACCGTGGACACGTTGTACGGCGCCGGCCAGGAGATATCGCGACCAAAGCCGCTGGTGCTGGAGGCGGATGAGCCTCCGGTTCTGCTCGGCAAGGACACAGCGGCCAACCCCGTCGAACATCTGCTCCACGCCTTGGCGGCTTGCTTGACCACGTCCATGGTCTATCACGCAGCGGCACGCGGGATTCAAATCGAAGAAGTCGAATCTTCGCTGGAAGGCGATATCGATCTGCGCGGTTTTCTCGAACTCGACCAGAACGTTCGCAACGGTTTCCAGGGAATTCGCGTGAATTTCAAGATCAAAGCCGACGTGCCGGACGAGCAGTTGCAGGAGATTGGCCAGTTGGGGCCGAGACACTCCCCGGTGTTTGACTCGTTGACCAACGGAGTGCCGGTCGTGGTAGCGGCGGAACGGATGTAACGCTACTGGAGCGCCAGGCTCGCGCTGTCAAACTGCCCTTCGGAGGGCCGCCACATGCACTGTGACGGCTCTTCACATTTATATCTAAGACGAAAGAGAGGACAAAAAAATGGAGAGCGAATTTCGAGGACGAAAATTACTCGTCATCGGTGGGACAAGTGGAATGGGATTTGAATCGGCGCGCCGGGTTCTCGAAGGCGGAGGATCAGTCGTCATCGTTGGAAAAAATGCAGAAAAGACTGCACGAGCCGGGAAGGCACTATCCCCGCTTGGCAAGGTCGAATTAATCAATGCGGATATCACCAGTCCGGCGGGGTTAAGAGATTTGTTGCAAACACTTGGGACCCGGCACCCGGACGTGGACCTGCTCGTGAACGCCGCGGGGGTCTTCTTTCCCAAGCCATTTCTGGAACATGAGGAGGCGGACTACGAGCAGTACCAGGCCATCAATCGCGCCTTCTTTTTCGTGGCGCAAAAAGTTGCGTCTCAGCTGGTGGCGGCAGGACGGCCAGGCGCATTCGTCAATATTGGTTCCATGTGGGCGAAACAAGCGATAGAAGCCACGCCGTCGTCCGCCTATTCCATGGCCAAAGCGGGGCTGCACGCCCTCACGCAACATTTAGCGATGGAACTGGCCCACAACAAGATTCGGGTGAATGCAGTATCCACGGCCGTGGTAGAGACACCGATCTATGAAGGCTTCATCCCCAAAGACGAGGTTCACGCTTCACTTCAGGCATTTAACAGCTTTCATCCTCTCGGTCGTGTGGGGACTCCCGAGGAAGTCGCAGAAGTGATTACGTTCTTGCTCTCGGACCGGTCTTCGTGGATAACCGGCGTCATCTGGGACGTGGACGGCGGAGTCATGGCCGGCCGGAACAAGTATTAGGAGGCCCTGAAAATAGATTATGTCGCACTCCGGACAAAACATCTGCATCACCTCTTTCTCAGCGGGTAGGTTTATGCCTAGCCATGTTGAATGGGTAGGCCTGAAGTCTCTACATTTTCAGCACCATACTTGTAGCAGGCTACAGCTTGATCCGTGCCAATCCGTGCGGCCTATGGCTGCGGGCTTCGGTGGTTGAAAAGCTCCGAGCGGCATGGGTAAGATAAGCACCCTCGGGGTCCTTCGACTCCGCGCCATCAAGCGCTGTGTCACAGCGATAATTTGTGCCGCGCTCCGCTCAATCAGGATGACGTTTTTGTGGTGAGTTGAAGATGGAAAAAACTCCCAACGAATGATGAGTACCCGTCCTTGTTACCGTTCGACAACGGTTCCGGCGGAAAAATCCTCGGCTGGTGCTCTGCCCGAAATCTTCAGCAGCAGCGAGACAATTGACGCGACTGCCAGATTGAGCGCCAGCGCGGGCAGAGCGGCGTAAACACCATACATGTGTCCGGCAATGTGCAGCGGGTAGATCGAGGTTCTTAGTCCGAGAGAAGCGACCATGGCTGTGCCGCATGCCATGCCCGCGAGCCATCCCCAGAGCAGCCCAGGGCCATGAAAGAAGCGGGTGAACAGGCCGCCCACGACGGCCGGCAGCACCTGCAGAATCCAGACCCCGCCCAGTAGCTGAAACTCGATCGCGAATTGAGCGCGCACCAGCAGAACAAAGGCGAGCGCCCCCAGTTTGATCGCCAGGGAGATGAGTTTTGCAAAGGCGGCTTCCTGCCCGCCGGTCATCGCACTGGAGAAGAAGGAGCGGTGAACAAGCTCGCCATACAGATTGCGGGTGAAAAGATTGGCAGTGGCAATGGACATGATCGCCGCCGGGACCAGCGCCCCGATGGCGATGGCGGCCAGGCAGAAACCAGCGAACCAGGGGGGAAACACGGTGGTCAGCAGCAACGGGACCGCACTGGATGAGTTCGCAGTATGGATTCCGGCGGCAATCGCCACGTAGCCGAGCAGCGCGATCAAACCCAACAACAGGTTATACGCGGGCATCAGGGCTGCGTTGCGGCGAATCACGCGGTCGCTGGCCGCGCTGAGCGTGCCGGTAATGGTGTGGGGATAAAGCATCAGCGCCATGGCCGACCCCAGAGCCAGCGAAGAGTAGCTCATGTATTGCGCGGGACGCAGGATGATCGAAGCCGGGGGCGAGTGCAACGCAAGCGTGGAAGAAGCAATCGAGAAGACATGGCCATATCCGCCCAGCCGCGCGGGGACGATGAGCACCGCCGCCAGCACCATGACGTAGAGCATCACGTCTTTCACGATGGCGATCAGCGCCGGCGCGCGCAGGCCGCTCGAGTACGTGTAGGCGGCGAGAATGACGAAAGCCGCAATCAGCGGCCACTCCCCGCGGACGCCGAGAGCGGCAATCACCTCACGCATACCGATCAACTGCAGCGCGATGTAGGGCATGGTGGCGAGAATTCCGGTAACCGCGACGGCGACAGAAAGCCAACGGCTCTGGTAGCGGCCGCGGACATAGTCGGCCATGGTTATGTACCCGTTACTGCGACATATGCGCCAGAGCGGCGGCAGCACCAGCATCATGATGGGATAACTCATGATGCAGTAGGGAATGGCGAAGAAACCAATCGCGCCGGCGCCGAACAGCGCGGCGGGAACGGCAATGACGGTGTATGCCGTGTACAGGTCCCCGCCGATCAGGAACCAGGTGACCAGGGCGCCGAACTTGCGTCCGGCCAGACCCCACTCATTGAGATCTGCGAGACCCGGCCCGGCAACGTCCGATCGTCGCCAGTGTACGGCCCAGAAGCCGGCGCCGGTAACCAGCAGAAAGCAGCCGCAGAAAACTGCCAGGGCTACAGGATGGATGGTGGAAGCCATGGGCGGTTGCTAAGCATTTTCACTTCTACTCTGCACAGTCAAGCGCTGCGAAGTGCGGCTTTTCTTGAGGAAAAGCCACGTCGGGAGTGGTCGCTCTGTATACACCAGAAGTGAAAAAGCTCTAGCGTAGCAGCGCACCAGTGGAGCCCGTCCATTCGTCCACCACGACGCCCAGGTCGTTGAGAATCTGGATGGTGGCCTCTACATTGCGGCGGATGGCGACGCGCTCGGTTTTGGGAGCGGTGGGAGACTCCTCGATCGCAACCACACGGCCGTAGGGCCAAACGTCGGGGGAGAGAGAGGCAAGGGCCTGGGGTAAATCCGCTGGCCGCACGTCAACCTCCTGCTTGCGAGCTTTCGCCGGGCGCAACAGACCTCCGCCGCTGAAGGCATTCGGGTCCTGGTCACGATAGAGAATGGTCAGGGTGATGGTCTGCGGATGGACCACCAGAAACGGATTGGCGTAAGCCTCTTTGGTGCGCACGTTGAGATAGCGATTCTTGGAGGGCGGAGGAATCTGCTCCAATTCCTGTCGGGCCGCGTCCATCTTGCTTTGTTCGGCCTGGCGTTCCTGGCGCACCGCAGCCCGGGACGGCGCAGAACTCGGGGTCGCGTTTCTGCAGCCGGTAGCGCCGGGCAGAAGCGCACACAACAAAGCGAACTGGATAGCCGAGGCTTTCCAGCGTCGTTGCCGGGCTATCGGGAAACAAGCAGTCGGGGGTTGCGGCGAAGCCACAAAATCAAGCATAGCAAGGCAAACACCGGATTGCCGCGGAGTGTGCGCGCGCCGGTTGGTGAGCGTGGTTCATTTTCCGCTCCAGTTCGGGGCGCGCTTCTCGAGAAAAGCCCGCGCACCTTCCGCCTTGTCGCTGGTGGAGCAAGCCAGACCAAAAAGCGAAGCCTCCAGCTCAAGACCGCTGGCGAGCGGCAGGTCGTAGCCGGAGTTTACGGCGCGGATGGAATCGCGCACGGCCAGCGGCGCCACCCCGGCAATGGTCTGGGCAATCTGCTCCGCGCGCGGTAGCAGTTGATCCGGTTCTACCACCTCGTCGACCAGGCCCAGGCGCAAGGCCTCGGCGGCGCTGATGGCCTCACCGGTAAGAATCATTTTGAGCGCGGCGCCCTTGCCGATCAGGCGCGGCAGGCGCTGGGTTCCGCCATAGCCCGGGATAATGCCAATCTTGACCTCGGGCTGACCGAGCCGGGCGCTGGAGCTGGCAATCCTCAGGGTGCAGGCGAGCGCCAGTTCACAGCCACCGCCAAGGGCGAAGCCGTTGATGCAGGCGATCACTGGCTTGCCGCAGTTTTCGATCAGGTGGAAGATGCGCTGTCCGCGGGTAGCGACCTGCTCCCCTTCGAGGGCGGAAAGAGAAGCCAGCTCCCCAATGTCGGCGCCGGCAACGAAGGCCTTCTCTCCCGCTCCCGTAATCAGGACGACGCGGACGGCGTCGTCCTGCCGAATATCAAGAAAGACCTGCTCCAGCTCCGTCATGCTGAGCAGATTAAGCGCGTTGAGTACTTTAGGCCGGTCAACCGTGACCAGCGCAAGCGGCGGCCTCTTTTCGCAGCGAATGTTCTCCAAAACCATGGTCTAGCCACTCCGGGGGCGAAGCTGTGAGTTTTGGAGCGAAGGCCCACGCTCTGTTGAGAAGCACCTCTCTGGTCCCACCCCACCACTAAAAAAGCCCCGGGCCCGGTGGTACAGTCAGAACAGGATGATTAAGGGAATCACAATCGTGCGGCCGGCCGGCACGCCCGAGGCTTACGCCAAGCTGGCCAGCTTCTTCTCCGCGCTGGGATTTGAAGGCGGCCGGGGATGGGAAGAGGAGCTAAGCCGGGGCGTCTCCTTCCTTGCCCCGCTGGGGAACCTGGAGTTTGCTGATGGCATCGCGCCATTACCAGCGGAAATCATGGTGGAAGTGACCGGGCTCGAGGCAGTTCAGGCCGTAGCTCGCGATTGGATGATCCGGAACTGGGGCGAGCTGGAAGCCGAGCATCGGCTGAGCTCCGTGGAGGAGACCGCCTGGAAGACCCGCCTGTTTATCGTTGAACCAGCTCCGGGCCACTCCATCGCCTTCTGGGAGTGGGACGACCCCCATAAGGGAAAAGCCGTCGCCGTGGAAGGCGATCTGAGCGCGCACGGCATGCGCTTTGCCATCGTGGTATCGCGCTGGAACGCGGTGATCACCGACCGCCTGTTACAGGGAGCGCTGGACGGCCTCTACCGCAGCGGAGCGGCCCGGCGCGATGTGCAGGTGATCCGGGTGCCGGGAGCATGGGAGATCCCGTTAGCAGCGCGCAAAGCTGCGGTGGGTGGCCGGGTGAACGCCGTGATCACCCTGGGCGTGCTGCTGCGCGGTGAAACTGCGCACTACGAGGCTATATACAACGAGGTGTCGCGGGGCATCGGCCAATCGCAGCAGGAGACAGGCATCCCTCACGCCTTTGGGGTGTTGACCTGCGAGACCCTGGAGCAGGCGTTGAACCGTGCCGGCATCAAGGCCGGCAATAAGGGATTCGAGGCTGCGATCGCGGCCATCGAGATGGTCTCGCTCGACCGTAAGATGGCGGCGCAGGCCAATGGGCAGAATCATGTGCAGACCCCATGAGCGCGACCGGTAAGCGGCGCAAGTCCCGTGAACTGGCTATGCAGATGCTGTTCCAGGCGGATGTAGGCAAGCACACTCCGGACCATGTGCGCAAAACTTTCTGGGAATCCCGCGACGAGGTGGATGCCGAGACGCGCGGCTTTTCAGAGGATATTTTTCGCGTGGCCACCGTCCGCAATGAAGAAATCGATGAACTGATCCAGTCTCATTCCGCGAACTGGCGTCTGAGCCGGATGCCCGCCGTCGACCGCAACGTGCTGCGGACGGCTATCGCCGAGCTGCTGGGCTTTCCTGACACCCCGGTACCGGTCGTGATCAACGAGTCGCTCGAGATTGCCCGTCGCTACTCCGCCCCGGAGTCGCTGAATTTCCTTAACGGCGTGCTCGATGCCATCGCCAAGCAGCGGAAATCGCCAACCCAGTCAGCTCCGGCAAGCGCAGAAAAAGACGAGCGCGCCTAGCTAGCTGGTTTCCCATCTTTGCATCAAAAACAAGCTCTTTGTGAGGACACAGTAACCCTTATCCAGATTTCATTCGTCTGTCGTGTAGCTCTGTAAAGAAAACGTAGAGGCATAGGGGGCACTGCACGTGCAGTGCATCCACGGGGATCAACGCGGAGACCGGCGATGGGGATTTGCAATCCCTGCAAACCACCATTGGCGCCTGGGTCTGATCGTTGCGGTTGTTAGTCAGAGATTTTTGGACGTAGGCCACCTTAGTTGTACGAACCAGGCGCGACCTTTGGATTTGCCTTTACGTTTCATAGACAGGGACTAGCTTTTGCGGCGGCGGCAGGACAGAATGCGGCCGGGTTCAGGGTAAACTTGTGGCTAAGCGATCCCATTAGGAATTGTTTGCCAGAAAGATTGCCATGAGGGCGAACGGCAATTATTGCAGTAGTACGCTCCGCGAACGCGATCGCGGTGAGAAAACCTGGCGAGAGGACAAGCGATGGAACCCTTCCTGCGACAAGGACAAGCGTGACACTTTTCCGTTCGTCTTTGGGGCTGCCCGCATCGCTCCTGGCGCTTTGTTTAGCGGGCGCTGCCCAGGCACAGACACCAGCCACCCCAACTTTCCCCTCCGCGTCTCCCTCAACTTCGGTGCCCGATGCACCTGTACCCGCCGCAGGGCCGCAAACCGATGCGCCGCCGCTAACGCCGCAGCAAAAGGCTGAAGAGCAACTCAGGCAGCAGGAGCGGCAACGGATTGCCGGCGTCGTGCCCAACTTCAACGTCTCGTACAACCAGGATGCAGCTCCGCTGTCGCGCAAGCAGAAGCTGCATCTTGCCTGGCGCACGGCCACGGATCCGGTTGCCTTTGGCATCGCCGGATTCGACGCCGGTTTCAGCCAGGCGGAGAACGATTTTCCCGGGTATGGGCAGGGAGCGCAGGGATATGCAAAGCGGTTCGGGGCCTCTTACGCGGATAATTTCGACGGCACCATGATTGGGAACGCGATTTTTCCAATTTTGTTAAAGCAGGACCCGCGATACTTCCGGCGAGGACAAGGAAGCTTTTCATCGCGCTTTTTCTATGCTCTTTCGACCACCGTTTGGTGCAAGAACGATAACGGAAGCCATGGGCCGAACTACTCCAATATATTGGGGAACCTGACCGCCGGCGGAATCTCGAACCTGTACTATCCGGCTTCGGATCGCGGCGCAGGCCTGACCCTCGAGCGCGGCTTTACCGTCACCGCCTACGGTGCTTTTGGCGGCCTCTTCAATGAATTCTGGCCGGATATCGCGCGCAAGATTTTCAAGGACAAGATGGTGAAGCTACAGCCACATGTCCCACCGCCGCCTATCTCAGTCCCTCCCGTTGCCCCGCAGTAGCTTTCACTTCAAGTCCATGACCACGACCCGCCCGTCGGATTGAAAGGTGCCGCCGGTCGCGGTCTTTGCTGTTGTCAGAGGATTGGCGGGCATCACATAGGCCGCGCCGGCCAGAACGCCGGCTCCGGCGAAGCTCTGCTGCAGAAAGTCGCGCTCCTGGTCGATATTGGCATCGATGTGATGGGTGATTCCGCCATTGCGCTGGTCTTTCTCGAAGCCATTATCGTGAGTCGCCGATCCCACCCAAAATGGCTGGCCGCCCACTGTCTCTGTCGTCTTCCACACTCGCAGATGATGGCGGATAGCGGCCACCGCGAGCGGGTCGGCGCGGGCAAACGATAGATCCTGCGACCTGCCGAACAGGTAGAGTGTGCTCATCGGCATCTCGGTGTAGGCCGAGTGGGAAAGGGTCGAGATCAAGCCATGGACGACTGCGTCCTGGGTGGTCTTGTCCACCTGTACCCAGCCGGCGGCAGCGAACGCCTTGGTCACCTGGTCCTGGGTGCCGATCAAAGCATAGTTAACCATGTCGCCGGGATTGCCTTGCAGATCGCCAACCCGGCGAGGAATGTCGGCGAACAGTTGCGGTGACAGAAGATGAACCAGATCGGGCGCGGAGACGGCCTTCTGCGTCGGCTCGTTTGACAGCTTCATTTTCACAGCGATGCTTCCGCTTCCGGAGAGATCGGAGGTGAGGTTCAGGCGCAGGTAGAGATGGCCGGTAGCGGAGACATCCATATCTTTGCTGGCCCCGATGAGGAAGGGAACGGCCGCAGCTTCATTCCCGATACGGCCGATCACGGCGCCGCTGTTGGCCGAGTTAAGCGGATAAACGCGGATCAGGTCTTTCCATCCCCGGGTAAGCCCGTCGGGCGGAGCGGATCGTCCGTCGGCCAGGGTCAGGTTGCCGGTGGCGGTGAAGTTAAGGTGGTCGCCTGGGGCGACCGGGACGCCGGTGTCGGTCCAGTCTCCGCTATCGAGTTTGAAGGAATAAGAGCCCTTGCGCGCCTTGAGTACCGAGGCATCCACGGTGGTGGACTGAATCGCTTCTACCGGCGGATGGGTAGTGGCTGCAGCGGGCGCCTGGGCGAGCAGCGGTGAGCTGAGAATCAACAGACAGGCCAGGAGAGGGACGTTCTGTTTCATGCTCATAAGACGTTCACGGCAGCGAAAGAGATACCGGGGCAAAAGAGAAGGGCCCCAGCCAGTTTGACCGGGACCCTTTGATTGTACTTAGTTGTTTAGTAGCGGTAGGTTTCGGGCTTGTAGGGGCCTTCCGGCGCCACGCCCAGGTAGTCGGCTTGCGCCGGGGTTAACGTGGTCAGCTTCACGCCGATTTTCTCCAGGTGCAGGCGCGCTACTTCCTCGTCGAGGTGCTTGGGGAGGGTGTAAACATCAACTTTGTAGGTGTCTTTGTTCTTCCAGAGGTCAAGCTGCGCCAGCGTCTGGTTAGCGAAGCTGTTGCTCATCACAAAGCTGGGATGTCCGGTGGCACAACCCAGGTTCACCAGGCGGCCTTCGGCCAGAACGTAGATGGTGTGCGCCGGTTTCCCCTTGGCTGCGGGGAAGTTGTACTGGTCTACCTGGGGCTTGACGTTGACCTTCTGTACCCCGGGCGCATTGTTCAGGCGATCGATCTGGATTTCGTTATCGAAGTGGCCGATGTTGCAAACGATGGCCTGGTCCTTCATCTGCGAAAGGTGGTCCAACGTCAGCACGTCCACATTGCCGGTGCAGGTTACGTAGATATCTCCACGGCCCAGGGTGTCTTCCACAGTGGTAACTTCAAAGCCTTCCATTGCCGCCTGCAGGGCGTTGATGGGGTCGATCTCGGTGACCACCACTCGCGCACCCATTCCACGCAGAGAGTGGGCCGAACCCTTGCCTACGTCGCCGTAGCCGCAGATTACGGCAACCTTGCCGGCAACCATGACGTCCGTCGCCCGCTTGATGCCGTCTGCCAGCGATTCACGGCAGCCATAAAGATTATCGAACTTTGACTTGGTGACGGAATCGTTGACGTTGATCGCCGGAACCAGAAGCTTGCCCTGTTCCTTCATTTTGTACAGGCGGTGAACGCCGGTCGTGGTTTCTTCCGAAACGCCGCGCCAGTTCTTGGCAACCTCGTGCCAGTGCTTAGGATCTTCGGCGTGTATCTTCTTCAGCAGATCCTTGATGACTTGTTCTTCGTGGTTGGAAGACGGGGTGTTGACCCAACCGTCGCCTTCTTCCAGCTCATAGCCTTTGTGGATCAGCAGAGTGACGTCGCCGCCATCGTCAACTACCAACTGCGGTCCTTTGCCTTCTCCATGATCAAGGGCCTGGGCGGTGCACCACCAGTAGTCTTCCAGCGATTCGCCTTTCCAGGCGAAGACCGGAACACCTGCGACCGCGATTGCCGCGGCGGCATGGTCCTGGGTGGAAAAGATGTTGCAGCTTGCCCAGCGCACTTTGGCGCCCAGTTCGACCAGCGTCTCGATCAGCACCGCGGTCTGAATGGTCATGTGCAGGGAGCCGGTAATGCGCACGCCGGCGAGCGGCTTGGCCGCGGCATACTTGCGGCGGATGGACATAAGGCCGGGCATCTCGTGCTCGGCAATCGAAATCTCTTTGCGGCCCCAGTCGGCCAGGGAAAGGTCAGCCACCTTGTAAGTGGGAACGGCGGCAGTGCGGTCGATCGTTGCTGGTGACATGTTTTATAGCCTCATATCGATACATCAGAATATATTGATACAATAGTCAGTAATGGTCGTGACGTCAATCGTAAAATCTCTGCGGGTGCTGGGCGATACCAATCGCCTGCGCATGTTGTTACTTTTGTCACGAGAGGAACTCTCCGTAGCCGAGTTGCAGGAGATCCTGGGCATGGGGCAGAGCTCCATCTCGACCCACCTCGCGCAATTGAAGCACGCGGACATGGTGGAAGATCGCCGCGCAGGCAAGAACATCTGGTATCGCTCGAAGTCTGGTGGCGAGGTATTGTCCCAGCTGCTGGCGCTGCTTCAGCAGGCTCCTCAAGAACTGCCGGAAGCCCAGCACGACCAGGCTGCCCTGGAGCTGGTGCTGCGCAAGCGGCAGGACAAGACGCGAGCGTTTTTCGATGACATGGCGGGACGGCTGGGCCGGGAGTACGTGCCGGGGCGCTCCTGGAAGAGTATTGCCGAAGCCTTGTTACTGCTGTTGCCGCCAATGGTGATCGCCGACCTGGGTGCAGGCGAAGGAGCCTTTTCGCTGTTGCTGGCCCAGCGCGCGCAACAAGTAATTGCGGTCGACAATTCAGACCGGATGGTCGAGCTGGGGAGCGCATTGGCGCGGAAGCAGGGGGTCCCGGCGCTGGAATATCGCAAGGGAGACCTGGAATCGGTACCCATTGCCGACGGCTCGGTGGACCTGGCGCTTTTCAGCCAATCTCTGCACCACGCACTCCATCCGGACCGCGCGATCGCGGAGGCGTGGCGCATCTTGAAGGCCGGCGGACGCATCGCCGTCCTGGATCTGGTGCAACACCGTTTTGCCGAGGCGAGGGAGTTATACGCCGATGTCTGGCTGGGTTTTAGCGAAGTGGAACTGGAGCTACTGCTGGGCAAGGCCGGTTTCGCAAACGTGCAAACCGCGGTTGTGCATAAGGAGACGGAAGCACCATTTTTTCAAACCGTGCTGGCGACCGGTAACAAGGCAATCTAATTGGAAAGCAAAGACAGCGCTTCATTTCGCAGCTCGTCTTCCGGAAAAACTCTGCTTGAGTCCAAAAGCAGACCTGTACGGGTGCCCCATGGTTGCACCAGCGTACATGGGCCGAAAATGACATGTTTCGAATGCTTTCCTTATCCCTCAATAAAATTGTTGGCCTTAGTAGCAGAAGCAATGGAGGGGCTTCGCCCATCATTTTCGGCCCACGTACGCTGGTGCGAACATTGATTGGATAAGGAAAAAGGCTTCAGCGATCCTAGAGAGAGTCTTGAGGGTGGGACCGAGAGACTCTGGGATCAGGAGAAGCCTTATGAAGATTATAGGATGTGATTTCCACCCTAGCTTTCAACAGATAGCGATTTGCGACCTGGAGACGGGAGAGGTGCAGGAGCGGAAGTTGAGTCACGCCGACGGCCAGGCAGAGCGGTTCTACGGGGAGTTGGGGGAGCCGGCGTTGATCGGGATCGAGGCCACTGGAAACAGCCAGTGGTTCCTCGATCTGGTGCAGCGGTTGGGCCATGAGATACGGGTAGGGGATGCGGCCAAGATCCGCGCCAGCTATGTGCGCAAGCAGAGTACGGACAAGCGGGACGCGAGTCATATCTTGACGCTGCTGTTGGAGAAACGGTTTCCCCAGTTGTGGAGGCCGAGCGCAGCGATGCGCGATCAGCGGCAGTTGCTACGCCACCGGGACAAGCTGGTCGAGATCCGGACGAAGGTGAAGAACAGCTTGCAACACCTGGCGATGAACCGGGGGATGCAGAAGAAGAGCCGGCTGTGGACGCGCTCAGGGGATGGAGCAGTTCCAGCAGTTGGCGATGCCGGGCTGGGCGGGGACTGCGGCGGGAGGATTTGCTGCAGCTGCTCAAGGAGTTGAACGGCCAGATCGAGCCATTGGATCAGGCGGTGAAGCAGGCCGCCGAACAACATCCCCAGGCCCAGTTGCTGATGACGCAGCCTGGAGTGGGACCGGTGACGGCCCTGGCTTTTGTGCTGACCATCGGGGATGTGGCACGCTTTGCCGGCAGCAAGCAGCTCACCAGCTATCTGGGCCTGGTTCCCAGCGAACACAGCTCGGGCAACAAGCGTCGGCTGGGAGCCATTACCAAGCAAGGCAACTGTTTTCTACGCAAGCTGCTGGTGGAAGCGGCGCAGACCACAGTACGCAAGGATGAGGGTTTTCGCAAAGAGTATCAACACCGTTGCCATCATCGCCCGAAAGCAGTGGCCAAGGTGGCGGCGGCACGCAAGCTGGCGGTGCGACTCTACTGGATGCTACGCAGTAATGTCAGCTATCCGGAGATCGTTCATATCGAGAGCAACCCGCGGGTGCCCCTGGGCAATGTCTAGCCCGAAACATTGATTGGGTGCTCTCGCATCCAGACCGGTCTTATGCAGAAGACGGCGCAAGCGCCTTGGAAAACACCTCCGGTGTTTCCCACTTCCGCACAGACTCGGCGGCTGGATGTCCGTATAGAAGAATCATGATAGTAGTTTCGGTCGTATCGATGGTTCGGTGGAGCGATCCACCAGAAAAATGATTCTGCGGTGATATCCCAGAGTCCCGGTCCCACACTCTGTCTGATGGCCAAAGCAAGCGGTGCTCCGCACCGCTGAGGATATCTTCGCCCTTGACAAAGCCTTTTTCCTTATCGAGGGGCACCCGTACGTGTCTGCTTTGGGACTCAGTTCTGTCCTAGCGGCTCACCTGTTCCATTGCCAGCAGTGTTTTCTTGCGTTCTACGCCCCAGCGATAGCCGCTAAGAGAGCCGTCGCTGCCGATGACGCGGTGGCAGGGTACGGCTATGGCCACGGGGTTGGTGGCGCAGGCCCGGGCCACGGCTCGGACAGCAGTCGGTTGACCGACAGCCTTGGCGAGTTCCGCATAGCTGCGCGTCTGGCCGCGGGGGATCTGCCGCAAAGCCTGCCAAACCCTCGCCTGGAACGCGGTTGCGCGCACGTCCAGCGGAATGTCCCCGGCCGCCGGATGATCGTTCATCGCGGCGAGTATGGCCCCCACGTGCTCCGCCATCCCGGTGGCATCCGGAACGACACTTGCCGCGCGAAACTGCTGCCGCAGCAATTGTTCGAGCGGGGCTGGTTGGTCGCCCAACATGACGCTGCACACCCCGCGATCGGTGGCCGCAACCAGCAGCAGCCCCAGCTCGCAGGGCGCGGTTGCAAAGCGGATGGTCTCGTTCAAACCCCGCTCCCGGAAACGGGTGGGGCTCATGCCTAGACTTCCTGCCGCCTGTTCGTAAAAACGGCTGGAGGATCCGTACCCCGCCTGGTAGATCGAGTCCGTTACGCTGGCTCCAGGCTCGGAGAGACTGCGCCGGACCTCGCTCGCCCGCAGTTGCGCCTGATACTCACGCGGGCTGATGCCCAAAACCCGGGTGAACTTTCGCTGGATGGTAAAGGGGCTGCTCTTGGCAATCCGGGCCAGATCGGCCAGGGTCACCGCACGGTCGCGATGGGCGGCAAGATAGCGACACAGACGCGCCACGGTAGCAGCTTCGCGCAGCTCACCGAGAGGGGCACACCGCTTGCACGCACGGTACCCGGCGGCGAGCGCTCCGGCTGCGTCGGGGAAGAAGCGTACATTGGCTGGGGCAGGCCGCCGGCTGGGGCAGGAAGGGCGGCAGAATATTCCAGTGCTGGCTACGGCATAGACGAACTCGGCGCTCGCGTCTCGCGCCAAAACCTGCCGCCACGCCTGCGTTGGATTAAGATCGGGCTGTTGGATGCTTGACATGCCACAATCATCAACCCAAAGCAGAGGGCGATACTATCCGTATCTTGCCGGTGAATTATTTCTATTTCGCTGCGGGCGCGAGCTCAGGCTTTCCTTTGAGGCCAGCCGCCTCGCGCAGCACTTGCGCTTTGTCAGTGGCTTCCCAGGTAAAGTCCGCATCGGCACGCCCGAAGTGGCCGTACGCCGCAGTCTTGCGATAGATCGGACGGCGCAGGTCGAGGCTCTCGATAATGCCCTTTGGCGTGAGCTTGAAATTGGCGCGAACCAGCTGCTGCAGCTTGGCTGAGTCCACGACTCCGGTGCCAAAAGTCTCCACCAGCACGCTGACCGGATCAGCCACGCCGATGGCGTAAGCCAACTGCACTTCACAGCGCTTGGCCAGGCCGGCAGCCACGATGTTCTTGGCAATGTAGCGGGCCATGTAAGCCGCCGACCGGTCCACTTTTGTCGGATCCTTGCCGCTGAATGCGCCGCCGCCATGGCGTCCCATGCCGCCATAGGTGTCGACGATGATTTTCCGCCCCGTCAGTCCGGTATCGCCCATGGGACCGCCGATCACGAAACGGCCAGTCGGGTTGATGTGGTACTTGGTGTCGGCATCGAGCAGTTTGGAGGGCAAGGTGGCCTGGATCACGTGCTTCAGGATGTCGGCGCGCAACTCCTCGGTAGAGATGGTCTCGGAATGCTGGGTGGAAATCACGACGGCGTCGATCCGGACCGGATTCATATCCTTGTCGTATTCCACCGTTACCTGGCTTTTGCCATCGGGTCGCAGGTAGGAGAGCAGCCCGGTCTTGCGCACCTGGGTCAGCTTGTGGCTGAGTTTGTGAGCCAGCGAGATCGGTGTCGGCAACAGGTCTTCGTTCTCGTTGGTGGCGTAGCCGAACATCATGCCCTGATCGCCGGCTCCGCCGGTGTCCACGCCCATGGCGATGTCGCCGGACTGCTTATTGATGCTGGAGATGACAGCGCAGGTATTGGAATCGAAGCCGTAGAGTGCATTATCGTAGCCGATGGACGCCACCACGCCACGCACCAGGGACTGAAAGTCGACGTACGCCTTGGTCGTGATCTCGCCTGCAATGACTACCAGTCCAGTGGCAGTGAGCGTTTCGCAGGCTACGCGGCTGAACGGATCCTGCGCCAGGCAGGCATCGAGGATCGCATCAGAGATCTGGTCGGCGATTTTATCGGGGTGCCCTTCGGTCACCGATTCGGATGTAAACAAGAACCTATCGTGTTGTGGCAAAGCAGCTTCCTCCTGTTTCTAGATCGGCCGGGGGGCATTCACGGCGCTTGCTTGTCCTGTGAGCCTTTTTATGAGCCTCGCTAGACGGTATCAGAGGGGGGTCAGGCAAGCAAAATAGTCTTCTCACGTCCTGCCGTCGAATGGATGTTACCCGTTACCCGGGTGCTGTTGAAAGTGACCGCTGCAGCAGTTTGGGTCACATGCGGAGGCGTCCCGAGAGAGATTTTTCTGTGGACGTAAGTCCATACGAACCAACTGAGGCCGGCCACCAGCAGCAGGAGGATCCCGATTCCCGTCCAGCGAAGCCGTTGGTCGGGGCGGTTCCCCAGCGCGCTTTCACCCCGCGCTTTGCTGGCATTCTCGGCGAACCGCATCCAACCGTCTTCATCGTTGACTGTTGCGGCCGACCGGTGCGCGGAGAGGTA
Source organism: uncultured Acidobacteriaceae bacterium (assembly GCA_963803095.1). GTDB lineage: Bacteria > Acidobacteriota > Terriglobia > Terriglobales > Acidobacteriaceae > PALSA-350. The sequence goes on along the minus strand of CAWDLQ010000004.1, from coordinate 202,255 downwards.
GCGTCCAACCCACTCCTCCTGATCGAGCCCGACGACCCGGGCATACTCCCGCACCATGCTCTTATTAAACACTCCTCCCGGGAGAACATCGAAGTGCTCCTGTTCGAGGGCTACCAGATGGCGGTTGCTGATCTTCGTGACCTGGGTAATGGCGTCCAGGGTGATCCCGCGGAACTCCCGTTCCTGCCGCAATGTGTCGCCAAAATTCCCCATACATCGCACCCATCGGCGGGTCTATGCCGACATTCTCAACCATAAGACCGCTTGATCGCCAGGTCAAAAACTAATCGTATAGCCCTTTAGTTTGTGCGTGCTACAGCATCTTTTAAGTTACTGCAAGCAGCCGGCCCTTGCGCCATAGGAGCTCCACTCAAGCCATGCTGTTAATTTTGCTACACTCGGCTCAGTCAGGCGAATAGCATGAATAGGTTAGTCATCGGCAACCTGCTGCACCGGCCCTTGCGGTCGTCGATCAGCATCCTCGCGGTGGCCATCGAGGTGGCCATGATCCTGTCGATTGTGGGCATCATGGTTGGCCAGATCGAAGGTTCACGCCGGAGTACCAGCGGCATTGGCGCGGATCTGATCGTCCGCCCGCCCAATGCGACCTTTCTGACCGGGGTAAGTGGCGCGCCAATCCCGGCCAAGGTAGCCGACATTGTGCGCCAGCTCCCGCACGTGGCTGTGGCCTCGCCGGCAATTCAGCAAATCTCCGTGGCCGCCGCGGTGGAAACGATATGGGGCATCGACTATGCGAGCTACAACGCGTTGCGACCCTTTGTCTTCCTCTCCGGGGGTCCGTTCCAGGGGCCTAACGACGTCATGGTCGACGATGTCTTCGCCCGTTCCGGCCAGCACTACATGGTGGGCGATACGATCACGCTGCTCAACCACAAGTTCCGCATTTGCGGCATCGTCGAGCACGGTAAGGGTGGGCGCAAGTATCTACCCATCCGCACCTTGGGTGGGCTGATCGGCTCGGAGCACAATGCCTCGCTCATCTTCGTGAAAAGCGATGACCCTAAGAACGAAAACCTTATCGAGCAGGAGATCCATGCCCGGCCTGGGATGTCTGATTACCAGGTGCAGACCCTGGCGGAAACGCTTTCCCAAATGACCCCGGAGCACTTGCCCGCCTTCAACAATGCTTTGCGCGTGGTCATCGGAATCGCTGTCATTGTTGGATTCATTGTTATCTTTCAGGCCATGTACACGGCGGTGCTGGAGCGAACCCGTGAGATCGGCATTCTGAAGTCGTTGGGCGCCTCCAAGGTCTACGTCGTCAATCTCGTTTTGCGGGAAACCGCGTTTCTTGCCGTAGTTGGCATCGCTCTCGGGATTGGGATTACGTTTGCGTTGAAGGCAGTGATGGACAACCGCTTTCCCACCCTTCTTTTTCCCGTCACTCCTGATTGGATTGTCAAGGCCACGGTGATTGCGTTTTGCGGGGCGCTGGTGGGCGCAACTTACCCTGCTCTGAAAGCTGCCAGCAAAGATCCGATCGAGGCATTGGCCTACGAGTAGAGAAACAGCAGGTCCCTCCACTGCGCTTCCAGGAGAGGTCCGTAGAACTGCAGATCCCTCGACTTCCCCCGGATTGCTGTCGAGTTCTATGGCGTTGATGAGCTTCATGCGGCTTTCCTTACAGAAAGCCGCACACGCGGTCATGTCCGGCGCTGCGTGGCAGCAATCCGGGGTTCGCTCGGGATGACAAAGGGAAGGGTTGTGGAGGGACCTGCTGCTTCTTGCTAAACGCGCGAAGCTGAAAGTTGCCGCACTACGGCGTCGTGGTTTCGTTCGCGTGCGTAGTCGGCTGGTGTCTTGCCCTGGTGGCAAAGGCTGCCGGGTCTGCTCCCGCTTCGAGGAGTATCCGGGTGAGCTCCTCGAGCCCGGCAGCCGCTGCCTGGTGCAAGGGAGTGTAGCCTCCAGCCTGCTCCATATTGACGTCCGCTCCCTGGGCAATCAGGATGCGAACGGTCTCGCAGTCCCGGCTCAAAGCAATACAGGCATGCAGCGGCTGGTTATGCATGGGGTTGCGCGAAAAGCGGTGCACGTGCGCCCCGTGGGCCAGCAGCAGAGCCGTTGCCTGCGGTCCGCCAAATGCGGCCGCCAGGTGGAGAGGCGCCCAACCGTCGGCCGAGGTCTGATGAACCAGCATGGCATCCTGCCGCAGCAGCGGTTCGATGCGGCCACAATCCCCCAGGGCGGAGGCCTCGAAAATATCCAGATCGGGCAGGTGCGCAAGCAGGAAATCCCTGATCAGCGGCTGGCGGTGATAAATGCTCCACAAAAAAGCAGAGACGCCCTGGGCGTCTCTGCATGCAATCAACGATGGATCTTCTTCCGCGGCGGCGGCGACTTCCGCCGTTGCGCCGCTGCGGATCAGGTTGAGAAAACGCTGGCTCACCGACTCAGACTAGCATCTGTATCGGCCACGGAAGCAGCCAGAACAGTTTCCTTCGATCCCTTTTGCACCGAACCTGGTTTGGTCCGGTTGGAGTAGATGCGGAAGGTGACGACCAGATCAACCACTACCGGTACCGGCTGACCGTTCAGAGTTGCTGGACGGAAGTGCGAGTTCTTGATAGCGTCCACTGCCTTTTCGTCCAGCCCGAAGCCAATGGGGCGGGCGATCGCCATCTGCCGCGGAACTCCGTGAGCATCGACCACCGTACGCAGTAGCTCCATGCCCGCAATCCCGTATTTCTGTGCGTATTCATTGGAGCTCGGATCGATGCTGTTCATAACCTTGGGCGGCGTCATGCCGTCGCCCATCGCCTTGATGCTGGCATCGGCGGGCATGAACTGGCGGTGCTGGCTCTTGCTGGTGAAGTATTCCTGCCAGTAGTCGGGCAGATGAGACATCATCCGCAGGTCGATGTCGCCGGCAAAGACATTGTCCAAAGCCTTATTCATGACCATGGCGCTATGCGCCGGAGAAACGGCTGCCAGGGCTTTGTAGGTTTCCGTGGTCGCGGCTGGGGTGGTGGGTTTGGCCGTTGGTAGTCGCTGCCACGTCGGTAGTTGCCGCCGCATCCCTGGTCTTCAGCGTCTGAGCCGCCGCCAGCTCCTGTGGTGTAGGCTCACTCTTCTTCTTGTCCTTCTTCACCTTGGGGATGACGATGACCTCGCGTTCGATGGAGATATGGACCGGCTTCTTGGAGATCTTTACCTTGTCAAAGGACTTCGTGTCGTCCTCGTATGGCAGGGCGCCGAAGAAGTGCAATCCGTAGCGATCGGCCTCAATCTCCAGCTTGTGCTTGGAAAGCTTCACTTTCCGGACCTCGAAGGCGGAGAGAGTGAAGGAGGCGACGGTCGGTGAGCCGTTCACCTTGCCGTCCTTGTCGAATTCCAGATCGTCGCCGAGATAGGAACCGCGGAGGAAGATCAACTTGCCGACGTAGCGAGCCCGCAGGGCATCCTCGGTAAGAGGAGCAGTCGACTTGAGCAAAGCTGCGTCGGTCATAGGAGACACGGTTGGAACACTCGCCACCGGTCCGCCGGCCGGCGCCGGTTCCTGCCCGCTCGAGAGGGAAGTCAATGTACCGCAGAGTAAGGCCGCGGTGATCAGGGACGAAAGCTGCTTTTCAAACTTCATAGGTCTCCTTGCTCCAACTTGCCGGCAGGGTAGGTGCTACTTCCGGTTCGTTCGAGTGCCGGCAGCATGAATGCGCAGCTGCAAGCTCGTGGAATTGCCAATCCAGGAATGATGGGACGTCAGTTGAGCCTGGGCATTCTCGGCCATCAGCATGATGGCCAGGGCCAGCAACAACCCGACGCGAATGAGCGCAGCTACCAGGGATTCAGAGGCACGTTGTGTCATGAAGGGGACCTCCGCTATATTCCAAGGAGAGCGTATGTCGTTTGGAATGAAGTGGAAATGCCTCTTTTGTGCGCGAGTAGTAACCCTACCCCGGTTGACTCTCTTGCCCAATTGCGTTACTCTGGTCTTCTTGCGCAGTGCCGCGTTCGGCCCTCTGTAGTCGTTGTTTGATCCGAGAGAAGTGAAGTCCGGGAAGCCGCTTCACGGGAAACCGATCTGAAGATTGAGCGAGCCCAGGTAGCCTGCCAGGAAAGCGAACCCGAAGAAGCGCTTTGAGCGTTTTCACAGTCGCTGTAAACCGAAGCGAAGACGCTTACGTGGTTTTCCGGCAAGGAAAACCACACTACGCGATCTTTGTCAGGCGAGAGAAACTGTGAAATCTCTCTAAATCAATTCTTCGCCACTCAAGCGATTTTGAACCTTTCGTTTGCGGGAAAGCATTTTGCCGGCCGCGAGGTTTTTGCGGTGTGCATGCGCGTCCCAACGAAGGTTCCTGGGAGAACTGGTAACGATGTCTACGTATTTTCCGAGCTCGCACGATATCACCCGCAAATGGTTCGTGGTCGACGCCAGCGGCAAAACGCTGGGGCGTCTGGCAACCGAAGCGGCCAGCACCCTGAGCGGCAAGAAAAACCCCAAATACACCCCCTTTATCGACATGGGCGATCACGTGATCGTGGTCAACGCGGAGAAGGTGGTGCTGACTGGCCTCAAGAGCCAGCAGAAGGTCTATCGCCGCTATACCGGGTTCCCCGGTGGGTTGCGGGAAGAATCTTTCGTGCGCCTGCTGGCGCGCCGGCCGGAAAAGATTGTCGAGGACGCGATCAAAGGCATGCTACCCAAGAGCAAGATGGGCCGCCAGATGGCAACCAAGCTCAAGGTCTACCGGGGGGATAAGCACCCCCACCAGGCGCAGCAGCCCGAGGTTTTGGAATTGACGGCCCGCTAAGTGAGTACAAGCAAAGAATAGGATGGACCATCGGTAATGGCAGATTTAGTTCAGTACTACGGAACAGGGCGTCGCAAGGCCAGCGTGGCACGGGTATTTTTGCGCCCCGGCAGCGGCAACTTTGTCGTCAATCAGAAACCTTTCGAGACGTATTTCGTCACCCACCAGCAGCGGGTTTCTGCCAAGCGGCCGTTGGAGTTAGCTGAGCTTTCCGCCAACTTCGATGTGCTGGCGACGGTCAAGGGCGGGGGAGTCAGCGCCCAAGCCGACGCGGTGAAGATGGGTATCGCCCGTGCGCTGCTGGAGTTCAATCTCGAGCTGCGGAAAACTTTGAAGGCTGATGGCCTGCTGTCGCGCGACGCGCGTATCAAAGAGCGCAAGAAGTATGGACAGAAGGGCGCCCGCAAACGGTTCCAGTTCAGCAAGCGCTAGCAGTTGGGTAGGTAAATCTTCCCCGCCCAGGCGGGCGAGGGAAATCAATTCCGGCCATGCCGGAATGCAACTCACGAGGAGGTAGTTTGGCCACTATCACGATGAAGGAGTTGCTCGAAGCGGGAGTCCACTTCGGGCATCAGACCAAGCGTTGGAATCCGCGCATGAAGGAATATATCTTCGGTGAGCGGAACGGGATCTACATCATTGATCTGCAAAAGACCTTGAAGATGTTCAAGGAAGCCAGCAAGTTTGTCACCGATCTGACCGGGCAGGGGAAGGTCATCCTGTTTGTCGGAACCAAGCGCCAGGCGCAGGACGCGATTGCCGAAGAAGCGAACCGCTGCGGCATGTTCTACATCAACCAGCGCTGGCTGGGTGGACTGCTGACCAACTGGATCACCGTACAAAAATCCGTCAAGCGCCTTCAGGAACTGGATGAGATGGCCACCGATGGCCGCTACGAGCTGCTGACCAAGAAAGAAGTCATCCGGCTGGAGCGGGAGCGCAAGCATCTGCAGGCGAACCTGGCGGGCATCAAGAACATGCGCCGTCTGCCCGACGCTCTTTTCGTGGTTGATTCGAACAACGAGGCTATCGCCGTGAAGGAAGCCCGGAAGCTGGGTATCCCGGTGGTCGCCGTTGTTGACACCAACTGCGATCCCACCGTGGTCGACTACGTGATCCCAGGGAACGATGACGCGTTGCGCGCGATTCGCCTGTTTACCTCCAAGATCTCCGACTCCGTAGTGGAAGGGGTGCAGATGGCGGGCGACAAGCGTGCCGCCGATGCTGGGGTGACGGCTGATGAACAGCTCGAGGCTGCTCCGGTGGAAGTTGCCGGTTTGGAAGCCGGCGCTGACGAGCCATCCGGCGATGGCGAAGTGGTCGATCTGGATGCTGTGCTCGGGGGAGGCATCCGCAAGGCTCCCGGGGTGATCGCTGCTATCGACGAGCCGGAAGTCGCCGAGCATACGCTGTAAGCGGTTTTATACTAGCCATTTAGGGCCTGTTAACAGGCCAGCAAAGGAATTGCAAGAGGATGTCAAGTGTGACTGAAAATATCTCTGCCGCCCAGGTGAAGGAGCTTCGCGAGAAAACTGGCGCGCCGATGATGGACTGCCGCAATGCACTTCAGGAGGCCAAGGGCGATCTGGAGCAGGCGGTTGTGGTTCTGCGCAAGAAGGGCATGGCGTCGGCCGCCAAAAAGGCATCGCGCAGCACCTCTGAAGGGGCCGTGGGCACCTATATTCATGCCGGGGGCAAGATCGGCGTGCTGATTGAGATCAACTGCGAGAGCGATTTTGTTGCCCGGACGGAAGATTTCCAGGAGCTGCTCAAGGATATCTCCATGCACATCGCCGCCACCGACCCTCGTTACATCCGCCGCGAGGAAGTGACCAGCGAAGACCTGGAGCGGGAGAAGGATATCTACCGGGCGCAGGCGGCGGCCACCGGCAAGCCGGCTAAGGTGATCGACCAGATCGTCGAAGGAAAAATGAGCAAGTTCTACGAAGAAGTCTGCCTGCTCGAGCAGCCCTTCATCAAGGATCAGTCCTTCGCCATAAAGGACTTGATTGCGCAAAAGATCGGCAAGCTGGGCGAGAACCTGAGTGTTCGCCGCTTCGCTCGCTTCAAGGTCGGCGATCCCGTCTGGACAGTGGCCCAAATCAAGCCCAACGCCGCGGAATAACGCCGTATTGAAGTTACGACGAAGGGCCGGGATTTCCCGGTCCTTCTTTTCTGCCCTGCTGTTTTGTGCGCTTATTCAGGTCCTCTACTCTTTGGTAACGTGAGTGTTTTTGGTCGGATTCGTATCGAAACGGATGGCAAATCAGCCCCCTCCCGGGCCAGGGCGGCTCGGTCTGGATGTGCGATACTTTGCTTGAATGTACAAGAGAGTCCTGCTCAAACTGTCGGGAGAAGCACTGGCGGCTGACCGCGGCTTCGGTGTAGACGTAGCCAGGCTGCATGAAATTTCGCTGGAGATTCTGGCGGTCCGGGATCTCGGCGTGGAAGTCGCTATCGTGGTGGGCGGCGGCAATTTTTTCCGCGGCGTGGCCGAACAGGCGCGCATGATGGACCGGGTTTCCGCCGACCACATGGGGATGCTGGCTACGGTCATCAATGCGCTCGCCCTGCAGGATGCGCTGGAAAAGTGCGAGGTGCAGACCCGTGTCATGTCGGCTATCGAGATGAACCAGGTGGCCGAGCCATACATCCGAAGACGCGCTATCCGTCATCTCGAGAAGGGTCGCGTTGTCATTTTTGGCGCCGGTCTGGGCAACCCGTACTTTTCCACAGATACGGCTGCCTCGCTGCGCGCCATGGAAATCAAAGCAGATGTGCTGCTTAAGGCCACTAAAGTGGAAGGGATTTATGACGCGGATCCTGTTATTACCAAGGACGCGGTTAAATTCGAGCAAATTACCTACATGGAAATCCTCCGGCTCGGTCTAAAGGTTATGGACAGCACCGCGGTGAGCCTGTGCAAGGACAATAATTTGCCCATGATCATTTTCAACATGAATCGGCCCGGAAACATCTTGCGCGTGGTTAGCGGAGAAAAGGTCGGTTCCCTGGTGACCGCCTGACCCCCCTGAGCACAATCGCGGAGCGCGCCCCAGCACTTCGGGTCCCAGAACGATCGGCCCCCGTCCCGGCAATACAGGCCCCCCTGCAGCCGGCAGGTCCGATGCTGGTTAAGCCGGCTGCCGTTTCGGCTCCACGGCGATCGCAATTACCGGCGCTGACCGGCATCCGCTGTTTTGCCGCCCTCAATCTGGTCTTTTTCCATTTTTCCGATCCGCATTCGTTTGGACCGCTAAGCCCCATCGTGAACGGCGGATACGTCTCCGTCAGCTTCTTCCTGCTGCTTTCCGGCTTCATCCTCACCTATAACTATGCTGATCGCGCCCAGAGTGGAACGCTCACGGCGCGCAGCTTCTGGACCGCCCGCTTCTCTCGCCTCTATCCCGTGTATGCCTTCAGCCTGCTGCTCTCGGCAGGCATGCTGATGCAGGAGGTGCAGGCCCACACCAAACTGGATTTTGGCCTGGGAGTGATTCTTACCCCGCTCCTGCTGCAGGGATGGCACCCCGTCCTGTCCACTTTCTGGAATACGCCTGCGTGGACCATGTCCACCGAGGCGTTCTTCTACCTCTTGTTCCCATTTCTGATCACTCGCCGTCGTCCACGCCAGGCGCGGACCATGCTGATGATCCTGATTGCTGTGTGGCTCTCCAGCCTGGTGCTTCCGGCGCTCTACATGCACTTCAATCCGGACGGTGACGCCCATCCCGACCGCTATTCGGTTGGGGTCTGGATGCGGGCGCTGAAATTCATGCCCCTGCAGCATTTGCCATCGTTTCTCTTCGGCATGGCCCTGGGATTTCTCAATGAGAGCATTCGACCGGAGAGCCGCAAGCGTTTAGCAGCCGGGCTCTTTGCCTTTGTGGCGCTCTACCTGATTCTTTGCGTGGGAGACCGTCTGCCGTACGTCATGATGCACGATGGTCTGCTGATGCCTCTTTTCGCGGGGGTCATCCTCTGCCTGGCCGGTCAGAATCCAGTCGCGCGGTTCTTTGGGTTGCTTCCCTTTATCGCCATCGGCGAAGCCAGTTATTGCCTGTACCTGCTGCACTTCAATCTGTGGACGCTGCTGCACGATTCGCATTTTCTGGAGAAGAGCGGCCTGATCGTCTTCGATCCATGGATCTCTTACCTGTTGTTGATCGTCGCTGCCTTGCTGACCAAGAGGCTCATTGAGCGGCCGGGAAGAGGCTGGATCATCCGCCGGCTACAGCCGAGCGCTGTCCGCGGAGCCTGATACGTTAGTAGTGCCTACCTCAGTAATGAAAGATTAGGTCACAGGCCACGGTTAGCTGGCTCTGCCGCCTTCCCTGGTCGTATGACTTCCGATCCCATGCGTGATCGAAGCGAATCTCCGGCCGTATCTGCACCGTCGTCCCGATCCAATGGCTCAGCATCAGGGTGTTTTCGGTGTACTTGGTGTTGACCCCCGTGCGCTGGCCTTTCTTGTCGTTCAGCAAATCGCTGCGGAAACCGACAAAGTCGTGCTCGGACAACTGCCTCAGGATGTAATCCACGGCGGCGTACTCGGGTGCAAAACAAGTCTCGAGGCCGGGACGGCAGGTGGCTCCATTGGTGTTGGGCTGGGGCTTAATCGAGCCGGTGGTGCTGGGCACGTCGCGCTGGTACATCACGTAAGCCTCGGTCGCCGTATGCCAGGTTTTAGAGAACTTGTGGTACCAGGTGCCATCGTATTGCTGAAGGTTGTTGTAGGCATACTTGCCGTCGTTGATGCCGTTGGCACAGAGATACACATTGTCATTCACCGAGCGAGTGGTGTGACTGACGCAAGCCGTGGCTGAGGGTTGTGCGTCGTTGGTCCACAGGGCAACATCGTGGCTTCCGGTGATGCCTGCCTGCACCAGCCATTGATCGCTTAGCTGCACGGTGGCGAGAATCCCGGTGTCGGTGAAGGGATCGATCGAGTACAGCAGGGAATGGCTGAACATGTAGTTATTGGGCGTAAGCTGGGCTTCGATTCCGGGGATGGAGATAAACCGGCCGGCCCGGATGTTCATTCCCTTGGCCACCTTGGGCACGTAGATGTCGATGTACTCGAGAATCGGATCGAAGCCGTATTGGTGGTTGTGCACGAGTAACTGGCTGCTCAGATAACCTTTGTCGGTGGTGTATTTGTAATCTGTCCCGTAAAAAGCGGTCAGATGATAGCCGACATCCACATGCTCCCTCTGCACCGAGTCGGGCAGGCGCTCCACGTAGAGGATCAGCTGATTCATTTCCAGCCGATTGGAGTAGACGTCATTGGCCACCGGCGCGTTGCGGTGTGCTGAAGTGCTGAAGTTTACTGTGGGCTCGACCCAGCCATAGACCTTGGTACGGCTGCTGGCACCGTTCCATGCAGTCATCAACGGATAGCTATTGGTATCCGCTTCGCCGATGACGGGAGATCCGCCATAAGACCAGTCGGAGTTGGGAAATGGCGGTGACTCAAGCGGTGAGGGCAGACCGCGTCTCGGCGGGGAGGGACCCTGAGGCGCCGTGCTGTGCCAGTCCTGACGATAGAACTGAATGAGTCTTTGAAAAAAGCTCTGAGGCGCGGCCGGCTGCGGAGACGGGTTCTCGGGCAACGGCACGCTGGATTGGTTCTGGGCGGAACAGCAGGCTCCGTTCAATCCCGTCCAAACGCAGAGTAGCAAGAGCACCCGGGACGCACAGGCCAGGAAATCGACGTTGAATTTACTCGAGCGAGCGGGGCGAACGGGCCGAATCGCCCTAGCGTGCATTGGCTCCGCAGCACGGTGCGGAATCAGGGTTGTGCGATGGTATGGTTGCCATGCGTAATCGCAGCGCTGCAGGTAGGCTGCTGGGCGGCGCCGAAGGGCGTATTCTGTACCGCCGAGAGTGCTCCGGTCGCGGGGTTAAGGTACAGGCCGGAGATCGTGTTGCTGAGAAAGTTGGCAGTGTAGATATAGCGGCCTTCCGACGGCTCGATCAGGATACAGAGCGGCCCGGTACCAACCGCGTAAGTGGTCGAACCGGAGACCGGGGTGGCGTTGCCGGTAGACGGGTCGATGGTATACGCGTTTACGTCATTAGCATTGTAGTTGGCGACATAAGCGTAGATGCCGCGGGGGTCGACGGCGACGGCATTGGGCGTGTTATCGGTCCTGAATGGGGCTGGCATCATCACCAACGACCCATCGGACTGCACCAGGAAACCATACATCTGATTGGAAGCGCCGTCGGTGACATACAGGAATTTACCGGCCGGATCGCTGGCGATCGCGTTGGGGGCGGTTCCGACCTTGAAAACGCCGATCAAACTAAGCACGCCGTTCGAGCCAACTTGTAACGCGGAGATGGTGGCATCGCTTTCATTCACCGCGTAAACGAAGTTTCCACTGGCCAACACGTTGACGGCGACCGGATTAAACCCCAATGAGAAGAAAGCGTTTGTGCCATCCGGCACCGGCTGGCACAGGCTGCTCGTCGCGCCCAGCTGACCATTTGCGTTGACGGGGAAGACTACCAGCGCGCCGGGCCCGGGAATGTTGGTGCTGAAGTTCGGCTGGAAGGTCTCCACCACGTAAAGATAGGTACCAGCCTTGTTGATGGCCAACTGGGTGGGGTAGCTGCCTGGCATGTTGCAGGTCTGCTGAGGATAGAGTTTGCCATCGGTGCCAATGGCGAATTCCACGATCGTATTGTCGTCATGATTGATGACGTAGAGATTCTTACCGTTGGCCGACGCTACATCGGCGACAGGATTCCGCCCGCCAGAGGAATAGGGGGAGTCGGTGATCTGGTACAACACGCCCGCTTCGCTATCTACTTTGTATACGCTAATCTGTCCCGGGTTTTGCTTGGACGCGGTGACATAAAGAAAATCGATTGTATTGCTGGGTCCGCATGCAGTAGCACCGAATCCAAGACCAAGGGATACTACCGAGGCCAGGGCAATCCGGCCGAATTTACTCAACTTCATGCGCTTCCTTCATCCTGGCCCAACAAACCAATGGAGCAGGGCTGCAGTTCGCAGCAGGGCTATGGATAGAAAATCCTTCTGTTATTTCCCATTTGCATTGTAAGAGCTTGGACCGCTTTCGGCCACTTGCTCGCGGCGGCTTTAACGTCTCGCCTCTATGCAGAATCAGGGTTGTATGACCTCGATGGCATGGTTGCCGTGGGTAATCGCAGCAGTGCAGGTAGGCTGCCCGGCGGCCTTGAAGGGTGTGTTCTGCACCGGCGTTAGCGCTCCCGTCGAAGGGTTCAGACCCAAGCCGGACACCGTGTTGCCAAGGAAGTTCGAGGTGTAAACATAGCGCGCTTCAGCGGGTTCGATGAGGATGCAGGTAGGCCCGGCATCCACGGCATAGGTTGTCGAACCGGCAATTTGGGTGGCGTTTCCGGTGGCGCGATCAATGGTATAGGCGCTTACGTCGTTGGCATTATAGTTTGCGACGTAGGCATAGATCCCCCTGGGATCGACCTGGACCGAATCGGGCAGATTGTCCGTCTTAAACGGGGTTTGTAAGGCGATCAAAGTTCCGTTCAGCTGAATCAGGAACCCGACCAGCTGGTTGGCGGCGCCATCGGTGACGTAAAGGAACTTACTGGTGGGATCGCTGGCGATCGCATTGGGCGCGACGCCGACAGGAAAAGTGCCAATCGAAGTGAGGCCACCGCTGGAGCCAACCTGAAACGCGGAGATAGTGGCGTCATTTTCGTTGACCGCGTAGACATAGCTTCCGCTGGCCACGACGTTCACCGCCACTGGATTATTGCCCACCGGGAAGAAACCATTGCTGCCATTCGCGACCGGCGTGCACGAAGTGGCGCCCAGTTGCCCATTTGCATTGATGGGGAAGACCACCAGCCCCCCGGGCCCAGGATTGTTGGCGTTGAAGTTCGGCTGGTAAGTTTCCACAACATAGAGGTAGGTGCCGGTCTTGTTGATCGCCAATTGGCTGGGGAAGCTGCCCGGAGTGGGGCAGGACTGCTGCTGCGAGAGGCTGCCGTCAGTGCTGATGGCGAATACCACCACCGTATTGCTGTCGTGATTGACGACGTATAGATTCTTACCGTTGGCCGACGCGACAGCGGCCACGGGGTTCGCGCCCCCGGAGGAGTAGGGAAGCGCGACGAGGGGAATCAGAGCACCCACTTCGCTATCTACTTTGTAGGCATTGATCTCGCCTGGGTTGTTCTTGGAGGAGGTGACGTAAATAAAATCGATCGTATTGCTGGGTCCGCACGCAATAACCCCGAATCCCAAACCAAGGGACACCACAGAGGCCAGGGTGATCCGGCCGAGTTTACTCAACTTCATGCGCTTCCTTCATCCTGGCCCAACGAACCAATGGAGCAGGGCTGCCGTTCGTAGCAGAGCTATGGAGAGATCTTTTGGGTCCACTTGCATTGTAAAAGATCATTAGAACAATGTACCGCTGGCGACGCACCAGGTTGGCTGGCCGGCCGCGGTGAAGGAGGTGACCTTCCGCAGCGTGGTCAGGGTTCCGGTGGACGAGTTGATCACCGCACCGGTCACCAGGCTGTCACTATAACTGGCGATGTAGAGGTACTGGTTCGAAGGGTCCTCCAGGATGCACCGTGGAGAGGATCCGGAGCCAAAGGTTACGCTGGTCGGAATCGGCGTCAGTCTGCCTGTCGTCGGATCGATGAAGAATGCGCTCACCGAACTGGCCTCGCTGGTTGCCGTCAGGTTGGGGCCCATGTTGGCGAGGTAGAGGAATTTGCCCTGATGGTCGACAATCATAGGTCCCGGATTGGCGACCGTGCCCGAGTTATCCACCTGGCCGCCCACCAGTGTTTGCAGCGCGCCGTTGGTGCCGATGGTCCAGGGCTGAATCACGCCCGGCGTAGTTCCACTCTGCGCATCGATCGTATACACGTATTTGGGGCTCCCGTAGATGTAGCTCAGCTGGGTAGCGCCGGTGGTGATAGGAGTATTTTGCGACAGGGTCAACTGGCCGCTGCTGTTCGAGTAAACGAAGATAGCCTGCGGCGGATCGAGGGTGCAAGCCGCCGGCGGATTCGGAACCGTGCAATTTCCGCTATACCCGTTTTCGATGGTGTAGATAAATGAGTTACTCGGAGTCACAACGAAATTGATGGGGCCGCTGCCCACCGGGAAGTACGAGAGGTTGACGCCATTATTATCCTTCACTGTTTGATTGGTGATCAGCGAAAGCCTGCCGGTATTGGGATCGATGTTGAAGGCAGTGATGTCGCCACAGATCGTGGCCGCGTTTCCGCTGATATAGCCCTTACAAGTCGTGGGATCGATAACGGTTGAATCGAGGACGAAGAGATGGCTGCCGGAAGAGTCGATCGCGATGGAAACCGGGAGGTTGCCCTGGCTGGTATAAGACGCCTGAAAGCTCAAGCCACCCTGACCGCCGATGGTGAAGAGCGAGATGTTTGCTCCCGTCTCGTCGGGAGGCGTGCCGGTAGGACAGGCAATCTGCGAGGTTCCGCCGCAGCCTGCATTCAGAACGTAAAGAAACTTCCCCGCATTGGCGACCAGCTCTTTGATGGGGTTGATCCCACCGGAAGCAAAGGGCGAGTTGGGGATAGTGGTCAGATTGCCGAGATTGTTATCAATCTTGAAGGCGGAGATCTGATTGTATTGTGAGCCGGTAACATAGAAATAGCCGACTGTATGATCCGTACTGCAGGAGGTCACTCCCAATCCCGTTCCAAGGGATACTGCCAAGGCCAGACTAATCCGGCCGAATTTCCTGAACTTCATGCGTTTCCTTCATCCCGGTCGCTGTCGCGGTCTAGGGCTGCCCTTGCAGCTAAACTGTATAAAAAATGGATCCTGTGGCTAATTGTAAAAGCTAGAGTCACTTTCGGCTATAGCGGCTCCCCTTTGCTCACGCGCCGATCACCACACGCGGCAGGCGTTCTGTGGATACATGGGCGCGCCCTTCTTGCAGTTGAATGCCTTGCCGAACTCGTCGAAATTTTGCACCGCGCCGTTCACCCGCCAATTGCCCGGGGAATGCGGGTCCGTCAGAACATAGTTCCGCGCCGCCTGCTCGCGTACGTTCGAACACCATACCTGGCCGAAGGCCAGGAAGAACCGCTGCGCCGGAGTGTAGCCATCGATCTCGGGCGGCGGAGCCTCCTTGGCCAGGGTATCCATCAGAGCCATGTAGGCGAGGCGAAGGCCGCCATTGTCGGCAGTGTTCTCGCCCAGGGTAAGTTGGCCGTTCAGCTTTAGCCCCGGCACAGCCTCGAAGCTTCCATACTCCTTTACTTCGCAGTCCGTGTGCTCGGTAAATGCTTTGCGGTCCGCCGGCGTCTGCCACTCCACCACATTGCCTTTACCGTCGTATTTGCTGCCCTGATCGTCGAAACCGTGCGTCATTTCATGGCCGATCACCACTCCAATGCCTCCGAAATTGACCGCAGCATCCTTGGAATAGTCGTAGAAAGGAGGCTGCAGGATGCCGGCAGGAAAGTTGATGTCGTTGAAGGGCGGCGAATAGTAGGCATTCACTGTCGGCGGAGTCATCCCCCACTCCGTCTCGTCCACTGGCTTGCCCAGCTTGTTCAGGTTGCGGCGATCTTCAAAGATGCCGGCGCGGGCTATGTTCCCCAGCAGATCGTCGCGCTTTACCTCCAGCGTGGAGTAGTCTCGCCAGTGCTCCGGATAACCGATCTTGTTACGAATCAGCGCCAGCTTTTCGAGCGCCTTCTTTTTGGTGTCGTCCGACATCCAGGGCAGCTGCTCAATATCCTGGTGCAGCGCAGCTTCGAGCGCGCTGACCATTGCGAGCATGTTCTCTTTCTTTTCCGGGCTGAAATACTTTTTCACCCAATCCTGGCCGACGGCTTCCCCCAGGCCCTCGTCGGTGGCCTGGGTGCACCGTTTCCACCTGGGCGCCATCTCTTCCTGCCCCAGTAATTCGGTGTCGTAGAACTTGAAATTCTCCTGGACAAACGGGTCCGACAACCAGCGGGCTGCGTCATGCACGGCACGCCAGCGAAGGTAGCTCTTCCAAGCCTCCAGGCTCTGGGTCGTGATCTGCGCGTTCATGGTGGTAAAGAATTGGGGATAGCTCACATTTAGCGTCTGGAAAGGCCCCATATCGATCCCGTGCAGATAAGACTGCCAGTCGAAGTCCGGGGTTAGCTTCTCGAAATCCGCCAGCGTCATGATGTGATAACGCTTGGCCGGGTCCCGGCGATCCGTCCGGCTCATAGAGCCTTGCGCCAGCGCGGTCTCGACGGCCATGACGGCCTGGGCCTCACCGGCGGCTTTTTCGGGCGTGTCACCCGCCAGCTGGAACATCCTGCTCATGTGGGCGACGTAATCCTGGCGAATCTTCTGCATCCGCGGGTTGTCGAGCAGGTAGTAATCGCGATCGGGCAGCCCGATACCTGCCTGACCGGCTTGGGCAATCTGCTTTTGAGATTCCTTCTGGTCCTGGGCCACGCCGAAGGCGAAGGCCCCGCTGACCCCATCCCGTATCTCCAGCGTAGCCAGCACCGCAGCCAATTGCTTCTTGTCGCTGAATGCGTTGATAGTGTCCAGTGTGGACTGGAGTGGCGCAACGCCCTTTTGATTGACCAGTCCGGTGTTCATGCAGGCAGCGTAGAAGTCGCCGTATTTCTGTTCCAGAGGTGTCCGCTTTGGATCCGGGGCGGCGGCTGCCTCCAACTCCTTGTACAGCAGCCAGTCGTTTCTCTCCCGCAGCTGGGCGAACTGGCCCCATTTCACCTGGTCGGGTGGAATGGGATTGTTTTTCTTCCAGTTGCCGCAGGCGTACTGATAGAAGTCGCTGCAGGGGTCGGCGGTCTTGTCGATGGCAGTCAAGTCAAAGCTCTCCGGGGCTTTGGGCTCGACCGGGGCTACATTCGTTTGTGCCTGTCCGAGCCAGCTACCAATGAAGAGAGCGCTGAGGATGCAAACTACCTTCATAGACCTCAAAAAATCTTCACGTGGAAGGTAAGGTATTTTTTGGGATTTTCGCGTATGGCCGCAATAAGCCCCCGCGTTTCCGTTAACGACTGGTCGAGGTTATTGTAGAGCGAAGGATTGCGCACCAGCTGGCCGACGGTGCCTTCGCCGCTGTCCACCCGGTTCAGGACCGAATCGAGCTTGTCCACCGTATCGCGCAGTTTGGCCGCGAACTGGGGATCTTTGGCGATCATGCCCAGGCCGCCTTTGCCGGCGTTGATGTCGGCAAGAAGCTGGTTGGCATTGGATACGGACTGCTTCAGGTTGTTGGCCGTCGTCTCATCTTTCAGCAGCATGCCGATCGTACCCTTGCCCTCGTCCAGTTGGGTCGCCATCCTGTCCAGCTTGGCCACGATGTCGTTTACATGGTTGTACAGGGTGTCGTCAGCCAGCAGCTTGCCGAGCGAGCCTTTACCATTGGCCACGGTATCGACCAGTTGCGACAGCTCATTCAAAGTAGCCACGGCTTTGTTGTAAAGGTCAGGACTGTTGATTACCTCGCCGATCGAGCCTTTGGTCGAATTGAGCGTGTCGGCGAGGTGGTCGACCTTGGCCAGGATGATATTCAACTGCTCAATCGTCCCCTGGCTGGACTTGATGACGTCGGAGAGGTTAGGGGTCTCGTTGGTCTTGAGCTCTGCGTTGTTTTGCACTGCCGGGCCGGTGGCGGTCTTGCTGTTGATGTCCACGACGGTATCGCCCAGAACGCCGATGGTCTCGAGACTGGAGGTCGAATCCGTGTGAACTGCCTCTCTGTGTTTGTTTCCGATCTTCATCGTTACTTCGACCGGGGTAAGCTTGCGTTCGGGCACGATTCTGACCCTGCTAACGTTGCCGATGGTAACCCCTTCGAGATTGACGGGAGCGCCCTCTTTGAGGCCGGCGGAATTCTCAAAATAGGAGCGAAGAGTGATCTTTCTGGTGAAGATGCCGCCGGTACTGCCCGACATGAGGAAAACGAGAGCAGACAGGGCCGCCACTGCCACGAGGACCAGAACGCCCACTTTCAGTTGTGACCACTTGACTTCCTGCTGGCTCGGCACAGACCCCCTTTTTCCTGCTGGGACTGAGCATATCAAATGGCGCTTTTGTGCGGCTTACGCCGGTATTTCAACGCCAACAAGTTTGTTGGCTATCCTTCCATCACCACCGAAGCCATCGCCAGGCTGCCCGTGTGGGTGAGGGAAAGGGAAATTGTTTTTACCCCGAGTTCCCTGGCCAGCAGGGCGGCCCGTCCGCGCAGTTCAAGAACGGGCCGTCCTCCTGGCTGACGCTCAACCTGGAACTCAGTCCATGTGACTCCGCGGCTGATGCCGGTTCCCAGCGCTTTCGCGCCCGCCTCTTTGGCGGCAAAACGTGCGGCGAAGCTTTCTGCACCCGCTCGCTTACGGCCACTGCAATAGGCGATCTCATGATCGGTATAAACGCGGCGCAGAAAGCGTTCGCCGTAGCGTTCGATCGAGCGCGCGATGCGCTCGACCTCGATCAAATCCACGCCCGTGCCAATCAGCATGCAGAACACATTACCATGGGGTCATTTCCGGTCATCTCCGCCTTCCCGGAATGTAACCGTAATCACGAACTGTGGTACCTGTTCTGCGGTTGAAGATTGCTTTAACGTGGCCGATCAAGTTAACAAGCGAGGTATATTCAGTTCACTCGATACCCTTATGTCCGATACTCTTGCAGATGATGTCCTCTACTTAACGGCGCTCTTGCCGGAAGACGAAACCACGGTCGTACCGCGGCTCAGCGGGGTCATTCCCGATTGTGGAGCATGGATCCGCAGCCGCTCTTATGTCCAGCCTGGTACCGCTCGTTTCGTGTTTGAGTTTCCCCGCGACATCTGCGTCGAGATCTACAGTGCGCTGGTTTCCGTGGGGCTGCAACTCACAGCCGCTTCGCATAGCGTGCTGACCGAGCTTTGCCGCTGCACCCCGCACGTCTTCGATCTATCGTCGAGGCAGCTGCCCGCGGTAAATGTAGCCACCCTGGATGCCGCCACGCGGTACATCTGTTCGCTCGAAATCATCAAGGTGCAATTGCAGATCTGGATGGTCAAGGAAGAAGAATTTCAAATCCACCTTAGCGGCAGCCATTGCTTCGCCGCCTGATTTTTCATCCGGCGTCCACCAGTCCATAGCGGCGCTGCCAGGCTTCACGCAGCCGGCTCCATACCTTGCCCTTTTCTTCTTCGGGGACCTCGCTGCCGCCAACCGACACGAACCACGCCGACTCTGTCTTGGCCAGCTCCAGAAGATCCCGGTCGCGCACCAAGTTGGCTACCCTGAAGTCCGGGATTCCCGCTTGCCGGGTACCAAAGAACTCTCCCGGGCCGCGCAGCTGCAGGTCCAACTCAGCCAATTCGAAGCCGTTCTGCGTGCGCACCATGGCGGCCAGCCGTTCTGCTGCCGGGGCTGAGATTTTTCCTCCCGTCATGAGAATGCAGCAGGATCGGGCGCTTCCGCGCCCCACGCGGCCACGCAGTTGATGCATCTGGGCGAGGCCGAACCGCTCCGCATGTTCAATGACCATCATGGTTGCATTTGGCACATCGACACCCACTTCAATCACCGTGGTGGCGATCAGCACATCCACCTCCCGGCGCTGGAAGCGGCGCATCATGATCTCTTTCTCATCCGCATCCATTCGTCCGTGCAGCAAGCCCAGGCGCAAACCGTTGAGGGCGCCCGCTTTCAATTCCTGGTACATATCGGTCGCGGCCTTCAGCGAGGGGCCTGCAGGTTTCTTAAACAACAAGCCGGCTCGATCCTCCTGCTCCGGCTCGCCGGCCGCGAAATCTAATTCGGGCTGGTCCTCCTTGGCGCCTTCGATGACGGGATAGACCACGTACGCCTGGTGCCCCATGCGCACCTGTTCCCGCACCTGGGCCCATACTTCGCCGGCCTTGTCGTCCGGCACCTGGCGGGTAAGAATGGGCGTGCGGCCAGGAGGCAATTCATCCAGCACGCTGAGATCGAGGTCTCCGTAGAGGGAAAGGGCAAGCGTCCTGGGGATGGGGGTCGCGGTCATTACCAGGACGTCCGGCTCGCCTGCGTTGGGCTTCTTCATCAGGCGGAAGCGCTGCAGCACCCCGAAGCGATGCTGTTCATCGACAACGACCAGTCCGAGCTTGGCGAAATCCACCCGCTCCTCGATCAGGGCGTGGGTTCCAATGACCAGCTGCGCTTCGCCGCGCGCGATCATTCCACGGTGAGCGCGCTTGCGATCTTCATCGAGGGAACCGGTCAACAAGACCACTTTGTAGCCCTGCTGCGACCGCTCCAGCAGCTTGCGTGCTCCCAGGAAGTGCTGGGTGGCCAGGATCTCCGTGGGCGCCATAGGGCCGCCTGGTAGCCGTTCTCGATGGCCACCAGCATGGCCTGCAGGGCGACGATGGTTTTTCCCGAGCCCACATCGCCCTGCAGCAGCCGCCGCATCGGTTCCGGCGCCCGCATGTCGGACACAATTTCGCCCAGTGCGGTCTTTTGCGCCCTGGTGGGGTGGAAGGGCAGCACCTGGCGCAGCGCCGACCGCACCTCAGCATTGGTTTCGAAGGGAATCCCTTGCCGCTGGCGGAATTTTTTCCGCTTCAGCTCCAGGCCCAATTCGAGGAAGAAGAGCTCCTCAAAAATTAACCTTTTTTGCGCCGGCGTCGTCCAGGACTGGAGCTGGCTCATGGACGTTCCGGGCTCGGGGAAGTGGGCCCAGCGCAGCGCGTCTTCGCGGCTGGGCAGGTCCAGCCGGCGGCAAAGCGCCTGGGGGAGAGTCTCGGGGATTCGACCCTTCAGTTCGTCCAGCAGCCGCCAGATGACACGCCGCTGCCAACGCGACGCCAGCTTATTGCCCAGCGTCTCATAGACCGGCGCGATCCGGCCTACCTCCAGCAGCTTGGACTCATCATCGTCGTGGTCGTCGGGCAGGACTTCCACCTGCGGCTGGATCATTTTGAAGCTGGTGCTGCTGCGCGAAGCTTCCACTTTTCCGTACAAGGCCACCCATTGTCCGGCTTTGAAGCGGTCCTTGAGGTAGGTTCCGTGAAACCACATGCACTTGACCTTACCCAGGCCCTGGCCGACGGTCATTTCAAAGATGGGCATGCGCCGCGTCCGCAGCAGAGCCATGCCTCGGACTTCGCCGATCAGGCTGGCCATTTCGCCGGGGACTAATTCCTCGATCGCTTGCGGACGCAGGCGGTCCTCATAGCGGAAGGGCAGGTGGTAGAGCAGGTCTTCGATGGTGCTGACGCGTTTGTCTTTGAGCGTCTGGGCGATGCGCGGACCGATGCCCTTGACGAACTGCAGAGACGTTTCCAGTGTCAGTAGCACATCAGCGATGCTATCAGTGGAGCCGGCGGGGAGGTGCAGGGGATGGGCGGCCCGGGTTCGCAGCTGCGTACGTGGGACGATAATGATCTATTTCCATTGCTTTTCGCCGGGGCTCCGACCGGCTCCAGGAAGCACAAGGCAATGGCCGGGGCTGCTTCCCGGATTTTCTGCAAGGCTCGTTGACGTTGGCGAACTTCATGCGGCTTTCCTTAATTGAAAGCCGCACTCGCAAACGCGGTTGATGCCAGGTACAGGAAATTCGGGTCCGCGCCCGTCTTTATCGTCCCACGTACGCCGCGGCGAACGTGGTGCACTCGTCCCTACCGTGCTGAAAGGCCGGAGCGACGCTTGTGGGTGGCTGCGTCCAGCATGTAGACACACCGGGCGTCTACATGCTCGGCCATTTGAAAGACCCGGTCGAGCTTATCGTCCAGGGTCGGCTTACTTCCAGATCTAGGCAGAGAATAGTCACGCGAAGTAAAAGCAATCTTGTGTGTGCTCATAATGAGTATTGGTATACCTGAGGACCGGCGTACCGGAAATGCGCCAATCTCACTATTACCTCTCCACAAAGGAGGCAGCGGCGCTCCCCATTCGACCACCCTGGTGGTTACCTCGGCGTGAGCCGCCCGCTATCTGCAACAAAACAGGTGGCGAACTGTAGAATCGCTCGGTGAAGGACTCTGCCCAGAGCTTCAGCTTCAGCCAGCGAATCACCATTGCGATCGTGCCGCGACTGGTTGCTTTGCTGTTGCGAGCGCTTGATCGAACCTTGCGCTACGAGGTGGTGGTCGAGCCCGGCGCCGAGCCCGCGACCCCACCGGCTCTCCAGGTCTGGTGCTTCTGGCATCGCTGCCTCATTCCCTGCGCTTGCTACTTCCACGGCAAATTCAAGCTGGCGGTACTCATCAGCGGCAGCTTCGACGGCGAGTTGATTGCGCGCACCATTGAGCGACTGGGATTTTTAACTGCCCGAGGATCCAGTACGCGCTCCGGAGGCAGTGGACTGTGGGCGCTGGCCAAGGCTGTGGGGCGGGGGCACGGGGCGGTGTTTACGGCAGATGGTCCACGTGGCCCGGTGTATAAAGTCAAGCCCGGCGCGATCAAACTAGCCCAGCTCACCGGCTACTCGATCGGTATCTTTTACGCCCATCCCCAAAAGGCATGGCTGCTGCGGTCGTGGGATCGCTTCCTCATACCTAAACCTTTCTCGCGCGTGGCGATCAGCTGGGGGCGTCAGGTCGAGGTGCCGCAGAGCGAAGACCCGGCGCTGATCGAAGGCAAGAGGCTGGAGGTGGAAGCAGCGCTGGAACGAGCACGTCTCAACGCCGAGCGGCACTTCCTCAGGCGATGAACATGCAATCTCCGTAGGAGAAGAAGCGATAACCGGCCTGGACCGCGTGCCGGTAGGCGGCGAGCGTGTTCTCTCTTCCGGCAAATGCGCTTACCAACATCAGCAGCGTCGACTGGGGCAAGTGAAAATTAGTGAGCAGCGCCGTGACTACGCTTAAGCGGCAGCCCGGGGAGAGGAAGATGTTGGTGGTGCCGGAATGCGCCTCCAGCCGCCCAATCCGGCCACAGTGCTCCAGTGCGCGGACCGTCGTCGTGCCGGCGGCAACTATGCGCCGACCGTCGCGCAGCGCCCGATTCACCTGCAGCGCCGTTTCCTCGGGCAGAGAATAGCTTTCAGCATGGAGGTGGATCTCCGCCACCTCCGCCACCCGTATGGGTTGGAATGTGCCCAAACCTACATGGAGGGTCAGGTAGGTGACGAGCGCGCCTCGGGCCCGAATCCGCTCCAGGATTTCAGGGGTGAAATGCAGCCCGGCGGTGGGTGCGGCAACAGAGCCTCGTTGACGCGCATAGACGGTCTGGTAACGCTCGCGATCCAGCGCCTGGTCCTGACGGCGAATGTAGGGGGGCAGCGGGACATGCCCCACGAGTTCCAGCCGGGCGAAAAAATCGTCTACCGGCGCGAAGCGAAGAAGGCGTTCGCCGAATTCACCGTTCGCTGCGACCGTGGCCTGTAGAAGCTCATCCCCATCGTGGGATGCGAAGGCCAGCTGCTGACCCACCACCATCCTGCGCGCCGGGCGCGTGAGTGCCCTCCACTCCCAGTCGCTGACCTGCTCGGTGAGCAGCACTTGCACCTTCCCGGCGCTCTTGCCCAGGCGTGTTCCAAACAGCCGCGCAGGGATCACGCGGCTGTCGTTCAACACCAGCACATCGCCTTCGCGGAGCAAATCAGGCAGTTGATCAAACCACGAGTCCTGCCATGCTCCGCTTTCCCGGCTCAGGGTCAGCATGCGGCTCTCCCCGCGTTCGACAGGGGGTTGCTGCGCGATCAGCTCTGGCGGAAGCTCGAAGTCGAAATCGGAGACCAGCACAGGTCCGATTGTATGAAAGACGCGGCATTCAGAGGTATCCTCAAAGGAGCGGGAGGCAGGCACCATGGCGACAACGACACATGTTCCGGTTGAGGTCTACTTGCGCTCCTCTTATGAGCCTGATGCCGAGTACGTGGATGGAAAGATCGAGGAACGCCCAATGGGAGAGCGTGATCACGCATTGTGGCAACAGGCAATCTTGAAGTGGTTCTGGCAGCACGAGAAAGAATGGGGATTCGAGGTACTGCAGGAGTTGCGGGTTCAGGTCTCTGCGACCCGATATCGCGTTCCTGATGTCACCGTGCTCGACCGCAGCCGGCCGATCGAACAGATCATCACCCACCCACCGCTAGCTGTTTTTGAAGTTCTTGTCTCCTGAAGACAGCTTGCAGCGTCTCAAGCAGAAACTGGAAGATTACCGGGCAATGGGCATCCCGGAAATATGGGTCATCGATCCCCAGGACAGCACATTTTATCGATATGAAGAGCTGCAGTTCCTGCGCAATGACTCCTTCTCCCACGCGGAAAAGGGGATCGTCTTCGATATGAATCAGCTCAAGAATCTGCTCGACTGAAGGGCAATGACCTCGCCACCAACCAAGCCCCCCATCTTTCTGCTGGACGCGATGTCGTTCATCTTTCGCGCCTATCACGCGATGCAGCGGCAGCGGCCCATGTCCACGCGCTCCGGCGTGCCTACAGCGGCTACTTTTGTCTTCGTCAACATGATCAACAAACTCCGCCGCGACTTCCAGCCGGAATATTTTGCCGCCGTTTTCGATGTGAGTGGTTCCGTCTTTCGCGATGAGCGCGCGCGCAGCATTGCCACGGTGCGCAAATGGAACATCAAGACGCAGACCTTTGACGAGCTCGATTACGCTGGCTACAAAGCCAACCGCACCGAAATGCCCCCGGACCTGGCGCAGCAGCTGCCATTCATCCGCCGGTCGCTGGAGGCCTTTCGCATCCCCATTCTGCAATCCGAGGGATTCGAAGCCGACGATGTGATCGGCACGCTGGCGCGGCAGGCCGCGGAACAAGGCCACGATGTCTTCGTGGTTTCGAACGATAAAGACATGCTGCAACTGGTCACCGGCAAGGTTAAGGTGCTCAATCCAGTCAAAGACAACCTGATCCTCGATCGCGAGAAAGTGGTCGAGGTACTGGGAGTGACGCCGGAGCAGGTCATCGACGTCATGGCTCTGCGCGGAGATTCCATCGACAACATTCCCGGCGCTCCGGGAATCGGAGACAAAGGCTCGGTCGAACTGATCCAGCAGTTCGGCAGCGTCGAGGCGGCGCTCGATCATGCCTCGGAGGTCAAGCGCAAAACGTATCGCGAGTCGCTCGAGAATAATCGGGATACGGTCTTGCTCAGCAAAGAGCTGGTGACCATCCACTGTGAGGTGCCGGTCGAGCTCGAGCTCGAGAACATGCGCACCCAGTCGCCGGATGTGAGCGCGTGCCGTGCTCTTTTCAACGAGCTTGAATTCACCACCATGCTCAAGGAGCTGGCTCCGGAAGAGCAGACGACGCCGCTCTCCATCATCGCTCGACCCGTCGCCGGAAGAGGTTAGCCGCTTTGTCGAGCTGGCGCGCACGCAAGGCTTCTCGCTGGCCTTTGACACCACCCTGCTTGAGGTTGCGTCGGAACAGGTGGGAGAGGAGGAAGCCGAGGCCATCGAGGAGGAAGAGCCGGAACTCAAGACCATGTCGCTGGGCCTGTTCGATACGCCGCCGCAGGCGGCTGACGAGAAACCCACTCCGCAAGACGTGTGAAGATCGCGGTCTCGCGCGGAAGCCGGGCAGGGCGCTGGTTTTTTGTCTGGAGCGCTCGATGACCCGCCCGAGCCCCTTCGCCCACTGCTGGCAGACGAGCAAACGGCAAAGTCGCTGCATGACCTGAAGGCTGCGCTGCGTATTCTCGGGCGGCATGGGGCAGCCATGGCTTACAGCTGGCAGGTCCGGTCGATGACCTGATGCTCTATTCCTATCTCATCAATCCCACCCACACCACGCACCCTCTGCCCGATGTGGTCGCGCGCTTTAGCGGCCGGGCGCTGCCGCCGCCGGGGGATGAGTTGCTGCCAGCCTCAGCCAATGCCATCCGCGCCCTTGCGCCGGTGCTCAAAGAGGATGTGGAGTCGCTGGGTGCGGAGCAGGTGTATCGCGATATCGATCTGCCCCTGGTTCCGGTCCTGCTGCGCATGGAAGAAGCCGGTGTGCGCATTGACCGTGCGGTCCTCGCCGCCATGGCTGAGCGGCTGACGGTGGAGATGCACCGCGTCAGCGAGCAGATCTTCGAGGGCTCCGGCCATCGCTTCAACATCAATTCGCCCAAGCAGCTGGGAGATGTGCTGTTCAACAAGATGCGCCTGCCCAAGCCCATGAAGTACGGACGGGGCAAAGTAGTTTCGACCGCCGTCGATGTGCTCGAGGAGCTGGCGGAGCATAACGAGGTTCCGCGCCAGGTGTTGCAATACCGGCAGCTGGCCAAGCTCAAGTCCAACTACATTGACTCGTTGCCGCTGCTGGCCGATGCGGAAGGGCGCGTCCACACCACCTTCAACCAGGTAGGCACCGTCCACCGGGCGCCTGTCTTCCACCAATCCGAACCTGCAAAATATCCCTATCAAGACGGAACTGGGCCGGGAGATCCGCGCGGCGTTTATTGCGGCGCCCGGGAAACCTGCTCATCTCCGCGGATTACTCCCAGATCGAGCTGCGGCTGATGGCCCACTTCAGCGAAGATCCTCTGCTGGTGCGCGCCTTTGCCGAGGGACAGGACATTCATACCCTGACCGCCTCGGAGGTATTTGGCATCGCCCCCGAAGCGCATGGACAAACAGACACGCGACCGCGCCAAGGCCGTCAATTTCGGCATTGTGTACGGAATCTCCCCTTTCGGATTGGCCCAGCAACTTGGCATCGAGCAAAACGTAGCCAGGCTTTATATCGAAACCTACTTCGCGCGCTACAGCGGAGTGCGCAGCTACATCGATCGCCTGCTCGAAGAGACGCGCCGGGAACAGCGGGTGCGCACGCTATTCGGACGGGTGCGCCCGATCCCCGACATGCAGAGCCGCAATGCCAACCTGCGGGGCTTTGCGGAACGCACGGCGGTGAATACGCCGCTGCAGGGAACCGCAGCGGACCTGATCAAAATTGCCATGATCCGCATCGACCGCCGGCTCCGCGAAGAAAAGTTTGACGCGAAGATGACCCTCCAGGTGCACGACGAACTGCTCTTCGATGTTCCGGAGAAGGAAGTCGAGCAGGTGAAGCAACTGGTGCGGCACGAGATGGAGACGGTGATCGAGCTCAAGGTGCCGATTGTGGTGGACTGCGGCGCAGGCCCGAACTGGCGCGACATGCAGTAAGCAACTTTTATAATCGAATCATGTCGACCCAAATTGCCCGCTTCCCGGGATCACAAACTCTGTTTATCGATGCCGATGATACCCTTTGGGAAAACAACATCTATTTTGAGCAGGCGATCGCCAATTTCATCTCCCACCTGGACCACTGTATCCACACAGCCCGGGAGGTGCGCAGCCATCTCAACCGGGTGGAGCATGAAACCATCAAGGTTCATGGTTACGGGCTACAAAATTTTCATCGTTCGCTGGTGACTTGTTTTGAGCAGCTGACCGACGGTCCGATTACTGAGCACGATCGGGAAAAGATCAAAGTCTTTGTGAGGTCGATTGCCGATCGAGAAATAGAGTTGTTGCCTGATGTCGCGACCACACTGGCCGATCTCTACACCCGGCACCAATTGATACTTGTCACCAAAGGCGACCCGATGGAGCAGACCGACAAGCTGAATCGATCGGGCGTGGCAGATTACTTCCAGGCCGTCGAAGTGTTGCCGGAGAAACATCGGGGCGCCTACGTCACGCTGATTGCGCGACATCAAATCGAGCCCAGCAGCACGTGGATGATCGGGAATAGTCCTCGATCCGATATAAATCCCGCGCTTTCCGCCGGCCTGAACGCGATTTTTGTTCCTCATCCATCAACCTGGGTTCTGGAACACGAGGCGGTCGAGCAACCGCCTTCCGGACAGACTCTTCTAGAGCTCTCGGGCTTCGCCCAGCTCTCGGCGTACTTTTGAGAAACGCAAAAACCGCGGACCTCTCACTCCGCTACGCCCGGTCGAAAAAACATTTCCACGAGAGGTCCGCGGAACTGCAGATCCCTCGGCTGCGCTCGGGATGACAAGGGGAGGGCGGCGCTTCCATGGAGAACGGTTGGTGGAGAAGGGAGCAGAGGTCCCTTTTCATCCCCTTGGGTGGGCCGAAGGCGACGAAAAACGCCTTCGGCCCAGCAACTGCTCTCCATGGAAGCGCCGCCCTCCCCTTTGTCATCCCGAGCGCAGCCGAGGGATCTGCAGTTCCGCGGACCTCTCGTGGAAATGTTTTTTCGACCGGGCGTAGGAGTGAGAGATCTGCGGTTTACTTTCCGGTCCTCGCGCAGCCTCTAACTAAGGCGTCGTCTTATTGCTGAGGGTGGGCGGGGCTTCGTGGATGTGATGGATGATGATGGTGTCGCCCTTGAACTCAACCTTGTCATAATCCCGGCCTGTGCTGTCCACGTAACAGCCACAGTCCGTATTGGCATGATGCGCCAGCTCGATGCCCTCCGTCGTGCCCTGCAGAGCGGCTTTGGCCTGAATCAACTTGGCTTGGGCGTCGGCCACGGCCTGGTTGGCATCGGCTAACGCTTTCGCTTCAGCCGGCGTGAGCTTCTCGGTCCGCACCGGAGCCGTAGTCGTGGCCGGCGCAGACGCAGCCGCCAGCCCGGGGTCTTGCGGCTGCATCAGGGCGAGCAAAAGAATGGCGGTGATCATGGCTGTCTCCTGGAGCAGTTTCGCAATGGGTGTAGACCGAAGCGACCGGCCCTTCGTGGTTTTCTCCCAAGGAAAACCACTCCTCGCGATCTCTATCAGACCACAGTAATTGCGAAACTGCTCTATACCCCTATTTCTACCCGAATTGCTTGCGCGATGCGCTCCGCATGTTCGCGCATCTGCTGCTCCGATTCGGCTTCAATCATCACTCTTGCCAGGGCCTCGGTGCCGGAATAGCGCACCACCACCCGGCCATTGCCGTGCAAATCGGTCTCTGCCTGGAGAATGCTCTCCACCACCGCTGGGATCTGGTCCAGAGGCCGCTTTTCGCGCACCCGCACGTTGACGATCACCTGGGGGAAGACGCGCAAGTCGCTCAACAATTCGTGCAGCGGCTTGCCCGATCGCGCCAGCAGATCAAGCAATACCAGCGCCGTCAGCAGTCCGTCGCCGGTGGTGCTGCGGCGTAGAAAGAGAATATGGCCCGACTGCTCACCGCCCAGGCTGGCTTGGTGCTTCTGCATCATCTCCAATACATATTTGTCCCCCACCGGCGCGCGGAACATGCGGATTCCACTGCTGCGCAAGGCGGCTTCGAGGCCCATGTTGGACATGGTAGTGGCCACCACCAGGTCGCCGGCCAACTCGGCCTTGGCCTGCATATCGCGGGCCGCCACCAGCATCACCCCGTCCCCATTTACGACCCTGCCATGGGCGTCGGCGAAGAGGGCGCGGTCAGCGTCCCCGTCGAAGGTGATTCCCAGGTCTGCCCCGACCGCCTTGGTTTCCCGGGCCACGACTTCAGGGTGCAGGGCGCCGCAGTTTTCGTTGATGTTGCGTCCGTTAGGGGTTACGTGGGTCAGGCGAATATCCCCGCCAAAAGAAGGAAAGAGCTCCGCCGCAATCACCGCGGCAGCTCCATTGGCGCAGTCAATCACAATCTTCTTGCCGGCGAGGTTGAGCCCGGGGACAACGTTACGTAGAAAGGCCTCGTATTCTGCCCGGAAATCCTTGCTGGCCGGGGGCGGGCTGAGCGCTTGGGTGTCCGGCGGAGAGCCTTCTTTAAGGCGGCGGAAGATTTCCCCTTCGATCTCCATTTCGGTTGCGTCCGGCAGCTTGTAACCGTCGCCGCCAAATACCTTGATCCCGTTGTCCTGCCAGGGGTTATGGGAAGCGGAAATGACCACCCCCGCGGCGAACTTACGTTTGCGGGCCAGGTAGGCCACGCCAGGGGTCGTGATCACTCCTGCGTTCAGCACCTCAGCGCCGCCGCGCTGCAATCCGGCGGCAATCACAGCCGAGATCCAGGGACTGGATTCGCGGGTATCCGCCCCCAGCAGTACCCGGGGCGCCAGACGGAGATTCTTCAGGGTTGATGCCAATGCCAGCCCGGTAGCGAAAATAGTGGGCGCGTCCAGGGGGGCTTCTCCGGCGACCGCACGAATACCGTCCGTTCCAAAAAGTTTTCTCATGAGTTAGTGGGGGGCAACTTCCTTTCGAGCACCCGGCTGGTCAGCGTGCTTTGAGCGAATCGTGTGGTGATCAGGCTGCCGTCCTGAGCAGCGGATGCATCCCGGATCAGAGCTCCCGCCTCGTCGAAGACCAGGGCATAGCCCCGATTCAGCACTGCCAGGGGAGAGAGGGTTTGCAACAATCCATCCGCACCGGCGTGCCTTGCCTTACATCGCAGCAGCAGTTCCTGTTGCGCGCGGCCGATCCGTCCGTCCAGCATCGCCAGCCGCTCGCGCACCACACGCATCCGGTGGCTTACATCCTGACGCAGGAGCCGGCCCTCGAGTTTCTGCAACCTTTCCGCCATCTGGCGGCTGTGACGGTGCCAGGCGGCGTCCAGTTGGTACTGCAACTCATCCACCCGCTGCTGGCGGCGCGCCAGGGAATTCCGCATCCGGGCAAAGGCTGCGGGAGCGGCAAGCCGGGCAAAGCGTTCCTGGGCGCGCATCAGCAGGTAGCGGCAGGCCTGGTTCAGACGCCGGTGCAGTTGTTCCAGCCGCTCCTCCACCTTGTGCTGCGCCTCGGTGAGCAGTTCTGCCGCGGCGGAGGGGGTGGGCGCGCGCAGGTCGGCCACAAAATCGGCAATGGTGAAGTCGGTTTCGTGACCGACGGCAGAGACCACGGGCAGCCGGGAATTGGCAATGGCTCTGGCCAGCAACTCGCCGTTGAACGGAGCCAAATCTTCCAGCGAACCACCGCCGCGGGCCACCACAATCACGTCCACGGTGCGCGACTGGTTGAAAAATGCGATGCCCGCAGCAATTTCAAGGGCGGCCGACTCGCCTTGCACGGCGGTAGGGTAAATCTGCACGTGCAACGCCAGGTGCCTGCGCCCGGCCACGTTGAGAAAGTCGCGAATGACCGCGCCGGTGGGGGAAGTAATGATCCCGATACAGTGCGGGAAGGCAGGCAGCGGCACCTTGCGATCCGCGGCGAAAAGTCCTTCCTTCTGCAGCCTGGCTTTCAATTGCTCAAAGGCGATTTGCAGGGAGCCTGCACCTACCGGTTCCACGAACTCGGCCACCAGCTGCATCTGGCCCCGCTGTTCATAGACCGAGACCCGCCCCCGCACCAGGATTTGCAGTCCATCTTCCGGCCGGAAGCGCAACAACATCGCCTGGCGGCGAAACAGCACCACCGGCAATTGGGCATCGCCGTCTTTCAGCGTGAAGTAAACATGACCGGAAGGAGCAGGGCGATAGTTGGAGATCTCGCCTTCCACCCACACATCGGCATACTCGCGCTCGATGTGGTTTCTCACCTCGCCTACCAGCTGGCCGACCCGCCACACCCGCCGGAGGTTGGCCGCTGGAGCTTCCGGGAAAACCAGTCCAAGCTGGCTCAGTGATTCCTCCGGATTGGGCACACACGCCTCCAGCAAACGAATTCGATCTTACCGCCGAAAGCGGGAGAGCAAATAGAAGACCAGGGAGAGCAGGACACTGAGCAAAATCGACGTGCCCAGGGGAAAGTACACGGAGAGGTTCTTACCCCGGTACGAAATGTCTCCAGGAAGCCTGCCCAGCGGGACACCGGTGCGGCCCAACAGCAGCAGCAATCCGCCGGCGACGAGCAGCAGCAATCCCAAACCGATGAGTAGCCTGCCCAAGTCGTTCATGGTTCCATTTTAGTAGGAGAGGCCGGGTGCCCCATATCTCGCGCTTTTTGCGAGATGTGGGTGGGCAGCTAGTACCAGAGACGAAACCCGAGGTAACCACCCCGCGGGCCTCGAGGGCCCGGCCATCTACGGTCTTTACCTCAATTCCGTCTCAGGCACTCACTTCCCACCCACATCTCGCAAAAACGCGAGATATGGGGCACCCGCTTCCGTTACGTGAGCAAGCTTCAGCCTGCATTTTCAGTCCGGGCCTAGGGGTCCACGGTCAATCAGACGGGTCAACTCCGCCAGCAGGACCTGCAGCCGCTCGATCTCGACTTTGCCGAACGGTGTCGATTGGCCAAAGAGCACCTCTGCCTCTCGAGCCAGGTCAGTCCCCCGGGGCAGCCCAAAGGTGCCCAGCACTCCCGCCAGCTTATGGGCGGAGTCCACAGCGTTTAGCTGGGTTGCCTGGTCCAGACGGTTGTCGAGCAGCAGATTTCCCGCGGTTTGCAGCAGCGCGGCCCGTTCGACGACCGTGTGCCGGCTCCGATCCCACAGGGCGGAGATCATGGCTTGTAGCTTTTGCTCCTGGCTTTGGGCGTCCGAGGCGGGTGTGCCGGCTGCGGAGCGCCCATTCTCGTCGCGGGAAGTGCGGTCGCTGTTGGTCACTGGATCATCCGCCTTCCTTCCAGCCTAATGCCGCAGAAATCTGCCGCGCTAGGGTTAGAGGATCAAACGGCTTGAAAAGAATAGCCGCCACTCCCATTTCGGCAAATTTGCGCTGATCTGGGCCTTGTACCTTGGCTGTCAGCAGCAAAACGGGAATGTGCGAGGTGCTCCCATTCGCCTTCAGTTTGAGCAGGGTGGTGGGGCCGTCCATCTCCGGCATCATGACGTCCAGAAGAATCGCATCCGGCTGCTCGGAGCTGGCGCGTTCGATCCCCTGCTTACCGGAACTGGCCAGGACCACATCCCACCCCGCAACCGTCTCCAGGCTCATAGCAGCCACCTGCCGAATATCGTCTTCGTCGTCAATAATTAAGATTTGGCGTGTCATAGCTTGTGCAGGTTTGGTGGTGGTCCTAATCACCGGGAGAAGTGGTTCCATCCCATCCCAGGGGCACTTCACTTGCTCCATGTGGCAGCCGCAGCATCGATAGCACCAGGGTCTCCACATCCTGCGGTTGGACGCGGGCCTTGGTCAGGAACTCGGTGTGCCCCAGCCGCAGCTTCTTGCGTTCGCCTTCGTTCAAGTCCTGGGCGGAATAAACCACCAGTGGAAGCTGTTTCATCTCGTGTTGCTGGCGCAGCCAGTCGACTAGTCCAAATCCATCCCCATCGGGCAGCGCAATGTCGAGAATCAGCAGATCCGGCGGCGATGAAACGCACAGCTCCATCGCTTTGCGCTGCGTGGAGGCGTGATGCACCTGGATGCCGGCGCGCTCGAAAGTAGCCAGGATGACCTTAGCCAAATCAGCATCATCCTCTACCAGTAACACACGGGAGGGCTGCCGTTCTACCTGCAGCACCTTGGAGAGGGCCGCCAACATCGATTCTGTCTCCATCGGCTGCTCCAGCCACGCATCCGCGGCCTTTTCCACCTCGGGATCGTTGAGTGCTCCGAAGGCGCTCAACACCACAACCGGGATACCTGCCGTGCGCACATCGTCGCGCAGCAGATGCAGGGTTTCCCAGCCATGAAGGCTGGGAAGGCTCATATCCAGAAGGATGGCCTGGATGGGGGTTTGCCGGGCCATGACCACGGCCTCGTCGCCGCTGCCGGCTTCGAGCACGGAATAGCCATTCTGTCTCAGGCTCTCCGCCAGCGTCGCCCGGGTTTCCGGGTTCTCGTCGCACACCAGGACGGATGTGGCGTTAACCACGGAAGAAGCAGCACCTCCGCCCAGGCGCGATAATTCCGGGTCCCGGGTGACCGAGGGCAGGAACATGCGGAACGTGGAGCCACGATCGGCATTCCGCTCCGCCCAGATGCGGCCGCCGTGCTGGACCACGATAGTGCGGCAGATGGCCAGCCCCAGTCCGGTTCCACCCTTCTGCCTGGCATCTGAGGCGTCGACCTGCTGGAAACGGTCAAAGATCGATTCCAGCTTGTCCTTGGGAATGCCGCGTCCATTGTCTCTTACGCTGACGGTGACCCCGTCCAGCAGCCTTTCGATCGAAACCGTGACCTGCGATTGCGGCGGCGAAAACTTGATCGCGTTGCTCAGCAGGTTGGTCATCACCTGTTGCAGCCGATCGGGATCCACCTCCATCTGCACCGGTCCGGAGTCAAGCAGCAGCTGTACCTTGGCCGCTTCCGCCATGGGTGTCATGGCATCGATGGCCTGCCTCGCCAACTCCTCCAGGTCACAGTCGCGATAGGCGAGCGGGGCGCGGCCCGACTGCATGCGCTCCAGGTCGAGAATGTCGTTGATCAGGCGGACCAGCCGGTCGGAGTTGGTGACTGCGATGCGCAGCAGGTTCGACGCCTTCTCACCCATCTCGCCCAGCAGGCCGGTCGACAGTAGTCCCAGCGATCCGCGAATGGAAGTGAGCGGCGTACGCAGCTCATGGCTCACGGTGGAGACGAATTCATCCTTCATGCGGTCCAGGGCGTAGCGCTGGCTGATGTCGCGGAAACTGAGCACGCTGCCCACCGCCACGTTGTGCTCCACCATCGGAGTCACCGAGAACTCAACTGGGAAGGAGGCGCCGTTTCTGCGGTAGAACACGTCTTCTCCCCTGGTGCCTTCGCGCACCAGGAAGGCTCGCCCGGTGCGGCATTGATCGGAACATTTTTCCCGCCCTTTACGCTCCTCATGCACCACCGAATGCACCGTGCGGCCGATCAGGTCGAACGCGTGGGCGCCCAGCATGCTGGCCGCTGCCGGGTTCACAAAGACAATGCGGCCGGACGAGTCAGTGCCGAAGATGCCGTCGGCCACGGAGTTCAGAATCGACTCCTTTTGCCGGTTCAACTCTTCCAGACGGCTCTCCTGCGCCGAGCGCGCCATAAACTGGCCAATGGACGCGCAAACGGTTTCCACCGTGGCCATCATTTCTGTATCTTCCCGCTGTTTCTGGCGGCTGAAGAATTCGACCACGGCGATAACCTGGTTGCCCACCCGGACCGGAACACCCCAGCCGGTGACCAGCCCGTCCGCTAAGGCCGAGCCGGCGCGTAGAAAGTTGCTGTCTTCGTGCAGGTCTTCGATCCAGCAGGGGCTCTCCGCCGCCCAGATCTGGCCGGGCAGGTCTTTACCCTTCTGCAGCACCCGTCCGATGCTGTCGCGGTGAAACTCTGTGCAGGCTCGGTCGGGCGCGTACCAGCCGGCCAGGTAGCGGCAGTGGTGGTCGCTCGAGACAAACCACAGTCCCGCCATATCGAATCCCAGGTTGGTTCCCAGCGATTCGAGCATCGCCGGAAGCGCCTCGTCGGAGGTGGTGGACTCACCCACGACTTGACTAACGGCCAGCTGCATGGCCAATCGGCGTTCGCGCTGGTACTGGGCCGTGACATCGCGGAAGATGCAGCGCACCGAGACCGGCTCGCCACGGTCCTGGCGGCAGCTCAGGCTCGCTTCCAGTTCGCGGTACATGCCGTTTGCGTCCTGAACTCGTAAGTTGGCGCGATCGATGCGCTCGCCGCGCAGGGCGCGGTCGAACAGGCTGGCTGCGTTAGCTTGCATCTCCGGCGGGAAGGCAGCCTCGAAGTTGATCAGGCTTTCAAAGGCGGCCGCGCTCTTGCCAAAGCATGTTTGCCATGCCGGGTTAACGTAGAGGTATTTGGCGCGCGGGCTCAGGGTGGCGATCATTTCCTGCGAATTGTCGAATAGATCGCGGTAGCGCTCTTCGCTTTCCCGCAAGGCATGCTCGGCACGCTTGGTCGCCGTCAGGTCGGTGGCGATGGCCAGCAACCCGGTCAGGGCGCCTTCGGAATTCCTCACCGCGGACAGATAAACCATGGCCGGAAAGGTAGTTCCATCCTTGCGGCGGCAGAGGATTTCAAAGCCGCGGACCCGGCTTACGGGGAAGCTGGTCACGTACTGTACGTAGTGTTTCAGTTCCGTCGAGACGCTCTCCAGGTCGATCACCGGCGCGCGATCGAGGCGTGAAACCAGCAGCTGCCCTACGCGTTCCAATTCCCCTTCCGGGAAGAGATCGTGAGCGTTGAGCTGGCCCAGGACCTCGTGATAGCGATAACCGAGCATCCGTTCGGCGGCGGGATTGAAAATGAGCAGGTTACCTTGCAGGTCGGTGGCCAGAATCATCGGGCCGGCGGAGTCCAGAATGCTGCGCTGCAACTGGGCTACCTGTTGCACCTGCCATTCGGCTTCATCCTGGCGGGAGGCGTCGAGAAAGCTGTGCACGCAGAGCGCGATCAGCAACACCTGGGCACAAGCCCACGTGATCACGGCTGCGGCAAAGGTGCCGCCCCAGCCCAGCAGCAGTACCAAACCGCCGTAAGCCGACAGCAAAAGCGCAACCGCGAAAAATATGGTGGACGGCAGCCTATCTCGAAGCCAAGTCACTCGTACTCGATCGATGCGGGTCTATTAACGAGCACTCGCCAGGACCGTCGTCCCGGTAGAAAAGACGGTACTGGCCCATGCTAAACACTAACTAGCCGAAGTATAGGCGGCACATTCGGGCCTACACAGTGTCTAATCGGAGTCCAGCAAGCACGGGGGAAGGGCTCACGCACCTCCAACGGGTCGGATCAGGGGAAAACCGCAGTGTGATTAAGCAGCGCGTTCCATAGTTTGAGGTCGCCGACGCGCTGGCTCTTCTTTGAAATTAACCGCGATGGAACGGAATCACGTTGGCACGGCTCGCAACAAATCTGTCTGACAGGGCCGCCATACGGCCGAGGGACCAGAATCCGAGGAAAAGTATCGCATAGGTGATACCGGCTACACCAAGAAGCAGAGACAAGGTAATTACCCCCTTAACCGTTCTTGGGGGATGCTCCGAAGTATACCCATCCTGACCCCGAAACTATAGAAAAAGAAAGGCTTCGACTTGCCACTTTAGTACTACGCCATATGACGCCGCAGCCTAATGGGTAACGTCAGGCGGTAACCGGCTCCAGCAGGCGCGACCAGCGGCGCCGCTTCCGTTGCGCATGTGCCTTCTTATGAAAAGCATAGCCAGTGATCAAAGGCAGTGCGAGAGTGGCCTCGCTGTACACCATCTGTTCGAAGGTGGTGTCTACCTTACCCCAGGAACTGGCTTCCTTCAGGGTGCTCGACGAGAGCGCACCGTCGCGCACGTCGGCGACTGTGATCTGAATCGCATATTTGTGCATGGGCGCGTCGAGACCCAGGATCTCAGCCGCCACCACGATGTCCTGGGCGAAGTTCTTGGGTACACCGCCGCCGATCATCAGCAGGCCGGTCGTCGGGTTGGCGATCTTCAACTGGGTCAACTCGTAGAAATCCTTGACCGAGTCGATCGAGACTTTGGGCTTGTCCCCACGGTTGTGCTGGTGCGCCACCAGCCCAAAGCCGGCGGAGCAGTCGCTGAACGCGGGCACGAAGATAGGCACATCCATCTGGTAGGCGGAGTAGATAATGCTGTCCACGCCTCCCTTGTCGGGTGTCTTGCCTTGCTTCTCGAGGTAGGCGCCCATCTCGCGGATAAATTCACGCGAGCTGTAGGGGCGAGGATCGAGCGAGTCGGCGATGATGCGGCAAGTGTCGTCGCACGCGCGAAGCTCTTCCTCGTCGATGAGGGTGTCGTAGATGCGGTCGATCATCAGTTCGCGCAGGGTAGCGTCTTCCGTTCCCTGGCGGTAGAGGTCGTCGGCGATCCAGTGCTTGTACCCCAGCGCCTCGAAGAAGTCCTGGTCCACCATGTTGGCCCCGGTTGAGACCACGGCATCCACCATGTTGTTGCGGATGAGATCCACAAAAATCTGTTTCAACCCGGCGCTGATCAGCGAGCCGGCGAGGCAGAGAATCACGCCACAATCCTGGTCGCGCAGCATGCGCTCGTAGATGGAAGCAGCCCGGGCAAGATCACGGGAGCTGTAGGCCATGGATTGCATGGCATCCACCAGGGGAACGACGTTGTGCTGCTTGATGTCGATGTGGTGGATGGGGGATGTCAGGAGTTCTTTTTTCGTAGGCATAGCAGTATCAAGAATAGCAAAATACAGCGATTTTCGAGGGTTGTACGGGCGTTAATTTCCGCGTACGAGCGCGGGCAGCAGCGCCACCAGCAGGCTGGTCAGCTGGGCCTGCACGCGTGCTCCGGTCTCCATCACCTCCTGGTGGTTGATGGGCTGATCGAGAATGCCGGCAGCCATGTTTGTGACGCAGGATATACCGAGTACCTCGATGCCCATGTGCCGGGCAACGATCACCTCGTGAACGGTAGACATGCCGACCAGATCCGCTCCCCAGCCGCGGAACGCCCGGATCTCCGCCGGCGTTTCAAAGCTGGGCCCGGAGACACAGAGGTAGGTCCCTTCCGAGAGATCGGCCATGGAGTGGGCCAGTTGGCGCAGCTGCTTGGAGTAGGGGTCGGTCATGTCGAAGAAGCGTGGTCCGAGCCGTTCGTCGTTGGGGCCAGAGACGGGATTGCGGCCGGTGAAGTTGATGTGATCGGAGAGCAGGACCAGTTGGCCCTGCTTGAGATCCAGCCGGATGCCGCCGGCGGCATTGGTGATCACCAGGGTAGTGATTCCGAGCCGCCCCACAACGCGTATGGGAAAGGTGACTTCTTCCGGGGTATATCCCTCGTAGGCATGGACCCGGCCTTGCATGACCGCGACCGGCGTTCCGGAGACGGTGCCGACTACCAGCCGGCCGCTGTGGCCTTCCACGGTGGGCTGTGGGAAGTGTGGGATGGCGGAGTAGGGAAGAGCGGCTGGATGCTCGATCCGCTCTGCGAACGAGCCCAATCCCGAGCCAAGCACGATGGCCACGCGAGGAGCAATCGCGATGCGCTCGCGGATGGCTGCTGCTGCTTCTTCCGCTCTTTCGAAAATGCCCTCTGCCAATGTTTTCCCCTATCCTGTTCACTACTCCACCCTAAAGTTGCTGGCTTTTAAGAACGCAGCAACACACTGACGATAGCCGCCGACATCAGGTTGGCCATAGTTCCGGCGAGCATCGCGCGCAATCCTAACCGGGCCAGGTCGTTCCGCCGGTTCGGGGCCAATGCGCCGATGCCGCCGATCTGCATTCCAATGGAGCTAAAGTTGGCGAACCCACATAGAGCAAAGGTCGCGATAGTAAAAGAGCGGAAATCAAGGGAGGACTTCTGCGCTCCCAGCAACGCGTAGGCCACCAATTCGTTGGTCACCGTGCGCGTACCTAGAAGATTGCCGACCTGGTGCGCGCTGTGCCAGGGAATCCCGATAAGCCAGGCGACGGGAGCGAAGACAAACCCCAGGATCACATTCAGGCTGGCGGGGAAGGGGATATGATGACCACCCAACCAATTGTGGATGCCGCCCAGCATCCCATTCAGCAGCCCAATCAGCGCCAGAAACGAAATAAGCATGATGCCCACGTTGAACGCCAGGCGGCCGCCATCGATGGTTCCGCGGGCAATCGCGCCCAGCAGATTCTCCTCCCGGTGTTCTTCGTTGATGGGCATCGTAACTCGGCCCAGAGTGGCAGGAGTATGCGTTTCCGGTACCAGCA
Organism: uncultured Acidobacteriaceae bacterium; assembly: GCA_963803095.1. Taxonomy (GTDB): domain Bacteria; phylum Acidobacteriota; class Terriglobia; order Terriglobales; family Acidobacteriaceae; genus PALSA-350. Next base: position 163,172 of record CAWDLQ010000004.1, on the reverse strand, counting down.
TTTTGGCGATCAGCACGGTTCCTGGCGCAGTCATGATCACAGCGGCCAGCAAGTGCTTGGCCTCAATTCCGTAGAGGATGTAGGCCGCCATGATGCCGCCCGAGACGTGCGCCATGCCGCTGGTCATAATGGTCATCAGTTCCGACTGGGTCGCTCCGGGCAGAAATGGACGAATGCTCAGCGGTGCTTCCGTCTGGCCCATGAAGATACTGGCGGCCACGTTCAGCGACTCCGCCCCGCTGATGCGCATGGTCAGCTGCATCAGCCGAGCTGCACCCTTGATCACAATTTGCATGATGCCCAGGTGGTAGAGCACTGCAAAAAAGGCGGAGATAAAGATGATGGTGGGCAGCACTTGGAAGGCGATGATGAGGCCATAGGAGGAGTGCTGCTTGCCCAACTCACCGAAGACGAATCCAGAACCGACAAAGGCATAGGCCAGCATGCGGTTCACCGCGTCCCCCGCAGCGGCCAAGGCCCGTTCGCCGGCGTCAAAGCGCAGCACCAGCACGGCGAAGATCCACTGCAGGCTGAGTCCCCAGGCTGCCGTCCGCCAGCGTATCGCCTTTCGGTTGGTCGAAAGCAGCCACCCCAGCAATAAGATCGCCACCAGCCCCAACAACCCGGTAAATCGTCCCAAGCTGTTCTCCTTACCTCACGAGTTTGAAACGGTAGGGGAAAACTTCTTCGAAGCGATAGTCTTCCCACCGCGCCTGGCCGCGAAAAATGACCCGGGAGGCCGGTAGCATAAACTCGCTCAACACCTGCAAACAAGCCCCACAAGGAGGACTTGCCGCCTGGTTCAGGTTGGTGATCGCGCAGGCAAGCACGCGCATCTCCGGGCCGTGCTCGGCGACGGCGCGAACTACGGCGGACCGCTCCGCGCAAATGGTCAAACCGTAAGACGCGTTCTCCACGTTGGCGCCCGTAACCAGGGCTCCGTTCTGTAGCAGCAATGCGGCTCCGACGCGAAATTTGGAATAGGGCGCGTACGCGTGGTCAGCCGCATCCGCCGCCTGCGTGGTCAACTGCCGCAGCAGCTCCGGGGTGAATCCTATCTCGCCTGCTTGCATCGTCCCCTGAGCGTAATGGCAGTCAGGCCTCGACGCAACACAATCTCCAGGGATGGTAGAAGCCCCCGCATTTATGCGGGGGAAGGAGCGCTTCAGCGCTCCGGCAAAAAGCCTCGACTTAGATCATGCGCTTTAGCGCTGGTGCCAGGACTGCGTATGCCCCTTTCTCTCCCAAGAAAGGGCGCATGAACTTGCGTGGCCCCAATAAACTTTGCAAAAAGCGAGATACGACGCACCCACAGTCACTGCCCCTTTGTTGCATCTATCCTTGAGGTAGCCCAGTATGGCGGTAAAGAAGCAAACTCGCGATGTCCTGGACCTTTTTCATCCGCTGACGGCGGCCTGGTTTCGCGCCGTGTTCGATCAGCCCACTGCTCCTCAGCGGCTGGGCTGGCCGGCCATCGCGCGCGGTGAAAGCACCCTGATCCTCGCCCCCACGGGCACCGGCAAGACGCTGACCGCGTTTCTGTGGTGTCTGGACCGGCTCATGTTGCACCGCGCGGCTACCGAGACCGAGGGCTGCCGGGTCATCTATCTCAGCCCCCTCAAGGCGCTGGCGGTGGATGTGGAACGCAACCTGAGGTCACCGCTGGCGGGCATCGCGAATATGGCCCGGCAGGCAGGAGTCGCTTTTCACCAGCCGGAGATCAGTATCCGCACCGGTGACACATCGCAACAGGAACGAAGCCGGTTCCGGCGACATCCGGCAGAGATTCTGATCACTACCCCGGAGTCGCTGTATCTGTTGCTTACTTCGGATGCCTCCTCCAGCCTGCGCCGCGTCGACACGGTGATCGTCGATGAGATCCACGCGGTGGTGCCCACCAAGCGCGGGGCGCACCTGGCGCTCTCGCTCGAGCGGCTGCAGGCCATCACCGAAGGCCGGGTACAACGCATCGGACTCTCCGCCACCCAGCGTCCCCTGGAAGAAGTGGCCCACTTCCTGGGGGGCGCGTCCCCCGCCGTGGAGTCGGCGGACCTTACCCCGGAAGCAGCCGAGGACTCTCCTCTGGTCGCCTATCGTCCGGTCACCATCGTCGACGCCCGCGAACCCAAGCAACTGGATCTGCGCATTGAAGTTCCGGTCGAAGATATGGCCCGCATGGGCCAACGCGAGGAACTGCCCAGCGGCGCGGCTTCTCAGGGCCCTAAGCGCACTTCTATCTGGACCGCCATCCATCCCCGTTTAGTGGAGATCATTCGCCAACGGCACTCCACCATCATTTTTGTCAACAGCCGGCGCATCGCCGAGCGGCTGGCTGGAGCGATCAATGAACTGGCGGGCGAGCAACTGGCTCGCGCCCATCATGGCTCGCTCGCAGCGTCGCAGCGGTCCGAGATCGAAGAGCAGTTGAAGGCCGGGCGGCTGCGCGCGCTGGTTGCGACCTCTTCGCTCGAGCTCGGCATCGACATGGGTGCGGTCGATCTGGTGGTGCAGATTGAAGCGCCACCTTCCGTGGCCAGCGCCATGCAGCGCATTGGCCGGGCCGGGCACCATGTAGGCGCCGCCAGCGAAGGCGTCATCTTTCCCAAGTATCGCGCTGACCTGGTCGCTTGTGCCACGGTGACGCGCGCCATGCATGAAGGGCTGGTGGAATCGACTCGCTTCCTGCGTAACCCGCTGGACGTGCTGGCGCAGCAGATCGTGGCCATCGTTGCCCAGCCTCCCGCCTTAGCCGGGTTACCAGCCTCGGAGCGGAAGCAGCAGCCTCCGGAGATCAGCGTGGAAGAAGTTTTCCGCCTGATTCGCGGCGCGGCTCCCTTCAGCAGCCTTACGCGTGCCGCCTTCACCGGCGTGCTCGACCTGCTTGCCGGCCGCTACCCCTCCGACGAATTCGCCGACCTTAGGCCGCGCATCACCTGGGACCGGGTGCGCGACACGCTGGCGCCACGCGAGGGAGCCAAGATGCTGGCCATACTGAATGGCGGCACCATTCCCGACCGGGGACTCTATGGCGTATTTCTCTCCGGTGCGGAAGGAAAGCCGGTCCGGGTAGGGGAGCTGGACGAAGAGATGGTCTTCGAAAGCCGGACTGGCGACACCTTTATCCTGGGCGCGTCGACCTGGCGCATCGATGAAATCACCCACGACCGGGTGCTGGTGTCTCCTGCGCCCGGCCAGCCGGGCAAGATGCCGTTCTGGCATGGAGACAACGCCGGGCGCCCGCTCGAGTTTGGCCGCCGCATCGGCCAACTGGTACGAGAACTGCGAGACATGCCGCGCAACGCGGCGCTGAGCCGCCTTATCCGCGAGCACGATCTCGATTCCATGGCGGCGGAAAACCTCATCCGCTTTCTCGCTGACCAGGAAATTGCCACCACTACGGTGCCAGATGACCGCACCATCGTGATCGAGCGCACGCGCGATGAAATGGGCGATTGGCGGGTCTGCGTGCTTACCCCGTTCGGCAGCCGCATTCACGCGCCCTGGGCCATGGCGATTACCGGACGTATTCGTGCCAGTGGCGGTGCGGATGTAGAAGCGATGTGGGGTGACGATGGCTTTGTGCTGCGCTTTCCCGATAGCGATGCGGCGCCAGACCCGGAACTGATTCTGATCGATGCGGAAGAGGCGACGGACCTGGTGCTGCGGCAGCTGAGCGGCACGGCGCTGTTCGCGGCGAAATTCCGCGAGAGTGCGGCACGGGCGCTGCTCTTGCCGCGGCGGCGGGCGCAGGGCCGCGCGCCGTTGTGGCAGCAGAGGAAGCGTGCCTACGATCTCCTGTCCGTTGCCTCCCGTTATCCCTCGTTTCCCATTCTGCTCGAGGCTTACCGCGAGTGCATGCGCGACGTGTTCGATATGCCGGCGCTGCTGGAGACGCTCCGCGCCATCCGCCAGCGCAACGTGCGCGTCCATGTCGCCGACACGCGTACCCCTTCCCCCTTTGCTTCATCGCTGCTCTTCAGCTACGTAGCCAACTACATCTACGATGGCGATGCGCCGCTGGCCGAGCGCCGCGCCCAGGCGCTTTCGATCGATCAGGAGCAGTTGCGCGACCTGTTGGGCGATGCCGATCTGCGCGAGCTGCTGGACGCCGATGCCATCAGCGAAGTGGAAGAGCAGCAACAAGGTCTGCTCGAAACCCAGCGGGTTCGCACCGCCGACGGCATCCACGATCTGCTGCTGCGCATCGGCGATCTCTCGCGCGAGGAACTCCAGCGTCGGCTAGCCGACCCCGACCTCATCCATCAACTCGAACGGCTGCTCCGCGGGCGCCGCCTCCTCGAAGTCAAGATCGCCGGGGAAAAGCGTTTGATCGCCATCGAAGATGCGGCTCGCTATCGCGACGCGTTAGGCATTCCGCTGCCCCCGGGAATCGCGGCGGCTTTGCTGCAGCCGGTGGCGGCGCCGGTGCTCGAGCTGGTGCGCCGATACGCCCGGACCCACGGGCCCTTCACCCTGCGCGAGGTGACCGCGCGCTTTGCCCTGGATGCGCCGCAGGTAGAAAGCGCGTTGAATGCGTTGCTGTTGGACGGCCGCATCGTCGAAGGAGGATTCCGCCCTGGTGGCGTCTACCGTGAGTGGTGCGATGCCGAGGTGTTACGCCTGATCCGGCGCAAGTCGCTGGCCCGTCTGCGCCGCGAGGTTGAGCCCATCGAACAGCAAACACTGGCACGGCTGGCGACCCACTGGCAGGGCGTGCTGCAGCGAAGGCGTGGTCTGGATGCCTTACTGGACACTATCGAGCATCTGCAGGGAGCTCCACTTGCCGCCTCGCTGATCGAAACTTCGATCCTGCCAGCGCGTCTGGCCAACTACTCGCCTGACAGTCTGGACACCCTGATTGCGGCCGGTGAAGTCGCCTGGTGCGGGCTCGATTCTCTGGGGGAGCATGACGGACGCATTGGCTTGTTTTTGGCCGATAAGCTGAGGACTCTGCTGCCGCCCCGAGTCGACCCGCCGGCAGAAAACCCGTTGAGCCCGCGGGAGCTCGCGCTGGTGGAGCAACTGGGCCGGAGCGGCGCTGCGTTCTTCGCCCAACTGCATGAGGCGGTCGGCGGGGGATACCCCGGCGAGACACTCGACGCGCTGTGGAGCCTGGTCTGGCGCGGCCTGGTGACCAACGACACCTTTCACGCCTTGCGCGCGTATGTTGCGAGGCCGGCCACATCGCGCCAGCCGAAGCGCCAGCACAATCTGCCTTCTTTTCGCTCCCGGCGCACCACGCCTCCCAGCGCCCAGGGCCGCTGGAGCCTGGTCCCCTCATCGCTGGCTTCGCCAACGGAATGGAGCCACGCCGTCGCCAACCAGTTGCTCAATCGCTATGGAGTTCTCACTCGCGAATCGGCGGCGAATGAGAATCTGCCCGGAGGCTTTAGCGCCATCTACGATGTGCTCAAGGCGCTTGAAGAAAGCGGCCGTATTCGCCGCGGCTATTTTGTAGCCGGCCTGGGGGCGACCCAATTTGCTCTGCCCGCGGCGGTCGACCTGCTGCGCGGGCTGCGCAACGGGCCACCCCTCGAGAAGCCGGAAATGGTAACTCTCGCGGCTACCGATCCAGCGAATTTATATGGCTCAGTGCTGCGTTGGCCTGCGGCAGGCGATGAGGCGGCTTCGGATGCTCCCCGCGTGCTCACCCGCAGTGCGGGCGCGAGTGTGGTGCTGCGTAATGGTGATCTGGTGGCCTATCTGCGCCGCAATAACCCCAGCCTGCAGGTTTTCCTGCCCAGCGAGGAGCCGGACCGCTCGACGACGGCGCGCGACCTCAGTCTTTTCCTTGCCACCCTGGCTCAGCAGGAAATGGAACGCAGCGAAGATCAGCGGGGGGGCATGCTCATCTCCACGATTAATGGTCAGCCGGCGGCGCATCACTTCCTCGCCACATTCTTGCAGGAAGCCGGTTTCCATCTGGCACCTCTTGGTCTCAACTTCCGCCGTGCGTTGCTGGCCGCCGCAACTCCCAATGCCTGAAGGCGACACCATCTTCCGCTCTGCCCGCGCTTTGCGCCAGGCGCTTGCCGGGCACAAGGTCACGCTATTTGAGACCGCATACGCGCCGTTGGCCAGCGTGAACGATCAAACCCCGGTTGCGGGGCGCACCATCGAGCAAGTGGAGTCGCGCGGTAAATGGCTGCTCATCCATTTTTCCGGCGACCTCATCCTGGCGACCCACATGCTGATGAGCGGCAGCTGGCACATCTACCGGACAGGGGAGCGCTGGAAGCGCGCTCGCAGCCACATGCGTATCGTGCTGGGCACACGGGATATGGTGGCAGTCGCCTTCGATGTGCCAATCGCTCGCTTTCACACCGCCCGTACGCTGGAGCGGTTTGCCGGAGTGGCTGGACTGGGGCCCGATGTGCTCGGCGAATCCTTTCGAGCGGTCGAAGCCGCGGCGCGTCTGCTCGAGCACGGCGGCGAAGAGGTCGGCAATGTTTTGCTCAACCAGCGGGTGATGGCCGGGATCGGGAATGTCTTCAAATCGGAAATCTGCTTTGCCTGCCAGATAAATCCGTTTCGCCAGGTCGATACCTTGGCTCCGCAGGAGACCGAGTGCCTGCTGGGGACTGCGCGCCGCTTCCTGGCGGCCAATGTATCGGACGGTGCGGGCGACGGGATCGTGACCTACACCGGAGGCCGCCGCACCACACGGTCGAGCGATCCCGCGGCCAGGCTCTGGGTCTATCGCCGGGCAGGCGAAGCCTGCCGCCGCTGCGGCGCCACAATTCTTATGCGCAAGCAAGGGCCGGGCGTCCGCTCCACCTACTGGTGTCCTGATTGCCAGAAGGAATAGAAGACAGCAGGAAAATCCGACAAGACGCTTTTTTTCATCTCCAACTCGCCACAAAAACGTCATCCTGAGAGTCTGTGACTTTATTGATTTTTTCGCTGTTTGGAGGCACCTAACCTTTTTGTTTTCAGCGTCGGTTTTTTTGTGCAACCAATAAAGTCACAGACTCTGAGCGAAGCGCCTCACAGATCTATCGCATAGTGGAGGGTTTATGGCGCGGAGTCGAAGGACCCCGGCGATGCTTATCTTGCCCATGCCGCTCGAAGCTTTTCAACCACCGAAGCCCAGAACAGGATCTTGCTGCGCTAGGCACTGGATGGTCACGGGCACATCTTTTCATGCACTGTAATCCCCAGGTCTGTGCAAAATCTTTGTACTCGCGATGGATCGCGCGAATGCAGTTCTTGTTCTCGGCCCGACGGAAAGACGGGTGGCGGGTCCGCCGGGTGCGGGCTTCGGTGGCCGGAAAGCTCCGAAGAGCATCTGCAACAAGCATCGCCGGGGTCCTTCGACTCCGCGCCATAAAAACCCTCCATTATGCGATAGAGCTGTGAGGCACTTCGCTCAGAGGCTGTGATTTTATTGGCTTTTTCACGTTTTTGACGCAGCTAAGCCTTTTATTTTCAGCACCAATTTTCATGTGAAACCAATAAAGTCACAAACTCTCAGGATGACGGTTTTGTGGAGGGGTCACAAAATTTTCAGCTAGTTAGATTAGTCAGGGGTACAAAAAACACGAAAAGATCGAAAAGTCACAGGCTCTGAGCGGAGCGCCTCACAGATTTATCGCGTGACATAGCGCCTGATGGCGCGGATTCGAAGGACCCCGAGGGTACTTATCTTACCCATGCCGCTCGGAGCTTTTCAACCACCGAAGCCCGTACCTGGCGGACCCGCCACGGTCTTTCCCTGGGCCCGATTAACGTCGTGCCCTGATACAAAGCCTTGTGTGTTCCCAATCTTTGCCGCCAATGCTAATGAGGCTGGCCTGCGTCAGGCTGAGGCTGTTGCTTGTTGTCGTTATCGCCTTTACCGCCAAATAATTTGGAGAAGAAGCCTCTCTTTTTCTTCTGCTGCTGTTCGGGAGGAGGCGCCGCTGGTCCCGGCTGGGTCACGGCCGCCGCAGCCTGCGAACCGACTGGCGGCGGGGGCAACGCCGGCATTCCGTTAACCGGGGTTCCGGGAGCGACCGTGTTCTGCTTGCCAATGCCAAAAAGCTTCTGGAACATATTGCGCTGATCGCCGGCACTCTCGTCGCAGGTCTGCGTGGGCGCGGTCCCGTCCAGGAAAACGGCGTCGTAAGCCTGCGGGCAGCTGGCATCCGCGAGCAGATTGGTCGCCTTATCCAACCGCACCGTCGAAACCCCGTTGGGAGTGGGGAACTGGCGGGTGTCCGAATACTCCGGCAACTTGACCGCGTGCTTCATGAACTCAGCCCAGAGCGGCGCCGCGGATTTTGCGCCTTCCAGTTTAACGTCCGTATAGTCGTCGTTCCCGATCCACACCACACACAACAGGTTGCTGGTAAAACCGGCAAACCATGCATCATGCGAGGTGCCGGTTTTTCCGGCAGCGGGAGCGGTGAACCCCGCGCTCCGAACCCTGGCTCCGGTGCCGGCGTTGATCACGTTCTCCATCAACGCCAAGGTCAGATAGGCAACCCGGGGGTCAAGAATCGGCTTGGAATTCGGGGTGTAGTCGTTAAGCACGTCTCCAGAAGCCGAGCGGACGGATGCCACCAACCAGGGATCGATCTTCACTCCACCGTTGGCGAAGGTGGTGTAGGCGCCGGCCATGTCAATCGGCGTGGCGCCATACGATCCTAAGGCTACCGAGGGTGTTCCGCGTGCGGATTTAACCCCGGCTTCGCGCGCCAAAGCAGCGACGTTGCCGTAACCCACCATCTGGGCTAGAGACACAGTCGCATTGTTCTCCGACCACTGCAGCGCGGTCCGGGCGGTGATTTCTCCGCTGTATTTTGTGTCGTTGTGATAGTTGCTCGGGGCGTAGCCGCCTTCAAACGTCGTTAAGTCATTGTTGAGCAATGTAATCGCGGTAAAGACTCCGAGTTGCCTACCAGGATCGGGCGGAGCAGGATCGGACGATACCAGCTCCTCACTCGGTGGAGACTGCGGAGGCGGCTGGGTGAGCACTGTGCCGGCCAGGCTGGTATTGAAAGCAGCGGCATAGACAAAAGGCTTGAAGATGGATCCGGTGGGCCGGTTGGCCACTGCATGATTGAGCTGGCTGGCGCCGTAATTCCGCCCCCCAACCAACGCCAGCACTTGTCCGGTGTGCGGGTTGAGCGCAACCAGTGCGACCTGGGGATAAACGATGGGCGAGGTATCACCCTCTTTAATCCGGCGCGCGTGCAGCCTCTCCACCTGCGCGTCGACCCCCTTCATGCCTTCCGCCACCGCGTCGGCAGCCACCTGCTGGAGATCGGGGTCGAGCGAAGTGTAAATGCGCAGGCCTTCATGATTGAAGTCGGTGTCCCCCAGCCGCTGCACCAGCCGATCACGCACCAGATCGACGAAGTACGGCGCCTCGCCCGCATCCACGTTCATCGGCGCCAGATTAAGCGGCTCAGCTTTGGCTCGGATCGCCTCTTCTTTGGTGATCTTGCCCGTTTCGACCATGGCGTCGAGCACCCGGTTGCGACGGGGAATGGCCCGATCGGGATGGCGGTAGGGGTTGAGATAGCTCGGATGCTGGATCATTCCAGCCAGCAATGCGCATTGGGCCAGGTCCAGCTGCCTCACATCTTTGCCGAAGAAGGTCTGTGCCGCCTGGCCAAAACCGTTGATGGCAAAGCTTCCCTGCTGCCCCAGGGGTATCTGGTTGGCATAGAGCTGGAAGATCTGTTGCTTGTTGAAGCGATTCTCCAACTGAAACGTAATGGCGATCTCGATGATCTTGCGCTTCACTCGCTTCTCCGGCGTCAGGAAGAAGCCACGGGCGAGCTGCATAGTAATGGTGGAACCGCCCTCCCGTCGCTTGCCCAGCCGCAGATCGTCACGTAGCGCACCCAGCAGGCGGAAGTAGTCGACGCCGCCGTGATCAAAAAAACGCCGATCCTCGATCGAAGTGACCGCATTGACCAGGTTGGGCGGCAGCTCGTTATAACTGACCAGGCGACGCTTGGTGCGGTACTCTCCTTCGGAGAGCCCGGTGATCAGTTGTGGTTCCAGTTCATAAGCGTCCAGCGCCTGGCCGCCATCGCCCGAAATCTTGCTGACCAGACCGTCGTCGAATGTGATCGTGGCCCCCTGCTCGGAGTGGTACGACTGCGGTCCGGGCTGGATGGTAATGCTGGAATTGTTGAGCGCGTAAGTTCCCAACCGCGAACGGTCGCGATCCCCGTCGGTACTATAACCCGCGTTACGCAACTGAAGGGCTACGTCGTGCGGGCTCAGCTTCTGCCCGATGCGCAGCTCCTTTGGCGCGGCGTAGATCTTGGCTGTCTGCTCGAAGAACCCCTTCTGCAGCCGTTCGTCCACGACATGGCGGTATTGGTAGTAGTAGTAGCCGAAGACGGATTCGCAAACCACCAGGCCGAGCAGCAGCGTGCCACCCAGCACCAGCAGGATGATGTTGCGCACCGGGTGTTTCAGCAAGCTTGCGCGTACAACCTTGACTTTGACTGCCAAATTAGAACCCCGCTGCTCCGTTAGGGCAGTTTCGCAATTGGTGTAACCCGAAGCGCCAGGCCTTGTCGTGGTTTTCTCTCAAGGAAAACCACTCCTCGCGATCTTTATCAGACCACAGTCATTGCGAAACTGCTCTAGACGACTTCCTGCATCCGCTGGACTATTTCCGTGATCGCCACGTCCTGGCTGGTCGCGGTGGAGCGCGTGACCAGCTCCAGCCGTCCTTCTGCTGCTTTCTTACCTACATTGATCCTGTAGGGAACTCCGACCAGGTCCGCATCTTTGAATTTGACACCTGCCCGCTCGTCCCTGTCATCCAACAAAACGTCAAAACCCGCGTCTTCGAGTTTTGTCGCTACCTCCTCGGCGGTGGCTGCCAGGTGGGTATCCCCCATATTGGTTACGGTCACGACTACATCGAAGGGCGCAATCGAGCGTCCCAGCCAGAAGCCGTTGGCATCATGGTTCTGCTCAATGGCTGCGGTTAGGATGCGTTCAATCCCCATCCCGTAACAACCCATGATGGGGGTTACTTCCTTGCCTCCGGGATCCAGGACCCGCACGCCCATGCCATCCGAATACCGGTAGCCCAATTTGAAAATGTGCCCCACCTCGATGGCTTTGGCCACCTTAAGCGGACTGCCCGGCACCGCTGGACACTGGGGGCAATTTTCCCCCTCGGTCACGTTGCGGACGTCCGCCGTCAGCGTAGGGACAAAATCCCGCCCCGGTGTCACATTGCGCAGATGATATTCCTCCCGGTTGGCGCCGGCGACCAGGTTGCGTCGCCCTTCGAGGGCACGATCCAGAATCACCGTCACTTTGCCCGTCTCAGCCTGCTCCCCGGCAGCCAGGATGTCCAGACCGATCGGACCCAGGTAACCAGCCGGCGTATGGAAAGTATTCACGATCTCTTCCGCCTGCATGGGCCGCACGTCGCGGGCGGACGGAAACAGCGCGGCGAGCTTGGCTTGGTTCAGCGTATGGTCGCCACGCAACAGGACTACGACCGGGCTCGCGATCTCCGGTGCGCCAACCTTCGCCTGCGCGGTCTGGGCCATCATTGCCATAGTCTTGATCTGGTGAGTCGGCTCCAGCTGGAGAAACGCGCCGACGTTTTCGATGGTGCGTTGTCCCGGGGTGTGTACTATCTCCGGCGCGCCATCGCCAGGGAGATCCTCGACGGGCGGCAGCAGCGAGGTAGCCTTGTCCACGTTGGCCGCATAGTTGCAAAGAGGGCAACTGGCGATCAGGTCTTCGCCGGCTTCGGCGTAGACCATGAACTCCTGCGATTGGGAGCCGCCCATTGCTCCTGAATCGGCCTGCACGGCGACAAAGTTGAGCCCGCTGCGCCTGAGAATCGCGCGATACGCTACATCGTGCTTGTGGTAGCTGACATCCAGCCCGGCTGCATCCAGGTCGAAGGAATAGCTGTCTTTCATAATGAACTGGCGCACCCGCATCAGGCCGGCCCTGGGCCTGGGCTCATCGCGGAACTTGGTCTGAATCTGGTACCAGATCTGAGGCAACTGCTTGTAACTGCGCAGCTCTTTGCGGGCGATATCGGTCATGACCTCTTCTTCGGTCATGCCCAGCACCAGCCACGCGCCCTTACGGTCCTGCAGTTTGAACAGGTTCTGGCCCATGATGTCCCATCGCCCACTCTCTTCCCATAACTCCCGGGGATGCAGGGCCGGCAAAAGGAATTCCTGGGCGATGCGGTCCATCTCCTCCCGGACGATCCCCTGAATCTTGTTGATTGAGCGCTGGCCCAGGAGCAGGTAGGAGTAGATTCCCGCGCCGACTTGACGAATGTATCCGGCGCGCAATAGAAATTTGTGACTGGCTACCTCGGCATCGGCCGGGGCTTCGCGCAGGGTAGGGATGAACAGCTTCGACCAACGATGCATTCTCTGCCGATTCTAAATGGTTCAGGGACGGATCCGGCGGTATTCACCGGACTGTCATCAAACCGGGCGGCACGCTTTTTACAATCACGGATGCTATGTATAACGAGCCTTTGACCTTCGACGTTGTTTCCGGGAGCACGGCGGACATCCGCATTTTTCGGCTGCACGGACCCATTACCTTAGCCAACTTGTTCGATTTTCAGAAGGTTCTTAATGCCGGCACGGAGAAAATCACGATCGTCGACTTCACGGAATCGGAATACATGGATTCGGCGGGACTGGGTGCCCTGCTCAACTATTATGTGTCCGGTAAGCGCCGCGGCCGTTTTCTCCGCCTGGTAGCGGTCAACTACCGCGTTGCCGAACTGCTGAAACTAACCAGCGCCCACACTCTGATCAAAACCTACGACAGCATCGAAGCAGCGGAAGCAGCCACCTCTTAGCGGAAGGGGGTAAACCTTTACAAGCTGCGAAAAACTCCAATGTGCCAGCCCCGGACTTTAAGTCCGGGGGAGCGGGTTTTCAAACCCGCGAGGACGCTCCGGTATATAAATTCAGGGCTTTAGCCCTGGTGGCGGGGCGTCCAATCCCCCGAGCTCTACAGGGGAAACTCACTGTTGGGTAGGTCTGGGGCTAAAAGCCGCTGAGGGAGCGCCCTCCTCACTCAGATCAACTCAAGTCCCCATAAATCATGAAGATGGAGAACGCCAGTCACGGCGCGGTCGCGGTCGACCACGACCAGCGAAGTGATCTTCTTCTCCTCCATGATGCTCAGGGCGCGGGCGGCAAACTCACCCGGGGCAATCGTCTTGGGGGAGGGATTCATGGCCTCGCCCGCGGTCATAGCCAGCGCGTCAGGCCCCTTCGCCTCCAGCAGCCGGCGCAGGTCGCCGTCGCTCATGATGCCGATCAGGGTCTGACCCTCGGTCACGGTGGTCATGCCCAGGCCCTTGCGGCTCATTTCGTAAATCACTGCCGGCATCGGTGTGGCTGCGGATACCCTGGGTACAGCATCGCCCGAGTGCATCAGCTCCCTGACCCGGGCCAGCTTCCTGCCCAGTTTGCCGCCTGGGTGCAGGTCGGCGAAGTCTTCCGCGCGGAAACCCTTCTTAAGCGAAACAGCGATGGCCAGCGCGTCGCCCAGGGCCAGCATCACCGTTGTCGACGCGGTCGGGGCCAGGCCCATACCGCAGGCTTCCTGCTCCACACTCAGGTCCAGCGCCACGTCGCTGGCCAGCGCCAGGGTTGAATTCATAGCGCAGCAGAAACTGATCAGGGCGTCGCCCACTCTCTTAAGCGTGGGCAACAGGCGCAGGATCTCTTCAGTCTCTCCGCTGGAGGAGAGAGCCAGCACCAGGTCGCCTTTGGCCAGCATGCCCAGATCGCCGTGCAGCGCCTCCGCCGGATGCAGGAATAGGGCCGGCGTTCCGGTTGAATTGAAGGTGGCGACCAGCTTCTGGGCGATAATCCCGCTCTTGCCGATACCGGTTACGACCACCCGCCCACGTCGTCGTCCGCATTCCACTACCAGCTCCACGGCGCGTGCGAAGGGGACCGACATACCGTCCTCAAGACGGGCTGCAAGTCTAAGCAGCGCTTCGGCTTCAATGCGGATCAGTTGAGCTGGAGAGGGTGCGCTCATTAAGCAAACAACTGATCGTAACAGGGCCATGAAGCGGCTTGGGGCGCCGTCCATTTAGAATGGAAGTCGTGAAGCGTAATCAATGGGTTATCGTTCTGGTTATCGCCGCGTTCGCGCTTATGGTGTGGTCGGGATATGCCAACTACAAGCGCCGCAAGCAATTCGCGCAGCGCCAGGTGCAAGGCACGCAGGTTCCTGAGACTGCCAATAACCAGTCTGTCCAGCAGGACGTTGCAGCTGACGAGGGGCTTCCCGATCTGCGCGGCAAGCGCGCCCCCGACTTCAGCCTGCGAACCGTGGAAGGCAAGAAGGTCTCCCTTTCCGACTACAAGGGTAAGGCAGTGCTGATCAACTTCTGGGCGACATGGTGCGCGCCGTGCAAAATTGAAATGCCCTGGCTTGTTGCCCTGCGCACCCAGTACGCCCCCCAGGGTTTCGAAATCCTCGGCGTCAACGCGGATGATCCTGGTACTCCGCGGACGAAGTTGGCCAAATTCGGCCAGGAGCAGGGTCTTAACTACCCGTTGCTGGTGGGCGATGACGCCACATCGCGCAAGTATGGAGGGGTCGAGTTTCTTCCCACCTCCTACTTTGTGGGCCGCGACGGAAAGGTTGTTACGGAGACCGCCGGGTTAGTTTCGAAAGATGAAGTGGAGGCCAGCATCAAAAAGGCGTTGGCCGCCGGGGGAAAATAGATGTTCCGCTGCGCTGTGCTGCTTTTCGCTGGGCTTGCAGCGTGGTTGCAGGTAATCAAGGACCCGCCCTTGCCGCTGGACACGCCAGCGGCCGTTCAGTTTCTTTATCCAGCGCAGGTAAATGTTCCAGCGCGCCGTGCCACCCAGATCGATCTTCACTTTCGCGTGGCCAACGGGCTGCACATTAATTCTCACGCCCCTTCGGAGAAGACGCTCATTCCGGCTCGGCTGGCGGTGGTCGAAGCGGCCGGGCTCAACGTGAGCGCGGTCGACTTCCCGCCGGGTACCGAGTATGCCTTCCAGTTTTCTCCGCAGCAGAAGCTCAGCGTCTACACCGGCGAGTTCGTTCTGCATGCGCACCTGACGGCGCAGCCAGGTGAGCATGTCCTGGAGGGAGGCCTTCACTACCAGGCCTGCGATGCAAACTCCTGTATGCCACCGCACACCATCCCGGTCTCGGTCACGATCGTGGCCCAGTAAGGCGAAGAGAACAGCAGGGCAAGACTTCAGTCGCGCTGTAAAAGGCCAAAGCAGCCATGTACGGGTGCCCCTCGATAAGGAAAAAGGCTTTGTCAAGGGCGAAGATATCCTCAGCGGTGCGGAGCACCGCTTGCTTTGGCCATCAGGACAGATCTGGGACCGGGACTCTGGGATATCACCGCAGAATCACTTTTCTGGTGGATCGCTCCACCGAACCATCGATACGACCGAAACTACTATCATGATTCTTCTATACGGACATCCAGCCGCCGAGTCTGTGCGGAAGTGGGAAACACCGGAGGTGTTTTCCAAGGCGCTTGCGCCGTCTTCTGCATAAGACCGGTCTGGATGCGAGAGCACCCAATCAATGTTTCGGGCTAGACATTGCCCAGGGGCACCCGCGGGTTGCTCTCGATATGAACGATCTCCGGATAGCTGACATTACTGCGTAGCATCCAGTAGAGTCGCACCGCCAGCTTGCGTGCCGCCGCCACCTTGGCCACTGCTTTCGGGCGATGATGGCAAAGGTGTTGATACTCTTTGCGAAAACCCTCATCCTTGCGTACTGTGGTCTGCGCCGCTTCCACCAGCAGCTTGCGTAGAAAACAGTTGCCTTGCTTGGTAATGGCTCCCAGCCGACGCTTGTTGCCCGAGCTGTGTTCGCTGGGAACCAGGCCCAGATAGCTGGTGAGCTGCTTGCTGCCGGCAAAGCGTGCCACATCCCCGATGGTCAGCACAAAAGCCAGGGCCGTCACCGGTCCCACTCCAGGCTGCGTCATCAACAACTGGGCCTGGGGATGTTGTTCGGCGGCCTGCTTCACCGCCTGATCCAATGGCTCGATCTGGCCGTTCAACTCCTTGAGCAGCTGCAGCAAATGTTCCCGCCGCGTCCCCGCCCAGCCCGGCATCGCCAACTGCTGGAACTGCTCCATCCCCTGGCGCGTCCATAGCCGGCTCTTCTTCTGCATCCCCCGGTTCATCGCCAGGTGTTGCAAGCTGTTCTTCACCTTCGTTCGGATCTCTACCAGCTTGTCCCGGTGGCGTAACAACTGCCGCTGATCCCGCATCGCTGCGCTCGGCCTCCACAACTGGGGAAACCGTTTCTCCAACAGCAGCTTCAAGATATGACCCGCGTCCCGCTTGTCCGTTTTCTGCTTGCGCACATAGCTGGCGCGGATCTTGGCTGCATCCCCTACCCATATCTCATGACCCAACCGCTGCACCAGATCGAGGAACCACTGGCTATTTCCAGTGGCCTCGATCCCGATTAACGCCCGGCTCGCCCAACTCCCGGTAGAACCGTTCTGCCTGGCCATCGGCGTGACTCAACTTCCGCTCCTGGAGCTCTCCCGTCTCCAAGTCGCATATCGCTATCTGTTGAAAGCTGGGGTGGAAATCACATCCTATAATCTTCATAAGGCTTCTCCTGATCCCAGAGTCTCTCGGTCCCACCCTCAAGACTCTCTCTAGGATCGCTGAAGCCTTTTTCCTTATCCAATCAATGTTCGCGCCAGCGTACATGGGCCGATAAAGATGGGCGAAGCCCTACATAGCTTCTGCTACTAAGGCCAACAATTTTATTGAGGGATAAGGAAAGCATTCGAAACATCTCATTTTCGGCCCAGGTACGCTGGTGCGAACCTGGGGCACCCGTACAGGTCTGCTTTGGGACTCAGGCAGAGTTACTCCCTAACCACGCCCAACTCCGCCGGCTGCGCTATCGAGCCAGCTGCCTTTAGCCGTTTAACCACTCGATCCTTGCCCAATGCGGCCATCACCGCGAACAGGCTCGGAGCTACGGCCTGCCCGGTGAGCGCTACGCGCGAACCGTTGATGAGCGCGCCGGCCTTGACCCCCTTCTCCTCCGCAAACGCCCGTAGCAACTGTTCCGCCGCGGACTCGGTGAACTCCTCCAGGGTCTGGTAACGGTCGCCCAACTCCACCAGCAGCGCGCGCGTCTTCTCGTCGGGAAGAAATTTAGCCACAGCGGCTGTATCGTATTCAAACGCGTCGCTGAAGTAACCGCGAAAAGCTCCGGCAAAGTCTTTCAGATTGCGCGCCCGCGGCTGCAGCAGAGCGATGGTCGCGATGATTTCTTCCCCGGTGCGGTCGGAGGAGAACCCAATCTTCGCCCACTCCCCCTCGATAAGAGGCAGCAGTTCTTGCGGGGTATACCGGCGAATCCATTCGGTGTTGAACCACGCCAGCTTGTCATTGTCGAAGACGGCGTTCGACCGCGCGATGCCACTCAGCGAAAACAGCTCGATGAGCTCTTCGGAGCTAAAGATCTCCTTACCCACGTTACCCGGTGTCCACCCCAGCAGCCCGAGAAAGTTACGGAAGGCTTCGGGCACGATACCCATGTCCTGGTACGCCAGCACGCTGGTCGCGCCGTGGCGCTTGGAAAGCCGGCTCTTATCCGGTCCGAGAATCAGCGGGAGATGGGCGAAGACCGGCAGCGGTTCTCCCAGGGCCTCGTACTGCAACACCTGTTTGGGCGTGTTGGAGATGTGGTCGGCCCCACGAATAATGTGCGTCAACCGCATATCCAGGTCGTCGGCAACCACGCTCAGGTGATAAGTAGGCACGCCGTCCGAGCGCAGCAGGACGAAGTCTTCCAGCTCGGCGTTGGCGAACTCCACCCGGCCAAAAACCGCATCTTCAAACGCGGTCACTCCGCCTTCAGGCACCGCAAAGCGCAAAGCGCATGGCTCACCAGCCTGTGACCGTTGGTAGGCGACCGACGGATCGATGACACGACAGCGGCGGTCATACATCGGCGGTTTGCCGGCCGCGACCGCCTCAATCCGGCGTTGCTCCAGCTCCCCCTTGGTGCAGAAGCAGTAGTACGCGTGGCCACTCTGGCGCAGCTTCTCGGCCGTGGATTGATAGAGAGGCAGCCGCCGTGATTGAAAAAACGGTCCCTCGTCCCAATCCAGGCCGAGCCAGCGCATGCCATCGAGGATGCCCTGCACCATATCTTCGGAGGAGCGTTCGAAGTCGGTATCTTCAATGCGCAGAATGAAGACGCCGCCGGCGTGCTGGGCAAAGAGCCAGTTGAAGAGAGCAGTGCGCGCACCGCCCACATGCAGGTAGCCGGTGGGTGAGGGCGCGAAACGAACACGAGGGTAGAACGGGGTTTCCAGCATCTACAACGATGCTAGATCATGACGGTGGCTGATAGGGAGACGAGGGTGGCGCGGGATACACCGCCGCCGCCGGAACGACGTTCCACTGCGAGAAGGCCAGAAAGTACAACATGATGAAGTTGACCAGCGGGATCACCATCAGCAATGCCAGAAAAGGGCTGAACCCGGCCTTCTTGAAGATAAACCAATACGGAATGAGCACCAGGATCGAAACCACGGTGGCAAAGAAGCCGAAAAACATGAGGAACATCAGCGAATGCGCGGGGTTGTAGGTGTGCAGGTAAGGGTCCACGATCAAGTCTCCACGGTGAAGTGGAGGCAAGCTTACCGCTCACTCCGGATACGGACAAGAGGAAATACTTAAGTGATGTCTTCGGTATCGAAGGCCGGTACCGGCACCATGCGTCTGCGTTCTCTGCCGCTGCGAGCCTCGCTGCCTATTTCGGTCAGGATCTTCTCCACCGCGGCAGGGTCGTCAATCTCCGCTCGGAGCAGGCCGATGCCGTCGTTGTCCTCCAGTACTTCCAGCAGAACCACGGCGTGGGCCTGGGCTACGTGATCCTGATTCAGGCCCTCGGGTGTCTTAGCCTTGATGCCCACCGCGTTGGGCTGAATGTCTAACAGCTCCGCGACGCGCTGCCGCATATCGCCGGAGATGGGCCCGATCTTGGGCGCGGCCAGCACCAGCGTGGTGTCGACATTGACGATGCGATAGCCGGCGGTGCGCACTTCTTCCAGGGCGAGGTTGAGAAAAATTGCGGAATCGGCATCCTTCCACCGGGGATCGCCGGGAGGAAAGAAACTACCGATATCGCCCACCGCCAGCGCGCCCAGCAAAGCGTCCGTAATCGCGTGCAGCAGCACGTCCCCGTCGGAGTGCCCGGCCAGGCCCTCAGGGTGATCGATCGCAATGCCTCCAATTTTCAACTTCAGGCCCGGCTGGAATGCGTGCGAGTCCCAGCCGTAGCCTATTCTCATGCTCATTCGTTCTCTCAGCGTCAGGACCGGTGTTGCAAATAGAACTCTGCCAGCTTGAGGTCGCCGGGATGGGTGATTTTCAAATTTTCCGGTGAGCCCATGACGACTGCGACCTGTATCCCTGACCGCTCGACGATGCTGGCTTCATCGGTGCCAATAAATCCATCCGCCTCCGCATCGGCAAAGGCTTGGCGCAGAACGCTCCAGCGAAAACCCTGCGGCGTTTGCGCCTGCACTATGTACTCCCGGGGAATGGTAGCGGTAACGATGGCCCCACGCGCGGTGCGTTCCACCTGTTTGATCGTATCCACAGCCGGTAGGCCCACGATTGCGGCGCCGTAACTTTCTACTGCTTCGATGGTTCGTTCGATGGTCGCGGGGTCGATCAACGGCCGCACCGCGTCATGTACCAGGATAATGTCATCGTCCGCTGCCGAGAGAGCCTTGAGCGCCCGGCTCACCGACTCCTGTCGTGTATCTCCGCCCTCAACCACCCGCACCCGCGAAGCCAGTGCATGTTCGGCAATCATGGTTTCCATGCGGCCCATTTCCGGTTTACGGACGGCGACGTAAATGCAACCTACCCGCGGCACAGCGGCGAATGCTCGCAAGCTGTGGACCAGAATCGGCAGGCCCTGCAAAGCAAGAAACTGCTTGGGGGCATTCGGGGTAGCGTGGCCCGGCGCCATCCGCGTGCCCATTCCGGCAGCCGGTACAATAACGAAAACCCGCATAAACATCGGAGTATAGCAGGAAGCCCGGCTCAGCCTTCTACCGGCTCCACGTAGAACATTTCGTTGGTGGTGCGAAAGCCGTTGCTCTCGTAGAGCGGTCTTCCTTCGTCCGTGGAGTGGAGAGCGACCACACGAATCTTTTGCTTGCGGCACTCGGCCAGTGCCTGATCGATCAGATGGCTGGCCAGCCGCTTGCGGCGATGCTCCGGCTCCACGTAAACATTTAACAAATAGCCGCGCTTATCCTGGCGTGGATCCAGCGGGTGCGGTGGCCAGTCGAGTACGATCAAGCCGGCGCCGGCCACCACCGTGTCGCCTTCACTGGTCAGCCAGCCCAGGTATCTTCCATCCGCCAGCCGGGTTTGGACCCATGGTTTAAAGTATTCCGCCATTACATCGAGCACCCGGTTATCCTGCCGCCCCGCGTCCACAAACATGCGTCGCCGATGGTGGGTGATAACGGCCGCATCTGCGGACGTCGCTGCTCTTATCAAGTACATGCCCGCAGTATAGACGCTCCCAGCAACGTGGAAGCCCCCGCAGGAGATGAAACGGCCGGGCTTGACCGGTGCAAGCTTCGGAGGCTGGGGAGAACTCAGCTCCCGCAGCTCTTGGTGGAAGCCCCCGCATTTATGCGGGGGAAGGAGCGCTTCAGCGCTCCGGGAAAGGGTCTCAACTCTGATCACGCGCTTTAGCGCTGGCAATGCCAGGGTTTGAGAGTCAGTGAGAACCCACCATTCGCCGATTTAGTCCCGGAGGGACGGCTGAGAGTAGCCCAGGACGCAGTCCTGGGAACCGTGCACATAACAAAAGTCCCGCAGGGACGCGAAAGTTAACCGGTTGTACCCAGGACTGCATCCTGGGTAATTTTCAGCCGTCCCTCCGGGACTAAATCGGCGAATGGTGGGTTCTCACTGTGCTTGCTCTAACATAGGCGAAGCCATGCAGGCGGCTCCGCCAATTCTCCGCAGCAATCTCTTTCATCCCGGGCAACGGATCGCTGTCGCGGTCTCCGGGGGCGCCGACTCCGTGGCCCTGCTGCTGCGCTTGCTCGAGGAGCGCCACAAGCTCGGCATCGTACTCTCCGTGGTCCACGTAAATCATGGCATCCGCGAGGCTGCCGCGGAGGACGCGGCATTTGTTGGCCGGCTGGCCGCAACCCATGATTTGGTATTCCACCTCCATTGTGCAGACGCACCGGCCGCCGCCGCGACGTTGCACGAGACCCTGGAGGAGGCTGCCCGCAACCTCCGCTACGCCTTCTTCCGCCAGTTGATGGCGGACGACCTGCTGGATGCAGTCGCCACCGCACACACCCTGGACGACCAGGCCGAGACGGTGCTGCACAAACTCTTGCGCGGAGCCTGGACCGAGGGCCTGAGCGGCATTTTCCCGGTCCTTGCCGTCGAGCCGGGAAGCATCCTGCGGCCCTTCCTCGAGAATAGCCATTCCGCTATGGAAGCCTGGCTTCTCAGCAAGCCGCAGCCTTGGCGTGAGGATGCCAGCAACCACGACTTGGCGCACACCCGGAATCGCATCCGCTGGCAGTTGATGCCCTTGTTGCGCACCTTTAATCCCCAGATTGCTGCCCAACTGGCCCGTTTAGCGACGATTTCGGCGGATGAAGAGGCCTACTGGCAGGGAGAATTGAACCGGCTTCTGCCTGCGCTGTTGTTGCCCGGCCGGCCCACCCGGGGCGGCGGCCGTTCCGCCAGTACTCATCCCGAGGAAGAAACCGTGGCGATGGAGCAGGTCCGCTTGCGCGAGCTGCATCCAGCCGTAGCCCGGCGGGTGCTGCGGGCGGCCGCCCGCAGCCTGGGTGCAAGGCTCAGCTTTGAGCACACGGAACAATTGCTTGCCTTGGCGGGGCCCAGGGCCCCCGGCGGCGGCAAATTCGATCTCCCCGGCGGCATTACGGTGGAGCGCAGCCTGCGGGAAATCCGTCTGACCCGGACTCCAATCCTCCCCGCAACCGTCCCGGCGCACGCGTTTGTCATCCCGGGGGAAATTCTCGTGCCCGAGTACGGCCTGAGTCTGCGCGCCGAGTCGGCGGCAACCACACCGGCAACCTTAAGGCCCTGGAAAGCAGGGGATCGGGTAACACTTCGGCACAGCCGGGGTCCCAAAAAAGTTGCAGAGGTTCTGGACCGGCTCCACGTGGTGGGCGAGGCGCGGAAAAACTGGCCGGTAGTCGAGTCGGAGGGAAAGATTGTCTGGATGCACGGGGTCGAGGTCGATGCCCCTGGGTTTCGGTTTACGACTTCGCTTTACCCAGTTTCCACACTGATCGGCGGGCGGGAGTAATCGGCTGGTCAGTACCCTGCGCGTATAACTTCGGACACGGTTTCCGCGCGGTTTTGCAGCCGTTTCAGGCTTCTGCGGAGTAGAATAAACGAGACC
This sequence comes from uncultured Acidobacteriaceae bacterium, assembly GCA_963803095.1. Taxonomy (GTDB): domain Bacteria; phylum Acidobacteriota; class Terriglobia; order Terriglobales; family Acidobacteriaceae; genus PALSA-350. The sequence continues at coordinate 140,729 of CAWDLQ010000004.1, read as the reverse complement.
ACCGGCAGGTGTGTCACGCATACGGCTGTTAGCCGTATCCAATACCAGGAAAGTCTTTCGGAATCATCGGCAGATTACCGTCGTCTAATAGTTGTTACAGCTGCAAGAACCTTCCCGGTGAAGTGCTTGGCTTCGCCTCGATGGTCCGTTCTCTTTATTGAGGCGCAGTGGAAAGAGGGTTTTTCGTGAATTCAACGGTCAAGACAATAATTTTCTGGGTTTTCATCCTCGCTTGCCTGGTTCTTCTCTGGCAGATTGTCCAGAAGAGCACCGGCATGAGTCATGACCGGGAGATTTCCTTTTCACAGTTCATGCAAGACGGCCAACAGGGCAAGATCAGCGACGTGACCGTCATCAACAGCGAAGTACACGGCCACTACGCCAGCGACCGGGAAGCCTTCCACACCACGGTGCCGGCCAACTACCCTGACATGTTCAAGATCCTCCAAGACAACCATGTCACCATCACGGTCAAGGATACGCAGGGCAATTCCTGGCTTCCGATTCTGCTCAACTTCGCTCCCATTATTGTGATCGCGGCCCTATGGTTTTTTATGTTGCGGCAGATGCAGAGCGGCGGCAACAAGGCGTTGTCGTTCGGTAAGAGTCGGGCCCGGTTGCTCTCCATGCAGCAAAAGAAGATCACCTTCAAAGATGTGGCCGGCGTGGATGAGGCCAAGGAAGAGCTGAAGGAAATCATCGAGTTTCTACGCGAAGCGCAGAAGTTTCAGAAGCTGGGTGGCCGCATTCCCAAGGGCGTTCTCTTGGTCGGACCTCCAGGCACAGGTAAAACCTTGCTGGCGCGTGCCGTTGCCGGTGAGGCCAACGTACCGTTCTTCTCCATTTCCGGTTCCGACTTCGTCGAGATGTTCGTCGGCGTAGGCGCCAGCCGGGTGCGCGACCTGTTCGAGCAGGGAAAGAAAAATGCGCCCTGCATCATTTTCATCGACGAAATCGATGCCGTTGGACGTCACCGCGGCGCCGGTCTTGGCGGCGGGCACGATGAGCGGGAGCAGACCCTGAATCAGCTGCTGGTCGAGATGGACGGTTTTGAGTCGAACGACGGCGTGATTTTGATCGCCGCAACCAATCGCCCCGACGTGCTCGACCCTGCGCTGCTACGCCCTGGCCGCTTCGATCGCCGGGTGGTCGTGGGCAGACCCGACGTTCGCGGCCGTGAGGAAGTGCTCCGCGTACATGCCAAGAAGGTTCCTTTGGCGGAAGATGTCGATCTTCGCATCTTGGCCCGCGGTACTCCGGGATTTTCCGGCGCCGATCTGGCCAACATGGTGAATGAGGCGGCGCTAAACGCTGCGCGCGCCAACCGCAAAGCGGTGCACCAGTTCGACTTTGAGCTGGCCAAGGACAAAGTCATGATGGGAGCGGAGCGCAAGTCCATGCTCCTTTCCGAGGATGACAAGCGCGATACCGCTTACCACGAAGCTGGCCATGTTCTGGTCGCGGCCATGCGCGACCACGCAGACCCGCTGCACAAGGTAACCATCATTCCTCGCGGCATGGCTTTGGGCGTGACCATGCAGTTGCCTGAGGAAGACAAGCACACCGTCACCAAGGATTACCTCGAGACCCAGCTCGCCATTCTCATGGGCGGACGCTGTGCCGAGGAAATCTTTATGAACCGCAAGACGACCGGTGCGGGCAATGACATCGAGCGGGCGACAGATTTGGCCCGCAAGATGGTTTGCGAGTACGGTATGAGCCGCATGGGGCCGCTGACCTTCGGCAAGAAGGAAGAGCAGATCTTTCTCGGCCGCGAGATCGCGCAACACCGCGACTTTTCCGAGGAAACAGCTCGCCAGATCGATGCTGAAGTGCGCAGCCTGGTGGACGAGGCTTACAAGTCCGCTTATTCCATCCTGGGTGATCACAAGGACACGATGCACCGCATGGCGCAAGCTCTGCTGGATCGCGAAACCCTGGATGCGAATGACATTCGCATGATCATTGCCGGCGAGGAACTGCCTCCGCTGCCGCCCCTTGGGCCGCCGCCAGGCAATTCCACCGGCGACGTGCAGCACGTGATCAAGCCCGAGCCCGGACGAGCTCCGGGTTTCGGAGGCGAAAGCCAGCCGTCACCAGCCTAAGCTGTTGTGGATAGAAAGCCCCATTTCGAGAGAAATGGGGCTTTTCGTTTCTATCCAGCAACCGCTGTCCATGGAAGCGTCGCCCTCCCCTTTGTCATCCCGAGCGTACCCGGATTTCCTGCCACGCTGCGCCGGACACGGTCGCGTGTGCGCCTTTCAGTAAGGAAAGGCGCATGAAGTTCGCCAACGCCACCAAGTTTTACAGGAAATCCGGGGTAGCCGGGGATCTGCAGTTCAGCGGACCTTTCGTGGAAATGTTTTCGACAGACCGAGGGACCTGCTGTTTCCCTTCCCTCAACCCCAGGTGCGACAATACCTACAGCATGCGCGGTCCCTTTGTTCTCCTGGTTGCACTTGCTTTACCTGCCCTCTCCGGCTGCGGATATCACACTCTCGGCTCCGCCGCTCATCTGCCGGACACCGTGCATACGCTCGCGGTCCCCATCTTCAAAAACAAGACGCAGTTCTATCACACAGAAGTTCCCATGACCCAGGCGGTGGTTCGCGAGTTTACGGATCGTACCCGTCTCAGCGTGACTGCGGACTCAGGCGATGGTGCTGACGCCACCGTCAGCGGGACCATCCTCTCCGAATCGGTGCAGCCGTTAACGTATAGAACCCAAACCACCGCGGTCCAGACGGGGCAGACCACCAGCGTAACCTCCAGCTTCCTGATCACCATCAACGTGAACGTGGTGGTCACCGACCGTGACCACCGCGTTCTCTACCAGCACACCAATTATGTTTTTCATGAGCAGTTTGAGACCACCGCCGATCTGACCAGCTTTATCGAAGAAGATTCGCCTGCCGTGCAACGGCTCTCGCGGGACTTTGCCCAGGCCCTGGTGAGCGATATTCTGGAATCCTTCTAAATGCCCACGGATGACGTAAGCAAACTCCGCAGCTTCTCCTCTTCGGATCGCTTCGTGGCCGAAGTGAAAGCCGCTGCAGCGTCAACCGGTCCGCTGCGGCCCGGGTACGTTCTCGCCGGAGATGAAATCTTCCTTTACGAGCGCTGCCGCCGCGCTGTCGTGGACTTGCTCATAGACCCCTCGCTGCGCGAGTTTTCGCTCAGCGACCTCGATCTGGCCGAAACCAGCATTTTTCAGGTGCTCGACCTGGCCCGTACCCCGTCCCTGATGGCGCCATTTCAAGCCATCTTCGTCAAAAACCTGAAGAACCTCTATACCCGGGGGGCGAAGAAGGAAGAGTTCGCGGCGCTGAAAGACTACTTCCGCTCCCCCAATCCTCAGGCAGTGCTGATCTTTGTTGCCGACCACTTGCGAATTCCCGCCGACCTGAGGCGGATGGACCTGCAGGATAAAGAGCGCTACGAGCGGATCCGTGAGACCCTGGGCGATGATTGTGGCCTGGTGGAATTGGCCCGGGTAGACGAAGCGGATGCCGTGCGCTGGCTGCTGGCGACTGCGGAGAAGCCGGGGGATGAAGTTCGATCCGGATGCGGCAAAGGAACTGGCCGATGCGCTGGGCGCGGATATGATGCTCATTGCCAGCGAGCTGGAGAAACTCCTTCTCTACGCTTCCGACCGGCGGCGCATCACCCTGGGCGACGTGGAGACCATGGTGCTGGCGGCCAAGCAACGCTCCCTGTACGAGCTCACGGACGCCATTTCCGCCCGCGACAAACCCCGCGCCCTGGCCCTGTTGCACGGCCTGCTGAATGCCTCCGACGGTGGCGAGGACTCCGCCATAGGGCACCTTTACATGCTGGCCCGGACCTTTCGCCAGATGGCCGTCATCCTGGAGAAAAATGTCCGCGACTCGCGCGCCATCTGGCAAGCGTTATGGCAGGGGTTTCGCATGCCGCCGTTCGCCGCTGAGGACCTCATCCGCCAGGCCCGCCGCTATAGCTCGCGGCGAGAGCTCGCGCATAAGCTCCGCCTCATTGCCCACGCCGATCTTGAATTGCGTTCCTCGCCGCCGGATAAGCGGCTGGTACTGGAGCGTCTGGTGATGGAACTGGCCAGCGAACCGCGTCCCCGCGCCTCGGCTTTGGCCGGAGCCCAATATGCTATGGACCTGTGAGAAAACGCGAGAAAAGGCATTTTCATCGCATTAAACAGCTTGCCGAATATCTTCTACACTCAAAAGAAGTAGGGACCGCAGCAATGCCGAGACGCCTTTTTCCGCTCACCGTGATTGTGCTGGTGTTGTGGCCGGCCGGGGCGCCTCTCTCGGGTTCCTCGCACAGCAAAGAGCCGGCCGGCCCTGGCCCGGAGGAACGCATCCTCGTTCAGCCGTTAGGCTATCGACCGCCCGGCCCGCTCTACATGCTGTCGGGAAGGGCGTTTAGCACCCTCGACTTCATCGATGCCCATCACCTGTTATTCACCTTCCATCAGCCGCGCTTGATGCGACGCGAGGAACACCCCGGGCGGAACGAAAACGACCAGATCATCGAGGCCGTAACCCTCGCTCTTCCTGACGGAACCGTCCAGGCGTCTGCGGAGTGGCGGATGCATGATCGCTCACGATATCTGTGGTCATTGGGCGGCGGCAGGTTTCTGGTGCGGCAGCGTAATACCTACTTGCTCACCGACGCATCGCTGAAGCTGCACCCCTACATCGAGGTGGCCACTCCGGTGCTGGAAACGGAAGTGTCCCCGGATGGCCACATCCTGGTGGTCGAGCACGAATATGAAAAGCACACTCCGGAACAGCACAAGAAGCTGGAGGAGCAGGCGGAGCAATACGGGGAGCCGCCTCCCGCCGAGGACACCCAGATTACGTTGATAGATATACCGTCAAAGGACGTATTGGCAGCACTGCGAACGGAAAATCCTATCCATTTGCCCATCACCTCAAGCGGCTATGTAGGCGTCCTCAAAGATAAGGGTGAAGACCAATTCCTCATCCGCTTCATTCCCTTTTATGGCGTGTCGCTGGTGTTGGGGAGGGTGGCATCCACGTGCACGCCCCACGAAAATTTTCTTAACCAAAACGCGCTGATCATCGAGAGCTGCGGCCCCAAGTCTCCGGATGTTTATCTCGACACTTGGACCACGGACGGGAAGAAGCTATGGAGCGGGCATCGCGAGGGCCACTTGGTGTGGCCTACGTTCGCTTATTCGCGAACCGGCGATCGTTTTGCCGTGAGCCTGTTGCACGTCTCCCACTACGTCGACCTGGTCGACTCGCTTAACGACGAAGATGTGCGCGAGCAGGTGGTGCAGGTATTCGATTCGGCCACGGGTACACTCTTGATGAGCACCACCGCATCGCCCGTTCTGACTGCCGGCCAGAACTTTGCGCTCTCAGATGATGGAGAGCACCTGGCAGTCCTCCGCGAGGGCGCGATCGAGATCTACAAGGTTCCTCCGCCGCCCCCCGTGCCGGAAAAAACCGACACTCAGGTGGCGAAAAAGAAGTGAGCCCATTTTTTAGGGTCCGGTGGTGGCAGCCCCCGCATTTATGTGGGGGAAGGAGCGCTTCAGCGCTCCGGGGAACAGTCTCGACCCGATGACGCGCTTTAGCGCCGGCAATGCCAGGGCTGTGCTGTACGGGCTTTACAGGCTGTGAAAAATCCGGCTTTGTATCAGGGCGGGACTTTAGTCGGGCCGTAAAGAGCCAAATAGATCAGGGCTTTAGCCCCTGAGGGATTTTCTCGCAACTTTCGACTTTTTTTAGCCCGTACCCTTCACCCTTTTTGGGTGAGAGCCTTCACCCGCGCATGCAGGCGGCTCTTGTAGCGGGAGGCGGTATTTTGGTGCAGCACACCCTTCTGCACGCTCTTGTCGAGCGCGGAGACGGTCTTGCCATACAGTTCGGCAATGCTCGAGGAATCGCCCTGGGTAATGGCCTCGCGCAGTGCGCGGAGTGATTTGCGGACGTGACTCTTATTGGCGCGGTTCACCGCGGTGCGCTTAACTGTCTGACGGGCGCGCTTCAGCGCCGACACATGATTTGCCATGGTAAATCCTTATCTTTCTTGAAACTGGAAGCAGGCGGAATGAAGTGCCGTCGCCCACAAACCTTAAGTTTACGGGCTTTGCCGGCGTCGGTCAATCTTGGCCCCGAGTCGGGACGCTCCCCTCCGGCACTACCCTGCATCTAATGGGTAAGAATTCACGGAATAGCCGTTGACGCCACGATCGGCAAACGCTACTCTGTGCGCATCCTCGGGAAATATCTGGTGATTATCGCCAACCCGGCTAAGCATTTCATGCACGCGAAGTTTCCTGCCTCGCTGCCCTTCCACAGATTGTGTTCTGAAACCACTCCAACAATCATGTCAGTCCGCACGGATCTGACAGGAGGTCATTTCTCCGCTTGATGAAAAAAGCGCTGGAAATCACGCCCAACCTGGAGCCCCTGTTCGGGACTCGCGATGAAAATCTCAGGCTACTCGAGCAAAACCTGCACGTCCGCATCGACCTGCGTTCCGATGCTTTGCATGTGGAAGGCTCCCCGGAGGCAATTGCCCGCTTCGAAAGGGTGTTTGCCGATTATGAGCATCTTCGGCGCAACGGTACCTTGTTGTGCAATGGTGAGTTGCATGGAATGCTCAAGCTGGTCACCGCCGATCCGGCGGTAACCCTGCGGGGATTGGTGGAGACCGGCAAGCAGCGCTCTGCCGGCATCAAGCGTATGGTCCAGCCTCGTTCCATTAACCAGAGGCGCTACTTCGAAGCCATCGAGGAGTGCGATATGGTTTTTGGCGTCGGCCCGGCGGGCACCGGTAAGACCTACCTGGCAGTCGCCATGGCGGCTTCTGCGTTGTTGGCCAAGAAGGTGAGCCGCATCATCCTGGTGAGGCCCGCAGTCGAAGCCGGGGAACGCCTGGGCTTTCTACCTGGGACGCTGCAGGAGAAGGTAGATCCCTATCTCCGTCCGCTCTACGACGCGCTTTACGATTTGCTGGAGCAGGACCGCGTGGACAAGATGCTGGAGCGAAACGTGATCGAGGTGGCTCCACTGGCGTTTATGCGTGGCCGAACCCTCAACGACGCCTTCATCATCATGGACGAGGCGCAGAACACCACCAGCGAACAGATGAAGATGTTCCTCACCCGCCTGGGGAATAATTCCAAGGCCGTCATCACCGGCGATGTAACTCAGATCGATTTGCCCAACCCCAAAAAGAGCGGGCTGGTCGAGGCCGTTGAGATTCTGCGCGGTGTGGATGGCATCCGTTTCTGCCACTTTGAAGACGGCGATGTGGTGCGTCATCACCTCGTACAGCGGGTCATCCGCGCCTATGACAGCTTCGGCCGAGCACAGCGGGAACTGCCGCTCAACCTGCGCGAAGGAGCTCCGCCGAAATCGGCCGCCAAACCGCAGTAATCCGCGTGACATACAATAGCCATGCACCCTGCGCCTCCCAGATCGTTCTGGGAAGCGCAGAGTGCATGGCAAGATGATCGTTATTGAAGCTGCCCGGGCGAAACCTTTACCGGCCGCCTCTGCTCTCGGCAAGCGTGACCTGAACCGGTTCCTGGCCTGCGCTACGGAAGCGCTTGGTCTGACTGGCGAATTCTCCGTCCTTCTGACCGGAGATGAAAGACTACGTGCATTGAATCTTCAGTTTCGGGGCATGGACAAGCCTACGGATGTGCTCTCGTTTCCGGCATTACCCGAGGCCGCGAACAGCGGTCAGGCTGGCGACCTGGCCATCTCTCTGGAAACTGCTGCCGCCCAGGCGGCGGAGCACGGGCACACCTTACAGGTGGAAGTTAAGATATTGATCCTGCACGGCTTATTGCATCTGGCCGGTTACGATCATGAACGCGATCGAGGGCAGATGCGCCGCCGGGAAAGCCAGTTGCGCAAGCAGTTCGCTTTGCCCGCCGGCCTGGTTGAGCGCGCTGGTCGGGGCGGCAAGCCATGAGCCTTGTTTCCGGGATAATCATTGCCCTTCTGCTCGCGATTCTGACTCTCTCCTCGTACATTGCTCGGCTTTACGCGGAGACGGGCAAATTTCTTTCCGGTGAGTTCCAGGAGAACATCGACGTCTGGGAGTTGAAGGTAGAGCCGCGTCTGGGGCTCAGCCGGGAGCGGATCGCACTTTCTGCCGCCGTGTTGAGCCAGTTCTCCCTGGCTTCGCTGGCCCTGTACTTCGGAGTGCTGCTCTTTGCCGCCAACGCAGGTGCCCGGCCCAATGCGGCAGAGGTAGCACAGGCGGTGCTGGGCGTCGTGCTGGTCATCGTGATCTTCAATCAGTTCCTGCCCTTTGTCTTTTTTACCCGCACGGGCGGGGTCTGGGTCGTGCGTCTGACGCCAGTCATCCGGGTGCTCTTCTACCTGGTGCTGCCGGTGACCCTGTTGCTGGCATTTCTGCTTTCGATCGCGGCCTTGGCGGAACCCCGGCCCGGTGACCTGGAGGAGGATCCAAGTGAGGCGGCGGTCGAGGCGCTGATCGAAGCGGGAGAGGAAGAGGGAATCATCGAAGAGAGCGACCGCGACCTGGTCCGCTCCGCAGTTGAGTTCGGCGACAAGGTAGTGCGTGAAGTGATGACTCCGCGGCCGCACGTGTTCGCGGTTCCAGCGGACATGACGCTGGAAGACTTTATCTCCGGGTTGAAGAAGTATCCATACTCGCGCGTGCCGGTATTTCGCGGCTCGCTTGATCACGTAACCGGGATTGCGTTCGCCCACGACCTGCTGCACATCGCCGACGATGCCGCCCGCACTCAGACTGTGGCGACCATTCAGCACCCCGCCGCCCTGGTCCCGGAAACCAAGCGGGTCAACGAACTGTTGCGTGAGATGCAGCGCGAAAAGCAGCACATGCGCATGGTGATCGACGAATACGGAGGGGTGGCCGGCCTGGTGACCATCGAGGATCTGCTGGAGGAGATTGTCGGCCGCATCAGTGATGAGCACGAATATGACAGTGAGCAGGATGCGCCGGTGCACGAGGCTGGCGGCACCTGGCTGGTTTCCGGGAATCTGGAATTAGCCCGGCTGGAAGACCTCTTGAGTGGCGGCTACCAGATCGAGCAGGAATACCAGGCGGCGACTGTCGGAGGACTGGTAAGCGAGATCGCGGGCCGAATCCCGCTGCCGGGCGAGGTGATCGTCGCCGACTCCTTGCGCTTCGAAGTGGTGGCCTCGACCGACCGCCGGATTGAGCGGGTGCGTGTCTCGGCGATTGAAAGCGACGGTCGTTAGTTTTTTTTGGGAGAAAAACTAAAGAGGGTCTATCGTTTCTGTCAATACCAACCGTTGTGAACTACCGGTAAGGTCTACACTGAGGTGTGCGATCTGGTTTCGTCTCCATCCTCGGCCGTCCTAACGCAGGCAAGTCGACGCTGCTGAACGCGCTCATCGGCGAGAAAATCGCGATCGTCAGCAACAAGCCGCAAACCACCCGCAACCGGATCCAGGGCATCGTGGAAGTGCCGGCGCGCAAAGGGAAGAGCGCCGCCCAGATCGTTTTTGTCGACACTCCCGGAGTCCACAGGCCAGGCACGCAACTGGACCGGCGCATGATGCAGGAAGTCTACGAGGCCCTGGAGAGCCGGGACATCGTCATCCTGATCGTGGATGCCTCCCGCTACAGTGACCCACCCCTGCCGGGGAAGAAGCAGTCGCCCCGGGCGGAGCGCGAAAGCAGTGAAGACGCGTTCGTTTTGCAGTTGATCCAGAAGCTCGACTGCCCTGTGTTCCTGGTGATCAACAAAATCGACCTGGTTCTTCGCTCGAAGCTTCTGCCCCTTATCGAGCGCTTCAGCGCCTTGCATCCTTTTGCCGAAGTGATCCCCATCTCTGCAAGCAAGAAGGATGGTCTGGACATCCTGTTGACGAAGCTGGTCGAGTATCTGCCCCAGGGTCAGCGTTACTTTCCCAAGGAGCAGTTCACCGATCAGCCTGAGCGTTTCCTGGTGGCGGAGCTCATCCGCGAGCGGATTCTGCTGGAGACCGGGGAAGAAGTTCCCTATGCTTCGGCCGTGGTGGTAGAGCGCTTTGAGGAGCCGCAAGCAGCTTCAAAATCACCCCTGACCAGCATCTCCGCGGTGATTTACTGCGAGCGCTCGGGGCAAAAAGCGATTCTGATCGGCAAAGGTGGCAGCAAGCTCAAGAGCATAGGAGCAGCGGCGCGCAAGGAAATAGAGTCCCTGTTGGGCACCCGCGTCTATCTTGAGCTGCACGTGATAGTCGAAGAAAACTGGCGCGAATCAAAGCACTTCGTCGACTCCCTCGACTGGCGCAAGCAACTGGAAGATCTCGCCGAGGCCCCAACAAGCGGCAAGCCCGTACGAGCGGAGCAGAAGCCCTAAAGAAAACAGCAGGTCCCTCCACTACGCTCGGTATGACAATTCGGTTAGTATTCAGGGTTTGTCTCTTTGGGCAATTTTTGCCACTGTTGCTCGCTGGAAAAAATGATGGGCCCTACCAACAGAATCGTCATCCCGACCCGGAGGAATCATGGGCCTGCGGCCCACCCAAGGTGATGAAAAACGCCTTTCGTCTAGCAACCGCTCTCCATGGAAGCGTCGCCTTCCCCTTTGTCATCCCGACCCGGATTTCCTGCCACGCTGCACTGGACAAAGCCGCGTGTGCGCCTTTCTTTTAAGGAAAGGCGCATGAGGTCCGCCAGCGCCACCAATCTCAACAGGAAATCCGGGGGAGCGCAGCCGAGGGATCTGCAGTTCAGCGGACCTTTCATGGAAATGTTTTTCGACGGAGCGTGGCGCAGTGGTGGGACCTGCTGTTTCTACTCGCGCACGCTAATGCCCAGGCTCTTCATCTTGCGGTACAAATGGCTGCGTTCCAGGCCCAACGCTTCCGCCGCCCGGCTTACATTTCCATGGCATTCATCGATCTTCTTTAGGATGTAATCCCGTTCGTAAGCCTCCCGAGCCTGGTGCAGTGTACTGAATTCCTCTCCCTTGCGGCTGTTACCCCGGAACACCAGCATGGGCAAATGCTTGCGTTCGATGCGTATCGTCTGAGGGTTCAAAATCATCACCCGCTCGATCACGTTTCGTAGTTCACGCACATTGCCCGGCCAATGGTACTGCTTGAGCACGGCAATCGCCTCATCGCTCATCTCGATACGCGGACGTCCATACTGCCGCCCGAACTCCTGCAGAAATTCGCGCACCAGCAGCGGGATATCTTCCTTCCGGTCGCGCAAGGGCGGCACGTAGAAAGGAATCACATTCAACCGGTAGAAAAAATCCTCGCGGAAGTTTCCCTTGGCGATCTCCTCTTCCAGATCCTTGTTGGTGGCAGCAATGACCCTGACGTCGACCTGGATGGTCTGGGTACCACCCACCGGAGTGAAACGCTGCTCGTCCAGCGCCCGTAAGACCTTGGCCTGCATTTTGAGACTCATGTCCCCAACTTCATCCAGGAACAGCGTGCCCTCGTCGGCTCGTTCAAAGGTCCCGAGCTTTTCCACCGGGCCATTCGGGACAGCGCCATGGCGATAGCCGAAGATCTCGCTTTCGATGTAGTCCTCGGGAATGGCGGCGCAGTTCAACTCCACAAACACCCGTTCGCTGCGCAAACTCTCGCTGTGAATGGCGCGAGCAATCAGCTCCTTTCCGGAACCGGATTCGCCGTAGATGAGCACCCGTCCGTTGGTGGGCGCCATTAGTTTGATCTGCTGCCGCAGCGCCTTGATGGAGACGCTCTCCCCGGTAATGGGCACATGCATCAGCAGCTGGCGCTTGAACTCCTGGTTCTCGCTGCGCAGGCGCCGCGCTTCCACGGCATTCTTCAGCAGGATCAGGGTGCGATCGATGGAGAGCGGCTTCTCCAGAAAATCAAATGCACCGAGCTTGGTGGCCCGCACCGCCGTCTCAATCGTCCCGTGGCCGGAAATGATGATGACTTCCGGTGTGCTCTCGATAGCCAGCGAACGGATCTCAGTCAGCACATCCAGTCCGTCCCGGTCGGGCAGCCAGATGTCGAGCAGCATCACGTCATAAGAAGCGTCGCGCAGCAGCACCATAGCCTCGGAAGCGGTGGCCGTGCTGGTAACGGCATACCCGTCTTCCTTGAGGATTTCGCCCAGGGACTCGCGGATCTCCGCTTCGTCATCGACGATCAGAATGTGGTTCATGACGCCGGCCTGCCGTTAGCGCCCACCAGAGCTGCTGCTTCTTGCATACTCTTGGCATCGGCCAGCGGCAGTTCGATGATGAATCGCGCTCCGGTAGGACTGTTCTGTTCTGCGCGAATGGCCCCACTGTGTTCCTGGATAATTTTCGAGGCGATCGCCAGCCCCAGCCCCGTGCCACGTTGTTTGGTGGAGAAGTAGGGCAGAAAAAGACGCTCGCGCATTTCGTCATTCAGGCCATGTCCGGTATCGGTGACCACGATCTCCGCCGTAGTGTGGCCCTCGATCAGCCCGGTTTCGATCGTCAGTTCACGCAGCAGGCTGCTTTGCATCGCTTCGGCCGCGTTGTCGATCAGGTTGGCCAGAGCCCGCTTCAACGCCTCCGGATCGGCAAACACCGGGGGAATGCCGCCGCCCAGGCGCTTCACGATGCGAATATGCTGTAGCCTCCCGGCAAACAGGGCCAAAGCGCTCTCCACGATGGAGTTCAGATCGCATACCTTCGGCCGCGAGGTGGGGAACTGGGCCAGTGAGGCAAACTGGTCCACCAGCCTGCGCATGGTTTGCACCGAACCCAAAATAACCTCGCTGCACTTGCGAATCACGAAGTCAGACTCCGCAGTCGGACGGTCGACATGCTTGCGGATTCGCTCCGCGGAAAGAGCAATGGGGGTCAACGGATTCTTTATTTCGTGAGCCACCCGTTGGGCTACTTCCTTCCACGCCATCTGGCGTTGGGCATGGAGGAAGTCGGTGACATCCTCCAATACCAGGATGCACCCCTCGCGATCCTTGCCCAGTTCCAGCCGGGCGATGGTAGCGGTTACGTTGAGCGGGCCGCGGGGGCCGGGCAATTCGATTTCCGTGGCCGCCAGCCCCATGCGCTTGCTGCGGCGCAAAAGCACGATCAGTTCATCGGCGATCTCGCGCGGCAAAATCGTTTCCAGTGGCATGCCGGAAAGGTCGTGGTGATCGCGGGGGCTGAGCAGGTTGCGCGAAGCGCGATTCGCCTGCAGTACGCGCATCTGCGGATCGAGAGTGACCACAGCGCTGGGAATGGTTTCCAGAACCGTTTCCAGTTCGCTGCGCCGCTCTTCCAGCGCCCGGTTCGCAGCCGAGAGCTGGGTAGTGGAGGTTTCGGCTAGGGCGCGGCTTTCTTCCAGGTCTTCCGCCATGCGATTGAACGATTGCACCAACTCTCCCAGCTCCTCCGTTGCCTCCACTTTGACCCGGTGAGCGTAGTGGCCGGCAGCCACGGCGTCCATTGCATCCGCCAACGCCTCCACTGGACGGGTCACTTGCTTGGAAAGAAAGAGTGCCAGCCAGCTGCTGGCGAAAAAGACCAGGGTGGTCAGCAGGAACAGTAGAAGCATGTAGGTGGTGCGGATGCGTCTGCGATCGCGATACAGGGTTTCGTAATCGCGGGTGCCGGAGCGGATGTCCTGCACCGTGGCGCTTAGCCCGGGCGGCAGCGGCAGACCGGCGACCACGATGCCTCCATCCCCGGTGCTCGCCTCCCCCAATACATATTCATCTTTTCCCGTCACCAGCATGGGCATGTCACTGCGCTGGGCGGCATGCAAAACGGTGCTGGTTAACGGTTCCTGTCCCTGGATAACATCGCTTCCCTCCCGCTCCATCCAGGATCGAATCACCGCCCGGCCTTTATCCTGGGGCAACTGATACTGGCCGATCGCCACCCCGTTACGGAAGACGACGGCAAAGCCGCCCTCCAGCGTGATGCGGTGGGTTCCTATCTCCCGCAGCAGAGCTTCGGAATTGCCGGTTTGCACGGCGTGGATCAAGCTGGGGGCACTGGCCAGCGATTCAGCCTCGGCCCTAGCGTTGGCGGCCGCGTACTGAGAAAGTTCGAGCGAAACCCGGGTCGAGTCCTCGCGCAATTGAGAGGCGGGCTGCGAAAACCAGCGCTCCATGGAGCGATTGAGCAGCCCGAAGCTGAACAGGAACATAAACACGGCTGGCGCGAATGACAGCAGAAGGGCGCCCACCAGCATCCGGCTGCGGATTCTCGAGCCGAGCACCCGGCTGCGCTGGTCGGCCAGCAATTTCACAATGTTACGGAAGAGCAGGACCAGCAGCGTAAGCAGCAGCAGGAATGCGATTACGGAAAGCGCGGTGAACAGGAATATCTGTCCGGTCCCATGGGGTCGCAGAAATGGCAGGTTGAAGGCATTCAGTGCAGCCAGCACCAGCAGAAGCAGGAACATGCCTCCCCCGAGCGCTACAACCGCACTCCTGCGGTGCTGGGACTCTGTCGCCACGTGATCCCCCGTGTGTCTAACAGATTACAGCTCCAGGCGAAATCCCGCACCGCCGGGAATGCAGAGAGGAAACCGGAGATCCTGGATTTCCGGTGTAAAAAGCAACAGCAGGTCTCTCCACTGCAAAAACATTTCCACGGGAGGTCCGCTGAACTGCAGATCCCTCCGCTACGCTGCGCTCCGGTCGGGATGACAAAGGGGAGGGGGGCGCTTCCATTGAGAACAGAGGCTGAGGAAGGAAACAGAACCAGTCTTTCATCGAAAAAGGGCCTCTGCTCCCTTCAGCTCAGCCTCTGTTCTCAATGGAAGCGCCCCCCTCCCCTTTGTCATCCCGACCGGAGCGCAGCGTAGCGGAGGGATCTGCAGTTCGCGGACCTCCCGTGGAAATGTTTTTTGCAGTGCAGGGACCTGCTGTTGCTCTTCAGGTCTACAGAGAGTTCATCTTAAGCAGAAACTCGGCATTATTCCGCGTCTTACCCAGACGGTCGACCAGCAACTCCATAGCTTCAACCGGCGAAAGCGGATTCAGGACCTTACGCAAAACCCAGATCCGCTGTAGATCTTCCTTGGGGATAAGCAACTCTTCCTTACGCGTCCCGGATCGCTGGATGTCGATGGCGGGGAAAACCCGCTTGTCCACCAGCTTGCGGTCCAGAATGACCTCCATATTGCCGGTGCCTTTGAACTCCTCAAAGATGACTTCATCCATGCGCGACCCGGTATCTACCAGGGCAGTGGCAATGATGGTGAGTGAGCCGCCCTCTTCAATATTGCGTGCCGCGCCAAAGAAACGTTTCGGGCGCTGCAGGGCATTGGAATCAACACCGCCCGACAGCACCTTGCCGGAAGGCGGAACGATGGTGTTGTAGGCACGCGCCAGGCGGGTGATGGAGTCCAGAAGAATAACCACATCCCGCTTGTGCTCGACCAGCCGCTTGGCCTTTTCGATCACCATCTCGGCCACTTGCACATGGCGCGCTGCAGGTTCGTCAAACGTGGAGCTGATGACCTCACCCTTGACCGACCGCTGCATATCCGTCACTTCTTCAGGACGCTCGTCGATCAGCAGAACGATCAGAGCAACCTCCGGATGATTGGTGGTTACGGAGTTGGCGATCGACTGCAGCAGCATCGTCTTGCCGGTCCGCGGTGGAGCCACGATCAGGCCGCGCTGGCCTTTGCCCACTGGGGTCAGTAGATCCGTGACCCGCCCGCTGGTATTTTCGTGGACCGTCTCCATCTTGATGCGTTCCTGCGGATAGAGAGGGGTCAGATTGTCAAACAGGATCTTGTTCCGCGTCTCCTCCGGGGACTCGAAGTTGATTGCCTCGATTTTCACCAGGGCAAAATATTTCTCCCCTTCATGCGGAGGACGCACATTGCCGCTGATGGTGTCGCCGGTTTTGAGGTCGAATTTGCGGATCTGCGAGGGCGACACGTAGATGTCATCCGGGCCGGGAAGGTAGTTGTAGTCAGGGGAACGAAGAAAGCCGTATCCGTCGGGAAGGATTTCAAGCACCCCTTCGGCAAAAATATGGCCCTCTTTTTCACTCTGGGCCTGAAGGATCTTGAAGATCAGATCCTGTTTGCGGAGGCCGCTGGCGCCCGGGATTTCGAGCGTGCGGGCAATGCGGCTAAGCTCCGTTATGTTCTTTTCTTTTAACTCGGAAATAGTCATTTTCACCTACGGTGGGGGTAATTCATGGAGGGGTTTACGGGAAGGAATCTTGCTGGTGTAAGCCGGTTCGATTGTCTTTAGGAGGGGTTGAAAAGGCCCAGAACAGGCCGCGCTTAAGCTGCGCGGCGCTGCTGGATCTGAGATGCTTCCGGGGTAGAGGCGGCTGTTGCCGCCGGGCTCTCGTGATGGAAGCGGACTAGAACCTCGTTGGTGGTGTCTTGAAGACGGGTATTGGGCTTGTGCAGCTTACGTGTAGCCTTCGAGGCCAGCTGGCACAGTGTATAGCGATTCGTGACGTGGGCAAGTGCCCCAAAGATAAGATCAGAGCGCATCTTTATTCTCCTTCATCCTTTGACCGTCCATAAGCGCATCTCGACGGCAAAGGGTCTGCCTGGCGCGGCGTCGGTCGTTTTCTATTTGTTAGACGCGAATGCTCTCTTGCGGGAACAATTTTTTCGTCTGGGTTTGTTGTTGTCCAACCGGATACTGGCATGATTCCCCGCGTCGTAAAATCGGCGCTTCCGGCGGAATTTCTTCGCGCGGAACCCTTACGCAGAAGCGCTTTTCACACACGTGGCCTCTGTCTCCAGGTTGCGCATGCCTTCAAACTGCCTGCATGTCGCGCTGCTGTGACCTCTGTGCCTAATGAAGTTCCGTCTTCCGGATGCTCGATGCCCTGACTGAAGCTGGAGAATCACAGAAAATGCCAGGTAGCTAAGCCCATGCCCAAAAGGCGCGCTCTCATTAAGCCATGTAGAACTTAACTCGATCGAAACGGAGGGTCAACACTTTTTTTCATAGAAATTACTCGATTGATTCCCAAAAATGGAATATGCGGGAAAGTTCCCCATGAACCCTCTATTTTCGCTGCCAAACTCCTCTCTAGGCAAGTTTTTGGGCAACTGCGTACCATGAGCGAAGGCGGAACCCCTGTCCTGCCGCTACCTCGATGACGAAAGACCGAACCGAACCTGCTTCACCCCCACTCTCGCTCGAAAAAGCGGAGAAAGGCTCGCACCGCTCTATGTGGGAACTTTTACTGCAGTTGCGCGTTTTGCTGCCCTACATCGCCCGTCTGGCGCCCTTGCTCGACCGAGGCCTGCTCAAATCCCCGGACTTCAGCGAAATTAACCGGGGAATTGCCGAAATGCAGACCGGCAGCCGTGATCTGGAAGTACAGGCCAGGAATCAGGCGCTCCAGCTGGAACGCATCGAGCAGCAAATGGGCCGTCTGCGTGTCGTTCACGAAAACAGCATCGCAGACAGCCGCAAGCTTTGTTCCGAGGTGCAATCCCTCCGCCGCGGGATGCTCGCCATGGCAATCGTGATGGTCGTGTTGCTCCTGACTACGGCGGGAATGGTCGGCTTTTTACTCCTCCACTCCTAGATACCGGCGGTTCAGTCGGGTTTTCCTCAGTTATTGATGAGACGAAAACTGTTTACCGTAGTGCAAATGTGATTTGTCCAGCCGTGCAATTTGTACCGTATCCCTGGAGCGTTTCTGTTGCCAGTCGTATAAATCCGGGACTAGGATACGCGATAGTTCGGTGCAGTCCTCTTCTGGGACGTGCCAGATCTCCCCTACGAAGTCGTTCCAGGCCTCACGAAAGAAAAGAAAAAGCTGGCGACTTCCTTCGTCAGCGTGTGTGGAGTGACTCTCTATGGCATGGTATGCCTATTGCATTAGTGAAAAGCAGGCGTTTCCTGAACTTAGCCGTCATCGAAAACCCATTCCAATGGAATCGGTGATGGGAATCTCAGGAAATCAGATCTTCCTCTATCCAGCCAGTGATTTAGCCGTAATCGTCAGCGAACACCATCCCTCAGAAAACTTAGACCAGAAAGCAGCCGTAGAGCACGCACGTGTGATCAGCGACTGTTTCAAACTCTCCACCGTTCTTCCTTTCCGCTTTGGCACTGTTTTTGCAGACGACGAAGCCCTGAGAAAATCGATACGCTCCAACCAACGGCAGTTTCTTGCCAATGTAGAGCGTTTGCGCGGTAAGGCTGAGATGCACCTCAAAGTCCTTTTGGACGACTGCTGCCGTGAACAGGGCTCTCCGGTGCCGATGGACCGCGTGGGCAAAGAATACCTGTCCAGCTTGCGCGAGAGTGCCACCCGGCAACGCGAACGGCAGACCAAGGCGCGGGCGGTTTCGGTGCAGATGCACCGGATGTTCAGCCCGCTCGATGAAGAGATCAGTTGCCGCAGGATGGATTCCGGCAAGATGCTCCTCGACATCGCTCACCTGATCGACCACAAGGGGATCGAACGCTACCAGAACAAGTACTCAAGCGCCAGCCAGCAACTGAAGGATTGCCATATGCAACTCTCCGGACCCTGGCCGCCCTACCACTTCGTGCAGCGGTTGACCCGTCCGGTGCATGTACATGCGGTACCTGCTTAATACCATTGCATTTGGAAAAACGAAACCCCGGCCATTCGCCGGGGTTTCGTTTTGATACTCTCCGCAGGCTGCGGCCGGTCCCTCAGGAACTCAGATCAAGGGGTTTTTAGCGCTTTTGGCGCATTTAGCGCACTTTTTTTAGAGCCACGACTCTCGGGTAGGTCCGGGCTAAACAGGCTGCGGGAAAACCCAATGTTTTTGAAGGGTACGACCTTTAGGTCGTACGTAAACTATTACAAACAAGTTCGGCTTTAGCCGCTGAGGAAACGACCCTCGCCCCATCCAGGATTTTTTCCGCAGCCTGTGAAGCCTGTAGCGGCGTTGTTCCTTCGGGCGCCTACACAACCTTATTGGCGGCGGATATATCTTTTCTCCGGCTCAGGACGAAGCTGGCGCGACGGTCGGCCGAGGCGTGGTCGATCTTGCGCCAAAAGGCCACGAAATAATCCACCGCGGAAATGATGGAAACCAGCACCATGAAGTAGATAGCGGCAATCGCAATCCACTCCACCGGCAGGATAAACCAGCCAAAGTGCCAGGCATACCAGCCATGGGCCAGGATCACGGCTACCACCGAGACAATCTGAATCACCGTCTTCAGCTTGGCCAGATCGCTGGCTTCGATGGTGAACCCTTCCGAACTGGCGATCGAGCGCAGGCCACTGACCAGAAACTCACGGCCAATTACCAGCACCACCACCCAGGCTTTCATGAGGTGAGGGTTGAATTGCACTAGGCAAACGTAGGCCGCCGTAATCATCAGCTTGTCGGCCAACGGATCGAGCAACATCCCCATGGTGGTGATTTGACCGCGTTTCCGCGCCAGGTATCCGTCCACGCCGTCGGTAATGGAAGCCAGGATGAAAAGCAGCGACGCGGCAATTTCCTGTTCACCATGGACACTGCGAAAAGGAAAGAAACTGGAAAGCATCCAGATGAACAGGGGAATGCAACAGATGCGGCTCATCGTGATGGAGTTTGGCAGGTTCACGATCGACTCGGCTGTTGAGGAAAGGCCCGCGTTCGCCCTTTCGTTAATTATGCACCAGGCGCCGTTAGCTCGGCGCCGGGTGCATCGTGCGTGGGCACACGTTACTTTGGTCTCTGCACACGCGGCTTAGTCGAGCAATTTGGCAGGAAATCCGGGTCAGGCATAAATGCCACGTTGTTTGATGGTGAAGGCAACCCGGTCGATGGCCAGCATATAAGCCGCAATACGATTGTTCACCGCATGCGCTTCCGCGTAGCGAACCACGTCGCCGAAGCTCTCCGCCAGGATGCTTTCCAGCTGCTCGTTGACCACGGCTTCCTTCCAGAAATACCCCTGGCGATCCTGCACCCATTCGAAGTACGAAGCCGTGACCCCGCCGGCATTGGCCAGAATGTCGGGTACGACGAAGATCTTCTTGTCCGCCAGGATTTCGTCGGCGACCGCAGTGGTTGGGCCGTTGGCGCCTTCGCAAACGATGCGTGCCTTGATGCGGTCTGCATTGCGGCTGGTGATGACGTTCTCCGTGGCTGCAGGAATGAGGATCTCGCAATCGGAAACCAGTAAGTCGGAGGAATTCACCGCTTCGGCGCCCTTGAAGCCCAAAACAGTGCCGTTGCGCTGGCGGTACTCGAGCAGCAAGTGAATGTCGATTCCGTTGCTGTTGTAGAGTCCGCCGTCATATTCGGCAATACCGATGATCTTGTAGCCCTTATCCATCATCAGCTTGGCAGCGTTCGAGCCCACATTGCCAAAGCCCTGGATCACCACCCGGCAGCCCTCGCGCTGCATGTTCAGATAGCGCAGGGCCTCGTCACACATCACTCCGATGCCCCGGCCCGTGGCCTCGCGCCGCCCCCGCGACCCGCCGATGTTGAGCGGCTTTCCGGTGACCACAGCGGTCACCGTCTGCCGCATATGCATGGAATAGGTGTCCATGATCCAAGCCATGGTCTGCTCATTGGTGTTGATATCCGGCGCCGGGACGTCCTTCTCCGGCCCTAGAAACTCGATCAGCTCCGAGGTGTAGCGGCGGGTCATGCGCTCCAGTTCGCCGATGGACATTTTCTTGGGGTCGCAAATCACACCCCCCTTGGCGCCCCCAAACGGAATGTTGACCACGGCGCACTTCCACGTCATCCAGCTGGCCAGCGCGCGAACCTCATCCAGGGTTACATCAGGGGAATAGCGGATGCCCCCTTTGCCCGGACCACGGGCAATCGAATGTTGCACCCGGAAGCCGGTGAAGACCTCAATCGTTCCGTTGTCCATCATGACCGGGATGTGCACGATAATTTCCCGTGCAGGGTAGCGCAATACCTTCCATAGCCCTTCGTCCAGGTTGAGTTTTTGTGCGGCAAAGTCAAATCGGGCAGCCTGGGCTTCCCAGGGATTGATCTCCTGCTCGAGCGATACGGTTTGCATAACGAATTTCTCCAGATATGGACTGCGTTTGGCAGTCCGCCAAGTCCCACCGCGGTTGAGCCGTTCGCGCCCGGGCGGGACGGCGCAGGCACTTCGACGGGGCGAAATCGAGCTAAAAGTCTCTGCCCGACTTCTGCTCCCGGCGAGCCCTACGCGCTCGTTGCGCCCACTTGGCCGGGACCTGTTTCTCGTACTAACCCAAACCTATCGAGTATATGCGTCCCCGGGAAACCCGGGCAAGCGCCCGCCATACATTGGATGCGTCACTCGGGGAATCCTCTTCTCTTTACCTTAGGGCCGCTATGGCCATTTAGTATGAGCAGAAATGCCGGTCGACACTACCATTGCACCCTCGCGCCCTGAATTCCTCCGGCTGGCGGCGACGCACAGCCTGGTCCCGGTTTACCGCACCATCACGGCTGACCTCGAAACCCCGGTTTCCGCCTTTTTGCGCCTGGCCTCGCAGGAACCCCAGTCCTTTCTCCTTGAATCCGTGGAAGGCGGCGAAAAAGTGGGTCGCTATACCTTTATCGGCGTCCGGCCCTATCGCACCATCGTGTCCCGCGGAAAGACCATTGTCATCAACGAGCGAGGCAAGAGCCGGACCCTGCAAGGCGACGTCTTTGCCCTCTTAAAGGAGCTGTTGGCCGGGCAAAAGCCGGCGCATATCGCAGGGTTGCCGCCCTTTACCTGTGGCGCGGTCGGCTTCTTTGCCTACGACGTGGTGCGCCAACTGGAGCGTCTGCCGGAGCTGGCCGAGGACGATCTCGGCGTTCCCGATGCCTGCCTGATGTTTTTCGACGAGGTGCTGGCCTTCGATCATGTGCGCAAGCAGATCCAGCTCATGGTGACTGCCGATCTCGGACGCCAGAAACCTGCAGCCGCTTACAAGGATGCCAAAGAGCGGTTGACCAGCCTGGAGAAGCGCCTGGCAAGACCCATTCCCAAACCCCGGCGCGCTCCGCCCCGGGGCAAACTCTCCGTCACCAGCCACACCTTGAAGAAAGACTTTCTCACTTCCGTCGCCAGGATCAAGGAATACATCGCCGCCGGTGACATCTTCCAGGCAGTCCTGTCACAGCGCTTTGAAGTCAAGCCGGGCGTCGACCCGTTCTCTGTCTACCGCGCGCTGCGCATCGTCAATCCTTCCCCGTATCTCTATTTCCTGCGTTTCGATCTGGACAAGGCGTCTACGTGCCTGGTGGGTTCGTCTCCCGAATTGCTGGTGCGGGTGCAGCAGCGCCAGGTGGAGTACCGCCCTATTGCGGGAACGCGTCCCCGCTCCGCCAACGAGGAAGAAGATCTGTGCATCGAGCAGGAGTTGCGGTCCAATGAAAAGGAGCGCGCCGAGCACGTGATGTTGGTCGACCTGGGACGCAACGACATCGGAAGGGTCTGCGAGTTCGGCACAGTCCGGGTCAAGAGTCTGATGCATGTAGAGCGCTACTCCCATGTAATGCATCTGGTCAGCGCGCTGGAGGGCCAGCTTAAAGAAGGGCTCTCGGCCGTGGACGCCTTCTGTGCCTGCTTCCCGGCCGGCACCCTGAGCGGCGCGCCCAAGATACGCGCCATGGAGATCATCGAGGAGTTGGAGCCGACCCGCCGCGGCATTTACGGGGGCAGTGTGTTCTACGCCGACTTTTCAGGAAATTTCGACTCCTGCATCGCCATTCGCAGCATGCTCCTTAAAGGAGAGCAGGGCTACATCCAGGCCGGGGGCGGCATCGTTGCCGACTCCGTGCCCGAAGAAGAGTACGAGGAATCGGTAAACAAAGCGAAGGCCGTAGTGCGGGCCGTAGAAACAGCCCGCGCCGCAGCCTCAAGTAAGCGCTGAAAATCGAAAGGAAACCCCAGGCTGCGGAAACCCCAATGCTCTTGAAGGGTACGACCTTTAAGTCGTACGTAAACTATTGCAAACAGGTGCGGCTTTAGCCACTGAGGGAACGACCTTCGCCCCCTCCAGGACTTTTTCAGCAGCCTCTGAAGGCGGGCCCGCGGTTGCTCCTTGATTGCTCTACACTGAAGAAAGTGGCGTGTATGGTCTTCGTCCTCGACAACTACGACTCCTTTACCTACAACCTGGTGCAGTACATGGGTGAGTTAGGGGCCGAGATGGTCATCCGCCGCAACGATCAATTAACCGTCGAGCAAATCGAAGACCTCAAGCCGGAGCGCATCGTCCTTTCTCCAGGACCGTGCACCCCGCAAGAAGCCGGCATCAGCATTCCGCTCATCCGTCATTTTGCCGGCAAAGTGCCCATCTTGGGTGTTTGCCTCGGCCATCAGGCGATCGGCGCCGCCTTCGGCGCCAATGTAGTGCGTGCGCCGCAGCTGATGCACGGCAAAACCAGCCCCGTGGAGCACGATGGACGCAACCTCTTCGCCGGCCTTCCCAGCCCCATGACCTGCACCCGCTATCACTCGCTCATCGTTGCCGACGAGGGTTTGCCGGAAGAACTCGAAGTGACCGCGCGGGTACAAAACGGCCGCAGCAATGGGACGATCATGGGCTTGCGGCACCGCCGCTATCCCATCGAGGGCGTCCAGTTTCACCCCGAGAGCGTGCTCACCGTCGACGGCAAGAGCCTGATCCGGAATTTTCTCAACCTGTGATGCGATTTCTCCTGCTCGGCCAGCTTGCGTTTTTCGTGCCCCTCCTGGCGGCCCAGCAGCCCATTGGACGCACCTCGGCCACCGAGGTAAAAGTCTCCGGCGCGGTAGACATTTCCCACGGCGAAACACTGCTGGGCAATGGCAGCGAGATCACGGCCGGAGACCAGGCCGTGAAGATCGCGCTGCAACGGGGCGGGGAATTACGCCTCTGCTCCACCAGCAGCGTTCACTTATCGAAGGACAGCTCCATCGCCGACCCAGCCAGCAGCGCCCTCATGATGGCCCTCGACCGCGGGGCGATCGAGGCCAACTACACCGTGGGCAAGTATTCTGATGTGCTCCTCACCCCCGACCTGCGCATCCTTATCTCCGGCCCGGGACAAGCCGACCTGAGCATCCGGGTAAATGCCAAGGGAGATACCTGCGTGGACAATCACGGTACAGGCGCCCCCTATGTCACTGTGAGCAGCGAGCTGGAGGGTGGTGCATACCGCGTGCTGCCGGATCAGCGGGTCAACTTCGAGCATGGCAGTCTGCGCGAGGTAGTGGATCACGAACCAGAGCCCTGCGGCTGTCCAACCACGCCGGCCATCTCTGTGGCCAGTGCCGGGACCACAGGAACCAACCCCGCAAAACCAGGACAGCCTGTCGGTGGACCTTCTTCCACGCCCGCGGATACCGCCTTCCCGATCGCGGAAAGCGAGGGGCTGGCCGCGCCTCCCAAGCCAAGTACCGTCCCGGCAGTTCCCCCAGGTCAGACCCATGCCCAGGTAACCGTTCCGCTCACCTACAACGGAGAGAAGCCCCCTCCCGCCACTCCTCCGCCGGCTCCTGTCGCACCCGCGCCACAGCCAACGCCTCCGACGGAAGTCGCATCCGCAGCTCCGCCACCCAACCAGCCCGGCTTCTTCCACCGCATTGGCCACTTCTTCTCGCGAATCTTCGGCAAGTAGAGAAGGGGCTACAATCGACTCTTGAGGGTTTCTGCTTCACCCAATCCAGAGAGAGATCAAGGAGTTTTTCGTTTATGGCGATTCCTGCCACACAGATGCGTCCGGGCATGATCATCAAGCACAATAATGAGCTGCACACGGTTTTCAGCGTCGAGCATCGCACCCCCGGAAATCTGCGCGCATTCATCCAGGCCAAGCTCCGCAACCTGCGCACCGGCGCCATGTTTGAGCACCGTTTCCGCTCCCCCGACCCGATCGAGCGCGTCATCGTCGACGAAGTCCCCATGGATTTTCTGTACTCGGATGGAGACGACTACTACTTCATGAATACCGAGAACTATGAACAGACGAACCTGAAGGGCGCCACCTTGGGTGATGCCATCGAGTACCTCATCCCTAATCTTCAGATCAAAGTCTCATTCTTCGATGGCGTGCCGGTGGGCATTGAGCTGCCAGGAACGGTGGAAATGACTGTGGTGGAAACCGAACCGGGACTCAAATCGGCGACCGCATCTTCCGTCACCAAGCCGGCCAAGCTGGAAACTGGGCTGGTGGTGCAAGTGCCCCCTTTCATCAACGAAGGGGAAAAGATTCGCGTCGATACCGCCGAAGGCGCCTACCTGTCCAGAGCATAAAACAAGGGCACAAAACCTATGGTCCGTCATTACGTCGTCAAAGGCCGCGTTCAAGGGGTTGGTTTCCGCTGGCTTGTCCATCGGGAAGCAGGGTCTCGGGGATTGAAGGGTTGGGTTCGCAATACGGAGGAGGGCGAGGTCGAAGTCATGGTAGCCGGCAGCGAGGACAAGCTGGCCGAACTTCGTGCCGTACTCGAACGCGGCTCCCGCGGCAGCCGAGTGGATGCAGTACAGGAGAAGGAGATGGATGAAGCCATGGCTGAAAGCCTCGAATCATTCCAGATTGAAGGAGCCTGGTAGTACGCATGCCCGAACCAATCAACTGTGAGCCGCTGAAATCTCTCATCCGGACCATTCCCAATTTTCCTAAGCCGGGCATTCTGTTCTACGACATCACCACCTTGCTTAAGGACAAGCAAGGTTACGCGACCCTGGTGGATGCGCTGGCCGCGCACTACATTGGTGCCAAAGATGTCGATCTGGTTCTGGGCATTGAGGCGCGCGGATTTATCTTCGGGCCGGCCCTGGCCTACCGCCTGAATGCTGGCTTTGTCCCGGTACGCAAGCCGGACAAGCTGCCTGCGGAAACAGCGCGCGTGACCTACGACCTGGAATATGGAACGGACGCGCTCGAAATCCACCTTGATGCCATCGAGCCGGGGCAGAATGTTCTCATCGTGGATGACCTGCTTGCGACCGGAGGGACGATGGAAGCAACCGTGAAACTGGTGCGCCGGCTGGGGGCCAGAATTGTCGGCCTCGCCTTCGCCATCGAGCTCGACTTTCTCAATGGACGAGAACGGTTCAAGGAGTATGACGTGTTCAGTCTGCTGCATTACAGCGAGTAGGGCGGAGCGGCACTACACCGCTCTGCGGCCGCCGCTCAGCAGGTGGAGGATCAGGGCTACAGCGGCAATGATGAGCAGGATGTGCAGGAAAAATACGGCGAGGTGAAAGAGCAGAAAGCCGCCGACCCAGATCAGGATAAGAATAATCGCCAGCGCCAGCCACATTGCCCGTGCACCTTCAGCAGTTTCGCAATTACTGTGGTCTGATAAAGATCGACGAGGAGTGGTTTTCCTTGAGAGAAAACCACGACAAGGCCTGTCGCTTCGGTTTACACCAATTGCGAAACTGCGCTTGCGGAGAGTATCTCACCTACGAGGAGTGATTAGCGACCATGCTTCTGCGCACAGCTGTAGCCATGTGTTTTGTGTTGGCCCCGCTCTTGCACGCCGCAACCCCAGACCAACCCACCGCTCTCACCCATGTGCGGGTGATCGATGGCACCGGTGGCGCTCCGCTCGAAGATGCGACGGTGGTGATCGAGGGCAATCACATCCGGTCTGTCCAGGCGGGGTCGGGCGCGGTTCCTTCTGGTGCAAAGGTGCTCGATTTGCACGGCGACACGGTCATCCCCGGCATCATCAATGCGCACGGTCACCTGGCATTGATCGCCGATGGCCAGAATTCGGCCACGTCGTATACCCCGGAGAACGTGCTTGCGGAATTACGCCAGTACGAGAGTTACGGTGTGACCACGATGTTATCCCTGGGGCTGAATCGCGATCTTCTGTACTCCATTCGTGAGCAGCAACGGCAGGGCAAACTCGATGGCGCGACAGTCTTTACCGCAGATCGTGGTATAGGCGTCCCGGACGCAGCTCCGGGTCTGCCGGCTGCTCCCGATCAGATCTACCGCCCGGCAACAACCGCAGAAGCGCGCGCCGCGGTGGACGCCATGGCCAAGCGGCACGCAGACATCGTCAAGGTCTGGGTCGACAACGTTGGCGGAACCAAGCCCGCCATGTCTCCTGAGATCTATGGAGCGGTGATCGAGGAGGCGCACAAGCACCATCTGCGCGTGGCTGCGCATATTTACTACCTGGCGGATGCCAAGTCGCTGGTCAACGATGGCGTGGACGTGCTGGCCCACAGTGTCCGCGACAAACCCGTCGATCAGGAGCTGATTGCGGCGATGAAGCGTCGCGGCGTCCGTTATATTCCGACCTTCACTGTCGACGAATCGTTCTACATCTACGCCGAGCACCCAGGGTTCATGCAGCTTAATTTCTTTAAGGATGCGCTCTCGCCCGTGGTGCTGACGATGTTGAACAGCGACGCCTACAGCCAGAAGGTAAACCAGGACCCGAAGACCGCGCAGCACAAGGCAGACTTTGCCATGGACGGGCAAAACCTGAAGACGCTCTTTGATGCCGGTATCCTGGTCGGTTTTGGAACCGACTCAGGTGCATATCCAACCCGCATTCCAGGCTTCTCTGAGCACCGGGAACTGGAAGACATGGTGCGGGCGGGGCTCACTCCGATGCAGGCGATCGTCTGCGCCACCAGCAGCAACGCCGCCTTGCTCGGCATCGGGGCGACCCGGGGAACCCTGCGCCCGGGCAAGCGCGCTGACCTGATCGTGCTGGCCGCCAACCCTCTCGACGACATCACCAACACCCGCTCGATCGTGACCATTTTCCACGACGGGCGCACCGTTGCGCCCCGGGTTCCGGTAGTGACGGCCAAATAGCGGAACCATCTGGTTTGGGGGAGGAGAAGAGAAACTCCACTTCGCTTCGTTACGGTCGGGATGACAATTCTTCTCGCGAACGGTAGGTGTCGTCTTCAAAAGAAAATTGTCATCCCGAGCAGCTGACTTAGCTGGAGCAAGTTAGGGGAGCAATGAGCGGGAACAGCCGCAGAGGCGACCGGGATCTGTACGGGTGCCCCTCGATAAGGAAAAAGGCTTTGTCAAGGGCGAAGATATCCTCAGCGGTGCGGAGCACCGCTTGCTTTGGCCATCAGACAGAGTGTGGGACCGGGACTCTGGGATATCACCGCAGAATCACTTTTCTGGTGGATCGCTCCACCGAACCATCGATACGACCGAAACTACTATCATGATTCTTCTATACGGACATCCAGCCGCCGAGTCTGTGCGGAAGTGGGAAACACCGGAGGTGTTTTCCAAGGCGCTTGCGCCGTCTTCTGCATAAGACCGGTCTGGATGCGAGAGCACCCAATCAATGTTTCGGGCTAGACATTGCCCAGGGGCACCCGCGGGTTGCTCTCGATATGAACGATCTCCGGATAGCTGACATTACTGCGTAGCATCCAGTAGAGTCGCACCGCCAGCTTGCGTGCCGCCGCCACCTTGGCCACTGCTTTCGGGCGATGATGGCAACGGTGTTGATACTCTTTGCGAAAACCCTCATCCTTGCGTACTGTGGTCTGCGCCGCTTCCACCAGCAGCTTGCGTAGAAAACAGTTGCCTTGCTTGGTAATGGCTCCCAGCCGACGCTTGTTGCCCGAGCTGTGTTCGCTGGGAACCAGGCCCAGATAGCTGGTGAGCTGCTTGCTGCCGGCAAAGCGTGCCACATCCCCGATGGTCAGCACAAAAGCCAGGGCCGTCACCGGTCCCACTCCAGGCTGCGTCATCAACAACTGGGCCTGGGGATGTTGTTCGGCGGCCTGCTTCACCGCCTGATCCAATGGCTCGATCTGGCCGTTCAACTCCTTGAGCAGCTGCAGCAAATGTTCCCGCCGCGTCCCCGCCCAGCCCGGCATCGCCAACTGCTGGAACTGCTCCATCCCCTGGCGCGTCCATAGCCGGCTCTTCTTCTGCATCCCCCGGTTCATCGCCAGGTGTTGCAAGCTGTTCTTCACCTTCGTTCGGATCTCTACCAGCTTGTCCCGGTGGCGTAACAACTGCCGCTGATCCCGCATCGCTGCGCTCGGCCTCCACAACTGGGGAAACCGTTTCTCCAACAGCAGCTTCAAGATATGACCCGCGTCCCGCTTGTCCGTTTTCTGCTTGCGCACATAGCTGGCGCGGATCTTGGCTGCATCCCCTACCCATATCTCATGACCCAACCGCTGCACCAGATCGAGGAACCACTGGCTATTTCCAGTGGCCTCGATCCCGATTAACGCCGGCTCGCCCAACTCCCGGTAGAACCGTTCTGCCTGGCCATCGGCGTGACTCAACTTCCGCTCCTGGAGCTCTCCCGTCTCCAAGTCGCATATCGCTATCTGTTGAAAGCTGGGGTGGAAATCACATCCTATAATCTTCATAAGGCTTCTCCTGATCCCAGAGTCTCTGGTCCCACCCTCAAGACTCTCTCTAGGATCGCTGAAGCCTTTTTCCTTATCCAATCAATGTTCGCACCAGCGTACGTGGGCCGATTATGACTTGTTCGAATGCTTTCTCTAAACGAGTAGAAGCTGTGGATGGGCTTCGCCCGTCTTTTTCGGCCCACGTACGCTGGTGCGAACATGGGGCACCCGTACAGATCCGCTTGGCGGGGGCAGTGATCGTTCATTAGGACCGGAGCGCAGCGTAGTGGAGGGACCTGCTGTTTCTCTTCTCCTTAATTCTTAGCCTTTCTGGGAACCGGACCCGCTTCGCGCACCTCGGCGGGCGCTTCGAACTTGGCGAAATTCTTCTCAAACTTCTCCGCCAGCATAACGGCCTCTTGATCGTAGGCCCTGCGGTCCTTCCATGCATTGCGCGGGTTCAGCAACTCTGCCGGCACATCCGGGCAACTGAGGGGAATGCTCAAGCCAAACGCCGGCTCGATAACAAACTCGACCTTGCTCAGGCGCCCATCCAACGCGGCGTTCACCATGGCGCGTGTATATTTCAGGCTCATACGCTGGCCGGTGCCGAAAGCGCCGCCAGTCCAGCCGGTATTGACCAGCCAGCACTGCGCCTCGTGTTGCCGCAACCGTTCGCCCAGCATCTTCGCGTACACCGCCGGGGCCAAGGGGATAAATGGCGAGGCAAAGCAAGTGGAGAACTCCGGCACCGGTTCGCTGCCCAGTCCCGCCTCGGTTCCCGCCAGTTTGGCCGTATACCCAGAAAGAAAGTGGTACATGGCCTGAGCCGGGTTAAGTCTGGCGATTGGGGGCAGCACGCCAAACGCATCCGCAGTGAGAAACAGCACATGGCTGGGATGACCACCGACTCCGGGAATAACCGCCTTGGCGATGTACTCGACCGGATAGGCCGCCCGGGTATTTTCTGTGTAGCGGATGTCGCTATAATCCGGCGCCCCGGTCTTGCTGTCGATCACCACATTCTCGAGTACCGCGCCGAAGCGGATCGCATGGTAAATCTGGGGCTCCTTCTCCGGGGACAAATCGACGCATTTGGCGTAGCAGCCGCCTTCAATGTTGAAGATGCCGCTCGCACTCCAGCCATGCTCGTCGTCTCCGATCAGCCGCCGCCGGGGATCGGCCGAAAGCGTGGTTTTGCCGGTGCCGGAGAGGCCGAAGAACAGCGCCGTGTCCCCGGCATCGCCCCAGGTTGGCCGAGCAGTGCATAGGAAATACGTCGCGACCGGGAAGGAGAAAGTTCATCACGCCGAAGATCGACTTTTTCATCTCGCCGGCATATTTCGTGCCCCCGATGAGAATGATCCGGCGGGTGAAATCCGTGATGA
The DNA here is from genome assembly GCA_963803095.1 of uncultured Acidobacteriaceae bacterium. Taxonomy (GTDB): domain Bacteria; phylum Acidobacteriota; class Terriglobia; order Terriglobales; family Acidobacteriaceae; genus PALSA-350. The sequence continues at coordinate 110,162 of CAWDLQ010000004.1, read as the reverse complement.
TAAAAGTGCCGGAGTGGGTGCCGTCGCGTTCGGGCACGGCCTCGAACTCGGGAGCGGCAATCACGGTAAATTCCGGTTTGTGGCTGGCCAGTTCCTCTCCCGGCAGGCGAACGAACAACTGCTTCACGAACAGGGCGTGCCAGGCATACTCGGCGATGACCTGAACCGGAAGCCGGTAGTGCTCGTCCGCGCCGGCAAATAGATCGAGCACGTAAAGGTCGCGCTCCCGCATATGAGCGACGACACGGGCCAGAAGGGCCTCAAATTTCGCCGGATCGAAGGGCTGGTTCACCTTGCCCCAATCCACACGTGTCGGTGGTGATAGCATCCCGCACAATAAATTTATCTCGCGGGGAACGTCCCGTTCGGGCGCCGGTGAGCGCCACCAGGGCCCCGTTGTCGGCCAGACTGGCCTCGCCCCGCGCAATCGCCGCTTCCACCAATTGGGGAGTGGAGAGGTTCCGGTGGACGTGGGCGCCTTCCACCAGCTTCCCCGTCATTGTGGTTGCCTTGACTGAATCCACTCCAGGCTCCTCCCTGGTGACCGCCCAGGGCATGCCCGAGTTTACCCAAGCTCACCAAGCGAGCAATGCTCTTGCAGCCTACCCCAGTGTACAACGCCGTTGCGCTTTGTCCAGGATGGTGTGTTTATGACTGGGCATGACGGGCAATTCAGGCAGCAGGGAGGAGTGCCGGACTTCCTCCATGACCGCGTCCACCTGTTCCAGGACCTCGGCGACGCTCATGGTGTACATTTCACGCCCGTTGTCGTACCCGTTCTCGGCCGCCTGCTTCAGGTAGCGGCCCGCCACCTGGGCTGCAAGCCGATCGGTAATGACGTGGCCGGAACGCTTTTTCTGTTCCACCCAGGCCTCCGCCGGCATCGCAATCCAGACCGGCCGGCCATTCACCTCAAAGCGGATGTCCACCGCGTCCGCGTGGCGAGTGGCGATCGCGACCACGTTCGCTGTCCACCGGCAGTGCAGGTCCTCCCGGGTCCAGTGATCGGTTACATGGAAGTCTTCGTACATAGTTACTAGCCTAGAGCATTTTTTGCCTCGCCAGGGCGTATGTTCCTTCCCGGGTGTGCGACTGGGTACGCAAAAGAAATTTGAAAAATTTTAAAAAGAAAGATAATTTCACCGGTAATCTGCGTCCAATTAGGCGACACTAGAACGACATTTTTACCGTGTCGAGGAGCAACGAAAAAGTGGTGCATAATCCCGAAACAATCCAGACATTCGAACAAACCCTCCGCCGGCAGGAAAAGCAGTTGGAGCATTCCATGATCTCGGCGGTGGAACAGGGCCGCGAAGTTGCAGCAGACAGTGCGCTGGACGCTGCCGATCAGGCCGTGCAGTCTTACCAGAAAGAGATGCTCTTCAGCCAGGGCACGAGTGGGCACGAGCAACTGGCACTGGTTCGCCTGGCGTTGAAAAGGCTCGATGAGGGCACGTATGGAGAGTGCATGCACTGCGGCAAGACCATCGGTCTGAAGCGGCTGGAAGCTCTTCCCTGGACCCCCTACTGCATCGACTGCCGGGAGAAGATCGAGAACGGCGAGATTGAAGATCCAGTCGCAGCTGCCTGAGTTCCGGCCGTGTTCAACGCGCGCCGAGGTCGTCCGTTTGACCCGCAAACTTCGGCGCTGCTAAACTTTAGAAGCCCACGCAGACGGCAAAAGCATAGCCTCTGCGACCCCTCCTACGAATGGCTTCTGAAGGAAATTAGTGGACACACAGACACGTCACGCGCTCAAACAAGACCGTTTTGTCGACGCCACCAGGACCGGTGTCGACTGGTTTCAGGATAATCGATCGAGAGTTATTCAAGCCAGTGTGGCGGCAGTTGTTCTGCTTGCCATTGTGGTGGCCGCTTTGGTGGTTTACAACCAGCGCTCGGCGGCCGCCGATCTGGCTTTTGGCGAGGCGATGGACACCTACAATGCTCCCCTGGCGCAGGCCGGGCAGCCGCCCACGCCGGGGGAGAAAACTTTCCCTACTGCCGCCGCGCGGGCCAAATTGGCGAACCAGCAGTTTGTGCAGCTCGCCAACCAGTATGGGTTTTTTGAGGCGGGCAAGACCGCCCGTTACTTCGCCGGGCTGACTGCGATTGACCTAGGCCAGACCGGGCCAGCCGAAACGTATCTGAAGAAGATTGCAGATGGCCATGACGCTGCGCTGGCGTCGCTGGCCAAACTGGCACTGGCCAACTTGTATCAGCAACTGAACCGCAATAGCGAAGCGGTTGTGCTTTACAACCAGCTCATCGCGAAACCGACCAACACGGTGCCGGCCGACGCGGCGCGGCTGCAGCTGGCGGCGCTATACGAGAAGACCAATCCCGCCGAAGCCAATAAAATCTACGCCCAGCTAAAAACCTCGAAAACCGCCGCCGGCCAGATCGCCGCCCAAAAACTACAGCAAAAATAGCGGCTTCGCACTTTTAGTGTGTGGTCGCTCCAGGTAGCTGCACAGCGTCGGTTTGAAATTTGCGATATTGGTCGAAGCGGACGTCGATGTCGGCGCGGAAACCTGCAACCAGAAACGCCCGCGCCTGTAAATGCAACGCAATCGCAGTGGGCAGCCAAGCCTCATTGCGAATCAGCGCCTGATCGAAAACCACATTACTGCCCTTGGCGACCGAGGCCAGCAGACCGAAGCCCACATGATAGTTTTCATCCAGGGTCGCGCTCATGCGCGAAACCTCATGGTCCGCCTCGTCAATCCAGATCGTGCCGCTGACCTTCTTTAGCGCATCTTCATCCCGGCCGTGAGCCTTGGCATGTTCATCGCCGGCGAAATCGAAGGCGATGGTGTCCCGCCCGTTCAGGCGTACGCGGCGCGGTTTGGAAAAGGTGACAATCTGGAGCAGCCGGGTAACTGTAATTTCGCCCTTGTCAGGATCGGTGTAACCGGGCTTCGAAATCTTCAGGACTTCTTTATTGACCCGGTCTTGTTCCTTACGCGCCTGGTCTGGGGTTAGGTCCTTGCCATCCTTGCGAACCAGTTTTTCCACCCGGTGGCCGTTTACAAAGAACACCTCGTGCTCCTCGGTTTCAACCTTTTTCGTGTTCCCTTTGCTGTCCAGCTGCCGGACGGTCTGCACCGCGCGGAAGGTGTAGTTTTCCCGCACCTTGTCCAACTGCTTCTGCTGCGCCTCAACCTCGTGCAATAGGGTTGCCGCATCCGGTAAAGCGGCCAGCTCGCTGGCGGCGAAGCCACCCGAAGACAGCCAAGCCAGGGGAACCAGCAAGGCACCGGTTGCGAGCCATCTCGGTAAGAGACACATCTTGCCTCCTGATGCCCATCTTAGCGTAGGCTGTTACCACTGAATTTGCGGGTTCCCGGTCCGAAAGGAAATCAAAATCATGGTGAATTTGCTCTTGAAGTGGGTCCTTAGCGCCTTGGCTCTCCTGGCGGTGACCTATATCGTGCCCGGGTTCAGGGTGGTCAGCCTGCCCTCCGCGCTGGTGGCAGTCGTGGTGATCGGCTTTCTGAACATGACGCTGGGACTGGTGTTGAAGGTAGTGACCCTTCCCTTCGCCATTCTCACTTTGGGTCTGCTCTTTTTAGTGATCAATGCGCTGATGCTCATCCTGGCGAGTAAGATCACGCCCGGGCTGCACATCGCAAGCTTCGGGGCCGCGTTTATTGGCGCGGTGGTGCTGGCGGTGGTTCACATGATTATCGAATCAGTGCTCTAGCAGGCTGCGGAGAAACCCAATGTTTTTGAAGGGTACGACCTTTAGGTCGTACGTAAACTATTGCAACAGGCGCGGCTTTAGCCGCTGAGGGAACGACCCTCGCCCCCTCCAGGACTTTTTCCGCAGCCTGCTCTAGCGGGTCGAGTCAGCTGCCGCCGCAGGGGGAGCGTGGGGTGCGGCCACGCCGCGCGGCAGGGGTGCCAGATTCCCGGCTGGGAGCACCGCCCGTCCTGATCTGGATCGCCCGCGCCCCTGGTTAACCGGCGTGGGCTGCACTGGGACTGGTTCTGCCGGAACGTGCACCGCCGAAGCAGTGCCGAACCCTCCCGCAGCCGGGGCGACCACCCGCGGGGTGACTGCGGGCGTGCTCTGGGCGCTGGTATGGTGATGGAACACCAGGCTGCGCAGGGCAGGATTCAGGGCTACGGCGGATACGGCAACGCTGGCCGCCAGGGCGCAGGCGGCCACAATCCGGGTCATCGAAAAGGAAAAATGGTTGCGCGGCATCTGTAGCCGGAGGTTGATGCGCCTCTCCAGCAAGGATGGGGGCTCGACACTCCCCAGCCGTCGCAAGGTATCGTCGATTTCCGAATGTATGCTCATAGCAAACTTCCTTCCTGCTCCAGCAAGGCTGCGAGCGCGTGGCGCGCACGGTACAGCCGGGAGCGGATGGTCGATTCAGTGGTTTCAAGGACCAGGGCAATCTCCACCGTGGACAGCTCCTTCACCGCGGAAAGCAGCAAAACCTCGCGCTCCCGTGCCGGCAGAGTGTCGATGAGCCGAAGAATCCGGGCATGACGCTGGGCGGTAATTACCATCTTCTCCGCGCTCAGCTCGCCCGCCGGTAGAACCCGCGCCAGCTCTTCAAAATCGTCTACTTGCGGCCGCGTCTTGGCGCGCCGTTTGCGATCCAGCACCAGGTTCCAGGTGATCCGAACCAGCCAGACGCGATAGTCCCGTACCTCGGCGAGCTTGTGGCGATGACGGAGAACCCGCAAAAAGGTCTCCTGCACCACATCTTCCGCGTCGGCTGCATTGCGCGTAACCGAGTAGGCCACGCGATAAAGTGTGGTCGAATACTCTTCCACCAGCGCGGTCACCCGGGCGTGCGTTTCCTGCTCTGGTATGGCCACCGCCTCGGCCTCCAGCCATCCGACGAATTGTCCTTCCATGGTTCCCATAGCTGAACGGAGAGACTGTCGTATATAGAGACGCATCATATACCCTTTGCGCTCGGCGCCGATTTGCTGGCGATTTCGTGGACCAGTCATGCAAACGGCATCTATGATCATTCGTCATGCACGCCCGTCCCTTGTTTCCTCGTCCCTTGCTGGCGCTCTGCTGGTTCATCCTGGCCGCCCACGCCGCCATGTTGGCAGAGAGTGGGGAGGTTGATCTCTCAGGTACCTACCAGGGTCATGCACCCGCGGCCGATGCCGCCAGGCGAGTCTTCACGCTCAGCCTCTCGGCGGATGGCACGGCGATCTTCACCACCCAGTACATCGGCAAAAGCGACGTAATCGAGCATGGACGTTGGTCTAGGAGCGGAAGCCAAATCGTTCTTACTCTCGACGCGATGGGGCCCAACCGCCCTCCCCGGCCCATTACTTTTCGTCATCGCGACCACCAGCTCAGTCCCGTCCACTGGGATCCCAGTGAATGGGGGCGGGCAGGACCGCCTGTCCTTCACCGTTCCCGTGCCGTGCAAGGCGGTCTCTGATCGATGGCCACGTTCTACAACATCATGCTGGGCTACTTCTTCGGCTTCGCGTTGGGGGTTGGCTCCGCGCTCGCAGTCTTCTACGCCATCTATTCCGGTGGCTACAGAAAAGCGGTTGAGCACTCGCTGCTGCAGCAAAAGCCAAAGCGCTACCTGGAAGCAATGGCAGCAGCCACCCGCCGGGCAGAAAAAGAAAAGCAGGCGGAAAACTCCCTGTCCCCGAAGCAGTGAAGGGTACGGGCTTCAGCCCGTACATCTACCCCCCAAACCCGATGGGCTTTACAGCGTGTGTAAGAACGAGGATTTACGAGGATTTACGAATTTAGTCCCGCAGGGACGGCTGAACTTAGCCGAGGACGCTAGTCCTGGGTACGCCGATAAACATGATTAAGTCCCGGAGGGACGGCTGAAGGTTGTCCAGGATTGCGTCGCGGCCTGTTTTCAGCTGTTTGAAATGGGTTCTCACAACACGCTCTAAAGCCCCTGAGGGCCGCGAACCGAGATCAGAGCGTCCAATTCGGCCTTCACGAAGAATAGTTGATTTTCAATTCCTTCAACGAGGGCAGAAAGGCAGGGTGCACCTCCACCCTTAATCGTCCCGCCTGAACTCCGGGATCGGCGCTGGCGATGGCCAATGCCTCTGCGGCTGTGCCCGCGGCGATGATCGAAATCCCCACCACCAGTCCATCATCGGTAATCGGACCGGCCAACACGTATCTCCCGGCCTCGACCTGTTCTCGTATGAACGCCAGCTGGCGAGGCACTAGATCGTCCGCGCCCTGAGTATCGTTCCACCGCTCGCCTTTGAGGAGAAAAGCGATGAAGTAAGGCTCGACGTTACGAGGAATGTCTTTGATCCGAGGCCTTTCTTTCGCCTGGGCTTCTTCGGTCATTGCTCTATTTTGCTGCCTCTAACAGCAGTTGATGCGCAGCTTCGGTCTTGCCTTCTTTTTGCAGCAGGGCGGCGTGCTGGCGCAGGATGGCCCGCCGTTTCTTCTCCACCGACGCGGCGTCCGCAGTGGGGGAAGGCTTGCGGAAATTCGCTTCCGCCGCGCGATAATCGCGGTCGGCCTTATCGATCTGACCCAATTGGGTGTAGATCATCGCCCGATGCCAGTAGGCCGTGCTCCACTCCGGCGACCCGGGCTTGACTGCTTTGGGAACCAGCGCGACCTCGAGATCGAATTCCTCCAGCGCCTCCTGCTTGTGATCGAAGGCCGCCAAGGCGATGCCGTATTCATCGTGGGCCATCATCTTATCTACCAGGCGCTGATGCGGAGGATACTGGTCGGCCAGATCGCGTTGCTGTTTGCAAAAGTCCAGCGACAGCGGGTCCTGGGCCGTGAGCAGGTTGACGCACTTCACCATCAGCTTGCCCACCTGTTCGCTCAACTGGTTGGCCTTATCCTCGTCGGACGTCGGAGGAGTTGTGGGGAGTGGAGATGGAGGGGGCGCCTGTTGACCGAATAGCGGGGCCGTCATGAGCAGCGCCAGACAGCAGCAGATACAAACGCGCATAACACCCCCCGATATATTGATGCCTATATATTGATTATGACGGAGGAACAACCGGGTGTGGGGCTCACCTGGCTTCCGGTTCATAGCACTATTGTGTAGCTAATAGTCTTTGTGCTTCGCCGTGCTTGCCCTGGCGCTCCAGCACCTCTGCGTGCTGCTGCCGTACCCGTTGGAGCAGTTGCCTGAAATGCTCGGCCCGGGCCGCATCGCCCGCCAAAGCTGCGATAGCGCTGGTGAACGTATCCTCGGCCGTCTGCAGATCGCCGGCCGAAAGTTCCCACTGGTTGAGTTGCTGATAAGCAGTGGCGCGGTGCCAGTAGGGAACCGCCCATTGCAGGCTGTCAGGCTTGACCGTGCTTGCCGGCAGCAACGTGATCGCGCGGTTAAAAGCATCGAGTGACTGCTTTGGCTGGTGAGCCACTGCCAGCAGGGCGACGCCGTAATCATCTTCAGCCACGATCCGGGCCAGGCGTTCCGTGGCCGGGCCATGTTCGGCTTCATCGAGTTGTGCCTTGCAGGCGGCGACGGCTTTTGCATCCTGCGCCTGTAACAACTGCGTGCAATCCTGTCCCTGAACCGCCCCAACGCCCAACAGAAAAGCGACCCCAACGGATAGGTCTCTGAAAAGTGGCAACCTCAATCTCCCCGGATAGAATAACGTGCAGGATGTCTCACCGGCTCTACTACGCTGACCCATCGCTCACCTCCTTTGATGCGCATGTTTCCGACATCCGCGAGGTTTCCCGAACCCAGGGGCGGTCGCTGTGGCAAATTGCCCTGGACCGCAGTGCTTTTTATCCCACCAGCGGCGGCCAGCCGCACGACACCGGCCTGCTCACGGCTACCTCTTCCGGAGGCGCTCTGCTTGAGGCCCCAATCCTCGCGGTGGAGGAGGACGACCAGGGAGAGGTCTGGCACACCACCCCGAAGCCGTTATTGGCGGGAACCGCGGTGCGCGGGCAAATCGACTGGAGCCGTCGCCGCGACCACATGCAGCAGCACTCCGGGCAGCACCTGCTTTCCGCGGTTGTGGATCGCCGGCTCGGTGCGGCGACAGTGTCCTTCCACCTGGGCGAGATGACCTCGACCATCGATCTTGCCCGCGAGGCCATTTCCCAAGAGGAGTTGGAGCGGGTGGAGGACGCGGTCAACGACATCATCGCCCAGGATCGCGCGATCGCCATGCGCACCATTCCGCGGAGTGAAGCGGAGATGCTGCTGGCCGCCGGCACCCTCCATAAATTGCCGGACAGGGAAGGAGATATCCGGCTGATCGAGATCGACGAGATCGATCTCAACGCCTGTGGAGGCACGCACGTCCGGTCAACCGGCCAGATTGGCGTCTTGTTGATCCGCGGGACGGAACGGATGCGCCAGGGGCTGCGAGTGGAGTTTGTCTGTGGTGTGCGCGCCGCCGTGACTGCCCGCCACGATCTGGCAACGCTCACCCGTGCTGCGACTGCGCTGTCGGTGGGTCGTCTTGAAGTAGGAGAAGCCGTTGACCGGCTGTTGGCAGAGGGCAAGTCGTCGCATAAGGCACGGCAGAAGCTGACAGAAGAGTTGGCCGGCTATCATGCCGCGAGCCTGCTGCTGGAGCATCCGTTGCAGGAGGGTCGCCGGGTAGTGAAGCGAACCTTTACCGACCATGATGCCGCTTACCTCAAACTGCTGGCGTCGCGGCTGACTGCATCGGCTCCTCAGACCCTCACGTTGCTGGCCGCTACGCAGGAGGAGCCGGCCCGGGTAGTTATGGCGGCCAGCGCAGATTTGAAGATTGATTGTGGGACCCTGCTGCGCGAGGCGCTGGCCGCCTACGGTCTACGGGGCGGGGGATCGCCCACCATGGCCCAGGGTCAAATCTCCAAGGCCCAACTGGATGCATTGTTCAGCGGGCTCGAGGAGCGCTCGAAGAAAGCCTGACCTGCCGGCGCAGCTTTCCGCATTTGCTGTCTTCGCTGTTAAAATAGCGGCTGGTTGTTCCCGTCTTGTGGGGCTATAGCTCAGCTGGGAGAGCGCCTCGTTCGCAACGAGGAGGTCAGCGGTTCGATCCCGCTTAGCTCCACCAATTGCACATCCTTGAAAGCTGCTCGTGATCGCAGGGGCGAGTCGCGCAAACTGATGGCTGATGGTGCGGTTCTTTTTGCCAAGATCCTCACATGCGAGTGGTGCTCCAACGCGAGTGAGTCTCCTCCATGCAGTGCGCCAGCTCTTATTGGGGCGAGCTGGGTCGACCTTTGCGACCTCAGAGCACTTCACGGTGGCGGCAAGGTTTGTACCCATGAACTCGGTGGCAGGCGACTTCTATGAGTTCGTTTACACCGAGAACGGGACGGTGGGATTACTGATCGCGGATGTATCGGGGCACGGCGTACCGGCGGCACTGATAGCCTCGATGATGAAGGTCGCGATCACTTCCCAGCGGCACCAGGCGATGAACCCGGAGCGCTTGCTCGCGGGCGTAAAACGCGGAAATCCTGGAAGCACGCAATCGGGTCTTTGCTCGCCACCCCAGGACCAACTTTGTCGCCCTACATGTCGGCAACTTCGCCGAAAACCTTGACAACGTCTCCCAGAACCTCGATCGCTTCCCCAACATGTATGTAGACATCGCCGCCCGTCTCAATGAGTTGGGCCGGCAGCCCAGGGCAGCACGCAAATTCTTTGACAAGTACCAGGACCGCATTGTTTTTGGAACAGACGCTACGCCCCATGGAGATAAATTCCCGCAGCAAGTATTCAACGATAGCCTCTACGAAATCTATTTCCGATTTCTAGAGACGGATGACGAATACTTCGACTACGCTCCCGCACCTATACCTCCTCAAGGACGCTGGGAAATATCAGGCATCGATCTGCCCGATGGAATCTTGCAGAAGGTTTACCACCAGAACGCAGCTCGCTTGCTCCACGTCACAACGGGTTGACAAGGTCTACGCGGTCGGAAGTCTTTAGCTGAGCTGCTCTGCGCAGAAAGGCAGTTCAGCCGTCTCGCTGCTGGGGAAGCAGCGTAAACCAGCAAGTCGACCCGGCGTGTCCCATCGCGGCGCTGAGCATTCGAGGCGAAATCAGATCTCCGAGGCCGATGGGACCTCAATTGCGGCCGGTTACGCGGCAATTTGTAGGGTCGAGGACTGGCGCCATGCTTCGTAGCTTCGGCCTATCTGTTTCTCTCCGTTTCCTCTGAGAGTGCCTCACTAGCCAAACCGTAAGTTGGTTTCCAGTCCCCGCCTCGTCAAACCCAGCGTGCAGATTTCCCGCACTGGGCTTTCTTGTTTGCTTCACCCCAAAGCTTATGTGACCTATCTTGCCGGAGTGACTTTCGGAAAAAGATGCTGATCCCGACAGCTGCCGAGCAGCCGCAGGGTGTCCTACAACCCTTCCTACTCCACCGCCTCCAGCCGAAGCCCTGAAGCTTCCTGGTCGGAAACCGCAGAACATGTTGGCCTTCGCCTTGAAAATCCAGCTGAAGAATAATAAACTACGTCTCTGAGCCGCGCTGCATCGAGCGATTCACGATTCCACAAGTCAAAACGCATTGGCCGGTTATCTCCGCCAAGTCACTCATTGAAACTAGAAGTGCGCAGAGAGACGCTAAGCATTGGATCGCGACACGCCGCTCTATCGAGCTGTCCACCTGGAGTTTGACACTCGGGACCAAGACCGCTTCGATCGACAAGATGTCGGTCTCACTGGAAAAGGGCAACGATTCAAGCGGGTGGACTTTTGGCAATATGGGTATCAACGTCCTGCAGCAGTGTAAGCCATTCACGATTGACTTCGCCACCATGAGGCTATCGACGGGCCCCTAGGTGGCCTTTCAAAATCGTGCATCCGTAATCCGAACCGATCGAGAGAAGTCTAATTGGAAGTGATCGCCTTATCACGGTCAGGAATCTTCGCGCCGATTCCCTGCGAAGTCGGGTGATCGGTAACTTGCCCGCGCCCGGTGGGTACCAAGGCAGGCAAGTTACTCAAAACCCCGTTTCACGGGAACTCCGCCGCAACCCCAAGACACCCGGGGCTGCACCACTTCCGAATCGCCCTTCAGTGTAAGAATCGCAGAGGTTGCTCCTTCTTTGCCAGCGACCTATGTGTTGTCGCGCAGCGCCTTTGCGACGATAGCGTCGGTAAAGGCGTTCCATAGCCGATCTGGCGTGATACGGTGCATCCAGTAGGTGAACTTCACCTTCCGGCCAGGGATAATCATGGCTTCGTCGTGTTCGATGCCTTTCACCAGGCCGCGTACTGCGGCCTCGACGGGCATAGTTCCGCCGATCTTCTTTAGCGCGGCGCTGGCCGGGCGCAGGGTTTTGCGCTCCGCCGCAAGACCCGGAGTCTCCACTTCGCCGGGACAAAAACAGGCGACGCTGATGCCACGCGGTTTCAGTTCGTAACGCAGGCACTGCGCGAGCCCCACGACGGCAAACTTGGAGCTGCCGTAGGCGGTGTAACCGTAGACTGGGATGATCCCACCCATCGAGCCAACCAGAACGATCTTGCCGTTGCCACGTGCGAGCATGGAGGGCAGCACCGCTTCGACAATATTCCGGGTGCCGTAGAGGTTGATCTTAATCACTTGGTCGAAAGTTTCGAACTTCATGTCAACGAAGTCCGCCGTGGCGCCGATGCCGGCCATGTTAATGAGAACGTCCGGTGCGCCGGCTTCAGCAATTGCCGTTCCGACGGTCCCGATCACTATTTCGCGATCCGCTACGTCGACCTTGTAACGCGCCACACGCTGCTCGGGCGAGCGCCGCGCCGACTCGATCTCATGCAGCGCGGCGTCGGTCGGAGTGCGATCAAGGGTCACGATGTGGGCGCCGAGGCCGGCCAGCATCTTGCCCGCGAGCAGGCCCATGCCGCTGCCCGCCCCGGTGATATACACGGTCTTTCCCGCAACTTCAGTCATTGGCGACCTATCTCCGCGCGCCTGATCACTTTTGGCCTACACAGGTCATCAGCTGGTCCGTCTTGAACCTTGATCAGCGATAACGCCGCTCGCCCATCGCCTGCGTGATTTGCATCCGGCATGCAGAAACGTTCGAGCGGATCCAAGCTCCTTTCCAAACCAGCCGAGCACGCTGCCCGTCTGTCCAAGGTCGTGCCACCAAAGTCGTCAACTCGGTTTCTGGCTCGCTGCATGGCGTTCCAATTCTTCGGCAAGGATCGGCACCCCCTTGGCGCAAGCTTGAACGCCCATCGAAACGCAAATCTGCAGCACGGCCATGATCTCTTCGGGAGTTGCACCAGCCTTGAGCGCTCCCTGGATGTGCCGGCGAGTGCCGGGTGCATACATGTGCGTGATGGAGGCATCAAAGGCGATGCTGATCAGCTCCATGAACCTCGGTGTGAAAAGACCGCTCTTGTATACGCTCGCTCCGAAGGCAAAGAATTCATCGGTCCAGGCAGGGGACAGCTCATAGAACGGATCCCACGCCGTGTTCCATTGGCCGATCGCGCGCATCGCGTCGCAGGCTGGAGTCTCTGGCTTGGGACCTCCCGCCGGCTTCACGCCTGCCGCCTTCATTTCCTCAAGCAGGATGGGGGCGCCCAAGCTGCATGAATGGACCGCCAGCCCTACGCCACACTTGAGAACCAGGAGGATCTCATCGCGCGTCGCTCCTGCGTCGAGAGCGGCGCGGATCTGGCGGCGCGTGCCTTCTTCATCCAGGTTCGTGCAGGAGCAATTCAGCGCGAGGTAGATCAGCTCCACCTCCTTGCGCGGCAGAACGCCGCTGGTCCATGGGTTCATTCCCACCCGCAACAGCAGTTCCGCTCCTTTGGGATCCCATTCCTTAAGTTTGTCCAAAGACGAACCCCAAGGGCCTGCGGATTGCGCCGTCGACGATGCTTTCGTTGCTACAGTTTCGGTTGCCATTTTTCCTCCTTTTTCTCGTTCAACAACTGCTATTGGGTCGGGCATGACGCGCCATCGGCTTCCCATTCCTTCATTGTTTGGACCAACTCCTCATGGGTTATGGGGGGCGTCAGACGTCCATTGCCATTGGGGCGGCTGCCAGGACTCCATGCCCATAAAACGAACGGATCGGTGGCGACATGATGCTCCAGGGCAGCCAGATCTCGATTCCCGTTCTTCGCTTTGTCCTTGAATGTGGCACAGAGTGCGGAACTGCTTAGGACAACCCTTGGCGCCGACTCCCAAGCCATGCTCAGAGGCGCTGCATGCCAATCGGGGGCGCCTGGAATACCCGTCACCGGGTTATTGATGCTTTCGTGGCATGTCGTACAACGCCCGGGAAACGACCCCTTGTTATCGGCACCTCGGGTGACGCCGTAAATGTGGGCATAGCGAGCATCCGTCTGGCGCGGGAAATCGGTCATCGTGTGGCAATTCAAACATCTTGGATTCGAGAGGACAGAGTAGATTTTGTCCCATTGCGGTGTCGACCCGCCAGTGATGACTCTCATATAGCCGGCGATCATGCGAAGGTCATCCCTGTCGAGGGGGCCGGGATATAGGCGCGGCATGGGAGGTGGGATCGTGGCGAGGAACTGGCCAAGCGCATCGGGGTCGGCCAGCTCCGGATGATTCACCAGAGACGGATAGGTGCGACCCTGGCCGCGATTCCCGTGACAGGCGCCGCACATCAAAGCATACCTCTCGGCATTCGCCGCAGTTCCCGTAGACTGCGGCGGGAGGCGATCCGCCGCCACTATCTTTGGAGTGGTCGCCCGGATTCAAACCATAGACTGATACTTTCAGCGCTCCGCCCACGCCGGCGGGGTTCAACGTGACTCCACCGACTGCGGCGGCGATATATTGTGTTCCATCCACGGCATAGCTGATCAATCCGCCGTTGAGCGCTCCGTTGACATCGATACGGTTCAGCACGGATCCGCTTTTTGCATCGAAAGCGAAGAGATTGCCACGGACATCACCGGCAAAAAGAAGGCCGCTCTTGGTAGGCACCAGACCTGCCAACATCTGCCCGTCGGTCGTGTATTTCCAAAGGATGCGCCCGGATTCCCCGTCTAAAGCCGTGATCTGGCCCTTTGGCTGTTTATCGAAGCCCACGAACACAGCGCCGCCGTAGTCGTAATCCATTACCCCTTTTTCTGCCGCACTCTCTCCTCCTGGCTTGGCAGCGGGAGCTGGTTTCGGTCGAGCGTAATACGAGCACCAGTCGACCATGCCGACGTAGAGGGCGCCAATCTCGGGTTGATACGCCGAACCATAAAATTGCGAACCCCCACCTAAGCCAGGGCAGGTGAGTGTAGGGGTCTCTGGTAAGGGACCGTTGTTGAGAATGGTCGTTGCAGGCGTGTGGAAGACAACTGCCTTCGTGGTCCGATTGATCCCTGTCACGAAGCCGGTCTTATCGGCGATGGCAAGCATATCTTTCCCGCGGCGCGAGCGATACAGGGTTGGCGGCGAGCTTGTATCCCAGTCATGGTCATCTTTGGGCGTCACCTGGTGATACCAGTTCAGCTTCCCCGTATCGGCATTCAGCGAGACTACGGAGTCTGTATAGAGGTTTTCGCCCGGCCGTATCTCGACCATGAAATCCGGTGCCGGGTTGGCGACAGGAATAAATAGTTCGTTGGTCGCAGGATCAAGGGAAAAGGATGTCCAGAACCCGCCCCCTCCCACCCCGCGCTTCATCTCGCCGCCCCAAGTTTGCACCGCGTCTTGGTTGCCCGGCGGAACGGTATAAAAGTGCCAAACCTCCTTGCCCGTCTTGGCGTCGAGGGCCAGCATACGTCCCTGGATTCCCAGATCGCTGATGGCAATGCCGATAAACACCTTGCCCTTCCACGCTATCGGAGCTGCAACAAATGACTCGCCTTTCTTCGGGTCGGCGTATTGCTGGTCCCAAAGAATGTTGCCTGTCTTGGCGTCGAGAGCGACCACACGGCCGTCAACCGTGCCGCGAAAAATCGTTCCGTCCATGTAGGCAGGACCACGATTGTTGATGTTTGCCGGCACACTGAACTTCAGAACAGTGCGCCAGCGGAGTGCGCAGGTCGTGGCGTCGATAGCGTACGTGGCGCGCATCGTATCGACGTAGAGCGTGCGGTCCACGATGAGCAAGCCGCTACTAAACCAGGACGCCTCGTTGAGCTGAAATTCGCAGGATTCCTTCAGTCCGCCGACATTCTGCGGCGTAATCTGGTCCAGGTCGACGTACCGCTGGCTGGAATAGTCCTTATTGATTGTGGTCCATTCCTGCGCCGCTACAGGAGTGCCGGAGATGAATAAAAGAATACTTGCCGTAAAACAGACGTGCATGAGACAGCAGAGCCGCGAAATCATGTTCCTCCTCCACACTCGAGTTCAAGACGAACAGCCAGCTTCCAGCTCGCCGGGCTCTGGAAGGCACAGCGCTGGATCCTTCGGCCCATCGAGAAGCACCTTCGCTTCTTCCGTTATGATTAAGCCCCTCAATCACCGTTTCTAATCTCAATCCAGGCGGCAGGAACGCCGCGAGCGGCTCAAGCAATGGCCACCAGGATTTTCCCGTCCACAACCTTCGCTGGAAAAGAGGCGACACCAAAGTGCGAAGTGCCCGCAAAGCATCCGGTGGTGACGTCGAACTTCATCCCATGGACAGTACAAATCACGATTACGCCGAACCAGAGTCTTTGGCCGCTACTCCACCTAAGGTGGCCTGAGCCGCGACCAACCCGTCACGACCGCCCATCGACCGTTGTAGATACACAAACAATTGGGACAGCATGACCCCCATCAGCAGACCGCCGACTCCCAAAGCGAGCACATCGGAAATGCGACGGACTTGGAAATCTCCGACCTGGCACACAAGCAAATACCCTACCGCGAGATTCACGGAACCATAAAGCACGTTGACCGTTGGCGAAGACTGTCCCTTGCCGAGCGGGGAAGCGAAAGGTGTCGGGAGCCGATGCCCGGATACTCCGCTCGTCAAGTGCGGAATGGAGTTCACGAGAAAAACGCCCCCGAAGAAGTAAGCGACGTAGCTAGACCACTGCACGACTCCCCCTTTCATCGCGACGGCACCCAGCAAAGACCTCCGCTTCGCCTTAGAGGAGGAGCAATCAATTCGCTGTGCCCCTCATGATTCAGCGTGTTTTCTCGTTCGAAAGCACCGAGACCAAGATCTCTCCGTCCACGACTTTCGCTGGAAAAGAGGCAACTCCAAAGTGCGGAGTGCCCGCAAAGCATCCGGTGGTGACGTCGAACTTCATCCCATGCACCGGGCAGATTACGATCTTGCCGTCGAGCTTTCCCATTCCCAGAGAGCCGCCAGCGTGAGGACAGGTATCGGAGATGGCGCAGATTTTTCCGTCCACATTGAATATGGCGATCTCCTTGTCTGCGACGAGGAACCGTGATCCGGCTCCGGGCCGGATCTGCTCAAAACCCGTTACTTCGATAAAGTCCGCCATCGTTGTCGCCTGCAGAATCAGAATGGTGATCGCGCAGATCGCACACTAGCGTCCTAAGGTAAGGTCCCTCCGTAAATGCAGGGAGGGACCTTATCAGCTTCGGACTGCGATGCCCGTCTTAGCTGCGTGCCCCCACCGCGACCGGAATGTCCAACTGTTCCTCCCATTCGCCGGCGTGGATGTGCCCGCACCCGCCTTGGGCCGCCGGATGAAACATTCCGTCCGTTTCATGCACGATGAACCCCATGTTGCCCGGGCGGCGGTTGGGCGGCAGGCCAAGGTTGGCGAGGGTTTCCGCTGTAGATGCGTAAGTGACTCCGATCTTCAGCATCTCGCGCGCCTGTTCGGGTGTAGCGATCGCCCTTCCTAGTTCCTTGGCCATGCGAACATGGCGCTCGATCATTTCGATCGTCGACATGCGCACACCCTTGGTGGTATTCCAAAGGTTATCCTCGATGCCGGCGCGGGTGTGTTGCCCGAGCGCGATGCAGATAGCCGCGACCGGGTGGGTCAGACGAAACGTAGTCTGGTAGGTGAAGAAGGAGCCGTGCGGCGTGCGGCGGATCAGCTCCATCAGGTCGAATGGATTGGAGCCGCACACGCCCCCACCACCGATGCTAAAGAACCCGTTCATCGGCCCCATGTAATAGCCCTTGCGGATTAAGCGCTCCACGAGCTCAAGGCTGTGGACGTGGCCGAGCGCGAAGTACGGCTGGATGCCGTGCTGAACCATGCGTTTGATGTTCTCGAGATAGAAGTCCGGCGTCGAGTCAGCCACAAGATTGGCCATGGCGTGAAGCATCGCCGGGTTGGTGAAGCGCGTTCCCTCAAAGGCGTCGTCGACGGGATGGAGGGCCGTCAGATCGTAGAGGCTGGTGCCACAGGTGACCGTGACCTGATCGGGCTTGGGATTGATTTCGGCCAGCTTATGGCGAGAGTCGTAGCTCTGGAACTGCGCTTCTTCCCCTGGCTCGGGCGCGAAAGAGATCGACCCGCCCAGTTGCAAAATCATTTTCGGCACTGCTTTGCGCAGACGCCCTATCTGGTCGTTGTACTCGCTAAAGTTTTTGGAGATGTGGCCGGTTTTGGGATCGCGCACATGGATGTGCAATACCGTGGCGCCCGCGTTATAACAGTCCACCGCGGCCTGGACCTGTTCGTCCCAGGTGACAGGGAGTTTCTGTTCAGGCGTGCAATCCACCGGCATCCACACTGGCCCATAGGGCGCGGCGGTGATCATCAGTGGGGCTTGATTTTCGGGTAGCAACGAGTCGTCAGTGAAATACATTTTCTTCTCCTTACTTCGGTTGATTGATTTGGCGCACGTCGAACCTGACGTACGAGCGATTCCAGGTACCCACCACCAGAAAGCACGGTGCGGGATCGTGCTACTTTCACATCTCACAGTGCTCGCGAACTTCTGCCAACGAGGGAATCCTATGAGAGGGCGATGGGAACAGCAATTGGTAGAACTACTAGTAGTTCCCGGGAAAAATGAGCACAGGTTTGTTCACTGGCTTCGTCAGCGCACAGGCAAAATCCAACTGCCCCATCTGGCTGACGTTGGTGCTGGGTCCGATGACCATCGCGGTTGCCGTGGGACTTATCGCCGACGTCGATAGCCCGCGCAGGGGATTCATACGAGTGGACCAAGGTCCGCTCTATCGATTGAAAGCGGAAATCCAGCCGAAATGAATCGGCTGCATGGCATCTAGCAGCGCTCGCAGACCCTCAGGAACCATGGCATGATCGTCGGCAAGAATAATGCGGGGAACGCGGTGCAGGTGGGTTGTTTCGAGCATCGTTTTCAAATCGCTCAAATCGCCGCCTCTCGAAGCTCAAATGCACCCGGCTGGGTCGTCTCAGTGCCGGCGATCGCCGGATTCAGTGGAACCCAAACCTCAATCTTGGTCCCTTGCCCTGGCCGGGAACGAATCTCCACTCGCCCCCCAAGCAGCCGGAGGCGTTCCTGCATGCTGCGAATACCAAGGCCGGTTCTGCTTGACCTCTTCGTCATGTCGAATCCCACTCCTTCGTCTGCGATCGATAGATAAAGACCGTTCGCGATCGCTTCGAGACGCACCTCGGCACGGGTGGCAGCGCTATGCCTCTTGACGTTGCGAAGTCCCTCCTGGACGATCCGAAAGATGCATAGCTCGACTTCAGGAGGGATGTTACGAGGAACATCCTTGTGGGCGAAATCAACTTGAATGTGCTGCCGTTCTGCGAAGTCTCCGCAAAAGGAACTGACTCCCAATACCAACCCCAGAATTTCGAGGCTAGAGGAATGCAAGCGATGAGACAAAGAATGTAGATCAGCTCCAATTTCGCTTACTCGACTCCGAAGCTCGTGGATGCGCCGGATGGCTTCGACCGGAGAGTCGGAAATAATGGCTGCAGTTCTTGCAAGATCAATCGCCAGAACTGTCAGCCTTTGGCTAAAGTCGTCATGCAGTTCCCGCGCGAGGCGACTGCGCTCGTCCTCTTGCGCGCGGATGAGCCTTCCGCTGAGTTCGCGGCGCTCCTCGTCGGTGGGGTTGTGCGCCACTATCCGAGCCAGAGCTCTTACAACCGCCCGCCCCAGCTCCAGGGAAGCGATGAATCTGATTTTATGGGTCATGATGAAGTCCCTCTCACATTTGGGTAGTCTCGCCATCTGCTCAAGATCACTGATTGCATGCTTTTCGCAGTTGAACAGCTTTGTGACACCGGTAGTATCTTGCCCCGAAATCCTGTACAGCCTGCACATGGTGCAGCGATCACAGACGCACGATGATGTTCAGATATCGGACCCTATAAGGGCAGTGGCAAAACTAGCTATAGGGGCAGTGGTAAAAATAGCTACGAGGACACTGTAAAAATAGCCATAATGGTCTGGAGCACTCCTCATTGATTCGGGTGGGAATGTCTTCCGCGCAAAGTGTGGACTATCGTGGAAACAGCCAGGTCAGCTATGACGCACCACAGAGCGGATCGATTCTCGGCCTCGTTTACAAATTCAAGTGAGGCCGTACCTGGCTGAGCTGGCAAGCGCAGGTCACGGATGTTCAACCGGCGCTAGCTATCTCGCTTCCCGCGCCGCAGCCACGTCCATATGATGATGATGGCCGATATCCCCACAATAATCTCTGACCAGATGAAAGAGATATAGTCCCCAAATGCTCCCACAGGAGGGACACCCGGCTGGACGTTTCGAAGCGCCGGCAAACCGAAAATCAGCGAGATGGATATAGATAGTGGGACCAGATCGACTTTCGGACCGGTTTTGGTTGCTTTGTACACCATGCCCAGCAGACTCAAGGCGAGGCCACTCATCAAGCTCATCAGGAGGATGGAAACAGTGATCACATTATCGGCCCGTCTGGTGCGAAGGTCGATCCCTGTGACTTTCAGACTGTTTTCACGAGAAACGTTTCCTTCGAATTTGATTCCTGGAGTTGATGCCGACAAAGCGATCGTAAGCGGAACCGTGGTGCTCTGTTGCAAGGCAGCTGCGCCGACCGCAAGGTGATTGTCCTGGGACAGTTCCTCTCCGGTGCTTGCCGGAACTTTCGAAGTTTGTGGCTGCTTCTTTCGCGCGGGCGTCGTCATCAGCAGCCACAACGTGGTGCGGTAGTGATCCAATGGATATCTGTTCAGCTCTCCGTTCAGAGGAAAAACTGCTTCGATCCGATTCATCCGCTGGCCTTTAGGAAAGTCGAATTCCTGTTGGCCTCTTACGTTATTGGCCAGGAGCTTCAGATCAACCGCTGGAGTCACCTCGTCTCGAGCTAAGGCTCCTTGAGGCCGGAGAGCTATCTGCGCGGTCAACTCTTGCGCCGCGGGGTTCACTCCCGTAACGAGCACCGAAATGGCGACGTGGTCGGTTGAATCGGTATCGTCTCGCAGCTGCAGGGAACGTCGACTACCCTCATCCAGGTTACGAACAAGTACAACGCAATACAAGACCAGGAGAGACAGGAGAGAGAGGATTAAAAGAGGTCTGAAGCTTACGATCTTCTTCCACATGGGGTGGTGAAAGTCCCTTCCAGCCTGCAAGAGATACGAGGCGTTGAAGCCAATGGTGCTGTGGCAAGGCTCACCGCTCCGAGAACGGTGAAACGAAACCGCGGCCTTCCAGCGCTTCCTTGATGGCCAATACCAAGTCTGTTTTCAAACGAGTCTTCACCACGTAACCCAGCCCACCTGCGCGCTTTGCCGCAGCAAGGATATCGGTATCCTGATGCACCGTGAGGAAGACGATGGAAGCTTTCGAACCTCCTCTTCGCATCTGCCTGGCAGCATCGATTCCGCTCATTACCGGCATCGAGATGTCCAGGACCACAACGTCCGGACGGAGCTTCTCCTCTGCCTCGACCGCGGCCTTGCCATCAGAGGCGGTTCCAACGACTGTGAATTGCGATTCAAGAATGGGAACGAGCGACTCAAGGACAGCGGAATGATCATCGGCCACCAGTATTCGAGTAGGCCACTTCTCTTTCTTTATTCTTTGCCGACTCATGTTCACGATCATCTTTAATCCAAGCCATGGCCCTTCAATCGAAAATACAAGGCAAATCGGGTTTTGGATATTGGTAGAAATAACAATAGAGTGCAGTATTTTTAGG
Source organism: uncultured Acidobacteriaceae bacterium (assembly GCA_963803095.1). Classification (GTDB taxonomy): domain Bacteria; phylum Acidobacteriota; class Terriglobia; order Terriglobales; family Acidobacteriaceae; genus PALSA-350. The sequence continues at coordinate 89,224 of CAWDLQ010000004.1, read as the reverse complement.
AGGGGCTATAAGGTGATGATTTTATGCTTCACAGCGTATCGGTATAGTTCCGCGTTGGTCTTGATTTCCAGCACGTCCATAATGCGATACTTGTGAGCAGCCACCGTTCGGAGGCTGATGCTAAGGATATCCGCAATCTCCTTCATCGATCGGCCTTCGGCGAAGAGCTGGACCACTTCGCGCTGGCGCGGAGTGAGTTCGCGAGTCTCTTCCAGCTTAGCGGTGGGGCTTCGAAGCATGGCGGCGACGGCTCCGCTTGTGATTCGTGGTGAAAGGTACGATGCTCCTTTGAGGACCTCGTTAATGGCCTGCAGCAATTCCTTGGGAGCAGCGTACTTCAGCAGGTAACCCGTTGCGCCGGCGCGGAAGGCTTCGGCAACAAGCAGGCTATCCTCATTCATGGTGAGGACGATCACCTTGACGTTGGGCAAAAGCCGTTTGAGCACCCTCGTCGCGTCTAGCCCATTGAGTTGGGGCATGCCGATGTCCACTACGATCAAATCGGGCTTCAAGGTCTCGGCCGCGTCGAGTAAAGACCTGCCGTCACTCACTGTGCCGACTACATCATAAACAGGCGCCAGCATGGTCCTGAGGCCCTCGGCAACCAGAACGTGATCGTCTGCCAGTAAAATGCGTGCTTTTTTCATTGCCGGTCCTTTCTATCAATCGTTGTCACAGGAGCGGCCCCTGCGCGGTTGACCTGCGCCAGGGGCACTTCGACGAGAATTTCAGTGCCTTCCATGTGACGGGAATGGAGCGCCAGGCTACCACCCAACAGGCGCAACCGCTCGCGCATGCTCGCCAGTCCTAGACCTCCCCGCACTGAATTGGCGTTGGGATCAAAACCCACGCCGCTGTCGACGATTCTCAAGCGAATGTGGGAAGCTGTCCCAACGAACTCAACATGTGCCTGCTTGGCGCCGCTGTGCTTCACAATGTTGTTCAGAGCCTCTTGAACGATGCGAAAAAAGCACAGTTCTACGTCCTGCGGAATCTCTTCCGGTAGGTCCCGGTGGACAAACTCGATCTGAATATGGTGTTGTTGTCCGATTTCATCGCACAGGCTCCTGGCCGCAGCCATAAGGCCCACGTGGTGCAGTTTGGAAGAATGCAGCTGGTGCGACAGTCTGTGAATGTCGGCCGAAAGTTCGCTGATCCCTTCCCACATGATGTGAAGCTTTTTATCGGCCGCTTTGTTCGAGCTGGGGATGCTCTCGCTTACTTGCCCGAGCTGCATGGCGAGAAGCGCCAACCTCTGGCTGAAGTCGTCGTGCAATTCTCTCGCAATCCTGGCGCGTTCGTCCTCTTGTGCGCTGATCAAACGGCCACTCAGGTCGAGAAGGCTCTGCTCGGCGGATCTGCGGTCTGTGATGTCCATGCAGGATCCGATAAAGCCGGTGAATTCCCCTGCCGGCGTATATCTCGGCACGCCGGTGTCGAAAACCCAGCCATACGCTCCATTGGGTCGCCTCAAACGGAATTCCATGCTGAAGGACTGGCGGGCTACGAAACTGGAAACGTAAGTACCGAGGCATTGCTCTACGTCGTCCGGGTGCACATTCCTTGCCCAGCCGTTCCCTAGTTCCTGATCCAAGGTCCGCCCCGTGTAGTCTAACCACTGCCTGTTAAAGAAAGTGCGCAGCGTATCGGTCCCTGACATCCAGATCATGACCGGCGCCGTGTCTGCCATGGTTTGGAAGCGCTGCTGGCTCTCTTGCAGTCCGCCCTCGATCCGTCTGCGCGCTAGCGTATTGGCAAATACCTCCGCCACGACCCGGAATTGCCGGATGAGCTCATCGGGCCACGTGCCCTCGTGATAGGAGATGAACGCCAGACACCCCACAGTCATACTGACGGCGCGCAGAGGCACCAGTACGATGAATCTATAGTCCTTTTCGAGGAGAAAGGCTTGTTCTTTTTGCGCATCGGAGGGCAGATCCTCCCTGGACCGTACGACGCAATCTTTTCCTTGCAGCAAATTCGACACAATCCAGGGAAACTCGTCCCGGCTGAAGGCCCGCGGCCCCGGGGGAATGGCCGCGCCACTTGCTGAATGGATTAGTTCAAAGGGACTATCAGGATCCATGGTCTCGAATAGACTCACTCGATCCAGGTCGAGAAAGCCCCTGAGCTTTTCCAGCGCCTTTTCAATCTCGGCATCGGTTCGGTCGGCCGGTACGTTCGCGAAGGTGGCGGACAAACCGGAGAGCAACGACTCGAAGCGAAGCTCATAGCTGAGCAAGTATTCCGCGCGTCTCCGGCGTCTCCTTTGCAGCAGGAGATAACCTATGAGCGCAGTTTGAAGCAGGATGAAAGCAACGCCCGTGACAATCCATCCTTTGTAGAGCTCCCAGGGGGAGCGGACTGCGAATTTGACCATGCTGCCTGGAGGAAGGGCGCTTTCCCTCAAGCCAAAGCGGCGAAGCTGGCGCCAGTCGAATATGTAAGAGGAGGCAGCCGTGACAGGCTCAACGTCCGCCGCTTTCTCTCCCCGGAGAATTCTTTGCGCTAATTCTGCAGCCTGTTTGCCCTGGGTCTCGAAGCTTAGGACGGAACCCCCAACGATTCCGAAGCCGATGAATCCATCCGACAAACCGTAGATTGGGGCCGAAGAGGCGGCAGATAGAGAAGGAATCAACGCCAGTGAAATAGGGGTGTGGCCCGCCCCGTCGCGCACGATGCTGAGAAACAGAACAATCGTATCCCTGGGAAGAGCGGCTAGTCGTAAACGCATCTCTTCGACGGAGATATTGTCCCAATAGCTGACATCCCAATGGGTCCCGGGAGGCTGCGGCGTGTTTCGGAGGCCCATTTCGACATGGCGATCCCAGGCAGTTGTCCCGCTAAGAACTACGAGTTGATGTGCTCTTGGCTGCAATCGAGCTGCGGCGGCCAGGGTTCCCTTGAAATCCGGTGACAACCAGACGGCAGTCGAATTGGGAGGTAACGTCGCGTGAGACAGCCCGTTGCGTTCCACGCCGACGAAAACGGTCGGTTTGTCCGGAAGAAGGGTTTGCGCTGGTAAACCAGCCGCGATGACGAGATCGATTCTTCGATCCCGGTACTTGTTTTTAAGCCAAGCCGACTGTGCCGCCTGGAACTTCTGATCCGGGAAGAGAGAAGTATCCAGATGCTCGCTGTAAATCCGGATATCCGGGTTGTTGCCCAGAACAGACCGTATACCGTCATCCGCGGACCGTTCAGCAGGATGGCTCATTTCATCCAGATAGAGGAGTAGCACCCCTTTCGGCTCTTCTGCAGGAGGTGTTTCGGCGTCGAGTTTGGCCGGGGGGGCACAAAAAAGGATCAGGAAAAGCGAGGCGCAAGCCAAGGATCTCCGAAGCCGGAGCAGAACGAGCCGGCTCGAGATTCCGGGACTGCCGTAATCGCCGATCACAATGATGACTATAGCCCGGGCGGTTCTGAGAGCACGCGTGGACTGCTGAAAACCAGGCGTCCGCTGCCCAGTAAGAACCGCCTGGGCTTGCAGGGCGCGAACGCCGGTTCATGCTGCTTCGCTGCGGATGTTTCTGGAGAGATCCTTTTAGCGAAACCCATGGGCTGTCGAAAGCACCAAAACGTTCTATCTCGCCGGTGAAATGGGCATCCGGAGTACATTGATTGACCATTACCTCCGCCGTTTGGCGGCCAAAGTAATCGCTCAGACGCTGATATCCAAATCAGATTGTCACGATCGATCAATTGTTGGCAAGATATGGAAACGAGACTGGCGAGATCCGCTCCCAGTTCCGCCAGGTTGTCAACCATGGGATGCGCCGCATCTGGCCAACCGAGGCACCCCTGCGCATCGAGCCCAGGCAGCAGAATACCGGCGATGCTCTCACCTACCAGCTCGAGCATTTGACGCCGACGAATGACGCGCAAGCCCACCTTAAGAACCAGACTCTACAGTTGGTTCTCGAGTTAGAGGAAACGCAATGGGTCCTGTTGCTCAAATCGCGGCAGAGCGCCGTACCCCTTCCCCTCCTGGTGGTCGTGGTCTCGTGGCTGGCACTTATTTTTTTAATTTTGGTCTGTTCGTGCAGCCCAGCCCCACGATAGTTGTGACGCTGGCCGTTTGACTGCGATGTCCATCATCCTGGCACTGTATGCACCATTCCGAGGAGTGCTGAGGATCTCCCCCGGTCCGATTCTTGAAGCGCTGCGCAAGATGGGAGGTTAGTGCAACACTCCAAGTACACGGAAGAAACGCTAAAGCCCGGGACCTCGAGCGAATCTACGGCCGCGGCTCGGCAAAGCAGAAGTTGTGTCGTTGTTTGTGTCGTAACCAGGGCATCCCTACCGCTATCCACCGGGTACACGTTCAATCTTCCCCGGTGTCAGTCGGACTTTCTTCGATCCTTGAATTCGCAACGAGGAGGTTAGCGGTTCGATCCCGCTTAGCTCCACCAACCCTCCGATTTGCTTCCCAAAACCAGCCAACATGGCTTTGAGCCATCAGGACATTTCTCGAAGAAAGGCAGAGTGGTTTTGGTTTCACTGCAAACACGGAGCTGCGTTTCAATCCCTGATGCCTCATGTCGCAGCACGGTGTAAAATCTGCTTCCTGATGACAAGTCCTGGTTTGAGCATCGATGAGAAGGCGCGTCTCAAAGCCTTAACCCGGTATTCGATTTTGGATACTCTGCCGGAACAGATCTACGACGATGTGACCGCGTTGGCATCCTTGATATGTGGCACACCCATCTCGCTCGTTTCCCTTGTGGATGCTGACCGCCAGTGGTTCAAGTCAACGGTTGGGGTTCAACTCCGCGAGACCCCGCGTTCGCTGAGCTTCTGCGCTCACACCATCGGCACGGCCAGGACCCTGGTCGTCGGAGACGCGCAACAGGATCCCCGATTCATGGACAATCCAGCAGTTGTGGGGTATCCCAGGATTCGCTTTTATGCCGGTGCCCCCATCGTCGAACCCGGCGGCCATGTCTTAGGCACTGTCTGTGTCATCGACACGACTCCCCGCACTATTTCTCCCATACAGATCGCAGCTCTGGAAGCCTTGGCCCGTCACACGATGGCCTTAATGGAAATGCGGCGCACCATCGATGAACTCAGGAGCCACAACTGAGCCTAGTGTGCCCGGCGAAGAACACTGGTTGGATTTCTTTGCTTCCGGGGGTGAGTACCAAACTTTGTGATGGGTTTGGGAACGGCGTCCCCATCTTGCAAGCCCCAATCGGGGGGCCCCGCGCGCCCATTAGTAATCACGCATTGACCGCCGCGATTGTCGGCGTCGCTATAGGGGGTACTATGATTTGCTAGTGCAACGTCGGTCTCATCCTCGAACGGTGTGGCAACCGCGAATACGGACAGTATGGCAGTCGCGAAGTCGTTCAACCCTGATCGCTTTCCTAAAAGATGCTCTAAGAATAATCACTCTAAACCGCTTTCTGGTTATTCTGTGCATTCTCCCCGTACTTTTCTATGTCTATCGAGAGGTGACCCGTGATGTCTTGATCATCGACCCTTTCACAGTTCCCAAGCGATTCGATGAAGCAGGATTCACGTCAGAGGTTATGGCGAACCGAATCGGTGACACTCTTCGCCAAATCGAACAGGCCGCAAAAACCAGTATGAGAAAAGATGACCTCGGTTCTATAGCAGACGAAGAATCAACGCCTGATATAGAAATCCCAGGTACAAAGTTAGGGTTGAAAACGGTCATCGATATAGGCCGAAGCATCTTCGGAATTTATCCGAAGCATATCAGCGGTGACATCGTTTTTCCCGTGACTCTTTCCACGAGCGCCGAAAGCGGCTCAGGAAAAAACAATGTTACGGTGACGATCCATGTCGCGCAAGGCCGGAACCGAAGCCCAGCAATCAGTGTTGTTATGGCGGGGGATGATGTAGACATTATTGTGCAGCGGACGGCAGAAACGATTTTGGCACAAGTCAACCCCTATGTTCTGGCTGTGTATCGATACGATCGGCACGAATATGAGAAAGCGAGCGAACTTATTCAACAGGTAATTCAGAACCCGTCCTCCGGTCGACCCTATAAAGCAGCCGCATTCATTCTTTGGAGCGCACTGCTCAATTTGGAGGAAAACTACGACGATGCCATCGCGAAGTGCAAGGAGGCGGTAGAGCTCGATCCGAAAAATGCGCTTGCCTACTTCAATTGGGGGGCCTCTCTCGAGAACGAGAGGAAGCATGATCAGGCCATCGCCAAATACCAAAAGGCAATCGAGCTCGACCCGAAATATGCGTCTGCTTATGGCTATTGGGGAGCATCTCTCGAACGCGAAGGAAAGCACGATGAGGCTATCGCCAAGTACACCGAGGCGATTCGCTACCAGCCAGACAATGCCGGATTCTTCTACAGTCGCGCTTTTGTTTTGGCAGGAAAAGGTCTGTTCGGCTCCGCCGCAGCCGATTTTCAGAAATACCTCGACTTGGGAGGTGGAGCGCGCGAGGGTAATACAGAAAACGTGAAAGAGATGATCCGCGATCTCGAAAGCAAAAAGAGGTAGATGCTAGCTTGGCGGAATACTGACTTGCCATAGGCAAGTTGAGGATAGAATGAACTCTGCGCCTTTGGGATCTCTCCCAGCCACCAATCAAAGGGTGCCCCATATCTCGCTCGTTTTTTGCGAGATGTGGGATACGCGAACCTTGACGTCAATCCGCCACTAGAACAACAGACTTGACGGTGAGCGCTTGTTCATTAGGACCGGAGCTCCGGAGGAGCGCAGTGGAGGGGTCTGCAGTTTCTTTTTCCAGTTCTCACGCAGACTCTTTGGCCCCTGAGCTACGTTTTTTTCCAAGGTTCGTGTCGAGCTATTTTCAATCATCGCATTTCACTTTCGGTGGAGGCTGCAAGCAAGGGAGATTTCGGACCGCCTCTCGAACAGCCGGCTGATACTCCTCTGGCACCCAATGCAACTTTGGTGGCAGCAGGAATGCAAATCCGCCCTGCCGCTTTGTGTTACTTTGCAGGCGATGGCAAGCTCTTCCCACAACTTTTGCTCCGATCCAGGGTATCGATAGGCAGAAGTTTGTGCGCCCTTTTGCTGCCAGGCGTACTTGGTATTTGTCTTCACAGATGAGGTAAACCGCGATGTCTGTCTCTCCCTCGGGTCGTCAAAAAAGCCGGCTAAGTGCTGTCGTGCGGACCCAATCTCCCATCGTCGCATCGCTTTTTCTGCTGGGCACGCTTCTCGCTGTGCAGGCCCATGGTCAGTACGCACCCCCTCCTCCGCCTCCACCGCCAGGTCCGGATCAGACCGCACCGGCGGATATGCCTCCAGGGCCGCCGCAGGGAGCGCCGCAAGGACCGCCACCCATGCTGGCGCCCCAACAGCTCGATCCTTTGGTCAGCAGGATCGCTCTTTATCCCGATCCTCTGCTGGCGCAGATTCTCACGGCGTCGACCTTTTCGCCTGAAATTCCAGATGCGGCAAACTGGTCCAACCAGCATGCCGGTCTAACCGGCGACCCGCTGGCCAATGCGATCCGGCAGGATAACTTGCCTTGGGATCCCAGTGTGTTGGCATTGCTGCCGTTCCCTCAGGTGCTGCAAATGATGGCCCAGGACCCGGGTTGGACGCAAGCCTTGGGTGATGCGGTTCTCGCCCAGCGGCCGGATGTAATGGACGCTGTCCAGAGAATGCGTCAACAGGCCTATAACTACGGTTATCTGAGGCCGAACTCCTACGACAGCGTGGTCAATACCGGGGGATATATCGAGATCCAGCCGGTAAATCCGGCCTTTCTCTACGTTCCCGTCTACAGCCCGGCGGTCGTTTTTGCACCGCCTCGCCCCGGGATTGTGGTGGGTCTCTCCATCCACTTCGCCCCCAGCATTTATGTCGGGCCTGCGTTCGTGCCCTATGGCTGGGCAAGGCCGGGATTTGCTTGGGGTACGCACGCTATTATCATCGGCGGAGCCCCCTGGGGCCGCACTTGGGTGAATCGCACCGCCTATGTTCATCCCTATGCGAATGCCTATCGGCCAGCGCCAGGCCCGCGTGTCGAAGATCATCATGAGGCGTACCGGCACCCCGACCAGCATGACCAGCATTACCGGTAGGAGGTGCGCCGTCGGATATCCGCCGCACTCGAGGCGGACGAATCTTAGAGCGAAAGCTGCTCATCCAATCGACGGTGAGCAAGGTGCGCCAGTTGGTCTACAGGCCAGGAGGTTCTCTCCGCCGCTACGTGCGAGAGATTCTGTGGGTCCGCTCGGAGCATCCACGAACACAGATTTTGCTTCCCGAGACCTCGTTCACACTTGTCTTACGGACCTGGGGATCACGCTCGACCCGCGAAACTTCGGAGAGACGGTTGCGAACTTCTCCTTAGAGGAAAGCGAGGGTGTCGCCCGCAATGGATCAAGTAACGCAACATCCCTCACCATCGTCTTTTTCGACTCTCCAAGCAGAGACCAGGCTGTGGATATCGCCCGGGTACATCCGGGTCTGCACTATGGCGTCACCGTCGAAGTGCGCGAATGGGTCTCCCCTCGTGAAATTGTCCTTAACAAGTAATCCCGAAATTGCTCCTAACGATTGGCTTCCTCCACGATTGCGACCGGCCCAAGAAGTCCGGAGGGCAGCAACGGTGTCAGCCCTGTATGCCTTCCAGGTAGAGAAGGTGTATTTGTTCGTTGCATCCGGCTGGAGGTCGCCGATGAGCCGGTTGGCTCACGCATTCGTTCAGGGCACGACCTAGTCGTCCTGGTTGCCCTGGAAATGTCGAGGGCTCGTTTCTTATTGAAAAGCCGCGCCAGTCCGGATTCCCAATGTTCAAATTTTTACTTGACCATAAGCATTAACTTATATAAATTACTGCTTATGGAAAGTCTGGACGTCGCCTTCGCCGCATTAGCCGATCCCACGCGGCGGGCGATTCTTGCACGTCTCGCCGTCGGAGAAGCGACCGTGATGGAACTGGCGCAGCCCTTCGAGATGACGCAACCGGCAATTTCGCAGCACTTGAAGGTGCTCGAAGGTGCTGGCCTCATTGTTCGCCGCGTCGACGGCGCCCGGCGCCCCCGCCGTCTCGCCCCCGCCGGTATTGAGGCGATGGACCAATGGCTTGCAATGCTGAGAAAAGCCCTGGAGAAAAACTATGACCGGCTGGACGTCGTTCTGGCCTCAACGGAACAACACAAGGAAGGAGAAACTCGATGAGCAAGCTGACGCTGAAGACTGAAGGTGATAAGCACGTGGTTGTGACGAGGCGCTTCGCCGCGTCTCCCGAGGCCGTGTACCGCGCTCATACAGATCCGCAAATCATCCAGAAATGGCTCCTGGGCCCGGAAGGCTGGACCATGCCCGTCTGCATCAATGAGGCGAGACCCGGCGGCGAAATCCGGTATGAGTGGACCAATGGCAAGGGCGGTGGATTCCACCTGACCGGCGAATATCTGGAGCTTGAGCCTTACAGCAGGATCGTTCATGTGGAGCGGATGCACCTGCCGGCTGCAACCCCGGACAACCATGTTGAAACCAGGTTTGATGCCGACGGGGCAGGCACTCTGATGACGATACGCATGACGCTGCCGGATTCCGGGACGCGGGCAGCGATGCTGTCCACGGGCATGGAACGCGGGATGGAAGCGAGCTACGTGCGGCTGGAAGGAATGATCTAGTCAGGTCCGGTAAGGTACACGGTCACGGCTTCAGGACCAGCAGCGCCTTGCCGCTGCCGATTAAGCGACCAACGACGATTGCCCAAACCCCCTTCGGAAGGCTCGCGTGAATGCGCGAGCCGTAACCCGCATCGAGCGCAATCTCTGTTACGGAAAGGTGCGAGTCTCTTAGCTGCCAGGCCGGTCGCTCCAGGAGTCCCAGCGACAATCCTTCCTACCGCTCCTCGACCTGGGTCAAGCTCACCTTCAAGGAATTCCATCCGGCGGGAAACCAGTTCATAGGCTCTGTCGTGATCGAAGTGGCTCCGCGGCCGGACCGAATGAAGCCCGGCGAGATGCAAAAGTGGGCGGCGGACTTCAAACAGGTAATGCTGCGTTTCGATCACTATGACTTAAACACTCTCAGCTATCAGGGAGGCGGCGACGGTCCCATCGCACTTGCGTTTCCGCCCGCCTGGGGTTCGTTGATGGGCAAGGGAACTTTCTCCTGGGCGGGCATCCCGCAACCGGGCCCATTCTTCTACCCGTTCGACCGCTATGTTCTCAGAGTCAATCCTTCTCTTATACAGCTGTCGGATTCAGGCAATTATCCCACTGAACCGATCGACACTCTGCTAACGGACTTTGGCAGCTCCAACTTCATTCCGCACCTTCATAATCTACAGGCGAAATATCCCAATGACGTGTACGAAATCACCCTCGAACGCCCAGCTCTGCTCCGTGTGCTCGCCATCATCGTCGCCATCCTGCTTGTCGTCTGGCTCATCTACCTCATCTTGTCCGCAAAGCCGGAGGAGTACGCCGGACGAGTCGTCACTCTGTTTGTGGGAGTCTTCTCAATCCGGAGTTCCCTCCTCTCCGGCGCACCCGTCTTCCCCAGCCTCATCGACTACTGTGCTCTCGGCGTCTATCTCTCAGCCGTGCTCATTGTTCTCATAAAATGGCGCTTCCCCGACAAGAAAAGTAAAGAGTGCCCTTACTGCAAATCCTCCATTCCATTGGCGGCAACCATTTGTCCGCAGTGTACCCAGGCGCTTGAGCTGCGAACTTAGAGCAGAAACAGGATTGCCGTACCCACGCGATTTCGAACGTTGCATCGGCATGTGGCCAAACAGGAACCGGTGGGGACGATGAGCTGTGTGTTTGCAATGGATAGCCGCGCGCCAAACGACGAAGCAAGGAACGCTGAGGGTTCCCCGCATAGTTAGATCCAGATACCATGGACTAAGACGCAACCAATCTTGAGATAACAGCCACTTATCGTCACCGATCGACCGGTGACTAATGAGTCCAAAAAAGTTGGTTAACCCCATCGACAGATATTCGAAACCGTATTAGTGGGGATCTGCAAGTCATCTCGCGTTGGCCTCCAAAGCCTCCAGGACCACTTCGACTTCCAGGTGTCGCGTGCTTCCCGGTATATCAAGAGCCCCCAGCATGACCGGCTTGCCAGGATTTAGAAGCGCCGTAGTACTAAGGGTAGTTTGCCGTACTACAGGATCGTTCTTCCCCACGGTCGATGGCTCCTCCGCCAAGCTCGACTGAACCACTTTTGTCCAAATTTGTTCTCCATTTGAGTAGTCTTTCAGGCGTGCGCTGATGCTCAGCCCCACGTCGAGGTACGTCACATCCGCTTGTCCTGTGGAGGAGGACTCTTGGGGGTAGGCTCGCGTCAGGACAGGGACTCTGCTACCGAGCTTGATCTCCGAGTCTCCGGAATTCGGGTTAACAGTAAAGGCGAAGTGCTGCGTTCCAATACGCCTGCCGCCGTCCGTCTCTGTGATTGTGTAGTTCACGCGGTAACCCTTCGGCGCTGCGTTAAGGCTATCCGTAGTCGATTTCTCAGCTGCACTCGCCGCTTGGGCCCATATTGCTTCGTTGCCGCATGTAAGGAGCAGTGCCATACCCAGGATTCCGCTTACCATTCTCATCTTCCGTCTCCTTCGTCCGTCTTTTTCGTGAGGATCTTCGATTTCATTCTTGATCTTGGTTATTGCTTTGCGCGACGAACCGCTGGAAATCTGCCTCGATCTGCGCATCCTGCCGCGCCTGCATTTCAGGATTCAACAGCGCGAATTCTTCGGCGTTACCCCTATGAGCGATCCGCAACAGGAGCTTCTCTTCCTCGGTCAGGGGCGCCTCCGGCGCCGGATGACTGGGAGTCCGCATGTCGCGGAGAATCACCAAATCACCCGCGTTGGCGCGCACCCTTTTCTGTGCAGCCGCATTTCCTCTTGTTCGCGCGATTGTCTTACTCCCGTTTTCTTCCGCGATTTTTCCCGAGGCCGCCGGAGACACTGACTCTGCGCGCGCGGCTTGCACCGACAAACGGGTCGGCGAATGCCCAGTTCGATGGATCAAGAAGAACGACAATGAGACGGATATCACGACTAATACAAGACCCCCAGCCAAGGGCCACATTGCAGCCCAGTGCGCCACCGGTCTCAAGCCACCCCAGTTCGCCGCCGGTCTGGCTGAGGGGCGATCACGTACGGCCTCCAGAATCCGGCGCTCCATTCCGGCGGCAGCTTCGCAGTCTCGCAAACCTGCAAGCACCTGTTGAATGGCTTCGTCAGAACTCTTCCTCACGCCCATCCTCCTCGATCGAGCCGTTCGCGGAGCCGCGCTCTTGCCCGGAACAGCAGCGCTCGAACAGCAGACTCGCTTCTTCTCATAACTTCCGACATCTCTGCGGTGCTCAACTCCTCGAGTCCGGAAAGCAGCAGCACATGGCGCTCTCCCTTGGGCAATCTCTCCACTTCGCGGAGAACAGCGTTCATCCGTCGCGCTTCGTCCAGGGCTTTGTCAGCCGGCACACTCCGCGCGACCAAACTTTCCGCGAAGCTCTCATCCATCTGCTCTGGTCGTATCCGCCGCCTCCGATCAATCGCGAGATTCCATGCAATCCGAATGAGCCAGACACGCATGTCCCGCACTGCCGGCAAAGAGAGCGGGTGCTCCATCACGCGAACAAAGACGTCCTGAACAACATCTTCAGCCTCAGCTCGACTTCGCAGGACGGAATGGGCCACGCGAAAGAGAAGAGCAGAATAGGTCTCCACCAGAGCCACAAGGTCTATTCCCAATCCGGCGCTCTGCATAGAAGACAAAGCCAAGCTGCATCCCTCTGTCGAAATCATGGTCCCGAGATCATGGTCCCCTTCTAGAGCAGTTTCGCAATTACGGTGGTCTGATAAAGATCGCGAGGAGTGGTTTTCCTTGAGAGAAAACCACGAAAGGGCCTATCGCTTCGGTCTACACCAATTGCGAAACTGCTCTATTCCGACAGACGGGCGACCGCAGCTTTAGCTCGCTCATTTTCGGCAGCGGCCTCCATCGCCACTCATTGACACCCCGGGGGGAGCGGGTCCAACATTAGGGCCAAGAGAATTGCCACTGCAAGGAGCTATGCATGCCCACCACCGAGACGGAGACAACGTCTGCCATACGCAGGCCTGAACTCAGTGCAGCCGCGGCCGCTTTCCTGGCCAAGAAGCATCAAATGTTGATTGACGGCAAATGGGTTGACGCCCGCAGCGGCAAAACCTTTGCGGTCGAAGACCCCGCGACCGAAGAAATCATCGCCCATGTTCCAGCCGGGGATAAGGCGGATATCGATCTTGCAGTCGCGGCCGCACGCCGCGCCTTCGAGACCGGACCGTGGTCCCGCATCTCGCCCGCCGCACGGCAGCGTCTCGTCTGGTCGCTGGGCGACCTGCTCGAACGCCATGCCGATGAATTTGCTGAACTGGAAGCGCTCGACAACGGCAAGCCGGTCACCAACGCCCGCCGCGACGATGTCGGCGGCTCGATCGAAATGTTCCGCTATATCGCGGGTTGGGCGACGCGCTTGAATGGGGAGCAGATCCAGGTATCGACCCCGGGCAACTGGCACGTCTACACCATTCGCGAACCTGTCGGGGTAGTCGGCCAGATCATCCCCTGGAACTTTCCGTTGATGATGGCAGCCTGGAAGCTGGCGCCGGCATTGGCGGCGGGATGCACCATCGTGCTCAAGCCCGCGGAGCAGACCCCGCTTTCGGCGATCCGTATGGGTGAACTCATCACCGAGGCCGGTTTCCCCGACGGCGTGGTGAACATCGTTACCGGATACGGCGAAACTGCCGGCGCAGCCCTGGCTGAACACCCGGATGTCGACAAGGTCGCCTTCACCGGCTCAACCGAAGTCGGCAAGCTCATCGTCAAGGCAGCGGCCGGCAATCTGAAGCGTGTCTCGCTGGAACTGGGCGGCAAATCTCCGGCCATCGTCTTTCCCGACGCCGATCTCGAACTGGCAATCGCCGGAACAGCCAGCGCCATCTTCTATAACCAGGGCCAATGCTGCACCGCGGGCTCTCGGCTGTTCGCCCATAAATCGATCTTCGACAAGATGGTCGAAGGCGTCACCAAAGAGGCAGGCAAGCTGAAGATGGGGCACGGTCTCGACCCCTCGGTCAACCTCGGGCCACTGGTCTCGAAGGAACAGCACGACCGCGTCACCGGCTTTCTCGAGGCGGGAAGGCGCGAAGGCGCCGAGGTGGTTACCGGCGGCAAAGTCAAGGGCCAGCAGGGCTACTTTGTCGAGCCGACCATTCTCGCCCGCACCGATCGCAACATGAAGGTGGTGCGCGAAGAGATCTTCGGGCCGGTGGTATGCATCCAGTCCTTTGACGATGCCGATCTGGACGCGGTCGCCAAATTCGCCAATGACACCGAATATGGCCTGCAGGCAAGCGTCTGGACGCAGAACCTGAAAGCCGCCCACATGATGGCGCGCAAAATCAGGGCGGGCACGATATGCATTAACGCCCATAACTACGGCGACCCTGCGTGGCCGTTCGGCGGCTACAAGCAATCCGGCTGGGGCCGTGAAATGGGCAAGGAAGTCATGGAGCATTACACCGAAACCAAGGCGGTCGCCGCCCGGCTCTGAGGAAGGGTTCGCTAGAGCATTTTCACTTCTGGTGTATACAGAGCAACCACTCCCGACGTGGCTTTTCCTCAAGAAAAGCCGCACTTCGCGGCGCTTGACTGTGCAGAGGAGAAGTGAAAATGCTCTAGCTCCGCCCGCCGGCAAAGGTGTTACACGCTCCCACCTGGCCGGTGGAAAAGCCGCGGTTGAACCACGACACCCGCTGCTCAGAAGACCCGTGCGTAAACGAGTCCGGGGTCACATATCCTCGGGACATCTTTTGCAAACGGTCATCCCCGACCGCGGCTGCGGCTTGCAGGCCTGCCTTGATATCTGCCTGATTGGTGATTTGCCGGTCAGTTGTGGAGTGGGCCCAAACGCCGGCAAAGCAATCCGCCTGCAACTCCATCGCTACCGATAGCTGGTTGCGTGCCCCGGGATTCTGCTGCTGCATTCCGCGTACCTTGCGTTCGATGCCCAGCACATTTTGCACGTGATGCCCAATTTCATGGGCGATGACGTATGCCTGGGCAAACTCCCCCGACGCACCGTACCTCTTCAGCTCATCCCAAAAACCGAGGTCGAGATACACCTTCTGGTCGGCCGGACAGTAGAACGGGCCGGTTGCCGATTGCGCCGCGCCGCAGCCCGACTGCGTGTAGTCGCGAAATAGCACCAGTTTCGCTCGCGGATAGCGGATATTCTCCCGCGCCAATATCTGCGTCCACGTGTCCTGGGCATCACCCAGCACAAAGGAAGCCAGCTGCGCGGAGCGGTCTTCCTGAGGCGAAGCAGGCCGGGGCGCGCTCTGCTGCACATGGGTCCCACCGCCACCCGAAAAATAAGCGCCAATGTAGTTGCGGCCGGTTACAAGGCTAATTACCAGGAGGATGAGAAAGCCCACGATTCCCAGGCCGCCTCCGCCGAGGCCCCCGCCCGACTGGCCTCGCCGATCTTCAACGTCACTGCTCAGACCACCAGGAGTCCATCGCATAAAAGTGCTTCGAGTGTAGTACGAGCTAGTCGAACTGGGAGTGAAAAATGGGCTATCCTCGATGACAAACCACCAGTGGTGCAAAAAGTCTGTTGACCCGGAGCAAACGCAAGCGGCAATTTGGGCGTCAATCTTTTGTGATTTTTGGTTTTCCTTTGGGTTCCCGGTAACACGCAGAAAGGGGTTGAACGTGAAAGCGTGGATTTTGATCGTGGGAGATGACCCGGTTCTCTTGCATACACGCGCCGAGCTACTGCGCGATTGGCATATCGCGACTGCACTCTCACGGGAAGCAGGAGAAGCCATGCGAGCGCGAACATATGACCTATTGATCTTTAGTCAAACCGTGCAGGAAGGCATGGCCAGGAACTTAATCGCCCAGGCTCGGGAGCTGTGTCCGAATCCAAGAATATTGGCCATCCGCTCAGGAGAGGACTGGCACCTCGGATCACCGACTTACCAGGTGGACCTGGGCAACCCGGGAGGTTTGCGGTCTGCGGTCGCCGAGATCCTGGAAAATTGCCGGGAAAGTTGCCCGACACCGCTAATGCCTACATAAAGGCCAGCGCGATTCCCAGGAGCACGGCCAGCAGGTGAAAACCGTAAGCGCAAAGGACGCGGGTAGCTTTTGCGCCGCCCGGTAACCCCACTTCCATCGGGGCGGGCGGATTGACAGGGCCGGGGGAGACCATCGAAACCTCTTTCCGTTCCTGAGATTATCGACTCAAATGGCCGGAAAAAAGCGGTCTTCCATCTACAACCTTTAGTGCAGGTTCTCTGGCCAAAAGACAACGTAATTACGGTTGATGTAAAGCCGATACTGGTTGGGTGTGGTGTCGGCGAGAACCTGCAACGGCGTCGGCCGTTTCAATTCGCTGTCGTGCGTGCTGTCTGTCGTGAGCAGGTCGTGCGCTCCGAGATCCATCACCAGGAACTTGTTCCCCTCCACAAAACCCACCCCGTAAGCTCCCGGCTTGAGCATCTGCCCGTTGATGTCCAAAGTTATCTCGGTGATGAAATAACCCTGATATTTCTGCTGCACCGCGGTTGAGTAGCCGGAAGTGTCGACCAGCGCGCATAGCACCAACATGCCGTCAGCCAGCTTCACTCCGCCGGAATTGCGTGCCTGCACGCTCGCCACCTGGCCGCGGAAGAAAACCGTCGCCGGCATGAGGTTAGCCATATCCGGCGCCTTCAAAACGGTCGCGGCGGAAGTAGAATCGGCTGCGGCCGCCTCCGCGGCGGGAAGAGAAAGAAACGACGCCACCATGGCGCACAGCAGTACGGTCACACAGGATTTCTTGGGGAGCAAGGGCCCTCCTTATCAGACAGAAATGAATGTACCATCGAGCCCGGAACCTTTCACCACACGGAAAAGCCGCTCCTCGGTCCGGGTCTCGTCCTGCGGCGCCAGCCGGCCGGCCGGCATCCTAGCCCTCTGTGCCCCTGCGCAAGTTAAGAAAGAGTCCTCGCCCTGAACCGCAGCCCGGAACCGGTGCATCGCAGGTCCAGACTGATCTGGACCGGCCAACTGCGGACGAGATCTACGAGCAGGTTTCGCGCAACGCCCGCCATGAGCTGATCGCTCAGCTGTCGGTCTCGCCATCTCCGGACTGGCTGGTGGAATCACCATGGGGCTGACCGCCCTGAGCACGTCCATTGTGATCGCCCAACTGGGGCAAAGCCCTGCTGCCAGGTTCATCGCCGACCTTTTGTATCCCATCGGATTTATCGCCGTCATCCTCGGCCGGGCTCAACTGTTCACGGAAAACACGCTCTATCCGGTGGCGCTGATGCTCGCCGAAAGGCGACATGGCTGGAGAACGCTGCGCTTATGGGCTATTGTTCTTCCCAGCAATGTGCTGGGAGCCTTCTTGTTCGCGCTGCTTGCCGTTCGAACCGGCGCACTTCGCCCGGAGTTTGTGACTGCGATGACCCACATCGGGGTGGAGGCTGCCGGGGTAACGCCGAGCCACGTATTCTGGAGCGGTGTCATTGGCGGCTGGATCATCGCACTGGTTGCGTGGCTGGTAAGTGGCAGTCACTCCATCACTGGCTCCGTTATGCTGATCTGGCTGTTGACGTTTGTTGTAGGGCTCGGAGGCTTTGCTCATTGCATTGCCACTAGTGGCGAGATTCTAGCGGCGATTCTCGATCATCAGCTCGCCTTGTCCCGCTATCTAGCCTGGCTTGCTCCGGCCACGATGGGCAATATCTGCGGCGGCGTGCTGCTGGTTACCCTATTGGAGTATGGCCAGGTGAAGGGCGGAGAGGAAGGGGGCTATTATCGTTAGCTTGGTGGGCTCCTGAGGATTGCAAGAGAAATGATAGACACCAAAAAGAAGACACACGCTCCGATTGAGAGCTACGCCGTTATCGGGGACTGTGAGACCGCCGCCCTCGTCGGCCTGGATGGCTCGATCGATTGGCTTTGCTGGCCCGACTTCTCTTCCGACGCGTGTTTTGCGCACCTGTTAGGGACGAAAGAGAATGGCCGCTGGTTGCTGGCGCCTGCCGTCGAGGCGGAGAAAACGACGCGCAAGTATCGCGACCACACCCTCATCCTGGAGACTACTTTCGAAACTGCCGATTTCGCGGTAGTGCTGATCGACTTCATGCCCATTCGCGGCACCAACTCCGACATCGTACGCATAGTGAAGGGAATTCGCGGAAGCGCGCCCATGAAAATGGAGTTGGCCTTGCGCTTCAATTACGGGGCCAGTGTCCCGTGGGTTACGCGCAGAGACGGGGCGATCCAGGCCATCGCCGGGCCCGATCTGGTGGTGCTTCGCACCGCGGCGCCGCTGACCGGCGAGGGTCTCACCACGGTCAGCGAATTCACCGTGAACCCGGGGGAGAGCGTCGATTTCGTGATGACCTATGGACCTTCGCACCTGCATGTGCCGCGGGCCATCGATGTGAGCAAGGCGCTCCAGGAGACGCAAAACTTCTGGGAGAAATGGGCCGCGGAAAGCAACTACCAGGGGCCCTACCGGGATGCGGTGGAGCGCTCGCTGATCACTCTGAAAGCTCTCACCTATCGGCCGACGGGAGGGATCGTCGCCGCGGTGACCACCTCGCTGCCGGAACAGTTGGGCGGCCCCAGGAACTGGGACTATCGCTACTGCTGGCTGCGCGACGCGACCTTCACCCTGCAGGCATTCATGTCTGGCGGCTACTACCAGGAAGCAAGAGCCTGGCAGCAGTGGCTGCTGCGCGCGATTGCCGGCAGTCCTGATCAGGTTCAGATCATGTATGGCATCGCCGGTCAACGCTACCTCCCGGAACGCGAATTAACCTGGCTTTCCGGATACGAAGATTCGAAACCCGTCCGCATCGGCAATGCCGCGTCAGAACAATTGCAACTCGACATTTATGGAGAGGTGATGTATGCCTTCCATCACGCGCTGAGCAGACTGGGGAAGGAGGGAGCGCAGTCGTTTGCCATGCTGCGCGCCATGATGAAGCATCTCGAAACCATCTGGCAGGAGCCGGACGAGGGCATCTGGGAAACGCGCGGGGGACGGCAGAACTTTACCTATTCCAAGATGATGGCCTGGGTTGCGTTCGACGGGGCCATCAAGGCGGCTGGGTTGTTGCATGCCGGCGCCCCGGTGGAAAGGTGGCAAAAGGTGCGGACAAAGATTCACGACGAGATCTGCAGCCACGCATACAACGATAAGCTGGGCAGCTTTGTACAAAGCTACGGCTCCGAACATCTGGATGCATCTTTGCTGCTTATGCCGATGACCGGGTTTCTTCCGGCCGACGATCCGCGCGTGCGGGGCACGCTCAAAGCGATTGAGAACAACTTGATGTCCGGCGGATTCGTGCTACGGTACAACACAGAAAAAGTGTCGGATGGCCTGCCTCCTGGCGAAGGAGTCTTTCTCGCCTGTAGTTTCTGGATGGTGAGCGCCCTCAAGCTGCAAGGGCGTGACGCCGATGCTAAAAAGCTTTTCGAGCGGGTACTGTCTTTGGCCAATGATGTTGGTTTGCTCACCGAGGAGTACGACACCGGGGCCAAGCGCCTGGTGGGAAACTTCCCTCAAGCCTTTTCACATATTTCGCTGGTGAATGCCGCCGTTGACCTGGCCAGCCCCAGCGTCGGCAGCCAGCCTTCGGCGAAGTAGGCAGCCAGCCCGCATCCAACCGGAATATCGCATCTTTAACTCTTACTCATTGTTGCAAACGCCAGGAGGAATGGCATGCACGTATTCGAGGTCTGGGCTCCGCGCGCCCGCACCCTGGAAGTCAAAATCGGAAACAAGAAGTTTCCCCTGGCACAGAAACAAAGGGGTTGGTGGGCAGCAGAGGTGGAACAGGCCGGGCCCGGCACGGACTATGGCTTCGTGATCGATGGTCTGGAGCCGCCGCTCCCCGACCCGCGCAGCCAGTGGCAACCCAACAGTGTGCATGGTGAGTCGCGGGTGGTCGATCACGGCGCGTTCGCCTGGAGCGACAGCGGCTGGCAGGCGCCGCCTCTCTCCAGCGCACTCATTTACGAGCTGCACCTCGGCACTTTTACCCCGGAGGGAACGCTGAGGGCGGCGGAGTCCCACCTGGATTACTTGAAAGACATGGGCGTAACCCACGTTGAACTGATGCCGATTGCGAATTTTCCCGGCAAGCGGGGATGGGGCTATGACGGTGTGGATTTGTACGCGCCATACAACGGCTACGGCGAGCCCGGCGACCTCAAACATTTCGTGGATGCTTGTCACGGTAAAGGTCTGGCCGTAGTGCTGGACGTGGTCTATAACCACCTCGGTCCGGTGGGCAACTACCTGGAGAAGTTTGGGCCCTATTTCACCGCCAGCCACTCCACGCCCTGGGGCGGCGCGGTCAATTTCGAGGAAGCCGGCGCGACGGAAGTTCGCCGGTATTTAATCGACAATGCCCTGATGTGGCTCCGCGACTACCACATGGACGGATTGCGCCTGGACGCGGTGCATGCCTTCAATGACCGCTCTGCCATTCATTTTCTGGAGCAGCTCACGGGTGAAGTAAGAAGGCTGGAAGCAGCGATGGGAAAGCACTTCTACCTGATTGCCGAGAGCGATTTGAACGATCCGAGGATAGTTAAGGCAGAAGAGGCCGGGGGATACGGTCTCGATGCCCAGTGGAGTGACGATTTCCATCATGCCCTGTTTTCTGTCATCTCGGGTGAGCGAGCGGGGTACTACGCGGATTTCGGTTCACTCGCGCAATTAGCCAAGTCGCTGCATTGTGTGTTTGTCTACGACGGCAACTATTCCGAATATCGGCAGCGAAATCACGGCCGCCAGGTGGTCGGCTTGTCGGGGCATCGCTTCATCGGGTTTGTGCAAAACCACGATCAGGTCGGCAACCGTGCCCAGGGCGAACGCGTCAGCCATGAAGCCGGCGTAGGCCGCGCCAAGATAGCTGCCGCGCTGGTGCTCACCGCGCCTTTCGTGCCAATGCTGTTTCAAGGGGAAGAGTTTGGTGCTTCCGCTCCTTTCCTGTACTTCACCGACTACGACGATCCCGAACTTGGGCGGATGATTTCCGAGGGACGTAAGAAGGAATTCGAGGCTTTCGGCTGGAGCCCGGATCAGATTCCCGATCCTCAGGACGAGCACACCTTTAACCAGTCCAGGTTGAATTGGGCTGAATTGGCTGAGCCGCCGCACGCCTCGCTGTTGCAGTGGCACAAGGACCTGATCAATTTGCGTCGCAGCCGGAGCGAGCTGTCCGATGGAAACCTCAACGCCGTTCAGGTGCGCTTCGACGAAGAGGCGCAGTGGCTGGTGCTGGAACGCGGAATTCTTCGCGTCGCCTGCAACCTGGGGCAAACGCCAGTGGATGTGGAGGTAGGCAGCGGTGCCCGGCTGCTACTGGCCTCGGATGACTCCATAGTCGTGAGCGGCGCGAGCGTCAAGTTAGGGCCGGACAGCGTGGCGGTGGTGTCTGTGAAGTGAAATGCTTTAGACTCAGTGCAATAATCGTTGTGAAACCGCTGTGCGGAACTGAGGAAGTTGCCTGTGAGCCGACGCATTTTGCTCGTTTGCCTGGCTGCGAGCGTATCGCTCATGGCGCTGGGTCAAAGTGCCGCCTGGCAACCGAATCTCACCCGCCAGCAAACCTACACTTCGCATCGGGCTTCTAGCGCGGACCCCACCGGAGCCAATGCCGACCGCCGCAAGGTCGGCCCTGGGGAAACTCTGACGGTGCTGGACGCGGACGGCCCTGGTCTCATCTCGCACCTGTGGTTCACCATTGCGAGTTCGGAGCCCTATCACCTCAAACGCATCGTGCTGCGCATTTATTGGGATGGCGAGGAGACCCCGAGTGTCGAGGCGCCCATCGGCGATTTCTTCGGGCTTGGTCTCGGCTATTACCACCCCTGGCAGTCTGAAATGCTGTCAGTGGGCAGCGTAAAAGATTTGAATTGCTTTTTCCCCATGCCTTTTCAGCGCCATGCGCGGATTACGGTTACCAATGAAGGTAAGCAACTCATCAAGGCGCTGTATTACAACATCGATTACCGCACTGACGAAACCACTCTTGCACCGGGCACGCTCTATTTCCATGCGCAGTATCGCCAGGCGCAGCCCAACCGCGGTTGGACCAATAAGTGGACGTCGAACATGCAGCCGCTGGTGAATAAGAAGGCCAACCTTACTGGCCAGGATAACTACGTATGGCTGGATGCCCGGGGCAGTGGTCAATATGCCGGTGTTACCATGTCTATCTTGCAAAACCAGGATCAGTGGTGGGGCGAGGGCGACGACATGTTTTTCATTGACGGCGCCAGGAGGCCGTCGATTGCCGGCACCGGCGCGGAGGATTACTTCCTCGGCGCCTGGGGTTTCAAAGGCCATCCCTTCTCTTATCAGTTGTACGGCGCGCCGATCGTGGGTAAGGAAAGCGCCGGGTCCAGAACGAGCGTGTACCGCTTTCATCTTGATGCGCCGATTGTCTTCAAGTCATCGTTCAAGGCGACCATCGAACACGGCAATGCGAATCATCGTTCGGATAACTACTATTCGGTGGCCTATTGGTACCAGGTCGAGCCGCACGCTCCGTTTCCCCCCTTGCCTCCGGTGGAGCAGCGTCTGCCCATGCTCGAGCCGGTCGGAGGGCCCGGAAGCACGGTGCCGGCTGCCGCAGCCCCGAATGCAGCCCGCCCCGTCCCTCTAAAACAATAGTTTCAAGCCAAATTGAAATACCCGCGGGGAGTTGGCGCTGGTGATTTGTCCATAGGTTCCTGAGGATATGGTGGCAACGGGCGCGGTGTTGGAGTTTGCGGGATTACCGAAATTCACCCGGTTGAAGGTATTGAAAGCTTCGGCCTGGAACTGTGCGCTTATCCGCTCGCCGGTAAACATATTTTTGAAAATCGACGTATCCACATCCGCGTAGCCCGGACCGCAAAGACTATTCCGCCCTATGTTGCCAAAGGTTCCAATTGTGGCTGGAACAAAGGCTGCGGTATTGAAATATTCCTTGATCTTGCTCACCCCGGCAGGACGGGCTGGATTACCCACTTGATCCGCGTAGTCATTGCCGATCCCCGATAGCGAGCGGTCGGTGCCGCTCAACACCGTGAATGGAAAGCCGGTCTGCAGACTGACGCCCCGGGGGCAAAGACTGCAGGATTGAACTGCCGTGAGCCCATGATGTGTTCGCTGCGATTGCCGACATAGGCCAGGGAGAAGGCCATCTTGCTCCCAAGCTGCCGCTCAACCGTTGAAGCGGGTTGCGGCCGTTCAGAGGCAGGTCCTGCATTTGTTTCTGATCTACAGAGGTTTGAATGCTGGAGGAAGCGGTCTGGATCAGTGGTGCGGCGCTTGTGACTTCGACCGACTGTGTCTCCGATCCTACGGCAAGCGAAATCTGTAGGTCGAGTGTCTGCCCGGTCAGCAGTACGATTCCGTCCCGCTTCTGCGTTTGGAATCCGGCTCTGCTGATCTGCAGCTGGTAAGCGCCGATGGGCAGATCTGGAAATACAAAGATGCCCTCCTGGTTCGTCACCTCGTTGCGGCTGACACCGGTGGCGGAATTGACTGCGACTACTGAAGTCCCGCTGATGACTGCCTGGCTTGAATCCACTACGGTGCCGCGGATGCTGCCAATCGCCTGCGCTGATAATCGTCCAGCGATACCAAGCATCAGGCCAGCCACAAATAACTTGCGAAAAGTGTAAGTCATACTGTTCTCTCTCTCTAAGTTGTCAGCGTGATCCGTCGCCGGAAAAACGGGCGTGCTCCATCCCATCGAGGGATGAGTCGAATGCTCTTGGATTGGCGGAGCTAGGGGGACTGAGGATCAGCAACAACAACAAGCGAGATGGAAGGAGGCGGGAACCATCTTCAAAGGAAGATAGCACCAGCCCTACCGTGGCGCAACGCCAGCGTCTAATGAAATCTCCGTGGCATTTAGAGGGTGCGGTATTTTTTCCCTACGCTGAACAGCAGAATGGTGCCGATCAATGGCATGAAAGCGACCATAAGGAAGACGGGCGCGTAGGAGTGATGGTCCACGATGATTCCTGTCAACAAAGGGAAGAGTAATCCACTCAATCCTCCGGCGACGCCCGTCAGGCCTGTAGCGCGTCCAACGGTTTGTTCGGGAAAGAGATCGGTGACTGCTCCAAACATATTTGCGGAAAGGAAGTTATCGGCCATCACGGCGATGCCAATCAGCAGAAACGCGGCGGGCACACTGGCAACATAGGGAACAGCCAGACTGGCGAGGCATAGCAGGCTGCTGCTGTACATGGTGATGCGCCGAACGTTGAGAACCCTGACGCCGCGCTGGTGCAGCCAGCCGGCAACCCAGCCCCCCGCGACACCTCCTGTATCTCCGAGAAAAAAGGGGACCCATCCCACAATGCCAATCTGGGTAAGTGACAAATGGCGAACGCCATAAAGATAGCTGGGGATCCAATACCAGTAGAACTGCATCACCGGGCCGATGAAGAAGCGGCACAACATTACTGCCCAGGCTGAGGATTGGTTCAGCAGCGTCTTTAACGAGACGGCGCTTATCGCATTTCGTTGTCTATCAGGCGGATCGCGGTAGAGCAGAAACCAGAACGGCGCCCACAGTACGCCCAACAGCGCAGGAACGAGAAATGCAGCCCGAAAGCCGTAGCGCTGCGCCAGAAACACGATGAGCGGAGGCGCCACGGTTGAGCCAATCATGCTTCCGCTGTTGAAGATGCCGATGGCCAGCGTCCGCTCGCCCGGAGCAAATGCGCCGAAGATTGCCTTCAGGCCACCGGAGTAGTTACCGCATTCCCCGGTGCCCATCCAGAAGCGTGTTATGCCGAGCTGTAGTCCGGACCTGGTCAGTGTTTGGGTGCCGGTCGCCGCGGACCACCACAGGACCGCGCCGAGCAAACCAAAACGCACGCCCCATCGGTCCATGAGCCAACCCATGGGGAACTCGCCCGTCATCATGCCGAACTGAAAGGCAGCGACGATTCTTCCGTACTGCGCATTGGACAAATGCAGCGATGCGCGAATCAGCGGCGCCAGAACAGAGACGGTCTGTCGATCGATGAAGTTGATGACGGTGATCAGGAACAGCAGCCAAAGCACCAGCCATCGACGCTTCACGGCCCTACTTGATGGGGCGGAATTCATTGCCCACGAAATTCTCTGCTGCAGGGACTCGTCCGTTTTTCGCCTCCGTCGGAGTGAGAGGCAAAAGAGGGAACAACAGCTCGGCGACCCGATACGCTTCTTCGAGATGAGGGTATCCGGAAAGGATGAACGTATCGATGCCGAGGTCGGCGTACTCCAGCATGCGTTGCGCAACTGTCGAGGGGTCACCGACCAATGCAGTTCCCGCACCGCTGCGCACCAGCCCGATGCCCGCCCAGAGATTCGGGCTTATTTCCAGGTTATCGAGATTGCGGTGCACTAACGAGGCCATGCGCTTCTGCCCTTCCGAATCGAACTTTGACAATCCTTGCCGGGCCTTTTGTACAACATCGCGGTCGATGTAGCGGATCAGATCGTTGGCCGCCTGCCAGGCCTCCTCGTTGGTCTCCCGCACGATGATGTGAAGGCGAATGCCAAAGCGCATTTTTCTGCCTGCACTCTCTGCGAGCTTACGCATGCGCGCTATCTTTTCTGCCACCAGCGCGGGTGGCTCGCCCCAGGTGAGGTAGACATTCACGTGATCGGCGGCTATTTGCATCGCTGCATCCGAAGAGCCGCCGAGATACAGCGGAGGATGAGGGTGTTGCGTGGCAGGGTAGTACACGCGCGCATTTTCTACCCGCAGATGCTTTCCTTGAAAGGAGCGGGTATCTCCTGCCAGGATGCTGCGCCATATGGTCAGGAATTCGCCCGTCACTTCATAGCGCTCATCATGGGAGAGAAAAACGCCGTCGGCGGCAGCCTCGTGCGGATCGCCCCCGGTTACAACGTTGATCAGGACTCTGCCCTGGGAGAGGCGATCGAAAGTCGCGGTCATGCGCGCTGCGAGCGTCGGTGACATCACGCCGGGCCGCACGGCAACCAGAAACTTGAGCCGTTTGGTGCTCGGCATCAGCGTGGATGCGACTACCCAGGCATCTTCGCAGGAGTTTCCCGTGGGCAGCAGCACGGCGCCATAGCCGAGCTCATCGACCGCCTGCGCAATCTGTCGCAGGTAAGCATAGTCGGTGAGACGGGAACCATGGCTGGACCCGAGATAGCGGCCGTCTCCAGTGGTGGGAATAAACCAGAACATCTCCATAACAACTTCTCCTGTCCTACACCAGTTGCGCCGCCGCGACCGTCTTGTGCGACCAGTAAGAACGCAGCGCCATTTGCACGGGCAGCGACGCCTCGAGCCCGGCTTTTAGCGGACACGCTCTTCCTCGTTGAGGACCCAGCCCTTCCAGTGTAGATGCTTCAACGCCGCGGCCACTTCGGCGAGGGGAAGGAGCCTTCTCCCAGGGGAACCTGCTTGCCGTTGCGGTAGTCGCGCAGGAGCAGCACGATGATGCGATCGTGGTGCTTGCCCAAAAAATGCAGGAACGTCAGGCCCGCCCCGGTAAGCATGGCCGGGGGCATTCAGGCCAGCGATTTTTTGTTTCAAGTCTTGCAGCGGGCACACCACTGAAAAGGAAAGTATCGAAGCGAGCAGGATCGATGGCCCACGCATTGGTTTGCGCCCCCAACTCGATGCGGGGCCTGTCCGCCAGGGGACCACCTAAGCGGCTGGCGGCCGCGAATAGGGCCGTCTTGTGCACAAACTGTCGTCCGGTCATCATCGATCGCACCTGCTTGGTCGCGCTGATACTTTATGGCTTTTTGGGATCTTGAGCGGCGAAAGAAGTGGGTCAACAACAAGCCGGAGCGGCTTTTGCGGCGAGGAAAAGTGCCGGGATGGGAAAGTAGCTCACCAGTTAGAACTCTCCGTGACCATAAATCAAGGTCCCGACAGTGTCAATTTTACGGTGGCTGGGATGCGTCACGGTCTGCGTGATCCTCGACGGCGGATATGACCTGATATGCCACCGACAAAGTGACAGATCAGAGCACCACAGACAACCCCAATACCAAGAGCAGGGCGATGATGGAGATCAAGGTTTCGCTGATAGACCAGGTTTTCATGGTGTCGGCAACGCTCATGTGGAAGTACTCCTTCACCAGCCAAAAGCCGCCATCGTTGACATGGGAGAAGACGACCGATCCGGCGCCCGTGGCAATGGCCAGCAGCTCCGGCCGCACGCCTGGGCTATGCGCGAGGATGGGAGCGAGGATGCCTGCGGCCGTCGCTAAAGAAACGGTGGCGGATCCGGTAGCCAGACGGATGAGCGCGGCGACCAGCCATCCCAGCAGCAGGACCGATACGTGGGCGTGCAGCGCGACCCCTACGATCGCCTGCGATACGCCGCTATCCTGCAGGATGCGCCCAAACCCGCCGCCCGCGCCGATCACCAGCGTGATGCCGGCCGTGGGCGCCAAAGCACTCGTTGCAAAACTTCAAAATCGTCGCTCGGTTGAAGCCGCGCATTGCGCCCAGGGTGACAAAGCTCACCAGGACCGCCACCAGCAAGGCGATATCGGCGCTCCCTAGCAACAACAGGACGCGGTTGGCCACGCTGCCTTTCGCTGTCAGTATGCCGGCCCAGCTGCCAAGCAGCATGAGCAAAACCGGCAGCAGAACGGTGGCCACGGAGATGGCAAAACCGGGCAAGGCGCGATCCACCTCGTGCTCGGCAAACTCTTCCGCCATGGGGTTGTGCGGGTCGAGCACGATGCGGGGAGCGATGAATCGAGCATAAATTGGGCCCGCCACCACCGCGCTGGGAATGCCGACCAGCAGGGCGTATAAGATCGTCCGTCCCACGTCGGCATGGAAGATGGTAACCGCCAGCATAGCCGCCGGATGCGGTGGCACCAGCCCGTGGACCACGGAAAGGCCGGCCACCATGGGCAGGCCGACCATGATCAGCGAAGTACGGGTGCGGCGGGCAACGGTAAAGGCAATCGGTATGAGCAGAACGAAGCCTACCTCGAAGAAGACAGGCAAGCCCACGATCAACCCCGCGCACATCATGGACCAGGCGATGTGCTTCTCGCCGAAAAGCCGAATCAAAGTCTGCGCAATACGCTCGGAGGCTCCGGATTCCGCCATCATCTTGCCCAGCATGGTGCCCAGGCCAACCACGATCGCGATGTGTCCGAGGGTATTGCCCGTCCCGGTCTCGAAGGAGGAAACGATGCTTCCCAGCGGCATTCCGGTCGCAGCCGCCAGCGCGAGCGAAACCACCATTAGCGAGAGAAACGGGTTCAGCTTGCCCACCGCAATGAGCAAAATCAGGCCTATCACTGCGCTGGCAGCGGCGATCAGGAGGAAGACGCCGTGACCGTCGAGCATCGGCACAGGGGTCAAGATTGACTCAAGGAGGGGCGGGGCACAAAGCGTCCACCTCTTTCCCCGGTGGCATCGCCGTCTTTATACGACAGCACCCCATTGACCCATACGGCGGCAATTCCTTCGGCGGCGCGGATTGGGTTGGTGAAGGTGGCCGTATCCTTGATTGTCTCCGGGTCGAAGAGCACCAGGTCGGCGTGAGAGCCTTCGCTGATTCGTCCCCGTCCGGCCAGTCCGAAGCGCTGCGCGGGCATCCCGGTCATCTTATGCACGGCTTCCGCCAGGGGAAAGATGCCTTCATCCCGGCAGTAATGCCCGAGCACGCGGGGGAACGTCCCCCACAGCCGGGGGTGCGGCCGCGGGTCGTTGGGCAGCCCATCGGAGCCGATCATAGTTGCGGGATGTCGCAGAATGCGACGCACATCCTCCTCAGACATGCAGTGGTAGATGGCCCCGGCAGGTTGCAGACGCGCCGCCGCTTCCTTCTGTTCCACGTTCCAGGCAAGGGCAATCTGCTCCAGGGTTTGGCCGGCCATTTCGGGATGAGGTTTCGACCAGGTGATGACGATGCGGACGCGGTCATCGACCTGGCGAAGGTCGAGGGTGCTGGAGGAGGCCGCATATGGATAGCAGTCGCACTGCACCTGCTGTTCGGCCCGCGCTGTCTCCAATGCGTGAAGAATCTCTCCGCTTCTGCCCCAATTTGCGATGCCTGCGCACTTCAGATGGGAGATGACGACCGGCACCCGGCATTGGCGGCCGGTATCAAACGCTTCGCTCATGGCCGCAAGGATCTCGTCGCCCTCGGTGCGCATGTGCGTGGCGTAAACCGCGCCGGCAGCGGCGAGCGGTTCGGCCAGAGACAAAATTTCTTCCGCCGGGGCTGCGCGGGCCGACGAATAGGCGAGGCCCGTACTCAGCCCTAACGCGCCGTGTTCCAGAGCCTCGACCAACTGGGCTCGCATGGCCTGGATCTCGGCCGCGGTGGCGGGCCGGTCCAGGGCGTCCATATGGTTGTTGCGCAGGGCGGTATGGCCGGCCAGGGCGGCCACATTGACCGAGGGCTTCGCTGCGTCGACTGCCGCGACATACGATGCGAAGGTGGGATAACGGAAAGCGCCGGCTTCGCCCAACAGATTCATGGGATCGGGAGGTGGGCCTGCCAACCGCACCGGCGCCGCGCTGATGCCGCAGTTGCCGACGATCACGGTGGTGACTCCCTGCGACAGCTTGGCCAGCATCTGTGGATCGCTGATGACGTTGGTATCGTCATGGGTGTGGACATCGATAAAGCCGGGAGAGAGCACTCGCCCGGCTCCCTCCGTGACCTGCCGGGCGGTGTACTGAGAAAGCTCCCCGACCGCACAGACGACACCGCCATCGATAGCCACATCAGCGGTTTGAGGTTCGGCGCCGGTGCCGTCGATCACGCGCACATTGCGGATAAGGGTTTCACAACGAGGCATTAGGGCATGGTAAATGCCTTTTTGGCAGGCAGAAATTTTTCAGGCTGGCATTTTGCTCCTGGTCTATACGAGGTAGCCGATCCCATCCTGGCCTTTCCCAAAGAAAGCCACTCTTCGCTACTCTTACCAGTGCATCGGTGAAGTGAAAATGCTCTAGACTGATCAGACTTGTACCTGTTTAGGAGGGTGCACCATGTCCGAAGAGGATTTGAAAGCGGAGCTTGAGAAACTGCGTGCTGAAAACGATCAGCTCAAAAACAAAAGTGTGCGTGGGCTGAGTTTAAAGGTGAGTGAAAAAGGTGCAGTGTCGCTTTACGGCGTCGGCCGCTTCCCGGTAACGCTCTACAAAGAGCAGTGGAACAAAGTGCTGGGGATGAAGGACGACATCGAAAAGTTCCTTCACGATAACGCCCATCTGCTTAAGACGAAGGAATGAGTTCGACCGCCTGGGGAACGCCGGTCCGGGCTGAACGGTAGAGAGCATCAATGATCGCCATGTCAACATAACCATCCGCCCCGCAAGAGGGCGGAAGAGGTCCGCCCCGAATGGCCTGTGAGAACGCATCGATTTGCGGCCGGAATTCGTCGATCACGGGAAAAACTTTGTGCAGCTGCTCATTTCCGAAGCGCGCGTTCAGCACCCGCTCGTGTTCGTAAGGGAATGCCGGGGTGAGCGAGACCGAGCCGAGGGTTCCCTCCAGGTAAAGCATGGAGTTTAGGGCGGCGCTGTAGCAGGTGCTCGCCTGGGCCACCAGTCCGCTAGGGAAGCACATGGTGAAGGCAATGCCTTCTTCAATGTCGCGAAAGAGCGACCGGTCATGGGTCCACTGGAAAGCCGAGACGCGAAAGGGAACTTCTCCGGCCAGCCAACGTGCGGCCTGGACGCAATAAATGCCCAGATCCATAAGCGGTCCGCCGCCGGCCAGCCGCCGGTCGAGGATCCACGGAGGGTTGGTCTGAGGGTTTGCGTGACGCTCACTGAAAGAGGCGTGCAGTAGCTTGAGTGGGCCCATGCGGCCGGAGAGGATCAGGTTGCGAATAAAGACGGTCGAAGGCTCGAAGCACTTGCGGTAGGCGGTCATCAGGAGAACAGACTGCCGGGCACAGATCGCGACCATTTCTGCCGCTTCGGGCGCGGTCATCGCCAACGGCTTCTCGCACAACACATGGCGTTTGGCCGAAGCAACGGTTTCCACTTCCCGCAGGTGATTGGCCGGAGGAGTGGCGATGTACACCGCCTCCACCTGCGGATTCGCCAGGCACTCCTCGAGGTTATCGTAGGCCCAGGCTACGTCATGCTGTAAGGCCAGCCGGCGGGCCTTCTCGCCATCACGGCTCACCAGGGCAACCAGCCTGGATCGCTGCATGCCACGGAAGGCAGGCAGGATCGCCGACTGCGCAAGGTTACCCAGGCCAACGACGGCAAAACCTACCGGCGGCAAAGCGTTAGCTCTCGCGGTCTGCGCGGGAAAGCCGCTGGTTGCGGATTGCCTTGTGATCCAGGTCGCGCAGTCTCTCGATATTCTTAAGGACCTTGTGCATCGCCTCCACGATGGCGTCGATGTGGCTGCGCGGGCCGAGGAAGATCTGGTGCGGAAACCAGATCGCTTCACGGTAGGCTGCCTTTTCCGACTCCGGACACGTGCACATGGTCTTCAGATCGAGCGGTTGCGGCCGGCCCCAGCTCAGGGCAGGGAAATCGGCCGGATCGAGCGGGAACAGTGAGCTGCGATACACCGGCTCATAGAACAAGCCATCGCAGGGTATGCCCTCCAGTTGCAGAGCTGCCACGAATGCGGCGCGTGGGATATCGTTCACTTGTTCGGAGAAGTATTTCAGTACAAAGCCGTAGGGAGCCAGGGTCGTAATGCGGGGTTCAGCCTTTAAGAAGCCGATACCCGGCGTCTTCGCCAATTGTTGCTCAAAGTAGGCCATGTTTGCCATGCGGATCACGGCCTGTTCCGGAAGGCTCTCCAGCTGCGCGCTCAGCAGCGCTGCCTGAAACTCGCCCAGCCGGTAGTTGAAGCCAATGGTGCGATGGTGAAACTTATCGGTCACGCTGGCGCGGCCGGCATTGATGTAAGTTTGCACGCGCTCGTGGTATTCCAGGTTATTGGTCAGCACAATGCCACCTTCCCCGGAGGTGATGAGCTTGCTCGATTGAAAGCTGAAGGCTCCCAGGTCGCCCATTGAGCCGGCGCCCTTGCCGCGCCACTTGCCGCCGTGCGCGTGGGCACAGTCTTCGACGATCTTTAGCGAATGTTTGCGAGCGATCTCGGGCAACGCATCCATGTCGGCGAAACGCATGCCCAGGTGGACCGGAAGGATAGCGCGGGTTTTCGGAGTGATGGCTGCTTCGGCGGCCGCGGCATCCATGCAGTAGGTTTCCGGATCCACATCGACAAATACCGGCACCGCGTTGACCAGCAGCACTGGACCCACCGTCCCCTCCCATGTGTAGGCGGGGACCAGCACCTCATCGCCGGGGCGGATATCGATGGCCTTGAGGGCGGCCTGAATGGCGACGGTGCCGGTGTTGACGCACTGGCCGTAGGCGGTGTCGTGCAGCTTGGAAAAACCGGCGGCGAACTGAACGGAGTATTTACCCGGAAAGGGTTGCCCTCCCCAGGCTCGGCTGCGCAGCACGTCCAGTATGCGCGTCTCTTCTTTATCCGAGAACAGTGGCCAGGGGGTAAAAGGGGTGGTTCGCACAGCGGCGCCCCCCAAAATCGCCAGACTTTCCATAGAAGCCCAACGATACCCCATCGCCCTCTCTATGGTCAAAAAGTAAAAGCGATTAGAAGTGTAGGAGCCAGGATGGCGGCGGAACCACTTGCGGTGGCGCACTAAGCGCTTTTACCTTTGTGTGTGCCCGACCAAACAGGTTCCGGAAGAACTCTGGCTATGTCCCAGAGCAGCCATGTACGGGTGCCCCATGTTCGCACCAGCGTACGTGGGCCGAAAATGAAATGTTTCGAATGTTTTCCTTGTTCCTCAATAAAATTGTTGGCCTTAGTAGCAGAAGCTATGGTGGGGCTTCGCCCATCTAAATCGGCCCACGTACGCTGGTGCGAACATGGGGCACCCGTACATGGCTGCTTTGGGACATAGCCAGAGTTCTTCCGGAACTGCAACTACGCGGCTTCGCCCATCACTGTGTGCGCAGAAGCGGAAATAACCACTCCAGCAACCACAACCAGCGCCAGGGCTACCCGCAAGCCAAGCACTCCCGACACAGATCCAACCACCGGTGGTCCCACCAGGAACCCGAGATAACCGATGCTGGCAGCGGCGGCGATGGCTGCTCCTACGCCTCCCGGACTTCTCCGCGCCGCCGCACCAAAGATCAGGGCAATCATGTTGGAGGTGCCAAAACCTGCGACCAGGAAACCAATCATGGCTCCGGTATAGGTTGTTCCCAGAAGTGCGAACCCGAAGCCGGCCGCGACCAGAAGGCCCGAAGCCCGCAGCAAGTTTGTCGCCCCAAGTTTCATGTTGAGATAATCTCCGACAAAACAGCCGGTCATCATCGACAGTGAAAAAACTGCAAAGCCGGTGGCGGCGGTCGCCGCTGAGACGTGAAGCGTGGAACGCAGATAGACTGTGCCCCAATCGCCAATCGCGCCTTCGATGAAGAGAGAAAGAAAAGCCACTGCGGCCAGTGTCCACAAGGTCCGTGGGATCAGCGACCATCCGGCGGGAGGGTCTACAGGCTTATCCTCGGCAAGCAGATGGGGCCTGCTCACCAGAACAGTTACGATCATGGCGACGGCAGCAGCGGCCAGATCTTGCCGCGCGGTTGCATGCTGGCGCAGAAGCACGCTCGAGAAGACCGCGCCAATGACCCCACCCAGGCTCCAGAAACCTTGCAGGGAACTCATGACCGCGGAGCCGTAGGCGCGTTCGGTGATGATCGCCTGCGTATTCGTCGATACATCCACCATGCCCCGCAAGAGACCGAAGCCGAAGGTGCCCGTTGCCAGCCACGTCAAAGACTTTGTCCAGGGCAATAAGGACAACGCCACGGCATAACAGATTTGCCCTTTCCATGCGAGAGCGGAGCTATCGAAGCGATGGAATACACGCCCGACGACGGCCATCGAGAGGATGGCCCCCAGCGCCAGGGTGAAGAGGGGAATGGTTAGCTGTGCGTTCGAGAGCTGATAGTTCTGCTTGAATACTGAGATGTGCGCCGACCAAACGCCGAAGGCGAAGCCATTCCCGACAAAGAGCGCGGAAACAGCTCTTCGCGCGGATGCTGCCGACCGATGTTTCATGCTGAGCCGATTGTAATCGGCATCTTTCCCGATCCGCTCCGAGGCTGTACCATTCGAAGGATTCTGTGCCGACTGGTCTTGAGGAACCGGGATGCGAACGAGCCTATTGGTAACCGGATCGGTTGCTGCGCTGCTGCTGTTGTCATCGTGCAGCAAGCGGGGCAACCCGAACGAAACCGCGGTGCCGGTTGGACCCCAGGATCCTGACCTAACCGTACGGGCGGGCGGATATCACGGCAATCATTTCCGCGGCCCGGTCTACCTTCCCCGGTTTTCTCCCATGGAGAACGGCACGACCGTGTACAACGTAACCTATCAGGATGGCGTCACTGTGCTCAGCAGAGGCGACACCATGCGCCACCTGGTCAACATCCAACGGGATGGGACGTACGTTTTTGACGCCACCGCCACCCAGATCGCCAACCTGAAGCCTGGAGACGTGCTCCTGCTCTCCGGCCTGGCACTATGCACCGTGGACGATGTGAAAGAGACTGACGACGGTTACTCAGTCAAGACAGCACCAGCCAAGATTACCGATGCGATCAAGGAAGGCCGGTTGGAGGGCGTTTACAGAATCGATTTCAGCAGGATGGTGGGGCGGGGCGTGGCTGATTTCGATGTGGACTTCGGTGGTTATAACTATCACGTCAAATTCACGCCGGGCAAGGACCGCGTCGATGTTCAAGCCGTGATTAAATTTGGCGGGAGCCATGGCGCGGTGGCCTACGAAGGGGTTGGATACCTCAGCAACTTTGTTTCAGCCATCAAAATGCAGATCAGAGATGGCGAGGTTACCAACCTCAGTTTTACCAACTCCGGGCTCAGCGGCCAGATCCAGTTGAAGTGGTTCGCCGTCGCTACCGACGCCATGAACTCGGAGGCCATCGCTAAAATCACCTCCTGGCCGGCCGAGCTCCTCAAGAGTGTCGCGCTCTCCAGAGCGGCTTACCACGTCCCAATCCTTGTGGGCGCGGTGCCTTTTGACTTGAGGATATCGCTGGGCTTCAGCTTTATCCCGGCTTTCACCTCGAAGAACAGCGTGGTGGAGGGCAGCAAGCTGATCAAGTACAGTGGCGGCGGCGGCTTCGTTCTTTCGAATGGCCAGACACGTCCCTTTGGATCCATGAATGTTCAGGGGGATGTCACCGGACAGGACAACCGGGTGGTGTCCGCTGGTCCAGTGGGCTTTACCGCGGCTACAGAGGCACCCCGGGTTGAGTTGGCCATGGGTTGGCCTCCCACGATCTTGTCCCCAGCGGGTTACCTCAACTTCGTCGCTTCTTATGGAATCGTCACCAACGGTATGGCCAGTCCGGTTCCGTGTCAAACCAACATCATGGCTTTCAGCGTGAACGCAGGACCGGCCTACACGTCACCCAACACCTTTGCAATCTGGCTTGCCACGGGAGCTTCCTCCGCCGTCTCGCTGTGGCAGAAGACCATGAAGTCTGCGGGCGCCGCAGGACCTGTGTGCCCAGGTTGAGTCGAGGATAAGTTCGGTAATCGTGACAGAATCTTATCATTGGGTTTCTTTTTGATCGCACAAAGACTTAGAGTGCAGTGGCAAGGGCAGACTAGAGGGGTTTATCTTCCCCAATATCTTCGTGCCAAATATCTGGATGGTCGCGTATATAGGCTTCCATCATACCCACGCACTCGTCAGAGTCCAGATCAAAAACCCTGACACCGGCCGCGCGTAGCCAGTCGAGGCCGCCGCTAAAGGTCCTGCTTTCGCCCACCACCAGAGTGCGGATGCCGAACTGACGCACAAGACCGCTGCAGTACCAGCAAGGCGCCAAGGTGGTAACCATCACAACATCGCGGTAGGACCGCAATCGACCTGCACGGCGAAAGGCATCTGTTTCCGCGTGCACAGAGGGATCATTCTGCTGCACGCGTCTATTGTGGCCGGAGCTGAGCAACTGCCCCTGCTTGCTGAACATTGCCGCGCCGATAGGAAGCCCACCCTCTGCCAGGCCGCTCCGAGCTTCACCGATGGCGATCGCCAGCATCGAAGCCCAATCCTGTTCCTCGTTCATCCTGCACCTTACTGTGAGGATACGTACGCGGCCCGGAGATTGTCGAGATCACGCGTTTTACTTCTGACCCTTCACGTAGTCGGCAGCGTCAGCGGCGGCATCTTTTGCGTGGCCCACTACCTGGTGAACTCCGCCCTTTACTTGTTCGACTTGCCCTTCTGCCCGGAGCCTGTCGTTATTCGTGACATTCCCTGCAGTTTCCTTCACCTTGCCACTCAGTTTCTCCACTCCGCCTTGCACAGTGTCCTTATTCATATTTCACCTCACCTATTGAGGTGCGCTTGTCACACCAGGTGTTGCCTAGCAACAGCAAGGGGGCGAGAAAGCATCCTATCGCCTGCCCCGTTGAGAACCTGCACGTGAGCTTAGAAAGGATTTTTTGATGACCAGATACAACCAATACAGAGCCGTGCTACTTTGCGGCGCCACTCTTCTTTTCGCAGGTTGTAACAAGCAGGACAATTCCAAGGCGAATTTCCAATCAGCGATCAACGACTATTACAAAGCTCACCCCGCCTGTATTTGGCAGGACGCGAAGAAATTCCCGGTACAAGCCACGACTTCTGACGACGCCAAAACAGAGGGCTATGACGCCCTCACGGATGCCGGCCTTCTTACACGCACCACCGGGGAGAAGAAGGTTTTCATTGTCGCTTCCAAGCAAGTGAACAACTACGATCTTTCGGCTCAAGGGCGTTCCGCCTGGACGCCGGATACGAGCCAGCCGGGATACGGTAACTTTTGTTATGGCCATCGTGTGGTCGATTCCATCGACAGCTTTAATTCCGGGGTCAATGGTTCCGGTGTGAAGACGGCGGAGGTGAATTACCACTACAGCTTCGCCGACGTGCCGGCCTGGGCAAAATCCCAGGAGGTGCAAACAGCCTTCTCTTCGGCCGGGGCCGCACTGGCCCACAGCCAGCCTGGCCAGGACTCGCTGATGATGAATGGCGACGCCTGGCAAGTGACCAAGTAAGCTACCCATCCTTAGAAGTGGGTTGAGTTTCAGGGATGGGGCTAAGCTACTGCTGAGCGGACTCCAGGGCAAACAACAGCAGTGAGCGCGCCGTGACGCCGTAGGAATCGCCCACTTTAAAGCACCCCTTCTCGCTGTTGTCGCTGATATTGGTGTCGATCAACAACGTCCAGGTGTCACCCCCGGGGCACTCAGGCAAAGTAAATTCGACCAGATCGTGATGGTCATTGATCACGATCAACAGCGTCGCCTGCTTTCCTCTCTGTCTGATGCCGGTCACCTGGGCGCGTCCATCGAGCAGCATGCCGAAGCAGCGCATGTTTGTGTCGCCCCAATGCTCCTGCTCCATTTCCGATCCGTTGGCGTTGATCCAGGTCAGATCCTTGACCCCCAACTCCTCGTTGTACTGGCCGGTGAGAAAGAGGTTGCGGCGCAGGATGGGGTACTTGTGGCGCATACTCATGAGCCGGCGGGTAAAAGCAACTAACTGCTGGCCCTTCTCGCGCAAGTCCCAGTTGAGCCAACTGATCTCGTTATCCTGGCAATAGGCGTTGTTATTGCCTTGCTGGGTGCGGCCGAACTCGTCGCCGGCGAGCACCATGGGCGTGCCCTGGGCCAGCAGCAAAGTGGCCAGGACATTGCGTATCATCCGCTTGCGTAGCGCAATGATGTTGGGATCGTCGGTAGGCCCTTCGACGCCGCAGTTCCAGGAGTTGTTATTGGAGCTGCCGTCCCTGTTATCTTCTCCGTTGGCTTCGTTGTGCTTCTCGTTGTAGCTGAAGACATCGTTCAGAGGGAAGCCATCGTGAGCGGTGACGAAGTTGATCGAAGCCCAGGGTCTGCGCCCCTGATGATTGAAGATGGAGCCGGAAGCGCACAGGCTGTCGGTCAGAGCGGCTGCCGGAGCGTTGCCGGTCCAGAATTTGCGCGTATTATCACGGAATTTATCATTCCACTCTGCCCAGCCAGGAGGAAACCCGCCCACCTGGTAGCCACCCGGACCGCAATCCCAGGGCTCCGCGATCAGCTTCACGCGAGAGAGGCATGGATCTTGGCTGCAAGCCTTGAGAAATCCGCTCTGGTTATCGAATCCGTTGGGCTCCCGCGCAAGAATGGTGCCCAGGTCGAAGCGGAAGCCATCCACCCGGGTCTGCTCCGCCCAATAGCGCAGGCTATCGGTGACCATCTGGATCACCCGCGCGTGACTAAGGTTCAGGGTGTTTCCGGTGCCGGTGTCGTTGATGTAATAGCGCGGCT
The DNA here is from genome assembly GCA_963803095.1 of uncultured Acidobacteriaceae bacterium. Classification (GTDB taxonomy): domain Bacteria; phylum Acidobacteriota; class Terriglobia; order Terriglobales; family Acidobacteriaceae; genus PALSA-350. The sequence continues at coordinate 50,841 of CAWDLQ010000004.1, read as the reverse complement.
TGTCGGGCAGCAAACGGTAGTAGCTGGCGTTATCAATGCCCTTGAACGATAGCGTGGGGCCGAGTTCGTTTCCTTCTGCGGTATGGTTGTAAACCACGTCTAAAATGACCTCAATCCCGGCATCGTGAAAGCGGGCCACCATCTCTTTGAACTCGCGCAATGCATGCTTGCGGTCCATGGCATAGCGCTTATCGGGCGCAAAGAACCCGATACTGTTGTAGCCCCAGTAATTGGTGAGGCCCTTTTCCAGCAGGTTGCTGTCGTTGATGAAGGAGTGGATCGGCAGCAGCTCCACCGAGGTTACGCCCAGCTGCTTGATGTACTTGACCACCTCGTGCTCGCCCAAACCCGCGTAGGTACCGCGCCGCTGCTCATCCATTCCAGGAAAAAGCTTGGTGAAGCCTTTGACGTGCAGCTCATAAATAATCGTGTCGTCAAATGGCACACGCACCTCGCTCAGTACATTTTGACCATGCCAATCGAAGTCGGGATCAATCACCACGCACTTGGGCATGAACGGTGCGCTGTCTCGCTCGTCGAAGGTGGTGTCATCACCAGACTCCATTTTGTAGCCGAATACCGCTGGGTTCCACTTGAGCTCGCCGGTATGAGCCACCGCGTAAGGATCGAGGAGCAGCTTGTTGGGATTGAAGCGGTGTCCGGCCTCCGGTTCATAGGGGCCATGCACGCGATAGCCGTAGATCGCGCCCGGACGGACATCTGGAAGATAGACATGCCAGATTTGATTGGTGTACTCCGGAAGTTCAATCCGCTCCAGCTCCAGCTCGCCTTTTTCGTCGAATATGCAGATCTCTACTTTGGTGGCGTGGGCGGAGAATACCGCGAAGTTGGTGCCCTTTCCGTCCCAGGTTGCGCCTCGGGGGTGAGGGAGGCCTTCTCTCATTGGGGCGGTGCGGGGTTCAGATATGGTCATTTCGGGCATGATGTGGGCATCCTGTTCTAATAGGGTTGAAAGCAATTCCAAGAACAAATGTAGATTCAAGTAGATGCAGATTACGGGGTTTTAGCTGGTTGGCGCCGGACCGAGCGTCCCTTCTTTCAGGCCATCAAATCCAGGCAGAAAACCTGCAGCCGTTTGCTCACTTAACCGGAGTGAGCAGACCCTGATCCCGCAACCATTGCTCCAGCAGGACGGGCCATAAATCGAGCGCAGCGCTGCCTGATCCCATTCCGCTGCCGTGTTCTCCGTGGCGGAAGATATGCAACTCGACCGGTACTCCTGCGGCAAGCAAGGCGTTATAGAAATCGATGCTGGCGCTGATGGGGACGGTTCGATCATCGGTAGTGCTGTAGATAAACGTAGTTGGCGTCTGGGAGGAAACGTGCAGGCTGGGGGTGTATTTCTGTTCGTCCACTTTGCAGGTCTCAGGGGGAATGTTTTTGATGACCGAGCAATAGGTGATGTAGTGCCCGCTCGGCTGCATGGCGTTCAGCCATGGGTAGCCGAGCACCAGGAAATCAGGCCGGCTGCTGAGCCGCTCCAGTGGGTCGTTCGCGTCCGGCTTGCCGGTGTCGATGATTGTCCCGGTGGCTGCTGCCAAATGGCCTCCGGCGGAAAAGCCCACGAAGCCGATGCGGTCGGGAAGAAAGCCATAGGCGGCGGCGGAAGACCGCACCAGCCGCACGGCGCGTTGCGCATCCTGTAGTGGGATCGGATAAAGATACTTTGCGCCCAACCGGTACTTGAGCACAAAGGCGCTGAACCCGCGGGAGGTAAACCAATCGGCGACCTGGCGGCCTTCGAGGTTACTGGCGAGGTTGAGGTAGGCTCCGCCGGGGGCGATGACCACGGCCGATCCCGTGCCTCGTCCCTCTTGAGGAAGAAAGACGGTGAGCGTGGGCAAATCGGCCGGGCTGGTGCCCGCTATTTCGGGGGCGCCACTGGGCCACAACTGCAGGGTGGAGATACCAAGAGCCGGGTCGACAGTCTGCTCAGTCTGCGCGCCTGCCAAGGCGGCTGCCAGCAGGCAGAGTGCTGGTGCAAGTCGATTCTTCTTCATCTTTCGTCTTCTCCAACAATCCACTTCGATCTCAAGACTGTTCCTTGAAGGGTATCCGGCCCCCCTCGAAAGGATCATTTCTGCCCTATCACTTCTTGTCCCTTTGCCCGGATTCGCGTGAAGTATTGCACGATGTTTCTATCGTTTAGCGCTGAAAGTTGCAATCAGCCATCATCTGCTTCATCCCAAATGGTGTAGGTTGAGAGCGCCCCGAATGAGGGTTTCATCAAAACGAATGGATCACTACCTTGGATTCATCGATGCAGGCTTCCCTCATAGCTTGCTCGAAAGGTGGTCCACAGGTGCTGAGCGCTAACTTTGCTGTCGATCCCGTCATCGCATTTCCTGGGGTAGCATCTCCGAAGATTCATATTCGTGCGGGCAAGGCCGCCGCCCGGCCATGCCATTCGCTCAGTCTGGTCGAAGCCGGAACCTACGGAAATCGCATGGCCAAACATCTGTACATGGCGAGCGTACCCACCATCAGCGTGAGGACGCGGCACAAAGCGCACCTCGCTGTCACCCGGCTGCGCTCCGAGACCGGCCTGGTTGACAGGACAACACCATTCCAATGCGAACAAGCCTTCATCGTACAGTTGCACTTACGGAATGTCTCGCCGGTCAAATTCTGGCTTCACGGGCGACCGGTCTCGATTAACGCGGTGCAAGAGGAAGGAAGCGTGAGCATCATCGATCTGGAGCAGGACCCCTCCATGTACTTGGGGAGTGCCTTCGATATGGTGCAGTTTTATGTGCCCCGTGTGGCCCTGGATGAGTTTGCGGATGAGAACGATGGCTGCAGGTGCGAGACTCTCAACTGGTCGTTTGGAAAAGTCGACCCTGGGCTGAAGAATCTTGGATCATGCCTCTTGCCCGTGCTGGAGGAACCCGGCGTTGCCAGCGAGCTGTACGTCGATCACCTGGTATTCGCCGTGCATGCCTACATTGCCCGCACCTACGGCGGGATCAAAATAGCGCCCTCCATTGTGCGCGGAGGGCTGGCGCCCTGGCAGCTGCACCGCGCCACCGAAATGCTAAAGGCAAATCTCGATGGACAAATCGGCCTCTCCCAGGTGGCCCGCGAATGCAAGCTATCTGTCAGTCATTTCGTTCGTGCGTTCAAGCAGACGATCGGTCAACCGCCCTACCGCTGGCTTTTGCAGCAGCGCATTGAGGTAGCCAAGGAGCTTCTGCTGCATTCCGGCTTGCCGATGGTCGAGATTGCGCTTAAATGCGGATTCGCCGATCAGGCATGTTTCATCCGGGCTTTTCGCAAGCTGCTCAACACCACGCCCGGGGAATGGCGGCGGATACGCATGCAATAAGACCTGGTATTCGCCGCCGCTTTGGTTACACTTTCCAGCACAGATTTAGTCGACGCTGTCGATGATTTCCCCGAGGAACCATGCCCTGCGTTCTGTCTCGTCGATCCAGACCTCGATGAGGCTGGCCGTGGCTACATCGTTGTGACGTTCGCACACTTCGTGGGTGTCGCGAAGAGATGCAGTCAGTTGCCGATTGTCCGCGTACAGCTCGCTGAGCATCGCTTTGGGTGCAAGATGGTGACCACTGTTGTCCTTGAGCCGTTGATTACTGCTGACTTCGCTGATGGAGTGAAGGGTGATGCCCCCCAACTTCCGTGCTCGCTCCGCGACCGGGTCGGTCATGGCAAAGATCTGATCTGCTTGCTCATCGAGAAGCAGATGGTAGTCGCGGAAGTGTCTGCCAGTCATATGCCAATGAAAGTTCTTTGTCTTCAAATAGAGGGCGAAGCAATCGGCCAGCAAATGACGTAGCTCGCCCGATATCTCCTCCACTGCCGTGTGATCCAACTGCCCAACGCTCTTTAGCGAGGACGCTTTCTCGTTCTTCGCTTCGACCTTCTCTGCTGTTGCCATCATCGTCTCCTTGTTGTGATTGTACGGTCTGGGAGAGTGATCAGGTTCTCTCCGTGAGGTCACCCTAGATAGATGCACGCCCGCATGAATTACGTTGTAATTTTTCCGTGGGTGCCGGCAAGCCCGTAGCATCGGCTGCAGCAATAAGAGCAAATTATGAGCAAGCAGTAACAAGATGTCAAACTCCTGCCCGTCTTACGGTGAAACAGAGGCATTTTGCGTCGAAATCTCTCGCAAAATTTATCGTGGCTGAATTTTGGAGAAGTTCCTCGGAGCGATGACGCGATAGCACTACCTGCCCGCTCGCGATCTCGACAGTAAGGTTGAGGCTCTCTTGGCGGAAGTGGCAGACGGGGAGAGAAGGGTATGCCCGATATTGAACAGTACGACGCAATTGTGCTGGGCACCGGTGAGGCAGGAAAGTACATGGCCTGGCATTTGGGCGGAAAGGGAAAGCGAGTTGCGGCCATCGAGCGAAAAGACCTCGGAGGTGCCTGCCCAAACGTAGCCTGCCTGCCCAGCAAGAACGTAGTTCATGGAGCGAAGGTCGCCTCATATTTCCAGAGAGGCGAAGAGTTCGGTATGTTGACCGACAAGTGGACCGTTTCCATGCCGGGCGTACGAGCGCGCAAACGGAAAATGGTCGAAGGTCTTCATCAGATGCACCTGGATAACTTCGCCCGCAGTAAGGCGGAGATCGTAATGGGACAAGGGCGCTTCATCGCCGACAAGACCCTGAAAGTCTCACTATCGGGGGGAGGAGAGCGCATTCTCCATGGCGGCCAGGTCTTTATCAACACCGGCACGCGGGCGAAGATCCCTAACCTGCCTGGCCTGGCAGAGGCTTCGCCGCTCACTCATGTGGAGGCGCTGGAGCTCGACATCGTTCCGGAACATTTGCTGATTCTTGGCGGCGGCTATGTTGCGCTGGAATTTGCCCAGGCCATGCGCCGTCTGGGTAGCCGCGTCACTATCATGGAACGGAATGATCGCCTGGTCCACCGTGAGGATCCGGATGTTTCCGAAGCGCTGACGCAACTCTTCCAGGATGAAGGCATCGTCATTGTGGCAAATACCAACCTGGGGCGCGTAGAAGGAAAGTCGGGCCACGGGGTGCGGCTGCACGGTTCCCGGCGTGGGTCCGAGATCATCGTCGAAGGTTCGCACTTGCTGGTGGCGACAGGCCGCTTGCCCAATACAGAAAACATCGGGCTTGAACTGGCAGGGATCAGGACCACCAAACAAGGGTTTGTCGAAGTGAATGAACGGCTGGAGACAAGCGCTTCCGGGGTCTGGGCGCTCGGCGACTGCGCCGGTAGTCCAATCTTCACTCATATTTCCTTCGATGACTTCCGCATCGTCCGCGATAATCTTGGGGGCGCGCAGCGGACCACGGCGGGAAGACAGGTGCCATCTTGCCTCTTCACTGACCCTGAACTTGCCCGGGTAGGCCTGGACGAATCGCAGGCGAAACAGCGGGGCATTCCTTACCGGCTGGGCAGGATCCCCATGGCAAGTGTGTTGCGAACCCGGACGATGGCCGAGACCAGGGGGTTTCTCAAAGCACTGATCAGTGCGACGGACGACTGCATCCTCGGATTCACAGGCTTTGGCGTGGGCGTCGGCGAGACCATGGCTACTGTTCAGCTCGCAATGAGGGCGGAACTACCGTACACCGTGTTACGCGACATGACCATTACTCATCCCACGCTTGCTGAAGGACTGGTACCGCTTTTCTCCAGTGTGCCGGTAATCAAGTAAATTTTTCTATCTGCAAAGGAACAAGGATGTAACAAAGTTACGTTCTGCGCCCGACCGTGGCTAACATCACAGTGCGAATCCGCCGATCGCAAGCGCCACCAGCAGCCCACCGATAACGAGGTCGGCAACCTGCCTCCTCGCCCCAGTTGGCTGCGTGATGCCGATCGCTACGGCAGACTCGGTCGTCACTTTTTCGAGCTTGTTCATTCGCAGTCAGCTCGCCGCCGCGGCTGCCCTTTCTGGGTGCGTCGATACCATGGACTTGCGCAGAGCCACTTTGGCGCGCGCCAGCCGGGACTTGGTTGCCGGGATGGAAATGCCCATATTGCGGGCTATCTGTTTCATTGAATGCCCTTCCAGCTGCCCGCGCTCAACGACAGATCGAAGAGCGTTTGGCAGGCGGCAGATGGCTCGCTGCAGGTGCAGTGATCGCTCGCATCCCGCGTAATACTTCTCCGGGTCCGCAGAGTGGTCGGCGATTTGCCACGTCTGCCATCCCTCTCCTTCCGCGGGCGCGTCCATCGAAGTTTCAAGACGAATGCGCTTCTTCCGCAGAATCATGAGTGCCGAATTGATACCAATACGGGTGAACCAGGTGGCAAAACTGGACCTGCCGTCAAACTGTTTCAAATGCAGGAAGGCTCTCATCATGGAATCCTGGAGCGCATCTTCCGCATCCTCGCGATTCTTGGTCACGCCGTAGATGGTGTTGAAGACACGTTTGGAGTAACGTGTGCACAGTTCGACAAAAGCCCACTCCTCGCCGGCTTGCGCCGCCTCAACCAGAAGATCATCATCCATGGCGTTGGGCTGAAGGCACCGGGCAATGTTATTACTTACCATGCTGCAGGAACTCATAGAAACACCTCGAGGAAGATTTGGAAAAGCTACTCTGGTAACTCGTGCTGGAAATCGGCCCGTACGTAATCGTGAGGATGACAGAGCTTTCGGGAATCGGCCCAGTGAGCAACGGTTAGCTAACGGTGATCTGCGAGCTACCATGCCTCACCAGACAAAAGTAGCTCTGGGAAGGCGGGATAGCTTGATCGAAATTGCTTTTAGTTTGCTGATTTTGCGGCGAGGGTCAGATTGTGCTGTCTGTACCGCTTGATAGCGAGAAATGCAAGACCTGCTGCAGACCATGCAAGGAACAGACGCCACGCGAGCGGAAAGCGTTCTGCGTTGTTCCAGAACGGCGACGAGAAAGCGACGCATGTCATCACAGTGGCGCCGAACATGCCAACCCAAACCAGGCGGGTGCTGATGCGAGCGTCGGACGGCGTTCCGTTGGGCCTTTTGCGCAGGCGCAGCACTGCCGCGCAACACATCACGGAGGTGAGGGTGAGCACCATGGCACACATGTCCGTCACGGGTGCTACTGCCCCGCGTCCGAGAAATATTCCCAAAATATTCAGGCAGGCGATGACTAATATTGCCAGCCACGGTGACTTGAGTCCGACGGCAGCCAGGCGTTCAGGGAAAAAGCCGACGCGCGCCATCGCCACCAGCAGCCGTACCGCCATCATGAAAATGCCATTCCATGCCTTGAGCAGAGAAACAGCAGTCACGCAGAGCAGAATCGACGAAAGGATGCGGCCACGAGGCAGATAGCCCGCAGCCGCGGCGGTGGCCAGCGGCGCCGAGGCCAGTGCTGGCCAGGGCGCGGCGAAACTGGCGCTCAGGATTACGATGCAATAAAAGAGCGTGCCCGCTCCGATCGAAACCACGAGAATTGTAGACACGACGCGCAAGGGGACTTTGTCCGAACGCTCTTCGATCATCTGTGGTATGGCCTGGAAGCCTTGGAGCGCATAGGCGCAGAAGGCGAAGAGGCTTCCCGCGCCTAACCACCAGGGCTTTCCGTTTGCGGTGGCCCAAATCGGATGGGTATTTGCTGCATGCCCCTGGATCAGCATCAGGGCCAAAATAACCGATCCAACAGAAAGAAATCCGAAGGTCAGGACAAAGTGAAAGCTTACGGCCGCCTGCACTCCCTTCAGGTTCAGGCAAGTAATGATCAACGCTACCGCAATTCCGATCGCTAATGCGCCGGTTGTGACCGGCGCGCCAAAGGAGCGATATAGAGTTGCCCCCTGGAGCCTGGGAGTAAGAAGTTCGAACACCCAGGGTAAGGAGAGCGCTTCATATACGGTTACACCGACCAGGTAGAGAATGAGAAACCAGCCGACAGCGAAGCCGATCACTCGTCCAAAGACGCGATAGCCATAAATGAATTCCGTTCCTGCTTCGGGCATTTGCCCGATGAGCTCGGTGTAGCAGCAGCCGATGACCATCATCATCGCTCCACCACTGAGGAAGCCCAGGATTGCCCCACCAGGCCCCGCAATTCTCAGCCAGTTGCCCAATAACACGACCCATGCGGAGCCAATGATGGTGCCAAATCCCAATGCGAAATATTGCAATCGTCCAATATCGCCGCGCAGCCTGGTCTTGCCAACGGTTAGATCAATTGCCATGGTGGGTCGATTTGCGCCGCTGTTGCAAAGCAAAATCTTCCAGCGCACCGGCAATCTCTCCCGCTATTGCCGGATCGCGGGTCAGGCAGGGGAAGAACTTCACTACGTAGGGGGAGATTGCGGAAACGCTGTGACACAGAACATTGCGCTCAAAGAGTTCGCGCTTGATCACGTCCGCCACGGCTTGATCGCGCAGGCCAAGAGTCGCGATACCCCGCAAAACAGAACCTGGTAAATAGATCTCCGGATAGAAGGCACGGAGAGCGGCGAAGCTGTCTGCGATCGCGGATTCCGGCCGGGCGATATTCTCGAGCAGGCTGCTTGGTTGCGCTTTCTCCATCACCTTGCACGCGACGTCATTCTGGCGAGCATAGTCTTCTCCGCTGTACTCATCAACTGGGTAATCTGTGAGTTCTGGAGCGGGAACTCAGAGAAAACTCAGTTCCCCCCGCAGCGAACGGGCTTACGCTTTCCGTCGGGCCGGCAAGCTCAAGGTCTGTGGAAGGGAATTCTGCGTCAAATAATCTCTGACGCATGGCCACATCAGCCAATACCAGGAGCAAAAGGCGAGCGCAGAGCAAAAATGCAAAGTCTTCTCATGTAACATCCTCCTTTAGAACCGCGAGCCGGCCGGTCGGGAAGGAGAAAGAAACATTGGAGCAGAAGGATTGGGCTGGGATATTCCCCGCCATCACGACGCCATTCCAGGCGGACTTGTCAGTTGACTACGAAGTCTTTGGAGCTCAGGCCCGATGGCTGGTGGAGTGCGGCTGCAGCGGAATCGTCGCTCTCGGATCTCTCGGCGAAGCGCCGACGCTGACCAAAGAGGAAAAAGTTGAGATTCTGAAACAGGCCACGCGCTCATTGAACAGCAAAGCGCCAGTGATTGCCGGCATTGCTGCGCTCGGTACCGCGGAAGCGGTCTGGCTGGCGAAAGAAGCACAGCGTGCGGGGGCGGACGGCCTGATGGTGTTGCCGCCGCAAATATATCGTAGCGACTGGTGTGAAACCCAAGCTCACCTGGGCGCCGTTTTTCAGGCAACCCAGCTCTCTTGCATGCTCTATAACAATCCCATCGCCTACGGAACGGATATCACCCCGGAGCAGATGATCGAACTGCGCGCGCGGCATGGCAACTTCCATGCGGTAAAGGAATCGAGCGGCGACATCCGGCGCATCACTTCGCTCAAGCATCTGGGCGGCAACTCACTGGCAATATTCGTTGGTATGGACGATGTTGTAGTCGAGAGTGTAGCTGCCGGCGCGACGGGCTGGATTGCCGGGCTGGTCAATGCGTTTCCTGAAGAATCGGTGCGTCTGTTCCAGCTGGCGCAAAGAGGTCCATCGCCGGAGTTGGAAACTCTTTACAGTTGGTTCCTGCCCCTGCTGCGCCTGGATACCGTGCCCAAGTTTGTGCAGCTGATCAAGCAGGTTCAGGAGGAGTGTGGCGGTCCTTCGGCGCGGGTAAGACCCCCCAGGCTTGAACTCGCCGGAGCGGAGCGCGATGACGTGGTTGCGCTCACGCGCAGGAGTCTTGCCATCTGCCCGCGTTAGCTCCACGCGTTACTCTCAGATCTTTCCTGTGATGGTCGGTTGCAGCATGGCCTCCTGCTTTGCGCTGGGCCCGCGGTCGCGATTGGCCCGGCGCCAGCTGATCATCACCAGCATCAGCAGGGCAGCGGCGCCGGGTACCAGCAGGCCGATGCGCAGAGATCCGGTGCGGGAGGAAATAATCCCCGTCAACCAGGAGAGCACGGCTCCTCCCAGCCCGGCGACGGCAAACACCCAGCCTGCATTGCGCGACCCACCAATCTCCGCCAGGAATAGCGCGAGGATGAGCGGGAACACGGGGGCCAGGGCGAGGCCGGTGAGCGCCGACCCCGCGAGAATGCTGGGTGGGCTGTGCGCCGCCAGCAGCAATACGACGCCCGCGATGGTGGCAACCACTGCAGTCCGATAGAGGCGGAGTTCCGGCACCCAGGCCAAAATTGCGGGTGTCGTCGCTCGGCCGAGCAATAAGGCCCCCCAAAAAACGGCAACCGCCAAGGTGCTGCCGGCGAAGGTCCAGGCGGTGGTGCGGGTTGCATATGTGCTCATCCAGTTCCCGACTGATGCTTCGATCCCAACATAGAGAAAGGCGAGCAGCGCAAAGTAAACGATGGTGGTTGCCTCTTTGAATCCGGCGGGGGCCGGTCCTGAACTTGCCGAGCCCCCCAGATCGCTTCGGTCCGCGAGCAGCGGTATCAGCGCGAACGGTAGCGCCAGGAGCCCGACCAGGCCAAAGGCGGCGCCGCTCGAGGCATGGCGTAGAAACTGAGCGGCCAGAAGAGGACAAGCCACAGAACCTGCGCTCCATGAAAAATTCAGAAAAGCGAGTGCAGCTCCCATGCGCTGTGGATAGCGTCGGCCGGTCAGCATACTGGTCGACGTCATGGCCAATCCCAGGCCGAGGCCGTACACCGCAAATGCGGGTAACGATCGTTGTTGCAGCAGAAAGATGCCGACCGCTCCTGCGCCGAACAGCGCATAGCCGCAGGCCAGAGTCTTCCAAAGATTGCGCCGGACCAGCAGGGCTCCCGACGCGGACGTGGCAAACTGCACCAGCAGCAGCAGGCCTGCGTCCTTATCCCGTAGGTGCCATTGCGCCGAAAGCCGGGGCAAAATACAGCCCAGCAGCACGGTGCCGACGCCCGTGAAAGCGAATCCGAGGTGGAGCAGAGGCTCCAGCAAACGAAGGCGAAAGGCCTTGGCCGCGCTGTAATTGGCGTCAGACATCCAGACGGGCGTTCGTGGGGTGCCGTCTCGCGGCACCCTATTCACTGTACGCGCTGGATGACTAAATCACGACCCACGAACCTGAGGAGGTGACATGTGCCTGCCGCGGGAGGACAGGCCTCGGCGTGGTTTGACCCTGTGGGCTACGGTTGTTACTATCAAGATGCGGGGTGGAGCAGTCCGGTAGCTCGTTGGGCTCATAACCCAAAGGTCGCTGGTTCAAATCCAGCCCCCGCAACCAATAAGATCTAAAGGACTTAAGATCGATTTTGGGCCTTAAAAAACACCCCTAAAATCCCCACAGATCCCCACAATAAGAGAAAACATCTTCTAAACTGCTTCTCGTCTCCCGGGAAGAACCATCTGCACAACAGCACCATGCGCCTTTCGCTTCTCCGTCATGTAAGCATTCCCATATCGCATGGTTGTGCTCACTTGGGCGTGACGCATGAGTTTCTGTTGCACACCGATCGGAGCTCCGCAGACGTCCAGCATTGATCGATAGCTGTGCCGGAAGGTATGCCAGCCCAGACGGTCAAGACCGATCTTCCTCCCCATCGGGACGAGAATATCCCCGTGGAGTACCGAAGAGTGCCAGACACCGCCGGTGTTGGGGTTCGGAAACACCCAGCCCCCCTCGCTGGCCGGGCATTGCGTCTGCCAGGCAAGTAGGATTTCAGCGAAAGCAGGATCCAGAGGCATCTCGTCCTCGCTGTATTCCGTCTTCACCCGTCCGATTCTTCCGTGGACTGTCCCGCGCGTGATCATCAGTGTGCCGTCTCCAAAGTCAAAGTCGGCCCACTTGAGCGCGAGGATCTCGCTCACTCGCAGACCCAAGCACATGGCAATCACCACCATCGTGCGAAATGGCTCTTCGAGACCGTTGCAGATCAGCTGGAACTGCTCCGGGGTGATAATCACTTTCTTTCGCCGCGGACGAGTGGAACCGCCCTTGATTTCGACCAGACTCAGGGGGTTTCGTTGCGCAGACAATAGTCCCCAAAGCATCGCGAGCTCCATCATCCTGTGAAAGACCCCTTTGATGTTCTGTTTTGTCTTGCGGGAAAGATTGAGTTGCTTCAGCCACTCTTGCACCTCAAGCGGCTTGATGTCGGACAATGGCACCTTGCCCCAGGCAGGCCGCAGATGCAGCTTGATTACGGACAAGTATCCAGTGGTAGTGCTGAATTTCAGGCCCTCATCGACGATTTCACCTGGACGGTACGCCTTGATTTCTTTCAGACGCTCGTCAGCAATGAATTTGTCGAGAATAGTCCCGAAGGTTGGCGACCGCTGTGCGATGTAAGCCTCACTACCATTGAACTTCAGTAGCAAAGCCTGTAAGGCCCGGCGGGCGGCCGTTTCTGTTTGGAATTCGACCGTGCTTAGTTTTATTTGTCGCATCGGCGAACCCGATTTCGAGTGATCACGAAACCGGAATTCCCACACATCTGGGCCGGTTTTCCGTGAGACTCGTCTTAATGATCCATTTTGAAAACGCTCGCGTGAAAACTTCATTTCTATTCTCCCGACTCACGCAGAGCGGCTGGCTATGTCCATTGGAACTCACCTGTCGGTCGAGGGACAAGCCTTTTCTTCAGCCGTGCGTGCTATTAACGACTCGTTAAAGGGTCGGCCCCAATGGGCACTGAGGCAGGAATGGTTCCCGTTTTCGCTGTATCCATAAGGCGCTTCATGGTTCGAAGCTTCAGTTGGTGCAGAGCGGGCGGTTTGGCCGGGTCGACATCTCGAAGCTTCTCAGGTCGGATGATTCTTCAGCTGAACGCCTGGTCCGCGCGGAAGCGCACAATGGTGAGCCCAAGGGGATTCACGGCCAACTCATTGTTCTTCACATTCTGTCGAAAGACGTACGTTACGCTCGCGGTCCATCGTTCTCGTTTGACTTCTGTATGATCCGCCGGATTCGTGAACACCTTCTCGAACTCAATTCGCGCCGAATAGGGTGCCTGGCGAAGGTCGTCGAGAATGACATTCTTGACCTCGATATCGACATACGGAAGCGAGCTTTCCTTTACATATGTCTGGATAAAGCCGTCCTTGCGTTCCTGGTCTATGACAGCACGCTGAACATCGCCATTCAGGAAATAAAGCGCGTTCATCTGATCCCGCTCAACGGTGAACCGGTTGCGGCTGAAGTAGAGCTCGGCCCAGCGCGACAGATAGTATTTGTTCTCGGCTTCCTGGGGACGGTACTGGAAGTTACGATAGTCGATTGCTTCCGCGCGGCCAACGTCATTGATGCGCACGATCATCGGGTGCATCGCTGCGAGCGCATTCTGGCTCCTGTACACGAGCGCCGCAAGCGCAAGACTGATGGCGCAAAGCGCCAGCACTGTGATCTTCAAATAAGTGTTCATCACGAGCGGTTCGCCGTATTGTTCGAGATATTTTTCCGCCGTCCGTGTGATATCGGGTTGTCTCATGGCGACCTCCATTTGGGCTACAGCGCCCGTGCAACTACGGCCGTGACCAGTCCACTGAGCCCGCTGGCATGCCCGCCAACGTGGCCGGAGAAGAGGCTGGCCGTCATGGTCGGAATCTTGAGCAAAACGAAACCTGTCACGAAGCACAGCATTATGAGTCCAGGCATTATGTAAATGAGATTGGTTGGACTGCTTGCATTCAACGCACCGCTGGTCAGATACGTGATCATCAAATGGCTCATCACGCTCATCGTCGCGGCGGCGACCACCTTGTAGAACTCAAAGCCGAGAAATGCTTTTAGCCAGCCCCAGAAGAGGAAGTCGGTCTTATCGAATACCATCCAAGGAATGAACACGGGGCCAAGGAGCCCGATCACAGTCGCTCCGATGGCTCCGTAGGCAATGATGACTGAGATCAATGCCGTCAAAATGGTGAGACCAAGCTGAACCGTGAAAGAGCAAATCAAGGTGTAAGGCTCTGTAAACGAAGGCGTGAGCGCGCCGATTTTGCCAATTGCAGTATGGATAGTGTTCTGGACCTCAAGGCTGGAATCGTTGCCGATGTAATCCACCAGACTGCTCGTGCCGCCGCTGATGAATCCTTTGAGCGAATAGCCGATTCCTGGAATCGAGCCGTCGTAGAACTCCACAAAGCAGTAGGCGAACGTAATCAGTACGAAGAAGCTGATGAACCTCGGTATGCTGAAGCCCGCCCCGCCTTGTGCAGATGCCAGGGCTTCCTGAACACCAAACCAGACGAGCATGATGGTGGCGAGAGCAATTACCATATGCAGTCCCAGGGCATCTACTGACGGGGACACAGTAGCAGTTAGGCTGTCGCAGCCGTTTTTGATCAGAATCAGAAAGTCCATCGCCGGCCTCCAATCGATTTAATAATGAAATGCCCACTGCGTTCCTGTACTCGTCTGCTGAGGCGTCAGATAGTTGAAGTTCTGTTGATACCCGTTTCCGGTTTGAAAGAGCGCCTTCAGGTTGTCCTGCTGCATCTTCTGACCGATAATCTGTTGCAGCGCCTGGCCCTGCAGGATCTGGTTCGTCTCCTGTTGCGTACGCAGTTCGATCAGGAGGGCCTGATTAATGCGCTGGAGCGTGGCCATTTCGGTGTGCTGAGCGGGATCGGTCGAATGCGTCGCTGTTTCGAGCTGGCTAATATCGGCCTCACGCTGAGCCGCGCTCGCACGGATTGTCCCAACAGTTTGCAGGTTGCTTGCATTCACCGCGTCTGAGAGATCGACGGTCGCCCCCTGCGCTGCGATTGCCTGTTGGCCTTGCGCATCGAGGCTGGAGTACCCGGATATCTGTCCGGTGCGCGGGAAACTGGAGGTCTGATTTGCGGCAGATGCTCCGTACCCATTCGTTGCTGCGCTCATCCACGGCAGCGAATTGCCGTAAGTATTCGCGGGCCGAGTGAGGACAATCCATTCCTGACGACCGAGATTGGCGTAGGACGAGTACAGCATTTGCGGCAAAGACGCCATTCTTTGGGCCAGGTTGTAGGCAGCGATCACATTCTGTGCCGTTTGCACGGTTGTCGTATAGAGTTGATTGCCCTGCGCGATTTGTTGAATCGCATGGCCGGATTGCGTTGGATCGAAGACGATGCCCGAGCCGAATTGGGCGCGAGCGAAGGGCGCGGTCGCGGCGATTAGGATCGCCGCAACAAGGGTTTTGCGTTTCATATGTTCTCCTTGTGCTGGCTACCTCTTAGCGCGTTCTGCCAGAAGTTGGTCCCAGGTTTGCTTCATTTTTGTGTTCTCATCGTTGCACTTCGGGCTTAGTGTGGGGGGCACCTTAAGGTACTCCGCGGAACAATCCCTCCCAAACTGCTCACTCTCTTGCTGATACTCTTTCTGAAGTCGATCAACCTTAGCCTGGTGACTTTCACATCCAGCCAGAACCAGCAATGAAGCTGCGCTGAAAGTTGTGAACAGTGCGGCCTTGAGCATGAATACATCTCCTCAAAACGTTTGCGGAATCGTGTGGTTGTCGTATGCAGGCAGCAACATGTCCTGCATGAAATAGACCTTGACGCGATGTCCCTCCCGGATTGTGATCGTGGGAGGAATCTGAATAAACCGGTCGAGCACAGTGGTTGCCGATTGCGAGACGCTGGACGAGGCGCCGGTCGTGAATGCCTGTGAACCACTGGTCGTGATCGTCCCACCGCCGGCTTCGATCTGGCTGGCCCCGGCGATCACACCCAAGGCGATGGAGGTGCCAAAGATTTCGAGATAGTGGTTGTTGACCTTGTCTTTCAATCCTTCCTCGCCGATCTGATCGAGACCGTGAAACTGATCGAGATCGGCCGAGTATCCATCGGGCATGATCATGCGATGGAAGACGACGGCCATACGGCGCTGTTGACCAAAACCGCTCGACCCGATCTTCCGTGCTTCACCAAGGGCGATGGTTCCATCGGGAATGAGCACATGCTGGCGGTCGTGCGAATAGACGGGACTCGAAACCATCACCTTGACCGGGCCAGGTGCATCGCCATCGAGCCGATTCATCAGAATCGTGTCCATCGTCAGGCCCTCATAAATCACATATGGCTGCCCGACCGCCGAGTCGATGTTGAGCTCGGGATTCCGCTTGGCCGCAGAATCTCCGGTCGAATCGCTCTTCTTTTCCGCCGCCTGTCGAGACGGGATCAGGTTCGTCCCCGGCGGATCAGACGGTTGGCTTGAAGACGCCGTTGTCTCGCTGTCCACCCGCTGGGGGTTCCCATCCGGATGGGATGCAGCCTGAGGAGTGTTCGCCTGCGTATAAACAAGGTTCGATGCGAATCGAGCGTTATACGCCAGTTCCCGTTCCCTCGCCGCCAGTTGTTGCGCCTGTTGTTCTTCCGGGGAAATTTGCGATTGTGCATAGACTCCTTGTTGTGGGCACTGCTGGCCCGGCGCGCACGGCACGGTCTGGCCCGTCTGGCCGAAACCCGCTGCTACCGCCTGTTGTGCAGGCGTGCCATTCGTGAAGGTCGAATCGTTCGTCTGGGATGATTGATTCAATGCTGCCTGAGCCTCTTTCTGGCGTTCGGCGGCAAGCTGGCTCTTCAGCTCCTGGACATTGTTGTCCGTGTTGTCCTGAAGGGTGGGTTGCGGAGGCTGGTGCTGCGACTGCGCTGAATGAGCCGAGGTGTTCTGTGTGTAGTTGCTGATCGACCGCCGCGGCTACGACGACCGCCGAAGCCGCAAGAAAGATCCAGACCTTGAGGTTCTTGCGGATCACGCCCTTAGGTTCGATTTTGGCCTGATGCAACGCGGGATCAGGCGCAGTCAAGTGTTCGGGTTGGATCGTCTGTTCTGCCATTGCCCTACCCCTTGCGAGTAAATTCCATGCGCTTGTTGCCAAGCTGCAGGTATCCGGAGTCCATGATCTTCGGAATGACATAGGTGCCGTCGCGAAGCTCGTAGTTGATTAGGTTCGGCTTGCCGTCCTTCATGTCGTACACGCTGAACTTTTCAGGGGCCGTTGTCTTGATGTACGTGAACTTGTCATCGTGAAAGATCGACTCCACATCGAATGGCGCGTCATTGAGATGGAACGAATAATCGAATTTCAAGGCGAGTGGATACGCGCTCTTGTACTCGTCCACAGCTTGAGAGACATGTGCCTGGATTGCGGCGAGCTGCTCCCGCGATTGCTGTAATTCGGCGGCAGGCACGAACTGCGCCGGTCCTGACGACGCGACGAGCGAGGAACGGTCGGCGGGCTCAACGAGCACCTTTAGATCCGGGGCCGCGGAACTGTCGGAGACATCCTGTAGCGTGAAGCTGTAAATGTTGCCCTTGTCTGTGATCAGGTTGAGATTGGACGCGATGCCAGCCTTGGCAGGGTGGACAAAGCAGAAGTTGCCTACGACATCCACGACCCAGAACTCCTTGTCGCCTGTGGCGGCCTCCATAATCTTTTCCGAAGCCGGCACTTCGATCAGCGTCGTGTACTTGAGCTTGGCATGAATAGGCACAATGTCCTGCGAATGGACCTGGACAGTGCGTGCGGGCGGGTTCTGTGCAATGGCGGCAGGCGCGCCCACGATGATCATGAGTACGGCTGAGAGAGGGAGTGAACGATTCATACTGCAGCTCCTTCGAGATTGGGGTTGATGGTGCCGGCCGCCGAGCGAGGCCGGAGAGGATAGTCCTTAGCAAGCTGACGCAGACCCTCAGGGATACCGAAACGTTCGAAGTATTCGCGCTTGGTCAAGTTGTCACGCGCGTTGTTGGTAGCCATCCAGTGGGAGAGGGAATCGACGTTCAATTGCACTTTCTTCGAGCTCTGGGCTTTCCGAATCAGCATCTGGCCCGGAGGAATGAGGCCGGCGATCAGTTCAAGCTCGGTGTCGTTGAGGTGGAACGCTTCCCGGTAGAGGTTGCGATCCATCTCAGGATTGGCGAGGAAGATCTTCGTCGGGCAGCTCTCGGAGACGAGGTGCAACATCCCAGATTCTTCCAGTTCCTTCACCGACTGAGTAGCCAGGATCATCGCGGCATTATGCTTGCGCCAGGTCTTTTGTGCCTGGACAACATAGTTGCGGATCGTCTCGTTGCGGATGAAGAGCCACGCTTCATCGAGAAGAAACATTTTGAAGGTGGCGAGCTTGGCCGGATCGGTGATCTCGTTGCTCGCACGATGCAGGACGTAGAAGAGCAGCGGCTCAAGAACCTGCGGCGCGTCGCCCCACCCAGCGAAATTGAAGGTCTGGAAACGGCTGAAGGAAAGGGTGTCTTCGGTGTTGTCAAAGAGGAATCCATACTGCCCTTGCCGGGTCCAGCGATGCAGACGGTCTTTCAACTCACCAAGGATGTTGGCGAAGTTCGAGACGGTGCGCTGCTCCGGTTCGAGAACATAAACCCGCTCAATCCCATCCCAGAGTTTCCGCTCCTCCCGGTAATCGAGACGATACCGGGCGTCGTTGCCTTCGATCAGTGCCCGGAAGAAGGCGAAAAGAAATTGCAGATTCTCCTCTGTCCGCGGAAGCGAAAACGGATTGATGGTGAAATCGCGCGACTCGCGGCCCACGTTGAGGTAGCTTCCGCCGAAGATCGTGGTCAGCGATTGGAAGCTTCCGCCGATATCGAAGACGAACGTCAGCGGTGCATACTTTTGTGCGTTCTGGAGAAGGAAGTTGCAGAGGTAGGACTTGCCTGATCCCGTCATTCCCAGAATCAAGGTGTGCGCCACTTCGCCGTTGTGCAGGTTCAAAAAGTACGGCGTGGAATTGTCAGTTTCAAGAACCGCCAGGTATTCCGCGCCGAGATGCTGGTTCCACTTCTCCCCCGGCAGAATTGTGAAGAGAAACGAGAGATCCGAGTAGTTTGTGTTCAGGAGCAACAAGCGGCGCAGATTCATCACGTAGTTGCCGGGCACTGTGGCAAAGTAGGCGTTGAGCTGGTTGTAGGTCTCAACGAACAGGCTTCCATCGGCATTCGTAAACACGCCAGCAAACTCGCCCACCAGCCGATTGATTTCGTTTCGGTCGCGACCGTAGAGAACGATGGTCAACGAGAACTCGCCAAGCGATTGGCCTTCGCCCAATGCGCGCAGACAGTCGCCGAGATCTTCGATATCGGCCTGCTTCGATTCATCAACCAGAACATCGCGTGGGTTTGTCTTGATTGGGTCGTTGCCCAACTGCGAGATGAAGCCGGTTTTGGAGACATTGAAGTGCCGCCGCCGCTTGTTCACTTCCTTCCGTGCTTTATCGCCCGGAAGCGGAGCCCACTCCGTCACCACACAGAAGTTGCCCGGGATCTTGAGCAGTGCATCGAGGACCAGCGGCCTTGTTTCCGCAATCGCCTCTTTCATCGTCAACACGCGAACGAAGTGATCGCCCACGCGCAGATGGTCACGCTCCGCCTCGATGTCCGAGTTGACGATCTGATAATCGAGAAACTGCGTGGTCTTCGGACTCCCGGCAATGCGCCAGTCGTCGTAGTTCAAGAGGCGGCGGAAGAACCGAAATTGGCCCAGCTGATTCAACACCTCAATCGGGACAAAATCGCCCAACTGGCGGACGAACGCTTCCACCCGCTGTTCTAGAAGAGCGCGGTCGCTCTCAATCTCGGTACGCAGCAGAGTCTTCATGCCGCCGCTTGAGAATTGTGCCCGGAATTCTTCGAAGGCGTGAGCCGGATTCTGGGCCAGCCTGGAGAGGGCCGGACCGATTCCCGTCTTTGCGTGTGTAGCCCGAAGAAGAATGCAGTAGAAGATCTCAATCTGATAGAGATCCTCGCGTTTAGTCCAGAAGAACTCACGCCGATGGTCGACCTCGGTTTGGACTACCGGATCGTCGTAACTCGCGAACGGAATCTCCGGGCGATTCGACTTGAACAAATACTGGTAGACATGGAACCCAGGACCAAACGATTTGAGGGCAGCTTCGAGACGCTTTACCGCGTACTCCTGGCCTGTGTGGTCGAGGCTCTCGTAATCGACTCCAGCAACACGGAGAACTACGCCCAGGTCTCCACTCTTGGTCAGAAAGACCATCTCACTCCAGGGGCCAAAGAGATTGATGTGATCGTTCAGCGCGGCAGACTCTTTCCACGCTTGGATGATCTTGTCGATGCGCATCATGAACGGACCTCCACGCGAGGGATAGATTGCTTGGCCGCGTCATACCGTGCCTTGTACTTTTCCGATTTCGCCAGAATGCGAAGAAGAGCGGGATCGCTTCCGGTCACCCAGCACCCGAAGGCGAACCCGCCTGCGAAGAGGAGCAATCCGGCGACCAGGCTGTTGAACAGGTTGAAGGCGCCGACAGCGGCTACACAGACGAAGAAGAACAGCGTTCGTTCTACCCCGAGGTACGTGAGGGGCTTGTGCAGGCTCTTGTAAACCCGGTTTGCGCGCCGGTGATGTGTGTGTGTCTGCATCGTTGCCCCTCGCGTAGGTATTGATGTTGAGGTTGTAGTTCTGAGAGAACAAAGGTTCAGATTCCCCAGAGCCAAGTCAGGACATTGGTGGCGAGAACGGCGATGCCAGTGCCCGCGGCAACGCCGGCGAGAGCCTTCTTCGCGCCGGGTTCGCCGTGAGCGAACTGATAGCCGCCAACTACGATCGCTATGAGGCTGGCGACCTTTGCCACCGTTCCGGTAAACAGGGTCTGCATTGCGGTAAAGCCTGTGTCAAAGGGTGAGCCGCCCACCTGCGCGTGCGCGGCGGCCGGCACGAGCAGAAGAAGCAGGAAGATCGCCTTCGAGTCCGATAAGGCTTGAAAGTGCCTCCGCCATGCGGGCGAATGATTCATTGGTGTACCTCCGGTTGAAGTGAACTCGACCTCGATCGAGCAGGTCCTGTGGAGAGATTGCCGCGGAGCCGATTTCTTGTCCAATACCTTTCAGGCCCTGTTTGATGCCCGCCAGCTATTAGTCCGGGGCCGCTTGGAAGCGATGGAAACCACGGGACGCTTGGCAGAACGCACGGCGCGCGAAAATATTTTTCTTCTCTGCTCGAAATGCCGCAGGGAATTTGCAATCTCCGTTACGACCTTCTGCACCTGAATGGGTGCCCCCTGCCGGTATGCCAGAACCACCGCCACTGGCTCCAGATTGGAGATGGGGCAGCATTGAAGATCAGGCGGCATTGCGTCGCACGCTTCGCCTGGCAGGATTGCGACTCCGATTCCATCCTGGACGAGATCGAAAACGCCGTCGGACGATGGCACTTCCTCGACGATGTTCGGCTTGAACCCGGCCTTCGCACACTGTTCGAGGAGCCATCGACGCAAAGCGGGATGCGTCCGCTCCGAGCAAGGAACGATCAGGGGACGCGTTCGCAGATCGGTGAGAGCTATCTCTCCGGAGCCGTTCGTCGGATTGGGCACGGGGGAAGACCGCATGCAGGCGCTCGAAACGGAGTGGGATCTGTGCCAGATCGTCGCGGTCGAGCGGCGCCCATGTCAGGCCTGCCTGGAACACGCCACTTCCGATGGATTCGAAGGTTTCTGACGGGCTGGCCACCCGGAGTTCGAGATGCAGTGCCGGAAAGCGGAGCCTCTGAATCGATCGCGCCTGGCAGCGAAGGCGCGGGGGAACAAAAGCCGAGCAGCCAATCACCAACGATGATGCGCTCTGGCGGGAGATGAGCCGGCCGGCCTCCACCGCTCGAGCGTACGTGTTATCAAGGTCTGCCACCAACTCCCTCGCATATTTAAGAAAGGCCCGTCCGGCAACTGTCACCTCCACGACGCGTCGATTTCGTCGGAAGAGCGCAAATCGAAGTTCGCTTTCGTATTCCAGGATCGTCCGGCTGAGGTAGGGTTGCGAGATGTTAAGCCGTCGTGCCGCCCTGCCGAAGTGCAGTTCTCGCGCCACGGCCAAGGCGAATATCAGTTTCTGAAGTGGGGGAGTCAGACTCATGAGTTCACCGCCAGGATGAAATGGTCCTTACTGAACCGCAGAAGTAAGCCGACACGAACAAGGCTCTGTACCGACTAAAGGCACTTTCAGTGGCCATTTGGGGCACAGGGATCGAACTTTTCTTCGCGGTGTACTGCGTCCTGCATGTACTTACGGCTCCTCAGATCGCCTTTCGGAGCCAGAAAAGGCCAATACTTCATCGAGCATTGATAGAACTACACAGACGAGAGGAACAACGCTGACGTCCCAAAAATTGGCCCTCTACCTATAAAGGCTGTGGGAAACACCCAAAAATGGACACCTCCACAGCATTTTTCATCGGACTTTCATCAGCGGCGCTGCTTGCCCATCGCGATACCGTGCTTTTCGTTTTTTGCGCGTCGATTACTTGTCGCGTCGCTTAACGGGTGCCGGATTTCATGTGGCCACAGAAATGCACCTCGTGAGGCGATCAGGGCCGGATAGCAGCTTTGATACCCGAACGGTTACAATACTGACTCAATCTGCCTTACATGTCAACGTAGTGCTACATAAACATGTTTGCTACCTAAACATGTTTGCCGAGGTTGACGTATCCCATCTGGAAACTGTAACTTGCGTCTAATGGCGGACTTCGATGATCTCTATCGCGAATTGGGACGCAAGATCCGGCAGGCCAGAGAGCGTCAAGGCCACAAGCTCAGCCAGGGAACTCTTGCGCAGCGCCTGGGGATCAGCCGGGCGTCGATGGTCAACATCGAGGCTGGCCGTCAGCATGCTCCGTTGCACTTGCTTTGGCAGATCGCTGAGCTCCTGGGATCTGATTTGACTTTACTGATTCCCAGCCGGGACGAACTGCTCGCTACGTCAAACACGGTTGAGCTCGAAAAGGTGATGATGAAACAGATCGAGGATTTCGCCAAGGGTGACTCGGCGAGAATAAAGCTACTGGCCGGATTCGCCAGCAAGCTGAACGCGACGATCGAATCGCCACGGTCTGACAGGAAGTCGCATGAACAGAGAAAACCTCGAAGCTAAGGCAGAAAAGACGCTACGTGATACCGACACCTTCCGTGTGCCTGTGGCCATCGACATGGTGGCCCAGCGTTTGAACCTGACCATGGAAGCGGGCGCCCTCGGGGACGATGTTTCCGGCATGCTGATTATCAGAGGTGAGCGTGGTGCTATCGGATACAACTCGGGTCATGCCCGAGTTCGCCAGCGGTTCACCATTTCCCACGAAATCGCGCATTTTTTATTGCACGCTAAGCGTGGCGGGAAACCACAATTGTTTATCGATCGTTATGTGGCATTCCGTCGTGATGCGAGTTCATCAGCAGGAGTTGATCGAGACGAGGTGGAAGCGAACCAGCTTGGGGCCGCGCTGCTGATGCCGCAACGGCTCGTTCAGCAGGAGATTCGGAACAATGAACTCGATCTCGACGACGAAGATGCAATCAGTTTTCTCGCGAAGCGATTTCAAGTGAGCAGCGCGGCTATGGCGAACAGACTAGCGAATCTGGGGATACTTCGGTAACGGTCTGATCCAAATGAATGCGGTTCAACTCTAGTCGAATTGGTCCGAGCGAATTAGCCAGCGCCCAGACATTTCGAGCGGCCCATTGCGTCAGGCAAGATGGCGAAATGCCGACTTCCGGTACCGAGGTCTCCAGGCGGAGTGAGTCTCTGCCGAGTTGCTATCCAAGTAGTAACTTCCGAGTAGGCGGTGATTCGACCGCAACCATTTGGCAGAGGGGCCAGCAATGGCTCCTCCGCCCAGTTCAGGAGGACCATGTTCAGTTCACGTACAAGTTGAAGCTCAATGAGCGGCTCAGGCCAAGTGCAGTCATCAGTTCCAATACGACCTTGGGTACCTCAGAATTTCTTACCAAAGACACAGCATCTCCTATTGACATTCGATAGGAGTAGTCGCACCATTTCCTACAGGGTGTCGATGGGACGGCTATGAGTTCCAACCAGACCAACCTCTTGCAGGGAACCCTCGATCTGCTCATCCTCAAGTCGCTCAAAACCGGCGAGCTGCATGGCCAAGGTGTCTCGCGTCGCATTGACCAGATCACCCGCAGCACCTTCCAGGTGAAACCCGGGTCGCTCTTCCCCGCTCTGCATCGTCTTGAAGAAGCTGGCTGGCTCACCTCCTTCTGGGAGAGTCGGAAAATAATCGTCGCGCGAGATTTTATCGTTTGACCAAGGCCGGAGAGCGTCAGTTCGGGCAGGAGACCGAGCAGTGGCAGAAGATCGTCTCCGCCATGACCAATGCACTGAAAGCAACCTAGGAGGCAGTGATGCAGCTCTGGGCCCAGCTGAAAAGTCTCTCGCAATCTCCTCCGCAGGCGTCAGGTCGAGAGCCAGCTTGAGGACGAAGTCCGCAGCTACGCGGACATGATCGCCGACGAGAAGATCGCTGCCGGCATCTCCGCACAGGAAGCACGCCGAGCCACGCTCGCGGACCTCGGCGGCATCGAGCAGGTAAAGCAATCGGTGCGCGATCATCGCACCGGGACCGGCCTCGAACTCCTCTGGCAGGATGTGCGCTACGCTCTCCGCCAGCTACGCCGCAACCGCGCCTTCACCCTCACTGCCGTCCTGACGCTAGGCCTCGGCATCGGCGCCACCACCGCCATCTTCTCCGCCGTCTACGCACTGCTGCTGCGCCCGCTGACGTATCCGGACGCCGGCCGCCTTGTGTACATCTCACCGCTGAACCCGACCTACCATGTGCCGGCAATGCTCTCGCAGGATTTCGTGGCCGCGCAGACCGCGACAAAATCCATCGAGCACTTCGCTGGGTATTACATCTTTACGCAAAATCTGACGGGCGGCGCAAACCCGCTGCGTGTGGTCCGTGCCGGCGTCACAGCCAACCTTCTTCCCATGCTCGGCGTCGTTCCACAGCTTGGGTGCCTTTTCACAGGCGATGATGACCGCCCCGGTGGTCCGCCCGTCATGATTCTCAGCGATCACGTCTGGCGCACACAGTTTCATTCCGATCCCGCCGTCATCGGCAAATCCGCCGCCCTCAACGGCAAGCCACAAACCATCATCGGCGTGCTGCCGCGCAGCTTCAGCTTCCCCGATCTCACGCTCGAGCCGGACGTCTACCTTCCTGCGGATCTCGACAGCAACACGACGCTTGCTGTCGACCGGATCTCTTATAGTATTCGCACGGTTGCCCAGCTCCGCGCCGGCGTCAGCATCTCGCAGGCTCGGGCCGAATTGCAGACATTCTTCACCGTGCGCGACCGAAAGGCTCCGCGCGAATACAACCACTACCTCTCTGGGCGCAAGATGATCGTTGAGCCGCTGCAGCGCCACATCGCCGGCGACAACCGTAAGCCGCTCTTCATCCTCCTCGCCTGCGTTGCCGCCGTTCTGCTCATCGCCTGCGCCAACGTCGCCAACCTCCAACTCGCTCGCGCCGTCTCCCGCTGCCACGAAACCGCCCTGCGCGGCGCGTTCGGGGCCTCGCGCCTCCGCCTCATCCGTCAGTTTCTCGTCGAAAGCCTCGTCCTCTCTGCATTCGCCGCGGGCCTTGGTCTCGCCATCGCCATCATCGTCACCGCACTAGTCCGCAGCACCGGCGCCCCCGGGACCGGCATTCTGGACGTTTCACAGTCCGCATCACACATCTCACAACTGCTGCAACTCCCCTTTGGCAAGCTCAGTTCTGCCGTTGAGATCAACGGATGGGTCCTCGCCTTCACCATCGGCCTTGCACTGCTGACGACCCTGCTCTTCGGCCTCGCACCCGCCATCGGCGGCTCGCGTCTCGATCTCCGCACCGCCCTGCAATCCGCTGCCTTGCGCCTCACGCAAGGGCGCGAACAGCGCCTGCTGCGTCACAGCCTGCTCATCATCGAAGTCGCACTAGCAGTCGTGCTCCTCGCCTCCGCCGGACTGCTCGTCCGCAGCTTCGTCAACGTCATGCGTTATGAAGCCGGCTTCGACCCGTCCGGAACGCTCACAGGGACGACGCTTCTCTACAGCCCACGCTATCTGCAGCCAGCCGAGCGTGGCATGCTCGCGCCTTTGCCCGATCCCATCCGCAGCTTCGTCAACGATCTGCTGCCACGGCTGCAAGCCCTGCCTGGCGTCCAGTCAGCGGCGATCGCCGGCGCATTTCCGCTCGGCGCAACTGACGGAATGGTTATCACATTCGGATCGCCTGCAACACCCCCTCCTATCGGAGAGCGAAAGGATGCGCCACTCATCAGCGTCACGCCTGACTACTTCCGCACCGTCAGGACTCCCATCCTTCGCGGCCGCGCATTCACCAGCGGCGACACCGCAGCTTCGCCCCTGGTCGCCATCGTCAACCGCGCTTTCGCGAAGCGCTATTTCAACGGCGATGCACTGGGCAAGCGCTTCAATCGCATGGTCGCTCCGCCCAATCAATTCGTCACCAATACCATCGTCGGCATCGTAGAAGATGTCAGGCACAACGGCATCGAGCGGCAGTTGGAACCGGAATTCTACCTTCCGGAGTCGCAGTCCCCGTCAACCGACGTCAACATCCTCCTCCGCAGCACCGCCGATCCCATCCTCCTCGCGAACGCAACGCGTCAGGCCGTCCTCGCCGTCGACCCCCAACTGCCCCTCTTCGACGTCCAGACCATGGAACAGCGCGTTTCCGATCAGGTCGCGCAGCGCCGCCTCATCATGCTGCTCATCGCCTGCTTCGCGCTGCTCGCCGTCGTCCTCTCCGCCGTCGGCGTCTACGGCGTCTTCGCCTACTCCGTCTTGCAGCGAACGCAGGAGATGGGCATCCGCCTCGCCCTCGGCGCATCCCGCCGCGGCTTGCTCGGCCTCATCGTCGCGCAGGCCGCGCGCCTCATCGCACTCGGCGGTGTTCTCGGCATCGTCACCGCATTCGCTCTCAGCAAACTCCTCGCCAGCATGTTGGTCGGCATCCAGCCACACGATGCCCTCTCGTTCTCACTCGCCTGGATTCTCATGACTCTAGTCGCGCTCGTCGCCAGCACCATCCCCGCATCGCAAGCTGCCCGCACCGATCTCATCTCCGTCCTTCATTCTGAGTAAGGTTGCGCGGAACGCTTGAGGGGGTCACTACACGTTTGATGTGGTGACCCCTAAACGTACATAAATTTCCCTTTATTGAAGTGGACCCTGATCACCCTCTCCCACTATGCAAAGGCCTAAACCCAACATTTAAAACATTGCTGTCACCAGGGGCAATCTGTCTCCAGTTCGATGCTGTTTACTCACAAGTAATTGCCGGGTGGGCGGTAATCCTCCCGGAACTCGCGGAGTCGTGCAGAATGACCTGCGAAAGTGTCTCGATGAATGGTTTGGCGATTTGGTCGCCAACTGAATCAGTTTGCGGAGATAGACTTACCGGAAAATCCGGTTTCATATGAACCGGCGCCGCTTATTAATTCGGCGACGGATGATCCACGTGATCAACCACCAGCACTTTCACGTCTGCCTTCTGCGCTTCCAGCTTCAGCCCTAGCTGCTCCTGTATGGCGGTGAACAGCGGCGGCCACGGTTCGCGTCATCGGCCGGGCGACGCATCGATCCGCGCATCCGGAAATTCCGTATCATCAGGCGTCCACTTCAATGGGAAGTCCCACCGCCCGTCGAGCCCCGTCTTGTCCATCACCGGCTTGCTAAAAACGTAGTTCTGCAGCGTCTCCGCGAGAGTCGCTATGGGGAGGCTTTTCCCGATGATCACGCCCGACGGGTACAACAACTGGCTTGGCTTTAACGACGCGTCTGTTATCTTCGTCATCTTCGGCCCGTCCTTGCTCACGCTCAGAACGAAGGCCGCCATCTTCCGCTTCTCTTCATGAACTTGCAGCCGAATCGCTCGGCGAACAGCTTCTGCATCATCAGTTTCGTTTGCGAAGAGTTGAGTTCTCCCGGTGTATCTGCCTTCGCCTCAATGTCCCATTTGTCCGTGTCCATCCAACCCGGCTTGGCCGTGATCTGCCGCACTGGCAGGTCATACGCGAAGCTCATCATGAAGCCGAGCGTGAGGTTTTTGATGAGCAGGGTCCCTCCGTGCGTTGGAAAACCATTTGCTCGTTCCCTGGCTGGTGCGGTTTGATCGTGGCCACCTCCACATCTGGGTTCGCGTCCGGGGCCATCGGAGCAAGCTTCGCAGGTGCAGCAGGAATCGCCCATCGGCCTCCGGCTTCGCGCGTTGCAGCGCCAGAGGCAAAGAGCGTTTTGCGTACGTCATCGTCCCGCTCATGGAATGCCCGTCTGCCGACATCGTCCCCTCATACGTCAGCCCCGGAAAGTCAAACACGAAACGCAACTTTCCTTCTTGAATACTTACCCAGCCGCGGATCGCCGGCAGCTCCGTTTGATCGAGGCTGTACAGTGTCGCACTCACCGCGCCCTTTTCGTCCTTCGCGATTTTCAGCTCCATGCGCAGATCGTGGCCGTCGGCGTATGCTCCGTGCCCTGCCACGTTCCGGCGATGCCGCTTTTCTCATTCCCCTTCGCTTGAGCGGGCTGCGTCTGTCCGTTCGCCGCGCGTAAAAGACCCGCTGTCAGGGGTACGCCCACCGCCAGCACGCAGGTCAGCGCCAATGTTGCCTTCCGTCGCAGGTCCAGTTTCCGCACGCCTTGTCCGGACATGATCCGCGTGATCCGCTGCTTCAGCTCCGATCCCGTTACACCCGACATGCATGCGATGGGAGATTCGGTATAGAACTTGCAGATGCTGAGAATGCTTTCCGCATAGGCCGCCGCCTCATTGCCGAGCTGCAAAACGGCTTCGTCGCAGGCGCGCTCGCGCTCCTTTACGAGTTGCCTCTCCATCCACCACACCAACGGATGGAACCAGAAGATCGCTTCCACCAGCATGTGGATCGCAGACGTTAGATTGTCCCGGCGCTGTACGTGGCATACTTCGTGTGCGAGAACGGACTCCAGATGCGCGTCGCCCATGAGATGCGCTATTCCTTCCGGCCATAGCAAGACAGGACGGAGGATGCCAAAAACTCCCGGCTCCATTGAGTTGCCTGCAGACAACAGCGGGACTGACCTCGGCAATCTTGCTAACAGCTCCGCTTTGCGTAACAGGTCAACCTCACGTCCCTCGGTTAACGGCCTTGCCGACCGCACTAATCTTGAGATGCGTCGCCCACTGCAGACACCAAAGAATCAGCGTCGTAATGGAGCCGGTCAGCGAGACCGCCGTTATCACGGGCGGGAAGATACGAATGGAACGTGGGAAGCTGTAGGCTTTGCGACAGGAATATCAATCGGTGTGTTGAGGGCCGTCACCTCCAAGAATGGCTCGCTCAACTCTTCGATTGCGACGTAGGGATGGTCTTCGGGACCACGGCATGGCTGGGCCATGGCAGATGGCTTCCCAGGCTGACCAACAGCGAGAACGGAATCAAGGAACTTGACTGACGCTGTCATCCACAGCCAGTACCGTATCCGCGCCTGGTTCTTCCGCAGTAGCAGTGCGAGCAACGCAACGATGCCAAGGAAGAGTGTGGATGGCCACAGGTGCCTGCACAACTCACCTACTCCAGCCGCCCATATTGGAGAAAGAGATTCGGGAGTCATAGCGACTTGTCCTTTCGTTGCAGTCGCTTGAGCTCCCGTTCGGCCTCTTTGACGTCCTCCAGTTTCAGCTTCCCGGACCTGACAAGATGCATCATGACCAACTGGGAGCGTCCGCCGAACAGCGCGACGAGTTCATCGATCAATCTCAGTTGGGCTGCATCTCGGGCGATGAGCGGCGCAAAGAGGTGGAAGTTCCCAACCTTCCTTGTGCGGTGCACGATCTTCTTCTCTTCCATCCGGTTGATCGTGATCGAGATGGTTCCGTAGGACGGCCTGGACTTTTCCGGAAAGCTCTCCCGAATCTCACGGATAGACACCTCGCGGCGCGTCCAGAGGGTTTCCATGATCTGTAGTTCGAGCTTTGACAATTTGGGACCGGGCATTGACCCTCCAACATGTGTTGTAGTTTCTATAACACGTGTTGTAGAGGTGTCAAGAACGAAACCCACACCGGGATACCGCACGCTCAACAGCGCCTGAACATGAAACCGGCTTGCCGACGATTGCTGCCGACCAGCCAATCGGGCTTTGTGCGCGCCTGAAAATTCGCCAAACCAGCCAAGGTGAGTGCCGGCCAGGCGACTAGTGTTTACCAACCTCGCCGATGCTCGTGCTGCTGATAACTGGCCATGCGCTCACCGAGCTGGACAGAGGGCGATTTTCAGATTCTCGGTCGCCCACCCGGAAATAACTCAAGAGTAAACACTTGAGACCGAGACGGCCGCCCTCCTCCAACATAGATATCGAAAAACGCGCATGTGACCGGAAGCCCTCGGCGGTCTCAATGTGTGAGTTGGCTATTTCCAAACTGAGGACTTGAACGCTGTATAACGGGATCGTAAATCTGGACTCAAGACGGGCATGTTCGACGTGCTCTCAAATCGATTCCGAACATCGAGAAAATTTTCGTGACTCTCCGTTGCACCGTGTGTCGATCCATTCTCACGGCTGCCTGAGCGCTCCTAATTCATGCCGTAAAGGCATCACTGCTGACCAAATAGGTCTTGGACAGATTGGAAAAACGCAGCCATCATTGCGTCATTGGAGGTCACTATGACGTACACATTCCCATCTCGGCCTACTCAAGTTCCTACTCAGCCTCGCTTCCCTATAACCGAATTTGAGCCGTTGCTCGATTCCGCCGAAGCCGCTGCTCTTCTTCGCATTCATCCAAAGACGCTTCAGAAGATGGCTCGCCGCGGACAGATCCTCGGGCGCCACGTCGGCAAGGTCTGGCGCTTTCGCGTCTCGGATCTGAACGATTGGCTGTGGCGCCAGGAGCACGCAATGTCCGGAGCTTCAGCTGACTGAGTCGCCGTCGCAGTCGATGCAATTGTGAATTCAGCTCCACGGCGTTGTTGCCGCAAATCCCTGAAGAGACAGTCGCGCGAGCTTCGGCGTGCGATATTGGCGAACTTCCTGCGCCGGGAATCGGATGGGAGCTTTGGTCCAGAGGGCGTCTGCCGTTTGGTATCCCGCCTTCTGCCCGGTCACGGCTTCGGGGCTATGCCGGCGCCCGGCGGCGACTTGCTCTTCTGCTTCGATTGCATCGCCCTGAGGGTTACGGTTTCCGGTCGAAATCTTGTTCGCGGAGTACGACGAAAAGATTTCTCCGGAGCCTCCGTGAATGCAGAGCTTCGGCCTTGGGAGCCGGGCCCCTCGCTTGGCTTCGCCGGGTGTGACCCGAGCAGGTTCGGGAAATTCAACAAACGGAGACAAGATCATGTACCAGAACAAAGTCAACCTCATCGGATTCCTCGGCGGAGATGCAGAAGTTCGCAACGCCAATAACCGCAACTTCACAACACTTTCACTCGCGACCAAATCCTCCTACAAGGACAAGAAGAGCGGCCAGTACGTCACGCAGACCGAATGGCATCGCTGCGTCGTCTTCGGCAAACTGGCCGAGTTCGCCGGAACGCTGACGAAGGGCACGCATGTCCAGATCGAGGGCGAACTCCGAAGCCGCGAATACTCGAGCAAGAAGACCGACTCGAAGCAGCGCATCTGGGAGATCCGCGTCGACTCCATCCTGAAGCTCGATCGGGCCGAGAAAGCCGGCCCGGACGATCAGGATGTCGGGGAGGAACCGGCCGCTTAGGCCGGTCCTTCTCCACCGGAGGCTTTCGCCATGAGCTTTGATCTGATCCTTCCATTCCTTCGACCGATCGAGCCGCTCCTGCTTGATGAGAGCGTGAGCGAGATCATGGGCAATCCCGACGCGACGTGGTGGTACGAGCGCGATGGGATTGTTCGCCCGGAAGCGAGCGTTCAATTCGACTCCGGCAGGCTCCGTACCGGTCTCGAGGTGATTGCCAATCATCTCGGCAAACGCCTCGACGAAGACAATCCGCTCCTACACGCACAACTCCCAGATGGTAGCCGCCTCGCGGCAGTCATTCCGCCGGTTGTGCGGCCCGCTCCCGCTCTCACCATCCGGAAGTTCACGAGCCGCCGTTATACCCTTGATGACCTGATCGATCGCGGCACGCTGAGCCAGACTCTCGCCCATTATTTGAGCGAACAGATCCGCAACGGCAAAACCATCCTTATTAGTGGTGGAACCGGCACGGGGAAAACCACGCTTCTGAACATCCTGGCGCAGGCGATTCCGGAGCAGGAACGAATCGTTGTCATCGAGGATACGGCCGAGCTACGAATCCAGAAACCAAACGTCCTGGCCGCTGAATGCCAGACCGACACGTTCAAGGCTCGCATCTCGTTCGACGATCTTTTGAAGTCGGCTCTGCGCTGGCGGCCGGATCGGATCATCCTGGGCGAGGTCCGCGGAACCGAAGCACGAACGCTTCTCGATTCCTTCAATACCGGCCACGCCGGGTCTCTGGCAACGATCCACGCAAATTCGGCCGAGAAGGCTCTTCACCGCTTTGCCAATCTCGTGATGCGCAGCCACTCCCAGACAACGTTCTCGGACACGGAAGCCGAAATTGGGGAGGCCGTCGATTTTGTGGTTCACATCGAACGCAAACCCGGTTGCCGAGTCGTCCGCGAAGTCCTGGCCATTCACGGCTATAACCGGGACGCAAAGCGCTTCATCATGGAACCAATCCTGGAGACACAACATGTTGCGTAGAGGACAGATGGATACCCGGATCGCAGCAGAATTCCTGAGCCGGTCGTTCGCGCCTGAGGAGACGATTGCGATCGTTCTTCGCCGAACTTCGCCGGCTGCCATCGTCCAGCGAATCGTGACGCTCGAACGTGCGCTTCGGCCCCGCTATCTGGGCTGGCTAGGCACATGAAAACGCGGCTGGATCGAACGTCTATGTCGCGGCGAATCCCCTGGTCTCGGGAAGCCGGAAACGGACCAAGGAGAGCGTTGCCGAAGTTCGGCATTTGTACCTCGATCTCGACACCAACGGGGACACCAACCTGGCGACGCTTAAGGTTTCGAATACGGTCCCAATTCCCAATGCAATCGTGTCCACATCGGCGGGCAAATACCAGGTGCATTGGCGAGTCGAAAGCTTGCCGTTTGATCAGCAGGAAGCCCTGCTGAAACTGCTGGCGATGACGTTTGGTGGGGACCCGGCTTGCACCGACTGTAACCGTGTCCTTCGCCTGCCGGGATTCCTGAACCAAAAGTACGCTCCAGCGCAGCTTGTAACGGTCGAGTACGCGAGTGAATCGACCGTGCATTCCGAGGACTTTCATCTCGCTAATCCGGTCCTTGATCGGGAGCTTATCTGGGGTCCAATCGGCTCCGTAAATCCGAGAGGAAAGCACTCCAATTCCGAGCAGGATTGGGCCTGGATTCTCACTGAATTAGGCCATGGGAAAGACCCGGTCAAGCTGACTCGAGCGCTGGCCGAACGGCGCACGGATAAACCCAATCCCCTGTACTACGCGCAGCGAACCGTCGACGTCGCATCGGCCTGGCTCTGGCTAAGGGATGGCCTTCCCATCGGGGACGTCGTCACGATGCTTCAGGTTCGCCGGCGCTTCCAAATACCAGACAAGCTCTGCTCCGCCCGAGCGCATGAGATAGCGTTCACGGCGCAGCGGATGATCGCCCGGAAGAAGATCGTCTGATTTCAGTCACCAAGGAGGTTTGTTTATGCCACTGATAGAAGTTACCCAATGCCGATACGTGAGCGCAACCATTCGGCTCGATGCGGCCACCGCAACCCTGATCGATCAATACGCCACATTTGTCCATGCATCGGCCGATGAGGTCGTAGATAAGGCGGTGAACTATGTGTTTTCGAAGGACCGCGAGTTTCAGGAGTATCTGAAGACCGCGCAGTCCGGCAATGTTGTACCCACTCTGCGGGTTCGCAGGAGTGGGAATGGGGAAGCATCTGAACCTCCCGCCAATGGCAGCAGGGCCGTCGCAGGGGTGGAGGTGCGTGATGTGGTGCGTCGTGAATCCGTTCCCAAGGTGTAGTTCGTGCCCGATAGAAGCATTCGGTGCTTCGCACCGGGTTTATTTCGACACTCCACCCCTGAAAGGGTACTGCCGAGGAACCTTGGTTCCTCGCTGCGAACTTTATCAATCTTGGTGACTTATCGAAATCGCGTTCCTTACAAGGAACCAGCTAATTGGAGGAATTATGCCTGCACAAAGCGAAATACGAGAGAACAGCTTGCAGCGTCTGAGAGGAAGAGTAGCGCGCTCGCGAAGCATAGGTACAAAGCTGACGCCCGATGAGGAGCAGCAGATCCTGGAGGCCGCCGAGGCACAAGGAAAAGCGCCGAGCGAATGGGCACGTGATGTGTTGTTGCGCGGCGCAATCACTACCAACCGCGGAGAGATGGAGATACATATCTTCACTGAGCTTATCGGCATCCAGATGCTTCTGATGAATACGCTTGAGCCGCTGTTGCGGGGCGACAAAATGACCCAGGAGCAGCTCACCGTTCTCTTCCGGCGAGTTCAGACAACCAAAGCCGCGCAAGCACAGGAACTGCTCGCAAAGCGAAGCCAGAATAAGGAGAAATGACGATGTCAACCGTTCAACAGTGGGGGCGCAAGGAGTCGATTATCTGGCCGCCGCGCGGCTTTGTATACACCTTCGGAGCTTTTCTTTCCGCGTGCACATTGACTGCATTCTTTATCTACATCCACTTTCAATTTGGTCTTTTGCCGCTGCAACGTTACTACCTCCCATACTACTTGCGGACTGAAACAGCGGGCCTGACCCATCCGATCAGCAGCTATCAATTGCTTTATGTGTCGGACGGCGAGTCGCTGCGCCGAGTCGCATTGGATGCCGATGTACAGCTGGGGTCTACGGCTCAGTTCGAAGGCAAGCCGTTGCCTCTAACGCTCACTCCGCAAGCGGCGCAGGATGGGGCGTTTTTTCTGATCCGAGAACGGCTTCGCAACTATCAGAACAAGGCGCTCCACGCGTGGATTGCACACTGGATCTACCAAGATGTCCCGTTGTACAAGCTGTTCACCATGCAGTTTGTCTTTGGCATCGTTGCGTTCGTACTGCAGCTTCCTTTTTCGGTACCGAAAGGACATCCGGCGGATCAAAGACCTTCGCTATGGACGCCGCCTCAAAGGTCCCGTTCTTGTAAGCGCAAAACAATTCAACAAAGCTGTGGGAGGGACCGGTATCGGCATTACGACTGAAGACTCAAAGCTGCCGCTCCGGATACCGCGGGATGCAGAGAACAAGCATTTTCTGATCGTTGGGGATACGGGCACGGGCAAGTCCAGCGTCATTCGCCAGATGCTTTACCAGGTGGAAGCGCGGGGTGACAGCGCAATCGTGTATGACCCGGCCTGCGAATTCGTGAAACAGTTCTACAATCCTCACCGCGGCGACATTGTCCTCAATCCACTAGATGCTCGGATGCCGTACTGGAATCCTTCGAGGGAGCTACGACGCAAGGCCGAAGCCAAAGCACTTGCTGTCTCTCTTTACCAGCCGGAAGGAGTGTCCAATCGATTTTTTGTTGAAGCTCCCCAAAAGATATTCGCGCATCTTTTGACCTATTTGCCGACACCAGAAGACTTGGTCAAGTTGGATGTCCGACCCCGCAGAGATAGACCGCCGCGTTAAAGGAACCGAGTATTGGATGTTGATCGATCCGAAGGCGCCGCAGCAGCGGACCGGGGTTCTCGGATCGCTCAATATGAGTGCTGACAGCTTCCGTTTGTTGCCCAAAGAACACGAGACAACTTCAGCCTGGACCGCGACCCAGTGGGCCGAAACTCGGCGCGGATGGATCTTCATTACATCGCGCCCGACTATGCGTGAGGCGCTCCGCCCGCTCATCAGTTTGTGGATCGACACGCTGGTCCTGCGACTGCTGAACGAACCGATGCCCGATCAGAGACCCGTGTGGTTCGTGATCGATGAGTTGGCCAGCCTACAGCGGCTGCCACAGCTTCACACGGCCATTACTGAGAACCGGAAGTCGCAGAATCCTGTCATCCTGGGCTTCCAGGGCCGAAGCCAGATGGAGGCTCGCTACGGGCAGGATGCCGAGGCCATGCTCTCCCAGCCAGCCACCAAAATCTTCTTGCGAACCACGGAACCGCGGGCTGCCAAATGGGTAAGCGAAGCCATCGGTGAAGTTGAAATCGAGCGCTTGCGCGAAACACACTACGACGGTTCACGCGCAGGCAAGAACTTCGCGCTCGATCGCCAGACGGAGCCTCTCGTCCTGCCCTCTGAGGTATCGGGTCTTGACGATCTACGCGGTTTCCTCAAGTACGGAAACCACGTAGCGCGGTTCTCGTTCCCGTTCATCGCACTGAAGGAAAAGAACCCCGGATTCGACGAACGCACGATGGACGACCTGATTGTCCCAAGCACTCCTCTTCCGCCCGAGCCGGAGGGATTGCAAGGCAATCTTTTGACGCCGGAGTATGTGGTCCAATCTTCCGGACACCAGATGGAGTAACAGTCCATGCTGACCATCTCAAAGCCGCTGTCCGCCGGCCAGGCGCAGAGCTACCACCAGAAGGAGTTCACTGCGAAGGAGCAAAATTATTGGTCGCAGCAGCGGTGTCGTTGCCGGCGAGTGGCAAGGCCGTCTCGCAGCGCACTTGGGGCTTGCCGGTGCGGTTTCGGCTGAGGATTTTGCCAAGCTCAGTCAAGGCCAGCACCCGGAGACAGGCGAACAGCTTGTTCGCCAGCGAGCGTCGTACGAATACCAGGATGCGGACGGCAAGACCATCAAGACGATGGAGCATCGCGCCGGGTGGGACGCAACTTTCTCCGCTCCGAAATCTGTTTCTTTGACGGCTTTGGTAGGCGGCGATGACCGCGTACGTGAGGCGCACCGTGACAGTGTCCGCATCGCGCTAGAACAGTTGGAATACTACACGCAGGCGCGCATTGGCGGAAACCATCCGCCCGAGACAACAGGCAAATTCGTAGCTGCCACGTTCGAGCACGATACGGCTCGCCCGGTGGACGGTTACGTGGCGCCGCAGCTCCATACCCATGCAGTCATCTTCAACATTACTGAGCGCGAGAATGGTCAGCCACGCGCCATCCAGCCGCAAAGCCTCTTCGATTCGCAGCAGTTTGCCACAGCTATCTATCAGTCCGAATTGACCTATCGATTGAGGGAACTGGGGTATGAGATTACCGTTGGCCGAAGCGGCGCCCCGGAGGTCAAGGGGTATAGCCAGGAATATCTGGATGCGTCCAGCCCCCGCAGTCAACAGATTCGCGACTATCTGGAGCGCACCGGTCGGCGTGGCAAGGAGGCTGCAGAAATTGCCGCGCACTCGACCCGCGATAAGAAGGAGATTCATTCGCCCGGCGAAGTGATGGCTGCGCATCGCAAGCTCGCTGCCGACTTCGGCAACCAGGCCGACGCTGTTGTGCGCGCGGCACGCGAGCGAGTCCAGCACCAGGAGAAGCCTGCCAATTCGTTCGACCGCGTGCGGGAATCGCTTACCTTTTCTCGCGACAAGAATTTTGAGCGAGAGGCAGTCGTCGATGAGCGGGCACTGATTCGTGACGGACTCCGGCGCGGCATGGGTGACGTCACCTATGCCCAGGTTCGCGGCAATCTTGATGCCCGCATTGCCTCGGGAGAATTTCAGAGAGTGGAACGGGCGTCCATGCCAGGTCGCCAATTCACAACCGCCAAGACCGTTGCGGCTGAACACGAGATTGTTAGCCGTGTACGCGAGGGCCGGAACCAGGTCGAGCCCCTCCTCACTCGGTCACAAGCCGTCTCAATTGCCGACCAGCACCCGCATCTCAACCGCGCCCAGAAGACCGTTGTTGAGGATGTCCTGAGCTCGCCAGACCGCATACAGGGCATCCAGGGTTTCGCGGGTTCTGGCAAGACCACGACACTCTCCGTCATCCGCAGCGCTGCCGAAAGCCAGGGATATCAGGTCGAGGGTTTTGCTCCAACCTCTCGCGCCGCACGCCAGTTGGGTGAGGCCGGGGTTGAGGCTGGAACGCTGCAAGGATTTCTCGCCCGATTGGCCACCCCGATGCCGCCTGATCAGAAGCACCTCTACTTTGTCGACGAATCGAGCCTTGCCAGCACCAACCAAATGCGCGAGTTTCTATCCCGCCTCACTCCTCGGGACCGTGTTTTGTTGATTGGCGATACGCGCCAACATCAGGGCGTGGACGCCGGCCGACCTTTTGAGCAGTTGCAGGAAGCTGGAATGCGTACGGCCAAACTTAACGAGATCGTCCGCCAGAAGGATCCGGCGCTGAAATCTGCCGTCGAGATGCTTGCTACTGGTCAGGTGTCCGCTGCGCTGGACGCACTCCAGAAACAGGGCCGTGTCCGGGAAATTCCCAACGCCGAAGAACGCCACCGCGTTATCGCGAGAAGTTACGTTGAATCTCCCCACAAAACGCTGATCGTCTCGCCCGATAACCTCTCACGGCGCGAACTGAACTCCGCCGTCCGTCAGGAATTGAAGGCCAACGGCACTGTTGCACCACAGGATCATAGCTTCCGCATACTTATCCAGCGCCAGGAGATGACAGGTGCCGAACGTTCTTGGGCTGGCCGCTACGAAATTAATGATGTCGTCCGCTACGCGCGGGGGAGCAAGAGCCTAGAAATTGAAGCCGGGGAATACAGAACGGTTGTCGGAATCAACTCCGACTCCAATCTGCTCACCGTTGAGAAATCTACGGGTGAGTTGGCCAATTACGATCCACGCCGCCTCACCGGTGTGAGTGTGTACAGGGAGGTGGTGCAGGAGTTCTCTGCCGGCGACCGCATCCAGTTCACCGCGCCGGACAAGTCGCTCGGCGTTGCCAATCGCGACCTAGCTATCATTGAGTCCGTAGCATCGAACGGGCTCATTACCGCGCGTCTTGACAATAACCGCCGGGTAGAATTCAACGCCCAACAACAGCGTCACTTTGACCACGGATATGCAGTCACCAGTCACAGCTCTCAGGGCCTCACCGCAGAGCGCGTCCTGATAAACGCCGACACCGGCGTCCACCCGGACCTCCTCAATTCCCGCTTCGGATACGTCTCTATTTCCCGCGCCAGCCATGAGGCTACCCTCTATACCAACGACATGATTAAGCTCAATCCGCAACTCAGCGCGGATGTCTCGAAGACTTCGGCGCTGGAAGTCGATCGAACACCATCGATCAGCCAGAGCCCTGCATGATTTCTGCGTTCAGATACGAATGTTTTGCGCCCGAAGTGGCATTCCATAAAACCGTGCATTGCCGTGTCAGTTGCGGTTGACGTCCAGCTTGGAGGCGCGCCGACGGCTCGGTTAGTAAATGCTTGCCGACTTCACGCTTCCTAATCGAGATGCTGTGGTGCCTGTTCTAGGCAACTGAATTCCCGATCAATAACACCCCTCTCGAAATCCCGATGAAACCTGATCTCCACCGCACAAGTGTGCGAGTTGTGTGCCTCTTTCGGGTCAGGAGGTATCCCTATGGCCTGAAAAGCAGGACAGATTGTTGCGCGTGGAGCGAGCACCTGGCTCGTCCGCGTTTATCTTGGGCGCGATCTGCAGACTGGGACGCGCAAGTACCACAACCAGACCATTCATGGTCCGTTTCGCGAAGCGCAGCGATTCCTAAATCTCAAGCTGCAACAACGCGACAACGGCCGTTTCTCGCGCCGCGGTCACGAGTCTTGACGAGTGTTTGCCCGTCGAGAAATTGCCAAGGAGCTGATGCCTCGCCCGTAACATGCGTGACCTTCAGAACCTGGTGGCTGACCTCAACGCCCGCAACATCGCTGTGGAGTTTGTGAAAGAGCACTTCGCGTTCACTGGTGAGGACTCACCTATGTCCAAACTGATGCTGTCGATACTGGGCGGCGTGGCGGAATTCGAGCGGGCCATAATCCGTGAGCCGCAACGCGAAGGAATAGCCGTGGCAAAGGGTATCAACCCATGGATTGGCGCTAGGCCGATCGCGGAAGTGACGCCGCCAGGGTTGCTGGCGGTGATCCAGCGAATTGAGAAGCGAGGCGCGCTGGAGACCGCACACAGAGCACTGGGCAATTGCTCCCAGGTCTTCCGCTACGCTGTGGCTACTGGACGCTGCAAGAGCGATCCTTCACACGATCTCCGCGGCGCTCTTCCGCCCGAGACGGTGGTTCCGATGCATTTGGATCCGATATCTCTGATCGACGCGCGCCCAGACGCCTGCCGCTGGCCTATCGGCGAGCCCCGGATGCTGAAGTGTTGCGGCTCTCCCATCAAAGAGGGTTCGTATTGCGGTGAGCATGCCCGGATCGCCTTTTTGCCGAAGAGAACTGCATCCTGAGCCGAGCAGGGCTAAATTGTTAAGAGCAGTAGCTCAAATGATTACCCCTCCGGTTTACTGGCTGAGTAGGCATAAACTCATTCCATAGTTTATGCCCGTAAAAGTGAAGATGAAGACCTGGGTCCGATGGGCGGAAGTGTCCGGGACAGAGGATACCACCCCGGATGTTTATCAAGCGCTATTGGCCAAATACCGACGGTCGTCACTGCTAATGGCGTGTGCCAGTCTCAGCATTGCACTGAAACTCGGTGTGGATGGGGATACCGCGGTCGATGATGAACGAGTTAAGCTCTGGATCCCTGTTCTTTTCCCTGAATCAGCTATAGGGAAGATTCAGCAGTTGCTCGCGGACGGCAGGGTGATTTTCTTTCAAGCACAAATCAGATACCTGGCAAACGAAGTCAGGAGAATGCCCCTAAGTCCGGAGGATGCCCTGCCCCCAATTGAAAATTATGAAATTGGGGAGCTTCTTCTCAGGGCGGCAGAGATGATGTTTAAGCCGCTGGAGAAGTTGTCAGACCCGCTTGAATCATCAGCGGCAGAGGTCGCGCAATGGCTGCCAATCTACGAGATCGATTCATCGACCGACCCATTCTATCCGCTGATGCGTTTCTATATCTTTCTCACGATCAACATTGGTCGGCTGAAAGACAGTGATCGAACGTTCGATGTCGACGCGGAATTTCAGAAGGTTTATCCGTTCTCTTTGGTGACGTTTTGCGAATTCATGTTTACGCTAGTGACCCATGCAGTGACGAAACGGGATAGTCATTCCGGGTATCAGCTGATCGATCCGAGTTTAGGCGTGTCGTGGTTTAAGAACACGAAGGTGGATCCGAATCTCGTGCTGGAAGTCTTCAATTCTGTCGGATTCACGCTGGAATCTCCAGTCGCCGGAACGAAACGCATTGGCTATGCCGACTTCGAGCCGCTGAAGAGGACGCCGTATTTTCTCTTCGACAATGCCATCTACTGCCTGGATTACGACTTTGCCCTGGGAAAGCTGGAGAGCAATTCGTTGTGGGCAGTATTGGCGTCAATGTCGAAAGAGAGGGGCAACGCGTATCTGGGATTTTGGGGTTATGTTTTCGAGGACTACGTGGCATGGATGTTGGAAACATACGCCCATCCCAAGAAGAATGTCGTTTACAAGTCTCCTGTTTATGAAGACGGATCGAACGAAGAGATTTGCGATGTGGTCGTCATATGCGGATCAGCGGCGGTCTTGATCGAGGCGAAGCTCGCGACTTGCGCTGTGGGCGTTAGATATTCGGGCGACTATGCGAAAATGAAGGCTTTTCTGGAAGACAAATTGGTGACCGGAAGTGATCGCCCGGCAGCCGTCACGCAATTGGTGAAGGCAGTCCATAAGCTTGCGACCGGAGATCAGGAAATGATTCCCACGTGGCTCCGAAACATTCGGAAGTTTATTCCGCTAGTCGTTACGCGAGAGGAGATTGGGTTATGCTGGGGCCTAAATGGTACCTGAATTCCCGATATGAAGAGATGATTGATCGGAAGGCCTGCAAGGGATATTCCATCACTCCGATTGTGAGCATGAATGTGTCTACGCTTGAAAGATCCGGTAATGCATTAGCAAAAATGGAATTGGCGAA
Organism: uncultured Acidobacteriaceae bacterium; assembly: GCA_963803095.1. GTDB lineage: Bacteria > Acidobacteriota > Terriglobia > Terriglobales > Acidobacteriaceae > PALSA-350. The sequence continues at coordinate 9,199 of CAWDLQ010000004.1, read as the reverse complement.
GATATTGGAGGACCGGATTCAAAACGATCACCAACTCAGGAGACCGTTTGAAGCTGCGAGCAAATATGTTCACCGCGGAACGCCGAGAAACCTCACCGCCCATCTTGATGCTCTGGGAGAGCTTCAGCAGAGGACCGTGGCGGACTTCGGAATCGTGGAAGGCTAATCCTCGTCCCATTCGCAGTCGCACAGATCCGACACGGTCGGTGGATCGGCTCGGAGATTGACGAAGAGATTGTCGTGCCGTGCATAGTCGAAATGGAAGTCCGGGATATTCGGATGAGTGAGCTTGATTTTTCCCTGTTTGAGCCTTTGCAGCACATCGATTTGTTTTCGCTTTGTCCGCCGGTAGGAGCATCAATCCCCAGCAACAATCGTTGTGGGATCGCTGATACTTCTTGATGTGCCTCGGGAATTCGATGTCGGCGGTGACCAGCATCGCTTCTTCGCGCTGGCACAGGTCGAGAACGAAGGGAAGGTCCGGTGTCCCCTTACGCACGCCGCATTCGACGGTCGTCCTCGATCCGGCCGGCAGGTATGCTTTGATCGCCGCGCCCAGGTTTTCGTCGATGATGAACGGATGTTTCTTCTTGCTCATCAATGGCATACGGGAATACTACCCCAATCCCCGAAAGACCTCCCCTGGAAAGGGCGAAAGGCATCTAAAACCTGGGTGATGTATGGCTGACAAAACATACGGATGGCATGAAGGTTTGAACGATGCTCTTACGGAGCCGCTCGGGAAGTGCGTTGAAGAGGTGATCAAGGAATTCTCGATGGAGCGACGCATCTCTTCGGCATATATCGATTTTCAAAAGCTGTGGGATGCGGCCAAGGACGCGCTTGAGAGCGCAATCAGCGGAGGTCTTGTGGTCGCCTCGATACGGCTGGTATCGGCCCTGATTTGCGCGGCGAATCGAGAACCGGCTTATTACGAAGAGATTGAATTGGCGAAGTTCATTTTCGCAGAGTACGGGGATTCCAGATGGATTGGGTTCAAGCATTGGTGGTGGAGGGTTTCGGCTCTGAAAGAGGCGAACAATATCTTGATGCGGGCGCAAAGTCTGGCGCGGAAAGACGGTCAGGAGATGGATGTGGCGCGGATCAAGCTTCTGCGCGGTCTCCTGGCGCAGGCCGCCGGTGTGTGGTCTGAAGCGGACAGGCTTTCCGAAAACTTCATTTTGAACGCTCACGTGACGATCAAAGCCCTTGAAGAAGCGAGACCTCAGAATGAACAAGCCCGGAAGGAGCTGGAAGGCAAGCTGACGTCCATTGGGATGGGCGTAGTGGAAACCTCAAGAGCGACGCTTTACAAGCGGCTGTAATTAGCAACAATCTCGACTCGTTCATAAAGAAATCATTTCGAGATTTGGATTCGGAAGGCCGACCTATCGTAACTGCCCTGGTAAGGAAAAGGCTGGAACAGAAGAACATCGAAAAGAGGCTTCAGGGTCTGCATACGTTCATTGCGTATTGCCGGTACAGACCAACGCTTCGCGACAAGATCGACAGCCGCATCGAGAGGATCGAGGTTTCCATATGCCGTTCGCATACATTCGCTAAATTGCCGGAAAGACAGCGTGATTCTGTTGTTCGGGTCTTCGGCAGGATGTGTCGAAGAAATAGGCGTCCTAGGTTGGAAAGCATGCAGAAGAAGGCACCGGTGCTCATTGGCAACGCTAGATAGAAGCCTTTGGTCTGGGGAAGGGTATGCTGGAGATGGCGCGGCGAGGTCGTCAGTTCTTATGAAAGTCTTTGTACTCCCCAAACACCCCACTATCTGTATGGGCACAACCACAGGTCGGGTCCGGCGAGAAGGCCGGCGGGTGACTGCCCATTCGAGACGAAAATTGATGTGGGAACCGCGGTGATCCCCCGTAGGATTGATTCCAGATACGGTCCGTCAGAGGTGGCGGACGACCATTTCTAAAGCGCACATTCGTGCGCGGTCCCGAGACCTTACCGGCAGCGACTTGCTCCGCCGCTGGCCGCCTGCACTACCTTGCGGGCGCGCGGTCCGCGGCGTCGCGATGGTGCCGATTCGGGGTTTCACCCAAGGCGTGAAGCCTGTCACGAGTGACGCAATCGCCATCGGGACAAAGATCTTGAAAAAGAAAAGGGAGCCGCTAGGCTCCCCCTTCAATCTGGATCGTCTGTGGCACCAGTCCGATCCAGTGCATTGCTGTTCTCGGCAAGCGTGCGGCACTATCTATAGCCGCTCCCCCGTCAAAAAGCCATACATGATGTGGTGCCCGCCGTATAGACCCGTTGCGCCCTCCCACGGGGTATTATCGCCCGCTTCTTGCCGGAAGACCCGGATTCCGAGCGGTTGACTTGCTGCTATTGGCTATTGGGGGTTAACGGAGTCAGAACAGACATAAGCCAGCATTGCCAAGACGTGACGGCGTGATCCGTCGGCGGGCGGGTACGGAGGCGTCACCAAATAGTTCATGCGGCCCACATGGCCGACTACTTGAGATATCGCAGCTGGTATCGGAAGGTAAGCTTAAAAATGCAAAACGGATGTGAGCATCAGTAACCGCCGCTCACGTTCTCCCCAGAATCCCTCATCGCGGCACAATCTTCAGCTCTCTACGGACTCCACGCTAAATATATCCATTCCCCCGTGCAATCCGCGCTCCCGTTCTCTCGTTGGTGCCTTGGGATAATGAGTTTCTGTCCGCACTTCTGGCACGTAATTCGATACTGGTCACCCATTAGTGACTCCATCTCCATCGGCTCTGACTCATGTTTGGGCTGCTTACCTGACATGGTCTCTTTCTCCATTCCGTTTGCCTGCTTCTCGAGAATGAGCTGTTTGACTTCAGCACCGCCTTCTGATCCGTCGTCCCATTGCACTTGCACTCTTAGCTCTCCGTCCTTCGCAACGGTGCCGTAACCGTATTCTGGGTTATAAACACGCTCTCCCTTTTTCATTCGACTCTCCTACTTTTGATCTAGGGATCTAGGCTACTCCTTCCCCAACACTGGCAGCAAAGCGTTGAACCTTTTCCAAGCAAGGCGTTCCAGTCCCCTCATGCAACCTTGTTCTCGTGCAGGAACCTCTGAAGCACAGGTCGAGGAATTCTCAATACTTTATAGGCGCGTTTCAGGTGAGCCCAGATCTATAACGCCTGGAAGGTTTTCGAACCGTCTTGTGACGGCTGTAGGGGACAGTTTTACTATTTCCGCGACATCGCGGACGCTTAACAACTCTGGAGTTTCCACGGAAGGAACTTCGACGGTTCACCCGTCCGTTACAACCACGCCCGACTTCGACGCCAGATCGACCAGTGCTGAGCAGCACGTTGTCAAGATCAACCGATACACCTATCATACCACAAACTGCTGAAATAGCAAGAGTTGCGTCCCACGTGCCCCGCAAATATCGTATTGCAGGGCGGGGATCTGCTTCGAAGCGTTTCCCTGGGACCGGAATCCCGAGAACAGAGGTGCGGTATCTATGGGAGTAAATAAGGCGGCAGCTCAGATACGGGCGCTCCGCGAGGAATGGATTGCGAAAGGTGCTGCAGAAGAACGTCAACGGTGCACGACCGAGAAAGAAAACGATGCAGAAGAGAGGCTGCGATCCGACCTCGCCGAATGCATGAAGGAACGCGACAGCGCGTTTGAAGCATCGAATAAAGAGCAAGCCGAGTACGACAAACAGTTGCTCACACTCTCAGCCGGAACTCTTGCGCTTTCCCTGTCGTTCATAAAAGACGTAGTCCCTCTGGAGGATGCCATTTTTCTCTGGGCACTCTATTTTGTGTGGGTGCTGCTGTTCAGTTGTATTTTTCGTTCTTTGGTCTTTCCAATTCAGCATCCACGGACAATTTGGAATTGTTAGGATTGGGAACTGACGAGTAAAGCTCGCGCAGCGGAAGTCAACAGAGGAAGAAATCGACGAATAAATATTTCAGCTGTGGGCTCAACTTGATCGACATTTAAAGTTGGGCAGGTGCATGAACATAGCATCCGGAGTGCTATTCGCGGCAGGTATGTTGTTCCTAGTTGGATTTGTGGTGCTGAACGTCCATAGGCAAGCTCATTTGGTTCCTGGACCAATCCAACCTACTCGTTCTGATCCGACCAATCGGAAGCCGCCTGAGGGAGAGACCTTCAGGTTCCCTTAGCGCCTCAGCCAAATCCAAAACCGTAGTACGGGTGTAAAATTTGTTCACCGGATACGCTTTAAGTCTCTGAAATCGGAGTTCGAAATGTCTGAGGAACACCGTACCCATGTGTGACCGAACAAAAAGGCACGATTATCAGGTTCTACCCAACGCCCCGCTGGAGTACAGACACCCGCTGCGAATCGATGCAAACGCCTCAAGCGGTGTCCGTCCCATCGGTAGTGCAAAACGGTCAGGAGAGAAAGTAATGGCAAACAACAACGACAACTATGCTCAGGATGGCGCGCTCCCCAAGGTTCCGTTTAGAGACGGTACGATAATCAAGACCCCACCGAAGCCACCACCAGTCGAACCTAAGAAGAAGTGAACAGGGTTCATTCCCGACCACGTCCTTTTTTGCCTTCATTTTGCATTCACCCCATGTAATTGGCATTACTTAATGAACTTAATGCGCTTTCAGAATCAATAACTTACTCGCTTTCAATACGGCGCGTGCTTCCGATCCCGACCCGCGCCTCCATCTTTTCGATCATATGCAAGATTCTTGTCTGCGCCTCCGCGCTACGCTGTGGGGAATATTGTAGGTAGGTCGCGCGTTGTGGGTAGGTCGCCCAGTCTCCGTCGGACTCGCAAGTTCATCTGCCGCATCTTGCGTAGAACGTTGTTCCTAGCGTTCGCTGAGCTTCCCTTCGCGCGCGAATTGACGCTACTCCGCATTCGGCTGGAACTGCTAAATGAACTGCTTACCGTTCACGCAAGCTTCTGTGGCAGATAAACTCGTTCGTGGGCAGGCAAGTAAGAGCTATCGAACGTTTAGTCTGCACTTTTCTATACTCCGTCATTAAGGTAGTTCGAATGATTGTTTCTCGGCAAGAGATAGTCCCCTTTCCAGAAGCAAGCGGCGAAGTGCGCACCAGCGTGGGCCGTCGGCGAAGGCTGCGGAACTACAATGCCGTGGAGGGTGCACCAACACGGACCTGACGGCCGGACTATATGGTTTTCCTGAATTATTGCTCAAGCATATCAATCCGGCTAAGAGTACTGTAGCTTCCTAAGCCGTAGCTAGACCGAACCCCTGCGAGTTATGCGGTCTGCTCGTTGCTGCGGCGTCAGCGCGTTGGGTTGCAATTGCGGCGAAGTCTCGTCGGCCTTTGCGCCTGCGAACGTGTAGTTTTCGGCAAACTCGAGAGTTTTCCTTCGGTTGAGTTTTCCATTTTCGTAGTCGCTCTGGCTCTGAGCATTCAAGACACATTCCAGGCAGGCCTCTTGGCACCGACTGTGATGCTCGGCTGTGCCGTGTAGAACCTCCAAGGCTCTCCGGGACCACTCCGCGGCTTTCCAGTAAAAGCAAGGTGTCCGGAGCCGCCCGGTGTGTTCTACAAAGCTGCACGCTGGCCGATGCAGCGGGCCCGACCAATATGGAGACAACAGCCAGTTCGCGGGCATCCACTTCAAGAATCATGGCACCTGCGACTCGAAGCGCGTGGCCGAGCGTTAAAGCGATTTGCTGTGCCGGACGGCTGTCAAAGCTGGGTGGCAGAAGACCGGAGAAGTCCAGCTGGAGCAGGTCTGTTACCATTTGTGCACCAAGGCAATAGTTGCGCAAGACTGGAGCTTCGCCATCACGCGAACAACCGCTACCTTTCTTCTTCCAGAGCGGAAGATGGTTCCCAAAGCCGGCGGGTAACCTCCCGCAGCTGGCCACTAGCTCTTTCGCGGTCACTGTATCCGCAGCGGGTGCAGATTGCGATCCAGGGCCGACGTGGCCGGCGTTTGAGCCTATCAGCGTGCCTCCGTCGCAAAAGGTTGCGGAAAGGCCGGGAAAGCCGCCGAAGTTGGGCGTCGTTTCCAAACCGGGGCGATCGACGAATGACGTCCAGACAGTCTCCGTAGAACCTACGCGCTCAATGCTGCCTCGCCAACTTGGCGGATCCCAGGCGCCACTCGTAGCCGAACCGCGGAGACTATCGTGGGGTTTGCCTCTCGTGGATCTGAGGAATGAGCTGCATCCGTCCATGCAGGAGGCAAGTTCCCTCTGCGTTTTGTAGAGTATGTGCCCTGCATTGCACTCGAAACGGAAATAGGTGATCCCGAAATTCCCGCCATCTTTATCGAAGCTGCGCGCAAGTCCGTGAGACGAAAAAATCCTGCCTCCAGCCAGTAGCTGCGATCCTGGGACGTATTCGCTCAATGCGATGACGCCGTCGCGCTCGAGCTTGACGGATCCGCTGTTGTGCCAACCGAAGCTGCCCGGCGGCACTCGCAGGGCCTGCAAGCCAATAGGAAAGCCGTAACGCGGCAGGAAGCGCAAGGACGTGAGCTCCTCAATGACGGTGTTCCTAGCCAGCTCGCCGGCCTGATAGGCGATCGCATTTAGGAGCTCGGGCCTGCTGGTCGCCTTTGCTCTCTCTGTTGACCAGGCCTCCAGAAGATGACCATAACTCTTAATCCACTCCGTCACGCAGAACTGGAACTGCGTCACGACGTTACGAATTAGGGCGTGAAGCTCGGCCCTACCGAGCGGAGTATTCTGCAAAAGCTGCGAGATGGGTGCCGCGAGAGCGGTGGATCTTGTGCAAGATCGTCGAGGAAGCGAAGAAACTGGGTATGTAGTCCTGCCGCGTCCGGAATAAACGACGACGGCATCGATCCGCGTCGATTCGGAGCTGCCCGCACTATTCCTTGGGATGCCGTGTTTCTTCCGCCCGGCTGCAGATGGTCGACCCGGCAGAACCAGCCCATTCTTCCGAATGCGTCCATCGCTCCGGTGTGGCGATCTGGGAAGACTTGCGAAAGAATTCACCTAGAAGAAAAGCGTTCAAATGGCCTTTGGCGAAGCGCTCCCGGCCAAGGAACATGGTCGGTTGTCCGAGTTTTCTGCTGAAGAATGTTCGAAAGCGGGAAAGACCTCCTGGTCGTACCCCATGGTCCGCGCAAACATGGTCACCAGCGTCGAACCGTCATTGCGACGGCCTGCGCGCCCACTGCGCTGCAAATAATTAGCCTTGCCCGGCGGAACGTTAGCAAGCAGCACGCCGGAAAGTCCGCCAACGTCCATCGAACCTTAAGCGTCGTGGTCGCGCTCAGCACGTTGCGCGCTCCTCGCTGAAAAAGGTCCTGCAGACGGCGCGTCTCATGGGAGGCAAGCTGAGCTGAGTGCTCCTCCGCCGAGAGTCCTATCGCAGCGCGTCCACCCTCTCCAGCTTGGAGACGTTCCCGGCGAAGCGCGGGATCCTGGTCTAGCGTTTCGCTCGTGACCTGACGCAATCCGCCTTTTGTACGACCCTCTCCCGGCGCACAGCCCAGCACATCGCGGGGCCAGACCGCACGAGTGATTTCCGATTGGAAAAGAGAGCAGCCCGGCGTAGCTTGAGCTCGGGGAAGACCAGCCCAGCTTCCGTGCCGCGCCCGACTTCGCCATAAAGGGTTCGCTTTCAAGCCAGCGCAGCATTTTAGAATCGGCCTTTTGCTGCAGTGCATCGAACGCGGCCCCTAGCAAAGACTCGATTGCCCTTTCATGGCGATCGGCCGGTACGCCCAGCATTTCGACGACTCTGCATGTAAACACGGCGCGCCTGTTGCGATTATTCACCCTGGAAAGAATGCACTCTGATCCCTGTCTGATCACGGCTCATCCAAGAGCCGATCGGATAGGTCAGCGTCGTCTCGTCATCTTCCACTTCGCCCAGCGTGATGCATCCGCGGGTCCGCATCAGATCGCACAACGCTGCCAGATATCCCGGCCAAGCCATCGAAAGCTTTTCCTGTTGGCTACTTGTGAGAACGTCGAGCACAGGCGGAGCGCAGCCTTCAAGACCCGGGTAGAGCACCTCACCCAACCCCAGTGTCTCCATCGAGTGCTCTCGGCGAGCAGGTTTTCCATGGCGAGCAGACGCATGGTCTGCTTCCGCATCGCCTTTGCGTTGTCCTGCCACTCTGTTTGCCACAGCTGACCCCAGCTCTCGCCATCAGACGGCCTTGGATCTTGTCGCAGTCCCTGTTCCCGCGCGAAACTGTGCAACTTCCTCTCGCTTGGCCAAGACCTTGGCCCAATCGTGCATAGTCCGGCCAACTCCGAGTGTGGCCAGTTCCAGACGCTTTGGAGTGAGCGCCTCTTCAAGCCATGACCCACCTCCACCGCTGGCAAGGAGCGCCTCCATCTCACGGATAACGCTTTCGAGCTTGCTCGGATCCCTGTTCTCTTCGGCGAGAAGGCGCGTGATGACCAGCCGCGAGAGGAGGATCTCATGTTGCTGCGTGAGGTGTGGGCCAGCCTTGCTGCCCGTCGACGGCTATCACCGACTGTCAGTAGCCGCGACCTCCAGCGGGTAAAAACTGCTGCAGCGCCGGCTGCGATCGGGGGCATCGCTTCCAGCATGCTCTCCGCCACCACCGGGAGAGTAACATATCCGGCATCTGCATGGGGTTGAATCTTCCAGTCCGAGGCTGCATCGAGGACACTGTCTAAGCCGCTGAAGTCTGCAATCCTCGGCCCGAGCCGATCGATCGAGCGCGAATCAAGATGACGTTTGTGATGTCTCGATCCCTTCTTGAGCGGGCCGAAAGAGACGGAATCTCTTCGATAAGGATTCGTCAGACTCCTCCCCGACGACAGACTGTGCGAGCCACCGAGGACGAATTCGAAGAGTTCCGTCGCGCTCCATAGCAGCCAGCGCCCATTCGCTGCAGCGATGGCAGATCGCTAGTGTCAGAGTCGCGCTTGCGCACTGCGGACACTGATCCGTGAGCTCAGGCGAAAGCAGACCCGCACCTGCGATTGAACGACGAGTTTCTGGGTCAGACACTGCGGCAATTGAGCAGACCGAGAAATTGCCGGGGGCACGCACTTGCAGATGCAACGTATGCGGTACGAGCGGAAGGTCGTTCGCGTTTAGGCGCGCCCGTGCGCATAACTGCAGGAGGGCAATGGTGTCTTGTTCGCAATCCTCCAGAGTCCGATCCGGCACGTCGCGCTTCCAGAGGTGTTCTGAGAGCTCCGCCAGTGGGATCACCCCGCGCTGCCGCTGGTTCCAGAAGTAGTTATCGAGCTTGGCCACCAAGGG
>CAWDLQ010000003.1:0-657699 GCA_963803095.1 uncultured Acidobacteriaceae bacterium | reverse complement strand
CACTTGGCCGAATCGGCTTGCCGACCAAGTAGCGATTTCGCTGTCAACCGGCGAGAACCGGGCTTGGTGCGCCGTCCACCCAGTATCCGAAAAACTGCCAAGGTAATTGATCACAAGCATCGTTTCCAGATACTAAGCCGAATGCGTCTCTGACCGAGAGATCGCGGAACAGAATCAACTACTGATTGAACCGCAAAGGAGCTTGTATGAGCAGATTTCAACAGGGAAGTCTCTTTAAGGTGGAACGCAAAAGCGTTCCAGACGTTTGGGTTTTCAGGTGGTATGAAAATACCTTGGGAAAGCGGACATATAAAAAGCAAATCGTCGGAAGTGTAACCAAACTGCGAAATCGCCGGGAAGCGGAAAAGACCGTCACCGCTCTTCGTAGTTCTATCAATGCCGAGGTCGGAACGCCGAAAAGTGTATGCGATCTCGCCGCCCATTATCGACTGCATGAACTCACCAGAGAGCGAAAGGCGTTTTCAACCATTGAGAACCATCGCCTTCTATTCGAGCGTTACATCGAACCGCGTTGGGGAAGTCGTCGGCTCGGTGCGGTTCGTACCATGGAGGTTGAGGAATGGCTGCACTCTCTTCCATTGGCACCAGCCTCGAAGGCGAAGTTGAAGTGTGTCATGGCCGTGCTCTACAACCATGCGATCCGCCACGAATGGTTGACGTTCAACCCAATCAGCCGAGTGAGAACATCGCAGAAACGGCTCCAGGACAGGGACGTGCTCGCACCAGAAGAATTTCAAGAGTTAGTTCAACAACTCTCCGTGCGCGACCGGGCCATGGTCTTGCTAATTGGCAGCACTGGTCTTCGGCGTTCTGAAATGATCGCCCTTACCTGGTCAGATCTCAACATGAGAACGATGGAGGTCAACGTGCTGAGGTCGTGCGTACGGAACCGGATCGGTAAGACGAAGACAGATGCGTCTTGCCGCCCCGTTCCCTTGCACCCCCTTGTCCTCAATGCTTTGTTGGAGTGGCGCCAGCACTCGTCCTATCCCGCTGATCTGGATTTCCTCTTCCCCTCAGTGCGGTTCAAAGGGACCAAGCCCCTCAGTCCTGACAGCATCCTGGAAAAGAGCGTTCGTCCCGCGTTGGCACGGATTGGAGTCGTCGGAAAAAGAATCGGCTGGCACAGCTTCCGCCATTCACTCGCGACGAATCTCAGGGCGCTCGGTGTCGACATAAAAGTTGCTCAGGAGTTGATGCGACACTCCAGTTGCCGCACAACGCTTGATGTTTACACCCGCGCGGTCGATCAACAGAAGCGCGAAGCGAGCCTAAAAGTCGTTTCATTGATGCTGCCGCTGGATGTGGAAAAGTTTCAGCACCCTTCCGCACCCTCGGACACGCAGAAGGCAACTCGCCGATGCCGGCAAATAGCTGTTAAGGAAGGACTTATTGGTGGACCTGGTCGGGATCGAACCGATGACCTCTTCCATGCCATCTTTTCAACAACTTACAAGACCCCGGCGGCTGCCTAAGTCCTTGTAAGTACAGACAGCACCCAGAATCAGCGTATCGCAAAGCGTATCGCGATTGGGATACTCTCGGGCCCTGGCAGCCCGCAATTTTTAGGGTAAGACTATTCACGCCGGGAGAGCATCTCGGCTGCGGGGTTCGGCGCCTCCAGAGACCCTCAGCTTGTCAAAAGGATGAGCAAGGATTCTTGTCAGGGGCAATATCTAGACTATGCTGTCGGGAGTGAAAAATGCCCTCCAGCTACCCACCGGCTACCCGGAATTCCTCCAGGAGCTCAAAACCCGCATCTGCGGTGCTCAGATCCGGGCCGCCTTTGCCGTCAACCGGGAACTTATCCTCCTATATTGGTCGGTGGGCCGGGATATCCTCGTCCGGCAGCACGCGGAAGGGTGGGGGACCAAGGTCATCGATCGCTTGGCCAAGGATCTGCAAACGGAGTTTCCCGGGGTCGAGGGCTTCAGCCCGCGCAGTCTCAAATACATGCGGTCGTTCGCCGAGGCCTGGACCGAGGAGCCAATTGTGCAGCGGCTTGCTGCACAATTGCCCTGGGGCCACCACATGGTCCTGCTGGACCGCCTCAAAGACCAGCCTACTCGCGAATGGTACGTCAAGGCAGCTGTCGAACATGGGTGGAGCCGCAATGTCCTGGTGCATCACATCTCTATCCAGCTGCAGGAGCGGCAGGGAAAAGCGCTCACCAATTTCTCCCGCACCCTGCCTCCCGAAGATTCGGATCTGGCGGAACAGATCCTAAAAGACCCCTACAACTTCGACTTTCTCGCCCTAGCCTCAACCGCCAAGGAGAGGGAACTGGAGCGGGGTTTGCTCACTCACCTGCGCGACCTCCTGCTGGAGTTGGGTCGCGGCTTCGCTTTCGTTGGCAGTCAGGTGCCGTTGGAGGTGGGTGGCCGGAGCTTTTATATCGACCTGCTTTTCTATCATCTCCGCCTGCACTGCTACTTCGTGATCGAACTTAAGGCGGTTGAGTTTGAGCCGGAACATGCCGGCAAACTGAACTTCTATATCTCTGCTGTAGACGAAATTATGCGGACGCCAGTCGATGGCCCCACCATCGGGCTCCTGCTTTGCGAGAGCCGCAGCGGTCCGGTCGTCGAGTACGCCTTGCAAGACATCGCTCAGCCCATTGGCGTATCCACCTACCGGGTGACGCGGGAGCTGCCGGCGCCCATCCGCGAGGAAGTTCCCACGGTGGAGGATCTCGAGGAGGTGGTTACCAAGCTCCGGGGCGAGATGGAGACCCTGCGGCGGGAGCGGCAGGATGAAGAATAACCTCTTTGGGGGAAAGAGATTGTCGCCTCAGTGTGGCGACAATTGTGCAGCAGCTTGTTGCACAATTGCGGTCGCGTCGATGGTTGGATGGCCGGCGGCAGACCATGAGTACTCCGACTACCGCCTTGGTCCACCTGGAACAGCGAACCGCCGACCGGGCGTTCGCCGCTGCTGGCTCCATCTCGGACGCGCAACCGCAGATTGCGGGTCTGCGTCGTGACGTAAACGTTCCGGAGCTTTGCGATTGAGGGCCGACTCCCGTGGGAAGAGGTGTTTCATTTCGACTAATCGAAGCTGCGGGAACTAGTGTAGTCCGCCATAAATAGAGTCGTTTATATTGAGCGAGTCATCTCATAAGATGAGGTGAGCCACTATGCGTGTAGCGCCGACGATTCAGGTAAGCTCTGCAGCCCGGTTGGAACTGGAGAAGTTGTCGCGCCGGCGGACGACTGCGGTGCGCGTGGCACAGCGCAGCAGCATTGTTTTGCTGGCCGCCGAAGGAATGCAGAATAATGAGATTGCGGAGCGGATGGGGGTTGCGCCGCGCATGGTGGCCCTTTGGCGAAGCCGCTTTATTCAGCAGGGGGTCGAGGGTCTGCTGAAGGATGCTCCCCGGCCGGGACGGACACCGAAGATTTCGCCGGACATCGTCGGCCAAGTGGTTGCTAGTACGACGCAGTCCAAGCCTGCCGGAGCCACCCACTGGTCGCGTAGCAGCATGGCGCGTGCGATGGGCATTTCCGAGTCCAGCGTCGGCCGCATCTGGCGCACCCACGGACTGAAGCCGCATCGCATCGAGAGCTTCAAAGTCAGCAACGATCCACACTTCGCTCAGAAGTTGGAGGCGATTGTCGGCCTTTATCTCAATCCCCCTGAGCATGCGCTGGTGCTTTGTGTGGACGAAAAGAGCCAGATTCAGGCACTGGACCGCACGCAACCTGGTCTGCCGTTGAAGAGGGGCCGCGGCCAGACCATGACGCATGATTACAAGCGCAACGGAACAACCACCCTGTTCGCTGCTCTGGATACTGCGAGCGGAGAAATCTACGGCTTGTGCCAGCAGCGACACCGCCATCAGGAATGGCTGCACTTCCTGCGTATGATCGATCAGACCATCCCCGCAGAAAAGCAGATTTATCTCATCTGCGACAACTACGCGACCCACAAGCATCCCCGTGTGCAGCGCTGGCTCCAGCGCCATAAGCGTTTCCACGTGCACTTTACCCCCACTTCGGCCTCGTGGCTCAATATGGTCGAACGCTTCTTTCGCGACCTGACCGCCAATCAGATCCGCCGCGGCGTTTTCCAAGACCTCGAACAACTGATCATTGCCATCGGCGACTACATCGACCATCACAACGACAATCCAAAACCCTTCATCTGGACGGCAAAAGCATCCGACATCCTCGAAAAAGTCTCCCGCGCTCGCGCCGCGCTTTATAAATGACTATCTGTGTGGCGGACTACACTAGGTATGATTTCGGATTCGATCAACGGAGTTTTCGTTATTGCTGCCGGGGGTGTGGCAAACGGGTCATTTCCTGTCCCCTCCAAGCGTATCCTGATCTGGAAGTGGGAACATATTTGGCTCATCTACTCTGCCTTCGCGATGGCGATACTACCCATCGGCCTAGCCCTCGCTTTCGCCCCGCAAATCATCCGTCAAACCCTCATTCGCGATCCTTACCTCACGGCTCAGGTGGGTGGATGTGGACTGCTATTCGGCGCCGGTTCGGTACTTTTTGGGGTGAGCCTGGCCCGGTTGGGAATCGCCATTACCAACGCTCTGGTTTCAGGGGTAGTGGTTTTCCTGGGTAGCTTCTGGCCTATTTTCGTTGGCGGGGTACAAATGGACCGGAGGCATTTGCAGTGGCTGATCTTCGGCTTGACGCTGTTGATTCTCAGCCTGATCTTCTGCGCCGGAGCGTCGGTCAGCAGGGATCGATCTCAGCAGAACAAGTTGAATGAAGTGCGGCCTTCCACCGGCGCGTTCGTGGCGGTGCTCCTGGCTGTTTTGGCAGGTTGTTTGTCGTCCGTATTGAATGTAGGTTTTGCCTCGGGAGCCCCCCTCATTGCGAACGCCAGGATAGACGGTTCGCCGCCCCTGCTCGCTAGTTTAGCTGTCTGGATCCCGGCACTTTTCGGCGGGCTGATCTTTAATATGGGTTACCCGGCATATTTGATATCCCTTCGCGGTTCCTGGCCTGTGCTCTTCGGAGGACATCATTGTGTAGGCAGATGGTGCCGCTCCGCCCTGATGGGGAGCATATGGTTTGGCGCCATCCTGCTCTACGGATTTGGGGCGTCCATCCTGGGAAGTGCGGGCTCTGTTTATGGCTGGGCGCTGGGGATTTCCGTTTCCATCCTGACCGCAAACGTTTGGGGCGTCGCCGGGGGAGAGTGGAACGGGGCGAGCTTCCAGCCGAAGCTTCTAATGTTATTGTCGACCGTGCTTTTGATCGCCTCGTTCGGTGTTCTCTGCCTTACGCGGCTACCCCGATGAGCCAATAGGACGTGCCGGTTGAGCTGGCACGGTGAAGGGCAAAACGAAAAGAGGCATCCTTCATGCTCAAGGCCGGCGAGGCAAGGTGCGCAATCACCCCATCAACGGCATGACCGTTCTAGGCTACGTTTCACGCGACGGCAAAGAAACGGTGAGGAGCCGAACGATAAGCCAAGAAAGGACACGAGCTCACACGCGCTCAGTCAATTTGCTTGGGGCATCGTAGCGCGAGATGATCTTGGGTAGTGGGAGAGCCTTTGAGTTCCGATTTTGAGACCTTATGGAACGACGGGGAGTTCCGTCTATCGAGGAGCGCCAAAGCCGGTGCGCCCTGCCCAGTCCTGGTCTTAACCTCTGCCGTAGACGGGCCCGCGCCGCGCAGCAGCGCGCGGCTGAAACACGCGTATGACTTGCGGAGTGAGCTCGATCCAAGCTGGGCTGCACGGCCCCTGGAGCTCACTCATGACCACGGAAAACCGGCGCTGATCATTGAAGATCACGGCGGGGAGCTGCTTGCGCGACTGCTCGGCAAACCGTGGGAATTGGACCTGTTTTTACGCGTTGCCATAGGCATAACCGCGGCGCTGGGGCGTCTGCATCAGCGCGGTCTGTTCCATAGAGACATCAAACCCGCAAACGTTTTTGTGAACACTTTGACCGGCCAAGCGTGGCTGTCAGGCTTTGGACTCGCTTCGCGCCTGCCGCGCGAGCGACAAACGCCCGAGCCGCCCGAAACAATCGCCGGCACGCTTGCCTATATGGCCCCCGAACAGACCGGGCGGACGAACCGCTCGATCGATTCCCGCAGCGACCTCTACTCTCTCGGCGTCACGCTGTACCAGTTACTTACCGGCTCGCTGCCGTTCACCGCGTCCGATCCGATGGAATGGGTTCACTGCCATATGGCCAGAAGACCGGTGCCGCCAAGCGAGCGATTGGACAATATCCCAATCGCTGTCTCCCAAATCATCATGAGGCTGCTCGCCAAGACGGCCGAGGAGCGGTATCAGACTGCGATCGGCCTTGAGAGTGATCTACGGCGTTGTCTTGCCGAGTGGGACGCTCACCGGCACGTCATGGAGTTCCCGCTTGGCCAACATGACATCCCCGATCGGCTGCTGATCCCCGAGAAGCTGTACGGCAGGGAACGCGAGGTCGACGCCTTGCTCGCGGCCTTCGACCGCGTGGTCAAAGGCGGCGCGCCGGAATTGGTGCTCGTCTCGGGATATTCCGGCATTGGAAAATCCTCCGTCGTCAATGAGCTGCACATGGTGGTTGCTCCACAGCGAGGACTCTTCGCCTCAGGCAAGTTCGATCAGTACAAGCGCGACGTTCCCTATTCGACTCTGGTGCAGGCATTTCAAAGCCTTGTACGACCTCTGCTCGGCAAGAACGACGCCGAACTGGCGATCTGGCGCGGCGCGTTTCTGGAGGCGCTCGAGCTGAATGCACGCCTCATGACCGACCTCATCCCCGAATTGAAGCTCATCATCGGAGACCAGGCGCCGGTCCCGGAGCTTGAGCCTCAGCAAGCGCAAAGCCGTTTCCAGCTCGTTTTCCGGCGCTTCATTGGCGTATTCGCCCGGCCGGAACATCCTCTAGCGCTGTTTCTCGACGATTTGCAGTGGCTCGACGCTGCGACCCTCGACGTGCTGGAGGATCTGCTGACCCGGTCGGATTTGCGACATCTGACGTTAATCGGCGCTTACCGCGACAATGAAGTTGATGCCGCTCATCCATTGACGCGCAAGCTCGAAGCGATCCGCCAAGCCGGAGCCCGAGTGCAAGAAGTTCGCCTGGCGTCGCTCGCCCGTGACGACCTTGGACAGTTGATCGCCGATGCGCTTCGCTGCGATCCGGCCGACGCTGCGCGGCTGGTGCAACTAGTGCATGAGAAGACCGCCGGCAATCCCTTCTTCGTGATTCAGTTTCTTTACTCGCTCGCGGAAGAGGGATTGCTCTGCTTTGATCATGACGCGTCGCGTTGGTCGTGGGATCTCGATCGCATTCGCGAAAAGGGCTACACGGATAATGTCGTGGACCTCATGGTTGGCAAGCTTACTCGTTTGCCCGTCGAAACCCAGCAGGCATTGCAGCAACTCGCCTGCCTCGGAAACGTTGCCGCTCTTGCGACTCTTTCGAACGTTCTAGAGACCCCGGAAGAGCGGGTGCACGCGGAGCTGTGGCCGGCAGTGTGCCATGAATTGATCGAACGCCTTGAAGGGTCCTACCAATTTACGCACGACCGCGTCCAGGAGGCCTCCTATTCTATGATCCCGGAAGCATCGCGCGCTGAGGTCCATCTCCGGATAGGAAGGCTGCTGCTGACGGAAACGCCCGCCGACAAACGGGAGGAGGCGATTTTCGAGATCCTCAATCAGCTCAACCGCGGCGCTGGACTGATTATCTCGCAAGAGGAACGGGACCAACTCGCCGAGCTCAACCTGCTCGCTGGCAAACGCGCCAAGGGCGCAACTGCCTATGCCTCAGCGCTCACCTATCTCATCGCCGGTGGGGCGCTATTGAAGGACGATTGTTGGGAGCGCAGGCGCGAGCTGATCTTTGCCCTGGAGTTGAACCGCGCCGAATGCGAATTCTTGACCGGCGAGTTCTCGGTCGCAGAGGAGCGATTGGCTGCGCTGTCCAATCGCGCCACGACAAAAGTCGAATTAGCAATCGTCGCGTGCTTGCGCATGGATGTCTCCACGACCCTCAATCTTAGTGGCCGCGCGGTTGCTTTTTGTCTCGATTACCTCAGCCATGCCGGTATCGAGTGGTCCCCCCGCCCGACAGAGGAGGAGATGCGGCGCGAATACGAGCGCATCTGGTCACTGCTCGGGAACCGCACAATTGAGGATCTCATCGATTTGCCTCTGATGCAGGACCCCGCCTCCCTCGCCACAGTCGACGTTCTGATTAAGGTTTTGCCGCCAGCTAAGCAGACCGACGAGAACCTGGCTTGCCTGGCGATCTGCAAGGCGGTCAGTCTTAGCATCGAGCACGGCAACTGCGATGCTTCCTGTGTCGCCTACGAATGGCTCGCCAGGATTGCCGGACCGCATTTCGGCGACTACAAGGCTGGATATCGATTTGGCCATGTCGGCTTTGAGCTCGTCGAAGGACGCGGACTAAAACGCTATCAGGCGAGCACCCAACATTGCTTCGCGATTTTCGTCGCACGCTGGACGAAACACGTGGGGGCTTGCGTTGATCTCCTGCGCCGTACTTTCGAACTGGCCAACCGAATCGGAGACCTCACCTATGCTGCCTACGTGTGCCACAATCTCAACTCGGACCTCCTCTTCGCGGGCGAAACGCTTGCTCAAGTGCAAGCTGAAGCCAACCATGGCCTCGCGTTTGCCGAAAAAATGCGGTTCGGCCTAGTGATTGACATCATCACAACGCAACTTGCGTTTGTTCGGACGCTCCGCGGCTTCACCCCGAAATTCGGGTGTTTCGACGACGCGCAGTTCAATGAGAGTTGCATCGAATTCGATTTGTCGAGCGGTCAGCGCTTGGCGACCATAGCGTGTCGTTACTGGATCCGGAAATTGCAGGCTCGCTGTATTGCGGGCGACTATGCGACGGCCATCGCCGCCGCATCGAAAGCACAACCGCTTCTCTGGACCGTATCCGCGTTGTTTGAGGAAGCCGAATATCACTTTTATGGTGCGCTGTCCCAAGCCGCCTGTTGCAATTCAGCACCCGCCGGCGAACGCTTGCAGCACCTGAACGCTGTTGCTGCGCATCACAAGCAGTTACAGGTCTGGGCGGGGAACTGCCCGGAGAACTTCGAAAACCGCGCCGCACTGGTCGGCGCCGAGATCGCCCGCATCGAAGGCCGCGTGCTTGATGCCGAACAGCTGTACGAGCAGGCCATCCACTCGGCCCGGGCAAACGGCTTTGTTCACATTGAGGCGCTTACCGACGAGCTCGCCGCCCGGTTCTACGCGTCCCGTGGATTCGAGGACATCGCACATCTGTACTTGAGGAAGGCTCGCTACGGCTACCTGCGTTGGGGAGCCGACGGAAAGGTGCGACAACTCGAGGAGATGTACCCGCACCTTAGGGCGGAAGAGCCCGCGCCCGGCCCGACGAGCACGATCGCGACGCCGGTCGAACACCTCGACCTCGCAACCGTGATCAAGGTGTCGCAGGCGGTTTCGAGTGAGATTGTCCTGGAAAACCTGATCCACACGCTCATGCGCACGGCGATTGAGCAGGCCGGTGCGGAGCGAGGCCTGCTGATTCTTGCCCGAGGAGGTGAGCAGCGAATAGCAGCGGAAGCCCCGGCCAGCGGCGACACGGTCAACGTGCAACTGCGCGATATGCCGGTGAGTGAGGCGATGCTGCCGGAGTCGGTCCTCTACTATGTCCTGCACACCCGGGACAGCATCATTCTCGACGATGCCTCGGCCCAGCCCCAGTTTGCTGCGGATCCTTACATCCGTCAACATCGCGCCCGCTCCATTCTCTGCTTGCCTTTGACCAACCAGGCCCGGCTCATTGGCGCGCTCTACCTCGAAAACAATCTGACTACCCGTGCCTTTACGCCGGCCCGGATCACGGTGCTGAAGCTCATCGCCTCGCAGGCCGCCATCTCGCTGGAAAATACGCGTTTGTACCGCGATCTCGAACAACGTGAGGCAAAGATCCGGCGCCTGGTCGACGCCAACATTCTGGGGATCTACCTCTGGAGCCTGGAAGGTGCGATCGTCGGAGCCAACGAAGCATTTCTGCGCATGGTGCAATACGGCCGTGAAGATCTCGTTTCGGGTTGTGTGCGCTGGACCGATCTGACGCCGCCCGAATGGCGCGAGCGCGACCAACGGGCCCTCGCAGAACTCAACTCAACCGGGACTTTTCAGCCCTTCGAGAAGGAGTCTTTCCGGAAAGATGGCAGCCGCGTGCCCGTGCTGGTTGGAGGCGCGCTATTTCAAGAAGGTGGGAACGAGGGTGTCGCTTTCGTGCTCGATTTGAGTGAACAAAAGCGGGCCGAGGAGGAACTGCGAAGAAGTGAAATGGAGCTCCGGCAGATGCTGGACCTGGCGCCTCAAAATGTTGCGGTCTTCGGACCCGGTCGCGAACGTCTTTACGCTAACCGCATCTTGCTCGATTACCTGGGCCTTACCCTTGAAGAGTGGCGGCAGAGATCAGATCGCGATGAGTTCGTTCATCCTGATGACTGGGAACGGGTCAACGGTCATTTTGATCGTGCTCTCTCGAGTGGGGCTGGTTTCGAGTTGGAGTTGCGCTTACGCAAAGGTGATGCAAGTTATCGCTGGTTCCTGGCTCGTTGCAGCTCGGTGCGCGACGACAAGGGACAGACTACGCGTTGGTATCTCGCGTGCACCGATATTGAAGACCGCAAAAGAGCTGAGGAGAGACTGCGACAGGAGAACGTCGCTCTACGTGAAGAAATCGACAAAGCCTCGATGTTTGAAGAGATCGTTGGAACATCTCCGGCGTTGAAAAGCGTACTCTCCCGTATCTCCAAAGTTGCGCCAAGCGATTCTACGGTCCTTATCACGGGCGAAACGGGAACAGGCAAAGAGCTTGTTGCCCGGGCCATCCACCGAAGATCAAAACGTGCCTCACGTGCATTCGTTAGCGTGAACTGTGCAGCAATTCCTCGTGATCTTATCGCTTCTGAGTTGTTCGGCCATGAGAAGGGTGCCTTCACGGGCGCGACTCAGCAGCGCTTGGGCCGGTTCGAATTAGCAAATGGCGGCACGCTCTTCCTCGATGAAGTTGGAGAACTTCCGGCCGAGACTCAGATTGCCCTCCTGCGTGTTTTGCAGGAGCATGAGTTTGAACGTGTCGGCGGGACGCGTCGAATGCGCACTGATGTTCGAGTGATCGCAGCTACCAACCGTGACTTGGAGGCCGCGATCAGCACCGGATCGTTCCGTAGCGATTTGTTTTACCGCCTGAATGTTTTCCCGATTGAGATTCCTCCTCTTCGAAAACGAAAGGAGGACATCCATCTGTTGGTTGAATATTTTATTGATCGCTACGCGCGGAAAGCCGGTAAGAGAATTACGACCGCCGACAAGAAGACTTTCGGATTACTTGAGTCATACCCGTGGCCAGGAAACATCCGCGAATTACAGAACGTCATCGAACGATCCGTCATCGTGTGCGAAACCGAAAAGTTTTCGGTGGATGAAAGTTGGTTGTCTCAACAGCCCCTTGAGAAGACAGCCGGGAGCCAGCTTTATCTCTCGGAGAAGGTGGCCGCACAAGAAAGGGAAATCATCGAAGCGGCCCTGCGAGAATGCCAAGGACGGGTGTTCGGACCCTCGGGAGCCGCCGCGAAGCTAGGGATCGCGCGGTCCACGCTGGATTCGAAGATTCGGTTACTCAAAATTAACAAGAATCGCTTCAGGGTTTAACCGGGAATCGGGTCCTCCTCTAACGTTCTGTCAGGGCGACGGAACAGTTGACCAAACGCACGCCTCCACGCCCGGTTAACCTTCGATCGAGCAAGCTTGCGCCAGTCTTATTGCCCGGAATTTCGTCAATTGACGAAGATTCGGACGCATAAACGCCGGTAAGCGCCTTTTTTTCAGAAGACAGTGATTGGATATTGGTTTGCCTTGTCTAAGGTGAATCTCATTGCCGAAGCTACAGACAATGAGACTCAGCGACACGCGACATGAAGGGAAAGCCATACCGAAACACGCGGAGCTTGAATGCTCAAGATTCAGAGGTCAACGAATGGCCGAGTCGTCTTTACCCTTAGTGGCCGGCTTGAAACTGAAGATATCGAAGAATTACAACAAGTGCTCGCCTTGGAAACGAAGGAGCGGAAGCTCGTGTTGGATTTGAGGGACGTGACTCTCGTCAACGAGAATGCCGTGAATTTTCTCGCTCGCTGTGAGACGGACAACATCATTCTCGAAAATTGTCCAGCCTATATCCGGCAGTGGATCGAGCAAGCAAAAGGTCGTACCAGACGCCGGCGCTCGCGATGAAAGGCTTTGGCCGCGAGTGACTAGAAATCCATCGGATGGGGGTGGATCGACTTGGCCGATTTCTTCGCTTGACAGTCGAAACGACGTTAGCAGGGGAGGCGAACACGCTGAAGGAATACCTGATCGGTCACGGAGGTATACGAACGCAACTCTTCGTAGCACCCCAGTGAAGATTCGATTGTCCATAGCGAGGCTCGCAGGCTACCTAGCAAATTAAAGTAAATCGTGATGGCAGATGAATTGCAAGTCACACGGCGACGAGGGATGCGATGAACGATTTTGCGACTTGCCAAATACGAGCGGGATCACGAATCGACAGGTCTGTTTCTGAAAGATTTCCCGAACGATCTTTGATATGTCCTGGCCCTGCAGGATGTACAGGCGGCGGGCTGACGAGAAAAAACGAACGGTGCTTAGGTTAGTGCGCTGGAGCCACGTGACCCTGGTATGGGCATTGAATCAGTGAGGTGAGTTGTGTCAGCTTTGTCGACATCCTATTTCAGAGAAGACGATGCTATGGAACGCCAATTTGATCAAATCATCGGACAGAGTGCGGCCCTTGAGGCAGTTCTTGAGAAGGTTGAACTGGTCGCGCCCACCGCTTCCACAGTATTGATTTCAGGGCGAGACCGGCACCGGGAAGGAACTGGTGGCGAAAGCGATCTGATTAAGGATGTGGTACTGCTTGGAGCCGCAATTTGGTCGCAGGGAGAGGCTCTAATCCCGAAAGAGACGCCGACCATCGAATCCTAAACACACGAGAGGACAATGCCATGCAGACAGGTCAATCGGACTATTTCTCGGCCTATCGCCAACTGAAGGTGACGCGGGATGCCAAGGGCGTGCTGGTTGCCGAGTTCCATAGTAACGGCGGGCCGTGCATTATGAATGCGCAAGGTCACACGGAATTTGTCGATGCGTTTTACCGCATCGCACAAGATCGCGCTAACAAGATCGTTATCCTCACCGGCGCGGGAGGAGACTTCATTATCAATGTGGATTGGTCGTCTTTCGGCGACGTTTCTGATCCCGGAGTCTGGAGCCAGGTTCACGACGAGGGCGTTCAAGTCCTGGAAAACATCGCTAATATCCGCGTGCCGGTGATCGCGGCGATCGAGGGGCGCGCCTACGTACACTCCGATTATGTGCTGCTCGGCAATGTCATTGTGGCCGGCGAGAGTGCGACCTTTCAGGATGTAGCGCACTACGCCGTTGGTGTTGCGCCGGGTGACGGCATCTTCACTACGTGGAGTTATCGCGCTGGAGCGGGACGTGCCGAGGCGTTTCTGCTCGATCCCAAGCCACTGCCGGCGCGTACTGCGCAGGAATGGGGAGTCGTCGCGGAAGTCGTGCCCAACGGCCAGGCGCTCAATCGTGCGCGAGAATTGGCGGAACTGTACCTAAAAGCTCCGGAGGTGACTCGGCGCAACACACGCGTGCATTTCATCCAGCCGTTGAAGGAACGTGTGGTGCGGGAAGTCGGCTATGGGCTTTCTCTCGAAGGAGCGTCGTCCGCTGATTTAGTGAAATCACAGCAAGCCAAGAGTGAACCTGTGGCTCAGAAAAGAAAATCTGCATAAAGCCGGCATGCAATTCAACATGAAACAACACGCCACCACGAAGAACCGATCTATGAAAGGCAACTCAGTTCATGTCTAAAGCAAATGCTTCCGCGCCCACGAATCGATCTCCTGCAGGAGGGGCTGGATTTTCTTCCCAAATGGAGTGAGCGAATATTCGACCCGAACAGGCATTTCTGGGAACATTTCCCTTCTGACGAAACCATCCCAGCAATTGTGCTGGATCGTGAGCTTTTGGCGGCCAACACGAAGCTTTGTTCAGCTGCCCAGCCACCCAAGACACACCCGAAAAGATGTTGAGGTGCGGACATGCTTGCCTTTTTCAAAACGACGTAAGTAAGCAGCAGCGCGACCGGTTCTTCTGATGCGTGCAGACGGGAGCGCTTAATAGTCCATTCATTTCAAAGAGGAGAAAAGTCATGACTCAGAACAACGGCCTTGCCAAGCGGAGTGAGAAAGGGTTGCTCACTCCAGACAATTGTGTTGTAACGCTGATTGATCATCAGCCACAGATGCTTTTCGGAATAAACAGCATTGACAGGCAGTCACTGATTAACAACGTTGTCGGGTTCGCGAAGGCTGCGAAGATCTTCGAGGTGCCTCTCATCCTGAGCACGGTTGAAACAAAGTCCTTCAGCGGGTACCTCTGGCCGCAGCTTCAAGCGATCTATCCAGATCAGACTCCAATTGAGCGCAGCAGCATGAACTCTTGGGACGATGATAATTTCGTTGCTGCTGTGAAAAAGACAGGCCGCAAGAAGATTGTCCTCGCTGGACTCTGGACCGAGGTCTGTGTTGCGTTTCCCAGTATCCAGGCTATTCATGACGGCTTTGAAGTGTATGTCGTCGAAGATTGCGTTGGCGATCTCGATCTGCGCACGCATGAGACTGCGATGCGCCGGGTCGAGCAGGCAGGGGCTAAGCCAGTCACCTGGATTCAGGTGATGCTTGAATGGCAACGCGATTGGGCTCACAGGGACACCTATACCGCTGTGATGGACGTAGTAAAGCACCATGGCGGAGCATACGGCATGGGAGTCGAATATGCATACACCATGGTTCATGGCGCACCTGCGACCGCGTACGAGGGCTGGGATGTGCCACTCGAAGTAGTTCACAAATAAGCGAGCAACGAGGCCGGAATCTGACTCCGGCTCTCGCCTTTTGAGACCAGACCAATCATGCAGAGGTAGATATGCCAACGAAAATTTTCTTCAATGGAAAGATCGCGACAAACGGCAAGCCGTATTTTGTTCAAGCACTCGCCGTTGAGTCTGGAAAGATCAGCGCAATCGGAACAAACGAGGAAGTGCTCCGCTCGCGCACGCCTGAAACCGAAGTCATAGATCTAGCTGGTCACACTGTCATCCCCGGGTTAAACGACTCTCATCTGCATATCATCCGTGGCGGATTACATTACAACATGGAACTGCGTTGGGACGGTGTGCCTTCTCTCGCTGACGCATTACAAATGCTGAAAGAACAGGCGCAGCGGACTCCTGCGCCACAGTGGGTGCGCGTCGTCGGCGGGTGGAATGAATTTCAATTCGCGGAGAGACGGATGCCCACATTAGATGAGATTAATAAGGTCTCTCCCGACACTCCTGTGTTTGTTCTGCACCTCTATGATCGCGCGTTCTTGAATGCGGCCGCATTGCGGGCTGTCGGGTATACGAAAGATTCGCCGAACCCTCCCGGGGGAGAAATTCAGAGAGATAAGAACGGCAATCCGACCGGACTTCTGATCGCAAGACCAAATGCGGGCATCCTCTATGGAGCTCTAGCGAAGGGACCGTTGCTGAACTATGAGGACCAGCTCGTTTCTACTCGACATTTCATGCGCGAGCTCAATCGCTTGGGCATTACCAGCGCCATTGATGCCGGCGGAGGATTTCAGAACTACCCGGCCGACTACAAGGTCATTGAAGCGCTGCACCAGAAGAAGCAAATGACAGTTCGCATCGCGTACAACCTCTTTACACAGCGACCGAAGCACGAGTTGGAAGATTTCAAAAACTGGACAAGCAGCACGAAGCTGTACCAGGGTGACCATACATTCCGGCTAAACGGAGCGGGCGAGATGCTGGCCTTTTCCGCTGCGGACTTCGAGGACTTCCTTGAGCCCCGGCCCGATCTCGACGGAGTGATGGAAGCAGAGTTGGAGCAGGTTGTACGTTTGCTTGCGGAAAAGCGATGGCCCTTCCGCCTCCACGCAACATACAACGAATCCATCGAACGCTTTTTGAATGTGTTCGAGAAGGTCAATCGTGATATCCCATTTAACGGACTGCATTGGTTTTTCGATCATGCAGAGACGATCACCGACAAAAATATTGAACGGGTTGCTGCGCTTGGCGGAGGCATTGCAGTGCAGCACCGCATGGCATATCAGGGAGAGTATTTCGTCGACCGCTACGGCAAGAAAGCAGCGCAGCGTACACCACCTATCCGCCGGATGATTGAACTTGGCCTGCCTGTGGGGGCAGGCACGGATGCTACTCGCGTTGCGAGTTTCAACCCTTATATGGCTCTATACTGGCTTTCGTCCGGAAAAACAGTCGGTGGTTTGAGCATCTATTCGGAAAGCAATCGCATGTCGCGCGAGGAAGCGCTTCGTCTCTATACGCAAGGCAGCAGTTGGTTTTCGGCCGAGGATGGCACTAAAGGTGGTCTGCTTCCTGGTCAGCTGGCAGATTTCGCTGTACTGACCGCGGACTATTTCACTGTGCCGAAAGAAGAAATCAAAGACCTTCAATCGGCGCTTACGGTTGTTGGCGGCGAGGTTGTGTATGCCAATAAAGATTTTGATAAGCTTGCCCCGTCGCCGCTCCCGGTAGCGCTTGACTGGGCGCCCACCCCTCATTATGGAGGGTACTGCAATCCGCTAGCGCATCCTGTCAAAGCGTTTACCCATAGTTGCCGCAACCATGCAGCTGTCCAACATAGGTCAACCCCGCGTCTGGGTGAAGCCATCTGGGGCCTGGGATGTGATTGCTTCGCCTTTTAGCTGCGAAGAGCCAGAGGAGAGCAAGCGATGAAGGTAATGTCTATTTCATTTGCAGTAGGTTTGTTCGTCGGCATTTTGTACGGAGTGATTCGCGTAAAGAGTCCGGCCCCGCCCATCGTCGCTCTGCTCGGCCTCTTGGGAATGGTGCTCGGAGAACAGCTCGGCGGTTGGATTCTTACGAAAAATGTCAGCCTGACACATGCTGCATCCGTTTGTCTCGTGGGTAAGCATTGGGATCAACGAGCGAATGTGCAATCTGTAGTATCAGGGCAGCCTCACGCGGACTGAAAAAAGTTCTCAGCGTGCCAAATGAGCTGCGAGCCAACATCGTGTGATGCTGACCCCTCGTGAAAGGAGATTCAATGCGTATCACTAGATCCTTTGGCGTGATTGCTGTCGCGATCTTTCTGAGTACGGGAATTGCTCGTCTGTTCCCGATGCAGAGCTCCGCCCTGGCAGTCGCCGATGCTGCTACGGTTACGCCTGACGTGACCGTGGGACCGCAATACGATACAACCCACGTCTACGTCGCGCCCGAGGACTTCGATCGTTTTGTCGCCAGCCTGGTAGCAACCTTCGGCGGGACCACATCCAAACAGGGCGTCTTCACCGTGACGCCAACTCCAAGCAGCACCATGTCCCAACTGGTGCTGACTCCCGCAGGAACGCTGTCCGTTTTCGGATTCAAGACGCCGGTTCCGTATCCGTTTGGCGCGGAGCGAACGGGTTACCTCGTGACCGATTTCGATGCGGCGATCCAGGCCGCTCGCACAACCGGCGCCGACGTTCTTGTGACTCCATTCAATGACCCAATCGGACGAGATGCCGTTATCCAGTGGCCCGGCGGCGTGAACACCCAGCTCTATTGGCACACGACACCGCCGTCCTATAAGGCTCTTCAAACCATGCCGGAAAACCGTGTCTATGTGTCTGCCGATCGGGTGGCTGCCTTCGTAGACAGCTTTCTTGCCTTTAGTCATGGGACTGTCATTACGGATGATGCGCACGCTCCCGGTGTTGAGATCGGACGGCCGAGTGACACCTATCGGCGAATTCGTATCCAATCCAACTTCGGCAAGCTGACGGTTCTCGTAACGGACGGCCAGCTTCCGTATCCATACGGGCACGAGATGACGGGCTACGAGGTTTCGGATCTCGCGGCTACCCTCGCCAAGGCCAAGGCGGCGGGAGTCCAGGTACTGGTTCCTCCCTACACTGCCGATCAGCGAACCTCGGCCATTGTTCAATTTCCAGGTGGATACATTGCTGAGATTCACTCGACCACCGGCAATGCGAACTGATGTTGAGCAACACCTCGATGCGATTTTTTCTCACCCTGGCCGCGCTCGTATTGCTCATCACAGGGCTGTCCGCCGGAGCCCAGTCCGTATCGTCTGCCTTACCGGACGCCCCAGACAGGAGCATCAAGTTATTGCGCGAGGACGAAGACTGGAGTTTTCTTGCGAATCCGGCTGACCGTCAGGATTTCTGGGACCCGGTCAAATATATCCGGCTTCGAAGTGGTAGCAATGATTGGTTCATGACGATCAGTGGAGAAGCCCGGGAAGTATGGGAGCAGATCGGCAATGACTATTGGGGGCAAGCTCCTTACTGGAACGGGTACCTCAATGAGAGGTACATGCTGGGCTTGGATGTTCATTACGGACAGCATGTTCGCACCTTTGTTGATTTTAAAAGCGGCATAAATTCCTTCCGGAATGGCGGCCCGCGGCCGATCGACGAGAAGAAACTGGACTTTCAAGCCGCCTTCCTACAGGTTGGAACTGCAGAAGGTCCGAACTTCATCGATCTGAGGGTAGGAATACACGAACTCGAGTACGGATCTGGACGGCTTATCGACGTCCGCCAGGGACCGAATGTCCGCCTGAGTTTTGCTGGTTTCCTGGTCCAAAGCAAAATCGACCGATGGCTAGTGGACGGATTTGCCTTGCGTCCTCGCCTGGACAAGTTTGGGTTCTTTGACGATCGACCGAACGGCCAAGTAGGTTTCTGGGGCGTATATGCTTCCCGGCCCGCGCCGCCATCAAAAACATCATTAGAACTGTACTACCTGGGGTTGGATCGAAGGCAGGCCACATACCAACGCGGCACAGCTCAGGAGGTGCGTCACTCTATCGGTGGAAGAATATCCCGTCCCATTGCGACCGAGCGGCCCGGGTGGGACTTTGACGATGAAGCTCTGGGGCAGTTCGGCACCTTTGGTTCGGCAAACATTCGAGCGTGGACGGTCGCTACGGAGACGGGCTATCGATTTCCAAATGTGCCTCTGAAGCCGCGCTTCAGCGCGAAGGCCGACATCTCAAGCGGGGATCATCCAGCCTCGAATACTTTGAGCACGTTCAATCCTCTGTTCCCGAAGGGTGACTATTTCGGTGTCCTGGCTACCACCGGACCGGGCCCTCTCAACTTTATAGATGTTCATCCTCATGTCGAGTTAACACTGCCTCACAACGTCTCCGCCTCTTTCGATTGGATAGTGCAGTGGCGACAGAGCCTTGACGATGGCGTCTACAACGTACCGGGAAGCCTGATCCGCGCCGGCAATGCAAGCGAGGCGCGCTACGTCGGGGACAGGCCTGGCACACAGATCCATTGGCAGAGGACTCGTCATCTGTGGTTTCAAGGCGACTACGGAATATTTTATGCAGGGCGTTTTCTAAAACAGACCCAGCCTGGCCGCAATCTCAACTATTGGTGTCTTTGGACCGGCTACGAATTTTAGGAGACGATCCAGTCCTTCAAACAAGAAAGGAACAGTCATGCGACATGTTCATCGTCATGGAATCCTCGGCCCAAAAGGTCTGCTTGCACCGGGGAGCGTTTTATCTGCGATCCTCATTGGCGGGATCGTCGTCCTGCTCGCAAGCCAAAGCGCTTACACGCAGGTGGTCAGGAAGCAAATAAGGTACTCGTTGGTGCGGCGGCCTTCGGCGACTGGCACAATGACGCCCCGGGAGTCCGGCGGCTGATCACTGCGCAGGACCTACCGGAGACTGGGAAGGAAGAGCCGAGCATCGCCGAGGTAGTTCCTATGCCTGTCGGAGCGAGACCGCGAGTTCCGGAGGGCTTCTCGGTTGAACTCGTTGCATCGGGGCTTGCGCAACCTCGGGCCATCCGTGCTGCGCCAAATGGGGACCTCTTCGTAGCGAACAGCTCGGAGAACGAGGTACGCGTGTATCGGATTCGGTCTGGTTCCTCCAAGCCGGCAATCAGTGAGGTGTTTGTTACCGGGCTTCATCAACCGTACGGAATCGCATTCTATCCTCAGGGACCTGATCCCCAATGGATCTACATTGCCAACAGCAGCAGCGTCGTTCGTTTCCCGTACAAGAACGGTGACCTGAAGACCACCGCCAAGCCCGAGGGTATTGTCGAATGCATTCCGGCGACTCATCACTGGACTCGCGACATTCTGTTTACTCCTGACGGTAAACGCCTTCTGCTGACGATCGCCTCGGGCTCTAACGCCGCTCTTGATATGTTTCCCTGGCCTCTTGTCCCTGGTGGGATTGACGGGTGGAATAAGACTCATCCGCTCGGCGCCGCCTGGGACAGCGAAGAAGGCCGCGCTAATATTCTGTCCTTTAATCCCGACGGTACGGACGAGAAAGTCTATGCCACGGGAATTCGAAATCCCACAGGTATTACCATACAGCCTGCGACAGGCCAACTATGGGCAGTCGTCAATGAGCGAGATGGCCTCGGAGATAACACTCCCTTTGATTACGCGACTTATGTCCAGGAAGGCGCCTTCTATGGCTGGCCATGGTTTTACATCGGCGGCCACGAAGATCCGCGCCATAAAGGCGAGCACACCGACCTGCAAGGCCGCGTAACCGTTCCTGATGTGCTCATCCAAGCCCACTCGGCTCCCCTCCAGATCGTGTTCTATAAAGGCCAGGATTTTCCTGCCGAATATGACGGGAGCGCCTTCGTCACTCTGCATGGTTCCTGGGACCGATCGATCCGGACTGGCTATAAAGTTGTCCGCCCGCTTTTCGATAAGAGTGGCAAGCCCACGGGGGAATATGAGGATTTTATGAAAGGATTCGTCGTATCCGATAAACAGGTGTGGGGCCGCCCCGTGGGAGTTGCAGTCGCAAGGGACGGTTCGCTCTTCGTCATGGAAGATGGGAACGGAACGATTTGGCGCATTTCTCGCACGAGGCCAGTTGTCCACTAACTTCATTCATTCGGAAGAGTGTAGTGAGTCCGACATCCCCATCGCGCTCGCGGTTTGTATGCCATCGGCAACCGCTATGAACGGTGTCGATCTCAATTACTGGGCATTGTGGGCCGGCTATAGGTTCTAGGGGACGATTCTGAAATGGTACAGCCTTTTCACAATTCAGACTGATTGCCATCGACCACAACACCAGGCAGGTTCACAAGGGACGCCTCAGTGGGTGGGGATCATGTCATTAGACGGACAAGTGTTGGTGATCGCGTTTTTTGCCGTAGCGTTGAAACTCTTTCTCTGGTCCAAGGAGGAGGACGTGGTCGTGGTGGATGTTGCGCCGGATCGAAAGGATGTGTTGCACCTTGATGACAGCGGATCGCGACTGCCAGCGGAAGCGCGGCCAGACGGAGCTGAGGGCATATTCGCCACATCCCTGAGTCCCAGGTTGGAAGGCGGTAGAAATGTTTAACCAACACGAAGCGCACTTTGCTGATATTTGGGGAAGTCGAATCATGAACTCATCGATGTCAGCGGTAAAGACGGCAACCGTCATTGAACGCGGTCCAACGGAAATGAGTGAGGCAGCGCTGATTTCAATGGCAAAGTTGGGAAACGGCGATGCTTTCATCGTGCTGAGCAAACTCCACTCCAACCGGATCTTGCCGACGATCTATAACATCACCAGGAATTGGCACGATGCTGAAGACGCGCTCCAGGATGCGATGCTGAGAGCGTTCTCCCATCTGAAGGACTTCCAGGAAAAATCAAGTTTTTCCACTTGGCTCACACGGATCGCGATCAACTCGGCCCTCATGATCTTACGTAGGAAGCGTGGCGGCTACGAAGTCCCGCTCGACGGTACCGACGATTCTGGCGACAACTATGAGCGAAGCGAGGTAAAGTCTGCTGCAGAGGACCCTGAGAGCGGATTGGTGCGAAAGGAGAGGGAAGAGTTGCTGAAGGATGCAATTCTCCGGCTCCCGCAGGTACTAAGGGAGGTCGTCGAGCTTCGGCTAAGAGGATATTCCACTAGAGAAATCGCACAAGCTCTGCGCATCTCTGTTCCCGCGGTCAAGTCAAGGATAACGCGTGCCAGATTGACCTTGCGCACAGCGCTGCTTCCAACAAGTTCTCGATCCGAACCTATTAGGTGTAACCATCTATCCACTGTAGGTAGGAAGATATGGCGGATATACTGATCTTGGCAATCGCGTTCGCTTCGGCGGTCTCGCTCCTGATCGTAAGTCCATGTGGAGCACAGAGAAAGGCCCTGCGGACCTTGAGGGCTTACGGCGAGACTGAAGCCTTACCCATCGGCGTTCATGGCGAAGACCGCGGAAGACTTGCACGGAATCAGCGAAAATATTAAGGTCACAAGCATCATCGGGCGATTTCTCGAGCACAGCCGCATTTTCTATTTCCGCAATGCCGGACACGAGGAGATCTATCTCGGCAGCGCCGACATGATGCCGCGCAACCTTGATCGCAGGGTGGAAGCGGCCTTCCCGGTGCGGGATCCGGCGCTGATGCGTTTTCTTCGCGATGACGTGCTTGGCATCTACCTTGCGGACGTTGTCAACGCCAGGCACATGAAATGGGATGGTACGTACGAGCGACCTTCCAATCGCAACAACCCCGAAAGCACGAACTGCCAGGAATGGTTCATCAGGAAAATCACCGCGAGTTCCAAATAGCGGGCAGGAAATCCCGTGGTTAACCCGGCCAGGCTGACGGATGATCTTCCTCGATGGGTTACCGGCGACGCCCGCCCATCGGTAACTCTGCCTCCAGCCCCTTGCTTCGCTCAACATTCGACCGGAACAGCGACTGTAGCTCATTGATTCTTCAGACGTTTTGATTGGTGGACCTGATCGGGATCGAACCGATGACCTCTTCCATGCCATGGAAGCGCGCTCCCAGCTGCGCCACAGGCCCACAAAGGGAAGAACATCCTTTATTCTGCTGGAGCATGCCAAATCCGTCAAACGCTCCGCACGTGGCAACCACCCTGTCACCGTTGTCATCGGGAGAAAGAATGTTCCCATCCCCCCAGTGCTCTAAAGTCGCTGTGTTAACCCTGGTCATATTCAGTGGCTCGTGATGCTGCCTTCGCCCAGGCGCCAGCAGCAGCCCCGCCGGCGCCCGCGCCGACCGGGTTCGCGGTCGCGAGCTTGCGTCCGGCACTCGCCAACGTGCAGACCACCATCGCCAACCTCAGCGTCGCCCACTGGAAGGCTTCCAACGCGACCCGCTCCGCGGTTGAGGCAGATGTCGCTTCCATGCAGCGAGACCTCAATGCCACCTTGCCGGGACTCATGGCCCAGGTAGAGGCGGGTGGCCCGGCCGTGCTCTCACCATCGTTCGCCGTTTTCCGCAATCTGGATGCCCTCTACGACGT
This sequence comes from uncultured Acidobacteriaceae bacterium, assembly GCA_963803095.1. Lineage (GTDB taxonomy): Bacteria > Acidobacteriota > Terriglobia > Terriglobales > Acidobacteriaceae > PALSA-350. The sequence goes on along the minus strand of CAWDLQ010000003.1, from coordinate 634,249 downwards.
GCTGCTCCGGGTTACGGAAACAGCGGCGCTGGCCGGCTCCCCTTCGGATGCGAGCAGCCTGGAAGATGCCCGAGCCGGGCTCGAAGACGCCCGGGCCAAACTAGGCACCTGGCTACTCCAGTCCATTGGCGCCCAGGACGCCCAAATTGCCCGCTTGCAGGCCCCGGCCCCTAAGCCGTCAGCCGCGCCGGCCTCGCCCACCAAGATTGTGGTCGACGATGGACCCGACAATCCGAAGCCGCGCAAGAAGAAACCAGCCCCCACCCCGGCACCTCAGTAACCCTTTTTGCGGAACCACTTGTCTCGCCGGCGGTGTCTAAGGTAAAGAGACTCGAATTAATCACCCGGCGGGGGTGTCCCCGCCGCCGTGCGGCAGCCTGACCGTGGAAATGGGAGACGCAAGTGGATGCTTCCTGTTATGTTATGGAGAACTTTTGCATGCAGGCAGGCATTGTTTTGGGAAATATCGCCACCGTCCTTAGCGTACCGTCGGAAGAAGCTGGAATTGTCTCTGAACTGAAAGCCGGTTCCGAAGAGGCGTTCGCCTGGTTGATCGCCAAGTATCACCAGCCCATCTACAGCCTGATCGCACGCACCATTCCCGATCCCGCAGACGCGGCCGACTTGACCCAGGACGTCTTCATCAAGATTTACCGTGGGATTGGTGGGTTTAACGGTGACTCCAGCCTGCGCACGTGGATTTACCGCATAGCGCTGCGCGAGGCCAGCAATCAGCGCCGCTGGTGGGGCCGCCACAAGCGGCAGGAAGTCACCATAGAAACCGAATTCGGCCAGACCATGGATGGGCAGCCGCTGTGCCTCAAAGACACCCTGGTCGATGGTCATGACTCGCCGTTTGACCAGGCCGCCCAGGAAGAGGTCCGCGCCCGGGTGGAAGAGGAACTGCGGCAGATTCCCGAGCCGTTCCATGCGGTGGTCGTGCTGCGCGATATCGAAGGCTTCTCCTACGAAGAAGTGGCCGAGATCCTGGGGGTGAATCTCGGTACCGTCAAGTCGCGTCTAATGCGTGGACGTGCTCATTTGAAGGCTCGGTTGGCGGGTTTCGCTGAGACGGCGGCAAAACTGCCGAGCTCCGGTTTTCAGCCGATGCAAACGCTTTCTAGCAGCGCCAGGGGGGCCAAGTGAAGCAGTGCGCGCATTTTCGCGAGGAATTCTCGGCATACCTCGACGGCGCCGTGAGCGGCGCAGCTATGCAGCGAGATTGCCGCGCATCTTGAAGTCTGCTCCGGTTGTGCGGATGAATTCGAGCAATGGCGGAACGCACAAGCACTGATCAGCTCCATCGGCCCGGCCAAAGCTCCGCCCAATCTGGGTCTTCGGCTTCGCGTAGCCTTGTCGCAGCAAGCGGCCAACACCGCCCAGGAGAAACTCTCTCGCGGGCGAGTACGTTGGCAGAACACCTTCCGCCCGCTGGTGTGGCAGATTGCGGCCGGATTTGCCAGCACGGTTGCGCTGGTGGGTGGGGTGGCAGTGCTCATCGGGATGTTTGGTACGGAGCCGCTGCTGGCTCGTGATGAGCCCCTTGGCATGGCATCCAGTCCCCGTTTCCTTTACACCCCCTTTGAGCCAGCCGGAAGCGTTGCGGATGGTAACAACCCAGTCGTTGTTCAGGCTTTCGTCAATGGGGAAGGCCGCGTATACGACTACAAGATCATCTCCGGAAGCTCGGATCCCAAGACGCGTTCCCAGCTGGAAGATACGCTGCTTTTCAGCGTTTTTGCCCCGGCGCAGGTTTTTGGGCAGCCGGTGCGGGGGACGGTTCTCCTTTCCTTCTCCGGTGTTTCGAGTTCGCGGATAATCTGCAGCCCTCCCCCCGGTTTGACCCCCCCTTGGTTCAATGCATAGACTTGGTGAGGGTCAATCGCCGCATTCTATGCAGGGTCATGGCAAGCCGTCTGCTTTTCTCTCCCGGGTACTAACCGCATCGATTGCGCTGCTGATTGTGCTGGGGACGCCCAGCGCGCCCGCCCAGAGTTCTTCTTCCAGTTCGCAAGGCCCAGTCCCGCACCGCCGCCTAAGTCACCGGCTTTGGTGGATACCGCCGGCCCCGACATCAGCCTGCAAAACAGCGAGGCACTTTTCGATATTGCCGCGGCGCTCAATTCCTGCGGATATGATCAGGGGCTTGCCGCCTCAGACCCGGTGCGCCAGCAGGTGCGGGATCAGGTCAACCAGGCGCTCCAGGGTTCCGCCAGATGCGCGGGACGCACACGAACAGATTTGCACTTTCATCGCTCAGCATCGGCTTTCCGACTCGGGATCCGACCTGGCGCAATATATTTCGCTCGCCCTCTACGTCACGCCGCCCCCCGATCTGACGCCGAGCGCCGAAGGCGCTGACATGCCCCCGGATGCCAGCGGGGTGGAAAACATACTGCCTTTGCTGCGCCGCTTTAGTCAGCTCGTCGATCTGCATCTTATCTGGCTCCATGTTCGCCCGCAATATGACAAGCAGTTGGCGTCAGCTCCACGACTCGCTCACCAAGATGATTGACGATACCGGCATCTACCTGAAGACACCTGTCGGCGTCACCGAGCGGGCGGCGCTTTCTGGTGGTGGTCGAGCCGCTGCTCGACCCCGCACAGACCAATGCCCGCGTCTACGGAGCCGATTATGTGGTGGTGGCCTCGCCCGTCAATGGAACCATCCACATGCGCGAAGTTCGCCACGCTTACCTTCATTACCAGATCGAGCCGCTGCTCTACGCTCGCGCTACGGTCCTGGACAGGCTTCTGCCCTTTCTCAAGACGGTCAAGGATGCGCCCCTCGACTACACCTACCGCAGCGACATTGTGGCCCTGGTGGTCGAATGCATGATCCGGGCGGTCGAGGCCCGGACCATGGATACCGGCGTCACCATTTACAAGATTTCCCCCGATACCCGGCGCAGCGATCTGGAAGCGGCCACCCACCAGCACAATGCCTCGGTCGAGGCAGCCGAAGCGGTCCGCCGCCGCGCCGTCCAGCAGTCCATGGCAGATGGCTATGTGCTGACCGAATACTTCTATGACGCCTTCGCCGCTTTCGAAAGGCAGCCACAGAGCTTCAAGGAAAGTATCGGCGAGATGGTCTATGGCATGGATGTGAGCCAGCAACTGAACCACGTGAAGAGCATCACGTTTAACCAGCAAAGCCTCCTCCGACGTAGTTCATCGCTCGCCGCGAGAGCTGAGAGGTCTCGACCTGGCGGAGATGAAACTAATAAAAGGCGATACGGATGGCGCCGGCGCGCTGGCGCAACAGTCGGTCACCGACAAGTCCGGCGATCCGGCAAGGGCGAACTTCATCCTGGCGCGGGTAGCCATCATGCACCGCGATGTCCCGGTCGCCCAGCACGACTTCGAAGAAACGATCCGGCTCTCCAAGGATCCCCGTATGCTGGCCTGGTCCCACATCTACCTGGGCCGTATTTACGACATTCAGGATCAGCGCGATCAGGCGGTCAACGAGTACCGTGCCGCGCTCACCGTGCGCGACGGCCAGGCGGATACCAGGCTGGCGGCGGAGAAGGGTCTGAAACAGCCATATGCAGTACCCCAGCAGGTGCACACCGAGCCGGCAGGCGACGATGATTCGGCGCCCGACCCCCAGCCCCATTAACGCCTTCTGCCCCTATCGTGTTATCGGCCCTGCGATCTCCTCCGCTATGCAATAGAGTAGGAGACAGGGCAACCAGGTTGATGTCACAGCCGGCTCCCAACACGCTACAGGCAGCGCTGGGTCACACCTTCCGCGAGCAGCAACTGCTGGTGAAGGCGCTGACCCATAGTTCGCTTGCTTACGAGCAGACCCTCGAAGGCCGCCAGGCGGAGGGCAGCAATGCTTTGCGCGAAGAGGACAACGAGCAACTGGAGTTTCTTGGGGACGCAGTTCTGGGCCTGGTGGTCGCAGAGATCCTCTTCCGCCGGTTTCCCGATCTTCATGAAGGGGAGTGGACCCGCCTCCGCGCCAGCATGGTGAGCCGCCGCCATCTGGCGCAGGTGGCCTCCGCGCTCGATCTGGGAAGTTATCTGCGGCTGGGGCGAGGAGAGGAACGAGGCGGAGGACGGAAGAAGTCGACCTTGCTGGCGAACTGTGTCGAGGCCATCATCGCCGCGCTGTATCTGGACGGTGGTCTGGCTCCGGTAGAAGCATTTGTCAACCGAGCACGTGGTCGCGCCCTACGTAAATGACTTGCGCCAGGCGCTGGATCACGGCGTCTCACTCGGAGACCACAAGACGGCGTTGCAGGAGCTGCTGCAAGCAAAGAAGACCGGGCCGCCCGACTTATGTGCTGAAAGCGGAGAGCGGGCCCGATCACCGCAAGCGCTTCCTGGTGGAGGTGAGAGTGGCGGAGGGAAGCGGCCCCAAGGCACTCGCTCGCGGGGTCGGAACCACCAAGAAACGCGCCGAGCAGGAAGCTGCCCGGCGGGCGTTTGAGAAGCTCCGGAAGCAGGGTGCTTGCAGCGGAACCCGTGGTGGAAGGTAACGGTTCTTGACCAGGCAACCATCAGCGGAGTTCTTCCGGGTGTCGACGGAAGAACGGTCCAGTAGCCACCGCTGCCGCAGCGCCTGCGATCGTGCGCGCGGCAGCGCACCACAGTCATGCCCACCTGGTATTCCCCAACCTGCTCGACACCTTCCGCTCGCTGCTATCCATCATCGTCATCGCACTCTTTGTGCTCACCTTTGTCGTGCAGCCCTTTCGCATCCCTTCCGAATCGATGGAGCGGACTCTACTGGTAGGCGACTTCCTGCTGGTCAACAAGTCGGTTTATGGGTCGCCGGGAGCCTGGCACTGGCTGCTGCCCTATGAGCAGGTGAGGCGCGGCGACGTGATCGTATTCCATTTTCCGCTGGATCCCTCGGATCACGTGGTCAAGCGGGTTGTGGGCGTTCCTGGCGACCGCATTCGTCTGCAGAATGGCGTGGTCTGCATCAACGGGCAGAAGCAGAGTGAGCCTTTCGCGATCTTTGAAGGCGCGTATCAAGATAACTTTCGCGATCAGTTTCCCGCGAAGCTCTACACCGACCCGGGAGTGGACACACACTGGTGGATGCAAATGCGCCACGATGTCCAGAACGGCGAACTGGTAGTGCCCCCGGGTGAATATTTCGTGCTCGGCGACAACCGCAACCACAGCCGCGACAGCCGCTACTGGGGGTTTGTTCCGCGCGCGAATGTGGTCGGTCTGCCTTTCTTCATTTACTTCTCCCTGCACGAGCCCTCGGCTACCGATGCCAACACGCTGCCGGATGATAGACTCGGACACGAGAAGAGCCCGCTCGACACCGTGATGGACTTCGCACGCTGGAGCCGCATGTTCCGGGTCATTCACTGAGCAAGGCTCGAGAGCAGGACATTTGGCCATTAGCATGGAAGCCACAGAAACCGAGATCAAAACCGAGCAGGCAAGGGAAGAGACGCCACTGGAAGCATTCGCTTCCATCTGCACGGTGCTGGTCATCGGACTGTTTGCACTGACCTTCATTTTTCAGAACTTCGAAATTCCGTCGTCCTCCATGGAAAAGACCCTGCTGGTCGGCGACCATGTGCTGGTGGATCGGATCACGCTGGCGCCTCGCACCGCGTGGGCTCCTTTCGTCTATTACCGCGATGTCCGCCGCGGCGACATCATCGTCTTCTTCAAGCCGGGCGAACCCGACCTGTACCTGGTAAAGCGGGTTATCGGCGTACCCTGGCGACCGCATCCACCTGCGCAACGGTGTGGTCTTTCTCAACGGACAGCCGCAGCACGAGCCGCAGGCGGCCATGCCTGACTACGGCAACTACTTTCCCTACCGCGACGATTTTCCCGCCGTGCCCCCATCGCAGAGCGGGTAGACGTGACCCCAACCTGGGCCGCCGAACTTCCCAACTACATCCAGGGAGAGGATCTGGTGGTTCCCCCAGGCCGCTACTTTGCCATGGGCGATAACCGCACCGTTCAGCCTTGACGGCCGCTACTGGGGCTTTGTGCCGCGAGCCAATATCGTCGGCCGCCCCCTGTTCGTCTACTGGTCGTTTATCGAGCCCGACAACCAGTATGAAAAAGAGGGACTGGGAGACAAGCTTTCGTTCTATACCCACGTAATCCTGCACTTCTTCGACCAGACCCGCTGGCGCCGAACGTTGCATCTGGTCCGTTAGGATGGGTGGCGAAGAGAAGCGTCCTTCGCCCCGGCGCTGGATTCTCCTGGCAGCCGCTGTTGCTGGCCGTAGTGGCCTTTGTGCTGCCCCCGCTGGTCAACATCAACCGCTACCAGCACAGAATTGCCGACAGCATTGGCCGCAGCATCGGCCGGCCGGTTCATATCTCTTCCGTCAAGCTGCGCTTGCTGCCCCTGCCCGGCTTTGAGTTCTCCGACTTTTCCGTCGAAGAAGATCCTCACTTCGGCTCCGAGCCCATCCTTCACTCCGGCAGCGTGGTGGCTTACCTGCGGCTTTTGTCGTTGTGGCGGGGCCGGCTGGAAGTCTCCCGCATCCATTTCGACGACGCCAGTTTGAACCTTGTCCGCGAGCTCCAATGGAGGTTGGAACCTGGCTTCGGTTCTGGTCCAGGCAGCGCACATCCCAAACGCCCCCACCGGCCAGCGCTATGCCGGCAGCGCTCCGCGCTTTCCCGTATATCGAGGCGGAAAACACGCGCATCAATTTCAAGCAGGGCAACGAGAAGAAGCCGCTCTCGTTCCTGAATTCCGATCTCTCCATCTCGCTGGCTCCCGGCGATGAGTGGGAGGTGCACTTTCGGGCACAACCGGTGCGCACCGATCTCGATCTCGATCTTGCCGATACCGGCATGCTGCGCATCGACGGCACGCTGCATCGGGCGGCCTTGCTGGGCGAGATGCCGTTGAATCTCAAGGTGGAGTGGAGCGGAGTGCCCCTGGGCCAGTTGAGCCGGCTCACCCTGGGCCGCGATATAGGCTGGCGCGGCGGGCTTGAGGTCGAGGCCCAGGTAGGCGGGACCGCCGAGCTGGCGCAGATCAATGCCAGACTGAAGGTCGCCGGACTCCATCGCTCGGAGTTTTCTCCGGCTCGTCCGATGGATGTCGCGACCTCCTGCCAGGCCTCGTTCCGGAAAGAATCGAGATCGCTGGAAGACATATCCTGCGCCTCCCCGGTTGGCGATGGGGCGCTTCTGCTCACCGGCTCGATACAGGAGAGCGCAAACCCTGCCCCAGGCCAACCTCACGCTGGAGATTCATCGCGTTCCCGCGGCGGCGGTGCTGGCCGGGCTGCAGGAAGTGCGCAGCGGCCTGGGCGCCGGAGTACAGGCCGCCGGAGCCCTCAATGGGCATGTTCCACTACACCTCGCAGAGCGGCCGCCAGCCTTTGATCTCGGGTGAAGTGGCGCTTGCTTCGCTGAGCTTAACCCCGTCCGGATGCAGGCAAGCCCTTCCTGCTCGCCCCGGTGCGGGTGAGGTGCGACAGCTCCGGACTGGCGGCCAACGCCGGCCTCCCGCGCTGCTGCTGCAGCCGGTGCGGCTGGCGATGGGGGCGCCGGTTCCGGTGACGGTGGACGGCCGATTCACGGCCGCGGGATTCGATCTCCACCTGAGCGGCGCGACCAGCGTGGCCCGGCTGCAGGCATTCAATAAGGTCCTTCGGATTGCTCGGTGTACATAGCACGCGTCCTCCTTCTGCGGGCGCGACTTCGGTTGCCCTCGGCGGCGTGGGCACCGCCGCTCTGGATCTCGACGTGCGCGGTAAGTGGTTGCTGCCGGTGCCGGACTCCGATAATCCAATCGCCTCCTCGACGGCGGAGGGCAGCATCGACCATCAGGAATGCCGAGCTCACGACGCTCGTATTTGTCTCAGCCGCTGCGGATTGCGTCGGCGCAGGGAATCCTCAGCCCTACCCAGATTGCATGGACCAACGCATCGATCAGTTACGGCAAGCTGGAGGCGCAGGGAACGCTGGAGTATCCGACGGTGTGCACCGGGAGCACGCCGTGCGTCGGGCACTTCTCGCTCATCACCGCGGCGCCTGGACCTGGGCGCGCTTCAATCCACGCTGCTGGGCAGCAGCGAAGGCGGCGAGCTTCTGCGCCAGCTACTCGATCGTATCGACCGCCATTCCGTGAAGTGGCCCGATCTCTCCGGTACGGTGCAGATCGGCGAACTCTCGACCGGCAAGCTGGTGGTGCATGACGCGATTGGTGCCATCGACATCAGCGGAAACTCGATCAGGATACGGTCGCTGAACGGCCACGTTGCGAACGGAACCATGCATCTTGCCGGCGTGGTGGACGCCTCCGGTGACCAGCCGGAGTATCAGCTCGATGCTGCAGGTGACCAACGCCGCGCCCAGTGCGCTGGCCGGTATCTTCGAGGAGCGTTGGGGCAGCTGGCGTGGCCAATTTCTCCGCCCAACTCCGCATGTCCGGCTTCGACGCGCAGGATCTGGCCCAGTCTGCCACTGGTACCTTGCACTGGAACTGGACCAAAGGGGGCCTAGCCGCGGAGACTCCGCTGCCTGTTGCCGCCCAGCCTTTCGTCCACTTCGATCAATGGAGCGCCGATGCTGCCATTGCAGACAGCACCATCACGATCACACATAGCCTGCTTGCTCGCGGCACAGGAGGCGATTCCTCTGTCGGGCACAATCTCTTTCGATCGCGAAATCGACCTGAAGGGGGATCGGCCTGCGACGCCGTCGCCATTACCGGCACGCTGGAACACCCTGAAGTAAAGGCGATCAGCGAAGAAGTCGAGAATTGAGGAAAGTCGGTAAATGAAACGCTTGCAGGACACGTCTTCGGACCCTCGCTCAGGGCAGGCTCTCCACTGCGCTACGGTCGGTCGAAAGGAACAGTGTGGTGCCAGGAGAGGTCCGGTTGAACTGCAGATCCTTCGGCTGACGCGCGAGGATGACAAAGGGGACGGGGACGCTTCCATTGAGAGCGGTTGCTGGGATGACAGCGCAGCTCTCTCCTTTGTCATCCCGAGCGCAGCCGAGGGATCTGCAGTTCAACGGACCTCTCCTGGAAATTGTTTTTCGACCGACCGTAGCGTCCTTTCTCCACGCTTTCACAAAAGATATGCAACGTGGTCTACTCCGAGGCGGTTGGGACGGAAAGCGTCTGGCGGTGAACACTGGCCTCGACTTCGGGAACCGTGCCATCGTTGACCGCTACCTCCGCCGGCTGCCCCTGGAGCACAAAGCGATGACTTATCCTTGACTTTGCGGGGATGCGCAGCATCTCAGTAACCGTGGTTGTGGCGGAAGAAACCGACACCGGAACCTGCGCCTCGGCAGTCCCGCTATTGGCTACATCCACGGCGACGATATAGGCGCCCGGCTACGCTGGCCTTGTTGGGGTAGACTCCCGCAATCGAAAGGTCGGGAAGGCCGCGATCGTGGTAGACCCAGTCCTCGAAGAACCACTTCAGATCTTTGCCGCTGGCCCGCTCAAGCACCTGCTCAAAGCCGGTTCCTGCCGTATCTGACCCGGGTTGATAGGCGCGCAGGGCGCGCGCCAGCGCTTCATCCCCAGCCAGGTCGCGCAACATCCAGAAAACATACGTCGCCTTGGTGCGGTAATAGACCGGATCCCTCGCGATCAGCAAAGCCTGGCGCGTCAACGGTCGCCGCGGCAGCATCGCCTGGCTCGGCGAGCGAAAGCGCTCCGCGGGCGTTATCCATTTGCTGAATGGCAACGTCACGGCCGCGATTTTGCTCCAGCCACAGCGAGCCCATGAACGAGGGAACGCCTTCCTGCAGCCAGGCATAGGGCGACCGGAAATAAAGATGGGACAGGGAATGGATGAGGACGTCGGTCAGCTTACCCGGCTCGGTGCTCTGTACATCGGCAAAGAGCACGTCGCCATCTTCGAACGGAGCGTCGTCCCGCTCCGGCAGATCGACGATTTCGAGCGCGCCCCGGGTCTCGGTGCCCAGCCAGCGATTGATCAGCGGGGCCACAATCGTAGCCGCGGACATGTAGGCCTGCGCGTTGGCGACATCCTCTGTGCGGGCGAAGACCTTAACTCCGTTGCCCTCGCGGGCAGTACGGGTGAGCAAAAACAAGCTCGGCGAGGCCAATCCCAGCCGGGTTGGCGGGCAGCGTGCAGGTCACGATTCCGGGCACCGGCGGCAGCGGGCAGAGAAGTGGGAGTCACCGTCAAGATCTCGTCCATCCAGCACGGCCAGGTTGGGCGCTTCGCCAAAAAACTCCTCGGTCACTCGCATGGTCACGGTTGCCTGGCTCTGGCGTTGCCGCTCAGCCGCCGCTTCGGTGAAAAATTTAGCTCCGTCTCCCAATGCCACCGGAACGGAGGCTACCGGGTACCAGGCCACGTTGCCGAAGCCTCTTAGCCCAACAAATTCGTCGGAGACCCGGTCCCAATCGGACGCTTCCGCCACATCCGCCGGGGTACCGATCTGCTCCAGCCGGGTCGCAGAAAGTGCGGCGGTGCCCTTCGTAGGTGAGGTCGACGGCGAGGCTCTGTTGCGGAGCCGAGAGGCTGAGCCAGAGGGATCACCGCCTCCCGAAGCGCTCCGGTATGGTCAATATCGCTGTTGACCAATTGCTGGGAGAAAGTAGCCGGGGCATCGCCCACGCGGACACTGGTCCATTGCAGGCTGGAAGAAATCTGCAAAGCGAGCCGGCTCAGCGGACTGCCCGAGTCGTTGCGCAACCGGATCGCGGCGCGCGCACGGCCATCGCGTGCTCCCTGGGCTGCAAGTGCACATCAAGATCGTAGGCAAGGAAAGTGATCGCCTGGCGTTCCGCGTCGGTCGCCGGATCGCCGCCGGCGCGGTCGACCGGGCTTTGCCGGCGGTGCTGCCTTCTTCGATGGAGCGAGAAAGAATCACCTTGCCGGGATGCTCCGCAGGTACTCGGCGGGACCGCGGCCGGCGGGGATGCCTGTTGCGCCCCAGCGCAGGTAAGCCAGCACAGCAGCGACGGCTGCAAACCACAAATACTTCATGAACCCAAGCCCTTCTGCTTTTTCGCCCGCGCCGGTGAGGGCACGGAGTTGTCGCCTCGTGCGGCATTGCGGCGCTGCCGTGCGGCCTCGTAGAGCACTACGGCGCCGGCGGCGCTCACGTTCAGCGAGGCCACCCGGCCGGCCATGGGTATGCGCAGCAGGTGGTCGCAGGTGCGCCGGACCAGGTCGTGCAGCCCTGCGCCTTCCCGGCCCAGCACCAGAACGCAGCCCACGGAAAAATCGAACTGGTCGTAGTCCATGGTGCCGCGCTCGTCCAGGCCGATGATCCACAGGTCGCGCTGCTTCAACTCTTCCAGGGTGCGCACCAGGTTCACCACCCGGGCGATTTTCACGTGCTCGGCCGCGCCGGCCGAGGCCTTGACCGCAACCGGGCTGAGCGGCGCCGACCGCCGTTCCGTGACCACCACCCCGTCCACCCCCGCGCCCTCGGCGGTACGCAGCAGGGCCCCCAGGTTCTGCGGGTCTTCCACCCCGTCCAGCGCCAGCAGCAACCGGTCTCGCTTGGCGCCCTTGAGCAGGTCGTCCAGGTCCAGGAACTGCCGCGCCCGGACGATGGCCACCACCCCCTGGTGCGCCTCGGTCCGGGCCAGCTTGGTGAGTTGGTCGCGGGTATCCAGGCGCATCTTCACGCCCGCGTCACGGCAGGCCTGGATCAGCTTCTCCAGGCGTACATCCTGCCGCTCGCGGGCGATGCAAATGTGATCGAACTTCCGCGTCCCGGAACGCAAAGCCTCCTCGACCGGGTGCAGGCCGAACAAAATCTCCATAGTCCCAAGTTTAGACTCTGGTGCATCCGAGTGGCTTCAGGGAGCCAATTCCTATATTCTTGTATGCACTTGAATCGTCCCGGAGGAGCATCGTGCTTGCCAACAGGCTCAAAAAAGTAGTCGCCCGGGGCGTCTTTGGAGAAGCTGCCCACGTCTCTGAGGATGACATGCGCACAGCCTCGCTTAGCGTCGCGGATCCAATCGTGCAACGAGAACACCCTCGTTGCCCAGGGACTCAAGCGCCACGATCCGGAGCTGCTCGATCAGCTGATCGTCCAGTATCAGCACCGCCTGCTGCGCTACCTGCTTTACCTCACCGGGAACCGGGAGACAGCGGAAGATATTTTTCAGGAAACCTGGATGCGCGTGCTGAAACGCGGCGACCAATTTAACGGCAAGTCCCGCTTCGATACATGGCTGTTCACCATCGCCCGCAACCTGGTCATTGACGTGCGGCGCAAGCGCACCATGAGCAGCCTGGAAGCGATGCGCGAAGCAGGCGAAGATGGCCGCTCGTTCGATGTGGCAGCCGAGGGGCCTTCTCCTTTTGAGATGTATCAGACCAACGAGAATGGGCAGCGAGTCGCCGAAGCTTTGCTGACGCTTGAGCCGCTGCATCGTGAAGTGCTGGTCCTTCGCTTCCATGAAGAGCTATCGCTCGAAGAGATCGCACAAGTTACACATTCCCCACTTTCCACGGTAAAGTCGCGGCTCTACCGCGGCCTCTCTGCACTCAAACCACGCATTTGCGCGGCCGAGGCTGCCGAGCCGCGGAGGGAGAGGCACGATGACCACTAATCCCAACAGGGGGCGCGAGACCGGCGCCCCGCGGATGCGACGCGCTCGATTGCCTGGCCGGATTACGATGCCAACCTGCGGCTCGCGCAAAAGACCCGCCGTGCGGTACGCGATGCAGTGATCTCCACCCAGGAGAAGCGCACGCGCCAACGCGCGACAATTTGGGCTTTGCCATTCTCGGTTTTTGTCTCCATGCTGGTGTTGCTGGCGCCCGCCATCTGGACCGGCGTCGAAGATCTTCTGGGCGGAGAACATCTTTTCGATTTGCCCACCCATGCTGGCCTTTCTCATTCTGATGCTCTTTCCTGCGATGCTGGCAGCGCTCGATCGCTGCGTCTGGAAAGGACAACAGGATGTGCAGCACGATCAGGCGCGGCTTTGAGACCTTTCCGTCCGATGATAAATGACCAACCACGTACACAACGCCGAAAGCACCTCTTCCTTTACGGAAGAGGTCAAGCTTATCCCTCGCTGGTCGATCGCGGCGGCTGCCCTGGTGTTTGTCTTCATGCAGTACCTTTACTGGGTAATCCTGCCCGCCCACCGGCTCGCTACCATTTCGTCCCATCGCGGCTCCCTTTGGCGTCCGCTTTTATTTCGCCCTCTCCTGGAGCACGCTGGCGGCGTTATATGTGCTCATGGTCGGTTACGTAAGCCGGGATGCGCCGCGCCGCAGCATGAGCACCCGCCTGTGGGTGATCATCTGCCTGGCTCTGCCGGGCGGCATCGGAGTCGGTGCTTTACTTTCTGCTTCGCCAGCCGGTGGTTGCGCTTTGCCCCTCCTGCGGCACCAGCATCCACACCGAGTTCCATTTCTGCCCTCAGTGCGCCTACCAGGTCTCCGCGGCCTGCGGCAATTGCTACCGCGGCGTCCGCATCACTGACCTCTACTGCGTCTACTGCGGCCATAGCCTGGCTGCGGATAACATGCCCTCCCGCCTGCGCGCCTTCCAATCCTGAGCCAGCCCGCTTTAACCTATACTCATACTCGCTACGAAGACGCTCCAATAACATGCCAATGACTGCGCTGATCGTCGACGATGAACGGCTTGCGCGCGAAGAGCTCAAATACCTTCTGGACTCCGCGGGAGGAGTCGAGGTCATCGCCCAGGGCCAGAATGGCATTGAGGCGGTCCACCTGATTCGTACTCACCATCCGGATGTAGTGTTTCTGGACGTGCAGATGCCAGGACTGGACGGCTTTGCCGTGCTCAAGAAGCTGCTGGAGCGCGAAGAAGCCGACCGCATGCCGCAGATCATTTTTGCCACCGCTTTCGATCAATATGCGGTGCGCGCTTTCGACGTGAACGCCATCGACTACCTGCTCAAGCCTTTTGATCGTGCCCGGGTCTTGCAGGCCCTGGAGCGCGCGCGCCAGCGCTTGCAGGAGGCGCATCAGCTCGACCAGGAGCCACTGCCGGAGAACGGAGCCTTGGCCGACGTCAAGCCGTCGGATGCGCGTCTCGATGCGCTGCTCCGCCTGATTGAACAGCAACAGGGCGGAGTGCGTCCCCGCAGCGGGAAGATTGTTCTGCAGGCTCACAACCGGCTCTTCCTGGTGGATCAGAAGGATATTTGCTTCGCCGCCATCGAGGAGGGCATCATCTCCGTGGTGACGCCCACCCTGGAAGGACATTCCAAGTGCCGGACGATCGAAGAGCTGCTGGAGTTGCTCGATCCCTCGGTGTTCTGGAGAGCCCACCGCTCCTTTGTGGTGAACATCAACCACATCAAGGAAGTCGTGCCCTGGTTCAAGAGCAGCTATCAGCTGCGCATGGACGATCGCAAGCAGACCGAGATTCCGGTCAGCCGCGCCCAGACCCGCCGCCTGCGCGAACTTTTCAAACTGTAGGCAACCTGCGCAGGCGCAGTGCGACGTTTTGCCCTGGGGACAGAAAAAACCGCAAGTCCGTCCGCTCCAATCGGGAATCAAACCCTAGTTGCAAAGAGCCCGACTTTTCGAGTGAAGTAAGACACGCGTATGGCGAAGAACGTAGCTGAAGTATTCATCGAGACTCTGGTGAAGGCCGGCGTAAGAAGAGTGTATGGAGTTTCCGGTGATTCCCTGAATGGCCTGACGGACACCATCCGCAAAAATAAAAAGATCGATTGGCTCCACGTGAGACACGAAGAAGTGGCCGCGTTTGCGGCGGGCGCTGAGGCTCACCTTACGGGTGAGATCGCTGTGTGCGCAGGCAGCTGTGGGCCGGGCAACCTGCACCTCATCAACGGCTTGTTCGATTGCCACCGGAGCCGGGTGCCGGTACTGGCCATTGCGGCGCAAATTCCCAGCCTCGAATTGGGCAGCGGCTACTTTCAGGAAACACGTCCCGACCACCTGTTTCAGGATTGCAGCCATTATTGCGTCGTGGTTTCGCAGCCGGACCAGATGCCACGGGTACTGGGAATCGCCATGCGCACAGCGATCGCCAAGCGAGGTGTTGCGGTGGTGATCATTCCCGGGGATGTGGCGCTGCGCGAGTGTTCCGGGAGCGCATTGTCGCTGGGCATGGAAGATTCCTGTCCGGAGCTTCGCCCATCGGATAACGAGCTCAAAAAGGCGGCGGAGATACTCAACAACGCCCGCAAAGTCACCATCCTTGGCGGTGCCGGCTGCGCGGGCGCTCACGCAGAACTGATTGGCGTTGCCGAACGGCTGAAGTCACCGATCGTTTATGCGCTGCGGGGCAAGGAATTTATTGAGTACGACAATCCTTACGACGTGGGAATGACCGGGCTGCTCGGCTTTTCATCGGGATATCACGCCATGATGAACTGCGACGCCCTGCTCATGCTGGGAACGGACTTTCCCTATCAACAGTTCTATCCCAAGAACGCAAAAATTATTCAGGTCGATCGGCTGGGCGAGCAGATTGGACGCCGTACCCCGGTTGACCTGGGTCTCATTGGCAATGTGAAGGACACGCTGGAGGTGCTGACTCCGCTGCTTCAGAGCAAGAGCGATCGATCGTATCTCGACACTTGTCTGGGTCACTATAAGAATGCTCGCAAGAGTCTCGACGATCTCGCGGTAGGCGAGCCAGGGCGCACGCCGATTCATCCACAGTATGTAGCCAGGATTCTTGATGAGCTGGCGGCGGACGACGCGGTGTTTTCCTGCGACGTGGGCACGCCCACGGTCTGGGCCGCGCGCTATCTCCATATGAACGGCAAGCGCCGGCTTCTCGGCTCCTTCACCCATGGCTCCATGGCGAATGCCCTTCCCCAGGCGATCGGCGTGCAAGCCAGCCATCCCGGAAGGCAGGTCATCACGCTTTCGGGCGATGGAGGGCTGGCGATGCTCCTAGGCGACCTGCTGACGCTGCGCCAGCTTGATTTGCCGGTGAAGGTAGTGGTCTTCAATAACGGCACCCTCGGCTTTGTGGAACTGGAGATGAAAGCGGCCGGACTGGTCGACTACGGTACCAATCTGGTGAATCCCGATTTTGCCAAACTCGCCGAATCCGCGAGCATTTTTGGGGTTCGCGTGGAGAAGCCGGAAGAGCTGCGCCCGGCGTTAAGCAACGCGCTGGCTCACGATGGCCCCGCCTTGATTGAGGTGCTGGTCAATCGCCAGGAGCTGTCGATGCCGCCAACAATTAGTTTTGACCAGGCGCTGGGCTTCAGCCTCTATATGATTCGCGCCGTGCTGAGCGGGCGCGGCGACGAAGTGATCGACTTAGCGAAAACCAATCTCCTGCGCTGACGGGCAGGGACGGGACATGGAGGGATAAAACATGACTGCGCAAATGCAGGAAGCGGTCCATCAGCAGGCTCTTCAGGTTTCCCTCTCGGGATTCGACCTGATCAACTCGCCTCGTCTTAACAAGGGAACAGCTTTTTCCGATCATGAACGCGATGTCTTTGACCTGCACGGTTTGCTGCCGCCGCACATGGGAACCCTGGACGAACAGCTTGAGCGCCGGATGCACGCTTTGGATAGACAGCCGACTCCCTTCGCCAAATACAGTTTTCTTCGCGACCTGCAGGATACCAACGAAACCCTGTTCTATGCCCTTTTGGTTCGCAATGTTGAAAAGATGCTGCCTCTGGTTTACACCCCTACGGTGGGTGAGGGTTGCCAACGCTTCAGTGAAATATGGAGAAAGCCGCGAGGACTGTTTCTCAGTTATCCGAATAAAGGCCGGATTGCTCAGATACTCGATCACTCCCGCTACGACAATGTGAAGTGCATTGTGGTCAGCGATGGCGAACGGATCCTGGGCCTCGGCGACCAGGGTGCAGGAGGCATGGGTATCCCTATTGGGAAGATGGCCCTTTATACTGCGCTGGGCGGGATCCATCCGGAAAACTGTCTTCCGATTCTGCTCGATGTGGGCACGGATAACGAGGAGCGGCTCAAAGACCCGATCTATCTCGGTTGGCGGAACAAGCGTGTACGGGGACAGGAATACGATGACTTTGTCGAGACCTTTGTCTCCGCGGTGAAAAAGCGCTGGCCGCACGTTCTGTTGCAATGGGAAGACTTTGCGGGTACGAATGCAGCCCGGTTCTTGGCCCGCTACCGGAACCAGCTATGCACGTTCAACGACGATATCCAGGGTACTGCGGCGATCACCGCGGCAACCCTCATCTCCGCCATCAATGTAACCGGCAATCCCCTGGAGCAGCAGAAGATCGTGGTGGTGGGCTTCGGCAGCGCGGGTTTAGGGGTAACCAACCTGTTGGCCCAGTTCATTGCAGACCGCGGGGTTTCGCAAGAGGAAGCTCGGGCTCGCTTCTATGCTATGGATCGCTGGGGCCTGATCACCGAAAAGCGTAAGAACGTGGAGCCGGAGCAGCTACCCTACGCGCGCAAAGAACAAGAAGTGCAGAGTTGGCGACAACCGAATGGAGACATCACGCTCCTGGATGTGGTTCGCAACGTGAAGCCGACAGTGCTCATCGGGTTGTCTGGCCAAGCCGGGACGTTTACCGAACAGGCAGTTCGTGAAATGGCGAAGTACACTGCAGGGCCGGTTATTTTTCCGCTGTCGAATCCTACTTCACGCAGCGAAGCGACGCCCCAGGACTTGATGGACTGGACGGAGGGCCGCGCACTGATCGGTACCGGGAGTCCCTACGACCCGGTTAATTATGGCGGAAAGAAGTTTCATG
The DNA here is from genome assembly GCA_963803095.1 of uncultured Acidobacteriaceae bacterium. Lineage (GTDB taxonomy): Bacteria > Acidobacteriota > Terriglobia > Terriglobales > Acidobacteriaceae > PALSA-350. Next base: position 616,605 of record CAWDLQ010000003.1, on the reverse strand, counting down.
TCGCTCAGACGAACAACTCCTACATATTTCCCGGGCTTGCCCTTGGCATCATTGCCTCCAAGGCTCGATTCGTCACCGATACGATGGTGAAGGCCGCAGCCACGGAACTGATCCGTCACTTGCCTACCCAGACGGATAAGCAGGCGAGCTTGCTTCCGCCGATCTCGCAGTCGCGCGAGCTCGGTCGTCCGATCGCGGAGGCTGTGGGGCTACAAGCAATCAAGGATGGCCAGGCGCAGGTCGCCAACGAGGATGCCCTGCGAGGTGAGCTTGACGCCAATATTTGGGAACCGCAATACGTACCGTACGAGCGCAAAGAATAAATGAGTCGAGGTAACTCCAGGTGGCCGTCCCTAAAGGGCGGCCACGTACTTTCTACGTCTAAACAGGCTGCGGAAAAAGTCTGCGTGAGTCCCGAAGGGACGGCTGAAAGTAGCCTAGGACTGCGTCCTGGGCTACTTTCAGCCAGAGCTGTCCAAATTAGCGAAATAGGAGGTTGCTTGGGCTATGTAATTGGTTGCAAACATGAGAGAGGAGTTCGAACGAGCGCAATCAGGTTGGCGAATCGACAGCGCCACGGAACATCAACCGATTCACCGGCAATCCTTCATGGGAGCGCAACCCTCTCCTTTGTCATCCCGAGCGTACCCGGATTTCCTGCCACGCTGCGCCGGACACGGTCGCGTGTGCGCCTTTCAGTAAGGAAAGGCGCATGATGTTCGCCAACGCCACCAAGTTTTACAGGAAATCCGGGGCAGCCGAGGGATCTGCAGTGCGCCTACACAGCCAACAAAGGCCCTTCGAGTGAGTTCGCAAATCTTGCCAGGCGCTGGTTAAAACCTCATTGAACTTAGCAATGGGCAGGTCGGGCCACCTGGGAGGACAGGGCGATGGCCCGCGCTGCTCCTGGCAGGGACGTAGCTGGCTTCTGCCCAAGATCAAAGAGTTTGGGCCAGAGTGGTGAGCTCACTCGAAGGGCCTTCGTTGGCTGTGTAGGCGCACTGCAGATCCCTCGGCTGCCCCGGATTTCCTGTAAAACTTGGTGGCGTTGGCGAACATCATGCGCCTTTCCTTACTGAAAGGCGCACACGCGACCGTGTCCGGCGCAGCGTGGCGGAATCCGGGTCGCTCGGGATGACAAAGGGGAGGGTTGCGCTCCCATAGGAGGCTGATGATGAATGTGGCTACCGAACGTGAAACGCTAATTTGGACAAGTGTGACTTTCAGCCGTCCCTTCGGGACTCACGCAGACTTTTTCCGCAGCCTGTAAAATCTTGCCCTGATACAAAACAAAACGTCGTGAGTTTCAAATCGTCATCCGGCGCCAGGGGTTAAGATTGCGTAGCAAGCAGCAAGGCGAGGAGCGAGAGAAACTCACCCAGCAATGAATGCACGTCAATTGTGGCCCACGCGCTGGTTCCCGGTGGTTGCCTTCTGGATCCTGGTGGCTGCAGGCCTCCAGGCCTTCGGCCACGTCCCGGGCGAGGCCTCCCACGATAACTCCGGCGATAGCTTAGCTCAGCCCTTGGTTGTGGATGCCACCCGGATGGGCGAGCCGGTCAGCCTGGATCAGGGTTGGCGATTCCACAGCGGCGACGATCCTCGATGGGCCAGCTCGGCCTATGACGACTCGGCCTGGCAGTCATTCGATCTCTATAAGAGCACCCGCGATCAGAGCTTTGCCACGGTGGAGGGTTTCGTGTGGCTCCGGATTCATTTGCGGCTCCCCGCGGCCCATGGCCCCCTCAGCTTGCTGCTGGACCGGGTGGGAAACAGCTACCAGGTTTTCGTCAACGGACAGGCGATCGGGCACTACGGCAGTTTCGGATCGCTTTACGGTTATCTCTTGCCCGCGTCCCTGGTATTTCCAATGGGCAACGCAGCTCCAGGGGATGCGGCGGTGCTTGCCATTCGCCTCTGGGCGCCCAAACATCGCTCCATCGCCGTCATCAGGCCGCGCACGGTATGGATCGCACCGGCGGCAATCATCGACACCCTGCAGACGGCGATGCGCAGCACGCAGGTTATCTACCAGTTCGACGATATCGTGGTTGCGTTATTGGGGCTACTTATCGGCTCCGGACTTATCTGTCTTTTCCTTGCGGAACGCCCACATCGTGAATATCTATGGGCGGGCATCAGCCTTGCGTTAATCGGGCTCTACTACGCCGTCGGAGTTCTTGGCGCCCTTGCCGTTTTGCCCCTGCGGACCTTCGAGATAATCTACATCGCGCTGGGTTACGCCAGCATCGTAGCCTCGATTGAGTTTCTGTACCGCTTTATCCGTCAGCAGCCAGGAATTGTGGTCCGCATCTACCAGACGGCACTGGTTGCTTGCGCCGGCCTGGGGTTATTCGCCTACTACGGCGTGGTCAACGGGTTCACGTTAGATACAACCGCGGGAGTTGCGACCTTCTCCTATGCCGTTTTCTCTACTGTTTTGTTGGTCGTCTGGTATCTGCGGGGCAACCGAGAGGCTGCCATTCTCCTGCTGCCTGTAATTTTTTTCGGCCTCGCCCTTCCGCTCGACTTCTTTTCCTATGTCGTCTATGTGCTGGGCTGGACCAGGGATCCCAACGCGCTCATCCCAGACCTTCATTTAGGGCCGGTGCACTTTGTCTTTTCGAGCATCGCCATCGGCCTGTACATGCTGAGCTTCGTCGTGATTTTGGGATCCCGTTTCCTATTTACCAGCCACGAGCAGGAGCGCTCCGCGGCGGAACTGGCAGCGGCGCATCGCGTGCAAAACCGCCTGGTCCCAGTAACGTTTCCTGCGTTGGGCAGGTTTTCAATGGAAGCGGCGTATGTTGCGGCCGCGGAGGTGGGAGGCGATTTTTACCAGGTCTTTCCTGAGGGGGATGGCGGGTTGCTCTTTTTCATTGGGGATGTGAGCGGTAAAGGACTGAGTGCGGCGATGGTCGGCACGCTCATCGTGGGCGCCATCCGGACACTCGCTGTGCAGCAGCTTTCCCCGGCCCGCTCGCTCACGCTGCTCAACCAGCAGCTGGTGGGGCAGACCGATGACGGTTTTGTTACCTGCCTCTGCGCGCGGATCTCCGCTACCGGAACCATGATCCTCTCCAACGCAGGCCATCTAGCGCCCTATCTCAACGGCGCAGAGATCGACCTTGCCAATGGTCTGCCATTGGGCATCACCAGCATGGCCGAATACACAGAGCAGACCGTGGAACTGCCGGAATCGGCGCGGCTCACTTTCATTTCCGACGGGGTGGTGGAAGCGAAGAACGCGCAACAGGAGCTGCTGGGTTTTGCGCGCACCCAGCAGCTATCCGTTCTGCCCGCCGCCGCCATCGCCCAGGCTGCGCAGACCCACGGCCAGGCAGACGACATCACCGTGGTTACGATCCAGCGCAGGACTGCTTGAGAAGCACGCTATTGGTTGGCCTTCGCTGCTACCGCACGCACTCTGTCTAATTCTGTCAACTGGACTGTCCAGGTGAGAGGCACCTTGATACGAGGGAAACAGACCTTCGAAGTACAGGCCTGATACTCCAGACTGCCGGTGATGTGGAGCATGGGATCTTTTGCGAAGGTGGCAAGGGTCTCCTTGTTGACCACGGCGGCCACGGATGTATCCAGGACCGTTTTATTTGTATAAACGGGCTCGGTTTCATTGGACTCAGGAAAGTGCATCATCTCAGGTTTCGGATAAACGGTAGGTCTCACCGTGTAAAGACTGGAAGGATCGAGGGTGAGAGACGCCACGATGTAGTGGTCTTTTTCAGCGCCCGGGGCGTAGACATGGGTATCTCGATCCGGTGTGATCGTAACCACCAGCCGCACCAGCTCTCCCGGAGTCACCTCTTTGTCTGACTGCATAGTGGTCAGCTCGACATGGGGGGAGGGCAAACTCCTGATCGGCTGCGGAAGAGCGACATCTCCAAAGATATTCTGGTAAACGTTGTTGGCAGTCAGCCGGTTTATGTACCCATCTTCAAAGAATCGCTTTTCGATGATCCCCTGCTGGCTAATCAAATAGTAGCCCGGAACCGGGATGCCGGCCTGAGCTCCGGTGGCCTCGACGTTGCGAACGCCGAAGGCGTCAATAAGCCTGGACGAGGAGTCGGAGAGAAGCGGGTAAGTGATCGATTTCCGCTGTGAAAATTCAGCCAGCACCTGGGGCGAGTCATAACTGACGCCGGCCACGTTGATTCCCTTGGCGGCAAACAGTTTTTGCGCGCGCTCCAGGTCGACCAGTTGACCCTTGCAAAACGGGCACCAATCGGCGGAACGAAAAAACAGGAGAAGCAAGCCATTTGAACCAGTGAGGGTGTTAAAGCTCTGTGGCTTACCGGCTTGGTCCGCAAGAGCGATCTGCGGCGCTTTGACCCCCGGCTGCAACCCGATGATATGTTGGCCGGATGCACATGGTTGGAACGCAAGGGCGATTCCACACATGAGAAGAAGAGGCCATGATGGGGATTTTAATGTCACTGAGTCCTCCGGGAGTACGAGAATAGGTTACGACCTTAAAAGTGGATGACGAATCCGCCGGCCGGTACCAGATCGTGCTGGCCTTGCTGGCGGATGGATGAACCGTAATTTGCCGCGTTGACGGCGTAGTAGTCGCGCAGCTCTACCCGCAAAGAGATCGGGAAAAGAATGTGGATCGGCGTCCTGATGTCGACGCCACCCCCGAACTGTGCTGTACCGGTATATCGATTGATCTGGGGATTGGGTGCGCCGTTGTTAAGCACGGCGCTTGTCTCCAGCCAGCCGAAGCCGAAACCTCCGGAAAGCCAGGGCGACAAACGCCGGTTAGCGAACGCCTGCACCCGCAGGGAAGGAACCACGTACAACGTTGCCAGACTGCTGACTGTTCCAGGCTGAGACGAGCCCCCCTGGTGGCTCGGTGCGGCGGCGAATGGAACTTCCGCCGACAACGCGGTCTTCTCGCCCTTCAGTCTGCGTGCGTAGTCAAATGAGAAGGCCACACTCCCTCCCAGGCTGAGGGGCGTGCCTGCGGTGGTGGTAAAGCCTGGAATCTGCTCCGAACCGAGCACAAAGCCGGTCTCGTTCTTCTGCTCCTGAGCCAACGCCGAGGAAACAACGACGGCCGCCAGGAACGCGGCATAAAGTATTTTCAGCACAGGAATCCTCCGGCGAAACCGGGCCGTCCGATCAGTAGAAGGGCGTGTATGTCCCACTCGCCTGTACGCTCTCCGGCAAACAGAACCAGCCCAGCTCCGAGGCATGCGAGAAGTACTCCTGAATCCTAGCGGCTTGCAGATCAGGACTGAGCTTGCTGCCCTCGAAAGCACGCTCGATAGCAGTCGCGATCGAATCGCCGTCACGAAGGTCAGCGAGCAGAAGAAATTCTTCGCGCTCGATACGGCGGTAGTAGACGGAGTCGTCGAAGCGATGCACAGCCAGGTAGACGCTGGACCTGCTCACCTCGGGCAGCACCTCCTCCGAGGCCTGCCGGCGTTCGGTTACGGCGTTGCTCACAATGTCGATCTCCGGGGTCACTTTGCGGACGGCGAGAACCACCTCGTCCACGGGATACTGCAAGTCGAGTAATTGCAGGTGCGGTTGCAGGCGCAGAGTGGAGTCCGATCCTAACCCAGCAAAATCCTGCCAGCCCAGAGGTGCCAGACTGGCTCCATCGAAAGCTTCGATATAAGCCCATTCCAGTCGAGCAACGTCCACTGCCAGGGCGTGTTTGGGGCCGGCGAGTTTAGGGTAAGACGCGAGCCACGCCGGCAATCTGGCACCCAGATTCCGCAGGGAAAAGGAAGTGGACGGATTTTCGCGCAGATAAGCCAGCACCAGCGAGTCGAATATCTCCCGGCCGAGGACCGCGCTGAGGGCAGGGAAATCTTCCGACACGGCGGCAATCACGCGAAACCAATACTGCCGGTTGTAGATCTCGAGCCGCTCGAAAGAAGTGAGTTGAGAACTGGGCTTAATGTATCTGGCCGCGATTTCGTCACATGGCAAACCATGCTCGGTCATGGCTTGCATTGCAAAGTCGGACGTCAGGGGACGCATTACGTCGTGGGACATGCGTCGCTGGAGCTCGAGGAGATTCATGCGGGCACCTCGTTTAAGTGTTCAGGCTGCGTTGCCGAGAGAAGATGCAGATTTGCCTTAAGCGCTTCGGCATGGACTTCGCCGAAGGAAGGGATGTTGTCATCCCACTCCAGCAGCGTTGCCATGGGCCCGGTACGCTCGATCGCGCGGGCATACAAATTCCAGACCGGGTCGAGTACCGGATGGTCGTGGGTGTCAAGCGTGTACTTTTCGAATTTAGAGTGCCCGGCGATATGTATCTGAGCCACGCGATCTGCAGCAACACTGTTCACATACTGCATAGGATCGAACCCGTGATTCTGCGAGGAAACATAGATGTTGTTCACGTCGAGCAGAATGCCGCAGTCGGCAGCGTGAACTACCTCGTTCAGGAACTCCCACTCGGTCATCTGGGATTCGTGAAACTCGGCGTAGCTGCTCACGTTCTCGACCGCAATGGGGATCTCCAGAAAGTCCTGCACCTGGCGAATGCGCTGCGACGTAATCTGTACGGCTTCGAAGGTGTAGGGCAGAGGAAGCAGATCGTGCGTGTACCGTCCGTCGACGCTGCCCCAGCACAGGTGATCGGAAAGCCAGGGCGTTTTGGTGCGCCGGGTTAATTCCTTGAGGCGTTTGACGTGCTCGCGATTGAGCGCCTGCGCTGAGCCAAAATACATGGAGACGCCGTGTTGGACGACCCTGTATTGCTCCAGAATCTGGTCGAGGATCTTCAACGGGCGGCCGCCATCCACCATGTAGTTTTCTGAAATGATCTCGAACCAATCGACGACTGGTTTCTCAGACAGGATGTGATCGTAATGCGGGACGCGCAGTCCAATACCGACCCCATAGTCGGTAAAGGCGTTGAAGCGGTTGGCTGGCATCGTAGGCTCCTGATTTTAGACGCAAGAAGAGATTGGAGGCTCGAGCGATCTCAAGCCTCCAACACACAGCGGAACTAGCTGGCCTTCGGCGGCGTGGAGCCGTCAGTAGCGCAGCCGCCCTTGCCTTTGCAGCTGTTCTTGCCCGGATCGGGACCGCCGCCCTGCCCCTTGCAATCGTTTTTGCCTTTGCAGGAGTGCTTGGTGGTGTCGGGGGTGGGATTACCCTGAGCAACCAGCAGCGCACCGGCGTGGGATGATGCGCTCGCGGTGGGGGTGCCGCTCTGCTGGCTGGGTTGTGCGTTCAAGCGAGCAGTTGTGCCGCCGAGCAGACCTGCAAACGCAGCGGCGAGGGCGAGGGTATTTGCGGAACGGATCTTCATAAATGAATACCTTTCTGGTTAGGCCGCGCACCGAGTGCGCTGGACGTTATTTGTCTCGGGAGTTGCTTTGCAGGAGCGAAGTAGTTGATCACGACGCTTCTCTCTTGCGCCTGTTAGAACGGATAGGAAGCGCGAAGTTACAAGCATTCTTTTTTCCTTTTAAGGATTTGATCCCGTTCGTGGCGCAGTGATCCCCATGCGTATCCGCGAGAGCGGCGCCGCGTCGTCGAAGACGATGTGGTCATCCTCCTGATGAATCCCCAACTGGTTCCAGAGCAGAGGAAGATCTACATGAACCGGGTTTTCGCTCCAATTGCGATAGAGGTCCTCGAGCACTGAGGTATGAGTTGCCTTATCTCCTACACTAAGGACTTGCGTCAAGTGCCAGTTTTTATCGATGGTGCCACCGGCGCTGACAATCGCTCTCAGCGCATCCTGCAGGCCATACGAATTGTTCGTCTGGCGGCGTATTTCAACATCGGCAACCAGGCAGAACAAGGCTCCGCCCCAGTAGGTGCGGCCCCAGGTGTGGGTGCGGTCCAGGCCGCGGTCGAATGCTTCCGGCTCGCCGTGACCCATGCCGCCCAACATATCGGACCACACCTTTTCCGGACTCAGCCGCCCTGCCTGAGAACGAGCGATTGGCTCCACATAGGTCGCGATCCCTTCTTCCAGCCAGTGCTGTGAGTCGGGAAGGGATGGGAGCGCCATATGGACCAGCTCATGAGTCACAATCCAGTCGCTGTCAAAGTTTTGGGGTGTGGTGTGCTGGCCGATGGTGAGCCGGGTGATGGCGGGAAAACCGTCCCTGCCCCCCCAGGTGGTTCCGTGCAGGACTCCCCGTTGGCCGGCGGCCACGACGACCAGGATGCGCGCCGAGGAAACAGGAAACTTCCCATAGTAAGTTGCCACGGCCTGGGCAGACTTACCGATCTTGGCAATGATGTAGGTCCTAGGAAGATCGGGTTCTACACCCGCAAACTCGATTTGCAGATTCGCTCCGCCTGCCTGTAGGAGCGTAGCGCCATACATGATGACTGGATGCGTGGGCAAGATCAGTAACATCAGAAAGCGGAATTTCAACGTCGACTGCAGCCGACGGCAAAACCACAGCCGCCGCCGGTGCAGTCGCTCCATGATTACCGGTCTGACGCGCCATCAGGCCGTAGGTTACAGGTTTTATCGCGTCATCTTCGCTGTAACTATTTAGCGGCCGTCGCTCTCTAACGCGGCGATGGATCTCGCAAATGGTGAATGCCAATTGCTGTTCACGCGAAGAAAGAGACACAATGAAACCCTTGCTCCGTTACTACTCCTTTGCCGCAGAGAAGATCTCCTACCTGCGGTCGCCGTTTCTGCTGGCCGTGCGCCTTTACTGGGGGTGGCAGTTCGTCCAGACAGGCTGGGGTAAAATGCACAACATCGGAAAGATCACTGGCTTCTTCACCAGCCTGAACATACCTTTTCCTGCGTTCAACGCCTATTTCGTATCAGGCCTGGAATTTTTTGGCGGCCTGCTCCTTATCATTGGCTTTGCCTCCCGCTTCACCGGCCTGCTGCTGGCATTCAACATGCTGGTTGCCTACTGGACAGCGGACCACGAAGCGCTGGTTTCCATCTTCTCCAATCCGGGAAAGTTTTATGTGGCCGATCCCTACACCTTTCTCTTTGCGTCGCTGATGGTTCTGATCTTAGGGGCGGGTCTGTTTTCAGTCGATGCACTGGTGGCGAAGCGTCTGGAAGTGCAGGTCTAAACTCCATGACGCCCACTGTAGAACGCCGGGACGAGGCGCAGATGATCGCCTCCATTCTCGCCGGAGATACTCAGCTTTACCACGAACTCATCCGCCCTTACGAGCGCAGCGTGTACATGATGGCTTTGTCGTACATGAAGAATGAGGCCGATGCGGAAGACGTTGCCCAGGAGGCATTCCTGAAGGCCTTTCATCATCTATCGAGTTTTCGCGCGGAGGCCAGGTTCAGTACCTGGCTGGTGGGTATCGCCCTGAATGAGGCGCGCAGCCGTCTGCGGCGCGAGGGAATCCTGCGGATGGAATCGATCGACGATACGCCGGAAGAGGGCGGTCACATTTCTCCGGCAATTCTGCGCGACTGGCGGGAAGTTCCTTCGGAAGCATTGGAGCGCAAGGAGGTGCGTCAGATGCTGCAGAAGGCGATAACCAACCTTCCTGATAAATACCGTGAGGTGTTTTTGTTGCGCGATGTGGAGGAGATGAATATCGTTGAAACTGCGGCGGCACTCAGCATTACTGTCGGCAATGTGAAGGTGCGACTGCACCGCGCGCGCCTGATGCTGCAAAAGCAGTTGACCCCTTTGCTGAGAAATATGAACCCAAAGAGGAGGTGGATCCCATGGTTTTAAACTGCAAACACGTTTGGGACTGCATCTCCGGGTATCTGGACGATACGCTGCCGCTGGAGACGCGAGAATATGTTCAAAAACACCTCGACCACTGCGAAATCTGTTCGGCGATCCTGGATTCTACGCGCAATATCCTGGTTCTGACGGCCGACGACCAGGTCTTCGAACTGCCGGTCGGCTTCAGTCAGCGTCTGCATGCGCGGCTCGATCAGGAGATGACTGGCTAGAGCGTTTTCACTTCTGGTGTATACAAAGCAACCACTCCCGACGTGGCTTTTCCTCAAGAAAAGCCGCACTTCGCGGGGCTTGACTGTGCAGAGTAGAAGTGAAAATGCTCTAGAGCGAGTGGTGAGAGCTGAAATGCAGGTACTCTTCCACGCCGAGAAGAACGAGCGTGGCGAGCGACAAAACCATTTGCACTTTTTCCATTCGCCTTTGGTGAAGACTCAATGGTTTTTGCCGCCATTGGGCAGCGGGGCGATTGCGAAGATGGCGAAGCTGCAAAAGGATTCCTAGATTCAGCAGGGAACCGAGGAGGGCGATCGTCATCATCGGAATACGAATCCAGTCGGCATGAAACCGTTCCATCGCCGTTGCCGCTCCTGTACTCAGGGCAAATGACCCGATTCCGATCGCGAGTCGGAGACCGGAGATAGCCACGAAGGCTCCACAGATGCTCTGAAGCAATGCAAAGAAGAAACTCGACCAGGCGATCAGGCCCTGGTTGCGCACGACCTCGTTTGGCATGAGCGGCGCAGGGGCCTCGCCCGCTTTGAGTGGTTCTAAAGGAGTGGTAGACATTGGGTGCTCCGCGGGTACTTCATCAGTACCCGGCAAAACAAGTTTATACGATCGCCTCCCCACCCGCCGTGTAACCTTCCTGAGCCTGGAGACTCTAACACCCAGCATGCCATCATCGCTCTCGAGCGATGCTCCTTGTCCAAAACATGAACCGATTTGTTCGAAGAGGAATCCTCGGAGCACTCGCTGGTTCAGCCGCGGCCGCGCCGCTCTTGCTCCTGAGTACGAGAAGCGGCCCGGAGTTTACGGTAGCCGTCGTTGCGGGCTCGATGTATGCAGCCTGCATTCCCCCAGCGCGAGGTGGTTACGCGGACAACATCATGGCCGCTGCTTCTCTCGGCATCCCTCTTTGGGGAATCACCAGCGTAATCTTCCTTCCCTTGCTTTCGGGCAAAGATATGGCCCTGGACGCAGTGGGGATGCAGGGCCATTTTGCGCCGCTAGTCGGATGGATACTCTACGGGGCCTTGCTCGGCGCCATACTTCAGCTATTCAGTGAGCTTGCAGAGACTTTATACGGCGCGGAAACCACGCCGTCAGCACCATCCACCAACCTGACCCGCATCGTGATACTCGGCGGCGGATTCGGAGGAATGAAGGTTGCAGAATGTCTGGAAGAAGAACTTGGCAGCTCCGCCTCCATCTCCCTGGTGAGCGATACCAATGCGCTCTTGTTTACTCCCATGCTGGCCGAGGTGGCGGGAAGCAGTCTGGAACCCAGTCATATTAGCGTACCGCTGCGCAGCAGCCTTCGCCAAACCCAGTTTGTGCGCGGGCGCGTTACTGGGGTCGACTTCGAGAGACGAGCGATCGTTCTTGATGGAGCGGAGAGTGAGTCTCGCCGCGAACTCGAATACGATCACGTGGTTTTTGCCCTGGGAGCGGTCTCGAACTACCTGGGCCTGGTGAATGTAGAGAGGGTGGCCTTCGACTTCAAGACCCTGCTGGACGCAGTTCGCATCAGGAATCACGTAATCGAAATGTTCGAGAGAGCAGATCGAGAAATATGCCCGGTTGTGCGAAGGCAACTCCTCACCTTCGTGATCGCAGGCGGAGGGTTCGCTGGTGTGGAGTTGGCCGGAGCGCTGAATGACTTTGCCCACGGCATTTTCCCCGATTACCGCAATCTTAAGATTGAGGAGCTGTGTGTGACCCTGGTGCATTCGCGCGACCGTATCCTGCCCGAACTTAGCGAAACACTCGCTGGCTACGCCCTCAAAAAGATGAAAGAACGTGGCGTCGTATTCCGCCTTGGTACCAGGCTGGTCGATGCTCAACCCGGGCTGGTGACTCTGAGCGACGGGCAAATTTCAGCAGAAACGCTGGTGTGGACCGCCGGAACCGCGCCCAATCCCCTTATCAGGACGCTGGATCTGCCGACCAACCCTCGTGGCGCGATCGTAGTCGACAGCACCCTTGCAGTTGCGAAACGTTCGACTGCCTGGGCGCTCGGCGACTGCGCCGCTGTGATCGATTCTGAAACCCAAAAACCCTGCCCTCCCACGGCACAATTTGCCCTTCGTGAAGCCGCGACCATCGCGAAGAATATTTGCGCTGCCCTAAAGGGCGGCCCAGCAAAAGATTTTCATTTCACATCCCTGGGCGCCCTCTGCGTTGTGGGTCACCAGACCGCCTGCGCGGAGTTGACCGTTCCGTTCGCGCCAGCACGGTCGCTGCGCTTCTCCGGCCTTCTCGCCTGGCTGATCTGGAGAGGGATTTATGTTTCCAAATTGCCTGGACTGGAGCGGAAGATCCGCGTGCTCATGGCGTGGACGCTGGAGCTGTTTTTCCCTCGAGACATTATTCAGACCATTGATCTTGGAGGAAAGGACATGCAGCCATGGCGCAGCAGATAGTCACGTGGAAGGACGCCTGTATTGGAGTTCTGGTGGGGATCGCGGGCGGACTGCTTCAAGGGAATGTCCTTCACTCCTCACTGATATATGCCATTTTGCTCGGCGGAGGATTCGGACTTATCTTTAGCGTCGTGTTTTCCAAACGAGCATCGAGCGCAGGCGCAGGACTGATCTGGGGACTGAGCGCCGCCCTCCTTTTTTGGTTTCTAATACTGGCCGCAAGCATGCTGAAACTTGGCACTCATGATTCCGGCAATATGCTGGACGACGCTCGCGGCCGTTTCCGGGAACTGGCATCTTATCTGGTTTGCCTGGGGGCGCCGGTCGGGCTCGCTCTGGGGATTCGCGGAGGACTCCTGCCAGACAGCTCCAGGCCGCGCTTCCACCGGAGCCGGGCGATCGTGGCCGGCGGTCTGGCTGGCGTAGTCAGTGGCCTGATCTTCGGCCACTGGATGTGGCAAGGGGGATTTTTCCCGTTGATTGCCGGCTTAGGCGAGATCCCGTCGCAGGCCATCCGAGTCATCCTGCAGTTCTGTGTTGCCTTCATGATCGGGGCAACCTTCGGCCTGCTCTTCCAACGGGATGTTCGCGGCTACGGCTCCTGCATGGGTTGGGGGCTGGGTTATACCGTCTGTTGGTGGTTCGCAGGGCCGCTCACACTCTTTCCTCTGATACAGCGGATGCCATTGAATTGGTCCATGGATGCGGCGACTCCGTTGTTCGGAGCGCTCGTGGGTTACATCCTTTACGGGCTCATCCTGGGGGTGGTGTATGCAACGTTTGATCGCGCGTGGCTACGACTGTTCATCGAATCCGACCCTCTCAACAGAGAGCCGGATGGCCCAGGTTTCCGTCTCTTCCGCTCGCTCGAGTGGGGAGCCCTGGCGGGCCTTGCCGGAGGGCTCGTTTCCAGCCCCTTCATGTTCGCTGCACATGTGTTGTCGAGTGTTGCCGGTGTAGAAACTCATTTGTCAACGTTGAGCGGCCTTGTGGTTCATCTGCTGGTCAGCAGTTTGATCGGTATGAGCTACGGCGTTTTGTTCCGTGATGAAGCGTCCAATCTTGCCATGGCCGGCGCATGGGGCTGGGTATTCGGACTCATCTGGTGGTATGTAGGACCTTTGACGCTGCTTCCGCTGATACTTACAGGTGAGATCGATTGGAGGATAACTGCCGCTTCTGCTTTGCTTCCTTCTCTCCTGGGCCACCTTATCTATGGCGCCTGCACTGGTTCCCTGTTCTATATATTTGAGCGAAGCTATGGCAACAAGCATAGGCTCGATCCGAGAATGATTGCCAGAGAACTCCGCCGCCTCCGCCCGGTTGGCACCCCAGCTCCTGCGCTATGGTTTTTCGCGATGGGGATGGGCGTCGTTATTCCGCTGCTATTGACATAGTCATCCCACTTCTTCGTAGGCACGGCGCAGCATCTGCCGCATCGCAGAAACCATATAGGCGTTGTCGATGCGAAGATTGGCGTCGCTCACGATGCCGGGATAATGGTCAGGGATCAGCGACGCGGTGCTGCGCACCTCTCGCAGGGCTTTCATGAGGAGATACATGTCCTGATAGCCGTCGTCCTGGAAGGTTTCATGAAATCGCGGAAGCGGTGAGCTGACATTGCGAAAGTGAATGGTAAAGAGCTTATCCCGTCCACCGAATTCCCGGATCATTGAGGCGGCATCCTTGCCCATGGTGTCTCCGCCTTCTAACCAGGTACCGAGGCAGAGGCAAAGGCCCCAGTTCTTACTGCCTTTCGCCGCTACGTCCTCGGCATGCTTGTAGCCTGCATAGTTAATGAAGACCTTTGCCACTCCATTCATGGGCGTAATCGGCGGATCGTCCGGGTGATGGGCTAACTTGATACCCGCTTTTTCCGCGACCGGCAGCACCGCGTCGAGAAAGTAAGCATAGTTCGCCCAGATCTCCTGGGCAGAGTAGTCGCGGTCGAACATTCGCTTTTCGACCTTATCCCGGAAGTCGGTTACGCTGAACTCGCGTGCGGTATAACCCCGGGCCGTGGTGATCATGTTGGTGGTGTAGGTATTTCCTGGATGGAAGTCGATGTGAGATGTGCGAATGCCCAGGTGCCCGCAATCGGTAAGAAAGGTATTGAATTTCTCGATGTCTTCGTCTCTGCCAGGCTGGCCCAGCTGAATTCTCTTTGAGCGATACTTCTCCATCAGCGCGCAGTCAATCCTGAGGCCGTAGCGGGCAAAACGATCCTGTGTGGCCTTAATGAAATCGTAGGAAGCCTGCTCGCCGAAGTCAGCGTGCAGCCAGCGCAAGCCAATCTGTTTGAGAAAAAGGAGTTCCTCGTCTGAGGTGTTCTGGACGGTTAGTTTGACGGCAATCTTCGTGCCTTCCGGATCTGCCTCGTCGATCGGTGGTCCCGGTGCAGGGGCAAGCGCGGTCGCGGAACGTGGCAGCAGCCCGTAGGCTGCTGCCATAGCAGGCAGCTTGAGGATGTCGCGACGGCCCAGCTCTTTGAACGGTGACAAGGTAACCTCTTTTCAGATTTTCACGTGAAACAGACGCCGGGGTGTCCCATATCTCGCGAAAAACGAGCGAGATGTGGGGCACCCGGGGTTCTGTCGCAGGGACAGGTCTTTTTCCGTTGCGCGACCGGCTACTGCTTGATCACAGTGCCATCACGTTTCCGAATTTCTCCCCATCCGCCATTCAGGTTGTTTCTTCCCGGCGTAAATGGAGATCTGGCGGCTGCCTGCTCGTCGATCTCGATGCCCCATCCGGGTTTTTCATTCACCCATAAATATCCGTCCTTCATCTCCGGACAGCCGTGAAAGATCTCCTGGGTCTGTTGGTTGAAGGGCGAATATTCCTGGATGCCGAAGTTATAACTGACAATGTCCAGGGTCACATTGGCCATGTGGCCTACGGGAGATACATCGCCCGGACCGTGCCATGCGGTTTTAACTCCGTACTGCTCGGCCAGGATCGCGATCTTGCGCGACGGAGTGAATCCCCCTGCCTCGGAAACGTGTACGCGGATGTAGTCGATCAGCCGCCCCTCGATCAAGGGCCGCCATTCATGCGGGCTGTTGAAGAGCTCGCCCATGGCAATAGGTGTCGCGCAGTTTTGCCGGATCTGTTGGAAGTAGCCCAGGTCTTCGGGCGATAGCGGATCTTCGAGAAAGAACATGTGGAACTTCTCTGCTTCTTTGCAGAACTGGACCGCTTGATTGGGCGTCAGGCGCTCGTGCATATCGTGCAGCAACTCCACCTCATCCCCCAGTTCCTGACGGCATATCTCCAGCAGCTTCAACGCGCGGCGGAAATCATAAGCCGGCTCGTACAGGGGTTTGTCGTGCAGCGCCTTGAGCTTGGCGTCGTCGCTATGACGGGAACCATACCCCGACATACCTGGAATGCCAACCTGCACCCGAACATTGCGGAAGCCCTGGGCCATGAGAGCCTTCGCGCTTGCTACCACGTCCGGAAAATCAGCGCCGTCGGCATGCGCGTAGGCATCGACCGCTTCCCGGCATTTGCCGCCGGCAAGCTGATAAACAGGCATACTCGCCTGGCGGCCCTTGATATCCCACAAGGCCTGGTCAACACCGCTGATGGCGTTGTTCAGCACCGGCCCGTTCTTCCAATAAGAGCTGTCGTAACACGATTGCCAGATGTCCTCGATCCGGTCCGTGGTCTTACCGAGCAGAAACGGTTTCAGATATTTTTCGACCGCCGGCTTAACCAGGTCGGCGCGTTGTGTGAATGTGGCGCAGCCATAGCCATAGAGACCATCCTGGTCGGTGGTGATCTTAACCACGGTGAGCCGCACTCCGGCAGGCTCACACTCTATCACGCTAATATCCTTGATCCGGGGCGTGGCCATGCCGCGAGTGGCGCGCGCGACCTGCTCCTGCGATCGCAAGAGAGGCGAAGCGAGATCAAGCAAGCCCGCACCCCCGAGGTACTTCAACAATTCACGACGTTTCATGTTCACACCTTTTATCCCCACCAATGTTCTCCTTCAGCCAGATGAGCCTTTACTACGTCAGGGTTCAAGTCGACACCAAGCCCCGGCTCCCCGGTTACGCTGACGTGCCCGTCCTTAATATAAGGGCCGTCGAGCAGAAGCACTTGGTCCATCCATCCACCCTGGCCAGTGATTGTTTCACAAGCAACATAGTCGCGGATGGATGCGGCCCACTGGCAATTAGCCCAGGTGTGCAATTGGCTCCCGGTATTATGGGTCGCCATCGGCAATCCAAACGTATCGGCCATATCAGCAATGCGCTTCGTTTCAAGGAACCCGCCGCTATTGCGCAGATCCGGATTCAAGATGTCACAACCCTGATAGATGATGAAATCCTTGAAGCCTGCCCGCCGCTCCAGGTTCTCGCCGGTACAGATGGGTACACGAGAACTCGCACATAACCTTCTCCATGAGTCGGAGTAATCGACGGGAAGTGGATCTTCCAGCCACAGCGGTTTGATCGGCGCTACCGCCTCTGCCAACTGGATCGAGGTTCGCAGGTCGTACTCCCAGTGGCAGTGAACCATCAGGTCGTGGTCCCAGCCGATGGCCTCGCGGCAATTTTCAAATCCCTGAGCAATGTCGATGAGTTCTTTGGTAGTAAGCACTCGGTTGCCCAGGTCGCGGGCGCTATCGGTCGACGGGTCTGTATGACGAAACCCGATCTTGTGCGCGGTAAAGCCACTGGGATCGGCCTTGATTTTCGCAGCCCACTCTCGACAAGAGGCTTTGTCCAACATGTCGCGAGGCGATGCATGGTCGTATACGCGGACTTTATCGCGAAACCTTCCGCCCAGGAGCGTGGTTGTCGGGACGCCGAGGGTTTTGCCTGCCAGGTCCCAGAGAGCCATCTCGATGCCGCTGGCCGCCCGCATGAGTGAGTGCGCCGAGCCATCGGTTCGTGTGCCCGAAAGCTCAGGACCGCCGATACCCATGAAGGTGTAAATGGCATCGATCTCCAGCGGATTTTTTCCTACCAGCAGCGGTTTGAGTGCCTGAATCTGCTCCTTCACGCCGATGCTGGGAAGGCCATATGCCTCGGCGATACCGTAGTGCCCGTTGTCGGCGACAACCTTGACGAAGACATAGGTACGAGGGCCGGTCAAAGTCATGGTCTGAATGTCGCTGATTTTCGTCCGCGCCGTTTCCGCAGCGAGGAGGGGAT
Organism: uncultured Acidobacteriaceae bacterium; assembly: GCA_963803095.1. Taxonomy (GTDB): domain Bacteria; phylum Acidobacteriota; class Terriglobia; order Terriglobales; family Acidobacteriaceae; genus PALSA-350. The sequence continues at coordinate 599,100 of CAWDLQ010000003.1, read as the reverse complement.
GTAACCCGCTAAGAAAGGCAGAACCACCAGCAGTTTTGAGAAATTTACGACGTGACCAGATAGTTTGCATTTCTCCCCAGCACAAAGTCTCTCGCAGCACTCCTTGCAGTCTTCAATCCCCGGCAACCAACTCTTGTTGTTGGGTCAAGAGTTTCTGCACCACAGGTTTTACACGATTCCTCTGATCCGGAGAAAGTTCAGAAACGAAAGGGGGAATGGGCCCGGTGCGAGCAACGCCGGCCAGCTCCAGAGCATGATGCAGAACGCGGGCCGGTCCCCATGCATCCCGCAGATCTTCAAGCTCCAGAAAGCGGGAACGGATACGCTCGGCTTCTGCATAATCGCCAGTCCGGCACGCGGAGAAGACCGCGGCGCTCAAAGTTGGGGCTAAACAGCCGGAGCCGGTAGTAAACCCTGGTAAATCCCACTGCCGAAGATGGATCACGGCCGGGCGCTCGCCGATACCACTGATCACCTTGCGCCGGTCGACCCGCTTGACCAGTTCGTCGAGGTAATGATCCTGGTCGGGATGTTTGCGGACCACGGCGTACTTGATCGCGATACAAATCCCCTCGTCGACCAGCCTGGCGACCACGTCAAGACCCGCCATGAGATCCGCTCCCATGTTGGCTTCTTCCTTGAGGTAGAGCATCAAACTAACATCGGCCGCTTCGGCAAACTCGCGTAAGCCTTGCTCGAGTCCGGCTGCGTCGCGTGGGTCTCCGCAGGGAAGCGTCATCACACAGGGAACAGCAAAGCGACGCAGTAATTTTGCCTGGTCCATCAGCCGGCCGTAGGAAGGGCCTGCACTTGGAATCAGCCAGAGACCATCCCGTTGTATATCCGCTTGCCATTCCAGCAGCTGCTCATATTCATCCAGCGTCAAATGGTAGAGGAAAGCATTGCCGCCATAGATGAACCGTGAGACGCCGCCTTTCGCGATGTAGCGAACGATGCGCGAATTCTGCTCGAAATCAATCGCTCGGGATTTCCCGAGCGCTCGTGCAAGCGGCGGAACAGCAAATACACCGTTGAGCGAATCCTGTGTCATGGGATCTTGGTTCCTCTCCAGTTGCTTGTCATCTATTGCTACGCCCAGCTCAGGGCCCGTTAGCAGATCAAACAATCCATTATGCAGTGTCAGGAACTCAGTGCCCGTGTAGGGTAGCGCAACGACCCAAGAAATTCGGGATGCCGGCTGCGAGATAGGCGCCCGCCGTACCACTTAGTGGTACGGCGGGCGCACGGGTACCAGGAGGCCGTGGCGCCCTTCCGGTACCTACGGAGTAGGTTCCATCCCAAGCTGCAAGTGCTACCAAAACCATGGTATTGGCGCAGCCGAGGCTACCGATGATAGATCAACGTCTCACGTGAAAGGTATGGATTGCCTCCCTTATTAGTGAAACCGGTTACACCGGAATCGAAGATTTTCTTTGCTTCTTGCAGCTTCGTTGGACTAGTATCCGCTCGCCATAAATGGTCAATGATAGATCGCCCGCTAATGGAGGGTTTTTCTGTGAAGAGGTCAAGGATCCAAGCGCTTTTCCTACTGGCATCTGTTCTGCTGTTGGCAGTCACCGCAACCATCGTGGCCCAGACCGCGAAGCCGAAGCGCATCAACCAAGCTATCGAACTTCTGGCGGAAGGCCAGCCTATCTACTACACCGGCTCACACTCCGGGACGACCGGAACCTACGAGCAGGGAGTCAAGGACGCTCAGACGTATGCGGATTACATCAGCTACGACATGGAGCATGCGCCGTTTGATGTGAAAGGGCTACAGGAGTACATGCGCGGGCTGGCGGCGGGCGGCCCCGACAGGAGCGGTCATCGTACACCGGCGGTGATTGTCAACGTGCCGGTGAATGGATTGGATGCGGAAGCTGTTCACGCCAATGCCTGGATGTTTAACCAGGTGCTGGCAACGGGCGTGCACGGCGTCATGCTTACCCACGCGGATGACCCGGGCGCGATTCGCGCTTTTGTCGAAGCAGTGCGTTTTCCAATCCACCAGGAGGGCGTTGGAGTCGACGGGCTTCCGGAGGGACGCCGCGGCGTTCATGGGGTTGCGAATGCAGCCCAAATCTGGGGAGTCTCCCAGGAGGAGTACGAGGAAAAGGCGGACCCCTGGCCACTCAATCCGAACGGCGAACTGTTACTCGGCGTTAAGGAGGAAGACAAATACGCGCTGGCCAATGTCGACGAGAACCTGAAGGTTCCCGGCATCGGCATGGCGGAATGGGGTCCGGGGGATATGGCGCTGTCTCTCGGTGTCCGCGCACAAGGTGCGGCAGCGATCCAGGACCCAAGAATGGTTGCCGCGCGCAGCAAGGTGCTGGCCGCGTGCAAGGCAAATCACATCTTCTTCCTCAACTCACTCAGCGCCAAAGACGTGATTGACATGATCAAGGAAGGCGTCATGGTGGGGCCGGCCAGCGCCGAGACCGCGGAAATTGGACGCAAATACACCAAGCGGCCGCCCCCCTACTGAGGCATTCGGTCCAGGTTCCGCGTAGCGAAATCTGTGAGAGGACGGTAAAGCAAAGAGGTAGCAAGTGAGACATCTAAGGGTGCTTTTGATTGCCACAGTGATTGGCGTTCCCGCTCTGATGGCGTACGGCCAGCAGACGGGCGAAGTGACCGGTACGGTAACGGACGCGACCGGGGCTCTGGTGGCCGGAGCGACTGTGACGGCGACCAATTCGGCCACGCAACAGATACGCAGCGTGATCAGCAACGACACCGGCACCTATACGATTCCTTACCTGCAGCCCGCCTCCTACGACCTGCGCACCGAAAAGGCGGGTTTCAAGATCATCGACCACCCGAACGTCCAGGTACAAGTCGGAGAAGTGGCGCGCATCGATTTCAGAATGGAGGTGGGCACGGTTTCACAGAACGTCGTGGTGAATACCGGCGAACCGCTCCTTACCACCGAATCGGTCTCCCTGGGGACGGTCGTCGGGTCGCAACAGATCACCGGCTTGCCTCTCAATGGGCGCGATTACCTGGATCTTGTGTCACTCACTCCCAATGTTGTTTCAGAGGCTCCGGCCACGGGTAGCAGCGGCCTGCAAGGGGGCGTCCGCTCTGCGGAATCGATAGCCATCGCTGGACAGCGCCTGGAGTTTAATCACTACACGCTGGACGGCGTCGAAAACACGGATCCAAATTTCAACTCGTACATCATTCACCCCTCGATCGATGCGATTCAGGAATTTCGCGTGCAGACCGGCGTCTACTCAGCGGAGTTCGGCGAAGGGGCGTCACAGATCAATGCGACCACAAAGGCGGGAACAAATTCTTATCACTTTGTCGCTTTCGAATTCCTCCGCAATGATGTTTTCGACGCCAAGGAATGGAGGCAGGTGGGCAAGAAAGATCCATTCCGCCGCAACGACTACGGTTTCACTTTGGGCGGCCCGCTTTCTATCCCCAAGCTGTTTAACGCCAAAGACAAGCTCTTCTTCATGTCGAATTTTGAAGCCCTGCATGACCGGCTGACGACTCAGTTGGTTGGTTCCAGCGCCACGGTCGCCATGCGGTCGGGCGACTTCTCGGCCCCCGGCATCCCGCAGATTTACGATCCTCTCACCCGTGTTGTCACCGGCACTGGAGGCAGCGCCACTCCCTTTCCCGGAAATATCGTTCCCCAATCGCGGCTCAGCCCCCAGGCGCTGGCCATACTCAACTACAATCCGCCTCCGACAAACCCCGAAAATCCTTTGTCGAGTAACTATATCCGGCAAGCTTTGCAGCCCACGGATGAAACCCAGTTCAACCAGCGCATCGACTGGATCGAGAACCAGAAGTCGAGTTGGTTCGGGCGCTTCAGCTGGGAATCCGATTTGAGCGCTCCGGCCGCGCTGTTCCAGGTGGCCAGTAGTGCAATTACCAACACCACGGTACGCCAGGTGGTGATGGGGAACACATACATCATCAGCCCCTCGGTGGTGAACGAGGCGCGGTTTGCCTGGGACCAGTTCAACAACGACTACGCTGGATTCTATGCCAACACGTTGAACGTTCAGGCAACGCTCGGAATTGACGGCCTGGTGGCCCCGACCCCTGCCACTTATGGCGTTCCGGCGATCGGACTCGGGGAAGGGATCAGCAGCTTCGGTGGAATCACTCCCTGGGTAACTCGCGACGACCTGTTTCAGTGGACGGATAGCCTTTCCATGATCAAGGGCGCCCACTCCATCAAGATTGGAGGCGCGATTGGGCGCGATCGCTACAACCAGAACGGCAATCAGAAGTCCGAGGGTGAGTTCGATTTCGATGGTTCATCCACCGATGACCCGGCCAATGCAGGAAAGACGGGCTTCGTTTTTGCAGATTTCATGACCGGCTTTGTTTCCCAGTATTACCGCGTTACCTCGCTCGCCAATGCTGAGCTACGGCGGACGAATTATGCCGTGTTCGTTCAGGACGACTGGAAAGTTTCCCCGAAACTGACGGTGAATCTCGGCTTGCGCTACGAAAACTTCCGTCCCTGGGTGGATAAGCACAACAGTCAAATCAATGCGGATATTTTCACTTCGGGTGTGACGACTACGCCTGCGCCGCGCTTCACCACGCCTGTCTCGAGCATCATTCCCAACTCCCCGTCGCCGATTCTGACCAGGCCGGGGAGCGGCAATTTCTATCAGGGCATGGGTTTCGAGTACGCCCAGGGTCAACCGGTCCAACGTGGCAATCAGTACATGGGAAAGGCCTTGGTCAACCCGAACAACTTCGATTTTGGACCACGCGTGGGGATCAACTACAGCCTGGGCAGCAAATGGAGCTTCCGCGCCGGCTACGGGATTTTTTACGCGATTGATATAGGCAATGCGGTCTTTGATATGTCCCGTAACCTCGGCGGAAAGGATGGCACTGTGGTTGCTACCAATGCGCGCACGGTCAACCTCAGCTCACCCTGGGCCGCGGAGGCAGGAAGCCCCTTGTGCCTGGGATATACGGGCCCTTGCATCTCGGGGCCTCAGATCAACGCCAATTTTCAAAACAACCGCACGCCGTATATCGGGCAAACGATAGCCAACGTTCAGCGCCAGCTTAGCCAGAACGTGGTGGTGGAAGTCGGATATATGGGCAATGAAGGCCACCATCTGGACCGCGACTTTATCTTCAATCAAGCCGTGCCCAAGAGCGGACCTACCGATACCAGCAGCACCAAGTCGCGGAGACCATTCCCTAACTTCGGGCCCATCCAGGCAGCCTCGAGCTTCGACAATGCGAGCTACAACGCCTTGGACGTGAAGCTGTCCCAGAGGCTTTCCCACGGGCTCCTCTACGTGATCGCCTATACCTGGTCGAAATCCATTGATGGGGGAAGTGCTCTTCGCAGTAATTCCGGGGATACTCTTTGGCCGACCAATTCCTACAATCTGCCTGCTGAGCGTGGGTTATCGCAATTCGACCTGCCCCGCCGTTTCGTGGCTTCTACCCTCTACGATCTTCCTTTCGGCAAGGGCCGGGCTTTTGTCAATAACGGCTTCGCCAGCTATATCATTGGGGGCTGGCAAGTCGGCGGCATTCTCACACTGGGTGATGGCACACCCGTCAACGCCACCCAGCTTGGCGATACTGCCGGCCTGGGTACGTTAGGGAACCAACCGGATTACACCGGAGCCAGTTATATTCCGTCACAGCGCTCAGCTTCGAACTACTGGAACGCTGCGGCCTTCGACTATACCAGCTCTGATCTGAATTGGAGGCCGGGGAACATGGGTAGAAATACGCTCTTTACGCCGGGAAGCGAAGATCTCGATACCTCCCTGACAAGAGACATCCATATCTGGGAATCGCACTCACTCAACTTCCGATGGGAGATGTTCAATGCATTGAATCGCCCGAACTGGAACGTACCCGGTTCCTCCGACATCCGCAGCCCCGCTACCTTTGGCGTAGTCACGACGGCGGGCACGATGCGTCAGATGCAATTTGCCTTAAAGTATTCGTTCTGATAGCGGGCACAGCGGGAGGTTTCATGAAGGTTGGTATCTCAATTGCGACGGTAGTTGTGCTCACCGCGCTGGCGGCCGGGGTTGAGGCACAGATCGCGGTTTCGGGCAACGACGGCAAGCAGATCCGTCCAGGCGATGACCCACCCGGCATGCGTCCGGACACTGTTTCGGTCATCGACCTCAACCACTACCCGCCGAAGATACTAGGCTCCGTCAACGCACCTGCCAGTCTGATTGGGCCTCCAGACGCAGTTGCCGTCGCGCCCGATTCGAGCTTCGCGATCGTTACCTGCGGGCAGAAACCTGATCCGAGCGATCCAACCAAGCTGGTTGCCGACGATGTCGTCTCGGTCATCGACCTATCCAGGCCCAAGAACCCGCGGGTGATACAGACCATTGCGGCCGGCCCCGGCGCCAGCGGTGTTTCCATCAACCCCGCAGGTACGATGGCACTTGTGGCCAGTACCCAGGACGGCGCGGTCACCGTGTTCTCCATTGCGCATAAGAAGCTCACCCAGGTGGGCAAGGTGGAAATGGAGAAAGGCGCAGGATCCACCGACGTTGTGTTCAGCCCGGATGGCAAACGCGCTTTCGTGGTGGAACGCGGCGGCAACAGAGTTGGCATCCTCGACATCGATGGCACGAAGGTGACCTATAGCGGTCAATCGGTGGTCACCGGCGCCTCTCCCTACGGCATGGCTGTCACGCCAGATGGCAAGTATGGAATCAACACTAATCTGGGCGGCGCGATCGATGCCAACGCGGCTCGAACCGCGTCCGCCGGCGGCCACCACGGGGGTCCGCCACCCCTGGGCACGATCACCCTGGTCGACCTCAGCACGAACACGGTCGTAGATTCCGCCGTAGTGGGCTCGACGCCGGAACATGTCGTCCTGTCACCGGACGGAAAATATGCAGAGGTGACGGTCGGCAATGGCGCGTCTGTGCCGGTGAATGCTCCCAATTACAACTCTGTGCATGGTCTTATGCGCATCTTCAGCGTCAACAATGGCAAGCTGACCGAAGTCGCTACTACCAACACCGGTCACTGGTGTCAGGGGGCGACCTGGAGCCGCAACGGCCACACGATTCTGCTGCAATGCGCGACCGAGTACGACATCGAGGTTTACAAATTTGATGGCAAGACCGTGGTGCAAGACAATGCGGCCACGCTTAAGTTCTCCAGCCGCCCCGGCTCCATCGCGACGGCTACCAACCAATGATCGTTTCTAATCGCAAGACCCCTCACAGGGCGGTCTCGAAGGAGAGTAAGCATGGCAATTAAAAGAAGAGATCTGCTCACGGCGGGGGTGTCCATTGGCGTGGGGATCGCGGCCACAGGTGCGATGGGGCAAGAGGTTCCGGCGAGTGGCCGTGGGCGCGGAGGGCGTGGGGCCAGCGAACCGGTCAACACCAATACCCAGCCTTCTTCGGTCGACTGGAACTACAAGCCGCGCCGCATCAACAAAGCGATTGAGCTGTGGGAAGACGGTCAGCCGATCTATTACGGGGGTTCGGGCATGGGGCCGGGCGTGGACAACTACGCGCAAGGCGTTAAGATGGCCCGGACTTATATGGACGCGATCAACTGCGAGATGGAGCATGGGGCGCTCGATTTTGTAGGCTTGCGTGAGTTCATGAGGGGCCTGGTGGACGGTGGTCCGACGCGCAGCGGCCATCGCACGCCCGCGGTGTTTGTGGAGACGGGCATCATCGGTCTGGACCCAGCTTATATGCGGGCCAACACGTGGGTTTTAGAACAGCTGTTGGACTGCGGCGTGCATGGGATTCATATGTGCCACGCCCGCGATGCCGGCGCGATCCAGGTCGCGACCCAGATGGCGATGCGCTACCCCTTCGATTATCCCGGCGTTCCCAAACTGGAAATGCGCGGACTGCGCGGCTCCAGTGCGAACTTTGCGGCCGAAGTCTGGGGTGTCAACCACAATAAGTACCTGCATGTGGCCGATTTGTGGCCGCTCAACCCCAAGGGCGAGATGATCTTTGGTGTCAAGATCGAAGACACCTTTGCCGACGTAGATGTCGACAAGACACTCGCCTTGCCTGGCATCTCGATGGCGGAATGGGGACCGGGTGACCATAGCTTTTGGCTCTACGGTCTTTCCATCTTTCCCGAAGACGGCTCGCGGGTGGATGTAGGCACCCGGCCGGAGATGGTCAAGGTCAGGCAAGCTGTTCTGGACGCTTGCAAGAAGAACAAGGTTATGTTCCTCAACGCCGGCACCGCCAATCAGAACAGCCCGGACTACGTCGTCAAACAAATTCAGGACGGTGCGATGGTGCTCGAGGCACCAGAGTCGGCGGCGATTGCCGGCCGCGAATACAGCAAGAGAAAAATGCCGGTCTGACAGCCATGCTTGCAACTTGGCGAGGTACGCCCTAAATCGTTTAGCCTTCGAGCAGGAGACTTTAATGAAGAAACTGATCGTGACCGCTGTAATCCTCGGGACGTTGTTGGGAGCTTCCTCTGCATTTTGCCAGGTGAAGATGACCAGGGAGCAAATGATGTTCTACACCTCGGACTGGAAGGGCGACCGCTTTCCAGACGGGCGCCCCAAAGTGCCGGACGATCTGATCAAGCGGGCCGTGGATTGCACGATCGAGGATATCTGGGGCTTCCTGCGGCAGAAAGGCTATGCCAATCAATTCGAGGGAAACTGGGAGGCTCTTCACATCGAAAAGCCCTTCGCCGGCCGTGCGCTCACCGCTCAATATATGCCGACTCGGGCCGATATGGCGAAAGCGATTGCTGCTGAGGGCAAGGCTGAGGGCCGGGTGAGTGGAAACAATAGCTGGCCTATCAACGAACTGCAGATTGGGGACGTGTATGTAGCCGACGGCTTTGGCAAGATCATTGAAGGCACACTGATCGGTTCCAACCTGGGCAACGGCATAGCCGCGCACACCCATACCGGGTTTGTCTTCTACGCCGGCATACGAGACCAGGAAGAGAATCGAGAAATCCCAAACTTTAACGGATTCTACAAAGGGTACGATCCCTCTGCCTGGGCGCAAATGGAATTGACTGCAATCAACGCGCCGATCCGTATCGGGCGAGCCGTTGTGTTGCCGGGAGATCTTGTCCTGGCTAAGACGGATGGAGTTATCTTCATCCCTGCGATCCTGGCCGAGGACGCGATCAGCCATGCGGAATTCACCAGCCTGGAAGACGACTACAACTTTGAACTCAACAAAGAAGGCAAAAACGGCGCTGAGTTTGAAGGCGGCTGGACCCCGGCTAAATATCAAGGCCTCGCCAAGTGGATCGATGCACATCCTGAGAAGTTGAAGATGCCGCGTTCTGAATTCGATGCGCTTATGGCTGAAAGGCAAAGGCCCCGCACTCCGCCTCCTTCTGCTCCGCCGGCGCCCTAGGATTTCACCTATGTCTGAGCGAGGCGTTCGAGGCTTGGCGGCGAATGCCTCGAATGATATGGTGAGTTCCTATGAAAAAAATGATTGCCGTTGCGGTGATGGTTTGGACTGTGTTGGGGGCTTCGACTGCCTTCTCCCAAGTAAAGCAAACAAAAGAACAGATGATGTTCTACACCTCGGACTGGAAGGGGGAGCGCTTTCCTGACGGACGCCCCAAGGTGCCGGACGATCTGCTCAAGCGAGCCCTGGACGTTTCGATCGAAGATGTATGGGACTATCTCCGTGAGAAAGGGTACCGCAATCAGTTCGAAGGTGATTGGCAAGCCCTTCATATTGAAAAACCCTTTGCCGGGCGGGCTCTCACGGCACAATATATGCCGGTCCGGGCTGACATGGCGAAGGCGATTGCCGCGGAAGGTAAGGCCGAGGGAAGAGTTAGCGGAAATAACAGCTGGCCTATCAATGAACTGCAGATCGGCGACGTGTATGTCGCCGATAGTTTTGGAAAAATTATTGACGGCACGCTGATCGGGTCCAACCTGGGCAACGGGATCGCCGCCCACACCCATACCGGGTTTGTCTTTTATGGAGGGATCCGAGACCAGGAGGAAAACCGGGAAATCCCCAATTTCAATGGGTTCTACAAAGGTTACGATCCCTCCTTTATTCAGCAGATGACGCTGACTGCGATTAACTCACCCATTCGCGTCGGACGCGCCGTGGTTCTGCCGGGCGACTTAGTGCTGGCGAAGACGGACGGGGTTATCTTTATCCCGGCGGTCATGGCGGAAGCCGCGGTAAGCCATGCGGAATTTACTAACCTTATGGATGACTACAACTTCGAACTCAATCGCGAAGGCAAGAACGGCGCGGAATTCGAAGGGGGATGGACACCGGCTAAATTTCAAGGCCTGGGCAAATACGTCGATGCGCATCCTGAGAAACTGAAGATGCCACGTTCAGAATTCGATGAGCTGTTGGCTGAAGCGCTCAAGCCGCGCCCACAGCGTACCCCTCCTGCTGGCGCACCGGAACCGTAGCCGGTACGGAGTGAAGAATTTTCGACCTGAACAAGAAGAAGCCCCTGAAGACTTTCCCTTCATGGGCTTCACAAACGCTTGCCGGTCCAGATAGCTGAAATTAGGACTTGTGCTCATGCTCCAGGACCAAAGCGGCCTGCAGCATCGCCTTGCCGTAAGCGATGTCGTAAACTTCGCCCGTGTATCCGCCCCCGCCGGGGTACCCGCGGATCTTACCTCGCTCGCGGTCGTAGTCCAAAGCTCGGGGATGCTCCGGATAGAATTCGCGGGTATATTTCACTCGCAAAAGCTCCTGCATGACGGCCAGCATATTGACGTCACCCTCGTCGATGAAGCCCTCGTCGTACTTCACATACGGCTTTACGATATGTGGGTTGCGATAGTGCACATGGTTGATGCGATCTCTGCTCCCAAAGTAACGGCACACCGTAACAGGGTCCTCGCCCATCTCCCGGGTAACACCGCAGTCGAAGGTTATCCCGTTGGAAGGACTGTTCACGATTTCGATCAAGTGCTTCCATCCGGCGAGAGACGCCATAATTTGTTGCGAGCCCCGACTCAACGGCACAGGTGGGTCGTTCGGATGCAAAGCTAAGCGGACGTTCGATTTCTCCGCGACGGGAACGACCGCCTTCAGGAAGTACGTAATATTGTTCCACATCTCGTCGAGGGTATACGCGCCTTGCTCGGGCAACGGGGGAAGGTCTTTCATGCGGTCGTAGTCCATGCCTGTGATCCCGGCGCCGCCTCTGCCCGTTTGCTCATAGTAGCCTTCCATGGCACGATGCGCATAGAAGTTGTACTCGACCACAGGGATGCCCGCTTTGCCGGCTGCCTGGATGGATTGCTTGACCTTTTCAATCTCTTCGTCGCGGCCGGGCCGGCCGTAGATAGTGTTGTTGAAACCGCCGATCATCAGGTTGCCCAGCGTGATGCCGCCGGCCTTAAGCTTGTCCACGATCGGCTGCAGCTGTTCGACGGTCCACGGAATTTTCGGCCCGTTGGATAGAACGTGATAAACACCGATTTGGACAACCCTGCGCATCGCCTCATCGGTCAAGCCATTGGTAACGGTCAGGCCGTTTGGCGCATCGGTTATAGATATGCCCATTGCTATCTTGGGCGTATCCGGTCCTTCCTGAGGCATGCCGTTACCGAGCCACCACGATTGTCCACCCGCTGGCGCTTGTGCCCGGCCCTCAACGAGTGAGGGCGCCAAGGCTGTAGCCGCTAAGCCTTTGATGAGATTCCGCCGGGAAAAATACGAGTTCATAAGTGACGCTCCTCACACTTCCGAACAGCTTGGTTATGTTGGGGACCGACCGCCGGGTGCGAATTCAAGCGCAGAATTGCGGTTTGATTTATGGCGGAACGAACTCCGCCCTGAATTCAAACACAAGAATCCCTCTCCCGTCCATAGAGTATGTTCCGTTTGCACTGAATAGCCGCCTTCGGCAAAGCGTACAAGTCTGCCGTTGATGAGCTATTCCGATCAGGACACCTTTTGGTAGTTGCTCAGGCAGCACCTGTTATCGGCAACTATAGTCTTATCCTGCATCCGAAATTTTCGTGGCTTCAGTCAGATTACATTCCTGCGGCGCGTCGTCAAAGCTTTCATTGATAACAAGTTCATTACGGAACTTACTCCATAATAACTTCTACGGAAGCAGGAGCTCGCGCACAAGTAGTCAACATGCCGCTCCGCGTCTCACCACGACCTTACTTCTTGCGACCTCGGCCGAGCCATCTTAATAACTTAAACAAGCACATCCTAGATAGTGATATCCCTTGACACACGTGTGAAAGCGGGCATAGACTTAGTGGCGTTTCAAGGTCGAAAAAAGTGTTTCACGCCATTCAAATCTAGAGAGCCAAAGGACCTGATTGAACACGAAAACGAGTCATTCCTGGAGGGGAAGGACATGCGACTACCAGCCAAGACACAGAACAGAATGAGTAAGTGGTTGCAGTTTTTCGGGTTCGGAGTGCTCTTGTCAGCACTCTGCGCATATGGCCAGAACGTCAACGGCACAATCGTCGGGACTGTTTCCGACTCGACCAGCGCCGCAATCCCAGGCGCTGCTGTCACCATCACCGACGTGAATACCACGGTCAACCACGAAGCTCAGACTGACGCCAGCGGCTACTATTCCGTTCCCGATCTTGCTCCGGGAACTTATAAGGTCACGGCCCAGAAAGACGGCTTTAGCAAGGCCGTGAACAGCGGGATCAGCCTGTTCGCTGACACCACCACGCGCGCCGATATGACACTCAGCCCGGGCGCTGTTACCCAGACAGTAAATGTCAGCAGCGCAGTCACGCCGGCGCTCCAGACTGACACTGCGGATACGGGGCGCAATATCGAGACCGCCGCGGTCGCGGAACTGCCGCTCAACAACGGGCGCAATTTTCAGAGCTTACTGAATACCGTTCCGGGCGCGGGAGTCGCCGTGAAGGACCACTCGACCTTCTACAACCCTCAGCTCAGCATGGCGAGTACGGTGAACGGCCAATCCAGCCAGTACAACACCTTCAATATTCAAGGTGTGAACGACAACCAGCGCAACCAGATGCTGCAGATCTACATTCCACCGATCGAAGCGATCCAGGAGGTACAGATCACTACCAGCAACTACGACCCGCAACAGGGAACGGCTCTTGGAGCAGTTACCAACGTCATTCTAAAATCGGGTACGAACCAGTTTCACGGTGAAGCCTACTACTTCTACCAGGGCAACGCACTCTCGGCTCGGACATACTTCCAGACAACGCCGAAAACTCATGCCGTATACAACTACTTCGGGGGTAACTTCGGGGGGCCGATTCAGAAGGGGAAGATGTTCTTCTTCGTCGACTATCTGGAATACACTCAGCACGTTGGAGAGTTCGAACAGGTTAGCGTGCCCACGGCGGCTATACGGAGCGGCGATTTCAGCGACCCGTCCCTGACCCCGATCTACGACCCCACCACGGGAGATACCGCGGATTGCCTGCCGGGCGGCAATGCCAAGCTTTGCGGAACCGGCCGAACGCAGTTCAGTTACAACGGCGTCCTCAACGTGATCCCTCCGAGCCGTCTGGATCCCGTCGCTCTGGCACTGCTTTCGCACGTTACTCCGCCCAACAGCAACCAGACTGCTGCCGGCGTGCTTAAATACCAAAATAACCTGCTGACCAGCAGCTTCTTTACCCAAGACACTCCGTACTATGACGTGACGATTGATCGTTTTTTCCAAAGTAACGATCACGTTTACGGGCGCTTTAGTTATGAAAAGCCGACGCTCAACCAGCCAGGGCTTTTCGGCGAGTGGGGGGGGCCGCTCCCGGGCAGCCTCTCGGGGGAGGAGGGTTACGGGCACGAAAAGACCTATTCGACGGGCGTGAACTGGATCCACCCATTTGCATCGAAACTGCTCTCCGAAGCTCGCTTCGGTGTTAGCCGGTACAATAACCTCGCGTATCCCACGGGTTATGGACAGAACCTCGCCGAGCAAGTTGGAATCCCTGGTGCAAACGTCAGTCAGTTCACGAGCGGTATCAGCTCCCTTAGCGGTGAAGGTTTCTCCGATCCTATGATTGGAGGGTGCGGGAATTGCCCCTGGAACCGCGCGGGAACGAATATCGAGGTCGTGGAAAACATGACCAAAGTGAAAGGCAACCATATCCTCGAGTGGGGTGCCGACTATCATCGTTGGCGCGACGACTTGCTCCTGGTCGGCAACCCTCCGGGCGCCTTTGCGTTCGTCGCTGGCACAACCGCGCTCAATTCGCCGACAGCTCCAAAGAGCGCCTTCGCCAACCAATTCGCAAGTTTCCTCCTGGGCGTCCCTAACTCCGTCAATCGCGGATACGTAAACGTCTTTCCCGCTCTCCGCCAGAACCAGATCTTCGTCTACTTTGGCGATAAGTGGCAGGCCAGCCCGCGGTTCACGGTCAGTGCAGGATTGCGTTGGGAGTACTACGGTCCCCCCACCCCGCACTTTGCGGGTGGTTTCTCCAACTACGTTCCAAGCGTCAACGCTCTCGAGCTGGCCGGAATCGGTGTTGTCCCAAGAAATATGGGAGCACAGCCCGATTATAATAACTGGGGACCGCGTTTTGGCCTGGACTATCGCATCTCCCCCAACAGCGTTGTGCGCGCCGGTTTTGGGATGAGTACGCTGGCCTGGAACATTGATCTTTTCGCCTACAACTACCCGCTCGAGCCGACCCAATCGTACAACAGCCTGAGTGGTTTTGGCCCTGCGGTCCTTTCCAGCAACGCCGCGGCCAGCTTCGAGCAGGGAATCCCCGCACTGCCGCCTTATGTCCAGCCGGCGAACGGGATCATCCCGGCCAATACACCTGCTCTGCTCAACCAGAGTTACTATGCCATCAACTTGAACTGGAAAAACCCGTATCTCGAATCATGGAATTTTGCCTACGAGCGAACTCTCCCTGGAAATTGGGTGTTGGATGTTGCTTACGTTGGGAATCATGGCATCCATACTCCTATCCAATACAACCAGAACGCCGCTACAGTGTATGGAACAGGAGCGGCGGGCCAGCCGGAATACGGGCCCTGCGCCGCGTGCGGTAGCCCGAATGCAAATGTTGGCCGTACGGCTGCCACAACCGAGTATTTTGTGGGTTACAGCTCGAATTACAATGCCCTTCAGGTCAAGTTCGATCACAAGTTCGCTCGTGGCTTCTCCGTCACCAACTCGTACACTTACGGAAAGGCCCTTGGGTTTGCGAGCGAAGCCAGTGACTACCCCAATGGGCTCCTGGATTACGTCAACCAGCGGCGTAACTATGCAGCGACGGACTTCAACCAAACCCACATCTTTAATGAAAGCTTCCTCTGGCATCTGCCAATTGGAGAAGGTTCGCATCTTGCCAGTTCCGGTATCCCGGGCAAGGTTCTTGGCGACTGGCAGCTCAGCGGAATGTGGGAGACCGCAAGCGGCATGCCTTTGAACTTCTCTTGCACCTGTACCTCGTCTTTCAACACTCCGGGTAATCAGGCCTTTCCCAACATGAGCGCCCCGATTACGAAGCTGCATGGCCTTAAAACGAATCCCTGGTTTGAGACTAGTCCGTTCTCGGCGCCGCCGGCTGGAACGCAGGGGAACGTGGGCAACTACATATCCGCGGGACCCAGATTCTTCAACCTCGACGCCTCGATCTTCCGCAGAATGCGCCTCACGGAGCGCTTCAATCTGGAATTTCGCAGTGAATGGCTACATGCGACCAATACACCGCAGTTCGCTAACCCCAATACGCAATATGGGAGCTCATCCTTCGGCCTGGTCACTTCCTTAACTGGTAATGCAGGCAACCGGCAGATCAACCTTGCAGGGAAGATCATATTTTGAGCGGCATTTCCCCCAATCCGCTCTCGCCGCGATGGCCTGGGGTGGTTGATGGTTATTGCAAAGGGATAGCGGGCGGTGGGAGTGCGGTCCAGGAACTTCCGCAACCTTTCCCGGCTTGCTTCAGGGCCTTATGACACAGACCGCTACAACGGTGACCAAGGTTTGCCGGATACTAACGGAGTTCAAAGTGCGGTCTCGCTCTGGGTCACCGAGATAGCCCGTTGCACCGGGCTGTTGCCCAGCGACGTTCATCGGCTGCTTAGCTCGCTACAGGTCTATGGCTACGTCGAACAGGATCCACATACGAAGAGATACTGCATTGGGTCGGAGTTGCTGAGCCTGGAGGTACGGGGACCCCTTTCCGGCGGCTAGAACAGTCTCGCAAATGCTTTAAAACTCCTTCCACTCCGTCCCTCGTTCCAGCATGATGGAGGCCTGGAACATGGCTCGCGCATAGGCGATGTCGTACACCATACCGGTATATCCGCCGCCGCCCGGGTATTGGTTACGGATGCCGACCGCCTTGTCATAATCCAATGCGCGCTCGTGCTCGGGATAGATCAGGCGGGTGTACTTCACCTTGATCAGCTCCCGCATCACGGCCAGCATATTGTTTTCACCCATATCGATAAAGGTTTCGGTGTAATCGTTATGCGGCACTCTCACTACCGGGTTGCGGTAATGCACGTGATTGATACGGTCTCGAGTACCGAAGTACTTGCATACTTCGACCGGATCGACCTCCATCTCACGCGATACGCCGCATTCGTAAGTGATACCGTTCGCCGGGCTGTTCACCACCGTGATCAACTTCTTCCAACCCTCGAGAGAAGCCATAATCTGTCCCGATCCGCGGGTAACGGCAATTGGGGGGTCGTTCGGGTGCAATGCCAAACGCACGTTTGACTGCTCGCAAGTGGGAATGACGGCCTGCAGAAAATAGGTGATGTTCTTCCACAGTTCTTCGTTGGAATGGACTCCTTCCTCGGGCACTGTGGGCAGGTTCTCGACCTTATCGATGTTGAACGCAGTGTATCCCGCTCCGCCGCGCCCCTCTTCCAGGTAGTAACCCTCGATCGCCCGATGCGCATACCAGTTGTACTCGACGACCGGCAGGCCTACTTTGCCCGCGGCGCGAATCGAAGTC
This sequence comes from uncultured Acidobacteriaceae bacterium, assembly GCA_963803095.1. Lineage (GTDB taxonomy): Bacteria > Acidobacteriota > Terriglobia > Terriglobales > Acidobacteriaceae > PALSA-350. The sequence continues at coordinate 582,191 of CAWDLQ010000003.1, read as the reverse complement.
TTGAAGTCCTCAATCTCCTTGTCGCGCTCCGCACCGGCTCGACCGTAAATGCAGTTAGGAAATCCGGCGATCATCATGTTACCCAGTGCCAGGCCCCCCGACTTGAGCTTGTCGACTGTGGCCTGCAAATCTGCCTCTTGCCATGGCATCTTCGGACCACCCGTCAGCACGTTATTGACCCCGATTTGCTTGACTCTCCGCATCTGTTCATCGGTGATCTCGCGGCCCCCGACCGGGGCGCAGATCTTGGGCGTGTCAGGCCCCTCTTGAGGCATCCCCGGACCGTGCGGGCCCTTGTATTCGGTTTTACCGTCCGCAGCAGCCGGAGGTAACACCGCGGCAGCCGGCAACGCAGCCGACAGCGCAGCAGTCGAACAGATCCCCTTCATCAGGGTTCTTCTCGAAAAGTCAGAACTCATGGAAAATCTCCTATGAAACAACGACTCCACTTTACAACTTTTTGCGAGCCGTACCGATGACCTGCGACCGCGAATAGCGCAAATGGCCAGCGATGATTCAAAATACTTGAATCGTCAAATCGCAGACGTTGAGGAGACGGCGTAAGTTTCGTCCTGGTGCAACACCTGCACCAATATTTTGGGGACCTTGGCGCGAACGCACCCGGCCGATGACGCCGCTTCCGCATCCTGTAAAATCATGCGGGCGCGGGAGAGCGCCTGGTTTCGCAGCTGAAACGTTTCTGTTCGAGGTTGGGGGAGCAAAATGGGGAAGTTCGGGGCAACGGTAGTTTTGGGATTGGGCCTCTGTACGGCTGGGTCATTAGCGGCATTCGGTCAACAAGACTGGCCGGCTTATGGCGGACACGACGGCACTCACTACTCCACCCTTGCGCAGATTAATCGCGACAACGTGAAGAAGCTAGTCGTCGCGTGGAAGTACGACACGGGAGAAAAGGGAGGCATCGAAGCCAATCCCATTATTGTCGGTAAAGTTCTTTACACTACCACCCCGGGCCGCAGCGTGATCGCGCTCGATGGCGCGACAGGCAAGCTGCTTTGGAAATTCCAGGAGGATCTTGAAGGGCGGGTGCTGACCCGCGGCGTCTCCTATTGGACCGATGGCCAACAAAGCCGAATTTTCGCGGGCGCCCGCAACTATCTTTACGCGCTCGATGCGGCTACGGGCAAGCCGATCCCTTCTTTTGGCGAGCAGGGAAGAATCGACTTACGCAAGGGACTACGCGAACCCTACCAGCAACAATCGGTCGATCTCACCACGCCGGGCAGCATCTATAAGGATCTGATCATCGTTGGCGGTGCAAACCCTGAAACCCATCCGGCGCCCCCGGGAGACATTCGCGCCTTCGACGTACACACTGGAGCCTTGCGCTGGACCTTCCACACCATTCCCCGTCCAGGAGAGTTTGGCTATGACACCTGGCCCAAAGACGCCTGGAAAAACGCCGGAGCCGCTAACAACTGGACTGGGATGACGGTCGACATCAAGCGTGGCATTGTGTATGTGCCTACCGGGTCCGCAGTCTTCGACTTTTACGGCGGGGATCGCATTGGCAACGATCTGTTTGCCGATTCGTTGATTGCGCTCGATGCCGAGACGGGCAAGCGCATCTGGCATTTCCAGGGCGTGCACCATGACCTTTGGGACCGCGATTTTCCCGCGCCTCCGGCGCTGGTGACGGTTACGCACGATGGCAAGCGGGTCGATGCTGTCGCCCAGACCACCAAGTCCGGTTTGCTTTTCGTCTTTGACCGGGATACAGGAAAATCGCTTTTCCCGATTCAGGAATTACCCTTCCCCTCGAGCAACGTCCCTGGCGAAGCCACTTCGCCCACCCAGCCGATACCAACTTTGCCCACGCCCTATACGCAGCAGAGCTCCTCGGCAGATACCCTGACTAACCGCACTCCGGAAGCGCACGCGTGGGCGGAGAAGCAGTTCAGCAGCATGATCGGTGGCGGCCAGTTCGTTCCGCCCAGTGTGGACAAGCTCACCGTCGACATGCCGGGATTTGCCGGAGGCGGCGAGTGGGGTGGGGTCGCCGTCGACCCCTCCACGGGAGTGCTGTATGTCAACGCCAATGACACCGCCTGGTTGGTCGGGCTGACGATTCCGCCAGCTGCCGGAAGCTTAGGCGAGAAGGTTTACCAGAACCAATGCAGCGGCTGCCATGGCCTCAACCGGGCCGGCTCGCCGCCGGCGATTCCACGTCTGTGGGGCATCGAGGGAATCCTCACCGATGCGGAGATCGCAGGCATCATCCGCCAGGGCAGGGGCCGCATGCCCCCCTTCAATAACCTGAGTGACGAACAGGTGCAGGCCGTGGTCCATTACCTGACCAGGGCGCCACAACAGCAGCAGCGGCCGCAGCGCGCGAATGCAAAGTCAGCTGACCCGGTGGCTGCCGAGGGCGCGGGCGACCATAGCAACGGCGACGTGCCCTACAAGTCCATCGGCTTTCGCCGTTTCACAGATCCGGATGGTTATCCGGCCACCGCTCCACCCTGGGGCACTCTGAGCGCGATCGACCTAAATACCGGCCAATATCTGTGGAAGATACCCTTCGGAACGTATCCGGAGCTGGTAGCCAAGGGGATGGCGGATACCGGGTCGGATAACTATGGCGGTCCGGTGGTCACCGAGGGTGGATTGCTCTTTATCGGCGCAAGCGTTTTCGATCAGAAGTTCCACGCTTACGACAAGACCACCGGAAAGCTGCTGTGGGAAACTGAGCTACCTTTCTCCGGACTGGCCACACCGTCAACCTACATGGTGAACGGAAAGCAATACGTCGTCATCGCGGCTGGTGGAGGGCAATCGAGCAGAAAGCCGTCAGGCGGTGTCTACGTCGCCTTCGCCCTGCCGTAATTGTTTGTAGAGAAACAGCAGGTTTCTCCACTACGCTCCCCCGGATTTCCTGTGGAATTTGGTGGCGTTGTCGAACTTCATGCGCCTTTCTTTACGGAAAGGCGCACACGCGGCATTGTCTAGTGCTGCGTGGCAGGAAATCCGGGTGCGCTCCGGTGGGGATGACAATTCTGTTTGAGAAAGGGCACAGCTTTTCCAAGAGGGAGAACTGCAGATCCCTCGGCTGCGCTCGGGATGACAAAGGGGAGGGGGACGCTTCCATTGAGAGCGTTTGCTGGACAGAAGGCGTTTTTCATTATCTTGGGTGGGCCGAAGGCCCATGATTCCTCCGATTGAGATGACAATTCTGTTTGAGAAAGGGCACAGCTTTTCCAAGAGGGAGAACTACAGATCCCTCGGCTGCGCTCGGAGGCTGTGACTTTTTTGGTGCATCCTCCCAAACAAATTGATTGGTTGGGGGGATGAGGTTGTATGAAGAGACATGAGCAACAGTGTGGAAGCAGGTGTTCAGGAGAAGAGAGCGGTTCGTCTGCGCAAGGCAGAACGTCTTCAGCTGTCGATGGAACCGCATTGCATAGATGATCTGGTGGGAGCGCTTCATCCTGTGCGCACGGTGATGGGGGTAGTGGAAAAGCTGGAGGTGAGTGGTTTTTGTGAGCGGATTCGTGCCCGAGAGGGGCAAGCGGGTCGAGATGCGACCGATCCGCGTTTGCTGGTGGGTTTATGGCTGTATGGGTGTACCCGAGGGGTTGGATCTGCGCGAGAGTTAGCGCGTCGTTGCGAAGAGAGTGCGCCGTTCCGCTGGTTGTGCGGCGGAGTGACCGTGAATCATCATTTGCTTTCCGACTTTCGCATCGATCACGCCGACGCATTGGACGATCTGTTTACGCAGGTGATAGTGACGTTGGTGGACAAGAAACTGGTGCGAGTGAGCCGCATCAGCCAAGATGGAGTGCGGGTGCGTGTGAGCGCGGGAAGCAGCAGTTTTCGTCGGGAAGAGCGTTTGCAGCAGTTGTTGGAGCAAGCCCGGCAGCAGGTGCAGGAGTTGCGTAAGCAGCTGGAATCGCCTGCAGAGTCAGCCGCTGTGACGGCGCGCCAGAAGGCGGCGCGTGAGCGCGCGGCGGAGTCGCGACAGCAGCGGCTGGAGCAGGCGATAGCGCAGTTGCCGGAGCTGAAGCAGAAGCAGGCGGAGGCGGCCCAGAGGGCTGGCAAAGGCAAGTGCGGGGATCAGATCCGGGCCAAGCAGCCGCGGGTGAGCACCACCGATGCGGCCACGCGGGTGATGAAGATGGCCAACGGCGGTTATAGCCCTGGGGTAAACGTGCAGTTGGCCACCGATACGCAAAGCCGTGCCATTTTGGGGGTGGAAGTCACCAACGAGGGTTCCGATTCGGCGGGGTTGAGTGAACCGATGCGCCAGCAAGTGGAACAACGCACTGGGGGCAAGGTGGAGCAACACCTGGTGGACGGCGGCTACTTGCGAACAGAGGATATCGTCCAGGCACACCAGCAAGGGGTAGAGTTGTTCGTGCCCTCCAAGCCGGCACGGAATCCAGAGAATCGGGGGCGGGAGTTGGAACCTAAGCCGAGAGATTCGGAAGCGATACAAGCATGGAAGCGACGCATGGCCAGCGAAGAGGGGCAAGAAATCTACAAGCAAAGAGCTGCCACCAGTGAAACGGTGAATGCTGACTTACGAACTTATCGTGGGCTGGCCCCGTTCACGGTGCGCGGCCTGAACAAAATCAAATGCGTGACCCTGTGGTGCGCCTTGGCTTACAACCTGATGCACTTCAGCAAAGCGTTGCTGAGCTAAAACCCGGCTGCAGAGCAGATGCAGAGCAAAACCGGGTAAAACGGAGAGGATCTGACACTGCATGGCACGCAGTACCCTTTGACACGGCACCTCGGCGCCTGATGGCCGCTTAGCAGTCCGGCCATAGAAAAAATGCCTTAATCCTCTTTGCCTCAAAAAAGCTGAATTAAGTCACAGGCTCTCGGGATGACAAAGGGGAGGGGGACGCTTCCATTGAGAGCGTTTGCTGGACAGAAGGCGTTTTTCATTATCTTGGGTGGGCCGAAGGCCCATGATTCCTCCGATTGAGATGACAATTCTGTTTGAGAAAGGGCACAGCTTTTCCAAGAGGGAGAACTACAGATCCCTCGGCTGCGCTCGGGATGACAAAGGGGAGGGGGACGCTTCCATTGAGAGCGTTTGCTGGACAGAAGGCGTTTTTCATTATCTTGGGTGGGCCGAAGGCCCATGATTCCTCCGATCGAGATGACAATTATGTTTGAGAAAGGGCACAGCTTCTCCAAGAGGGAGAACTGCAGATCCCTCGACTTCGCTCGGGATGACAAAGGGAAGGGCGGCGCTCCCGGCTGGCATCTGTTAGTGGAGGGACCTGCTGTTTCTCTCCTCGGCGCGTCAATCGTAGCGTTCGAAGACGATTTGCTTTCTCTCCCAGCCCAAGCCCTTCAGGCAATCGCGGTTGGCCGTTACCATTTCATTCAATCCGCAAATATAGGCGTGGATATTGTATGCGGCTCCGCTTACCGGGCGCGGATCCTGCGCGCGCGCATGCTCCACGGCGATTTGCTCCACTAGCTCCTGCACATAGCCGCGCGCGCCTTGCCAGCTCTCTTGGGACCGGCTCAGCGTCTTGCGGTAGAAGAAATTTGGCCTGCTGGCAGCGATCCGTTCGAAATAATCCTCGTAATAAAGCTCGGTCTCATACCGCGTTCCATACACCAGCCAAAAATTCCGTCCCTGGCTACGGTCCTCGCCATCGTCCGGAAAGAGGTATTCGACAAAGCCGCGCATGGGTGCGATGCCCGTACCGGTGGCGATGAAAATGCTGTCGGTCAAGGGCGCGCGCAGCAGGAACAAGCCATGCGGTCCGTGAAATTGAAGGCTCTCTCCTTCCTTGAGATCGCACAGCAAATTGGAGAAGAACCCACCCTCCACCCGATTGATGCACACATCGAACTGGTTGGCACGTGGCGCCGACGCGATGGAGTAGGCCCGGGTCTGGTGTTTCCCCTTAGGGTCGAGGGCCAGGAACGAGACGAACTGCCCCGGCTGGAAATCGAACTTTTCCAGTTCCTCAACCGTGAATTCAAGATGGAAACAAGCGCCGGGTTCCGACAGCAGGAGTCTGCGCGTTAGCCGCGCAGTGTAGTGTGGCCGTTCCAATATCCGTCACCTCGGATGGAAAACAACATTCGTCTTGCCTATCACAACATTATTCGACGGTGACGGATTTGGCCAGATTGCGCGGCTGATCCACGTCGCAACCGCGGTGCACGGCGATATGGTAAGCCAGCAGCTGCAGCGGCACCACTTCGATCAGCGGCGCCAGCAATTCGGGCGCCTGGGGCACATAGATCACGTGTTCGACCAGCTCGCGAATCTGCTGGTTGCCCTCGGTCGCCACCGCAATCACACGGCCTGAGCGCGCCGTTACCTCCTGGATGTTGGAGAGCGTCTTCTCATAGCGCAGCACCGACTCCGGACTGTGGGCATCGCTGGTCGCCAACACGACCACCGGCAACGCCTCATCGATCAGCGCATTGGGCCCGTGCTTCATCTCCCCCGCGGGATAGCCTTCGGCGTGGATGTAGGAGATCTCCTTGAGCTTCAACGCTCCCTCGAGCGCGATGGGAAAGTGAATGCCGCGGCCTAAGAAGAGAAAGTCCGAAGCCGACGCAAACAATTTGGCCAGTTGCCGGCACTGGCCATCGCGCTGGCGCAGCACCTCTTCAATCTTTCCCGGGATGCGGCTGAGTTCGTCCACCAAAGCGGCGCTCTCAGCGCCGGCAATGGTTCCCCGCTTTTGCGCCAGGTGCAGGGCAAAGAGAAACAGCGCCGTCAATTGCGCGGTGAATGCCTTGGTGGAGGCGACGCCAATCTCGGGTCCAGCGTGGGTATAGATCGTTCCGTGCGCTTCCCGCGCCACCATGGCGCCCACCACGTTGCAGATGGCGATGGTCATCGATCCCTTGGCGATCATCTCCCGCTGCGCCGCCAGAGTATCCGCGGTCTCGCCAGACTGCGTAATGAGCATGCCCAGTGCGCGCGGATCGGCGATCGGGTCGCGATACCGGTATTCGCTGGCGTAGTCCACTTCCGTGGGAACCCGCGCCAGCCGCTCGATCATGTACTTGCCCGCCAGGGCGGAATGCCAACTCGTCCCGCACGCCGCGATGTTCACCTGCGTGGCTGCTCGGAACTGATCGTCGGTGATCTGCATCTCGCCCAGGAAGACCGCGCCCGTCTCCAGCGAGATCCGGCCCAGAGTAGTGTCGCGCACGGCCCGCGGCTGCTCGAAAATCTCCTTGAGCATGAAATGCTTGTAGCCGCCCTTCTCCGCCTGGATCGGGTCCCAGAGAATTTTCTCCACCTTGCGCACCACGGGATCGCCTTCCAGGTTGGTGAACTTCACCTCCTGCGGTGTCAGGATCGCCACATCGCCATCGGCCAGAAAGTACATCATGCGGGTGTGGTGCAGGATCCCGGGTACATCCGAAGCCACGAAGGATTCTCCTTCACCCACGCCGACCACGACCGGCGGCCCATTGCGCGCGCTCACAATGGTGTCGGGGGCATCGGCGGAAATCACGCTGATGGCGTAAGCTCCCGTCAACCTGCGCGCCGCCCGGCGCACCGCGTCCTCAAGCAACATCGTCTTGCCCGAATTCTCGGCCGAGCGCAGTTCCTGTTCGATCAGGTGGGCGATGATTTCCGTATCTGTCTCGGTGACAAAAGTGTGGCCTTCCTCCGCCAGCTCACGCTTCAGTTCGAGGTAGTTTTCGACGATGCCGTTATGCACCACCACGATGCGCCCGGTGCAGTCCCGGTGGGGATGGGCGTTTTCTTCGGTGGGTCTGCCATGGGTGGCCCAACGAGTGTGGCCGACGCCGTAGGTGCCGTGCAGCGGGTGCTGCCGGATCGCCTCTTCCAGGTTGCGCAGCTTGCCCGGCGCGCGCCGCAGTGCCAGCCCATGTCCCGCGGATCCGACAGCAATCCCGGCTGAGTCATATCCGCGGTACTCCAGCCGTCTCAACCCGTCAAGAATGACGGAGACGACGTCCTTCGGGCCGACATATCCAACGATTCCGCACATAGACTCTCATTGTACGGTCGACAGGGAGCTCCGCTTATTCCTCCAGGCGATAGGTAAACTCTTCGATCACCGGATTGGTCAGCACTTCGCGGGCGATGCGTTCCACTTCGGCCCGCGCATCGGCGGAATCCATCGTGCGCAGTGTGAGTTGGAAGTATTTTCCTTGCCGCACGTCCTCGACGCCGGTGTATTGCATTCGTTTCAGCGCGCCGTGGATGGTCTGGCCCTGGGGGTCGAGGACGGTGCGCTTCAGCGTGACGTAAACATGCGCCTTCATGGTGGTCGATTATAAACGCGGGAGGAGAGCTCGACCGGCAGGAGGCGTCAATAGCGCCTTGAACTTGCCTCCTCCGCATCCAGGAAAATGAGCATGATCGAGACCAGATCTTTTAAATCGGCCTGTAGTTCCGGGGCGCACTGGATCTGCCGCAAAGCCGCGCGTACGGAAGCCATTTCCACGGTGTTCAACCTGCCGGCGGCCGCCGCCAGATCGACCCGCTGCATCTTGTGCCTGGCGTAGTCCCAAACCTCAAAGACGGTAGCGGGCATATCCGGTCGCAGTTGTACTGCGCGTGCTTCCTCGACCGCTTGCTTCGGGGTGTCTGCGTGGATGTCAATTTCCCAAATTACGCGAAATTCCATCTGGCTCCCCAGCACGCTACTAGAGCATTTTCACTTCTACTCTGCACAGTCAAGCGCCGCGAAGTGCGGCTTTTCTTGAAGAAAAGCCACGTCGGGAGTGGTTGCTCTGTATACACCTGAAGTGAAATGCTCTAGGCAGGATTAATTGAATGCTGAGGCAGAGGCAATCACTGTAGGGGTAGGCTTGGCACACACGTAATAGCACAGGACGAATCGCCCCTCGTTTTGCGCTCGAAGGTACTGATCAAGTCCTGACCTGAGGCGCTTGTGGGCCGGGGATTGGGCAGGTGTTGCTGGCGGAGGGAGGGGGAACTACCAACGCTTTCAGGAGGAACCAGCCATCCGCGCAATGGTCGAGTACATCGAGGGGGAGGTGGTATAAGACCTCTCCGTGGTGAAGCGTGAAGATCAGCGGATTTTGGCTGGGCAACTCCGCATGGGGGAGCGGATGGTCCCCCGGACGCATCTCCAAGTCACCAAGTGAGCCGGGATATTTCATAAAATTCGATAAAATTTGGCTTTTTATAGGCTTCAGCGGAGCCGCCCGAAAGGGCCTTTTTTGGGGGAAAAGGGCAGCCGGGGGGAGCTGGCTGTGTCGAGAACGGCATCGAAGACGCAGTCGGTCGCGGCGGGAACCCGGTTCAGCTGTTGCGGGATGACGAAGGGGTTGGCAAGGCTGGGCTGGTTCGGGTCAAAATTCCGTTCAAAATTCCGGTCGGGGTTCCGGTGAAGGGGCGGCGGAGGCTCCGGGTCGGGGGCCTGGGGCGCGGCGGGTTGGGCTTCGGTGGCGGCAACGGAACCGCCTGGCTCTTCGACCGTGGCTTGAGGCTGCTGGCGGCGCCACTGAGAGACGTATATTTGTGCCTTGACGGGCGGGGGCGCCGGCTCACTCCCGGATGGAGAAAGGCGACGGTCATTCATGGTTCCGGACGGGATCAAGCCTTCGATGGCTATGATCATCGAAAGGGCCTTGACTTGGCCGGCGATGCTGCCTCTGGTGGCTTCGGGGCTGAGATTGGCCAGTTCCCAGAGCCGGGCCAGGATCTGGTCGCGACCAAGGTTCAGCTGGCGCAGCCCTTCGGCTTCCTGGTCCACCAGCCTTTCCCTGACGGCGGCGCGGTGCTCGATCATGTAGGCGCGGACGCGGGGCTTGGATTTGGTGTAGGCAGCGGTGTCGGGATTGAGGCCGACGGCTTCTGCGGCGCGGCGGTCATTCATGGTTCCGGAAAGGACCAGGTGAGCAAACGCCATTTCCTGATCGGTGATGGGATCGCTGACAGTATTTTTGGGCATAGGTAGTCTCGTTCCTCGGTTGTTGGAGATTGTGTTCTTTGCTGCTTCTTAAAGCGGTTTCGCAATTACTGTGCCCTGATAAAGATCGCGAGGAGTGGTTTTCCTTGGGAGAAAACCACGAAAAGGTCCTTGGCTTCGGTCTTCACCAATTGCGAAACCGCTGTAGTGACGCAAAAGGGCTGGAAGCCGCGGTAGGCCACTCGTGGCTGGTGTTGGTGATTTTGTGACAGGGATAGAGTGTGGTACCGGACAGCGGTGAAGCTATCCTTCGCTCGCGCTGAAGGCCGAAACTACCGGCAACTGCCGGCCAGAGCGCGGTTGCGTGAGAAGCCGTCGCCTGCCGATATCTTCTGCTCTAAGAGATAAAGCGTTTCCAAGTTCGCATGTAAGTGGCGAGATGCGTTTTTCGGCACAGGAGTACAAGCCCAAAGGTAACTCGCGTTCGGTATGCGCGTTGGCAGAGGGATGAGATGGGTGCAAACCGGAACCTTCCCACATGTTTTGGAGTTTTGTGGTGCCCCGGCGTGATGCTGGCGTTGCGGATTGCGCTTGTGATCGAATACCGGGACCGTGCTTAGAGGGTCAACGGAATATGCTACCGTCCTCAATGCGTGCATTGGGCGGCTCATTAACCCAGAATCATACTTACCCGTGTGCGGATCCAGGGGGGCAGGTCAGTTTGGCATCAAGCCCACAACCAAACCCATGACCGCAATTTTGGCCATACGGTGTACGCACCTGGAACGTAACGTATACGCCGGATCCCGCTGAATTGCCCTATCGCGGTTTCCCGGAAGAACATCGTGAACGCCATCCTAGTGTCTCTACACTGTCGCAACGGAGAACGTACCGTTACGCGGTCACGGGGAAGTTACCGATAACCCGACTTTGCAGGCATTTCGGAACGTTCCGCGAGTCCTTCCCGCCCAGCCTGCGAGTGGTCTCTGATATTTCTGAATTGCGATGCGCGTACTATGTCGTTTACTATTTGGATAGCATACTACATAGGTATCAATACATGCCCTCATTCGGATTCAAGCTTCCTATCTTCATCTTCGCCGCCGTCTCGACTCTCGCCCAGACTGCTCCGGGCCAGCCCGCGACGCCTAAACCCATACCCGCCAACGCCGCCCCCGTGTTCGATGTCGCCACCATCGAACCCGGCGATTCCGGGATCAAACAGTGGAAGTTCGCTGTGGTTTCCATACGGAAAAATAACTCTGGCGTTCCCCAGCATATCGGAGTTGCGACGGCGGACGGATATCAAATGAAAAACTTGTTTTTGGGGTATCTGATCCGAATGGGGTGGGAGCCGGATGCGGGAAAGCCGCACGTCCGGTTTTGTGCGGTGGGCGCATAGCAATATGTATCCCTACCGCGATCCTTATCTCCTAAAGATCTCAGGAAGGCACTTCGCGAACTTGGCCCGCTTGAAGCGAGCAGTTAGGGAGAAAAGTTGAGGTCATCGCAGGAAGGACCGGCATGCGACTCGCACTACTTTGTCTGCGAGGTCGGCGATAGCTAGGTCGGGGGTCGGTAATCCCTCGATGACCAGCATCGCAAAACCGTGGACCGTGGACCAAGCCGTAAACGCGGCCGTCTTCAATTCCAATGTGCGTAGCAGCGAACTCGAAAAGACGCCAGCCCGCGCCCCCCGACGCAAGATCTCTTCCAGCCCGGCCCGCGTGGCCGCTCCTGCGTCCGCCACGCCTTTGGGCCGGCCCTCGGGACCGTTCAACGCCGCACTGAACATGAGCTGGTAAAGGCCAGGATTCTCCAAGCCGAATTGGATGTAGGCACGCCCGCTCGCGAACAGAGCGCTTTTCGCCTCCTCACTGGAAGCAGCCGCCTCGGCCATGCGGGCAGTCAGGCTCTCGTAGCCAACCACCGCCACCGCGATGAGGAGGTCCCGTTTATCGGCGAAGTGATGGTACGGGGCGTTGTGGCTCACACCGGCTAGTTTCGCTACCTCCCTCAGCGAGAAAGATGCCTCCTTTCCTTCCTTCACCAGTTCCAGCCCCGCCTCAATCAGGGAACGGCGCAAATCCCCGTGATGGTACGGGGCATCGGGGTTTCGAATCAACGTGTCTGCGGTTGCGGATTTATTCATAGCTCCTAGTTTAGCATACCATCTGGCCACCGCCAAGATTTGTGTACATTTTTATCTTGACACCGCCCAGTTTTCGGACTTATCTTGACACTGTCAAGCAGCGGAGCAGCTCAAGCCGCTCGACGAAAAACAATAAGGAGACGAAAACATGCCCTACCTTCAATTGGATCTTCCACGAAGCTATCCCCTTTCGGTCAAGCAGGACTTGGCCAAGAGAATGGGTGACACCTACGCCGAAATCATGCAGACCACACCCGATCTGGTCGCCGTTGCCTTCCGAGAACTTGGAGAAGGCAATATGTGGCGCTGCCGCGACGCAAAAACGCAACCTGTGCCCGGAGCCGTTTTGGCGTGCGAGATTCGCCGCGGACGTTCCGCGGAACAGCGCGAGCGCCTCGCCGAGGCTCTCTTCAATATGTGCGTGGAAACCCTCAACCTCGATCCGGTCATCCTGGCGCTGGAATTCACCCAGCACGCTGGAGACGAGAACTACTTGCAAGCCTTGGTCGATGGTGTTCCCAGGGGCGGCCTGGGACGCGATTGGACGCCGGAGGAGACAAGCTTTCCGATGATGAAACAGATTGAAGCCTCGATGCGAGACGCAAAAACGCGGAATGACGCGGCGCGACCCATCCTCGAAATGGACCGCAGCTAACCAGCTGAAAAAGTTTCGTGGGCTACCCGAAAAGAAGTGACTGCCGTATCCGTCAACGCGGTTTTGGCCGCAGATATCCGGAAACAATATCAAACCTAGCAATAAGGAGAATCAAAATGTCTGACCATAAGGAACTATCGCACCGACACCCGGCGGGCCGTTTTGCCGGGTGTGAGAACCGCGCCGGAAAGGGGGACCTTTCAGGTCCTCTCCGGCGCTTAATCCGAATCGCCGTAACGCCGAGCCTATTGGCCCTGACCATTCTGGGCATGGGACTGGCCACCGCCTATGCCTCGTTGCCAGGCACGCCCTACCTTAGTGAAGATCAACTGACCAGCGTCGCCCCCGCCCCGAGCGGCGGGTTTTGGATACAAAGGCAGTCGGAGAACGTGTGCCCGCCGGACTGCTCGACCACACCCGCTGGGTTCACGCTTCAGGTCGATGGTGCTCCCATATATGACAACATCCACCACGCAGGGCTGATTGCCTCGGTCCCCAAGACGGAGGGCTATTGGGTCGTCACCGGGGACGGCGAAATCCATGCCCGTGGTGGCGCACCCAATCTCTGCAATGGTGACCTGGGAAGCTGCTCCGGCTTTGTTGGGGGTGCCCGGCACTCTTTAACGGGGGTCGCAGCGACGCCCACCGGCCACGGATTTTGGGCAGTCGCACGAGACGGCGCTGTGTGGACAGCTGGCGACGCAAACTCTTTCGGAGATTCGGACGGCGACAAGTCCGTTCCGACTGGAATCGTCGGGACGCCGTCGGGAAACGGTTACTATATCGTGGTTGAGAATGGCGGAGTACACACCTTCGGCGATGCCGTCTTTTATGGCTCTACCGGTGGAAACAAGCCTGGCGGTCATAACATAACCGGCCTTGCTTTGAGCACCGACACCACTGGCGCGGTTAACGGATATTGGCTGGTACTTGACGATGGTGGTGTGCTTTCCTGCGGGGCCGCGCCGTTTTGGGGTAGTTCTGGAGGTAACGACAGTGAGGTGACGAGCATAACCTCATTCCCGACGTCCGAGCAGAACAACACCGACCCTGAAACAATCGGCTATGCGTGGGTCAACGCCAAGGGTCACCTTGGCATGTGTACCAGGGATAGGCCCTGCGGTGGGGCTCTGAGCTCGCCTCCCCCGGCGACACCGGAGTGCCACTGAGTTGCCGTCCTGGGGAATGAACTGATACTGGTGGCAGACGGAACGATCACCGAATGCTAAGGACACCGACGGATAATTGTAACGGTTACGTTCCGTCTGTCACCGGGTTTGTCGTCTGTCACCGGGTTTGTCGTCGTCACCGGGTTTGTCGTCTACTCGGGAGCGATCTCGCGCTGTAGATTACGGTTTCAGGCCGACTCGTCGGATCATATCAGCGAACCTGTTATCGTCTCGCAGCGGATCAAAAATAGGTTCCACTTTGAGACTTACGAGGCAGGGCTCCCGATCGCCGAATGCTTCTTCCAGAGCTTGCAGCGCACGCTCGTTGTCATTCAGCCCGACCCAAATGATTGAGAGAAACCAGCGCGGCACGTAAGCGCAAGCAGCGGAAAGCTGATCTAAAAGTTGCTTGGCCTCGCCTGTGCAGCCTGCTCGTCCTAATATGTAAATGAGCGATGCCTGGTTGAATGGATTGTCTGGCCCGAGTTGCGTCGCTGTCCGCATGGCAGCTATCGCTTCTTCGTATCGCTTTTGCTGCGCCAGCGCCAATCCGAGACCAAAGTACAATTGGTCCCACTTTGGTTCGAGTTCAACGGCCCGGCCAAACTGATCAACGGCTTCACCAAAGCGGCGAGCGTAATAAAATGGCCAGCCGACTTCCTCGATCGCTATAAGGGAGAATGGGTCGAGCGACTCCGCACGGCGATGAGCGGCAACCGCTTCGTCGCCTCGGCCGGCATATCTTAAATAAACGCCGCGCTTCCAGTACACGTACGGATCACCGGGCGCGAGTTCAATCGCGCGCTGCGACTCCCGATCTGCTGCATCCCAATTCCAATCATTGAGCAACCGTAGCAGACTCAGCACAGCGTGTCCTTCAGCCAAATTTTCGTCTAACTCCACCGCTTTTACTGCCGCAGGTTCAGCCTCGGCAAACGCCTTCTTCGGCTCCATACCAAAGAAATAAGCGAGTTCGATGAAGCACTCGGCTAAGCCGGCGTAGGCGGCGGCATACCCGGCATCGATCTGCAAGGATTGGCGAAAATACTGGATCGCTTTGCGTTGTCCTTGGTCTGTTAATTGCCGCGCGAAAAATCGCCCATTGAGATAAAGCGAGTAGGCTTCGGGATGAACTGCACGGAAAATGCTGGGGAGCGCTTCTTCCTTTTGACTAAGGTCCGCACGAATGCCGACAGCAACGTCTCGCGCGACTCTACTCTGCAGCCCAAGAATGTCGGAGAATGTGCCCTCGTACGACTCGGCCCACAGGTGCTGGTCGCTGGCGGCATGGATTAGCTGAACAGTAATCCGCAAGCGATCATCCGATTTCATCACCGATCCTTGCAACACAGCTTGCACGCGCAACGCACGCGCAATTTGAGCCACTGCCTCACCTGTACCTTTGAACCGCATCGCTGAGGTACGCGAAACCACGCGCAAGCTTGCGATCTTGGCCAATTCTGTGATGAGAGCCTCCGTGACTCCATCCGCGAAATACTCTTGCGAGGGGTCTCCGCTGAGGTTGGCTAAAGGCAATACCGCTATCGATTCGAAACGGCACGGAACGTCGACACTGCGAACTGAGTCGGTAAAACGGTATCCCCGCTTCGGGACAGTTGCGATGTACTCTCGTTCCTGCGTCGCCCCCAGTGCCCGGCGGAGTAGGAAAATCATTTGGTTGAGATTGGCTTCCTCGACGAAGGTTTCTGGCCAAACTGCTTCCATCAGTTCTTTCTTGCTGATAACTACTCCGGGGCGCTTAACGAGTTCAACCAGGACTTCGACTGCCTTGGGTGGTAGGGCAAGCAGCTCATGGTTGCGCATAAGGCTTCGCGCGATCGAATCCACCCGGTACGGGCCGAACTCGTAAGCTGATGATCGGAGGGTCAGCATGGTAGCGATTCTACCGATAATTGATTATTTCTTGAGGAATTTTGAGCGTCCGCATGTCATGATCGCGCATCGTCACCCGTCCCAGGACCACCAGTTTTGCCGGTCTCTAGCGATATTGGGGAACACTGATGATTCCAGAATCCGTTGTTCAGAAGCTCAGGACTTCACTACGCGGTCAGACTTTTTGCCCAGACAAGCCCGGGTACGATGAAGCTCGAACAATCCCGAACGCGATGATTGATCGGCGTCCGGCGATGATCGCTCGTTGCGCAGGTGCGGCCGATGTCATTGCATGTGTGCGCGAGGCTCGCGAACACGACCTTCTCGTTTCGGTTCGTGGGGGCGGACATAGCATCGCAGGCAAGGCCGTCTGCGAGGACGGCTTGATGATTGACATGTCTGGAATGAAAGGAATCCGCGTCGATCCGGCAAGGCAAACGGTGCGGGCCCAAACGGGTCTGAAACTAGGCGAGTTCGACCGTGAAACGCAAGCATTTGGGTTGGCCACGACACAAGGGTTGGTGCCAACAGTCGGCATCGCCGGATTGACGCTAGGCGGCGGTTGGGGAAATCTTCATGCCAAATTCGGGTTGGCTATTGACAATGTCATTGCAGCAGATGTGGTGACGGCGGATGGACGATTTCTGACCGCGAACGCGTCGGAAAATGCCGATCTGTTCTGGGGAATCCGTGGCGGTAGCGGGAACTTTGGGATTGTTACTTCTCTTGAATATCGATTGCACCAAGTCGGCCCGATTTACGGAGGCGCAATTTTTTTTCCAGCAGCGAAGGCAAAGGAAATATTGCATTTGTGGCGCGAATTTGCCGCAGAGAGTCCCGACGAATTGGTGAGCCAAGCTACGTCCATCACTCTTCCGGACGGCACTCCGGCCTTCGGTCTTGCGGCCTGTTACTGCGGACCTGTTGCCGATGGAGAACGGGTATTGCGACCGCTGAAGAAGTTTGGAGTCCCGATCGCGGACCAACTTGGCCCGATGACGTACCTGCAAATCCAAAGCATGTTCGAACCACTATTTCCGCCGGGGCGGCTGGTCTATACCAAATCAAATTTTCTGCGCGACCTGACCGATGATGCTATTGAGGTGCTCGCACAATACGTGGGCAAGAGTCCCTCGCCTTATACGTTTGCACCATTTGTCGAACATTGGCACGGCGCAGCCACGCGCGTGGCGCCCGGCGACACCGCTTTTCCCCACCGGCAATATGCGTGGAACTTTTTTGCATGGTCCATCTGGATCGATCCTGCAGAGACCGACAAGAACATTCGCTGGACGCGCGAATGCTGGGAGGGCTTGCGGCCGTATCTGGTTTCAGGTGCGTATGGCAATTATGTGACTGATGAGGGAGAAGCCATAGCGCGAGAAGCCTACGGCTGCAACTACGATCGTCTTGTCGCTCTAAAAATCAAGTACGATCCGACAAACTTTTTCCGTATGAACCACAACATCAAGCCAGGTCAAGCGACGCCCGCAAAGACTACTCGTTAGGAGCACATGCGCAGTGTGCATCGGGAGAGATGCCCCGTTCGTACGTAGCACCCGATCACACAAAATCCAAACCGGAACTGGGCAGGAATCTACTCCGTTTGTCCGTCGAATTGGTCCCGATAATGCGACTTATCAGGCGAGAGTTAAAGACTGCTTCTGAATCGGCTCCGGTCGACGCCCGTCACTTCCCATAAGCCGACAGGTACCTAAAGCGGATCAGTCCTCATAAGAGTGCTTGTAATGAATCGGAACCGAGGTTGAGAGTCGCGAAGTGCCGTTTAGGAGGGGGCTTTAGGCACTGACCTCCGATTAGCTTACCCCTTCGCTGTCACGTGATACCCTCATCGCCACGGGCCTCCATAAATCCCGGAGAGAACGATGGCTTCTATTCGCGTACTAATCCTCGGCGGCCTATCGCTTTTTGCTGCTGCGAGCGCATCTCTCGCTGCCGACCGTATCGTCTTCTTGCGCGTTGCTCCTACGGAATCCACTCTCTACATCGCCGATGCTGACGGCTCCGATGAACAGCCGCTCACGCAGCCTGGTTCAATGAACTACAACCCGGCGTGGTCGGTCCGTGGAGACTGGATAGCCTTTACCTCCGATCGCGCCGGTTCAGCCGACCTCTTCCGTGTGCACCCCGACGGCACTCGCCTCAGGCGGGTTTCGCCGCACGGCAACTTCTGCGGCAGCCCAAAATGGCTGCCCGATGGCAAGCACCTGGTCGCGGACTGCATGTCGGCGGAGGAGACCTGGGACTATCGGGTCCGCTTTTACCCCGGCCAGCAGAGCCAGATCTTCAAAGTCGACATCGCTTCCGGCTCACCAGTTGATCGGCATGCTCGATCAAAAGTGTGAGCACTCGGAACGGCTGCGGCTGGAGCTTCAACACCGGCCTGCCTTGCGCAGTTCGCCGGATGCCGGATCGAGTTCGAATGCGTCGAAGCGAAATCTGGTCGACGTGGGCAAAGGAGCCCCTCTGCTCGGTACCTTAATGGAATGCGGCGAGTCTAACATAGGTCAAAATTCC
Organism: uncultured Acidobacteriaceae bacterium; assembly: GCA_963803095.1. GTDB lineage: Bacteria > Acidobacteriota > Terriglobia > Terriglobales > Acidobacteriaceae > PALSA-350. The sequence continues at coordinate 563,918 of CAWDLQ010000003.1, read as the reverse complement.
GGGTGAACTTATGGCCTGCAACCTTTTTGTTTTCAGGTTCCTACGTCCTAACCTCCGACTTACCGAAAACAATTCCTCTGTTCATTGCCGGGTACAGGCCGAGCGCCTACTTTCCATCTCAGCCGTAGTCCGGCGGGGGGAAATATGGCAAAAAAGCGACTCGGAATTGCGATCGTAGTTTTCTTGGCAGTCGTCGGCCGGCCGTCGCCAGGCCAGGAACCATCACCCGTAGCGCCGAAGGGAGAACGCCGCATCTCGTTCCATGCGCGGGGAGACAACATTTTAGTGCCGGCTCGCGTAAACGGGCAGCGAGCCACGCTGCTCCTCGACACCGGCGCAGCCTTGAGTCCTTTCAGCATAAAGATACTGCCGACGATGGACACAGACCATAGAATCACGATGAATCTGGCGAAAGGAAGCGTGTCGGCGTTCGTCGTTCCGGCCGGATTCACTCTCGGCGATTCGGACATCAAGGAGCAACACTGCTCATTCCGACGGAACATTGTGGTCGGCGATTTCAAGTTCGGGGAAGCGGACGGCGTTATCGGGCTGGATATCTTGAGTTTGTTCAAGACGGTAACTTTTGACTTCAAAGACTCGGTTCTCGTTTTGGAGGACCGATGACACGGCAAACAAAGGGGAATCCAGTGCAGCCGAGGAAGGATCCGCCGGGTGAAGGAGGAACCTTCGTGATACGCTTGGCGACATTTTCACACTACATCGGCTGAGAGAGGAGGTTCCATGACGCGCTTGGAGATCATTCTTGCTCTTTCGGCCACTGTCCTCTTCTGCGGATGTGGAGGAGCACCAGCAACAGGACCAGGAACAACACCAGGAAGTTCGGCTCCGGTACCTTCCACACCACCCCAGACCCCGACCATACCCGGCAATTGGCAATTCACCGCGGCCTCCACTGTCCCCGGAAAGCCTCCCCTTACGTTTGCCGGAAGTATCGGCCAGGCCGGCGCTGCGGTAACCGGCGCACTCCATGTTGACGGTTCAAATTGTTTCGACCCATCAACCACCATAAGCTTGACGGGAACTGCGACTGCGGACAGTACATCTCTGATCTCCGCGGCCATTGACGGACAGGTCGTCACTTTAACGGGGAATTTCGCCGACTTCATCTTCAACGGGACATACAGAATCAACGGTGGATGTGCCGCCGGCGGCCACGGAACGCTCACCGGTATCAACGTTTGGAATATCGGTAACAACTTGAGCGGCACCTTCACCAATTCCGCGCAAAAGACGTTCAACGTAGTGGGCGAAATCGCTCAGAGCAGCAGTGCAAGCTCAGAGGGCAGCTATGGAATCACCGGAACTGCCACTTTTGACACGCCCTGCTTCAGCGCTGGAACCATCCAGTCAGGAACATTTCCCTCCGGCAGTTTCATTCTCGGCATGTCTGTGGCCCTCGAAGTTGAGACCAGCAATGGTATCCTCACTTTTCTCGGAACCCTGGACCAGAGTGGAGATGGTGAGGTGAGCGGGAACTACACCGTCTCCGGTGGAGGCTGTGACGATAGCGGCACCGCAGTGCTGCGAGTCGCGGGTGAATGGGACGTTATGAGGCGGTTCAATCCGAATGACCCCATTTTCCGTCGCTGCAAAAGAGACCTGATAGCTCGCCGATCGAAGCCATTGCTTCAGAACACTCGCATAACGAATTGCCTGAAAAATCGGGTTATCGGTATGTATGGTCCGCCGCCTCGTCGCAAGCGAAAAGTGAGAATAGCAGGTAAGGTCTGCGCGTATGTATACGGCCTTGTTGGGGTGTTTTAACGACCCCGGGCCTGGATGGAATGCGCTTCGCTCTGTTCCTATTTAACTTGTCGGTCTTCAAAGACCCTTACCGATAGCAGGTTTCCAGAACGACGGTTAGACCGTGGTGCCATCTCTTTCTTCGCCAGCAGACCTGGCAGGAAATAGAAAACCTCGTAGCCGGGGGTCTGTAGATGTGGGAATCGCGCTAGCGATTTCCAAGCCTGGTGTTGTTCCAGGCGTCATCTGCAGACCCGTCAGATCGCATTGCCCGCTAGCAGCGGTGGTCGGTAGGCTTCATTCTTGGCCAGCACTGCCCAGGCCATCCGTGCCAATTTGTTGGCCAGCGCAACGATGGCGATGTTTTGATGCGTCCGTGCCATGAGCTGCGCCAGCCAGGCACTTAAACCGGAGGACTGCTTGGTTCGGTGCTGCATAACGGCTCTGGCGCCCTGCACGAACAGCCTCCGTAGGTACTGGTTTCCACGCTTGGGAATTTTCCACAATGTTTGCTTGCCTCCGGTCGAATGTTCCTCCGGCACCACTCCCAACCAGGCAGCAAAATCGCGCCCTTTACGGAACGCCGCGCCGTTGCCGATCGTCGCGATGATCGCTGTTGCTGTTACGGGACCAACTCCCGGCATCTTCACCAGCCTTCGACAGGCCTCGTTCTCCCGAGCGATCTTCTCAATCGACTTGTCAGCAGAGTCGATTTTCTCGGCTAGTTGCTCCAGTTCCTGCTTCAGTTCTGCGAGCAATACAAGCACTGCCCCTGACAGCTTGGACGAGCCACCTGTGAGTATGCCGGGTAATGCTTCATCCACGTAGCGCCGGCCTTTGCGCAGTGTGGTGCCACGTTCGAGCAGAAGTCCACGAATCTGGTTGACCACAGCCGTTCTTCGCATCACCCAGCGTTCACGCACTCGATGCAGCGACTGTAGGTCCAGTTGGTCATCACTCTTGACCGGCACAAAACGCATGGTCGGTCTTCCCACCGCTTCGGCGATCGCTTCCGCGTCGATGTAGTCGCTCTTGTTCGTCTTGACGTAAGGCTTTACATATTGCGCAGGAATCAGGCGCACCTCATGCCCTTGCTCCCGCAACGCTCGCCCCAGAAAATGTGATCCTCCGCATGCTTCCATGCCGATCAGCTCCACCTTCAGGTTCGCGGTAAAGTGCAAGAGCTGCGCTCGAGAGAATCGCTTCCGCAATACCACTTCTCCGCGCTGGCTCATCCCTACCAGATGAAACGTCGTCTTGCCCAAATCAGTCCCCAATGTGAATAGCTCCATGGAACTCCTCCTCTTACGCAGCTTATAGCCCCACCTCACTGTCGGGTGAAGGCGGCGGACCATTCCATTAACTACGACTCCTCCGGCCGAGACCACCGGCAACTTACCGAAAATGCGACTTCGCAGGCAGTTCGCGGTATTACCACCAATTTCGCTTCTCGCTTGGGTAAGGGTTATCGGACAAGTTCGACGTCCGGCAGCGACCAACTCTTATCGAAAAACGGGTCCAGTGGACCATACCACCGGAACATTGCAAAGAAGCCCTTGCCTTCAGGCGTCTTGACCCAGTTGGTTTCGTAGCCTTTGGGCGCGGAGGGACCGAAGTACAGATCCACGCTGCCATCTTCGTTAGTCTTCAACTTGTCGTAAGATGATAGGGCCGCGATGTTTGTGTCAGTCTGAACCATGGAACGGCTCTCCGAGTCGTAGACGGTGACCGACCAGAACAGCTTGACGGGCACCTTTGCAGGTACACGCAAGCGGTAGGATTTCCCTCCGTCCAGCCAGTTGCCATCATTGTCCTGAAATGCAGACAGATACTGTGAGCCCGTTCCGGGCGACTTCAATATCATGCCCTTTGCAACAAAGATCGCGGCATAGGTGTAGGTGGTGCGCTCATCAAGCTGGGTGGAATACTTGTTTTCCATCTCGGGATTGATTTCAAAATTGAGCCGCCAGTGTTTGCCGGGATAATAGATGCTGTCAGGATTGCGCGATGCATAGCTGAGGCTCTTCGCCATGAGGTTTCCTACCGTGGCGGCTTCCGTCAGAAGTTTGCGTTGCCGCGCATCCGGATTGAATGGCTCACCCTTTTCAATGCCGAGCGGAACCAACATGGCCATGATCACGCGGTCTTCTTGTGACCGGCTCGCTATTGATAATGGCTGAGAGCCGTTCCCAATAGTCGAAGCCGGGGGGTGCAATGGTGTAAACGGCCTTACCGCTCGAAGGAATAAAGCGGTTTTGACCCGGATTTTGCCGCTGACTGTAAGGATATATTCGGGTCTTCTCCAAATTGTCCACGGCACCCTTCACATCGCCGTCTTTAACAAGTCCTCGTGACATCAGACAGACGAGATTCGTGGAGAGCGGACGATGAAATATCCGTCCGGGATTTCGCCGCTGTAGCCCGGCGGCAAGACCAGAAATTTGCCGCCAGCGCCTTTGTCCGGGCCGACAAACCCAACATCGGAAATCGGTACTTGCCACAAATCGTCGAGCATGCCCAGCATCTCGGGTGGCATATCGAACACCATAGGGCCATCCAGTTCCATGTTCACGTGCGCCCCGATGTAGATCGTGGTGCTATTTCCGGTGAGAGCGACGGTTTTGGGATCGACGAAATCCTGGTAAATCGCTATATCGTTTTTTCCGAGTCCCAAATCCCGATCTAGTCCCAGCCACATTTCATTCAGTGCAACCGCAGGCATGGCCCACAGGTAGGCCTGGACAGCCCGCTCGAAATCCATCTCATCGTAGAGTGTTTTAATCGTTGCCTGTGAGGGGTAGCCGCGCTCAACTTCCAGTTTGCCGATGTGGGTGTTTGAGGTCTTGCTCCTGTGCGCTGACCGTTGTAGGCTCCCAGCCTGCGATCACTAAAGAACATAAGAGAGCCGACGAAACGGCACCCCATACTTTTCCACTCATGACCCCTCCCAAAATACTCTCGAACTCGCTTCCGGGGTGCCGGAAGTAGTTTCCGAAGTATCAATGTTGCTTCGGCGACTACACCACTAGCTGCGCCGCCACACCAGGCATTGTGCAACCCCGCATTTTTCATGGAAACTGACAGAAATGCTAGTAACGAATGTGAAAAGTTAAAGCCCGCGAGTGCTGCCGGTCGGTTCTGAGTGGAACGGACAAAAGTCGGCATAGCCGAAAGTGATCCGCGGATTGTCGACTAATCGGAAGAATCGGTTCATGGAAAAAACGGGCACCTGACCAATTGCCTTAGAAACGGGATTTACGGAAACTTGCCCGCTTGCGTTCTAGCTGGGGACACCAATGGGACACTAGAACCGTCGCCGGGGTTCCGGTGGCTCTGTAGTTCAGCAACCTTTATGTCATTGGGATTAGATGATCTGGCGGAGAGAGGGGGATTCGAACCCCCGGTAGAGGTGTTAGCCCCTACAACGGTTTAGCAAACCGCCGCCTTCAGCCACTCGGCCATCTCTCCGGGGGTCACTGGTCGGATTATATCCGAACCATTCGCGATCTCGGCCAACTGCTGGATGATCGGAACGGAGTTTGATGTTTTCTATTCCATTTTCCTTGTCCTTTCGGTGAGCGGAGAATTCGTTTCTCGCTCAGCGCGGAGAACCAGGTCACAACGTACCGACGGAAAGACAAAGCGCAGCGGAAACGAATTTGCTCCCGGAGCGGATGGCAACCGGGCCCTTACAGGTCGCAGTTTACCTGGAGCGGCTGGCTGGCGCCGCAGGTTTAGGCAAGTCAAGCACATAGCAGCAATAAGCCGATGGCTCGGAGCCAGACCGAGGGTTTGCGAGCAACGAGCCCGGCGAGAATGGTGGCGAGATTGTGTCGAGATACATGATAGGATTATGGCTAGATTATGGCGAGATCATACATCCACGAAGTTGCTGGTTGGCCGAAATTGACATGGGAGTCAGGAGCCATAGCTTCGCTGCTTTCGGAAGTGAGGCTGCGGCAGGGACTTCTACTCGGAAGAATGAAGAGCTATGGCTTCACTTCGCAATGGACGGCCACTCTCACAGTTCTCACCGAGGAAACGATCAAGTCGAGCGCAATTGAAGGCGTCGTGCTGGAACCAGAAAGCGTCCGTTCCTCAATCGCCAAAAAACTCGGGCTCAACATGGCTGGGCTTAAGGAGCATAAAGATCGATACGTCGAGGGTGTCGTCGAAATGATGCTGGACGCGACACAAAGATTCGACCTGCCTTTGACCAAGGAGCGTTTGTTTGACTGGCACGCGCAACTGTTTCCAGGTGTCCGTCGGACAACCGACAAGGTCCGCATCGGCGCATGGCGAGATGATAGCCAAGGTCCCATGCAGGTCATTTCGGGGCCGATCCACCGTCTTAAGGTCCACTACGTAGCCCCGTCCGCTAGTCGCGTCGATGCGGAAATGGAGGGTCTTCTTGGGTGGTTTGAAAGCAACCAGCAACAAGACCCTCTTCTCAAAACCGCAATCGCTCATCTTTGGTTGTTGACTATCCACCCGTTTGAGGACGGCAATGGAAGAATCGCAAGAGCTATCGCCGAGATGTGTCTGGGGCGTTCGGATGGCAGCGCTCAGCGTTTCTACAGTATGTCGTCACAGATCCTCGAAGAGAGAAAGAGCTATTACGACATTCTCGAAAAAACACAGTCTGGCTCACTCGACATCACGGAATGGCTGCGGTGGTTCCTAGCATGCCTCGGCCGAGCGATTGAGCGTTCGAACCGAATCACGAGCACTGCCCTGGTCAAAGAGTCTTTCTGGCAGGATTTGAGAAGGAAGAATGTTTCTCTGAACCTGAGGCAAAGGAAAGTTCTGAACAAACACCTCGGCGACTTCGAGGGAAAGCTGACCCGCGAAAAATGGATGAAGTTGACGAAAGCCTCTTCGCGCACGGCTTTGCGAGACATCGATGAGTTGATCGAATTAGGGATCCTCGAACAGGAAGGGGCGAGAGGTAGGAGCAGCTCCTACAGGGTCAAGAAAATCTCAGCCTAGCGGTTTCCGCCCACTTCCAAGGAGACCCGCTTGTCTTTGAAGCGATTGACCGCCTCGACCACCTTGGTGCGGGCAAAGGCCGCATCGTGCCAGCCTTTCACTTCCACCCGCTTGCCCTCAAGGTCCTTGTAAATAGCGAAGAAGTGGGTTATTTCCTTCAGCATGTGAGGGTAAATTTCCGAGTAGTTCCACACGTCGGCGTAGCGTGGGTTGTTCTTGCCCACAGCCAGAACCTTCTCGTCAGGCACTCCTTGATCGAGCATTTCCAGCAGGCCGATGGGCCTTACCTGCATTACGCAGCCCACAAAGCTGGGCGCGTCTACCAGCACCAGCACGTCCAGTGGATCGCCGTCCTCGCTCAGGGTGGAGGGGATGAAGCCGTAGTCGCCGGGATAGTGGACAGGGGAATAGAGATTGCGGTCCAGGCGGAAGACGTGAAGCGTCTTGTCGTACTCGTACTTGTTGATGCCCTCGGCCGGAATCTCAATGACCGTGTTAATGACCTCGGGGCACTTCTCTCCAACCGGTAGTTCCAGATAGTTGACCATGATGGCTCCGCGGCCGCTTTATCATAGCGTACAGCGGCGTCGGGTCAGAGCGAAACCTTGGCGAAGTGGAGGCTGAGCTGGACCGGCTTGGTCCACAGCAGGGACACGAGCTGGTCCTGGTAACCTGCGATCGGCGATCTGCGCCGCGCGGTCGAACGTAACCCGGTATGGGAGCTAGAGGATTTCAAGCAGTTTCTCGATCAGTTGGCGGTATCCGGTGGAGGCTATCACCGCATCCACTCCGTTACGAAATTGCACCAGGCCTACGCCGCGCTGATAGTCCATCGACAGGCTGACGATCCGTTCGAGCGCAGTCGCGCGGGCATCGTCGAGCGTTACCTCTATACTTGTCGAAATGTGCTCGCGGTGGTTTGTGGCCGGCAGCTTCAATTGAATCCCTCCCCCGAAGAATCAACAGCAGTCGTCCCTTAACCACCGCTTGTTTCGTAGCATAGCGGCTTACGCGCCGCGGTCTACAACTATTGGGTAACAATGGGCGGGATAAAAGTACTCGCGACTGGTAATGTCTGAAACTCCTTCGCTTCTAGTGTTCACCTCGTTTGTCCCTGTAAAATCAATGATTTAGCGCACTTCCCCGGTTGCTCTATCTCATCCCCGGGGCGGCGAAGGGCGAAATGCTTTAGTATCCATTACGGTTTGAAGACGCGACTCGCGTCGAAGGAGCCTGTTCATGACCACGCGGTCGATGCAAATCAAGGTGATTAACTGTATTTGTTTGTTGACGCTGGTGTCGTTGGCACCGTACCTGGAGGCGAAGGTGACTAAGTCCGTGTTCGGCAGCATGCCCGATGGAACCAAGGTAGAGATCTACACCCTTGAAGAGGGTGCGCTCAAGGCGCGGGTCATGACCTACGGCGCAAGGCTGGTGTCCCTCGAGGTGCCCGACCGCAGCGGTAAGATCGCCGACATCGTTCTCGGTTATGAATCCCTGGTGCCCTACACGACCGACGCCAAAAGCTACTTCGGATCCATCGTGGGGCGTTACGGCAACAGGATCGCCCATGCCACCTTTACCCTGGATGGCAAGCGCTACCAGCTTCCGGCAAACGATGGGGTCAACACCCTGCATGGGGGGCTCATAGGGTTCGACAAACTGGTGTGGTCGGGGCATGAGATTCCGCACGGAGTCGAGCTCACGCTGGTCAGCAAAGACGGCGACCAGGGCTTTCCAGGCACGCTTACCGCTCGCGTCCGCTATACGCTCGAGGCGCATGCACTCAGGATCGAGTACTTCGCCACCACCGATAAGGATACCGTCCTCAATCTCACCAATCACAGCTACTTCAACCTTGCCGGCGAGGGGCAAGGGAACATTCTCAACCACCTGGTGACCATTCCCGCGGATCGCTACACCCCCGTCGACTCGGGACTCATTCCCACCGGCGAGCTGGCGCCAGTGGCAGGAACGCCGCTGGACTTCCATAAGGCAACGGCCATCGGCGCGCGGATCAACGACAGTAACGAGCAAATGCGCCTGGGCCGGGGATATGACCACAACTACGTGCTCAATGGGAAGCTTGGCGTGTTGCAGGAGGCGGCGCGGGTGGAGGAACCAACCAGCGGCCGGGTATTAACCGTGACCACCACCCAGCCCGGGGTGCAGTTTTATTCCGGCAATTTTCTCGATGGAACGCTGCACGGCAAGCATGGTCACGTCTATGCCCAACGCACCGGGTTTTGCCTGGAAACCCAGCACTTTCCCGATTCTCCGAATCACCCCAAATTTCCTACCAGCGAGCTCAAGCCAGGGCAGACTTACCATAACGTCACGGTGTTCAGCTTCTCTACCGCACCCTGAAGTTAACGGGCGACAGACGAGTTTTTCACCCCGAAAAAGCCAACCGTCCGGCCCCCAACCCCAGAGCGTGGCTGGGATGCTACCCTCAAATTGATGGCCGGAAAAGACCCTAGTGGAGAGCAGCCCCTCTGACCTCAGCCTCACTGGCGGCTGCCGATTTGTGCGCGCTTGTCTGCGTCAGCCGGTAGACCAGACGCCGGTTTGGTTTCTGCGCCAGGCCGGCCGCTATATGCCGGAGTACCAGGCCGTCCGCCGCCACCATTCCCTGCTGCAGATTTGCAAGAACCCTGAGCTTGCCGCCGAGGTTACGATTACCGCGGCGGAGAAACTTGACGTCGATGCCGCCATCATCTTCGCCGACCTTCTCTTGCCGCTTGAGGGGATGGGTCTCGATTTCGAGTTCCTCGCCGGCGAGGGTCCGGTGATCCACCACCCCGTGCGCACCGCGGCCGATGTAGACCAGCTGCGCATCGATCGCGCGCACGAGCTGGGCTACGTGGCCGAGGCCATACGCAAAGTGGTGGCCCATTTCAACGATCGCATCGGCATCGTCGGATTCTGCGGCGCGCCCTTCACCCTGGCCAGCTACATGATCGAAGGCGGCGGTTCCCGCAATTATATTTTCACTAAATCGCTGATGTACCGCGAGCCCTCCGTCTGGCGGCTGCTGCTGGAAAAGCTCGCTTCCGTGCTGGAAGAGTATGCCGCCCTGCAGATTGAGGCGGGAGCCGACGTCATCCAGATTTTCGATAGCTGGGCCGGCGCTCTCAGCCCGGCCGACTATCGAGACTTTGTCCTGCCCGTCACTACCAATTTAATCCGCAAGGTGCAGGCGCTGGGCGTGCCGGTCATCTACTTCGGTGTGGACACCGCGACCCTGCTGCCCGCCATGCGCGAGACCGGCGCCGACGTTATCGGCCTCGACTGGCGGGTGCCTTTGGACCAGGGATGGTCCGCCCTCGGCCACGCGGTCGCAGTGCAAGGCAATCTCGACCCCATCCTGCTCTTCGCAGAGGAAGAGCTGCTTCGCCAGAGAGTGCGCCAGATCCTGGAGCAGGCTGGAGGCCGCCCCGGACATATCTTCAACCTCGGCCACGGCATCGTTCCCGGCACACCGGTCGAAAACGTGCAGCGAGTGGTGCAGTACGTGCGCGAATTCAGCGCCAACCCTGGAGATTCCCGTGCCTGATATCGCCCCGCAGCGCCAGGCGGTTCTCTTGCTCGCCCACGGAACGCCCGAATCGCCGGACCAGATTCCCGCCTACCTGCGCAATGTGACCGGCGGGCGACCCATGCCCGAATCGGTAGTCGAAGAAATTCGTCACCGTTACAGTCTTATTGGATCCAGCCCGCTGACCGGGCTCACCCTGGAACAGGGGCGCCTGCTCTCCCAGGCGCTCGGGCTCCCGGTCTATGTGGGCATGCGCAACTGGAAGCCGTACATCGCCGACGTAGTGCGGCAGATGCGCGAGGATGGCATCACCGCGGCCGTCACCATCTGTCTTGCGCCGCAGAACTCCCGCACCAGCGTTGGACTCTATCGCCACGCCGCCTTTGCCGAGTCCGCGGGAGCCATCGAGATGGACTTCATCGATGGTTGGGCTGACCATCCCCTGCTGGCCCGGGCCTTCGCTGAACGCTTGCAGCCGGTGTGGCAAAGTCTCTCGGAGCGCATCGGTGGGCTGGCGCCGGTGCTCTTTACCGCGCACAGCGTGCCCTGCCGAACCATCCAGGCTGCTGAAGGGCAAGCAGCGCCAGACCCCTATCCCGTGGAGGCCAAGCGCACCGCGGCGAACGTGGCCGCGCTGCTTGCGCCCTTGGGGCTCACCGCCGCCGACTGGTTTTTCGCCTTCCAAAGCCAGGGGATGTCGGGCGCTACGTGGATCGGTCCCACGGTCGAGGACACCCTCATCGCGCTGCGCCAGGAGGGCTACTCCGCGGTCGTGATCCAGCCCATCGGCTTCCTCTGCGACCATGTCGAGATCCTTTACGACATCGACATCGGCTTCCGTGACTTCGCCGACAGGAATCGGCCTGGAGGTTGTGCGCCCGCAATCGCTCAACGACTCTTCGCTGCTTACGGCGGCGCTCGAAGACCTGGCCCGGCAGGGCTTTGCTCGCCTGGCAGCGAAGGCGTCTCTGTCTGCACCCGTTGCCGCCGCGCCTATGATCGCCATAGTCGGCGGGGGCATCAGCGGGCTGGCGACGGCTTATCAACTGGCCTGCGACGGGGTCGAGTTTACCCTCTTTGAAGCTTCCGGGCGGCTCGGCGGCATCGTCGAGACCGTTCACCGCCAGGGTTTTGTGATTGAGTGCGGTCCTGACTCCTGGGTGACGGAAAAGCCCTGGGCCCGCGAACTGGCGGTGGAACTCGGCCTCGAAGACCAGATCATTGCCTCCAACGATCGATGGCGCCGCACCTATGTGCAGCAGGGCGGCGAACGCCAACACAGCTGGTCCCCATCCCCGACGGCATGCGCATGATGGTTCCGGCCAAGTGGGGTCCGCTGCTGGAATCGCCCCTTTTCAGTTGGCAGGCCCGGCTTAGCCTACCTGCGGGAGCCGAAGCGCGCCGGGGAGTTGAAGGCCTCTGCTCCCAGTCATGACGAATCGGTGGCCGATTTTGTGCGCCGGCACTTTGGCGAGGAAGTCACCTCCACCATTGCCGGACCGCTGCTGGCCGCAGTCTTCGGCGGGGACATAGGCCAGCTCAGTGTTCGCGCCGTCATGCCCGCCTTCGTCCGCATGGAAGCCGAGGAGGGCAGCCTGATACAGGCCGTGCAACGGCGGGCAAAGAAGTCTCCGCAAGCCATCTTCACCAGCCTTGCCAATGGCCTGGAGACGCTGATCGATCGCATGGGTGCGCGGTTGCCGGCTGGGTCCGTACGGCTGCGCCAGCCGGTGTTGCGCATCGAAGCTGATCACGAGCGCTGGCGGCTAACCACTGCCGGCGGCCCAGAAAGCTTCGACGCAGTGGTTCTGGCCACTCCGCCGCATGTTACGGGCGCCCTGCTGCGCCAGCTCAATGACCGGGGCGCCCGGATGGCTGGTTTGCTGCCACAACAGGCCACTTCGGCCATCGTGGTGGCGCTGGCCTTCGCTCCCGAGCAAGCAAGCCGGCTGCGCATCCCACGCGGTTTTGGCTTTGTGGTTCCTCCGCTACCCTACCACTCAGCAGAACACAAGCTGCTGGCCTGCACGTTCGTGGATCAGAAGTTTCCCGGTCGCGTTCCGCAAGGGGCGGTGCTGGTTCGGGCCTTCTTTGGCGGCCACTCTGGCGAAGCACTGCAGGGCGAAGCAGACGATCAGATCATCGAGCGTGCCCGCTTGCAGTTGAGCCGGGTTCTGGGTCCATTGCCGCAAGCTGCAGAAGCGGTGGTGCGGCGTTGGCCCCAGTCCATGCCGCAATACGCCGTAGGCCACCTGGAACGCATGGCGGAACTGCAATCGTTGCTGAGCGCAATCCCCGGCCTGCACCTGGTGGGCAGCGCCTACCATGGAGTGGGATTACCCGATCTGATCCGCGAGGGTCGAGCCACCGCGCGACTGCTCGCAGGCGGCGAGCTGAAGACGCCAGGCTTCACGTGCGCAGGCTGGAAAACGTCTCTAATAACCCGGCCTAGCTCGACGACATGAGGCCGCCGGCCTTGCAAACGCGCACCACAGATAAGCTGTAAAAGAATGCTTTCTTCCATAGCTTGCCTGCCCCCCGATCGCCGTTGATGACGAGGGTTCAATTTTGCTTAACCAGAAGCTGCTGGTTCGGCAATGAGATTGCGGCTTGAAACGGATGAAAGCCCATCATTCCAATCAGCACAGCTATAACGCCGCCCTTCTCCTTGAAAAGAAAATATATCGTTGAGCGGTTGCTGATCGAAAGTTAGAATCTCTTGTCCCCTTCTGCTAAAGGCGGAGAATGAAGAAGAGCCAGCCGTTAATAGGCAATCCGGCATTGATGCGTCAGACCAATGCGCGGACAATTTTGATGCTGTTGAAGAAGTTGGGTATCTGCTCGCGTAGAGACTTAGTTCGCGAAAGTGGTATGAGTACTCCGACCGTTGCACACGTCGTCTCCGACCTGGACGATCTGGGGTTGATTGAGTGGATCGGGGAAGCGAAATCCGGTGGAGGCAGACCCCCTGAGAACTTTCGTTTTAAGGCTGATTATGGATGCTTCGCGGGAGTCGAGATCACCGCAGAAGCCCTTAGGATACTGCTGGCTGACTTGAGCGGAAAACCTCTGGAAGAGCACTGTGAACCTCTGCCGAAAGAAAGCCGCAGCCCGGATGCTGTCATCGAGGTTTTGCGCGCCTCGCTTCGCACGATCATGCAGAGACACAGGCTGCAACCCAAAAAGCTATTCGCTATGACGGTCGGCGTGGCTGGCATCACAAACGCTCAGGACGGTATTGTGCTCTCTGTGGGTGACTCTCGCAGCTGGCGAAACGTCCCCTTCCAGGCCATGCTGAGTCGATATTTTGACTGCGCTCTATTTGTCGAAAATGAAGCGAATCTTGCAGCAATCGGCGAACGATTTCGCGGCGTTGCTCAAGCCGAGGACAGCTTCATTTTCATCATCGTTGCATCGGGGGTTGGTGCGGGAATTTTCGTGAATGGCCAAATCGTTCATGGGGCAAGCTGGGCGGCCGGAGAAATAGGTTATCTTCATATTCCGCATATCCCCGACATGCAACCTGCGCTGTACAAGTTCGGTCGCCTCGAGCAGGTACTAAGTGGTCCAGGTATTCTAAGAAGCTGGGCTGCAGTCGCTAAGAAGTCTGGGGTAACGGTGAAAATCCTTAAGGCGAGCGATGTGCTCGACCTCGCACTGGAAGGCAACTCGGCCGCGCAGAAACTAGTTATCCAACGGGCTCGACTTCTTAAGGATGTAGTCCTGAATCTTTCTCTTACTCTTAATCCCGGCCTGTTTGTCTTCGGAGGAGACATCGGCGGACACCCGGCGTTACTGGTGCCGATGGCAGAGATGCTGCGCAACAGTGAAATCGCTGTCGCGCAGGTACTGCCAAGTAGCCTGGGCAGATCCGCGGTCGTGTGGGGTGCCGTCGCTCTCGCAATGCAGGATTCAGAACAGAGACTTCATCGCTACTAGGGAAAGAACTTTCTTGACATGTGGAGATTTTAACGATACGTTCAAAAGTATTAATTTCCGGGGTAGTGATCCGAAGGTTTCACCAGCGGTTCATGAGGTGTAGCGATTTTGCAATCAGGCGGGCTGTTGCCGATGTTCCCGCTGATCCTATCTGCGCAGGGACCGCGAACATCGTACTCTCGCGTTCCATTTACCTGCAGTGTAGTTAGTTGCTCGGGCTCCTTCGGTTTGTGGCACAGTCTTCAGTCTGGAACCGGGTCTAATTAACCCGTAAGTGATTTCCATCGATCGTGTTTGACCTAGTAACTTAATTCCGTGCGAGATTCTTTCGCGTACGCGTCCCCGGGCAGGTGCCTGGGTTCAGGTTTGATTCGTACGATCGTCACGGATCAAGGTCCTTATGCGTAAACTTGTCTATTCGACAGCAAAGGAATAGCGGGCTTCGATTAAGACCCACTCCTCGGTCGAGGATGTGATCTATAAAATCTCGCCGCCCCGAAGATGTTCGATTGCGGCACTCGCGGCGAGAAGGTTCTTGCCGTTGAGCTCAGCGCAAGTGATACTAACTCACTGCGTTTTTATCGGCACCGTTCATGGAGGAAATCAAGTGTTACGCATGGCGAAGATCTCTCTTTTCGTTTGGGCATGCAGCCTATTCTGTCTCGCGCTGTGTCCAGGTTTCCTTAGCTCCTTTTCGGCCTACGGCCAGGGCATCATTACCGGCGCTTTAACTGGTTTCATTCAGGATTCCTCCGGGGCAGTCATTCCCAACGTCCCGATCGTCGCGGTGAACAACAGCACAAGCGCAGCCTTCAAAACGGCTACCGGCGGGGACGGGACCTTCACACTCCGGGACCTGCCGATCGGAGACTATACCGTGAGCATTGTAAGTCCTGCCGGGTTCGGCAAGGCTACGGTGCGAGATGTGCGCGTGGTTGCAGGCATCACCACATCGATCGGTAATCAGAAGCTTCAGGCCGGTTCAACCACAGAAACGGTGCAGGTGGCGGCCAGTTCCGCTTCTCTGCTCGATACCACAACTTCCGAAGGCTCTGCCACTATCGAAGCCAAGACCCTTCAGGAACTCCCGGTTTACGGAGGATTCGACACCACCACGTTGCTTGTTCCAGGGATCGTCTCCACCCATGCGAACGGATTTGCGCAATCGAACGGCATCGATTACTCCTCGAACGGACTGCGTTCCCGCTCCAACAATGCAGAACTCGATGGGCAGGCGAACAACGATCTCTTAATCACAGGCCCGCAGATCTACTTCTCGAATCCGGACGCGCTTCAGGAAATTCAGGTTATTTCCAACAACTTCAGCGCGCAATACGGCCGCAACGCCGGCAGCATTGTCAACTACATCACCAGGACCGGCACCAACCAATTCCACGGTTCGGGCTTCGAGTTTTATACCGGCACATGGTTGTCTTCGCTCACCGCGGGTCAAAAAGGTCCTCAGTTTGGCTACTGCCCGCCGGGCGTCAGCCCATCAACCGGCTGCACCCACCCCGACGTTCCCGCTTTTACTGAAAATGCCTATGGCGGAACTCTAGGCGGTCCCATCCTCAAGGACAAACTTTTCTTCTTCGGCAGCACCTGGTGGGTGAGAACCTTCCAGGGAGCGACGCGCTACACCAGCGGTGGAACTCTATTTCCCGATGCAAATGGGCTCGCGGAACTGCAAAGCGCCTTTCCCAACAACCCGGGCACGCAGGAGTTGGTATACCAGGGGCCCTTTGCCTATAAGGCGGGGAATCCACAATCGTTCGGCCCGACCTCTCTCGTCAATGTCACCGATGGAAATATCACAGTCCCTATCGAAACTGCTCAGGTAGCGCGCAGTGTGGCGAATATCGATTTGGATCAGGAACAGATGGGCCGCCTGGACTACCAGCCCACCAGCCAGGATCACTTCTATCTCCGCTATATCTATCAAGACACGCCGCTCATTGCCTATTTTGACCTCATGCTGGTTGCCGGTGAGAGCGTTAACGTACAAAGCACAACCCATTCGATAGGTGGCGACTGGACCCATACCTTCTCCCCACGATGGGTGGACCAATTGCGTTATTCCTTCCAGCAGGCGCGGCTCGCGTTTGACGCCGGGGGAGTTCCGACCTGCACCATCAATAACCTGAATCCCTGCCCCTCCAACGTAAGCTTCGGCAGCTCCTTTTTGACGTTGGGCTATCCGATAGGCTTTCCCATCGGCCGCATCGCCAAGGTAACGCAGGTGCAGAACAATGCGAACTGGGTTGCCGGCCGCAACAACATTAGTTTCGGGGGAGAATTCGATTACCAGAACAACCCGAATATCAGCCTGCCTAACGGAGCCGGCGTGTTCAATTTCACTCCAGGGGCTTCTTCTTTTCCCCTGCGCAACACCTCAAGTTCGAGCAGCTCCTACAACGGTTACAGCGCTCTTCTGGAAGGAGTGTCTTTTACTTCACTTACGGCGGGCGATCCCACCACGCACTTCACCGCGCCCAATGTCTTCTTCTACTTCCAGGATGACCTCAAAGTGACCCCGAACTTTACGGCCAATCTGGGCCTGCGATATGAGTTTTTTGGTCAGCCGGCGAACGCTCTGCACAACGAAACGGTAGCCCAACAGACGGGCAGTAATCCATTCTGGAGCACAGCCCTGCCCCTCTCAGCAACTACTTTTCCCAAGATCAGCTCTTACTGGAAAAATATCGAACCGCGTATCGGGTTCTCCTACAATCCGGAATTCGACAGGGGCCTCGTGGTGCGCGCTGGTTTTGCGATCAACGCCGATCCCTGGTTCAACGAGATTTTCGAAACTGCCGCCGGAGGCGCGCCGGTCGTCAACTCAGGCACCTTTAGTTGTGATGGGCAAACGGTGTCATGTCTGCCCAATAGCGGGTTCACCTTCGCGAACGTGCACGCGCTGAACAATTCGCTGATCCCCGCAGGCGGTGATCCTCGGACCAGCCCGGAACAGAATGTGCCGACAGATTTCCGCACCGCTTTTGTAGAAACGTGGACCCTTGGGGTCCAGCACCAGGTTGGCCGGGAGAGCGCGTTCGAAATTCGCTATGTAGGCAATCATGTCTCTCAGGAATTTCAAAGAATCAACTCCAACCCGCTGATCGGCAGCAGCTCGACCTGCGTTGACCCGACTCAGCCAGGATATCTCCGGGTTTACTGCAGTAACTACCTCATCAGCACGGTCGCCAATACCGGCTTTTCGCAATACAACGGACTCCAAACCTCGTTTACCACTCGCTCGCTGCACAATTGGAGTGGCTCCTTCGCCTATACCTACAGCCGTACAATTGATAATGCCAGCGAGATAGATCCAACCTTTGCCGGAGGCACGACCCTCGCCTACGCGCAAAATCCGCTCAATCTTTCCTATGGTGAGCGCGGTGTCGGCGGACAGTCCTACACCAACGACATAGGATCGAAGATCACTTACACCGTCCCTTTCTATAAGGAGCAAAAAGGATTGCTGGGCAGAGTGTTGGGTGGTTACCGCGTGAATGCGTTCTATACCTATAACACCGGTCAACCGTTTACCCCCTTCCAAAGCGCGTTTTCGCAGTCGCCCAACATCAACTCGGCTGACCCAAAGACCTACCTCAGCAATTGCGATTCGGCTTTCAACAGCTACTTCAACTCCGGCTACGATGTCTGCCGTCCAGTTCTGGCGAACCCGAAAGCCCCGATCGGTTCTGTAGGTATCAACACCGGAAACGGTTACATGGACTATGCGATCCCAGGCAAGGCGATCTCCCGCAACGATGTGCATTGGATCTATAACAACCAGTACGAGGCGGCAGCCCTCAACAATCCCTACCCCGGCGTAGGCCGAAATACCCTTCGCGGGCAGAATTGGAGTGCGCTGGACGCGAGCGTCTACAAGGATGTCCGGCTGACCGAGCGGGTCACGCTGCAACTCCAAATCACCGCCTGGAACGCTTTGAATCGCGCCTATTACGCCACGCCGGATCCCTACCTGGACGACGTCCTCAAATCTCCGGTTACCGGTTTTCTGAATAACTACTACAACGGCGGAGCGACCGCTACTTATGCCGCGAACGGCGCGATCGTGCCCGCCCCGGGAAATCGAAATATTCAGCTGGGCGGTGAAATCCGCTTCTAGAGAAGTTTCGCAATTACTGTAGTCTGACAAAGATCGCGAGGAGTGGTTTTCCTTGAGAGAAAACCACGAAAAGGCCTATTGCTTCGGTGTACACCAATTGCGAAACTCTTCTAATGGGAGCCATCAGAAGGGCCATTCTGATATTCATCTTTTCCGCTTGCTGTACGTTGGGCATCTGGGCGCAGGAGGCCGGGGTATTGGTCGAGCGCGGGGTCGCCGTGCCGATGCGCGATGGTGTCGTACTGTTTGCCGACATCTATCGTCCGGCGACCGGCGGGCGTTTTCCGGTGTTGCTCGAGCGCACGCCTTACGACAAAGACAAAGATAACGAGATCGATCTGGGCCGCACAGCGGCCGAACAGGGGTATGTCGTCATCGTCCAGGATGTACGCGGCCGTTACAGTTCGGGCGGTGAATGGTATCCATTTCGGCACGAATCGCAGGACGGATTCGACACCGTTGAATGGGCTGCGAGGTTGCCCTACTCCGACGGCAGGGTTGGTATGTTTGGCTCTTCCTATGTGGGCGCTACGCAAATGTTGGCTGCGATCTCTCATCCTCCCCACCTGGCTGGGATCTGTCCCATGTTCACCCCCAGCAACTATCACGACGGCTGGGTCTACCAGGGAGGCGCGTTCGAGCAATGGTTCAATCAGACCTGGACATCCATTCTGGCGCGGGACACGATTGACCGCTATCTAAAGAATGCGACCAATGCCATGGAGGGCGCTCGTACTCTTCCTTTGGCGAACTATCAACTCTTCAATCTGAGCGGCCCACTCGAGCCTGCGCGTCTTACCTCACAGTTCGCTCCTTATTTTCTCGACTGGCTTTCCCATCCCAACTTCGACGAATATTGGCTTCCCTGGTCGATCGAGGACCACTACCATGAGATCCGCGTGCCGGCTTTGACCGTTGCTGCCTGGTACGACATCTTCCTGGGGGGCTCCCTGAAAAATTATCTTGGAGTGAAGCGGGATGGAGGAAGCGACTCCGCGCGTCAGAATCAGCATCTGCTCATCACCATTGGCGGTCATGCTGGTTCCGGACGCAAGATAGGAGACGTAGACTTCGGTCCCGCAGCAGCTGAGTTTGACGAAGCTGAGGTCACTCTTGAATGGTATGACTTTCTATTCAAGGGTAGAAAGAACCACTTCGCTACCGGGAGCCCCGTTCGGATATTCGTCATGGGTAAGAACACGTGGCGGGACGAGCAGGAGTGGCCGCCGAACCAAGCCAGATCTACAAAGTTCTATCTGCACTCCGCGGGCCGGGCACATTCTGTGGAGGGCGACGGGTTTCTATCGACCAGCGCTCCTGAGGCCGAGCCGGCAGACAACTATCAATACGATCCTGAAAATCCGGTCCCAACGGACGGAGGCCCTCTCTGCTGCGACGCGCACCAACCGGCCGGCGCTCGTGACCAGCGGGCGGTGGAAAAGCTTCACGATGTTATGGTTTATTCCACCAAGCCATTTTCTGCGGATACAGAGGTCACAGGGCCTGTAACGGTTGAACTCTATGCAACTTCCTCGGCCGTGGATACAGACTTCACCGCCAAACTGGTCGATGTGGACCCGGGCGGATTTGCTCGTAATCTTACCGAGGGAATCGTTCGCGCCCGGTACCGCGACTCCCAGGCGAACCCGGAGCCTCTGGTTCCCGGCCAGGTCTATCGATTCAACATTGACCTCTGGGCAACCAGTAATGTGTTCCTGGCGGGCCACAAACTACGCCTCGAAATAAGCAGCAGCAACTTTCCGCGCTTTGATCGCAACCTGAACCTGGGAGAACCATCTGGCAGCGCGAAGGATCACATCACCGCAAAGAACAGCATCTTGCATGACGCTGCTCACCCCTCGGCTGTGATCCTTCCTGTTCTGTGAGCAACGTGTTCGCCGGCATTCTTTTGTCGCACGAAAAGTTAAGTTTGGCAGGAGCAAAAAGAAACCCGGCAATTCCAGACCGGCTGGAATGGATGCGTTCGCGTGGTAGCGCGGCAGGATAAGTTATGAAAAAGTGAGACAGTGGTTCTAGACAGGGGCGGAAAAGGTCTGCGTGAGTCCCGAAAGGGACGGGCTGAAAGTAGCCCAGGACGCAGTCCTGGGGAAATGGCAGAGATCCGAACAGTCCCGCCAGGGACGGCTGAACACTGGCGAGAAGGATTCGAGCCGTCCCTGACCGGGACTCGGTCCGTTTGGTCGGGTTTCCCCAGGACTACGTCCTGGGCTACTTTCAGCCCGTCCCTTTCGGGACTCACGCGGCAGGCCTTTTCTTGGTTTTCTCTCGAGGAAAACCACTCCTCGCGATCTTTATGAAAGCCGAATGATCAAGCCAACCCAGAAAGTCGTCATTGTCGGGGCCGGTCCGGGCGGTCTGGCCGCTGCTATTTTGCTGCAACGATCGGGCGTGGATGTAACCGTCGTGGAACGAAGACCTGTTGTCGGAGGCCGCACCTCCACCATGGAGCGCAACGGTTTTAAGTTCGATACCGGTCCTACCTTCTTTCTTTATCCCAGGGTACTGCGCGAGATCTTTGCTGCCGCCGGCAGGGACCTTGAGGAAGAGATCCCCATGTATCGGCTGGATCCCCACTACCGGCTCGTCTTCGGCTCGCGCGGAGAGCTGCTGGCCACACCGGACCTGGAGCGTATGGAGCGTGCGATCGCTGAGCTCAGCCCGGGCGATGCCCGCGGCTTCCACCGCTTCTTCTGTGACAATCGCAACAAGCTGGAGAAGTTTACGCCTTTTCTGGAGTCGCCCTTCGAGAGCTGGAGAGACCTGGCCAAGCTCGACATGCTCAAGCTGTTGCCGCTCCTGCGCCCGTGGCGCTCGCTCGATTCCGATCTGCGCAGCCATTTCAAAGACGAGCGCATTCGCCTCGGCTTCAGCTTCCAGTCCAAGTATTTGGGTATGTCGCCCTTCACCTGCCCCAGCTTGTTCAGCATTCTCTCTTTCCTCGAGTATGAGCACGGCGTCTTTCATCCCGTAGGTGGTTGCGGCGCGGTTACTAAGACGATGGCGCGCATAGCGGAAGACCTGGGCGCTAAAGTGCTGCTCAATGAACCCGTCGAAGAGATGATTTTCGCTGGCCGCAAATGTACCGCGGTCCGCACCGCCAGCCGCACATTGGCTGCCGATGCCGTCGTGGTCAACGCGGACTTCGCCCAGGCTATGCAGCGCATGGTGCCTGACAGTATTCGCCGTCGCTGGACCGACAGCAGGATCGAGAAGAAGCGCTTCTCCTGCTCCACCTTCATGCTCTATCTGGGCATCGAAGGGCGTTATGACGAGGTCTCCCACCACACCATTTACCTGGCAGCGGATTACCGGCAGAACCTGCGCGATATTGAACAGCTGCACCAGCTTTCCGCCGATCCATCCTTCTATGTGCAGAATGCCTGCGTCACCGACCCATCGCTGGCGCCGAAGAAGATGAGTACGCTCTACGTTCTGCTGCCAGTCACGCACGAGCATCGCAATGTCGACTGGGCGGTCGAAAAGGCGCGCTTTCGATCGCTGGCTCTGCGCCAACTGGAGAAGATCGGCATCAAGGACGTGGAACGCCGCATCCGGTTTGAGAAAGTGGTCACGCCGGCCGATTGGCGCACGGAGTACGCGCTGCACAAAGGATCGACCTTCAGCATGGCGCACAATTTGAGGCAGATGCTCCACCTTCGGCCGCACAACCGGTTTGAAGATCTGGACCGCGTCTACCTGGTGGGCGGCGGCACCCATCCCGGCAGCGGCTTGCCGGTGATCTTCGAGTCGGCTCGCATTACCGCGCGCCTGCTGCTGGAAGACCTGAAGGTCGAGCCTCAGTGGGATACCGCGCCGGCGCTGGCCGAAGCCGCCATGTACGAAGCTGCTTCATAAAATGCCGGCAGGGTGCACAATCAAAACTATGCCGTTGAAGCGTACGCGTCCCACAGAGTCGTCGATCGCTGGGGCAGGCGCGAGTGGCGCAGCAGATCTGGGCGCGGACGGGCTTGCGCCGGCGTCTCGCACTCTTGCGCCGGGCCCGCCACCGCATCGCCGCAACAGCAGAAGAAATTGCGCAGAGCGTTCCCTGCGAACAGCCTGGCGCACTGCATCGCAGCGTGGCCGACACGCTGGTCTCCGAGGTCCTGCCGCTGGTCGAGGCCTGCCGCTTTCTCGAGCGCGAAGCCGGCTGGATTCTTGCTCCCCAGCGGCTCAGCACGCACACCCGCCCCTTCTGGCTTCGCCGGGTCACTGCGGAGACCAGGCGCGAGCCGCTGGGTGTAGTGCTGATCATCGCTCCGGCGAACTATCCGCTGTTCCTGCCCGGAGTGCAGGCATTGCAGGCGCTCGCGGCCGGCAATGCCGTCTTCTGGAAGCCGGCGGCCGGCGGCACGGCAGCCGCCGAGGCGCTGCGCGATGTGCTGGTGGATTGCGGCCTCGATCCCGCATTGCTGCAACTGCTGGACGAATCGCCCCAGGCCGCCAGTCGATGCCATCGCTGCCGGCGTGGACAAGGTCTTTCTCACCGGCTCCGCCGCAACCGGCACGGCGGTTCTGCATCAACTCGCGCCGCATTTGACGCCCGCCGTGATGGAGCTTTCCGGCTGCGATGCTGTCTTTGTGCTGCCCGGAGCCGACCTGGATCGTACGGTGGCTGCGCTGGCCTTCGGCCTGCGGCTCAACGGTTCGGCCACCTGCATGGCGCCGCGACGGCTCTTCCTGGTGGGCGACCATCCTGAGCTGTTGCCGGCACTCCTCGATCAGCTGCAAGAGCCTTCCTCCCGTCGCGCTGCCTGCTCAGCACTCAGGCCCAACTTGCTGATCTGCTGGAAGACGCCCGGCGCCTGGGCGGCTCCGTTCTCCTGATCGAGTGGCTGCCGACCGAGCCGGACTGCGCTATGCCGTGATCCTCAGGGCCACGCCTGAAATGCGGGTCGCGCAGAGCGATATTTTTGCGCCTGTGCTCTCCATTTTCGATGTGCCTGACACGGACGCCGCGATCGCCGCTCACGCGCCCTGTCCTTATGCGCTCACCGCGGCTATCTTCGGACCCGAGCCCGAAGCGCGCGCCCTGGCCTCGCGGCTCCCGGTCGGCACGGTGCTGATCAACGACCTGATCGTCGCCACTGCCGATCCGCGCGTAAGCTTTGGCGGCCGCAAATCGAGCGGCTTTGGCGTCACCCGGGGCCGCGAAGGTTTGCTGGAGATGACTGCGCTTAAGACCATCATCGCCCAGCGCAGCCGTGACCTTCGCGCCTATCGCCCAACAACGCCCGCTCACCAGCCATTCTTTGCCGCTTACATTGAGGCCGTTCACGGCGGCAACTGGCTCGCCCGCTGGAATGGCCTGCGCCGGTTCTTACGTGCTGCCGCCCGGCTCGATTGAGACTCAGGAGAAACCACCATGCGTGTTGCAGTGATCGGTTCAGGATTAGGAGGGCTTTCGGCGGCTTGCACGCTGGCCGCGCGCGGCTACGAGGTCGAGGTCTTCGAGAAGAATCCATGGCTGGGCGGCAAGGCCGCGGTGCTGGAGGAGCAGGGGTTTCCGCTTCGATATGGGCCCCACCATTCTGATTCAGCCCTCGGTGCTGCGGCGGATCTTCTGCGAAGCCGGCCGCAACATGAGCGACTACCTCGACATGGTCCGTCTCGATCCGCAATGGCGCTGCTTCTTCGATGACGGCACGGTTCTGGATCTCAAAGACGATGTCCGCGAGATGGCCGCATCGCTCGAGGGCAGGGAACCGGGGCTGGGCGCCCGCTTTACCGCGTTCATGGAGCTTTCCGAAAGGCTGCACGCGCATCTCCGACAAGTTCTTCTTCTGGAAGTCCGTGGGCTCGATGCGCGACACCTTCGATATCGGCGGAAGCTTCCAGCTCTCGGTGCTCAAGGATGTTCTGAGCATGCGCCTGGGGCAAAGCGTATCCGGAACCATTCGCGAGTTCATCAAGGACCCGCGCGTGGCCCAGATGCTCGATCACTATGTGCAGTACGTGGGCTCGTCGCCGGATAACTCGCCGGCGATTCTTTGCTCCATCGGTCACATGCAGGCGGAACAAGGTATCTGGTATCCGCAGGGGAGGAACCCGCGCCGTTCCCGAGGCGCTGGTCCGTCTGGGCAGCGAGCTGGGCGTGCGCTATCACACCTCGATCGAGATTGCACGCCTGCTCACTGAGGGCGGCGCTATTGCCGGCCTGGAAACAAGCGACGGCGAAAAGCATCGCTTTGACGCCGTAGTTTCCAATGAAGACGCGGTGCGCACCTATCGCGAGTTGCTTGGCGGTTCGGTTGCCGATCGCTTCGACAAACGGAGAGAATACGAGCCCGCATGTTCCGGTGTGGTGCTCTACCTTGGGCCTCAACCAGCGCTACGAGCATCTGGCGCACCACGACTTTGTTTTTTCCCGCGATCCGCATGAGGAGTTTCACCACATTTACGATCTTGCCGAGCCTGCGCCCGATCCGACCTGCTATCTCGCTTCCACTTCGGCTACGGATCCGACCACCGCGCCTGCGGGAGGCGATGCGCTCTACGTGCTGGTGCACACGCCGTTTCTGCGGCCCAAGCATGATTGGACAAAGATGTTCCCCGCCTATCGCCAGGTGATTCTCAACAAGCTGAAGCGCACCGCGGGTCTTACTGATATTGAAGAGCGCATTGTCTTCGAGCGCGCGCTTACGCCGGTCGATATTCACAATCGATACCGGGTGCTGAATGGAGCGATCTACGGCATTTCGAGTCACGGCCGATGGAACGGCGCCTTCAAACCGGCCAATGCCAGTCCCGACGTGGAGGGTCTGTACCTGGCGGGAGGGGCGGCGCATCCCGGACCCGGAATGCCTATGGTGATGATGAGCGGCTGGATCGCCGCCGACGCCCTGGACCAACACTACCGCGGGGCGGACGCCGCCGTTTCCGCGCGCAAGGCAGGCAGAGCAGCTCCTGGCTCATGCTATGAACCACGCGAACATGGGGAACGATGAGCCATCAGGAAAAGCGACGGGGCGAGTAAATCCGCACGGGTTGGTCCCTCCGTCGCGGCGCTTGCTTTCCCTCTTCGCGAATTATCTCCACTGGTATATCGGCCGCCATTTTCACGCCATGCGCCTGGCCAACTCCGCCGTTTCCCCAGCACGGCCGGCCCGCTGATCGTCTATGCCAACCATGCTTCGTGGTGGGATCCGCTTGCTTTCATCGTGATTTCGCGCTACTTTCTCCCCACCGCCTGCCACTATGCGCCCATGGACGCCGCTGCCTTGAAGCACTACGGATTTCTCCGCAAGCTGGGCCTTTTTCCGGTAGAAGCGGAACCCGGCGCGGAGCGGCCCAGTTTCTGCGCGCCGCGCGCGAGATTCTTTCCACGCCGAACTCCGTTCTCTGGGTCACTCCTGAGGGGCGCTTCACTGACATGCGCACCCGTCCCGCGATCTTCCGCCCCGGACTGGCAGCGCTGGTTGCGCGGCTCGGCGCATGCACGCTTGTGCCGCTGGCCTTCGAGTACACTTTCTGGGATGAGCGGCTGCCGGAGATCCTGATCTCCTGTGGCCAGCCGATTGAGGTCACCGATGGGCACCTGCACAGCACCGAGGAGTGGAGCGAGCGGCTGGCCGCCGCATTGGCCGCCACCCAGGATGAGCTTGCGGCCCTGGCCAAGCTTCGCGATCCCGCGCACTTCGACAACCATCCTTTCCGGGCGGGTGGGCATGAGTGGCGTCTATGAGGCATGGAAGCGGCTCGCTTGCCCTGCTGACCGGCCGCGTCTATCAAGGCAGCCATGGGAGCATCCACCGCCTATGAGCACACTGCTCATTGGTCTCGCATTTTGTTGCGCCGACGTCCCCGCCGTGCTCTGGGTGTGGAACATGCTGCTTTATCGCGAGCCGCAGTGCCGGCAGCTGCGCAGAGATGGGCCACTGCGTTCTGCCGGATGCGGTCTCGGTGCTTATCCCCGCTCGCAATGAGGAGCGGGTCATCGGCGCGTCGATTGCCAGCCTGCTCGCTTCGCGCGGAGTCGAGATCGAGATCGTTGTGCTCGATGACGCCTCCACCGATCGAACCGCGGAAATTGTGCGCGGCTTTGCCGCCCGCGATCCGCGCGTGCGCCTGGACGTCTGCTCCTTCGTTACCGCGCGGCTGGAACGGCAAGCAGCACGCCTGCCATGTGCTCGCCGCGGCTGGCCCGCTCGAATATCCTCTGCTTTCTCGACGCGGATGTGCGTCTTGCGCCCGAAGCTCTGGCCTGCATGTCCGCGTTTCTGGCGCCGCACCGGCTCCGACCTGGTGAGCGGCTTTCCGCGTCAGGAGACGGAGACGTCCTCTGGAGTGGTTATTGTTGCCGCTGATTCACTTCGTGCTGCTTTCGTATCTGCCGCTGGCCGGCATGCGTGCCTCTGCCGGCGCCCGGCTTTGCGGTGGGTTGCGGTCAATTCCTTATGGTGCGCCGTGATGCCTACCGCAAGACCGGCGGTCACGCGCAGATCCGCACCACGATGCATGATGGGCTGCTGCTGCCGCAGCTCTTTCGCCGTCACGGCCTGCGTACCGATATTGCCGACCTGACCCATCTCGCCACTTGCCGCATGTATCACAATGCGTCGGAGGTCTGGCATGGCTTGGCAAAGAACGCCACCGAGGGCATGGCTGCGCCGGCGCGTATCCTGCCTTTCACCTTCCTGCTCTTTTGTGGTCAGATTCTGCCTTTTCTGCTGGCCCTCTCACTCGCCGTCGCGCCGGCATCGTACAGCGACGCATGCGCGCTCGCTCATCCTGGTTGCACTGGCTGCGTCGTTTATGCCTCGTCTGCTTTCCGTCTGGAAATATCGTCAGTCCCTGCTCAGCGCTTTGCTGCATCCGCTCGGGGTCACTATATTGCTTGCTCTTCAGTGGTATGCCCTGCTGCGCAAACTCGCGGGTCAGCGGGTCACCTGGAAAGAGCGCGCTTATCGCATGGGGTGATGCAAAAAATCGCAGATCTCTACTACGCTTTAGAGTCTGCGTGAGAACCGCGAACTTCAGGATTCGTGGGTGGATAGGGGAGTTAGCCGGATTGTACCGAGGACTGCATCCCATAAGCGCTAACTTGTTTGGCAGGCGATAGAAATGCGGTAAGACGCTGTTTTTTACATCCCCAACGCACCACAAAACCGTCATCCTTGAGAGCCTGTGATTTTTTCGATCTTTTCGTGGTTGTTGTACGCCTAACGAGATGTTTTTCGACCCCTCCCACAACCCGTCCTGAGAGTCTGTGACTTTATTGATTTTTTCGCTGTTTGGAGGCACCTAACCTTTTTGTTTTCAGCGTCGGTTTTTTTGTGCAACCAATAAAGTCACAGACTCTGAGCGATGCGCTTCACGGATCTATCGCATAACGGCGGGTTTTATGGCGCGGAGTCGAAGGACCTCGAGGGTGCTTATCTTGCCGATGCTGTTCGGAGCTTTTCAACCACTAAAGCCCGCAAGTGTCGGACCCGCCACGGTCTTCCCGGGAGCCGAGAACAAGAACTGCCAGCATCTTGCTATGACCGGCGGCGACCTTCTCGGCAACTTTTACATTGGCGTCGCCCGCAACCCTATGTGCTCGTCATGCAACATAAGGAGGGCACTTAGGAAGCTTTCACTGCGGCCTATGGCTAAATATTCCAGTACATGAAAAGATTTGCCCGTGACCATCCAGTGGGTATCGCAGGAGAGCCTGTTCTCGGGCTTCTGTGGTTGAAAAGCTCCGAACAGCATCGGTAAGATAAGCACCCTCGAGGTCCTCTCGACTCCGCGCCATCAAGCGCTATTTCACGCGCCAGATCTGTGGGGCGCTCCGCTCAGAGTCTGTGACTTTATTGGTTTCGTGCAAAATCCGATGCTGAAAACAAATGGCTTAGGTACCTCGAAAATGCGAAAAAATCAATAAAGTCACAACCTCTCAGGATGACGGTTTTGTGGGAATTTTGACGAAAAATATTCCGAACAAGTTAAGCGATTATGGGACTGCATCCGGGGTAATTTTCCGCCGTCCTGGTTCGACAAGCTCAGGGCAGGCTCTCCGGGACTAAATCGGTGAAGCAGGGGCTTTACAGCCCCTGTCGGTCTGGGCTTTAGAGTCTGCGTGAGAACAGTAAAACGTAGGGATTGGTGGTGGCAGCCCCCGCATTGATGCGGGGAAGGAGCGCTTCAGCGCTCCGGGAAACGGTCTCGAATCCTTCATGCGCTTTAGCGCTGGTGAAACACTTGCGGAAAACTCGCCCCCGTCACTCGCCGCTCTTAAGCGGCTTGCGAGCGAAGTAATAAAGTGAGGCTGCAAGCAGGACAAACATCAACACCGAAACCCAGTCGTGGTGCAGGGGATTGGTGGCTGAGAACAACAGCACATCCTGCTTGCCGGTTGCGGTTTCATAAAGCTTCAGCGCCACGCCCATCAATCCCACGATGCCGCCGGCAGCGATCAGTCCGCTGGCATAGAGCGAGCCTGGGCTGACCTCGCTCTCGCTTTCCGTTTTCTCCACCGCCCGATCAATCATCCATCGCACCACGCCACCGGCAAAGATTGCCAGCGTGGTCGCGATCGAAAGATACGCACCGACTGCAAACGACAACGAGCGAACCCCTAGTACCTCCACCGCGATGACCAGGAAAACGCCCAGCAATACCAGGCCCCAGGGCAGTTTGCGGCCCAGAATACCGTTCACCACCGTGGCCATCAGCCGGGCCTGCGGGGCGGCCGCCTTTTCGCTCCCAATCCCCTGGATCCACTGCACCTCAATCTGCTGCGTCTGCGGATTGTAGAGATACTTGCCGTCCGCCAGTTCAGGAGAATTGAGCGCGTTCAGCAAAACATACCCATTGCCCGGGCGCGTATCGACCAATTTGCCGGCGTTCATTACCCGGATCTGCGCCTGGTGAAAGTGCTGCTCCTCGACCTGCACGCCACTGTGAACGGCCGAGATATCCCAGGGCCTCGCGGTCTGCCGGAACTCCGCCAGCCCCTGGTTCATCAATTGCAACGTGGCCCCAATCGCCAACGTCGAGACGCAGGCGCCGACCACCAACGCGATCTGCTGCTTGCGCGGAGTCGCGCCGATCAGATACCCGGTCTTGAGATCCTGCGAGGTATCGCCGGCATTTGCCGCGGCGATGCACACCACCCCGCCAATGGTGATGGCCAGAGCGCCGAACGCGGGCGCCGTCCACCCTTTCACCAGAAAAATTGCCGATGTCGCCATCAGCGTGGCGATCGTCATACCCGAGACGGGATTCGAAGAGCTGCCAATCAGCCCCACGATGCGGGAGGAGACAGTCACGAATAGAAATCCGAAGAAAGCCACCAGCAGCGCGGCCGCGAGATTCGCCATCCAGCTTACCTGTGCGCCCGGCACCGGTTTGAAAGTGAGAAAGAAAAACATCATCAACACCAGAACCAGCGACCCACCGACCACCACGCTGAAGGGAAGATCGTCGTCGGTGCGCAGCGGAGCGCTCTTCACTCCGCCGCCCTGGCGCAGGTTTCCCATCGCGGCGCGCAAGGCGCCAACGATGGTTGGCAGAGTCTTGATCAGCGTAATCAGCCCGGATGCTGCGACCGCGCCGGCGCCCATGGGGCGGATGTAAGAAGCCCAGAGATCGCTGGGAGACATTTGGGCTATCGGCTTGGTCCCGGGATAAATTGCCTGGGGAAAGTGGGAGCCGAAAAAATAGATGGCCGGCATGAGCACCAGCCAGGAGAAGATGCCGCCGGCGAAAAGCAACCCGGCAACCCGGGGCCCGATGATGTAGCCCACGCCCAGATATTCAGGCGTAACGTCGGCCCGGATGGCAGCCCCTTTAAACCACTGTGGCTGGTAGTCCGGCGTCCCGGGCCACGCGCCGAACAGGTTTTCATTTTGGAACAAAGTGTAGAGTCCACCTAAGCCCAGGCCTAGAAAGACGCGTCCAGCGAAGGAGCCTCCGCGCTCCCCTGCCAGCAGAACATCGGCGCAGGCCGTTCCTTCGGGGTAGGTGAGCCGGCCGTGCTCCTCGACGATCAATTGTCGCCGTAATGGAATCATGAACAGCACGCCCAGCAGGCCGCCCAGGAGCGCCAATAGAAAAATGCGCGAGTACTCGAGGTCGAAGCCGAGAAAAATCAATGCCGGCAAGGTGAAGATCACCCCGGATGCAATGGACTGTCCTGAATTGCCGGTGGTCTGAACGATGTTGTTTTCCAGAATCGAAGCCCGCCCAAACGCTCGCAGCACGCTGATCGAAAGCACGGCGATGGGGATCGACGCTCCTACCGTTAAGCCTGCGCGCAGCCCGACATAGACGGTCACGGCGCCAAAGAGTAAGCCAAAAATACAGCCCAGTACGAGCGCGCGGGTGGTCAGTTCAGGTCGGGTCTCCGTGGGGGAGACGAAAGGCTGAAAACCTGGCGTAGTTTCTTGTACTGGGGGTTGGCTCGGCATGCAAACACTCTAATCTAATAAGAGCCATGCGCAAGCTTCTTGCCTACGCCGCAATTTACTTCCTGTGGGGCGCGTCGTTCCTGGCCATCCGCCAGGTGGTTGCGGTGACCCCGCCCTTCTTTGCCGCGGCTTTCCGCTTCCTGTGCGCCGGGGCGATTCTCTATGGATATAGCTGCTGGCGCGGGATGCCGCAACCCGACAGGCGGCAATTAATGAGCACCGCCTTGCTTGGCCTGGTCATGTTTGCCGGCGACTACGGCTGCCTTTTCTGGGCGGAGAAGGAAGTGCCTTCGGGCCTGGCGGCGGTGATTGCCGCCACCATTCCGGTCTGGGTCCTGCTCGCCGAGTGGTTGTTCGCCGGTTCGCAGCGGCCGACCGCCAAGGCTTTGGCCGGCATCGTTCTCGGGATTGCGGGCGTGATCTTACTCATGGTTCCCACCGGGCTTCATAACACTGGCTTCAGCGTGTCCGCGCTGGTCCTGCTTCTCGGCTGTTTCTTCTGGTCGGGGGGAACAGTGGCCAGCCGCCACCTGTACCTGCCCCGTCAGCTCAGCATGAGCTCCGGCCTGCAGATGACTTGGGGAGGCGGGTTTCTGCTCCTGCTCTCGGCTGCCACTGGCGAGTTAGGCAAGTTACCCGGGCTCTCCCAGCGATGGAACTGGCAGCTTGGGTTCGCCATGGCCTATCTCATCGTGTTCGCCTCCATTATTGCGTTCACCGCCTATGTCTGGCTCATCGCGCGGGATCCGACCACCCGGGTTGCCAGCTATGCCTATGTCAACCCGCTGATAGCTTTGCTCCTGGGTTCGCTGTTAGCCAACGAGCGGCCCACGCCGCTGCAGTATGTCGGAGCCGCGCTGGTCGTGGCAGGGGTTGCGTCCACCATCGCCGGAAAGCGTGTTACACAGCGTGAACATGCGGAGAAAGTGGCCTAAACCGCACTAGCGCTCGGGCTTGTCTCCCCGTATACTCTCCACATCGGCGGCCGGGCAGCTGCGGAGCCTCGCCGGCCGGCTGTGAGGTGCGTCTTTTCTGGTCAGACTGATATCCCTGACTCCCGACGTCCCGCTGTCGCAAACTTCGGTTTGGCGCGCTGTGGTTCGTGTGCTTCGAAGTCCCGCGGACAGCCTTAGCTGTGCACTGTTTCCCTGCTCCTGCGCCCTCTGTGGCGGCTCCCTCCTGCGCTTTACCCGTGTCCCCATCTGCGATTTCTGCTGTGCGCAACTCCCTCCGCAATCAGGCACCCTCTGCGCTTGTTGTGGGGAAGATCTGGGCATAGCCAATCTCTCTCCCTTGCCCAGTGACGGCTCTGATTCCCAGCCCCTCTGCCAGCCCTGCCGCCTAGCCCCTCCTGCTTTCGTCAAGGCTGTTGCCTATGGCGGCTACCACGGCCAGCTTCGCTCGCTGGTTCACCTGCTCAAGTACGAGGGCATGCAGCCGATAGCCAGACGGTTAGGTATGCTCCTGGCGGACAGCCTGGAAGCTGTTTGCGGCATACGCCCGATGCTGGTGATCCCGGTACCTATGCACCCCGTCAAGCAGCGCCAGCGTGGCTTCAACCATGCCGAGCTCCTGGCCCGCGCAGCCATGGCGGAGATGCGCCGCCGCCATCCCCAATGGGAGCTGCGCCTGGATACCAGTTTGCTCAAACGCGTGAGAGTTACGGTGAGTCAGGCAGGCCTGACCACCCACCAGCGCCGGCAGAATCTGCGTGGCGCTTTTTTTGCGCCCGACCCGGCCGCCTGGCGGGGCGGGAGGTGTTGCTGATTGATGACATTTACACCACGGGAGCCACGGCCCGCGCCTGCAGCCGGGTGCTCAGGAATGCCGGCGCCCGGTCGGTCCGGGTGGCGACCGTTGCCCGCGCGCAGCGTGAGGGCGTCGCTTTCTGTGGAACATCGGTTTTTTGCGAAAGCGCAGTGAATTGAGACGGTAACGGAGGATCAAGATGTCTTTGGGAAAAGCCATGATCCATGCACGCAAACCGAAAGCAGCTGCGCAGGGCCGTGCGCTGCCTCATGAACCCACTGAGCCGCATGAAGGGTGGCCGGGGCAACGGGTTTCTTCTGCCTACACCATGCAAAAGCCGGTGTTGGTGTTGAACGCGTCCTATGAACCGATCAATATATGTGGCGCTCGCCGGGCGTTGATCCTGGTGCTCAAGGGTGTGGCCAAGACCGAGGAGGAGCAGGGCGCGA
Organism: uncultured Acidobacteriaceae bacterium; assembly: GCA_963803095.1. Taxonomy (GTDB): domain Bacteria; phylum Acidobacteriota; class Terriglobia; order Terriglobales; family Acidobacteriaceae; genus PALSA-350. Next base: position 530,939 of record CAWDLQ010000003.1, on the reverse strand, counting down.
TTTTGCATGCCGCTCTGCTGTGTATTCCCATGCCTTCGGTGATTCGCCTGCTCGAATATCGCCGAATTCCACACCAGACGCGTGCCCTCTCGCGCAAGAACATCCTGCTCCGCGACCGCAATAGCTGCCAATACTGCGGGATCGTGTTGCCTGCCGGCGAACTCACGCTCGACCATGTGATCCCTCGTTCACGCGGCGGCCTTTCCACCTGGGAAAATCTGGTTGCCTGCTGCCACTCCTGCAATCGCAGAAAGGGCAATCATCTGCTTAGCGAGATCAGTGACATCAAGCTGTTGCGCGAGCCTCGCCCCTTCTCGCTGCACACCAGCCGGCACATCATGCGCATGATCGGCCACTCCGACCATAAATGGCGCAAGTACCTCTACTACTAGACTGAGCTTGCTTTTGCCCTCCCTACAGCGAACCAAGGGGAGCCGCATTTATGCGGGGAAGGAGCGCTTCAGCGCTCTCCTTTTAAACCCAACCTGTTTCGGTTAGTATCTATGTGTAATGGGCTCGATCCGGTACGAGGGTGTAAGGTTCGCGGCATTCTCAGATGATCATGAGCCAAGGCACGTACATGGGTCCTACGCAGAGGTAGTGGTTGTCGTTGAACTTCGCCTCGACCGAACCGTCTCGCTAGCCAACCGGAAGGACGCTGTGAGGCCGCTCGATGCGAGCAGGTCGGATGTTAAACACGTACTGGTGGTGGCCACCAAACATTTTGATGAGCTGGTAGCTCTCTGGGAGAAATAAACATGACTAAGGCAGTGCGTATGATCACGACCGATGCTGAGATTGATGCGGCGATAGAGAGGGCAAAACTGCTCGACAGTGAGCCGCTTGCCAAGACGGTGCAGTATGTCCCGAGCCACAAGCTGCTCATTGTCTTGCTGACCAACGGTCGTAGACTTATGATCCCGGTGGAAGACGTGCAGGGCCTGGAGAAGGCGACGCATCGTCAACTCAAAAATTATGAACTGCACGGGCGCGGCTCAGATATAAGCTTCCCTGAGATTGATGTTGACATCTACGTCCCGGCCCTTATTGAAGGGGTGTATGGAAACCGTCGCTGGATGGCGGAGCTGGGCAAGCGGGGCGGCAGTGCCAAGACGGAGGCCAAACGACGGGCGGCGCAGAAAAATGGGGCGAAGGGTGGACGGCCGAGGATTAAGACGGTTGCGGCCAGCTCGGGGCTCAGACGGCGCGGCTGAGGACTAAGACGCGTGACACCTGGCCAGCAGACCATTCCCCGCCTGGGAAAGAGCCTCGACTCGGATCTTGCGCTTTAGCGCTGGCAATGCACGGGCTGAGAGCCGTGTGGGAGGATTCACCCATCCATTTGTGCCGTGACACAACGCTAATGTTGTTGATCTTCAGCCCAGGACTGCGTTCCGGTGACGCCCGACCTACGGTCCGCCTACCACCACAGCAGCCTGCTCAGCAGCGGATAATATAACGCCAGCCGAATAGCCCGACTCTCCCCATGAACCTTGCGCATCACACTGGCATACGCTTCCAGCTGCGGCAAATACTTCGCCTTCTCGCTTTCCAGAAAAGCATCCACCCCAGAAGCGCCGTGTCGCGCGGTCTTATAGTCCACGATCCACAGGTGAGTTTCTTCTTTGGAACAAGGGGTTGCTCCAGCTCGAAAGATGCGGTCACCGCGTAGAGTCCGCACCACTTCGCCGCCTTCCGACTCCGCCCATCCGGACCAGGAAGTCTCGGTCTGTGCGCCTGCTCGCACGCCTAGAATCCACCGTCCGATTGGGTCATGCAATACAGCCTGCAAAGCTCGCACCACCTCTGCCGATTGCGGCTCAGCCTCTGCCCGCGGCAGGCCGGCCGAACGCAGCATCGCCAGGGCGCGCGTGCGCCAGCCACCCACCTCTGCCAGCAGGGCTTGCGGAACGGGCCCCACGTCGATGCCGGGAATGCGTACCAGATCTTCCAGCAGTGCGTGCACCGCGGTGCCAAAGGCGCGCGTCGCCAGCGAGCCTCGGGGCCGGCCAATCATCTCCGGATTTTCTTCCTGGATGTTGGACACGCTTCTGCTTTGTGGCGACTTCCAGTCCGCCGACAGACGGCGCAATCGGATGGTTTTGCCAGGGGGCGCAAAATCAAACTCCGCCTGCTGCGGCGCCTCGGCCTGCGCAGACTGGAGTTCTTCATGGACTCTCTGAAAGTCGCTCTTGAGAGCCTCCCAGGCAATTCCCAGCAGGCTGTGCTTGTCTCCAGAGCTTAGATCCTGCACGCCGTTTTTCGGCGCCTTGACCATTGCGGTCCCCAACAGGTGCAGCTCCTTGCTGGCGCGGGTCGCCGCTACATACAGCAGGCGCTTGGCCTCATCGTCTTCCCGCTGCGCATGCTGTTTAGCAATCCATTTATAGATACCGCCAGGCTGGCCATTGCGGCCGATGGGAGCGACGACGAACTCGCGCTCCCCTTGCTCCGAGGCGCCCACCAGGCGGGTTTGCTCGATCCAGTGGAGAAGCGGTTGCGCGTCGATCTGGGTCGCGCGCTCCAGGCCGGGCACAATCACGATGTCAAAACCCAACCCTTTCGCTTTGTGGATGGTCATCAACTGCACTCCGCAGCGTTCGTCGGCACGCGGATCTGGCTGGGCGCAAAGCTCGGCAATCCTCTCACCCAGCCCGCCGGCGTCCGGACCCAACTCCTCGAGCATGGCAAAAAAGGCGCGCACATTGGCATAGCCGGTGCGGTCGACACACGCATGGCCGCCCAGAGTGGCCCAGGTACGTTCGACCCATCGGGCCAACCAGACCTGGCGGTGTTTGCCGCGCAGCGCCTCCTCCAGCACCGCAAGCACGCGCGCAGATCTTCGCGTTCCGTCTTCACTCAGCAACGAAGCCCGGTCGCGCAGCAAGGTAAGGACCGGTCGCGCGGCATACTCCTTGCCGTCGCCGCCGCAAAGTGTATGCAGGTCTCTGAGAGTGAGCCCGCACCATGGCGCACGAAGGACGGTGAGCCATGCAATGCGATCCATGGGATGCAACAACGCACGCGTGAGCGCGGTAAGATCCTGCACTTCCTGGCGTTCGCCCAGCTGCTCGATCTCCACTGCGCGGAAGGGAATATCCTGCTCCCGGAGTTTCCGTGCGATCAGCGCCAGGTGAGATCTGGCGCGAACCAACACCGCGATGCGGAACTCCTGATTCTGTTTCTGCTTTTGTTCCACCCTGGGCCAGTGTTCCTGGATGATGGTGACAACTCTCCTGGCTTCCGCATCCGCTACTGTTTGCTTTTCCTCCGGGCCGGCTTTGGAACTTCGGAACAAAGGCCAGACATGCACGCCCGGCCTACCACTTTTTGGCGGGCGGCTGGCGGTGGAGGGGGCAAACGCAACATGGTAGTCGAGATTGTCTTCGCCCGGACCGAGGGCGAAGACTTGCTCGAAAATCTGGTTCAGCCGGTCGACAAGCCCGCCATGGGAGCGGAAATTAGTCTGCAACTGCAACGGTGTCAATGGCAGTGCAGCCGAGCCCTCGCCTAAGCCGTGACGCAGGGTTCGTTCAAAGAGCTCAACCTCGGCCTGGCGAAACATATAGATCGATTGCATCGGATCACCGACCAGAAAACAGGTACCCTGGCCGGCCGATTCCCATCCCCCCACCAGCAGGGTGAGCAGCTCATACTGGCTGCGCGAGGTATCCTGAAACTCGTCCACCAGCAAATGGCGCCATCGCGCGGCGATATCGGCCGCCGCTTCGCTGGGCTGGCCAGCGTCGTCGGACAACACCTCCCGCGCGGCCAGACCCAACTCGACAAAGTCCACGACACTGCGCTCGGCGAAGACCAGCCGGAGTTCGGCCATGGCGTAGCGGAGGATGACCAGCAGGTGCTGCAGCAACTCCGACTCCTCTTCGCTGTAGCCCAGGGGCGGAAGGTCGCGCAACTCGCGGAGCATTTCAAGAAGCTGAGGCGTCGCTTCAAGCGCATCAATGAGCGAGGTATAGCGCGCTTTGGCTGCTTTGCCGTCTTTCCCGGAAACAAATCCCATATCCCGGTTGACGTTCTTACGCCATTTGCCATCTTTCCTCAACAGAAAATTGGATAAGCAGATCCAATGCCCGCGAGCGGTCAGATGGCGAACGTGGGTGACATGCTTCAGCGTCTGTAGTTCTGCATCGGGGTCGAGATTGCCGCAGGCATGGCTTATCAGGGCCACAAGTTCCCGGGTGAGCCCTGGATGCTGATCGAACAATGACTGTGCTTTTTGCAGGGCCTGTTCCTGTTGCCGCCGCAGGGGCGCTTCGAGGGCGGCGCGAACCAGCGGCCAATCGACCTTCGCCTGGCCCGGAGGCAATGCGCGGGCCCATTGGTCTCGCTTGTTCAGCATGTCGGCAATCAGTTTCTGGCAATCGGACAGGCTGGTTGCGCGCAACTGGAGCAAGGCGCGCAGGGCGCTCGACAGGTCCGGGTCATCCCCGAGGCGGGCCAGTGTGCGTCGTGCCGCCAGCGCGTAAAGAGGCTGCGGTTTGTCGGTGGGGCTGAGGGAGCCACCCAAACGTGAGAGCAATGGAGTCTGGTGCGCGATGGTCAGGCATACAGCATCGATGGTCCGGATATTCAGCCGTTGAGGCTGCTGCAACAGATTCCATCCGCGGTTCGCGTCGTTGTCGAGCGCATCTCGGGCCAGTCTGGCCACCTCGGAGTTATTACCAGTCGCGGCAGGGTCTTTAGCCAGGTCCTGGGCATCATGCAGTGCCTTGAGCACACGCGCTCGCATCTCCGCGGTGGCTGCGAGGGTGAAGGTGATGGCCAGAATTTCTTCCGGCTCGTCGACTTCGGCTAATAGCTTTAGCAGACGGCGAGTGAGCAACTCCGTTTTGCCTGAACCGGCCGGCGCCTGAACGAGAAAGGATTGGCTGGTATCAAGCGTCTGCGCGCGCGCTATTTCGTCGACAGGCAGGGTCACGGGCTCAATCAATCGACTCCGTCACTTTCATCCGCGTCGTCACCGGTGTTGGCGTGGTCGCTTTCTGCGATCCGGCACAGCCCGGGCAACGGGCAAAACTCGCAGGTTTTGGGATATTGCCGGGGGTCGACCTGGGCTTCGCCGGCAAGGAACTGGCTGCCGAGCTCAAGCAAAACCTGGCGCCACTGCTGCAGCATCTCCGCGCTATAGGGTGGTTTGGTCAGCTTGGTATCGCCAGGCATGACGGCGTCGCCATTCTCCACGCGGCCAAATAACTTGACCTCGTCGGCTCGGACCTGGGCGAACAAAACTCCTTTTAGATCTTCCACCCGGCCGTAAGCGGCATAGATGGGCAGTTGCGGGTCGTCGGGCCGAGGACCATCCCAGGCTTTCGAGTTCAAGATACCCGTTTTGTAATCGAGAATGACGCGTCCACCGTCGATGACGTCGATACGATCCACGCGCAATTTCAACTTTAGATCTCCCACGGCGGCGTTGAGATCTTTTTCACCGGCCTCGACGGTGAATTCCGCCCGTGTTGCTTCGAAAGCCAGCCACTCCTCGATGAGGGAGACGATGCGTTCCTGCTCCGCATCGAGATAGGCCTGACTCCAGCTTCGCTTGAGTTCACGTACCCTATATCTCTGCAGCGCGGCCACTACATGCTGCTCCACGATTGGGTGCAGGCGAGCATCGTTCTGGGCGTGCCTGAGGCCGTCGCGACTCTTGAGATCGACCCAGATTGTTTCCAGGATTCTGTGCACCACGGAGCCTCGTTCGCGAGCTTCCAGTCCCCAGTCTGTTTCGTCCATAGGCTTGGCGGCCAGCCGCCTGGTGGCGAAGGATTGAAAAGGACATGCGGCCTGCCGGCGGAGTATCTCAGAGCCCCCGGCATCCTGCTCTACCGGCCAGGGGAGGATCTTCGCTTGCTCATCGTCTTTGTGTAAGGCAGGGAAATCGTGCTCGGCATCGAGGTCCTCCTCGGCGCCTATCGATAGGCGTATATCGTTGGCGCTGATTTTTTGACGTCCTGAGTTCACCACTGGCGATGGCCGGCACGCGCCCTCGGCATTCTGCAACGGATAACTGAAGACGCACCTGGCCGCGCTCTGTTCCAGCCGGTAGGTCACTTGCTGCGCGAGCTCCCAGTCAACGGTGCTATCCGCGTGCGGCATGCGATGCTTGCGCTGCAGCGATCGACTAAGAAAAGGATGCGGGTTTGCTGTCGCCGGCCAGCTGATGTCGTCGGCGCCAAGAAACCAGACAGCGTCGAAGGTAAGTCCAGCTGCCTCCAGCGGTCCGAGGATTTGTACCGGCGCGTCCTGCGACTCGGGCGCGAAGATGGTCTTGCCGGCCTGCTGCTCGAGCACCTCGATAAATTCGGCATAGCTGACCTTGCGTCCGTCGAAGGCAAGAGCGGCGATGGCGTCGAGCAATTGCGACCATCTGGCTTGTACTTGAAAATCTTCGCTGTGGAGCAGATGGGTCCCGGGCCAACCGGCCGCGTCCAAAATTTGTCCAGCCAGATCGACCCAGTCCGCAAAACTCAACCAGCCGCCCTGGGGAAGCAAGTGCCGAGCTGCCCGCAGCCTGTGCCGGAGCGTGTCCAGCGGCTTTGCTTCCTGCCAGCCTTCGCTTAGAAATTTCAGGAAGGTATCCATATCCTGTTCCGGAAGTCTCATGGGCTGCCGCCGCAGCCGGGCATCGAACTCGGCGATAGGCAACAGTTCGTCGTGGTGCCGGCAAACGAAACCGGAGAGCATCAGCCAGCTCAGCTGGTCGTGCAGCAGCGCGGCATTCATCCAACGCAAGAACAACAGCGCGGCACGCGCCACGGGGACGTTGGTAAGAGGGATGCCAAGGGAGAATTCGAACTTCAGGGGCAAGTCGTGTGCCCCAATCGTCACCGCCTCGGGATTGAGTATCTGGCGAAAGATCCTCTCGATCTCCGAGCGCACACTGGAGACGATGGGCACCACGACCGCGATGCCGGGGGCGCGGTCCTCGGCTGCCGCCGCCGCAAGCTGCTGTCGTACCCATAGGGCACAGGTAGCGATCTCATCGCGCTTACCTAACGCTTCGACGAGCAAAGGCGGAGCTGCCAATGAGATTTCGGAGGGCGCAGCGATCTTTACAGAATGACCTTGTTCCGCAAAGGCGTCGATCAAATGTTGTTGTGCGGGCGTGAGGCGATCAAAACCCGTCAGCACCAGCTGATTGGTTGCCTCGATCTGGCCTGCCAGCACTGCTTCGTGTAGTACCAACGGCAACTCGCTTCGGCTCAGCCACTCTTCTTTGCTGCAGGTGTGCGTGAAGCCTCGCGCCCATTCGCGAAAGTTTTCGACATCCGGGCCACCCACCCTTTCTCCGCGCAGGAACTCGAGTGCACGATAGGCGCAGAGCAAGGCGTAGGCTTGCTGGGCGAGCTCGGCTACGCCCAGCACAGAGATGAGCCGGCGACCCTCGATGGCGGGCTTCACCAGCCGGACCCAGACTTGTTGTTCCTGCAGCGTGGTGAGCAAGAGGCGGGTCTCGCCGCCCGAGCGCAGCCGCTTCTGCCACAAGCGGCTCAGCCAGCTATCCCAGTCCAGAATGTCCGGGGCTCGCCAGGCCTCGAGTCCCCGGTTGCGTTGGGCTTCGCCATGCAGCCGGCGCAAGGCGCGCGCGGCGCGTGCGCTGGAGGCAATCACCGTGCCGCCAACTTCGATTGCTGCGGCGATTGCCGGGGGGAGTTGCATCCCTGTTTTATACCGCAAAGCGGTGTTGCTGCGTGGGGGCGCCGCCGCGTGTACACTCACAGCATGCGGCGGATTGCAGCGCTCATGTTGCTGTGGGTCTTTGGGGCATTGTTGCCTTCGGCGACAGCGATTGCGCTTGCCGCACCGCAGCAGTTGGTGCCTATCTGCTGCCGCGCGCGCGGCGCTCATGCCTGCATTATGGGCGCTGAAGCCGGCGCATCCTCTGATGCCGGTCCCGCGCTGCGCCAGCCGGCTTGTCCTTACCGCCAGGGCCTTCGTGCCATCACCACCGGTTCGATCGCTGGAGATTTAACCTCCCACATACGCTTTGGAATTGTCGTCACTCACATAGGCCGGCAATCTACTGCGGACCAGGTCACAAAAAGCGTTCCCCGCGGGTCCATTCCCCGCGGCCCGCCATCTTTCTTCGCTTAAGAATCCAGACAACGCTCTCCACCGCTCGGGCCGTTATCGACCGAGTCCCCCGTTTGTCTTTCGGAGTCCAGGTGTTTGTCTTGTTCGCTCGACCACGGAGAAAGAGATGTCTTCCTGCCATCGAAGCTGGATGCTCCTTGCTGCACTCGTTGTCGTCTCCTTGCCCATGGCGCCGGCGGCGGAGTTAACCACTGTTCGCGGAGTGGTGCACGATCCACAACATCGGCCCGTTGCGGGTGCGACTGTCACTCTGCGCGCAGCCCACTCTGATTTTGCATTAACCGAAATGACGAACACCAGTGGGGAGTTCAGCCCGCCCGCGGTGCCCCCTGGCGTGTACGTGGTGACTGTCGCTCAGACCGGTTTCAACACCACCACGCAGAGCATCACGATCGCTTCCGGCACCACGCCCGTGTTGCACTTCGAGCTGCAGGTTGCCTCGGTCCAACAGTCCGTTGTGGTCACCAGCGACGCCTCTGCAGTCAATGTAGAAAGCGTTACACCTACCACGCTGATCGGCCGCGAAGATATCGCCCGCACTCCCGGAGCCGATCGCACCAACAGCCTGGCGATGATTACCGACTACGTGCCGGGAGCATACATGACCCACGATATGCTGCACATGCGTGGCGGCCACCAGTTGAGCTGGCTGATCGACGGGGTCGCGATTCCCAATACCAACATCGCCAGCAATATCGCTCCCCAGATCGATCCCAAGGATGTCGATTATGTTGAAGTGGCCCGCGGGAGCTATCGAGCCGACATGGGCGATCGTACCTATGGAGTCTTTGACGTGGTTCCGCGCAGTGGCTTTGAGCGCGATCGCCAGGGCGAGCTGGTGGTTACACTGGGCAATTTCTACCAGACCAACGACCAGCTAAGCCTGGGGAACCATTCGCAGAAATTCGCCTGGTACACCAGCCTCAATGGCAATCGCAGTCAATATGGTCTGCAACCGCCCATCGAACAACCGGTTCACGATGCCAGCAACGGGTACGGCGGTTTTGCTTCCTTGCTTTTTAACCACGACCCTGCCAATCAGATGCGCCTGGTGACTCAGTTACGCGCCGACTACTACCAGATCCCGTACGATCCCAACGTCGATTCGTGGCAAAATCAGCTCTACGATTCGAGTGGCCTTCGGGACGGGGAGCATGAGACAGACAGCTACGCCGCTTTTACCTGGGTGCACAACTTCAGCTCTGCTACCTTGCTTCAGCTTTCGCCTTTCTACCATTACAACAGCGCGAAATATCATCCCAGCCTTGAGGATTTGCCCACCGCCACCACCTCCGACCAGACTGGAAACTACGCCGGAGTGCAGACCTCGCTTTCGACGGTGATCGCGAAGAATTCACTCAGCGGTGGTATTTATGGCTATGGCCAACATGAACATGATGTTTTTGGTGTGGTTTTCAACGACGGCAGCAATCCGAATTTTTCGCAGCCACAAGAAATCACGGCCGGAGTAGAAGAGGTTTTTGTCGAGGATAGCTATAAACCCGCCACCTGGATCACGCTCATGGGTGGCCTGCGCCAGTCGCACGTGGAAGCAGGCGTGGTTGAGAACGCTGTGTATCCACGCATCGGCGCCTCCGTACTTATACCCAAGCTCAACTGGGTACTGCGCGGATTTTATGGCCATTTCTACCAACCGCCGCCACTCACCAGCATCTCCGGCCCGGTACTGCAATACGCAAACGGCAACAACACCAGCTTTGTCCCGCTGCGCGGTGAGCGCGATGAGGAGCATCAATTCGGGGTGCAGATTCCGTGGCGGGGATGGCTGCTGGACGCCGATACGTTTGAAACTCGCGCCAACAGTTTTCTCGATCACAGCAATGTTGGTGAGTCGAGCATTTTTATTCCCGTAACCGTGCAGGGAGCGCTGATTCAAGGCTGGGAGGTTACGCTGCATTCACCTCGCCTGTGGCGCTACGGCCAGTTTCATCTGGCGTATTCCAATCAGCTGGCGCAGCAGAGGGGCCCGATTACGGGAGGCTTGGTTTGTTATCCGCCCGATTCGCCGGCCTGTGCGGTGGCGCCGGGATATTCGGCGCTGGACCACGACCAGCGGAACACGCTGAACGTAGGCATGAACGGCAGTCTCCCGTATCACGCTTACGCTTCGTTCAACATTTACTACGGTTCCGGTTTTTCCAACGGTTATACAGACCCGCCATCTCCTTATAGCGGCGCCTATCTGCCGGGGCACGTATCCGCCGACCTGGCGGTGGGAAAGACGATCGGTGAGAATTGGTCCGTTTCCGTCGATGCGCAGAACATTGCCAACACACGCCGGCTGCTGGACAATAGCCTCACTTTCGGAGGCTTTCACTATAACGATCCGCGTGAGATTTACGGAGAGGTGCGTTATCGATTTCATTTTTGATCCGAATGCACGTTTCAGCCGTCCCTCGCGGGACTGAACTGCAGAGGGAGTGAGGGGAGGTAGCGTTCCTGATCCCGAAGCCTGCAGCAGGCTCCAGGATGGATATGAGGAGAGGAAACATGCAGCAATTTGTTCGCTATTCCATGGTTTTGTTTCTCTGCGGACTAACTGCTCTACAAGGGTGTAGGAGCGGAGACACCGCGGGGGATGAACGGCCCGCGGAAATCCCCGCGGAAGGGGCCACGTACCAGCTCAAGGGAATCGTGGTTTCTTCAGATGCGGCCCGAGGAGAGGTCATGATCGATACAGAGGCCATCCCCGGCCTTATGGGCGCCATGACCATGCCCTATAAGCTGGCCCAGCCTGGCATTGCCAGCGAGCTCCACCCGGGAGACCACGTTACCGCCAGGCTGCGAATCACAACCTCTGCCAGCGTGCTGGATCAGATCGATGTGACCGAGCAGGCCAAGCCGGACTACAAGCCGGATAAGCTCTACAACGTACCCGCAGCCGGGGAGGCAGTGCCTAATTTCAAGTTTCTCAATCAAGACGGGAAGACCATCGATATCGACCAGTTTCGCGGCAAAGTATTGCTGGTCACCTTCATCTATACCCGCTGCCCGCTGCCGGATTACTGCATTCGCATGAGCCAAAACTTCGCCACAGTTCAGCACCTGCTGGCCGCCAACCCTCTGCTCTACAACAAGACTCACCTGCTGAGCGTCAGCTTCGATCCGGCGCACGATACGCCGAAGGTGCTGCGCAGCTACGGCAACATGTATACCGGTGAGCATGGCGGGGCGGCGTTTTCCCACTGGGACTTCGCTGCGCCGGCCGCATCAGAGGTGGACGCGGTAGATCAGTTTTTTGACGTGGGCGTGAGCCCGGGCAGCAACAACACCCTCACCCACACTCTGTCCACCGCCATCATCTCGCCCAGCGGTAAGATCTTTCGCTGGTATCCCAGCAACGACTGGACCCCCTCCTCCGCCGTAGACGACATTCAGCAGGCTATTGCCCAATAGCCTTGCGCCGGCTCACGGGCTGGTTTAAAAGGAAGCTATGATTCTCGTGCTCATGGGGGTAACCGGGTCTGGCAAGACCACGATCGGCAAACTACTGGCTGCGGAAACGGGCTGGCGGTTTGCCGATGCCGACGACTTCCACTCTGAAGCCAACAAGGCAAAGATGCATGCCGGCATCCCGCTGACCGATGAAGATCGCCGGCCCTGGCTTGCCACTCTGCACCAGTTGCTGCTGGGTTGGTATGAAGCGGGAATCAGCGGCATCCTGGGCTGCTCCGCATTAAAGGGGATTTACCGGGAGGAACTCACCCCACAGATTCCGCCCGTTAACCTTCGTTTCATCCTGCTCGAAGCTTCGCGCCCGGTACTTGAAGAGCGTCTCAAGGGGCGCAGGAACCACTACATGAACCCGGCACTCCTGCAGAGCCAGCTCGACACCCTCGAAGTTACACCCGATATCATGCGTGTTTGTGCTGAAGGCCCGCCGGAGAAGATTGTCCAGGAGATCCTGGATGAGCTTCTGACGGTGGAGGGCAAGACCGAGGTCTAAGGTAAAATTGAGGGGTGCCCGATCTTCTTCTCATCGACGCAGAAACGCCTCGGAGCCTGGTCATCAATCCTCCTCTGACTGATGCCGAGTTCGAAGCCCTCGCGCTCGCCAGTGAGTGGTTTCGTTACGAGCGCACCAGAGAAGGAGAGATTCTGATGCACCCACCTGCGGGGGGATTTACCAGCGGTGGAAACGCTGAAATTGTCGGGCAGCTCCGCGCCTGGTTGAAGACTCACCGCCGGGGATGGCTGTTCGATTCCAGCGGTGCATTCTTCCTCCCCGACGGTTCGGTGCTGAGTCCAGATGCGGCCTATGTCCTGCCGCACAGGCTGAAGGGGTTAACCGAAGATGATCTCACCGGCTTCCCACGCCTCTGCCCCGACTTCGTCGTTGAGTTGCTCTCGAAGTCGGACAGCGTACCAAAGGCAAAGCACAAGATGGAGCGTTGGATTGAGAACGGCGCAACACTCGGCTGGCTGATTGATCCTTACAAGCGGAGAGTCTACGTCTACGAACCCAGCTGCGAAGCCCGTGTTGTTTCGGGAAAGTCCGTCGGCGGGGTCGGGCCGGTGGAAGGCTTCGTTCTTGACCTTGAAGAGCTGTGGCGCCGCTATGAGATTTGACGTTCGCTATTCAGCCTAGACTCCGCCAGTTAACATTCGTTTCATCCTGCTCGATGCTTCGCGCCCGGTCCGCCGGAGAAGATTGTCCAGGAGATCGTTGTCCAGGAGATGCTGGACGAGCTTCTGACGGTGGAAGGCAAGACGGAGGTCTAAGGTAAAATTGAGGGGTGCCCGATCTTCTTCTCATCGACGCAGAAACGCCTCGGAGCCTGGTCATCAATCCTCCTCTGACCGATGCCGAGTTCGAAGCCCTCGCGCTCGCCAGTGAGTGGTTTCGTTACGAGCGGACCAGAGAAGGGGAAATTCTGATGAACCCTCCTGCCGGAGGATTTACCAGCGAAGGAAATGCAGAAATCACTGCCCAGCTCCGCTCCTGGTGGAAGACGCATCGGCGGGGAAGGGTTTCGATTCCAACGGTACATTCTTCCTCCCCGACAGTTCGGTTCTCAATCCAGATGCCGCATATGTTTTGCCACAGAAGCTAAAAGGCCTTAAGAAGGATGATCTCACCGGCTTTCCGCGCCTCTGCCCTGACTTCGTCGTTGAGTTGCTCTCGAAGTCGGACGCCGTACCAAAGACAAAGCGCAAGATGGAGCGTTGGATTGCGAACGGCGCGACACTAGCTTGGCTCATTGACCCTTACAAGCGGAAGGTCTACGTCTACGAATCCGGCCGCGGACCCCATGTCGTTTCGGGTACCGAACTCCGCGGGGTCGGCCCGGTGGAAGGGTTCGTTTTTGATCTTGCAGAGCTCTGGCGGTGCTATGAGATTTGACGTTCCCTATTCTGGATGCGGAGGCGTCCGCCCCTAATGGCGAAAGTCACGGTTCTTTTCGGTGTTCTGCTCATTATTCTCGGTGGGGCAAGCTATGTTCTCACCGGCAGCAAATTTCCTACCTCGCTCATTCCAGTCGCTTTCGGAATTCTGCTGGTTACCTTCGGCAGCATGGCCGAAACCCCGGTGACGAAGCGCCGCATGTTGTTCATGCACATTGCGGTAACGGTTGGCCTGCTGGGCTTCCTCGCCACCGCTCCCGCCCTGGTCCAGGTGGTGCAACTCTTCAAGGGCAAGCTTTTCCCCTATCCTGCTGCCATTGAAGAAAAAGCAGCGATGTCGGCCCTCATGCTCATCTATGTACTACTCTGTGTGCGCTCGTTCATTGCCGCGCGTCGCACGCAGAGTCTAGGGGGCCTCTACAACGGTGAGTCTGCGATCCAGCGCCGGAGCAGGGATGTCTATTCGCGCCGAACGGACCAACCGTTCCCGCTCAGGGGCAACCGGGGACGAGGTAAAGAAAAAAAGGCCGCCCCTGCGCAAGGTGCTGCCTGAAATCTGGACCCTTATCAAGCCGCGCAGATGGCTTTTGGCATTTGGGTTTGTGCTGATGGTCATCAACCGCGTCTGCGGCCTGGTTCTGCCCGCATCCACCAAGTTTCTGGTAGACAGTGTCCTGGTCAAACACAAGCCGAGAAACTGCCCTGCATTGTCGGCGCGGTTCTCGTGGCAACCACCATTCAGGCAGTCACCTCGTTTTCTCTGACCCAGCTGCTTTCGAAGGCTGCCCAGCGCCTCATCGCGGACCTGCGCATGCAGGTGCAGCAGCATATCGGCCGTCTTTCCGTCAGCTTCTACGATGCCACCCGAACCGGCGTCCTGGTCTCGCGCATCATGACCGACGTGGAAGGGGTGCGCAACCTGATCGGCACCGGACTGGTCGACTTTGTCGGCGGTCTGCTTACCGCTGTCCTCGCCTTCTTCATCCTCATGCGCATCAGCCCCAGCATCACCCTCATCTGCTTTCGCCTTCGTCCTGACCTTCGTCTTCATCCTGCGCAAGGCATTCGCCGTGATCCGCCCTATCTTCCGCGAGCGCGGCAACATCGATGCCGAGGTTACCGGGCGGCTGACCGAGTCGCTGGGCGGGCGTGCGCGTGGTCAAGGGCTACCACGCGGAAGAGCGCGAAGCCGGTGTCTTTGCCACCGGAGTAGAACGGCTTTATCAGAACGTCGTCCGCTCCCTGACCGCCACCTCGTTGCTTTCTTTGGCCGCGACCGCGATTCTGGGCATCGTCGGCGCCATCGTCATGTGGCTGGGCGCGCGGCAGGAGATGGCTCACAAAATCACCCTGGGCGACTACTTCACCTACACCATGTTTTTGGCTTTCATGGTGGCCCCGGTCTTCCAGGTGGTCAATGTTGGCACGCAACTAACCGAGGCCATCGCCGGCCTTGACCGTACCAGCGAGATCCTTGCCGAAAAAGAAGAAGACGACGAGCCCGACCGCACCGTCAGCCTGGGACCAATTAACGGCGATGTCCGATTCGAAGACGTGCATTTCGCCTATGAGGCCGACAAGCCTGTCCTGCATGGCATTTCGTTTCATGCCCGCCCCGGTACGGTCACTGCGCTGGTGGGCTCTTCGGGATCCGGCAAATCCACCATCATCAGCCTGATTTGCGCCTTTCATAAGCCGACATCCGGCCAGGTGCTGGTCGATGGCATCGACCTTTCTACCGTGCGCCTCAATAGCTATCGCAGCCAGCTGGGTGTGGTCCTGCAGGAATCTTTCCTCTTCGACGGCACCATCCGCGAGAATGTAGTGTTCTCCCGTCCCCATGCGACGGAGGAGCAATTTCTCAACGCCTGCGCCATTGCCCGCGTCGACGAATTCGCGCAGCGCTTTCCTGATGGCTATGACACCATTGTGGGCGAGCGAGGAGTCAAGCTGTCGGGCGGGCAGCGGCAGCGCCTCTCGATTGCGCGCGCCATCCTGGCCGACCCGCGCATTCTTATTCTCGATGAGGCGACGTCTTCGCTCGACTCCGAATCGGAGGCGATGATTCAGAACGGGCTCAGTTACCTGATGCAGGGACGCACCACCTTCGTGATTGCCCACCGCCTGTCTACCATCCGCAGGGCCGATCAGATCCTGGTGGTGGAGGGCGGCCTGATTCTGGAGCGCGGCACGCATTCCAGTCTCTACGCCCTGGAAGGCCGTTACTACGACTTCTACACCCGCCAGCATGGGCGTCGAGGCCAATCGCTTTCTTGCCCCGGGCGAAGGGGAAAAGCTCTTTGAAGAGCTGAAGTAGGTTTCAGCGGTTTACCAGCGAAGCCAGTTTCTTCGGAGCAACCTGGATATAGCTGGCATGAATCAATTCTTTGACCTCGGTCCAATCCAACGTCCCAAGATCCATGCGGAGAGCGATCCACCCTCTTGATCCGATGTATGCCGGCAAATAAAACCGGCCTGGGCTGGATTCGACGAGGAAACGGTTCTCACCGGGCAAGACCTTGCAGCAAACGCTGATAAGGTTGTCACCGTGATGATTGTTGAGGTAATAAGCGAACGTCCGCTTGCCAACCAGAAAGGCAGAGTGAGACCCCTTGTCTTCACGCCTCGTCTCCGGCAGCGCAAGACAGATCCTGGTCAGCGCGTCCAGGCGGTCCTGCTTGGCGGGGTTTGCGAACCATAACAAATCTCACCCAGCAGAATTGTAAGGTTAAGGATATAGCAACAGCAGAAATGCTCTGAGGAAGGGAATTTTCATGGGAAAAGCACTTGGCATCACACTGGAAGAAGCGCGCCAGATTATCGCCGCAGCGATTAAAAAGGCCAACGAGATCAAGGTCATGATGAACATTGCCGTGGTGGACCAGGGCGGCAACCTGGTGGCGTTCGAACGCATGGATGGCGGCTGGATCGGCAGTATCGACATCGCCCAGAAAAAGGCCTTTACCGCGCGCGCCTTCGATCTCGACACCAAGTCGCTCGGTGAGAACTCGCAGTCCGGCCAGCAGTTCTTTGGCATCCACGCTTCGAACAACGGCAAGATCATGATCTTCGCCGGGGGCATTCCGATCAAGCGTGGAGGAGAGGTGGTCGGCGCCATCGGGGTTAGCGGCGGCTCAGGCAAGGATGACCATAGCGTAGCCGAGGCAGGTGTAGCCGCAGCCAAGCCTTGACAACGGCAAATATCGTATGATTCGGTATTGAACCCTCTAAACTTGGCTGCGTATCTCCGTTCGCGTCCCTGCGTCCTGATTCTTGCGGCGTTGCTGGTATTTTTGCCGTCGCAGCCGGGGCGGGCGCAGCAGGCCGCCACCATCTCCGGCACCATTGTCGATGCCCGGAATCAACCGGTGGCTGGAGCGCAGATTATCGGGAGTGCGGGCCAGTCGCTGGGCACCACGGCTGCCAACGGCAGCTTCACGGTGCCCGCGGGGTCAGGCCGGGTGCAGATCCTCGCTCCCCACTTTGAGCCAACTTCGGTCAACCTGGAAGGTCCTTCTCCGGTCCAAGTGCTGCTGGAACATCCGCTGGAAAGTGTCACGGTTACGGCGTACCGGTCTCCGCTCGCATCGGGAGACAGTCCTGCCAGCACGCGCATCCTCAACGCCCAGCAACTGCGCCAGGCTGCGGGGATTTCTCTGGACGACAAGCTGCGCCAGGTTCCCGGCTTCGAGCTTTTCCGCCGGACCAGTTCCCTGGTCGCCAATCCAACGACCGAGGGGGTTTCCCTGCGCGGTTTGGGATCGACTGCGGCCAGCCGGTCACTGGTGGTGTTCGATGAGATTCCCATCCTCGACGCTTTTGGTGGATGGGTTCACTGGGAAGAATTTCCCCCGCCGGTCATCCATTCCGTCGAATTGGTGCGCGGTGGGGCATCCGATCTTTATGGATCGAGCGCTATCGGCGGTGTCATCAGCATCGTTCCGGTCCGCCCCGACGCGAATCGATTTCAGCTCTCTACCAGTTACGGCTCCGAAGCCACTACGGATAACTCTCTGCTGGGAGCCTTGAAATTCGGGAAATGGTCGGGTCTGGTGAGCTCGCAGCTTATTGCCACGGACGGCTACGTCCTGGTCGCTCCCAGCGTCCGGGGACCTATCGATCAGCCGTACAACGTGCACGCGCAGAACGCTTTGACCGAGTTCGATCACGGTTTGAGCCATGAGGGACGGATTTTTCTTCGCGGCAGCATTCTCAACGAGAATCGCCACAACGGCACCCCGATCCAGATCAACAGTACCCGTCTCTATCGCTACGCCGGGGGCGCGGATTGGAGCAACCTGGTGGTGCGCCTCTATGGGGACACCGAGCACTACTCGCAGACCTTCTCCACCATCAATGCTGCTCGCACCGCAGAGACGCTCACCCGCATCGGGAAAGACCCGGCAGACGAGCTAGGCGCCCTGGGACATTGGGCCCAGCCCATTGGCACCCACCTGCTGCTGTTGGCCGGAGCCGATATTCATGATGTACGTGCTGCCGACTACGAAACCTTGTTTCCCGCTGGGAAGGGCTATCTCGACACCAGCGCCCACCAGCGCCAGACCGGCGTGTACGGGGAAGTTCTGTTTACTCCCACGGCGTGGACTCTCAGCGCTTCGGGCAGAGTGGATCATTTCTCCAACTTCGATGCCATGCAGTACAAGACCAATACCGCCCCGCTCACGCTGCCGCAAATCAACCAGACTGTGTTCGATCCCCGGATTGGCATCACCCGTCGTCTCACTAAGGCGTTGGCCGTCAATGCTTCGGCTTTTCGCGCCTACCGCGCGCCGACCGAAAATGAGCTCTACCGGACCGGGCAGGTCGGTTCGCAAACTACGCTGCCGAATCCCAACCTGCTTTCCGAGCGCGCAACTGGATGGGAGGCGGGTATTCAAAGCGATATGTCGTCGATAGGCTCCACGGTGCGGGTGAGCTACTTCTGGACGCAGATCAACCGTCCGATCACGGCCCTCACCTTGAGCACCACCCCGACCAGCTCGCTGCTGATGCGCGAGAACCTGGGCCAGATCGAGAGCCGCGGCGTATCGGTCGACTTTGCTTCCCGGCCGGCGAGTTGGGTCAGCCTCGAAGGCGGCTACCAATTTGCGGATGCCACCGTTACCAGCAACGCGCGACAGCCGAACCTGGTCGGCAACTGGATTCCGCAGGTGGCGCAGAATATGGCGACCACCCAGGTGAACTTTACCCACCGTCGCCTGGGCCTGCTGAGCGTGCAGGGACGCTACAGCGGACGCCAGTATGATGACGATGCCAACCAGTATCTGCTGCACTGCTATTTTCGCCTGGGCGCCTATGCTTCCCACGATTTTGGCCACCACCTGTCAGTCTTTGCGGCCGGAGACAATCTGCTTGATCGCACGATCGAAGCCGGCAAAACGCCCACGCTTACCCTGGCCTCTCCACGAGTGGCCCGGTTTGGGTTGAGGATCAACTTCGGCGATTGACCCAGATTTAAAGTCCCTCCGGGGCTGAACTCCGGAGAGATCGGTAATGCCCTTGTGCCGCCGTCCTCCGCTATCTGCTGTGCCACTTGAGGAGCGGAAAGACGCTGCTGTAGTTGTCGGTCCATAGGCGTACGCCCATTTGCAGGGGGGTGGGGAAGGCGTTGTTGATAATGTCCGGCTGACTCAAGAAGGTTTGGTTTGCAGTCACCAGAATCCAGTCCGCGTAATAAAAGCCGTTCTGCTCGTCACCATGGGAGTGCACTGAGACGGCGCGCAGTCCGGCATCGGCGGCGATCGCCGCAACCACGGGTTCCAGGTCGATGTACTGGTTGGAGACGTGAAAGGCCATCACTCCGTCCGGCTGCAAATGGCGGCGATAGAGCGCCAGAGCCTCCCGGGTCAACAGATGCACCGGGATCGCGTCGCCGGAAAAAGCATCCACTACGATTACATTAAAGTGCTGCGGGGTCTGGGAGGCTAGCGACAACCGTGCGTCCCCTGTCACCACGTCGGTCTGCGCGCCGCTGTCGTGCAGGAAAGTGAACCAATGCCTTGCCAGCCGCTCCACCAGTGGATTGATCTCGTAAAAGCGGATTACGTCGCCGGCATTGCCATAGGCGGCGACCGTGCCTGTGCCCAGCCCGATCACTCCCACCCGTTTTGGGCTTGCCCCACAGCACAGCCGCATAGCGATACCAAGGCCGGAGTCAGGGGCGTAGTACGTCAAGGGCTGCCCTCGAAACTGGGGAGCAAACCACTCCGCGCCGTGCTCGATGGTCCCGTTCAGGAGCTGACGGTCGGTATCGGACTGCGGCGGGAGGTGCGATTCCCTGACCCGCAGGGTTCCATAGAAGCTGCGCACCAGGGCTACAGCGTCGTCATCGTATTGCCGCACCTGAGTGCTCAACACCACGATCGCGCCGGTCGCTCCGGCCACCCAGAGCATACGCAAGCTCCAACCGTCATGCCATGTCGCCGCCAGGGCGATCAGGGAGACCACCACCAGGGTGCAGGCCAGATCGTAGTTGGCCCGCAGGACCAGGGGTGCGACCACCCCCACCAGCAGAGTTCCCGCGGCGCTTCCGGCTGCGGCGACCAGGTAAAACCGGGTCATACCCGACGTGGCGGGACGCCGCGCATAGAGCTCGCCGTGGAGAAAAAAGCAGGTCACAAAAAGCGCGATCAGAAAGAGCGGCACGCTTACGGCAATGGGCAGCTGGGTTCGAATATCCCGCAGCACGTAAACCATGGATACCACCGCCACCAGCACGAGTCGAAGCATCGACTGGCGCAGCGGACGCCATGCTCCCTGAAAAGCCAGGATGAACGTCAGCAGGTACAACGCCAGAGGTGGCAGCCACAACAAGGGAATGGCGGCAATGTTCTGGCTCATATGGCTGGTGACCGCGGTCAGCATCATGCCGCCACCCAGGGCCAGCAAAAACCAGAAAGCCTCCGGATGCCCGGGCAAGACGCCTTGCTGGGGCGCGGAGGAAATAACTCGCCTGCGGCCCTGCCAGGCGATGGCTCCGCAGAGCACGGCGAAGAGCAGAAAGCCCCCGCTCCACCACGCGGTCTGCTGGTTCATGGTCAGGCGCGGCTCAATCCACAGCGGATAGCTGACCAGGGCGAGCAGAGAAGCAAAGTTTGAGAGAGCAAACAGCCGATAGGGCGAACCGCCCTGGAAGCTGCCGGCATACCAGGCAGTAAGCAGGGGAGTGGTGGCGGAGAGTGCAAGATAGGGTAAACCGATCACCGTCGCCAGAACCCGGAAAACGGTCAGAGCAGGATGATAGCTCACCGCCGTGGGGCTGGGCCTGATGTGGATGCCCAACGTTAGCAACGCCGCGGTCAACAACAGGACGTGGAGCACAGCCTGTTTCGTCGGGTGGAATCTCGACGGGACCCAGTGCGCATAGAGGTAGCCGAGCAAGAGCACCAGGGAGAAAAAGACCAGGCAGGTGGTCCATACCGCAGACGACCCGCCCAGCGTGGGCAGCAGCTGTTTTGCTGCCATCGGTTCCACGACGAAGAGAAGAAAGGCGCTGAGAAAAATCGTGAGCGCGTATAGGGAGCGGAGGAGGGCCATTCTGGGTACCACAAGGATGTATCACAGAAATCTCCAGGCAGACGGGCGGCTGCAGGGTAATCAACCGCGTGGTCACCGTTGAGTGTAACCAGGGTGACGTAGCCAACCCACTGAGTGGCCGTTATTGTGATGTTCGAGGATCAGTTCTGGGGGAGGGCTGCTCTTCAGCGCGCCCGTGAGCCAAAGCTCACGGGCGCTTGCTATTTGCGCCGTGCCTGCGCTCTATCCATATAGAATTCTCGAATATGCCCGAACCGATGCTGATCGCTCAGAGCGAAAACGCGCTCTACCTGCTGCCGGCTATGTCGAACCGTCACGGTTTGATTGCCGGCGCGACCGGGACTGGCAAGACGGTAACACTGCAGGTAATGGCAGAGGCCTTCAGCCGCATTGGCGTCCCGGTCTTTGCCGCCGACGTCAAGGGCGACCTCTCGGGGATCAGCCAGCCTGGTGTTGAAAATCCCAAGATCGCGGATCGGGTCAAAAAGCTCAATTTGACCGGCTTCTCCTTCGCCGGGTGCCCGGTAACCTTCTGGGACGTTTTCGGCGAGGAGGGGCATCCTGTTCGAGCCACGGTTTCGGAAATGGGCCCCCTGCTCTTCAGCCGCCTGCTGAACCTCAATGAAACTCAGGCCGGCGTCTTGACCGCGGTTTTCAAGATCGCCGATGACCAGGGTCTGCTGCTGCTCGATCTCAAAGATCTGCAGGCGATGCTGCAGTACGCAGCGGAAAATGCCAAACAGTTTCAGACCCAATACGGCAACATTTCAGCCGCCAGCGTAGGAGCGATGCAGCGCGGCTTGCTCGCCCTGGAGCAGCAGGGTGCGGCCAGGTTTCTAGGTGAGCCGGCGCTCAACCTTGACGACCTGATACAAACGGACGCCCAGGGCCACGGGGTGGTCAACATCCTGGCGGCGGACAAACTCATCAACTCACCTAAGCTGTATGCCACTTTTCTGTTGTGGCTGCTAAGTGAGCTATTCGAGAAACTGCCGGAGGTGGGCGATGCGGACAAGCCTAAGCTGGTCTTTTTCTTTGACGAAGCGCACCTTCTTTTTTCCGACCTGCCCAAGGTGATCGAAGACAAAGTCCACCAGGTGGTCCGCTTGGTGCGATCGAAGGGCGTGGGCGTCTTTTTTGTCACCCAGAATCCGATTGACGTCCCGGATGGCATCCTGGGCCAGCTCGGCAACCGGGTTCAGCACGCGGTGCGGGCTTTTACTCCCAAAGACCAGAAAGCGGTCAAGGCGGCGGCACAGACCTTTCGCGCCAACCCGGAGATCAATGTGGAGCAGGTGATTCTGGAACTGGGGGTAGGCGAGGGGCTGGTCTCTTTTCTGGATGAAAAGGGAGCGCCGGCGATGGTAGAACGCGCCCTGATTTGCCCGCCGCGCAGCCAGATCGGGCCGATTACCCCTGAGCAACGGCGGCAGATCATTCGCGACTCGGTGGTGGCCGGCGTATACGAGAATATGGTGGACCGCGAATCAGCCTACGAGCGCCTCAAAAGCCGCGCCGCACAACCCATGTCTCCTCAACAACCTGCGCCGAAATCCACCCCCTGGTATGGAGACCTTATGGGTTCAGGATCGTCGGGCGGACGGCGTGGAGACAGCCTGGTGGAGACGGTAGCCAAGAGCGCCGCCCGCACCCTCGGCAGCACGGTCGGGAGGCAGATTGTGCGCGGCGTGCTCGGATCGCTGCTGGGCGGCACCAGCCGCCGCTAGTGAAGGGTACGTGCTTCAGCCCGTACATCAATCCTCCAATATCGAAGGGCTTTCACGCAGATTCTTTAGCCCCCGCGGGCTGCGCACCTCCGGCGCCCTGCCCCCGGCGTAGCTCCTCATGCTCCTTGCTGCGAACGTGGTATGGCCACCTACACATATCGTCGATAACCTCAGCACGGTTGGGTTGTTACCCGCCCGGTAACCTGCCAGCAACATAATCCTGGGCGCCGCGTTAATACAGATCGTGCCGGCACTCCACCGGCAACGCTTACCTCGCAGGGGCAGTCGCACCGCGGGGGAGCAAGGAGCAATGAAATGCGCGCTATCCGAGCTATCAGAACTCTATTTCTCGCATTCCTGGTGTCTATCGTGCCGGCGTCGTCGTTTGCCGGCGTCTTCGTCTCCGTTAACATCGCTCCGCCCGTGCTGCCGGTGTATGCGCAGCCTGTCTGTCCCGGGGACGGCTATCTGTGGACCCCCGGGTACTGGGCCTATGGCGACGCGGGCTACTTCTGGGTTCCGGGAACCTGGGTGCTTGCTCCCCGGCCTGGATTTCTGTGGACTCCCGGCTACTGGGGTTGGGGCGGCGGGGTCTATCTGTGGCATGGCGGTTACTGGGGTCCCCACGTGGGCTTTTACGGTGGTGTGAACTACGGCTTCGGCTATGGCGGTGTGGGCTTCTTTGGCGGGCGCTGGGAGGGCGGACACTTCGCCTATAACACCGCTGTGATGCACGTAAACACGACGATTATCCACAATACGTACATCGACAATACGGTGATTCACAATACGACCGTCATCAACCGTACCAGCTTCAATGGTCCCAACGGGATTAACGCCAGACCCAACGGCCAGGAGACGGCGGCCATGCGTGAACAGCATGTTCAGCCGACGTCAGAACAAATGTCCCACGAGCACTTTGCCAGCACCAATCGGGCCAACTTCGCGTCTGTCAATGGCGGACGGCCTGCCAAATGCGGCTGTAAGCCGCCCCATGACGTCCCCCAACTTGAGTCACACGGCTTACAACAACAACAGCCGGCCGGCGTATAACGCGAACGCGAATAACCACCCGGCGTACAACGCCAACGCCTATAAGGCCCCTACCAACAACGAAGCGCATTACACACCGGCGCCTCATGTGAGCGAACCGCCGGCGCATCAGGGTGGCGGCGGCCAACCGCACAATGAATCCCATCCGAGCGGCGGTGGCGGGGAGCACGAACACCGCTAGCCCAGACGGACGTCCTGAATCAGGCCCGCAGCTTTTGCTGCGGGCCGTTGTTTCTTCAGGTCCTGCAAGTCCCTGCAGATCCCGCAAGGAAAAAGAAACCGAGGCCCTGCTTCTAGCCCAGCTCCTGCAGCAGGAATGCGTAGTCGAGGGCAATCTCCTTCAGGTAGTCATAGCGGCCGGAGGCGCCGCCGTGGCCCGCGCTCATGTTGGTCTCGAGCAGCAGCAGCTTGTCATCGGACTTCAGCGTTCGCAGCTTGGCTACATACTTGGCCGGCTCCCAGTACATCACCTGGCTGTCATGCAGCGAGGTTTTCACCAGCATT
Source organism: uncultured Acidobacteriaceae bacterium (assembly GCA_963803095.1). Taxonomy (GTDB): domain Bacteria; phylum Acidobacteriota; class Terriglobia; order Terriglobales; family Acidobacteriaceae; genus PALSA-350. Next base: position 506,619 of record CAWDLQ010000003.1, on the reverse strand, counting down.
GCCGGATACGCCTTACGCTCCAGGTTGTCGTAGGGCGAGTACTGCAGCATGTACGCGAAAGCTTCTGCCTGGTTAGGATCTCCCCACTCTTCGTACTCGGCGATGGTCAGGGGAAGCGTGGCATCGAGCATGGTATTCATTACGTCCACGAAGGGCACGTGGGAAAGCACGGCGCGGTAGAGATCGGGCCGCATGTTGGCCACCGCGCCCATCAGCAGGCCCCCGGCGCTACCGCCTTCCATGGCCACCCGCCGTGGGTCTCCATAGCCGTGGGCGATCAAGTATTCCGTTACCGCGATGAAATCGGTGAAGGTGTTCATCTTCTGCATCAACCGCCCGGCGTCGTGCCACGGTTTGCCCATATCGCCGCCTCCGCGAATGTGCGCGTAGGCGAGTACAAACCCCCGGTCGAGCAAGCTGAGGCGATTGGAATTGAAGCCTACGGGAAGCGAATACCCGTAGGAGCCATAGCCATAGATGTAGAGAGGATTGGTGCCCTCACCCTTCATGTCCTTGCGGTAGACAAGCGAAACCGGAATGCCCGTCCCGTCCGGGGCAGTGGCGAACAGGCGCTCAGAGCGGTAAAGCGAGCGATCGAATCCGCCTGGTATTTCCAGCTCCTTTAACAGCGTCGATTGGTTCGTCTTTACGTTGTATTCATAGACCGAAGTGGGCGAAACCAGGGACTGGTAGCCATAGCGAAAAGTGTCGGTTACGAATTCACGGTTGACGTGGGGATGGGCGCTGTAGGTAGGCTCAGGGAAGGCAATCTGGGGCGAAGGTCCGGCAAACGCACCCTGCCCGTCGAAGTACATCACCCGCATATGCGGCAGGCCATTCGAGCGTTCGACCATTACGGCGAAGGATTGAAAGAGCTCCAGCTCTTCCAGCATCACGTCTTCGCGGTGGGGGATCAACTCGCGCCAGTGGGCGCGGCCAGGGGTGGCAACCGGAGCGGTGACCACGCGGAAGGTTCTTGCCGTGTCGTTCACGCGAATGTACCAAAGCCCATCCCGGTGGTCGGCGTAGTACTCGATGTTCTCGCTGCGCGGTTCGATCAGCGTCCAGCGTCCTTCCGGATCATCCGGCGGGTAGAAACTGTTCTTCGCTGGCGGTGTGGCTGGCGCTTTCGAGCACGATGTACTTGTCGTCGCGGGTGCGGCCGGCGCCGACATTGAAGCGTTCATCGGCTTCTTCGTAGACCAGGGCATCCTCGGTCTGTGGTCTGCCCACGACGTGGCGGAAGAGCTGGAACTGCCGTTTTGTATCCTCATCCTCGACGGTGTAGAAAAGCGTGCGGTTGTCGGCTGTCCACACGACGGAGCCAACCCGCTGCGCCTGGTCGGCCAGCACTTCACCCGTCCTCAGGTCTTTGATGTGCAGGGTGTATTGCCGGAATCCCGTGGTGTCGGTCGAATAGGCCAGCAGGTTGCCATCGTCGGAGACGGTGAGGGCGCCCAGCGCCATGAACGACTCGCCGGCCGCCAGCTGGTTCATATCGAGCATGATCTCTTCGCTCGGCGTCGAGCGAGCCGTGCTTGCGGCAGTAGATGGGATACTGCGCACCCTGCTCCGTGCGGGAGTAGTAGAAATAGTCCCCGTCGCGAAACGGCACCGAGACATCGGTTTCCTTGATGTGGCTGATCATCTCGGCGTAAAGTTTGGCCTGCAGCTCTTCGGTGGGCTTCATGACGGCCCGGGTGTAGGCATTCTCCTGTTCCAGAAATGCAATCACTTCCGGGTTGGTCTTTTCGCGAAGCCACGCGTAGTCGTCGGCCAGACGGTGTCCATGGATGGTGGTTATGGTTTCCTGCCGGCGGGCGATCGGTGGCTGAACAACAATGGGCGAAGTCATATATGAATCAAGGATATACGGAAGTCGTTGTGGACAGGTTAAAACCCGGTCTGCGGGGAGCCGCCCGCTCGCATCTTAGTTCTGGAGGAGCAAAGCACATGAATCATCCCCCAATTTACGGCAAGAAAGCGGTGGCTGTGGCCGGCGCGCTTCTGCTATGCGGAAGTATGGGCTTGGCGCAAGTGAACCGACCCTCCGAAGGCCCAGCAGGGCAAACCCCGGGCCAGACAGACCCCAATATGAATCCCCAGATGAACGGGATGCAGCCAGCGGGACAGCCCTCACCCCTGGACAGGATGTTCGTCACCAAAGCGATGCAGGGCAGCATGGCAGAAGTTCAGTTAGGCCAACTGACGCTGCAGAAAAGCAACAACGATCAGGTGAAGCAATTTGCTCAGCGCATGATCGACGACCATACCAAGCTGAACGATCAGATGAAGCCGGTCGCACAGCAGCTGGGTGTGGCTGTGCCGGAACAAGTCTCGAAGAAGGACAGAAACACCATGGCCAAGCTTCAGGCGCTCTCCGGACCCGCATACGACCAGGCGTACATCAAGGACATGGTCAAAGACCACAAGCAGGACCTGAGCGAGTTCCAGGCGGAAGCCTCTTCCGGACAAGACCAGACGGTGAAAGATGCGGCCGCGCAGGGCAGCAAGGTCATTGCCCAACATCTGCAGATGGCCCAACAGATGGCCAAGGACCAGAACGTGACCGCGGCCGGGGCCAGCAAGTAACAGGCCAGCAAGTAAATTGTTTTCCGTTTAACCTTGTGCCCGCTCGCCCGTCTCCTCCCCCGGCAGCGGGCACAACTGCGTCTGAGTACAATGGGGCAATGCGTAAATGCCTGCTTGCGCTCTCTGTGCTCCTCCTCGCCTGTACCGGTGTGCTATGGGCGGAGCGAGTGCAGGATCTGCCCGCGCCTACGAATTACGTCAATGATTTTGCGGGGGTGTTGTCCCCGCAAACCCAGGCTTCTCTGAATGCGCTGTGCGCGCAGGTGGACCGCCAGGCCCACGCGCAGATTGCCGTAGTCACGATTAAATCTCTCGACGGCGAACCGATTGAGAACTTCGCCACCGCGCTCGAAGACAAATGGAAGGTGGGAAAGAAGGGCACGGACCGCGGCTTGCTCCTGATATTTGCGATCAGCGACCGCAAGTACCGCATCGAAGTGGGATACGGCCTCGAGGGTATTCTGCCCGATGGCAGGGTGGGCGATATCGGCAGGCAGATGGTGCCGTATCTGCAACAGAACGACTACGACGGGGCCATTACTTTGGCGGTCCGCCAGATCGCCGGCGTGATCGCGGCCGACGCTGGAGTGACCCTCAACACCGGGCCCCGGCCTACCTATGCCCCTGCCCCGCAGGCGCGGCCGCTCACTCTGGGTGAAGTGGTGGTGCTGGGCCTTGTCCTGTTGGCGGTGATCTTTTTCCTGGCGCGCTTTGGTGGTTCCGGCCTGCTCGGCTTCCTGATTGGTATGTTCATGGGTGGCGGCGGAGGAGGCGGCTGGGGCGGACGCGGAGGAGGGGGCGGCTGGGGCGGTGGCGGAGGAGATGGCGGCGGCTTCGGGGGATTTGGCGGGGGAAGTTCCGGAGGCGGTGGTGCTTCGGGTAGTTGGTAGGCTATACTAAAGCGAGAGAAGGAGAACTTTGGAATGAGACGCGGGCTTTGGGTAGCAATCGCTGCATTGGTGGTTATCTTTCTGGCGGTGCTGCTGGTTTTCGGCAGCTATGTAAGCGCAAAAAATCAGATGGTGCAAAAGAGGGAGACAGTTACTTCCTCCTGGGCTGAAGTCAATAATCAACTGCAGCGGCGTGCGGATCTGATCCCCAACCTGGTGGAGACGGTGAAGGGCTATGCCAAGCAGGAGACCACGGTATTCGGCGATATCGCTAATGCCCGAGCCGGTCTATTGAACGCACATGGCGATCCGAAAGCCACCATTCAGGCGAACGGTGCGCTCGATGGCGCTCTGGGACGGCTGCTGGCGTTGACGGAGAATTATCCCTGACCTGAAGTCAAATGCGAACTTTCAGCGCCTTTCCGATGAGCTGGCCGGCACGGAAAACCGCATTAGCGTTGCAAGAATGCGCTACAACCAGAATATTCAGGACTACAACACCTTTATCCAGCAGTTTCCCAACAGCATTTGGGCGGGGATGGGTGGTTTCCAGGTGAACAACGACTACTTCAAGGCGAGCCCCGGCGCTCAGAACGTGCCGAAGGTCAGCTTCTAGAAGCAGCAGGTGGCATCCCACATCTCGCGAAAAAGAGCGAGATGTGGAGCGCCCCGGGGATTTGTTGCAGGAAGGCCGTTCTAGGCGCGCGCAAAGGAAGCTACGGCACTCGCTTCGTCGTCCTTGACGTCGAAAACGGTGTAGAGCTTGGTAATTTGCAGCAGGTCGTGGACCTTCTTGGTGAGATTGAGGAGCTTGAGGTCTCCGCCCTGATTGCGAACGGTGGTGAACGCACTGACCAACTCGCCGATTCCCGAGCTGTCGATGTAAGTCACGTCGCCCAGATTAAGCAGGATCTGCTTGGAGCCTTTGCTGAGGAGATCCCGCACGGCGTCGCGCAGCTGCACACTGCCTTCTCCAAGGGTGATGCGACCGCTGCAATCCATAATTGTGATCCCGTCCACCTGACGGGTCTTGAGTTTCATGCTCACGAATACTCCTCCTTAGATAGCGGAACGGGCGGTTCCTAGATGTTTGATGAGGGTAAGTTCAGTGCCGGGCTGCAATTGTCGAAAGTGTACCTCATCCATGAACGAGCGAATCAGAAAGATACCCCGTCCTGAGCCTCGCAGCAAGTTCTCCGGCGCCAGGGGGTCGGGCAGCGTGTCCGGGTTCAATCCTTTTCCCTGGTCGGCGATGCGGATCACCAGGGAATCCGCCGTCTGCTCAAAGGAAGCGGTCATGCGCTTCTCAGGGTCGTAGGAGTTGCCATGGAGCACGGCATTGACCGCGGCTTCGCGGACTGCCATGGCGACGCGGTAGATCTCCTCTTCTTCCAGTCCGGCCTTTCTGGCCATTTCTTCTGCGGTCTGCTCTACGCGATTGACGCTGTCAAGCGAGGACTCAAGTGTGTAGGTAACCGTGCTAGGTTGTGATCCGCCCAATTGCCTGACCTCGTGTGAGCGTGGCTGCAAGCCCTTTGCGTTGCTGCCAGCGGCCTCATGTCAAGGCACATTCAGAGCTTAGCAGCGTTACGCCTGGTCCTAAATCACCTCGTAGCCGGCAAAGAAGTAGCCGATCTCGAAGGCTGCAGTATCCTCGGCGTCCGATCCGTGGATCGCATTCTCTTCAATGGAGGAAGCGAACTGCTTGCGGATGGTGCCCTCAGCTGCGTCGGCGGGATTGGTTGCGCCCATCAGCTTGCGCAAGTCGGCAATGGCGTTTTCCTTCTCCAGCACCATGGCGATGATGGAGCCAGAAGACATGAAGGTGGTCAGCGAATCGAAGAAAGGCCGCTGCGCGTGCACCGCGTAGAAGCCCTGGGCCTGCGACTTGGAGAGAAACATCTTCTTGATGGCGACGAGTTTGAAGCCCGCCTTTTCGATCTCGGCAAGAATCGCAGCAGAGTAGCTTTTGCGGACTGCGTCGGGCTTGATGATGCTAAACGTGCGTTGCATGAATTTCCTTATTTGACTTCCTTAATGACCTTGGCCAATGTTTCGCCGATCGCGGCTGGGGACTGCACCACGTGGATACCGGCGGCGGTGAGCGCCTTCATCTTGTCGGCCGCAGTGCCCTGGCCTCCGGAGATGATCGCGCCGGCGTGGCCCATGCGCCGCCCCGGAGGCGCGGTCTGTCCGGCGATGAATCCGACGACCGGCTTCTTGACATGTGCCTTGACATAGGCGGCAGCAGTTTCCTCCGCTGTGCCTCCGATTTCGCCAATCAGGATGATGGACTCCGTCTGGGGGTCCTCATTGAGCAGTTTGAGGGCGTCGACGTGGTTGGTGCCGATAATGGGATCGCCGCCGATGCCGATCGCAGTCGACTGGCCGATCCCTCGCTGGCGTGAGCTGATAGACGGCTTCATAGGTGAGGGTGCCGGAGCGGGAAACGATGCCCACACTGCCTTGCTTGTGGATACGGCCGGGCATGATGCCGATCTTGGCCTTGCCTGGAGAGATGACTCCCGGGCAGTTGGGTCCGATCAGCCTCGATTTGGACTTGCTCAGCACGCTCCACACCTTGACCATGTCGTTGGTGGGGATTCCCTCGGTGATGCAGATAATGAGCGGCAGGCCCGCATCTTCGGCTTCCAGGATGGCATCGGCGGCAAACGGCGGGGGCACGAAGATGACGGTGGCATTAGCCCCTGTCTTCTCCACCGCCTGAGCCACGGTGTCGAAAACCGGCCAGCCTTCGTGCACCGTGCCTCCCTTGCCCGGCGTCACTCCGCCCACTACCTTGGTTCCATATTCGGCGCAGCCCTTGGCATGGAAGGTGCCTTCCTTGCCCGTAATGCCCTGCACGATGAGCCGCGTATTTTCGTCTACTAACACCGACATAGATTGCTCCAGCTCACTTTGTTGAGGCTTTTTGTTTAGCGGCCTGCGACCACCTTGGCCGCTGCGTCCTGCATGGTCTCCCCGATAATGAAGTTGAGGCCGGAATTCTTCAGAATCTCTCGTCCCTGCTCCACATTGGTGCCTTCCAGGCGAAGGACGACGGGAACCTGCACGTTGGTCTTTTTGGCGGCTTCCACCACCCCATGCGCCAGGGTATCGACACGCAGGATGCCGCCGAAAATGTTGATGAAAACGGCTTGCACGTTCTGGTCGGAGAGCAGGATTTCGAAGGCGTGCTCGATCTGCTGCTGGTTGGCGCCGCCGCCCACGTCCAGAAAGTTTGCCGGCGAGCCACCGGCGTACTGGATGATGTCCATGGTCGCCATCGCCAGGCCGGCGCCGTTGACCATGCAGGCGATGTTTCCGTCCAGCTTGATGTAATTCAGCGCGTACTTCGAGGCTTCCACTTCCAACGGATCTTCTTCGGCGGTGTCGCGAAGTTCCTTCAGTTCCTTGTGGCGGAACATGGCGTTGTCGTCGAAGTTGATCTTGCAATCGAGCGCCAGCAGCCGGTCGTCGGTGGTGGTGATGAAGGGATTGATCTCGAGCAGGGAAGCATCCGTCTCGAGAAATACCTTGTAGAGGCCGGTCATGAACTTGACCGCCTCGTTGATCTGGGCCGGCTTGAGGCCCAGCGCGAAGGCGAGTTTACGGGCCTGGTAAGGCTGGAAGCCGACTGCGGGGTCGATGTAAGCCTTGAAAATCGCGTCGGGATCTTTGGCCGCCACTTCTTCGATTTCCATGCCGCCGGCCTGGGAGGCCATGAAGACCAGCTTGGCGGCGGCGCGGTCGAGCACGATACCCAGGTACAGCTCGCGAGCGATGGGCGACATTTCTTCGATCAGCAGACGCTGTACTTTCTGGCCCTGGGGTCCTGTCTGGTGGGTCACCAGCTGCATGCCGAGAATCTGCTTGGAATATTCCTCAGCCTGCGCCAGGGTTTTGGCCACCTTGACGCCGCCGCCCTTTCCCCGGCCGCCGGCATGGATCTGCGCTTTGACCACCACGCCCTTGGCGCCGCCGCTAAAGAGCCGTTTGGCCACGTCCAGCGCTTCTTCCAGCGTATTGGCCACTTCACCCTTGGGAACGGGGACGCCGTACCGTTCCAGGATGTCTTTTGCCTGATACTCGTGAATTTTCATTCGTTTGGTCTTTGGACAGAACTTCCATACTAAAGGGGATTGCTGTTGAGGGCAAAAGGGACCAATTCCCTCAGGGCTTTAGAGTCTGTGTGAGGATCCGAGAAAACATCTCCACGAGAGGTCCGCTGAACTGCAGATCCCTCCGCTACGCTTGCGCTCCGGTCGGGATGACAAAGGAGAGGGGGGCGCTTCCATTGAAAGTAGTGGCTGAGCAGAAGGGAGAAGAGGCCGAACGCAAATGCTCTAGGATGGAAAAACGGATGTCTCAACTGGCAGCGCTGCTCAAACATGTGGTCGAAGATCATGGCACCCTTACGCAACAGCAGGGATGCTCGGCAGTGCGGGAAATTCTCGAGGGCGATGCAACCGATATCCAGATCGCCTCGCTTTTGACCGCGATTGCGACCCGCGGACCCACCGTCGAAGAGCTATCCGGTTTCGTCCAGGCAATGCGGGCCATGAGCTGTCCGGTTCCTTTGAGCGAGGCCGAACGGGACCAATTGGTGGACACCTGCGGCACCGGCAGCGATGGCCAGGGCACATTCAATATCTCGACCGCCGCCGCGTTGGTCGCAGCAGCCGCAGGCGTCAAGGTCGCCAAGCATGGCAACCGCGGCCTTACATCCAAATGCGGTTCGGCAGATGTGCTGGAGGCGCTTGGAATCCCGGTTGCGCTGGAGCCGGAGAGGGCGGTAGAGTGTCTGCGCCAGACCGGTTTCATGTTTCTCTATGCTCCGGCACTGCATCCGGCCATGAAACGGGTGCAACCGGTCCGCCGGGCTCTCGGTTTCCGCACCATCTTCAATCTTGCCGGCCCGCTGGCCAATCCTGCCGGAGCCAGGGCGCAGGTCGTGGGGGTTTTCGCCGGACTGGATCTGGTGGCCCAGAGCCTGGCCCGGCTGGGTGTGCGGCATGCATTCGTAGTCCACGGACGAGATGGTCTGGACGAACTCACGCTGAATGGCGTAAGCGATGTGGCCGAGGTGCGGGAGCATTCAGTCCGCAACTTCACCCTGGATGCGGGTGATGCAGGTCTCAAGCAGGCGCCGCTCAGCGCGTTGGCCGGCTGTGACGCGCAGGGCAATGCATCGTTGATAGAGAAGATTCTTGAGGGTGAGCCCGGGCCGAGGCGAGACGTGGTCTTGCTGAATGCGGCGGCGGCCCTGGTGATCGCCGGCCGTGCGGTCGATTTTGCCGGCGGTGTTCTCCGCGCCGCCGACGCGATAGACTCAGGTGCTGGTGTGCGGCTGCTGGCGCAGTTGCGCGAATTCGGCAGCCAGTAAGGAGTTTGTGCCATGCCAAGTCAACTACCTCGCATTGTCGCCGCGCTTTTTCTGTCTGCGGTCGCGATCCCCTTCCATGCCCAGCAGATCGTGGTCAGCAAAGACAACCGGACCATCGCCGTGACCACCAGCGCCGATGCAGGCGCCGACGCCGATACGGTGACCGTCCAGATTGGGTTCGTTACATACGGCGCAGACCAGGAGTCGGCCTATGCCCTGGGCTCCAAGACCTCGAATGCCATCGCCGCGGCACTGAAGGCGGCTGGGATTCCGCAGGACGCCATCCAGAGTGAGTCGCAAAGCATCACCCCCGTTCAGCAGTACACCAACCAGGACTGGACCCCGGCAGAGAAGGCCGAGCGCAAGTTCCAGGTACAGCAGAGTTGGAGCGTGAAAACCGCGGCCGCCAAGGGCGCCAAGGTGCTGGACGTTGCGGTCAAGGCAGGCGCCAACCAGAGCGGGCAGATGTCCTGGAGCGTGGCCGACCAAGATGGCCTGCAGGCCAAGGCCGCCAAGCTGGCGCTCGACCGCGCTAGGCAGATTGCGCAGCAGATGGCCGCGGGTCTGAACGCCACCCTGGGCCCGTTGGTGTACGCCAGCAATGAAGCTCCGGCGCGGGGGCCTCAGCCGCTTGTGAGGGCCGCGGCTATGATGGCGCCCGCCCCTGCGCCAAAAGAGGTCGAGCCGCTGAGCGTCAGTGCGCCCAAGGTTACCGCTTCTGCTACGGTCTATGCAGTGTTCAGCATTCAATAGGGTTGCGTCGTATGCTGGACCTAAGGACGCGAACCTATGGCGAGATACCAGTATCGTGACTTGAAGCCGACGGCCGAAGCTGAGGAACTCTATCGGCGCTGGCTGTGCCATCTGGACGAGGAATTCACCCGGCATAAGGAATCCCGGCTGCGGGGAGAAATCGTCCGCGATGCGCTGCACCAGATTTACCTGGGCCGCCCCCACGGCGGCAAGCTCAACACCTCGCTGATCTCGGAGTTGCCCGGCAACGTCCTGCAGCTTTCTTTAGATCCAGCCAACGTGACTCTGGAGCCGGAGTATTACGGCGATGTGGACGTGGAAAAATATTGCGAGCGCAAGCCATTGATCTATTTCTGGCAGATGTTCGACAAGTCGGCACTCGGATTGAATCATTGGCTCGGTTTTCGCTTCCGCAAGATGCTGGCCAAACACATCTTCAAGCACATAGGCAAGAACGTGAAGATCTTCCACGGGGTTGAGTTCAGTTTCGGTTACAACCTGACGGTGGAGGACGACTGTACCATTCATAAATTCGTGATGCTGGATGATCGCGGCGAGCTCATCATCCGCAAAGGGACCTCTATTTCCGACTACGGGGCGGTGTACTCGCACTGGCACAAAGCCAATGATTATTACGATATTGAGAACCGCACCACCGAGGTCGGCCCCGGCACGCGGCTTACCTATCACTCGTCGGTGATGGCCGGGGTCAAAGTGGGCGAAGACGCCATGCTGGGCGCAATGGGTGTCGCGACCCATGACATACCGCCGCACTCCATCTGGGGAGGGGTTCCGGCGCGCGAGATCAAAGCCAGGAAACCAGGGCAGGAAGTCACTCAGGGCGAAGATAGCAAACGTACTTAGCCCTGATCGGCATGCTACCATCAGGCTTCGAATGCGAACTCCAGAAATCGCTCTGAATATCTGTCAATTTGTGGTGTTGCTGTTCGCGCTGAGTCTTCACGAGTCGGCACATGGATGGATGGCTTCGCGGCTGGGCGACCAGACGGCCCGCATGCTGGGGCGGATTACACTCAACCCAATCAAGCATATCGATCCGATAGGCACGATCATGCTGCCCCTGGTGGCGATGGTAACCCGCATCCCGTTGATTGGCTGGGCCAAGCCGACCCCGGTGAACACCCGTAACTTCAAGAACTTCGTGCGCGACGACATCCTCACCACCCTTGCTGGTCCGGTCAGCAATGTGATTGGATCCGTGGTTTCGTTGCTGGTGTTGATCATGATCGCCAAGACGTCTCCCGTCGGACTGCTCTCGGTGCGGTCGGTCGCCATGCGCGGCATAAGCGGTCTCGATCCGCAGCTGCTGGCGGTGAGCCCGGTGGCTTACCCGCTGTCTTTGATTTTTTATATTGGTATGCTGCTGAATCTGTTTCTGGCGGCATTCAATCTTCTTCCGCTGCCGCCCCTCGACGGAAGTCACCTCTTCCGCCACATGCTGCCTTACCGCTGGCTACCGGTCTATGACCGTCTGGGGATCCTGAGCCTCTTCCTCATGTTGTTCTTTGGCGGCGGCGTCACCATGGCAATGGTGAATCCTGTGCTCAGCTTCTTCCGCGTTTTGCTGCTCTCCATCTGAAGGTTTTCCGTACAATCGAGGCAGTGAATCACGACCCGAATCGTCACCAGCTCAAACGCGTGCTGAGCGGCATGCGGCCTACCGGCAAACTGCATCTCGGCAATTACATGGGCGCCCTCTACAACTGGGTGCGCCTGCAGCACGACTACAATTGCTACTTTTTTGTGGCCGATTGGCATGCCCTGACCACTGATTACGCCGATACCTCCAACCTGAGGGAAAACACGGTGGACGTTGCGCTCGATTGGCTGGGGGCGGGGTTGGACCCGGAGCGCTGCGTGCTCTTTGTGCAGTCCCTGGTGCCGCAGCACGCCGAGTTGCACCTGCTGCTCTCGATGATCATGCCTCTGGGTTGGCTGGAACGGGTACCGACTTATAAAGAGCAACAGTTGCAGATGGCAGAGAAGGATCTGACTACCTATGGGTTCCTGGGATATCCGCTGCTCATGGCAACGGATATTCTGATCTATCAGGCAGACTTTGTGCCTGTAGGGCAGGACCAGGTGGCGCACGTGGAAGTTACCCGCGAGGTGGCCCGGCGATTCAACCATTTTTATCCCGGCGGGGCCGCGGCGATTTTGCCCGAGCCCCAGGTGTTGTTGACTCCCTCGCCCAAGTTGCCCGGCACCGATGGTCGAAAGATGTCAAAAAGCTATGGCAACACGATTTTGCTCACGGATCCTGAGCCGGTGGTGCGGCAGAAGCTGAAGACCATGGTGACCGATCCGGCGCGGGTGCGGCGGACCGACCCGGGCGACCCCGATGTATGCCCGGTAGGCGATCTGCACAAGGTCTTTTCGACCTCGGCCACGCTGGCCCGGGTTTATGACGGGTGCCGGTCAGCAGGCATTGGTTGTATCGAGTGCAAGGGTTGGGCCGCGGACGCGATCGTGGCCGAACTGCAGCCCATGCAGGAGCGGCGCAGGCAATTTGAGGAGCAGCCCGGCCTGGTGCATGACATTCTGCACAGCGGCTCCGAGCTGGCTCGGGCCCGGGCGGAAGAAACCATGGAGCAGGTGCGGGAAGCCATGCACCTGATTCCACCGGAGTACGGAGAGCGCGCGCAATGAGCGATCAAACGCCCCCGGAAACGGAGAAACAGGCCAAGAGGCGAGAGGCTGCCGAGAGCGCGTCACCTTACAGCATCAGCGTGGGGGCAGTGTACGACGGGCCGCTCGACCTGCTGCTCGACCTGATCCGCAAGCAGGACATCGATATCTATGACATCCCTATCGGCAGGATTACCGCCCAGTTTCTGGCCTACGTGGAGGGTCTAAAGCAGACCGAGGTAGATGCGGCGGCAGACTTCATTTATGTAGCTTCGCTGCTGATCCACATCAAAAGCCGCATGCTTCTACCCCGGACTTCGGCGGAGGGGGCGGAAGGCGAGCAGGAGGATCCGCGACGGGAGCTGGTGGAGCGTCTGTTGGAGCACGAGCGCTTCAAGAATGCGGCCCAGATGCTATTGCAGAAGCAACAGATCGAAGCCGCGACCTGGACCAACCCGGCGAGCCGGCAGTTTCGCAACGAAGAGGGAACTGAGCCTGAGATTGCGGCGGACACGGTGGACCTGGTGCGGGTTTTCCGGGAAATTCTCGACCGGGCGCGGCAAAGGCCGGTGCTGGACGTGAATGAGGAGTCAGTGACCGTCTCCCAGATGCTGGATTATGTGCGCCGGCGCCTGACCATGGAGGACCGGCCGGTATCTTTGAGCAGCCTGCTGCGAAATACGCGCTCCGAACGGGCGCTCATTTGCATGTTTCTGGCCCTTCTTGAGCTGGTGCGTTTGCAGGCGGTGCTGCTCAGGCAGGACAACAACTTCAGTGAGGTTTATATCAAGAAGCACCCATCGTTCGAGTCAGTGGTAAACCAGGGTCATAATACAAGCCACGGACGACTGGCGGTAGGGGCTATTTAGCCCGGGGGATTGCCGGCGCTAAAGCGCATGGTCAATATCGAACTCTTTCCCCGGAGCGCTGAAGCGCTGCTTCCCCCGCATAAATGCGGGGCTATACGATGCCTTCGACACTCAACCACGTTTTGGCTTTGTATCAGGGCACGACTTCAGTCGTGCCATAAAGGCCTGAACAGATTTGGGCTTCAGCCCCTGCGCTCTTTCTGACCCCAATAACAATTCACAGGGGCTTAAACGGGCTGCGGAAAAAGTCTTCCAGAGTCCCGAAGGGACGGCTGAACTTAGCCCAGGACGCCAGTCCTGGGTTAAATATAACGAGCTGAACAGTCCCGTCAGGGACGGCTGAACAAAGGAGCACACTATTTCAGCCGTCCCTGACGGGACTAGATCCAGTGGATCCAATCTACCCAGGACTGACGTCCTGGGCTAAGTTCAGCCGTCCCTTCGGGACTCTAGAAGACTTTTTCCGCAGCTTGTTAAAGCCCAATTTATAGCTGCCCAGTAGCCGCACACGACTGAAGTCATGCCCTGATACAAAGCAGGAAACTCAAGTCCCATAAATGCGGGGGGCTCCCCGCCCCACATTCACAGAACTTTAACATTTCGGTGTGCCGTAATTCATAATATCCGCGGATGCACTTTGGTACCGTGCAACCTGCAGTGTGGAGTGTGCGCGAGTGAACGAAGGATCGTCTGCGGTTTTGGCCGCCCCCCCTGGGAAGAGCTCTCTTCTCGAACAGAAAATGAACAGAAAACAGGGCAAGATCCCGATGATTATCTTCGGGCTTGTTCTCGTTGGCGGCATCGGCTGGGCTGCTTCCCAACTCCTCGGCGACCTGTTCGCGACCCAGCACGCATCCTCGGCGATGGCGTATTTTCTGCTGGCGGTTGCTTTGCTGATCGCGCTGGGATTTGAGTTCGTCAACGGCTTTCACGATACCGCGAACGCGGTGGCGACGGTCATCTACACCCACTCGCTCGAGCCGCACATCGCCGTGATGTGGTCCGGCATGTGGAACCTGATCGGGGTATTACTGTCTTCGGGGGCTGTGGCGTTCGCAGTGGTCTCCCTGTTGCCGGTCGAGTTGATCCTCAAGGTGGGATCGGGCGCCGGATTCGCCATGGTGTTCGCATTGCTGGTGTCGGCTATCCTCTGGAACCTGAGTACGTGGTGGTACGGCCTGCCGGCTTCGAGTTCGCACACCCTGATCGGTTCGATCATCGGCGTAGGGGTGGCTAACCAGTTGATGTCTGGCACGACTGGGACCAGCGGTGTGGATTGGTCGCAGGTGGGCAATGTTTTCCGGGCGCTCTTGGTTTCGCCCCTCGTCGGGTTCGTCTTTTCTGCTCTGTTGCTGCTTCTATTCAAGTTTGTGATCAAAGACCCCCGGCTTTTCGAGGCGCCGAAAGGGGACGCGCCGCCGCCATTCTGGATTCGCGGCCTGCTGGTCCTGACCTGTACCGGGGTGAGCTTTGCCCATGGCTCTAACGATGGACAAAAAGGCATGGGACTCATCATGCTGATCCTGATCGGCACCGTGCCTACTGCGTACGCCCTGAATCACGCCGTCGGCTACAGCCAGGTGCAGGACTTTGTCGCCGTATCCGAACAGGCGGCCAAAGTGCTCAGCGCGCATGTGGATACGAACGCGGTTATGGATGACCCGCGTGCCGATCTGACCGAATATCTCCAGACCAAGAAGGAGACCCCGACCACAGTTCTGGCGGAACGGCAGATGATGCTCGAGATTGAGCATGAGGTTGCCTATTACAAGACGCTGAAGGGTGTGCCGCCGGCGCAGCAGTCGAACGTGCGCAACGACATGTACATCTCGAGCGAGACCCTACGCCTTTTCGCCAAGTCCAAGAAGCCGGCGTTTACTGCGGAGGAAGCTGCGGTGATGGCGAACTATAAGAAGAAGCTCGATCTTTCCACCAAGTTCATCCCCACCTGGGTTAAGGTGGCGGTTGCGATTGCCCTGGGGCTGGGCACGATGATCGGCTGGAAGCGCATTGTGGTCACGGTAGGGGAGAAGATCGGGAAGACCCACCTGACCTACGCCCAGGGCGCCTCGGCCGAACTGATTGCGATGTGCACCATTCTTGCAGCAGATAATTACGGCTTACCGGTCAGTACCACCCACGTGCTTTCCTCCGGTGTGGCCGGAACCATGATGGCCAACAAGAGCGGGCTGCAGTGGTCCACCATCCGCAATATCGCGGCGGCGTGGGTCTTCACGCTGCCGGTGGCTGGCCTGATGTCCGCCGCCCTTTTCTGGGTCTTTGTGCAGTTTGCCCCCAAGGGTTAGAGCAGTTTCGCAATACTCTGGACTGAAAAAGATCGCGAGGTGTGGTTTTCCTTGGGAGAAAACCACGAAAAGGCCTGTTGCTTCGATCTACACCCATTGCGAACTGCTCGAACGTCTCCGGCACAATCTGCACAGGCGAAAACACAGGCGCTTCGATACTATGAATCGAGGCGCCTGTTCCTTTCTGAGGGTGCGGTTGATTTTCCGATGAGTCTTAAAGCCAAATTAGAAGCCGTGGTCTATGCAGCGGAGGAACCAGTGACCCTGGCCCAGCTCGCCGCCATTTTCGCCGAAGAAGTCTTACCGGAAACGGGCGAGGCAGCCGAACCGGAGGCGGAGCAGATCGCCCTGGCCGGCCTCTCGCCAGAAGCCGAGACCGAGGCCGCAACGACTGAGGCTTTAACGACCGAGGCCGCGACCACCGAGGCCGAGGGGGCCCAAGCGACGGAAGTGACCGCATCGGTCCCTGCGGAAGCCAATGAGGGCGAGGAAAAGAAGCTGGCACGCCAGCGCGACCGGCGGGTACGGCAACATTTGCAGCAGGTGCTCAACGAACTGATAGCCGACTACGCCGGCAGTGACCGAGGCATGGAGATCCGGGAGATCGCGGGTGGCTATCGCATGGCTACCAAGCCGGAATATCACGATGCGGTGCGCAGCTTTGTAAAGAATCTGAAGCCGCCCATGAAGCTCTCTCTGCAAGCACTGGAAACTCTGGCGGTGATTGCCTACAAGCAGCCCGTGACGGCGCCTGAGGTGAGCGAGATCCGCGGAGTCGACTCCGGCGGGGTGCTGGGCGGCCTGGTCAGCCGCAAGCTGATCACCACCGCGGGAAGAAAGCCGGTGATTGGGCGGCCCATCCTCTACAAGACCACGAAGGAGTTTCTGCTCCGCTTTGGGCTGAAAGATGTGAATGACCTGCCCAGCATGGAAGAATTCGAGAAGATGGCGGGCGAGCTGGCTGAGTCCGAAGCTGAGGGCGAAGCTCGGGACGAAGCCCAGGACGACGCGGTCATGCCTGGCGCCGAGCGGACGCTCCAGGCCGAAGCGGAATCTGCTGAAGAGACCCCAACCGAGACCCAAACTGAGCAGCAGGTATGACCGCGGAACCCGGTGACGAGCGCAACGACGAGCGGAATGAGCAGCGCCTGCAGAAGATTGTGGCTGCCGCCGGAATCGCATCGCGCCGCAAAGCGGAAGAATTGATTACCTCCGGCCGGGTGCAGGTGAACGGTCAAAAGGTGACCGAACTCGGCTCCAAGGCGGACCCGGAGCGGGACCATATCCGAGTCGACGGCAAGCTGCTCAAGAAACCCCAGCAATTCCGCTATTTCATGCTGAACAAGCCGAAGGGTGTGGTCACCACTGTTTCTGACCCGGAGGGCCGGCCGACGGTGATGAAGTTCTTCGCCCGTGCCAATGCTCGCGTTTTCCCCGTCGGCCGCCTGGATTACCAAAGCGAAGGCCTGCTGCTGATGACCAACGACGGCGAGCTGGCCAACGTCCTGACCAGTGCGGCGTCGCAGGTGGAAAAAACCTACCTGGTGAAGGTGAGCGGCAAACCTACCGAGCAGGAGTTGGAGCAGCTGCGCCACGGGGTGATGATCGAACGCGGGCGGCGCGGAGAGCGGGAGGGCCGCGTTATGACCCAACCGGCCAGGATAAGCCTCGTCCGCGACACTGAGAATCCCTGGTACGAGGTGGTGTTGACCGAGGGCAAGAACCGGGAGATTCGCAAGATGTTCGAAGAGGTCGGGCATTTTGTCGAGAAGGTCCGGCGGGTTGGCTTCGGGCCCCTGGTCCTCGATGTGCTGCCGGGGAAGACGCGCGAGCTCAATGAGGAGGAAGTGACCCAGTTGCGGCGGGCAGCGCGCAAGAGGGCCGTATCCCCGGACCAGCCTCTGAAAGCGGTGCGGCGCCCCAGATCGGGACCGGCCACGCTACCCCGGCCAGTCCGCAACCGAATTTCGAGTCGAGGGCCGGCAGGGCGCCCATAAGGGGGGCGGATCAAACGCCGCGATTCCCCATCTAATAGTTGAACGGAGGATTTATGGAGACAGCAACATTTGGCGCAGGATGCTTCTGGGGGGTCGAGGCTCGATTTCAGCAGGTTCCGGGAGTGATCGAGACCGCTGTAGGGTACGAGGGCGGCAAGCTCGACAACCCGACTTATAAGGACGTCTGCACCGACCGCACCGGACATGCGGAGGTGGTGGAAGTGAAATTCGATCCTGCGAAGGTAAGCTATCAAAGCTTGCTGGATTTGTTTTTTGAGCTGCACGATCCCACCCAGCTCAACCGTCAGGGTCCGGACTGGGGAGCACAATATCGCAGCGCAGTATTTTTTCATTCCCCCGAGCAGGAGGCCGCGGCCAAGGCGGCCATCGCCCGGCTGACAGAACAGAAGGCCTTCAAGAAGCCGATCGTCACTCAGGTAGTGCCGGCGCAGAGTTTCTGGCGCGCGGAGGAATATCACCAGAAGTACCTGGAGAAGCGCGGCGCGGTCTCCTGCCATATCTGATCGCAGTGCCGGCTCCCACAGTGGCGGTTCGTCTCGTGGCGGTTCGTCTTACGACGCGCTCATCGTGGGAGCCGGCGCCGCGGGTCTGCTCTGCGCCATCGAAGCAGGCCGCGGTGGCCGTCGCGTCCTGCTGCTGGATCACGCCAACCGCATCGGCAAGAAGATCCTGATCTCCGGTGGCGGTCGCTGTAACTTCACCAACCTTCACACCACTGCTGAAAACTTTCTTTCGGCGAATCCTCACTTTCCTAAATCTGCGCTGGCACGCTACACCCCGGGTGATTTTCTGGAGCTGGTCGAGCGGCACCACATCCCCTGGCACGAGAAGAAGCTGGGGCAGCTGTTTTGCGACCGCGCAGCCATTGACATTGTTTCCATGCTGGAGCACGAGTGCGCGGTGGCAGGTGTAACCATCCAGGTTGCAAATCCGGTTCGAGAAGTTCGTCACTGCGATGGTTTCCATTTAAGCACGGAACATGGAGTCTTCTCCGGGCGATCGTTGGTCATCGCCACCGGAGGCCTGTCTATCCCGAAGATGGGAGCCACTCCGTTTGGCTACCAGATCGCGCAGCAGTTTGGTTTGAGGCTGCAACCATGCCGGCCGGCACTGGTGCCGCTTACTTTTTCTACTGAAGACCTCAACCGTTACGCCGATCTGGCTGGAGTTTCGACTGAAGTGGTGGCCTCTGCCGGGCCCGGGCGCTTTCGAGAAAAGCTGCTGTTAACCCACCGCGGCCTCAGCGGGCCGGCGGTGCTGCAGATCTCTTCTTACTGGCAGCCCGGTCAAGCCGTCCTGATCGATCTTGCGCCGGAGCAGTTCTGGACCAGTGAACTTCGTGCCCAGATTTCGCAGCGCGATCTCTTGAGTGCGCGGACCGCGCTCCGCAGGGTTCTTCCTTATCGCCTGGCGGACCGCTGGCTGGCACTGCAGCCGCCTTCCGCGTGGACCAACCGGGGTCTCGACGAAGCCGAAAGCGCGCTCCACGGCTGGACCCTTTTTCCTGCCGGAACCGAAGGTTACGAAAAGGCGGAAGTCACGGCAGGTGGAGTGGACACAGGAGAGCTGAGCGCGCGAACGATGGAAAGCCGCAAGGTTCCGGGGCTCTACTTTATTGGCGAGGTGGTCGATGTCACCGGGCACCTCGGCGGCTTCAATTTCCAGTGGGCCTGGGCTTCGGGCGCGGCTGCGGGCCGTGCCCTGGCGGGCGTGAATTGATAACCTACTGAAGATGTTCTAACTCTGAAGGGACTATGTCGCCACGACGTGCAAACCCCACCAGCAACCAAGACGATCACTTCTTCACCAATCAGCTTATAGGCGAAACACCGCCTTCCTTTTCCACCCTGGAAAGGCTCTACCTACTGTCCGCCCGGTTGTACGAGTTGCGTCCGTGGGATCTGGTAGATGAAAGCGAGCTCATTCTTACTCGGGATTCTGCGACCGGTGAGACCTGTTACTGCTCGATCATGGGTTCTTTGGGCGAAGTGCTCGCGGTGCATGCTTACATCGGAGTGGAAAGCTATCGTCTGTTCCGAAAGGTTTCGGCGGGAGAGGTTTCCGGCGCCGGTGAGTTCTTCGAGGCGCAACATAGCGTGTATCTGGAATTCGTGCCGGCGAGAGAACTGGACGCGCAGGACCGAAAATTGCTGACCGCATTGCACCATAACATTCGTGCGGCAGGAGCCTCTCCCATCTTTCGTGCTTCACGCCCGGGTTTTTTCCCGTGGTATGTGACTGAACAGGAAGCGCGGTTGCTGGAGGAGTGCCTGCGCGCCGTAATCGTGATCTGCTCCGGCGTCTCGGCGCAGCCTGGCAGAAATACTGGGAACGAAACTACACCTATCCGATGGTTTCTCGAATGGGTGAAAAAGAAGGCGAGCCTCGATACAGCGTCGAATTTGTAGAAGCAACTTTGCCTCAGCAGCCGCCGCTCGCACCGGTGCAACTTGAGCCAGAGCAGCTGCGTCGATTGCGCAATCGAGATTATCCAGTCGGGGGCGCGTTGGAGCTGGACCACTTTTCCAGCGGGGCGAAGATTGGAGAGAAAAACGAACGGAAAGCGTGCGTCCGGGTTGCGGTGGCCGTCGATGCCGCCAGCGGATTCCTCTTTCCGCCGGAACTGGCGTCGCCGGAGCTTTCGGTTGCCGATGCGCTGGGAATGGCAATCATACGCGCCGCTGAAAGCAGCCGTGCTTTGCCCAGAGAGGTTCGGGTTTCCAACCGCAAGTTCAAAGACTGCCTTGAGCCGATGGCAGAGGTTTGCGGTTTTTCGGTCAAGGTTGTTCGTTCCCTGCCCGCGTTGGCGGAGGCTCGCGAGGCACTGCTGCGCATGTTGGCCGGCTCCCCCATGTGAGAGATTTGAAGGCCCGAGATTGTCGTTTTTGTAATTTGTGCCACGGGCCTTGTGTCCGTATCAACGGGTCTTTAACTGCGGGACGCTTGCGCTCTTGGCGGTCGGTTCCGGAAGCCATAGGGTAACCGACCACCAAAGCAAGATCAGCAGATAGACAGAGATCCGGAAAAACGAAAAGAAGACATAATCGCTCATTTCCCGGCCGGTGGTGAAATACCCGCCGCCAGCCAGCAGGGCTGCGGAATAGATACCGAACCCGAAGCTGATGGCAGCGGCGTGGCTCCGCCAGGAACGCCTCAGGGGACGCAGTAGAAAAGCGAGCATGATAGCCCACTCCACCATCAGCACGGACAGCAGGAAGTGAATCGACAATCAGAATCGTGCGCACCAGCGTCATGCCTGATGCAGAGTGGCCGGATGGGGCCAGGCGCAGTACGATGAGGACGCCGCTGGCAACCAACAGCAAGGGTAGGGTAAAGCGTCGAACGCCGCCGAGCGGCCGTAGGCTAATCCAGATGAGTTCTGCCAGCACGGCGCACTGCAGCAGGATATCCGTAAGGTCGAGGATGACGGTGGCGAACAGGTGCGGCAGGATGGCCGGAAAAGCGCAAGGCCGCAGCCAGGCCCACGGAGCGCAGCAGGTAAAAGATGATGAGCAGCGTGAACCAGGGAAACCGGGCGACACGCTTGCGCATGAAAAGCACGGCGAGAAGCAGCAAATGTCCGAGGAGCCCAGCGGCCCAGATGAGGTGGTTTGTCATTCAATCGTATTCGGCCGCGCTAGAGCATTTTTCCTATTGGTGCAGACCGAAGAGACAGTGTTAACCGCGGCTTTTTGTCAAGAAAAGCCGCACATAGCCGCTCTAAAAAGAACACAGTAATAGGAAAAATGCTTTAAGGCAGACTATCAGACCGCCAGTTTTAAAATGAGGACCGGCCTTCCCTTGTACGTTCCGAGTTGCCGTTCCTCGAACCCGCACTTCCTGGCAACTCTGATCGAGGCCTCATGACCCGGGTGGATGAGGCATACGAACTCGTTCGATGCAAATGCTTTCGCCCCCAAGTCCAACGCTGCTTTGGCGGCTTCGGTTGCATATCCCTTTCCGTGTTTCGCAGGAGCGAGCACCCAGCCGAGTTCAGGAATATCTCCGACAGCCGGTTCCATATCTCGCTTGAAATTCGCAAAACCAACCTCACCGACAAACTCTGCTGTTTCTCTTTCCTCGACCACCCAGTACCCGAATCCGAGAACAGACCAATGACCGGCGTAACGAAGAAAGCGTGCCCAGCACTCCTCTAAGGTGAGCGGCTTGCCTCCCAATGTGTTCCATTACGGCGGCATCACTCCAGAGCGCCTTTGTATATGCAAAATCGCTCGTGATGTGGCCGCGCAGCCTGAGCCGCTCAGTCTCAACTACCGGAACATCCAGAACACAGGGCAGCGTAGTCACGCCCTCAGTCTAAACTTGTTTTCACCGGGGCTCAGAAAGACGAGGGCAAAGCTCTCTGATGCAAACAGGGACAAGGTCTACGGGCACGCCGACTCTTTGGCAATCGATTCGAGAAGCCATGCGCGGCAGCCACCAGGACTACACTGCCGGCAGCCTGAACCGGTCGATCCTGCTGCTCGCCATTCCTATGGTGTTGGAGATGGTGCTCGAATCGTCTCTTCGCCGTGGTCGACGTCTTTTGGGTCAGCCGCCTCGGTGCGAACGCCATTGCCACCGTGGGCCTGACCGAGTCCGTACTGACCCTGGTCTTCGCTGTGGGCATAGGGCTTGGTATGTCCACAACGGCTATGGTTGCGCGCCGTGTAGGAGAGAAAGACCCGGAGGGGGCGGCCATTGCCGCTGTCCAGGCGGTGTTCCTCGGGGTCATTGCCTCGTTGGTCCTCGGCCTTCCGTTCTTCTTCCTGGCTCCCCGGCTGCTGCGGCTGATGGGCGCTTCGCCCGCCATCGTTGCCACCGGCGCGAATTACACCCGCATCGCTCTTGGCGGCTCGGGTGTGGTTCTGCTGCTGTTTCTGAACAATGCCATCTTCCGCGGCGCCGGCGATGCCGCCATCGCCATGCGGCTGCTCTGGGTCTCGAACATCCTCAACCTGATCTTCGATCCCTGTCTGATTTTCGGGTTGGGTCCATTCCCGAAA
The DNA here is from genome assembly GCA_963803095.1 of uncultured Acidobacteriaceae bacterium. Taxonomy (GTDB): domain Bacteria; phylum Acidobacteriota; class Terriglobia; order Terriglobales; family Acidobacteriaceae; genus PALSA-350. The sequence continues at coordinate 484,150 of CAWDLQ010000003.1, read as the reverse complement.
CTCGGAGTCACCGGCGCGGCGCTGGCCACTTTTTCCGGGCGCGGCATCGGTGTCCTCTACCAGTTTTACCGTCTGGGCAAGGGGACTGAGCGCATCCGTATTCTCCGCCGCCATATGCGCGTCCAGGGCACGGTTCTGTGGCGCCTTATTCGCGTATCCTTCATCGGAATTCTGCAGTTCCTGATCGGCCAGGCGAGTTGGATCGGCCTGGTCCGTATTGTCAGCCTTTTCGGTGCGCCCGCCCTGGCCGCCTACACCATCGCTATTCGCATTGTTATCTTCGCCATATTGCCTTCCTGGGGATTGAGCAATGCAGCCGCAACCCTGGTGGGCCAGAACCTCGGCGCGGGCCATCCCGACCGTGCCCGCAATGCCGTATGGCGCACCGGCCTATGGAACATGGTCTTCCTGGGCTCGATCGGGATTCTCTTTATCGCGTTCGCACCCGGTATCATCCGGCTGTTCACGCAGGATCCCGCGGTCATTCCGTTGGCCATCAATTGTCTTCGCATCTTCAGCTGCGGCAATGTGGCTTACGCTTACGGCATGGTGCTGCTACAGGCTTTCAATGGAGCAGGCGACACGCTCACCCCCACCTACGTCAATCTATTTGGCTTCTGGATCCTGGAGATTCCGCTGGCCTGGTGGCTGGCCATGCACACCTTCATGCATGTCAACGGGGTTTTCGTCTCAGTCGTCGTTGCCCAGTCTGTTATTGTGCTGATCACTCTCGTACTCTTCCGTCAGGGCCGCTGGGCAAAGCAGCGTATATAGCTATGGCCACCACGATGCAGAAGGAAGCTTCTATGACCGGGCCTGGACTGCTTCCCGTCAACTGGCCCCGGCTGGACGGTGTGGATCTGCACGCCCGGTACCACTCGGAATGTCGCGGTGGCGATTTTTTTGACGGATTGCTTGTAAACCAGCGGGTGCTGTTCCTGTTGACCGACATCGCCGGCACGCGGGTGCCAGCCTATCAGGTGGCGCTGGAGGTACAGAAGGTCTTCCGGCAGAAGGCGCAACAACTCTTCGAGGGTTCACACGTAAATGAATCGGATGCCATTGCCGAATTGGCACATGCAGTCAATCTCTCGCTGATCGAGGCTGCGGACGAGGTGCGTTTTGCTCCGACGTTTCTGGGTTGCTTCAACCGGACGCTTGGCATCCTCACCTATTGCAATGCAGGCAGTCTGCTGGCTTTGTTTCTCGATGGGGGAAATGTACGGGTTTTGGAGTCGACCGGAATGCCGTTGGGACTCTTCACGCACACCACCTTTGAAGCGATGACTCTTGCCTTTCAGGAAGGGGACACTCTGCTTGTGGCCACGAAGGGGGTCACTGAAAGCAGGCGGGGGACATCCGAGTTTGGGGTGGAGCGAGTGGCGCGGTTGCTGAGAGATTCGACCGCGGAATCGGCATCCGAAATCTGTGAGACCGTACTGCGGGAGGCCTACGAATTCGCAAATCATCCATGGTCGCGCGGTTGCTCGGACTTGCTGCAGGCGAAGGAAGCGGTGCGGGCAGGAAGATTTAACGGCTCTGGCGCTGGTGCGTCTCGGGCAACCATCGGCCAAGCGGTATCCCGATCACGCCTGGTTCCACGCCAAATGATAGATCTTTTCGATCTCTTCCACTGTCGGGATGCGCGGGTTGTTCTGCGGCGAACCTGAGGCCAGCGCCTGCGCCGCCATGGTGGGAATCAGCGCGATGTATCGCTCCTCCGCGATGCCGAACTGCTTAGGCGAGGGTACCTGCAATTCGGCGTTGCGGCTGTACAAACTGCGAATCAGCTGATCGACCGCCAACTGATCGGTATCATGCGCCTGCGCCACGCCCATGGTACGCGCACATTCTGCATAGCGGTCCAGGGCAGCTTCTGCCGAGAAGGCCGTCACCGCCGGCAACAGCATGGCATTCGAGAGTCCATGCGGAATATGAAAATGCGCCCCCAGCGGCCGGCTCATCCCATGCACCAGGGCTACGCTTGCATTGGAGAATGCGATGCCTGCCTGCGTGGCTGCCAACATCATTGCCTCGCGTGCTTTGTGGTTACCAGGCTCGCGGAAGCTGATTGGAAGCTCTCTCCAGATAGTCTTCATCGCAGCCAACGCGAGCGCGTCGGTAAACGGATTCGCCTTCCGGCTGACAAAGGCCTCAATCGCGTGGGTCAGCGAGTCGGTACCGGTATCCGCGGTCAGCCTGGGCGGCATGGTCAGCGTCAGTTCGTAGTCCACCACCGCGGCCGCCGGCAACAGGGTATCCCCGGCGAGCAGCATCTTCTCGCCGCTCTCCGCATCTGTGATCGACGGTGAACCGTGTGACCTCCGATCCTGTACCGGCGGTGGTCGGAATCGCCAGATGCACCGGACCGGCGGCCGGAATTGGGCGCGGAACCTTGTAGTCCCGCACCTTTCCCCCATTGGCTGCCAGCATGCCGATGGCCTTCGCGGTATCGATTGGGCTACCGCCTCCCAGGCTGACCAGGCTGTCGTGCCCGCCCTCCACAAACAGCGCGAACACCCGCATCCACCACCACCGTGGTCGGATCTGCCACAGTCTCATGGAAGATCTCACAGCTCAGGCCCGCATCTCGTATCTGCGTGCGCAAGCTTTCGGCCAAGCTGATTCTTCATCAGAAAAGGATCTGTCACAATCAAGGGCCGTCTGCACTGGAGGCGCAGAAGCAGCGTGGAGGCTTCCGCAAACGAACCTCCCCCGAGCTTGAGAATGGGCGGAATCTGGATCTCGGCTTTCATCGGCATCTCCGGTGGCCTGATCGTCAACCTGAAGCAATCACACAGTTGGTGTATTGTTCCAGGCGGATTTGGCCTGCCTAATTACTGTAGTACCTTGCTGTTCACTGGCGAACTCAAGCACATCGGGATATGTCAGCCGCGGCTTCTGGGTGAGGCTGTTTGTTGCCCCCGGTGTACGGAAGGACACGATGGCTTCTTCTCTGACGGAGTTAGGTACCCGCCACCTGGGCGCCGCGGGCACCACCCCATGTCCGGTGAACCTGACCAAGCTGGAGGGAGTGGATCTAAGCGCGCGTTACCACTCCGACCGTTGTGGCGGCGACTTCTTCGATGGGCTGGCAATTGGCTTCCGCGTGGTGTTCCTGTTGACGGATATTGCCGGACCGCGAGCGGAGGCCCACACCATTGCAGCCGAAGCGCAATACGCCTTCCGGCAGAGAGCCTGGGATCTGTTCAGTGCACCCGGTGCAAACGAATCGGACGCCATCGCCACATTGGCGCATGACGTGAATCGATCGCTGATGGAGGCGGCAAACGGGGTGCGGTTTGCTCCTACCTTTTTAGGTTGTTTCAACGTAACGCTGGGCATCCTGACGTACTGCAATGCAGGCCGCGTGCTGGCTGTGTTTCGTGATGCGAAAAGCGTGCAGGTTCTCGAGCGCGGTGGAGTTCCCCTGGGCCTTTTCACGCACGTTACGTATGAACCGGCGGTCCTGGCTTTCGAACCCCAGGACAAGCTGCTCCTGGTTACCAAAGGGGTCACCGAGAGCCGGCGGGGAGCCGCCGAATTTGGAGCGAAGCGCATCGAGCGGCTGCTGGAACATTCCAACGGAGATTCTGCGTCTGAGATTTGTGACACCGTGCTGCGCGAGGCTTATGACTTCGGCAACCATCCCTGGTCTCGCCTGTATGACTTTCTGCATCCACGCAGACAGCGCAGCAATGAGGACCTGACCGCGGTTGCTCTGGTGCGCGGGTAATCTCCGGTGCATCTTCTCATGAGTCCCCGCAGCGGCTAAACAGGTTGGGGGAAAAACCAACGTTTTTGAAGGGTACGACCTTTAGGTCGTACGTAAACAATAGCAAACAGGTGCGGCTTTAGCCGCTGAGGGAACGACTCTCGTCCCCTACAGGATTCTTCCGCAGCCTCTAAAGGCCGTCCCTGCAAAGACCAAGCCGATCTTAGATGTTCTAAGAACGAGCTTGGTTACTGGGCGAAGCGGCGGAAGAAGCTATCTGGTTTCCACGCTGGGCGCTGATCGGCGTCGGCGACACGCAGCGCCAGCTTTTCGAGGATGGCGTCGAATTGTGCTGCAGCCGCGAGGTCGACAGGTTGGCTCAGGTCATCCGACGGCGCGTGGTAGCGCTCGGCATACCAGGCTCTGAAAGGTCTTCTCTTCGGGCGTGCCTGGAACCCAACCGAACTTGAAGGCCAGTGCCGGTACGCCCTTCTTGATAAAGCTGTATTGGTCGCTGCGGATGAAGCGATTGTGCTCCGGCTCCTTATCGGCTTGTACCTGCACACCCGCATCACCGGCGACGGCGCGAATGTCGTCGCCCAGGGTGGACTCACCCAGACCCTGGACTTCGAGGTATTTCAAGGGAAACAGTGGAAGGTACATATCCATGTTTATGTCGGCGACGATGGGCCCCGCCACAGTAGGATGGGCTGCAAAATATTGAGAACCGAGCTCGCCCTTCTCCTCGCCGGTGACGGAGAGGAACAGAATCGAGCGCTTCGGCTTTGCTGATCTTTCATGGCCCGGGCAATTTCGATGAGCGATGCGTCGCCGGAGGCATCATCCATCGCGCCGTTGTAGATGCGGTCGCCATTGACCGGTTCACCGATTCCGAGATGGTCGAGATGAGCACTGACCACGACATATTCTTTCTTGAGCCGCGGATCACTGCCAGGGAGAACGCCCACGACGTTCTCGGATTTCGCCTCCGAACGAGTCATTCCAACCTTTGCGTGGATCTTCACCGCGAGCAGAAAGTGAGGGAGTGGCTTATCTGCATTGACAGCCGCAAGAATCTCCTGCAAAGTGTGACCGCTCCCAGCGAAGAGCATTTCAGCCCGCGCGGGATTGAATTGAATGGATACGGGGAGTGGAGGCGGAACGCCTTGACCGGGGTCACTCAGTTCCATGCGGGGCTGGAACCGCGCTGCAGCAATGCGCGACCAGGGCACCTCGGCGCTTTTGGGATTCGATATGAAAATTGCGCCGATGACCCCGGCCTTTGCCAGCGCCTTACGGCGCTCTTCCCCTGACTGGTAGTGCGCTTTCACTGGACCGGACATGTCTGCCGGGCCGCCCGTGACCAGGACCACAATTTTCCCCTTCACGTCCTGGCCCGCTAAATCGTCGTAGTGGGACTCGGGGACCGTGAGCCCGTAGCCGACAAACACGGCGCCGGCTTCGACATTCTCCGCCGCACCCGAACCAACGCCGAGCACCGCATCGTCGCCGAGTTTGACTGGTTGCACTTTTCCGTCGTCAAGCAAATCGAGAGAGCAGCGAGTTTCGTCAATCTGCACCACATGGAAGTCCATCGGCTGCCGATACCCATCGACGCCGGCGGGCTCTAAACCCGCGGCACGAAATTGCTCGGCCATGTAAGTGGCGGCTTGCTCAAAGCCGCGGCTACCGGTGCCGCGGCCTTCGAGGCTGTCGTCGGCGAGAAACTGAACGTGGGACCACCAGAGTTTACCCAGCGCATTCCAGTCGGGATTTTGCGCAAGAGCCGCGCCCCCCATAAGAGCAAGTGCAACGCAGAACAGCAGCCAGTTGAACAACTTCACGTGCGAACACCCTCAAAATTATGCTATTGCGAATGTACCTCAATGCAGACGAGTGTTCTTAGGCCAAAAAAAAGGACGCCCCCGAAGGAGCGTCCATTTTTTTGCAGCTTACTTCAGGTCGACGCCGGGAAGAACGGGTGTTCCTTCGACACGAACGGCATACAGCGCCGTGGGATTGAGGTCGAGTGCTTTGAGGATGGTTGGCGCCACCTGGGCGGTCCCAACCTCGGCGCGGACCGTCTTGGCCCGGAAAGAAGGATTGGAAACCAGCAGCATGACATTCGTGTCGTCATGAGCGAAACCACCATGCTCCGCCAGCTTCGCCTTGCTACCGGAATAAGTGACGCCTACGTTCGGGGTTACGATGATGTCCGGCGTGCGCGGGTCAACGGTTGGGTCGTTGAAGTTGATGGCAAGCGTGGTGCCGTAGTAGATCTGCCCCAGCGCGATTCCAGTGGCAGAGGCATTGTCTTCGAGAATCTTGACGCTGGCATCAGTATCGGCAGAGCTCTTCAGCCAGACGAGTGAAACGTCATCTTCCGTCGGTCCAATACCGGTCGGGTTGTTGGTGGATTCAGAGTATGGAATATAGCCCGCGTTGGAGAGCAGCGTAACGGGCGAAGTGCCATTGATGAGTTGCGAGACGTAGCGGCTGGAATCGATGGGTGACTGACCGTGCTTGGCGGTGATCACGATCATGGTTGAACTGTAAAGACCCTGTGCCTTCAGTTCGCTGACGAAAGCTCCAATCGTGGCGTCAACAAACTTGATTTCGCCCAGCAGCGCCTCCGTGGGCGTGCCGGCCGCATCCAGATATCCGCCGGTGGTGTTGTTGCTCTTCTCAACCAACTTCTGGCCCACGCTGACTGCCTGGAAGTTCATGCCGAAGATGTTGGGAACCTTGGTGGTCTTGAGGCCGAGGTGGTCTTTGCCGTCGATCTCGTTCAGGATGGCGTTGACCTTCAACTGGTCGTAGCACTCAATGTTCTGGAAGCTGTTGGTCCAGGAGGATGTGTCGGAGCCCGGATCGGGGACGGTCGAGCAGGAGATGCCAGTCGGTGTCTTGACACCGGGCAGGGCGATTACGCTGGAGTTGATTTCGGGTGCGTAGAAGTCGTCAAGGGCGATTGGGCCAAGGCCGCTGGCGACGGAGGAGTAAGCCGGATGCTTGTCAGACCATGCCGCGTATCCGCCCGCGCCGTGGATCACGCTGAAGATGCTGTTGGTGCGGACAAAATTCCACGGGTAAACAGGACTGCAGCCATTGTTGGGATCGCGGATAAGTTTCTGTGGATCGATGGAGTTGATGCCCCCGTCGGTCAGCGCTGCGCCAGGCGCGCCGCCGTTCACTTTGGTCTGGTCGATGTCGATGCCTTCTTCATACTCGCTGGTGGTGCCGGTCGGAGTGGCAAACGGGGTGCAGGGGCCTGCCGCGAGGCCGTTGCCCGTGGTTTTTGCAGGGGCGTCATAGTTTCTGGAGTAGGCGACATCGTAATAGACGCCGGTGAGGGCGGGGCTTCCACCAGTGATGATTGCTGTCAGCCCGGGGAAGGAGTCAGAGGGTTTTGAGGTGCTCGCGGCGACGTAGTTGACGCCCGTCTTGCCCAGGGCAGCGAGCGCCGGGCAGTAGGGATCGCCATTGTTGACGGTGCTGATCCCGTTGGCGCAATTCGCGAAGTCGGCAGCATGCATGCCGTCGATGCTGATCAGAAGAACGCGCTTAATGGGACCCTGGCCCCAACTACTGTCTTGCGCGACCGCGGAAGCCGCCGAACACGCGGCCACGAGGGAAAGTACTGCAATTGCTTTTTTCATTTCTACCTCCGGAAACAATGGTTAATAGACCGGAGGAGGTTTTGCATTGCGGGGGCGTAAAAATTCCGTGAATGAATCTTAAAGTGGTAAGACTTTTAATGCGCTTGAGCGTCTGTTACCGGGCTTCCGCTACTGATGAATTCGGATTGCGGTTATCTGCTCTGGATGAAAACAAAGAGGAGCCGCCACAGCGGCTCCTCTTTCTCTGTAAAGGTCTACTTTACAAGCTGCGACCAAACTTCTTGCAGCACCGAAGTGCCTTCTGCTTTCACCGCGTCCAGTGCTTGCGGGTTCAGACCCAACGCTTTTAGAATCGTCGGCGCTACCTGCGTGGTCGAGCTGCCGTCGAAGACTGTCTGTGGCTTGAAGGATGGATGAGACACCAGCAGCATGACATTGGTGTCGTCATGCGCGAAGCCGCCGTGATCCGCGATCATCGTGGTGCTCCCGGAGTAGGTTACGCCTACGTTCGGGGTCACAATGATGTCCGGTGTCCGCGGATCCTCTCCCGGCTCCCAACCGCCCACGTTGTAATTCAGCGACAGTGTCGGCCCAAAGTAGATTTGCCCCAAACCAATGGCGGCCGCGTTCTGTTCAAGCAGCTCCACCGCCGAGGGTACGCTCTCGCCTTTGTTCAGCCAAAGCAGAGAAACATCGTCTTCGGTTGCGCCAATCCCGCTCGGGTTCAGCGGCGACTCTGAGTAGGGAATGCGCGTACCCATCAGGGTTGCCGGCGTATTGGCGCCGTTGGCTACGTACCGGCTTGTATCGATCGGTGATCCCCCATGCTTGGCGGTGATAATGATCAACGTATCTTCAAGAATTCCCCTGTTCTTAAGAGCGTTGACGATGTCGCCGATGGAGGCGTCCACCGACTCGATCTCCTGCAACAGCAATGCGCTCGGCAGCCCAGCCCCGTTTTGATAACCACCAGTGCCGACGCCGGGCTCAGCGACCGATTCTCCGGTATACACCGCCTGGAAGTTCATGCCCATAATCGCGGGCGTCACAGCCGGGGAGCCGTTGTGAGTCTTGCCCGCAATCTCATTGAGCAATGCATCTACACGCAGCGCGTCATAGCATTGGATGTCTGCAAAACTCGAGTTCCAGGCGGAAGCGGTCGCATCGGGGACAGGGGAGCAGGATGCACCGAGCGAAGTTTTTATGCCGGACAGCGCCTGCACATTTGAGCTGACCTCGGGTGCGTAATAGTCGTTCAGACCAGTACCACCGGGCCCAGCCACCATCGCATACGATGGGTGCTTGTCAATCCAGGCCGTGTATCCGCCCGCTGCATGGATTACGCCAAAGATGGTGTTCGTCCGGAGGAAGTTCCACGGGTACACCGGCGCGCAACCCGCCGCGGGGTTGCGTGAAAGCTTCTTGGGGTCGATCGCCGCCGCGGTGGCATCCGCGCCGCCGTTTAGCTTGGTATCGTCCAAGTCGATGCCCTGATCGTTGTCGGTCGTCGTTCCCGTCGGTGCCGCATAGGGCGTGCACGGCGCCGCAGCCAGCCCGGTGCCCGTCGTCATTTGCGGTCCATCGAGGGTGCGGTCAAACGCCACATCGTAGTAAATGCCGGTCGTTCTCGGCGTGCCGCCGCTAACCAGGGCCATGAGTCCGGGGGCGGAGTCGGAGGGCTTTGATGACGAGGCGGCGACGTAATTGATCCCTGTCCCGGCCAAGGCGGCCAGGTTCGGGCAATAGGGATTCCCGCCGTTCAACCCCGAAACACCATGCGCGCAGTTATAGAAATCTACAGCGTGCATACCGTCAATGCTCAATAGCAGCACGTGCTTGACCTTTTCCGAGCCGACGGTGCTTGTGCCTGCCGCGACGCCATACGTTAAAGACGACAACGCAATCGCCAGCGCAGTGCCTGCCAATACCAACCTTTTCGCCTTCATGCAAAACCTCCACGCGAGTACTAGCCGTCGAAGGATACTAAGGCGTGACTTCTGTATTAAATCTCAGCTAATTTGGTCTCGGCAGGGTTGATGCGGCAGGCGGCTTGCCTAATCGTGTCTCACTCGACGTGCAAAGTTTGCATGGGATCGATCGAGGGGGCACTGCGCCGTCAGGGGCTTTGCGTCATCGGCAGGGAATCCGCTCTCTCTCTTTCAGAGCTATATTCAGGGCTTTCATTTGATCGGAGGTCGCTCGCAGTACCCCTTGTGTCAGCTTCCCCGCTAACAGGCCTGTAAACTCCTCGCCTTGGACAAGCTGTGTCCCATTCCCCCGCTTCTCCCTCGAGCCTACCGAGTTTTGGATCGGGAGGGAAACAACTTCTCACGCCGGGCTGTCCACTCTGCGGTGGAGAAAAGGCCCGGTCCTATTTCGATCAGGCGGGGAATCATATTGAAGACCGAGACCTGGCTCCAGACTTTGCCTTCACGGGTTCGAAATCCCTTCTCGTTCAGATCGCTGGCTATGTTTGAGAAAGGGAAGTCCTGAACGATCATATCCATTATCTGAGTAAGCACCATGCGCTCGCGAGGATGGAACTCCAGCCGCTGGCAATCGTCAGAGATGCGTAGACCGTAGGGGATGTCTTCGCTAAAAGCGCCCTCAGTGGGCGCTTCATCCCCGGGCAGCTCGCGCCGCCACTCTATCGACACTAATTGCCACCCGGCAGCTGTGCGCTGCTGTATCAACGATGGGCTGAATGGGCCGGAAACTACATCTCTTATCCGTTCAAAGTGCGCCATGCGTAATCCTCTCCGGATGACAGGACGATTAACTCGCTTCCGCTAGTCAGCAATCGACGGACCACACCTCGCAGGCAGGCGTGCACTTCAAAGCACGTTGCTTTCAGTGACTTATGCGGGAACGACGCTAGAGCGTAAAGAGACAGATGTTCGAATTCGTAAATTGGTGTTCGTCCGTGGACACAGGAGCTATTTCGGCGGTTGACATTGCGGAGCGAGTTCCTGCTGTGTACCGTTACAGTGCCATGGTATTTTCCGATCTCGATCTCTCACGACGACTCGAGCGCGCCGAAGGGCAGGCCTGCCTGGAGTTTGCTGAAGCCCGCTCTCGCCTCTATCCAGAGAGCGGTGCTTCCTGGATCGAGTGCGCTGGCGGATACGCCGTCTTTGACGGAGTTGACTCCCCGGTTACGCAAAGCTTCGGCCTTGGCATCTTTGAGCCGTTGAGCCCGGCCGCGTTGGACAGGATCGAGAGCTTTTTTCGCGATCGCGGAGCGGTCGTGGTGCATGAGGTAAGTCCTCTGGCGGGCATCGCGACCCTCGACTTACTGTGCGCTCGAGGATACCGGCCGATTGAACTCAGCAGCGTGCTGCACCGGCCCGTCGAACAATCCTCGATGAAAGGCCAGAGTGGGGTAACGGTGCGCGTGGCTGCTGGGGAAGAAGCCGCACTGTGGGCGGACGTCAGCGCGCGGGGATGGGCGCACGAGCATCCGGAGTTGCTGGATTTTTTGCAACAATTTGGCGCTGTTGCGTTTGCACGTGAGCACAGTGTGGAATTCATCGCCGAGCTGGATGGTCAACCCGGAGCAGCAGGCACGCTGAGTCTCCATGATGGGGTCGCCCTCTTCGGCGGAGCGTCGACCATCCCGGAGATGCGCCGCCGCGGACTTCAGGCTGCCCTGCTCGAAGCCCGGATGCACTACGCCTTCGAACATGGCTGCCCTCTAGCCATGATGGTGACGGAGGCGGGCAGCCAGTCTCAACGCAATGCCGAACGCCAGGGCTTTCGGATTGCGTACACACGCACCAAGTGGCGGCTGTAACTGCAGCAGGCACAAGCGGACTTTCTTTGAAGGGGGTGCTGAGGGATTGTCCTTACGAGCAGGCAGCCGAGCTGGTTGGATGAAGTCCGCTGATCTCACGCAAACTCTAAAGCCCTGGGATATTTTGAAAGCCGAGTTTTTTTCCCAGACTCTATAGCCCGTACCCTTCACTCTAGTTTTGCACCCTTTCGAAAAAGATCGAACTTGCCGCGGGAACCGCTAACGCATGGTTGACGTATCTTCAACCAGTCCCCCGGGATACCTTGCTTCCCCTAATCTTGCAGAACCGGAGTTAAGCATGTAGAGTGTCTACATCCTATGGCACAAAGCAAGGCAGGCTACCAGAATCGGATTGAACTTCTGCAGGGGACACTGGACATGCTGATCCTGAAGACGCTGCAGTGGGGCGAGCAGCATGGCTACGGTATCAGCCAAACCATACGCGCGAGTTCGGGTGAAGTGTTGCAGGTGGAAACGGGATCGCTGTACCCGGCTCTGCACCGCCTGGAGCGGCAAGGCTGGGTCTCTGCTGAGTGGAAAAAGAGCGAGAGCAATCAACGCGCTAAATTCTATCGGATTTCCGCACTCGGCAAGAAGCAACTAGCCTCCGACTACGAGCGCTGGGGAAGGATGGTTGCCACCATTGAGGAGATTATGAGCGCAAGCAGGAGCAAAGCATGAATCCTCTTCAATCCCTGATCAACGCGCTACGGCGCAAGAACGATTTGAACGAGGAGCTCCAGAGCCATATCAGGATGGCCGCCGCCGACCGCGTGGCCCAGGGCGAGTCTCCGGAACGCGCACGCAGTGAGGCGGTGCGCGAGTTCGGCAATGTTCCACTGATTGCAGATGTTACACGGGAACGCTGGGGATGGCTCCGGCTGGAGCATACCTTGCAGGATCTGCGCTATGCGCTGCGCACGCTCGCTCATGACCGGAGTTTCACTGCGGTTGCCGTGCTGATCCTGGCCCTTGGCATTGGCGCGAACATCGTGGTGTTCAGCGTGGTGAATACCATCCTGCTGCGGCCGCTGCCATTCCGTGACTCGCAGCAGCTGGTGTGGATTGCGGGGAATAATGGTTTGGGCGGCCTCTCCGACACGGCTTATCGCGTGGATTGGTGGGAGGCTTATGAGCGCTACAACCAGTCCTTCGAAAACGTCACCGGTTTTGTGCCTTATTTAACGATCGGTGAAACCAAGCTGATGAACCACGGTGAGCCTAAGCCGGTGGCCGGCGTATGGGTACTGCAGGACTTTTTCTCAACTCTTGGAGTTCCACCTTTGATTGGGCGGCAGTTCAGGCCCGAGGAGGCAGTCAAGGGCGGGCGCCCGGCTGTGATGTTGAGCTATGCCTTTTGGCAGAGACAGTTCAACGCGGATCCGGCGATGATCGGGCAAACCATCACGCTCGGTAAGGACGCTCGGACGGTAGTGGGTGTGCTGCCGCCGGGTTTTGATTTTGGGGCGGTCTTCGCGCCGGGCACAAAAATGGACTACTTCGTACCCGCGGTGCCGGATGACATCCGGAATTGGGGTCACGTCTTTTCGCTCGTCGGCCGCCTGAAGCCGGGAGTGACGGTGGCCCAGGCGCAGACGGAGGCAAACATTCTGTTTCCGCAGCTGAGAACATCGCTCAAGCTGGATGGGGATACCGATTACAAGACAACCATAACCGGACTCAAGGATGAGGTAAGCGGAAAGTTGCGGCGCTCGCTCGAAGTGCTGTGGGGCGCGGTGGGACTGATCCTGCTGATTGTCTGTGTGAATCTTTCCAACCTGCTGCTGGCGCGCGCAGCTTCCCGAAGCAAGGAATTTAGTCTGCGCGTGGCGCTCGGTGCCGGGCGCGCGCGATTGATGCGACAGTTGTTGACGGAGAGCGTGGTCCTTTCAGGCACGGGTGCGATTCTCGGGCTGGCGTTGGCATACGCAGCGACCTTTTATCTGGCGCACCAGGCCTCGATTTCGTTGCCCTTGCTGAGCAGCGTGCGGGTAGATAGCTCTGCGCTGGTATGGACTGTGCTGCTTGCGTTTGCCGTAGGGCTGCTGTTTGGGCTTGCGCCGGCTTTGAAGTTGTCGACGGGTCATCTGCTGGAATCACTCAAGGATTCGGGCCACGGCGCCAGCCGGGGCAGAAAGCACGAGCGGCTACGCGGGATGTCTGGTGATCTCTGAAGTTTCCCTCGCGTGTGTGCTGCTGGTGGGAGCGGGTCTGCTGCTGCGGAGTTTCCTGCGTCTGACCAACATCGACCTTGGCTTCCAGCCACAGCAAACCTCGGCCATCAAGATGGACTATGGCGTGGACTACAACAACGGCGGCAGCGGGGCCAAACGCGCGGCCACGTTCCAGGAGATCCTGCGGCAATCAGCGCGATTCCCGGGGTTGAGTCTGCGGGCATCTCAGACAGTTTGCCGCTGGAGCATGGCCGCAGCTGGGAACTGCGTGCGAAGGGCGTGCCCGAAAAAGAGGGGGATAACAAGGACGCGTTCGTTTACATCGTGACCCCGGGCTATCTACAGACGATGGGGATTCATCTGCGGCAGGGGCGCAATTTCACCTGGGCCGATTCGCCTAAGAGCGAGCGGGTCATCATCGTCAACCAGGCCGCGGCGCGGCGCGAGTGGCCGAACCAGGATCCGATCGGCAAGTTGGCGCAAGGCATCGGCGACGGAGACACGCGCGTGGTGGGCTTGATCGACGATGTTCGCGAGAGCAGTGTCGAGGCGGGTTCGAGCCCCGAAGTCTATGTACCGATCACGCAAGGCGAACCGGACAAGGCCGAGGTGGTGATGCGATCCAAACTGCCAGTCGAGGTGCTTCGGCCTGCGGTGATGCGAACGCTGCGGACGTTGAACCCGGAACAGGCAGCGGCAGAGCTGCGACCGATCCAGTCGATTGTGGACCATGCAACTTCACCGCGCCGATTCTTCGCGGTCCTCGTGGGGCTGTTCGCGGGGCTGGGCCTGGTGCTGGCTTCACTGGGAATCTATGGATTGATCTCGTACTCGGTAGCGGGGCGTACGCATGAGATCGGCATCCGCATGGCGCTGGGCGCAACCCGTGAGCGGGTGCAGATGGATGTAATTTGGGAGACACTCCGGATGGCCTTGATTGGCGTTGTTGTGGGCACCATCGCCTCCTATGGGGCGGCGCGGGCAATCAGCTCTGTCTTATTTGATACCGAGCCCGGGGATCCGGTGACGTTTGTAGCCATGATTGTGTCACTCATCGCGGTGGCGTTTGCCGCCGGCTATTTGCCTGCGCGGCGAGCGTCCCGCGTGGAACCAAGGGTAGCCCTCCGAGGCAATTGAATGCCGCTAGAGCAGTTTCGCAATTGGTGTAGACCGAAGTGACAGGCCTTTTCGTGGTTTTCTCTCAAGGAAAACCACTCCTCGCGGTCTTTATCAGAGCACAGTAATTGCGAAACTGCTCTAGGGAGTTGCGGCGGGAAGAACCCTTCGCGAAGCTGGCGGCCTGGTCATTTCCTCATCGCCGATATCGAACGTCTGTGTGTCCTTGGGCAGCTTCAGGCGGCCGTCCGCCAGATAGGCGACGACCACTCCACCTGTGACTTCAGGCGCCAGAAAGGCCATGGGGAGCAGATACTTCTTGCTCTTGATCAGCGACTCCGCTACTCCATCGACGGGGTGGCTGCGAGCAATGGTGCCGGGTACCTGCTGGATCACGAAGGCGTTCATGTTGAGCTCGGGGTTCTTCTTGCCGTAACTGACCAGCGAGCGCGCGACCTGTTTAGGGGTCATCAGGCCGACATCGGCTATGAAGTTGCGGTGGATCGCGTGCGGCATGTAGATGTCCAGAACGACGCGGGAAAAGTCAGCGCAGTTATGGAAGAGGATGTTGAAGTGGCCCACGTTGCGGCGGTCGTTGAAGGTGGTGATGAATCGCTGGTCCTGGGCCAGCGTGCTGTCCACCTGGAAGCCATGGATGGTCCGGTCGTAGGAGGCGCCGACCAGCTCGGTCCACTCGCCTTTCGGGGGCCCGCCCTGGCGGTTATCTCGGGCGAGAGCGAGCAGGTGCGCTTTGCGGTAGGCATCGCGCAGGGCTGCGACCTGTTCCTTGTCCACTATCGAGGGAATGTCGCTCGGCGAATCGACCGCGTAGAGATACCCGACCAGGGGAATGGCAAGCCAGTCGTAGCCGTCGATCTTGTGGTAGCGGCTGATGACAACGCCATATTCACCGTCGTGGCAAAGGCGAAGCTGCGTGGGCGAATCGGCGCAGATGTGGTTGAAATACACGGCAGCGTGCCCGGTTGGGTTCATCGCACCAAATTCGCCGTACGGCTCCTCCATCAGGAGCGCGACCGACGCGTGGGCGTAGGTTGCTGCCGTTGCCAGCAGGCAAAGCAACAGACTTCTGGCTTTGGTCCTTATTCCCATAATCCCTATGACCCGGGATGCCTCAAAAAGTTGGAGTATAACTACCGACGGGACCACTCTCTATAGGATGCTTATTTGCCTGTACGGGATCGGTATTACCGCAGTAACCGTTGCCGAGGAGACACATCGGGCCTTACACCCCAAGGCGGCGGCCATCATTAGGACCCGCTCTCGGCGTCGATGAATGAATTCAAACGGAATCCGCAGACACTAGCTTCTGGGATCGGCCATGCGGCCCATAAACAGGATACTGTCGGAGCGGTTATCGCGAATCAGGAAGACGAATGGATGGTCTGCGCGGAAAACAGGCGGCGCCTGTTCCGGGACGCGCATCGCCAGGGCACGCATGGTCACCGCTGTCGCCGCCGCTGCTTCGGTTCCTTCTTCATTGACGTCGACATAAGCCTTATGAATAACCTCTGAGATCGCGAAATCGCGATGGCCGGTCATGCCTGAAAAATCCGCGCTTGATGCAAACGCCAACGGCATCCCCATCGCGGCAAGCGTGGCGCCCAGTTCGAATTGTTGTGTCATCTTGAACTTAGGCATAGTCACGACGACTTTGGAAACCGGCGCTAACTGCCGCAGCCATTGTTGCGTGTTGGCAGCGGTCAGCGATTGCTCCAGGGCAGGCAGACCGCTTCGATCCTTGGGCAGGAAGATGATCATAGACAGCTCCTTGCTCTTATAAGGAATCTCCAGTGCCTGAAAGGTTCCGCCGTCGAAGTAGTTGAAACCGCCTTCGCGGTGCATCAGGGGCGCGGTCGCCGTCTGCGCCGGGGATAGATGGAAATCCTCATCTTTGGTCTGCGCCTTATCGAATTGGGCCTGCCAGTCACCCTTGAAATAGATCGCGTTGGTCAGCACCAACCGTGTGTCAGCCCGGAGTGCGCCCGGTTGGAGCAAGTCCTTGATCTTATCTTGTGTTTTCTGTTCTACCCAGCGGTTGATGGTCAACCGCGCTGCCTCGGTCGCGCCTTTGAAATTTACCTGGTTCAGTCCCGCCCCGTAATCGGTTTTGAGCAGGGCCAGGAAGGTATCGAGGAAGGTGTAGCCCTGTTGCGCCCAGAGTGCATTGGCCACGCTAAGCTGGTACCCGTCATGGGTGGCGTTGAGGTCGCTCAGCAGCGCGCCCATCGCCGGGTGCAGCTGCTCCGGAGGCAGTGTGAAATGCAGCGTTTTCGCCATCTGGGAGGCGGTGTCGCCGCGCGCCCCGCCATAGGCCATGGCCAGCGCGGTAGAAATGCTCTCGGGAGAGAAGAAGAGATTGCTGTTCTGATTGCGCAACTGGCCGTATAGGGCAACCGCGAAATCATTGTTGCCCGTGACTGCCGCCGTTTGATCAGCCGCGGGCACGGGCTTCGTCTCCGCAGCCTGCGCGGTCAGCAGCAGGACCAGGCAGGGAATGAGTAACGATGGTAGGAGTTTCATGCAGATCACCCTCAGGGGTTGGGACCACAGCCGGCTCCGCGTACCACTTCCATTCGTTGATCATAGGCCACTCTATGCGCAGTTTTGTGCGAGGTAGTTCTCGCGACGTCGTGGACGCACTCTAACGCCAATAACCAGGCACCCAGACCCAGCCCGCATGCAAAGGAGGGCCCGGACGTTCCACCATGACTGCCGGAGGGGGACCATGAACAATGACCTGGGCGTTGGCTGCGCCGAGGCTCATGGTAATCCCACAGACTGGGATCAACAGGCGTTGTTTGACTCTCATGAGAATCTCCACAAAACTGCCTACGTGCGAGAACATTTATACGATATCGCTGCCCCGGAGGGAAAATCACGGGCCACCAGAAGGAAGGGCATCAGTGGCTTGAGTATCTGCGCGAGAACTGAAAAACTGCGGGATTCGTGGTGGGAGCCCCCGCATTTATGCGGGGGAAGGAGCGCTTCAGCGCTCCGGGAAAGAGTCTCGACTTTGATCGTGCGCTTTAGCGCCGGCAGTGCCAGGGCCCAACAGTCCCCTGTGGGACGATTTCTGCTTAGGGCACGGTCGCGGCGACCTGGTTGGACGGAGTGCTTTCTACCCCGGCGGAGCTGACACTGGTTACGTAGTAGGTGTAGCTCAACCCACCCTGGACGGTGCTATCCAAATACGTTGTTTGCGTGTCAATCGATGAGTTCAGCAGTTGAAAAGCCGTGCTGCCACTGGGTGCTCGATAGCTGTTATAGCCTGCTACCGGGACACTGGACTTGGCAGGCGCCTGCCAACTCAGGGTGACCTGGTGGGGCTCTCCGGTGCCGCTTAAGCTGGTCTCCGCTGTACTGTTGGTCGAGGAGTTGCTCTGGACGGCGAGTTGCCCGGTTGATGATCCCGGGACAGTGGGATCGAACTGCACATCCAACGTGACCGCCAAGCCCGGATTCAAGGTGACCGGGAAGGTGGCAGCCGACATCGTGAAGCCCGTTCCGCTCACAACTCCCGAGTTGACCGTCACGGGCGCAGTTCCGGTGGAGGTCAGCGTCACAGGCTGCGTGACTGGGGTGTTGACCGTTACATTGCCGAACGCGATATTAGCCGGGCTGACGGTCAGTGTTGGCACCGCGGCATTGAGTTGCAGGGCAAGGGTCTGGCTAATGCCGCCCGCGCTGGCCGTCAGGGTCACCGCTTGCGCGGATGTGACGGATGAGACAGACGCAGTGAATGTTGCGCCGATGGCATTCGCCGGAACCGTCACCGTGGCGGGCACAGTAACCGCCGCATTGCTGCTCCCCAGGTTCACACTGATAGCCCCGCTGGCCGCAACCGTGGTCAGCACGCTGCAAACATCGCTACCCGGTCCTGTAAAGGAAGAACTGGTGCAGGAGAATGTGCTCAACGCCGGCGGAGGGAGCGCTCGAACCAGCAAAATCCGGGTAATGGGAGACTTCTGCGCGGCGTTGGGATTCAGAATTCCTACTGTAACCGTGCTGGTTCCTGCGGGAAGACCGATGGTGCTCTGCAGCTCAGTGGAAGAGACCAGGACGGTTGCGACGTCGACGCCTGAGGTCAGCAACTGTGAACCGGAGACGAAGTCGGAGCCGCGTACATCCAGCAAGAAACTGCTGCCCGGCTCCGCCTGCGTGATGGAGCCAGAGACAAACATGGGGAGCGGGTTGAGGACCTTGACGCTTAGCGAAGCCGAGGCGACGGGTGTGGACTTTGTGGTAACGCTGATGTTGACCGAATGCCCGGCCCAAATTGTGGCCGCGGGTGAATACAGGCCTGACGCGGTCATCGGGCCGGTGGTGGCATTGCCGTCGATAAAACCATTGACCGACCAAACGACGGCGGAGTCAGTCGAGCCGTTGAGCAGCGCGCTGTATTGCGCGTCACCCCCGAGCCTCACCTCCGTTGGACCCACGATCGAAACCTGGCTCTGGGCCTGCAGGCTGCACAGCGCCAGGAAGAACACGAGTAACAATCCTGATTGTCGTTTGCAGGGATAACCGGGCAACAAGCCTGGTCGTGTGCTGTGCAGGGGAACCGATGACATGGCGGCCTTCTTTGGGGTGTATCGGCAGGTGAGCCCCGTGACGTGAATCGAGCTACCGGAGCTCCCGCGTCCCGGCGCAGGTATCGGGTTATCAAAGCCCATTTTTTTCACTTGACATGTACTAGTACACTAGTACAACATTTATCTGCATGAAGCCTCCGGTCCCAGTCCGGTACCCGTTTACCTTCCGCATCGACATGCGCAGCGGTGTCCCCCTCTACCGCCAACTCATCGACCAGGTCCAGGCCGCCATTGCTACCGAATTGCTGGTTCCTGGTGACCAGCTACCCACGGTCCGTCAGGTTGCCGTCGACCTCGAAATCAATCCCAACACCGTGATGCGCGCTTATCGGGAAATGGAAATTCGCGGCATCCTCGACACGCAACAGGGTACGGGCACCTTTGTTGCTCAGCAGACCATCGAGCGCGATGCCGTCGAGCACTCCCGCGGCCTGGAGCAGTTGGTCGAGGAGTTTGCCGCCCGGGCCGGAGCGGGCGGTTTCAACCTTGAAGAACTGATGATGGCCCTCCGCGACCGCCTGGCAGAAGGCAAACAGGGAAGTGCCCCGAGACCAAAAGGAGAAAAACGATGACGAGTATAGGCAGAACCTTAGAAGTGGATATAAGCGGGCCGGGAATCGCAGCCTTTATTGCGTGTATAGCTGCCGGCTTTGGAGCCGCTCGTTTGGTTCACTCGCCGGTTGCTCTTATTGCCGGCATCGCCATTGGCATCTACCTCATGTTCTCGATCAAGGTGGTGCAACAGTGGCAACGGGTCGCGATCCTCCGTTTTGGGCGATACCGTGGCCTGCGTGGCCCCGGTATGTTCCTCATCGTGCCGGTTATGGACACGCTCAGCCGCTTTGTCGATCAGCGGGTTCGCGTCGCGACCGTTACCGCCGAATCCACGCTCACCCGCGACACGGTCCCGGTCAACGTGGACGCGATTGTCTTCTGGCTGGTGTGGAACGCCGAGAAATCCATTCTCGAAGTGGAGAACTTCACGGATGCCGTGAACATGAGCGCTCAGACTGCCTTGCGTGAATCCATTGGCCGCCACGAACTGGCGCAGATGATCACCGAGCGCGAAAGCATGGGCCAGCAATTACAGTTGATCCTCGATGCCAAGACCAACCCCTGGGGCATCACCATCCAATCGGTTGAGATTCGCGACGTCCGCATTCCCCAGGCGCTCGAGAACGCGATGTCGCAGCAGGCCCAGGCCGAACGGGAGCGCCAGGCTCGGCTGATCCTCGGCGACGCCGAAACCCAGGTCGCCATCAAGTTCGCCGAAGCTGCAAGGACCTACGGTGACAACCCCGGAGCGCTCCACTTACGCGCGATGAACATGCTCTACGAAGCCATGAAAGAGAAGGGAGCGATGGTCATTGTTCCCTCCACCGCTGTCGAAACCATGGGTCTGGGCGGAACTCTCGCTACTGCGGCGATTGGCCGCGAGCGATAGTCAGTCTACTTTTCAGAAAAGGAGAGATTCACCATGAGAAGCCTCAACCAATGCATCGTCGTATCATTCCTGCTGGCCGGCTCAATTGCCGGCTACGCGACAGAGTTCCCTAAGCGGCAAATGGCGCGGCACGGAGAACAACCTTCCTTTGATGGATCTGACCATCGAACAGAACGCCAGCCACGCCTCTGGAAGCGCTATCTTCTACGTCATAAAACGTAACATTGACGGTAGCAACCCGCACGTCGACGGCCAGGCGGCGGCCCGATGGAAAACGTGAAGTACGAACCGGAAAAGCTGAGCTTCGATATGCACCGCCCGGACGGTTCGGTGGTCAGCTTCCGGGTTGAACTGGCCGACGCCAACCACGCGAAATTATTCCGCACCAGCGACGATGCCCCGGAAGGCTCGGGCTTTCCCCTCGTCCGCGTAAAACCATAATTGCTTTGTTGAGGGCAGCACGCTTTGCCGGCCCGCGGGTACTGTTGAGCGTGGGTTTGCTTTTTTATCAGACCCATCCCTAAGCGGCTAAAGAGCCTGCGTGAGAGCTCTGCACTGAGTCCCAAAGGGACGGCCGAGAGTCACACTTGTCCAAATTCAGCGTTTCACGTTCGGTACCCACATTCATCATCAGCCTTCTATGGGAGCGCAACCCTCCCCCTTTGTCATCCCGAGCGCAGCCGAGGGATCTGCAGTGCGCCTACACAGCCAACAAAGGCCCTTCGAGTTCGCAAATCTTGCCAGGCGCTGGTTAAAACCTCATTGAACTTAGGGCCTTTGTTGGCTGTGTAGGCGCACTGCAGTCCTCGGCTGCGCTCGGATGACAAAGGGGAGGGTTGCGCTCCCATGAAGGATTGCTGGTGAATCGGTTGATGTTCCGTGGCGCTGTCGATTCGCCAACCTGATTGCGCTCGTTCGAACTCCTCTCTCATGTTTGCAACCAATTACATAGCCCAAGCAACCTCCTATTTCGCTAATTTGGACAGCTCTGGCTGAGAGTAGCCCAGGAAGATAGTCCTGGGTAACCGCCACGAATCTGGACTAGTCCCGCCAGGGACGGCTGAAATTTTAGCCCCCATGTTCAGCCGTCCCTTCGGGACTCAGTGCAGAGCTCTCACGCACACTCTAAAGCTCTGACGCGAAGCACATCACTTGACCAAATTTACTATACGCTGTATACCTAATTAGTATACGGTGTATAGGTAAATGGATCAGGCGACGCAGGAACGCATTTCGGAAGCGGCTCTCAGGCTTTTTGAGACAGATGGAGAGGGCGGCGTAAGCATGCGGCGGGTTGCCAACGCTGTGGGCATAACGCCGATGGCGATCTATCACCACTTCGCCGACCGGAGAGCGCTGCTGAACTTCGTCGTCGACCGCGAGTTCGCCAAGTACCTGGAATCTTTTCAGGCGGTTCCTCAGCGGGGCTCCTATGAGTCCCGGCTTTTGACCTGCATGGACGCTTACATCGACTATGCGTTCGCCCGTCCGCGCATCTTCGATTACGTCTTCGCCGAGCCCCGGCCGGGCGCGCGGCGGTATCCAGAGGATTTTCGCGCGCGGCGTTCCCCGACCCTGAATCCAGTGGCTGATCTGTTGCAGAATGCGATGGAAGCCGGCTTTTTAAAACAGGACGATGTGTGGGAGGTTGCGATGGAGCTGTGGGCCCATACGCATGGTTATGTTTCGCTCTACCGCGGCGGCCGTTTCGACCTGCCGGAGAAGGAGTTTCGCGCTTTAGTACGTCGTTCGCTCAGGAGGTTGATTCATGGTCTTAAAGCCTAGTATGCCTGTCCTCGTTGCATTGTGCCTCACCGCATCGGCGGCCCTGTTCTTCTTCGGGACCGGGCTTACCCCCGTGTGGATGCTGTTATGGCTGGCGCCGATTCCCGTCCTGTGGCTCGCACCGCGCGTCCCCGCTGGGCAGGCCTTTTTCTTCGCCGCTGCAGCCTATGTGCTGGGCGCATTGAATATCTGGTTTTATTTGACCATCGTGACGCCGATCTGGGTCGCCCTGCTGTTTGTGTTTGCCCCGGCGTGCCTATTTGCCACAGCGGTGGTACTCTTTCGTAATCGCATGCTGCGCGGGCGGTTGTGGCAAGCGGCGCTGATCGTTCCGGCGTTCTGGGTCACCTATGAGTACGTGACCTCGTTGGTGTCGATCCATGGGACGATTGGAAATATCAGCTACAGCCAGATGAACTTCCTGCCCATTCTGCAGCTGGCGGCCGTGACTGGGATCTGGGGCATCAGCTTCTCCATCTTGTTCTTCGCGGCCACGGTTGCGGCGCTTCTGAGTCCAGCTCCGGCCAGGGATAAATGGGTCCTCTCGGCCACGGCGGCGGCCTTCTTCCTCTGCGTCTTCGGTTATGGATTCTTGCGCCTGGCGAGATCGCCGAAGAACGCGCCCATGGTCAAGGTCGGGCTGGTCGCTTCGGACGATTCAGAGATGATGCTGGCGCCCACCCCGGAGCAGGCGCTGGCAATGTATGACCGGTTCGGTAAGGAGATACGGACCCTGCAGGGGCGGGGAATCCAGATGTTCGTGCTGCCCGAAAACAGTGGTTCGGTGACCGACGCGTCCGTCGCCGCAGCGGATGAGAAGCTGGGGGCGGTGGCGAAAGAGGCGCACGCTTTCCTCGCCATCGGAGTCGCCCGCATCAGGCCGACAGTCTCACGGAACGAGGAGAGGCTTTATTCCCCCGATGGCACGCTGGTGGCGACCTATGACAAGCATCACCTGCTGCCGCCGTTTGAGAACCAGTTTACGCCGGGAAGCACACGCACCACGCTGAAAGAGCCTTCCGGCACATGGGGACTTCAGATCTGCAAGGACATGGATTTCCCACTGTTGAGCAGGCAGTACGCGAAAGACGGAGCCGGTCTGATGATCGTTCCGGCGTGGGACTTCACGCTGGATGGATGGTCACACGGCCGCATCGCCATCATGCGCGGTGTGGAAGGCGGATTCAGCATCGCTCGGTCGGCGAAGCGGAGCATTCTCTATGCCACGGACGATCGCGGCCGGGTACTTGCTGAGCAGAACACCATGTTTCTTCCCTTCGCAACCGTCGTGACATCGGTTCCCGTGCATCACGACGTGACTCTTTATTCGAGATGGGGTGACTGGTTTGCCTGGCTAAACATTGCATTGCTGGCCGGCTTGGTGTTGTTGAAAATCTGAGTGAGTGCTGCCGCGGCCCGTTGCTCACTACGATGGACTAGAGCGACATGCTGAGCGACAAGGGTTGGTCGATTGGTTTGGGCACGAGTGCTACGGGCGACTTGCAACCCGGTATAGGGCAGGCCGTTGCGGCGTCGAGACATGCAGGCTCCACGCAGACTTGAAGGGAATGGCCTCGGAGGCAAATTGCATTGCGCAGCTTCTCTACGTGTTCGGTGGGATGGCGGCAAATGAGCATTGGCTGTTTCCTCTGTTGATTCGTATCGACTTCATTTTGGAAACATTCGCCCCTGAAGCAAAACAAAACAACCAGTGGATGGGCGGTGTTTCGGATCGGAAACATTCATCCCGTCGCTGGGGTTTCCGTCTCTCTTTACCTGGCGTGTGGCCTTCGGATGACAGGATCGAAGATGGCGAACCCTCGGGAATGACTGATGTACACGCTGTGAAAAATGCACGTTGGCAGGAGCCCATCTGAATCCGCCGGTGGGGAGGACGTGGGGACTGCCGTCGCAAGGTTCGCAAGTACTCTCCTGCCGAGCGTCAGGGCTTGCAGACTGCTCATATTCACAGGATGTGCGCTCGCCTGCAAACCAACCGAAAGGCCTGACGCACCAAGGTGTTCGCGCCGCGATAACCAGGCCCAGGTATGTGCGTTCCTGAACAGAACCACCGTCGATGCGCCGGAATCCAAGGCAAACGTCATCTCGTTTGGCCCCAGGTCGGGCGCCTTCACGGTCAGTAGAAGGCGATGGGACGTGGGCTGCCCCGCGGCACTCCCGTGATCACGGAGAGGTATACGTTCCCCTTCGAGATCTTCAACCGGAGAGCCGGGTTGCGCTGGTTGCAACCGGAGTTGATGATGCTGATTGTCCAAAAAGATATCGAAGTGACCCAGAAAATTCTCGCCCAGAATGCCACGGACCTTTCCGTCGAACGACTTGAGACCGGCCATGGATGGCACCAGCACGTCGAGATTCCTCACCTTGGCACCGCCAACCTCCAGTTCACTGGCGCGCGCGATCGGAAGGAGCGAAGAACTTTGGAGGTCAAGGTTGGTCGTCTGTCCCATCGATGGCAGGGACAGCTGCGCAGCCAGCTCCGGATCGACTAAGGTTGCGGTGGTCCCCGTGTCCAGTATGAAGTCGAAGGGCCCCGTTCCATTCACCAGTACTGGCAGCAGGATCAGGGACCCACAGAGAGGCTTGAAATGGATATTGAGCCCGTTTAGCTCATCACCGGCACTCGCGGCCCAACCGGTGATAGAGCAGGTGATAGAGCAAATGAGAAAGAGAGGAAGAAAGCTGCGATAGAGTGGTGGCATCGGAAGTCACCTCCAGGCGCATCCGGCTCGGAAGCCGGAAGCGTTCAGGCGGCCGCGTTTGCGACGTGGGGACACCATCCGGTATGTTGGCGCATCGGGTCAAAAGGCAATGCGCGGAATTGCGGCCCTTCCGCTATTTGCCGTCGAATGCTGTGCTTTGCCGTGCCTTCCTCGGCAGAGCACGCTACAATTCGGGTTCAGGGCGCTCGTCCGAAGAGGGGCTGAATCAGGAGAACTATGATGGGCGAACAATCCCCTGGCACACTGCCATCGGCGAGAGCCTCCGAAGACCGCCTGGATTCGTGGAAAGAAATCGCGGCCTACCTCAACCGTGATGTCACCACTGTCCAGCGCTGGGAGAAGCGGGAGGGGATGCCGGTACACCGGCACCTGCACGACAGGATGGGCTCGGTCTATCGCTTCCCGGGCGGAGTTGGACGCGTGGGCGCGGGGCCGGAATCTTCGAGCAGCCCAGGAGAACGGGAACAACACCACCGCGGCTGATCCCCCTGTATCGCTGCCGCAACCGGCGATATCGACCTCCCGAAGCAGGTGGAAGGTTGTCTTGTCACTGGCAGCGGCGGCAGCCGTGCTGGCGATCGGCGCAAGCCTCTGGTTGCAAAGGACGGAGTACTTCTGGCGAAACCCCATCGCGAATGCGCGATTTCAAGCGGTCACGGACTTCGGTGGGGTGGAGCAGGCTGCTGCCGTATCACGCGATGGTCATTTGATAGCGTTTCTTTCGGACCGGGATGGCCAGATGGATGTTTGGCTTACCCAGGCCGGTTCGGGACAATTCCACAACTTAACCCGCGGCAGCATGTCGGAACTCGCCAATCCATCGGTCCGCACACTGGGGTTTTCCCCCGATGACTCTCTCGTCACGTTTTGGGTTCGCAAGCTAGGAGGCTCGAGGGGCGGCGACATCAGTGTCTGGGCGGTGCCAACGCTGGGCGGACAGCCGAGGCCATACCTCGAAGGCGTGGCCGAGTTCGACTGGTCTCCCGACGGCTCCCGGCTCGCGTATCACACGCCAGGACCCGGAGACCCTCTGTTCGTTTCCGAAGGCACTCCACGACCGGGAGGCCGGCCCATCTTCACGGCGCCTGCCGGGCTCCACTCTCACTTTCCCCTGTGGTCGCCCGACGCGGCTTTCATCTACTTCGTCCAGGGGCGGCTCCCGGACAAATTGGACATCTGGCGTATCCGTCCAGCCGGCGGAACTCCGCAACGGATCACGTCCCACAATGCACGTGTAAGCTACCCGGTCCTGCTGGATCGGCGCACGCTGTTGTATCTGGCAACCGATTCCGATGGCTCAGGACCGTGGCTTTACAGCATGAACGTGGAGCGCCACAGCGCCCACCGGTTGACCACGGGCCTTGACCGATACACTTCGCTAGCTGCTAGCGCCGACGGCCACCGCCTGGTAGTCACGCTCGCAAGCCCAAAGACGACTCTCTGGCGAATGCCGATCGCTGATTCGCCAACCGCGATGTCGGTAGCTGTCCCAATTCCTCTGACAACCGGCACCGGATTCTCCCCGCGACTCGGCCCCAATTTCCTTCTGTATGTTTCTGCGAGCGGCAAGGGCGAGAGTATTTGGAAGTTCGCCAACGGAGCCAGCACCGAGTTGTGGAGTGGCGAGGGAGCGCGGGTCTTTGGGGGCCCGGCTGTCTCCCCCGATGGACGCTCTTTTGCATTCTCGGTTAGCCAACACGGGCAAACGTTCTTGTACGTGGTTCAGGCGGACGGCACCAACCCCCGGATCGTGGCCGATTCGCTCAACCTGCAGGGCACTCTTGCATGGTCGCCCGACGGCCGATCGATCATCACGGCGGCGGACGATCACGGCGTGCCGCACCTCTTTCGCGTCCCAATCGACGGTCGCTCCCCCACGGTTTTTGTTCGGGAGTATTCGATCGATCCCGCGTGGTCACCCGACGGCCAATTCGTTGTCTACTCGGGACCTGATATCGGCACCATGTTGTCGGTGAAAGCGGTCACTTCCGAAGGCGCACCGCACCCCTTGCCGCCTTTGAAACTGACACGGGGGGCTCGTTATCTGGCCTTCCTGCCGGGGGGACGGTCACTGGTGGTCTTACGCGGAGAAATTCAACACAAAAATCTCGAACTCATCGACCTGGAGACGGGGGCCGAGCGGCAGTTGACCAAGCTCCCTTCGGACTTCGACATTCGCGACTTTGACATCTCCCCGGACGGCCATGAAGTCGTCCTCGAACGAGTGCAGGAGCGTTCCGATGTGGTGATGCTGGATCTCCCCCGACGGTAATTGAACGAAGGGCACGGCTTCAGCCGTGCCGTAAAGGCCTAAACACAGTTGGGCTTTAGTGTCTGCGTGAGAACTCGAAAACTGCGGGATGTGTGGTGGCAGCCCCCGCATTTATGCGGGGGAAGGAGCGCTTAAGCGCTCCGGGAAAGAGTCTCGATTTTGATCATGCGCTTTAGCGCCGGTAATGGTACGGCTCAAAAGCCCCTGAGGATTGCCCAGGGGCGATCTTCATGTACCAACGGAGAGGGTGCCCCATAACAGCTTTCCATTGGCGTCACCGCCCTACCCTTTGTCATCCCGACCGGAGCTCCGGAGGAGCGCAGTGGAGGGATCTGCAGTTTCTTTTTCCAGTCCTCACGCAGCGCATAGGACATTTACGGCACGGCTGAACAGGCTGCAGAAAAAGTCGCTCTCGGGTAGGTCCGGGCTTTAGAGGGTGTGTGAGAACCGCCATTCAGCGATTTAGTCCCGGAGGGACGGCTGAGAGTAGCCCAGGACGCAGTCCTGGGAAGAGATTCGAGAGACGGACCAGTCCCGCAGGGACGGCTGAAAATTACCCAGGATGCAGTCCCATAAGCGTTAACCTACTTGGGGATGTTTTTCGTCAAAACTCCCACAAAAACGTCATCCTGAGAGCCTGTGACTTTTTCGATCTTTTCGTGCTTTTTTTACACCTAACTGGATGTTTTTCGACCCCTCCACAAAACCGTCATCCTGAGCGAAGCGCATCACAGATCTATCACATAACGGAGGGTTCGATGGCGCGGAGTCGAAGGACCCCGGCGATGCTTGTTGGCAGATGCTCTTCGGAGCTTTCCGGCCACAATCTACAAGGCAATCTTGCTATGGCTTTAGTGGTTGAAAAGCTCCGAGCGGCATGGGTAAGGCAAGCACCCTCGGGGTCCTTCGACTCCGCGCCGTCAAGCGCTGTGTCAAGCGATAGATCTGTGATGCGCTCCGCTCAACGACGCGCTAACTCTCGCGCAGATCCAACCCCTCGGGTACACCCATACAGCCATAAACCCACCAGCAAACGCGGATCGGTCGCATCTCGACCCGCTTGCCCCTCTCGGGCACGAATCCGCTCACAAAAACCACTCACCTCCAGCTTTTCCACTACCCCCATCACCGTGCGCACAGGATGAAGCGCGCTCCCACCAGATCATCTATGCAATGCGGTTCCATCGACAGCTGAAGACGTTCTGCCTTGCGCAGACGAACCGCTCTCTTCTCCGAACACCTGCTTCCACACTGTTGCTCATGTCTCTTCATACAACCTGATCCCCCCAACCAATCAATTTGTTTGGGAGGATGCACCAAAAAAGTCACAGCCTCTGAGCGGAGCGCATCACAGATCTATCGCTTGACACAGCGCTTGACGGCGCGGAGTCGAAGGACCCCGAGGGTGCTTGCCTTACCCATGCCGCTCGGAGCTTTTCAACCACTAAAGCCATAGCAAGATTGCCTTGTAGATTGTGGCCGGAAAGCTCCGAAGAGCATCTGCCAACAAGCATCGCCGGGGTCCTTCGACCTCCGCGCCATCGAACCCTCCGTTATGTGATAGATCTGTGATGCGCTTCGCTCAGAGGCTGTGATTTTATTGGCTTTTTCACGTTTTTGACGCAGCTAAGCCTTTTATTTTCAGCACCAATTTTCATGTGAAACCAATAAAGTCACAAACTCTCAGGATGACGGTTTTGTGGAGGGGTCGAAAAACATCCAGTTAGGTGTAAAAAAAGCACGAAAAGATCGAAAAAGTCACAGGCTCTCAGGATGACGTTTTTGTGGGAGCTTTGACGAAAAGCATCCCAAGTAGGTTAACGCTTATGGGATGCAGTCCTGGGTACAACCTGGTTAACTTTCAGCTGTTTGAATGTATAGGTGCCGCCGGAGGCGGCGGACAAATGAAAAAGGGTTCTCCTGGAGATTACGATGCTGAGACCGGCTGTTTCGAGCAGTCGGCTCAGAAATCTCTATTAGGAGAACCCCATGACTGTTATCCACTATATCGGATTGGACGTACACAAGAAAACCATCAGTTATTGCATAAAGACCGCAGACGGCCGAATCGTGCGGGAGGGCAGATTGGAGGCATCGCGCGCAGCGCTTCGAGGCTGGGCAGAAGGCTTGCGGGTACCGTGGCACGGAGCCATGGAAGCGACCCTTTTCAGTGCCTGGATCTACGACACACTGAAACCCTATGCCGAGAAACTGGTGATGGGCCATCCCGCCAGGATGAAGGCCATCAGCGCCGGCAAGAAGAAAAGCGATTCCATCGATGCACGGACCATCGCCGATCTACTCCGTTGCGACCTGTTGCCCACCTGCTATGTGATGCCGCCGGAGCTGCGCGATCTGCGCCGTCTGCTGCGCTATCGCAATATGGTGGTACAGCAGTCGGTGCGCATGCAAAACAAGATGGCTGGTCTGCTGATGGAGAGCGGAACCGCCTTCAACAAAGACAAATTACACGGCAAGAAATACTTCACCGAGTTGATGAAGAGCTTGCAGGAAGTACCGGAGTCGGTCAAAGATTTGCTGCGGATGAGTCGCGGCTCGATGGAAATGTTTCAGTCTACCCAAAAGCAGCTGGTGGAAAGACTGCTGTCGGAACCTGCGTTGGAGCAGCGCGTCGAACGACTGATGAGTATCCGTGCGGTCGGTCCGATTACGGCTCTGAGCTGGGCTCTGGAGATCGCCGACCCGCATCGCTTTGCCTCCATCGCCGATGCTGTCAGCTACTGCGGCTTAACCGCAGCCTTCCGGTCCTCTGCCGGCAAGCAACAACGCGGTCCGATTTCCAAGCAGCGCAACGCCTGGCTGCAGTCGGTGTTGATCGAGGCGGCCAAACTGGCGCCACGCTGGAACCCGCAACTGGCGGCATTGCATGCCCACGAATTAGAACGCGGCCATCCCAATCGCGCGACCTTGCAGGTGGCGCGCAAACTGGTGGCTTACCTGCTGGCTGTGGACAAGAGCGGCCAGCCCTTTCAGGTTCACACTCCGCCTCCGCCTGCAAGCACGAAGGCGAAAAACAAGACAAGGAGGAAGAACAAAAAGGCAGACGCTTTGCTGGCAACCGCCTAAAGGCAAACACCCTGCCGGTTGGCAATTACGCTTTTCCCGTTAGGGAAGTGAAGACCGAACATGCCGTTATAAGTTTTCTTAGGCATGCCGATCTTTCCCCCGATGGTCATTGCCATTTGCCCAACACAGAGGGGAATTCCGCGTCGCAAATTCCCCTCTGGACACATCGGTGGGATGAGCCGGATCGAGTATTCCTGGCAGGTTGCTCTTCAGCAGAGCCTGCTTCCGCTTCCTTGATGGACTCAGCCTACCAGAATGACAAAGTTCGATCTGTCAGCGATCCACCAGCCGGTCCTTGCGTTTCTAGGGACTGTGTACGGGAGTCTCGGCTCCCAATACACCCCATCAGCTGTTTCAAGGCCGGCCGGTTTACCCTCACTCAATCTTCGTGGACGGTGTCTCGGCGCTGTTCCCGCAAATGGATGTCTGGCCGCGCTGCTACTGCGCTGGTCCTGCTAAGGGATCGAGGACAACTCGGAACTCTAAGTACCTACTCGCCCGGAGAACCCCTTCTGCCGGGTCAAGGGGAATCTCCGTTTCCCCTTGACTTTTACCTATCATGGACGTCCCTTGCGGGACTTTTCGTCGTTATGTGCATGGTTCCCAGGACTGCGTCCTGGGCTGCTCTCAGCCGTCCCTCCGGGACTAAATCGGTGAATGATGGGTTCTCACACACGCTCTTTAGCCCGGACAGCCAACCTCAAAATCGGTCGGCCTTCAGGCCCTGAGGTACGCTTTTTTCTCCATGACTTTGCGGAAAATCAATGAAACAGGCACCTCAGGGCCTTCTAAAGGCCAAAGAATTTGGCTGGTCGATGTCCGGGCTAAAAGCCCGGACCTATCCCGAGAGCGACTTTTTCCGCAACCGCTGAAGCCGTGCCCTTCGTTTAGAGACCTTTTCCGCAGCCTCTTCAGTCCAGGCTGCCTCTTCTGCGATTGAAAGACGAACTCGCGTAAGCAAGCATCTTGTCCAGTCGCCGCCAGCTCTCCCGCTGTCAGGGACTACTGAGGTTCTCCATAACGGACATCCTTGGCATGGGGATCCGGCGCGTCTATGAGACTCACTTTGCTGCCGTCGGCGGTTTTGATTTCGTTGTCCGCGAAAGTCCAGTTCTTCGTGTTGGCGATAGAACCGGAGGTCTTCGCTTCAATGTCGAGATGGTCAAGGCGAAAGTTATCGAGCGTGGCATTCGGATAGGCGCTGACTTCAAACGCCGGCGTCGCGCCAGTTGCCTTGATGTTCCAGATGTGAACATCGCGGAAATGGGGCAGTCCCTGCTGTTCGAACTCTTGTGGCGAGAGTGATCCGGCAGGAAGGAAGAATGGAGACGGTGTCAAGTGTCGCACCATCGCCCTTAGCTCCGTAGTCATTGGCTAGAAATGTCTTTGCCGCTGCGTGTCCGGCACCCACACCGAATGCAAGAGCACAGGCACAGATGAGAGCACCAGAACGGCTGGAGCAGTTTCGCAATGGGTGTAGACCGAACCCGGATTTCCTGTAGAGGTTGGTGGAACCGCGGAACTCCATGCGACTTTCCGCGAAGAAAGTCGCACATAATTGTTCTCGGCCAGTGCAGCGCCCGAAGGAAATCCGGGGAGCGACAGGCCTTTTCGTGGTTTTCTCCCAAGGAAAACCACTCCTCGCGATCTTTTTCAGTCCACAGTAATTGCGAAACTGCTCTAGTCATTAGGGCGCTTCACCAGTGACCAGGCGTATGGTTCCCAACAGGCCCGAAGAGACTGGCTGAACCTGGTCCAGATCCTGCATCTGAAAGCGGTCTCCATACTGTACGATCAGCGGCTTGTAATCATGAGGTGGCAATGCTGCCCACGCATTGATGGCGGTGTTGTAGACCTTGATGACAATACGATTCTGTCCCTGCTTTAGAAAACCGGCCACGGCCAGCTTGTACGGCGGATGCCAAAGTGACCCCACGCGGTGACCGTTGACAAAAACAATGGCTGCTTCCCGTACCGGCGGATCGTACCAGGCTCTCATGCCTGGGCCTGTACGACGCGCCGGCGTGGTCTCGGGTGTGCCGCCACCGACTTGAAGAAAAATGGCGCCGGACGGGACCTTACCAAGCGTCAAATCCCGCTCATACAAGGCTTCTCCGGAGTAGAACTTAGTGGCGGAATCACTCGCCCAATCGGCCAGATCATGTTCAGAAACGGATTTGTTTGTCGCCGTGAAGGTGACCTTCCAGTCCGTGCTCAGATCGGCGATTTCAGCACCAGGTCCGGCCAGAGCGGATGCGCGCGAAGGCATGTCGCTGAAGACGAAGATCGCCGATTCATAAGCAGCCAGGCTCAGAGGTATTGCGGACGGACTGGCCGGGCTGCCTGAAGCGGCCCCGGTATCAGCATCCCAGCGCTGGCCGAACTTGTGAGTGGTCGCGAAGGTCGCCCGCACGTTGACTGGATGGTTCGACGTATTGGCGACGAAGTAGATGTCCGCCGCGGGCAGCTTGCGGCGAATGAAGCCGACGTCATCGTTGTCGCTCTGGAGTTGGAAATCGGGGGGAACGGATTTGCGCAACGCCTCTTCGAGAGCCGATTCATCGGCAACGAAGGTCGATTTGGAGCTGGCAAAGAGCTGGCGAGAGAACGACACAATCTCTGGCACGCTCTGTCCATTGGCGTCGAGCGTAGGGGCACGTCCGACAGAGATGACTTTTCCTCCTGCAGCTACGTACTTCTGAATCTCACGCATAGTTTCGACTGGGATGCGGTCGGTTGGAGGTATGACGAGCACCGGGTAGTGGATACCAAGTTTGTCGATGGCATTGGCATCGATGTAATCGACGTTATAACCGGCGGAGAGGATCGCGGACATGAGCGCGGGAGTGATCAGGCGATTCATCTCTGCGGTGACGCTGACCTTGCCCGGCGAAAAGCTTGCCCAGGCATCATCCGTCGGCAACAGCAGGGCTACCTGGTTGGCGGGTTGACCCTGGCGGAGAAGGAAGCTGATGCGCTGGATGTAGCGCGTAACATCGGGCATCACCGGGTGCCAGGGATTATGGTCGTCGAAGACGGCAGCAGCATAGAGCGACCAGCCGGGCTCGCCAACCTGCGGAGGGGAGTACGGCCAGCCGTGACCGATGACCTGGTTGACGCCGATCAGAAAATGAAGATCCACCTCCGCCTTCATATCCAGCGGCGTCGCGCGAAAAGCCGGGGAGTGAAGCCAGGTAAACGTCTCAGCAGAAGTCACATTGTTGCCGAAGAGGTGGTTGGCCGAGGTAGCCCAGCGCAGAGTGGAGAAAGCTCGCCAGTGTGGGCCCTCACCCTCAGGGAGCGCAACCAATCGCTGGCTGGATAGACTCACAGCCGGGTCACCATAAGTTTGAGAGCGGAATTTGGTGTGATGAGCGATAGCCCAGGCGTTGATCTGAGAAAGGTAATTTTCGTCGACCAGCTCGGTCAGAGTTTTCCCCCAGTCGTGGCGAACGGATTCTGCTCCAGGGGTACCGCCTGCAACCAGCTCAGGCAGGTGGGGCAGCAAATCGTAACCGCGACGGGCGCTAAATTCGGTGGGGAGGTCCGGCGTCCAATCGGCGCCATAGGCTTCGAGCGAATCGGAGAAGACCGCGTGGGGCGGCGCCGCACCGAAGGCTTTAAGCAGCGGCTCGCCGACCGCATTCAGATGTGTCGCTACGGCCTGGTGGCTGAAAGGATCCAGAACCCACCCTTCAGCGCCCACGGCGGCCCGTTTCACCCTCTGGCCGGTGTGGCCGGAGATGAAGACGAGCGCGGTGCGAGGGGCGGTGCTCTGAGCGAGATCTTTCGTTTGCCCAGGCGCGAGGAGCTGAGCGGACGCCGCGTTCCAATGCTTTGGCTCTCCGCTGACCAGCGAAATGGAAAGTACCCATTCACCTTCCGCCAATTGGAATGCCGGCAGGCTCGTTGCCCCTGGCGCAATTGGAAGCTCTAGAACGCGAAGGCATCCTGCTGCCTGTGGCAACGTGGTTGCCGGGCCTCCGTAGGGCCAGCCGCTGCCCAGAGTCACGTCCATGCGAAGGCCGAGTCTGCGGGCTTCGCTCGCAGCGTAGCCTACGTTATCCAACATCGGTGAACTCAGGAACGGCTCGTTGACGAGGTGTTTCGAAGGATCGTCGAGAACCTGGGGATAAACGAAGGCCAGCTCCGCTCCCCCGATGCCGTCAGCCTTCATTTGTTCAAGTTCGCGGCGGATCTCGGGCTTTTCCGTGGCCACGCCGAACCACCACCACCGCATCATGGGCCTGGAGTCGTCCGGTGGATGTTCGAAGCTTTGCTTAAGCCCCGCAATCGCGGTCTGCGCATTGAGTGGGCGCGTCGATGTTACATCCAGCAGAGCCCCCAGAAGGCACGACGCAAGCAGAAACGTATTACGAGCCGAGAGCAGTTGGGTCATGGGGTGGGGGAATTCTAGTTCATTGGAGAATCTGTTTCAAACCGATGAAGCCTATTGACACTCACTACAATTGGAACCATGAGCACACCCATCCAGCAAATTCCCGTGCGCCGCATCACGGGCGAAGAGACTAACCTCGGCCAGTACAGCGGAAAGGTTCTGCTGGTCGTCAACGTTGCTTCCAAATGCGGACTTACGAGGCAATACGAATCTCTGGAAAAGCTCTATCGTGACTACCGCGATCGCGGCCTCGTGGCCGCCGGCTTTCCGGCCAACGAATGGCAGGTGTTCGCAGACAACAAACCGGTGTACGAGATCCTGAAGCGGAACTAGCCAAGAAATGACCGCAAGCGGGTGTCGAAGTCGCTGCAACACCCCATCGACTTCGGTGACCATAATCGTGAGCCGTCATCAGATGTTGACTCGAGGCTTGATGTTGCCCGGAAGTGCACGAATCGAAGACCGTTGGTCTTCCCTGCTCCGGCTGTATCCTAAGCATGCCGATGAAGCCTGAGCAAGAATCCCTGGAGCCTGCAGATCGCGCGAAACTCGCGCACGCAGTCACGCTTCTTGAGAAGAACAGCTTTGTCACGATGTTGGCGCGTGTGGCGGGTCGCCCAGTCAACTCAATTGTGGCATCCCTGCCACATATCGTAGGCGAGACCATCCTGAATGCGTCGAAGAATGCAATCATGCAGTGTCTTCGTATTGCGCTACAACCCAGGAAACCCCGAAGCTTTCTCGCTATCGCGGGAAACCATCCAGTACTGGTATCCGGAATCGCCGGGGCTGTTGGCGGATTCGCCGGAGTGGCCGCACTGGCGGTAGAGCTTCCGGTCACTACGGTCGTCATGTTTCAGTCGATCATTAAAATCGCGGCCGCGGAAGGCGAGGACCTATCCAAACCTGAGGTTCGGCTGGCGTGTCTTCAGGTATTCGGGTTGAGCACCGACGGAAGGGGACCCGCGGCCCTGGAATCCGGATATTACGCGGCGAGAGATACTCTGGCCAAATCCGCGGACGAACCCATTGAGTAGTCTGCAGCGCGCCGACAGGAGCTCCGCTCATGCAGGAAATCGGCACCACCTTGCGGAGATACGCTCCGCTGCTTTTCGTACCTCTGTCCCTCGTTCTTAACCATCTTTCCCTGGTTGGGCCGCCATGGGTGTTTCTATCCGGCCTGATCGCCATCGGGGTGCTCGCCGACTGGGTTCGGCAGGGGACCGAGCAGGTGGCGGCGCATGCGGGCAGCACCATCGGCAGCTTGCTCAATGTCAGCTTCGGCAATGCCGCCGAACTGGTCCTGGCGCTGTTCGTGCTGTCGAGTGCGCAGACCCAGGTCGTGCAGGCCCAGATCACCGGCTCGATCATTGGCACGACTCTGCTGTTCCTCGGGATCGCGGTCCTGGTGGGCGGCCTGCGGC
The DNA here is from genome assembly GCA_963803095.1 of uncultured Acidobacteriaceae bacterium. Lineage (GTDB taxonomy): Bacteria > Acidobacteriota > Terriglobia > Terriglobales > Acidobacteriaceae > PALSA-350. The sequence goes on along the minus strand of CAWDLQ010000003.1, from coordinate 447,964 downwards.
CCGAGCGGCAGGTTTTTAGCCAACAGCACATTGGGCTTCTGTCCACGCTGCTGTTGTTGCTGGCAGTGGCCATCATGCTGCCGGCGGTCTTCCATGCGACCGAGCGGCAGATGTCGCCCGGGGCGAACTTGTCCCAGCTGGACGAGAATCTCAGCCTGGGCGTCTCAGTGGTGCTGCTGCTGCTCTACGGGGCCCATCTGGTCTACGTGCTGGTGAGCCGCCGGAGCATATTCGCGAGTGGGCGCGAGGAGGACTGCGGTGCGCCCAAATGGAGCCTGCCGGTGGGGCTGGCGGTGATGGTCGGGGCCACGATCGGGATTGCGTTTGAAGCAGATTTGGTCTCGGCGCGGCTAGCCGAGACGGCGTCACAGATCGGCCTATCGTCCGTCTTCATGGGCGTAGTTGTGCTGGCGCTGATCGGCACGGTGTCCGATCTATTCGTAGCGGTGTCGTTCGCCCGTGCCGGCAAAATGGAGATCGTCCTCAGCCTGTGCCTTGGCTCAGCCATCCAGATCGCACTCGTCGTTGCGCCCGTGCTGGTGCTGGTGTCCTGGGCGATCGGACACCCGATGAACCTTGTCTTCGGCAGCCCGCTCGATCTGTTCGCGATTGCCAGCGCTACCTTTATTGTGCGGACGATCGTTGCCGACGGCGAGACGACCTGGTACGAAGGATTCCTGCTGATCGGAGTGTATCTCTTGTTTGCGCTGGCCTTTTTCTTCCTGAGGCTCGCCTGAACACCGGCGCCGCGGCGCGGCCGAACGGGCCCCATGCTGCGCGCCCGCCTATCGATGAGCGGTGGCCGCGATAGAGAAGGGCGACTGTGGCAAAGGTTAAGGAGATCCCGCGAGGTATGCAATGGCGAAGTCCGGTTGGCCTCGGACCATCGTCGAAGACGTGCCCAATGTGAGTAATCAAGCAATATTAATGCCGTGGTCCTCCACCTGGCCGAAAACCGAAAGAAGGTTCGTCAGCTTTAGCACATTGCGAAGCTGCTTACCAAGGTGAAGCAACTTGAACTCGCATCCCAGTCGCCGGGCAGATGCATGCAGTCGCACCAACGTTCCAAGTCCCGTGCTGTCCACGTAGGTAAGTTTTGCTAAGTCAACAACGACCACTTTTGTCTGAGGTAGTAGATGTTTCACCTCCTGGTAGAGTTCTTCGGTGGTCCCTGCTACCAATCGGCCGTGACATTTCACAACGGCGGTGTCCCCGTCACGTTCGATTTCAAAGGTAAGAACTTTTTCGGATTCTTCAGGCATATGGGTTGCTCCTGGGAATATGACGAACGTTGGGCTTAAGTGTTGACCTGGGAATTTTCGCATATGGAACCTAAATACAGGAACCGATTTGTTCCTTGCCTCAGCAGTTGGGAGAGAGTTTGAGGCTCAGTCGTCGGTCGCAACATCATATGTGATAGAAAATGGTGTCATCCCGTTGATAACAGACTGAGCCGTGAAACTTCTGGTCAGCCCCCTGTTAATCGATTTATCGGATGAGCTCCGCTGTTGGAGGTGCGCCCGAATGCTGTCATTTCTTGATCGTGAAGTCTCTGTTGCCCGTCCCGGTTTCAGCCGGTGGCTGGTGCCTCCCGCTGCACTCTCCATTCATCTGGCCATCGGCCAAGTCTACTCATTCAGTATCTTCAAGAATCCGCTCCTGGCGCTCAAGGGCGCTGACGGTGCGGCGTGGAATCTGAAAGAGGTGGGCTATATCTTTTCCATCGCCATCGCCGTGCTCGGGCTTTCCGCGGCTCTGTTTGGCCGATGGCTGGAGACGGCGGGACCTCGCAAGGCGATGTTTGTCGCGGCTACTTGCTTCGGGTCCGGATTTCTGGTGGCGGCTGCAGGCGCAGCGACACATTCTCTGGCGCTCATCTATCTCGGCTATGGAGTCATCGGTGGCGTCGGGCTGGGGCTGGGTTATATCTCACCGGTCTCGACCCTGATCAAGTGGTTTCCCGACCGGCCGGGCCTGGCTACCGGCCTCGCCATCATGGGCTTCGGCGGAGGTGCGATGATCGGTTCGCCGCTGGGGACCAGGCTGATGATGTTTTACAGAGCGTCCGCGCATCCCATCGCGGCCACCTGGGTGACGATGGGCCTTCTCTACTTTGTCTTCATGATGTTTGGCGTCTTTACGATTCGTGTGCCGCGGGAGGGATGGAAGCCAGAGGGATGGGTTCCCAGGGCAAGGCAATCGGCCCTGATCTCTACCCACAAGGTGGACGTCAACGCTGCCTCCCGTACGCCGCAATTCTGGCTGCTGTGGCTCATCCTGTGCATGAACGTGACGGCGGGCATCGGCATCCTGGAGCAGGCGTCGCCCATGATCCAGGATCTCTTCCGTGGGCGTGTCTCGGCGATCGCGGCGGCCGGTTTTGTGGGCCTGCTGAGCCTCTTCAACATGGGAGGACGTTTTGTCTGGGCGTCGATGTCGGACTTCATCGGACGCAAGACCACCTACTTCGTCTTTTTTGTCGTGGGCATGCTGCTTTATCTGGCCCTTCCTTTTACCGGTAACACGCACCTCAATTCCGTCCCGCTTTTTGTGCTGATTGCGGGCGTGCTGATCAGCATGTATGGCGGAGGATTCGCGACCATTCCGGCTTATCTCAAGGATCTTTTCGGCGGCTATCATGTAAGCGCCATCCATGGACGGCTGCTGACGGCTTGGTCCACCGCGGGCATCGTGGGGCCGCTCATCGTCAACGGCATCCTCGACCATTACGTCGCCAGCCACTTGCCGAAACAGCAGGCTTACCCGGTGATCCTGCACATCATGGCTGCCCTTATGGTGGTGGGTTTTATCGCCAATCTCCTGGTGCGTCCAGTGGCACAGAAGTATTGGCTCGAGAGCGCGAGCAGCCAGGTTCAAGCAGCACGTTGAGCAGAGTGGAAACCGGAGGAGCTTCAATCCATGATCACAAATGAGAACAAGACATCGCCGATCCTAATCTTGGCTGCGTGGTTGCTGGTTTCGATACCCGCCGCATGGGGCGTTTACTACACCCTGCTGAACGCACTGAAGCTCTTCCAGTAGGGCCCATCCACTAGGGTCGCGGTTACAGATTTGCCGCGTGCAGTGTTGACGAGATAGGCGCCACGCTTCATCTCGGCAATCAGTTCGTCGTTAGTTGGTAGATCGTACCGTTGGCAAGGGAACCGACTTTGAGGGGAGAGTTTCCCGGGCCTCTCCTCGTCTATGCCTTCGGCATAAGGTGGTGGGCTGAATCTAGATCGTTGACCACCCCGCTGTGGATTCCAAATAAATCCGGCGAAGCCAGATCGCTTGCCAGTTCTATTTCGGTATCAACCGCTGTCGGCTTTCCTTCGATGGCGGCGTTTTCGCGCATCAGTTCTACCTGGGCCTGGATACGCTTGAGGTCGCTCTCATTCTCCCGCAGGAGCCGGTCACGATTGCGCAGATTCTCCAGCCGCCGCTCCAGGATGGCGACCGTCGCTTGCTGCGAGCGGACCAGCGCAGCCGATTGGTTTGGAGCTGAACTACCCTGCTTCAGTTCGGCGATGGAACGCTCCAGACCTTCCCCGGACTCAAGACCAAGCTCGTTGGTCAGGTGATCACGCGCGACCAGAAGCTTGAGGAATATCCATTGCAGCTTCTCCAGGCTTGCCTTGGTGCCCGTCATGAGCTCGTTATCAACTCCGAGCTTTTGATAGATGGAGAGCACGCGTGCCGAGCTCGCCTGCAGCCCGGTCAATCTTGCTTGCAGGTCGGAAGGCAGAGCAGCGATCAGGGCTGCTCGCCGGGACGCCGCATCTTCCAACGCGGGAGCGGCGGATCGAGAATCAACCACCCTTTGAAATCGCGGATTGAACGCCAAAGCGGAAACGACTGCTGTCTCCAGTCCCAGGCCAACGAGCCAGACGCTGGGCTCAACGAAGCCGAGCACTCCGAGGCCAAACACACCCATAGCGTTGACCGGCACGCGGCCGAGGCCAGGCACGGGCACGCCCACCAGAAACGCCGCCTTCAGGTAGCGCCACATAGGACCGCTAGGAGCGCGTCCTCTCGCCATCGGGCCTGCTCACCGACGGGATGGTTTCAATATCGCCGCTGCCGATCTGCTGCGGTTGTTGTTTGGCTTCAAATTGGGCCAGCGCCTGTTCGGCCAGAGCACCCTGTTCCGCTTCCCTGATGTGGACGTCGTGCAGGTCAAGGCTGTCGACCGCGACGCGCACCCGGCCGGCCGCCTTGTAACGCTCTTCGTTCACCATCTCTTCCAGCCGGTTAAGAGTCTCGCCGCTGCCGCCAAGCTCGGTGACCATGCCTGAAGCCATTTGCGTGATCTCCGCCATAGCGCGCTTCATCTTCAGATCACTGATGCCCGACTTGAGGGACTCGATCTTCTGCCGCGCAATAGAAATAGCTACATCGCGGGCCCGCACCAGCTCCTTATAAGTGGTCTCGGCTTGCTCCATCTGCTTGCGGTTCTCGTCCAGTTCGCGTTCGATAGTCTGCAAGCGGAGGGCATAGCGGCCGGCCGCCACGCGATCGCCCATCTTCAGATTCGCAGCGGTCCTGGCGCGAAGATCGTTCTCATCGGTTTCCAGCTTGCGCACCTGGGCAATCAGCCTTTCGACCAGACCCGCATGCGCAGCCAGGCCGCTGTTGAACTTGCCAATCTGCTTGCGCAGGTTTTCCTGTTCGACTTCCAGCAGCGCCTCAGGATTCTCCCGTTCGAGGCCCGAGATGAACAAGCCGAAAAAACCGTAGAACAAGTTCGAAATTCGACGGAACATATTGGGTTCTCCTAGTGGGCTTCGCGGCGCTGCCAGCTCGCGAGCAGGTTAGTGACGACTTCGGCCTTCGGCGCGGCGCAAATCCTGCCGAGGTCTATCTTAATGCCATTGGTTTGATAGCGGGTCCAGGGAGAGTCAGGCGTCCGGGTAGGCACGTTCGGGTTTGCCGGCCGAAAGCCGTGATTCATCGATTCACGTTGTACCGGTTCGCTCAGCAGAAAGTCGAGAAACGCCTGTGCTGCCTTGCGCTGATCGTCCGAACTCCAGGGCGCGTTCAGGATGTAATACGGGTTTTCATTCCAGATGTTGTACTCGGGATAAATTACGTGGATCGAGCCCCAACGGCCTTCTGCGTTCTTGAGGTAGTCGACCGCCACGCTCTCGTAGACCAGCAGGGCGTCGTAGCTGGAGGGACCCTTCAGCACCATCTCACGCATCAGGTTGCCGGTGCTGTTGGAGTCGCTGCTGGTGGCCGATTCCAGCTGCGATAACCAGGCTTGAAACTTGATGTCAGTGACTTCGCCGACGGTAAGGTCGTCGGTTTTCTTGAAGTAGTTGTGGCCTGCCAGCAGCAGCGCAAGAATGCCGGAGTTCGACTCTCCCGGATTGGTGTGGCCGAACTTGAACAGTCCCCAGTCTGGCTGCTTGCCGATCGTCTGCCATCCCCCCGGTTCATGCAGCGCACGATTGATGGTGTCGAAGTCGACCACGCCGTAATGCTGCTTGAATGCCTGGTAGCGCTCTTCCCACATCACGAAAACCATGGGTGTGAGGGCGAGCGGTTCTTCCTTGAGGATGGGGTTGGAGCCATACTTTGCCTGCCAGTCCTCCACGAACGTGTTCTTGTACACCGCGCTCGCGGGTGACCACACATCGATGCGCTTATCCCCGGAAAGCGCAGCATGCGCCCCTTCCAGCGAACCCATGGGAATGAGGTTCACTTGAATATGCTTTCCCTCCGGGGTCGATTTAAACTCTTCGACGGCCGCTTCCAGCCACTTTTGCTTCTCCGTTCCGTAGGCGATGCCGATTTCGACGCTCTTGCTATCGCCGGTCAGGATGTTGCCGGCACTCAGCGCGGGTGGAAGAACATGGCGCCGTTGCGCCAGCCAGTAAGCGCCGGCGATGCAACCGGCGACGAACAGTGCTATGACTGTCTTGCCTAACCACGTGAGCGAAGGGCGATCGGTGTCGTTGGCCATGGATTAGAAGAAAGTGGAGATGTCGCGAAACACTTCTACGATATTGGTCGGCGTTCCATCATAGGCTTTGCCTTGGGTGGAGTCGGCTATCTGCTGCAGTACATCACGCCGCGCATCATGCCCGTAGGCGATGGTAAAGATGCGGATGGTATGGGTCTCGGCATCAGGATGAATCTTGGCCAGCAGCTCATCAAGCTTTTCCGAACTCTTGTTATCTTCCCCGTCCGTGAGCACCACCAGGGCTCGGATGTGATCGGCAGGCTGCTCGAGCAAGTGCGCATAGCCCTGGTCTATGGCGTCGTAAAGGGCAGTCTGGCCGGCTGGGAAGACGGAGTCGATCGCGCTATCGGAGACCTGGCGTCCCTGGGCCGCAGGGTGATCCTGGCTGGCCCAGCTGGCGGTGGTGTTGAACGGCAGCAGGGAGAAGTCATCCTTGTCGCTGAGCAGCGAAACCAGCTGTTTCGCCCCAGCCTTGGCTCCGGACATCTTGTCCTCTTCCCGCATGCTGCCGGAGGTGTCGAGCACCAGCACAATGTCTGCCGCCTTCTTTTCGTCGTTGTCCCATTGCTGCTGCAGGGCCGCGATCACATCGGAAGACGGCACCTCGAGGGTGGTCGTTGGTTGCCTGGGATCGACTCCGTGTGCGGCATCGATCGGCGGGCCGACGGCAACATCGGGAGAGCCGGGACGAAGGCCGTAGGTCATTGCCCTCTCCTGCTGGGGACGGCCCAGCAGGTAGCGAATGTAAATCTGCGCCGCTTCCTGCCTTTCCGGGGTCACCCAGGGGCGATTCACAATGCCGACCGGATGATCGCTCCAGAACGTGCCTTCGCGAGGATAAATCGCGACCACCGGGAACGGCATGGAGCTGACTTTGGCATACGACTCGACCACCATGCTCTCGTACAAGACTGCAGCGGATAAATATTCCGGGCCGCTGTCGAATAGTTTTCGACCAAAGAAGCCGGTAGAACTGCCATAGTGCACGACTGAATTCTCGATACCACTGACAAAGGCGCGAGTCTTGGGACTCTGCACATCGGCGAGCGTGAGCCCGCGTACTTTTCCGGTGGCGGCGTAGTTCTCGGCGATGAGGGAAATGATGCCGCTGTTGCTGTACGCCGGGTGGGTGTGACCAAACTTGAAGCTGCCCCACTGGGGAAATCCGTAGGTGCTCCACCCTTTCTTGTCTCGTGCCAGGGCCAGGATGTCCGCCCAGCCGATGGGCTTCTTTCCCCAACCGAGGGCTTCGGCCATCGGCTTCCACATAGCAATCACCACCGGCGAAAGCAGCAGGTTTTGGGTGGCGCCAATCAAATCCTGGCCGGTGCTGGCGCGAGCTTTTGCGTTCCCCAGCTTGATGAACACGTTCGAAGCGGGGCTGGTGAGATCGTCCTGTTCCGCGCCGCTCAGTACATCATCGATGCATTCACCAGACCCCTTTGGGATGGCTTTCACCAGGATTCGTTTGCCGCCAGCCGTGCGCGTTCCGCTTTGATTGAAGGCAGCGGTTACGTCCTCAATCCACTTCTGCTTTTCGGACCCGTAGGAGAAGAGCAGCTGAATCTGATCGTTTGAACTTTGTTGCGCAGGCCCGCTTTGCGGGGCTGTTTCAGTTTTCGACCGGCAGCCAAGCTGGAGTGGGAGTAAGGCAGTAAGGAGGAACAGCACAAAAACCTTACGACTTTTCATCTACTTTCCCCGCTACCCAAGAATACTCGGTAGTTTGGCGAAGCAGAAGTATTGCTAAGGACTGCGAACGATCAGGGTTGGTAACTCCACACGTCATTCAGCAGCCCGCTCTCGTCCGTTGAATCCCGGCCCTCGCCCCCGAAAAGCCAAATACTGCCGTTCGGGCTTGTCCAGGAGACACCGCCCGAACGGCCACCCGGTACATTGCTCGCAGCCGCGGTACCCTGCGTACCATAAACCCCAGCCGGTCCACCGCTTCCGCCCTGTTCGGGGCCAACCGAGTTGCTTCCGCTCTGCCATGTCCACATCATGTTCTGCGGGTTAAATTCCCACAGATCGTTGAGGTCGCCGCTGGTTCCGGTCGCATCGCAACCCAGCCCTCCAAAGAGCCAGAAATTGCCGCTGCTATCCGTCCACGAGATCGCAGAGTTGCGTCCACCTGGAACGTTGGTAGTTGCGGCCGTACCTTTCGTGCCGTAGATTCCCGCCTCACAAAGGCCCGATGGACCGGCATTCGTGACTGTGCTGCTCCCGCCGACCCATGTCCATTCTTTGCTGGAAGGGCTGAACTTCCACAGATCATTGAGGTCATAAACTGATCCGGTCGGATCCGGCCCGAGTCCACCGAACATCCACAGGTTGCCGCTGCTATCGGTCCATGAAACGGGATTCTGCCGAGATCCGGGAACATTGCCGGCGGCGGCAGTACCCAGGGTTCCGTAAACGCCTTTGGCGCCGAAAGTGTTGCTGCCGCTGATCCATGTCCACTCATTGCTGGAAGGGCTATACTCCCACAAGTCATTAAAGTCAGGCGCGGAAGCAATCACGCCAAAGCCAATACCGCCAAACAGCCAAAAGTTTCCGCTATGGTCCGTCCAGGAGACCCCCCGGGCTCTCGCTCCTGGCGTGTTTCCCGCTGCAGGTGTTCCGAGTGTGCCATAAACAGCGGGCGCATCGATGGTCTTGCTTCCGTTGACCCAGGTCCATTCTTTGGAGGCAGGATTGAACTTCCAAAGGTCGTTGAGTGCATCCTGCGAGCCGTTTGAATCGTAGCCGCCACCACCGAACAGCCAAAGATTATTACTCCCATCAATCCAGGAAATCGATCCGGCTCGGCCTCCCGGAACGTTGGCGGAAGCGGGTGTGCCCAACGTCCCGTAAGTTCCCAATTGGTTTCCTGGCACCGTGCTGCTTCCGCTGGCCCACGTCCACTCGTTTGCTGTGGGGTTGTACTCCCATAAATCGTTAAGCGGTCCCTTGGTTCCAAGTGGATCGGCCTGTCCGCCCCCGAACAGCCAGAAGTTGCCACTACTGTCCGTCCAGGAGACAGCCTCTGCGCGGCCGGGAGGGAGATTGGTTGACGCCGCGACACCCTGGGTGCCGTAGACGCTGGTGGTGGATGCCACATTGCTCCCACCCATCCACGTCCACTCATTGCTTGCGGGCACGGGTGGCGGGGTGCTGCCGCCGCTAGTGCTCGTGCCCCCATTGGAGGAGCTACTCCCGCCGCCGCTGCATCCGGCGCCGGTTATGACAAGAAACGTTATCAGGAAGGCAGCAATCGTGGGCACGGAACCAAAGCGTTTCGAGGGATGCATGAGTCTCCCGGATAGGTGATTGACTGGAACGCTGTCATTTTATGCAAACTGTGCGGCCAGACTCATAGCCCGAAAGTGTAACAGCAATGGGTATCCTTACTCGCCCGTGGGCTGGGAACCATGGCCAAACCGCCCGCGCAGCGGATGTCCCTGTGGAGTGTGCGCCATGTTCCTGCGAGATGGGGGCTAAACAGGCTGCGGAAAAAGTTGTCGCTGTTGTGTAGGTCCGGGCTAAGAGTCTGCGTGAGAACTGCAAACTTCAGGATTCGTCGTGGAAGCCCCCGCATTTATGCGGGGGAAGGAGCGCTTCAGCGCTCCGAGAAGCAGTCTCGACTCGATCATGCGCTTTAGCGCTGGCAATGCTAGGGCTGTGCTGTAAGGGCTTTACAGGTTGCGGAAAACTCGCTTTGTATCAGGGCACGACTTTAGTCGGGCCGTAAATCGTGGAAACGTTGAGGGCTTTAGCCCCTGAGGCACGTTTTTCGCGCAACCTCGTCCACAAAAATTCAGTGATGTTTAGTCACCCACACCAGGTGACTAAACATCCGCCTCATAGGGTACTGCGGGCACGAAAACAAGCGCTTACGATCATCAAACCATAGTCAATCGGGATCTTATTGGGAAATGGCCGGCTACGCCTTCATTGACCCGACGCCGTACGAGTGCGCCGTATCGCCGCGCCGCCGTCAGATCGGCCATGGAACATGAAAATCAAGGCAGGAGGGGAAACTTAGTGCGCTTAGTGCGCTTAGTGCGCACTATTTTGGACAAGAAATCGCCGCCAGGATCTTTCTTGAGCCTCTTCAGTCCGTACATTAGACTCCTGCAACTCAATGGGGGGCTACAGCGGACGGATCGGGACGCCCTGTTTTGCAAGAGAACTCCGGCTCAGAGTTCCGCTGGATCCGGTAAACCCGGCACGTGGCACGCTCTCGCTATAATAGAAATGGCGGACTGCGGCCGGAAACGGCTGAGCAATCGCCGGTAACCATGCTCAATACCACCAGGGAAGAAATGACGACAGCCCAGCAACATCCTCTGCAAAAGGTCCTCGAAAGTCGAATCGCCATCATCGATGGAGCGATGGGTACGACCATCCGCACGTACGGGATGAAGGAAGCTGACATTCGCGGGGAGCGCTTCAAGGATTCGACCAAGGACCTGCTGAACAATGGCGACCTCTTCTCTCTGACGCAGCCGGATATGATCTGTGATATCCATCGCCGGTTCTTGGAAGCCGGGGCGGACATCATCGAGACCAACACCTTCGGTGCGACCAGCATCACCCAGAGCGAATTCTTCGTGGAGGATCCGCGGGAGCACGGCGGCCGCAAGGATCCCGAGTTCTACCAGAAGGTCATCGATGATTCGTTCCTCAACAGCCTGGCCTGGGAGATCAATGAGAAGTCGGCGCAGCAGTGCCGTGAATGGGCCGATCGTCTGGGCAACGCAACCTCGCGTCAGCGTTTCGTGGCGGGGGCGATCGGGCCGCTGACGGTATCTCTCTCCAACTCGCCCGATGCCGATGATGCAGGCTTCCGGGTGGTCACCTTCGATCAGGTCAAAGCGGCATACAAGCACCAGGTGCGGGCTCTCATCGCCGGCGGTTCAGACCTGCTTCTGGTGGAGACCATCTTCGATTCGCTCAACGCCAAGGCGGCGCTGGTCGCCATCCGTGAGGTTTTCGACCAGGATGGCAAGCAACTGCCGGTGATGATCTCGGCAGCGGTGGGGCGTGGCGGCGAGACGCTGATCTCCGCGCAGACCACCGAGGCGTTCTGGAACGCGGTGAAGCATGTGAAACCGTTGTCCGTGGGCCTCAACTGCTCTCTCGGTCCCGATCTGATGTATCCCTTCCTGGAAGAGCTCTCGGAGAAGGCGAACGTCGCCATCTCCTGCTACCCCAATGCCGGTTTGCCCAATCCGCTGTCGGAAACCGGGTTCGATCTGGGGCCGCAGGACATGGCCCGTTATCTGGGTGAATTTGCCCAGGGAGGATTGATCAATATTGCCGGCGGCTGCTGCGGCAACACCCCGGAGCACATCGCGGCGATCGCCAAAGCGCTCGAAGGTAAGCCCCCGCGCAAGTGGGAATCCTACGCCCACCAGAACGGGAGCCGAGCGTGAGTGTGGCCGAACCACCGATTGTGGCTAAGCCCGTGGCCGAGCCCACGGAAACCAAGCCGCTCCGTCTATCCGGATCACAGCCCTTCACCCAGCAGCCCGGCGTCTACATCATGATCGGCGAGCGGACCAACGTGGCCGGTTCGCCCAAGTTCGCCAAGCTCGTGAAGGAAGGCAAATACGAAGAAGCGGTCAGCGTGGCCCGGCAGCAAGTGGAGAATGGAGCGAACGTCCTCGACATCTGCATGGACGAGGGCATGATCGATGGCGTGGCGGCCATGACTCGATACCTGCAGTTGCTGGCCAGCGAGCCCGAGGTGGCCAAGTTGCCCTTCATGGTCGACTCCTCCAAATGGGAGGTCATTGAAGCCGGGCTCAAGTGCCTGCAGGGCAAGGGCATTGTGAATTCAATCTCGCTCAAAGAAGGCGAAGAGAAATTTCGCCAGAACGCCGCGACGGTGCTGAAATATGGCGCGGCGACGGTGGTGATGGCCTTTGACGAGAAGGGTCAGGCCGCGACCCTTGAGGATAAGATCCGCATCTGCGAGCGCGCTTACCGGATCCTGGTCGACGAGGTCGGTTTTCCGCCCGAAGACATCATCTTCGATCCCAACATCCTCACCGTGGCCACCGGCATGGAGGAGCACAACAACTACGCGGTTGACTTTATCAACGCCACCCGCTGGATCAAGGCCAACCTGCCGCACGCGAAGGTCAGCGGCGGCGTCTCTAACATCTCCTTCAGCTTTCGCGGCAACAACAAAGTTCGCGAGGCCATGCACTCCGCGTTTCTCTATCACGCCATCGAGGCGGGCATGGACATGGGCATTGTGAATGCCGGCATGCTCGAGGTATACGAGGAGATTGAGCCGGAGCTGAAGGAGCTGGTCGAGGACGTGCTGCTCAACCGCCGTGCGGACGCGACCGAGCGGCTGGTCGAGTATGGCGAAACGCTCAAGGGCGCAGGCGCCGCAGTGAGTGAAAAGAAGGCCGAAGAATGGCGCAACGGCACCGTCGAGGAGCGCCTTTCGCACGCACTGGTCAAGGGGATTGACACCTACATCGAGATCGACGCCGAGGAAGCCCGGGTCAAGCTGGGCCGGCCGCTGCTGGTGATCGAAGGCCCATTGATGGCCGGCATGAGCGTGGTGGGCGATCTGTTCGGAGCGGGCAAGATGTTCCTGCCCCAGGTGGTCAAGTCCGCCCGGGTGATGAAGAAGGCAGTGGCGCACCTGACGCCGTTCATGGAGGCGGAAAAGGTGGCGATGGCCGCGGCCGGTGAAACAGTCAAGGCGCAGGGAAAAATCGTGCTGGCAACGGTCAAGGGTGATGTGCACGACATCGGCAAAAACATCGTCGGCGTGGTGCTCGCCTGCAACAATTACGAGGTTATCGACCTGGGGGTGATGGTCTCCTCGGAAAAGATTCTCGAGCGCGCCAAGTTGGAGAAGGCGGACCTGATTGGCCTGAGCGGCCTGATCACACCGTCTCTGGACGAGATGGTGCATGTGGCCCGGGAGATGGAGCGTCAGGGTTTCAAGTTGCCGCTGCTCATCGGCGGGGCCACCACCAGCCGCGCGCATACGGCGGTCAAAATTGCGCCCAACTACAGCGAGCCGGTGGTCCACGTGCTCGATGCCAGCCGCGCGGTGCCGGTGACCACCAGTCTCCTGAGTGACGACGGCAAGCCGGCGTTCGTGCTGAAGCATCGCGCCGACTACGAGGCGCTGCGCAAGGCTCATGCCCAGCCGCGGCAGAAGGCCGTTCCGCTTGCAACCGCCCGCGCCCGTCGCACTCCAATCGAGTGGCGTGTCGAGGACCTGCCTGTACCGGCGTTTACCGGCGTACGGGTGCTGGATAACTTTCCGCTGGCGACGCTGCGCGAGTTCATTGACTGGTCGCCGTTCTTCCACACCTGGGGGCTCAAGGGCATTTACCCTCGCATTCTCGACCACGCCGAACAAGGCCCGCAGGCGCGCCAGATTTTCGCCGAAGGGAATGCTCTTCTCGATCGCATCATTGAGAAGAATCTCATCACGGCGCGGGGCGTATACGGTTTATTTCCCTCGAGCGCGGTGGGCGACGACGTCGAGCTGTACACCGACGGCGCGCGGGGAAAGGTGCTGGAGCGATTTCACTTTCTTCGCCAGCAGGCAAACAGGGAAGGCAGCGAGCCGTGCCGATCGCTGGCCGACTTCATCGCGCCCCGGGAAACAGGGCTGCGCGATCACATCGGTGCTTTCGCCGTAACCAGCGGGATCGGTCTTAAGGAATTGTGCGACCGCTTCCGGGCAGAGAACGACGACTACAACGCGATCATGGCGGAGGCCCTGGCCGATCGCCTGGCGGAAGCCTTCGCCGAATGCCTGCACAAGCGGGTGCGGGAGGAGTGGGGTTACGGTTGTAAGGAAGGGTTGAGCAACGCCGAGCTCATCGAAGAGAAGTATCGCGGGATCCGGCCTGCCGCAGGTTATCCGGCGTGCCCGGATCACACCGAGAAGGGCGCCCTCTGGCGTGTGCTCGATGTGCAGTCGAACACGGGGATGCTGATTACTGAGTCGTTTGCGATGTGGCCGGGCTCGAGTGTGAGTGGGCTTTACTTTGCCCACCCGGAATCGCGCTATTTCAGCCTGGGCAAGATCGACCGCGATCAGGTCGCCGACTACGCCGCACGTAAGGGGATGACCGTGGCCGAGGTAGAGCGATGGCTCGGGCAAAACCTGAACTACGATCCGGCGGAATAGTTCAGCGGGGACTAAACAATCTTCTTCCATTCCGACGTCAGATCGGAGATAAGCAGCTTGTAGAAATCGTAACTTTCGTTGTCCACCAGGCTCCCCAACTCAAACAGCCCACATGGATTCGGGATGGGAGGAGATATCACCGGCAACGAAGGGACGGTGAAATCAGGCGTAGCAAAGTTGAGCGCCATGGCGAGATTAGCCACGTCGTCCGAGGCATCGCGGCTGGTCAGCGGCGGCAGGTTGTATCGCCACTCGATCAATTTCAGTACAGAAGTGTGGTCGTAAAGCAGGGAATGGATGCTCGGGGTGGCCGTGTTGCCTCGGGTAAACGGCGAGACCAACACCACCGGCACCCGGCATCCCAGCAGCGCGTCGCCGTCCACCAGGTCGGTGTCGACCTCGTTGGGCGCGATCACGCGCGGCGGCACCACGGTGTCGTAAAAACCGCCCCACTCGTCCCGGTTCACGATCAGTAGCGTTTTATTCCATCCGGGTCCGGAAGTAACCGCCCGGTATACCTGTCCTAGAAACGCTTCGCCGGCCCGCAAATCAGCATGGGGATGATCGTCGTTACCGAGGCCATCATCCAGGATGGTGAACCTCGGATCGAGAAACGACACCGAGGGCAGATTCCCCGACGCAGCATCTGCCAGGAAGTCCGCGAACAACGCCGACATGCCCAAATACTTCGTTCCCCAAAGAGCAAGAAAAGGAACGTTGGAGTAGTAGTACTTGTGGCTCACCCCGGCAACCGCGAGAGTATCCCAGATGGTCGGAAGCGTGGAAAGATCAATCGTATTTGACAAACGATCGGTCTGTGCGGCGTGCTGGAAAACACGATTGGGAAAAGTAGATGAAAGGATGGACGCAAAGTAGTTGTCGAGGGTGGTAAAGTTACGCGCCAGCGCGCTGAAAAAGGGTAGGTCGGCTTCCTCGTAATAACCGATGCTGAAGACGTCATTGCTGGAGGTACGCAGCCAGCCGTCCATTTTTCCGTCATCGTATTCGCTTCTTCCCCCTGAATACGAGTGGTCGGGGTCTGGATGCGAACAACCTACGAATGTGGTGAGCCGGTAGGTTGGGTGCGCCTCGCCATGTTTGTCCAGGTAGCTGAGTCCGGCCTGCGTTCCGTTCGCGCCTGGCAGCCAGCCAAGGAGATGATCGAAACTGCGGTTTTCCATCATCACAACAACGATGTGGTCGATCCCGGACGCTTCCGGCGTGGGCAACATCTGTTCCTGACCAGCCAACGGCTGAGATCCAGCGGGGCCCATCAAAGCTGCGGTCGAAACCGCTCCTGCTGCTCTACGTAAAAACTGTCTGCGATTAATACCCATGAGGCCTCGGATTTTTGGTAAAAATTTTTCGCGCCGAGCGTGTTGCAACATCTTCTCATTTAGAGAAGATGTTGCGTGCAGGTTTCAACCCGTTGTCAATGCCCGATTAAAACAGAATTTGATCGGGGCAAGGGGCGGGGCGGGAGCCGATCTACGCGTGGAAAGCATTGACCCTGCAGAAGAAAGTGCGACCAAGTAAACTTGGTCACATCTGAGTTTGTGTGTGATTAACCTCTTACGAGCGAACGCGTGGGGATCGCTTTCTGTCCAGCGGATGGGGCCACTCTTCTAGTGGGCGCAACCCTTCCATTCCTCGCGCGCATCTTCAGGGCCTTTCGCTATCGTGATTTCCGCCTTATGTGGGTGGGGGCATGCGCCTCCACCATTGGCACATTCGTACAACAATTCGCACAAAGCTGGCTGGTCTACGATCTCACCAAAGACCCCTTCTACCTGGGTTTGGATCTCTTCCTGGGACAACTTCCCATTATTATGTTTTCTCTGTTTGGCGGGGTCTTCGCGGATCGCCTGGACAGGCGAAAAATGTTGCTCACCTCCCAATACATCCAGATGGCATGCGCCTTCCTGCTGGCGATTTTATTCTTCAACCATGTCGTCCAAGTCTGGCACATCCTGACTCTGTCTTTCATCGTGGGACTTGGGCAGTCCTTTGGTGGTCCGGCATATTCCGCGCTGCTCCCGACGCTGGTTGGTCCTGAAGACCTTGCCAATGCGATCGCCATGAACTCGATCCAGTTCAACCTGGCGCGCATCCTCGGCCCGACCATCGGAGGGTTTACTTACACGCTGTTCGGTGCAACCTGGTGTTTCACGGTGAACGGTGTGTCCTACCTGGCGGTGATCGCTACGCTTTTTATGATTCGGGTCAAGTTCGTGCCGGCTAAGTCACGCGAGCCCGTCCTGACTAGCATGGCAGAGGGCATTCGCTTCATACGATGTAGCGAGGGGATGAGTGCGCTGGTGGTGTTGGCGTTCTGCACCACCTTATTCGGATTTTCGCTCACTGCATTCCTGCCCGTCTTCGTACAGACCATCTTTCACAAGGGCCCCGAAACGTACACCCTGCTGCTGGTCTTTTCGGGAGCGGGATCGATATGTGGCGCACTCATCGTGGCAGCCATGGAAAGGTTCAAGGGACGGACCCGCCTCACGGTTCTGATTCTGACCTTCCTTGGATTCGTCATAGCGGCCTTTGCTCTTTCCAAATGGCTTCCACTCTCCTGCCTGCTTATCTTCCTGCAAGGTGTGGCGATCATGGCCTCCGCCTCACTGATGCTGTCGCTGGTCCAGATCATTACCACCGATGCCATGCGAGGGCGAGTGATGAGTGTGTACAACCTGGCCTTTCGTGCGGGGATTCCCCTGGGTAGTCTGAGCCTGGGAAAGCTCATCCCCATCTTCGGAGTTTCTACGGCTTTAGCGGGTGCCGGATCCTTGCTCGTGGCCGTGTCCCTCTATTTCCTCATGGCGAGGGGCGACGTCACCTGATAGTGGGACGGTGGAGCCCCCGCATTCATGCGGGGACTGGGGTTTCTACATATTTCGGAGATGCGAATTGGCCGGCGAAAGACATTTTGCCGTATTTTGATCAAACGAACAGCTTAAGCTGTGCCAGCCCCGGACTTTAAGTCCGGGGGAGCGGGTTTTCAAACCCGCGAGAACGCTCCGGTATATAAATTCAGGGCTTTAGCCCTGGTGGCGGGGCGTCCAATTCCATCCTCATAGACGCCGATGACCAGGCAAACAGCTCCGGTGTCTTGCTCAAGCCCGCTCCCCCGGACTGAAGTCCGGGGCTCCCAAATGTAAGTGTGGTGGTGTTTGTAATCCTCTGCGTCGCGAATGCGGTGATTCACGAAACTTGCTTGCCATATTTCCAAAGCGAAATGAATTTCCCGTTTCGCGCGATAGGAGAAACCTCCCTTGATGAACTGCAGTGCCTTTTCCAGCGGGGTTTCCGCTGCAGGTGTCAGCAGCAGATGGAAGTGATTGGGCATGATCACAAATTCATGCAGCAGAAACCGCCTCTTACGACGATTCTCCGCCAGCCCCGGACTTTAGTCCGGGGGCCACCAGCAGCTGAGCCATGCGATCGGATTGAAGAAGCGCGCGGCGTCCGGTTGTCGTCGAGGTCACAAAAAACGTACGGGTGGATTGGGCAGCTTGGGGCATTCTCACCAGGGCTAAAAGCCCGGTCATTGCAAGATAAAGCGTTCCCGCGGGTTTGAAAACCCGCTCCCCCGGACTGAAGTCCGGGGCTGGCACGGATCAAGCTGCGGCCTGCTACAAAATATGGTGCCTAGGGTCCGCCGCCTGCCGCCCGGGCTCTGAAAATGTAGAAACTCCAGCCCCCGCATTCATGCGGGGGTAGGAGCGCTTCAGCGCTCCGGAAAGAGTCTCGACGTTGATCCATGCGCTTTAGCGCCGGCAGTTATGACCGTTTGACCGTTCCACCAATCCTCCGGCCTAAGAACCAGCAAGTATGGGCGCGCTCAGCAGCGTGACGGATTCCTCGCCAGCCGCCAGCCGGGTCAGCGTCAGCACCGTGATGTCGTCTTCTTGCCCGAAGGCCACGGCTTCTTGTGAGGCCTGGGAGGCGCTGGGCCGTGCACCGAACAAGACCTCCAGGCGCTCGAACCCGTATAGCTCGCCCGAGGGGCTGCGCGCTTCCAGCAGACCATCGGTGTACAGGGCAAAATGATCGCCCTCCTGCAACTGCACTTCTACCTGTTGATAGCGGGCGCTTGAGTCGAGGCCGAGCGGAAGTGCTCCGGGAAGGTCCAACTCGCGATCGTTCAGAAATGGGGCAGGATGGCCGGCGCTGGAGAGGGTGCAGGTCCCATCAGAATTGAGCATCAGGACGATGCAGGTAGCGAAACCACCCTGCAGGCGTCCGTGCAGGCGTTGATTGATTTCGGCCAGCATCTGAGCGGGTTGGGGCGCGAATTTGGCCAGGGTGCGGATGGCCCCGACGATGAGGGAAACGGTCATTGCGGCTTGCAGTCCTTTGCCGCTAACGTCGCCCAGGACGATGAGGGTTGAGCCTCGCTCTGCGCCTTCAAGGGGAATGATCTGGAAGAAGTCGCCGCCGACCTCCTGCGCCGGCCGATAAGCGCTGGTGAGCGTAAAGCCGGGGATGGCGGGCAGAGTCTCCGGAACCAGAATCTGCTGTAGTTCGCGAGCGTTCTGGAACTCCCGCTCGAGGTTTGTCTGCCGCCGCTGATTGGCAATCGAATAGCGGATGACGGCGTAAACAATGGAGAGAAAGAGCAGCGTTCTGAGCAGAATCTGAACGTTGAAACTATTGCCGGACAAAGTGAATAATGGCTGCTGCATCTTTGACCCAATGGTCCAGTGGGTGAAGCGAGTACCCTGATCGACGATGTTGCCGATGGAGTACCAGCTACCGCTCAACAAGGCAAAGATGGCTACCAGCCAGCGCGCGGAATCCAGCCGTTGGCGCCGTAGAATGGCGTAGATCACAAGCAGAATCGGGACCAATTCCAGCGGCAGGATGAGGGAGGTAAAAATGGCATCCGTGATCTGAATCGGGACTTCCGCTAGATTGAAGTGGATGGCCAAAGACAGAGCACCGTCAAAAAATCCGACCAGCACACCGACGGTGGCGCCGATCCGCGCCAGGCGCACAAGTTTTGGGTATTCATCGAGCTGAAGAAGGTAGATCAGGAGGAACCACTGGCAGATCTCTCGGACGCCGATCGCAGTCTGGATTATCCAGGTCAGCCAGATGGTGGACACCGGCAGGCGGATACCATTCAATAACACTTCCAGAACGGGCATGAACGTATAGGCGGCCATCCAGAAGAGCAGCCATTGTTTGCGGTCTCGCATCCAGGCGATGAAGCTGAGTATGGATGCCAATCCGTACAGCGAGGTGAGGCCGAAGAGGAACTGCCGGCTGCGCAGCCAATGGAAATCGAAGGAGTCTTTTTGGGTAGCGACTGCCTGCGGACTGCCGACGAGCGGCAATCCTTCGAAGCCGCCCGCAGTTCCGTCATCGGTTGACATCAGTGGAGCTTTGAATACACGCACAGCGAGGACGCCGCTGCGGACTGGGCCAAGGCCGTAGATCTGTGCCGGTATCGGGCTCTGCCAGTCTAGACGGGGCGGAAAGCTGCCCAAATGCCCGACCACCACCCCATTCCAGTAGAGCTCATAAACGTCGTCGATGGCGGGGATCAGCAGCACCACGTCCGGCGATGCTCCAGGGGCGGGGGCAATGTTGATTTGGCGTCGATACCAGGCGTAGCCGGTGTAGCTGGCGTGGCCCTGCGTTCCCCACGGCGCGTCCGCGGAGAGCTGTTCCCAGCCATTGTGGCCGGTCGCATCGTCAACACTGGGAGCAGCCCAGGCCGGGTTATCGCCCAGATGAAATTGCCAACGCCCATCGAGCGGTGCGACGCCTTTGCCCAGGCCTTCGATGGTCAGCGCCGGCGAGGGTGCGCCGGCAGCGGTAGGCGGGAGGACGGCACCCCGCATCGCCAAGGGAGGGGTAAGGATCGCCGCAACGGCGATCAGTGCAAGCGCTCTCAGCGGGGAGAGCAACGTTCTCAGGGACATGCGGTGAAGTTTACTCTGTCAGCGCCGCCACCAACAGCGCAAACTGTTCGCCTTGCAGATGCTAGGAAATCCAGGAGGTGGCGTTCCAGGGAAGCCGCTTCCAATGCCCGTTTTCCAGCGCCACAGCTATCCACAATCCTTGTCCGCAGAGCCCACCACACCAGTGCCTTGCGTACACCAGTGCGACCGTATGGCGAGTATTGAAATAGACTTCGCTGAAAGCATAAAGGGCGGGCGCACCCTTGTACTTTTCTTGAGCATCGGGGGTCTTTCCATACCTTGTCGATTGAAATTCCTTCTGTTCCTCGGGTGTCAGCAGGCGAAGGGGAGCGGACAGGTTCCAGAGCTTAGGATTGGGATCGAGATCAAGACGCTCATGGCAATGTTCATCGAAGTCTTCGAGGATTTCCTCGAAATCCTGCCGCCATTGGTCCGGCGGGTGCACTGCTGTGTGCGGATTCATACCCAGGTCGAAGCGGCGATCTGTTGTGGATGCGGGTCGCGGCACGCAGGGTTGATCCTGCGGCACCACGGCGACGGTCTTATCCTCCACCAGCCATAGATCATGCGGCCACGTCTTATAGGCCGTTTCCCCGAGTGGTATCAGGCTGGAGTAGATGCGGTAAGAGACTGTGCGGTCTTCGGTCCCTGGGATCGAATGCGCGCCGGGGACGCTGGTTTGAGCAAACAGAAGAGTGGCCCCAAGAAGATTGCTCAAAGCCAGCTGACTGAGTGGATGGTGCATCCGCAGTTCTCCTTCAGGATTGTACGATTACCAGCCTCCGGCACCGCCTGAGTTTCTGCACTATCAGACAACGCACAGAGGGCCAGCGAGGCTGGGAACGTCCGCGGCCAAATATTGGGAGGATTCGCCCTATACTGGAAACTATGCCGGAACCTGAAACATTAGAGCGCCCCACATGCGGAGCGAATCCTATGTCGTCTGGTTCCCCGACTGCGTCCAGCGAGGCAATATTAGATGCTCTAAATCTGATTCTAGCGGGTGCGCCGCTCAATGAAGTCCTGAACAGCATCGCGCGTTTGATCGAAGGTCATAGTCAAGGGATGCTTTGCTCGATCTTTTTGGTTGAGAAAGACGGTATGCACTTACGATATGCTGCCGCCCAGAATCTCCCACAATCCTATCGAATTGCGACGGATGGGGCGACAATCGGGCCAAACGGCGGTCCGTGTAGTTTGGCAGCTTACCGCAGGCAGGCAGTTTTCGTGGCCGATTTCCTATCAGATTCGAATTGTCTAAATTTCAGGAACAAGCCCCTGAACGCAGGACTGCTGGCCGGTTGGTCGAGTCCGATTATCTCGCACGACGGACAAGTGCTCGGAACTTTCGGTATGTACTTCCGCGAGGTCCGCAACCCCACTGAGAGAGAAGTTCGGCTTATCGATTACGCGAGCCGAGTTGCAGGAATCGCCATCGAGCGAGAGCGCTCCCGGGTAGCACTCGAGACGGCGTTCGAAGAAACCAAGGCCTCGGAAGGAAAACTGCGGCAGTTGATCGACGCCATTCCCGAGTTCTTAGTGGTTCTCGAGCCGGATGGGAACATCGAGTACATGAATCGGACGGTACTCAACTACACGGGTCTCTCCGCAGATGAAGTGAGGAAACCGAATACTCGGGAGCGACTGGTCCACCCGGAGGACGCGGGCAGGCTGCGCGAGAGCCGCCAGAAAGCATTTTCGGGAAGAGTCCCTTGGGAGAATGAGTTTCGCCTGCTAGGGAAGGACGGGCAGTATCGTTGGTTCTTTGTGCGTTACAATCCGCTATTTGACGATCAGGGGCGGCTGATTCGGTGGCTTACTTCAGGCACGGATATTGAAGATCGTAAGCGAAGCGAAGAGAGATTACGCGACGAAAACCTTGCGCTACGCGAGGAGATCGACCGCTCTTCGATGTTCGAAGAGATCGTTGGATCGTCGAAAACCCTGCGTAAGGTGCTTTCCGAAGTGGACAAGGTAGCGCCGACGGATTCGACCGTTCTCATTTTAGGTGAGACCGGAACGGGCAAGGAATTGATTGCAAGTGCTATTCATAAGCGGTCGAAGCGCTCAGCGAGGGCGTTTATTCGCGTCAATTGCGCCGCCATCCCTCCGTCTTTAGTGGCCTCGGAGCTCTTTGGTCATGAGAAAGGAGCTTTCACTGGAGCGCTCCAGCGGCGGCTCGGACGATTCGAGTCAGCCAACGGTGGAACGATTTTCCTGGATGAGATTGGCGACTTGCCTATGGACACCCAGGTCGCCCTGCTTCGTGTGCTCCAGGAGCGCGAATTCGAGCGCGTCGGTAGCGATAAACCTACGTCCATCGACGTGCGCGTGATTGCCGCCACAAACCGGGACCTGGAGGCCGCCGTCGCGACGGGGCAATTCCGCGAAGATCTTTTCTATCGATTGAATGTTTTCCCCATACGAATACCCCCGCTACGTGAAAGAAGAGATGATATTCCGCTGCTGGTTGAGTATCTGGTCGAACGGTATGCAAAAAAGACCGGGAAGAGATTCGGGCATATCAAGAAGAGCACTCTGGCCTCTTTTCAGGCCTACGGTTGGCCGGGCAATATTCGCGAACTGGGGAACGTAATCGAACGCGCAGTGATCCTCTGTGAGGGAGATACCTTTTCGGTGGATGAAACATGGTTGCAGGGAAAAGCGACCCAGGCTTCGTCACGAATTCTTCCTCGTCCCGGTATGCTCGCGGAGGCCGAGAAGGAATTCGCACATCGCGAACGAAAAATAATTGAATCTGCGTTGGAGGCATCCGGCGGGAGAGTTGCCGGAGTAAATGGCGCAGCCGCGAAGCTCGGAATTCCACCGCAGACTCTGGATTCTAAAATCGCAAGCCTCGAAATCGATAAGCGTCGATTGAAGGGCGAAGATTCCAGGAAACGCAGGTCTTAGTCAAACTTTCCATCGAAGCTTACGAAACGACGCGTGCCGCTTGCATTCTTTTCCTATCCTTAGCCTGCGAGTTAGTGCAGCCAGGCCTTTCCCTTCCTCCTCCTGAACCTTCGGGAGTCCTGACATTTCGGGTTTGTGACGAATCGTAAGTCCTTTCTATTCATTAAATCTATCTGGCACGAGCATTGCATTCACACCAACCGAAGTGTGAAACAACAGCGTCGTTGCCATTGAAAATTGAGACGGACTCGCGCGGCAGAAGAACCACGATTTGCCTGATTGGTCATTTTCAATCGGAGCACATCGAGGAATTGGCGCGAGAACTTCAGCGGCACGGACCAAAGGTTGTTCTGGACTTGAAGGAACTTACGCTCATCCATTTGGATGTCGTTCGTTTTCTGGGAACCCGTGAGCTTGCTGGCGCAAAAATCGTCAACTGCTCGCAGTACATACGAGAGTGGATAGATCGTGAAAGGCAGTTTGAAGATCCAGGGTAGGGCGGATGCCTACACCCATAGTCAAGAGCTGGAATCGTCCGAATGGCCGAGGCGCAATGTTTCGGACTCATCACGCTCAGCGCCTCAGAGCTGCGAAGAACTCTGAGCAAGCATCGGCCGCGATGGGAAGGTAAACGGGGGGGAACAAAATGACGGGCAACGCTAAGGGTGGCTTGCGGGCTACGCAATTTAAAACCATCGAGGGGATGAAGATTCGCTTTGCGACCAACAACAAGACTGAAGGCGATCCGATTCTCCTACTCAGCCCGTTGCCGGAAAGCATTTTGGCCTTCCTGCCCACATGGGAGACATTCTCAGCGCTGGGCCCACTCATAGCCGTGGATCTCCCCGCCTTCGGCCTATCCGAGAGTCGACCGTATGTACGGGCTCCTGAGCCGATGGGGAATTTTGTCATTCGCATGATCGAGGCGTTTGGACTCGTGAGGCCGCACGTAGTCGCTCCCGACGTTGGTACCCCGGCTTGCCTTTTCGCAGCCGCAACCCACCCCGGCATCTTCAAGAGCCTTGTAATTGGAAGCGGCGCCACGGATCACACCGACTTAGCGGGCATCTTGGACCAAATCGTCAACGCACCTTCGCTCGAACCGTTCAAAGACGTAACAGGAGAGCAATTCGTGCGCGGCGCAATGGAAAACATGAAGGAATACAAGTTGCCCGAATACGCGCTGCAGGATTACCTCGCGTCCTATGCAGGAGATCGATTTTGGGACGCAATGGCGTTTATTCGAGACTACCCTAATGCTCTCCCGCGCCTCGCGAAGCGACTGTCCGAAGTCACGGTTCCCTGCCAGATCACCGTCGGCCGTCACGATCCGTTTGTACCCGTTTCCAATGCGGAAGGTCTGAAAAAGCATCTACCAAAAAGCAAACTCAACGTCCTTGATTGTGGTCATTTCGCCTGGGAAGACGCGGCTCAGGAATACAGCAGGCTGGCCCGTGAGTTCATTCAGGGTGGCTACGAACAGCTGTGACTCGCACGGAATGATTCAGATCCCAAACTCAATTCTTTAGAAGGGGTGAAAAGACTATGAAGATGGCAAAGCAGCTTCTCCAAGCCTACATCGATGGTTCAGCGCAGGAGGCAGCGGCGCTGTTTGCGGAGAATGGTGCACTCGAACTACCGTATCTCGCAGACTTGGGCGTCGAACCTCGCTATGAGGGACCAAAGAACATCGGAGCATTTCTCACGTTTCTGCACGAGAAGATGTATCCCGGCTTCAAGTTTATCGATGTAAAGATTTACATCGATACGCCGGAACAGGCGTTCGGCGAATACACCATTCACCAGAAGTCCGGCATCTCCGGGCGACTCGTCCATCAACGATTCTTCGGTCACTGTACGGTAGCTAACGAAAAGATTGTCCTTCTAAGGGAAGCCCTCAATGTGCTTGCCGCTGCCGACGGAATGTTTCCAAACGGGATCGCCGATGTAATCAAGAAGAAGTGATGAACGAAGTTTTGCTGACAGTATCGAACGAAAAGCGGTTGCTGCTTCGAACCCCAACGGAGGAAAAAATGAGAGTGCTGTTTGTCATAAGCAATTCGGAGACGGCCTTTTGGCTGTCGGAGGTAACACATCCCTACTGGCATCTTACTGAGAGGGGCATCGAGGTCGACTTCGCGAGTCCGCAGGGCGGCAAAGTTGTCTTTGATCCTTATAGCGATCCGTATTTCGAGAAGTCCGCCGAACCACAGGATCTCGTCAGCAAAGGCTTCCTATCGGACAAAGGACTCAAAGCCAAGCTCGACACGACGCTGAAATTGAAGGACGTGGATTTGAGCCGGTATGAGGCGATCCATGTCGCCGGTGGGCGGGGTGCCACTTTCGATCTCTTCCCGAACGAGGACGTGGCGAAGGCGCTCGAATATTTCTGGTTGGGCGACAAGGTCGTGGGAGCCATCTGCCACGGCGCAATCGCTCTCGGCAACATTCCCAACCGAATTCGCGGCCGCCGCGTGACCGGATACACGCTCGAAGGCGACAAGCAGCTGCAAGAGATCTTCGGAAGTGGATTCCTGATTCCACATTATCCGCAAACGGTGCTTGAGGAAACTGGCGCAGTCTACAAACGCGTGGGTGCGAATGACCCGTGTGTGGTTGTAGACGGAAAGCTGGTGACCGGCCAGAACCAACAGTCCGCTTCCGAGTACGCCCTTGCATTGCTGCACGTGATGGCCGGCCGGAGCCCAGTGTCGGCTGCCTAAACCGGAACACCCTCAGAGGAGTAACTGGAATGTTGTTTCACGTATACATGAGCGTCCACATTCCCCTCGATGTGGATCGCGCCGACATCGAGAAACTTGGCGAGCAGGAACACGAGCGCGCCAAGGCGCTCCAGGAACAAGGAAAGTGGCTCCACCTTTGGCGCGTGGCGGGCAAGTTCGCAAACGTGAGCATCTTCAGCGTGGAAAGCCCCGCGGAGCTTCACGAGATACTGAACTCACTTCCGCTCTATCGGTTCATGGAGGTGGAGGTGACCGCCTTGTGCCGTCATCCCGGCGCGATCACGTCGCCAGGCTAAAGCGGACGATTGCTGCCTCTCGCCGGTCGGACCGTTTGAGAATTTTCTGGAAGATTGCCGCGCACATTGTGGAGCCAAGGAGATCACCACGTGAGAGTAAACAACTGTTTTGTTCCTGTTACCCGAACCCTGGGATTGTTGGGTTTTCTGGCAATGGCAGCAGTTGCTTTGAGCCAACATACGTCAGACGATCCCGTCACCGATTCCGCCAGGATCGCCGACGCCTTGAGAGCGGGACCGCACTTCATTACAGAAAACGCAACCATCCTCGATTGGCCGAAAGAGGCCGGTGGAGAGTATCGCGTCTTGCGCAAGGGCACGAACGAGTGGACCTGCCTGCCGGGTGTACCCGGCTATGCCCATGACGAGCCTGGCTGTTTCGATCCTGTCTTTATGCAGTGGATAAAAGACAGCTTGGCCGGTCGCCAGCCTCACATTAGTACCGTGGGCATAGCGTACATGTACGTCGGGGCATGGGTACCGAACAAATCCGGCAAGGGGTCCAGTCGGAACGAATTTCATGTGGGGCCACACATCATGATCGTGAGCCCGCATGAGAACCAGAACGAGTTACAGCCGATCAGCCACGACGGATCTACGGGTATGCCATATGTCGCGCATCTTCCGCATGGCGAGGATCTATACCTGGTATTACCCTTCCGCCAATGGGATGAAAAGTAGGACCTTGCAGACCGTGGAGAGAAGTGATGTCCGCCGAAAATGAGAAATTAGAAAAAAACAAACAGACGGTTGTTGCCTTTTATCGGAAAGCGTTGTTCGAGGGAGATGTCGATACGGCGATCCGCCTCTATGGAGGCAAAACCTACACACAACATACCCCATTTGCCGCGGACGGTTTTGAGGGCCTTCGTGACTACGTAACGTGGATTGCGAAGAACTATCCGAACACGCGCGGCGCAATTAAACGCGTTTTTGCAGACGGAGACTATGTGCTCCTTCACTCCCATTACACGGGATTCTTTGGTGAGAACGGGGACGCCATCATCGATATCTTCAAGGTGCAGGACGGGAAGGTCGTAGAACATTGGGATGTCATTCAAGCCATTCCAAAAACGTCTCTCAACGAAAATACAATGTTTTGAAGGGGCGGCCTTCCCGAGCGTAGCCGAGGGAACCCCGAGGGTGCTTATCTTACCCATGCCGCTCGGAGCTTTTGAACCACCGAAGCCCGCACCTGGCGGACCCGCCACGGTCTTTCCCTGGGGCCGAGAACAAGAACTGCTAGCATCTTGCTATGGCCGGCGGCTACATCTACATTCTCGGCAGCTATACATCGAATTCTGTTGGCAATTGGATTCATTTTGAGCGCCGCCTGGGCAACATGCGTCTGTTACGCATGAAAGAATTCGCGGACACTCCGTGATGGTCACGAAATCTAAGCACGAAGAGCGGCGAACAATCTGCGCCAGGGTCACAAAACGATTGCTCCCAGCGCTCGGCGTCGCCGCCGTCGGAGTCCCAGTTCTTTCCACCGCCCTGTGCGTGGCGAAGTTGGACGCGCAACTTATTCGGGCAAGGGATGGCGTGCCACTGCCTGCTTTTGACGTGGCATCGGTGAAACAGAACAACTCTGGTAGCGTTGCCACGCACGTACTGTCCAAAGATGCGATATACAGTGTGGAAAATCTTCCATTGAGAGAAATTATCAAGAACGCCTATGGCGCCAGGTCGGATGCTCAGATCACGGGGGAACCAGCGGAGATCCTCAAAAACCGGTACGACATCGAAGCAAAAATAGACGAGGACCAGCTTGCTCAGATCAAAAAAATGCCTTCAGAGGACCGCCGCCGGCAGATGAGCCTCATGCTCCAGGCTTTGCTGGCCGACCGATTTCATCTTGGGGTGAATTTTCAAACGAAAGAACTGCCGGTATACGCCTTGGTTCTTGCCAAAGGTGGCCCTAAGTTCCACCCATCCGTTACTGTGTCGCCAAGCCACCAGGGTCTTAGTAGCCATTCAGACTCCAGGAAAGCTGAGGCGACCGCACACGAAGATATGGCACTCGACGGGTTGACGAGATTGCTTGCTGCTCAACCGGAAGTGGGGGACAGGACCGTAGTCAATAAAACGGGCCTGAGCGGCAAGTATGATTGGAGCTTGCACTGGACGCGGGAAACCAATGATGCCGCCTTCACGCCGGGCGGTAGTGCCACACAGCCAGCGGTTGATACTGACGCTAGCGGTCCCGCGCTGTTCACTGCGCTTGAGGAGCAACTCGGTCTCAAGCTTAGGCCCCAGAAGGACGAAGTTGAGACGATTGAGATCGACCACCTCGAGGCGCCCTCCGAAAACTGAGCGGGACAGTGGGTCAACCCGCCACCCTTTGCATTAGGGTTCTCGATTGGGCCGGGGAGCTACTGGAACTAGAATCGACTGAGCGTGTCCAGCGCAATATCGAATCCAAAACAGGAGTGCTCCCAGCATGTTTGAAAAGTACACCGAGAAAGCACGCCGCGTGATTTTCTTCGCGAGATATGAGGCCAGCCAGTTCGGGCAGCCCCATATCGAGACAGAACACCTGCTGCTGGGCCTCTTACGCGAGGACAAGGCGCTCACCAACCGCTTCCTTCGCTCCAACTACTCTTCGGTGGAAACGATCCGCAGGCAGATTGAAGGGCACACCACCATCCGCGAATCGATCTCAACCAGCGTAGACCTGCCGATTTCGAACGAGTGCAAGCGAGTGCTGGCATATGCCGCCGAGGAGGCGGAGCGTCTGGGCCATAAATACGTCGGTACCGAGCATTTACTGCTGGGCCTTTTGCGCGAAGAAAAATGCTTCGCCGCGGAGATATTGAAGGAGCGCGGTGTGCGGCTTCTTATGATTCGTGAAGAGCTGGCCAAAGGACCACATCAGCCCCCTGCACGGGGCCCCGAATCCGCGCCCCTCGCGGACCTGTTTAGGGACCTCGTGCAAGCGGCGGCGGACGGTCAGCTCGAGCCCATGGTGGGCCGCGGTCTTGAACTGGAGAGCATCATCGAGATTCTCTGCAGCCGCCACAACAAGAACCCTCTTCTTATCGGCGAGCCCGGTGCCGGTAAGAACGCAATTGTGGAGGGTCTGGCGCAGCGCATCGCAGAGAGAGAGGTTCCATCATTACTGGCAAACAAGCGGGTCTTGGCCCTCGAGCCGGGACTTGTCGCCGGCTGGACGAATGATCGACAGAAATTCGAAGAGCTGACGAAATTGGTGGGTGCAAAGACAAATCCCTCCGAAGTCATCCTGGTCATTGATGAAGTACAGAACCTTTTTGCACCGGTTTCCAAAGCCGCAGCGTCGGATGGCGCCAAAATCGTCGAGCATGCACTTTTGTATAACGGGATTCAGTGCGTCGGCATCGCTAACATCGGTGACTACCGTGAGCTGACAGCAGCTGTTCCGTGGTTTGGAAAATATTTCCGCACGATTTATGTCCGTCCGCTCGACCAGGAAGCGACTCTCCAGGTGCTGACGGCTCGCCAGAGCGGGCTGGAGAAATTCCACCAGGTGACCTATACGCCAGAGGCACTCGAGTTTGCCGTGCACTCTTCTGGTAGTTATCTTCCCCAACGTTCTCTCCCGGGAAAGGCGGTCGAACTGCTTGACGCGGCCGGATCGTTGGTAAAGTTGCGTCAAGCGGCGCCTCCTGAGGAGGTAGCGGAAGCGGAAAAGCGTCTCAAGTTCATCGCCCATCGATTGGAAAGAGCCATAGCCAACCATGAATTCGAGAAGGCAAGGCACTATTCCGACGAAGAACGCAAGGAAAGAGAAAACCTCGCTGTCCTCAGGGCCAGGCACCCGCTCACTGGCTCCTCATCTGCCGTTGTTGGCCGGGATGAAATCCAGGAAGTCGTATCCCGCTGGTCGGCCTACCCATACTGTCCATAGCATCTATTTCTGGCGCTTCCAGCCGCGTGGGAATTACGGAGACATACCCATTCCCCTCGGGTTTTTGCGTAGTTGCACCGATGGCTCGCTTAGTTCGCTTAATTCGCACTTTTCCCAAATGAACTCCCAGGATGCTGGTAGCCTCAGCGGAGTTCCGTCTTCTTCCGGATGAGCGATGCTTTCGCATTCACCAGATCCAGGAAGGAGCGAACGACGACCGATGGTGTTTCCTTCTTCCATGCCACCACCAGTTCAACACGCACATCGTCGGGCTGCAAATGATAGAACTGCACCCCGTTCGACCAAAGATTGCTGACACACGCGGGCACGATGGACACGCCTTCTTCCGCTTCTACCAGCGAGAGTACGGTCTGTGCCCGGTCAGGCTCATATTCAACTCTGGGAGAGAAGCCGGCGTGGTAGCACATTCCCACGATTGTGTCATAAAGCCCAGGCGCACCTTCGCGATGGAACAGCACGAAGCGCTCATTGGCGAGATCCGCAACCCGCACTCGCTTGGCTTTTACCGTTTTCGATACAGGCAGGACTGCAAGCAACGGCTCGCGATAGAGAGATCGCGATGAAAGTGTCTTCTTTCTTTCCGCCGGGAGAGTTCTGGTGAAACCGATGTCGATCGATCCCTGATCGAGGGCGACTTCCTGGTTGAATGGATTGATTTCCCGCAAGGTAAGCTTCACCCCCGGGTATTGCGCTTTATAGCTGCGTACGAGTTCGGGAAGAAACAGGAAAGTGGGTGAACCAAGAAAACCAATCGAGAGCTTTCCAATCTCACCTTGCGCAGCTCGCTTGGCAGTGTTAACGGCCGATTCTGCCTGCATAAGCGTCTGCATGGCCTCGGCATAAAAGACCTCGCCTTCCACTGTGAGTTGCGTCACACGGCCCGCGCGCGAGAAGAGTTTGAGTCCGAGTTCCTGCTCCAGGTCTGCAACCGTCTGGCTGATGGCCGGCTGCGCGATGTTAAGACGCCGCGAGGCCTCGCGAAAACCTTTCCATCGCACCACAGCGGTGAAATATCGAAGATGTCTGAGCTCCATGCTGATCGCCTTTTCCTATCAGTTTGATTGAAACATATTACGAATCGTCTCAGCATGCTGAAAGATCTAGATTTACGTACCCCTCCATGCGCAACCGTGGAGCGAAGTCGCCGGGAGAACGAGGGAACTGAAATGTGGATTGTAAAAATCGCGTTAAACCGGCCGTATACCTTCCTCGTACTGGCGCTCCTGGTTCTCATCCTGAGCCCGATTGTGATTTTGCGGACGCCGACCGATATCTTCCCCAACATCAATATTCCCGTCATCGCGGTGGCCTGGACCTATACCGGCCTGAGTCCGGAAGAGACGGAAGGGCGCATCACGACGGTCTACGAGCGGGTTCTCACCACCACCGTCGACAACATTGAGCACATTGAGTCAACCACGGTCAACGGAACCGCAATCGTCAAAATCTATCTCCAACCGACTGCCAGCATCGATCGGGCCAACGCGCAGGTCACGGCCGTTTCCCAGACCATTCTGCGCCAATTGCCCCCAGGCTCACTGCCTCCGCTGATTATTGATTACAACGCATCGACAGTTCCCATTCTTCAACTCGGGCTGTCCGGCAAGAACCTCACCGAACCGCAGCTCAACGACATAGCGTTGAACTTTTTACGCACTCAGTTGGTCACCGTCCCAGGAGCCTCGGTCCCATTTCCGTTTGGTGGGAAACAGCGGCAAATCATGGTCTACCTGAACCAGGGCTTGCTGCAGGCCAAGAGTCTTTCCCCGAACGATGTGCTCACTGCGCTCGGCAACCAGAACCTGATTTTGCCCGGCGGCACTGCCAAGATTGGCAGCTCGGAATACGACGTCGATCTCAACGCAGATCTGAAAACTGTCCAGGAATTTAACAACCTGCCGATCAAAACAGTGGGAAATTCTGTCATCTATCTGCGTGATGTCGCCACCGTCAGCGACGGATTTGCCCCGCAGACCAACATTGTGCGTCAAGATGGCAATCGGGGTGTGCTCGTCACCGTACTCAAAGCCGGTGATGCCTCTACCATCGATGTGGTGGAAGGTATACGCCATCTCTTGCCGCACGTAGCCCAGACCCTTCCACCCGATCTTAGGATTCAACCACTCTCGGATCAATCGATTTTCGTTCGTGGGTCCATCAACGGAGTGGTGCGTGAAGCCATCATTGCCGCGGCGCTCACCGGCCTGATGATCCTCATCTTTCTGGGAAGCTGGCGCAGCACACTCATTATCGCCATCTCGATTCCGCTCTCCATCCTGAGTTCGGTGATGGTCCTCAGTTTTCTGCACCAGACCATCAACATCATGACGCTGGGCGGCCTTGCTCTCGCCGTGGGTATCCTGGTCGACGACGCTACGGTAACCATCGAGAATATCGAGCGCCATCTGGAAGAAGGGGCTGCGCTCCACGACGGCATCCTCGATGGAGCCGCGCAGATTGCGGTCCCTGCGCTGGTCTCGACATTGTGTATCTGCATCGTGTTCCTCCCCATGTTTTTCCTGAGTGGGGTGGCCAAATTTCTCTTCGTTCCGCTTGCCGAGGCAGTCATCTTTGCCATGATTGCGTCGTACATCCTGTCCCGCACACTGGTGCCCACACTGGCCATGTACCTGTTGAAGGCCAGCGCTCACGGCGGGCAACCGTCGCGTAACCTGTTTGCCCGCTTCCAACGGGCGTTCGAAAGGCGGTTTGAAAGTGTTCGTCTGGCCTACTCGTCATTACTTGCACGGCTTGTTTCGCTCAGGAAAGTCTTTGTTCCGGTCTTCCTGCTCGCCTGCCTCTGCGCTTTTGTCCTTATTCCCTTCCTCGGTCAGGACTTTTTTCCAGACACCGATAGCGGGCAATTCATCCTGCATGTGCGCGCCAAAACGGGAACACGTATCGAAGAGACTGCCCGCTTAACCGATCTGGTAGAGGGCAGCATCCGCAAGGCGATCCCGCCGGCCGAAGTCGACAATATCCTCGACAACATTGGCCTGCCAATCAGCAACATCAACTACATGTACAACAACACCGGGCTCACCGGCGCGGCCGATGCAGACGTGCTGGTCTCCCTGAAAGAAAAGCACCATCGAACCGCCGGCTATGTGCGCACGCTGCGCCAGCAACTGCCGAGCGAATTTCCTGGAACGACCTTCTATTTTCTTCCGGCTGACATCGTCACCCAGATCCTCAACTTTGGCCTGCCTGCCCCTATAGACGTTCAAATCGATGGTCCGGACGTCAACGGCAATCTCCAGGTCGCGGACAAGATGCTGACTCAACTGCGTCATGTCCGCGGCATTACCGATCTTCGCATCCAGCAGCAGAGTGACTATCCCAAGTTCCACATCGTGGCCGATCGCACCAAGGCTGCCCAGGAAGGCTTGACCGAACGCGATATCGCCAACAGCTGTCCTGATCTCCCTCAGTGGCAGTTTCCAGGTGTCGCCCATGTTTTACCTCAATCCAAAGAACGGCGTCTCCTACAACCTGGTTACGCAGACGCCGCAATACGATATCCAGTCCGGCCGGGATCTCGATAACATTCCTATCAGCGGTCCTACCCAGAAGCAGCCGGCGATTCTCACCGATGTTGCGTCGATTCAGCGCACCAGTGAGCTTGCCTCCATCAACCACTACAATATTCGCCGCGTCGTCGATATCTACGCTTCAGTACAAGACCGGGATCTCGGCGCAGTCGGCCGCGACGTAAACCGTATTGTGGAAGCGAATCGAAAGTTGCTGCCACGGGGAAGTTTCGTGAACCTCCGCGGTCAGTACGGTACGATGCGTACCTCGTACATCGGCCTCATCGGTGGTTTGGGGTTTGCCATCGTTCTGGTGTACCTGCTGATTGTGGTCAATTTTCAGTCCTGGCTGGATCCTTTCATCATCATCACCGCACTTCCTGCGGCCCTGGCCGGAATTGTTTTGTTTCTCTTTATCACCCACACCACGCTCAGCGTTCCGGCTCTCATGGGCGCCATCATGTGCATGGGTGTTGCCACGGCTAACAGCATTCTCGTCGTCGCCTTCGCCAAGGAGAGGCTGCTCCATCATGGAGACTCAATCATCGCCGCAATCGAAGCCGGAACCACTCGCTTCCGCCCGGTCATCATGACCGCCTTGGCGATGATCATCGGCATGATACCGATGGCGCTCGGGGTGGGCGACGGAGGTGAGCAAAATGCGCCTTTGGGCCGCGCCGTGATTGGAGGCTTGCTCTGCGCCACGGTAGCGACGCTGGTCTTCGTCCCCTCGGTGTTTGCCCTGTTGCACGGACGGACAATTTCGCCGGATGCACAAGCGGTTACAGATCCGGAAAACGAAGCGATTCACGCGTAGTCGCGACGTATGCGAATGGAGACAGAACATGGAAACCCTGGAGAACGAGCCATCTGAAGTTACCCCAACCGAGGCGGAGCAGCTTGCGCCGGTATCGGCGGATCCTTCGTACCGGTCGTGGTTTGTGGGTCTGGCAGTTGTGGTATTGGTCCTCGGGATTGTCATCGATTCAGGCATTCACCAGCGTGCCCGTGCCGAGAAAACACTGGGCGCGACCACGGAGCAAGCAGCAGTTCCCACCGTAAGTGTCATTCAGCCAGGCTCCGGTGCTGCCTCCCAGGAGCTCGTGTTGCCCGGCAACACTCAGCCGTTCAACGATACGCCGATTTATGCTCGTACCAATGGGTACCTCAAACGTTGGTATGTAGACATTGGCGCGCGCGTGGCGCAAGGTCAATTGCTGGCAGAGATCGAGACTCCTGAGATTGATCAGCAGCTGGAGCAGGCTCGCGCGGATCTGAAAAATGCGCAAGCAAATGAGCAACTGGCGCAGATCACTGCCGCGCGCTGGCAGAACCTGCTCAAAACGAATTCCGTGTCAAAGCAGGAGACCGATCAGGCTGTCAGCGATCTTAGCGCGCGGCAAGCGACCGTTGACTCCATGAGCGCAAACGTTCATCGGCTGGAGCAGTTGCAATCCTTTGAAAAGGTCTACGCTCCCTTCGCCGGTGTAATTACCGCCAGGAATACGGACATCGGCGCATTGATCAATGCCGGAGCGGGCGGTGTGCCACAGGAACTGTTTCACATGGCGGCGGTGAATCGTCTGCGTATCTATGTCGCTGTGCCGGAGGTCGATTCCCAGGCGGCGCAGAATGGAGCCAGGGCGGCGCTGACTCTCGACGAGTTTCCCGGCGAGACGTTCCAGGGTACGATCGTCCGCAACTCCGATGCTATTGATTTGGCTTCTCGTACGCTGAATGTCGAAGTCGATGTCGACAACGCACAAGGGCACATCCGGACCGGGGCCTATGTCTTTGTGCATCTCAAAATGCCTCAGTCCAGCCACGCCGCCGCACAATCGCTCACCATCCCAGCCAACACCCTGCTGTTTCGTTCAGAAGGTTTGCGAGTGGGGGTGGTTCGCAATGGCCGTGCCGAGCTCGTCCCAATCTCGATCGGCCGCGATTATGGGGCGACCGTTGAAGTGGTGACGGGCCTTCAGCCGACAGATCAGATCATTGTGAACCCATCTGATTCCCTAACCAGTGGTAGTCCGGTTCGTGTGAGTGCGCCCCAGGCGGGAGGCGCGAAGTGAACCGGCATCTTGCCTGCGCGACCATAGGTTGCGTGAGTCTGCTTCTCAGCGGATGTATGGTTGGGCCGAAATACGCCAAGCCGACGGTGCCCATGGCGCCCGCGTTCAAAGAGCAGGTGCCGGACTCTTACAAGCAGTCTGACGGGTGGAAACCGGCTCAGCCCGGCGACCAGGCAATGCGTGGCAACTGGTGGGAGATTTTCGGAGATCCACAGCTCAACGCACTGGAAGAAGAAGTGACAAGTTCCAACCAGGATCTGAAAGTGTCCGAGGCGCGTTTTCGCCAGGCGCGCGCGATGATTCGCTTCAACCGGTCGCAGGAGTTTCCGACCATCACCACTTCGCCGAGCATTGTCAACGAACGGGACTCCGCGAATCAGGCCTACTTCCCCTCCTCCCTGGCGAACAACGGCACCGGTGCCTTCACCCTGCCCTTCGATCTCTCCTACGAAGTCGACTTATGGGGGCGGGTCCGCCGTACGGTAAGCGCGTCGCGAGAAGAGGCCCAGGCCAGTGCTGCTGATCTCGAAACCGCGAATTTGAGCCTGCATTCGGAACTGGCAGTCGACTACTTTGAACTCCGCAGTGCGGATGCCCAGAAGCAATTGCTCGATGACACTGTGGTGGCTTATACGAACGCGCTGCAGCTGACGCAGAATCGCTTTGCAGGCGGGGCCGCTCCCAAGTCAGATGTGGCCCAGGCGCAAACCCAGCTCGATGGGGCCCGCGTGGCGGATACCGATATTACGGTGATACGGGCGCAGTTTGAGCACGCCATTGCCACATTGATCGGAAAGCCTCCGGCGGAGTTCAGCATAGCGCCCGCACCGCGAACCGCCCTGCAGCTCCCGGTCATACCGGTTGGGTTGCCCGCGAGTCTGCTGGAGCGCAGGCCCGATATCGCTGCCGGGGAACGCCGCGTCGCCGAGGCCAACGATCAGATTGGCATAGCCCGCGCCGCATTCTTTCCCACCCTGGTGCTCGGAGCTACGGGCGGATTTGCAGGAACTTCGATTACGAACTGGCTCAACTGGCCCAGCCGTTTTTGGGCAGTCGGACCTCAACTGTCGCAGACGATCTTTGATGCCGGGCGCCGCCATGCTGTCTCTGAGGGTGCAATCGCAAACTATGACGGCACGGTGGCTTCTTATCGGCAAACCACACTTACCGCCTTCCAGGAGGTGGAAGACAATCTTGCCGCGTTGCGCATTCTCGAAAAGGAAGCGCAACAGCAACAAGAGGCGACGGTGTCTGCCCAGGAATCACTGCAGCTTTTTACCAATCGATACCAAGGCGGGGTCGACAACTATCTCCAGGTCATCACCGCACAAACGGTGCTGCTGACCAATCAGCGCAATGATATCGACATTAAGCGGCGACGCATGGATGCCAGCGTGCTCCTGGTCAAAGCTATCGGCGGTGGGTGGGATACGTCGCAATTGCCCAGACTCTGACGCATATCCGGCCTCATTTTCAGTGGACCTCTACCTCGCGTCCAGATAAGCCAGAACTGCGCGGACGGCCTCTTCCTTCGCAGCCGGGAGCGACAGGGTCGCAGGGCGGCTGAGGATTGCTCCGTGGGAGAGCGCCTCTACCATGTGTGTCACCACGAACACCACGGAGTCGAGATCGCGGCCCTTCTTTAGCTCGGGCCTTCTCGAAGAGATTGCAAGAACAAATGCGCCATGAAGGCGAATAGCGAACGCGTGCGAGCCATCGGCTCTATGTGCAACCTCCCTCTGCAGCAACTCAGACAACTCAGGATCGGCCGCATGGGCCTCAATCATCGCTTCGATCACAGCGCGCATGAGATCTTCGAGCGATGACTGAGCATGCTTGACGATCGCGCTCTGAATCAGGCGATCTATCTGATGGATGTGACGCTCGTGCAAGGCGGTAAAGATTGCGCGCTTGTTGGGGAAATATTGGTAAACAGAACCGATACTGACGCCCGCGACCTCAGCTATGCGATTGGTGGTCATAGCCCCTGGCCCCTTTCGCTTCAGAATCCTTATCACTGCGTCCAGCACCGACTCGACAGTCTCGCGTGCTCGGCGCTGTTGCGGACGGCGGCGAGCTTTTTCTTTTCGCGAAGCCCGAGCTCTGTCTTTTCGTGAAGTCCCAGCTCGTGAAGTCATAGCTCGACTCTAGCTAAAATGTGAGCAAACGTCTAGAAACATAACCTTTCCCCTTACCTGGGGCCTGTGATAAGCAGAGCCGGAATGCGAGTAGACATGTGCAGGTGGGAAACCTAGTCTCTTATCAGATGTGAGCATTCATACATATCCAATAGCTCACTGAGGGAATGAAATGACCCATTTAATAACCGGAGCTACCGGGGATGTTGGCTCGAAGGTGGTAAAAGGCTTGATTGCATGTGGGGAGCGGCCTCGTGTCTTTGTGCGTGATGAGGAGAAAGCACGGTCGCTGTTCGGTGACAGGTAGATGTCCTCGTAGGAAATCTCGCAGATGCGGCATCCTTGAGCCCGGCGCTCGAGGATGTCGATGGCTTATTTCTTGTCAATAGCGGCCCTCAGATTCCGCTGCTAGACGAGATGGCAGCGAAAGCAGCGAAGGCTGCGGCAGTACGACACCTGGTTAAGCTTTCGTCGATGGACGTGCAACAAGGGCTCGCCATCGGTGCATGGCACGAGCGAGGGGAAGCGGCCATTTGTGCGAGTGGAATTCCATTCACCTTCGTGCAACCTACCGGCTTCATGTCGAACCTGCTGGCCTGGGCTCGATCCATCAGGACAGAAGGTGTGGTTCGAGCGGCTACCGGTGATGGCAGAAGGGCCTTCATTCACTCCCAAGACATCGCCGCAGTTTCAGTCGAGGCTTTGACGAATCGCAACTATGAAGGACAGTCTTTGCCTATTACCGGGCCAGAGGCGCTGACCTTCGGAGAGGTGACCCGCAGGATAGGAACCGCTATTGGAAAATCTCTGACATTTCTGCCGATCTCGGATCAGGAGGCCCGCCGGCGATACTCCGCCGTCAGCGGATCAGAAGAGGAGACCGAAGCCCACGTGGCGCTGTGGCGAGCAATTCGCGAAGGGCGTCTCGCAGCTGTCAACGATAATGTCGAACGAATTCTGGGCAGGAAGCCGATCGCCCTGGATCAATGGATCGCCGAAAACACTGCCGCTTTCGTGGGTTGAGGATGAGAAAATTCGGTTTGGAGACACGGTCCTTCCGATCACAACTCTACGAAGTCAAAGGCATCGATGCGGCCGCGCTTTTAATCTCTATCCTGGCGCTGGCCTTGGCCGCGTCCGTAGCTGGGTTCATTCCGGCGCGCCGGGCAGCTTCGATCGATCCGGCGTAGGCATTGCGGGCCGAATGATCTTGCACTCCGTCTGCCGGCGACAGCGTGCCATCACTCGGGCGCGATGCCTTCGACGATATAAATGCGGCTTTTCGCGGCGTTTTGCCTGATGGGCTTGATCGCCGCATAGGCAGGGGAATCATACCAGGCGCGCGCGCTCTCGGCGCTGTCGAAAGCGATCACCACGATGTGCTTTGGCGGTTCGCCCTCGAGGGCCTGGGTCGTGCCGCCCCGGACGAGATAGTGGTAGTGGCCCTCGAAAGGCGCCAGGGTTTCCCGGACCTTCGCCGCATAGTTTTGCACGCCCGTAGGGTTCGTCACATCGACTTCCGCAACGAGATAGGCAGGCGGCGTCTGGGGTTGATACCCATGAATCACTCCGACGCCCGCAACCCCGATCGAGGCGCCGGCCAGCACGGCCAGCGCCAGTTTGTGGTTTGTTTTCATGACCGCATCCCCCTTGTGTTTGTCACACTCACTTATGGTTGGGCTATAAC
This sequence comes from uncultured Acidobacteriaceae bacterium, assembly GCA_963803095.1. GTDB lineage: Bacteria > Acidobacteriota > Terriglobia > Terriglobales > Acidobacteriaceae > PALSA-350. The sequence continues at coordinate 408,612 of CAWDLQ010000003.1, read as the reverse complement.
TTCGTATTCGGTTTTAACTAAGCCGCTGGCGTAGCTCTGGGTCGCCACGTGACGCAGCCGGATGTCATGAGGCAGCGTACCGAAGAGAAGAATTCCGTCTCCGATAAGCACCGGCACCCTGGTGATGATGAGGCGTTGAACCATGCCTGCGCGCAGGAACCCTTGAATCGTGATTCCTCCGTCGACGTAGACGTGGCGAACGGCGCGGGCAGCGAGTTTGGCAACGATTTCAGCCGGAGGTCCAGCCATTTGCTCCACGACTCCCCCGCGCGCTGCACTCAAGTCGAGTGGATGACTACCGAGAACCACGACGCGCTTGTCACCATACGGCCAAGCCGGAAAGGCCAGAACCGTCTCGAAGGTCTTGCGGCCTATCACCAGCGCATCGATGCCTGCCATGAACTCGTCGTAGCCGTGGGGCTCGCCGCCGCCATGGGGCAGAAAATCGAGGTCGCCATTCGGTCGCGCAATGAAGCCGTCGACGCTGGTCCCGATAAAGACAGACACCATCATCGTCAAATCCCACCGTTCACGGTTGTGAGCAGCCGGCTAGAGCAGTTTCGCAATTGGTGTAAACCGAAGCGACCGGCCTTGTCGTGGTTTTCTCTCAAGGAAAACCACTCCTCGCGATCTTTATCAGACCACGGTAATTGCGAAACTGCTTTAAACTACCTGTTGCTTTCCCAAAGGAACTGTAGCATGATTTCTGTTGGAAACCAAGATGTCGGGGAGCTATGAGACAAAAGACGGACGTCCTGCAGGGAACATTGGCGTTGATGGTGCTCCGAACTCTGGATGTGCTGGGGCCGCAGCACGGCTACGGGATCGCCCGGCGCATCGAGCAGATCAGCGGCGATCTGCTGGCCGTGAATCAGGGCACGCTGTATCCAGTGCTGTTGAAGCTGGAGCAGGAAGGAGCGGTGGCGTCGGAGTGGGGCGCCTCGGAGAACAACCGCAGGGCTCGCTTTTATCGGCTGACACGGGCTGGGCATAAGCTGCTGGAGGCCGAAACCAGGGGCTGGGAACAAACAGCGGCGATTATGGCGCGATTCTTCGAGGTGAAAGCGGAGGACTTGTTATGAGATTCCTACGGCGGTTTCTGGTGCGTGTGGCCAACTTCGCGACCAGTCGGCGGAGTGATCAACGGTTGCGGGAAGAGGTGGAGGACCATCTCGCGTTTCAGACGGCGGAGAATCTGCGCCGTGGCATGACGCCGGCCGAAGCGCGGCGACAGGCGGTACTCAAGTTTGGAGCAGTGGCGACGATCAAGGAGGATTATCACGCTGAGCAAGGGCTGCCGTTCGTTGAGACTTTGCTGCAGGACGCGCGATACGCGCTGCGGCTCTTGGCCAAGTCGCCGGGTTTCACCGCTGTCGCCGTTCTGACCATGGCGTTGGGGATAGGAGCGACCACGGCGATCTTCAGCGTGGTCGATGCCACTCTGTTACACCCCTTGTCGTATCCGCATCCGGAGCAACTGGTGCGCATTGAGGACGATCTCCCCGGCGCTGGGGCGCGGGAGGTTGGGATTTCCATACCGGAGTGGAAGGATCTTCAGCGCTCCGGCATCTTCCAACGTGTCTCGCTGGTGGGGGGAGGGTCGGTGAACCTCACCGGCTCCTCTCAGCCGGCGCGGATCGCCTTCCTTGCCGTCACGCCGAATTACTTAGCGACGCTGGGGGTGGAGCCGGAGTTGGGCCACTGGTTTGATCCCGACGACCCAACGCCCGGGTTTACGCTGGACGTTCTGATCAGCGACGGGTTGTGGAAGCGGGCCTTCGGAGGCGACCCGCATATTCTGGGCAGAAGTTTGCGGCTGGATAATGACCTCTATCGCATCATCGGCATCATGCCCGCTGGTTTTCACGATCCGGGGCGAACGACGGAACAAAGGAACACTGAGCTTTGGGCCGCGGCCGGTCTTGCCGCTCCGCCTGCCCCGCCGCCGCTGCGCAATTCGCGGCTCACCGTGGAAACAATCGGGCGCCTCAGTCCTGGGCTGTCCATTGCAGCGGCGCAGAGCCGGCTGGACGCGCTGGTTGCCTCTTTGCAGAAACAATTTCCGGGCGATTATCCGCTGCAAAGTGCCTGGAAAGTGCGACTGGTGCCTCTGAAGGAGAGCGTGGTCGGTAATGTTCGCCAATCGCTGATTCTGCTGCTGGGCGCAGTAAGCCTGGTCCTGTTGATCGGCTGCGTCAATGTAGCGAATCTGATGCTGGCGCGCGCCAGCGCGCGAGGACACGAGATGGCTGTTCGCCAGGCCCTCGGGGCCGCACGAGAGCGGCTGGTGCGGCAGTTATTGACCGAGAGCCTGCTTCTGTCTCTGCTCGGTGGGATAGCCGGTTTGGCGATTCTATTCGGTACCAGGGGATTTCTGCTGCAAATGATCCCGGACAGTCTGCCGCGGCTCAATGACATATCGATTCGTTGGAGTGTGATGCTGTTTGCCCTCGGCGCCTCAGTCGCGGCCGGCGTGATCTTCGGCTTGGCTCCCGCGTGGCAGACAACCCGGCCGAGCTTGACCCACCTGCTCAGGCAGCAAGGGCGGGGTTCGAGAGGCTCCACGGAACAGACGAAGACGCGCCGCCTGCTGGTGATCACGGAGTTTGCGCTGTCTTTGGTACTGATGATTGCCGCGGGCCTTCTGCTGCGCAGTTTCTGGGACTTATTCAAGGTGCGGCTGGGCTTTAATCCGCAGCACGTCATGGCGGTTCGGCTATGGCTGCCTGTGCCCAATGACCCCAAGACCGACATCTATGGAACCCCTGCGCAGGAGGCGCCATTTCTACGCGAATTACTGCGCCGCGGCAGGTCCTTGCCGGGAGTCGAAGAAGCAGCGCTGGGAAGCAGTGCGGCCATTCCCTTGAATCATGATCGCAACTCATTCCCGTTGATCCTTGAAGGACGCGAGATTCAGAATAAGCAGCCTCCTTTGATAGAGGTACGGGATGTTACTCCGGGCTATTTTCATTTGCTGGAAATGCCGCTGCTGCGCGGCCGTCTGTTCAGCGACCTGGACGACGAGAAGGCGCCTCAGGTCGCGGTGATCAATGAGGCGATGGCGCGGATGTACTGGCCCAATGCAGAGGCTCTGGGCAAGCGTCTCAAGGTGAACCCGGCAAAGGCTGAATGGATCACAGTGGCCGGCGTCATCGCGGATGCTCGCACGGAATCCCTGGCCGGAGCGAGCGTTCCGCAACTGTATCTGAGCGCATATCAAACTCGGGAAAAGGAGCTGGCCATCTTCTTACGCGGACAACTGAACCCGGCTGCGCTTCCCGCACAAGTGCACGAGCAGGTGCAGGCCATCAATCCGGAGCTCCCTGTGTTTGGAGCGCAAACGCTCGATGACGCGCTGTCTGCCTCTCTTTCCGAAAGGCGATTCTCCATGGAGATGGTTGGGTTGTTCGCCGTGACCGCCTTGCTGCTCGCCGGGCTCGGAATTTATGGAACGATTTCCTACATGGTCAGCGAGCGCGCCCACGAGATTGGCATTCGCCTGGCACTGGGGGCGAAACGAGCGGAGATCCTGGAGATGGTTCTGCGTCAGGGATTGGGGCTCGCACTTTGCGGCGCCGCGGTGGGACTCGTTGGTGCGCTGATCGTGGCCCAGCTGATGGCGGGGCTGCTCTACGGCGTGAGGCCCACTGACCCGCTCACCTTCGGTGGGGTGACCCTTGTGCTCACAGTGGTAGCGCTGGCGGCCTGCTACATCCCTGCGAGGCGGGCCATGCGGGTCGATCCTCTGGTCACGCTGCGATACGAATAGCGTGCGTTGAAGGTAGGCACAGGGGAGTTGGTTGAGACGAAAGCTCGTGAAGGACGTAGTTGGATTGTGAGAAAATGGCACCGATCTGCATCTTGCTCTGCAAAGGTGAACTTTCATGGTCCGGCGAATCATGTTTGCGGTGCTTGCTATTTCGGCTTCTGGAATGTTGGCGCAGTCCTCGGCTTCGCGCCCGGCATTCGACGCATTTGAAGTGGCGACCGTCAAGCCGGTAGACCCCGACGCGAAGAGCGGCCGGTTCATCAAAATGGAAGGTACGAATCGGTTTGTCGAAAAGGCCTATACGCTGAAATTGCTGATCGCGGCTGCTTACGACCTCAATCCCCGAACTATCTCCGGTGGACCGTCTTGGATCAGTTCCGACCATTACGACATTCTTGCCGTGACGCCCGGTGAGGTACGGCCAAACCATGATGAGCAGATGTCGATGCTACGGAGCCTGCTGGCGGAGAGATTCAAGCTCGCGTTTCATCGCGAACAGAAAGTGTTCTCGATCTACGAGCTGGAGGTAGCAAAGAATGGGCCAAAGCTCAAAGGGAGCGCGGCACGTCCCGATGAGCCTGCGATCGTGGGCCCGGGTGTGGTCTATCCGCAGCGTGTGGTGCTGCCGGGCCGCAACGCGACCATGGGTGACTTCGTTTCCTTGTTACAGCGGGCCATACTTGATCGACCGGTCGTCGACAAGACCGGCCTTTCCGGACGGTACGACTTTGACCTGGAGTGGGAGCCCGACGAGACGCAGTTCGGCGGTGGCCTGCCACCGGCTTCTGCAGCAGCCACCAGCCCGCCTCTTTTTGAGGCTATCCAGCAAGAGCTTGGTCTGAGACTTGAGGCAACGAAGGGACCGGTTGACGCGCTGGTCGTCGATACGGCTGAACGGCCTGCGGCGAACTGATCTGTGAAGGGAGTCCAGCCCGCGAGATAGCTTCCATCCCCTGCGAGAGACTGGAATGGCCAAGACCGACTTCAAGTCCGTTGACGAGTACATCGCTTCGCAGCCCGAGGCCGTTCAGGGCGTACTTGAGCGCGTGCGGAGCACGATACGCAAGGCGGTGCCGCAAGCGGAGGAAGTGATCTCGTACAAAATTCCGACATACAAACTGCAAGGTGGTCCGGTGCTTTATTTTGCCGGATGGAAACAGCACTTTTCGCTCTACCCGGTCACCGCCAACGTTGTTGCTGCATTCAAGGACGAGATCGCGCCTTACCTGGTTGAAAAGGCTACGCTCCGCTTCCCGCTTGCGCAGCCCATCCCGGTGAAGTTAATTGGACGCATCGCGAAGTTCCGCGCGAAAGAAGTCGCTGAACGTGAGAAGGCGAAGGTGGCCCCGTCGAAGAACCGATAGGCCCGCTCTCATGACGATGCTTCATCGAGGCAATCTCCTTGTTTCGCCGGTGCGATCAGAAGGGTCAGTAGGTAGCGACCGAAACCCGGAGCACCTCGGGTTCTGAAGAGAAATTGAGTCCCCAGTCTGTTTGGTCTCCATTCAGGATGCGCATGAAGGTAAAAGTGCCGTTCTCATAGGTACCTTCTTCGACACGCAGAAACTGCCGATGCTTGTTTGCCTCGGTGGGGTGGAAGTCCACACGGGAGGACAATCCAGTCACCAGAAACTGGTTGTTGTTCAGTTGGGCAACCAGAGCACGGCCGATGGGCTCGGGATTGCCCTTGGCGGCTCCGTTCCGGACAGCTCCGTAGGAGACCACGGCGTCCCAGGTTCCGAAATGGAGTGTTTGCGTGACGTTGCCTTCTTCTTCCGCGACTGCCTGGAGCTTGCCCTGGAAATTAAGGCGGGCGATGTCACGCATCATGGGACCGATCAGCCGGTAGTTCTGCCCCGTCGGTTCGAGAAAGCTATCCCCGGTTTCCTCCGCATGCTGTGGGTGGGCTCGTGTGTAGTCCAGGCCAAACGGCGAGTAGCCAATGGCCTGAAGTCCAAGTGCAGAGAAGAAGAAGCGAGCTGCACTTGCCGAGCCGTTGGTCTCGGGGACGAACAAGGCGTTGTCTGGCCGGTGATAGAGCTGCAGCACCTTCAGATAGCTTGCGGTATCGGTCAAGTAGATATCAGGCGCGAGGATATCGATGGCAGGCGCCGCAACCTTCCAGATAGAAAGCACATTGTCAGTGGGACCGCCGCTCTCATAGCTGCCGGGTGCGCCTTTGAATGGATCGCGCAACGCAGCGTTGACATAAAGAGGCAACGCGTAAACCGCTTTGCCCGCAGCGGCAACCTTGTTGACATAGGTAGCCACTGCCCAGGCATGGAAGCATACGTCAGCCTCCGGGCCGAAGACGTCCTGCCAGTTCGCCGCGGAGGGTCCGGGCACCTTATTCATTGCGGCGAGGACATCGGCAGGCACCGGGCCGGCGAAGAGTTTTTGCGCCGCCGGAGAATAATCGCGCAGAGCTCCCCATGTACCGGTTTCGTTCTCCACCTGCACCATCAATACGGTCCGGTCCGGGTCGGAGGCCTTGAGATGGCGCATGAATTCGGTGAATGCGCGGGCGTCCGCATCGAGTGATGCGGTAGCAAACGGGGAAGGGGAGTCAACCGCCTCGCCATTCTTATTAATCACGTGGAAGTAGCGCTCGGGCTGCAGCTTCATCCACTCGGGCATATAGTGCTGGCTGCCGTTCTTCCAGGTGCCGAACCAGAGCAGCACAAGATGCGCATGATGCTCGCGGGCCTGCGAGAGAACCGTGTCCATCGCCGTGTAGTCGAACTTTCCCTGCTGCGGCTCGAATTGTTCCCAATAGATAGGTATCTCGAGCGTGTTGGCATGCAAATATTCGATGGCGGACCACACCTTCGGGAGCATGGCCGGCCAGTCGCTGGAGTTGTTCGCCTGCGCACCCAGGATGAGATACGGCTCGCCGTCCACGAGCAGAGCATAGCGACCATCTTTCTGCACCAGGCGCGGGATCGGGTGCTCCTCCGGCTGAGCTTGCAACCCGAAACCCGCACTTGATGCCGCCAAGATGGCGGGGATGACGGCGGCGATGATGAAGGTTTTCATCCTTCTCGATCCTCATTCCTCAGGTACCGTTTGATTTTATTGGACGAACGACTCGGCGTTGGCTTCCTTTCTACGGTTTGCTGTCGCGCTAACCCGGGAAAGCACACCTTCCAGCAGGGGCGTCACCTGGTTAAGCTGCCGCGCCCGAATCAGTAAATCCCAAGCCAATTCAAATTTCTTCCACCCTGAAGCATAGAAGAAGTGTTTTGCCTGATGCTTCAACGTGCCATGGTGCAGCGAGGCGCGCGCGATCGATGCCCAACGATAAAACTCACCATAGGCCCAGTCGTATCCCGCCTTCAACACCTCTGGCCTAAGCTGCGCAGGGCGATAGACAACATGTCTGGTGTCGTAGAGATTCCAGTCCCGGGTCAGCATACGACCCTCGCTAACCATGCGAGCGTGCAGTCGGGTCCCCGGGTACGGAGTTTGGATATGAAACGTTGCGGTGGTAATGCCGTGTTCAATGGCCCAATCAACCGTGCGCCGGAACACGTCCTCCCCATCGTCATCCATACCGAAAACGAAACTGCCATTGATCATGATGCCAAGGGAGTGCAGGCGGTCGGCAACGGCCTTGTAGTCGCGGCCGAGGTTTTGTCGTTTGTTGCTTCTTTTCAGGTTCTCCGGGGCAAGCGTCTCAAACCCGACGAAGAGGCTGCGCAGTCCTGCCTCTGCTGCGCGCTCTATGAGGTCGCCGCGCAAAATGGAATCGACCGTCGCAGCAGCCTGAAATAACCGCCTCATCCCCTTCATACCTGCAAAGAGCGACTCCGCAAAACGGCGGTCGCCCAGCAGATGATCGTCGAGAAAGTAGAGGTGACGTCCGGGCAGCCTGTCTATCTCCGCGAGTGCATCCTCGACTCTCTGGGTGTAAAACCCTCGGCCTCCCCGAAAGAAGGCATCCTTATAGCAGAAGTCGCAATGCTGGGGGCAGCCGCGCGTCACCACGATGGAGTTCGGCACCAGATAAGACGCACGCCGGATGAGATCGCGGCGAACCGGCGGAACACGCTCCAGCGTACGGCCTGCGGCTGAGGCATAGACGGATTCCGCCCTGTGGGCGCGAAAATCCTGCAGGAATTTTGCGAAGGTCTGTTCGCCGGGCCCCAGAAATATGGCGTCCGCGTGAGCCGCTGCCTCGCCCGGGAGCGATGTGACATGCAGCCCGCCGAGACACACAAAAGCCCCCTGGCTGCGGTAGTGGTCGGCAATCTTGTACGCCCGGTAGGCGTTGGTGATGTAAACCTGGATCACAACCAAATCAGGTGTGTCGTCGACGGTGAGCGGCTCCACATGTTCGTCCACAATCACGGCGCGGTCATCGACAGATAGATATGCGGCCAGCGTGGCCAGGCCCAATGGTGGAAACAACGAATACTTGATGGGACGCCAATACGGATCACTCGCTTCCTTTAATGCGGGAAGGATAAATTTGACGTAGAGAGTGGCTGGGGCGATCATCGCGCACCGCCGATGGGTAAAGCTGCCGATGACGCGGGCACACCCCCAAAGCGGCGTTCTCTCCGACGGAATTCTCCCAGTGCGGCATCCAGATCGTCGGCGTCAAAGTCCGGCCACATACGATCGGTGAACCAAAGTTCGGCGTAGGCGCACTCCCACAGCAGAAAGTCAGAAAGGCGCTTCTCTCCGCCGGTGCGGATCAGCAGGTCCACCTCGCCGCTCTCTCCGGTCAAGGCCTGAGCGAGCATCCCTCGCAGCAGTTCGGCCGATGGGCGCTCATGCGGAAGGCCGTTTGATAGACCAATGGCAGCGCGCATGATGGCATCGCGCGAGGAGTAATCGATAGCAACCCGCAGGATGAGACGCCGGCCTGCGGCGGTTGCAGATATCGCTTGGTCAATTTCGCGCAGCAACAGTTTCGGCAGACGATCGCGCCGGCCGATTACTTCCAGCCGGGCACCGGCCTGCCTGAGTCTCTCCCTCTCCAGCCGCAGGAACGCTCGCAGCAGCCAGAAAATGCTCTGGATCTCGGCCGCCGGCCGGCGCCAGTTGTCGGACGAAAACGCATAGAGTGTCAGGCGTCCAATGCCCACTTCCGGGGCGTGCTCCACAATGCGCCGTACGGCCGCCACTCCGGCACGATGACCTGCGACGCGGGGCAAGTTGCGCCGCGCAGCCCAGCGGCCGTTGCCGTCCATGATGATGGCCACATGCAGTCCCAGGTGCTTTTCACTTTGCGGTGTAAAGCTGTTGGATGTGAGTATACTTTGCACTGTAAAGTTTCCTCGCAAAAAAAAGGTTCAGGCCCTGGTGGGTGCGAGACCGCGTATCAGGCCTGATGCGGGCTCGTCTTTGGTTACCCTGGCAGCATCTCGAACCACCTGCTCAAGCGTGGAGAGGTATTCGAGATAGCGTTTGCGGCCAGATGCGGTAATTCGACAGGTTGTCTGCGGACGATTACGATCGTGTGCCTTCACCATGTCAACCATGCCTTCTTTCTCCAGAACCTGGAGATGCCGGCTCAGGTTGCCGTCGGTCAATCCGCACAGTTGTTTAAGGTCGACGAATGTCAACCCTTTGGGATTTGTGATGAGAGACGTAAGCACGCTAAGGCGAGCGCGTTCGTGGATCACGCGATCCAATCCCTCATAAGCGAATCGTCCTTCGTTGGACGGAGCTTTAGCTTTCATCTTCACCCCCGTGCGTGCCAAAGAGCAGAATTCCTGCAACCAGCAGTTGCCCGGTTCCATAGGGAATACCCATTGCCCATGGGGAGAGTGCCCGGCCGCCGGCGAGTGCGATACAGATCAGGCCCGTCAGCAGGTACCACGCGCCCGCTGCAAGCATCGGCCGGGGCAGAAAACGGCACGATGAAAACACGCCCAGGCTGAAAATGACCTGCCAGATTCCCGGCAGCATCCAGAGAGCCGCTGGAACATAGCGCACCAGCACGATCGTAATAAGCAGTCCCGCTGCAACAGAGGGGAGAAACTGCTCCACGGCTGTGTGCATCATCTCCTGCGACATACCTGAATGGATGCGGCGAGTGCGGGTGTACATCTGCACCCCAGTCAAAGCGGCCGAAAGGACGGCGGTACAGATCCAGATGCTCAAATAACTGGAAATATGACTCGCCGGATCTGGCAACCATAGCGCCTGGAACGTAGCGGCCAAAACCGCGATAAGACCCGTGGCGGCGAGAGTTGCCGGGCCGTAGCCACGAAACTCCGTGCCGCGGGCCATCTGCCTGCGAATGTCGCTGATGTCGCCTAGAGCTCGGTTCAGGTCATTCATCCGATTTCACTTTACACTGCAAAGTATCGCGAAGGACAGGAGTTTGTCAACGATCCCGGGTATTGCCGGGGGAGGGAACTACATCTCGCGAGAATTTTGGAGGGACTTGACCATTTCAGATTCGTAGAGCGCAGGGTGGTTAGGAAATGGCTGAGACATCCCGGTCAGGGTGAAACCGCATTTCTCGTAGAAACGCATCGCTGTTGCATTTGTGCTTGTAACCATGAGACGCAGTTCGTGGACTCCCAGGTTTTGTGCCCATGATTGCACCGCGCTCACCAGCCTGGACCCGAGACCAGTCCTCCTGTGCGTCGGCGCCACCCACATCGACAGCACGTAAGCCCGTTGCAGTTCATATTCATCGCATTTGCCGGCTATGATTCCGCAAGGCACACCCTTATCCATCGCGAGGTAGCACGTGGACCGGTCGCTATTCCAGGTGGAGACGCGTGTGAGCCAATCTTCATCGGAAAGCTGAGATTCCCTGGAATATGTACTTTCGAATGCAGTCGGTGTGTCTTGCAGCGCGCTCAAGCGGACCATCTTGAGGTGCCTGACCGAGCGCGATGACACTTCTTCCACGGTGATCATGGTCGGAACCATTCTAGTGTTGTCTAACAAGAAACAAGCCTTCCCAGCGGATGGGCCACCCGGGGAGGTCCACCTACGGTGAAACTGCTCGAGGCGGAGTGGGGTGGTAATCTCGCGCGAGGGCGGTGGCGGCTTCGGTTTGCTGCCGGGCCCCTTCGTGGTCGCCCTGCTGCTCCAACAAGCGGCTCAGTTGCGTATGGACCTGAAAAGCGGGCGAGCCAGCTGATTTGTTGGGCGATTCCAGATAGAGCCTGAGTAGCTGGACAGCGAGTTGCGGATCCTGGTTGTTGCGGCTAAGAAGGGCAGCCCCGTCCACCAGCGCGGGCCCGTGCGGTCTCAGAGCCTTTGCATCCGCATCAATCCCTGCGTGTAACGCCTGCAGCATCTGGTCCCACTGCCGGTGACGGGAGTAGAACGAGGCCAACTCCATCCACGCGTCGGCAGCGTGGCTGGAGGCTTCAACTGCCGCCTTGAACTCGCTTCCCGCCAGCGCGTAATTCTTATCCTTCTCCGCCAGCCGGCCTTTGAGCTGATGAGCCTGCGCGGGCCCATAAGATTCCAGTGCCTGGGCTACGCCCTGCGCCTTTTTCTTGCCGCCGCCAACAATTCCCGGGGCAGCGGTGTAGAACTCGCCGAGGTCGGAGAGGGCGTCTACATTTGCGCTGTCGAGTTGGACCGCCCGCTCGAATTCATCCCGCACCTTTTTCGCCAGTCCGTAGGCCTTGATGGAATGGATTTTGTCGGCTTTTTCGCCATAGGCACGCCCCAGCCAGAGGTGATATCCGCTATCCAGCGGCATGAGCCGGACCGCGGTTTCGCACTCGCGGATGGCGTCATCCCATCGTTCTTCCTGGTAGTACACGCGGCAGAGCAGATTGTGCGCCTCCGCGTCTCCTGGATTGGCGGCAAGCGACGACCTCAGGCGCGAAATTGCGTCGTCTGCCCTGCCCGCATTTAGATCGGCACTTACCGGCTCGAGGAGATTGTTCGGAATGGAAGTAGCATAGGCGGCCCGTGCCTGCATTACGCCGAGCACGGCTAGAAACAGAAGAGAAAGCGCTGAAGAGCGGAGTATTCGCACGGTATTACAGCCGGAGCCGTCGACCCTTACCATCATCCGGCCGACATTTCCGTTTCCTTAGTGTTGATGTCCGGAACCGGGTAGAAGATTCGCCCAAGTGAACGTGAATTCGGCCTTCGTCTCAGGGTCAGCGTGTGGGCCGTGTACGGGTCTGTGAGATCTTCGCATACTCTCCCGTCGACTGAGCCGCCAGATCCATCCGCGCCCGATGTGCTTCACCCCACTTACTCAAATCCGTAAGAATCGGCCGCAGCGTTCGGCCATACTCCGTCAGCCTGTATTCCATTCCAGGCATCGAGCCAGGAACGACCCTCCTCTCTACAATCCCCGAAGCCTCCAACTGCCTAAGCTGTTCTGTCATGACCTTATGTGAAGCCTCTGGCACCCGCCTGCGCAGCTCCCCATAGCGATGCGCTCCAGTCTTCAGCTCCCGCAGTAGCAGTGGCTTCCACTTACCCCCAATCGCCCTCAACGCAACCGAGACCGGACACTCTTCCAGCAGCATGGCTTCACCCCTTTACGCTCTACTATCCATTCCTGTTCATGCCATTGCAACGCACCTTTTTGTGCGTACTTGCGGCCATCAGGCATCCACCCTAAAACCTCATCAGGGAAGTTGCTTCGCCAGTCCTCGATACAGAAAAGTGAGACCTCAAAAATGACCATCGAATACATTCGCTACACCGTCGAGGACGCCGTGAGACGAGACCAGCTCATCGCCGCCTACCGTACGGCGATCGCTTCTCTCGACGCGGCGCCGGAGTGCCTATCCTACGAACTCGCTGTGTGTGAAGAAGACAGTACCTCGCTCATCCTCCGCATCGAGTGGGCCTCCACCGAGGCCCATCTGCAAGGCTTCCGTAAAGGCCCAAACTTCGCGCCATTCTTCAAAGCTATCGGAGGCTTCGTCAAAGAGATCGCGGAGATGCGCCACTACACGATAATCATCACCTCCCGAGTTCTTGAGCAGGTCTAGCGAATGGCCCGGCAATCGCGGGCGCAGTAAGAATCGAAAAACGCGCACACCAGCCGCATTTTCTCTGAAACGATTTGCCTGGACCGGTCACCATCCAGGAAAGCGTTTATCGAGAGATTCGCTTTTACCGAAGACTGTCTGGGCCGTTCGGGGGGGCGGGCCAGGCAGCTTTAAATAGGCTGGGAGACGAAATTATTGTGGTGGTGCGGCTTCCGCGTGATAGCTTTCCGGTGGGAAGATCTGACCGCTGCCGCACAGAGGCACGCTGTCGCCGGGTTATGGCCGGCTACTTTGTGCTTACCTCTCGCGCCTCCATCATTAGCTCCACCACGGTCCCAAACAGCCGGTTGCGCGTCTCCAGCCGTACCCCAGCCCGGGTTACATAGCGGACCACGACATCCACACCCCCGCCCGCCGGCCGCATATCGACCGATGGTGTCGCACTGAACTGGGGCAGACCCTCCTCGTGAGTCACGCGTTTCCATTCCTCTTCCGCCATCTTCGTGTCCGCCTCGGTCGCCTTGACCGCTGCTTCGCGGATCTTATCGATCAAGGGATAAACCTCGGTTCCCGGCGGAATGCTCACCTTGATCTCGTCCCACATCCATTGCCCTGCGGTGGAGAAGTTGAAGTACTTGCCATGAATCGCATAACCGTTCAGGAAGGAGACCCGCCGTCCGGTTGGATGGCCATTCGCCGTCCAGTTTCCGGTTTCCAGCAGCCAGGTACGGAACACCCCAATCTCCACCGCCTCGCCTCCAACCCCGTCGATCTCCACCCAGTCGCCCACGCGTATTCCGTTCCGCCCCATCAGCACAAACCACCCACAGAACGCCAGGATGAAGTCCTGGAAGACCACGGTCAATCCGGCTGTGGCCAGCCCCAGGATGGTTGGCGTCTGCTGCGGAAGTCCGAAGATTACCAGCAGCACCAGCAGCAACCCGATCACTTGTGTCCCCAGGTTCAGAATGATGCGCAGCGTCTGCCGTTGCCGCCGGTCGCGCGATATGCGGTCGAACACCACCTGCAAACCCCAGCCAGCCAGAATCGTCAGCAGGACAACCGCCGCAATCAAGGTTAGCGACTGCAGCATTAAATGGAGCATGATCTTGTGTTGCAGCTGTACCTGGTTGCCCCAGCGAACGTAGAGCGCCACCAGTTGCTGCTGTGCCCCCAGGCGATCGTCGAGGATGCTCAAAATGGTTCTTTGCGCCGCTAGGCCCTGCAGGTCCTTAACCCGGGTCGAGTTCGACTCTCCGGCCGCTTTCCCGGCTGCACTGGCAGCAGCAGCCTGCGCCTCCCCCTCAAGCTTGGAGAGGTCTGCCGTCAGTGCCGCGACATCCGCCGTGGCCAGCTGCTCTGCCTGCGCGATCAGTTGCATCCGGCTCCGCTGTGCCCACCACTCCGAGATCTGCCCCGCCAACGTCTTGTACTTCCCCGCTGAGACCACCGCAGTCTGTCCGTCATCCCCGGCCGCCTGCAGGGTGTACTTTTTGACTTCCGCCTGGTGCGCCGTTAGCTCCTGCTGAATTTTCCCGCGATGATCTCCGGTGGCCCGCGCCAGATCCTCCATTGAATCGGCCAACTCTTCCTGGTCGAGGCTCAGCTGTGCCTTGGCAACATCCAGATCGTCCCCGGTCGGCCCTCCTGAATCGGAGACCGCACCTGTTGCGGTACCAGCCTTCGCGGTCAAAGCTGCTACCCGTTCCTGGTCCTCCTTGACTGTCTGCTGCAGTTCGTTGACCCGCTGCTGCAGTGCGAGTGCTTGGCCCGTCAGCTCACGGGTTTCCGCGCTCGCCTGGCGCAGAGATTGGGCGAAGGCCTGGTCCACTTCGTGGTCCGCCAACCGCTCCGCCTCGCGCGCAAGCTCCAGCTCCTCCGCCGATACTGCCAAAGCTGCCAGCGTCTTCGCCGTCTGCCAGGGCCGCTGGTCCACGATTCCATACGGCCGCGGCACGGCGTTCCAGCCCGCTTTTTGCCCATGCAGGAAGGGCAGATGCTCCATAACTCCCCTGGTCATGAAGGTCCCGAGCATACACAGAACCACCACTGCAAGCGATACCGCCGCAGTTATCTTGTGACCGCGATTCATGCCAGCCAACCCCTCATTCCGGCTACCTGTTCAGCGTAAACCCAACCTGGCTGTCATTTGCTCAAGAGTCCCTCTTCGGGAGCCTGGACCGGAAACAGAAAATGCCCCTGAACCCAGGTTCAGGGGCATTTCTCTTAAAACACCTTGCGGCAAGATTTCTAGGCGCGAACGGTCACCACGCTGGTTTCGCTTACAACCTTCGCCACCCCGGGGGCGCGGCCGTGTCCGGAAATGTATCCCTTCCGGTGGCCGTTCCGGCAGACAAACCACTGCTCGTAAATCCGGTCGGAATGCTTGGGGACACCAGGGAGGTTTACCGTCTCGTATGCACCCGGTTGCTCGGTCATGATCTCACCGCAGTGTTTGCATTTTTCAGCAGGCATTATTCTTCCTCCTGCACCATTTATATGAAATGGAAGAGTAGTTCGGCTACACCTGCGGTGTCTAGTTCGAACTTTGGTAACTGTGGCAGGCCTCATATTTGGTAGCCGAGTAGGGACTTAGCGTCTGGCAGGAGCTAAGTCCTTTGTTTGTGAAGGCTATAATTTTGCATAACTCCGGCAAAGTGGTCATGTTACCGGGTGATAGGCTAGCGGATCCTCTTCGGTGAGGGGCTGCCGGGCATTTTTGTACCGGCTGTCTTCACTTTTCACCGTGGTAGGATATTCCTACCGAGGTTTGACCAGTGACCACCCGACAGGGGCTTCTCGAATATTTGACAACCACGAAGATCGGAGAAAAGGGACAGCTCACCGTGCCCAAGCAGTTCCGTGAGGAACTGGGTCTTGGAACGGGCGCGCCCTTCGCTGTGCTGCGGTTGGGAGACGGTCTCATTCTCCTGCCGGAGCAGCAGCGTTTCGATCGCCTTTGCGAACAGATCAGTTCTGCTTTGACGGATGCCGGAGTCACACCCAAGGCCGTCCTGGCTACCCTGCCGGCGACGCGGCAGCGTATCTTTGAACGCCGTTATGGTGCAACCGGTTCGGCAAAACCTTCGGTTCCTCTCCGCCGGCCCCGGCAGCGTCGCGAGACGTGACGGATGCCCGAAGAGTCCGGTTGTTTCTTGACTCAAATGTCCTCACGGGAGGTATTGTCTCGCCGTGGGGACTCGATAAGGCGGTGTTGTCTCTCTGTGCTGCGGGAATCTGCCGGTTGGTTCTGGCCGAGGCCGTTCGCCAGGAAGTGGAGGAAAACCTCTTGCTCCATGCGGGGCGTCTTTCCGCTGTAGATGCGGACGACTTGATCGAAAGCTATCGCCGGCTCATCCAGCTTACCAAGCCCGAATTGATTCCATACCCAGATGTGGATTCGGTACAAGCGAACCGGGGCCTGATTCGCCATGCGCCTGATGTGCCAATACTGCTTTCCGCCATGGCCGCGAAACCGGACTGGATCTTGACCAACAATACAAAGCATTTCACGAAGACCGTAGCGTACCGTACCGGCTTACGGATCGCAACGCCGGCGGAATTCTTTAAGAAGCTATCGTCCCTGTTGCAGTAAGCAGCGATCTTTTGCGGTTTGGCCTGTCCCGTCTTAGCCGCATGATCCTGTCGTGGACATCTGTTGCGCCCTGGCGCAGCAGGCTATTCGTCGCTGTCGAGGAATAGCTTTCTTTGAAAATCTTCCCGCGCGTGTGCGGCGGGTTGAAGAAGATAGCCACACTCCTTGGCAAGCTCACGCAGAAGTTTTTCTTTGTCTTCTCTGGGTAGCCCGGCGACAACGATAGCGCAGGCAGAAGTTAACGCATGTGACGTCATAGGGGACCTCCGAACCGACCTTGGGTATAGGGCGATTTAATAGTGATTATCCGGGGGCTAATTACAACAGTCAATGTGACTTTTTGACTGCCGAAGTTACCCTTTCACGGCCGCTTCAACGCGCCGGTACCCAAAGACGACCACATGAGCGCCGGCTGCTCCCACCATCGATCAGTCGTCTGACGCTGAAGCGGCATGGCACATGTTGGCCATTGGTATAAGCGGGGACCTGGCCTCGCTTTCGGGGGGTAGACCGCTTGGGCGGCGAGGGCAGTATAGAATTGCAGGCGGGGATACCAAATGGTTTACAAAAAGATCAACCTGGAACTGATCGTTGTCGCGGAGGATGCCGAGTCCGTCGTCGCGGAGTTGAACGCGACTCTCGACCGGCTGGAAGAGGGACACACGATTTTCGGTGGCGGGATCGAGAGTGTCTCTGTTGAGCATAGGGGAACAAGGAGGAAATCGGCGCTCATGCATACCCGTGCGGCCGGAGAAACTGCGGCGAATGCGCTCAGGGTGGCGGGTGAGAAGGTGGCTGGCGCGTTCAGGGTAATCATTTGACTTAGCGCGGGACGCTGGTCAGGAACGATGACCTCCGGATAGCAGGGCGTCGCTCTCGATGACCTCCGATGGCGGGCGTGTGAGATATTCGCTGTAACTACCTCGATAGCCAAGGAATCGAGCTATTGGGGCGAGCATGGGGAAAAGAACGCCAGGAACAAACCTCGAGGGTTTCAGGAAGCGAATGACATCATCGAAGTCCTGGGCCAGAACCGCCAGTTGGAGAAGGTTGGGCATTCCCATCGGATCGGTCTTGCCATCCTGAGCCAGGCCGATAGATATTACGAATGAAGTCTTCGAAACGAGCGGCGGGTCGAATATCCATCGTCACTCTCGCCTCATAGATCCCGGCGTTCCACCAGCGGTGAGCCATACCTGGGGGAATCTCGATTGTCGAACCCACCTCAGCAATCGATGTCTTGCCGTTCAGGGATAGCCCGACGCGTCCGCTCATAACAGTCAATCGTTCATAGATGACTGGATGCATATGCAGGGCCGACCCGGCGCCACATTTTCGCACGTAGAGGTCGACAATCAACTGCTCACCATTGGTTTCCCAGGTGCCGACCCGGACGACTACCTTTATTCCAGTGACCGGATTCTCGTAGACCTCGCCTCGTCTGAGCATGACCATACTCCTAAGGCTCGTTGAGCCATACGGGGTTGTTTGTGTGAGTGCGTCATCAAGGGCGTTGGAAAGGCCGGCTTGAATGGGATTCGAGCAGTCAGGCGATCAAATCAGCTGACCAGCTTCTTCCGGACCGCGTAAAGGACGATCTCCGCGGTATTGTGAATATTCAGTTTCTGCATCAGTTTGGTGCGGTGGCTTTCAACCGTATAGGGGCTGACGTCCAGTAGAACCGCTACTTCCTTGTTGGTTTTTCCTTCGGCCAATAATTGGAGCACTTCTTTCTCCCGCGCAGTCAAGAGGTCAAATGTATCGGAGAGACCCTCCTGCTTAAGGACGCGCATGTAATCCTCAAGCAGCGTTTCGGTGATAGCGCGGCTGAAAAAGGGCTTTCCATTGGCCACGGCTCGTATTGCTGAGAGCAAATCTTCTTCCGCCGATTCCTTTAACAAATAACCTTTTACGCCGACGTGGAGTGCCCGCAACAGGTAGCTCTCATCTGCGTGCATGGTGAGCATGATGATGGCCGTCTGACTCGTTCACCTTCAATATCTGCGTAGCCGCTTCAATTCCATTCAGCAGGGGCATGGCAACATCCATGACAACGATCTGTGGAGCAGAGGCTCGCGGCCATCGCGACGGCTTCCCTGCCATTGGCAGCTTCCCCAATCACCACCAGCTCTGGATATTGCTCGAGAAGAAGCCGCAGGCCTTTGCGCACCACTCCGTGGTCGTCTGCGATCAGCACCTTTAATCTCATGCTTCCTCTCACCTTCTGCAAGCCATCACTATTTCCGAGCTGTAGGCCCGTTGTCAGCGGTGGACGATGTCCGATGCACATCTTGAGCGTCCCCCTTCGTTCAAGAACTTGAACACCGTCCACACAGCCACGATAACGGGAAGGGGAGGCCGGACCAATCCCTTGGAAGCTCTGATTAACGGGGAGAAAAGACAGGAAGTGAGCCAGGAATGTTCAGCCCTTAGCCAGTGCGATCGAGCCGATTGGTCACCAGCGGCACTTCAAGGCTGATCAGCGTGCCTCGGCCCGGCTCCGAGGAAACAGTAATGACCCCTTGCAAGGCGCGCACTCGCTCGCTCATACCAACCAATCCAAGGCCATGGGTTTGAAGACGAAGTTTGTCGAATCCCCTCCCGTTATCCTGCACCGACGCGGATACTCGATCGTCTTCATGACTTACAGTCACCGTAACGCGGCTGGCATCCGCATGTTTTCCGCAATTTGTCAGCGCTTCTTGAATGGCCCGGTACACGCAAAGGCGGAGCGCCTCGGGCAGGCTGTCGAGCTGGCCCTCAATGGCCAGGGCAACAGGTATTCCGCATCTGCGCGAGAACTCTTTGGTCTGCCACCGCAGTGCCGGCTCCAGTCCCAAATCATCAAGCATGGAAGGCCGCACCAGCAGGGCGAGGTTTCTTACCGAGCGGAGCGCTTCTTCCGCCAGTCGCTTTACGCTATCCAGGCGCTGCCGAAATCCTTCATCTGCATCGTTAGGAGACAAAGTTCCGAGCTCCATTCTCAAGCCGGTCAGGATCTGCCCGACTTCATCGTGCAGTTCTCGCGAAATCGTTTTTCTCTCTTCTTCCTGCACGCGAACCAGCTGCTTGCGATAACCGTCGAAGCTCTTGTTCCGCTTTCTCTGCCCGCTGCCTCTCAGCCTCGGAAACCCTGTCCAGCCGAGCCATGTATGCAGTACTGAACAGCGCAATGGCAAGCTCCAGCAGGAGAAGAAGAAGGGTCGCTCGCAATGGCGATTCGCCGCAGCTTATTTTGCTGATTTTCAACCTCCTGCTCTTCCCGGGCGAGGCTTCCCTGATTGAGGGCATCGATGCGCCCAGCGAGTTCGAGCGCCCTTTTCGGCCGATTCTCTAATTCGCTGAAGAATGTTTGCTGCCCGTGCTGCGTTCTCGCCGCGACAAGATTGTGCTCGATGGAGTTCCAGTACTCATCGAGGCCCTGCTCCAAAGCGGATAGTTGCGTTTTCTGCTTGGTACCGAGCAGGACCGATAGCGTTGCGATATCCTTATCGGTGGCGCGGCGTAGGTCGGCGGTTCGGCTCTCGGCGGAGACGATTTCACCATTGCTGGAACCGCCTTGCTCAATCAGAGCACCCTTGTTAATGTTTGCCTGGATATCGGATATAGCATCATCTGCCTTTTGGTAAATCTGGCGCGCGGTCTTGGTGTGTTCGTGAATCCGCGCAGCCTCGTGCGAGACCAGCCAGGTGAATAGGGGCAACAGCAAGAGCAGAGCCCCAAATGACACCGGCAACTGCGGGCCAAATTCGTGCGCGCATAGCGGACAACCTCCTTCCAAGCCTGTTGTAGCTTCATCCATTCTAACGCTCGAATCACAGCGGCGAATTGATTGGGCTGAGAAGGTTGACCCGTCGTAGTGTGTTTTTTGCCCCGGTTCTACCGTCAGGGCTCTATAGCAATCACCGCTGCCCGCATCTAGATTGGTAGTGACCCCCATTCGAAGATACGTCCTGTCAACCGATTCGGGTCGATGGAAGGACAAGTATAACGTGCTGGATCGCCTTGGGCTCTCCGCGACTCGATCTCGCCCTGTACAGTGCGGGTGTTCTGCCTTGGTCCGCCTCGCATCGACCGTGGCTCGGTAAAGGAGCGGTCTACCATGAGTATCAATCCAGACAGATTGGACGCTTTGCTGGGCAAAGCCGTAGTGGACTTTGGCGCCACCTTTCATGCCGCCCTGGTGGGGGTTGGGGACAGACTCGGCTTATACAAGGCGCTTGCCAAGGGGGGCCCGCAAACCCCCGCAGAGCTGGCGAAACGTACCGGGACCGCGGAGCGTTACGTACGGGAATGGCTCTGCAATCAGGCGGCAGGGGGATATGTGACCTATGACTCCCTTGCCGGCAAGTTCCACCTGACCGAGGAACAAGCATTCACCCTCGCGGACGAAAATAGCCCGGCATTTCTCCCTGGCATGTTCCAGGTTGCTCTAGCGGCAGTCAAAGCTGAGGGACAAATTACCGAGCGATTCAAAACCGGCGAGGGGATGGGTTGGCACGAGCATGACCCGGGGCTGTTCATCGGTACGGAGCGTTTTTTCCGTCCCGGATATGCGGCAAACCTCATCAGCTCATGGATTCCTGCACTGGAAGGGGTGGAAGAAAAGCTTTCCCGGGGAGCCACCGTTGCGGATGTCGGTTGCGGCCTTGGCGCCTCGACCATCCTGATGGCAAACTCCTATCCGAAATCTAAATTCTTCGGATTTGACTATCACGATCTGTCCATTGAAACCGCCAAAAAACGTGCCCAGGATGCCGGCGTCGGCGATCGAATCCAATTCGAAGTTGCGAAAGCAAAAAGCTATCCGGGAGACGAACTACGACTTCGTAACATTCTTTGATTGTCTGCACGATATGGGCGATCCGGTGGGAGCGGCAGCCCACGTTCACAGCACATTGAAAAGTGATGGAACATGGATGATCGTCGAGCCTTTTGCCGGAGACAAGATTGAAGACAACCTGCATCCGATCGGGCGAGCTTTCTACGGGGCCTCGACGCTCCTGTGTACTCCGGCTTCGCTGTCGCAGGAAGTGGGTCTCGCATTGGGTGCCCAGGCGGGAGAAAAGCGACTGCAGGAAGTGGTCTCCACGGGAGGCTTTGCACGTTTCCGAAGGGCGACCCAGACGCCGTTCAATCTCATATTCGAGGCGCGGCCGTAGCTTCACCAACGCCTTGCAGGCCGTCATGTAGCGGCTGCGCAGTGGCTCTGATCGACCGGGGGGCGGCTGCGAAGATGGCGTGACAGCAGGAACATGCCTGCCGCAAGCGCCAGGTAAATTGCCGAGGTGGCGCTGAGACAGCCGGCAAAACCAAAGTGCGTGGCGGCAAAAGCGATGCCGACAGTAGCGACTCCTCCACCGACCCAAGCCAGGGAATTCATGGCGCCGACGGCCACCCCTCGCTGGCTAACGGGAATGACGTCGTAGAGCGAAGCCCAGATATTCGCGTCGTAGATGCCCTTGCCCAGACCGAATCCGATGACGGCAGCGACAACCGCGCCCAGGGTGTGTACCCAACCAGTCAGAAAGAGAAAAGGGGTACCCAGCAAAAGGCCCCACGCCTGGGCAAGTAGACGGCCACCTCGCTGCCGCCGGGCAAGCCGGTCAGCGACCCACCCACCCGCAAGCACGCCAAGGATAGACGACACCTGCAAATAGACGACGCCGCTAAATCCGGCCAGGCTCAGTGTGAGGTGAAAGCGTTCGTAGAGGAAGGTGGGGGTCCAGCTCAAGAAGATCATGGCCACAAAGTTGGCGCCCAGGAATATGGCGGCCAACGCCAAGGCAAATCCGTTGGTCAGCAGGGAAGTCCACGGTCTGCGTTCTTCAGCCGGCATGCGGGGAACGTCCGCCAGTCCGTCCATGGTTCCTCGCGGACGCTCGCGCAGGCTTATCAACAATATCCACGCGAGCACGACACCTGCCGCGCCAAAGTAAACAAACGGAAGCCGCCAACCATGCCGTTCGCCGATCCACGCCGCGAGCCAGCCTCCGGTCATACTGCCAACGTACACGCCGGATTGGTGGAGAGACATGGCGCGCGAGCGGGTCGCTGTTCCGTGATAGTCGGCGATGAGGGAGAGAGCGGCAGGAAAGTAGAAAGCCTCGCCTAGCCCACCCAGAGTGCGCACCAGCAATAGGCCGCTATAGCTTCGCACCATCGCCGTAGCTGCCGTAGCCAGCGACCAGAAAAGAAGTGCCGCCAGGATGGTTCGCTTACGGTTCACACGATCAGACAGCCAGCCGGCAATTGGGCCGCACAGCGCATAAGCCCACATGAAGGCGGTCCCCAGGACGCCGAGCTGCACCTTGGTCAGACCGAAGTGGTCTTGAATCGGAGGAAAAAGGGAGAAAATCGCCTGCCGGTCGGCGTAATTCAGCAAACAGACCAGCCACAGCATGCCGACCACCCACCAGCGGTAACTACTGCCGGAGACCTCCGGCTTCACTTTGAGTTGGCCTCAAAAGGGAAGGCCTCAGGTAAATCCCGGCTGAGAGTTCCGCTGGCGATCTTGTGCCGGATGTAGGCATACGCCTGCTCGCGTATGGACTGGTCCGCGAAGGCTGGCTTCGGCCGTGCGCTAGCTTGGCTTTGACGATCGCGCCGTTTGGTCGAGGTGGGCATGGTGGTATGGCGATCCAGAACACTCTACATGGTAGAACTTCGGTAATCCGTCGGCGAATATCTCGACTGGCAACGTGGGCACAATTATCGCCGCGTCCTTCGATAACAGAGACCTTCAATTTGCATTGCTGTTGTGGTAATGGAAAGGGTTGCGCGGGGATTCTCTGCCATCAAACATGTTTTCGCATCAATATTCCTGTGCCGAAACGAGTCTCAGCCGTTCCGGCCACTTTGAAACCACATGCCTCGTAAAAGTCGTACGCATGGGGATTACCGACAACGCAAAGTGCAGAGGATCCTTGGGTACGAGCAATTTCGGCACAGTGCTCGACCAGTGATCTTCCGATACCGCAACGCCAGATCTTCGGCTCGACGAACAGCCCGTCTAATTCGGCCTCTCCATCCGCCCTGGGCAGCACTGTGGCAAACCCGACGATTGTGCCGTTTCGCTCCGAAACAAACACCGCGCCCGCGGTGATCTGATCCATCGGTAACTCAATGGCATCGGGATGGGCGAGTAACGCGTCACGATCACCAGCATTGGTAAGGGACGCACGTAATTGTAGGGCCTCAAGCTCTTTCTGCTCGGAGATAACGGCGCGGCGAATGAGGCAACTATCCATAGCCCATGGAGTGTAGCATCCGTGCGTTTAACGGATGCCGGAGAATTTGAGCAGACCTTGTTCCTCCAACAGAATTGTCATCCCGACCGGAGTGTCCATGGTCCTTCGGCCTATCCAAGGGGATGAAAAAGGGCCCCTGCTCCCTTCTGCTCAGCCACTACTCTCAATGGAAGCGCCCCCCTCCCCTTTGTCATCCCGGCCGTAGCGTAGCGTAGTGGAGGGATCTGCAGTTCTGCGGACCTCTCGTGGAGATGTTTTTCGACCGTAGCGTAGCGTAGTGAAGGGACCTGCTGTTGTTTCTGGGAAAAACAGAAGCATGCTCCTGACAGGAAATCCGGTCGATTCTTATATGCCACCCCACTCCCAATGACATACAGTTCAATTTATCCAGAAGGAGTGAACTTGCATCAGCGGAGTCGGTCGCATGGGTACCGGATCCTGGTGGTCTGTGGATTGTGGTGTTGCTTCCCTATCCAAAGCCAGTCCAGCTCAGAATTTCCCCGAACACCGTGGGGAGGCTATCCATACCCGGCATCGTACGACGCCGAGATCGCGGATCCCGACGTTCACCGGGTGCTGTTTGAGAACGAAAACATCATGTTCCTGGAAGTCGCGAACCCGCCGGAACTCGACGTTAGAATGCACGGTCACCCTTACCCATCAGTGTTCGCGCGCGATACTGGCGGCGGAGCCGGTCCCGGCGGAATTCCGGTCGACGAATCTCACCTCGACCCCACCAGCCCGTTCGCGGGTAAAGGATGGGGCCAGGGACCTGCCCCCTCCGGCTTCGAGTTTCCTCGCTGTACTACAGCCCCGCCGAGGCGCCGCACAAGCCGATGAATCACGGCAAAGAATTCCTGCGATCACTGGTCGAACGCGCGCCGTAGCAGCGCTATCGACTGCGGCCCTTCCACTGGCAGATCCTTAGTGGAAGCTTCCAGGCTGATCAACTGGTCGTAGTGGATCTGGCGCAAAACTGCAAAAAACGGCGCGTAATTGTATTCGTCCCATTTGAGCGGCATGACGCGGCCATTCGGATTCGCCATGTGCAGATGCCGCAGATGATCTTTCACCTTCAGAATGGCGGATGGATCCTCCTTCTCCACCTGGAAGTGGTAATAGTCGATCATCAGTTGGACGTTTGGATCATTCACAGCATTTACCCATGCGAGCGCCTCGGTAGTGTTGTTGATGATGTTGGTCTCCTGGTGGCGCAGCGGTTCGATGGCGATGGTGATGTTCCGCGACCGGGCTTCTGGCGCGACGCGTTTTCCAAAGTCGACCAATTGCTGAAAAGCTTCTTGTCTGGAGAATCCCTCGGGAACCTGGCGCGCCCCGCCGCTTCCAAAAACGACCAGCCGCACGCCTAAGCGGGATACTCGATCAAGCGCCCGGCGAACATATTCCATCTGGCGTTGTTTGTCGATCTGCGGTCCGGTGACTTTGATGTCGGCGGGAAGAAACAGATTTGCGGATAGCACCGGAAGCTCCACCTGCCTGAACTTTGCGGCCACGTTCTCGTAATCGGCATCGGAAAGCGCGGCTACTTCCGAAGTGCGCACCTCCATGTAATCGAAGCCCGCGGCCTTTACCGCGTCGATGTCCTTCAACGGACCGCAGTAGCCGACCCTGACCTTGCTGCCGGGCTGAGCCAGCGCAGCCAATGCCAGGCAGGCCAGCAAAGCTGCAATCGCGGCAGTGCACTGCATCTTTGCCTTCATGATGCTTTCTCCACCGATGCAGTTTATATCAGGGCGAGTTATGGCCCGGACGAGACTCGTCAGGTCAACTGTACTGGCGCCGCGCGATTTATTTCCCACAAATGGGAATAATCCCGCCGGATGCCAGTTCTCATCTCCGGAGAGAGGCGTCTGCCCGTAAGTCGGTCAAAGGGAGATGTCGCGATCTCTCGCTTTCCAGCATGGGCGAGTCATCGAGGTTGTCGGACCAGGCTTGCTCGGACCAAATCAAAAACGAAAGTCCCAACTTGACTTAAGGAGAAGGCCCTGTGAAGAAAGTAACAAGTCCCGTCAGCGGATCGGTGAATCGGCGCTCGTTTCTAAAAACTGGAATGCTTGCTGGAAGTGCTGCCACGGTAGGAGCCGTTTTGGCAGGCAGTCAAAAGCCGGCGTTCGCCGAAAGCGGCAGTCTAACCGAAGGAGATATAGCCATCCTGCGTTTTCTGGCCGCAGCCGAGCTCATCGAAGCGGACCTTTGGGTACAGTACGCGGAACTGGGTGGTCTCACCTCTGGCCAACCCATTGAAGTAGACCCGAACCAAACGTTGAACGCCTATCAAGCTGCTCTGTCGAACCTTGATCCCGACGGCCCGCAATACATAACCAGCAACACTAACGACGAAATTAGCCACGCTACCTTCCTCAACGCATACCTGGAATCAAAGGGTGCGGAACCCGTTAACCTGGACCAATTTCGTACTCTGCAGGGAAGCAAGGCAACCGGAGCCTCGGACATCTATCGTCTCACCAACCTCATGAATCTGAATGTGGACACGAGCTGGTTCATCCGATATCGCAGCCAAACCAACCCCGACTTTGGCGCCACGTTTCCGCAGGCCGTTACCATCACCAACCGCACTGCCATTCCCACAACGGATGCTGATCTCAATGGCACCGCCGCTCATATTCAGGTCATCGCCAACACTGCAGCCTTCCACTTCGGATACATTGAGCAAGGTGGTTCCAGCCTTTATGCCAGCCTGTCTCAGAAGGTGAGTTCTCGCGAAGTGTTGAAAATCACACTCGGTATCGGAGGAGACGAGGTCGCTCACTTTCTGGAATGGGTTGATTTTTCGGGCAATGGAGTGCAACCCCCGGTCGCACCGGTGACGGATCAAGGGCTCACGTTTCCCAATTTTTTCAATCCACTCAATCCCCTGGTTCAGCCCAGCCTGATCTTCCCCGTCCCGTGCGAGTTCTTTAGTCCCCAGCTTCCTCACTGTGCCGTCATTCGTCCTTCGGACGATAAATTTGCAGGTGCGGTGGCCACCATCGCAAGCTTCACCGCCGACGGGCTATTCAAAGGACAAAGCCCGGAGTTCTTTAAAGTAGTCAACCAGCTTGCACAAGCCGCGGATGCGGCCGAGCGCCAAGGTTAGTCCTCATCCATCCATAGGTATCCTGTCGTCGACAGGATACCTATTCGGCGATTCTTCTCTTTGGCGTTAGGACAAATCGACGTGCCTGGTTTCCGGGCCGGACAGCGCACCCAGTAACAAAAGAAACCCTCCCACCGCGAAGATGACGATCTCGGTGTACTCGTACGGCATTCCCAATCCCTTCAGACCCAACATGTAGAAGGAAGAAAATGCGGGAATGATGGTGGCCGCGCTGTAGCCTATGCCATAGCCAGACGCCCTCACGCCGGTGGGGAAGCGCTCGATGACATACGAGGTGACGATCGCCCATACAGGCGTGGCGCACAGATTGACCAGGGTCACCAGCAGGGTCAGTTGCCAGACGCTGCGGTAGCCGGACCTGACGAGCACATAGTACAGCATGGGGCCCACGGTCAACCCCGCCACTCCCATCAAAGCCAGAACGGTCCGCCGGCCGATCTTCTGGCCCAGCATGCCGACAGGAACAAAGCAAAGCGCCAACAGTAAGTGTGCGACCAGCAGCGCGTTGGTCACCACGACACTGTTCACGTGTCTGACGGTCAACAACACGCCGGGAAGAATGGACGTGACCGCGTTGAGCGTGAACCAGGCCCCGCTCATGATCAGAAAAACCTGCGACAGGCAGCGGAAATTGTCTCTGCCGCACAGTTCCTTCAGCGGGGACTTGGTTTTCTCGGCCTCGGCCCAAATTCTAGATTCCGGAACCTTCCTGATGTAGTAGAGGCTGATGCCGCCAGCCAACAGGGCTCCGAGGAAGAAGGGAACGCGCCAGCCCCATTGCACGTACGGTGAATGGGGCGACCCTGCCGGCAGCACGCGCAACAAACCAGTGGTGACGAGAGACATGGCAACCACGGAGAGCGGAAACCCTGTATGGATGACCCCCGCCCATTTTCCCCGCTTCTCCTTGGGGGCATGCTCCATGGCCAGAGGATTGGCGCCGGTATATTCGCCGCCAAGGAAGATACCGTCGACAAAACGCAGGAGCACAAGGATCACAATGCTGGCCATGCCCCAGCTTTCATAACCCGGCAACAGCCCAATGAGCAGGGTCACGACGGCGAAGCCGCCCATCGAAATAATCGCAACCTTGCGTCGGCCGAGCTTGTCGCCGTAATGGCCAAACACCGCTGCTCCGATCGGGCGACCTACCAGGGACAAGGCAAAAACTACGTAAAACAAGGTGGATTGCAGGGCCGGGCGCAGGGTTGCGGGTTGGAAGTAGGACATGGCCGGCCCCAGGGCCACGATGGGCAGATACACGTCGAACATGTCCACGAAGAATCCGAGGAAGGCGGCGAGCAACGCTCGCTGTCCAGCTCGGTGTGCATTGGCGTCGACTTGCAATGAGACTGCCCGCTGCGCCACGTCGCCTCCTTGAGGTGTTGTCTAGAAGCTGAGAACCCGGATGTTTCACCAGTGGCTGGGGCTTGAGAGTAGCGACATATTACTCCCTTCCTGCTGTTTTGTTTTCTCGTCAACAAGCTCTACAGAAAATTCGGCCCATCAGTAAACTCGATTTGGAGGTGTGGCCCAGGATGAAGCAGGTTGACTTTCGCGGCCGGCGAGCAGCGCAGATCGAAACGGATGAGCTACGTCTCACCGTTACCCAGGAGGGCGGCCACATCGCGGAGCTGTTGCATAAGGACAGAAACATCAGCCCCCTCTGGATTCCGAAATGGCGGTCGATAGAGCCGTCTGACTACTCACCTGCGCTTCATCCCGAATATGGCGAGGGCGCCGAAGCGCGGTTGCTGGCAGGTCTGTTTGGACACAATATTTGTCTCGACCTCTTTGGCGGTCCCGATGTCGAGGAAGCGGCCGCAGGCATACCCGTTCATGGCGAAGCTTCAGTCGTGCCCTACCAGATCGGAGGAGACGCAAGGCACATCCTCCTGCACGCCGATTTGCCGAAAGCGGAGATGAGATTTGAGCGCAAGGTGGAACTGGCAGGCAACGGCGTGGTGGCCTTTTCGGAAACTATTCATAATCACAGCTGCACCGACCGCCCTATCGGTTGGACCCAGCACGTGACACTCGGTGCGCCGTTTCTGGAACCTGGGCATACCCAGTTCCGAGCTTCGGCAACCCGTTCCAAGGTTTTCGACGGCGCGTTTAACAACGGCATGGGAACGCAATTGGAGGGCGCAGAGTTCGAGTGGCCGTTCTGTCCGCGAAAGGATGGTGGGGTCGATGACTTCAGCACCTTAACAGCCCAGAGCTCTTCCTGTGGCTTTACCGCGCACCTGATGAATCCAGCGCAGGAGCACTCGTACTTTATGGTCTGGTCGCCCCGGTACCAGCTCGCGTTTGGCTACGTGTGGGGGCGTAAAGACTTTCCCTGGCTGTCGCGCTGGGAGGAGAATCATCTCCGGTCGTGGGCGCCATGGAACTCGGCCGAGTTTGCTCTGGGAATGGAGTTCGGTGTTTCTCCCATGGCGGAATCGCGTCGGCGCATGGTGGAACGGGGAAAGATGTTTGAGACCCCGACCTTTTTCTGGGCGCCCGCGCAAACTCGACATACAGTTCACTACTGTGCTTTCCTGCGCAACGCTGCGACCGTGCCCAGTGGAGTGCAATGGGACGGCAACCGGGATGTCGCTCTGCTCTAAACTTCGCGCCCGCTTTTCAGGGACTGATAGAATTCTCGCGCAGTGCGCTCTTCAATCCTCGGCGGGATACCCTCATGCCTCGGCTCCTTGCAGTCACCTTGATCATGGTCGTGATGGGCCTCGTTGTCAGGGGCCAGGAAAAGGCGAAGCTTCCTGGGCAAGACTGGATCCGGCTATTCAACGGGAACGACCTGAGCGGTTGGACGAAGATAGGCAACGAGAGCTGGACGGTCGAGGATGGGCTGATCCACGGCAAAGGCCTCACCAAAGACTATGGCTATCTGCAAACCGAAAAAGACTACAAAGACTTTCAGCTTTCGCTTCGCTTCAAGTGTGTGGGTGATGGCAATAGCGGAGTCTTCTTCCATAGTGCATTCAAGCCCGGAACCGCGGATGTGACCCAGGGTATGCAGTTTGAGATCGACTGCACCATGATGCATCACACCGCCGGCGTCTATGCCGAGGACGGGCGTGGGTGGGTGGTCTGGCCAGCGCCGGAGAATGAGGGTGTGGTTCGTATGGGCGAGTGGAACGACTATCTGGTCGAGGTCGACGGAAACCGCTACCGATCCCGCCTGAACGGCGTGTCCATGGTGGACTTCACCGATCCCAAGCCAACCTCCTTCGATGGCAAGATCGCATTGCAACTGCACGCCGGCGGACGCGGCAACATGGAATTCAAAGACATCTGGATACGCGATCTTTCTCACCGCTAGCGCATAGTGGGTGTCGTGGGGCTACCCTTATCTGTAAGGCGGGGAAACAACCACGTGATCATTGCGGCAGAACTGGCGCAAATTCCTCTCTTCGCTGCCCTGGATGAATCCGCGCGCCACACCCTCGCGCAAAAGGCTGCAGATATCCGTGTGCAAGGCGGAGATTGGGTCATACGCGAGGGCGAGGATCCTCGGTTTTTCGTCGTTCTGGAAGGCTTGCTGCAGGTGGTGAAGGATATCGTGGGACAACGCCGGGAGCTGGAGCAGCTAAACGCGGGCGAGTTCTTTGGAGAGATTCCCATTCTCCTGGGCACGGCCAATATCGTCTCCGTACAGGCAGTGTCTCGAAGCCGCCTGGCCCGTTTCGATCGCCAGCAGCTACAGGAATTGATTCGAGATTCGTCCTTATGCGGCACGGCCATTTTTCAGACCATGACGGCTCGGCTCTCCATGGCGGAGCAGTATGTAAAGGACACTCCCTCCTCGCGCGTTCTTGTGGTTGGGGCGCAATACGACGACGATTGCCGGGGTATCCGCAGTTTCCTTTCCGCCAATCGCGTGCAATACGACTGGGTGGACAGGGACCTTGTGCCAGAGCGCGCGTCTTCCTGCGTTCCGCCAGGACACGCGGGCGTCGCGGTGGTGGTAGACGGTGCGAAGTGCCTGCTGGCTCCGACGGTCCGCGCGGTCGCAGAGGCTTTGGGTCTCCAGACCGCTCCAAAGAACGAGCGCTATGACGTTGTTATCGCCGGAGCGGGCCCAGCCGGGATGGCGGCTGGAGTTTATGGAGCGTCGGAGGGTTTGAGGGTGCTGATCGTCGAGCGCTCTGCCGCCGGCGGACAAGCGGGAACCTCCTCCCGCATTGAAAACTATCTTGGATTTCCTTCGGGCATCTCCGGTGATGAGCTCACCGAGCGGGCACTCAAGCAGGCACTCCACTTCGGCTCGGAGATTGCTGTGACACGCAGCATCGAAGCTGTGTTAGTTACAGATACCGGTTATTCCGTGAGGCTGGATGGCGGAGGGTGGATAGGGGCTCGCGCCGTCTTGCTCTCGACCGGCGTCGATTGGCATCGTATCGAAGTTCCCGGACTGGATCGTCTGCTTGGTCGTGGCATACTTTACGGCGCCTCTCGTCAGGAGGCTCATAGTGTCGCTGGGAAGAAGGTATTTGTGGTGGAGGGGGAACTCCGCTGGCCAGGCAGCGGTCTTCTTCTCCAACTACGCTGCGGAGGTGATCATGCTGGTGCGTGGCGCCGGTCTCGCCCTGAGCATGTCGCGATATCTGATCGCGCAGATCGCGGAGAAGGCCAACATTAAGATCGAAGCACGGACTGAAGTGACCGGCGTAGAAGGAGAAGAGCATCTGGAGCAGATCGTGACCACGACGCGAGACGCTCAGGGGGTCGAAATTTCCACTACCCGCGACGCCGATGCGCTGTTCCTGATGATCGGCGCAACGGCGAACACATCCTGGCTTCCAGCAGCCCTCGAGCGCGACGGCAAAGGTTATATTTACACCGGAAGAGACCTGACCGGATGGGCACTCGAGCGCGAACCGTTTCCGCTGGAGACCAGCCTTCCGGGCATATTTTGCGCCGGTGACGTTCGCCACGGTTCGATCAAGCGGGTAGCCAGCGGCGTGGGCGAAGGCAGCATGTCGATCGCATTCATCCACCAATACCTGGCGCTCACGGGAAGTCCCGATCTCACACGAGTATGAAAGTTGCAGGACGGAGAAATCGGAATGGTGCGCCCGACTGCCGCCAGTTTGAGCTCGCTTGCCGAGGCGTTGCGCCAAGCTCAGCCGCTTTGCACTGAATCTTGGTCGGTAGATGGTCGCCGAGTTCCGGCCATATGTGGGGAGAACGAGCGCCAAGTGTGAACGGTAAGCCGTTATGCGTTCAGCTGCTTCAGTTGATGCAGCCGGTCGAGAATCAATGGCACGCGCCCATAATCCAGAACAAATCCCGGAACCGCATCGAGAAAACGGGATTCGGTCAAAAGGCTGCTTGCTGCGTCAGCGAGGTACTGGCGAAGATCGCCTGGGGAATCCGCAATCTCTTCGAGGATCGTGCTCCTGCCATCGATCACCGCGACAAAGTCCTCCAGATCATGGCTTGCCTGAAAATCCATCTGGCCGCGTCCCCGGAATGCTTCCATCTTGGTACCAAGGAAGTAAGGCGCCGTGATCAGCCAGATGGATTGGCCTCTAGGTAAGAGAAACGAGGTCGCGTGACGCAGCGTGCTCTCATACCAAAGGTTTGTGTAGCCCAGGACTTCCTTAGTGAGCGCCAAGACATCCAGTTTCAGCTTGCCGTGGAACCAGCGGCAGGTCGAGGGTTCCTCGCTCATGTCTTCGTTGAACCCTGCTTTGCGAAGGCGCTCTGAAAATGCAATGTAGTCGACATAGGTAAGGATTTCTGCGATCACATCCACGTCATCCGTACTGCGAATAGGAGCGGCGGCTTTATCTGTAATGAGCAATCCCAGGGTCACACCACCAACGAAAACAATCTCGCGCAGAAAAGGAGCGAGTTTTGTGGCGGCCTCTTCAAGAAGACGAAAGTTAGGATCAGGCATTCAGCGCCTTGCGCAGCAATTCAACAGCGAGTACACGTTCCCGGGTTCTTCCACTCCGAATCGCATCGCATAAAGCTAGAAGTTCGTAAAGCCGGGAATCGAGCAATGCGGCTTTCGGCGCATTCTTGTACAGGGGCGAGAACGATAACCCGCGGACGGAGCCTTCCGGGTAGGGCCAGACCGGCGGTGGCTCATCGTCGTCCAGGAAGTGCGACTTCAGGGGCGCGGCTGCGGCGGCGGTAGGAACGCCACGGACAAGTGTGCCCCTCTTGGGAGGAAACACGTATCTCATACCATACGCAAGGAAGTCCAGCAAAGCGGAACGATTGACCCTTTTCTCAAGATCTGACCAGTAAAGGAGCCCGGATTCCTTGCATCGGTTCAGCGATTTGGAGACTTCCCCAGGAGGGAGGAAAAGCTCATCCGCCAACGTTTTAGACAGGATTTTTGGCCTTTCCAGAAGGCAGATCTTGAGGAGCAATGCTACGTCCTGGCCTAGCATAAGTATTGGTATAATGTCAAAAATATTTCAAATTTGCAAATTCGAAATTCGAAATCGAGGCAAACTCCCTTTCTCGACGAATGCGGTCGATTATTTACCACAGCGGTTGTGCCAAGGGATAAGCATGGTGCGCCCGGAGAGATTCGAACTCCCGACCTAACGCTCCGGAGGCGTTCGCTCTATCCAGCTGAGCTACGGGCGCGCAAGTTAAGAATACAACACGTGTGACCCACAAGGGATTGCTTGGCCTCTTCCCTATAAGCTAAGCTGGATTAGCTAGGGAGCCATCATGCCCATCGTTACCATTCACCAGGCCAAAACCAATCTTTCCAAGCTGATTCAAAAGGTTGCCGCGGGGGAGGAAGTAATCATCGCCCGAGGGGCAAAACCGGTGGCCCGGCTGGTTGCGGTCGGTGAGGTGAAGGGCAAACGTCTGCCAGGGTCACTGAAGGGTATGTTGCGCGTGGGCCCGGAATTTTTTGAGCCTCTTCCCGAAGACGAGTTGTCGCACTGGGAGTAGTCCGATTGCGCGCATTGCTGGACACCCACGCTTTGTTGTGGTGGCTTTCTGACGATCCAGCCTAACCCGGCCAGCCCGAAAGATCATCGCGGAAACCAGGAACACAGTGATTGTCAGTGCCGCCTCAGCATGGGAAATCGCGACTAAGGTTCGCTTAGGCAAACTGCCGACAGCGGCGAATCTAGCGTCGGACTTTTGCGGTCAAATTGAGCGAGAAGGTTTCCATTTGCTGGCTATCTCCGCGGAACATGGTATTCGAGCCGGCCTGCTGCCGGGTCCTCACAAGGATCCGTTTGACCGTATGCTGATTGCCCAGTCGCAAGCGGAAAACCTTCCCTTAATCACTAACGAAACAGCGTTTGAAGCCTATGGTGTGAGACGGGTGTGGTAAAGCAAGAGGAGCGCAGTTGCGTCGGGCGTTATCGTTGCGTCGCCTGCTCGCCCTTCAGCCGTAACTGCTCCATGACCGACTGAATCAGCTCTTTAGCCCCCCCGATCTCCCCCAGAACTGTTTCCAGGTCCAGCGCGGGCTTTGAGGGATTGCGCGTGGACGCACAGTAAACCCCGTGCTGGCCGATAAGGATCAGCGCATCGGTGAGCATGTCGAGGGTCACTGCGAGACGGCCCCGCTCGGGCCCCATCATGAATTCGAAGCGCTCCAGATCGTCGCGCCGTTGCGCGATCGCGGATTGTGGTCCAGGCATCTCTCCTGCTTTCGGTAAGTCCCGCAGCCTGTTTAGCCCCTGAAGGTATAGCTTTCTTCTCGCGGATTACGGTTTATCCGCGGGCCTTGTGTACCGCAGCACCGGCTTGCGCGCTGCCATCACCTCGTCCAGGCGCGAGATCCGCGTGGCGTGCGGCGCATTCAGCACCAGCTCCGGGTTCTCCTCCGCCTCGCGGGCAATCTGCCGCATGGCGTCGATAAACAGATCGAGCTCTTCCTTCGATTCGCTTTCCGTCGGTTCGATCATCAACGCGCCAGGCACAATCAGCGGAAACGAAGTGGTGTAGGGATGGAAGCCATAATCAATCAGCCGCTTGGCAATGTCGCCGGTCTTGACCCCCTTCTGCGTCTGCCGGCGATCGCTGAAGACCACCTCATGCAGCGTGGGCGTCCGGTAGGGCAGCTCGTACACGTCCTCGAGATTCTTGCGGATGTAGTTCGCGTTCAGCACCGCGTCTTCCGTTGTCTGCCGCAACCCATCCGGGCCATTGGCCATGATGTAGGCCAGCGCGCGGACAAACATGCCGAAGTTGCCGTAGAACATGCGCACCCGGCCCACCGACTGCGGGCGGTCGTAGTCCAGGCGCAGGGTGCGGTGGCCTTCCTGATCTGGCGCGCCCTCGACCACCACCGGCGTGGGCAGAAACGGCTCCAGTATTTTTTTAGCCGCCACCGGGCCAGACCCAGGACCACCCCCGCCATGCGGGGTAGAGAAAGTCTTATGCAGGTTCAGATGCATTACGTCCACGCCGAAGTCGCCGGGACGGGTCTTGCCCACCAGGGCGTTCATGTTGGCCCCGTCCATGTAGAGCAGGGCGCCCTTGGCGTGGAGAATGTCGGCAATCTTGTGGATCTCGCTCTCAAACACGCCGATGGTGCTGGGGTTGGTCAACATCAGCGCAGCCGTGTCGTCGGTGACGATCTGTTCCAGCTGGGCCACATCGACCATACCGAGAGAATTCGACCGGAGATTCTCCACCTGGTAGCCGCAGATCGCAGCCGTGGCGGGGTTGGTTCCGTGCGCGGAGTCGGGGATGATGACCTTGCGCCGCGGATTTCCCTTGGACTGATGGTAAGCCCGCACCAGCAGGATGCCGGTGAACTCCCCATGCGCTCCCGCCGCCGGCTGCAGCGTGATTGCGTCCATGCCGGTGATGTCGAGCAGGCAGGATTGCAGCAGCCGAATCACCTCGAGCGCTCCCTGCGAAAGCGACTCCGGCTGGTACGGATGGGCCTCAGCAATGCCCTCCAGCCGGGCGACGAATTCGTTGACCCGCGGATTGTATTTCATGGTGCAGCTGCCCAGCGGGTACATACCCAGATCGATGGCGTAGTTCCAGGTAGAGAGGCGGGTGAAATGGCGGATGATTTCGATTTCGCTCAGCTCCGGCATGAGCCCCAGATCCGCGCGCGCGGCTTCGCCCAACAGGATTTCGGGGTCCACCTCGGGCACGTCGAGCGGCGGCATCTTGTAAGCCTTTTTGCCCGGGGAAGACTTTTCAAACACCAGGGCCTCGTTCTGGCTCAGGTGGGAGCGCACTTTGCGGCGTGTGCCTTCAAATGCCATGGGGTGTCTGCCTTTCAAGCCCGGGTCAGGGCCTCTTCGGAGTCATGTTGCAGCAGCGAAGCCGCGTGATCAATCTGCTCCCGGGTGTTGAGCTCGGTAGTGCACCACAGGCTGGCGTGGCCCAACTCGGGATACCAGCGGTTCAAGGGCAGGCCGCCGATCACCTTCTGCTTCAGCAGCTTTCCGTTCAGCAGCTCCGGTGCTTCTGCAGTCTCGAGCACAAACTCGTGGAAACGCGGACTGCCGGCAAACAGCAGCCGGGCGCCTCCACTGGTGGAAAATTGTTTGGCGGCGTAATCGGCCTTGGCCAGATTGTGCAACGCCAGCTCACGGATGCCCTCTTTGCCGTAAACCACCAGGAAGATGGTCGCCATCAACGCCACCAGCGCCTGGTTGGTGCAGATATTCGAAGTCGCCTTCTCCCGGCGGATGTGCTGCTCGCGCGTCGATAGGGTGAGCACAAAGCCGCGACGGCCTTCCTTATCTACGGTTTCGCCCACCAACCGGCCGGGCATTTGCCGCAGGTACTTTTCTTTGGCCGCGATCACGCCGCAATAGGGACCACCGTAGCTGAGCGCGACGCCGAAGGATTGCGCTTCCATGGAGACAATGTCGGCTTCGACCGGCGGCCGCACTGCGCCCAGAGAAATCGCCTCCGCGATGGATACAATCAGCAGCGCGCCTTTCTTGTGCACGATCTCGGCGATGGCCGGAATGTTTTCAATCACGCCGAAAAAGTTCGGCGACTGCACCAGCACGCAGGCGGTCTCTTCGCTGACGCTTTGTTCCAGCGCGGCCAGGTCGAGCCGCCCGTCCTCGCCGAAGCCGAGCGTCTCCGCTCCCAATCCCTGGTGCTGGGCGTAGGTGTGCATGACCTCGCGGTATTCGGGATGCACCGTTCTGGCGACGAAAATTCCGGTGCGGTGGGTAATGCGCACAGCCATGGATACTGATTCAGCGGCGCCGGTCGAGCCGTCATACATGGAGGCGTTGGCGATCTCCATGCCGGTGAGCTCGCAGATCATGGTCTGAAATTCGAAGATGGCCTGCAGGGTCCCCTGGGTGATCTCCGCCTGGTAGGGAGTGTAGGAGGTGAGGAACTCGCCCCGCTGCACCAGCGAATCGATTATGACCGGGCGATAGTGGCGATAGGCGCCGGCGCCGAGAAAACTGGTGTAGCCGGCCGCGCTGTTTTTAGCCGCGCTGCGAAAGTAGTCAACGATCTCTGACTCCCCCATCTGGCGGGGAACATCGAGATCCCGTGCCAGGCGGTACTCCTGGGGGATGGTGGAAAAGAGATCGTCGATCGAGCCGGCGCCGATTTGCTGCAACATTTCAATCCGTTCGCCCGGCGATTTTGGC
The DNA here is from genome assembly GCA_963803095.1 of uncultured Acidobacteriaceae bacterium. GTDB lineage: Bacteria > Acidobacteriota > Terriglobia > Terriglobales > Acidobacteriaceae > PALSA-350. Next base: position 371,331 of record CAWDLQ010000003.1, on the reverse strand, counting down.
AAATAGCGCATCTTGGGTCCCCTATCGGTGCCTCAGTGGGTCTCTTCCTTCAGTGAGTCTCTTCTTTGACGAACTTCTCGTAGTCCGCTGCCGTGAGCAACTGGTTCACTTCCGACGGATCGGCGATTTTCACCTTGAGCATCCACGTCCCGTGGGCGTCGGTGTTGATTTTTTCCGGAGCCGTCGCCAGCTCCTCGTTCACCTCGAGCACGGTGCCGGTTACCGGCGAATAGAGATCGGAAACGGCTTTTACCGACTCCACGCTGCCAAAGACTTTACCCTTCTCTACGCTGGAGCCAACCTTAGGCAGATCGACAAAAACAATGTCTCCCAGGGTGCTCTGGGCGTAGTCGGTAATGCCCACCTTGCCCTCCCCTGCGTCGATCCACTCATGCTCCTTGGTGTAGCGGTAGGTTGCTGGATACGTCATGCGTGCTGATCTCCTGGTTCATTTTAGAGCTCATTTTAGAGTGTGGCCGCCTGGGCAGGTGTTGATGATGCCGGAACTATGCCTGGGTCTTTTTCGCGCGGCGGTAGAAGGGGGTCGGCACCACCTTGGCCTTAACCAGGTTGCCGCGCACCTCGACCGCCACTTCCGTCCCGGGCGCGATGCGGTCGACCGGCACATAGGCGAGGGCAATGTTCTTTTTCAGATAGGGGGAAGGCGACCCGCTGGTAACGTAGCCGATCGGTTCCCCTTCGAGGCTGCAAATCTTGTAGCCGTCGCGCGCAATGCCGCGGTCGATCATCTCCAGGCCCACCAGCTTGCGCTTGGGTGCGCCGCTTTGCTGGAGGCGTAACAGCGCCTGCGCACCCAGAAAGTCGCCCTTGCCGAGTTTTGAGAAGCGTTCCAGGCCGGCCTCGAGAAGGTTGATCTCTTCTGATATTTCATGCCCGTAGAGGGCCATGGCGGCTTCCAGGCGAAGGGTGTTGCGCGCTCCCAGGCCGCAAGGCAGTAGGCCGAACTCCTTACCCGCCTCCGTAACTTCTTGCCAGACGCGCGCGCTGGTGGGCTCGTCCGAGGGCAGGTAGATCTCAAAGCCGTCTTCCCCGGTGTAGCCGGTGCGCGCGATGAGCACGTTGGGGAGTCCGCACACGGTGCCCAAGGTGAACCAATAATTTTTGATCGCGCTCAGGTCCGTCTTGGTGAGCTTGGCCAGAGTATCCTGCGCCCGCGGCCCCTGGATGGCGAGCTGAGTGTAGTGGTCGCTGTAGTCGCTGATGTGCACGCCGGCGAAGGATCCTACCTGGGAGCGGATCCACTGGTAATCCTTTTCGCGCGTGCCGGCGTTGATGACCAGCAGGTAATCGTTGTCACTGAATTTGTGCACCAGGACGTCGTCGACAAATGTTCCCTGGGGATAGAGCATGGCCGAATATTGTGCCTGTCCGACCGCCAACCTGGAAGCATCGTTCATGGAGAGGGCCTGGATCGCAGCCAGCGAGCCCGGGCCGCGGAACTGGATATCGCCCATGTGGCTGACGTCAAACAACCCCACGGCGGTGCGGACCGCCATATGCTCGGCGGTAATGCCGGAGTACTCGACGGGCATGTCCCAGCCACCGAAATCGACCATCTTGGCTCCCAGCTGGCGGTGGACACCATAGAGCGCGGTCTTGCGCAGGGCGGGAGGGGAAACAGAGCCAGCGGACACAGGGAATTCCTTTACTGAGAAATAGCTGATCTTCCACGGTAGCACGGACGTGGGCAGGATTTCGCCCCTACCGGGTATACGCCGCCCTTGGGATCTCTCCCTGCCACCAATCAATGGGTGCCCCATATCTCGCTCGTTTTTCGCGAGATGTGGGATACGCGAACCTTGACGTCAATCCGCCACTAGAGCAGCAGACTTGACGGTGAGCGCTTGTTCATTAGGACCGGAGAGCACTCGGATTTCCTGCGACGCAGCACTAGACGGGACCGCGTGTGAACCTTTCCGTGAAGAAAGGCGCATGAAGCCGGATAACCCCACCAAGTTCTACAGGAAATCCGGGGGAGCGTAGTGGAGGGACCCTGCTGTTTGCTTTCTCCCAACCTCACTCGCCGGCCTGTCGCCCAATCGCCGGCTGGCGGTGAGAATGCGGCCCGGCAGGAGAGGCAGGCGCGGCCCACGACAAGCCGTCTACGCCCTTGCCGGCATCGATCAGCGACGCAACTTTCCACTGCGACAGATCGACTACAGCGACCTGCTTGGCCCTGGAGCAGGAGACATACGCGACCTTACCGTCGGGCCGGGCGAGCACCTTGACCGGATCGTCGGGAACATCCACCGTTCGGACCACCTTGAGGCTGGCCAGATCGACCACCGCCAGCTGGTTGGCCTTGGGCATCGCGACCAGGAGATAACGGCCATCCGGGGTGGGCGAGGTTCCGTAGCCCACTGCAGGCAATTCCACCCACATCTTGATTTTGTTGGTGGCGGTGTCGATCACCGCCATTTGCGGCTTGGTCTGGTCCGAAGTAAAGACCATCTTGTCGTCGTTGGAGATGGCGATGCGCTGCGATTCAGCCGAGATGGGGATGATGGCAATGGTCTTGCGGCCGGGCAAATCCAGCACCGAGACCGATCCGGCGCCGACATTCGAGGTGTATCCGCGCTTGCCGTCGCGCGAGATCACCAGCATGTGCGATTCCTTCTGCCCGGTGGGGACGGTGCCCACGATCTTGAGTGTCTTGGGGTCGATAATGGTGACCGTCTGGTCCAGCTCCGTGGTCACATACAACATGCCGCTGGCGCGGTCGTAAACCGGGCAGTGGGGTCGTACGCCGTGGCCAAAGTCGACCTTGCCGGTGACCTTGACGGCTGGGGATGTCGATCACCACCATCTCCCGGCCATCGGTTCCCGGCTTACCCACGCCCGAGCTTCCGTAGATGGGCACGTACGCGGTCCGGCCATCCGGGGAAGTGGCGACCTCGTGGCCGGTGATGCCTCCCTCAGGCACGGTGGCCAGTTGCTTGGCGGCCACAGGGTCGATGATGCTGAGGTCGCGGTCACCCTGGTTGGTGGCCACCAGCATCGGCTTGGCGCTCCCTTCTGGGATCGCGGAGGCGTCGCATCAGAAGCAGGGTTAGCGGCAGCACCAGGCACAGCACCAGGGACAACATGCAAAACAGGTACACGGACGTCGGCTTATTCATGGCGCCGAGATTATATTCGCGAACGGCGCCGCTTAGGGTGAAGCGATAAGCTGTTTCCAGAAGACATGACCCAAGCCCCCGCCAAACCCCTCGCCAAACCAACGACCCCAGCCCAGCCCGCTTGGCCGGCAGCCATGGCTGTCCTGGCGGTGGGCGGCCTTTATCTGGCTCTTCCGGAATCGCTGACCACCGGCCCGTCCTGGCTCTTGCTGGCCGTGGTTTCCGTGCTCCTGGTCCCGGTGATTGTGGCCCGGATGCGGGGCTCGTTTGGCCTCAATCAGGTGCTCGGTTACGTCTTGCTCGGCGTGGTCACGGCAGCGATGTTGTGGTCGCTGTGTCTGCTCGTCCGCTCCCTCCCGTCACACCAACTGGCGCCGTTGGTTCTGCTTCGCTCCGCGGCCGCGCTGTGGGTTACCAACATCCTGATCTTCGCTTCGTGGTACTGGCGTCTCGACGCCGGTGGACCGTATGCGCGCCACGCCCGTGGCAGCCACACCAAAGGAGATTTCCTCTTTCCTCAAATGACGTTAGCCCCGGGGACGCAGAAACCATTCGATCCCGCTTGGTCTCCAGGCTTTATTGACTACCTCTTCCTGGCGTTCAATACCAGCACCGCCTTCTCGCCCACCGATTCGCCCGTGCTATCGCGTTGGGCCAAAGTGTTCATGATGATCCAGTCCAGCATCTCGCTCGCGACCCTGGCTTTGCTGGCTGCGCGCGCAGTGAACATCCTGTGAGACGCCCTAGAGAGCTTGGGTGACAACTCCGCTTCCAACTCAGTCCCGCAGGGACGGCCGAACTTAGCCCAGGACGCTAGTCCTGGGTTGGATTTGGAAGGACGACCGAGTCCCGGAGGGACGGCTGAAAATAGGCCGCAATGCAATCCTGGACAACCCTCAGCCGTCCCTCCGGGACTTAATCATGTTCATTAATGTACCCAGGACTAGCGTCCTGGGCTAAGTTCAGCCGTCCCTGCGGGACTAAATTCTTAAATCCTCGTTCTCACACACGCTCCAAAGGATTCCACCCAAAATTTGTGTCAGGAAAAGTCCTTTGCCGATCAGGCCGAAGGAGCGTATTCACCGAAAACCTTGCGCATACCTCCGGCAATCTCGCCCACTGTGGCGCAGCTCTCGACCGCCTCCAGGATTACAGGCATAACGTTCCCCGAGGAGCGGGTTTGCTCCGTAACCCGGTCCAGCGCGGCCTGCCAGCGCAAGGGATCGCGGCGGGCGCGCAGCGCGCGGATGCGCTCAATCTGGGCCCGTCCTGCCGTCTCGCCCAAATCCCGGGCAGGCGGCCCAGGTGAGTCTTCGCACCGGTTCACAAAACGGTTGACGCCGACCACTACCCCTTTTCCTGAATCGACCGCCTGCTGGTGCCGATAGGCAGCATCTTCAATTTCCCTCTGTACCCAGCCGCGTTCGATGGCCGCCACCATGCCGCCCAGCGCATCGATACGGTCGAGGTAGCTGCGCGCCTGCTGCTCGATGGCCGTGGTGAGCGACTCGACGTAATAGGAACCGGCCAGCGGATCGACTGTCTGCGCCACGCCGGACTCCTTGGCGAGAATTTGTTGCGTGCGCAGCGCCAGCCGCGCAGCTTCCTCACTGGGCAGCGCCAGCGCCTCATCGTAGCCGTTGACGTGCAGCGATTGGGTTCCACCGAGAATGGCGGACAAGGCCTGCAAGGCGGTGCGGGCGAGGTTGTTCTCTGCCTGCTGCGCGGTCAAGGTGGAGCCGGCGGTCTGGGTATGAAAGCGCAGCGCTTGAGCCAGCGGGTCGCGGGCGCCAAACTGCTCCCGCAGCAGATGGGCCCAGAGTCTCCGCGCCGCGCGGAACTTAGCCACTTCCTCGAAGAAGTCATTATGGGCGGCAAAAAAGAACGAGAAGCGCGACGCTGACTCATCGATATCGAGCCCGGCATCACGCAGCGCCTGGAGATAGACGCGCCCGTTGGCCAAACTGAAGGCCACCTCCTGCACCGCAGTCGCGCCGGCCTCGCGCATGTGGTAGCCGGAGATGGAGATGGGGTTCCACGTCGGTAGATGTTGTTCGCTCCAGGCGAACAAGTCCACCATCAGGCGCAGGCTGTGCTGCAGGGGGTAGATGTAGGCGCCGCGGGCGATGTACTCCTTCAGAATGTCATTCTGCACCGTGCCCGAGAGTTGGGCTAACTCGCAGCCGGACCGCCGGGCCGCGGTGACATAAAGGGCGAGCAGAATGGTTGCCGTGGCGTTGATGGTCATGGACGTCGAAACCGCATCCAGCGGGATGCCGGCAAACAGCCGTTCCATGTCTTCGATCGAATCGATGGCCACCCCGGCTCGGCCCACCTCGCCTGTGGCCCAGGGCGAGTCGGAATCGTAGCCCAGCTGGGTGGGCAGATCGAACGCTACGGAAAGGCCGTCGCCACCCTGGGCCAGCAGAAACTTGTAGCGGCGGTTGGATTCGTCCGCGTCGCCCATCCCCGAGTACTGACGCATGGTCCATAGCCGCCCCCGGTACATGGTGGGGCGGATCCCCCGGGTAAAGGGATACTGGCCTGGGTAGCCAAGCTCGCGATCGGGGTCGAAGCCGGCCAGGTCCTCCGCCCGGTACGCTGTTTTTCGATCTACTTCCGCCACTATTTCCGCCACCCGGGCCCCCGTTTGCTCTTGCGGTAGGCGCGGGTGAACGAACTCACCGAAAACCAGGCGAAAGCAATGGCCATTGCGGCGTAGAGAAGCAGGTGGGTGTGTTCCGGCCCCTGTCTCCAGGCAGTGCGGACGCGATACACGCTTTGCACAAAGAAGAACGCGAACAGGGCAAAAAACAGGCCGGTGATTTCCAGCCAAAGCACACTGCCGGCGTGCGTAAACGGGCCCAGGAATGCCTCCAGAAAGGCCCTGGCGCCTCGCTTGGCGGTCGCCGCCCGGCTGCCAATTTTGCGCATGGGTGGGGCGGGTTTCGAGGCTCTAGCCTGTTCCACCCGTTGGCGGAGCATATTCGAGGCCACGCGGACGCCGATGCCGAGCGTGCGGCCTACTTTCTTTGGCTCCATAGTAAAAGTTTACCAGCCAGCGGATTCAGATTGCTCCGCTGTAACATCACAAGTAAGGTAGGTAAAACCGCGCCTGAAGGTGGCGACTGGGGGTACTTCTTTGAACCAACGACTTCGTCGTCTTATCCAGCAACTTGGGGAAGCCATTCATGAGTCGGTTTCCGAGTCCGAGCAGATCTCCGAGGTGGTGCAGGACATCCGCAAGCAGGGCTTCGATGTGCTATTGATGCTGGAAGCGACGATTGGATTGAACGAGGTAGAACAACAGCCGGCCTCGGAACTGGAGGCCCCGGCAAACGAAAACCCGCAAGCGGACGAGACTTTTAATGCGCAGGATGTACACTTTCTGCGCTCCCTGCGCATCTCGGTCGAGGAGGGGTGAAAGCGCAGCATCTCACCTCCTGGTATAGAGTTGGCACGGGCACCGCGGTGATGGAATGAAAGACACTCTGGGAGTACTGCTAGCAGGGGGTGCGGGCGAGCGACTCTTCCCCCTCACGCGCGATCGGGCCAAACCAGCGGTTCCTTTTGGCGGCAACTACCGCATTATCGATATCACGCTGTCCAACTGCATCAACTCCGATCTCCGCCGGGTCTACATTCTCACCCAGTACAAGGCACTCTCGCTCAACCGCCACATCCGCGAAGGCTGGACCGGCATCGTGGCCCAGGAACTGGGCGAGTTCATTGAGATCCTGCCTCCCATGCAGCGGGTCAGCGCCAACTGGTATATGGGCACGGCCGATGCGGTTTACCAGAACATCTACTCCATCGGCGCCGAGCAGCCCAAGCATGTGCTCATCCTCTCCGGGGATCACATTTACAAGATGAATTACGGGCTGATGCTCGATCACCATCAGGCTGCCGGAGCGGATGTGACGCTCGCCACCCTCCCCATCAGGCCCGATGAAGTGGCGCGGTTTGGGGTGGTGGAAGTGAGCCGGACGGGCGAGGTGGTCGGCTTCCAGGAAAAGCCGAAGACGACCAACCTGCGCTCGCCCTTCAATCCCACCATGGTCGATGCCTCCATGGGCATTTATCTTTTCAACACCGACGTGTTGCTGCCGGCGTTGATGAAAGACGCCGAGGACCCGAATTCCAAGCACGATTTCGGGCACAACATCCTGCCCGGCATTCTCGGCCGCTACAAGATTTCCGCCTACAACTTCGTCGACGAGAACAAGCAGAACGCGCTCTACTGGCGCGATGTAGGCACGCTCGAAGCTTATTTTGACGCCAACATGGATGTGGCCTCGGTTTCGCCTATTTTCAACCTGTATGACAAGGCGTGGCCCATGCGTACCCGGCAGCGGCAATATCCGCCCGCCAAATTCGTCTTCGGCGAACCGGGCCGCACCGGCATGGCCATCAACTCGGTGATCTCCGCCGGCTGCATCGTATCCGGCGCGGTGGTGCGCAACAGCGTCCTTTCCCAGGACGTGCGCGTGAATTCCTACGCCGAGGTGGAGTCGAGCATCATCTTCACCCACGTCGATATTGGCCGCCACTGCCGTATCCGGCGGGCGATCATCGACCGCGACGTGCATCTGCCTGAGGGCACGGTGATCGGCTACGACCGCGAAGAGGACCGGCGCAACTATTTCGTGACCCAAAGCGGCTTGACCGTGGTCACGCGCGACTACTCGCTCTACGAAAACCCGGTCTCGCCCGACTTCATGCAGCAGACCTGACCTCTGGGACAGATCTTTTGAGAGTAGGATAGCTGCCAACATGAAGCGGCTGTGGCTACGGATCGTCCAGGGTTTGCTGACCGTTCTGGTCGTCCTTTACCTAGGGGATTGGATTGCGTTGCGGGTCAGGGCGCAATCCCAGGCCTCTTCGAGCGTACAGGTGGAGCAGTTCTTGCGGACTCCGCTCAAGGGCCAGAAAGAAGAGTTCGACTACATGGGGACGGTCGCCCAGCCTTGCGTGCGCGCGCTTTTTCCCCATAGCTCCCAGACTCCCTGCTGGTGGCTGGAACGGCATAAAATCCAGTGGGTCTCGCCGTGAGAGATGGCCGTGTTTCTGGAACTCGCCAAATTCGCTTCCTTGCTGCTTAGCATTTTGTCCCTCGACGCCGTGTTTCACGCTGCCTTTCTCGAGCCTGCGAGCCATTTCGAACAACGCCTGCTGCCTGCGCTCGAGATGTTGCTGCTTTCGGCCGCCGTCTGCCTGGGCAGCGGATACATCTTCCGTGCCTGGGAGCTGAAGGTCGGCAAGCGTGACGCCAGCGTAGTCGGATCGCTTCCCATGCTGATTTTCTGGTGGGGATCCGGAATCATCACTCTGCTCTTCTTCCTGGCTTGGCTGCTGAATCGCTACTTCTTTGGCCTCCGGCATTGAAGCGCTCCACAGCCTCTTCAGCCCGTTCAGAGACGAGGCCCCTCACGGGTAACCATATGGAACCGAAGCGGTGACCGGTGCGTATCAGCAGCATGAGTCAGGCCGCTACGCTTACCTTGAACCACGGTGGCATGGGAGCTCGAGGGGAGCGCTTCGCGGGTGATTCGGGGAGGCGATATTCTACTGGCCGAGGAACGCCCGCGTTGAATCCCTCTTCGAACACGCCGCAGGAACGTCCAGGTGGTTCGAGTCGGCAATGGCCCGCGGAACGGCGCTCCGAGGCCGCGGAGATCGATTGGCCGGCACTGGTCAGGCGCTGCCTGGATGGGGATGCGGCAGCGTGGACGGAGTTGGTGGTGGCGCAGCAACGCCGGATCTACGCCTTGTGTTACCGCTTTACCGCTTCCTCCCATGACGCCGAAGATCTGACTCAGGATGTCTTCATCAAGGTCTATGCCAACCTGCGCAGCTTCGACGCGGCCAAGGGCAGCTTCCACACCTGGATCACCACCCTGACCCGCAACCTGCTGGTCGACCACTTCCGCCGCTCCCGCCAGCAACGGGCTACGGATTCGATCGATGCCGGTTGGGATCAGGGCAACGACGCTCCCCACGCGGAACCGGTCGTCGACCAAGCGCACCACACCCTTGCAGCACGCGGTGCAGAACCAGCTGGAGCGCATGGTGCAGAGCGCGCTCGCGAAAGTCTCGCCAGAACTGCGCGAGGCTGTTATTCTGCGCGATCTGCAGGATATGGATTACAAAGAGATTGCTGAGGTGCTGGCCATTCCCCAGGGAACGGTCAAGTCGCGCATCAGCCGCGGCCGGGCGGAACTAGCGCGGCTGCTGGAACGTACTAAAGGGCAGGTGATGTAAATGTCTGAGCAGGAGCAAAATAAGCCGTTAGGCGAGCCAGGCCGGGTGCTACGGTGCGACGAATGGGAAAGCCTCCTCGCGGACGCGATGGATGGGACCCTGAGCGCGGCCGACCGGGCGGCTTTCGCTCGCCACCACAGCGAGTGTGCGCTCTGTGCCCAGATGCTCAAGGAAACGGAGCAGGGCAGGGCGTGGATGGAGTACCTGGCGGCGGAGCCGGAAATCCCCGGCCGGGCTGCTCAACAAGATTCTGGCCCGCACCAGCGGGGGCCCGCAGCCGGGAGTTGCGGCCCCGGCGCTCTCCCTCCCGGCGCGCCCCGCCTGGCATCGGGTGATGCTGCCGGCGGTCCGCCAAGTGCTGGAGCCGCGGTTGATGATGACCGCGGCCATGGCCTTCTTCTCCATCGCCCTGACCCTGAACCTGACCGGGATCAAAATCACCCAGCTGCGGGCAGCGGACCTTCAGCCTTCGCGGCTGAAGGCGAATCTGACCCGGCAGTTCTACTCCACCAACGCTCAGGTGACCAAGTACTACGAGAATTTACGCCTGGTCTACGAGATGGAGTCCCGAGTGCGGGAATTGCGGCGCACCACGGAAGCAGAACCCGCCCCCTCGCCCCGGGAAACGCCCAAGCAGCCGGTGCGCGACGGCAGCGGCAGTCCCAGCTCGACGGTGCCCCGGGGACAGCAGGTCCCGCCGGTGCCCGGCGGCAGTGAGACCCACTCCAAAGGCCATGCGGTCGAGCCTGCGGAGATGGTGCCCGCCGGTTTTGACCGTGGCGGGAGAAGAGGAAAATTCCAGAAAGAGGTTTTCAGAGCTGTGCCCTCAACGACTGAAGACTCCCGCCAAAGGAGCTTGGTATGAACTGCCTTAATCATCCGGATGTCGCGGCTGCGGCCTATTGCCAGAATTGTGGCAAGCCCTTGTGTACCGCCTGCATCCGTTCCGTAGGGGGCGTGGTTTACTGCGAACCCTGCCTTGCGGCTCGCCTGTCCGCCTCTCCCGGTGCCGCAGAAGCCAACTTGACCGGCTTGCATGCCCACCCTGTTCTGGCTGGCCTCTTGGGCTTCATTCCCGGGGTGGGCGCCATGTACAACGGGCAATTCGTTAAGGCGCTGGCCCACGTGCTTATTTTCGCGGTGTTCGTGAGTCTTTCCGACCATAGCTTTTTCTTCGGCTGGGTGGTGGCCGCATGGGTCTTTTACCAGGTCTTCGACGCGGCCCAAACGGCCAAGGCGCGGCGCGACGGATTGCCCTTGCCCAATCCCTTCGGCCTCAATGATCTGGGAACCAGGCTGGGGATGACGCCTCCGGCTTCGCCCTATGTAGGCGGCTTCGCTCCTCCCCCGCCAGCATCCTCCACCACTGGCTCCCCCATCGGCCCGGCGGCCGGGGGATCGGGCGCGGCAGCGAATCCCTATCCTAGTCAGGCCGGGTCAGCTCAGGGCTCCGCTCAAAGTGCGGGGCAAAATCCTACCTATACCGCCTCCTATGCCGTGCCCCCGGCGCCGGGCCCGACCGGCACGCCGGTCCCGGGAATACCACCCTATCCTGCGCCCATGGCGATCGAAACCCTGGGACGAAAGCACCCCTTTGGCGCCGTCGTGCTCATCGTCATTGGCCTGGTGCTGTTGCTGCACACCCTGGGTATCTTTGAGGACGAATGGATCGGCCGGGCGTGGCCGCTCATTATCATCGGGGTGGGCGCGTGGCTGCTTTATCGCCGCACTCGCGATCTTCCCCCGGGAGGTCCGCGATGAATTCCTGGCTCCTCATCCGCCGGCTGCGAGGGCCGGCTTTCCTCATCCTGGTCGGTATCACCGCCCTGCTCAACCAGTGGGGGGTGCTCAGCTTCAGCCGCAGCTGGCCGCTGTACCTGATCCTGGCGGGAGTCATGGGGTTGGCAGAGCGGGCGGCCTTGGCCGTGGCGCCGCCTGTACCTCCCGTCTACCCCAACCCGTATGTGCCGGCAGGGTACTCACCCGTTGCCCCTTACACCGGACCGACCACCGGACCAGCCTCAGACCCGCCCCTTACGGGCGACGACCCGCTTGGCGACCCCGGCAGGAGGCTGTGATGGCCACCCTGCCCCCACCCTACTCCCAGCGCGACGCCGCTCGGGCACAGCGCTACTACCGGCGCTCGCTCCGCCGCCCCTCCATGCTCGGCCCGGTGGTGCTGATCGTGGTGGGGGTCATCGCCCTGCTGGTCGAAACCAATAAGCTGAACGCCTTCCATTTGTGGGACTGGTATATACGCTGGTGGCCGCTGCTGCTGGTCGGCGTGGGCTTGCTCTCCCTGGGGGAGTGGTGGCTGGATCGCAGGCATGCCGACCCGGCCCGGCGCTGGCATGGGGGCTCGCATGGAGGTTGGATCGCGCTCATTATCTGCGTGGCCATCGTAGGCTACGTGGTGAGCGGGACTTCCCATGGGCTGCATGGCATGCATGTGTTCGGGCATGGGGTAGAAGAAGACGACTTGTTTGCCCACCTCCTCGGCCACGAACACGATGCCGATCGCAACCTCAACCGGTCGATCCCGGCCGGGGTGGCGGTCGACATCCAGGTGCCTCACGGCGACGTGACCGTGACCCCGTCAGGGGATGATCAGATCCACGTGCAGGCGCACCTGGTAGTGTATGCGGCCAACGATCGATCCGCGCGTCGCAGCCTGGATGCCCTGGCTCCCCAGCTGGTGGTGAATAGCGAAAGCGTGACCCTGCGGGCGGCGGATTCGAATAATGGCCGCGCCGATCTGACCATCGAAATCCCCAAGGGCACCGAGCCTACGGTGACCGCGGGGCATGGCGATGTGACCCTGGAGGATTTGTCCGGCACAGCCAACGTGAATGCAGACCGGGGGGACGTCAAAGCCGATAACCTCGCCGGCGCACTCCACGTGCGCATGGGCAAAGGCGATTTTAGCGCCCATGCGGTCGCCGGCGACGTGTCGCTCCAGGGCCGGATGGACGATGTTTCCATCTCCGACGTGCAGGGAAGGGTGGGGTTAGACGGCGACTTCTTCGGGGACACCAATCTGGCCCATATTGCGTCCCCGGTGCATTTTCATTCCAGCCGGACCAACGTGGAAGTGATCAGCATCCCCGGCGATCTTTCGATCGACAGCGGGGACCTGCAGCTGAACGACGCCACCGGTCCAGCGAGAATCTCGACCAGCGCCAAGGATGTGGAGTGTACCGGGATTACCGGCGACCTGCGGGTGGAGGATGGCGACGGAGACATCTCCGTGGGCGCGGTCGCGCCGGTGGGAGAGTTGCAGATTCACAACCGCAATGGGGCGATCAACCTGACCGTGCCCCGGGGCGCGGGCTTTGAGCTGCAGGCGACGGCCAAGAACGGGAACATCGAATCCAAGCTGGACTTGCCGGTAAACAGCGCTGGCGAGGGCCAGAGTGTTTCCGCCAAGGTGGGCGCCGGCGGTCCCCGGATCGAGCTGGTCGCCGATCACGGCGACATCCAAATCACGGCCATGGATACTCCACCGCGGGCTCCTCCAGCGCCACCCGCTCCTCCGGCTCCCCCGGCCCCGCCCGCCCCCGGAGGAAAAGCGATTCGCCACTTTCACGCTTCGCAGGACGCTGATACCACCGCGCAGCCAGTGGTTCAGTAGGAGCTAACTAGATGTTTTTCGACCCCTCCCACAAAGCCGTCATCCTGAGAGTTTGTGACTTTATTGGTTTCACATGAAAATTGGTGCTGAAAATAAAAGGCTTAGCTGCGTCAAAAACGTGAAAAAGCCAATAAAATCACAGCCTCTGAGCGAAGCGCCTCACAGATCTATCGCACAACGGAGGGGTTTATGGCGCGGAGTCGAAGGACCCCGGCGATATTGTTTTACCCATGCTGCTGGGAGCTTTCCAACCACCGAGCCCGCACCTGGCGGACCCGCCACGGTCTTCGCCCTAGGGCCGAGAACAGAGCTGGGGATGGAAGGTGATTACAGTGCATGAAAGATGTACCCGTGACCATCAAGTGTGTACCGCAGCAAGATCCTGTTCTCGGACTTCAGTGGTGGAAAAGCCCCGAGCGGCATGGGTAAGACAATATCGCCGGGGTCCTTCGACTCCGCGCCATAAAACCTCCGTTGTGCGATAGATCTGTGAGGCGCTTCGCTCAGAGTCTGTGACTTTATTGGTTGCACAAAAAAACCGACGCTGAAAACAAAAAGGTTAGGTGCCTCCAAACAGCGAAAAAATCAATAAAGTCACAGACTCTCAGGATGACGATTTTGTGGGAGTTTTGACGAAAAACATCCCAAACCTCAGTCGCCGGTAGCCAGGCGTTCGGCGATGATGGCCTCGACCCGCGTGACCACTTCATCGAGCGAGAGGTCGGTGGAGTCGATGATCACTGCGTCGCTTGCTGGTTGGAGGGGAGATTCGGCCCGCGTGCGGTCACGCCGGTCGCGCTCCCGCAGTTCCTGCAGTACGGATTCGGCCTGCGCTGCACCCGGGCCGTTCTGCTGATAACGGCGCTGGCCCCGCACCTCGGCGGCCGCATCGAGGAAAATCTTGACCTGGGCGTCAGGGAAAACCTTGGTGCCGATATCTCTCCCTTCCATGACGATGCCGCTTTTGGCCCCCAGCTGGCGCTGCATCGAAACCATCCATTGACGGATGCCTGGGTGCACGCTGACCCGGGAAGCGGCGGCGGTCACATCGGCCTCGCGAATGCGCTTGGTGACCTCGACGTCGTCCAGAAAAACGCGGTTGCCCAGCGGTGCCGGGAGCAGCCGGATGCGGGTTCTGGCTGCCAGCCGGCCCAGTTCTTCCCGATCGTCGAGGTCGCTGTCGGTCTGAATGGCCTTGAGCGCGAAGGCGCGATACATGGCGCCGGTCTCAAGATTCAACAATCCGAAGCGGGCGGCGATGCGCGCCGCGACCGTGCTCTTGCCGGCGCCGGCCGGGCCGTCGATGGCGACCACCAGCGGCGCACTGTGGTTGGCGGTCATACTCCGGGCTTTCTCCGGGCGGGTTTGCGGCCGCGAAAGCTGGCAGGTGGCTTGACCGGTTTTCCACCTGGTTTTCTCGCAGACATGCCCGCACGTGGCCACGATCTGGGCGGCCTCGATCCGGGAGGTCTCGACCCGGGGCCGGAAGACCCTGCCTGCTTGTCCGAGCCGGGGTTTACGCCGGATTTTGCATCGCCGCCGGGCCGCGGCCGGTCGTTGCGGCCTGGACGGAGATCTGGACTGCGACCTTGCCTGCGACCTTGACTGCGACCTTCGCCACGTGGCGATCTAGGCGCTGCCGGGCCGCTGAAGGGTCGGCCTCCACGCGGGGGTCCACTGCGGCCTGGGGGCCGGCCGGGGGCCCAGGGACGATTGCCAGCTGGGGTCGACGGCGATGCAGCAGGACGCCCAGCAGGACGCCCAGGAGGACGACCTGGGGCTACGCCCGCGCCCCTTCCCGAATCTGATCTCAACCGTCCTTCTTGACCGGCCGGTCTCTGCGGTGGGCGGAGGGGTGAATCGCCGCGCCCCTCGGGGTTCGGCGGACGAGGCGCGGATCCTGCCCTCTGGCCGGGCCGCCCCCAGGCCGCAGGTCGTTCGCGCTTTTGCGCCCCCCGCCATGCGCCCGATGGTTTGCCCGATGGCGCTCGATCACGAGGGGGAGGCCGCACACCAGGGCGGGGAGCACCGGCTCCCCGCCCGGCTCCGCCGGTAGGTTTTCCCGGCCCGCGCTCTCTGCTCCCCGGGGGCGTGGCCGCCGGCTGCCACTGCGCTGCGGGCCGGCGCGGCCCCCTTGCCCCCGTTGCTGGCTCCGGCCTGGCGGAACTCGAAGGACGACCAGGGCGAAACGCTGGCGCAGAAGCTGGGCGCACGGGCCTGGCTGCCTGGTCCTTTCTCTGCCCCGATGTAGTCGCTGGAAACGGCCGCCGCGGGCCCTCGACTCTCGCAGCCACCCCCGCAGCAGGCCTGAGCGGCTCCGCTCGGACCACTGTCGGAGTCGCGGTTTCGGCGAACTCCGGCAAGCCTGCTTCGAGGAAGTAGTAGGTTTGGGCGTCCATCGAAAGCGAATGGATCTGCCGCGTGGCCGACAAGCCGCGCACCGCTTCCCGCACCCGCGACCGTGAGGCCACCGGGGAAAGAAAGATCTCAATCTCCTCGCTGGTGGCAGCGTAGACCGACTGCAGGTACATGGAGACCAACAGCGACAGCGCGGTTACCTGCCCGGTGGCGCTAGCCGTCGAGAGCGCGTCGCGGTGGCGTACCCGGAGCAGCTCCCAGCGGGCCGGCTGGCCTGGGTCGCCAAACACCGGGCTGATACGCAATGCCTGCCACAGCTCGCACAAAGCGCGCAAAACTGCGGCTTCGGTAAGCTCGCGGCCCAGGGTTTCCCGCGCCTGGGCGGCCGTGAGCACGCCGTCTTTGTCCAGGGCCTTCCACAGCTCGAGCACCAGCGGCGAAACCTTGTGGCCGGAGGATTTCTGCGGAGCATGCTTCCAATCGGAATCGGCGCGCAAGCAAAGCACATAAGGCAGCGCCTGGGTGTGGGCCAGAAAATCCGGCTGCTCACTCACTCCACCCAGCAGATTCAACCCCACCACGGTGCCGGAGGCGATCAGCCGCGTCAGCCATCCCTGCGCCTGCTCGATCGCCGCCGCATTGGGAGTCGCCTGTGCGCTCCCTATGCAGGCCTCGACAAACGAAGGTGCCGGCGCCGGCAACTGCGCCCGCCGCGGTAGATAGAGGCACAGGGGATGCTGTGCCAGCCAGCTCTCTGCGTCATCGAGGGTGAGGAGGGGTGGGTGCTTCTGGCGCCAGTGCGCCGCCCGTGCTGCCTGGAGCTGCTCTGCTGTCAAGGTGATTCCGCGCTTTCCAAGCTAGGAGAAAAGTGAAACCGCATCTAGATGCGATGAAATGCCCGCTGGATTTCTTTCCAAGCATACCGCAGGACGATGGGACGGCCATGGGGGCAACTGGTCGGGTGCTCGGTTCGGGCCAGCTCGGCCAGTAGCCATTCCATGCGTGCGGGATCAAGCGGAGTGTTCACTTTGATGGCCGCGTGGCAGGCGATCGAGGCCGCAATGCGGGTGCGCGCCGCCTCCAGGTTCTCTGCCTGCTCCGGGCTGCCCGCCTGTTCCAGCACCTCGACCAGCATGCGCTCGAGAGCCGAGCCTTCCAGGCCGGCTGGAGCCGCCTTGATGGCGATGGTGCGGGGCCCGAAAGGCTCCACTTCAAACCCATTGGCTTCTAGTTCCCGGGCGATAGCGGCAAAGGTGACCATCTGCGCCGGCAGCAGATCGAGCAGCATGGGCATCAGCAACCGCTGGCGCTCTACCTTCTCCACCCGGCGCTGGCGCAGCACCCGCTCGAATAACACCCGCTCATGGGCCACGTGCTGATCGATGATCCACAGGCCCTCCTGGTTCACCGCCAGGATGAAGGATTCGCGCAGCTGCCCCAGCGGCTTCAGCGAGGCAAGGCCGTGCAGTGAGGGGCTGGCGCCGGCTTCAGGATCTTCGACTTCGGAGGCTTTCCCCTCCAGGTCTTTCCCCTCCAGGTCTTTGGAAGTACAGCCGGACGTGTGCCCGTTGGTGCCCTCGGCCAGCTCATCCGCGGGTGCAACCGGCGCGAAGGGGAGAACGGCAGTCAAAGGGATCACCGGCGGCGGGGCCAACGTGAAATCATCCGGCTCCTCACGCCAATTGCCGGCCAGCCAGCCGTCGGAGGTGGGCATCTCCGGCTGGTTCCCTTGGGGCGAGGGTTTGAGCCCAGACCCGGAATTAGGCCCCGAATGAGGCCCCGAATTAGGCCCCGAATGAGCGCCGGGAGAGGATGGGGGAACCAGCGCCGGCGTAGCGCTGGGATGGGCACTGAGCGCGTGCAGAAATCCCGCCGCCGGCCGCCCCATGGTCAGCTTGGTGCGGATGGTGTCGCGGACGAAATCGTGCAGCCAGCTGGCCTGGCGGAAACGGACTTCGGTCTTGGCCGGGTGAACGTTGACATCGACCTCTTCCGGCGGCATCTCGATAAACAGCAGCACCACCGGAAAGGATGTGGGCGCGAGGATATTGCGGTAGGCCTCGCTCACCGCGTGCATGAGCAGGCGGTCGCGCACCAGGCGTCGATTGAC
This sequence comes from uncultured Acidobacteriaceae bacterium, assembly GCA_963803095.1. Taxonomy (GTDB): domain Bacteria; phylum Acidobacteriota; class Terriglobia; order Terriglobales; family Acidobacteriaceae; genus PALSA-350. The sequence continues at coordinate 353,831 of CAWDLQ010000003.1, read as the reverse complement.
AAAGCAATAGATGGAGTTGCGGTTGAGCTTCTCGAGCTCCGGCTTGGAGGCGAAACCGGTGATGCGCAGCCATCCTGGTTCGGCTGCCTGGTAGTCCGCCGGCCTTTTCCAGGGCGGGGGTTCGGGTAGCCCGGCACGGGCCAACTCGATTTCGGCCGCGAGCGGCAGCAGCTGATCCAGGATGTCCTGGCCGAAGATCTGAAAAATGCGCTCCGCCGCCCGGCGCACCGGGGGCGCGACCAGCAGAGCATGGGTGGCGGAGTGCAGCTCGAAGTGCTTATCAGGATGAGCCAGCGCGTAATGTGTAACCAGGGCAGTTACATGTGCCAACTCCGTCGTTTCGGACTTGAGAAATTTTCTCCGCGCCGGGGTGTTGAAAAACAGGTCGCGCACCGTGAGCGTAGTTCCCGGGGGCGCTCCCGCGTCTTCGCAGAGCAGCAGCTTGCCGCCGGCAATTTCCATCCGCGTGCCCGAGCTTTCCTCGACCGCGCGGGTCAGCAACTCCACCCTGGCAATCGATGCGATCGAGGGCAGCGCTTCTCCGCGAAAGCCCAGGGTCGCGATCGACAGCAGATCGTCGGACGAGCGCAGCTTGGAGGTGGCATGGCGTTCGAAGGCCAGCAGCGCATCGTCGCGCACCATGCCGCTGCCGTCGTCGGCGATGCGCATCAGCTTGCGCCCGCCGCCCTCGACCGTGATCACGATACGGGTGGCGCCGGCATCGAGCGAATTCTCCAGCAGCTCCTTGGCTACCGAGGCCGGCCGGTCGACCACCTCACCGGCCGCGATCTGATTGGCCACCTGGTCAGGAAGTATGTGGATGCGCCCCATTGCCTATTTTCCTTTACTAGAGCAGTTTCGCAATGGGTGTAGACCGAACCCGGATTTCCTGTAGAGGTTGGTGGAACCGCGAAACTACATGCGACTTTCCGTGAAGAAAGTCGCACCTAATTTTTCTCGGCCAGTGCTGCCCCGCAGGAAATCCGGGAAGCGACAGGCCTTTTCGTGGTTTTCTCCCAAGGAAAACCACACCTCGCGATCTTTTTCAGTCCACAGTAATTGCGAAACTGCTCTAACACTAGCAGGGGAAACGATGACCGGGTGCGGCGGCCGGCCGCACCCGGTGACCAACCCGCGAACCAAGGGAATCTTCGGCGAACCATTTCCCAATCTGGGCGGAAGGGAAACTGCTTTTAGCGACCCGTGCGCACCCTGCGGGGCAGAGCCTGGGACGGCCGTTTCGCCTTGGCCAGCCGCTTGGGACGAGAATGCGCCAGCGCATCTTCACGCGAGGCCGTGGCCTCGGACAGGCTGTCGCCCAGAACATGTAGACGGAGAAAATTGGTGGAACCCGATTTGGTTCGGGTGCCGGCTACGATGCCCAGAATCTGCCGCGGCTGTACGTGGCCTCCCTCCTCCAGCAGGCGTTCGGCGGTTTCAACCATCTGCTCCGCGGTGGCCAGCTTGTTGCATAGGATGGGGAAGACCCCCCACAGCAGGGTCATGCGATGGATCACCCGCTCCACGCTGCTCAGCCCGAAGATGGGTGATTTGGGGCGGTATTTGGAGAGTTGGCGGGCGGTGGTCCCGGTCTCGGTAAAGACGGCGATAGCGCTGATGTCCAGGTCCTCGGCGGCGTGGGCCATCGATTCGCAAATGGTCTCGGCCACCGACAGCCGCACGTGCCCCGCCTGGCCTCGTTCGCTCGAGCGAATCTGCGGTTCCTGGCTTTCCGTCTCGAGCACGATCTTGGCCATCATCTTCACCGCTTCGACGGGATATTTGCCGGCCGCGGTTTCGGCCGAAAGCATCACCGCGTCGGTGCCGTCGTAAATGGCATTGGCCACGTCCGAGGCTTCCGCTCGCGTGGGCCGCGGATTTTCAATCATCGACTCCAGCATCTGGGTGGCAGTGATGACTGGCTTGCGATAGTCACCGGCGCGGCGGATGACATGCTTTTGAATGGCCGGCACTTTTTCCGGCGGCATTTCGACTCCCAGGTCCCCGCGCGCCACCATCACCCCGTCGGCGGCTTCGAGGATGCTTTCCAGGTGCTGGATGGCTTGCGGCTTTTCGAGCTTGGCGATGATCCAGGTCTCGGCGCCCATGGCCGCTACGCGTTGGCGCACCAGGCGGATATCTTCCGCGGTGCGCACAAAGGATACGGCGATGGCGTCCACTCCACTCTTGATCGCGAACTCCAGGTCCTCTTCGTCCTTGGTAGTCAAGGAAGGTACCCGCACCGGAATCCCGGGCAAATTGATGCCCTTGTGCTCGCCCAGCATGCCGCCGTTGACCACTTCGCACTCCGTGTCCATGCCGTGCACGGCCACAACGTAAAGCTCGATCAGGCCGTCGGAGAGCAGGATGCGCGCCCCCGGCTCCAGATTTTCTGCCAGCGTGGGAAAGGTGGTAGCGATCAGGGTTGAGGTGCCGGCGATATCGCGAGGGGTAATGGTCAGCCGCTGGCCGGTCTTGAGCTGCACCGGGATGCGGTTCTTCAGACGGCCGGTGCGTATCTTCGGTCCCTGCAAATCGCCCAGGATGCAAATCGGCTTGCCTTCCTCGTTCGAGACCTTGCGCACCATTTCGATCAGCTTGAGCTTTTCCCCATGGGTGCCGTGGGAAAAATTGAGCCGGGCGACATCCAGCCCGGCGCGGACCAGTTCCCGGAAAACGGTTTCCGTGCTACAGGAAGGTCCCAGGGTGGCTACAATTTTGGCCCGCCGGCGTTGCTCCGCGGAAAAGGTATTGTTGGCTTCCATCAGGGTAAAACTCATTCGTCCCCCACACTGCAATACGCGGAGACGGTGACGGTCTCCACAAGGTCTCATTCTACGCGTACTCCGACAGGCAAGGAGCGGGGGCGTGTTGACGGCAACGATACGAAAACCGGAAAGAGGTCAATTTTAATGTTCTATCTTGGGTCGCTCTTCCCCACCGTGGCCATCTTTTCTTCTTCCGCCGGGTCAGGCTGCGGGAGCGGCCGCTGCGGCTTGGGAAAGATATGGGCGTTGAACTCGGCTCCGATCAGCACGCTCAGGGTGGCGATGTAGAGCCAGACCAGGGTAGCCACCACCGCACCCACCGGGCCGTAGACCACGGAGTAGTCGGCGAAGCGGGTGAGATAAAAGCCAAAGCTCAGGGTGGCCAGAAACCAGATGATGGCGGCCCCCGAAGCGCCGGGCAGAACGTATTTCCAGGCCCGCCGCCGGGGAGTGCCAAACTGGTAGATCATGGCCAGCACCACGATGGTGGTGAACAGGCCGATGGCCCAGCGCACCACCCGCCATACGAACAGCACCACCGGCCCCAGCAGGTGATAGCTGTTGGACAGCACCCATTCCTCGATCTGGTGGCCAAAGGCAACCGTTACGGTGGCAAAAGCCATGGGCACCAGGCACAAGGGAACCATGGCTAGGGCCACCCCGCGCTCCACCCAGAAGTTCCATTCATGGCGGGGCAGCTCATAGGCGCGGCGAAAGCCCTCCATGAGCGAGAGCATCATGCCCATGGCGGCCACCAGGCTGACCAGCACGGCGGAGAAGACCACTTGTTCCGAGCGCACCTTCTGGTTGGTGAAATAGGCGTGCAGCAGGCTCATGGTGTCGTTGGGCAGCACTTCGGCGAAGGCGGCGCGCATTTCCCCCCGCACCGTGTCCGACTCCGGAGCCAGGGCCAGCAGGGTGGTGATGACCAGCATGGTGGGGAAGAGGCAGAGGATGGCGGAGTAGGCGGCGCCCTTGGCGATGCCAAATACGTCGTGCGAGAGCGAAGTCAGCAAGGCGAGGCGGAATTTTTCCAGCGCCCGAGCCATGCCTAGCCCTTCCACTGCAAAAGAAAAGCAGTCACCGATGCCGAATCCACTTTGCGCATGGCCTCAAACTCCGCATTACGCTGGCTGTAAATCAGCTGGCCGCTGGGGTCGAGCACGGCCAGAGCAGGCACCCCTTTAGTCACCGGCACGCCATACCGGGCGGCGATGTCGAGATTCTCATCGTAACGGCCGATATTGACCGGGACCAGCACGTAGTTCTGCTCCAGCAGGGGACGATTGGCAGCATCGTGAAAGTAGATTTCGAGCACCTGGCAGTCGCCGCACCAGTTGCCGCCGAAGTCCAGCAGCACGCGTTTCTTCTCTTTGCCGGCGCGGGCCAGCGCGGCCGCAATATCCTGCGCCGCCCGGGCGCCGTCGGGGTAAATGACGGCCCGGCCCGGCTCCTCGGTCGCCGGCGATGCCTCCGGGGCCTGGCGGCAGCCGGCGTTCAGCAGCAGTGCGCAGCTAACGGCGGCGACAGCGATCGACTTGGGAAGAGTGGGCATAGACTTTGCTAAATATAGGGTAGCGCAAACCCCTCATCCGAGAAATCTTGTTCAAGCCACTTTGGGTCACTCAAAGTTTGTGGTAACGCCGGAGTCTAATTAGGGGCGAGCGCATAGGCGAAGGTGAAGCGGCCTAGCTGGATCAAAGGCTTGTCTGCCGGGGGCCATATGCGAAAGGATTCCACCGGGGTGATCGAGAGATTGCGTGTGGCTTCCACTTGTCCCATCGCTTTGCCGCTCTGGGCCAGGTAAAACGTCACCTTGAGCGAGTCCTGCCCCCGCACCCAGCCGATCAGGTATTGTCCCGGCGGAAGCAGAAAGTCACCGACCTTGAGCGGGACCTGGGAAACGAAATAGTGGGAGTACTTGCCGTCAGCGGAGTAGCCGGCGGTGATCAGCACCACTCCCGCGATGCCGTGGCCTTGGCCATCGGTGATGCCGGAGGCGGTGCGAAACTCGGTTTCTATTCGTTCCGAGATCACCGGCGCGCGGGCCGGAATCAAGGCCTTCAGCTCGGTTTCGCTGGCGCTATGCCAGGACCCCGATTCCCTGTGTGGCTTAGGAAAATCTACCGACTGCATGCGGCTTTCCTTAAAGAAAGCCGCACACGCGACCCTGGGTGGTGCCGCTTGCAGGGAATCCGGGCTTGCTGCGTGCGCCGCAGTCACCGTCAGCAGGAGCAAGCACAACACCAAAGGCAATTTGCGAAAGTTAGTCAAGGTGTACGATTCCCCTCTGCAGCGCGGTGGTAGCGGCCTGGGTGCGGTCGGTCACTCCCAGCTTGCTCAGCAGGCTGTTGATGTGGGTCTTTACCGTGGCCTCGGAAATATAGAGCGCGGCGGCAATCTCTTTGTTGCTGTTGCCGCCCACAATCAGCTGCAGCACCTCGGTCTCGCGCGCGGTCAGCGTGGGCGCGCTCATGCGTTCCGCCAGCCGCTCTGCCACCGGGGCCGGGATGCGCGACTTCCCGGCATACACGGAGCGGATCGCATCCATCAGTTCCTCCCCCGTCATGCCTTTCAGCAGATAGCCGCGGGCCCCCGCCTGCAGAGCGCGGTAAATATCCTCATCCCCATCGAAGGTGGTAAGCACGATGATGCGCGCCTGGGGAAAATCCACCCGGATGCTGGTGATGGCCTCCACCCCATTCATCTGTGGCAGGCGCAGGTCCATCAACGTGATGTCGGGCTGATGGCGGCGAAACAGCTCGATCGACTCCCGCCCATCCGCCGCTTCCGCGACGATCAGGAAATCAGGCACGGTGCGCAGCAGCGCCGCCAGTCCCTGGCGTACGACTGCATGGTCCTCGACGATCATGATCCGGATGGGATCGCTCATCCTATCTTTCTTCCTTTCATCCCAGAGGCGCCTGGACTGACACCCGGGTGCCCTTGCCCGGGGCACTTTCGAGTTCCAGCGCGGCATCGATCTCGCTCGCCCGCTCCTGCATACCCCGGAGACCATAGTGGCCTTCGAGTCCGTTCGCTCCGGGGGAGAATCCGCGGCCATCATCCTCGACCCTCAGCGACACCCGGGACGATTCGTAAATCAGCTGCACATCGATTCGGCTGGCAGCCGCATGCCGTACGGCGTTGGCCACCGCCTCCTGGCCGATGCGCAGCAATTCCTCTTCGATTTTGTGCTCCACCGGGCGATACGTTCCCTTTACCTGAAGGTACACCTTGGCGTTGGGGCCGCCGGCAATCCGGGTGCAGCTGCGGCTCAGGCGTGAAGGCAGGTCCTCGGCCCCCGCGGCCTCGGAGCGCAAGTCCCAGATAGAGGTGCGCGCATCGGCCAGGCTGGCGCGCACCAGCGCCCGCGCCTGGTCGAGATGGTCCAAGGCTGGGTCCGGGGCTGGCTTTGAGGACCCCGCCTCGCGAGCACCGGCCAGCAGGCGAGCCACCAGCTCCAGTTGCACCGAGATGCCGACAAAGCCCTGGGCCAGGGTGTCGTGAATCTCCCTCGCAATGCGTCCCCGCTCGCGCAGCACCGCGCCCCACTGCGCCTCCACCTGCAGCACCCGCCAGCGGTAGACCAGATATCCCAACATCAGCAGGGCCAGAGCCAGGGCGGAATAAAACCACCAGGTCTGATAATAATGCGGCAGCAGGCGGAAGCCGACGGAGGCGCCGGCGGTATTCCAGACCCCGTCATTGTTGGCGGCCAGCACCCGGAAGCGATAGCTGCCCGGGGGCAGGTTGGTGTAAAACGCCGCCCTCCGGTTGCCGGCCTCGATCCAACCGCGGTCGAAGCCTTCCAGCTGGTAACGGTATTGGACCTTCTGCGGGGCTACGAAGCTCAGGCCGGCGTATTGGAATTCAAGCCGGTTGGCTCCCGGCCTGATGGTCAGCTCCTCCTGGGAACTGCGCACCTGGTCATCGACCAGAACTTTCTCAAGGACCACCGGAGGGGGAACGCGGTTTTCCGGCATGTGTGCGGGATCGATGACGCTGACCCCGTCCAGGGTGGCGAACCACAAGCTACCGTCGGCCAGCTTCCACGCCGCCGGGTGGCCGCCCCCGCTGCATTCGCGGATGTTCATGCCGTCCGCTGTGCCATAGGCCGCGACTGCGATGGCGTGGACCGCCCCCGAGGCGTAGGCATTCAGATCGGCGATCGAGACCCGGAAGATACCGGTCTGGGAACTAAGCCAAAGCCGGCCGCCGCCGTCCTCCACCATGCCGTAGATGGTTCCCGGCAGCCCCTGGGAACTGGAGGGAAAGGCCTGGATCACCCCCCGCTGCAGGCGGTTGAGGCCGCCGCCGTTGGTGCCCAGCCAAAGCGTCCCCCCGGTGTCCTGAGCGATCGCGGTGACGGTGTTGTTGGAGAGTCCTTGGGCGACGGTGTCGTTGGTGAAGGTGTCGTTATGCAGCCGGCTCAGGCCGGCGGAGGTGCCGATCCACAACGGGCCCCATGCATTGGGTGCGCGGCCGCTACGAAGGATGGCGCCGATAAAGTCGCTGCCCAGACCGTCCATGCTGGAAAAACTCAGGAACTTGTCACCCGCCAGGTGTGCCAGCCCGTGCCGGGTCCCGACCCAAAGACTGCCGTCGCGATCGGTGTAGAGGGAGCGGATGAAGTCATCGGGCAGGCCGTCGGCCGAGGTGAATTTCTGCACCCGGCCCTGATGGAGCAGGTTCAGCCCGTTGGGCGTGCCGATCCAGAGGTCTCCAGCCGCGCCATCGGCCAGCGACAGGATGACGTTGCTGGACAGGCCATCGGCAGTCGAGAGGTGGACGAAGCCCGAACTGGTACGGCGATTCAGACCCGCCCCGTCGGTGCCGATCCACACCTCTCCATTCGAGCTTTGAAAGACACAGCGCACAAAGTTGCCGGAGAGCCCGTCGCTGTTGGTGTAGGTGGTGAACTTCTGGTCGCGCAACAGGTGCAGGCCGCCGGAATCAGTGCCTAACCACAGGTCGCCCTCACGGTCTTCGTACATCGCCAGCACCCGGTTGACGGCCAGCGGGGAAGTTGCGGCGAAGGCTTGAAGCTGGTCGCTCTGGAGGCGGAAGACACCCCGTTCGGTCGCGATCCAGAGCACCCGTTCACGGTCTTCGAACAGACCGTCCACGCGACCGACCTCAAGGCCGTTGGCTCGCAGCGGCAGCACGGCGCCGTCTCCGGCCACGTGGAGCATGCCGGTGGCGGTGCCCACCCACATGCCGCCGTCCGCATCGGGGTAGAGAGCGGTTACTTCGGTCTTGTCCGGCAGATGAGGGATGGCGGCGAGCGTGCCGCCATCATAGCGTTCCAGTCCCTCATTGGTGCCGATCCAGACCTTTCCTGAGCGGTCGAGCTCGACCGTTTCCACCGGGATGCCGCTGAGCAGGTGGGAGGCAACGCGCGGCGTGGCGGGGGTGGTATCGAGGGCCAGGACGCCGCTGCTGCCCCCCAGCCAGAGCGTACCGCTCGAGTCCTCCGCCAGCGCGTGGCGGTGGAGGGGGGCCGCTGACTGGGCTCCCGCTACGGGCGAAAAGCTTTTCCCGTTGAACCAGGCTGGCCCGGCCGAGGTGATGGCCCACAGCCGGTGACGCTGGTCCTCATGGCTGAACCACACCGTGTCGGCGGGCAAGCCCTGGGCCGTGGTGTAGGCCACAAAGGCGCCCCCGCGGTAGCTGACCAGGCCGGCCGCGGTCGAGATCCACAAGGTACCGGACGCCTCTTCGAACAGGTCGTTCACAGTATCGCTCTTGAATTGCGGGGTATTCTCGGCGTCGAAGGTGACAAAGTCGATGCCGTCGAAGCGGACCAGGCCTCCGTCGGTGCCGAGCCATAGATAGCCGTCGCGGGTTTGCAGGATGGAATGGACCGTGTTCTGGGGCAGGCCGGAGTCGGTGCGCCACGCCTGGTGGCCAAAGTGGTCGAGCGATCGGTGGGGGTCGAGCGCCAGGCCGTAATGCGTCAACGCCAGCAGCAATACCCAAACGCCGCGACCTGGCCAGGCACCCCGGATCATGATGGCTCCAGTATGAACCCAGGGAAATTCCCGGGTGGCAGCAAAAAAAGACGCCCTGAGTCAGGGCGTCTGGAGAATTGGTATGTGATTGCGATTCCCAAGATAGTTTCGCTGCCGGGCTAGTGTCTTGGACCCAGGGTACGGATTTGCGCTCGACCTTTCGATGGAGGGCAACCCTCCGCGTTTGCTCGCAGCAGAACCCGGCCTTCTGCAGTCGTCCCTGCGGGACTGAATCGGTGAATGGTGGGACTCACACACGCTCTGAAGGCCCGCCAACGGGGAGGTTACCTGTCCGGGGTCTCGATCGGCGCGACCGGGGGGGCGATAGGATCCTTTGTGCCGGAGATCGGCTGCTTGGCCGCGCCGCCGGAAAGGCGGGCAGCGATGCGGCGCGACCGTAACCGGTCGGCCATATGCTTGGGTACATCCGCTGACTTGATCAAACTCATCTGGGCTCCATGGGTGTGCCGTTACTTGCGAAAAGTGGCTCGTCTGGAGCAGGAACTCAGGCTAAAGGCGAGGAAACAAAGTGCACTCCCACCAGTCTACTCCGTTACTGTTTTTCCCAGACCAGGGTGGCTGGCGGATCACCCGGAACGCCACCCACCTCGGTCATGGTCTGGCCATCGTCGGAGACGGTATACACCGAGGAAGAAACCACGTTGCCATTCAATTTCTGCACCAGGCGGAAACTGTAAGGCCCGGTGCGCGAGAAAGCCACCCGCAGCCCTGGGGGAAGATCCGGCCCCTCGACGGCCACTTCCTTGCCGTCGAAATGGGCCTCGCAGGTAATCTTCATGGCCGGAACTTTCAGGATCAGTCCATCCAGGCCGGATACCTGAATCGTGAATTCGTCAGGCGAGCTGAGCTTCACCTGGGTGCTCTTCCAGGCGCCCAGCAGCCCACTGGTGCCGGCGGTGCGCTCATACTCTGCGGTGTCGGTATACAGATCTCCATCGGCCTTGACGCCGCTGGTGGTGACGGAGAGATTCTTGTCGCCGGAGAGCTTCCAGGTGTCGCTGCTGAGCAGCTTGCCGTCTGTCTTCCTATACTCGGTGGTCCAGCTGGTGGGGTTGGTCTGTCTCCAGATGGCAAGGTTGCCCGAGGGCATGGCGTAATTTTGGCCGTCCACGCGGAAGGAGTAGGTGACTCCGCCGGCGGTCAGCTCCATCGAATCGCCTGCTGCGGGCCCGAATTTCATGGTATCGCCGGCCAGCTGGCTCTTGTCCTGATTGAGTTTCCAGGTCCCCGCAAACGGGTTCTGCGCCGCTGCTGTGGCGGCGGTGGCCAGTGTGATGAAAAGCCAGATAGTGCCGGATAAGAATCGTCCGGGCCGCATAGGACCTCCTCCGCTCCGGTTGCGTTATTGCCATTAGAGCACTTCTGCCGTTTGCTTGTTGGGGGTGGAACAGGACTGGTTAATCGTCAGCAAACCACTCCAGCGTTTTCACTTCTGGTGTGTACAGAGCGACTGCTTCCGACGAGGCTTTTCCTCAAGAAAAAGACTCCACTCGCTGAGCCCGGCCGTGCGGAGTTGAAGTGAAAATGCTCTTCTAGTCGTCGTCCGAGGGGCGGGGCTGCCTGCGGGCAGTCAACGCGTGCAGATGCAGGCTGCGCTTGAGGTCCGGACCGAATTCCTGTACCAGGTTGCCGATCAGGACTTCACTCATCTGTTCATGGCCGAACTGCACTCCCTGCACCAGAGGACTGTATTGTTGGTGGGGATACCAGTATGTGGAGATCATGCCCGACCCGTACGCTCCGGCAATCTGGGGCATGTCGAGGACCAGCCGTCCGTCCTGGCGATAGGTGGTGAAGGTCATCTCCAGCGCATGGGCGCTGCGATGAATCAGGCCGGTGCACTTGCAAACAGGGTAACGCGGGTCAAGCCCGGTCATGGCCGCCATGCCCTCGTGAATCACATTGCGGGCGGCGAGCTGGCCGTATTCGCTGGCGAAACGCCGGGTGTAGGCACTTCCATCCTGATCCCACTTTGCCGGCGTATGCCGGACCTGATCGATCATTGCGCCGGCGGAAAGCCCTGCATAGGCTCCCGGGGAGGCATAGGTATCGTTCAAGAAGAGGGTCAGGCGGTCCATCCGGGTCAGGGGGCGAGTGGGCTCCGGAGTTTCGGGCGGCTTGGGGATGGCTTGGCTGATTTCCGGGGTCATCCCCAGGCCTTGCAATAGGGAGTCATGGCCGGAGCCGGCCAGCAAGTCGGGGAGAAACAGCCCTTCCGGCATAGCTTCGCTCGCGACCATTACGGTGCTCGCCGGCGGCATATTACCCGCAGGCGACATCTGGGCTTCCAGAGCCATTTCCGCGGTCATGCCCAGTGTCATGATGAGAGCGACCTGGCAGAATTTCATAACCCCCCCGTTAGGGTAAAGAAAGCGTGCTTGCGGCTGCACCAGCACCTTTAGCCAGCGTGCTTCTATAGCAGCAAGCAAAGCATCGCAGCCGCCCATGGCCGATGGCAAGCAAACATCGGGCACCGACCCTTACCAAAGCGGCTTACCTGGGCAATCGGGGTATCTGCCGGTAACACGTTTTGGGCATTGGGGAGAGTCAGGAGGGAAGTAGTTGGAAGCGATCGACATCCACCAGGCCCAGGTCGGTAATCTTCAAGTGGGGAATGACAGGCAAGGGTAGAAAGGCCAGGTGGAGGAAGGGCTCCTGGAGCCGGCAGCCCATGGCTTCGACCGCGGCACGCAGGGCGTAGAGATGCTGGGTCACGGTCTCAAACGGCTCCAGGCTCATCAGGCCGGCGAACGGCAGGGCCAACTCGGCCACCACCCGCCCACCCTCGACCGCCACGAATCCTCCCCCCAGCGCGAGCAGGCGATTGACGGCCACTGCCATGTCTTGGTCGCCGGCGCCGACCACGCAGATGTTGTGGCTGTCATGGCCGACCGAAGAGGCGAGCGCGCCCCGGCGAAAGCCAAAGCCCTGCACGAACCCGCGGCCAACATTGCCATTACGGCCATGGCGCTCGAGCACGCAGATCTTGAGCAGATCGTGCTCCGGATCGGCGTGTCGAAGGCCGTCGCTAAAGGGGAGATTGGCCTCTAGACGCGTAGTCAGGATCTTGCCCGGAATGATGCCGATCACCGCCGTCGCCGGGCCGGCCGCGGGCACGCGAAAGGTCTCTGCCGTGACTGGCTCCCGGTGCATCGTATTCCCGCCCGGCGGCTGGGGCAGCACCCGCCCGGCGAATGTGTCCGCAGTCACCGGACGGCCGCGGCGGAAAACGGTGTGCACCGCGCAGCTCTCCAGGTCGTCCAGCAGCAGGAAATCGGCCAAATATCCCGGAGCGATCAGCCCCCGGTCGGTGAGCCCAAAGCCTCGGGCCGCCGACCAGCTGGCGGTGCGATAAACGGCGGCCACGGGCGCGCCCAACGAAATAGCCCGGCGCACCAGGTAGTCCAGCTGGCCCTCTTCGTAGATATCCAGCGGATTGCGATCGTCGGTGCAGAAGCCGAGAAAGGGCGACGCAAATTCATTGATAAGTGGAGTCAGCGCCGCCAGGTCCTTCGAAACCGAGCCTTCCCGGATAAGCACCTGCATGCCCTTGGCCAGCTTTTCCCGGCCCTCGGCCAGGTTTGTGGTCTCGTGACAGTTACGAATACCGCAGGAGAGATAGGCGTTCAGCCCGGGACCGGAAAGCAGCGGAGCATGGCCGTCGATATGCTGCCCGTGGAAGGCGGCCAGCTTCTCCATGCACTCGGGATCCTTGTTCAGCACCCCGGGCACATTCATGAACTCGGCCAGGCCAATGACCTGCGGATGGCGGCGGTGGGGTATCAGGTCAGCGGCGGTCAGCCGGGCGCCTGAGGTCTCAAGACTGGTCGCCGGAACACAGGAGGAAAGCTGCACTCGCAGGTCGAGAGCAGTGTTCCCGGCGGCATCGAGGAAATACTGTAGCCCCTCCAGGCCGAGAACATTCGCGATCTCATGCGGATCGCAAACGGCGGTGGTGACACCATGCGGCAGCACGCAGCGGTCGAACTCTCCCGGAGTCACCAGCGTGCTTTCACAGTGCACGTGGCTATCGATAAACCCGGGCACGGCGAAACGCCCCTGGGCGTCGATCTCCTTGAGACCGCGGTAGCTGTCCAGGGTGCCCACGATGGTGCTGCCGCACACTGCGATGTCGCTCGACTGCAATTCGCCCGTCACCAGGTTCAGGATGCGGGCATTGCGCACCACCAGGTCAGCGGGTAAACGACCCAGGGCTTGATCGATCTGTCGTTCCAGCAAATCTCTCATGGTCAGCCATCACCTGGAGAACCAAGAATGTGGGTGCCCCATATCTCGCGCTTTTGCGAGATGTGGGTGGGATGCCAGTCGCCTACATCCCCTATTTAGGTTCAAACATTGGGGTGGGAAAGATTCCCGCGCGACGGTTCACCTTGAGGTCTGGCTTCTTTTCCCACATCTCGCAAAAACGCGAGATATGGGGCACCCACAATTTCTACTACGACGAAGCTTACTTTTGTGTGACGCTGCGAGAGAATGAACCCTGTGCTTGAGCGTTGGACGGCCCGTAAGGAATGGAAGTTCTTCAGCGTCCTGCCTAAAGCGGATGCGGGGCTGGCCGCGGCTTGGTGGGCCGTGTTGCTGCTGCGCGGCATCCTGCCGGCGGGGTTTGCGATTGCCATGGGCGTGCTGGTGGGCGCTGTCGAGCGCGGCCATGCGCTCGCCGGACCGCTGGCATTCGCGGGCGCGATCTTTGTGCTGCTGCAAGTGCTCAACCCCATTCACCAGGCAGCCAGCGCCAGTCTCGGCGACCGCACCGCGGCATGGCTTTACGACCGGCTTACCGAGGCCTGCGTGCGGCCACCGGGCATCGGCCATCTCGAGGACCCGACCCTGACCGCGGACCTCACCGTGGCCCGCGACTTTGACCTGGGCATGACCGGCCCGCCGCTCTCCATCTCCATGGACTTTATTGCCAACGGCATGGTGGAGATGATCGGAGGGATCGCCTCCGCGCTCATCCTATTGCGCTATGCGTGGTGGGCGCCGGTACTGCTGGCCGGAGCCTGGCTGGCCACCCATTGGTTGCTGCGGGAGAGCGGGGTGTGGCGCGACCGCAATGTCCCGGAAGTGCGGGCCGCGCAACGCGATGCCGACTACGCCTACCGGCTGGCGGTCGACCCGCCGGCGAGCAAGGAATTGCGTCTGTTCGGACTCTCCGGGTGGACGATTGATCGTTTTATCGCCCGGCGCACCCGCCTGCACGAGCTGCAGTACGCCGCCACCCGCTTGCGCGAGCGCCCGGTGATCTGGAGCCTGCTGCTGGTGATCTCGGCCAACGTGATCGTCTTCTGGGTGCTGGCCAGCGCCGTCGCTCATGGGCGTATCTCGCTCGGAGAAGCGGTGGTCTACGTGCAAAGCGCGGTCGGCGTGTCGATGATTGCCTTCGGCGGATTCAGCTGGGCGCTCGATGGGTCCGCCGCCCCGGTGGCCGCGGTGCTGCGCCTGGAGCCGGCCATGCGTCCGGCGGGCGCGCTGCGGGCCGGGGATCGGCGAGCCGATGGGGCTCCGGGGCAAGAAATTCGTCTGCGTGACGTCAGCTTCGCCTACCCGGCGGTCAATGGGACCACCCCCGCACCGGTGCCAAGGCCGGTATTGGAGCACTTCGATCTCACCATCCCCGCCGGATCCTCACTGGCCATTGTGGGCCAGAACGGCGCCGGCAAGACCACCATCGCAAAGCTGCTGTGCCGCTTGTACGATCCGCAGTCGGGGGCGATCACCATCGACGGCACCGACCTGCGGGAGTTTGATCTCGCCTCCTGGCGCTCGCGGCTCACAGCTGTGTTTCAGGACTTCATCCGTCTGGAGCTGCCGCTGCGCGACAATGTGGCCCCGGCGGGAGCACCCGACGATGTGGTGCGTGCCGCGCTCGAGTCGGCGGGCGCCGCCAACCTGGCCTCGCTCGAGACCATACTGGCCCGCGGTTACGAGGGCGGTACCGACCTGTCGGGCGGCCAATGGCAGCGCATTGCCCTCGCCCGGGCGCTGGCAGCGGTCTCGCTCGGCGCCGGCGTGGTGCTGCTCGACGAGCCCACGGCGCAACTCGACGTGCGCGGGGAAGCGGAGATTTTCGATCGCCTGCTGGCCGCCACCCGCCATTGCACCACCATCCTGATCTCCCATCGCTTCTCTACCGTCCGCCATGCCGATCGTATTTGCGTGCTGGAGCATGGCCGGGTGATCGAGCTGGGCACCCATGACGAGCTGATGGCGCTGGGCGGCCGCTACCGGACCATGTTCGATTTGCAGGCCCAGCGCTTCCATCTTCCGGAAGAGGAGGGCGCAACCTATGATGCCCTCACCTAAGCAAGATCGCGGGCTCGAACCCTTGCCGCCGGCACTGTCGTCGATGTGGCGGCTGTGCAAGCTTGGGTATCGTCATGAGCCCCGGCTCATGCTGGTCTCGTTCGTGCTCTCGCAATTAGCCGCGCTGCCCGATGCACTGCTGGCGTTGTGGCTGTGGCTGTTGGGCAAAGGTGTTCTTCAACATCGGCCGCTCTGGATTGAAGTCGCGGCCGTTGGCCTTGGCGTGTCGACCGCCGCGACTTGGTTTCTGCGCACAGTCAGCACCCGGGTGCAGCGCCGCTTCCGCGACAAGGTGACCATCGCGCTCGAGTCTCATGTCGCCCGGCTGCAGGCCACGGTGGCGACGGTGGCCCACCAGGAGCGCCCGGAGTACCTCGATCGCTTGTCCATGCTGCGCAACCAGGTGTTTGTGCTGGACCACATGTACATGTCGTTGTTTTCGACCCTGGGGTGGATTCTACGGCTGGGCGTGACCATGGCCCTGCTGGCGTCGATTCATCCAGCGCTCTTGCTGCTGGCCGTGTTCGCCATCCCCACCGTGCTGACCTCTGGGTGGCGGCCTGCAGTCGAGAGAGCTGCCCAGGAGCGCGGGGCCCCCAGCAATCGGCTGGCCCGCCACCTGTTCACCATCGCCACCACCGCGGCGCCAGGTAAGGAAGTGCGGGTCACCGGCATCGGCGAGCGCCTGGTCACCGACCGCCGGGCGGCGTGGGAGCGCGGTTACGCGCCGCTGGCGGAAGCGCGCTGGAGCTCGGCTTGGTGGCTCGCGACGGGGTGGGCTATCTTCGGCCTGGGCTATGTGGGCGCGGTGGTCTTCGTCTCCTCGTATCTGCGAGCGTCCGCCAGTTCGGTGCTGCTGGTGCTGGCGGCGGGAGCGCGGCTCTCGGGATACATTGGCGCCACCGTGGGCGAGATTGGATTCCTGCGCGGGTTCTGGATGGACGGCTCACGGCGGCTGGCCTGGCTCGAAGACTATGCCGCGTCGGTGGCCGCCTTGGGCGATCTGCCCGTCCCCCAAGTGTTGCATCGTGGAGTGCAGTTGGAACACGTTTCCTTCGCCTATCCGGGAACGTCCCGGGTGGTGCTCGAGGATGTGTCGGTGTTGTTGCCGGCCGGCGCGGTGGTGGCCATCGTGGGCGAAAACGGCGCCGGCAAGACCACGCTGGTCAAGCTGCTGGCCAAGATGTACGAGCCGTCCTCAGGTTCGATCCTGGTCGACGATGTGCCCCTGGCCCGGCTGCCTGCCGCGGAGTGGCGAGCGCGCCTGGCGGGCGCGTTCCAGGATTTTTTCCGCTTCGAATTTCGCGCCGGCCACACCGTGGGGTTAGGCGATGTACCGCGCATGGACGACGAGCCGGCAGTGGCCGCGGCGGTCAACCGGGCCGGCGCGGGCGATGTGGTGGCCCGGCTGGCGTCGGGGCTGGACACCCAGCTTGGTCCGACCTGGCCGAGCGGAGTGGAGCTATCGTTTGGCCAGTGGCAGAAGCTGGCGTTGGCCCGCGGCTTCATGCGCGATCAGCCATTGTTACTGATCCTGGATGAGCCGACGGCGGCGCTCGATGCGGAGACAGAACACGCCCTGTTTGAGCGCTATGCCGCAGCCGCGCGAGGCACCGACACCAGCGGCCGGATCACAATTCTGGTCTCCCACCGCTTCTCGACCGTGCGCATGGCCGATCTGATCGTGGTGCTCGACGGGGCCCGGCTGGTGGAGGTGGGCACGCACGAGAAGCTGATGGCCAAGAACGGCCAGTATGCGGAGCTTTACAGCATCCAGGCCGCCGCCTATCGCTGACTACTTTTCTTTTTCCAGCTCCACCACCATCACCTCAATCGGCTTGTCCCCGGCGTTGACGTCGGCATGCGTGGTGTTGGGAGGGTTTGCGGGCAGCCAGTAGGCCTTTCCTGTCTCCCACACGTGCTCCTCCGACTTGCCGTCCTGGTCCACAATCTTCATCGTTCCCCCGCTCAAGGCGATGATGACGCGAGGATGATCGTGCCGGTGCATGCTGAGCGGCGCGTTGGGCATCACCACCGACTTCCACACCCGCGCGTCTTCATTCTCGAATTGCGGAAAGCGTTGCGTCTGGGTGGCGCTGTTCTCGGAACGCACAACGGCTACCACCGTAAACAGCAGGACCGCCAATGCGACTCGGCGGAGCGAGAGACTCTTCATTTTGCCTCCAGATCTTTTCTGTTTTTTTGCATCTCCACTCACGACAAACCTTGCATCTCCACTCACCACAAAATTTGCATATCACTCAAGACAAATTTTGCATCTCCACTCACCACAAAGACGTCATCCTGAGAGTCTGTGACTTTATTGATTTTTTCGCTGTTTGGAGGCACCTAACCTTTTTGTTTTCAGCGTCGGTTTTTTTGTGCAACCAATAAAGTCACAGACTCTGAGCGGAGCGCCTCACACATATATCGCTTGACACAGGGCTTGACGCGCGCAGTCGAAGGACCCCGAGGGTGCTTATCTTACCCATGCCGCTCGGAGCTTTTCAACCGCCGAAGCCCGCACCTGGCGGACCTTAAGGAAGGCGCATGAGGTTCGCGGAACCCTCAAGGTCCAAAGAAATCGGGGATATTGCCCCAAAATTTCCTTATCCCGGCTTCTCAACCAGAGTTCGTACCGCGCAGAGTAAACTGAACCCAATAGGGTGCCGATCCCAATGACATTGACCCCAGTCGTGCGCAAGTTCCGCTCCTACCAGCGCCGCATTCGCCAGACGCGGATGGTAGCCCGGGCGATCAAGTCCAAGCACCATCCCATCCTCGCCCATATCATTCCCATGCGGCGCTGCAATCTTTCCTGCGCCTACTGCAATGAGTACGACAAAGTTTCCGATCCCGTGCCTACCACCGAGATGCTGCGCCGGATCGAAATGCTGGCTAAGCTAGGCACGGGCATCATCACCATCAGCGGCGGCGAGCCGTTGCTCCACCCGGAGCTGGACGAGATCATTCGCGCCATCCGCAGTCACGGCGCCATCGCCACCATTATCACCAATGGCTACCTGCTGACACCGGAACGGATCGAGCGGCTGAACCGCGCCGGGCTCGAGCATCTGCAGATCTCGATCGACAACGTCATGCCGGATGAGGTTTCGAAGAAGAGCCTGAAGGTGCTCGACCGCAAGCTCCAGTGGCTCGCGCAATACGCGCTCTTCGACGTCAACATCAATTCCGTGCTGGGTGGCGGCATGGCTCATCCGGAAGATGCCCTGACCATCACTCGCCGGGCCCTGGAGCTGGGATTTGATACCTCGGTGGGCATCATCCACGACCATGACGGCCAGCTGGATCCGTTGCAGGAGAACGAACGCGCGGTCTACGACCAGATCCTAAGCGAACGGAAACCAGCGTTGTTCACCTTCGCCTACGACAACCTGTTTCACAAGAATCTGGTGCTGGGCCAGCCCAACGACTGGCAATGCCGCGCCGGCAGCCGCTACCTCTATGTGTGCGAACAGGGCCTGGTGCATTACTGCTCGCAGCAACGGGGATATCCCGCGATTCCGCTGGAAAAGTACTCTCAGGCCGACCTGGACCGCGAATATTCAACCGTCAAGCGCTGTGCGCCGTTCTGCACCGTCTCGTGCGTTCACCGGGTGGCCATGCTCGACCTGATGCGCAACCAGCCGCGCGAAGCCCTGACGCGCTTTTTCCCTCCTGCCACGCCAGGTGGGCCGGCGCAGTTGCCCGCGGGCATCCAGGTGCTGACCGCGGTCTTCCTGCCCCCGGCCGATGGCAAACCGAAAGGCTTGGCGCAGAAGATGGTGGCCGGCGCGGCGATGAAGATCTTCGGCGTTAAATGAGGTAATCGTAGCAAGCCAGGAAAACGGCCAATGCAGTCGCTGCGCCCATCAGCACGTCCAGTGCGTAGTGATAGCGGCCCACCACGGCGCCGAGCGAAATCCAGACCGCAATAAACAGAAAAATCAAGCCGAAGACGGGCGTAAACCGCAGCAGCACCAACGCGACGGCGAAGCTCGAAGCCACGTGCGCGCTGGGGAAGGAGATGGCATGGATGCTGCCATGCTTGAGAATCCAGCGGTTGAAGATCCTCGCCTTCCCCACCTGCGCCGCAGGGGGTTGGCTGCCGGCCAGGTCGCGCGGCGGGTACGCGGGGACAAACGGGGTAAATGCGTAACAGAGATAGGTCGCGATCAGGACCACCAGCCAAAAGCTGGCGACGTGCTCCCGTTGGCCGGCCACGTACATCGCCAGCAGGCCCAGCGGCACCAGCGGATAGCAGAACAGATAGGCAACTTCCAAAGCCAGCCCCAGGCCGGTGCGCGCAGTGCCCGAGGTGGCTGCTGCCTTTGGCATCAACCAGCGGTCGAAGGCCAACAGGCGCTGCTCGATGCGGTGGTTCGGACCCTGAAAGAATTGGCCGGTCTGCCAGTAAGGCACCAGGAAGAGAGCCACGGTGAGAAAGTCGCGAAGGATGGAAACATAGAAGGGCGGAAGGAACGAGGCCGTCGCACGAGCCAGCTCCACGGCCATCAACGGTACCAGAGCCAGCAGCGTGATGTTCCATCGCCGGCGCGCGGGCAAGGGGTGAGCGGAAAGCGCCTGGATCCAGGCCGCCGCGGCCAGGATAATCGCAAAGCCTATCTGGATCCACTCCGAGGTTCGCATCCGCTCGCCTTCAAGAAACAGTAACAGTCACAGTATCTCCACTTGCGAACGGACGCTGGGGCACCCGGGCTTGGTTGCTCGGATCGGGCCTATTGGCCGCCGGCCCCTCCCTTTCCGCCGGTATAGGTCACGCGCCAGATGGAGTTCGAACCGTCGTCGGAGACCAGCAACGATCCATCTTTCGCGACCACGACGCCCACCGGCCGGCCCCATACTTTGCCGTCGGGCAGAACAAAACCGGTAAGGAAGTCCTCATATTCTCCCGTAGCTTTGCCTTTTACCGTGGGTATGGTGATCACCTCGTAGCCGCCGCGCGGATCCCGGTTCCAGGAACCGTGCTCCGCGGCAAAGGCCCAGCCATGATATTGGGCCGGGAACATTGAGGCTTCATAAAAAAGCATCTCGAGCGAAGCCATGTGCGGATTGACCGGGACGTCGGGGGTGATGACCTTGGCCTGCAACTCGGGATGCTTGCCCATCAGCCGCGGGTCCTGATGGCCCCCCATATAGAACCATGGCCAGCCGTAGAAGCCGCCCTCCTGCACGTGGGTGACGTAGTCGGGTACCAGGTTGTTGCCCAGACCGTCCCGCTCGTTGACCGAGCACCAAAGCTCGCCGGTGGCGGGCTGGATGGTTTCTCCCACGCAATTGCGGATGCCATAGGCATAGATCTTCTCGAATTTGCCCTCAGGCGTGAACTCCAGCACATCGGCGCGGTGAAACTCAGCTGGAGTGGTGTCGGGATCGTCGACATTGGAATGCGATCCAACCGAAACCAGCATGTGCTTGCCGTCCGGAGTAAAAACGATGTCCCGAGTCCGGTGGCCGCCGGCGCCGGGCAGTTCGGTCAAGGTTTGTCCCGGGCCGCGGGCCTTCATGTCGCCATTCTGATAAGGAAAACGAACCACAGATGCGGTATTGCCGACGTACACCCATTGCGGATTGGGGCCGCTGGGATAAAAGTTGATACCGAACACCCCCTTCTGGTCGGTGGCGAAGGTTTCCATCTGGCCGGCTTTCCCGTCCGCGCCGATACCGCGAATCACGATGACGTTTCCCGGTGAGCTCTCGGCCAGGAAGATGTCGCCATTGGGCGCCATGCGCATCAGCCGCGGGTTGTCTAAACCCGTGGCAAATTGTTCCACCTTGAATCCGGGCAGGGTCTGCGGCCACACTCCGTCGGGGCGGGGCACGACGGCGGCTGCGTTGTTGGCTGAGGGCGTGGCATAGGGCTGGGGAAGGTCGGCCACGGTGACCTTGCGGCGAACGCCGGGTTGTTCCTTAGAGTAGTCGGTAAAGGCGGCATCACCGGTCAACGTCTTCTGCGCGGCAGCAGGGAGTACAGCCAGCATGGAAAGCGCGATCGCCGTTATGCAGGCAGGGGACAAGTACGTCAATTTCATGGGGTAAATCCTCCAGGCTCACGAGCCCTTTCAGTTTAGTGCGAATGCCGTTTCTTCGGATACCAGCCGCCGGCAGACAGCTTGTCTATGATGGCTGAAGAGAGCAAACCCGAGGGTTCTTTGAAGCCAACCAAGGTTATTGTTACCACCGATCCTGGTCAGGATGAGGCGGCGGCCATCATGATGATGCTGGCCGCGCCGGAGTCGTTTGAGATTCTCGGTTTCGTGGCCACCGCAGGCAATATTGGACTCGATCATACCGTCATCAATACGCTCAAGATTCTGGAGCTCGCGGGCCGGGCAGATATCCCAGTCTTTCCCGGATGTCCGCGCCCTATCCTGAAAAAGCTGGTGATTGCCGACCACGTCCACGGCCCCACCGGCCTCGATGGACACGACCTGCCCCCGCCCACCGCGAAGCCGCAGAAGCAACATGGGGTGGATTTCATGGTGGAGACGCTGCGCGCCGCGCAGCCGGGGGAAGTGCACATTGTTTCCCTTCCCCCCATGACCAATCTGGCGCTGGCCCTGGTCCAGGCGCCTGACATTGCGTCCCGGATCGGTGGCATTGTGATGATGGCGGGCGCGTATTTCGAATGCGGAAACATCACCCCTGCGGCGGAGTTCAACATCTATGTCGACCCCGAGGCGGCGGACATCGTGCTCAAGTGCGGCGTGCCCATCACCATGCTCCCGCTCGACGTGACCCACAAGATGCTCAGCACTCAGGAGCGGCTCAACCGCATCCGCGCCGTAGGCACCGGGTGCGCCATCGCGATCGCCGATCTGCTGACTTTCTCCGAGGCCTTCGATCTGAAGAAATATGGCTGGGAAGGCGCGCCTTTGCATGGGCCGTGCGTGCCCGCCTACATGTTGCGGCCGGAATTGTTTTCCGGCAGGACGATCAATGTCAGCGTGCAATGTGGCGACGGGCTGACCACCGGCGCCTCCGTGGCCGATTGGTGGCGTATTACCGATCGCCCGCGCAATGTCACCTACATTCGAGACGGAAACTCCGAAGGCTACTACGACCTGATCTGCGAGCTGTACGCCCGGCTGCCGTAAGATGGCTAGCGATGCTGCGGAAACCCGGTTCTTATCGTTCAGCGGAGGACATGTCTTGTATCAGGACACGACTTTAGTCGTGCCGTAAATTCGCGAAATATGAGGGCTTTAGAGTGTGCGTGAGAACTGTGCAAACTTCAGGATTCGTGGTGGGAGCCCCCGCATTTATGCGGGGGAAGGAGCGCTTCAGCGCTCCGAGAAACAGTCTCGACTTGATCATGCGCTTTAGCGCTGGCAATGCTAGGGCTGTGCTGTACGGGCTTTACAGGTTGCGGAAAACTCGCTTTGTATCAGGGCACGACTTTAGTCGGGCCATGAACGCTCAATGAAAATCTGGGCTTTAGCCCCTGGGGCCCAACATCTCTATTCCCCCGACGACGCCTGCAACTCATACTCTTGCTCGTCTTCGACGTCAGGCTGAAGACGCTCCTGCAGACGAAACGTGAGCAAATACCCAACGCCGGTGATCAGGGGCACGATGACCGCGGGAAGGGCGGCAATCGGCAGCAGGTAATAAACGCCGCCGCCCAGGAAGCACCAGAGAACGGCGGTAACATTCACGCCATGCCAGTAGTGGTAAATACCTTTGGGGTCGAACAGCGCCGGGACGTCGATGTGCATACGTGCCACAAACAGGTAGTGAAAGAGCAACACGCCCGCCAGCGGAGCGAACAAATTGCCCAGCGCCGTGGTCAGCGGAACCAGCCGATCGAGCAGCACCGGGAAGGCGGAAAGAACAGTGCTGACGACGCCCACAAACAGCGTGTTCCAAAACCGCCCCGGGCCCTCCCAGAGGTTGGAGAGCGAAAGACCCCCGGTATAAAGGTTCATAACGTTGATGGTGATCTCGTCGAGCGCGATGACGATGAGCAGAACCAGCAGCGTAAGCCACTGCGGGTGTACGGTGGCGGCGAGCGAAAACGGATTGGGTTGCCGCCCCAGCGAGGCCGCTGCCCCATAGGCGCCGAGCGAAACCGAGAACCCGGTGGCCAGCACCCCGGCCAGCATCGTGCCCCACCACATGTCGGCGCGGCTGCGGGTGTAGCGGCAAAAATCCGCGGCGTCGGTGATCATGGTGAGCCAGGCCCCGGTCAGGCTGTTCAGCCACACCGCGGCGAGCAGGTAGCCCCCGCCCGGATGGCTATGAAATGGAGCGCAGCCGGCGGCCGGTAACTCGCTCCCGGGGTGTGGACCAGCACCCAGAATAGATACAGGATGCCCGCAACTTTGACCGGCAGCCCGAAACGCGAGATCAGCTTCAGCCAGTTATAACCAATCAGGGCGAAGAACACCTGCAGGCCGGCCAGAACCATGCCCGTGCGGACCACAGAGTAATTGCCGCCGGTCCACTGGTGACGAATCGCCACAATCACCGTGGCCCCGACAATGGTCTGCATGGCGAACCAGTAGGCGGAGGCAATGGTGCGCATCACCGAAGGCAGCCACTTCGCGCCCCGGATGCCGAACACCATGCGGCACGCCACCTGTCCGGTGATGCCGTAGTCCACCCCAACCGTGGCCATGACGATGTAAGCCGCAAACGCAAATACGATGCCCAGCGTGCTGCTCAGAATCGTGGCCCAGAACGAAAGACCGGAGGCGACAGCCAGACCGCCGATCAGGATGGTCGAGGGATTAATAAGAAAATTGCTGACCAGCAGGAAGAGGTCCGGCCAACGTACTGTCTTGAGCTCATCGGGAATGGGCTCGATGGCATAGCCTTCGATGGCGCCAGAGTGGGGAAGAGTCACTTGAGTAGGTTCCATTCCGCGTCGCTCCATCATCGAAATGCATGATCGAAATGCAGGATGCTCATCGGACCCCGGATTTCCTGTAGAGCTTAATGGCGTTGCCGGACTTCATGCGCCTTTCCTTACAGAAAGGCGCACGCGCGGCCTTTTCCTGTGCTGCGTGCAGGAAATCCAGGACGGGGACGGTCATCAGCTACCGAGGGCCCTGTTCACCACTGTAGATCAGATTCGCATGGCCGCCTTCCTGCCAGGTATAGATCTCCCACAGGTTGTCTTCCGGATCGGTGAAATAACAGGCAAAGGCGTTCCACGGATAAGCTTGCGGGTCCACTAAAAACGGTACACCCCGGGCAGAGAGCTCTCGATGCATGGCCTGGACCCGCTCGCTGCTCTCCACCTGAACAGCCGCCATGGTTCGCCAGCCGCCTGAGCGAGGTCCCGGCGGCAGATGCAGGTTGGTCTGCATATGGTCCACCTGCCACAGGGCCAGGGTGACGCCGGCGGTAAAGAAGTCAGCGAAACCCGGAGCCAGACGGCGCAGCTTGAAACCTACCCGGTCGCGATAAAACTCAATGGCCCGGTCGAGGTCTTGGACCAGCAGACAAATATCACTGATGGACTCATCCATGCGTCGGCATGGCGGTGCTCACGCCGGCGCGGATACCGGTGGGCCAGCGGCCGGTGACGGTCTTGACGTGGGTGTAGAAGCGGACGCCCTCCATCCCGTGTACGTTGTGATCGCCGAACAGCGAGCGCTTCCAGCCGCCAAAGCTGTGAAACGCCATAGGCACTGGGATGGGAACGTTAATGCCAACCATGCCGACTTTTACCTGGTTAGCGAACGCGCGCGCGGTATCACCGTCGCGGGTGAAGATGCAGGTGCCGTTGCCAAATTCGTGGTTGTTCACCAACTCGAGCGCCTGCTGAAAGCTGGGAACGCGCAGCACGGAGAGCACCGGGCCAAAAATCTCCTCACGGTAGATACGCATGTCGGCAGTGACGTGGTCAAACAGACAGGGCGCGACGAAGAAGCCGTTGCCTTGCGGCAAAGTTTCCTTGCTGTGGGGATCAACGAAGAGCTCCGCACCTTCCTTGACGCCCAGCTCGATGTAACCGGCGACCTTGTCGCGATGGACACCGGTAACCAGCGGACCCATCTCCGCGCCGGGCGCGGCGCCGTCGGCCACCTTGAGGTGGGCGATGCGCTCTTTCATGCGCGAGAGCAGAGCCTCGGCGGTACCCTCTCCGACGGCGATGGCCACGGATATGGCCATGCAGCGCTCGCCGGCGGAACCGTAGGCGGCGCCGGTGAGCGCGTCGGCGGCCTGGTCCATGTCGGCATCGGGCATGACGATCATGTGGTTTTTCGCCCCACCCAGGGCCTGCACCCGCTTGCCGGATTGCGTACCCCGGCGATAGACATACTCCGCGATCGGCGTGGAGCCGACAAAACTGACCGCCTGAATACCAGGATGGTCAAGAATCGCGTCGACCACGCGCTTGTCGCCGTGCACGACGTTCAATACCCCATCCGGCAATCCGGCTTCCTTAAGCAGTTCGGCCAGCACGATGGATGCCGAGGGGTCGCGCTCGCTGGGCTTGAGAATGAAGCAGTTCCCGCAGGCGATGGCGATGGGCAGCATCCACAGCGGGACCATGGCGGGGAAGTTGAACGGCGTGATGCCGGCGACCACACCCAGCGGTTGGCGGAAAGACCAACTGTCGATGCCTGTGCCGACCTGCTCGGTGAACTCGCCTTTGAGCAGATGCGGGATGCCGGTCGCAAATTCCACCACCTCGAGGCCGCGCATGACTTCTCCCTTGGCATCGTCCAGAACCTTGCCATGCTCTGACGTGATGACAGCGGCGAGCCGGTCAGCATTTTTCTCCAGCAGATCGCGGAAGCGGAACAACACCCGGGCGCGGCGCAGCGGAGGTAGGTTGGACCATTCAGGGAACGCGGCCGTGGCCGCGGCTACAGCCTGCTCCAGCTCGGCGGTCCCGTCCAGCGGGACGCGGCGCTTCACTTCGCCGGTAGCGGGATTGAAAACCTCGGCGAACGATTTCGCCAGACCGCCAACGGCCTTGCCGCCAATCCAGTTGGGAACGGTCTCTAACGACTGCGGGGTATCAGTTTTCGGTTCTGCGGTGGCGATCGTAGCCATAAGTTTTCTCTCGATTCCGTTGAGAATGGCGCACAAACTATTTCATGATGATAACTCCAATATCCTAAAACCATCGGTTACCGGCGGCGGCTGCGCTGCCCCGGATTTCCCGGTGGAACTTGCTGGCGTTGGCGCACTTCAAATTCGGTTCTCACAGCTCTGGAGGTTCGCATCGTCAAGAACAATCCATTTAATTCCAGAAAGATCCTAATCGACACCGACACTGCATCGGACGACGCGGTAGCGCTGATGATGGCGCTGCGTTCGCCGGATGTGAGCGTGCTGGCCATTACCACGGTCGCCGGCAATGTCTCCGTCGAGCAGGGCACGCGCAACGCCCTGTTTACTGCCGAGCTTTGTGGGTCTGCAGTTCCGGTATTCGCTGGGGTAGCCGCGCCGTTGGTGCGCCCGCTGGAGGATGCGGTTTGGTTTCATGGGCGGGATGGGCTTGGAGATTACGGCTATCAACCCGCCGCGCGCGCTGCCGAAGGCGGTTTTGCCGTGGATGCGATGGTGCGCATCCTCCGGGCTAATCCGGGAATTGAAGTGATCACCCTTGGGCCGCTTACCAACCTGGCGCTGGCTCTTCGCCAATGGCCCCAATTGGCGGCGAACGTAAGTCGGTGTGTGGTGATGGGTGGCGCGCCGTGTTGCGAGGGTAATGTAACTCCGGCCGCGGAATATAACTTCTGGGTAGACCCGGAGGCGGCGCAGGTTGTTCTGCGTTCGCAACTGCCGATTGAACTGGTTGGTTGGCAGCTTTCCCGCGGAGCAGCGGTGGTGAACGGCCGGGAGATCGAAGATATCCTGGCCTTGCAGACTAAGTTTGCGGAATTCGCCATCCGATCGAACGAAGTGCCGCAAAGGCTTATCGCACCCAAACAGGAGAAGAGGGTATCGCCCTTCCCGATCCCACCGCGATGGCCATTCTGCTGGATCCCGCCCTGGCGTCGGTTTCCTCGGAGCACTACGTGGATGTACAGGTGGACAGCGGGATCACCCGAGGGATGAGCGTAATCGACAGGTTGGGGGTCGCCGAGGATGCCAGGAACCGCGCCGCCTGGAGCGAAGTGTTGGAGCAGGGACGAAGGCATAGAGTTATCTGGGAAATGAATATCCCAGGCTGGAAAAAGGCCCTATTGCGGGCTCTGCGGTGAGGCGAGAGGTGGTCTTCGATACCGACCCGTCCCCGGATGACGCGGTGGCGTTCCTGGCCGCCATCGCATCACCCGAGGATCTCGAGGTTCTGGCAATCACCACCGTGGCCGGGAATGTTTCGGTTGAGCTGACCGCGAAGAACGCGCGCAAAGCGCTGGAGCTGGCCAGGCGATGCGACATCGCCGTCTATGCCGGGGCCGCCGCGCCTCTGGTGCGGCCACTGGTTACGGCGGAACACGTGCATGGGCGCACAGGTTTCGACGGCTATGACCTGCCCGATCCGGAAACACCGCTGCAGGCCGGATTTGCTCCCGATGCCATCGTTGAACTGGTCATGTCGCGGCCGCCGAAGGCGGTGACCCTTTGCTGCCTGGCACCGTTAACCAACGTAGCGCTGGCGATGGCGCGAGAGCCACGATTGGCGAACCATCTGGCCGGCATAGTGCTGATGGGCGGCTCCCTGTCCGAAGGGGGCAATATTACCGCGGCGGCGGAGTTCAACTTCTATGTCGACCCGGAAGCTGCTGCGCGGGTTTTCTTGAGCGGGGCGGCAATTACCATGATCCCGCTGGATTGCACCCACCAGGCGCTGCTCACCGACGAGCGACTGGAAACCCTGCGCGTCGCAGGAACAGCGGTGGGAACGGCCTTCTACCAACTGCTCGAGTGGAACAAGCGCTTTGATCGCGCCAAGTACGGATGGGCCGGCGGTCCGCTCCACGACGCCACCGTGACCGCGTATCTATTGGCGCCGGAATTGTTCGCGGGTCGCAAGGTACGGGTGGATATCGAATGCTTTAGCCCGCTGACTCTAGGGGCCAGCGTCGTTGATTGGTGGGGTGTGAGTGGGAAGGCGGCCAACGCGCTGGTATTGCGGAGCGTCGATGCCGAAGGCTACTTCCGGCTGATACTTGGGCGATTGCTGCGGCTGTAAGCTTCTTCTCCCAGCAAGCTCTTTTCAGCTTAAGGCGGATTTCCGCGGAACATGCTCCGAGGTATAGTAGTGAATATCACTACATCTAACTCCGGCGAGGCGTGAAATGGAAAAGGCGGTTTCGGCTGCGGATGCCAATCGGAAATTCTCCCAACTGCTGCAGAGTGTTCGACGGGGGTGTAGTTATGTGGTGACAAGTCACGGGAAACCCGTGGCCAGGATCTCCCCGGTTGACGAAAACCAGAAAGTTGAGGTCAGCGCACGAGAGACTCTGCTGACCCGATTGCGCCGGCAGTCCGTCGTGAAAGCCGGTCGCTGGACTCGGGACGAACTGTACGAGGATGCGCAATGAGAGTCGCGTTGGACACCAATGTGCTCGCGTACGCCGAAGGAGTGAACGGACCTTCCATGAAAAGCGCGGCGCTCGAATTAGTGGACAGATTGCCGCAAGCCTCAGTTGTCCTGCCTGTACAAACGCTGGGCGAACTTTTTCAGGTTCTGGTCCGCAAGGCAGGTCGCTCACCGGCTAGCGCTCGCGCTGCAATACTTAGTTGGCGCGGCGCTTTTTCGCTCTTCGAAACCTCGATTGGAACCATGTTGGCGGCCGCCGACTTGGCGGTGAGTCATCAACTCGGTATCTGGGATGCCGTCATTTTGAGTGCCGCTGCACAGGCGGATTGTCACTTGTTGCTGTCTGAAGACATGCAGGATGGATTTATCTGGCAGGGGGTTACGATCGCCAACCCCTTTGCGCGTTCCAAGCACCCGCTATTGAAAGCCCTGCTTAATCAAGAACCATGACCTACCCTATTGCCCCGGCCCTGGCCTTGGCAAGGAGCGCAGGGAGTTCGGCGCCGTGACCATCTTCTGCAGCAGGGCTACCGGCAGCGTCGCCGTAACCACCGCGCGGTCTTTCTTGTGTTCGATATCGGTCGAATTGAGCAAGTCGCGTATATCAGCGTTGGTCATAGCCGAGGGCAGGTTGTTTTCCGCCGCCCGGCCGATGGCGACCATAGTGCTCAATGCATCGGAGGAGACCGTAGCCGCCATCTCCGTAGGGGCGATCTCTTCAATCCGTAGCCGCAGCGCTCCCGCCCAGCGCAGCGAGCCGATAAAAGTAGTGTCGAGAGCCACCGGAAAATGGAAACCCAGGATGCGGATGCCGTCGCTCTTGAGCGGCACGGTGACCTTTCCGATGCCCCATGCGACCGAGAGCAGAGGGACCTCGGGGTAGTGATCTGTAAGCAGGGAAGATCCGGAAAAAGGCAGCGCCGACGTGCGATAACGGTCGAGCATGGAATGAATCTGCTCCGGCGTGGGCGTGTTGGAGGCAGCTACCATGTCATAGCCGAGCAGGGCAACGCGAACGGTACGGCCCTCGCTCGGGATGTCGTAAATAGTGTGTCCGGCATACTCCTCCGTCTGGGCGGCAATGGAGCTCAGATACCGGGCCAGGCGTTTGCCATCGATATGACCCAGAAACACCTCCGAGAACGCTACCGCGCCATTGGGGCCCAAGGGATTAGGCATGCGGTGCAGCCCGAAAGCCACCTCGTCCAGGTCGCGTTCGAACTCGAAGCCGGTGGCGTCGATAAAGGCTTGATATTGCCGGTCATGCGGCACTTGAGTTCGGTCGAAGTGGGTGTAGGAGCGCAGCGGCCGGAGATTGAAATAGAGAATGCAGTCGGATTCCGGAAGCAGCCGCGCGGCTTCAGGCGGGGCCTTGCGGCGCAGATAAGCCGCCAGCGCCAGCAGCAGGAGAACCAGCAAAACAATGATGATGGTCGCCTTGGTGCGCCTGGGCATGCGATGTCCGGTTTACCACCCTCATCAGTCGAGGAATGATAGCACCCGGGTCAGAGCCAAGCGGTTCCACATTGGGCCGGATTCTGTGGTAATCTTGGCAATTGTGATCCTGTCGATTTGGGCAGGGAGCACGGCTGTTCGGGCTGGCGTAGCTCAGCTGGTAGAGCATCTGATTTGTAATCAGACGGTCGGGGGTTCAAGTCCCTTCGCCAGCTCCAGAGTTTTCGGCCCGGAGTATCCCGCCGCAATCATTCCACACTGACGTCCTGGTTTCCTTTGAGCTTGTCGGCGCGGGAAAGCGTCTGCGGAATGGGGTGGTGTGGATGGTCGCTCCGCGGATTTTTGGGTTGTGCACAGGTGGCCGAGCGGTTAATGGCAGCAGACTGTAAATCTGCCGCTCCTTGGAGCTACGGAGGTTCGAATCCTCCCCTGTGCACCATGGGATTGGAAGTATGGATTTAGGACCGCGGTCGCCGGGGCGTATGTGGATGTCGCTGGCCCTGCTGGTCGTGCTTTGCGGTTTAGCGGTAAAAACTATCGATCCGGGCAAGGTGCGCTCGGTGGTATTGCTGTTGCTGGGCTTTTTCGCATTGCGGATCGTGCTCACCGGGTTCGCTTCGCGATAGCATGGCCGCAGTGAATTTTTAGGGCTGATGTAGCTCAGTCGGTAGAGCACTCCCTTGGTAAGGGAGAGGTCACCGGTTCAATCCCGGTCATCAGCTCCAGAGTTTGTGGTGGGTGTTGTTTCGGAACGAGCGGGTGCGCATCCCGCCGCCGGATGGGTTTTGTATCAGGGCACGACTTTAGTCGTGCCGCAATTGGTCGAAATACTCCGGGCTTTAGCCCCTGAGGGATCTGGGCCTTTACGCATCAGCTCCGGAGTTTGTAGTGGAGACGCGGAAGTCGCGGGAGTAACTCAGTGGTAGAGTCACAGCCTTCCAAGCTGTTGGTCGCGGGTTCGATTCCCGTCTCCCGCTCCAAAGTTTTTGTGCGTGAGAGCCTCCGAAATGTTTGTGCAAACAGTCTTACCGATTGAGGACGAGACGCATTTCGCCGCAGTCAAGGCGTCGCTCGAACCCTTGTTTGCTTCCGGCAATGTAGCCGGATTTCTCAAACGGGTGCGGCGGGCCAGGCTGCGAGTGCGGGATTTTGAGGGCCTGCTGCAGCGTGGACTGCTGGGTGTGTCCACGGCCGAGGCTTACCGGGCGCTGTGCGATTCCGACCGGGGCCAGGCGCGGGAGCTCTACCTGTCGTTAGTGGAGCAGGTTCCGCAGGAGCTGCGAGGCAGGTTTTTAAAGGTGTATGCCTACTACTGAGATGGCGTTGCCCGTGGCGCTCGAAAGCACCTATATCGTGGTGTGGGAGTACCAGGTCAAGCCGGAGTGCGAGGTGGAGTTTGTGGCGGCTTACGGACCGGATGGGGAATGGGCACACCTGTTCCGCCGCTCCCCGGAATTCCTGGGCGTAGAACTGCTGGGCAGTGTGGGCAACGCGGGCCGGTTCTTCACCCTGGACCAATGGTGTTCTTCGGCGGCAATGGACGTGTTTCTGGCCGCCAACGCGACGGCTTACGATGTGTTGGATCGGCGTTTCAGCGGGCTTACGGTGTGGGAGCGGCGGATAGGCGGCTTTCCCTGCGACGCCTAAGACGGGTGGGTTCTAGAGTGGGCCACCACGAAAGTTTAAGCGAATGATTGGAATTGAGAGAGGGACGAGATGGCGAAGGAGAAGTTTGACCGGTCCAAGCCGCATGTGAACGTAGGAACGATTGGACACATTGATCACGGCAAGACGACCTTGACGGCGGCGATCACCAAGGTGTTGTCGAAGCACAATCCGAAGATACAGTTTCGTTCGTTTGATTCGATTGACAACGCGCCTGAGGAGCGGGAGCGGGGCATTACCATTGCCACCGCGCACGTGGAGTACGAGACGGCGAACCGTCACTACGCCCACGTGGACTGTCCTGGTCACGCCGACTACATCAAGAACATGATTACCGGCGCGGCGCAGATGGACGGAGCGATTCTGGTGGTGGCGGCGACCGACGGTCCGATGCCCCAAACCAAGGAGCACGTTCTGCTGGCCCGTCAAGTAGGAGTTCCCTACATTGTAGTGTTCCTTAACAAGTGTGATGCGGTGGAAGACGAGGAGCTGACCGATCTGGTGGAGATGGAAGTACGGGAGTTGTTGTCCAAGTACAACTTCCCCGGCGACGATGTGCCGGTGATTCGCGGCTCGGCGTTGGGTGGGTTGAACGGCGAGGCGCAGTGGGAAGCCAAGATTGACGAGCTGATGGATGCGGTGGACAAGAACGTGCCGTTGCCGGCGCGAGCCATTGACCAGCCGTTCCTGATGCCGATTGAAGATATCTTCTCTATTTCCGGCCGCGGCACGGTGGTCACGGGCAGGATCGAGCGGGGCAAGGTGAAGGTGGGCGAAGAGTCGGAGATTGTCGGTTTCCGGGAAACCCGCAAGACGGTGGTCACCGGGGTGGAAATGTTCAAGAAGCAGCTGGACGAGGGCCTGGCCGGAGACAACGCGGGCTTGTTGCTGCGCGGCATTGCCAAGGAAGACGTGGAGCGCGGGATGGTGTTGGCCAAGCCCGGTTCGATCACGCCGCACACCAAGTTCAAGGGCGAGATTTACGTCCTGAGCAAGGAAGAGGGCGGCCGTCATACCCCGTTCTTCAATGGCTATCGGCCGCAGTTTTACTTCCGCACCACGGACGTGACCGGGACGGCGAAGCTGCCGGAAGGCACGGAGATGGTGATGCCGGGCGACAATGTGTCGCTGGAGATTGAGCTGCATACCCCGGTGGCGATGGAAAAGGGTCTGCGTTTTGCTATCCGCGAAGGCGGCCGCACCGTAGGCGCCGGCACCATCACCGAGGTCATCAAGTAACAGCCAAGTAAAATTTCAGGGGCGAGAAACGTCCCGGAATCGGTTAGGATAAAGTATGCGTGAAATAATTACCTTGCAGTGTCCGGAATGCAAAGAGCGGAATTACTCGACGACGAAGAATAAAAAGACGACCACTGGCCGCCTTGAGTTCTCGAAGTTCTGCAATCGCTGCCGCAAGCATACCCCGCACAAAGAGACCAAGTAGTTCAGCTTTTTTGGGCCGAATACTGATTTTTTTGCTGCCTCTGGCTCCTTGGTACGACTCGCGGTCATACGACTTACTCGTTTTGGCGTCGGCAGAGAAGTTTGCATTTGTTTTAGGGGCGTAAGCTCAACGGTTAAACTGTCGGTCTCCAAAACCGAACTTGGGGGTTCGAATCCCTCCGCCCCTGCCAGTTCGCGAGTGTGCGTAACAAGCCCCGAAGTCTGAGGCTCGGGAAGAAGGAAAGTTATGGCGAAGTCAACCACAGTGGTTCGCGATGAGAAGCAGAGCCCGCAGCCTGAGAGAGCTGTGACTAAGGCAAAAACCGCGGACAAATTGGCGGAACGAGGACAGGACACCCTCAAGCCGGTAAATCAGCTTACCGGGCTGTACTCGAGGACCGCGGATTTCCTCAGAGATGTGCGCAGCGAAATGCGCAAGGTCACCACGCCGTCGCGGGAAGAAGTGCGTACCACGACGACGGTGGTCATCGTGACGGTGTTTGCGTTTGCTGCCTATTTCTATGTCGTGGACGCCGTACTCAGCCGCGTGATCCAGTCCTTACTGCACTGGCTGGGCGGAGTTCAGTAAATGTTGAAAGAGAAATTAGAGAAATCGATGACGGAAGATCAAGGGCCCGAAATCCCGCCTGGCAATCCTGAAGAAGGGCTCACGCCCTCGGCCAACGAGCGTTTCAAGTGGTACATCATTCACGCGTACTCCGGTTTTGAGCGCAAGGTAAAGGAGTCGATCGAAGGGCGGGTGGAGGCCTTCGGTCTGCAGAACAGGATTGGCCGGGTCATGATCCCGACTGAGCCGGTTACGGAAGTCTTCAACGGGAAAAAGCGCACGGTGGAACGGGTGTTTCTGCCTGGTTATGTGCTGGTAGAGATGGATCTGGACAACGATCTCTGGCACGTGATGAAGAACACGCCGCGGGTGACAGGGTTTCTGGGCACGGGAGACAAGCCGGTTGCGCTGAGTGAGCAAGAGGTAAGTTCGATCCTCTTCCGCACCGATGTTTCCAAAGACAAGCCGCGGATGAAGATCAAGTTTGAGAAGAATGAATCGGTCCGCATCACCGACGGGCCGTTTGCCAACTTCAATGGCGTGGTCGACGAGGTGAATGAGGACCGCGAAACTTTGAAGGTGATGGTCACTATTTTTGGCCGCTCGACCCCGGTAGAACTCGAGTTTGGCAAGGTTGAAAAGGTAGTTTAAGGCAGAAAGGTTATCGCAATGCCTCCAGTTAAAAAAGTACAGACCCAGGTGAAGTTACAGATTGAAGCCGGTAAGGCGACGCCGGCGCCTCCGGTTGGCCCCGCGCTGGGCCAGGCACAGGTCAACATCATGGAGTTCTGCAAGCAGTTCAACGCGCGCACGCAGAACAAGGAAATGGCCGGACTGACCGTCCCAGTGGTGATCACGGTCTATGTGGACCGTACCTTCACCTTTATCACCAAGACGCCGCCGGCGGCGGTGCTGCTGAAGAAGGCCGCGAATCTGGCCAAGGGCTCGGGCACCCCGAACAAGGACAAGGTAGGCAAGGTAAGCGAAGCCCAGGTGCTGGAGATTGCCAAGCAGAAGATGCCCGACCTGAACACCGTCTCCGTTGAATCAGCCGTAAAGAGCATCAAGGGTACGGCGCGGTCCATGGGGATCGAAGTCACGGCCTAGCTAGTACGAACAGCCGACCCTTTCGCTACTCTGCGCTCCAGTCATCCGTATTAGCAGATGCCCGAGGGCAATTAGCAGATGCCCGAGGGCAGCGCCGCCCTCCCCTTTGTCATCCCGAGAGTTTGTGACTTTATTGGTTTCACATGAAAATTGGTGCTGAAAATAAAAGGCTTAGCTGCGTCAAAAACGTGAAAAAGCCAATAAAATCACAGCCTCCGAGCGAAGCCGAGGGATCTGCAGTTTCACTTTCCCCCTCGCAAATTTGTGCTGGGCGAAAATTGTGAGATAATCAAAAATGCGTCTTGAGCGGTAACCGGACGCAGGTCAACCGGTCGCATTAGAACCAGCGGCCAACACCACGGCAGGACAAGCAGCAGAGTCCAGGCGGTGGAAGACAGAGGAAGTATGGCAAAGAAAATCAGCAAAAACATGGCGAAAGTGCGCGCGCAGGTGGAAGACCGCGCGTACTCTCTGGCCGACGCGGTTCCCCTCCTAAAGAAAGTTCAATACGCGAAATTCGACGAGACCGTCGATCTCACCCTGCGTCTGGGTGTAGACCCCAAGCATGCCGACCAGATGGTCAGGGGAACGGTAGTGCTGCCGCATGGGTTGGGCAAAACCAAGCGGGTAGCGGTGATCGCCTCCGGTGACCGCGTCCGCGAGGCAGAAGCAGCCGGCGCCGACATCGTTGGCGGCGAAGAGATGGTGGAGCGGATCCAAAAGGAGAGCTGGACCGATTTTGACGCCTTGATCGCAACTCCGGACATGATGAAGTCCGTTGGCCGGCTGGGCAAGGTGCTCGGCCCCCGCGGTCTGATGCCCAATCCCAAGACCGGCACTGTCACCAACGACGTGGCGGCGGCGATTCGGGAGATTAAGGCCGGTAAAGTCGAATTCCGCACCGACAAGACAGCATTGGTGCACGTTCCGGTGGGGAAGCTCTCTTTTCCTCCGCAAAAGCTGATTGATAACGCCACCACGGTTATCAACAGCGTCGTCCGGGCCAAGCCGTCAGCGGCTAAGGGTAAGTACATCCGGGGAATCACCCTGAGCTCGACCATGGGACCCGGCATCCCGCTCGACAATGGGGTCGCTGAGGCGGCCGCGAAACCTTAGTAGGGATTTCCAGTATGGATTTATGCACGCTCTCGATTGCGCCGATGAAGCCGCGCCGAGGCAGCAAAGGTTGGTTTTATGGCTCTTACCAAGGCTAAAAAGGCAGTACAGATCGATAAGCTGGCGCACGAGCTCGAAGGCTCGACCAGCGCTATAGTCGGCACTTTTGCCAAGCTCACCGTCTCTCAAGACTTCGAGCTGCGCAAGGTAGTACGCAGCGCCGGTGGCCGCTATCGGGTGCTCAAGAACAAGCTGGCAGCCCGGGCGTCCAAGGGAACCAAGGTAGAGCAGGCGCTGCAGGGGCTGAAGGGTGTCTCTTCGGTGGCCTATACCAGCGGGGACCCTGTAGCCCTGGCTAAGGCGCTCTCCACCTGGATGCAGGAGAACGCCGAGTTCACCTTCAAGCTGGGTATTGTCGACGGCCAGGTCATCACGGTTGAAGAAGTAAAGCAGCTGGCGACCATGCCGTCGAAAGAGGAGATTTTTGCCAAGCTGCTCTTTCTCATCAATGCCCCGGCGCAGCGCTTGGTCACCGTGCTCAATGCGGCCGGCCGCGATGTTGCCGTGGTGCTCAACCAGGCAGTGGAGCAGGGCAAATTTACCGCTGCGGCAGCGGCTCCGGTCAAACTGGCAGCCGTGGAAGCTGCTCCCGTAGCCGAGGCGCCCAAGGCAGAACCCGTCGCCACCGCGCCCGCCGAAGTTCCGGTAGTAGCAGCGCCCGTAGCAGAGGCGCCCAAGGCAGAGCCCGTCGCCATTGCGCCTGCCGAAGCTTCGGCCGCAGCAGCGCCGGTAGCCGAGGCGCCCCAGGCAGAGCCCGTCGCCGCCGCGCCCGCCGAAACTGCGACCGTTGCAGCGGCGCCAGTGGCTGAGACGACGGCGCCCGAGGCAGAGGCGGCCGGAACGGGCGAAGATTCGCAAACAGCAGCGGCGGCTACCGAAGCGCCGACTGAGGGTTAAATTCGGCTTTGTATCAGGGCACGACTTTAGTCGTGCCGTAAGTGCTTGAAATAATGACGGGCTTTAGCCCCTGGGGATAAGTTGGTTTTGCGCTAGGCAAGTTGTAGAAAGGCGAGGACTTGAGAAGGTTTTTTCGCTAGTATCAGTTGAGTATACGCAGTAGTTACCAAAGTTTTGTAACAGTGGAGAGAAAAATGGCGGATTTGCAGCAGTTGGAAGATCAGATTGTGGGCTTGAGCCTGTTGGACGCGGCGGCTCTGGTGAAGAAGCTCGAAGAGCGCCTCGGGGTGTCGGCAGCAGCCGCAGCCCCGGTAGCCGTAGCAGGCGGCGGAGGCGCGGCTGCGGCCGCGGCGCCGGTTGAGGAGAAGACCGAGTTCACCGTGATCCTCAAGGATGCCGGTGCCAACAAGATCAATACCATCAAGGCGGTGCGGGAAGTGACCTCGCTCGGACTGAAGGAAGCCAAGGACCTGGTCGATGGCGCTCCCAAGCCGCTCAAGGAGAACGTGAGCAAGGAAGAAGCCGAGACGGTGCGCAAGAAGTTCGAAGGCGTAGCTACTGTCGAAGTCAAGTAAAAAAATCGGATTGTTTTGATTAGCAAGTTGCGTGCCAAAGCAGGACGCGCTATCATTATTTTTAGCGCGTCTCTGCCAGGCTTAGACTTGTTACCTGACCGAGCGGTTCTTTGCATACGATTCTCTTTCGAGATGGCAGCTCGTATGCGATCTACTATTCCGGCGCATTCTGTGCCGGCACACACCTGCGAAATGGGCGGCGGACTTCGAGGGTGTGGTGAACGATCTGCTGTAGGGCGGCGCACACGCGGCTTATTGGAATCAGCGGGATTCGGAAATTCTTATCTTGTCAAGTGCACAATTCGGTTGTGACGCTCGTGGGCAGTTCTGTCCCCGCGGGCAATTCGCGTCTCTCCGCGCTGTGGCCCCCGCATGCCGTCCAGAAAATCCCCGGCAATTGCTACTGACGTTCGTTTGTCAGCCAATGTTGCCTAGCAAGTAAAAGCGCAGTGTTTTCGCCGAAACGAGGCGGCGGAAACACGCTATCGCGTAAGTAAAACATCTGGGGCACCCGCAAGACTCGGCCGGTCCCCCACTTTGCCCCCCTCGCGTCCCACGAGTCTCAGGAGTGAAGCATGCCGAACGAGCACCGCGCCATTCGTAGCCGTCTCGATTTTTCCAAAATCCCAACCGCCATCCAGATCCCTAACCTGATCGAAGTGCAGCGCCGCTCCTATGAGCGGTTCCTGCAGATGGACAAACTGCCTTCGGAGCGCGAAGACAACGGGCTACAGTCCGTTTTTGTCTCGGTTTTCCCCATCACCGACTTCCGCAATATCTCCCAGCTGGACTTTGTGGACTTCTCCATTGGCAACTGGGAATGCAAGTGCGGTCACCTCAAAGGACTACACCACCTGCGTACCGCTTGCGTCAACTGCGGCGCCATGGTGATCACAGATCCCTTCCATCCGGGCGAAGTACTTTGCCAGAAGTGCGGCACCTATAACAAGAACACTCCCGACTTTTGCAACAAGTGCGGTGACCCGGTGGGTCTACAGCTGAAGTACGACCAGGCGGAGTGCGAAGAGCGGGGCATGACCTACTCCGCGCCGCTTAAGGTGACCGTTCGCCTTACCATCTATGACAAGGACCCGGAAACGGGTGCGAAGTCCATCCGCGACATCAAGGAGCAGGAAGTCTTTTTCGGCGACATTCCGCTGATGACGCAGAATGGCACCTTTATCGTCAACGGCACCGAGCGCGTCATCGTCAGCCAGTTGCACCGCTCGCCCGGGGTCTTCTTTGAGACCGCCAGCAACCGCACCTACTTCCTGGGCAAGATCATCCCTTACCGCGGGTCATGGGTCGAATTTGAATACGACCAGAAGAACACCCTCTATGTTCGTATCGATCGCAAGCGCAAGTTCCTGGGCACCATCTTTCTGCGCGCCCTGGGCCTGCGTTCGGATGAGGATATTCTCAAGACCTTCTACCTGGCTGACACCATCACCGTGAACAACGGCAAGCTGGCGTGGCATGTGCAGGAGGATCCCGAGAAGGGAACCCACCTGCTGGGGGCCAAGCCGGCGCACGCCGTGGTGGTGAAGGGCGAAGAGATTGCCCACTCCGGGCGCAAGATCACGCCCAGCATCCTCAAGTCGCTGCGCAATCACAAGGTCACCGCGGTAGAGATCGAAAGCGCGGAGCTGGATGGCGCCATGACGCTGGCTGACGTGGTGGACACCTCGACCGGCGAAGTGCTGCTCGAGGCCAACCACGAGCTGACCGCGGACAAGATCCACAAGATCACCGAGAGCGGTGTGACGTCATTTCAGGTCTTCTTCCCCGACCGCGACGATGTGGGCAACATCATCACCAACACCCTGCGCCGCGATTCGGTGCGCAAGCCTGAGGAAGCGCTGATTGAGATTTACCGCAAGCTGCGCCCGGGCGATCCGCCGACGCTCGATACCGCCACTGCGTTGTTCGAAGGCATGTTCTTCGATCCGCGCAAGTACGACTTCTCCCGCGTAGGCCGTCTCAAGTTCAACATCAAGCTGTACGAATCGCAGGATGCGACCCAGCTGGACAAGCGCACCCTGACCCCGGAAGACTTTTACGGGACCATTCGCTACCTGCTCAAGCTGCGCAAGAACATCGGCGTAGTGGACGACATCGATCACCTCGGCAACCGCCGGGTGCGCGCCGTCGGTGAGCTGATGGAGAACCAGTTCCGCATCGGCCTGGTGCGCATGGAGCGCGCCATCAAGGAAAAAATGAGCGTGTATCAGGAGATGTCGACGGCTATGCCGCACGACCTGATCAACGCCAAGCCGGTGATGGCGGCCATCCGCGAATTCTTCGGTTCGTCGCAGCTGTCGCAGTTCATGGACCAGACCAATCCTCTGTCTGAGATCACCCACAAGCGGCGGCTTTCCGCCCTTGGGCCGGGTGGTTTGAGCAGGGAGCGCGCGGGTTTTGAAGTGCGCGACGTACACCCCACGCACTATGGCCGTATCTGCCCCATTGAGACCCCGGAAGGACCGAACATCGGGCTGATCAGCTCGCTCTCGTGCTTTGCGCGTATCAACGAGTACGGCTTTATCGAGTCCCCGTATCGCCGCGTACGCGACGGTTACATCCTCGACTACGTGCAGGTCACCAACGCTGGTGAGAGCGGCCTGCGCGTCGGCGATCCGCTGGAAAAGAAGGAAGCCCTGCGCCTGAACGAGAAGCTGGCGTCCGACCACAAGCGGGTGATCGAGTTCGATCCCTTCTCCTTCTACCTGTCGGCATGGGAAGAAGACCGGCACACCATCGCTCAGGCCAACATCGAGCTCGGCTCCCAGGGCGAGATCGTCGAAGACCTGGTCAACGCGCGCCGGCAAGGCAACTTCGTGCTGGTGAACAAGACGGAAGTAGATTACATCGACGTCAGCCCCAAGCAATTGGTCTCGGTCGCGGCTTCCCTGGTGCCGTTCCTGGAGCATGACGATGCCAACCGCGCCCTGATGGGCGCCAACATGCAACGGCAGTCGGTTCCTCTGCTGGTGGCGGAAGCGCCGCTGGTGGGCACCGGGATGGAAGGCGTGACCGCGCGCGACTCCGGAGCAGTCATTCTGGCCAAGCGCAACGGCATCGTCGATTCGGTCGACTCCGAACGCATCATCGTTCGCGTGGAGGGTGAGCATCATCCCACCCAGTTGTCCCGCGAAGTCGGTTCGGATATCTATCAGCTGATCAAGTTCAAGCGTTCCAACCAGAACACTTGTATCAATCAGAAGCCCATTGTTCGCCAGGGCGACCGGGTGATCAAGGGGCAGGTGATCGCCGACGGTCCTTGCACCGAGCAGGGCGAGCTGGCGCTGGGCCGCAATGTGCTGGTGGCTTTCATGCCCTGGCGCGGTTACAACTTCGAGGACGCGATCCTGATCTCAGAGAAACTGGTGCGCGACGATTACTACACCTCGGTCCATATCGAGGAGTTCGAAATCGAAGCCCGCGATACCAAGCTGGGGCCGGAAGAAATCACGCGCGACATTCCGAACGTCTCCGAGTCGGCGCTGCGCGACCTGGACGAGAGCGGCGTGATCCGCATCGGCGCCAAGGTCAAGCACAACGACATCCTGGTCGGCAAGGTGACGCCCAAGGGCGAAACCCAACTGACTCCGGAAGAGAAGCTGCTGCGCGCCATCTTCGGCGAAAAAGCCGGCGATGTTCGCGACGCATCGTTGACCTGCCCTCCGGGTATCGAAGGCACGGTGGTGGACGTTCGCATCTTCTCCCGCAAGGGGCAGGAGAAGGACGAGCGCGCCAAGCTGATCGAAGGCGAGCAGATTGCCAAGCTCGAAAAGAACCTGGCCGACGAAATCCGCATTTTGACCGACGAGCGGTTGAAGCGGTTGGAATCGATCCTGGGCGGCAAGGAAGTGCTGGCTGACCTGCACGACGAGCGCACCAACAAGCGCCTGATCGTGAAGGAACAGATCATCGATCGGGATACCATCGAGCGCATTTCCACCCGCAACCTGAAGCGTATTCGTTACGCCGACAAGGATCCGCGGGTGAATGAGCAGATCGACGAGATCGAGGAAATGACCTCGCGTCAGATCGATGTGCTGCGCAAGATCACCAACGAGAAGATCGGCAAGCTGCAGAAGGGGGATGAGCTGGCGCCAGGCGTGATCAAGCTGGTCAAGGTCTACATCGCCATGAAGCGCAAGCTGTCGGTGGGTGACAAGATGGCCGGCCGCCACGGGAACAAGGGCGTGATTGCCCGCATCCTTCCTGAAGAAGACATGCCCTATCTGCCCAACGGCACGCCGGTCGAGATCGTGCTCAACCCGCTCGGTGTTCCTTCGCGTATGAACGTGGGTCAGATCCTGGAAACGCACCTGGGCTGGGCCGCACATCAGCTGGGGGAGAAGATCGCCGAGGTGGTGGAGCGCAACCGCGACGCCAACGAGGTTCGTGCCATGGTGACGGAGCGTTTTGCCAACACGGCGACGCTGCGCCAGCTGCTCGAACTCGATGACGAGATGCTGTTGCGGGTCGCACACGGCATGAAGGAGGGCATCTGGTTCGGCACCGCGGTATTCGACGGCGCCAAGGAAGCGGAGCTCAAAGCGCTGCTGGCCGCGGCAGAACTACCCAGCTCGGGCAAGACGCCGCTGTTTGACGGCATGACGGGCGAGGAGTTCGAACAGCCGGCAACGGTAGGGTACATCTACATGCTGAAACTTTCCCATCTGGTCGACGACAAGATTCACGCTCGTTCGATCGGACCGTATTCGCTTATCACGCAGCAGCCGCTGGGTGGCAAAGCTCAATTCGGTGGGCAGCGTTTCGGTGAGATGGAAGTGTGGGCGCTCGAAGCATACGGCGCGGCCTACATCCTGCAGGAGCTGCTTACCGCTAAGTCTGACGACGTCTACGGCCGCACCAAGATCTACGAGGCCATCGTCAAGGGCGAGGCGGCTATTGAGCCCGGCGTTCCAGAGTCATTCAACGTGCTGATTCGTGAGCTGCAGTCGCTCTGTCTCGATGTGGAATTGATCAAGCAACCGGAAAAGAGACTTCCGGCGCCGGCTGTCGCAGCGGCGGACTAAAGGGAAAAGGGTGAGGGATTCCGCAACCTCAATAGCTTCATAGGTTGCGGAAAGACTGGGCTTTGTATCAGGGCACGACTTTAGTCGTGCCGTAAGCGGTTCAAAGTATCCAGGGCTTTAGCCCCTGAGTTTTTTCCCAGGGTTTTCTTAAAACCAGGCCTGTCCTCACAAGGAATCGCTCCCGGGGAGGACAGGCCGAGCAGATTCATCCCGGGATCGTACAGCATTTTCGCTATGGGTTTAGACCAGGGAACCGAGCTCGACGCGGCTGTTCCGTCAAAGAACAGCCGCACATAACGGATGTCAATGGTCCAGCGCAATAGCGAGAAATGCAATAGCCGGCACGCTTTGGAGTAACTAAGCCGAAGCCAGGTGCCAAGGAGGGTCGTCTTGTACCGTTCCAGCCCATTTGAACTGACCAGCCCCATTACAGATTTCGATGCCATCCGCATCTCACTCGCCTCACCGGAAAAGATCCGCAGCTGGTCACATGGCGAGGTGACCAAGCCGGAAACGATCAACTACCGCACCTTTAAGCCGGAGCGCGATGGACTGTTCTGCGCCCGCATCTTTGGCCCGGTCACTGACTGGGAATGCCTGTGCGGCAAATACAAGCGCATGAAGCATCGCGGAGTGATCTGCGACAAGTGCGGCGTCGAAGTTACCTTGTCTAAAGTTCGGCGTGAGCGTCTGGGCCATATCGAGCTGGCGTCCCCTTGTTCCCACGTCTGGTTCTTCAAGGGACTGCCCTCGCGTATCGGCCACTTGCTCGATATCTCCCTGCGTGACCTCGAAAGTGTTCTCTATTTCGAGAGCTACGTAGTGGTCGATCCCGGCGATGCCCCGGTGAAAGAGCGCGAGATTATCAAGGACGAGGCCCGTTTCCGCGAGCTCGACACCCAGTACCGCCCCACTGGCTTCAAGGGCATGATGGGCGCCGAAGCCATCAAGGAACTGCTCAAGCGCGTCGTGGTGGACGAACTGGCCATCGAGCTGCGCGAGCGGATGAAGACCGAGACCTCACTGCAGAAGCGGCTAAAGTATGCCAAGCGTCTCAAGGTGGTTGAGGCTTTCCGCAAGTCCGGCAATAAGCCACAGTGGATGATTCTTGACGTGATCCCGGTCATCCCACCGGAACTGCGTCCCCTGGTGCCGCTGGATGGCGGCCGTTTCGCCACCTCGGATCTCAACGATCTGTACCGCCGCGTCATCAACCGCAACAACCGCCTCAAGAAGCTCATGGATCTGCATGCGCCTGAGGTGATCGTGCGCAACGAAAAGCGCATGCTGCAGGAAGCTGTAGACGCGCTATTTGATAACGGTCGTCGCGGCCGTGTGCTGCGCGGCGCCAACAATCGTCCCCTCAAGTCGCTCTCTGATACTTTGAAGGGCAAGCAGGGGCGTTTCCGGCAGAACCTATTAGGCAAGCGTGTGGACTACTCCGGCCGTTCCGTCATCGTGGTCGGCCCGGAGCTGAAGCTGCACCAGTGCGGCCTGCCCAAGAAGATGGCGCTCGAGCTGTTCAAGCCCTTTATCTACCACCGGCTGGAGCAGACCGGCCACTGCACGACCATCAAGCAAGCCAAGGAAATGGTCGAAATGCAGGAGCCCATCGTTTGGGACATCCTCGAAGAGGTCATCAAGGATCATCCCGTGCTCCTCAACCGCGCGCCTACGCTCCATCGTCTGGGTATCCAGGCTTTCGAGCCGGTGCTGGTAGAAGGCAAGGCGATCAAGATCCATCCCCTGGTCTGCACCGCGTTCAACGCAGACTTCGATGGCGATCAGATGGCCGTTCATATCCCGCTGTCGCCGGAAGCCCAGGTGGAGGCCAGCGTGCTGATGCTGGCGTCCCACAACATTCTGTCGCCCGCCTCAGGCCAGCCGATCACCGTGCCTACGCAGGACATGGTTCTCGGTCTCTACTACCTGACCAAGGCCAAGAAGGGTGGCAAGGGTGAGGGCCGCGTCTTT
The DNA here is from genome assembly GCA_963803095.1 of uncultured Acidobacteriaceae bacterium. Lineage (GTDB taxonomy): Bacteria > Acidobacteriota > Terriglobia > Terriglobales > Acidobacteriaceae > PALSA-350. Next base: position 309,316 of record CAWDLQ010000003.1, on the reverse strand, counting down.
GCCAACACCGAAGAAGTCCTCATGGCGCTGGAGGCCAAGGAAGTCGAAACACTGACCCCGATCCGCCTGCGTTACACGGGCGCGGTGCTGGACATGACCACCGCCTACGACGATCAGGATCTGACCCACACCGAGCCGGTGCAGTACGACAAGCAGTACATCTCGACCACCGTCGGCCGGGCCATCCTCAACGATGCGCTCTCGGATGGCATGCCTTACGTCAACGGCCTGCTGAAGAAGAAGGGCATTGGCCAGCTGGTGAACTACTGCTACCTGAACCTGGGTCTCGAAGTGACGGTCAAGATGCTGGACCGGATCAAGGACCTCGGCTTCCAGTACGCCACCCGCAGCGGCTTGTCGGTTGGTTTGGACGACATGGTCATTCCCGACACCAAGTACACCGTGGTGCGCGACGCTGAGAAGCAGGTGATTGCCGTGCAGCAGCAGTACCTGGACGGCGCCATCACCAACGGCGAGCGCAACAACAAGGTGATCCAGATCTGGTCGGCGGTCACTGAGAAGGTTGCCGATGAGATGTTCGACAACATGAAGAACGCCGACAAGGAAGGCATGATGAACCCGATTTACATCATGGCCGACTCCGGCGCTCGCGGTTCCAAACAGCAGATCCGTCAGCTCTCCGGCATGCGCGGCCTGATGGCCAAGCCTTCCGGCGAAATCATTGAAACCCCGATCACCGCCAACTTCCGCGAAGGTCTCACCGTGCTGCAGTACTTCATTTCCACCCACGGCGCTCGCAAGGGCCTGGCGGATACGGCATTGAAGACGGCAGACTCCGGTTACCTTACCCGGCGCCTGGTCGACGTGGCCCAGGACGTGATTGTCAGCGAGCAGAACTGCGGTACGGTCGAGGGCATCTACGTCGGTCCCATTGTCGAATCGGGCGAGATCATCGAGCCGCTGCGCGACCGTATCATTGGCCGCGTATCGCTGGAGAAGATCAAGGACTTCGAAGGCAGCGTAATTGTCGAAGTAAACCAGGAGATCACCGAAGAGTTCGCCAACGCCATTCAGGGCGCGGGCATTGAGAAGGTGAAGATCCGCTCCGTGCTGACCTGCGAGTCCAAGCGCGGCGTCTGCATCCTGTGCTACGGACGCAATCTTGCTTCCGGCCGCATGGTGGAGTTGGGCGAGGCAGTCGGTGTGATCGCGGCGCAGTCTATCGGCGAGCCGGGAACACAGCTGACGATGCGTACCTTCCACATCGGCGGCACAGCGTCCCGGGTTTCCCAGCAGTCGTCACTGGATGCGAAGAACCAGGGAACGGTGCGCTTCTTGAACATGCTTACCGTTCGCGCTAAGTCGGGCGACCTGGTGGCCATGAACCGGTCGGGCGCCATCGCGGTTGTCGATGAACGCGGCCGGGAGAAGGAGCACTACCAGGTTGTGTACGGCGCTAAGCTCAAGGTCGAAGATGGCGCGCACGTGCAACTCGGGCAGACCCTGGTCGAGTGGGATCCTTACACCTTTGCCATCCTCACGGAGATTGGCGGAACGATCCAATTCAAAGACCTGCAGGAAGGCATTACCCTGAACGAAGAAGTGGATGAAGTGACAGGCTTGTCGCGTCTGGTGGTTGCCGAAGCCGCCGACGAGAAGCGTCAGCCCGCCATTGTCATCAAGGGTGCGAAGGGCAACAAGCGTTACCTGATGCCCAGCCGTGCTCACCTCATGATTCAGGATGGGGACGAGGTCTTTCCTGGCGATGTGCTGGCCAAGATCCCGCGTGAGACCACCCGTACCAAGGACATCACCGGTGGTCTGCCCCGCGTGGTCGAGCTGTTCGAAGCCCGCAAGCCGCGTGAAACCGCAATCATCAGCGAGATCGATGGCGTGGTGAAGTTCGGTGAAGTGGCCAAGGGTCAGCGCAAGATTTACGTGACCGCGGACAACGGCGAGGAGAAGGAATACTCGGTACAGCGTGGCGTCCACGTCAACGTGCAGGAAGGCGAGCGTCTGAAGGCCGGCGAGCCGCTGATGGACGGGCCGCTGAACCCGCACGACATCCTGGCGGTGCTTGGCGAGAAGGAGCTTCAGGGATATCTGGTCAACGAAATCCAGGAAGTCTACCGCTTGCAGGGCGTGGCGATCTCAGACAAGCACATTGAGACCATCGTCCGTCAGATGTTGCGTTGGGTAAAGATCGAGGAAGTCGGCGACACGTCGTTCCTGCTGGAGCAGCAGATCGACAAGTTCCGTTTCCGCGAAGAGAACGAGCGTGTGATTGCCAAGGGTGGCCGTCCGGCAATTGGCCGTCCGCTTCTGCTGGGCATCACCAAGGCCTCGCTCTCGACCGATTCCTTCATCTCCGCGGCATCCTTCCAGGAGACCACGCGTGTTCTCACTGAAGCCAGCATCAACGGTTCGGTCGACAGCCTGCGCGGCCTCAAGGAAAACGTCATCGTCGGTCGCCTCATCCCGGCAGGAACGGGTATGGAGTACTACCGCAACATCCAGCTCTCGCAGGAACTCGAAGAAGCCGCTGCCCGCGTGCAGCAGGAAGTCACGGCCGCCTTCGAGGAAGCCGAGCGCGAACTGGAACTCATGCGGCAGGAAGGCGAAGCCGAAGAAATGGCAGCCGAGTAAGCCACCGCATCAACCAACAAAGGCCGCGAGCAATCGCGGCCTTTGTCTTGTGTGCTCGGGAGGCGCACCCCGGACCCGCCTGGAATTGTGCGGACGCAACGCAATGCGCTCTGGCTGAGCGAGCGTATTCAACACCCCAACGGACGTAGTCCCGCAGGGACGGAACAGCCTGTAGCCCGGCACGGCAGTGCCGGGTAGGATTTTGGTCGTGCCGCAGGACGAGCTGCTTTTGAAGGCTTTAAGCCCCTGAGGTATGATGTCCCCCTAATACTCCATAGCAATTGCAGTCCAGTTTTGAAAATAGGTACGACGTCCCCTAGTCCCCCAAGTTAGGCTCGGCTCCGCCGCAGATGCGTCACCCCACCATTGCCACATCGCCTTCTTCGATTTGCCGGCAGCCATCTGCGGTCTTCCCGCTCGGAGCCATCGCCACGGAGGGGTTGGTGACGCCAAGAAGTCCCGTATTCTGGAAGAGCTACGCAAACCCGGACCCTTTCTGTTTAGAATGAAGCAGATACGCGGAATGCTCCCCAAGACATGGCGCCACCCCTCAATTCCGAAAAAGCTCTGCTCTTCCGGATCACTCACCGAGACAACTTGCCGTTCATCCTGGAGAATGGGCTTCATGCCCCCGGCGGCCGCGTCCTCGACCCTAATTACCGCAATATCGGCAATGTTGATCTGATCGGCAAGCGAACTCGCCGAGTCGTTCCTTGTGGGCCTAGGGGAACTCTCACCGATTACGTGCCCTTCTACTTCACGCCGTATTCGATCATGCTGCTCAACATCCACACCGGATATAACGTGAAGCAGGTTCCGAATGACGAGATCCTGATCTTGGTGTCGTCACTTCCCACGATGGCAGAGCTGAATATCCCGTTTGTGTTCACAGACCAGCACGCCTACCCGCCGATGGCGCAGTACTACGTCGATTTGAAGGACTTGGACAAGATCCCTTGGGCGCAGTTGAATAGCCGAGACTTCCAGACCGACCCGGACGATCCCGGGAAAAAAGAGCGCTATCAAGCAGAAGCGCTTATCTGGCAACACGTACCGCTGAAAGCTTTGCTCGGAATCTGCTGTTACAACGCCCAAGTTCTTGCATGGATACAAGAAGAGCTTGCAAAACGGAACCTGAGTATCCACACTTCTATTCAGAACAGTTGGTATTTTTGATGATGCGATTTACGCAAGGTAACCTCCTCGAAGCCCCCGTCGAGGCTCTCGTGAACACGGTCAACACAGTTGGAATCATGGGAAAGGGAATTGCTCTGATGTTTAAAGAGGCGTTTCCTTCGAACTTCCGTGATTACGAGCATGCCTGCAAGAGTGACGAGATTGTGGTTGGCAAGATGTTCGTCACCGAAACCGGAAGACTCAACGGTCCGCGCTGGATCATCAACTTCCCGACCAAAAAGCATTGGCGCCATCCGTCCAAGCTCGAATGGATTGTGGAGGGTCTCAAAGACCTGCGCCATGTCATCGAGGTCAACAACATCCGCTCGATTGCCTTGCCCCCCCTTGGGGCTGGCAATGGTGGCCTGGACTGGCGCGAGGTGCGTCCTGAGGTTGAGAAAGCTCTTGGAGATCTGGAGAATGTGGACGTCCTCGTGTATGAGCCGACCGACAAATACCAGAACGTCGCTAAGCGGACGGGCGTCGAGACGTTAACCCCGGCTCGAGTATTGATCGCCGAAATGATCCGTCGTTATTGGGTGCTCGGGATCGATTGCACCTACCTCGAGGTGCAGAAGTTGGGATGGTTCCTTGAACGATCCATCGAAATGCTCGGCATTAAAGATCCGCTCAAGCTGGATTTCAAAGCTGACAAGTACGGCCCTTACTCCGACAAACTGCGTCATCTCCTTGATGCTCTCGACGGAACCTATTTACATTGCAACAAGCGATTAAGCGATGCATCCCCTACGGATACGATCTGGTTCGACGAGGAACGACGCAACATCGTAGACCTCTACTTACAGCAGGACTCGTCCAGTGATCTGAACAAGGTGCTCGACCTTACAGCCAATCGCATCGACGGCTTTGAGTCGCCTTTAGGAATGGAGTTGCTTGCAACGGTCGATTGGTTGATTCAGAAGGAGAATCGCAGGCCGACTGTAGAGGATATCCGTCAAGGTCTCCATACGTGGCCCGCCGGTGTCGCTGCGGCAGAGCGCAAGCTACGGCTTTTCAATGATCGACTGATCGGGCTTGCTCTGGGGCAGCTGGCCGAGAACGGTGAAAGATTGTCGCAATCAAGCTTGCTCTAAGAGATTAAGGGCACTGAAGTGACAGGCATTGAAGTGACGGCATTGAAGTGACAGAAGGAGTAATCACCATCCTGTCCAGCACATATAAGCCAGTTTGACTGGTGATTATTCCGGAGTGTGTCGAGATAGATTTTTCACTGTTTAGAATCAACAACCTACAAAATCTCCTGTTTTAAGTAAGTAAGTTATTGATAGTAAGTCACTTATACAATTACAAATTCTTCTCTCCGACACACTCTCCGTCTGTCCCTTCAACTTCCCAAACGAGATGAAAATGTGGAGGAAGGTCGCACGGATTTCCATCATCGTCGAGTACCGCGCAACCGCATTCCGAGCCATCACAGGTGACTGCTGGCTCAATCCGCGTAGAGGGATTCGTCGGTGAAATGAAATCCGACTGGTGAAACGAGATTTTGAACATATTGCACTCCATCGCAGGCGCAAACCGCACGACCTAAGGTAGATCACAGTGGACCAGCGATCCCAACCGCCACCATACCCACAATCGCAGGTAAGAACCCGATCGTCATGGCACGGATTTTCCGCTTGTTACCCATACCAGCACCTCTACACCAGTATAGGCGCCTCTCCATCGGTCCTGAAGCCTGATTGCCATCTCTTGTTGAGCTGCTGGCCGAGCGGAAGGATAATGAGACATGGCCCGTAAACAAATACTATCTTTCGACACGAGCACGCTTAATCGATTTGTTAAGGACCGCGACTCGGACCCCTACCTAGCGGCGATCCTTGCCGCGTTCGATGTTCGGTTGCCGGAGATGAGTATAGGCGAAATCTATGCAACCCCCGATGCCGCACAGCGGGCAAAGCTATTTACCGTCTGCAGGCGGCTCCTCCAAGTAGGCCAGTGTCTTCACCCTGCTCATTGGATTTTGGACTTACTGGTACGCCGTCATCATCAAGACCCCGGATCGTTTGACTGGAGAAGCGTAGATGTGAGATCTCCGGGAGTTGAGAGGGAGATTCACGAAAATCGAACGCTTGACAGCCATACGCTGGTCGAACAGCAAAGAGCTGCGAACCGAAAATTGCAAAAGGAATTCAAGGCGATGTTCCAAGAACCCAGGGACTATATCGTGAGCGCTATTTGAACCGCATCTTTTCATCTGCCTTTGGAGGTGTCAGTCTGAGGGGATGAGAGCGCGTGGAGCAGAAGCAGAGGCGAAATGGCGAGGGCTGATCTCTGAGCAAGAGCAGAGCGGCAAGACAGTGGCGGAGTTTTGTCGTGAGCGCGGGATAGCGGCTTCGAAGCTATATTCCTGGAAGCGGCGGTGCGTGGTTGAGAAGGCTGCCTCAGGGTTTGTGCGGCTGAGGGCAGCGCCAGGGGTGAAGACCGAACCGGTCGCGCCAGCACGGAGCGGGATTGAGGTGCGGCTCGTAGGCGGACGCAGTCTTGTGGTCGAGTCCGGGTTTGAGGCGAGCCACCTGCGCGCATTGTTAGCGGTGCTGGAGAGCCGGCCATGATGGGGTTGCCGAGTTTGCGCACGCTGGATGGCTTGCAGACGACCCGCATCTGGCTGGCGGTGGAAGCGACGGATATGCGCTGCGGGTTTGATCGGTTGGCCCAGCGAGTCAGTGCGGTGATCAGCCAGGACCCATTGAGCGGCCATCTGTTTGTGTTTGCCTCGCGGCGCCACGAGCGGCTGAAGATTCTTACCTGGGACCGTGACGGATACGTGTTGTGGTACAAGCGGCTGGAAGCCGGTGTTTTCAAGCTGCCGCGAGTCGAACAGGGAGCGTGTTCGATAGAGCTTCGTGCCAGCGAGTTGGCCATGATGCTGGATGGAATCGACATGACGAAGCTCAAGCGGACGCCGCGCTACCGGCGAACCAACGCGAGCAACAAGGAGAAGGTAGCAAGTTAGTTTATCTCGGACGAAGTGTGGCATAACTTAGGAGTGCCTACCGTTGTGTCCCACTTACCTGACGATAAAGAAGCGCTGAAGGCCATGGTTTCCACGCTGCTGGGCCAGCGCGACGATCTTTACCTGGAAGTTCTGAGACTGCAGGTAGAGCTGGATCGCTATAAGAAGGCCCGCTACGGTCCTCGCGCCGACCAGCTGCGTTCGGCCGACGAGCTGGCACAGTTGCTGCTGGCATTCGCCGAGCAGATGGAAAGCAAGTCGGTCAACTCCGGCGATGTTCCAGCCGATTCCCCAGCAGAAAAAGAACTGCGCTGGGTGAAGCAGCGCAAAGGGCGGCGGCATCTTGCCAACTTCGACCATCTTCCGGTGACCAAGCATGTATACGAGTTGAGCGCCGAACAGCGGGCTTGCTCCTGCTGTGGTACGGAGCGGAAGGAAATCGGCACCGAAGAGAGCTGGCAGGTGGAGTATCATCCCGGTCACTTCGAGCGTCTCCATCATGTACGCAAAAAGTATGCCTGCCCAACTTGCGAAAAGGGAGGTGAGAGTCCGCAGATGGTGACCGCGGCCAAGCCTGAAGCTGCCATCGACAAGGGTATGGCGGGGCCGGGATTGCTGGCCTTCATCGTCACCAGCAAGTTCGCCGACTACCTTCCCCTCTACAGGCTGGAAGATCTTTTCTCTCGGCAAGGCTTCGAGATCTCGCGCGCCACGCAATCGGTCTGGTGCGGCGATGTGGCCGACCTGGTCGAGCCGCTGTATGAGTTGATGGCCGAGCGCGTGCGCGGCTCTCACGTTGTCTCCACCGATGACACCATCATGCCCATGCAGAGCAGCGGCAAGACCGCCAATGCCAGAATGTGGGTTTATCTCGGTGACGACGCTCATCCCTACAACGTCTTCGACTTCACACTTAACCGCGGCCGTGACGGACCGAAGTATTTTCTCAAGGACTACCGCCAGGTGCTTCTGGCCGATGCTTACGGAGGATACAACGGTGTGGTGGCCGGCAATGAGATCACCCGCGCCGGCTGTTGGGCCCATCTGCGCCGCAAGGTGATTGAAGCGGAAAAGGCTGCGCCGGAGATCGCGCGCCAGGCAATTGAGTGGGTCGGTGCGCTGTACGGCGTGGAAAGACAGACTGCGGGTCTATCCGCTGTCGAGCGGCTGAAGCTGCGCCAGGAGAAGTCGGCGCCGATGTTGCTCGAGCTGCGCGAGAAGTTGCTGGTCTGGAAAGAACAGTTATTGCCCAAGCATCCGATGGCGGAGGCGATCGGCTATGCGCTCAGCCAGTGGCAAGAACTGAGCGTGTTCTGCTCCGACGGTGCCGTGGCCATCGACAACAACGCAAGCGAACGGGAGATGAAGCGCGTCGTGCTGAATCGCAAGAACTCGCTGTTCGTCGGCAACCCACGCGGAGGAAGAACGGCGGCCATTCTAGCCAGCCTGACCAGCACCTGCCGCCGTCATGAGATCGACCCGCAACTCTATTTCACCCAGCTGCTGTTCAATCTTCCGACTACACAAGCAAGTCAGCTCGCCGCCTGGCTGCCAGACCACTGGAAACACAACCAATCTGCTTCCGCAATCGAGTAATCCACAGCCATGCGGTTTAAATAGCGCTCACGCAATGCTGGCGTCATCAGGAAAATCGTGTGGAACAAACGCAAGACCGTAAGGCGTAGTGTCCCCGTTAGAAGGGATTGTGGAGACCTGCAGCGGCAGGAACGGCTTAAACAAGCTGTCGGCGAACACAGTTCGCACCACTCCGAGTTGACCGAATAGGACTATACCGGCGCCAACCCCAAGGCCCAGTAGAATCCCCCTAACTAAGCGCAATGGCGAAATTTTTCGCATGAATTCCCCTCCCTTTTGGACCCGGAAAAGCGACCCCATTCTACCGGCAGGGTCTGGCTCGCGGAGCGGAGTGACAAAGATTTGACAAACCAATGACAAGACTATGAAACCGCTTCACGCCAATGAAACCAAGTAACAGACGGGCCGTAACCCGGGCGAACCAACGACAATTGCAACAATGGGGTCCCAGCCCTGAAAAACCTATGACAAACGGACTGTTCCCGGTCCGGCCCAAGGCAGCAAAGCACCACTAGGTTTCGCCGCCACCAGGATCACTTCCAGGTCGTCCGTGATCCGGTCACGATCCCATGTTGACGCCGCGCGAATTCCTGACAAACCCGGTGACATAACAAACCCGGTGACCAGACAGGACGTACACCCACTGTTACGAGAGAGATGGAAAGAGAGCAACCAAAAAGTCGTTGGAGCGCTGCTCGGGTATTCCTTTGACTGAATATTCATCCGAGGCTATACTCATTGTTGAGGCCCTTATGCCATTCGGACGGTGAGATGTGGAACGTGGAATATACGGACGAGTTTGGCGAATGGTTTGAAGGTCTCATTCGTGCCGAGAGCGGATGCGCTCTATGAGCAACATCTGCGAGACTAGCCGACGAAGATCGGTAAATAGCGGCTCTTCGGAGCCGCACCTACGCAGAGGGATTATGGCTAAGAAATGGGAGACCCTACGGGCAGGGATGTCGCCTGGACGTAGGGATGCGAATCGGGCAGCAGCGCAGCAGATGATGGCAGAAATGCCGTTGGAGGAGTTGAGGTCGGCACGAAATATCACGCAAACGCATCTGGCCTCGCTTCTGCAGATCACTCAGGCGTCGGTCTCCAAGATGGAAAAGCGGACCGATATGTATGTCAGTACGCTTCGCTCATTCGTTCAGGCGATGGGCGGTGAGTTGGAAATACGAGCGATCTTTCCAGACGGCATCGTGAAGATAGACCAGTTTTCGGCTCTTGCTCCAAGCGAAGAGCATTTGGCTCAAAACACCGGTTCCAGCAAATGAGTTCTTAGAGACTTCGAAACGGAATTGGCAAAGAAGGTGGACATGCCAATTCCAGAGAGTCGTACACGATGGGCTGAAGAGGCAGGCCGAAGAGCTCCTTGCCATTCCTTTCATTTCTGAAGATAAGGGGACGGACCGGAAGCACCCCCGCGAGATCCGCGACAGACGAAATAATCACCAAACTCTAGGGTCATCGACTTGGGAGTCATTCTATCCATCTCGCATCCCCGTCCGCCATCTCGCCGAGAAGTCGGCATTGAAGGGACGAAGTAATCACCATTCCAGTCCGCACATATAAGCGGGTTGCCTGGTGATTACTCTGGCTGTCCCTTCATTGCTTCTAACGGGCTATCTGGCGTTTCCCAGCTGTCACAGTGCGAGATGGTCGAATGAGCACTTCGGCAGAAATGCCGAGCGTTGCATGCAGACGACGAATCATGCTGATGGATAAGCTGCGTCGGCGGTTGAGAACTTCGGCGACCCGCGTTCTCGTCCCGATCATCGGCTCTAGTTGTTTGCGCGTCAGCTTCTTCTGGCTCATTCTGAACTTAATGGCCTCGATCGGGTCCGGCGGGTCCATCGGGTGGTGTGTCTGTTCATAGGAATCGATCATCGTCGCGAGGACATCGAGCCGGTCCCCTTCTGGCGTACCTAGCTTCGCGCCCCACAGGCGCTCGACTTCCAACAGCGCGGCATCGTAGTCATCTTCGGTACGAATGGGTCTAACGTCTGCCATGTTCCGCCCTCTTTACGTCGCTCTTGTCGTATTCCTTGTGCGTCCCAATCCATTTGATCCAGAGAATGCCTTTTTCGAAATCTACCGCGGTTACCAACCGATAGCGGTTGGTCAGGATATCGAAAACAAGTACCGAAGAGATTTTGAAGTTCGGCTTAATTGGGTGACGGCTTCTCGACGTGATCGATCACCATCACATCCACAGGAGCTTTCTTCGATTCCAGCTTCAGTCCCAACTGTTGCTGCATCGCGGCGAAAATGTCCGGGGCTGCGTCCGCACCGTCCGCGGGCGGAGGACCCGGAGGCATAGCTCCGGACTGGGATGCATCGGGCGTCCACTTCAGGACAAAGTTGTACCGCGTGGAGCCGAGCCCAGTCTGATCGACAACCGGCAACGCGACGGCATCGTTCAGGACAAAGCTGATGAATTCCGCGATGGTGGAGTTGATGACGCGCATTCCTCCCCCGGGTCCACCACCATAGCCAGGGTTGCCATTTGGATTGGTGTCGTTCACGGTAAGCTTCGGGCCGCCTTTGGCCACGGTGACCGCGTACACGGGGAGCTCGAGTTTCTCGTGATGGAACTTAAGCTGAAAACGATCGGCCAACAGCTTCTGCACCATCACCCTCATTTGCTTCAGGCTCGGCTGACCCTCGATGTCGGGCTTGGCCTTCACATCATACTTATCGGTGTCCAGCCAGGCTGGTCCTTTCGTGATCTGCCGGGGAGAGACTTCATACGCGAACTTGATGAGGTAGGCGAGAGACACATCGTTGGCGATGAGCTCGCCGCTGCCGGTGGGATGGATGGTAAAGTGCGTTCCCTCCTGGGTCGGCTTGATCGTGGCTACTTCAAATGCCGGATTGGCATCCTCTGGTATCCGCTTCGGAGGAGGAGGTGGTGGGGGGATTTCCCATGCCGTCTCCGACGTCGCGTGCACCAGGATCAAAGGAAGCGGCTGCAGTCCCTGCGTCCAGGCACCGGTCATCGTTTTGCCGTCGTCGCTCAGCTTTCCCTCGAACGTTCCACCGATCATCTCGACCGACATCTTGATGTTTGATTCGTGTTGGGTGACCGAACTGACCGGGATCGGCTGCGCGCCTTGATCGATGCTGTACATCTTCGCGGTCCAGGTATCTTTGTCACCTTTGGAGATGGTGAAGATCACGCGCAGGTCCCGGCCGGCCTTCAACGTCCCCTGCCAGTTACCGGAAAGATCCTGCGCCAGTGCGCCCGTTCCAAACATAGCGACCAGCATAACGGCCCACAGCAACGGCCTTTTCATGGAATGTCCTCCGATTAACGCAGTTTTAGGGGCAAACCTTACGCGGAGCAGTGTACCGTCTTTTCATGGATGCCGGGAGATGCGGACATGATCGGGATGCCCCGCATCCCCTCGATGACGGTCGAGTAAACGGCGCAACTTACCTGAAACCGTTTTTCGGGAAAACTTCAGCCAGTCACGCGGAAGCAATCTATTCTAATTACCTGATAGACGCAGAATCCGCGACTCATGACGAAATTATCACCAAACTCACGAGATTAGTGGCTCAATGATTAGTGGCCGACGGGGCAAAACTCGGTGACAGCATACCTATTACGGCATTGTTGGAGGATCGGTATCGTGTCCGATCGTGTCCCCTTATCTCCTTGACATATAGCTACAGTGTAGCTACACTTGGGATAGTTTCCCAAGGCAAGATTCAGACGACAGACGACAACGAACGACAACAACGAACGACAACAACAACGAGGAGAAAACACATGTGGATTAAGACCCATTCGCCACCGCTCAAACGGCCGTGGCCCTTTAGAGGACAATGGATGTTGCTATTCGATTGGGACGATGAGAACAGCACTCACATCGCAACCCACGGTGTTTCCTGTGCAGAGGCAGAGCAAGTAATTAACAACGAACCATTCGACGTTGAGCTTCAGACAGTGAACGACGAAGAACGGTTTGTACAATTGGGAGAAACGAACGCCGGCCGGATCATGGTCGTGGTCGTCCACATGGCGTGAGTGCCTTGATCCGAGTGATCACAGCATTCAACGCTCCCACAGGATGAAGGCTCTTTATCTCATCAAGACGGGAAATTTGGTACGGAACAGACCATCAGGTCTCGAGTTTAAGAGCGAAGTGCCGAGGCGCGTTGGTGGAGTGAAAATCCGGATCAACTGGCACACCTGTTCGAGCGGGCAGCAGCGGCAGGCAAAGTTGGGCGTGGAACGGTTGCGCGGCGAGGGAACACACCACAACTCACAATTCGACCCGATTCTGACGACATTGCAAAGGCTCGCTTTACGCAGAGCGGAAGGGCCTAAAATATCAAACTTACTTAAAAATGCTGATTCGACAGGCGCTTCGCCACGAAGACTCAAAGCGCTTCCAGCATGCAGCAGGAAGAGAAGAGCGCGTCGACAACACTCGGAGCACTCCCGCAACAGGACCGAGCGATTCGTAAAAAGCGACCACGCTAAGTTTCTCCAAAAGACTAAGGGCTCCGGTGGATCCGGGGATCCGCGACAGACGAAATAATCAGCCAAACTCTAGGATCATCGACTTGGGCATTATCAGATCGTCTCGCATCCCCCGACAGTCCCTCCATTGCGCTACGTGTGGGTTCTCCGGACGCACGTTACTGCTCGGCCTGCAAGCTCCATTCGGCACCAGAACAATATCGCAATCAGTCCCCATCGGAACAGCTCACACAGCGCTTCGCAGTAAGTGCGCCGCATGAGAATGAGTGGCCGGAACGTTCACCTACGTCGAGACACTATCATCGGCTAGGTCCCGTCCGGTCACTATTTCCATCCGCATGTCTCGATGACACAGGGTGTGGATAATTACTGGAAGCGAAGCGGCATTCAATCTTTCTCTTGCGTGCGGAGGTGGCTATGGAAAGCGTCGGCGATCCGCGAAGCATTATCGACAAAGAAATCGCGGCCTTCGATGCTTCAGTCATACTCGGAAGGGTGCAAGGCTCGCCTTGACGTCCTCTCTTTACGTGTACGCCTTCTCTCCGCCGACCTGCGAATCCCAATACGTCGTAGGATCGGTGAAGAACTCACCCTGCCTGCAGAGGTTGCGCATCGCTTCTTCATTGACTTTGATGCCCAGGCCCGGCCCCGTCGGAACGGGGATGTAACCCTTAACCACGAGGTCCCCTTTGTCGGTTAGTTCCTTGTGCCAGGCTGGTTGCGGCTGGTGCCATTCCATGGCAAGGAAGTTTTCGCAGGCGGCTATCGCGTGCGCGCCGGCCGCGTAGCCGATCGGCGTAGCGTTGCTGTGGACCATCATCCCCACCGAATACTGGGCCGCCATGTCGGAGGTCTTCTTCAATTCGAGACAGCCGCCGATCACAAGGTGATCCGGATGGATGTAGTCGACCGCACGCGCCTGGCAAAGCGACACGAGCGATTCCACCAGGTAGGCGTCTTCGCCGGTCAAGGTGGACACCTTAACCGAATCGGTGATGAGTTTCCACTCCTCTACCCGGAACCACGGGACCATGTCTTCCAAAGTCGAGGGATTGACCCTCTCCAGCGCATTCGCCAGCTTGATGCAACTTTTCACGGTGAGGTGCCCGAAATGGTCGTGACCCATGGGAACGTCACCAGCGTCGCCCATGGCTTCCTTAATCGCAGCCACGTGGTCGGCTACGAGTTCACATCCCTTGTCGCTGATCTCTAATCCCTGATAGTAGTTCTCGGGGGGGACACCCCCCGGCTCCCCGTAATAGCCATTCGGAGCATAGATCGTGCCCGGCTTGCCTCGGAGGATGGGAACTACGGGCAGGTCGTATTTGAGCATCGTAAACCCCGAGGCGACTCTCTCCTTATAATCGGCGGCGATGTCTGCGATGGAGTTCGATTTCGGGTCACCCTCGCTGTACATGCGGATCTTGTCGCGAAATTTCCCGCCAAGCATCTGGTAGATCGGCGCGCCATAAGCCTGGCCAGCCAGATCCCACAGTGCGTTCTCAATGGCGTTCACGCCGCTCCCCTGGCGGTTATATCCGCCATGCATCTTGATCTTGCGGAAGATTCTGTCGACGTTGCAGGGATTCTCGCCCAGTAGCCGGGCCTTATGCATCAGAATGTAGTTCGGCTGGGGGCCGTCCCCGATCGCCTGGCCGTAACCCGAAATTCCCTGATTGGTATCGATCCGGACGACGATCGTGCCGCCAGAGGCCGCTCCCGCTCCGGGAGTCGCAGGAGGCATCGGTCCCCTGGGGGGGCCGCCACGGCCCGCGCCGCCGCCGGGGCCACCCACGCCGCCGGAGCCGCCCGCGCTGCTCGGGCCGCCATTGCCCTCCTGGACTGCCTGGCCTCCCGGCCCTCTCAGAACGGCGATGCGCATGTCCGTGATCTTCAAGTCCGTCGCAATCGAATTCCGGTTGACATTCTGGGGATACGCTTCCAGGTCGGCCCAGAGGCCAAGCCCCGCGGCTGCCGCGCCCATGCCCAGAAACTTACGCCGCCCAATTGCTTTCCTTTTGTAGACATTACTCTCCTTTTCGCCACCAAGACCGACTCGCGTCTGGAACCGGTTCATTGTATCCGAACTTATGTATACGAGCTTATATTTCGAAGCAGATGCTCGCCCGCCCGCAGGTTCATTCCTAGCACCAGTACAACTTCGCCGCCTCGATTACGATGGTGTTTCGCAAGTGGGGTCGGCCTCTGCCCTGAGGGGTAACCCGGGGACCAGACGTTCACCTCATTTCGGGCGGGGCGTGGACCCCCCCGGCAACCTGTTTACGGACTTTAAGTTGATCCAGTAGGCAGTCTAGTTCCTTCGCCCCGCTAAATCTTGATCTTGTCGATATTATCAGCGGGTATAACGAAACGTGAGGCCAAAAACTGCAGCCTCGGCCGTTGTACGAGCCTGGACGGCGTTCGTGGCCCTCGCGGGCTGTACTCGGTGAGTCCGAGGCAACGATGGTCCCTGTCCCATGGAAAAGCCCCATAGCCTAACTTTCTCGCGCTCCACGTCGACAGGACGCGCGTCTGCTGGGATTCGACAATGCGCTCTTCAGGAGGGTCCAGGTCGAACTCTAGAACTCGTTTAAATTCGATCGTAATTAAAGAGCAGGGCTGGGCATTCCTCGATCTAGCACGACGAGGACACCTTCGACTCGCGATTTTTGGCGAATGTCGCCGTGATTTTAGCCGCAAAAACTTGTTGAGAACCGGATAAGCGTCATCAGGCTCAGAGAAGCACCGCCCGGCGCCCGGCCGGTTTCGGCAGGTGCGTTCACCAAATTTCGGACGCTTCATGGCTTCCACTCGTCCGCGTTGAACCAATCATCAGCATATTCGGCCGAAGTCTGGGCTGCCGCAAATAATGCTCTCTCGAATGTGCTTCAGATTCGCGTTTCCGAATTGCTGTCTCTTACCGCCTGCCGGATGCATTAGCCCCCTGCCTCTTGGCGGCGGGCGCAACCTTATTCAGCGATCGGAAGAGCCATTCATCTACTGGATCTATATAGACGACATTTGTTCACAACTATATCATGGAAGCATTATAGACTCGACTCATGGGAACGCAGTATCCGGGGGAGATAACGGGACGCCGATCACTACTGTCCGGTTCGTTTGCTGGGGATGTGCCGACAAGGATACAGTATTGAGTATGGTTTCTGAAGATTCGGGGGTGTCCACGATTTGAAAGAGGCGATACGGTTTTGCGATGCTTTGTGGATTGAACGCCCCGGAGGCAAGAGGGAAACCGCAGATCTTTCCACTAAGCTACGCTCCGGTCCAGGCAACCGCTCTCTATGGAAGCGCCACTCTCCCCTTTGTCATCCCGAGCGTACCCGGATTTCCTGCCACGCTGCGCCGGACACGGTCGCGTGTGCGCCTTTCAGTAAGGAAAGGCGCATGAAGTTCGCCAACGCCACCAAGTTTTACAGGAAATCCGGGGCAGCCGAGGGATCTGCAGTTCCGCGGACTTTTCCTGGAAATGTTTTTTCGACAGCGCTTAGCTCACAATGTCAGCCGGAACGAAGCGCAGCGCAAGGATCTGCGTTGCCCGAACGTAGGCTAGACGCTGTTATGTCGTCATCGCCATCATCAAGAAGGAACTCCAACTCGACGCCTCGCTACACATTCTGTCTGTCTCCGTCTTCGAGAAAACCCAGATTTCATGCGCCTTGCAGCATCCCCTCTTCACCTCAGATACAGCGTGCCATCCTAAATCAATTGATTCTGTTCGAGATCTAACCGGACAGTTGTGGGACACGATACCTATTTCCCAAATTTGCCGCAATAGGTATGCTGTGCCTTTATCTCCCCCTTTATCTCCCGATGACCACACTGGCCAGAGGTAGAGGGAGCAAGTTGCTGCATTTGTTGTAGAAAATAAACCTATAACCAAGAGGATCGAATAACCATCATGAGAGAGCAACAAATCGAAATTGCAGCCAGGGCGGCAGATTCATCCCCAATCGCCGAAACTATGGAGTCGAACTCTCTCTTGACCCGGCGTGAAATGCTGGGAATAACCGCTATGGCTGGTTTGGCCGCTTTGACCGGTATCGCGCCCGATGCTGTTGCGCAGACAGCGCAGACCCCGCAAAAACGGCCTCGTATTGCCTGTCTCGTCAGCTATTGGGGTCTTCCGACGTCACATGCGGACTGGATCGTAAACAAGCTGCTGGACGGTTATTGGTGGCACGGCGCCCACACTCCTTCGCGGGTCGATGTGGTGTCCGTTTACATCCATCAGTTCGACACCAGCTTACTGGGCCAGAGGGTATGCAAAGCAAAAAATATTCCCATCTATAAGACAGTCGGCGAGGCCGTAACACTTGGGGGGAGCGAACTCGCCGTGGATGGTGTTGTCATAGTCTGTGAACATGGGAATTATCCAACTGATCTCAAGGGGCACTGGCTCTTGCCGCGCTGGTGGATTTACCAGCAGGTTATCCGGGTCTTCGAGCGGAGCAAACGCTCGGTGCCCGTGTTCAACGACAAACACCTCTCCTACAATTGGGACGACGCCAAGTGGATGTTTGACAAATCCCGTGAACTGAGCTTTCCCCTCACCGGGGGGTCCTCCATACCGACCTACTTTCGCAAGCCCGAGATAGAACCCGCTATCGATGCGCCGATGAAGAACTCCATTGTGGTTGGAGACGCCGCGGATGAAGGAGCCATCTTCCATTGTGTTGACGTGCTGCAGGCCTTTGTAGATCGCCGCAAGGGCGGTGAGACAGGCGTCAAGTCAGTGCAGTCCATTCGCGGGCCTGAAACATGGAAGTGGGTCGAACGTACTCCCTGGGCCGGCAACCTGCTGGAAGCAGTGCGGAAAAATTTCGACCAAAAGCCGGGATACTTTCAGGAGGGCAGGCAATCAAACGTCTGCATCGTGGAGTATAACGATGGGACCAATGCAGCCGTAATTTCAGGCACGGGTGTGGGCTGGACCTACGCCGGCGAGATCGAAGGGCAGAAAGACCCAACCATCATCTCCATGCTTGGGTGGCCCGGCCCCGTCTCGCAGTACCACGCTGCGAACGCCTACGAGCATTGGATCATCGAGATGATGCTGACCCGAAAGGAACCGTTCAATGCGGAGCGGCTGCTTCTGTCCACCGGGATTGTGAACCACTACATGGATTCAAACTGGGAAAATGGCCGTTACTCCGCCGTCGGACGCCGCATCGAGACACCGTACATGAACATGACATATCACTCGACACACGGACCGCTCTTTGAAACGGGGCCGCGCCCGCCGAACACCCCCTACATTCGGGGATTCGAATCATAGGCTCTCCACTGACCACGCGGCGGACGACGCATTTGTAATGGTCTTACGGTCGGAAGATAAGGGGACGGGCAGGAAGTACCCCTGAAGCAAGTGCTCGCATCGTGAAGCTGTCTTACGACACTGGGGTGATGAAGGGAACCCTGGACAACACCAACGCCACTATCACACCGGGTACCCACAAAAGCCGTTCTGCCACCCATTTCGTCCCGCTGCCAACGCGCATACCAAACCCAAAGTAACCTTTGGCCTTGTACTCCCGTGCGGAAAAGAATCATCCAGCCACTTACATCTAACTCGGAAAAGCTTTATCTCTTAGGGTAGACGATATCGGCAGGCGACGGCTCCTCACGCAACCGCGCCCTGGCCGGCAGTTGCCTGCAGTTTCGGCCTTCCGCGTGAGCGAAGGATAGTTCCATCACTATCCGGTACCTCACCCTATCCCTGTCACAAAATAACCAATAACAGCCACGGCCGCTTGCCGCGCCTCTCAACCCTTTCTGTCACTAACAGAGCAGCAAACAAATTCATTGCAAACTCCAGCAAACCGAGGAACGAGACGACCTATGCCCAAAAATACTGTCACCGATCCCATCACCGATCAGGAAATCGCTTTTGCTCACCTGATCATGTCCGGAACCATGAATGACCGTCGCGCCGCAGAAGCGGTTGGTCTCAACCCCGACACCGCCGCCTACACCAAAGCCAAGCCCCGCGTCCGCGCCTACATGATGGAGCACCGCGCCGCCGTTAAGGAAAGGCTGGTGGACCAGGAAGCCGAAGGGCTGCGTAAGCTGAACCTTGGTCGCGACCAGATCCTGGCCCGTCTCTGGGAACTGGCCACTCTCAGCCACGAAGCGACCAGGGGTATCATCGCCGGCCAGATCAAGGCTCTCTCGATGATCGTAGCCATCGAAGGGCTGATTCCAGACCGCCGCTTTTCCCCACCCGCGACGCAAACCGCGGCCCGGCTCGTCAAGGCAGATATCTACACCCCTGAGTGGCTCCGCAAACAGCAGCACCCGAGTGAAGACCCAGGCGATCCCGTTGCCGCCCAAAAAACCCAACCCGCCGCGCCCCAGGTTCCCCACCCGGAGCCTGCACCGGAGCCTACAGCCGAGCCGGCCCCGAAAACGGCTAACGGCTCGTCGTCTTCCCACCTCGACCGGAACCAAACCAGCCTTCTCAATCCCTTTATCAAGCCCGAAGCCCTGAACCGCGTTCCCGCCGCAACGGGCTCCGCCTTTGACGCCGTCCTGGACAGAGTCAACCCCATCAGGCTGTCCTTCTCGCCAAATGGACGCTTCTCTGGGCGGCGGCGCTGAAGTCATAAAAAGGCCAAATTTTATAGAATTTTATGAAATATCTCGCTCGCTTCATTCGAACAAAGGCGGACAAACAAAGGCGGGACTGGACAGGACGTTTATCTTGAATTCGTGACCACGGGAAATGCAACGAAATGCAGGACAGGAAATGCAGGACAGACGGACAGTGTGTCGGAGAAATCATAATTTGCGTCCGGGAACCGCAACATGTAGGGCACGATGCATGGCCTAACTACAACACATGACCTAAGAAATGATATCTCCGACACACTCCGGAAGTGACCCTAATGCAACCGTATCTGATCGCGTTACTCCGACACGCGCTTTCCTTTAGTGTCAGTTCCGTCCACGAAACCTCCCGCCAGCTATCCAACGAGGACTGGCTTGCCGAGCTATTATGCGGGTCGTATGTTCTGGTTGAGGGAAAACAGGTTGTGGGGATCGTAGCGCGCTTTGAGGTGCTGGAGGCGCCCGTAGTTGGTGCCATAGGCGCGCCGGACGTTGCTCTCTCCTTCACGCTCCATGACGTTCACGTAGGTGCCGTCTTCGTCCACAGGCAATTTCGTTCTAAGCGCCTCAATCCACTCTCTGCCGGCTTGCTGGCCATCGGACGGCTTCCAATAGGCGGCAACGTCGAAGGCAATGCCATCCCTGCGCAGTGGAAATGGCGTTCCAGCTACAGGTACCCGCGTCACTGCCCCGTGAAGATGAATAAGGAAGCAATCGATGGGAAACGGCGCGCCCGAAAATGCTTTTGCGAGAATCTCAATCCTCCGGTCATCGAGCTCTGCGAAAAAGCCGCCGCAATGTTCTTCATAACTGGCCGGAAGATCGGCGGGTACCATCTGCTCAAGCTCGAGATACGGCATTGGCTGAACCGTGTCGCGCACGACGGCCGGGTGATGACGAAGGGGCGCCAGCGCTTTTTCTCCTCCGCCTTGCTCACCGACGTAGCAGGCCTGGATTTCGATCTGCGGTTTGTGACCGGGCTCCTTGGACATTACTGCAATCAGAGTCAGCTCCTCCGGCGCCCTAGGAACGAATTCCTTGAACGCCTGCAAAAACTCGCGCGGGTCCGCTGACTCAAGCGTGATGTTACCCGCGAAAACTTTCGAGACGGGATGCAATGCCACATCGAATTCAGTGACGATCCCAAAGTTGCCGCCTCCTCCACGGATGGCCCAGTAAAGGTCCGGGTTCTCCTTTGGGCTTGCCTTGACCTGTCGTCCGTCGGCCAGCACCAGTTCTGCGGCAAGGATGTTGTCGCAGCCGAGGCCGTACTTGCTCATGAGCGGACCGACGCCCCCACCGAGAAGAAATCCTCCTACACCCACGGAAGGACACTGACCCAGCACGGCGGCGACTCCTGCCTTGGCAGTCTCGATCTCAACCGCGCCGCACAACATTCCGCCGCCGACTCGGGCATGACTTTTGTCTCCAGCAATGGCAATGTTGCGGAAGCCGGACATGTCGAGTACGAGGCCTCCCTGGCAAGTGGAGTATCCGGCATAGCTGTGGCCGCCGCAGCGGACGGCGAGAGGCAGATGATTGGAGCTTGCGAAGCTCAGGGTAACCTGGATGTCCTTTGGGTTGACCGGATGTACTACGAGCTCGGGATGCGCGTCAAACTTGGCTGCATAGCCTTTGCGAAGTTGCTCGTACTTCGGGTCGCCGGGGCGAAAGACCGTTCCCGTGAGTCCTCGCGCAAAGGTCGTGAGATGGGCGTTGCTCAGCCTCGAGAAAGGAAGCGCCGCGACCTGCTCAGAAAAGCCGGACCTTGCAAAAAACGGAAGGGACGAACAAAGGCCCTGCCAGAGGAAAGAACGCCGATTCATAGATGCCCCTGTGAGGGATGGATCTGGAGCCAAGTGCCCGGGGAGAGTGTTCGACAATTCGGAAGGAGGATGAGGGAAGCCCGCTGGTCGCGCTCCTGTCCGGCGAAAGCTACTGTATCACGAGCCAAGATGAGTGCGTTGCAACAATTTTGGCGTAACTCGGGGACGACGATACCTATTCACCTTCCCGCGCTGCCCGCATGGTTGTGCCCGGTCTTCCACACCAAAGGGAAGAGCACTGGTGAACCTTTTCAGCAAATAGCCCTCAAAAAATATGCTCAAATCTCGCGTATATGATGCCAACTATGCGCGCCTTTGCCTTACTTTTTGCTCTTTTGCCCCTGAGTGGTCTTGCCCAAGACGCGCTCCAGTTCAAAATCGCTGCGATTGCAAAAGATGCCCAAGGGACCGTGTCCGCTTCTTGCATGCTCCCAGGCACTAAGCTTGATTGTGATCTCAACCCTCACAACCACCCGCCAATGCAGTCCATGTACAAATATCCGCTTGCGCTCACAGCCCTGCACCTGGCGGAAACAGGAAAACTGTTGCCCAATCAGCGACCTGGGGAATCTATGGACGTTACGCTGGATCGAACCGTGCGATTTCTGCCGACAGACGTAATACCGGGATCTTACAGCCCTCTTACGGATCGCTATCCTAAAGCCAACGTCGATGTGACGTTACGTGAACTTGTCCGCTTGGCAGTTGGGCAGAGTGACAACGGTGCTGAGGAGGTTCTGATTCGCCTCGTTGGCGGTCCCCCTGTAGTGCAGAGCTACATACGCTCCCTGGGAATCTCCGCTTTTCATTTGGTCTATAGTGAGCGTGATCTGGACCGCGACGAAAATCTTCAATATCAAGACTGGATTGAGCCGGCAGCAGCCGTACAACTGCTCGAACGCCTCGTGAACAATCCTCCAATATCGCCGGTCGCCAACGCCTTTCTCTTACAAACGATGACCGACGCGGTCACTGGCCCTGGTAGACTTCGCGCCGGACTTCCTCCCGGTACCGTTCTTGCCCACAAGACTGGCTCTTCCGGGACTCATGGAGGCATAACAGCCGCCACCAATGACATAGGATTAGTCACTCTACCTGATGGACGGAGACTAGCCATCGCTGTGTTCGTTACGGATAGCCGAGCCGATGAAGATACTCGTGAAGGCGTCATCGCCCGCATCGGACGCGCAGCGTACGATCAGGCTAGCACTACCAAATAGCGTATTCGACCCGCTACTTGGGGCTGCACTCATCGCGAAACCAGCCTTTAAACATAGGTCCTGCTAAACGCCGTAGGATCCTGTGCATCGGGATCTCGGTTCCGGATTCCCGGAGCCATGCCGACTTCCCGTTTACTTGCGCAGCAGCGCCGGGAGGAAGATTGGGGGATAATTTCTCTGGAGACTCCTTATGTCATTGATGCCTGTCGTGCGCGCGTCACTCGCCGAACGATTCATTTTCAACTTCCGGCTACCCGCGAAGGCGCTCGCCAGATACCTGCCGGTTTCCTGGCTAGCTCCCCAAGAGGTAGGAGGCTATGGCGTCGCCTCATTTTGCATTCTCGATTTACGGGGGATCACGGTTGCCCCGCTGACCACGCAGATCGGTCTTACCAGCATCAGTTGTGCGCCGCGTTACGCCGTGCTTGACGTATCGCGCGAGCAGGCGACTCCGGCTGTCTTCGTTACCGAACGGCAGACCAACTCTGCCTTTGGCGCGTGGTTTACCGCCCTGGGATTCTCTGCGCCTCATCCCCAAGTCGAGGCTGTTATCGATCATCAGGCCGATCGAACATTGGTGCACGTCGACAGCCTGGACGACGGATCGCTCTTTGCTGCGACCGTTCGCCCCTCCCCCGCGCCGAAGTCGGAGTTGTTTGCGTCGCCACAGGAGTTTGCCGATTTCATCGCGCAGGGCGTCAGTAGCTACGGGCGTTCCCGGTACGGTTCACGCCTGACGAAGGTAGATTTGCAGAAAGAGGACGCGACCTATATGCCGCTGGAGGTCTCAAACCTCGGCGGCACATTTGCGGAGGACTGGCAGGATCAAGGTGGTGTGTTCGATAGCGCATTTCGTACCAGCGGAGGCCGCTACGAGTGGACATATCATGGCTTGACGGATGAGTGAGTTGCAGAGAACCATCTTTAGCAAGGAGTCGCCCGAGTTCAGCGAGGGATTGACTGTTTCTATTGCGTACCCTCCGACATTATGGACTGCAAGTCGGTCCTGAGAAACGATAGGACCCTATCAGGACTGCCCCGCACACGACACGAGATCAGCAAGAGGTTTTCCGGGGCAGTTTTGATAGAGCTGCGGCGCAATTCGTTTGGGAGTTGACGAACGAGGGTCAAAGAGTCCATAGTGGCAGTCCCCATTTGAATCTGTTTGCGGCTGGTGATCCGGCGGAATTCATTCCCCGCGACTAAATGAGAAATCCGCGTTTATCGGAGGCGACTTGTGAAATCGAAAAAGATTGTCCTACTCTCTTTGTGCGCGCTTGCGGGTCTCACTCATTCGGAGCCTTTGTTAGCACAGGCGCCTCAAAGGGCAAGTACAAAAATGATTCTCTCCGGCACTGTTCCCGAGTGGCTGAGCCGGGCACAAAAGCTTGGTCCGGTTGACGAACACAAGCGTGTGGTCATTGATGCCTATCTCAGCTGGCGAAACCAGGGCCAACTCGAGCAACTGATTGAGGACCGAACCACACCGGGCAGCCCGCACTACGGCCAGTTCCTCACCCCAGAGCAGTTCCATGCGGCTTTCTCGCCCAGCACCAAAGATGTCGCCGTCGTGCAAAGTACGCTGAGCGCTCTCGGCTTCAACATCAAGTACACTCCGGCCAGCGGCCTATTCGTCGAAGCCAGCGGAACTGTAGGACAGATCAAGCAGGCCTTCGGCGTCAGTCAGGATCTTTATTCTTACCGGGGCAAGACAGTTCGAGCCCACGTTGAGGACCCCTCGCTCCCGGGGCAGCTGTCGGGATTGGTCACGTATATTGCCGGCCTGGATGATACCCGCCCCCTGATGAAGCCCGCGCATGCCCGGTCGATAAGTGCGCCGCAGCCACCAACGACAGGAGCGTTACCGCCTGCGCCGGGATTCGACAACCTGTATCCTTGTAGCAACTATTGGGATGACCACAGCGCCGAACTCTACTCGCCATCGCCATTCCCCTACGGATCGAACCTTCCATGGCAAATCTGCGGCTACACGCCCCAACAATTGCGTGCCGCGTACGGCTCTGACCAAGTCAAGGAGACTGGCAGGAACGTGCGGGTTGCGATCACCGATCTCTACGCCTCGGGCACAATCGTGGCCGACGTGAATCGATATTCAGAAAATCACGGCCTTCCCCAACTGACCTCTGAAAACTTCTCCCAGATCCTGGCGCCGGGCATCAATAACGTTCCCTCCGGTGACCCGTGCCAGTCCGAAGGTTGGCAGGAGGAAGAAACACTGGATGTCACAGCAGTTCACTCCATGGCGCCCGGCGCTTCCATTCTCTACGTCGGAGGCGCTTGCGACCAGGTGGACGAGTTGGATGAGGGGGTTGCCGAGGAGCCCCTCTACGAAGTGATCGATCAAAGGCAGGCGGATATCATCACGAACAGTTGGACCTACATCGGTGAGGGAGACGTTTCCCCCGCGCGGCTTGCCATTGACACCCTCCAGCTCCTGCAGGCTGCCGCGGAGGGCATCAGCGTGGTGTTTGCGAGCGGCGACGATGGCGACTCAACGCAGGGTCCTCCGCCGGTGCTACCGGTCGGGTCCGGCAGTTGGCCGGCCACCAGTCCCTATGCAACAGCAGTGGGCGGCACAAGCCTGCTGCTGTTGAATGCTTCGGGCGAGAAGGCCGAATACGGATGGGCAAGTTACTTTACTGTTTTCAATGACATTCCGGTCTTGAATGGGAAAGCGACGAAGGTTACGGACCAGGGATGGGGTTCGTTTCAGTTTATCTACGGTTCGGGAGGCGGTCCAAGCCTGATCGTTCCTGAACCTTGGTATCAAGTGAACGTCGTTCCGAAAATATTCGCCACACAGACCTACACGGCCGATGGCGCACTTGTTCCACTCAATGGCCATCATCGTGTGACGCCGGATATCGCGATGGTGGGTGATCCGGACACAGGCTTCCTGGATGGGGAAACCTTCACGATCGCCACACCACCGGTAGATCCGGGCTGCACACGACTCTCGCACACTACGGAATACTGCGAATCGTCGATCGGTGGAACCAGCCTTGCCACTCCGCTGTTTGCCGGAGTTTTGGCTCTGGTCAACGAAAGGCGTTTTTCGCAAGGACTGAGCGCGGTTGGTTTCATCAATCCCGCTCTGTATGCTTTGCGCGTGGGAGGAACAGGCTCGAACGCTCCAATTGTCGACGTGAACGCGCCGTCGGAGCCGATTGGAGAGCTCTTTATTTTGCCCGGCGTGTTCGGCGGTTTCGAAACTCTCGACTCGTATCCCGATAGCAACGGCAACATAGTCGAAAACGTGGACAGTTCGCTCCGCTCGGTTCCTGGTTACGACAATGTCACCGGCCTGGGAGTCCCCTATGTTCCGGCGCTGCTTGAAGCATTGAGCGGATCAACAGAGTGAAGTAATCGGTAGAACGACTACGCCAAGGGAGCAAGGTTTCGTGGACAAGGGTTTCGTGGACGGGGTTTCATCCGGACCTGACACTTTAAGAAACTCTTGTCGACGAAACTTCCGTGGAAGTGGCAGCTCCGGTCTGTCCACTCCCTACATGTGTCCATAACTGAAAAAGTAGTGGCCAAAAGTAGTGGCCGTTTCCCTCGACACATTGGTTCGTGCAGCGCATGTCCTCGGGAAGCGGTTGGTTCTGGAGATTCGGGATCAGCGCCCTGCCGCATATCGGAGCGCCCGCGCCAAAGCGAATAAGAAAGCAGTAGAGCCTTAAGGCGCCAAGCCTCGTATCTCCTCTTCAAGTCGGGCATGTAACCGTTCACTAAAGCCAAGCGGTAACTCAAACACTCGCTCGTCCGCGGTGAGGATCAGGATGTTGCGGGTTGAATCCAAAATGGCCGAGCAGATCTCACAATGCTCCAGATGCTTCTGCACCTGCTCCAGCACATCCGGCGGGAGGGTTTGGTCCAGGTAGCCGGAGATGTGCGCCCATACATGTTTGCACTCGATCACCACGCAAACCACCTCCGTTTGGGAGCCACTTGCTTCAACTGTGGCGCAAGATTTTTCTGCAACATCATGCGCGCCCGATGCAATCGGACTTTGACCGCGGATATGGTAATGCCCAGCGCAGCAGCCGCCTCATTGACACTGAGCTGCTCGACGTCTCTCAGCTGAAAAACTTCACGATAGATCAACGGCAAAGCGGTTATGGCCTTTTGCAATAGAACCCTAAGCTCCTTTCGTTCCAGTGCCTCCGACGGTATTTCCTTCCAGTCCCGCAACAGAGCCGGCGAAGTCTGCCCCTGCTCGTCCTGAGTCTCGTCCAGTGACTCCATCTTGATCGCGTCCCGGCGACGAATACGGCTTCGTGCCTCGTTCAATGTAATACTAACCAGCCAGGTGCCGAACTTAGCATCACCGCGAAAGCCGGCCAGGTTGCGGAAGGCTTTGAGGAACGCTTCCTGGGCAACGTCTTCCGCATCGGGTTCGTTGCGCAGAAACGACAGCGCCATGGCGTAAACTCTGCGCTCATAGGGACGAATCAGTTCGTGGAACAGTTGCGCATCGCCGGCGAGGATCGAAGCGATCATGCGTGATTCATCCCGTAACTCGGTGGCCATTCGATCAAATTCTCTACAGCGGTTTTGTATCTGTTCCCAGCACGCGTCCATTGCCCGGGGTCTGCGCAAACAGGATGAGGTGATGTCCTTGCGTAGCCTGAATTGAGGACGGAATCTGTATCTGCACCGTCCGCTCGCCCGCTGCCTGGACCCTGGCCACGCGGGAAATGGATCGGGCTACGGCGACGTGTGCTAGGGTGCGGCCGGAGTTCTCGCCGCGCTGGACGCTGGACCGATCGGAGTCGTCTGCGAGCACTGCGATAAGGTCAGCCCCCTGAGCCGGCAGCTCGCCGCTGGTGGAAAAATTCACGGTCAATGTGTTTTGAGCGACGCTCATGGAGAGAATGCGGAGAGACATCTGAGGACGCTGCGCTTCCTCTGTCTGCACCGCCCGTGACAACCCCGCGCGGTCGCTGCCGACGATCTGCTCCGCGCCGTTGATCACCATTTGCGGCGTGTACACGCCCTCCAGGTGGAATCGCTGGCCATAGTCATGCTGCCGCTCCGTATAGAGCGAAGATGAGAAGGGATCAGACCATCCCAGTGAGTTCCAGTAGGTGACATGCTCGCTGATGCCAACGATCAATTGCCCCCCACTCGTCTGGGTTCCGTTCACCTGTCTGAGTAAGGCATCCGCAGGTGGGCAGCTGGAGCATCCTTCGGACGTGAACAGCTCCACCAGCACTGCCCTTTGCGCCAGCGCACTCGCGGCCACCAACGCCATGGCGATTCCCGCGGCGATTCTTCTCAGTTGTCTGTACATAAGTCCTCCGGCTGCGCATGAGACGCACAGGCAGCCTGGGAGTTACATATTCGTGTGCCCGGCGCGCATATCCTCGTTGAAAGTCGGCTTGGTGAGCGCAAAAGCCTGCTGCAGGCGGGCGCGAAACTCGCCTTCGCGCGCCAGCAGTGCCGGCGTAGCGGCAGCAAACTCTTTCTCCTCGCCCAGCGTCACCAGGCCATTGGCGGCCGGCACGGCAGCCATGCTGGTCAGCGCCTCCGTGGTGGTGTTCAGGTATTGTGCGTCTCGCGGGTCAGCGATCCAGACCGGCTGCGAATTGCCCAGCACGCCCGAGAGCCAAAAGACTTTGGCCAGCAAGAAATTCTGCCGGCTTTCGTCGTCGGTGTCGGTGAAGAAAAACTTCTTCTGCCAGCGGCTGTAATAGCGTGTGGTCACCGGGACAGGCTGGCGGTTGCCGCTCTTGAGCAACTCGAGCTGACCCTGGTCCAGGGTCTTGCGAATCGCGTTGTAGATGAAGGTCTCCGCATAGGGTTGCTCGGGAGCCGGGACAATTTCCGCAAAAGTCACAGTCATGCTGGCGGAGACCTTGGCGTGCAGCAGGGAATCGGTGCCGTCGGCCACATGGACCACGCCGTGGACGATGTGGGTATCCGCGCCGGAAACAGAGCGGTGGAAGGGCCAACGAAAATCAGCGAACGAGACGGGCATACCGGCCATGGTCACGTAGGCATCCGGCCGCGGATTGCGCAATCGCCTGGCCTCATCGCGCAGGTGCTCTGTCATCGCCGGCAAGAGCTCAGGACGATTGAAGTCGAAGTCCTCGCTCAACTCCAGCCGCAGTGTACGCTCAGCCGGAGCATCCGGGGAGAGACCGATACGGAATATGGCGGTTGCCCGGCCATTGAAATCGATTCCCTCTTCGGAGGAGAGGACGGTCAGGCCGGCGTTGGCGGCGGCGATACCGACGGCGGTACTCAGAGTAGTAACGGGATTAACTGGCATGTTTCAATTTTCCTGAGGAAGTCTTCAAGCTGATTGTACCGGCGGAAGGCGCCCGACCGGGTTAGGACCGATTAATTGCCTGCCAGGGCGAAGGCAACCAGGGTGCGGCCATGTCTGCCCGACGATTGCTCAAACTCCTCCAGCAGCCGCGCTTCAAGCCCCCCGGGATCGACTGGCATTTCGCAGGCAGCAATCTGCTCCTCGGTGGCGCCGTGATAGCAAAGCTCGCACACACCGAGCCCCTGCTCAGAGCGCACCGGCGGCCCGAAGACGCGGCAGGTCATGGGCCGGGAAAGATACAGGTCGCAAAGGCCGGTAACGGGATCGAGAGCGGCACAGGGCTCATCATTGGCGAAGTCCTCAAACTGTGCCTCGGCCTCCTCTGAAGAATCCAGCAAGCCGCTCGCCGGGTCGCCGGGAAAGCCATCGGCAAGGTGCTCGACCGATCGCCGCGCCCGCTCGCGAACAGCCCGGGCGCGTTCCGGATCGCTGACCGTAAGCTCCTGCAGACCCTGCTTAAGACGGGCGGCATCCAGCTGATGGATAGCGAAGACGCCTACGCAGCACTGCGTGCACCCTGGCCTGCAGACCAGCCAATCTCCGCTGCGGCGGGCGGTGTCGGCCAGCGCAGCGTCGACAATCTGGACTAACTGGGTGTCATTAAAGGGAAGCATGAAACCATTTCGCAAAAAGCGCAGCGTAATCCCGGCATCAATTTTTGACGTCTATGCATTATTAAGGGACGGTAACAAAAAAGTTAAGGGGCACCGCAACTTTTGAGTACCGTCGGACGTTAGAAGACTATGAGTACACTCACGCCTCGAGGAGCTTCGTGAAGAGACCGTGCAACTCCCCCCGCGTTCTAGGTTACTGTTTTTTGCTGCTCGGCGCTCTGCAGATTGCGGCGCTATTGGTCGCATTTGAGCAGCCGGCACAAGCCTACGTCGATCCCGGTTCCGGCTTCGTCTTTCTACAGGTCGCCGGTTCCATGTGCGCCGGCGCGATCTACTATTTGCGCCATCGCGTGAAGCGGATCCTTCAATCCCTGCGTAGATCGCCTGCGAGGACACAGACAGAGGTTGCAGAGAACCAGCCATGAGCCAAGGCGCGTCGCAGGAGATTGCGACGTTTCGCGATCCTGCCGGATCGCTCCGTATCCAAGGCGAACATGTGCTCCGGACGGTCAACCCTCGCTATGCAGCCCAGTCGCTGCGCTTTCTCAAGTCTGACCTGGCCCGCCGCTGGACAGAGGAGGGTCACCTGGTTGCCAGCGAAGTGCTGTCTGCGCAGGAGGATGAGCCTCTGCTCCTCCAGCATCCGCGGGTCTTTTTTCCTTCCTATCCATGGGAATGGACACCGGGGCAGTGGGTCGCGGCAGGCGAGCTGACTCTCGACCTTTGCACCCAATTACTTCACCAGGGCTGGATCCTCAAAGACGCGACCCCGTTGAATATTTTGTTTGATGGCTCGCGCCCGGTTTTTGTGGATCTGCTCTCGATTGAACGTCGCGATCCGGGCAGTCCGTTGTGGCTTGCCTATGGCCAATTTGCCCGCACCTTTCTGTTGCCCTTAGCGGCATACAAATATCTGGGCTGGCCTCTGTCGGCCACGCTCCATCGCCGTGACGGCTATGAGCCGGCGGACTTGTACCCCCACCTTGCCAGCGTCGAACGCTGGAGCGCTCCGATTCGTTCGCTGGTTACGCTTCCTTTTCTGCTTGAGACCCGCAAGCATGGTTCCGGAGCACCGCCCCAACTAAAGCAGGAGCCCGAAATCGCGGCCGCCGTTCTGGAGCGAAATCTCCGGCGCTTCGGAAAAATGCTGCATGCGGTGGAACCGAAGGAACGCCATTCGCGCTGGAGCGAGTACCAGGCGGCCGCCGATCATTACAGTGACCAGCAGCGGCAGCGCAAGCAGGAATTTGTCGATCGCGCCATGCAATTGCTGCGCCCCGGGTCGGTGCTCGATATCGGCGCCAATACCGGTCAATATTCCCGCATTGCTGCAGGCGTGGGCGCGCGTGTAGTCGCCTGGGACACCGATGTCGCTTCTTCCGATCGCAATTGGAGGGAGGCCAGGGCGGCTGGCCTGCCCATACTTCCTTTGGTCGTTGACGTGGCTCGGCCGACACCGGCCGTCGGATGGCGCAACGCCGAGTCTCTCACCCTGCTGGAACGGGCGCGCCAACGCTTCGATTGCGTCATGATGCTGGGTATCTTGCATCACCTGCTGCTCGCCGATCAGATTCCCATCGCTGACGTGGCCACGCTCCTGGCATCGCTCACCCGTCGTTGGAGCATTGTGGAGTGGGTTCCCAGGACGGACATGCGCTACATCGACCTTTGCCGCGGGCGAGACGAACTCTATGGGCATCTGAATGAAGATCTGTTTGTCGAGCAGTTCACCCGCTATTTCACCATCCTGACACGTGAGGAATTGACCAACGGCCGCGTGCTCTTTTTGTTCGAGAAGAGATGAACCTTAAGACTTTCGTCCAGGGCTTTGGAGCAGCCATAATCGTCTTAATTCTTCGCGTCTGGCCGCTCCTGTCCAGCTACCATCCAGTGATTTATCACAGCTTTCTGCCCATGCAGAGTGTGATCTGGGGCATTCTGATCGACCTGGCAGCCGTCACCCTGCTGGCTGCATGGCTCTTCCGCTATCTGGAAAAAAGCGAGACCGGCCTGCGCACCGCGGTGTGGGCTTTCGTAGCTGCTGAGCTTGCCTCGGCGGCGGTCACTGCCTTTGCGGCCATGCGGCGGGCGCCGATTCCTTACCTCAGCCCCGGTTCGGTCTACATCGTGACTCTGCTGGCTGCGCTGCTGCTGCGCTGGCTTCGGCCGCTGGACTATCGCCGCGCGGTACGCGGGTTTGGGGCACTGCTGGTGCTCGCCGGTTGCAGCATGGTGTGGATGGTCCCGGAGCTCCTTTACCAGGGGCTGCGGGCACAGCGAGCCGATGCGCGGGTGCCGGTGACGCATCGCGCCCTGGTTTCCGGTGGTAAGGATCGGGCAAGGGATGGTGGCCGCATCGTCTGGCTTCTTTTCGACGAGCTCTCCTACGACCAGACCTTCGATCATCGATTTTCCGGGCTCGCCATGCCCGCCTTTGACAAGTTCAAGAGTGAGAGCGTGGTCTTCAACGATCTGAAGCCGGCGGGGTATTACACCGACCGGGTGATTCCTTCCTTCTTTCTGGGCAAGCCGGTCGATAACATTCGCGGCGGTCTGGATGGAGAAGCTATGGTTAAATTGGCCGGGAATCCGCGGTGGCAGGCCTTCGACGCCCACGCCACACTTTTCTTCGATGCCCAGCGCCTGGGCTGGGCCACTGGTGTCGTGGGTTGGTACAACCCCTATTGCCGTATTCTCGCGGGAACCCTGAACTACTGTTTTTGGAGGATGGGGGACGGCCAATCGGACGGAGCCATTTCCGATCATTCCGCGTTGCAGAATGCAGTAGCGCCGTTGGTTGAAATCGCGCGTGGGCTGAACCATGAGCCGGGCTTCGCCCAGGAAAAACATGCACAGGATCAGGCGGCGCTCATGCCCGAGGCCGAGGCGCTGATTCGCGACCAGAGCATCGGCTTCGTGTTCATCCATTTGCCGGTGCCTCATCCTCCGAGCGTGTACGACCGTAGGCACCAGCGCGCCAGCGGTTCCTATATCGACAGCCTGGCGTTGGCCGACAGGTCGTTGGCAGCATTGCTAGGTGCCCTGAGTGGAACCGGTTTGGCGGCAAAGACAACGGTCATCGTTTGTTCCGACCACTCCTGGCGCGTGCCCATGTGGCGGTCAACCTCGAATTGGACGAAGGAAGATGAGGCTGCAAGTCAGGGCCGCTTTGATCCGCGTCCGGTCCTGATGATCCACTTCCCCGGGCAGCAGGCTGAGCACGATGTGACGGCGCCCTTCGACGAGATTCGCATCCACGAGATGATCGAGCGCATGCTGCGCGGCCAGGAACCGCAGTTCGATAAAGCACTATTCGCGGGCGGCGCAGGCCTGCCCGTCGCAGCAAAACCCTAGATTAGCCCCAACCTTGGTCATCCCATTCAGCCCCGGCCTGTCGTAGGACCGGAGCACCCATAGGCCTTCGGCCCACCCAAGGGGATGAAAAACGGCTTCTGCTTCCTTCTGTTCAGCAACTACTCTCAATGAAAGCGCCGCCCTCCCCTTTGTCATCCCGAGCGTACCCGGATTTCCTGCCACGCTGCGCCGGACACGATCGCGTGTGCGCCTTTCAGTAAGGAAAGGCGCATGGAGTTCGCCAACGCCACCAAGTTTTACAGGAAATCCGGGGCAGCCGAGGGATCTGCAGTTCAGCGGACCTCTCGTGGAGATGTTTTTCGACAGAGCGCTGCGCAGTGGAGCGTCTGCGGTTCAGCGGGCATCTCGTGGAGATGTTTTCCAGGAGATGCGATCTCCACCCAAGAGCAGCAATTGCGAGATTTCCGCCTCTGTGCGAGCGAACTGCACTTCGATGGCCTTGCCTTGAAACGGCCGTTCCAAACGAATAGTTCGAAGGAGCCTAGCCTGTTGAGCATCCTTCATATGAGGAAGGATGAACCAAAGCTTGGATCCGATTGGAACGTAGGTTGGAGCGCCATTGAGGACGACTTGGAGCATCGGGCTAACCGTTACGGTTCCATCGAAGAAGGCGCAAGTTACTTGCCAGCGCAGCAAGTCCGTGCACGAGATCTGGGGTTTATTTTCGATCTCCTGCGTGACCGCGTTCAGGTCGTTGTTGTTTGACGAGCCAATCAGGATTGCAGGAGTTTTAGCGTTGCCGGAAATAACAAGATCCTGCAGGAAGAGTCGAAGGTGAGGAGCCGCCGCGAATTGTGTGGCCAGGGTTGCGTCGGGGGCGGTCACATCAGGTGCCTTGGCTCCTAACGATTTCTTGTCGATTCGAAGGAAAAAAAGCTTCGGTTCGTTCTCAACATTTGTAGTGACTCCATAAGAAGTGATCGTTGTGCCTTGATAGTCCGTAGAGCGTGGTTGCTCGGAATTGTGGGAGCCATAGAAATCGCGTTCTATGCGCAGTTGCATACCAGGCGCCAGGTCGACGTACCCCCCAGGCCCATAACCGTAGTGGTAAAACAACGTATCTCCTGCGGGCGCAGACAGGCTCGCAGCAATTCTTTGCTTCACAAAAAGATACTCATCCAGCGATGAAAAGCACCGCCTCTGCTGCAAACCGTAAAGAGCTGCTTCAAAGCTCCGCCACTCGTCTTCCATGTCGACCGCGCCGCCGCTCTTTTCCCATGCCGGCGCAGTGGGTGTCTCTGCTGTCCAGGAGTTATTCCCTGGACCTTCGTAGAACGAGAACCAGGGCCCTTTGATTGAGCAATCCGCCATAGGAGAGTCGTTGGGGTTGTCGTCCTTGCGAGCACGAGGAATAGGAAGCGTCTGATGCTCACCCTGCGAATGAGCGGCGTCTGGTGAGAGCAGAAAATACTGCGAGTTAATTTCGCTCAGGCGGTAAACGCCTCTGGATTGATGTGCGGCACAACCCGTGAAAGCTGTGAGCAAAGCCGGCATCCCTGCGAGCAGGACTTTTCGCTTGAGTCGTTGCATGAGATTACTCTGCTCGAAGTGCTTCCATAGGATTCACATTCGCGGCTTTTCGGGCGGGGAAGTAAGCGGCCAGGCCGCCACTAAAGAGCAATACTAAGGCGACGACCATGAATGTCAGGCTATCGTGCTCAGCAACTCCGTAAAGAAAGCCGTGCACAATTCGGCCCGCGGCGATCGCGAGGATCGCACCGATACAGACGCCGGCGACTACCAGGACACCCGCCTGCCGCAAGACGAGCCATACCACCTGCCCGCGTTGTGCGCCGACGGCAACCCGCAAGGCCATCTCGCGGGTACGCTGGCTCACGACGTATGCAAGCAAGCCGTATAGGCCCGAAATGCAGAGCAGCAGCGCCGTTCCTCCGAAGAACTCGAGCAGGTGTGCTGCCAGGGTTTGACTTCCGTAAGACTGCTCGACGATCTGATCCATGCTGGTGAAAGTCGTATCGGCCAGTTCAGGGCTGGCTTGGCGAAGTACAGAACGTATTTCTGAACTGATGGAAGCAGAGGGCCTATTGGTACGAACTGCAAGGTCCATCGCGCTGCCTTCTACGGCAAGGTATGAGTTGCTATCGGGCGAGATCTGGGGAATGCTCACTTCGGT
Source organism: uncultured Acidobacteriaceae bacterium (assembly GCA_963803095.1). Classification (GTDB taxonomy): domain Bacteria; phylum Acidobacteriota; class Terriglobia; order Terriglobales; family Acidobacteriaceae; genus PALSA-350. The sequence continues at coordinate 274,308 of CAWDLQ010000003.1, read as the reverse complement.
CTCTGGTTCCGACTGCGTGATGGAACTCTGCCGCGCATCGTCCAACACGCCAACGACAACGATGGGCTGGTTCTGCCGCATATTCAACAGGTGCATGCCCAGGGCAGAGCCTAGATTCTGTGGATCCGGAGCGTAGAGCCTGGCAAAGGCGCGATTGACGACAGCGACTGGCTGCGATCCGGCCGTGTCTCGGTCATTGAAGTATCGGCCTGCCAACATATTGAGCCCGAATACCTGCTGCGCTTCCGGACCGACGGCCCTGAAGTTGGACGTAATAAGGCCGTCCTGACTGCGGCTGCCTCCGAAACTCTTACCTTGCAAGGTCAGCCTCATGTGGAATGTTTGGCCCAGGGGAACCTCCGTCATGAGCGTCGCGGCCTCTACCCCGGGCAGGTGCTGAACTCTTTCCACCAGAGGCAGGTACAAGGCCGTCGTCAGGTTCTGATTGGCAAAACGGTAAGCAGGGATAGTAAGGTTGGCGACGAGAATGTGATCCGTCCGAAAACCCAGCGGCACATGGCGCAAGGCATAAATGGTGCGCAGAAGCAGACCGCATGCGGCTAGCAGAGTGAGCGACATCGCAATTTCTGCCACCACCAGCGAACTTCCGATTCGCTGCTGGCGGCGACTCCTTCCACCGCCCTGCCCACCCTGTCTGAGTGAGGGTTCGAGGGGCTTATGCGCCACCAGCAGCGACGGCCATACGGATGAGAACACCGTCGAGAGCAGGGTGAGCGCAACCAGAAACAGTAGGATCTTCCCGTTTGCATTTGCTGAAACGAAGACGGAAAGATGGGCAGGGACCTGCTTTTCGAAGACCTTGACCGCCGCAAACGCGAGAAAAGTTCCCAGCAGCGAGGATGCGCTGCTGAGAACCAGAGCCTCGGCGATGAGTTGCTGGGTGATCCTTGCACGGCTGGCGCCCAGAGCGCCACGGATGGCAATTTCGCGCTGGCGTGCAACCGCGCGAACCAGAAAAAGGTTAGTTACATTGGCACACGCAATGAGCCAGAGAACCCCGGCCGCCGCCAACAACGCAAGCAGGGCCTTCTTCAGATCTGCGTTGGTGATCGAGTCGACGTATTTACGAACAACCACGGTTGCATTAGTTTCGCGCGCATTCGGATCCACATAGCTTTTGGCTAACTGGGCCTGTAGGGTTCTCAGTTCGGCCTCTGCTGTGGCCATATTGACGCGGGCTTTCAGGCGGCCCACAAAAGCGAATTCTCGCGGCGAGCCTTTTCGTGTCGTATCTGTCTCATCCAGTTGAATTGGAATCCAGACTTCCGGCCGGGCTGATCCGCCTCCGAATGAAAATCCTCTGGGCATCACGCCAACAATCGTATACCCCTTGCCGTTGAGCAGGACCTTCTTGCCCAGGATGGCCGGGTCGCTACCGTACATCTGCCGCCATGAAGAATCGCTCAATACCAGGGTATTGGCATTCTTCCCATCGTTTTGCGAATCGATGTTTTGTTCGAATCCATGGCCTAACTCAGGGAGAACGCCCAGAGTGCGAAAGAAATTTGGGCTGACGGCGACGAGACGGATCTGTACCGATCCTCCATTACCTTCAAGAAAGTTAAACCGGCCGCCGGACGGACCGTTGGCCAAATAGAACGCAATTTGGTCGAATGTAGTATTCCGCTCTTGCCACGCTCTCAAATCAAGGTAGGCCGTTCCGTGGGCCACAATATCGCGAGGGTCGCGGAGACTCGTTTCTTGAATAGTCACTAGCCGTTCAGGGTGGGGATAGGGCAGCGGCCTGAGCAGAACATGGTCGACTACTGTGAACATGCCTGTTGCCGCGCTGATACCGAACGCCAGCGTAACAATCACGGTAATCGAGAACCCTGGTGATCTCCTCAACTGGCGCAGAGCATAGATGGTGTCTCGTTGCAGGGATTCCAACCAAACCCAGCCCCACATACACCGCACCACGTCTTTTACCAGCGCCTGGTTGCCGAAGTCCCGTTCCGCTTCGCGTCTCGCTTCCTCTGGCGTTGCCCCGCGGTCGCGCTTCTCCGCGGCGGCCATCGCCAAGTGAGCCGCGATCTCGGCATCGAGGTCTGATTTAGCGCGTTCAGGTCGAAGGATACGGTTCCAAAAGCCCATCGCGGTCCTCAGCCTTCTGGCGTTGGAGACAGGATGCTACCGATTGCCGTGACCATCGTCTCCCACTTAGAACGATCACGGGCAAGTTGCTTCTTTCCTTCCGCGGTGATGCGGTAGTATTTGGCGCGTTGATTTTGTTCAGTGTGGCCCCACTTGGAAACGATCCAACCTTGACGCTCCATGCGGTGCAATGCGGGATACAGGGAGCCAGTCTCTACCTGCAGTACATCTCCGGACTGAACGCGAAGAGCCTGCCCAATGCCAAAGCCGTGCTGGGCACCCCACTGGAGCGTCTGGAGAATGAGCATATCCAGCGTCCCCTGCAGGAGCTCAATCCGATTTTGATACGGCTGATGTTCTGCGGCCACAGTGTAGACAATCTACAGCCAGTGCCAGTAGATTGTCTACAAGGATGATGGCCATAGTCAGCCCTTGGAGGGAAGGGACGCGCCCATGCGGCACGCGATCAGGAATGCCTGTACGGTGGCCTCGACATTAGCCTTGTTCTGACCCGCAATGTCGAAGGCGGTGCCATGCGCCGGGGTCGTAATTGGGATAGGCAGGCCGCCCTGGATCGTTACGCCTCTTTCAAATCCTAAGAGCTTGACCGCGATCTGGCCCTGGTCGTGATAGATCGTGACCACGCCATCGTATTGGCCGTCACGGGCCTTCAGAAATATGGTGTCGGCCGGGAACGGCCCGGCGGCGGGATAGCCCTGAGCATTGGCCTCCTTCACGGCAGGCGCGATGATGTCGATCTCCTCCCGGCCATAGGCGCCGCCCTCGCCGCCATGCGGATTCAGAGCGGCCACGGCCACCCGCGGATGCTCAAACCCGGCCAAACGCAGGGCATCGTGGAGCAACTTAACTGCGTTGATAATCCGTTCCTTGGTCAAATAAAGAACAATGTCCTTGAAAGGAACATGCGATGTAATACGAGAGGTCCAAAGATTACCCAACGTATTGAACTCGCAGAGATAGGAACTGACCTTGAGCTGGTCGGCAAAGAAGTGCAGCTCGTCCGCGAACTTCATGCCGGACATCTTCATGGACTGTTTGTTCAGAGGTGCAAAACAGATGGCGTCGATCATGCCTGTCGACGCGGCCTCCAGGCACATTTTTAATACCTTGAGTACCGAGGCGCCACCCGCGATGGACACGGTAGAGCGCGGAACTTCACCCGGGCGGACACTCTCCACCGGAAGAAATAGCGGAGAACCGTCGGGCAGCGAGCGCACCTGATCGAAGCCTTGGATGGTACGCGTGGCAACGCTCACTCCGGCGATCGCCTGGCCTTCTTCCCACAGCCACGCGTCGCCGACTAGAACCACTTTGGCGCGCTCGACGACGTCGCGGCGGGCTAGCAACTTGGCTATCAACTCGGGACCGATCCCGGCCGGATCACCCAGGGTGAGCGCCACCGCCGGCTTCTCCGAAATCTTCACCACCACTTCCGCACCAGTTCGCAGGCGCGCCATCGTTCCAGCGAAATTTCGCGCGGCCTCGGCTGCGAGATGCGGATCGTTGCCATACCCTCGATGATACCTCCGAAGGCTCCTTTCATCGGCTACTCCGCGCAATGGTGCCAGAGCACTCCCCCAGGCCGATGCTCGCAAATCCATGCCGCTCACAGTATCCGCGCAAGGTGACCTCGTCGCCATCTTCCAGGAAGCCGCGCCTCTCGCCCGTGGGCAACAAGACTGGTTCGCGGCCATTCTTTGTAAGTTCGAGCAAACATCCGCGATTTTCATCCCTGGGCCCGGATACGGTGCCGCTGCCCAGCAGATCACCGGGCTCAAGGTTGCAGCCATTGCTGGTGTGATGGGTCAGCAACTGGGCAGCCGTCCAATAGAGGTTGCGCAGGTTGCTGCGGCTGAGGCGAACAGCATCGGCCCCAGCCTCGCGCATGCAGGCAGACCGGAAGTAAACCTCCAGGGTGAGGTCGATGCCCCCCTCCTGCATGTCCTGTTCCGAGGCGAGGTAGCCCAGCGGCGGCGGGTCTTGTGGCGAGCGCGCAAACGCCGGCGCGCGGAAGGGGGCCAGCGCTTCCATGGAGACGATCCAGGGCGAAATGGTAGTGGCAAAGCTCTTGCCCAGAAATGGCCCCAGGGGCTGGTATTCCCATGCCTGGATGTCGCGCGCCGACCAGTCATTCAATAGGCACACGCCAAAGAGGCGCGCGGCGGCGCGCTCGATGGGAATCGCCTCTCCCAGCCAATTGCCAGGGCCGACAAAGAAGCCGGCTTCGAGCTCGTAATCAAGCGCCTGGCTGGGCGCGAAGTGCGGCGCCGTGCCCGGGGAGGACACAATCTGGCCCGCGGGCCGCTTCACCGGCGCGCCGCTGATGAGAATGGACGAAGCCCGGCCGTTGTAGCCGATGGGTACGTACTTGTAATTGGGCAAGAGCGGATTCTCCGGCCGGAAGAGCCTGCCCACATTCGTGGCGTGATCAATCGAGGCGTAGAAATCCGTGTAACCACCGATCATGGCTGGCTTGAGCATGCTGGCTTCCGCCATCGCCACCAGATGCGGAGCTAACGCGCGCTGGTGATCCGGAGCTTGAGGATGATCGGCGCGGAGGAGATCGCTGAGCCGGGCGCGCAGGCCGGACCAACACTCACTGCCGAGGGCCATGAGTGGATTGAGCGTGGCGGCGGCACAGGCCTGTCTGGTGGCCTCCGGGAGCGAGGCCAACAGGTCCACGCAACCGCGGAGGTCCAGAATCTGATCTCCGATGGCGACGCCGGCGGTGGGACCCATTGGCCCCTCAAACACGCCAAGGGGCAGGTTTTGTATCGGGAATGCGCCACCGGGGCGATTGGCTGAGGCCACCCAGCTTTGGCGCTGAGGATTATGCGTAGCATTCATGGTTACATTTACTGAATGGGGCTTCCCGTGAAACGCTTCTTGAGCTTCTGCCACACTTGAAAGTAGTCGTGCTGCAGGCAATCCGTTTCAAGCGCAAAGCGCGTGGGGTGGAGCACCAACTGGGTCTCAAACATGAAGGCCAGGGTACCGCCGAGATAGTGGGGCTTGAGTTCGGCACTCTCGGCACTCTCGAAGGTCTCCGCATCGGGCCCATGTCCCTGCATACAGCTATGCAGGCTGGCGGAGCCGGGAACGAAGCCTTCGGCCTTGGCATCGTATTGACCGACGATCAGCCCCATGAATTCGTTCATCGCATTGCGGTGGAACCAGGGAGGACGAAAAGTGTGCTCGGCCACCACCCAGCGCGGGGGGAAGATGGCAAAATCCACGTTGGCTGTACCCGGCACCGGGGTGGGCGCCGTGAGCACGGTGTAGATCGAGGGGTCCGGATGGTCGAAGCTGACGGTGTTGATGCAGTTGAAGTTTGCCATGTCGTACTTATAAGGCGCGTAGTTGCCATGCCAGCCGACTACGTCGAGGGGGGAGTGATCGATGCCGGCCGACCACAGCCTGCCCTGGAACTTGCACAGACTCTGAAACTTACCTTCTACATCCTCGAAGGCGGCTGCGGGCGAAAGGAAATCGCGTGGGTTCGCCAGTCCGTTGGCGCCGATCGGGCCCAGGTCAGGCAAACGGAAAGGAAGGCCGTAGTTCTCGCAGATATAGCCGCGGGCAGAGTCTTCGAGCAGCTCCACCCGCATCTTGAGGCCGCGAGGAATCACGCACAGTTCACCCGGCGCCACCTCCAGAATGCCCAGCTCGGTGAAGAAGCGCAGTTTACCCAGCTGGGGCAGGATCAACATTTCGCCGTCGGCGTTCGAGAAAAAGCGTCCTGACATGCTTCGGTTGGCGGCATAGATATGTACCGCGCACCCCGTCTGCCCCGCGGGGCCGCCGTTGCCGGCCAAGGTGATGATGCCGTCGAGGAAGTCGCAGGGGGCGGTGGGAATGGGCAATGGATCCCATCGGAGCTGGTTGGGGGTGGCGGAAACCTCGTCAAAGGGACCACTCCGCATGTCGTTGCCCTCGAGTTCGACATAGGGCCGGTGGGTCACCGAGGGGCGGATGCGATAGAGCCAGGCACGGCGGTTGGTGGCCCGCGGGGCAGTAAACGGGGTACCGCTGAACTGCTCAGTGTAGAGTCCGAGAGACGACTTCTGGGGCGCGTTCTGGCCCTTGGGCAGAGCACCTGCAACCGCTTCGGTCGCAAACTCGTTGGCAAACCCCGATTGATATTGCAATTTCGACATGACTCCCCCCTGTAGGTGTTTACTTAACCGCCACTGCGACGGTTACGGTCTGGCTCGCCGCTCCCGGGGACGTGACATTGATAGGGACACTGTAATTACCATCCGGAGCTTGATGATCGCCGCGGCCGCCGCAACCGCTCATCGCGACAGCGAAACCGATGCAAAGCATCGCCAGCATCCCTATGCGAGCGATCCATCGGTTGCGCCGTTTGCGCCGGCCGCCGGCCAGGAGCCCTGCAAAGGCCGGCAGCCAAAACGCCGTCGCAGCCACGATTCGCCTGGAAAACCCGCCTAAAGGTACCGTGGAAGCAGTCGAGGTCAGGGCGGTATTGATGGTGAGTGTGTTCGTCACCGCCCCGCCGGTTGGGCTTAATGAAACCGATGGCGCAGCAAAGCTGCAGGAGAAAAATGTCGGAAGCGTTCCACAGGAGAAGTTCACCGGGCCGGTAAGGCCACCTTGCGGCGTGATCGTCAAGGTAACCGTACCCGAGTTTGCAAAGGGAACGGTCAGACTGGCTGGATTTACGGTCACGGTGAATCCAGGAGTCACAATCGTCTCCGTCAAAGGCGCCGACGTGCTTCCGGTAAAATTCGCATCGCCGCCATAGACCGCCTTGATGGTGGCTGTCCCCGCGCTGCCAAAAGAAGTGGTGAGGGTCGCCACGCCGTTAGCCAACGTACCGCTTCCGATGGATGTTGTCCCGTTGTAGAAGGTTACGGTGCCGGTCGGCACTCCCCCCGCGCCCGAAACGGTTGCGGTGAAAGTAACGTTCATTCCTACCCCCGGCATTGCCGACGAGGCGGTGAGCACGGTTGTACTGGCTACCGGCACCGGCGCCGGCACCACCGTCAATGAAAGAGAGGCCGTTGCGGTGGCCGGAGTGCTCTCTGCGTCCGCAACCTGAACCGTGAAGGTTGAGGTGCCAGCCGCCGTCGGAGTTCCGGAGATGACTCCGCCGGCGGAGGTCAGCGAAAGCCCCGCGGGCAAGCTGCCGGAGACGACACTCCAGGTGTAGGGTGCAATTCTGCCGCTTGCCGCGAGCGTTTGCGAGTACGCCGTGCCCACCACACCCTGGGACAAGGTGGTGCTGGTGATGGACAGCCCCGACCATTGCGGCGCGTTTACCAGTGCGTATACATTGGGCGTGCCCAATCCAGTGGCGAGATCGTAGCCCGGAGTGGCTGTGAATGCAGGCGAGGTGGCATCGTCCGCGGTCGAGAGCACTCCGTAGTAATTAGGAGTGGTCGTCAGGCTGCTTCCCGATCCGGTGACCGTGATCTGGTACCCAAAGCAGTTCTCGGAGTTGGATGCCGGGTCCGTGCTCGTATCCGTGAACACTCCTGCCGCAGTAGCGCTCCCGGTGCAGGGGACTGCGGTCGTACCCATGACGAAGGGCGTTTGCTGCTGCGTCGCGGGATCAGGGTTCGGGGTCGCGCTGACGTCATGAAAGTAACAGGCCGGCAGAACACCAGTGCCCAGATAGGCGGCGCAGGTGGTTAGATTTGGCTGCGTCGTGCTGTTGTTGTTGACGAACTGCTGGGCTGCCAGCGGATAGAGAATATTGTTGGCCTGTCCCTGGCGGCCGCCGGTCTTTTGGTTGATGAGCGCCATGATGCCCGAGAAGGCTGGAGCAACGAACGAGGTACCTCCATCTGTATCGACAAACACTGTGCTCGCGTTTGAGAAGTCACAACCCTGGCCCGTTCCGGAGTAGCAAAAAATCAGAGAGTGTCCCCACGTCAAACCGGAGGAAGCGAACATAGAGATATCCGGCAGGACGCGTGCATTGCCTGCAGGCAGTCCGGTAATGCCGCTCTGCCAACCGGGCCGGGCTGACACCGTGCTCAATCCTCCACTCCCCGCCGAGCGCGTAAATGTTGGCGAAATCAGGAAGAAGTCAGGGGGTAGCTTGGAGGCGTAGGTGCAGAGACCATTTGCCCCCGAACTCGAATCGAAACTGGTGTTGTTCATCTTATTGAATCCCTGGAGCACCAGGGGACTGCCGCAACTTTCGTTCCAGGGTGTTTCAGGAATATAGGACTTGGCGCTCTGCAGAGTGGCGCTGTTGGTCACCGACCAGTAGTTGGAGGTTGTTCCGCTGAAAACATCGCTGAAGTCCGTGCCGCCCGCTGCTACGTTATAGGGCGTTGAGGCTTCGCCACTGACAGCCAAGCCGTGGGAGACGTAAGTAAAGCTGACCGGCTCGTCGCATTCCGCCCCGCCCGCATCTCCGGTAGCCACCACCACCGTAATGCCTTCAGCTGCTGCCTGTTGCCACAGCTGAACATAGAACTGGTTGGACTCGCTCCGAGGATCTTGTTCACAGTACCCGTAGCTCGAACTGAGGACCGCATCCTGTTTCGCGTGGGTTGCATCCTGCACGATGTAGCTGGCGGCCAGATCCGTTCCTGAGGTCACGCCGCTGTTGGCGCAGGTCACAAAGTCAACGGTTGCGTCGGGAGCGGTGGCGCCTGCCCATTCTGAATCGATGTAGCCTTCCAAATCGGGAACCGTAGGATCGGGAGCTGCGCAGACGGTCGTGGGGGGATGATCGACCACGACCGAACCGTTGGGACCGAGGGCCGTGATGCCGAACTGATCGCGGAAGTTTGTAATATCGCCGGCTGCGAGATCGGTGTCGCCGATGACTCCGATGGTCTGGCCCGTACCGACGAGCTTTTGCGCCCCTGATGGGGAGTTCAGGCTTTGCTGCCAAACCTGGTTGATGTCGTAGATCTGCGCAAAGTCCTGCGGACCGATGACGTAGTCTGTGCCGGCGCCGTAATCGGTAGTGAAATGGGCTTGCGCCCCACGCGACCACTTGCCGCTAGCTCGATCCAGGCGCGCAATCCCTGGCTGGTGAGCCATAGGTTTGGGATGAAAGTCGTTCAAGGCACGAAATCCCGAGACCACGTTGGCCAACGCGGCCGGGATCATGGGATCGCTTGCATTCGCAAAATGCTCTTCACCGGAACGCCGGTAGCGATGGATTTCCGTGTGAAAGGCGGCAGCAACCTGACCCGCCGTGCCGCCGAAATCAACCAATGTGCGCCCGGCGGCAACCCGGTTTACGGTGAATCCATGCTGCGTAAGCCAGACGGTGATCTGGTCGATGTCTTCCATAGACGGGCCAAAGAGCGAACCGTATTGTTCGGGCGTGAGCCACTTGTGGAAGTTGGCCGAACGGGGATCATATTGCTCGCGCATGAACTGCTCCAGCGCCTGTTGCTGCGCTGCTCCTCGCTTGAGCATCATCAGGATGTGCTCTTGAGGAAAGTCATTTGGCACGCGGCCGAGGTCGGCGGTTGTCCGCGGTGACGGGCTTGGATTCCCCGTCAGCCGCTGCAAGTTCAATTCATCAATTGGTTCGGAGATCTGTCGCGCAGCCGGTGGCACCGAAACGTCGGCCAACGATTGCGCACTTGCTCGATATTTGATTGTGAAAAGAACGAAAACAAGAACCGGATACACTACCAGCCGACGAAAGGTAACGAACATGAGGAGTCTCAAAATAAAATTGCCCCTTAACGTCTTACCAGATGTGGAGTAGGAGGGCAAAGCGGAATGCCAGATGATCTGCTGACCATCATTTCCCGAACTATTGTGCAATCTGGTATTTGAAAAAACTCCGAGGCTACGTAGCGAAGAGAAATGGCGGGTGCTCCACATCTCCCAACGTTTTCGTTGGGAGATGTGGGAAAAGAGGCCGGTTGGGTGAATAAGCCTCTCCTCCCGCAGGCCACCGGCCCCGACTGGAACCGGGTTGCCAACTCGAGCCCATGCCCAATTTATTAGGCAACTTTTAACGCACTCGGGGGCCAACACCGCCGATACTCCGGGCAGATGCGCGACTTCTCCCAGCAGCAATCGCCTGTGGAAGTAGTGGCCGTCCTGTCCGATTTGATCCTCCACCCGGTGCAGACCTTTTACTACAGCTGGAACTGGAAGGCTGCCCTGCTGAGCGCGATGCTGCGCGCGCCGATCTTCTTGTTCGCCACCCTGCGCCAGGGTCTGGAGGCGATTTCCATCGCAGTTGTGGTGGAAGCTGTTTACAGCGCGGCCATCTCCGGATGCTACGGCGCCTTCGTGCAAAAGCTGCGCAGCGCCCGCCCACTTTGGGCCTCCGGTCTGCTGATCGTGGTTGTTTTTCCGGCTGTGGTGCTCTTTATTGACTATTTGTTGCATCTTTATACAAGGATGCCCAACCTGAAGGGCGGCATGGTGGCCGTATCCACCTGGTGCGTGCTTTCGTCGTTGTTCAACCGGTACCTGATGAGCCGGAATAGTTTGCTGGTCGGTAAAGAAGGCCGCACTTTTGCCTCCGACCTGAAGCGCATGCCGCGCATGTTGATCGACTTCATTTCCTGGATCCCGCGGCATTGCTACCGTCTTTTGCGCAGCACCACCGTTCACCTGCAGGCCTAATGGCGATCAAAACGCTGCATCTGACCAACGCATTTCACGCCCACTCGGGCGGCATCTCCACTTTCTACATGGCCATGCTGCAGGCGGCCAACCAGCAGCAACGGGAAATGCGGCTGATTGTTCCTGGAACAGAAGACCGCGTGGAGCAGGTAGGCGGCCACGGCAGAATCTACTTCGTGCGCGCGCATAAGGCCCCTCTTAATGGCAGCTACCGTTGTATCTACCCTACGCAGTACTTGTGTCCCGAGGACACAATGCGCAGAATCCTGCGCGAAGAACGCCCGGACGTAGTCGAAATCTGCGACAAGTACAACCTCCATTACCTGGGCGGCATGATCCGCGAGAATTTGCTGAAAGATCTGGACTTTCGTCCTGTGATGCTGGGGCTGAGCTGCGAGCGCATGGACGAGAACGTGGCCGTCTACGTGGGCAACAGCGTGCTCCATCGCTGCTTCTGCCGCTGGTACATGCACTGGATGTACTTTCCCTTCTTTGACCATCACATGGCGGTGTCGGAGCATGCAGCGGCTGAGTTGCTGACCGCTTCCCGGAGGCACCGTGTTAGACGAGGGATTTGGATTCGTCCCATGGGAGTCGACGCAGCCCGCTTTTCGCCTGCCCGCCGGACCCGGGCAATGCGCCGGCACCTGCTCCAGGAATCCAACGCGTTCCCCGGCACCACGCTGCTGCTCTATGCCGGCCGCCTGGCGCCGGAGAAGAATCTGCCCCTCCTGATCGAGATGATGCGGTTTCTCGCCCATGACCGTGAGCGCGATTACCGGCTGATCCTGGTGGGCGATGGCATCGAGCGCGAACGCCTGCAGCGGCTGACCACGGAACAGGCGCCTGGCAAAGTTTACTTTTTTGACCACATCACTGACCGCGAGCGGCTGGCCGAGGTGTACGCCAGTTGTGACCTCTTCGTGCATCCCAATCCGCGCGAACCATTCGGTATCGCACCGCTCGAGGCCATGGCCTCGGGTTTACCCCTGGTAGGGGCAAACGTAGGCGGGATCACCTCCTTCGCGAGCCAAGCCAACGCGTGGCTGGCTGACCCCGACCCTGCGGTCTTTGCTGCAGCGGTCCGGCAAGCGCTGCAGGACGATACGGCACGCCTCGAGAAGGTGCGGGCAGGCCTGGCCACAGCCGCTGACCATAGTTGGGATTCGGCCGCGCTGGCTTACTTCGCGCTTTACGAGGCTATCCATGCCCAGTTTTGGGGTTTGGATATACCTGCCTGTTGTCCCCCTTACGCTTGGTCTACGAGGGGAAGCAATTTCTCCGACGCCGTGATTAATGCATCTTGCGTGCTGGCGCAGACGCTCTGCCGCACCGCGGTGCGCTTCACCAGCCAAACCAGGGCCCTCGGACCTGAAAACCCATCTCCGCGTTACATGCACATGGTGCCATCCGTAACCGGCAAAGAAGAGAAGCAGAGGCCATTTTGTATCCAGGAGGGGCAGACTTAATGTGACTGCACATTCAGTCTGCCCCCAACCAAGACCGCAAGGAATGAAACCGCTGTAGGGGGATCAGATGCACACAACCGGCTGGCGGGGTAGACAGAACCAGATGTCGCTGCGTAGGACAGGCCCGAAATCCTGGTATTCCACGATGCTATTGGCAACACTGGCGTGCGCGCCTGCAGCCTGGCCGCAGGCCGAGCCTGCCCCGTCCGCACTGAGTGGGGATCAGGTAGTGCAGCATCTGATGGAGAAGAACCAGGAACGTGCTGCGGCCCTGCAGCACTACATAGGCAAGCGCAGCTATCGCCTGGAATATCACGGTTTCCCCGCCGCTGCAGAGGCGACGATGGAAGTAGAGGTGAATTTTGACGCGCCCGCCTCCAAGCACTTCACCGTGGTGAGCGCTACCGGGTCGAAGCTGATCCAGAATCGGGTCTTTCACCGGCTGCTGGAAAGCGAAGAGCAGGCCGGCGACTCAAGTAACCGAAAGAACACCGAGCTCGGCCCAGACAACTACAACTTCTCGCTCGCGGGCACCGAGGGGACAAACTACGTGCTGAACGTTGAGCCCAAGGTGGAGAGCAAATTCCTCTATCGGGGCAAAATCTGGGTGGATGCGCATGACTTTGCGGTGACCCGCATCGAGGCTCAGCCGGCCCGGAATCCATCCTTCTGGACCACGAAGTCCTTGATCCATCACACCTATCAAAAAGTGGACAATGGGTTCTATTTGCCGAAGGAGAACAAGACGGTAACCAGTGTCCGGCTGGGAGGGGTGGCGACGCTGACCATCGAATACCAGTCTTACCAAGTGACTGCCGCCAAGCCTGTCGCCCTGGCAAGAAAGCCGATCCCGTCCTCCGCGGGATTCGGGTGGCCCGACGGTGGACTCAATGAGCAAGTAGCAAATTTCATGTCATCGAGAAAGTGATGCGCCTGCGGGCGGCCGAGGGAGATTCGGCTTGATATGGAAATGGGCGCTGCCCCAATCGCAGAGCGACTCCATCATGGGTACAAGCTTTTCACCCTCGGCATTGAGCGAGTAGGTGACCATCGGCGGCAGCGATTGCGCAGCATAACGCTGGATCACCCCATCCTGTTCCAATTGGCGAAGCTGGTCGGTCAAGACCTTTTCCGTAATATCGAATAGTTTGTTACGGAGTTCGGCAAAACGCATGGGGCCGAACGAAAGATGCCATAAAATCTGCACCTTCCATTTGCCTGAAAGTACATTGATGGTGGCCTGCACGGGACATCCGTGATGGTCTTTCATACCGCCCACCTTTCCTCGGGCTTACTTATTTGTGCGTACTTACGAGAGCCCGTATCGCCGTTGTACCATACCGCCTGTTAGCACAGGAGCAGGCATGATTTTGGTCACTGGAGCTTCGGGAAACGCAGGTGGTGCCGTGGTGAATGAGTTGCGGAAAACCGGTACGCCCTTCCGTGGGATGTATCGTAGTCAGGAGGATGCGAGTAAAGCGCCGCCGGGCGTCCCGACCGTGATTGCGGACTTCTCCTCCTTGGAAAGCACTAAGGGCGCGCTGGCCGGCATAGACTCGGTCTACCTGGTGTGTTCGCCCATCCCCGAGTTAGTGGAACTGGAAAGCAACGTGATTGTGGCTTGCCGGCAGAGCGGTGTGAAGCACCTGGTGTTGAACTCTGCCCTGGGCGCGGGCGATTATCCAAAATCATTTCCTGCCTGGCACCGCGTGGTGGAAGACAAGCTGAAAGCGTCCGGGCTGGGGTTCACGATCCTGCGCCCAAATTCATTCATGCAGAACATTCTTTCGTATCTCGCCCCCAGCATCCGGCAGCAAGGTGCGTTCTTCGCGGCCATGGGAGACGCGCGAACCAGTTATCTGGATCTTCGCGATGTTGCCGTGGTCGTTGCCAGGGTCCTGGCGTCACCACGCGAGCATCTGGGAAAAACGTATGAATTAAATGGACCCGAGGCAGTTACGTATGCTGAACTTGCTGAGCGGATCGCGCGCGCCTGCAACCGGGACGTCAAATTTGTGGATATGCCAGAAGCCGCTCAGCGGGAGGCGATGTTAGGTATGGGTATGCCTGCATGGCAGGTGGACGCATTGCTCGATCTGCAACGGTATTACACCCAAGGCCAGGGAGGAGAAATCACCGCAGTGTTAGCGCAATTGCTGGGCCGGGCGCCGGTGAAGCTCGATTCGTTCCTGGAAGAATCTAAAGCCGGCTTTTCGGCATAAAGAGGATGACGATGCACGATGAAGAAGCCGTGAATCCCAAGACCGGCATGACCGCCGACGAAATCAAGGCGTTTGTGCGCAACCATTTTGAGCAATTTGTGAATCGCAAAAATCTTGACATTGCGGACACCAACTTCGCACCCGAGTTCCAGGATCACGGGGCGGATGTACCACCCGGACTGCCCCCAGGCCCCGCAGGCGCAAAAGCGTACGTAGGCGGAGCGTACAAGAAATTCCCTGACATTCACGTCGAGATTCTGGATCTGATCGCGGAGGGTGACAAAGTCGTCGTCCGCAATCACTGGAGAGGCACGGAAGCTGCCTCTGGCACGGTGTATGAGTTTTCCGGGATCGTGATCTGGCGGATTGCTCACCGCCGGCTAGTCGAGCGCTGGGCCTACCTTACGCCGCCGCAGCCAGCCGGGTAGGAATTTCAAAGCACGTCAGCGCTGTCCTCGGTGGACAAGACTACTCGGCGGCGGCCGAACATGCGTGCGTCCAGCGAATAGCCTCCCGGGCCGAGCAATCCCAGGGCTGCGGTGTTGACAATGGCGAGGAGCGTGTAGAGCGCATCGACGCCGCGCAGGCTGAACAGGGCGGCAATCTCCACGCAGCAGCAGAGGGTACAGAGGACCGGGGTAAATGCTCCCACGACGACAAAGGCTGCCAGCACCGCAAGCCCGGCAAAAACCCATTGCGCAGAGCTCACCTCCGCCCGCGGAAATGCCAGCATCAGCAGCATGGCGGCCGCGGATAACCTCAACAAAAATAAAGCAATCCCCGCCGAGCCCAGGGGAAACATGGTGAACAATCTTTGCATTGCACCGAGAGTATCCACCTCTGCCCGGTTGGACAAACATGAAAAGGGGGACGAAGAAGCGATCCTTTTGAGGGGGGTCGGGTAGGTTACCAAGGAGTACAATTCTGCGCGAGGGAGCATTATGAGTGGCCAGCACACTATCCGCGTGCTCACCGTAGACGACCATCCCCTCTTGCGGGGCGGGATTTCAGGCGCGATTATGGCCCAGCCCGATATGACGGTTGTGGCTGAGGCAACCGATGGCGAAGAGGCGATCGCGTGTTTTCGAGTCCATCGGCCTGACATCACGCTCATGGATCTGCGCATGCCTAAGGCCAACGGAATCGACGCGATCGCAGCCATTCGCAAGGAGTGGCCCAATGCTCGCATCATTGTCCTCACAACTTATGGAGGAGACGTGCAGGCTCTGCGTGCGTTCAAGGCGGGCGCCTCCGGCTATCTGCTCAAGAGTATGCTGCGCACGGAGTTGATCGATACCATCCGGCTGGTTCACGCCGGCCACCGTCGCATTCCGCAGGAAATCGCCGTGGAGATGGCCGAGCACGTCGCTGACGATGCGCTCACCAGCCGGGAACTGGAAACGTTACGCGGCGTGGCCCGAGGCAATTCCAACAAGATCATTGCCGAGAATCTCGGCATCTCAGAGCACACCGTCAAAGGACATCTCAAGAGCATTCTCTCCAAGCTCGGAGCCAGCGATCGTACGCACGCAGTCATGATCGCAATCAAGCGCGGCTTCCTCGACATGTAACAAGTTTCGTCCCTCGATGCAGGTCTCTCAACCAGCAACTAGACGTCTATGGAAGCGCCACCCTCCCCTTTGTCATCCCGACCGAAGTGGAGGGATCTGCAGTTCTCTCAATCAGCAACTAATCCAGATGAAAGCACCCAACCCTGCTCGCCATTCAATCTGTCTCCGCGGCGATGGGTTGGTCGCTCACAGACATGGTTTGAAGAGTCTGTAACTCTGTCTGAACCCGAGCCCACTCAGCGGGATTCTTCTTAGTGTGGATGGGTGCCTTCGGGTCGGCGTAGTAGTTCATGATGTCAGACTTGAGGCCAGGAGGTATTGTGTGGTGGGGATCAACCACCAGGCGGTGAAGCAGCTTGGCGTAGGTGTCGTCCGTCAGGCGATAACTTCCGGGATGGACCGGTGCGCCGGTATCGAGGTCACGGTTGGCAAGCGTTTGATGCGACTTACCAAGCCGGTCCATGGCGGAGCTAAGGGCGTCGGTCGATAAGTTCACGCTGCGTACGTATTCCTCTTCAGTGGCGGCGTCGGGACCTTTGATCGCGACCAGTTTCAGCGGGCCGATCTTGGGCACGATATAAATAATCCCGGCGAGGGTATAGGTCCCGATGCCGGCTTTCTTACGGTACTGGTCCCAGTGATTCTCCGCTGCGACCTGCGCGACCTCGCTCTCCAATTTCTCGAGCTCGGGACCCGCTGTGTCTGCGGGCATATGGTTGCGATGCAGCAGCGTGACGGCATAGGCGACGCGCGGAACGAAGCTGCGGACGGCAAAGCGGAAACCGCCGACATTGATGCGGCTCGATTTGGCTTTAGAAAAGTCCTCACTCAGACCATACGTCTCGTAGAAGGCGCTGGCTAGCTGCTGCGTGGGGACGTTGAGGCCGACGTGGCGAAGGTAGTGAACGGGCGCAAAGCGGTGATGCGCGATCTCGTTGATGTCGAAGGCAAACTCGGTCTGCACGTGGGCGTGTTCATCCTCCCCGTAGGTTACGACATGACCGTATTTTGCGGCCAACCTGGGAAACTCGACCGCTACCGCGCGATTGGTGGCCATGGAATGGCCTATATTGTCGCCAATGTAATGAGAGAGCGCGCCAATGGCAAAGGCCAGTTGATTAGCATTTTTTGCGTCGCGGAAAAGATGGACAATGAAGTCGCCGGTGCGGACATAGTGGGTCAGGTCGGAGAAGAATGGGTCGCCGAAAGGATAGTAGCCAATATCCTGAATAACGGAACCTGCGTAAGCGTAGGAGCGTGCCTGTTCCAGCTCTTCGGGGGTGATGCCCGGATACCGGCTGCGCAGTAGCGGCGCGATGGAACTCTGCCAGGTTAGGTCGATCAGCTGCTCGTGGCTTTGGAGCGAATAAGCGCCGGCGGGTCGACCCACCAGCAGGAAACATAGAATTAGAGCGGTGGCCCGGAAGAAATTGCACATTGCGTCCAGTATCGCAGCCCCGGGATACGGATGACTATCATGCTCAGAAGTTGAACTTCAGCGCACCCTGCAGGATGCGCGGCGCCGCGGCGCTGATCACATCTCCGAAAGTCGAGCTCCCGATATCGCCGTCAACCGACGTAGGCCCATTGAATTGCGTGTGGTTGAAGACGTTGAACGCCTCCACCCGGAACAGCACGGATTTCGATTCTGTCAGCGCCAGCTTCTTGGCCACCGCCATGTCCCAGTTATCCGCGCCTGGGCCATAGAAGAAGCGCCTCTTGGCGGTGCCAGGTGTGCCCAGCGCATTCAGGCTGAAGACTGTGGTATCGAAATAGTTGTTCCCGTTTTTCCGTGGATTACCATTCAGGCGAAGCGGGCCACCGTTGTAGTCAGGTTCGTCGATGCTGGCGTTGTTGATGCCGTTCGGATTTGTCCCGATCAGCGAGTTGTCTCCATTGTTGATCATCGTGATGGGGAAGCCGCTCGCGAATCGCGTGATCCCGGAGAGGGACCAGCCGCTTGTCAGGCGGTTGGGACGAAGGAACTGATCGAACGGCAAGCTGATACTCATAGCTGACGACGAAATTTTGTTTCACATCGAACGATGAGATGCCGTAGCTGAGCGCGGGATGGAAAGGGTTGACCTCTTCGCCCGGGTTCGATGACTGATCCATCGACTTGCTAAAGGTATAGGCGGCGCCGAATTCAAGCCGCCCGCTGGTATGGCGGGCGCTGAGCTCCAGAGCGTTGTAGTTGGCAGAGCCAATGGTCGACTGCAGCGCGTTGCTGCCGAAGTTCGGTCCCAGCGGGCCGCGCGTTCCGTTGACCACCCCGCCGTTGATGGGGTAATAGATGCCGTTTTCGCCGCCCGGGCCGCAGGTAGGCGTTCCCGGCTGCACCTGGTTGGTCTGGCTTAGGCTCAGGCACAGAGCTGGATCTCCGGGATTCGGCTCAATGAGAACCCGCTGGCGATGGCGTGGACGTGCCGATATAGGTCGCGCTTAAGACCGTATTGCGGCCGGCCTGCCGTTCGATCGAAAACATCCACTCTTCGGTGTAGGGCGTGTGGCCATGGATGTCATACCCGGGAATGCCTTCGATGGGCTCGTAAGTGCTCCAGTCGATGTTAGGGTCGGGATTCCGTGGCGAAGAGTTCAGACGGGGCAAACTTATAAGGAAAGGGTTGCCCGTTATTCTGCCCGGTGGATGCGGTGATGAACGGTGTTGCGAAAAGCGGTGGCAGCGGGCTGGTATAGGTCGTGCCGTAGGGTGCGTTGGCAGCCAGTACACCAATGGACAGCGCATCGATTGCGGTGTAAAAGTTTCCTGCACTCGCTCGGATGCTGGTCGTTCCCGGAGCCCCCAGAATCCTCCCCAGGAAGCTTCCCGGC
Organism: uncultured Acidobacteriaceae bacterium; assembly: GCA_963803095.1. Lineage (GTDB taxonomy): Bacteria > Acidobacteriota > Terriglobia > Terriglobales > Acidobacteriaceae > PALSA-350. The sequence continues at coordinate 255,495 of CAWDLQ010000003.1, read as the reverse complement.
TCCGCTTGCGGTGACCACGCTACACCCACGCGCGGCGCAAAGCTCAGGTTGCCGATCTGGGCCAGCGTATTCGGTACACCTGGATCGCCGGGATAAAGGATGCCCGCAGGCGCGCCGGGAAAGACGACCGACTGCGCACCAGCGACAAAGGTTGAGATCTGGTTGTACTTTTCCGACCACGGGGCGATGCGATCCCAGCGAAGGCCGTAGTTCAGCGTGAGGTTGGGCCGCACGTGCCAGCTATCCTGCGCGAACAGGCCAACGTATTTGTTCCGGGCATAGAACGGGTTGAGCTGGCTCTGGTTGTATTGGCTCGGTACGCCGACTAGAAAGTCGGCAAAGTCGATGCCGGTTTCCTGTCCGGAGAAAACGAAACTGCCATTGAACTGGGCGATGGGCTCGGCATTGACCTGGTCGGCATGAAACTCTCCCCCGAACTTTACTGTGTGGTTGCCGAATACCTTGGAAAACGCGTCCGTCACCTGATAGGTATTGTTCACCTGGATGAGCTGGTTGGCCGCGGCGCCGGTGGAGTACCCATTGAAGTTCAGGTTCTCGACGCCTTCGCCTTTAGGATCGAGAGCCACGATGCTGGCAGAGCCATCGGCATTCTCGAAGCCTTGCGAAGTCAGGCTAACGCCCAGGCCGCCCACGGGCTGGCCAAGATTGGTGTAGTTGCGCATATAGCTGACGCGAAGGTCATTCACAGCATTGGCATGCAACGCCTTGGTAACGCCAAGAGCGGCAAGTTGCGCGCGGCCCGTGGTGATGGCATTGAAGCCAGGGACGCTGGCCCCGCTCTGCGCTACCGGAAACGGGTTGTCGAGACTGAAGTCGTCGACAAAGTAGTAGCCGGACAGCAGGCCCAACCGGGTATTTCCATCAATCCGCACCGCTCCCTTGTCATCGCGGACGATCTGGTTGAAGGAGGAAGTGGCGAAGCCGTTTGCGGTATTCGGGGCCGGGATGTACTGCAGCATGCGCTGGGCCGGCACGGACCACACACTCTGCGGAATAATGCCGCTAGGGAAAACGCCGGAGTAGAGTTCGCCGGGCTCGACCGCGTAGCCCAGCTTTTGCGTTAGCAGATTAGCCAGGTAAGGACCGCTTACAAAACCGCTCAGATCGCTGAAGTGGGTGGTCGGGTCGATGAAATTGCCGGCGCGCTGGGCCGCGCTGGGGACCGAGATGGTGCCGGTATCGATGCCCTGCGTCTGCCGGGTGCCTTGATAGTCCACAAAGAAGAAGATCTTGTCGCGGCGAATCGGTCCACCAATGGTTCCGCCGAACTGGTTCTGCCGGAAGGCTCCCCGAGTCGGAGAGAAGTAGTTGCGGGCGTCGAGATCGGTATTGCGCAAGAAGTCGAATGCGTTACCGTGAAAAGCATTGCTTCCAGACTTGGTGATCGACGCTCACCTGCCCACCGCTGAACTCCCCATATTCAGCGTCGAAGTTGCTGGTGATGATGCGGAACTCGGCGATCGCATCCAGGTTGGGAATCACGGCGGTGCCGGCATTTACATCCTCTTCCACGTCAGCTCCATTCACGCTGAAGTAGTTAGCAAACTCCCGCTGCCCGTTGACGGAGATCGTGCCCGGATTGAGAGTTCCCGAAGGATTGAGAACCGTCGCTCCCACATCCTGCACCGTGGTAGAAGTAATCGTCGTCAGCGGTGCAACTCCGGGCTGCAGCGAGAGCAGGTCGGTATAACTGCGGCCATTGAGGGGGACTGCGGTCATCTGCCGGCCCGTGATTACCTGGCCCAGTTGCGTGTTCGTGGTCTCCACATGCAATGTGTTGTCGACCACACTCACCGTTTGCGCAACACCACCAACCTGCAGCGAAGCATCGAGGCTGAGCGCCGCATTCGTATCCAGCACCACGTCCGTGCGCTGATAGCCGGAAAAACCGGCAGCCTGCACATCCAGCTCATAATGGCCAACCGGCAGAACCGGGAAGCTGTAGTACCCCCTGGCGTCGGTATGCGTTTGGTGAGACAGCCCTGTGCTGGTCTCTCGAACGGTCACGCCGGCGTTGGCAACCACACGCCCCGAAGGATCTTTCACTGTGCCGGCGATGCTTCCGCCCACGCTGGCCCAGGCGAATGCAGCAGATAGAACTCCAATGGCGCAAAGAATTCTTGCTATCTTGCTCGTTACGCGACCGACTTTCCTCGACATGCTCTTCTCCTGATCTCTTCGCTTACTGGATCGTGACCGGAACGTTTACGGTGGCCTGGGACTGCGATGACCCGCTGCCTGCCGTAGCTCGAACCACGACGGTGTAAGTGCCCTTGGGCGTGCCTGGATCGGTCTTTGTTGTGCCTCCGCACCCGATGACCGTGAAGATGATCGCCATGAGACTCAGGACAAACATTGCCTTGCCACGCCACTTGCGTCGCGGTAAGGCGAGCAGAAACACACCGGCAAGACTCACGCCGCCGCCGGCGGCGAGCCATCCCGGGCCGCCGGTTCGCATACTGCTCATAGGGTGTGGCGGTGTGGTGTTAACCCGGAGCGAAACCTGCCCCGTTCCGGTAATCGAATTTGGGTCTATAAAACATGCCGATTGGATGAGGCTGGATGGCATGGTGCAAGTGAGATTGATGAGAGAGGTGTAGTTCGTAGCTACGTTGATCGTGACCGGTGCGATTGCGGCCGATCCCAGCGGAGCCGTTACGCCGGGTGATGACATCGCGAAATTTGAAATCGTGATCGGAATGGCCGCCGAAACCGATTCCATGTACGTCGCGTCGCCCTGGTAGAAAGCAGTCAGATCGTTGCTTCCGGTGGCGCCATTGATGGGCGTGGTCAAAGTGGCCTGTCCACTCGATTCGAGGCCGGTATCCGTCACGAAGCAATAGCGGACGAGCCCCTGTGAATCGGTTGTGGTGAGGAATTTGAAGCTGACTTCCAGAACTCCATTCTGGCTTTCCAACTCGGGTGGCGCGGTGGTCGCTGAGCCCGTAGCAAAGCGGGCGCAAACCTGATCTGCGGCATCCGAGCCGGATGCGGCAGGAGCCACCAGCTTGGCCAGATCCTGTGCCGAAATGGCTCCCCTTCCCGGATGGGTCCCTTGCGCTTCAGCGGTAGATACAGAGAAACAAAGTAGAAAAGCCAATACGAGAAGTAGCGGAAAATGATTTCCAGATGGGCCCCTGCGTGCGATATGAACCAGCTTTCGAACCTTCATTGTTCCTTCTCACCAGGCACACGGTTAGCATTCAGGCCACGCCGGGTAAGCGGCGGCCATCATGACGGTTGAAACCTTGCGGGTGGGGTCCTATAGTGAAAGGAGCCCGCGGTCTATTCGGCTGTGGTCCCCAGGTCCTCGCGGTCTCCGCCAAGAGATTGCCGCGGGGATCTGGGTCATTGGGTCAAACACTCATCAGGAAGCCTTTTGCTGCGCAGCACACTGTCTGCACAGACCTCCCACTTCGAGACGCATTACCTGTATTTCAAAGTCTTTTTGAGCGCCGATTTCCCGTTTCAAACGTTGGAACGTGGGACTGTCGAACTCCTCGATCTTTCCGCAATGGAAGCACGCCAGATGCAGATGGTCCTTTTGCGTTTTGACTTCGTAATAGTGCTTTTCCCCGTTGAGGTGCATGAGATCCAGCTCATCGATCAGGCCCAGCCGCTTCAACAACTCCAGGGTCCGGTAGACGGTCGCGCGATCGATGTTTGGGTCGCGCTGGCGGGCGCGCGACAGCAGGGTGGCAGCGTCAAGATGGGCATCCGCCCGCTGGATGGTTTCGATCAACGCACGTCTCTGCGCCGTCAAACGAACGCCCTTCGCCTCTACCTCATTCAACAGATCGCAGCGCTTCAGCATCGTTTCCAGTTGCGACTCATTCGCACTAAATACAATATACGACAAAATCGGTCCGATTACAACTGCTAGGCTAAACTCTTGACGCGAAATTCGTCCAGCGAGAGTTTTTGGCCAATATGAGCCATGAGATTCGTACCCCGCCGAATGGCATCATCGGGATGACGGACCTGTATGCCCACGTGTTCGTTTCGGCGGAACAGCCGGGTCTGAAACTATTGCAGCATCAAGGCATCCAATCTGCGTAATCCGTAGCCCTCCCCGTCGCCCCCTTGGACACGGGAAAAGGAGTTAGCTTGCAGATCGGCATTGACAGCTTTGCAGCATCCATTCCAGACCCTGTTACCGGTATTGCCTTAAGCCCCGCGGGACGAATGCAGCATCTGCTCGAAGAGATGGCGTTGGCCGACCAGGCCGGTCTGGATGTGTTTGGTATTGGCGAACATCATCGCCCTGAGTTTCTCGATTCTGCCCCGCCGGTCATCCTCGCCGCGGGTGCTGCACTTACCAAACGTATCCGCCTTACCAGCGCCGTCACCGTGCTGAGCGCAGCCGACCCGGTTCGCGTTTTTCAACAATTCGCCACTCTTGATCTGATCTCGCAGGGCCGGGCGGAGATCGTTGCCGGCCGCGGCTCCTTTATCGAATCTTTTCCGCTCTTCGGTCTCAACCTCAACGACTACGACTCGCTCTTTGCCGAGAAGCTCGAATTGCTGCTGAAGCTTCGGGAAAAGACAGAGGTCTATTGGTCGGGCAAGCACCGCCCTCCGCTCAGTGGACAGAGCGTTTACCCGCGCCCTTTACAGAATCCGCTGCCCATCTGGCTGGGTGTTGGGGGGACGCCTGCTTCCTTCGCTCGCGCGGGTGCGCTGGGGCTTCCTTTAATGGTCGCCATCATTGGCGGCGAACCTCACCGTTTTCGTCCGCACATCGAACTCTACCGCGAGGCCGGGCGCCGCGCCGGCCATGCCCCTGAGCAGTTGCGCGTGGGCCTTCACTGCATCGGTTTTCTAGGCGACACGACGCAGCAGGCGGCGGACGACTTCTTTCCCGGTTATGCCCACACCTTCACCGAGATCGGTAAGGAACGGGGGTGGCCGCCAACTACGCGAGCACAGTTTGATGCCACGCGTGGTCCGGCAGGAGCCCTGATTATCGGTGATGCCGAAACCGTGACTGAGAAGATCCTTTACATCAACCAGGCGCTGGGCGGCATCTCCCGCATCACCTTCCAGATGGGCGTGTCGACGCTTCCTCATGACAAGATGATGCATGCCATCGAAATTCTCGGCGATCGCGTCGCCCCCCTGGTCCGTGAGGAACTTCTGGTCAGTGCCAAATGAGTGAGCTGCGCCGCTGCGCGTGGGCAGAAAGCGACCCGCTTCTTCGCGCTTATCACGACCGGGAATGGGGAGTTCCGGAGCACGACAGCCGGGCGCTCTGGGAGCTGCTTATGCTGGAGGGGTTCCAGGCCGGTCTGGCATGGATCACCGTCTTGCGCAAGCGCGAGGCCTTTCGCGAAGCGTTCCGTGGCTTTGACCCGAAGGTAGTTGCGGGATTCGGCAAATCAGATGTGACCCGGCTACTCGGCAACCCCGGCATCATTCGCTCTCGCGCCAAGATCGAGGCGACCATCGAAGGGGCCAAAATCTATGAAGAGATGAGGCGCAGCGGCGAGGATTTCTCCAGCTTTGTTTGGAAGTTGGTTGGGGGAAAGCCAATCCAGAACAAGACTGGCCATGTGCCCGCCAAGACGTCCCTCTCAGAGGAGGTCTCAGCGGCGCTCAAAACGCGCGGATTCAAGTTTGTTGGCCCCGTCATTGTCTATGCCTGGATGCAGGCGTCAGGGATGGTCAACGACCACGACCTGCGCTGCTTCCGCCGTAAGGTCTAGCCTTTGCCATCCCGTATGTAATCTCCGCTCTTGCCTCCGGATTTGCGCACCAGGACAATCTCGCGAATCTCAATGGATTTGTCCAACGCCTTGCACATGTCGTAGATCGTCAGCGCTGCCACTGCGGCTGCCGTTAGTGCCTCCATTTCCACGCCGGTGCCGGCAACCGTCGCAGCGGTGCTGCGGATCTCAATGCCTCCGGCAACTACGGTTGCCGACACATCGATGTAGCTCAAGGGCAACGGATGACACATAGGAATCAGGTCTGCCGTGCGCTTAGCCGCCTGAATGCCGGCGAAGCGCGCAACCTCAAGCGGGTTGCCCTTGGGGTTTCGCGGTAAAGCGGCAAGCACCGCCTCAGACAGCACGACAAAGGCTGAAGCTTCGGCCTCCCGCCGGGTGGGAGGTTTGGCGCTTACATCAACCATATGCGCGTTGCCTTCGGCGTCGTAATGGGAGAGCTTTTCCATGGTGTCGCTAGTGTAGTGCGTCTTGTGATGGCCTTGCCACGAATCCGGGTGCCCCACATCTCGCTCGTTTTTTGCGAGATGTGGGAGGCGACCGTTGGTCGCCCCTTTACAACCTGGACCGATATCAGTCGCAGTGCAGTGGTATCTCACATCTCGCGAAAAGAAGCTGAGATACCCCGAATTTCCTGCACGCAGCACCAGACAAGACCACTTGCGCACCTTTCTTTAAGGAAAGGCGCATGAAGTTTGCGGAACCCACTAAGCTCCACAGGAAATCGGGGATATGGGGCACCCGGGTTCGCAACAGGCCTGGATTCTTAACGCCATTGTGCGATCGAGGCTGGATCAGCCACACCACATAAACGATGTTATAAGTGACGCACTACACTAGGCTAGCAGTATCGTGACCGTCTCACCAGCTGTGAGCAGCGCCCGCTCGGCCGGAACCACAAGAAAGCAATTGGAGCGGCTGGTGCTCGCGAGGTCACCGGATCCTTGCCAGCTAACCGGCTCCACCATCAAATCAAAGAGCCGGGCCGGCAAGAAGCGCGTCAGCCCGGTCTTAACCTGCACATCGCTGGCCAGACGGGCCTGCGCGAAACGGGGTTCGCGGCCGCCATCGCCGCAAAGCGCGCCCAGCAGCGGCTGAACAAAAAGCAAAAACGTAACCATGGTAGATACGGGATTGCCGGGAAGCCCAAAAAAGTAAAGCCCGCCAATCCGTCCGAATACGACCGGCTTGCCAGGCTGGATCAGCGCGCCGGTGAAAAAGAACTCGGCCCCCAGGGCAAGCAGAACCTCCTCCACCAGATCGTATTTTCCCATCGAAACTCCGCCGGACAGCAGCAGCAGATCGCTCTCCAGCGCATTGCGGATGATGGCTTCAAGATGCCCGCGTTCATCGCGAGCGATAGCGAGGCGCACCGGCTCCCCTCCAGCGGTAAGAACCTGCGCTGCGAGTGAGTAGCTGTTGGAGTTACGAATCTGCCGGGTTAGCGGCTGCTGGTTCACTTCGACCAGCTCGTCGCCCGTGGCGACGATAGCGACCCGCGGCCGTGCAAACACGCTGAGCTGTGCCGCTCCGCAGGCTGCGGCTGCGGCGATCTGGGCAGCGGACATGCGCGTGCCCCGCGGCAGGATCACTTCGCCCGCACGAGCCTCGGCTCCCATGGGGACGATGTTCTCGCCAGGCGCGATGCTGCGGCCGGGGGAGAGGCGAAGCGTATTGCGGTCACGCGCAACGTGCTCCACCATGACCACGCAATCGGCGCCGGCGGGTACCGGCGCGCCGGTCATGATTTCGACCGCCTGCCCCGCGCTGACCGCCCCTGACATGGCCTCGCCGGCGCGAATTGACCCGATCACCTCGAGAGGCAGGCCGCCCGAAAGATCGTCCGCGCAGCAGGCAAACCCGTCGCGTGTGGAGCGGGGAAACGGAGGCTGGTCCCGGTCGGCAAGAACCGGCTCCGCCAACACCCGGCCCAGAGTTTCGAGCAACCCGGTGGACTGCGGAGGAAGCCGCGGCGCCAGCCGATCCGCATGCTCGCGGACGATCCGGCTGGCGTCCGCATAGCTGACCAGCCGGGATGGAGCGGACTGATTCAAGATCTTGCTCCATTACAAGCAAAGGGACGCCGTTAAGCAGCGTCCCTTCACCCTTCACCTACCCGCCAATCGAGATCAGTGTTTGTTGGCGTTGTACTTGGTGTTGACCTTCTCCCCAATCTCCGCCAGAATCGACTTCGCTTCCGGCGCCATCGGCCCATTGGGGGCGAGTTCGAGGTACTTGTTGTAGGCCTCCGCGGTGCCCGGGGGAGCGACGATCTTCTGCGTCTTTGGGTCGACGGTGGCTTTGGAAACGAGCGCCTGTCCCTTCAGGTAATAGGGAATCGGTCTGTTCGGATCCGCAGCGATGGCCTTATCCGCGGCTGCGATGGTCGCGTCGGTTTGCCCAGTACGGCTGAGGACGATGGTCTCGTTGGTATAGAACATGGCCGCGTTCGCAGGTTGGAGCTTGGCCGCAGCGTCATACGATGCAGTCGCGTCGGGGATCTTGTTGGTGTTGGCGTAAACCTCGCCCAACGCATTGTTGTCGGCCGCTTCGACTTCGGGATTGGGCTTCTTGGAGTTGGTGTCGAGATCCAGCGCCTTCTTGAGCGAAACCAGGGCATCGTCGTATTTCTTCTGCCCCGTCTGCGCAATGCCATACTCCAACCACAGCACGGCAGCATCCGGTTTGATGGTGGTTGCCTGCTGCATCGCCGCGGCCGCGTCGTCGTACTTCTTCGCCGAGTTGGCTGCCCGCGCCTGCTTGAGCAGGTCATTCAGCTTGCCGATGCCTTGATTCTCTTTCATGATTTCGGCGTTCTTTTTCTTGGCCTCTTCGAGCGCCTTTTGCTGCTCCGCAGGCAACTTCTTCACATATTCCTCGCGGCTCAGGTCGAAGTCCTGGAGGGTGTCGGCGCCGGTCGTAAACTTCACATTGTCAAAGCGGTCGACGGCCTTACCGGGAGTGGCGTAGAGCGTGACGTAGTAAGTGCCGGGCTTGATACCCTCGCCCTTATAGTCGCCGTTCGCGTCGGTGGTGAAGGTGTAGAGGGGGGTCTTGCCGTCCTGGCTTAGTATTACCTGGGCGTTGGCCATCGGGGCGTTGGCCGGGTCTTGCGTGTGCCCGTGGATCTTGGCCGTGGTGTCCTGGCCACCCGCAAGGGCCGGAACGAGGACTAGCAGGACGACAGCGAGCCATAAAGTAGGTTTCGTACGCATAATAGATCTCCTCGAAGCGGGCAACAGATAGCTCGCCCGTATAGCACGACCACGTTAAATGGAAGGCAAAAACAATTCAAGGCCGGCGCAAACCAGCCGCTGCTCTGTTTGGATGTGTCTTATCGCCAAACCGTCGAAACAAAAGCCCCTCCAGCCCCGGATTGGGGACGGCGCAAGCGCGGTCAAGCCGGCGAAAGTGCCCCTTGCTGCAGCCACCAGGCGTCAAAAAGCGCCAGGGCACGGTCGCACTGTAGCCGGTGGCGCTCCCGCTTGTCGCGGATCTGCTTGCGCACGGTCTCCTCCAGCGGGAGTAGCAGATCAAAGGTGATATTGGCCGGCTGGAAGCGGGTGGCCTCGGCATGGGTAATGTAGTGCACCAGCGAGCCCAGGGCGGTCCCGCGAGGTACAGCAGACGCTGGCTCTCCGTGGGCAACCTGGGCGGCGTACAGGCCGGCGAGCATGCCGGTAGCAATGGATTCGGTGTAGCCTTCCACCCCCGACAGCTGCCCGGCAATGAAAATGCGGGAGTGGCTGCGGAGCGCGAGGGTTTCGGTGAGCACCCGCGGCGCGTTGATATAGGTATTGCGATGGATCTGGCCGAAGCGCAGGAATTTTGCCTTCTCCAGCCCGGGAATGAGGCGCAGGACGCGCGCCTGCTCCCCGAATTTCAGGTGGTTTTGCAGGCCGACCAGGTTGTAGGAGTCGGCGCGCAGGTTCTCGCAGCGCAACTGCACCACCGCCCAGGGAACCTTGCCGGTGCGCGGATCGCGCAAGCCGACCGGCTTCATGGGGCCAAAGCGGAGGGTCTCCCGGCCGCGCCGGGCTAATTCTTCAATCGGCAGGCAGCCTTCGAAGTATTCCAGCTTCTCCCATTCCCGGCTTTCGACCGCTTCGGCGGAAATGAGGGCATCGTAGAACCGCTCGTACTCCTCCTTGGACATGGGGCAGTTAATGTAGTCGGCGGTGCCTTTGTCGTAGCGGGCGGCCAAGTAGACCCGCTCCATATCGATCGAATCGGCTTCGACGATGGGGCTGATGGAGTCGTAGAAGGCCAGCTGGCCGCTGCCGGTCAGCCGGGCAATCTCCGTGCAAAGCGCTGCCGAAGTCAGCGGGCCGGTGGCCACGATAGTGAGTTGGTCCGGGTCGAGAGCGGTTACCTCTTCCCGGTGAACGGTGATGCGGCTTTCCTGCTTGATGGCTCTGGCTACCAGGCGGGAGAATTCCACCCGGTCGACGGCCAAAGCGTGGCCGGCGGGCACCGCGCTCGCATCCGCACAGGCCAGCAGGGCACACCCCCCGCGGCGCATTTCCTGCTTAAGCAGCCACGGCGCGCTGTTTTCACTCTCCGACTTGAGCGAATTGGAGCACACCAGCTCGGCAAAGTCGGCCGTCTGATGCGCGGGCGTGGAGCGAAGGGTCCCATCCACTAAAGAACGCATCTCGTAGAGGTCTACCTGGCACCCGCGTCGGGCTGCCATCAGGGCAGCCTCGGGGCCGGCCAGGCCGCCGCCAATCACACACACCCGGGCTGAATCTTGCCTGCTCAATGCGCCGGCTCCCTTTCCGCCGTCATGCTTGCCAGGGCGCGGATGCCGCCATCGTTGACCCGCATGATGCGCCACTCCTCGAGGAATTCCGCGCCCAGCCCCTGGTAAAAGTCGATGGCGGTCTGGTTCCAGGCCAGAACGTCCCACTGCAGCCGGACGCAGCCTTGCTCTGCGGCGCGCGCGGCCACCCTCGCCAGCAGCGCTTTGCCGATCCCCAGCCCACGGAAGTGGGGCAGCACGAAGAGATCTTCCAGGTGGATGCCGGAGCGCCCCCGCCAGGTGGAGTAGTTGTGGAAGTAGAGCGCAAAGCCGGCAGCTTCGCCGTGCTCGGTTTCGGCGATCAGGCACTCGAAGCACGGGTGCTGGCCGAAGCCGTCGCGCAGCAGGTCGGCTTCGGTGGTTTTGACCGCGTCGGGCTCACGCTCATAAGTGGCGAGAGCGCGGATCAAATCGAGAATCAAAGGAACGTCGGCGGGAGTAGCGGCGCGGATTGAGTGCATCGTCGGATCTTCAGTTTACAACTCCGCGTCTTATCGAACCTTTTGGGTGTACTGCAGAATAGCTGTCGAAGACTCGCTGTCGTGGTAGCGCGCCTGGTGTCTTCGCGCCTTCATCCGATTGCCGCAGGTCTTCATGTCACACCATCGCCGGGTGTGGTTCTTGCTCAGGTCGAGGAACAGCCACCGGCAGGTTGGATCGCCGCAGTCTTTGATCCGATGCGCGTCACTCGAGACCAGCAAATCCGAAGCCGCCTGGGCCAGCTTCCACAATGGAATCTCCGCTTGCTGCTCGGCGCCAGACCAGGTCCAGACCAGGTGCGAGTTGGCCGCAAGGAGCCTGCGGTGCAGGGCCGCGGCATGAAAGTGCTTTTCCAGGGTTTCCACCTGCGCGGCTGGTGGCTTGCCACGGTCAATGCGGCCGTAGAGAACCGCTGCCAGCGCTTCGCGCAGTTCTACGGTGGATGCCAGCACCCGCTGGGCATCCTTTGCGTCGATGGTGCGAGTCAGTTTTCGTGCCTGATCCGCGGTCAGCAGCCGCAACTGAGCTGTCAGGCGGAGAAGATCGCTATAAGCAGGAATCAGCTCCACGGCATTCGCCGAAAAGCGCAAGTCCAGGGTATTGACCAGCTCGAGTGCCGGGTGCCCTGCATGCAACTTAAACGGCTCCGGAAAGGGCCTGCTCATGGATCTGATTATAACTTTCAAAAATAGTTTCAAGGGTTACCTCGAAGTGGTTTACAATATAACCAGTCATGGCAACTACAGCGGTTACACCGGCGAAGCAAAAGACCAAGCTCGACTTCCGTGTATTTCTCGCTTTCGCGGCCATTTACGTTTTGTGGGGATCGACTTACCTGGCGATTCGTATTGCGGTGCAGCAGGTACCTCCTCTCTTTGCTGCGGGGACGCGCTTCTTTTTGGCCGGCACCCTGCTTTACGCCGTGATGCGTTTTTGTGGACGGCCGCGTCCCTCGGGCAAAGAGTGGGGCAGTCTGATAGCGATTGGCTCGCTGATGTTCGTGATCACCTATGGCGCTGTGTTCTGGGCAGAACAGTATGTGCCTTCTGGTTTTACCTCTGTGCTCGAGGCGACGCTGCCGCTCATTACGATCGCGCTCGAGGTCTTTGTTTTTCGTCAGCAGCGCTTCCGTTGGAGCCTTCTGGTTTCGATCGTGGTGGGATTTGCCGGCGTCCTTCTTCTTCTGCTGCACAACGCCCAGCACGTTGCCATCCTGCCCTGCGCCGCGATCCTGGCTGGAGGCACTGCCTGGTCACTCGGGGCCGTGCTCACCCGTGTCTTCCCGCTGCCTGAATCCAAGGGAATTACCGCCGGGGCGGAGATGATGTTCGGCGGAGCGATCCTGCTCGTTCTTTCCGCTTTGACGGGAGAGATGCACCCCCTCCCGCACATTTCCGCAAAGGCTGTGGGAGCTCTCCTTTACCTGGTGGTTGCCGGTTCGCTGGTTGGCTTCAGCGCTTTCGTGTGGCTGCTCGGCCGTATGCCTGCCACGCGCGTCGCCAGCCATGCCTATATCAACCCCGTGGTGGCTGTGGCCCTCGGCTACTTCTTCGCAGGTGAGGTGGTAACCTCGCGAATGCTCTTGGGCACCGCACTGATTGTTGCCAGCGTTGCGCTGATTCTCATCAAAGACAAGGCGGACGCGCCTGAGTTACGCGCTGAGCTTGAAGAGGTCGCCTAGTTGAGATACGTCTCGTCGATATAGCACCAACGCCAGTCTTCTCCGGGTTCGACAGAGCGCATGATCGGATGCCCGGCCGCGTGAAAGTGGGCCGTGGCATGGCGGTTCTTGGACGAATCGCAGCAACCGACCTTGCCACACTCCAGGCACATCCGCAGATGAACCCACCTGTCTCCCGTCTTGAGACATTCCTCACAGCCTTTGGTATGGGGCTTCACGTTTTTGACATGATCTTTTGCGTGGGAACACTTCGCTCCGCTCATGGAAATCCTCACTCTCCATACGCAAAAGTACTACATAAAACTCAACAAAACTGGACGGGTGCCCCGCAGTCCCAAAAGAGCTAACTTGTTTGGCAGGCAATAGAAATCCGAGAAGGCGCTGTTTTTTGTATCTCCAACTCACCACAAAATCGTCATCCTGAGAGTTTGTGACTTTATTGGTTTTTCACATGAAAATTGGTGCTGCAAATAAAAGGCTTTGCTGCGTCAAAAACGTGAAAAAGCCAATAAAGTCACAGCCTCTGAGCGGAGCGCATCACAGATCTATGGCGTGACACAGCGCTTGATAGCGCGGAGTCGAAGAGCCTGTCCTGAGCGTAGCCGAAGGAACCCCGACGGTGCTTATCTTACCCCATGCTGTTCGGAGCTTTTCAACCACCGAAGCCCGGGACTAGTTTCCCGCTTCGCAGATGAATTGAAGAGGGGAGCGTCTAGTACCTGCGGAGCCGTGAGCCTAATTCACGGTTGGCCCGTTGCAGCTTCTCTTCAAAAACGACCCCGATGGAGAAAGGCCCAATAATCAGGCCCATGATACAAAACCAAGAACCAATGGAGTTCCACATGGCACTTACTCCTAGCTCATCCACGATGAACGCGATAGCGAATTCTTCGACGATCCCATGAAAAAAAGGGTCGGGGAATAGCAAGAAAGGTGCACTATTTCTCTCTCGCGCGCACCTTGAACCAAATAGGGGAACCCCGAAAGCCGAAAGCCGCACGAATCTGGTTTTCCAGGAAACGCTGGAAGGCGAAGTGCAATTTAACCTGCCTGTTCGTAAATAGGACGAAGGTAGGTGGGGCAACGGCAGCCTGGGTCATGTAAAAAATCCGCATCTTGTTGGCCGCCGGCACTGTGGCGCGCTGGAAGTCGATTTTCTCGAGAAATCGGTTCATTTGCCCGGTAGAGACACGTTTGCGCCGCTCGGCCGCCACCTCTTTCACCAGCTTCAGCACGGTGTGGATGTTTTTACCCTCGGCCGCGGAGATAAAGACCACCGGCGCGTAGGCCAGGTACTTGAGCACCTTGCGTAACTGCTCTTCGAAGATCTCCTTGTCGGCCGGCGGCTTGCCGTCCGTGCGTCCGCTGGTCACCAGGTCCCATTTGTTCACCACTAGGACCACGGAGCGGCCACTCTCGTGCGCATAGCCGCCGATGGTGGCGTCGGAAGAAGTAACCCCCTCGGTGGCATCGATCACCAGCAGCGCAACGTCGGCCGCCTCCAGATGGCGGCGCGCCATCACAACGGAGAGCTTCTCCGCCATCATCTTGGTCTTGCCCTTGCGCCGGATCCCAGCCGTGTCGACGAAGCGCAGCAGACCGCCGTCATATTCGATCACTTCATCGACCGCGTCGCGAGTCGTTCCCGGGATGGGCGAAACAATCGCCCGCGAAGAGCCGGTGAGGACATTGAGCAGCGTGCTCTTGCCCACATTGGGGCGGCCGATGATGGCAATCGACGTTTCGTGCTGTTGGAACTCGCCATGGGTTCGATGCCGGCTTTCGCCCTCTTCCACCACCTCCTCTTCCATCGCCGTGGCAGCGGAGCTTTCCGCTTCGGGAAAAGTGGCGAAAACATGATCCAGCAGTTCGCCGATGCCGACTCCGTGCTCTGCGGAGATGGGGAGTATTTCGCGAATCCCCAGCCGGCGGTACTCGGCCGTTTGTTCTTCCATGCGCTCGGTGTCGATCTTGTTGACTGCCAGCAGCAGGGGCTTGCCCCCGCGCAGGAGCAGGCGCGCAAGGTCATAATCGGGAGCCGCGAGCGGAGTGCGTCCATCCACCACCATCACGATGGAGTCGGCCTCATCGAGCGCGACTCGAGCCTGGCGAAAGATTTCCGAGGGAATCAACTCCGGCTCGTCGGGAAGGATTCCACCGGTATCGACCACCCGCGCATGCTGGCCAGACCATTCGATCTCGCCGTAAATCCGGTCTCGGGTGATGCCCGGTTCATCCCCTACGATCGAACGGCGAGAGCTGGTGAGGCGGTTAAAGAGTGTGGATTTGCCCACATTAGGGCGGCCGACAATGGCCAGCACCGGCCACCCTGAAGTGTCGATGGCCGCCTCCCGGCGAGTGGCGGGGGCTGCCGGCGCCAGCGGATCGGGCAGCTCGGCATCGATGCGAACCATCGGTCCCTGATGCGGGACGGGACGTTTACGGATCTTGCCTAAACGCGCCGCTGCGCTGGCTTCGGCGGCGGCTTTTGCCGCTTCCGCCCGCTTGACCTCGGCCCGGGAGTGTTGGCCGCGGGTGGCCGGCGTCGCCCGGCGCGCGGCTTTCGCTACCGCAGCGCGCTTTCCTCCCAGCGAATGCGGCTTGGGCTTTCTGGCTTTGGTTCCCTTTACTGGCTTCATGGTCATTTTTAGTCTTTCATATAACGGTAGACTTAGAGTTTCACCGGGCTTGCCTTTGTCGACCGCCACCATCTCCGCTCAGCCGTTGCCGTCGTTGCACGACTTCTTCTCCCCCGGAGGAATGCTCTCGCGCTCCTCGCTGCCTTACGAATTCCGGCGGGGCCAGTTGGATATGGCCCGGGCGGTGGAGCGCAGCCTGCAGGAAAATAAGCATCTGATCGTCGAAGCCGGCACCGGAACTGGCAAGACCCTCGCCTACCTGCTTCCCGCGCTGCGTACCGGGCAGCGAGTCATCATCTCGACCGGAACCAAGAATCTGCAGGAACAGCTGTTTTTCCGCGACGTGCCTTTTCTTGAGTCATTGCTGGGACCGCTGCGCGTCTGCTACATGAAGGGCCGGGCGAACTACCTCTGCCGCCATAAGCTGTATGCCTTGCGCGATCAGCCCATTCTGAACGGCCTGGAAGAAATCGACCAGTTCCAGCAAATTGCCGCCTGGGAGAAGACCACCCAGACTGGGGACCGGGTGGAAATCGACGCGCTGCCCGAATCGAGCCAGGTCTGGTCCAAGCTCGATGCGCGCGGCGAGGCTTGCCTGGGGCAAAGCTGTCCCGATTATGAGCGTTGCTTCATCACCGAGATGCGCAGGCGGGCGCTCGAAAGCGATGTAATCATCGTGAACCACCATCTCTTTTTTGCCGACCTGGCCATCAAGCAGCAGGCTCGGGCGGCTCCCGACGCAGGCGTGCTGCCGGAAGCCGCGGCCGTGATCTTCGACGAGGCCCATGAGCTGGAAGATATTGCGTCGAGCTATTTCGGTATCAGCCTGAGCAACGTCCGTCTGGAAGAGCTGGTGCGCGATGTAGAAACGGTGCTGCGCGCCAGGCAAGCGCACTCCACCGCCTTAAAGGGCTGTGGAGACATGCTGCGGGAGCGAGCGCGGATGTTTTTTGGCGCGCTTCCGCGGGGTAGTGGCTTGCAGGCCGAAGGCCGTATGCCCTTCGAGCAGCGGGAACAATTTTTAGAGGAGCACGGTGACGTCTACCTGGCGGTGATGAACGCCTTGCATCGGCTCGAAGGGGAGCTGGAGAGGTTGCGCGGCGTGGAAGAATCGCTGGGTTTGAAGAAGCGGGTGGCCGACATTCGCGAACATCTGCGCTTCCTGATGGAGGCGGAGAGTGTCAACACCGTCTTCTGGATCGAACGCCGAGGCGGGCCCTCGTTGCGTCAGGGTGCGCGCAATACTTATCTGCAAGCGACCCCCATCGACGTCTCCGATTTGCTTTCCGAGCTGCTCTTCGAACAGTACCCCAGCGTGATTCTCACCTCTGCGACCTTGACCGTGCAGGGTGGTTTTGCTCACCTGAGAAAGCGGCTTGGTTTGCGCGATGCGCGGGAACTGGTAGTGCCGTCCCATTTCCGCTATGAGGAGCAGGCGCTCCTGTACCTGCCCCCTGGGATGCCGGACCCGCGTGAGCCCACATTTGGCGTGCAGGCGGCGCGCAGCATCCGGCGCGTGCTTGACATTACCCGCGGCCGGGCTTTCTGTCTGTTTACCAGCTATCAGCAGATGCGCGACCTCTATGAGCGCCTGCTTCCGGAGCTGGATTATCCCTGCCTGCTGCAGGGTACGGCGCCCCGCAAAGCGCTGCTGGAGGAGTTCCGCAACACCCCCAACGCAGTGCTTTTCGGAACCTCGTCGTTCTGGCAGGGAGTGGATGTGCAGGGCGAAGCGTTGAGTTGCGTGATCGTCGACCGGCTACCTTTCTCTGTGCCGACGGACCCGGTGGTTTCGGCGCGCATGAAAGCGGTGGCGGCCAGCGGGGCCAATCCCTTTTTCGACTACCAGGTGCCGGCGGCGGTGATCACGCTGAAGCAGGGTTTCGGGCGGCTGATCCGCTCGCTCGAAGACCGGGGCGTGCTCGTGCTGCTCGATCCGCGAATAGAGCGGCAACGGTACGGAAAGGTTTTTCTCGAGAGCCTGCCACCCTACCGGCTAACCCGGGACATTGCGGACGTAGAAAAATTCTTCTCGTAGCAGGCGATTCGGGGTGATATATGCGCCATAAGCGCCCTATGCGCCGTAAGTTACTTTTTGGTTACTAAAGTTTCGGAGGACACGATGCCAAAGATTCAGCCGTCCCCAGGCGCAATGTCCCGGAACCTCTATCTGCTCGCGGCGTCACTGCTGCTGTTTTCATTCATTTCCTGCGGCATGAGCCTGGTGCCCAACCCCTTCCAGCCTGGCCTGCCGGTCAACGGTTCCCTATGGAAGATGATCGGCCTGGTTTTCCTTCTCGCCTCCCTGGTCTCCGCTCTGGCTGGAATATTGACCGCGATGTTTGAACAGGTGGAGCGCAGGAGCGAGGAGCGCATGCGACGGGAGTTGCAGGAAGGCCTCGCCAACCTGAGCCGCAAAAGCCGGCGCAAATGAAACAGCTACAATCAGAAAAGTATGTATGAAGTTACGGTCGAATCGGGCTTCTCTTCGGGCCATTATCTGCGCAACTATCGTGGCAAATGCGAGAACCCCCATGGCCACAATTACAAGGTTCGTCTCACCCTGCGAGGCAGGGAATTGGACGCAACCGGCCTGCTGTTGGACTTCAAGCTGCTGAAACAAGTGCTGCGTCCGGTGATCGATCGCATCGATCACCAGATGCTCAATGATCTTGAACCTTTCATCGAACTCAACCCGTCAGCAGAAAACCTGGCGCGCTACTTTTACGACGAAACCAACCGCCAACTCCGCGACATGACCGGCGGCCGGGTCGCGGTCGAAAGACTGCACCATCTGGGAGACGGACGCGACCACGGCAACCTATTACGAGTAATTCCCCTTTAGTTCGCAGCCGTAGTCCCGTGCAGGTATTTGTCGAAAGGAATCTCGAAGTAGAAGAGTTCCTTGCCCTCGGAATTACGCAGCATACGCAGGTTGAGCTTGCCTCCCACCAGCGGATTGGCCAGCCCTTCCACATCGTAGAAGAGAAAGCCGGCGCGGGTGGTGTGAGCCTCCACAGCGATCGCGGCGTATTCAAAGGTTTTGAAGTCCTCATCGACGTCTTTGTTCTTGGTCGATGACTTGTTGCCGATCCGCGGCAAGGGGCCAGGCAGCTTGTAGCCTCCATCCGGGCGCTTCACACCCCCAAGGCGGCGCTCTACATCTTCCGGCTCGGCAGCAGGTATCTTGTCCCCGAAAGCAGTAATGAAGTTGATGCGCGCATCGATCAGGGAGATGGGCTTATCTCCGTTATTGGTAACAATGATGCGGATGGGCATAAAACCGTACTGCAGATATTTGATGCGGAAGATCGAGGCTTTTTCCTGGGTATCGTAGGGTTCGGCGGCGATCGCGACCTGCTCGGCGGGATGCAGGTCAAACGCCGGATAGCTGGTCGCCACCCCTGCAGGAGGCGCTGCATGGTCAGCGGCACGGGCCCGGAACAGCAACAGCGGACACGAGAGCAGCACAGCGAAAAACCACACAGCAAAAACGAATCGGCGAGACATTCCCGCCTCCGATTATGAGCTTCTGCGCTATTGCGAGTAAAGAGGGCTAGCCCATGGCGCTCATCATCTACACCTTCGCGTTGTTCGTAGTGCTGGCATTGGGGCTGCCTTATTGGCTGCTGGCCATGGCCGCCGACGGCAAATACCGTGAGGGGCTCAGCGAGCGCCTGGGCTGGGTACCCGATCGGCTGCGCGAAGGCGACCCAAGAAAAACCATCTGGGTACATGCGGTGTCGGTGGGAGAGGTGCTGGCGGCCAGCCGGCTGGTGAATGAGCTGAGCGCCTGCGCCCCGCAATATCGCGTCTTGCTCTCGACCACCACCCGCACCGGGCAGAGGTTGGCCAGGGAGCGTACCGGCGTCAACCATGCTTTCTACTTCCCGCTGGATTTTCCCTGGATCGTGGGCCGCTACCTGCGGGCCTTGGATCCCGTGCTGCTGGTGCTGGTGGAGACCGAGCTTTGGCCTAATCTGTTGACTGCGTGCCGCCGGGCTGCGATTCCAGTAGCGGTGGTCAACGGACGAATCTCCGATCGCTCCCTGCCGCGCTATATGCGCCTGCGTTCGGTCTGGAAGGGAATCCTGGCGGGTATCTCGATCATGTTGGCGCAGAGTGAGGAGGATGTGAAGCGGTTTAAGGCGATTGGTGCGCCCGCTGGGCCGGGTTTCTTTCGCCGGCAATCTCAAGTTCGACGTGCGCAGCGCCGAGCCGGCAGCGATCACCACCACCCTGCGCGAGAAGCTGGCTCCTGGAACCCGTGTACTGGTGTGCGGCAGCACGCTGGAGGGCGAAGAGGAGATCCTGCTCGATGCTTTTCAGCAGCTGCTTAAAAACCATCCCGGACTGCGTCATGATTCTTGCGCCGCGCCATCCGGAGCGGTTCGGGCGGGTCGCCCAGCTGCTGAAGCACCGGCATCAGCAGAGTGTGCGCCGCTCTAACTGGATGAAGCGGCCGGCAAAGATAAAACCCGGGACCGTGGTTCTGCTGGATTCGATCGGCGAGCTGGCCTCGGTGTATGCGCTGGCCTCGGTCGCGTTCGTGGGTGGGACCCTGGTTCCGGCTGGAGGCCATAACCCGCTGGAGCCGGCGCAATTCGCCGTACCCGTGGTGATGGGCATGCATTATGCGAACTTCCGGGCCATCATCGATACCTTGCTCCAGGCCGAAGCGTTGAAATTGGCCACCACGGGAAACGCTGGTGCCCATGCTGGAGAATCTGCTCACCGATCCTGACGCGGCCAACACGCTGGGGGTGCGGGCGCTCGAGGTGTTCCACCATCAATCCGGCGCGACTGGGCGAGCGATCACCGCCCTGCTGGGCTTGTTACCCGCCTCATGACCCCGCTGCTGCTGGCCCCGCTGGAGTTGGTGTATAGGTCGATAGTCCGGCGCCAGGAATGCGCGCTTTGACCGCAGCCCTGCCGCAGCGGCTGCGCTGGCCCGTGGTCAGCATCGGCAATCTCTCGGTGGGCGGTGCGGGCAAGACCCCGCTGGTGATCTGCCTGGCGAGGCTGCTGCAGCGGGCGGGCTGCGTCCCGATGTCTTATCCCGCGGCTACGGGCGATCCGCAGCAGACCGCAGAGCGCGTCGATATCGGCGGGAGCGCAGAGCGATTTGGAGATGAACCCCTGCTGATCGCGCGTTCGACCGGAGTGCCGGTGTACGTCGGCGCCAGCCGCTATGAGGCCGGCCTGTTGGCGGAAAGCGAAAGCGGAGGACAGGGCGTCCATCTGCTGGACGATGGATTTCAGCATCGCCAACTGGCGCGCGACCTGGACATCGTGGTCATGCACCGCAGCGATCTTCGCCAGCGGCTGCTGCCCGTGGGAAGGCTGCGTGAGCCGCTCTCTTCGCTGCGGCGCGCCGATGTGATCGTGCTCCGCCAGGAAGATGAAGACCTCGAGTCCCAGCTCCGTTTGCATGTACGCAAGGAATGCCGCTTCTGGCGCGTGCGGCGCACCCTGGCGCTCGACAGCCCTGTGCAGCGGGCTGTAGCCTTCTGCGCGATCGCGCGGCCGGATGAATTTTTCCGCGGCCTTGGGAGCGGCTGGAGCTGAGGTGGTGGAGCGGGTTCGCTTTCGCGATCATCATCGCTATACACCGGCCGACATCGACCGCCTGGCAGAGCTCGGCCGTCGCCTCGGCTGTGATGGGTTTGTGATCACGGCAAAGGATGAAGTAAAGCTGGACTGCTGCCATGCGGTCGCGGCTCAACCAGGTGGCGCCGCTGCAGACGGCAGCGCTCACGGTAGAACTCGAAGACGAGGGTGCGGTCCTCGACCATATGAGAAAATCACTCATTGTCACCGCACGATGAACAAACCCGCGTCCTGATTGTGCGGCTGGGCGCGATGGGCGACATTCTGCATGCCCTGCCGGGGGTTGCCGCTCTACGGCAGGCTCACCCAAAGTGGTATTTGGGCTGGGCAGTGGAGCCCCGCTGGCGCGCTCTCTGATCTGGAGATGCCGACCGCATCCACCTGGTAAACGCAAAAGCATGGGCTCGCTCACCCTTCCGCTCGAGACACTGCGGGAGATCGGCGCTTTGCGGCAGGAACTGCGCGCCGAGCGCTACGACATCTGCATCGATCTGCAGGGAGCGGTTCGTTCCGCGCTCGCCGGACGGCTGGCCGGCGCTCCGCGGATGATTGGGGAAGACCGCCCCCGCGAGTGGGCCGCGCGCTGGCTGTTCGGCGAGCGGGTTCCAACCCACGGCGTGCACGTAATCGAACAGGCGGTGGAAGTCTGTGCCGCGGCTGCAGGCGAACCGCTATCCCCGATTCTTCCCCCGCTTCCGGTCAACCGCGAGGCGGAACTGTGGGCGGACGAGGTGCTGCGCGGGGCAGACCGGCGGCCGGTGGTGCTGCTAAGTCCAGGCGCGGGATGGGGAGCAAAACGATGGCCTGCGGAGCGCTATGGAGCGGTCGCGAGGGATCTGCAACAGCACGGGTGCATGGTACTGGTCAATGCTGGCCCCGAGGAGCAGGCGATCGCTGCCGAGGTGGTGCGCGCCAGCGGCGGCGTTGCCGCAGGCGCCGCAGTTTACTCTGGAGCGGCTGATCGCTCTTACCCGCCGGGTCTGCCTGGTCATTGCCGGGGATACGGGACCGTTGCACCTGGCCTGCGCGCTAGGCAAGCCGGTAGTAGGAATCTATGGGCCTACCGACCCCAGCCGGAACGGTCCCTTTGGCGTGCCATTCCGCGTGCTGCGGCACCCCGAAAGCAAGCGCGATCACACCCGGCACGAGGACCCGGAGGCAGGCTTGTTGACCATCACTCCGCAGCAAGTCGTCGAAGCAGCAAACGATCTGCTGCAGAAAACCAATGACGGCGTCCAACAGTCCCCGACGGGTGCCCCATGCTGGCTAGCTGGAGCAGAGTAGCGCGGCGCATTCGCGTGCCGGCAGGGTTTCTCTTTGCCGCTTTTTATCTGTGGAGAGCCCGGCCCAGCGCCGCCTCACTGGCCTGGAGTCTGCTGCTGGTAGTGCCCGGACTGCTCTTGCGCGCCTATGCCTCGGGCTACGTGAAGAAGAACGCTGAGCTGACCGTGACCGGCCCCTATGCCTACACCCGCAATCCGTCTCTATCTTGGCTCCATCCTGATGGCGTTCGGTTTTGCCGCCGCCTCGCGCAGCCTTTGGATCACCCTGCTGCTGGCGCTACTCTTCATCCTCATCTATGCGCCCACCATCTATGGGGAAGAACAGTTTCTCCGCTCCACCTTTCCCGCCTACGAAAGCTATGCCCAGCGCGTGCCTCGCCTGCTACCGAGGTTTACACCTGCGGGAATCCCAGGTGACGGTAGCTTCTCGGGTGCGCTCTACCTGCAGCACCGCGAGTACAATTCACTTTTGGGTGCCTGTGCCGTTTACGCTGTGTTAGTGGCTGCTCTGTGGCTTCGCCATTGATTCGTTGGGGTGAGTTGACGGTGATCAGGTATCCAGGACTTGTCGTCCGCGTGGCATGCTTTTGGGCGCTGACCGCCGTAGCGCAGTCGCTTCCTCCTTTGCCTCCCCCAGCGGCAAATTTCTCTTTCCCAGTCAAACAGACCCTCACCTACTCGGTAGATTGGCGCGTCTTCCCTGCGGGCACGGCCACCTTTCACCTGGAGCAGGTGGGCAGCATGCAGCACGTCGTCGCCACCGGCGAATCGATCGGCGCCGTCAACCTGCTTTTTCGCGTCAACGATCGCTTCGAGTCCTACTTCAATCGCACCACTGGTTGCTCCTCCAGCTTTGCCAAGCAGCTCCAGGAGGGCAGACGGCAGGTAACCAGCACCCTGCGATTTCTCGAAGGCAAGCAGGTGCTGGAAGAAAAGAATCTAGTCACCGGAACCAGCAAGCACCAGGAAGCGCCCATTCCGCCCTGCGTGACCGACCTGATGTCCGCTATTTTCTATGGCGGCTCGCAACCGCTACAGCCAGGAGGCAGCTTCCGCATGCCGTTGGCCGACGCCATGCGGGTGGTGGACGTGACCATGAAGGCCGAGGCACGGGAACAAGTGGTGACCCTTGCCGGAACCTTTCAAACCATCCGCGTCCAACCCATAGCCGATGCCGGCGTGGTCAAGAACCGCGGTAATATCTGGATCTGGTACACAGACGACGACCGTCATATGCCAGTGCAGATGCGCGCCCGGCTTTTTTGGGGAACCATTACCATGCGCCTGGTCAGCATGGCATCGAAGTGACCGCTTATTGAATGCGGTATCGCTCCCGCATCAACCGCTGCAGCCTGGGCTTGTAGATGATGTTGTAAGCCAGCTCTTTATCGGGGAACATCGCCAGCGCGGCTTTCTTGCTGTCGGCCACCAGTTCCGCAGCCTGATCGACCGTAAGGCTGCCGTCCTGGCTGATGACCGACATGACCATGTCCATCATCATCTGAAGGCGGCGGATTTTACGCTGCTCCTCCATTTTTTCCTGGGGGGACTGGGCGGAAGGTGGTGAACTGAGCGTGTGGCAGGAAGATTCGTGATTGCGATCGGACTCGCTTGACCCCATTTGGAAAACCCTTCCTCCTGATTTTACTTCCCTTGCTTTGTTGCGAATGTATACCGGAACCGGCGGCAGGGAAATACAAAAAAAGGTGGTTACCTGGAGGCCAGCGGCCGGGCGCTCACCGAGCTTCCATCGAGATAGAACGACGTGGCGCCCAGGGCGTCGGTGCGAAAGGTCCGGACGCGGTCCGCCTGCAGGCGGTCGAGGATTTCCATTTTGGGATGGCCATACGGATTGTGGTGGGCGACCGAAATGACGGCATAGGTAGGCCCCACCGCGGCCAGGAAGCGGGGAGTAGTCGATGTCCTGCTGCCATGGTGGCCAACCTTCAGAAGGTCCGAGTGAAGTAGCAGGTCGGAGTGGAGCTCCTCGGCGAGCATCCGCTGCTCGCTGGCCGCTTGGGCGTCGCCTTCCAGCAGCACCGAAGTTCGTCCATAGCTTACGTGGAGCACCAGCGAATCGTCGTTGCTGGCAGCCTCGCCCGGGAGGTATTCGATGGGCGGAGCCAGGACATCCACTGCCGTGCCACCAAACGCAAAGCGACTGCCGGCAGCCATGGATTCGATCGGAATGCCGAGCCGCTGCGCCTCGGTCAGGAGTGCCTCGTAGGCGGGGATGCCTGGATTGGTCCCCACCCACAGCACCCGGGGACGAAAATTGCGTAGGACAGAAGGCATTCCACCCATGTGGTCGCTGTGCGCGTGGGTCAGGGCGATGGCATCGAGACGGCGTATATTGCGCGACCACAATACCGGCGAGACCACGTCTTCCCCGATTTCAAAGTTACCGCTGGAGTCCTGGGCGCCTCCACCGGTGGGGCCGCCGGCGTCAATGAGCAGGGTTTTTCCCTGGGGCGACACCAGCAGCACAGAATCCCCTTGCCCGACGTCAATAGCCGTGACCTCGAGCACACCAGGATGGTAGGCCAGTGCCCGGGGATAAAAGACACACGCCGCGGAACAGGCAAGAGCCGCGATGGGAACCAACACCGGAAAACGGCTATTGCGCGCTGCCCAAACCGCAAGGCCGATGAGCACAATGCCGCCAACGATGGCCAGTGTCCCCGGGCTCGAAATGCGAATGTCACCCGCGCCCATGGCGCTGAACAGCTGCACAATTCCACTGATAGTGTGCAGCAGGGCCGCCGTCACAGCTGCCGGCACAATGGCCACCGAAGGCCAGCACAGCAGGGTGGCAAAAGTGATGAGAGCGGAGGGAAGAGCCAAACCGATCAGCGGCACCACCAGCAGATTGACGGGTAAGCCGAGCGCGGTCACGCGATGGAAATAGATAGCCATGGGAAGCGACATGGCTAGTTCGATCAGCGCCGAGACCAGCAGCAGTTCGAAGATGCGCAGTATGAGACGGACGAATGCCGGGGGCACGATTCGGGCAAGCCATCGGCCGACAAAAGGTTGCAGGTGGCTGGCGATAAGGCGCAGGGTGACGCGAAACTGCGCGATCCGGGGCGGCAGGTCAGGGTCGATCACGATCAGTTCCAGGTTCCGCGCCGCGTGCAGGTAGGGGCCAAAGGTGTGCTCAGCCACCGGAACAGCGACCCCAGCGACGATCAGCACCGAGAGCAGCGTCATCTGGAAGCTGGCTCCCTGCAGTGAGCGGGGGTCCAGGGCGAGAAGGCAGAGTGCCGCGAAGCCGATCGCGTTGAGGCTATTGCGTTCACGGAACAGCAGGCGCGCCAGCAGATAGAGCGTCACCATCCAGAAAGAACGCTGCACCGGTTCGCCAAAGCCGGCGAGCAAAGCGTAGCCGAATGAGCACGCAATGGTCACGGCCGTTGACCAAAGGCGAGGCAGTCGCAGTAAGGCAGCAAGCCCGAAAATGCAGCCGGCGAAAATCGCCAGGTGCATGCCGGAGACCACCAGCAGATGAAAGGAGCCGGTACGTTCAAAGCCCACCCGGGCCTGGTGATCCAGGTAGGTGCGGTCGCCCAGGATCATGGCGCTCAGCATGCCCGCATCGGCGTAGCTGAGCAGCAGCCATCGCGGCAGGCGTGAGCTGGTGGAGGAGCCGGCGAAGTCAATCAATCGTTGGCTGCCGGCCTGCTGCACGGAATGAAGCCAGCAGGTAAAGTCGCCGTGTCCGCGCCCTGATGTCAGCGTGACGGCGGAAACTTTGAGCGAGCCCACCACCCCGATGCCCTGCTGGCGCAGCCATGCGGTTGCATCCCAAACCCCAGGGTCGAGATAGCGTTCAGGCAAGTGCATAGCGATCAGGGCGTGGATCTGATCGCCGCAGTGGATGGCAGGGAATGGGTGATCCGCTGGGCCGTAGAGCGTGGCCCGGAGGCCTCCGGTTACCGGGCGGCCGTCCGCGGAAGCCACCCGCAGATCCAGACTCTCGCTCTGTTCTTCCCGCGCAGTATTGCCAAAGGGCAGTGTGGCTTTCGTGAGTCGGATAGGTGTGGTGCGAGTGACTCGACCCTCAACGGCGGTAACGCCGCCGGCGTCCGCGGTCAGGCTGAGCTGGGTTTGCGGATTGGGGGCGGGCTCGATCTCGCTGAGCAAGAGGCCCAGCAAAAGCCAGGTGCAGGCCAGGGGCAGGAGGGCAACGCGAATAGCTCTTCGCGCAGCGATGAGGGAGACCAAAGCGAGCAGCAAAGTGGCGGCGATGAGTACGCCGGGGCTTATCCAGATGTAACCCGCAATGACGATGCCGCCGGAGAGCCAAAGAGCGGCATAGAGCGCCGGCGCGGTGGCGAAGCAAAGCCGCTCGATGATCCGACGGCGAACCCGCGCGCCCATACGTTACCTCTCTCGTCCCCGCAAAAACCACCGCAGAAAACATTTCCACGAGAGGTCCGTAGAACTGCAGATCCCTCCACTACGCTCCCCCGGATTTCCTGTTGAGGTTGATGGCGTTGACGAACTTCATGCGGCTCTCTTTACGGAGAGCCGCACACGCGGCCTTGTCCAGTGCAGCGTGGCAGGAAATCCGGGTACGCTTCGGTCGGGATGACAAAGGGAGGGGCGGCGCTCCCATGGAGAGTAGCTGACGGCGGCTCAAAAACTCGTTTTCACATCAACCCCTTCCATTGACTGCTCTGAATGGAAGTCGTCGCCCTCCCCTTTGTCATCCCGACCGAAGCGCAGCGTAGTGGAGGGATCTGCAGTTCTACGGACCTCTCGTGGAAATGTTTTTCGTCCTACCGTGCCCGCGCCAGGACGGTAACAGTCTCCATATGGAACGTCTGCGGAAACAGGTCCACCAGATTCATCGTCTCTACGAAGTACCCGGATTGTAACAATGTCTGCAAGTCTCTGGCGAGAGTTGCCGGGTCACATGAAATATAAATAATGTTCGGGGCCGCAACACGCGCCAGATGTGAGCAGATCTCCTTGCCTAGGCCAGCGCGAGGCGGGTCCACCAAAACGAGTTCGGGCTTTGTTTGCGCCGCAGCCTGGCTGCGCAAGAAATCCAGCGTGCTGGAGCGGACAACGCGGTGTGGCTTGCTTTCTAAATTTTTCTTTAGGTCATCAGCCGAAAATCCCTCCGACTCAACCGCGGTTACGTTTTCAAAACCCAGTGCTCGTGCGAAGAGCCCGGCGCCGGAGTAGAGATCCCAGGCCAGCCGTCCCGCTCTATCCTTCACCCCCAGCTGCAGCAGTTCCGGCAGCAGAAACCGATTGACCTGAAAGAAACTCCCCAGACTTACCTGGTATGGGATTCCAGAGACCGTGTAGGTGAGAGAGCGCTGCCCCCAGTGCATCATGGTTTGGGGCGAGAACAGCCCCACGCCTGTGAGCGCTGGAATCTCCACCCGTAGTTGCTCGGCGAACGCTTCCAAGGCACGTTCGAGGGTACGTTCCAGGGCGCGTTCGCGGAATCGCTGCCCCGGACCGGGCCAGAGGGAGACGAGCAGCTGGTTCTGCTCGCCGTTGGTAAAGAATTCCACTTCATCGCACAGGCTCTCGAGGCCCGCGATCCGCGCGACGGCAGCGATAGCCTCTTCCATCAGCGGAGCAGCGATGGGGCAGTGGGTGACCGATAGAAGCTTGTGTGATCCGCGCTGGCGATAGCCAAGCGCACGTTTCATCACATGCAGCCGGATGCGGTTGCGATAGCCCCAGGCTGGCCCGGCAAGGCCCGCGATCTCACTCGGCACCGGGACATGCGCTCGCGCCAGCGTCTCCTTCAGAATGTCCAGCTTCATCTGCAACTGGAAGGCTGGGTTTGCGTGCTGATACTGGCAGCCACCGCAGCGAGGAACATATTTGCAGCCGGGCACGACACGCTCCGGCGAACGCTCGAGGATGGTGTTGAGTTCGCTGGTAGCGAAGCTGCGGCGGTCCGCGGCGATGGTGGCCTCCACCAGTTCGCCGGGTAGCGTCCCGGGAACAAAGACCGTTTTGCCAGAGTCGCGAGCCAGCCCATCACCGCCATATATGGCTTTCTCGATGCGCAGCTTCATCCCTGGCTCATATAGAACAGGCTCAACCGCGGCAGGTTGAGTTTTTCCAACAGACGCTTGTGCAGAAATTGCTGCTCCACCTGGCGGATCTGCATAGCGGGCATGCGGCTGCGGTAAGGAGCCAGTTCCGCAGCGGCCTGTTGACGCAGGGCAAGCAACTCAGCTTCCGGCGTGGTGGTGAGGATGATGGCGAAGAGCTTTTCTTCTAACACCGTAAGGGACTGCTCCAGCTCCTCGAGGTGGGGCAGCCTGCGTCTTGTTTCCTGCGCGAGGGCCTGCAGGCGATCGGCGATCTCGGCAAACGAAGGCGCCACGCGGAGCTGCTCCGCGGCTGCTTCCAGGTGGGCTGCAATCCGTTCCTGTTCGAAGCCCTGCTCCGCGGTGCTGGGCCGTGCGGGGGTAGCGCCGACGGCGGCGTCCTGCATCGCTTCCATGGCGGAGATAACTTCCTGGGCGCAATAAGCCAGGCCGTTCACGCGGCGCACGCGAGATTTGTTTTTCCTGGCGTCAAATTTGTCGAAAGCAGCGTCGATGCCTTGAAGTACAGCTGCCAGTGGGATGCCCGCCTCGCGCCAGGTCTCGATCAGCGCCCAGTCGATGGTGGAAAGCAGAAGCAGCGATCCTCGGCGGCGCTGGAAGTGTTCTTCAATCTCAGTAAAGTAGTTGAAATAATTTTGCACGAATGCGTTAAACGTGCTTTCCGGCCGCTTCGCTGTGGCTGTGCTTGACCTTGGCTACTCGGTTGCGCTCGTAAATCAAGCGCAAACCGTCGAGCGTGAGCATGTCATCGATCGTCTCGATGAACCTTGAATCCTCGGCGACCAGGCGTGCCAGGCCGCCGGTGGCAATGATCTTTGGCGCCGCTGAATCCGGGTTCCGCGTCTCGTTTAACATGCGTTCCAGAATGCCATCCACCAGGCCGATATAGCCGTAGTACAACCCGCTTTGTATGTGCGCGACGGTATTGGTGCCGACCACTTTGGCCGGCTTTTTCACGTCCACCCGGGATAGCCTCGCCGCCCGCGCGAAGAGTGCCTCGGCCGAAATCGCCAGGCCTGGCGCAATCACTCCACCCAGGTATTCCCCCTTGGCTGATATCACGTCGAAGGTGGTGGCGGTGCCGAAGTCGACCACAATGCAGGGGCCACCATAGCGCGCGAAGGCCGCGACGCCGTTGACCAGGCGGTCGGCGCCTAACTCGGCCGGGTTATCGACCAGGATGGGCATGCCGGTCTTGATGCCAGGTTCCACAAACATGGGCTTGAGGCTGAAGTATCGCTCGCACACCTGGCGCAGTGTGGACTCCAGAGGCGGCACCACGGAAGAGATGATGATGCTCGAGACCTCAGTGGCTTCCACCTTCCGCATGGAGAAAAGATTGAGAAAGAGCACACCATATTCGTCCGCCGTTTGGGTCCTGAGCGTGCTGATGCGCCAGTGGGTCACCAGCTCGTTGGAGGCCAGCCGGTAAAGGCCGAGGACCGTATTCGTATTGCCTACGTCGAGGGCGAGCAGCATAGATTTTTCCGTCATTGATCCCGGACGCCGCCGGAGTGTACGGTCTGAAGGCCCTGGGGTGTGCGCACCCGAAGAAAGCCGCGTGGGTCAAGGCCTGCGGTGACGCCGGAATAGCCTCCTCCTTCGTCTACATGCACGTGCCTGCCGCGAATCCAGGTAGAAGCGCCTTCGAGGCGGCTAAGGATGTTCAAGGCCGCGTCGTTTGTCTCCGCACTGAGCGTTTGCGCTTCCCGATACAGCGATTGTAGCAAAGCGATCAGCAGATCCTGCCGTGCCCACGATCTACCGGTCTCGCTGCGCAGTGAACAGGCGATGAGCCCCAGTTCACCGGGAAAGCTTTCCTGGTGAACGTTGATGCCGATGCCCACCACCGCGTGGCGCACGCGGGTGACCTCGGCGTTCAACTCGGTAAGGATGCCGCAAAATTTTTTGTTGCCGAAGAGTAGGTCGTTGGGCCACCGGATATCGGCTTCGAGCGAAGTTACCTGGCGCACTGCCTCACGCACCGCGAGACCTGCGGCCAGCGAAAGCCAAAGTATGTCTGCAGGCGCAACCTGCGGGCGCAGCAGGACGCTGACGTAGAGGCCGGCGCCGCGAGCCGAGTGCCAGCCATGGGCTCCGCGGCCTCGTCCCGCGGTTTGCTCGTCGGCCAGATAAACCATCCCATCCGGAGCGCCATCCTCAGCCTCACGCATGGCCAGCACATTCGTGGAATGAATAGAAGGGAAGTAGCGAATATTGCCGGCAAAGGGCGTCCCGGCCAGTGCAACGTCGAGTGCCGGTAGATCGTAACCGTCTTCTTGGGAAGTGTCAGGCATAGCGCACATTCAAGAAACAGCAGGTCCACTACGCAGTTTGCTTTTTTCAGGGCATGACTTTAGTCGGGCCATAAAAGGCCAACAAAAATCTGGGTTAAAGAGCGTGTGTGAGAACCCACCATTCACCGTTTAGTCCCGGAGGGACGGCTGAGAGTAGCCCTGATACAAAGCCTTAATAATCGCGGCCCGCTGTTAACCCTCTTACCCTAGAAAATATCCGTAGTCACCCGCATGCTCAACTCAACAGCAACCGTAGATTGAGTCAGAGCGCCGACGGAAATGTAGTCAACACCGGCAAGGGCGTACTTGCGGATGTTTTCCAGCGTGATCGCGCCCGAAGCTTCGAGCGGGATGGCGTGACCGCGGCCACGCACCAGGCTCACGGCCTTCTTAGTCTCGGCGGGGCTCATGTTGTCCAACAGCAGCGACTCCGCGCCCGCAGTCAGCGCCTGCTCCAGCTCACTCAAATTGTGCACCTCGCAGGTAACCGTCTGCCCCGGCGTTCGTCCGGCAATGGCGCGGGCTATGACCTTGGCGATGCCGCCCCCCAGAGCAATGTGATTGCTCTTGATCAGAATGCCGTCGGAAAGATCGATCCGATGGCTCTCGCCCCCGCCGCAGCGCACCGCGTATTTATCCAGCACCCGAAGTCCGGGAACCGTCTTGCGGGTATCGAGAACCTTGGCTCGGGTGCCGGCGATCGCATCCACGTATTGCCGGGTGGTGGTGGAGATGCCGCTCATCCGCTGCATCAGGTTCAGGATGACTCGTTCACAGGCCAGAATGGCGCGGGCATTACTCCGAATCACTGCCACCGCCTGACCCTTCTTGACCCGCACACCGTCGAACATCTCGGGGTGATTGATGACCTCGAATCGGCCAGTGCTCTTCTTATCCAGGCGGAGAAAAATCTCCAAAAAGCGGGGGATACAACCCAGCCCGGAGATCACACAATCCTGCCTGGCCAGCACGGTGCCAGAAGCCCGCAGCCCGGGTTCGATGGTGATGGCAGTGGTGACGTCGCTGGTCGCCCGATCCTCTACCAGGGCTTGTTCCAAGGTGGCCTCAACGCGCCTGCTCTTCCAATCCATTGGATAGCCCTCTAATTGCCGCAGTTGAGACTGTCGAGCGCAGCCCGGGTCTTGGGAATCAGCACACTCAGCTCCGCGGCGCGGCGGCGCAGTCCTTCTACCACGTTCGCGGGAGCCTTGGCGAGAAAACCCTCATTCGACAGCTGGCGATCGGCATTGGATACTTCCTTCTCCAGGCGGGCCAGCTCCTTGTTCAGGCGCTCACACTCTACCGCAACATCGATCGTACGCTCATAGACCACAGCCACATCAAATCCGGGGGCGGAGCGCACTGCCGTGCCCTCGGGCATGGCTTCCACAAACTCAATAGCCGAAACCTTAGCCAGGCGTCCGATGATGTCCTGATTCTGTTCGATGCCGGCCGGCTCTTCGGTCGCGACCCGAAGCACGATAGGCACTAGAGCCTTTTCTTCCACCCCGAGCTGGCGGCGCATATCGCGCACCGCGACGATCAGCTCCTGCATCCGCTCCATCTGCTGCTCGGCCGCGCCGTCCAGCAGATCGGCGCGGGCCTGCGGATACCGCGTGAGCGCGATGGACCTGGCGGGAGGGTGATTTTCGTAGAGCGCGTGCCAGATCTCCTCGCTGATGAACGGCATAAAGGGAGACAGCAAACGCAGGGCCGATTCAAACACCGCCAATAGTGTGCCGAGCGCCGAACGATCCGGCAACCGCAGCTTGACGACTTCCAGATACCAGTCACAGAAGTCGCCCCAGAAGAAGCGGTAGAGCGTATTCGCCGCCTCGTGGAAGCGATATTCTCCCAACGCCTGGTTAATCTCGCCCGCAGTGCGATGCAGCCGGGAAACGATCCAGCGAGCCTCGAGCGTGTCGCCCCCAGCTTCAAGCTGGCTTAGATCGCACACAATCCCGGCCTCCGCAGCTCGTTCCATCTGCATGAAGATGAAGCGCGCGGCATTCCAGATCTTGTTGGCGAAGGCGCGATAGCCATCGGTGCGGTCTTCACTGAACGCAATATCGGTGCCGGGCGAGGCCATGGCGGCCAGCGTAAAACGCACCGCATCGGTGCCAAAGCGCTCGACCACCTGGATGGGGTCGATAACGTTGCCCTTGGTCTTGGACATCTTCTGCCGGTCTGCGTCGCGCACCAGGGCGTGGATGTACACCTCGCGAAACGGCACCGCGTCCTTGGGGGTGCGCTTGCTTCCGTCGGCCAGCGGCTCCTCAAGCATGAAATGGCAGCCCAGCATGATCATGCGGGCGACCCAGAAGAAAAGGATGTCGAAGCCGGTGACCAGCAGCCGGGTGGGATAAAAAGCGTCCAGATCGGGTGTGTGCTCCGGCCATCCCAGGGAGGAGCAGGGCAGGAGGCCGGAGGAAAACCAGGTGTCCAGAACATCTTTTTCCTGCTCGATACGGCCACTGCCGCAGTGGGCGCACACCTCAGGAGTGGTGCGCGACACGGTGATTTTCCCGCACGCGGCGCAGTGCCAGGCCGGAATGCGATGGCCCCACCAAAGCTGGCGCGAGATACACCAGTCGTGGATATTGCGCATCCACTCGAAGTACGTCTTGGCGTATTGCTCCGGCGTAAAGCGGATGTAGCCCTGCTCCACCGCGGCAATCGCCGGGTCGGCCAAAGGCTGAATCCTGATGAACCACTGCGTCGAAAGCAGGGGCTCAACCACCGTCTTACAACGGTCGCATTTGCCGATGGAGTTCACGTGGTCGCGCATTCCTGCCAGCAGATGCTGGGCTTCGAGATCCGCCAGAATGCGCTGCCGCGCCTGGTGGCGTTCGAGCCCGGCATAGGCTCCGGCCGCGGCATTCATGTGCGCCGTCTCATCCATCACGCTGATCGAAGGCAGGCCCTGGCGTTGCCCCAGGGCAAAATCGTTGGGGTCGTGCGCGGGTGTTACCTTCACCGCGCCGGTGCCGAAGTCGGGGCTGACCCAGCTGTCGGTCACGACAGGGATCTCGCGCCCGGTCAGCGGCAGGCGGAGCATTTTTCCGTGCAGGGCTGCGTAGCGCTCGTCATCCGGATGGACGGCAACGGCCACGTCGCCCAGCATGGTCTCGGGCCGCGTAGTCGCCACCGTGACGAAGCCCGGCTCTCCCACGATGGGATAGCGAATCTCCCACAGCTTGCCTTGCTGCTCCTCGTGGACCACTTCCAGGTCGGAGATAGCGGTCTGGCAGCGCGGGCACCAGTTAACGATATAGGCGCCGCGATAGATGAGCCCCTGTTCATACAGCCGGACGAAAGCTTCGCGAACGGCTGCGGAGCGGGGGGCATCCATGGTGAAGTATTCGCGCGACCAGTCCACGCTGGTGCCCAAACGTCGCATCTGGTCGAGAATGGCGGCGCCGTAATGCTGCTTCCACTGCCAGACGCGCTCGACGAAGGCTTCGCGTCCCAACTGCTGGCGTGTCTTATGCTCTTCGGCGAGCTGGCGCTCGACCATCAACTGGGTGGCGATACCGGCATGATCGGTGCCGGGAATCCACAACGTCAGGTCTCCGCACATGCGGCGCCAGCGAGTGAGGATATCCATCTCGGTGTGTTCCAGCATGTGCCCCATGTGCAGCCGGCCGGTAACATTCGGCGGGGGCAGCAACATGGTGAAAATAGGCGCGGAGGTAGGGTCGTCCGTGCGTGGCTGGTCGAAGAGCGCTTCTTCGACCCAGTAGGCTGCCCAGCGATCTTCGATCGCGGCAGGGTCGTAGGCTTTGGGGAGGTCACGGGGCATGGGGGCGTCTTGCGTGCGGGGCTTAGGGGGCGCGGGTTAGGCCTCGGCCTTGGAACCCAGAGGACGGACAAATTCGGGGTGCCCCATATCTCGCGTTTTGTGCGAGATGTGGGAATAAACGCCTGTTCTACCCACTGGCCTCTTTTCCCACATCTCCCAACGAAAACGTTGGGAGATATGGGGCACCCACCTTTATTCCACTTGAGTTCTCGCGCAGACTCCTTAGGCCCTTAGAACGGGTTGAGTTTGTCGAGGCCCTTCTTTTTCTTTTCTTTGCTGCAAGATTCTTCGTTCGTATTACATTTGGGCGCCTGCGGCTTCTTCTTTTTGCCGTTGGTCGCGGTGGTGCCGGCATCGGTGCCGGTCTGCACCTGCGCGGGATGGGGCACATCGTTGGTCTGTGCCGGAGCCTCTGCCGGCTTTTCTATCGGTGGCAAGGGCTGGTTATTGGTTGGCCCAACCGCCGTCAATCCGCCACTATTCTGCGCGCCCGGAACTCCCGCTGCGGCCGCCGCGGCGGCTGCGCCTTCCGGGGTTACGGGAGGGCCGACGGGCGCCGAGGTGGGCGGACCCGAGGCTGCCGGGGCCTGACCTGCGTCGCCTTGACCTGTGCTGACGATGCTTGCTCCGATCGCGGGTCCGTTACCAGCCGGCGCGCCACTATCCGCGGAGGGCACATTTTCCAATTGCAGCGTTCCACCAGCAGCAGGTGCGGGCGCCGACGCATCTCCACTCGCAACTGCAGTTGGCGCCACACCCAATGCCGGCGCTGCCGGGAGCGGCTTGTTGGAGAGTGCCGCGGTAAAGAGTGCCTGATCCCGCTTATGGACATCTGGCGCCGTGACTGCCGGAGGGTCGGTCAGGGTTGGTTCGCCGATACGGGCGGCGTTCACCGTGACCGGCCCACGTTTGACCAGAATCATGACGCGATCCTTGAAGGCGATACCGGTTCGGCTCTGCTCTTCCGCTTCGCTGTCGGCTAGTTCTTCTTTGGTTGGTTCGGGTACGGGACGATTGAGAGCGATCAGGCGTTCCCGGGCATCTTCAACGTGCACCGCCATGGGGTAGTGCGTGACTACGCGAGCGTAGGCGTCCGCAGCCTGGTCATCGTAGGCCTTCTCCAATTCCTGCTTGGCCTTGGGATTGATTTGCGCCAGACCCTGAACGTAGCGCGCCTCGGCGGCATACGCGTCTCCCAGCCCGATCAGCGCCAGGTCGCTATGGCTATAGAGCGGGTAGCTATCGGTAACCGTCTGCAGGCGGGCGATGGTCGCCGCCCAGTTCTCATGCGAGGCGTAAAAAGTCCCCACCTGGAACTGGCGCTCGGCGAGCACTTCCTGCACTTCCCGCAGACGCTGCTTGGCGCGGGGCACAAAGGTGGAGTCGGGGAACTGCTGGATCATGGTGCGGTATTCCTGCTCCGCCTGGTCGGCATTCTTGGGGTCGCGGTCAGGTTTTTCCATCTGCATGTAGTAGATGTCGGCAACCTTCATCTGCGCTTCGGCCGCTTCCGGCTGATTGGGGAAAAAGGTGATGAAGTCCTTGTACTCCGCCTCGGCCTGGGTCAAGGCGGCGGTGCCCCCTTCCTTGAACCAGCTATCCCCGACGGCCAGCTTGGCCCGCATCTGGTACTCGGATTCCGGGTAAGTGTTCAGCAGCGTCTGCAAATCCAGCCGGGCCACGTCAAACTTGCCCTTCTTCATGGCCACCATGGCCTTATCGAAGAGCTCCTTATCCGGCTGCTTGGAGGCGTTGCCGGCGAGCGGATCGTTGGGCGTCGGCTTGGTCGCTGGTTTGGATGGCTTGAAGATGCCGAACTGAGCGCACGCCGGGAGCGCGCAAAGCAGACACAGGGTAGTGATCCGGAATAGAAAACGCTGCATAGCACCTCATGGGCAGAAGCCCCACCAGGGAGCCTTTGATCCATATTACTTACTTACTGAATGTTAAATGGCGGCGGCCCGCCTGGAATGGAAATTTTGGCCCTGGGAGCGTTGTTCCGCCTCCTGCGCCAGTTGGAGCAGCTTCCGGGCCTCCTTTTCGGGGTGCCCGGAATCAAAAATGGCGCTCCCGGCGACCAGCAGATCCGCCCCGGCCTCGACCACCGAGGCAATGGTGTTGTGGGCCACCCCGCCATCGACCTCAATCCTAAAGCTCAGATCAAGGTCGGCCCGGAGTTCGGCCAGCTGTCGGATCTTGTTCAGGGAAAAGGGAATGAATTTTTGGCCGCCAAAACCCGGATTGACGCTCATGACCAGCACATGGTGCACCATGGGCAGGATTTCGACCAGAAAATCGACTCGCGTGGCCGGGTTAATCACCACGGCGGGTTCCATCTCATGTTGGGCGATGAGTTGCAGGGTGCGGTGCAGGTGGCGGCAGGCCTCGTAGTGGACCGCGATCCAGCTGGCTCCGGCTTCGGCAAACTCAGCGATAAAGTCGCCGGGATTTTCGATCATCAGGTGGCAGTCGAGCGGCAAATTGGTGACCTTGCGCAGAGACTTGACCACCGGAGGGCCCATGGTGAGGTTGGGGACGAAGTGCCCGTCCATGATGTCGATATGGATAACAGAGCCACCACCGCGCTCGGCGGCCTCGATTTCCGAGCCCAGCTTCGAGAAGTCGGCAGAGAGGATGGATGGCACCAATTCAACCATGATTCCTCCTCAAGTTGCCCCCAGTGTAGCAGGAGTCTCTCGCTTCCACTTTCTTACGCGTGCCATTGGATCGGAGGTTTGGCGAGCTCTTCCGGGTTGGCGCTGTTGGCGCGCGCGGCCACACGGGAAATAGCGCGCAGCAGTGGCTTGCGTGCCACCTCCCCATCGCCTCCAGCAAAGATCATTTCCCCTGTGGACCGCGCGGCGGGCCGGTAAAACCATTGCGTGAAGAGGGCCACGTGGTCCGACAGCGTCTGCGAAGATATGGATTTCGGGGCAGACCGCGCGAGCACTGACAAAGCCTCCTCCAGTCGCGACTCCAGCAGATCTTTCGCCACTTGCCCGACAGCCGGACCCTCCAGGGGAACCGGCTCCAGCGCAACGGGATGAGCGAAGAGCGAACTGGACCCCGATCGCTCATTCGCCAGCCGCATGCCAACGATGGAATAGAGCGCAGGTCCACTCCAGACGCCGCGGCGCAGGGCGAAGAGCGCGACATGGCCAGGTTCGGGTGACGACTGCACCAGGATGCCGCTCAGCTGCGCCAGGGGGTGCACCGCCTCGCTGGCCAGGTGAGCCACGCTTTGAACTTTCTGCATCCGTTGATGGATGGCCGCAGCGCGTTCGAATTCCATCGCCTCCGAGGCGGCGTCGCGTTCGGCTTCTAACCGTTTGAGCATCGAGGCGCCCCCCGCGGAAAGAAAGGCGAACACATCCGCGGATTCCTGCTGGTACCGCTCATCGGAGCAGCCCTTGAAGCACGGCGCCAGGCACATCTTCATCTCAGAATAGACACACCCGGGAAAGGCCGGATCGGGGTTGAGATCCTCAGTGCAGCGCCGCAGCAAAAACAGGTTCAGCATCTCATCCGCGTAACGCTCGGCTGCGGTTCGCGACGGGAACGGACCAAACAGAGCGTTGGCCGCGGTCTTGCTGATCCTGGTGGTCACGTAAACCCGCGGATACGGGTTATCGACCGACATGCGCAGAAAAACCGGAGGACGAAGGCGCAGGCGCTTTTGCGCCCGGTCACCGAAAGCGCGCAGCCCAGCCTGGTAAAGGCACAAGGAGGATTCAAACTCCGAGCCGGTGACGCTGTACTCGATATGGTCGACCATGTGCGCCAGCTGCAGGCGCCGGGACGCGACACCAGACTGGGGCCCGCGCAGAAACCGCATCAGGCGGCGGCGCAGATTGGGGGTCTTGCTGAGGTAGGGTTCAGCCGCGGGGTCGGCGGCGCAGAGCGCGAAAACAGCCGGGGCTTGCGGAAGCCCGGCCAGGCTGGCAGTCGGATCGGCCGGGTCGAAGCGGATGGAATGAGCAAGACCGGCTCTCATAGAAAACCATCTCTATTCCCCGGCGATGGTCATTCCGTCGATACGCAGGGTGGGTGAGGCAACCGCTCCACGAAATTGCAGGTCGTCGGCGATGGCGGTGATGTTGTTGAGCATCTCCTTCAGGTTGCCGGCGATGGTCACCTCTTCTACAGCGAAGGTTAGCTCGCCATTCTCGATCCACAGGCCGGCCGCGCCGCGGGAATAGTCGCCAGTTACCATGTTGACGCCGAAACCCATCAGCTCCGTGACATAGAAGCCAACCTTCACGTCGGCGAGCAGCTGTTGCGGCGAAACGGTGCCGTTCTGGAGAAAGAGGTTGCCGGCCCCGATGCCGGGAGTTCCAGCCAGCCCGCGCGAAGCGTTCCCGGTGCTCGGCATATTGAGTTTGCGTCCGGTGTATGTATTCAGCAGGTAATTCTTTAGAATGCCGTTTTCGACAATGACGGTCCGCCGCGTCGGCAGACCTTCCCCGTCGAACGGCGCAGTGCCGAACAGGCCGGGCATCGTACCGTCATCAATCACGGTTACATTTTCGCTGGCGACCCTATGGCCCAACTGGCCGGTCCAGAAGGAGGCGCCGCGATAAATACTGTCCCCATTGGCGGCTTCAAAGATATTGCCGATAAGCGACCGGGCAATTTCGGGAGCGAAGATAATCGGCACCCGCTGGGTCGCAACCCGGCGCGCATTCAGGCGGCGCAGCGTGCGCCGGGCTGCCTCAGCTCCGATACTCTCCGGAGTATCGAGCCGGGCCAGCGTGCGGGCGCTCGAAAACCAATAATCCCGCTGCATTCCACCTTGCTCTGTCTCCGCGATAGGCATGGCGGAAAGTGAGCAATAGGAGCGGCGATACTCACCCACAAAGCCGCGTGAATTGGCCATGATCTTATGCCCCGTCGCCGCGTCGAAGCTGCCACCGTCACTCTTCTTGAGTCGCGGGTCGGCGGAGAGAGCCGCCGCCTCAGCGCGTCTCGCGTGCTCGATGCGCTGGGCAGTTGGCATGGAGTAGACGTCTTCATAGTAAAGATCGAGCTCGCCAGCTATCTGGCCCATGGCGTCCCGCTCGGGCAAGCCGGCGAAGGGATCCTGTGACGTGACCTGAGCCAGATCGACCGCGCCGGCAATCATATGGGCTAGGCCTGCCTCGGAGAAGTCGCTGGTCGACGTGTTCGCGGTACGATACGACCCGCTGGAGCCCAAAAAGACGCGCAGCCCAATACCCTGCGCGCCGGATTCCTTAAGCGTTTCCACCTGCCCGAGGCGGACCAGGGTGGAGAATTCGTCGCCTTCGCGGATCACTGCTTCAGCTTCCGCGGCTCCCGCACGCAACGCGCGCTCCACCACATCAGCCGCAAGCTGCTGCATGTCTGTCTTGCTTTCGGCCGCGGAGATAGGTGTGGCTGTAGACATTTATCTGCCCGTACCGCCCACGGTCATGCGGTCGAGCTTGATGGTGGGCATGCCTACGCCAACCGGGACACTCTGTCCGTCTTTACCGCAGGTGCCGATGCCTTCATCCAGGGCCAGATCGTTGCCCACCATGGAGACATACTTGAGCGCTTCCGGCCCATTGCCGATGAGCGTGGCGTCCCGTACCGGAGCCGTGATCTTACCGTCCTCGATGAGGTACGCTTCCGAAGCGGAGAAGACGAACTTGCCGCTGGTGATATCCACCTGCCCGCCGCCGAAATTCACCGCGTAGAGTCCCCGCTTCACGCTGCGCACAATATCCTCCGGGCTGTCTTCGCCCGAGAGCATGTAGGTATTCGTCATGCGCGGCATGGGGATGTGCTGGTAGCTTTCGCGGCGTCCGTTGCCGGTGTCGGCCATGCCCATGAGGCGGGCCGAGAGCTTATCGCTGAGGTAGCCCTTTAGGATGCCGTTTTCGATGAGCACGGTTTCCTGCGTAGGCGAGCCTTCGTCGTCAACATTTAACGACCCACGGCGCGAGGGCATGGTGCCGTTGTCGACCACGGTCACCTTGGAGCTGGCGACCTGGTGTCCAATGAGGCCGGCAAAAGCGGAGGTCTTCTTGCGATTGAAGTCGGCTTCAAGCCCGTGGCCCACCGCTTCATGTAACAGAACGCCGGGCCAGCCAGGGCCCAGAACAACCTCCATGTCGCCCGCCGGAGCGGGAACAGCATTCAGTTGCAGGATGGCCTGGCGGGCCGCTTCCCGGGCGAAGTGTTCAGGAGACTTGTCGCCTTCAAAGAAGCTGAGATCGACTCTCCCACCACCTCCAGACCCGCCGCGCGAGTTTTTCGTCCCATCGCGGGCGATCACGTAGCAGTTCAAGCGGGCCAGCGGTTGCGTGTCGTGGGCGAAGGTACCATCGGAGGCGGCGACGAGAATGTGACGAAGCTCATCGTTGTAGCCGGCGCGGACCTGCACGATACGCGGATCGTAGGCGCGGGCTGCGCGATCGGCGCGCATCACCAGTTCCAGCTTGGGGGCGACCCCTGCGTCGGAATCGGCGGCCGAGATGGGGTAGAGGCTCGCTTTCGGCGTCTCGCGGAAGCCGGCAACCTGTTGTTTGGAGGGCCCATCGGCGATCAGGGCCGCGGTTCGGGCGGCACGCATCAGCCGTTCGGCGGAGAGGTCGTCGGTATAGGCATAACCTGTGCGGTCTCCGGAGCAGACGCGAATACCGCAGCCGGCGCTAACCCCCTGGCTGGCAGACTTCACCAGCGACTCGTCGACCGAAATGGAAGTAGACGCTATGGATTCGAAGTATAGGTCGGCAAAATCGCCACCGGCGGAAAGCGCCTCGCCCAGGCACCTTTCGATCAGCCGTCCGGTCAGTCCAAACCTCTGGAAGAAGTGGAGTTCGTGCTCAGGAAAGGTCATCGGCGCCCTGGCGAAGCAGTATTTACCATATCGTCATTCTAGACCGCAGGTTGGAGCAGGTAAACAGCGAGGGTCCAGCCTGTGAAGCCCGGACATCAACCCGGCAAATAGTGTGGCCTTCAGAGCGTGTATGAGAACCCACCATTCACCGATTTAGTCCTGGAGGGACGGCTGACGCAGTCCTGGGAACCATGCACAAAACCACGAAAAGTCCCGCAAGGGACGTCCATGATAGGTAAAAGTCAAGGGGAAACGGAGATTCCCCTTGACCCGGCAGAAGGGGTTCTCCGGGCGAGTAGGTACTTAGAGTTCCGAGTTGTCCTCGATCCCTTAGCAGGACCAGCGCAGTAGCAGCGCGGCCAGACATCCATTTGCGGGAACAGCGCCGAGACACCGTCCACGAAGATTGAGTGAGGGTAAACCGGCCGGCCTTGAAACAGCTGATGGGGTGTATTGGGAGCCGAGACTCCCGTACACAGTCCCTAGAAACGCAAGGACCGGCTGGTGGATCGCTGACAGATCGAACTTTGTCATTCTGGTAGGCTGAGTCCATCAAGGAAGCGGAAGCAGGCTCTGCTGAAGAGCAACCTGCCAGGAATACTCGATCCGGCTCATCCCACCGATGTGTCCAGAGGGGAATTTGCGACGCGGAATTCCCCTCTGTGTTGGGCAAATGGCAATGACCATCGGGGGAAAGATCGGCATGCCTAAGAAAACTTATAACGGCATGTTCGGTCTTCACTTCCCTAACGGGAAAAGCGTAATTGCCAACCGGCAGGGTGTTTGCCTTTAGGCGGTTGCCAGCAAAGCGTCTGCCTTTTTGTTCTTCCTCCTTGTCTTGTTTTTCGCCTTCGTGCTTGCAGGCGGAGGCGGAGTGTGAACCTGAAAGGGCTGGCCGCTCTTGTCCACAGCCAGCAGGTAAGCCACCAGTTTGCGCGCCACCTGC
This sequence comes from uncultured Acidobacteriaceae bacterium, assembly GCA_963803095.1. GTDB lineage: Bacteria > Acidobacteriota > Terriglobia > Terriglobales > Acidobacteriaceae > PALSA-350. Next base: position 213,282 of record CAWDLQ010000003.1, on the reverse strand, counting down.
AAGGTCGCGCGATTGGGATGGCCGCGTTCTAATTCGTGGGCATGCAATGCCGCCAGTTGCGGGTTCCAGCGTGGCGCCAGTTTGGCCGCCTCGATCAACACCGACTGCAGCCAGGCGTTGCGCTGCTTGGAAATCGGACCGCGTTGTTGCTTGCCGGCAGAGGACCGGAAGGCTGCGGTTAAGCCGCAGTAGCTGACAGCATCGGCGATGGAGGCAAAGCGATGCGGGTCGGCGATCTCCAGAGCCCAGCTCAGAGCCGTAATCGGACCGACCGCACGGATACTCATCAGTCGTTCGACGCGCTGCTCCAACGCAGGTTCCGACAGCAGTCTTTCCACCAGCTGCTTTTGGGTAGACTGAAACATTTCCATCGAGCCGCGACTCATCCGCAGCAAATCTTTGACCGACTCCGGTACTTCCTGCAAGCTCTTCATCAACTCGGTGAAGTATTTCTTGCCGTGTAATTTGTCTTTGTTGAAGGCGGTTCCGCTCTCCATCAGCAGACCAGCCATCTTGTTTTGCATGCGCACCGACTGCTGTACCACCATATTGCGATAGCGCAGCAGACGGCGCAGATCGCGCAGCTCCGGCGGCATCACATAGCAGGTGGGCAACAGGTCGCAACGGAGTAGATCGGCGATGGTCCGTGCATCGATGGAATCGCTTTTCTTCTTGCCGGTGCTGATGGCCTTCATCCTGGCGGGATGGCCCATCACCAGTTTCTCGGCATAGGGTTTCAGTGTGTCGTAGATCCAGGCACTGAAAAGGGTCGCTTCCATGGCTCCGTGCCACGGTACCCGCAAGCCTTCTGCCCAGCCTCGAAGCGCTGCGCGCGATGCCTCCAATCTGCCCTCCCGCACGATTCGGCCGTCTGCGGTCTTTATGCAATAACTGATGGTTTTCTTGTGTACGTCCAATCCGATATAGTGGATAACAGTCATGGGGTTCTCCTAATAGAGATTTCTGAGCCGACTGCTCGAAACAGCCGGTCTCAGCATCGTAATCTCCAGGAGAACCCTTTTTCATTTGTCCGCCGCCTCCGGCGGCACCTATACATTCAAACAGCTGAAAGTTAACAAGGTTGCACCCAGGACTGCGTCCTGGGTAATTTTCAGCCGTCCCTGCGGGACTGGTCCGTCTCTCGAATCTCTTCCCAGGACTGCGTCCTGGGCTACTCTCAGCCGTCCCTCCGGGACTAAGCCGGCGAATGGTGGGTTCTCACACACGCTCTAAAGCGCCCTGGATGCGTCTGCGTGGTAATGAAAAGATCGCGGGGCTAAAAGCCGTGTCCTTGGTTGAGAGATTTTTTTGCCCGGGCTACTTGGTGAAGATATCGTGGTCCTGGTCGTACCGCTGTTCACTCCTCCCGGCTCTTTCGGCAGCTCTTTCAGCCGTGCGATCAAGCTTGTTGTCCTCACCTGTCTTGGAGGTGTGAAATTCCTCCTCGAGGCCCGATGGATTTTCCATCTTGGATTCGTCAGCCATGGTGTTTCTCCTTAGGTATGTAGATGCACGGAGTGAGGAGGTGGACGTACAGGTTATCCGCTATGCTGTTTGGGCCGGACGAAGGAGGAATCTCCTATGAAGATTGCGTTCTCGGTGCTGGCTTGGTTGACCTTAATGTTTGGGCACGCCGCGGTTGCCCAGGAACCGCTGGTGCACGGACTCTGGGTCTGGAAGACGCCAACCCTTCTCGACCTGCCCTCCAGGGGCGAGGCATTACGCGACTTCTGCCGGTCGCAACAAATCAACGAGGTTTATCTCTCATTTTCTTCGCAGAACGGTGGCGCGGCGGAGCAACAGGAGATAGAGAAGCTCATTGGCCTGCTCCATCATTCACACATTCGCGTCGAGGCCCTGCTGTCGAGCACCGATGCGGATGAGCCGGGCAAGCACCGCGACAAGCTGATGGCCCACGTCAACGAGGTCTTGTCCTTCAACCAGGGCCATCCGCGCGAGCGCTTCGATGGCATCCACCTCGACGTGGAACCGCAACAGCGCCAGGAAAACAAGGGGCCAGGGAACCTGGGCTTCTTACCCGACCTGCTGGATACCTATCACGCCGTTCGCGTTTTGGCCGAGCAGAACCAGATGACAGTAAACGCCGACATCCCCAACAAATTCCTCAAGGGCGACCTGAATCAGCGTCGCGGGTTGATGTCCTCTTTGCCGCGCCTGACGCTGATGCTCTACGAGCTGAGCAGCCCAGGCGACGGCGAGAGCACAGCGGCCCAGGCAGACAAGCTTCGCCAGGCCAGCGCGAAATACATGGACATGGCCTACCAGGGTCTCAACGGAGCAAATCTGGCGAAGCTGGCCATAGGCCTGCGCACCCCTGACTATCAGCAGCAGCTTCCCGACATGCTGAAAGTCGTACAGGATGCATTGAGCGGAAACCCGCACTACCTGGGCTGGGCGTGGCACTCCTATAACGATGCGCAGCAAGCCTCAAATTAGTGATACAGCGTAACCTTTCCATCGACGACGCCGGCAACGTAGCGGCCATCCGCGAGAAATTGCATCACCTTCTTGCCTTCCCGCGCGAGCTTTGCCCAGCGTGAGTGGGTGTTCGGGTTTTGCTCCACGCCGCGTAACGCTTGATCGCCGAATTTAAAATTCACTTCCCGCAATTTGGATTGGCTGGTTCGTCGGATCGGGTAACTCTGATCTTCGAGAGTCACCGCTTTCGCGTTTTCAGCGAACGCCTGCCGCCAAACGGAAATGAGAGCGTCTTCGAGGCTCATGGCCATGGCTGCTACTCGGCACGCATCACAGCGCTAGGATCGGCCCGCACAGCGCGAAGCGCGGGGAACAAGGTCCCCAGCAGCGTGGTGATGAAACACAATGCTGCTGCGGTCGAGAATGTGAGTGCATCGGCCGGCCGAACGCCGGCAAGCAGGCTTTCCATGAGTCTCGCTGCGATGTACGCCAGTGCCAGCCCTGGCAATAGCCCGGCCACTGCCAGGCCGGCGCCCTGGGCTAAGACCATTTTAAAGATATCGCCTTGGCCGGCGCCCAAAGCCATGCGGATGCCAAACTCCTGCTGTCGCATCGAGACCGTGAACGCGAGCAGCCCGTATATGCCTAAACCCGCCAGCACGATGGCCACGCCGGTAAAGACAACCAGCACCCGCATTTGGATGGTGCGCGATTCCGTTTCTCCGGCGACCACCTCGTCCATCGTTCTTATGTCGGAGATAGGCTGCTCCGGGTCGGCCGTGTAAATGATCTGCCGGATTGCAGGTAGCAGATATTCCGGGGGCTGCGTGGAGTGGATCACCAGATCTTTCGGTGCATAATTGCTGAACCAACCATCGGAAACCTGCTTGTAGCTGAGATACACCTGGGGTTCACTGGTTCTCTCCAGGCCCCGCGCCCGGATATCCCCGACCACTCCGATGACCTCGCGGTCGTGAAAAGCGAAAGTGAAATGCTGGCCGATCGGCTGTTCGTGGGGCCAGTACCGCCGCACCAGCGACTCACTCACAACCGCAACATACGGCCGATCTGCGGTGTCGGATTCACTGATTCCACGTCCGGACTTAATCGGAATACCCAGGTTGGAAAATAACTCAGGAGTCACGAAGCGCATGCTGGCAACATTGCTTTCGCTGCGAATCTGGCTGCGCCCGTTTACCAGGACCGGCCAAATGCCGCCGCCCCAGGTTAAGGGAAGAGTGCTGATGTATGCGGCGTCCGCCACGCCAGGCTGGCTGCGAACCCCCGCCAGCACTTTGCCATAGAACTGTTCGCGCGTGGTGGTCTTGTCGTATTTCGGGAACGGCAACTCCGTTCGCAGGGACAGGATGTTTCTGGTTCTGAATCCGGGGTCCACCGATTGCACCCTCCACAACGCGCGCACCAGGAGCCCCGACAGAACCAGGAGCACGACGGATGCCCCGACTTCCGTAACCACCAGCAGAGATCGTCCCCGCTGACTTCCCGCTCCTCCTGTTCGCACTCCAACCTTAAGTCCGCCTAAACCTGCATCTCTGCAGGCCTGCAGTGCGGGGGCGGTGCCGAAAGCGATGACGGTCATCAGAGTCAGACCCAGGGCAAATAGCAACATCTGTAAGTCCACCGGAGGAACCTGCTGCACCGGAAGCCGGTTGGGCACCAGGCGTGAGAGCAGCGGCAATGCTGCGATGGCGACTCCGGTTGCGCCGATACCTCCGGCTAACCCCAGCAGAAGGCTCTCCGAAAGCAGCCGGCGCAGAAGACTACGACGGCTGGCGCCTAACGACAAGCGAATCGAGAGTTCTCTTTGTCGCGCCAGCGAGCGGGCGAGCAGAAGATTTGCCAGATTGGCGCAAGCGATGATCAGCATGCAAAGCGCGGCTCCGCACAAGCCCACCAACAACAGTCGGGACTCCGTGGTGAGTTCATCGCGCAATGTGACCACGGAGAGGTCTACATTTTCGTTCTCCCTTGGGTATTGCCGTCGCAACCGGGCGGCGATCAACAGGAGCTCGCTGCGCGCCTGGGCGAGCGATACACCGGGCTTGAGCCGGCCAATCCCAATCAGATAATTGTCATTGCGGTCCTGGTAATCCTCCTCCTTGAATCGATAAGCCGTCCAGAATTGTGTCTCGCGCGTGGGAAAACGAAAATCGTGGGGCATTATCCCAATGACCGTGTAGGGCTGATTATCGAGCGAAACGGGCTTCCCAAGTATCTCTCGATCGCCTCCGAACGCTGCTTGCCATAACGAATGGCTCAGCACGACCGTGCCCGGGGCGCCCGCCTTGTCGTCATCCGTACTGAGAAAACGACCAGTCAGCGCCGGTGTTTCCAAGACAGAGAACAGATTCGCAGTGACTGAGGCGCCATCAATTCTTTGCGGCTCTCCCTGACCGACCAGGCTCACCGAGGTTTCGTTGTAAGCTGCCAGAGCGGTGAACGAATTGCTGGACGCATTTAGATCACGATAGTTGGCCGGAGAGAGTTCCATCCTTGCGTAGCCCGGATGTTTTTCCCAAACATTCATCAGCCGTTCAGGCCCAGGAAACGGCAGTGGTTTTAGCAACACGAAATTCGCCAGAGTAAAGACGGCCAGGTTGGCGCCGATGCCGATGGTGATCAGCAGAATCGCAGTCAGGGTGAAGCCAGGGGAACGAAGCAGCGACCGCGCGGAATAGTACAGATCCCGCCGGGCGATTTCCCCGTGCACCATGGCCGCATTCCACAGCACCTCGGCGAATGCGGAAAGCCAGAGCCCGCATCTGCCGCGAAATCCGCTGCTTCGGCCAAGTTCCAAAGATAGCGCTCATCTCTTCGCCATATTCCGCCCGGAACGACTCGGGATAGAGGTGGAGAAGCAATCGATAGAAGTTCATCAGGTCGTCCTGGGCGCGACTCCGCACAGGCGCGCCATTTTGAGCAAGTCCCGAAGGCGTCCTGCCTCTGCCTCCGCAACAGTTTTTCCCAGGGGGGTTATGCGGTAGTATCTGCGTCGTTCATCGTCCACCTCGGGCGCGGGGCGGGTCCTGGTCTCAACAATGAGGCCCAGCTCCAGCATCCGCTGAATGGAACGGTAGAGTGTGCCTGCACTCAGCTTGAGTTCTCCCTGTGTGCGTCTGGCCACTTCGAGAATGATGGCGTAGCCATGCCGATCCTCGTCGGTGAGAGACAGAAGGATATGGAAGGTGGTGGGTTGGAGCGGGAGCAGAGCCTTGATGTCGTCGGCCATGGCTCCATGCTATATGCATGGTGGCTATATGTGCAACGAATACATTCTGCCGTACTATCATAGGCGCGATGCAAAAGTCCCGTCGCAATACGCCCTTTGCATTCCCAGTAAAACAGCGCAAACCCGTGCCCTACGAGTTTGTGCTCGACGCGGTCTCGCAGATCCCCGTCGAAACCCGCCCCATGTTCGGCTGCCTCTCTGTCTATGTTGGCGACAAGATCGTCCTCATGCTTCGTCAGAAGCAAAAACAGACGGAAGACAACGGGGTGTGGCTTGCTACCACTGAGGAGCACCACCAGAGCCTGCGCCGTGAATTCCCTCACATGCGATCCATTCAGTTGTTCGGGGGGAAAATTACGGGCTGGCAGGTTCTTCCCGCGGACTCCCCGGATTTCGAATCAGCGGCCTTGCGTGCCTGCGAACTGATTGTCGCCCGCGATCCTAGAATCGGCAAAGTACCGAAGAGCCGGCAGTCGAAAGCGAAGGCAAAGTAGTTCCCTAACGAACGATCTCTCCACTCTGTCGAAAAACATCTCCACGAGAGGTCCGCTGAACTGCAGATCCCTCCACTACCCCGGATTTCCTGTGAAACTTGGTGGCGTTGGCAAACTTCATGCGCCTTTCCTTACTGAAAGGCGCACACGCGACTGTGTCCGGCGCAGCGTGGCAGGAAATCCGGGTACGGTCGGGATGACAAAGGGGAGGGGGGCGCGCTTCCATTGAGAGCAGTGGCTGAGAAGAAGGGAGCAGAGGCTGGTATAATTTTAACTAACTGGTTAATCAATGTCGGCAAAAACTCTCAATCCGAACCGGCGCGCAGATCTCACCCGGAAGGCCATTCTGCGCGCGGCCATTCGCGAGTTCAGCGCGCACGGCCTGGCAGGAGCGCGCACCGATGCCATCGCGGAATCAGCCAAGGTCAACAAAGCCCTCCTCTACTACTACTTCAAAAGCAAAACCGCTCTCTACGCCGCGGCGATCGAAGAAGTCTCAGCTGCTGTTGCGGAGCGCGCATTCGCAGCCCTTGATCCCAAACACAGCGCCGGAGACCGAATACTGCGCACGGCGTTGAGCCACTTCGACCGCATCCTCACCCAGCGTGATTTTCAAAGTCTTATGCAGCAGGAGATGGTCCGGATGCGTCGCGGCGAGAGTGACTCGATGCCCGCGCTGGTGAAGAACGTCTTCAAACCCCTGCTCGGAAAGATGGAGCAAGCCGTCCACGAGGGCATCGAGAGCGGCGAGCTATGCCGGATGGATTGGCTCCAGGTCGTTTATTCCGCGCTCGGCGCAAATGTTCTCTTTTTTCTCAGTGCGCCCATGATGCGCATGTTGCTGCCGTTCGATCCGTTCCGGCCTGCCGCGATCGAATCCCGGCGCAGGGCCGCGGTGCAATTCCTCGGCAATGCCCTGTTTGTTGATCGCGCCCGTGGCGCGAAGCTTGCCCAGCGCGTTCTTGCCGAGATGCCCATGCCCAAGGCAAATCTCGCGCAAGTTTGGAGAAAGCACTTATGAAGCCACGCAACCGGATCTTTATGCTGATCGGGATCTTATTCATCATCGCTCTCTGCTGGTACTTCTTTTCTACCCAGCACTCGAATGATCTGCAGCTGATCGGCACCGTAGATGCCAACGAAGTAGTTGTCAGCTCGCGTATTCCAGGCAGGATTCAAACCCTGACCGTCGACGAGGGGGACGACGTAAAAGCCGGGCAACTGATCGCCACCATCGAGAGCGACGACCTGGCAGCGGCACATCAGGCAGCCGAGGCGACTGCGGACAGCGAGAAATTCAAGCTCCAGGGAGCCAGCGATACCGAACGCCAGACCCGAGGAGACACGTCAAGCCAGGTGACCAATGCTCAAGCGCAGATGCGGAGCGCGCAGGGCGCCCTGATGCAGGCGCAGGCCAATTATGAACATCAGAATGCCGATACCTCGCGGACGGTCGCATTGGCCGCTCAGGGAATCATGAGCTACCAGTCGCGCGATGAAGCGGCCACCGCTTTGCACGCCGCGCAAGCCGCAGTCGATTCAGCTAAGGCAAACGTGGCCGCTGCCGAAGCGTCACTGAATGTCGCGGTGGCGAATACGCTTCAGGCCCAGGCCGCAGCCAAGACCGTGGCCGCAACCCGGGGTGAAATGCAGAATGCGCAGGCCATGATGAAGCAGGCGCAGGTCCAACTGCAGTATGCCCGCGTCGTCTCCCCCATTTCTGGCAAGGTCAACGTAAGAGCGGCGCGGCAAGGCGAAGTGGTTGCAGCGTCGACGCCAATCGTAACCATAACGGATCTGACGCAGACCTGGATCTATGCGCCCTTGCCTGAAACCGAAGCGGACGCCGTCCAGCTGGGAGACAGCCTGCGGGTTGTGATGCCCAGCGGCGCCACGATCCAGGGTAAGGTGATTGCCAAATCGGCGGAAGCCGACTTTGCCACGCAACGCGACGTGAGCCGCCGCAAACGCGATATCAAAACCATCCGCCTGAAGCTTCTGATCGACAATCCTAGGATGCGCTACGTGCCGGGAATGCTGGCCGAAGTCTATGTACCCAGGAACAAACTGGTGAACCAATGACCAAGCCAGGGGCTGCGATCGCGGTCGAAAACATCGTCAAGCGCTACGGAGATTTCGAGGCCGTCAAGGGCATCACCTTCGAGGTTGCCGATGGAGAAATCTTCGGACTGCTCGGACCCAATGGGGCCGGTAAGAGCACGCTCATCCGCATGATGACGACGCTGATCCCCCTCACCAGCGGAAGGGCCATCATTGCCGGGCATGACGTCTCGCGCGAGCCCGATGCGGTCAGGCACACCATCGGCGTGATTCCCCAGGCGCTCACCAGCGACATCGATCTTACCGTCGAAGAGAATCTCTCCATCTACGCCAAGCTGTACGAGGTTCCTAAAGCGGAGCGCGAACGCAATATCAATGATCTGCTGGTGGCAGTGGACCTGGTCAAGTGGCGCAAAGCACAAACCAAGACGCTTTCCGGCGGAATGCGGCGGCGGCTCGAGATTGCGCGCGGCCTGGTCCACAATCCGCGCATCTTCTTTCTCGACGAGCCCACCACTGGCCTCGATCCGGTCTCACGCGTGGCCGTGTGGGAGATGCTCAACCACCTCAAGAACACACGCAATCTCACCATGCTGATTACCACCCACTATATGGACGAAGCCGATCGCCTGTGCGACCGCATCGCCATCGTCGACCACGGCAAGTTGGTAGCGCTTGATACCCCCATGGCGCTCAAAGAAAGCGTTCCCGGGGACAACGTGGTGGAAGCGCATTTTACCCACGAATCGACGGAGTGGCCTGAGCGGCTGAAGCAACTGGCCGGCGTAACCGCGGTGGAGTCGAAGAGCGGAGGCATGTACAGGCTGCTCACTTCCAACGGCTCGCTCACTACCACCCAGCTGGTGGAGATGGTGAACAAATACGGCGAAGCCATCAAGGCACTGACGGTGCAGAACACCACGCTCGACGATGTCTTCGTTCACTACACGGGGCGCCAGCTTCGTGACGAACAGGTCAAGGCGCTAGGCTTTCTCATGCCGCCGCGTCCGGGGATGCAACCATGAAGCGAATGATGGCGATTGTGGAACGAGAAATGCGGAAGTTTTTTCGCTCGCCGGCCTTGATGATGGTGTCGATGACGCTGCCCTTGGTCCAGCTTGTTATCCTCGGTAACGCCTTTGGCGGCAAGATACGCGGAGCCCGGATGGGAGTTGTCGATTACGATCGCGGCTCTCAGGCGCTCAAGATCGAAGAGGGCTTTAACTCCATCGCCGTCAATATCCGCACCTTCACCACCGTCGCCTATGACGATGAGCAAAAGGCCCGGGAAGATGTGCGTACGGGCAAAATCGACGGAGCGGTGATCATCCCGGCGCAGTATTCGCGCCGTGTCCTGGCCGGCGATTCTCCGGCGATCGGCCTGGTGGTCGACAACAGTGACCAGACCATGAGCAGCAGCCTGGAAGCCGAGATGCAATCCCTCGTCGACGCTTTGAATGCTCCCGTCGTCCAACCAAAGGTGGTTCAGCAGATCGCGCTCGAAATCGTAGAGCTCTACCCTTATGTCGAGTACATGAAGTACCTGCTTGCCGGCTCCGTGGCCCTCGCCATGTACGTGGCCGTCATGATCGGCGGAGGCATGCTTTATATCGACGACAAAGCGCGGGGCGTGCACGAGGGCTACCTGGTAACTCCGATCACCAGGCTGGAGCTGGTTCTCGGACTAAACCTCGCCGGCACCATCAAGGCGGTGTTGTCCGGCATCTGTCTTACAGTGATTGGCTCGCTGTTAGCCGGCCTGGGTGTCATATTTAATCCGATGACGGCGTTGCTTCTCCTGGCGATGATCGTCTCCACCTCCATCGCGTTTAACGGCATGATGTTCCTGATGATGGTGCGGGTCGAGGATCCCCTGGTGCCGCGGGCCATGTTTGGCGTTCTGAATACGCTGTTGTTCTTTCCCAGCGGGGCGATTTCGCCCATCTCCGGATTACCTAAGTGGCTGCAGGCCATTGCTCACGTCGATCCCTTTACTTACGCCGTCCACGGCTTCAAGGCCATTCTTATCAAAGACGGCGGCTTTACCGCGATCCGCCTGGACCTGCTCTTCCTGGTTGGCTTTGGGTTTATAACCCTGGCGATTGCCACGCCATTGTTCAAACGTACGCTGTAATAAAAGTGACAAAATGGTCTAGACAAACCCTTGTCTTGGTAACCTCCCAGCGATAAGATTCGTATCAACAGAGATCGCCATGGATGAGGTCACCGCCGCACAATGGGCAAGCGCGCACGCGACGATAACCAGCCTTCTGGACCCGTGAGTCTCAAGACTCTGGCGGCTTACCTCAACCTCGACCCAACCACCGTATCGGTCGTTCTAAACCAGGTTCCTGGACGTTCCATACCCGAAGCTACTCGCGAGCGAATCCGCAAGGCGGCGCTCAAATTCAATTACCAGCCTAGTTTTCTTGCACGATCCCTGAGAAATCGTCGCACCATGACGATCGGCATCTTGGTTCCTGTCCTGGCCGATGGCTATCATGCGGAAGTAATGACTGGAATTGGGGACAGCCTGCTCGAGGAGAAGTATTTCTACTTCATTGCCCACCACCGCCATCGCGCCGATCTAATCGAGCAGTATCCACGCATGCTTATAAGCCGCGGCGCGGAAGGCTTGATTACGATCGATACCAACCTGGTCGACAAGCTTCCCCTGCCGGTGGTTGCGATCGCCGGCCACCAGCGTGTGAGCGGCGTTACCAACGTAGTGCTTGACCATCACCGGGCCGCGGAGCTGTCGCTTCGTCATCTTTATGATCTGGGGCACCGCACGATTGCATTCATGCGCGGGCAGCCTTATAGCTCCGACTCCGACGCCAGGTGGCAAGGCATCGTTCAGGTGGCACAGGATCTCGGCCTTTCAATCCAGCCGGAATTGACCATCCAGCTGGAAAAAGATTTAACTTCTCCGGAATTGGGATATCCCGTAGTCAAGCAGCTACTGACTCACCACCGCAGCTTTACCGCGTTCCTCTCCTTCAACGATATTGCTGCCATAGGCTGTATTCGTGCACTGCATGATGTGGGGCTACGAGTTCCGCAGGATGTGTCGGTAGTGGGCTTCGACGATATTAAAGAGGCCGCCTTCCAGACTCCGAGTCTCACCACGATTCGCCAGCCCCTTCACCAGATGGGAGCCTTGGCGGTGCAGACACTACTCCAGCAACTCGGCTCTTCGAACGGCATGGATTTTCCGCAGATAGCAGTGGCGCCCGAATTGATCGTCCGCGAATCAACCGGGCCGGTGCGGAGGACAGCAAGACGCACAGCGAAAAGCCGCGTGCGCCTTCGGCGACCCTAGGACGTTGTTGCGAAGAAAAACCTGAAGCGCTAACTTGTTTGGGATGTTTGTCGTCAAAACTCCCACAAAATCGTCATCCTGAGAGTTTGTGACTTTATTGGTTTCACATGAAAATTGGTGCTGAAAATAAAAGGCTTAGCTGCGTCAAAAACGTGAAAAAGCCAATAAAATCACAGCCTCTGAGCGGAGCGCCTCACAGATTTATCGGGTGACACAGCGCTTGATGGCGCGGAGTCGAAGGACCTCGAGGGTAGTTATCTTACCCATGCCGTTCGGGCCTTTTCTACCACCTAAGCCGGAGAATAGGATCTTCCTCCAACGCACTTGATCGTGGTGGGTCCGCCAAGTGCGGGCTTCGGTGGTTGAAAAGCTCCGAACGGCATGGGTAAGATAACTACCCTCGAGGTCCTTCGACTCCGCGCCATCAAGCGCTGTGTCACCCGATAAATCTGTGAGGCGCTCCGCTCAGGATGACGATTTTGTGGTGAGGACGTTTTGTGGTGAGGGACGTTTTTGTGGTGGGTTGGAGATGCAAAAAGCGGCGTCTTCTCGGATTTCTATTGTCTGCCAAACAACTTAGCTCTTATGCGGCGATAGTCCTGAGTGACCAGACTAAAGTCGTGCCCTGATACAAACAAAACCTGTCCTTTCTCATTAGAAAAAAGACGGGGTACCAGAAATCCTGGTACCCCGGAGAGACATGCTTAGGGGAGGGTGTATTTAGAACGTAAGATGCGCACTCAACTGCAATGTCCGGCCATTCTGGGTGTTTCCAGTAGCCAGGTCCGTAATGGTTGAGGTTCCAGTCGCGATTGCGCCGTAACTACCGCAGCTACTGGGCAGCACGCCGGAGGATGGGCAAACGGTGAGGTTGGTGTTGGGCAGCCCCAGGCTAGGGTGGTTGAAGGCATTGTTGGCATCGGCACGGACCTCTACGTTAATCCCTTCCGTAAAGTGGAACGTTTTACCCAAGCCAAGGTTGACTTGTTCCAAGCCAGGGCCGGTTAGCTGATTACGGCGCGCGTCTCCGAAGGTGCCGGGGGCCGGTACAGCAAACGCAGCCTCGTTGAACCATTGATTGGGCCCACGATGTTGCAGCGTGGGGTTGCCGATCACATTGGGAAACCATTGGAAGTTGTTACCACCCAGCGAGTAGGAGTTAGTATTGCTGGACATCTGAGGGGTAAAGGGTTGGCCATCCTGCAGGATAAGTGTGCCGGCAAGTTGCCATCCCCCGATCACTGCGTCGAGCGGAGCGCTGTTATTCACGAACTGCCGCCCTTTGCCGAAGGGCAACGCGTAAATCGCGTACCCCCTGAAGGCATTGCGAATATCGAAGTTAGAGTTCCCATAGTTTGCGGACGGAACAAACGAGTTTTGAATCTGAGTCGCTCCCGAGTGGCTTCCCCAACCGGCAGAGTCGATGTCATCGAGGAAGTGTGACCACACATAGCTGAATTGGAGACTGAGACCCTGGCTCATGCGTTTCTCGATCACAGCCTGCAACGAGTTGTAGTTGGAAATGGCATTTTCGTTAGCCGGCGTACCCGAGGTATTCAGTGAGCCAAATTGCGGAAAGGGCCGCGATCCCTGGTCGTTGGCAGAGAGCAGGTTCTGCGGCACCTGGTTGATGTCCACGGGGAAGGGCAAGTTATGGCCATGCGTTGCCACGTAACCGAGCGAAGCCACGACGTCGTTGCCTATCTGACGTTGTACCCGCAGGTTCCATTGATAGGAGCCCCCAACCGGTTCGTGGTACGCATTGAAGTTGAAGCTTTGTCCGTTGTATGCGTCGGGAGCGTTCGAACTGGCTATGTACGGCAGGGCGGAGCCACTTCCGGAAAGAGCCACGACTGGAGTTAGCCCGTTCGTATTGTCGTTTACGGCGCCTTTTGAGCCGAAGGCCTGACCCATTCCCCCGCCATATTGGTCGTTGCTCCAGTTATACGCAAAAAGGCCGAAGCCGCCGTTAATCGTAGTCTTCTGATTGAGCTGATAGGCAAAACCTACGCGGGGAAGAAAGGTGTTGTAGACCGGCTTTTGCAAGTGTGTGCGGCCGTTGAGGTGGGTTGAACCAAACCATATCGCGCCCAAGGTATTGGTGGTGGGGTTCGTAATGGTTGGATCAAAGGAGGCCTCGTTGCCTTTAACTTCGCTCCAGCCAGTCTGAATCTGATAGCGCAGGCCCAGGTTCAAGGTCAGGTTCGGTTTCACTTTGTAATCATCCTGAACAAAAATCTGGGGAAGCTTCTCGCGGCCGCCATATTCCGGCGTTTCCTGTGCCTGCCAATTCTGTACCTGTCCAAGGAGGAAGTCCGCATAGCCAACACCGGTGGCGCTGTCGCCGATGTAAGCCTGCGTATAGTTCCCCGTGAATTTCATCTGTCCGGCATTCACGTTCCCCCAGGCGGTTGAGTTGTTCTGGTAGATCAGGAACTCGCCCCCAAAGTGCAGCACATGTTTCCCAACGACCATGGTAACCACATCGGACGGAGCAAAAGCATGCTCTTTGTACACCGCGTTAATGTTCGATGTCAGCAGCGTACTGGTAGGATTGAAGCTAGTGTCACTGATACCAGAGATGTCGATGATGGGGAAGTTATCCGCTTTGGCGAATTGCCATCCCAGCTTGGCCGGGTAGCCTTTGTTCAGGGTGTAGGGCACAAAGAAGTTAAGCTGATTGGTGTAGCCGAGTCTCGCTTCGTTGGTAATGCGCGAGCTGATGCTCCACACGTCCGTCACCTGGCTGTTGATCCTGCTCACGTCACCGCTCTGGCAGTCGATCGGGCAATCTCCCCAGCCGAAACTTTTGCCGGGATTGTTTCCTTCGGTGACCGAGCCGTTGAGCTTGTTGTTAGAGGTGAGGTTGTAGTCCAGGCGCCCAAAAAACTTGGTGAACGGATTGATATTGGGAGAAGTGTAGGTGTAGTTGTTGATCACCTGGCCGTTGGAAATGGTCCCGGCTGTGTTGGCAGCGGGGAAATAGGCCTGGAGGTTCTTGGCGACGGGATCAAAGCGGTCGGCCGGAATCTGGTTGTTGGCGAAGGGCGTGCGGGTGATGCAAGGGCAGGCGGTCGGTGTACTCGCGCCGGGATACAAAAAGGTGCCCGCCTGCTGAAACACCGTCGTGGTGGCAGGGTCGTAGATGGTGGGCAGACCGGCAAAATTACCGCTCATCTCCGCCGGCGTGGGCGTAGTGTGGAACGCGGCCGCGTTGCCCCCGTTGTCGATGATGTGATCGTAGTTGAAGAAGAAGAAAAGCTTCTGCCGGATGATGGGGCCGCCGACGGTGCCCCCAAACTCGTGGAAGTGGATTTGCGGCTTGGTCGCGGTCGAACCGAACGTGTAATTGTTCGCGTTCAGGGCGGTATTTTGGAAATACTCATACGCCGAACCGTGGAAGCGATCGCCACCGCCTTTGCTGATCTGGTTGTAGAGGATGCCCCCTACGCCGTATTGCGCAGAAAAGGCGGAGCTGCTGGTCTGTACCTCCTGGATGTCTTCCTGGACCGTGATATCGGAGTTCGCGCTGGCCGGTAATGTGGTCTCGGCTCCGTCTGCCAGTACCGTGCTGAAGGGCAGGTTGCCGTTTACCGCGAGCATGGTGCCGTTCGAAGTTCCTGTTCCCGTTGCCCCCTGGCTGCCCCCTGGAGCTCCCGCCTGTCCCGGCTGCAGGATATTGAAGCTGGACCAATTCTGCCCAATCGATGACACCTGTGGCAGCTGGTTGATGGTTTCGTAGCTCATCGTGGTCGATACGGCGCCGTTCTCAGTATTCACCAGGGGCACATCGGTATTCACCACTACCTGGGTGGTGACCGTACCTACCGCGAGCTGCGCATTGAGCTGGAGTTGTCCCACGTTCACCGTGACCGAAGAGCGGACCAGCGTGGTAAATCCGGCTTTTGAGAAGGTGATCTTGTAGTCGCCGGCTACGATGGAATTGGTGTCGTATATCCCGGCCGCATTGCTGGTGTAATCGTGGGCGACTCCGGTTGCAATATTGACTACCGTAATCGTGGCGTCCGGTATAACGGCGCCGGTTGTGTCGGTCACAGTCCCGCTGATGTCACCGGCGTTTGTCGCTTGTCCAAAGGCTGCTCCGAAAGAGCCCGCGAGAAGAACTCCGACCAGTAAGGCCAATCGTCCTGACTTCATACCACCTCCCCAAAATTGTTGCCGCTATATATAGTCTTGATTCCTGTTCAGCGTCATGCGCGGCCAGAAATCAATAAGACAAACGGTTGTCTTTCGCCATCTGGCCGCGCGGGAGCAATATAACAGGAAGCGGCATAAAGTTGTCAAGGGTTATCTTGGAAACCCTTGATGGCTTGGGAACTACAGAACAACCGTGTGTCTTGGGCCTTGCAGCCACTCCCATCCCTGGTATGGGACTGGCTTAATCCGTCGTCCGGCTGTCCGGTTCCGAACAGGAAGCAGGCATCCGGTGGGAAGTCTTTCTATCCCACGGCGATGGCGCGGTATCATTCGAAGGCGATGTGCGTAAAAAAAAACTCCGTACCCTGTTCCTGGTCTTCCTCCCCGCTCTACCCCTCCTACCCCAGGCAGCCGTTAGCAGTCAGGACCAGATTGCAGCCCATTCCCGGCTGGCCCAGCAGTACCTGAACCAGCACCGGCCCGACCTCGCCATCCCGGAATTGGAAGCTTTGGTCACTTTGGAACCCAAAAATCTAGATGCGCAGGGTAACCTTGGGGTCTTACTGTTTTTTCAGGGCGACTATGTCAAGGCAATACCTCATCTGCGAACGGCCCTTGAAATGCAGCCGAACCTGACCAAAATTCAAGCGTTGCTGGGGATGGCGGAGAAGCGCACCGGCGAAACCGAAAATGCACGCAGCCACCTCGAAGCATCGTTTGCAGCTGTAACCGAGCCAAAGTTAAAAGTGCAAATCGGCATGGAGCTGCTTGAGCTGTACACGGCAAGCCAGGACCTGGAAAAGGCCAGTTCGGTGGTCAACGCCATGCGCCAGGTGGACCCAGTCAACCCCGCCATCCTCTACGCCGGGTATCGCGTCTATTCTGATCTTGCTGGCGAAGCCATGCTCAGCCTGGCACTGGCGGCTCCCGATTCTGCGCAGATGCATCAGGTCATGGCGCACGAAGAGACCAGGCAGGGTAACACCGCCGGCGCTCGCGTGCAGTACCAGAAAGCCCTCGAAATCGACCCCAAACTTCCCGGTATCCATTTTGAGCTCGGAGAGTTGCTGGGCCTTTCTGAGGATCCAAAGACCAAGGCGGTTGCGGAATCGGAATACAAGGCGGCCATTGCCGAGAATCCATTGGATGAAAAAGCAGAATGCAGGCTGGGAGACCTGGCCAGCCGCAAAGGCGATTCTGCCCAGGCGGTTGAGTTCTACACAACGGCCCTGCGCTTGCAACCCGACGATGCCGAAGCAGACTTTGGATTGGCCAAGACCCTGATCGCCATGAACGAACAAACCAAGGCATTGCCCGTGCTCGAACGGGCGGTACAGCTGGAACCGACAAACGCAGCCGCCCACTTCCGCCTCAGCACCATCTATCGTGAGATGGGACGCACGGCCGACTCCCAGCACGAGGTGGAGGAGTACAAAAAATACAAGATGATGAAGGAAAAGCTGGAGCCCATTTTTAAAGAAATGCAGCTACGCCCGGCTGGCCTGTCCACCGAGGAGCAGGAGGCGAAGTAACGGCCATCAGCATCAGCCTATGGGAGATACGGATGCGAAGAGCGCGGTTTCGTACCGTCGCTCTTTTATGCATTGGGTTCGCAATCTTCTGCTCACCGAAGACGAGTCGCGCCCAACATCCCTCTGAACCGGCGATCCCTCAGCTCATCGACATCACCGCCTCCACCAAAATCCAGTTTGACCATCTTTCTTCTCCGGCAAAGAAGTACATCGTGGAGTCGATGAGCGGCGGAGTCGCGCTCATAGACTACGATCGCGACGGCTGGCCCGACATTTACTTTACCAACGCCCCTGGGATCGACATGGCGCTGGCCGGCCGCAAAGCGCGCAGTGCGCTTTACCACAACAACCACGACGGCACGTTTACCGATGTTACGGAAAAGGCCGGAGTCGGCTACCCCTGCTGGGCCATGGGGGCGTCCGTCGGAGACTACGATAACGACGGCTGGCCCGATCTGTTAGTCACTTGCTTTGGCGGGGTGACGCTTTTTCGCAACAACCACGATGGCACCTTCAGCAACGTGACCAAACAGACTGGGTTGAGCGCTGATTCCGGCTGGGCGACCGGCGCGGCCTTTGGTGACTACGACCGCGACGGATGGGCAGACCTCTTTGTCGCCCACTACGTGGATTTAGACCTCAAGGATCTGCCGGAATTCGGCTCCAAACTGACCTGCCAGTATCACGGCATCGCGGTGCAGTGCGGCCCCCGCGGCCTCAAGGGATCGCCGGACGCCCTTTACCACAACAATGGTAATGGAACCTTCACCGAGGTTTCGAAAGCGGCCGGCGTGGACGACGCACAGCGGTTCTTCGGCCTGACGGCGGTCTGGAGCGATTTCAACAACGACGGGCGTCTCGATCTGTTTGTAGCCAATGATGGAGAGCCGAATTATCTCTACCGCAACGATGGTAACGGCCACTTTACGGATATCGCGCTCGCTGCCGGAGTCGCCGTCAACCTCGATGGCAGCGAACAGGCAAACATGGGTGTGGCGCTGGGGGACTACGAGCACAAGGGCCTGTTTTCTATCGCCATCACCCACTTCAGTGAGGAGTATGCCGCGTTGTACCGCAACGACGGTGGGCTCAACTTTACTGACGTCTCATACCCTTCCGGGATTGCCCGCGGGACCACGCCCTATGTGGGATGGGGAGACGCTTTCTTCGACCTGGACAACGATGGTTGGCCTGACCTGATCATGGTCAACGGGCATGTCTACCCCCAGGTGGATACCAAGGATATCGGCACCAGGTTTCGCGAGCCTAAGCTCCTCTTTCTCAACCAGCACGATGGCACCTTTCGCGACGTAAGTAAGCTGGCCGGTGCTGCCATACAGATTCCGCAGGTAAGCCGCGGACTCGCCGTTGGCGACCTGTTTAATGATGGCCACCTGGACATTGTGGTCGAGAACCTGGAAGGCGAACCGATGATTCTGCACAACCAGGGAGGTCCCCGGAACCATTGGATCAGCTTTGAACTTGAGGGTGCAAAGGGTAACCGGCTCGCGCTCAACGCGCGCCTGCGCGCCACGGCAGGCGATCTTGTCCAGCAGGACGAGGTCCGGAGCGGAGGCAGCTATCTTTCCCAAAGCGATCTGAGGGTCCACTTTGGTCTTGCCAATCATGAAAAAGTGGACAAACTGGAGATTTTCTGGCCCTCGGGCAAGGTAGAGACACTGACGAACGTGGGTGCGGATCGCTTCTACATTCTGAAAGAAGGCCAGGGGATTGTTCCCGGGAGGGGCGGTATCTAGACAATCTATTGTCTAGCAGAGTCGTGGCTGCTATCTTGTTGATCAAACGCAAGGACACAGCAGCTCAATGGGCAAGCGCAAGAGCAACGACGGTCACCCTGACCGGCGTGTCAGTCTCAAGACCCTCGCAGCTTATCTGAACCTCGATCCAACGACCATATCGGTCGTCCTGAATGAGGTTCCTGGACGCTCCATCCCCGAAGCTACGCGGGAGCGAATCCGCAAGGCGGCGCTCAAATTCAACTACCAGCCCAGCTTTCTTGCCCGATCCTTGAGAAATCGTCGCACCATGACGATCGGCATTTTGGTTCCGGTCCTGGCCGACGGCTACCACGCGGAAGTGATGACCGGGATCGGAGACCGGCTGCTGGAGGAAAATTATTTCTACTTTATCGCCCATCACCGGCACCGAACCGACCTGATTGAACAGTACCCGCGCATGTTGATCAGCCGCGGCGCCGAGGGCTTGATTGCGATCGATACAAACTTGCAGCACAAGCTTCCGCTCCCGGTGGTAGCAATCGCCGGCCATCGGCGTGTGAGTGGAGTCACCAACGTGGTGCTCGACCACCACCGCGCTGCGGAACTGTCGCTTCGTCATCTTTACGATCTGGGGCATCGCACGATTGCCTTCATGCGCGGCCAGCCTTACAGCTCTGATTCCGACGCCAGGTGGCAAGGTATCGTCGAGGTGGCACAGGACCTCGGCCTCTCGATCCGGCCCGAAATGACCATCCAGCTGAAAGAAGATCTGACTTCGCCTGAACTCGGATATCCGGTTGCTAAGCAGCTGCTGGCTCACCATCGCAGCTTCACCGCTGTGGTGTCGTTCAACGATGTTGCAGCGATCGGTTGTATTCGTGCACTGCATGATTCCGGACTGCGAGTTCCTCAGGACGTGTCGGTGGTTGGATTCGACGACATCAAAGAGGCGGCCTTCCAGACACCGAGCCTCACCACCATTCGCCAGCCCCTTCACCAGATGGGCGAACTGGCCGTGCAACTCCTGCTGCAACAGCTCCGCCCTTCTGACGCCAAAACTCCTCCGCAGGTAGCGGTGGAGCCTGAGCTGGTGGTGCGCGAATCAACCTGTCCGGCTCGGCAGAGATTACAGCCAACACGTTCGGCCAAGCGAAAGCTCTAGCAATTTCTCTTAGTTCAATTCCAATTCCCACTCCTGGCCAATAAGATCATGGCCGAAGCTATGATGGGGCTCTTCTTTAACCAGATGGAAACCGGCTCGTTCGTAAATGCGGTGCGCAGCGGTAAGAATGCTCTGCGTCCAAAGAACGATCTTTCGATAGCCTGCTGTGCGAGCGAAACGAACGCACTCGTTTACCAAGGCGTGGCCGAGGCCTGTACCTCGGGCGCTTGGCTCGACAAACAGGAGACGAAGCTTCGCCGTGTGGGGTTGACTCGGATGCTTGACCAGAAAGACGTGTCCCACGTTCTGGCCGTCGATTTCGGCGATCCAACACCTTTCCCGGCTCGGCTCGAAATTGGTGACGAACTCGGAAACGATGTTCGCCGCCAGGGCTTCGAACGTTTCGTCCCACCCGTACTGCTCCGCGTAGCCGAGGCCTTCTCGATGGACAATCCAGCCCATATCCCCGACGCGATGGGGGCGGAGGACGTACGGTAAGCGGCGCCGGTCAACCTGCATAAGGATGCTTTCAATGGACCCCATGCAGTGGATGAGTTCCATACTGGCCGTGGGCGGCAGGCCCTGGAGCGCGGTACGCGCTTGCTCGTCGGAGAGTGCATTCAATTTTTTGAAGACAGACCTGCCGCGCGCGGTGAGCATCAGTTCAGCGTAGCGGCCATCTTGTTCTGACGTTTTCTTCTGCAAGAGCCCGTCGCGCTCGAACTTTCCCAACAGACGGCTCAGGTATCCGGGGTCCATGCCCAGCCCTTCGGCGATCTCGCTTGCTTTGGGTGCACTGCGGGTCGCCAGTTCGTAGAGCACACGCGCTTCCGCCAGGCTGTATTCGCTATTGAGGAGCCCTTCGTTCAAAGTTCCGATGTACCGCGTATACATGCGGTTGAAGTGGCGGAACTTCGCGATCTCGCTGCTCACGTTCGAGGGCGATTTGTGAGCTGACCCCATGCCACCCAGTTTCCGGCAAAGTAGTTGACTATGTCAACCAATATAGTTGATCGAGAAAACTTGACCTTGAAGAACGACTGTTGGTATTTTTCCCACCAGTGCAGGCCATCGCAGGGACAAGCCAATGAACCTTACCGAAGTACCCGAGATCGCAACCTGGCCCAAAACCCAATACGTGTTTGTCGAGAAGGTTGGACCTTTCCAAACCAATGCTCCCGAGGCCTGGCAGAGCTTGCATCGGTTCGTCTCCGGGATTCAGGAACACAATCAGATCACGGGATACATGAGCCTCTACAAGATGGGGCCGAAGATATATCGAGCCGGAGTTGCGCTCGCGGCCCCGCCTGTGAAGTTGCCTGAAGGCCTCGGCCACACGGAATTCAACGGCGGTAAATTCAGCCGTTTTGTCTTGACCGGACCTTATGCAAACCTGGGTGAGGCGACCGGCCGAGTCATGCAGATAATTTCCGAGACAAAACTACCAGTGCGGGATGACTACTTCATTGAGAACTACGTGAATGATCCCAGAAAGACGCCTGAAGAGCAGCTGATCACCGAAATCCTGGTGCCCACGGTCTAGGGGGTTGCGGAAAAGTCGCTCTTGGGTAGGTCCGGGCTTTACGGGCTGCGGAAAAACTCGCTGTTGTGCCAGCCCCGGACTTTAGTCCGGGGTAGCGGGTTTTCAAACCCGCGAGAACGCTTCGGTATCGATTGAGGGTTTAGCCCTGGTGGTGGGGGGCGTCCAATTTCGAGCTCTACAGGGGAAACTCGGCGTTTGGGTAGGCCCGGGCTCTAAAGCCCGGACCTACCCAAACGCGACTTTTCCGCGGCCTGCTAGGTGGTCACCGCACGCTGCCGGCTGAACTCTCGAGAGCGACGTTAGAGAGCACGGCAGTATCTGGCGTGGCAGGCAGGTGTGAGCAAAAGCCGACGCCAACATAAAACGGTTCCTCGAAGTGCAGGCTGATCGGTGGGCCGAGCTGGTGCATGGGTTCGCCCGTCAGGCTGACGAAGATCGCGATGGCATCGCCGTGCTTTTCAATGCCGATGCGTTTCGCTTTGACCCCGGCGAGGGTGCCACCGAAGCGGAACTGCGCATCTTTCATCATCGCACCCTTGTCTGGGCGCCACGCCAGGTGGATCATGCCGACCCCGTGTTCGCCGATCATCCCTTCCTTGGAATCATCTTCGAGGTTCTGCCGAATCACCAGGACCGCCTTGCGGTCACCGTAGCCGTTCGCGTTGGGGAACGTGACGTCGGCCGCAAGGGAAACGTCCCCCGACATTTTCTTCCACAGAAAGCGGAACTCATCGCGCGAGTACCAGATGTTGTATCCGGCCGACTGAATGGTGTACTGCTGCGTGCCCGGATCATAGCTGGCATTGCCGGCTACCACCGCGCCGCCAATGTCAGACTGGCCCTGAAACACGCCGATCGGCGTATCGAAATTCCTGCTTGCCCGGTGAAAGTCTGCCGGAGGTGGAACCTGGACGTGCGTAGGCGAGCCCGGCTGCGCCCACTCCGGCACCGCGGTTTCAGGCGGCGCCTGGGCATGTAAAAGGAGCGTTGTGGCGCAGAGCAAAAGGGAGTGCATCAAGAATCGGCCCGCGAATCGGATGTAGTATTCCATAGCAATGCACTCTAGCAGACGGGCGCCCCGGCATGTCGAGCCTCTCGGTTCCGTCTCGCGCTGGCCCGCACTGTTCCCCTGCCGCGTACATTGCGGGCAGCTATATACTTCAGGAACACCCGCACCATGCGTCATCCAATCATCTGCGGCCTGCTCATGCTTACGTTCCTTGTCTACGAGCAGTGCCTGGGCTCGCAGATAAACGGCGCTCAAAGCGCGCCAACTTACATCGTCTCAGTCGATGAAGTCAGCCTCACCTTCCATGCAGCCGATGACCGCGGCCTGCCTATCAACGACTTGAAACTCGATGAGCTGAGCCTTTTGGACAAGCCTCAGGACCCAAACCCACCATCCGTTCCCCCGCCACAGACGTCCCGAAACGCGCCGCCCGGGCCCGTGACCCAGGGCTCGCCGCAATATCAACAACTGCAAAAGCGGCTAGCGTCGGGGTGGAACACCTGGGACGTCCATAGTGTGACCACGCAGGTGCTCTTGCCCGATGGCTTAGCCATCCATGTTGGTCTGAAGCACAACAGCACTGAATTTCAAGATGCATTTTTAGGCGACGCCCTTATAGGCAGATTGACCGCAGGCGCAGAGCAGGTCTTTCCCGGTCCACATTCCTGGGAGGGCAGCTACACCGATCTACGCCTTTCCTGGAAAGGTCACATCCTGCGCCTGCAGACGGCTCACGACGGCAGTAACCTGGTGATACTTGCGACTCCGCTTCCGTCACAGCCATTGTCCGCGGTCCCTGGCACCATCGTCTTTTCTGTGAACTATCTCTGGAACCGCCCTGGGACTGCAATTAAGCAGTCCAGTCGAATCGAAGCCCGCGGCCCGATCCATTCCGTCACGGTCTATTGCACCTGTGAAAACGCGCCCGCCACCGCGCAAGAAGATGTGAACTTACCCCTGGGCGGCGCCTATTTCTCTATGGATTTCGTTCAACCCGTCGGCATCAGCACCGGCGCCCCTCTGGGCATCGAGAAAATCCGCGCGATCATCGAACGCGCGAGCGACGCGTATAAGCAATCCACTGCTGCCAGCGGCAAGACCGCGGATGTGGTGGATGCCATTCAGACCGTTCTGGGGTGGGACACGATTTACGAGCCGGAAGGCCGCCGCGTCGTCTCCCCCGTCAGCAGGGTCTGGAGTGTCAACTGGGGCGGCTACGTCATCTTTGATTGGGATACCTTCTTTGCCGCGACCATGGCATCCACAGGCGACCGCGATCTGGCTTATGCCGATGCCATTGAGACTTTGAGCACTGAAACCCAGCAGGGCTTTGTGCCCAATTACGCTCGTTCCGGGGGCTGGAAAAGCTCTGATCGCTCCGAGCCTCCTGTTGGATCCATCACTGTGCTCGGCATCTACCAACGATTCCACGACCGGTGGTTCCTCAAGGAGGCCTTCGCCCCGCTGTTGCGGTGGAATCGATGGTGGGCCGAACATCGTGACATTCAGGGCTATCTGGCGTGGGGTAGTGATGGGAATAATGAGCCGGCCAACCTGGACGATACTTCGCGGGGAACGCGCGCGGGCGCCATTCTCGAGTCCGGGCTCGACAACAGCCCAATGTATGACAATGCCGCTTATGACGCGGCGACGCACAAGTTGGAATTCGCCGACGTCGGCCTGATGAGCATGTACATCGCCGATTGTGACGCGCTGGCAACGATTGCCGACGCTCTGGGAGAGGTCGCGGCGGCAAAGGAGATTCGCGAGCGAGCCGCGCATTATCGCGCCAGGCTGGCGACCTTGTGGAATAGCGATGCGGGCATATTCCTGAACAAAGACTTACACACCGGCCAGTTCGTTTCTCGCCTGTCGCCCACCAACTTTTATCCCCTGCTTGCGAAAGCAGCCACGTCGCAACAGGCTGAACTCATGATTAAGAACCACTTGCTGAACCCGAAAGAATTTTGGGGGGAGTGGATTATTCCTTCTATCGCACGGGATGATCCGGCCTTTAAAGATCAGGAATATTGGCGCGGTCGGATTTGGGGGCCAATGAATTATCTTGTCTACCTTGGCTTGCGTAATTATGACGACCCGGAAGTCTCGCGCCAGTTCGCACAGAAATCCTACGACCTCTTTCTCCAGGAATGGAGAAAGAACGGTCACGTCCATGAAAACTATAACGCCATGACCGGAACTGGAGATGATGTGCGCAGCAGCGACAGGTTTTATCACTGGGGCGCACTTCTTGGATACATCCAGTATTTGCAGGAGACCCCGTAGACCGGGCGATTCTGTTTTGTTATCAGGGCACGGCTGAACAATCGCGACAGGGATTTCAGCCGTCCCTGACGGGACTCGGTCCGTTTTGGTCGGGTTTCCCCAGGACTGCGTCCCATAGGCGCTAACTTAAAGGCTTTGTACTGATGGTGGATCACAACCCGAACGGCTGCCTAACTTGATTCGTACGAGTGGATGTGGAGCAACCTCCTTAAGTTAGCGCTTATGGGACTGCGTCCTGGGCTACTTTCAGCCGTCCCTTCGGGACTCACGCAGACTCTAAAGCCCTGAGGGATTTCTAAGGCTTCGTTATCTTCAAATCGCTCACCGTGGCTTCCGTGTTGTGAGCGAAGCGAATCCCATAGACGCCGTCGGTAGACTTCAGCTTCCCAGCCGTCACCAACTCAGCTTTGTCATAGGTTCCAACGACGACATCATTAATGGCGCAGCTCACCTTGTCGCCTTTCACGGAAAGGGCGATCTTTTGCGTTACTGGTTGTCCGGTACCGGCAGCCTTGTGGACTGCGTCGTTTGCTTCCCCATGACCGTTCACCTGAAACGCTTCCGGTCCAAATCCGCGCACGATAAAGGTCCCATTGCCGTAGGCCGCACAATAGAGTTCGCTATGCTGCGGGGTTCCCATGTCGTTGCCGGCGATCACAATGCCATATGGGTGCGGATGGGTGTTCAGGTTCATGTATTGTGGTTCCGTAAATGTGGCAGACACCGTGTAATTGCCACTTGCCTTGTTGGCGGGATTCCAATAGGTCACCGCCGGCCCGGTCGTAACTTGAAGCACCTTGCCCTCCTCGGATAGCTTCGCATCTTTGATCGTTTGTCCGGCCTTCTCCGCTCTGTCGTCGATCTGCCCCTGCCAGCCCGGGACCGAGATGCCACCACCTGCAACCGAGCGGGAACCATCCGTTTGACCAAGGGCAGGGAACACCGCGGGGAGGAGGACGGCGATGGCAGCTGCAAAGGCGAATCTGGGATTGAGACGCATATAGTGTCCTTTCAAGTATGGAACTTTACACGCGAAGATTGTAATCGAACACGAGATCCAGAGGTGTAGAGGGTGACGAGTAGATTTGTTTCTGTTACGGAATGACCTCAGGAACGTCACGCCCGTGGTAATTGGCGTGTAAAAATCGGTCCCGTGAGGTCGGTGAAGGCCGCTTGAGCGGGTTGGCGTCAAGCGGCCCTCATCCGTCCCCTGATTCCCGGCTCATGAACGAGCCAGAAAGGGGGCTTACTCCACGTTGTTGAGAGTCCAGATGGTAATGGTTGCCGTATTGTCATCTACCGCGGCCAGGATCGTTGTTTCTTGGCCGGGGCTTACGGCCAAACCAAACGATCCACCCTGATTCGGGTCGACGGGGATCTCCTTGACGAATTGTCCGCCCTTAGTGAACTCGACAATCTCGCTGGGCTGATTCGGGTCGCTGTTGATCACGTCGTTATTCGTGACCAACAAATGGTCGTTCGGTGCTGGTGCCATGGCCAAGGCGCCGTGCAGATGCGTGTTGTCCTCATATACGATCGTTCCGGGTCCGTCGCTCTCATTGCGCTCGATCGCATTCCGAATGCCGAAGACCATGTTGTCCAGGGTCGACGCAACAAAGAGCGTATCCCTGCGTTCGTCATAAACCAACCCGGTAGGTGCGTCGAACAGGGCGGCCGGATCGCCTTGATGCTTGTAGCCGGTTGCAATGGTCGTCGCACTCAGAAGCTTGAGACCTGCGGGCGAGACCGCGAAATCCAGCCGGCTCACGGTGCCGTTAAGGGCATTGGAGAAAAACACCGCCGCGACGTTGCCTGCGTCTACGTAGGTTGCATCCCACGGCCCGTCAATCTCCGGGCTGGTAATCGTTTGGATCAGTTTCCCGCTGCTGTTAATCACCAGGAGCGATCCCGCCTTGGCTGTCGCCGATGTACCGTCAGCAGTAGGCAGGTTGGTCACCAGCACGAGGCCGGCCTGCAAGACCCCCAGGCCGGTCGAAAGACCCAGAGGAGCGGTTCCCTTAAAAAATGTGGTTGGTGCGCCACTGGAAGGAATCCGAATAATCGTTGTGCCGGTTCCCTGGAGATTCTGTGCGTTGTTGTAGTTTGAAACCAGGATGTCGCCGTGTTTCAGAATGCCCGATCCCGTCTGGAAGTTGTCAGGAACAAAAGCGACACCGTACGGATTCACGTCTCCGTTCGTAGGAACCGTGGAAACGCTGCGAACTTGACTGGGCAGAAACGGGTCATTGACATTCTGTGCCAAGGCCGCGACGGTCGCCATAAACAAAACCGCGCAGGTGAGAGTCTTGTTGGTACCAGGAACCAGGGTATGAGGCGTAACGCGTCCCAGAAGCTGGCGGCGGGAGAGAGAGAGATGGTTTTTCATGATCGTTTCCTCAAAAGTTTTTGGATTTGCTGCTGCGATTCGCCCCTCGCGGCGTGCTTCTCAGCTGCAATCGCAAAGTAGCCAACGCGCCGGCAAAATGTCGTTTGGAAAGGCTCAGACTTTTGTGGCTTTTAGCTTTTTGGGTTAATAATTTGTAATTTTGCCCCTTGGGAGCCACACATTGGCTGCGGCAGTTGCAATTAACTCCATTGCTCTCAGCGCGTTACGCGCCTTTCATCTGTTGCCCGAAGGATAAGTGGTCAATCTGTGCAGCTGGGGTTAAGCTGGATGCGTCCCCCATGTTGGAAAAGTGTTAGGGATTTATTGGAGCCGTGTAAGCACCAGAAACAAAGAGGTTGGATCAGCCACGAGGCGGCAATAGGTTGACCCGGTGTCAGGTTTCCGGGCGAGTAGCCGCATACAGCGTCTTCCTACGCATTCGTCAGGGCGACCCGAAGAACGTCACCCATTACAGTTTCGGTCCGTTCCAGCTGTATCCGTCCGAGCACCTGTTGGTGCGGGGCGACCAGACAATTCCGCTTTCGCCAAAGGCTTTCGATCTTCTTCTCACCCTGGTTGCCAATCATGGCCGGCTTCTGACCCGCGAATGCCTGATGAAGACGATCTGGCCGGATAGCTTCGTTGAGGAAACGAATCTCACGGTGAACATTTCTCTTCTGCGAAAGACTCTGGGGGACATGGACGACGGGCGCCCCTGGATTGCGACCGCTCCGAAACGCGGGTATCGCTTCGATGGTGCGGTAATTCTGCATGACGAGATACCACCCGCCGCAACCGTCGTCAAAGCGGGAACTCCCCCGCCCAAAGCTGTAGCCGCCATCCAGGATCCTGTTGAGCAGGTGACGGCCGAGCCCGAACCGCAAGCTTCGGCTCCGCCCCCGGCGCGCACCAAACATCCCGTCTTCTCACGCTGGCTGGTTACCTCACTTGGGTTCATCGTTGCGCTTTTGGTGGTGTTCACCATCCTCCGCCACCCTTCCCGTTCGCATGCGTCGCCAGGAGAGATGTCGGAGATCCGCACTCTCGCGGTGTTGCCGTTTCAATCCCTCGACAAAGGCTCAGACGATGAGTATCTGGGCCTGGGAATGACCGACGCGCTTATTACCCGTCTCAGCCGAGTTTCTCAGCTGGTGGTCCGTCCCATCGGTGCGGTTCGAGGTCTTTCGGCGATCCAGGATCCCTCAGGTGTTGGCCGCAAGCTGGATGTGCAGGCGGTGCTCGATGGGACGATTCAGAAGATCGAAGGGCAAACCCGAGTGACCGTGCGCCTGCTCCGGGTGGAGGATGGCCGGATCCTGTGGACCGATACCTTCGACGAGCAGAACGCGAACGCCTTCGCCCTGGAGGACACGATTTCTCAGAGGCTTGGGCAGGCGCTCGCCCTCCGCCTCAGCGGCGAACAGCACTCGGTGGCGACCCACAATAGCGCGGCTTACGAGCTTTACACTCAGGGCCGCTATTACTGGAACAAGCGCAGCGTCGACGCGACTAAGAAGAGCATCGAGCTCTTTCAGCAGGCCATCCAGGCCGACCCCAACGACGCCGCAGCGTACGCCGGCCTGGCCGATGCCTACATCCTCGCCGGTTCCTATGGCAACAGCTTTCTTGCTCCCAGTGTCGCCATGCCCAAAGCCAAGGCGGCCATCGAGAAGGCCCTGGCCCTCGATGACTCCTCCGCGGAAGCGCACACCTCGCTTGCCTATATAAGGTTAGTGAACGACTGGGACTGGAGCGGCGCGGAGCAGGAGTTTAAACGTGCGCTCGCCCTTGATCCTGATTGTGTCAATGCCCACCACTGGTACTCCCATGAACTAATGGCCCTTGGCCGGGTCCCCGAATCGCACCGTGAGAGCGAAATCGCCCTCGGCCTTGACCCCACCGATGTGGTGATCAACGAACACATGGCCTGGCATCACCTGATGAACCGCGAATACGACCGTGCCATCGCGCAGGCGACCAAGGCGATCCAGCTGGATCCCAACTTTGTGCAGGCGCACCGCGTGCTCGGTTTAGCCTACCTTTACACCAACCGCCACAAGGAGGCCAGTGAGGAGTTTGAAAAGGGGGTCGCGCTCTCCCATGGCGATCCCGTTTCCCGGGCCTATCTGGCGCGCTGTTACGCAGCCTCGCACCGCGACGCAGACGCCCGCAAGATTCTCGCATCGTTGGAGCAGGACTCGGTCGAACGCTACATCTCTTCCGCGGAAATAGCCCCGATCTACGTTGCATTGGGCGACCACGATTCCGCGATCCGCCGGCTTAGCAAAGCCTTGGACGAACGGGCTGGCTCCCTCATTTATCTAAACGTCGATCGAGCCTTCGATCCCCTGCGAAACGACCCGCGGTTTCTAGCCGACCTCAAGCGAGCGAACCTGGTGCCGAAATCAGACGAGACAGCATCTCGCTAGTTTGAGCCACGAATAGCAAACCTGCAGCCCCACTCCGTGCGGGTGATTCAAACCAGCCAAAGGACTGCTTTCGATATTTCACCGGACTAGTTGGAACCTTCCTATTGCATTCCCATAGGTAGGTTGCTATACCTATGGGTAACCAGTGAAGGGGACCTGATGCGGAAGATCCGAGCATTGTGGTTGCGTCTGCGGGCTACCTTCGGCATAGGGCAAGCGGAAACTGAGCTCGATGCCGAACTGGAAACTCATCTTCAGATGCACATCGAAGACGCTATCCGTACCGGCATGGATCCTAAGGAGGCGCGACGGCACGCATTGATCAGCCTCGGCGGCCTGGAACAGACCAAGACCGCGTATCGCGTTCAGCGCGGGCTTCCGTTGCTGGAGTCGCTGGTTCGAGACCTTCACTACGCAGCCCGCCAACTGCGCAAGCGTCCCGGATTCACCACAACGGCGGTACTGACGCTGGCGCTCGGAATCGGTGCCAACGCGGCCATCTTCACCCTGATCCATGCAACCCTGCTGCAGAACCTGCCCGTACCGCACCCGGAGCAGTTGATTCGAGTGGGCGATGATCATCGCGGCGGTATTTCCTGGTTCTCGACCCAGATGTACAACCAGCTGCGGACGAATACGGATGAATTCCAACAGTTGGCAGCCATGCAGGCGTCCATCGACAATTCGTGGCTCACTCTGCACCGGCAGGGTGTGGCGGAAATACCCCATGGTGAGATCAGCGAATGGGTTTCGGGAAATTACTTCCCCATGATGCGGATTAAGCCGGCTCTGGGACGGCTGTTGCAGCCTGCGGACGACGTCGAGGGCGCGCCCATGGTCGCCGTGATCAGTTACTCGATGTGGCAGCGCGAATATGCCGGCGATCCTGCGATCGTCGGCGCCGTATTCGTGATCAATACACATCCGGTTACAGTTGTAGGAATTGCGCCCAGGGAGTTTTTCGGGGACAGGATCTCCGCTTATCCCACAGACTTGTTTGTGCCGCTATCGACCGAGCCCTTGCTGGGGGAGGGCGACTTTACCCATGATCCCAGGATGCAGTGGCTTTACATTCTGGGCCGCATCAAGCCCGGTGTGGCATTGGGACCACTGCAGGAGAAAATGCGCGCGCTATTGATTCCGTCACTGGCCTCGCTGCCGTATTACTCCGATGCCTCTGGACGGGAAGGGCTAAGAAAGCGGGTCCGTCTGTCGTTGACGCCGGGCAACAGCGGCATTGCCGTCATGGCGAAAGACTTGGTGGCCGGCTTGCATCTGTTGATATGGATCTCCGGGTTGGTGTTGATGATTGCCTGCGCCAACATTGCCAACCTGGTGTTGGCCCGCGGGCTGGCGCGGCGCGGCGAGATCTCAGTGCGCGTTGCGTTAGGCGCTGCCCGGATGCGCATCGTCAGGCAGATGCTTACCGAAAGCGTTCTGCTGTCGTGTATCGGCGGTGTGGCGGGGCTTGTCGTCGCATATGTGGTGTCGGCAATGATGTTGCACTTGGCGTTCCCGCGCGCGGAGTTTTCGCCGATCCATGCGACACCGTCGCCGCAGGTGCTGGCGTTTGCGTTTGGGGTCTCGTTGCTAACCGGGCTGCTGTTCGGTGTGGCGCCCGCCTGGGTCACCTCTCATGCACAGCCGGCGGATGTGCTGCGTCGATCAAATCGGGGCGGCAGCGGCCACGCCTCCCTGCTGCAGCGCTCATTAGTGGTGTTGCAGGCTTCTCTGTCGCTGATTCTGCTGTTGGGCGCGGGCCTGTTGACCAGGAGCCTGATAAATCTGCAGCATCAGAACTTTGGCCTGCAAGTGCAACAGCGCGTGGTGGTCCGCCTGAACGCACAGAACGCCGGGTATACCACTCAGCAGCTGCAGCCGCTCTACGACCAGATGCGCGCCCGGCTGCTGTCGTTGCCAGGGGTGACGAAGGCAGGGATGGCGCTGTTCACCCCGCTCGATGGGGATGACTGGGAAGCTGGCGTTGTCCTGGAAGGACGGCCCCGGCCGGGACCTCACGACGAGGTTGGCGCTTCCTGGGACCGCGTGAGCTCTGAATTCTTCGATACCATCGGCCAGCGTATGGTGCGCGGGCGCAACATTCTCGCCACCGACACGGCTAACTCGCCGGGGGTGGCTGTGGTAAACCAGGCGTTCGTGAAGCGCTTCTTCCCACACGGAGAAGATCCCATCGGCCAACACTTCGGTACTGGAAACATGAAGACCGCTGGTGACTGGAAGATCGTCGGCGTGGTAGCGAATGCAAAGTACTTTAATCCGCGTGAAGAGCCGCAACCCATGTTCTTCCTTCCTCTTTTGCAGCGCGCTAAGAGCGACACGAAAGAAGAATACGCGAGCGAGGCGTCGTCGATGTACATCGGTTCGATCATACTGGTGACCAATGGACCGGTGCCGCGGCTGGAGCAGCAGGTGCGGCAGGCCCTGGAGAGCATCAACCCGGATCTGAACGTAAATAACTACGAGATGCTGGAAGAGCAGATCGGCGACCGATTCAGTCAGGAGAAGTTGCTGGCACGGTTGACCCTGCTCTTCGGGCTGCTGGCGCTGACGCTCGCCGCAGTGGGCCTGTACGGCGTCACGGCGTATACCGTTGCGCGGCGCGCATCGGAGATCGGGGTCCGGATGGCTCTGGGGGCGGAGCGCAGCCACATAATGTGGATGGTATTGCAAGGAACAATGCTGCAGGCAGGGCTCGGGCTGGCAATCGGGGTCCCGGTGGGTCTGCTCTGTGTACGGTATATGCAGTCACAACTCTTCGAGGTGGCCGGGGGAGACCCCAGCGTATTAACGGCGGCGATTGCGACCCTGGCGCTCGCCGCTTGCGCAGCCGGCCTGCTTCCGGCAAGACGAGCGGCGAGGATAGACCCGGCGACGGCTTTGCGGAGCGAATGACCATGATTGGGATTAAAACAATAGCTGATACATAAATCCCAATGTCAGCACAGCGCAGGGCCCCGCGTGCACCCCCCTACTCCGTCCGCAGCGCCTGCATGGGATCATCGGAGGCAGCGCGGCGGGCGGGGATCAGCGCGGCGACGAATCCGCAAATAGCAAGCAATCCGCAGACCAAAAAAATCGTGGCTGGATCGTGTTCACCAACTTCAAATAGGAAGGCTTTGATGGCTCGCATCGCGATCCACGAGCAGGCAAGGCCGCTGACCAGGCCTAAGCCCAGCAGAAAGGCTGCTTTCCTTAAAACCAGCAGCGTAACGTCCGTTCGTTGCGCACCGAGGGCCATGCGGATACCCAGTTCGCGGGTACGCCGGCTTACGGAATAGGCCATCAGACCATAGAGGCCAACCATCGCCAAAAAGAGAGCAATGGCGGCAAAGATGGTCAGCAACCATGTTTGGAACCGTCGCCGCGAGCTTGCTTCGGATACCAGGTCACCCATGGTGCGAATATCGGTCAGCGCCAGGTTGGGGTCCATGCCCTTCAGTGTCGTTCGGATTTCGGAAACGACCGTCGAGGGCGGCAGCGTCGAGCGAACAACGATAGATCCGCCTTCCCCGTAGTCCGGAGAGTACATCTGTGGCTGGGGTGGCTCTTCCAGGCTGGTATGGCGTACGTCCGCTACCACGCCCACGACGGTACTCCATTGAGAATGGTTGTCGTCAGTACTGATCCGGCCCCCAACGGGGTTACGATTGGCAAAATACACTTTCGCAAATTGTTGGTTGACGATCTTTGGCCGCGATGCACTGGAAACATCGTCCTCCGTAAAGAAGTGTCCAGCGATCAGCGGAATGTTCATGGCTGAAAAATATTGTGGTGTGACCGAGCGCCCCTCGACCATTTGATCCTTCTGGTTTGCGGAGCCATCGACCCAAAAGTACCCCATGCTCTCGGAATGGGTGAGGGGCAGGTAGTTGATGGCTCCTGCTGCCTGCACACCCGGAAGAGCGCCGACCTTGCCGGTGAGATTCTTGAACAAGGCACTCCTTTGTTGAGTTTGGTGGCCATAGCGCGCATCCAGTCCGACGTTCATCGTGACGGTGGATGGCGAGAACCCGGTGTCGACCGATGCGACATTCAGGTAACTCCGAATCAGCAGGCCGGCAGAGGCAAGCAGCACCACCACCAGTGCTGTCTCCACCACAATCAGGGCGCTTTGCGAGCGGCTGTGCGTATCCGCCACACCGATGCCTCCCCCGGACAGGAAATCGACGGGATTCACGCGGGATACAACCAACGCAGGCAGAATGCCGGTCAACAGGCTGGTAATCAGGCACACGCCGACAGTGAAGAGCAGGACATGTGTGTCCAACGACGCCTGATTGAGGCGCGGAATGTTACCCGGATCGAGATGTGGCAGGACACGCAGGAACATGCAGGCGAGGCCAATTCCGAGGACCCCCGAGGCGAGGCCGATCAGGAGCGATTCGGTAAGAAGTTGGCGGATGATGCGACTGCGGCCTGCTCCGAGGGCAACCCGCATACCAAGCTCTCGCATGCGGTTCGCGGCCCTGGCCAGGAGCAGGCTCCCTGCATTGCCGCAGGCAATGAATAGCACCAGCGACACCGCCCCAAGCAGCAGCCACATAAGGTGACGCACCGGGCCGACGGCGTAGTCCATGAAGTGGGTTACCAACCCACCCCAACCTCTCAGATCAGCGCTGTGAAGCCGGTCAAGGCGAACCATGATAGTGCTCATCTCCGACTGCGCCTGACTCATCGATATCCCGGGCTGCAAGCGCGCGAGCGCGTCATCGCTTCCCGGTTCCCGATCCGCTTTCTGTTTGGGGGTGAGCGCAAGCGGGATCCAGATGTGTGTGGTGTTGGTCCCGGCGAGTCCATCGGGCAGGTCGGAGCTGGACGGGTATTGAAATGATGGCGGCATGACTCCGACGATCCTGTAGCTGGTGCCATCCAGCAGCAGCGAACGCTCGAGGACATTCGCGCTGCCCGCGAACATCGATTGCCAAAGCGAGTGGCTGATCAAGGCGACCTTGTCATGGCCCAATTGGTTGTCGTCGGCCCCGATGGCACGCCCGAGTTCCGGCGTGGACTCAAGAGTCGTGAAAAAACTTTCGTCCACACGAGCTGCGCCAACTCGTTCTACTGAGTCCTGCGAAACGAGATTGAAGTTCGCTTGCTCAAACGCGGTCATGCTGGCGAAGGAATGGCTCTGCTTCTTCAGGTCGAAGAAGTCCGCGTAGCTTGGACTCATGACGTCAGGGGGAATAGGGATGTGTGGGTTGGGAGTACATAGATAGACCAGCCGGTTTGGGTCTCCATAGGGCAACGACCGTATGAGGACAGCATTTACCAGGCTGAAGATCGCTGTGCACGCTCCAATGCCAAGGGCAAGCGTGAGCACAGCCGTGACGGTAAAGCCGGGACTCCGGCGCAGCGTGCGCAGGCCATAGCGTGTGTCTTGCAGCAGGGAATCAATCCCGGGCAGCGTGCGGCGTTCGCGATGAACCTGCCTGGTTTGTTCCGCGCCCCCGAGATGGATGAGGGCCTGCCGGCGGGCCTCCTCGGGCGTAAGACCGGCGCATACGCCCGCGTCGGTATGCAGGGTGACGTGCGCTTCCAGCTCGGCGGTGAAGTCGTCGTCGGAACCGCGGCCGCGGAAGAGGCCGCGGAGACGAAGACCGAAGGCTCGCAATTTGCCCATAACGACTCCTTATGCTTCTCCCGTCGGGCTCAGGAAGCGGGCCAGGATCGCGGTGGTCTGCTCCCATTCCGCTGCGGCTTTTTTCAATTGCCGCTGCCCGGCTTTGGTGAGCTCGTAGTATTTGGCCCGGCGGTTATTGTCAGATACCCCCCAGCGGGAGCGGATGAATCCTTCCTGCTCCAGCTTGAGCAGAGCCGGATAGAGGGTGCCGTAGTTCAACTGCAGAAGATCGCCGCTGGTCTGCTCGATCCGGCGCGCCAGGCCGTAGCCATGGAGCGGACCAAGGATTTCAAGGGTGCGCAGGACCATCAGCGCGAGCGTTCCTTGCCACACATCAGTTTTGTCGCCCACGGCCTTCTACTCCTATTGTCAACCAATAGGAGGAATATATCGCCACATCTATGGCAATGCAAGAGGAAGGATCCATTTTATTCGTTTTGGGTCCTTCTTCTAATTTGCTAACGTATCGTCCAGGGAGATCCTTCTTGTCTTATTTCCATCGCACCCTAAGCGTTACAGCGATCTTCGCTTTAACCTCTGCCCTCTGCAGCGCGCAGCAGCCAGATCAGTCAGGAACCTTCATCCTCCACAAGTTCGCCAAGGCGATTGGGAAAGAGACTTATTCGATCGCGAGCAAAGGCGATAACTACACTTTGACTTCGCATTTTCTCTTCACCGACCGCGGCCATGCCGTCCCGCTGGAAACTACGTTCGTCGCCCGAATCGCAGACATGACCCCGGTGACATATTCTGCCAAGGGGAGCTCATCACGGTTCTCGGCGATGGATGATGCGTTGGCCGTCAAGGGAGATGACGTTGCCATCACCCGCAGTGGCAAAACAGAGACCCAGACGGCCGCCGGAGCCTGGTTCATCACCGACGGTTACTCGCCCGTAGCGATGCAGGAACAGATGATGCGCTGGTGGCTCCTGCACGGCAAGCCAGTGCAGTTCACCGTGTATCCGTCGCAGACGAAGGTGAGTGTCGAATCCGCGGAGACGCTGAGCATTCAAGGTCACACAGCCCAGGGCTATACCGTGAACGGTCTTATCTGGGGGCAGGAATCGCTGTGGATGGACGACACTGGAAATTTAGTTGCGCTTGTGAGCACAGACGCGGAGTTCGATCACTTCGAGGCGGTGCGTGAGCCCTACGCCGCCAGCCTGGGGACGTTCATCTCTGCCGCCGCCAAAGCGAACCTGGCCGCATTGCAGAAGCTGACCGCGGCAGGGCGAACCGCTCCTGCGGGTACGCTTGCGATCGTGGGCGCGACGCTGGAAAATTCCGACGGTGCGGTGCCAGCGAAAGACAGTGTCATTCTGATCCAGAACGGCGTCATCACAGCCATTGGCACCCGCGGCAACGTGCATCTGCCCCAGGGAGCAATCGTTCTCGACGCCTCCGGCAAGTACGCAATACCTGGCCTTTGGGACATGCACGCGCACTATGAGCAGGTGGAGTGGGGACCAATCTATCTGGCAGCGGGAGTTACCAGCGTGCGCGATGTTGGCAACGAATTCGACTTCATCCGCGTGGTGCGCGACCAACTGGACCGTAAAGACAATCCTGCGATAGGTCCTCACCTGGAGTTTGCCGGCGTGATTGACGGCACCGGTCCCAAGGCTCTGGGTGCAGACCTCGCGGACACTCCCGAGCAGGCGCTGATGTGGGTGGAAAAGTACAAAGCCGCGGGCGCCCGACAGATCAAGATCTATAGTTCGGTGAAGCCGGAGATCGTGAAGGCCATTGTGAACGATGCACATGCGCGAGGCATGACGGTCACCGGCCACATCCCGGACGGGATGACGGCGATCGAAGGGGTGAACGACGGCATGGATCAGATCAACCACCTCGACTATGAGGTGCCATACTTCCGTCGGCTGCTACCTGGCCCGGATGGCAAGCCAGACCGTACCAAGCCGCCCGTGTTAGAGATAAACGGTCCCCGCGCGAAAGAGTTGATTGACTGTCTGCTGGCGCACCATACGATTCTTGATCCGACAGTGTCGCTCGATGAAGCCATCGAGCATACGAAACCACTCAACCAACTTGAGCCCGGACTGGAGCACGTTGCCCCGCAGTTGCGAGCGGCTCTTGACACGCCACCCTCACCTCCGGACAAGGCGCCGTTAACCGATGCGCGATGGGCGGTCATCATGGCAACCCTGCGCGCGCTTCACGCAGCGGGCATTCCCATCGTGGCGGGGACGGACCAGTCCATTCCAGGCTATTCGCTCCATCGCGAACTGGAGTTGTACGTCGAGGCTGGATTCACCCCGCTGCAGGCGCTCCAGTCGGCAACCAGTGAGGCGGCCCGCGCGGTAGGTGTAGAAAACGAATCGGGATCGCTTACAGTCGGAAGGCGTGGCGATGTGCTCCTCTTGGACGCGGATCCACTGTCTGACATCCACAACACGCGCACCGTATGGCGCACCGTTGCCCAGGGTGTTGTCTACGATCCAGCCCCACTTTGGCGCAGCGTTGGCTTTCTCCCCTAGTACGACTGCAGATCACGAAAGGCTCGGTTCCTTCTTTTCTTTCGCGGGAGGAAAGCAGAATCGCTTTTGATCCTGATATTTCGGAAAAATGAAGGAGCCTTATCGCTAAGGCGGCTGAGCCGCCCGATAGGATTCAGGCAAGCTCGGGTTTCACCGTAACGCAGGTGCTGGCCATCATTTATCGAGAAGGAGAATCGAGTACAACATTCTGTGGTTGTGGGCTTCGACACATCCCAGACTCCGGAATATTGAGAATGAAGGCCGTCAGCGGGGTCAATAACTCCTTTGCCTTGCCCAGCGTCCGGTTTACAAACACGCGCAGGCGGCCGCCATCATGCTGCTGGATCAGGTGGACCAAATAGCCCGGGAGACGCAGGAAGATCGCTAACATCGAGGACGACCAGTCACGCCCAAGGACGGGGGTGGACAGCAGAAGGAGTATCCCATAGGGAAGCCCTCTGCAAGCCCAGTCCGATATGAGTCTTCTTCCCATGCTCTTAGTTCTTCGCTTTCTTTGAGAGAGTCTTCAGGATCTCGTCAGCCAGCCGTTTGGCGTCCGCGTTGAGGGTTTCACGTGTCTCTGCGAACGCATGGGTAGCGACGCCGACCGCTCCGAGCGGAGGCATCGTCTTTGATCCTTTGGCGGTAGCGTCGAACTCCTTGACCACCACCAATGCATCCTCGGTCTTCAACTGGACCACCACATGAGCGGCAAGGTGGCTCGCTCCAAGATTCATGCCCGCCATGCGCTTCGCGGCATTCCCGGGATCGATCGTCGTAAGACAGCCAGCGAATACCAAGGTACCGACGGCTGGTTCGTCTGCCGGCTCCCCAGTACGTGCATCCATCTTCTTGGCCAGTTTCTTTTGCAACTCTGCGCTGATAGTGTCAATGAGCTTCTGCGAATCTGTGTCCGCCATGACATTGTTCGGATCCAGCGTTTTAGGACACGCGTTGCCGGACGGTCCCGGAGAACTCGCAGCGTTATTCGCCACAGCGAATGGGAGAATCAAGGCTTGCTTTGGCTTGGGTTGCGCCGCGGACGAATCCGCTGTAGCGGTTTGACTGTAGGCAATTACATTCCCTAGAGCCAGGCTGAATACTAAGGTCGAAATAGTGAGTTTCATGACTTGCCTCGTGAAATGGTTTGAATTTATGGAATCTCTTGCACGGACTCGGTTGTCTGCCGGAGCGAGAGCAGAACAATGGCCGCGGAGGTGACAAACGTCGTCATAAGCAGAAAACGGCCCGGTACCGGGGCAACCGGTGGTTTGGTCACATATTCGGTAAATAAAATGGCCCCGCTCTTCAGTGCCTCGAGAAGAAATATGGCTCCCAGGAAGCGGCGTTCGCGAAGAGCGATATAAAGGTAGACTGCTCCCCAGGCAAACTGACTGATTCCTTCCGTAGCCAGGAGAAAGATGATGTTGGGCGCGCTGGAAGTACCCAGGTCCATACCTGCGATACTTCCAGCGGCGCTATCCGGGGCCACCCAGTGAACGCCGCCGCGAAGAAGATTGATGATACCCAGCACGACCAGGACGATCATCATGAAGGGCTCAAGCGAACCCTCCTCTTTCCGCGCGGCCCTGGTTTGTAACGGCTTGTCCACGAGAGCTCCTTTCAAAATGTGCAGCTACTGTTGCGCCGCAGCCTGAAGATCCTTTAAGTCTTGCTGGATAAGCTGTGCATCCGCCGTCGCCAACTTGCCGCTGGAAACCTTCTTGCCGATGTCCATTCCCGCCGCTCTGCCTGCACTGCGGTCGGGTGTTTCGCCCTTTGCCCGCGCGTTGGCATTGGTCACCAGCTGGGTGGCATCGGCGGTCATTTGCGACTTTTCGTCGGCGCTAAGGGTGGAAGCAGGCAGCGCTTTTGCGATGTCTGCCTGCAGTTTGTTCGCTGCGGTGACCATGGGTGTGCTCTGCGCCATTGCCATGCCGCAGCAGGTAAGTAGGGTGAATCCGAGAAGATAGCCTTTCATTCTTATTACCTCTGTTGAATTTGGGTTCGGTGTTGCTCATCCTTAAGGGACCACGGCACGCGCCTACCGTTGACCTGGAATCCGCCGAACGCAGATTTTCAGCATTAAGCGCGAGTAGCATGCGGCCAGGTTCACATACGATGAGACATGCTCTTTCTGGCGACACCATGGACGTTTGACCCCGGGCAGCTTTCCGGCCTCCGTCCCAGCGCAAATGTGCTGATTCTGGTAACAGTCGCCTTCTCCATGGGGCTCATCGTGTCTGTGCGGCTATTGAGATTTCTCTGGGTATTGCGCCGTCACACTTCGGTGGCCACAGGCATGGTGTGGATGAGCGCCGCGCTGGTCGTCATCACCTCTTGCCGCGCTTTGCGCCTGATCCAGATCTGGAGAAACGCCACCGGCAACGCAGCGGTTCTCTCGCTTCCTTGGTTCGTCGCACTCGTGACCCTGCTCTGGGCGCCGGTTTACCTCTTCCACGGCCTTGAGCAGCTCTCCCAGCCGCGTCCAGATTCAAGCCAATCTTTTCGCCGTTGGGAAAAAGTCGCCGCTGCCGTGGCCACTCTCTTTTCTTGCCTGATCATTGGGTCCCTGCTGATGGGGCGTCATTCGGTGGAGCTGGTCCTACTCTTGATAGCCCTGCTCACCGAGGTGCTGCTGGCCCTCGCGGTCCTCTTCAAGTTGCGTCAACCGGGAGTGCTTTCGCGCAGCCAGATTGTGTTTGTACTCTTTACCGCTGGCGGGCTGGCTCTGCTCTGCTGTCCTGCGGCGTTGCTGCTGTTCTCCGTCTTTACGGTAATGCCTCTCTTCTTCTTCCGGGTAATCATCGAGACCGGCATCACGCTGATCGTTCTGGGAGCTTTTCTCGTCTTCTCTAGCCTTCGCTTTGCTGACGTACTGCTCAAAGACGTGCTGCGCACTTATTGGTGGGGCATCATTTTGCTTGTCACCTGGTTCGGCCTGCAAGCAATCCTTCAGCTTCCTCACGGCGCCGGCGTGATCTCTGTAACCGAGCGCGGCCTGTTTGCGGTCGGATTTCTTCTGCTGGGCATGGCGGCGCTCCCCTCGGGCGAGCGCTTCATCAACCAGGCCGTCTCGGAATGGCTATTCGATCAGCCGGATTATGCCCAGCTTGCTTCAGGTCTCTGGCGGAACCTGCAAACTAGCGATGACCCGGCGATTTGGTTTTCCGAGGTAGCAGCGACTCTCTGTAAAGGTTCGGGCTTTGCCGCGGCAAACATCGTGGAGCTAAGCCAGCATTCGCCGCAGGCGGAAGCCTTTGCCGCCCACAAGGAGGATGCGATTTTTCCTCGTGCCGGTGATCCGCTTCGTTCCCTGACTGAGCCGCCGGCGGAGCTGCTACTCCCTCTGCGCTTTCACGGGGACGCGATCTATGCGCTAGCCGTCTCCAGGGGCCCGCTTCAGGGCTCGATCCTGCGCAGCGAACTGGACTTCCTGCGCCGCATCGTGCGCCAGGTGGAGGCAAGGCTGGAAGCTGGACGGCTTGCCAACACCCGCCGCGAGCGGGAACAGCACGAGGAACGGCTGCGTGCGCAAATTACAGAGGCTGAGCTGCGCGCCCTCCGTGCCCAGGTGCAACCCCACTTCCTCTTCAATTCGCTGAACACCATCGCCCATTTGACCATTGCCGCGCCGGAGCTCGCCGAGCGCATGACCACCATGCTGGCCAGCATCTTTCGCTACGTGCTCACCTGCACCGAAGATACTTTAGTTCCCCTGGAGCAAGAGGTTCGGTTCATCGAGGACTATCTTGCCATCGAGCAAATGCGATTTGGCCGCCGTTTGACCACGGAGATTCTGGTTGACGAGAAGGCCAGGGCGATGCTCGTCCCGCCGCTGCTGTTGCAACCACTGGTCGAAAACGCGTTGCTGCACGGCCTGGCGCCAAAAATCGAGGGCGGTCTGTTGCGTCTCACCGCCCGATCGGAGCAGCAACGATTCTGCATTCATGTCGAAGACACTGGAGTTGGCTTGGCCGCTTCCTCCGGAAAGAGATCCGGCGGCACAAACGTGGGTTTGGCCAATATTCGCAAGCGCCTGGAATGCCATTATGGACCATCCGCAACGTTAACTGTTGCGGAGCGTCAAGAGGGCGGTGTGTGTGCCAGTGTTCAAATTCCCATCGTGGCGAACAGGTAAGAGGGGGTTCGATGGAAGTCCTGCTCATCGATGACGAACTGGCCGCAAGGGAACGACTAAAAAGACTCCTGCGGAGCCATGCTGACGTTGAGGTGATCGGCGAAGCGGAGAACGGACTGGCTGGTTTGCAGCAGATCCAACTGTTGCAACCGGACGTCATCTTTCTCGATATTCAAATGCCTGGGCTCGACGGCTTTCAGATGTTGCGAGAGCTGTCTGATCCGGAGTGCACGCCGCTAGTCATCTTCGCGACCAGCTTCGAGCAACATGCGCTCCGGGCCTTCAAGGAGAATGCTCTGGCCTATCTACTCAAGCCCATTGAGGAGGATCTGTTGAATCTTGCTTTGAACCGCGCCTCGCGTCTGCTCGTCTCGGCGCCGGATCTCCAGGAGGAAATGGAGAAGGCGCGCCGCGCCGCATCTGCAGCTCCGCCGCTTAGAAGCGTCGTTGGCCACAAGCAGAACAACTGCTTCCTGCTCAAGCCCGAGGATATCTTCTGGTTCTCTATCGTCGACGGTATTGTCAGGGCCCGCACGCTCGCGGATAGTTATTGGCTGAATCATTCCATCGGCCATCTTGAAGATAGCCTCGAGCAATCGGCCGCGGGACGCAGCTTCTTTCGCGCGCGGCGCGATTCGCTGGTCAATCTCAATCATGTCCGGCTGATTCGTCCTTACGATCGAAGTACTTTTGTGCTGGTAATGGCGGACCCTCAAAATACCGAAATTGTGGTCAGCGAGCGCCAGGCGAAGCTCCTCCGCGAGCGCCTCCCCGGCCTCTAAAGTCTGCCTCTGCGGACCCTCCCCTCAATAACAAACGAGACCTCACGGAGAACAACAACAGCAGGTCCCTCCAGTCACGTTTTGCTTTGTTGTATCAGGGCACGACTTTAGTAGTGCCGTACAGTTTCTACATTTCAGAGTGGTGGATAGCTCCGAAATCTGGGGAATGCACGGGTTTTCCGGTAGTCACCGCTCTGATGCTTTGTATCAGGGCACGACTTTAGTCGGGCCATAAAAGCCCAACAAAAATCTGGGCTTTAGAGCGTGTGTGAGAACCCACCATTCACCGGTTTAGTCCCGGAGGTACGGCTGAGAGTCGCTGGGAGTACCCAGGACGCAGTCCC
Source organism: uncultured Acidobacteriaceae bacterium (assembly GCA_963803095.1). Lineage (GTDB taxonomy): Bacteria > Acidobacteriota > Terriglobia > Terriglobales > Acidobacteriaceae > PALSA-350. The sequence goes on along the minus strand of CAWDLQ010000003.1, from coordinate 170,066 downwards.
ATAAGCGCTAACTTGTTTTGGATGTTTTTTGTCAAAACTCCCACAAAAACGTCATCCTGAGAGGTTGTGACTTTATTGATTTTTTCGCATTTTCGAGGTACCTAAGCCATTTGTTTTCAGCATCGGATTTTGCACGAAACCAATAAAGTCACAGACTCTGAGCGGAGCGCGTCACAGATTTGTCGGGTGACACAGCGCTTAGTGGCGCGGAGTCGAAGGACCTCGAGGGTGCTTACCTTACCCATGCTGCTCGGAGCTTTTCAACCACCGAAGCCCGCACGTGGCGGACCCGCCACCGTCTTTCCTGGGGCCGAGGTGCATGAAAAGATGTATCCGTGACCAACAAGTGCGTACCGCAGCAAGATCCTGTTCTCGAGCTTCGGTGGTCGAAAAGGCCCGAGCAGCATGGGTAAGGTCAGCACCCTCGGGGTCCTTCGACTCCGCGCCACTAAGCGCTGTGTCACCCGACAAATCTGTGACGCGCTCCGCTCAGAGTCTGTGACTTTATTGGTTTCGTGCAAAATCCGATGCTGAAAACAAATGGCTTAGGTACCTCGAAAATGCGAAAAAATCAATAAAGTCACAACCTCTCAGGATGACGTTTTTGTGGGAGTTTTGACAAAAAACATCCAAAACAAGTTAGCGCTTATGGGACGCAGTCCTGGGAAGGTCAGGCGTCCCTCCGGGACTAAATCGCTGAATGGTGGTTCTCACACACGCCCCTGTGCTTTTCTGGCAATGCGAAAGCAAAGGCTTTATATCCCCGCACCCTTCAAGACGACTAAGCTCCCAGGAAATCGGAATATGCCGCGCGGCACTATTTCACTCCATCTCAAAGGCCACATACTGCAAGACCGACTGCCGTTCCACTTCCAGCACCACCGCATCGCCCGGTTTCAACCCGGCGAGCATCTGCCGCAATTGCTGCGAATTGTTCAGCGGCGTGCCATTGACGGCCCGAATCACGTCGCTCACCGAGAGATCCGCTGCGATAGCGGGTTCTCCCCCAAGCAGACCAATCACCAGGACGCCGCTATCGGAGCGGAGATTAAGCATGGCGCCAACCTCAGAGTGTTTGAGGTCCATGACAAAAATTCCCAGCGGCGCGATCAGGTCTCTCTTGGGATTAATGAGGTCCGACAGATTTTCGACCGGAGGCGGCGCATTGACGGGCGTGACCGAGACCGTCAACGGCTTGCCATCGCGCAGCACTTCCATCCTCATGGCCGAGGCGCGCTTGTGGACGTAAAGAAAGGCGGTGTATTTGGGCAGCGAGTCCACCGTCAAGCCATCCATCGTGGTCACAATATCCTTTACATGCAAGCCGGCCGCCGCAGCCGGACCACCGGGGTCAATGTCCGAAAGGATGACGCCCCAGTCCTGCGGGAGCTTCAAGCCCGCCGCCAGCGCAGGGGTGATGGACTGAGCGTGAGCGCCAATGGTCACGTTAGGAATGATGCCATGCTCTTTAAGCTCGTTGTAAGCGATCCGTACCAGCGGCTCTGGGATCGCAAAACCCAGGCCCTCGCTCCCTCCACCGGAGGTAACAATGAAGGTGTTGATTCCAACCAGATTACCGTTTCTGTCGATCAACGGACCGCCGCTGTTGCCGGGATTAATCGGTGCATCGGTCTGCACATAGACCATAGGGCGGTCCACTTCGGGCTGCCGCCCTACCGCACTGATAATTCCCTTGGTCACGGTATGGTCCAGGCCTTCGGGTGCGCCGATCGCCACCACCGTTTGCCCTAAACGAAAATGAAATTGTTCCGGCAACGGAATAAAGGGGAGGCCCTTTTCTTCTATTTTGATCAATGCCAGGTCCGCATAATGGGTGGCTCCGATCAGCTTCGCTTCATACACCCTCTGCGGGTTGTGCAATTGAGTGTTTCCGCTAACCAGCTCAACTGTGGCCGGGGCGATGATCACCCGTATACGCAGTGCACCAGCGATCACGTGATTGTTGGTGATGATGTACCCATCCGGGTCGACGATGACTCCAGAGCCTATCGATCGCTGCCGCACCAGGGTCTGTTGTTGTCCTTGGTCCTTATCACTCTCCGGCACACCGTAGCCAGTCACCTCAATTTTCACCACTGACTGCATCGCATGCTCGGCAACCTGATCGATTGCCTGATCGTATTCTTTGAGAATGGTCGGACTCTGATTTTGCCCGTGCAGGGGCAACCATAAGATCATGCATCCGACGGCCAGCCAGAAAATCCTTCTCATGGTCGGCTTAACCAAAGGTAGGTTTGTGCAGCGGTTGCGGGTTGATGGGCGTGACAAGTAGCTCATTTTCCGGAGTTTCCCATTTGAGAATCTTGAAGTCGAGCACAAAGATGGCATACATCACCGGCACTTGCAACTTGGTGACCACGGTCGCGACCAGCAGGCCACCGATCTGCGCATAGCAGAGCGGCTTCCACAAGGGACCTCCGTGCAATGCCAGCGGCAGCAGTGCCAGAACTGTGGCGCCCACCGTAATCAGCACCGGCCGCAGACGCAGGATACCGGCATCGATCAGCGCCAGCTCAAAGTCATCTCCCTCGGCATGCCGCTCTTCGATAAAGTCGAACAGCACAATCGAATGGCTTACGATCACGCCGATCAGGCTGGCTACGCCCAAAAACGCCATGAACCCAAAGGGCTCGCCCATAATCCATAGAGCGATGAATGCGCCTACCATGCCATAAGGCGCCGCCGCCAGCACCAGCAAAGGTTTGATCGCATTCTTAAACTGAAAGAGCAGGGCCAGGTAGATGGCCGCGGTAGAGATAACCATCACCGTCGCCAGGTTCTTGAAACCATTCTTGGTCTTGTCGTACTCGCCCCCAATTTGCATCATGTATCCGGGCGGAAGTGAAGCTTGTAAGCTCTGCAGCCTGGGCATGGCCTGCTTCAATATTTCAGAACTCAGGTGCCCGGGAGCAGGGAAGCTGCGGATATTCATGGTCCTGAACTGTTCCAGGCGCACGATACGGCCGTTGACCAGGTCGTGATCGATATTCGAGATTTGCACCAGTGGAATCTTGGTGCTGTCCTGCGAGCTATAGACATACAGATTCTGAATGTCGGAAAGCTGCGCCCGTTCGTTCATTCGCAGCCGGGCAACAATCGGAATCTGCTTCTGGTCTTCCTGAAAAACACTGACTGTGGTCCCGCTTAGGCCGGCGGTCGACGAGTCGGCCACATCCATATTCGTAATACCGGCCAGGTTGGCGCGATCCGGATCGATTGTCAATGAGATGAGCGCATTCTCCGCTCCCCACTCATTGCGCGTGCGCTGGGCGAGTGGAATGGAGCGGAATACATTTTCAACCTTGCCCGCGATGTCGCGCAGTCCGCGGATATCTGCTGCTTCGTCTTTGGCGTTTACATCGGCGGTGCTGGAGATGCGGATCTCTATCGGATAGTCGATCGGGTTAGTGAGCAGCTGGCGTGCATCCATGCGCGCGCCCGGAACGGACGCGGTAAGCACTGGCTGCAGCTCCCTTATGAACTGCGGAGTGATTTCCTTATCGGTGACTTCGATCAACACCTGGGCGTAATTCAATTGTTGCAGTTGAGGGGAGGCCGAGAACCAGAAACGCGGCCCACCCCCGCCTACAAAGGTGGTAACGTAGCGCAACACACCGCCGGGATGATCCTTTTGCGGGTGTTCGCTGGAAAACTGCTCCGCCTTTTCCCGGACGAGCTGCTCCACCTTTTGTGCCGTCTCATTGGTAGCCTCGAGCGTGGCATCGTTGGGGAGCCATACATCGATGTAAGACCAATATTGAACATCTTCAGGAAAGAACGCACTTGACAACCGGGAGAAGATAAATCCCCCCATAACCAGGAATAAGAGGGAGGCAAAAAAGAACTTCCAACGATGTTCGATCGAGTATTTTGCTGCCCGGGCATACAGCCCGAAAAAGCCGCTGTTGCGACGCTCCTCCAGAGTTTTTTCCACCTTCTTCTCTGGCCGGAGAAGATAGTAGCCCAGCATTGGAAGAAAGGACATCGAAACCAGGCGCGAGGCAATCAACGCCACCGTCATCACAATCGGCAGACTGTGCAGAAACTCTCCCGTGCTTCCGGTTACCAGCAGGAACGGCAGGTAAGCCACGATGTTGGTGACGGTTGCATACATGATGGCGGTCGCCAGCTTGGTGGGCCCGAGCCATGCGGAGATGATTCTGGGTTGCCCTTCGGCCAACGACCGCTTGATCGAGTCACCGGCAATCACCGGGTCATCCACCAACAGGCCAAGGGCGATGATCAAGGTGGCTACAGAAACCTGTTGGATATCGATGCCCAATAGGTACAGCACACCGAAAGTCATCGCCAGGGTGATCGGAATCGAGATGGCCATCAGCAGGGCAGATCGCCATTCCCAGAAGCCGAGCCACGACACCAACACCACCAGGACAATCGCCTCGTAGAGCGCGTCCATAAACAGGCTGAGGTTCTCCTCTACCTGCAGAGGCTGGTCGGAGGTACGTGCAATGATCAGGTCCTCCGGCAGATATTGCTTCACTGCCGCCAGCTTGGTGTCTACGCTGCGGCCAAAGGCATCGATCTGCTCGCCATCCTTCATCATCACCGCCACCGTCACGGCGCGGCTGCGACGCCAGTGGCCTTGTTTGTCGGCCCACGTCAGGTAGTTCAAATACTTCGCGGGGCTTTGGTAGCCGCGGGAAATATCCACCAGGTCGCGCAGGTAGACCGGGCTCTGTGCAGCGGACTTGGATGAGCCGATAATCACGTCGCCGATCTGCTGCGGGCTGGTAAATTTTCCCGAAGGATCAATCTGTATGCTCTGCGGGCCCACCTCGATCTGGCCGCCGGGAAGAGTCGTGTTCCGCGCACCCAGTATGTCCTTCAAATTGGACGGGGTGTAACCATACGCTGCCAGCCTTTGCTGTGAGTAATCCAGGTAGATCTGCTCCGGCAGCACGCCTTTGCGGTCAATCTTGGCCACTTCCGGGGCGCCCTGAATGGTTCTTCCAATCAGGTCGGTAAAGTCGTCTAACTCCCGATAAGAGTACCTATCCCCGGCCACCGCGGCCAAGCGCATTTCTGTATCCGCGGGATCCCGGATGAAGGCCGCCGGCCAACTGTCGGGATGGATCTCAGAGCTGTGCAACTTCTCCATCACCAGGCGATCGCCCAGGGCGCGCAACTGGTCATCGCTCAATGGAGAGCTGACGTCGGCGCCAATGAAGCCGCTGCCCTCAAAAAAGTGCCCATCGGAGACATATTTATTTTGCCCCCCTGCCTGCATGACCGCAACAAAAGCGTCGCGGACCAATGTCGGAGAAACGGAAAGGGGAAAGGCGTACACAATACTGACCCGTGGCTGCGGAGCGCGCGCCGTCCCCTTTATGGATTTTGAGGCGCGGGTTGCTTCGATGGCCTGGCGGATCGCCCTGGCGCGCAGAGCAATGTCGATCTCGCTCGCCTTGGGGCTGGCGATGGTCAGCATCAGCGCTGCCGTGTCGCCAAAATCGCTATTGAACTGGATCGGCCCCGCACCCTGGGGTAGCTTGCTATTCAACGCGTTCAACTTGAGATTGATATCGGAAAACTGCTTCTTGGGGTCATTCACCGAGTCTTCCAGCTGAACGTAGACCAGGGAAAGCCCGGGGAAACTGATGGAGCGGATCCCAAAGTCAGAAGCCGACGGAGATTTGACAAAAGCGTTTTGCGCCATGATCTGTTCCACCGGCCGGCTTACTAACTGTTCCACCTCCTGCGCAGTCGCCCCGGGCCACGGAATCGAAGCCACCGCTACCCGCACAGGAATACTCGGATCTTTCCGCTTGGGCATGTGCATATAGCCGTACCAGCCCCACATGCAGACCGCGATCAACAGCACCAGCGAAACCGAACGGTGCTCGGTGAAGAAACGCGCCGTGTTGTGAGTGTGTGCGATGTATTCGGTTTCAGATTTATGGGTCATGGCTTTATGGAATAATGCGGACTTTATCGCCGTTCTTAATTAGGCCGGCACCCGTAGTGATGACCGATTCTCCAGCGTTCAAGCCGCCTTTCGCGGCAATCATATTCCCGTAGATGTCGCCCAGTTCGATTGCACGCAAACGTGCGGTCTCCGTGTCTCCGCCGCCTTCGGCAATCATCACGGCGAAGCCATTGGCGCGCTCCGGATTGCGAATGACCGCCGACAGGGGAACAGCCAGCGCGGATTGCGGTAGCTGCGACCCTTCCAGCGCCAGCGACGCAATCATTCCCGATTTCAATCGATCGTGTGGGTTGGGGATGGTCACCTCTACCGAGAAGACGCGGCTCTTCGGGTCCGCTGCCGGTGAAATAGCACTCACCCTGCCGGCAAACGCCTGCGGGAAAGCATCCGTAGTGATGGAAAGATGTTGGCCCAGCCGCACCCGGCTCATGGAGATATCCGGAACACCAAAGACGGCTTTCACCGATTGAGTATCGGCTAGGGTGAAGCCATTCGTTGCCGGTCCGACCAGGGCGCCCAGATCGACGTTACGACTTACGATCCAGCCGTTGAACGGCGCTTGCAGCGAGCAGTATGCGAGCGCAACGTTGGCCTCGCTAACCTGTGCCTGGGCTCCGGAAACAGACGCTGTCGTGCTCGCAAGCTGCGCCTGAGCCGAGTCGTAGTCCGGCTTGGTCGCGCTCTGCGAAGCATAAAGAGCAGAAACGCGATCGAAGCTGAGCTTAGCCTTGTCGTACTCCGCCTGGGCGCGAGCCAGTTGCGCTTTCGCCTGTTGCACTTTGTCCAGATAGTCCTGCTGCCGCACCACCGCCAGCACGGTTCCCTTTTGTACCCAGTCCCCCTGATCGATGTTCCGCATGCCGCCACTCGGGCTCTTTACCTGGCGAATCCGGTCGACATAGCCACCTGATTGGAATGCCAGGTTAACCTGCGCGTAGGGAACGATGCTGGCTGAGTACTTCGCCCCATTGCCCATGGCGACGGGCTGCACCAGGGCCGTATGTACAGGGAGGGGTAGTGTCTCTGCGGCGTTCTGCTGCTTGCATGCCGTCAGCCCGCCCATAAGGGCCCCGGCAAGCACGGCGAGCAAAAGTTTAACGGATGTGGGATTCATAGCTTCACTCTTCCCCCAGAGCTTTCTCAAAGGCAGCCTTTGCATTCCAGAAAGAAAGCAGGCTTTGTTCGTATTCGTGGTCGGCGTTGGCAACCGCGGCTTGCTGTTGCAGCAGGTCGCGCATCAGCACGGCCGAATGTTTAAATGCGTCGCTTACTTCGCGCAGCTTCTCATTGGCCGCGTCGCGACCCGCCTGGGACACTTCCAGCAGCGAGCGGCTCTCTTCCAGTTTACGGAAGCTGTTGTCGACATCGAGCATCACCTGGGCCTGTGTTTCCCGCAGCTGATACTGGCTCTGCTGCACCGACACATCCTTTTGCTTCACCTCGTCTCTGCGTCCTCCCCAATCGAATGGGTCCCACTTAAGTTCCAGCCCGGCAGACAGAATATTCTGTGGCAGGAACTCAGTGTTGATCGGGTCGAGATAGTGGAGGGCCGCGCCGACGTCAGGAATGTACTTAGCCCGGGCCAGCCTGCGGTCGTAATCGGCGCGGTGGGTATCAATCTCTGCCTCTTTCACTTCCGGCCGCTGCTGGAGCGCGGTTCGCCGGGCCGCCTTCAAGTCCATTTCCGAGGGCGAAATGGGCGGCACCGGTTCAGTGCGAAAGGCGACATCGAGATCGCGCCCCAACAGCTCGTTCAGTTGCTCCTTTTGCGTGTCGAGCGTATCGCGCAATTGGACAATCTGGTACCGCGCCTGGGCCAGCTTCGCCTTGACCTCGAGGCTATCGGATTTGAGCACGGATTCCTGGGCCAAATATTGCGTGGCCACCCTATCCGTCTCCTCGTATTGCTTAACCAAAGCCTGGGTAGCTTCTAAAGCACTCTCTGTCTGCAGCGTGGCGTAATAAGCCTGCTTCACGCTGGCTACGATCGACTGCCGCTGCCCTTGGTACTGCTCGCCGGCAAGATCGGTGGATAACTCCTGCTGCCGGATCGCGAGATGGATCTGGTAAAGCTGGGAGAGCGGTTGTGCTACCTGCACCGAGGCGAAGCCGGTAATCCCATTGGAAAGCTTCTCTTTTTGCGGTTGCTCGTTGACGAAGAGGTCAGCGGGAAAGGTGAACATCGGATTTGTTAGATCCGCCGAGGCAAACAAATAAGTTGTGATTGCAGGGAAGCGCTTGGTCTTGGTTTGAGCTACCTCCCATTTCGACTTGAGTATGTCGAGCTTGGCAATGTTTACCGGCCGATTATTGTCTACCGCAGTCTGGATGGCCTGAGCCAGCGTGAGGACCGGAACGTCGCCGGCGGGTTCTTGCCCGCGCGATAGCATCCCGGTCATCAACGCTGTCCCGGCAATCGCCCAGGACAATGACTTGACGTAGCTAGCTGGCATCATGATCGGACCATCATCACCTCGAGCGGGCGGAACAGGCTGCGGAAAAATCCAATATTTTTGAAGGGTACGACCTTTAGGTCGTACGTAAACCCTAACAAATAAGTACGGCTTTAGCCGCTGAGGGAACGACTCCCGTCCTCTCAAGGATTTTTCCGCAGCCCGGGAAGCCGCTTTAGGAACGGTTTCTTCTCAGGCCACCTCCGCCGCCTCCTTGCGGTCCCAGGCTGTTCAGGTCATTCAACACCGCTTGCCGGTCCTGGGGACGAAACTCCCCTGCGTCCATGGTTTGTTCAATGTCAGACTTCGCCTTCTTCAGCGCCATGAACTGTTGCAGCTTACCCTCTCCGCTGGTCTTGATGTTTTGCAGGCTGTTCAAACTGTCCTGCAATGTTTTCACCTGCGCTTCAGTTGGCTTGCCATGCATCACCGCGGTGAAGATGTCTTTGCCGAGTTTTGCCCCTGCGCTCGGGGCCGGTTCCGTCGAGACGGTTGTTGGCTGTTTATTGGCCATCATTACCTGCAAATCCTGCTCCAGCGTGTCCCGGTCCGGTTGCTTCACCGATGCCATGATGGCCTTCATCTTTGACATCGCGCCCCACGGCGTGAGCAGATCGACGGGTGCGCCCGGTGTCTGCTCCGCCTTGTAGGTCTTCAGGACTTCTGCGTTGGTCTGCAACTCCTTGAGTTGAGGAATGGAGATGCTGCCATTCAGGACGGCTGCCTTGATATCCGTCTGAAATTTATCTTTTGCTGGGTTCGAGTCCTGGGGGGCGGCGAATGCCTGTGGCAGTTGCGCCGTCAGAACCAACGAGAGTGCGAGTGTACCAAGAATCCTTTTCATTTTCCTGCTTCCTTTAGAAGATTGTGTGACAGTCGCTTGGGCGCCCGTCACAGCCTTTACTTGACCGAATAGCCGCAAGAGTCCAGGCAGGCAGACAAGTAACAAACCAAGCCCACTGACAACAATGTTTCTCATACTCTTCTCTCCTGCCACATGCCTGGGCCAGGTCTATTCGGCAATCTCGCCCTTATCGTTCGTCTTGATCCAGCCCTGTGCGGCCATAGACTTGAAGATTTCCTTAGCCGCGGCATCCGCACTCTTGGAAGCGTAGGCGTCCAGCGTCTTCTTGCGGTCCCCGATTGTGGACTTGGCAGCCACTGCGGCGGGGTTCATACCGGCGGCCACGGGGACTGCCGAGCCGACATTCTTGGCCGCTTGCGTATCCGTCTGAAACTGTGAAAGCAGGATTGTGTCTGAGGGCGTCTTCAGATGCACATCCACTTTCGTCTGTACGTCTGCGTTTCCAGTGCCCATGCCAATGGAGTCGCGTTCTGCCTTGGTGCCTTCTTTCAGCGATGTAAACGATCCTTGAATGACCACTGCGTTGTCGGTGGGCGCGGTCCCGATGGCTACATGCTCCACGGGTATGCCGGTCTTCTCCAGCGCCTTGACCAATTCCGCATAGTACTTCTTGCCCGCGTCCGCTGCGACCGAGTCCTGGCTCTTGTCTCCAGTAAGCAAGTGTCTGGGGCGAAGCGCTTGTACCTTGTCTACCTGGACATCATCCGGATTCACGGCAAAGTCGTAGATCAGAATCTTCTGTGGTTTTGGGAGGGGGCTGCTGCCGGTGTAGACGGCGACTGGGGTCACGGTGATCTTCGCCCCCATTGGGCCCTGCGCAGCTGCTCCAGACACCAGCAGTGCGGTTGCCGCCGGCCAGGCGATGGCGGTGAGCCATCCGGATTTACTCATTGGTTTTTTCATAAACATTTGCTCCTTCCGCCAGCCAGGCGGGCGTTTCCCATAGAGGATTGGTAGGTCGACACGCACGCTGGCTGCCGGCCGAAGTTAGTCAGAAAATTTCAGGCCCAGAGAGACCGCCGCGACAACACCAAATCTCCTGCTAGTGACCACAGTGCGCTGCTCTCTTTAACGAAAGCTGCAAGCTGATTCCACTTGGCCAACAGGAAATCCGAGAAATTGGGAACACCGTTGCGGGATCGAGGGGAATCATCGTCCCCCCACGGAATTCGGTCAATAGACAGCTTCTAAAACCGATATAAAGTTTGTCTAACCCCGTAAAGCTCTCTTCTTCTAAGACATACCACCGGTTTCCGGTTGCGGGTCGGCTATTTCGTAAGTAGACTTGCGGTCACCGATCCAAGTAGAAACAGGGCTCTAACCTGGGAAGAAGGGCGGCCGCGTAGAATGGCCGCGAGCGAGAGAGCTGGTTTGTGCCCGGACCAATCCATTTCGAGGAATTTGATTTAGACATTGAGCGCTACGAGCTACGCCGCTCCGGCCATGCGCTCAAGCTCGAGCGCATACCGATGGAGCTGCTCATCCTGCTGCTCCAAAGTGAGGGCAAGCTTGTCCGCCGGGAAGTCATAAACCGCCGGCTCTGGGGCGAGAATGCTTTCCAGGATACCGAGCACAGCGTTAACACAGCAGTTAACAAGCTGCGCTACATCCTGCGTGACGATCCCCGCGACCCGCGCTTTATTCAGACTGTAGTTGGTCAGGGTTACCGCTTCATCGCCAAGGTCGCCGCAGACCCGGCCGCCCCCGCACCTGGCGCCCAGGAAAGCGGAGAAAGCCACTGGCCGACGGCGGCCCAGAATGGGGCGAACGGCGCCGTGGGCGAGGCGGCTCGAAAGATAGCAGCTGATCCACTGCCAGAGCCCTTGCCCCCGGCTTCCGTTCCGGCGGAGAACATAGGATACGAGAGTGCGCGCACCCCGCCTACTTCGCAAAGACTGCTTGCCCTGGTATTAGTAGCCGTTTTCCTTGCTGCTGTCGCCGTCTCCTATCTTGTACATATTTGGTCCCCGGCACCGCGGCCTGTGGCCGTCACGGGCGCATTTCACTCCCTGGCGGTACTACCGTTCGTGAACCTGGCCCAGAACTCGAATCAGGACTACATCGTGGACGGTATGACCGACCAGCTGATAACCGACCTTGCCGGCAGCACATCTCTTCGCGTCATCTCGCGCAGCTCCATGATGCGCTACAAAGGAACGCAGGTACCGATGGGCGAAATCGCCCGGGCGCTGGATGTAGACGCAGTGCTGGAGGGATCTTTCCTGCATAACGGGAAGCAGGTGCGCATCACTGCGAACCTGATTGACCCCAGAAACGATCGCCACCTCTGGGCGCAAGTCTATGAGCAGAGCGGGGACGACTTGCTGAGCATGCAGGAGCCGGTGACCAATGATATTGTGCGCGAGGTTGCCCTGGCTCTCGGTAACGGCGTATCTCCCTCTAAGCTGCGTCCCGTAAATGTTAAGGCTCGCGAGTTTTATCTGCGCGGCCGGTTCCTGTGGAACAAGCGCACCCTCGACAGCACTACTCAATCGATTGCCGACTACCAGGAGGCGATCAAGGCCGACCCTGGGTACGCGGAAGCCTATGCTGCTATGGGAGACGCATACGTGTTGCTTGGGAGTTACGGAGGCGCTCGCCCTCTCGGCGCACTCGATAAAGCACAAGAGGCGGCCGAGCGTGCGTTGCAGCTGGGGGGTGGCTTGGCCGAGGCTCATACCGTCCTGGGCGCAGTGAAAACCGATCGGGATTGGGATTGGGCCGGAGCGGAGGTTGAGTATCGACGTGCCCTGGAGTTGAATCCTTCTTATCCGACCGCGCGCCACTGGTACAGCCTGCACCTTTCCCGGCTGGGAAGAACGCAGGAGGCCGAAGTGGAAATTCAGCGAGCTCGATCTCTGGATCCATTGTCGACCAGCATTAGCACCGATGCCGCTGAGACTGCCTACTGGGCACGTAAGCCGCGCGAGGCCATGGCGCGAGTGGAAGCAGTTCTGGCACTTGACCCCTATTTCGCCGAAGCACATCGGGTGAAAGGAAAGATCTTCGAACAACAAGGCCGCTATGAGGAGGCGTTGGCCGAGTTCAGGATTGCATTGGCGCTTTTTGGAGGCGGTCCGAATGTGAAAGCGTTGCAGGGCCATGCCCTTGCTCTCGCGGGAGCGTCAGAGCAAGCACTGGATATGGCGAGGCAGTTGGAAGTTGCAGCGACGCATAGCTACGTCTCGGGTGTAGACATCGCCGCAGTGTACTGCGGACTTCGCCGACCCGACGACGCCATGCGCTGGTTCAACCGGGCCTATCTCAACCGGGACAAAGGAATGGATTTGCTGGGCGTCGATCCTCTTTTCGACGGATGCCGCGCCGACGCCCGCTTTCAGGATCTGCTCAGCAAGTTAAAACTAAAACCTGCCGCCTAGAGCTCGTCGTCTTATTTTGAGATCAACGCAGTCTGTCCCAAATGAAAGCGCGATATGACTGGTTCGGCTCAGCAAAATGGCAAACCGGTTGCGTGACGGATCCTTGGCGAAGTCTTCCTCTGAGACGGAGGCGTGTTTCTGCAGCCACTCATCGGCTGAGAAGCTTTCAAGACCGGTGAGCAGTCTGCTGTTGACCTCATCCCAGGACTTCTTAATCTCGGTGGTAGCTGGAAGCTTTGCCACAGCTTTGTCGGGACTGGAAAGAAAGAGCTCATCGAATTCCGGGTGCAGCCGTTCGCTCAGGGAAAGCAGAGGCAGCATCCGGTCGTGGACCGCGGTCAGGTGTCCCCACAGGTAGACCAGGCGATTCTTTCCTGGAGCCACCTCCTTTTGCAGCTGTTCGTCGCTGAGCGGCGAAAACAGCTTGTCCGCTCTCTCGATGGTGGCCTTCCATGCATTTACTGCGGATGTAACCAGCGCCTGTTCAGCCTTCATGACAGTTTCTCTCCAATAGTCGGCTACTCCCCATCAGACGACCGCGCAGCGAAGAAAGGTTCACTTAATGATGAGAGTTCCGGCAATGCGAGGGCGGCTGAAAACGGCCCAGCATGCAGTGCTGAAAGAGCTCGTGTCATAGCAGGACCACACTGGAATGACCGGAATGGACGGGTGCCCCTCGCCTCAGCGTACGTGGGCCGGAAAAGATGGGCGAAGCCCATCACTGAAGTTTCTCTCATTTTCAGCACCATATTTGTAGCAGGCTGCAGTTTGATCCGTGCCAATACGTGCCAATCGGCTGTGTAGCCCCGGACTTCAGTCCGGGGGAGCGGGTTTTCAAACCCGCGAGAACGCTCCAGTATAAATTCAGGGCTTTAGCCCTGGTGGACGGGCGTCCAATTCCATCCCCGGACACGCCGATGACCAGGCAAACTGCTCCGGTCTCTCGCTCAAGCCCACATCTCGCTCGTTTTTCGCGAGATGTGGGATACGCGAACCTTGACGTCAATTCTCCCCGAGAGCAGCAGACATGACGGCGAGCGTCCGTGCCGCACCTATCCAGGCAGGTCGAACAAAGCGACGATCTCGCGACTGCTGGCGGCGTCTTCTGCGAAAGTAAACGTGCCGTGTTCGCGCATTTCTCGCGCAGCGCGTAAAAAGGAGCTGAAGGCAGTCCGGGCAAGACCGCTGCCAACGCTGACCCGCCTGACGCCAACCGCCGAGAGATCAGCCAGGCTTAGCGGAACGCCCGCCAGCCCCATGAGCACGTTGACCGGTCGATCCACAGACCTGACCAGAGTGGCAATTTCCTCCTTGCTGGTCACCCCCGGCGCGTAGAGAACATCGGCCCCCGCTTCCTGGTAAGCCTGGAGCCGCTGGATCGTGTCTTTAAGATCCCGGCGGCCGTGCAGGTAATTCTCCGCACGCGCCGTGAGCGTGAACGGAAAACCCAGCGCACGCGCAGTCTCTGCGGCCGCGCGGACCCGCTCCGCAGCTGGCGCCAGCTCATAGATCGGACGCTCCGCCCGCCCGGTGGAATCTTCGATGGAGCCGCCAACAGCGCCCGCGGCTGCCGCAAGCCGGATGGTTTCCGCGGCCGCCTCAGGGGCATCGCCAAACCCATTCTCCAGATCGGCGCTGAGCGGCAAGTCAGTGGCGGATGCCAGCACCGAAACATGCGCGATCATCGCATCGCGGCCAATGCTATAGTCGGGCCGTCCCATCGAGCAAGCGTAACCGCCACTGGTGGTGGCCAGCGCCTCAAAGCCGAGGTGAGCCAATATCCGCGCACTGCCAATGTCCCACGGATTGGGAATAATAAAAGCTTTGTCGCGTTGGTGCAGTGCACGAAACGCCTGTCCTTTTTCAATCTGCGTCATTGTCACGCGGTTTGCCCCATGGCAAAATTATCGCGCCTTCAACCAACAAAACGAGGCCTAATTTACTCTTAGGCATCACATAGAAGAGGATTTCTTAATGTCTGCAATATTGACTCCTGGAACTGTAGCTCCCGATTTCAACCTGCCCGTGGCCCCCGACAAGAAGCTCTCCCTCAATGAGCTGCGCGGAAAGCCGGTGATTCTGGCCTTTTATCCCGCGGACTGGAGCCCGGTTTGCGGCGATCAAATGGCGCTCTATAACGAGGTCCTGCCCGAATTTCAGAAGCACGGAGCGCAGCTGGTCGGCATTTCTGTCGATGGAGCCTGGTGCCATGCTGCCTATGCCAAGGATCACAATCTCCATTTCCCCCTGGCAGCTGACTTCGAGCCCAAAGGAGCGGTTTCCCGGGCCTATGGCGCCTACCATCAAGAGGCAGGTTTCAGCGAGCGGGCACTCTTCGTCATCGACAAAGACGGGGTCATCACTTGGAGCTACCTGTCGCCCATTCTCGTCAACCCTGGCGCGGACGGAATCCTCCAGGCACTGGAAGAACTGAAATGACCAAACTTTCCGTCCCAGTGAGCGCCAAAGATCATCGCCAGGGAGATCCAGATGCGCCCGGCACCCTGGTTGAATATGGGGACTATCAATGCCCCTCATGCGGGCAAGCCTATCCCATTGTCAAACGTGTGCAGAAGCATTTCGGCAAACGCTTGTCCTTTGTCTTCCGCAACTTCCCCTTAACCCAGATGCATCCCTATGCGGAGCCGGCTGCGGAGACGGCAGAGTTTGCCGGCGCTCATGGCAAATTCTGGGAAATGCATGACCTGCTGTACGAAAATCAGGACCGCCTGGACGAGGAGTTACTGGTAGAACTGGCCGAGCAGCTGCGTCTTGTTCCCGCCAAGCTGGTCCAAGCCCTGGAGTCGAAGGAGTTTGAGCCACGCGTGAAGGCCGACTTCAGCAGCGGCGTGCGCAGCGGCGTCAACGGAACCCCGACCTTCTTCATCAATGGCCAAAGGCACGACGGCTCGTACGACTTTAATTCTTTGGTGGATGCCATTGACCACGAATTGGAATAGGGCCGTCTCACTTCTCCGCATCCGTGTGCCAACCGGGGTTTGTCCACTGGCCATCATGCAGCACGAAGACTTCAGTGGCGCGGCCGGAACTCACCGAATGCTTACCCTTCATTTCCGTTTCAACGATGTACTCGCTATATAAAATCGCCACCTCCCCAAAGCGCTGAATTTCTGTTCGGGGAAACTCGAGGCGGACTAACTTGCCGCCCTGTGCTTGAAATTCCACCGCGGATTGGAGCACCTCCGCCTGGTGTTTCCACTGCGGTTCGCCGGCACTGATGACGATGGTCCCTGGTGGCACGAGTTCTCTGAGCGTGCTTACATCGTTGGCGAACCAGGATCGCCAGACCGTTTCACGCACTTTAAGCAGTTGCCCATCGTCATCCGGGTTCGTCGCGAACGCTGTGGCGTTGCAACCGCCCAGGATCGCGATAACCGCCACAATGGTGAAAAGTCTGCGATGCATATTGCCTCCGATCAGTTAGGTTGTGGCCTCGGTTCGCCCAGTGCCAGCAGGATCGCTGCGGCAGACGCAGAAAAAACCGAATAGTCTAGAGGTGACTTGGCGCCAAAGGAGATAGCCATAGCAGTTCCAAAGAGTACAAGCAGAACAGCACTGGAAAAAGCCGTCCAGCGCGGCCATATCCCAATCAGCAGCAACACGCCCAGGACCAGCTCTGCAGCGGTCGCAGCCCACGCAAGCAATGGGATGGAAGATGCAGGCATGAAGGAGTTCACCTTCGCGGTGTAAGCAATGAAGCCGTCAAAGTTTCCATAACCTGCGTTGCGGCCTCGCCACAGGCCGAATCGGTCGGCGATCCCGGATAAGAATCCGATCCCAAGCGTAACCCGCGCATAGAGAAACGCCAGCTTTCTTAACCGGACGGGATTCATGGTTGCCCATGTCCGGGCGATGGATCGCCTGGCACTTTGTTTGAGAGAGGAGCGGAATGATCGCAGATAAAGTACGCCAGGAAGACGGCCGGTTCTTTTCCGCTTGCGTTCGCCGAAACCAGATGCACGCCATTGGGCGCTTCATAAAAGCTCTCTCCAGCCTGGTATACGGATTCCACACCACCCTTCACTTGCATCCGCACCGCGCCGTGCAGAACGTAGCCGATCACAGGGCAGGGGTGGCTGTGGGGTGCTGACGAACCGCCCGGCGGATAGGTCACTTCGACCGTCGTTACTTGCAGATGGGCCGGGTCTAGTTGGGGTAAAGCCTGTGAGAACACAATCCGGGTGCGGGCCTCGAGCTGTGAAGAGGGAGCGGGAGTGGCCGCAAGGCTGGTGAGGCCACAATGTGCAGCGAAGACCGGGCTGAGACTTAGGGATCGTTTCTGCATGCCCCCAGCCTAGCAACAAGTGGTACTGTCACATAGGGCCACTCTGACCAAAATCGACTGTACCACTTTATTATTGCAATGGCCAAACGCACTGCTTTTAACCTGCTACTGCCGGCACGCGACCCCAGAACGACCGCCCTGCGCTGGCTTTACGTGGCTTTGCGTACAGACATTTTGGCCGGCCGTTTACGACCGGGATCAAGATTGCCCGCCACGCGGGATCTGGCCCAACAATACGGGCTGTCTCGCGGAACCGTAGTCAGCGCGTTCGACGAGCTAAAGGCAGAAGGGTACCTGCATGGGAGCCGAGGATCAGGCACTTATGTAAGTAGTGTCTTACCGGAACACTTGCTGCAAGTGGCGCCAGAACCCGGCCGGAAGCTCGCCGTGAGCAAGCAGAGACCGCGTCAGCTTTCAGATTATGCATTGCGGGTGCAGCCGGGCAGGGAATTGATAGTGTGGCGGCGAGGCGGGCAGCTGCGGCGCGCAAGGTGGAAGTAATTCCGCTACGCGTTTACAGCCGGGCTCCTATGCAGGGCCAGGGGTTGCAGATGGGCTTCGCCGCAGTGAATCCGCAGGAAATCAAGCGTGGCGTGCACCAACTTGCCTTGGCGCTTGAAGAGCTTGCCCGCTCAAGTCTATGATGTTCCCCTAATGCCCGATCAGATCAGTGAAGTCTTTCTTTCCGCCTCGGTAAAGCGGATGCAGCTCTCCGAGGACGACATCAATCGATGTATCGATAAGCTTTCAGAAGACCAGATATGGTGCCGTGGTGGCGACCACGAAAATTCCATTGCCAACCTTCTGCTTCATCTTGACGGCAATCTGCGTCAATGGTTCCTGCACGGCATTGATGACCAGCCCGACGTGCGTCAACGTGATTCGGAATTCACCCTCTCGCCGTCTCAGCGATGCGGAGAAATTCGCGGCCGTTTTGCCGCGACCCTCGCCGAGTGCCGGAAAGTTATCGGATCGCTTCCGCCCGAGCGCTTGCTTGAAACGATCAATCCGCAACCCACGGGGATCGCGGGGCCGATGACCATCCTCGAAGCGATCTACCGGATTATTGGTCACCTGCAGTTGCACCAGGGTCAGATCATCCTGCTGACCAAGCAGCTAACGGGCGCCGATCTGGATCTGTCACTTCCGCGAAAACGATAGCGTGCGCCGTCTTCACCTGCAGTCCTTCCATCCCAATGACAGCTTCCCATTGGCGCCGCCGCTCTACCCTTTGTCATCCCGACCGGAGCGTACCCGGATTTCCTGCCACGCAGCACTAGACGGGAACGCGTGTGCGCCTTTCCGTAAAGAAAGGCGAATGAAGCGCGACAACGCCACCAAGCTCTACAGGAAATCCGGGGAGCGCAGTGAAGGGATCTGCAGTTCTCTCAATCAGCAACTGATCCAGAGCGAATCGCCGCTCTACCCTTTGTCGTCCCGACCGGAGCGTAGCGCAGTGGAGGGATCTGCGGTTCTCTCCTCAGTCGACAATTCGTTCAACCTTTTCATGAGAAACCGCCGTGCTGGCTCCGGCTGCTTAAGGCTGAGAGCCCTTTCATAAGACACGCGAGCTTCCGCGGTTCTTCCTAGCCGCCGGCACAAATCTGCCCGCGCCGAATGCGCAAGGAAAAAATCTCCGAGCTCGCCGCGCCTCAGGATTGCGTCGATGAGCGTGAGACCTGCCTGCGGGGTGTCGCGCATTGCGATGGCTACGGCCCGGTTCAGTTCTACCACCGGCGACGGATTCGCGCCCAAAAGAGCGTTGTACAACCCGACGATTTGCGCCCAGTCCGTTGCAGCCGCGGTGGCCGCCTCGGCATGCACCGCCGCGATCGCTGCCTGCAACGTGTAGGCACCGAACCGGCGCGACGCCAGCGCCCGTTCCACCAGCAGAATGCCCTCTTCGATCAGATCCCGGTTCCAGAGCGAACGGTCCTGATCGTCGAGCAGGATTACCTCGCCTTCCGGCGACTCCCGCGCGCCGCGCCGGGATTCGTGCAATAGCATCAGCGCCAGAAGCCCCTGCACCTCGGGCTCCGGCAACAAGTCGAGAAGCAGCCGCCCCAGACGTATGGCCTCGCTGGAGAGGCCGGGCCTTGTCAGCGATTCGCCCGCGGATGCCGAATACCCTTCCGTGAACACCAGGTAGACAACCTGCAGCACGGTATCCAGCCGTTGCGGAAGATCAGTGCGTGACGGCACCTCGTAGGGGATGTGCGCATCGCGTATCTTAGCTTTCGCGCGTACGATGCGCTTGGCAATCGTGGGCGCGGTGGTGAGGAATGCGCGCGCGATCTCCTCCGTGGTCAGCCCGCAAACTTCACGCAGCGTGAGTGCAACCCGGGCATCGGGCGGCAGAGCGGGATGACAACAGGTAAAGATCAATCGCAACCGATCGTCTTCGACACTTTGCTCCTCCCACTCCGCGGGCTCAATGGCTTGGAGCCGAAGCGCAAGCTCGGCCAAAGATGCATCGAACCTGGCGTGCCGCCGCATGCCGTCGATGGCTTTGAATCTCCCCGCAGAAACAAGCCACGCCCGCGGGTTGGCAGGCACGCCCTCCTGCGGCCATTGTTCTACGGCCGCAGCGAAGGCGTCGTGCATGCCTTCTTCGGCTCGCTCAAAATCGCCCAGCAGACGGATAAGGGTAGCGAGGATTCGGCGCGAATCAGAGCGATAGACAGCGTCGACGATCTCTCGCACCCGCGCCCGCCCGTCGCCTGGGTCGCCTGCCGGCGCCACGTCGTCATACCGGCTCATGCTCGCATCCGCATGAAGACTCCGGTGTCTGCCTGGCCACAAAGCGCCCGCCTGCGTCGACGAAGCCGGCCGCCCCGTACCGGTCATGATGTCGCACCCAGTCGCCCAGGTTATATCCGGGGCCGGTCTCGTTGCGTCCCTTTGGCGTCAGGTCGAGATACATATAGGTGGTGTCTACCATTTCGTCTCCCCGCCCGTGGGTCGAATAGGTGTGAAATATCCCGCCGCCCTCGTCCTTGTAGAACACGCTGAGACCAGACATTTCCTCGATCACGAAATCGCGTGTGTCGTAGTTGTAATAGACCTTGCCCGTGGCAATTTCCTCTTGCGTGGATGACACATGATAGTCGTAGTTAAAGTCACTGCCATAGGACGAGAGCCACCGGAAGCGCCAACCCATGCGCTTCTTGAATGCCTCGATCTCGGCCAACGGCGCGCGGGAGATGGTTGCGAACGAAACGTCGTGGTGCTCCAGGTGTACCAAAGCGCCGTGGACGTGGTCAGAGCGGAAGGAACAGCCCACGCAACCCTCCTTCCAGCCAGGACCGAACATGAAATGGGACACGATGAGCTGGCTCCGGCTCTCGAAAAGATCGGCCAGAGTCTGTTGGCCATTGGGACCATCGAAGACATAGTCTTTCTCCACTCTGACCCAGGGCAACTCGCGCCGTTGGCGATCGATCTCATCGCGTTGCCGCGTTAACTGTTTTTCCTTGACCAGCAATTCCTTGCGGGCACTGAGCCAGTCAGCTCGCGATACGACTTTGAGGCGGTCCATCAAGTGGTCAATCATGACGAATACTCTCCTTTGATTCGGGTGGTGTTGTTTTCCATAGCCTGGCAATACGCGCAAAACTTCGAGCCACGAACGTATCTGCCGCTCCGGTCGAAGCGGCGCCCGCGACCGCCAGGATGATTAAGGTACATAGGGGGCACATCGATCTCCTCGTTTTAGGCCCTATTTGCCTGGCTTACTGGGCGTTAACTCCTTGACGGGCCGAACTTCGATACCCCCGAGTCGTATAACAGGAATTTTCGAAGCCAACTGAATGGCCTCATTCAGATCCTGAGCCTCGATCAGGATGAATCCGCCGATCTGTTCGTTGGTTTCGGCAAACGGCCCGTCGGTGACCGACACTTTTCCGTTGCGAACCCGCACAGTTGTGGCGGCTTGAACGGATTCGAGCGCCTGGGCTGCTAGCAGGTGGCCATGCTTCCGAAGCGTTTCATCATGGGCCAGGCTTTCGTCATCCAGGGCTTGCAACTCGCTCTCGGACAGCGCCTCCAGATTTTTCTCGTCGAAGAACACCATGCACAGATATTTCATTGCTCTCTCCTCAACGGTGCATTCATGCCCCGTACACGAGATAGTCGTTGAGGGGCACGGAAATGGACAATAAATTTTGAAATTTTCCCACACTCAATCGAATGCGGGATGAATCGGCGAGGGGGAGCCTGGTGGGAGCCCCAAAACACGACCCCACGAAGTTCAACCAGATACAGTACAAAAGGAGCTGAACATGGGCATGGCAGGTCTTTCGAAGTCGTGGCTGGAGCGAATGCATCAGGTGTTGAACGAATACGTGGAACGGGGGGATCTACCCGGCCTGGTTACGCTTGTCAGTCATCACGACGACGTGCATGTGGAAGCGCTCGGCATCCTGGCGTTCGGCCACCCCGCCCCAATGAAGCAGGACACGATCTTTCGCATTGCTTCGATCACCAAGCTCATCACTGCGGTTGCGGCCATGATATTGATCGAGGACTGTAAGTTACGGCTCGACGATTCGATCGACCCCTGGCTGCCGGAACTCGCAAATCGTCGCGTGCTCAAATCGATCTCCTCAGAAATCGATGACACGGTGTGTGCTGTAGAAGCACGGAAGGAGTAGAAGGTGAAATGAAATCCGTGTTGTAAAGCTGCGTAGAAGATGAGGGTAGGCCCCTCGGGATCGGCTTTCAGGAGCAGGTCTCAAACCAGCCCGAGCTGCTGCGGTAAAGAGCCGTGGTGGTGAGCGTCGGGTGAAAAGTCCCGGGCATGATCCGGGGCAGGTGAGTGTCGGAAAGACGAGCGCAAGCAAACCCTTCGATGACGCGTCGTTAACGTATCAGGAGCTGTCGAAACCAGGGGTGATCGTGTTCTCTGGGACAAGCCCGCCAGAAGCCTGGTGACCGGGCGGGCGGCAGCCGGCGTATAGGGGGCGTGAGTCCGATACAGGCTTTTATGTGGAACTGCAGGAACCAGACCATCGATGCTAAGGGAGAAGCGCAAGGGCAGAAAACCACGAGGCGAGAGTACCGATGCGATGGTCTGGGACGGACCGGTCTGTATGAGCGAAGAAGGTCCTGTAATGGGACTGGAGCAAAGGGGCCGGGTCAGACAATCATAGGCTCGAAACAACTGGCAACAGGATGACGTCGAGCGATATGAGCAACCAGCGGCTGCAGAGCGGCTGGTTTGTCTGATGGGAGCCGTGTGAGGTGAGAGTCTCACGCACGGTTCTGAGAGGGGCCGGCGGTGAGATTCCCGGCCTACTCACCACCCGCGTTGCGCCCGATCACCGTTCGCGATCTGTTGACCTACCGCATGGGCTTCGGCAGTGTGATGGCCATGCCGGGCACGTATCCGATCCAGAAGTTGATCCGCGAATATCGCATTGGTGGCGACGGCCCCATGCTGCCCTCACAAGCGCCGGCCATGGCCGAATGGCTGCGCAACCTTGGCTCGCTGCCGTTGTTGGCGCAACCGGGCGAGCGGTGGATGTATCACGTGAGCGGCGATGTGCTTGGGGCCTTGATCGCGCGCGTGTCAGGACAATCGCTGGGCACGTTCATGCGCGAGCGCATTTTCGATCCGCTGGGCATGAAAGACACCGCCTTCTACGTGCCTCCCGAGAAAATCGACCGCTTGCCTGGGTTCTATTTCTTCAATCGTCAGGCCAACAAGCTGGATTTTTTTGACGACCCGGCCAACAGTGCCTGGCGGTCTGAGCCGCCCTCTGAATCGGGTGGAGGCGGCCTCGTCTCGACCATCGATGACTGTTTCGCCTTTAACCGCATGATGCTGAACAAAGGCCGGCACGATCGGCAGCAGATTCTTTCTCGCGCCACTGTGGAGCTGATGATTTCAGATCAACTTCTGCCTGAGCAACGCGCAGGCTCTGAAATCTTCTTCGGCACCCATTCCAGTTGGGGTCTAGGCATGGCCGCGGACATCCGCCGCAACCAGATCTTCCACACCCCAGGCAGGTTCGGTTGGGCTGGCGGTTTCGGCACCACGGCCTACACCGATCCCGCGGAAGGAATGATCGGCATCCTTTTCACCCAGCGCATGATGGATTCGCCCGAGCCGCCCAAGATATTCGACGACTTCTGGACCCTGGCTTACGAAGCGATGGAATAAGGCGATCAAGGTCTTGTGTGGAGCACCGGGCGGGAATTGAACGATGGGTTGAAAATGGGTTGGTCTTTTTTCGGGTTTTTCTGGCCGTGAACCTACGCCTGGACACACAAACGGGGAAAGAGAGTCTCCAATGCATCACTCGGGAAGCGCATTTAGCAGTAGTAATCTGAAAGCGGTATCGGGCTTTGCATATCAAAAAATCTCACAAAAGTAGGGCCCTCATGATATTGAATGCCGATGCGGATGGTTTTTCCCCTCGTCTTCTGGCTAGGATTCTCGGCATCCTCGGCTTGTTCGGGATCTTAACCGGTGCGTTTGATATCGGATACGTCCAGAACACGTTGATCGTGACCGGCAATCCCTCGGCAACACTCCAAAATATTGCAGCACACGAGACACTGTTTCGTCTGGGTTTCTCGTCCCACATCTTCGAGTTGTTGCTGAGTATACTCGGCGAGATCATCGGCTTCATCCTGTTCAAGCGGGTGAATGTTCTCGTCGCAGCCTTATCGCTGTGCTGTGGAATCGTCGGAATATCTATTGAAGCCGTGGACCTGCTCTGCGCGTACCTGCCGTTGAAGCTCGCAATCGGCGGAAGCGCCATCGCCGCCTTCACTCCCGAACAAGTGCATGCTTTGACCAACACAGCGGCGCAGTTGCAGCAGGCGGGCCTTCTTCTCTCATGGGTCTTTTATGGGATCGATGAACTTGCGACCGGTTTTCTGTTTTTCCGTTCACATTTCCTCCCTCGCGTCCTTGGAGTTCTGTTAGGACTTTCTGGAATCTGTTACTTTACGCATGGGTTTCTGGGCTTTCTCGCGCCCTCGCTGGATGCACGGTTGTATCCCTACATTCTCTATCCCTGTCTGCCCGGAGAAGGCTTGAGCAGCCTCTGGTTGGCCGCGGTGGGATTGAACGTCGCAAAGTGGCGAGCATGGACAGCCCCGTCGCAGGACGGATCTGGCCCCTCCTAACACTACAGGCTACAATGGATAAGTCTTGAGTCGGCTTGTGTTTACCGATGTAACCGCCTCGCCGGTTGATTTTCAATGTAAAGGATTTGCTCTAATTGAAACGATCCACTTGGACGAAAACCGGCTACTGTCCGACATGTCGACTACGCGGCAAGTACTCGCCTCCTCAACAGATGAGAACGCCGCTCGGGGTCGGCAGTCGGGTGCTCCTGCATGACCAGGTCCGCCCGAAGTCATCCGAGCCGTACAAGTTGCCAGCTCTGTCAGCAACCGCAATGGACGAGCCGTTTGCGGCGATGCAACCTGTGTGAACGATACCCTCGGTCCACGCCGGCATCCCGCCTTCGACGGCTACCAGGGATCCATCCGGCCTGACCGGCCTCTGATAGATTCGCCCCTCAACCGCAAAAGGATCCGTCGCCGCCGAGAAGAGAATGTCGTCGCCCAAAATCGCTACTGCGTAGCAGTGTGGCGCGTGGAGCCCCTCCCGTTCTATAGTCCACGTTGCCCCGGAATCCCGGCTGATGCAAAGGCCAACAGCGGCGGCCGCGACGACAATCTCCGGGTATGCATTGTGCGCGCACACTTCGTGAACATCGCTGTTGATATCGATGGTGGGCTGCCAGCTTCTTCCGCCATCTATGGAACGCGGAATGCCTCCCACGTGAACGTTGGCGAACAGTATGCTCCCGTTCGAGTTAGCCGCGACCGAGCGAATACCTAGCGGTGGCCCAACACGCTTCCCATTCACAATTGCCGAACCAGCAAACCAGGCATCCCGCCCCGCAACGTTGTCGAATCCGTCAATAGGTTCGAGCACACCGCCCCCGTCGCTCAGCCGTAGCATGCGCGCATCGTCCGTTCCAACGTAGATGGTGTCTCGAACAGCCATACAGCACGAAAGCTCGAACTCGCTCGTAGCGACGGTCGCCCATTCGCCGCATGGTGCACGCCTGCGCAGCGAATTGCCGCCGACAATGGAGAGCGCACCGCCGCGTCCATCCGGTGCGAGCCCTCTGACGGACAGGCCCGCAATCTCTTGCCTACGCCCATCGCCGGTGACTGCGAACAACCCGTCGCCCCACGTTGCCACAAGTATCGTCGGTTTTGTCACGGATTACTTTCCTCTCCCAATTGTCGCCGGTTATCAGAGTTGCTGCACAAGGCCATGCGTTCTCCTTAGGAACGAGTCGTTGTGGCCGGTAAACGTGCACGCCCATCAATGATTTTCCCGCAGAATCGGCTTGCATAGAGGAATTTGCTAGGTGGGGCAAGACCTCAACTGTGGCGAACAGGTCAATGCGCTGATCGAGCCGTTGGATCGATCTACGACTTCAGCAAGTTACCGAATACCCGCTTTCCGGACAAGTTCGCTTGTGAGCGACTCGGCGAAGATAACCGGCCAATCCGTTTTGACTAATGGAATTGTGAATCGCTCGATGCAGCGCGGCTGAGAGACGTAGTTTATTATTCTTCAGCCGGATTTTCTTACCTTCAAGCCCGCGAGCTAGAACATGTTCCAGTTCAGCAAGGCTCATTGGTGCGAGCGCAGGATTGGTGCGGCTTCGGGGCAAGCGGGTCCAGAAGTTTGGCCCTCACGAACACACGTTCAGAATGGGAAGCGATTGGCCGCTTATGGCGATTTGTCATTCGTTGAGAGCGGTTCGCGCTTCCAACGTGACATCTCTATCGAATAGTGTTTGTTCCTCGGCGGTCGGTGCTTGGAATGCGTTCGCCCATCCCCGAACCCGGCAGGCCACACACCACAATCAATCTCGCACCCGAGCTGGGTGTTTCCATGGGTCGGCGATCCCTTTAATTCTGCGGTGGTTGCGGGGATGATGTCGCCCCTGTTAGATTGCCATGCATCTCAGGGTGCGGTCCCTGCATGTACTGATCGAGCTTTTTATTCTGGTCATCGTTGAGGATTTCGCGGATTTGGTCGTGTGCCTTGTAGCGCTGTGGCCTCACCCTAGCCAGGCGCTCCTCGTGTGACAAGCTTTGGTCCTGCACGATCTTCAGCGTGGCATCATGCAATTCCTGGAGTATCGGTCTGATCCTGGCCTGCTGATCGGCGGTGAGATCAAGCTTGATGGTCAGGACTTTCAGCTGTTCCTCGACGGTGGGCACGCCATCTTGCGTGTCGGGCTGGGCGTGTTCGTTTTTGTCAGCAGCGCCAGGCGCGGTAGCGGCTTGTTGCGCGGGCGCAGTCAGTGCGAAGATCAAGATGGTCCCGATTGCAAGTGAATGGAAGCGATTCATCGTCCTTCTCCTTTGCGTCTCCTGTGCTGATTTGAGAAACCGTGCTGCTGTGCGCAGCTGTTTGTCCTATGATTCGCACTGTAGCCGTCAGTCGGCGCCAAGTCGAGGGCGAGTTCGGAGTTGTTGAACAAAGAGGCGGTCGATGTCCAGGAGTGAGCGCTCCAATTCGCAGCAACATGCCGGGCGAGGGGCACAACCGAACAAAAAGCGGCGCAAACCCGATGAGCGCGCCCGGCACACGCGCGACCGGCTCGGCAGTGCATTCGTGGCTTTGATCCACGAGAAGCCGATCGAAGACGTGACGGTGCAGGATGTGCTGGATCGCACCTCGGTCGGCCGCTCTACCTTTTATCTTCACTTCCGCGACAAGAACGACCTGCTCCTCAGCCAGCTGGAAAAGTTCCTGGAGACGATGAGCACGGCGCTCAGCGTTCGCAAAGAAGTGTCGCATCGGGTTGTCCCCGTGGCGGAGATGTTTGCGCACATCGAGAACCAAAGGAAGCTTTATCGCATCCTTGCCGACGAAGGCCGTCTCAACGATTTCTTCGATCTTGCGCAAGGCTACTTTGCGCGCGGCATCGAGCATCGCCTCAGAGAATCAAATCGTCTTCCGAAGTTTCCGCAAGGTGAATTGGCTGCTCGCGCCGTTGCATTGGCCGGGAGCCTGCTGTCGCTGCTGCGATGGTGGCTAGACCGTGGCGCGAAGGAACCAGCAGGCGAGATGGACGAACTTTTCCACCGGATGGTGTGGAACGGGCTCCAGTAGTCCGCTATCTTGCGACCCGAACGCAATGTATCGCTCGATGCGCTCGGGGCAAGCCGTTTCAATCTGTGCTCAGCTCGTTGCTGCTCCGCGGCCATTCCGATACTGAGTTGAGCGATTCCGTGTAAGTAATTGATTGGAGCACCGGGAGGGAATTGAACCCTCGAATACTGGTTTTGCAGGCGCTAAATGTTGTTTATGTTCAGTTACTTGCGGGAACTAGCCCATGCTAAAAAGCCCAGTAAAACACACAAAGGAAGTCTCTCGATGGGTTGAAAATGGGTTGGCTTTTCTCACTTTTTAACGGTTGCCGTGAAGCTACGCTTGGACATACAAACGGGGAAAAAGAGTCTCCAACGCATCACTTGGGAAGCGGAGCGAGACCGGTCCCTTAGGAGTTGTGGATGCGAGCAATCCTTCTTGCATGACATCGTTCAAGACGCGGCGCGCTGTGCGTTCGGGCAAGCCCGTGATGCGCGAGATTTCACCTCGCTCGAACTGTCCTCTCACCAAAGCTTCCTCAAGCAGGCGCGAAGACTCAGGTTTGAGAATCTCTCTCTGCGCAACATAGCTATTGAATCGCTTTGCCAGCGCATTGATCTCGAACAAGCCAGACATAAAATTGACCTGATCAAGACAGACTCGCAAAAACCACAGAGTAAATTCCCTCAGAGACCGTAGGGAGAGATTCCCTCGGCCGTCGAGATCGTTCTGGCGCGGTGTGTCCGCATAGTCCATCATTCGCTTGTATTCGCCACGACTCTCAAGTCCGCGAGCGAGTCCACGCGAAACGGACCATAGCCCATGAGCTCCGATCCCGGCGGTATGGGCCATAGCGTGACTCATAAGTCTGCTGACGCGACCATTTCCATCTGGAAATGGATGGATGTAATTCAAACGATGATGTGCAGCAGGGAGCGCAAGGATACGTGCCCCTTTGCCAAGGCCTTCCTGGCGATAGCGGAGTTCGAAGTATTGCATGAAATCAGGAACACGTTCACTCGATGGTGGCAGGTGGTGTCCTACCGCAACGTCATGCTCCGGATTCGACCGCCACGCGCCTGGTTCCATCATGAAATCACGGCCGACGCCTTTTATCCGCAACATTGACTCCGGTGCATCTAGGTAGAATTCGCGGTGCAGATGAAGAATGAAATCGGATGATGTCGGATCAGGCAGCTGACCTTCTGCAAACATCCGATCGATGTCGGACTGTACGCGCACGTGCGCTCTGGCCTCAAGTTGGAGATTACGCCGTCCTTCGTCTTTGTCCAGTTTCCCGGCCAGAGCTCGTTCAATATCGCGTGGTCGTGTATTGTGTCCCTCGATGAGGTTGCTGTAATAGGTGTTCATGATGCGGACGAGGTCAGCCAGATTCGACGCTGTCCGCGGATTGAGAACCGAGCCCAGCGTGGCAGCCTTGGCGGCGAGTTCTGCCACCACATTGGTGATTGCCACAGGGGCATCTTCGATCAGCGCGGGTTCAATCCGATCTACACTCTCTACAGCAGGCATGGTTTTCTCCGGCCGTTAGGTGAAAATGGCCGATCTTAAATTGGTATTACTTGTTCATTCTAAAACACTTTCTAGATAATTGGGATGGGTATGGCCGATCTATTGGCCGATCATTTTGATCGGCCTGAAGGGTTGCGACTCTCATTCTTGTGCTCAACCGGCCCTTAACTGACCACGAAAGACGACTCTATTCGGAGTCAGCAACCTGCAGAGTATAGATCTTCAGAAGACCAGACCCGCGAGAGGGCCAATTCCTAATCCTAAAGCGGCCATGAACTTGGCTTGTCTAACGAGTTCCTGATCGAGTTTCATGTCGGCCTCGACAACGAGTGTGACCGTCAGATTTCCGCAAAACTTCCTCTGTCATAACTTTTCGGAATAACCAACCTTCGAAGAGTTATTGGACAACCTGTTGTGTCCCCGCTAGGTTTGCGCTTACCGCGACTGATCGCAGTCGCTGGAGGTGACAAATGCATGCAAGACTCAGGCTCGTAGTTCCCAGAAGCCGGACGCAACCCGCGTTGCTGGCCTCTATGCGTGGAACCAGCTTGGCCGCAAGGTCAAGAAAGGAGAGCACGGCATCCGCATTCTGGCTCCCGTGATCGGAGTACGCCGGAAGAGGGATGAAGAGGTCGAAAAGGACATCCGCACTCAGAACCAAGCCGTTTTGGTTGGTTTTCGCGCCGCTTATGTCTTCGATTATCTCGTGATTTGCGCCCGGCCCGGGTCCGCCACGTGAACCGCGCAACTCCGGCGTACGGCGCCACGGCAGCTCAGTCAAACCAAGTAGTTTGGCAGAATCCGGCGTTTTATCCGGTCGATTGACGGCCGGCTTCCCAACGAATAGTGTCGCATACATTGCATCAGCGGTTTTGTTTAGCCTGATTGGTGGACAGGCAACGGAGAGATGCAGCATGAGCGCCGAAGTGGCGCCGGCGTGAGGATCCCTGGGACGCTGTCGAGTCTCTGAATCAGCTTCTGCGTTCAGGGAATCGACAATACACCGGATCTTTACAGTTATTTGCTTCTGAGAACTCACTTGGCACCCGCTCCTGTCCCCAGATCTTTCGTCCGGCGCGCTTCGGGTTCCGCAGAAAGAAATCGTTTCGCTCCTTGAAGTATCGATTGATCGCATTTTTTGCAGCTTCTACGGAAGGGTAATCGCTATTGTGAATGATTGCTTTAGCCATCCCACTGAAGACTGATTCGATTACATTGAGGAACTGCGCACAAGCCGGCAGTGGCGCCGTCTTCACTATAGGGAAACCGTTTCGGACTGCCTGGTGATTAATCTCACTCAGATGCGAGGACAGCTTCTTCGATATGTGCCATGATGCGGCATCCCATGACAGATAAATCGTCCGGCAAGTGCAGTATTCGGCGCGCACTAGATCCGCGATCTTGATCATCTCCTCTGTATTCTTCTTCAAAGAGTAGAAGTGGCTTATTTGGTTTCGGGATAGTTCGAGCGCAGCGGTTAATATCAGCCAGCCTTTCGACTTTTGATATTGCGGGATCAGATGAGTCTCGCCGGGACCAACACGCTTGGTCCCGCCCTTTCGCTTAATCGCAAACGGGCCGTATTCATCGATGGAAAAGAATGCCTCATCCTCTCTCAGGCCCGAAAGGATTTGCTTGATGGCATCCACTTTCGTCTGGTAATCGGGATCGTTGCTGGTGAGTACGACTTTGGCCTTCCGCCATTTGAATCCGGCCGTCTTGATGAATGTACGTATGCGCTTTTTCGACATGCGATGACCACTCTCAGCCATGATTCGGTGAAGATCATCCATCCTCCAAGAGGTTCGATTAATCTCGTGGCAGGATGGCGGCGAGTGAAGCAGCGAAAATAGGAACTGCGCATGTTCTGGCTCGTCTTTTGGCTTGGCCGTCTTCGTCGGTAACAGTGCATTGATGCCGCCGTCTGCAAAGCGGCTGAAGTAGCCGCGGACGGTTCTGCGCAACATCTGAAGACATCTAGCGATGACGGCTGCATGGATTCCATTAAGGCGGCCGAGAACAGCTAGGGCCTTCTTGCGCTCCCGCAATCGGCCGCTTTTCATTAACCCCACGAGGCTTGACACTGTGCCGCTTGGAAACTCTTTTTCAATGACCGGCAGAAGGACGTCACTATGCAGCATCTTCATCATCCAAGCTAATGGGGTCTGAGGAGACGCCTGCCCAGCTCCATCCAGTTCAGCCTTTCGGACCCGCACATACGTCCGCACAGTCGATTCCCCAACATCGCATCCCGGTATCTCGATTTGCAGCTGCTCCCAGATCTGATGCGCCGTATGTCGCTGGTTGAACTGCGCTTTTAAGTCGCTATTCAGGATAGCGTCGATGACCGGTATGGCCCGCGCCATTTTCGGCCGCTCTCTAGGCGTCACTTTTCGCTTCAACGGCACAGCGTTCTTGAGGGCCGCCCGAACAGTACGCCGATGGACATTGTATTTTTGGGCGACCCCACTGATGGTTCCGAGCCCTTGTTCGTATTCGCGTCGAAGCCTCTTGTAGAGTTGCATTCCGTCCTCCTACATCTCTGATGGCCGGTAGCGTTCGATGTTCGTTGTCCTCAGAATCGGTGCAAGGTGACTTCGGGTGACTTGGCTTGCGAAGGACTGGGTTTTCAAAGGATGGAGCGTCGTGCTCTCAGCTAGAAGACACGTTTATGGAATGCGTATGTAAGCCTCAAACGTGCTGCTCGATGACAGATGCAACATCATCGCTCAGTTCCTCTGCTCTCTGCAAGGCGCCCTTAATCCGAACCAGTTCCAACTCGCGGGCGGCAATCTGGCCAGCAGGTTCGTTGTGAATCCTGGCAGCCTCGAGACTCTGCTGATGGCTGGCGAACATACGCCTAAAAACTGGAACTGCACTCTTCTTCGGTTGCGCGTGCGTGCAGCCAAGGCAGATCAACCCTCTTGGACAGTGCTCTCCAGTATTCATTTACGCGGTCTCCTCGCGGGGGAAGGTGTGGGTAACGCCGGCCTGGTTATGGAATGTTCCAACTCCGCAATCGTGTCTGCGTCGTAAGGAAACGCATATCGTGCTGCCTGCGTCGGCGATGATGACGGGCCGGTGTTGATATCAGAAATGCCCTTCACCGCTGATACCGCTTTTACAAGTGACGGAGCATCGACTCGCGTGTAGAGATCGCCGGTAGTTGATATATGCGCATGGCCGAGAAGCTCCTGTGCGATCTTGAGGTTCCCAGTCAAATCGAGGACGCCTTGCGCCAACGTGTGCCGGAATAGATGAGGATGTACTGGCACACCGGCCTTGCGGCTGATATATCGAAGCGAGGACTCAAACGACGCATAGGTGAGCGGCTTACCGTGGCCCTTGCGTAAAGCCACCCAGAGCGACTGTCCGCTGGGAAATGCTCGACGCTCGTCCTTCAGGTAGCTCTCGTATACAGGCCAGAAATCATCTGTAACCGGAACACGATGCTCATCCCGCGCTCCCTTCAGGCGAACCACAACGAGC
The DNA here is from genome assembly GCA_963803095.1 of uncultured Acidobacteriaceae bacterium. Classification (GTDB taxonomy): domain Bacteria; phylum Acidobacteriota; class Terriglobia; order Terriglobales; family Acidobacteriaceae; genus PALSA-350. Next base: position 137,928 of record CAWDLQ010000003.1, on the reverse strand, counting down.
CGACGCTTGCGATCAACATCGGAAAGAGACATGGCGAGAATGCCATGCCGACCTGCGCTGGCACTCCAATCTCCGACCCTTTGCCCGGTGCGGCAGAGCAGTGTAAGGATCGCCTTGTCTCGAAGGGACGAAGCAGCGTCAATGAGCGTCTGTATGTCTGTTGGCTCCAGACGCTTCGGGACTTCATAGGGAACTCTGCGGCGAAAACCGTCACGCTGCCGGGGCCGCGGTGGCAAGTCACGACCCACCATTCCATGACGCAGTTCCTGATCGAGCAGCTTCCCCGACGCAGGGTTTACACGACCGCACCATAGTCCGTTGCCATCTTCAGTGTCACGGCGAATGTGAAAATCAAAGAACGAAGCCAACACGCTGAGCCGGTGATTAATCGTACGTGGGCCTCGTACCTTATCTGAAGACCGCGATCCAATCGCGCCTTGCAACTCGCCCTGACTGAACCCTGCGATGTAACGGGTAATGAGCTGGCGGCTTGTGCATTCCGGGCTCTCGCCCGCGTCGTGCAGCCAGGACAAGAAATGGGCAAGGCCAATGGCATAGGCTCGCTGCGTGTAAACTGAACAATCGCGTAGCCTCAGGTAAAGAAGGAAATCGTCGCATGACGGAATCGATCTTCCGTCACTATCAGAAACGCAAAACCGGACGGCGTTCGCGTCAGAAACTCTCTTTGCAGTAAAAATCGCCATAGCAGTTCCAGTGTCCATGAGCTGCCGTGGCGCCGTACGCCGGAGCCGCGCGGTTCACGTGGCGGACCCGGGCCGGGCGCAAATCACGACATAAGATGTAAGCCAGACCGAAGGCAAGGAGCTTCCGGAATTCTCCGAGCGCGTCTCCGGCAACGCTGGGGAGTACCGCGACCGCCTTGTGGATTTCGTGATCGGGCAGGGCATCGAGCTGGAGTTCAAAGAAAGTATCGCCCCGGCTCTTGGGATGAGCTACGGCGGAAAGATCGCTTTGCTGCCGGGCCAGTCTTCCGCCGAGGAGTTCTCAACCCTTGTGCATGAACTGGCGCACGAGATGTTGCACCGGGCCGAGCGTCGCACCACCACCACCAAAACAGTACGCGAAACCGAGGCCGAAGCCGTTGCGTTCGTGGTCGGCAAGACCGATTCGGAACAAGCGGCCAGCAAGGTTCTCGCTGAAGCCGCCAAAGAGTACGACATCAGCGTGGACGTGATCAGCGCGGCATTGAGCAAGGAGTTTGCCGAGAGGGAAAAGGCCAAGGCCGCGAAGAAGACTACCGCAAAACCGGAAGGAAAGGTGGCAAAGAAGACCACAGCAGCCTAACATTCAGCAGCAATTTCAACGGAGCCTGAAAAACGGGCTCCGTTTCTTTTTGTCGTCCCGTCTCGCGCCGGCTCCTGTCCCGCGGAAATGCGCTTTTAAAACAAAAACTTCAAGGCAAGCTGCAGGATGCGCGGGTCCCGGGCGGATGTTACATAGCCAAAGCCTCCCTGCACTTGGTTGTTGAAGTTTCCCCCGCCCGGGCTGTTGGAATTGCCTGGGTTGTTAAATTGAGCGTGATTGAACACGTTGAAGGCCTCGGCACGGAATTGAAGTTTCTTCTCTCCCGCAATCTCCGTATCCTTGAGTAAAGCCATGTTGTAATTATCAAGACCGGGTCCGTGGAAGAACCTCCGCTGGATATCGCCGACCTGACCAAGGGTTTCCGGAACGAAATAGCTGGGGTTGAAGTAAGGCAGACCTTGCCGGTTGCGTGGATTGCGGTTCACATAGATTGGGCTGCCGTTGTTAGCGGCATTCGGTACGTCAAAATTGGCGCCAGCTCCGATCAGCGAGCGATCGTCGGTTTCTTGAATCTGAACTGGTTCACCGGTCGCGATGCTGGTGACCCCTGAGACCGCCCAACCTGCTGTAAACCGGCTTGCTACTGCACCCCTGCCGACAAAGTCATTGAATGGCAACTGTACGGTATAACTCACTGCCAGATTGTTCGGGACATCGAAGGTGGACAGAGCTCGGCTGAGCGCGGGGTTGAAGACATTGGTGGCATCGAAGGTGCTCGAGCCATTGTCGATTGACTTCGAGTAAGTGTATGCGATCAGGAAGTTGGCGTACTTTTCATCGTGCTGCAGGCTGGCCTGCAAGGAGTTGTAGTTGGAGAATCCAGCCTACGTTATAAAGGAGTTTGCGCCGAAGTTAGAGCCAAACCTGGTACGCGTGCTGTTAATGACCTGTCCGTTGGCCTCTATGTATTGACCTTGTTCCAGGCCGGGCCCGCACGTAGGTGAGCCCGGCGCGACATTCGACGGATTACTCAAAAATAGACACAAAGCGGGGTCGCCAGGATTCGCCTCCTTAACCTGCAAGAGCTTGCGGCCCACTGCACCAACGTAACTCACGCTCAGCACAGTCGCTGAGCCGAGCTGCCGTTGAATCGACAGCTCGAATTGCTGGACATACGGCAGGACACTCCTGGGATCGAGATAATCAGAACCTGAGATCGGTTCAACCTGAGAGAAGTTAAACGACGTGTCCGGATTCCTGGGAGATACGTTGGTCGGCGGAAAGACGAAAGGAAATGCATTCGGCTGCACTTGTCCAGTAGAGCGGGTGACATAGGGCGACTGAAGAAGTACGGGTGCGGGGCTTGCATAGAACAAGCCATAAGGAGCATCGCCTACTTCCACAAATCCGGTGGCGTCGATGATGGAGGTGTAGAAGAGGCCATAGCCGGCTCGGATGCTGCTCTTGCCGGCACCGCCAACCAGCTTGCCCAGAAAGCCCTCCGAGGCAGCGGGCGAATAGGCAATCCCGAGTCTGGGCGCGAAGTTTTTGTACCTGACTGGAGCAAGTGTCCTGGGAATACCCGGATCAAGAGGAACGAGAAGTCCGGTGGGTGCTCCCGGAAAGGCCTGCGACTGCTCGCCCTGGACCAGAGTCTCCAGCTTGTTCTGGGTGTCATAATAGGGCGTGCTGACTTCCCAACGCAGGCCGTAGTTGATGGTTAAAGTCGGGCGGGCGCGCCAACTATCCTGTATATAAAACCCGTAATACTTGCTGCGCGAATCGAGGAGCTGAAGGCTCGCCTGAATAAAGCTCTGAGGGGCTCCGAGGAGATAGTCGGCAAAATCAAAGCCGGTTTCGAGGCCATTGAATGAGAACTGCCCGTTCTGAGCGTAAGTATTACGCTCGTTGATCTGGTCGTAGTGAAGATCGCCGCCAAACTGGATACTGTGGGTACCGATGATCTTTGTGAAGTTGTCGATGATTTGAAACGTGTTGTTGAACTGACGCAGCGTGTCTTGCGGCAAACCGAAGCTGTAGCTGTTGAAGTCGAAGTTCGGCACGCCGACCAAGGCTGAATCCACAGACCCAATACCGCCGGTCGGCCCCCAGGGTGTATTGAACCCCAGAGAGCTCAGGGTGGGGCCCAACCCTCCTTGCGGAACACCAGTGAAGTTTACGTTGCGAAGATAGACGAGGCGAATGTCGTTCACGGAGTTCTTGAAGGTGGTGGTCACGCCCACGTTCGCCAGTTGAGTCCTGCCGTCATTCGCCGCATCGAAGCCAGGGATTGTAACCGCATAGTATGGGTTGACGACGTTGGATTTATCAATAAAGTAGTAGGCAAACAGCGCTCCGTAGCGCGTATTGGTATCGACGCGCACCGACCCTTTGTAGTCTGACAGGGTTTGATTGAACGCCGACGTTTGATAGGCGTTTTGTCCCGGTACGTTCGGCTGGGGGATGTACTTTAACGTATTGAGTGCAACCGGGGAAATCGCAGATGCGGGAATCACGCCGTTCGGGAAGACGCAAGTCGCCGTATTCGCACACCCAGCGGTATAGTAGGGTTCTCCAGCAGCCACAGGATATCCTAGACTCTGCGAGAGAAGACTTGCCCAATTTGCTCCGACGACTCCTTGTCCTCCATTCGCAGGGTCGGTGTTTTCAAGAAGTGCTGTTTGATCCGACACATTGCCGGTCCGATCGGCGAGGGAGGGCACAGGGAAAAATTGCGATTGGCCCAATGTCTGTTTGGTCGCCTGAAAGTCGCCAAAGAAAAAGACTTTATCCTTCTTGATCGGACCACCGATCGTTCCACCAAATTGATTCTGGCGGAAAACACCGCGCTGCGAGGAGAAGTAATTCTTCGCGTCAAAGTCTGTGTTGCGAAGGAACTCAAATAAGTCGCCATGGAACGCGTTGGAGCCTGACTTAGTGACCACGTTGATCTGCCCGCCGCTGAAATTTCCAAACTCGGCGTTGAAGTTATTTGTGATGATGCGGAACTGTGCGATCGAGTCAAGGTTGGGAATCAGCGCTGCCCCATTGTGAACGCCTTCTTCCGCATCCGCGCCGTTGACCAAGAAGGCATTCGATTCCGGGGTGCCGCCGTTAACGGATTGAAGTCCAGGGTTTTTCTGGTCTCCGGACACAGTGCTCGCGCCCACGCCGGTGGTTGTCGAATCGTCGTTGTACGGCGAGACACCGGGCTGTAGCGCCAGCAAGTCGAGATAGGAGCGTCCGTTCAGCGGGACCGAGGTAATCTTTGAGCCGTCAATAACGACACCCAATTGCGTGTTCTGGGTTTCGACTTGTAACTGTTCGCTCTTCACAGAAACAGTGTTGTTGACGGTCCCAACCTGCAGCTTGATATCAATCGTCAACGCGGAATTGGTGTCAATTCTCACGCCACTTTGCTGATAGTCTCGGAATCCAGCCTGGGTGGCAGTTACGTTGTACACGTCGACGTTGAGCGCTGGAAAACTATAGAAACCCTTTGAATCAGTGACAGTGGTGCGTTGTATATTCGTCGATGCGCTCGTGGCAACGACGGTTACGCCCGGAACCAACGCTCCTGAGGGGTCGGTCACGATGCCGGAGACGGAGCCGGTGATCGCGGCATAAAGTCGAATCGCACCCAACAACACGGCCAGCAGAGCTGGCACACAGGCCTTTGTTGGGATCATCTTTGCGAAGCTAGAGGGACCCGGAACCGCGGGAACGCACTTCATAAGCTCTCCCTGGAATTCGAGTTGATATTGAAAAGGAGCGCTTCCCTGCATGCCGCCTAAGCTGGCCTGCTATTTTCCAGGGAGGGCCCACGACTTGCGGTCTAGTTAGAACGCAATCCTATTTTTACAACCCCGCGATTGAACCAACACTCTCTTTGACACCGAGCAGAGCCTCCGGTGTTGAGCAGCCAATCTCCGACAAGACAGATCGGTATGTCTGCAGGCGCCGGTCAGCTGCCGCCTGCAGAGAGAAGAATGCTCGACCCGCATACGCCACTTCGCTGTTTGTAGCTTTGAGTCGAATTGCGAGAAAAAGTTACAAGGAAATCGTATGCAGCAGTCTGGTCGGTTAATTAGATCGTTTCATCGAGGGTGTTGCACGCAGGTTACGCTGCACCTCCGGAACGGGATCGAATGACAGGTGTACTAATTCATGGGTCGGAGTCCTATCGCCTTCATGCGATGGGAAGCATTTGACCGAGATCGATCGTGCCGGGCCTTGTAACTATTCACGCCGTAACTTCTCTAATGGCATGAATGACTCTTGCAGGGCTGGTTGTCTTCCCAGGGAGCTAGTCATTGACATTTGGTGTGGAAAGGCCAAGAGGGCAAAAGAACGAGTAATGCAAATCTACATGGCATAGTGAGAAGGTCTCTTATCTTCAGTCGCCGTCTCCGTAGCGACTCGGCTTTACTGGGGCTGGCAATATGCGCAGACGGGTCGGGCCGGGATGTACAGCATAGCGAAGATCATAGATTTCTTCATGAGTCTCAACGTTCCACTTCCTGCTTTTCAACGCCCACTTCGTCTCTAGGGCTCGAGTTGTTCGGCGGCCCTATTGCTGATCTTGGATCTGTCCCGGCTGACGGGCGTTCTGCTAGCTGGAATATGTTTGTGGCCTATCGGACTGCCGAACACGACGCGCTCGTTTCCATCTTGTCCGATCCTGGAAAGTTCTATGTTGCTGATCCCTACAAGTTTTTGTGCGCAGCTTTGATGGTGCCGATCCTCGACGTCCGCTTGTTTTCGCTCGATGCTGTCATCCTCACACGTTGGAAGGAACAGGCCCCATTCTCATGAAGGTGGGACCCGCAGTTCCGGACGAGGCGCAGATGATTGCGTCCATCCTGGACGGCGATACAGAGCTGTACCACGACTTAATCCGGCCATACGAGCACAGCGTCTACAGTGTGGCGCTGTCTTTCATGAAGAACGAATCCGACGCGGAGGACGTCGCACAGGAGACTTTTCTTAAGGCGTTCCGGAATCTCGGACACTTCCGCGGACAGGCGAAGTTCGGCACGTGGCTCATCAGCATCACCTTGAACGAGGCTCGAGGCCGCTTGCGACGCCAGAGCGCGGTGCGGATGGTCTCATTCGATGAGATACTCGAAGAAGCTGGTCTCGTTCCACCGGCACTGCTACGTGAGTGGCGCGAGGTCCCGTCCGAGGTACTTGAGCGGAAGGAGGTCCGCGAGATCCTGCAAGAGGCAATTCATAACCTGTCCCCCATTTATCGCGAGGTCCTGCTGCTGCGCGACGTGGAAGAGCTAAGCATTGAGGAGACAGCTGCTGCGCTCACGATCAGCACCGCGACGGTTAAGGTTCGACTACACCGCGCGCGCATAATGCTTCAGAAGCAGCTGGTACCTAAACTAAAGAGTACAGATCCCAAGAGGAGGGGGTTTCAGTGATCATAGAGTGCAAACATGTTTGGAACCTCATCTCCGGCTATCTGGACGATTCTTTGTCTCCCGAAATACGAGAGCTGGTGCAGCGGCACCTAGAACATTGCGAGATCTGTTCTGCCGTTCTCGATTCAACGCGCAACATCCTCGTTCTCATCGCGGACGACCGCGTGTTCGAGCTTCCCGTCGGCTTCAGCGACCGGCTTCACGCAAGACTGGCCCGGGAGATCGACGGTGACTCACTCGAACTGCGTGACGATTCAGTGCATTAGGCAGCGCCGTGTTGGCGCGAGCAGCGCAACCCGCACACAGTGTGTTCTGAGAATTAGGCGGGGCATAGTTGGCAGATTGCTCTATTGGCAGCTTTCGTTTGTCAGCTCTTAAACAGGTGCGTCGCGTGAGTGATCGCCGCGCCCGCGCGCATGGCTGCCGCAACCGTCGCTGCTTCGGCCAGCATCTGATCCGTCGCTCCCGCCTCGCGCGCGCCTTTGAGGTGGATTTCAATGCAGTAAGGACACTGGGTTGTTAAGGCGACAGCAACGGCCATCAACTGTTTCTGCAGCACGTCGAGAGCGCCTGCCTTGAAAACAGCTTTGTCAAAGGTCCAAAAGGCTTTCATGGCATCTTGGGCGTTTTCGTCCAGGCGTTTCAACCGATTTAGATTCTCTAGATTGAACATTGATAATCTCCGTTTCATGAGCGGATTTGCAATCCACAGGTTCCATCGCAGCGATCACTCTAGCTCTCCCTGCTCCTCGCAGAGCGTCGAGGGCCAGACGTCTTTCGATTGAAAGTCGCGGTATCCTATCGAAATGCCGATTCTGGTAGGAAATAGCTTCCAGTGACCGATCAGATTGGCTTCGTATCGATACCCATCACTTCGCCGGCTCCGCTTTGCTGCGCGAACAAGACAAGGTGATGACCAGTACCGGAGTTGGAACGAAAGGACGGCGGCAAAGGCAAGGTAACGGAACGCTGTTCGGTCTCGTGCAGTGCGCCAAGCGGAGCGAGGCCCCGCGCAACCGCGACATGAATTAACTCGCGTCCGGAGTTTTCTCCACGCAGCACGTTTGACCGGTCCATGTCGTCGACCAGCACGGCGATAAGTTGGAGGGAGCTCGTAGGCGGAAGGTCCGACGCAGAGTAACTGAAGGTGATGCTCTCTTCCGTGACCTGGGTCGAATTGATATGCAACTCTATTTGTTTGCGCTGCGATTCCGTTGCCAGCGCAGCCTCAAGAGAGCGGCGATCGCTGCCGACGAATTGTTCGCGGCCATTGACGACCATCTGCGGGGTGTAAACGCTGTCCAGCCCGAAGTGGTTGCTATAGTTGCTCTGGCGTCCGGTAAACAGTTCGGAGGAGAACGGATCTCTCCATCCGAGGCCATTCCAGTAACTGACGTGCTCACTAATGCCAACGATCAACTGTCCGTCGGCGGTCTTGCGTCCACTCACCTGCCGCAGCAGCTCATCGGCAGGCGGACAGTCTGAACAGCCTTCCGAAGTGAAGAGCTCGATCAGGACCGCAGAAGGACGCGTGGCCGGGGTTTGCGCTGTGGGTGACTGCGCCATAAATCTAGCAGGGAACGAGATCGCGAGCGCGGCGAATGCAAGCGATCCAAAGAGCGTGGAACCGGAAAGGTGGAGCTTCATGGTGACTCCTCAGGAATAGGGTTGAGAGGAACGTGGGATTACGGTTGCGTGACGGAGATCGAACTATATTTGGGGTTGAGCGAGAGCGCTGAGTACAGCAGACCGCGTCAGCAGTTCGGGCAAAACCTGGACTCGGCCGCTAGTCTGCGCCGGATAGATGACGTAGGTGGGCACGCCGCTACGGCTCACGGAGGCGAGCTGACGCGTAATCTCCGGGTCATATCGTGTCCAGTCGGCGCGCAACAAGACATAGTGCCTGGCGTCGAGTTCGCGCTCCACAGCAGCATCGTGAAGCACGGACCGCTCATTCACTTGGCAGGAAAGGCACCATGCCGCCGTGAAGTCGACGAAGACAGGATGGCCCTGGGCCTGCGCCTGTTCGACGGCTGCCGGCGAAAAGGCCTGCCACTGCAGGCGGTCTGCGCCAGGAACTGTGAGCGAGACTCCCAGCGAAGCGGCAACGAACCCCAAGGATGCAATCGTTCCCAGCCGCTGCGCAGGCCAGCTAGCGAGCACCCCGCCCGCAACCGCAAGCAGAACCAGACCGACCAGCAGCCGCGCGATATGGTCCGAGCCCTCCCCGGCACCGGAACTGTAAAGGCGGCCATAGACCCACACCAGCCAGACGACTGTCAGGAACAAGGGCACAGCGGTCAGCTGCTTCAGCGTTTCCATCCAGCGGCCTGGACGCGGCATCCGCTTCGCCCAGCCGGGCTTGAGGGTCAGCAGCAGGTAAGGCAGCGCCAGTCCAAGAGCCAGCGCGGTGAAGATCGCAAAGGTCACGACTGCGGACTGCGCCAGGGCGAAGCCGATCGCCGCTCCCATCAGGGGCGCTGTGCAGGGGGTTGCCACCACGGTGGCGAGCACACCTGTAAAGAAGCTGCCGGTGTAGCCGCGCTTGCGGGTTAGCGCATCCCCCTTGCTCGTGAGGCTTAGGCCGAGGTCGAACTGCCCCGCCAGCGACAGCGCCATAAAGAACAGCAGCGATGCCATCAGGACCACAAAGGCCGGCGACTGAAGCTGAAAACCCCATCCGGCCTGGCGTCCTCCTGCGCGCAGAATCAGTAGCACCGCAACGATAGTCCAGAACGACACCAGGATTCCAGCCACATAAGAGAAGCCATGGAGTCTCTGCGTCCGGCGATCTTCGGCCGCCGCGCCTGCAAGGGAAAGCGCCTTCAGGAACAAGACGGGGAAAACGCACGGCATCAGGTTCAGCACCAAACCTCCGGCCAGCGCGAGCACGATGGCGAGGGTGAAGCCCAGGCTTGACGAGCCCGAACCACTCGCCGCCGCTGGCGCCGGTTGTACCGGCAGGTCGACCAGGTAGGCCCGGTTACCGCTCAACTTTACGACCCCTTTCAAGCGCGCGGGCAACGTTTCCGAGATACCGCCGCGCTCCACTGTGAGTAGTGCTCCCCTCGCACTGGGCTCTACTCTCTGCTCGGCGGCATCGCGCAGCGCATCTTCATCCAGCGGATAAAACTCCGCCGCGGATTCGCGTTCGCCCGTGTCAATCGTCAATGCCAGATGATCTCTGGTACCGGAGACCCGAACCGATTCGCCGTTGGGCAGGGCAACCGGTTCCGCGTTGATTGCAGATGCAATGAGGTTTGCAGAAGCTTGTGTGTTTTGACTTGCGCCTCTTGGCAGGTTAAGCCCGAGGAACGCCTTGCCGGGCACGCAGACCTCGCGGCAAACCAGCCAACGCACGTGGGCCCCTAGATGGGTGACAGGATCGCTCTTAACTCCCTGCACCGAATCCGAGACGAGCAAGTTCTTGTTCAGCTTGAGCTTGAACGGAAAAACCACAGTCCCTTCGTAGCCATAATCCATCAGTGGCCCCAGCGGCAGCCGCTTCGGAGTGGGAAACTGCATTTTGCCGACCATCACGCCTGCGGGCAGTACCCAGTCCACGTTTGGTGCTTCTCCTGAGTCACCGGCATTGATCCAATAGACATGCCATCCCGGCTCCAAATGCAGCACAAGCGCAATATCCCTCGCATCTCCCGGCGACGCCGCAGGAGCGCCTGCCGCCAACTCGGCGGTAACATGCGCTGCTTTGACTGGCCCGGCAGAGCCGTCTCCCACTTCATGCAGTTGTGCGAAAGCGACTCCGTGAAGAGCAGACCACAAGAACAGGAACCAGCTTCGACGAAAGAATGTCATGGAATCTCTCCGCTCTCGATAGAGTTCTCGAGAGGCCCTAGGAGCAGGCGCGTATCTGACACCAAAACCGTCTTAAAGGTTACGGCGCTCCGCCGCTTGTCTCACGGTTCTTTCCGCATGGGCCTGGTTGTCATAAATTTGGACAGGAGCAGCACGTTTATGACAGTCTTGAAAACGGAGCGGAAGCCTATCGATTCCCGAATCGTCGGTCTCCGCAGCAATGGTTCAGGAGTGCTCCGCACTCTTTGAAGCCTTCTCCCACTTGCATGTGTCGTCCTGGCGGTGGGGTCCGCTGGCGCTCAAACGCCTGCGACCGGATCCAAAGCACCTGACTTTAGGCTCGATACGCCAACCGGCGACTCCATAAGCCTCGCAAAGGAGCCGGTCAAAGGTACGCTCGTGCTTGTGCTGCTCCGAGGCTTCCCCCGGGTATCAGTGCCCGTACTGCGTGAAGCAGATGTATGACCTTGTAGAGCATAGCGCGGACTTTGCAGCCAAGAAAGTAACTGTTGTTCTCGTCTATCCCGAACCGCCAGCCGATCTCGATCAGCATGCCAAGGAGTTCCTCGCAAAGCAATCCGATCTGCCACCGAACACAAAGCTGGTGATCGACCCTGATTACAAAATGACTAACTTCTACGGGCTACGCTGGGACGCACCGCACGAAACCGCGTATCCGTCCACCTTCATTCTCGACAAGAACGGCAAGATCCTGTTTCAGAAGATCAGCCACAGCCACGGCGACCGTACTTCGGCAGAGGAAGTTCTGGGCCAGCTGAAGACGACTTAGCCCGGCCGATTGCCGTGTACTGCGCGCGACTACTGTTTAAACACCTGCAACATGAGCTGCGCCTGAACCTGATCCAGCTGCATCAGCGTCACCTCCAAAGCCTGCCGGTCTTCATACGATGCTGCGCTGAGGATATCTTTGAGGCGAAAGGAGGTGCGCTCCATCAGCACTTCCGCGTTCTTTAGTTTCTTGCTGTCATCGGCAACCCCGGTATGGATCTTCTCTGCATACTGTTGCACCAGTTTGAGGGTCGCCGAAGCCCGCTCGGAATCACCAGAATTGAACTGTCGACCGGCCAGGTCCGTCATCTGGCTAACAAGCTCGGCATAGAGAAAGCATCTGTCTCTGGGCTGAGCTTGATCCGCCTTGGCCTGAAGCGCGACGAGAGCAGTTGGACTGTCCGTGGGCGAGGCGGGAGCGTAGGCGCAAGCCAACGACAGGGTGGATATGACTACAGCAGTGGACACGAACCGCATCTCGCACCTCACAAACAGCCGACCTCATCGACTTACACGAATCAAATTAGCAATTCCCTTGCAAAGATCACATCCTGGCAGTCTCGGTGTGCTGTAGCCCGAGGATCACTGCGGAGGACGGCCGTTGGCTAAGCATCTCCAGACCTGCCCCATCTGGGACGACATCGACCTCACATCCTTGCGAAGAGAAAAGCCGCTGCAAGGTCTCCCGGAGCACAATCCGATTCACTGTGGCGGGCCGCAGTTCGGTAATTGACGAGTTCAAGGTTGGCGTGGAGGTGGTGGCAAGTTTTTTCTCTTGCTGCAGGATCGCGGCTTGATTCACACCGTTAACACGGCGCTGCTTTATCGAAAAGTTGTTGCCATTCGTATACATAGCCAAGTAGAAACGTAGTTTTTGCGTGGCTCGGAACAAACTGTTCTTAACCGCCTCTTCCGAGCTATTGAGAATCTCGCCAATCGTTCGCACCTTCAGCCCCTGAAAATGCTTCAATTCAAACACGATGCGCTCGCGTGGTGTCAGTCTTTTCAGAGCCCGTATGATGTGTGCACTTAATTCTCGGCGCAACAGCTCTCGCTCTGGATTCTCCTCTGGTCTGTCATCCGAGACTTGGTTTAGCAAGTCGCCGTCGCTCACCGCTATCGCGGGATTGTCTCTACAGTTTCGATTCCTCCGCAGGTGGTCCAAGCAGAGGTTGGTGACAATGCGGTAGATCCAAGTCGAGAAGGCGCACTCGAAGCGGAAGCCAGCGAGGTTCTTGTGAGCTTTCAGAAATGCTTCTTGATGGATGTCCTGAGCATCGCTCCCCGACCCAGTGATCCGCAACGCAAGTCCTAGAACGGTTTGATCGTGGGTGCGTACCAACTGCTCAAAAGCGGCTTGGTTGCCACCTTGTGCCTCGCGAACCAGCAAACAATCTTGAATACAGCCTTTGCTTTCCATTGCATTTCTCCGCGGCGTCCAGGATCGTTGGCAATCGTCCGGCCGCTCAGGGCCTGTGCATGCCGACAGTAGCTAGCAGGAGCTGTCAGAAGCAGTTGCGTATCAGACGGATGCCGAACATAAAGACCGCCTCGAGCGAAACCCGGCTCCTGATGAGACAAGACAGCGTGGCAAAAGTTACAGGCCATCGCTTGCCATAGATTGGTCGCTGAGACCATCACCTCGTCAGAACGTCAGAACGGCGCTGCCTAATCCGCTGGATCGCCACGCAGCCCGCGTGAGACCCCGACGATCTCCCGGGCCAATCTTGCGCGAAGACGATCGCTGAAACCGATGGGAAGGTCGAACACGCGGCTATCCGCGGTAAGGACGAGGATGTTGCGCGTAGAGTCAAGAATGACAGAGCAGATCTCGCAATTTTCCAGGTGCCGCTGCACCAGCTTCCTCGTTTCGGACGACAAAGAATTGTCCAGATACCCGGAGATGCAGTCCCAAACATGTGTGCACTCTATGATCATTGAAACCATCAATAGTGTTCTCGGCGTTAGAGGGGCTTAGACGGGAATAGTTAGCGTTAGAGGGGCTTAGACGGGGATAGTTACAAGAGACGATCGATCTGTACGAGGCGCTTCGCGAGCCGGCAAACTATATGGCGTGTATGTCTAAATTTGCCACGGATTCAAGCACGTCCCGTAGCATCGTGTTGGTAACGCGGTCCGCTGATGACCGGCGATTCTATTAGACGTGCTTAGTTCTCGTAAGTGCTGGATGTAACTTACGAGTCTGTATTGCGTCCAATGAGCGTGGCACAGTACTAGAACTTAGACCTTAAGAGGAGAAGTTATGAAGAAGTATGCAAGGAGTTTAGTCGCAGTCGCATTCCTGCTAGGGCTGGGTGTGACCGCCAAAGCGGAGAGTGGGTCCCGGATTGTCGTAACTCTGCCCTTCGAATTTGTGGTCAGTGGAAAGACCCTCCCCGCAGGCACATACACGGCCAGTCGCTTGTCGGATTATAGATTCGGCGGGCTTAGGCTAACTAGCCGTGCCAATGGTACCAGTATATTTGTGCTTCCTAATGAGGTTGAAGGCACCTCTGCCGACAAACCCAATCTGACCTTCAGGCAGGTTGGAGAACAGCATTTTCTCAGCGCGGTTCAGACAGAAGATGAGATTTATAACATCCCCGTATCCCGTTCGGTCATCCTGGAAGCCTCCACGAAACCACACGACACCGTCTCTGTTTCAGTAAGTGGTGGAAGCAAGTAGGTCGCCGGTCGCTCTTGCATCCGGTAACTGGATCCTGAATTACTCTTGCCTGATAATCGTCGGTGCATAACAGTCCACTAAGCCCTCCCCAACCAGGGAGGGGGTGGACCTTGTCTGGAGCCGAGTGTTGAAAAGCCGGCTCCACGCTTGCTTTGGCTATCTTGTGGCATGAACGGCATCGAGCGTGTTTGAGGCGGCAAGCTGCGAATACCACTTCCCGGAATCCTTGATAAAGCGGCGCTGGGTGGGAAAGTCAACGAAGACCATGCCGAAGCGTTGCGTATAGCCTTCGGACCATTCGAAGTTGTCGAGGATCGACCAGGAGTGATAGCCGCGCACGTCAGAGCCATCCTCGATGGCGTGGGCGAGTTCGCGGAGATGTTCGCGGTAGAAATGAATTCGGCGCACGTCAGCGACGCGGCCGCCGGTATCGGGATAGTCGCCATAGGCACAGCCGTTTTCCGTGATTTCGATGGGGAGTTTGTAGTCCTTGGAGACGCGCTGAAGGATATCGTACATGCCGCGGGGATAGACCTCCCAGCCGATCTCGGTGAGCGGACCTTCCTTGCCGGTGGAGAGCTTAAAGCCCATGGCGTCGTAAGAGGGTTTACTGGGAGCCAGTGCTGCTGGAGCGGCCGCGAGTTGCCGGAAGTAATAGTTTACCCCGATGTAGTCGAGCGGGGCGGTCATGCGCTTGTCGTCGCCACTATGGAAGCCCATGGTCTCCAGAGGAACACCGTGGACGAAGGCATCGGGATAACGGCCGCGCAAGGCCGTCTCCAGAAACCAGACATTGTTGAAGGCATCGAAGCGCTTGGCGGCAGCGGCGTCCTCTGGCGAAGAAGTCAACGGCGTTGCGGAAGACATGCTGAAGGCGGTGCCGACTTTGGATTGGGGAGCGATGGCTTTGATGGCGCGAAAGGAGTCTCCCTGCCCGAGGTTGACGGTATGAGAGGCTTTGAGGAAAAGGTCGAAGTCCTTTTTACCAGGTGCGTGCACACCACTTCCGTAACCGAGGTAGGTGAAGACCCAGGGCTCGTTGAAGATGGCCCAGGTCTGGATGCGGTCGCCGAGAGCCTTGAGAACGATCTCGGTGTAGTCGGCGAAGCGAGCGGCAGTGTCGCGATTGGGCCAGCCGCCCTTATCCTCAAGGGCTTGGGGTAGGTCCCAGTGATAGAGCGTGACGAGCGGGCGCATGCCGGCGGCGAGAACGGAGTCGGTAAGGCGCTTGTAGTAGTCGATTCCTTGTTGATTCACGGTTCCTTCGCCGGATGGTTGGATTCGTGGCCAAGCGATGGAGTAGCGATAGCTGCGCAGGTTCATCTGCTTCATGAACGCGATATCTTCGGGGTAACGGTGGTATTCGTCACAAGCGATGTCACCGGTCCAACCGCCCTTGACGTTGCCAAGGGACTGGCTGAAGCGATCCCATACAGATTCGCCGCGGCCATCAACGTTCCAAGCGCCTTCCACCTGATAGGCGGCAGTCGCGGCGCCCCATAGAAAGCCTTTAGGGAAGCTGATCTGGCTGTGGATAGCGGCGTGTTCCGCGGCTGGATTGAGAGAAGGGAGGTTGGAGGCATCGACATATTTAGTCAGAGCAGCAGCAGCCGCCCAGGCAGAGGTTCGGGTGAGAAACCGGCGACGATTCACGCTAGGAGATCTCCGTTGGTTCGTTACGTCTGCTGAGGCCATTTGGGCAAAACGAAAGAAAAGAAGTTATTGTTCAGCGGCCTTTTGCCCAACCTTGGAGCAACACACAATGTTTGGCGGTCATGTCGTTGTGACGTGTGATGATATTTGATAACGTTTCTTGAGCTCGGAAAGTGTAACAGGCTTCTTGATGGTTTCGGACAAACCCAACCGGTCAGCGAAGAGGATTTCTCTTCGCTGACGGGTGATGTTGCCTGGGTTAAAACTGCGCTTTGAGTGCGAACTGGTAGAGACGAGGGGTGTAGTTCGGATCGAAGTTGCTAACTTTTCCGAAGTTAGTACTGCCAAGTTCTGTACTACTGTCCCCCAGCGGGAAGATGAAGCTGGGCGTGTTGCTGATGTTGTAGGACTCGGCACGGAACTGCAGGTTCACGCGCTCGGTCAGCGGAAAGTTTTTGAAGAGAGACAGATCCACGTGGCGGAAGTCGGGGCCGAAGAGCGAATTGCGCGGCGTATTGCCGATTTCCCCCGTAGGCTGAGGTGCGAAGGCGGCGATGTTGAAGAACTCGGCATTCGACTTGTTTCCACGAGGGTCGAACAGCGTGTTGGGCCGATCCCTGCCGCCGCCGTTATTCGGCACAGCTCGATCGTTGTAGGACTCAGTCACCGACTGCCCGTTGGCAGGGTTGATGTAGGTCGTAGTGTCGTTATTGCCCGGCCCGGCATTGCCTCCATTGTTGAGAATCGTGAAGGGCTTACCGCTCTGCCAGACGGTGATGGTATTGATCTCCCAACCTGCGAGCGCCTGTTTCGCTATACCTGTCCAGTTCTTGCCATACTGAAACTGGTAATTCAAAGAAAGCGCAAAGCGGTTCTGGATATCGTTTTCCGCAATGCCATACTCAATCTGCCGCAGCCGCGTCGGGTCAGCATCGCTGAAGCCCTCCTGGCTGCCTTCCTGCGAGTAGCCCGTAACGTCGCTAAGAGCCTTAGACCAGGTGTAGTTCGCATCGAAGGCCAGACCCTTGGTCAAGCGCCGCTGGACAGCGACTTGGAGACCGTTGTAGTTGGAAACCCCTTCACTCTGCACCAGGCCTACCCCGCTGAGGTTGCCTCCAGGGAACTGAGGATCCAGTTTGCGCGGTCCGCTATTGGGACGAATGGCTGTACCTGGCTGGTAGAGAGGGCTATTGGGGTTGGTGCTGTACGGGAAGGGCTGGTTGATGTCGTTGATCACCTGCGGCAGATGGTGCCCGACGTTGCCGACGTAGCCGACGGTCAATACCGTGGCCCCGAACTGCTGCTCGACTTGCAGGTTGTACTGGTCAAAGACGGCGGACCTGAAGTTGGGACTCTCGGTGTTGAAAGAGAGCGGGTTGAGGTTCTGCAGGTTGGAGACATTGGGCGCCGTGGGAATGGGCAGACCCTGATCAAAGGAGCTGTAACCCGAGGCGCATTGGCCATTGCCAACGCTGCGACCGGCGCCGAGAAAGCTGGTTTCGATCTGAATCGCTACCGCCGCTTGACAGTTGGGCTGAAAGTTCGAGAGGAAGGGTACGTTCTTCAGATCGGTGTTGGAGGTGTAGTTCCCGGGAAAGTAGCTGATACCGAAACCGCCGCGGACGATCGTCGACGGGGTTGCCGAGTAGGCGAAGCCGACTCGCGGCGCCAGATTGGAGTAGTCGGTTGAGATCCCGGCGTGACCATCCACTCCATTGACGCCAGCGATCTTCAGGGCACTGGTGACGTTTGAGGGATTCAAGCTAAGGGCATCAAAGAAGTTGAAGTTCGAAATACGGTTGTGCGCCTCGGTGAAGGGGGTGAAGAGGTCATAGCGAACACCATAGAGCACGGTCAGCTTCGGTGTGACCTTCCAGGAATCCTGCACGAAGAAGCTCGGCTCATAGGAGCGATAGTCCGGCGCCGTGATGTCCACCTGGCGCTGCTCACCGCTGAAAGCACCGGTCAGAGTGGATGCGATACCGTTGTCGCGCTGTTGCGTCGCACTTAGTTGAGCGGTTGAACCTGGCGCAGGTGAGGAGTCGGTAGGCAGCCCGAAAGTATATTGACCACCGACGTAGGGGCTTTGCACGTTGCGAGCTTGCCGGCGAAGGAAGCTGGCGCCGAACTTGATGTTGTGGTCGCCCTTGGTCCAGCTTACTGTTCCGAGATACTGGAAGGTGTTGTCGATGTCTTGCAAGGGAACGAACGATCCGTCACCGATGTCGCTCAGGCCAGGAAAGCTAATCGGAGTCAGGTTGGTGGATTGGCTGTTCAGGTTCGAGGCGAACGTACCCACACCTCCAGATACGACGGCATCGGCGCTTCTGTTGCCAGTCGAGTTGAGGGGCAGGGAAAGATTGTTGATTCGGGTGAAGGCGGCGCGGAGGTCCACCAGGAGGTTCTGGGTGAAGAAGTGGGTAAAGCCGAAGCCGTACTGCTGCGCGGTATCCGTCGCCGGACCGTCGAAGTCAAACTGCCCGCCGCTGATCTCGAGTCCAGTCGCTGCATTGATCCCTAGGCCCGGAGGCGTGAAGGTATTGACCTTGTTGTAGTCGTAACGGCCAAAGAAGAGATTGCGGTCGCTGAACTTATGATCTATGCGCACATCGAAGCTGTTCGCGAACTGCGTCCGTTGGGGGCTGGTGATGTAGTTATTGGACAGCGCACCGGCAGCCCCGGCATTCGGAGCAGGGTACAGCTTCAGGTAGGCCAGGGCGATTGGGTCAACAGCGAACCCCTGCGTGCCGTTTCCAGCGTTGAGTAGGAGCTGAGGCGACCCGCCATTGAGGCTGTTGACGTCGTTGTACTCGTTTTGAGTAAGAGTTGTTTTGGTATAGGTAAGACCATTCACCTCGCGGAAGCCCTCGTAGTCACCGAAAAAGAAGGTCCGATTTTTCCAGATGGGTCCACCGATACTGCCGCCAAACTGGTTCTGGCGGAGCTCGGGCTTGCTGCCGGTAGTCTGCAGGACGTTGCGGGCATCAAAGATGTCGTTGCGGAAGAACTCATACGCGGTGCCGTGAAACTGATTGGTGCCGGTGCGGGTAACGATACTGACGACGCCGCCGGCGGTACGACCGGCTTCAGCGGTGTAGTTGTTGGTCTGTACGGTGATCTCGTCGATGGCTTCGACGATGGGGCGCACGCCGATGGTACCGATGATGCGCTCGTTATCGTCGATACCGTCGATGGTGTAGTTGTTGAGAGTATCATCCTGCCCGTTTACCGAGAAGCTGGCGGTCTGACGACGATCGTCGGGCCGGCCGCCGCTGGTCAGTCCGTTCCCTGGACCCTCGTTGGCGCCGGGGACAATCTGCACCAGCTGAACGAAATTGCGGCCATTCAACGGGAGGTCCTGCACGGCTTTTGCGGTCACGGTGGAGCTTACGGTCGCGCTGTCGGCCTGCAGCAAGGGTGTGGTCGCAGTTACCTCGACGACGGCGGACGTTGAGCCAACCTGGAGGTGGACATCGGCACGCGCACGGTCGCCCGCTTCTACAGCAAGGTCTTTGGTCATCGACTCCTGGAAACCGGCGGCTTTAACCGAGATGGAGTAATGTCCGACGGGAAGGAGGGTGAAGGTGTAGTCGCCAGAGCCATTGGACTGGACGGTGCGCTGGTCGTTGGTTCCGAGGTTGGTGAGGGTAACGCTGGCATTCGGGATACTGGCGCCCGTGGGGTCCGTTACCGTACCAAGAATGTCAGCCGTGGTCAGCTGCGCTAAGGCTGGCAAAGTGAATAACAGTAAAACCGCCAGCGAGAAAACCGGCGGCATTAATTGTTGGGAGAGTATTCGCCCGCACTGGCCAAGGCGGCTGATTGCTGTCTTCTTTTGATTCTTTATCATATCTGCCTTCGTTGTATCGTTTAGTAAAACGCTTTGTTCGTTGGGCGCTTCTGCTTCGCTCCACAAGTTGCGCATCACAGAGGCGCCAGGCATTTAGTCTCCTGGAGTTTCAACTTCGCAAACTCGGTAATGAGACACACTAAGCGATAGAAGGTTACAAATAAAACTTGCACCTACTACTTCAACTAACGAAAGAAATGACGAAGACATCCAAGGGGAAAGAAGCTTAGAGGGCGATACGCAAATGGAGATTCGGCCGACGGCACTCTCCCTACTTCATTTCGCTTGCGATCGGCAGCATAAGTTAACTCGGTATAGCTGGCTTGCTTACCAAGGACTGTAGTCTCCCGCATACTTGCGGGAGGCTGCCGAGAAAGCATTCCCTATATCGATCGCTGTGGAGAAAAGGAGATGTGGTTTTGTGCCGGCACCGCACGCTCTTGCCTTCCACCACGCCTTCAGACAAGTCCACCCCTACCTGGTTGGGAAGGGGTGGACTGGAGCCGGCTACCTGATGTGGCAAATCACCACCCGGCTTAACCTCCGCGGCAGGGCAGCGGCACAAGAGCGTGTGTTGGAATCCATGAGAGCGCGACCAACGATCTAGTTGCCTGCGACGCTTACTGAAACTGAATAAGAGGCGGTGTCGGGTGATTTCGCGGCGGCCTCCATCAGGGCCGAACGGGATATGGGGAAGTTATAAACGTCATCTGCTGTCTGAATCGCGCTGAGAAAGTAATGTTCCCCAACCCGCTGGAAACTTACCCTGGGCATGAAGGCAGAGGCGTCTTCGACCTCATTAGGAAGCACAAACACACTAGTGCCATTGGCACGGTTACTGAGCCTAAGCGCGCCGAATCGATCATTCGACAATTGCTTCGCCGTGTAGGTGCCTGCAGGGAGTGTCTTTCCCCTGACCACAAACTGGAAGGGCAGAGTTACAACAATTCCAGTTTCGCTCTCCGCTTTGGCGGCCACACTCAGCCCAAACAACAATGTGACTGCGACTATAATCCGTGTATAATTCTTCATATATTCTCCTCTTAACCTCTAAGCTCTCTTACTGTGCCACGCTCATTGGACGCAATATACACACCGCAGTTACAAGCAAATCAACATCTCCCTTCCGCTGGACGTACACCGATCCGGAACGCCGTATCCAGCGCCAAAATCACTCGGACGGCTCACTAGAACGAGTGAGCCGCAGCCGCATACCCTGATATGTCTCGTCGTGGGCGTGCTGCGGGTTCGGCTCGTCGCCGTGTGCCAGTAGTGCATCGCTGCTTTCTATTTGGTATCGATCACGAAATCGATCTTTGATCAGGGATCTCTCCTGATCGATGGTGGAACCATTCGCACCCGTGGCGCGCAGCGCATCCTGCAGCCCCTTGCGATTATGAGTCTGCCGCCGAATGGTTACGTCGGCCACCAAGCAAAATAGGGCTCCACCCCAATAGGTGCGCCCCAGCTGTGAGTTCGATCCAAGCCGCGGTCCCCCAGCCCCGGTTCGCCATGAGGCATGCCACGCACCATGCCGAGCCACACTTGATTGGCGGATAACTCCCCGGCCTGTGCGCGCAGCGATTGGCTCGATGTATGTGGCAACTCCTTCTTCCATCCGCTGCTGATCTTCAGGTAGCTAAGCCAGAGCCGTGTGTACGAGCTCATGCGTCATCGTCCAGTCCGCCGCCAGGTCCTTTTGCGTCACCTGCCGGCCGAGACGCCTGCGCGTGACGGCTTGGAAACCATGGAGATTGCCCTACGTTGTTCCGTGGATCGAGCGATCGCTATCGGAGCCGGGAACGACGCGCAGCAGAGCGTGCTGTACCGGGAATCTTCCGTAGAACACCGTCCACCGCTCGCGCAGCGTTCTGGACCCAGGAAGTGATCTCGCCGGCATTGACTTCCAGATGGCCGCTATCCGCTTGTACTTCGATAGTTGCGCCGCCGCGTACTTCCAGCCTGGCTCCGATCGGGAGCTGTTCAATCAAGGGAATGCCGCCCTCTTCTGCGCGGCCATGGATGCGCTGCTGTGCTTCCGTTACGACTTTATCGGCCCGATTGCCGAGCTGAGATGCAAGCGGCCGATGTGCATACAAGACCTCGGCCGTGGTGTAGATTTCCTTTTTGTCGCGGGTTGAGTGCCCGGGCGCAGATCGCCGGCGCCGACGCGCTCAATCGTGAACTTGACGCTAATATCTGGGAACCACATACGTTCCCTACGTGAGCAAATCATTCATGCAATCTCGAAGCGGAGATCCAGCACATGGCGTTTCGAGCACCGAGTTTAACTTGATGGGTCGGCCTAGAAGTGGATGACGAATCCCCCCGTCGGAACTATATCGTGCTGACCCTGCTGGCGTAGAGAGGTACCGTAATTTGGCGCATCTATAGCGTAATAGTCACGCAGCTCCGCCCGCAGAGAAATAGGGAAAAAAAGGTGAAGCGGCGTGCGGATATCAACACCGCCACCGAACTGTGCCGTTCCAGTATTCCGGTTTACCGCAGGATTGGGTACACCGTTGTTAAAGATGGCACTTGTCTCGAGCCAGCCGTAGCCGAAACCTCCGGAAAGCCAGGGCGAGAAACGGTGGTCAACGAAGGCTTGCAATCGTAGGGATGGAACAACGTATAACGTCGCCAGGCTGGTTGCCGTCCCAGGCTGAGAGGAACCTCCACGGTGACTCGGCGCAGCGGCAAACGGAAACTCAACAAACAACGCCGTCTGCTCCCCCTTCAATCTGCGGGCGTAGTCAAACGAGAAGGCCACACTGCCTCCCACGCTAATCGGCACGCCTGCCGTGGTCGTCGAGCCTGGAATCTGCTCCGACCCGAGAAGAAATCCTGCCTCATTTTTCGTCTCTTGCGCGGAAGCTGAGAAGGCAATGAGCCCCGCCATTAAAAAGGTAGAGATGATTACTCTCACGAATATCCTTTCGTAGAACCGGCCGAGCCCGAGCAAGGGGCGCAGTCGTCGGATTGCCTTTGCAGCATAACGTCGATGAAAAACCAATTCCACCGGATGCCGGCGAGCAGTGCGGTGGCCGTGTAGATCAGTTGCAGCGCCGTGATCTCCCAATCCTGCCGAAGTGACGATCCGAAGGTGAGTACGAAGAGCAATCCGCATCCGCTCACCAGGGCCCAGCGTGTCTTCAATCCCAGCAGTAGGAGTAAACCCAGAAGGGTCTCGACGAACGGCAAGGCAACCCCGAAAACATAGACTGACCAACTCGGTAGCGGTGCTTTCGCGAACATAGGGACCAGTTTCCGAGCGAACATCCCGTTCCCGCGAGTAACCTGGCCAGGCCATGCATCACTATGTTCAGGCCGAGCCCGGCACGCAGTAAGCCGTAAGCAAGCTCTACATCCGTATTTGTTGGGGTTCTGGAGTTCTTCAACATGAATGGCTTCGCAAAATCAGTAGAAGTGGGTGTAGATCTCGCTTGGTTTTGCGCCTTGCGCATCCCAAGCTATGGCAAGCAGAACCAGCCGAGCTCTGAGGCATGCGCGAAGTAATCCTGGATCCTGGCGGCTTGCAAATCCGGAGCGAGCTTGCTGCCCTCGAACGCACGCTCGATTGCAGTGGCGATCGAATCACCGTCGCGAAGGTCGGCGAGCAGCAGAAATTCCTCGCGCTCGATACGGCGGTAATAGACGGAGTCGTCGAAACGATGCACAGCCAGGTAAACATTGGACCTGCTCACTTCGGGCAGTGTTACCTCCGAGGACTGCCGGCGTTCGGACACCGCGTTGCTGACGATGTCGATCGCGGGAGTCACTTTGTGGACAGCGAGGACTACATCGTCTACGGGATACTGCAAGTCCAGTAACTGCAGGTGTGGCTGAAGGCGCAGGGTGGAGTCTCGTCCCAAAGCAGCAAAATCCTCCCAGCCTAGAGGCATCAGACTTGCTCCGTCGAACGCCTCAATGTAGGCCCATTCTAATCGAGCCACGTCAACGGCCAAGGCGTGTTGAGGGCCGGTAAGTTCAGGGTAGGACGCGAGCCAGGCCGGCAACCTGGCTCCGAGATTTCGCAGCGTAAAGGAAGTAGACGGATTCTCGCGCAGGTAAGCCAGCACCAGCGAGTCGAATCTCTCCCGGCCGAGAACGGCACGGAGGGCGGGGAAATCTTCCGATACGGCGTCGATCACGCGAAACCAATACTGTCGGTTGTAGATCTCGAGCCGCTCAAATGAGGTAAGAAGAGAATTAGGTTTGATATAGCTGGCCGCGATCTCGTCGGAGGGCAGCCCCCGCTCGTTCATGGCTCGCATTGCGAAGTCGGGCGTCAGGGGACGCATCACGTCCTGGGACATGCGTCGCTGGAGTTCCAAAAGGTTCATGCGGGCACCTCGTCGAAAGGTTCAGGGTATAAATTGGTGAGGACTTCAGGTTCGAGTTGCGCCCGCGTCGCACGATAGCGGTTTGCTTTGAGCGCTTCTGCATGCACCTCGGCGAAGGACGGGATGTTGTCATCCCACTCGAGCAGTGTGGCCGTGGGCCCCGTGCGCTCGATCGCGCGAGCGTACAGTTTCCAGACCGGGTCCAGCACCGGATGGTCGTGGGTGTCGAGGGTGTACTTCTCAAACCTGGAGTGGCCGGCGATATGTATTTGGGCCACGCGGTCCGCATCGACGCTGTTCACATATTGCAAAGGATCAAATCCATGATTCTGCGAGGAGACATAGATATTGTTCACATCGAGCAGGATGCCGCAGTCGGCAGCGTGGACGACCTCGTTCAGAAACTCCCACTCTGTCATCTGAGACTCGTGAAACTCCGCATAGCTGCTCACGTTCTCGACCGCGATTGGGATCTCGAGGAAGTCCTGCACCTGGCGAATACGGCTCGCGGTCGTCCTTATGGCTTCGAAGGTGTACGGTAGCGGGAGCAGATCGTGCGTGTACCGTCCGTCTACGCTACCCCAGCACAGGTGATCCGAAAGCCAGGGAGTCCGGGTGCGCCGGGTGAGTTCCTTAAGACGTTTGAGGTGCTCGCGGTTAAGCGCCTGTGCTGAGCCAAAGTACATGGATACGCCGTGCTGAACGACCTTGTATTGCTCAAGAATCTGGTCGAGCATCTTTAATGGCCGGCCGCCATCGACCATGTAGTTTTCCGAAATGATCTCAAACCAATCGACGACCGGCTTCTCAGACAGGATGTGATCGTAATGTGGGACCCGAAGTCCAATACCGACGCCGTAATCGGTAAAGGCATTAAATCGGTTGGCTGGCATCATAAGCTCCTGTTTTTGACGGAAGAGGGAGAGTTGGAGGCTTGTGCATCGCAAGCCTCCAACAAACAGCGGAACTAGCTAGCCTTCGGAGGTGTGGACCCGTCAGTGGCGCAGCCGCCCTGGCCTTTGCAAGCGTTCTTGCCTGGGTCTGGGCCGCCGCCCTGGCCCTTGCAATCGTTCTTGCCTTTGCAGGAGTGCTTGGTTGTATCCGGGGTTGGCTGGTTCTGAGCGACCAGCAGCACGCCGGCGTTGGAGGTTGCACTCACGGCGGAGGTGCTGCCCTGCTGGGCGGGTTGTGCGTTCAAGCGAGCAGCCGTGCCGCCGAGCAGACCTGCAAACGCAGCGGCGATGGCGAGGGTATTTGCGGAATGGATCTTCATGGATGAATACCTTTCTGGGTTGGGCCCGCGCACCGGGTGCGCTGGACATCTCTGTCTTGGGATTTACTTCGCAGGAGTGAAGATGTTTGTCACGACCCTTCTCTCCTACCGTCTGTTAGAACGAATAGCGAGTGCAAAGTTACAAGCAATCGTTTTTTCCTCTTCAAGGCGGACGCCCAACGTCCGGCTGTCGCGGTGCAGTGATCCCGAGCCGTATCCGCGAAAGCGGTGCTGCGGCGTCGAAGACAATGTGGCCGCCCTCTTCATAAACACCTAGCTGTTTCCAGAGGAGAGGAAGATCTACGCGAACTGGAGTTTCGCTCCACTTGCTATAAAGATCCTGAAGCACCGAGGTACCCGTCGCTTTATCCGCAACGCTTAGGACGCGCGCCAGGGGCCAATCTTTGTCGATGGTTCCGCCCGCTACGACGATTGCCCGGAGCACATCCTGTAGCCCATGCGTATTGTTTGTCTGCCTGCGTATCTCAACATCTGCAACCAGGCAGAACAAGGCTCCGCCCCAATACGTGCGGCCCCAAGTATGCGTGTTATCCAGGCCACGGTCGAATGCCTCCGGTTCGCCGTGCCACATACCGCCCAACATATCGGCCCACACCCGCTCCGTCCCCAGTTGACCGGCTTGTAAACGTGCGATCGGTTCGACGTAAGTGGCGATACCTTCTTCCAGCCAGTGCTGCGAATCTGGCAGCGATGCCATCGCCATGTGAACCAGCTCATGGGTCACGATCCAGTCCGTATCGAATTCCTGCTGCGTGGTGTGCTGGCCGATGGTGAGCCTAGTTACGGCTGGAAAGCCGTCTCTACGTCCCCAGGTGGTTCCTCGCAAAACTCCATGATCGCCGGCTGCCACGACGATCACGATGCGAGCCGATGAAACAGGAAATCTTCCATAGTATGCCGCCACCGCCCAGGCGGCCCTGCTGATCTTAGCCATGATGCAGGTCCTGGGAAGATCGGGTTCTACACCAGTGAAGTCGATCTTCAGGTCGGCTCCGCCTATCTGAATTGAAGTAGCGGAAGGGGCGCCAATTCTGTCTGGATACGCCGGCGAGATAAGCAGGATCAGAAAGCAGCTCGAAATAGTTCGCGCTGCTATCAGATATTGCGACGTCGACTGCAGCCAGCGGAAAAAACAGAGGGGCCGTAGGCGAAATCGTTCCATGATCCCCCGTGCGATTGCCAATGACTCTATGACGTGCAATGAGGCCGTAGGTTACAGCTTTCTTTGTGAAGATTTGCGATTTGCATCGGCAAGCAGTGGAAGGTGATCGACCTCATCTTCTCTGTAACTATTCGGTGGCCGTTTCGCTCTAACGCGACGATGGATTTCGAAAATGGCAAATGCAACTACCGATGAGTGTTGACGATTCCTGTTGACGCGAAGAAAGAGACACCATGAAACACTTGCTCCGTTACTACTCCCTCGCCGCAGAGAATATCTCCTATCTACGGTCGCCGTTTTTGCTCGCTGTGCGCCTTTACTGGGGGCTGGCAATTCGTCCAGACAGGCTGGGGTAAGATGCACCACATCGGAAAAATCACGGGCTTCTTCATGAGCCTGAACATTCCGTTTCCCGCCTTCAACGCCTACTTCGTATCAGGGCTGGAATTCTTCGGCGGCCTGCTCCTCATTCTTGGCTTGGTATCCCGCTTCACCGGCCTGCTGCTGGCATTCAACATGCTTGTCGCCTACTGGACAGCGGATCATGAAGCGATGGTTTCAATCTTCTCTGATCCTGGAAAGTTTTATGTCGCCGATCCTTACACCTTTCTCTTTGCGTCGGTCATAGTGCTTATCCTAGGCGCAGGTTTGTTTTCTCTGGACGCGCTGGTTGCGAAGCGTCTCGATGTGCAGGTCTAGTTTCGATGACGGGGACTCTCGAAACCAGGGATGAGGCGCAGATGATCGTCTCCATTCTCGCCGGAGAGACACAGCTTTATCACGAACTGATTCGCCCTTATGAGCGTAGCGTGTACAGGATGGCTTTGTCATACATGAAGAATGAGGCTGACGCCGAGGACGTCGCGCAGGAGGCGTTCCTGAAGGCTTTTCATCATCTCGCGAGTTTCCGCTCGGAGGCAAAGTTCAGTACCTGGCTTGTGGGTATTGCCCTGAATGAAGCGCGGAGCCGGCTCCGCCACGAGGGGTCCATGCGAATGGAATCGATCGACGAAGCCCTGGAGGAGGGCGGCGGTCATATCTCGCCCGCAATTCTGCGAGACTGGCGCGAAGTTCCTTCCGAAGCTTTGGCGCGCAAGGAGGTTCGAGAGCTGCTGCAGAAGGCGATTGCGAGCCTCCCTGACATCTACCGTGAGGTGTTCTTACTGCGCGATGTGGAGGAGTTGAATAACGTCGAAACTGCGGCGGCCCTTAGCATCACTGTTGGAAACGTGAAGGTACGACTGCACCGCGCGCGCCTGATGCTGCAAAAACAGTTGACACCCCTGCTGAGAGATATGAATCCAAAGAGGAGATGGATCACGTGGTTTTAGACTGCAAGCACATTTGGGACTGCATCTCCGGCTATTTAGACGACACGTTGTCTCCTGAGCTGCGAGATCTTGTTCAAAAGCACCTTGACCACTGCGAGATCTGTTCGGCGGTCCTGGATTCAACGCGCAATATCCTCATCCTGACCGCCGACGACCTGATCTTCGAACTGCCGGTCGGCTTCAGTGAGCGTTTGCATTCGCGGCTCGACCAGGAAATGACTGGCTAGAGCGAGTGGTGCAAAGTGAGATGCAGGTACTCCTCTACGCCAATAAGCACGAGTGTAGCCACAGACAGAACCAGTTGGGCGAGCTCTGTTCGCTTTTGACGGAGACTCAATGGCTTCTGCCGCCACTGCGCGGCAGGGCGGTTGCGAAGATGGCGAACATGCATAAGGATAGCGAGGTTCAGCAGCGAACCGAGGAGAGCGATCACGATCATTGGAGTCCGAATCGAGTCGGTATGAAATCGGATCATCGCTGCTCCCACACCCGTGCTAAGGACCAGAGACCCTATTCCAATCGCAAGGCGAAGACCATTGATAGCCACGATGGCTCCGCAAATGCTCTGAAGCAGTGCAAAGAAGAAACTGGACCAGGCGATCACGCCTCGGTTGCGCACCAGTTCGTCAGGCAGGACTGGGGAGACGGCCTCGCGAGATTTGAGCGGTCCTAGAGGAGTGGACGACATGGGGACGCTCCGTAGGGGCACATTTTCCGTGTGCCGTTCAAACCAAGTTTATACGATCTCGAGTTTCACTGGATAAAGTGCACCGCAGATCTCTCGGCCGGAGCGTAGCGTGATGAAGCGATCACGTATTTGCGCAAATGTTGCAGCGACGGGTACAGAGGAACTTTCGGCAGTGTAACCTTTTCAAGCCTAGTCGGTCTAAGGCGCAGCACAACAATCTTCAGCCTAGGGAGTTATCTGTGACTTCCTGAACACGAAACCGCGGTCTCTCTGAGGACCTAAACCGATGAACCGATTTATTCGCAGAGGATTCTTCGGAGCTTTAGCAGGTTCAGCCGCGGGCGCCCCACTGCTATTCCTTAGCGCGACGGGAGGTCCCGAGTTTGCCGTGGCCGTCGCCGCGGGCTCTATGTATGGAGCCTATGTTCCTCCGGCTCGAGGCGCTTACCCCGACAGTATTACAAGGGCGGTCAAGAAGGACTTGAGCGGCCGCGGACAAATGGTTCAAGAATAGCCGTAACCACTCGGTTGAGCGGTGTTTCTATCCCAACCGTGTCTGCGAAGCATTAGCGAGTCCAGCGAAAACCAGTCCTTTTCCCTAAAGGCGAGCAGAGCCGCGTAGACCGCGGCATAGATAAGCTGCAGTCCAGCGATATCCCAGTCCTGACGGAGAGCTGATCCGAAGGTCAGCACGAACATCAGAAGTGAGCCTGCGGCCAGAGCAAAACGCAGACGCATGCCAACCAGCACAAGAGCCCCCAGGATCATCTCGATCCAAGGAACTCCGAGGCCGAACAGGTGCACGGACCATGCGGGAAGCGGCGTCTTCTGAAACATACCCACGAGGGAACTCGCGAAGACTCCCGGCCCCTGAAGGATACGGCTTATTCCGTGGATACAGATGTTGAGTCCCAACGTTGCCCGTAACATACAGTACGCCAGATTGGCATCGGTACTCTTCCTCATCGACCTCTCCCCCAACCACATCTCTATCTTTATAAGACCCAGGATATTCCCTTTCATCCATTCCTCTCGCTTGTGAGCCGCGCATATAGGAGCGCTCTCAACAAGGAAGGTTACAAGGATTAGAAATGCTGCAAAAGGTTACAAAGATTTGAGCGCTCTGAGAACCATACTGAGGAACACTTTCGTTGTAACCCCTCGCTTACTGCAGGAGTCCCATGTTGTTTTGGGGGGGACGTACTCGATGGCACCTTGTCTCATATACCCTGCTTTGTTTCTCGTCGCCGTGCTCGTCGGCGGATTGATCGTCATATCTGCACAGTCGAATCGTCCGGATGCTAAGGCTCAGGGATCGGGCCACGGGGATGCACTCCTGCGGAAGCTCGACGGAAAGTACACGCCGCAGATGGTGGTCAACGGCGAGGAACAAATCGTCGGCAGCGACCCTTCCGGTCTCCTTCGCGCGATCCGAAAGGAGGGGCAACAGTCTCACGTGGACATTCATATTGCTACAGCCAGCCTTAGCGGAAGTACCTTATCGATCGTGTTCTGGGTCAGTGGGGGTTTTCCGGGGGACGGGGCCGAGATCTACGCGATCCTCGTCGAGGACGCGGCCAGCTCCAACGTAATGCGTGGCGAGAACTCCGGCCGCACGCTTTCTCATGCGTCGGTCGCGAGGACGATCACTCGGCTAGCCAGCATCCAAACAGCGACGAAGAGCACCATCCATTTTCCACTGTCGGCCTCCCTGCAATTCTCGAACCACGATGGGCGCCATCTCATCGTCTTTGCCCAGGCACCCGGATTCGGTCCAGTCCTTGGAGTGGACACTACACCACTGTGAAGCTGGAGACGTGGTTGCTGTCTTCACGGAGGTATGTTTCAGAAGACGCCGTAACCTTTCTAGCCATCCGCACTCCAATGTGCAGTTCCCGAGGAAGGCGGAGCTGAACCATGAAGCCGCACCGGTTGCGGCGGTCCTCCGGAAGATGCCTTCCAGTCCTGCTGCGGACGGCGCAGCTAACATCCATGCCCCACGCCTTCGTGCGCGGCTTAACCAATGAAAGGCATGTTCCATGAAGAACTCGGTACAATCGCTCGCTTTGGCCGCCGCATTTGCAGGTCTGATCGGCGGCACCTCGCTCCGTTTGAACGCTCAGACGGCACAATCGAATGGCACCAGCGTCCAGGCCGCCCCCGCAGGCATCGTGCTCGTTAAGGCCAAGAACCTGCCGAAGCATGCCTGCAAAGGTCAAAATGACTGTAAGGGACAGGGCGGCGGCAAGCACCCCGGTAAGAACTCCTGCAAGGGCAAGGGCGACTGTGCAACGGATGGATCCAAGCCCCCGAAGGCAGCCTAACCTCCTTCCGTGTCTGGGGCCCGGGTAGTCTCGAGCCTCCAGCTCAATCTGAGATATCCCGTCGATGATTAGCCAAGCATCCGATGCCCGATAGATCCAGTCATTCGATGCTCCACTTGATCCGCATTAGCCCGATCCCCATCTCGAAGGATCCCAACTCCATTGCCCTGGCCGGCTTGCGGATCATGGTAGGTATCTTCTTTACCATTTTCGGTGAGTACAAAGTATTTGGCACCCAGTTCGTGAGAGGTGGCTTTCAAACCTATGTCGAGGGATTTATTCGAGGTGGGGCCTATCCTTTCATGATTCCGGTGCTGAAAGGGGTACTGGAACATTGTGCGGTTCCTATGGCCGTTGCCGTGGCTTATGGTGAGTTCCTCATTGGGCTATCGCTCGTGATCGGAGTGTTGTCACGTCTTGCGAGCATCTTCGGCATAGCGCTGATGACCGCAATGTGGCTGTCCGGTGGCTACCCTGGAGAGCACGCAGCGTTCTGGATGTATTGGGGCGCATCTTTAAACTGGTCTGTCTTTACTTTATGCTTTGTTGTTCTCGCGTTAAGCCGGCCGGAAGAAGTGTGGTCCCTGCGACAGATTGGCCATCGTTGCAGAAAGGCATCTTCCCCGCAGATCGGCCCTCCCACATGGGTGCCGTGAAGTAACGCAACGCAGGCCGCTCGCATTTCCATGTCCTCAGACCATGCGTCCGGCACAAAACCCGCCAACCTCGGTTATAGAAAGGTTGCGATCTCATCCAACGACCGCTTCGTGATCGCCGGCACGGAGGCATCCGGCGCCGGAAATCCTACGACCAGAATGAGGAAGGGACGTTCTTGGGGAGGGCGGCCCAGAAGTTCATTAAGAAAGCCCATCGGACTGGGAGTATGAGTGAGCGACACCAAGCCGGCATGATGAATGGCGGTGATCATGATACCGGTCGCAATCCCAACCGATTCCTGAGCATAGTAGTGCTTTACTTTTCTCCCATCCGGGCACACACCATAGCTCTGCGCGAAGATAACGATCAGATAGGGCGCATTCTCCAGAAACGGTTTGTGTTCGTTCGTACCTAGAGGAGCGAGCGCGTCCAGCCATTCTTTGGGCGCTTTGCCATGGTAGAACTCGTATTCTTCCTTTTCGGCGGCGTCGCGAATCTTCTTCTTGAGTGCCGGGTCGCTCACGACAACAAAGTGCCAGGGCTGCAGGTTGGCGCCGCTAGGAGCTGTGCCAGCCGCCAGGAGGCAATTTTCAATGATCTCTCTCGGAACATGGCGGTCGGAGAAATCTCGGACTGTGCGCCGGCGACGAATTTCGGCGTGAAACTCTGCGGCACGTCGTTTCATTTCTTGAGTCGAATATTCCCGGTAATCGGGAAGTGTTACGAAAGCTCGGTCCGCCATTTCATCTCCTCCCTTTGAGGCAAAAGCTCGGCCCGCACATTACTCCTTGATCCCCAACTGGGTCAGCATGAACGCGTAGTTCCGATCCCTCTCGCGTATCCGGTTGAAGCGTCCGCTCGACCCACCATGACCGCCATGGAAGTTGACGAAAAATACCAGTGGATTCTTGTCTGTCTTCAATGTCCGCAGCTTTGCCACATACTTCGCTGGCTCCCAATATCCTACCT
This sequence comes from uncultured Acidobacteriaceae bacterium, assembly GCA_963803095.1. Classification (GTDB taxonomy): domain Bacteria; phylum Acidobacteriota; class Terriglobia; order Terriglobales; family Acidobacteriaceae; genus PALSA-350. The sequence continues at coordinate 105,671 of CAWDLQ010000003.1, read as the reverse complement.
GCGAATCGGCGAGCGAGGTTTCCACCAGAATTGCCGGATACGCATTCATCGTCACGTTGTCGTACGGCGAATACCTAAGCATGTAGTCGAACGCCGCCTTCTGGTTTGGATTACCCCACTCTTCATACTCGCCCACCGTCAGCGGAATCGTAGGATCTAGCATTGTGTTCATCACATCGACAAACGGCACTTCGCACAGCACCACCTTGAACAGATCCGGCCGCATGTTCGTCACCGCTCCCATAAGTAGCCCGCCCGCACTCGCACCCTCGATCCCAACCTCGCCGCGCCTCCCATAGCCCCTGTTCAGAATCCCTTCCGTCGCATCGATAAAGTCGGTGAACGTATTGCGCTTGGTCATCAGCTTGCCGCCATCGTGCCACGCCTCGCCCAACTCCCCGCCGCCACGAACATGGGCCACTGCGGCCACCACTCCGCGATCCAGGAGCGGAATATCCTTGACCGAAAAATCATCGTCCACGTTCACTCCATATGACCCATACCCATAGACGAACAGCGGGTTTTGTCCCCGCCTGAATTTGTCCTTTCGGTAGACCACGGTCACTGGAATCCGTGTGCCATCCGTCGCCGCTACCCACAAACGCTCCACCGCATATTGCGATTTGTCATAGCTGGGCACCTCTTGCTGCTTCAACAGCTGAGAAGCGTCCTTCCGCGTGTCATACGCAAACGTCGACGTGGGTGTAATCGGCGACTCATAGTGATAGCGAAACTTGTTCGACTCGAACTCCGCATTGGACGCCCCATACGCACTATACGCCGGCTCTGGAAACTCAATCGATCGCGCCTTCCGGCTCTTCGTATCGACGACTCGTAAAACGTCCAGCCCATTGACCTTCTCTGTGACCACGTAGAAGTTCTTGAAGACGTCTACGTTGTCGATGGGCACATTTTTGCGCGCAGTGATCAATTCCGTCCAATGTGCTTTATCCGGCGTCGCCACCGGAGCGGTCATCACGCGAAAGCTAGGTTCAGTGTCGTTGACTCGAATGTAGAAGAGCTCGTTGCCCTCGTCAACGTAGTATTGAATACCCTCGGTCCGCGGCTGCAGAATCTTCCACGACGAACTTGGCGAATCCGCCGCCATAAACCGAACCTCTGTTGTGACATGGCTACTCGAATCGATCAGCAGATATCGCCCGTCCCGGGTGCGGTCGACAGCGACAGCATAACGCTCGTCTTTCTCATCGAAGACCACTCGATCGTCCGCAGCACTGCTGCCAACTAGGTGGCGATACACCTTATCGGAGCGCTTAGTCTGCGCATCTTCGGTGGCATAGAAGAGCGTCTTGTTATCCGCCGCCCACGCCACTCCGTCAACACGTTCAGCCGTATCACGGAGCAGTCTGCCCGTGCGCAAATCCTTGATGTGCAGCTTGTATTGGCGGAAGCCAACGTTATCGGTTGTGTACGCCAGCAGGCGAGAGTCGTCACTGACTTCAAACGTGCCAAGCGACATGAACGTTTCGCCAATCGCCAACTTATTTACATCAAGTAGTACCTCCTCCGGCGCGCTCAACGTTGCCCTCTTCCGACACAATATCGTGTACTGCTTCCCTTGCTCAACCCGGTTGTAGTACCAGTACCTGTTCTTGTGGTATGGCACCGACGTATCGTTCTGCTGAATGTGGCGGAGAGTCTCCTGGTAAAGCTTCTCCGCCAACGGCTTCTCGTCGGCAGTCACCTTTTCGGCGTATGCATTCTCAGCCTCAAGATACTGCTGCACCTCCGGACTGCGCTTATTCCGCAGCCAGCCGTAATCATCGACCAGCACCGCACCGTTGATCGACCTTTCGGTATGAATCTTTTTGGCAATGGGCGGCGGTGGTGCGTTGAAAATCTGAGCGAACATGATTGCGGAGGCAAAGCCAAGCAGCACGTATTTCGAAAGTAGACGCAACAACTCCACCCCGGGCCGGCGTTTCAAGCCTGCGGGAGACCCGCCCACTGGCCGCTGAAGAAAAGCGCACAACCATCCACTCAAGCGCGCCAATTTCACGGAGGTCCGGCTACTCACTAGCCAAAGATCTTTTGAAGATATCCTCAATCACACGAGAATCCACTTCACCGGATCGGTTGTACAGTGGTTCGCCGCGCGCATCCAGCACGAGGACGTGGGGGATATAGCCTGTGTAGTACTGCTCTACGAGTCGTTGTTGTTCGGGCGAGCGCTGAACGTCGAGATCGATGACCACAAAGTGCACCTGGGAGCGATATTTGGTGTACAGCTCAACAGTCCGCCGCGCCTGTCGCTTTGAGTTAAAGCATCCTTCACCGTAAATGATGACATAATTTGCTTTACCCGGAACAAATCCTGACTGAGCGTCGGACCCAGTGATGAGCGGGCCGTCGAGGCTGTCACTTCCAAAATCCAGGCTCGGGTTGAGCTTCATGTTATCGATTGCAAACAAGGGAGACGCCGCAAGGACCAAGATCCATAGTACTGCACCAGGTCTCTTCATGTTTATTCCGCAACCCTTAGTTGGAAGGATTCTCCCTCAATTTTACGTTTGTCGGTATAACGCTTTAGAGCTTCTTCCGCTGCTTCCCGGAATGACCGTTTATCACCCTTGCGCTCAGCCGGCAGATATCCTGCGCCAAAATAGAGCTTCCCATCGGGTGCCGGTCCCGCCCAGTGCCGCTGTGCAATGCCTGCAGCCCTTGAGATGTTTCTCAATACAGGCGCGCAAGTCCGCGCTGAAGTTGCCCCTGATATAGTTCGGAACCGCTCGCCAGGTCTCTTCGCAAATCATTTTCATCACGATGGCTTTACCTTGTTTGTAATTGACTAGGAGGCTTGCTCGGACGGCCACCATGCGACGGGTACTCGAGTAACAAGTAGCCTGTCCATCTGAATCGCCTTGTGACAAAAGGTTACATTTCTATTCCGCGTTTGGCCAAACAAGCCTCTGGCTGGAAGGGGTCTGGTTAACGGATTCGCAGGCAGATTAGCGAACGCTTTTCGACTGGGATGGGCCGATTGATGAGGGGATGCTTGGTGACAGGTTCGCAGGCCCCGGTTCAGCAGTTGCCGGCCTTCAAGATGTGTTCGAAAATTCCCGAAGCGCTGCCCAGACGGCCAGACCCTGGGCAGTTTAGAGTCCTGGCGTGGATACGGCCCCCGGGAACCGGCATCGGGATTCTTCGCTGTATGACGGGCCGCCGAATTTTCCCAACCGCAGTCTAGTGCATTTGCTACTGTCTCGTGGACAATGCGACTTGCAATTGAAAAACATCTGGTCTAGAGTAGTGGCCACTGACATCCAGGGTCATCGACTCTTGATCAATCTCCTCCAAGTTGAGGGTGGCGTAAAGAATAAATTCATCGTCGAATATCGGGCCCGTGATATAGCGTCCATCCGGTGCGATAATGCCTGAGCCACCTCGTTCGATCAATGTATCAGGTGCGAGTTGTGCAATAGGGGAAAGATCGGAAGGCAGCGCTGACGCTCGCATAATCTGTCCCGCCGCCAACACGAAGCAGCGTCCCTCGAATGCGTAGGATCTGCTGGCAACCTGGTGCATCTCGTGGACAGTCGGCCAAACTGCAATGTGGATCTGTTCCCCCTGGTTATGCATATGCTGTCGCGCCAACGGCATCCAGTGTTCCCAGCAGATCAAGCCTCCCACATTGATGCTGTGAAGTTTAACGCAACGCAGGCCGCTCGAATCCCCTTGTCCCCAGATCATGCGCTCGGAATGGGTAGGGATCAACTTGCGGTGGTGGTTGACTAAACGTCCGTCTTCATTGAAAAACAGCAGACTGTTATAAAGTGTGCCGTGACCAGGGCCGTCCTGAACTCGTTCGTTGATGCCGATGACGATCCCGATCTGGAATCTGCCAGCCGCTTCTGCTAGTGCTGTTGTTTCGATTCCAGGCACTCCTACGCTGTTCGCGCGAAGTTCGGCGAAAACTTCCTTCACTGGAAGATAGTTCCAGAGCGCCGCTCCCATGCAGTAATCTAGCCATGCGGGGTAGCCGGGCAGAAATGTCTCCCCCAGGCAAACGATCTTCGCCCCGGCCGCCGATGCCTCCTCAATAAGGGCCAGCGCTTTTGCTAACGAGGCTTGAGCATCCTGATAGGTCGATGATACTTGCGCCACCGCAACTTGTATTGTCAGTCGTTTTCTATTCGCGTGCAAAGATCCCTCCGGCCTGCACTGATCGAGCAACGATCGCTTCCAGTATGCCTCTTCGAGGAGGTCAGGATCGGTTCCTTGAGGTAGCCGATCTTGGGCATCTTCGGTTACAGGAGAATCGAACGACTCGCTGGTCAAAACGATCGACTCCTGGCCATCCCATTCGCTCACTTGTGCTCAGAAGAGATAGGATTAAGAGCGGGAGGGAGAAGCCATGCTCAAACAAGAAGTACTGGCTGTGGAGACGCGAAAGAATACAACAAGAGGCGGCACTTGGACGCTTGGCCTCACCAGTTTCTTCTTCATCCTGCTGCAGAGCGCTTGCACAGTCTTTATGGCCATAAGCGGCCTGCGATCGCTGATCGGCGTGGGTTCCCTTGCCGCTGCAATGACAGGACTTAAGTTCCTCGATGCCCTTCATGGCGCTGCGATTCGCATTCCCATGGAGGTGGTCGCGATTGCCGGCTCAGTGGTCAATCTCTATGCGGTGTGGCGCCTCCGATCTCTTCGGGCACGGCCAGCGTCTCAGTGGAGAATGACACCGCCTACGGCAAAAGGAAAGCACTCCGAGTCGGCGCAGGTCGCGCTCGCGGTGCTCACCCTGCTGCTTGTTGCAGTAGAATGGGCACTCCACATATACCTGCACGGTACGATCTAGTGCATTTTTACCACGTCTTCCGCATCCGATTTGTTCTTCATGAGTGCGAGCTATCCGGTAAACACTGAGTTCGTAAGGCCGGATCAAGCCGTAATAAAGTTCGCTATCCCCGGCGAGAATGGCAGAAATCATCTGTGCCTCGTCTCGGACCGAAGGCTCGGAATCCACCGTTGTCAAGGCCGATTCTTCCAGAGCTTTGCAATAAAAGCATCCACCGAAAAGATCCCTGCACCAAAGACCAGGACCATAAAAGATGCAAACAGGAACGTGTATGGGTCGGCAACGTAAAACTTTCCTGGGTCGGAGAAGATGGACACAAGCGCCTCATGGTCTGCGGTCCAGTAAGCGACGAGCATGTTACCAGCTAGCAAAAGCCCCGTGAGCCGGGACGCCAAGCCCACAATCAAAAGCAGGCCGCCAAAGAACTCTAGTCCCGCGACGAAGTGCGCATTGAACGCCGGGAAGGGAATCCCAAGACTTGCAAAGAAGCCCGTGATCTTTGCAAGGTGGTTCAACTTGCCCCAACCGGTCTGCGCGAATTGCCACCCCCAATACAGCCGGATGGCCAGAAGAAAGGGCGACTGCAGGCGGGAGAGCTGCTTAGAGACGGCCTCGTAAAGTTGCATCGATTGTCCCGTTACGGTGTCCCTGCTTTCGATCTCAATGACGGAATTAGTACTCACTGTCCTCACCCCCTGCGTGTAGTTTTTGTTTCACTGTGTTGGAGCAGCCAGCGCGTGAATGGTTACAAGCATGGCTATCCTTTCCTCACATCTCGCAAAGCGTAACGATCTGCCGGCACTGAACGTCTATGCTTGTTAGCAGATAAGCGCAGATGGATACGCGCTACATGTTGAGTCTCTATCAGCTTTTCTGAGAGATTGGGAACACGATGGTCGTCCAGTAAGCGTCGTTTCAAGGCCGTCTTGAAAGAATGGAAAATGGCAATCGCTGGCCGCGGGTTTTGCGTCGTGCTAATCGGGCTCGATTGATGGCCCCGAACTCCTGTGGCAAGGCTTCTCGAAGGACCCCGTCAAGGCGGAGTCTAATATCAAAGATCACGGAGTCAGGTTCGAGGAGGCGGCCACCGTTGCAAATGTATCGATCGCAATACTGGCGTATGGGAGGTTCTGAACAAGGAAGGTCGCTCAGCGCCGAAGAATACGAAAAAGTCCCGGCGATGCCGCGTAGTGTCACGAGTGCTGTTGTGTTTCGACCAAACTTGCTACGAATTTTCGATAGTCAGATCTGCGCCATGCCGCCATCAACGCAGATTTCGCTGCCGTTCACGAAGGTGGAGTCGTTGGAGGCGAGAAATAGAGCCGTCGTTGCAATCTCCTCCGGGTGTCCCAGTTCCTTGCGAGGAATTCCTGACAGGAAGTACTCCTTCGCCTCTGCAGGAAGATTCGTGAGAGCGTTGGTAGCGATCGGCCCCGGACTGAGCACGTTCACGCGAATCCTGCGCTCTGCGAGTTCGACCGCCCACGATCGCGCGAACGACCGCAGCGCCGCCTTGCTTCCCGCATAGACACTCAGCCCGGGCATACCCTTGAGGTGAGCGATCGATCCGTTCATAATGATCGATCCGCCGTCTCTCATCAGGGGCAGCGCTTTCTGCACGGTAAAGAGTGTGCCGCGGGTGTTCAGGGAAAAGAGGTTGTCGAACTGCTCTTCTGTGATCTCCCCCAGGGGCGCGCGACCGCCATGGCCAGCGCTGGCAAACACTACATCGACATAGCCTTTCTCACGCTTGACCGTCTCATAGAGCCGGTCAAGATCAGCCAGCTTCACCGAATCAGCCTCCACTCCAGTCACATTCCGTCCAATCGCTTTGACCGCATCATCCAGATTCTCTTGCCTCCGGCCCGTGATGAACACGTACGCTCCCTCTTCGACAAACAGCTTTGCCGACGCCAGCGCCATTCCGGAAGTTGCTCCGGTGATCACCGCCACTTTACCGTCCAACTTGCCCATGACTAGTCTCCTTCTTGTCGGAACTGCTGAAAACAGAATCGCTCATCATAAATGAGCGGTCGGCGTGAGTGACTGTCGTGTAGGCGGCGCATCGCAGCAATCAGACGGCGCAGGTTCGCGAAAGGTTACAAGATATTGCTTCGATATTGAGCTTTCGTTCGGCATCTCCAGGGCGGCTCAACGCCACAGAGCAATCATCCGATGCGCCATCTGTGCAAGGTTCGGAGCAATAACGTCAGGTTGCGGAAGCCCACTGACCTGTAACGGAGCATTTTCTGTCCTTGCCACAAATCCTGCGGAGAAGCCTACGCTCTGTGCACCGAGGGTATCCCAGATATGCGCAGCAACGAGACAGATCGCCGAGGGTGGGACCTTCAGGAGTTCGGTGATGAGATGGTAAACCTCGGGAGCAGGCTTAAACCTGCGTACACTGTCGACACTGAACTGGCGCTCGATGAAATGATCGAGCTCGGCGCGTTCCAGGGGAGTGCCGCCATGGCTTCTTTAAGAAGCCGGAGCCTTCCAGGGACATCTTTGTGCGCCGGCATCGACAGCATGCTGCTCCTCAACTCTTCGAGCTCGGCTGGTTTGATCGAGACCCCGTAGATGGTTCCCAACATCTCAAGGACACCCTGCCCAAACGTGAAGAACGTTTCATAGTACCCAGACAGAGTGATCACGTTGGAATACAGGATCAACTGATTGAACCTTCGCGAAGTACTTTCCGGTCGCCGAATTTCCTCTCGAAAAATGTCCGATGGATTCGATATCAATGAGGGTTTCATTGACGTCGAAGACAATGATGGAAGGAGTGCCCGTTGACTTCCGGTTCCTGTTCGGGACATAGCTCATTCATCTTCGATGCAGTTCGGTTGTCACACCGAATGCGCCCCTTCGCTATTTAGGTTCGCTATTTTACGAAACGGAAGATGTACAGGTGAGAGAAGAGTTCTGCGGCTACAAGAACCAGAGTAACGACAGCCATCGCGACCTGTGCATTCTCGCTCCAGATCGTCTTACGTGGGATGGGCAGTTGCCTCCATTGAGCAGATGGGCGTTTTCTTAGCGAACGAATTCTCCAGATGACATAAAGATTGATGAGCGACCCCACAACTGCAACGATCATCATCGGTATGCGGATCGCGTCTCGGTGAAGACCGCCGGGGGGCACTTGTGCTCCCGCGGTCACGGCAGCCAGTGCTCCGAGCCCTATCAGAACACGAATTCCGCTGATCGCCATCGCAACGGAACAGGCACTTTGCAGGACGATGAACACAAGACTCGTAAGACTGACAAGCCAACCGTGGCTATCGGGTCTATCCACTGACTGTTCGCGTCCAACAACTTCTCTGTCGGCTATTGCTTGTTCACTACCCACTGAATTTAGACGCATACAATGCCCCGAATGATAAAAAGTCACATCGCCCGGTGTTGCAAGGCGGAAGCTCGATTCTATGAGCCATCGCTGTAACCAAAAAACAGCGTAGGGCTCTAATAGGCGACACACATGCCAGTCTATGTGACTCACAGGTCGACTGATAGGTTACAAGTTTATTGAACAATCACCATGGTGCGACTCTTATTGCTATCGGGTCTCCTTTACGGAGCGGTGAATCCCCCTCTTCCAACACAATCACGCATTTCAGTGATGGCCGCCTCCAGGCGAGAGGAGCCCTACCGCCAGGTGCTGCAAATCGGAGGCGCGGTCATCCAGGTGGATATAAGGATCGGTCAAGGGAGTCTTAGGAATGAGGACATCGTCGCATGGGTGCGCCGGGCAACGGAAGCTGTAGCCGTCTATTACGGCAGGTTTCCCGTCCAGCGGGCCCGCGTCATTGTGAGCCAAGACGAGGACAAAGACGAATCGATTCACGGCACGACGTGGGGCGATATCCAGGGTGTGCAAGGTCTTACCCGCATGCGTCTTGGTTCTGCGGTAACCAAGGCAGACCTGGAGGAAGACTGGACGATGACTCATGAATTGGTCCATATGGCTCTGTCTTCGCTCCCTGACGAATCGCATTGGCTGGAAGAAGGAATCGCTACGTATGTCGAGCCGATCGCCCGAGCTCAAGCGAATCAACTTCCGGTAGAACAGGTGTGGGCTGGCATGGTGCGGGGAATGCCTCAGGGGGAGCCGCGACCAGGAGATAAGGGACTAGAGCGGACCCAGACATGGGGCCGCACGTATTGGGGCGGCGCCATGTTCTGCCTGGTCGCCGATGTCCAGATCCGAAAAGCAACGGGAAATCGCAAGGGGTTGCAGGACGCTTTCAGGCGATCGTGGCGGCACAAGACACCATCGATACAGAGTGGCCGCTATCACGAGTTCTCGAGACCGGTGATCGAGCGACAGGGACGACCGTTCTCATTGATTTGTATCGCAAATGGAAGGATGCCCCGATTGTGGTGGACCTCGATCAACTCTGGCAACAGCTGGGTGTGCGAGTCGGTTCCCGTGGGATCGAACTGGATGCGAACGCACCTCTGGTATCGACTCGAAGGGCCATGACAAGCCCGCCCAAGCAACGATGACCCAGCAGGCGATGTAACCTCCTCGACTCGACGGACTCCAACCTGCAGATAAGGCAACTTGCCTCGAAGGAGCACCATGAATCTTCAGAATGAACTCAATGCGGTAAGACAGACCGTCGCAGAAAAGACACCGCCGCACGTTGTCCCAACGATTGAAGCGACAAAGCAACGATTGACGGACTCCGGTCTCGTACAGGGTGCTCTTCAGCCGGGCCAGATGATCCTGGATTTCGAGCTACCGGATGCGACAGGAAACCTGGTGATGAGTTCAGACCTCAGGCAAACCGGGCCTCTACTGATACTCTTCTATCGCGGCACATGGTGCCCATTCTGTAACCTGACGGTTCAGGCGTATCAGGAGCAGTTGCACTCGTTTCAGGATCGAGGAGTGACGCTCGTCGCGATTTCCCCGCAGACGCCGGATCATTCTTTAACGCTGCAAGAGAAACACCATCTGAAGTTTCCAGTGTTGTCCGATTCAGGGAATGGCGTCGCTCGTCAGTTCGGAATTGTCTTTCAAATGGATCCGGCTTTGAAGCAAGTTCAGGAACTCTTCGGCGTCGACGTTGCGGCCTACAACGGAGACAATCGGTATCAACTGCCAGTACCTGCAGCATTTCTCGTCTCGAAGGCTGGCGAGGTCATCAGGTCGTACGTCGAAGTGGATTATATGAAACGGTTGACACCCGAGACGGCACTCAAATGGATCGACGAAATCTTTTAGCTTCTCAGTAGCCGACGAACTTATTCCACGAAGTGCTGTCCTGTTTCGCTGAGCGGGGCTATGTGGGGCGGGCTGAAGTCCGCCCCACATAGTGTCGCAAGGATTCCGTTAGAGAGCGGCAATTCCATTGAAACCGACCGTCTTCGGTAGGCCTTCAATATTTCCAAGCTGGTTCAGGGTTCCATTGGAGTTGATGCTGTAAATGCTGACGGAGCCTGTGCCGGAGTTGAGGGTGTAGAGGAACTTGCCGTCGCCGCTTGCGGCGAGGTCCAGGTTGGTCGAGCCTGCGGGTTCAGAGCTGAGGATTGTTCCGGCGATGGGGGTGAGCGCTCCGTTGGAGCCGACAGAGAAGCCTGCGACCGTGGAGGTGGCAGAGTTGTCGGCGTAGACATACGCGCCATTTGGGGTGATGGCACTCCAGCAGTTTCCGTCGCCAAGGGTGGGAAGGTTCTGGCTGATGGCCGTGATGGTGCCATCGGCGTTGATGGTGTAGGAGGAGATGCTGGAGACATCCGTTCCGGTGGGCTGGTCCTCAGAGACGATCAGCTGGCCGTTCGGCGTGAAGACCACAGAGAAGACGCCGGGAGTGACGCTATGATTGACGACCACCGACCCGAGGGTTCCATCAGGATGGATGGGGAAGGTGTCGATATTGTTGGGAGCCTTTTCGATGACAACGAGCGTCTTGCCATCCGGGCTGAACGAGATCGAAGAGCCGCCGGAGTTGGTGGCAGTGAGAGTGGCGGTGGCGTTGGGAATCTGCTGAAGGCGACCGAGGCCGTCTGCGCGGAAGGCTACGATAGCTCCGTTTCCACCCGCGTTGAGGACATAGACAGTGCCGTTATGTTCCGCGACGGCGACCGGGAAGGCTCCGCCCTGTAGGCTCCTGATCGACGAGGATGGGCAGACCTCCGAGAAGATGGAAGCTGGAGATGGTGCCGCTGCCCGAGTTAATCGCGAAGAGCAGGTTACGGTCATGGCTGAGGGTGAGAGAACCTTGCGACTGGAGTGGATCGGTAGTACCGTCGCTGCCGGGGCCGCCAGTTGCAGTATGTGCCTTAAGCACATACTGCTCGTTGGAGCTTCGTTGGTAGGTAAGGATCTCGTTTTTCGTATTGTCGTTTGTCATGACGAGCACCGAAGAGCTGTTGCCCTGGAAGATGTTCTCTGCATATGTGAGAGGTGTGAAAGCTCCGATAGAGAGCTCGATGGCCAGAAGACCAGGAATTGATTTCAACATTGTGCTGACTCCTTTGAGGGGATACCCGTATGCGCGATGGAACTCCCCCACATCTGCCACCACGGCAGGGGCCGAGATCATTCCCGTTAATCTGCGCGGATATGGCAGGCACGAGCGTCGAAAAGGTTACACAGGATTACGACGATAGTGCGTGGGTTCGATGAATATTGTCCCGGGAACGCTCTCTTCCGCATAAGGGACACGTCATCGTCCTATGTAACAACATCTTCGACGTTTCATGACAAATCAATCCTGGTGGCGCAGCTCTTTCCCGCACCAGTTGAGTGGTTGTCGCATTGGTCACTGTAACCTTTTACCGGATCTCAACTCTAACGGTTGAGATCGGATTCGTGTCTTCCCGATTCCGGTCGCGCTCGATCGATTGCGATCTAACTAACGACCCTGTGCGCTGAAACTGAGGCGCACGGCTTAACCAATCGCGAGGGGAAATCAGATGAATAGACTTGGTATTTTGGCAACATTGGAGGCACGTACAGGTAAGGAGGCAGACGTCGAACAATTTCTCAGTTCGGCGACTCCTCTCGTAGCAGCTGAGGTGGGTACGACGGCTTGGTTCGCATTCAAGATTGGGCCGGCAATGTTTGGCATCTTTGACACCTTCAAAGATGACGAAGGACGCAACGCACATGTAACCGGTGAGGTGGCCAAAGCCCTCTTTGCTCGTGCCGAAGAGCTATTCGTCTCTCAGCCACAGATTCAGATGGTCGACATCCTCGCGGAAAAGCTCTGAATCAGGATCTAAAGTCTCTGGCTAGGCTGGACATCACTAGGTGACCAAAGGAGATTGTGCCGTGTTTGACATGAAGAATCTTGCACAGTTGAAGCGTCTTGATGAGAACAATCCGGAAGCCATGAAGGCTTTCTGGGCGTTCGATAAAGCAGCATTTGAACCTAGCTGGTGCCCGCTAGTCGTACAAGGAGCCGAGTTGGTCAAGCAGTCCGCTAAGGCTGGAACGCCGCTTGCGAAAGCAAAGCATCCTAATGGCGCGCGAAACGGTTCATCGATCACTGTTCTCGTGGTAGAGGACAATGAACGGTTTCGTGCATTTGTTCGGGCGACGCTGATTACGAGACCCGAACTGCAGATCATAGGTGAACTCTCTGACGGGCTGCAAGCGGTTCAGAAAGCCCAGGAACTCGAACCAGCTTTGATTGTGCTGGATATTGGGCTGCCGAGTCTGAACGGACTTGAAGCCGCTCGGCGCATCCGCAAGCTTTCGCCCAAATCCACAATACTCTTCTTGAGCCAGGAATCCTCCGCAGATGTGGTGCAAGAAGCTCTCTCCTTGGGGGCGCTCGGCTATGTAATAAAATCCCGCGCGGGCCGGGATCTGCCAGTTGCTGTGGAAGCGGTTCTTCGCAATGAGCAGTTCGTCAGCAGCACACTGAAGGATCTTAACGGTCGACGCTGAGCCCCGACGATTAACAGCCACGCAGGTGCGTTTCCATTTATTGCAAGCGTGCTGTCATTCATTCTAGACTGCTCAGCGAATATGGGGCGTAATCAGGCCGCACCACCGAGTGAAAGAGTGAAAGCGCTAGGACGATCGATTCATTGCACAAGCAATTGATGGCCGTTGCTGTTACCCTGACCACGCAATGTCCCTATTGCATTGAGCTGCACGTGAAAGCCGCGCGCGCGGCCGGCGCGACAGACCAGATGCTCGCCGAGACAGCAACGGTTGCGGCGGCCATGCGCGCAGGGGCGGCGATCACTCACGCGACGCACCTTTTCGAAGATGAGGTGTGAAGGGCCGGTAAAACCGAGGCCGCCGCAAAGAATCCTTTGCGGCGCGCTTCTTCCAATTTCGCCTTCACGTAGGTCCAGAGTTCAGGACAGCCGTTCTCGATCTCTGGGCCGACTCGTCCGACGACGCGCTCATAAGTCATACCGTTCTCTAGCCAGCTTCCGCCTTGATTGCTCAGGTTCAGCCGGATCGGCATGCATCGGTCGATGGCTTTTGCGAAACGGGCTTCCGAAGTTCCGCCCCCATCGAACTCTTTCCATAACGTGATCAGCCAATCGGCCACCTTTAATGGGGCGATATCACAGATTCGCTCGACGGCGCGAAGCTCAGCAACCCTTGCGGTCTTCCCAACCATCCTGCGCGAAGACAAATTTATCTCCCGCATCGATTTCCCCGAGATCATGCATGATAAGCATCGCAATCACCCGGTTGACATCGACTGATATCTCCACGACCTGTGCGAGGGAGAGTGCAAATAATGCGATCTGCCAGCTATGTCCGGCGGTGTTTTCGTAGCGGTCTTCTCCCGTAGGCTTGACCTTACGCAGGACTCCCTTGAGTTTGTCGATCTCAAGGACGAAGCGAATGATGGCCATCTACGCTGCCCCAGCAAAGATGGTCGGACAGCCATGGAGTATTCGTTCGCTTCGTCAGTTCCTTGATCCGCTTCAGATGGTCGCGGTTGAGCGCCTGTGCACTTCCGAAGTACATGGAGACGCCATGCTGAACAACACGGTATTGATCGAGAATCTGGTCAAGGATTTTGAGCGGACGGCCGCCGTCGATCATGTAGTTCTCTGAAATGATTTCGAACCAATCGACGATCGGCTTTTTAGAGACGATGTGGTCGTAATGCGGCACCCTTAGGCCGATGCCGACCCCGTAGTCGGTATATCCGTTGAAACGATTGGCAGACTTAAGCACTCCTATCCTGTTCGATGCGAGCGACCCGTGTAGGAGATCAGTGGAGATCTGGCCCCCTACACGGGCTAAGACTAGCTCTTGGGTGGCTTTGAACCATCAGTGGCGCAAGCGCCCTGACCTTTGCAAGCGTTCTTGCCGGCGTGCTTCTTGTCACCGCCGCCCTGACCTTTACAATCGTTCTGGCCCTTGCAGGCGTGCTTGGGAAGGTCCTTCGCAGCAACGAGCAAGCCTAACGGCGCTGAGCTGGCTGTCGCCTCGGAATGACCGGGGGTGGGTTGTGCGTTGAGCCGGGCGGTGGTGCCGCCAAGGAGGCCTGCGAAAGCCGCGGCCAGTGCGAGGTTGCTTACGGTATTGTTACTCATCAAGAGACCCTTTCTTCGGTTGATTTAGGCGCTATGCCTGGGACGTTTGGGATCGACCTGCTATAGATGGCGGGCAAGAACGAATCCGAGATGTAATGAGCGCCCTTACCATGCCGCATGTTGGAAGCGTGGCACCGCGATAAGTTACAGGGCTAGATAAGAATTAGAGGGCCATCGTTGCAGCTCCAACAATCGCGCCCTGGTGCGGTTCCTGAGCAAACAGGATCATGTGATGGCCCGAACCGCCTCCGAGTTGAAAGCCTTCAGGCAAGCTGAGATGGATCGATTCTTCCACATCGCCCCTAACTACTGCGACGCGCGTCAGAGAGCGAGCAACGGAAACGTGCTGAAGGAGTCTGCCGCCGTTCTCTCCGCGCAGCACATTGGATCGATCGGCGTCATCCGTTAGAACTCCAATGACATCGCTCTGGTTGAGTTTCCCGTGAAGGCAAACTTCACATCTACCCCTCTTGCAGTCGGGGTCGAAGACACGATACGCAGATCGAAGTGTTCCCTCCGGACATCGTCGCGGAGAGCACGTTCGAGCGCCGCGCTATCGCTGCCTACAAATTGATCGCGACCGTTTAAAACCATTTGTGGGGTGTAGGAACCCTCGGCCGAGAGCCGAGACGCGTAGACACTTTGGCGATCGGTAAACACCTCCGAGGAGTACGGATCGTTCCAGCCGAGATTGTTCCAGTATGTAACGTGCTCACTTATGCCCACAATCAACTGTCCGGCATTCGTCTGCTTCAGATTGATCTGCCGCAATAAGCTGTCGGCCGGAGGGCAACTCGAGCAACCTTCCGAAGTAAAGAGTTCCACGATGGCTACTGACGGGGCCCTGTCGATGGCGGCACTTTGAAGCGGAGCGGCGTACGGTTGGTCGTGGATCGCAAACAGTGCGAGCGGAAGAGCAAGTGCTGAACGAAGCTGCATAAAGGAACCCTCCATCAACTGGATTTCGTCTGACGCGTACGAACCGAAACAGTTACATCGTTGCGCCCTTCAAAACTGGTTTGTAACCAAACTGCGCTTTACGTCTCCAACAAAAGAGCAGGCGTTCTCGCGACCGACGAGCGCGGCCTTCGCCGAAAGGGAAAGGATGAGCCAGTTGCTGCGCCTCTATCGCCGTGTTGTATCGGCACTCTCTTCACTATCTCGGATGCTGCTAGCCGTTCGGCGGTACCCGTGGATTTCAAGTCGCCCAAACGGGTTGGGGGCAAACTGCACAACCTGTCGAAGATCACGGGGTTCTTCGCGAGTCTCGGCTGCCGTCTACTTGCGGTCGATTCTGCCATCGCGAAACGACTGAAACCTCTTACACCTGATGGAGTCTCAAGCATCAAATCGCACGGAGGGGGAGCTGATCGCCGGTATCCTCGCGGGTGAAACGCAGCTTTACCATGAGCTGATCCGTCCCCACGAGCGGAGCGTGTATCTGCTGGCCTTGTCGTATATGAAGAACGAGGCGGATGCGGAGGATGTGGCACAGGAGGCGTTCGTTCAGGCTTTCCGGAATCTTCCTTCGTTTCGTGCAGAGTCGAAATTTAGTACCTGGCTCATCAGTATCACCCTGAACGAAGCCAGGAGCCGCCTTCGACGGCAATCCGTGATTCGCATGGAGTCGCTCGACCAACCTCCGGATGAGAACAAAACCATTTCGCCGGCGTTCCTGCGCGACTGGCGGGAAATCCCCTCGGAGGCCGTCGAGCGGGAGGAGGTCAGGAAGCTCATACAGCAAGCACTCGAAGAGCTTCCCGACATTTATCGTTAGGTGTCTCTACTATGCGATGTAGAGGAACTCAATACCAACGAGACAGCCAAGGTTCTGAACCTTAGTATTCCCATCGTGAAAGTCCGATTGCATCGCGCACGAGTGATGTTGCAGAAGCGACTGGCTCCGGCTATCCAGACGACTCTTGAATAGCGCAACCCCCTTTGCGCGGTGCTGCCTGCCGGACCCGGCAAAAACCTTGGCGCTCAACTCCGGTGCGAAAGGCAGACTGTCGGACTTCGCGTCGATTCCCCTGGAACTGGTCTCATAAATCTGCATCGTCTCGCGAGGCCAGGTATGAGACCCGCAATTGATTGCGGGTCTCAGGTTCTCGGTGCAAAGCCGCAGGACCGCATATGAGACTCGTTCTAGAACGCTACGACGCCGTGCACACTGCCACGACAGAGCGCTTCGGTTCGATCGACTGAATTCACGAGTCACTGCGGATTGCGTATCACCAGGTAAAGAAGGCTCCGGTAGCATTTCCTAGATTCACCAACCGGATATGCGGGACCAGCCCCTCCCTTGAGCATCTTCGAGTTGCCGTTCGGAGATAACTCCACAGAGCTGGGCAGCCCGCTTTTGATCTGCGGCGCAACCCGCGCGAAACGCGACTCGGGAGTCTCCGAGGTCTCGTTCGCGAGCTGCCCCCGATCAGGTATGTGATGCCGGCGATGTACGCCGGTCGGTTTGGGAGGAACTTTCGTGCGATCAAGCAAGCCCTCCGATTGGAGGCGTGCAGCGTTTCCATGTGCACCGTCTAGAATTGGGGACGGCAGGTCCTGAAAGGCCCATCGATTCTGAGGGCAAAATCGTTGGGCCTCTTCGAGGTTGGAGAGGAATTCTTCAGTCGAGACGTTGAACAATCGGACAATTGATGGAGAAGCCCGAGGTGGTAAATGGTGCTCCGCCCGGAGCTGTAATCAGAGCATCCTGGACGAAGGTGAGGACTTGAAATTCTTCACGAAGCTGCCCGCGAAATCCCTGGTTGACTACCTGGTTCCACCTCCAAGTGAGTGCGCCTTGCCGGGGTGCAGCAAAAAAATAGGAGCAGGCCAGGCCTGCTCCTTTACGTGGCGTTGGTATTTTAGAACGTGTACTTCAACGCAAGCTGAATCTGACGTTCCGTGGAGTTCACGCTGTTGATGAGGCCGAATTGCGTGGAATCGGCTGCTTGGGTCGGAGGACCCAAGCTGGCCGTGTTCAGCAGATTAAAGAAGTCGGCGCGAAATTCGAGCTTGCTGCCTTCCGCAATGCCAAAGCTCTTGCTTGCGGCCATGTCGAAATCTTTATAGCTGGGAGCGCGCTCCGATCCGACACTTGCGGTGCCGAAACCGGTAGACGATTCCTGGCCGTAAGCGCAGACGCCGTTATCGGTATCGCTTGCGCAAAAGACTTCGGATGGGTCTGTGCCGAACCAGGCATTCGTGGATTGGTGGCTAATCTTCAACCGACGATATTGATTCGCGCGGGTGGTACGTTGGTTGACGAAGTACTCCTGGGTAGAGGTGATGGTGACCGGGAAACCGGAGTGCAGGCTCGAAACGAAGCCCAGCTTCCAGCCGCCAGCGGCGATATCTTCTATGCGGTTTATGCCCGAGCCAAACTGCTTTCCGCGGCCAAAGGGCAGGTCGTAATAGCCTGAGACTGAGAAAATATGAGTTGCATCGAAGAATGCCGGGCCATAATCCTGGCCTCCGTTGTAGGCGTTCTGCCAATAGGCGCTTTGCGAGCTGACGCCATTCGCTCCGTAATAGCCGAGGTTATTGGAAAGCGATTTGCTGTAGGTATAATTTGCCAGCAATTCCAGACCATGGCTGGCCCGCTTGCGTGCCGTAACCTGGAGGGCGTTGTAGTTTGACCTGGCTTCCGATTCGGTATAGCTCACAACCTGTACCAGGCTCAGGCCAGGCAGGCTCGAAACCGGCAATGGGCTGGTCGGGCTCAGTTTCTCATTGCCTTCCCGGGGATCCACCAGATGCGTACCAACTTGTCCGAGGTAGGCGACCACCAGGGAGGTATCGTTGCTGACCTGGTACTCCGTAGTGAGATTGAACTGTTGAATCAAGGCCGGCTTCAGGTTTGGCTGCCAGGCGCGGACATTGCCGCCGAGGACCGACGCATTGGCCGGACGCGGGAAGCCATTCTCTGTGCGGAATGCCGGGCCGCTGCCGAGATAGTTTGCCTGCGAGTCAATGAAGAACGGTGGATTCAAAGGAAGCCGCAAGTTGGCGCCCGTGCCTTCCAGGAAGTTTGTAATGGCATAACCGCCACGCGCAACAAGGCGATCATGAAAAGCTTCGGGGGAGTAAGCAAATCCTAAACGAGGCGCAAACCCATACCAATAGGGGTTGTATAGCGCGCGGCTTGCGCCATTTACTCCCGCGGTGCTGACCTTGCCGGTATAGATATTGAGGTTGATTTGCTTGTTGTTGACTTCATAAATGGGTTGGTCCCACTCCCAGCGCAGGCCCAGATTGATGGTCAAATTAGGCCGCAGCTTCCAGTCATCCTGGAAAAAGAGGGCATCGCGCCACTGCCTCTGGCCCCAGCGGCTGGGTACACCTTCACCCTGCCCATAGGTGAACGCCTGGTCTGTCAGGAAGTCCGCCCAACTGGAGGTGGTAAAGTTGCCGGTATAGTCAAAATATCCCAGGGCGCCATTGTTTCCGGAGTAGTAGCGGTTCTGCTGGTAACGCAGGGCCTGACCACCGAACTTGATGGTGTGTTTGCCCAGCTGCCAGCTCACGTTGTCACCATAGGTAAATGTGTTGGCTATGCTGTCCGATGCAACGCCACTCGAACCGATATCGCCCACGGCCACACCGCTACCGGAGAAATTGAACTGGCTGAAACCGGGAAAACCCTGCACCCCGGGAATACCCAGCTTTTGGTTGCCGTTCGGGCCGAATTGGCCGCCCACATCGACAGGAACCCCGGTATATCGGGCGCGCCCGAATCCGGCGCGCGCTTCGCTCACGATGTTCGATGAGAACGTGTGCGTCCAGTTGACGATGAAGCCGGTATAAGGATTCGCATTGTTACCGGGAATTTCCGTGGGGATGCTGACACTACTGTTGCCATCATATTCACGGCCCAGGGTGAAGCGGCCGGAAACAAGATCATGCTGCCGAACCTGCCAGTCGACCTTCGCATCGCCCTGGTCGTTCTGCACAAATTTCTTCTCTGTGCCGAAATAGTTTCTGTTTGGATTGGCTACAGTGCCACCGCCAACCAGGTTGAGCACTGTGTTGTTTCCGGGAACGATTTCGTTGGGATAGATAGAAGGATTGGCCAGCAGGAACTGCGCGGCAGGATTCACGACAGTGAAATGCTGTATCTGGTAAAGAGGTTCTCCATTTCCATCGACGATAGGGTTTCCGCTTGCGTCGACCGCCTGGATGGGCACATCGCCATTACGAAGCGCCGCAGTGGGAACATTGTAAAAAGTCGTCGAATTCGTATTCTGCCGAGCTCCCTGGTAGTCGACAAAAAAGAAGAGTTTGTCCCGTTTCACGGGGCCGCCGAACGTTCCACCGAATATGTTCCGGTTGAAAGGGCTGACGGGGCTCGGAGTTCCACTCGTGTGTTTATTGCCCCAGCTGTCCGCGTTCAGGTTTTGATTCTCAAGGAATTCAAAAGCATTCCCATGGAAATGGTTGGTGCCGCTCTTCGTTACCATGACGATCTGGCCACCGTTCGCATTGCCATATTCGGCAGTTGCGTCACCGGTGATGATCTTCAGCTCGCCAATGGCATCCACGTTGGGGCTGTAGCCGATATAGTTATCAATGGTTTCGTTGATATCGGCCCCGTCCAGTGTGTAGTTATTCGTCTGCTCCCGATTTCCGTTCTGGAAATAGCCGCCGTCGTAGCCTGACCGCGTGACACTGTTCTGGGTGGACGGACTGGTGACGACGGCTCCCGCCACCAGTGAGGTAAGCGACGAGAAGTTGCGGGCTTGCAGCGGAATTTCAGTGGCTGTTTCCGCCGTGATCGTTTCACCCGTAGTCGGGTTCTCGGCGTTCAGAATTGGTGCTGCGCTGGTAACGACTACATTTGCACTCACGGAACCTACGGCGAGCTTCACGTCGATACGGGCTTCCTGGGCGACTTCAAGCGTGAAAGGCGCTGTCGTGGAAGTTTCAAACCCGGCTGCCGTTACGGCGACGGTATATTGGCCGATCGGGAGAAATTTAAGCGTGTAAACGCCGGTATTATTGGTTTGCGTCGGAACTAACGCCCCAGTCGCGACGCTGGTGGCGGTTACGGTAGCACCGCTTACCACTGCACCGCCTGCGTCTGTAACCGTACCGGTAATAGATCCAGTGATGGTCTGAGCTACGGAAAGCGTGCAGCCTATTAGCAGCAACGAGAAGCAGGAAACCAGATTCCACCCTCTGATCATTGTCGGCCTCCGGAGCAAGCAGGAGTGGTGAACACACCGAGATTCTGGAGCATGCCCGTGCCGGTGCTTAAATTTCCCCTTGTCATCACACTTGCTGCGGTTGCTTTCTGTACGATTTCTATGCCGGCTCCAAACGCTGTTTCCGCCGACGGTTCCTATGACACTTGGCGCAATTCTCGCAGCGCAGACACCGCCGGACAGCAAAGACGACAGATGATTTGTGGATGTGCGTTTCATGTTTGCCCCCAAATAGTTTTCGGTAGTGTTGAACAAGTAATTGTGTGCTTCCCCTTTGGCAGACGCTATTGGATATCCTCGACATGGTGGGTACGCAGAGGCAGAGTTTCACGAATCCTCGATGCGGGCCTGCGCTGACGCCGAGGAGTTTCCGTTGGGATGAGCGGCCTGAGCACTCAAGCTGGTCGAGGTGCCACCGATAAGACCTGCAAACCTGGCGGCCAACGCGAGCGATTCTACCGAATTCTTCATGCGATGGTGCCATCCATTCTGTGTGCCGCGCGCAATGGCGCCCCGGCAGCGAACCATAGCTGCAACAGGTGCCGCAAGACGGGTAGCCGGTATCGGGTACCGCTTGCTTCGTGGAACTCGCCGTCGCGCCCCGCCTTCTAGTTAGTTGGACATTAGAGCGAGAACGGGTTCAAAGGTTACAAAGAAAATCGACCTTGATAACAATTGTCAGATCGTCACGCTTCCTAGACGCTCTGATTCGAACATTACAAACAAAGGCGGGCAAACACATGGAGCAGAAGTCGTGTGGATCATTTGACCAATCTGATCTGTCAACTCGGGATGAAATTGGCTCGCGGCCGCCTGTGTGGAGGTCGAGTGGCCTTGCCGGGGGAAAATGCACACGGCAGATGAGTCTGTAACCTGCAAGCTGCGCGTGCGTCTCACCCAAAGATCGCCTACAAAACTCGAAGAAAGGTTCCAACTGTCATGACCTCGAATGTTCGCGGTACTCTCCTCAAGGCTGTTCTTGCGATCACCTTTCTTTGCGTTAATGAGGTTTTGCCGTCAGCCGTGGCTCAGTCCACCTTTCATGTGAACAAGAGTCTGTACTCCGAACGCGCTGATGCTGCTGCGGACATTGAGGCCGCCGAGAAAATCGCCCGTCACGACCACAAACGTATAATTCTGGATTTTGGCGGCAACTGGTGCGGGGACTGCCAGGTGCTGGACTTCTACTACCATCAGGCACCCAATGCCGAACTCCTTGCCAAGTACTACATTGTGGTTCATGTCGACATCGGCCAGATCAACCATAACCTGAGCATCGCGAACAAGTACCATGTACCGGTCAGCAAGGGTGTACCGGCTCTTGCCGTGTTGGACGCCAACGGCAAACTCCTCTATTCCGAGCGCCAGAAAGAGTTTGAACACACTAGTCTGGAAGCCATCACCGCGTTCCTCAAGCGCTGGAGAGCTTGACAGCCTAGGCTGAGGAAGCTGGGAGCCACTGTTGGGTTATTGGTTTATTGCTTGGGAACCAGTCCCCTGTTCGCTGCTGAAGAGCTGATCGATCCCGAACACAGCTCATTGATACTTCACGTAGGAAAGAGTGGCTTTCTTTCTGCCGCTGGACATGAACATAAGGTCCTGGCTCCCATCGCAGACGGAACAATCGATGATGACGGCGAACCAAGGGTCAGGTTTCGCGTTATGAGCAACGCAATGATGGTCCTTCCTGAAGAACATCAGGAGCAGGTGCAGCGCACAATGCAAGAACGAGTTCTTGAAAGCGGGCTTCCCTGAGATTGCATTTTATTCAGAGACCATTAAGTCGACCGGAGATAGACACTGGATTGTCACCGGGAAACTGACTCTTCACGGCGAGTCTCGGACTATCCAGGGCGCTGTCAGCAAGCCAGATAGGGCGTACGTCGGTCAAACAACGATCCGGCAAACCGACTTCGGCATCCGCCCAGTGAGCGTCGCCGGAGGCACGGTTAAGGTGAAAAATGAACTCACGATTGGCTTCACAGTTGTAACAAAATAGTTGGCACTCCTTCAAATGACAGCCTTCCCTACCACAATGTGCTGACACACGCATCTAGATTCGATAGTCGAGTTCAATGATCCCTTGATAAAACACCGGCGGCCTCTTGTAACTTAAGCTAAGGCGACCGTGTTTCAATCACCATGAAACGGCATGCTGCTAGATCGGCTCCAGCGGGAAAAGTGGATATCCCGGCAGACATCAAGTAACCGCCAGCCGTCTCCCGACGGACTCCCGTCGCCGCCTCGATCCTGCGTAGGGACCAACCAAGACGCCCCAGCGCGATCACCTGTTCCTGCTTCGCTCTTTCCAAGACATTCCCCATGCCAACAGAGGCTAATTTCCCTCGTCGGAGCTAATGTCTTAGGCCGCTTCTCTATGGCCGGTTTTGAAGTGATTATCTATCTCCGACACACTCTCCGTCCGTCCCGTTATCCTCGTCCCGCTTTCCTCCTCTGAGCCCCTGTGGGCAAGCTAAGAACATGTCGAACGTTTCTGTGGGGCCCACTTGACTTGGTTACACCACCAATACGACTGGCTTAGACAGGGAGAGACTGGCTGGCTCTTCCGGGTGGAAAGCAGAGATAGATTTGTATTCTCGCAATCGAGCGTCCGATTTATATGAGAGAGACGGGGGAGCGAAAAGGATACACATGTTTTTGCATTTCACATGAAAATTTATCGAGGCAGCCGATCACATCGCGGGTTTTCACGCGAGCGGCCGCCACACACGGCGTAAATGCGCGACCGATGCCGAAGGGCGATACGAAGCCAAAGAAACCAAGTGTAACTATGTAACTTTTATGCGTTTTATAGATCTCACAAAGGACTCTAGTACTCTCAAGTCGAAAAACCGAACCTCAAAAGGCGGAATAATTAATGTTGTATCTACCTCCAGGAAAATCTCACAACAGGCACGCTGCCCTGAAGCGTACATTCGCACAGGCACGGACCTGGCCGGCCAACGGTTCAATTCCGGTGAACCCGAGCGGGATTCGGACAAATTGACCATCCGATATTAAGCGTTGAAGAGGTCCACCGCTCTCAGCACCCCTTATCGGCGGAGCGTAATGCTGACTATGAACAAAGCACGACGCGCATTGATCGCCGGCTCAGCCCGGCTTCACGAGAGCTCGCCCACGGAAGATGGTTCGGAAGTTGCCGGGCCTTGCGTTGAAGTCGCGGTTCGAGAATTAATAGACCGTTGTAATGGCAGCGTCCGCTTCAGCATAAAGGTCGTCTGTGCCCGCCGGCATCTGAGCCAATCCCAAATGAGTCAGAAGTTTAAGAGCCGCTATCACAAGACTATTCTTGAATACTGGTCTGAAGTTCGGCTCAATCGTGCCCGCGCACTGCTTTCCGAAAGCCCGGCTCGATCCGTTGGTTCGATCGCAACAGAGTTGGGGTACCAACATGCCAATAACTTCACCAACTGGTTTACTCGGCTGATGGGTACTTCGCCACGCAAGTATATCGCGAGTATCCAAAGCGGCGCTTTTCCTGCGTCGACGTTTGTGGGTCAACTCGTCACTCCCTCAAGCCCGTTGAGCTGCTCCCGAGGGAATAAGGAATTAAAAACATCATAGATGGAAATCCGCTACTTAGAGCCTACAGTAGCGCCTTGCTGGGTTGGATAGATTTACGCGGAGCGAATTTAGGAAAACGAGGCACGGGAAAGAGGTAACAGATGCAACTCACCATTGGAAAGAACTTGTACCGTCTGCGCAGCTATCGTTGCGCCGGGATTCTCAAAACCGGTGCCCCCATCATTAGTATTGATGGCGCTCATGGCGCTCCAAGTCGCCAGGCCGATCCATGCTCAGAACCCCGATGAGGTGCGCCAGTACATCTCCGCGCAGGTCGGCGGAATCGACAAGTTGACGGTACCGCCGACGGATGCCACCATTCCCGTGCCCGCGCCGGTGGCTGGGAGCGGGAACACGCCCTACCGCTACCAGACCACCGAGGCGAAACGCTACCTTGGGAAGCAGCTGTTCCACGACCCGGTTCGGACCGTGCGCATCAACGAAAACCAGAATCAGCCAGTTGACCTGCCCGCGGGGACAGCCTTCGGCGGACAGTTGCAGGCCTCCGATCCATTCATCCAAAATCTTGTAACTCAGACGAAACAGACCGGAGGGTGCGGCAGCTGCCATATCGGCGAGTCGGCCGGCAAGGCCGGTCAGCAGATCAACTTCAACGTTGGCGGCGAGGGCCGCGGCTACAGGGACGAAAAGGGGACATTCTTCGCTCGCCGCCGGCCCCGGACTGACATCCTCCCAGCACAGAGGAAGGAACCGATATTTAACGGCGACGTGTTGGTGGATTTTCTACCGACCTTGACCGACATCTGGCAGGATCCGACGACTGGTAACGAATTGGTCACCACGCCGGCGTTCTTTTACCACCCGCCCACACCAACGGTCATCGACGCGACCGGCCGGCTCGACGATCTGGACAGCGTGGGGCGCAACTCGATGAACATCATCGGTTTCGCGTTCAACAACCGCCTTCTCTTTGGCGGCTTTGGCGGGGAGCCGCCAGCCACGATTGGCTCCCTCAACCCCTTCGACGACCCGGCTGGGGAAGACATCACGCTCGAGCTCCAGGACGCCCATCGCATGCTTAACTTCCAGGCGGCGACGCTCCTGCAGATCCCGGCTTTCGTGAAACTGTTCCGGGATGCATACCCGGTGGAAGCCGCCGAGGCGGACGCCCAAAACGACCAGACACTGCTGGTTAACGACCAAACCGTGTTCCGGGCGCTGGCGACCTTCATGCGCACCATCGTCACTCGGAACACGCCCTTCGATAAATTCTTAGCCGGCGATGACCGCGCTCTAACGCCCCGGGAACTTCGCGGCGCCAAGCTGTTCTTTACTCCAGCCACGGCGGGCGGGGCGGGGTGCTTCACCTGCCACAGCGGCCCGAACCTGAACAAACAATACAACGATCCGGACGTAGCGGGAATCGGTGCATTCATCGACGAGAATTTCATCAACGTCGGAATTGGCGATCACCCGATCCGAGCGCTGCAAGCACAGGCTGAGGGCGTCCTCGACCCCAGCAAGCTGGGCGCGGACGGCTTCCCCTACCACGCCGTAGACACCGGGCGGGAAGAGGTCACTCACGACCCGAACGACATGTTCAGGTTCCGCGTCTTGACCCTCCGTCAGGCCAAGGACGCGCACAACTTCTTCCACAACGGCACGCTGACCAGCGTGCGCGCTGTGGTTGAGTACTTCAATGCCGGCGTGCCGGAGGACCCGACGGCAGGTGCGGCCGCGACGCTGTCACCCCGGTTTACGAATCCTCGCGGTCCGGGATTCCCGGCCGGCTTAGGCTTGTCAGAGCAGCAGGTCGACGATTTAACGGCCTTCATAGAGGACGGGCTCTATGATCCCGCGCACGTTATCTATGACCCGAACTCAACAACGCCTAGTTTCGCACTGAATGCAGTCGACCTTACCTACTCCAAGTACCGTCCAGATCTGGTTGCATTGGGGGCAAAGGACGGTTTCCCTATCAGCGGATTGGCAATCGACGACAACGATCCTCTGACACGGCGCGATGAAGGTCTTGAGTTCCTGGATGTAACCAATAAGCTGGGAGTTAAGTTGACCCGCGATATCAGCGGTCAGCGGGAAGTGGATACGTACACGATTACGAACATCAGTACTGCGACCGACGTTTCGGGGATCGTGGACACTAACTTGCTCATCATTGTCCAGGGGCTCTCTAAGGGCGTCCAGTTGGAAAACGCCAGTGCGATCAGCAGCAGCGGTAACCCTTATCTCCGCGTGTTTCTGCCGGTGAACGGGGTCCTCAACCCAGGCCAAAGTATCGTCCGGCAGTTGATCTTCGACAAGCAACAACCCCGTTCCAATCCGGTGAGCTACACTCTCGACTTTCTCTCCGGACAGGGCAACCCCTAACCGTCAGTCTCATCGGAGCCCGGAGGGCGACGAAGGGCATCGGCTCAGTGCCGGTGCCCTTTTTCTTGATGAATGCCGGAAGCGGGAAAAGATAAGTAACTGCAATTACCACGTAAACGTCCCTGGGTTACCAAAGATAGCGGGAATATCTTAGGCGAGAGGTTTACGCGATGGCGCGCTAGTGTCCTGAGTCAGAAGTTTGCAGCATATACGACCTATGTAGCGGATGAGGGATCCAGCTGAAACAGCAGGTCCCTCCACTGCGCTCCCCCGGATTTCCTGTTGAGGACTGGTGGCTTTGGCGAAGGTCCTGCGGCTTTCCTCGAGAGAAAGCCGCATACGTGGTCGTTTGTAGTTCCGCGCTGTAGGAAATCCGGGTACGCTGCGGTCGGGATGACAAATTTGTGGAACGAATTAAAAACTCAACACACCAGGTTGCTGCTGATGTTCCGCACCATGTCACGCAGCGTGGGAATACGCGGCGATTCATCCTGGCGAGCGACACGGACCGGAGCGTCTATCTCACGCTCTTACGAGTGAACATCGAAATCTGCAGGGTGTTCCTGCCCGGCTACTGTCTTATGTCCAATCACATTCATCTGGCAGCCGTCCCCAAAGACAAAAGGTAAGACAAAAGATAACGACAAGAGGTGACAGACGGAATGGCACTGTGCATACTTATCGGCTAAAGTGCCACTTCCGGTCTGTCACGCATCGTCTTCATGGGGAGAGAGCTGCGGTTTTTGCTCTTCGGCATCCAGCAGTTAACTTTTCGAACCGCAGATGCGTTGTTACCCTCTGCTGCAAGCCCAGGGCTTCCCCGGAGCCAGGACCCAAGGGTAGATGCCTAGGAGGTTGCTGAAAAACTCAAAATTCTGAAAGAAAACATCCCTCAGGGGCTAAAGCCCAAACCTATTCTCAAGCAGTTGCGGCGCGACTAAAGTCGGGCCCTGATATGATACAAAACTAAGTTTTTCAGCAGCCTGCTAGTGTAGTCCGCCATAAATAGAGTCGTTTATATTGAGCGAGTCATCTCATAAGATGAGGTGAGCCACTATGCGTGTAGCGCCGACGATTCAGGTAAGCTCTGCAGCCCGGTTGGAACTGGAGAAGTTGTCGCGCCGGCGGACGACTGCGGTGCGCGTGGCACAGCGCAGCAGCATTGTTTTGCTGGCCGCCGAAGGAATGCAGAATAATGAGATTGCGGAGCGGATGGGGGTTGCGCCGCGCATGGTGGCCCTTTGGCGAAGCCGCTTTATTCAGCAGGGGGTCGAGGGTCTGCTGAAGGATGCTCCCCGGCCGGGACGGACACCGAAGATTTCGCCGGACATCGTCGGCCAAGTGGTTGCTAGTACGACGCAGTCCAAGCCTGCCGGAGCCACCCACTGGTCGCGTAGCAGCATGGCGCGTGCGATGGGCATTTCCGAGTCCAGCGTCGGCCGCATCTGGCGCACCCACGGACTGAAGCCGCATCGCATCGAGAGCTTCAAAGTCAGCAACGATCCACACTTCGCTCAGAAGTTGGAGGCGATTGTCGGCCTTTATCTCAATCCCCCTGAGCATGCGCTGGTGCTTTGTGTGGACGAAAAGAGCCAGATTCAGGCACTGGACCGCACGCAACCTGGTCTGCCGTTGAAGAGGGGCCGCGGCCAGACCATGACGCATGATTACAAGCGCAACGGAACAACCACCCTGTTCGCTGCTCTGGATACTGCGAGCGGAGAAATCTACGGCTTGTGCCAGCAGCGACACCGCCATCAGGAATGGCTGCACTTCCTGCGTATGATCGATCAGACCATCCCCGCAGAAAAGCAGATTTATCTCATCTGCGACAACTACGCGACCCACAAGCATCCCCGTGTGCAGCGCTGGCTCCAGCGCCATAAGCGTTTCCACGTGCACTTTACCCCCACTTCGGCCTCGTGGCTCAATATGGTCGAACGCTTCTTTCGCGACCTGACCGCCAATCAGATCCGCCGCGGCGTTTTCCAAGACCTCGAACAACTGATCATTGCCATCGGCGACTACATCGACCATCACAACGACAATCCAAAACCCTTCATCTGGACGGCAAAAGCATCCGACATCCTCGAAAAAGTCTCCCGCGCTCGCGCCGCGCTTTATAAATGACTATCTGTGTGGCGGACTACACTAGGGCAGCCAAGGACCGCCGCTGTTGACGGTGATCTCGGCTCCGGGCAGCAACCCGCCGCTCGGAGTATAGATCACCGAGCACTCCACGATAATGGGCGCCAGCGTAACAGTCACTTCCTTGTTCTTTTGGGCAGTGAGGATGTCCTGCTGTGAGGTCAGCCGGCGTGGCGTGAAGCCGGAATTCCAAGCCACCAAATTAATTTGCCATATCGGGGTGTAATTCGGGTCTGTGTTTTGAGCCCCGGCGGGATGCGGCGCGGAAGCAAGTACATTTCCTTGCTTAAAGTTACTAAACACGTAAATATCGTCTAGCGCTTCGTTCTGGTCGTTAAGCGTATCGAAGGCGGCTGGGACGTAAGTGGCGTTGAATCCCTGCGCAATGGTCAGCGCGGTCGCGGCAGCCCCGCTGCCGCCGGCGCCCACTCCCACCTCCGGCGTGATGTAGAGCGCGGGTTCATGGTTAAAGTACCCTGCCTGCAAAGGCAGGTTCGCTGTGGACGTCACGCTGCCGCCCGCGGCAAACGTGGCAGCGGAGAGCTTGACGTTCGACCCCGGCAACTGTCCGGTGGGCGCAAGACCGAGAACCACGGAGCACTCGACGATAATGGGTGTTGAGGTAATTGTTACTTGCCCAGCGGTGGCGGCGGCCTCTACTGCCGCCGCTGAAGTCAGCACGGTCGCATTCGCTGGGTTGTTCCAGGCAACCAGGTTCACCTGCCACAGCGGCGAGTAGCCTCCATTCGTGTTATTAGGACCTGCCGGATTCGGGAGGACCCCAAGCACGTTGCCTTGCGTAACGTTAGTAAACACAAAGATACGGCGCACCGCGGCACTGTCAGGTAGAGTTGCCCAATTCGCGGGGATGAAATTCGCATTGAATCCCTTGGCAATGCCCTGCGCGGTGGAGACAAACGAGCTGTTAGGATCGACCCCCACTTCCGGCGTAATATAGATCGCCAATCCACCGTTCGCGAACCCCTGCTGCACAGGCAGATTGGCTCCTGCCTGAATTTTGCCGGAGTCCGCGAACTGAGCGAGAACTAAATCCAGACCGTTTTGGCTTTGGGCCTTCAGCGGTTGCACCGAGATACCGGCCATTCCGCTCAAAACCAACATCCCGGCGAGTACTTTGAGCTTGGACCTTGTTATCGCACGTTTAACTTCGAAACGATGATCTGCATTGGTCATTTTCGTATGCTCCTCGTTTGGATATGTGGCGAATTGCGGACTGGCTTTTTCAAGCTTCCAGAAGAAATACCCGGCGTCTCAGCGGAAACCCTGAGTTCGCCCTTCACCGGTCATTTGAGCCGTTACCGGCAGGGAAGTTACACGCCGCTCCAGAATTTTCTCTCTTTTTTTCGCCACCCGCCGGGCGTGGTGTTGAGCAACTTGTGAAATCTCCGGATAAAGCACGCCCGATCGGCAAATCCGCACTTAAGGGCAATTTCGATCATAGGTAGCCGGGACTGCAGCAGCAGTTCCTTGGCCGTCTCTTCGCCCGCGACCGAAAAGTAATCTCGTAAACGCATTGGGTTACTTTTCGTCCCCAGTTCGCGGTCCAGTTGCTCACCAGATTATGCTTAGTCGTCAGGTTGGGTTACTTTTCGTCTGGAAGGTGTGAAAAAATTGATTTCTGCTCTCCGCCGGGAAACTTCGCGCCAAGGATGCCCTACGAGCGATGGCGCGGCGCTCCGCATCCCCATGGAGATGATTGCCATTGGCGGCTCCGCCGTGAACCTGTATGCTATCCGGAGGATTCGCAGGCTGCGCGCGCGGCCCGCCTCTCAGTGGAGAATAAAAAGGAGCGGTCCGGGGTTGTCCTGGCAAAGTGCCGTCCGTCTTTGGCCGGCCTAGTGTAGGGCGTCGTTAATTCTGACGATTATGTTTTGGCCCATGCGCGTATGCGAGGCATGGATTCATTGGGTATCTCACCCTTGGCCTCCGGCATGATAATCGGCATTCTGCATGACGCACTACACTAGCGCTATCTGACGAGGCGCCGGTGTGATGATGTGAAACTCACGCAGCAATTCCACATCATCACAGGTTCCAGGCTGCCCGCCACGGATGAACTGCGCGGCTCCTCGTTATCAAAGCGCGGCACGGTGCCGGCGCCATCCATTGTCTTCCCGCTTCAACGAGCAACCGAGAGATCCGGTTCTATTCGCCGCGCACAAGGGTAGCGTGCTCTACAACGTCAGTGTTCTCAGCCACAGTCGCAGTCTCAGCCGCCTTTTTTTCCGCTTTGCTCCGACCGAATTCTATTCCGTCTGTCTCGCCTGCAAACGACAACGCCCGCAGATATCCAGTATCTCCGATCTTGCGGAACCTGACAGCGGATTGTTTGGATGGATCCACGGAAGTAGTAGGTGTGAAATAAATGAACACTGCATCGGTATGGGCGCTATTCTGGAGCAGCAGCTCCTGCGCATTTATGTTGAGTTTGGTGAGTTTGTAAGATCCAGCGGGCAACTTGACATTGCCTGCGTAAAACGGAAAAGGTGCTGTAAAGACGACGCCATTGTCGATCTGTGCTGCCAGCGGCATTACTGACAACAGGGACAGCAGTCCCATCTTCACGACGAACTTTCCAAAGTCATTCATAGATATCTCCTGATGTTAGTCACACTCTCCAATGACTAGCAGGTTGCTGAAAAGTCAAGATTCTGAAAGAAAACATCCCCCAGCGGCTAAAGCCCCAAGTCTATTTTCAAGCAGTTGCGGCCCGACTAAAGTCGTGCCCTGATACAAAACCGAGTCTTTCAGCAGCCTGCCAGGTTAGTTGTTGTGTTATAAAGTTCGCACATAAATAACTCGGAAGTGGGAGGTGCGAACCAACAAAGAACAGGCGTACGTTAGTTGGATGTCGCCACGAACATGTTGGTTACATAAAAAGCCGGTCCAACCTCAAGGGAATGTGGCCGCTCTCCGATGCAAGTCTGGATTTGCCTGGCAACTGACCGGGCGCACACCAGCACAATCACAACGAACAGCAGGACCAAACGAAAATCTGTCCGGCCATGGTTGGCGTGACATAGAACGGCCTTCTTTTTCCCGAGGACCGTTATTACTCATGGTTATATTGGGGTGGATATACCAACTTTCTTCCGGTGCGAAGCACCGTTGTGTTCCTGCGACGGATTTCTGAGGCGAATCATGCTTTCTGTACCCGCACAGATTCGATGGACTCCACCCCGGCAACCCCTCTCGCCACAGGCGAGTCAGGAACATCATTGGCGGCGACTTTGCGGATACGCAGAGTTGGCGTCACCTGCGCCGCTTGCGGGCTCTTCAGGAACTCCTGAAAGTCCCGATCCTTCGCGAATACGTAGTTAAGCGCCTTGTCCACGACATCGTCGGCGGTAGCGTGAATGAACGCGGCATACTGATCTACTTGGGCTGCGGTGGTCTCGTCGAGCCGGATTGAGGCGCTGACGTGGCGCGTTTGAATGATTTCTAGTAATGGCATATCAGTTCTCCTTCGCTGGTAAATCAGGCGGTCTTCCTCTGGGGGATCATCCGTTGGGCCGTTAGCGCGATTTCTCTCGCGCGACCGGAACAAATCGAGCTGGGAATCTCAAAGCGACGCCGGACTTCGAGCATCGTTACCACGTCCTCAATCGGCACGCCTTCGAGGAGCCAAATGCGTGCCGAAGCAACATCGACTGTTCGCTGTGCGTAGTAGAGAGGGTTCGGCTTATCGGTGCGCCACGAAGCCAGCGTTCGTGTGAGTTTCGCGGCGTCCTTCCCCTGAGCAAGCTCACACGAAACCCAAGCCCAATCATGTTCCGAATGGGTGTGCTTTCCCGGGTGCTTTCGCTGAGCGTTTCCGCGGGCATAAATCGCCGGTTCGGCTGCGAAAATATCTAGATGAAAATCTCCGGGGCTGTAGATCCAATCGCTCAGGTACTCAACGGTGACAACATGCGCGGGAACATACTTGCAATTCTGGAAACCGGGCACCCGGACAACACGGTTGCAGTCGGTGCAAGCAGAATCGCCGCCGAAGGCGGCGGAAAGTATTTTCAAGGTACTTTCCTGCTGTGCGGAATCGAAGCCTTCAACTCGCCAAAGCACCTGATACTTCCCCGGCGAAGTCGAGAGAATGACGTTCGGAGTGGGAGCGGAATCGCAGGCCCGAAGCGCAGCGAGGCTCGCGTCGCCGTCGGTGTCGATGTTTACATATAGATGCCGCACCGATGCGATGCTCTCTTTGAGGAGAAGACACGAAACGGAATTTAAAGCACGATAAGGACCGCGCGGCGAACTTGGCCGACGCCACCCGCCGCGGTAACCTCAACTAACAACTACGTGTCCGTCACGACACACTAGGGGTCACTACACCTATCGTCACAAAGACGCTGGAAGGCGGAGCGACTTTTTCCATCGACCGGCCCCAGCGGGTCAGTTCGGTGACGAGGACTACGTCGACCTTGCGGGCCTGGGCCAACGCGACGCGAGGGGCCGTAAGAGCGTAGCGATTGCGGCCCCTTCCGTCCGAGCGGTTGATGTGGAACCCACATGACAATTCCACATCATCACAGGTCCCATTGCCGGCCACGAATGAACTGCCAACTGCTTCTATTTGCCGCTGACAAGCATAGCCTGCTCCACAACCTTCGTGTTCCCGTTCGTGTCCTCGGCCATAGTCTCGGCCTTTGCTTCCGCTTTGGTCCGGGGGAATTCTATCCCGTCAGTCTCACCTTCAATCGACAATCCTTGCAGATATCCAGTATCTCCATATTTTTGGAAGGTGACATCTGTCTCCTTTTGGGGATCCAAGGAGCTCGTGGGTATGAAGTTAATGAACTCTCCCTTCGTACCGGCACTATTCCGGATTAGCACTACGCTGGTATTTTCGTTCGGTTCGGTAATTCTGTAAGAGCCTGCAGGCAACTTGACAGTGCCTGCGTAAAAAGGGAAGGGTGCTGTAAAGACGACACTAGAGACGGCACTAGAGGCGAC
Organism: uncultured Acidobacteriaceae bacterium; assembly: GCA_963803095.1. GTDB lineage: Bacteria > Acidobacteriota > Terriglobia > Terriglobales > Acidobacteriaceae > PALSA-350. The sequence continues at coordinate 72,068 of CAWDLQ010000003.1, read as the reverse complement.
CTGCGCCGCGAGCGGCATTACCGACAGCAGCGACAGCATTCCCATCGTCATAACGATCTTTTCAAATTTATGCATACGAATCTCCTGATGTTATTCCGTGTTGCTTGTACACGTTTGAGTCATGAAGGAGGGAAACGTTACGAACTTTCTGCTTGTCAGTCTCACGACAATAGCCCCACTTACTCAGGAAGAAATCATCTGATCTCTCTGGTTCCTTTTAGGACGCGACTTCAACGCTATCGAGCTGGCCTTTCAGCGCGTGGGTCCAATGGGGCGCAGGCGTTGCTTCTTTCCAGACCCGTAACCTTTCTGCTCGTCAGCACTCCAATGTGCAGCTCACAGGAAGGCCGGAGCTGAATCACGGCTGTCCCCTTGAAATATTTGCGAGTCCTCCCGCGGACAACGCAGTTAACCTCAACGCCTCACGCCTTCGGTGCGCGGCTTAACCAATGAACAACCGTGAGAACGATTCCTGCAAAAACTATACTCGTTCTTAATCTTTCGCCTTGCACGCCGGCTTCAAAAGCAATCTACCGGTAACGCCGCTTTTCTGGCGCGTTGCTCGCGAGCGGTTGCCACCTAACTGAATATGACATGGACTATCTATGTCGTGCCGTGTGCCAATAACCGAGACGAGATCCCGCTCGGGACGCTTGACATGCTTATCCTGCAACCCTTGTCCCGCAACAACGAACTGCATGGATTCGAGATTGCGGAGAACATTCAACGGGTGTCCGGAGACATTCTTCAGGTAGAAGAAGGCTCTCTCTATCCAGCCCTACAGCGAATGCTGATGAAGGGCTGGCTTACAGCGGAATGGGGCAAGACCGCTGAAAATCGACGAGCCCGCTATTATCGGCTCACTAAGGCTAGCAAGAAGCAGTTATCAGAGCAGCTAAAGCGTTACGAGCGGACAAGCCAAGCGATTGCGCGGATTGTTCAACCCGTTTACGAGGCCGGCGTATGAGCGCAAGAGAGTTATGGAGGCGGCTTCTTTTCCTTTGCCGCCGCAACCGAATGACGGAGGATCTCGAGGAAGAAATGCGGCTTCACACCGAACTCCGTGCGAATCGACTATCTGAACAGGGTATTGATTCTGGAGGGACCTTCTACACGGCGCAGAGGTTGGTCGGAAGCAAATTGTTGCTCGAGGAGTGGAGTCGAGCAAATGTGGGGGTGGATGTCGTTGGAACGAGTTCTGCAAGATCTCCGTTTCGCAGTGCGAATGCTGCGCAAATATACGACGATGTTCAGTATGGTGGCGATTGCGACGTTCGCGCTCGGGCCGGGGCGAACGCGCTGATGTTTAAAGCCATCATTACCTCGCTTGGAAGAATGCGTTCAACCTACTGTTTGAAGACCTGCGTCATGAGCTGCGCTTGAACCCGATTTAATTGCTTCAGCGTGGCCTCCAAAGCCTGCCGGTCTTCAAACGAAGCCTCGTTGAGGATGTCTTTTAGCCGAAACGAGGTGCGCTGCATGAGCAATTCGGCATCCTTTAGCTTCTTGCTGTCGTTGGCAACGCCCGTGTGGATCTTCTCTGCATACAGTTGCACCCGTTTGAGGGTCTCCGACGCCCGTCCGGAATCGCCAGAAAGGAACTGTCGGCCGGCTAGATCCGTCATCTGGCTGACGAGTTTGGCATAGAGAAAGCATCTGTCCCTGGGCTGGGCTTGATCCGCCTTCACCTGAAGGGTGGCGAGAGCAGTCGGATCGTCGCTTTGGACCGCGGCAGGAGCACAGGCAGAAGTCAGCGACAATGTAGATATAACTACCGCAGTAGATATGAGCTGCATCTTCCACCTCACAAACATCCTCGAGATACTAGCCTTCCGGGTTGGCACGCAACACACGCCTCACTCGCGCGCGCAGTCGAATAACAAGCTCCCCCCGCACTGAGTGGCACATTCAGGTAATCGTCTGCACACGCTTCCTCGTTTCCAGATTAGGCGTATAGGAAAGCGATGCACGAGATGTAGTTCTGCCACTCAGACTCAGGATGACGAGAAAGGTTACAGCGATCTCTTTCGTGCGCACTACCACGTTTCTGCGGCTTAGGTCGGGTCCGACCCGTGTGGATCCTCACCTCATGGTCGTGGACGTTGGGTGTAGTGCTCAATTGAGACCCTGGCCCGACGGGTGTACTGGTTCATCGCTATGGTCGGCGACGGCGAGTCGAGCGACCTCATCCAGCCATGCTGTATACCGAGTCATCGCAACCTTCACTACGCCACGCAACGGAGCGCTATCCCCAGTCATGTCATGGAGAGGCAATAGCGAAGATCCCGTGAGGTTTCCTCCAACCAGAGTTCGCGTGAGAGAGTTCGAATTCGCTTGTGCGGGCGAGCTCGAAGATGATTTGATTTCATATTCAACTTCGACCTTCCTGCCGTAGCGAACTCCAAACTGAAATGAATCGCCATCGTGGATCAGGTTGGCCAGGATAGGATCGAGTGAGCCTAACGCGTGCCTTACCTTGTCGTTACGCTCAACCGTTCTTATGACAGACCACGTTGCATCATCGCAACGCAGACGAGCCAGTTTGTGCATCAGGGAAGGATCTACCGCGCTCCCAGCCAACTGCCGGTCGAGTTCCTGCTGGACACTGGATATGGTCCCGAAAAGTGCCACGGTAGAGTCGATCACCGCTAGCCAACGCACATCCTTCAACGTGCCAAGGTCACGTGGAAGCGGTTTCTGCACCAATACTCGAATCCCCCTGAATTCGCTGAGACGCGCTCCGTTCTCAACTGCAGCTCTGAAGATACGCTTCTGGTCGAAATGCCCGCTCACCAGAAGACTGTGCTCTCCCAACGTGCTTGGATCAGCGCCTCCCGCCGCGAATATTATCTGGTGAATGATCCTGGAATCATCGACCCCAACAAGCGAGAGAAAGTCACTACGATCAACCACGTTGCTCTGGCCCACGAGAAGAAAGCCGTCTGGCCGGCCGCGAGGCACTTGGGTAGTCATTCCTGCCACGATCTGGGTACCAGGAGGAACTAGCGAGAGAAGTTTCGGATCTGGGGATGCCCATGTCATCGCGACCGAGATGAGTGGGAAGAGCAGCATCGCAAGGTTTCTGTTTGCATGGAATCGCCTCATATGTCCACACTTCACTCCAAAAGTAGCTGTTTAAACCCGTAAATGTTCGTCAGGCCTGCATGACCGCGCAGGCTTGCGCGTAGTCAGGATCGGTGTTTGCCAGACGCGTGAGCGCGAGCACGCGGGCAATCATGACATCGCGCCGCGAGCATCCAAGAAGGATCGCGCATTCTTGTTCGGACTGCCCTTCGAGAGTCGACATGACGAAGACAAAGCGCTCGAACGCGCCGAGTGCGACAATTGCGGCGAAAGGATTGTTTTCTGTTGACGTTGCAGGTTCCTTGCTGCGGATGAACGGCAAGCTATCCGGGTGCTCCGGCAGCGGCCTGATCATCTGGATAGCATACTTGAGAACCGCCCGCCGAGCCCACGAACGCGCCCACTCCATGAAAACAACGTTCCCCTCCACGCACTCTCCCATCGCGCAGACAAGACATTGCTCAGCTTTATTTTTGTCTGCGGTTAGCAGGAGAGAGAGCAGGTTTAGACGGTGCAATTCTTCAGTAAGAGTATTAAGGAAGTCGGCCACGGTTGCGTATGATGTTGCTCTTTGGTCAACGATATGCATTGGCTGCAGCATATTCACCTCTTTCGTTCCTAAGTCCTGTCCAATATGCCGATTGGCTTGGATAGGCTACTTTCCGAAGGAGCAGAACAATGACCCCAAGCCACGGATTGGTTTAAATGTTCGCAGAGTGAATCAGCTTCGCTTTGCGCAGCGCAAGGGTAAGGGTAAGGCTGCAAGTCGCCAGCATTCGGCACGCCCTGCTATTAAAAGCAATCGCCGGCGCGATACTCCTTCGCATGAGACATCAGATCCATGAAACCTGAATAAGTTTCAGATGGCATCATTTGTTATTCAAAGAAGCGGGGCTGCTTCCAATCTAGTTTGGCAACCTGGCTTGGCCCACGTGCAAAGAACGGGAGTGTCAAGGCGAATGTCATGTCGCGAATTGAAGACAAGGTCTCGTAATCACAGCGCAAGCAATAGAATTGGTGAGGCGAGGGCGCCCCTGCTCGCTGAGCGCGCTGCGAGGCCCTGGAGAAAAGCGGGCCTAGGTCCATGCTTTCTGCCTAAAAGAAGCTCGTAACCTTTTGTCTACCCGCGACTCCAATACCACGAGAGCTCCAGATATTAGAGCTCTCTCGTCGTGAAACTCAAGACCGGCGACGGTGCAGCTGAAGACTGAAGCAGGAAGCAGTGAGCTTCTTACGACTCACTTTCCCCCTCGAAAATGTCCGCCGATTCTATAGTTTTGAATCGGCGACATTTTCGGGGCTCGACCGCAATTGCGCAAAGATTAATCCCACCGCGGAGCAGAATTGCCATGCGGCAGGAAGAGGTACTGAGTTTGGTATTTCGGTTGCACAAACAGCTGGCATACGTTACGTCATTCCAGCAAAACAGAAAATTTCGTAGGGGAGAAAGGCATCATGGAGAACACAAAAGTAGAGTCGGTCATCAACCGCCGGTCCTTTGGCAAGGGTATGTTCGGAGCCCTGGCCATTTCTGGACTGATGATGATGGAGGGAGCTAAGTCTGCATTCGCGGCGGTCACGCCCAACCTAAACGACGGCGACGTCGCGGTGTTGCAATTCTTAGCTGCGGCTGAACTGGTGGAAAGCGATCTATGGGGACAATACTCAGAACTCGCATCTGATAACCCCGATTTCCGCGGTGCCCTGACACAGATCAAGGATACGCTTCCCGACTATGTCAACGGAGATTTTGCCGACGAAACGAGCCACGCAAGCTTTATCAACGCTTTCTTGGTAGCTGCGGGCAAGGAACCAATCAACCTCGACGCATTCCGTACTTTGCCCAGCGTGCCCGTGAAAGGTGCGCGTCAAATCGGCCGCTTAACCAACCTTACTAACCTCACCGTTGACACCAGCTACTACGAGCGCTACAGGAGCACGGGCAACCCCGATTTTGGAGACACCTTCCCGCAAACCGTAAACATCAAGAATCAACCTGCAGTGCCGACGTCCGACCAGATCCGTGGCCAGAACTTACTCTCCGTCGCGCAAACTGCGGCCTTCCATTTCGCAGCTATCGAACAAGGGGGCAGCAATTTGTATAACTCGCTGCTGACCAAAGTGAGTGACCTGAACGTAGTTGCTATCCTCGCCTCGATCGGTCCAACGGAGGTCTACCACTTCGCGATCTTCCAGGAGGCCCTCGAGGGCATCGTCGGGCTCGAGGTTCCCAACGGCCCGGCCTTCCCGGACATTCGCGGGCGCGCCAACAAAGGACAGATAACGCCTCATCGCTGCACCTTCATCGATCCCAGCTTCCCTCTCTGTTCTGTTATTAGACCGCGAAACACCAACACCGCAGGTGCTGTAGCGGCAGCGACGGGATTGGTAAACTCCGGTTTGTTCGAAGGCCAAAGCCCCGCCTTCTTCGCCGCCGTTACAGCGCTTGCCACCGCGGCGGATGCAGCTGTGCGAAACGTGTAAACTCTACCGGCGGGGGAGCAGTTCGCTCCCTCGCAAACGGGCCAATCAGTATCGGGGATGCCTTCCGCAGATAGTCAACATCGTCAACCAGCCCACAGTCCCTACCTCCGAGTCGATTCGCGGCGACAAGCGATTGCAGCAAAGTGAAGGGCGGCGGTCTGTGCAATGGAACCGGCTTTGGTTTCGAGCTGGCGCTGAGCGATGATGGCCGATTTCTTTATGTGATCAGCCAGCAGTCCGCGGCGACTGGTTCGGCCAGCGACAATGCTCTACATGTGCTGCAGGTTGGCGCCAATGGAGACTCGCTTACAGAGATTGAGACGGATTTGGTAGCGGTCGTGGTAGAGACCGCTTCATCTTGCTTTTAGCTCACCCGCAGGATGACTTAATGGTTGACCCGGACTTTATGTAGATGCAGCGACAAGCAACTCTGTGCTCGTCCACGCAACACTCTGGCGTGGCTCTTTTTTCAGGCACGTCGTGCCGGCTCATTTTCTAATCAAAGTCGGGAGTGAGACCAAGGCCAGCTGAGAACCGATTGGCACAGGCGTAGAGCGATGTAATCAGGACAGCGTCGAAAATTGCAGCATCGTTCCAGCCCAACTGGCGCAGATTCTCGATGTCGGCGCGCTGCATGTCGCTTGGGTGGGTAGTAAGCCTCTCACAAAACTTTAACAGCTCCATGATCTGTGGATCGAGCGGCGCCGACTTGTAGTCGATCGACAGCCTACGGCTGAGAGATTTGTCCATACCCATGCGGCCCAGGATCTCCAGATGAGCTGGGAGGCAGTAGCTGGACATGTTGATTCCGCTGACGACGGTGGCAATCTGCTCTTTGATGAGCTTGGGCAGGCCCCGCTCCTCAAACATGGCGTTCGTATAGAGATCAACCTGGTCTTGGAGAAGCTGAACATTGTGACCCAAAGCCTTGAAATAGTTAGGCAGGAAGCCCCAACGGTGAGTGACATACTCGTAGATCTTCCTAACCTCTTCGCTCGCTGGTTCGTCCGGCCAAACAGGTAGGAAGGGCATCAAGACACCCCACAGGCGGAGCAAACATCTCCGCGTCGAGAAGGCGCAAAGCCTGGAAACCGCAAGACCAGACCCCGGTCAGCGCAAACCATGATAGACGAATTTGGTGGGGCTCTGCAATTAGTGATTTTGGCATTCTGAATTGGCCCGCTATGGCGGCTTAAGTTGGGCCGCCTTGGTTCTCTAGTCCCCAACTCACGTGCCGATCAAAATCCCTTCGCTGTAGGCATACAGCCACAACCTGATTTAACAACTGCGGCGCTGAATGGTCGCGGCCAGCGCACCCTTCAACACCGCAATCCCGGCATGGTACAGGCTCAGATCCAATCGCGCTACCAGTGCCGGATCGAACGCGCGCTGTGGTCCTCGTCGATCAGTTTCTCGATGTAAACGGTGTGCAACGGTCAATCGATGACGGGCGAGGTAGGGCAAAGTCCGCACGCTTACAGTATTGGCATCACCACATACGCCCTATGCCTGAACCGAACCGATAGTTCAAGAATAGGGCGCCCCCCTTTTTTGCGGTGCTACATGCCGGACCCGGTAAAACCTTGGCGCTTCTCTCCTCAACTCCGGTGAGAATGCAGACTGTCCGGACTTCGCGCCGATCCCCGCTAGAAGGCTACGACGCCCTGCCAACGTGTGCCTTCAGGAGAATCAGGCAGGTAAGAGGGAAGCATTCGGCGTCTTTCCGCAGCCATCTCCTCCAAACCCGAAATACGCTCTTGCGGCATCGTTCCTTCTTTAGCAACTGCGGAGATAGTTTTGCTAAAGCCCATTTCTGAAACTCATTGCTTGTTCAGCCCGGACTCCCCTTTGAGGAACATCTGCGTAAACATCTGGCTCAGTCGTTCGTGCACGTTGCCTGGTAGAGCCGCGGGTTCCGCATTGCAGAAGATTTCCACTGTCTTACGCGTCGTATCCACCACGATGCGGCAGTCCTCGCAATGCTCCAGGTGGTGCTCCAGTTCCCTCACCAGTTCGGGATCAAGTTCGCCGTCGAGGTATTCAGAAATCTTATCGATGAGTTGTCGGCATCGCATTGCGGGCATCCTTTCCAAAATACTTGGTCAATTCCTCGCGCAACTTCAGTCGCGAGCGTGAAAGTCGTGTCTTTATCACGGGGATGCTCAATCCAAGCAGTGTGGCAGTCTCCTCTAACGAGAACTTCTCAACGTCTCGCAGGGTGAAGATTATGCGCGACTTGGGGTCCAGCTTCTGGATAACGTCCGCCAATATCTGCTGCAGTTCGTTGTTCAGACAGGCCTTTTCCGGGTCTATGCCCCAGCTCTCGATTTCCAGCGGGATGTAGCTGCCATCTTCGCCTTCTCGCGTCTCATCGAGCGACGACTCTTTCCACAAGGCGCGCTGCCTCAGCTTGCCCAATGCCACATTTACCGCTATGCGCACCAGCCAGGTGTAAAAACGCGCGTTTCCTTGGAAGTCCGCCAAGCCGCGGTAAGCTTTCAGCGAAGCTTCCTGGAGCACGTCCTCGGCATCCTGGTGGTTACCTGTAATACTGAGACCAAGGCGATAAATGTGCCGGTTGTACTGATCCAGCAGTTTGACGAAAGCGGCAGGGTCTCCCGCCTGGGCCGCGGCCACGACGGATTGCTCGTTGTCTAAATGGGTCGGCATTTTCGGAGAATGAAGTCGGAGAAAAAAGTGGTCTCGGCGGCAGATCCTCTCAGACGACGTTCCATCATGTTACACAGATGGACCAATTCGAAAAAAGTCACAAGCCAGCGAAGAATTCTTGCGGTCTGACGACCATCAGAACCCAACCTGTACTTGGCACGGAACGACGGGTTCAAGACGCGATTTAAGCAGCCATAAATGGAGGTTTTGCCCAGTTGCTGGCTCTCTCCTGCGTATCTGAGTAACGGCAAGGGCACGTTTTTGCGCCCCAACATTTGGTCGCGGTTCTCTGTGCGCAAAACCCTCGTAAGTTATTAATTAATTGTGACTTCCTCGGAGCACGAGGATAAACGACCGCCACCTCTTCACGCGGGAATCGCCGCCTCGCAGTCTCAGTTAAGACGCCGTCAACTATCTATCTGCTTCGACCTTCCGATGCCAAATGGACTGATACGATCGCCAGACCCACGAGTTTCGATGCTGGTTTAGTGGAACTGGTCCTACCCGCCGCTACTATTGCTCAAGCCGCACAGGCCCACGGCCAGGCAGAAAACATCACGGTGGTCACTATCTATCCAGCCCGCGACGCTTGAGAAGTGCGCAACTAGTTGACCTTCGCTGATGCTGCACGCACTCGATCTAATTCCGTCAACTGGACTGTCCAGCTAAGAGGCACCTTCACCCGAGGGAAACAGACCTTCGATGTGCAGGCCTGATACTCCAGGTTGCCTGTGATATGGAGCCCTATGCTCTGGAGGGAGGATTCATGAATACGAACGATATTATTCTCACGATCGACGCAGAGATCTCACATATTTCCGAGATCACGCAGGCTGATTTGTTCTTTTCTACTTGCTGGATGGTCAATTCTCAATGCCACATGTAATGGAGACATCACGAGAGGAGTAATTGAAACGCTCCTGAAATCAGGAACCTCTGTCACAATCGCGAGATCAATCACTCCCCCTGAGATCCACTGGACAAGCTCGGATGCGAAGCCGCTCTCAAGACGGATTTTGAGGTTCGGATACAGTGGAAGATGAACGGCAAATAGGGCGGCGACAAGATCAGGATCTGTATATTGTGAACTCCCGCATTTCAGAACCCTTTCCGCCCCATGATCCGCAGCTCGCGCGAAATGAATCGCCCGTTCGGCGTGCATGATAGAGAGACGCGCTTCTTCCGCATAAGCGGCTCCAGCCTCAGTAAGTGTGACCGTTTTCTTGTTCCGGTCAAACAGATTGAGGCGCAAGATCCTCTCTAGCTCATGGATTTGTTTGGTCAACGCAGGTTGGGAGATGTGCAAGCGATTGGCGGCTCGCGTGTAGCTGAGTTCCTCAGCTAGAGCGATCACAGCCTGCTGGAAGCGGACTTCGAGAGCGGTAGACATGAGGGCCTCCTAGACTATTCCCGAGGCGATCACGAAAGCCACGTCTTGTGGAAATCGTGTCGATAATTGTCTCATAGCACTCCGCCGAGCCTGAAGTTTACCGCCGTTATTCCCTGGAGGAATTACGGCCTTCCGAGATTTCATTGGACTGGGGTTTGAAAGGAAGACGAAGCTATCAGAAAATTAGGCAATGCTTCGAGACAAGTGAGGAGCCTATTTATGCCGGATCTGAAGAAGCCCGTCGCGCGATCCGTACCCGCATCGGGACATCAACGAGAGCGACAAGGCATTCCCCAAGAAGATGCTACCGACTCTACAGGCACCGCCCTCAATCTACGGCAAGCCGCAGCCATTCTCCATTGCCACCCCAAGACCCTTCGGCTCATGGCTCAAGCTCACAAGATTCCAGCACGCCGCGTTGGGAGGCTCTGGCGGTTTTCTGAACACCGTCTCAGAGAGTGGCTTGATGCGAGCTAACGGAATCCGGGAGAAGCATCTCGACAACCTTCCGGTTGGCTTCGCGCTTCTCTGGTGAGAGTGCCCTTCCGTAGACGTTGAACGTCGTCGCAATAGCGGAGTGTCGCATCAGGTCCTTCGTCACGCCGGGGGCGATTCCGGCTGTATCCAGCCAAGACCGATACGAGTGGCGCAGCGAGTGAAATCCCAATCCCTCAACTCCAATCGCTTCGCCGGCGGGACGTATCCAACGTTGCTGCATACTGGGCGACTGATAGGGAAGTCCCGTCGATGGATTCGCGAAAAGCCACTCTGAATCGCACTTTGATCTCCAGACAAGAAGAAGATCAACCAGAGCTTGGTGCAGCGGCAATTTCGCCTTGGACGATGCGGTTTTTGTCTCGTCGATAGCTCCGCGATACGCGCTGCGCCGGATCGTGACCGTGCCTTTTTCCCAGTCGATGTCGTTCCACTTTAGGCCCAACGCTTCGCTCACGCGAAGGCCAAGGCAGCCCATTGTGATTGCAATCATGTTCACGTGTTCGGGAAGACGTGTCACGACATCTCGAAACTGCTTGGGAGAGAGGATCACTGATTCTTTGCTGCGCATCGTGACGTTTTTGATCTTTACGATTTCGATTGGGTTGCGTCGCTCCAGTGGTAAATATTCCCAAAGCGTCGCGAGGTCGAAGAGCTTGTGCATCAGACTACGAAGGTGTCCCTTCGTGACGGGCGCGAGTGGAAGAGCTTGGAACCAAGCGTGAATCTCCGCTGGCTTGATCTCCGCCACAACCGACTTACCCCACTTAGGGCGGAGCCGCTTGTTGATGATTGAGGTGTAGGAGCCCCTCGTCGAGTGCCGAGCCGGCATCTCCTCCTCGATGTATCGATCCAGAAGTGCATTGAACGTCACGTGCGATGACCGGGCGTACTCCGTATTCTCGTTGACCTTTACTAGGAAGGCCTCGAGGTGCTGGCGGACGGCTTTCTGAGTCTTGTAAATCGAGGAGTCGAAGGTCTGTATCTTGCGAACACGCACGCCGCCTTCATCGGCATAGTAGCGAAACTCCCAGGCGAACCCTTTGGCGCGTTTGACGCGCCGAATGGAACCATGCTGATAGCGCTCAGTCGTTGTCTTCAACACGAGCCTCCCCGTCAGCTCAATCATAGCAAAAGGGTTTTTTGGGGTTTTATTGCTCTCGCGGTCGCGAGTGTAAGTTATTGACAGCATTGGAGCACCGGGCGGGAATTGAACCCGCGAATACTGGTTTTGCAGACCAGCGCGTTAGCCACTTCGCCACCGGTGCTCATCTCATTGCTCCTATGGGCAGCCTCGCTATCCAAGGCTGCCCTCAGAGTTTACCTACTTCACCTGGGCGGCAAGATCCTTCCTTGCCAGGTACCACGTTTCCACCGCCAGCCCGGCCCCGCCGCCGTTGGTGCGCTTGCGTGCATCGTCAACCGTAACCGGCGCCGGGACGATGACCGAGTCTCCAGCCTTCCAGTTAGCGGGCACTGAGACCCCATTGCCGTCGATGGTCTGCAGCGCCTCGAAGACGCGGATCAACTCATCTACATTACGCCCCAGCTGCATCGGGTAGTAAACGATGGCGCGGATATTTTGCTTGGGATCGATCGCGAAAACCGCCCTCACCGTGGCCGTATCGGAGGCTGCTTCATGCACCAGCCCGTAGGCCTGCGAGACTTTTTGGTCGAGATCGGCGATAACGGGAAACTTTACCTCCACACCGGCGTTGCGCTCGATGTCGCGTACCCATGCGATATGCGAATAGATGCTGTCGATCGAGACCCCGACCAACTGCACGTTCAATCGTTCAAAGTCATCCCAGCGGCGCGCAAATTCGATGAACTCCGTGGTGCATACGGGCGTGAAGTCCGAAGGGTGGGAAAAGAGCAATACGTACTTCCCCTTGCTGGTGTAATCGCTCAACTGGATCACGCCGTGGGTGCTCTTCGCTTTGAAGTCGGGTGCCTGCTCAAGAATGCGTGGAATGCGTGATTCGGTGCTCATGTGGGTTTCCTCGTTGAAACTTGGTTGGCAGTTGCCCTGCGGGGCCAGGCTTGCTTCCAAGCACGAGGGAACCCGGCGGCGGGAGGCCAGCTGCGGGTGATGGATGGTTCGTAGGTAAGGATTCGAAGCTTTGCGATCCGAACTAGAAACACACCCGCAGCGTGCAGCAGCGACAGCTGCAACAGAGGGAGCCCGGGTGGTGTAACGTATCTGCCATTGCTCAAGTAGGAAGCAGCAGGGTGACTGCTTCGACTCGTTTAAGCATAGAACCCCCGCCACGAGGTGTCAAACTTCGGTTTTGCAGATCGGTCAGAGTCGGCTGTCGCTACAGAGTCGGCTGTTCCGAGCGCTCCCGCGTCGAGCAGATGAATAAAGTTAAGAAAGTGGAAGACGCTGGCTGGCAGTTGAACGAATTTTTATTTCGTGGCAGCACTGATCCTGTAGCAAAAAAGCGCCTTTTCCTTAAACGATTCACATTCTTTCAACAGGGCTGAACACGCGCATACGCAACACTGACAACACGACGCCGTTCTGCGGTGGAACTGGCGGAAAAAAGCGAGCACCACTTCGCTTGATCTTCCCCGTTTACACACGGCTTTCATCTTCGTACTCTGTGCAAGCGTTGCCGTCGAGGTAATGCGACTGTCGGCCTTTAAATCTGACAACTGAAATCAGACCGGACGCGCTTGGATGCGCGCTGCTGCTGGACGACGACCTGCTGTCCCTGTAGTGCAGGGTGACTGCAATCGGGCCCTTGTTCCTGTAGCGCCGCGGCCATCCAGTACGCGGCTTATTCCGTTCTCCCCCCAAGCCGGCGGACGCGCACGTGGCTGTGTGCCCGCGTTTCACAGCTCCTCTGAAAGGAGAATTGTAGGACCCATGAGGCCAAAGAAAACTATTTTGTGTGTCGACGACAACGAACAGGCTCTTTCCGTTCGTAAATTCTTGCTCGAGACCCGAGGGTATCGGGTACTGACCGCGGCCAGCAGTGAACATGCGTTGGAGCTGTTTCGCGAAGGAGGCATCGATCTGGTGTTGAGCGACCTGATCATGCCCTACATGGACGGCAACGAGCTCATTCGCCGCATGAAGGAATTGGCGCCCGAAGTGCCGGCGATCCTCATCAGCGGCAGCGTGAAGGCATTCGATCGCGCCAACCGTGCTGACGCCTTCTTGCCCAAGGGCGCTTGCTCGCCCGTTGAAATGCTGGAGCGCATTCGTGTGATGGTAGCCCGCAAGCGCGGCCCCAAAAAGGGACACGGCTTGCGTCCTCTGATGGGGGAGCGCGTTGCCGAGCACCATCCGGAGCCCACCGATTCGGTGGTAGTGGGTGCTTGATTTCTTCCCCATGGGAGGCTGCCGGTTACAGTCAGGCCAGTTACAATCAGGCCAGTTACAATCAGGAACGTGCAGCCCATCATTGAGGCAAAGAACGTCAGCAAGATTTACCGTGCGGGCAAAGTCGAGGTTCCTGCTCTCCGCAACGTCTCGTTTGTTGTGCCCCCGGGCGAGTTCGTCAGCATTGTGGGACCTTCAGGCAGCGGTAAATCGACCCTCTTCTATATCCTTGGCGGGCTGACGCGGGCGACCTCAGGAAGCGTGTTGATCGATGGCATTGACTTTGCCACGCTGAGCGATTCGCGGCGCACGGTATTGCGCAAGACCAAGATTGGCTTTGTGTTTCAGAAGTTCAATCTGCTGCCCACGCTGACTGCGCGGGGCAATATCGAAATTGCGCGCGAGATCGCCCGCAGCCACCAGGCGCAGGACGAAGAGCTACTGAAGCATCTTGCCGAAATGCTTGGCATAGACGGGAGGCTCGATCATCGCCCCTCGGAGCTTTCGGGTGGGGAGCAGCAGCGGGTGGCGATTGCCCGTGCGCTCATCACGCGTCCCGCCATCATTCTCGCGGATGAGCCGACCGGCAATCTCGACACCGTAAATTCCGATGCGGTGTTGGAGATGCTGCGCCACGCCAACCAGGAGTTCAAGCAGACAGTCTTGATGATCACGCACAACCCTGAGGCGGCTGCGATTGGAGACCGCATCCTGCACATGCGCGACGGCCGCCTGCTGGACGCCTAGGAACCTCAAGCACTAAGCTTTGGCCTGCCGGCGGCCGCGACGGTGGTTTCGTATCAGGGCACGACTTTAGTCGGGCCGTAAGTGCGTGAAATGCTGGACTGCTTTAGAGCGTGTGTGAGAACTGCAAACTTCAGGATTCGTGGTGGGAGCCCCCGCATTTATGCGGGGGAAGGAGCGCTTCAGCGCTCCGGGAAACAGTCTCGACTCGATCATGCGCTTTAGCGCTGGCTAAACAACTTCCGCAAAATTCGCTTTGTATCAGGGCACGACTTTAGTCGGGCCATAAACGCCCAACAAAAATCTGGGCTTTAGCCCCCTGAGGGTCTTATTTCTTATCAGAAAGGCGCTGCCACAGCCGTGAATTGCGCATCCGTCATTTCGCATCCATGACCACCTGGGTACTGTTTGCCGGCCTGCCTGGCACGGGTAAGAGCACCCTTGCGAGGGCGATGGCGGAGCGCCTGGGCGCAGCCGTTCTCGACAAGGATCGTGTGCGTAGTGCGCTGTTCCCCGGCGCACTGACGGACTACAGCGCGGAACAGGATCAACTGTGCATGCGCGCGATGCTGGAGGTCGCTGCGTACCTGACGGAGCGCCGGCAGGTGGGCTACATCTTTTTCGATGGGCGTACCTTTTCGACGCGGGCGCAAATTGAAGAGGTCTTGCTGGCGGCGGCACGCGTTGGTGCGCGCTGGCGCATCCTGCACGTGACCTGTACGGATGCGGTCGCGGAACAGCGTCTGGCCCGGAACGACCCTGCTCACCCCGCTCGAAATCGCGATCCTGAGCTCTACCGCAGCATCAAGCAGCGCTCTGAGCCCATCCTGCAGCCGAAGCTGGAGGTGGACACGACCGTGGGCATCGAAGGGGAACTGGCGGCGGTCGAATCCTACCTCAGGGGTAGGGAATAGGGGGGCTCGCGTTGACCCGGCGGGGAATCGCCCGATATACTGCCTCAGGACGTATGCGGGAGTAGCTCAGTGGTAGAGCATCGCCTTGCCAAGGCGAGGGTCGCGGGTTCAAGTCCCGTCTCCCGCTCCAGGTAGCTACCTTGTCGGGTTCCCCAAGGGACGCGAGTAGGCGGCACCGAGAAGGGTCGTAATGGTCTGAAAGTCGCATTTGCCGGACTCGTTTCTGCTCCGCCCGGCATTACAATTGTTCAAGATGGCGCGGTACCCAAGCGGTAAGGGAGAGGTCTGCAAAACCTTTATGCGTCGGTTCGATTCCGACCCGCGCCTCCACTCCTTAAGCCCAACAATTGACGCTTAAAAGGTCTTCGGCTTGGCTGCGCCTCATCCCGGCATCACAAGGCATAACCTTGCTTCCGGGCGTGCGCATACAGTCCTTGGTCGAAGGTGACGAAGGTGGCCTGTAGGCCGTTCGCTGAAGCGAGCAGCCAACAGTCGCCGATCTCCACGAAACTTGTGTCGACGAAACTTTTCAATTCTCTTCGCCGCCCCTTCTTCTGGATCACTGTCGGCGTAAGTCAAGTACTAGGGGCGGGGACCACCCAGCTTTCCGGCCGATCTCCGCGAAGAAAATAGGTCTACCCTAAAATCGTTGGCCCGCTGGGCAACGGCGATAAGCATCTCTTAACGCTGTGTGAGAGCAGCTAATGCGCTTTGAGCCTGCAACGACAAAGCAAAAAGGGCGGACCGAAGTTCCGGCCCGCCCTGTAACCAAGCTAGCTACAACATTCAGAAGTTGAACTTGGCGGCCGCCTGCATGATCCGAGCCGGCGCTGCTCCGACGACATTGCCGAATGTAGAACTCCCAATGTTTCCGTCTACGGCAGACGGACCAATGAAGTTCGCGTGATTGAAGATGTTAAACGCCTCGATGCGGAAGTACAACGATCTCTTCTCCGCAATTGGAAGAGTCTTCGCCAGTGCCGTGTCGAAATTGATCTGCCCCGGTCCATAGAAAAACCGCCTCTTCGATGTGCCCGGAGTACCGAGAGCATTCATCGGAAAGTCTCCTGTATCGAAGTAGTTGTGGAAGTTGGTCCGCGGATTTTTGTTTAGGTGCAGAGACCCTCCCGTGTAGTCCGGCTCGTCGATGCTGCTGTTGTTAACTCCGTTAGGGTTGGTTCCAATGAGAGAGTTGTCTCCGTTATTGATCATGGTGACGGGAAATCCACTGGTAATGCGAGTTATTCCCGACAATGACCAGCCCTTGGTGAATGCGTTGTAGTGGAACAATCTGTCGATTGGGAGTTGATACTGATAACTGGCGACGAAGTTGTGCTTCACAGAGTAGGACGAAAGCGCGCGACTTAGAGACGGATTAAACGGGTTGACTTCTTCCCCGATATCCGACGATTGGTCCATCGACTTGCTGAACGTGTAGGCGGCAATCAAATCCAGCGGTCCGCTGGTATGGCGAGCCAGGAGTTCAAGCGCATTGAAGCTGGCGCGCCCGATGCCGGACTGCAGCGCGTTACTCCCAAAGTCCGAGTCGAACGGTCCACGAGTACCATTGAACGTCTGTCCCGATGCCGAGACATACACGCTGTCCTCACCAACAGGCCCGCAGGTTAAAGAGCCGGGCGCCACCTGGCTCGGCTGGCTCAAGCTGAGGCACAGGGCCGGATCGCCAGGATTGTTTTCGATCAGGACCTCTTGACGATGACTCGACGTCCCCACATAGCTCGCACTGAGAATCGTGTTCCGCCCTGCCTGACGTTCGATTGAAAGCATGTACTCCTGTGTGAAAGGCACCCGATTGCGTATATCGAATCCCGGGATCCCGCTGATGGGGTTGAACGTCCAATTGAGGGTCGTATCAGGATGTTGGCGGGAAGCATGCTCATTCGCAAACTGATAAGGGAACGGCTGGCCGAAGTTCTCCCCGTCGGCGGCTGAGATAAACGGCTGGCCGAAGAGCGGCGGAGCTGGGCTGGCATACGTTGTTCCGTACGGAGGGTTGGCCGCAAGAATGCTGATCGAGAGCGCCTCGATAGAGGTGTAAAACGTTCCAAAGCCGGCGCGGACGCTGGTCGTTCCCGCCTGCCCGAGAATCTTCGAGAGCAGACCGGTCGAGTCCGAGTGAGGAGACCACACTAAACCAAAACGCGGCGAAAAGGTCAGCTTACGGAGTAGGAGCCAGCGTATTGGGAATGCCCGGATCACCTGGATAAACAATACCCACCGGGGCCGTCGGGAACACGACCGACTGTTCACCTGGAACGAAAGTCGAAATCTGGTTGTATTTCTCCGTCCAGGGTGCAATGAAGTCCCAGCGCAATCCATAATTGAGCGTCAGATTTGACCGCGCGTGCCAGCTATCTTGTGCGAAAACACCCATATAGAAATTACGCGCGTAAAAAGGATTGAGTTGGCTCTGGTTGTATTGAGTAGGAACACCAATGAGGAAATCGGCGAAGTCGACGCCGGTCTCGGTACCTGAAAAGCTGAAGGTACCATTGAACTGCGCGATCGGAGCGACATTTACCTGATCTTCGTACGTGATGGCGCCCGCCTTCACCGAATGCGCACCCAATATTTTGGTGAAAGTATCGCTGATCCCATACGAATTGTTGGCCTGCTTGAGCTCGTTCGCAGCCGCGCCGATCGAAAAGCTGTTGAGGAGAACATTTTCAACACTCTGCCCCTTCGGATCCAATGGAACGATGCTAGAGCTTCCATCGGGATTGACAAACCCCTGCGAGACGAGACTTACATTGCGGCCACCAACCGGATAGCCAACGTCTGTATAGTCGCGCACGAAAGTAAAATGAGCCTCGTTTACCGTTGTCGGGCTGAATATCTTGGTCCATCCCAGAGAAACCAGTTGGGCCTGGCCGTTGGTAAGAGCGTTGAAGCCTGGAACACTCGCGCCGCTCTGTGCAACCGGGTAAGGGTTATCAAGACTGAAGTTGTCGTAGAAGTAGTACCCCGACAGCAGTCCGAACCGGCTATTACCATCAAGACGGATCGCCTCTTTATCATCCCGTACGGTTTGATTCTGCGCGGACGTGGCAAAAGTGCCATCCGCAGTGTTAGGAGCCGGGATGTAGTGCAAGAGCCGCTGCGCCGGAAGTGACCATGCCGTTTGCGGGATGACAGCATTAGGAAACACGCATTGCGCGGTATTGGAGCATCCGGCTACATAGTATGGCTCCCCCTGCGTAACCGTGTAGCCCAGTCTTTGACGGAGAATACCCGCGAAGTAGGGACCACCGACTGAGCCGGTGAGAAGGCTCACACCATTGGCATCTACCTCGTCCGACAGGTCGCCAGTTCTATCGGCACTCGATGGGACAGCTACCTCGCCCGTATCGATACCCTGCGTCTGCTTAGTGCCTTGATAGTCGACAAAGAAGAATAACTTATCTCGACGAATCGGGCCGCCAAAGGTTCCCCCAAACTGGTTTTGAAGGAAGGCGCCGCGCGTCGGTGAAAAGTAATTTCTCGCATCCAGTTCAGTGTTGCGGAAAAACTCGAAGACATTGCCGTGCAATGCATTGGTTCCCGACTTGGTAATGACGTGGATCTGACCACCGCTGTACTGCCCATATTCGGCATCGAAATTGTTAGTAATGATTCGAAATTCAGCAATCGCGTCAAGGTTGGGGATGATAGCAGCGCCGGAGGTCACATCTTCTTCCGCATTGCTTCCATTGACGATGAATACGTTCGATCCTTCAGGCTGCCCATTGACTGAGATCGTGCCAGGGTTGAGCGTGCCGGAAGGGGCCAGCTGAGTTGCGCCCACATCTTGGACAGTCGTCGCAGTGATCGAAGTCTGCGGAGCTACGCCGGGCTGCATCGAAAGCAAATCGGTGAAGCTGCGGCCATTCAGAGGTATAGCCGCTATTTGCCGGCCCGAAATCACCTCACCCATCTGTGAATTGCTCGTCTCAACGTGAAGGGTATAGTCCGAAACTGCGACTGTCTGAGTCACATTACCCACGTTCAGAGACACATCCAGTGTTAGCGACGAATTATTACTAAGAGCGATGTCGCTCTTTTCGTAGTGACCAAAGCCGGTTGCCGCGACCGTCATCTGGTACTTACCGACCGGAAGCACGGGAACGGTGAAATGGCCCTTGTCATCGGACCGCGTGTCGTACACAAGGCCAGTATCTGTTTCCTTTACCTCAATCGAAGCATCAGGAATAACCTTTCCCGCAGAGTCCGTTATTGTTCCAGAAATGCTGCCACTGACGCTGGCACCGGCTCGGGAGGCCATTAGAACTACAAACAATATGAGAATGCCGGTCTGAAAAGTTCGGTAATTGATTTTCTTGAGCAGGTTAGGCATACTTTCTCCTTGGCTTCAATATTCCCGGGTGACCCGTACGTTCCAAAAGGCTGAACGAAAGTCGTCTTACGCAGCTACTTTTAGTGCTGGGAGGCCCGGCCAGAGGAGGAATGTGGATGCCGCGTCTCTGGTATCTTAGTCTCAATATCTCTAGATTTTTTAAACTTTATCGAAAAAATACGGCCACTATGCGTGACAACCGAGCACCCCTTGATTAAAAGGGCAACCAGACGTGAGCTTACCGTTATAAAGGAGTAAATGCCGCGAGAAGCGGCTCGCTCCACGTTCCACTTGGACCACTACATTTCTTAAGCGACCCTAGCTATGCTTTCGGTTCTCTGTCGTGACTATGTCGCCAGTAGAAAACAATGGCTCTCTCGTCTGCCTTTAACTCGCTAGTGCATCCTGGCGAGCTAAAGCTGCGGCGACAATGAGGCGCTCTAACGGCTTACGTTCCGTAGCAAAACCCAATCCCAGCTCTGCACATGCGCGATTGCGCCAGATCTCGCACCTCGGCAATCCTGATCGAAGCCATGCGAACCCTACTGAGTTGTTTTCTGGAGCAGCCCCAGCATAGGGGAGTCTCAGTCCTCACAAATCGGCTGGTGTTTACCGATGTGTTCCCTTGCCGCAACGCCAAGCCTGAGCTGGCGATAACAGGCCGACTCGCTCATTAATTCTGATAGGCGCGCCTTCTTGCGTTCTGTTTGGGGTTCAACAACCAGAGACTATTCAGCCTGTCAGCATCGTCTGTGCGTCCGGTACCGACTTGGGTTCAGGCGTCCAGCTTAAAGCGAGTTGGCGCAATATGGCCGACCCTCAGCTCTTGTCTTTCACTTGACTGTCCCGGCATCCTATAGCCGCTCACTGTCAAGCACCAAAGGGAGCCGTGAAACCAGACTTAGAGAATGACTTCAAGATCCAACAGTCGTTGCTCCTTGCTTTGATCCGCGAAAGAAGGAATTTGGCGGACGGCTGTCACGCCGCTGTCGAGATTGATCGACAAATTTCCAAAATTGAAATCTACCTCCGGTCTTACCAAATGGTCAGATGGTACGAGCAACACCCTTCCAGGCAGAAAAGCCCAGGTTGATGAGGAACTCTGGCTAAAACAGAAGATCCTTGCTTGTGAATAGTTATATTCGCGAGGGCCGCCTTAACACCCTGATCCTTTAAGGCAGTGGCGTTGAATTGTCTCTTCGCCGGTTGCTCGTTTGTGCGTACAGAATTTCGTGGGCTAGGTTTCTTCTGCTTGCGCTGCCAATTTGTGTAACTCTTCGCGTGTAAAGCCCTCCTCGAATAGAAACACGACGGCATCGTGGAATCGCTGCTCCCTGTTTCTTTTCTCTTTGGCCTCAAAATACTCGGCAACATACTTCTCTGTTCTCGCTTCGGCCCCACGCCCACGCGGTAGCCCGTGATGAAGAAAGAAACTCAGCATTTCTGCGCTCGTTCCTGCATCGATCGTACCGTCTATCACGCGGTCCAGATCCGCACGTTTCTTCCCTGCCGACAACAGGGAAAAGGCTGCGCCAAAGAACCTCGCCCCAGTGGACAATCCGTCATGCTTTTTCAACTCAAGAGCGCAACGCTTGGTCCACTCGTGATATTCCCGCTGGTTCCTTGTTGCTGCAGCCATCCATGCGATCTCCTTGGCTTGTTGGCTGGTGGTTAACGGGACTTGTGATTTAGTTGCCTCCAGCGTCCTATTCTTTGCCCTTGCCATAAGGCCCTCCCCGGCGCCAGGCTAACGCCGAACTGTTGAAACGAAACGGACGTTGTATCGTTACGGCCAACGCCTGCCCGATTCGGGCGATCACACCTTTCAATCCGCCCTTTAGAAGTTGCTAATCAGTCTACATCTTCTTCATGCATCGCAACGAGTGGCGCGGGGCGAAATATCTTGACAGGCCATCTGAACGGGCGCAGCCTTACTCCGATCCAGGACACAAAATGCTCGGAAAAGCGTGCAAACTCAAAATTCGTTTCTTCCGGGAAAACCGCTAGCGAAACCCCGAGGTAGCGGTTATCGTTCGGTTATTTTGTGGAGTGACCATCTTAAGTTGGAAAACGTGATAACCCCAGGCTTGCATGTCCAGGTAAAGGCCCCGGGACAGATCATGCTCAGACTCATAGACGATCGGGCTCAATAGGTCCTGCATTCGTACGACACCCCCGCCAATCTGGTCGAGAGGGATCTGCACATAACACTGGCTCTGATTGGCTGCATAGTTAACGGCAACGAGAAGCGGGGGCCCACCTGCGCCCTGCCACGCAAAGCAGACGAAGCAGTCCCATGTCCAGTTGCCGTCCCAGGCCGGCGAGCAATCCAGCAACCTCCACTGCCCATTGCGCGCCACAGGTTGATGTACGCAGTCCAGAAGCCGCTCATAAAAATCGCGCACAGAAGACTCGACCGGTTCTGTCGGCCGGCGGCCGAGGTGCACGGAAAGCTTCTTGGTTCTCCCCTCGAACTGTCCATCGTGGAAAAACCGCAGGCCTGGGCAAAGATAAGTCAGAACTGCAGCGGGCTGGTGGATCTCCAGAGGAAACGTAGCTGCCGCTCGTGGCTCATCATGATTCTCCAGAAACCGTGCAGACTTCCGTTGGAATACCATATCCGCGCGAAAGTGATCCCGTACAGGCCGTGCATCTCCTTCCCGGAGGAGGTCGTAGAGCCGCTTATCGTAGGTGTAGTCGAAGCCTTGCTGTTGCAGAGTCCATTCCAGGTCCCAATAAACCTCTGCCATGAAGAGGAACCCCGGATGATCCGCGCGAACCGACCGGATGACATTCGGCCAGAAGGGTTCGGGCCGCAACCCCCAGGTACGCTCAAAAACTTCCGGCAAGAGGAGCATGGCCATATCACACCGGACACCGTCACACAATGTGGCCACATTCAGCAGCTCGCGCCGCATGGCTTCCTGCAGGGAGGGCTCCGCATAGTTCAGCTGCAGCGTGTCGGGCCATCCTGGAAAGTAGGGATCGCGGCCGTAGGCCAGAACCAAGGGTCCTCGTGGGGTTTCGACGCGAACGTAATTTTGCGGCTCCTGGCGCAGCTTCTCTTCCGTGCCTTGGACATAGAACTCGGGATGTGTCTGGGTCCAGGGATGATCCGGCGCCGTGTGGTTTGGCACAAAGTCCAGCATTAAGCGCATCCCGCGCTTACCCATTCGTTCGTGCAGACGCTCCAGGGCCGGCTTTCCGCCGAAGTCGGAATGGACCGTGTAGCCGGTGATGGCGAAGGAGGAGCCGTAAATGTCTCCCTGCTGAAGGTCGGGAAGCACTTTCCGGAACTCGGCCTGCCACTCCAGATGATCACGGGAGACTTTGCGGCCGGCAGGCCCTGTCTGCCAGACGCCGAGATACCAAATCCAGTCGAATCCCCGTTCTGCCAGGCGGTCCAGCTCCTGGTCGGCAATGTCATCCAGTGTTGCCTGCCTTCCCAGGTTTAGTGAGATATCGTGCAGTCCAGCCCGTGTATCGATCTCGTAGAGGGAAGGGTACAAACACTTGTTCTTGCCTACGGCCGGCTCGGGTGCAAAGGGCCCAGCGGATGGATCGAACTGGGGAGTCAGGATTCGCCCTCCTTCTGCTCAGGTAGTTGCTGCGTGACTGGCAAAACTCCTTGCTCTCTGATTATCATCGTATGCCGTGTGTGAAGTCGAAGACATGGGAAATGGAAAGGTCGCCAAAAAATGGGTCTAAGGCTGAAACGAGTTTGTTGTCTATGGATGACCGCGGCGGCACTGGCCTGTAGTGGCTTTGCCCAGATGGCAACCGGCATTCCCCCCCACGGTAAGCTGGTGCGCCTTTTTAACGGGAAAGATTTCACCGGTTTCGACATTCTTCTCCAATCAAAAGGACTGAATCACGACACCGATAAGATCTTCCAGGTGGAGAAGGGAATCATTCACGTTTCCGGAAATGACTTCGGCGGCATGGTGACGCAGAACGAGTACGAAAACTACTACTTGCGCGCCCAGTTCAAGTGGGGTGAAAAAACCTGGCAGGACCGCGTCGGAAAGGCCAGGGACTGTGGCATCCTTTACAACATCACCGGCCCCCTGCTTGCTCCGCCCAAAGGAGTCTGGCCGCGCTCCTTCGAGTTCCAGATTATCGAAGGTGGTACAGGAGACATCTGGTTGGTCAAAGGCGCTAGCCTCAAGGTGAAGGGTCAGCTGATCGCGAGCGAGGCGGAGGAGGGGCCACACCAGTACGTGAAGTCGCCTCGCTTCGGCGAAGGACCATGGCAGAATGTAACCGGCTATCGCGACCCGGTGGGTGAAGTGGAAAAGCCGCACGGAGAATGGAACCAGCTTGAATTGGTCGTGGACCATGATCACGTGAAGTATTACGTGAACGGTAAGCTGGTCAACGAGGCCACCGATCTGAATGCGACCAGGGGAAAGATTCTCTTTCAAACCGAAGGTGCGGAAACCTTCTACCGCAACCTGGAACTGGCTCCGCTCAAGTAGAAGCCCTTGGACTTCAGCAAACGTCACACCGGAACGTACTGCCGGAGATATCTCAGTCCGACCCGAAACCCGGTCTTATATCCGTCGTTGATATCGTTCCCGTCATAGCCGGGGTGATACGTTTCATCCTCGTGCTCGATATTCATAGCACCGGCGTAGCCCCGGTCCATCAGTACCGTAAAGAACCTCGGCCAATCGATCTGTCCCTGCCCTGGAATCCTGTACCTCCACCACTGCGCGGGGCTCGGCGGACGAATGCCCACGCGGCGCAGAACCTCGTATCTGATTTCTGTGTCTTTCAGATGAACATCGTAGATCTTATCCATCCAGTCGCGAGCCGCCTGGTACGGGTCCATGAACTGCCGGACGTAATGCGAAGGGTCGAATTGAATCCCAACAAACGGTGAGTCTCCGAATACCTTAAAAAGCGCCTCATACCCGAGCGGCCCTGTCGCGACATTCGGCCCCTCCGGCCACGGCTCCCACACTAGCCGCACCTTGTATTTTTCGCAGATCGGAAAATATTTCTCTTCATAGACCCGCAGGATTTCATCGGCCTGGGCATCCAGGGTTTTGGCTGGATCTTTGCCCGACATCGTGCCGATGTACGGTACCCCGAGTTTGCCCGCAATTTCGATAACACCTGCCGTGTGATCGTTCACCGCCTTGCGTTTGTCGGGGTCTGCATCGATGTGATTTGCTGTCACTCCCAGCACTGAACAGAAAAGGCCGGATTGCCTTATGTCTTCGCGAATCCTCTCCAGCGTGGAATCCGTCACCGTCCCGGGCGCAAGATTACTATTTGGCTGAGCCCAGAATCCGATACTGGTGAAACCCTCCTGCACCGCATACGCAACGTTCGCCGCCGAATAATTCACCAGGATCCCCACCCGCGGCTTCCACATCGAGGAAGGTTGCTGCGCCTTGGCGGCGCCAGTGGCAAACGACGAAATCCCCAATCCGGCTGTTCCGAGGCCGAGTTCCTTAATAAATGTTCTGCGATTTACGGCCATAGTCTTTTCCGTCCCATGCTTTTTTGCTGGTCGAATCTTACCCTATCCCATTGTTTCTCTCTTTCAGGCGATATCTATTTGCCATAATGCGAAAATAAGACCTGCTATGTCCTTCGGCGACCTGCCCCTGCCTCTGCAGATCCTTATAGGTCTCACGGCGCCCCCGATTCTGACCGTCGTTTGTTGGTTTGGAGGCCGGCGCCTGGCACGCTCCCACAGCCAACGATCCGGGACGCAGAGCAGCGCAGGCTTTTGGGCGATGCTCATCGCCGCCTATCTGCTCTTTGCGATTGCGCTCGCAACCAGCCGCTTCTTCTCCGGCAATGACAGCGCTGATCCGTCTACCCAAATAATCCAATAGCGAGCATTCAAGAACCTTCCGTCCCTATAACAGCTTTCCACTGGCGTCACCACCCTACCCTTTGTCATCCCGACCGGAGCTCCGGAGGAGCGCAGTGGAGGGATCTGCAGTTTCTTTTTCCAGTTCTCACGCAGACTCTTTAGCCCTTGCCACCGAAGATGAGTAGCACGGCAGGAGGATGCTTAATTCGCTCTTTTTCCAAAAGCAAGGATGGAAATCATATTTCTAAGCCATCAAGCCAGACCCTCAGGAGCGGCGCCTGCCGCGTCCGCTGCCGTCGTTAAGCCAGCGTGAACGATTGCATTTGAGAGCCCTCCGGCGTATTTTGGTACGCAAACTTGAAGGGTGGAACCGGGGCCAAAACTGCGAGTCCACTATGCAGCGACCAGTGCAAGCCGCGCCTGTTTTGGCGATGTCCGCCTGCGTCCTCCATCGGGGAACAGCTCGGGTGACAGTGATGATGGCCGTAACTCGGCTCCTGTGGTCGGCATAGTGGTGCAGGCATTTCAAGACCGGGCGCCGAGCGTCGTGCGTTTGCAATCCCGGGCCATGGTCGGCGTTATCGCGTTTTCTCTGTTCATCGACTACTTCCTCTACGGAAGCTTTTTCCCTCTATCAGCGCATTCGCCGGCGAAGTTACAAAGCGAAGAACAGTTTGCGTTGCTCTACGGAGCGTATGCCATCAGCGTCCTGGTGGTCACTCCGGTCTTTGGTTATCTGGGAGATCGCATCGGCGGCCGCGCTACCATGTTGTACGGTCTTGTGCTGGAGGCGTGCGCGATACTACTTTTTGCCCTGGCGCCGAACCTATCCGTTCTGCTCCTGGCAAGGATATTTCAAGGCGCAGGCTCGGCTGCCCTCTGGACCTCAGGCCTGGCACTCGTCGCGGCAAATTATGTTGATAAAAGGGTTGAGATGCTCGGCTATGCATTCGCTGGCGGAACCTTTGGCTCGGTCCTTGGACCCATCGCGGGCGGAGCCCTCTTTCATCTCGGGGGCTACCAGCTGCCGTTTCTGATCACCGGCGGCCTGGTTGTCGCCGCCGCCGCGTTGATCGCCTTGTTTCTTCGCCCAAGAGGAACCGCCCCGAAGCAGACAGTCAGTATCCGCGTCTTGCTTTTGAGCAAGGCGGTGGTTGTGCCTTCCTTGGCGGTTGCCTTGGCCGCCTTTTCGGTCGGCATGGTCGAACCGCTTCTGCCCGTGCGATTGGTGCAGTATGGCACGACATCGATGGCCATGGGCCTCATCTTCACCCTCTCCACTCTGGTGTATGGCTTGAGTGCACCGGTCGTAGGCTGGGTCTCGGAGCGGTGGCCCATCCAAAGAGTCATCCTGTTGGGGACCATCGCGATGGCCGTCACGCTCCCTTTGCTGGCCTTGTTCAGAACGGTCGTCCTGGTTTGCCTCGTACTCTGCCTGGTGAATATCTCGTTTGCGTTTATGCTGAACCCCGCTTCAGCGGAACTTGGAAACGTGGTCGATCGAGCGGGAATGTCTTGCTACTCGGCAGTCTACGGGGTGTACAACATCTTTTATTCCCTGGGTATGTTGGCAACCGCAGCCCTGGCTTCCATCGCCGTTAGCCGGCTTAACTTCTGGGGCGTTCTGCTGTGTGTCAGCGTAGTCCTGGTGTCGTCCATCCCGCTTCTGATAAGGATAGGTTCGCCGCAAGAGATTCGTATGCCAAGGAGGTAGCCCTATGAGCCAGATGATCGAAAACTGGACCATCGAAAACCCCGATAGTCTGCTGGCAGCGCTTGATCGAGGCGAGTCGCTCCCCTCACGTTGGTATACAGACCCGTCGATCACTGCTCACGAAATCGACAAGATCTTCAGGAAAAGCTGGAGCTATATCGGCCCGGCAAGCGAACTTGCAAATCCCGGCGACTACATTACCGGCTACACCGGAGAAGTCCCGGTCGTAGTCATCCGCAATGAATCGGGTTTGGCGGGATTTATCAACGTATGCCGGCATCGCAGGCACGAGGTGATGAAAGGCCGCGGCAATTCCAGGACGATGCAATGCGGTTATCACGCCTGGACGTACGATCTCACCGGCTGCTTGAAGGGTGCTCCACGCTCCGCCGCCGAGCCCAACTTCCGCCTTGAGGACTATCCGCTTCTGCCCCTTCGTGTGGAGTCTCTCGGCCCATTTGTCTTTGTCAACCTCGATGCGCACGCCATGCCTCTGCTCACCTACTTCGGAGATTTACTCAAGATCATCGCCGGAAGCGGTGTGCATCTGGAAAGCCTTGAGCTCTATAGCCGGGAAGAATGGGGCGCAGAGGCAAACTGGAAGACCATGCTGGAAAACTATCTCGAGTGTTATCACTGCGCCGTTGCCCATCCTGGGTTCAGCGCGGCCATCGACGTAAAGCCGGAAAATTACAACCTCACCATGCATGGCTGGTTCGCCAGCCAACTGGGGGAAGTTCGCCAGTCGGCGCTCGAAGGCAAGACAGCCGTCCCCATTTACGATGCCCGCGGTGAGGTAGCGCAGGCTCAATATCATTTGCTGTGGCCTAACATTACTATGAACATCAACCCCGGATTTCCGAACCTCTCGATCGATGTGTGGGTTCCTGACGGACCCAATAAAGCCAGGGGATTTTCCGAGCAGTACTTCGGGCCAGGCGTGTCGGAGCAATTCGCGCGCGATCTCATTGCCTTTAACAAACAGGTGGGTTACGAAGACGACGTTCTGACCAACTCCGTTCAACGCGGGCTATTGGGTGGCATTCCCGACCGGGGAAGGTTCTTAACCAACAGCGAACATCTCTGCATCCACTTCCAAAGGCTGGTTGTTCAGGCCTTAACCGGAGACCCGCTTCGATCGAATCAAGCCGCGCCTGCAACCCGGATCCCGGTTTCGACGACCATCAGCGTAGCTCCCCCGCCTTCCGTTACAGAAGAACCAGGGCGCAACTCCTATGTGGAGCTCGAAGTGGCCAAAGTGGAAACGGAGAGCGCGATCATAAGCTCCTTCTACCTTCGCCGCGCCGATGGCAAGCCTGTATCTCCCTGGGCGCCGGGCCAGTTTCTACCCATCCGCGTCCTAATCCCCGAGCGAGACGAGCCGGTCTTGCGGACCTACACCCTTTCCACGCGCCCGAACCCCGATTTCTATCGGTTGTCCATCCGGCGCGGCGATGGAGCCTCCCTGGTGTCTCAATTCCTGCACACCAATGGCAAGGCAGGCTTTCGTCTGCAAGCGATGATGCCGCGCGGCAAATTTGTTCTGGATGAGAGCAGCACGCGGCCTGTCGCCCTGGTTTCCGGCGGAGTGGGCATCACTCCTATGATTGCCATAGCCGAGCATATCGTGGAGCGGGGCAGCCATACGGGTGAATATCGGCCGGTCTACTTCATTCACGGCACGCAGAACAGTCGCGCGCACGCGTTCGCCAGCCACGTCCGGAAGCTGGCCACGCAGCATCCCGCGATGAGCGTGCACTTCCGCTACAGCCATCCCACAGCCGAAGACAGGATCGGTATTACCCACGACAGCGACGGTCGCATCGACATCCACCTTCTGGCCCAGCTTTTCCCTTTAGGCGACTGCGACTTTTACCTATGCGGGCCCTCGCAATTCATGAATACGCTGTACAGCGGGCTGACCGGAACCGGAGTTCACCCGGAGCGAATTCACTACGAGTCCTTCGGTCCGGGAACAGTTCTGAAACCGGATTTGCCCAGAAAACCTGCCGAGG
Organism: uncultured Acidobacteriaceae bacterium; assembly: GCA_963803095.1. Taxonomy (GTDB): domain Bacteria; phylum Acidobacteriota; class Terriglobia; order Terriglobales; family Acidobacteriaceae; genus PALSA-350. Next base: position 43,040 of record CAWDLQ010000003.1, on the reverse strand, counting down.
AGCGACACTCTCCTCCGGTAAGGGTTAAGTTCGCCAAGTCGGGGATTGAGACCAGGTGGTCTCATGAGGACGGCACACTGCTCGAGCTTGCAGAAGAAGTCGGCCTTGCCCCGGCTTTCGGCTGTCGCTCGGGCATTTGCGGAACCTGCAAAACCCGGATCGTCAGTGGCGCCGTAGATTACCTTGAAGAACCGCTAGCCGATCGCGGCGAGGAAGATATCCTGCTGTGCTGCTCGGTGCCACGAAAGAGCGCGGAGAAAAACCAAAATGGAGAAGCTTCGGATGTAATTCTTGACCTCTAGAAGCCTGTCCGAAAATGCTTCGGTTTCCCGATGTTAATGTAGGACAGCAGTAGGGTAGTCCGGCCGGCTATGTGAGGGCATGAGAAGACGAATCTTCGACCGTCGTACAGATCTTGTTTTCCCCTTGATGGCGGTCTCTTTAATGTTGGTGCCGGTCTTGGCCCAACAAGCGGATATGCCTGACGTGCAGAAGAATCCATTTGCTCAGGACCCGGCAGCGATCGCCGCTGGCAAGACGCTGTATGAGCAAACCTGCCAATCGTGCCATGGCGGAGAGGCGCGGGGCGACCGCGGTCCGGCGCTGGCATCGGGAAATTTCAGGCATGGCGGCGAAGACAGTGATTTATTCCGGACCATCCGGACTGGTGTTCCCGGCACTCAGATGCCTGCGTTCTCTCTGCTGCCTGCGGATAACGTCTGGCGAATTATTACTTATCTGCGCAGCCTCAACACCAACAGTGCTGCTGCTGACGAGGCAGTGCCGGGCAATCCTGCAATGGGGCAGGAGACGTTTTGGGGCAAAGGCGGCTGTGCCGGCTGTCACGAAGTGAACGCCCGTGGCATGGATATCGGCCCCGACCTCTCCGACGCCGGAAAAAATTCCGCCGCGTATCTGCGTAGCGTCATCATGAACCCAAATGCGTCCAAGCCAAATGCACCACGTTGGTTCGGGCCAAGCGGCGTGAGAGTGAAGACTCGTGAGGGCGAAGAGGTTGTCGGGATCAAGCGCGCCGAAGACGATTACACCCTAATGATGACGGACTTGACTGGCAAACTACGCAGGTTCGACAGGAAAAATATTCTTGCCGAGCAAGCCCAGGCTAAGTCGCTGATGCCGGATAACTACAGTCAGCTGCTCTCCCCGACAGAGATTCAGGATCTGGTCGCTTATCTAAAAAGCCTGAAGAGTCGCGATCTGAGCAAGACCATTCAAGTCGATTTGCCCGGCGGCTTGAGTTTTCAAAGGCTGCGCGATGCCCAGGCGGAGCCACAGAACTGGCTTACCTATTGGGGCGATTATCAGGGACATCACTTTTCTTCGCTGAGCCAAATCACTCCAGTCAATGTCAGGCGACTGCAGGCGCAATGGTCTGTGCAGATGCCGGCAGGCCCGGCGCTCGAGGCCACGCCGTTGGTGGTGGACGGCACCATGTACACCACCTACACCACCGCCGGGTCGGCGGGTGTGTATGCCATCGACGCCAGCAGCGGCCTGGTGATATGGAAATACGACCGTCGGCAAAAAGCTATCAATCCTAACCAGATCAATCCTTTTAATCGCGGTGTGGCGGTGCTGGGAAATCGTGTTTTCTTCGGCACCCTGGATGCGGCACTGGTAGCGCTCGATGCGCGCAGCGGGCGGATTCTTTGGGAAACCCAGGTGGCCGATACCATGACGGGCAATTCAATGACAGGAGCCCCGCTGGCGGTCAAAGACAAGATCATTGTCGGAGTCGCGGGCGGAGAATTCGGCATCCGCGGCTTTATCGATGCCTACGATCCGGCGACGGGCAAGCGTCTGTGGCGGTTCAATACCATTCCCGGCCCGGGAGAATATGGCAACGACACCTGGAGTGGAGACAGCTGGAAACACGGCAGCGGAGCCGCATGGTTGACAGGCAGCTACGATCCTGACCTCGACCTACTGTATTGGACGGTGGGCAACCCGGGGCCGAGTATGAATGGAACTGGGCGTGAAGGCGATAACCTCTTTACCTGTTCGGTCGTTGCCCTGGATCCGGAGACCGGTGAAAGAAAGTGGCATTATCAGTTCACCCCGGGAGACACGCATGATTGGGACGCTAATGAAGACGTGGTATTGGCAGATAGCGGCTTGGACGGCGTGAAACGCAAGCTGATGCTGCAGGCGGACCGTAATGGGATGTTCTATGTGCTGGATCGCACCGACGGGAAACTCATCTTCGCCAAGCCTTACGTCAAGCAAACTTGGAATCGCGGCTTTCAACCGGATGGCCGTCCTATTTTCTTGCCCGGCTGGCAGTCCTCGCCAAAGGGAACTGTTATTTCTCCAATCCTGGTAGGGGGCAGCAACTGGCAAAACCCTTCCTATGATGCGCTCCATTCGATGATGTACGTGGTCGCGCTGGACGGTGGCATGGGATACCGCAGCGTCCCGGTAAAGTATGAGGCCGGACGACAGTACATGGGCGGTGCCCCTTTCCCATCCAATGAGCCAGCCAAGGATGCCATGTTGGCAATCGACACCAGGACCGGCTCCGTGAAGTGGAAATTCCCGACGTTCCGCATTTCCATGAGCGCCGGCGTGCTGGCCACAGGCGGTGGAGTCCTCTTCCTCGCGACGGGAGATGGAAATCTAATTGCGCTGGATTCCAAAACAGGCAAGTCCCTGTGGCATTTTCAAACCGGAGGCACGCTTGCCTCCTCTCCCATAAGTTACGCGGTAGGGGGGAGGCAGTTTGTAGCGATTTCTGCGGGAAACGCGCTCTACAGCTTCGCTCTTCCTGAATAGATGGAGGCCCTTGGACAAGACAAAGAGGAGTCTGCGAGCCTCCGCGAAACGTACAAACCGCCGATCTCGGGACCAATGAATGTAAATTTCTAGAAGTAATTCCAGGTGGGTTATTAACTGGATGCATACCCTTCCGTGGGCACTGTTATCTGTCGATTTAATGCAAAGGTTGTAGAGGACTATCTTGTTTATCAGAACCAGTCGAGCATATAGTACCTGTGGTCTGATTGCCCCCATGCAGGGCAGAGCGGGTCCCGGTGATACGAAAAGGATCCCTCCCGCACCATCATTTGAAGCTGAACTACCTGAGGTGATCTGGTGGCTTTTGAGATAGGTCAACGGGTTGGCGATTACGAGGTCGTCAGCATGCTGGGGGTAGGCGGCATGGGGCAGGTCTACCAGGTTCGCAACGTAATTTCTAACCGCATTGAGGCGATGAAGGTAGTGCTTCCAGACCTGGTCGCAGAGATGGGTTTGGCAGAGCGGTTTATCGGCGAAATCCGCACCCTGGCAAGCTTCGATCACCCCAACATCGCTCAGCTGCATACCGCCTTCCAGATCAATAACCAGTTAGTCATGATGATGGAGTTCGTCGAGGGCTTCACGCTGGAACAGCGCGCAAAGCAAGGCCCAATTGTCCAGGGCGACATCATTAACTATGTGCAGCAGGTACTTTCCGCGTTGAGCTACGCGCATGGCCGTGGCGTGGTGCACCGCGACATCAAGCCTGCCAACATCATGGTTACTTCGCAGGGCGTGGTGAAGCTTATGGACTTCGGCATCGCCAAGTCAAACCTGGAAAAGGAGCTCACCCTTCCGGGAACCACCATCGGATCGATGTACTATATATCGCCGGAGCAGGCGCGCGGCGGGACAGTCGATGCGCGCTCAGATATCTACTCGGTCGGCATCGTGATGTACGAACTCTTTGCCGGGCGCCGGCCCTTCGAGGCGGATTCCACCTATGGCATCCTGAACCAGCAGTGCGACATTGCCCCCCAACCGCCGGTCGAAGTCAATCAGCAGCTCCCTAAGGCACTGAGCGACCTTATCCTGGCCTGTCTCGCGAAAGATCCGGCAAATCGCTTCCAGAACGCACAGGCTGTCAGCAATGCGCTGCGTCACGTTGCGGCGGCGCAGGATAGTACACCCAAAACGGACGAGGTTCCTTTTACCCCGGTGGTGATCCCTGGCGCTGCGGTTGCGGCAGCGCGTCCTGCGCATCGCGGAGCATGGATCGCCGTGGGCGCGCTCGCCGTTCTGGCCGTTGTGGCCAGCGCTGCGGTGGGTTTGCCGTACCTGCGTCATATCAACGCGAAACCCGAGAGCGTTAGTGATCCGGCTGCCACGAAATCTTTGGTAACGCCTGCACCAGCCGGTCCTGCGTCGACAGACAGTGCTTCGGCGGGCCCCGTAACACCTTCTCCCGCGGACACCCAACCGTCTGACGAGGCCGCCAGCACTGCGCAACAGGCACCGGCTAAATCAGACGGGGGAACCCCACCGCATAGTAAGACTGGTTTAAACCCCAACCCGCCCCGGCCTGAATCCACCCTGCAAGCGGGTACTGAGAGCCAGCAGCCCGATACCACAAAGCAGCCTGCAAATGCGGGGCCCACGGCTGAAGAAGTAGATCAGGCTCATGAACAGATGATCGGGCTCGATGCTCGCGCTAGCGCTGTTTCTGCAAGTGTGGAAAGCCTGAAGCACCAGCAGGAGGCGGACGGAGTCGGGTTGCGCCACGACATGGCGGCCGCGTATGCCCGCATGAATAGTTATCTAAGCGCAGCAAGCGCCGATTTGAGTAGCGGCAACATCACCGCCGCCCGCAATCATATGGACATGGCTGATAAAGAAATCTCAATTCTGGAAAGTTTCTTCGGCAAATAGGAGCAAGAACGATCATGCGCAAGGGTCTGCTGGTAGTTGTCCTAGCTTTGTTAGTCGCTTTGCCTGGTGTGGCGCAGGAAAAGCGCAGGGTGGCGGTTCTAGACTTCGGATACGGGACTGTCTTGACCAGTGTTGAGGCGATCTTTGGGTCGAACCAGGATGTCGGGAAGGGCATCTCCGATCTGCTGATCAATCAACTTGTCAACGATGGCAGTTATCGTGTGATCGAGCGCAGCGCGATCGATAAAATTCTCAAAGAGCAAAATTTCTCCAACAGCGATCGGGTCAACACCGCGACGGCAGCCAAAATCGGTGGTCTGCTTGGCGTGGACACCATCATCATCGGCGATGTTACCCAATTCGGCCGGGATGACAAGCACTATGGCGGCGGAGGTGGAGGCGGGAGCATCTGGAACGCCGGCGCCGGTGGTCTTGGCATTAGCAAGTCAAAGGCAGTAGTGGAAGTCACCGCGCGCATGGTCGATGTGAACACCGGCGAGATCCTTGCTTCGGTGACCGGTCACGGTGAGTCCGAGCGCAAGGGACTAACCACCAGCGGTGCGGGTTACTCCGGCTGGAAGGGCGGATCCGGCCAACTCGATATGGGGAGTACCAACTTCAGCCAGAGCATCCTTGGCCAGGCCGTGAAGCAGGCCGTCGACGATACAGCCAAGAACCTGGATCAGCATGCCAGTAGCCTTCCGGTCAATGCTCCTCCTCCAGCAGCGCCGATTGACGGTCTGGTTGCCGATGCTTCCACCGGGGATATCATCATCAACGTTGGTGCCGGTGCTGGAGTGCGCGTGGGAGACAAGCTTGCGGTGACGCGGGTAGTTCGTACGGTGAAGGATCCTGCGACGGGCAAGGTTCTGCGTACCATCGATTCGCCTGTGGGCATGCTCACCATTACCAGCGTGGATAGCGGCTCCGCCGTAGGAAAGTTCGATGGCGCCGGAACGCCGAAGGTCGGCGATGCTGTGAAGCGCCCACAGTGAGTGCGCATTAAGTAACACCCGAAGTGGCAAATAACAATGCCAGGGCTGAAGACGGTGTGTGAGAACGCACCATTCCACCGATTGAGTCCCGGAGGGACGGCTGAAAGTAGCCCATGACGCAGTCCTGGGAAGAGATTCTAGAGACGGACCAGTCCTGTAGGGACGGCTGAAAAATTACCCACGATGCAGTCCTGGGTACAACCTGGGCTACTTTCAGCCGTCCCTCCGGGACTCAATCGGTGAATGGTGCGTTCTCACACACCCTCTGAAGTCCGCATGGCGTACGCCTTTCTCAGCTACAATGTTGCCCATCGCGTCGGAGGGGCTTACGTGCTCCACCAAATCAACTTGCAACTTCATGCCGGGGCTTTCACTTCGACTCTCAAAGGACAGGTGACATGGGACTGAAGGAAATCGATCAAAGAACAGCAGAAATAACGAATATCGGGTTTGCTCCCGACAGGAGAGAGTTCGTCAAACTGGCTGTGGGAGGCGCTCTCAGCGCTGCCGGAATTCTCACATCATCGCGAACTGCCTCGGCCACCGTGCATCCGAGTGCTCCGGGCATCAAATTGTGCGCGCAGACTTCGGCCAAACCCAGCGACGATGATCTGCTTTTCCTTAGGCAGATGGGCGCCGAGTATGTCAGCGTAGCGTCCACCCCCGACCTGCGGACCGCCGAAGGCTTCCTGCAAATCAAGAAGCGTTATGCGGATGCGGGCATCACAGTGTGGAACATCGGCAACTCAAGCGTGCACAACATGCCTGAGGTCACGCTCAATCTCCCCGGCCGCGATCAGAAAATCGAGGAATACAAACAATACATACGCAACCTGGGCCAAGCGGGCATCTACTACACTACCTACGCCCATATGGGCAACGGAATCTGGAGTAGCGGCAGGGCCGAGATTCGAGGAGCTTCTGGCCGGGAATTCGATATGGCAAGCCCGAACAAGGTGGGCGTTTGGGAGGATAAGAAGTACTACGAGCCGCTCTCCCACGGCCGTGTGTTTTCCAAAGAAGAGATCTGGGAGAACTACACCTATTTCATCAAGCAGGTCGCTCCTGTCGCGGAGGAGAACAGTGTCCGCATCGGGATTCACCCGGATGATCCACCAGAACCAATACTGGCCGGTGTCCCGCGGTGCATCTTCGCCAATTTAGAAGGCTATAAGCGAGCAATGGAGATCGCCAACAGCCCTAATGTCGGTATCTGCTTATGTTGCGGGTGCTGGAACGAGGGCGGTCCTGCGCTTATGCATAAAGACCCGGCGCAGATGATCCACTATTTCGGTCCGGAGAAGATCTGGAAGATTCATTTCCGCAATGTGAGCGCGCCCCTCCCGCACTTCGTGGAAACCTTTATGGACAATGGCTATTACGACATGTCCAAGATTATGACGGCCCTGGTGGAGGTCAAGTTTGACGGCATCGTAATCCTCGACCATACGCCTACTGTCGTAGGCGGACATTTCCCGGAACAAGCCTACGGGTTCGCATATATGAAAGCATTGAAGAATCGGGCGCAGGCGGAAGCTAAAGCCTGATTCAGCCGGCGGGAGACGAAAGCCAGGTGAATGTTTGACCCCCGGGGAAACCTTCCATCGCAGCGTGGAAACTTACAGTCGGTGCTGCGCGTCAATCTTGGTAAGGCCCGGGCGTCTTCCCGCACAACTGATGAAAACAAAGTACTTGTTGATTCTGATCGCTGTCTTGCTGACCGCCCTTGCCTCGCCGATCATGGTTCTCGGGCAAGGACCACCCAGCACGCTGCAGGGGCGCGTACTAGATCCCAGCGGTGCGGTCATCCCTCAGGCACGGGTCACAGTCACTTCAGCGTCGGGAAAAAGCGCTACCGTGGCGTCAGATGGCGCGGGTTCTTACCAGGTGCGAGGCCTGGCTGCCGGAGTCTACACCCTAAATGCCACCACGGCAGGATTTGCTCCCTTCACGTCTACCGTCACCCTCACCGCCGGGCAAGCGAAGACGCTGAATATTGCCATGCAAATCGAGATCGAGAAGCAGCAGGTACAGGTCGAGGCGGAAACGCCGACAGTCGATACGAGTCCGGATCAAAATGCCAACGCCGTGGTGCTCAAAGGTAAAGATCTCGACGCACTTTCTGACGATCCCGATGAACTGGAGAATCAACTGCAGGCTTTGGCCGGCCCGGCCGCTGGTCCCAACGGGGGAGAGATCTACATTGACGGATTTACCGGGGGCCAAATTCCGCCCAAGTCTTCGATCCGCGAGATACGCGTCAACCAGAATCCATTTTCTGCTGAGTTCGACCGCCTCGGTTACGGGCGGATCGAAATCCTCACCAAGCCCGGCACTGACAAGCTGCACGGCCAGATTGAAGCTCGCGGTAACGATTCCTCGTTCAACTCGCGCAATCCGATCCTGCAGACGGCGGAACCGCCATACTATCAGTACAACCTGCAAGGCAATGTAGGCGGCCCCATTTCGAAAAATGCCTCTTACTTTGTGAGCGTTTTTGGACGCAATAACCAGAATGTGAGCGTGGTGGATGCAGTTGACCCCACCACCGTAACGCCAGACACCCCCAACGGCACTCTCCTGAACGAAGCTTTCCCCAACCCAAGCTCGCGCATCGACGTGAGTCCGCGCCTCGACCTGCAGCTGGGACAAGCGAATACTCTGACTCTTCGTTACGAGTTCTACCGTGCGGTTACGACCAACGGTGGGGTTGGTCAGCTGTCCTTGCCCACGCAAGCCACCAACATTCAAAGCATGGAGAACACGCTTCAGGTAAGTGACAGCCTGGTGCTGAGCAAGAAAATCGTCGATGACATCCGATTTCAATATCGCCGCTTTCGCTATCAGAACATCGCCCAAAACGACACGCCTACAGTTACCGTGCAGGGCTCCTTCAACGCTGGCGGCAACAACGGCGGAGCGGTTCGCGATAATCAGGACATATATGAACTGCAGAACTACTTTGCGGCGGCTGAAGGCAACCACTCTTTGAACTTTGGCGCGCGCTTGCGTGCGTATCGCGACGCAGACTACACGACTGGGGGAACCAACGGCCAATATATCTTTAAGTCATTGCAGTCTTATCTGGCCAACACGCCCCAGACTTACCAGGTAACGGAGATCAATCAATATACCGCGCGCGCGATTCTCTTCGATGCAGCGCTCTTCTACCAGGACGACTGGAAAGTAAATCAACGTTTTACTTTTAGCTACGGACTGCGTTGGGAAACGCAAAACCGTATTCGCGACAAGAGCAATTGGGCGCCGCGGGTGTCTTTGGCCTACGCGTTGGGAGGCGGCGATCGCAAGCAGCCGCCAAAGACTGTGCTGCGTGCGGGGTATGGCTGGTTTTATCAGCGCTTCACGGTACCCAATAGCTTCGGGTCCAACGCGGGCACGCCGTATGTGATCCAGGCCATTCATCAGAATGGAATCAACCAGACAGTCTCCACCATCACCGATCCCACATATCCGGTCAGTCCCGCCGAGATAGCGTCTTCGACTTCGGCGCAGACCCTCTACACCATCGACCCGCATTTTCATGCTGCGACCGACTTACAAGCGGCGGTCGGGATCGATCGTCAGTTGGCCAAGAGGATTACGGGGAATGTGACCTATCTGTATGGGCGGGGTGTCCACCAGTATTTCACCAACAACATTGGCGCTCCGGATTTTGCCACCGCGGATCTCGGCATTTATCCTGACACGCCCCTCCCACCCGCGGAGGAGAACAATCTTCAGTACCAGTCCGGCGGCGTCTACCGGCAAAATCAGATTATTGTTTCCGGTCGGGCCAGCTACCCGCGGTTCAGCTTCTTCACTTTCTATACCTATAACGTCGCCAAAGCAGATACGAATGGTGTCACCTACACTCCTTCTGTGGCTCAGAATCCCGGGCTCGATTATGGACGATCCAGCTTCGATGTTCATGACCGCTTCCTGATCCTGGGGAACTTCTCTGCCCCCTACGCCATTTCGCTGACTCCTTTCTTCGGTTATAACTCCGGCGCGCCGTATAACGTGACTGCCGGCAGTGATTTGACCAGAAACAATCAGTTCAATGCGCGGCCGACCTTCAGCGCGCCAGCCAACTGCGCCCTGCCACCGCCGCCCGGTGAGACAACACCCTATGTGTCGACTAAGTTCGGCTGCCTCGACACAAATCCCTTCGGCACCAACGAAAAAATCATTCCCTACGGTATGGGCACAGGGCCCTCGAATGTCAGCCTGAACTTGCGCGTGAGCAAGGTGATCGGCATTGGTCCCAAGGTGGAGGGCGGCCGGGCTGCTCGGGGCGGCGGCGGTGGCGGTGGTGGTGGACGCGGCGGCGGTGCCGGACTCGGTCCCGGTGGTCTGAGCGGAAGCCGGGGTGGACCTGGCCGTCTGGATCAAAGTACTACGCACAGGTACAACCTGACCCTGACTGCATATGGGACGAACCTCTTCAACCACCAAAACCTTGGGATGCCCAATGGCACTCTAACGTCGACGCAGTTCTTTGGTAAATCGCAGTCGCTGGCCGGCGGTTTCTTCGGCCCCCCTTCCCCCGGAAACCGCACCATCTTTCTCCAGGCCGTCTTCAACTTCTGAAGGGTACGACCTTTAGGTCGTACGTAAATTATCTGCAGACAGGTGCGGCTTTAGCCGCTGAGGGAACGACTCTCGCCCCCTCCAGGATTTTTCCGCAGTCTGTACCCCCGCCAACGGTTTGTAATGATTCATCACGAAGTTTCGTGAATTCCCGAGCTAACCGTGAATCGCGGCCGCGATAAGTCCTTATATTTCAAAATGTTATCTTTGGCGATCCGCTTGCTTTAAGTAGGGCACAGATGTGAGTTCACGGGAAACAACCTCACATCGCCAATCTTAAACACGGAGCGAGAGATGATTTCCAAGTTGATCCATCAAGCCCTTTCAATGTCGCTGTGCGCGATTCTGCTGGTGCAGGGAGTCCCCGCCCAGACCAACCCTCAATCCTCATCCACTGCTGCGGCACCCACAGTCGCGCCGCTCACCGCAGATCAGCTGGATTCTTTGGTTGCACCCATCGCGCTCTACCCGGACGCATTGGTGGCCCAGGTCCTTGCCGCCGCCTGCTATGCAGACGAGGTGGCGTTCGCGGATGACTGGCTCGGACAAAACCAGAATCTGCAGGGAACCGCGCTCACCCAGGCGGTGGATCAACAGTCGTGGGATCCGAGCGTGAAGGCACTGACCCAGTTTCCGTCCGTGCTCCACAATCTGGCGAAGAATCTGTCCTGGACATCCAACCTTGGCCAGGCATTCACCAATCAGCAATCAGACGTGATGGCGGCGGTACAGGTCATGCGCGCCAGGGCGCAAGCCGCGGGTACTCTGCAGTCATCGTCCCAGATCAAAGTGGTTCAGCAGGGCGCACAGACCATTGTCATTGAACCAGCCGACAGCAACGTGGTCTACGTTCCGCAGTACAACCCGGCGGTCGTCTACGGTACGCCGTTAATCGTGCCGGCTTATACACCGCCTGTTGCCGTCGCGGCCGGCGTTTCCTTCGGCGCAGGGGTAGCCATTGGAGCAGCGATCGGCGGGGGCGGTTTTGTCGCCGGTGGCTTTGGCGGTGGTGGGGGCTGGGGCTTTGGCGCCTGGGGAATGAATTGGGGAGGTGGGGGTGGTGGTGGAAACATCAACTTCAACCACAACACTTACATCAACAAGACCACCATCAACAGGAACAGCAACAACAATAACAACAACGTAACGAAACAACAACATGGCAACCGCAACAACAACAACGAAGCCAACAACAGAAATAACGGCAACAGGCCGGATGTGCCCAACGGAGGACGCAACGGGAATCACGGCCTGATCGGAGGCAACGGCGGAGTTCAGCATCAGCCGGGTGACTTCAATCGTGCCAACGCAACCGGCGCCAACCGGCCCCGCTCTGCCATGAGCGGCAACGGTGATCAGGCTCGCGCCGAGGCTGATCGTGGCCGCGCCAGCATGCACCCGGCTTCTTATCAACGTCAACAGCGTGCAGGCCAGCAGCGCCAGCAACATTTCAATCAACAACGCCAGCAACACCAGCAACACTTCAATCAGCCGCGTGGCGGTCAACGTGGCGGCGAAGAACGTGGTGGCGGGCGGCGTTAATCCGCCCCGCAGCCTCACTCATATGAATCCCAACCGAAAGGAACATAAGAACATGAATTCGCAACGGAAGAGCTCAACCACGCACCGAAATTACCCTCTGGCTGCGCTGGCTATGTTGGCGGTCGTTTTCATCCTCGGCTGCTCGAAGAAACAAACCAACACCGCTACGGAAACATCCCAGAAAACCTTCGCTACCCCGGTGGAAGCAGGGCAGGCGTTGCAAACGGCAGTGCGGGCCAAAGATGACAAGGCCATCACCCAGGTCCTGGGACCGAAGGCGAAAACTCTGGTAAGTTCAGGGGATTCTACGGAAGATGCGACCGCCACCGATTCGTTCGCCAAAAAGTATGATCGGATGAACCGGTGGGTGGCAATGTCGGATGGCAGCCAGGTGCTCTATATTGGTGCCGATAACTATCCCTTCCCCATTCCTCTGGCTCAGGATGGTTCCTCGCGGTGGTACTTCGACGCCAATGCCGGCGATGAAGAGCTCCGCGCGCGCCGCATTGGAAGCAATGAACTCACCGCTATGGATGCATGCAGGCTGATTGCGAATGCTGAGCAGCTCTATCACCAGGCTACGCATCAGTACACCGATACCATCACCAGCACTCCGGGTAAGCAGGATGGGCTTTATTGGGAGGTTGCCGAAGGCCAGGCTCCCAGCCCTCTGGGCAGACTGAACCAGTTTGCCAAGGGTATCTTTGCCGCCGGGGCCCCCAGCAAAACGGCGGTCTTTAATGGATACTCTTTCCGCATTGTCACCGCGCAGGGGGGATTCACGATCCTCGCCAGTCCCGTCAACTATCAACACTCCGGCATCATGACGTTTAGCCTGAGCCGCGACGGAGTCGTTTACCAGCAGGACTTGGGCCCCCAAACAACGGATACGGTGGAAGCCATCAATCAATTCAACTCAACAGAGGGATGGACGCAAGCGGAGTAGCTTGCGTCCGGTACGTCTTCTTACTGGAGGAATTCATGAAGAGCTATAAGAGTTTTCTCGCATTCTTTGTTTTCCTATTGCTGACCCTGGGCGACACAGTTGCCCAGGAGCTACCGCAGGACCGCCCGCCGGCGAATGTGGCCGGCACCTGGACCCTCTACACCAAAGGCGACGATGGCAAAACCGGTACCCACACTGTTGACTTGATACAGAATGGCGCCACGCTCACGGGGCATTTCAAAGGTCCGTACCAGTCGGGAGGGATCGAGGGCACGGTGAACGTGCGTCACATCATATTCCGCACCAAGACGCGGAACGTGTTCACCTTCCGCGGCATGATCGACGGCAACACTATGGAAGGGAACTTTGGTATTCGCGGGCATCACGGAACGTGGGAGGCAAGACGCCCCGACTGATTGTTATCCACGACAGAAAGGTAGCAGAACTATGTTGAGTAGACGTGTGTTGCTTAGGAATCTATTGGGCGCGGCCGCGATGGGGATGGTTGATTTCCCGATGCAGGGACTTTGGCGGGCGCAGGGCAATCAGCCCACAGGCATCGAGCGCGGCGAAATGGGGCGCCTTGCGGCTGGGTTCAAGAGAAGTTTCAATGTGCCTGCACTTTCTGTCGCTATCTCACGCAATGGTCAATTCGTCTTCGATCAGGGGTTTGGGTTCAACCAGGGTTTTAGGATGGGTAACTCCAAAGATCTGGGACCGGCGAACATGTCGAGCCTGTTCCGCATCGCAAGCGTGACCAAGCCGATCACTGCGGTGACCATTTTCGCCCTGATCGAACAGGGTAAATTGAATCTTACCGACAAGGTCTTCGGGGCATCCGGCATCCTGGGGACTAAGTACGGCAAAAGTCCCTACAAACAATATGTGACCGGCATCACGGTGGACCATCTTCTTACCCACACCTGCGGCGGCTGGCCCGGTGATTCGACCGACCCCATGTTCCGGTTTAACTCCTGGGACCAGGCCAAGCTGATCGGCTGGACCCTGGAGAACCTGCCGCTCACCTCTCCACCCGGAGAGCACTGGGCTTATTCCAACTTCGGATATTGCCTGCTCGGCCGGGTCATCGAGCAGGTCACTGGTCAGCCCTACGCTGACTATGTCCAGAGCACGATTCTCGCGCCTTGTGGAATTAGCGATATGCGCATCGCCGGGAACACCTTAAGGCAGCGTGCTCCTAATGAAGTGGTGTACCTCGGGCAGTACAACGAGGACCCTTACAAGATGAACGTCGCCCGCATGGACTCCCATGGTGGATGGCTGGCCACTCCTTCCGCCCTGGTTCAGTTTCTGGACCACGTGGGTGGATCGGGGTCCATCCCCAGCCTTCTGAAACCGGAAACTATCCGTATGATGACGACTCCCAGCCCCGTGTTTCCGGGTACCTCGGCGGCAAAGTATGCGCGAGGCTGGATGGTCGGCATGGGAAACATGTGGCATAACGGCAGCTTGCCGGGGTCAACGACCATCATGGTTCGGACAGCGACAGGGTTGTGCTGGGCCGCCTTGGCGAATACCCGGACGGAACCGCACGATGAGATCGACAACGCCATGGACGGAATGATGTGGAACATGGTCCGCAGCAACGGCTGGGCGTGAGCGGCGAAGACGTCCTTTGGGGGAACATTTGGCTTTTCGTGGTGGGAGCCCCCGCATTTATGCGGGGGAAGGAGCGCTTCAGCGCTCCGAGAAACAGTCTCGACTCGATCATGCGCTTTAGCGCTGGCAATGCCAGGGCTATGCTGTACGGGTTGTACAGGTTGCGGAAAACTCGCTTTGTATCACCTGGATCCGGCGTGAAACGACGATTTTAGAGGTTAGAGGCCGGAGTTTGTGGATGCTAGAGAGAAATTTTGCATCAGTCGATCGTTTACGCGATGAAGCTGATACCGGAACCGGGTGGTGCCTGAAGCAGCAAACGGGGCAAAGTTTTTGGGTCTAGGAAACCGGGCAAATCGGTCAGCAGCTGGAAACTGCGTTGGAACGCAGGAATGACGCGGCCGCTAAGCGATCTCGGCGAAGGGAAATGGATCAAACCAGTGCGCTTCAGCTGGGGAGTTTTGCATTGCCAGTTCCGTCGAGGTAAACAAATTGTTGGCGAAGAAAATCGTGGAAGTGCAGCAGTCGAAGAAATTTCTGAAAGAAATACGTACCCCCAAGATGCGTCAAACCCGCATGATTACAGGCGACTGTAGGGTTTGGGGCGATCCTTCGCACTCTGAGCCTTACCTCACTAAAAGTGAGGTAAGGCTCAGAGTAGCAAAAACGCTGAAAATACAGATAAACAGCTCTTCCGCGCCACTTTGAGAAACTGAAATGCGCCGGATCCAGGTATCAGGGCACGACTTTAGTCGGGCCGTAAACGCCCAATGAAAATCTGGGCTTTAGTCCCTGAGGTACTTTTTCCCAAGGTTCATGTCGATCTATTTTGAATAACCAGATTTCTAAACGCTTTGGAACTGGCGCTTGTTTATCTTTAACGATTTGATTTTGGAGTCCAGCGTCGAGGCCGGCATACCTAAACGCGCAGCTGCTCCTGTGGGACCGGAGACGCGTCCGCTAGTTTGGGCGAGAGCGGCCTCGATGATTTCCTTTTCCTGAGTCACCAACTCATCTGCTAAGGGCCGGCTCCGCTCGTGAGAGAGCCAACTCTCGTCCACCGAAAAATCCTCGGTGTCGCACACAATGACCGACCGCTCGATGATGTTTTGTAACTCGCGAATGTTCCCCGGCCAGGGATACGCTTGCAGCCGGTCCAGGCTCTTCTTATCGATACGTCTTATTTTCTTTCCCGACTTACTGGAGAATCGGGCGATGAAATATTCAACCAGCAGACGTATGTCTTCTCTTCGCTCGCGCAGCGGAGGAGTGTGGATGGGAAACACATTGATGCGATAGTAGAGGTCGCTGCGGAAGGTACCGGCAGCAATGGCAGCCGGCAAGTCGCGATTGGTCGCGGTGATCACCCGTACATCAGTACGAATGGGGCGGCCGCCCCCCATGCGCTCAAACTCCCTTTCCTGCAGCACCCGCAACAGCGCGACTCTGGGTCTCTGCGGGCAACTCGCCAACTTCATCCAGAAACAGCGTTCCCCCGTCTGCCAGCTCAAAGCGTCCCAGTCGACGTTGGAGTGCACCCGTGAAGGCGCCTTTCTCGTGACCGAACAGCTCCGACGCGATCAGATCGCGCGGGATCGCGGCGCAATTCACGCTTACAAAGGCACGCGAGGCGCGCGAGGAACGTTTGTGGATGGCGCGTGCAATGAGCTCTTTCCCCGTACCGGTTTCGCCGGTGATCAGAACCGTCGAGTCGGTTCCCGCAACCTTGGCCACGCGCGCCAATACTTTTTGTATGGCCGGAGATGTGCCCACGATTTCCTCAAACATCGAAACCTGTTCAATCTCTTCGCGTAAAACCAAATTCTCTCTCACGGTTCGGTCTTCGCCTCGTTTGCGGTCGTCGACATCGATCCGCGTGCCACACCAGCGAACGATCCGTTGCTGCTCGTCTCGTAGGGGGTTGATGTGGTAAAGGAACCAACGATATTCACCGTCGTGTCTCCGCATGCGCGTTTCCATGGCGAAGGGTGTCCCACTCAAGAGTGCGTCCGATAGGCCTGCCTGGAGTTTCTCCAAATCATCGGGGTGAGCGACCAGCGCGAGAAACTCCATCGGCGGCATCGGTGGAATGGGCCCAAAGTAGTCCTGCGATGCCCTGTTCCCGTAGGAGGCGCTGGCATCGGCATCCCAGATAAACATTTGCAAAGGATTGAGATCGATCACCTGTTTCAGCTGCCGGGCGTGCTCTGCCAGTATCTCTTCAGCGCGCTTGAGGTCTTCGATGTCGGCATCAACGCCATACCAGCGAATAATCTCTCCCCGCTGATCGCGAAATGGCAAAGCACGGGTCTGGAACCAACGATAGGTGCCATCGGCGACTCGCAACCGTTTTTCGACCTCGTACATCTCCCCGGTCGCCATGGCAGATTCCCACTTCTGCGCAACTCGCGCCGCATCCGCAGGATGGAGGATGCTCTTCCAGTCAAATATTGCCGCTTCTTCGGCTGGAATGCCGACGTATTCCAGGCAACGCTGATTGCAGAAACCGTTCTTACCGTCCTTGTCATCACTCCAAACCATCATGGGGATGGAATTCAGGACGAGTTGGAGTTGATCTTCCGACTTCTTCGCCAGATCAAGAGCGCCCTCTAAAGCCGAGGCTGCGCGCTTGCGCTCACTTATATCCTGGATGACCGCCTGGCGCCCTTCGGGCAGCATCGCGGAAAGTGAAACTTCTACTGGAATGCTGGTCCCGTCTCTACGCAAGAAGCTGCGCTCGAAGTGGAATACACCACCCCTCGATTTCTCAGCCGGTACCTGGTGCCGGGAGAGTTCCTCGGGCAGGTAGGTGCTGAGGATGTTGGTGCCCACGATCTCCTGCGCAGAGGACTTTAATAGCTGCACGCCTGCGGGGTTCGCCGAGAGAAAGTTGCCCTTGCCGTCCAGCAGGTAAATGGCGATCGGAGAAAGCTCGAACAGCGAGCGGTATTTTGCTTCGCTCTTACGCAACTCCTCCTGCTTGAGGTCGTCGCTAACGTGGGCCGTGGTCATTTCGTTGCCAGCTTCCCCAACTTGCCGTTTTGGATGTAATGAACATAACCCAAAAACCGCCCCCGAACCTAGTTCTTCCGGCACCCGCACGCGCTTCTCCCCAATTCACGAGGTTTCGCGAATTCCCGAACACTGCGCTGTTTCCTGCCGGCCTAACTGGCGTGTTTCCAATGATTTGGATTTGGCCACTGGGGTGCAATTAAGGATCGTAACGCAAGCGTCTCGGGAAAGGGGAAATGCAATGCGGAGCCTATCCACGGCAGGGCAAATGATGGGCACGTTCGCGTTTAGTTGTGCCATGAACGGGATCGGCGTGGCCATTGTCACCCTGGCGATCCTCGCATGGAACGCCAGGCAAGTGTGACCGGCGAAATCAACAAAAGAAAGGAGGCAATCTATGTGGAAAGTGAAAAGAACGGATGACGGCGGGCTGGTCGTACTGTTGGTGAGCGGTCGAATTGAGGGCGAGCATTTAACGGAACTCCGCAAGGTCTTCACCGCAGAGGCGAAGGATCAGAATTTCATATTGGACATGAGCGAAGTCAGACTCGTCGACCAGGACTCTATCGAATTTCTCTCGCGTTGTGAAGCGAACGGCGCCGAGCTGCGGAACTGCCCGGCGTATATCCGGGAGTGGATTGAGAGGGATCGAGAGATGGAAAGCAACTGCTAAACAGGCTGCGGAAAAAGTCGCCCTCAGGTAGGTGGGAGCCCCCGCATTTATGCGGGGGAAGGAGCGCTTCAGCGCTCTTGGAAACAGTCTCGACTCCATCATGCGCTTTAGCGCTGGCTAAACAACTTGCAGAAAACTCGCTATGTATCACCTGGATCCGGCGTGAAGACGACGGTTTGGACTTCCATGCACAGCAGCGGGTATAAGAGCGCTTGCCGCGGTAACGCAGGTTTGTAGCCGATCTCAGCTCCGTCCTGATGGCCAAAGACGGTCACCACCGGACTATCAAGGTCGAAGATGAGGCGAGAGCGGTAATCGATTGTTGAATGAGATTTTGCAGCAGTCGATCATTTTTGTGATGAAGCTGTTCCCAGAACCGCGGTAGTGCGTGAAGTAGGAATCGGCGCAGGGTTTGCGTATCGAGAAAGCTGGGCAACTCGGTTAGAGACTGGAAGGTCCCATTGAAAAGCTGGAATGACGCGGTTTCGAGACGGTCCGGCCCCAATAGAATGGGGGGCACCAGGGCGAATATCATCTGCGACAAGTGGTAATGGCTTCCGTCTCGGATAGATGAGATGGCGGGCGAGGAAATGCCGGAATTGCAGCACTCGGAGAAATTCGTGAAAGAAGGAGACGTCCCGGAAGTGCGTCAACCCCGCGTGGTCACAAGCGACTTTGATGTTCTAGGTGGAAATTTCATTCTGACGAATTCCTAACCGCCGGTTAGGAATTCGTCAGAGTTCTACAGCCTGCACTAGGAGCCGTCGACAAGCGGCTTTTCGCGGTTCCGAGAGGGCTCAAATGCGCCGGATCCAGGTATCAGGGCACGACTTTACTCGTGCCGCTGTCTGACCTAAACAGGCTCCGGAAAAACCCAATTTGTTTTGAAGGGTACGACCTTCAGGTCGTGCGTAAACTATTGCAAACAGGTGCGGCTTTAGCCGCTGAGGGAACGACTCTCACCATGGCGTGGTTACCGGAGGTGGATGGTGATGCCGGTGGAAATCCGCAGCAGGTTCTGATCGTTGCCCGCAAGGTTGGGCAGCCGGGTATATCCGTAGTCGGCCTGGATGGCACGGAAGGAGAGATGCTTTCTGTACTTTATATCCAGCCCAATACCCGCAAGCAACGCAAATGAATTCGCCGAGGAATCAATAAATCCTGACTTCTGGGGAAACGCCGAATCAAAGCCGTGGGCATACCCTGCCAACACTTGAACAAATGGTTTGATGTTGTGGTAGGTATCCCACCCGTCTGTGCGCTGGTGTCCAAACCTGAAATTGAGGCGAGTTCCCCCAGTCGCCATGAGCAGCGAAAAAGGCTGACCCGTGCTATGAATATTGCCAACGTGCGCGTAAGTTACATCGACTACGGTGGTATAGGCGCGATAAGTGCGAAAGTTTCCCTCTGCGCTGGCGCCGTTGGTGAAAAAGCAACCGCATTGGCTTGGCGGGGCGTTCGCTTCCGTCGCACTGTAGGCGAGCGAGACCTCGGCACGTGGCAGGGAAAAATCTCTTCCTCCTGGCGCAATCTGGCCGTGGAGGCTGGGCGCGTTGATTCCCAGCATCGTTCCCATAAACAATAAGGCTGCAGATCTATACATACCTTCTCCCACACCCGGCCTACTGAATCGCAAGAGGCACCTGGGTTGAGCGCTGAACTGTTCCTTCGGTAGCGGTGACCGTGATCGAGTAGGGAACTTTTCGCGCTGCGAAAAGGCCCGCGCCCGAACACCCGCTCAGGCCCCCGACCGCGGCCAGGCTGAGTGCTGCAAGCAACACCACTCCCAGAAATGGGGGAATCTGTCGCAGACGCCTGCGCATTGCTTTCGTCCCGAACAGGGGAAGCAGAAGCCCGAGGGCGAGCGACAGGCGCCCGAAGAGTGACGTTGGTGGCGTGTTCGAGGCAGTCCCGGCCGTCTCGACGGTCATGGTGATATTCGTTGTTTTGCCGCCGGCCGGCAGAGTCACGGGAGAGAAAGTAGCGGTTGCTCCGGCCGGCAAACCACTGGCCGCAAAGCTCACGTTATACAGGAACGTATCCACTACCTGCGGCATCACCTGGAGGGTGTACACGACCGTCGTGCCGGGCAGAATCGTGGTGTTGTTGTTGCCCACCCGAAGGATTCGTAATTCGTCAATCGTGACCGTGATTGCATTCGCTGAGCTGGGCAGAAAGGTCGGGTCGCCGCCATAGCTGGCGGTAATGAAGTGTGTTCCCGGGCCTATGCTGGTGGTGGTGTAAACAGCCTGTCCGTTTGCCCCCATGGGCGCAGTTCCCAGCGTGACCCCGAGACTCTGGTCATAGAAGGTGACCGTTCCGGTCGGAGTGGCGAAAGGAGGCTCGTTCGAAACTGAACCTAGTTGGGCCGTAAACGTCACCGGCATGGTGACCATTTGCTGGATGGGATTGGCACTCAGGGTTAAGGTGGTAGCGACCTGCGAGCCCAGCAGAGGAACCGTGGTCGAGATGCTGGAGGCAAAGGACGTGTTCCCCAGATAGACGGC
The DNA here is from genome assembly GCA_963803095.1 of uncultured Acidobacteriaceae bacterium. Lineage (GTDB taxonomy): Bacteria > Acidobacteriota > Terriglobia > Terriglobales > Acidobacteriaceae > PALSA-350. The sequence goes on along the minus strand of CAWDLQ010000003.1, from coordinate 22,472 downwards.
GTCCACATAATGTGTGGCGGTGCCGGCTACCGTGATATTCGACACACTGGCGGTTGCCGTCTGGGTGAAATAGTACAGAAGAACACTGGTGTTGAAGTCAGCCACGTTGGGGATGGCCAGGTCGGTGGTGCCATCTCCGTTGAAGTCCGCAGCCGCCAGATCGTTGGGAGAATCTCCCAGTTGGGTCGGCGGTCCGGCTTGCATAAAGGTGCCGTCTCCGTTGCCCAGAAGCAGAGTCAAGGTCTGGGTCGTGTTTTGATTGATGATGCCGTAGTTATCGACTGCGAGGTCAGTGTTGCCGTCCTGGTTGAAGTCTGCGGCAACCATGGCAAGGGCGTACAATCCCACCGCAATCGGTGATCCCGCGGCAGGGGTAAAGGTACCGTCTCCCTTACCGAGCATGACGACCACGTCGCTTATTTGGTTGGGTACGGGAGGGGCTTGATTGACGGGGATGAAGTCTGCTACCGCCAGATCGGGAATGCCGTCTCGGTTAAAATCGGCGGCGACGACCTGGGCGGGACTGTAGTTGAACCCAGGAATCGGCGAACCGGCAGCCTGGGTGAAGGTGCCGTCTCCGTTGCCCTGTAGGACGCTCACCGTGCTATCGCCTTCGTTGCTCACCGCTATATCGGCCAAGCCGTCGCCGTTGAAGTCTGCCACTGCCAGATAAAATGGAAATGCACCCACCGGGACGGGCGAGCCGCTGGCTGCTGTGAAGGTGCCGTCTCCATTCCCCAGCAAGATGCTTACGGTGTTGTCCTCGGAGTTGGCTACCGCCAGATCTAGAAGACCGTCGTTATTAAAATCTCCGATTCTTACCGCTTCAGGAAAATTCCCCACGGAAATCGGGGAGCCGTTGGCTGGCGAAAACGTGCCGTCTCCGTGGCCCAGAAGAATGAACACCTCATTGTCGCCCTCACTGGTTTCCACCAGATCAGCATTACCGTCATGGTTAAAATCTCCCACGGCCATGGAACAATTCGTCGGTATGGTGCTGGGGTTGACGATACAAGGAGTGGTTCCGATTCCAGCGATCGGGGATCCGCTCGCCTCCGTGAAGGTGCCGTCTCCATTGCCCAGCAGAATGGTGATCGCATTCTGATAGGCATCCATCACTGCCAGATCTGGTTTTCCATCCCCGTTGAAGTCTCCGTTACCCACCGCTGCGGGTTGGTTGCCGGTGGGGACGGGCGAACCGGGCGCCTGAACGAAGCCCTGGGCATAGGTCGGCGTTCCGAGGGACGCTGTTCCCAGAACGAAGTTGCCATCGCTCGTGTCCTGAAACGACACGGTGCCTGCCATGACCGGCGGATGGTTGGCGTAGCCGACCACCGTCGCCGTTAGCTGATAGCCGCTCGGGTTCCCGGTCGCGGCAATGGCCGTGGTTGTTGGATAGAGACCACTCACCGTCAAGGTTTGCACCGAGGAGATGCTGGCGGCCGCGGTCGCAGTGGCATTGAAGATCGCCTTATAGTTATGAACGCCAATCGCGGGAATGAATTTGAACCGCGCGCTGCCCCCATTCAACTGCGCCTTGCCCACAATCGCGGCGTCCTCACAGTAAGTTGCAGCGGCATTGCAGAAGGTGACCGTGCCGTTGGCTACGGGTGCGCCGCCGGCTGTGACTGTGGCCGTGAGAGTCACCGCCGCAGGCGAAGCTGCCGATGGTGAAGAGAGCGCAAGTGTCGTCACCGTAGACACTGCGCCTGCCTCTGCCGCGTTCGGCAGGATGGTGCCGGCGATCGCCAGCAAGGCAGACAGAAGCAGCCTGGAGTTTCGGCCCATAAAGAAATCCTCAGAGCGCAGTTACAGATACATGTCAACACTTACGGAACGGGAATTGTCTGCGGGGGAGAACCGGTCCAAAGCATGTTGCTGACATACAACCCGAACTTCATCTTTTGGAAGTTCATTGCTGCATGACAAAGCGGATCGTATACCAGGCACGACCCGGAGTTGGATACCCATTTCGTCGCAATTCCAAAGTTATCGGCAAAACTATCGAACAACATTACTCGTCTGCATTCCTTCGGTACTGAGCTCGCTCCATTCCGAACTACGCACTTATTGCGAGGCTCAGCCCGCTATCTTGCAGGCCAGAGGTCAATTATCACGATTCTGTAAGTTAAGAAGGTTCGGCGTTGTACCTCGGCTACTTAGGTGCTGGTAGCCTTATCGGCTCTACAACGGATAGCAATATGCGCCAACCTGGTTACTAACCGGCTACAACTTTTGGGTAGGCTGAGACACCGGGGGGCAGGAGAAAGGCTCCCCATGTTTGTAAGCAATACAGTGATCGTGGCTATTGCGGATGAACCCGGCCGGAAAACCGCCATCAAGCTTCGATCATGGTGACTTTTCCGCTGCCCACGTCGTACATTGCTGCGCGAATCGCCAGTTTGTTCTGCTTTACCAGGTCAGCCAAAACGGGCGAAGTTTCTCGCAACACAGATGCCTGCAGCTTGGCATTTTGCCGGCTGGCGGTGGTCAGGTCGCCGTTGGCCCCGGCGATCGCCGGATGGATGTACTGATACAACGTGCTGATCTGTCCTGGTACCGCCTTGCCTGCCATGGTGGCTTTGACCGCCCCGCAATTGGTGTGTCCCAGCACCAGAATCGCTTTGATTCCCAGAACGACCCCGCCATATTCAAGGCTGGCGATGGTATCCGGGGTGGCGACGTTGCCGGCCACGCGGACCACAAAGAGATGGCCAATGCTCTGGTCGAAGGCTAATTCGACCGGCACGCGGGAGTCGGCGCAGGAAAGCACGGCCGCGAATGGTTCCTGGTGCTCTTCCGAGTGCGCCTTGAGGATGTCCAGGTCTTCCTGGAACGAGACCAGCTTCTGAGCCACGAAACGCTGATTTCCCTGGACCAGGAGGTTCAGGGCAAGCTCTGGTGTCTCCGGCCGCTGGATGACATCGCGCGGCTCCTGGCCCAGTCCTCGGGTCGAGGCGGTGGTCAGGCCTGCAAGGCCAAACGCCGCCAGCTTAAGAAATTCTCTGCGCCTGTTATCTGTTTCCCCGACCATCCTGTCCTCCCGGCGAAACTGCTCTAAGCTCCGGGATAAGACTACCTTCTTCCAGGGTTGGCAATAAAACAGATTTTTTGCTACCGGTGAATCCGCCACTCGCCCCCGCGGCCGGCACGCTACAGGGAGCGCAGGTAATTCAGCAAATCCTGTTGCTGTTGACTGCTCAATTGTTGAAACAGATTGATCACCCCATTTGCCTCCGAACCGGAACCGGCATGATCCTGAATCGCCGTGAGCAGACCACCATTGGAGGACGTAGCGCGGCCGTCGTGCAGAAAGAACAGGCGCTGCCCCAAACCCCACAAAGGAGCGGTCCGGAACTCATCCGGGCCGGCCGTACCCTGAGAAACGTTATCTGCCAGTCCCGAGCCCATATGGTGTACCAACAGATCTGAAAATAGCGCCGCGTTTTGATTGTTTAGCCCGGAGGCGAAGGCGGAAGTGCCCGTCTGCAGCGAGGGAGTATGGCACAGATTACAGTGCACCTGGGTAAACAAGGACTGGCCGTTGGCGATCGATTGAGGCGAAGGATTGCCGGGAATCCCTTGAGTGGATGGCGCCGGAGGCGCTAGAAAACGCATGAAGTTCGAAAAGGCTACAACGTCGCTCACTATCGCTGCGCCCGATGCGGGAAAGTTGGTCGTATCCTCTGGTGTTGGATTGAAGAGACAGGAGGAGGGAGGCAGCATACGCTCATCGGGGAAAAGCTCGTTGGTTACGCCCATTTCGACGTTGTAGGCTTCCCCGGCAAACATCTCCACCGACTTGTTCTGCGCTTTCCACCCGAATCGGGTGATGGTTCCGTCGTTGCCGCTGAGATTGGGATGGCCTGAAATTCCCAGACTCTGCTTGAGTGCGGCATTCGCGGCCAGGTTGGCGTAGAGTGTGGCCTCCGGGATGTTCTCGATCAAACCCGCTCCAAACAGCGGCGTGGGAACGCGGAAGATCAGGTTTCCCAGCTTCTCCATTTGCGCAAAGTCGGGCTGTGCCATGTTGCAGCCGGGAGCGTCGGTCCGCCCAGTGATGGTAAAGAGATCGTGAACGCCACCATCAGCAGTCTGGCTCAAAGTGCCGTTCGAATTCAGGAGGAAAGGAAACCGTGCCTCTCGCACCGGTCCGCCGGCGGAGATGAAGTCCGGGATGGAGTTGGTGGCGCCATTGGCCGTAGCCGCCGCAATCTGCGGATTGGTGCTCGGGCTCGTCCCCCCAGTTGCCGGCTGAGCATGGCAGCTGCCGCAGCTATTGGAGTTGTAAGCTGGTCCCAGGCCAGAGTCCGTCTCGCCTGCTATGGTTCCGCCCACCGAATCGATCGCGGTGAAGCGGGATAATCCGTCCTGAAAAAATGCAAGTTCATCCGCGCTGAGCGTGGAGAGCGGATTGCCTGCGCCCGCAGCACCGGCACGAACTCCGGGATCTTTCGCCCCCGGGCCAGCCGCGCCAACCTTGGCTATGGTGCCGGTGGATACAAGGAATACCAAGCCGGCCGAAACCGCAGCACAGCATAGAGACGTGACAAATTGTTTGTGCATAGTCATCTGCAACCCTCGTTTCGCATGGGGCAGGCATAAATGTGGCAATGAAAATGCGTACAGGAGAACGATCGCGCCGCGGCGTGGCCGATGGTTTCACAACTGGTGGAGAGCGAACTCCATCCGTTCTCTTGGTGGTTTTCTCTGAGAAAACCGCACCGCGCGCTCCTGGTCATGGTCAGGGTCAGGGCGCAATGGTTGTGAACCGGGTTAATCTGACTTCTTTGACGGGGTGTTTTACGGCTGCGGCGACACGATCTCGCTGGCGCCGTTACTTAAGTAAGGAAATGTCTGAGCGCCACATTGACGGTTTCAATTTCGCGGTTTTGGACGATGCTGGTCCAGCCTCTCGGTCTGTTCGTCCGTCATCTGCTGGCGGATCTGCAAGAGCATGTGGGCGTTCGCCTTTTCCAGGGCCCCGCGCGCGGCGGTGACTCGATCAATTTGTTGAAAGATTTGTTCCTCGTTCAAGCGATTCCCAGCCGTCATACGTTCCAGGATTGACTCCTGCTGCTGGAGTGACCGGTAGAGATCCAACAGCGTGCCACGGTTCGCCTGGAAGATCTCGTCCATCCTTCTTGCTTGCGCCGCGCTTAAGCCGAGTTGGTGGGCAAACTCTTTGTCGTCCCACCAGCGTCCGGGTGGGCCGAGCTGCAGTCCTCCGCGCATGGTGCTTCGTGGTTCGTCGCCGGGTCCGGGCGGCGGCCCATGGCGGTCATCCCGATCGCCCGGAGGGGGGCCACCGGGCGGCGGCGGCCTATGCCCGGCACCTCTATCTGGAGGCGGTGCGCCATGGCAGTCCTGAGCTCGCGCGGATGGCTGCGCGGTAAGCAACATCCGCGAGCAGATGAAAACCGCCAGCATCGCGCTTCTCAACTTCTTTTTCTGCTGATTCACGGTGTCGACCTCAATCGACCTGGGCGCCTGGGGTAAGGATCGTCTCCCGAACTGGAGATTCCGTACATCTTGCTGGGGGATAGTTCCAAAGAATCGAGTTCCTCATCGATCGACCGCAGCAGCAGATTGTCGCGTTCAATCTCCGCCGTACTGTCGCTGAGATTGGATGCGCGAACGTTCCCATCGGCGGTAAGCCTTGGGGACCGGTGATGAACGGTGAAGAACAACATGACTGCAAGGACCGTTGTGCCCGCGATCGTCCCAGCCGCCAGCCGATGCCATCTGCGAGCAGGACGGGGTTTGGAACCAGATTTCGAACTGGAACCGGTTTGTGCTTCGCTCCACGCCAAACTAGCCTGGTCGAAGGCGCGCAATGAGCCGCGTAAACGATCCATCTCATCCCGGCACGCTGCGCATTGGGCCAGGTGAGCCGCGGTTGTTTTCCCGGGCACGCCTGACAGGTAGTCTGCCACTTCATCGTCCGTCAGATGAGGAGAAGTCATTGCGCTCCTCTTAATCGACTGCGAACTGCTTTCATCGCTCTTTGAATGTGGGTCTTGACCGTGCTTAGCGACATACCAGTAGTGGCCGAGATCTCCTGCAGCTCCATTTCATCCAGGAAACGCATGATGAAGACGATCCGTTGTTTCGGGGATAGAGACTTCAATGCCAGTTGGACGCGGTTGGCCTGCTCCTCGGCCAACATGCGTGATTCCGGCGACGGTTCCTGGCTGGCGAGCGCGGGATTTACATCGGTAAGGTCCGCCGCTGTCAGTCCCGCGGTTTTCCAAAAGTGCGGCTTTTGCAGGCGCTGGTAATCGCGCATCACATTCAAGGCAATCGTGTACAGCCAGGTGCTCACGCTGCAGTCCCCGCGAAAACTTTCTCGCGCCCGGTAAGCCTTTAAAAAGCAATCTTGAACTATAGTCTCGGCAAGATCGTAGTCGCCTGTGGAAAAGGCCACTAGCCGAAGCAATCTTGCCCGGTAAGTTCTGACGAGCAAGTCAAAGTCATCCAGTTCCGAAATGGTGAAACTCCCGGTTCAACTTGGGAAGATCATGTCTTCAGCTGCCTGGATAGACGGGTATTGGGGTGGGTCTGACTACGTCTCCTGTCGTCTGGTCAGTTTTAAACATCGGAAAGGGGTACCGGGCCGCTAAGATACGGATAGTTTGGCCACGGCAACAGCTTTTCGTCGACCGCTATGTGCCTTGGTACTCCATTCCGGTTACCAATGGTAGCGAAGCCGCCGCAAGGGGTGTAGTCTTCCACATCAAGTTCAACCTAAAGTGACTTCAGTAGAGCAACTGACTGCCTGAAGTTGAACGGGCAGTCCTTAAGAGTGGCGCGGAACCCAAGCGGTCAGGGGAAGGTCTGCAAAGCCTTTTAATGCTGGTTCGATTCCGGCCCGCGCCTCCACCCTTCAAATCTACCCTTCCAGCTTTTTCCATTCATTCTGTGCGATATCCTTTCCCAGCGGCGGCCTGGCTGCCTCGGATGGGCGGGGAAATAACGTGAAGAAGAAGTTGTTGGTAGTGGGCAGCATCAACATTGACCTGGTGGCGTGCGCCGACCGGCTCCCGGCTCCGGGAGAGACAATTCTCGGCAGCACCTTCGACGTGTTCAACGGAGGCAAGGGGGCCAACCAGGCGGTGGCCGTCGCGAAACTGGGGGCGCCGGTGGACATGATTGCGGCTCTCGGTACCGACCTTTTCACCGAGAGGCTCCTGTCAGGCCTGCAAGCCGCAGGTGTCGATACCCATGCGGTACAGATGGTGGCCGGTCCCTGCGGAGTGGCGCACATCTCGAGAGCCGACAATGGGGAGAACTCCATCATCGTGATTTCGGGAGCGAATCGCCTGGTTTCCGCCGCGTATATCGATGCTCACGTTGAGGCCGTGCAGCGGGCAAGCATGATTCTGGTGCAACTGGAGACCCCACTGGAGTCGGTCATCCGGCTGGCGGAACGAGCCTGGGAGGCGAAGACTCCTCTGATGCTGGATCCTGCTCCGGCCAGGCCGCTGCCGGAAGTCTTGCTCAGCCGTACGACCTGGCTTACGCCCAACGAAACCGAGGCGCAGATGCTGTTGGGCTGGGTCAACATCGATCCTGCCGCCGCTGCCGAAAAACTACTGGCGATGGGGGTACGGAACGTGGCTCTCAAACTGGGGGCCCAGGGGGTTTTCCTGGCTGGTCTTGATTGTCCTGCGCAACGGGTCCCAGCCTTCCCGGTAAAGGCGGTGGACACCACCGCCGCCGGGGATTGCTTCAACGCAGCCTTTGCCGTTGCCCTCACCCGCGGAAAGCCGCCGGTCGAAGCTGCCCGTTACGGGGCTGCGGCCGCGGCTATTTCGGTTACCCGCGCCGGCGCCCAACCCTCACTACCTTCTTCCGCCGAAGTCGAAGCCTTTCTCGCGCAGGCGAGCTAAAGCTCATTAGGACCGAGAATGAGAGCGCCCTGAACGAAGGAGAAGGGGAGGGAAAGGGGATCCCACCAGAAACGAAATGAGGCCCAATTTATTTCAAGCAAATTTGTTATCCCGACCGGAGGAGTATGGGCGTGCGGCCCACCCAAGGAGACGAAAAAAAATTTCCTTCCAGCAACCGCCCTCCATGGAAAGATCGCCTTCCCCTTCTTTATAGGAGGGCAGCGGAGGAATATTAAGTGTAAGGGACATTTTTTGGGGATATTTTTTTAGAGAGGGGGTTTAGGCCCGGGCCACACAAGGGGGGGGAAAAACCTTTTTTTTTAGAACCCCCTTCGGGGAGGGCCCCCCTCCCCTTTGTCCCGAGCGCAGTGGAGGGACCCGCTGTTTTCCTCTTCTTAAAAGGCACCCCGGGCGTGAAGGGGAAGGGCCGCCTGGAAGACCACCAGGTCTTCGAGGCGCGTCTCAATGACAAATTCCGTACCGCTGGGCACCAACGCGATGGATCCACGGCCGGCCGAGGTGCTTCGGCCGGCTGCCGTAATCGTGGCGCAGCCCTGCAACACCAGCAGTGCCTTAGGGCCGTAGGTCGCCTCGCTGGCGTATCGACTGCGCGGCGCAAGCGCGATGCGGCTCAACTCAAACTCTTCCGCCGGGGTGCGATAGACCCGTTCCTGTGCGCTTACATGGACCCCGTCGAAGACCTCCGGAGTGCCGCCTTCGAAGGTGAGGATTTTGAGCAGTTCCGCCACATCGACGTGCTTACTCGTTAAGCCTCCCCGCAACACGTTGTCGGAGTTGGCCATCAACTCGACGTTCACTCCTTCCAAATAGGCATGCAGAACTCCGGCCGGCTGGAAGGTGCCTTGCCCCGGCTGCAGATGCACCAGGTTGAGCAGATAGACGCTGAAGATACCGCGATCGCGGTGCCCGCCGGGTAAGGGGAAATTCTCTGCCGCCCGCAACGCCCAGTAATCTGCGCTGTTCTTATCGGTGGCAGGTTTCGACTGCAGCCGGGAGAGCAGCCCATTGAGCAGCGAGTCCACCTGTTCCTGGGGCATAGCCATCACGTTACTGTAGAGTTCGCGAAGCAAGCTGCGCCGGGCTTGATGATCGTGGCCTGCCGCAGCCAGCCGTTGACGAAAGCCAGCCATGAGTGGGCTCAGCTCGGGAAAATGATCAAAGGTGTCAGCGATCTGCTCCAGCGGGCGAAAGCCGTGGAGCATCCAGAACTCGGTGAGCGCCACGCCAATTTCCGGTTTGTGGTTATCGTCCTTGTAATTTCTGCCGCTGGCCTCGAGGCTAATGCCTTCGGCGTTCTCTCTTGCAAAACCCTCTTTGGCCTGGGCAAGCGTAGGATGCGCCTGGATCGAGAGCATCTTGTGGACGTCCAGAATTTTGAAGAGGTAGGGCAGCCGGCCGCCGAAATGAGCATTCGCTGCGGGCCCAAGGATAGCCTCGGGCTCCTCGGCAATCAGCTGGTCCAGAGGCTCCTGCCCGGCCGCAAGCTCGACCACGGAGGGCGCCTTGGCATGCGCGCCAATCCACAATTCGGCAAACGGCTTGCAGGTCGCGTTTTCTATGCCCAAAAGATCAGGGATGAAGTTATGCCCACCCCAGTCGTAGTGCTGAACCACGCCGCGCAGCGTCAGTACGCCCAATTCAGCCATGCACAGCCTTCTCCATCCTGCGCAGGATACCTGCAGGCTCTTCCACGCCCATGGCGGCGATTGCGTCCGCGCGGCTCTGCGTATCGGCGACAGCGTAGATGCGCAACTCATCCGCGTTTCCGGAGGGCCGCACATGGGCGACCTCGCCATTGGCGAAAAGGATGCGCACTCCGTCGGTGTAGTCCACATGAGCGATGCTATCGAAGCCCAGCGCCGGGGTGAAGAACTGCGCCAGATCCTTTCGGATCGCCGGGCTTGCGGCAGGGGGAGAGAATCGGCTGACGATTTTCAACGCCGTCGCTCGTGGGAACTCTTTAAGCAGAGCGGCGCGGCTGAAACGCTTGGGCAGACGGGCGAACAGATCGACCAGCGAGAGCCCGCACTGTTCCGCGGCAAAAAGCACCCCCAGGATGGGCAAGCCCGCGTCCCTGGTCGGAAGCGGTGGCAGCGTGGCGCCATTGCGCGTAATGGGCGAGCCGGTCAGAAAGCCGCCGTTGGCCTCCCATCCGCACACCCGTTTTTTTCCTTGGGCGAGCGCAGCTTCCATGCCGGCGATCACAAAGGGTGAGCCGATACGCGTCTTCGCTTGCACCACCGGGGCAAGCTTTCCCCGGTCGATGGCGTCGTTGCAACTGATGGGAACCACCACTGCGTCTGCCTGCAGGTACTCTGCCACCACCATGCCTACCAGGTCACCGCCGAAGAACTGCACCCGGGCGGTCACAGGATCGACGCCCTGGTCGATTCCAAGGACCAGAGGGCGATCGCTGTCGCCATCGATGGAGACCACTGCGTGGAGAGGGCCATGGCTCGCGGTGGCCTCATCAGCCAGGGCCTGAATCACGGCCAGCTGCGCGGCGTCGATGTTTTCCGTGTCAATGGGCACGAATGTTTCGCTTCGTCCCCCCTTCACTACTTGCGCACCCAGCCGCCCCAGAATCTCCACCAGCAAATCGCGCCCCACAGCCGAGTGTTGGTAGACCAGGATCCGCTTGCCATTGAGCGAGGCGCCGGCGAAGAAATCGGTGAACCGCGCAATGTAAGCGGCGCGCGCTTCGTTATGCACTTCCGGGAGTGCATGGTGGCCGCACTTCAGCATTCCCCGCTGGTCGAACCGCGACTGATCCCAGGGCTGTTCATACAGCCTTTTGCGTACCTGTCTCACCTGCTCGTTGATGGGGGCTTCCTGTTGTTTGAGCAGTTCACCCCGGCCGCTGTTGGTCTTGTAACCGTTGCGGTCGAAGGGAATGTGGCTTCCGGTCACCATGATGCTGCCTTTACTACGCGACAAGGCAAAGCTGGCCAGCGCGGGTGTGGGAATGCGGCCCAGGTTCACCGCCTCCATACCGGCATCGCCGATGGCTGCGACAACGGCCTGGGCAAGCTCCCCTCGGCCCTGTTCCTCGCTGACAAACTCGCTGGAGCTGGGGCGCAGGTCATAGGCAAAATAAAACGGGTCGCCCGGCTGGATGCCGCCTTCCGAGGGAGCCAGCGACTGCAGGTATTCGAGCTCCGCCAGCGCGTTGAGGTAGACCTCCAGTTGGGTGAGGTCCACTACTTTGCCCCGTCGCCCGCTGGTTCCAAATCCCAGTTCCTGCGGCTCGTAATTCAGCCGCGATCGAAGCGAATCCATTGCTGTCTACCCCGCCCGTTCGATCAGGAACTGATGTGCGGCGATGCTGGCGGCCCCGCGCACCAGAAAATCCATTTCCACCGACCGGAATTCAAGCCGGGTGGTGGAAAGCATGTGCGGCATGATGTTGCTCTCGATCGCCTGCCTGGCACTGGCGGTAAAAACCCCATCGCCGAAGCCAACCAAATCGGCAAACAGTACCAGCTCTGGATTGTTGATCTGTATGGAGTTTGCAACCGCGATGCCGAGGGCGGAACCGGCGTGGCGAAGCAACTCGATAGCCTTCTCCTCGCCCTTCGCGGCGAGCGACTCCAGCTCCCCAATTTCCTGTACCTGCAGATCGAGCTCCGCGGCCCTCCTTAGAAGTGCAGAGCTCGAGGCAAATACATCCACGCAGCCTGCTTTGCCGCATTCGCAACGGGGTCCCCCGGGGACCACGGTGCAATGGCCAATCTCGCCCGCGGCCCCAGTATGTCCACGGTACAGCCGGCCTTGCAGGTAGCTGCCGCTACCGATCTTCTTGCCCAGCATAATGACCATGAAGCTCTTGAGTTCCCGCGCCAGTCCGAAAAGCTTCTGCCCCAGGGCTACGGCATGGGCATCGTTATCGATATAGGTGGGCATCCGGGTCACCCGCTCGACGATCTTCGCGATCGGCACTTCATGCCACCCGAGCAGGTTCGAATGCAGACACATCCCCCGGGCATGGTCGACATGCCCGGAGAGCGCAACCCCGATGCCCAGGACCTTTTCGCGCGAAATATTGGAGGCGCGGGTGAGATAAGGAATGCCTCGCGCGATCGCTGCTGCGACCGCTTCCGGCTCCATCACCACGTCGATCTGGTGCTCCGCCAGCACGTTTCCATGACAATCCGTCAGCGCCATCAGGGGAGGATTTTCGGTCAGGCCGACACCCACGAAGTATCCGTATCTGGCGTTTAACGACAGCATGATGGAGGGCCGGCCCTTCCGCTGCTTGTCAATTACGGATGGCGATTCCTCCACAAACTGATGTTGAATCAGGACCCGGCTCATCTCCGTCAACGCCGACCGGCTGAGACCGATGGAGCTGGCCAGTTCGGAACGGGACATCGACCCGTTCTCCAGCAGCGCTTCGATAATATTCACGTACGAGGAGGTTGCCACCGCCACCGGCCGCCCCCCATCGCCTTCCGCCGGGCGCGATGGCCCCTTGGTATCGCGCTTACCGTTCTGTCGTGCTGTACCCATGCAACAAAACACTAGCATGTCTGGGCTGGTTCGACATGTGAGCGCATGGTTACTGCTGAGCAGCCCGGGTCCCACCACGCTCCCTGCTAGAATCCTCCTTCCTGGAGTTCCGTAATGCACGGATTCTGTGCAGTTTGCTGGTTTGTCTTTGCACCTTTATTTGCCCCGGCCCAGGTGCCTGACGTGCCGGCTGGCCCTGCTGCTCAGGCCCGGCAGGCAGACGTAAACAGCCAGCATGCGCTTGAAACCTCGGATCTGGAGTCTTTCTTCGACGGCATCGTGCCCTTGCAACTGGAGCGCTCCGACATTGCCGGGGCTTCGGTGCTGGTTATGCAGAACGGCGAGGTGCTGCTGCAGAGGGGTTATGGATACGCGGACCTCAAGACCAGGAAGCCTGTCGATCCTGTGACCACCATTTTCCGTCTGGCATCGATCTCCACACTATACATGTAGGCCCACGTATCACGACGTCTCACGACAGCTCGACGTGTCCCTAAAACTACCGGCCAATACTACATTTTATGTCTTATGATGTCTAGCAGAGACTCAGGAGAGGTTGAGCAAATTGAGTCTCCAGTGAGTCTCCAGCACAGAGGTGTGAAAGTCACAGATGCTCACCGATGCAAAGATCAAGAGTTTCAAACCAAAGCCGTCCCGCTACCTGCAGAGTGACGGACGCGGGCTCGCGCTCGATATTCTGCCGAGCGGTGTGCGGTCATGGATTTTTCGCTATCGCCTGAACGGCAAGCAGGAGAAGGTAGCCTTGGGCCATTATCCAGACATGGGCTTGGGCGCCGCCCGCAAGGAGCGCGATCGCCTGGCACAGATAGTTGTAAAGGGGAAGTCGCCCGCCAGGGAGAAGATCCTCGCCCGCGGCGGCCGTTCCACCGATCCCACAGTGCGTTCGTTCGGTGACCGCTACTTCGACGAACAGATAGCTCCGAATCTGAAGAACCCAAGCGAAGTGCGGCGCTATCTGGATAACGAAATCTACCCGCACCTCGGCGATCGGCTGCTCAAAGACGTGGGCGTACTCGACTGCCAGGCTCTCATCTACCGCAAGCGGGACAAAGGGCGCGTAGTCACGGCCTTGCGTTTGCGTCAGGTTCTCAAAGGAATTTTCGATTACGGGCTCGAGACGCACCTCGTCACCGCGAACCCGGCGACGCAGTGTGCGACCAAATATATCGGCAAGACGAAGAAGCGCACCAGGGCGCTAAAACCGAACGAGATTCGAGTCTTCCTGCGAACGGTCTACGCTTCGAGCATCCAGCAGCAATTCAAATTGGCGTTGCATATCGGCTTGGCCACATTGACGCGAAAGTCAGAGCTACGCCTGGCGGAATGGAAGGACGTGAACCTCGACGCCGGTGAGTGGTTTATCCCCGCGGCGAACACCAAAAACAATACGGACCACATCGTCTACCTCTCCACGCAGACGGCTTCGATGTTCAGCGAGCTCCAAGTGCTAGCATGCGGATGCAAATTCGTTTTACCGGGCCGAAGGCCGCACAAGCCGCTGAACGCAACCACGCTGAATGGTGCGCTCGCCCGGTTGACCTTCGACTTTCCCCCCTTCACGATCCACGATCTACGGAGAACTGCGAGCACGCTTTTGCACGGCAACAATTTTTTGCCTGACGCCATCGAGGTCGCACTAGGGCACAAAATACCCGGGATGCGCGGGGTCTATAACGTCGCCGAATACGCGGCCGAGAGAAAGCGGATGCTCCAATGGTGGAGTGATTACGTCGATAGCCTGGTCAACGAATCCAAAGTTCTCGTGGGTAACTTCGGCGCGTAGGTATTGACTTAACCCTTCTTGAACGTCCTTGACTTAACCGAACAGAACTGTTCTATCTTTGAATTTAATTGCAGCACGCTTCAGTAGGGACCAGATTCCTGCCCTTGCGTTCATAGATCCCGTCGCGATTCCTAGTCGCCCTGGGCATGTGGGGTCGCCTTGAAGTTTTTGGCGTAGTAGCGCTGCTGGGCTTGCCGGTTCTGAACGCGGCGGCGCTCCCTCCGCTCCCCTGTCATCCGGCGATTTGACGCCCTCTTTCGGTGATCGCCGTAGTATCTCTGATTTCGTCTCTCTGCGAGAAACCACTTCCCGCACCCGCAGGCACACTCGCGAATGCTTTTCTTCCGTTGGGATAGATCGGCGAGTATGGCCGACATGGGCCAGGAGGTTATCAGTCGCTTGTCCGAAGGGCGGCATCCGACGCTATTGAGACCACGGAGGGCCTCGACCACGGCATCGCACTTCAACCGAAAGAGCATTACTTGGGGATCGGGCGCTCGAAGTATCGACACACAGTCTGACCGGTCCCAGTCTGACCTCTCCGGGTCATCGCGGTTTAGCCATCGAACGAAACTGGTAATAGTCTTCGCCGTGAGCAGACGCTTTTGAGGCATGACTAACTTTATTCGTCCCATTATGGACACTGCAAGCCGAATCGCGTTTAGCTAGGTATGCAAGCCGGTTTAACTCTACCTATCGGCAGAAAGGAACTTGGCAATGGCTTCCCAAGTTATCGAACAGGAAAATTTCATGCCCACAGAGGCGGAGAGGAAGTACGGTCTCTCCCAGTGGATTTGGCGTCGGCTTGCGTACAGCGGCCGCGTTACCTCGGTTAAGGTCGGATCCCGGCTCTAAACCCCAGGTCTGAGTGTGAACGGATTCTGGCGGAAGGAACCAGGCCGCGGAAGGAACGCGTGCAGGTTGCCTAAAATGGCTCGCAACCACACACCTTGGCGAGGGGTAAAGAATTTGCGATTGGATTTCTTGCGAAGAGGTACGTCTAATGCCATCAAAGCCACTATTGCGGGCTGCTACGGGCAGTCTCAACAATCACCCCGACGGCGAACCCCTATCTCCAAAAGCGGTTCGCGAAATCGCAGCCCTGGTCTCTCAGTCGAGTACCCGTGAGCTCCTCCACTCGGATCAAATTATCCGCATCGACCAACTGAGGGAGATTTTTCCCTTCAGCCGGCCAAGCATCTATCGATTGATCCGCGCAGGCAAGTTCCCCGCGCCGATCAGTTTAGGGGGCGGCAGGGCCGTCGGATGGGTCCGTTCGGAGGTCATGGCGTTCATTCAGAAAAGAATGGAGCAGCGAGACCTTGCCCGCACGTGCGGTGAAGACGCCGCCCCGCCGCAACCCGTTAACAGGCTCAACCGCTTCAAGCGCTCGGTGGTGCGGCCATGAATCGTCCGAGCAGAGCCGAGATGCTGAAGAGGCTCGCAGAAGCAACGGAAGCTGCCTCAGAGAGGAAATACGAGGCCGACGACGGCGTCCTGCTGAGAACGATGCGGGCACTTGGCGTAAAGCTAGGCCACTTCATTGAGATGTGTGAGGTCCTTGGCGAGGGCAAGTGGGCAACGAAGGAAGACCCTTACGCTTATGTCGCCCAAGCCACGCGGAACACGGCGCGACGACAAGTGCCCAAGGATAAAAAGTTTCTAAAAACCATGGACAGCGCTCAGATCGAGTGGGGAGCGTATATGTCAGAAAGCTCTCCTGGTGGACACAGTTATCGCGACCTTATCCGTGGGCTTCCCGCAGAATTCAAAACAGTTAGGCAGCCATCTTCCACCTGGAAATCGGAGATTGATGAAAGCAACGCTCTATCGGGACCCGACACCACCTACTTCCACATCGGACCCGTTGCGAGCCCTAATTTTGGTGCCTGGGCGCAAGCGGCATGCCTTTCCGAATCAGAGCAGAAAGCCCTGAACTTCATAGCCGCAGGCGTGAGTCGCGATGAAGCTCTCAGAAACCAACCGGATGAAGCAACCAGGAAGGCGCTCCAGGGGGGCTACCGACAATTAAGGCGCCGTGGGTTTGGTCGCCTCAAAGCCATAATCCCTCCTCGAACCCGCGACCAGGAAAGACGCACTTCGAACGCCGAATCGAGGGGCTGGTACCCGGGCTGGTACCCACCGAAGCCGGGAAGTGATCCACATCCGCCGAAATCAGTTATAGCGGGGGTCACTCCCGCCAGAATTATTCACGCGAAGCAGCCCTTCGACCCCATCCCGTGGTGGGCGGCCCCCGTACCAAGAAAGAAAACAAAATAATTTCCAAAAATTTGTCCCGGAACCCGCAAAATCGCGGCCCTATAAGTAGGGGGCTATTTCCAAGGACTCCCTGGGAGATGTAGCGTGCGATCCATTTTTGAAAACAACCTGCCAGCATCCCTGGCTAGCTCTCCGGCCGAGGGGGCTGGTTTCATGAGGCGGGCGGCGAACAGACTTCGTATATGTCGCGATACTCTTTTGCCTTCATTCAGCACGAGAGGACGATACGAGTACGAAGAATCTTCTTCGTGAAGAACGGCGCTGACTTGGTGCAAAGGCGAGTAGCGTCGACCCTGGAGGCTCTCCGAAGAAAGGGTGCTTCCGTAGTCCCGGATGCCGGGCGCTGGGCCTGCCGTTGTGTCGCTGAACGCCTGGCAACGGAGGACACGCTTTTGAGCGAAATGGCATTACTTGAATATTTGCCCCGGGACGAGCGATCAGCGGATTTGTGCATGAGCGCCGTTGACCGGGCGATCGATCGCCAATTACCCAGTCTAATCATGGCCTTATTGGCGTATTCGAACGTTGCCGACGTGTCGATCAGACCGGGACCCGTGATGTGCCGGCGAAGCAGGAAAAAAGTAAGGACGATTGTCAATGCGAATTAAGAATAAGACCGCCCAACGGCAGGAGGATCCGCCAGAGTGATGCCTCAGCCAGCCCGGCAAAACCAGGTCATCCAAATGGATGGCCTTTTTCATGCCCCGAAGACAGCAAGAGCCCAGATCTTTGCGGATCCAGGCTCTTGCTTCCCAATTAAACCAGCCGCGACGACGCCATCGTCGCAACGAGAGAATCTATGCCAAGTAGTATCACATCTCCCCAGCCCAGACAGCCCAGACTTCAAAACATCTTTGAGTGCAGGCCCGGCGCCGAACTAACGCGGAAGCTCGAAGCTGTACAACAAGTGCAGCCTGGAGATAGCCGCCGGCGCCAAGCTGCAGACGCACGGGTCATAGTCGAAGCTCTCACTCAGGAAGGGGCACGGCGATGAGCATTGCCCTGATGTCCGCGGTATGGCAGGACGGCCCTAACGATCGCTCCGAGCGCTTGTTGTTGCTTGCGCTGGCTGACTGTGCAAACGATCAGGGGCTCTGCTGGCCCCACACTCAGACCTTGGCCCGAAAGGCATGTATGAACGTCCGGACGGTCCTGCGAACACTCAAAACCCTGGATCTCGATGGATGGTTGACCATCACGAGACGTTCACACGAACGCCGAGGCAACACTTACCAGCTTTCACTCGAAAGGCTCATGTCACGTGACAAAATGTCACGTGACACAGAGTCACGTGTCAGCTTGTCACGTGACAAACCCGCCCCTAGTGAAGTGACAAATTCGACCAAGTCACATGACAAAATGAACAACCCCCCACACCCCCCAATAGGTAGAACCATCAAGAACCGTCAAGAACCGTCAGGCGAAGATCTTGTTCTCACGGGTGAACCTTCGGTTCTAGGTAAAGCGAAGGATGGGTTGCTGCCGTTAGTTAAAGCAGGCTGGATCTATTACCTCGAGAAAGTTAAAAAATCACCGACCCAGTACGAGCTCACGCCTGATCGCGTGCAGATGGGAGTGAAGGGATTTGAGGCACTGGTGGCCTTTGCCAGGCGAAGGGATCACCCAGATCCCTGGAGCGCAGCCCCAGAACTATTCCGCAGCGCAGTCGACCGTCTGGCATCAGACCCGTTCCACAACGGTGACAACGACCGCCACCAAAAGTATCTCGATTGGCACCATTTGTTCCATGGCAAAGGGTATCCCGAGCCTCGAAAGCTTTTGGAGTTCTGGCTGGACGATGACAAGTTCCTCGAGCGGCAAGAGAGGTGGACGGCATGAGGAGCCTCAAACGTGTTCTTGTCTGGCTCGGCATCCGTTGCCTCAATCTGCGCTTCGACGCAGGCGTTTATCTGGTCAGCTTGCTGTTCAGTTTGTCGGCAGAATTGAGGGCCGCATGACACTGACCTACGATCAGATCCGCGCCTACTTCGAAACCAGGCATCCGGGCCAGAAGATAGGCACCCGCGCGAAAGCATCCGTGAAGTGCGTTTTCCACGACGACCGGACGCCAAGCTGCACGCTGTTTCTGGACGGCGCCGGCGGATTTCACTGCAACGGGTGCGGCGCCGGCGGCAACCTGTTTCAGTTCGAGGCGCGGTTCTCGAAGTGCACGTTGGCGGAAGCCGAAGCCAAGGTTGCCGAGATTACTGGCGCCAAACCAAGCTTTGGCTCTTACGCAAAGCTCGGGCCCGTGGTCGCTGCCTACGACTACCGCGATGATGACGACCGTGTGCTTTACCAGAAGCGCCGCTACCAGCCGGAAGGCGAGCCGAAAACCTTCCGCGTCTACCGGCCGAGTGAGCAAGGCAACTGGATTGCCGGCATCGATCCGCCGGATGGAGCGCCGACCAAGCGGGTTCTCTACAACCAGCCGCGCGTGACGACGGCCAACGTCGTGATTGTCTGCGAGGGGGAGAAAGACTGCGACAACATTGCCCAACGCGGCCTGTGGGCTGAGCGCACGACGTTGCGGGTTGCTACTACCTGCAACTACGACGGCGCCTGGAAGCCTGGAGAAAAGTCGAAATGGCTGCCCCAATACAACCCATACTTTGCCGGCAAGCTGGTCTTGATCTTTGTCGACAACGATGAAAGCGGAGAGGCCTGGGCCCAGTCGGTGGCCGGGAACGTATACCCCTACGCACACGCGGTCAAGCTCATCCGGCTACCTGGCTTGCCGCACAAAGGCGATGTAAGCGACTGGCTAGAGACTCACACCACGAAGGACCTCGAGGCTGAGATCGCGAAAGCGCCGCACTGGAAACCGGTGGTCCAAGTGCGGACCTTCCCGATGTTCCAAGATGCTATCGAATTCGCATCCGGAAGTGAGGCGACGGTCGATTGGCTCATCGAGGGAATCATCCCCAGAGCGGGCAATGGGATTATCGGCGGCCATCCGAAGGCAGCAAAGAGCTTCTCTGCTCTCGATCTGGCAATGTCAGCAAGCTGTGGGGTGTCTCTGGCTTGGATTGCGAATACCAAAGCAGGTTAAGACGGCCGTTGTCAGCCGCGAAGACGAAGCAGGTCTCACCAGGCGCCGCCTCAAAAAGCTGATCGCCGGCCGGCCAGATTACCTTCGCCTTGAATCCTGGATGCTGGTCAACACCCGTTCTCACCAGGCGGACTTCAAGGTGACCCGGGACGATCACATGGATGCGCTGATTGAGCAACTAGGGAGATTCGGCGCCGAGCTTGTGGTCCTGGACGTTTTTCGGTCGATCCATGACTCCGAGGAGAACGACAACACCGAGGTGGCGAAGGTTCTGGCCAAAGTGAGCAGAATCCAGACAGAGCTGAAGTGCGCCTGCGCCCTGGTTCACCACATCGCGAAAGCAGACGGCCCGAACATCTTCCGCGGCTTGCGGGGCGCAAGTGCAATTCACGGGTGGATGGAGTGGGGCATCGGGATCAGCGTTACGAATCCCGAAGAGGAAGACCGCTCCAAGTACGTCCGCCGGGCGGAATTCGAGAGTAAAGAAGCGGCTACCGACGCGGTGTACTTCCGCATTGTGGAATCGCCGGACCACGCAACGGTTTCTCTCCAGGCGGTGGACCGGCCGAAAGCCGCTAAAGAAAAACGGGCGACGACAGCCTCAATTGTCCCACTGCCCACGCGAGAGAGGAAGGATTGGGCATGACGGCATTCCGAGTTGGTGTGCGAGTGGAGTTGATCTCTTGCCTGAACTTCCCGGGGAAAGTGACCGGGTTCGGCCATGGCAAGGTGCAGGTGCAGTTTGATGACTTCAGCGATGAAGCGCCGAAGAGTTTCAAGCAGGAGAGTTTGCAAGGAGGGCTTTCTAGCGTGCCAAAAACAGTTGCTTTTGGAACCGAAAAAGATGGCCGCCGGGGGACGGGAAATCAATCTCTTGCCGACCAGCCTGTGAATAGCTTTTTGGAACAAGGGCAGTCTTACTAAAGCGAAGACGATAGGAGGAAGGGATGGACGAACCAGGGAGCGAGACATCCGCATGCAGTGAACTGTTGTGGAGAACGATTGAACGGGTCTTCAGATGCGGCGCAATCGGCCGAGTTCTCGCTGCCGCGTATGTCCGATCGGGTGATCTTGGAGCCGCTGTCGTTCAGCGAATTGCTCGCCTGTTACGTTTGCGGAAAGTGGAGTGTCGCGCCCGGGAGTTCCGCCTACGGTGGCGAAAAGGGTTCGAGACAGAGATCGGCGAACTGGCGGTGAAGCGAGTAAGCGAATATGCCAATAAGGTCGTGCGATCTTGGCAAGATGCGGGTTACCCGTTGCCGGCGGATCCGCACGAGACGCTTTGCAACAGGCTTATGCAGGGCCTTGTGGGTGATTCAGTCTTCCTGGCGCAAATAGATGAGATCTGCAAGCTACCTGTCAGCGGTGCAGCGGTGGTGCAGAAATTGCTGGCTCTCGATCGGGCGATCGAGATACACGCGCCAGTTGCAGCAGAAGAGCTCTTCGCAGAGACATCCATGGGGAGTCAAGGTAACTGATGGCGAAGTCGAGAAAGAGAGTCGAGAGCCTCGCCCGCCATCGGCGTCTCTGTACCGTGTGCAAGCATCCGCAATTTGCCGAGATCGAGGCGGATTTTGTTGCCTGGCGCAGCCCAGTCGCCATCACGGAGGAGTACAAGCTGGTAAACCGAGCCACTGTATACAGGCACGCGCACGCGTTTGGACTCTACGACAAACGGCAGAAGAACATCCGCGCGGCTCTGGAGTTCATCATCGAGCGGGCAAGCGAGGTCGAGGTTACCGCGTCAGCGGTGGTGGCGGCGGTCCAGGCCGCAGCAAAGTTAAACAGCCGAGGCCAGTGGATTGAGCGAACCCAGACGCTGGATCTGAACAAACTCTTCGCCGAGATGACGGCGGCAGAGCTCGAAGAATACGCCCAAAAAGGCATCCTGCCGGATTGGTTTGAGAACACAATTTACTCGCAACAGGCAGACACAATTGGAGGTAGCGATGATTCAGTCGAATAGCGGCTCAAAGGAGCGGTTGCTCGCAACAGTTCAGCGCTTGGATTTGGCCCATCTCCCGCTCGGATCGGCTGAATCCCGGGCCGCAGCCCGCCGGCTACTGAAAACGAAAAAAGCGATCGAACCCAAGGGAAATCTGTTCGTGCTGCTCGACCTCGTAAATCCTCCGGGGCCTGAGGTGGAGTGTCACTGCAAACAGCCTCGATCTGGAACGTTCGCGATCTGCGAGTGCTTTTTCCAAAGAGAGGAACCGCAACGAGTGAATACAAGCAAGGGATAGGGGGAACGAATGTCTAACGGCTCAAATGCCTACGGAAGTCTGCTCAGCTCGATGTACGCGCCGCTCGATGATCCTGACGGCACCAAAGAGCAGCTCGCCAAACTCCAGCAGCGTCAACAGGCTGCTCCCCAGATCCCGCCGATGATTGCGCGGGCACCACAGCAAGGGCAACCGCCCATGCCGTCCGCGCCCACTACTCCTCCGATGATCGCGCGACCGCAGCCGTCAGCGCAGCAATCCGGGCTAGGTTGGCAGAGAACGGTATACCTCCGATGCTGGCGCGGCCAGACATCCAGCGGTTAATCCGCATTTCCCACGATCGCTACGGGGCCACAGCAGCCGTCCCCAGGCGCTTCAACGGTGGCACCAGCAATAAAACCCGGATTTCCGGACATGCTCAAACAGGCACTGCAAGCCCAGATGCAGAACGCCCAGGCAGCGCAGAGCACCGTACAAGGCCTCGCGCAACAGCCGAGCGAACAGGATCAGCTCGCCGACCTCCAAGCGCAGCGCACCCAGGCAGCGGCTCCCCTTGATCCCAATGACCCGAAGTACCGGCCATCCACAAAAGACAAGTGGGTTCGCGGGCTGAAAGCAACCGTTCAGGGATTGCAGCAGGGCGGATTACTGGGGGCGGCGACGGCCCCAGCGCTCGCCGATTACAAGTCCCC
>CAWDLQ010000002.1:0-212283 GCA_963803095.1 uncultured Acidobacteriaceae bacterium | reverse complement strand
CGGGACTATCGGTAACTTCCTCCCGGGACCGTTGGCTGGGGCAACATACCGAAAACGCGACTTTTCAGGCACCACGGAGGATCACTTCCGGATTGCCCGTGAACTCGCCCGCGATCCAAAGACAAGAGTCGGCCATTTACCCGCTCGGCAAGTGCCTCAGCGATGTTTCACCTCGCTAGGGATTTCCCCAGTAGCAAGGTGCCGAGCATTGCCTTTGAATAACTGTGTGAGCCAGGTTGGGGGCTGATTCCCTATGTCGATTGCGAATTATTGCCGTCGAGGTGACGCCTACAGCTAGTGTCTCTCACATTGCCATTGCTCGATTTCGCAGCCGCGCGGCTCGGACCCGAGCACATCGTGAACGTAATCCAAGAGACAATGCTCCAGCCCGCATGACCAAGCGATCTGCTCTCTCCGAGCAAACCGTCAGTTTCATCGAGACCGGGTCAGTGTCCCAACGCCAACCATCAACCGTTCAAGGAGAAGTATCATGAGTTTAACTAGTGCAGAACGCGAGCAGGTCGCCACCGAACTTAAGCAGTTTGCTCGCGACCTCAATCTCACCGAAGAGCAAAAAGAAAAGCTCCATGCCGCACTGGCGGAAGCGCGCGAAAACGTCGAAGAATACGTTAAGAAGAATCCCAAGACAACCAGGGCCGATATCATCAGCAAAGTGAAGGCGCGCCGCCCAGAGATTCGCGAACGTGTTGAAAAGTTTCTTAACCCCGAGCAGCTGAGCAAGTGGGACGCGGAAGTCGCCAAGGCCAAGGAGTTTCTGGGCCAGAGGCTCGACGCAGCATAAACCCACGCCCAAAACGAAGAGCGCACAGCTTGGCGGCCGTCGGTCGAAGAAAGGGCGGTCACCAAGCGTCACAAGCGAACGACCTCAACTGCGTTTCTTTCTTATAACAACCCATACGTGGAGGACGATGTTTACCGTCGTCTGGTGGATCATTGTTGGACTGATCGCCGGTTGGGTCACGGGCAAGATCGGCTCGTAAGAGGAACGCTACAGCAAATGTCCGTTCCGCCTTACGGCGTAGACCTAATCGCGATCGTCCCATTAACCAGATTTACTCGTTCTCGCATACTAATCATGCCGAACCCGGAGGAGTACTGGGCAGTTTTAGGATCAAAGCCGTTCCTCCTTACAGAGGATTGCGATACAAAGAGACACCTCCATCCCGGAGGACTTGGTAGTCCAAAGCGTTCTCGTCAGCTTGGCCAAAGACTGTCATTCTGCTGACAGTGTAATCCGGTGAGCTATGCGGCCAGCGTGGAAGAACCGAACCTCCTGAAAAACGGGGTTATCGGTAAATTGCTCGCGCCCGACCCCTTGGGCTGGGGAATTTACCGAAAACGTGACTTTTGCGGCATTCCGAGCTGCCGGTCATTCTCTAAAGAGAGCCCAGGAAACCTAGCGAAAGACTCTAAAGATGACAATGCCCATCAACAACGTGGCAGTCAAGGACGAGAAAACAGCTATCACACCCCGCGCAACGAATCGCGCTAGGGGATCGGAATCAGAGCCGATTTCCAAGAGTGAGAACACTGCGAGGGCAGCACCCACCTCCAATATGGCCGATGCACCTAGCCACATACTGGCTCTGTGGTGGGCCAAAGCGATTTGCTGCTCCCGACCAGGCAGCCCGATCAGGTCGCCGACAACCATTCCGTTGGCCATACAAAAAATGTAGGAGAGAGCGGCGGAGGTGGTGCATATCAAGGCCACTGCCCAACGCATCCAGAGCGAGAAGTGGTCCAGACGCAATTGAGTCTTCATCCAGAGCGGCCCATATCCAAGTCTCCTAAACATACGGAGTTTAGGTGTTCCAGGTTCCGTCTGGTCGGAAACCCGGACATTACTGCGTGGCCCGCAACAATTCGGAGCGATTGTGCTTTAAAAACGGATTATCGGTAACTTGCTCCTGGTCTCGGCCCGGCCCGGGAAGTTATCGATAACCCGACTTTGCAGGAATTAATCCATCAGTCCGATGTAGTTTACGATGAGTTCGTGAGTGATCACATACAGACCTTGTTCGGGTCGACTGAAGAAGGTTACGAGCCAACACCTGATCCAGAACCCGGCGACGGAGCATGGCGTAAATTATGTTGGCTCCTTTACCCCCTCATGTTTGCCGCGATTCTCATACGCGGGCCACATTCGCAAGCAGTGAATGAGATCTTTTGGACACTGTTTGTCATGGGTTTGCTCACGACCAATGAATGGACGTCGATCAGGAAACCTAGAGTGCAACTGTGTCTTGCAGTGGCGTTCTTCATCCACCTCACTATCATGAGCTTAGGTTATGGATTGCTCCCTAAAGCAAGACCGCAGATCGTAATGATCTTTGTCTCCGTACTGGAGGCCATACTACTTGGTGTTCCGATCAGGTTGCTAAACCCACAGGGCAAGGGGGACCGAGTATAACGACGGGGTTCGTGGCCTCGCTTCAATGTTCTTTACCTGCAAAACGGGGTTCTCGGTAAATTGCCCACCGCGATTGTCCATAAGTCCATCGGCAACCGAATCTCCGGGCTATCATCTTCTGCATGCCGCGGTCGACATGTGTATTGTTCCTTGCCGTCATAGTGGGAAACCTCGCACCCCAGGCGAGGGCTCAGACTTGCGGCGCCAATGCGCAAAGCACGATTGCCACGGATCGGCCTCAGATTACAAGTTCGAGTATTGTCGTGCCCTGTGGAAGCCTGCAGTTTGAGAATGGGTTTGCAGAGACCGGTGTTGGAGGCCAACAAACCTTTGATTTCCCGGAGACCTCAGTGCGACTTGGAATCGCCAACAAAACGGAGCTTCGTTTTGGGATCCCAGACTATTTTTATAATGACGACACTGCGTCCGGATTCGGCAACGGACTTGGCGATTTAAGTCTGGGCTTTAAGCGGCAGCTCGGGCCAACACGGGGTGGATTTGACGTATCGCTCATACCGTCCGTGAGCCTTCCCACGGGGGTGAACCTGATATCAAGTCATGGCTATGATCCGACCGTCCAACTGCCCTGGTCGCGTTCGCTAACAAAAAATTGGACAGTGGCTGGAATGTTCTCCGTTATGTGGCCCACCGAGGAACCACGGCGAAATTTGACGGGCCAGTCGAGCATATATTTTGACCGGCAACTTACGAAGCCGTGTGATGCCTGATCGAATACTCCGGCTCCTTTCCCCAACGCGGCGGGCCGCAGAACGTGATCGATTTCGGCACGGGGTATAAGATTACCCCGCATCAACAGCTCGATTTTCACTGGTTTTTCGATCTTTCGGCCGCAACGCCCAGTCACTCGATCGGCTTTGGCTATTCTGTCCGCTTTCGGGTGTTTCGAACCAGGTAATGACCTGCGACGGAAAAATAAGGACATAGAATTCGACGACGTCGAGCGAGGCGATCCGAACTCGGCGACGTGAGTGCCTGGAAAACGGGGTTTTGAGTAACTTGCCTGCCAGTCATGCCTGGATGGTGCGATTTGTAGGGTCGAGGACTGGCGCCATGCTTCGTAGGTTCGGCCTATCTGTGTCTCTCCGTTTCCTCTGAGAGTGCCTCACTAGCCAAACCGTAAGCTGGGTTCCAGTCCCCGCCGTGTTAAACCCAGCGTGCAGATTTCCCGCACTGGGCTTTCCTGTGTGTTTCATGTCAAGAGTTATGAGACCTATGCGTGTGGGCAGCTGTCCTTTCAGGCTCGTTGCCAACGTACCCGGTAGTCATGAAACAACCCGAGCGTGTGGTAGAGCCAGTCCGTACGCCACATCTGGAGGGTAATAGAATGGCAGTATGCCCTGGCTCAGCATGCATCCCAGCTGGGCTTTCACAAGGTCATCGTAATCGATGAGGACTTGGGATGCTCGGGCGCTGGCACCCAGGACGTGGCCAGCGACACAACTCGTTTCGATGTAGTTCCGCGGTTGATTCCCCTGAACCCTGAAGCCCAGGCGGCATTCCGTCGAGCAATTGAACGCGCCAACATACTCGGCGCGCGCTACCGTGAGCAATTCGTCTTCCCACTTCGGGTGAACCGCGCTCTTTACGACCCGACCCGGCCGGCGTCGAAGTCATGGCTTCGTCACCAAACCAGGGTTCTACGGGAACGGACCGGAATCAAGCATCTCAACCCACACACATGGCGTCATCAGCTCTGCACGGAGATGCTCGAGCAGGGCGTGCCATCCGAGAACGTGATAGGTGTCCTAGGCCACGTCTCAGGGAACATGCTCGATGCCTACAAGCACACCAGGCTGAGAGCTAAACAGGAAGCACTCGGGATGGCGCGGGCCAATATCATCGCCTTCCCTGGGCCAATATCATCGCCCCGATGAGACAACCCTTGCGCATCGAAAGACAGCTATCCGAAGTTGGACTGCCGGGCGTATGATCCGCCCCAGTTTGTATCTCAGCTAAGGCCCTGTCCCGGCTAGGGCCTTTTTTTGACTGCTTTAGGCGGTTAGTTTAGGTCGCATACTGTGATGCGTGAGCGATACATGCCGACCGCGGCTGGATCGGCTGATTTACGATTTGTGAATTGGAAACCTGTAAAACTTCGCGCCAGAGCGGGCCGATGGGTTGCCGGAAAGGCTGAGTTACCTTCCAATTGGAGCGGTTTCGTGGCGCCATAGCCCGGCTTCGTGGCGCCCGGGCCGGGGGAGTTGACGTGCCAGCCCTGGCGCGGCGGCCTCCGTATCAAGCCCTTTCCGATCAATTTTGCACAGTCCTATCTGGAGATCGCCGATAAAGTGGTGGAATGAAAGCCATGCAGATTGTCAACATAGAACAGGACGGCGAGGATGGAATTCTCGTTACATTCTCGGACGGAACGATCGCCGGCTACGTCACGGATGAGTTGATTGAATTGAGGCCCGTCCGCGAAAAGGTGAGGCTCCGCCCGTCAGCCTCTCGGCCTGATTGCCCTGCACAACCGTGAGGCGCCCGGGCCTATGCTGGAGAGCCATGAAGGCTCTAAGTCACTTCTGGAGAGACCTCGGACCAGCTTTTGACGTTCTCCAGCATAAAGGCTGCAGCCAATTGGCCGTTTGAGTACAAAAGGAGAAGATGCTCGCCTCTAACTTCCGCCCGTGCCGCAGTCACGAATTGAGTACCCAGACCAAGCGTTCGGAATTGAATTAGGAATGTTGTGTCCACCATCTCGATTAGCAGTCTCTTTCGGCTACGCCAGCGCCAGATCGCATCAGAAGACGACGCAAGCTCACATAATCGCGTCGATTGCAGCGCCGACATCGGATCGGATATTGGAAAAGGAGCAGCCGCTCTTAACACTTTAAGATGGAACAACGGCACACTTGGATGCCAGTCCATTTACGACAATATGCATAATCAAGCGCGGCCGGGCGCCGGCAATGACGAGAGTCCCTGTCACCCCCCTTGGCTCGGGGACTCTCGTCTGGCAGTCTGGAATCACCCGCTTCCAGTCTCAGGAGATTAAGACATCAGGAACCCCAACGAAGGTTGCTCGAATCTGACCGGCGGAAGTTCCGCGGCAGAGGATCTTTGGTAACTAGCCGCGCGCAATAGCCCCGATCTTCGGATTAGGGCTTATTTTCGGTCTTTGGCCAGGGAAGCACTTTAGCCGTGCGTTGCAAAGGATTGCCAAACTGTTGCAAGAGTTCCAGCAGTTGGCGCACGGTCACTTTAATTCGCTCATCTTCTGTGAGATCTGGTGGTTTCATGCGTCCCCGGCTAAGCTCTCTGCTGAAGACGTTGTGCGACCAAAGAGAGCAATTTAGACGGCATGGTGAGCTCTTCGAGGACTAGTACTTCCGCGCCATCAGAGAAGTTGACGACCCTGTGCAAATCCTGATCGCTGACCGTTGAGATGACTATCAAGTCGAACTTTTGGCTACGGAGCAGGATTTCAGCCAGTTGGGGCCATCCCGCCGCAGTGTCGTAACCTGAATATTTCAGAACAGCGCAGCGGCTTTCAAGAAGGAACGGGTCAGATTCGACGCAGAGGATTTTAGCGTTCACCGTAAACACTTCCTGGTTGTAGGTTGAAGCGATTTGTAGTCTAACGATCAAGACACAGAAGCGCTCACGCCATATCGCGCCAGCGGCCTCATACAAAATTCAAGCTCCCTTTTGGCCGCCGCACATCAAAGAGCATGGTCCGATTCGTGCGGAAGCTCTCGTCGCTTGTCTTCCCCATGCGGCTTGTCGCATCAGGTAGGCCATCGAGCGACTGGTCACTCATTTGCTTGGCCCTGTTCTTGTCGGCCCTGCCGATTGAAAACCCGCGATCCCGTCCGGCATTGGGGGCGCGCCTATAGTGAGCGTTGGGGTTGCGATGGCGCAAAATGGCGTATACTCGCTAGCATTAGCTCTTTGACAAACCCTGGTCTCCGGATCAGGGCTTTTTTGTGTTCACCACGAAGCCAGGCTGCCCGCCACGAAGCCGCTGGCGAATCGGTGAGGGTCTACACCGTCCAAAACGTCCTAGAGGCTGTGAGGTCGATACGCCCTACGGGCAACCGGCATCTCAGCTAGTACGAGGGTTTGGATATGAGCGGGAATGAACAAGCGAAGAGAGAGGCAGAGGAACGAGTATCCAAAGAACTGGCGGACCAACCTAAACAGGACGGTCCAGGTAAAGAGGAATCCAAGGATAGACGTGCAGACGCGGAGGAAAAGCTGACGACGCCAAGGCAAAGTAAGTAGGATTCAAGCCTTCGTCACAGTCTGAGCCAGGCCGATGGGCGTATGGATCCGCTGCAATTAGCTTCTAGGACGGCCCTGGCTTCGGCTGGGGCCTCTTTTTGCTAAGCCCTAAGCTGCCGGTTCAATCGCTGGGCCACCAACGTAAGCAGCTCTGCCGGCATGACAAAATCGTCGAGGACTAGAACCTCCGCGCCATCAGAGAAGTTAACAATCCTTTGCAAATCGCGGTCATTCAGCGACGAGATGACTATCAAGTCGAACTGCTGGTTACGGAGCAGGATTTCGGCTAGTTGAGACGACGCTGATGCAGTGTCGTAACCTAACGACTTCAGAACAGCGCACCGGCTTTCAAGAACCGCTGAGTAAGGCTCGACGCAGAGGATTTTAGGTGGCATTCTCTTAAACTCCCTGGTTTTGAGCTGAAAGTTTACATCGGACCCGCCGATTTGCGCCACAGGATAGCACCACGAAGCCACGATTGGACAGGACGAGCCGCTGACACCGTCCAAAACGTCCTAGAGGCTGCAAGGCGGCGAAAGTTAGGAGCAGAGTGTTATCAAATCCGCCCAGACAAAATAACTCACAAAGCCTTTATCAAAGGTGATCCCCGAGCGGTGCTTATTACGCGGGCTGACTTCGGGTGCGAAGAACATCACACCAGAAGCGGCATTGGTTCTGTGCAAGCAGGAATGCCATAAACCTGCTAGGGGCGCGCTGAGTCTGCCTATCGCTGAGCGACGCCCTTGACGTAGCGCCAGGCGTGGATTGACGAACAGGGAAGCAACTGCGCCAACGGGAAGAACATTCGGCTACCTCCTTCTTCGTACTTTCCATCGTCGAATTTGACCTGAACAGGAGCGTCCACAGTCGGATAGGTTTTCCTATCGCCCGCATCGAACATGTGCCAATCGCTGGGATGAGCCATCGTGTGAGTCTACGCTTGGACCAGGACATCCTCGTCCTTGATTCGGGCCAAGAGATCGGCCGGGTGAATGGGCTTGGCCAATAGCTCAAAATCGTGCCCCTGTTGGCGAGCGGCCTCGAGCAAGTCGGCAGTCTGAGCTTGACCTGAGAACAGCAACACCTTGCAAGCTGGGCATTCTTCTTTCATCCGCACGGCGAGATCGACTCCGGACATTTCAGGCATCACTACATCAGAAATGAGGAGGTCGGGTCGACAGTTCGCAATCGCTTGTAGAGCTTCCAAGGGGTTTGTAAAGCATCGAGCGTCGTAACTATTGAGCTTTAGAATGGCCGTCAGGGTGAACGCGATAGCCGGCTCATCGTCCACAACAAAGACACACGCCACTAAGCTTCCCCGCAGTCGCATCGGTTCGCTTGCTCCAGGAACCCAGTAGCTGAAACGAGCGTTGACTGATTATCCACGCCCATGAGCGCCAGTCTATGGAAACGAACTCCTGGCGTTAAATGACGCGAAGCGGCGTTCAGATACCAGGCAGGGCGGACGATTGTTTGCGTGTGATGGGGATGGCGTAATATGGCGTGCGAGGCTGCAGGATGGAACCGACCAAGTTTGAAGCCTATGACAGCGTTCGATTTATTGGAACTGAGACTCTTTACGCCGTTACCAAGTCCGACAAAAGAAAGCACGCATATTTGATTCAGCGCCGCGCTGATGGAGCCGATATTCAATGGGTGGATGGAATCTACCTCGAACTCGTGAGCCACCAAGGGGCATACCCCGGAAGCTGACCTTCACAGATCCAGAGAGCCGGCAGATGCTCGAGCTCGCGATCGAGACGGGCAGGGGTGGGGTTCACCTGAGGCTGACGCCAGAGCAATATCGAGCGCTGAGGCGACCCTAATGCTTGCCAAGTGTGCCAGGGCGCGTTCCCTGAATACTTTCGCCTCGCGTAAATGCTGTAGCCGAATCGACGCTTGGTCTTCCGGGGCAGGGAACTTACCGATAACGCGACTTTACGAGCACTTCGGGGATAGCTTCCTGTTTGCCCGTGAGTCAGGAGCAATCAGTGTCGGCCTTCCGCCTGGGGTCTCACCAAAAGCCACCGCAAGTCTTAGTCGTACTTACCAGAGGCTCGCCGGCCCGCAGAAGAGGCCTTCTGCGCGTCGGATAATAGAAGTGTTCGGCTAGGGGATTCTCCGTTCCTCAGATAACGATCAAGACGGGCATAACGACTCCGGACGGGCGGGAAGAAGTGCTCACCGAGTACCTCTGCGACCATCCAGGCTGTTCTAATATTGCGACCCATGTGCTCGGGTACGTGGCGGAACCCCGCCTTGCCGCAGCCGTTTGCGACGAGCACGCACCCAAACCTCAGTCCTAAGGTCTTCTTCTCCAAGAAAACCAGTGGCTCAGTCGCGTCTCCCTCTCCGGTGAAGAAGGAAGATCGGTATTACTCCAGCCCTCTTACTGGGAGTTTTGCCAGTTGTTTCACTGAGGCGGGGTGTCTTAGCCTTTGTCGTGCGACGGGACGTGGGCGGTCCATGTTCTCTTCGTCGCCGGGCCCATTCCAGATTTCTACCTAAGGGGGAAGAACCCCCCCAAATGAAGGAGTTTCTCTATGTCTGAACAAGACAAGGTTCAACGAACGGTTTTGCCCGTCCCGGATCGGCCACATATCGGCCTGACCACCTACGACGCGAAAGACCCCAATACAAAGTTTCCCGCCATCGAACCGCTGCGTCCACCCAAAGGCGCGCCCAATGTACTCATCGTCCTGCTCGACGACGTGGGCTTCGGCGCGTCCAGCGCTTTCGGTGGACCGTGTCGAACGCCGAATTTTGAGAAGCTCGCCTCCAACGGTCTGAAATACAACCGCTTCCACAC
Organism: uncultured Acidobacteriaceae bacterium; assembly: GCA_963803095.1. Taxonomy (GTDB): domain Bacteria; phylum Acidobacteriota; class Terriglobia; order Terriglobales; family Acidobacteriaceae; genus PALSA-350. The sequence continues at coordinate 202,798 of CAWDLQ010000002.1, read as the reverse complement.
GACCGCGCTCTGTTCGCCGACGCGGCAGGCGCTGCTTACGGGTCGCAACCATCATTCGGTCGGGATGGGTGGCATTACTGAACTCGCCACCTCCGCGCCTGGCTATAGCTCCATACTGCCCAAGAACAAAGCGCCTCTGGCAATGACGCTCAAACTGAACGGCTACTCGACCGCGCAGTTCGGGAAGTGCCACGAAGTACCGGTCTGGCAGACAAGCCCGATGGGTCCATTCGACCAGTGGCCGACAGGCGGCGGTGGATTCGAGTATTTCTATGGATTTATCGCCGGGGAAACCAATCAGTGGGACCCGTCGATTTATGAGGGCACCACGCCAGTGGAACCACCGAAGACGCCGGAGGAGGGATACCACTTTACCGAGGACATGACCGACAAGGCCATCTCATGGGTGCGGCAGCAGAAAGCGCTGATGGCCGACAAGCCGTTCTTCATGTACTTCGCACCCGGTGCCGCGCATGCGCCGCATCACGTGCCCAAAGAATGGGCGGACAAATACAAAGGTGAGTTCGACCAGGGGTGGGACAAACTGCGCGAGGAAATCCTCTCTCGGCAGAAGAGTCTGGGCGTCATTCCGCAGAATGCCGAGTTGACCGCGCGGCCGAAGGAGATTCAGGCCTGGGATGAACTCGACCCGAAGATGAAGCCTATGCTGGCCCGCCAGATGGAGGTCTTTGCCGGATTTATGGAGCACACCGACCATCACGTGGGTCGGCTGATCGACACGCTCAAGGATCTCCAAATCCTAGATGACACCCTGATCTATCTGATCATCGGGGACAACGGCGCTTCCGCCGAAGGCACGCCAAACGGCACGTTTAGCGAGTTACTCGTGGGCAACGGATTTGCTGCCCTCGAGACCCCGGAGTTCCTGATCGAGCACATCGACAAGTTCGGCACCCCGGAGGCATACAACCATTATGCGGTGGGCTGGGCGCATGCCACGGATACCCCATATCAGTGGACCAAACAGGTGGCGTCGCACTGGGGCGGGACGCGCAATGGGACGATCGTCCACTGGCCCCAGGGCATCAAGGCGAAAGGCGAGATCCGTTCGCAGTTCTCCCACGTGATCGACGTCGCCCCAACCATACTCGAAGTGGCCGGCCTGCCGCAGCCGACGATCGTGAATAGTGTGCAGCAGGCGCCTATGGAAGGCGTCAGCATGGCCTACTCGTTCGACGACGCCCAGGCCGCGGAGCGACATGAGCTGCAGTATTTTGAGATGTTCTGCAACCGGGGAATCTATTACAAGGGCTGGAGCGCGGTGACCCGGCATTCGACACCTTGGGTATTTGCCGCCAAGCTGCCCGCCTTCGACGACGACGTTTGGGAACTATACGACGGCAACAAGGAGTGGACCCAGGCGCACGATCTGGCGAAGGAGATGCCGGAGAAGCTGCACGAACTGCAGCGACTATGGTTGATCGAGGCGGTCAAGTACAACGTGTTACCGATCGACGACCGCAGAATCGAACGCTTCAATGCTGACATGGCTGGTCGGCCGCAGCTCGTCAAGGGCGACTCGCAACTGCTCTTTGGCGGGATGGGAAGATTGAGCGAAAACGCCGTCCTCATTATGAAAAACAAGTCGTTCTCCATCACCGCCGAGATTGAGGTGCCATCGCAGGGGGCTGAAGGCGTCATCCTTGCCCAGGGCGGTGCGTTCGGCGGGATGAGTCTTTACACCAAGGCCGGGAAAGCAAAGTTCGCCTATAACTTCCTGGCTCTGCAAACTTTCATTACGGAGGCAAGCCAGGCAATTCCAGCCGGTCAGCACCAGGTGCGTATGGAATTCGCCTACGATGGCGGCGGGTTAGCCAAGGGCGGCAACGTTAGCCTTTATTACGACGGCAAGAAGGTCGGGGAAGGACGAGTTGAACGCACGGTTCCAATGTTGTTTTCCCCAGATGAAACGACCAATGTTGGCCGCGATTGCGGCACAGCAGTCAGCTCGGACTACAAAACCAGCAGCAGCGTCTTTAACGGAAAGATCCACTGGGTGCAAATCGACGTGGGTAAAGACAGCCATGACCACCTGATCAGTCCGGAGCAGCGACTGAACCTGGCGATGACGAGGCAGTAAACAGACCTGGTAGCCCGGCCGTGAGGTCTTGTTTGCTGGTGGTCTTCGTCAGGCGCCAGGGTTCTCGTTTGTCGGCAAGTCAGGGGTGATCCTGCCACCTACAATCAGACCTCGTTGTCGTTGTTCCCTGCAAAACGGGGTAAGTTCGCCATCTTCTATACTGAGAACCTCATCGACGCCTCCTAGGGCTGATCCTGGCGCGATTGCGGTGCATCCTGTCGTTGCCTGCAAACCCTGTCGGACGGATGGTCACCCTCCTAACAGGGGACTGTCCTGCGGAAACAGATTGCGGTTGAAAGCAAGGGTTCCCAGTTCTTCCCCGATTTGTCCTTCAATTAAGTAAGCAAAAACTTTTAGGGTGGTTAAACAGGGGGTCACTTCCCTAATCGCTCGACCCCAAGCCGGGGAGTCTCCCGGGTATCCCGCTGAAAGAAGACGTGGGGCCCGGCCTACCCGTCTCTTCGCCCTTCAAGTTGAGGTGCGTGAGCAAAATGCACCATAGACCTGGACCCTCATCAAGGAGATCAGCCCTTGGCATGTTTATATAAACCATTGATTCGATGATATTTATGCTTGCGTTGATTGGATGTGGAAGGGTTACTTAGAGGGGCAGGAAGGGGGTGGCTAGTGGTATAGCAAGTGGTACGTCTAGTGGTGTAGCTGTTAACGATAAAGTTACCCCCGATCATTTACGGTATGCGCTTCACCAAAACCGTATTGAGCTTTCTATTACCTATGTCAGTTGTACTGTTTACGCGTCTGGAGCCGTCACCCTGCGCTTCGTACGAAATCGGAATGCTCGTCACAGCTCTACGGTTTCGTCCTCCGACATGCCATCTGACAGGCCGACCGAGGGTGCAAGTGGGTCGGTCAGCCATGTGCCATCGGGCATTGCGACCCAATCTACGCCAATCAAACGAACCAGATCTTCGGTCGTATGCTTGGCCATAAACTCGCTGACGTCGTTGCTTCCCGTACCCTCGAAACTGATCCGCCGATATTCGATGTTTTCTGCTTTCAGCGATTCTTCGATGGAATCCGCATAGCCCCTGCCAGCCTCGTCATCATCAGGCAGGATTATGACTCTCCGATCAACCAAATTCTTTGCCAACTCGGGTCGCCAGGAAGATGCATGGCCTGACGTTGTGCCAACCGCCTCCCCGTAGCGTCCTCGCAGGCGAAGCTCCGTAACGGTGGTAGCATCCTTTTCGCCTTCGCAAATGATTATGGTGTCTGAGTAATCGAGCGCGGGCAGATTGAATAGCATAGGAGAAAGACCTTTGGTCGTGTATACCCATCCGCCTTTTCCAAGGCGTCGTTGTCGGAAGACCTTGTTGCCGTCTGCATCGTTGGGATAACGAACCACCTGCTTTTTTGAATTGCCCCACTTGTCGAGGTAGTCATAGATCGCGATCGCGTTTCGATCTGGGTCAACGTATTCAAGCGTCTTACCCTTCTCTGCCGCGATGCGCATGACCGCAGCCTCTCTGTCACCTAAAAGTTGCACCAAGAGCTTGCGAGTCGTACCGGTTTCCCCGCAGCTGCCAGCGAAACACAGGAAGCATCCTTTGATTGGATTGAAGCTGCATGATGGATTCGAGTCAGCATGGAACGGGCAACAGAACTTCCACTCGTCGCCGTACGCTGTCGCTGACTCACCCTTCTCATCTAGTGCCTGGAGGAACAGCTTCTCTGCCTCTTCAGGGGAAAGGCGGAAGTTTGCCCGTTTTGAGCGGCCTTCGGCATACTCCTCATAATAATTCTCGAAATTCTTTCGCGGATTACGGTCCCAGTTTGGTGTTGCTAACAATTCTCTGGTGAATGGGTGCCGAAGGTGGATGTGAAGGTTCCTTAGCGTACCGATTCCAGAGTTCCATACCAACCCACGGGTCTCCAATCCATTTAGGGACGCTTTGAGCACCTTGTGCGACAGTCCCGTAATCCGTCGCAACTCCTCTGATGTCGTGTCGAACTCATTTGATCGGCGCTGAGTGGCGAGCCAGGCTAGGGTGATGTAGAGCCGTTTCTCTGGAAAGCTCATCGTAGCGAAGGAATACGAAGCTGGCTTCGTCTTGGGCTGTGTTGCAAAAATGCAGGATGGTACGGTGAAGTAGTGAAGTCCGTTTGCGTGGAGCAATCGTTCGTCCTCTACTGTCTCTAGCGGCTCACCCGTCTTAGGATTGAACAGACGGTACTCTGTTGCGGCGAACTGTTGGAGCCGATCCCGCTGCTGGGCGCGTTCCTGCAGCTTCTCAATCCATCCTGACTGCTGTAGCGAGCGAATACCTGCTGCGATGCGGTTCTTGGGAATTCCAGTCATTCGGATCAAAGTTTCCCTGTCCGCCTTAACGTCTACAAAAGTCTGCTCCGTATCTCGGTATCTCTTGAGACGTCGGATGGTCTCGTTCCTCTGTAACGCCAATAACGCTGTCAGGATGTTCAATGCGATATCGTCAAGTGCAAGGGTGCCCGTTTTCTTGTCCACAATACGAGATGGGAGGCATAGCTTCGGTAAACCTGTCCAAATTCGGTCAGGACTAATCTGTTTGGGTTCCGTGGCTTTCAAGTCCATTTCTTCCTCGTTCAAGAACAGGACGGAAACCAGGATCGAAAAGCCTTCTCTACCAGCTGCAACTTTCCGACCACAGAATCTATTAGAGAGCTTCGTCCTCAGTACTGTCAATATTAATGTAAGTTATTGATGTATATAAAGAGCCGTGTCACGCCTTAGCTAGAAAACATGCCTATAAAGGTACACGGCTTACTTCTCTGGGCATAAACCCTGGACAGTAAGCTGATGCACAATTGCCTCAGTCACTTACGCTGCCCATATCGAGTCCACCTTGGCGCGCACACCAGGGCCGCTGGCAGCCCGTAGGTACCGCGTCGTGCTGGCCAAGTCAGAGTGGCCCATCCAAGCCTGGAGAGTCTTCAGGTCCACACCATTACGCAGGCAGGTTGTCGCGTACGATGCCCGAAACTTATGCAAGTAGGCGTCCTGCACTCCAGCGCGTTCAGCGACTCTCTTAATGATGCGCAGCATGTGGTTGTCCGGGGTTCCCTTTGCCGTGGGGAAAATGAGCCCGCCCTCGGCAGGCTTAACCGCTAACAGCTCTTCCAAAAGCACGGCTGGGACTGGAATCTGCCTTTCCTTGTTTGCCTTCGGCTTCCACTTGTAATGGGGCTTTGCACGCACCGTAAAGGTGCTGGTAGCCACGGACAGGTCCTTCCACTCGGCGTGCATGGCTTCCCCTTCACGGACGCCGAGCATTAACAGGAACCGAAAGAACAGGCGCTCCTCGGGATTGGACGCGGCCATGATGGCTGATAGCTCCTCAGGCTCATACACCGTGACCTCGGCCTGGACAAACTTGGGGCGGTCTGAAGCTCGCACGCCCAGGTCCTTTACACCGACATTCTTGAGGAATCCCATAACGGTCGAGAACTTGTTGTGCACGGACCGGGGCTCCTGGTTCTTAACATCCCGCAGGAAGTCGGCGAAGCGAATCATGTCTTCCCTGGTTATGTCAACCAATAGAGCCTTCGAGCACGACTCCTGAAAATAGGAGATAGCGGTCGAGTAAGCCTGGAAGGTCTTGTAGTTCTTCCGCCTGGAAACCTCGTCCAGGTAGTCGGCAGCAACGTCAACCAGCCTGAGACTCTTCTCTTCATCAGGAACTGTAACGGTAAGGCCCGCCTTGGCACTTTCCGCCCTCAGCTTCAGCTCCGTCTGCTTCTTGAGCCTCCTGGCCCGCGCCTGGGCAGCGTCGGGACCGACCGACTTACGGATGCATCGCTTACCCTCGTAGAAGCTCATATAATACGAGCCTTCGGGCATGTGAGTAGGCTCTCCATTGACCAGGACCCAGTCGGGCTTAATGCGACCATTGGCAGATTCAACGATAGGGCGGTACTTTTTGTCTGGACCGCGCTTGGTTAGGTTAACTGTGACATTCATGCTTCCTCCACTGAAGGCATTATATCACATCACCAGTAGTATCCCAACCTGTAAGTTATTGATTGCAAATTGGTATGGGCAGTATCCCTTCTTCGGCACCAATACTTCTCTGTCGCGGCTCAATCTTGCAGACGCATACCAATAATCCCGCATAAGCCAATGGTTTACGCGGGAGCACCCCGCCCGATTCCAACCTAAACCTCAGCAGAGTGGGAAACGGGGTGGCTATGCCTTTGGTTAGCCAGACTTTCGGATAATGCTTGCGCTTTGCTGTTCCACTAAGGCACACTCGACAGGCAAAAGTAAGCAAATATGTTGGTTCGGGCTCTCGATTATGCTTCGTTTTGCCTTGTTGAGAAGTGCTCCTTGGAATATCTGCCTTTTCGCCGCTCTCCTGACCTTGGGCATTGCTGGCAGGTCAGCGAACGCACAGACGCAACCAGTCATTTTTCCCATCCCAACGCAAGTAAGTCTTCCCGGCGGCGGCGTCCCCCTGTTTACCGGCGACTTCAACGGCGATGGGGTCCCCGACCTCGCCTATATTTCGTCAGGGACATTAGAGATCCTGCTGAGTTTCGGTGGCGCTGCCCCTACCACCGTGAGCAGCACTCTTTGTGCCGGTGGGGTGGGCAGCGCGATTAGCTTCGCAGACGTGAACAACGACAAGAAGCTGGACGCTGTTTTTAGCTGCAACGGCTACATCAGCGTCGCGTTCGGCAACGGCGACGCCACGTTTCAGGCTCCCGCCTACTATGCTGCTCCCAACACTGAAACCCCGCTCCTGGTTGATTTGAATGGTGACGGATATCTCGATATCGCTGCTATGGTGATAGGCACACAGACTAACCGGCAGGTAGCCGTTCTGCTGAATAACGGTAGCAGCGGACCGGGCGTATTCGGATCTCCCAAACAGTATGCCCTCCCCAATAGCGCCAGCGGCCTGCTCGCCGGGGACTTCAACGGAGACGGCAAGCAGGACCTGCTCACCACCGTCCTTTATTTCGGCACTCCAACCAATCCCTTGCTGTACCCCACGGCGGCTGACGTCGACATTCTTTTCGGCAACGGCGACGGCACACTCCGTCAAGCAACCATCCAGCCAGGGCCAGCCTTCGGCAGCTTCACCGTGGGGGACTTCAATGGAGATGGAGTGACAGACCTTGCGGTGGCGCTGACCTCGGCCTCCAACACCATCTATACCTCGGTGCAGATTCTCCTCGGCGCCACCAGCGGAACCTTCACCCAGGGCGCCTCGCTGCCCATTGTCTCAACCAGCGGAACAGTGCAAGGGGCGGCCTATCCTATGGCAGCCATTTCTCTCTCAAACAATGGCCCGCTCGATCTTGTGGTAAATACCAGTGTCCTTAATGTTTTTCAGGGCGATGGCAAGGGCAACTTCACGCCCACTGGCAGCTACGCGCTTACTGCGATTCCGCTCTTGTTTGCAGACGTGAACGGGGATGAAAAACAGGACCTGATTGCTACCAGCTCGAACGGAGTTTATATTTTCCCCGGCAACGGGGATGGAACATTTCAGGCCGTGCCAGGCGCGCCTTTCTATGGCCCGACCGCCGACGTGAACAACGACGGCATCGCCGACATCCTATTCTTTCCGCCGCAAAATGTTCAGACGGGACCAGGGAACTTCTTTGCCACGGCACTCGGTAGGGGAGACGGTACCTACTCGATTCTGGACCAAACCACCACGCTTCCCTCCGCAAGCGATTATCTGTTGATGCCGGGAGACTTCAATGGTGACGGAAAGATCGACACCCTCGCCATTCAGCCTGGCAGCGCCGGTCACAACGCAACTTGCGGTCCGCCAGACGCGCAACTGCTCTCATATCTCGGAACGGGCGATGGGCGATTCCTGGCCAAAGGAACAGCCCTTGCTCTGGGAGTCGGAAGCGTTCAATCGGGGGGGATAACAGGCGATTTCAACTCAGACGGCAAACTCGATCTCATTCTTCCGTATGGCTGCGGCCAGAACAACATTCTATTTTTGCCCGGCAACGGGGATGGGACGTTTGGTACCCCCGTTCCCCTCAATGTCTACCAAACCTTGCAGTACCCAGGCCTGGTAGCGGGTGACCTGAATAATGACAAGAAGCTGGATTTCATTAGGGGCAACGCGGTCTTTCTCGGAAACGGGGATGGAACTTTCAAGCAAAGCCCTCTAAATCCTGCGTCACCCTCAACCGCGTCGGTGATTGCTCTCGCCGATCTCAACGGGGACGGCATTCTCGATGCGGTGTATAGCCCCGGTACCTCGATCTATGCCGGCAACGGAGATGGAACCTTCCAGACCACGCCCTTCTACACTGTACCCGTGTCATGTGGCAGCAATGCATGTACCACTGTGAACTCCTTTGCCCTCGGCGACGTGAACGGGGATGGCAATCCGGATCTACTTCTTGTAGAAGAGTCGGCCACTTCTTCCTTTTTTCCTTCGCTTATTCTTTACCTGGGAGACGGACACGGTCACTTTGCCCAGGATCCGAACAACTATTTTGTAAGCACATTGAACGCCCCCTCAAATATGTTGGCGGTTCGACTGAACAACCAGGCTCCTCCTCTTGCCAGCGATAACCGGCTCGATCTGTCGGTGACGCTCAATGACAACAGCAGCAGCCCCGCGTATACAGCTTCTTTGTTAAACCAGACCAATCCTACTCCCGTAAAGCCCGCGCCCATCACCAGTACAACTGCGTTGCAAGCTTCACTGGCAACGGCTGCGCCTAACGCTGCGATTACCTTGACTGCATCCGTCTTCGGAACCAACCCGACCGGTTCCGTGTCGTTTGCCGCGAACGGAAATAGCCTCGGAACAGAAGCTCTCGCCAACGGAACCGCAACCCTGAGACATCCTTTGCCAATGCCGGGAGCTACACCGTCACGGCGACATACCAGGGAGACAGCAACAATACCGCCAGCACTTCGCCGGCTGTCGGTGTCACCATAACGCCGGCGGCCAGCTCTACCACTCTGCAAGCCCCAGGCGTCGGGAATGTAAATGGGCAAATAACATTGAAGGCAACGGTGAGCGGAGATAATCCCACCGGTTCAGTTTCCTTCGCCGCGGGCAGCACCAGCCTGGGAACGGCAACTCTCACCAGTGGAGTAGCCTCGCTCCAAACCTCCTTTGCCGCCGCCGGCAGCTACTCGGTGACCGCGACTTACAAGGGAGACTCGAACAACGCAGCCAGCACGTCCAGCGCCGCAACCATCGTGATTGCTGCCCCAGACTTTACCGTCACCGCAACGCCAACGTCAGGGACCATCACTCCAGGCCAAACCGCAACTTTCACCTTCACCGTAAGTCCCGTAGGCGGTTACGCAGGTTCGGTGAACTTCTCCTGTGGCACAGTGCCCAGCCTGGCAGCCTGTTCCTTCTCACCCGCAAGCGTCACGCCATCGGGGGGTGGGCCAGCTTCGAGCACAATGACGCTCACCACGGCAGCTTCGACGGCCCTGCTAAATCCTGATCGCCGTTCCAGCCCACCGCTCCCGCCGTGGCTCCCTGGAGGCGGACTTGCATTGGCAGGAGCCATGGGACTTGCTTTGACTCCGAGGAAGAGCAGGCGCTGGAATCGTCAACTGCGTGGGCTCTGTTGGGTGCTGTTAATGGCTTCCATATCCTTTTCACTCCTGGGTTGCGGAGGAGGCGGCAACAGTTCGCCGTCTAACCCCGGCACCCCCGCCGGTTCTTACACCATCTCGGTGAGCGCCTCCGGAGGCGCCGGTGGACCGCAGCACGCGGTAAGCATCGCGTTAACCGTCCAGTAGGGCTGGCGCGGCTGCTCAGTTCCTGGCAGCCGCGCCTGTTTTCTCCAGCGCATGGAAGAAGCGATCCCTCCAGGTGAGGATATCGGCCTCGCGAATCTGATGGCGCAGGCGAAGCATGCGGCGTCGCCGCTCTTCCGGTTTCATTTCCAGCGCCTGCTTGAGCGCCCCGGCCACCCCGACTTCATCGTTGGGATTGACCACGATCGCACCCACGCGAAGTTCCGGGGCCGCGCCGGCAAACTCGCTCAGGACCAGCACCCCGTTCACTTCCGTTTTGGCCGCGCAGTATTCTTTGGCCACCAGGTTCATGCCGTCCTTGAGACAGGTGATGAGAGCCACATCGGCAGCCCGATAAACGGCGACCAGCTCCTCCCGCGGTACTGAGCGATAGATGTAATTGATGGGGACCCAGCCCGGCTCGCTGAATTCGCCGTTCACCTGGGTGACCAGGCGCTCCACTTCGCGTTTGAGCTGGTCGTAGCGAGGGATGCCTTCGCGGCTGGGCACAACGATCTGGATCAGCTCCACCTTGCGGTGGAACTGAGGGTAATTGCGCAGAAAATTTCCGAACGCCTTGAGCCGCTCGGGAATTCCCTTGGTGTAGTCGAGGCGGTCGACACCCACAGCGATCTGAATGTCATGGGTCCTGGCCTTGATCTGCTTTGCTCGTTCCACCACCGGCGCCGACGCGGATTGATCGGAGAAAGCGCGATAGTCGATGCTGATGGGGAAAGACTCGACGTGCGTGCGCCCGTGTGCGCTGATCACCGTGCGGCTTTCTCCGCGGCCCGAAATTTTGACCGCAGGAACGAAGCTACGCAGGCAGGCGATCAGGTTCCGCTGGTCGCGCCCGGTCTGTACCCCGAGCAGGTCGTGCGCCAGCAGGTCCTCCAGGATCTGCTGCCGCCAGGGCAACTTGGCAAAGATGTCAGGCGAGGGAAACGGGATGTGGAGGAAGAAGGCAAGCCGCGCTTTGGGGCGACGGCAACGCAGGATCTTGCCTACCTGCATGAGCTGGTAATCGTGGATCCAGATCAGGTCCGCAGGCTTCGAGGCCCGTTCGACAGCATCGGCGAACTTACGATTCACCTTCTCGTAAAAGTCCCAATAACGGGGATCGAAGTTGCAGCGCGACTGCAGATCGTGGAAGAGCGGCCACACAATCTCATTGGAGAAGCCTTCGTAGAAGTTGCTCTGCTCCTCCTCGGTCAGGAACAGTGGTTCGTACTTGAAGGGGCTATCCCCGCTCGCTTCTTCCAGGATCTTGCGGATCTGCGGAGAATCCTCCGTCCCGCCAGAGCCAACCCAGATACCACCATGGTCCTTGAGCAGCGGCTCCAGCGCGCTGACCAGGCCACCGCTGCTGGGCACTCCCTTGAGCTTTCCATCCTCCGTCGTAAAGCTGATGGGGATGCGATTGGAAACCAGCACCAGCTTGTGGGCGCTCATCGGGAAGCCCCTGCAATCGCTGCCGGAGCGGGGCTTTGTGAGGCTGCAATCCACTCGTCCAGGAACTGCAGCAACTCGCCCGGCGGGCGAAGCCAAAACCGGGCAGCGGACTTGCGAACTTCGGTTCGTACCAGGATGGAGTAACCCCGGTCCCCCATGGAGGCAAAGGCGTCCTCATCGGTGAGATCGTCGCCCAGGTAGGCCGCCGGGAGTGCGGCCGGTTCTTGCGCCAGTATCTGGGCCACCGCAGTCCCCTTGGTGCGGTCGGTCGAACGCAACTCTAAACCGCCATCGAAGGGCAGCAGGTGCAGCCCATTTGTTTCGCCCAGGTGAGCGAAGACAGATTCAATCGAGGAGCGAATCCGCTCCTGGGTAGCAGGGTCGAAGCTGCGCCAGTGGACGGCGATCGAGGAGGGCTTCACCTCCAATGTGTTCGCCCAGCCGAGCGCGGACATTGTGTGGCCAACCTGTTCCAGAGCGGCCTGTTGCACCGGGTCAAGCGCGAACAGTTCATAGGACCCGTCGCTTCCCAGCCGCTCGCGGCCGTGGCTTCCCCAGATCTCAGCCTTGGTCCCGGGGCGCAGCAGGTCCCGCAGCTCGCGGGCAGAGCGGCCGGAGACCAGCACCAGTCGAACCCGAGCCAACGCGGATAAGATTGCCAACCGGTCCTCCACTCCGGGGTATGGGGTCGCCGCAAAACGATCGATGTGGAAGGGCGCAAGTGTCCCGTCATAGTCGAGCATGAGCAGCGACCGGTGTGCTGACCGAAGGCGCTGCCCCAGGCTGGCCGCTTCTGTCGACGTAGCCCAAAGTGGAGGGAACTGGCGCATAAGCATATGGTTGGATGCCCCCGCGGGCGGGTTGGTGCAAGCAGTGTAGTTCGCCCCGCGGCATATACTGATATTTCGAGCAAACTGCGATGGAGAGCCAACTTACAAAGATACTCGCCACCACCCGGCGCGGATTGCAGGAGCGGAAAACCACGTCCTCTACGCGGGTTCTGGAGCAGGCGGCGGCCGCCCACCAGCCGCGGGGCTTCGCCCGTGCGCTACGCCAGAAGGCGGCCAACGGGCCGGCGGTGATCGCGGAGCTCAAAAAGGCGTCCCCTTCGAAGGGGCTGATCCGCCCGGACTTCGATCCGGCTGTACTGGCCGCAGGGGTTGCGCGCGGGGGTGCCGCTGCGCTCTCCGTGCTCACGGAAGAACACTATTTTCAAGGGAGCTTACGGAACCTTGAAGTGGCTTCGCAGTCTTGCGCTCTGCCCTGCCTGCGGAAAGACTTTATGGTGGATGAATTCCAGCTTCTGGAGGCGCGGGCTCATCGGGCCGACGCCATCCTGCTGATCGCCGCAGCCTTGACCGACCTGGAGCTTCGTCAACTGACGGCGCAGGCACATGCCCTGGAGCTGGATGTGCTTTGCGAGGTACATACCGCGGAAGAACTGGACCGGGTGCTGGACCTCAATTGCGATGCCGTCGGCGTCAATAACCGCGATCTCAGGACATTTGCCGTGCGGCTCGAGGTTTCACTCGATCTCGCGGCCCGGCTGCCGGCCGGCGCCGTTCACGTGAGCGAAAGCGGCATCGAGACGGCTGAGGATATGAACCGGTTGCGGGCGGCAGGCTTCCACGCCTTTCTCATAGGGGAGTCGTTGATGCGCCGGCCCGACCCGGGAAGAGCGCTCGAGTCTCTGCTTCTCACCGCCGCAGAGCGCTCGGCCGTGAGCAGGTGAGGGGCTGCCATGTGGATCAAAATTTGCGGCAACACGACCCTGGAAGATGCGCGTTTTGCGGCTGAGTGCGGCGCCCATGCAGTAGGCTTCGTTCTTGCTCCAAGTCCCAGGCAGGTGAAAGCTGACACGGTTCGGCAAATCACGGAAAGGCTGCCCCCTGAGCTAGAGAAATACGGTGTGTTCGTGGATGCAGGATTCGACGAGATTATTTCTACTGTGACCGCTTGTGGTTTGACCGGGGTGCAGCTCCATCGCTCGTCAGACGCCCGGCTGCCGTTCCGCCTGCGCGAACATCTGGGGCGGGTCAGCATCCTGTCCGTTTTGCACTATAGGGATCAGGAATTTGAACACCAATTGACCGAGTTAGGCCGCAATGATGCTCTGGATGGGGTGCTGGTGGATTCCTCGACCGCGCGAGCGGTGGGCGGAACCGGCACCAGCTTCAACTGGCTGGAAGCGCAGAGCAGTTTCCTCCGGGCAGCGCCGCTTCTACGGCTGGTCGCGGCGGGTGGGCTGGCGCCGGAAAACGTGAAGAAGGCAATCCAGATCCTGCGGCCCTGGGGCGTTGACGTCGTGAGCGGAGTCGAGAGCGCACCGGGCAAGAAGGATCCGGCAAGGGTACTGGCTTTCATCCGCTCGGCACAGGAAGCGGCGGCCGAAGCTGTAGATCGAAGATCGGTTGATTCCCACATCTCGCGAAAAGAGGCCGAAGAGCGTGTGTGAGAACCGGAAGCTTTGGGGAGCCATCTGGGGCGCACTGCAGATCCCTCGGCTTCCCCGGATTTCCTGTTGAACTTGGTGGCGTTGGCGGACTCCATGCGCCTTTCCTTACTGAAAGGCGCACACGCGATCGTGTCCGGCGCAGCGTGGCAGGAAATCCGGGTACGCTCGGAGTCTGTGACTTTATTGGTTTCGTGCAAAATCCGATGCTGAAAACAAATGGCTTAGGTACCTCGAAAATGCGAAAAAATCAATAAAGTCACAACCTCTCGGGATGACAAAGGAGAGGGGAGCGCTTCCATTGGGGTTCGTGATACGGATGGAAGATCCCTCCGACGGAAGCAGCACCACGCACTCTGCCATCCCGAGCGCCTCTGTGAATGGAAGCGCTCCCCTCTCCTTTGTCATCCCGAGCGAAGCCGAGGGATCTGCAGTGCGCCCCAGATGGCTCCCCAAAGCTTCCGGTTCTCACACACGCTCTTCGGCCTCTTTTCGCGAGATGTGGGATGAGAGTTGAGTGGCTAAGATGGTCTGTAGATCGAAGCTCGTCACAAAGGGACAAGGAGGCAGAGCATGAGCACAATCACCAGTACCGTTGCCGGCCGCTTTGGCGCCTATGGAGGGCGCTACGTTCCGGAGACCCTCATGGCCGCTCTGGAGGAACTGGAGCACGCCTATGCCGATGCGCAGGTGGATCCGGTCTTCCACGCCGAGCTCAATTTGCTGCTGGGGGACTATGCCGGGCGTCCGACTCCGCTGTACCTGGCTTCGCGGCTGACCGCCCAACTAGGTGGGGCGAAGATCTATCTCAAACGCGAGGATCTGCTGCACACCGGCGCCCACAAGATCAACAACTGTCTCGGCCAGGGGCTATTAGCGCGCCGTATGGGCAAGCGTCGTGTCATCGCCGAAACCGGTGCCGGGCAGCACGGCGTAGCCACAGCGACCGTGTGCGCGCTGTTCGGAATGGAATGCATTGTGTACATGGGCGAGGAAGACATGCGGCGTCAGGAGCTCAACGTATATCGCATGCGCCTGCTCGGGGCGGAGGTCCGCGCAGTCACCGCCGGCTCGCGCACATTAAAAGATGCGATCAATGAAGCTATGCGGGACTGGGTCACTAACGTGCGCACCACGCACTACCTGCTGGGCAGCGTCCTGGGCGCCCATCCTTACCCGACCATGGTGCGCGACTTCCATCGCGTGATCGGGCAGGAGATCAAGCAGCAGATTCTGGAGAAGGAGTCCAGGTTGCCGACCGCGGTGCTGGCCTGCGTGGGCGGCGGTTCCAATGCGATCGGCGCATTCTATGACTTTATTGAAGAGCCGAGTGTCCGGCTGATTGGCATCGAAGCGGGCGGCCGGGGCAAGGAGCTGGGCAGTCACGCCGCGCGTTTCAGTGGTGGTAGCCCAGGGGTCTTGCAGGGCACCTACTCCTATGTCTTGCAGGATGACGCCGGACAGGTCTCGTTGACTCACTCCGTCTCTGCCGGCCTGGACTATGCTTCGGTTGGGCCGGAGCATGCGGCCCTGCATGATTCAGGGCGGGCCGAGTATGTTTCCGCTTCCGATGAAGAAACCCTGCAGGCAGCTCTGCGGCTGGCTCGGACCGAAGGCATCGTGCCCGCGCTCGAGAGCGCACATGCGGTTGCGGAATGCATCCGTCTCGCCCCCAGGCTCGCCCCGGATGACATACTGGTGGTAAATCTCTCCGGCCGCGGCGACAAGGATATGGGCATCATGGTGCGCGAGTTGCATCTGGCCTCGGAAACAAAAGCAAATGGCGATTGAATTCAACAGAAAGCCCGGCCTGGTCATCTATCTCACCGCCGGAGATCCTGATCTGGCGACAACCCGTGACGTAGCCCTGGCGGCCATCGATGCCGGCGCGGAAGTGCTTGAGCTGGGGGTGCCGTTCAGCGATCCTCTAGCCGATGGACCGGTGATCCAGCGGGCCAGCGAGCGCGCCCTGGCCCAGGGAACACGCCTTGAGGACGTGCTTGCCCTGGCCGCTGAATTGCGCGCCCTGAGACCCTCCGCCGGCCTGGTGATCTTCTCCTACTTCAATCCGGTGCTGCGCTTGGGGCTGGAGCGCTTTTGTGTCCGGGCGGCCAATTGCGGCGTGGATGGGGTACTGATCACCGACCTGATCGTCGAAGAGGCGGAGGAATATCTGACCCAGTTGCACCACCACGGGCTGCAGCCAATTTTTCTGGCGGCCCCTACCAGCAGCGATCACCGGCTGAAGATGATTGCCGGCGTCTCCGAGGGATTCGTCTACGCCATCTCCAGGGTAGGCATAACCGGGGCGCAGCAAAACCTGGCCTCCGATGCCCGCCGCCTGGTGGAGCGCTTGCGCCGTTTTACCCAGCTGCCGATCGCGGTGGGGTTCGGCATCTCCACCGCCGAACACGTAGCCGCCGTGGGTGAGTTCGCCGATGCGGCCGTGATTGGCAGCGCCATTGTTTCCCTGATTGAGAAAGCTCAGCCCGGCCAGGCTCCCGCCAGTATTGCAGGCTTCCTCCAGGGACTCAGGCAGGTGGCTGTTCAGAACTAGAGCACCGCATCATACAGAGCAAGGAAAGTGCATGGATATTGCTGGCTGGCGAGAAAAGATTGATGAACTGGATCGTCAAATTGTGGCGCTGATCAGCGCGCGGGCGCAAGCCGCGCAGGAGATTGGCAAGTTGAAGCGTTCCACCTCGCTGCCGGTGTATGAGCCGAACCGTGAGCGCGTGATTTTCGAGAACGTTCGCGCGGCAAATAAGGGACCTCTACCGGATATCGAACTGACCCACATCTACGAACGCATCATTGATGTGATGCGGGCGCTGCAGAAGGATGAGCTGGCGTCCAAAGCAAGGGAGACAGGAAAGTAACCATGATTGTTGCCATGCAGGAGAGAGCGACCGAAGAAGACATCCAGGGGGTGATCGAACGTCTGGTTCAGGTGGGCTTCAATGTTCACCGCACCACAGGAACTATCCAGACCGTGTTGGCCGGTGTGGGCACGCCCTCGCATTTTGATCACAAGGACTTCGAATTGCTGCCCGGCGTTGCCGAGGTGGTACGCATCTCGTCCCCCTACAAGTTGGCCGGCCGGGGTTTCAGGCCGGAAGGAACGATCGTTCGGTTTCCCAATGGAGTCGCGGTGGGCGGGGATGAGATTGTGATCATGGCCGGCCCCTGCTCGGTGGAATCGCGGGAGCAGATCTTTACCGTTGCGGAGCAGGTTAAGTCCGCCGGGGCCTCGTTTCTCCGCGGGGGGGCGTTCAAACCCCGCAGCTCTCCCTACTCTTTCCAGGGCCTCGGATTGGAAGGCCTCAAGCTGCTGAAGGAAGTGGGCGACCGAACGGGCCTGCTGACTATCAGCGAGGTGATGGAGATCTCCCAGATCGACCTGATGCTCCCGTATGTGGATGTTTTGCAGGTGGGCGCTCGCAATATGCAGAACTTCAATCTGCTGCGTGAGATTGGACTGGTACGCAAGCCGGTGCTGCTGAAGCGCGGCATTGCCGCTACCCTCGAGGAGCTGCTGCTCTCGGCCGAGTACATCCTGGCGGGCGGCAATTACGAAGTGATGCTCTGCGAACGAGGCATTCGCACCTTTGAGACGTACACCCGCAACACCATGGACATTTCCGCCATACCGGTGATCAAGAAGCTCTCTCATCTGCCCATGCTGGCTGATCCCTCGCACGGTACCGGCCGGCGCGACAAGGTTGCGCCGATGGCGCGCGCCGCGGTCGCGGCTGGCTGTGACGGGCTGCTGATCGAGGTGCATCCCAACCCGGACAAGGCGTTGTCCGACGGAGCACAGTCGCTGTTTCCGGAGCAATTTGAAAAGCTGATGGACCAATTGCGCATAATCGCCACCGCAGTGGGCCGAAGTGTAGCCGAGATCCCCGTAGGTGGATAGGGAGCCGACGACTCCCACGGTTTTGGTTGAGGGGTTCTTCGACCGCCCGCGTCTGAACTGCGATTGGACTCGATGACCATCCAACGCATCACGATCGTGGGTACGGGCCTCATCGGCGCTTCCGCCGGACTGGCGCTGCGCGCCGCGCGGTTTCCGGGCGAGATCATCGGCTGGGATCGTAACCCGTCCCAGATGCAGATTGCGCTGGACCGCGGGGCGATTGGTGTTGCCGCCGTCGATCCAATCAGCGCCGCGGCGAGCAGTGACGTCGTGCTTCTGAGCGGGCCGGTGTTTTCCATCCAGGACTGGATGGAGAAGCTCGCCCCGTTGCTCCAGCCACATCAACTGGTGACCGACGTAGGCAGCGTCAAAGTGGCTATCTCCGAACACGCGCAGCCGCTGTTTGGCGGCCCTGGCCAAGCCGGCTTTCTCCCCGGGCACCCCATGGCAGGCAAAGAAGTAAGCGGCGCCGCGCACGCGGATGCACAGCTCTTCAACCATGCGGTGTGGCTGTTTACCGAGTTTGCCGGGCATCCGTTGGCCGCCGAATGGCGCGCTTGGGTGGAGCGCTTTGGTTGCCGCACGATGGACATCCAGGCCGCCAGACACGATGAGATTTGTGCCTGGGTTAGCCATCTGCCTCAGTTTCTATCCACCGCTCTGAGCGCCATGCTGGAAGACCGCTTTGGCGACGCGCCCGACCTGCGAGCCATTGGCGGCCGAGCCCTGCGCGAAATGACGCGCCTCGGAGCCAGCCCCTATTCCATGTGGCGAGACGTTGCGCATACCAACCGAAGAAGCGATCGCCGATGCCCTGCTATCCATGGAGCAGCGGGTAGCCCACCTGCGCGAAAACCTTAAAACCCCGGAACTACGCGAGGAGTTCGAAAAAGCCAATCGGTTCCGAACCACCCCTCCCGTCGACAAGTAAGATCCTGTTCACATAGTTGTCGCGAGCTCGTGGAGCACAATACTCCAATGCCAATACTCGACGTTTTGATGGGCCGTCCCCTCGCCAATTGGGAGGAACATGGGGAGCAGGTCGGACCGTCTGCCGGGATCCCCATTTTTGGCTTGGACGCACTAAGCTCGGCGGCGTACGGTCCGGAAGCTGCCCTCACCCTGCTGATCCCGCTTGGCGTGCTGGGTGTCCACTACATCCTCCCGGTGGTGGGCGCCATCGTGGTGCTGCTGATCATCGTCTATTTCTCCTATCGTCAGACCATCGAGGCATATCCTCGCGGCGGCGGCTCCTACACCGTGGCGTCGGAGAACCTGGGCCCCCACGTCGGGCTGCTGGCAGCGGCCGCGCTGATGATCGACTATGTCCTGACAGCGGCGGTGGGCATCTCGGCAGGCGTGGGGGCGTTGGTCTCCGCATTGCCCAGCCTGCAGCCGCATACGCTCGGTCTTGTGCCTGCTGATTCTCTTCCTGCTCAGTTTCGTGAATATGCGCGGCGTGCGCGACACCGGCGTGGCCTTCCTGGTCCCAACCTATCTGTTTGTCGGCTGTCTGCTGATCGTGATTCTTCTCGGAATCTTTCACTTCGTCGCGACCGGCGGCCACCCGGTACCGGTTATGGCCGTGCCCCAGTTGCCTCCCGCTACCGCGACCCTGACACTTTGGCTGCTGGCCAAGGTCTTCGCCAGCGGCTGCACCGCCATGACCGGCGTGGAAGCCGTAAGCAATGGTGTGATGGCCTTTCGCGACCCCACCACCGTAAATGCCAAGCGGACCCTAACCGTCATCATCGCCCTGCTCATCGTGCTGTTGCTGGGCATTGCGTTTATGTGCCAGGCCTACGGCATCGGCGCCACCGACCCCGAAGGATCCAGCTACCAGAGCGTGCTGTCGCAACTGACTACCGCCGTTGCAGGACGGGGAATTTTCTACTACGTGACCATTGCCTCCATCCTGCTGGTGCTTTCGCTCTCGGCAAACACCGCCTTTGCAGATTTTCCCCGGCTCACGCGGGCGGTGGCCCTCAATGACTATCTGCCCCACCTCTTCGCCCTGCGCGGCCGGCGTCTGCTGTACTCCGCCGGCGTCTACGGGCTGGTCTTTCTCACTGCCGGGTTGCTGATTCTTTTTCGCGGGGTAACAGACCGGCTAATTCCTCTTTACGCCGTTGGAGCTTTCCTGGCCTTTACGCTTTCCCAGGCCGGAATGGTGATGCACTGGAAGCGTAAAGGGGGACCCGGCTGGCAGTGGAAGATGACGGTGAATGGAGTGGGCGCTACCGCCACCGGTTTGACCTTGCTGGTGGTGCTGGTGGCCAAGTTTGTCGCCGGCGCGTGGGTTACGGCGCTGCTGGTCCCACTGATGATTCTGCTAATGAGCATGGTCAAGAGACACTATGCCCGGGTCGATTCGCAGACTGCCGACGATACGCCGCTGGATACGGCTGACGTCCGGCCTCCGTTCGTGATCGTTCCGCTCGACCGCTGGAGCAAGATTACAGAAAAGGGGATGTGCTTTGCGCTGGCTCTCTCCCACGACGTGCGCGCGGTGCATATCGACTGCGGAGAACACAACGAGGCGCTGGAGGCGGTTTGGCAGCGCAACGTAGTCGCGCCCGTCCAGTCGGCTGGATTACCCGTGCCCGAACTCGTCACTTTGCAGTCTCCCTACCGGGTCATCATCCTGCCACTGGTAGAGTATGTGCTGAAGATGGAGCAGGAGCACGCGGGCCGCACCATTGCGGTGCTGGTGCCGGAGTTGGTGGTGAAACGCTGGTGGGAAAACCTGATGCACAACCAGCGGGCCCAGCTGCTCAAGCTGATGCTGCTGGTCAAGGGTAATCAGAGCATCGTGGTCTTAAATATTCCTTGGTACCTGCAGGAATAAGCAGTTTCGCAATGGGCGTAGACCGAAGCCACAGGCCTTTTCGTGGTTTTCTCCCAAGGAAAACCACACCTCGCGATCTTTTTCAGTCCAGAGTAATTGCGAAACTGCTCTTGACGTAACTTCCACGGCATCAAAACAGTCAGAACAGTTCCAGAAGCGTCCCTGAGTACGCCTCAGGGTATGATGCGGGTGGGGCTCAACATAAACCGGCGCCACAGAGACGAAGTTCGAGAGAACCGGACTCAAACGATGGCAATAGAGCAGTTTCGCAATTGGTGTAGACCGAAACGACAGGCCTTGTCGTGGTTTTCTCTCAAGGAAAACCACTCCTCACGATCTTTATCAGACCACCGTAATTGCGAAACTGCTCTAGAGAATTTGGGAGCAAAATATTCCGGTCCCCTTCGGGGTGATCCGGAAAGTCTGTTCGAACGATGTTCATGGTTTTACGCATTTTGTCGTGAACATCTGTTTCGTGATCACACCGCAGCCATCTCTGACGCCCTTTGGCCTGGCGCCCAGCCCGGGCCCGAAACCCACCTTCTGGAAATAGCCTGTGGCCCCGGCTTCTATGCCTGCAGCCTGGCGCAGCGCTACCCTGAGATTCGCATTACAGGGGTCGACCTTTCCGAGCGATTGCTCTCCCGCGCCAAGAACAGGGCGGACCTCCGCCGCTTGAAGAACTGTCACTTTGTCAAAGCCAATGTGCTGGCTCTCTCCGAATCCTTCGGCCCGGTGGATGCAATCGTCGCCTCCCGCCTGCTGATGGTGGTGGGAGATCGCCGGCAAGCGCTGCGAGAAATATTCTCCTCTCTCCGCCCCGGCGGCCGTTGCTTCATCGCTGAGCCCACGTCGGCCTTGCGCGCCAATCTTCCCCTCTCCTGCATGTGGTTGTTCGCGCGCATGATGGGGGACTGGAGCACCCGGTTCCATGAATCCGGGCGCGCAGCGGTCCTGAAACAGCACGAATTCCAGTCCCTGATTGCCTCCCAGCCCTGGAGCACGGTCAGCCTGTGGCAGGATAACTGGTATCAGTACGCGGTGTGCGACCGGAGCTGCTGAGATTTGCCCTACAAGGTACTTCAACCCGGAGAGACGGCAGGGGTTGGCGTAGACTGCTGCGCTCTGGCCGTAATGGCCAAGGCGCCGCGCCCGGGCAAGGTGAAGACCCGGCTTTCTCCTCCGCTCACTCCTGATCAGGCGTCGGCGCTCAACATCTGCTTTATCCGGGATACCACGGAAAACATCCAGCAGGTAACTGAAGCCAGCAACAGCGCCGGCGTGGTGGCCTATACGCCGGTCGGGGATGAGGCGGCGTTCGAGGGCCTGCTGCCGCCCTGCTTCTGGCTTCTGGGGCAGCGAGGGGACGGCTTCGGAGAGCGCCTTCTCTATGCCTGCGAGGATTTGTTTGTCTGTGGATTCAGCGCCGTGTGCCTGATTGATTCCGATAGCCCTACCATGCCGCAGGACGCGTTGTTGCAGGCGGTCGAGAGGCTGTCCCGCGCGGGAGATCGAATGGTGCTGGGCGGCTGCGAGGACGGGGGTTACTACCTGATTGGCATCAAGCGCCTGCATCACCGGCTGTTTCAGCACATCGACTGGAGCACGGAACGCGTCTTTGAGCAAACGCTGCAGCGGGCCAGGGAAATCGGCCTGCAAGCCGAGCTGCTGCCCACGTGGTACGACGTGGATGACGCCACCACTCTCGAGCGGTTGCAGCGAGAACTGGCTGCTCTCAATGCCGCTGCGTACGATGCGAAGCACACCCGGGCCTATCTCCAGAGCCTGCGGGCGGCATGTACTGCGGGCAGCTCATGCTGACCCGGCGGTGGGCTCCCGGAATGGGTGACCAACGCAGCAATTGCGTTGCTGGGACTCTGGCTGCTGGCTCTCAGCCGCCAGGGGGTGAGCGAGATTCATCATTTCGTCATTGGTTTCGGACTGGTCGCGATGTACCAGGCGTTGGGCTACCTGGTAGCGGTTTGGGTAGTGCTCAACCGGCCGGCGAACCGCTGGACCCTGGCGATCATCGTCGTGTGTGCCGTGGGCTGCAGGCTGGTCTGTCTTTTTTCTCCGCCCTTCCTTTCTACCGACATCTTCCGCTACGTGTGGGACGGAAAAGTCCAGGCTGCCGGCATCAATCCATTCCGCTACATTCCGGCTGATTCTCATCTGGCGTTCCTGCGCGATACGGATATCTACCCCCACATCAATCGCCGAACCTACGCCCACACCATTTATCCGCCGGGAGCCCAGATGCTTTTCCTGCTGATCACCAGGATCGGGTCGTCGGTGCTGTGGATGAAGGCGGGCATGGTCGCGCTGGAGGCGCTGACCATCTGGATCCTGGTCAAGCTGCTGGCGGCGGTCGGCCTGCCCCGCGAACAGGTGTTGATCTATGCCTGGCATCCCCTGGTCCTTTGGGAGGTGGCCAGCAGCGGACACGTCGATGGCGCAGCACTCCCGTTCATCGCTCTGGCGCTGCTTTTCTACGTCCGCCACAAGCCGGTGGCGACCGGAGTGGCCCTGGCTGCCGCAACCCTGATTAAGCTATACCCCATCGTTCTTTTTCCCGCGCTCTACCGGCGGAGTAGCTGGCGCGATTGGCGGATGCCTGCCCTAGTGGCCGGCATCATCGCCGCCGGGTATGCATGCTACTCGAGCGTAGGCGCGCACGTGCTTGGTTTTCTGCCGGAGTATGCCAAAGAGGAGGGGCTGGAATCCGGGAGCCGTTACTTCCTGCTTACTCTGGCCCGGCATGGCCTGCATTGGGAGTCGCTCCCCACCAGCGCGTTCTATGCCTTTGCCGCATTGCTGCTGTTGGGGTTAGCCCTTTGGGCCTGGTTGACGAGCGAGGCCGGCGAATTGGCTGCGATTCGCTGCGGGTTCGTCATCGCGACCGCCCTGATGTTGCTGTTTTCCTCCCATTACCCGTGGTACTACCTGTGGTTGTTGCCGTTCGTGAGCGTGATCCCTTATGTGCCCATGCTCTATTTCTCTACCGCCTGCTTTTACCTCTACACCACCCAGCTTGCCAATCCTGGGCCGGCCATGTACTACATGTTTGAATGGTTATATGCCACGAGCGCCCTGCTGGCGTTGTGGTGTATGGGCGTTCGCCGGTTGGAAGCGAGATCTGCGGCCCCTAAAGCGTTTGCAGTATATGCGAGGAACTCATGAGCGAGAGTCTTTCTGTACTACCGCAGCAGGATATGCGGCGTTACTTTGAGAAGCCGGAAGACCAGCTCTCGGTCATCATGGAAGCGGATCCGGTCTGCCTCTACCTGGAGACCACCAATCGCTGCAACCTGTTGTGTACCACCTGCCCGCGCACCTTTGAAGAGCTGGAGCCTGAGAAGGATATGTCGTGGGAATTGTTTACCAGCATCATCAACCAGTACCCGAAGATTGCCCGCGTGGTTTTGCACGGGGTGGGCGAGCCGATGTTGGTGAAGGATCTGCCGCGCATGATCCGTTATTTAAAGGACCGCGGAGTTTATGTACTTTTCAACACCAACGGCACGTTGTTGACGAAAAGCAATGGGCAGGCGCTGATCGACGCCGGCCTCGATGAATTAAGGGTTTCGCTCGATGCGGCGGAGTCGTCTGTCTTCCAGATGGTGCGAGGCAAAGACATGTTCGACCGTATCGTGACCAACGTGGGCAACTTCATTGCCATGCAGCGCGCGAACAATACGCAACTGCCGCGTGTTTCCCTGTGGCTCACCGGCTTGCGGGAGACGTTGGCGCAACTGGAGGCCTTTATCCGGCTGGCCCATCGGCTGGGTGTGATGGAGGTCTATCTGCAGCGGTTGGTTTATCTCCCCGAGGGACAGGGACTGGCACGCCCTGAATCGGCGTTGTTCGAGCACACCTCCGGGCAGGAGGAAGAGATCCTGCAACGAGCCGAAGCTGTCGCTCGAGAGCTGGGCGTACTCTTCAGCGCGTCGGGTGCTACCGAGCCTCAAGTGAGCATCAAGAAGCGCAAGGACGACAGCCCGTGGTCGCTGTGCCGCCGGCCCTGGAGCCTGATGTACATCACGGCCAACGGACAGGCGCTTCCCTGTTGCATTGCTCCATTCTCGATGCGCGGCTATGACAGCTTCACCTTGGGCAACGCAACCCAGCAGACCATGCGCGAAATCTGGAACGGTGAAAAATACCAGGAGTTCCGGCGCGCGCTGTTGAGTCCACAACCGCCACCGGCCTGTTCCAATTGCGGCTTGCGCTGGAGCCTTTGATTTGGCAGGAGTTTCGGTTGTGATTCCCGCGTTGAACGAAGCCGAGAACATCGCCGCAGTGGTCCGGGAAATGCCGTGGAGCCTGATCCGCGAGTGCATTGTGGTGGACAACGGCAGCACCGATGCGACGGCTGCCGAGGCGTTGGCCGCCGGCGCAAAGGTGGTTGCTGCCCCGCAGCGCGGCTATGGGCGTGCCTGCGCCGCCGGGGCAGCAGCTGCGGATGGAGACATCCTGGTTTTTATGGACGGCGATGGCAGCGATGTACCGGGTGAAATGGGGCAATTGCTGCAGCCGATCCTGGCTGGGTGCTGTGATTTCGTGATCGGATCCCGCATGCGCGGCACGCGCGAACCGGGCAGCATGCAAATCTCGCAGATGTTTGCCGGATGGTTGGCGGGCGTTCTACTGCGCTTGCTTTACCGCGTTTCCTACACCGACATGGGACCGTTCCGCGCCATCAGGCGCGAAGCCCTCGGCCGTTTGCATATGCGCGAAGAAACCTACGGCTGGAATCTGGAAATGCAGATGCGTGCGGCGCAATGTGGTCTACGCATCCGCGAAGTTCCGGTGAGCTGTCGCAAACGCGCTGGCGGCGTAAGCAAGGTTGCAGGTTCGCTCACAGGCTCATTGCGCGCTGCTGTGCGCATCACCCAGACGCTGCTGCGTGTGGCCTCAACGCGGTGAGCTTTGAATCTCGGGTAAGCCCGGGCTAAACAGGCTGCGGAAAGTCTGCGTGAGTCCCGAAGGGACGGCTGAAAGTAGCCCAGGACGCAGTCCCATAAGCGTTAACCTACTTGGGATGCTTTTCGTCAAAACTCCCACAAAAACGTCATCCTGAGCGAAGCGCCTCACAGATTTATCGGGTGACGCAGCGCTTGGTGGCGCGGAGTCGAAGGACCCCGACGGTGCTTATCTTACCCATGCAGCTCGGAGCTTTTCAACCACCGAGGCCCGCTCCTGGCCGACCCACGGTCTTTCCCTGGGGCCGAGAACAAGAACTGCTGGCATCTTGCTATGCCCCGGCGGCTCCATCTACCTTCTCGGCAGCCACACAGGCACGCTTTACCTTGGCGTCACCAGCAACCTGTATCTGCGCGTCATGCAACATAAGGAGGGGCAAGTTGGAAGGTTTCACTGCGGCCTACGGCTGCAAGCGCCTGCTCTACTTTGAAGGTTACCAAGACATGCGCACAGCCATCGCTCCGGGAAAAACAGTGCATGAAGAGATGTATCCGTGACCATCAAGTGCGTACCGCAGCAAGATCCTGTTCTCGGGCATCGGTGGTCGAAAAACTCCGAGCAGCATGGGTAAGATAAGCACCCTCGGGGTCCTTCGACTCCGCGCCACCAAGCGCTGCGTCACCCGATAAATCTGTGAGGCGCTTCGCTCAGAGTCTGTGACTTTATTGGTTTCGTGCAAAATCCGATGCTGAAAACAAATGGCTTAGGTACCTCGAAAATGCGAAAAAATCAATAAAGTCACAACCTCTCAGGATGACGTTTTTGTGGGAGCTTTGACGAAAAGCATCCCAAGTAGGTTAACGCTTATGGGACTGCGTCCTGGGCTACTTTCAGCCGTCCCTTCGGGACTCACGCAGACTGTTTAGCCCGGACTTGCCCGAGAGCGACTTTCTGCGGTCTTTTCGGAGGGTGGCTCACCCTTCGCGAAAAATCGCAAAGGATGGCGTTCCAGGATGCTAGCTAGCCCTTGACCTTTTCGGCGACGTTTTCGATTGCCTTCCATTCCTCCGGCGAAAGGTGCACTTTGGCCGCGGCAATATTCTCTTCCAGGTGCTTCACCGAAGACGTTCCCGGTATAGGCAGCATCACGGGCGAGTGATGGAGCAGCCACGCCAACGAAAGCTGAGCCACGGTGGCGTGATGTTGCTTGGCAACCTGGTCCAGCGGGCCGCCGGGTTGCGCCAATTTTCCCGACGCGACAGGAAACCAGGGAATGAAAGCAAGGTTGTGCTGCTCACAGTATTTGACCGCCTTCTCATGCCGGCGATCGCTCAGGTTGTATTGGTTCTGCACGCTGACAATCTTCAGCGTCTTGCTGGCCCGATCAATCTCCTCCGGTGAAACCTCCGACAACCCGATGTGCCGGATCTTGCCCGCTTTCTGAAAATCCTTGAGTGCGCCGAGGCTCTCTTCCACCGGCACCTTAGGGTCAATCCGATGCAGCTGGTAGAGCTCGATCCGCTCCACCTTCAGGCGGCGCAGGCTCATTTCGACGCACTGCCTCAGGTATTCCGGCCGACCCACGGCCTCCCACTTGTTAGGACCGGACCGCGCGAAGCCACCTTTGGTTGCAATCACCAAATCCTTCGGATAGGGGTAAAGTGCTTCAGCGATGATGTTTTCGCTCACCTCAGGGCCGTAGGAGTCTGCGGTGTCGATGAAGTTGACACCGAGTTCAACCGCGCGCTGCAATACCTTACGCGCTTCATCGCGGTCCTTCGGCTCGCCCCAGATGCCGGGGCCGGTGATGCGCATAGCGCCATATCCAAGCCGGTTGACCGTGAGGTCTCCACCCAGCGCAAAAGTCCCTGCAGATTGCGTCAGCACGTTTCCATATCCCTTGAGATTCACCACCCTTATGATTGGTTTCTCATTGTGCTTTCCACAGCCACTATCGTCGGAGCAGGTCCCAACGGTTTGGCTGCCGCCATTGTCCTGGCCAAGGCCGGTTTCGCTGTAGACGTGCGGGAGGCAGCTTCCGTCGCGGGTGGCGCCGCAAGATCTGCCCAGCTCACGTTGCCGGGTTTCATGCATGACCTGGGTTCCGCGGTTCACCCTATGGCCGTGGCGTCGCCTTTCTTCTCAACCCTTCCCCTGGCCGAAGCTGGATTGCACTGGATTTACCCCTCTGCGGAGCTGGCGCATCCGCTGGACGATGGGACGGCCGTCATGCTGGAACGGGATATCCAGGACACAGCCACCCAATTAGGGACCGACGGAGCGGCATACCGCCGCCTCTTCAACCCGCTGCTGGCCAATTGGGACGGCCTTCGCCACGACCTGCTCAAGGCCATTGGGTGGCCCCGGCATCCGATCGCCATGGCTCGTTTCGGCGTGCTCGGCCTGCGCTCGGCGCGTGCTGTCGCCGACAGCCACTTCAAGGGAACCCGTGCTCGCGCACTCTTCGCCGGACTGGCCGCGCACTCCTTTCTCCCCCTGGAGTCGCCCCTCTCCGCCGCCTTCGGGCTGGTATTGGGGATTGCCGGCCACGCTGTGGGCTGGCCTATTCCGCAAGGAGGGGCACAGTCAATCGCGAATGCACTCGTGACCTGCCTCCGAAAAGCCGGGGGCACGGTCACCACCAACACCCCCGTTCTCTCGCTGCGGGATCTTCGGGATCCGGTTCTACTCGACGTGACTCCCAGGCAGTTGGTCACACTAGGCGGTGAGCAAATTCCACCGTCTTTCCGCCGTCAACTCCAACGCTACCGCTACGGCCCCGGCGTTTTTAAAGTGGACTGGGCGCTGAGCCAGCCGATTCCATGGCGCGCAAGCGAGTGCCTCCGCGCGGGCACTGTCCACCTGGGCGGGAACTTCGATGAGATTGCGGTTTCGGAACGCGCGCCGGGGAGCGGGGCAATGAGCGACCGCCCCTTTGTCCTGCTATCCCAGCCGACGCTTTTTGACTCCAGCCGGGCACCCGCAGGCAAACACGTAGCGTGGGCTTATTGCCACGTACCCAATGATTGGGCGGGATCGGCCCTGGACGCCATCGAATCCCAGGTGGAACGTTTCGCCCCCGGTTTTCGCGAGTGCATCCTGGGCAGGGCAGTTTTTGGCACCCAGGCAATGCAGGCGTGGAATGCAAACCTGGTGGGAGGGGATATCAACGGCGGTTCGTTTGCGGGCTCACAATTTTTCCTGCGGCCGACCTGGCGGCAGTATGCCACCCCACTCCGGGGGGTTTACCTGTGCTCGTCCTCCACTCCCCCGGGCGGTGGGGTCCACGGCATGTGCGGCTACCGGGCCGCGCAGTGTGCGCTCAGGCACTATAAAGGACTTCGAGCATCGTGAAGTCATCGTTGGGCGGAGCACCGTTCATGAAGTTCTCGACCTTGCTCAGCACGCCCTCGATGGTTGACCCTGCGAGCGCGGCTTCCAGCCGGTCCTCCCCAAAAAACTCGCCGCTGGTGCTTTCCGCCTCGGTAACGCCATCCGTGGCCAGGACAATCCGATCGCCGGCGTTTAGCTGTAAGCGCTCAGAAGTGAAAGTAGCCTCTTCGATCAGTCCCACCACCATGTTGGCATTCTCCAGCCGTTTGACGCCTGCGCTGTTGGCCAGTAATGGCTGTACATGTCCGCAATTGACATATTCAAAGGTGCCCTCCGGTCCGAGCTTGACCAGGATCATGGTGGCGTATTTCTGCACATTCTTTTCGCAAATGTAGCGATTGGCCACCTCCGCGATCTGCGCCAGCGGCTGACCCGCCAGCAGCAACCCGTATAGCAAACCCTGCAGCGTAGAAGCCAGAATGGCCGCCGAAACCCCTTTGCCGGAGATGTCGGCAATCACGATGTACAGGCCGTTCGGAGTAGCAATTACGTCGTAAAAGTCACCCCCGACCTCTTTGCAGGCAACGCTGCGAGCATGCACCTTGGC
Source organism: uncultured Acidobacteriaceae bacterium (assembly GCA_963803095.1). Lineage (GTDB taxonomy): Bacteria > Acidobacteriota > Terriglobia > Terriglobales > Acidobacteriaceae > PALSA-350. Next base: position 173,422 of record CAWDLQ010000002.1, on the reverse strand, counting down.
GTAGGGCAGGTTGGGGATGGCGAACTCCATCAGCCCCTGCTGGATTGCGGCCGCGATGTTCAGCTCTTCGCGGTAGCGGCGCGCCGATTCTTCCGACTGCGCAAGAAAGGCGTTTTCCACCAACGCGGCGGCTTCGGTCGAGATCGTCTCCAAAAGATCATTGTCCACCTGGCTCAGTTTGCCGGCTTGCAGCCGGCTATCCAGGTAGAGAACGCCGAGGATATCTTTTTCATGCAAATCGGCGCCGGCGGCGCGTTTGCGCAGCGGAATGCAGTACACCATGCGGATACTCTGCTGCACCATGCTTTCCGTCCGCGAATTGGCCTCGGCCGACAAGGTGTCGGTAACAATGAACTTGGAGGCTTTGCAGGCCTGGGCAATGGCGCTATGGGAGATGGTCGAATCGTCTTCCAGGCGATCGCCCTTAAGACTTCGCCCTGCAGCGAGGGTGAGCTTCCCCTTCTCGTCCCTGAGGAATACATAGCCCCGCTCCACCTGGGTCAACTCCAGGGTCGCTTCCACAAGCGTCGCCAGGATCTCGTTGACCGCCCCCAGGGTATTCAACCGTTGGGCTGCACTCAGGAACCAGCTCAGTTTCTCCAGGTCCGAGGTGGGGGTCGAAATCGCATGCAGCTCGTCCAGCAGTTTGTGAATGGTCGAGGTACTTTCCTTTGCCGGGCCAAAACGAAGCGATGGGCCGTTCAGCGAACCGAGACGGATTTCATCACCCGGTTTGAGAGGCTGGCGCTCAACCAGGGGCTGTGCGTTGAGGAAGGTTCCGTGACGGCTACCCTTGTCCACCACGTGGAACTGACCTTTTTCATAGAGGATGGCGGCGTGGTCGCGGGAGATGAAGGCGTGCGCCAGTACCAGGTCGCGGTCCTGCAGCCGCCCGATGGTGAACGGCGTATGCGTAACGTTGATTTCTTCCTGGCGGGTTTCGTCGATAAGCAACAAAGCAGTGGCTGGAATTGGCTCGGCCATAAGGCGATAGCTCCGGGGTTGGTTACTTGCCGGGATCACCGGGCTGATGTTAAGAAAATTACCACATGCTGGACGCGGAAATTCTTACCGTTGTGACCGCGACGATAGTCTTTCATAGGCATCCAAACGTGCAGAAAACTCGGGCGCAACCATGCGCCATGTACATTCAAAGGCATAGGAGAAGAGAAATCGTGCGAATGTCCGTTATACCGCCCCCCCACACCGAAGGCTATGCCAGCTACCTCGCCGCCATGGACGAACAGCGCCAGCTTACGACACTTGAGCTGCTCAAATCTCTGGACGACCTGGATGAGGAAGAAGACGAGGACGATGAGGACGATGAGGATCTCGAAGATCTGGATGAAGACGAAGACGATTTAGATGAAGATTACGACGACGAAGACGAGGATGAAGACGACGAGGAAGATGAAGATGAGGACGGGGGAGTCAGGCCGCTGAAAATGGGTCCGCCTAGGTTACAGTAAGCTATAGAAAATAAACAACATCCCGGGATTGCGGGTAGTAATTGCCTGAAAGTGGAAGCTCTTATTGGTGGGGCTTGGGGTACCTTGTGATTGGCCCCACGTACCCGGAGAGTGACTGTGAAAAGGCGCATTCTGGTTGTGGATGACGATGACGTAGCGCGAGACGCCGCGGCTCGCAGCCTGCAAACCATGGCTGGGTGGGACGTGGTCGAAGCCTATTGCGGAGCGCAGGCAATTGAAAGCGCGACGAAAAATCAACCGGACGCCATCCTGCTCGATGTCATGATGCCGGCGATGGACGGACCCGCCATGCTGGCTAAACTCAGGACCGCCCGCGCCACCAGCCACATCCCTATTGTGCTACTGACGGCCAAGGTGCAAGCGGTTCACGATGGCTCTCTTTCGCACCTGCCCGTTGCCGCCATTTTGCCCAAACCGTTTGATCCTCTGCGCCTCGCCAGCCAGGTCGCGGAAGCGCTGGGTTGGGAACAGGAATGACTGGGCTTTAGCCCAGGAGAGGTCGCCCGGCACGGAAAGACTGCAGGATTCGACCGTCCGGCGACAGGGCGACAAAATCAGCTTCACGCCCCACTTCAAGCGAACCCCAGTGCTGGTCAAGGCCCATCAACGTAGCGGGATTGCGTGCCGCCAATTGTGCGCTGACAGTAAGACTCGCGCCGGTAAACAAAGAGAAGTTACGAACCGCCTTATCCATGGTCAATACGCTGCCCGCCAGCACTCCGGGCGATCCGGCTGAAGAACACCGTCCATTGGCCACCTCCACGTCCAGATCGCCCAGCTTGTATCGCCCGTCGGGCATGTCCGTGGCGGACATGCCATCGGTGATCAAAATCGTTTTCTCCGCTCCCTTGGCCTTGAAGAACAGCCGAATCATGGCGGGATCGACGTGGATGCCGTCGCAGATAATTTCCGCAAAAAGCGCGTTCTGATCCAGAACGTAGGCTGCTATGCCGGGATCGCGGTGGTCCAGGCTGCGCATGGCGTTGAAAGTGTGGGTGGCGCTCCGCGCGCCGGCGCGGAAGCCGGCCTCGGCTTGGACCAGCGTGGCGTCGCTATGACCCAGGCTGCATACCACGCCCAGGCCACTTGCGTGCTCGATCAACTCCAGCGCCGTGGCTAGCTCGGGGGCGATGGTCAGGATGCGGATATGCCCCCGAGCGGCTTGCCAGAAACGATCGAAGAGCGATATCGATGGCTGCACCAGCAAGGCTGCCGTGTGGACGCCGCGCTTGGCCACAGAGAGAAACGGTCCTTCGAGATGAATGCCCAGCGGCACCGCGGCATCAGCTGCCGGTTCTCGTTCGATCACCGCGGCAATCATGTCCAGCGCGCGCAAGGTTTCCTCGGTGGATGAGGTGACGGTCGTGGGGTAATAGCCTCCCACCCCGTGCCCAGCAAGAGCAGCTCCAATCTTATCGAGCGCGTGGGGAGTGCCTTCCATCACGTCGTGGCCCACGGCGCCGTGGACATGAATGTTGAGATAAGCCGGAACCAGTGTGGCTTGGGGATAGGAATCGCCCGCATTGCCACTCTCGCGGCTGAGGATGGAAGTAATGTGTCCGTCGTCGACGGTGATCAGCGGATACTCTACGATCTCATTTCCGCGCAAGAGCCGCCGTGCAGTAATTGTGCTAGTCATCCTGTTGTCCCGTTTCCGTCCACGGGAAAGGATATAGCAACCGGAGAAATGCCCTGAAACGAGTCTCGCCGCCAGGGACAGGCCTGACGGCGAGAAGAACTGAGAACCCTGGCAGCGAAAGCAAGGGGACAGTGGAACTAGATAAAGAAGCCGATTTGCTCCAGAACGTCGTCGCTCATTTCGATGTCGCTGAGTTTGGCGCTATGGGTGAACTTCAGTTCTTCCCGAAACCGGTCCAGCACTGCGGCGTTGAGGTCTGTTCGCTTGTCCAGCAGGTGCAGCAGTTCCGCGGCCGTGGTCGCGTGCTGATAGTTGGCTTTGAGGCCGCGTGAATTCTCGATGGTGACGGCCAAGGGCAGGGTGCGAAAATCACTGGCGTGCTGCTGGGGCAAACGGGCTCGAATGTTGACTCGCATATTGGAGACGATCTTGTCATGCGAATTTACGGCAGAAAATACTACCTTAAGGGCGAACGCATACCTGGACGGGTTATCAACTAGGACGCAAAAGGCCAGTATCGTTGCCGACGGGCCAGGAGCAGGAACAGACCGGCGCCGCTGACGAAGACCGCCAGAACGTAGAGCATGTACCGCCAGCCTTGGGGCTCGAAGGCTTGCACCAGAAAGATATAGAGCCAGCAGGTCATGGCGAACAATGCGGGCAACGGATACAGCCACATGCGAAACGGACGCGGCGCCTCCGGGTGGCGTTTTCTCAGCAGCAGCAGGCCGATAATCTGGCCGACGAACATGATCAGAATGCGGGCCAGGATCAGGGCGGTGATGATCTGCACTAGATCGAACAGGCTGGCGATGGCAGACACGATACCGACCAGCAGCAAAGACCGGTGAGGAAAGTCTTTACGCGGGTGTACCTTGCCGAAGTAGCGGAAGAATGTGCCGTCGAGCGCGGCCGCGTAGGGGATGCGCGAATAGCCCAGCATCAGGGAGTAGACTGAGGCAAAGGCCGTTACCAGGACCATGACGGTCAACCACTGCGAGGCCCAGAAGCCGGCCACCCGTTGCATGAACACCGAACCGACAGCGTCATAGATCAGGGTGCCGGGCACGATCATCTCCCGCCACGGCAAGACCCCGGTGAACGCGACGGAAATTCCCAGATCCAGCAGCAGAACCAGAAAGATCGATCCCATGATGGCCCGGGGTATCACCCGTCCGGGGTCGCGAACCTCGTCTCCCAGGTGGCAGATGTTGTAGTAGCCGAGGAAGTTGATACATCACCAGCATGCTGCCATTGCCCAGCCCCAGCAGAAACGCCAGGTTCAGGTGAAAGGCTCCCGGCGGGAAGTCGAAGAGCATCCGCGTATTCAAGTGCACCAGGCCTTCAATGACGACCCAGATGCTGGTCAACAGCAGACCGGTCCAAAGCACCAGCATGATGCGGGCGATATCGCCAATCTTGCGATAGAGCAGGATCATCGCAGCCACGGCGAAGCTGGCGGCCAGCAGGCGCATAGCCCACGGATGCGTGACCAATCCCTTGAACACGAAACCGGTATAGAGCGCCATGCCCACAGTGCCGGTGGCAATCTCCAGGGTTCCGCTGAAAAGGAACTGCCAGACGAAGAGCCACGCCATCAATCGCCCCAGTCCTTCTCGCCCAAAACACTCGCGGAGATAGGTATAGGAGCCACCCGAGCTGGGGAAGGTGGTGCCTAACTCGGCAAACACCAAGCCATCCGCAATGGCGATCACCGCTCCCACGAACCAGCACAGCAGGGCTTGCGGTCCCCCCATGGTGGCAAGAATTGCCGGCACGGTGATGAATGGTCCGGTGCCCACCATGTTGGACATGTTGATGGAGATTGCATTGAGCAGGCCGAACTTCTTGGGCAGGTGGGCAGTGGGCATGAAGTAGGGGTCGAGAGTTCAATCTAAACCATTTCCGGCGGGTGGAGCAGAATTCCTCGGGGGTACGGGAGGCTATACTGTCTCCTAAGCGGTTAGTCGGGCGGCGAAGCAGGAGCACCGAATGCAACAGGAAAGCGTGGTACGCGGGCGAAATCTGCCTCCGGATCAGGCCGGAGAGATGGTAGGCTTCACCCGCGAGCAAGCCGGCTGGGAATGGATGAGTTTTGTTGTGACCCGGGTGTTGCCGGGCCAGGGGTTGGAGCTGCGCTCCGGGACCGAGGAAATGGTTCTCGTATGGTTGGGCGGACGGTGTATCGCCAATTGGGGTGCGGGTGAGGAATCGATTGGGGCGAGGAAGAATGTGTTCGATGGCCTTCCTTATGCTCTCTACCTGCCTGTGGATCATCGGGTCACGATCAAGGCGGAAACGGTTTGCGAAATAGCCCAGTGCCGCGTGCCTTCCAGGGCGAAGCTCGAGCCCAGGCTGGTTACGCCAGAAGATGTCGCGAGCGGCTTGCGTGGAGGAGAGAATGCTTCTCGTCAGATTGTCGAAGTGATCGCGCCCTCGTTCCCGGCCGACAAGCTGGTGGCGTTTGAGGTCTATACTCCGGGTGGTAACTGGTCGAGCTATCCTCCCCACAAGCACGATGTCCATCAACCGCCGGTCGAAGTCGATCTGGATGAGATTTACTACTATCGGATGAGGGATGGGCGCGGGTTTGCGCTGCAAAACCTATATCGTTCCGACCAATCGCGGGAGTCGCTGTTAAAGGTGCGCGATGGCGACGTGGTGCTGGTCAGGGATGGCTACCACCCGGTGGTTGCCGGCCCCGGGTACGATACTTACTACCTCAACTTCCTGGCTGGAACTGCGCGCACCATGACGGTGACAGAAGACCCGGAGCATGTCTGGCTGCGTTCCACCTGGAAGGAGACCGATTCGCGCTTGCCGCTAGTGCATGATTGAAGGGATCAGTCCCTGGCCGACGGCAGATCAGTGGGTGCGCCGCATATGCTCGGCTCGTTTATTGCGCGAGATGTCGGATACGCGAACCTGTGACCTCAATCCGCCCATAGAGTCAGCAGAGTTGACGGTGACCCCGGACCTGCTGCTTCTTTCCGCCGTCAATGCGACTTGCGCCGCGTTCTGCTCACCAGGGCTGGAAGCCCCGGGGCGACATTGACGCTGCTCGAGCCGTTCCGCAATGCAAAGCCACACGACTCCCGTACACAGAGATGGGGGGCAATCCTGTGGGTGACGGCAGGTGTGTTCTTGCCCTCGATCCGGTCGAGCAGAAGTTCGGTCGCCAGGCAGCCCACTTCATACTTGGGCAGTTCCATCGCCGTGAGCGGCGGGTCGAACAAGCGGAGCCAGGGGTAGTCATCCAGGGTGACGAGTCCGAAATCCTCGGGACAGCGCATGCCCATTTCCTGGGCTGCTTGCAAAAAACCCACGGTCATCAGAAAATTTGCTACGAATACAGCGTCGGGACGATGCGGTAACAGAGACAGACCGGCCCGGTGGCCGGAGTCGATACGGTAGTCTCCCTCATACACCAGCTTGGGGTTGAAGCGTAGGCCACTGGCCTTGAGCGCCTTCTTAAACCCCTGCAGCCGGGCTCTCCCGTTGCTTACGCTGAGCGGCCCGCCCACCATGGCGATGGTTTGATGGCCGATCCTGGCCAGATGCGAAACCGCTTCAAAGCTGCCCTGGAGATCGTCGGTAATCACCGCGTCGTTCGTCAGGCTGGGACAGGTGCGCATCATGAGCACAGTGGGAACTTTCATGCCCGACAGCAGGCTGAGGGTTTGCGGGCTGAGCTCGCCGGGCGACTTGGTAAGCAGAATGCCGTCCACTCGCTTGGCCAGCAGTAAGTCGAGGTAAAGCTCTTCCTTTTCCAGTAGTCCGTCACTGTTACAAAGAAGGATACTGTACCCGCGCTTCTGCGCCGTATCTTCCGCGCCGCGCACCAGCATGGGAAAAAACGGGTTGGAGATATCGGGAACGATCACACCCAGCGTACGGGTACGCTCGTTGGCCAGGCTTTGGGCGAGAGAGTTTGGGCGGTAATTCAGCTTGAGGATGGCGGCATCCACGCGCTTCTTGAGCGGGGCGCCTACATGGCTCTTGTTGTTGATGACCGCCGACACGGTGAACACGGAAACTCGTGCTTCGCGCGCTACATCGTAGATGGTTGGTGTCTTACGTCTCGACGCCCGTGAACCCCGTGGTGAATCGACCATGCCTCTTTATCCCCAGTCCAGCCAGCGGAAGGATCAAGACTCCAGCGATTCTAGCATCCGTGCTACCGGTTTCTCCGCGGTTCGAGAATGGTCGTCAGAAGGTCAGGTTTTCCTGCGATTCGGGTAAGGTGGGGCGAGCGCAGGCCCTGGTGATAATCCACCGAAACCTCAGCATAAAAGCCATCCGTCAGAGTAAGAAGTTCAATGGCTTGGGACGTAGTTTCAGCATTCACAATGGCTTGGCGGAGTAAGTCAGCCGAGTAGACGCGATGGTTAACTCCCATTAATTTCGATGCCGGAGCCAGCCCGGCACGGCCTGCGGCGGAATCGGGAGCAACATCGAGGATGGTTCCGTCCTGATCGATGACCAGCCCGATCGAGGTGGAAAGATCGGCTTGCTGGGAAGTAATCTCCGCGTCGACAACGGCCTGATTCGGCTCGTCCGTGTAGACGACGGTCCAGCCGGCCGCTAGCAAACCCTGGGAAACCGGTGTGGGACGCGTAGCCAGCAGATTGCCCTGCAGCAGACTGTTCCAGTCATTGGGTACGACCTGGTTCAATGCGGTAACCAGGTCCTCGTAGGTGTACGGCTTTACCGTGACCACTCCGTCCGGCGGTCCAAAGAAGTCGGCGGCAAAGGTATCCAGGCTGCGCGCTCCTTTGCTTTTCTCTCTCAGCATGCTGTCAACTTGTAACCAGAGCAGAGGACCTTCCCGGTAGAAGTCCGTGGAACGGCGAAGGATCGTCCACTGCTGGCCAGCGGAGTAGAGCATCTGTGCCGCTCTGGAGACATCCTGCAGGTTGCGCCAGCTCCGCCCTGTGCGCGCGTCCAACTCCGCCTGGTAAAGCGCCAGCCGATCCTTTACCTGGGTGTCCGTTTCGAGTCCGGCGCGTGCCGCCAGGACCTCTGCCCAGTAGCTGGTAAGGCCCTCGTAAACCCACAGCAGGTCGCCAATCATCGGCTGCTGGTAGTCGGGTGTGGCCAGGCCGACCGGTCGTCTGAATTTTCCGTTCCAGGAGTGGATCATCTCGTGGGCCAGCAAATTCCCCGCTTCGGCGGAGAAGGCAGCGGTTACCATCCCCAGGGTCGGCATCTGCTCATCGCTGGACTGGTGATGCTCCAGGCCGTCGCTGCTTTCGCTTTGCGCTTCCACCAGGAAGTGGTAGCTCGAATAGTGATGCGAGCGGAACAACGCGCCGGCTTCGGATACGAGGTTGCGGAAAGCGGCGATTCGCTCCGGAGGTACGTTGAGACCTTCGGGCGATTCCTCAAAGATATCCAGCAGATGACGCTGCGAAACCCCTTTGGGCGTGATGTCGAACTCGCGCATGATGGAGCCACACATCAGGGGCGAATCAATCAGTGTGGTGAGCGAGACAGGATCGAAGTGAATGCCGCCACCCTGCGGCGACGGATGCGGCAACGCGGTAGCGTAAGACCATTTGTCAGGAAGCTTGATCGAGGCGGAGACCGTAACCTGGTCGGCAACCGTGTCTGCGGGATACAGAACCAGCTGATCCCAATTCACGTCCCCTTGCACTGGGGTCGAGGTGTTGCCGGGACCGAAATCGTTTCCCGCCACATAGGCTCCCACCAGGCTGTAGTCGGCCACCAGGAGATTGGTTCCGGCAGGAACCGGGATGTGGAAGCGAAACATGTCCACCGGGTCACGAACCCAGGCGACACTCTTGCCGTCCGCGGTAAAGCGCAGGTTCACCAGGTCGGCGATGGGCCCTGTGGGCGCATGATTTCCGGGTATCCATTTGGGGTATACGAGGTCAATGGTGTGCGCCAGCGGTGAAGCCACCGGGAAAGACTCACGGGCGGACAGAATCTTTCTGGAAATCGTAGTTGCGTCGACTTCCAGAACAATGGTGGATGGCTTTTCCTGTGCCAGGACGGCTGCTGCCGGCATTATGAATCCAAGCCAGAAAAGAAGTGAGCACCAAAGATAACGGCGGACGCGGTGCAAAAGAAGAAAGGGCAATTCGCTCTACTCCTTAGCTAAGAAGATGCGGTGCGATCTCGATTGCCCTGGAAGGGGCTCGCTTTGAGGTGGAAACGGACGCCCTCGCGCTGTTGCAAAAAACTAACGACATCAAAAAGATTTCCCGCGCGCGGATTGCCTGTCGGCCCCAGCATCCGCATGAGACTCTTTGAAGGAATATGAGTTGCTTCCGCGAGCTCAGTAAAGCCTATCGTTGCGTTGATATAGTCGCGCAGGATTGTCTTGGCTGTGGCGATATCCCCCATAAGCATGGATTCGATCCCTTCGCGTAAAAGCTCTTTGCGGAACTTAGGATCTCGAGCGACGCGCGCCCGAATCGTCTCTTTGAAATCGCGGGTTAGGGCCATAGTTGTCCTCCTACTTTCTACGTTTGTAGTCTTGCCATTTGGAGAACCAGGCTGCGTACAGACTTAGACCATTGCGATCCTTATATTCGCGGGCGTCAATCGTCTGTTATAGTAACACATACGTTACCATTGTCTCAGGACGAGGCGCCTGCGGTGAAGCATAGTCTCTTTGAACTATTCAAGATCGGCATCGGGCCGTCGAGCTCACATACCATGGGGCCGATGCGGGCAGCGCTTCGCTTCGTCGGGGAACTGGAGTCGACCGGGCCGACGTCTCAGACCGCATCCATCCAGGTTGATCTTTATGGCTCGCTGGCGCTGACCGGCCTTGGACACGGCACCGACCGCGCCATCCTGCTTGGACTCTCCGGTCAGACACCGGAAGGCGTCGATCCCGCGAAAATCGAAGCCACGCTCTCAGCCATTCGCGCTGCCCGAACATTGGAATTACCGGGTCATCACACCATCGCCTTCGACGAGGCGAAGCATTTGATTTTTCATCGCCATCAGATGTATCCCGTCGCCAATGTTATTTCTCATCCCAATGGCATGCGATTCTCCGCTTTCGACCACGGCGGAGGCCTGCTCTTGGAGAGGATCTTCTTTTCGATTGGCGGCGGTTTTATTGTTTCTGAAGACGAGCGTACCCGGGCTCCGGTCGACGGCGAAGCCCGACCGGTTCCGTATCCTTTTCACAGCGCGCAGGAGCTTCTCGAGAAAGCCGCAGCCAGCAACATCACCATCCCGCAACTGATGTTGGCCAATGAATGCGCGCTGGTCGAGACTGACGAGCGGCAGGGCCGAGGAAGAAGTTCGCCGCCGCATTCTGCACATCTGGCAAGTAATGCAGGAGTGCACCCGGCACGGCATCGAAGCCGAGGGTATCCTGCCCGGCGGCCTCAAGGTCCGGCGCCGCGCCTCCAAGCTGGCAGCGCGGTTGCGTGCAGGGGGTTCCAAGGACCCACTCTCTCCGCTCGATTGGATCACGGTGTATGCCATGGCCGTCAACGAAGAGAACGCCGCAGGGGGACGTGTCGTGACGGCTCCCACCAATGGGGCCGCCGGCGTGGTGCCCGCCGTTGCCCACTACTATCTGAAGTATGTCGATGGGGCCAACGAAGAAGGTATTCTTCGCTATTTCCTGACCGCGGCCGCCATCGGCATTCTCTACAAGGAAAACGCTTCCATCTCTGGAGCAGAGGTCGGCTGCCAGGGCGAAGTCGGTGTGGCGTGTTCCATGGCCGCAGCCGGACTGGTTTCGGCCATCAACGGGCCACAGGAAACATCGCTGACCGCAGCGGAGATCAATGACCGCATCGAACACGCCGCGGAGATAGGAATGGAGCACCATCTGGGCATGACCTGCGATCCCATCGGAGGCCTGGTACAGGTTCCCTGCATTGAGCGCAATGCAGTGGGAGCAGTCAAGGCTGTCAACGCCAGCCGCATGGCCATGTATGAGTCGGAAGGCCACAAAGTTTCGCTCGATCAGGTCATCAAGACCATGTATGACACTGGCCTCGATATGCAGTCGCGCTACAAGGAGACCTCGCTGGCCGGTCTGGCGCTGAACGTGATCGAGTGTTGACCCCTGCCTAGAGCATTTTCACTTCTACTCTGCACAGTCAAGCGCCGCGAAGTGCGGCTTTTCTTGAGGAAGAGCCACGTCGGGAGCGGTTGCTCTGTATGCACCAGAAGTGAAAATGCCCTAGCGCACCATGAGGACGGAGGTCAGAACAGCAGCCAGCACCACCATCCATGGGCGCACGTTGCCGATAGTCAACAAGGCAAGAGCGGCCGCGGCCACCAATAGATCCAGTACGGAATGGATCGCAGTGCTGCAAACCGGTCGCAGGAAGGCTGCGGCCAGCACTCCCAGAACACTCGCGTTGATGCCCGGAAGAGCTGTCTGCAAAAATCGAAATTCTCTAAGCCGCGACCAGAAAGAGAGCGCGGCCGCGACCGCGAGAAGGCCGGGAAGGAAAATCGCAATCAGTGCCACTAGCCCGAGTCCGGCGCGTGAGTTGTTGGATTGGATGGCGGCGCCCAGGAAGCCCGCAAATGCAAACAACGGACCCGGAAGGGCCTGGGCGAAGCCGTAACCTGTGAGGAAAGATGGTTGCGTCACCCAACCGGGCGACACGACCGCATGTTCGAGCAACGGCAAGACAACATGCCCCCCGCCAAACACTAAAGCTCCGCTCAGATAGAACGCACTTCCGACCTGGAGAATTCCAGGGCTGGTCTTCGGTAGGATTGCGGGTAGGATCGCGCTGGCAACAAGCAAGCTGAAATAGACAACTGCCGCGATCGTTCCTGCGCGGCGCGAGATGCGAAGGTCGAGCGGCGGCAACATGGGCGCGGAATCGCCGCGCAGAAACATTCGCGCCACAGAGAGCGCCGGCGGCAATCGCCAGCGAGGTGCTGATCGATGCCGGAGCAAACATGGCGATGACCACAGCGAAGAGAGCGATCAAGAGTCGCTGCCAGTCCGGTGTGAGAGTCTTCCGCATAACCAGGATCGCCTGCGCCACCACGGCGACGGCCGAGAGCTGAAGCCCATGGACAACGGCGGTCCCCGTCCTTCCGTGCAGGGATTGCTCAGCAAAGGCAAACCAGATCATCAGAATGGCGGAGGGAAGAGTGAAACCTACCCATGCAGCGAGAGCTCCGCGCCACCCGCCGCGCAGCCATCCCAGAGAAAATGCCACCTGGCTGCTGGCCGGCCCCGGCAGCGACTGAGCCACGGCGATGATTTCTGCGTAGGTTTCCTCGGAACACCATCTCCGCCGTTCCACCAGTTCGGTGCGAAAGTATCCCAGGTGAGCGATGGGTCCACCGAACGATGTGCAACCCAGGCGGAGGAAGATACTCAGCTCTTCCAGGCCGGTCTCATCGTGCATAGTCGAACAGCGACATAAAGCCGTAGTCCATGTGCAGCTGTTGGTGGCAATGGAAGAGGGTCAGCCCTGGATTGTCGGCGGTGAAGTCGATCTCGGTTTCCTGATAGCCGCCGACCATCACCACGTCCTTCAAGATTCCGGTTGTCGGCTGCCCTGCCACCCTGGTGAGTTCAAAAGTATGGCGGTGCAGATGGATGGGGTGGATGTCGTCGCTGGCATTCCGCATCCGAAGGCGGTATCGCTTGCCTTCCTGTAGGTGAAAGGCTGGTGCGGCCATCATCTGATCCAAGGGGTAGGAGACGCCGTTGATGGTCCAGCGATTGAAGCCGGCGAGCGCGGCATTGTCTTTGGCGAAGGTCATGTCAATCACTTCGCCGGGAGTCGGCGCGTGAGCATCCGCTTGACCGAAGCGGGCGTAATTCCAGGAAAACGGATGGGGAGCTATCCATAGTGGCTTGCCGGCGTGTCCGCCGTATTCGACCACGATTCCCATTCCGTGGTGGCGGTCGTCGTCGCTCATATCGCCCATCACCCAAACACCGGGATGATTCATCTCGACGATGGCCGAAATCCGTTCCGCGGTACCGATCCACAGGCCGGGCACCCGAACCGGCTTGGGCAGCGGATTGCCATCCATCGCCACCACCAGGAACGTGTGTCCCGGCAATGCCAAACTGCGGATCTCGCCCGCGCTGCCATTGAGGACGTGAAACAGAACCCGCTCGCCTTGTTTAACCCGGATAGGCTCGCCATGGCCGAGCATACGTCCATTGATGGTGAACGCGTCGTATCCGACCTCGTACCCCTTCGGCATTCCCTTAGCCAGAGAAGCTTTCATGGCGCTCTCGCCGGTCTCTTTCAGTGTTGTCACGGTCGCCGCGGGTGAAAGGAAATCCATGTCCATATCGCCGCCCCGGCTAAAAGTGGGCTGAAACTCTTTCAGAGTGAGAAAAACTTCGCGGTCATATCGGCCTGGGTTACTTTTCGGTTCGATATAGACCGGACCAACCAAACCGCTGTACTGGCCACGATTGAGGTCTGCCCCTGCGCGTATGTGCGTGTGATAGAAACGAAACCCGGAGGGGCGGGGAACGAACGAGATCCGTGTGCTGCCGTGGGGAGGAATGAAGGGTGTCCCCTCCTCGGCAGCTCCATCCACATCCGAGGGAATTGCTTGCCCGTGCCAATGAAGCTGTTCCGGCGTGTCGGTCTCGTTGTGCACGTCGACGGTGACCCGCACGCCCTCTTGGAAGCGCAGCAGCGGCCCCGGGAACTGACCGTTGTACGCGGTCACGGAAACGATGCGATTCGGAGCCAGTTCAATCGGCTGGGTGGCGATGGTGAGCGAGTAATCGGCCTTCGCCTCGTCCGCCATCAGCGCAAATCCGGCGCGACCGCGAAGCACAGCGCCGCCGGCCAGCGCGCTGGCGCCCGATAAGAACTTTCTGCGAGAGAGATCAGGCCAATTCTGTAACATCGGTGTCATCCCTATGGAAGTGCACCTCATCGACGGTACTTACGAATTGTTTCGCCACTATTATGCGCTTCCAAAGATGCGCGACAGTACGGGCCAGGAAGTGGCAGCCGTGCGTGGCGTACTGGCCTCGTTGATGGGTATGTTTGGCAGTGGTGCGACCCACATGGGGGTAGCCACCGATCACGTCATCGAGTCGTTCAGAAACGATCTGTGGCCTAGCTACAAGACCGGAGAAGGGGTCGAGCCCGAGTTGTTGGCACAGTTCCCGCTTCTGGAGGAGGCACTCTCCTCGCTTGGGATTACCGTCTGGCCCATGGTGGAGTTCGAGGCCGATGATGCATTAGCCGCGGCTGCGGCAGCCGCGGCGAATGACCCGCGGGTAGAACGTGTGATCATCTGCACCCCCGATAAGGATCTCGCCCAATGTGTGCGCGGAACCCGGGTAGTGCAATTGGATCGACGCAAGAACATCATCCGGGACGAGGCAGGCGTCGTCGCCAAATTCGGCGTGCCGCCTGCGTCCATACCGGATTATCTGGCCCTGGTCGGTGATTCGGCAGACGGCTTTCCGGGCCTGATGGGCTGGGGCGCCAAATCCGCTGCTGCTGTACTCGCTCGCTTCGGCCACCTGGAATCCATTCCGGCAGATTGGCGGGAATGGGGTGTCAACGTCGTCAGTCCCAAGACACTGTCGAGCAGGTTGGTTGCCGATCGCGAGCAGGTGTTGCTCTTTCGACTCCTGGCGACCTTGCGCACCGATATCCCACTGTTTGACTCCGTCGATCAGCTGCAATGGAAAGGGGCTACGGCAGATTTTGCGCCGCTGGCTGCAAGGCTGGACTACTCACTGCCACTGAAGTGATGAAGTGGTGGCCAGAGACGGGATCGGTCTCCTGTTTGCCCTTTAGAATCAGTAAGCTATTGATTTTATTAGAGACCGGAAGGCTCAGAAGGACCTGAGTGGACGTACTTTTCAGCAATTTTTCAGCAATTTTCCCAGCACCAGTTCTGCATCGAAAGCAAAACGGGGAAGGATCCGAAGACCCTTCCCCGCCTGCACTACCCTTGTCTCGTCTTGCCTTGCCTCACCAAGTCTGGTCAGTTTGCGCGGCCGGCATGGACGGATTTTATTCGCCTTTTCCGGTCCGAGGACGCAGGGCTTCAAATATGCCTTGCGGGCTTTGGGTCGTGCCTGTCCTGCTGTCCAAGATTTTCAGTTCTCCAGCAATTGCGGCGAGTTCCCTTACATGTTTGACGAGTGGAGCTTGGCCTTCCCTTTGGCGTTTTCTTAATTCGTCTGTGATGAATTCGACGCGGCGGTACAGTTGGTACAAAACGGGATAGTCCGTTGTTTTCCAGTGCTCGCCAAGAGGCGGTTTTTCTTCGGCAACCATTGTTTGATCGTACACTCTGGGAAGCCAGCCGCTTCGTGCCAGCTACGCCTGGCAAGCCGACGTACCCGAAGTCTCGCCGGTCCGCGCCAGCAAGATTGGCAACGCGTTCAAGATTGATCGCTCCTACTTGGCTGACTGGCTTGAAGCGCGTGAGCTGGCCACGGTTTAAAAAGCAAAACGGGGAAGGAATCCGGTTGAACCCTTCCCCGCACCAAAACCACAATTTAGTGGGCTTCTCGATCCGACACGAGCGCAAACTAAGGACATGCCAGAATCCGTTCCATCCTTAACGGAGCTCTACGAGTCATCCAGCCAATGCGTTGTTGCCTTTATCAACAAGATGCAACAGGCCCCAGTCGGCCAGCCCCCGCTCTTTCCCGAAATCATCGGCACAGGCTATCTTGCCAATTCGGAGGGCTTGGCTCTGACCAACCGTCACGTCGTTGACGCCCTTGAGAAACTTCCTCCTCATCCGACAACTGGCCAAAATACGGCGGGCGCTCTCCTTTTTCTCCTCGATAAAAACCGCCAAGGATGCCAACTTCTCAGCCTGCAGATTCTGGTCACTTCCGCAATCGGAACATTTTCCTCAAGCGAAGAATGGTACGGCCAGAATGTTCCTGACATCGGCTTCGTCCAACTTAAGGTTCGGGAAAATCCGTTCCTCGAACTCGCCACTGAGAAATTCGCAATCCGACCGGGGATGGAAATCTCGACAATCGGATACCCAATGGGCGACATCCCCCTTACGCTTCACGAAAAGATTAACCAGATCAGCCCGTTTATTCGTCGGGGTATTGTCAGCAGCGTCTATCCCTGTCCTGTGGCCAATCCGCATGGCTTCACCATCGACATCATGCAACAGGGAGGGTCGAGTGGATCACCCATCTTCGGACCCGACAACAAGCGTGTGGTTGGGATGATGTACGGTGGGGTCGAGGATAGTCGCCAAGCGGTTTCTGAATCCGCTTATCTTCGCTATACGCTTCCCACAAACATCAGCGTTGCCGAACCGTCGTACATCATCGCTCAGGCACTTGCCGAATACCTCAAGCAAGCGCCAGCCCCTAAAGGCACGATCCCCACGCTCAAGGAATTAACTGCTGGCCAACCTAAGTCTGTAGATTCTACGGGCGTACCTTGGGATATTCTTCCACCCACCTAACCTGCCACCCGGGCAATATGCGCAGTTTCGGCGGTCGTGAGACATGAGGAATATGGCCCGGGATTCAACTCGAAAACCCTAAGAGGTTTGGCGTACATCAAAACCCTTGACCGGCGGATATTCTACCGTGATCTCGACCGTGGCTAAAGGTTCGATCCCTTTCGGCAGTGCTCCCATGTCAATGGGCGGATACTTGTGCTGTAACCTTTGAAGAATCTCAGTTCCATCAGTCCCGGTTCTTCGAAAAAAGTCCTTAGCGAGCTGCTCCCGATCTACATTCAGTTTGGTAATTTTCCGATAGTACAAGACCAGATCCGTGCCCAAATCGCTGGTTTGGACAATGCACACAGTGTGAGGGCCGTAAGAGCCAAAATGGATTTTAACGGCCCACTTTCCCTCGCCAGTGACTTCTAATGGGTAGGGCTGCGGCCACCACTGACCACCAGTGCCGGTGAAGGCATAGACGTTGTCTCCCGGCGGGTTTAGAAATGTACCCCGAATCCCGTACACTCCTTTCTTGTCGTAAGTTCTGATCAGTTGGCCCGATACTAAATTCGTGAACTGAATCCCGAGCGTCTGCTGCACGCGAATGAAGTCATGGTTAAGTGCGAGAATCCGCTTGGCGAGGTCAGGTGGAAAAAGCTCCACATCGACCCCGCGACTTTGGAGCTCCCAAAGACCCTTTCCTCTGACGCCTTGGTTGGGATCGAGGATGCCGATGAAAACTCTTTTTACCCCGTGTTGCTTAATCAACTCGGTACAGCATTTCAAAGGCTCACTGCGGACTTCCTTGGTACAAGGCTCCAACGTTGTATAGAGGGTGGCATTGGGGAGCTGTGTTCTATCCGGAACTCGGTCGAGAGCCACCTTCTCGGCATGGTCATCATCTCCTGCTTTTCCGGTGCCTCGGTGGCCGCGCCCAATTACCCCCTCCCCAATGGCAATGACCGCTCCCACTTTCGGGATGCGCTCTTCTTTCGGTTCACACTGTTCAGCCAAGGCAATGGCTCTCTCCATATGTTTGTGGTCGATGTCCGTCATTGGCTTATCTTACTGCGCGGGAATTGCCTCTCCGCTGTCGTGTTGTTCGCCCTTATGGTGGGCCTCGCAGCGGCTTGCTTGATGGAGAACAAAAAGCGAATATGCTACACTCCAGCCCATGGCCACCCGACCCAAGCTGACCCCTGTCCAGGTCCTTGATCGCCTGCAGCGCCGCCTGGAAAAGCGCATGGAGAGTCTCCAGAGGGTGAAGCTGCCCGGGTTCGAGGTTGTCATCTCGGAGCTGGAAACAGAAATGGGCTACCTGAGACGGGCGACGCGCTACCTGGAGGAGTGAGACAGGTCAGCTATGGACTCATCGCATGGCAAAACAGCGCGTTAGCCCGTCTGCACCACCAATGCTTCCGCCCGAAAAGTCGGTTCCCATATTGGAAAATCTGATAACACAAGCCGAGCTACTTAGGCAGGAACCCTACGTATCCCCAACTCGGCAGGTATGGACGACTAGCGCGAGAAGTGCCCTCATCGAAGCCCTGGGTGCTGAAAGTCCTCCGCTGCAAGCCTTTAAAGCCGCGCGATCTGGCATCTACCATCCTGATGACACGCTGGAATACAGGTTGGAGCAGCAAAACGATCAGTTGGACGGCATGGTTGCGGCGTTGCGAGCAGCTACTGAGCAACTTCGATGGAGGCTCCCCGATCCCACGCAAGTATTCCTTCCCGCTGGATCGCCGCATGATGCTTACGTCGAAATCCGCAATGTGATGGCGCAAGTCACCAAAGAGACAACAACCCGGTGACAAACAACCCGGTGACAACAACCCGGTGACGGTGACAACAACCCGGTAACAACCCGGTGACGGTAACAACCCGGGGACGGAGAGCGCCGGGATAAACCGGCACATTGTAGGGGATGAGAGAGCCCTACGGAAAAGGAGAAGCGACTCCATTCTGGCCTCGAGTCTTGCCTGTGATCTCGCGAGGGATCATAGCGAAGCGTAGACAGAGGGCTGGCGGGCGGGATCATTGAGCTCCGAAAACATGCAACCGGGTGCCGACCCTTTTCTGTCAGTGGGAAGGCAACATCAGCGCGCCGCGTTAGATCGCGAGTGGCCGCTGGGCTCGGCGTAGTCGAAGAGTCCATGCACGTCAGCACACAGTGTGCACGAGAACCGGGAGACCTCCAGAGCGTCTGCGCGAGCAGACCGGTCCGGGAAGGTGAAAGATCCATCATCCGGGCATGTACGTTTTGGAGGAGTCGGACTGCGCCATAGTACCGATGAAGCTGACGAACAACGAAGGTAAGACTTCCGCGGAGCCAGCGGAGGGAAGGGGGCAGGCCAAGGAGAACGACGCCCAGCCTCACACGCATCCGACACAGGGCGGAGCACGTGTGTCCCAGGGGTTAGGCGGCGTGCGCCAGAAGGCGCGGGCAAGTAAGCAGGAGCGGTTCACCGCTTTGCTGCACCATCTCACGATCGACTTACTGCGGGAGAGCTACTTCGCCTTACAGCGAAGCGCAGCACCCGGAGTAGACGGAGTGAGTTGGCAGCAGTATGAGCAAGGCCTGGAGGCTCGGCTTGCCGAACTCCATGGCCGAGTTCACCGTGGAGCGTATCGGGCACAAGCCTCGCGACGAGTGTACATACCGAAAGCCGATGGCCGGCAACGGCCATTGGGTATCGCTTCGCTGGAGGACAAGATTGTCCAGCAGGCGGTGGTCACGATCCTCAACCAGATATACGAGGTGGACTTTCGGGGCTTTTCGTATGGGTTTCGCCCGGGACGCAGTCCTCATCAGGCGCTGGATGCGCTGAACGTGGGCATCGAACGGAAGCGGGTGAACTGGATACTCGATGCGGATATTCGTGGATTCTTTGATCACCTGAGCCACGAGTGGATGATGAAGTTTGTCGAGCATCGAGTCGCCGACAAGCGCATCCTTCGGCTGATCAATAAGTGGCTGAAGGCTGGTGTGTCGGAGGAAGGCAAGTGGTCAGAGACGACGGCAGGCACGCCGCAGGGAGCGGTGATCTCACCGCTTTTGGCGAACGTGTATCTGCACTATGTGTTCGACCTTTGGGTTGAGGCATGGCGCCGGAAGGCGGCGAACGGAGAGATGGTGGTTGTCCGTTACGCTGACGATCTGGTGGTCGGCTTTGAGCGGCGCGAAGACGCTGATCGGTTCCTGAGTGAGTTTCAGAAACGGCTGGCGAACTTTGCGTTGGAACTCCATCCGGAGAAGACGCGATTGATCGAGTTCGGTCGGTTCGCGCAGGTCAATCGGCAACAGCGTGGGGAAGGCAAGCCGGAGACGTTCACGTTTCTTGGGTTCACGCACTACTGTGCGACGACCTCCAAGGGCCATTTCGTTACATGGCGTAGGACTGTGCCCAAGCGGATGCGCGCGACGCTTCATTCCATTAAAGCGAAGCTACGTCAGCGGATGCATGAGCCGGTCAACGCGGTGGGCGCGTGGCTGAAACGTGTGGTCAGTGGCTATTACCGATACCATGCGGTTCCCGAAAACCAGCGGGCGTTATGGCGGTTCCGTGATCGATTGTGCGATCTGTGGCGGTCGATGCTTGGTCGTCGCAGTCAGCGCAGCCGACCGAGTTGGGTTCGCATTCGTCCGACCTTCGAACGATGGATACCTCGTCCTCGCATCCTGCATCCTTTTCCCAGCGCACGTTTTGACGCTACTCATCCGAGGTAGGAGCCGTGTGCGGTAGTTCCGCTCGCACGGATCTGTACGGGGGGCAGCTAGCGATAGCTGTCCCTACCGTGACCGGAACGTAACCGTTACAATTTCACTTGGTTCTCTTGGAACGACGTTTCGCGATCTTCGCACGGGGGTGCTTCGTGGCTCCGCATGCTTCGCATCGGGACGACCTTTCGGGGGCGGACGACCTTACCCCCATCGTTCTGCCCTGTTTTGCACTGTATACGATCAGTATACGTAACAGTAGATGTATGTACACATTCGTCAATTTCTTCGCACCGTCCTGTCCACGAAACGTCCAGCCGTGGCAAGCACACGCCGCGCGCGCTGGCCTAGCGGGTACCCCGCGATGGTTTTCGTCGGCGATAGGGCGCTGCCTTTTTGATAGACGGCTGTTTGATAGACAACAACCCGGTGACAGACAACCCGGTTACAGACGGAACGTAACCGTTACAGTTCCAGCAGAGGAAAAGCGGGACCCTAAAGCTCCCTGCGCAGGGGCCGAGAATATGGGAACCGACTGAGGGCAGACGAAAGGTACCCTAATCGAAAACAGAGCACTGCGATGTTCCTCCCCAACGCACAAGCTGTTTTGATGATTGGCGGGCTCGTGCTCAGGTTGATTTGACGCACATGGATTTCCGGTCCGACAATACCCACGGACACGCACCGAGAATGAACGATGGAGGATCGATGAGGCAATATTCCCGATGGTTCAGTGCTTTGGTTTTGCTCCTGGCGGCCGTCCCTGCGTTGACGCAGGATCACATGCCAAAGCTCATCGACGTTCACATACATTATGACGGCGAGCCCGGGATCCTCGAAAAGCTCCTCGATAAATTAGATGCGAATGATGGGTTAGCGTTCGTTTTGACGACTCCGGCGGGCTTTCCCCAAGCGAGTAAATTTATCCACGAACATCCCGGCCGATTTATCGGCTTTGGCGATATCAAGCTGGATGATCCGAATGTGTTACAGGAGATCGATCGCTTCCACGCCGCGGGATTTCGCGGCTTGGGAGAGATCACCACAACGCTGAAAGCCTATGACGATCGGGCCTACTGGCCTATCTACGATCGGGCGAACAAGTATCACATGATTCTACTTTTTCATACCGGCATCGTGAATCGGCTGCACCCGGAACAGCCCACGGATATCAGCTTTGACCGAAGCCGGGCTACGCGGCTTGACTTGATTGCACGACATTGGCCAAAGCTGACAATTATCGGCGCGCATTTGGGAAATCCGGACTATGCGGAGGCGGGTGAAATTGGACGATGGGACCCGAATCTCTATTTCGATGTTTCGGGCACTACCCTCATCAAGAAGAAAGACGACTATGGCTTCTTCCGCTCCGTTTTCTGGTGGACAGGCGTGGTAAGCCCTCATACGCCGGCTAGCGGTGCTGACGCCTTTGAGAAACTGGTCTTTGGCTCGGATGTGTTTGGCGGAGATGTGCAGGAATTTGATCTTGCGCTGGCACGCTACCACGCGATGTTGGATGCCTGCCAGGTGCAGCAAAGCGCGCAGACGATGATTTTTTCCGGCACGATGTGGAGCATTCTGCAAGCACAAGAAGCGCAAATGACATCCGCCAACGACACGAGCAACGGAAAGCAGTGAATCTGATTGCAGGACTCGGACCGACACAGGGAACCGACTGGGAATGTTGAACAGACGGGACGTTCACCTAACAATTTGTTGTTGTATACGGGCGCAATTGCGAAAGACTGGTAAACGCCCCGTCCCCATCAACTTGAATCCGCGTCCTCGCAACTTCCTTTGATAAAAGCCATGATTGTTGCAAGACATCATCACTTGATTGCGCGGTGACATTTTGCTATGGATAGCTGTCACCGAAAACACGAGCAAGGCGCTGGTTCATAATGGTCGTCTACAGCTCACCAGCGCCGCGCAAATGCGGCGATGGTGCGATCTTCTGTTCGGTACGCCGTTAGAGTCGATTTCAACAGTTCGTTGCTACCGGTGGTTGAGATGCTGGTCATGTCAAATGGAAAGCAGTCCCGGTATTCTGTGTTGCATGGCGGTCTATGCGTAAAAATCATCGCCGCTTCCACACGACACCTGTCACTTTGGCCAGAAATGAGTGCAGCGTTCAGAGACAGTACCTCACCACTGTTGAGTTGCCGCCGCCATTCAATCCACTTCTCATGGTTAACAATCCGGTCATGAACATTGGCGGCCTCACCGATGTACAGGAGCCGTTGAAGTGACACACTTTTCGCGTAGGGGTGGTAAGTACACGCGTAAACGCCATAAATGCCAGAGCTGCTGGGCATTCCACCGATGTTCGGTTCACGCCAATAGCCTTTAAAGTTAAGTACGTAGCTTTGTGTCGTCATGGTGTTGCCTTTTCACCTGTTCCTTTTGAGGTATTGGCTCAAGGAATCCACGCCGTTTTCCCGGAGCAGTGTGCTGAGCTTCATATCAGCGCGGCAGTCAGCGGCAAAATCTTCACCATAGGTATCGCGCAACGTGCGGACTACAGTGTTGCCGTGTTTTCGGTCGATTTCACCGTTGGCATTCCGCCGACGACCGTCGAGGTTTGAAGATTGTTTCGTAGGTTTCAACGTCCATGTCCTCCAAAAAGACATTCGTGGATGAAATATCCATAACACGTCCGCTTTACTATATCAATACCAATCGGACATTTGTGGAAGAATCAACCATTTATCGTCTTATTATTACGAGGGTGTTGTTGGCCCGATATCGAAGCCGGCAACAATGTACATGCCTCGATGTGTGATGTAAGCGAAAGATATGGAAGGAGTTATTATGCTTGATGCGGTGCAGCTTGGAAATAGCCTACGCGCCGCTCGTGAGCGGCGCAGCCTCAGCCAGCAGGATGTGGCCGATGTTCTTAATCTTCCTCGGACCGCCGTTACCAATATTGAATCGGGCAGCCGGGAGGTTTCCACCCTGGAGCTGACCCGGCTCGCGAATCTCTATCGCGTTTCGCCGGCCTCTCTTTTGGAAGCGAGCACGGGCGAAGATGCCTCTGTGGTTCTCATGCGCGCTTTAAAGCACGCCAGTATTTCTGATCAAGTTGCGCAGGCCATTGAAGACGTGCGCGACCTTTTTCATGAAGGTGCAGTACTGCGCCGAATGCTCGCGTCGGAATTCGATGAGGGGCTCCCGAACTATGCCGCAAGGATCGCCTCTCCTGCTGAAGCCATCCGTCAGGGAAACACCGTGGCACGGGAAGAACGCCGCCGCATGGGTCTCGGCAATGCACCGATTGGCAACATCGCAGGTCTCATCAGCGGACAAGGAATTTGGGCTGCTGCCTGCGACCTACCCGATGATATGTCTGGTATGTTCTTGAGCGACAAACATGACGGCCTCGCCGTTCTCATCAACAGCAAGCACGTCTCGGCGCGTCGCCGCTTTTCCTATGCGCATGAATACGGGCACGCCCTTTTTGACAGAGACGAAGCAGTCAGACTAACGCAGCAGAGCAATGCGAGCGAACTTTTTGAAAAACGCGCCAATGCCTTTGCGGCCGCGTTTCTTATGCCGGCGAGCGGCGTGGAGGATCAGTTACGGCAACTGGATAAGGGACGACCGAGCCGACAGGCACAAATCGTCTATGATGTGGCAAATGATCGTCAGAGCGAAGTGGAAATCCGTCCCCGCCCAGGCTCACAATCCATCACTTATCAGGATGTTGCTATTCTGGCCCGGCACTTTGCCGTCAGCTATGAAGCTGCCGTTTGGCGCCTGAAGAGTCTTAATCACCTCGGAGGTTCGGAGACCAACGCCCTCATCGAACAGAAGGATTCCGGGAAAGCATTCATGAGGCTGTTGAAACTCCAGGAATTGGACGAAATCTCAGACGATGAACGCGAACAGGAGTTGAGGAGTCAACTTGCGTGGCTCGGAGTGGAGGCATATCGCCGCGAAGAGATCTCGCAGGGAAGGCTGCGCGAACTTGCAGGCAAGCTCCGAGTGTCTTCCCGAGAATTGATCGAACTCGCCGAGGTAGCTCGGGGAGAGTAACAGGAGAGGGCGCATGCAATCCGCGATCGTTATGGCGGATACGTCCGTCCTCATCAATTTTCTCCGTATTGACCGGATGGATCTGATAGGTCGTCATCCACAGCGGTTCCTCGCCACCGACCACGTAGACGCCGAGATCACGAGCGATTATCCGGACGAACGAATGCGCTACCAGACAGCGGTAGCTTCAGGACTACTGGATACCTGTTCCGTCGTCGATCCTGATGAAGTGGCGCTTTTTCTGCGATTGCGTCCCGGAGAACGACTTGGCGCAGGAGAATGTTCCGCGCTCGCGGTCGCCATCAACCGAAAATATCCCATCGCAATTGACGACAATCGTGCTGTGAAGCGGGCGGTCCGTGAGGTGGGCGCAAGAGTGGAGGTTGTAAAAACCGTCGATGTCGTAGTGGCTCTCATACAAGCCGGTGTGCTTGATATTGCCGCAGCGGACCAGATCAAGGATATTTGGGAGCGACATCACAGGTTTCGGATCAAAGCAGCTTCTTTTCGGGACATGCTTTGAAGGATGAAAGAGATCTCCACGAAGAAAAAGGTTGGTCGGACGCATAAAGAAAATCCTCGGAACTTCAATTCTCGGCCAGCAAGGGATCCATCTGATCGAGGGCTTGGTGCCGCAGATGGGTTTCCTCTGGTAATACGGTGACAGCAAAGCTGCCACCGTATCAGCCCCAAATATTGGTTGGAAAGTCCTTATCCACGCACCCTTATCGAGGCCAGCGACGACGGTAAACGGTGAAATCGGATGGGTCAAGTGGCTCCTCGTCCTCGTCGTCGTACTCGGCGCGCAGCTCGATCCGCTCAGGTATCGTTAGCAAGGTGATCACGCTTTCGTATGATGGCAACCACCATGAATCTTCGTAAACCGTCGCGTCCTCGATGAGGTTTTCAGATTCGACAAACCTAGTGACATCCATGACGATCACCAAGAGTTGTAAAGAGTAATCGTCCCGTCTGTTCAGCTCCTTTTTGCCTGTCAACTTCTTTGTGCCCGAGCCATGTTGAATGGGCAACTTTCGGTTGAGGGCAGGATAGAGATCATTAGACTCGATTTCCACGGAGATACGAATTCATACCGCAACCGCCAGCGTCGGCAACTCCGCTCCGTCCCCCCTCCTTCGCCCCCCTTCCGGACATAGCCTGAAATGTTTCGTTAAAAGTAATGGGCTAATGAGCGCGAAGTGCGTCGACGGGATCAGCAGCGGCGGCGCGCGCCGCCGGGAGCGCGGAGGCCAGGAGAGCCAACAGCAACATGGTCACGGCTGCTACCGAGTAGACAAGCGGATCAGTCGCGCTTACATCAAACAGGAATGCATTCACCAGTCGTGAGATTGCGAAGGAACCGAGCACGCCGGGTACGCACCCAATGACAGCCAGTCTCGCTCCAGAAACTAAGACGAGGCGCGCAATGCTCGTGCGTTGCGCCCAGAGCGCGATGCGAATCGCAATCTCCTGAGTGCGCAGAGAAACAGAGAACGCAACCACCGCGTAGATGCCTGTGAACGCTAACAGGAGCGCACCCAGGGCAAAGCTGGTGATAAGGTCGGTGTTGAAACGCCGCGGCGCCTCCGTATCTGCGAGCACGTCGCTCAGTGGCTGCACCTCCTTCAACGCGAGCAGCCGATCAATCTCGGTCACGGTCGACCGCAACATCTGCGCCATCTGCTCAGGCGGGAGCGTCGAACGGAGAGTGACATATCCCCGTGTCGCCCTGGTCAGCTGTCCACCCGTATCGTAACCGTTGAGCGTTGCCGACTACAGCGCTGGGATGTACCACTGTTCTTTATCAGGCTCATCGCGGCCACCGACCTTGGTGTCTGCAACCACACCCACGACCGTCGCCCACGGCATGGGTTTGTGAGGATTGCCTGCATGCATGCGTTTGCCGATTGCACTCTGGCCAGGCCAGTTCTGTTTCGCCATCGACTCATTCACGATCACCACCGGGGGTGCGTCGTCACGATCGTGCATCGTAAAGGTCCGCCCATCCAGCAAGGGGATGTCCATTGTTTGAAAGTAATCGCCATAAGTCGAAGTAAACAAGGCAAACTTGAGCTTCCACGTGGAAGCAGCCTCACCTTCAATCGTGTACGAGGACGCTCCGTAGAATTCCGTCGGCAGCGTAGTTGTTATGCTGGCAGCCACGATTCCCGGCTTGGTGGAGAGACGCTCAACCACCCTTCTGTGAAAGGCATCTACCGCATCGTTCGTCGGGTACTGCTTCTTCGGCAGCTCGTACCCGGCGACCAGCACGTGAGCCGGACGGAAGCCGGGATCGACCGCGCGCATCTTCTGGAAGCTGCGCAGAAAAGCCCCTGAAACTGTAAGCAGAACCATCGCGATGGCAATCTCCGAAACGACCAGGGCGGATCGCAGCATAGCGTGGCTGGCCGCTCCAATCTCCGTCCGGGCTCCTTCCTTCAAGCTGTCTGTCAGGTTAGTCTGCAAGGCTGCAAATGCAGGGGCCAGGCTGCACAGCGTACCCGTAAGCAGCGAAAGCAGAAAACCAAAGGCAATCACGCCTCCGTCCATGGCGATTGAGTTCAGCCGTGGCATAGAGTCAGGCAGCAGATGGAGAGCAGTTCGGATGGCGGTCGCAGCAAACGCCAGACCGAGCACGCCGCTGATCAAACTCATCAGTACGCCTTCCAGGACGGACTCGCGCAGGATTGCACTGGAACGAGCACCCAACGCCAGGCGAACCGCAAAATCGCGCCGCACGCGAATGGCCCGCACCAACAGCAAGCCCGCGACATTGATGCAGGCAATCAGCAGTACCACGATCACTGCCACAAACAATGTCCGCAGCAATGGGCGGACCTCAGAAACAGCTTCCTCGCGCACCAGCTTGACGTCACCACGTATGCGGAGCGCGGACTTACTGGCAGGAAAATTGCGCATGATCTGCCGTGCTACCCGGTCGGCGTCCTGCGCCGCCTGGGGCAGGCTCACGCCAGGCTTAAGGCGGGCCACGATGCTGTAACCCCACAAGCCTGATTCGGGGTCTAGCTCGTGGGCTGTGAGGCTCAGCGGCACCCAGAGCTGCGACTGGTCGAGGTAACCGGTCTGCAGCGGATACTCGAAGGTGCGCGGCATCACACCAATGATCGAATAGGGTTTGCGATCAAGTACGATTGTGCTGCCCAACACCTGTGGATCGCGATGGTAGCGGTTAAGCCACAAGGCGTAGCTGATGACCGCAAGTGGTTTATCCGCATCCTCTTCCTGCTGGTTAAACACCCGCCCCAAAATCGGTTGAACGCCGAGCGTCGGAAACACGCTTGCGCCCAACCGTCCGGCAGGGATTTCCGCCGGCTCTCCACCAAACGGAGTGTCGCCGGAAAGTTCAAAATGGGCCGGCGCGGTGGCCCCCATGGAGGAAAAGGCGCTCGTCGCTTTGGCGTAGGTTGCAATCTCAACTGCGGTGACGCCTATGCTGGGGCTATTTCCCAGGTGATCTCCCAGCAGCACAAGCCGGTCTGCATCCTTGAACGGCAAGGGTCGCAACAGAATGCCCTCTACCAGCGAAAAGATCGCAGTCGTAGCCCCAAGGCCAAGAGCAAGCGTGAGAATGACCGTCAGACTGAAGGTCGGCGTCTGGCGCAGACGGCGAACTGCAAATCGAAAATCACGGAGAAGCGCGAACATATCTTCTCGGAAGCAATTGACACGCCGAAACCAGAGAACACTAAACATTGTCGTTTCAAGCGAAATGGTTCAAAGTCCACCAAGCCGGCGTCCATTCGCGTGCTTCAATGTCCAGAGGTGGACAGATTCGTGCGCCATGCACTCAAGCCGGAGTCATGTTGGGGGGCCGCCCATTTCTATCCCGCTGCCAACGCGCGTAATCGAACCCAAGTGACTTTTGGGCTTGTACTCCCGTGCCGAAAAACGCATCTGGCCACTTACATCAAACTTGGAAAGGCGCTATCTCTTAGAGTAGACGATATCGGCAGACGACGGCCTCTCACGCGACCGCGCCTGGCCGGCAGTTGCCGGTAGCTTCGGCCTTTAGCGCGAGCGAAGGATAGCCTCACCGCTGTCCGGTACCACACCCTATCCCTGTCACAAAATCACCAACAACAGCCATGTGTGGCTCACCGCGGCTTCAAAGGCTGCTTGAAAAACTCGCCTCTCTGAAGGGTACGCCCTGCCTCGCCGCAGCGAGCTTTAGGCCGTACATAACTGCTGTGTAATGAAACCGGCATTAGCCGCTGAGGGCTGCTTTCTTCTCAAAGCCGGCATTTTTCGGCAGCCTGTTTCAACCCCTCTGTGTCACTAAGAGAGCCCTAAACAAATCCGTTGTAAGCCCCCGACAAACCAACAAACCGAGGAACGAGACTACCTATGCCCAAAAATACTGTCAGCGATCCCATCACCGATCAGGAAATGGCCTTTGCTCACCTGATCCTTTCCGGAACCATGAATGACCGCCGCGCCGCAGAAGCCGTCGGTCTCAATCCCGAAACCGCCTCCTACACCAAATCCAAGCCCCGCGTCCGCGCCTACATGATCGAGCACCGCGCCGCCGTCAGGGAAAGGCTGGTGGACCAGGAAGCCGACGGGCTGCGCCAGCTGAACCTTGGTCGCGACCAGATCCTGGCTCGGCTCTGGGAACTGGCCACTCTCAGCCACGAAGTGACGAGAGGCATCATCGCCGGCCAGATCAAGGCTCTGGCGATGATCGTAGCTATCGAAGGCCTGATTCCGGACCGCCGCTTTTCCCCACTCGGGACGCAACCCGCGGCCCCGCCCGTCAAGGCAGATATCTACACCCCTGAGTGGCTCCGCAAACAACAGCACGAACCCGCCCGTGAAGAGCCAGGCGATCACGTTGCTGCCGCGGAAGCCCAACCCGCGCCCCAGACCCCCGACCTGGAGCCTGCTCCCAATCCGGCTCCCGACGCGCCCCCTCCGCCCCCCGAACGGAACTATGATCGGGACTTTGACCGCAACCAGCCCACCCTTGCCGACTCACTCATCCCGCAAGCGTTGAACCGTGTTCCCCTCTCGACAGACAGCGGCTTCCATGCTCTTCTGGACCCCGCCAGCTCACCCAGGCAGCCCTTTTCCGTAAAAAGAGGCCCCTTTGCCCGGCGCCGCTGAAGTCGAAAAAAAGCCAAATTTTATCGAATTTTAGGAGAGATAAAGAGAGATAAAAGGTGAGCGCTACACGAAACCCTCTGTCACTGCTAACTAGAGTTCCAGAAACTCCTTCATCTGCTGCAATGCCTCATCCAGCGCCAGCTGAAAGGCGCTGCCACGTGGCCGTGGGCCGGCGAAGCCCAGCTCGTGCTGCAGCCGGCCATCGACCACCTTCAGATTGGCCCAGCCCAGTATTTGCTCGCCCCCATAGCATGGGCGTCGCGTAATGGCCCATGCGGCGCTTGTGGGCCGGCACATAGGCCTCCAGCTTGGATCTCGCCCAATGTGTGCGCGGAACCCGGGTAGTGCAATTGGATCGACGCAAGAACATCATCCGAGACGAGGCAGGCGTCGTCGCCAAATTCGGCGTGCCGCCTGCGTCCATACCGGATTATCTGGCCCTGGTCGGTGATTCGGCAGACGGCTTTCCGGGCCTGATGGGCTGGGGCGCCAAATCCGCTGCTGCTGTACTCGCTCGCTTCGGCCACCTGGAATCCATTCCGGCAGATTGGCGGGAATGGGGTGTCAACGTCGTCAGTCCCAAGACACTGTCGAGCAGGCTGGTTGCCGATCGCGAGCAGGTGTTGCTCTTTCGACTCCTGGCGACCTTGCGCACCGATATCCCACTGTTTGACTCCGTCGATCAGCTGCAATGGAAAGGGGCTACCGCAGATTTTGCGCCGCTGGCTGCAAGGCTGGACTACTCGCTGCAACGGCCACGGACGCCGCGTTGAGGGAACTAACTACGAGGTCGGGAAGATAACGCGCCGGCCGAAGCCTTGCGGGCGATCAATTCAAACCCGCGGGCTCGAGCGTTCTTTGCTAATTCTGTAAGTTGCGCGCTGTTCCTCCGGATCCGGCCGATGGCAAGCGAAGCCTCGAGCTGAATGGGAACCAGCCCGAATTTGTCTGCTTCCATCAGCACATCGCGAGCCATTCGTTCCGCCTCGGCGAGGTTTCCCGCGGCAGCGGTTGCGTACGCATTTTGCAGGGTGAAGGGGAGACGAATGGTGACATAACTGCTCCCCTTGGAGAGTGCCAGCCCTCTGGCAACAGCCTTTTCCGCTTCGCCCGTCTTTCCCTGTTGCAGAAGCGCAGCGATCAAAAGACCCTGGGCTTGAATTTCGTTATCGGTTTCCTTCTCCGTCTGATATTCCTGAATGGCCTCTCGGGCCAACTTTTCGGCCAGTGCCGGCTGATCGGAGTCACAGGCCAGTTCACCCAGAAGCACATTGATTTCGGCGCTGAGTCCCTTTTCCCCGAGTTGCTGACGAATGGCACGGGATTCTTCGTACATCTTCTTCGCGCCGTCGCTATCGGCCTTCTGCCGTCGCAGTCGACCGATGGAAGCCAGGGTCTCGGAGTAATAAGTCTTTTCACCAATTTCGCGCTGGATAGCCGAGGCCTGCTGATACATTTGCATGGCGCCAGTCAGGTCACCCTGATCGGCGAGAACATCGCCGATCAGTTGAAGATCAATTGCTTCCGACGCCCGATGTCCGACTTCGCGACCCAATACAAGCGCATCCCGATATTCTGCGAGAGCCTCTCCCAGACGCCCTTCGGCATGGCGAATATCGCCCATGTTACCGGTGACCACGGACATTAGGTGTTTGTCTCCGACCTCGCGGAAATTCGCCAGGGCTTCGGTGTAGAACCTCTCGCCAGTTGCGAAGTCACCCTGCTGGACAAAGATCAGACCAATATTGCCTAGTTCGCGGCCAGCCGCTCGCTGATCCCCAACTTTTCGAGCAATTTCCAACGCCTGCTCATAGAGTGTTTTCGCCTGCTCCAGATCCCCCTGGTTTAGGGGCACTTCGGCCATGGAATGGAGTGCTTGCGCTTCGCCACTGAGATCGCCCGCCTGGTGATAGAGACGGCGAGCCTCGGCGCCTGCGGCAATGGATTGTTGGGACTGGCCAAGGTTGGCCAGCGCGCGACATTGAAGGGCTCGTGCACGTGCAGCCAGAAGCTTGGCGCCGGAAGCATTTGCCTTAATGACGGCGTTATCGGTAGCAACCAGCACTCGCTTATTGTCAGATAGCAAAAAGGCTGCTTCTGCCTCGGCTAAGTCAATGCGAGGATCGCTCTTGGCTTCCGGGAACTGGCCGCGCAGCTTGGCTACGGTGTTCAGCGCGTCGCTACTCCGTTCCCCGCCGATCTGGGCATTGGTCAGATAGAGCCCATACTCCAGATTGTCGGGGAAGAAACCGAAGAGGGCTCGATACGTCTCTATCGCTTTCTCCCAGTCCTTACTTGCTTCGTAGTAACGCGCTTCAACCAATGCATGATCCTCACGGGAGAGTTTGCCTGCCAGGTCCAACGCTTTTTTTGCTTCTGTTACAGCGTTTTGGTTATAGCCGAGAGCCATCCATGCCCTTGCCAGGCTGGCATGAGCCAGTGGATATGAGGGGTCGGCATCCACGGCACGAAGCAATAGATCCCGGCCTCGAAGAGCGTCAAAGGCGCGAAGCTTCGCCAGGCCTTCGGCATAAAGCCGCATGGCCTCGGGATTGGAAGGGACCGAAGCGCGGATGCCCGTGGCATCAAACTGAGAGATGTCTGGAATCCCCAACTGTTGACGCAATTTCCTTCCTGACCGCGAAACGAGGTCAGATAAGTCAGTTTCTGTGCCGGTTTCAGAAACCGTGGCCACGGTTTCGCCGCGGAGGGTGTCTTGCAGGCGAAGATCCACGCGGACCTGACCGCCGTTCCCTAAGTCGAGATAGGAGCCGAGAACGACCATGTCACTGCCCAGGTTTTTGCGCAGGCGTGCCAGCGTGTCTACGGCCAGGCTATCTGTATCAGGCAGAGATAAATCAACCTTGGTACGGGCTACGGTTTCTACAGGTACGGTCCTCAATTTTTCGCCGGCGCCTAGTTCCGTAGCCAGCATTTCGGACAAAGCGGTGGACACCCACGCGGTATCGGAGCGGCCGGAAAGGTTCTTGAAACCTAATATGGCCAGGGAAGTACGCGCACTGGAGTGGGCTTGGCTCGAACCTTGCTCAGTAATCTGCTTCCATGTTCTCCGTGCTTCCCAGAAAACGAGACTGGCGATCAGCAGAAGAAAAATGACCGCTGTCCCCACCGATTCTTTGTGCCTGCGTATAAACCTGGCGCCACGATAGGCGAGCGTACGCTTACGCGCGGCCACCGGTTTGGCGGTAAGGTAGCGGTCGATGTCGTTGGAAAATTCTGCGGCCGAGGCATAGCGATTTTGCGGCTCCTTGCGCAGCGCCTTCAGGGTAATGGTGTCGAGATCGCCTTGCAGACGGCGTCTCAATTGGCCTGGCTCCAGACCCCGGTTCGCGTCCACGCCCGGCAATGTTGGGGCATGGGTGACGGCGGTGCTTGGCTTCTCGGCTTCCTCATCACAAATGGCTCGCTCCACTTCCAGAAGGGACTGCCCCTTGGAGCGATAGGGCTTCTGGCCGGTCAGCAGCTCATAGAGAAGTACTCCCAATGAATAAACATCGCTGGCCTTGGTAACGGATTGCCCGCGTACCTGTTCAGGACTTGCATACTCCGGTGTCATCGGGCGCCAATTCGTCTGCGTGATCAGGGCAGTTTGCACGAACCCCGGATCAAGCAGCTTGGCAATACCAAAATCCAGCAGCCGGACGACCCCTTCTTTGGTGATCAAAATATT
This sequence comes from uncultured Acidobacteriaceae bacterium, assembly GCA_963803095.1. Taxonomy (GTDB): domain Bacteria; phylum Acidobacteriota; class Terriglobia; order Terriglobales; family Acidobacteriaceae; genus PALSA-350. The sequence continues at coordinate 140,327 of CAWDLQ010000002.1, read as the reverse complement.
TGCCGGCTTGAGATCGCGATGAATAATCAATTTTTCGTGGGCGTATTGGACGGCGGAACAAACGGTGCGAAACAGATGCAGGCGCTGGTCAATGGAAAGCTGATGAAGGTCGCAATACTGGTCGATTTGTGTCCCATCCACGTACTCCATCACCAGGTAAGGCAAGCCGTCGTCCGTGCTTCCGCCGTCGAGCAGCTTTACGATGTTGGGATGGTCGATGGCGGCTAGCGTCTGGCGCTCGTTGCGAAAGCGATGGTAGATCTCTACGCCGCCGGGGCCCGGCCGCACCATCTTTATGGCTACTAACTTCCGGAAGGCATCATCATTGCGTTCCCCCAGATAGACCACGGCCATGCCACCGCTGCCAATGACGCGGAGGATGCGGTATGCCCCCACCTTTCTTCCTGCCATGGCATCGGGCTGAAAGAAAAACAGACTGGCGGCGGGAGAATTTTCCAGCAGGCTGTCTGCACCCTCATGGTGAGAGGCGAGGGATTCGACCTCGGCGCGGAGCGTTTCGTCGCCACCGCACGCCTGGCGGATAAAACTGCTGCGCTGCGCGGGTTCCCGTTCCAGGGCAAGACCTAGAATCTCTTTGATCTGGTCCCACTTGTCAGGCATCCCGGACCGGCCTCCGCGCTAGCTCCCTTGCCAGCCAGGCCTTGGCTACGTTCCAGTGGCGTTTGACGGTAGCGGGAGATATCTCCATTACTTCGGCGGTCTCCTCGATGCTCAAGCCGGCGAAGAAACGCAGTTCGACCAAGCGAGCTTGTTGCGCATCCAGTTGGGCCAGCCGGGTCAGTGCCTCGTCCAGCGCGACCACATCGGCCGGCCGCGCTTTGGAAACGATCGAGGCTTCTTCCAGGAAGACCTTATCGACATCCCCACCCCGCTTTTCGGCTTGATGTTGGCGGTTATAGTCGAGCAAAACCCGGCGCATGACTTGTGCCGCAACGCCCAGGAACTGATTGCGATTGCTCCACTGAACTTCTCTCTGATTTACCAGCCGAAGATAGGCCTCATGCACTAAGGCGGTGGCTTGCAGGGTATGGCTACCACGTTCGTTTTTCAAGTAATGCGATGCCAGGCGCCGCAGTTCGGCATAGAGCACAGGAATGGACTCGGCTAACGCCTGCTGACTGGCTCTGAATGGCTCGGGGGGGCGGCCCTGGCTTTCCATTCGGCGCTCCCTGGCATGGCTGCCTAGTTACCGGAATTTGGGGAGTAACTCGCTCCAAATCATGATTGTAGAGGCCTACATGATACCCCTGAAAATCCCTTTCAGCAATTGCTCTTACATAGCGGCTAAAAATAAGTTCCGTATCCGTGAGCCAAGTTGTCGCGCCTTTGCGCGTAATGGGCAGCAAAGAAACCAGCTAGCTCGTTGACCAGGTTTCGACCGGAGGTGCGTGGTGCAAGTTACTGGACAGAAATACCTGATTCGCCGCCTGTGTGCGGTGGCAATTGTCGCGGTTCTTCTGGCTTCAACCGCCCGCACATCTGCGGGCCAAACGGCGACGCGGCTACACAAACCGCCTGTGCCGGTTGCCGTGGGCGCAGAGCATAAATACAAAGCCATTTGGGAGCCAATGAACTATCCCGAAGATGTCCAGTTAGAGGAGGTTTTCTTTGCCAACGACCAGGTTGGTTGGATTGCCGGCAAGGGTTCGGGAGGATTCATTTTGCATACCACCGACGGGGGTAAGAATTGGCAGGTCCAAGTCGGCGATCCCCACTCGAACGACGCTAACGTAAGTAGTCTCCATTTCCTGGATGCGGTTCATGGGTGGGCAGTGCAAGGCGGTCAACTGATAAGGACCACGAATGGTAAGAACTGGCAGACCATAGGTCCGTTTGCGGCGAACGCTCCTCCCACTGACTATCAGTTCACCTCCGTTCAGGACGGGATCTTCGCCGGCGGAAATTACACCGGTTCCAGGATATTCGCGACCCACGACGGAGGCCGCAGCTGGAAACCGGTCTTCGAGTGCGCGACCACGCTGCAAATCAACGGACTGAGCAGGAATGTGTCTTGCTACCTGCGGGCAGTGTATTTTCCATCTCCGCGAGTCGGCTACGCAGTGGGAGGAAGTTTTCTCGATCCCTGGGCCACCATCGCCAAGACGACCGATGGCGGGGCGACGTGGAAGATCATATTTGCCAGCACCGATATGGACACCATCTCGACGGTGTTCTTCACCGACGAGAACCACGGAGTGATTCGGGTTCACGACAGGCGGGTGTATATCACCGCGGACGGCGGTCAATCCTGGCAGGGCGCGACCGGCTCCGCGGAAGCTTCGATGAGATTCGCTGATCCATCGGTGGGCTGGTCTTGCGCCATTCAGGCTCACCCCAGCTGCAGTTACACCGTGGATGGGGGAAATAGCTGGACTACGCGCGACGTCAATTTTCCCACGGACATGAACGGCTACAGCGTACCGCGGCGGGACCAGGTGTATGTGGTGGGCGACCACGGCATGATGTATCGCTACCGGATTGTTCCGGCGAGTTACAGCGCGCAGGGAATCCTTGACGCTCCCCTGGTGCCCGCCTACGGCGGAGCGCTCAACGATGAGCTCGATCACATGCGGGCCCATTGCCAGGAAATACAAGCCAAACTGGGGGCCGCCAGTGACCAGGGCTATCCCGATCTCCAGCCTCATTCCCCGCATCCACACCTGATGAACGCGGCCTTCGTAAGGTATGAGGGGGATCCGCAAAGCTTCAGTCAGGACACCAGTTCACCGGCAGCGCTCAACGCTCCCGCCAGCCCGGTCATGCAGAACTGCTGCGGCGCGGAGCTGCAGAACCTGCAAAGCTCGGTCGGTTCGTTTTCTCAACAGGTACCGGCTTTCAGCGGTGAGTTCAAGAATCTGAACTTGCTTTTTGTAGGCATGAACATGCTCAACGATCTGTTGAGCAAAGCGCACAGTATCCAGGCGGCGTTCCTGGCACTGAAACAGGCTCCCGACCTGCAGAGCGCCTCGCTGGCATTGCAGAATTTTTCCGGCCAGGTGAGTGGCACCAGCCAGACACTGGTCAGCGGTTTCCAGAACCTGACTCTCAGCGATGGCGCCGGCACGGGCGTGATCGCCAACATGGCGGGATCGCCGGCTTCCAGCGCGGCCCCGGCCGTGGCCGCGCCGGGCGCTAACCCCAACACTCCGGCAACAACTCCATCGCCGAACTCGGCCATTTCGAACACGGTTAACAGTGCAGCCCAAAAGGCCAAACAGAAGTTGAAGGGGATCAGTCCTTTTTAAAAAGCCCAACCCAGACACTCTTACAAGGAGCAGATCATGAAAACAATTCGCATCTTCCTGTTTCTGGTGATCGCATTTGCAGCGATCGGTCGTCCGGCTTACGCAGAGTCGCCCTGCTGTAGCGTCACCGCCGTTAATGCCAAGACTGGGATGGTCACGGCTAAGGAGACTTCGACGGGCCGGACTTTCCAATTCAAGGCCACCCCAGCGCTGCTCAAGACACTCAGCGCCGGCTCGCCCATCTACGCCAACTTCTCCACCAAGCAGGTCTCGACAAATGGCGTAGCCCCCTGCTGCGCCATCGTGAGCCTCTCCGCTTCGGGCACGGTTGCGACTTCGAGCAAGATCGCACCCGCATCGGCAACCCTTGCGGCACCGGCATCCTCCGCCGTGAACAGCTCCGCCCCAATGCTGAGCGCCACCTCACATGCAGAGGGCACCGGCTTCAAATGTGACCCCGGGAGCGGTGTTTGCTATTGCACTGGAGGCAAGAACTCGGCCGATTGCCAGGCGTTAGGGAGCGATCCCAGGTGTGGCACCAAGATTGGTTGTGACGGCATAGGGAGATGCTTTTGCTCTCCACCTGTAGCAGCGTGGTAGCAACCGAGGCAAATTGCATTTCTCAACGTCTTAGGAGGCCTATATGAAACGCGGACTCGCAGTCGTGCTTTTTCTCTTCGGGATAAGCCTGCCCTTGTAAGCTGCTGGTCCTTGCTGCACAATCACGGCAGTTGACTCCCGCACGGGTCTGGTTACGGGCAAAGAAAACGACACCGGCCGCATGTTTCAGTTTCAGGCAAGCAATGCTGTGCTGTTGAAATCGCTTCGTCCGGGAACCCAGGTCTATGCCAACTTCACAGGCAAACAGGTGTCGCTAGACGGCAGAAGTATCTGCTGCCAGATCGTGAGTATTTCGGCTGGGGCGCCCTCGGCCGCAACGCCGGTTGCTCCGCGCACCGCCGTCCCGGCAACAGCCGCCGCACCCACTGCCGCCAAGCCGGCCGTGCAAGCGGCGGAAACTCCGCAAGCGACGGCTGTTGGGGCGAAGACTCCGGCCACAACCGCGCTGAAGGCTGCGCCAGCCTCTATAGCGGCGGGGGGCATTGTGGCGCCGCCAGTAAATCTTGGCGGGGTGAATCTCGGCGCGGGCACTGGTTTCCAACGCTGCTGCACGGTGACTGCTATACAAGGCATTCTGGGCTCCCCTGTACCGGTGTGGGCGGCGAAAGAAAACCAACTTGGCTGGACGCGGGTATTTCCCACAGCGCGGCGATTATGAGAGCCAAGCTGGATCTGAGCACGGCGCGCCGTGTGTGCTTGATCGGTGTTTTTTCGCACTTAGTGATCGCCGCTCCCCTAGCGCATGACGTAGCCGCCGTCCACGGAGATCGACTGGCCGGTAACGTAGCTCGCGGCTGAGCTGCAGAGCCACAAGACGGCATCGGCTATCTCCTCGGGCCGCCCGAAACGGCGCATCGGTACGAATGCGTTGAGCATCTTGTCCAACTCTTCTCCCTGGCCTTCAGCGATCATCTTGTCGGACATAGGCGTCTGAATCATGCCCGGGCAAACGTCATTTATGCGAATGCCGCGGGTTGCATATTCGAGAGCGGCGCTCTTGGTAAAGCCAATCACGCCGTGCTTCGCGGCATGGTACGTCCCACGCCGAGCGCCGCCAATAAGACCTCCGAGCGAAGAACAATTGACGATCGCGCCACTGCCTTGCTTGCGCATCTGCTGCAATTCAAACTTCATGCAGCTCCACACACCCCGCAGGTTGATTCCCATGATCCAGTCGTAATCATCGCGGGGCGAGTCCGCCGTCTCGGCAAGTACATTTTGAACGCCGGCATTGTTGTAAGCTGCGTCAAGTTGTCCGAACGTCGCGACAGTCTGCTTCACCATCGCTTCTACCTGCGCGTCATCTGACACGTCACACCGGACAGCCAGTGTCTTGTGGCCATGATCGGCAAGACTCCTGGCTGCAGTTTGCACTTCCTTCTCATTCCAGTCCGCCAACACCACGGAGGCGCCTGACTCAGCAAACGCCTTCGCCGTCGCAAGACCCAAGCCCGATGCAGCACCTGTAACGAGTGCAACCTTATTTTCAAACGATATATTCATGGATCATTTCCTCTCTTTTCGAAGCATCGATGTCTTACTCCGTCAGTCGATACTGCTCGTCCGTAACCTTCTCCGCAACCAGGTCACTGTGGTTCCTTCAACTTGCTCTTGGATAGCGAGGTGCGTCACGGTCGTGGTTGGCGCAGCACCGTGCCAGTGCTTGACGCCTGACGGAATCCAAATGACATCATCTCCTGCTTATCTTTCGCAGGCCCATAGGACCAACTCATGCCCATACACCCGAATCCGACGGCTGATACTTCCAGATTGCTGGTTCCCAATTTGCGTTTCTGCACGGCTTCCTCCCGGACGGCTCACTATCAAACGATAGAGAGCTGATACCTCCCGCGCTTTCCCGATCCTGCCGATTCTTTGCCTAATCCTGTTCGGAGGCTTAATTTAGTGCACAAAGAGGTTGGCTGAAAGTAGGCTAACTTTTAGAGGGTTTAATGCGACATGGTGAGAGCGATAGGTAAGACAAAGACCCCTGATCCGGCGGTCGTCGAGATGAGGCGATCATTGGCCAAGCGTATAACGGCGCTTGCGGGCAAAGCGGGAGAGCATCCGACAGCGGTCCCGGGACTCTTCCTCTACTACCGAACAACGCCAACGCCCTGCTATCGGGCTTCGTACGAACCCGGCCTAAGCATTTTCGTGCAGGGGCGGAAGCGCATCCTGCTCGGCGGCACCGAGTATTTGTGCGACGGCTCCTCGTTCCTGCTCACGTCGATCGACGTGCCCGCGCAGAGCCAGATTATTGAAGCCTCAGAGAAGACACCCTTGCTGTCCATCTTCCTGCGCCTCGACATGCCAACGGTGCGAGAGGTACTCAGCCGGGACGACATCCCCGAGATTCCACCATCCACTCACCGCCAAGGTCTCGCCGTGGGCGAGACAACTGCCGGATTGCTTGGCGCCGCCAGGCGTCTTTTGGAACTACTTGACACGCCCGAAGACATACCGTTCCTCAGCCCCTTGGCTCATCGCGAGATCCTGTATCGCATTCTTCGGACACCACAGGCGGAACGACTGCGCGCCATCGCTACGAGTGGGGATCTCAGTCAAAGAACGGCCCGAGCGATCTCCTGGCTGAGAGCGAACTATGCCAAGCCCTTACGCATGGAAGAGCTCGCATCGACGGCAAGAATGGGCGTCTCAACCCTCCATCATCAGTTCCGCGCTCTCACAGCGATGAGTCCGCTGCAGTACCAAAAACAACTGCGACTCCAGACCGCGCGCCAGAGGATGCTGATGGACGGACTCGATGCGACGACTGCTGCGTACGAGGTGGGCTACGAGAGCGTAAGCCAATTCAGCCGCGAGTACAGCCGGTTCTTCGGACAGCCGCCCATACGCGACATCAAAGGCCTACGCGACAGCAACATAAGTGAGGTCAGCGTAGCTTAGGGCGGTGCGGCTTTTACTTTGGTCCTCGACACCGTGCGAATCGGTGTATGAAATGCATGCCTGCACGCTGCGATCTTCTTGAGCGGAGTTCGTATCGGAACACCACCGATCTACAAACAAGCTAAAGCCGAATACGCCCAATTGCGGCACGGCGCAACCAAAGTTCAATAAGTGCTGAATCGATTCCCGGAGTACCCAACTTCAGCCTTCGCATCAGGATTTTCTCGTTCCATGTCTGTAACTTGATGATTCTAAATGATGGCCAGAGACGGGATCGAACCACCGACGCCCGCCTTTTCAGGGCCCCCTAAGCAAGCGAACGAAGTGGTCTGGAATCGGCGGAACGGATTTAATCGAAAGGTGTTAGCTCAATGCCGATTACCGCGACGCCGGGCAATCCCCCGCACCGACGGCCCCTGTTTACAGCGACAATGCGGTAGCGCCACGGGCCGCGAAAATCTAGACCCAGTCAGAGACGACTGGCACCTTTACCGATGCAAAAGGCATGTCGGAACAGACATGCGAATGCCAGCCTCCTGGGTGCCAAGGCAAAGGGCTGAAGCCGTAGGGAAGGATTCCGTCGCTGAATGTATAATATTGAACAATGGGAATCCTGCAAGACGGAAGCGGTCACGCACTCGTCTGGTTGCCCGCCGGCACGATCGCCTTTGGGAAGGGACCATTCAGATGGCCGAGCCCCAAGAAACTGCATTTGACGTCGCCGCCTTTCTGGAAAAAGCTGGACTAGGACGAAAAATCGTCCAATTGAAGGCGAAGCGGGCCTTCTTCTCGCAAGGAGGTCAGGCTGACTCCATCTTCTATCTTCAGAGCGGTCGCGCACAACTCACTGTCGTTTCGAAAAGCGGGAAAGAAGCCACAATCGCGCTCCTCTCCGCGGGCGACTTCGTTGGAGAGGAGTCGCTCGCAACCGTGGGTGGGCTGTGCATGGCGACAGCCACGGCCATTACCGACTGTACAGCACTGAAGATAGAGAGGGAGGAGATGGTCCGCGTGATGCACGAGGAGCACTCCTTCTCCGACCTGTTCCTAAAGTTTCTGCTGGGCCGCAGCATGCGAACCCAGGCCGATCTTGTCGATCAGCTTTTCAACTCCAGCGAAAAGCGATTGGCAAGGATTCTCTTGTTGCTGGCGGAGTTTGGCAAGTCAGGAGAACCGCAATCGTTGATTCCGCAGATCACGCAGGAAACCCTGGCGGAAATGGTCGGAACCACCCGGTCACGCGTCAGCTTCTTCATGAATCGCTTTCGCAAGCTCGGCTTTATTGAATACAACGGCCGCATCCGGGTTCACAAGTCGCTGCTCAACGTCGTTCTGCACGATTGAATCCCTCTTTGCCAAGCCTCGTAGCTGCTTCTCCCGGGACCGACGGCAGGGCGAATCAGAACCGCCCAAACAAAGGGGGACGGCAAGTGTGAGCACAATTGAACAGTGCGAAAGATTCGCGCGGTGGGATACTTCAGCTCTGGGCCGACGATGTGATGCCCGGAGAAAGGCATATGATGCCCAACGCGAAAGCACAGCTCCTGATCGTAGACGATGAGCCGTCCATTCGAATGTCACTGTCACAGATCTTTACGGCCTCCGGGCATAATGTGCGATCTGCAGCAGACGGTTTCTCCGCGTTGTACGAGATCCGGCGGGAAATCCCCGACATCCTTCTCTCGGACCTCAACATGCCGGGGATGTCCGGCTTCGAATTGCTCTCGGTGGTCCGTCGTCGATTTCCCGCGATCCAGGTGATCGCCATGAGCGGCGCGTTCTCAGGAGACGCTGTACCGGCTGGGGTTGCCGCCGACGCTTTCTATGAAAAAGGCAGTCGTCCGGGTTCCTTGTTGCAGATCGTGGAAGCCATGACACGCTCGGAGCGGCCGCCGTCTTTCCAACATCCCGACACGCTGGCGCCCATCTGGATTCCAACGAACGGACATGACCCTTCCGGAGAGGCGTACGTTACGATCACTTGCCCGGAGTGCCTGAGAACGTTTCCACAGGTTCTCGGCGAAGCTGTCTGCGTAATCCAGGAATCGGCTTGCGTCTATTGCTCCAGTTTGATCCACTACGCAATCGTCCAGTCGGCAGATCCGGTTCTTCCGAAGGTTCTTCAGCGGAAGCCAGGCGCGGGAATGCCAAGGTCTCTTAACGTGCTTCCTCTCAGTTACTGAGGGCAGGAGAAAGAGCTACGCCGGTGCGCAACATGGCTCACCCTGCCATGCTTCCAGGGAGTTCTTCTCCTGACAATCCGGTCGCGCAATAAGTGCTCCGTCGCGCGAAGCTATTAGCCTGCGGGCGTGAACTCTTGTTCCACCACTTCTGTGTGAAAATCGTCAGTAGCGATGCCGTGGGCACGATGACTGCTACATGCCCATTGAAGTCGCCACTGCGTCACACAGCGAACTTGCTTTGCTTCGGCGGCGTTTTGTCGACGCCATCATCATCCAGCAACCAAAAGCACCGGACACTGCTGATGCCTTTTCTATCGAACTGGAATGCGCTGGGCCGAGGACCAGAGTTCACGCTCTCTCGGAACAAGCAGGAGGTGCTTCGACGAGGGCCCGGCTTGGTCTCTCCCGCCGTTGCACCGTGATATCGCCTCGACCCATGGTCTACCGGAAGGTTGTCAGGGACAGTGGCATCCAGGCGCGTCTGAACAAAGGCAGTCTGGCCGCTTTCGCGTAGAGCCCGCCGCACCGGGCGGATATCCAGGCCAGGACTATCAAGCTTCCGAGTCGGCCACCCGTCCAGAACCGTCGGATCCCGCGAAGTCGAGGAACTCTGACTTTCCTTTGTTCGATCACTTTTGACCAGTATTTAGACGCCCGAAGCTTGATACTGGCCATGGAGGGCGCTCTCTGAATGGGAGACGAGAGTTGTATAGGGCATTACTACACCCAGTGTTTTGGTCTCGCCAAAACTCAGCAGTCTAGCAGCCCAACAGGGTCTTCGCTCCGCCGTTTCCAATTCGCTCGACTCGTATCTTCCCGGGAGACATGATGAGTTCTGGCCTGGCTGTCGTGGCGTCTGCGGCATTAGGGAAATGGTTGAGACGGCTCGGGCCTAGAAGGCTACACGAGGTAAGCCATGCAGGAAGAAACAGAGCCCAAGCACTCGGAAGAGGCGCTACGAGCTTCTGAGCTTAGATATCGTCGACTCTTCGAAACCGCCAAAGATGGAATCCTGATTCTCGATGCGAAAACAGGACAGATAACAGACGTTAACCCATTCCTGGTTAATTTGTTGGGCTACTCTCACGACGAGTTTATTGGGACGCCACTCTGGGAGATTGGGCCGTTCAAAGACATCAAGGAATGCAAGCTCGCTTTTTTAGAGCTGCAAGAAAAAGAGTATATCCGCTATGAATCTCTTCCGCTTGAAACCAAAGACGGCCGGCCCATTGCCGTGGAGTTTGTTAGCAACGTCTATGGATTGAATGGTGGGACGAGGGTCATTCAATGCAACATTCGTGACATCACTAAGCGCAAGCAAGCGGAGGATGCGCGGCACCGAAGCGACGAGGAAGCGCGGCGCTTTTTTGAGGCGAATCCGGCGGGCAGCTACATCGCAAGCCCCGATGGAAGGCTGATAACATGCAATTCAGCCTTCGCGCGCATGCTCGGTTTTGCCTCGGTCGAAGAGGCATTGAAAGCGGATCTGGCCTCACTCTATCCTGACCGCGCGTCACGGGACCTATTCCTGCAGCTTCTCAAGGAAAAGGGGTGGCTCGAACGCAACCAGGCTGAACTCCGCCGCCAGGACGGCAGCCTGGTCCACGCCGTGGAGAGTGCCGCCGGAACGTTCGATGAGCGGGGTGAGCTGGCCGAGATCCATGGCTACCTCATGCACGCCGGAGAGCGGCCGCAGACAGAGCCGCAGTTGCGCCAGGCGCACAACAAACCGCTCTTTGATCTTAAGACTTTTCTCTCGACAGCCGGCGCAGGCAGGACGATTGTATATGTACCAGAAAAACAGGTCCTCTTTGAACAAGGCAAACGGGGTAATGCTGTCTTCTATATCTTGGCGGGCGCGGTGAAGCTCACAGTAGACTCTCGGGGCAAAGAAAGTACAATTGCCCTGCTCGGCCCGGGGAACTTCGCAGGCAAGGAATGCATAGCGACAGTTCGGCCCCGGAGCACGGTGTCAGCCAGGACGCTTACAAATTGCACAATGCTCAGGATTGAACGAAAAGAGATGTTGCGTGTGATCCAAAATGAAAAGACCTTTGCTCTATTTTTCCTCGACTACTTGCTGGCCCGAACCACTCGATACCAAGAAGTCATTATGGATCAGCTTCTCAACTCCAGCGAAAAACGGCTGGCCCGAACTCTTCTGTTACTAGGTGACTTCGGCAACGGAGGCAAACCGGAGCTGGTCATTCCGAAAATCCGTCAGGAGGAGCTGGCGAAAGTGATTGGCACAACCCGATCCCGAGTGAGTTTTTTCATGAATCGCTTCCGAAAACTGGGCTTCGTTGCTTACAAGGGGCACAGCGCTATCACCATCCGTACCGCCAGGTTGTCGAGGTTCGTAATGGCTTGATTCATCACGAGATCCAGCATTTAACCAAAAATGCAAAGACAAAAAAGGGAATTATCTCTACTTTCATCCAGTCCCAGTTAAAAACCGTGTGCTCCTGGGCCTGATTCCGAAAGTATACGATGCCGGCGACGATTCCCTCCAAACGTTCCTGTTGCCCCGGTTATCCCTCGTCAGATGCCATCGTGAGTTGCTTCTCTCGGAGACCTCTAGAGGGCCCGGTCAGAACCGGATAATCGCTGCCAAAGTGAGCAAAAGTGAACAGACCAGGCGCGACCGATGTGAAAAAACTTGAAAAGCCAATAAATTTGAGCCTCAAGATGCTCAAACGGAGAACATTCGATGTTCCAAAGCTGCCTGCTCTGCAAGGCCAGGAAGCCCGGCTGGTTCTGTAACCTGTCGCCTCAGTCACTGGCTAACCTTGACGCGATAAGTACTCATACCGTGTTGCCGATGGGCAACATCTTATTTGCGGAAGGCCAAGCATCACGCAGCGTATCGGTGGTCTGCGCCGGCCAGGTCAAGCTCACCAGGTCCTCAAAAGATGGCAGGATGTTACTGCTAAAGATTGCCAGACCCGGAGACGTGCTGGGGCTGAGCGCGGCACTTTCCAAGAAGCCCTACGAAGTCACCGCGCAGGCCATAGAACGTACGCAGCTAGCAACGTTTGAACAGCAGGATTTTCTTAATTTCATTCAGCACCATTTGGAAGGTAGTCTGCACGCCGCGGAAAGCCTTAGCAACGAATATCGTTCTGCCTTAAGTGACGCCAGCCGTTTGGCCCTTTCCACTTCCATTGCAGGCAGGGTTGCTCATCTTCTGCTGGAGCTGGTCGTGGAGAACGAAACCGCACAAGATGCCCAACCGAAAATACACATGTCGCTCAGGCATGAAGACCTCGCATCTATGGTCGGTAGTTCACGAGAATCCATCACCAGAGTTTTGAGTGGGTTTAGGCGCGACGGCGTCATCTCCATTAAAGGAACCGACATGACAATTCTGAGCAAAGAGGCGCTCGAAGTACTGCTCTGATTGCTCTTGTTTTTCTCCTCATTCCTCGGTCCCCAGCCCGCTACACAAATCGCATCATCCATCATCGGATCTCGGTTTGTGCGGTGTGCTCGCGAGGCGCACAGCGCAGAAAATTCACCGTGGGCCTGGCGGGGACTGCCATTGCGCTAAGAAAACGTGACGCCGATCACATACAGGCCATTTTGAAGGGAATAGGATTTCGCGGAAGTCTTTTCACGTCCGGGTTGGCTTGGAGTGATGGGAGCATGATTGAGGGATCGGTTCTCGAAGCGTGTCAAAGGTGCGGGATAGAAGAAATCTCCTCCTTCGTGCCTTCGAGGGTTCCATCACCGATGGTTTCGTAAAGTAACCGCAGATGAGAGTGCGCTTCATAATCGGACGGGCGCGTGTGATGCCGGTCACATTCAAATCTCTGTAGTTGCCCTATGCTCAGGTGAGCTTGAGCAAACTGCTCGAGGGCATAAGCAAATGCTTCTGGACAAGAAGACTGTGAAGCCCTCGAATTGAGACGCTTCGATGAGACGTGCGCTGCTCTGTGTTGCGTTGATTGCGGTGTTCCTTGGCCTCTGGAAGGCCGGGCGGGTGAATGCTGCCGCCGAAAACCAACAACAGGTCATCGCATCTCAGAGCGCGGCCGCGGTCCCCGCTTCCACGTCGAACTACGTCGGCGCCGAGACCTGCGCCACCTGCCATCAGGACGAGGTGAAGGGCTTCGCCGGAAATCCGCATTCCAAGCTGGCACTTGAGCACGGCGGCAAGGGAGTGACATGCGAGGGCTGCCACGGACCCGGCAAGGCCCATGTCGATAGCGGCGGGGATGCGACCAAGATCTTTCGATTCACAAAAGCAACCCCAAAACAAGTTGCTGAGAGATGCTTGACCTGCCATGTTGGCGATCACCCGAATTTTGACCGGACCGCCCATGGCGATGCTCTCGTCGGCTGCACCAGTTGCCACAGCGTCCACAAGTCCGAAGCGCAGACCGCCTTGCTCAAAACGAATCAGCCCACGCTCTGCTACCAATGCCATACGGACATTAAGGCGGCGTTTGCCGAGCCGTTCCATCATCGGGTCAACGAAGGGTTAATCAAGTGCAGTGACTGCCACGACCCTCATGGCACTTTCCAGCCTAAGATGCTGCAGCAGAGTGCGACCCAGGACGCGATCTGCACCAAGTGTCACATCGATACGGTCGGGCCATGGGTTTACGAGCATCCGCCCATCAAGACTGAGGGCTGTACCATGTGCCATTTCCCTCACGGATCGACGAATCCTCGCTTGCTGACGCGCAACAACGTGAACAGCCTCTGCCTGCAGTGCCACTCGCCTTCCATGAATTTCACGGCGCCGGGCACGCCGTCGTTTCATAACCAGGCGAATCAATACCAGGCTTGCACCGTCTGCCACGTGCAGATACATGGCTCAAACGCCAGCAGCATTTTCTTCAAGTAAGGCATGGCCACGAATGATGAGCGCATTTTCGTTGATCTCGGTGCTGCTGAATCCCCGGCGCGGCGCTCTGCTTATCTCAGCCATCGCCATCACCACAGCCCTCGCTCAGACCAGTGCTCCAAAGAGTGCGCAGGATCCTCCGCCCCCACCATCGCCCGGGGACAACATTCGTTACGGATACGCGGTCCATCAGTCCATCGATCTTGGCGGCCACATTGCGAACTATTCCGGTAACGACGCTATGTATGACACGCTGGTCAACTTCCAGTCCGGGCCTCGCATTCTCGACCAGTCGCTGGAGATGATCGCTGTAGATCCGGCGAAAGCGCCCCTATTCGATCACCTTTCGACGACCAGCTTCGGCTACGGTGGAGACCCCTACAACGTCACGTTTCTGAACTTTTCCAAGGGCCGCATCTACGACTTCCATTCAAGCTTCCGCCGCAATCGCCAGTACTTCGACGATAACCTGCTGGCCAATCCGCTGATTCCCCCTACATCCACACCCTTTGTTCCGATCCTCGACACGCCCCACCTTTACAACACGGTGCGCCGCATGACCGATACGAGCCTGACGGTCGCGCCGCTTTCCGTGGTCAGCGCACATTTCGGCTATTTCCAGAATGTCAACCAGGGGCCGACCACTAGTACGCTTCACGTCGGCGCCGAGGCCCTGCTTACCCAATACTGGCGCAACTCCACGGATGTCTGGAACGGCGGTATCACCTGGAAACCGCTGCGCGGCACCACCGTCGGCTTCGATGAGTTCATCACCCACTACAAGGGCAACACCCATTGGGCGCTCACCGGCCTCGATTACCAGCTCTCCAACGGCACCCCCGTCAGTCTCGGAATCGACCTCTCTTCAGTGTGGGCTTCTCCGTGCGCTTCGCCCTTCAATGCAAATGGAACCGTCAACCCAACCTGCAACGGTTATCTGTCGTACACCCGGTACGCTCCCACGCGTACGCTCTTCCCTAGCGAGCAGTTTCACTTTCAAAGCACGTCCATCCCCCACTTCACTATGAATGGACGCGTCCTCTATATGGGTACAACCAGCCACCTCACAAACTTCAATGAGAACTTCAACGGCCTCGACTCCCGAGTCAAGAATCGCGTGGAGGATGTCACCGGCTCGGCCAACGCGCGCCGCATTAATGTTAACGCCGACTACGGCGCCACCTGGCAGTTGACACCCAAGATCGCGCTCAACGACATCTTCGACTTTTGGTATTTCCGTCAGCCCGCGACCAACGTCTTTACCGAGACAGACTACGCCGGAACCTCAATGCTTCAGCCACCCGGGGCCGCCACAACGACCACGACGCCTGACTATCAGGCCCTCAATCAAAAGACAAAGACCAATACCTTCTTCGTTAATTGGGATGTCAATCCTTTTGCCCGTCTCACGCTGGGTTACCGCTATCGCAGTCGCATCATCACCGATGCGGGCGGCGACTTCATCCCTATCCATGAGAACTGGTCCCTCTTCGGCATCGTCTTCAGGCCCACGCCTCAATTGCGCGCCAACTTTAATTTTGATTGGATGTATGCCGACAATTCATTTACCCGCATCAGCCCGCGCCAGTTGCAACATTATGTTTTGCGAACCAACTACAAGGCGAAGACCTGGCTCAATTTTTCCGGGACCATCAACATCCTGGAGGACCGGGACAATATCCAGACGGTAAATCACCTCGCCCACGATCGCGACTTTTCCTTTTCGACGGTCATCACTCCCAGCGAAAAATGGAGCATCGACCTGAGCTATTCGTACGACGACATTTTCTCGACTACGCTCGAGTGTTATACCGCGACGCCGGTCGCAGCGGGCACCCCGCAGGGCCCCGATGTGTGCCAGCAAGCGGACTTGCCACTGCAAAGCAACGGTTACTACAACCAGCCGACCCAGTACGGCTCCATCGGATTTGTATTCACCCCGGTGAAGAGGGTCCATGTGGTCGCCGGGTATCGCATGTCTGACACCGACGGCCAAGCCCCGCCAATCAATATCCGCCAGGTGCCAGGCTCCCTACAGTCGCAGTATCAAACCCCATACGGCGCCCTTGCCTACGATCTCACTCCGAACTGGACCTGGAAGGCGAACTATGACTACTACAGCTACGGCGAAGGTACGCCCATCGGCCCTACTCTTCCGCGTAGCTTCCGCGGGAATGTCTACACTCTGGGAGTTCGCTATGCTTTCTAGGTTCCTACGCAAGCATCATTGTCCGCCTAACCTCAATAAGGAGTATTGCCCATGCTGAAACACATTACTCATGCTGTTGCCATTGGCCTAGTCGTCTTAGTTGCGAGCGTCACCAGCCTCGCTCAATCCTCTGGAGCTGATACCTACAAAGCGAAGTGCCAGATGTGCCATGGCGCTGACGGGCTGGGCAACACGCCTGCCGGTAAGGCCATGAAGGCTCATCCATTCAACTCGCCGGACGTTCTGAAGGAATCGGATGCCGATCTGACCACGATCATCAAGGACGGTAAGAATAAGATGCCTGCATTTTCCGGAAAGCTTACCGATGCGCAAATCACGGACGTCCTGGGGTATATCCACACGCTGCAAAAGAAGTGACGGGACTCGCATACATGAAGCCATAGGCGCACAAGCACCCACCGACAGAATCGTCGGAACTAAGGAGCGGAGTGATGGAACTCACATCTCGGAAGTATGAGGAACCCGAAGTTAAGAGCTCGGGGAGACGCTCGTTCGTACTGGCTTTGTTTGGACTGAGCGGAGCAGCAGTGGGTGTGCTGCTGGCTTTTCCTCTGGTGCGCTTCGTGACCTATCCGATGCGCAAGAGCGGTACGGACACTACCTGGTCAAACCTGGGGCCGGTGCAGGAATTTGCCTCTCTGACCGCGCCAACCTCAAAGACCATTACTCTGGAACGGCGCGACGCCTGGCAGAGCGCTTCATCCCAGACAGCGGTATATGTGTTGCCGGCAAAGAATGGGCAAATTACGGTGCTGTCACCCATCTGCCCACATCTGGGTTGCTCGGTGCGCTGGGTGGGTACTGAGCAATCAATTCGTATGTCCGTGCCATGGCGGGACGTTCACGGCAACTGGAGAGCGCATTGCCGGACCACCGCCTCGCTCTATGGACTCGCTTGAATCCAAAGTCGAGGACGGCGTGTTGAAGGTGCGCTACCAGTATTTTCGTCAATTAGTCCCTAACAAAGAAGTAATGGCCTGAAGGTAGGAAACTTATGACGGATCAAACCGGACCCGAACCGCACGCTCAACTCAAGGTCGGACCCCGGCTGGCTAGATGGCTGGACCAGCGGACGGGCATCAATCCTCTGCTACACGAAACGCTGGACGAGCCGATTCCGGGTGGCGCCAGTTGGGCTTATATCTTCGGCTCAGGATTGCTCTTCCTTTTTGTTTCACAGGTGATCACCGGCGTTTTCCTTGCCTTGTACTACGTTCCATCGGCAGACCATGCGCATACCACTGTCGCTTACATTGTGAAAGTGGTCACGTCGGGATCATTCGTCCGCAGCATTCATGCGTACGGATCGAGCGGCATCATCATCCTCCTCTTGCTGCACATTGGCCAAACAGTCCTCTACGGGTCATATAAGGGGCGTCGGGAACTCCTCTGGCTCTCCGGCTGCATTCTGCTAGCCCTGATGCTCGGCATGGCCTTTACCGGATACCTTTTGCCCTGGGACGAGAAGTCATATTTCGCCAGTGCGGTGGGAACTAACCTAATTTCTGAAGTCCCGTTCATCGGGACGCCATTACAGCAGTTGGTGCGCGGCGGCGAGCAGATGGGGACATTAACCGTCTCCCGCTTTTTTGTGCTACACGTGTTTGTGGTACCGGCGCTGCTGATTGGCTTTATTGCGGCGCATGTCTTTTTCTTCCGCAAAGCCGGCGCGGCGGGCCCGATCAAGGAAGATCCGGTGCTCCCCAAGCTGCCGCCTGCGCCGTTCTACCCCGGCCAGGTGATCCTCGATGCCGTCTTTGCTATCGCACTGATCGGCGTCCTGGCCATCATTGCAACCAAAATACCGATGGATTTGGGTCCGCCGGCAAACCCAGCAAATACCGCATTTGTACCGCGTCCTGATTGGTATTATCGGCCAGTGTTTCAGTGGCTGAAGTACTTTAGCGGCCGCTGGTCCCTTATCGGTGGAATTATTCTGCCCGCGGTGCTAGCGCTGATCTTTGCTGCGGTCCCTTTTTTGGATCGACGCCTGGAGCGGCGTCCCTGGCGACGGCCAATCTCAGTGGGTGCGTTCCTGGTTTTCCTTTTAGCTTACATCTCCCTCGGTGTAGCCAGCTATCGGGATGACTCCAAAGATCCTGGAGTGGCAGCGCAGATACACAAGCAGAATGAGGATACGAGGGCCTTCATGCAAAAACCCTTCGTGCCCGAAGCAGCCGCAGGAAGCGCGTCCGCTGCTCTGGCTTCTGCTGATCCAAAGGTGCTAAAAGGTCAGGCTCTCTTTCAGGCCAACTCATGTAGTTCCTGCCACGGAGAGGGTGGAGTAGGCACGGCTGCTGCGGGTCCTCTGACAGGCGTTGGCCAGAAATTTACAGACGCACAGCTCATTGCACTCCTTCACGCACCCGACAGTAAGATGACCAATGGCGGGATGCAGCCTGTAGACCTGAAACAGGACGATCTGGAAGCATTGGCCGCATATCTCCGGCAATTGCGCTAATCGGCATAGGGTCGGAACTTACTGTTCAAGAGGCCAAGGCGAGGGGCCTGCTCGTTTGGCATCGACATTGACGACGGATATCTTTCGACCGAGGAGACTTGCACCGGAGTACCCAACCTCAGCCTTCGCATCAGGATTTTCTCGTTCCATGTCTGTAACTTGATGATTCTAAATGGTGGCCAGAGACGGGATCGAACCGCCGCCGCCGGCCTTTTCAGGGCCTCCTACCAATGGACCTAAGTGGCCTAGAATCAGCGGAAATCATTGAGACGATTAGCGTTGTGCCCTCGTCGATTTAGGATGATTTAGGACCATTTGGGATGGTTTCGACCCTACTATGGTCGTGTAATTGGTCGCGCCGGTCGAAATGCTCTCTGCCTCCCGTGTCTTCCATCAACCGCCTTATTGGCCGTAAATGATCGGTCAATTTGCCTCGCATACTGAGCAAAATGTTGAGCCGGCGCCAAACTCGATTGCCGGGATGATGACGCCCATCTACGGTCTAAAGCTGTGATGAGATCTCGTTTTTTGACACTTCCCGGAATGTTTTGGGGGACTGCAAAATGGGTACGCAGCCCCTCCTCTTCCAATTTGTCTCACTCCCACTGGAACAAGGCGCTGGAACACGGCATCGAGAATGCTCGGGATTTGGCTCTCCTGCCGAATCACGACCAATATAAAAAAGCTCACAGAGCTTCCGATGAGTGCTCAGATCGCGTACGCGATGGAGAACCCCGGAACCAACCAGCGAGTTCATCAGGCGTTACAGCGAACTCGCGTGAGAGTGCTGGTATAGGAGGCACAATCATGTAATTGCTGTAGAAAAACCACAAACGCTATTTGCGATCATAGCCGACAGCTCCATCTTGTCCTTCGCAGCACGGGCCTCGGGATTAGGAAATAAACACAGTGTGCGATGGCAGGGCCATTCACCAGCCGGTAAGATTACAACCTGGAATCCCATCCTTGGGTAGATCATGACCGATCTGAATTCACTCGTGGTCTTCGCATACGTTGCTGAGGCAAACAGTTTCTCAGGTGCGGCCCGCATTCTCAAAATGCCCACCTCGACTGTAAGCCGCCGCATCGCCGAGTTGGAAGATCAACTAGGAATGCGTCTGATCGAACGTTCTACGCGGAGACTGCGGCTGACTGACGCTGGATCGGAGATGCTCGAACACGCGCGGCGCATGGTTGAACTCGGCGATGCCGTCGACAATGCAGCTTCGGATCGCGTGTCGCATGTCTCCGGCACGCTGCGGCTGGCGTCTCCGCCCAGCGTCTCCGACACGTTGCTGGCACCGATCATAGGAGCGTTTCAGGAGACATATCCCGATGTTCGCGTTGAGATTTTCATCACGGATCGAATCGTCGACCATGTTTCAGAAGGCGTCGACCTGACGTTCAGAGTCGGAGATCTTGAAGATTCCTCTCTGGTCGCCCGCAGGATCCTGAAGTATCGGCATCAGCTAGTTGCGAGTCCTGCGTATTTGAAGAAACACAAAGCACCAAGGGATCCGAACGATCTACTCCAACACAAGCTGCTAGCCTTTTCCTTCTGGAAGCCGAAATGCAGTTGGACCTTCGTTCATGCAAACGGAAAAGACAAAGAAACGCTGACGTTCCAGCCGTATTTTTCGATGAACGATTATGCCGGACTCGCGACGGCGCTGGTTGCGGGCGCCGGTATCGGTGATCTTCCGCCGGTAGTACAGCCAAGCCTACTGCGCGAAGGCCGACTGGTGGAGATCATGCCAAGGTGGAAATTTCGGAACTTTGACCTTTCACTGGTCCATGCGGGCTATCGCCACATACCTCGGGTGGTACGAGTGTTCAAGGAATTCGCGGCCAAAATGGCGCCACAGCTTTTTCCGAAGCTGCCGGCCTAGGGCCAGCAGGCCCAATCCTGGATTGTCCCAAATCTGGAAAATATATTTCCATTTATCCATCTGGTTGGAGGCAGCTGGAAAGCCTATAGTCGGTTGCTAAACGAAATCGTGCAGGCCCGTCGCACGATGGAGGAAAACAAAGCCGGCGGAAAGATTGTCGTGCTCACCTGAATTCTCACCGAACCGATTAGAGCGGCAAGGAGAAACGCATGGATCCGGCGAGCGAAGCAAAGAAGATTGCGTTCGACCAGGTTGGGAGCGGAGAAAAAGTTCTCTTGATTTCCGGTTTTCCGCAAACACGCCTGTCGTGGAACAGGCTGGTTCCGCTGTTATCGCAGGGGTTCGAAACGGTAGCGGCCGATTTACCGAGCTTCGGGGAATCGGGAATCCTTTCAGCGCCGGCGACAACCGAAAATGTCGCGCGAGTCTTTCATGAGTTTGTTGGGAATTTGGGCGCGCCGCTGCACGTTGTTGCGCACGATTTCGGCGCATGGGTTGCGTATAGCTGGTCTCTTCTCTTTCCGGCCGACTTCAGGTCGTTGACGCTGATAGACGCGGGAATTCCAGGCATAACGCTGACGAACGAGATTGAATTGTCGGACTTCAAGCGGAAGTGGAACTTCATTTTTCAAATGCTTCCTGGTTTGCCTGCCGAGCTCACCAGCGGCAAAGAGGAAGCCTATGTCGGGTGGTGGTTCAAAAACAAAGTGCACAGGCCGGGTGCGATCCCTCCGCATGACGTGGATGCCTACGTGCAAGCGTATGCGCGGGAGGGCCGCATGGATGCGGCTTTCGACTATTGCCGCCGGGTCATCGACGACATGGAATTCAACCGCAAACAATTCAAGAACAAGCTTCCCATCCGTCTCCTTGCGGTCGGAGGCGAGTATTCAATTCCAAACATGGGAGATGCACTGAAGCCTTACTTTGAGCATGTCACTTCTGTGGTGATCTCCGACTCAGGCCACTTTGTACCGGAAGAGCAGCCCGATGCGCTGGCGAAGGCTCTCATGTCCTTTCTTGGCGCGAGGTAGCAACTCTGAGCTGACTGAAGGGGGAACGTCATGTTGAATTCGCTGCGTCTGACCCAGCACGGCTATCTCAGGAGACTGCTAATCAGGCCATTGTTCGTGACGCGCCTGCAGGTACTGTCGTTTGTTGTCGTACTCTGCGCTTCTGTTCTTTTCTTCTCCAGAAACACAAGCGCGCAAAACGCGAGTACGGGCACACTTCCC
The DNA here is from genome assembly GCA_963803095.1 of uncultured Acidobacteriaceae bacterium. Taxonomy (GTDB): domain Bacteria; phylum Acidobacteriota; class Terriglobia; order Terriglobales; family Acidobacteriaceae; genus PALSA-350. The sequence goes on along the minus strand of CAWDLQ010000002.1, from coordinate 118,680 downwards.
GACTATGTGCCGCTTCTGCCAAGAGTCCAGGCGAAGGCGACCGCAGTCGATCCCAAGAAGGGCTACGCAGTAAAGGAATTGAAGCCGGGAATATTCATGATCACTGACGGGGCTTACGAGTCCGTCTTCGCGACCACGGGCAACGGCGTTGTCCTCTTTGATGCGCCCCCGTCGTTTGCGAAGCACATCGTAAGCGCCGTGTCGGAAACCACCAAGGAACCAATTGTAGAGTTGGTGTATACGCATATTCACGTGGACCATATTGGCGGGGCCAGCCTTGTCCTGCAGCAGAATCCGTCGCTGGAGATTCTGGCGGAGAACGGCACGGCAGAATTTCTGCGTGAGATGCGCGATCCGCATCGGCCAGTCCCCACTCGCACGTTCAAGGATCACTACACGCTGAAGCGGGGTTCTCTAGCGGCTGAGATGAAGGTGGGTTACTGGCATACTCCGGAGGGCGATCTGCTTATCGACATTCCGGACAAGAAGTTCGTGGTTGCCATCGATGCATTTTCAGCTGGCGCTACGCCTTTCATGGGATTCGACCTGACGATGAACATGCACGATTACATCAAGCTCTTTGATACCATCCTGGCGATGGATTTCGACATGATGGTCCCGGGGCATCACAGCACACCGGCCACCCGCGAGGATGTGCAAATCGCAAAAGATTATGTGACTGACGTCTACAACACCGTGTCGCGCGTCCTTGGCGAAAATCATCAGGCGTTGTTGGCGCAGGCGGCGCAAAAGTATGGCGAGAATAAGTGGGCCATCTCCAGCGTATTGATCGATAACGAAGTGGGTCAGTGCGCAGAGGAAATCAAGAACCGCTGGGTCCAAAGGCTGGAAGGCGTCGACATCTGGGCAGCAAGCCATTGCCGGACGGCATTGGTTTACGCGGAATGGGACGTCGGGCCGCGCTAGTGGCCGGCCCAGTGCTTGCGCACCGGTCCGCCAAACGTCATGGAGAAACTGGACAAGGGCGAGGCTGTTGACCCGGCGAGCTATTACTTCCGGATGAATCCGATGTTCGAGACAAGCACCCCAAAATACGATTGGTTGAACCGCATCATCGCGATCGGTACCGGACACCGTCTTCCAGACGGACCGATCTATAGCATCTTTGAGGTTCTCTGATTCCCGGCGCCGTTCGTCTTCCCTTGACGCCATCAGGGTTGCCCACCTCCCTTGATAGATTTAGGCTTTGGACGCTGTGATTTCCAGGAAAGCGAGGCGATGAAATGAGGGCAGCCTGGTACGAGAAACAGGGGCCAGCTCGGGAGGTTCTCACCGTTGGCGAAATGCCGGATCCGATTCCAGGTCCGGGCGAAGTTCGCATTCGCATCGCCGCATCCGGCATCAATCCTGGCGACATCAAGAAGCGCCAGGACTCATTTGGAATTGGCATGGCATACCCTCGCGTCATTCCGCACAGTGAGGGAGCGGGCCGGGTGGACAAGGTCGGCGATGGTGTTCCTCCTGAATGGGTCGGAAGGTCGGTATGGTGCTACGGCGCACAATCGTATCGGCCGTTTGGTACTGCCGCTGAATTTACTGTTGTTCCGTTAGAGAAAGCTGCTCCTCTACCTGATAATGTCGCGCCGGAACAGGGAGCATGTCTCGGCATCCCGGGCATTACTGCCCACCGCGCAGTATTTGTTGCGGGACCCGTAGACGGACACACCGTATTGGTGCAGGGTGCGGGAGGATCCGTAGGTCTCTGCGCAGTCCAACTCGCCCGCCGTGGCGGAGCGCATGTAATTGGGACTGTCCGGTCCTCTTCGGAAGAAGAAACAGCGAGGAATGCCGGCGCCCATGAAGTGCTTCGTAACGATCAAGAATTTCAAGCGCGCGTAACAGCGCTCGCTCCGGATGGGATTGACCACATTGTCGAAGTGGCCTTTGGGGCCAACATCGAGGCCGACGTGGAGTTATTGAAGATGGGCGGGTCCATCGCGACTTATGCGACTGATAATGCCACGCCAAAAATTCCGTTCTGGCAGATGGTGTTCAAGAACATCCGTGCATTTTTCCTAGGCAGCGACGATTTTCCAGTGGAGGCGAAGATGTCCGCGGCGCGTGATTTGAATGCTGCCCTTGAGGCCGGATGGCCAGGTTTCGAGATAGGCGAACGAATTCCGCTCTCGGAGATTTCCCGTGCCCATGAACTTGCAGAGCATCCGGTGCGCCCGGGCCGGATTGTGGTTACACTGTAGCCTCCTCGGCGAGTCATTTCTCCATCAGAGTCGGGCCGCGATGCTCGGCAATGCTTTCGAGCACCGTGTGGACGACAGTTGAGATCCCTGCCTTTCCAGGAATCATTAAGAACACTAGCCAACTTGAACGAAGCCGCTTCTTGATCAGAGGTTTGGGGTTCTGATGCCTAGCGGACTGCAATGACAAGGTCTCCCCAGACATAGACGAACTATCCCATATTTGGAAAATACACTTCCATTTGTTCCCCTAGTGTGGCAACTGCAGAAAGGCCTATATTCAACAAGCCGAGTTCCGTGCGATATGAAAGCACCGACGATCCAAGGAGTCTGGAATGAAGCCTAAGGAGATCGTTCAATCCCTATTGAACGGCATCAGGAACCCCAAAGTGGTTCGAGACCTCTGTGCACAAGATGTAACGTATGTCTCGCTAAACTATAGCAACCGAGATCTTCATAAGATCATGCCTTGGTGCGGAACCGGCCATGGCGTCGATGCCATTAGCAAGACTTTCGACGATGTTTCTAAGTACTGGAGCATCGATACCTTCACCCCGGAATCCGTTTTCGGCGAAGACGAACACGTGGCTGTCTTTGGCAGATTCACCTACACGTCCACGAAACTCCACAGAACGGTCACCACTCCATTCGCCATCTACTGCAAGGTGCATGGTGGGAAAGTGACGTACATGCAATTCTTGGAGGACACCTTCGCTACAGCTTCGAGTTTCCGCTCCGGCGGGACCTGGAAGTTCCAGAGCGACCCTCATGGTGGTGAGGTCGAAATCTGACTTCCGAAGTCGCCGATGGATCTTCGCAATATGCGGAGGACAATCGGATTACTCCATTCGAGCCTGATTTGGCGGATGTGGCCCAGCTACAGCAAGCAGGTTCGTGCAGTGGACCAGACTTCTGGAACGGTCAAATGTAAGGCGCATGTAAGGTACAGTCCAGCGCGAGCCGGGCAGCAAACCAATCCAAGGAGCAATCGTATGCGTGAACAATCAGTATCTGATGGCCACACAAGGCGGGATCTCTTGCGATTAGCCGCTGCGTCTGCTGTTGGGCTAGCTCTCCCTGGCGGCCTCTCAGCTGCGTCCGAAACACCTGCTGCACAAGGTGGTGTCTCCGGACCACTCCAGTCGTCAGGTGTGCTCACGTTTGGCCCTGGCAATGTCCTATTCGTGGGCGACATCACAGGCGCGAAGATCCACGCTTTTGCGCTCCGGGAGACCGATCTGACATCGCAGACGGGTGTAGAACTCGGCAATTTTCACAACTTCGAAGGCCGGGATCAGGTGGTGGGCCTGGATCAAAAGCTGGCGGCGCTCTTCGGGACAACTATCGACAAGATCGTTGTCAATGACATTGCGGTTCATCAACCGACACAGCAGGTCTTCTTGTCGGTTGAACGCGGTCGAGGAATAGACGCCATTCCCGCAATCGTGAAGGTTAACCACGGCAAGTTGGAGGTTCTGGAGCTCGACAGCGTTCCACACTCGGAAATGTCAATACCAAACGAACCCGATTCCAAGGCCATGTTGGAGTTTGATCAGCAGCGGATGTATGCGATTACGGATGTCAAATACTACAATGGCGAGATTTTTGTGTCGGGGATCACGAACCAGCGGTTCGCCTCAACACTGCACCGGATCCCTTATCCCTTCAACTCCAGCATTGCAACCTGTACCGTAGAGATCTGGCATCCAGTCCACGGCGAATTTGAGACGCGCGCGCCGATCATACGACATCTCATCCGGGAATTGAATGGCGAGCCATATCTGTTCGCGGTTTATGGGTGCACACCGCTGGTGCGCTTCCCGTTGTCGACCTTGAAGGACGGTGCTCATGTTCACGGCGACGTGATTGGAGAGTTGGGCTACGGTGCGAATCCGCTGGATATGCTTACGTTCACCAGCCCTGCTGACTCCAAAGATTATTTGTTGGTTACGATCGACACCCGAAGCGCCTCGCAAATTGCTGTCTCCGAATTAGCTTCGGCGCCGCCTGAGCCGACCGGGGGCCAGATCGATTTCGGACCGGGTGCTTTGGGCCGTACGCAGCGTGCCTTACCAATCAAAGCCGAGCATATGGCGATTCTGAACTCCAAATGGGCGGTCATGGTTTGGCGACACCCGCGGACAACCTATCGCTTGGACCTCAGTACGCTGGCATTGCCTTACTTCTTCGAACGCAAAGATGGCATGTCCGAAATGAACTGGCCAAATGGACCGGATCCGTTCCACTATCGGGAGCATCGCAACGAGATCGACTATGTTGGCCACATGTTGCCGGCTTGAAGTCGTCTTTGGCATACCGTATGAATAGCCAAGCCAAGTTGCTGTTCGACTCCGATCTGCGTAAACCCGGATCCGGATCCGTTTGTGTTCATAACCTCCAGCCGGATCTGGTTTCGCTTCTCCACAGACGTGCACAGTCAGGTTCTCTGCTACAGCCGATCCTTCGAGTAAGAATCGTCATACCAGATGTACCGGATGGGGAGAAACTCCCAGATGTGTCTGGCCGCTATCAGGTGCTGGAAAGCGGATTGCAATTCATCCCGTACTTTCCGTTTGAACGAGATATCAAATATCGCGCGGTTTTCGATCCCCGGCCGCTCGGTACTTCTCTCACGACTGAGCCGTTCGATCTTGAGTTCCTGATCCCTCCAGAGCAGAAAGTACGCGCGCTTACGACTGTCACCCATGTTTTTCCTTCATGCGATCTCCTGCCTGAAAATTTGCTGCGATTCTATGTTTGCTTTTCAAACTCTATGCAACGCGGACGAGCGTTGGACGAGATCTCGCTCCTCGATTCTGACGGACGACCGGTGGAAGATGCTCTTTATCGGCCTCCTGTTGAACTCTGGGATAGAACCATGCGACACCTGACCGTGTTACTGGATCCCGGGCGACTCAAACGTTGGGTAGGTCCCAATGTTGAATTGGGCCCACCATTGAGGGTGGGTCAAGACTACACTCTGGAAATTGGTTCAGGGATGATCGACTTATATGGTCGCTCATTACGTGAACGCTTTAGTAAGCGTTTCCTTGTCGTGGATCCTATTCGTGAACCCATCGCGGTTGAGTCCTGGAAGATTCTGACTCCGATGACGGGTAGCCGACAGGCTCTCGTACTTATGTTTACAAAGCCACTCGATTGGGCACTGGTCTTGCAGACAATTAGGATCGAATCGGCAGATGAGTCGGTCATAGACGGACAAGTTGTAGTCGATCAACACGAAAGACGATGGAGCTTCACACCATTGTCACCTTGGGTCGCCGGGGTCTATCACCTATGCGTTGGATCGAGCCTTGAAGATGTGTGCGGTAATAGCATTGCAGGGCCCTTCGATAGACCTCTTCGAAAGGACCCCCATCTGGCACGAGAATCGAACGGCTCGTCGTTGATCTTTCATTTGATATGAACGCGATTATCGCCATGAAAGGATGGCGAGCCGACGTAAAGGGAACGGGTAGCTTCCTTAGTTCCACGAGAGCCCTCATGGCGCCGTTTATTGGACCGCTATTAGACCGGCGGAACGTGTATTGACTTCCGATGTGCGGGAAGCATGCAGGTTCCAATGAGCGCATTGTTTGAATGGTAAGTCGAAGAGGAGCGCGAGGTGCTACAACAAGCTGAACTCAGCGGGCAAGCTCATTCAGAGACAACCTCGGAGGCTTCTCAGAGACTATGTACTTCATTGGACCATTGGACTGGATGTACACAAGTAGATGATCAGCTATTGCGTGAAGGACGCAGTTGGCCGCGTGCACCAGGAAGGCAAGATCGGGGCGACGCGTCGTGATCTCGACTCCTGGATAGGCACATTGCTACAGCCTCGGACGATTGCCATGGAGATAACGATTTTCACAGGAAAGATTTCCTATTGGCTCCTTTGGGCGGCGTGCCAGTTCACGACCACGGTGATGGGAGCGGCGAGTTGCTGCGTCAGTGTCGGAATGAGAAACCGGCCATCTTTGCTGACATCAAACATGTCCGAGCGATTTACACCGGTATGGGGGGCGAACAGAACTTTCGCAGCGCCAGCGTCGAAGCTGCCATCGGGGCGACTGTTCACATCCACCGCCATCAGGTTTCCGTCGGAAGCGATGTAATACAGATCCTTCCCATCCCGGCTCCACACTGGACGAGTGCCGCCATTTGCGGACACCTGCCACTTGCCGCCCGTGCCGGGAAAGGTCCGAACGAAGATTTCGTCACGTCCGGATTCGTCGGAGTCGTACGCGATCCACTTGCCGTTAGGTGACAACTTGGCGTTGATCGCGTTGTAGCCTTCTTTTAGCCAGGGAACCGATTTGCGTTCTCCGCCTGTTTGTCCCGGAGAAAGCGGCAGCACCCAAATCGCATTCGTGCGATCAAAAGACCGGTCCTCTATGAGATAGCGACCGTCAAGAGACCAACTCAGTGGCCTGGTGTATTTACCCGGGTGTGTCTCGAAAGTCTCTACCTGACCGACGCCGTTGACTGGCTTCTGAAACATCGTCGGCGCGCCCTCGCGGTCGGAGACAAATGCGATGCGGCTGCCATCAGGAGACCAGACCGGAAACAGATTTGCCGGGCCGTCGAACGTGAAGCGAGTTCGTTTGCCATTTTGCAGGTCGTAAAGCCAGAGGTCTATCTTTCCGGAACGATCAAAGAGTGGAACGGCCACAGTCCTGCCGTCCGGAGAGATCGCGGGGGACGGATAGATGCCAGGCTCTCCCACCGTACCAAGAACTTTCCCCTGCCGGTCGAACCACGTGAGCTGCAGCGGTGTCCCGCGTTCTCCTTCGGTATAGGCCAAAACGCCGTTGGCCGAGGTGGTGAAAGTTCTCACACCCTCGGCGACAGGGCTGGGATCGCCTTTCGATTCAAGGCGAGAAGCGTCGAACGCCTGCGCCATGAGCGTGCCATCCGAATTAAGAAAAAGAATCTTCCCGGAGTTGACGCCCCACGCCGGTACATAGGTTGCCGGCGCCCCAGCGAACACCAATGTTGCCTCCCCCGCAGCGATTAGCGGTTTTGAGGATTGCTGTTTGTCTGCCCCGTCCAGGGAACCCACATATGTCGCCATATCGGAGCTTGCAAGTGCGGTATACAAAAAGTGCCGTCCGTCAGGAAGGAACGAAGGAAATCCAAGCCAGAATTCCCCAACTGAGGGGCGCACTTCGATCAGCATCGAGGGCTCTCCACCCGCCGCGGAAACCTTCATCAAGCTTTTTTTCGAGCCAAACACGATGACGCCCTCCGGGTTCCATGCTCCCCCGATAAAGCGAGTAATACGATCGATGGCGGCGATCTCTTGTGGGGCGCCTCCTGAAATGTCCACTCGCTTGAGCTCGCCTCCAGTTTCAAATGCCACCGTGCGGCTGTCGGCCGACCAGAAAGCATACGTAACGCCGTCTGTTCTGGGCAAAGGCCGCGACTCCAGTGAATCCAGGTTGCGAAGCCACAGTTGCGCATGAGCATCCTGCGCGACACTTGCGAACACCAGATGCCTACCATCGGGAGACAGCGCCATCCCGGTTACGAAACTGCTGTTTTCCGGCAATGCGATCTGGAAACGCATCGACTCGGCAGGGGCGTCCGGTTTTTTCTGAAAGTGAACTATAGTTAGCCATGCCGAAGTGACGAACAACAGAGTTGCAACCGCCCAAGGCAAAGCATGGCGCCATCGCACGGAAGCGTCTTGCGCTGTAGGTAGCAGCGCGGGGTCGGCCGCGCCGGAGAGAACTTCATCGAGTGAGATGCGTGCATCCCCGATGTCGCGCAGCCGTTGTTTGGGATCCTTTTGCAGGCAACGCTGCAATAAAATACGGACCCGAACCGCCGTGGTCGCGGGAAGTAGTGACCAGTCCGGCTCATTCTTCAGCACCGCTGCAAGCGTCTCGGTCGTCGTATCCGCTGGGAACGCCCTCTTTCTCGTGAGCATCTCGTACAGCACGCATCCGAACGCCCAGATGTCCGCGCGGCGGTCTACGGCCTTGCCCTTGGCCTGCTCGGGCGACATGTACCCCGCAGTTCCAAGCAGAACTCCGGCTCGTGTCGCCATCTCGCTCAGCGTTGGCGAATCACCTACGCCCGTTGCTTCAGCCTCGCCCTGCACGAACCTGGCGAGGCCGAAATCGAGTATCTTCACGGAATCGTCGCGTGACAACTTGATGTTGGCAGGCTTTAGATCGCGGTGCACCACACCGCGCTCGTGCGCATATTCGAGCGCGTCGCAGATCTGTTTGGATATCGGCAGCGCCTCGTCGATGGAGATGAACCCGGCTTTGATGCGGTCCGCGAGTGTCGGTCCTTCGACAAGCTCCATGATCAGAGCCCGGATGTTACCGGAATCTTCGAGTCCATAGATCGAAGCAATATTCGGATGGTTCAGCGAGGCCAGGAATTTGGCTTCACGTTGGAACCGCGCCAGCCGCTCCGGGTCGCGAGCGAACGCTGGGGGAAGAACTTTGATCGCAACCTCGCGGTCAAGCTTCGTATCCCGTGCGCAGTAAACCTCGCCCATGCCGCCGGCCCCGATTGCCGCGAGCACTTCGTACTGACCGATCCTGGAGCCGCTCTTCAATGTCTCTCTGTTTCCCGCGACAGGAGGCTCCAAAAAATCACTGCCGGCCTGATCATGGGCGGCAATCATGAGCTCCACCTCCTTGCGGAGTGACGCGTCCGCACAAGCGCTCATGAGGTACATGTCTCGCTCCGCCGGCTCCCTTTCAAGCGCTTCGGCAAAAATCTCCTGAATCTGCAGCCAACGTTCCGGTGTCATCGGCATGCATCCGCCGTCATCTCCACCCGCAGCCATGCGCGCGCGGCCGTCCAGGAGCGCTCCACGGTTCGGGTCGAAACCCCCATCACGAGCGCGGCTTCCTCAATAGAAAGGCCTGCGAAGAATCGCAACTCTATCAAGCGACTTTGCTTGGGGTCCATTGCGGCTAACTTGGTTAGCGCGCTGTCGAGCGCGATGAGATCCACTTCCGATTTTGCTCGCGGATCGATCCGGGCATCGAGGGTGAGCTGCGGCGCCCCGGCCCCACGCTTGGCAGCGCGCCGGTTTCGGGCATGGTCAACCAGAATGTGGCGCATCATTTGGGCGGCAACGCCAAAAAAGTGCGCCCGGTTCTGCCAGTCGGGTGTCTTTTGGCGAACCAGGCGGAGGTAAGCCTCGTTTACAAGAGCCGCGCTCTGCAACGTATGGTCGGGCCGTTCATGCGCAAGATTGCGACGAGCAATGAGCCGCAACTCATCGTAGACCAGGGGAATCAGCGCGTCCCGCGCCGTTTCATCCCCTCGACTCCAGTCGGCAAGCAGCCTGGTAATACCTGTGGAAGACTCTCGGGGCAACTTCCACTCCTCGTAAATGCCAGCGGTGGAACAATTCCGAAAGTAAAGCAAAGGTACCGCCCAAAGCTCACTAAGTCAATTTGCCCTGAGGCTTGGGCGCCTGAGCCTTGACGGTTTGATTTGCGAAAATTCAATCCCGAGGTGGCGGAAAGTCTGTCGGCTTTTCGCTTTATTAGCGAAGGAATGATTTGACTAACTTCCTAACTCGGAGATTGACCATGGCGACTGCAACAACCAAGCCGCGACTCAGATTGCGTTACGACCACATCTTCTTCCCAACCCTCGCTACGCTCATCGCAATCTCGGTCTTCGTCGGCTTCGCACAGACTTACTACCTTCACGGTATGTTGCGCGTACCCGCATTCAAAGCCGTCCTCGCCCCTCCCTTTCCTTGGATCGTGCATGTGCACGCCATTGTCTTTTCTTCCTGGATCGTTTTGCTCATGGCGCAGACGTCGCTCGTCGCAGCCAATCGCGTCGGCCTGCATCGCCGGCTCGGTCTTATCGGCTTCAGCCTCGCCTGCGTAATGCTACCCGTCGCCCTGGCGGCTATGAGCACTCAGATGGTCAGGCTGCATCCCCCGTCGCGGCCGCTGGTGCTGCCCTGGTTCCAGTTTGTCGACCTCGGGGTCTTTTCCGCGCTTGTTTATCTCGGCTATCGTCAGCGCCGGAATCCTCCCGCCCACAAACGCCTGGTAATGATCGGAACCATCGCTCTTTTGGACGCCGCGTTTGGGCGGTGGCCGCTCGCGATTGCCCACCACCAGCAGATGGCCGATTTCTCCTGTTTCTTTTTGGTTTTGCTGATCGCCGGCTACGACCTTTTCTCCGTTCGGCGAATTCACTGGGCAACCGCGCTGGGTGGTGTGTTATTCGTTCTCTCGAAATATCCGATTCGTTCCTTGCTTTACGCGTACGTGCCGGGGCACCGGGCCGCTCTCTTTATGCAGACGATTGGCCGCCATCTCCTCTGATACAAGAGATCCTCAATTCACTCTGGGGGTCGGCCGGGGCTACTCTAACATCCAAACCTCAGCGGATCGGTCGCTCCAGCAAGTTGCCGTATAACGGCTTCTCGGACAAGTGACCTCTGTAGTTGCCGTAAAGCGATTTTTCCGTTGAGCGAGGAACAGAGTTCAGTCCGGCGATGATCCGCCAGCGGCTTCCTTGCTCCCAATGCCTTCTCATCGACGACTCACACGCTCCAATTCAGACGAGCAAATTGCCTCGATGGCAGTTGGAAGCCTGCTTGCTCGCCGTACGCGGGAAGCAGCAACCTGACCGTCCCAAAACGAAGGCCAATTCGCAACCTTGCCACACAATCGGGGCTTCCTGCGGCGTGACTCACATCACCGGGAACGCATCTGAGATCCGGTTTTGTTGCAGACGGGGAACAATACGGGAACATCGTTGATCAAGTATTTTCAACTACCTACAAGAAAGGAGTAAGAATGGCCTCGGAGAATTGCTGCGGCACGCTTCTGTAAATCATTGATTCTAAGTGGTGGCCAGAGACGGGATCGAACCGCCGACGCCGGCCTTTTCAGGGCCGCGCTCTACCACTGAGCTATCTGGCCTCGGGGAACCCAAGGTCGCTGCTTCCGCTTACGTTGTTTCTGAGTCTGCAATTTCGGGCGGAGGGCCCGGCCAGGTCAGCAACTGCGCACAAGCAACAAACGTCAGTATAGCAATCACCTCGCAGTGCGCAAACCCACTGTCATACACTGGACGCTCGCAGTCACAACTTCAAAACGCCGGTTGCCTTCCCGCCCTATGTTCCATGATCGCGCCCCACTCCGCCTCGCCACATCTGCCCTGCTGTTCTGCCTGACGCCGGCCGCCATTGCGCAGCCGCAGGCCGCCACGCAAAATGGTGAAACACGCGCAGCGCGAGCCCTCGAGCAGGCCCGCCAGCAGGGGCCGCTTGCCCTTTACGTCTTTTTCCACGACATGCCGAAGGGCACCGATCTGCACACTCACCTGGCAGGCGCCGTGTACGCAGAAACCTTCATCCGCGAAGCTGCGGAAGACAATCTCTGCATCAACACCAAGACCCTGGTGCTTTACAAAACCGCTGCCATGACCCGCAGCATGCCCCCGCAGCCGGTTTGCGGCGAAGAAGGCGTGCCCGCCGCCAACGCTCTTACCGACCAAAAACTCTATGACCTGCTGATCGACACATTCTCCATGAGAACCTTCGTTCCCTCTACCGCTGACTCGGGCCACGATCACTTCTTCGCATCCTTCGATCATTTTCAAGTCGTAGAGGATCCCAGGCACGCCGGCGAGTGGGTCGATGAGTTAGCCAGTCGAGCCGCTGCCCAAAACGAGCAATACCTTGAAATCATGAACACCCCCAACTTCCGGCCTGCACTCGCTCTCGCCGAAAATCTGGGGCCGATTGACATGCACACGGATTTCGCCCACCTGCGCCAGCAATTGCTCGACGCAGGCTTGGCAAAATATCTGCCTGCAATGCGCGCGGAGTTCAATGAAGCCGAGCGCCGGCGTCGCGAACTGGAGCATTGCGGCACCAGCGCAGCCACACCGGCGTGCAAGCTCGAGGTGCGCTTTCTCTACCAGGTGCTGCGCGCTTTGCCTTCACCAGCGGTCTTTCTCCAATTGGTTTGCGGCTTCGAGCTGGCCTCCGCCGACCCGCTGGTTGTGGGCATCAATATGGTGCAACCGGAAGACTGGCGCGCCGTCCTGGCAAACTACCGGCTGCAAATGCAGATGGTCGGGGCGCTGCACACCCTCTACCCCAAAGTGCATATCACCCTCCATGCCGGCGAGCTGGGCCCGGGAATGGTCCCGCTGGATGATTTGCGCTTTCATATCCGCTCTGCGGTCGAAGATGCTCATGCCGAACGCATCGGCCACGGCGTCGACGTGATGGAAGAGGATCATCCCTACGATCTGCTCAAGGAAATGGCCGCCAAACGCGTGATGGTCGAGATAAGCCTCACCAGCAACGACGTAATACTCAATGTCAAGGGGGCAGACCATCCCTTGCCCATGTACCGCCTGTATCACGTGCCGGTAGCGCTCTCTACCGACGATGAGGGGGTCTCGCGCATCAACCTCACCCACGAATATGTCCGCGCGGCGATGGCCTACCCGCTCACCTACAGCGACTTCAAGCAGATGGTGCGGACCGGCCTCGAACACAGCTTCCTGCCCGGGGACAGTCTTTGGGAGCAGCCCGGCCCATGGGAGAGCTATGCCCACCCGCTCGCCGCGTGCCGCGCACAGCTTGGCCGCGAACAGGCTTCAGGAGCATGCGCATCGCTGCTCCAGGCCAGTGAAAAAGCGCGCCAGCAATTCGAACTCGAACATCGCTTCCAGGTTTTCGAGAATGGGTTTTGAATCTACACCCTGGATGACCCTCCCCGTGGGGCGACAGTTACACTGCAGAAGCAGCGCATGCGCATTGTCCTCTCCAGCTTCGGTACCCTCGGCGATATCCATCCGCTTATAGCCCTCGCGCTTGAGTTGCAGCGGCGGGGCCACGTTCCGGTTCTGGCAGTTCCCGAACTCTTCCGTCCCAAGATCGTTTCGCTGGGACTGGAATTTGCGCCCGTCGGCCCCATCCTCGATCCGGAAGACAACCAGCTGGTGGCCATGTTGATGGACATTCGCAAGGGAACGGAGCGCACCCTGCGCGAGATACTGTTTCCCGCTATTCGCCAAAGCTACCGGGAGCTGCTCGCGGTCGTCGAGGCCAAGGGGGGCGCCGACCTGATGCTTGCCGGAGAGCTGGTCTACCAGGCGCCGATCGTGGCCGAGGTTACCGGGATCCCCTGGGCGTCGCATGTGCTCGCGCCACTGTCCTTTTTTTCCCGCTATGATGCGCCCGTGCTGCCGCCGTATCCCATGCTGGCACGACTGCAGCCGGCGCTTGCCCGGAATGGGAAGAGTGATTGCCCGGTTCGCGCGGTGGGTAACGCGGAGCTGGCCGGAGCCGATCTATCAGTTGCGTTCGGAGCTGGGGCTGGGCCGGGGTCCGGATCCTATCTTTGAAGCCAAGCACTCTCCGTACCTGGTCTTAGCCATGTTTTCGCCTTTGCTGGGCGAGCCCCAGCCCGACTGGCCGGCTGCCACCAGGGTGACCGGCTTCGTCTTCTACGATGGCGACGCCGGTCATCGTGATCTACCGCCGGAGCTCGAGCGCTTCCTGCAGCAGGGGCCGCCGCCGCTGGTCTTTACGCTGGGCTCGGCGGCGGTTCTCGACGCCGGCGACTTTTATCAGCAGAGCGCGCTGGCCGCCGGATTGCTCGGCCAGCGTGCCGTGCTCCTGGTGGGCAGCGACCCGCGCAATGTTCCCCAGGAGGTTCCGCAGAATGCGTGTGTCGCCAACTATGCGCCCTACTCCAAGCTTTTTCCGCGCGCCTCGGTCGTCATTCACCAGGGCGGCGTGGGCACAACCGCGCAAGCGCTGATGTCCGGCAAACCCATGCTGGTCATGCCCTACAGCCATGATCAGCCGGACAATGCGCGCCGCGTGCGCCGCCTGGGCGTGGCCCGCGTGATCAGACGCCGGCGTTATACGGCGGAACTTGCTGCCCGCAAGATCACGCTGTTGCTCGAGAAATCCGCGACACGGCAGAGGGCGGCCAGGATCGGAGAGCGATTGCGCAAAGAGGATGGATTGAAGACCGCCTGCGATGCGCTCGAAGCATTAGGTAAGCGATCAAAAAAGAACCGCAGATCTCCGTACTCCGAACTTCGATATCAGGGCACGATTGCAAGTCATGCCCTGATACGAAGACGGAGTCGAGTCGGTTTCTCCTGAACCCATGCTCATTGAGCATAACGGTTAGGCGCGAAACTCGCGTCTAAAATGCAGAGCAATGCCTGAAGATATAGCACTGCAGCTTCTCGCCGCAGCCCTGCCACAGCTCGAAGCATCCTTTCGCAATCTGCCGGCTCGTATGCCGGAGCAAGCACCCGCAATCGACGCCATGGCCGCGGTGATGAACCAGGTGGCCGAGAGAATGGCGGACAACTATCCCTACTTCCATCCTCTTTACGCCGGGCAGATGCTCAAGCCGCCCCACCCGCTGGCCCGCGCCGCCTATGCGCTCGCCATGGTAATCAACCCCAACAACCATGCCCTCGACGGAGGCCGCGCCAGCTCGCGCATGGAAGTAGAAGCGGTTCGCGAAATCGCCAGGCATGTTTGGCTGGACAAATTATCTGGGACATCTAACCAGCGGCGGAACCTTTGCCAACCTGGAGGCGCTCTGGATCGCCGGTCAACTGGCTCCGGGCAAGCGCATCGTTGCCTCCGAGCAGGCGCACTACACCCATGGCAGAATCAGCGCCGTTCTTGGGCTGCCCTTCACCAGTGTGCTCTGCCGATCGTGAGGGCCGCATGGACATGGCGGCGCTCGAGTCCGCATTCCAAACGAGGGAGACGTCGGCACGGTCGTGGTGACCCTGGGCACAACCGCTACCGGCGCCGTCGATCCGCTGCACAAAGTGCTCGCGCTGCGCAGCACCTATCCATTTCGCATTCACGTCGATGCCGCCTACGGCGGATATTTCACCCTGGTGTCGACACTAGGCGAGGAGGCGACGCGTGCTTTTGCCTGCCTGGCGCAGGCTGATTCCATCGTGGTCGATCCACACAAGCATGGCCTGCAACCGTATGGCTGTGGCTGCATCCTCTTTCGCGAGCCGGCGGTAGGCCGCTTCTATAAACACGACTCGCCGTATACGTATTTCACCTCGGACGATCTTCATCTGGGCGAAATCAGCCTGGAGTGCTCACGGGCAGGCGCTTCCGCCGTCGCACTATGGGCAACACAGCAGTTGCTGCCGCTCATCAAAGATGGCGAGTTTGCTGATGGGCTCCGTTGCAGTCGCGAGGCGGCGATGCTCTTGCACAAAAGAATCTGCGCGGATAACCGGTTTGTTTCTCCCTTCGCGCCCGAGCTCGACATCGTGGTGTGGGCGGTGCGCGCCGGCACCGTCGCTACATCGTCCCACCTGGCGCAAGCAGATCTTCGCCGCCGCGGCCCGCGAGCATCTTCATCTCGCACTGGCCAAACTACCCTGCAGATTTTTCCCTCCCGGCTCGTGGCCGGACCAGGAGCAGCACGGCATCGTTACTTGCCTCCGTTCTGTGCTCATGAAGCCGGAACATCTGGATTGGCTGGAAGCCATCTGGAGCAGGCTGAGTCAAGTGACTGATGAGGTGCGGGCCCAACCTCCCGCGCGGATGTTCACGTCCTGAAAGGGAAAATCTGCAAAGTGCGCTCCCACGGAAGCACCAGAACACTCGACGGAAGTGTCAGTTCGATTCGTGATAAAAGCCGGGCGGTCGATGGTTAGAATAGATATTACTTCGGGTCAATGTGGGACATTTGGCGGAGTTGACGGGCAAAACGAGCCACGCTTGGAAGCAGTTTTGAGTGCACGTTGAAATAGGGAGATAGGGCAGGATGCATTTTTCAAACCAGCAGCGCGATTTTTCTTCGATCGGCCTCTCCGAGCGGGGAGGCATCGTAGCTTACTTTTCGATGGAAATCGCCATCGCCCCCGACATGCCCACGTACAGCGGGGGACTGGGTGTGCTTGCAGGAGACACGATGCGGTCCGCAGCCGATCTGGGCCTGGGACTCTGCGCCGTTACGCTGCTGCATCGCAAAGGATATTTCCAGCAACATCTCGATGCCCAGGGAATTCAGAGCGCTGAGGACCAACCCTGGCCGCTCGAAAAACTTCTGGTGCTCGAGGACGCAGTAGTCGAGGTGACCATTGAAGGCCGGCCGGTGATGGTCCGCGCGTGGCGATACGATCTCGAAGGAGTCACCGGGCACACCATCCCGATCTACCTGCTGGATACCGATTTGCCGCAGAATGACCAACGCGATCGAGAGCTTACCGATCACCTCTATGGCGGGGATACGGATTATCGGCTGCGCCAGGAAGCCGTTCTGGGAATCGGTGGCGTCGCGCATGCTCGATGCCCTCAATTATGACGTGACCGTCTACCACATGAATGAAGGTCACGCGGCGCTTGTTGACCGTCGGTTTGATGGAACTACAATTGGGCGGCGACCTGGACCGGGCGATTGAAGAGCAGGATACGCAGGCGGTCCGCAGCCGTTGTGTATTTACCACCCACACCCCGGTACCCGCCGGGCATGACCGCTTTTCGATGGAGCAGACCTATAGGATTCTCGGTCCGGAAGTCGCCAACCTGCTCGAGCGCATGGGCGGCTGCCATGACGGAATGCTCAACATGACTTATGTGGCGCTGGCCTCGTCGCGCTTTGTCAACGGCGTCGCCATGCAGCATGGCAAGATCTCGCGGGAGATGTTCCCCGACTATGCGATCGACGCCATCACCAACGGAGTGCACGCGGCCACCTGGACCGCCCCTCCCATGCAGGCGATCTTCGATCGCAGCATTCCCCGCTGGCGCAAAGATAATTTCCAGTTTCGCTACGTGATTGACGTTCCGCTGCGCGAGATCGAGAAGGCGCATGCCCAGTCCAAGCGCACGCTCATCGATACCGTTGCGGAGAGGACCGGGATCACGCTGCGCAGCAACGTCTTCACCATTGGCTTTGCCCGCCGCGTGGCCACCTACAAACGGGCTGATCTGCTTCTGACAGATCCGGAGCGCCTGGTTCGCTGCGCGGAGAAGTTCCGCGGCATGCAGATTCTCTTCAGCGGCAAGGCTCATCCTCACGATGAACCGGGCAAGAAGCTGATCCAGGAGATTTTTGAAGTCGCTGCCAGGCTTGGAGTCGGACGCGCTCAAGATCGTCTACCTGGAAAACTATGAGTGGAAGCTCGCGGCGATGCTCACCGCGGGCGTCGATCTCTGGCTGAACACACCACGCCGCCCCTTCGAGGCATCTGGCACCAGCGGGATGAAGGCCGCGCTCAACGGGGTTCCCAGCCTCAGCGTCCTGGATGGCTGGTGGGTCGAAGGCTGGATAGAAGGGGTTACCGGCTGGGCCATACCCGATAGCGATACGCCAGGAAGATGAGGTCGCAAGTCTTTATCACCGGCTGGAGTCAACCATCCTTCCCCTCTATTATGGCAATCCGGAGCACTGGCGCACCGTAATGCGGTCCACCATTGCGCTCAATGGCTCCTTCTTCAACACCCATCGCATGCTTCAGGAGTACATCTCGAACGCCTATTACCCGGATGAGCGGCGCCAGCTGTTTCACAGCGCCGCGCTGGAGTCGGCTCTGGCCAAATAGGACTCCTCGGTACCGGGTAGGTAAAAGCCGGGGTCTATCCTGCCGAACAGCATGTCGCCTCCACTGCGTCAGCGCAGTGGAGGGATCCGGCTGTTTGTTTTGAATCCGTCACAAGCTTCCAAGACCCCGAAAGGGCCATCGGCTTCTGAATCAAATCGCCCGCGCTCAACACAAACGTAGTTGAGCCAGCCGCGCAACCCGCGTCCAGGTGCCACCTTCCATCGTGCAAAAACGTATAATTTAATTGTGGCTACGAATCTGCGCTAGAACCCCACTCCCTACAGAGGGTTCAGCAAATCACGTAACAGCCTGGGACCCTTAAAGACGCTCGCACATTATTCGCCTGTTCTTCCACCTGAGCCTGGCAGGCTTGTCTTGCCGGATATCCACCCCTCTTCCGGGTCTTTAGTCCCCGGAGAGAACGTCGTAGGAGTGAGCTAGCAAATGTGGATTGTTCGTCTTGCGTTACGGCGTCCCTACACCTTCGCCGTCTTCGCGCTCTTACTGTTGATTCTTGGGCCGCTCTCCATTCTGAACACCCCGACCGATATTTTCCCCAACATCAATATTCCGGTAGTCAGCATCGTGTGGCAATACCAGGGCCTTTCTGCCGTGGATATGGCCAACCGCATCATCACCCTCACCGAACGCACGCTGACCACCACAGTCGACAATATCGACCATATTGAGTCCCAGTCTCTCGACGGCGTTGGGGTAGTGAAGGTCTATTTCCAGCCCAAGGTCACGCTGGCCACGGCCATCGCACAGATCACCGCGGTCTCGCAAACCCAGTTGCGCCAGCTTCCCCAGGGAACAACCCCGCCTCTGATTATTACCTACACCGCATCGAGTGTGCCGATTCTGCAGCTTGGGTCTCTCCGGCCAGGGCCTTTCCGAACAGCAGTTGAATGACTTCGGGCTGAATTTCATCCGCACCCAATTCGCCACCATCGAGGGCGCTGAAAGCCCCTACCCCTACGGTGGCAAGCAGCGGCAGGTGCAGGTGGATCTGGATCATGCAGGCGCTGCAGGCGCGGGGACTCTCCCCCAGCGACGTAGTCAACGCGATCGGCGCTCAGAATCTGATCCTGCCATCCGGAACCATGAAGGTCGGGTCGTTTGAGTACCAGCTGGCCACCAATAGCGCGCCGACGACCATCGCAGGCCTGAACGATCTTCCCATCAAGAGCGTGAATGGAGCGATTGTTTACATCCACGACGTTGCCCATGTGCGCGACGGCTTTCCCCCGCAAACCAATATCGTTCGCGTCGACGGGCAGCGCGCCAGCCTGATGAGCGTGCTGAAGAACGGCAATGTTTCGACCCTCGACGTCATCTCCAGAATCCGCGCAGATGCTGCCCATCATTGCAGCAGTCCCTGCCGCCGCAATTGCGCATAACACCGTTGTCGGATCAGTCGATTTTTGTGCGCGGCGCCATTGACGGCGTGGTGCGCGAGGGCATCATCGCCGGCTGCCTGACCGCCGTCATGATCCTGGTTTTTCTGGGCAGCTGGCGCAGCACCCTCATCATTGCCGTTTCCATCCCTCTTTCCATCCTGGTCTCGCTGATTGTGCTCGGGGCTTTAGGCGAGACCATCAACATCATGACCCTGGGTGGCCTGGCGTTGGCCGTCGGCATCCTGGTCGACGACGCCACCGTAGAGATCGAGAACATCAATCGCAATCTCGAAGAAGGCAAAGAGGTGGAGCAGGCAATCCTCGACGGCGCGGCGCAGATCGCCATCCCCGCCTTTGTCTCGACCTTATCGATCTGCATCGTCTTTGTGCCCATGTTCTTCATGGGGGGCGTGGCCAAATATCTCTTTGTGCCTTTGGCCGAAGCCGTGATCTTCGCCATGCTGGCTTCTTATTTCCTTTCCCGCACCGTGGTTCCGACCATGGCCAAGTACCTTCTTCAGGAGCATGACCCGGCACGGCGAGAAGCAGAAGCACCAGAGCCGCAATCCGCTGGTTCGCGCCCAACTGGCTTTTGAGCGCAGGTTTGAGCAGCTTCGTATCTTCTATTTCCGCCTGTTGCAGCTCGCCATCGCGCACAGCACGGTCTTTCTCATCCTGTTCTTCGTTTTTACCATCGGCTCTTTTGCCCTGCTGTATCCGTGGCTGGGGCAGGATTTCTTTCCCTCGGTGGACGCCGGCCAGTTCAAGCTGCATGTGCGCGCCCACACCGGCACGCGCATCGAAGAAACGGCGCGCGCTGTGCGATCGAATCGACAATGCCATTCGACGGGAGATCCCGAAACAGGAAGTCGTCAGCATCATCGACAACATCGGCATTCCCTATTCCGGCTTAAATCTCTCCTACAGCAGCACCGGTGTGGTTGGCGCCTCGGACGCGGACATCACGGTGGCGCTGACCGAAAAGCACCATCCCACCGATCTCTACGTGCAGGACCTGCGCGCCAAGCTTGGGGTCGAGTTTCCGGGAGTTGCGTTCTACACCTTGCCCGTGGACATGGTGACCCAGATTCTCAATTTTGGCTTGCCGGCTCCCATCGATATCCAGGTAATCGGCCACAACGTGCGAGGGCAATCGCGAATTTATCGACCGGCTGCTGAAAGACATCAGCTACGTGCCCGGCACCGCCGACCTGCACATCCAGCAGCCTTTCAACAACCCGCATTTTCTGGTCGATGTGAACCGCTCCAAGGCGCAGGACATTGGGTTGACGCAGCGGGATGTGGCCGGCAGCCTGCTGGTCTCGACCAGCGGCAGCTATCAGACCACACCCGACCTTCTGGCTCGATCCAAGAAATGGTGTCAGTTACAATATCTCGGCGCAATCGCCGCAATATGATCTGCAGTCTCTCGCCGATCTGGAAAACATCCCGCGTGACCACGAGCAGCGCGGCCACTACGATCAGCCCCAGCCCGTTTCTGATCGGTGGGCTCGTCGAGCCTCACTCCCAGTGGGGACCGGCGCTGCCCCCTCCACGGCGCCGGGGGTAAAGCCGATCCAGATTCTGGGCAATGTGGCCACCCTCATCCGCGGCGCGGAGCCGGCCACCGTAAGCCACTACAACATTGCGCCCGGTGCTCGATATCTACGGCAATGTCGTGAACAGTGATTTGCGCAGCGTGTCGGACAAGATTTCTCAGATCGTCGCCCAGCACCGTAAAGAGCTGCCCCGTGGTTCGCAGAGTCGTCGTTCGCGGCCAGGTGCAGACGATGAACTCCTCATTTATTGGGTTGACCAGTGGTCTGGCCTTCTCCATCCTGCTGGTTTACCTGCTGATCGTGGTGAATTTCCAGTCGTGGCTCGATCCTTTCATGATCATCGCCGCGCTGCCTGCCGCGTTATGCGGCATTGTGTGGATGTTGTTCATCACCGGAACCCATATCAGTGTGCCTGCGCTTACCGGTTCCATCATGACCATGGGCGTGGCCACGGCGAATTCCATTCTGGTGATCAGTTTCGCCCGCGAGCAAATGGAAGAAAACGTCGGCGATGCCCGTGCCGCCGCGCTAAGTGCCGGATACACCCGTTTTCGTCCCGTGATCATGACCGCGCTGGCCATGATCATCGGCATGGTGCCGATGGCGCTGGGTTTGGGCGACGGCGGAGAACAAAATGCTCCGCTGGGCCGGTCGGTCATCGGCGGATTGCTGTTCGCTACCGCCGCCACGCTGTTCTTCGTGCCCACATTCTTCAGCGTGATCCACGGATGGCTTGGGCGCCGCCGCAGAGCGCGCCGCGGCCGCCGCCGGCGGACAGATCTGGAAGACTAGAAAGATCCGGAGAGAGCGTAGAAATGAATCAGGAAAGAAGAGACGAGCAGCCGCAACCGGCGAATGAGGCGACACGGCGCACCTCCCGACGCCCCGCCTCTCTCCGGCCGTGTCGCGTGCATCCTGATCGTGATTCTTCTGATCCTGGCGGTGGTGGTGGCGGTTGCCGGGATCGTGCCCCGGGTGCGCGCCCGCAACAAGCTCAAGCAACAGACCGATGCGCTCGCCGCTCCCGACGTGATCGTGAATCCCCCGCAGCAAGGCAAGACCGGGCAGGAAATTATTTTGCCCGGCAATATCTACGCCTACAGCGATGCTTCGCTCTACGCCCGCACCGACGGTTATCTCAGCAAGTGGTATTTCGACATCGGCGCACATGTCCGGCAGGGTCAGTTGCTGGCGGTCATCAGCTCGCCTGAAGTGGACAAGCAACTGCTTCAGGCGCGCGCGGATTTGGCTCACGGCGGAAGCCAATGCCGGCCTGGCCAAAACCAACTCGACCCGCTACCAGGGACTGCTCACGCAAAACGCCGTTTCCAAACAAGACACGGATACCTTCGTCAGCCAGGCAGCATCCACCAGCTCGGCGGTGAAGTCTGCCCAGGCCAATGTCCAGCGGCTGGAGGAGCTGCAATCGTTCGAGAAAATCTATGCGCCCTTCAGCGGAGTCATCACTGCCCGCAATGTCGACGTCGGGCAGCTGATCAACGCAGGAGCCGGCACGCAGATGTTTCGCATCTCTGCCATCAACGTTTTGCGTGTCTATGTCAATGTTCCGCAGATTTATTCCCAGGTAGCGGTTCCCGGCACCACCGCCCAGCTTACCCTTTCCGAATTTCCCGGGCAGACATTTACCGGCAAGCTGGTGCGCACGGCAAAGGCCATCGATCCCAGCTCACGCACCCTGCTGGTCGAAGATCGATGTCGACAACCGGGATGGCAAGCTCATGCCCGGGGCCTATACCGAAGTGCACATGAACGTGCATGACGGGATCGCGCCCATGATTATTCCTGTCTCCGCCCTTATCTTTCGCGGCCAAGGATTGCAGGTGGGTACGGTGGTGAAAGGACCCAACGGAGATCAGGCTAAGCTCGTCCAGGTGACGCTGGGCCAGGATGATGGATCCACGGTGCAGGTCATCGACGGCCTCAATGCCGACTCGCAAGTGATCCAGAATCCGCCCGATTCCTTGATCGACGGGGAGCCGGTGCACGTGGTTCAACCCGGCAAGACGGGGGAGCGAGCACAACGGGGGCGCGCCGGAATGAAGCTTCGAAATACCCATCTGAGCCGGTTTTGCGCATGGGAGTTCTTCCTGCGGCCGCTGCTGCTTTCCGGTTGCACCGTAGGACCCAACTATCATCGTCCCACCGCGCCCACCGCGCCGGCCTTCAAAGAGAGCGCCGTCCGTCCCGCCTCCCAACCCGCCCGGTGGCGGATGGAAGCAGGTGACTCCGAACGATAGCGCGATCCGGCCCAATTGGTGGGAGATCTATCAAGACCCGCAACTGGATAAGCTCGAGCAGCAGGTTGCGGTTTCCAACCAAACGCTCAAGGCTTCCTATGAGCAGTACATGCAGGCCCGGGCCGCTATTCAGTTTTACCGTGCGCAGTACTTTCCGACGCTGCAGGCAGGTCCGTCGGCCTCGCGCGAACGCGTAGTCGGCCAACCGTCCTTTGCATGTTCCCGGCACAAAACCAACTACAACGATCTTGTTTCTGCAGGGACAAGCAGCCTGGGAACCGGATCTCTGGGGCAACATCCGCAGAGCGGTGGAATCGCAGCGGGCCACTGCCCAGGCCACAGCCGCTGATCTGGCGAACGTCGATCTGAGCCTCCGCTCCGAGCTGGCGATGGATTACTTCGAACTGCGGGGCCTGGACACCCAGCAGCGGCTGCTCGACAACACGGTGCAGCAGTATCAGCAGTACCTGGCGCTGACGCAGACCCGGTTCACAGGCGGAGTGGCCACCGACTCCGATGTGGCCCTGGCGCAAACGCAGCTCGACCAGACCCGCGCGCAGGCCATCGATGTAGGCGTCGCGCGGGCCCAGTACGAACATGCCATCGCCACGCTCACCGGTGTGCCCGCATCGAGTTTTGCCCTTGCCGCCGGCGCCGCTTGATCTGCAGTTGCCCGCAGGTGCCGTTGGGCGTGCCTTCGCAATTGCTCGAACGGCGCCCCGATGTCGCCGCCGCGGAGCGGCGGACGGATGCTGCCAATGCCCAGATTGGGATAGCAATCGCGGCCTATTACCCCACCATTAACATCAGTGGCACAGGCGGGTTTGAGAGCCAGAACCCCGGGCACCTGGATCCAAGGGCCAAGCTCGCTCTGGTCGCTGGGCGGCTCGGCGGTCGAGTTGCTGTTCGATGCCGGCCGTCGTCATGCCCTGACCGAAGAGGCGCGGGATGCTTATGAGCAGAACGTGGCCAACTACCGGCAGACGGTGCTGCAGGCTTTTCAGGAGGTTGAGGACAATCTTTCCAGCCTGCGGATCCTGAACAGCGAATCGGTGGCGCAGCAACGGGCAGTCGACTCCGCGCGGCGCTCGCTCAGCATTTCGACCAACCGCTACAAGGGCGGAGTCACCACCTACCTTGAAGTCATTACGGCGCAGACCACGCAATTGGCCAACGAGCGAACCGCCGCGGACATCACCACCCGCCAGTTTGCCGCCAGTGTGCAGCTCGTCAAAGCGTTGGGCGGCGGTTGGGATACCACCAAACTGCCCACCTCCGTGACTCTGGTCCCGACCGGCTCGTGTACGAAAGGCCGAGTCGGCCCCTGATAGTCTGCGATGCGACTTCGCAGCTGAGAGAATCTAGCTGTTGTCGACCAGCAGTCGCTGGGATCAGTGATGAACCCGTTGTGAACACCTGCTCCGCCTGCCCGCCGGCTATGCGATAGATCACGAATTCCCGATCGTGCCTGCTGCGCAACTCGAAAACCAGGTCGCCGCGATTGTTGGCTCGTGCATCCACCGCATCGACCAGCCGCATCTTCGGGGTCAGGTCCAGGTGATCGTCGTCGGTCACGGACTTGAACAGCACTTTGGGCACGCCGTTAAAATCCGGCTGAGCGATCAGAGTGACGTATTTCACCTTGCCGGCGTGATCCTGGTCTCGCCTGAAAAGACCAGCGTCGCCCCTCCACTGTAAGTGAGCTCATAGGCCTTGAAGCGCTCATTGGTAAATACAGGCTTTGGGGGGAGGGCTGGGGCAGTGCTCGCCTTATGCCGCTGGGCCGCTGTGGCCGCAGCATGAGCCTTGGGGTGGCCTTCACCGGCGGTGCTCGGTGGCCGCGATGGCGCTGGCGGCCGCGATCTCCATTTGCTCCTGCATCTTTGTGGCGTCCGCCGGGTCGGCCCACAGATATACGAAGGGATGCGCTTCGCGATCGCTGGCGTCCGAAACCGCGATCATTTGCTGCAGGCCGGAGGGAACCCCGGTGAGCTGGGCAGGTTGAAAATCCGCATCGGTCGGAGTCTGCTGGCCGTGAACGATGTGCGGCCGGTCCGGGTCGGCGCCGCCGATCGGAGTCTCGGGCGCCGAGCCGGCATCCGCACTGCTGGCGCTGGCGCTGGGGCGGACGGAGATGAGTCCGCCCGCCTGCGCAGGGTCGGACGGTCAGGATCGCTGGCAGGCGGGTTGCTGGAAGCCGGAGTTGCTGGTCGAGGAGTCGAGGAGGTCGAGGACGAGTCGCAGAGCTGTCCTGGCTTGCCGCTCGAATCCCGGCTCTTGAAATGCGGCCGGCCGCTCCCCGCATCGGTCACCACCTGGGGCATGTTTCTGCCTTGCTTCGGCTTCGCCCGCTTAGGCGGAGCAGCCATTGGCTTCCACGCGCCATAGCCAAACCAGTAGCCGTCCACGTCCTGCGCGGTGTTGATGTCAAAAAGCCCGCGGGCCACGCCTGCATCCTCGCAGCACATATTCCGTTCCCGGATTCCAGGGCCAGCGGTTCCGGCTTGGCCAGGTAGAGGCCGCCTGGTTGATACTGTTCGCCGTCGAAGACAGAGATCGGGATGATGCGGCTGGCGCTTGGTTTTCCCATGCTCGCCTGTCCACTCGAGCACGGCCACGGCGCGCACCGTTGGGCGCAGCTTTCTTGTTGGTCTTCCGATGTGTCCGGGATACTGCGCCCAGGCGGGCACGGCCAGCGCAAGCAACAGAGCGAGGCCCTGCGCCGCCTTCGTCAGTCATGGAATAATCTCGTTGCATCGCATCTCGTTTTGGGGAAGGACTTTTCTCATGGAAGTGAACGACAAAGTTGCCGACTTCGCGCTTCAGACCGAAGAAGACAAGACCGTGCACCTGAAAGATTTCAGCGGCAAACCGGTCGTGCTTTTCTTTTATCCCAAGGCCGATACTCCCGGCTGCACCATCGAAGCCTGCGGCTTTCGTGACGTCTTCAAGAAGATACAGCAGGCCGGCGCCGTCGTTCTGGGTATCTCGCGCGACACGCCCAAGGCGCAGAAGAAATTCAAAGAGAAGTACAACTTGCCGTACACCCTCCTTGCAGATGTAGACGAAGTAGTCTGCAAACAGTTTGACGTTCTCAAGGAAAAGAACATGTACGGCAAGAAAGTGATTGGCATAGAGCGGACCACCTTCCTCATAGGCCCCGATCAAAAGTTGCTGAAGATCTTCCCCAAAGTGAAGCCGGAGGGACACGCTGAAGAGGTTCTTGCCGCGCTTGTCAGGCCAGGAACCCATGGCTAGAACCTGTGAAGGGGCGGCCCTTATCTCCCGGGAGTTTTATCTGGATCCTCCGGACCTGGTCGCCCGTAAGTTGCTGGGAAAGCTGCTGGTGAGGGAAGCGGAATGGTCGGTCGCATTGTCGAAGTAGAAGCCTACTTCGGCGAATCCGACCCTGCGGCCCACTCTTTCGCCGGTAGGACGGCAAGAAACGCCGTGCTGTTCGGGCCCCCGGGCCATGCCTACGTCTATTTCGTCTACGGCATGCATTATTGCCTGAACGTTTCCTGCGAGCCGGATGGCCGTGCTGGCGGCGTCCTGTTCCGCGCCCTGGAGCCCATTTGCGGTTTGGAAGCCATGGCGACCGCTCGCGGAGTGCCTGTCACCCCGGTAGCCGCCTTGACCTCCGGGCCCGGCCGGCTCTGCCAGGCCTTCGGCGATGACGCGAGCGCGTGACAACGGCGTCGACCTGACCTCCCCTCAATCGGAGCTGCAAATTCAGGACGACGGCTTTGCGGCAGGAAAAGTGCTGGTCACGCCCCGCATCGGGATAACCAAGGATCCGGCTCGCCCAGCCCGCTTCCTGCTGGCCGGCAACCCCTTTGTTTCCAAACGCGGCGCGTGATTGGCGGTCAGACGACGGACGGTTAGGCGAGGGGAGAACCCGAAGCTTGGAAGCCATCCGGGGCGCACTGCAGATCCCTCGGCTGCCCCGGATTTCCGGGGCAGCCGAGGGATCTGCAGCGCGCCCCGGATGTCTCCCCAAAGCTTCCGGTTCTCACACACCCTCTTTAGCCCTTCTTGCAACGTCCGTGGGACGACAAGGGCTTCCGCGTGAGAATCCCGTGATGCAACGAAGCGTCCGGCAAGGCCTAGATTCTTCGCAGGGGCGGACCTTCGGAATCAGCTCGCTCCAAAAAACATGGTCGCTGCCCTTTACCCTCGAGCCGAGCATGCGATATCATGTTTACAGGCGGCGGGCCCTCGCGCAATCGCTGCCCGGTGGTGTTTGCCTTGTTGCTGAAGGCCATTGGCGCGAGCGAAGGATGGCGTAATGCTATCCGGTCCCACACTCGTTCTCTCTCTACCAGCAACACCCATCCCGCCGTTGGCGGGCTTTTCTTTGCTCCCAAGGCACTCTTGCAAACCGAACTGACCTGTCGCCACGCGCCGTGGATGCCGGAAGTGACACCTTGCGTGATTCTGCTCGAAAAAGCTCGAATTTTATGCAATTTTATAAAATTTTCCCCGCGCTCCTGGACCGCGCCGCCGGGTGCCGCAGCTATGCCCCAAAAGATCCTAATTTTATGCAATTTTATGAGAAAACACCGGCGCCCGGTGAGCAAGCCAAGCTGCTCCCGAAATGTAGAAACTCCAGACCCAGGACTATGTCCCATAAGCACAATGGCGTGAGATTCCACCGAAGCCCCAACATTGCGTTATGCAGACGGAAGCAGCAGATTGTCGATAAGCCGAGTACTGCCGACGCGAGCTGCCACCGCCACCAACGCCCCGCGGCCCACGTCAGCCACATCCTCAAGCGTGTCCGGATCGACGATACGGCAGTAATCCACCTGAACCGCAGGTTCCTCCCCCAGGACGCGCAAAGCCCCGGCAAGCAGCTTGGCTGAGTCGTGCTCCCCGCCCCGGACCAGTTGCTCGACCGCCTGCAAAGCCCGGGAGAGAACCAACGCCTGGCGCCGCTGTTCGGCGTTCAGATTGCGATTCCGCGAACTCATCGCCAGCCCGTCAGGCTCGCGCACCGTTGGGCATACATCCAGCTGGACCGCAAACCGCAGATCCTGCACCATCTTGCGCAGGACGGCAACCTGGGCGGCATCTTTCTGCCCGAAAAAAGCCCGGTCCGGAGCGAAGATGTTCAGCAGCTTCGCCACCACCGTGGCCACCCCGCGAAAGTGGCCCGGACGCGATGCTCCGTCCAGGCGATCACTCAGCCCGGTGACTTCGACGAAGGTGCTGGCGCCAGGGGGATACATCTCCTCAACCGGGGGAGCAAAGACCAGATCAACTCCAGCAGCTTCCAGCGTCTGGCAATCCCCCTCAAAGGTCCGCGGATAGCTGGCAAAGTCTTCCTTGGGTCCAAACTGGGTTGGATTTACGAAGATAGAAACCGCCACCGCGTCGCAGCTTGCTTGCGCCGCGCGCACCAGGGACAGGTGGCCCGCATGCAGGGCTCCCATGGTGGGCACCAGCCCCAGGGTCTTGCCCGACGCGCGGATCCGGCCGCACTCGCTCCTGACTTCAGCGATGGTCTTCAGCACCAACATCCGTCAGGCCTTGCGCCGGGCCGTGCCTTCTTCCAACAGCAAAGCCGCCATCGCGTCCTTGCCCAGATGATAGCTTTCCTCTTCACCGGGGAAACTGCGCCCTTCGACGTCGCTGCGATAGCGGTGGACCGCATCCGTAATCAAAGCCGCGGCGTCGCCATAGCGGCGCACGAATTTCGCGGGAGCGGAGAAGGACAGGTTGATGAGATCGTGCAGCACCAGGATCTGACCGTCGCAATGCGGCCCCGCGCCGATACCGATGGCCGGGATGTGGAGAGCGGCGGTGATCCGCTGCGCCACCTCGGAGGGAATGCCCTCCAACACCACCGCAAAGGCGCCGGCCGCTTCCAGGGCGAGCGCGTCTTTCACCAGGTGATGGATGGCGGCGATCGACTTGCCCTGAACCCGGTAGCCGCTCATGCGGTGGACAGATTGCGGCGTCAGGCCAAGATGCCCTATCACCGGAATTTCCGCGTCCGTGAGCCGTTTCACCAGGTCCAACCGGCTCGCTCCACCTTCGATTTTCACTGCCTGGGCGCCGGCCTCTTTCAGGAACCGGGTGGCGTTGGCGATCCCTTCCGCCGTACTCACCTGGTAGGAGCCGAAGGGCATATCCGCGACCACCATGGCATGCTTGACCGCGCGGCGGACGGCGCGGGTGTGAAGCAGCATCTCCTCCATGGTGACGGGCAGAGTGTTTTCATAACCCATCACCACCATGGCCAGAGAATCCCCAACCAGAATGAAGTCGACGCCGGCCTCGTCCACCAGCCGTGCGGTGGCATAGTCGTAGGCGGTCAGGGCCACGATCGGTGTGCCGTGGGATTTCTTGTCTTGAAGTGTTTGGATGGTCACCCGGGCTGCCCGGGTAGCGGGCGCGGAGGAATCCGCGCTGCGGAAATGCGTGAGGCTCATGGGAACTCCAGTGCAACTCCCCTCGGGGATGCTGCCCGATCACTACCGCAGTGAAGTATACCCCCTTGGATGCACCACCGGCAAAGCACGGTTCAACTGGCTGGAGGAAGGAAGTACTGCTTGCCCTTGATCGGTTCGGCGAGCCGCTTGAGCAGCAGCTCCAGATCCTGATTTCGGTTCACGAAATCGATTTCCGAAGTGTCGACCACCAGCAAATCGCTGGCTGTGTAGTGGAAGAAAAAGTGTTCGTAGGCCTTGGCCACCTGTTCGATGTATTCGTCGCTGATGGCTTGCTCCTGGGTTAACCCTTTGCGCTTGAGGCGCTGCTTCAGTACCTCGGGAGAGGCCTGCAGATAGATCACCAGGTCCGGGGTGGGCACCTCGCTGCGGAAGATGTTGTAGAAGCGGTTGTAGAGAGCCAGTTCCGCATCGGTTAAGTTGATGTAAGCGAATAGCTTATCTTTTTCGAACAGGTAGTCCGCGACAATAGGCCAGGGTTCGCTGCCGGCCAGATCCTTTGCTGCCTGGCGCATCTGATCGTATCGCTCCACCAGGAACCACATCTGGGTAGGGAGGGCCATCCCGCTCGATTCCTGGTAGAAGCGGTCGAGGAAGGGATTATTCTCCGGCTCCACGATGCGGCGCGCATGCAGGGTTTCCGCCAGAATTCCGGCCAATGTCGACTTGCCGACGCGAATCGGCCCTTCGACGGCGATGAATCTGGGGGGGTCAAAAAGCTCTGCCATGAAAGAAAAGCCGAAGATAACACAGTTAAACTCTTGAAGCATGCTTACCAAGCTGGTCTCCGCAGGTTTGCTTACCGGGCTTTCGGCAGGGGCGTATGCCTATGCCTCGCACTGGCCCACTTCGCAGGTTTTCGGAAGCACTCTTCTTGCAGGTTCAGACGTCCAGGAAGTCGCGCTCACCTTTGATGACGGTCCCAATGATCCGTACACCATGCAAGTGCTTGAATTGCTGGCCCGCTGGCAGGTACGGGCCATCTTTTTCCTGATGGGGAGCTATGTGCGCCAGCGTCCGGAAATCGCCCGGGCGATACGTCAGGCTGGGCATCTGCTGGGAAACCATACGGTGAGCCATCCTTCCTTGATGTGGCAATCTCCGGCGCGCGTCCGTGAGGAGCTTGCCGGGTGCAGCGCCATGATCGAGGATGCAACTGGCGAAGCAGTGAAATGGTTTCGACCGCCGTTCGGCACGCGCCGGCCGGATGTTCTGCGTACTGCGAGGGAACTTGGCCTGACTCCAGTGATGTGGAACGTGACCGCGCACGATTGGGATGCCACTGACCCCCGGGCCCTGGCAGCGCGGGTGAGGCGCGGTATTCTGCACAACCAGAAGCGCTACAGGGGCAGCAATATCCTGCTGCACGACGGCGGCCACCGTCAGCTGGGAACCGATCGCTCTGTCACGCTCGCGGCCACCAGGATGTTGCTTGAGAGCTGGGCTGGGAGCGGATTGCGCTTCGTCACCGTAGATGCTTGGCGATAGGGAGTTTTGCTGTTCTCCTAAACGCGGACTGCGTGCATCGATGCGAAGGTATGGCGAGCGGCCTCGATTGTGAAGTCGATGTCCGAGGCGGTGAGCGCGGTGCCGAGGAAAGCCGCTTCGAATTGAGACGGTGGGAGCCATACTCCCTGGTCGAGCATCGCCCGATGAAAGCGGCCAAAAGCTTCCGTGTCCGATGCCGCCGCCGTAGCAAAGTCGGTGACCGGCGCAGCGGTGAAGAACCAGGTCACCATGGATCCCGCGCGATTCGTTTCCATGGCAACTCCCGCATCCCGGGCTGCTCCGGCGATGCCCTTCGCGACCGCCGCCGTACGCGTCTCGAGGCCAGCGTAGACCTCGCCCCGATGGGCGCCCAGATAAAGCAGCGTCGCGATTCCTGCGGCCATCGCCAGTGGGTTGCCGCTCAAAGTGCCCGCCTGGTAGACCGGACCCAGCGGCGCCAACAGATTCATCATCCCGGCTTTACCGCCAAAGGCGGCACAAGGGAGGCCTCCCCCGATGATCTTTCCCAGGCAGGTAAGATCGGGGTCGATCCCAAACACCTCTTGCGCGCCGCCCAGGGCCAGCCGGAAGCCCGTCATGACCTCGTCGAAGATCAGCAGGCTTCCCGTCTCCCGGGTAATCCGTCTCAAGCCTTCCAGATATCCTGGCGCGGGAAGCACACAGCCCATATTGCCCACCACCGGTTCCACAATCACGCAGGCAACCTCATCCCGATGTTTGGCAAATGCCTCTTCCACCACCGCCAGATCGTTAAAAGGCAGGGGAAGGGTCCAGTGGGCGATTTCCTGCGGCACGCCAGCCGATCCTGCGAGGCCGAAAGTGGCCAGCCCGGATCCCGCCTTGACCAGCAGTCCATCCGAGTGCCCGTGATAACAGCCCTCGAACTTAATCACGTACTTACGGCCGGTAAACGCCCGCGCCACCCGGATGGCGGACATCGTCGCTTCCGTCCCGGAACTGACGAATCTTAGTTTTTCAATTGAGGGCATGGCCGCCATCACCAGCTCCGCCAAGTCGGCTTCGGCAGCGGTCGAGGCTCCAAAGCTCGCGCTCCGTGCTGCAGCCTGCTGAATCGCCTCCACTACCAGCGGGTGGGCGTGGCCCAGAATCATCGGCCCCCAGGAGCCGAAGTAATCCAGGTAGCGATTGCCATCGGCGTCCCACAGGTACGCTCCCTCGGCCCGCACCAGGAAAGGCGGATCTCCCCCTACCGCGCGGAAGGCGCGCACCGGTGAATTGACGCCACCGGGCAGGTACTGCTCCGCGCGCCGCTGCAACTCTCTGGAACGACTCAGTTCTCTGCTCACGGCATTCAGTATAGGGGACCCTTCTTTCCCGTCTGTTGGCGATGTTAAACTGGCAGTTCTCGGGGACCCATTCCATCCCATCGAAGCACCTTATCCCATGCGAACTCGGAACCAACTTGCCAGAAGAGACGCGAAAATCGAATAAGCCGCCCGTCACCTACGCTTCGGCCGGAGTGGATCTTTCGCAAGGGGACCGCACTAAGCAGCGCATCAAGTATCTTGCGCAAAAAACCTTCAACAAGCAGGTGCTGGGCGAAATTGGCGGGTTTGGCGGCCTATTCCGCCTGGACATCGCGAAGTACGCCAACCCGATCCTGGTTTCGAGCGCCGACGGCGTCGGCACCAAGCTGAAGGTGGCGTTCGCCCTGGGAATGCACCACACTGTCGGCGCCGACCTGGTCAACCACTGTGTGAACGACATTGCCGTCCAGGGCGCGACGCCGCTGTTCTTTCTGGACTACCTGGCCATCGGCCAGCTGGATGACGAAGTCGCCCAAACCGTGGTCAGCGGCGTAGCCGAAGCCTGCCGCGCCAACGGCTGCGCGCTGATCGGAGGCGAAACCGCGCAGATGCCCGGCTTCTACTCCGATGGAGAGTACGACCTGGCTGGCTTTATCGTCGGCGCGGTGGACAAGGAGAAACTGATCACCGGCAGCAAGATCGAGGCCGGGGATGTGCTGATCGGCTTCCCTTCTACCGGTTTGCACACCAATGGCTATTCGCTGGCGCGCAAATTGTTTTTCGAGGTTGCCGGCTACGCGCCCAACCAGTACGTGAACGAATTGAAGGATAAGGCCGGAGCCGCGCTGATGAAGGTGCATCGCAGCTACCTGCCGGTGATCAAGAAGCTCACAGCCGCCGATCTGGTGGTGGGTATGGCCCATATTACCGGCGGTGGCATTACCGAAAACCTGCCCCGCATACTGCCCAAAACCATCGCAGCGGTGGTGGAGACCGGGGCCTGGATCCCCCCTCCCATCTTTGCCCACCTGCAACAACTGGGCAACGTAGAGCCGGAAGAGATGCTGCGCACGTTCAACATGGGCATCGGGTTGATCGCAGCGGTGCCGGCAGACAAGTTCCGGCGCGCGAAATCGATGCTTGACCGCGCCGGGGAAAAATTCTGCGTCATCGGCCGCACCATCAAGGGAGACCGCAAGGTGCTGTATACATGACCCGGATTTCCTGCCTCGAGGTCCAATCGAGAGCCGCGTGTGCGGCTTTCTCTTAAGGAAAGCCGCATGCATTCCGCGGAACCCACAAAGCTGCGACAGGAAATCCGGGGGACCGGGCTTTTGCCCCGGACCCACCGTCTGGGCATCCTGCTTTCCGGCCGCGGATCAAACTTTCTCGCCATCGCCGAGGCAATCGCTCAAGGTCGCTTAACCAATGCCCGCATCGCGGTCGTGATCTCCAACCGCCGCGATGCGCCGGGAATCGAGGCCGCCCGCAGCGCAGGATTTGCAGCCGAAGTGATCGAGCCCAGGGGACGCCCGCGCGCCGAACATGATGCCGAGATCATCGCCAGCCTCCAGGCCCATCAGGTCGATCTGGTCTGCTTAGCCGGCTACATGCGGCTGCTGTCCGCGGGATTTGTGCGCGCTTTCCCACAGCGCATTCTCAACATCCACCCCTCACTTCTCCCCTCATTTCCAGGTCTGGATGCGCAACGCCAGGCCCTCGAATATGGAGTCGCGGTCTCCGGCTGCACCGTGCACTTTGTCGACGAAGAGCTGGATCACGGCGTGATCGTGGTGCAAAAGACAGTGTCTGTACTGGCGGAAGACGATGAGCACACGCTGGCCGCGCGCATTCTAGCCCAGGAACATGTGGCGTATGCCGAGGCGATCGACCGCGTGTTATCCGGAAAATATCGCTCGGCCGGGCGGCGCTACGTGCCTCAAACCGAAACTGAGTGAGCCTCGCCCAGCGTAAGTTTGACCGTCATCTTCCGGGCTCCGCGATAGAAGGTCAAGGTGACTGCATCGCCGGCCTGATGGCGGTCCATGATCTCGGAAATATCCTGTGGGCTGGTTACCCGGTCGTTGTCGATGGCAACGATCAGATCGCCGCCCAGATAGATCGGTGTATTGCCCACATAGGCCTGCTGGTTGCCGCCCCGTAATCCGGCGCGCTCTGCGGCCCCTCCAGGAACGACCTTTTGTACCAGCACGCCGTAATCGGCCGGTAGTCCCATTTGCTCCGCGAGATCGGGCCCGATGGCCAGCGAAGCGATACCCAGCGAGGGCCGCCGTACCCGCCCGTACTTGGAGTAGTCCGACAGAACCGCCTTGATGGTGTCTACGGGAATGGCGAAGCCAATACCGGAGTTTTGTTCCGCGCCACCCGTGGCGATCAGCGTGTTCATGCCGATGACCTCACCCCGGGAGTTGAGCAGCGGGCCGCCGGAGTTGCCGGGATTGATGGCGGCATCTGTTTGCAGCGCCTTGTCGATGGTTGGGCCTTCGGGTTCCTGCACCGAGCGGATGGAGCTGATGATGCCCGTGGTCATGGTGCCATTCAGCCCAAAAGGATTGCCGATGGCGTAAACATTCTGGCCTACCTGCAGGTCGCTCGATTCGGAGAGGATGGACGGAGTGAGGTTTTTCGCATTGATCTGCAGCAGGGCCAGATCGTGTGCCTTGTCCTGCAGGATAATCTGCGCCTTATAGTTGTGCTTGTCGCTGGTGGTAACCTCGACGTTCTGCGCGTTTTGGATCACATGATAGTTAGTGATGATGCGGCCGTCTTTGGTGAGCACGAACCCGGATCCCTGGCCTTTCTGCGGTACCACCCCATAGAAAAAGTCGAAAGCCAGGGCGGAAGAAGTGACGTTCACCACCGACGGCAGCGCCCGTTTGTAGACCGCAATGCGATTCGCTTCTTCAGGCGTATAGGCTGGCTGTGCGTCCGCCTCGGTTAAACGCATCGGGGACTGGTGCCAGAGCTTCGCTAGCGGCGCGCTGGGGGCGCCTCTGAAATTGCTGTACGAGGTGAGGTAGACAAAAGCGCCTACGAGCAAAACAATCAGGATGACAGGGCGAATCTTCATAACTGGCTAACGTCTATTAGATCATCTCCATCGTTGACGGCAAACGGGCCAAGCTACGCCGTGTGTCCAGTCTTCCATAACAAAATTGTCATCCCCCTGTCCCGCCGGCCGTGGAGCGTGCCATGGGACAAAGCGAGTTTTCCCGCGAGTTGTTTCACCAGCGCTAAAGCGCATGATCGAGTTCGAGACTATTTCCCGGAGCGCTGAAGCGCTCCTTCCCCCGCATAAATGCGGGGGCTGCCACCATGAATCCCTGGGTTTTCCTGTTCTCATGCAGTTTCTTTAGCCCCTGTTGACTTGTGCTTGGGTCAGAAAAAGCGCAGGGGCTAAAGCACTCATCTTTTCGAGCATTTACGGCCCGACTAAAGTCGTGCCCTGATACAGGGCAAACCGCGTAGTGGAGGGACCCGCTGTTTTTGCTCATCGCGCGGCCCGCACCAGCTCGCGGTAGATCTCTTCGACCGCAATCCGCGTCTGTTCAAGAGAACCCGTGTTATCGACGACATACTCGCAGCGAGGTGCTTTTTCCCCATCAGGAATTTGCGCCGCCAACCGCGCGCGGGCGTCCGCTTCTGCCCCAGCGTTGGCGCTGTTGCGCGAAACAAAGCGGGCAATTTTCACCTCGTCGGGCACCGTAACCAGGATCACTTTGTCGAATCGCTGTACCCAGCCGGGCGCGGTGCCCCACTTTTCCACTTCGAAGATGAGCGCGGATTCCACCATAGCGACGCGCCCCGGGTCGGCCGCGAAGACACCCCGCATCCATTCCTCTTCCGCAGCAACCACGGCAGGATGCACGATACGGTTCAGCGCGTCGGCCTGGTTATGTTGAAAGGCCAACTCAGCCAGCGCTTTGCGATCGAGCGAGCCATCGCCGCGGACCACGCCGGATCCAAAGGTCTCGACGATCGCAGCGTAAACCGGCTCTCCTGGCTGCATCAGCTGGCGCCCCAGCTGGTCGGCGGAAATCACCGCCGCGCCCAGCTGCTCAAACATGCCGGCCACGGTGCTCTTGCCGCTGCCAAGCCCCCCTGTCAAGCCAACCCGCAGCATCCTAAACCGGCAGACCGCGCCGGAGCTTGGCCGCGCGCACGGTGTTTGCCATCAGCATGGCAATGGTAAGCGGCCCAATGCCCCCGGGCACAGGCGTGTAAGCCCCCGCCACTTCGTAGGCTTCGGGAAGCACATCGCCGACGATGGTGGAACCCTTCTGCAAAAACGATTCTTCTCGGCGAGCGTCCCCGGCGAAGTAGCGATCGAACTCCGCCCGATCGGTCACCCGGTTGATGCCGGCGTCGAGGATCGTGGCCCCCGGCTTGACCATTTCCGTAGTCACGAATGCCGGCTTGCCGATCGCGACCACCAGAATGTCTGCCCGCCGGGTGAACGAGGCCAGATCGCGCGTCCTGGAATGGCACACGGTTACCGTCGCATTCTCCGCCAGTAGAAGGATCGCGGTAGGTTTGCCCACGATGTCACTGCGCCCCACCACCACCGCATTCTGTCCCGCAATCTGCAGATGGCTGCGCTTGAGGATCTCAATGATGCCCGCGGCGGTACAGGGAGGGAGTGCCGGCTGCCCCGTCTGCAGCCGGCCTACGTTCACCGGATGAAAGCCATCCACATCCTTTTCGGGGCTCACTGCTTCCAGCAGCAGCTTGGCGTTCACGTGCGCCGGCAACGGCAATTGAACCAGGATGCCGTCAATATCCTCGCGTGCATTCAACTGGCGGATCAATGCCAGCATCTCTTCCGTGGTCACCGTCTCCGGCGGTGTAATCAGCTCGCTGAAGAGTCCCAGCGCCTCGCAGGTCTTGACCTTGCTGCGCACATAGATTTCAGAGGCTGGAACATGCCCCACCAACACTGCTGCAAGCCCCGGCCTTGTGCCTTGCGGAGCCAGCCGTTCCACCTCAGCCCTGACCTCCGCCTTGATTTCGGCGGCGATTGCAATTCCATCTAGAACTCTAGCCATGCGCTCATGGTAAATGGCTCTGTCTCAAAGCATTTTCACTTCTACTCCGCACAGGCAAGCGCCGCGAAGTGCGGCTTTTCTTGAGGAAAAGCCACGTCGGGAGTGGTTGCTCTGTATACACCAGAAGTGAAAATGCTCTAGCGCAAGAGCGATGCTTGCGTGGTCTAAACTCAGCCCATGGCGCCGATTCTTTCTGAGACTCTGCTCAACATCCTTGTTTGCCCGGTGTGCCATCAGCCTCTCATCGCCGGCCCCAACCAGGCCTCGCACGCGTGGCTGCATTGCACTGGGTGCGGCCGCTACTATCCGGTTGAGGATGGCATTCCGGTGATGATCGAGCATCGCGCGAGCCTCGAACCTCCGGTCGGTTGAAAACACCTTAACGCTGCTAACCAGTTGATATGAAATTAGTCTATTAGTTTATGAGAGCCAAATGAGGAGGCGGGAGCGGCAGGGTTAGTTTTTCCTTTTCGGACTTGCTTTCCCAGAACGATGCACCGGATGGAAATGTTCTATTGCTTGTTCCGTCGTCCTCGTCGAAATGATTCGCGTGTCCGATACATCCAGCAGAGCATTCCCGCATCAAATGAGGAGATTGCTGTGCCGCAACGAAATGCTGCCTTTGCGGGTTCACACTAAAGAAGAAGCGAAAATTAGTGAAATTGTTCGTTTCTGCCTCAGATCGGATGCACGACTGCCTTGGTCGGTGGTACCGCTCGACGGCAATGCTGTAAATCGTGCCTGGGCCTCGGAGTACAAGAGGTGAGAGAGGAATGACAATGTCTGCAAGCGCCAAGATCGAAAAGTTTTCCGCACGCGAGCTGCTGAACCTGCGCAACGAGCTGCTGCAATCGGGGATCGATTCCTGGCAAGCGGCCGAAGTCTTGAGCGGCTTCCTGACCGGCCGCGGATATGGCGTGAGCGCAGAACACGCTCGCAATGCCATCAGCCGCCTGGAAGAAATGGGCTGCAATCTCGATTGCATGCAAAGAGAGCTGGAGAACCTGGCCTTCGTCATGTAACCGCCCCTTTTGCGAAAAAGTCATTTGAAGGTCGAGACCAGTCCCCTCAGCGGCTAAAGCCGTACTGGTTTATCAGCAGTGATGGACGGCCTGAAGGCCGTCCCCTTCAAAAAGTGGAATTTTGCCGCAGCCTGTTTATGCCCTGCGCTTTTTCCGAGCCAGTCACAGATTAACAGGGGCTAAAGCCCAATCATTTATGCGTCCTAGTGGCCCGACTAAAGTCGTGCCCTGATACAAAGCGAAACCGCAGGGATCTGCAGTTCAGCGGACCTCTCGTGGAAGTGTTTCTCGGAGCACCTAGCAACATCGCCGAAATTACCCCAAGCGTGCCTTAGAAGCCATGAAAGCTGTATGGTTACAGACGGCGGATAACTTTCAGCTGTGAGGACGACTGTGCTCGAATTAAACCGTAGGAGTTTTCTTAAGGCGGCAGGGGCGGCCGCAACGCTCGAAACCTTTATCGGGTCAAAAACCCATGTGCTGGCCCAGGCTTCATCCGAACAAGCTACGCCGGTAGCGGCCAACGATCATATCCAAATTGCTCTGATCGGTGCTGGTGGTCAGGGCCAGGGAGATACCAGGGTCGCGTTGCAGGTTCCCGGGGTGAAGCTTCTTGCCGTCGCAGATTGTTACAACGGCCGCCTCGAGCACAGCAAGGAACTCTGGGGCAACGACATCTTCACCACCCGCGAATACAGCCAGATTCTGGAGCGCAAAGACATCGACGCCGTGATTATCGGCACCCCTGACCATTGGCACAAGCAGGTCGCGGTGGACGCGATGAAGGCCGGAAAAGATGTTTACTGCGAGAAGCCGATGATCCATCTGTATGCCGATGGGCCGCAGATGATTGAAGCCGCGCGTGCCAACAACCGGATCCTCCAGGTCGGAAGCCAACGCGTCAGCTCGGTGATCTACGTCAAGGCAAAGGAGCTGCTCGCCGCCGGAGCCATTGGCCAACTGAATATGGTGACTGCGCGCTGGGATCGCAATTCGTCGATCGGGGCCTGGAACTACACGGTGCCTCTGGATGCCTCTACCGAAACCTGTGACTGGCCGGCATTTCTGGGCACTGCGCCCAACATCCCCTTTAACGCAGAACACTTTTTCCAATGGCGCAAGTGGAAGGCTTACGGCAGCGGTGTGGCCGGCGATCTTTTCGTCCACCTGTTTAGCGGGACTCACTTCATCACCGGTTCGCATGGGCCCACGCGCGCCATGGCAACCGGAGGGCTGCGCTTCTGGAAAGACGGGCGCGACGTGCCCGACGTGATGCTTGGTCTCTTCGACTATCCCCAGGGCTTCAACTTGAGCCTGCGGGTCAACTTCGTGGATGGGGGCGAGGAAAACGAAGGGCTGATTTTCACCGGCTCGGAAGGCACGATGGAGATAGCCGGCAACAGCGTCATCGTGAGCCGCACGCCTCTCGAGAAGGAGCCAGGCCTGATGATTGGAACCTTCACCGACGCGATGCAAAAGAAAATTCGGGAAGAGTACATGCAGAAATATCCCCGTCAGCACCCCATGGGAGAACCGCAGCTCGGATACGAGAAATACGTGGCGGCCGAGGGGTACAGCGACAGTTACGATCACTTCAGAAATTTCTTTGCTTCCGTTCGTTCGCGCCAGCCGGTGGTGGAAGATGCGGTGTTTGGCTACCGGGCGGCAGGAGCTGCCCTGCTCAGCAACCTTAGCTACGAACACGGCTCGGTGGTGCATTGGGATCCCGACGCGATGAAACTGGAAGACAAGGGTGCTACCAAAAGTAGCTAGCTTCAACCTTGGGGGTTCCGGGCTCGCCGTCGATGATCTGCGTGCTTAGCACAACTTCCATATTTTTCTTGTTGCCCGCAGCGCGCTCAAGTTGCGCCAGGTCAGCGGGATCGGTCAGGTATTCAGCCGCCACCCGGGTTCCTCCCCGAGCCACGCCGGCGGCCACCACTGCCAGCTTGCCGGTAGTGCTATCGGTAAAGCGGGCGACAATGGCGAAATCGCGATAGTTGTTGGTGGTCATCTGCTGCAGGCGATTGACCACCCAGCCCGGCTGCCCAGGCTTGGTGCTATCGACAATGGAGAAATCCATCATCTCCGGATTGTTAGCGAAGTGGTAGCGCAACGGCGCGGTCAGGCGAAGGGTCCAGGCGTTGTCAAAGGCGCCGATGAAAACCGTAGGCCCATTCCGCAAGTCCATCAGATTTGTCGCGCTCTCACCCTTCACGTTGTACTTCTTCCCGTTGGACTGCAGCAGACCCGCCACCCGGACGATCGGGTTCAAGTCGTCAAAGATAATAGCGGTCAAATTATCTTGCAGCTGGGTCTGGCGGGAGGGGTCCGCGGCATCGCGCAGGGTGATGGTGGAGTAACGGCTTTGATCGGCGACGCAGAACAGCACCGGCTCGCTGGATTTTACGAGTGGACCCCAAAAAAAGTCGAATGGCGAGCGTTGTGCCGAATGCCACAGAACGATTGCCCCCGCACACAACACGACAGCGGCGAGTAAGGCGGCGGTCGCCGGTCGCCAGAACCATCGCCGGGTTCGGCTCGGTTCGGTCTCAACCTCCAGCCGTTCGGCCGTGACGGAGGCAGGCGGGAGCGGGGCAATCGCCGTTTCACTGCGACCATTTTCCCTGGCAGCCTGCGGCCAGTGGAATTGAGGGATATAGGAGCCGGCGGGCAGCGAAAGGCGTAGTTCGCTCTCATGTCCGGGTTCCTGGTAATACTGGGCGATGCGCTTGCGGATCTCGGTCGCCGTCACCCGAACGATGGGGTCGGAGGCCGTATCGTAGTCCGCTTCGCGGCCAAAAATCTCAATGCCCAGGGTGCGCTCCTTGAGCATGTCTGTTTGGCCCAGAAGAGTCTGATCGATGACAAAACGTAAGAAAGACGGGAAGCGACGGCTCTGCTTGAAATGGGAGTTGCTCAGCAGCCTCTCCAGCTGCTCGTGAATGGCTTTCCGCTCCTCGTCCGTGACTGCTGTAGTGACCGCGGCGGAATCATTCAACATGGACTGCTCTCCAGCACGGTGTGAATTATACGCCTGAGCAGGTAAGGCCTGTCCCGCGGACCAATATCGTAAGTTCCTATTAAATCAACAATTTTGCAGGGGGTCTTAACGGATAAGAACGCGCCGTTTACCGCAAGGACCTTACGCAGCAAAAATTCCGACCGCTATAAGGGCTGCCGTCGAAGCATTCCGACTTTTAATAACCGCAAAAAAAGCGGGGGAATGGTCGAATTGGAAGTTTTTAGGAGGCTGGAGTGAGAAGCAAAGGACGTTCCTTATGGAGTATCGTCAGCGTTCTGCTGGTTGTTTTGGCGGCCGCGTCATGCCGAACCAACGCACAACTGGCAACCACCACCGCAAACCTGAGCGGCACGGTCAGCGATCCGGGCGGCGCGCTCATCCCCCAAGCCAAGGTGACCCTGACCAGCCCGGAGACCGGCATCTCTCGTGAATCCGTTACCAACGAGAGTGGGCGTTATTCGTTCAACCAGTTGCCGCCCGGCACCTACAAGCTGGCGGTCAAGATGGACGGCTTTCGTCCCTATGAACAGACTGGGATTGTCCTCGACGCGGCGCAATCGGCCGCCCAGAACGTCACCCTGACGGTCGGAACCCAGGACCAACAGGTGGTTGTTAACGCCCAGGCGTCCAACCTGAATACCCAGAATGCAAACATCGCGGCCGATATCGACGCCAAGGAAGTCGTCGAGCTCCCGCTCAATTTGCGTAACGTCTATGGCCTGGCAACCCTGAACTCCTCGGTGAACAACACCTCCGAGAGCCAGATGCTCTTAGGCGGCGGTGGCCCCAGCACCGACAACGCCGACCAGGACATTTCCTTCCTCAACTTCGCCGGCGGTTTCTTTGGCACCTCGGCTTATCTGCTTGACGGCGCTTGGGACACCGATCCGGAATGGGGAGCGGTCGACTATGTTCCTTCGGTGGACTCGGTTCAGGAATTCAAGATCCAGAACAACTCCTTTACCGCCCAATATGGATGGAGCACCGGCAACGTCGTCAACGTGGTTACTAAGTCCGGGTCCAACGCGTTCCACGGCGACGTGTATGAGTTCTACAGAAATTCGGCGCTGGATTCCAACCTCTGGTTCAACAACCATAACGGACTGGCCAAAGAGAGTTTCAACCGCAACCAATACGGAGGTTCGGCGGGCGGCCCGCTCTATATTCCAGGACTTTACCGGCAGAAAGAGAAGACATTCATTTTCGGGCTCTTCGAAAGACTCACCCTGGCCACTCCCACCAATTCCACTTTCACGGTTCCCGATGCGAACTTCCGCGCGGGTCACTTTGCCGAGTTGCTGGGTCCTCAACAGGGTACAGATGCGCTGGGACGCCCGATCTACGTAGGGCAGATTTACAATCCGCGCAGCACCCGCCCCATTACCGCGGGCGCCGTCGATTCCACCACCGGCCTGATTGCGACCCAGACAGGCTATATTCGCGATCCCATCGCCAATAATGACATCACCACCCTGGGCGCGCTCGATCCCATCGGAGCCAAACTGGTGGGCTACTATCCCACCCCGACCGGATCCGGGCTCAACAATAACTTCATCGCCTCCGGCACGGCGCCGGCACATTCGAACGAGTATCTTATTCGCGTTGACCACAACATCAAAGACTCTTCGCGGCTCTATTTCCGCTACTCCTACAAGCAGGAGTTCAAGACCGGTACTCCGGAGTTCTGGGGTGGAAACAATCCGGCGGGCCCGGG
Source organism: uncultured Acidobacteriaceae bacterium (assembly GCA_963803095.1). GTDB lineage: Bacteria > Acidobacteriota > Terriglobia > Terriglobales > Acidobacteriaceae > PALSA-350. Next base: position 75,612 of record CAWDLQ010000002.1, on the reverse strand, counting down.
CAATGCCAGACCAAACAACCGCTACAACATGGCCGCCGGATTCAGCCAGGTCTTCAGTCCGACCTTCACCATGAATATTCTCGCTGGGGTCGAGCTCTGGCACGAGACCTCGACCAACCAATCCAGAGGGTTCAAGCCTTCGAGCATCGGACTGCCGACCTATCTGGATCAAAACAGTCCGGAGTTTCCCATCGTGAACATCGGTGGAGTATCGCCCCTCGGTCCGCTTACCAATGAAACCGTCACCAACCACGGTCCCATCGGCAGTGTTTCGACCGATTTCATCAAGTCGTTGGGGCGGCATACGTTGAACTTCGGATTCATGGGCGTCGAGCTTGAGGACGATCAGGCAAACTACTTTCAATCCACGCTCGATTCCGGGGGCACCTTCACCAGCGGGCCAGACCCCAACAATCCCACCGGGTTCTCGACCGGTAATGGAGTGGCGCAGTTGCTCCTCGGCGTCCTCGACAACAGTGCCCCTGCCGGCAAAAATCCCACGTCTGCAGGAACCACCTACAATCCTGCGGTGGCCACCCACTACTTCGGTTGGTATGTGCAGGACGACTGGAACCCCCTCCCCAAGCTGACCCTGAATCTCGGAATTCGGTACGAAATACAAACCGCGCCCACCTACCGCCACAATGTTTCTTCGGTCTTCAATCCGAATACCCCGAATCCTATCGGTGAGGCCATCGGTGAGACTCTGCCCGGTGCGCTCGCAGTTTCTGTCCTCCAGCAGTCGAAGCTCCTACAACACGAACTTCGGCAACGTTGCGCCGCGCATTGGGTTCACCTACCAGGTCAGTCCGAAGTTCGTTGCGCGCGGAGGGTATGGAATCTTCTATCCTCCCTCCATCTCCTGCTGCTTCGAAACGGAAAGCGCCGGGTTTGCCAGCACCACGGTCTCTCCGGTTACGTTGAATACCATTAGTCCAAACCCTGCAGTTACGGTTGCAAATCCGTGGCCGAACGGTTATATCCCGATCACGGGGAACTCTCTCGGCGAGCTGCAGCAAGTCGGCAACGGCGTCACCAGCAATTTCAAGCAGCGCAAATCGAGCTATGTGCAGCAATACCTTCTCGGTTGGCAATATGGGTTTACACCCAACGACCGGCTCGACGTGAACTACGTAGGCAATCATGGCGTACACATCATCACCGGCAACCTGAACCGGAGCCAGGTGAACCCAACCTATCTGTCCCTGGGACAGTCGGCATTGAACAGCCTGGTCCCCAATCCCTTCTATGGACACATCGCCGCCGGAACCAGCTCCTGCGGCCTCGATCAGCCGACCGTGGTGCAATCGCAGTTGCTTTCTCCTTATCCGCAGTATTGCTCGGTGAGCGAGAACGGCGCGCCTGTCGGCTTCTCCAACTACAACGCATTGCAGGTCAGCTACAACCACCGTTTCAGTCAAGGGCTGACGGCTCTGGTCTCTTACACCTACTCCAAGTTCCTCGACAATGTCGAGGGCAACAACCAGTGGTCGTACTCCGGCAATCCGGGCCCGGCAAACAACTACAATCTGGCGGCGGAAAAGAGCGTCGATGGATCCGATATCCCGCATGCCCTGGTCGCCAGTTACGTCTATCAACTTCCGGTTGGCCGGGGTAAACAGTTCGGTTCAAACTTCAATCGTCTCACCGATGCGGTCGTCGGTGGATGGGAGGTCTCGCAGATTGCCAGCTTCAAGCAAGGGATTCCCATCAGCGTGAGCGGATCGGATATTGCTTCCTATGGCGGGAATCCGAGGCCGGACGTGGTTGGCAACGTCCACGTAGCGAACCCAAACATTCACGAGTGGTTCAATACCGCCGCGTTTGCGTACGCGCCCTACGGAACGTTCGGCACTGCGCCTCGCTTCTTCTCCTATCTGCGTGGTCCGGGTTACCAGAACTGGGACACGTCGATCATGAAGAATTGGGGCCTCGGCGAATCCAGGCGGCTGCAGTTCCGGGCGGAGATGTTTAACACCTTTAACCATTCGCAGTTTTACGCCCCGCAGTTTGGAGGGGAGACCTACACTGGTTGCGATCCAAATGCCGAGTCCAGTTGCAACTCAAGCCTGGGGCAGATTACAAATGCCTTTCCCAGCAGAACGGTTCAATTTGCCGGGAAATTTTATTGGTGATTCCTCGGTGAAAAGCCGTTACACACCGCTGCTCCTGCTCCTGTTGGCCATTCCTGTGTCTGGGTTTTGCCAACAGGATACAGCGGCAAAGTACGCGGCGGTTGTCGCTGCAGCTCAGGAAGCAATGAGCAGGAGCGACTTTAAGACGGCCGCGGAAGATTACAGGCAAGCCGTGAAGATGCATCCGGAGAGCGCCGAAATGTGGGCCAATTTGGGGCTGATGGAGCACGAAGATGGAGACTATGCCGAGGCGATCCGAAGCTTCCAGCAGGCCATTCGTCTCAAGCCTGGGCTCTATGTTCCGAACTTGTTTCTGGGGATCGATTCCATGCATACGGGAAACACCAGCGCAGCCATCCCATTCCTGGTCAAGGCGGAGCGAATCAACAAGACTGATCTACAAGCGCCGCTGGAGTTAGGGCGGGCGTATTCGTCCGCCGGCAAATTCTCTGCGGCAGCACGGGAGTTTGGCCGCGCAATCGAGCTGGACCCAAAACAAAGCGACGCATGGCTTGGCCAGGGAATGGCCTACCTCGACCAGGTGGAAGAGGATGCCCGCAAGTTGTCGACCGACGGTCCCCACTCTTCGTACGCGCAGGCGCTCTACGCCGAGTCCATGACGCGCCAGGGGAGATACATAGAGGCGACGGATTCGTTCAGGAAGGCAATCGGCGCCCAGCCGCAGCCACCCTGCCTGCATGCAGAATTCGGGTTCATGTATGGGAAAGAGCAAAAATGGCAGGATGCCGGGTCCGAATTCAAGCAAGAGAGTGGAGCGTGCGGTATTACCGGGTTTCTGGAGCAGGAGCACGCCTCTGGGCGAATCGACGCTGATATGTATCAGTCTTTGACTGCGGCGCAAGGTGCGAACCCAAAAGAGGGGGAGTGCGCCTCGACGCTCAAGCAGAATCTTCCGCAGCGAAGCGAAACTGAATTGCTCCGTCTTTCCGCTTGCGCCTATGACTCCGGCGATTACGCGCTCGCGTTGAGTGCAAGCCGGCAGTCTCACGCGCTGGGCGGCCTCTATTGGTCCATCAAAGCGAACCAGGCTTTGGCGCTTCAATCCTTGGCGCATTTCGAACAACTGGCGCCCAACTCCGCCCCAAGTCACGTCCTGCTCGGGGATATGTACCGGCAACGGCAGCGATATGACGATGCGCAAACGCAATACAAGCTGGCGTTAGACATCTCTCCCGCCGATCATGCCGCGCTGCTGGGCCTGGCCTACGTCTATTATGGCGATGCGAACATCGACGCTGCCATCGCGACCGCAACGACTGCGCTGGCCGCAAACCCAGGCGACCCGGAATTGAATCTGCTGATGGGCGAGGCTCTCTTTGCGCGTCACGACTTTGCGGGTGCCGAGCCGTTCCTGCAGAAGGGGCTGGCGGCAAAACCGCAGATGCTGCCGCATGTGCACGCGCTCTTAGGCACCGTCTATGCCGAGACGGGAAGAACCCAGGAAGCGATCGCTCAACTCCGAGATGGGCCTGGCCGCCGATGAGGATGGCAGCACCTACTACAGGCTTGCGCGCATGTATCGAAAAACCGGCGAAATCCAAAAAGCAGATGCGGCCATGCAGCAAGTGAAGGCGCTGGAACAGCAAAGACAAAAGAGAGCGGTCACCGCGATCCAGGATTCCAACCGGCCGCGGACAACACCCTGAAGCAAAAACCTTAGACGAGCCAATCCAAGGACTCAGAAGGCTCCACTCAAGAATGAGAATCCGCAACTCATGGCCCCTGATTGTGGTGTTTTGCTCTCTCGTTCTTCCAACGTGGCCCAGCCCAGCAGCGCGCGATTCGATTTGCGCCGCTGCCCAATGGAATCGATATTCGCGCTGTCGGCGTGCAGGAGCAAATCACGGCGCTGCGCGACGATCTGCTGCGCGTGCGCATTGTGCGCAGCGGCGGATTGCCCGAAGATGCATCCTGGGCGGTGCTGCCTGAGCGAGAACCAGCTCTGTCGATCGTCACGCCCGAGATCACTTCCGGTGCTGCTGGGTTCCGCACCAACGCTCTTCGTGTCGTAATCGACCGCAAAACGCTGCGCATGACTATCTTCGATCGCGTCGGCAACGTGCTGAATGAGGATGCGCGCCGATCGCAATTTCGATGAAGCAGCATTCCGCGTTTACAAGACCATGCCGGTCGATGAGCATTACTTCGGACTAGGCGATAAAACCGGCCCGCTCGATCGGCGCAATCAGGCCTTCAGTCTTTGGAACACCGACGCGTACCGTTTCCAGGAGTCGACCGACCCGATCTACAAAAGTATTCCCTTCTTTATGACCTTCCGTGCGGGACGCGCCATGGGCGTATTATTGGACAACACCTGGCGCAGCAGTTTCGATTTCGGCAAGACGCGAGCCGGGCGTCTACTCCTTTGGTGCGGCGGATGGTCCATTGAATTATTACTTCCTCTACGGGCCCTCCCCCAGGCAGGTCCTCGAATCCTATGCGTGGCTTACGGGTAAACCGCCTCTACCTCCGATGTGGGCGCTTCGGTTTCCAACAATCACGATACAGCTACTATCCGCAGTCGAGGGTACTGGAAATCGCCGATCGCCTCAGAGCCGACAAAATACCTGCTGACGCCATCTATCTGGATATCGACTTTCAGGATAAGAATTTTCCCTTCACCGTTGACTGCGAAAAGTTTCCGGATTTTACCGGGATGTTGGCCCAGCTTAAAGCGGAAAACTTTCATGTGGTAACCATCACTGATCTTCATATAGCCGCTGCTCCTACACCAGAAATATGCGCCATACGATAGCGGAATCGCCGGCGATCAATTCGTGAAGAATCCCGACGGCTCGGTCTATGTTGGTCGACGTATGGCCTGGTCCGAGCGTCTTTCCCGACTTTACACCGCCAACAAACTCGGAACTGGTTTGGCACTTTATACCGGGATCTTTACCGGCAAGGAGTGTCCGGCTTTTGGGACGACATGAATGAGCCTTCGATCTTCCATACCGTTTCCGGGACCATGCCCCTGGATGTTGTTCATCGGATCGACGAGCCCGGCTTCGCGAAGCGCACGGCGACCCACGCGGAGATACACAACGTCTACGGCATGGAAAACGCGCGCGCGACCTTCGAGGGTCTGAAGAAGCTCAATCCCGATCTGCGCCCCATGGTGCTTACGCGCGCCTCCTATGCGGGTGGCCAGAGATACGGAGCGACGTGGACGGGTGACAACAGCAGTACCTGGAACCATCTGCGCATGACCATCGCCGATGCTCGAAAACCTTGGTCTGAGCGGCTTTGGGTTCAGTGGCGCCGATGTCGGCGGCTTTGCGGGAACGGCGAGTGTTGAGCTGCTTACCAAATGGCTGGAGGTGGCGGCATTCCAGCCCATTGACCGCGACCACACCGAGAAAGGCACGGGCGATCAGGAGCCATGGGTCGGAGGTCCCGAGCAGGAGGCGATCCGGCGCCGCTATATCGAGGAGCGCTACCGCCTGATGCCGTATCTCTATCAGCTTGCGGAAGAGAGTTCGCGTACCGGGCTGCCCATGCTGCGGCCGCTCTTCCTCGAGTTTCCCGCACGCCATGGCGGACGGGCATCCCATCGATGTTGATCCGGCCGCTGCAGCGGAGTTCATGCTTGGCCCCGATCTGCTGATCGCTCCGTCACCCTATCCCGAAGCGCCGGATGCCTACTCCGTCGAGTTTCCCTCGCGTGACTGGTTCAACTATTGGACGGGCGCGAAGGTAGCGCGACCTGGTCATCCAAATCCACCCCGAACTAGCGAAGCTGCCCGTCTTTGTCCGTGCGGGATCGATCCTGCCCATGGAACCGTTGGTACAAAGCACGAGTGAAACGCCGGATGGTCCGCTTACACTGCGCATTTACGCAGGGAACGCCTGCAGCGGCGACCTATATCTGGACGACGGCAAATCCTATGCTTTCGAGCGCGGCGACTTCTTGCGCATGCATTTCACCTGCAAGATCACCCCGGATGGTCTGGAGCTTTCGATCGGCGCGCACCAGGGGCCCTACCCCGCCTGGTGGAAGCAAATTCACGCCGAGGTCTTCGGCTGGACACCAAAACAAAACCAGGTCCTGATCAAAGGCAACCCTGCGCCGATCGCGATGGAAAAGCTTCCTCAGGGCATCACTCTCAATGTGACCGACGATGGCAAAGGAATAGAACTAGAACTCCAATGAAGGCTGCGGGCGGCGTCCGGTTGTCGTCGAGGTCACGAAAAACGTACGGGTTGATTGGGCAGCTTGGGGCATTCTCACCAGGGCTAAAGCCCGGTCATTGAAGATAAAGCGTTCTCGCGGGTTTGAAAACCCGCTACCCCGGACTGAAGTCCGGGGCTGGCACCGATTGGCACGGATCAGCTGTAGCCTGCTACAAATATGGTGCTGAAAATGTAGAAACTCCAGTCCCAGGACTGCGTCCCATAAGCGTTAACCTACTTGGGATGCTTTTCGTCAAAGCTCCCACAAAAACGTCATCCTGAGAGGTTGTGACTTTATTGATTTTTTCGCATTTTCGAGGTACCTAAGCCATTTGTTTTCAACATCGGATTTTGCACGAAACCAATAAAGTCACAGACTCTGAGCGGAGCGCCTCACAGATTTATCGGGTAACGCAGGGCTTGGTGGCGCGGAGTCGAAGGACCCCGAGCGACGCTTATCTTACCCATGCTGCTCGGAGTTTTTCGACCACCGAAGCCCGAGAACAGGATCTTGCTGCGGTACGCACTTGCTGGTCACGGATACATCTCTTCATGCACTGTTTTTCCCGGAGCGATGGCTGTGCGCATGTCTTGGTAACCTTCAAAGTAGAGCGGGCGCTTGCAGCCGTAGGCCGCAGTGAAACCTTCCAACTTGCCCCTCCTTATGTTGCATGACGCGCAGATACAGGTTGCTGGTGACGCCAATGTAAAGCGTGCCTGTGTGGCTGCCGAGAAGGTAGATGGAGCCGCCGGGGCATAGCAAGATGCCAGCAGTTCTTGTTCTCGGCCCCAGGGAAAGACCGTGGTGGGTCGGCCAGGAGCGGGCCTCGGTGGTTGAAAAGCTCCGAGCTGCATGGGTAAGATAAGCACCGTCGGGGTCCTTCGACTCCGCGCCACCAGCGCTGTGTCACCCGATAAATCTGTGAGGCGCTCCGCTCAGAGCCTGTGACTTTTTTGGTGCATGCTGGCGAACAAAATTGATTGGTTGTGGGGAAGAGGTTGTATGAAGAGACATGGTCAACAGCGGGGTAGCCGGTGTTCAAGAGAAGAGAGCGGTTCGTCTGCGCAAGGCAGAACGTCTTCAGTTGTCGATGGAACCGCATTGCATAGATGATCTGGTGGGAGCGCTTCATCCAGTGCGCACGGTGATGGCGGTAGTGGAGAAGCTGAAGGTGAGTGGATTTTGCGAACCGATTCGTGCCCGAGAGGGGCAAGCGGGTCGAGATGCGACCGATCCGCGTTTGCTGGTGGGTTTATGGCTGTATGGGTGTACCCGAGGGATTGGATCTGCGCGAGAGTTAGCGCGTCGCTGCGAAGAGAGCGCGCCGTTCCGCTGGTTGTGCGGGGGAGTGACGGTGAATCATCACCTGCTTTCGGACTTTCGCACCGATCACGCCGACGCATTGGACGAACTGTTTACGCAGGTGATAGTGACGTTGGTGGACAAGAAGCTAGTGCGCGTGAGCCGCATCAGCCAAGATGGAGTGCGGGTGCGTGTGAGCGCGGGAAGCAGCAGTTTTCGTCGGGAAGAGCGTTTGCAGCAGCTGTTGGAGCAAGCCCGGCAGCAAGTACTGGAGTTACGTAAGCAAGTGGACTCGCCTGCCGAGTCGGCCGCGGCGACGGCGCGTCAGAAGGCGGCGCGTGAGCGAGCGGCGGAGTCGCGCCAGCAGCGCTTGGAGCAGGCGATAGCGCAGTTGCCGGAGCTGAAGCAGAAGCAGGCCGAGGCGGCCCAGAGGGCCGGCAAAGGCAAGTGCGGGGATCAGATCCGGGCCAAGCAGCCGCGGGTGAGCACCACCGATGCGGCCACGCGGGTGATGAAGATGGCCAACGGCGGTTATAGCCCTGGGGTCAACGTGCAGTTGGCCACCGATACCGAAAGCCGTGCCATTTTGGGGGTGGAAGTCACCAACGAGGGTTCCGATTCGGCAGGGTTGAGTGAACCGATGCGCCAGCAAGTGGAACAACGCACTGGGGGCAAGGTGGAGCAACATCTGGTGGACGGCGGCTACTTGCGAACAGAGGATATCGTGCAGGCGCACCAGCAGGGGGTAGCGTTGTGGGTGCCCTCCAAGCCGGCAAGGAATCCACAGAACCGGGGGCGGGAATTGGAACCCAAGCCGGGCGATTCGGAAGCGATACAAGCATGGAAGCGACGCATGGCCAGCGAAGAGGGGCAAGAAATCTACAAACAAAGAGCAGCCACCAGCGAAACGGTGAATGCTGACTTACGAACTTATCGTGGGCTGACACCGTTCACGGTGCGCGGCCTGAACAAAATCAAATGCGTGACGCTGTGGTGCGCCTTGGCTTACAACCTGATGCACTTCAGCAAAGCGCTGCTGAGCTAAAACCCACCTGCAGAGCAGATGTAGAGCAAAACTGGGCAAAACGGAGCGGATCTGACACGGCATGGCAAGCAGAACCCCTTTGACTTTGCACCTCGGTCTGATGACCGCTTCGCAGTCCGGCCGCTGAAAAACATGTCTTAATCCTCTTTGCCTCAAAAAATTGAATAAATTCACAAGCTCTCAGGATGACGTTTTTGTGGGAGTTTTGACGAAAAACATCCCCAAGTAGGTTAACGCTTATGGGACGCAGTCCTGGGCTACTTTCAGCCGTCCCTCCGGGACTAAATCGGTGAATGGTGGGTTCTCACGCAGACTCTTTAGAAGCCCCTGAGGCACGCTTAACCTCGCTCCCACGGACAACCAATCACTCCGTGTTAGACTTCGCGCATGAATTTGCGCCTTCTTCTACCATTGTTCATGGTTTGCCTGACAGGATCTGCTCAATCGGTGCCCCGCGCCCGGGCACTCGGCGTGCCATTCGATGGCACGCCTGGTCCCATGAATGCAATCACGGACGTCAAAGGAGTGGAAGTAGGCGACACCACCCTGATTCGCGGCGAAGGTAAGCTGATCGTTGGCCAGGGTCCTGTCCGCACCGGTGTGACCGTGATCTTTCCCCGGGGTCGCGCCGATGGAGATCCGGTCTACGCCGGATGGTTCTCACAAAACGGGAACGGCGAAATGACCGGCACCACCTGGGTGGAGGAATCCGGTTTCCTCGAAGGCCCCATCGGAATTACCAATACCCACTCAGTCGGCCTGGTGCGCGACTCCATCATCGCCTGGTTCGTGCAAAACGGCCGCATTACCTTGCAGCCCTGGTCACTGCCGGTGGTAGCCGAAACGTGGGACGGGGGCCTGAACGACATCAACGGGTTCCATGTCAAGCAGGCGGACGTGTTCGCCGCACTCGATAACGCCAAGGGTGGCGCTGTTCCTGAAGGCAACGTAGGCGGAGGGACCGGCATGGTCTGCTACGGGTTCAAAGGTGGAGACGGAACCGCCTCCCGTGTACTTTCCGCCGACGCCGGCGGCTACACGGTCGGAGTGCTGGTGCAATGCAACTGCGGCCGGCGTCCCCAACTCACCATCGCAGGCGTGCCCATCGGTAAGCTCATTCCCGCGGCCCCAGGTAAAGCGATGCTGGAGCCCGAGGTGAGGGGCGATGTCGGGTCCATCATTATCGTGGTGGCGACAGACGCTCCGCTCTTGCCAACGCAATTAAAGCGGCTCGCCCGTCGCGCAACCATGGGCCTGGCCCGCACCGGCTCCAGTTCCGGAAATTCTTCCGGCGATATTTTCATCGCTTTCTCTACCGCCAATCGCGGCGCCAACAAAGAACCTGGTCCCAATTCTGTGCTCACCGTTTCGAACGAGCGCATCAGCCCCTTGTTTCAGGCCACCGTCGAAGCTACAGAAGAGGCGATTGTCAACGCCATGGTTGCAGCCCAAACCATGACTGGGGTGGATGGCCATACCATCGAAGCTCTTCCCCATGACAAGCTCACAGAATTCATGAAGCGTTCGCCCCAGGCGATCCTCAAGTAGTCATGAAGCCGGCAGCCCTCGGTGTCCAAATGCATTCCGGCTGGGGAGTGCTGGTCGCCGTTTCCGCAGACCCGGTCGAAATTCTATCCCGGCGTCGCATCGTCACCGCGGATCCGGAAATCCCCGGGGCCATTCAGCCCTATCACTTCGCAGCCAGCCTCGAACTCCCGGAGCAAGAGAAACACCTGGCGCGCTGCACAGCGTCCTCATCTCGCCTGGCGGCAACGGCCATTGCGGAACTCGTTACAGAACTAAACTGGCACCACTATCGGATCGTGGGCGCTGCGGTCTTGTTGGCCTCAGGCCGCCCGCTGCCCGCGCTCCAGAAAATTCTCGCCGCGCACCCCCTGATCCACAGTGCGGAAGGCGAATTCTTTCGTCACGCCGCCAGCAAAGCTTTCGAAAGTCTACATATTCCGGTCACGGCGATTCGAGAGCGAGACCTCGATGAGCGGGCGAAGGCGGCATTTGGGAATGCGGCAACCCGGATGCAGGGCAAAATCTCCAGCCTCGGAAGTGAAATCGGGCCACCCTGGACGAGGGATCACAAAACTGCGGCGCTCGCCGCAGCGTTGATACTGGCACCCAGCTAGTTGGTTGGACAATGTCGCCGGAGAGGCCGTAGAGTCTGCCTGTGGTCAGTCAAATCAGTCTTCCCCTCATGGCTCGTGGCCAATCCTATGGGCCGCGCACCAGCATCGTAGATGCGCAGGGAACCTTCACCTACGACGATTTGCTGCAAGCATCCGCAAGCGTGGCGGCGGCGCTCCTCGCCGGTCATGAAGACTTGAAGGAAGCGCGAGTGGCATTTCTCGTGACGCCGGGCTTTCCCTGGGTCGCGACACAGTGGGGCATCTGGCGCGCGGGTGGCGTTGCCGTCCCGCTGCCGCTCAACGCAACCCGACCGGAGCTGGAATACATCGTTGACGATACCGCGCGCATCAACACTGGTATTCGATACTGGAGCGGCTACTCTCATTGAGCCTATCGCCGTAGCTCGCGGAGCGCGCGTACTTCCGTATCTTGAGCTTCTCGAGTATCCGCAGGCCTCTCTACCGGAAATCTCCATCGAGCGCCGCGCCATGATTCTCTACACCAGCGGCACGACCAGCAGGCCGAAAGGTGTGGTCACGACCCACGCCAACATCGCGTCCCAAATCAGGAGCCTGGTGGAAGCCTGGGAGTGGTCAACCAACGACCGCATTTTGTTGTGCCTGCCGCTGCACCACGTACACGGAATCATCAACGTTGTTGGCTGCGCATTGTGGTCGGGCGCAACCTGCGACATGCTGCCGCGCTTCGATCCGGCTGCCGTGTGGGACCGTATCGCCGGCGGCGGACTGACTCTGTTCATGGCTGTGCCGACGGTGTACGCGAAGCTCATCGCCGCCTGGGATGCGGCTTCACCCCAGCGCCGTGCGAAGCTGAGCCGGGCATGCCGGAGTTTGCGCCTGATGGTGTCTGGCTCGGCAGCCCTGCCGGTGAGCACGCTCGAGCGATGGAGGGAAATCAGCGGCCACACGCTGTTGGAGCGCTACGGAATGACCGAGATTGGCATGGCGCTGTCCAACCCGCTGCGCGGCGAACGCGTGCCGGGAAGCGTAGGCACGCCCCTGCCGGGCGTGGAGCTGCAATTGGTGGAAGCTGGCGGCGAGCCGGTAGCCCCGGGCACGCCGGGCGGGATTGAAGTCCGCGGTCCCGCGGTGTTCGCGGAGTACTGGGCCAAACCGGACGCCACACGCGAAGCCTTCCGCAACGGCTGGTTTATCACCGGCGATACCGCGGTGATCGAGAACGGTATCTATCGCATTCTCGGTCGGACCAACATCGACATACTCAAGACCGGCGGCCACAAAGTATCCGCTCTGGAAATTGAGGAGGCGCTGCGCCAGCACCCCGCAATTGCCGAGTGTTCCGTTGTCGGGATAGCCGACGCAGAGTGGGGAGAGAGGGTTGCTGCGGCCGTGGTGCTCAACGACGGCCATGCCCTCGATCTGCAATCCCTGCGCACCTGGGCCGGGGGATTGTTGGCGCCTTACAAACTGCCTTCGCGCCTTCTGCTGCTTGACACGCTTCCCCGCAACGCCATGGGAAAGGTAATGAAGCCCGCCCTCGCCCCGCTATTTCAAACCACGGTCAGCGTGTCACAGCCTGAGTCCCGATGAACAAGTGGCTATTCAATGACGGATTCGCAGGTTACCGGAAAATTCACCGAGCGCGCGATAAAACATTTGGCGTGGGCCTCATGATGCAGAGCGTTTGCCTTGGTCTTATCGCTACCGGATGCCAGGGTGACCCTGGGCCGCAGAATCACCTGTATAAACTGGCCGCCGCCGTCGCCTGACTCCTCCATCACGCCCACTGCCTCATCCACGTAAGCATCGACCACGACTCCGGCCTCCGCGCAAAGATGTAGATACCATAGCTGATGGCACGCGGAGAGGGACGCGACCAGAAGATCCTCCGGGTTCCATCGCGTCCGGTCGCCTCGAAAGGACGGGTCCGAGGAACCGGCGATGGTCGATTTTGCGGGCGCGGAAATCTCACAGGAGCGTTGGTAGTCGCGGTATCCGCTGGTTCCTGTGCCGGTATTTCCTGTCCACCTGATTGTGGCTGTATAGGAGTGTCGCCGACCAATGTTCTATTCTACCGTTCCACCCGTCGCCTGGTAGCAGCGATCAGACCGAACCATCTTCGGTGTCCTCCCACCGGGCTTCGCATGAGTTGCAAAGCCAACTCTCGCGGCCGAGCGGAAGCGGCAGTGCGAGAACTGAAAGAGACGCAAGCGCGGCGCCGCGGGAGGAGCCTTGGAAAGTTATATCTATGGACCCACATTTCGGACAGTGAGGTTGCAGGAAGTCATCCTCACCATCGAATGGGATTACCGCGGGAATTGACTGGCGCAATAGCTCGGCAGCTCCCGCCTCGTCTTTAGCTTCCACCTGAAGGCGAATGCCGCCGATAAGATTCGACACCTGCCAATCGAGCCGGACAAGGTTTTCGTCCCGAAGAAACACGTAAATGCCGGCCGACTCAAGAAAGGTGCGAGCGACAATAGCCTCGGAAAGATCGCGGTATCGGCATAGGGTGACCAGGTGGCGCCGTTCTGGCGGATCGTCCGCGTCCTCGATCATCGGCGGCTCGAGATCGCGGCGAGCAAACTCCGCCCGGAGCGCCGCCTGGGCAGCGTCGGTAAGCGAATCATACGACTGGGCCAGCTCCAGCAATTCGGCCTCAACCATCTTGCTGTAGCCTTCTGCGATGTCTTCAGGATCAAGTTGCATTCTTCGAGATAGTAACAAAACCCGATGCCGGCAACGAACCACCCAAAGCATCCGGCCCCTAGCGGCCGCACATGGAACGGAGAACTGTCACTATTACTATATTTCGGGAGGGATTTCGTCCGCGGTGGGAGGGTATACGGCGACACGCACCATGCCTTTTACATCCGGCACAAAGCAAAAAATTACCTCGTCGTTTTATCGCCGTCGTTGGGCAGCTCGAGGTAGACGAGGCCAAAGCGCGTGGATCCAGGATGAGAATCATCAATCCCCACGATACGGTACCGATTAGAAGAGCCGGCGCGAATTTCGTGATCCGTCGAAGAGTTCGTGTTGCCACCAACTTGTACGTGCCCGCAGGTAAGTCCGCCGCGAGTGACGGTAAGGGCGCCGACAGGTTTGCCCTGGCTGCACTCCAGTACCTCGCCGTAGCGTGAAAGTGGCTTGCGATAGAAGGCCAAAACCTGTGCTGGAGAGTCGCTGGTCACGTAATTTACCGCCATCAAGCTGAAGTGAAAGTCGCCAATGGTTAGGCCGAGGTCGGCTGCGGAGTCGTTGTCTGTATCTTTGTATAACGTTGCGCCCGGATAAGCGGGCAGGCCGATGTTGGCAGCGCTGGCGTGGGAGTTGGCATGGAGCGCGAGATTGACGTCCGAATTCTGCGCCAAGGTAGCCGCGCAATCGCCGAACAGGATGGCGGCCGCGAGCAGAACAATGATCGGTAGCCCCCGGAAAAAACGCGTTGCCAGTGACATAGAGGTCCTTTCCAGCCTGGGTACCGACAGATACGCCGCCGCGGAGATCAAAGTTCCACGGATTTCGCTGTCTTCACTCATCTATCCGCCGGGTCGGCCGTCGGCCGTACGGACCGGTTTCTTAATGAGCAAGTGAGACAGCCTGCCCTGAAAGATCTCGGAGGGCAGATATCGCCGGTATTCCGCACACAAGGGACACTTCGCAGCGATTGGCTGCGCGGGCATGGTTTCAACCGGGGCAGGGACGTTCTGCCCGCATCTCTTGCACCGGACTACGAGACCACGGCCGGGTGCGGGTGCTTGAAACATGGAGCCAGTATAGGCGAACAAAAGGAGAATAAATCCACAAGTTGCAATTCTGCTGAATTCGAAGCCTTCGGGCACCGAGTCGGTTGAATGGCTTCTCCGCGGCGCCGTGAGTATCGAGAAGCAAAACGCCGTGCGCCAATATCCCCCATTCGTGTCATTTTGTCGAATCGGACGGGAAACCATACTTTGAGCGGAGAAACCGAATATGAAGAAAATTGTTTCAGCGATTGCTCTGGCATCGGCGTTTGCGGCAGGTGCGGTGTTATCTGCACAGGTCCATGATTGGCACGATCTTGACGCTGTTCACAAGCATGTCATTGAATCCATCAATGAGATGGAGCATGCACGTGCATCGAACCACTACGACATGATGGGCCACGGCGCCAAAGCCGAGGAGCACCTCCGTGCTGCGGAGCACGAGTTGAGCCTCGCAGTCGACGCTTCCAGGGCCTCCGCGCGGTAGCACAAGTTTTACAAGCGAAGATGGATCCGGGGTGTACAGGCATCGCTTGCACACCCCGTCCACCTCAACCGCTCGCCGTTTTCCTTCAGCATAATTCCGAGACGTTTTCTATCGGAGAGCTAAGCCCGGGCAAGGTATTTCTTCAGCGGTTCCCAATAATGCGCGTGCCATCCCGACTCTAAGTGGTCGAAGTCGCCTTCAGGAAAACCCTTATGGTCCAGGACGACGAGGGTGCCGGAACCCTGGGGTTTGAGTTGAAACTCAGCAATCGAGTAGATGCCAGGGTCCCAATGAGCGGGGCGCCACGCCTGCACGATCCGCTGATTTTGGACTAACTCGATATTTCGTCCAACGATCTGTCCTCCGAACAGGGAAAAAGCTCCCCCCGGTTTGGGGTCGATCTCGGTCGGCTGACCCGTGAACGCCGCAAACTGCTTTGCATCCAGAAGCACCTCATAGATGCGCTCAGGGCCGGACTTAATCTCAATATCCTCATGCAGGGATGTGCGCGTTCGATTGGCCGCGGTTGCCGGCTTTTCCTGCATGGTCTGCGGCAGGCCTTCCGCAATTGCATGGCAGACCGATGCCATACTGAAAAGACCCATCCCCATACTGGTGACTACCTGCCGCCGCGTCGGCCTCGTTCTTTCCGTCATCGCGCCCCTCCTCATATTCGTGCGTCAATGCATAGAATCACGCGGCTAAGTTATGTTCAAGATCATATTTTGCTGGACGACTGAAGATGGCTCGCGCCATACTTCGGCTCACCGAAACCTGGAGAGCTTATGCCCTATCCCATTGGTCATCGCACCGAGGTAAAAGGAAAGATCGTTCAGAGCGCACGCAAGCTGTTTAACCGGCACGGCTTTGACGGCGTCTCCGTCGATCAGATCATGTCCGGCGCGGGTCTCACTCGCGGCGGTTTCTACAGCTACTTCGAGAGCAAAAGCGATCTATACGCCGAGGTGTTGGGGTGCTTCTTCACTGACCCGGAATGGAAGAATTGTTGGGAAGGTGTGGAGGTAGATTTGTCATCAATGGACGTAGGGCCCCAGGTGGTGCGCGCCTATCTCTCTCGCCAGCACTTCGAGGATGTAGAGAATTCCTGCCCCATGGCTGCGTTACCGACTGACGTGACGCGTAGCGGAAAGAGCGCGAGGCGGGCTTACGAAACCGTGTTCAGCGCGATGGTCAGCGTTCTCGAGCGCAGCCTGAAGCATAGCCGCCGCACCCGCTGCACCAGGGCACAGGCCATTGCCGCTTTGTGCGTCGGCGGCATGGTGGTGGCACGGGCCCTGGAGAATCGCGCCCACGCCGATCAATTGCGCGACGCCTGCATGTCTGTGGCGCTCGAGCTTGGTGGCTGGGATTAGCAGGCCACTATGGACTCCGGCGTTTCCCAGCTGCTCACCTCCAGAGGTTAGCCGGAGATCGATAAGAGGCTGCGGGGGCAGAAACGCCGGAGAGGTTGGAGCCGAAGTGGAGATCGTCGCTTGCCTGCCGCAGGTACGCGGTGACCGCATGGTCGAAAGCATCCAGGAAGATTTCGTCTCCAGCGCGGGGCACCACGAAGCGATCGCGGTCGGCCAGGTATTGTTGCAGCAGCTCGGCCAGGCCTAGCTCGGGTGTGAGGCGGCCGATGATGTAGCGTTCAGCTCCGGCCCGGCCGATGAACGCAGCTTCGCGATAGAGATAAACATCGCCCAGCAAGTCGACCACCACGGAAATCTGCGGATAACCCCGTCCCAGAATGTCGGAGTGAGTCACGCGCCGCACGGGTGCCGTCCCCGCGCCCTCCACAAGTCCACGCATCCCGTCGCCCAGATCTACCTCGAACTCCTTCATGCCTTCTTCCACGAAGAAGCTCTGCAGGTCTATAAGTTCATCGCGCAACCGTTCCCGTTCGCCGCCACTGATGGCAGCCTTGCCGGAAGCGGCGTGATTTTCGCGCAGAGTCAGAAAATTGATTCCCCTCCGGTCGGGCGACTGGTCGGCGATCGAAACCAACGCCTGCGCAATCCTTCGCAGGTGCGTGATTTGTCCGCTCTGCACCACGTGATGAAAGCCGATACGGAGCGTCGAACCACGTTTCGCCTTCAGGCGAACCAGGTCCTTGGCGTTCGCGATCACCCGCGTAGCCAACCCGGCACGCGAGGTAGTGAGCTGGGCAGTTTCGTCATCCGCTCCATAGAAGGAGATGCGCAGCGTGTCGAGATGCCACAGGCCCTCATTCTTGGCCAGGAAGCGCGGGGTTAACATCATGCCGTTGGTGTAGAGCTGCATGCGATGGCCAAAGCCGGCGGCAAAGCGAACCAACTCGGCGAGTTCGGGATTGGTGAGCGGCTCAAGACCTCCGGATAAGTAGAATCTGCGCGGTAGGTCGCGCGGTGCCTGGGCGAATAGTTGCCGGAATAACTCATTGCCCGGAGCGATATCTTCCTGTTTGTACTGTTCTCCACGGGCGCGGGCACAGAAGCTGCACGATAGGGTGCATGAGACGGCGGGATAAATCCCCACCGTAAATGGATAACGATAGTTGCCTTCGAGAAAGGCCTTGACAGCACCGGACTCGGTGATCGGCTGGATCGTACTGCGGCGATAGGGAGCATCCCCGCTGAATTTGCCCAGAAACATTGCCGTTTCGCGATTGCGGTTGATTGCTGCGAGCAGCCTGATTGCTTCATCGTAGTTACACCGGCAAGCCTCGGCTACATCACGCAAGCGGGAAAACGGTCGCGTGGTCAGCATACGCAGGGCATTCGCAGCTCTGCTGGTCCACAACTCGCGCTCGTGAGCGCCGCGAAGGCTCACCAGGTGTGCGTTCGAAACCAGGTCGCGGCCGATCCGCTCCGCCAGGCCGCGCATCGGACCGTCGATGCCATGCGTATCGCGAAGTTGTGTGTTGATCGAGATGAGGCCCGCATTAGAACCGGTAAACGTACTCACAAACTACCCCGCATCGAGGGATGGTTGAAGTGGAACAACCATAGTTTTCTACCGTCTGCCGAGGGGAAGTTACGGGGGCTGGGGGTTCCGGGAACGCTGAGGGCAGAATCTAAATCCGTGTTACAAGCTAAAGCGAGTGTTTTAACAAACTGTATGAAGCGCTTGTAGAGGAGTAACAAACGTAAGTTGCAATGTCCACGGAACTTTGGTAACCATGCCATCTTTTACGTGATATGAAAAGTCGCACGCCAGTGTCGGCTGCAACTTAGCTTTCTTAGTGGCTCTTCTGAGGAACAACTCGGTGCTGTTCCCAGCAGGACATGTTTTGTATCAGGGCACGACTTTAGTCCTGCCCTGGAGTTTGTGCGCCCGGCAGGGCGCATTCACTTGGAGGTGAAAGTCCTCTACACACCCGGCAAGGGGAAGTGTTAGCTGAACGGCAAGGGTGTCCACCGTGAGGTGGAATCCGGAGGAAGCCGCAGGCAAAGCGCTGCTCTGACGAACAGCCAGCGGATAGAGGCGACGCGATGGGGTGAGCAGGCAAATCCATGCAAAGCCCAGTACTTGCACGGACATCGCGGCGTAGATCCGACAGAGATAAGCGTGAAGGTGAGTGCGTAATACCCGGGGAGATCTGGTGGTTTGCCTTAGGGCTACCGTCATCGCGAGGTGAAGGGAAGAATCACCAGAAGTCAGCAGCGGCCATAGTGGCTCCGCGCGAGCGGGGTGAAGGGCCAAACGTGAAACACGGGAGTAGGACAGCAGATCTCGATGCGAGTCAGCGAAGCAGAAGCTTACGGAAGTAAGGCCATCGCGGAGGGAGACGGGCGGAACCTGTCGAGGGCCGTGGATGGTGCGGAGACTCGTACGGCGACTGGTGGAGAAACGAAACCGGAAGCAGCGCAGGGACTTTTGGAAGCTGCGCTGGAACGCAGCAACATGATGCGCGCCTATCAGCGGGTGGTGGAAAACAAAGGAGCGCCGGGAGTCGATGGGCTCACGGTTCTGGAGTTGAAGCCCTGGCTGCAGGCGCACTGGCCGAAGATAAAACAGGCTCTGTTGGCGGGCGAATACATGCCTACAGCTGTGCGCCAGGTGGAGATACCGAAGCCGCAAGGCGGGGTACGCATCCTGGGCATTCCTTGTGCGCTGGATCGCCTGATCCAACAGGCACTTCATCAGATATTGCAACCTCTGTTCGATCCCGGGTTCTCGGAATCGAGCTACGGTTTTCGTCCCGGACGCAATGCCCATCAGGCGGTGAAGGCCGCGCGAGGGTATGTTGCCGAGGGCAGGCGATGGACCGTAGATCTCGACTTGGAGAGATTTTTCGACCGAGTGAACCACGATGTGCTGATGGCACGGGTGGGGCGCAAGGTGAAAGACCCCGGGGTGTTGAAGCTGATCCGGCGCTATCTGGAAGCGGGAATGATGGAAGGCGGGATAACGGGTGCACGGAGCGAAGGGACGCCTCAGGGCGGTCCTCTTTCCCCGTTGTTATCGAACATCCTGCTGGACGATCTGGATCTCGAACTGGAACGGCGCGGGCATCGCTTCTGCCGATTCGCTGACGACTGCAACATCTATGTCCAAAGCGATCGGGCAGGACAGAGGGTCAAGCAGTCGATCACGGCGTTCCTGGAGCAAAGGCTGAAGTTGAAGGTCAATGCTGTCAAGAGCGCAGTGGCGCGACCGTGGGAGCGGAAGTTCCTGGGCTACAGCATGACGTGGCACAGGAAGCCGAAGCTCAAGATCGCATTCGAAAGCCGCAGGCGCATGGCGGAGAAAATCCGTCTCGCGCTACGGCAAGGCCGCGGGCAGAGCCTGCAGCAAGTCATCAAGGGACTCAATCCCGTCCTGCGGGGCTGGATGGCCTACTTCCGACTCACTGAAGTAAAGAACGTGTTGGAAGAGCTCGATGGCTGGCTGCGGCACAAGCTGCGGACGCTGCTGTGGCGGCAATGGAAGCGTGTCTATCGGCGCGCGCGGAATCTGATAAAGGCTGGGATAGATAAGGTTCGGGCTTGGAAGTCGGCCACCAACGGGCGAGGCCCGTGGTGGAACGGCGGTGCCTCGCATATGAACCAAGCCTTCCCCAAGTCCTGGTTCGACCGCATGGGGCTGGTTTCGTTGCTGGACACTCATCGACGCTTCCAGTCTGTTTCATGAACCGCCGGATGCCGAACGGCACGTCCGCGTGGTGTGGGAGGACGGCGGGAGTAATCCCGCCTCCTACCCGATCTGCATGTTTCGGAGATGCGAATTGGCCGGCGGAAGACATTTTGCCGTATTTTGAAGAAGCGGACAGCTTAAGCTTCCCAGCCCCGGACTTCAGTCCGGGGGAGCGGGTTTTCAAACCCGCGAGAACGCTCCGCTATATAAAATTCAGGGCTTTATTGATGACTGCAAAACTAATGTCCGGGTCAGTCTGCTTCGAGCCAATTTCGAAAAGTGCTTTGTATCAGGGCCAGTAGGACGAGGGCTTTAGCCCCTGCGGTGCTATTTCCCTCTCAGTTCGGCTTCGGGCAGCGTTCGGCAGCTCAACCTGCGAGGAGGACATTACCTTTGCAGCATTCAATAGCCCTGGTGGCGGGGCGTCGTGCCGTAGGTTGTGAAAATAATAGAGGGCTTGGACGCCCCAACCACCCAGTCGAGATTTGAGCCGCGGCTGACTCCGGTCTTTATGTAACCACTACTGATATAAACGAGCATTGAAATCACACCCATACCATCATTTCAAGCCCCCTGGGGCCTGCCCGCGGTGTCGCGTCTACTTTTAGATACTTCCCAGGAGGGGGTAATGTCTCCAATAATAGGCAAGTCGTTACCCTGGATCAGCCGTGCTGCAGCGCGTACCGCAGCCTCTGGAACGTCGACACTCACTGAAGCTTTGCTGGTGGTTTGTTGAGGATTACCTTCATGTCAAGTGCCACGCCTTTCTTCCGCGCGACCAGGATTGTTCTCTCTGCGTTCGGTCTGCTCTTCGTTCTCCCGCTGAGCGAAGCCCAGGTCACCTCGGTCCCAAGCGTAGTCGTAAACGCCCAGATTGGCTTTGCCCTAACCGATTCTGGCTCGCCGGTCAGACTCTCGAATCCGTCCGGAGTCGCCATCGCTCCTGACGGAACACTCTATGTCGCAGATTCATCAAATAGCCGCATCGTCGAGATAGCAACCCAGGGCGCAATCAACGAAAGTCCGACCACCAACCCGGCAAAAATCGGCGGAACCGCAACCTTCCTCATCCCGTCAGACGGCCTTAGCGACCCCAATGCGGTTGCGGTAGGGCCGGATGGAACGCTCTATTTCTCCGATGCAGTGAAAAAGGTTTTATACCGCGTCACCAACCCGGAATCGGCTTCGCCTGTCTACACCCAACTCATCTACTCTCCAGCACAGACGCCGAGCGCCCTGACCGTGGATGCATCAGGAGATCTTTGGGTGGCGGATGCCGGGCTCAAGGAGATTGTCGAGTTTGCCCCCGGAACCACCTCCGCTGCCAGCAAGGCCAGCGTCAGCCCCTTGGCGCCCACCGGTATTGCGGTCTCCGCGTCATCGCTTTATTTCACCGACGCCACCACCAATGCCGTTTACGGACAGGCGAAGGAAACGCCCCTTCTTACCGGTTTTGCCGGTACCAGGTTCGACTTCGCTGCCGATCACGCAGCCTCCCGGCCAACCGGCCTGGGTCTGGATGGCGCTGGAAATCTCTTTGTACTGGATGCGTCCAACAAGCGCCTGGTGGAGTTAAATCCCGATAAGCCTTCCACTGCCTTTCTGGTCCCTTTTTCCGGGCTGGGCTCGCCCGCCGGCATGGCCATCGGCCCTTCCGGCGACCTCTACATCACCGACCACTCGCAGCAGGATCTGACTGAATTTGTTTACGACGGCAATGCCATTAACTTTGGCGACGTCGCTGCGGGCAGCAAAAGTTCTACCGTCACGTTGAACTATTCCTTCAACGCCCCGGCTTCCACCACCCGCTTTTATCAGAGGATACTGGGTGATAACACCAGCAAATTTTCGTTTGACAACAACGGATGCCTCACGGCCAGTATCACGCCCGGCTATACCTGCCAGGTGCAATTTCACGTCAACTACGGGCCGGCCACATCAGGACTGCAAAAGGGCGTAGTCGCGCTTTCCAATGACGGGGCCGACGTCCTCGGCGCGATCAACAGCTTCGGCCAGTCACAAGCGGCGATTGTGGCATTTTATCCCGGAACCCTAAGCTATCTCTCTCAGTCCTCTCCCAACCCGTCCCTGCTTGAGCCGCAAGCTGTCGTGGTCACCGGCAGCGGCAGCGACCTGTTTATCGCGGACGAGGGCGGAATAGATGTTGGCGGTACCTATACCTTCAACGGCGCCGTCTGGGACTACCCTCAACCTTCAGGTACGCCAACCAAAATTGGCGGGTCCACCTTCGTTGCTCCCAGCGCACTTGCACTCGACGCGGCCGGGGACCTGTATATTGCCGACTACAATCTGGGCGCCGTTTACATCGCTCCTGCCGCAAACCGGTCCAGCGTCACTAAGCTGACCATCCCCGGCGGTGTAACCCTCTACCACCCCATAGCCCTTGCGTTTGATCCCAGCGGAAACCTCTACATCGGCGATACCGGTCCGTATGGATCCAGTGCTACCGCGGCCAACCCGGGGTTCGTGGTCAAAGTTCCCGTAGGCGGCGGCGCCGCGACCAAGCTGAGCTATACCATCTCCGGGGCGCCGGTAATTTTTCCCCAGGGTCTCACCACCGACACTGCGGGCAACCTGTATATCGCGGACGGCGGTGATGGGCAAGCCAACTTTGGGGACCTGGTTGTGGTTCCAGCCAACACTGGGACGCCCAGTTATATCTCGACCGGCTCATACACGTTAAGCGAGCCGGCCGCTCTCGGCTTCGACGCGGCGTTAAATCTCTATGTCCTCGATGGATACAACGCCCGCGTCCTGACTATTCCGGTAACGTTGGCGGCTACCACGGGAGCGCCGAGCTTCGGGACGGCGGCGTTGCTCCCGCAAACCATCCCCATCGCCACTGGCAGCAGCATGCTCATATGGCCCAGCGGTCAGGAGATCACCCTCACCGATATTGGAGAAAACCCCAGCTCGCCGGTCACTCAGGTGGTCACGCTACAGACCCAGTCGGCAAGCATTTCGTTCGGCCCCATTCCATTGGGATCCAGCCAGAACGGCAACGTCACCGCCCTGAACGTTGGTAATATCACTGCCAACTTCACTCCTCAATACACGGAAACGGGGGATACGACGGGGTTCTCCGCTGCTACGCCCGTGTGTTCCGGCGGGATTGCCCCGCAACAGCAATGCAAGATCAGTTTCACCTACCAACCCGATCAGTTGGGGAGCACGACCGCACAGTTCAGCTTTTACGTAAACTCAGCCGCAACCGCGAGTAATTATGTCAACGCGTCGGGCACCAGCACCAAGGCAACCGTGACGGTGACTCTGGAAGATGTGACGACGATGCTGACTTATGATCAGGGCACGAATGCGGACGCCCTCGTCTCCGGCAACTTCGGAGTGCCGACGGGCACCGTGCAAATCTATGATGGGACCACCTTATTGACCACCCAGCCCGTGACCCTGCAAGGAAACGGTGAGGCCTACTACTACATTCCCTACGGCACCTTGTCGGCGGGCACGCACACCTTGACTGCGGTTTATTCTGGAAACGGAGAATACGCGACTGCCACCTCTCTGCCGGTGATTGTGACCGTAGCTCCGGCGCCAACCACGCTCACCTCTTACTGCTACAGCAGCAACGGAGGGACGCCGGGGGGGAACATTGTATGCGGAGCAAGCATATCCTCAGGCACGAGTGCGCAGCCCACAGGCAACGTGGTCTTTACCGTCAACGGCATCCCGAATACGGTGGGGCTGGTGAACCAATCCGCCGGCTACACCCTTACCAACGTGCCGAAGGGTACCTACACCATCGTCGTTAGCTATGCGGCGCAGGGTAACTATGCGGCTTCGACCGCTAAAGCCGTAACCATCACCATCAACTGAGCCCGCCGGCCCCTTGGGATCTCTCCCGGCGACAAATTGAGGGGTATCTCACATCTCGCACTTCTTTCGCGAGATGTGAGATACCCCCTTTGACGTCAATCCGCCACGACAGCAGCAGACTTGACGGTGAATGGTGGATTCTCACACACGCTCTTCGGCCCCACCCAAGGGGATGAAAAGGGGGCCTCCGCTCCCTTCTGCGCAGCCACTACTCTCAATGGAAGCGTAAAGAAATGAAACAGGCAAAAATTCACTCCACTTGACATACAAGTGAACATGGAGTGATCCTGTCTCCGGGAGACAACACTTGCATGCCCAGTAAAGAAAGAGAGCCCATCCAGCTATTGCAGGGAACCCTTGACCTCATCGTCTTACGGACGCTTCTCACCATGGGCTCCCAACACGCCTATCAAATAGCAACCCGTCTCCAGCAAATTTCCGATCGCCTGCTCAATCTCAACCAGGGCACTCTTTACCCGGCGTTAGTCCGGCTTGAACAGTACGGATGGATTAAGGGAACCTGGGGAAAAACCGAGAACAACCGCGAAGCCAAGTACTACGAAATCACAAAGGCGGGGCAGAAAGCTTTGGGAGAAGAGACGCACAGGTGGCGAAAGATGGCTGCCTTGGTGGAGCGGCTTCTGCTGGACGAGGTTTAAGCCATGAACCACCTGAGACGTTTTCTCCTGAGGTTTGCCAGGCTCTTTACCAACACCAGGGCCGAAGCCGACCTGGCACGAGAGGTTGCCGCTCATCTTACCTTGTTAGAAGACGATTATCTCCGCCAGGGTATAGCGCCTGCCGAGGCACGGCTCGCCGCCAGGCGCACATATGGCAATGTGGAGCAGGCCAAGCAACTGCATCGCAACGAGCGCTCCTATCAAGGGCTGGCCGAGATTCTGCGAGACATTCGCCATACCCTGCGCCAACTCCGCAAGTCTCCCGCATTCACCGCCACCGCTGTCTTGATGCTGGCGTTGGGAATCGGTTCGACGACCGCCATCTTTTCCATTGTTGAGGGCGTCCTGCTACGTCCGCTCCCCTTTCTCAACCCGGACCGCCTGGTCATTCTGGGAGACATCCTCGAAGCTTCGAATTGTGATTTCTGCACCCATTCGACCGTAACTGCTGCCGGCATCCGTAACTACATGCGCGACACGCATGGGTTTACCCACCTCGGCGGCTATCAGGGAGCAGGCTTTGAATTATCCGGAACCGGCGATCCGGTGCCGGTGGATGCGACGCGCATGAGCGGCGAGGTCTTTGCCGTCCTTGGCGTGCCCCCGATATTGGGCCGCGTCTTCACCCAGCAGGAAGACGACCAGCACCAGCAAGTCGCTGTGCTCAGTTACGGCATGTGGCGCAGCCGGTTCCAGGGCGATGCGGCCATTGTCGGAAACAAAATCCTTCTCGACCGCAAACCCTATACCGTGATCGGCGTGATGCCGCGTAATTTCGAGTTTCCCCTGGTGCCGGGGCATTTGAGATACAGTGAGCTTTGGGTCCCACTCAGCCTGGAACCGGAAGAATTTACAGCGGGGAGTGCAGCGTCCTGGAATTTTCGCATGGTAGGCCGTCTAAAGCCCGGCACCAGCGCCGCCCAGGCTCAGAGCGACGCCGAGCGCGTGGCCCAGGAAATCATGCGCAACTTTCCGGCCTTCATGCGGAGCATTCGCATTCATTCGGCCGTGACGCCGCTGCAAGAGGATACCGTCGAACAGGCCCGCCCCTTGGTGCGCACCTTGTTGTTTGCCGTGGTCGTAGTCCTGCTGATTGCCTGCGCCAACCTGGCGGGTCTTCTGCTGGTGCGCTCCATCCGCAGGCGAAGAGAAATCGCCGTCCGCCTGGCCCTGGGTGCCGGCGCGGTAACCTTGCTGCGCCAGGCCATCGTTGAAAGCCTGGTATTGAGTCTCGCCGGCGGCCTGCTCGGGCTGGCGCTCGCGGCCGTAGCCCTGCGTGTCGGCGTCAGCTTCTTGCCGGAAACGCTGCCGCGCATTCGTGAGATTGGCTTGGACCGGCCGGTCGTGGGTTTCGCTCTGGGACTCGCGCTCGCGGCCGGCTTTCTTTGTGGACTGGCTCCTGCCTTTGCCGCCATCAGAACCAGCGTTAATGAAACACTGAAAACGGGCGGACGTACCGGTACCTCCGGAAGCGGCCATGCAAGGTTGCGTTCAGCGCTCGTCGTTGCCGAAATCGCTGTGGCCCTGGTGCTGCTCACCGCCTCTGGCCTGTTGTTGCGCAGTTTCGAGAAAATGCGCACAGTCGACATGGGGTTCCGCCCAGACCATACGCTTGCGGCGCTCTACGTTCTGCCCCATCGGCAGTATGCGACCCAGTCAGTGATCGACCAATTCAGCCAAAGTCTGCTGGGGAACCTGCGCCGGTTGCCGGGCGTGGAAGCCGTTGGCGTCACTTCGCTGTTGCCCGCCACCGGCTATAACTTTGAAATCGCTTTTACGCTCGATGGCTATGTTCCGCCAAAAGGCGCAGGCCTCAACATGGCTTCTATGTCGATGGTATTGGGAGATCCATTTCAGGCACTGGGCATCCGTCTGCTGCGCGGGCGTTGGTTCACTCCGTCCGACAAAACAGGCTCCCAGTTAGTCGCCATCGTGAACCGGAAAATGGCCCAGCATTACTGGCCCGGCCAGGATCCAATTGGGAAACGGCTACGCCGGGGTATGCCCGAAACTGCCACTCCCTGGATGACTGTAGTGGGCGAAGTCGATGACGTGAAGTTGGGCTCGCCTGACCAGGAGACGGCGCAACAGGTATACCAACCCGTGACCCAGATGGTCGCGACCGAAGGCGTCTTTGCCGCAGCTGGGGAATTGAGTGCTGTCTATGGCTTTATCGTGCTCCGCACCGGTGTGGCTCCCGAGCAGATGGAGAATGCGCTGCGCGCTGTGGTGCGCAACCTTGACCCGCAGTTGCCGCTTTATCAGGTACAGACTATGGAGCACGCGATCTCCGGGAGCGAAGCGCCCCGCCGTTTCAACACGGTATTGATCTCATCGTTTGCCATCGTTGCCGTTCTGCTCAGTGTCCTTGGGATCTACAGTGTCATCGCCTTCTCCGTCGCCTTACGCGAACAGGAAATGGCGCTTCGCCTGGCGCTTGGCTGTCAGCGTTCGGGGGTACGTGCTCTCGTCCTGACATCCGGCGTAAAGCTCGCTGCGTTTGGGTGTGTTCTAGGTTTGCTGGGCGCTCTGGCCGCATCCCGCCTATTGCGTTCCTTCCTTTTTGGAGTCAGTCCCTTCGATCCCGTTGTGCTTACACTTTCTGCGCTCGCCATGCTGCTGTTGGCGCTCGCCTCATCTGCATTGCCGGCGAGACGGGCAGCCGGCACAGATCCTATGCTTGCCCTGCGCGGCGAGTAAAAAGGCCGTCCAGTGGTTCCACCCCAACGCACGACTAGTCGTGCCCCTGGAGTTTCTACATAATCAGGGCGAAGCGGTTGACATTTCAGCCAGAGAAGCTCCTTTTGGATGCTGTGTTTTGGCTTTGTATCCGGGCACGACTTTATTCGGGCCGTCGATCTCGCGTTTTTTGCGAGATGTGGGACTGATGAATCTCGACCACAAATCGCCCATTACTGCTGAAAATATTCGCCTAAGTCTCAGGCTCGTCTGCCCTTCTAATACGCGGTCAACCCGTTAGTAGTGTGTTTTTAGCCCCAGTTCTACTGTCACGCCTCTATAGCAATCATCGTCTTCGGCATCTAGATTGGCGAGATCCAGCTCCGTGTGTCCCTCAGGTTCGCTGCATAGGGAGAGATGTTTAGACGTCTGAATGGAGGCTCTTAAATGGCCGACACAATAGCTTAGGAAACGAGAGGCTTTTCCATGTGTTTGAGCAACCAGATTCTCGCCAACGCCCAGTGCCGCTTCACGGATCGCGGAGATATCTCCAGGATCTCGCCGATCTCTTCGACAGAGAAACCACCGAAATAGCGTAGCTCCACGACTTTCGCCTGCCGCGGATCCACTCCTTCCAGATGGATAAGCGCATCATGCAAAGCAATCACTTCCTTTGATCGTTCGCTGGAAACCATGAGTCCCTCTTCAATCTCAACCCGCTCAAGGCCTCCCGCTCTCATCTGGGCGTTGTGTGCTCGTGCATGATCGACCAGCAGGTGACGCATGACATTTGCCGCGAATCCGATAAAGTGCTGGCGACTCTGCCAATCAACGTCCTCGCGAGCAAGACGGAGATACGCTTCATTGATGAGAGCAGTCGGCTGTAACGTGTGGTCCGGTCGCTCATGTTGCATATAGGATTTGGCTAGCCGGTGAAGTTCGTTATAGACGAGCGGCAATAACTTCTCGGCTGCAGACTCGTCTCCCTTCTTCATCGCCCTCAACAGAAGCGTGATGTCCGGATCATCAGCAGGCATAATGGTTGGCTCGCAGTTGAGGATCGAGCTGCAGAGGTGCTGGGTCTTCGATGGCTCATAGGCTAGGCTTTCCGGCCGCCGCTCGCAACCCCGATTGGGTATGAGGCGCCGCCGAAGCCTCTAGGAGGTAAATAAGACGATGGTGCGAAATAGTGGCCCTTTTGGGCGCTGGACTCCGCTTAACAGATTGAAGGCAATCAGAGTTCAACGCCTCATAGAAAGGAGACACTATCATGAAACGCATCCCAGCAATCGCACTCCTCGCCATCGCAAATTTTGCCCTGGCCGGTACGTCATTCGCGCAGTCCAACGGAGTACAGGCGAAGGTCCCCTTCGACTTTACAGTAGGCGACAAGGTGCTTCCCGCCGGTAACTACACGATCAGATCGGAATCATCGCACGTGATCATGATCAAGAACCACGATCATCCCGGTGAGGCGGCACTCAGTCTTGTCAATCAATCCAGCGATAAATCTCCCAACGGAGGAAAACTGCTGTTCCAAAAGTACGGCACCCAGTACTTCCTGAGCGAGATTCTCTGCGACTCTGCGGAAATGAACCTGAGAGTTCCTCCTTCGAAGAGGGAAAAGAGGGCTCAGCTCCAGCAGGCAAGGCTCAACGAGAGCGGCACGACTCTAGTTGCTGCCCGTTAGTCAGTGATTTGGAATGAAAGGCCTGGAGCCGTCCATCTCCGGGCCTCCACTTTCCTTCGGCCAGTGCGATTTTGTATGCCAATCACGCAGGATTTCGAGACCAGCCTGATACCTTTTATCGTTCGCGTGCACTATGCAACAGGAAAAGGTAAACATGGCGGTGCTGCTTTGAGGAACAAGGAATCATAAGGTCAATCGAGCAGTCGTCGGCTTCGGAGCCAGGTTGCTGGATCGGACCTCGAGACGGAAAAAGGTGCACCTACGGTGTGCTGATTGGTATAGGCTGGGTACCATCAATCGCTGGGGGATTTCTCTCCCACTAGGTGTCGTCCGGAATTCCCCTCCGGCACTGGGACTCTCGGTTAGTTTGATTGTTCCCACTTGCTCTGGAAATTGACCCCAAGTTACCTGTCGATCGGCTGTCGCCAAGGGTGCATTGTTATGGTGTAAGTCGTTTTTAATGAATGCTTTCTAGGAAGCGGCATTATGTCTGGTCAAACCGAATTCGTGGAGCAGTTGTTCGAGGCCGCGCTGGCGCGCGAGCCCGCCGAACGTCATGCCTTCCTCGAAGAGGCGTGCGCCGGCCACCCCGAGCTAAGACGCACGGTCGAAGAGTTGCTGGCCGCGGATGAACGTGCCGGCAGCTTCCTTGAGCATTCGCCATTCGACTTTCTTGACCAGCCGAACCTGGGCCCGCCTGGCGCCGGGACCACCGGTCCCATCGATCCGAATGAAATTTCTGCGGCGCCGCCGCCGGCCGGGCGATTCAAGCCTGGCCAGGTTCTGATCGATCGCTTCGTCATCGTACGTTTCATCGCGAAAGGAGGGATGGGCGAAGTCTACGAGGCGGAGGACAGCTTTTTGCAAGGCGTCCACGTCGCCCTAAAGACGATTCTTCCTCACATTGCCGAGGACCCGGCCCTGCAGCAACGTTTTGAGCGGGAAGTATTGCTCGCGAGGGAAGTGAGCCACCAAAATCTTTGCCCGATCTATGACATCTTTCATTGCGCGCAGCCGCCGCCTGAATCTTTGTTCTTAACCATGAAGCTTCTCCCGGGCGAAACGCTCGCAGCGCGATTGCGGTGTACTACGCCCATATCGATCGCGGAAGGATTGGCAATCCTCAAGCAGATGGCCAGCGGGCTGGCCGCCATCCATGGCGCCGGCATCGTACACCGGGATATTAAGCCAAACAACATCATGCTCGATGGTAGCGGTCCGAACGTGCGGGTCTGCATTACAGATTTTGGCTTAGCTCGCGCGCATGAGGCTGAGCCATCCTTTTCGGGTGCGGGGGTGATGGCAGGAACGCCCGATTACATGGCTCCGGAACTATACCAGAGTCGGCCGCCCTCACAAGCCAGCGACCTTTTTGCCTTTGGTGTCGTTCTGCACCAGGTATTTACAGGACAGAAGCCGGTTTTGGCATCGGACCACTCGTCGGTCATCGTCAGTCCGCGGTTGCATACATCTGGAGTGCCTTCGTTCTGCGTCCAGCTGATCGTGGGATGCCTCGATCGGGATCCGAAGCCAAGATGCCAAGCCTTTGAACGCGGACTGGACTCGCTCCATATCAAGCATCGACCTAGAGAATTGTGGACTCGGCGCCGCTTTGCCGGCGCGGCCGTGGCTGCTATTGCCACCATGGCCGGCGCCGCGTGGTGGAAAAAGGATGATCTGGAAGATCTGCTGCGGCCGCTCCCCAGCAAGCGTTTCGTCGCCCTGTTGAATTGGCCGCAAACTTCCGATATCCACGTGACGCCTATGCTGGCCAGCGTGTTAAGTGCAATCAAGAGCGAACTTACGCGTGTCGAGACCCTCGATAGAGATCTCTTTGTGATCTCGCCCGAGGACGTGAGCCTGAATGTCGCGGGAGTGACCCATTTGAAAGAGGTCTGTGATCCTCTGGGTGCAAACCTGGTGCTGGCTGCCTCCGGCTTGCCGGGAGCCACGCACTTTGAGCTTTTCCTGCGCTTGCTGGATCCCTCCTCCAATCAGCCGCTTCGTGAGAAGAAACTGACCTGTGCTCTGTCTCAGATCGCATCCCTTCCCGGAAAAGCCGTGAAGGCCGCGGCGTCACTGCTCGATTTAGTTCCTTACCTGAAACAGGGTGAGGGAGCCTTGGGTACGCAATCGGCCGCCGCCTTTACCGCCTTCCAGTCGGCCGAGACCCTGAGGAAGCAGCCAAACGACAGCGGGCTCGATGCGGCGATCGAGCAATATAAGCAAGCGACGGAGCTGGATCCCCGCTATGCAATGGCTCATGCCAGGCTGGCGTTTGCCTATGGCCGGCTCTATGCAATTCGGCGAATCCCCGAAGCTCTTGACCTCGCTTATAGAAATTGTCAGGTGGCGCTATCGCTGGACCCTGGTCTCGCCGACGGACATCTCGCTCTGGCGTCAGTCTTCCAACAGACTGGCAATGAGCAGGGAGCACTGCATGAGATTGACCGGGCGCTTTCACTCGATCCCTCCAACCGATACACTTTGGTTTGGCAGGCGCAGATTTACACTCGTCTGAATCGGTGGGACGACGCCGAGAAGACTCTTCGCCGGGCGTTGAAGGAGCACCCCAACTTCTGGTGGGCCTACAACGAACTTGGCTTTGGCTTGCACGGGCAGGCGAGGTATCGGGAGGCGATCCAGGCTTTCCGCGCTGCAAGCCTGGCCGCTCCAAAGAATTCAATGGCTTTGGCCAATTTAGGCGGGGAGTATCTCCAGGTCGGCGAATTCGCTGAAGCTCTGAGGAGTTTGCAGCAGAGCCTCGCCTTGGACCCTGATTCGGACCTGGCGGCGGCGAACACCTCCCTTGCATTTCGTTACCAGGGTAAGTACGAAAAGGCGCTGCCATTCGCACGCAAAGCCGTGGAACTGAATCCCGCTCTCGACACGAACTGGTTAGAGCTCGCCGATTGCCACTCTTCTTTTCCCAACCACCAAAGCGAGGCAAAAGCCGCCTATGCGCGGGCTGCGAAGGAGGCGGAGAGCCATCTCTTAACGGACCCGGCAGATGCCCCGAGTTGGATGCTGCTTGCCCTCTACAAGGTGAAGTTGGGTAGTTCGCAAAACGCCCCTCTGCTCATCGAGAGAGCTGAGTCGCTGGGAGCTCGTGACATGGACTCGCAGATTTACAAAGCAAGAATATTGGAACTGCTCGGAAAGCGTGAGGAGGCGCTTACTACGCTCGCTGCCTGCTTTCGGAAAGGAGCCACCGACTTGCAGGTGGTGGGATTTCCTGATTTGCAGCCGCTTCGAAAAGACCCCCGCTATCGCCAACTGGTGCAGTCAAAAGCTCTTGCCACTGTTGCCAATGCTTCACCAGGTGGAGAGAATCTCTAGCGGTTCATGCGCTAGTGCGGCGATCGCTGCCTTAGGTCGATAATAATTGTCCTGCCGAAGCATTTTGCTGAGGTAAATTGTTAACCCGATAACCTTCCCCAGAGAGCGAGGATGATATGGGTACTGCTACAACAACCGTGGTTGCAACAATGAGCGTGGCCGTAACTCCGGCTTCAGTCGACGTCCAGCCGGAGCAAAAGCTGGATATTCACAAACAATTCCAAGAAATTCCCCACATTTGAAATAGTGTTTGACGGTCCTAGTCCGGCCAGCCCAACTGACATAGCTCAAGGGAACCGACAAAGTGAAATCAATGTGGTTAACCACCCGGAACATTTAAGTATAGGATTATAGCACTACTCCGAAGCACAGGCGCCGCCGCTGTGGAAACAGGGGCTTTTTCCATTCGGTCTTGCACCGGCGGCTGTGTTTAATAAGGGACTCAAGAGGGCAGACGAGACGTTCACTCATCCGTTGAGATCATGTAAGCAGAGAAGACGTCTCGTCACCCACCATGATGGTCTGCGCCGAAGGAATCATTGGGGCAGAATTACGGCGACACGATCAATACTGTCCGGTTCGTTTGATGGCCCCGCATTGATGCGGGGGAAGTAGAGCTTCAGCGCTCCGGGAAAGAGTCTCGCCTTTGATCATGGGCTTTAGCGCCGGCAATGGCGCGGCTTTACAGGCTGCGGAAAAAGTCGCTCTCGGGTAGGTCCGGGCTTTATTGAATGCTGCAAAGGTAATGTCCTCCTCGCAGGTTGAGCTGCCGAACGCCGCCCGAAACCGAACTGAGAGGGAAATAGCGCCGCAGGGGCTAAAGCCCTTCGTCCTACTGGCCCTTATCGGCCCGACTAAAGTCGGGCCCTGGTGCGCCTGAAAGTGTACTTGGTTGGAGGGGTGGAAGTCCTCTTCAGGCATGCGCTCTCCGGCCTGTAACGAACTGTTATTGCGTCGTCGCGAGACGAGGTGAGGAGCTACAGGGAGTGAACTGCCAGTCCGTAGGATGACAAACTCGATTCGGCCGGTGGTGGCGGCGAGCCTGCCAGGGTTAAGGCGAAGCCCAGACTTCCGCGAGGAAGAAGCCCAAGGCGCTGAGGGGTAGCGTGAGAAAGCGACGTTGGGGCGACACAGGTGTTTGGAGACAGAATGGCAGGAAGGCCAGGTACATGAATCAGGGAGACCTCTGTCGGGAAGGGACCCGGCAGAGGAGTCACAGCGTCCGTAGTAGCGAGGAAGCGCCGTAACTGGCGTGGAGCCAAGGGACGCAGGGAAGTGGAAGACGGGAATGGACAGAAGAACGGAAGAAGGACTCGCGGCAGTGTCGGCAGAGACTAAACAAGCGAGAGACATCCGCGCACGATGGAGCTGGGTGGAACCGGAAGTCTGGACGGACCGTATGTTGACGGCTCTGGAACAAGGAGTCAAAGGAGGACAGTGGTTTAGCTTGATGGACAAGGTGTACAGCGCGGGCAACCTGCGGCAGGCATTCCGAGCAGTGCAGGCCAATGGGGGGTCCGCAGGAGTAGATCATGAGACGGTAGAGATGTTCGCGCAACACGAGGAAGCGAATCTGGAGAAGATAGCACGCGCACTGCGGCGGAACGAGTATCAACCGGCCGCGGTGAAGCGGGTATGGATACCCAAACCGGGCAGCAAGGAAATGCGTCCGTTAGGGATCCCGACGGTGCGCGACCGAGTGGTGCAGGCTGCGTTGCGCCACGTGCTGGAACCGATTTTCGAGCGGGATTTTGCGGAACATAGCTATGGATTCCGTCCGAATCGGGGCTGCAAGGACGCATTGCGCCGGGTCGATTATCTGCTGCACCAGGGGTACACGTGGGTGGTGGATGCCGATCTGAAAAGCTACTTCGACACCATTCCGCAGGAGAAGCTGCTGGCACGGGTAGCAGGCAAGGTCAGCGATGGCCGGGTGCTGCAATTAGTGCAAGCGTATCTGCGGCAAGGGGTGCTGGAGGAAGCAAAATATTGGACTCCGGACAAGGGAACGCCGCAGGGCGGAGTGGTTAGTCCGTTGTTATCGAACATTTATCTTGATCCCCTGGACCACCTCATGGCGAGCCGGGGAATAGAGATGGTGCGATACGCGGACGACTTTGTCCTGTTATGCCGGACGGAGAGCCAGGCGCAAGCGGCGCTGGCGGAGGTGCAACAGTGGACGGCGCAGGCCGAACTCGCGTTGCATCCCGACAAGACGCGCATCGTGGACGCCACCCAGCGAGGTGGCTTTGAGTTTCTCGGGTATCACTTTGAACGGGGCATGAAATGGCCGCGCGCCAAGAGCCTGGAGAAGTTCAAGACCACGGTTCGCAATCACACGCGCCGTCGCAACCGGAACTCTCTGCCCACGATCCTCTCCCAACTCAACCGCAGTCTGACCGGCTGGTTTCAATATTTCCAGCACAGTCACAAGACTACGTTCCCCTTACTCGACAGCTGGATACGAATGCGTTTGCGTTCCATTCTGCGCTGCAGGCAGGGCAAGCGTGGTGGCGGACGAGGCTTTGACCATCTTCGCTGGACCAATGCTTTCTTTGCGGAACAAGGGCTGTTCTCTCTGTGCGCGACCCATGCTTCCGTACGTCAATCCTTATGCAAGGTGACCCGCTAACTGGAGAGCCGGATGCGGGAAATCCGCCTGTCCGGTTCGGAGGGAGGGGGAACTCAGGTTCTCCCTACCCCTATATACAAAGCACTTTTCGAAATTGGCTCGAAACAGGCTGACCCGGACATTAGTTTTGCAGTCATCAATAGCCCGGACATCGACCGGCGAATTCTTTGCCTTTAGGCGCTGGGGCGCCCGTTTCATTGATTTTTCGCAAAGTCATGGAGAAAAAAGCCTACCTAAGGGCCTGAAGGCCCATCGATTTTGAGGTTGGCTGGCGAGCTAAGAAGCCCTCCGCCATCTGGTGGAAGGACATGCACAGGGGCAAGTCGCATTAACCGTTCAATCTTGCATCCGCTAAACTTCCGCCTCAACGGCATCCATGAATTGCCGAACGCTGATAATGGCAACGCCCTCGTAGAGCCCAGCCTTAGCAAATGCCGATCACCACTGACCACATAGTTGGCTTGCCCCGCCACAGCGCGTTCCAGAACCCGGTCGTCTTCAGGGTCATCCTTAATAACCGTAAGAGTCAGGCCGGGCTCCACCGACGAGGGAGGCCTTTTCCAGTCGCGCCCGTATGAGATCAGCGTCTTCGGGAGCTACTTCGAACTTGAAGCGGAGCTTCTGATCGAGTTTCATCGAGAAGAGTAGGAGAGGTCACAAGCTGGAACGATCCGACGAGAGCCAAGTCCAGGAATGAGCCGGGTAGTCCGCCAAACATCAGGGCCGAGACCTCGGCAATCACCCAAAACCGGCCATAGATAATCACTTCAAAACCGGCCATAGAGAAGCGGCCTAAGACATTAGCTCCGACGAGGGAAATTAGCCTCAGTTGGCATGGGTAATGTCTTGGAAAGAACAAAGCAGGAACAGGTGATCGCGCTGGGGCGTCTTGGTTGGTCCCTACGCAAGATTGAGGCGGCGACGGGAGTCCGTCGCGAGACGGCTGGCGGCTACTTGAGGTCTGCCGGGATAGCTATACGCACTCCGGGAGGTTGGGGGCGGAAGGCTCCAGCAAAAGCGGCCCCTTCGGTGACCACCGGCTCTGCCAGTTCAAAACCGGCCAATGAGGTGATCACCGGCTTTTCCCCATCCAGACAGCGGAAGATGCAAAACCGGCCAACGAAGTGATTACCGGCTTTTTGCCGGAAGTGAGGTTGCCGGAGCAGGGTGGCAAGCGCCCATGCGGAGCCAGTGAAGCGTACCGGGAGTTGATCGAGCTGGAGCTGTCGCGGGGTCGCAACGCGATGGGTATCTGGCAGGATCTGGTCGATCAGCACGGGTATACCAGCAGCTATCAGAGTGTTCAGCGATTCGTACTCAAGCTGCGCGGAGCAGTATCGTCTGAAGCGCGCGTGATCATCGAGACGCGGCCAGGCGAAGAGGCCCAGGTTGATTACGGGACCGGGCCGATGGTGCGCGATCCGGATAGTGGCAAGTATCGGCGCACGCGGCTGTTTGTCATGACCCTGGGTTGTAGTCGCAAGTGTGTTCGCCTCCTGGCCTTCCGGTCGAGTGCGCGTGTGTGGGCCGAGCTGCATGAAAAGGCATTTCGCCGGCTTGGCGGTTCGCCGCGGGTCGTGGTGCTGGACAACCTTCGCGAGGGCGTGTTGTCTCCAGACTTCTACGATCCGGGCGTGAACCCCTTGTATCGCGACGTTCTGGCCCATTACGGCGTGACGGCGCTGCCGTGCAAAGTGCGCGATCCGGATCGAAAAGGAAAAGTCGAGAGTGGCGTCAACCATGCGCAGATGACGCCGTTGAAGGGCAAGAAGTTCGAGAGCCTGGAAGAAGCACAAGCGTACCTGGATCACTGGGAAGAGCGCTGGGCCGATAAACGTATCCACGGCCGTGCCAAACGGCAGGTGGCGGCGATGTTCGCCGAAGAGAAGCCCTTCTTGCAGCCGCTTCCGTTGGAGCCGTTCCGCTACTACCAGTATGGCGAGCGTACGGTTCATCTGGATGGTTGCGTCGAAGTGGAAGCGGCTTATTACGGAGCGCCGCCGGGCTGGATCGGGCGGAAGGTCAAGGTGCAGTGGGACGCGATGTTCGTGCGTCTGCTTGATCCCCGCACGGGTGTCTTGCTACGCGAACATCTGGGCGGCAAGCGTGGCGCTCATCGTATCCGCGATGGGGATCGTCCGCGTCGCACGCCGCCACAGTTGCTTCAACTGCTGGCACGTGGGCACAAGGCAGGAGCCAGCATCGGCGCTGTCTGCGACGCCATCCATGCTCGCCAGGGCGAACTCGGAATACGCCGCATCCAAGGCGTTCTCCAACTGGTCAAGCAATACGGCTCAGCAGCTTGCGACGATGCCTGTGCGGCGGCGCTGGAACTGCGCGTCCCCGAGTATCGCTTCGTGCGCCGCTATCTGGAGCGCAATCCGCAGGCTCCTCTCAGCCTGAAGCAAGTCGATCCACTGATCCGCGAACTGACTCAGTATCGCGACCTGATCCAACAACGCATCAACTTCGAGGAACCCCAACCATGAACCCGATCGAACTCAATCGCTCCCTGGTGCAACTGCGCCTGAGCGGCATGGCCGCCGTGCTGGAGACGCGTCTACTGCAGGCTCAGTCTGAGGCCATGGCTCCCATCGATCTGATCTCCATCCTGGTCTCCGACGAACTTGCCTGTCGCAGCAAGCGGCTGCTGGAGCGGCGCCACAAGCAGGCGCAGTTCCGTGACCCAAACAAGCTACTCGATAACTTCGACTTCCAGTTCAATCCAAAGATGAACCGCAGTCTTGTCTTCGACCTGGCCACGGCCGCATGGATCGGACGGCGGGAGGACGCACTGTTCCTTGGTCCTAGTGGAAGCGGTAAGAGTCACTGCGCCCAGGCCATCGGGCACGCAGTCATCCAGCAAGGCTATCGCGTGTTGTATCGCGAAGCGCACATCCTGCTGGAAGAGTTAGCAGACGCCACACTGGACGGCAACCGCAAGCAACATGTGGAACTGCTTACCACTGTGCCGCTTCTCATCATCGATGACCTGGGAATGCGTAAGCTGCCGTTGACCGCCGCCGAGGAACTGCTGGAAATCATCATGCGACGCTACGAGCGAGCCAGCACGCTGATTACATCGAACAGACCCGTTGAAGACTGGGGAAAGCTGCTCGGTGATAGTGCCGCCGTCTCCGCCATGCTGGATCGTCTTCTGCACCACGGGCACGTTCTCAAATGCGGCCCGCGCAGCTGGCGAACCAAGACCGGCAGTCCGGGAGAAAGCCAATGACAAAACCAACCACAACAGCAACGGCAAAAACAAAAGCGATAAGGATGCCGGGCAAAGAACGCCCGGCGGCGTCGCGACTCGGGATCCAAGGGCCTCCCACGCCGGAGCCTCACCCTAGGAATACTGGTAGAAACACGAAACCCTCCGACAGCCAGCCCATCGGGCCAACTGCAGAGGGTCTCGATTACCGATTCCTTCGGAGCCAACCCCGTGTCATCGGCCATGGATCACTCCGCAAGGCGCGACCCCGGCAGAGCGAAACCACAATATCAAACACCACTTCGAGGGCTCAATCCTAAGCCTTGCAAACGCACGCTGCAGCAAGGTAAAACAATCACGTCTTCGGCCAATCCCGTTGGCCGGTTTTGAACTGATAACGTATGGCCGGTTTTGAGGTGATAACCGAGGGAGATGAAAATGTTCGTGTCGGCGGCAACTCGAAGCATCAGCGCTTACGGCGCCGGTATTCATCGGAAAGACGCTCCACATCCGCCTCATTTTTAATCCCCAGCGCCTTGCCCTTGGCGCGCGTCCGCTTCAGCAGCGTATCCCAATCGCTATCTTTCGCCATATAGCGCCGCAATGCTTCGCGGAACAGTTCGCTCATTGTGCGATGTTCTTTCTGAGCAAACGCCTGCGCCATAACCAACAGGTCAGGAGGTAGGGTAATGGAAACGGTCTTGGCCGTGCGCATACTTGACATTGTAAAACATTGACAAGCCGTGTCAGCACGGATTGGCCGACCAACACAATCGCCACCCACAAAGGCTGTCACTGAAGGAGAGATATTTCCAACGCCAAGTTTCGGGTGGCTGGGTGTAAGATGTTCGCCATCCGGGGATGCCAAACGGAAATTCGGTCGAGACCGAAAATTGCAATGGCTGTTCCAGACTCTATGGCCGCGCACCGATCATGATCATGACCATCATCACGACCACCAGGTCGTTCCGTCCGACCCGGCGCTGCGAACCAAGGCACTGGAATCGTTGCTGGTGGAAAAAGGCTTGGTGGATCGGGCCGCATTGGATGCGCTGGTGGACGCTTACGAAAACAAGATTGGACCGCGCAACGGCGCTCGCGTGGTGGCGCGCGCTTGGGTGGAT
This sequence comes from uncultured Acidobacteriaceae bacterium, assembly GCA_963803095.1. GTDB lineage: Bacteria > Acidobacteriota > Terriglobia > Terriglobales > Acidobacteriaceae > PALSA-350. The sequence continues at coordinate 36,248 of CAWDLQ010000002.1, read as the reverse complement.
TCGGCATATAAGGAACGGCTGCTCAACAATGCCTCAGCGGCAATCGCCGAGCTGGGCTATGGAGGGGCACAGGGCGAACACATGGTAGTGCTCGAAAACAGCCCGAGGGTGCATAACTTGGTGGTGTGCACGCTGTGCTCCTGTTATCCCTGGCCGATCCTCGGTTTGCCACCCGTCTGGTACAAATCGGCGCCGTATCGATCGCGCTCCGTGATCGATCCACGTGGCGTTTTGCGCGAATTTGGGCTGGAGTTGCCCGAAGACGTAGAGGTTCGGGTCTCCGACAGCACGGCGGAGGTCCGCTACCTCGTGTTGCCGGAAAGGCCGGCCGGCACGGAAAAGATGACCGAAGAGGAACTTGCTGCTCTGGTCACGCGTGATGCCATGATCGGGGTCGCCAAGGTCGCGCCGCCTGAAGGAGGCCGGGCATGAACGGAATCCACGACATGGGCGGCATGCAGGACATGGGTCCGATCCAGCGCGAAGAGAACGAGCCCGTATTTCACCAGCCTTGGGAAGGCCGCGTGTTTGCTATCAACCGTGCGATTGGTGCGTGGGGCAAGTGGAATATCGACGCAGGCCGTCACGGTATCGAGCTTCTTCCCCCCGCTGATTATCTGCGGATGAGCTATTACGAGAAATGGCTAACCCGCAACGTGGAGTTGCTGGTGAAGCATGGCTTGGTGACACGGGAGGAGATTGAAACCGGCAAGCCCGCACCGGGATCGCAGAAGGCAACTCCGCCTCTTACCGCCGCCGCCGCATCCGCCGCGGCCGGGCTCCGCGGCAATTTCATGCGGCCGGAAGCGGAGGCCAAGGCTCGCTTCGAAGTCGGACAGCAGGTCCGCGCCCGGAATATGAATCCGGTGGGCCACACCCGCCTGCCCCGATACGCGAGAGGCAAAAAGGGCGCTGTCGTCCGCCACCACGGCATCTTCGTATTCCCGGATACAAACGCGCATTTTCTGGGCGAGCAACCGCAGCACTTGTATTCGGTTCGTTTTACGGCGCGGGAGTTGTGGGGAGAGGACGCCTCGCCGCGCGATTCTGTTGACATTGATATGTGGGATAGTTATCTCGATCATGCCTGACTTGCAACCCGATCGCGACCGGCTCGCTTCTTTGCCCTCGCTCCCTCGCGACGAGGGCGGTCCCGTCTTTGCCGAGCCCTGGCAAGCCCAGGCCTTTGCGCTCGCCGTGCGGCTTTCCGCTCAAGGCTACTTCACCTGGAAAGAGTGGGCGGCCGTGCTGGCCGATGAACTCAAGTCCGCGGCGGATCGTGGCCACCCTGACGACGGCTCCGGCTACTACGAACACTGGCTGGCGGCGCTCGAACGTCTCGTGACTGCGAAAGGTCTCTCGAATCCAAACGAGATGCTTGCCCGCAAAGAAGCCTGGGCCGACGCCTATCGACATACGCCGCACGGCAAACCCGTCGATCTGGCGAACGGATCCAGCTAGCTGCCGCTGTTAAAAATTTGCTCCAGTGACCGGCGGTCGAGTGCAACGTCTTCAAATCGACCAAGGAGAAATACCTGATTCCAGGTTCCTCTCTAGAGAGAAAAAATGCTGCCATACGAATAGTCCGTTTGAAGGACGGACTGATTTTGGCTCCCGTGCAAGACAGCGGCGACTTTCAATCCAACCAGGACCATGTCAGCTTGGTCGTGCTCCGTATCCTTGGGAGAAATTCTTAGATCGTGACGAATACGACCACATTCATGGAATTCGGGAGTTTCGTGGACTGTCCACGAGACTGCAAAATAATTTTCAATTCGGTTGCCCCCTTTCCCGCGCCAAACCGCTTTCTCCAGTGAAGGCGGTCAGCAACGCCGCTTACCTAAAGGAGGAACCACCATGAAATCGAACATCCGCACCTTCGTTCTCCCCGCCGTCGCCGCTGCTTCCAAACGGCCTATGGTCACAACCGAACCAAATAGGAACCAACTTAGGTTTCGCTTCAAGACAGGCCATCTGTTTCTGCTGCTGGGGCTGATCGCCCCCGTCCACAGCTTCGCCGCCGAGGCGCCCTACTGCATCGCGGTGAACGGCGGCTTCGGCAATCCGGCCTTCGGCACGACTTTCATCGCGCGCGGCTTTACTGTGCCGGCGGCGAGCAAATGCACACCGTGGTCGGGCTACACCAAGACTGCTTCCACCGTCATCTTAACGACGACCGGTACCGCTTGCCTTTCCAGCGATAGCACAGCGCTGACGGTCAGCGTTACCAGCGCCGACCCCTCGTATTTTCCTATAAACCAGCTCACAGCGGATTACATCCAGTTGACCCGGGCGGATGCAACAGAACCGTTTACCGGCCAAGACACCGGTGCCTTCGCTGGAAGCGCAGAACCGGTGAGTTGCACCAGCGATCTGTTGACTCTCCCGTCGTCGCACGACTAACTGGTCATGGCAATCGTGCGGTCACCTTTCAAGGAATACTACGATGGGAAAAGCAGGACAGACAGGATTGGCCCTATAGAAATGCAACCACATTTCGTTAGTGTCAATTCCGTCTGTCCTACTTTCTTCCTACTTTCTTCAAGGAAGACCACTCCTCGCGAACCTTTTTGGACCACAGTAATTGCGAAACCGCTCTAACAGAAGGAAGTGGGCGACCGCTTGGCACAGCAGAGTTTGTCACCGGTCTTGAACGGGTGCTCGGCAGACCCATCGCGCGCCGCGCTCCGGGGCGCAACCCACCGCCAGCGTCGATAGGGAGATCCAGAGCGAACCCTCCCGGCTTCGTGTTGGCGAGTCATTTCGTTTGGGGACACTCAGGCAAGCTTTGCTGGAAACCTGATACCTTTTGTAATTATCGCTGGGGAATGATGGGCCGCTTTCCTACCTGCATTCATCCATAGCCCCCGGCGAGATGGGTCTTTACAAACCAGCGCTTTGTGGACTGAGAATTATGACGACTCAGCCGGAGTTAGTGGAGCAACTGTTCGAGGCTGCATTGGCGCTCGAGCCGGGCGAGCGAGGAGCGTTCCTCGACCGGGCCTGCAGCCACGATCCGGAGCTGAGGCGCACGGTCGAAGAGCTGTTGGCCGACTATGAAAACGCCGGCAGCTTTCTTGAGCAACCGCTATTTGGGTTTCTTGACCAAGGGGAGGTGTGCCCGTTCCCAGCCGAGACCGGTCCCATCGACCTGAAGGAAATTGCTTCAGCGCAGCTTGGAGGCCGGCTGGCCCCCAATCAAATCCTGATTGATCGCTTCGTCATCGTGCGCTTTATCGCCAAAGGAGGGATGGGCGAAGTCTACGAGGCAGCGGACTGCCTCTTGCAAGGCGCCAAAGTCGCCGTTAAGACAATCCTTCCTCAAATAGCCCATGATCCGGACTTGTTGCAACGTTTCGAATCGGAAGTATTGCTTGCCAGGCGAGTCAATCACTCAAATCTCTGCCCCATTTATGACATCTTTCATTGCCATCAGCCGCCGCCAAGCTTCCTGTTCTTGACCATGAAGCTGCTGACGGGCGAAACCCTCGCAGCGCGGCTGCGGAGGACTGCGTCGATATCGACCAGGGAAGGATTTGCCATCCTCAAGCAGATGGCCGCCGGGCTGGCCGCCATCCATGCCGCCGGCATCGTTCACGGGGATATCAAGCCGAACAACATCATGCTCGACGGTGCCGATTTGGATGTGCGCCTCTGCATTACCGACTTTGGCCTGGCTCGCGCGTATACGGGGGAAACCTCCCTTTCAGGTAACGTGTTGGGGAGGAACACCGGACTATATGGCTCCCGAAGTACATCGCGGACTTGAGCCCTCGCAAGCTAGCGATCTGTTCGCCTTCGGCGTTGTTCTGCACCAGGTCTTTACCGGGGAGAGACCCCTTCAGACGCCCGACAAATCCTCTGTCGTCGTCAGCCCGCGATTGAACACCTCACGAATACCTTCGTTTTGCGTCAAGCTGATAACCGAATGCCTCGATCGCGACCCGCAGCGGAGATCCCAGGCCTTTGTGCGCGCACTTGGCTCATCCCAAATCATGTACTGAACCTGGGAACTCGAAGTCGATAATTTCTGAGTCGAAATACGGCGAGATGATACCCGTTCACTGTCAAGAGTGCAGACCTAACCTTGGTCTTATCTCCTGACAAAGCGAACGCCCTGCCTGGTTGCAAGCGCGCAACCCGCCGATGGGGCTCGCTGACAACGATCCCCCGCTGATCAAGGATTCTCTGGAATTCTGCGGCGGCTTGAGGGCCCTGGCGAGCTGCCAGCAGAGCTTCGCGGATTAAAGTGTTTACAATCAATCAGTTGCTCCAATATTGGATGGTCTTGTCCGGGCCCCTGAAGCATGTCCAGGAAACACGCTTTTTGTAACGGCAGCCGCCCGGGGTGCACTTCTGTATAAGTGCTTCCCGACCGGGCAGAAATGGGTTTGGGATTGTGGCACTGGCTTGGGTTACGATGGTGCCTTGTAAAATTCCGGCCAAAACCCGTGTGGAGTCCGACAACATCGGCACCGAAGAACAAACGCCGCCCTGAAATTCAGCCAGGGTAAAGCGGAGGTAGCCAAGAGCGGTTTGAATAAAAGTTCTGATCCTCTGATACAGAAGATCGGCAAATACGTCGTGGTTGACGTTATCGGCTCGGGCGGGATGGGAATCGTCTATCGCGCCCATGACGTTGCGTTGAATCGAACCGTAGCCATCAAGATGCTCAAGCGGGTGGGTGCGGCCGACAATAAGAGTGCGATGCTGGAGCAATTTTTCGCCCGCGAATTACGCGCGACCGCAAGCCTGCAACACAAAAACATCGTCACCGTTTACGAAAGCGGAGAGCATGACGGAAACCCGTACCTTGTCATGGAGTGCCTCGATGGTGAGCCGGTATCGCGAATCATTAGCGAGCGCCGCCCCATGCCGATCGTGGACAAGCTGGAATTGCTGGTGCAGGTATGCGATGGGCTGCAACATGCTCACGATCGAAAACCCCAGGTCATCCATCGCGACATAAAACCGGCAAACGTTATCCTCTCCAAGGATGGCACGGCGAAAATCGTTGATTTCGGCATCGCCCGGGTCGTCGGAGTCGAAACCTCCACTCTGCAAACCGGCCAATTGTTGGGCAGCTTGCCTTACCTCTCGCCCGAGCAAATCAATTCCATGCCGATCGATTCCCGCACCGATATTTTTTCTGCGGGCGTAATGATGTACGAACTCCTGACCTACACCCTGCCTTTCAAGGCGAACGAGCCGGCAGCGGTTTTTGTAAAAATACTCCGCGAGGAACCTCCGCCCCTGTCGAAGTACCTGGGCGAAGTTCCCCCCGAACTCCAGGCGTGCGTGAACCGAGCGCTTGCCAAAAAGACGCACGACCGTTATCAAGCGGCGGAGGAATTTGGCTTCGACCTGCTGCAGATACAAAAGAAAATCAAGCAGGGAATGGCCGCCGATTTCATGCAGAGAGCCGAATCGGCCATGCAGCGCGGCGACCTCGAACGAGTCAAGCTTCACCTGCAGGAAATCCTTCGTCTGGATCGCCATCACGACCAGGCCAACCGGCTACTGGCAGAAGTGCGTAAGGCGATTCAAGAGCAACAGCGCTCCGCGCAAATCGTTCAAATGCGATCGCAGGCCCAGGTGGCGCTGGCCGGTCAGCAATATGAAGAGGCGCTTGGCTGCGCAGAACAAGCCGTGCAACTGGATCCTGCCGACCAGGTTTCGGCTGCGCTGCGGGAAGAGATCCAGAAGGCGATCTCGCTGGGTAAGGCCGTTCGCGATTCGCTCCGCCGCGCCGAGTCGGCTCTCTATGCCGGAGACTTCGATGAGGCTAGAGAGGCTGTGGACGCGGCTCTTCGTCTCGACACCAATAGCGCCGAAGCACGAGCCCTGGCGGAGATTATCGACAAAGAATTGTCGGAGCGATCACGCAGGCTGCAGGTACAAGGACTGGTGGACAGCGCGCGGCAGGGAATCGCCCAGCGCCTCTTTGGGGACGCGATTGAGTCATTGCGCAAGGCCGAGCAGTTGGATCCCGGCGACTCCAATGTGCGTGAGCTGTTGCAGTGGGCCAGCCGAGGCCAGGATCAGGAGCAGCGTCGTAAGGATCTGCTTGATCTGACAGACCAGATTCATGGTGCGCTGCGGGCGGAAGATTTTTCCTCCGCTTACACCATCTGTGAAGTAGGGCTGGGGAGTTTCCCCAACGAACCGACCTTGCAGCGCTTGAAATCGATTGCAGAGAAGCAGAGAGATATCGCCGAGCGGCGAAAGTTTGTGCAGGACCAGAGCCTGGCGGCGAAAGAATCGCTGGATCGCGCCGACTTCAGCGCAGCCATCAAGATACTCGAAGCCGCCCTGCAAAAGCTTCCCGCAGAGCCGAACCTGGAGGCTCTATTAGCGTTGGCACGGACTGAGTCGGAGCAGCAGTCTGTAGGACCGGCAATCTCAGGCCGTGCAGGAAGCTGCAGAGCGCGCCCTGCTTCAGAACCAGGCGGCGCAACGCCAGGCGGAGACGCTGCGCAAGGCGCTGCATGAACGGGCGGAACTGGGGCATCTGGAAGATCTTGCCTTGCAACTGAGGCGCATGCTGATGGGCGTCGAGTTCGACGAGGCGACCCGTCGATCGTTCGATCCGATATTCGAGCAAGTGCGCGCGCGCCAGCTGGCAAAGGAGCAAGTGTCGGCAGAATTGCAGGACTTGCGGAAGAGCGTCGAGAATTCTTTCGACCCTGGCTCGAGGGCGCGCGCGAAGACACGCCTGCAGGAGGTCCAGGCCGAGTTTCCGCATGAAAGAAAGGTTCGCGACGCCTGCGAAGAAGTGGTGCGGGCCCTGGATGCGCGAGGAGAGGAACACGAACGAATCCTTGCTGAGCTGAGCAAAATAGCCGAAGCGGTAAAGCACGTTCCGCTCAGTGAATCGACTGGTCTCCTCGGGCGCGCAGCGCGCCTATCGTCGAACTTTTCGATGGAGCCGCAAGTTGGCGCCCTGATTCAGCAGATCGAGTACGAAGTGAATCGCCGCCTCGCTCAACGGCAAGCCCTGATTGAGGAACTGGCGCAACTGGAGCGTGCTTCTGCCCAGGCTCGGTCGATCAGCGGGCTATCCCAGTTGGTCAGCAATGCGCACTCGGTCGCATCGACCGCCGCGGGGGAGCCGGACGTCCTGGCCGCTCTCGATCAGGTGAAGGCGGTGGCCGAGGCTCGCCGTCAGACAATCTCCCGCTTGCTGGCTGAAATCAATCAGGTTACGGACCGCGCCCTGATGGCTCTGGGCGTTGAGCAGGCCGAGCAGTTGTTCGCCGAGGCGCAACAGCGCGCCTCAGCCCACCCCGAACTCGATGACCTGCAGGAGACCATTGGCCGCGTTTCCGCGCAGGTCCACGGGCGCCGTATCGAACATGACCTGGTTTGCGAGGAATTAAGTTCGCTGAGCGCGTCGGTTAGCCAGGCGCTTACGCCGGCCGATCTGGACCTTATCCGGAGCCGCGCGCTGCTGATAAGAGACAAGCATGCGGCGGATCAGGCCATCGCAGCTCTTTGCGCGCAGGTAGAAACGGATGTTCGCGGTGCGCGAGCAAAGCTGTTGCAGATCGAGCTGCGCCGCTTGTCGCAGGATCAGGCGGTTGAGCCTTCCACCTTGCAGCTGGGAACGACCGACTCAGCATCGCTGGTAAAGAAGCTGCAGGAGCTGGTGAAGACTTACCCGGAGAGCGTGGAACTCCGCGGGATGCTGCTTAGGGCAGAAGACAGCCTCGAGCGCGCGCGACGCGCGCGCAAGGAGGCGGCGGCCCGTGCTTCTGCCATCGATCTTGAGGTCAAGGCATATACCCGGCTGCTGGAATCGCGGCAGGGCGCCAAGGCGCTGAGCGCCCTTGAAGAAGCAGCCGCAAAGTATCCCGAGAGCGCACAGTTACAGTCTCTGCTCGTGCAGTGCAAAGAGCAGATCGAGGCAGAGGAGGAGATCAAGCGTCAAGCCAGCGCTCAGAGAGTGGCCATGCAGGCTGCGATTGACAAAGGCGAGGATCTTCTCCACAACCGTCGCTATGTTGAGGCGGCCGCGCTGCTTGAGGTCGCGTGCCAGCAATGGCCAGGGCAAAAGCGGCTTGAAAAAATGCTGTCTGGCGCACAGAAATCGGCACAGAAACTAAACGAGCAGCAAGCAGCGGAGCAAGCGAAGATCAGGCAGCGCCAAATTCAGGCTGCGCCGCGCCCTGCAGGGACGCCTCGCAGCCGGCTGCTGGTGGGCGCGGTCGTTGGCTGCGTGCTGCTGGCCATGATTGGTTTCTTGATCAGATTTGTAACTCGGCCACACGTTTCTGTCCTGACCGTGCAGAGCACTCCCTCTGGCGCTGAGATCGAGGTAGATGGACGCAAATGTGTTACTCCCAACTGTAGCTTTAAACTTTCGCCGGGGGCCACCTACAGCGTCAATGCTGGCCTCAAGGGGTACGTCTCCAGCCGCCAATCGGTAGCCCTTAGGAATGACCAGACAATTTCCTTTGAGCTTGCCCAGGAGCCGCCTTCCACACCCGCGATTCTTCCTCCTCCCGCGCCCATCCAAACGCCGGTGACGGCCCGGCTCATTCTCAAGGGAGTGCACCCCGGTGACCAGCTGTTTGTGGACGATGTTCGGCTTGCTGCGAGTGGACCGCCGGGTACCTGGGAGCTGACGCCGGGCTCTCATCGCCTGCGGCTCATGGCTGGAAATCAAGAGCTGGTCGCAGACCCTCGTTCCTTCAAGGCAAATGCAACCGTCGTCCTCAACCGTGCCGACTTCAAGCAGCCGGCTCCAGCAACGTCGGAAGAGCAGCTTGCCTGGAACCGTATCAACAGCACAGGCGACCCTTCAGCGATGGAAGAATTCGTCCGCCGTTATCCAAATTCTTCCTTCCGGTCGCAGGCGGAGTCCAAGCTTGAAGCGCTCAATTGGGCGAAGGCAAGCAGCAGTGGCAGTCTTCACGGCTATCAGGATTATGCGGCCAGGTATACCTCTCCGCCGGGGCCTCATCTGCCGGCTGCGATGGCAGAGATTGCGCGGCTGGAGTGGGACGCCATTCAGAACACTACCGATCCTGTTCCGGTGAGGAGGTTTCTGGAGCACAATCCCAGTGGCCCCTATCACGACCGCGCGGTCGCTTTGCTCGACGATCTTACCTGGCGTGAGGCGCAGCGTAACGGGGATACCGCAAGTCTCAAGGGCTACCTGGGCACCTATCCCTCAGGCAGGCACAAGGATGAAGCGGCGACGCAACTGGCCAGGCTCACTCCAACCCCGGTCGCGACGCCTGCGCCCCAGTCCACCCAGGCGCCTGCGCCAATTCCTCCTGCTCCTCCGGTTACACCGAAAGCTTTCCGACTATTCCGAGGATGTAAATGCCATTCGTGCCGTTCTGGATGGGTATAAATCGGCGTATGACACCAAGGATCTGGCCAGGCTCCAGGAGCTCTGGCCAGATATGAGTCCGAAACAGGTGAATGGGCTGCGTACCGCGTTCCACGATGCGGGCAAAGTCACGCTGACGTACGCGATCACGAAAGGTCCAGAAGTAGCAGGGAACGTGGCCGTGGTCACCTTTCAACAGCAAATCGTCACCAATGCAGCGGCTAAATCACAGGTGACGATGAGCTTGAAAAAAGACGCAAACAATTCCTGGCATATTACTTCTGTCCGTTAGAGCGGCTCAGAATACGTACGAAACGCCAATTAATGGCGAGGGCTTGAAGTGCAGGCCCGCGTCGTTCAAACGGAACAGGACATTGCCCGTAACGAGCAGCCTGGCAACCGGCCTTACTTTGGCTCCCAGCGATATATTCGCCTGGTTGACGGTGGAGGTGAACGTGGTGACGTTGGCGTGGGGATTGCCGATGAAATCCGTGAAGGTAGAGTTCTCGATACGGGACTCATTCAGCAGCGAGGTCCCGATGAAATCACCGGAGAGACCGACCCACCGGCGTATGGAGGCGTCGGCACCCGCGGAGTAAGTAAATACATTCGGCAGCTGGGCCTTTGCGACTGGTTGCGAAGTGACCGTGCCGGCCAGGATCGAATTGCCATTGCCTTCGAAGCCGGCGCTCGCGTGCGGAGAAACTCTGGCTGAATACGAGTAAATAACGAAGGGCCGCAAACCCCAGGTCCCCGAGCCTAGAAATTTGTAGGCGTCACCGGTGGGAAGGCGAAGGTCCAAGCCGACGGCGACTGCCGACTTCTCTTTTGAATCACGCCAGGCAACGTATTTACCGCGAAGCCGCAAATCGCCAATGCCCGTTGCTGAAGAACTATTCGTCAGAATTGCGTTGAAGGGGCTGATGTAAGTTTCACGCGGGTTATCGGTGATGGGCGCAAACGTGTGGTTCGGCGGGGGTGGCTCGAAGTTATAGATCGTGGCATTTGACGTCATGCCCACCCGCGCATTGACGATGGGAAGAGCGATCGATACGTCCAGCTTGTCGGAGAGGCCATACGTGCCGACCATCGTGACCTGGTGGACTTTGATATCGATCCGGTTCTGCGTGGCAACGATGTCCCGGGTGTAAATGGGCTCGCCGCCGAGGCAAGGTGTGGACGGTATGGTTTGGCAGATGGTCGGTTCCAGCTCATGCTGGAACACGGCGCCAAACGATCTGAGATTCACACTATCCGCTTTATCGAAGTCGAAATATTCGTAACTCGCGCCAACGAAAATCCTTCGCCTGCCGAGAGTTTCAGCGCGATCTGCGAGCACTGGTCCAAAGCTCGTGGCTTCCTGCATCACTCCGTTGGCAAAGATGAACCCGGAAACGGGCGATGCCAGCGGCACCTGGCTGAGTTGCACGCCTATCTCTGCATTGATGGGACCGAAGCTGTTGATGCTGGAAGCCTGGAAGTGAACCTCGTGAAACATCGTAGCGGTGAGGGGCCCTCCATTGTCCACGCCCACCAGACCCCCAGGCCCGTATACCTGTGGGACAACGCAAACCAGGTCAGAGGATCGTTTGGCGGCGGAGCCCAGGATTTCCTGGGTTGGGCAGGGGCTCTGAGCAAAGGCCACTGTGGACACAGAAAGTAGCAACAAACTGCAATGCACCGTTAAACGCGACATCTTCAATCTCTCCGTGTGGATTGGGCCCCGGTTCACAACAAAATGTGCCGAACGGCTTTCGATCATGATGGTGAAGCGTAAGCGGATCCCGTAACGAAAAATTCCGAGCCCAAAATCTCCACGAGTAGAAACGTCACAATGCAGTCAAAACGCTTTGACTCTAACCGCCGTTCAGTAACCCTGGGCTAGTTTTTCTGCGGGAACAGAAAACCGTTTTCGATCCGGCAAATTGTGTCCTAAATGGCTTTGAGCCCGAGGGAGTGTTGGGTGAAACCATAGCACAACCGGGCTCGCTGAACACCTTGAGAAAGCCGCGACTCCCATGCCTCCGCGGATGACGCCGAGGACATCGGCCAATTTGGCGCGACTCCAGGCAGCCGAGGCGCCATCATCCTGTCCGCCCATCTGCCGCGCGCACCGGCTTCCGGACCATCAGTGAGAGGGTCGTCCCAAACAAACGGTAACCTTCATGAATGATTTTCTCCTTTTGTTCTCCTATGCTGGTCTCAATGTTTCCGGGACCGGAAAGCTAAGAGGGAGTCGTGGTCCAGTGTAAGAGCTGCCGAGAGAACATTCCGGCGCCCGTCGAGTTTGTGGCCAGCTCCACGAAAGCGAGGGCCTCGAGAGAAGATCATTATCGATCGTTGTCAAGGCGAACTCACCTTCGACCCTTAGCGTGGTTCTGTTTTCCCAAAGTGCCGGCTCCGCCTGTCCACGAGACTGCAAAATAATTTTCAATTCGTTTGCCCCCTTTCCCGCGCCAAAGCGCTTTCTCCAGTGAAGGCGGTCAACAACGCCGCTTACCTGAAGGAGGAACCACCGTGAAATCTAACATCCGCACCTTCGTTCTCCCCGGCGTCGCCGCTGCTTCCAAACGGCTTATGGTCACAACCGAACCAAATAGGAACCAGCTTAGGTTTCGCTTCAAGACAGGCCATCTGTTTCTGCTGCTGGGGCTGATCGCCCCCGTCCACAGCTTCGCCGCCGAGGCGCCCTACTGCATCGCGGTGAACGGCGGCTTCGGCAATCCGGCCTTCGGCACGACTTTCGTCGCGCGCGGCTTTACTGTGCCGGCGGCGAGCAAATGCACACCGTGGTCGGGCTACACCAAGACTGCTTCCACCGTCATCTTAACGACGACCGGTACCGCTTGCCTTTCCAGCGATAGCACAGCGCTGACGGTCAGCGTTACCAGCGCCGACCCCTCGTATTTTCCTATAAACCAGCTCACAGCGGATTACATCCAGTTGACCCGGGCGGATGCAACAGAACCGTTTTCCGGCCAAGACTACGGTGCCTTCGCTGGAAGCGCAGAACCGGTGAGTTGCACCAGCGATCTGTTGACTCTCCCGTCGTCGCACGACTAACTGGTCATGGCACTCGTGCGGCCTCCTTTCAAGGAATACTACGATGGGAAAAGCAGGACGGGGAAAGCGGACAGACAGAATTGGCCCTATGAAAATGCCCTCGCCATGCCAACGCATTTCGTTAGTGTCAATTCCGAGCTGGCACCTTCACGAAAGCGAACCACCTCTAAAACTTAGCGTGGTTTTGTTTTCCCGAAGTGTCAGGTCCGTCCCCGAAATGCCTCGTCCCAGTCAATGACTGACTGGTGCTTGTATATTCGAGGCGTGTAGGTGAACTATCTTCCAGCCATCGGGAAATCGTTGGAATATCAAGGAGCGCCGACCCGTGACGGGCCCTTGGCCAAGATGAAAGGTGACTAAGCTGACGTCAGGAGACAAAAGCTGAATTCGAAGATCCCGAGGCTTCAGATCCATGTAGGGTGGGCTACTCCGGCCAGAAAATGTTCTGGCCTTCGCAAACACTCCAAGCCACGCGCTTTCGGAATCCTTGCGCGAGTCGGTACGTCGCACGTTGGGTGGCTCCGGAAAGAATACAGTGGCATCTTCACTGAAGCACGCCTCAAACGACGGCCAATCTAGATTATCGAAGGCGGTCAGGAAAGAAGTCAGGGCCTGCTCTACAGAGCTCCGGGGAGCAGCATTGACTTTGTCTTGAAATGCTCGGGCGGGCGGACTACCCGCGAGAATTGCGAGGATTGCCACTATAGTTAGCGATCGTAATGAATTCATAGACGCCATACTCAAAGACAGATTCGCTTCGGTTAACGGCAAAAGTTTTTGTAGTGTCAGGTCGAAGTTATTGCGCAGTGTGTCTTATTAGGGACGAAGGTTTTCCACGACTGGATTCTGCCTTTCGTTTATTTTGCTGAGCTATTCCTCGTGAATCGATGCCCTTACTTTCTCCGCGACATCCTTGGGAATTGTGTGCATTCCGTGATCTTTTTTTGTATGCTCAGCAACCTGAGCCATGATCTGCTCGTCATTCTCGCCGCGTGCAACGAAATCACAATCCATGCCAACCGTCCGGCATTTCATTACCTTTGCCATGATTGATTTCCTCCGGCGGCATAATATCACGCTTGGATAAGAAGTTTAGGCCCGCCTCGCGTGCTTGGATTAGTTCATCCGCTGGAACTCAGGCTGGATGTTGCAGGTGGGAATTGGTGACTAGGGCAGTTTCGCAATTGGTGTAGACCGAAGCGATCGGCCTTTTCGTGGTTTTCTCTCAAGGAAAACCACTCCTTGCGATCTTTGTCAGACCACAGTAATTGCGAAACTGCTCTAGACGGAGTCGGCCCCAACGCTCTTCAGATGACGATACCCTGTGGGAACCATCGCGCCGGGGCCAGGTTCATTCTTCTTGAGGAGAGTGCAAGACTCTAGCCCGCGGTCGCGCCCGCCATGCGCGTCTCCATTTCCTCCGGTGAGACGTCTTCGACGTGCGTGCCGATCGTCCACTTGTAGCCGAACGGATCGAGAAAGGTTCCGGAACGATCGCCGTAGAACTGATTTTTCACCGGACGCAGGACTTTGGCTCCTCCTGCGACCGCCTTTTTGGTGAAACTGTCGACGTCGTCGACATAGAGCATCAGACTGACGGGCGATCCGTTGTGATGTTTGGGGCCGTACGCATCCATTTGCGGGGCTTCATCGGCCAGCATAATTCGAGAGTTTCCGATCTGGATCTCAGCGTGGCCGATCCGGTTCCCCATGGGCATACGAAAGAGTTCTTGCGCGCCGAATGCCTTCTCGTAGAAATCAATCGCGGAGTTAGCATCCTCGAAAATGAGATACGGAGTGATAGAGCTATATCCTTCCGGAATTGGCTTGACCATTTCAAAGCCCTCCTTCCATGGACGAATGTCCAGTCCAAGAAGTATAGACCCTCCACGATCAAACAATCTGCGATTGGAATCAATACGGAGGATACCTAACGTAATTCGGCGACACGATGTGTGCTGCAGAAGCACGGAAGGAGTCCGAGATGCGATGAATCCGTGTTGTAAAGCTGCGTAGGAGATGAGGGTAGGCCCCTCGGGATCGGCTTTCAGGAGCAGGTCTCAAACCAGCCCGAGCTGCTGCGGTAAAGAGCCGTGGTGGTGAGCGTCGGGCTAAAGTCCCGGGCAAGACCCGGGGCGAGGTAAGTGTCGGAAAGACGAGCGCAAGCAAACCCTCCGAGGACGCGTCGTTAAGTATCAGAAGCTGTCGAAACCAGGGGTGATCGTGTTCTCTGGGATAAGCCCGCTAGGAGCCTGATGACAGGGCGGGCGGCAGTCGGCGTATAGGGGGCGTGAGTCCGATACAGGCTTTTATGCGGAACTGCAGGAACCAGGCCATCGATGCTAAGGGAGAAGCTCAAGGGCAAACAACCACGAGGCGAGAGTACCGATGCGTTGGCTTGGGGCGGACCGGTCTGTAGTAGCGATGAAGGTCTTGTAATGGGGCTGGAGCGAAGGGATCGGGTCAGACAATCATGGGCTCGAAACAACTGGAGACAGGATGACGTCGAGCGCTATGAACGACAAACCGTTCCAGATGGATAAGCGTCAAGTGTACAAGGCGTATCAGGCGGTCAAATCCAATCAAGGCGCGGCGGGAGTGGACGGTCAGACCCTTGAACAGTTCGAGACAGACTGGAAGCGAAATCTTTACCGGATCTGGAATCGAATGAGTTCAGGGAGCTACTTTCCCCCACCTGTTCGCGCTGTCTCCATACCCAAGAAGAGTGGAGGCGAGCGGATTTTGGGAGTACCCACTGTGAGCGATCGCATCGCGCAAGTGGTGGTCAAACAGCTAATCGAGACGGAAATGGAGAGGATTTTCCTTCCGGACTCCTACGGTTACAGACCGGGAAAGTCGGCTCTGGATGCTGTGGGTGTAACGCGGGAGAGGTGTTGGAAGTATGACTGGGTTCTTGAGTTCGATATTAAGGGCCTATTCGACAACATCGACCACGTGCTGCTGCTCAAGGCTGTTCGGAAACATGTGACGTGTGATTGGGCGCTGCTCTACATCGAGAGATGGCTGACAGCACCCATGGAACAGAAAGGTGTAAGAATGGAGAGGACGCGCGGCACTCCGCAAGGAGGCGTAATCAGCCCTATTCTGGCTAACCTGTTCCTTCACTACACGTTCGACCTGTGGATGAAGAGAACCTATCCCGACCTGCTTTGGTGTCGGTATGCAGATGATGGACTGGTTCACTGCCGGACTGAGCGAGAAGCTGAAGCCCTCAAGGCTGATCTTCAAGTGCGCCTGGCGGCGTGTCATCTGGAACTGCATCCCGTCAAAACCCGGATCGTCTACTGTAAAGACGTAAAACGCAATGCGGAGTATCCGAATGTCACGTTCGACTTCCTCGGGTACTGCTTTCGGCCTTGGTCGGTTAAGAATACGCGGAATCGGCAGTTGTTCTGTGGATTCAACCCGGCGGTCAGCCCCGCAGCGTTGAAGGACATACGGTCGACGATCAAGAGCTTGAAAATTCGCCGACAAACGCAACTTACGCTGGAGGAAATCGCCCGCCGTCTCAATCCACTCCTGCGGGGATGGATCGAGTACTACGGACGCTTCACGCCTTCGGCGTTAGAGCCTATCTACCGGCACGTCAACTCGACGCTGCTGCGCTGGGCGCGACGAAAATTTAAGCGCTTTGCGGTGCGTCCGACTCAAGCTGGCCGCTTTCTAGAGCAGCTAGCCCGGAGACCGGATGCCGTTTTCGTACACTGGCGTCTCGCAACCAACGGTTGGTTTGCCTGATGGGAGCCGTGTGAGGCGAGAGCTTCACGCACGGTTCTGAGAGAGGCTGGCGGTGAAATCCGCCGGCCTACTCACCACCTATTCACCAGAGTTCGCCCAACTTTTGCCGGACTAACGGGCTCCCCGTCTTTTGGCATCGTTCGCGAGCAAAACCTCGATCAGGCCGGGGGAGACATGAAAGTTGGTCGCTTGTAAATCGACGAGTGCCCGTGGCAAGTCCAGGAGCTTGCGACGAGCTGCTTCCGCAAGAAGGCCGAGAGTTCCAATTACCGGAAGCCCACGATGGACAGCTTCGCGTCTGCCCTCCAGGTCATCGATAATCAGCCGCTCAGCGCCTTGACGGATTCCGCCAGCAAAATTGCGTCCTGCTCACCGCGGTCCAGTCTATCCATGAGGGGGTCTTGCCGAAAGTCGAGCGTGCAGACCTGCAGCCATGCCGGGCGAGCCGAAAACCACGCGCGAACCTCTGCCGGCGCGTCGCTATCCTGAAGTTCATCGAGGACGGTTTGCGGTACGACGACCTCAGCGTATATTTTCGCCAGAATTTCGATATGCCCGAGGAGCACCAGATAGTTGAGGGGCGACGTGTCTGCGACGACGATCATGCGGCTTAGCCGTTGCCCTATTCTGTGAGGGTCTCTTCGAACTGCTTGAGCGAAGCAAGATCATTCTCAAGTTCACCGATGGGGTAATGCAGATAGACGTTGTGAGCCTTCAGGAAGCCATGAACCTGCATCCTGGTCCTGAAACCCAGCAAGCGGCGCACCTGCCCTTCAGACAGGCATTCGCTACGGTATCCTTCCAGCGCCAGCGCTTCAAGGGCTGCGCGCGATAGGTCTGGCTGTTGGCCCTGGATCACGCGCGCCACATCGTCCGGAATTTGCAGTTGCACGTCCATATACCGATTATCTCATTATGCGGGCGGGACTTTTCGTCGTATGTGCATGGTTCCCAGGGGAGCGGGCTTGAGCAAGACACCGGAGCAGTTTGCCTGGTCATCGGCGTCTCCGGGGATGGAATTGGATGCCCCGCCACCAGGGCTAAAGCCCTGAATTTATATACTGGAGCGTTCTCGCGGGTTTGAAAACCCGCTCCCCCGGACTGAAGTCCGGGGCTACACAATGGATTGCACGTATTGGCACGGATCAAGCTGTCGCCTGCTACAAATATGGTGCCGAAAATGTAGAAACTTCAGTCCCAGGACTGCGTCCCATAAGCGTTAACCTAAGAGAATGGGTAAGAGTCAGGCCCGGTTCCACGACGAGGGATGCCTTTTCAGTCGCGCCGTATGAGATCAGCGTCTTCAGGAGCTACTTCGAACTTGAAGCGGAGCTTCTTATCGAGTTCATCGAGAAGAGTAGGAGAGGTCACAAGCCGGAACGATCCGACGATAGCCAAGTCCAGGAATCAGCCGGGCAGTCCGCCAAACATCAGGGCCGAGATGAAAATGTTGGTATCGGAGACAACTCGAATCATCAGCGCTTACGGCGTCGGTATTCATTCTCGGTTGTGCGCATGCGGAAAAGGAAGGAGGGAGCCATGCTTTTAGCGGGACTCCCTCGTATTATGTTGTCCGCTTCCCACGCTCGACGAGACTATAGGCCCGCGTAATAGTCATACCCCTGTTCGTGCCAATAGTCACGCGGCCTCATGTTTGTGTAGGTGATTCGGCCAATCTGTTTAATCTGCTTGATGCCGTACTTGAGGGGTGTTACCAGGCGAAGTGGAGCGCCGTGGTCCGGTGTCAGCAGCTGGCCGTTCATTTCATAGGCAAGCAATGTCTGCGGATGCAGCGCCACCTGGCGTTCGAGACCAACGTAATACTGACCATCCGGCGTCTCGAAGGCGATGTACTCGGGAAGGCTGTTCACGAATTCTGAGGGATGGAACTGGCTTGCATCCTCGATCTGTGGTGGAAATGCTTCAAGAAAGTCACGCAGGCGCACTCCACCCCAGTAGACGATTTCGCTCCATCCCTCGATACACTTGAACTCCGTTATCATCTCGATGCGTGGGAGTTTTCTCACATCAGCCATTGTGAGCAGCAGTCCCGGTATGCCCTGATGAGCATTCTCCGGCATCTCCATTGGTTTCATGCTCACAGCAGCGCCTTTGGCATCGTCTTCGTGCATGACCAGTCTCTTCGCGGGCACGCTGCTATCTGCTTCGTCGGGCTCGTCGATCGGCGGGTTGGTTCCGTACATCCAGGAAGTGACGTCCTTGCTGTACTGAGAGTAGGAAGTCACGTCTCCAATGCCGACCAGCTGAAGCCTCCAGTCCTTGATCTTCAGATCGGCGAGTCCGATGTCGCCGTTGCGACGGAAGGAGCGCACCGCCTTCGAGCGCTCATACTCCGGCGCACGCGCTCCCTCTCGAAAGAGCCCACGCGCGATGGCGCCGTTAAAGTCCAGAATCTTTCGGAAAGGGGCATTGAGGCCGTCGATTCGGGACCAGCTATTGAGCCATCGCCAAAGCCCCCCGCCTATGGCGGTTGCGGCCCCAGCGATCAGGAGACTGCGACGAGTACGGCGTTGAATCTCACCAGATTCAATGTCCAAGGGCATCTTGTCCATTGGAGATCTCCTCCTTTTTGACCGACTCGACAGGCACAACCTGATAGCCGATGAGCATCGCACGAAAATTGTTCCATCCGGCCCGGTTGACCTGTGCAACATGCACCAGGAAAAATGCGACGTAGGAGAGCGTCAGCCAGAAATGAAACCACCGCGCCATCTCATAGCCTCCGAGCAGTGTTGTGATCACATGCAGCTGCGTTGGCCTGTAGATGGCGAGTCCGGTCAGCAGAGAACCCATGCCCATCAGAACAACGCCGGTATAGGCGATCCTCTGCGCATCATTGAATTTCTGCCGCGGTAACGGTCGCTTGCTGAGTCCCAGATCATGCAACACGACGTGAAATGCCCCTACGCAGGAATGCCGGGTTGGAATCAGGTTGCGCCACTCTCCTGACAGGAACGTATAGAGAACATAAGCAATCCCATTGAGAGCAAAGAACCACATGAAGACGAAGTGGTAGGCAAGCCCTTGCGCAAGCTGATATTTGAGATGGAGGTCGTTATAAAACCACCGGGGAAAGAACCGGAACAGCGTCCAATCTCCGAGTCCAACGCGGTAAACGTGATGCGCATTGAGCCCTTCGTGCTGCGAATCGGCCCAATAGATCAAAATGCCTGAATAGATCATCACGAACAGCAGAGGGAAGTTGATCCAGTGCATCCAGCGAGTCGCGAGCCAATGCTTGTACTCAACTCTGACCTTCGCCCGTTTTCCAGCAACAGGTTCAGGTTCGTGGTCAGCGTTCGATTCCTCTCCCTGCGCGCTCAGAACAGAAGCATCAGCCTTGATGGGTTGATGCTTCCCAGGTGGGGATGATTTTTCTGGCGGACTCGATGAATCGTCTTGCCGAACGTCGTTGCTCTCGTTCATAACGTCACCGCCCTACAACTCAGGGTGTTGGCGTATCGCTTCAGCCTTGAGGATGAAGCTGCCTTCCCTGACGACCTCGTCATTGAGCTTCAGCCCGTCCAGAACCGGATAGAAGCCGTTTGACGAAGGACCGAGTTTGACTTGTCGCACAGCGAAGCTGCCGTCACTGTCCTTGACGGGAAGGAAGACGTATTGCTTCTCGCCGATTGCCTGCACGGCCGATTCGGGAACCGCAAGACCTTTACTCCCCCCGGACATGAAAGCAACATCCATGTACATATCGAGCCGCAGACTCTCGTCGGAATTGACAACCTCGATTCGAGCCTGCGCCGTGCGAGTGGTGGGGTCCATCTGGGGTTGGATGTAGACGACGCGGCCCCTCCATACGCGGCCAGGATAAGCCGGAGCAGTTACTACAGCGGTTGTTCCGACATGAACCGTTGAGAAATCTTTCTCGTTGATGCTTGCCATGACCCATACCGTCGATAAGTCGGCCACCGTAAACAGCTCCTGCGCCATATTTGTAACCAAACCAGGATTCGCAGCGCGTGTCAGCACGATTCCGTTGATCGGCGCTGGCACGGACAAGTTTGCATCAATCTGTTCGGCTTGCTTTAGCGCGGCTATCTGACGGTCACCCGCGCCGAGCAGTCTTAGTTTCTCCAGCGCGGCACGCACATGCGCCTCGTGCGCGGCATGACTTGCTGCCACCTCTTCCTCCTCCTGCTGGCTCGCTGCGCCGAGCTTAAGGAGGTTCTCCGTTCGTTCCAGCTTCTTGTGATCTGCTTCCAGCTCAGCCAGCATCGCCAGATACCCTGTTTCGGCGTCCGCGAGGTCGCTGCTGAAGACTACCGCCATCGGTTGGCCGCGTCGCACGTGATCGCCGAGTAACACAGGAACCTGCCTTATGACACCGCCGACCAGAGGCGTGACATGCACCTCTTTGTACTCATCCGGGTTGACGACTCCAGGAACACGAAGTGTGCTGGCAGTCTCCCGCATGTCTACATGGACGGTCTGAATCTGTGCCTTCTTCAGATCATCTGGGCCAAGGTCTACCTGCAAGGCTGCGTCCTGTGTGGATGAGTCTGTCGAGTCATCGTTTGCAGGAGATGGCATGTCGACCATGCTTGCCATCGGCGCGTGTTGACGTGGCTTAGGTCGGCTGGAATTCCGTATTCCGAACCAGAGTCCGACCGAAGCAGCAAGGACTACAACTACACCGAAACCGATCCACATC
Source organism: uncultured Acidobacteriaceae bacterium (assembly GCA_963803095.1). Lineage (GTDB taxonomy): Bacteria > Acidobacteriota > Terriglobia > Terriglobales > Acidobacteriaceae > PALSA-350. Next base: position 15,399 of record CAWDLQ010000002.1, on the reverse strand, counting down.
GTGCGACGACGCGGGGCGGCAGTCGTCTCCTTCTTGTCTGTACTCAGCATGTCTTCACCTTTCATGGCAGGTTGGTTCCTATTGCTTGTTCGAGAGCAATGCGCGCCGCATACGCGTCGAGCAGGATCTCTGTGTACCCGGTTTCGATATCGATGTAACGGCGTTGCTCCGCGATGACATCGAGCAAGGTGGTGCGACCGTAGCTATAGGTCTGCCGAACGACGTCGAGGTTGTGGTTTGCCTGGTCACGTACACCGTTTCGGTAGAGCGCGACCCGCGCCTGTGCGCCCTTGAACCGGACCAGGTTTTGTGCGACCTCATGCCGAAGATTCAGGTTGACCGCTGCGACTTGACTACGTGCAGCCTGGATAGCCGCAGTGTCTGCCACGACAGCGCCTTGATTCCGATTGAAGACCGGCAGGTCGATGTTGAGACCAAAGACGACGTGATTGAAGGCCTGGCGGATTGGGGTAAGATTTCCCGCGGCGTCGAATGCCTGCTCAGAAAAGCCCAAATTCGGCCTTTCATAGCCACCAAAGATGCTGGCGTCGGGCTTTCCCATTGCTTTGTCCCAACGCAGTTCGGCGTTGGCTACACCCTCGTTTGCCCGCTGATAGGCCAGATCAGGTCGATGATCCGTCGCCAACTGCAACAGTTGCTTCTGGTCATAGCCGAGTGGCGCGAGTTCAAGCACCCCTTTCAACCGGATGGACTCGTCTGGGTCTATGCCTACAGCTTCTTTGAGAGCAAGTAAGGCAACCTCCGCCTTTGCCAGGTAATCGATGCGCATCGTTTCGATGCGGTTGACTTCGACCCGCGTCTCATCTGCATCGAGCGAGGGTATGGCTCCTTCCCGAACCCGGTCGTCCATGAGCTTCAGGAATTCCCGATTCACCTGAAGAAGCTGTTCGACGAACATCAGGTTGCGTATCGAGGCGAGAGCCTCACCAAAGCGCGTGCGTACCTCGCCTTTGAGCAGGCGCTCCTGATCGGCTACGCTTTGCTGCGTTGCGTCTTCCTTATTCTGGGCGACTTCCGTGCGACGGGCGCGCCTTCCGTAGAGTTCGAGCGGAAGCGACCCAGAAACATTGATGGCGTGATCATCGCCCTTCACTTCCTGGAGTCCGCCAAGCATCAGGGACGGATTCTTGTGTAAGTGGGCTTGGGTTACATCTCCCTTCGCCATCTGAATTTGCTGGCGCTGAGCCGCCAGCGTGGGATTGGAAGCAAGGGCCCGTATTACTAGGTCATCCTCTGTAACTCCCCGCTTGGGATCGAGAAAATCACTCGATGGACGAGACGGAATGTCTGGAGGTTGGACCGTCTGTCCCGATAGCGATAGAGATCCCGCCAATAGCAACGTCATCAGCAACCACAATCGATAAGTAAACAGCATCCGTTTCATGTTCCTTACCTCACACTGTTGTTGAACGATGTGTGGCCATGACCGTAGGGTCCGTTCCAGGAGAGAGTGAAGTGCCAGGCTCCGCTCATTGCGAAGTTCGAGGTCACCTTATAGACTCCTGTTTGGCCGGCCGGGCGTAAGCTCGGCTTCGCCCGACATCGGACTCATGCCTGGCATGGACATGTTGGAGCCGAGTTGCACATCGCCGACGTCGGCGGGCTGGCCCTGGTCATCCTTGAACTGGATGACGAATTCGTTCTGCCCCTGCATCAACTCACCGCTCTTGCTCAGGAGCACGATGGTGAGCTTGCCGACGGTTCGTGTCGCGGCTGGTTTGAGCGAGGAAAGATTGACTTTGTCGCCGCTGCATCCAGCCAGAACAAAGATGGACGACAACAAGATTGCATAGAAAGTCTTCATAAAAGTTCTCCTTTAAGTGTGGTTGCAAGTGCCGGTGTGGCTGGCGCAGGCTGTAACACTTCAATGTGCGGTTGGCTGCGGCGAAGCTCACGCTCTCGCAACCACAGGAAGATGACCGGCGTGACAATCAGTACATGGGCGAGGGAACTGACCATACCGCCAAGAACAGGCGTCGCCAGCGGACGGATCACCTCGGAGCCGACGCGAGTGCTCCAGAAGATCGGCAACAAGCCGGCGACGATCGTCGACACTGTCATCAGCTTCGGGCGGAGACGGAGGAGCGCCCCCTCCATGACCGCTTCGCGCAGATGCGCGATGGTCAGCACGCCGTACTTGAGTTTTGCTCTCTCTACTGCCTCTTCGAGGTAGATCACCATAACAACCGTCGTTTGTACCGCGGTACCAAAGAGCGCGATGAACCCGACCCAGACGGCGACCGAGAAGTTATAGTGCAGCAGCCAGAGCAGGTAGAGACCTCCGGTAAGGGCAAACGGCACAGCAAGCAGGACGTGCGCCGCTTCAAGGAAAGAGTGGTAGGTCAGGTAGAGCAGGATGTAGATGATGCCGATAGCGATCGGCACAACGAGTTGCAGCCGCTTCTTCGCCCGGACCTCATTTTCAAACTGCCCGCTCCAGTTGTAGTAGTAGCCGGCAGGCATCTTCACCTTTGCACGGATGGCCTTGTCTGCATCGGCGATGACACTGCCGGCATCCCGCCCACGCGCATTCATCAGAACGGAAACTTCCAGCAGGCCATTCTCGCTGTTGATCTGGGCAGGACCAGCCACCTGATGGATATCCGCAACCTGTCCCAATGGAATCTGTGCTCCATTCGCTCCTGTTACAAACACATTGGCGATATCTCTCGGATCGCGGCGGAAGTCGGGTGCGTAGCGTACCCGCACCGGGAAGCGCTGCCGTCCTTCAATGGTGGTGGTCAGATTGTTTTCACCGATGGCTGTCTCGATGACGTTCTGAATCTCACCGATATCAATGCCGTAGCGCGCAGCTGCTTCGCGGTTCGGCTTGATGTCCAGGTACAGGCCACCCGTGACCTGCTCCGGGTAGATATCGCTTGCACCTTTGACCGTCCTTACAACGTCGGCAATTTCACGGGCCTTCGCCTCAAGCTGTGTCAGATCGGCGCCAAAGAGCTTGATGCCAATCTCCGACCGGATACCCGTCGTCAGCATGTCGATTCGGTTGATAATCGGCTGCGTCCAGATGTTGGCAACACCGGGCAGAGAGACGGCGCGGTCCATCTCGCTCTTGAGCTTCGGAAGCGTCATGCCCGGCCGCCATTGATCGCGCGGCTTGAGATGCACGATGGTCTCCGTCATGTTCAGCCCAGCCGGATCGGTCGAGGTCTCCGCGCGCGCTATCTTGGCCGCGACATAGGCGACCTCAGGAAAGCTCTCCAGCACTTTGTCCTGTCGCTTTGCGTAATCGATATTCTGCGCGAGCGAGATGCTCGCATCAGCGATGGGCATGAACATGATGTCGCCCTCGTTGAGCGGCGGCATGAACTCAGTGCCGATGCCAGAAGCCAGAACTACGGCGCCCCCGAGAAAGACAACGGCAATGCCTAGCGTAATGGCGCGATGATCGAGTGCCCACGACAGCGCCGGACGATAGAGCCGCTGCAGGAAGCGCATGACTGGGTTCTGATCCTCTGAGTGGAACTTGCCTCGGAGCAGGAGTACACACAGAATGGGCACCAACGTCAGCGCAATGGCCGTCGCGCTCACCATCGCAAATGTCTTCGCAAACGCGAGCGGATGAAAGAGCTTTCCTTCCTGTCCGGTCAGCGCGAACACAGGGACAAAGGCAAGGATAATGATCGCCATCGAGAAGAACGTCGGACGGCCAACCAGCTTTGTGGCCTTCATCACTGTTTCAAAGACAAGCCCTCGGTCGTTTGTATCGACACCCTCCAGATGTCGGAACGCATTTTCGGTAACGACAATGCCCGCATCCACCAGCACTCCAATGGCGATGGCGATGCCGGCAAGCGACATCACATTGGAGGTCACATGCGCGTAGTGCATCAGCAGGAACGAACAAAGCACGGCAAGCGGCAACGGTATGGTGACGACCAGAATGCTGCGGAAGTGCATCAGGAAAATGACATGCGCGAGTGTGACCAGGATGATCTCTTCGAGCAACGCATGACGGAGTGTATCGACCGTAGCCTCAATCAACTGGGATCGGTCATAGAACGGAACGATGTGGACGCCGGGAGGCAGACCTGGTTGAAGCTCTTTGACTTTTTGTTTTACGCGGTCGATGACTTCTTTCGTATTTTCGCCTGTTCGTGCCACGATCACGCCGCCAACCGCCTCGGAGCTGTTCTTGACTAACGCCGCGGTGCGGAATGCGTCGCCAACCTTGACGTCGCCCAGATCCTTCACGAAGACGGGTGTGCCGTTATGCGAACCGACCACGATGTTGCGAATATCGTCTAGGTTCTCGATCAGGCCGAGCCCCCGCACGATGGACCACGAGCCATTCTCGGAGATGACATTGCCGCCCACATTGGAGTTGCTTGCCATCACAGCGCGCATGACCATGCTGAGAGGAATGCCGTAGGAGCGCAGCCGGTTGGGATCGACATCGATCTGGTATTGCTGCACCGTGCCGCCGACGCTCGCTACTTCGGCAACGCCTGGGACAGAGTTGAGTTGGTAGCGCACGTACCAGTCCTGTAGCGAGCGCAGGTCCCTCAGACTCTTGCCGCCACCTTCCACCGTGTACCAAAAGACGTGCCCCACACCCGTCGCATCCGGTCCGAGCGTTGGAACAACGCCCGCAGGCAACTCCTTGGTGACGAGGTTTAGCCGTTCGAGAACGCGGGTGCGTGCGAAATAGAGATCGACGTCATCATTGAAGATGACGAATATCATCGAGAAGCCGAAAGCCGATGAAGAGCGCACCACCTTCACCCCCGGCAAGCCTTGCAAATTGGTAGTGAGTGGATAGGTAATCTGGTCCTCAACCTCCTGCGGGCTGCGGCCCTGCCAATCGGTGAAGACAATCACCTGGTTATCACTCAGGTCTGGAATGGCGTCGATGGGAGCACGCAGCATCGCCCACAGGCCCCAGCCCGCAATACCGATCCATAGCATGACGATGATGAACTTGTTTTTTAGAGAAAATTCGATGAGACGATCAATCATGGCATGCCTCTCCCTCAGCGCCGTTGATGGAACATGCGGTCTGTTGCCAGACGAGGAAGCAGGGAGAGTCGCCCTGTCGTCCCCTTAAGTCAGGGGTGCGCACAGTGGACAAAATGCATAACTCTCGTATCTCTTCCACGCCAGATGCAGGCCGGAGACACCAAGACGCACGGATGCGTCTTCGCAAGAAAACGAGAGCTTGATCAGATTCTTAGGATTTCAACGGAAGGGACTGGAGGGGCATCCGGTGGCTGTTCGACCAAATCAGGAAGCATCGACAGCGGTACGGTTACATCAAGAGGAAGACCTGACCCGAGCATCGCTACCTGCGAGGACAGTAGCGGAGCGGCAAAGTGAGATAGATCGTTCAGATCTGCATCATCATGCCGTTGCGTGATGTTTAGGCAGCATGGATGCTTAGCCGCCATGCTCATATCACACTGACCTGCCATCTGCTGGCAGCACATCTTTTCTGCGTCGCTCATCCGAACATTCGGGACCAAACATTCCGCACCCGACACCCCAAGGAACAGAAGGAGTATGGTTGTGGCTACGATTTGGTGGATGAGCTTCATTTGGTCTCGCCTTCCCAATTTTGATTCGGCGGCCCGGAAAAGGTTACATGCTATCGGTAAAAAAATCGCCGCTCAGAGATGACCGCACCAGCGGAAGTGTAGATACTCCTTGACGCGAATGAGAACCAGAGTAGCACGCGACAAAACCATCTGTACTCGCTCATACGGATTATGTTCGGACCCAGTGGTCTTTGACGCCACCGCGAAGCCTGGACGATTGCGGAGATGGCGTATCGATCCAGAATCAGTCTGTTTTCGCCGATCGGGGTTCTTTACCTTGGGGGTCGATGGGACGAGGGGTTGGAGGGACGGAACAACCACCGTTGCGTCAGACCAGGAGTGGGGTGACAGCCTACAGCTGCCCAACAATTCCGCCTGTACAAAGAACCTCAATCTTCGCGAAGTGCTTGCATCGCATCGAGCGCAGCGGCTCGGCGTGCAGGCACGAAGCTGGCGAGAGCCGCAATCGCAACCATCAACCCGGCGGCAAAAATGAATGTCATTGGATCGTACGGCTTTAGCTCAAACAGCATGGAATTCGCCGCACGCCCAGCAAGCAGCGATAGGCCTGTGCCTAGAGGGATGCCTACCACCAGCATCCATCCCGCATCCCGCATCACCAACCCGATGACTCGACGGCGGCTCGCACCCAACGCAATGCGAATACCAATCTCATTTCGACGCGACGCCACCATATAGGCCAACAGGCCGTAGAGGCCTGTGGCGGCCAATACCGCTGCCAGCGCTCCGAAGATCGACGCCAGCAAAGCCATCAGACGTTCGCGCACCAGTCGATCGCGAATCTGTTGCTGAAAATCCCAGAACTGCGTCATGATTTCCGGATGATTCCTGGCCATTGCCCGCTTGATGGCCGTACCCACTGCAGCCGGTGAGTTGGAGCGAATCATCATCATTGTCCATGGACCCCGCGCATTCACCGGGTACTGTGATGCTGGCGCAAAGGCCATAGGCGGTATCGCTTCACGTATGTCGTTATATTGTGTATCCGGAATAACGCCGACAATCTGAAAAACCGTGGCGGGATAGTTTGGCTCAGGCATCGTCCGAAGTGTTTGACCGAGTGGATCGGCGCCATTCAGAAACTGCCGGCTGAAGGTCTGATTCACGATCACAACATGAGGTGAATCTGCCGTGTCACTCTCGTTAAAGCTACGGCCCTTGACCAGGGGGATACCCATGGTCTGAAAGTAAGTGGGGCTTATCCACGTGAACTTCGAGTTGCCGCGAGTCTTGCCGACCTCAACTCCGTGCTCCCAGCTGCCGCCAACAAGAGGCGTCAAGGTAGTTGTGGCCGCGTCTTTTACCCCGGGCACTGAGCTCACTTCTTGCAATAACCGCTCCTTGAACTCTGCATAGTGCTCCGGATTGATATGGGAGGCGTCGAAGCCAATCCACGCATAGGTAATTCCGCTTTCGCGCATTCCAGGATCGAACGTCACCAGGTTGCGAAAGCTGCGGACAAACAGCAGCGCCGAGACTAACAGAACCAATGAGAGCGAAATTTGAACCACGGCCGCTAAGCGCTGCGCGAAAAAACCCTCGGAACTTCCGATCAGCCCGCGGCCACTGGTCTTCATTGAGGTCAATGGATCGGCTTTTGTTGCCTGCAGCGTTGGCAGGGTACCGAAGATAGCGCATGTCACGGCAGCCAGCATCATGGCGAATAAGAGCACGCGCCAATCCGTGGCCAGAGAAAGATCGACCGGCGCGTCCTGAGTTGATAGCGACGACACCAGAACCCGGCTAAACGCTCGGGCCAGAAAGATTCCCGACGCTGCGCCGAAGACTGCCAGGAGGCCATTCTCGATCAGCAATTGCTGAACGATCCGGCCGCGGGGGGCGCCTAACGCCAGTCGCACAGCGATCTGCCGTTTTCGGGTGTTGGCGCGGGCCAACAGGAGATTGGCCAGATTCACGCACCCAATCAGCAGAACCAAACCGCTGATGGCGAGCAGTAGCCCCAGCGACTTATCGTACTTCTCGCGCAATTGGCTTACCCCTCCCGAAGCTGGGTAGGCGCCCAGCCGGAATTGCTTGAATGTCTCGACTGTGCCGGAAGTATATCCCGTAGGCGCAGTCACATCGAAGATGCCCAAACTAAGCGCGTCAAAATACGCAGACGCTCGCTTCAAGGTCCAACCTGGTTGCAAACGCCCCATCACGGAAAGATCGAAGAGATCTCTCCTTGCATCCAGAGGCTCACATAGCGGCAATGCAAGATCGAAGGTATCGCCCACAGACAGGCCAGAAAATTCAGCGGGAGTTACACCAATCACCTGCACCGGCTGGCCGTTGATGACAAGCTGGCTGGCTGGAGTGAGGTCGCGGCCTCCCATCTGTCCCTTCCAGTACGCATAGCTGACAACAGCTCGAAGCATGGTGCAGGACGACGCTTCATCCTCCGGCAAGATGAGACGCCCTTGTTGCGGATTGATTCCCAATACAGAGAAAAATTCACCGCTCACCTGGATTGTTCTCACTTGAGCCCGAAAGCCGGGCAGCCCGGCCAGGGCTGGATGTTTTCGCCATGCGAAGATGCCGGACAACGGTTCATGGTGCTTCCGTAGTTCCTGCCAGATCGGTCCCGTCAGATCGGATGGGCCGCTGTTAATGCCTATGTCATGATTACCTCCCGCAATCCGCAACTCCGTCAGCTCCTGCGGATGATGAATGGGCAGGCTGCGCAGCCTTACGGCGTCGATCAGTTGGAAGATCGCTGTATTCGCACCGGTGCACAACGCCAACGTGACCACTGCAACAAACGCAAATCCGGGGTTCCTATAGAACCCTCTGATGGCGTATCGGAGATCGGCCCATGTGGATCCCAAAGACAACGCAGCATCGACCGCGGTTACGTTCTCCTTCACCACAGTTGGATTTCCAAAGCGAAGCAGCGCATCCCGGCGTGCCTGCTCGGGAGAGATGCCGGCGGCGATATCGTCCGCGATCCGCAACTCAATGTGCGAATTGAGTTCGTCGGCAATTTCGCGCTCAATCTTCGACCGCGACCCAAGAGCCTTGATCCGGCGAAAGAGGGACATGGATATTACCTCATGCGTAGCGCAACACGGCGCGGACGCCTTTTACAAGCTGCTCAAAATCTTTCTCTGCCTCCACCAACTGCTTGCGTCCGGCAGCAGTCAGCTTGTAATACTTTGCCTTTCGGTTCGTCTCCGTAAGCGCCCATTCTGCACGCAGCCATCCGTTCTGTTCCATACGGTGCAACGCCGGATATAGCGAACCTTCCTCGACCCGAAGTAGTTCGTCAGACTCTCTCTGAATATGGAGGACGATTCCATAGCCGTGCAGTGTCCCCATTTGGGAGAGAGTTTTGAGAACCAGCAAGTGCAAAGTTCCCTGTAGATCGTTCTTAGCCATACTAGCCTACCCCTAAACAACTATACCTCGGTGTATAGGTATGTCAACTCGGTGCTGTTTTTGAAGGGTACGGCCTTCAGGTCGTACGTAAACTATTGAGAACAGGGTGCGGCTTTATTGATGACTGCAAAACTAATGTCCGGGTCAGTCTGTTTCGAGCCAATTTCGAAAAGTGCTTTGTATCAGGGCACGACTTCAGTCGTGCCGAAAGGGCCAGTAGTACGAGGGCTTTATAATAGCCCCTGCGGCGCTATTTCCTCTCAATTTCGGCTTCGGGCAGCGTTCGGCAGCTCAACCTGCGAGGAGGACATTACCTTTGCAGCATTCAATAGCCGCTGAGGGAACAACCCTCACCCCCTCCAGGACGTTTTCCGCAGCCTGGTACGCCCCGCTGCAAACTCGTGGATCTCGCGAACGGATCCAGCTAAGCCGCCGCTTTTGCAGGGCCAACCCGTCAGGGCGGAAATGAGCAGACTGCAGATCTCGGCAGGTATTTGTGCGGGCGCACCATTTTGTTTAACTCTAAACGTGCACAAAAGGGATCTATTTGTACGTGACCACAATTTGTCTTATCTCCGCGCATTTTTCGCCGGACAATCTCCCGCTGCGAGTGCGCAATGCCGCTCTGCCTTACGGAGTGGAAAAGATCAGCCAGACATGGCGCTCCAACCCATCTCAAAGACTTAGTGCGCTTAGTGCGCACATTTTTGCACCGAAAAGCGAGGGCAAACCCGGTAACATGCTCAACGTGAGGGGGCGGCAAATACCAAAAATTTGAGCATCTTCGTCAAACAAAGGACTTAGCTGCTCCCAAGCCAACACGCAGAACTGGGACCTACGGAGAAAGGCAAAAAACCGGGGCACAGCCTTTCGGCCACGGCACGCATCGAACCGCTGCAGGATGTCGAACCATCCTTCGAACCATCCCCTCTGGGAAATAACCGGCATGATCAACGACCTTTGGTACAAGAACGCGGTCATTTACTGCCTATCGATCGGGACCTACCTGGATTCCGACGGCGACGGTATAGGCGATTTACGCGGACTCATGAGTCGCCTGGATTACCTGCAGGGACTGGGTGTGACGGCTGTCTGGCTGATGCCCTTTCAGCCCTCCCCGGGCAGAGACGACGGTTATGACGTTGCAGATTACTACGGGGTAAACCCTCGCTACGGCACCCTGGGAGACTTCGTGGAGTTTACCCAGGGCTGCAGGCAGCGTGGGCTGCGCGTGCTTATCGATCTGGTGGTGAACCATACATCGGATCAGCATCCCTGGTTTCAGGAAGCGCGCCGCGATCCGGAATCGAAGTATCGCGACTGGTATGTGTGGTCGAAGAAGAAACCCAAGAACGCCGCTTCAGGCGTTGTATTTCCCGGAGTCCAGAAAACCACGTGGAGCTATGACGAAGCCGCCAAAGCGTACTACTTCCATCGCTTCTATGATTTCCAACCGGACCTCAACACCGCCAATCCCGAAGTGCAGGCGGAGATTCTCAAAATTATGGGATTCTGGTTGCAGCTTGGCGTTTCGGGCTTCCGCATGGATGCGGTTCCGTTTGTGATTTCCTCCAAGGGGGCCAAGGTCGCCAAACCGCTGGAGGATTACGAAATGCTGCGAACCTTTAGTCAGTTTTTAGGCTGGCGAAAAGGCGATGCAATCATTCTTGCCGAAGCCAACGTGCTGCCGGACACCGATATGCACTACTTCGGCAGCGCCGGCGAGCGGGTGCAGATGATGTTCAACTTCGATGTGAATCAACATCTCTTTCTGGCCATGGCCACCTCCGATAGCCGTCCGCTCAAGAGGGCCATGCAGTCGACCAAGCGGCGGCCTGCGACCGCACAGTGGGGGCAGTTTCTTCGTAACCATGACGAGCTCGATCTCGGCCGCCTGGAAGAGAAGCAGCGCAACGCCGTGTTCGCGGCGTTCGGGCCCGACCCCGATATGCAGCTATACGATCGCGGTATTCGACGCCGCCTGGCGCCTATGCTGGAAGGTGACCGCCGGCGTTTGGAACTCGCTTACAGTCTCATGATGACGTTGCCCGGCACTCCCGTGATTCGCTACGGCGACGAGATCGGGATGGGCGACAATCTCAAGCTGCCGGAGCGCAACTGTGCCCGCACGCCCATGCAGTGGTCTACCGAGCCCAATGCCGGCTTCACCAAGAGCGACAAGCCGATCACGCCGGTCATCAGCAGCGGCCCGTATGGTTTTGAGCATATTAACGCAGCCGCGCAGCGTCGGGATCCCGATTCGTTGCTCAACTGGATGGAGCGCATCATCCGTATGCGTAAAGAAGTGCCCGAGATTGGCTGGGGCGATTTTTCCTTTATCTCTGCGCAGGTCACGGAAGTGCTCATCATGCGCTATGAGTGGCGCAACAATGGAGTGATTTGTATCCACAATTTCAGTCCTGTGCCGCGAGAGGTGAGTTTCTCAGTTACCCCAGACCAAGGAGAAGCTTGTACCCTGGTCAATCTTCTTTCGAACGACCACAGTCAACCAATCGACGGCGACAAGCATCGTATTCTGCTCGAGCCCTATGGCTACCGCTGGTATCGCGTGTGCGGTCTCGATTACCTGCTCAAACGCACCCCGATTTAGCTTGTATGCGGTCGCTACTAATTAAAAGCAAAATCAAGTAGGCCCTGAAACAAAAGTTGCATCCAAGCTAATCAGCAGAGGCTTAGGTGACTTATAGAGCCTCTCCACGAAAGTTGAGAATACCTGATGAAAAGCATTATGGCTGCTTCGCTGGTTGGCATCGGTCTTACCTGTGCCACCGCCGCGTATGGGGCGGACGTATCGAAACTAGATGCACGCATAGACGCCGCACATGACGTCTTGCACGAACTGATGGCGACTCCAGACAAGGGTGTTCCCCTGGATATCGCTGCTAAAGCCCATTGCGTAGCGGTTATCCCAAGCCTCAAAAAAGGAGCTTTCATCGTAGGCGGGGAATACGGCCAGGGCGTGGCCACTTGCCGTACACGCACGGGATGGAGCGCACCCGTATTCATCCAGTTGACTGGAGCCAGTTTTGGATTCCAGGCAGGTGGCCAGGCCACTGACCTCGTCCTGGTCGGACTCAACAGCAAAAGCCTCGACGATTTGCTGAAGGACAAGGTGAAGCTCGGCGGTGATGCCTCGGCGGCGGCCGGCCCGGTAGGCCGTGACTCGCAAGCTTCCACGACTGAACTCTTGAATGCAGAATTTCTCACCTACTCGCGCGCCAAGGGCTTATTCGCGGGTGTCGATCTGAACGGAGATGAAGTCCATCAGAACACGGCCGATACGACCGCATATTACGGTAAAGACATCCCCTACCGGACCATTCTGAGTGGCGCGGTTCCCACTCCCCCTTCGGCACACCACTTCGAGGCAACAGTGAACGAGATGTTCCGGAGAGCTCGCGCCGATAGAGCCTCGAAATAAAGTACGCGTTACGGGCCTGCCTTCAATGGTCTGCCTGGTTGTCGAGGGAAGCAGCTTACTGCTTCCCTCGACGTCTTTCAGGGGGCGCCATGATACAGAACCGCTGCCGACCGGCCATCCTATCCGTAGGTTGCCGCAGCCAAATTCGTCTTCCTGAGCAGACAGTAGCGGGCAGAGACCGACTTACCCGCCTGTCCGGGCGGCGGAAACTTTAGATTCAAATCTGTAGAGCGCCCACCGCTCACCCGCCTTCTGCGTATAGACAGGAGCGACCGGCTCGCCGGTAAACAGCGAGATAGCTTGCGCCCAAAAATGGCTTGCCGCGGAATTCGACTGCATCACGCGAACCTCCCACGGACCCGGGAATCGCCGCCAAACTTGGTGTGCCATTTGAGTCCCGATTCCGCGCCTCCGGCATCCGCGAAGAACAAAAAACTCCGCGATGTCCCAGACAGTATGGTTGCCGGAGATTTCTGACCCTCGCTTTACCAAAACGAAACCTACCAACTTGTCATCCATTCTGACAAGAAAAGGATATCGGTCAGGTTCACTCCAATAGAGCGGAAGGGGCGCGTAGCCGAACCTGCCGTCAGCCCCGATCTTCAGAGGGTGGAATTCGCTGAAATCGTGTGCGTAAAGCTGTAGCAGGTTGGCAAGGGTCTGCTCTTGTTCCACCGTGGCAGGGATCAATTCCATATGCGGGAGCGGTCTTTCTGCGGGGTTGGTCATAGCAGATGTGGCCTGACTCTTACGCTCGATCCTGGATATAGGAAGTCAGTGGTGGGCGAGGCGGCAACCGAAATAAAGCCGTAACCCATTAAGTATCAATTCGCCGACGACATCTAGGTCGTCGAGTTGCCCCCATAGTTGCCCCAGCTGACGGGTCCATGCCCTCCGCGCATGCTGACTCGTGTCAGAAAAGATGCGCGCCCCGAAGGTGTTCGAGCACCCCCGGAGCGCTGACCAAAGTCGCCTTACTAGGAGGCAACATGGCTACCACTCAAAGTAGCAGTACACGCTATTCCCCTCAAGACAATCGCGAGCTAGCGATCAAGCTGGCTGACGCCTGCGTAAACCCCTCCTACATGGCTGAGTTGTGGGCCGTCTACTTCCGACGCTTCGAGGAAGTCTTGGCCGCAGAACGGGCCATTGCGGCTCCCGTGACAAGGTGGGGCGCCAGCTCGCGACGACCCCAGCTCATGTCAATTACGCAAAGGCGAATTCGTAGCCTCCTGACCGGTTTCTCCAGTGAGCTTATCGCCGCAGCGCGCAGAGGGTTTTCGGCATGAAGCGCCCAGACCAGAGCCGGAGCCTTTCGAGCACTCCCACATCCCCGCAAAGTCTGTATGTCTTTTCTAGAACCGCTTGCATCGGTTCTCCTGTTCACAGGAGGGAAGGCATGAAGCAGACCATCAGATCATTCGTCGGCATGGACGTCCATAAGGAGACCATTTCCATCAGCGTTGCAGAAGACGGCCGGAGCGGGCCTGTGCGGTACATCGGTGTGATCCCGAACACGCCGGAAGCTGTACACAAGATGGCGAAGCAGCTCACGAGGCATGGTGAGCTCGACTTCTGCTATGAAGCTAGCGGTTGTGGATATGGTATTCACCGCCAGTTGACGCGACTTGGACACAAGTGCACGGTGGCCGCGCCGTCGATGATCCCGCGCAAACCAGGGGAACGGATCAAGACCGACCGGCGCGATTCAGAGAAGCTGGCCATCCTGCACCGCTCCGGGGACCTGACGCCAGTCTGGGTTCCAGACACTACTCACGAGGCGCTTCGCGATCTGGTCAGAGCCAGAGTGGATGCATCGATGCACCTGATGCGGGCGCGCCAGCAGTTGCTCGCCTTCCTGCTTCGGCATGGGCGCAGCTACCCGACCGGGAAGCACTGGACGCAGCGCCATCGCTGCTGGCTTGCAGGGCAGACCTTCCAGGAGCATGCCCATGGCATCGTCTTCCAGGACTACCTGGAGACGGTGTGGACCGCGCAACAGAGAAGAGATGCCCTGATCGAGAGGATCTCTGCGATGGTCGGAAGCTGGTCCCTCGGACCGCTTGTGGAGGCGTTGCGGGGACTGCGCGGCATCGACATGATCTCCGCAGCTACTTTCATCGCTTCTACTGGCGACCTCAGCCGCTTCGAGTCCCCGCGCCTGTTGATGGGTTATCTCGGTCTCGTTCCTTCTGAGCACTCCAGCGGCGGGACGATCCGTCGTGGCGGCATCACCAAGACTGGCAACCGTGAGGCTCGGCGGATGCTGATTGAAGCAGCATGGAGCTATCAGTATCCGGCCCGCGTTGCGAAGGAAAAGGCCGAGATCCTAGTACGCCTTCCCAAGAACGTCCGCGATATCGCTTGGAAGGCACAGACCAGGCTGTGTACCCGATATCGTTCTATGCTTGCCAGAGGCAAAAAGCCAACTGTTGTCGTCGCTGCGATCGCGAGAGAGCTTGCCGGCTTCATATGGGCCATCGGTCAGGAGATCAGAAGCAACCTGGCCTAATAGGTGTCGAGAGACGGCGAGTTACGGATGCCTTCTGACGCGCCGGACAACCGCCCTCACAACGATGAATATCACCAATAGTGGGAGGCCGATGATGACAGCCCAGTAAAGCAGGGCGAGAGCAATTGTGTCCCATCCTCCGTGGAAAAGCAGCAAGAGCATGGGAGAAGTATACAAATTGCAGAACCAGAACATGATTTTTCCTATGGAATTGGGAACCGGGCAACCGGTCATGGTGATCCTCGAGAGCCCCTTGGGCCGGAGTTCTTCCGATGCCCGCGCTAAGTCCGAGGCAAACCTGCGACGACACACGTTCGTGCGGTAATCAATCCGCGTATGGAAGTTTGAGCGACTGTCGCTAATTGTTGCCCGGTTCCCGATTTCATAGGAACGCGAGGAAAAACTACGCCTGCATTGGATGCAGGGGGCGAAAGCCCCTGCGCCTAACCATTGACAAAAGACATGGAAGG
>CAWDLQ010000001.1:0-906139 GCA_963803095.1 uncultured Acidobacteriaceae bacterium | reverse complement strand
CCTTCGCGCTGAGCCCGTGGTGCTCTCCGTACCGGAGGTCGAAACGGGCCGCTACTACACAGTGCAGATCGTCGACCTCTATACGCATAATTATGCGTATGTCGGGCGGCCGCACTAAGGGCAACGAGGCTGGTTCCTTCATGGTCGCGGGGCCGGGCGGGAGCGGCCCAACACCGCCTGGCATCAAGAAGGTGTTCCAGTGCGAAACCCTGTTACTCCGCAGCCGCGTTTCGTACGCAGCTCTTTGGCCCTGCTGATATTGACAACGTGAGAAAGATCCAGGCCGGTTACAAGGTCCAGACGCACTCGCAGTTCCTCGGTCAGCCCGCACCTCCTGGGTCCCCAGCCATCGACTTCCCACCAGTCACCAAGGACCTCGCAAAGGCGGACCCGTTCGCCTTCGTGAACTTTATGCTGAGCCTCTGCCCGTCGCCGGCCGTGGAGACTGCGCTGCGGGCGGAGTTTGCGACGATCGGCGTCGAAGCAGGCGAACCATTCAACTTCACCAAACTCGCTCCCGGACTGGCGGGCGAAGTAGTGCAAGGAATCAAGAGCGGGATGGCTAAGATCGAGCAGAAGGCGTCACCCTTGGCACCTCCGTCAACGGTTGGAGAACTGGCCTGAACAGCGGAAGCCGCGCCTACTACAATGGCGGCTGGCTGCTGCGGGCGGGCGTGGCGCTGGCCGGGAACTCTACGCCAACGATGCCGGCCCGGCCCTTTACCCCGTCACCCACACGGACAGCACAGGCGGGCCGCTCGACGGATCGACCGGGAAGTACACCTTAACCTTCCCGGCCGGGCAACTGCCACCGGTGAACGCGTTCTGGTCGCTCACGATGTACGACGGCAAGACGCAAACTGCTGGTCGACAACCCGATCAATCGCTACCTGCTCAACTCTCCGATGCTTCCGAGCTTTGCGAAGAATGCGGACGGATCGCTGACGCTCTACATCCAGAAGGATTCACCCGGCGAGGGCAAGGAGGCGAACTGGCTGCCCGCACCGAACGGCGCCTTCTACATGCTGCTGCCGTTGTGTCTGGCCGAAGCAGGACGCGCTCGATGGCCGATGGAAGGCCCCGGGCGTCGAGAAAACGAGTTTGACGAACGCGTTCCTAGCGCAAGCACCGCTGCACTGACGCTGGATGGGCCCGCACCAATGCGTCGCTGAGAATCCTCACACATACAGGGAGATGACACCATGGCAACCGAGAACCAAACATCGAACAGACCGTGACCGCTCGAAGCTCCCTCTGCCGGAACTGCCTTTTCGCGGCAAGGTCGGCAAGACCTATCTTGAGTCCGAAATGGACTGGCCCAGGGTTCCAGCGCCGCCTGCGGGTGCTCCAAACGTTGTCGTCATCCTCCTGGACGATGTTGGCTTCGGCCAGGTCAGCACCTTCGGCGGCCCAGTGCCGACACCCGCGCTCGACAAGCTCGCCGCGCGTGGCCTGCGCTCAACCGCTTCCACACCACCGCGATCTGTGGCCCTTCGCGCGCGGCGTTGCTCACCGGGCGCAACCATCACAATTGCGGTTCGGGCTTTCTGGTTGAGTGGGCCACCGGCTTCCCAAGTTACAACTGCATGATCCCGAAAAACTACGCAACCATCGGCGAGGTCCTGAGAGGCAACGGATACAGTACTTCGTGGTTCGGCAAGGATCACAACGCGCCCGACTGGGAGAGCAGCGTCGCAGGCCCATTCGACCGCTGGCCGACAGGATTGGGATTCGACTACTTCTATGGCTTTATCGGCGGCGAGACCAACCAGTACTATCCGGTGCTATTCGAAAATACCACCGCGGTAGAGCCGGACAAGACTCCCGAAGAGGGCTATCACTTCATGACAGATATGACTGAGAAGGCGATTCACTGGCTGCGCTATAACAAATCAGTCGCTCCGGAAAAGCCCGTCTTCCTTTACTTCGCTCCCGGAACAGCCCACGCCCCGCACCATTCGCCGCGCGACTGGCGGGAGAAATTCAAAGGAATGTTCGATGCCGGCTGGGACGTCGTGCGCGATGCTACCTATAAGCGGCAGCTCGAATTGGGAGTCATCCCGCCTGACACGGTTCTGACACCCCGTCCGGATTGGGTCAAGCCGTGGGATTCGCTGTCCGGCGAGGAACGAACGTTGTTTGCGGCGTTTATGGAAAACTTCGCTGGTTATCTCGCCTTCGCGGATAACGAGTGCGGTCGTCTGCTCGACGCCGTCGAGGCCCTTCCGGACGCCGACAACACACTCATCTTCTACATCGTAGGCGATAACGGCGCGAGTTCCGAGGGCGGCTTTTCGGGAACGGCTAACGAGGTGATGAATCTTAACGGCATCCCGTCTTCCCTGGCAGACAACCTGAAGATCCTCGCTGACATTGGCGGGCCGCACACCGAGCCGCACTATCCGGTCGGCTGGGCGTGGGCTGGCAACGCTCCCTTCCAGTGGGTGAAACAGGTGGCCTCTCACCTGGGCGGGACACGGAACCCAATGGTGGTCTCATGGCCCACGAGGATCAAGGACGCGGGTGGAGTGCGCCACCAGTTCGCGCACCTCATCGACGTCGCGTCCACGATCTTAGAGGTCGCCCACATCCCGGCCCCGGAAAGTGTCAACGGTGTCGATCAAAAACCGATGGATGGCGTCTCCATCGCTTCGACCTTTGACGACGCCAAGGCTCGGCCTGTGCGCGAACGCCAATATTTCGAGATATTCACCAATAGGGCCATCTATGACAAGGGTTGGATCGCCTGTGCGCAGCATACACTGCCATGGCGTCAGGACCTGGCCCCGGGCCATTGGGAGAAAGACAAGTGGGAGCTATATAACCTCGACGAGGATTTCAGCGAAGGCAACGACTTGGCGGCCAAATTTCCGGACAAGCTTGCCGAGCTGAAAGCGATCTTCGATGAGGAGTGCGAGAAGAACCACGTTTACCCGTTCGATGATCGTGGAATCGGCCGGGCTTTTGTGCCGAAACCGTCGCCTGGGGGCTCGGATCCTAAGCGCACCAAATTCACGTATTACGGCGGTGTTTCCCGGTTGGCCGAGACTGCGGCGCCTAATACAAAGAACGTCTCCCACAGAATTACCGCGCAGATCGACATGCCCGCCGGAGGCGAAGGAGTGATTTTGGCGGAGGGAGGCATATCGGCTGGATTTGCGCTGTACGTTCAGAACGGCAAGCTCGTCTACCATTACAACTGGTTCGAGCGAGAGCGCACGAACCTCGTCTCGAACATTCCCGTTCCGGCCGGCAAGTCCACCGTCATGATGGAGTTCGCCTACGATGGCGGTGGGCTGGGTAAAGGGGGCGAGGCGGTCATCGGAATCAACGGCAAAGAAGTAGGGCGAGCCCGGATTGCCCATACGGTTCCCGGCCGCTTCGGCATCGACACATTCGGTTTGGGATCGGACACTGGTTCGCCTGTGAGTAATACCTATCAACCGCCCTTTCCGTTCACTGGGACAGTCGAGCGCGTCGATATCGAACTGGGGCCCCGCAATTTAAGCACGGAGGATGAGAGCAAGCTGCACGCAATGCATACGGCATTCGTTGGCACACACGACTAGCCAGCCGCCAACGCCTGCGCGTCCCGGCTTTGCAAGCACTCCAAGGAAATCATTTCTGGATTGCCCCTGGGCGCCTGAGCGATCACCGCAAGCATCTGACTATTTTCCCGGCGGGGACTGGCATTTCTGTCAGTAGACGGAGCACCGCAATGCTCATAAATTCGGCTGTGAGCAGGATCGCCTCTGTCTGCTTTGAACCTGCCAAAAGAAATGAGATGACATGATACCTATTCACCCGAGTCTTGCACGCGGCACGCGCCTCAGGTTGACGTCGATGCTGGACGGCAGGCGCTGCCATGAGGAAATAATCGCGGTTTCGCGTATCCCGCATGAACCGTCCCCGCCTTCCGGCTCAACATCAGCTTGAATCTCGATATTCGTCAAGGGGAAGCTGCCTCGTATCCAGAGCTGCCAAGTATGCCTATCTTCTTACTCACCGCATTGTTTCTCGTTGGCTTGTTGATGGCCTGCATCGAGTTTGGCCGCCGCATCCGGCTGCGTAGACGTGATGAAAAGTGGAGCTCCGGGCTCGGCGTGATCGATGGCGCTGTCTTCGGTCTCATGGCCTTGCTTCTCGGCTTCTCGTTTTCCGGTGCCGTTTCTCGTTTTGACGCGCGCCGCGAACTCATCGTTCAGGAAACCAACGCCATCGGCACGGCATGGTTGCGCCTTGACTTATTGCCGGAGGCAACCCAGCCTCAGATACGCGATGACTTTCGCGCCTATCTGGACGCGCGTTTAGCCTTCTACAAAGACCTGGGCATCGACCGGGCGAAAGCTTTGGACGAACCGAGCCGTTCAGAGAAACTGCAGACGAAAATCTGGTCAGAATCTTTAGGGGCCGCTAAACAGGCATCTTCGCCTGCTGTTCTGACGCTCATCGTAGGTTCTCTCAATGAGATGATCGACATCACCACAACGCGCTTGGTCGCGTTGCAAACGCATCCCCCCATGCCGATGTATGTGACGTTGGTACTGCTCGCCTTGGCCAGCTCACTGATCGCCGGATTCGGAATGGGCGACACCGACAAGAGGCCATGGCTGCACACCTTGGTCTTTGCCGCTGCACTCACTCTGACCGTCTACACCATCATCGATCTTGAGTTTCCGCGGGTCGGCATCATCCGCGTAGACCGCTATGACCAGGCTCTCGTCAACCAGCGCAACAGCATGAACTAAGGCATGTGGCGGTCGCGAAACACCGGTCCGGCGCTGAGGGCTGCTTCACGAATCGCGCTTGGGAGCACTGTTGGGGCCGAACTTCCCGTGAAACGGGGTTATAGTCATCCCTCAAGGCGCAACAATCGTTGCCTGCCGAGCAGTCAACACCCAATGACCACCCTCCATCTTCCACACATCCGTAAACCTCCGCCGGACTTCCTTTCCAGCCATTGGAGAAACACCCTTCAGTACTACCCGCTCGTCCCCCATCAGCAATACCATCTCGCCCAGCATCCCCGCGTACTCGACGGACCGCACATAACTGCTGTAGCTTATCAACCCCGAAATGTTTCTTTGCCCCGTCCCCCCTGAAGCCGTTCGGCGGAGGGGTAGGCCAAATCAGACGGCTGGGATTTCAGCCAATTAACTGGACCGTGCAATTTTACGGGAACGCAATCCATCCGCCGGGTGGTTCACCGTGGAGTTTTAAATTTCAGATTGCTCTGCTCTATCCAAAGATTCCCAAGAAAAAGTAGCCAATCAGCGCGCATATTCCTGTTGCATCTCAGCAAGCGTGGCCCTGGCAGACCGGCCCTTCGCAGCCCAGGACCCTTCGAGATCTCAGCCGCCCTCCGTCCCGAGTTCCTGGCCGGTAGTTCCCCCGACGCACCCTCACAGCCCGCCGCCCTGCTGCAGGTCAAGTCGAACTTGGGACCTCTCGCTCCCCCATCGCGCGTTCTCTGCCGAAGTGCTCTCGCGATAACAATTCAAAAACCCGTTCTCGAATTTCTTCCCGAGTCCGGCGGACCGAATCAATTCCTTGATCCTTGGGATCTGGCAGTGGCCAGTCGTCGCGGCTGCAGACCTGGCAAATAGGGACAATCATCTCCGCAGCCCATCGTAATGAGCATGTCGGCGTCTTGTGCCAGCTCCGCGGTAAGCTTTGTCGGTTTAGCAGCCCTGAGGTCAATCCCCACTTCAAGCATTGCTTCGACAACAACGGGATGAACGCGCTCGGCGGGCTGAGTCCCGGCGGAAATGGCACGCGCAAGTTTGGGATCAGCGAACTGGTTGAAGAAAGCCGCTGACATCTGCGAACGTCCAGCGTTGTGTACGCACGCGAAGATTACTTTCCGCATAGTGCCTCCATCTTTTCTGAGCCTGCGGCAACTGCCCAATGCTGGGCGGCTATCTGGACCGGGTCCCAGGGACTGCTGAGTGGTGGGGTATAACTCAGGTCGAGGTCGCCCAGCCCCTCAACTCTCATGTCTGAGAAGAGTGCGGTTGCGAAGATGTCAACTCGTTTTGAAATCTCTGTTCCCCACGATCCGAGGATTTGAGCCCCGAGCAAACGCCCCGTTTGAGTGTCGCCGGTCACTCGAATGCGCAGTTGTCTCGCGCCGGGATAATATGCCTTGTGGTCAAAGCTTTTACTCTCGATTGTGTAAGCAGCATATCCCTCACGCACAGCTTCATCTTGGCGAAGCCCAGTTCGGGCGATGACCAAATCGAAGATCTTTACCACCTGTGTGCCCATCGAGCCAGCGAACTCACGGTTGCCGCCGACTGCGTTCTCTCCGGCACATCTGCCTTGTTTGTGCGCTGTAGTGCCAAGAGGAAGATACGTGTACCGATGGAGCAGGCGGTGCCAGGTTTCCACGCAGTCACCTGCCGCATAGATGTCTGGGATCGCCGTTTCCATTCGTCGATTGACTAGCAACGCACCTTTCGCTCCAGTTTTGAGGCCTGCCTCCACCCCCAAGCGCGTATTTGGCTTAACACCTACAGCAACCAGTACCATCTCGCAATCTTGCTCAAAACCCCCGCTGCCCGAGACATGGAGGTGGTCTCCGGTGTTCACGATGGCATGGGCTTCGACACTTGTGAATACACGTACTCGATGGTGTTCCAACTCCCCGGCAACAGCCTCGCCGAAGGTTGGTTCAACGGTGGGCAACACTGAAGGAGTCCGGCTGGCGATAGTTACCTCCATGCCGCAATGAGCTAACGCATCCGCCATCTCTAAGCCGATGTATCCCGCTCCTACGATGACCGCTCTTCGAGGATTTGCCGACTCCATGAAGTCGTGGATCGCAAAGCTGTCCTTCATGGTGTGAAGGGGGAAGACTCCAGGCAGGTTGAGGCCGGTGATATTCGGAGCTACCGGGCAAGCTCCTGTTCCGATCAGGAGTTTCTCGTACCCATGGGTCACGACCTTTCCATCACGATCCGTTGCCAAAACCGACTTTCCCGTTAGATCGATGTGGGTCGCCTTGTGCCCTCTGCAGATGGTAATTCCGTCGAACGCCGTTCGATGAGCAAGGCTCTTCCAATCCGGCGTCTCACCGCTCAAGTAGAAGGGCAAGCCACAGATGCTGTAATTGGGGAAATCATCGGCGAGCAGGACCGTGATCTCGGCATTCTGGTCCAGTTCGCTGTGCCCGAAGGGCTGCGCTGATGCCCGCATCGCTCCCACCCACGATCAGCAATCGCATCGTCAGCTAGCCTCCGAATATTGCAATTGTTGCGCGATGTCTAACGTTACCGGTGTGAAAAGCTGCACACTTGTCAAGCCTCCCTAGTGGAAGCTGCCCGACCTTAACGACGCCCGATTTCATCGATCTCTCGCTGCAGTGCGAAGGTATCAAGGGTTTTGAGAGGCAGGGCGATAAATAGGCTGATTCGCCTATCCAGAGAGGTAAAGGCGTCCCTGAAAGCCCGTTCTATCTCCTCCGGGGTTCCTTTGACTGCGGCGGGATCAGGTATGCCCCAGTGAGCCGTCATTGGCTGGCCAGGCCAAAATGGGCATACTTCCTTAGCGGCGTTGTCGCATACGGTAAAAACAAAGCTAAGAGGCGGTGAATCGGGACGCGAGAATTCATCCCAGGATTTGCTACGCAGCCCTCTTGTAGGTAAATGGGCGGCCTCCAGCTGTTTGAGTGCTTCAGGCCGCACGAATCCGCTCGGATGGCTACCAGCGCTGAAGGCAGTAAAGTTCCGCCCTCCCTTGCGGTTCATGATGGCCTCCGCCATGATGGATCGCGCCGAGTTACCCGTGCAGAGAAAAAGTACGTTGTAGTGTGACTGCATATCCGGCACCCCTTTCGGACCCCTTTCGAGCCTATAGAACAGCAGGTTGGCCCGCAGCAAGCCTTGGCGGTGGCGCCTGCTGGCTTAACGGCATAAACCTTGACACTGGCGGCGGCAGCATTGACGTCGTAACCAGACAGAAGAGTTGCCAGATCCTGATGGAGACTTGCCGGCTTGTCCGTCGAGCAGCAGGACTCCCCAAGCACCGGCAGGCCGTTCGACGTATCCATGGAGGGAGAGCAGCAGGCAGCCTGGTTTTCGACCTTGGCATAGGCATTGAGGTCCGCCCCGCTGTCAACAATCTCCACGTGTTCAAAACCAGCTGCGAGCAAGCCTTCGCGATAGGCGTCTGTGTGAATCGCCCCCGCGATACATCCGACGTAGGCGGCCAGGCTTTGTGCCACAGCGGGAGGTAACTCGCCCTTAAGCGCGATGTCGCTTACCGCCAGGCGTCCACCAGGTTTCAGAATCCGGGCAATCTCTCGGAAGACAGCGGGCTTATCGGGAGCCAGATTGATAACGCAATTGCTGATGACGCAGTCAGCCGACGCATCCGCAAGAGGAATCTTGTCGATCGTGGCCAGATGGAACTCCACGTTCTGGTAACCACCCGCCAACGCGTTCGCTTGTGCACGTTCGATCATCGCGAGAGTCATGTCAATCCCAATAGCGCGGCCATTCGGACCCGCCAGCCGAGACGCCAGGAATACATCCAAGCCCCCGCCGGAGCCGAGATCGACAATCACCTCTCCAGGTCGAATGGAAGCAATCGCCGTAGGGTTCCCACAGGAAAGCCCCATGTTCGCTTCGGCAGGAATGGAGGAGAGCTCTTCGGGGCTATACCCAAAAGCCTCCGCTACCGCTTTGACGCCCGCGTCTTTATTCGAGAGCGTGCTGTTGGCCACGGCCGCGTACTTTGACTGCACCGATTCGAGCAATTGGTCTGTCATCGTTCCCCCTTTGTGAGACATATTCGGTAAAACGACTATATTGCTGCTGGACACATTCGTCAATACGGATATAATTATTTTTATGAAGGCCAAGGACAAGAGTTTCAACTTGGAGCGCTTTTTTCAGGCTCTCGGCGACAATACGCGGCTTCGACTCCTGAATCTGATGGGAGATCAGGAGATCTGCGTCTGCTATTTCGTTGAGATTTTGGATCAACCTCAGCCCAAGATATCCCGGCATCTGGCCTACCTGCGTAGCGCCGGAATCGTAGCAGCCCGCCGTGAAGGCAAATGGATGCACTATCGGATAGTGATGCCCCCAAATATAGGTGCGGCACAGGTCCTTCAGCAGACGCTTGCGTGGCTCAGAGAAGAACGCGCCATGCAGGCTGATCGAGCACGGCTGTCGAAGGCATGTTGTAGTCCGGGGAAGTTTGCGACTCTGCAAGGCGCACCTCTGCCCACCTCAATCGACCCAATCACTGCTGCTGCATCGAGGTAATTATGTCCAGTGTCCCCTATACCCAGGGCCAGGTGTGCGCACCCTTGCCGCGTAAGAAGCTGTCGTTCCTGGATCGATTTCTCACCCTCTGGATCTTTTTGGCGATGGCGATTGGAGTGGCAATCGGGCATTTCGTCCCATCGTCAGCGACTTTTGTGAACAGCTTCCAGGTCGGCACAACCAATATCCCGATAGCGATCGGGCTCATCATAATGATGTATCCGCCTCTGGCCAAGGTGCGTTACGAAAAGCTGGGTGAGGTCTTCCGCAATCGGAGCGTTCTCGGTTTGTCGTTAACCCAGAATTGGTTGATCGGACCGTTGTTGATGTTCTTGCTTGCCATCATCTTCCTCCGTGGAGAGCCAGCCTACATGCGCGGCCTAATACTCATCGGCATCGCTCGCTGTATCGCGATGGTGCTGGTCTGGAATGAGCTTGCGGGCGGTGACACAGACTATGTTGCTGGGCTTGTCGCGCTCAATAGCGTCTTCCAGGTCGTGTTCTACAGTCTCTACGCTTGGGTGTTCATTACGATTCTTCCCACATGGTTCGGGTTGAAGGGGGCGGTAGTGAACGTCGGTATCGGTCAAATTGCGCGGAGCGTGTTTGTTTACCTGGGCATCCCTTTTATGGCCGGAATGCTGACTCGGTTTGCCCTCGTCCGGGCCAAGGGTGAACAGTGGTATCGGACGCAGTTCATTCCGCGCATCAGTCCATTTACGCTTTTCGCCCTGCTGTTCACGATCCTGGTTATGTTCAGTCTCAAGGGCGACCTGATCGTGAAACTTCCGCTAGACGTGCTCCGCATCGCAGTACCATTGCTCATTTATTTTGTCGTGATGTTCCTGGTCAGCTTCTGGATGGGCCGCAAGCTGGGCGCTGACTATTCACAGACGGCGACGCTCTCTTTTACGGCGGCAGGAAACAACTTTGAGTTGGCGATTGCAGTGTCCGTGGCCGTCTTTGGCTTGAATTCAGGCGAGGCGTTTGTAGGGGTGATTGGTCCTCTCATCGAGGTACCGGCGCTCATCGGCCTGGTCAATGTGGCATTTTGGCTTCGCCAGCGCTATTTTCAGCAGGGAACCAGCCTCGCTGACCAAACTCCTATCAAGGCATAAACGATGCGTGTCCGCCTGGATTGCGGATTACTTGGGGACGTGCCGCTTCTTCGGTCTACGGGTGGATTTCGCCTTTATTCGCCGATCAACCAGTTCCACCCCCGCTTTTCCTCATCATTATTTCCATCCCCTCTGGACGCCATTCTGGGCGCGTATTAGCGTGTTCGCAGGAACAAAAAACTTCATGGAAGGTTCCAGTGCGGCTGCACCAAGGCATTCGTATGCTCCTTTGAAATCGAGACCAAACCGTCTCCCTGGCAGCACACAACAATGCAAATACGACGGAACCGCTTCCATCAACGGAGTGACTTGATGACGATTAACAGACTAAACACGCGGACTAGGACCTTCTCCAGTCAACCCTTCAGACCGCAGCCGGAGATTCCTTCCCCGATCGAGCATTCGCCCCTCCCAGCGATCGATCCCGACACAGCGAACGTTGCCAATGTTCTCAGCCCGCAGAAAGACACACCGCAAGACGCTCCCCCGCCGCCCAACCCGCTGCCGTTACCCGCTGAACCGACTGCTATCGCCGGCTGCGCGGACCTCGTCTATCTCAGCGACCTCCAACTCCAGCCCGTCCAATGGCTCTGGCAAGACAGGCTGGCATCCGGCACCCTAGCCATGATCTCCGGAGTGCCTGGATCGGGAAAAACCTGGGTCGCGCTCGCGATTGCGGCCGCTCTGAGCCGTGGGCGAGCACCAGTCACCGGCGAAACCCGCGAACCTTGTACAGTCTTGTATGCCTCGATGGAGCACGGCAGCTCAGAAGTCATTCACCCCCGCTTCGCTATGCTCGATGGCGATCCAGCGCGTTTAGTCGTCTTGCGCGGAGCCGTCTCCGTGCCATCCGCCTCCCTCAACCTCCGCGATACCTCCGTCCTCGAAGATGCACTCCAGCGAACTCATGCTCGCCTCCTGATTCTCGATTCTTTCCACAGCTCCTCGGGCGCGGGCGTCGATCTCCATCAGCCCACGGAAACCCTTCCCATCTTGGAGAAGCTCGCGCGTCTGGCTGAGCGCCATCGCTGCTGTATTCTTCTCATCTGCCATCTCAGCAAGCGTGGCCCTGGCAGACCGGCCCTTCGCAGCCCAGGATCCGTCGACATCTCAGCCGCCCTCCGTACCGAGTTCCTCGCCGGTAGTTCCCCCGACGCACCATCACAGCCCGCCCTGCTGCAGGTCAAGTCGAACTTGGGGCCTCTCGCTCCTCCGCTCGCATACAGAATCGACGACGCCGGGAATTTCTCTTGGACTGGTCTCAGCAAGCTAACCCGGGAGGAAATGTTGGCCGACCGTCCGACCGGGGCAGGCCTGCCCAAACGCAAGTTTGCCGGTGAATGGCTGCGCCAGTACCTGCAGGATGGCAGCCAATCCCAATTCTCCGTCGAGATCGCAGCCGAGCGTGATGGCGTCGGCATCGCAACCCTGCGCCGCGCCAAATTCGATCTTGGCGTTCACAGCGCCAAAGATGGAGTCAACGGTGTCTGGTACTGGTCCTTACCTGCCGCTGGAGAACAGCAACAACCCATGCAGGAGGCAAGATGATCAAATTAATTAATTGAAAATTTTGAGCGCCTTCATGAAACAAAGGACTTAGCTGCAACCGATCGCTCCCCCGCCTCACTCTAAGCCCATCCTTGCTCTCGCGCAACGAACTCTCACCGTCTCGATGCTATACCTGCACCCAAGAGAGAGTGCTGGTTGAAAACACGTGTCATTTTGTGCATTGATGATGAGGTGGCCGCGCTGGCGCTGCGTTCGCTCGTTCTAAGGAGCGCTGGTTATGAAGTTCTGAGTGCCGCAGACGGTGCGGCCGCGTTGGAACTCTTCCGGTTGGTCCAGGTCGACCTGGTAATTACGGATCATCTGCTACCCGGACTTACTGGAACGCAATTGGCTGCCGAAATGAAACGGCTGAAACCGGCCATCCCGATCATTCTCTTCAGCGGCCTGGTGGAGGCGCCTCCGGGGAGCGAGCATGCCAACCTTGTTATCACCAAGGGTATGCCTGCGGTCGAATTCCTCCATGAAGTCGCCAAGCTGATCTCAAAATGACAAGCTTCAGAAGCGCATCTCCAGGAAACGGTTTCTCGGCTTCCATAATGATGAGACAATCGAAACTTCATAGAGAACTCGCCTCCTCGAGTGCCAGTATGCGGCGCTATATGTCACCTCTTCGACCAGCATTCTCCTTGTGGATGTTCACCAGGCACTCTCCACATTCATGGTGAATGATCTGCCTGACCCAGTCCGGTTCCAGAAGGTCTTTGCTGATGTCCTTGCTTCAGCGGCTACGGCGGCAAAAGCGCAGCCTCCCCGGGTTGCCGCTTGTGGCGAATTTGCACCTACGTTGTGGGCGCAAGGTAAGGGGGATGCGGCGGTTCAGGTCGAACACCTCACGGACGAGATGGCTAAGACTAGCAACGTGGATATTCTGTGCGGTTATGTGTTGAACAGCTTCCAGCGCGGCCAGGGTCACATCTACGAGAGAATCTACACCGAACACACGGCCGTTTGTTGCCGGTGACACGGGCAAAGGCTGTCTTGTGCCTGCGATTGTTTCCTTCCCAAGCTCCAGCCATGAGTCAATCCTTGCACTGTCACTTCTGACAGGTTATTCCGGTGCGTAGTGTGTATAAGCTGGCACCAGGTGCTTGCCCCGCCGCTCTTTACAGCCAACCACTGTCTCGACGCGGGCATTGCCCGAGGAATCAGCAAATGAACCCTGTTCTGCGCGCCGGCACTGCTGCTCTCCTAACCGTTGTGTTCTCATTCACAAGCACCGTGTCCGGCTGCAAGTCGGCCGCGCCGCCTCCACCACAGGACCAGGCTGCTGCCCCAGCTCAAGCTGCACCCGCAACTCCGCCCGCGCAGCAGATGAGCGTCGACGATCTGGTAGCGCCCATTGCGCTCTACCCCGATCAACTGCTGGCCCAGATCCTTACCGCGTCTATGAACGCACAGGAGGTGCTCGACGGGGGGAACTGGCTGCTACAGAACCAGAATCTCAAGGGGGACGCGCTCACCAACGCTTCCACCAAGGCTGGCTTCAGCCCCAGCATGCAATACCTGATGAGCTTTCCCCAGGTTGTGGACAATATGTGCCAGCAGATCGACTGGACACGCGAGCTTGGACAAGCCTTTCAATCAGACCAGAAGGGCGTGATGGAAGCCGTCCAGCGCAAGCGCGCACAGGCGCAGCAAACCGGAAACCTCAAATCCAGCCCACAGATGACGGTCGAAACCAAGAAGGCCGATAACGGCCAGCCCTACGTGGAGATCCAGCCTGCCAACCCACAGGTGGTCTATGTTCCGCAGTACAATCCCGTGACCATCTACAACACGCCGGCCCCCACGACAACCGTCGTTACCCAGGCTGCACCCACGTCGAGCGGAGTCAGCACTGGCACTGCGGTCGCCATCGGGCTTCTTTCCTTCGGCGTTGGCATGGCGGTCGGTTCGGCGATCAACCGCAACAACTACTATCCGTACCCCTCGTGGGGATATGGCGGCGTTTACTATGGAGGCCGCCCTTACTATCCCCCTCCGTATCGCCCTGTCTACCCTGGTTATCGCCCGGCGTACGGATATCATCCTCCGCCGAACTACCACTGGAACCAATACAACAGAAACGTCAACGTGAACGTGAACAACAACTACTACAACAAGTTCAACAACAACAGCACCTACAACCGCAATCCAAACCTGAACAACAACAACAATATCAACGCAAACAATCGTCCGGCTCTGGGCGGTGGCAATCAAGCCGGGGGCCAGCCGAACTGGAAAGGTCAATCCACCTATCAGGGGGCTCGCCCGAACACTCCTAACCAAAAGCCCGGCGCGTCCATGGCGAACGCGAATCCGGCCAATCGCCCCAACGCCGGCAACAATCTGGCGCCAGCGAACCGCCCCAATACCGGATACAACGGCGCTACAGCCAATCGCCCGAATGGGGGGAACAACACGCCTACCAACCGCTCGAACCTCGCGTCGAGCCCGGGGGGGAGCAACAACAATAGACCTAACACTACGAACGCCGGTGCGACGAATCGGCCCAATGCTGCCAACCCCGGCGCTATGAATAGGGCTGCCGCCCCTTCGAACATGAACCGAGGGGGCGATCGTGGCTACAGTAGTGCCGCGGCTCGTCCCGCGCCGCAGGCACAGAACCATGGAGGAGGTGGTAACAGCGCCTTCAGTAACAGTGGCAGTGCCAGGTCCGAGCGGGCCGCCAGTAATCGTGGGCAGGCCAGCATGGGCGGCGGTGGCCGCGGTCGTGCCCACTAGTGGGTTGTCACAGCTGATTCGGTAGAGCCGTAGATCTCTCTACTTCTTTAGTTCGGCCCGTTGAGGAAACAAGAAATCTGGGTGGCAGCCCCCGCATTTATGCGGGGGGCGGAGCGCTTCAGCGCTCCGGGAAACGGTCTCGACTCGATCATGCGCTTTAGCGCTGGCTAGACAACTTGCGGAAAACTCGCTTTGTATCAGGGCCCGACTTTAGTCGGGCCGTAAATCGTGAAAACGTTGAGAGCTTTAGCCCCTGAGGGATGCTTTGCAGCCCCTTCCGGCGCAAACGCTGCCCTCGAGGGCTGAAGAGTATCGTTCCGCAGCCTAGAGGGGCCCGGAAAAGAAAATGATTCTCGACCGAGCGCAGCGTAGCAATCTGCGTTTCTACCGAATCAGCCGTTACAGTCCACTAGCTGCAAACGGGCCGGCGATGCAGCAAGGAACATGAGGTTCCAGACCATGAAGCGTATTCGTAGGATTGCAACCTATCTCTTTCTTTCCGCCTTCTCTATGGCAGCCTTTGTCGCTCACTCCCAAGCGCAGGGCGCGGGTCAGAAGACCTTTTCGTCCTCAAAGGAAGCCCTTACCGCTTTCATCCAGGCTGTGCGCGACGGCGATCCTTCTGAGCTCGGAGCCATCCTTGGCCCAGGCAGCGAGCAGGTCGTGTCTTCCAGCGATTCGGTCGCCGACAAAGCCGCTCGAGAAACCTTTTTGAAGTGGTATGACGAAGGGCACTCCCTCGTGCCCGCGCGCAACGGAGAGTTCACACTCGAAGCGGGCAAAGATAGCTGGCCGCTCCCCATCCCACTCGCCCACAAAGGCGACCAGTGGTATTGGGATGGGCAAGCAGGCAAGGATGAGATTCTTTATCGCCGAATCGGCCACAATGAGCTGGCGGCCATCAATGTGTGTAAGGGAATCGTCGCCGCCCAGCGCGACTACGCGGCCTCAGCCCATGACGGAAAGCCCGCAAGCGCCTACGCAGCCCGCATCGTCAGCGAACCAGGAAAACAGAACGGACTTTATTGGGAGGTGAAAGAAGGCGAGCCCGAAAGCCCGGCCGGACCAATGATTGCCGACGCAGCCAGCGAAGGCTACGACACCTCCGGCAAGCGCACCCCCTATCACGGTTATTACTACCGTATGCTCCCCGGTGCCACTGGCTTCGGCTTCGTTGCTTATCCCGCGGACTATCGCTCCAGCGGTGTCATGACATTCCTCGTTAGCCAGAAGGGCGTGATCTACCAAAAGGACCTTGGCGAGAAAACTGCCGACATCGCGCAACAGATGTCCTCCTACGCACCGGACGGGACGTGGAGCGTTGCAAAGTAACAGCCAATTCGGATACCCCGCCCTGTCATAAGTGACAGTTGGCAATACCTTTTCCAAGTCGCAATGATCGTAACGGGTCGAAGGAGCGATTTGGAGAGAGCAGAGACTCTCCGTGCCAATCGGTGACATTGCGTCTTCTGTTGCCACGCGGGTGTGCTCCAGGAAGGACTCATGCGAGCAATAGGACTTAGCAAATGGCTCAGGTTGGCCGGACTTCTGATCGCACACGGATCGGCTTTATCACAAGCCGGTCAATCCAGCGGCACGCTTGTCGTCAGCGGGTATTCCGGGCAAGTGCCGGTTATCCAGATTAACGGCGGCTCCTACGTGGCCGTCGACGCCTTGGCACGATTGATGAGTGGTTCGCTTGCCTATCAGGGAAGTCAAATCGTGTTGACCGTCCCGGCGGCCGGCTCCGTTCTTCCGGCCGGTCAGCCTGCAAACACTGGCTTCTCCAAAGATTTCCTGAAGGCCAGCATAGAAACCATGAGTGATATCAGGGAATGGCGAAGCGCGCTCCTGAATGCTGTTGAGAACGGCTACCCCGTTAAGGACGCCTGGATGGCTGACTACCGTGCGCAAGCAACCAAGAACCTTCACCTGGCTTCGATAGCATCCACAACCCCTTCCGATCGCAATGCCCTTCAGTTATTGACCAGAGAACTCGACCATATGCAAGCACTCGGCAACAAGATTCTCGCCGCACGAAAGAACTTGAACTACATCACCCCAGACATCGTGAAGAAGGATCCGTTGGACCAGAAAGTCCTGAATTGCGCACGCTCTCTGGCCGCGATGGCGGCCAGCGGCGAGTTTCAGGACGACGGTTCGTGTAATTGAAGGGCGGCGCATCGCCTACGGCTGGGGATTCATCCTCAGAGGGGGAAGGCATTTTGGGGATGTTCATTTCAACTGGCTTGTGTTGGTCACAGGACCGTGCTTGGCGTGGTTCACCTTCGGGAAGCGGGAACATCCTTCACCTGACCCTGCAAAAAAACGCGCTGCATCAGGGCGTGACACCTATGCAACGCGCTTCAAGAGGAGATCGAGCGTAATCACACGTCCGGCCCTCCCGCGTTACGGAGTCCGAACGCATTACACGCAAGCATAAGGGTTTGCCGTGGCAAGAGATATTGGTAGAATTCACCGTTTCGCACCAGCAAAAGTGCCAGGAGTGTAGCTACGAATTATGCAAGGAATCGAGCCCTCATCTGATTTGCTTGCCGACCCATGAATACTGCCACGCCACCGAAACGTTTTGATAGTTCCCGCCGAACAGCAGGTAGATGCCGTTGCTATAACTAACTTTTACAGACTGATGTTTGTTCAGCCGGTAGGCGGCCGTGATTCCCACGCGGGAGCCGGTCTGCCGCGTTTTCAGATTTTGTATGCCGCTCAAACTCGTGACTCCGCCGAACCACAAGTTTCCATCGAGCGAGAACCACAAGCTCGGCCTCACATCGTAGCTCAAGTGTCCTTCAAAGGAACCAACGGGTGCCTCTGTTTGAGGTTTGGGAACCGGGACTGAATAAGATGCAGGATTCCGGGTGTAGAACCATGCGCCCCCATAGGCATCGAGCATCGTCCTGCCCCAGCGCTGGGAATAACCAAAATCGGGTTTGAAGGCCCAGCGGTTGATACCCCAGTTGACGAGCTTCGTAGCGTCATATTGGCCTGTGGGCGCGACCACTTTGAGACTAACCCCCAGCAATGTCGTCTGTTTCCACTTCGCAAAGCGAGGCGGCGACATTGCCGGTGCACCCTTCAGGTTCACTGATACGCGAAAACTTGTGTCCATGAGACCGGAGCGGTATATCTGCATTTCCGAGCCGAGGACCGATCCTTGAAAGTGCCCAACAGCGTAGGGCAGCAGCCCCGAGAAGTTGGCCGAGCGGCCTAAGATACCGAAGGAGTGATAGTAGCTGAAGATCGGTATGCCGTATGTCCCGGTGGCGCCCGTTATGGGGATGGTTCCGTTGAAATCAACCCCGCCTGTATAGAAGGATCCTATGAGCGTGATCGCGTTGGAATTCACCGGAGTGATGACATAGGCACGCGGCGAAAGTTCCTGGCCGCGCACCTGCAGTGACCATGCTGCCATCAAGATTGACAGGGCGAGCAGCAACAAGATCCGCGCTGTTCGTGGACTGACGTCAACTTTCGATTGTTCAACCCATATCCAGAAGACCATACCGCGTCAGGAGGCTTCTTCAACTACCGGAATCTCGTCCCGCGAATGAAGCGGTATGCCAATTCCCAGTCGATCTTCTCTTTGCGAGGTCATCCGTTTTGCCCTGTCGCGCGAGATTATTCTCTGTTGATCCGCCGCCGCGCCGGTCTGCTCGAACAATTCTGAAATCCTAGGAGCGAAGTGCAATCAGGCTTCCGTCTTGAACGGCGGTCCGGGCCGAAAGTTGGCCAAGAGGACATACGCGCTAATCACGAGCGTCCACAGCGGAAAGACGAGCGGAGCCCAGCCGAAACGTCCAATGCTCAGGAGCAGAAAAAGCGCCAGTGCGTAGCCGAGAAATGCCATCCAGCGCGGGAAGGTGCCGATGCGGATCGCGAGTGTGCAGGTCGAGATCATGAACACTCCCGCCATCCTGAGCGCGTATACGTTGACTAACTCGTAGGCCACGGCCCGGCCAAATGTGTATGTGCCGGAATCCATCAGCTTCCCGGGAACTGCTTCGTAGGCCACCATGAAACCACCTGTAACTGCTGACGAGGCGAACGTAATGGCGAGAAACAGGAGACCGCTCCCGAGGAACACGGTGGCTAAAAAACGGTCTTCCTTTGCCCCCATCCGATCGCGCAGCACTCCCATGAACCACAAAAAGGCAATTCCAGCGAAGGGTAGCAGGTCCAGGGCGAGACCGATGGATTTCGTGCTATGGGCAAGCCACGTCCCTGGGTCCCCCGGACTGTCGGGAACAGAAAGCCGGATAAGCACCACACTGATGATAAATAGGATCGAGAACAGGATACCGGCGATAGCACCAGCACGCGGAGCCTTCAGTCGGGCGGCGATCATGGTTCCTGTTTCTTCTTCCATCATTCCTCCATGGGAGAGCCATTCACCTCGCCTCTCCGGCGACCGCCTGACCCGTCCATCGCGGATCGCAGGTTTGAGCGCGGCGCGATCCCTTTCGCTCCGATCGGCATAGGCGATCGAGGATGTGACAATCTCGTTGCTGAAGAGGTCACTCTTGCCCAGCCTCACCCCCAAGCTACAAGGTCGCGTCAGACCGGCCAACTAGCACTACTGCTAGTGGATTGAGGCAAAACAACGAGGCGTTCTCTTTCATCTGCTGAACTGTCAGTTTTGCCAGTATTCAACGCGGCCCAACGATGTCAGCATAGCGTAGCCTGCAAAGCGGCCTTTGAATGACGTGCACGAAAGCCCCATCGGCATGTTCTCTAGGGAAGCGACGGAAATGTGCGCTGATTTCGGGAGAAACGGTATGCGTAGGGAGAAGATGAGCCATCAAAGCGACGGCGGAGGATTCAACAGCAGAAAGATAGCTTGTGGAACTTCCAAGCCAGCAGACGCGCAGTGAACCGGCGACTCCTCATTTTTTGTTTGCTCCACTAGCAACAGTGCTAGTTGTTCAATCTGATCTCACTGGCTAATCCTAGAACTTTAATCGAACGACTCGGCCGGCGATGGT
This sequence comes from uncultured Acidobacteriaceae bacterium, assembly GCA_963803095.1. Lineage (GTDB taxonomy): Bacteria > Acidobacteriota > Terriglobia > Terriglobales > Acidobacteriaceae > PALSA-350. Next base: position 886,453 of record CAWDLQ010000001.1, on the reverse strand, counting down.
CTCCATGATCTCGGCAGCATTGCAAATGGACCGCCGCCCCCGCAGTGTAGCTTGGGGGCCATGGCAGGACTGAATGAGCGACGTTCCCGAAACCACCTTCGAGGAGATCAAGCTTTCGCGGAAGAAGGCGTCCTGCGCCCGTATAGCATCTGCGGGACCGAGCGACATCGTCCAATGCGCTGAGGGCGAGCAGTTGAAACAGCAGTACGACTCTACTCTCGAAGAGTGGAGGAAGCAGTCGCAGCCGCCGGTCCGTCCTTTCAAGGAAGGAGAGGCCTCAGCGCGGCGAGCTTTTCAGCTTAGAGAAGAAGCGTTAGCCAACAGGAACGCGGCCGCCAATAGGATGTACCTCCATCGAGCGACTTGCGCTATCTGTAGGCGGAGAAGGTGAAGAAATGCTACCTACACCAAAGTCCTTTGTGAGCCGAAAAGGCGCTTTCGGCGGATATGAGGTGACGGGCTGGAGGTACGCGGAGGACCCCGCCTGGCATGTTAAGGCGGGGCGGACGAGTCGCCATCAAGACCCAAAGGCCTATGTGGTGAGGGATGGAGCGTTCGATTCCGAGCCGGCCAGAGCCACAGAGAAAATTGCTATCCTGAGCCTTATCGCTCAATGGGAAGCCGGATTGCCTGATACAGGTAGTCACATGCCATGAATATGATTTGGTTTCAATCGATGTGACTCCCCTGGGCGGCAACGAATGACAGATCATCCGTCGGAAATCAACCTGTGACAAACGTCCCACAGGGGCTTCAGCCAGGCTGAAGCCCTCTTTTTCAAGCACTTACGGCACAACTAAAGTCGTGCCCTGATACAAAGCGTGGCCCGGCTGGGGAACAAAATAGAGTTTTTCCGCAACCTGTTTAGTCCGTTCGTTTCCCGGAATGGAGGTTGCGGTGAACGACATGCTTGCCGATTGCGTCCCAGTCCCACTCGATTCCGTTGCCTGGCTGTTGCGAGGCGATAGCCATACCTTTTTCCACCCGGATACCGGTCGATGTCACCATGTCCAGTTGGGGAATGTATTCGAGATAACGGCCGTTAGGCACGGCGCAGCAGAGAGCAAGATGCAGCTCCATGAGGAAGTGAGGGCAGACTGGCACATTAAAGGCTTCCGCCATATGGGCGACTTTCAGCCAGGGCGTAATGCCGCCAATGCGGCCGACGTCGACCTGCACGATCGAGCAGGCGCCGCTCTGCAGGTAATCTTTGAATTGCGAAATGCTGCAGAGCGATTCCCCAACCGCGATAGGCACGCTGGTCGAGGCGGCAAGTTGCCGGTGGGCGTGAACATCGTCCGCATGAATCGGCTCTTCGAACCATGCAACGTCGAGCTCCTCGTAGGCACGGGCGCGCCGGATCGCCTCATTCAGGCTGAAGCCCTGGTTGGCGTCGGTCATGATCTCCCATGCCGGGCCCACCGCGTTACGCACCGCCGAAAGCCGGCGCACATCGTCGGAGACATGGGGCTTGCCGACCTTAATTTTTGTGCCCCCAAAGCCGCGCTCCCTGGCGCGCAACGCCTCCTCCACCAGCTGGGCATCCTCGATGTGGATCCATCCGCCCTCGGTGTAATAGCACTCGATTGAGTCCCTGGCGCCACCGGCAAGACGATGCAGCGGCAGATGCGTTTTGCGGCCGCGCAAATCCCAAAGGGCCGAGTCGATGGCGGCAAGTGCGATCGACGTGAGCGCGCCCACGGTGGTCGAGTGAACGTGAAAGAAAAGATCCCGCCAAATCCGCTCGATGTCGTCCGCCTCGCGGTGGAGCAGGCGAGGAACGAGATGATCGTCGAGAAGCTTGATGACCGACGACCCGCCGGTGCCGATGGTGTAGCTGTAACCTGTCCCGGTAACGCCGTCGGAGTCCGTTATGCGCACCATCGGCGTCTCCTGACACTGGAAGCTCTGAATGGCGTCGGAACGCTTGACCTTGGGCGCCAGATCCACTTGCAAGACCTCAACCGAAACGATTTTTGCCACGGAAATTTCCTTTCACGGGAGCGGCGCTGTCAGGATATCTTCTTTGCTTTGTCATGCCGCAGGTTAACAGGGGCAAACCTGCTATTATCTGGGGTTAGTAGTCGGGAGTGTTTCCAGGTAGCTATGCTCCGCTTTTACAAACCACGCCTGCAGGGTTCAAGAGCGCGGCTCTTCGCACTCCTATGCATTGCGCTGGTTATCATCGGCGGAACCATCCAGATTGCCCACACCCACAGCTTCGATCATCTGGCTCATCCAGAGTGCTCACTCTGCGTAACTGCCCACGTTGGCATTTCGCCAACAGCTCTGATCGTCCTCCCCGCCCCATCGGATTACGCTGCACGGATAGAAGTTGAGCCACGGGCAGACGGTCCTCGTTCTTTCTTCACCTTACCCCTCTACATTCGGCCTCCCCCTGTTGTGCCTGCTTTCATCTAAAGCCGGCCCATTTTCTTAAATACAACAGCTGTGGAGGTCCTTCATGCGCACTCCTGTGCGGCGCATCGCCGTTTTTATAGCGGCGAGCTTTCTCACTTCCTATGTCCTTGCCCAGTCCAATTCCGGAACCATCACGGGCACAGTTACTGATCCCTCCGGTGCGGTCGTTGCCGGTGCATCGGTCTTGATTTCCAACCCGGTCAGCGAATACTCACGGACGGTTGCCACCGACAAATCCGGACGCTATCAGTTCACCAGTCTTCCTTTCAATCCATACCATTTGACCGTGTCCGCAACCGGCTTTGCCTCTACGGCGCAAGACGTGGATGTGCGCTCTACCGTACCCGTCACGCTCACCACTGTCCTCAAAGTTGGCGCCGCCTCCAGTACCGTAACCGTCGACGCCGGGCAGGATCTGGTCGAGGATGACTCCACGTTCCACACCGACGTTGACCGCGACCTCTTCCAGAAAGTCCCGCTGGAGAGCCCGTCGTCATCGCTCAGTTCACTCGTCACGCTCACCTCGCCCGGGGTCGCTGCTGATTCCAATGGCCTTTTTCACGGCCTTGGCGACCATGCTTCCAACTCGTTTTCAATCGACGGGCAGCCGATTACCGACCAGCAAAGTAAGGTCTTCTCTAACCAATTTCCGTCCAACTCAATTCAATCCATCGAGGTTATTTCCGGGGCCCCGCCGGCAGAGTTCGGTGGGAAAACCAGCCTGGTGATCGTGGCCACCACCCGGTCAGGGCAAGGGTTAACCACGCCGACCGGCAGCATCAACACGTCCTACGGGGCTTTCGGCTCGGTCACCGGAGGGTTCGACCTCGGCTACGGCGGCCAAAACTGGGGCAATTTCTTTGAGTTGGATGGATTGAACACAGGACGATTCCTCGATCCGCCTGAGTTTGTGGTGTTCCACGATAAGGGCAACGAGCAGAACATCTTCGACCGTGTTGATCGTCAATTCACGGCGGTCGATTCGATTCACGTGAATCTGAACTATAGCCGGTCCTGGTTTCAGACCCCCAACGCGTACGACAATCTCAATGTGCAGAATGTGGTGAGCGGAGGGAGCGGAAGCGACCCTGTCTTCGCCAACGTCGGCAACACCGATCAACGTTCGAAGATTGAAACCTTCGATATTGCGCCAACCTACACCCGCATCATTGGCGCCAACTCCATCTTTAACTTTGGGCCCTATATCCGGAAGGACGCGTACAACTATTACCCGAGCAGCGATCCTCTGGCCGACCTTGGTCCATCGAATTTACAGACCTCATCCATTGCTCAGTCCAGAAGCCTGACCGATGCAGGCTTTCACACGGATTTTTCGTATGTGAAGGGAATTCATAACATCAAGGTCGGTGCAAACTATTCGCAAACCTTCCTGAGAGAGCATGACAGCCTGGGCGTCGTTGACCCCACCTACAACTCGCCGTGCGTCGATAATCTTTCGGACAATGCTCCTCAGCCAGGGTTTTCTAATCCAACCCAGTGTGCTGCGGCCGGTTTAGCGTCCAATGATCCGGCAGTCAACCCGGCCGGCACCTACAACGCGGTTCTTGCTCCGTACGACCTCACACGTTCGGGAAGCCTCTTCACCTTTTTCGGCCACACCGATGTGAAGGAGCTGGCTCTGTATGTTGAGGACCAGATCAAGGCGGGGAACTGGCTCTTCAATGTCGGTATTCGTGGAGATCTCTACAACGGCCTGACGGTTGCCCGCCAGGCGGAGCCGCGCGTAGGTGTTGCCTACAGCATTAAGCCAACCAATACGGTGCTGCGTGTCTCCTATGCCCGCACCCTCGAAACGCCGTTTAATGAGAACCTGGTGTTGTCGAGTTCCGGATGCGCCAATGAGGTGCTTTCGCCGCTCCTTCTCTGTTCGCCTGGAGTCTCGGGAACGCTTCAACCCGGTTTCCGCAACGAGTTTCATGCCGGCTTTCAACAAGCTGCGGGCAAGAACTTTGTGTTCAGCGGCGACTATATCTGGAAGTACACCCACAACGCTTTCGACTTCAGCGTGCTCGGGAATACACCGATTACGTTCCCAATCGACTGGCACAACTCGAAGATCCCGGGCTTTGCCCTGCGGGCAGATGTTCCCAACTTTCACAACCTCAGCGCGTTTGTGGTCATGTCCTCGGTTGCGGCTCGCTTCTTCCCCCCGCAGTCCGCGGGAGCTGGAGCGACTGTGGGAGGCAGTGGATATCCCTTCCGCATCGATCATGATGAGCGATTTAACCAGACGACCCATGTGCAGTATCAAATTCCAGGAGGGAAATTTATCAAGCCGTGGATCGGCTTTAACTGGCGATTCGACAGCGGCCTTGTTGCCGGATCCGTGCCTTGCTATAACCCTGCTTCGAATGACCCCAACACCGCTTGCGACGCCACTTCGACCACGCTCAACGGCCAGCCAGCCGTTGATCTAAGCGGATTGACGGCTGACCAGGAATTCGAAGCAGGACTGACCTGCGAGGGAATCAAAGCTACTCCGACAACTCCTTTGCCCACTCCCTGCCCGGCGTCGGAATATTCGTCGAACCTGGTGAGCATTCCAGCGCCGGGTACGGGCAATAACGACCATAATCCCCCGCGCATCCAGCATCGAAGTCTCTTCGACGCGTCCATCGGCGACGACAACCTGTTCAAGGGAGATACCTATAAGTGGAGTCTGCGCCTGACCGGCGTGAACATCGCGAACAAGTATGCGCTTTACAACTTCCTGTCGACGTTCAGCGGTACTCACTACGTAACGCCGCGCTCGCTGATAGCGGAAATTGGCTTCCACTTCTAGCTTAGGAAGCCGATTTGTTTTGTCTCCACCTGGGAGCTGAGTACAGCCGCAGTTGCTGAGCTCAGCTCCGTGTTTTGGCATTGGGGAGGGGTTATGCCAGAAGAGGTGTACCTGGACAAAGGCAGTAAGCGCAGGATACGGAGTATTCGTTGGAGACGCTCCGAAATCTTTTCTGCGATTCTGCTGGCCGTGGGTGCCACTGCGCTCAGTATTGCCGTCGCAGTATGGATGATGACCCACTCCTTCGATTGAGCAGATTGGAGGTCATTTCGGCATCCACTGCTCGTCGGCTGAGGGACCGTAGAGCCCGGGAACGGGAATGTCGTTGAGCCTGAGATAGACGCCTAATTGCGCCGTGTGGTGCACCAGGTGGTCGAAGCACAAGGTGCGGAAAGTCATGGAGCGCGGGTTCTGCGAAATCAGGTGCTCCCCGAAGCTGAACTTCCAAAGTGCGGCCAGATGCTCGTCGCTGGCGCGCGCAATGGCGGCGCGGCACCTGGCGGAAGATTCATCGAGCTGCTGCAGGCAGGCTGCACGCGTGGTGAAGGTAAAGTCGGTCTTAGGACGTTTGCTGTTCGCCATATCCATCCCATCGTCTTCCAGGATGTAGTAGCCAAACTGCGGCAACGTCGCACAATGAATGGCGAGCTTGCCCATCTTCATCGACTTCTGGTGCGGCACCCAGTCCGGCTTGTCCTCAGGCACACGTTCCAGCGTGCGACGGGTGTTCGATATCTCGATGTCATAGTCCTCAAGAAGGATTTCAGCGATGGTCATGGAAGGGCATCCTTTTCGGCGGTAGAATTCTAGCCATGTGTCGTGGCCAAGGGCCAGACAGGGCCATTCTATGAGCAACTCTGGTGAAATAGCGAGGTAAGTCGAGATGGAACGGCGTAGTTTCCTGAAGCAGGCGGCGGCAGTGCTCGCTGGATTGAGGAGCATGGCTGGCCAGAATCTTGGTGCGCAGGCGAGGGTTGATGGGGCGGCAGCGCATACCCCTTTGCCCGCTGTAACCACGGTGAATGGGATTGGACGGCGGAAGCTGGGCCGGGCTGACGCCGAGGTCTCGATCATCGGCATTGGCGGGTATCATCTCGGGCTTTCGGAGGTTTCGGAAGGGGATGCGATTCGCATTGTACGAAGGGGGCTGGACGAGGGAATCAACTTCCTGGACAACTGCTGGGACTATAACGACGGCGCGAGTGAAGAGCGCATGGGTAAGGCGTTGCAGGACGGCTATCGGCAGAAGGCATTTTTGATGACCAAGATTGATGGGCGCACGGGCGCGTCGGCGCGGCAGCAGTTGGAGCAATCTCTCATGCGCCTGAAGACGGATCACATCGATCTGTTGCAACTCCATGAAGTGATTCGTATGGGCGATCCTGAGCAGGCATTCCGGCCAGGATATGCGATGGACGTGTTGCAGCAGGCGCGAAAGGAAGGAAAGATTCGCTTCATCGGATTTACCGGACACAAGAGCCCGGAGATACACCTGCACATGATTGAAACCGCTGACAAGCACGGGTTCACGTTTGACACGGTGCAGATGCCGGTGAATGCGCTGGACGAACACTATGACAGCTTTGGGCAGAAAGTCATACCTGTGGCTCAAAAGCACGGCATGGCGGTGCTGGGCATGAAGCCGTTAAGCAACGGTGCCATCCTGAAGACCAAGACCGTGACTGCCGTCGAAGCGTTGCACTATGCGATGAGCGTGCCGGTTACGGTTACGATTACCGGATGCGACTCGATGCAGGTTCTGGAACAGGCGCTTGGTGTGGCGCGAAATTTCAAGCCGCTGGACGAGCAGCAGAAAATAGCCATTTTGCAGAAGACCGCTCCGGTCGGGATGGCGGGGAAATTTGAGGCGTATAAGTCATCGCAAATTTACGACGGGACGGCCAGCAATCCGCAGTGGCTGGGTTAGTGGGGTACCGGGTCCGTGGGTAGTGGATGGTGCCTTCCGCCCCCCGTGTCGGGTCCCTGACGGCTAGTGGGCTGTAACAGCTGATTCAGTAGAGCCGCAGAGCTCTGTACTCCGTAATACTCAAAGGGCGGATAGATCCAAGTTTGCGGAATGGCGAGTTTTCAGGTGGCGGCCGATTTGACGCTTTGTATCATGGCCCGACTTTAGTCGGGCCGTTAACGCAAAAAGAAATCTGGGCTTAGAGTATGCGTGAGAACTGCAAACTTCAGGATTCGTGGTGGGAGCCCCCGCATTTATGCGGGGGAAGGAGCGCTTCAGCGCTCCGGGCAACTCGATCATTGCGCTTTAGCGCTGGCCAAACAACTTGCGGAAAACTCGCTTTGTATCAGGGCACGACTTTAGTCGGGCCGTAAATCGTGAAAACATTGAGGGCTTTAGCCCCTGAGGGATGCCTTGCAGCGCCTTCCGGCGGAACGCTGCCCTCAAGCGCTGAAGATTGTCGTTCCGCAGCCCAGTGGGACCCGGAAGAAAATGATTCTCGACCGAGCGTAGCGTAGCAATCTGCGCCTCTACTGAATCAGCCGTTACAGTCCACTAATCGAGCAGGTCGGGCTGCTCGCGGACAATCAAATCCCAAAGGGGCTGATATTGGAACCAGGTAACGCGCGGGTTGCCAACCTGCTTTCGCGCCACGATGGCAGCTTCATGCGCGATGGGCACTGGTTTGCCGGCGGCCTCCGCCATTAGTTGCGATTGGCAGCTGCGATCCATGGTGATAAAGAGCCACGCAGCCTCATCCACCGTGTTGCCTACGGTTAAGTTTCCGTGATTCTGCAGGATGACAGCTTTGCGTGGCCCCAACGCCTCGGCAATGCGCTCGCCCTCCGACATGTCGTAGACGACGCCGGTGTAATCCGCGAACAGGCTGTGATCTTCGTAAAAGGCGCATGCATCCTGGGTAAGCGGATCCAGCAGGCGCCCGAGTGACGACCACGTCTTTCCGTATAGAGAATGGGCGTGGGCCGCGGCCACTACATCGGGCCTAGCCATGTGCACCCGGGAGTGAATAGCGAAGGCTGACTCGTTCACCAGCCGGTCGCCTTCCACCACGTCGCCCTTCTCGTTTACCAGGACCAGATCGGATACCCGGATGTGCGCAAAATGCATACCAAAAGGGTTTACCCAAAAGTGGTCTGCCATTTCAGGATCGCGGACCGTGATGTGCCCGGCAACGCCTTCGCTGAACCCGAATTTCGCGAACAGCCGGAATGCCGACGCCAGCCGCTGCTTGCGATGCAACCGCTCCTCAGCAGCCGTCTTGAAAGTGGGCATCGGTGGGGTCTTGGCGATCTTAACCTCAGAGGAAAGAGTCGTAGCTGTCATCCTGTCAGGCCTTTCTGGAGAGGCAATCAATCCACTCCTATCTTACTCTCAGCTAGCTCGCCGGCTTTGTCGGCATGATGCGGTCCCGGAGAAGGTCGTCGATGTCGCACATCTTATCCGTCATCAGGTTCAGCTTGCGGGAGAGGTTTTGGATTTCCGATTCGGCGCGGCGGTTAACCTCGAAATCCAACTCGCTGCGGAGGCGATCTTTTTTGTCCTGGCGGTTCTGGCTCATCATGATGACAGGCGCCTGGATGGCCGCCAGCATGGAGAGGAAGAGGTTGAGCAGGATGAAGGGGTAAGGGTCCCACGCCCGGCCTCTCAAGGCAATGTTGATGCAGGTGTAGACCACCAACACGATGCCGAAAAGGATGATGAACGTCCATGAACCTCCGAAGCTGGCTACAGAGTCGGCGATGTGTTCACCGAAGGTGTACTCCTCTTCGATCATCTGGTTCGCGTTGCGGCTGGCCCGGATCCGCACCAGTTGCTGCGACGCGTGGAATTGATGGCCCAGGACGGTCAGCATATCCATACCGGCCATCGGCTTGCGTTGCAGCAGAATCGCGATGTCATCACGGCTGATCTCGACACAAATGCTTGGTTCCATGGCCAGGGCGCTGGTCTGATGCGGCGTTTGCTCCAGCATGGAGGCGAAGCCGAAGAACTCCCCGTGGCTGGGTTGATCGACCACCACCTCCTGGTGATCTTCGTCGACGGTGCTTACCTGCACGCTGCCGGACAGCAGGATGTAGGCGTGCATGCCGGGATCGCCTATTTTGTAGATGCGCTGCCGCGGAGCGAAAGTTTTGAGCTCGACCTGAGCGGCCAGAACAGCAAGTTCATCATCGTCGAGCAAGGCAAACAGCGGGACGTGTTTCAACTCTCCTGGGTCGCACGGCATGGTTCACCTCATTAGTGCTGGATGTGTTCTGAAAGGAACTGCGAGAGACGATAACATACTCCGCATGAACTTCGTTCGCGGTCTGCACCTCATGGCGTTGACGAGTATCGCCGTGGTCGCCTCAGCACAAACTGTCGAATCCAGGCCAATGGCGACGGCTCCGGAGAGCACCGCCGAACTGATCAAGGTCTCCTCTGAACTAAGGCAGCTCAAACAGCTTTCCGCCAGTACCACGCCGGTGGACCGGTGGCAAATCCTCTGGCTGCATCAGCATATCTACGAGCAAGTGATGGCAGCCTCACTCCAGGTCGACGCTACCATGGCCCAGATAGACAACGAGATCGCCCGTGCCAACGAAGTCCGAGGATATCTGGCTGACCGCCGCGACCGTGCCGTAAGCCGGACCAATCTGCTCAGCGTACTCGTTGGTGGGGCAGTCGGCGCCACTAGTTCCGGGCTCCAACTTTCGTCGAACCTGACCAAGCCCGCGGCCGGCGTCGGCATTGGCGCCGGCACGCTTTCCGCCGGGCTGGTATTGACTGGAATTCACCAGGAGAAAGGCAGGAGTAGTCCATTCGACTTCCAGTCCAATATGCTGGCGGAGTTCTTTGACCGTCCCACTCTACCCAACAGTCAATATCCATCTACGATATGGATCTTCCTGAATGAAGCCGGCCCGACCGGGCCCCCCGGCCTGACCCGCAAAGAGGAATTGTTGCAGACCTGGGTTCAGGTGAGGCGCATCGATTCGCTCTCGAGCACGGAGAAAATCGATCATTTGACCAGCCAGCCATCCCAGGGCTTGAAACTCAGTATCGATGACTTTGAAGACCGCGGGGCCATGCTTCAGGACGTTCGGGCCAGAATCTCGTACCTGAAACGGGATCTCGGGGCGTTGCTCACGTCGCTTCCGGTGGTTAGCAATGAACCCTAAGCCTCAAAGGCACGCAGCACCACCAGGGTCATGTCGTCATGCTGCGGGGCAGCGCCGGCAAATCGGGTAGCAGCCTCGAACAGGTGCTTCAGCAATTCCTCTGCCGAGGCGCCCCTCGCCGTCTGGATGGCCTCCAGCAATCGTTCCTCACCCCACTCTTCGTCATCCACGTTCATGGCCTCGCTGATGCCGTCTGTGAACGCCACCAGAACATCGCCGGGACGTAGCCGCACTCCACCCTGCACGTACTGGGCATCCTCCAGGAGACCAACCACCGTACCTCCGGGTTCCAGGCGAACAAGCGTATCGTCGCTACTGCTGTGGTGAAAGAGCATGGGAGCGTTGTGGCCCGCGTTGACATAGTCGAACCTGCCTTCCGCGGGGCTATATTGCCCGTAGAAAAAGGTCGCGTAGCGATTCGAAGACGAGGCTTCGTACACCAGTCGATTGATGTTCCCTACCGCGGCCGCCAGGTTTTCAGGAGCCCGCGTAGCCTCGCTACGCAGCGAAGCCTGCAGGCTGGCCATCATCAGCGCAGCCGCAATTCCTTTACCCGACACATCGCCAATGGCGATGCCCAACTTTCCATGGGGCAGGGCAAGAAAATCGTAGTAATCGCCGCCCACCCCCAACGCTGGCCGGCAATGACCCGCATAATCGAGGCCGCGGATGGGCGGCAGCTTTTGCGGGAAGAGCCGCTCCTGTACTTCGCGGGCAATTTCCACTTCCCGGTTCAAGCGCTCCCGCTGGGCTACTTCATCCGCGATTGTCTGCATCAGGTTGGCATTCTCCAGAGCCAGCCCCGTCTGCGCGGCGACAGACTGCAGCAGACGCACGTCAGAGCCCGTGTAAGGTTCTTCTGACCGCTTGGGGCCGAGGGAAATAAAACCCAACAGCTTGTCTCGTACCGCGAGCGGCAGCAGCAGTTCCGACCGCAGCGTTGCCAGCTTGCCGCGCTCTTCCTCGCTGATGCTGTCATCCCGGTAGACCCAGGAATCGCGATCGTTCAGGAAAACCCGGGCCGGCTCCTTTTGGCTTTTCAAAACCATCGCGGTGCCGGTTTTAGTAGGAAATGCAACTGTGGGAAGGGTGGCATATCCCATGGCGAAGGCTGGACGATAAAATCCGCCTCCGCCCAAAAGGACTGCTACTTGGGGTACGTGCAGTGTTTCTGAAATCCGTGCCGCAACCGTCTCCAGCAGTGGCTTGGTCTCGACGATCGATCGCACGTGCTCGCTTAACTCTGACAACACGTTTTCTGCGTTGTAGTTCTCGCGGAAGAAACGGCGATCCAACCAGGTGCGCAGGGAATCGCCGGTCTTGCGGATGGTGAAGTAAGCGGCTATGCCAATCAGAATCACGATGGTTTTTTGCACGCTCTCGTGGCCGACATTGGCTGCCAGGGTTGTCGCGGAGATCACTACGGCCGCAATGGCCACGATCTGCAGCACCCGTATCCCGCCTCGTGCCAGGGTGTACTGCAAGCCCTGGCGAATGGCAACACCTACACCCATTGCCTTTTGCACCACGATGACGTAGGTCAGCGTGAGGGGGAACAGGAGAAGGGGAATGACCATCACAGTCATAACCCAGGAAGGGAATATCTCGCTCGCATTCTTGCCTTGCAGAAGTGCGTACAACGTCGGCACAAGCGCGGGGGTGAACGCGGCAATGGCGCCCCAATAGAGGAAGCGAAGCCTGCGCTTAGCGTCAGGCGATTTGCTCATGCCAAGCTTGATCCCCATGGCGGAAAAGAAACTTCCGACGAGGATGTATGCCAGGACCTGTATGACCGGCTCCAAATGAGTAAGGACTGCGCCCATCCCGGCAACGGACCGGTAATCGCTCAGCGAAGCCACCTCGACGACTACTCCGGCAAGGGCCACGATGGCGAAGGGAACCGCGCACAGCCACTGTATGGGTCGAAATACACGATCGGGTTTACCGCCCCGCGGAAAAGGCTCAGGAAAGAAGCGCCCAAACAGAAACAAGACGATAGGAAACAGGAAATTGAGCACCGTGTTGTAAAAGACCCCGGCTTCCCGCCACCCAGGAGGCCAACCCTGCTCCACGTACGCTTGCAGGATGTGGGGGAAACTCATCATCACCCCCAGCAAGAGCCACGCCATGGGGTCTCGGGGCCGCCGGAACACAACCCAGAACCCGAGCAGCAGCGACACCGCCGGAAGCAGTATCTGAACCACAAAGGTGCTCAATGCATCCCATGAGTTCCGCGGCTCGGCGATCACCGGCAATGCGATCGTTCGTTGGTCGCTGTCGGGGCCGTTTTTGGGAGCAATGGTAACGGCCATCGGCACCCCGGGTCTTCTCATTGCCCGGGCGTGGCCCAGCACACCACTGCCAGTGAAGGGGACTCCATTGACTGCGAGCAGCCGGTCCCCGGTATGGATTCCATAAGAGGCGGCTTCAGGGGTGGCAAGTGAGATCCTGTTGCTTCCCGACTCGACAAAGAAGAAAGGCGACTGGATGCGTTCGCTACGGACGATATCCGGCAGGTAACGGATCTGGTAAAGCAGAGTGATCGCAAAAAGCGTCACCAGCAGGCTGTAGAGGAAAACGGGGCGTTTGGTGGGCACGGGCTGAGAGCTCTCCTGGGCGGCAGTCCTAGCCGGGAACCATAATTCTATATGTTGAGAGGTGGGCAGTACGCTACCCATTCCAGGGATTAACGACGGCGACGCCAGTCGGTTCGAAGTCAGATACGTTCCGGGTTACAACGCTCAGGCCATGGACCAGAGCAGTCGCGGCGATCAGGGCATCTCGATCAGAACGCGGGGTTGGCACGTGCATCGCCGCACAGCGCTGCGCGACCGGAATATCGACAGCGAGGATGCGGTCATTGAATGTGGGTAGTACTTGATTTTCCATCCACGATCGAAGCAGTGCTCCCTGCGACCGGTCGCGACGTTCGACCAACAGTATTCCAATTTCCAACTCGAGAATAGAGATAGCAGACAGGAATAGCGTCGACGCAGAAACACTCTTTGCCCAGTTCCTGACGTTACGATCCACCTTGCCGGTCTTTGCTTTTCGCAGTTCAGAAACGACGTTGGTATCGAGGAGGTACATCAGATGACATCAACGGGACGGTGAAGAATGTCGCTCAAGCGAGGAGGCTCAAATTCGACTTCGCCGGCATCCGGCATCGCCAGCAGGTCCACAATGTTTTCCCGCTTGGACGTAATCTTCTGGTACTCCTCTATGGTCAGCAGCACATGGGCCGGCCGCCCGCGATCGGTGATGAACACAGGACCCCGTTCAGCGGCTTTCTTAGCTCTGCTGGCATCTTGATTGAACTCCCGGCTGGAAAGCGTTGTAATGGCCAATGTTCTCTCCTTGTCAATGTAGCAACGTACCTACATTCTAGCGCAGATCACGTGGTCGCAATTTCGAGGTGTGGAAGGCGGCTATAAAAGAGCGGAGCCATTTGTGTTCCAACTGCAAAGTCCCGCTGATCGCCTGCAGGCCTTAAGCCCGATGCGATAACCTGAATGGCCAGGGGAAATGGGATGTTCATGGATCTTTCTGAAGCGCACGCACCAGTCGGCCGGTTTCTTGAGCAGCCAAAAAACTTACACGAGTGGCAGAAATTCCGGCTCAGCGATGAGCAGATCGCTGGGTTCAACGAGAAAGGGTATGTTGCCGGAATTCAGGTTCTCGATGACCAGCAGGTAGAAATTCTGTGCTCTGAGCTGGCCGGGTTGATGAAGAAATCTCACCCCGGCAATCACCTGTTCCACGAGTATCACTCCAACGAGTCGAAGGATCCGAACTCCGTTCTATTCCACGCATTGGGCGCCTGGCGAACGGAACCCGGATTCCATGACGTGCTCTGGAGCCCGGCATTCCTGGTGCCCGCATCGCAGCTGCTGGGTGGGCCGGTACGCTTTTGGCACGATCAGCTCTTTTGCAAACCCGCGCACCATGGAGGTGTGGTGGCCTGGCATCAGGACTACTCTTACTGGACCCGCACCGAACCCATGTCGTATCTTACCTGCTGGATCGCGCTCGACGACAGCGACCGCGACAATGGCTGCCTGTACTACGTTCCCGGCAGCCATCGATGGAAGCTGCTACCGTCACTGGTCTTGCGGGTAACATGGACGAAATCATGACCGTCTTATCGCCTGAGCAAAAGGAAGCCTTCCATCCGGTTCCCATTGAGCTTAAGCGCCGACAATGCAGCTTCCATCATCCCTTGATGGTGCACGGTTCCTATGAGAACCGCTCGCAGCGGCCGCGACGCGCGACGCTGATCAATGCTTTCAGAGACGGAGTACGATCCGCAGCAGACGAGGCGCTGCTGGCTGGCGTCCCCCCAATTCCCAAGGGACACAAGATGGAAGGTCAGTTCTTCCCCCTGCTGTTTGATCCTTCAGCAGCCTGAGCAGGTAGACCAAGCAAGTCTACTCCCTGTAGATATTTCTCCACTCGTTCACTCTCTTCGCGGGAGTAGGGGCGCAGCGGCAGCGTAAGGTGGTTGCTGCAAATGCCCATAAAAGACAGCGCACATTTCAACCCGCGCAACGGATTCACAGGATGAGCTGCGGACCGGTACACCGCATTATCGAATTGCACCACCTGTTGGTGCAGCGCGATTACGCGACTCATGTCGTGAGCCGCCGCGGCTTCATACAGCGCGACAAAAAGCCGAGGCCATACATTCGAGCCGCCGGCCATGCCCCCGTGGGCTCCAAGAAGCACCGCCTCCGCCAGCAGATCGTCAGGTCCAACCAGCAGGCTAAACTCAGGCAGCGACCTGACGCCCTCCCTCACCGCATGAAAATAGCCCATGTTCAGGCCGCTATCCTTGAGCCCTACGATGTTAGGCTCCGCTGCCAGCTTGACCACGGTGTCGATCTCAATCCAAAGGGGCGTGTTCAGTGGGGCATTGTAAAGAAACAGCGGCAGGGGCGATTGCGATGCCAGCCTCTTGAAGTAATGCAAGAGGTCCGCCTGGCCAACCTGAAAGTAATAGGGCGGCGCAGCCACCACAGCCAATGCGCCGCACTCATACGACTTGACCGCCATGCGGATGGCGTCCTGGTAAGAGGTGTCTGTGATGCCCACGATCACCGGAACGCGGGAGCCGGCCAGTTTACAGGTTTGCTCTATCAGTGCCGAGCGCACGTCGTAGGGCAGGTTTGGCGCCTCGCCGGTGGTGCCCAGAATGAAGATGCCATGAACCCCGCCGCCGATCAGATGTTCGATCAGCCGTTCCAGACCTTTCTGATCCAGGCTAGGTCCTGGTCGAGCGGAGTGACCATTGCGGTGATGACTCCGCGCAGCGGGTGAGGCGATTTGTGGTTCAAGAGCGTCTCCTAGGATACAAGATCCCGGATCCGGAGAATGATAGCATCAGCCCGTATTCGGAAATCCGATCGAGACAGGAGGCGACGGAGGCATGAGTATCGCGTATACGGTGTTGGTGGTAACGCACGAGGACGATCCGCAGTTGAGCATGCTGAAGGTCTGCGACACATCGTGGGTCGCAAGCCCGAGGTTTTCGCCAGCGCGGTGAACGAGCCTGTGGTCATCCTCGCCTGGTCGGGACCCAAGAAGCTGCTGCGCGATGTGTTCCTCATGTGCAAAGACGTTCGCTGGGTGCACTCGCGCTCCGCAGGATTGGACAGTGTGCTGTTCCCGGAGCTGGTTGCGAGCAACGTTCCGCTGACCAACGGGAGCGGCGTGTTCAGCCAGTCGCTGGGAGAATTTGCGCTGGCGGCGATCCTTTATTTTGCCAAGGATTTTCGGCGCATGATTCGCAACCAGATGGCCGGCGTGTGGGAGCAGTTTGACGTGGAAGAGATCTGCACGGCCAGACGGTGGGGATTGTGGGCTACGGAGACATCGGCCGGGCCGTGGCCAAGCGGGTGCACCCCATGGGCATGACCGTACTGGCGCTCAAGAGGCACCCGCCCGAGACGCCTGATCCCCTGATCGATCAGTTCTATCAAGACGGAAGATTCTGTTGGCGATGCTGGCGCGCTGCGACTACGTAGTGGTCGCGCTCCGCTCACGCCGGAGACCCGCCACATGATCAGCGATAAGGAGTTCGCGGCCATGAAGCCGACGGCGGTGGTGATCAATGTAGGGCGCGGACCGGTGATCGATGAGGCGGCGATGGTGCGTGCTCTGACGGCAAAGCGGATCAAGGGCGCGGGGCTCGATGTGTTTGAGCATGAGCCGTTGCCGCCGGGAGACCCGATGTATCGCTTGGAGAACGTATTGCTGTCGCCCCACTGCGCGGACCACACCAAGGAATGGCTCAACCAGGCGATGCGTTTTTTCCTGGAGCAATATCGGCGATTTTCGAACGGAGAGCCGCTCGAGAACGTGGTCGATAAGACCCTCGGATATTAGACGATGGACGATCGAAAAAAAACTGCGCAGCGAGTATCTGGTTCTTCGACAAGGATGAACCTGGCGAAGCAGCCGTCTACCTGGAGCGCTACAGCAATTACGGCATCACCCGCGAGGAGCTGCAATCCGGACGGCCGATTATCGGCATCGCGCAAAGCGGCAGCGACCTGGTGCCCTGCAACCGGATCCATGTCGCGCTTGCCGAGCGGGTGAAGGCGGGCATACGCGATGCCGGCGGAGTGCCGTTTGAATTTCCCACTCATCCCATCCAGGAGACTGGCAAGCGGCCCACCGCCGCGCTGGATCGCAACCTCGCCTACCTTGGCCTGGTCGAGATCCTCGTCGGGTATCCGTTCGATGGCGTGGTGCTCACCACGGGATGCGACAAGACCACGCCCGCGGCTCTGATGGCTGCGGCCACGGTGAATCTTCCCGCTATCGTGCTTGTCCGGCGGCCCCATGCTCGACGGTTATGTGAACGGCAAGCTGGCCGGCACGGGCTGGTGCTTTGGGAAGCGCGCCGCCAACTTGGCCGAGGGCGAAATTACCGGCGAGCAATTGGTCGACAAAGTGCTCGACGGCATACCCAGCGCGGGCCACTGCAACTCCATGGGAACGGCGCTGTCGATGAATTCGCTGGCCGAGGCTTTGGGGATGTCGCTGCCGGGATGCGCCACCATTCCCGCGCCCTATGCAGAACGGGGCAGGATGGCCTATCTCACCGGGCGCAGAATTGTGGAGATGGTGAGCGAAGATCTCACCCCGAGCAAGATTCTTACCCGGGAGGCCTTTGAGAATGCGATCGTGGTCAATTCTGCGATTGGCGGCTCTACCAATTGTCCTCCGCACATCATCGCCATTGCGCGCCATGTGGGGGTGGAGCTGGACATTCGCGACTGGGAGCGAGTCGGCCACCAGATCCACCTGCTGGCCAACGTGCAGCCGGCGGGAGAATTTCTTGGCGAGGCCTACCATCGTGCCGGCGGGGTGGGCGCGATCTTCGGCGAGCTGATGCAGGCGGGCAAGATCCGCACCGGCGCGCTCACCGTGACCGGGACGACGATCGGGGAAAACTACAAGGATGCGCGCAGTCTGGACACCAAGGTCATCCGGACCTATGACCACCCGTTGAAAGAGAATGCGGGTCTGCTGGTGGTTTCCGGCAACCTGTTCAGCTCCGCGCTGGTCAAGACCTCGGTCATCAGCGATGAGTTCAGGCGGCGTTACCTGTCCGAGCCGGGCAACGAGGATTGCTTTGTAGCTCGGGCGGTCGTCTTTGACGGACCGGAAGATTACCGCAGGCGCATCGAAGATCCCTCGCTTGAGCATCGATGAGCATTCCATCCTGGTGGTTCGCGGAGCGGGGCCGGTGGGCTATCCCGGCTCCGCCGAAGTGGTGAACATGACGCCGCCAGGCAGGCTCATCCGGCAGGGAATTCGCATGCTGCCGTGCATGGGAGATGGCCGGCAAAGCGGCACCTCCGACAGCCCATCGATTTTGAATATCTCTCCGGAATCGGCGATTGGAGGGAACCTCGCGATTCTGCAAACAGGCGATCAGATCAAGGTCGACCTGAAGCAGCGTCGGGTGGATGTGCTGCTGTCGGATGAGGAGATCGCGGCGCGCCGCGACTCGCTCGAAGCCCGCGGAGATCACCAATCATTCGCCTTGGCAGGAGTTCTACCGGGCCAATGTCGGGCAGCTCGAAACCGGCGCCTGCCTGGAATTTGCCGTGAAGTATCACGACCTGCGCAAGGTTGTTCCCCGGCATTCGCACTAAACGGAAAGGCAGTATGGCAAAACCGGTTCGAGTGGGGTTTGTTGGTGCACGTTTTGCAGCGAAGTTTCATTGGGAGGCGATCCGCCGTGTCTACGGTGTGCCTGTCGAGATCGTAGGCGTCACCTCAAAGACGCCCGAGGCGAGGGACGCCTTTGCCCGCGAAACGGGAATTCGCGCGTTCGATACGCTTTGCCGAGCTTTGTGGGGAAGTGGACGTGGTGGATCTGTGCACGCCCCCGTCTTCTCACGAAGAGCTTGCGGTGCAGGCTCTGCAACTGGGCAAGCACGTCATCATTGAAAAGCCGCTTACTGGATATTACGGCGCGAGCACCTTTCCCAAGGAGCAGATGCTGGCGGAAGCTACTGCAAGTTGTGCACGCATGTTGGCGGCGGCTAAAGCCAGCTGGCAAGCGAGTGTGCTATGCCGAGAACTGGGTGTATGCACCGGCGATCCAGAAGGAACGGGAGATCATCCAAAAGAGCGGCGCTCAGATTCTTCGCATCCTTGGGGAGCAATCTCATGGGGGATCGCACTCTCCCTACTACGGCCGTGGAGATTCTCTGGCGGCGGATCGCTGGTCGGGAAGGGATGCCATCCGGTAAGCGCCGCGCTTTATTTGAAGCGAGTGGAGGGAGAACCGCGGGATGGAACACCCATTCGGCCGGCAACGGTAAGCTGCCGCACGCATGAGATTACTCGCTTGCCGAATTTCCGTGATGAGGGTTTCCTGCGCACGGGTTATGACGATATCGAGGACTACGCGCAGATCCACATTACTTTTTCCGATGGAACTGTAGCCGACATCTTCTCCTCGGAACTGGTGATGGGCGGCGTTTATAACTGGATGGAGATTTTCTGCAACAATCACCGTACCCGATGCAATATGAATCCGGTAAATGCCCTCGAAACCTTTAATCCCAGGGAAGACATATTTAAAGACATTTACGTAGTGGAGAAGATCAGCACCAAGCAGGGCTGGAGTTTTCCCGCACCGGATGAGGGTTGGCAGCACGGGTACCCGCAGGAGTTCCAGGACTTTATGGAGAGTATTTACCACGACCGCGAACCTCTCTCTGGAATAGATTTGGCACGCGATACCATCGCAACCCTGTACACCGGGTATTTGTCGGTGGAGCGCGGCGGCGCTGAAGTTGCAGTGCCGGGTTAGGGTACCTCTGTCGAAAAACATCTCCACGAGAGGTCCGCTGAACTGCAGATCCCTCCACTACGCTGCGCTCCGGTCGGGATGACAAAGGGGAGGCCGGCGCTTCCATTGAGAGCAATTGCTGAAGAAGGGACCAGAAGCCGTTTTTGGTCCTCTTGGGTGGGTCGAAGGCGGATGAAAAAGGGCTTCAGCTCAGCCACTACTCTCGATGGAAGCGCCGTCCTCCCCTTTGTCATCCCGACCGGAGCGCAGCGTAGTGGAGGGATCTGCAGTTCAGCGGACCTCTCGTGGAGATGTTTTTCGACAGAGCGCAGTGGGACCTGCTGTTCTCACCTTAATCCGCAGAGACCCGCTCCGCCGCCAGCGGCGCGGGGGCACGCCATTGAAAAGCGAACAAGGTGAGCAAATAAGCCGACCCCGCTGCGAAGAAAATGAGCAGCGCATAGTTGCGTCCAAAGCACGCCTACCAGGAACGTGAACAGTACGCTGCCAACGGCGCCAACAGCTCCTCCGATCCCAACTACCGTGCCCACTGAACTGGAAGGGAACATGTCTGACGGGGTGGAAAGCAGATTCGAGGACCAGCCCTGATGCGCCGCCGTCGCCAGGCACAACAGAGCGATCGCCTGCCAAAGAGGATGAACGAACGGAACCAGGGCCACCGGCACAGCACAAATCGCAGCCACCAGCATGGCAGTTCGTCTGCCCATCCGGATCGAGTGTCCGCGGCGGATAAAAAACCCCGCCAGCCAGCCTCCGGCAATGCTCCCAAACGTGGCGCCGATGTACACAATGATGAGCGGCAGTCCCAGGTGCTGCATGTCTACATGGAAGCGCTCGTTGAAATACTTCGGCAGCCAGAACAGATAGAACCACCAAATCGCATCCGTCGTTCCCTTGGAGAAGGCGAACCTCCATGTGCCTGGGCTAAACAGAAGGGCCTTGTATGTAGCCGGTGGGGCAATCAGCGAAGCAGACGGCACCGGATTCCCAAACCTGGCATGAAGCCGGTCGTAGGGAAATAACAGCCAGGTGATCAGCCACAGCAGCCCCAGACTGCCGGTGGTGAAGAAGGCTGCCTGCCACCCAAAACGAACGGCGACCCAGGGAATGACCAGCGGAGCAATCAGCGCACCGGCGCTGGTGCCGGAATTGAAGATCCCGGTTGCCAGCGCTCGTTCCTCGGTCGGGAACCAGTCGGCGGTAGCCTTGAGTGCGGAAGGAAAGTTGCCCGACTCCCCCAGCCCCAGCGCAAAACGGGCGATCCCGAAGCCAAGCGCCGTGCGCGCAAACGCATGGCTGACCGACGCCAGCGCCCACAGACCAATGGACAAGGCATACCCTTTCTTTACCCCGATGCGGTCGACCACCCGCCCGGCAACCAGGAATCCAAGACCATAGGCGAGGATGAAGCAGTTGACGATGTCGCTGTAGCGCCGATTGTAGAGGGCCAGGTCCTGATCGCCACCGAGCAGGTGCTTGAGAATCGGCTCCACCAAGCTCAGACGCGGACCGATCCATATAGTTGATGGTGGTGGCCAAAAACAGCAGGCCGCAAACCACCCAGCGGAGATTCGATCTATTCGGAGTTGAACTCATGCCATGGTGTCTACACGTCCATCATGTACGGAGCACGCTGGGGACGCGATAGCATGCAGTTCGCCTCGTCGTCGTTTTTGAAATGCTCTTTGATCGGGTCCCAATAGAGCCTGCGCTTGGTCTTCATCGCGATGTGATGGATCAGACAAGTAGAGCACGCCCGATGTCCTATTTCGGCCGGCGCGATCGGCGCCTTTCTGCTCTTGATACATTCCAGCCAATTCCCATGCTGGTCGTCGCTCTTATAAAGATGGATCTCATCGGGACCGATCACGCTGTCGAGGATCTTAGGATCGCTGGCAACCAGCGGTTGCGGAGCCGCCGCTGGTTTTCCTCCGGGATCGGTAGGCGTGACCATCTCGTCCCGGGTAACGAATATCCATCCCTCAGTGCCATAAAACTTGATGCCGTTGGGAAAGTCGCCGCTGATGTCCATGGTCACGCCGTTCGGCGTAGATTGCATGGGTCAGAAACTTGCCATGAACATTCCAAAGCCCGTGGGTAGGGAACTCAGCCGTACCCCATACCTCGACCGGGCCGGTGTACTCGGTATTCATTCCCCAGTGGGCCGTGTCCACATGGTGCGCTCCCCAGCCGGTGATCATGCCGGCGCCGAACTGCTCGCAACGCAGCCAGCCGGGGCGGCTAAACCCATCCTGCGGATGAACCCGCATCTCGGTGTAGTAAACCTCGGGTGTCGAGCCCAGCCATGCGTCGTAGTTCAGGTTCGACGGAATCGGCATGGGCGGGGCATCCGGCCCGCTGGGGTCGCCGGGCAAACCGATCTCCACGTGCTTGATCTCGCCGATACGGCCGTTGCGCACCAGTTCACAAGCCCGGTGGAACTGCTTCCATGATCTCTGCTGCGATCCAATCTGCAGAATCTGCCCCGATGCCATGACCGCGTTGCTCATGGCGCGTCCCTCTGCAATGGTCAGCGAAGCCGGCTTTTGCAGGTACACGTCTTTTTTGGCATGCACCGCATCCACGGCCAGGATCGCATGCTGATGATCTGGGGTGCTGATCACCACCGCATCGATGTCTTTATTGGCCAGCAATTCGTGATAGTTGTGGTACCCAGTGACGCCGTCGTACGGTTTGCCCGTTTTCTTGGAGTAGTAGCCGTTGACTCAGCGTCTTCCCCTCTTCCACACGCTTCGCATCCAGGTCGCAAACCGCCATAATACGCGCCTGGTCGAACTGCCAGATTCCCGGTAGATCGTGCCCGCGGGAGATCCGGCCCACCCCGATCGCGCCCACGTTAATGCGGTTGCTCGGAGCTGTTTGCCCGAAGACGCTGGAGGGAACGATGGTCGGAAAGCCGATGGCAGCCGCGGCTCCCATCGACTTTCAGGAAATCTCCTGCGCGTCTCTTTCAATCGATCCCTCTCTAAACGGTGAAGGTTAATACCTTGGCATCTCTTTGCGCCTTAAGCACCAGCTCCGCGGCCAGCAGCGCCTGGTCCTGGTTCTGCGCGATATGGGTCCGGTTCACAATGTCGGAAACGAACTGCGGCCCGAAGGGCAGCTCCACCTTGCTGCAATCCATAAACGTCACCTGCTTCTGGTCCACCATGTAAAGGTGATTGCCGCCGGGTTTGCCCGCAATGTCGATGTACTTGCGCAGCTCGATGTAACCGTCGGTTCCCAGGATGAAGAGACGCCCGTCGCCCCAGACGCTGAGGCCGTTAGGCGTAAACCAATCCACGCGAACATAGCCGGCTCCGCCGTTGCCATGCACCATCATGTCGCCGAAATCCTGAAACTTCGGGTGCGTGGGATGATTCACATTCGCGATCTGCGACCGCCGTCACCTCAGCCGTGGTCGAGCCGGTGTAGTAAACAAACTGGTCCGCCTGGTGGGAACCGATATCGCACAGAATGCCACCGTACTCGGCCGGATCCCAAAACCAATCGGGGCGAGTAATGTCATTCACCTTGTGGGGAGCGATATTCACCGTCTGCACTACTTTGCCGATGGCGCCGGCCTTGATCAATAACCGGCCTGCACCGCAGCGCGCACTTCCAGCCGCTCGGAGTACATAATGGCAAACATCCTGCCCGTCTCCGCCGACACCTTCCGCACCTCTGCCAGTTGGTCTAAGGTCGTCACGGCCGGCTTGTCGCTGAGAAAATCCTTGCCCTGCTTCATGGCGCGGATGCCCAACGGAGCCCGCAGCCGGGGAATGGGCGCGCCCGCAATCAGCTTGAGCGACGGGTCGTCCAGGATTTCGTCCTCGCTCTTCGCCAGTTTGGCATTTGGGATACATCTTCTGAAAATCGGCGATCGCCTTGGGGAGGTTGGAGTAGAAAGAGACCAGCTCTCCGCCGCCGCGGATCACGGCCGCGGTCATCCCCATGATGTGATAGTGATCCAGGCCGATCACGCCAAACTTGATGGAGTATTTCGGCTTTGTGCCCGCGTCGGGACCTGTTCCGGCAACCTGCTCCACCATGTGTCCGCTCGCGGGATGCAAGCCGAGGGTGGAGGACATGCCCACGGCGCCCATGACCTTCAGAAAAGAACGGCGATCTACATTCTCATCCTGCACCTGTCCCGCTCCCCCTGTCCCGCTCCCTTGTCCCGCTCCTCGGTACGGCTCCTCATGATAAGCTGCGGGATCATCCTACTTAATCCGCATCCTGGAGTAAACATTGGGTTCCAGCCGGTTCGATCTCGGAGGTAAGTGCGCAGTTGTCATTGGCGGTACGTCGGGTCTGGGCAAGGCAATTGCCCTGGGAATTGCCGAGGGCGGCGCCGACGTAGTGGCGGCCTCGCGCCGCCAGGCGGAAACCGATCAGGTTGCGGCCGAAATTGAGGCTTTAGGGCGCCGCTCCCTGAGCGCGACGGTGGATGTGCGTGACCGGTCTTCCATCGAGCTGCTGCAGCGCAAGGTTCTGGAAAGCTTTGGCAAGGTCGACATCCTCGTGAATGCCGCCGGGATCACGCTCAAGGTTCCTACGCTCGAGTGTTCTGAAGAAGGCTGGACCAAGGTCCTCGATATCAACCTGAACGGTACCTGGCGGTCGTGCCAGATCTTTGGCAAGACGATGGTCAGCCAGGGCTTTGGAAAAATCCTGAACATCGCCTCGCTCTCCACCTTCGTCGCCTTCAACCAGGTTGCCGCGTATGGGGTCAGCAAAGCCGGCGTAGGCGCGCTGACCAAATCGCTGGCCATTGAACTGGCCCCCTACAAGATCTGCGTCAATGCGATCGCTCCCGGGATCTTTCCGACCGCCCTGAACGCCGAGCTGATTCTGCATACCGAACGCGGCCGCGAGCTGAAGACGCGTACCCCCATGAAGCGCTTTGGCGAGATGGATGAACTTGTCGGGGGCGCCATCTACCTGGTTTCCGATGCGGCTTCTTTCGTGACTGGAGAGATCCTGGTGATCGACGGCGGATTTCTGGCCAGTGGGGTGAATCAATGAAAATCCTGGGCGCCAAAGTGATTGTCTGTAGTCCGGGCCGCAACTTCGTGACCTTGAAGATCCAAACCGACCAGGGAATTTACGGTCTCGGCGACGCCACACTGAACGGACGCGAACTGGCGGTTGCGAGCTATTTAGAAGACCATCTGATCCCTTGCCTGATCGGGCGCGATCCCTTTCAAACCGAGGACATCTGGCACTACTTTTACCGCGGCGCTTACTGGCGGCGCGGGCCGGTGACCATGACCGCCATCGCCGCCATTGATATGGCGCTCTGGGATATTAAGGGCAAAGTGCTCGGCGTCCCCGTCTACAACCTGCTGGGAGGCAAGAGCCGCACCGGCGTTATGGTTTATGCGCACGCCACAGGTCGCGACATCGCGGAGACCGTGGATGAAGTGGAGCGATACCGGGCGATGGGGTATCTCGCGATTCGCGCCCAGAGTGGAGTACCCGGCCTTAAATCCACCTACGGCGTCTCGAAAGACCAGAAGTACTATGAGCCGGCGGAACGTGGCCTGCCTTCTGAAAGTTTATGGTCTACGGAAAAATACCTGAGGCATGTTCCCAAGCTTTTCGAGGCGTTGCGCAACACGCTGGGCGATGATCTGCACCTGCTGCACGATGTTCACCACCGGCTTACTCCCATTGAGGCGGCGCGCCTGGGCAAGGAGCTCGAACCCTATCATCTGTTCTGGCTGGAGGACCCGGTTGCGGCGGAGTTGCAAGACGGCTTTCGGCTCATCCGCCAGCACACCACCACCCCGCTGGCCGTGGGCGAGGTGTTTAACACCATCTGGGACGCGGAGCAGCTGATACGCGAGCAGCTGATCGATTACCTGCGCATGAGCGTGGTGCATGGCGGCGGGCTCACCGCGATGAAGAAGGCGGCCGATTTTGCCGCTCTTTACCACGTGCAGACGGGTTGCCACGGGGCCAGTGACATGTCCCCGGTTTGCATGGCCGCGGCGCTGCACCTGGATATTGCCATCAATAATTTCGGTATCCAGGAGCACATGCTGCACAACACCCAAACAGAGAACACGTTTGCCCACGAGTATGTGTTTCGCGACGGCTTTATGTATCCCGGGGATGTGCCTGGCCTCGGAGTCGATATCAGGGAAGATATCGCCGCGGGTTTTCCATATCAGCGAGCCTATCTGCCGGTCAACCGCAAGGAAGATGGAACCCTGTTTCACTGGTGATCAAGCTAGACTTTAATCAAGGGGATGTTGCTATGTCTGAGGATTCTTCGCGGGTGCCGACGCGGCGCAGGTTTCTAGGGGTAAGTGGGGCCGCATTGGCTGCGGCTGCGATGGTGCCGCTGGCGCAAGCTCAGCAGGTGCGGTCGGACGATCACAGTCAACCCAACGAGAAGCAGCCGGGGGAAAACAACAACCCACTCGATGCGGAGAACCCCAGCTCAGTATGGTCCCCGGAGACCGATAACGGCACGGTCGAACCGTTCAAGTATTCCTTCTCCCTGGCCCATAAACGGATCGAGGACGGTGGCTGGACGCGGCAGGTAACGGAGAGAGAGCTGCCCATTTCGAAGACCCTGGCCGGGGTAGAGATGCGGCTGATCAACGGCGGTGTTCGCGAGCTGCACTGGCACACCAGTGCAGAATGGGCGTTCATGATCTACGGCAACGCCCGGATCACAGCCGTGGACGCGAAGGGACGCAGTTTTGTGAACGACGTAACCAAGGGTGATTTGTGGCTATTTCCTGGCGGAATTCCGCACTCCATCCAGGGGCTGGGACCCGATGGAGCCATGTTCCTGCTGGTCTTCAACGATGGAGGTTTCAACGAGTTCGAAACGTTTCTGCTGACCGATTGGTTCAAGCACACGCCGAAAGATGTTCTGGCGAAGAACTTCAACGTGCCCGCGTCGACCTTCGACAACGTTCCCAAAAAGGAGCTGTTCATCTTTGCCACCGAACCGCCGCGGCCTCTGGCGGAGGAACAAAAGGCGGCAGCAGAAGGTACGGGCGCGATCGATGGAGATTACGTCTTTCGGGCAAGCATCATGCCGCCGACCAAGGTCAGGGCGGGCGGGGAGGTTCGCATCGTGGACAAGGATGCTTTCCCGGCTACGGATATTGCGGCGGCGATCGTGCGGGTGAAGCCTGGCGGCATGCGCGAGCTGCATTGGCATCCGCTGTCCGACGAGTGGCAATACTACGTCACCGGCAAAGGGCGCATGACGGTCTTCCAGGCTGGTGGGAAGGCGCGGACCTTTGATTTTCAGGCAGGGGATGTAGGGTATATCAGGATGTCGCGTCCGCACTACATCGAGAACACGGGAACAGAGGATCTTGTGTTTCTGGAGGTCTTCCCGATTGGAACGTACGAGGACATCTCAGCTGCGGAATGGTTGGCTCACACTCCGGCGCGGCTGGTGGACCAGCACCTCAAGACCGGCGAGGAATTCATCAATAACATTCCCAAGAAGGAAGCAGTAGTGACTCCGATCTAGGACGGGTGCCCACGTTCGCTGGTGCGACCCGTATTTCCTGTACGCGGCGCTATCTGGCATCCACTTGTGCGGCTTTCTGTAAGGAAAGCCGCATGAAATTCGTGATTCCACCGAACCTCACAGGAAATACGGGGGGACGTGGGGCACCCTGCCCCGTTTCCACATCCCGGCCGGTAACAGATAGGCTGCACCTACACCACCGCCCCACATCTCGACTCTACCCAGTCTGGATTGTCAAGGCTTTGTATCAGGGCACGACTTTAGTCGGGCCACTGAGGCCGCAAAAATGATTTGGGCTTTACAGGCTGCGGAAAAACCCAGCGTTCTGGCGGAATCAGTTTTTGGGGAATGAGGCAGAAAGGGTTCCGCAGTAGGTACTTTGAAAGGGCAGTGAAAGTTGATAGCAAGGAAGCATGCGAGGCGAAGACGAGAAGCAGTCGGCGATGTTCAGCTATGTGACTTTGGAGCGACGGATCCCAAGCGATCATCCACTGCGGAGCATTCGCGGGATGACAGATCGAGCGCTGGAGCGAATGAGCGGTAAGTTCGACGCACTGTATTCCGTGACCGGTCGGCCGTCGATAGCGCCGGAGCGGCTGATTCGAGGGCTGCTGTTGCAGGTGCTTTACTCGGTGCGTTCGGAGCGGCAATTGATCGAGCAGCTGGACTATAACCTGCTGTTCCGCTGGTTTGTCGGTTTGGAGATGGATGATGAGGTATGGGATGTGACGGTGTTCACCAAGAACCGGGAGCGTCTGATTAACGGCGAGGTGAGTGAGGGATTGCTGGCTTCGGTGCTGGTGCAAGCGCGGGAGAACAATTTGTTGAGCGAGGAGCACTTCACTGTGGACGGGACGCTGATACAGGCCTGGGCCGCGGCACGGAGTTTTGAGCAGAAGAGCGATCCGCCGAAGCCGGGAGAGGGTTCCGGACACGGGGGCGAAGTGCTGCTGCGGGACAAGGTGGAGTCCAAGACCGACTCCGAGGCCCGACTCTTTAAGAAGGCCACGGCGGACAAGAGCGTTCCCAGCTATCAGGGTCATGCGGTGATGGAGAACCGCAGCGGACTGGTGGTGGGGGCCGCGGCCAGCCAGTCGGCTACCAATGCCGAGCGCGAGGTAGCTCTGGACTTGCTGGATCAAGTGTTGGTTACCCCGCAACAACGCAATCCGGAGCAGCAGGTCACGTTGGGAGCAGATACCCAGTACCAGGACGAGAAGTTCATTGAGGCCCTGCGGCAGCGCGAGATAGCCCCGCACGTTTCCGAGTATGTGAAGGGCAACCTGGGCAAGAACAGCCTGAATGAAGCAGAGCGTGCCGACCCGCGCCGCTCCATCAGCCAGCAAAAGCGCAAGCTGATCGAGCGGGTCTTTGGTTGGGCTAAGTTAGACCGGCCGCTTCGCCAAGTGAAGCTACGCGGACTCAAACGCGTGGACTGGTTCTTCCGGCTGGCCCTTACCGCCTATAACTTGGTACGCATGAGGAGGCTCATTCCGTTTTCCGCGTAGGCCCACCGGGGCCGACGTGTCTCTGCAGGGGCTGAAACAGCGCCCTGCAGAGGAAAAAACATGCACGAGGGCGAAAATATGATCAAACAATCAAAAAAACGCCCTCTCAAGAGCTTGACTCAGAAATTACCCCGGTTTTTCCGCAGCCTGTTTAGCCCCTGTTAACTTGTGCTTGGGTCAGAAAAAGCGCAGGGGCTTTAGAGCGTGTGTGAGAACCCACCATTCACCGATTTAAGTCCCGGAGGGACGGCTGAGAGTAGCCCAGGACGCAGTCCTGGGAACCATGCACATAACGACGAAAAGTCCCGCAAGGGACGGCTCAAAGTTAACCAGGTTGTACCCAGGACTGCATCCTGGGTAATTTTCAGCCGTCCCTGCGGGACTGGTCCGTCTCTCAAATCTCTTCCCAGGACTGCGTCCCATAAGCGTTAACCTACTTGGGATGCTTTTCGTCAAAGCTCCCACAAAATCGTCATCCTGAGAGCCTGTGACTTTTTCGATCTTTTCGTGCTTTTTTTACACCTAACTGGATGTTTTTCGACCCCTCCACAAAACCGTCATCCTGAGAGTTTGTGACTTTATTGGTTTCACATGAAAATTGGTGCTGAAAATAAAAGGCTTAGCTGCGTCAAAAACGTGAAAAAGCCAATAAAATCACAGCCTCTGAGCGAAGCGCATCACAGATCTATCACATAACGGAGGGTTCGATGGCGCGGAGTCGAAGGACCCCGAGGGTGCTTATCTTACCCATGCTGCTCGGAGTTTTTCGACCACCGAAGCCCGAGAACAGGATCTTGCTGCGGTACGCACTTGATGGTCACGGATACATCTCTTCATGCACTGTTTTTCCCGGAGCGATGGCTGTGCGCATGTCTTGGTAACCTTCAAAGTAGAGCAGGCGCTTGCAGCCGTAGGCCGCAGTGAAACCTTCCACCTTGCCCCTCCTTATGTTGCATGACGCGCAGATACAGGTTGCTGGTGACGCCAAGGTAAAGCGTGCCTGTGTGGCTGCCGAGAAGGTAGATGGAGCCGCCGGGGCATAGCAAGATGCCAGCAGTTCTTGTTCTCGGCCCCAGGGAAAGACCGTGGTGGGTCGGCCAGGAGCGGGCCTCGGTGGTTGAAAAGCTCCGAGCTGCATGGGTAAGATAAGCACCGTCGGGGTCCTTCGACTCCGCGCCATCAAGCGCTGTGTCACCCGATAAATCTGTGAGGCGCTCCGCTCAGAGTCTGTGACTTTATTGGTTTCGTGCAAAATCCGATGCTGAAAACAAATGGCTTAGGTACCTCGAAAATGCGAAAAAATCAATAAAGTCACAACCTCTCAGGATGACGTTTTTGTGGGAGTTTTGACGAAAAACATCCCCAAGTAGGTTAACGCTTGTGGGACTGCGTCCTGGGCTACTCTCAGCCGTCCCTCTGCGACTAAATCGGTGAATAGTGGGTTCTCACACTCGCGCTAAAGCCCACATTTTTGTTGGGCTTTCATGGCCCGACTAAAGTCGTGCCCCGATACAAAGCAAACAGTGGAGGGACCTGCTGTACTCTCAACGTGCCAACAGATCAATCGCCGGCCAGCGCGACTTCTGCCGTGATTGGCTGCGCAGTGTTTGCTCCAGAGCGGCGAGCTGCGCTTCGATATCGCCTTCAATGGCGCGCCGTTTGATGATGTCTTCGCGGTAGCGGCGCAGGAAATAGTCGATCGTCTCCACGCGGATGCGAATGGAACCGGAGGGCTTGTTCTCATCCAGATCCTTGAATGAGAAGTACGGCGTTCCCGATTGCTCGATGATGCCTTCGATCACCCCGTAGATAGGCGCATCGTGGCCGCACTTGAAGCTCGAAACCTCGAGCGCCACCAGATTCGGATGGCGCGCAGTGAATTTCGCCGCCCAGACCTTGTGGTTTGTGCTGGTGGAATAGCGGTTCTTCCACACATCCTTGAATGTCCAGAGGATGGGTGATCATTCCGGCCCGCACTTCCTCGCCAAACAAGCGGTCCAGCATATCCTCATCCAGCGGCAGCGTGCTCTGCGAGAAGACGGGATAGCCGAGCTTCTGGAACTCCTCCATGATCTCGTGGTTCAAGCCTGGATCATGGTGATAGACGCGGCCCAGCATCACGATGCCGATGCGGTCCTCACGCTCCAGTTGATCGAGCGTCTCCCGAGCCTGGCGGCGAATCTCAGCCTCGCAGTCGAGCAGGGCCTTGAATCCAGCATCCAGAGCACGTTCATTTTCTTCCCGCGAAAGCCCCAGGATCGGACCCCATGCCTTGAACATCTGGTCGGCGCAAATTCTCTGATCCTGCAGGTTCAGGATCGGATCGATGTACGCGATCCCGTTCTCAGCAAAGATGTCGCTCTCTTTGGTGAAGGCGGCCTTGACCACCTCTGGTGTAGCGGTAACCGTCGGGCACGCATTCGAACCCGTCAGATTGACCAGCGGGGTATGCAGCACGTCGTACATGGGGAACCAGATCGCATGCAGCGGCTTCTTGCTGTGCTTGGTCGCGATCAGGTTGTAGACGTGCGCGATGCCGATCTTCGAGGGATAGCAGGGATCGATCGCGCCCCGGCTTGCGCCTGCGCGGTAAAGCTCCGGCGTGGTGTAGTCGGAGTAGACGATGTTCTCCGACTTCAGTCCCAGGCTGGCGAAGTAGGCATTGAACAGCGGCGCGTAGGTGTAGGTATTGAGAAGCCGGGGAATGCCGATGCGATAGTCCTGCCGCTTCTGCATCAGGGCCGCGCGCTCCTTCACCGCCTTCGAAACAAACAAGTCCCTTGGTGCTGGGAACGGCATCGGCAACCATCGCCACCTGGCGATGACGGAAGACGTCGCGGGCGGCAATATCGACATAGTTCGGATTCGCTTCTTTGATCTTGTCGATGTCCGCCTTGATGTCCTTCATGTCAGCCAGATCTTCTACCGTCCCTTTTTCGCAGGTGGCAATGATCAGCCGCTGCTCGCCGACGCGCAGAGGAACCTTGGTCTTGCGGGGCTGGAAGTCGACCGGCTTGGGCAGCTCAACCACCTTGCTGGAGCCGGGAGACATCTGAATTTGGATCAGCGGCTCAACCTTGGCCTTGAAGGTTCCTTTGCTCCCGCCGGTGCTGCAGGAAGAACCGTGACCGTCGTGGCATTCGCCTGGATTTGTTCCAGGGTAGGCAGCTTGGTGACAACCTGGGCTGCTGATCTGCTGCCACCGCTGCACATGATCATGATCGTGATTCGTGCCCGCGGTCACGTCGACGTCGATAAAGGTGCGCAGGCAATTGTTCTTGCAGAAGTAGCATCGGGTGTCTTCATTGCGCGTGGTGCGATAGCGAATGTTGCGCACCGCTTCCAACCCGATAAAGGTGGTCCGCTTGCCGTTCTTCCACAGACGCAAGGCCTCTTGTGCGGCACCGATGGCGCCTGATTCGCCGCAGTGCTCGTGAACGATGATCTCCGGCACTTTGCCCTTGGCGCGGAAGCTGGATTTGATGAAGTCCACTTCGGCCTTCACCACCGCCAGGTTGTTCTGCGTGCCGCCTTGCAGAACAAAGCGCGACCCGAGCGACGCCAGGTTCGGAATGCTGGCGACGTAAAGAAAGACATTCTTTGGCAGCACATCGGCAAGCCCGGCCAGAATCTCCTCCGACCGCCAACCCTGGCGTTGGAAATTCACGATGTCGGACTGCATGAAGACAGCGCAGCCATAGCCGAAGGAAGGCATGGACTTGGCGGAGAAGGCGATGTCTGCGAACTCTTCCACCTTCATGCCGAAGCCTTCCGCCGTCGATTGCAGAAAGTACCCGTTGCCCGCCGAACACTGGGTATTCAGCTTGAAGTCCTTTAACCCGGCCGTCTTTAAGGACGATGAGCTTAATATCCTGGCCGCCCACATCGATGATGACGTGAGGGTCGTCGTAGAACTTGAGCGCCGATTCGGTGTGCGCGACTGTCTCGACGAGCGCGACATCCGCGTTCAGCACGTCCTTGAGGATGTCCTTCGCATAGCCGGTCGTTCCTACCCCCAGCACCTCGAGCGTAGCGCCTTTGCTCTCGATCTGCTCGCGCAGCTTCTCGAACATCTCGATCCCATCCTGGATCGGATTGCCGTTGGAAAGCTGGTAGGTCTTGCAAAGGATCTCGCCCTCTTTGTCCAGCAGGACGGCCTTGGTGGATGTGGAACCGCCATCGATGCCCATAAAGCCGGAGACCATCTGGCCGGGCAGAAATTCCGCGGGAATGAACTTCTTCTTGCGGTATTCCTCTTGAAACTGCTCGAGCTCGGAGTCTTCTGTGACCAGGCCCTTGCCACCGGAGATGGCCTTTTCCTCCGCGCGGCCGTAATCGATGTAGTACAGCAGCTTCTCGATGCCGAGATATCGGCCCACCTCCGGCTCTTCGTCCTTGCCGAATTCGACCGCGCCCAGAGCCGCGAAGTACTGCGCGTTCTCCGGCACCTTGATCAGCTCTTCCGGCTTCATCCCCTCCGGGATCTCGACCTTGCGCTCCTTCCACATGCGCGGAATATTTGCCTGCCATGCCTCGCGCATGCCCTTGAATGAACCCGTTGGGGCCGCCCAGCAGCAGGACATGCGGACGCAAGTGTATGCCCGCGGGTCAAACGCTCAGATTCTGCAGGACGATGGCTTCGAAGAGCGATGCCATCAGCTCGTGGGAGGGTGTGCCGGTCTTCTGCAGGCCGTTGATGTCTGTTTCGGCAAAGACGCCGCACTTGCCGGCAACCTTATGCAGCTTGACGCCGTGGTAACCCTGGTTGGACAAGCTCGGACGCGGGGATCTTGAGCTTGGCGTTGATCTTGTCGATGACCGCACCCGTGCCGCCGGCGCACTTGTCGTTCATCGAGGGGATCTTCTTCTTTCGCCCCGTCTCTTCGTCATCTTTGAAGACGATGATCTTCGCGTCCTGGCCGCCCAGCTCGATGACCGAGTACACCTCGGGATGAAGCTTCTCGACGGCGAGCGAGACAGCATGGACTTCCTGCACGAACTTGGCGCCGACCATCTCAGCGATGGTGCCGCCGCCCGAGCCGGTAATAAAGATGCGGGTGTTCTGCGGGCGAATGCCAGTGTCGGCTTCCATGCGGCGCAGAAATTCGAGAACCTTTTCCGGCTGCCGCGTCTCGTGGCGCTGATAGTCCTGCCAGATGGTGTTGTCTGTTGCGGCATCCACCACGATCGCCTTGACCGTGGTGGAGCCAACATCCAACCCAACAAAAAATTGCTGCATTCAATCTCCCTGAAAGCGTCTTCGACAACGTGGAGATCACGCGTCGGCAGACTTGACGCCAGTCAGGCCACCTGCGCTTTTGCCACCAGGGGCCGCGGGCGGCGGCTGTATGCGCGATCCTTGTTCATCAGATCGCTCACGTGCCAGGCAAACTGGGCAGCCGTTCCCGCAACGCCGTGCCGGTGAGGAAACTTGTAGAGCGCATGCTTCAGCTCCGGATGCTCGTCGACGTAGGCCCGCAGTTCATCCAGCGACTTTCCGGTCTCGCTCAGCACTCCGTCGAACTCCGCGCGAGCTTTGGCTTTGGCCTCCGCCAGCGCCATCTGCACCCGGCTATGGGCATTCACTTCGCCCTCGCCCGAGGTCTCGACCGGCAGGAAGATCATGTCTTTGAATTTGTTCACGACCCGCGATTGCACGCCGTCGGATTGCGTCGAGGGCATGCAGCCGAACGGCTTGAGCGCCAGCACCATGTGGCAAAGATGATTCACGGTGTAATAGACGTTCTTGCCTACCTCCATGTAGCCTTCGCCGCCGCGCGCGAGCTGGTGGTAGAAGGGATGGGCCAGCCGCGACAACTCCTTCTGCGGAATCAGGCGATGTGCGGTGTCGCCCATGTGCCGGATGGTGCGGTGGTAGAAATGGTTCCACATCACGCTGCCCGCGCTTAGGCCGCCGGTCTTCTTGAATACCTTCAACTTGTTGGCCAGGCGCTTTTTCACCTCGTACCACTTGGGATCCCTGATACGGAGCCTCCGCATCGGCACGAGCCTTGGCGCCTTCTTTTGCCACGTACATCATGTAGGCGATCCAGGTGGCGATCGGTTCGACCAGGACCTGCGCGCCTTCCTTTTCCAGGAACGCGAACATGTTGAAATTGCCGTCGCCCTCGGTGGTCTGCGCCCAGAACTCGCCGGTGATTTTGATTACCGGCTTCACCCGCAGGCGATCCACTTCGATCGCGTTGATACTGTCGCGGCAGGCGTGCAGGGCATCCACATATTCCTTGCCATAGAGATTGTGGGCGATCTTCCCCAGGGTGCAGCCGAGCCCTTCGATCTTCTTGTGTCTTTGCAATGTAGGGCCTGGCCCACTCGGGCGCAGCTTCCATGATGTGCCAGCGTTTACGATCGCGCAGGGTATCGGTCAGCGTCTTGACCGAGTCGCGAATCACGCGGTCGGTCTCGCCCTTGTTCACTTCGAAGGGCCGGACCTGGTACACCAGCTCATTGATCACGTCGCCCAGATTGAGCGCGTTGAGCATGCCCATGCCAAAGTCGACGGAAAACTTCAATCCCGGCTCGCCGCTGGCCGCCTTGATGCCGTCGGTCTGCTGGAAGAGCAGCACGCGAAAGCCTTCGAAGCCGGCATTCTGCAGGGCGAAGCGGTATTCCGCCTCGTACATGCCGAAGCGGCACGGACCGCAGGAGCCGGCGGTGAAGAAGACGTAGTTGTCGATGATCTGCTGCCGGGTCTCTCCTTGCTGCTCCAGCTTCTGCAGGTAGCGGACCAGGTTGCCCACGGTAAAGTACGTGGGATTGCACTGGCCGTTGTTGCCGAACTCCTTTCCGGCCTGGAAGTCGGCGACCACCGGAGTGGGAATGTTCTCGCAGCGATAGCCGCTGCCATGGAAGACGGCCTTGATCATTTCCTCGTGCTTCCAGGTGAGGCCGCCGAAGAGGATCGTGACGTAATCGCGTTCTGGACCCGTGAATGTGCGCTCTACCGGCTTCTTGAACTCGCGCATGCGCGCCAGTCCGGCTTGCGCGCGAAGGCGCGCACGTTCGGCATCGATGCGGGCTTGGATCTCTACTTCGAAGTCCGTCTGAACAATCTCGTTCACGACTACCGGCATGGGGGATCTCCTGGCCATTGATATCGGGTTATGGCTATCCCGGCTCAGCCTTACCCGAGAGCGAATCGGCCTACGCTACATCTGGCCCTGTCATTCCCTGGAATCCATGTGCGAGCTGCTTGAAGAAATACTTGATGACGCGCTGATCGTTGTAGCACCAGCCCAGAATGTGGTTGAGCGTGGAAAAGCAATGCGTCTGGCAGGTTTCCTTCTGGTGGTCGAGCTGTTTGGTGTCGAACTTGTGGTTGCCCACCACGCCCCAGTCGTAGCTGGCCGTGTACATCGGGAAGCACGGCGCAAGTGTTCCATCGACGCGAATGATCATGGAATTCTGACCGGCGCGGCAGTTCCACGGAAAGTGATTGCCCTTCATGAAGTCGACCATCTGCCACAGCCGCGTATTCGAATTGACCATTTTATAGCCGGTATCCTGCTTCTCAGTCAACCACTGAATTGTCTCCTCCACCGCCGGCCAGTCATCTCTTCGTGATGTAGGTGACATTGTTCTCCGCGTGCTTGAAGTGCTCGTCCTGTTCCAGCAGCGGCGACTCGTTGATGTGGTAATCGGTGGCAATGCCGCAGTCATGGGCTATCTCGGTCAACTGCCGCACGTCGTCCAGATTGTTACGGCAAATATTGATGTTCAGAAAGACCGAATAACCGTACCCATATTGTTTACGGACCAGGTAGTCGAATTGTTTCCGGATAGGCGCCAGCGCCTTGGGCAAGCCCTGTTTGATATCTACCGCATCCACGGCAATATTGAAAGTGGAAATTCCAGCGTCCGCCAGCTTATCGATGACGTCCATGCGCAGCAGACGGGCATTGGTAGGAAGATAAATCCAAAAGTCCTTTTTGGCGGCGTAGTAGGTGATGCGCTGAATCAGGTCGGGCCGCAGGAGCGGCTCGCCGCCCATATAGGCGAGCACGCGGCAGCCTGTGCCATGAAGCCAGTCAATGGATCGCTTGGCCGTGTCTTCGGTCATGCCCTTGACCTTGTTGTCGAAGGCCCAACAGTAGTGGCAATCGAGATTGCACTTGAACTCGGTGAACAGGTACGCGATCAGGGGATGGAAATCCCCCGCGGTGACGCGCGAGCGGATGTAGGGAAAGAGCCAGCCCTGCATCGCATGGTAAATCTGGCCGGCTGTCCAGTGGCGCTTCTCGGGCGGCCGCCAGGCAGCGTCCTCGACCACTGGCCCCAGCAGTTCCGGACGCTGGGGAAAAACGGGGTCGGGAAATCGTTGTGGCTCCCCGATCGGCTGCAATCCAGGCACGGGAGCTGCAGGCTTGGTAAGCAGACTGTGCAGCGGAACATCGAGCCGGAAGCTCGGAGCCTGCGCGGTATCTTGTTCAACTTGCATCTACACCCCCCGGACAAGAATCAAAGAAATCAGGACTACGAGTTCAGGGCGCGAATGAACCCCGACGCGCCGCCAGTGCAAGTGGCGTGCCACTAGCCGAGACCGCGAGATCCGATGTAAATGATTGAAAGAAAAAGCAGATCCATTGGTGCGCAAACGCCGTGCCGGCGCCTGGTGTGCCAATAAATCTGACGGGCTGTCAACTATTTGGCAGTCCCTGGAGGACAGGAGCAGGTCCCGTCAACTGAGCATTCGGCGGTAAATGGCGCGACGGAATTGCTGCTACCTCCTGCCTGGATTTCATCTATCAAGCATCTGCTAGGGAGGTCTCCCCGGACTATGCAGAGGTCCCACAACCGAATGGCGGTCCCGTCGCGTCGCGCAGGAAGGCATGTTGAAGAGGTTCTGCGCTTTGCGCGCAAGTTGGGGATGCACAGTGACCCGGAGCAATTGCTGCGCGCTCTGCCGTCGGAGCTGTTGCGCTCTGCTCGATTGCACGACCACGGCGGTGATCCATCCGCGGGAAGGCGAGCTCTCCTTTCATGTAGTGGACGGTGAGGGTGGCTTGCTCTCTCGGGATCCTTCCGGTCAGCAAATGGCCGGAGGAGATCTGGTCGGCGGTGTCCGAGCAGGAGAAGCCTCTGGTCATTCCGTCGCTCGACGAGGAGGCGCGATTTCCCGAGGCGGGCCAGTTCTTCCGCGAGTGCGGCTGCCAATCTCTTTGCGTTCTTCCGCTCACCACGGGTCTTCACCGCCTGGGCGCGCTTTGTATCGGCCGCAGGCGCCGGGACGCCTTCTCCGAGCAAGAATCTTCTCTGCTTTCGCTCGTCAGCCACTACGCCGCCCTGGCGATCGATGATCGGTTTAACTTCGCCCAGTCTGAGCTCGTGCGCGCTCAGCTGGAGGAGGAAAGAACCAAGCTGAGGCTCATCCTGGACCTGAATAACAGCGTGGTTTCCAATCTCGAATTGCGGGATGTTCTTCAGGCCATTTCTCCCGGTATTCGCAAGGCGATGCGTCTGGATGGGGTGGCTTTGATTTTGCCCGATGGGGAGGGCCGGGAACTGCAGCTCTATGCCCTGGATTTTCCTGATGCTAATTGCCCGCTTCGCCAGGATCTGCCGGCTTCGCTTAACGGTTCCGTCTCCGGTCGGGTCTTTCGCACCGGAAAACCCTGGGTGGGGATATAGGGCAATTGCAGAGGTCAGGCCTGGACCACAGAATCGCGTCCGCGGCAGGGGTCGAGACTCTATGCATGCTGCCCTTGCTCCGCGGCAATCGCGTTCTGGGCGTTCTCTGCCTGGTGCGGACCGAGAAGAATGCCTTTACCCAGTCCGATCTCGAGTTCTTGTCTCAGATTGCCGGGCAGGTCGCGATCGCCATCGACAATGCCTTTGCCTATCGGCAGATTACGGAACTCAAAGACAAGCTCACCCAGGAAAAGCTCTATTTCGAAGATGAACTCTCGCAGCGAGATGAATTTCCAGGAGATCATCGGCAACAGCGCCGTGCTTCGCCGCGTTCTGCGCCAGGTCGAAGCGGTGGCTCCGACCGGTTCCACGGTCCTGATTTACGGCGAGACAGGGACAGGGAAGGAACTGATCGCCCGGGCCGTGCATAATCTTAGCCAGCGCCACGCCGGACCCTTCGTCAAACTGAACTGCGCGGCCATCCCCACCGGCCTGCTGGAAAGCGAGCTCTTCGGTCATGAGAGAGGGGCATTTACCGGCGCGGTGGCGCAGCGCATTGGGCGATTTGAATTGGCCTCCCAAGGGACCATCTTCCTCGATGAAGTCGGTGAAATTCCCCTGGAGCTGCAGCCGAAGTTGTTGCGTGTCCTGCAGGAGCGGGAATTCGAGCGTCTGGGCGGTTCGCGCACGCTGCGCACCAACGCCCGGCTCATCGCAGCCACCAATCGCGATCTGCACAGCCATGGTTGAAGAGCAGAAGTTCCGCTCCGATCTGTTCTACCGGCTGAATGTTTTTCCCATTCATGTTCCTCCGCTGCGCGAGCGCACCGAAGATATTCCGTTCCTGGTCCGGCACTTTGCGCAACATTTCGCCTTCAATATGGGGAAGCAGATCGACACCATCTCTTCGGAGACCATGAACGCGCTGGTTCGCTATCCGTGGCCGGGAA
Organism: uncultured Acidobacteriaceae bacterium; assembly: GCA_963803095.1. Classification (GTDB taxonomy): domain Bacteria; phylum Acidobacteriota; class Terriglobia; order Terriglobales; family Acidobacteriaceae; genus PALSA-350. The sequence continues at coordinate 847,134 of CAWDLQ010000001.1, read as the reverse complement.
ACATCCGCGAGTTGCAGAATGTGATCGAGCGCGCGGTTATTCTTTCCAAGGGCCCGACGCTTAAGGTTCCGCTTGCCGATCTGAAAGCGCGGGAGCGGAGTCTGAGCCATCAACGGAATGGTTCCTCGACTCTTGAGGAAGTGGAGCGAAGGCATATCCTGTCGGTTCTGGAGCAAACCAACTGGGTCTTCGCCGGCCCCAATGGAGCCGCTGCGCGGCTGGGCATCAAGCGTCCCACGCTCCAATTTCGCATGCAGAAGCTCGGGATTTCCCGTCCCCAGAAACGACCCCAGGCCAACTGACCTCGCTCGTGCCAATCAACTGGCATAGCTGCCAGCATTTTGGCGCACCGCCCTCCGTGGCGGAGCCCCAATTGCCTTGTCTTGCTTAGCTAAGACTTCTGTCTAACGTGGTTTAGAAATAGGCACGGCGATTGCATCAGGCCGTTTAGATGCCCCGTCGTCGCTTGAGTTAGGAGATCGGAGGATTCGCCGCCGGGGAGAGACCCGGCGCAATCAGGGGAAAGAGAACATGCTACGAATCACAGTTATGGAAAATTCCCTTGAGGAAAGATGGATTCTTCAAGGCCGGCTGACCAAGAGATCGGTTGCCGAACTGGTCTTGAGTTGGAGAGCATCCACGGCCCAGCCGTTGCCGCGGCGCCGCATTGTGGACCTCAATGAGGTCACTTCCATCGATAAGAGCGGTGAAGAGGCGCTCTCGATGATGGTTCACGACGGAGCCACTTTTGTGGCGTCTGGTGTGTATACCAGGCACTTGTTAGACCAGCTGCAGGCGCGGCTGGCGAAGCAAAGACATAAGAATTGACCCACACGCTGCGCCGAAATCGCTCCAGCACTGCGGCTACACCCGCAGTGCTGGAGAAAGCGGCCTAACATCGATCCAGTTAGAAGATAATCTTTGCCGCCAAATTGGTGTTGAAGGGCTCGCCGACCCCAATACCAGGGGCGCCGGCAAAGGCTCCAAAGGTTGACCCGATGGTGCCACCCGTGTCGCTGGTGCTTGGCTGGCCGGCAGGCGCAAGGTTGGTGCGATTGAAAAGGTTAAACATTTCCGCGCGCAATTGAAGAGTCAGCCACTCGGTGATTTTAGTGTTTTTGAATACAGAGAAATCGACATCAGAAAAGCCCGGATTCCGATACTGCCCTCGTCTGCTGGTGCCGTAGGTGCCCAACGCCGGATCTTCGAATGCCGCGGTATTGATCCATTGCACCGAACCATTCACGATGCTGTGGTTTACCCCGGCAAAAGGATTGCCAATCTGGTTGGCGCGGTCGGCACTCTCCCCGTTACCGCTATTCTGATTACTGGCAAGCACGCTGAAGGGCAAACCGCCGTGGAATGACAAGAGCGAATGCACTTGCCAACCGTTGCTCAACCACTTCGGACCGTGGGAAGAGCCGGGCACGTCATAACTTGCGTAAGCAGAGAAAGTATTGGTAACGTCGAAGTCGGAATTACCATACTCGCCCTTGAGGTTGAAACTGTTCTGTGGAAGATAAGGGATAAGTCCGGACTCCTCGTCCAGACTGTGAGACCAGGTATAGGTCAGCTGAGTAGATATCCGGTGCCAGTTTGTGGTTCTGAGCAGTGCCTGAAGTGAGTCGTAGTTGGAGGTAGCCTCGCTTTCCACCTGGTTGATGACGGCGTAGTTTGGAAACTGATTGAAGTAAGGCCGCGTGGTCTGTTGATAGGTGTATTGGTTGACGTTGACACTCACATTGCCGCTACCCAATGCGGCCTGGTTGATGTCGCGAACATCAAGCAGATGGCGGGCGTTTGTTCCCACGAATCCGATCTGGGCGATGACATTGGGTCCAAAACTCTGCTGAATGTTCAGGTTGTAGCTATAAGTGTAGGACGGGCGGAACTTATTATCCACCGCAAACAAGTTGATAACCCCAGCGCCCGCAATCGCATCAGCCAGGGAGGTGAAGATTTGCTGGCCGGGAGACCAGATCGAGAGGCCAGACACGGCATTCGCGCTGGCCACAGGGTTGACGCCGGCAGGATTATCCTGCACTCCAACCGGCCCACCGTTTACCGTTCCCCGCAGATTAAGGAAGGGCACCATGTAGGGCGCGTCGTAGAACATACCGAAACCGGCTCGAATGACCGTGTTCGCATATCCAGCCGGCTGATAGGCAAAGCCAATGCGCGGGCTGAAGCTGTTCCAATATTGCTGATAGATGTTGGCCCGGTTGACGCCTGCCACCGCAATCCCATTGGGCGCGGTGGGATCGAACGAGGTCAGGTCGTGGTACTGGCTGTGAGGTGGGCCGCTGTAATCGTAGCGTATTCCATAATTAAAATTCAGCTGATGATTAATCTGCCACGCATCCTGGCCGAAAATGTCCCAGGTATTCTCGAACACCTGTCGCTTTGGATCTCCTTCCACAATGTTGGTAGGCGAGGTGAAGCATCCCGCAAGGAAATCCGCTAGCGAAAGAACGTTGCTGTCGTATCCGGAACCGGGTGAATACCCAGGCGCAGTGGTGCCAAAATTCTTGGTCGCCAGCGCATCGCACGCGTTGGCGCCTGGAGCAGAACCGTTTGCGGTTTGGATGCCATAAGTCCATGGACCCTGCGAGCCATCAAAGGTGAACAGCCCGCGTTGTCCGCTTTGGTAAAAGTCATCCACTTGGGCTTGGCGGTATTCCCCCCCAAAGCGAAACTCGTGTGCTCCCTTGGTCCAGGAGAGGGCGTCGTCAATGTGGCCGGTAATGTCGTTGCGGCCGGAGTCGACCGTGGGACCTATAGGATCAAAGCCGCTATTGCTTGCGCTCAGCCCCGAGCTTGCTCCTGCTGCGGAGATATTGATGCGCGGAGAACCAGACAGGCTAGGCGCCGTAACACCGGTGTTTAGCCCCAGCGCGACCGGATTGAAACTGCTGTCGGCGTCAGAAAACGACTGGTTGTAGTAGTTGACTCCCAGAAAGAGTTGATTGACGATGGACGCCGAAATTACCCGGTTGTAGACGATCGAATAGTTATACACATGGATCGGCGCTTCCTCATAGTAGGGAGCCAGGAAGGAAACCGTGGGAGCGATCTGATTCCCCTGGCCCATAAACGCCTTGACCGAGAGATGATCTTTAGCGGTGAAATTCTGGTCGATCTTCACGATTCCATTGAAGTTGTGGCCGGTAAGCGGCGAAGTGTTGTAGTAGTTGTTGGCCTGCGCGGGTCCGGTGAGGGCGTTTGCCGGCCAAAGATTGGCTAGCAACGTCGTGGACAAGGGGTTTACCGGAATTCCGTAATACGCCAGCACGCCTTCCGAAGCCGCTTGATATGCGGCGGAGGGTTCAGTCGACCGGCTCTGGTTACCGATGACAAAATTGGTGTGCTCATAGTTGACGAAGAAGAAGGTCTTGTCCTTGAAGATCGGACCGCCCACCGAAGCGCCGTAAACGATGAAACGATCCTCGTCCTTCGGTGAACCGTTGGCAAACGGGGTGTTGGCGGCCAGCGCCTCGTTCCGGTTGAAGTAGTAGCCTGAGCCATGGAACCGATTGGTCCCGGACTTGATCACCAGGTTTGCAGTGCCACCTGCATTGCGGCCAGTCTCCGGACTGGAACTGGTTACGAAAGAAAACTGGTCGATGGCATCCAGTGGTAGCACGATACCGGCGATTCCATTTACGCCGCCCTGATTGACGGCCGGGATGTTCCACCACAGGTCGTTGTTGTCCGTGCCTTCGATCTGCCAATTCACCGAATTGGTGCGGGTTCCGTTAACCGAAGCAAAACCAGCTCCACCGTTTTGGTTATAGCCGGCGAAACCGGGGGTCAGCCCCAAGAACTGCGTGAAATCCCGCCCATTGATCGGCGAGTCCTGAATGGTCTTGGTGGGCAGGACCGTAGTCTGCGTAACTGAGGTCGTGTCGAGCGCCTCACCCGCCGCATTCACTTCAACGGTAGTTGCTTGCGACGCTACCGCCAGCTTTATCGGCAGACTGTAAGTGCTTCCCGCGGAAACCTGAACTTTCTCAACCTTAAGCGTTTCAAACCCGGAGGACGTGGCGGAAACGGTATACAGGCCGAGCGGAAGGTCGGGGAAGCTATACTCACCCGCGCTGGAGGTGACCGTTGAGTGAGCCACTCCAGTTGCGTCTTCTGTAATGTTCACCTGCGCGCCTGGGATAGAATCGCCACCCTGGTCCGTCACTACGCCGTTGATGCCGCCACGGAAGTTCTGCGCCCCGGCGAATGTCGCGCTAAGAAGCACCATCAACAAGAAAGCGAATAGGGGGAAAGAGCGAATGCGGAAAGCACTGGATGACATGTAACAACCTCCGGAAATTTGTGCGAAAAAAAGTATCTTCCAGACCCTCAGAAACCCGGGGGTGGATGAGTAACATACCGACTTATCTTCGACTTGGAAGGGTGCTACAGGCCGATTGCGACCCAGAAGGCACAGTGGAGGTGCAGGAACGCGCTTCCACTCTGAAGGCGTTCACCACGGTGTCCGTTAAAGGTAACTGCACAGACGGTTGAAAGCAACTAGAAAATGTGAGTTGCCAGTCCTTGCCCGCCGAGTGATTCGATGTGTGCATTTTGCCACAATCTCTGATGGCCATTGCCTATCAAGACGCCAGACGACTCCGGGTGAGGTGGTAGTACACCACGGGTGTAACAACCAGGCTGAGCACAATCGAGATCGAGAGGCCCCCGATGACCGCGATGGCCAGCGGCTGCAACATCTGCGAGCCCGCGCCCAGGGCCAGAGCAAGCGGAAACATTCCGCATACGGTGGCGATGGCTGTCATGAGGATCGGGCGCCTCCGCCGCTCGGCGGCGTGGAGCATCGCTTGACGTGGGTCCATTCCGCCGGCGCGTAGCTGCTCGTCCGCGTCAAGCAACAGGATGCCATTCTTGGCCACGATCCCAATCACCATGATGAGCCCCATGAAACTGGCTACGTTGAAGTTTGTACCCGTGATGAGCAATGCGAACACCACCCCTGCGAGCGAGAGGACGGAACTGGTCAGGATGGAAATCGGGGCCGCAAAGTTTCGGAACTCGGCCAGCAGCACTCCGAAGACCAGAGCAAGCGCGAGCACCAGAACGCGAGCCAGATCGGCAAAGGATCGTTGCTGCTCCTGGTAGGTGCCGCCGTATTCCACTCGGACAGACGCGGGGAGCTGAAGCCGGCCTACGGCCGCTTTGACTGCCGCCATGGCTCCACCGAGATCGGAGCCTTCCAATCGCCCGCTCACCAAAATCACCTGTTGCAGATTCTCGCGGCGGATCTCATTCTGCGGCGGTAACTGGGTCACCGTGGCCATGGCGCTCAAGGTAGCGGTGTGCCCGCTGCTGCTGTTGAAGACGGTGTTCTCGATAGCCTCCAGGGAGGCGCGATTGGCGTCGGGCAGGCGCACCCGGATGGTGTAGGGCCTGCCACCGGCAATGAGCGGATTGCTTGCGGGCAGGCCATCGAGGATCGAAGTAGCATCCTCCGCAACCTCCGTCGGCGTGAAGCCAAGCCGCCCGGCAACCACAGGGTCGATCTGGAAGCTCGTAGCCGGGCCGCTGATGGTGTTGTCGACGCCATTCTGCGTATCCACGACCCCGGGGATTTTGGCAATCGCCTGCTGCACCCGGGGACCAAGCGTGAGCAGGAGGTTCTGGTCATTGGAAAACAGCTTGATCTGGATGGGTTCCGGCGAATTGGAGAGGTCACCAATCATGTCCTGCAAAATCTGGATGAACTCCATATCAAGCGACGGCTCAGCCGCATGGATTTGTGAGCGTGCATCGGCCATCACCTCATCGATGGAACGCGAACGGTCCGCCTTTAGACGAACGGTGAAGTCACCGGTGTTGGCTTCCGTTACCGCAGCCAGGCCCATCTGCAGACCGGTCCGCCGCGAGGTGATGGACACTTCGGGTATGCCGCGCAGAATCTGATCCACGTGGTCCAGGATGCGGTTGGTCTCCGTCAGGGAGGCTCCCGCAGGAGTAAAGTAGTCCAGCACAAATGCACCCTCATCCAGCGCCGGCAGCAGGTCAGAGCCGAGACCCTGATAACTGAAGTAGCCGGCGATGATGAGGACAACACAGACTGCTACCAGGGCGAGCGGGCGTTGAAACGACCATTCAAGAGCACGCTCGTGATAGCGGAGCAGCCGGCGGAAGGCGTCTCCACCCCGGTGCCGCATGCCTGCAAACAACCCCTTGGGCGTTTCGTCTCCCCCGCTGCTCTCCGGCGGCACGGAATGCGGATGACCTTGCTTCCCAGCTGGATGGAGAGCGCCGGAGTGAAGGTGAGGGCGAGCAGCAGGGAAGTCAGCAAAGCAACCGTCATGGTTACGGCAAGAGCGCGGAAGAAGCTTCCCGTTACCTGGGTAACGGAAACCAGGGGAAGAAAGACGATGACCGGCGTGATGGTGGAAAAGAACAGCGGCCGGCTGATCTCGTGGATGGCCTTGCGCACCGAGCCTATCCTTGACTCCCCTGCTTCGCGATGAACGGCGATGTTCTCGACCACCACGATCGCGTCGTCGATAACCAGCCCGATGGCCGCAGCCAATCCGCCCAGGGTCATCAGGTTAAAGCTCTGGCCGGTGATGCGGAGAAAGAGAATGGTCACCGCGACGGTGACAGGAATGACCAGGCCGGCGACCAGCGAAGAAGTCCAGTCGTGCAGAAACAGGAACAGGATGATACAGGCCAGCACCAGGCCGATCAGAATGGCGTCACGGACGCTGAGAATACTTTCGCGCACCAGCTCCGACTGGTCATAAAAGGCTTCGAGGTGGACCCCGGGCGGCAACTTGGATTGCAGTTGATCCATTTCCGCCGCGACCCCGTTGGCAACCGCGACCGTATTGCCCGAGGGCTGCCGGGTGATAGTGATCAGCACAGCGGGTTTGCCGTTTGCCCTGACCGCGGTATAGACCGGCATGATCGACGGTTCGACCGTCGCTACATCGCCGACGCGGATGGCCACCCCGCCCGCCGAGGTCTTCACCACCAGGTTCGCGAGTTCGGCAGCGCTGTGCGCCTGGGCTCCGATCAGGCCGAGGATAAGTTGATGGTTCGCCTCGTACAGGCCGGGAGAGTCGATAATGTTAGATTCCTGGACCGCATTCACCATTTCCAGCAGGGTTACTCCCGCGGCCTGCAGGCGGGCGAGGTTGGGCACGATGTGGAACTCGGGCACCTGGCCGCCCTGCACCAGGACCGTACTGACCCCGTTGACGCGGTTGAGGGGCGGCTTTAGATCGTAGGTAGCTATCTCCCACAGGCGCGTCTGAGGAACGGTGTCCTTGCCGCGATCATCCGCAGTGAGCGCGTAGCCGAGAATGGGAAAAGTCGCGAAGGTCAGGCGGTTGGTGGTGATGTGCGCCGTGGCAGGCAGCGATTGGGAGACCCGGGCGAGCGCCGAGTCCGTCAACTGCAGAGTGCGAAACATATCCACACTCCAGTCAAAGAAGAGGCTGATTTCCGCCGAACCACGGCTGGTGGTGCTGCGCACCATCAGCAGGCCGGGGACGCTGTTGATGGCGTCTTCAATCGGCTTGGTGATGGTCACCTGCATCTGTTCGACCGGCATCACGCCGTTGTCCACGCCAATAACCACACGGGGAAAGTTGGTTTCGGGGAAAACGGAGATGGGTACCTGGAAGGCCAGGTAGACCCCGGCAAGCGTCAACAGCGCAAGGAAGAAGAAGATAGGTTTGGACGCGGCGGCGAGCCAGAATGAGCTCTCGCGCTCGACTACTACCTGGTCGGTGGTCCCCAGCATCACTCCTTCCCTCCTCCGGATTTTTTCCCGGCATCGTCTGCTTCCGCTGCAGCCGCGCCAACCTTCACCTTCGTGCCTTCGTCGAGCCCATAGGCGCCGGTGGTGATGACCATATCGGTGGGCGTAAGGCCGCTTAGAACCTGGGCCGAGTCGGTATTGCGGATGCCGAGCGTCACCGGGCGCTTGGCAGCGGTCCCGTCCGGCTTGATGATCAGAACAAATTTGCTTACGCCATCAGGCTCGGTCTGCACCGCTTCCTGGGGAATGATCAAGGCATTCGAAGCCGTGCGGCCGGTAATCGTGGTGTGAACCGGGGTTCCCACCTTCAGGGTTGCCTTTCGGATTCGCCACCCGAAGCCATACCTCCACGGTGGTGCTTCCGGGGTCGAGCGCGGGGCTAATCAGCGCGACCTTGGCCGGCACCGGCTCGGTGACCCCGGGGACAGCGATGCTGGCTGGGGCCCCGAGGGAGAGTTGCTGCGACTGAATTTGCGATAGATGGAGCTTGGCCAGCAGCGCGGATGTATCCATCACCGTAATCACGGGATTGCCGGCAGAGGCTGTCTCGCCGGCAAACAGGGGCCGGTCGGTCACCACGCCGGGGATCGGGCTGCGGATCTCGGTGTAGCTCAACTGGGCTTGCGCGCCGAGGTATTTGCCCTTGGCGGAAGTGAGTTGCCCATGGGCGCTCTCGAGCGCTGCCTTATGGCTCACCTTCTGCACCGCTTCGAGATGCTGCTTGGCGATCTGGTGGGCGGCCTGGGCTTGAACCAGGGCAGCTTGGGCAGTATCCAGGTCGCGGCCCGGGATCGCTCCTTCGGCGAAGAGTTGCGATCGGCTCTTCACAATGCTCTGAGCCAGATTCAGGTTGGCGGCCGCCTGGGCCAGGTCTGTCTCCGCCTTTACGGTATCTTCAGGAACAGTGGCCCCGGTGGCAATGTCATACGTACCCTGGGCCGCGGTGTAAGTACCCTGGTTGTCGAGTGCAGCAGCCTCAAGGTCGCGGTTCTCGAGGGTGGCCAGAAGCTCACCCGCCTTTACGTGAGAACCGCGTTGGACGTAGAACTTTTTGACCGGTGCTGTGACCTTGGGAGAGATGGCGGCCTGGGCCAGCGGCGCGAGCGTGGCGTCGACGTTGATCTGCTCGGCGATGTCGCCCCGCTCCGGATGTTCGGCCTGGACGTTGACCTCGGTTGGGGCAGTCTCCACCGTCTTGCTGCAGGCGGTGACCAGCAGGCAAGTGCCGCAGAGGATCATTGCGATCGCACGTTTTTTCATACGCGCCGGCAAAGGTCTGAAGGGCACCAGTCTGTTCCTGGCCAGGTCAGAGAACTTGCTCATGGCTCAGATCGCTCCTGTCAGCAGTTGCAAATTGGTGAGAGCCAATTGATAGCGGATGGTACCGTCCTCGCGCGCGATCTCCGCCGCGGTCAGGGAATTTTCCGCGTCGACCACTTCAAGTACGGTCGCTTCTCCCGCGGTGTAGCGCAGGCGAGTGAGGCGCAGACTCTCGGTTGCCGTTTGAACGCTTTGTTCCAGGGACTGGAGTGCGTCGTGGGCTGTGGCTGCCTCTGAGTACGATTCGTCCAGCTGGGCAATCAGCCGGCGCTGGGTCGTGGTGAGCGCAGTGTGTGCTACATCCCGCAGGATCTCGCTCTGGCGAACCTTGTGCTGGGTAGAGAGCCAGTCCCACACCGGCAGATCGACCGTGGCGAAGGCAGAGTAGCCAAGATTACGCGGCGTTACGCCGTCAAATCGATTAAGACGGCCATTAGCCGCAACCTGCGGCGCGTCGATGCCGTAGGTGAAGTTGAGAGCAAGATCGGGAAGATAAGCGGCACGCGCCGCGGCTACCTGCAAGGTGTTGACCCGCAGAGAAGCCAAAGCCTGACGCAGCTCCGGATTGAGCCGCATCGCGTTGGCATCGACATCGGCGCGGGCGGGCAGCGGCACAACCGGGCCGGGCGAGAGGGTGTAATCAGTCCGCGGGTCCGCGAACAGGAGGACAGCCAGATCCAGGCGCGATTTTTGCGCTCCGAGCAGAGCTTCGGCAAGGTCGCGATCGCGCTGCTGTTGCTGCAGCTGCGCCTTCACCAGGTCGGCGTGTGCCCCTTCGCGGGCGCTCTCGCGCTGTTGGGTGAGATTGGTGAAGCCGGCGGCTTCGCCCGCGGCTCGTCGTGCCACGGCAACCCTGCGGGCGGCGGCGAGCTCCTGGTAGAACAGACCGGTGACGGTAAGCACCAGTCCCCGGCGCGCAATTTCCAGCTGCGCCGCAGCAACCGAGGCCGCAGCAGCAGTCCGCGAGACGGCCAGGGTTTGGGGCAGACCCAACGTCTCATTCACCACTGCCTGGCTGGTATATTCGTGAACCGAATTGTTGGCGATAAAGACCGGGAGAGACTGGGCTCCCACCGCGGCAGTCTCGGTGTGGATTCCATTCGGTTGGGTGTACAGGTACTGGTTGTGAAACGTGGCATTTGGCAGCAGAGCGGCGCGCGCTATGGAGTGATCCAGTGCGGCGATACGTGCGTTGGCGGCCGCGGCGGCGAAGGTGGGCTCGTTAGCACGAGCCAAAGCAATGGCTTGCTCCAGAGTTATCGGCCCTGACGGGGCGGTGTTGACTTGCTGCGCGAACCCGGCGGTCAGTGACCATGCGAGGGCAATTATAAAAACTCGTGGCATGAGCTAATTCTCGTAACGGCGGCTGGTGGGAGAAGTGGGATAAGAAGCCGGTCCGACCTCCCTGGTGTGGCAGTGATTCACTGCTGCCCAACCACCAATATCGTGAAGCTGCCGGGGACGATCGCCGGCCGTGGACGCGGGTTCGCCGCCGTCGGTGCGGGCCGCTCGCCGAAGGCAGCGGTGGCCAGGAAGATGTGGCCTGTAGTTTCATCCAGAGTCATGGTCCGCGCTCCACGCTGGGTAGTCAGGTTCTGCACCACCGGGTAGCTGTTTTTGCTGGCGTCGATGATGGTCAGCGTGCCCCCGCCATTGGAGGAGAAAGCCAGCTTGCGCTTGGCATCGTAGCGAGCCGCATCCGGGCCGTCGCCGATTGCCGGGTTGGCGATGGTCTTCCCGGAGTTCGTATCGACCACCGCCATCTTGCCTCCATCGCACACGGCGAACAGCCGCCGGCCTGCGCGATCGATGGCCAGCCCAGAGGGCGAATCGCAGTTGTCCAGCGGCCAGGTTGCGGTGATCGTCTTTGTCTCCGCGCTGAAACGGACAATCTCATTCTTGCTCTCGATATTGGCGAACACCGTGCCTGAGCCGTCCGCGACCGGGAACTCAGGCTTGCCCGAGATCGGGATCGTGGCCACGACTTTTTGCTGCGCGGCGTCAATCACGGTTGCATTATTGCTGCGGCCATTGAACGCCCAAACCGTTTTTGTCTTCGGTTCGAACACAATGCCATCCGGATTCGTGCCCGCGGGAATCGAAGCCACGGTGGCCAAGGAGGCGCGGTCAAAAACTACCACCACATTCGCCCCTCCATCGCTGATATAGCCGTACTTGCCCGCGTCGTCGAGCGCTACGCCGTGCGTGCCCTTGAGCCCGGTGATGCTGCCCACCACTTTTCCGGAACCGCTGTCCAGCACCTCGACCCGCGGTCCGTGGGTAACGTAGAGACGGTGTGCCTGGGGATCGGAGGTAAGGTAGTCCCATCCCCCCTCACCGCCAATCTTCCATTGTGTCAGGACGCTGTAAGGCTTCTGTGCCAACGCGGTAACAGCTGCGAAAAGGACCAGCGTCGGCAATAGGGTGCGAATGCACTTCGATTTCATTTGATCTCCAATCAGGGTTTAATTTCGCACAGCAACCTTAATGGAAGCTGAAGGCACTCGCGCAGCCGGGAAGCGGACGATCACCTTGGTCCCGATCCCTAACTCGCTCGAGATATCGATCGTTCCCTGCCACCGGGACGCGATCGCCTTACAGATAGCCAGTCCCAGGCCGGTTCCTCCTGTATTGCGGCTTCGCGAGGGGTCCGCGCGATAGAAACGGTCGAAGACGTGGGGTAGATCCTGGGTCGCAATGCCATCGCCGTCATCCTCAATCGTGAGTTCTGCGCGCTCCCCATCCTGCTGCACTGCAGCCCGAATTGCCGAGCCGGAAGGGCTGTGCTGCAACGCATTCAAGAGCAGATTCGAACACAAGAGTTGCAGCTGCTCCGGATCGATGTCGACCACTAATGGGCCCTCAGCCATGACCAGGATTTGCAGGCGCTTTAGCTCGGCCATGGATTCAAATTGCTGCGCCGCCTGCCGTAGAATATGGGCCAGGTCGGTAGCAACGCCAGTGGAAGCGCCATTTGTTTCCAGTCGCGCCAGGGTCAACATCTTGGCTACGGTTTCTTCCAGGCGCTCGCAATCCAGCTGGCAGCGCTCGATCCCGCGCTCATATTCAACCGCTGTCCTTTGCTTCAGAGTGAGCAACTGCAGCGAAGACTTCAAGACGGCCACCGCGGTTTTGAGCTCATGCGCGGCATCGCCGACAAACCGGCGTTGTTGCATAAACGAGCGTTCCAGGCCGGTGAGCACCGTCTCCAGAGCAACCGTGAGCGGTGCAAGCTCCCGGATCATCCGGGCGCGTTGGGGAGGAACGAAGTTCCAGGAATCCACCGAGACGCCCGCTGCTTCTGCTGCCAGTTGGCGCAACGGAGCCAGTCCGCGATGCAGGAGCCAGAAGATTAACCATCCCGAAATTGCCAGCAAACATAAGCTGGTGATCGCGTAAAAACCGACCGCCTCCCAGATTTCTCTCCAAACGCGATCGATGGGAGACCCGTAAAAGATAGTCACGCGGCGCGGGATGCCGCCGCCTTTATCACCCGGATCGACGATTCTGAGGCCCTCGATTCGTAGTCCTCGATAGTGCTTGCCGCCGGAGTGGACCCTGAGAAACTTACCGGTTTGTGCGGCCAGCATGGTCTTATCGGGTCCAGTCCAGTTGGGTGAACGGCCCAGGACGCGCCCGCTCGCGTCCTGCACCTGGTAGATATCCTCCGCGGGAAGATTCACTTCCGTTCCGTCGAGCATCACGTTGTCCTGTGTGTCCTCTGCATCCTGCACCGCGCCCAGCAGTGAGTCTGCCCGGCCGCGGAGCATGACGTCGAACGAGCGAAAGCGCACATGCCGCTCATAGAGCATCGCCCCTCCCGATATCGATAGGGCGGCGAGGAGTTCTACCAGCAGAATGGTAGCGATGAGCCGATGGGTAATGGAGTAGGACTTCACAGCAGGCGGTATCCTCGTCCGCGAAGGGTTTCGATACTTGGCTCCTGCGTGGCAGCCTCGAGCTTTCGACGCAGGTTCGAGATGTGCGCTTCGATCACGTTGGAGTGATGTTCCCAGTTGTAGTCGTAGAGATGCTCCAGCAACTCGCGTTTGGACACGATGACGCGGGGCCGATGAATCAGATACTCGAGAATTCGGTACTCGGTCGGCGACAGTTCGACCGGCTGGCCGGAACGGTACACGCTCTGCTCGACGGTATTGACCTGGAGATCTGACAAACGAAGTATGGGATCGGCGACTCCCTTACCGCGGCGGATAAGGGCTTTGGCACGGGCGATCAATTCGCCCAGGTCGAAAGGCTTGGTAAGGTAGTCGTCCGCGCCGGCATTGAGCAAGGCAATGATAGAGCTGGACTCACCCCTGGCGGTCAGGATGAGCACCGGCGTTCGGTCGCCGCTGGATCGCACTTTCTTCAGCAGTCCAGGTCCGTCCAATCCCGGCAGCATCAGATCCAGGATGATCAAGTCATAGCAGCGGTTCTCAGCGAGATGAAGACCGGTGAGCCCATCTTCGGCGCAATCGACGGCGAAGTTAGGGCCCTCGCGCAGGGCTGCGGCCACATTTTCCGCCAGCCGCACTTCGTCTTCGACCAACAATACCCGCATGACCGCAGTATCACCCAACCAAGGTTAAGCCAAGCTGAAGCCGGGGTTAGTGCTGTATCTTAATGCAAGAAGTTCTAGGGCGGCAGAAGTCTTGCGGCGGGCTGGGGCAGCGTACTCCACGACCCAATTTGTTTCGACGAAGACGTGACGCATTCTAGCGAGGTTCAAGCGACGATTCGCGAGGACCGCCAGATCCCACCACCCCTTGCGACAGTGCAGGCACGACATAGTCATCCAAAGCATCTCTTGCTTCATCTGGAAACTGATTGGCCTCAGCGGATCCTGAGCTACGGAGCTGCTCCAGCCAGAATTTCACGCTTTCTTCGAAACGCTGTGCGAGGTCAATGTTCGCGACCGAGGGCCTCTCGGTTCCCTGATTAGCTATTTTGAAGCTCGTCCACTTCTTAGGAGCAGGGTAGCTGCCAACGCGTCGGACAGACTCCTCGGAGTGAGCAGTGTAAGTGTCGCGATAGAGAACGATCTCGTCCGGCGTCACGAACAGACCAATTGGGCACCGCATGTGCAGCATGTAGGATTTGAGCTGAGACTCTTCCTGAAAGCGGTCCCGGGAATGAAGTTTTGCCTCCACGATTAAAAGTAATCGTGGAGAGTCCTCCGCCGTAACAACGATATCAGGAGAAAATTGCATCAAGGCTTCCCAGAGCCCAAGTATGACAGAAATTGGATTCTCACGGTCGGACGAAACCTAAGCAGTCCATTCCGTCCGGCGACGAATTCCCGCGGGAAAAACGAAAGGGTTTTGAAAATAGAATTGTCATCCCGACCGGAGGAGTCATGGGCCTGCGGCCCACCCAAGGTGATGAAAAACGCCTTCTGTCCAGTAACCGCTCTCGATGGAAGCGTCCCCATCCCCTTTGTCATCCCGAGCGAAGTCGAGGGATCTGCAGTTCAGCGGACCTCTCGTGGAGATGTTTTTCGACAGAGTTGTCATGGGCCTGCGGCCCACCCAAGGTGATGAAAAACGCCTTCTGTCCAGCAACCGCTCTCAATGGAAGCGTCCCCATCCCCTTTGTCATCCCGAGAGGTTGTGACTTTATTGATTTTTTCGCATTTTCGAGGTACCTAAGCCATTTGTTTTCAGCATCGGATTTTGCACGAAACCAATAAAGTCACAGACTCCGAGCGAAGTCGAGGGATCCGCAGTTCAGCGGACCTCTCGTGGAGATGTTTTTCGACAGAGCGCACCCGGATTTCCCGCCACGCAGCGCCGGACAAGGCCGCGTATGCGCCTTTCCGTAAAGAAAGGCGCATGAAGTTCGCCAACGCCATCAAGTTTCACAGGAAATCCGGGGGAGCGTAGTGGAGGGAACTGCTGTTCTCTCTGTTGGACCTTACCTCTCCCCCGGCGGAGGAGCAGTTGCGCTAGCGCCACTCTTCGGAGGCTGCCACCCATCATTGGAGGGTCCATTCTGGAAGAAAAACGAGTCCTTGCTATAAGGCCCGGTAGCATACATGGCGTTGGCCTGGCCGAAGATCTTCCCCGCCCGCAGCGTGTCCGCGCGAACCTTGTCGACTAGTTGGTGATACCGCTCGTCGGTTTGTGGGTATCCAGAGAACCACCGCAGATCGTTATTTCCGATGATCACGACATCCACGCCTGGGACCGATGCAATGTCATAAGCATTCGCAACCCCAGTGGGCGTCTCGATCATCACCACCACCAGCATGTTGTCATTGATGGTCTCGTGATAGTCGATGCCATTAACCCCCCAGATGCTGGCCGCCTGGCCCTGGCCGGTACTCCGCCGCGCCACCGGAGGATACCGCGCCCACTTGGCTGCTTCCCGCGCGCGGTCAACATCGTCGACGGTGGGAACAACGATCCCAAGCGCGCCAATATCCGTCGCGTGCTGGATATGCCATTCCTGCGCATCCGGCAGCCGAATCATAGGGGTTGCCTTAACATGCGGGCAAGCGGCAATCATTTTCTCAACATCCGCGAACTCGAGCGTGCTGTGCTGCATTTCAAACCACGTGAAGTCGTAGTGCTTGGCCCGTTCGCAATAGTCGGCGACATCCATCTTCGATTGGGTAAAGCTGAAAACCTGCTTGCCATCGAGAAGCTTCTGTTTGACCGTGTTATACAGCGGCGGCTTTCGCGCTTTGAGCCACCGCCAAAGCTGAGCAGAGAACGATCGGCATAGCAGACAAAATCTTCATTCGTGTTGGCCTCCGAACAGCAGACACAGACATCCTTTATAGACCTGCAAGCGGGTCTATGGCGATGGAGTATAACTATCACCGTACTTTCGATCAGGAGAGAATCCATGCACCGATCCTGTACTGGTCAGACGACTGGCCAGACGGTAGGCCAGACGATTGGCCAGGCGCTCTTGTTGGCGGTGACTGTCCTCCTCACCTCCGCTGCCATAGCGCAACGGGCCGCCACGTTAACCATCGACCTGGCGCAGCCCAAACCCAAAGCGAGCCCGCAGTTGTACGGCCTGATGACAGAAGAGATCAACTATTCTTACGACGGCGGCCTCTATGGCGAACTGGTAAGGAACCGTACTTTTCAGGACAGAGGCAAGATTCCCCCAAGCTGGTTTCTCTACGAAGAGGGTACCGCGCAGGCGTCGATGGCCATCGATCGCACCACCGGTTCCAGCGCAGCATTGCCGCTGAGCCTGCATCTGACGGTCAAAGCCGCGAGTGCTCACGACCAGGCGGGCATCATCAACCTGGGCTACTGGGGCTTCCCGGTCAGGCCGCAAACCGCCTACCATGGATCGTTCTATGCCAGGGCCAGCGATCCATCGATCGGTGCGGTGACGGTGAGCCTGATCGAAAATGAAACCGGCAAGGCAATCAGCACCACTGTGCCCGCTCTCACTTCGGAATGGCAGCAGCACGAATTCACGCTTCACTCCAACGCCGAGGCAAAATCTTCGCAGTACCACCTGGTTCTCTCCGTAGGAAAACCGGGAACGGTGTGGTTCACGCTGGTATCGCTTTTTCCTCCCACCTATCACGACCGGAACAACGGCAACCGCATTGACCTGATGGAGAAACTGGCAGCCATGAAGCCGGCCTTCCTGCGCTTTCCTGGCGGCAATTATCTCGAGGGCGACCACATCAACGAGCGCTATGAATGGAAGAAGACCATCGGCCCCCTGGTGGATCGCCCAACCCACATGAGTCCCTGGGGATATCGCTCCACCGATGGCATGGGCCTGCTGGAGTTCCTGGAATGGTGTGAGGACCTGAACATGCAGCCCTTGCTGGCCGTCTATGCCGGCTATTCCATGAAGCAGGAATTCGTAAAACCCGGTCCGGATCTGGATCCCTACGTCGAGGATGCCCTGGACGAGATCGAGTACGTAACCGGCGACGCGAGCACAAAGTGGGGGGCGGAGCGCGTCAAGGACGGGCACCCCGCGCCGTTCAAGCTGAGTTATGTAGAGATCGGCAACGAAGACTGGTTCGACCAATCCGGAAGCTACGGCGGCCGCTATGCCCAGTTCTACAAAGCGATCAAGGCCAAATACCCTGACCTGCAACTCATTGCCACCACCCCCATCACCACCATGAAGCCCGATGTAATCGACGATCACTATTACCGTGGCGCTCACGAGTTTTACGACGACGTGCACCACTACGATCAGACCGATCGAAACGGGCCAAAAATCTTCGTAGGGGAGTGGGCCACCCGTGAGGGTCTGCCGACACCCAATTTCGGCGCCGCGCTGGGAGATGCGGCCTGGATGACCGGGATGGAAAGGAATAGCGACATTGTCATCATGGCCAGCTACGCGCCGCTCCTGGTCAATGTAAACCCGGGAGGCATGCAATGGGAATCCGACTTGATAGGCTACGACGCCATCAGCAGTTACGGCTCACCCAGTTACTACGCCCAGGTGATGTTCGCCAGCCATATCGGGGACGAGATATTGAATGCCAAACTCGAAGGTGCGCCGCCTAAGTTGTTCTATTCCGTAACTCGTAAGTCGAGCGACGGAACCGTATATCTGAAGCTGGTCAACGCCAGCTCCACGCCCCAGCCGGTACACATCGAGTTTAACGGCGGGAAGGCGGCAGCCAGCGGAAAGCTAACCTCTCTGTCGGCCAAAACAACGGCGGCTACCAACAGCATCACCCAGCCTACCGCGATTGTGCCGGTAGAGAGTGGGGTACACGATCTGGCGTCGCACACCGTTCCCGGTTACACCATTCAAGTCCTGGAGTTGAAAGCACAATGATCCTCCGCTGGTGTCTGATCCTGTTCCTGTCGTTGAGTTATTGGCCCGCCGCACGGGCGGAGATCAGCTATTACTCCGATCGCAAGGTCTGGGTGCTGCAGGCCGGCCCGGTGACCTACGCGATGGGAGTGAACGAGCGTGGCGAGTTGCAGTCGATCTATTGGGGCGCGCGGGTCCGGCCCGATGCGGACTTCTCCGCAGCCCACGGCCGCCCGGAGGTGGCCTCCTTCGATCTCTCTACCACCACCACTCCGCAGGAATATCCGGGCTGGGGCGCCGAACTCTACAACGAGCCGGCGCTCAAGGCAACCTACGCCGACGGAAACCGCGACGTGGTGCTGCATTTCGTGGACTCGCACATTGAGGGCGATACGCTGGAGATCCAGCTAAAAGATATAGGCTCAGCACTCCAGGTTCAGCTCTACTACCGCATCTTTGAGGATCTGGGCATCATCCAGAGATGGTCGCGCATTGAAAATCGAACCGACCAGGCCATCACCTTAGAGAGCGCGCAGTCGGCCGCCTGGAGCCTCCCACAAGGGGAGGGCCACGGTTGGCACTACCTCACCGGCCACTGGGGAGCCGAGTGGCAGCTGCATTCGGAGCCGCTGCAAACCGGAGCGCACATCATCGAGAGCCGTCGCGGCAGCACATCGCACCAGTCCAACCCATGGTTTGCCATCGACCGGCCTGATCAAACCACAGAGCAGAGCGGTCCAGTCTGGTTTGGAGCGCTGGGCTGGAGCGGCAGCTGGCGTATCACAGTGGAACAAACGGCCATGCAGCAGGTGCGGATAACCGGTGGATTCAATCCCTTCGACTTCGGCTACCGCCTGAAGCCTGGGGAGCAGCTGGAGACGCCGCCGTTCTATGCCGGCTTCACCAACCGGGGCATGGGCGAGGCTTCGCGCATTCTGCACCGCTTCGAGCGGCGATACATTCTGCCCGGTGGAGACAACGCGCCCCTGCGTCCCGTTCTCTACAACTCGTGGGAAGCCACGGAATTCGATGTCAGCGAAGAGGGCCAATTGGCGCTGGCGGAAAAGGCCAGCAAGCTTGGCGTGGAGCGCTTCGTCATCGACGACGGATGGTTCGGCCAGCGCAAAGACGACTACGCAGGCCTGGGAGACTGGTACGTGAACAAGGAGAAGTTTCCCCACGGCCTCAAGCCGGTGATCGATCGCGTGCACGCACTGGGCATGGACTTCGGCATCTGGGTAGAGCCGGAGATGGTGAATCCCGACAGCGACTTGTATCGCAAACATCCCGACTGGGCGATGAATTTCCCCGGGCGCCCGCGCACCGAGGCCCGCCACCAATTGCTGCTCAATCTGGCGCGGGACGATGTGAAGGAATACGTCTTTAACTGGCTCGACCAGCTGGTCAGCAACAACGACATCGCGTTTCTCAAGTGGGACTACAACCGTAACTGGTCAGAACCCGGCTGGGACGCTGTCCCGCCGGAAGAGCAAAAGAAAATCTACGTGGCCTATGTCCACAACCTTTATGACATTTTCGATCGCCTGCGGGCCAAGCATCCCAAGCTGGAAATTGAATCCTGCTCGGGCGGCGGAGGCCGGGTGGATCTGGGCATCCTGAAGCGGACCGAAGAAGTGTGGCCGTCGGATAATACCGATGCCTTGGACCGGCTCACGCTACAGGACGGCTTCACGCAGGCTTATACCCCGGGCATCATGATGGCCTGGGTGACGGATGTTCCCAGCGGCATCGATGGGCGCGTCGTCCCGCTTAAGTTCCGCTTCATGGTGGCGATGAGCGGCTCGTTGGCGCTGGGAGGAAATCTGAACAAGTATTCCCCTGAAGATCTGCAGGCGTCCACCCGTTACGTTTCGTTCTACAAGCGCATACGGCCCAGCGTGCAAAGGGGCGCTCTCTATCGCCTGATCGCACCTCAGGGCAGCGAGTATTCCGCCACCGAATATGTCTCTACCGACGGTCGCCAGGCGGTGCTCTTTGCTTTCCTTCATTCGCAGCAATTCGGCACGCCTTTTCCTACAGTCTTCTTAAGCGGTTTGGCGGAAGATGCTCGTTATAAAGTGGAGGCGATCGATCCCGGCCAGGTGCAGGAGGTGGGCACGGTAAGCGGCGCGTACCTGATGCACCACGGCATAAATCTGAACCTGCACGGCGACTACGACAGTACTTCGGTGATCATGGAAAAGCAGTAGCAAGTATTGTTCCACCCACTTCCGCCCGAAGATCCATTGAATCATCGATATAGCCTGAATCAGCGTGCTCGCGGACCACTCTCTGTAATGCCAGCCCATCTCAGCATAAGTCGTGCAGGGAACTTACCTGTTCACGAAGGGTTAGCATCAAAGGGCAGATCGTGGGCCCAGGGGAAAGATCGATGACCAACACCGGGAAATTGGGACTTGTACCCGTAGTTGTATTGGCAATGTTGACAGCGATAGCCGGTTGCAAAAACGATGGCACGCAACCGGTGGATGCTGCGGCGGCGAATGGAAACCTGGCGCCGGTGAGTGATAACGGCGCCGTTGCTCCTGTGAACGAAATCGTGGCGCCAGCGCCGGCTTATGCAGCCCCGGCTCCCCAGGCTAGGCCCGCCTACCCTGCTCAAGCTCAGCAGCAGTACCCGCAGCAGGAGCAGCAACCGCAGTATCAGGATCAGAGCCAGCAATACCCACCGCAGAACTATGACGATCAGGACTACCAGGATGTGGATCAGGTAGCAGATTACGCTCCCGAGCCTCCGCCGCCGTTGCCGGAATATCAGCAGCCGCCGTGCCCGGAACCAAATTATCTTTGGACCCCTGGCTACTGGTCCTATGCACCGGCCGGCTATTACTGGGTCCCCGGAGTTTGGGCCGCGGCGCCGTACGTTGGCGCCCTTTGGACCCCTGGATACTGGGGCTATGTATCAGGCCGCTATGGATGGCATCGTGGCTTTTGGGGACGCTACATCGGCTACTACGGTGGTGTGAATTACGGCAACGGTTATGTCGGTCGCGGTTATTACGGCGGCTATTGGAACCACAACCAATTCAACTACAACCGCCAGGTCACGAACGTAAACACCACTATCATTCGCAACACCTACATCACCAATGTGACCAACGTTACGACCTACAACCGCGTGAGTTACAGCGGTGGCCGCGGCGGAGTCAATCTACCTCCGAGCTCAGCAGAACTGGCCGCCTTGCGTCAGCCGCGGCTGCCGGCTCTGAAGGTCCAGCAGCAAATCAAGGTAGAAGCCAGCAACAACCGGGCCCAGTTCGTGGCGGAGAATCGTGGAAGACCGCAAACTGTAGTGATGGCCAAGCCACTTCCCGTCGAACGGCGGGAGCCGGTCATGGTCCCGGCCGTACAGCAGCGCCCGATGCCGCAGCCGGTCAACCACGCCCCATTGCAACCGAGTCAGGCGATAAGGCCGGTGCCGCAAGCACGGCAGGTACAGCAAGTCCCCCAACCGCGGCCGGCCGTGCAGACACCGCCCCAACAAGCGCGGCAAGTCCAGTCTGAACGGCCGGTGCAGCAAGTGCACCCGGCACCACAAGAGCGGCCAGCACCGCAGCTACACCCGGCCCCTCAGGAAAGGCCCGCTCCACCGCCGGCGATGCCGGTACAGCATGTACGGCCAGCTCCTCAGGAGAGGCCTGCACCGCAGGAGAGGCCTGCACCGCAGGAACGGCCTGCTCCGGAGCAAAGGCCCGCACCTCAAGCCAGGCCTGAACAGCAGCGGCCGGCCCAGCCTCAGGAACCGAGGCCGGAAAATCCTCATCCGGAGCAACATCAAGAACCGCGGTAACTCGCTTCGAAATAAGTCTGATCCTGCTACGACACAGACTCCGCGGGGACCTCGGCGTTCAACTGATTCTGTTCACGCAGCGTTTCCATAATCTGCTCAGGAGTGTAAACGAGCATTCCGACAACGCTTGCCAGCTCCTTCACCAATTCCTGAGCAGTCGTATATGAATACGAAGATGTAATGCAGGCTGTGTTATCTGCGACCGTAATCCGCGGCTTGTTGAGTTTCGAGAGTTGACGGGTAATCGTGAATCTTTTCGGAGGTCGAGCCGGCGTCTTGTCAGTCGTAGGGATAGCGGACGTTTGACACGGAAGGCAGACAGATGAGCTCAGTGGAAACTCCTCGTTGGGAGAAATGTAATCGCTTCAGGCACACTAGAGCCTGCCATGGTAAGGCGCAATACAACGGATTTAGTACGTGTGTTACCGCGGGTTGCATTTGCCGGTGACGGAAGTTTGCCGAATCGAGCAACCGCCCGAGGTCGATCTGAACGAGGTCATTTGTCCGTCCCACTGCAGGGTTAGCCTGGATTTCTCACAGACCTCGCGATAACCGATAGTTGCCAATGGCGAGATCTCTATCTGTAACGAATGATGGGGCACCCATCATTCGTTATAGGTAGAGAGAGCCCGGGGTGTGAGAAATGCAGGGTTAGAGTTTTTGAGGTATCGAGCATGATCGCGACGAGTCCCGAACACTCCAACTAAAGTTCTCGGCAACCCTCACTTTTGTGTAGCCAACTGCCTGGACAAGAATTCGACCGTAGCCTCATCCGCATGCAGCCAATTCATCAGCCTCAGGAAACCATGTATCTCATTGGGAATCACGAGCTCTTCAAAGGGCGTATGCTGCTGCGCAAGACGGTGCGCTAATTCGACCGTCTGATCGAACGGCACATTGCGATCGTCGTCTCCCTGGATCAGCAGAACGGGCGATTTCCACGTTGCTATGTCGGCATCGGGCGAAGCGGCAAAGGCGGTTGCGATCGCCTGTTTCCATTCCGCGCTGGCCTCATACCAGTGTTCAGGAAGCGCGCCTGCCTTCTCCAGGAACGGAACCCAATTCGAGATCCCGTGGAAGTCCACCCCTGCCTTGAACACATCCGAGTTGCGCGCCAGCGAGAGGCCGGTGAGATACCCTCCGTAAGACCCGCCCCAGATGCCGATGCGGTGCGGGTCGACGCCGTCAACCTGCTGTAGATAGCGAGCCCCGGCAATCACGTCCTGGTACTCCGATGCACCCGCCGGCCCTGCGTGCGCAGGATGCTGGAACGCTCGGCCATAGCCGATGCCCAGCCGGTAATTAACCGAAAGCACAGTGAAGCCATGGGCTGCCAGGTACTGGTTCACGGCATAGGCGTTGCTGTAATAGTCCATATAGTGCCAGCCCAGCAGCATCTGTCGCGGCGGTCCGCCATGCACAAAGATCACTCCCGGCTGCGGCGTACTCGCATCGGCCTTACGAAATAACTGACCCTGAATCGTAAAACCATCCGTAGACTGAAAGCTGACTAACCTGGGAACCACAAGTGCGCTGGACGGATAGTCCTTAGTGCTCCCCGTGTCGAGCACATGGCTCTCTCCGGCCGGCGTGAGAACATCCACCACTGCCGGCCGCTGTGCTCCGGCACCAATGTATGCGACCCTCCCCCCAGCCAGCGCAGCCGGTGACCACTCGAGCGAGTCCCCGCGGGTCAGCGGTTCCGGAGCCTGTCCATTCATCTCCACACGAAACAGGTGGCGCCGATCCTCATCGTCCGCGGTCTCTCCGGTGTTCGCGCTATATACCAGGCTGCGACGATCCGGCGTCAACACCACGTTCTCCACCATGAAGTGGCCCGGCGTCAGCAGCCGCGCATCGCCGCCCGCTGTATCCACTGCATAGAGGTGCGGCCAATCGTCGGTTTCCGCCAGAAAGACCAGTTGGTTATCTGCCATCCAGAACAGCGGCTCGTTGTGGGCTAGGTTGGGCAGCGAGCCGGCCAGCGTGTCCGGCGAGTTCCAAACCCTGCGGCACTTAGCCGTAGCCACGTCGGCGATCCAGAATGCAAACGGGTGCGGCTGCTGCACCAGAAAATTCTCGGTTTCATCGCCGTTGCTGGGCTGTCGCATGAAGGCCAGCGAACCGCCGTCGGGAGACCAGACCGGCTCCGTATCAAAGCTGGTCGACGGCGCCAGATAAAGTAGCGCCCGCTCCGCGCTTGTGTACACGCCTACAAAACTGTGATCGCCCCGGCCAGACACAAACGCCAGCCGCGTTCCGTCCGGAGACCACACCGGCGTGCGATCTTTCCCACGATCAAACAAAAGCCGCTGTGCCTTGCCGCCGGTACTGCCTCTCCGCGCCAGCGGTGCCGTCCAGATCTGCCCCTCCTTCACGTAGGCCAGCTGCCCCCTCGAGGACAAGACCGGGCCGTCTCCCTCGGCTACCTGCACCGGCGTGTTCGTAGAGTCTGTGACCGGGACCGACCAGATCGCGACCTTCGCTTCAGACGGACTGTTATCCGGATTTGGCGCCAGATTGCCTTGGGCTGGCCAGTTCGCATCGTGATCGCCGCCGCGCACGTAGAGCAGCTCCGATCCATCGGCAGAAAAGGTGAGTTGCGTCAGCTCTTGTCCGTCGTCAGCGGTGTAATGCGTGAGCTGGTGCGGTTTGCTCTCTGCGGCGAGCGCGAACCAGATGTTGCGGACGCCCCGCACGTTCTCCACCCAGGCAAACCTGTCACCCTTCTCAGACGCGACAAGTCCGCTGACATATGGGTAGCTGAGCACCTGCTCCAAGGTGAAGTTTGGGGTGACTGGGGTGGCAGCGAGGGCGAGCGGAGCTACAAACCCCAGCGCAAGCAACGCAACCGGCAGCGCACCGCGGATGATGGAAGTGAGTGAGCGCATTCTCTGTACGATACAACCGCGGCCCGGAAGAAGTGTATTCGTAAAGGACAGCGAGTCTCATCGGATTTTCCGACGCTTGCGAACGGTGCGGACCAGTCGGATCTCCTGCTCAATCTCCTCCTCGCTGATTTGGTCCAGGCCAGACGCTTTGGCATGGGTCCAACTCTCGCGCAGGCTGGCCTTCGACATGGCTCTTCGCAGTTCCCGGTCCTCCATGGCCACGTCCCCAAGAACCGGAACCAGAAAGTATGCCGGTCCCTGTTGTCCAGACAGCAGAACGGTCTCCCCCTTGGGAAACGCCTTGAGAGCCTTTGCCCCACGAGTCCGGAACTCCCGCAGCGAAATTTGACGCATGGTTCACCTCCTCAACCAATGTAGCCGAAATGGCTACGGCAGACCGTTGCATCAGAATGGAAGGCGACTGCAGGGCCATCGCTATTCAGAACAGGGGCTCATAAGAACAGGCGCGACTGACTGCTCGAAAAAAACTGGCTCAAGAAGCCCACGACTCAAACTGCTGGCGACATCAGGATCCAGCCTAAGAATTTTGTCAGTGTGGGTTATATGAAGCACTTCGTGGACACGCCGAGTTGCCCCGGCAAGCCGAAGTACGGAACCGGCCTCTTGCGCAACCCCGTCCACATAAAGCAACACGCCGATTCCTTCGAATTGACGAGCACTCCTCCTCACGCTACCATAGCTCGCTCCCCAATCTAAACCATTTCCCGTTGAGCTCATGCCCAGGTCCAGCTCTGATCCTGCACACCCGCCCGCACGCAGAGGACATCTGCTGCGCATTCTTGGCGTGGGCTTCGGCATCGCCGTCATCGTCGGCGACACCATTGGCACTGGCATTTTTCGTACGCCCGGGGAAATCGCAGGGCACTTAGGCAGCTCCGCATTCATTGTTGCCGCATGGATCATCGGTGGCGTGTATGCCTTTTTCTGCACCCTGGCTGTGACGGAACTGGGGACCATGCTTCCCCAGGCCGGAGGCTGGTATGTCTTTTCCCGTAGGGCGTTCGGGGATTACGGTGGATTTGTCGTAGGCTGCAGCGACTGGCTGATGCAGTCGGTTGCCGTTGCATACCTGGCAGTCGCGGCTGGCGAGTTCGTCTCTGAGCTTCATCCGGCATGGCGCGGGCACGGCAAGCTGGTAGCGGTCGCATGCCCCTGTCTCTTGATGCTGCTGAATTGGTTTGGCCTGCGAGCGGGAAGCCGAGTCCAGAAGCTCACTAGCATGACCAAGGCCCTGGCCTTAATCGGATTTGTCGTGGCTTGTTTCATTGCCATCCCGGGTGCTGCCCAGGCCGGGGCAGCGGCGACAGCGCCGCTCCTGACTCTACCCAAGGGAGGTCTGCTGCTGGCGGTCATCCTCTCCCTGCAGGCGGTTATCGTCACCTACGACGGATGGTATGCAGCGATCTACTTCACTGAGGAAGACGAGAATCCAGCGCGAAATTTGCCCCGCTCCTCCATCGGTGGCGTCCTGGCCTGCGTGGTGATCTTCCTGTTGGTGAACGCAGCTCTGCTCCATGTGCTTCCCATGCACCGGCTGGCAACTTCGCAGATGCCGGCTGCGGATGCGGCCCAGTTGATTCTTGGCAGTCGGGGTAAGGTCGTTATTCTTCTCGTCTCCCTGATCGCGGCCATCAGCACCATGAATGCCTCACTCATGATCTCGCCCCGTACCCTTTTCGGGATGGCCCGCGATGGACTGATGCCGCGCTGGATGACGTTTGTCAACCAGGGTGGCACGCCCACCGGGCCCCTGTTGCTTGGTGCCATGACGTCCGTGGCCCTGGTTCTCAGCGGCAGCTTTGAAACTCTCATCGCGATCGCCTCATTCCTGTTCGTGGCCGTTTATTTGTCAGGGTTCACGGCACTGTTCGTCTTGAGAGTGCAGCTGCCGGAGCTTCCCAGGCCATTCAAAATGTGGGGCTACCCATGGACCAACGTGGGCGTTTTTCTCGCCTCCGCCACCTTCCTGGTGTTGTCTGCAGTCGCTGATCTAAAAGATGCTTTGGTTACTCTGCTGATGTTCGCACTTAGTTATCCGGTTTACTTTCTTACCGTCGGAAAGAATAAGCGCTTGCCACAACAGGTCACCGCGATCAATCCAACCGATATCTAGCTGCGGCGTCGATCTAAGAAATCAGACCCCTCCTCACGGCGTGATCTCTCCTGCCGGCCACCCGTCAGTGCTCGTGTGCCGCACAACAGCGTTGCGGAATTTTAGTGCCGGTTGCGTCTTCACCGGGCTACCATGATCGCCTGTGTCAAATCGCTTTTTCAAGCAGAGCGAGTTGATCACCTGCGAGGGTTCGTGCGTCTTTCCTTAAGTCTTCTGTCCATCGGCTTCAGTCTCTTTTGTTCTGTCGCCTGCCCTGAGTTAACGCTGGGTCAGGATGCAGCATCTGCGCCACCGCCGGTTACCTTTAGCGCCGATCAGGGCCGCCAAAACATGATGAACCAGCTTGGCATCAAAGCCCTCCGCCCTGGTCCGAGCGGCAATGAGAAAGCTCCCAATCACGCCAACTACGACGAGTCGAAGGCCAATCCGTTTCCGGATATTCCCGATCCGCTCGCCATGAACGACGGACAAAAAGTGACTACACCACAGACGTGGTGGGACAAACGGCGTCCGGAACTTGTAGAGATGTATGAAGAGTACGTCTATGGCAGAATCCCCACCAACGTCCCCAAAGTGACGTGGACCGTGGGGGTCGTCGACCATGAAATGATCGGCTTCACTCCGGTCATTGCGAAAGACCTCATCGGCCAGGTGGACAATTCGTCGTATCCGACGATCAACGTGAAGATCCACATGACGCTGGTTACGCCTGCCAACGCCAAGGGTCCGGTGCCGGTGTTAATGATGTTCGGGCACGCGGGATTTCCGGCCCCGAACGAGCCCTCGGGTGACGATCTGGACCGCATCAACACGGCCTGGAAGGCAGTGCTGGTCAAACAGGATCCTGCGTTGAAAGATGTGTTCGCGCAGCATCCGGCTTGGCAGCCGGTCAAAGGGACTCCATTCCAGTTTCCGCAATTGAATGAAGACGGCGATCTGTCCAACACCTGGCAACTGGTCGCCGCTGGCTGGGGCTTTGTCTTGCTTGATCCAGCGAGCGTGCAGGCCGACGACGGTCCAGGCCTCACGCGCGGCATTATCGGGCTGGTCAATAGGGGTCAGCCACGCAAGCCCGAAGCCTGGGGAGCCTTGCGCGCCTGGGCGTGGGGAGCCGGTCGCGGGCTCGACTATCTCGAAACCGATCCCGCAGTCGACTCCAGGCACGTCGGCATCGAAGGCGTATCGCGCTACGGAAAGGCCGCCCTGGTTACCATGGCCTTCGATCAGCGATTCGCCATGGTCCTCGTCGGCTCCTCCGGCAAGGGCGGCGCCACGCTGTTGCGCCGCAACTTCGGCGAAGCGGTGGAGAGCCTGGCCGGCGGGGGATACTACTGGATGGCCGGCAACTTCATGAAGTACGCATCCGCCGACGCTGGAAGTAAGAATCCGGGCGATATACCCGTCGACTCGAACGAGTTGATCGCATTATGCGCTCCGCGGCTGACCTTCATCAGTTACGGCATTCCGGCAAAAGGCGATGCCAGGTGGCTCGACCACCAGGGAAGCTTCATGGCGACCGTGGACGCGAGTCGGGTCTTCACCTTGCTTGGCGCCAAGGGGCTGGAAGTGGAAGGGGACTATCACTCCGCAAAAATGCCCCCCGTGAACCAGGGACTGCTTGGAGGGCAGCTCGCCTGGCGTCAGCACGACGGCGGCCATACCGACGCACCCAATATGAAGTACTTCATCGAGTGGGCCGACAAATTCATCGGGCACAAGCCACCCGCTTAGTTTAAAAGTAGGTTCGATAGATATCGAGCAAGTTATAGGAGTCGTCCACAACCGGTACTGCTCTCCACTTATCAAGAGCGGTACACGGATGCGAGATCCCGCAGCAGACCTGATCTCTGACCTGCAAGTGCTCTGTGCCAGAGCCGCGCAGATAGGCATGCTGATCGTTGGTATCCACCACGGTTGCACTCTGCAAATCGACTCTGGCTTTCCCAGGAGTGAGACTCTGTGCGAAAAGCGGGATCGGCAAACCTAAATCGTAGGCGCAATCCCGCTTGCCGAAGTTCAGGATGGCTAACCCTTCTTCCGGCTTCGATTGCACCTGCGACCATAGCTCCAGCGCCGGGCGAAACATAGGCAAATTCGCCTTGCGGTCGCCTCGGTGGCGGGCGGCATCGAGCTTTTGCGCACAGTACCCATGGTCGTGCGTAACATAACACCCGCTTCGTATCACCATCTGAAATTGCCCCTGCATCTGCTGGCCGAACTCCCACACGGCATCCAGAAAGCTGCTCCCGCCTACGCTTAAAAAGAGCGGCTCGTTGCCCGCCCGGTAACGGCTTTGGACAGCCCTTGCCAGCGCCCCAACGTCGGTCAGGAATTGCCTTACCAGTCTTCCTTCTTCCGCGGGCTCCGGCGCGTGCGCGGACCCCTCAAACCCTTCAATG
Organism: uncultured Acidobacteriaceae bacterium; assembly: GCA_963803095.1. Lineage (GTDB taxonomy): Bacteria > Acidobacteriota > Terriglobia > Terriglobales > Acidobacteriaceae > PALSA-350. Next base: position 818,027 of record CAWDLQ010000001.1, on the reverse strand, counting down.
CCACGGAAGGAAAAAGTCTGCGGATGCTTCAACACCTCCGTGCATAATTGGAGGCCGGCCTCCAGAGATCTGGCGCCCGTACGCCACCCCTGGTGACCCATCTCTACCAAGACCCCTAACGGACGGCTAACGCCCGCGGTCTGCCACTCCGAACGCAAAAACTCGATGCTGTCTGCGCTATCAACGAGACAGAGAAGATCCAGCGCAGGGTCGGCTTTCATCATCGCCGCCAGCGATCGCACATTCGCCCGGCCCACGACCTGGTTTGCGATCAGGATGCGCTTGACACCCATCTCCGCGCAGATAAGGGCTTGGGACGCCGTTGCCACCGTTATCGCCCACGCCCCGGCTTGGAGCTGTCGCTCAAAAATACGCGGAGTCATTGTGGTCTTCCCGTGCGGGGCGATCAGGAAATTGTTTGCGGCGCACCACTCGGCCATCGCCGCCAGGTTGTATGCGAGAGCTGATTCTTTCAGAATCAGCAAAGGGAAATGCAGCGCTTCCTCGAGGATATTAACTTTCGAAGCAATCGCTGCGTCGAAGTCAAATCCGAAGGGAATGCCTTTGTCGAGCAGGGAAGCGCCGCCCATCTTGAGCTCTTCCCGCACACTTGAACCCGCAAGGATCTTCATCGTTGAATAGCTCCGAACCCCGCTTGCGTTAACCTGTGCCCAATTCAACTGTCACCAGGTTGGGGGACTATCATATTAGGAAAAGCGAGGGCTCGTCACCTCCAGTCCAGGTAATGCAAAAATGCATTACAATGTATCTGCAGATGAGGTGCGGATAATGACTACTTTGACCGTGACCGCGCGGGGCCAGGTCACATTCAGGAAGGACGTCCTGCGGCATATGGGTATCGCGCCTGGTGAGAAAGTTGAATTGGACAAGCTGCCGGATGGCCGGGTAACGCTCAGAGCCGCGCGGCCTACTGGGAACATCGATAGCTTCCTTGGCCTTCTGGCGGGTAAGACCAGAAAAGTTGCGACCCTGGTTGAGATCGGCAAGGCGGCCGCGGCAGGCTGGTCCGCCCACAAATGAAAATCACTGCGGATACGAACGTTCTTGTGCGTGCCGTGGTAGGCGACGATCCCAATCAGGCGCGAGCTGCAGCCAAAGTTCTCAAGGATGCCGAACTCATAGCGGTGTCCCTGACGTGCCTATGCGAGTTCGTGTGGGTGCTGGACCGCGTTTACCACTTCGCACAACAGGACATTTCCGCTGCCCTGGGTGCCTTGCTCGATGCCGGCAATGTCGTCGTGAACCGCCCGGCAGTGGATGCAGGACTAGCAGTTTTCAATGCGGGCGGTGACTTCGCCCATGGCCTGATCGCCTACGAGGGCTGCTGGCTGGGGGGCGAGACGTTCGTATCCTTCGACAAAAAGGCCGCGTCACTGATCGCCAAACAGGGACAACAGGCAAAGCTGCTGGCTTAAGCGGCTGCGGAAAACTTGGCCTAGGCACCTGATTCTCAGAAATCTAAGTGGGCACGAAGTCCGGGAACGATGACTGGCCCCCGGTCGCGATTGAAGCCGGGACTGTTGACAAAAGAAAGCTGGGCTGCCAGGTAGAGGCCCCCCAGTACGTGAGCGGTATAGTATGTCTCGCTTACGCTCTCCCGTCCATAAGTAAGCCCACCGTCGCCCAGCTCGAAGCCGAGACCTCCGAGAGCCAGGTATTCGCGGTGCTGCTGGCTGAGGCCGCTGTTGACGTAGGCGCTGCCAATGCGGTCATCCTTCCTGTGCCACGCGTCGCCCGAGAGGTCTCCTCCAAACGATACCGAGTTGTTCATCTCACTGATGCTGAAGGACTCGTAGCGGCCATCGTTCCAACCGGCACGAAAAAAGACCCGGAAGTTCTCAGGAAGGTCCTGTTCGAGATTCACGCCGAAGCCAGGCTTGACCGTGTCCGGATGGCGGTGGGCCGTGATGTCCGGCGTTTTATCCTGGCCGCTCAGATACGCTTCGTTGGCTTCGCTGTAGTTTCCGAGGTTAGCTTCGTTGACGAAGGTGAGCAAGCGCACATGGGTGGCGTAACCCTGAAAGGCATAAGTTCCATAGTCGAATTCAAAATTCTCAGAGTGCACGTGGCGGAGATCGTAGTCTAGGTCGATGCCCGTGGAGATCTTCGGCAGGAGCGCTTCGGCAAAGCGCAAGGCGATCTTCGGGCCCTGGTAATTCATCATGCCGGCCAGGGTGAATCCATGCTCATCGCCGGCGAATTCGTAGGTGCCGTTGTTGCCTATGGCGACATTGGTAAATTGCAGGTGGCTGTCGCTGCCAACCTCGTTTACGTCAAAGAAATCGAGCAGGCTCATTTTTCCAAATGTAAACTCCAGCCGGCGCCGCGGAATGGACGGCTGGAGGTAAAAGGGATTCGGCTCCTCCTCGATGCGATCAGCAGTGAGAGAGAATGTCTGGTGAATAAAGGCGCGCGAGAGGTAAACCGCGCGGCTCACATCCGGACCCACCACGTCCGCATTGACGTACCCGCCGAGACCCAGGCCGTCGCTCAATCCGCTTCCGCCGGCTTCATCGAGGTTAGCCACGACCTCGGTGAATCGCAGGAGCCGCACACCGGTGTAAAGCGTCAGCGCACGGGAGAGAGCAGTCTCTCCATAGCCATGGAAACTGTTGGCGCCGGCATAGGGCGAATGGAACGGTGTATGTGCCTGAAAGATGAAGTTGGACTGGCCGGAAACCCAGAAGCGGTCCTTGATCAGGTGTTGCGACAGAAAAGCAGGGCTTTCCTGATCGTCGGACTGATCTTGGATACTTTGCTTCACCTGCGGCGTTGCATTGGAGTTCTCGGGGGCGCCATTGCCCCCGGACCTGGGGCCTCTATCCGGTCTGGGAAGGGGCGCGCTGGGCAGAGACGTGCTGTTAGGAGAGTTGTTGGCTGGGGCCTGTCCAGCAGCCGATCCGGTGTACAGCAGCAAAATCAGCGTGCAAATGACCGGCCCTCGTCTGGCAGGTCGTTTCTGCGGTGGCCTCCCCATCTGCAAGAAGGTATATCCAGAGCAGGCCGCGAATGTCACAGTGCTTTAAAAATCCGGCCCCCGAGGCGAGGTCTCACTCGGCACTCTACACCAGCGGCTTAGTTCGCACTTCTTCCGACGCCCGTCACGAGCCTTAGGCTTTGGATTGCTTACCCTCGATCAGGGTTCGATAGAGGGCGATCGTCTGATCGGCGATGCTGGTCCAGCTGAACTTCTCTTCTGCACGTTTCCGTCCGGCTTGGCCGAATCGCCTGCACTTTTCTGGATCCGCCAGCAGATCGCTCAGTTTCGACGCCAGGTCCCGAGCAAACTTGTCCGGATTCCGGGGAAAGCTGGTTACAGGGTCCTGATCGAAGGGCACCAGGTAGCCAGTTTCGCCGTCCACCACCACCTCCTTGATGCCCCCAGTGGCGCTGGCCACGACGGCTGCCTGGCAAGCCATGGCTTCCAGGTTGATGATGCCAAACGGCTCATAGACCGAGGGACAGCAGAAGACAGTCGCGTGGCTATACAACTGGATCGCCTTCTGTTTGCTGAGCATCTGGTCGATCCAAATCACTCTCGGGTTGAAAGCACGTGCCTCGGTTACCTTGCGCTGGAGCTCCGCGGAAATTTCCGGAGTGTCCGGAGCCCCCGCGCACAGAACCACCTGGATGTCGCGCGGAAGGTAACGAATCGCGTCCACCAGGTGGGTCACGCCTTTCTGCCGTGTGATCCGTCCTACAAAAAGCACATAAGGAATCGCGGGATCGACGCCATATTCAATCAGCGCGGAGGTTTCCGGGGTCCGCTGGTATTGCTGCAGGTCAATCCCGTTGTAAATGACATGTATCTTTTCCGGGTCCACCGGGTAAGCCCGCAGAATGTCGTCTTTGGTGCCGTTGGAAACGGCGATCACCGCATCCGCATCCAGAATCGCCGCTCTCTCCATCCACGAACTCATGGCATAGCCGGTCCCTAACTGCTCCGCCTTCCAGGCCCGCAGCGGTTCCAGGCTATGCGTCGTAAGCACGAACGGAACGTCGTACAGTTTCTTAGCCAAAAAACCGGCCATGGACACGTACCAGGTGTGCGTATGCACCACGTCGATCCCGGTGAGGGCCTTGATCTGGGTCAGGTTCAGAGAGAACGCTTCCAGGGCCCCCTTGAACTTCTCCTCCGTTCCCTGGGTGATTTCGCTCCATGGCTCCTGCCCACGCACATGCAGGTTGCCTTCATCGGAAAGCTGGCGGCCCCAGCAATGGACCTCCACAGAAACCTTGCGTGCCAGCTCGCGGCTCAGATACTCCACATGCACTCCTGCCCCGCCGTAGACGTGCGGCGGGTATTCCCGTGTGAAGAGTCCAACGCGCAATCGTGCCTCCTCTGGTGAACTCTCACCACCACCGAGTCTCGTGTCAAAGGCCGAACTTACAGTAGTATGGCGGGGATGAATTATTCAAGCCGCCGTTCTTTTCTGGCTAAACTCTCGGCGGTCGCCCTTGCTGCACGCGCCCGGTCCTGGGCCAGGGAACCAGATGGACTGCTATTTGCCGCCAGTTACATAAAAGACAACACCCAAGACCAGCCCAGCCCCACCCAGGGAATCTACGGGTTTCGCTGGGATGCGGACGCGGGCACGCTGGTACCCCTCGGGCGGGCGGCCGCTACCCCCAGTCCCACCTTCATGACCTTCTCGCCGGATCGCCGCCACCTCTACTCCGTCAACATGTTGAATGAGTATCACTCGGAGAAGAGCGGTGCGATCACTTCCTTTGCTGTCGATGGCGCTTCTGGCAGGCTGAAAGCAATCAATACTGTTTACTCTGGTGGTGGCATGCCGTGCAAAATTACGGTTGACTTTACCGGGAAGGCAGCCTTTGTCGCCAACTATGGCGGAGGTAGTGCGGCATCCTTCCGGGTGTTGAAAAGCGGAGCTCTCAGCAAGATTGTTTCCCGCTTTCAATACAGCGGCCACGGCCCCAACCCGGCACGCCAGACCGCTCCCCATGCCCATTGCACTACAGTATCTCTTGACAATCGTTATGTGATAGTGAACGACCTTGGCCTGGATCGGGTCTCGGTCTACCATCTGGATCCGCTGACCGCACAGCTCACACCCAACGATCCCCCCTTCTACGAGGCGCTGCCCGGCTCCGGCCCCAGAAGTTTCGCCTTTCATCCCAGCGGAAAATGGGCCTACTCACTCAACGAGATGGCCAACACCGTCGATGCCCTGGCATGGGATGGGGAGCGAGGGACTCTGACCAGGATGCAGAACATCTCCACGCTCCCGGAAGGTTTTAGCGGATTCAGCACGGCGGCCCAGGTCGCGGTCGATTCCGCCGGCCGGTTCCTGTATGCCTCCAACCGAACCGCTAACAGCATCGCCGTTTTCTCCATCGGCGATCGCGACGGCACTCTCAAAGCGGTGCAGCATGTGGATAGTGGAGGTAAGATTCCCCGCCATTTCGCCCTCGATCCGGGCAATCAATGGCTGCTGGTTGCCAACCAGGACTCGTCGAATATCGTCGTCTTCTCCCGCAACCCGCGCTCAGGCCTTCTGACCCCCACCGGAAACCAATACCCGGTAAATTTCCCCGTCTGCCTCGTTTTCAGCTGATATGGCTCTGTTGCAGTTGCATTTAAGTACGAGGTAAACAGCTGGTCCCTCCGCTACGCCACTGTCGGGATGTCAAGGCTTTGTATCAGAGCCCGACTAAAGTCGTGCCCTGATACAAAGCAAACCGCGTAGTGGAGGGACCTGCTGTTTTCTGCGACCGAAGCTAGACCTTGTCAGGATCGTATTGCATCAGAAATCTGCCCACGGAAAACCCGCGCGTAAGCGCAATGTGATGCGTCCGGTTCACATCCAGCCGTTCGAATCCGCTGCTTGGCCAGTTATCGATCAGCGACCGCATGCGGGCCAGGTCAAGCATGCGGCTTGCCAGAGGCGAGGTCTGCAAACGCTCGACCTCAGCCGCCATCCGGCCACGGACCGCACCCAGGTTCACGTACCAGTCTGCGGATTGAAGACCACGTTGCGTCCGGCTCAGCGTGCTCGGCGGCAGCCGACCCACCATGGCACGGCGGGCGAGCGAACGCTGTTGGCCGCCGCGCAGAAACTCTTCCAGCGGCGCTGTGAGGCAGAACTCGACGATCCGGCGGTCATACGTGGGGTCGCGAAAATCCATCTGCCATCCACCCTGCGCGGCGATGGGTGTGTCGGCTATATCGCCATATTCGAGCAGCGTGCGCAGCATGGTGCGGCCGTCGGAAGAGCTCTGGTTGAGATCGTGAAAGGCGGTACGCTCCAGGTCCAGGCGCCGGGCAATCTCGGGATGCAGAATGCTGTAGTCGAGCGAGAAGCCGCGCATGTGCGGATCAGTTTTGCTGCGCAGCCAGAACGGCAGGGATGGCCACACAGCGTTGCGCACGATCGCGCGCGCCGAGCTGTTCCCGGTAGTGGTGAGTTGCCACGCGACCCTGGCCAGTGTGCCCCATTTGCCAGACCGAAACCATGCCGACAAAGCCGGCATGCCGTCATAGCTAAGGGTCGAATTGCCGCAGTTTCCATTCAGCACCAGGGTGATCCCCTCTTCGCGCGCGCGCGCCATGATGGCGTTAAACCACACTTCATTGCTGGGCCCGAAGCACGGGTGGTCATAGAGATTGTTGTTGTGGTCCAGGATATCCAGAAACGAAGTCGCACTTGAATCCACCAGCACGTGCCGCACGTTGGGGTAGAGTGCGGCTACCTCAGCCGCCGGACCGCCCTCATCCTCAAAATGAGTAGTACTGCCCGGGCCGGTAAAGCCGTGCCGAGGCACTGCGGTAAAGCAGGTAAGTTCGCGCCCCTCGGCGCCGAGCAAGCGGGCTGCTGTCGCGGCAACCGCCCCACTATCCAGACCACCGCTTAGTTGTGCGCCAATCCCGCCACGGGTGCGCAGGCGCGCGCGCACACCTCGATCAAACCTTTCCCGAAAACAATCCAGATACGCCTCCGGCGAGCCCAGACTAAGATCTGCCAGGTGGTCAGTCCGCCAATGCCGCCATAGCTTCGTCTTCTCGCGCTGCACGCTGAGCGCGCAGCCGGATGGCAGGCGCTGCATGTGACGAAAGATGGTCTGCTCAATGGGGATATTGGCCAGCGTGAGATAGCGTGCGATGTAATCCTCATCCACCTCCGCGCCCACAAAGGGCAAAGGATGCAGACCCTTAGGCATCGACGCAAAGGCGAAGCTGTTGGCCGTGGAAGCATAGAAGAGAGGGCGTTCCCCGGTGTGATCGCGCGCCAGAAAGAGATGCTGTTCCTGCTGGTTCCAGACTGCAAAACTGAAGGCTCCGGAAAGATGGTCGACGCACTGTTCGCGCCACTGCTGCCATGCCGCGAGCAGCATGTCGCTGTCGGCCATGGCACCGACCCGTTGCCTCGAGAGACCTAGTTCGGCCGCAAGTTCTTCGCGGTTGTCGAGACGTACGTCTGCCACCAGCGCGGTGACGCCGGCGGCGGAAAGCGGCTGGTGGTCGAAGTTCATCCTCAGGCAGAAGACGGAGAAGGCAGCGGCCCATGGCAAGGGACAGACTCGGTGTACTGCGCCCGGTCGTCCATGCCATACAGGCTGAGCGCCTGAAGCATTTCACGGCAAGCGGAAGCGACGGCGATTCCGCCGTCGAAGGACCAGATCCCCGCGATTGCACTCATACCTGGAATTTTTAATTTGCTGTAAACTTCTCGAACGAGAAAGCGGGAACATCTCCGCAGAGGTGGGATGGTCTTAAGAACGAGGGCGGTTGAAAGTGGCCGCCGGGCCGTCTATGCGCGAAGGATGCGTACCACCCTCCGCACTCTTAAGGGCAATTATCTGCAGCGACGGAGTGACCCACGGCTTTTTCGCCTGCCCCGCAATATGGTCAGATGCGCCGTGATCTTTTACGTCGTGGCTCTTCATGAAAGCTCCCTGGACCCCGTGAATTTGGAAACACCATCCCTGCCGCCCGGTACAGCTAGAGCGTAACGCAGGAGGTAGTCAGCGTCAATGCGTTCCTCCACGTGATAGTTACTAGAGTAGATACTAAACCTTGCAGTTGGGGTTTTCTACTGCCTAAAGGTTAACTTGCAATGGTCGCGGCTGACACTTTTTGGGGATAGTGGATGAAAAAGGTTGCTGGAGTGTATCTGCTCGGTGGGATTACTCTTGTCTCTGAAATCGCGCTTCCGGAATTGCCCCTGATACAACAGCCAGAGCGCCACGCCGCATCCGGTGAACATTCGACTTGGGCGACGTGCCCAGCCATTTGCCCGGCGCCGTCGAGCTCGATCCCGATTGCTTTGCCACCTCCGCGCAATATCTTTTGCGCGTTCCAGGGCATTGCACGCTACCTGGTCAGCGATGGACGCGAGATCGTCGTCAGTCCGGAAGCCGGCGCTCTTCCACTCGATGTGCGGGCTTACCTGTTAGGTACCCTCTTTGTAGTGCTTTGCCAGCAGCGTGGATTGCTGCCGCTGCATGCAAGCGCGGTCGGCAGCGGAAAAGGGGTTGTGGCCTTTCTGGCCCGCTCCGGCCAAGGCAAGTCGTCGCTTGCCGCGCACCTGGCCCAGCGAGGTTTTCGCGTGGTGGCCGATGATGTTTGTCTCATCGACCACCCAGACGGATCAGGCCATGGTGATCCCCGCCGCTCCATGGCTGAAGCTCTGGCGCAACTCTTTGCAGAATCTGGGAAGGCAAGCGGAAGGACTGGAGCGAGTTTTCAGCGAGGACGACAAGTATCGCCTGCCGCTCCAGAACGTCGCTCGCAGCCGGAACCAATTCGCAAGCTGGTTTTTCTTGAGGCCGATGAGGGATCGGTGACGGAGTATGCAAGAGGTATCCGCCATCGAGGCAATTCCGTTGTTGATGAATCTTACCCATCAGGCTTACGTGTTGGAGGCGACAGGTCAGCGTCAGGAAAGCTTTCTGCGCTGCAGCCGGGTGTCGTCGCAGGCCAGGGCGTACCGACTGATCCGTCCTTGGGGCCTGCACATATCTGGAGTCCACGGTGGACGCACTGGAGAAATTCCTGCTCGAGGATAGATGACGCTCATCGGGAAAAGGTGGTGAGAGACGGTGAAGCGCGACTCGACATCGCCGCCCACCACGGTGCGATCTCCCACTTTAACCCAGGTGTGAGCCTTAAGCTGATCCGCCTCGCGCGCGACGCCATAGAAGAGCTTGCTCGCAATGTGGCGGCGGCGAAGCATGAAGTACGCGGCCAGGCATTGAGGGAAACACACAAAGGTGAAAGGGGCGTGACGCACCACAGCGTCGATTGACCACTCAATCCGGCGCAGAGTCTGCGCCGCCTTCTCCTGGAGTCATCGACATTTGCCCGAGGTCGGGCTTGCCCATCCAGGCGGTGAGCTTTTGCACGGGAAGAAAATTGAGCGCGATGCGGAAGAAGGTCAGCATGCATCCCGCTTCGATCGCCAAGGCCGATATCGGCAGGCGGGCGCATGGCGCGCTGGAGCGTTGCCAAGCGATGCTGCAGGTCGGAAGAGTCAGCCACTCAACAGGACTGAGCAGGGCGTAAAGAGGGAAGAGCGCGTCGGGCAAATCGAACCTCCGCCAAACACGAGGACGGAAGAGAGAGCGCTCGATGAGATCTAGGCGATAACGCAGCGAAGCGTGCAGGCGGAACTCATTTAGAAACCATTGCGTGGAGGGTATTTGTTCGCGTATTGGGCGATATTCGTTCGAGCGTCATGAGCCGTTTGCTGAAACGCAGAATGTGCGCGACTCTTCTGTCGTTCCGGTCGAGACACCCGTCGGGCGGCAGGATCGGTCCCAAACAAATCCTGGCAAAGAATGACAGGCGGCGCTGAATTGCGGCAGTGCCTGCTGTTCCGTCGCCGCTCCACGGTCGAAGCGAGTTGCTCCGCACTCATGGTGCGCAGCAGAGCGGCGATATCGGCCAGCCATTTGAGGCGCAGCCAGCCATCGAGTGCTCCATGCACGCAGAGATAAAGCAACAACCGGGGAGCGGGCAAAGTCGGAATGCGCTCGGCGCCAAGCTTGAGCCAGTCCTCGCCGACCTCTGCGATGGCGGCGTTGGCGGGAAGCAACGGGTTGCGGAAAAGGCGCCAATGCAGATCGATGACCATGCCGCCTCCGGGGTGTTCGTAGGAGAAGTCTTTCTGATGCGCGACGTAGGAGCGGAGCCGGCGTGGGGTCAGCCGCGCTTGCGGTTCGAAGCGCAGGTAGCCCTGAGCACGCAGAATCTCGCCCGCTTTGAAGATATCTTTTTCTGCCACCAGTAGATCGATGTCACCGACATCGCGCAACGTGGCATCCTGAAAGGCGGTGATGGCCAGAGGGATGCCCTTGAAAATCCGGAAATCGATCTGTTGCTCGCGAAAGAGACGGCTCAGCAGAAGAGTTGCCGGCTGCGCCGGAGGCAGGCCTGCGCGTTGGCTACCGTAGCAGGCCCGCAGAGCTGCGGCTGGCTCGTCTGGGATGTAGCCGGCCGCGAAGGCTTCAAGGTTGCGGAAGAATAGCGGGACCACCTTATGATGGTGGACGATTTCAAGCAGATACGGCCAACGGATCGGCTGCCGCGCAAGCGACCGGATCCGATCGCCGTCGGCTGGTTTCCTGCGGCCAGCGAAGGCAGGCCAGCACAAGATCAAATTCAGGTGGGTAGTCTTGTTCGCCCGGCTTCATCGGCTCTTCTCATAAGAATTATCCGGGATGCGCCTGCAAGCGCCAAGTCCTGTAACGGATTCCCACCGGAGACTGCCCTGCTATCCTGGCACCTATGTTTGATCCGGCGGCAGGCAACAACTCGGCCCTCCTTATCACCGAGCAAGTGTTGGTCTTCGCCGTGTTCGTGGGGTCGGTGGCGGCTTTGCCGGCGTTCATCGAGTTTGTCACCGAGGTGCGCAAGCGCAAGGAGCGTATCGATCTTAGCCTGGAAGACGAGGTGGCTAGCTCTTTGCGGCCCAGGGTTGCGGGCATGGACGAGTTGCTCAGCAGCATCGCAGACCTGATCGACCGTGCCCGAAATCCAGCCGCCTATCAGGACCTGAAGATCGGTAATGAGGTGTTGATTATCGGTCCCAACCAGACGGGCAAGAAGAGCCTGGCGCAGAAGATTGCGCAACTGGCCGGTATGGACCGGGTGGTCACGGTTTTCAATCCCCGCGATAGTGACGCACTGGCCAAGGCGAAGAGCCTGGTGCGCGGCTACAAGTGGCAAAAGGTGATGCTTCTGCTGCCCCGGATCGACCTTGCCTATCAACAGGGTGATCCCGGAGGTTCTGACCGAACTCGACGCACTGATCGAGACCACATCCGAGCGCCAGAATGTTCTGGTGGCTGCCACCACGGTCTCTTTTGAGGCCAACAGCGATCTGGACAACATCTTCGGCATCAAGCTTGTGCTTCCCGGGGCGAAGGTCGGCAAAGCGCATCGCGTCGACATACCGGAGGATGCCCAGCGAATGCTGGCCGAGGTGGCGACCTTTTATTTGAAGGAAGCCAAGCGCCGCGGTTTCGTTCTGCAGGGGATGGATGAGCAGTCTTTTTGCCAACGCATCCTCGAAAGCGTGATCAACCCGGCAGAAGTGGAAGACATCGTGGCCCTCTGCGAGACCACGGCGCTTTACCGCAAGCGCAGCAAGCAAGCGACAGATCTGGTCTTTACCGCAGAAATTCTGGAGCTGGCAATGGCGCGCGTCGTCGTCGGCTAAGCCTCAGGGGCCTCAGTGTCTGTGTGAAAACTAGAAAGCTGCGGGATACGTGGTGGGAGCCCCCGCATTCCCGGGGTCCCCAGCAGCGAAGCTTGCTGGGGTGGATTTATGCGGGGGAAGGAGCGCTTCAGCGCTCCGGGAAAGAGTCTCGACTTCAATTATGCGCTTTAGCGCCGGCGATGCCAGCCAAAAACCCTTGGCTCGGCGGAGGGTAGTGAACGATGACGGTCTGGATCTCAAAAGGGGTGACCGGTACAGTGACCTGTCGTCCGCCAGCGACTGGGAGTGGCGAACCCTCCGGCTTCTCCATGAGGTTGGCCAACGTGGCGGAGACAATACCCGGCGGCAGCGTAAGGGTCACATTCCCCTGTTTGCCCGCCCATTCATAAAAACGCACCAACAGGCCGTCTCCGTCCTCGGTCTTCTTCATCGCGGTTACCACCACGTTGTCGGGCTCAGCCTTCAGGAAAGAGAAGCTGCCGGGCAATCTCCCGGAGTGGGGCGAGACCTGCATTGCCGTGAGGTGATAGTTGAAGTCATACCCTTGGCGGACGGTGAGCGCCTGTTTCCAGGTTCCACTGTGGGGATACAGCGCATAAGCAAAATGCTGGTGGCCCTGATCGGCCTCGGGATCGGGCCAGGTCGGCGAGCGCAATAAGGACAAGCGCAACACATTCCCCTTGGCGTCGTATCCGTACTTCGATTCATTGATCAGGCTGAAGCCATTCTTCTCATCGCCCAGGTCGGCCCAACGCAACGCCGGCACCTCAAACTTGGCATCTTCGACACTGTTGTTGCGGGTGGTCGGCCGCTCGATAGACCCATAGGGAATCTCAAACGTAGCCTGCGGGCTGGAGGCGGCGAGAGGGAAGCCGGCCTTGAGCAGCTTATGGCGTTCGCGCCAGTCGATATCCATGACAATATCGATCCGGGGTAGCCCATTGTAGAGGGTAATGTCCTCAAAGAAGGTCGAAGCCTGCCAGTGCCTGGTGACGCGTAAGACAGCGCGCAGCGCATCGTGTTCGGCCAGTCGTACGGAATCCACCATATCCAGATTGGTGAAGACCTTTTCGAAGTCGGCGTCGATATTCCAGGCGTCATAGTCCTTCGGTGTATCCACAAACGCCTGCAGCCGGTTGCCGCAGCCCCCGGCAGCTATGGCATCAAAATTCGTCTTCTTATTGACCAGACTGGTAATGCAACCGGTTTTCGGGTCGACCGTGATCCGCAGAAATTGGTTCTCCAGCGTATGTCCGTCTGCGCTGACCTGCACCCCTGCTGGCTTGGCCGCCGCAGCCGGCCGGACATAGACCATCGCATAGCCCAGCGAAGGAACATCCGGCACCAGCGCCCGCACGCTGAAGGTGTGAGTCTCGGAGTTCTCGAGCGAGCTCTCGGCCGGGAGGACCTTGCCCGCCGCGTCGACAACTTCAATTGCGGAAGCCGCAGCAGGCAACTGCACCCTGAAGTCGACCACATCGCTGCGCTCCCAGGCCAGCGGATTGAACACCAGCACCCCCACGCCCTTGCTGCCGCTCTGCGTATCGATGTAGCTGGCGATGGCTGCGGAAGCCTCGCCGGTGGCCGCGTCCGCGGTAAAACGGACCATGTCGTAGTCCTTCTGCGCGTCCTTATAAATGACGCCGATGCCCGATCCCGCGGCCAGATCATGGAACTGGTTGAAGAGCACTTTTTTCCAGGCCTCGTTGAGCTCGGAGGCCGGGTAAGGGGTCCCGCTAAGCCACGCCAGCGAAGACCATTTCTCCGCGTTCAACATTTCTTCTTCGCTCTCCCGCATATTGCGCTTATGGTTCGCCTGGCTCGTCATCACCCCGCGGTGATACTCAAAATAGAGCTCGTCGTTCCAGACGGGAAGACTCCACAGGCCCGCCGGTGGCGTCGGCAATTTGGTGTCGCCAGCCGCCAGAGTCTGGTAATTCCAGACCGGTGCGTGCGCGGTATCCAGCTGCTTCTCCACTGCGGAAAAGAAGCTGCCCGCATCCCCGAAGTTGAGCCGCGCATATGCCTTGTCCGGTGAGAGCCAGCGGTCTCCTGAGTCCAACATGGCGCGCGTGGGGCCGCCTCCATGGTCACCAATCCCATAAAGGTGCATCATCTCCGTGGTTCCGGGGTTGTCCTGGCGGGCGTGGGCAAATGCTGCGGCCATGTCGATGGGGTCAATCTCGTTTACATAGTTGTGGGGAAAGTAAGTGAGCACCCGGCTGCCATCCGGAGCCTGCCACCAGAAGAGCTTTAGCGGCAGCTGGTTGGTGTCGTTCCACGCCATTTTCTGCGTGACGAAGTAGTCCACCCCGGACCGCTTGTAGATCTGCGGCAGCTGCCAGTTGTAGCCAAACGAATCCGGGTTCCACCCGATGCGCACATCGACGCCGAACCGGGATTGGAAGTAGCGCTTCCCGATCAGCAATTGGCGCACCTGGGACTCGCCATCAGGCATATTGAGGTCCGGCTCCACCCACATGCCGCCCACCATCTCCCATCGCCCTTCGTTCACCCGCTGCTTGATCTGGTTAAACTCGGCTGGGTATTTCTGCTCCATCCACTCGTCGTAGGCTGCCGCTGATTGGGTGTAGGTATATTTCGGATACTCATTCATCAACTGCAGCGCTGTGCCGAAGGTTTGCCGCACCGCTTCGACCGTCTCCGTCCACGGCCACAGCCATGCTGCGTCGATGTGGGCGTTTCCCGTAAGGTGGATGTCGGCCTGCTGCAGCAGCGGCCGCAGGGTCATCAGGCCCTGCTGCGCTTGGCGCAAAGAGTCGTCAAAAGCGGCCTGATTGCCGGAACTTAAAGCAGATAAGCTCACGTTTTGGATGAAGGTCTGCAGTTTCTGCGAGGTGTCGTTCCCACCCTCTCCCAAAGCCGGCAGCAGCAGGGAAGCGGACGCTGCCTCCTCACGAAAATCCTCCGGATTGGGGCGGTTGGCGGCGAACTGGATATTCAGCTCGGACCCGTGGAATTGCTTCTGGTCTTCGCTATGCAGCAGCTTTACCGCCACCAGCACCTTGTCTCCCGGGTGGGCGTCCGCGAATAGCACGATAGGCTCGAGATCAGTCCCCAGGGCCACCCGGCGTCCGTTGAAGTAGACAATCTGGGTCACTGGCCCATTGGCGCCAATCCGCAGGCGAAAGGAAATCTGCGTGCCGGTCAGGTCATAGCCGTTCAATTCTTTGGGCACTTCGATCCTGGTCCGCAGCCAGAGAGCCTCCCCCGGCAGGGGACCCGTCGCGGGTTGCCAGCCGGCATCGTCCAGCGAGGGCGACTCCCCGTGTTCCATATCGCCGGGATGGTAGCGCCAGTCGGGCTGGGGTAGAGAGGATAAGCTGCCCAGCTTATCGAGGACGTTCTGTGACGGCGCGGTGAGCAGGGAGGGCAACGGCGTCTCTTTCAGGTCCTGCGCAACTGCAGCGCTGCGGAAGGAGACTAGCCCAGTCAGGCAGAGAACAACAGCAAGCTTGAAAGACATATGACCGCCTCCAGCTTAGCAGGATTCCGCCCCCGCCTGCCCTTGTGGTAACTTGGGCGTGCTGATCCGCCCGGTTTCGTGACGGACCACAGAAACGGCAGAGTTCATTTTTCATGGTTCAAGCGGCCGTAACCAAGACCTCAGTAAGCAGCGACCACCCCAGCAACTACCGTGCCATGGCGATGGTAACCACCCTGTTCTTCATGTGGGGTTTCCTTACCGCGCTGAACGACATTCTCGTTCCCCATCTAAAGTCGATCTTCGATCTGAACTACACCCGGGTGATGTTGATCCAATCCGCATTCTTCGGCGCTTACTTTGTCTTCGCTATTCCCGCCGGCTTGGTGATCGAGAAGATCGGATACAAGAAAACCATGGTGGTCGGTTTGCTGATCATGGCGGTCGGGGCTTTGCTCTTTGTGCCCGCTGCCAACGTACCTTCCTTTGGGCTCTTTCTGGCCGCGCTCATCGTGCTGGCCTGCGGCGTGACCGCACTGCAAGTGGCGGCCAACCCGTACGTCACCGTGCTTGGCCCGTCGCGTACGGCTTCCAGCCGTCTCAACCTTACCCAGGCGTTCAATTCGCTTGGGACCACGATTGCTCCGTACGTCGGGGGAATGCTTATTTTGGCTGCGGCCCCCTTGTCGTCGAGCCAGCTCGAGAAACTATCCTCAGCGGCGCTGCAGGCCTACCGGCAGCAGGAAGCCTCTTCGGTAAAGATTCCCTATATCGCCATCGCTCTCGCGCTCACCGCCCTGGCGCTCGCGATTGCGATGTTCAACTTGCCCAAGATCGAGACCACCCGGGAATTCCGCCCCATGGGAGACGTCGATACTGCCGCCAGAGATTTGTGGAAGCAGCGGCAGCTGGTGCTGGGTGCCCTGGCGATTTTCCTTTATGTCGGCGCCGAGGTGGCGATCGGCAGTTTTCTGATTAACTACTTTACCCAGCCCGACATTGGCCACATGAGCGTCAAAACCGCCGCCGGCTTGGTTTCGCTCTACTGGTTCGGGGCCATGATCGGTCGCTTTATCGGCGCGGCCGGGCTGCAGAAGTTACCCACGCGAGCGGTGCTGGGCACAGTCGCGGTGGTGGCCTGCGTACTGGTGGTAATTTCCATGCTGAGCACCGGCTGGCTGGCGATGGGCACCATCATTTGCGTCGGACTCTTCAATTCGGTAATGTTCCCCAGCATCTTTGCTTTGGGGGTCGATGGGCTGGGGCCGCTTACAGCCAAGGGTTCTGGTCTGCTGGTGCAGGCGATCGTCGGTGGAGCGATTATCCCGTTGGCGGAGGGCGCGCTGGCCGACCGCATCGGCATTCACCACGCCTTCATTCTGCCCGCGCTCTGCTACATATATATCGCCTATTACGGGTACAGAGGCTCGGTGCACAAGACCCAGCTCGCCTGATGCATCTGAGGACGCTGAGGGGGTGCCCCATATCCCCGATTTCCTGTAGAGCTTATTGGGTTCCGCGGACTTCATGCGCATTTCCTTATAGAAGGCGCCGGTTGTTTCTACATTTCAGAGAGGTTGTATAGATCCAAGTTTGGGGAACTGCGCGCGTTTTCTGGTGGTCACCGCTCTGATGCCTTGTATCAGCGCCCTACTTGAGTCGGGCCGTTGAGACCCATCAAAATCTCGGCTTTGGCCCGGACAGTCAACCTCACCACAAAAACGTCACTAGGAGGAGCGGAGCGCCTCCTTTTTGGCATCTTCAACTCACCACAAAGACGTCATCCTGAGCGAAGCGCCTCACAGATTGATTGCGTGACACAGCGCTTGATGGCGCGGAGTCGAAGGACCCCAAGGCGCTTATCTTACCCATGCGGTTCGGAGCTTTTCGACCACCGAAGCCCGAGAACAGGATGTTCCTGCGGTACGCACTGGATGCTCACGGGTACATCTTCTATGCACTGTAATCATTTTCCATAGAAAGGCGCGCACGCAGCCCCTGCCAGCGCCGCGTGCAGGAAATTCGGGATATCGCGCGTTTTTCGTGAGATGTCCGACTGACGAATCTTGACCTCAGACTGTTCCCACTCACAGTAACCCGGCTTCAAGATAGGGCAGCATGGCCGCGCCCAGCAAACCGGCATCGGGACCGGTCGCCGCCGGAACGACATAGGTCTTCCCAGCAGTAAACCCCTGGCCGCTCCCGGGTTCAGTGAGGCAATAGATATAGCTCAGGCTGCGTAGTTCCTCGAACATCCGGGGCGCGAACAGATCCCAACCGCTGACCACGCCACCCCCGATGACATACAGCGGCAAATTAAAAACATTCACCAGCATCGCCAGGGCCATGCCCAGGTATTTGCCTGCGTCGGCAAAAATCTGCCGGGCAACCTCGTCTCCATCCCGGGCTAGGCCGGCGAGTTCGCGGGCGGTGAACTCGCTGTGATCCTGAATCCGGCGGGCCATCAGCCTGGCGATGCGGGGAGCGCCGCCACGTGCCGCAGCCAGCGTAGCTGCCCGGCCGATGGCGGTTGCGGAGGCATATTGTTCCAGGCACCCGCGGCCGCCGCATCCGCACGCGAAGCCATCCTCCACCAACGGAATATGGCCGCCCTCTCCACCCATGCCGTTCATCCCGTGCCAAATTTTCCGGTCCAGAACGATGCCAGCCCCCACCCCTGTGCCCAGGGTCAGCATGCACATGGAATCGACGGGCATCTCCTTGCCCACGCCGCTCTTCCATTCCGCCAGCGCGGCTGCATTGGCATCGCACTCCACAATCACCGGCGCGTGCAGCTTCGACTCCATTGCATCTTTAAGCAGGAAGCCGTCGAAGCCGGGCAGGTTGGGAGGCCGGTGAAATCTACCCGACGGCAGCTCCAGCGGCCCGGGAGCGCCAATTCCTACCCCGAACAACTCGTACTTCGGTCCGCACTGCTGCAGCACGCGGCTGATCGCGTCGCACATATCGTCCACCACTGCCCCCGGCCCATCAGCCACGCGAGTGGGCACATTCACCGAAGCCAGGCGCTTCCACTCCTGGTCGAAGGCGGCGATGCGCAGATTCGTGCCTCCGAGGTCGATGCCGATCGTGAGCCGGCCTTTCTTATCGCTCGGTGCTGGTGATGCGATGTCCTGGCTGATCAAGTCGTACCGCCTCTGCAGTGGAATTCTGCCTCCCTAACGTTAACAAGCCGAAGGGATGCAGGCTACTCCATCTGCGGGGGCGCGCAGCGTGTTACCATCAATTTCGGTTGGGCGGCTAGCTCAGTTGGTTAGAGCGCCTGCCTTACAAGCAGGATGTCGGGGGTTCGAGTCCCTCGCTGCCCACCAACTCATCCCTCTCCGCTAAGCCTTCAGTTCGTGAACACAGTGTCCGTTGCTCGCGAGCCTTACCGCGCCTGGATTCGCCTGAGTCGCTCCAGCCTCACCCGTAGTGGTGGTTGGCTTCGATATGCCCTTTTGGCCGCTGGTCAGGTTCCTGATCATGGAAAAGAGCGCCGTGTTCACATGCTGGAACTGCTATTGTTCTGCGACGCCCGTTGCGGCTCGACGCGCCGAATCGTAATTTTGGCACGCGCGTCAGTCCCCGCATCCTGCATGATAAACGTCAGGTCGGCGGTGCCCACCCAGTTCGCGGGAGCGTTCGATTTTAAGGGAAGCAGAAATGTGCTGAAGTCTGGAACCGCGCGAGCTACATCCGGTGGCCGCTGCGTACCAAAGGGCATCGGTGACTTTCTCGACAGAGAGTAAACATCGACACCTTTCACCGGTCCATGAAGCAGCACAGATTTCGTATAGTTCCCATCCACGAAATAGTCCACTCTCACACCGAGCATGCTATTCCCGTCTATCGTTTGAAGCTTCCCCTCTGTGCTCACGGTTACCTGCAGTTCATCTGGCAAGTTCTCAGCCGACACTCCGACCTCCTGATCGGCTTGCGGGCTACCCTCCATGCCCAGACGGGCGATCCAAGTCTTTCGGTCGAAGTCCGCATAGGATGCCGTCTTCCCGCGGGCAGGGTAGTACCGGTTTATACGAACGATCTTGGCAACGTCGACGGAGGTTGTGACCGGCTCCGGGATATCGTCCGATGCTTCCACATAAAGAACGCCACCTCCGGGGATGGAACCATCAACCCAGGACCAGTTCTTACTGTCGAACGGATAGGTTTCTCCAGCTACCAGGTCCTCGGGCGCTCCATCCACCCAACTCGCATGTTTTTCGTCGATCCGGTAGAGCTTCACGGTGCCCTGGCGAAACGGTAGATTGTCTAGATGGACATCCAGCCGCCGGGCATAGGCTCCTCGGTTCCAGATCAAAACCGCTGCTTTGTGATTGTCAGACGAGGCCATCGCTTCGAGCGGCCCTTGAAGACGGACTGCCCGTCGATCCACGGGCATCATTGCATAAAGCTTCCATGCATTAAAGACAGCTTTGCGGTGGCCATCGCCCGTGATCAGCCCCATGCATCCATTGCCCATGCCCTTAGGATCTTCCCACCAGGCCCAACTGACCGATGCGAGCTCGGGCTTCTCCAGAAGCATCTGGAAATCGTGCAACATTTCCGGCGCTCCCTCATAGTGGTTCCGGACATCGTCATTGCACCAATCGCAGCATTCTCCATCGTGCCACTCGTCAAGGCTCAGCGCCGTCTTGTTTAGGCTGGAGTAGCGGTTGATGCTTGCGGACGCGCGATTGACCTGTCTCACAGCTAGCTCCCCGCTGCCATATTCATGGAAGGTATAAAAGTCGAGCGGAAGCTTGTTCAGGGCAACGAAATCAATGAAGCTGTTGCTCCACAACATGTGATGATCGGACGCCGGTCCGGCGACGTATGCGTTTCGGTCGCCCTGACGGATAGCCTCAACCGAAGCTTTGTACAACATTTGGTATTGCGTCGGTGTGCCGGAATAGAATCCGTATGTTCCATCAGGCTCGTTCCATATCTCATGAACCCCGACCGGGAGCCCTATATTGCGGGCCTGCTGTGCGAATGCCGCAACAGCTTCACTAAACTTCTCAACATCCCTTGGAGGAGTTGTCTCTCTGCGCTTCAAGTTGCCCTCGCCATAGATCAAGGGGAGTGCCGGATCCTGGAGCGGTAAAGGCGTGTATCCGTAGGATGCCAGGAGCTGGACATTCTGCGTCTGCAATTGCCGCAGAAGATGATCGAACGATACAAAGGTAAATTCGAGCTTGCTGGATGATCCGCTAACCCCTGTATTTGTACCTAGCCCGCTTCGCTGCCTGCCCCATGCCAACTCAATGCGATATGTATCCACATTCAACTCGCCCATCTTCGTGATATTCGAATCGAACTGTTCCAATGTAGGGCCAACAGGATCGTAGAGGTTGAACTTCGATTTAAGCAATGGATACCCATCCGCGGTCGCGAAATCGGCGGCGACCACGTTGTAGATATATCGAGGCAACGGAGCTCCAGGTGTCTGAGCACCCGGGGCTTTTACTTCTTGCTGCGCATTTAGCGTTTTGGCCGAAATGCACGATGCCATGATCACGAAGAGGCTGAGTCCAGCAAGAATATGGCGCGGTCTTTCCGACATAACAACTCCGGATCGACTATCGAGACACAATGAGGATACCCTGTTGAATCGCAACGGTCGCGGCCTCTGTGCGATCGCTAACCCCAAGCTTATTTGTAATTCGATTGATGTGATTACGCACGGTATATTGGCTGATAGTGAGCCCCCGGGCTATCTCCTTGTTGGTAAGTCCTTTGGAGAGCATTTCCAAAATCTCAAGCTCACGGGGGGTCAGCCCCGAGCGGAGCTTGCGCTCTTCGAGGCTGGCCGCTATGCGCTGTGGAAAATAGGTCTTGCCAGCTTGCACTGCGTGGATTGCCCGGATAATCTCCGTTCGCGATGTATCTTTGAGCAGATAACCTTCGGCCCCGGCTTCGACCGCCCGGTAAATCTCCTCCTCAAATTCGAAGCTTGAGAGGACGATTACATGCGGCGGAGAAGGAAGCTTCCTTAAGGAATGCAATGTGTCGATACCGCTCATTTTCGGCATCCGCAGGTCGAGCAGTAGCACGTCGACGGGTGTCTGCGTGAGCAGGGCCAAAGCCTCCGCGCCGCTATGGGCTGCCCCTACGACATTCAACCCCGGCTGCTTCCTGAGCATGCTGCTGAGTCCCACGCGAACCACGGGATGGTCGTCTACGATCAGAAGCTTAATAGGTGCTCTTACTATGGAATCTTCCATTTAAGACACGCTCCGAGAGAAGTTGCTGGGTGTACTTGAACCCGAGTGTGCGCAACCGTCGTGGGGGAAGGGGAGCCACTACTTCGACGCTCGTGCCTTGTTCGGGCGCACTTGAGATGTGCAGGTCAGCGGCGATAGCATCTGCTCGTTTGCCCATGCCCTGAATTCCGAAACCGAACGATTGGGCGCTGGCCGGAAACCCAACGCCATCGTCTTTGACCAGGAGCTTGAGAGAATTGTCCTCGAAGAATAGAGAGATCAGAATTTCGCTTGGCTGCCCATGACGCACGGCGTTTGTAATGGCCTCCCGGCCAATACGAAACAGGGCGTCGGAAATGCGTAAGGAGACAGAGCGAGCGTCGCCAAAGGACGCGGTTGAGGTATGGATTGGTCTGCAGTCCACCATTGTGCGGGCGCATTCATCAAGCGCCTTTAGTAGTCCTTCGGACTCAAGAAGCTCTGGTCGTAGCGCCGCGATGCTTCGCCTGGCTTCCTCCCGGCTGGTTCGCACCAGGTCGCAGGCCGTATCGAGTTGTTGATGGAAGGCCTCTCCGTCTCCCGCCTCATCGCGAATCGCCTGCAACTGAAATCCGATTCCGGCAAAGCTCTGGGCAAGCGTGTCGTGCATTTCCATTGCAAGCCGCTCACGTTCATCCAATACTGCCTGGAGACGCCAACGCTCGACGCGTGTCTGCAAAGTTTGGATGGCCAAAAGCAGAAGCAGGAAGGTGATCACTGCGGCGATGATATGACCCGTGCTCCACCACGGTGGACCACTGATGATTCCGATATCGTCGATCGAGGGAACAAGCACGGCAAATGGAGTGAGATCGCCCGTGTATGCGGGATCAATGACACAAACGCCTCGCAGCCGGAGCCGGCTGCCTACTGCAAGGCTTCTGGAAAATGTCTTGCGGTTCCTTTGATTGGCGATCGCCCGGAACGATTGGCTGTCGTCATTCAGGGTCAGGATGAGTGTGTGGTCGGGTCCTTCCTCCTTGCTTTGCAAACGGCCTTCAATCTCGATGAAGAGTGCATCAAACGAGCCACTCGCCGCTTGAGATGCTGTCACTGAGATTGGAGGAACCGGCGCATGCGATGACAACACATGTACGTCAGCATTGTCGAGACTCGAGCTGAAGTCATGCAACACGGCGTCGCCCTTCACTTCAACTTCATCGCCGATTTCGAGCGGAATCGCAGTCCCGGCGCGCGGAATGGCAAGCCCTCCGGTAGAGTCTTGCAAAACCAGAACGGGCGATGTCAGGGTAACCACCCCGTGGATGGTAACAGGCGTAGGCGCACTGGGGGAAAGCAGACGCAGGCTACTGACAGGCTGCGCGTTCAGATCAAGGTGATGGTTTGAAACCTCTCGATAGATCGGTTCGAAGTATCGATCGAATTCGTCCAATGCAGCTCCCCCTGGCCGCGGATCGGGCACGCCGATGCGAGGAGTGACGTCCCCGATCATCGCCACCAGGTCAGCGCGGGTGGCCGGTCGAATCTGCACGTTTCGCCAAAGAGCGCCGGTTGCGTAGGATTTGAGGCCAAAGCGTCCGGTCTGAAGGCAGTCCGGATCGCGCACCGCAACTGTGGTCGTGTGGCCGGCGGGCGACGTTGTGGCGGCCGCTAGATCGCAATCGTAAGCAAGAAGCTTAAGGTGGTACCACTGTTGCTTGTTGATTCTGGGAACGACGGGTTTGGACTGATATTCGAGCCATCCAAAGTCCGCGCGTCCCAGGATAATCGTGTTATCCAGGTCGCGCAGGCCGGCGAAATATCCGTGGTACGAATCTACTCCTTCTTCTTCGCCTTTGGCCCGCAAGATGAGCCCGGCATCTCCATACTGGCCGAGGAGCTGAATGTCCGCTTCGATGGAGTAATTCTTCCAGTAATACGATCCGTACATCAACTTTGCGCCGCGTTCATCCGAGTTGTTCCGCATCCCGCCGTCTACCGTTTCCCAGGCTCCGCCATATGCCTTCCAATCGTCTAGCTTCTCAATGGCAACGGACTCAGCGTAGGGAGAATTCCGCCGGGCCTTCGATAAAAGCAGCAACAAAAGGACACTCGCGGCCACGAGGAGCAGACATGCGCCGCTGACGATGACGAGTCCCTTTCTCGATGCCAGTGCGCGGATCATCGCTCAGCCCACCATGCGACGTTGAGGATTCTCTGCATTTCAGGCGAATCGATATTTTCGCGAGTCATGAGCTTGGGTTGGACAATAATCTCCCCGGCTACCCTTCTTCCGCGCAGCTCGCCATCCATCTGTCGCATGGCAACCTGCCCCATCTGGTACGTATCTTGCACGATGACAGAATCGAGATCGCCGGTCCGAATGGGCGGCAGAAGGTCCTGATCGAAGCCGACAAGCGTGATCTTGTTTGCATTCTTGGACTCGAGCAGGGCGTAATAACATCCCCGTGTCGAGGTTGACGATAGAGCAACAATCGCATCAATCTTTTCTCCCGAGTGCAGCAGTTCCTCTGCGATCTCCTGTTCAGGGAGCGCGCTGACCTGGCCCAATCGCCTTGAGACGATATGGATCTGCGGAAACCCTCGCGTGAGGGCCGCCTCAAAACTCCGCTCCCGCTGGATGATGCTCCACAGTCTCGGGTTAATCCCCACGATCGCAACAGAACCTTTTCCGTGCAACGCCTGAGCCACCCGGCGAGCCGCGATTTGGCCGCCCGCAACCTCGTCATTCAGAACGTACGATAAGAGCCCGCCGGCAGGAATGCCCAATCTCGTTCCGACGACCACAGTCGGCACATGTTTTGCCAGGACCCACCGGACCGGGGATCTGAGCGCCAAGGTCTCATCGGGGGCGACAATGATCCCTTGGTAGCCCCGCCTCTGCGCTTCCTCCAGCAACCAGATTTGCTGCTGAACGTCGCTGTCCCGCGTGGGAGCATTCCAGTAGAGGTTAACGCCAAGAGGGCGGGCTACGCTTGCGGCACCTGCGTGTTCAGGTTCCCAAAGAGCGGTCCCGCAGGTTCGCGGAATAACGGCAACCGTAGGGGTCCCGCGTCTGCAGGAGACGGCCAACGTCAAGGTTGCAGAGGCAATGGCAATCCCAAAAAGAACGACACGGGTCCTTCGGAAGGGATGAGGCAAACGCGCCATTTCTTTCGGGACTTGGTGGAACTTAAAACTGGCGAATGACATAGCATGCGTCGCTGGCCAATAGTACACCCGGCCTGCTAAGCAGTGACCTTGCTGCTTGTTTGCCGGACAAACCGATCCTTCCTTGAGCCGCATGGTACACCCGTACTATTGCGCATCGTGCGTGACCCAGCTTAGGATACGCACTGTTTTGAGCGAAGCAGACCCGATGCGATGAAACTGCCGACGGTAGAGTTCGACCGAAGGATGAATTGTGTGTCCCATCGGCAGGTGTGCACTGCCCCGGGGTTATCGTTCGAGTAAACGTTTTACCAAGTCGAGTTATGAGGGTTCAGTAAAACTACATGGACCGAAGGTTCAATTCCTGATGCCGCCGGAAACGATACTGACCCGGTTTCTACGATTGGGATTGTCTGCATGCTTGTCCTGTTATCGCTTACTACTGACACTTCCTTGCGGGTAACACACTAAGACAAGCCAAACATTTACTTATAGGTCCTTAAATGAGAAGACCTTGAGAAGAAGTGAGGGGGCATTGAAACAAAAGGCGTGGTTGTTATTTACCTATGTGGCTCTTGCGGGGATTTCGAGCGATGCGATGATGGAGCGATCGCGTGCCGCATCCGTGTCGCCCGTAGGGATCGGTCAAAGCCAGCACCTGTCAAGCGAGAAACTGAATGCCTTAAAGGCGTCTGGCATCACGCCGGATCTTTCCAATGTAAGAGGTTTTAACTACAACACCACCAGCAGCGTCGACGATGCTAACGGCGTCGCCTACACTGACCAATGGATCAGATACAACCACGATGAGGTCAACCGTGACATGGGATACGCTCAGCGGCTCAATCTGAACCAGGCGCGAGTCTTCCTATCCTACAATGCGTGGCTGCAGAACAAGGCATCATTTCGCGAGCACCTGATTGACTTTGTCCGGACCTCCCACGCACACGGGGTCGGCGTGATGCCGGTCCTTGTAGATGGCCCCAATGAGATGATGCCTGATCTCTTCGAGCCCTCCGCGAGGCCCCAGCTGAGAGCCTGGGCGGTGGACATGGTGAGCGCGATCGGAAAGGAGCCAGGTCTGGCATTTTGGGACGTCGCGAACGAGCCCGATATCCAACCGAAATCTCCCGAATGGCTGGCGCATCGCATGGAAATCGCAAAGTACATGGCTGGGGTGTTTCGCGAGCTCGATCCGAACACGCCTGTTACGGTGGGTTGTGCGTTTGTGCCGTGCATGAAGGAGCTAGCCAGCTCTGAAGATGTCCTATCCTTCCATGATTACTCGCCTACTCTGGCAGAAATCCGCCAACACATGGCCGAAGCAAGAGCTTTCGCGGCTCAAGTCGGCAAGCCGGTCTTCACCACTGAGATGGCTTGCATTGCGCGAGCGAACCCTTATGACATCGAGCTCCAGGAGCATATGCAGGCAGGCATGGGGTGGTACATTTGGGAGCTCATGATTGCCTATCACTGGGGCCCTGTCCACGGGGTCTTTTATCCGAATGGCACAGTGCGAGACCCATCGATACCCGCCGCAATCCTTGGCTTCTTCCGGAATCGGGGACCGGACATCGTTTTAGAGGTTCCGGATCGTGAAGGCTGGGTTACACGCACACTTGCCAGCGCCAAGGAATGGCTGGCGGATCCCAGCCCCGATTGGAATGCTGGACTCCGGATAGCCGAGATTGAGGCCAATTTGCTCGAATCTGGTCAGCTCACCGCGATGCGGGAGCTTCCCACACGAACCGTGGATCTCCTGCGTGCAGGTAAGCCAGACGTACCCGCTTTGCAGGCAGTTGTTCGCAAGTTCAGCGCCATCCTGGAGCCCTATCGAAAGTCGTCTGGATAACCTACTCGGCCTCAGTTGGTTGCAAGCGGAGCGAGGTTCCTCGAGGAGCATCCGCAAAGCTGAGACTCAGAACAACTTCTTAGGAGGCAGCAATGAAAAGTAGCGTACGGTTCGCACTCGTGGTTCTGACGCTTAACGGGCTACTTGCTATAACCGGCTTTGCCCAGTCGAATGGTGGAAGTCTTGCCGGGACCATAACAGATCCAAGCGGTAGCGCTATTGCCAATGCCACTGTCACAGCAACGAACGTGGGTACGGCGCAAATACTAAGAACAACCAGCTCATCCACTGGTGCGTATCATTTTTCGGACATGCAGCTGGGAACGTACACGGTGTCGGCATCCGCCCCAGGCTTCAAGAAGACAGACCGCGTCGGAGTACAGATCCAATTGGAAACGACAAGTAACCTTGATATCGCTTTGGTGGTTGGCTCGACAAATGAATCCGTCGAGGTCAGCGCTGAGGCTCCAGGTCTTCAGACAGAGAGTTCAGATGTTGGAACGGTCGTGGCTCCGATGCAGGTAGTAGATCTACCGCTTTCCACCAACGGTAGTGCGATCCGCAACGCCTCAGACTTCGTATTTCTAACTCCGGCAACCTTCGGCACAGGAACCAGTGGGGGCAACTTTCAAGCGGGTGTTGGCGGTGGGCAGACGATGGGGAGCGAGGTCCTCATTGACGGGGCCAGTATTTCGCTGCAGAGCTTCGGCGATACATTCGAGACGAATGAACTGCCGTCTGTTGAAGCAATTGGAGAGTTCAAAGTATTGGTTGCCGGTATCCCGGCTAATCAAGGACGAACAACCAGCGGCGTGCAAAGCTATACAACCAAATCGGGAAGCAACGAGTGGCATGGAGGCGGATTCGAAATTCTTCACAGAACTTCTTTGGACGCGAACACCTGGTTCAATAACCTCAGCATCGCGCAGAATGGACCCACCGCAGCAAATGCTACCCCCTCAGACGACAAAAGCGAATACGGGGTGCTGCTGGGAGGGCCGGTTCGAATACCGCATATCTATAACGGCAGGGATAGAACATTCTTCTTCTTCTCATGGGGCCAATTTCGTCAGAGTAAGGGATATACGAACTTAGAGTCGATTCCCACGCCAGCGAATCTAGCTGGAGACTTCTCGGCAAACCTGACGACCACATCGCTCGGTACCAATCCATGCGATGGCACTCCCATTTATGCGGGCCAGATCTTTGATCCGACAACGACGAACTCAACCATAACGAGTACGAACCCAACGGGAGCCCTATGCCGTACTGCGTATCCAGGCAACAAAATCACTACGCCTTTGAGCTCTGTCGCGCTGGCGATTGCTGCGTACATTCCACCTCCAACAACCTCCGGCCTTGTGAACAATTACAACTCTGCCGGCACACTCCCTATCATCGACACGACGGATACTATCCGAATTGATCACTCGTTTGGGGAAAAGGATAAGATATTTGGCACGTACAACGTTCGCGATGATGTTGAAACCTATACACAGGCCCACCTCTGGTTGCCGGTCACTCCTTACATCACTAAGCAGGATATTCCAGCCCATATTTTCCGTATGGGATATGACCATATCTTCTCTCCGACGCTGATCAATCGCCTACTCCTGGCAACGACTCAAGTCCGCGATAAACAAGCCTACCTCACCAACTATGGAGGAGTGCAGTGGTCTCAGAAGGTGGGACTCCCAGGAGGCGAGGGCTACATGTTTCCCGGGACATATCCAAACGAGGGAAGCATTGTGCCGTTTGGAGACATCCAGAACAATGCCGGCTACAACGGAAGTATTGATGATACAGCAGGGATCGTTTCTGACAACGTGCAATGGAGCAAGGGCCGGCATAATTTGACCATTGGCGGTGAGTACCGCTACCTGCTTTCTATATCAAGCTTTATAAGCCCGTTGCAAGGGCAATTCCAGTATGGTCGTGAGCAAACTGCGGCCACGATAGCCACGGCATCAGCCAGCGGCAATGGTATTGCAAGCTTTCTTCTCGGACAAGTGGCCTCCGTGCAGTCCATAAGAGACCTGGTGAGTCTACGCAATCTGGGACATTATGTCGCGGGCTACGTTCAGGACCAATTTAAGATGAACAGAGAGTTGAACCTGTCTCTGGGTTTACGTTACAACTTTGAAGTTCCCTTCGGGGAGGAGCACGGCTTCGGCTCAAATTTCAGTCCGACCACAATCAATACTGGCGTAAACGGGACAGGAACTCCTGGCGCCCTGATCTTCGGTGGGTCCGGACCACAGCAAAGCGGCAGTACCCGCTGGCAGCACACTTATTTCAAGAACATCGAGCCGCGGCTTGGTTTCGCCTGGTCGCCGAGTTATCTCCATCAAAGGGTAGCCGTTCAAGGCAGCTACTCCATAACGAGTGCTCCTTTCGTTTATTGGCAGCAGGAGTACAGCATCCCGAATGGATTCGCTTCCAACGTCACTGTAAACAACATTTCGAATCCATTCGGCGCGGCTGAATTGCTTGATCCGAGTTCGCTAGTAACGCCAGGCATTTCACATCCATCCTCCTATGGAGTGCCGGCAACAGCGACATCACCCAGCTTTGACAAAAGTCAATTAAATGGTGCCCAAACATATTGGGGAAAGCCTAGCTTCGGGCGCCCTGGTCAAAGTCAGATCTGGAGCTTGATGGT
This sequence comes from uncultured Acidobacteriaceae bacterium, assembly GCA_963803095.1. Taxonomy (GTDB): domain Bacteria; phylum Acidobacteriota; class Terriglobia; order Terriglobales; family Acidobacteriaceae; genus PALSA-350. Next base: position 789,007 of record CAWDLQ010000001.1, on the reverse strand, counting down.
GCAGACGCAACTTGCCACAGACCTGCTCTTAACCACCGGCTACATAGGACAATCAGGATCGCATTTGGGATCTAATCTTTCCTATGTGAACGATCTAAACCCGTCTTACTTCGCTCGCGGTGCTGGCCTCAACGATACCTTCACGGGCAACGAAAGCGTCGTGGACGGAGTTGCTGCGCCATACCCGGGGTTTACCGGAACAGTGGCCCAAGCGCTTAGGCCATTCCCCCAATACACCTATATCAACACCGCGGCTTACGGTGAGAATGTAGGCCACGCGTCGTTCAACGCTCTGGTCGTCAAGTTGGAGCGGCGATATCATAACGGCCTGAATTTAATGGGTTCGTATACATGGTCGAAGAATCTCTCAGATACCGCGGGCATCGCGGGCGGAAGCTTGGGTGGAAACTACGTAGGGGCCACTCAAAATCCATTCGACCTGAGGAGCGAGAGGTCGATTAGCCAGGAGGATGTCCCGAACCTGTTTGTTGTGAGTTATATCTACGAACTCCCGTTTGGCAAGGGTAGGCAATTTCTTAATCACAATCGCGTCTCCGATTATTTCGTGGGAGGGTGGTCGCTCACCGGCATTCAAAGATATCAGTCTGGACAGCCGGTAGGGTTTGGATGTGCAACCAGCGTACCCGGTATGTACGTGAACCAGGAGGGGGCGACTCATTGCGTGCGCTGGAATCTGGTCCCTGGGCAACCCCTCCATTCTGCAGCTCGGGCCGGCGGACGTTTTAATCCGGCCGTTTCGGGGGACAATGTGTGGTACAACCCAGCTGCGTTTTCTGATCCCAATGCAAATGTGACAGGGACGACGCCTTACAGCTTTGGCAACAAACCGTCCTTTCAAGGCAACGACAGAAACTTTCCATATTACGAAGAGGACTGGGGGTTGATCAAGAAAGTACCAATCACAGAAAGAGTAAATTTCATCTTCCGAGCGGAGTTTTTCAATGCGTTCAACCGCCACATCTTTGGCAGTCCGGACGGCGAGCCGTATGATGGACCCGCGTTTGGAACAGTTGGGGGCCTGGCAAATAACCCGCGGGAAACCCAATTCACCTTCCGAGTGCAGTTCTAGATCGATGCTTAGTCAAACGGAAGTTCAAACCGTGCGGGGGCCTGGAGGGCTGGGTGGAAATGACAAGCCACTCAGCTCGGATCCTCTAAGTCCCGAAACGTCGGCCCCCCAAGCCGGGGAGCTTCACTTAATCGCGACGAGGCCAGGAATGGTATCTTCAGCTCGTGGAATCCTCTCGATACTTGTGCTGTGCTATACGACACTGTTCGCTGCACAGGCAGCTTCCAAGCCGGATCCGGTTGCTGAGGTACAAACAGAGAGCGCGACCGAGACAGCGCGTCAACTGATCGCTCATGGCCGGTTTAAGGAAGCGGAGGTCGAGCTGCGAACAAACCTCGCATCACAGCCTGCCTCTGCAGAGTGGCATTTTCTCCTCGCCTACACCTTGCTACGCGAAGACAGGCCGACGGAATCGTTGGCTGTGTACACGCGTGCCGCACAACTGCGCACGCCATCAGCTGAGGACCTGAAGAATGTTGCTTTGGACTATGTGCTGCTGAACGATTACGGTTCCGCCGATAAGTGGATGAGTCAGTCTTTGAAGTGGAACGACAGGAATGCTGAGTCGTGGTACGTGCTTGGACGCATTCGCTACAGTTCTGGTGATCTGCCCAGTGCGGTGGAATGTTTTCAACGTGCGCTTACCTTGGCGCCCGGAAGTGTGAAGGCGGAGAATAATCTCGGGTTGGCTTACGAAGGACTAAACCGGTTGCAGGATGCCATTGCCGCATATCGTACCGCTGTTTCCTGGCAGCAAAACATGCCGCATCCAAGCGAGCAGCCGTTAATAAACCTGGCGATCGCCCTGGCACATGAGCAGCGTCTCGACGAGGCTCTGCAGTTGTTGGCACAGGCGGGTGCGATCGCGCCGAAGGACCCGAAAATTCACCAGCAGCTGGGTCAGCTGTACTTTAGGCTCGGTAGGTTGAGCGACGCCCAGCAGGAGTTGGAAGAGGCAGTGATACTCGCGCCCGACACCGCCCCGTTCCATTTTCTTTTGGGCCGGGTCTACCAGCAGCGAGGGTTGGAGACACAAGCCAAGGCCGAATTTGCTCGCGTATCTGCTTTAAACGGCACACATTCAACACCTGAAAATACCGGTGGTGCACGATAGGTGGAAGGCGGGAAGGCAAGGAAGCCTGGTGCGGCTCCGTTTCTTGTGAACCTCCCTGCTCTTCTTGGAAGCTCCTATTGACGAATGCAAGCGGGTAGGCTGCGCGGTGAACCGCTTGTAGTCCTACTGGCCTTGGGTTGACCACCAAGCATGCCCGTTCGAGAACCAGGCGACTCATGATTTGATTAGGAGCGCTGAATGCCCGTCCTGCTGACGAAAGTCATGCTTGCGGTAGGTCTCGCGCTAGGAACGGCAGCCCTTGCGTCGCAAGTTACGGCGATACAGGAGCCGGTGATCCCACGAGAGAAGCTGGCAGTGGAGTATTTTGGCGCCGATGCCCCTTGGTTCCTCCGCAACATCCCATTCCTCGAGATCGACGATCCTGAGATACAGCAGATCTACTACTATCGTTGGAAGCTCTTTCGTTCCCATCTCCGGGAGATCGGTGCGCAAGGTACTAACGTTCTCGAATTCCTGGTGAACGTTCCCTGGGCACGGGAGCCGTATACCGATCTGAATGACTCCGCGTCCTTTCACATTCTGGAGGGCCGTTGGTTGCGCGACCCCGCGATCATCGATAGCCTGATCGATCACCTCTACACTGGCGGCGCAAACGACCGGCATTTTTCCGAATCCATAGCGGCAGCCACAGAAAGCAGAACCCTCGTCACCGGTGACCCCGGTCCTGCCCTTCGTCATCTCGATACGATGCAGCACATCTTCAATTTGTGGGACGACCACTTCGATCGAGCTCGGAACCTTTACTGGATTGAACCACTGCTCGATGCCACGGAGTACACAATCTCGTCGATCGACGCGTCGGGCGCAGGGTTCACTGACAAGCCCAGCACTGATCCGAATCACAATGGATTTACTGGTGGTGAGGCGTTTCGGCCCTCCATTAACAGCTACCAGTACGGCAATGCATTGGCCATCGCGCGCTTCGCCCGTCTGGCCGGCAAACACGAAGTTGCCGCGGACTACTCACGACGCGCAGAACAAATTCGGTCAGCCGTGCTGGCACAACTTTGGAATCCGACCCTCCAGCACTTCACAGATCGTTATCAGCGATCCACCAAGTATGTGACTGCGGGCGAGTTCATCCGAGGCCGCGAACTGGTGGGGTACGTCCCATGGCTCTATGAGCTTCCTCCGAAGGGCGTTTCTGCTGCCGAGTACTCTATCGCGTGGAGGCATCTGCTCTCGCCCGCGGAACTCGCCGGTCCACTCGGACTTCGCACCGTGGAGCCCTCGTATCCGCGTTATCTCGCGCAGTATCGATACGATCTGCCCACTGGGAATCCGGAGTGTCAATGGAACGGGCCTTCATGGCCCTTCCAGACCTCGCAGGCACTTACCGCGCTTGCCAACTTGCTGGACGACTATCATCAATCCTTCATTACGCCAGCCGACTACCTGAGCTTGTTGCGACAGTACACGCGTCAGCACTTCATAGCGGCTGGGCATCCTGACATCCAGGAGGACTACAACCCGGACACCGGTAGCCAGATTGTAGGGTTGGCACGCTCGCACCATTACAACCACTCCACGTATATCGATCTGATTTTGAGTGGTCTTCTCGGTGTTCGTCCGCGCTCTGACGAGATACTGGAGATCGATCCGCTCCTTCCGACCGAATCCACGCCGGGTGAGCGGCCGATACGTTACTTCGCACTTCAGAAGCTTGAGTATCATGGCCATGACATCAGCGTGGTCTATGATTCAGACGGCAGCCGCTATGGGATCGGCCGTGGACTCTTCGTCTTCGTTGATGGAAAGCGTGTCCTCGGTCCGACATCACTCGCACGCACCCAAGTCGCGCTTCCGTCCAAGCCTTTCGCCGCGCTCCGGCAGACGTTCATGCCGATAGATCTCGCAGTCAACCCTGGCGTTCCCGATGGTCCTACCGCAAGCGCCTCCTCCAGTGCTTCGCCTACAGCGATCGCCGAAGCTATCGACGGCCGGCTCTGGTTCTTCCCAGAAAATCCAAACGGCTGGTCGCCCGATCCATCGGACAAAAGCCCCACGAGCTGGTACTCGATCGACTTCAGGCAGAGCCGCACAATCGGATCCGTTGAGCTGTATTTTTTGTCGGATGGCGAGAGGTTTCAGGCGCCTTCCGTTTTCCAATTGGAACATCGGACACCCAAGGGGTGGCAGGATATTCCGAGCCAACAGCGCAGCCCTCAGGAGCCTATCGCGAATGGAGAAAACAGGATCGTGTTTCCAGCGCTTTCGACATAGGAACTGCGTATCGTTTTGACCGTTCCACCTGCCCATGCGACCTTCCGTCTGATCGAGGTCAACGCGTTTCCGCCTTGATGATGGGCTGTCGCTCCCAGCGTGGCCCCTATTCTCCTCGCCAGACGTGGCTTGAGCGCTTTGCGTGGGACGACTAGTTTCCTCCATCGGTTCATCGATCTGAAGAATCCGGTCCGAGGCCACGTCCTTTAGTCTTGTGAGATTCCGCTCGGCCAGTGAATTTCAATGCGCGACGGGGTACTTCTGTTCCCAGCCGAAGTGCGCATGGGGATCGCTTGAGGAAGATAGCCGCTGGTTGTGGTCACCGTCTCCCTCTGCGGACCTGGCGTAATAACTCTTACCACAGCCCCAATGCCGTCGCGGTTGCTCTTGTGGCCGATCAGCTTTAGCGTGAGCCAATGGTTAGTGGTCGGCGTTTCATTGTGCAGCAGATGGGCGGGGCCGCCATTTGTGGTCACTATGGCGTCGATTCACCCGTCGTTATCGATGTCGCCATAGCCATGCCGCGGCCGCCCAGGCTTCATGGAAGATCTCTCCTGACACGGATGAGACATCCACGAAGCCTCTCTCGGTATTGTGTGCGAGGAGCATAGGCTCACGATATGCAGTATGGGTAGTCCTTCGCGATGGTGTCCAGGTCGTGCCCCTGGGCAACCAGCAGATCCTTCCAGCCGTCATTGTCGTAATCGAGCAACCGCACGCTCCAGCCGGAGTGTAAGAGCGTCATGTTGCTGACGCCTGTCGGATAGCTGGCGTAGTCGAACCTACCGTTGTGCTCGTTGTGGTATAAGGCATATTTCTGATTGGCCAGGGATTGGTTACCACCAGGTCCGGGAACCCATCATTATCGTAATCGGCGAAATCCACGCCCATACCAGCATAAGTACGGCCGTCATTGTCCACGGCAATCCCCGCCTCCAGTCCTACCTCTTCAAACGTCCCGTTGCCTTTATTGTGAAAGAGAAATTCGACCATAGAGTCATTTGCAACGAAGATGTCCGGAAGTCCGTCGCGATCGTAGTCGGCAATCGCAATTCCCAAGGCTTTGGCGGGCTTGCCGAGGCCCAACTTCGCGGCCTCTTCCGTGAAGCGGCCGTTGCCCTGGTTGTGATATACGAGCATAGAAATCGGCTGGAATAATCGGGATGGCAGTAGCCGCGATTCTCCTGTGTCCCGCACACTATATCGTCCCAAATCCACGCTACATAACGAAATACGACCAGATCGAGCAGGCCATCCTTGTCGAGGTCCACCCATCGGCGCTCGAGGACCACGCTCCCACAGCCGGCCGCGCGATCACGTCTGTGAAATTGCAATGGCCGTTATTGTGGTAGAGCCGGTTCCCGCCATAGGCTGTCACGAAAGATCCTGGTTGCCATCGTTATCGTAGTCGGCTGCGGCGACGCCCATTCCGTACCCTCCCTGTACCGCGGCCTTTTCGTCACGTCTTCGAAGGTGCCATCGCTCTTTGGTGATACAGGCGATTCCAGTATGCGGGCCCGGTTTTTTGGGATTGTGCCCTTGGGCGTTGGGTCTCTGAGGAGCGCCCGTTGACCAGAAAAATATCCAGGCGTCCGTCATTATCGCAATCAAAAAGAGCGACACCTGAGCCCATGGTCTCGATCAAGTATTTGCGCGAGGTGTGCGGAGCCTGATGCAGAAAGCGAATGCCAGACGACGCGGTGATATCAACAAACTTGGCTGGCTGTTCTTTCGGCGGGTGTAAAGCGGTCGGCTTCGATGTTTGCGCCAGAAGCAACGGTTGTGAGCAGATGAGCAGCGCCCCCTGCAGCCAGCGCCATCCGTGCCACTTCCGAGTCACTCCTTTTCTCGCGCGAATGTTCCCCCGCGGCGAACACACACAGCTATTCCGCCTCAAATCTATACGTGCACCTGTAGTCCGCGGATCGATTGGTTTTTTCACAGGGACCATGCTACATCTCGGCGGGGCGACTGCCCCTGGCAATCCCGCTTCAGTGATTCGCCCCTCCTCCATCTAAAGCGGGAGCTTTGGTGGGAACCGTCATGGATCTCGGTCCATTTCTCTGGATTGTATGGAGAAGCATCCCGAGCAAGTGGGACAAAACAATATGACAGGACACTGCATAGAAAGTGACGTCTCGAACTCATAATCCGCTGGCTGCAGGTTCAAGTCCCGGTGGGCACAGAGCGAATCGTAGCTTCGAAGCTGAAACTCGCGTCAGGATGCGCGGAGAGCAATCAGTCCCTGCGAAGTTTCCCAGCCATAACGTGCCGGCCTACCCGGCCCGGACTGCATGCTACCATTCCTTGGGCCGAGCTAGTAGCCGACGGACAGGGAGAGCTGCTATGTCACAAACTTCAATCGCTCCAGCCTCACCCGTGGTGGTGGTTGGCTTCGATATGCCCTTTTGGCCGCTGGTCAGGTTCCTGATCAAGATTGCTATTGCTTCCATTCCCGCAGGCATCGTAATCGCCTTCTTCTATATCGTGCTGGGATGGATCTACGGCGCCATCCTGATCGCCACTCATCACACCAGCCTGTTGAAGTGAATTTCGTCAGCGTTCCGCTGTGCGGGAAGACTGCCGTCGAATTTCGCCCAGGGAACGCGGCGAAAGGAGAGAATCGTACGGGTGAATTTACTTTTCTTCTCGATGGTTGAAACAGATGGGTAAGCCGTCAGTTACGTTCAAGAGTCTCTTGCAATCTGGAGTGCTTTTCCTGGCGTTACCTCTCGGGGTGTACGCGCAACAGAACACCTATTTCAGCAACTGGCCTGCGGGTCTTTCTCCGCAGGAAGTGAATTTGTGGTCGAATTTGTGGTCAGACGGGAGTGGTACTTTACGAAAGTGGAAAGCCGTAGCAACCCATGTTTTCCCAAAGTACCAGTCCCGTCACTCTCTTTGGTCAGTTGGTGATGGGCTTTGGCGATTTGGCTGAGGTGACGCGAATGACCTGATACGAGGTGGGCGTGGAACCTATGTTGCGTAAGGTCCGCTTGTCGTTGGGAGCCCAGTACAGGAGCGAACCTTCGTTCATGCGCGAGGCGATGCCGTTGACCGTGACCTCAACCTGACCGGATTTGATGACAACGATCTCGTCGTTTGAATCGATGATATTGGGCGCCGTCTGTTGGCCTACGTTGAGAGTAGTGATGTGACTCTCAAGAGCGAGGAAGGTGAGGGTGGGCGAGTTGACGCAGACGACGCGGGCACCTGTGGACGTGGGTGTGGAAGGCAGGCTGTTGCAATCCATAACGGAGGAGGCAAGTTTGCCGGGAACGGCCTGTTCCGCGGCGGACTTAGCGGATGCGGAGTGCGAGAGATCGGTAACGAAGTTGATGACGTAGTAGGTGGCCGGTCTGTTGCCGACGTTGCGGGCATTGTGCGGATCGTTGGATGCCAGGAAAACCATGGCGCCCGGGCCGGCGTGCTGCTTGCGGCCGTTGATGGAGAGCTCGAAGTCGCCATCCTTGATAAGCAGGATTTCTTCCCAGGGATGGCGGTGGATGGGGTGAGATTCCTTGCCTGGATTGAGAGTGGTGACGTGAACTTCGAGCTTGTCCATAGCGACCGTTGGGTTGTCGAAGACATGGCGCACCTGGCCGACCGAGGTCGAGTTTGGAACGAGTGAGTCCCAGTCGACGAAGGTAGTAGCGAGGACGGTCGATTCCTTCGGCGGAACGTAAGCGTTGACTTGAACGGACTGCGCGGTGGCCGGCACGGCGGCCGCCAGGCACAAGCTCAACAGCAGGATTTTCATGCAAGAAACTATACCAATAAGCGGCTGCGTGTGGACGGGTGAGATAAGGGGGGTTATGCGTCGGGTTCATGCGTCAGACGGGACTGGTACTTTGAGGAAGCAGCTTGCTCAAAGTACCAGTCCCGTCTACGCATAAACCCGAATCGCCTTTTGGTCGAGGACTTTCCCGCCGGCCGTTTTGTGACCATGGTATATGCCGTGCTTGATCCAGCTAAGCGGACTCTGACTTTCGCAAACGCAGGTCATCTGCGGCCCCTGTTGATGACCGGTAGTTCAGGCCAGTTCCTCGATGTGGAGCGAGGGATCCCCCTGGGACTGCGACCAAGTGATTTCTCGGAAGTGGAAGTGAAACTTCCCATGGGTTCACGCCTGGTGTTTTACAGCGACGGCATCACCGAGGCGGAAAATCAAGCGGACGAAGAGTATGGGTGGGTACGTCTTCAGGAGCATTTTTTGCGAACAGACGCCTCCGCAGAGAGCCTTCTCGATGACGTACGCTCGTTCGCCGACGGGTCGGGTCTGCGCGATGACGCCAGCGTCATCCTGGTGAAGGGCTAACTGAGTCACGACGTTCGAAGATCGAGACTGCAGCAGGACGTCAAGCCCCTGCCAGAACCGGACACATTCGTTTCAGTCTGTCATGGAACTCCTGTCCCTTGAGACTGAGCAGCCGGGGCTTCCTCAACTGTACAACCGATCGTCGCTGCGTTGTCGCGCAGCATTTATTACTGATTCGCCGTGTTCGACGAGCACATCCCGGCGGTGACGGACAATCTGGAAGTGACCCTCCGTAGTGCCTGAAAAGTCTTAGGGCTGTATCTGAAGCGCCCATCAAGCGAAAGCTGGTCGTGAGTTGCTTCCTTGATGGGCGCTTCAGATACAGCGACTTGAAGGAAGCCTTAACGGCTGCCAGTACTATGGGCTTTCAATGGAGTTGAGCCCAGGCGGGTGATCTCCGGGCTTGGCCTTTGAATTGCGGATGTCGGTGGTTGCGAGAGGTTGCTCCAGGCGAGCGCTGTTCTGAGCGTCTAGGAGCAGGCTGAAGGATGCCCGGCGAAGTGGTTTGAGCCACGTGAGACAGAGGATCTGTGTGTACGTGTGGGGACACGAGGAGGGGTCGAGGTTGGAGTTGTGCTTTCATGTGGCATGCCCATCGAATGGCGGAGAACGAAGCAGGAGTTGAGCTGCGGAGAAACGTTCGAGGACGTGCATGGTTGCGCCGCAAACAGGACAATTCCAGGATGAGTGAGGACGGTCCGCTGCAGGCGATGCTGCTGCAGCTGAGATGGTTTCTGAACCCCGAAGTAAGCTGAAGCAGAGTGGCAACAGCCGGGCACGTTGTCGGTTGGCAAGGAAGCCGAAGTTGCGGATGCGGACGAACCCGCGTGGCAGTAGATGGAGCAGGAAGCGGCGCAGGAACTCATCGACCGGTAGAGTCATCAGTCGCTTCTTGTTGCCGTGAGCGGAATCTCTCCAGCGGAATGTGACGTTACTGTCGGTGAGCGCAACGAGCCTGTGGTTGGAGATGGCTACCCGATGGGTATAGGCCCCAAGATAGCGCAGCGCATGTTCCGGGCCGCCGAATGGTCGCTTGGCGTAGACGACCCAGTGATGAAGGAACAGCAGCCTAAGCCAGGATGCGAAGGTTCGAGGTTCAGCGAGTGGGACGAGATGGCCATGGAACTCGAGCCTGCCTTCGCGGAACGCTGTCTTGAGCCCGGCAACAAACTTACCGCGGAAGACACGACGGAGCACCTTGATGGGAAGAAAGAAGGAAGGGCGGGAGGAGATCCAGTGGGAGTGGTCTGGAACGAGTCCGCCGGCAGCAAGCACACAGTGAATATGGGGATGATGCTGCAATCGCTGGTTCCAGGTATGGAGCACGCTGAAGAAACCGATCTCTGCGCCAAGGTGCCGGGGATCGCGAGTGATCTCAAGCAGAGTCTCAGCGCTGGCCTGAAACAGCAGGTTATAAATCACTTGCTTGTTCTGCAGAGCGAGCGGAGCAAGCTCGCGCGGCAGCGTGAAGACAACATGCACGTAGGGCGTAGGCAGAAGCTCCCGTTCGCGCGCCTGCAGCCAGCGCTGGCGCGCGTTGCCCTGGCACTTGGGACAGTGCCGGTTGCGGCACGAGTTGTAGGAGACGGCGGTAGTATGTCCGCAGTCGGAACAGCGATCACGATGGCCGCCGAGCGCAGCGGTGCGGCAGCGCGTGATCGCCAGCAGGACCTTCTGATGTTGCCAGTTGATCCAGCGCTGACTACGTTCAAGGAAAGACTGTCCGGCACAACGAACGATGTCGGCCACCTCCAGAGGAGGCCGGTTCATACGCTGTGCGTCTGCTCTCCTTGCTCCCGGATCGTGAGTGCATCGAGTGGACTTCCGGTGGCACTGAGGTGCCGCCGGGAGAGGTGCAGATAGATCGTCGTTTCCTCGAGGTCACGATGTCCCAACAGCATCTGGATGGTTCGGAGGTCGGCGCCGGCTTCCAGCAGATGGGTGGCAAAGCAGTGGCGCAGGGTATGAGGATGGATGCACCTGTGCTCAAGGCCGGCGCGTTGCGCGGCGCGCTGACAGGCGGTCCAGAGAACCTTGGTGGTGACAGGCTGACTCCCCGTATGCCATCTGTTGCCGGGAAATAACCAGTCGGCGGGCTTGCGCCGGAGGCTGCGCCAGTAGACGCGCAGTGCATCGAGTAGCTTGGGGCTGAGCATGACATCGCGGTCCTTGCGCCCCTTGCCTCCCCGGATATGAATGACCATCCGTTGGCTGTCGATATCGCTGACCTTAAGGCGAGCTACTTCCGCACGACGTGCGCCTGTAGCATAGAGCGTCATCAGCAGAATGCGGTGAAAAGGAAACTCTGCCGCGTCGATCAGACGTGCGACTTCTTCCTGACTGAGCACTTGCGGCAGGTGCAGAACCTTCTTCGGATACGGCGTCTCGGCAACGCTCCAGCCTCGCTTCAATACCTGGATGTACAGAAAACGTAGCGCAGCCAGCTTCTGGGTCACCGTGTTCGGCGCCAGCTTCCACTCGCGAAACATAGTTGCCTGATACCGGCGGATATGGTCAGGGCCGAGTTGATCGGGAGAACGATGGAAGTGTCGGGCGAAGTGCTCGACAGTGCGGATGTAGCAGCGGATGGTGCCCGGAGCGTAGTTGCGACGCTCCAGTTCCTCAAGCATGATCTGGCGTAGATGGGTCACAGAGAGTTCCTCCTCTGCGACAAGCTAGATCACAGCAACTACCGCTAGCTCAACCCACGCGCATGCGTCCGCCGCCCTGGCGGCTTCGTTCAAGTCGGGTTATCGGTAAATTCCCTTCAGCCCAAGGGGTCAGGCACGAGCAAGTTACCGAAAACCCCGTTTCACCGGCTAATCGAACGGACGCCTGAAACACTTGTCAAGAAGCCTACTATTGGTGCATGTTGGCGAGAAGCGCGTTCTATTGCAATGACTGAACGGACACTCTACTCTCAGCGGAAGTCTCGGAGGAATCCATGCTCGCCCCTTTTCTCCAGTTGTGGAGCAGCCCAAGTCAGGTGGCTCAGGAACGACGGCTGGCAGTTCGTACGGGGATAGGCATCTCTAAATCGTCCTAGACCCCCCTAGCTCGATCTCAGGCTGTACCCTGTACCGTTTCGCTTGCGCTCGCCTTTTTACAGGCCCGCAAGATCCTCAGCGCTTCCCGTGCAGGAACTTCACGCTCGCCGTCCAACTCGGCCGACCTTCTCGCGAGTTCTTCCACGGCTGCCCACACGTACGGAATGCGCAAGATCGACTCCGCGTATCTTCGCACGTAGTTGAACCATCCCCGCTGATCGTCGGTAGTGAAGCACTCCGCCAGCATTCCGAGAATTCTAATCTGATTGTTGTCGTTGCTGTTGTCCCAATCAAAGGAAGGGCTACCACGGAATTCTTCATGCAAGTTGTCTGCGGCCTGGCCAGCGGCACAGCCTATTGCGCTGTCGGTATAGTCGCGGCGATACGTTTCAGGCAAGAGAGTCACTTGACCTACCGTCTCGCCTTCCTCATCCTCTTCCATGGTCAAGTCAACGAACGGCAACTTGAGCCAAGCCATGACAACGGCGTGCCCAGCCTCATGGTGTGGAGTCTGTTCGGCCTGTTCAAATAAGGCCCCCAGCTCCTTCAACTCCTCTACCGACGCGCCCATCTATCGCCCCTGCTTTGTCAAGTTTCTTTCGTACCCTGCAACAGTACGGCGCGAATGGGTTAGGATCCAAGGCCACTTTCGTGTAAGACAGAACTGCCGGCTGAAGTGGAGCGCCGCCTGACCAGATCGCTTACCTCAGCCAGAGGTGGTCAGGCAAGTTACGAAGATCCCCGTTTCACAGGCAAAACGGGTTGGTAAACTCGGCTCATGCAAGCATGCGCTGACGAAGTGGGGTCACGGGGTTCTCCTCCTGTGACCTTCACCCTAGTCGCACCTACCCGTTCGTCACATAACGACCCTCCAGCCGCCGCGCCAGCGGCTTCGTTCAAACCGGCTTCTCGGAAAAATGCCCGTAAAGTCTGGTTATCGGTAAATTCCCCAACCGGAGGGGTCAGTTCAGGCAAGTTACCTAGAATCCCGTTTCCAAGGAACTCGAAGATTCGGGCAAACGGATGCATGTTTGCTATCTTCTGTGTGGAGCAATTATGTCCGTTTCCCACTCTTTGCGGAACACGTTTAGGGCTGTTCTCCTCGGAGGACTTGTTCTGAGCCACCAAGGTGAAGCCGCTGACACGCAGAAGTGTGCTGCACCTCAAACCGGCTGTCGATTCGACCTATAGTTCCGGGCAGGTGTGGAGCTACAAGGCGCCCCCCAGCGAGGGTTCATCTTGCAATGGCACTGGGGCGAAGCACGCTGAATGTTACACCGCTTTCTGCATTTGTCCGACATCCACTTCGGCCAGGAAAAGAACGGCACGTTGGTGAACGGGAGGTAGTGCGGTGAGTATACCGTTCTCATTGCGGGCTGAATTAAAGGGCGTCCAGGTCGCACCGGGGGTGACCTTGCGCTACTGGGAGGCCGGTGCGGGCCGGGCGCTGGTGATGTTGCCCGGACTAGGTCATGCCGCGTCGCTGTATAAGTATCAGCTTGAGGGACTATGCGACGAGTTCCGGGTGATTGCTCTCGATCCCCGTGGTCATGGCGAGTCGGACAAACCAGAGGGCGGCTACAACTACCACACATTGGCTAAGGACCTCGACGGATTTCTCCGCGCACTCGACCTCAACGACGTGACGATCCTCGGCCACTCCGGTGGCTGCAAGATCATTTTGACCTACCTCGAGCTTTACGGTGATTCTCGACTGCGGGCGATTGTCTTCTCCGACGATTCACCCTGCCACCTGCGTGATGGAATCTTCAGTGCGGATCAGGCGTTGGCCGCGATTGACGCCTTCCAAGGTCCCGATGCCATCGCCTTCTCCAAGGGTTTTAGCGACCAATTCCTCACCGACGACGCGGAGGAGTCGGCGAAGGAGGCCTTCTACCGTGAGGGACTCAAGCTTCCTCGCCCGTACCTGGCCAAACTCTTTCGCTGGGCCGCCTTCGGTGATTGGTGGGATGCGTATGCGTTGGTCAAGGTGCCCACTCTGGTCATTGGTGGACGCGTGTCGAAAGTACCACTGAAAATCGCGCAAGGGATCCACGAGGCCGTTCCGAGCTCTTCCTTCGTCGTTTTTGAGGCTGACGAAGGTGGGGGCCACGCGATGTTCTGGGAAGGTCCTCAGAAGTACAACGACTCACTGCGCACGTTCCTGAGGGCCTCCTAGGTCATGAAACGATTCGGGGCGATAAGTGGTTTGCGGGCGCGGTTAGGCTAGGTGTGGCCCCACCCGAACCGTGGGTTCCCCCGAGCAAGGGCAGAGCTTTCTTCTCATGGTCGGTTAACCTCCTCGATATCTACACAGCGTCACGGAGGGGTTGCATTCAAGAGAATTCAAGTGGTGGCTGAACCGGCTTTCCGGACAATGCCTCAAAAAGTCGGGTTTTCGGTAAATTCCCCCAAACAACGGGCGGGATGGGCAAGTTACCGGAAATCCCGTTTTTCGGGCACTTCGCTATGCAGTCCGGTCTTCTCCCGGTTTTGAGGTAGAGTAAGCTGCAACGGAGTGATCGGATGTCTGGCAGGATCCGTTTCGGGGTGTACGAGCTGGATCGGGACGCCATGGAGTTGCGCAAGCATGGCGTGCCGATCCGGTTGCAGGAGCAGCCATTCCGGGTTTTGGCGATGCTCGCGGAGCGGCCGGGCGAGGTCATCACTCGTGAGCAACTGCAGGAGCGGATCTGGGGAAACACTTTCGTTGACTTCGATCAGTCCTTGAACAAAGCGGTGAATCGGGTGCGAGAGGCATTGAACGATAATGCCGGCACCCCGCAGTATGTGGAAACGGTCCCGCGGCGTGGATACCGATTTATCGCGCCATTGGCGGCGATCCCTCCAATCGAAACGCAGGCCCTTGCCACGCCGGTGATCCCAAGCCCGCCTGGATTGCCGGCGCAATCCGCATCCCATAGATCACCGTTCCGCGTCTTGGTCCTCGCCGCGCTGACCGTTGCGGGTCTGCTCGCCGCTATAGGCATCACGACCGTCGCGTGGTTGAGGCAGCACAAAAAGCCCACCTTGCAGGAAACCAAGCACATAACTTCCTTTGGTTTCGAGCCCGCGCTTTCACGGGATGGGAAACTGCTCGCTTACATTTCGAGTGCCGGCAGTGGCCCTTTCCGAATCTGGGTGCAACAGACGCGCGGGGGGCGAGGCGGCTCCGGTGACCACAGATTCCTACCCGGCTTACTCTCCAAACTTCTCGCCCGATGGCACGCGCATCGCTTTTTATTCGGAAAGAAACCAAGGCGGAATCTACATCGCCCCAACTCTACCTGGCGAACCCAGACTCTTAGCCGCGACCCCCTTTGCGGAAGGCCTCCGGTTCTCTCCCAGGGGCGACAGCATCCTTTACTTGCAATATGACACGCGAGATGACTACAAAGCGTTCACAGTATCTGTTGATAGCGGCCAGCCGGTCGACCTGGCGCTGAATCAGGACTTCCGCTTGCACGGCCCAGGGTTTTGGTCTCCCAATGAAAATGAGATTCTCTTCTATGGGGTTCGCCGCCGTGAGCAAAACAAGCCGGCCGATTGGTGGATCGCCCCGCTGGCACAAGGCCAAGCTCGGCTGGCTCACCTTCCAGGAGTAGAACAGAATTACCAGCCAGCAGATGCCGTGCGTGCGTGGGTTCGAACCGCTGACAACCGCGAATGGATTATCTACTCCACCTCCAACCTGGAAAGCTGGAAGCTCTGGCGCATGGGAATCTCCCCCGGGGGTGCTATGGATGAGAAACCGGAACTGCTCGCTTCCGGCAATGGTCAGCTCGGCGGGGGCGGCTCGGCATCGGAGGACGGCAAGCTAGCCTACAATATCCTGAGTTCCAGCGTATCGATTTATCAGATCCCAGTCAGCGAACGCGGCCAGAAACTCGGACCGACTCTCCAGTTGCCTTTCCCCGAGGGTGGGGATTACAGCTCTCCTTCCCTCTCTCGGGACGGCAAGTGGATGGCGTATGACACCTCCAACCCTGGCAGGCCAAACACCATCCTGCTGAGAGATCTGAGCACCGGCACAGATCACTTCCTCGACGATAAGGGCCGGCAACCGGGTGCCGGGGGGAGACTTCGATTTCTCCCGACGGATCGAGAGTGATCTTTGGACGCGATTGCAAAGAGGGCAGCTTTCCGGAACATCCTGAGAACCCGTTCCCATGCGGCTTCATGGTTGCGGCCTCGGGTGATAAGCCGGAGCAGGTCTGTGAGCGCTGCACGCCGCGTGGGTTTTCATCCGACGGGTCTGTGGTTCTGCTCCAGAAATACGACCCAACTGACACCGACAAGGATCGGATTGTCGCCCTCGATCTGCGCACGCGAACGGAGCGGGAATTCCTGAGTGCTCCGAAGCAATCGCTTTATCACCCTTTCTTCTCCTGGGATGACCGTTGGGTGGCTTTTAAGAAGTTTTTGTCCGACTTCGCCGTACAGATCACGATCGCACCGGTGCGGCATGGCTTGGCCGCCGGAGAAGCGGAATGGATCGCGGTAACCGACGGACGGTACTGGGACGATAAGCCTCAATTCTCTGCGGATGGGAACACGCTGTATTTCACGTCCACGCGCGATGGATACCTTTGCATTTGGGCCCAGCGACTGGATCCAGCTACGAAACACCCGCTGGGCCCACCGTTCGCCTTCGAGCACTTTCACAACTCTGCGGGCCGCTCGGGCAAATTGCACCAAATTACGTCAGATCTCAGCGTCGCCCGCGACAAGATCATGATCAACCTGCCACAGATGAACACGGGTGATATCTGGATGACGCAGATGCAATAGGCTTGCGGCGCCGGCCCTCAATGGCGAACCGCAAGCGCCGTGTCTGCACTGACCTCAGCCTGACGGGCCGTGCCGTAACGGCTGGTCAATTCCCGGGTCTGCTCCGGGCTGAAATGAAGGTTGTTTTGCGCCATTGCCTGGAAGTCGTTCATGTTCCAAATCGCTTTCATCAGGCCCTGCGGGCAGTGGGCCTCCCCCAGAAGCAGGTGCCCGATTTCATGGGCGGCGGCATAGGCGAGCACCACGATCCGAGGGAGGTTTGCGTCGGAAGCTTTCTCCTCTGCCGGCTTTAGAAAAACAGTGGCGTAGGTGCCGCCATCATGGCCGGCAACAGACATGCCCAATTTCTCCACGCGTACATTCTTCATGTTCTTGCCCGTATCAGCGACCACCCTGATCACGACCTGCCTGGAGCTTCCGGTGTGGCTTTCGCACGGCGCGGCACCTCTCGAGCAGGCATCCACCTCCAGCGAGACGCCGGAACTGGCCAGGATTTCTTGTGTCCGCGCGATGAATTGATGTAGAGCTGCCGGGTTCAAACCGGCGTAGTCAAAAACCTGCACCTGGAGTGCAGACGTCTGCGCTGAAACGGTGTTTGCGTTGCCGGCCAGCGCCAGGAGAAGCAGAAGGAAACAACCTCGGTTTTTCATGGGCCGAGGCTGCCCGGAAGGTCACAGAATCAAAATGGCCAGACGCGGATTTAGTCCTGACTTCTAAGATTTAAGGCAGATGACGAGCGAAGCGGTTCATACAACAAGGGATACGTTTGATTCTTCCCTCGCGGGCAACACCCACATACCCGGCCGGATCAAGGGCTCTGGAGATTCCATCTGTGAGAGAACTTACCCTCTCGACCGCTTCAGGAGGGCTTTGAACGAGCTTGGTGCCTGGAAAGTCGGATTTTCGGTAAGTTCCCCGTGGCCTTGTAACGGAACGTTCTTCGTTGCGACGTGTCTAAGCACGGTCCCGGTAATCGATCGCAAGCGCAATCCGCAACGCCAGCATCACGCCGGGACACCGCAAAACTCCAAAACATGTGGGAAGGTTCCGATTTGCCACCCATCTCATCCCCCTGCCAACGCGCATGCCAAACCCAAGTGACCTTCGGACTGGTACTCCCGTGCCGAAAAAAGCATCTCGCCACTTACGTTCAAACCTGGAAAGGCTCTATCTCTTAGAGTAGAAGATATCGGCAGGCGACGGCTTCTCACGCAACCGCGCCTTGGCCGGCAGTTGCCGGTAGTTTCGGCCTTCCGCGTGAGCGAAGGATAGCTTCACCGCTGTCCGGTCCCACACTCTATCCCTGTCACAAAATCACCAAAACCAGCCACACGTGGCCTACCGCGGCTTCCAACCCTTTTGCGTCACTAGGAAGCAGCAAAACACACAATCTCCAGCAAACCGAGGAACGAGACGACCTATGCCCAAAAATACTGTCAGCGATCCCATCACCGATCAGGAAATAGCCTTTGCTCACCTGATCATGTCCGGAACCATGAATGACCGTCGCGCCGCAGAAGCCGTCGGTCTCAACCCCGACTCCGCTGCCTACACCAAATCCAAGCCCCGCGTCCGCGCCTACATGATGGAGCACCGCGCCGCCGTCCGGGAAAGGCTGGTGGACCAGGAAGCCGAAGGGCTGCGCCAGCTGAACCTTGGTCGCGACCAGATCCTGGCCCGGCTCTGGGAATTGGCCAATCTCAGCCACGAAGTGACCAGAGGCACCATCGCCGGCCAGATCAAGGCCCTTTCGATGATCGTAGCCATCGAAGGTCTGATACCGTCCGGAACCATGAATGACCGTCGCTTTTCTCCATCCGGGACGCAACCCGCGGCCGCGCCCATCAAGGCACAAATCTACACCCCTGAGTGGCTCCGCCGGCAGCCTCAAGCCGCGGTCGAGGAGCCAGGCGATTCCATTGCCGCCGCCGAAGCCCAACCCGCCGCGCCCCAGGTCCCCGACCCGGAGCCTCCTCCGCCCCTTCGCCGGAATCTTGACCCGAACCAGCCCAACCTTGCCAACCCCTTCATCAACCCGCCACAGCTGAACCGGGTTCCCGCCGCGACCGGCTCCCTCCTCGATGCCGTTCTCGACACAGCCAACTCCCCCCGGCTGCCCTTTTCCCTCAAAAGAGGCCCTTTCGGGCGGCGCCGCTGAAGTCCATAAAAAGCCAAATTTTATCGAATTTTATGAAATATCCCGGGCTCACTTGGAGATGCTCCTTTTGCATTTCCCAGGCTCCAGCCGGGATGACATAGGAGACAGGGACGATCGAAGACGGAGATAAGGGGACAGCATGTGTGCTGCAGAAGCACGGAGTGAAATGAAATCCGTGTTGTAAAGCTGCGCAGAAGATGAGGGTAGGCCCCTCGGGATCGGCTTTCAGGCTATTACCGATACCATGCGGTTCGCGAAAACCAGAGGGCGTTATGGCGTTTCCGTGATCGGTTGTGTGATCTGTGGCGTTCGATGCTCGGCCGTCGCAGTCAGCGCAGTCGTCCCAGTTGGACGCGCATACGCTTGCCCACCAACTCATTCCACCCCGCTAAGCCTTCAATTTGTGAACACAGTGTCCGTTGCCCGCGAGCCTTGCCGCGCCTGGATTCGCATGGGTGTAACCAGTCCTGCGAAGTTTTCCAGCCCCCCTACCCTGCCCGGACTGCATGCTACCATTCCTTGGGCCGAGCTAGTAGTTGACGGACAGGGAGAGCTGCTATGTCACAAACTTCGATCGCTCCAGCCTCACCCGTGGTGGTGGTTGGCTTCGATATGCCCTTTTGGCCGCTGGTCAGGTTCCTGATCAAGATTGCCATTGCTTCCATTCCCGCAGGCATCGTGATTGCCTTCTTCTATATGGTATTGGGATGGATCTACGGCGCCATCCTGATCGCCTCTCATCACACCAGCCTGTTCAAGTGAATTTCGTCAGCGTCCCGCTGTGCGGGAAGAGTGCCATCGAATTTCGCCCAGGGACCGCGGCGAAAGGAGAGAATCGTACGGGTGAATTTACTTTTCTTCTCGATGGTTGAAACAGATGGGTAAGCGGTCCGTTACGTTCAAGAGTCTCTTGCAATCTGGAGTGCTTTTCCTGGCGTTACCTCTCGGGGTGTGCGCGCAACAGAATACCTATTTCAGCAACTGGCCTGCGGGTCTTTCTCCGCAGGAGGTCGGCAAGCAGGTCTCTGAGCATTTCGTCACCAGCCCTCACCAGTACGGTCCAACCATCCATTACTCTGAGGTGGCCACCTGGTACGGCGCGCTCACCTTTGCCACTCTGACGCATGACGACGCGCTGCGCACCGCGCTGATCCACAGGTTCGAACCGCTCACGCCCGGCGGCGCGGAAGCGGCACGCATCCCCGTGCGCCACCATGTGGACGACTCAATTTTCGGCGTTGTGCCGCTGGAGATCGCGATTGAGACCAAAGATCCAAAGTATCTCGCCATGGGGAAGGCATGGGCAGATCGTCAATGGGAAAATCCCGGGCCGGACGGGCTGTCGGCGGAAACCCGCTTCTGGATAGACGACATGTATATGCTCACCATCCTGCAGCTGGAAGCGTACCGCGCCACGGGAGACAGAAAGTATCTCG
Source organism: uncultured Acidobacteriaceae bacterium (assembly GCA_963803095.1). GTDB lineage: Bacteria > Acidobacteriota > Terriglobia > Terriglobales > Acidobacteriaceae > PALSA-350. The sequence continues at coordinate 768,809 of CAWDLQ010000001.1, read as the reverse complement.
ATCGCGATGCGCTGGAAATGACTGCGTATCTGGATAAGCTGCAGCAACCGAACGGCCTTTTTTATCACGCGCCCGATGTGCCCTTTTACTGGGGCCGAGGAGACGGCTGGGTCGCAGTCGGCATGGCGGAGATGCTCCGTGATCTGCCCCAGGACCACCCCCAACGGAAGCGGATCCTCGATGGCTATCAGAAGATGATGAGTGCGCTGCTCAAGTATCAGGGTAAGGATGGCATGTGGCGTCAACTGATCGATCACGACGAGGCCTGGCCCGAAAGCTCAAGTTCAGCCATGTTTACGTTTGCCCTGATCACCGGCGTGAAAAACGGCTGGCTCGACGCCGCGACCTACGGCCCCGCGGCGCGAAGGGCCTGGATCGCCGTCGCCGGCTACATCGATCAGAACCAGAACATAACCAGCGTCTGCCAGGGCACCGGCAAGAAAAACGACTACGAGTACTACATGGAGCGAAAGCGCATCACCGGCGATTTTCACGGGCAGGCTCCCGTTCTATGGGCAGCCTCCGCGCTCCTGCGCTAAAGCAGCGACCGCAACACGGCCAAATAAGAAACAGGACGGGTGCCCGGCCCGGTCCCGGTTTCTCCTTCCTTTACGAAGGGGCATTGCAGGAGTAAGCTTCCTCGCACACGCTTCCCCAACAATTCAAGGAGAACCCTTCATTCTGCATCTTCGACCTTTGCAGGTCTTGTGGATCAAGCAAATGACGTCTACGAAACTGAACACCATCAGCAACCCATTTGAACGACGGGAGAATGCATGACCACGACAGTCACACCGCCGCCCACTCCGGAGCGTATTTTCAACGCTATCAACGCCTACCAGCAGACCGAGGCAATCAAAACCGCGGTGGAGCTGGGAATCTTCACCGCCATCGCCGAAGGCAACCGTACCGCGGGCACAATTGCCAAGCGATGTGCCGCTGCGGAACGGGGAGTGCGCACGCTTTGCGATTTCTTAACCATTCATGGCTTTTTGACCAAAGAAGGCGCCGCGTACGCTCTAGCACCGGAGTCAGCTTTATTTCTCGACTGCCATTCGCCGGCATATATCGGCGACGCCATTGATTTTTTGCTCACAGAGCACGTGCGCGAATGTAACGCGCAGCTGACCGAGGCCGTGCGCCGGGGAGGCACCGCCCTGGGTGAAGGAACGCTGACGTCGGAAAATCCCGACTGGGTGAAGTTTGCACAGGCCATGATGCCGCTGATGCACAGGCCTGCCGAGATGATGGCGACCGAACTGCGCAAGGGGGGCGGGGCACATAAAGTTCTCGATATCGCCGCGTCTCACGGCATCTTCGGAATTGCGGTGGCAAAACAGAATCCCGGGGCGCACATCTATGCCGCCGACTGGAAGAATGTGCTGGAAGTGGCTAGCAAGAATGCGCTGACCATGGGCGTTGGCGATCGCTACCACCTGCTCCCTGGCAGTGCCTTCGAAACCGATTTTGGCGGTGGGTACGACCTGGTGTTAGTTCCCAATTTCCTGCACCATTTCGATATACCCACCTGCACCACGTTTATGCGCAAAGTGCACGCTGCGTTAGAGCCAGGTGGCCGCGCCGCCATTGCTGAGCTGGTTCCCAATCCTGATCGGGTTACGCCGCCCGCCGCGGCTGCCTTTAGCATGATGATGCTGGCCACTACGCCCTCGGGCGACGCGTACACATTCGCAGAGCTCGAGCAGGTTTCCAAGGACGCCGGCTTTGCGCGGGTAGAGCTCGCGCCACAGGAGATTGGACTCGATCGCCTGGTGATTGCGTACCGGTGATCCGAGGAGTGGGTCTGGAGCCTCCCTCAGCGCTGAAACCAGAGGATGAAGAAATTTTGGGTGCCCCATATCCCTGATTTCCTGTGGAGCTTACTGGGTTCCGCGACCTTCATGCGCCTTTCCTTAAAGAAAGGCGCACACGCGGTCGTATCCAGTGCCGCTTGCAGGAAATTCGGGGTATCTCGCGTTTTTTGCGAGATGTGGGAAATCACAACCTGACGTCTGGCCCTCCAGCCACTACGGGCCTTGTGGAGAACGTTGGGGAATCGATGTCTGTCGGCTATCTGTCCTCACCTCCCGCATCGTCTCGAAGAAACGGACCACCGCTTCCAGATCGCTCTGTGGCAGCGACGCAAGCATGCGGCGGGTCTCCGCTTCCACTCCTTCATACATAGCGGCAATTTTGCGCAATCGCGCCGGGATAAGCGTGATGAGCAAACTCCGCCGGTCCTCAGGATTAGGCCCACGCCGCAGGTACCCCCCTTTCTCCAGGCGATCCAACGCCACCGTGACCCCTCCACTGCTGAGCCCTGTCCATTTAGCCAGAAGGCTGGGCGTAGAGGGCCCATAAAGTTGCAGCATGTGGAGCATCTGCATATCCGTAAGCCCAAGGCCGGCCTTTTCCGCGGCCTGAGCATTGAAGAAGATGCCTGCGGCGAGGAACTTGCGAATCTCCAGCACGATGCGATCGGCGGTGGTAACCGGCGCCGGCAAATGGGTGGGGTCTGCTTTGCCGGACGGGCCACGGCGCAATCTTTCTTTGACAGGCATAGACGAACTCACCTCTTATGCTTTATTATCCATGTATCTTATTTTATAAGATACATGGAGGAAGAAATAAATGGCTGCCACACTCAAAGCTTACAAGGGAATGGGAATGGAGGGGAGCACAGCGCGTTGGTACGACCGGACCACGCGCAAAGACATGCCGGAGATCCAGGCCTTGGCGGTACGGATTGCCGCGGCGATCCCGCCGGCGGCCCAGGTGCTCGAGGTAGCGCCGGGGCCGGGCTTTCTCTCTATCGAGCTGGCCAGGCGAGGCTTGCACGTGCGCGCGGTGGACATCAGCCGGACCTTTGTCGAAATTGCCCGGCGTAACGCCGCGGCGGAAGGGGTAGACGTCCGCTTCGAACTGGGCAACGCCGCGGCTCTGTCGCTGGAGGACGCAAGCGTGGATTTCGTGGTCTGCCGAGCGGCCTTCAAGAACTTCTCTGAGCCGCTGAAGGCTTTAGGGGAGATGCGCCGTGTTTTGCGCCCGGGCGGCAAGGCGCTGCTGATTGACATGCGGCGGGACGCGTCGATGACCGACGTGAAGCAGTATGTGGATGGCTTAGGTGTAAGCCGGCTGAACCGCTGGTTCATGCTGTTGACCTTTCGTTTCATGTTGATCAAGCGAGCCTATCCGCTAGAGGAGTTTCGCCGCATGGCGATCGAGGCCGGGTGGGCCCGGCCGCGAATCGATCCCTCGCGCATGGGGTTCGAGGCCTGGATGACGAAATAGGGTGAGAGCCTGCTGCTGCTGTTATGGGCGTGGACGACGGATGCCTATGAGCTGCTGGGCATCGCAAAACAACAGGGACCGATCGCGCCAGGCTTGGCCGGAGACATGATCGCCGTACCTGAAAATCCGCTCAGGAATATCTACACCCTGCGCAAAGTGAACTTCGTCATGAAGGACGGCCAAATCATCCGCAGGCCCTAAGGCTAAATCCGCAGCCAGACGCCGGCGCGCTTAGTTCGTCTTCGCCCCAAAAGAAGCGTTGATCTGCGCGGCGTATTGCGCAGCTTTTGCCAGGATAGCGGGCTCATCGAGCGTGAGCATGTGTCCATCCTCCATCACCGGTCTGCCGCCCACCACCGTCGTTCTCACATCGTCGGACTTGAGCGCGTAGACAATCGCCGAATAGACGTTGTACATCGGCGTGGCATGCGGCGCGGTGGTTTCTACCACGATGAGATCTGCTTTCTTGCCCACTTCCACCGAGCCGACCTGCCGCTCAAGATGGAGGGCCCGTGCGCCGGTGATGGTAGCCATCTCGACCACCTGCAACGCAGACAAGGCCTTGGGATCCATGCGCGCCAACTTCTGCTGCTTCGCCGCCAGGTTCATTTCTTCGAACATGTCCTGATTGTTATTGCTGGCAGCGCCGTCCGTTCCGATGCCAACGGCAACTCCTGCCGACAGCAACTCTACCGCCGGCATCGAACCAGCAGCAGTCTTCATGTTGCTGGAAGGGTTGTAGGAGCAGCCTACGCCAAAGTGAGCCAGCGTTTGGACGTCCGCCTGATCTAACCAGATGCAATGCGCGCCCAGCACGTTCGGTCCCAACAGGCCGATCCGCGCCAGATACTGCACCGGTGTCACGCCATGATCCTGCCGGCTCTTCTCAATCTCGAAAGGAGCTTCGGCCACGTGGATCAGCAGCGGTGCCTGGTTGCTCCGGGCGAGCGCCGCAGCATCCTTGAGCAGCCCCTCAGGGCACGTATAAATAGCGTGCGGCGCAACGGCGGGCGTGATTAGCGGGTCACCCTTCCAATGTTTCAGAAAGGATTCGGTATATGCGAGTGCAGCCGCAGTAGTCTTGCTGTCGGGCGAAGGAAAGCCGATCAGAGTCTCTCCCAGCACGCCCCGCATACCCGCGGCTTTGGTAGCCTCAGCCACCTCTTCTTCAAAGTAATACATATCGGCGACGGTGGTTGTGCCGCCGCGCAGCATCTCCAGCAGGCTAAGCCGTGTCGACCAGGTAACGAAATCGCGGGTAACGTAGCGGCTCTCAGCCGGGAAGATATACTTGTGCAGCCAATCGTCCAGTGAAAGATCGTCTGCCAAGCCGCGAAACAGGCTCATGCTCATATGTGTATGAGCATTGATCAGTCCCGGCAGAATAAGCGCGCCGCGGGCGTCGATCACCTTACCCGATTCGTACATAGAGTCGATCTTCGCGCTTGAGTCGACGGCGACAATGGTATCGCCCTGAATCGCCACCCCGCCATCTTCCAAAACACGGCGCTTTCCGTCCATCGTAACCAAAGTGCCGTGGACCACGGTCAGATCCGCTCGCTGTTTGGCCAATGCCCGCGTCGAATGGACCACTCCGAGCAATCCGCAGATCAATAGGGAAATAAGGCCCTGCAATGGACGGCTACGGCGTACGCGCCGCGGGCATGCAGAATCATGCGTTCTATGGAAGTGGGCCATGTGATTCATCATAGTGGACCGTCGCTGGACCTTGGGCTGCCAGCTTAGCCGGGATCCGGCTGAACCCGCCAGCCATTTCGCGGTAAAGTTTGGGGGGTGACCTATGGTATGTTGTATGCTACATAGATAGCGATATATAAAGCGCAGAAGAGACGAGTGGTATTGTCCCCTTCTGTCCACCATGCCGTTGCCATCAGGCCGCACCTTCATAGAGGCTTTCAACATGAGTAAAAGCAGAATTAACTGGATTTGTTATCGCGCCGTTGCCCTCCTGATTTTCCACATCCTGACTGGGGCAGGGATCTCCCAGACTCCATCCGCGGCGGCCCCGTGCAAGTCCACGGTTGAAGGAGTACTGCAAATCGTACCGCTCACCAGCAAGGTCTACGCGAATACCCGTAATCTACGGGTTTGGCTTCCACCCGGTTACGACGATGCGGCCAATGCCAAGAGAACATATCCCGTACTTTATCTTTTCGATGGCCAGATGCTTTTCGATCGCTGCACGGGGCCAGGCCAAATTTTCGAATGGCGTGTGGACGAAACGCTCACGGATCTTATAACCAGGCACGTCATCGATCCCATCATCGTGGTGGGTATCGACAACACAGGCAAAAACCGGACCCATGAATTTGCTCCCTATACAAACCCACTCCTGCCCCCCGAGGCCGAGCCGCTCGCTGGGGATAGGGTTCCCGATTTTCTCGCGATAGATGTTCTGCCCTTCGTTGCAGCTCACTATCGCATTGCCGAAGGCCGCGAACATACTGGGATTGGTGGCTCCTCATTAGGTGCTGCCGCAGTGCTCTACGCTCTGCTTCATCGCCCCGACCTTTTCGGCTTGGGCCTCCTCGAGAGCACATCTCTTCAGCTCGGCAACGGCGAACTTATTCGAGACACGTCGCCGATCCTCAGAGCGCCAGTTCGCGTTGCCATAGGAGTCGGCACCGAAGAACTTGAGCCGGACGTAACCAAAATGCTCGGAGTGCCAGAATTCAACTCTGGGTTTGTGAAGCTAAATCAGATGCTCGCCGATAACTTCAGAACTGCTCTTTTTAGTCATCCCGAAGTTCAATTAACCGTCCAGCCGGGAGGTCATCACACGCCACAATTCTGGGGAGAGCGCTTCGTAGCGGCCGTCCAGTTTCTTTATCCACCTGCTAAACCCGAGGTCCCCCGGTAGCAAGCAATGTTTACCATCCGACGGCCACGAGCAGCGTGTGAGGCTGTCCGCAGCTGACATCGCTTGAGTACCCGCCCGCGTCATCATAGGGAAAGGTATATTGCTGTCCGTTGATCGCGTTGGCATGAAAAAATTGTCCGTAGTAACTTGCGGGCGCTGCCTGATAGAAATTGCTGGGATTTCCCCACAACGATTGCGACACCAACGTCCCATCCGGGTTAAAGGTTCCCGGACCCGCGACATGCCGATAGATCGCCGCGGATAGATCGGGATAGTTTCCTAAGCCATCCCCATTGTCTCCGGCAAGCGGAATGGTAAGGCCGTTCGATGCCCAGACCTGAGCGATATAAGCGTTGTAGTAAGTATCGTAGGGACCCCCGGTGTCAAACCCACCGCCGCCCGGAGCGACAATTTCGTAGGGAGCGTCGATCTGTGCCAGCGCCGGGAACGGTGCGGGAGCCGCATCTAGATAGCGCTGGAACGTGGTAGCCCGATTTTCCGCGAAGGTTGCGGCATTTTCGCCGACCGCTATATCTGTTCCGTCGCCGCACTCGAGCTGGAAGGCGAGTTTGATCCCGAAGGCGTCGACACGTGTTGTATCTCCATTAAAGGACGTGGGTCCGATCGTATACTCAATAAAGTCAAAGTAACTGTTGCTGTTCTGCCCTACCGCGCCAAGATAGAAGTACATACGCCCCGAGGCATTGGCCGGCATCTGGAAATAAGGCTGCCCGGCGATGGTATTGGTGGTGGTTACCCCGTTTATCTCAACACTCCAATAAACCTGGTCATCAGGATATTGCCCATTGGTCCGGTTGAGGAACTTGAACGTCATGACATCGCCCGCCGGTGTAGCCGGTATATTGCTTGCGTCCCAGAAGGGCACGCTGTTACCAAGAGTCAATGTCGTTGCACTCACGGGTCCGCCTACGGTCGCGGTACCGGCCGGACTGCTCGCTTGAACGATATAGAAATACGTAGTGGACGGAGCGAGCACAATATCTTCATAGAAATTGGACTTGGTAGAACCGACCCGGTTGTTGGCAGAAGGCGTAAAGCTCTGTGTTGTGCTACGGAAGATGTTATACTGTACGGCCGCAGGGGCGGTGCTCACGGGGAACGTGAGATCGATCTCGTTGGCGGAAGTGGCTGTCGCCGTCAATTGGGTCGGCGGCGCGAGCGTGGTCGCCGTTGCCGATTGCGAGAACTCCGGCGACGTGCCGTCTTCGTCGACCGCCTGAACCACATAATAATAAGTGGACGACGGCGGAAGGCTATTGTTGAAGAAGACCGTGTTCGGCAGCTTGACCGCGATCTCATTACTAGCGGACGGAACGAACCCGCTGCCAGTCCCTCGGTAGATGTTGTAACTGACGTTGGTGCAATTGGCGGGCGGCGTAATGGGTGCCCAACTGAGGCCGATGGCACTGGACGAAGCAGCGGTCGCGGCCATTCCGGTAGGCGCCGCCGAAGGAATCGCCACACACGAAGTCGCCGAATTCGTCTCTGCGCTGGCCTGTACCGAAGCCGCGGATGCGCCATCCCCATCCACTGCTTCCACCACGTAGTAGTAGGTCGTAGCAGGGGTGAGGCCAGTGTTCGCGTACGCCAGATCGGTCAGGCCGCTGGCAGTCAGGTTCGAGGCAGAGGGAGTAAACCCGCTGGTCGTGCTCCCGTAAATGTTGTAGGTGATGGGGCAATTCGGCGGAGGGGTCACTGCCTGCCAGTTCAGGTTGATGATGCTTGGAGAAGAGGCCTGTGCCGTCAGCCCGGTGGGAGCAGCCGAGGGAACAAGCGTGCAGCTGCTGGGAGCGCCCCGTACCTCAACACCGCTCGATTTGGGCTGGTTTGCGGTACCGTTGGTGTAGGTGACGACGATTTGCCCCTGCTGGTTCGCTGTCGCCGTAAAGGGTTCGACCAGGGCAGCATTCGCACCCACTTCTTTGTAAATGTCCAGCCCCGGAAGAACCGTCTGGCCATTGATAGCCACATTGAAAACACGCGCGCCTGCGGACGAGAAGTAGGTCTCCGCAAAGTGCAGCAGAACCGTGTACGCAGCGTTGGGCTGCAGGCCGGGGATGGTGTAATTGAATTGCCCATTCCTTTCTGACTGATACACCTGCTCGGGCGCGGCGTTGGTTACGCCGGCCACAGCAACAGTGCTGGTGGAAGTAGAGGTTCCGCCAGCACTGTAGAATTCGTCTGCGGCAAAGGATGCATCCCCACCGGTCGCGTTGCTGACGGCCGGACCTCCGGAGTTAATGGCAACAATCTCCGTTGAGGTAGCTGCCGCCGCTGTCGTAGTGTCCTGAACCTGGGCGGAAGGTGCCGAATTACCGGCGCCGTCGACGGCTGCGATTACGTAGTAGTAGGTGGTAGACGCTGTGAGGCCGGTGTTGGTGTAAACAGTGGCCGTGAGCCCGGTCGCGATGAGGTTCGCCGAAGACGGAGCAAACCCGTTAGTAGTGCTGCCGTACAGGTTATAGCTGACGGCGCAGCCTGTTGGATCTGTGTCCGCAGTCCAGCTCAAGCTGATGGAGTTCACCGAGGCTGCCGTCGCTACAAGCCCTGTGGGCGCCGCTGGGACCGTGGAACAGGTGGAGGTTGGTGACGAGGAAGCCGGTGTCTCGGCGCTCACTTGAGCTGAAGGTGCCGAGTTGCCGTCGGCATCGACTGCCTCCACCACGTAATAATAAGTAGTGGCGGCGGTCAGGCCGCTATTGGCAAATGAGGTAGCGGCCTGACCGGACGCGACTTGATTGCTAGCCCCGGGCGTGAAGCCGGAGGTCATGCTGCGATAAATGTTGTACGCAACGGTGCATAGGGCAACAGCGGAACTGGCGCTCCAGCTAACGCTAATCTGACTGGAGGATGTCGCGGATGCGGTTACTGAGCCGGGCACGCTCGGGACAGCGCCGCAGGTGTTGCCGCTACCGCCGCTCATCACGGTCACCATGGCCATGGTGCTGGTTACGGAGCCGACCGCATTCGTCACCACCACATTAAAGCTGTTCCCGCTGTTCTGGGCGGTCAGCGCGGGTGTTGTATAGCTTTGTGCGGTTGCGCCCGAAATGAGGGCGCCATTGCTTTGCCATTGATACGTCAATGGAGCCGCGCCGCTCGCCACTACATTGAATGTGCCGTCTGGCCAGCAGTCACTGTTACAGAGGCGGGTTGAGTGGTAATGACAGGTGCGCCCGCTTGCGAAGAGGAGTCAGTTGTATCAAGCTCGGAAGTCGAAGGTTTTGAGCACCCGGTCACGAGTGTCATACCGCACAAGCTCACAACCAGCAAGGTACGAAAGAATTTGTTTTGTAGGAATCGAAAGTGGGTGTTCGGACCAGCAAGCCTCTCACCGCGCGAGCGGTTGGCATTTCGGGGGATTTCGCGTTGGGCGTACATGTGCTCCTATCAAGGCTGAAAGAAGAGCTCCTACCAGGTAGTGAGAGGACGAACCTCGGCTGAGGTTACGGCCTGGTTACCTGGGCGTCAATAAACCAAAGTCATGGAGTTGAAACGGAAGTTGCACTCCACGCGGCGGGGGTCCTATTCAGACGATCGAGAATTGTTAAATATCCGGTGGGCGGCCGATTCAAGGCCTGTGTTGGCTTGAGTGGGGAAGTCCCCCTGGCGCTTCTCGCCGGGATTTAGAGCGCTGAAGCCGCATATTTACCTTGCAGTAGTCACGGACGAAAGATCCGCCGTTTGACAAGGAAACAAATATATATGTAGATACATATACTATGACCGCAAAAGCTTTTACTCGCGATCTCGCAAATGAACTCTTTGAGCTGCCCTGTGTGTGTCAGAACCTGCGCCGCCTCACTCGAATCACAACCCGGATCTATGACCAGGAACTGAAAAAGGCAGGACTCGAGATCACGCAATTTGGCCTGCTCACCGCACTGGCTAAGACCGGGGAGATAAATCAGAAGCGGCTGAGTGCAGGGTTTGCCATGGACAGTACGACCCTGACACGCACTCTGGCCCCACTGCGGAAGAAGGGTTGGATTATGGTCACGCGGGGAACAGACCGGCGGGAGCGTTTATTCAGCCTGACCCGAGCAGGCGAGCGACAACTCGTTGAGGCTCAACCCCATTGGGAGCTGGCGGAACAACGGCTACGACGAGAATTCGGACCCGCAGGCTGGAAGCAGATGAAACTGACTGTATCGCAAATGACAAAAGCCGCAATGGCAGCGTGAATTCTTTGCGACGCAAAACATGTATATGCATCTAGTTCATCAGGTAAACCCAAACCTCGGGAAGGGGAACTCCTATGAAAACCTCTATGTATTTGTCGGCTGCGCTGCTGCTGGTCGGAGTCGTTTTTGTCAGTCTACGAAAACAGCCGGCTGCCTCGGTTTCCAGGAATTCCTCCGAAACCGGCTCCCCCCGCCCGGATCTCGAGTATTTCAAAGCCGTCAACAGCATTGCGCCACCCAAAGATCCGCAGTTGCTCTTTCTGCTCATGGGGCAGTATGCGAATGCCAATCTGCAAAGTGACGGCGTGGAGTTCTTCTCCGCGCGGCTGCAAGAGTTCGGCCCACACCTTACTGATGTCCAGAAGGCCTTGTATCTAAGCGCGATCGGTTTGTTGCGAGCGCAGCATGCACCTTCGGTCTCGTTGTTGCATCGCGTGGGTTATGTGAAAGAGACGATCTCCATCCTGGAGCAGGCCAGGCAGCTTTCCGGAGGGCACGTCTTCGTTGTGAACTGGATTGCGGGCATCGTTTACTCCCAGCTGCCGGGCTTCTTCCATCAAGGGCAGGCGGCGCAGGACGAGCTGATGTGGTGTGTCAAGAATGGGGACCAGGCGCCCAATGCCGGCTGGTTGCGTGAGGTTTACTATCGTCTTGGAAAACTCGCTCTCGCCCGGGGAGAACAAGCCAACGCGCAAGACTATTTGAAGCGAAGCGGCTACCAGGACTTCAACAGCCCGATCACCCTGATCACTCCTTTTTCAGAGGACATAATGTCCGGGCATACCTTCGCGCCGCGGCGCATTGCCGAGATCGTGCCCGGGCGGGTGTACGTGCTCACCGGTTTCGAGTTCACCGAATATTATTTCGTGGTGTCGGACGATGGGCGGGAGTTGATCGGCATCGACGCCGGAACTCGACCGGACTCCGCCCGGGCGGCCTACGAAGCGCTGCGAGCATATGCGCCCAATCTCCCCCAACTGACGACCATCTTCATAACCCATTCCCACTGGGATCACGTTGGCGGCCACAGTTATTTCCGTTCCCTGAATCCCCAGCTGCGCTTCTATGCCAGGAGCAATTATCAGGAAGAGATTGCCCACGACTTCAGCGGGCCTGCGATTTTCGCTAAGCCCTTCTTCGGTGAACGGTTCAGCTTAGACGACGTACGCACCTTCAAGCCCGACGTCACGATCGACCGCCGGACGGACTTGAAGATCGGGGGAACGGCGATTGAGTTGATCCCCGTGCAAGGCGGAGAGACCGATGATGGAATATTCGTCAATCTGCCGCAACAGGGAGTCATGTTCGTGGGCGATTTCATCATGCCTTATCTCGGAGCGCCCTTTGTTCAGGAAGGCGATCTGCAGGGGCTGCTGGATGCGATTGATATTGTGGTGCGGGAGAATCCGAAGTATCTACTGCATGGCCACGAGCCGCTCACGCGGAATTTCGCCTCACCGGCCATGTTGTCGCAGCTCAAGTTGGATCTCAGCTGGTTGCGGGAGCAGGTGTTGAGTTCTATCAGCAGCGGCAAAGAGCGAGCCGTGATTCAACAGGCAAATTTGATTCCACCCGATCTGCTCAGGGGGAATCCTGACGCGTATCTGCCGTATTTCATCATGCGGGAACATGTCATTGATCGTCTGTATGACCAGAACGTCGGCTACTGGCAAGCCGACCTCCAGGGGCTCGACCATATCAGCCGTGCCGACCGCGCGGAACTGCTGGTTGACTACCTTGGTTTGTCGGAAAGTCAGCTTACGAAGACTGTAGGCCGGCTGGCTGCGGACGGCAAATACGAACTCGCGGCCTCGCTGCTCGAATCATCCGAGGGCAGGTTCGAGCACAGCGAGTCTGTTGCCAGGGCCAAACGGCTCGTCTATCTCAAGCTGATGGAGAAGAACCAAAACACTGACCCGTTCAAATATATTCTGTACTCGGCGGCAATCGGGGAGCAGACACAGCAAATGAGCAGCGGCAAGTCAGGAACGAGGAGGGGTCGAGTCGGTTGTGAAACTGAACCGGTCACTCTGCCCGTAACGTTTGCGTAAGATCGACGGTTGCAGCGCGGCGGGCCGGCAGTAAGGACGCGGCCAGAGTAAGCAGCAGCAATGACGCCGCAGCCAGCGTCAGAACCAGCGGATCCCCGCCGCTCACTCCGAACAGGAACGAGCGCAACAGGTGCGAAGCTGCGAAGGCTCCCGCTAGCCCAATCGCACAGCCCACTGCCGCCAGCTTCGCTCCGGAAATAACAACCAAGCGGACGATCCCCGAGCGCTGCGAGCCCAGAGCCATGCGAATCGCCATCTCCTGCACACGCTGCGCAACCGAGAACGCGATGACGCTGTAGATGCCCAGAACTGCCAGCAGCACAGCGATTGCGGCAAAGGAGGCGATCAGCGCCGTATTAAATCGCCGCGGAGCCTCGCTGTCGGAGATGGCGTGCTCCATAGTCTGCAGCTGGTTCAAGGGCAATTGCGGGTCGATGGAGCGCAACGTTGCGCGCAGCGTATTTTCCATTTGCTCCGGAGGCATGGCCGTACGCAGCGCAATGTATCCGCCGTTGCCATTCAGATCGGTCGGCGATCCGAGAGAGCCCACCAGCGTCTCCGCCTGGTCAACGGTGGTGTAATACTGCTGCTTGATTGGCAGGTCGGGCGAGCCCTCCTTTACATCCGCCACCTCGCCCACCACGGTCGCCCACGGCGTCTGCGTCGATTCCGTGCCCAGCCGAAGCCGCTTGCCGATCGGGTCCTGTCCCGGCCAGGATTGCTCCGCCAGCTTCCGGTTCACGATGACCACCAGTTGCGCCCCCGCTCTGTCCTCCGGCGTGAAAAATCGGCCGTGCAGAAGAGGAATGCCCATCGCCCGAAAGTAGTCGCCATCGACCTGAATGAAGGTGGCCAGATCCATTCCTGCACCCTTTGGCGCAACATAGCCCTCCGCCACAAACACGCTGTTGCTGTTGCCACCCGAGGCCGGCAGAAACGAGGTCAACCCTACGCTCTTCACCCCGGGCAATTGCTGCAGGCGGCGCACAAGTTCACGGTTGAATTCGTTGACGGAAGCCTGGGTCGGATATTGCTTTCGCGGCAGACCGTAAGAGGCGGCCAGTGTGTGGTCGGGCTGAAAGCCAAGATCCACCTGGCGCATCTTCTCGAAACTGCGCAACAGCAATCCCGAGGCCGCCAGCAACACCAGGGCGACAGCGATCTCGGTAATCACCAGCGCGGAACGTAACCGGGCGTGCCCTCCGCCCGCGGTGCCGGTGCGGCCACCTTCCTTGAGCGCGTCGTTCACGTTGGTCCGGATGGCTGCAAAGGCCGGAGCCAGCCCGCAGATCACTCCTGTCAGCAGAGCGAGGGCCAGCGCAAAACCCACAACCCGCCAATCCAGGCCGATCTCGTCGATGCGCGGCAGCGTCTCCGGCAACAGGCTTACGCCAAAGCGCAGCGCGCCCGCTGCGAGCATTAGGCCCACCATGCCTCCCGCCACGCTCAACACCAGGCTCTGCAGAATCGCCTGCCACAGCAGTGTCGCCGAGTTCGCACCGAGCGCAAGGCGAACCGCTATCTCCCGCCGCCGGCGAATCGCCCGCACCAGCAGCAGCCCGGCTAGGTTCGCACAGACGATCAACAACACCACGATCACGGCGAGAAACAGCGTGCGGATCAGCGGGCGTGCCTGTTCCACGGTTTCTTCACGAACCGGCCGCACGACCGGATGAATGCTGAAGCCGGCCATCCATGGCGGGTAGCTGCGCATGGTTTCCCGAGCAACGTGCTCCGCATCGCTGACTGCCTGTGCCGCACTTATGCCCGGCTTTAGGCGACCCACCATATTAAAGTTCCAGCCGCCTGCGGCGCCAGGCGATAGTTCCTGTTCGTTAAAGCTGAGCGGAACCCAAAGTTCACTTTGGTTCAGGTGGCCGGGCACCAGGGGAAACTCAAAATTGCGTGGCATCACGCCGATCACCACGTAAGGCTTGCGATCAAGCAGAATCTTCTTTCCCAGCACATGCTGGTCGCCATGGAAGCGGCTCTGCCACGTGCCGTAGCTCAGCACCGCCAACTGCTGGTGCTGACCGTCCTCCTGTTGGGTGAAGAAGCGTCCGAGGAGCGGCGGTACCTCGAGTGCCTGGAAAATCCCTGGGCTCATCCGTGTGGCATTCACAGCCGCCGGATCGCCCACTCCGGAAAGCTCGAATCCCGTTCCCTGGTAGCCGCCCAGGCTGGTAAAGCTGTGTGTATCCCGGGTGTAGTTTTGAATGTCGGGAACGGTGACGCCCGCCTCACCATTCCCTCCGACCTCGGCGCCCTGAAGAACATCTGACAGCACCATCAGCCGATCGGAGTTGGGGAACGGCAGCGGTCGAAGCAATACGCCTTCGACAATCGAAAAAATGGCCGTCGTCGCGCCGATGCCGATTGCCAGCATCAGGACGGCGGTGGCCACAAATCCGGGAGACTTCCACAGTTCGCGAGCGGCGATTCTCAGGTCACGGAAGAGAGACGGCATTTAGTTTCCTCGCACAACGGGCACGTAATCTTCGAGCAATTACACTGCCAGGTACGGTTGGCGAGAACACTAAGTTCCATCAGGTAGTTAGCGCATGGATCGATCTTCGAAGCCTGTATCTCTGACCGAAATTGGACCCATCTGTCCGAAGATGGACAATTGCCTGAGGTCGAAACTGCTCTTTGTTCCGTCCATCCCTCCCCGGTCCTACGCGGGGCGGTCGTATTGAGACGATCAGGAATTGGCAAGTCTCCGTTGAACGTGGGCAGCGGCCCGAGCTTTTTGCATACCTCTTGAATTACCGCACAGCATCACGGTTGTGTGGTATCACCTGTGATACCATTCGAACGCGAAGGTCGTGCTCGATACCTCGGTCTTGATCGCTGCTCTTCGCTCCAGTAACGGAGCTGCGGCCGAGAATTTACGGTTGGCATTGCTTGAGGAAATGGTCATACTCATGGATTACAAGCTGGCGTGCGAGTATAGGGATGTGGCTTTGCGCCAAGAGCATCTGGCAATCTCCGGCAAGTCGCGGAAGGAAACGATGTTGCTTCTCGACATGCTGGAAGCGGTCGCCGAGCCAGTAGAGATTGTGATCTGGCAGCGGCCGGTTTCGCTCGATGCCAATGATGACATGGTGTTCGATGTCGCCATCAATGGGAATGCGGATGCGATTGTCACTAACAACACAAAGCACTTCCGTGAGCCGGCGAAGCATCTTCATCTGGCTGTGTGGACACCCGCAGAACTGTTGCGCGAATTCCGAAAGAGGAAGTAGAACCAATGCCTGCTAATGGGAAGAAGATTGTCGTGAACAAGTTTCCTCTCCGGCTGATGCCCTCCGTGCGGAGGGTCGCCGAAGATTTTTCTCAAAAGGAAGGCATATCACTGAACCAGTTCATCAATGTTGCCGTGGCCGAGAAACTGGCTCATCTCCAGCATGATGAGTGGCTGGCGAGACGCCCGAGGGCGACAAGCACATCGATCGGAAAAGCACTCGCGATTCTGGACCGGCCGACCGGCCACGCTCTCGAAGAGGGCGACAGACTCCCAAAGGACTATGTATCGGCACGGCGCAAATACACTGGCAAGGCGACAGCCCTTACGGGGAAGCCTCATCGCTAGTCTTCGGAATCCTGGGCGACGGATCGAAAGCTTGCTGAAGGATTCAGATGGATGACTGGTTCAACACGATACGCACTGGTCGCACGTTCGACCGCGTTCCGCCGCTCAGGAGCTTCACGTAGAGGTCTCGCGCAACTCGCCAGACTTGCCCATAGTCGGCTTCATCCTGATGATTGATGAATTTCAGCCGGACAACGGTGCCACCCGTTTTGTACCAAACTCTCACACCTGGCCGGCAACACCAAAAGAAGCATTGCATGACCCTCAGGCCCATTGCGATGGCCAGGTGTTGGCCTGTGGCCCGGCAGGTTCCATGATCATCTTCAATGGGGCGGTTTGGCATGGCCATACGGAGAACACAACCAGCAGAAATCGGCGTTCTATACAGGGCTACTTCATCAGGCGTTCAGATAAATATTTTGCGGTTTGGTTGCCCACGCGCCGGCGCATTTTAGCTGTGCGGTCCCGCCGCTGTTCACGAGATCTCGTTGATTCCCGAGTGATCAGGAGACTCCACGCCGTGTAACCGTATTGTTTACAACCGATCATTCTTTGGCGCCGGAATTGCATTGAACGGAGAACAGAAGTGGATTGCCGATGAACTCCATTCACTCGTCAACCATGGACCCGCTTTAGAAATGAAAGGTCAAAATGCTGGAGATACTGAACCAGAGTATGGACGCAGTAGGCCTCAAGAGCATAGTCGAGTCGCGGCCCCGTCTTCTCGACTCGATCATCGATCGTGCCGACCGGCTGCGCCTTTTTGGAGTGCGATACAGACCATATTGGATCATGTCCGACGCCGCCGCCGTTTCGGCAATCGTCTATGCATGGGCATTTTCCCGTCGCTTTCACAACGTGTCTGGGTTAGGTCTGGGCGTCGCCGTAGTGAGCGCTCTGCTGGCTTATAAGCTTGTCCTGGAGCTGAAAGCGGCACTCGGGAAAAGTGCAGCACGCTCATTCCTTCAGGATTGTCTCCTCGTCATCCTGCCGTGTTTTCTGCTGGTCAGCTTTGCATTCAGGCAGCCAATGAATTTCGCCCTCGCCTTCCTGGGTACGCTGCTGCCTTTGTACGGGTGTCTCGCTCGGGTCGGGTGCTTCCTTGGCGGTTGCTGTTTTGGGAAGCCCTGCAGCAAGGGCGTGCTCTATTCCAAGGCGATTTTCGAAACGACGGCTCACGGGTGCAGAAGGTTCTCTCCAAGTCCTGACCCTGGTACCCGCGTGTTTCCCATACAGCTGGTTGAGGCAGCTTCTCAGGGAACACTGTTCGTCGTGCTGGCCGTGTTGGTGTGGCAGGTTCCGGGAGCGGCGGGGTCCATTTTTTGGCTATACCTGTCTTTGTATGCGGTGGTTCGTTTCGTGCTGGACTTCTTTCGCACCACCAGCGCACGACCGCGATACTGGCGATTTTCGGAAGCACAGTTGGTGTGCGTAGCGGTCCAGGGAGTAAGCCTGGCGATCCTCCTACACGGATAGTGGAACAAGAAAAACCCGGAAATTCGCCGCAGCTGTCTCCTTCGTCCGCGGTTTTTGGCGCGCCCGCTTCTAAACCGTCCCGCCGATAATTAAACAAATCATCGCGACGATGAGGGCGACAATCCGCCATCGGTGAAGGGTATCCCACCTCTTGTGGCTTCGCCGCGCTTCCTCTGGGATGGAATCCGCCAACCTCGTCATGCGCTTGTTGATCGGGACAAGGAACCACACGGTCAGCGCAATCACAGCAGCCCAGATCACGCTGGCGGTAATCAGGAGCGGTTTGCCGGGTCCATGGCCGTGGACAACCGTTTCGACAAGCAGAAGCACGAGACTGAGCGCATACCAAAAAGGCATGACCGTCCCCAGTTTGGCTGCAAATAGACTGATCGCTCGCGCCTGCGCCCGCTCCTCAAGTTTCCACAAGACCGGATTGATGAATGCTGAGACGGCAAATTCGGTACCTATCAACAATCCAATGCAAACCGTGGTCAAGGTGTTCAGAAGAAGCATCATCGTTTCCTCCTTCTTGATAGATGTTAGAGGTGGTAGGCTGATTCCGTGATGGATACAGATATCTGAGTCAGGCGTGACCGGCACCACTACCGCGGGTGCTCGGACTCGCGTCGGACCCAGGGATTGTTTATCGCTTAACGTCCAACCGGAACGAAGAGGTCAC
Source organism: uncultured Acidobacteriaceae bacterium (assembly GCA_963803095.1). Taxonomy (GTDB): domain Bacteria; phylum Acidobacteriota; class Terriglobia; order Terriglobales; family Acidobacteriaceae; genus PALSA-350. Next base: position 750,634 of record CAWDLQ010000001.1, on the reverse strand, counting down.
ACTGGCTTTCCTTCGCTCTCGCGCCAGCGTTCCATCAGGCGATTGCTGGGCAGCGATTTATCTACGACTTTGTGAGCCGTCTCCGCTCCTGCCACCGGCAATCCGCGAGCATCAAGCAGGCCTACCTGAACCAGCACCGAAGCCTGGTCCCAGTAGATATGCTCGTGCGCCAACTTGTCGCCTTGGAACTTGACGATGGCCACCGTCGGTATTTCCACGGCGCGGCCGGTCGGCGGAACCCCCGGCAGCAGCCAATCCATCTGCGTGGTATGCGTAAAGTGCACGATGAATTCGTCCACGATCGTGTCCATACCAACTGTACGGCTAATCGGTGTCAGACGAAAGTCGGGTGGGTTGACTGGTATGAAATGGTGCGCGTAGAAGCGCTTTAGCTGTTCGTGTCCCACCCCGCCTGTCATGGTCGGGATGTGGTTGACATAGGGCTGCGAAACCATCGTAGCCATGGTGGCATCCACATCTCGGGTCTCGAACTCGTCGCGGCAGTGTGCTTCCCAAAGGGCCACCAAATCCGGCTTGGCCATAGTGCTCCTTATTTCCTTTTCTTAACGTCCTTATCCCTCAATAACGCTTTCGAAGGCTGAGCCGCGCCAAAGCGTACCCCCGAATTTTACCCGGTTCGCGAGGAACCTGTCGCATTCCCTCTTGACCATGCTTGTGAACGAATGATCCCGCAATCTCCCGCGGAACGCTCCATTGGTCGCGATCAAAGGTTGACTATATGATGGATGGTCACAACCTGGTTCTCCCGGCCACTTGAGGGGAGAGTTATGACCATTCCTGCGGTCGCACCTGGACTTGTTCTCGTCACCGGCGGTTCCGGCTATATCGCCCAGTTCTGTATCGCAGAGCTTTTAAAGCACGGATGGCCCGTTCGCACCGCGGTGCGAAGCCTTGAAAAAGAGAAGCAGGTGCGCGCCGGCGTCGCCCGGATCGTTGGCGAGCTCGCCGCAATAGAAATTGTCAAAGCCGATCTCAATGCCGGCGAGGGCTGGGACCAGGCGGTCGCCGGTTGCAGACTATGTCTTGCATGTCGCGTCGCCGTGCCCGACCATCCCACCAGCGACGAGGATCTTCTTCGCCCGGCACGTGACGGCACGTTGCGTGTGCTAAAAGCTGCACGCGCCGCCGGCGCCGGCGTGTAGTCCTGACATCCTCGATTAGTGCCATCATGTACGGCCGAAGCACACGCGCCGATGACTATTGCGCGCCACTTCCGGCCGAAAGCGGCGATAGACAAGAGACTCATGCGGCCCGCACTCCTGCCATATGCCGGCATAGTTCGCGCCTTCGATCAGCACCGGCCCGTCAAACCGCGGTAGCACTTGCACGTTATTCGGAAGTATTTGCAGCGCCTTATCGTAAGCCGCTTGCCAACGCCGGTTTTCCGTTTTGAAATAGGGAGCTTCCGCCTCCGCGAAAACCTTAGGAAGGGATGAAGCGATAAGAGCCGCCGCGCCGCGTTTCAGGAGTGCTCTTCGATTCATCATCTCGAATCAGAATACAAACCCGGAAGCGGATCTCCGGCTGCGCGAACCGCAAACCTCAGCCGATCGGGCAATCGCAAAGACCGGTCTGCGCCATAGACCCGAGTAAGCTGCATTTCGAAATCCGCTTGAGATAGCGCGGAGCCTTCCCCTCCGATTGTCACATAGGCAGTCGAAGGAGAAGGATTGCATTGTCTGTCTCGACCGAGGCTTCGCTGCGTGGTTAGTTGCGAAACACAGGTCCGCCAAACGGGGTAGCGGTCATCCCACCATCCACAAACAGCTCGATGCCCTGCACGTAGGAAGCATCCTCGGAAGCCAGGAACAGCACCGCTTTGCCAATCTCCTCGGCCTCTCCCCAGCGTCCCAGCGGAATCTGCGACGCGACCTTCTTTCCCAGCTCGCCCACTTCCTCGGCGGTCCGCCTGCCTCCCCTGCCCCAGATCGGGGTCTTGGTCGCGCCAGGAGCAACAACATTGACCCTGATGCCACGTGGAGAAAGGTCCGCTGCCAGCGATCGTGCAAGCGCCCGCACCGCAGCCTTCGAAGCCGCATAGGCTGCGTAGCCGGGCAGCCCCAGCGTCCCAATCACCGATCCATTCATCACCACCGCACCGCCGTCATTCAAGTAAGGCAACGCATCGTGCACCGTGAAAAACACGGCAATCAGGTTGATCTTGATAATGTCCTCGAACAGCGCTTCTTCGGTGGAGCCGGCCGGAGTGTTGCCGGCTACACCCGCATTGGCAAACACTACATCCAGCTTGCCAAAACGCTCCGCAATTGCCTGAAACGTCTTTTTCCGGCTGGCAGAGTCCGTAATGTCACCCTGGAAACCAACCGCCTTCGGCCCGAGCGCCTTCACGGCCTCGTCCAGCGTCTCCTGGTTCCGGCCCGTAATCGCCACCTCGGCGCCCTCTGCCACAAACAATTTGGCCGTAGCAAACCCGATGCCGCTGTTGCCGCCCGTAATCAAAACTTTCTTGCCCGCAAATCTCATGACTTCCTCCACGGATTCTAGTTTCATAACGCAATCACATATACGATGGAGCTGCGCGGTATAATGATGCAACTAGTTCTTGTGGAAATTTATCCGTGAAACACAAATCCTTTCAGGGCAGTACCTGTCCGGTCGCCCGCTCGATGGACTCCATCGGCGAATGGTGGTCCATGCTCATCATCCGCGACGCCATGCTTGGCGTCCGCCGCTTCTCCGACTTCCAGCGCAGCCTCGGCATGGCCAGGAACATCCTGACCATACGCCTCCGCCGGCTCGTAGCGCTCGGCATCCTCAAGACCGTCCCCGCCTCTGACGGCAGTGCCTACCGCGAGTACGTCCTGACGGACAAGGGGCGGGATCTCTTGCCTGCCATGATTGCCATCCGCCAATGGGGAGAGAAGTACCTTTTCTCAGACAAGGAACCAAGATCCATCGTCTTCGACAAGAAACACCACCAACCCCTTCGTCGCATGGAGGTGCAGGACGTGAGCGGCGATAAATGCACTACCACCGACCTCGAGCTTCTGAACCTTCGACCCAGACCCCGCCCGCGCCGCAGTCCTCCCAAGTCCCGTGCAACCTGACAGGGAACTCGCTGCCAAAGGGTCGGACACCAATTTACTCTGCATGATATTCATGCATCGCCTGCTTCAATCCATTTGTCCGGAGCGTCTTATGCGCAGCTTTAGTAATCCTTCGGTTGCGATTCTCCTTGCAACTTCGCTCGTTACTCTTCCTCTGGCATTGTTGCAGGAAATAGGTTGAGTAGAATGGCCCTCCAGGGTTCGACGGTGTCTGTCGCTCGCTTGCGAATCGCCGTCGCCGTCGCCATCTTCGGTTCTTTCCTGGGCGCGCATGCCCAAACCGACTGGCCGGTCGTGGGCCACGATCCTCAGGCGCAGAGATTTTCCCCGCTGAAGCAGATCGATGTCCACAATGTCTCCAGGCTCGCGCCCGCGTGGACTTTCCGGCTCCAGGATGCGGGCCAGGATGCGGGCAACAGCATCGGCAGCAGGACGATCGAATCTGTACCCGTGGTAGTGAATGGCCGTATGTACGTGTCCTGGCCATTCTGTCATGTAGCCGCGCTCGATCCCGAAACGGGTCAGCAGCTTTGGCAATATACCGCCGCTCATTGTCCGTATCGTGGGCCGGGCTTGTCATCGATGCGAAGCGTGGCTTACTGGCCCGGTGACCCGCTGCGCGCAGCGCGGATTTTATTCGGTACCGAAGAGGGAGAACTCTATGCGCTGGATGCAAAAACCGGTGTTCCGGTCGAGGAATTCGGCGTCCAGGGCATCGTCAACCTCAAAACGCCTGAGGTGATGAAGGGCTATACCCGCATGCACTACGGGCTCACTTCTGCTCCGCTGGTCTATCAGGACCTGGTGATCACCGGCAGCCATATCGACGACGAGACAGGTCGCAAGGGTCCTGCCGGCGATGTACGCGCCTGGGACGTCCGCACCGGCAGGCTGGTGTGGACCTTTCATACCGTGCCTCGGCCCGGCGAGAGGGGACACGAGACCTGGGCCGGCGACTCATGGAAAGACGTTGCCGGTGCGAACGTCTGGTCCTTCTTCACGGTCGACACACAACGCGGAATTCTCTATATGCCGGTAGGTTCGCCCAACAATGATCATTACGGCGTGGACCGGCCGGGGGCTAACCTTTTTGGCAATTCGCTGGTTGCCGTGGATGTGAAAACCGGAAAACTGAAGTGGTACTTCCAGGCCATCCATCATGATCTTTGGGATTACGACATGCCTGCGGCGCCGATGCTCTTCGACGTTGTCCAGCAGGGCAAGAAAATCCCCGCGGTCGCTGTCATCACGAAGAATCCTCTTTTGTTCATTCTCAACCGCGTGACGGGGAAACCGGTCTACGGCGTCGAGGAGCGCTCCGTGCCCCCAGGAGACGTGCCGGGTGAACGGTATTCGCCCACCCAACCCTTTCCGCTTAAGCCTCCACCGTTATCTCGTCTAAGCTTTACTGAAAATGACTTCGCCAAAATCACTCCCGCGCACGAGGCTGCCTGCCGCGAGTGGTACGCGAAATTTCTCGAGCGTGGCGGCGTGCCCAACAAGGGCCCGTATACGCCTTCTTCTGCCAACGGAACCCTCCAATTTCCCGATCACTGGGGTGGCGCCTGGATGTGGGGCGGAGCCTTCGATCCCGAGCTTGGATACTACATCATTAACACCACGGATTCCGCTGCGCTTCATTTCATTCAGCGAGAGCCTGAGTCAAAGCCCGCACCCCGTTATGCGGACCCGGATGGGCAATCGCCGATTTTATACAGCACTCGGCCCAACCCGATTCAGTCCGCAATCTCCTTTGCGGCGTTCTCCTTTTCAGCCGATGGCTGGCCCTGCTGGGCTCCGCCCTGGGGCCGGCTTACGGCCGTGGACGTAAATACCGGCGACATCGCCTGGCAGACACCTTATGGCACCATGAGCGGAATTCCGGCAGGGATAAAGACCGGCGCAGCAAGCTCTCGAGGCGGTCCCACGACAACCGCTGGCGGTCTTATCTTCATGACCGGGACACTCGACCAGTATTTTCGCGCTCTGGAAACGAAGACCGGCAAAGAGCTGTGGTCCTTCAAGATGGACCAGGCCCCTTTGGCGGTTCCCATCGTGTATGCGGGCAGCAGCGGAAAGGAATATGTCGCAGTCGCGGTGGGTGAAAAACTTGTAGCCTTCTCGTTGGCCGGCCACGCGGCGATCCCGAGCGTAGCGCGTGTGCAGACGGAATTGCCGGAAGCGAAGGGCAAGGATCTGGTCCAGAGGGTGTGTAACAGCTGCCACTCCGTAGATCTGATCGCAAGCCATCGCCAAAATCGGGACGAGTGGACGGGGACTGTGCAAAGAATGGCGCAGCATGGCGCCTCTGCAACCGATGAACAGTTCAACCAGATCGTCGACTACCTGACAAATAACTTCGGGGCTCGGTAGGTAGGTCCTATTCCTGTGCGAAGCCTGTCATATTAGTTCCATGGAAATGCGTTGGAGCCGGCGAAGGTTCGTGCGTTCGGGCGCGACGCTCGCTGCGTCGCTTCCGTGGCTCAGCGCCTGCAATGCGCGCCGTTCTTTTGCGCAGCGTCATCTCGTCTTCGCCTTGGGCTGGGTGCCCGACGTGGAGTACGCTGACCTGTGGGTGGCGCTCGAGAAGGGCTACTTTGCTCAGGAGAAGGTTCCGCTCAAGGTGTGGCCCGGCGGCCCCAATGCGCCGCAGCCGGTAGTGGAAGTGGCCGCCCGCCAAGCCCACATCGGGGAGGCGGAGTGGCTCCCCCTGCTCGATGCATGCCTGCGCGGCAATGATTTCGTCATCATCGGTTCTATCTTTCCAGTACACCCCGCGGCCCTGATGTCTCTGCCCCGCCGCCCCATCCGCCGGCCCGAAGATCTGCCCCATACACGCTTCCTGGTACAAGGGCCCAGCGAGCGGACCGCGATCGAAGCCATGTTCAAACTGAATCATCTCCCGCCCGACTATCAACTCATCCCGGTCGGTTTTTCGCCGGAGGCGCTGCTGAATGGCGCCGGAGAAGCCTACTATTGCTTTATTACCAATCAGCCGCTGGTGTTGGAAGACATGGGAATGCGCCCAGGCGTGGATTTTATTGTGACCCGGCTGGAGCAGTTGGGGTACAAGGTTCCATCGACGCTGCTGTTCGTCGACCGGCAAACGCTGCTTGAGCGACGGCCCGAACTGGTCGGCTTCCTCAAGGCCAGGCTCCGCGGCAAAGCCGGCAATGAGCTTGATCCGGAGTATGCGGCGCATCTTGCGGTCGACAAATATGGAGCCGATCTGGGCCTCACCTTCCACCACGAACTGCGCACCAACCAGTTACAGTTGCCGCTTTACCAGGCGCCCGGATCCCCCGGCCCCTTCTGGATCTCTCAGCAGGACCTGGTCAACAACATGTACAGCGCCGCCGTCGCCGCAGGCCGAAGGAACCTGCCCGATCCCTCGCGGCTAATGGATATGTCATTACTTCAGGAGGCCTACCAGCGTGACGGAAGCTGACCTGCTGATCAAGTCCGCCAACATCGTCGCGTTTGATGATGCCGGTACCGAGATCCCCGACGGCTCGATTGCGATCAACGGCAACAGCATCACCTGGATTGGGCCGTCGACGGAAAGCCGCTTTGGTGCCAAAGAGACCATCGACGCCGGCGGCTTGATCGCCATGCCCGGCTTCGTGGATGCGCACGTGCACACCGCACAGCAGTTTCTGCATGGCAAGATCTCCGCCATCCGTCGCCGGGGCGAGTTGAAGAGCCCCATGTGGTCCCGCTACCTGATCCCCTTCGAGAGCGGCCTCGAACCTGAAGATGTGTACTGCAGCGGACTCGCCGCCTACGCCTCCATGATCAGCAGCGGCACCACCTGCTTTCTCGAAGCCGGAGGACCCTTCCCGGATGAGATGGGCAGGGCTGCCGACGAGATTGGTATCCGCGGCCGCATTGCGCTTTCCACCATGGATCTGGATGAAGCCATTCCCCGGGGTTCGCGATTCACCACCGGCGAGGCGCTCAGAAAAAATGAGGAGCTGGTGAAGCGCTGGCAGAATCATCCCCGCGTGAACGCCTGGCTCTCTCTCCGCCAGATCATGGTGAACACCACCGAGCTGACCCGGGGCATGAGCGCCCTGGCCAACCAGCTCGACACACCCATCCATACCCACCTTGCCGAGGGAGCTTACGAGGTGGATTACGCGATCAGCAAGTGGGGCCTCCGGCCGGCCGAGTACATGGAGAGCATCGGAGCGCTCCACGGGCATATCCACGCCGCCCACTCCGTGCTGCTGAGCCTGAACGAGCTCGACCTCTACCAGGCACGCAATGTTTCCGCCTGTCACTGCTCATTCAACAACTACACCATGGGCGCGCCGCGGGTGCTGGAGATGCTGCATCGCGGCATACGCCTGGGCCTGGGCACGGATGGCGCCGCGACCCGCGGCAGTCTGGATATGTTCGAGGTGGTGCATGCAGCCACCGTCGGCCAGCAGGCTGTGGGAGGAACCCCGTACCACATCGATCCCCCGATCACGCATGAGCAGATGCTTGGCGCCGCCATTCGCGGAGGGGCGCGAGCGGCGCGTCTGGAGGGGCAGATCGGATCGCTCGAAGCAGGGAAGCGGGCTGACCTGATCCTGGTGGAGTCCACCAGCCACCCGCAGTTCCCCAATTACGACCCGATGATTACCCTGGCCGAGAGCACGGTCGGCCCCAACGTGAGGACTGTCATCATCGACGGCCGGGTGGTGATGAAGGATCGCGTGCTGCTTACCGTCGATCTGGGATCGATGAAGGAGCGCCTGCGGCGGCAGTACAGCATTCTCATGGATCGTTTTGAGAGGGCCATCGCCTGACCCATGGCCAAGGTGGAGATTCAGGATGTCAGCAAATCGTATGCTCTCGATCGACGCGACTCCGTGCTCGCCCTGAAGAATGTCGACCTCACCATAGAGGACGGCGAGTTCGTGGCTCTGCTTGGCCCCTCCGGCTGCGGCAAGAGCACGCTGTTGCACCTGGTGGCTGCCTTGGAGGAAGTGTCGGCGGGGTCCATCCTGGTAGACGGCGAAGCACCCGCGCGGCTGCGTGCCCAGCATCGCCTGGGGATTGCCTTCCAGGATCATGCGCTGCTGCCCTGGCTCTCGGTCAAGGACAACGTAGCACTGCCCTACAAAATCGCCGGGCGTGCTGTCGACCACGCCCGGGTGCGGCATTTGATCGAGCTTGCCGGCCTGCAGGGCTTTGAAGAGGCCCGGCCCAGCCAGCTCTCCGGGGGAATGCGCCAGCGGGCCGCGATTGCCCGCTCGCTGAGTCTTGAACCCGCGCTGCTGTTGCTCGACGAGCCCTTTGGCGCGCTCGACGCGGTTACCCGGCGGCGCATGAATCTTGAGCTGCAACAGATCTGGCTGGAGAGAACCCTGACTACGCTGATGGTCACGCACTCGGTCGACGAAGCGCTGTTTCTGGCCGATCGTGTGGTGGTGATGAGCGGCCGCCCGGGTAGGATCGTTGAGGCCATCGCCGTGCCTTTCCCCAGACCGCGCCGGATCGACTGCATGCGATCGGAGCAGTTTCACCAGCTCACCGATCACCTGACCTTGCTGTTGGAGCACTGATGTGAAGAGGTTCGTTTACGTTGTCCTGGCGCAGCTGTGTCTCCTCGCCGCATGGCAGGGCCTGGCCCATTCCGGCGCCGCCGGGCTTACTGTTCCTACGCCTGCCAGCGTGATGCGCATTTACCTGCAGCCGCGATTCGCAGCACTGCTTTACCGCTCAGCAATCGCAACTGTCACCTCGGCTGCGGCAGGCCTCGCTGTGGGAACCGTCTTGGGAACGGTAACCGCGTTGGTTGCCTATGTGCTTCCGCCCCTGCGGCCCGGGCTCGATCGGCTCGCGGTGACGGTCAACGCCATCCCCGCGATTGTGTTGGGGCCGATCTTCATCCTGCTGGTCAGCCGGGAACTGACCCCGGCATTGCTGGCGGCCATCTCGGTCTTCTTTCTCATCTACGTGGCCGTAGCGTCGGGACTGCGTTCCGCATCCGCTGGGCTGGGCGCGATGATGACTACGTTTGGGGCCGGTAGATGGCAGTTGCTCCGTTATCTGGATCTTCCCTCCGCCTTGCCGTCGTTTCTTAGTGGCCTGAAGGTCTCGGTCACGGCTGCCATGATCGGATCGATTGTCGGTGAGTGGTTCGGAGCGCCTACCGGGCTCGGCATCGTGATCCTGAATACCATGCAGAACTTTGAGATACCGCTGATGTGGGCAGCGGTGTTGCTGGTGGCGACGATCTCGCTCGCGGGCTACGGTGCTGCCCACGCTGCCGAGCAGCTGATAGCGCGGAGGTTTCAATGATCCGCCGCCTGGTGGCTCAGAGCTGGGGCTTGCTCCTGATATTCGCCGTGTGGCAGGGGTGGGTCATGTCAGCCCACTACAACAGCATCGTCATTGTCTCTCCGGTAACCGTGGTTCGCGATATCGTGTTCCATCCGTTGGTTTACCTGGCGCCTGCTTTGTGGACACTGGGCTTTGCCGTGAGCGGCCTTGCGGCGGGCATGCTTGTTGGGCTGCTGCTCGCCATCGCAGCGTGGAGATCGCAGATCCTTTCCGCTGCCGTCAGTCCCGCGGCGCTGCTGCTCAGCTCGACGCCCGTAGTTTGCCTGATACCCCTGTTGGCGCGCATCTTTGGCTACCAGAGTCGAACCGAGTTCGTGACCGTGGCCATCATGACTTTTTTCCCCGGCTTCGTCTTTGCGACTAAAGGATTGAGGAACCTGCCCCCTGGTTCAAGCGAATTCTTCGCCGTGCTGTCGGCGACGCGGGGCCAGCAACTGCTATGGCTTGCTCTGCCGGCCGCGGTGCCGGAAATGGCGGTGGCATTGCGTATTGGGGCGGCTTACAGCGTGATGGTGACGATGATCTCCGAATACCTGATGCAGACCGGCGGTCTGGGAAATATGTTCGCCCTAACCAGCCAGGCCTTTCAAACGGAACGCGCCTGGGGAGCGAGCCTGGTGGCCATGACGCTCTCAGTTGCCCTTTACACTCTGGCCGGCGCCGTGGAAACGCGCGTCGGAAATCGTTATCGTTGAACCGCGACTACTCCTTCTTTCCCAGGTAGAGCTCGTCCAGGTACTTCCCCCAAGGAGTCTGCGACTCATCAAGCTTGTTCTCGAGTTTTGCGCCTTGCGTCCACCAGTGGGCGACGTCGCGGCCCATGGCCGCGCCACGGCGGGTATGCATGTCGACCTGGAAGTCCTGCACTTCGACGCGGCGCTCTCCGCGGGCGACGACGAATTGCGCCCAGGTGGCAAGCTCCATCGTAGTGTTGTCCTTCTTCGCGGTGGCGAGCAGGCGTACCGCATGGACGGAATACATCCAGCGATCGCCGCGATCGACCATGCGCAGACGCTGGCTGTTCAGAGCTTCGAGAATTGCAGGCGCATCCATCAGGCCAAACCCAACATCTTCGGTGGCAATGACCTCCAGGCGGCGCCAGAGAACTTCTTCGGCTTCCGCCCCGCTTGAAAAGAACTCATATGCCGCGAGGACCGCCTCTTCGATCCAGCCCCGGCGTATCGACTTCTGCAGCACCGAGCGGAGCTCGTCGAAGGGATAACCGTTTACCGAGGTAGCCCGGCTCCATACGTCCTGACTCTGATAGTTCTGCGACATGATGCTCCTTCCAAGGGTTTACATGGGTTCGTTCTCGCCGCTTCCTGCTTGAACTCGGCGCTCTGGCGTGCCCACTGTTTGCTTATGGGTCTGCTCCATTATGACCGCTGAGCTTCCCGCTACCGCCGTGTCTCACTTTTGGGAGGCGGCGCATAGGCTTCTCGGCCAGGTGCCACGAAGGTGCTTTGGATGCTAACATCACCGCAATATGTGACAATCCACACGCTATCCGCTCGCGTTATATTCCCCCCTAACCCATCGGAGCGGGTAAGTTGTGCGCGAAAAGCCCAGGTTTCGAAGAACGGTGATGGGTGTACTCATCCTGCAGACGTGGTTCGTCTGTCAGGCTCTGGCGCTTGATCCGCAGGCAAGCAGCTATCTGCGCACTGATTTCACCGTCGAACAGGGCTTGCCCGACGACGAGGTGAATGCCATCGCTCAAACCCCGAATGGATTCCTTTGGGTGGGAACGGATGGTGGGCTGGCCAGGTTCGATGGAGGGCACTTCACCCAGATTCGTCTGCGCGCCGGAATTTCCAAAGAAATTTCCGTAAGTTTTTTACTGACTGCGGCGGATGGGGCGCTTTGGGTGGGCACCGATTCCGGGCTTGTCTACATACCGGGCACAGCTGTGGACCACTTCGATCGCTCGCTCGTGACCATGTATCACCCGGGCGTGGGCCCGAGCGACCGGATCTCGTGCCTGCTCATCCGCGACGGCATTCTGTGGGTGGGAACCGCCCGCGGGCTTTATCGGTTTGATCGCGGCCACTTCGTGACCGTAATCCCAGACGAGCCGATCAGCACCATGGACCAAACCTCAGATGGCCACCTGCTCATCATCGCCGAACACGGATTCGTGGAATGGGACGGTGCGCGCATCCTACGTTATCCGGAATTTCCCAAGCAGCTTGGTGTGCAGAGCGATGGAATCTTTCAAGTGCACGAAGATCGCAACCGGGTTCGGTGGTTCTGCACCAGCTCGGGTGTTGCACGCCTGGTGAACGGTTCGTTCCAGAAGCTCGCACCGTATGGTCATCTCCCGGGAGAAGCGGCCTATCGGATTTACGAGGACCCGGAAGGGAATTTGTGGACCAACAAAAGGTCAGGACTCTTTCGAGCGAACGACAAGGGCGTGGAAGGTCTGGCGTTGGGCGTGCACGCGAGGTACATGTACTCGGATATGAATGGCGATCTATGGGTGGCTACCGGCAGCGAGGGACTCCTTCGCTTCAAAGACCGCACCTTCAAGATGTACACCCCGGCCGATGGACTACCCACCTCCAATATCCCGATGGCCGTGTTGGCGGCGCACGACGGAACGCTTTGGGTGGGCAGCAACTGCGGAGGCCTTTCGCGTTTTGACGGCAAGCGCTTCAAGACCTATAGCGAGAAGGATGGGTTGCTGAATTCCTGTGTATGGAGCCTGGCGGAAGACGCTAACCACGATCTTTGGATTGGCACCTGGGGTGGCGGGCTCTTCCGTTTTCGCAACGGCCGCTTCACCCAGTATTCGACTCCGCGGGGGCCGCCCAGTGCGGTGGTGCTGAGCCTGGCGGCTGCGCACGACGGATCGCTCTGGATTGCGACCGATGCAGGCTTAAGCCACATGCAGAATGAGCATTTCCATACCTACACCACGGCTGACGGGCTCTCCAGCGATCGCATCATCACCGTGCTCGAGGACCGTGACGGTGGTATCTGGGCGGCGACCGATGCGGGTGTCGATCACCTGTTGGGTGACCACTTTATGCCGGTGCGGGGAGCGCCCGCGGGGGGAGAGGTTCCCTACGGCCCACTCAAAGAAGACACATTCGGCAACCTCTACGCGTTTTCGTTGGTGAACGGCATCAGCCGCATCGAAGACAATCGGCTTATCAGCGTGAATGGAGCGCTGCAACCGGCGGGCATGGTCGAGTCCCGCAATCATGACTTTTGGTTTAGCGCAAGAGACGGCATCTACCGGGTTGCCGCCGGTGACCTCAAACGTGCCGAACTGGATCCCGATTCGCCGGTCGATTACGCCTCCTACGGCCCCGCCGACGGGTTGGACACCAGGGAGTGCACCACCGGTCAGCCCAACATCGCGATCACTCCGGACGATAAGCTCTGGGTCGGAACCCTGAAAGGGCTGGCGATGCTGGACCTGCGCCGGCAGCTCAAGAGGGATCGCAAACCCGCGATCTTTATGGAGGAGGTGGAGGTTGGAAAAACAAAGAGGAACCCTGGCCGCGAACTGGTGCTCGAACCTGGCAAGGCCCATGTGGACTTGCACTTTACCGCCGTCGATCTCGCATCGCCGGAAAACGTCCGCATTCAGTACCGGCTCGACGGTGTGGATGCGGCATGGTTTGATGCCGACTCCACCCGCACCGCAACCTACACGGACATTCCCCTCGGTGTTCATGCCTTTCATATCCGTGCGAGTAATGGCGACGGTGTCTGGGATCGCGAGGGCATCGTCTACAACGTCACCCAGAAACCGTTCTTCTACCAAACGGTCACATTTCGGCTGGCCGCCTTCGTGGCGGGAGTTTTGCTGCTGGTTGGTTTGTACCAGCTTCGTCTCCGCCAGGCTGCGGCGCGGTTGAGTGCGCGGTTGGAAGAGCGGCTGGCGGAACGGGAACGCATCGCCCGCGATCTGCACGACACGCTGTTGCAGGGCTTCCAGGGTCTCATTCTGCGCTTTCACGACGCCATGATGATGATCCCTGAACCTGAGCCCGCGCGGCAACGGATGGAAGCCGCGCTCGACCGCGCCGATGAGGTCATGGCAGAAGGCCGGGACCGGGTGGTCAATTTGCACGCGTCCTTCGACGAATCCGGCGACCTGGCGCAGTCATTGGCCCACGCCGCAGATGAGATTGCGAACGGAAGCGAAGTTAAGATCTGTGTGACCGCGGAAGGTCAGGTGCAAAAGCTGGATCCTGTGGCTTTGGACGAAGTCTACTGTATTGGACGAGAGGCCATGGTCAATGCCTTTCGGCATGCGCAAGGAAAGAGCATTGAGGTCGAATAGATTACGCACCTTGGGAATTGCGCCTGCGTATTCGGGACGACGGGCGCGGTATTGATCAGGACATTCTGCAATCCGGAAGGCCGGGACATATTGGGCTGGCCGCAATGCGCGAGCGCGCGGTGCGAATCGGCGGTCAACTCGATATCATCAGCGGGCCAGGTGCGGGGACCGAAATCGAATTGAGAGTTCCGGCCTCCAAAGCCTATCGTGGAATTGTGTACGAGTCACCCTGGCGGCGTCTGTGGGAGGCCGCTCTCGGCGGACGGTGATTGCGGGGCAAAACCTGACGTCCGCTCATCGCAACATCCCTGATTTCCCGCATCTCCCAACGAAAACGTTGGCAGATATGGGGCACGCGCAATTTCCTGGCGATCAGGGGAGCTGTTTAGCCACCCGAAAGTACTGGCTAAAGTCAACTCCAGATGGTGTAGGCAACTTCGTCGCCATGCCTCAATATCGGATCACGCGGAGGGTTCCCAGATGGCACTCGTTCATTCCCAGGCATGGCGATTAAAGTCTGCGCGCAAATCTCAATGTGTCACCTCAGACATGATGAGGCGTTTGCGAGGCTACGGTTCCACTGAGTCTGTCGAGCCGGGAGCCCACCTCTTCCAGCAGGGAGAGAGGCTGGTAGATCTTTTTGTTGTCGTGCAGGGCGAACTGGAACTCTACGAACGAAAAGGACGAGCCTCGTGTGAGGTAGAATCAACCCTGACCAAGCTGCACTTTACCGGCGAACTGGATTTGTTGAACGACCGGCCAACCCTGCTCAACTGTCGCGCCGTCAACAGCAGCCGCGTGCTGCGCATCTCTCGAGAATCCGTTGGGAAGTTGATGCGCACCGAGCTGGACATCGCTGAGTTGATTCTTACCGAGTGGATCATTCGGCGTGCTCGCCTGGTAAATCATCGCCAAGGCGGCATCATCGTTGTGGGCGACAGCCACGCGGCTGAGACTATGCGCATCGAGCGGTTCTTGACTGGCAATGGACACCCGCATCAATTGATCGACTCTAATGTAAATCTGGAAGCAGAAGTTCTGCTGCGGGCTTTGGACGTGGAGCCAGACCAATTGCCGGTGGTATTTTTCTCTGACGGCACGACCCTCCGGAAACCTGCAAATACAGTGCTGGCCCACAAGCTGGGATTCGATCAGGATTTGGGTGAGCACACGGACTATGACCTTGTGGTCGTGGGCGGTGGCCCCGCTGGACTTGCCGCAGCCGTTTATGGTGCTTCGGAAGGACTCACTACCCTGGTGATCGAGGGAACAGCCCCCGGAGGGCAGGCGGGCACCAGCTCCAAAATCGAGAACTATCTCGGGTTTCCTACCGGTGTATCCGGACACGACCTGGCACAAAACGCCACCGTACAGGCGCAGAAGTTTGGCGCACGCTTCGCCATCTCACGCGATGTTACCGATATTCAACCGGCCGGCGGCGGGTACTCTCTTTCGCTCGAAGGGGGGAAGACGATCTTTGCCCGCGCTATCGTTGTCGCCACCGGCGCTCGATACAGGCGCCTGGATGTGCCCAATTACAGGAAGTTCGAATATCAGGGCGTCCACTATGCCGCCACCGCCATGGAAGCAGCCAGGTGCGCCGGAAAGGAAGTGGTTGTGGTAGGGGGCGGTAACTCCGCCGGCCAGGCCGCACTTTACCTTGCCCTATCGGCCAGCCATGTTCATCTGCTCATCCGCGGCGAAGGTCTCAAGACCACTATGTCTGCCTATCTCATCCAACGGATTGCCTCCTCCAATCGCATCACACTTCATCCCGACAGCGAAGTCGTTTCGCTCGACGGAGACACTCATCTGCGCAGCGTAACCTGGTGCAACCGCCAATCCAATAAAACGCGGAGCTGCCAGACTGGCAACATGTTTGTCATGATCGGAGCCCTCCCCAACACCGAATGGCTTCACGGCAGGCTCGACCTGGATGCCAACGGCTTTGTGATGACTGCACCCGGCGATCGGGACGGCTGTGTCTTTCAGACCAGTCTTCCCGGCATCTATGCCGTGGGTGACGTGCGGTCCGGTTCAGTGAAACGCGTCGCCAATGCCGTGGGAGAAGGATCTGTTGTGGTGTCGTACGTCCATCGTTATATTGCGGCACAGAAGGCGCTGGAGATGGAAAGGGAAGCGATCATCGCGTAAAAATATCGGCGTGCGGGCCATTGGCGTGACTCAAACCTGATCAGCCCTCGATGAAGCCTCGTCTTACGGCGATCATCACCGCATGAGTGCGGTCGTTCGCATTCAGCTTGGAAAGGATGCTGCGCATGTGCCCTTTGACGGTATCCTCAGAAATCTTCAGGCGGTCGGCGATTATCTTGTTGGAGCCACCCTCTCTGACCATGCGCAGAACCTCAATTTCACGCGCCGATAGGGCGTCTGAAGTCAGGTGACTGGCCAGTTCCGAAGCGATCTCGGCCGGTATGCGGTTCTTGCCGGAGTGAACGGTGCGAATGGTGTCTACCAGGTCTTTGCGCAGCATGCTCTTAAGTAGATAGCCCTTGGCTCCTGCCTTCAGGGCGCGCGTTGCCTGCACATCACCGGCGTAGGTGGTGAGCACCACGCAGCGTGCGCCGGGCCACTTTTCAAGAATCGCGATAATGGTATCGATTCCATTCATACCCGGCATCTGCAGGTCGATCAAAGCGACATCGGGCCTGAACTTCGCAAACGCCTCGATGGCCTGGTAACCATCCGAAGCTTCGCCCACCAACTCCATATCAGGCTGCCGCTGCAAGACGTTGGCAATGCCTTCGAGGATCAAGGGATGATCGTCTACGGTCAGAATCCGAATTCGATTTGCGGTCACCGGTGTTGTGCTCATGGCGCCTTACTCCCTTCCAACTTGCCTGGCGGGCGTCCGACCACCAACCTGCGCCTTCCATATAGCCTTGCATCCACAGAATAAGCACCCGCCCCTAACAAACCAATGGCGACCAGTATAGCGACCATGAGCGCATTTATCCCAGGTTCGCGGCAAATCCAGAAAGTGCACAGAGAAACCAGCACCGCCGATCCGGCTGCCAGGGGCGTGTACCAACCCACTATGATCAGGACTGCGGCTATCCGCGATAGCGCCAACAGTACTTCTGTCTCCGGCCCGGGACAAAGCCGCGCGCCCGAAATCAGGGCCGTGGCCACCGCCAGCCGAAGAATCAGCAGCGCCACACCCGCGCCTCGATTGGGAAACGTGCCAAAAAGCCGTTGCATACTCCACTCCAAGAGAAATGCTACGTACATTGCGATGGAAGTGGTAACTGCTTTAGGATTCCTGCCCGGTAGTCATTTCGTGTACTGTGCGGAAGTTAAGCCGCCTGCACAACAGGATCGCGGAGGGGTGCATAATACTATGCGTCCCCGGCAAGCAAGTGGGTATTATGTGGGCGATCTCCAGAAGGCCAATGAGGCATGGCCTTCATGGAGACTCTGGCTAAGAATTAATCGACAACTGAGTGCCGGCAGCGAAACGAAGATCCGCTTTCCATCACTAAGTAGACAGGTTCCACTCGTTTCAACCGGCTCCGCGGTTCCCGCTGGGGACCGGAACAAAGCTCCACACGGCGCACCCGTTTTTCGAGCGAGAGGCCCCCCAATGAAGCATCGCTTATTGTTCTTACTGGCTGTGATGCCCTTATGGACGGGGGCTGCGCCCTCCGCCCGTCCCCAGACGCCGGCTGTCGTTACCCGTGCATTTACCAACGACCGGGCCGGCGCGAACACCCAGGAGACGGTTCTCACTCCAAACCTGCTGACTACACAGGGAATTGTCCGCAAGACCACCATCCCCGTTTCCGGCGATAAACGAGGCACAGAATCGCAACCTCTGGTGCTGCCCGCCCTCAAGGTGGCGGATGGATCCACGCACGACGTAATGATCTTGCCCTCGATGGCAAATGTCGTTCGCGGAGTGGATGCCCATACCGGCGCCGCTCTGTGGAGCACGACCCTTGGGACACCCATCAATGGCAGCACGGCGATTGACATGTTCATGATTAATGACAAGTGGGGTGTGCTTTCGACTGGGGTTGCCGATCCCGATACGGGTCTTGTCTACATGGTGGCCTGGATCTCTCCGGACGGCACTCCACTAAAAGGTGTGCACTCGATCTTCACCTTAAATGCCGCCACCGGTGCAGTCGTCAAGCCGCCTGTTTCGCTGGCCCGTCTGAAAAATGGCACCCAGTCGTACAACCAAACCATGCGCAAACAACGCAGCTCTCTGGCCATGACGAATATTGCCGGCCGTAAGACCATCTTCTTTGCCTACGGTACGGTGCGCGAAACAGGCAAATTCGCGGCCGGCGCCATCATCGCATTTGATGTCGCCAGTAATGCCATCTCCGCATTCCTGCCCATGTCCCAGGGACTCGGCGCGGGTATCTGGATGGCAGGCCAGGGGTTGGCAGCGGACGACGCTGGATTTCTGTATGGAGTGACTGGTAACGGATCGTTCAACGGTGTCAACGACTTCGGCGAAACCATCTTCAAGGTGCAATATACGCCCCCACCGTCGCCAGGGGCGCAGGGATCGCTCGCCGTCGTCAGTCATTGGACCCCCTTCAGCGATGCCGGACGCATCGGAAATAACCCCACCCAGTCCGGTCCAGCTCCGCCGGTTACCGATAAGCTCGCCGGCGTCAGCGGGCCAAGCGAAGACTTGGAAAGGCCTGTCAACGCCGCTGGTATGTCTGGCTCCTTTAAAGATGCCAAGGTCGTGCATGACAAAGACCCGGCTACCGGAGCCCTAGTGCCGCGGCTGGTTCCGGTCAACCCAAAGGATGCCGGCTGGAATGACGAAGATCTTGGCTCGGCCGGTTGTACGTTGATCAAGTCGTCTGCGCTGTTGCTTTGTTCCGGCAAAGACGGAATCGGCTATCTGGTCAAGACGGACGACATGGGCAATACCATGCCGGCGGACTTCGCCGACGCCCAAGCCAATTGCGCCAAGCTGAAATCGCCTCCGGTGTGGCTGACGGTCCCGCCCCAACCCGTGAATCCATGCTCGCAGGACGAGACGGCTCTGGACTTCATGCCCCTTGGCAAGACGCGCCACCTGCACATGACTCCGGTCCAGTATCTTAGCCCAACCCGGGGCATGACCATCTTCGTCTGGGGTGAGAACTCGCAGCTCCGCGCGTGGACTCTGTCCTCAACCGGTACTCTCACCTTTCTTGCGCAAGGCATAGATTCAGCGTCGATCGATAGCCTGAATTCACCGGGGGGCATGCCGGGTGGATTTTGCTCCTTATCCAGCAATAACAACGCGCTCGGATCAGCCATTCTTTGGTGCAGTATCCCCTACGGCAACGCAAACACCCAAGTCACGAACGGCAGGCTGATCGCCTATGACCCGGAAAACCTCATCACCAACGTGGACGGAACCAAGACCCTGAAAGTCCTGTGGGATTCACAAGAGTTTGGCCTTGCCTATCTTTACAACAAATTCCAGCCCCCCATCGTGTGGCAGGGACAAGTCTACCTGCCGAACTACAACGGTGGCGTGGATGTCTACGGTCCCAAGTAAGCGGGTTCTCACGCAGACGCGAAAATCTACAGTTGCGCAAACGGTTTCCTGGAAGCGGTCCTTCTGCCCCGGCAGGCTCGACCGAAGCCTTACGCGTGTTGCAGGAATTACGCCGATACTTGATGATAAAGACCGATGTCATTCATTCATGATCGGCCTTTTGGCGGCCTTCTACTCGGCGCCTGGTTGGTGTTGGCAACGGGTGTGCTCGGCGCAACTCCAACCACCCATGCTAGATTTGCCGGAACGTATGCATCGCGTTCCGGAGACGACGCAAAGCCAGGGCCTTCGATGGACGTCAGCCTGGGTCTGGATGGAACTGCTACGGTTACCGAAGATGCGGGGAACGGCACCGTTACCCATTTTGGGCACTGGGTGGAGACAGACAACCAGGTCAAGGTGAGCTTCGACGCCGCAGAGGGAAAGCCGGCGGAGCCCCCGATGACACTCCAATCAGAGCACGACGGACTCCGGGCGATTACGTGGAACCACGCCACCTGGGGCAAGACGAGGCCGCCTGTTGTGAAGAGCCGATCCCGAGTGAAGCAACGGTTGACGGACAGAAGGTCCGCGGAATAAGCAAAGACTGCATTCGCAATCATAACCCTGTGTTCCCGAAAGAAACGAAAGCAGGGATGAAGATTCCTTCCGAATGCTCCAGCTTTGCCATTCGTATTTCTTCGGTTTCTACTACGGATCTTTACCGGTGCTAACCGAACCGGTAACAAAACCGGATTGGAAATAATCTTGGGTTGCCCCACATCCCCGATTTCCTGTGAAGCTTATTGGGTTCCGCGCACTTCATGCGCCTTTCCTTAAAGAAAGGCGCACACGTAGTCATGTCCACTGCTGCGTGCAGGAAATTCGGGGTATCTCGCGCTGTGCGCGAGATGTGGGAAGGGGCGGAGCTGCAAATGCGCCCAGCGCTTTGGGCGCTCCATTAACCACGCTGGGAGTCTCAAACGCTTATTCATTGCAAAAGCGCTCAATAGACACCCGGAATCAGCCGCTTTGTGCTACGGCTATAGTCTTCGTAATTAGCTCCAAAAGCCAGGCGGAGCGCAGTCTCTTCAACATGAATGCGATACAACACAGCCAAGGTCGGTGTAACGAGGACAACGGCAAAACAGGCCCATGTGCGTGCGTGAAGGGCAAAAGCCAGGAGAATCAGTTCCAGACCGAGATAGGAAGGGTGCCGGACGAGTCTATAGAGTCCGCTGCGCTGCAGTCTCTGCCCGGCGCGCGTGGCTACGTTCGCGCTGAAGGCTCTGCCCAGCGTAACGGTGGCTACGGCACGAACTCCCAAACCGAGAATCAAAATCCCAAAGGCCACCGGCAGCAGCCAGCCATAACTCCCCGGCATGTCGATCGGGAAAAATCTGTGCATCCAGTCGTCGATCTTGAACGATGCAACGATAACAACCCAGAGAATGATCTGCGTTCCCCGATCCTGTATCTTGCCCTCGCCCTGGCGCGTTGTTGTGAACAGGGCGATGAGGATTTCCCCCACGAGCCATACATTTGTCAGTGCACTAAAAAAGAATTCGAGATTCATGATCGCTCTCCCGCGTGACCGCAAGAGAAGAATGCGCTGGACGGCCAGGAAAAAACAGTAGCAGCTGTCATCGATGCGAGATGACAGGTATCACCATGACACTTGTCATGCGTTCCGTATGACAGCTCTGAGTACCGGGACAGCCTTGTCTGGTGGGATGATAAGGTATGGGCGAAGGGCAGTCACAGGCACCAGAACGAAACGGGGCAGCCTCGGGTACGCACACCATCGACTCGAAGCGGGAGTTTGTCCTTGGCCGTTCGATCGTGCGTTGGGTGGCGCTGCTTTATTCCGCATATATCTTTTTCATGCCGGCTTATCGACACTCATTTGTGGTCTGGTTGGAATTTGCGGGTTTTTACGCAGCTTTCCTCATTCTTTACTTTCTCGTTGGGGAGCTTACGGGACGTCAGCAGACGGTGGCGTTTGTGTTGTTCTTTCTCATCACCTTTCTCTATTACCCGCTCAACTACGAAGCCTATGTAATCTTTGTCTACCCGTTCGCGATACTTTGCCTTTCCCTCAGTCGTTTGCGCACCCTGTTCCTGGTGCTCACTGCGATGATGATCGGAGTCGTAGCGGAGACTCGATACCTGGGCCGCCCTTTTGCCACAGCCGAAAGCGTCCTCTTGTACTGCGTGATTTTTGGGCTCAGTAACTTTGCCTTCGCCCAGCAAGCACGAACCAATTTTCTTTTGGCGCGTGCAAATTCTGAGATCGAACGTCTGTCCCAGGAAGCGGAGCGCGAGCGTATCGCACGCGATCTGCACGACCTGCTTGGCCATACCTTAACCGTTATTACGGTGAAACTCGATCTCGCCCGACGGCTCCTGTCCTATGACTCGGACCGCGCCCGGAACGAGATCGTGGAAGCGGAGCAGACTGCTCGGAATGCCCTTGCCGAGGTTCGGGAAGCCGTGTCCGGCTACCGCGCCGAGGGACTTGACGCAGAGATCAGCCGCGCCCGGCGAAGCCTGCTTTCCGCGGATGTAAAACTGACCACGACTCTCGCTTCGGTGAATCTCTCATCCAGCCAGGTCAACGTGCTTTGCCTTGCCCTGCGCGAGGCCGTAACGAACATCGTCCGCCATGCTCACGCGACCGTCTGCCACGTGACGCTCCTCGAAAAGGACAGGACTATTCATTTCACAATTGAGGATAATGGGCTGGGCGGGCAGATTCGTGAAGGCAATGGCCTGCGTGGCATCCGAGAGCGGCTTCAATCCATAGCCGGGGCCGTGAAGCTGACAGGCTCGGCAAATGGAGGAACAAGCCTTGAGCTAACGTTGCCGCTGGCGAGTGAGTCACCGGCACAACCGGCGTCACAGATTGTGGGAGAGGCGGATACCCTTTGACGCAAAAGATACGCGTGGTGCTGGCCGAGGACCAAAGCATGCTGCGTGGCGCACTCGCAACGCTGCTCTCGATCGAACCCGATATTGATGTGCTCGGATCTTTTTCCGATGGGGAGCAGGCCCTTCTGGCCGTCGGAAAGCACCGGCCGGAGGTTTTGGTAACAGACATTGAGATGCCGAAGATGAGCGGACTCGAACTCACAGCCCGTGTAAAAGAGCTTTACCCAGACACCCGCGTCCTGATACTAACGACCTTCGCGCGTCCGGGGTATTTGCGGCGAGCACTGGAAGCTGGAGCATCTGCCTATCTTCTCAAGGACCGCCCCTCTGAAGAACTCGCCGACGCTGTCCGGGGCGTCAGTCGCGGGGCGCGCATCGTTGATCCCCAACTGGCTTCGCAGATATGGAGCACGGAAAAAGACCCGCTCACCGATAGAGAACGTTTGATTCTGCGCCGCGCTGGCGACGGTGAGACTACCGCTCAATTGGCGCGTTCGCTGCGACTGACAGAGGGGACAGTACGTAACTATCTCTCCGAGGCCATCTCCAAGTTGCACGCTTCCAGCCGGTTTGAAGCGGCCCGGATTGCTCGCAATAAAGGATGGCTTTGAGGTCCACCCTGGCGATCGCGCAGAGTTCTGCAGCACGATGATCAGATCTTGCGGGAGTGCGTCCGGGCGCGTCCCAAACCGAGGCTCTTCGAACCTGTATAACATCGCCCACAAGCCGACTGATGAGGACCGAGCGCTCGGGAGTGCAAGTATGATGATGATTGCCAACGAGCCCCTGACCGCCGCGACTCTCGGCCAGTGAAAGCAGGAGCCCATGCACCAGGTCTCACGACGTAAGTTTGTCGCGCTGATCGCGACCGGCGTTGCGGCCGCACCGATGGCGCGCTCGATCGGCGGTGCGGTCACCGCGCAGGAAGTTGTCGATCGTATCAAGAAGAACATTGGCGTCGACTGGAAGTCGGAAACAGCCGACACGTTCAAGGCTGGCGACCCCTCGACCGCCGTGACTGGCATCGTCACCACGGCGCACGCGTCGTTGGACGTGCTCGGGAGTGCGGTGAAAACGGGTGCGAATCTGATTGTCACTTGCGAGCCGGCGTTCTTCGGAAGAGCCGACACGCCGACGCCTCCGGTCAGACGCGGCTTCGGGCCGGGATCCACCGGACGCGGCGGTCCAACCGACACACCGCCTTTGCCGGCTCCTTCAGATCCAGTGTTCTCGGCCAAGGAGGCCTTCATCAGGAAGCACAACCTGGTTGTGTGGCGGTTTTCCGGCCATTGGCGCCTGCGTAGGCCCGATCCGTTCGCGCAGGGGCTCGTCAACGTGCTTGGCTGGTCGAAGTTCGCCGGCGCCGGTGATCCAGGGCACCTCTCCATCCCGGAGACATCGCTCGACGCGCTCGTGGCGCACGTGAAGAAGTCGCTGAAATCCCGCGGTGGCATGCGCATAGTGGGCGATCCGCAGTTGCGCCTGCGGAAGGTTGCCTTCCTTCCGGGCTCGACGCCGATCCAGGCATCCCTCGAGACGCTTCCCGGCGCGGACGCGATCGTCGCCGGCGAGGTGCGCGAGTGGGAGTCCGTCGAGTACGTGCGCGACACAGTTACGCTCGGCGGGAAGAAGGCGCTGATCCTCGTCGGCCGGATCGTCTCGGAAGATCCCGGAATGCAAGTCTGCGCGCAATGGTTGAAGACGATCGTTCCCGAGGTCGCATCGATGTGGGTTCCCGTCGGCGATCCGTACTGGAGGCCCATGTGATATCCGCAGGGGAAGTCGTCACCCGCATCAAGGCGAATCTCGGTTTCCCGTGGCGGGAGGCGACGTTCCGCGATACCTTCAAGTTCGGCGGTCCCGACACCGTCGTCAAAGGGATTGCGACCACCATGTTCTGCTCCTACGACGTCATCCGGCGCGCCGCCGAGGCAGGCTGCAACATGATCGTCCCGCACGAGGACACGTATTGGAACGACCGCGACGACGTGACGATTGTGAGCGCCGATCCGGCCTACAAGCTCAAGGTCGATTTCATGCGCGAGCACGACATCGTCATTTTCCGCATGCACGATCACATGCACGCGCAGAAGCCCGACTTTATCTTCGTGGGCTTGGCGCGGGCGCTCGGCCTCGAGAGCAAGTACGAGACGGCCCCGCAATCGCACCACTTCACCCTCCCGGAGACGACGCTTGGCGACCTGGCAGCCACGCTCCAGAAGCGAATCGGCGTAAAGGCGATGAGGGTCGTGGGCGACCCAAAGGCGAAAGTGAGCCGCCTGCAGCTCGGCGTGGGATACGCGACGCCGTCCATCAACAACCCCGACGTGGACGTCGTCGTCAGCGGAGAGCAGCAGGAAAGCGACGGCTTTCTCGACAGCCCGGCGTACGTCCTGGATGCCACGACGCTGGGGATTCCGAAAGGCTGGATCATGCTCGGCCACTCGGTGTCCGAAGAGCAGGGGATGTTGGAAATGGCCCAGTGGATCAAGTCGTTTACGCCCGAGGTCCCCGTTCAGCTCATCAGGACTGGCGAGCCCTTCTGGGCGCCGAAGTAGGCTTAACTGGGAGTAACAGACTTTACATTCTCTGCCGCCAATCCCATGGTGGTTGCCACGTTCAATAGCATCGGGGCGAATTTCCGCATGATCTCTTCCAACTCCGCATTGCGGGTTCGCAAGGCCTGGGTCTCGGATTCGCGGCGGGACAAAACGCCCCGCAATTCCCGGTTCTGGCGGAAAATCTCCCGGGTTGCCTCCAACCTCTCCAATATAGAGCGCAATTCGTCTTCAGTGACCGGTTTCGCGGTGGTGGCCGGGGCGTTGGTCGGGGGTGGTTCAGGAACGGCGGTTTCTTTCCACATTAGATCGTCTCCGATATCGCGTGTTTGATGTTGCGTTAGCGGCGGCCCATCTTGTCTTAGGGCAATATGACTTGAAGTTGGTTGCTCCGCAGCATGAAGAATTTGTCTGGAGCAGGAGCCCTGGGCGTATCAGGTTGAATCGCTTTACACTTTAGGCCTTTACGGAAGCTTTTACGGGGTCTTGACCGGGACCGGGGCCTTAACGGGGACATGGGCCTTTACGTGACCTTCACGGGTACATGAGCCCTCAAGGGGACATAATACCTATTCCCCACGGCTTTTGAGAAATTCTACACGGGGTTCTGATGCAGCAAATTTGGAATTCGTGACCAGACGGGAATCCGTGACCAAGACGGGAATTCGTGACCAGACGGGACTGAGAAGCGGAATTGGAGCACCCGCGGATTTTCACAGTGTCCTTCCTCGAGGATGAAATCGCGTCTACGCGGCGATCAAATCTTTGTTGATCTCCACGCCCAAACCGGGACCTTGCGGCAAGTTAAGATAGCCTTCCTTGTCCACCAGTGGCGGGTTCTCCATAATGGCGAACCCATTGGTATACGCAGCGATGGGCGGGTCGTGCAGGATCTCGATCCATGGCGAGTTCGGCCAGGAGGCGATGGCGTGGAGCTGGGCGATGGTGCCGAGATTACCTCCGCCGTGATGGGGTATCAATCTTTTGTGGTGTGCCTGGGTCAGAGCCGCGATCTCACGAAAGCCCGTGACGCCGTCGGCCACCATAATGTCGGGTTGCACGATGCTGTAAACCTTCTGTTCGAGTATCCACCGGTATTCGTGTACGCCGCGATTGTTCTCTCCCCCAGCGATGGGAATGCCCACCAGGCGGCTCAACTCGGCCAGTTCGTCGAACCCGTAGCGCAGCCGCGGTTCTTCCAGCCAGAGGCAGTCCAAACGCTCGAGTTCCCGCGCGGTCTCGAGCGCCCGGCGAAAATCCCACATCACGCCCGGCTGCCACGTGCCAAGGGACTGTGCCTGGTTGGCGTCCACCATGATCTCCATGTCGTCGCCCACCGCTTTGCGCACCGCTTCCACCAGTTGCACGTCTTCCTTCAATGTCGCATAATGCGCCCGAAGCTTGATCGCCTTCCAACCTTGCGCTTTGAGCTGGACCGCCATGCGGACCCTTTCCTCCGGAGTCGAAAGCTGGATCATGCTGGCGTAGGCCGGTACCCGATCCTTAGCCGCGCCCCAGATTTTGTAGAGAGGCTGGCCGCTGATTTTGCCGATAAGGTCCCACAGCGCAATCTCCAGAGCCGAAACAGTGCGCGGGCTTCCACCCACGTAATACCGGAGCGGGCCGGCCAGCTGCTCGACACTGAACGGGTCCTTACCGATGAGCTGGGACTTTCCCGCCTCCAACCAGGCGGGGTCCATCCCCGGCCCGATGCCCGAAAGTCCCTGATCGGTTTGAATCTCGGTGACTGATCCGCCGCCGATCCGCTGCGTGGTCACGGTTCCTGGATTCCACGCCGCTTCCATCTTGCCGGTTTCGCGAACGACCTTCAGATTAACGATCCGGATGTCGGTGATTTTGAGCCGGACCGGAGAGCGCAACTGCGGCATCAGGGAGGTTAACTGCGGCATCACAATGGCAAGCGGTGCGGACTTCAGAAAATCTCTTCGCTGCATAGGCCAATCACCAGAGAGAGTACCAGCCTTACGTTGGGTAATAATACAGCGACTGTCTGCTCGGAAGCTGGTGTCATAGTCGCGTATTGATTGCATTACCCTCGAACGCTTCGCCGTGGGCCGACACGTTCGATCCTCCCCGATACATGTATCTGGAATAAACCCTCCACCCTCCGTGTTCTATCAGTTAACGCTTGCAAGCGACAACCTGCACGAGAGGACAAGCTTCATTTTGAAAAACAACAACGGACTGTGGACGACGGTGAAAGTATGCCCAGCGCCATGACATCGCGCGCACAGCGGACAACCTGCGCGCGGACTCTCACCCATCGAGCGCGCTGAACGAGTTAGAACACCCGCCCGACAAAGGCACTCCACGCTCCTTCGAACTCATTGAACTGCGCAACGGAGAATCCTCCGCAGCCTGGTTGGGCTATTCCGCACCCATCGGACGGAGCATCCGGGGGAACCCCCATGATCTTTAATTCCTTAATCTTCGCCGTCTTCTTCGCCATCGTTCTCTTCCTCCACGCCATGCCCTTTCCCTGGCGAGTGAAGAAGATCAACCTCCTCATCGCCAGCTACATCTTCTACGCAGCCTGGAATCCGCCCTTTGTCATCCTTCTCTGGCTGTCCACGGTGGTTGACTGGTTCGCCGCACGCGGGCTCGCCCAGGCAGACGAGCCATGGAAGCGCCGCGCCTGGATGCTCCTCTCCGTCGTCGTCAGCCTCGGCCTACTCTGCTACTTCAAATACGGCCACTTCCTCATAGAGAACTTCGCCCACCTGGCATCGCTCGCGGGCTTCCACTACGCGCCGCCGCAGTCGAGCATCGTCCTGCCCATCGGCATCTCGTTCTACACCTTCGCCACCATGTCCTACACCCTGGACATTTATCTGCGCCGCGCAACCCCAGCCCGCAGCTTCCTGGACTACGCCCTCTTTGTTACTTTCTTTCCACACCTGGTCGCCGGACCCATCATGCGCCCCACCGAATTGGTCCCGCAATTTGAAGTCCCCCACAAAGCCACTCCCGACCAGCTGCGTTTCGGCTTAGCCCTGATGACCCTGGGCCTATTTGAGAAAGCAGTGCTGGCCGACGGCTTCCTTGGCCCGGTTGTAGAACAGATCTACGACGGCAAAGCCATGCCCGGCTTTATCGATTCCTGGGTCGCAACCCTGGCCTTCAGCGGACAAATCTTCTGCGACTTTGCCGGCTACTCCATCGCCGCCATCGGGGCCGCCCTGTGCCTGGGGTTTGCTCTCTCTGACAATTTCCGCTTTCCCTACGCGGCCGTCGGCTTCACCGACTTCTGGCGCCGCTGGCACATCACACTCTCCGCCTGGCTGCGCGACTATGTCTACATCCCCCTCGGCGGCAACCGCCACGGAAACGTGCGCACCTATTGCTCCCTGATGGCCACCATGCTCATCGGCGGCCTCTGGCATGGCGCCAGTTGGACCTTCGTCGTCTGGGGAGGCCTGCACGGCCTCTATCTCGCCATCGAGAGAATGCTGCGCAAGCAGTTCTCCGGCTATCGCCCGGGACGCGCCGCAGCTGCGGCTCTCGGGCTGCTCACCTTCCTCCTTGTCAACGTCGCCTGGGTCTTCTTTCGAGCGAAGACCTTTCACCAGGCCATGCTGATTCTCGGCGGTATGTTGGGCAGAAACGCCCACACCCAACCCATGCTGGCCGGGGTCTACCTTCTCACCACCACAGTCATCATCGGCGGCCTGTTGCTGGCGCACTGCTCCATGCGCAGCCAAACGTTGGAGGCGGCCATCGCGCGCGCGCACCCCGCAGCGCTCACCGCCTTGTGGACCATCATGGCCTTCGCAGTCGTAATTCAACACGGAGAGAGCAATGGCTTCATCTATTTCCAGTTCTGAGGAAATCGTCCACGACACACAGCACGCCCTGCCCTCCGGCCTGCGGCTTACCGCAGCTGACCGTCCAGGCATGGCGCAGCCAGTCCCCGAGCGCGATATCCCGCACCAGCCATGGCGCGTCATGGCGCTCGCCGTCATGGTCCTGGTCCTGCTGCTCACCTCCCTCTGGGAGTGGAAGATGCGCACGCTCGAGCTCGTCCCCGGCGATCTTGGCGAGAGTTATGACCGCTGGGCGGAATTGCGAAAGCAGGTGGATAAGCGCAACGTGCCCGTGGTCATCATCGGCGACTCGCGCATCTTGTTCGACAGCGACCTCGATCGCGCCACGCAACTCATCGGGGTTCGTCCGCTGCAGCTGGCGATTGCCGGCGGCAGCGGATTGCCGATCCTGGAGGACATCGCCGCCGATCCTCACTTCAAGGGCCTGGCCATCGTGGGCATGGCCGAAACTGCGTACTTCGATCTGCAATTGGCGGGGGTGCGGCCGCAAAAGGCGCTGGAGTTGAGCCGCTGGGAATCGCCCTCCAAACGCGCATCTTTCCTCATCCAGCGCGTGCTTTCTCATGGCCTGGCTATGCTCGACGACGACTATGAACTCAGCACCCTGGTCTTCCGCCTCGACCACAATTGGAGGCCTGGCGCGAGCGATCGGCGTAATGCCATTTGGAAGGCCCAGGAAACGGGCGCCGACGGGCAGACCTGGCTCTGGCGCAGACTCGAACACGATCGACGCCTGAGCGAACATATGCACAATGTCTGGCTTCACTTCTTTCCGTCCCAGCCGCTCGACGGCCAAACCATCAATGCAATCCTCATCAGAACAAAAGTCGCTGTTGACAAGATCCGTGCTCGCGGGGGCGATGTGGTTTTCGTGCGCCCACCCTCCGCGCCCGATTTACGCGTCATAGAAGATAAACACGTGCCCCGAGCCAAGGCCTGGGACGCAATTCTCGCCTACACCCACAGCAACGGCGTTCACATCGACGATCTTCCCGCGGTGCAGAATCTTACTCTGCCGGAAGGTTCCCATCTTTCCCGTGCCTGTGCCACCGTCTTCACCGACGGGTACCTACGCAACCTGGCCGGCAAGACCCCTTTGCTGCACCTGGAACCCGGTGCGCCCCCGGCCCTCTCCACCGGCAATTGCGTGCGACCGTCCCTGGCCCAGGCCCATTAGGTTGACAGGCGGAAGTGGTACTGCCCTTGGGAGTCCATCCTACTGGCCGCAAATCGCAATGTTCGCGGCATGGAAAGGACTTTATTTTTGAGTGCCGCTTCCGTCTGTTGTCCCCGCAAAGGGCCGTCCTGCCAGAAGCCCATGGTGCCAGATTTAGAGCGATCTTACTTGTCTCCAAGAACTGTGCGCGGGACTCGTCATTACCCTGGCAGGCTCCGGAAAAACTCGGTTTTGTTGTATCAGGGCACGACTTTAGTCGTGCCGCTGGAGTTTCTACATTTCAGAAAGGGTGAATCGATCCAAATCTGCGGAACGGGCACGTGGTGCCAGCCCCGGACTTCAGTCCGGGAAAGCGGGTTTTCAAACCCGCGAAAGCGCTTTGTCTTGCAATGACCGGGCTTTAGCCCTGGTGAGAATGCCTCAAGCTGCCCAATCAACCCGTACTTTTTTCGTGACCTCGACGACAGCCGGACGCCGCGCGCTTCTCCAATCCGATCGCATGGCTCAGCTGCTGGTGGATGTTCTTGCGGAGAATCGCCAAAAGAGGCGGTTTCTCCTGCATTGAATTTGTGATCATGCCCAATCACTTCCATCTGCTGCTGACCCCTGCAGCGGAAATACCACTGGAAAAGGCACTGTAGTTTATCAAGGGTGGTTTCTCCTATAGCGCGAAACGGGAAATTCATTTCGCTTTGGAAATATGGCAAGCAAGTTTCGTGAATCACCGCATTCGCGACGCAGAGGATTACAAACACCACCACACTTACATTTGGGAGCCCCGGACTTCAGTCCGGGGGAGCGGGCTTGAGCAAGACACCGGAGCAGTTTGCCTGGTCATCGGCGTCAATGAGGATGGAATTGGACGCCCCGCCACCAGGGCTAAAGCCCTGAAGTTATATACCGGAGCGTTCTCGCGGGTTTGAAAACCCGCTCCCCCGGACTAAAGTCCGGGGCTGGGCACGACTTTAGTCGTGCCGTAACTGCTTGAAAATATTCCGGGCTCTAGCCCACTGAGGGATATTTTTTGCAACTTTCGTGTTTTCCGCAGAACCCAGCGTGTCTCAACACAGGGGTGCACTCCCAGTCTGTCCCCTGAAGGATCTGGCACCTCACTTATCTCTTTCGTAACCCCTAGGTAGAAACAACGAGAGGGCGACTACTCATCACAATTCGTCCCCAAGGGTGTAAGATTTCCTTGTTTCCTTGAAAGAGGGTTTCCATGCTTGCTAAAAAAACTACCAAGAATCAGATTACCCTGCCCAAAAAAGTGGTCGACCGTTTTACCGGCGTGGAGTATTTCGAGGTAAGCACCGACGGTACCTGCATCATCCTGCGACCACTCAAAAAGAGCCGCGCCGAGGAGGTACGCGTCCGCCTGGCAGAGCTTCGGATTGAGGATGAGGACGTCAAAGCTGCGGTGGCGTGGGCGCGCAAAAAGGCGTGAGGTCGCGGGTAGTCTTTGATACGGCGACGGTGGTCTCGGCGCTGGTCTTTGCGGATGGCCGATTGGCCTGGCTTCGCTCGCATTGGCATGGGGGTGCCTGCGTACCGTTGATCTCGACTATTACTGCCACAGAGCTGACGCGTGTTCTTGCATATCCCAAATTTCTACTCTCCATCGACGACCGTAGAGAATTGCTGGCGGATTATCTCCCTTTTTGCGAGGTGATTACCCCTACAAGGAAGTGCAAGATCCTGTGTAGGGACGCTAAGGATCAGCCGTTTCTTGATCTGGCAGAGAGCGGCAAGGCTGAGCGCCTGGTCAGCGGTGATCGCGACCTGCTGGTCCTCGCCGGCAAAACACCGTTTGTAATCGAAACTCCTGAAGCGTATCGCGTCCGGCTGTAATAGCCGATCCGTTACGATCCTTTATATAGATATACAGAACTCCGCCTCTGGAACCATCCCACAATGTTTTTGCATGACTCAAGTCAGCCGTTAGGTCCTGATAAGATTCCGCAACGAGTACTCCAGCGGATTACCGCTTTGCAAATGACTCGGGGGGACCCAACCCATGAAAACAAACCGGAGGCAATTCCTTGAACTTGCTTCCACTGCCGGCGCGTGGTTTCCATTTTGGAAATCGGCTGCAAAGGTGCAGGAAGGTTCTTCTTCGTCAGACGGCAGTGTCGGGCCGGCCAACCGCGGTAGGACGGCCAGTGCCACGCACCTGCCACTCTTCGACGGGACGAGCCTTAAGGGTTGGCACGTTCTAGGTCCTGCGCGGTGGCAAGTAGAAAATGGAGAGCTGCTCGGATCGTGTGACGCTGCTGAGGGTGGATGGCTGGAATTGGACCGCGGCTTCGAGGATTTTGTGCTTAGGTTCGCTTTCCGGTCCAGCACCGGCGAGGCCGGTGTGCTCCTGCGGAATGCTCCAGTCACCTGGTCCCGCTATGCGCACCCGGCGGATCGCGGCGACCAGACGATGGGAATCTACGTACCGCTCATCGGCGCTCATGCGGGAGAGATGTTTGTGCTCACGCTCGATGCAAAAGGAAAGCAGCGTGACCGTACGATAATTCCCGCTCCCCCCGGGGTTTCGTCAGGCGGCGACGAGCTTTCTGCCGGGATGTGCGCGCCCATACCCTGCTCCGGCATCAACGACGCGAGAGGCACCAAGAGCGGCTGGCCATTGAGACCGTCGATCCATATCAGCAAGCCGGTTCACGAATGGCAGCAGGTGGAGATTAGCTTGCGCGGACCCGCCTGTCCGTGGGATACGACAGGTGTTGCGGCCGGCCTCGATGCACGAAGCCAGTTCGGCACGCTGGCGCTGTATGTCTCCGGTAGTAAGGATGCCGCGCTTCAAGGAGCTGTCCATCTTCGACCTTACGCAGAGAACCGCTGGATTAGCGACAGAAACCACTGGATTCCGGCAACTAACGGATATCTTCTATGCCGAAGGGGTCGCCGCCGGAGACCTGAACCACGATGGATACGACGAGGTGGTGAGCGGCCCCTTTTACTACATAGGACCGGATTACACGACAGCCCGGGAACTTTATCCACCCACCTCCATCAATATTGGGGGGACCGGAGATCACGGCAACTACTCAAACTGCTTTCTGAGTTATGTCCATGACTTCACCGGCGATGGGTGGCCCGACGTTTTGATGATCATGGGCTTCGGTCCAAAGCCCAATTTCTCCGCGCAACTCTTCGTGAATCCCCGGGGTGAGTTTCGCCACTGGGATAACTACAATGTCGCTCCCTCCGTTACCTGCGAGACGACGCAGTTGGTGGACATCGATGGAGACGGCCGCCCCGAACTGATCATGGCGCAGGGCGGCCAGATAGGCTACGCGAAACCGGATGGTTCCGATGCGACGAAGCCGTGGCGGTTTTACGCGATTTCGGAAAAGGCGCCGCGGGGGCCGCACGGGCTGGGTGTGGGCGATATCAACGGTGACGGGCGCCTGGATATCATCGCGGCCAGCGGCTGGTGGGAACAGCCACCCACCGGAACGAGCGGGCTTTGGACGTTTCACCCGGTCCTTTTTGGGGCAACCGAAGGAGAGCCTGGCCTACGCGGCGGCGCAGATATTTTTGTCTACGACGTCAATGGCGATGGAGTTCCCGATGTCATCACCAGTCTCAATGCGCACGGCCCAGGACTGGCATGGTTCGAACAGCAAAGAGATGGGCAAGGAACTGTCTCATGGAAGCGCCACCTTATCATGGGTGATCCATTGACACCGCTGGCGGACCGCCAGGAGTGGGAGGAGACAGACAAATCTGTAGCCTTCACTGAATTGCACGCCCTTGCCCTCGCAGATCTGGATGGTGACGGAGTTCCTGTGATCGTCACCGGAAAGCGGTGGTGGTCGCATGGTCACGTCTACGATGAAAACGATGTGGATGATCCGCCGGTGCTCTACAGGTTTAAACCTGTGCGCAAATCCGGGGGTGGGGTAGAGTGGATTCCCAGCATGATCCATAACGCATCGGGTGTCGGCACCCAGATCGTCGGCAAAGACATTAACCGGGATGGCAGGATTGAGATTGTGACCAGCGCACGAAAGGGCACATTCGTCTTTCAGCAGCGGTCAAGGACCTAGGACTCGGGAGAAAGGTTGCATGCTCTTCGCCAGGCGCGGTTACGTTGTGCTGCGGTTTTGTGAGATTGCCGGGCCCACGCTTTTGCTGTTGTGCGTGGCGGTATGGGCTAGCCCGAAGCAAAGCGCCAAACAAAGCCCGGGGCCCCATACCGCCTGGAGCACATATCTGGGTAGCGCGGACGCTTCTCATTTCTCTGCGTTGCGGCAGATCGACCGTTCCAACGTAGACAAACTGCAGGTCGCCTGGTCCTACGACAGCGGAAACGAACGACCGTATGAGTTCAACCCAATCATCGTCGGCAAGACTATGTATGTGCTGGCAAAAAACTCTTCGCTGGTTGCGCTCGACGCCGCGACGGGAAAGGAGGTATGGGTCTATCACTCCAACAACCTGGGCTCGCGATTGGAAACTCATCGTGGCATCAACTTCTGGCAGAGCGAGGACGGCTCCGATCGCCGGCTTCTCATCGCCTTTAATAACAAATTGGAAGCGGTCGATGCGGGCAACGGACAGCTAATCACATCCTTCGGCGCCGGCGGGTTGGTCGATCTGAAGCAAGGGCTCGGGCGTGATCCGCAAACCATGCATCAGATCCAATCCGGCACCCCCGGCATTGTCTTTGGCGATCTGATCATTTTGGGTTCGTCCACGGGAGAGGACTATGGGTCTCCTCCGGGCGATATCCGGGCCTACGATGTGCGCACCGGACAGATGGTCTGGATCTTCCACACCATCCCGCATCCTGGTGAGTTTGGCTATGACACGTGGCCCAAAGATGCCTGGAAATACGCCGGTGGCGTGAACTGCTGGGGAGAAATGAGCCTGGATGAAAAGACGGGAATCGTCTACATACCCACGGGCGCTCCGGTTTATGACTTTTACGGCGCCGACCGCAAGGGTAATAACCTGTTCGCTGATTCCCTGCTTGCGCTCAACGCCCGCAATGGGAAGTTGATCTGGTACTACCAGCTTATCCACCATGACTTATGGGACTACGACGCGATGGCCGCGCCACAGTTGTTGACCGTGCGCCACGACGATGAGGATGTCGCCATCGTGGCGCAGGCCTCGAAGCAGGGGTTTCTTTACGTTTTCAACCGAGCAACCGGCAAGCCAATTTGGCCGATTGAGGAACGTGCTGTGCCCAAGTCTAAGATGCCGGGGGAGGAGGCTTCTGCCACACAACCTTTCCCTGTGAAGCCGCCACCTTTCGCACGCCAGGCATTTACGGTAGCCGACCTGGACCCCTATATTTTGAAACCGGCGGATCGAGCCCGGTGGCATAAGGTGGTAGAGCAGGCGGTGAATGAAGGGCTTTTCACGCCTCCCGGGTTGACCGACACGATCGAAATGCCCGGCAATCATGGGGGGACCAATTGGGGCATGACGGCGGCGAACCCCGCAAAGGGGACGATGTACGTGGTGTCCATGGATATTCCGGCCATACTCAAAAATGAGCAGCGGGAGCCGTCCTCGCTATGGGAGATTCCTAGGCGCGCGACCCCGGCCATGCAAGGCAAGGCTGTGTACCATTTCTACTGCGAACGATGCCACGGCCCGGACAGAGCAGGCGCGCCTCCCGCCATTCCATCGCTGGTGAATGCACCTTCGACCTTTGGTGGAGATACGATCAAAAGTGTGGTGAATTATGGGCTCCAAGATATGCCCGGCTTTCCCGACCTCACCGACCGACTGCTCAACAATCTCCTGTCGTATCTTGGCAATCCCGCGAGTGCGCCGGGGCCAATTCCGTCGAACGGCGGATCCTCCCCTGCAGCAACTGACGCCGGACCGGCCCCGGTTCGTTACTGGTCGGCGTACGGATTGCAGCCTTCGATCATCAGCCCGCCCTGGACCACAATGACCGCATACGATCTGAATCAGGGAGTGATCAAGTGGCAGATACCGCTGGGGAACGCTCCTCAAGGCGCGTCCGAAAATCTCAAAGACACGGGCATCATGATGTCGCGCAACGGACCGGTCGTTACCGCGGGTGGTTTGGTCTTTATCGCGACGAAAGATGAAGGCAAGCTCCGCGCCTATGACGAGGAAACCGGCAAGGCGGTCTGGGAAGCGGATCTTCCTGCGGCCTCAGAAGGCGTGCCGGCGGTTTACGAGGCGGACGGGCGCGAATACATTGTTGTTTGTGCAGCCTCTGCGAAGGAGACAGACATACCAAGGGACGGACCCGAGGAGCCAACTGGGCAGCCGGTGCACAGGTCTTATATCGCATTCGCGTTGCCCAACGGCGGAAGTAGGTAGCAGGATTACAGCTGCATTTAGACATGCCGTTCCGCGCCTGAAGGTTGACCGTCCTGGCCCTCAATTCTCCGGCGGGGAGATTAGGGGCCACAAACCTATCCCCAAAAATTGCTGCAATAGGTATGCTCCTCCTTTATCTCCCAAGAGTAACGACTCTGGAAATGCGGGGTGACGGAACGTTATCTTTCCGATAGCAGCCGGTAGGATGGTGGGAACCAACATAGGGTCGGGAACGTTTCAGGTATAGGGCATCCTGAAATTGTGATTCACACAACGAGGTGAGGGAAAAATGAAACGAGACCTGCGATTTGCCATTCGGATGCTTTTGAAACAACCCGGCTTTAGCCTGATCGCGGTCCTCACCCTGGCGCTGGGGATCGGCGTGACTTCCGCGGTGTTCAGTTTGATTCAGGGCGTGCTGCTGACGCCGCCGCCCTACAAGAAGCCGCAGCAGTTGGTGCTTGTGCAGCGAGCACGGACGGACGGGCAAAAAGAGGAAAACCCGCGCGGCTGGCCCTCCCAACAATGGTTGGCATGGCAGAAAGAAGCGAAATCGTTTGTGGGAATTGCCGGCTATGATTGGCAGTTCAATTTCCTGATCCGCAATGACGGGAGTCAATCGATCCAGGGTATGGCAGTGACCAAGGATTATCTGCAGATGATGGGATTGCGCCCCATGATAGGGCGCGGCTTTGCTGAGCAAGACTTCGGTCAGGGACCAGTAAAGGTAATTCTTCTGGGGTACGAGTTCTGGCAGCGGACGTTCAACGGAGATCCGCAAATCATAGGCAAAACGGTTCGTATCAGCCGGTGGGACGTGCCGCCGACGGTCATCGGCGTGATTCCCCCGGGAGTGCGCTTTCTGCCTTCGCCGGGAGCCGCAAAAGAGCCGAATTACAACGTGAACGCGCTGGTGGATTTCTGGAGTCCTGCCGAGCCCGACCCGAAAAATATGAAGGATCCGGATTGGAATGTGGTGGCGCGACTGAAGGATGGCGTCACGCCTCAGCAAGGGCAAGGCGAGCTCGCGGTGCTGACGGCGCGGGAGGCACAAGCGGAGAAACAATTTGAAGGTTTCCGGCCGCAAGTGCAATCGCTGACAGACGAAATGAATCAAGACGGCCGGGGCATTTTGTTCCCGCTGCTGGGTGCGGCCGCGCTCGTGCTGCTGATTGGTTGCGGCAACGCTGCGGCTTTGCTTTTGGTGCGCGGGCTGCAACGCCAGCAGGAGTATGCCGTGCGCAGCGCGATGGGTATGGGACGCATCGCTCTTTTGCGCCAGGTTTCCATCGAAAGTCTGTTACTGGCGCTTCTGGATGGGGTCTTCGGCGTGGGGCTGGCGGTTGGCATCGTAAAGCTGTTCAAGCTGATTGCGGGACATGCAATTCCGCGCCTCGATAATGTGACGGCCGGATGGGCGTTGCTGGCATGGGGGTTGGGTGCGGCCGTGCTGGCGTCGATGTTGGCGGCTGTTTTTCCGGCGTTGCGGGCGTTTCGGCTGGATCCGATGGAGGTGCTGAAGGATGCGGGCCCGAAAGGAACGGCGGGACTCGGGGAACGTCGCCTTCTACGCGGCGTTACCATCACCCAAACGGCCCTAACGCTAGCGCTGCTGGTCGGGGCCGGTTTGCTGATTCGCACGATGGTCAATATTGCCAGAGTTCCCTCGGGCTACAACACAAGCCACATCTTAACCATGAGTGTTACGGAGGTTCGGAGTTTCGCGGAGTGGACCAATTTTCACAAGCAGGCCTTGCAACGTGTCCAGGCCATTCCCGGCGTGCAATACGCGGCATTCGCGTGGGGAGTGCCGCTGACCGGAAACAATTGGCCGGCGACTATGGAAATCGAAGGGCAGCCTCCGGCGGTCAAGGAGAGCGACAAGACGGCGCTGCCGCTTCGCGCTATCACCGAGGACTATTTCAAGCTGATGGGCCTGCCCATGCTCGGGGGACGGGGGTTTCGTTCGAGCGATGAAGGCAAGACGGCAAATGTAGCGATCGTCAACCAGGCATTTGCGGATCGCTACTTTCCTCAGGGCAATGCAATTGGGCGGAAGATCTGGCTGAACGGCCGCGACAAGCCGGGTATGGAAATCGTCGGCGAGGTCTCCAATGGCCGAACCGATGATTTGACGCAAGCGGCGTCCCCGGAGATTTATTTGTCGTTGTGGCAGGCGACCGCATTCTCGAAACACCTGGTGATTCGCACGCAGGCGGACCCACGGACGGTTATGGTTGCGGTGCAACGGGAACTGCGCGAAGTGGATCCTACCGCCGCCATCGAAAACCCGAGGACCCTGGCACAGATTCGCGACGATTCTCTGGCCTCGCGAACGTTCGCGATGCAGTTGCTGGTCGGCTTTGCGGTTGTGGGGAGCATGCTGACGCTGGTGGGAATCTACGGCGTGCTTGCGCTGTCGGTGGCCTCGAGACGCCGTGAGCTGGGGATTCGCCTGGCGGTGGGTGCTCAGCAAAAGGACATTCGGAACCTCATCTTCGGCGAAGGATTTCGTCTGATCGCCAGCGGAGTATTCGCGGGTGTGGTGCTGGCGATTGTTTTGTCCAGAGTGCTGAGGACTTTTCTGTTTGAGGTGAAGCCTAACGATCCGATGACGTTGATTGTCGTGGGCGCGTTATTCGCCGGAGTGGCGCTGCTCGCATGCTGGGCGCCAGTGCGACGAGCGGCAAAGGTCGACCCACTAGAGGCGTTACGCTACGAATGAGTGCGTCGCGGAGGATCTGATGTGCGTCGGATCAGCAGACATGTTACAGGGTTGATCGTTGGGCTTGGCCGGGACAGATGGGACGATACCTATCCCCCAAAATTGCCGCAATAGGTATGCTCTCCCTTTATCTCCTTGTCCGGATTGGAACTCACCTCAATAATCCCATTCACCCGCAACCTGCAGGACTGCGGTGCCGCTATCGTCACAGCCGCCACCGGAGACGGTGTAGTTCCCACTCATCTGACCACTTCCAGACTGGCTCAGGGTCCCGAGAAAAGTGAGGATGCCATTGCTGGTCTCAACTTCCAGGGCCACAGACCTGCCGAGAATGAAACTGCCGGAGGGGAATGTTCCTGGCTGGATGGTTCCAGCGCTGAAGCAGGGCGTGTCGAAAGTGGAAGTTCCGGTGATTCCAAAGCTGCCCGCGGGGCTTGCGCTGGTACTTTGAGCGATTTTGCCCACTACGGTGAACGTCTTTTGCGCGGAATTGGTGAAGGTACCGCTCAAGTCGTTACCGATATTCCAAACGTTGATGCCGGTGAGACTTCCCTGCTGGCCGGCGGCACATCCACCGTTGATTCTGTATGTCCCGTTGTAGTTGAAGTCATCGAAATTCCCGGTGAACGTGACGACTTGGCCATCTATGGCCGCGGAGGTCAGAGATGTACTGTCTGCAGTTACAGTACCCGTCAAGCTCAAAGTGGTTAATGGGTCGAAGCAATTTGAACCCTCGACATGGAGTGCGCCGCTGATCGTAGCGCCGGCCTGGCCGATACTGCCGGCAAACGTAAGGGGAGCCTTTCCTGGGGCAGTGGAAGTTGCGGTGAATTGCCAATTCCCGAGTGCGGCCGGGGCCTGGGGCGCAGTAGAAGGTGCCGACGCTGAACTTCCTGGTGCTCGTCCTGGTGCTCCTCCACAACCGCAGAAAAGAACAGCGACCAAAAGCGCAAGAATGATCTCCAAGGCTGTCATGGACCCTCCTCTCTCACCCGATGGAGTGTAAAAACGTCGCCAAGCTGAGCCGAGAAGAGAATCGAATCGATTGTTTTTCATGATCCCTGTCTCCATTCTTGAAGGTGTCTGCCTTCTACTGCCTCAACTCTTTAAGCGGAAAACAGTCTCATAAAGTGACAATTTTTTAATTCCGCATAATCTCCCTTGGGACCAGCCGAACTGGATTTGAGTTAGATTAGGCTGCAAGGGTGTGCTCGGATGTCTGGCAAGATCCGCTTCGGAGTGTATGAACTGGACCGCGACGCTATGGAGTTGCGCAAACATGGCGTGCCGATCCGGCTTCAGGAGCAGCCTTTCCGGGTTTTGGCGATGCTTGCCGAGCGGCCCGGTGAGGTCATCACCCGCGAGCAACTGCAAGAGCAGATCTGGGGCAATACGTTCGTCGACTTCGATCAGTCCCTGAATAAAGCGGTGAATCGGGTGCGAGAGGCATTGAACGATAATGCCGGCACGCCCCAATATGTGGAAACGGTCCCGCGGCGGGGATACCGATTTATCGCGCCTGTGGTGGCGGCCCCTCAAACAGAAGCACCTGCCCCGGCTGCCCCCGCAAGTACAGTCTCGGTTGAAATCCCAGCACAGCCGAGATCCGATAAATTACCATCCCGGGCCGCCCTCATCGCCGCGCTGACGGTCGCGGTTGTGCTCGCCGCTATTGGCATCGCGACCGTCGCGTGGTTGAGGCAGCCCACGAAGCACGTCTTGCAGGAAGCCAGGCTTATCAAGTCCTTTGGGTGGGATCCCACACTTTCGCGAGATGGAAAGCTGCTTGCCTATTCTTCGAACGTTGGTAGTGGCCAACAGCACATCTGGGTGCAACAGACCGCGGGGGGCGAAGCCATTCAAGTGACCGCGGGTCCCGACGCAGAAAGAACGCCTGATTTTTCGCCCGATGGCGCCAGCATCGCCTTCTATTCGGAAAGAAAAGGAGGCGGAATCTACATCGCCTCCACTCTACCTGGCGAACCTAGACTTGTCGTCAGCACCAGCGATGCCCAGGCGCCGCAGTTCTCACCTGGCGGCAACAGCATCCTTTATTGGCAAGACCTGAAATTATTCACGGTGCCCGTGACTGGCGGCCAGCCCACCGTCTTACTGCTGAGTCAGGACTTTCGCGTAGATGGCCTGCCTATCTGGGCTCCCAACGGAAAGGAAGTCTTGCTCTATGGGGTGCCGGGTAGCCGGCAAAACGAGTCGCCCAGTTGGTGGATTGTGCCGCTGGCTCCTGGCCATGCCACGCCCGCCAACCTCCCGGGGGTGGCGCAAAACTACTTGCCTGGGGAATCCGCGCGCGCGTGGGTTCGGACCGCGGAAGGCCACGAATGGATCATCTACTCTACCGCGGACCTCGAAAACTGGAAGCTTTGGCGCATCGGAATCTCTCCGGGAGGTGTCATCGATGAGAATCCGGAACTGCTCTCTTCCGGCAATGGCAGGCTCGCCCCGGGCGGCTCGGTGTCCCAGGACGGTAAGCTTGCCTATACAATCTGGAACTCCAGCACATCGATCTCTCAGATCTCGATCGGCGACCGGGGCCAGAAACTGGGTCCGACCTTCCAGTTAGAGCTCCCCGAAGGCGGGAGCTACACCTCTCCGTCGCTCTCTCGGGATGGAAAGTGGATGGCCTACGACACGTACAACCCGGGCAAGCCCAACACCATTTTGCTGAGAGATCTAAGCACTGGCACAGATCACATCCTGGACGAGAAGGGCCGGCGGGAGATGGGTCTGGTGGGCAACGGAGAAACTTCCATTTCTCCTGACGGATCACGGGTGATCTTCAAACGCGACGGCAAAGCAGGTAGATGGCCTGACGCCACGGAGTCCCCTTTGCCGGCCGGATTCATGACTGCGGCGATGGAAGGGGAGCCGGAGCAAGTCTGTGAGCGTTGCACGCCGCGTGGGTTTTCATCTGACGGTTCTGTGGTTCTGCTGCAGAAATACGACCCAACAGACGAAAACAAGGATCGGATTGTGGCCCTCGATCTACAGACAAAAACCGAGCAGGATTTCCTGAGTGACCAGGATAAACCGCTTTACCATCCTTTCTTTTCCTGGGATGACCGCTGGGTGGTGTTTAAGAGATTGCAGTCAATGGCTGGGCTCGCTCAAATACTGATCGCGCCGGTGCGGCATGGCGTGGCCGCCGGCCAAGCGGAATGGATCGCGGTAACCGACGGACGGAACATTGACGATAAGCCTCAGTTCTCTCCCGATGGCAACACCGTGTATTTCACGTCCACACGCGACGGATATCTTTGCATTTGGGCCCAGCGGCTCGATCCGGTGACCAAACACCCACTGGGGTCACCTTTCGCTTTCGAGCACTTTCACAACTCGGAGGGTCGCGCCGCCGCCTATAATCAAATTACTTCAGACCTCACTGTCGCTCGGGACAAAATCCTGATCAATCTGCCGCATATACACCCTGATATCTGGATGACTCAGATACGATAGGCTTGCAGCGCCGACCCTCACCTTCGGGCTGCAGTTGCTGTACCTGCAGCGGTGTCAGCCCGAAGCGAACTCCCGTAACGGCCAGCCAGTTCCCGGATCTGCTCAGGGCTGAAATGAAAGCCGTTTTGTGCCATGGCCTGGAAGTCGTCGGCCCCCCAAGTCGCTTTCATCAGACCCCGGCTGGTGTGGGCCTGGTCGCCGAGAAGCAGGTGTCCGATTTCGTGGGCGGCGGCATAGGCTAGCACGGTGGTCCGAGGGAGGTTTGCGTCAGAAGCTTTCTCCTCTGCCGACTTTAGGAAAACAGTGGCGTAGGTGCCACCATCATGGTCGGCAACAGACATACCCAATTTCTCCAAGCGTACATTCGTCATATTCTTGACGGTATCGGTGACCACCCTGATTACGATCTGCCTGGAGCTTCCGCTATGACTCTCGCAGGGCGCGGTACCTCTCGCACAGGCGTCCACCTCCAGCGAGACGCCGGAACTGGCTAGGATTTCTTGTGTCCGAGTGACCAATTCATGGAGGGCTGCCGGGGGCAGCCCGGCGTAGTCATAAACCTGCACCTGGAGTGCAGACGTTTGAGCAGAGACGGTGTTTGAGTTGCCGGCCAGGGTCTGTAGAAGGAGCAGAAGTAAACAGCCTCGGTTTGACATGGGCCGAGGTTGCCGGGAAGATCACAGAATCAAAATGGCCTCAGAAGGACTTAATCCTGACCTGAAGATCCAGCCCGGATGACGAGCTAACCATTTGTTCCAGCGTGGGATAAGGTCGATTCTTCCCGCGGTCGAATCGAAATAGGACCGGGGTCAGTTTCGGGGTAGTTGGGGTAGTTTCGGGGCAGGGTAGTTTCGGGACGGTAGTTTCGGGAGACGAAATAATCACCAAAGGAAATGCCGCGCACCTGCAAAGGCTGGACTAATGGTGGTTATTTCGTCCCCTCAATGCCCTGAGGTGAAGCCTAACGATCCGATGACGTTGATTGTCGTGGGCACATTATTCGCCGGAGGCGCTGCTCGCATGCTCGGCGCCAGTACGACGAGCGGCAAAGGTCGACCCGCTAGAGGCGTTACGCTACGAATGAGTGCGTCGCGGAGGAAAGACTATCGCGCGAGCGGAGCGTACTGTTTATCTGGGGCCAAGTCGGTCCATAACACGTCACCTCACTGGTTGTGAGAAATGCGTCTCTAACTCCAGCCCTGGAAGACAGACGTCCTGACGCCGCACGATATCATCCCAGGCGCAATCAAAACTGAATGATGGCATGGAAGGCTATTTGCCGCGGATCGTAGGTGGAATTTCCTATGCTGCCAAAACCGCTATTGGTGCCGATTCCTGGAACCTGTCCATTCATTCGATTGTCCACCAGGCCCATGGTGCCGAGATCAGAGCCAGGCTGGCTGTTAAGCTCGGTGTGGTTCAGCACATTCGTGGCCTCGAAAGCAAGCACCAGGTTGAGCCGTTCGTAGATGGGGAAGGTCCTTCTGATACTGGCATCAACATTGGTCCGCCGGGGCAGGCGAAGAAATCCCTGGGATTGGGGTTGGTTCCCGATCCAGTAGAGATTCGGGATGATACTTCCGTTAGCGCCGGTCATCGTTTCACCCTGGAAGGCGCAGAGATTGTATCTGAGGAATGAATAGGCGGGCGGAGTGACGGTTGCTCCGCACGGCAATGTCACTGTCGTGCCTCCGTTATACCAGTGCTGGAGCGATTTTGGCACTTGCAAGGGCTGACCCGAATTTCTGTCCACGCGGGAAGTAATGGAGCCATCGCCTTCCATGCTG
Organism: uncultured Acidobacteriaceae bacterium; assembly: GCA_963803095.1. Classification (GTDB taxonomy): domain Bacteria; phylum Acidobacteriota; class Terriglobia; order Terriglobales; family Acidobacteriaceae; genus PALSA-350. The sequence continues at coordinate 706,579 of CAWDLQ010000001.1, read as the reverse complement.
AGATAGAACGGCTCACCACTTTGAGCCTGGACGACTGTGCTGACGGACCAATCGCCGAGCACGGCCCGCGCGACAGGGTTGCTCAGCGCATACTTTCCTTTCGCGCCAAACTGGGTCTGATAGACCAGGATCGCCGTGAAGCGGTTCGGCATATCGGCCGCCCCATAGTTCTTGTTGAGGTTGTTGTTGATCAGGTCCGGCGTACCGATGGTTCCCCCCGCGTTGACGCCCTGGCCATCTTCAATGGGCGTGATCACATAGTCGAGCTCCTTCGACCAGGTGTAATTGAGATGGAGATCGAGCCCAGACGAGAATGCGTGCCTCAAGCTGGCTTGGAACGCATTGTAGTCGCCGTAGCCTAAGGACCCACTGAGCGTGGTGCCGGTTGAGGAGAATGCCTCCGAAGCGCCGGAGGAAAGGGGATACGGGAGATAGAGAAGGAATTGTGGCACGGTACGGGCAGCCAGACTGCCCGCGAAGGGAAGGAGATCCCCGGTAGCCGGCTGGTAGGGATTCGGAACTTGCTCATCAGCGGGATCCGAAGTGCCATTATTGGCCACGTACTGGCTCTTCCAATTTCCCAGAACGGCCCCCGGCACATTCTGAAGATCCTCAAAAGTGCGGCCATTGGTGGTGAGGTGGCGGGAGATAGAATCGCTCCAGCCAACGGACAGAAGCCATTGGCTGCCCCCGCCGAAAGCTTTTTCGATAAACACATTTGCCTGACGGGCATATTGGTTTTTCAGGTGTACATCGAAAAGCGCTTCACTAACAGCATAATTCTGCGGCGCCGCGTAATTGGCGCCTGTGGCGGGAAGGAGGAGCGATGCATCGGTGAATTCCGTTACAGGAACGCCGTGAGGGTCGCCGCCATATTCGTACGCCTGGTTTCCAGGAGCCCAGGCCGCTTCGCCATAATCAGTGGGGCTGGAGTAATAGCCGGTATTCGTCGGCAAGTACGTAATGCCAAAACCGCCGCGCACCACGAGAGTCGGCTTGATTTGATACGCGCCGCCAAAGCGGGGCTGAAAATCGTGATACTCCGTATACCACAGATTGCGGGGATAGCCATTGGTTCCAGGAAAGGTGACCGTCCCCATGGTTCCAAAGACATTGGGCTTGGTTAAATCAAGGGCGGTCATCCGGTTGTGCCGTTCCGTCAGGCCGGGCTGCACATCCCAACGCAACCCGAGGTTCAGCGTCAACCCCGGCCGAACTCGCCAGTCGTTCTGCGAGTACAGAGCAAAATACTTCGACGCATACGACGGCCGCAAATTCGCGCCCGGGCGGACGAACCACTGACTCTGGCCGAGGAAGTTAGCCGCACCGCCCACACCGTCCAGCAAGCCCGGGGTATCCTGCGGGGTTAAGGCGCCGGTCGCCGTCGTATATTCGGCGTTGTAGTTGCCTCCGGGATCGCCCGAGCAGCATGAATTCAGGCTGGCGGCTCCTTCCTCGAAATCCTCGTAGCCCGCGAGTTGCACCCTGTATTCCGATCCAGCCTTGAACGTCCAGTTGCCATGCACTTTGGTGATGCCGCCGCTCACCGCATGGCCTATCTGATGCTCGGCCTTGTTGGCAAACTGGCCTCCGGAGAGAGAGTAATTCCAATTGCTGCCTCCGCCTTCGCCATTGGTGTTGGAATTCACGACCGGCGCCGCCCCAGGCTGAGCGAAGATCGCTTGTGTGCCTGCGGGAATACCAAAGGCGTCGTACTGCGTAAATCCGGACGGCAGGCCGCCAAAGTTGGTTGCAACAATCCGAATGATGCCGTAGCGCACATCGACAAAAAGGGTTGGATTGATAACGAATGTGTCCCCAATCTGGCCGTAGTAATTATCATCTGCCGTGTGATTTCCGTAGTCATTAAAGGATGGGCTGCCCCAGCCGAAAGGCTGCACAATCTTGCCCAGGTCGACGCCGCCACTTCCATAAATGGAATGCGAGCGATATTTGAAATCAATGCGGTTTTGCGACGTTGTCCGGCGTACTGTGTTCACGACGTGGTATTGGAAGTTGTTGTCGTTGTACACATCGGCCGGGGGATGGTTGGGCATGGGCCAATAGCTGTTGATAAGGGTGGCAGCTGTAAACGCACTCGGATCCGGAAGCAGCGAGGGGGTGACGATAGCCGGCGTGATGGGTGCCCGCTGGTAAAGGTTGGCCCCTATTTGAGTAACGACGTATGGATTGAAAATCTGCGCCGGAGAAGGCTGGCCGTTTGGACCCTTCTGCATGGTCTGAGTGAAATTTCCCACCCTCTCGAGCGCGGTAGGAACGGTGATCAGATTGGAAACACCGTCGTTGTATTCCAGGTAGTGAAGGCTGGAGAAGAAGAACAGCTTGTTCCTCCAGATTGGACCCGCCAGGGCCCCCCCACGTTATTCATGATTAGGGCCTGCTTGGCAATGCCCAGTTGGTTGTTGGTGAAGGAATTTGCGTTGAGACCGTCGTTCCGCAGCAGGTAATTCACTTGGCCATGAAAGGCGTTTGTGCCGGATTTGGTCGTCATTTCCAGGACTGCCTGGCCATGGCCGTAGTCGGCGGTGAAATTGTTGCTGATCACGCGGACTTCCTGGAGGCCCTCTTGGTTGGGAAGAATGGCCGCTTCATTGAAGCCGGCCCCGGTGATGGGCAGCCCATCCAATTGGATATCGTTGGTGAAGGCGCGACCGCCGTTCACGCCAATGGCGGAAAACTCCGCCCGCCCCGCGACACCGATGCCGAACGCGTTGTTATACGTCCCCATGCCTACGCTGGTCGCTAGCTCGTTGCGCGGCTGTACGTTGTTTTCAAGCGTGGTGTAATACAGCGGGTTCTCTGTGATGTTGGGGATGTTTTCGATCGCCAACGCGCCGACACCGGCGGAAACGGTGCTGCTTTCTGTTTGCAGCTGTTGAATCGCGGCTGAGACCTCGACTTTGGTGGTGGTCGCCCCTAGCTTCAGTGTGACGTCCGCTTTTGCCGTCGCCCCTGGGTTCAGAAGAATACCGTTCACCGTTACTGTTTCGAAACCCGCTTTTGTTACGGAGACGGAATATGTGCCCGTCTGCAGATAAGGAACCGTATACAGTCCGGCGTCCGTGGTCCTGGTGGAGGATGTCTCATGGGTGCCGGTATTCGTGACGGTGACGTCCGCACCGACAACCACGGCGCCGCTCGGATCCGTGGCAAGGCCAGTGATCGTGCCGGACCGAATTTGCCCGTTCGCATCCGGCGCCATCAACCACAGGCAAAGAAGGGCGCAACCCAGCGTGCGTTTTGCAACGTGCCCTACGGGATCCGGGGATAAACCGGAGCTTTTACCGTGAGCGGAGTGACGCGCAAGTTTTGCTGCGAGTGAAGAGGGTCGGAAACAGAATACGCTTGACATGGTGGTTGCTCTCCTTCAAGGAAGCACGGCCCATCACTTACAAAACGCGCCGATTCTAAGTAGGTTTCGGCAACGATGTCAACGTTAGGGGACGTCCTAACAGTTCCGTATCTAGTTTAAAAAGCAAGACTTGCTTCTGGAATACGTTTGTAACAGTAGCTGCCTGTTAGAAACGCGACCAACTGTGAGCTTAGGCTGCAGATTTGTTTCGGATTTACCACATCGGCGCATTTCCGCCGCGGCGTTCGCCGTCGGCAGCCGTGAGCACGCCGATTCAGCTACTGGCCGGCGCGGAAGAGACCAAGTTGTACCGGCCCGAGCTTCTTCGCCGAAGTCGCAGGCGTGCCGCTAATGGGTGCGAAACGCTGGTTTGCTGTTGGCGAGCCTTGTCTCTCGACAAGGTAGCTGGTGCCGGCTGCACCTGTGAATGAGATGACGGGTCCAACAGAACCTTCGACGAGTTTCGCGCCGGTTTTGCCGGATACAACGTCGACTACTTGGCCAGGCCAGGGATTGCGAAACTTGAGCGGCTGCGCTATTCCGGACTCGATGACAACCGTCGTTGCGGCACCATCCCTCACCTGCACATCGACTTTAGTTTTTCCTCGCACGTAGACGCTTCCATCGAAATTCCAACCTGGAGGAATGGCAGGGGCAATCCGGATTAAGCCGTCATAATCCTGAACCAGAGCTTCCTGGAGCGCGGCAGCAGCGACTCCGCTTTGTTCCACGTAATATTCGTCATCGGGAACGGGCGAGCCCCTACCGGCGCAACCGGTGAATCCGTTTACGCAATGCGCGGAATTCTCCGTGCTCCTGACCAGAGCCGCGCCCACCTCGTTCTTCATTCCCAGCCGCGCAGCCTGAATCGGATCGAAGGACCAGGAAGCGGTGTTGGAATTCAAGCGATGCTCATAACTGCGTTTGGCAAGGTCGAGAAGGGGCGATGCATCGCCGATAAGGTCGTATGGCCAAACCGGTTCGAGGCCCGTGTTTTCACCATTGTGGTTGGGTGCGCCGGGGAGATAGGACTCGGCAATCATAGCAGCTCCCTCGGCATCCGCCGAAGACGCCAATAGAGTGAATGGACGGGTTAGCTGGGTGCGCGGGAAGGGAGGAATTTTCGGCAGGGCCGCTTGCAACTGCTGCACCAGATCACCATCTTTGCCGAGTAGTTGCGCCGCCTGGATGGTCACGGGATAGAGAGCCGCAGCGGCCGCAATGTCGGTGGTTGGGTCGATGACATCCCATTGATTCTCGTGCGCGTTGGAAGGGCTGGTGTGCAGCAGGCCGTCTGGCCCCGGCTTCTGATAGGAGAGAAGAAAGCGGGCCGAGGCGGCCATGACCGGGTAATTGTCGATAAGGAACTGACGGTCGTTGGTGGCGAGATATTGCCGCCATACCCAGAGCGATACCTCAGCTCCGGTCGAGAGGGTCCGCGCGTTGTAGTAGGGGGTGAAGTCCGCGGCGCAATCGTAGGCAAATTTCTGGCCGCGGGTTGAGTCCCAACTCGATTCGTATTCGATGCCTTGGCCGTTGAAGCGCATGGTCTCGGGCACGCAGGCTCCGGGGCGCCCGTTCATATGCACCCTTGTCCATTCCTCTATCGCCGGCAGGTTTTCCCGGTAGAGATTGAAGTAGGGCTCATTGAGCTCGGTTACGCCGGCGCCTATATTGGCCGCGATCTGCATGCGCAGGTTCCAGTGCCAGAATGCGGACGAATCCCATTGATGCGCATCGCGCGCGGAAGAAAGCATGTCGGCGACGCCGGCCTGCGAGCCGGGATACTCGTTGCCTTTCTCCGCCGCTGCGGCAAAAAGGTAGATGTTCCGCAGATTCTCCAGGTACTCACCGGACCCGTCCTCCGATGTAATTTTTATGATAGCCGCACGGTTCCAGTAAGCGTGCCACCAGGATTTGTGAGCCGAGGCGGTTCCAGGAGAAAGAGCCGGGCGGGCAGCCGTTTGTGCTTTCAGTTTGCCGTCGTAATGTGGAGATGCGACGATGACCCGGAAATGGCCGTCCTGGTAAGCCTTGAAGGACACGGTGACGGTGAGCGGATCTGTAACGGCAGCGGACACATCTCGCCCATCCGCCGTGATCGCAGACAATGACCCGAAGGGCCGTCCCGATGCTCCAGGATTCTCGTCGTCCAACCAGGCTTGGGAGAGCGAACCCACAGCACCTTTGGCTTCTGCCGTGGGAGTGCGGGGCGGCCAGAGCTTCAGCTGAGCAGTCTGCGCTTGGCCGGCATCGGCGCCGGTCACGTCGACGATCAAAGTATCCGTGTCAGGCTGCACATAGGCGGTTGCGGTCATGCCACCGCCTCGCTCTTGAAATTCGCCATTGTAAAGATCAAGCTGTCCGGAATAATCCTTCGCCTGCGTCAGAGCGGTGAGGCCGGGAATCACAACCATTCCCGGCGACAAACGATCGGGCAGCGTGTCGGCACGATTGAGCTGCGCGGTAAGGCCGTCCGCCGACCAGAGAGCGACACCCAACCGTCCGTTGCCTAGCGGCATCGCTTCGCCGGACTCGACATTGGGCTGCCCCAGAATAATGGAGGATCGGCCCAGCACTCCAGCAACATCGACATGGAAGCTGCCATCGTGCCAGGCGGTGGTAGAGCCAGGCGCGGCGGATTGAGCCCGAGCGCCCCCGGTGAACGCGGCGCAAAGCAAGACAAGCAAGGTGATTTTGCCCAGGCAGTTTTTGCCGTCGACCGACAACCCGGTGCTATGCCACAACGGCCCGTGCTCGCGACCTGTAGGCCGAAGTGCGGAGCGCTCAAAAACAGCATGGCAAACGAACGTAGCTCTCTCTTCAGTATCTGGACTGTTCACGACACTATTTGAATCTCGTCGCATCGTAGATGAACTTGGAACGAGCGGCAACCAGAATGATTTTGTGCGGGACCCTCCTCTTAGACGGTGTTTACCCGAAGAAAGTCTGCAGGAACACCGGCTCGAAAAGGCGTGTATCGCGCGGTCACACCCCTGGCCGCACTTCGAAAGGCGTCAGGCATGTTGACAGCGCCGCCGTGCGACCAATATTGTTGCGGGGAAGCGATGGACAGCAGACCTACCGGCCGAACGGTGGAGTTGTTACTCAATTCCGCGTTCGGCGACCCGTTGACGACCGCGAGGTACGAAGGACTCTGTGCCGGAGATCCGAATATAGAAGTAACCCGCGGGGCTGTCTGCTATGCGCCCACAGTGGAACACCTGCGCCGTGCGATAGGCGAGCAAAGAAACTTACTCATCAGCCGCGAACATCCCTTCTTTCTGCATGGCGGTGTCAACTACAGCTACGACACAGAAGGGCTGGAGGCAGCAATCAAGAACGATCCCGTGGTCGAAGCCAAGAGCAATCTCATTGCAGCCCACAAGCTCATGGTCTATCGGTTTGGAGCGGCATGGGATCAGTTTCGGCCGCAAGCGCAGTCTTCCGCCTTGGCGAGAGCCATGGGCTTGGATCCGGCGGTTCGTCCTCCAGCGGACAGATCGCGTGCGGTGGTGTGCGATCTGCCGCGGGAGACTACGCTTTTGGCCTTAGCTCAATCCGCGGTGGAACGATTGAAGTGCACGTCGCCGCGCACCGTCGGCGACTTTCATACAAAGGTGAACCGGGTCGCCGTGATTGCCGGCGAAACCGATCCGAAAGAGGCCTTGGCCAAGGTCCTATCGGATTCAAAGATTGATGGTGTGATCGCCGGGGCGGGTGGGGTGATTGACGAGGTGGACGGGGCCATTTCTTATTTTCGCGACGTTATGGCAACTGGCCGCCGGATCGCGTTACTGGCAGTGGGCTATGGCCCGTCGGAGGACCCGGGTGTTCGTGACATGGCGCAATGGATGCAAGGTGTTCTGCCTGATCTGCAACTGGAATGGTGGCCGACAAGCGATCCGAGCTGGATCCCTCGACGGTAAATATGTCCGGAATGGGAAAGGAACATGGAGAACCATGTAAGCCGTCGCCGGTTCATTCGGTGGATGAGCACGGCGGTTGCGGCCGGTACTGGCGTAGGGACGCGTTCTTCCGCACAGGAGAAGATCACGGCTCTCCAGGTGGTGGAGCGAATCAAGGCAAAGCTTGCCACCGAAGGCGTTGCCTGGCGTTCGTCGCATTTTGACGGCTTCCACTTAGGCGATCCCGATACCAAGGTGACCGGTATTGCGACCACATTTCAACCGGGTCTGGATGTGCTGAAGCGCGCGGCCGCGCAGCAGAAGAACTTCGTCATCTGCCACGAATCGACGTTCTGGGATGGCTTCGATCCCATTCAGGTAATGACCAACGACCCGGTGCATCAAGCGAAGATCCAGTTCGCAAGAGAGCACCGAATGGTGGTCTGGCGCATCCACGATCATTGGCATCGGGTCAAGCCGGACCCTATCTTCATGGGTCTGGCGCGAAAACTGGAGTGGACTCCCTACTATGATTCCAGCTCGTGGCCGGGACATTATTCGATTCCGGAAATGCCGTTGGAGGAGGTAGCCCGGCATATTCAGACGAAGCTGAATACCTTGAATGTAGTAGCGGTGGGCGATCGGAATCTTCCCGTCAGGACGATTGGAGACTGCAGCCACATTCTTTCATCGGTTCTTCCGGCTTTGCATAGCTATGATGTCGCATTGGTGGGCGAGACTCCGGAACATGATACCTTCGAATACCTGAGAGATGCGGTTGCGCTCGGAGAGAAGAAGGGGCTGGTGATGATCTCTCATGAAGGGCTGGAGGAGTGGGGTATGGAAGACTTCGCTGCGTGGCTGAAGCCGATTGTGCCCGAGCTGCCGGTGGGATGGGTGGGAACCGGAGATCCGTTTGAGGTTCCGCCTGTGCGGCTGTAAGCCCAAGGGTAGGTCCGGGCTAAAGAGTATGCGTGAGAAGTGCAAACTTCAGGATTCGTGGGTGGGAGCCCCCGCATTTATGCGGGGAAGGAGCGCGTTAGCGCTCCGGGAAACAGTCTCGACTCGATGATGCGCTTTAGCGCTGGCTAAACAACTTGCGGAAAACTCGCTTTGTATCTGGGCACGGCTTTAGTCGGGCCGTAAATCGTGAAAACGTTGAGAGCTAAAGCCCGGACCTACCAACACTGACTTTTTCCGCAGCCTGTGTAGCTTGCGAATGCCGCTACCGTGGCCTAACCGAATCCGGATGTGGGCGACTGATTTTATTCAGATCAGCCCTCTATCGCGGAGAACCTCCATGCAAGACGTGGCACGCGAGCACATCAACATTGCTCGCGGAACCAGCCATTGTGTTCAGCCGCAGCAAAAGCTGAAAATGCCTAACCGGATTTGCGGAGGTGATACCGCAAAGCTGCAAAGCGGCCGACAGTCTTGGCATATTCATAACCAGCTCACCTGCCGCTCCAGTACCTTCTCCATTCGCACCCGCCAAAATCAGGACCTGTCCATCTTTGCCGGGGTTCTGAACAAAGCTGATCGTCGCAAAAGATTGACCTGTGGCCCAACCTTTCGCGGTAGGCACGTAAGAGGAGGACTCGCCCGGACGCGGATGCACATTTCGAATGATTTCCTGATGGGACGCCTCGTCGAAAGCAAATCTGAAGTCCAATTGATCATTGAAAACGGTAGTCCAGAGATTGGAACGAGGACTTCCGAGGAAAATGAAGTTGTCGTCGCCATATAGATCGGAAAGCCGGACGTCTCGAGCCACATGCACATTGATCTTTTTGGAGGCACTCTGAGCCAGCTCCGCAATGCCTGCTATGAGCCTCGCGTCAACGGCTGCAGCCTTGTCTCCACGAAGGAAGGTCTTGCAGAAAGAAATAATCTGGGGCGAGAGCGAGCTGACATTCGGAATGAACTGCTGGTTTGCGTAGTCCGAGAGTGAAACGGCCGAGCCCGTCACGTCCTGGATCTCGACTATATTCGGATCGCTGGTTATCAATTTGGTGGAACGCTGAGACTGGAAAAGCGCTGACCATGGAAGGATGAAAGTTTGCGTGTAGCCCGGCCGAGAAAAATGATTCCAGAATATTCCCCACAATACTGCGTTGAACCCAATCACCAGAACACCTAAAAAGAGCCATCCGATTCGTCCCCGACTGGGTTGGTCCGGTGTTTCGGTAGGCCGAACGATGTGCGGAACTGTAACCGGTTCAGGAGTTGCAACCGGAAGCACCGGGATGGAAACGGCATTGCGATGGCTCGCAGTCTCTTGTGAGTCTCGCGTGATCTCTGGCATGTACGATCTCAGAGGAAGGCTGATTCGAAACTCGGAAGTGATTCCGTATTTTCCGTAATGCTGGAGCAACCGTTTCCTTACGTCGCTAGCGGTCACTCGAACAATCGCGTCTTCGCCCGTGTCGTATGAGGGGGAGCGTCCGAACAGCTTTACGCCGATAATCCGCTCTTTCAAGGCTGCGAAATGGCCGGCAATCGACTCCTCTACGATGTATGTGAGGAACTGACCGCTGCGATGGCTTCCCTTAAATGCTTCTCCCTCAATCACTTCCTTTAGATGTTGGCGCAGCCTGGCAGCCTCTTGCTCGGTCTCCAGGATGATTGCGACTCGAGTGCCATTTTGGGCTGTTGATTGCATAGGGGAACTCGGCGTCGAGGATTATAGCATTCAGAATCAAAGAAGACTTTCCCGATAAAAGGAGCGGCTATAAAACCCACCCCCGCAGGTAGCTACTGTTAGATCACAGCATAAGTTGCAAGCCTTTTTTTTGCAGTTATATGCGGACGTTAGCAGGCGACTCTAACGTTGCCAAAGCCGTGCCGGTTCCGATGTACTCGCAGTTGATTTAAACCGGAGATGGCGCCATGGATATCGTGACCGCGACCGGGTTCGGTAGCTTTATCTGTTGGGGCAAGCCCATTCGGGGGAGCGAAGTAAAAAGCACACGCGCGGGCAGCCGTGAGCCGCAGCGGCTACCTGGACGTCCGCGAGATGGGCGTCAAAGAAACGTGCAATCATCTCATCGGCTTCTTTGGACTCGGGTAGATTGGCTTCATACCAGAAGCCATGGTTGAGGGCCTCGAAGACGGCGAGTTGGGCATCGACTCCTGCGCGCAGAAACGCGCGGTGCAAGATAGCGGTACCGCTCAGCATCATATCGCGGGTGCTGGTCAGAAAGAGGGTCGGAGGCATGCCGTGCAGATCGGCGTAGAGAGGAGAAAGCACGGGATCCTGGGGATTGGCGGAACCGACATAGTCTGCCAACCACTGCACTCCTTCCGCAGGCGGATTCAGATGCCCGGCGAGCCCGGTGACCGAGTACATCGCTTGGGTGTCACCGAGCCTGCTGAAGTCACCGCTGCCGGTAAAGATGCCTAACGCGCCGGGCAGTGGAAGGCCAAGCTGTTTGATCTTAACCGCAACCTCCCCGGTAAGGATACCGCCGGCGGAAGCCCCATAGATGGCGATATGTTGCGGCCTATAAGTCTTGAGTAACTCCTTATAGACGGCAACGGAGTCGTCGACCGCGGCGGGAAACGGATTTTCGGGTGCGAGGCGATAAAGAACCGCGACGACTTTGGTGTGCGTAAGGTTGGCAATAGGGATCGACTCGGTGAGTGAACCGGAATCTGTGGTGAAGCCCCCGCCGTGGAGGTTGATGAGCACGCGAGCCGCCTTATTGGCTGGGATGGGGTCGATCGGCGTCACTATGCGGACGGGTACACCGGCGATTGTGGACGACGCGATGTTCACCGGATAGAGCGCACGGTTCTGTTCGGAATCGTGAAGCTGCATCGCGTCCGTCTGCGCACGTTTTTGGCCAGGGTTTGCTTAGGTGCGGAGTCTGATATGGGCCGGGCAGAGATATCCCGTGCCTGCGGACTGATCGTCTTCGGCAGCGGGATGACGCGAGTGATATGCGCTGTGCCTTGTGCGTCGATAGAGCTCGAGTCCCCCGGCGGTACCGAAGGACCAGGTTGCTGGGCCACGCGGCCGTTGGAACACGCGGCGAGAGTTCCCAGGCTGAGAGTGAGGACGTAAAACCGAAGTCTCATCAATACCTGCCAATCGAAAGGTGTGTTCACCTTAACTTACTTTGCTCTTGCATGGTAAGCAATGGCTAGTGCACAGTAGCGGAGGCTACCTGTCATCGAGCTCTGTCAAGAATAGAACCAAGCAGGCTTGCTGGTTAGATAAGGCCGTAGATTCAAATATTTTAGCGCCAAGGATAGCGCCGTAGGAAAACACTCGTGGGATCGGCGCAAAGCACCGATGACCTCCTGACACATTTTTGCCAAAGTCGCCGTAACCTGATGGGTGGTATCGCAGCCTTGGGGCAGGTCTGGCCAGTTCGGCGTATCGCACCCAACGTGATGCACTCGCTCGGCCCTGTCTTGGCAAGTCCAGAATCGCCGGAAGTGCCTTGCGGACGAACTACGGTCATCGCATCCGATGCTGCGACGGTTGCAGAAACGACCGCCGGGAAAATCCGTGGGATTCAAGCGCAACGGCGTGTACGTCTTTAAAGGAGTACCCTACGGTGCCTCGACCGCCGGTGAGAGGCGCTTCATGCCGCCGGCCCCGCCGGAGCCATGGAAAGGGATTCGCAATGCGCTGCAATATGGCCGCGTGTGTCCAACGCATGACTCCGCCCACTTTGATACCGACGGAAAAAACCTGGCGAACAGCGGACGAGGACGCATTTGTTCTTCATCGCGGCTCTGCCGCCACGGTGCCTGGCGAGGACTGTCTGCGCCTCAATCTGTGGACGCCGCAGATCCACGCTGCCCATAAACGCCCGGTCATGGTGTACATGCATGGGGGAGGATACTCCGGCGGCAGCGGCCATGATCTTCTCTCCTACGACGGCGAGAGTCTCGCCCGCAATCACGATGTGGTCGTGATCACCCACAATCACCGTCTGAATGTATATGGCTATCTGAACCTTGCAGGCATCGGAGGAGAGGAATTTGCCTCCTCTGCCAATGTTGGGATGCTTGATATCGTCGCCGTGCTGGAATGGGTTCGCGACAACATCACAACCTTCGGAGGCGATCCTGGCAATGTAACCATCTTCGGCCAATCGGGCGGCGGCGGAAAAGTGATCGCACTCATGGCTATGCCGGCGGCCAAAGGTCTATTTCGTCGCGCTATCGTGCAAAGCGGCCCATTTCTCAAGGCACTTTCTCCTGATTACTCGGGCCGCGTGGCTGAACTGATGATGCAGGAGATTGGCTTATCCAAATCGCAGGTAAAGCAGCTGCAGACGAATTCCAGTGGACCGTCTCTCCGGCGCCGCGGTGGAGGCGATGAAGAAAATGCCCCGGCCGCGACCTTCGCTTCGGGAAACGTTTGGAGAGCGGGACTGGGGACCGACCGTCGACGGCCGTGTTCTTCCCAGTCATCCATTCGATCCAGGAGCGCCCATGCTATCCGCGGATGTTCCGCTGCTTACTGGCACCAATCTCCACGAGTTTGTGAATGGACTCGACCGTCCCGATGCCAACGCGATGGGGACAGAGGAACTGAGCAGGTTGATTCGCGAGGCGTTTGGCGACGATGGTGAGGCGATCATCGCTGCTTATCGGCTTGACTATCCCAAGGCAACTCCGTTCGGCCTTTACGCGACCATCGCGGCCTCCCGGCTTCGCATCCCTGCGTTCGCGCAGGCAGCGAGGAAGGCTGATCTGGGCGCCGCTCCCGCATATGCTTACGTTTATGCCTGGCGGACGCCGGTATTAGACAATCGCCCCGGTCCATTCCATGCCTCTGAGATTGCATTTGCCTTCGACAATGCCGAAATCTGCGACCACTACAGCGCTGGTTCTCCGGAGGCCTTTGCCTCTGTCCAGGCAGATGAGCACCGCCTGGGTTAATTTCGCGCGGACTGGAAATCCCAATCACAGCGGGCTGCCGCATTGGCCTGCATACACCACGCAACATCCGCGCGACTATGTATTTCGACACCGTCCTGCGAAGTGCGTAACGATCCGGAAGGAAAAGGATTGCGGTTGATTTCCCAGTCCCGAGCTGGATAACCCGGAAGTACCTAGGTGTAGCCATTCCGGCAAATCAGAGAGGGTCTCATGATCGAAACGATAGAAAGAATGATGAGCGACTTGGAGCGCGGCAAACTAACCCGCCGCCAATTCGCTGTTTCCCTCGCCACGCTAGCCGCCGGTGCGTTCGCGGCGCCGGGTGCGCTCGCCTCTCCGCCGGCACCGACAGGCTTCCGCGCTGTCAGCCTGAACCACGTCACCGTGCGGGTCCCCGACCTTCACCGCACGTCGCAGTTCTACCAGCAGTTCTTCGGGATGCCCCTCCGGCAGCAGTCGGCAACGGTACATATCCTGGGTGTCGGGAAATTCCTTCTTCGGCATTGAGCAAGGACGAGTCATCACCCCCACGGTCGATCACTACGACTTCGGAATTGCGAACTTCAATGCCGATGCAGTTCGCGCCCGGCTGTCGGAACTGAACCTGAAGTTCTCTGACACCAACCTCGAAGGAATCTTTCAAGTTCTATGATCCGGATGGATTTCAGGTCCAGGTGAACGGACCCGATTACGTAGGTCATGTGAGCTAACGCCGGATATTACCGCCTGCTCGTAGAGGTGGGCTTCACTCACCGTGGGGTCATTTGTGCCCGTAATCAAGTTGATTAGAAGCTCCTCGAAGATCTTAGCCTAATCAGGACTGTCCGTCCCTGGATTGTGAATTGCCCGAATTGTCAAAAATGATGGTCTACATTTGTTATACTACTTCTATGACGAACGTTAAGATCGCATACGCCAAGGCCCACCTCCCGGCACTGCTGGCCCGCGTGGCGCGAGGAGAGCGAATCGTAATTTTGCGCTATAACACGCCGATGGCTGAACTAGTGCCACCGCCCAAAGTCGAAAAGGCTCAACGCAAGTTCGGTACCGGAAAGGGCAAAGCCATGCTCATCGATCCCCGGGCGCTTGACCCGATGACCGATGAAGAGGCAGACGCCTTCCTCCAAGGGCGCTATTGACCGGTGCGCGTTCTTCTGGACACCCAGGTTATGGTCCACGCCTACATTGGCGACGTCCCACTGCCGCGCAAGGTGTACGCTCTCCTCTCCAGCTCGGAGGCTGCGCCGCTCATCAGCGCGATCTCCATTATGGAAATTGCCATGAAGCACGACGCGGGCAAACTGAAGATGGGGGCGGCAGAGACGCGGCAAGCGATTCGTGATCTTCACTTGCAGGTGATCCCCTTTGACCCGGATCATGCCTTGCGCTTGTATGGCTTGCCCCGCCATCACCGCGATCCCTTCGATCGAATGCTGATCGCGACTGCGCTGGCGGAGGATGTTCCACTCATCGGATCGGATCGTCAGTTCAAGAGGTACAAGGGCCTGAAGGTGATTTGGCAATGAATATTCCTGAAGGTGAATGGTATCGTGTTACCACTAACAAGCTCACGAACCGTATGCAATCAATATCCCTCCCAGCAGAAAGCCAGCGGTTTACAGGGAAGCCTTCCTCAACTAGAGTGAAACGGTGCTGGGAGGCCAATTTGAAGCGTCTGATGTTGCTACCGTTCCTTCTTCTTAATCTATCTGTCTTCGCTCAGCAAGCTTCCGTGCCGGTGATCGAATATAGTTCGGTAGCCAACTTCCTCAAGCTTCCCCCTGACCTCTACCTGGGAGAGATGGCCGGCGTGGCGGTCAATTCCAAGGGACACATTTTTGTCTTGTCGCGCGGCAACACAACCGGTCCTGCCTACGGGGCCGCCGCATCGCAGCTGCTCGAATTCGCTCCCGATGGCAAGTTCGTCCGCGAGATCGGCCACAATCTGTACGCGTGGTCGTTCGGCCATGCGGTCAAGGTCGATGCCGAAGACAACATCTGGGTTGCGGACAAGGGTTCGGACATGGTCATCAAGTTCGATCCCCAGGGCCGCGTGGTCATGGTGTTTGGCCGCAAGCAGGAAGCGTCGGACGAGGGCACCGAACCGCTCAAGCATCCCAAGCCGCCCTTGCCTCCGATCGACGGAATGTTTCGCCAGGTGACCGACATGGCGTGGGACAAGGCAGGCAACACCTACATCAGCGACGGCTACATCAACTCGCGGGTGGCGAAGGCCGATAAGAACGGCAACTGGCTTACGTCCTGGGGCGAGCCGGGCGACAAGCCCGGCCAATTCAGTGTGCCCCACAGTATCGCCGTGGACGCGAAGGGAAACGTGTACGTAGCTGATCGCGGCAACCGCCGCATTCAGGTCTTCGATGGGGAGGGAAATTTCCTCCGGCAGATCACCATCGATGTGCCCTTTGACCAGGACGCTCGTCCGGCCATTGGGCCCAAGCCGGTGCAGACCGTTTCCGGAAACGGAACGATGCAAGCCGGATCCCCCTGGGCGCTCTGCATTACGCCCGGACCGAACCAGGTGCTCTATAGTTCCGACGCCTATCCCGGGCGAATTTACAAGCTGAGCCTCGATGGCAAAGTACTTGGCTATCTCGGCGAGTCTGGCAAGCAGCTCAAGCAATTCGGATGGATCCACGAAATTGCCTGCCCCTCGGAAAATGTGCTCTACGTTGCCGAGCTGCTGAATTGGCGGGTGCAGAAGTTGATTTTGAAGCCGGTCAAGTAATTAGGAGAGCGCGCCGGCAGGGCTCGGAATCTCTAGTTTCGATGTTGCTGCGAGTGATTGGGGCTGCGTTGTTCATTGCCGAAAAAAATTGCGCTAAAAGCGCCAAAAGCCCCCTTTTCATGTGAAGGCTTGCCGATCTTTCCTCGATCACGGACGCTCTGCGCCTACAATTTCGACAGGCAGAACGTTGCCTTGCTTACGCCTAGAACTGGTCTCATATATGGATCTGCGACTTTGAGTAAGGCCATGAGTGGTGCGAAAGGTGAAGGGACGTGTCGGTGTCGTCTTCGCAAATGCCGGCGTCGTAGATCCTGTTTCACTCACAGAATCGACGCCAGAAACGTTTGACAAGCCACTTCAACCTGAACGTGCGCGGGGCATACTTTACGGTGCAGAAGGCGCTCCCGCTCCTTGCCGACAAGGCATCCATCATACTTTCCGGGTCGGCCGCATGGCAGATGGGCGTACCGGGTTTCGGCGCGTATTCGGCGACGAAAGCAGCTTTGGTCTCCTTTGTCCGGACTTGGACCGCAGAGTTGGCCAGCCGTGGCATCCGAGCGAACGTAATCAATCCCGGACCTACGGAGACGCCCATGGTCCATGTCGGCGCTAAAACATCCGACGAGGGTACAAGCGACTACTTCAAGAAGATGATCCCAATGGGACGACTTGGAACAGCAGAGGAGCTTGCATCGGCAGCGGTGTTCCTCGCTTCCGACGAGAGCAGCTTCATCACTGGCATCGACCTGCCGGTCGATGGCGGCACCGTTCCAGATAATCCGCCAAGTGCGCAATTCCGATTGATTGACACCCGAGAGCTACCGTTCGTCTCGTGTGTCGTGAGAACAAAAAGCCTCAACAATGCTCAGCACCCGCTGAGAGACTGGAGATTCACAATGAAGTACGCCACCATTTCTGGCGTATAAATCTTTTGGATCACCTCGATCGACAACTGATCCATCGAAGAACCGAGACTCTTAGCCGGATCCAAGCTGTTCACCTCTTTGCTCGTATCTACGCGTAGCAATGCGGCGTGCGATACCGCTGGACCGGCGCCTTGACCAAGCGCAGCAACAACTCTACGGCTGGAGGCCATCGACAGCGCTGCTGTTCCAGCTGCTTAGCCGAGGAATCTCCGCCGCGAAATTCCTCGCGGGCAGTCTTGCTTAGGTGGATTTAATCGGTGTCCCACTACCAAATCTGCTGATCTCCATCCTCGAAGAAAATTGCCTCGCGACGATTTCCGCGCTGGGTCACATGGTGAGGAAGACCAGGAACGACCATACGCGCAAGGCGAGTCCTGCAGGCAAAATATCACGAACACAGGGGAATTAGGTATGCCGTCAAATGCCGTCACCGGATTAGCCAGAAATCAAGTGCCCGCAAACGGCACGACACGCTTTATTCATTGCGGAGAGCTTCGGCGGGTGGGACGGCGATGGCGTGGCGGGTGGGCAACAGGCAGGCGAGGAGTGCGCTGAGAGCGAGGAGCGCAGCGGCTGCGAACAGACTGCCTGCGGCAAAGCCGCTTTGCATCCAGTGGGCGAGGACGGCGCCGAGAAAGCTGTCAAAGGCAAGACCGATGACAATGCCCACGGCCGCGCTGACGAGCGCGATGCGGGCGGCGACCCACAGTACATGCGCGCGCGGTGCGCCGAGTGCCAGGCGGACGCCGAACTCCGTAGTGCGCTGCGCGACGCTGTAAGCGACGACGCTGAAGATGCCGGCCAGCGCAAGCGCAAGCGCCATGGCAGAGAAGACGCCAAACAATATGGAGAAGAGCCGCTGGCGGCTGTACTGTGCGTCGCGCTCGATGGCTTCGTTGAGGGTGAAGGTGCCGTGAAGGGTGCTGTTGGAGATCTGCTGGTCGGAAGCGACGGACGCAATCGCGGCTTGAATGGAGTGCAGGTAGGTGAGCGGATCGCCCTGGGTGCGGACGAGGAACTCCACGTAAGGAAATATCACGGTGGTATACGGGAGGTAGATGGCGGGGACGACCGGGCGATCGATGCCATCGTTACGCGCATCGCCGACAACGCCGATGATCTGACGCCAGGCGGTGCTTTGCGCAGAGGTGACCTGGTAGCGATTCTTAGGTGCGAGATCGGGAATGCGGAGCTGCCGGCCCATCCTGTTGGACGAGGAGAGATAGCGCACCGCGAAAGCTCGATTGACAACCGCGATGAAGTCCCCGCGGTTATTTTCATCTGTACTCCAGAGGCGACCCTGGAGCAGAGGGATGCGGAGGGCAGCGAAATATCGCTGATCGACAAACATCACTCGAGCCTGCGGCCGCTCGCGATCTCGATTTTCGTCGATCTCGAAGGATGTCTCATTGCCAGTATGGGGCGGCATTGCATTGCCGCCCACAGCGGCAGTGGAGACACCAGGGACGGCTGCGATCTTCTCCCGGATCTGCTCTATGTACGCGGTGCGTGCTTCGCGCGACTGAATACGGCTCCACTCGTCTCGGTCTTGCACGTGCATCATGATCCCGAGCTTCATGACATTTGCGGGAGCGTAGCCAAGCGGTACTTGCGTGAGCTGAAGAAAGCTGCGGATGGCAGTACCCGCGGTAGCCATGAGAAGAAGCGTGAGCGCGATCTGCGCGCCGATGAGCACGCTCCAGCGGTGCTTTGCGGGAGCAGCGACAATACCAACCCGTCTGCCGGGGAGCATACCTGCAGAATCGTGACGCGAGAGACGCAATGCGGGGACAAGACCGAAGAGGACGCCGCAGAGCAGCGCAAGCGCGACGGAGAACGCGAGGATGGGACCATTGATGCGGATAATGGATTCGGCGGGAAAAGAATCCGGAGAAAGCATCAAGGGAAGCTTTGCAAGCCAGTAAGACGCAGCAACGCCAAGAATGGCGCCGGTGCAGGAGATAACGACGGCCTCGACAAGCAACTGGCGGACGATGCGCCAGCGACTGGCGCCGATCGCACTGCGGATGGCGAGCTCATGCTGGCGCGTGCGACCGCGAGTCAGCAGAAGGATGGAGCAGTTGACGCAGCCGATGATGAGCAGGAGCACAACGCCTGCGAGAAGAAGCGCAAGGGTGCGGCCAATATCCTGCTGGAAAGGCATGATGATGGGCTGTAGCGTGAGATGCAAATTATCGGGAAAGCTCTCGGGATGCTGTTTCGCAAACTGGCGCACAATGGGCTCGAGCGCAGCGTTGGCGGCGGCAAGTGTGACGCCGGGCCGAAGCTTGATCCACGGTAGGTAGGATGCGGAGGAAAGGTTGGCAACATCCCGCATGAGACTGCCCGGGAGGTAGACATCGCCGACGCCGGTGGTGTCATGGAATGCGAAACTGCGGGGCATGACCCCGACGATGGTGTAGGAGGCGTGATCGATTTCCAGCGTCTGCCCGATGACGTGGGAATCGCCGGCGAAGTGGCGCTGCCAAAAGCGGTAGTTGAGGACAACGACGGAGCGACCGCCGTTCTCTGCATCGGATGGCTCGATGTTGCGACCGAGAAGCGGGCGCACACCAAAAAAAGTGCCGGCATTCGCTGTGAGATAGATGCCCCAGACGTCTTCCGGCAGTCCGCCGTTGGTAATCTCCATGTGCGCGTTGTTGAAGCCAAGCGCAGAATCAACCGGTGCTTCGAGACGCAGGTCTTCCAACTGTGCCTTGCTGAGGTCAAACCAGATCCATACGTCAGGATGTTGCTTGTCGCTGATGATGGGGTTCATGATGCGGTCGGCGTCGGCGTAGGGAAACGGGTGCAGCAGGACGGCGTAAATGAGCGAGAACATCGCCGTGGTGGCGCCAATACCGAGCGCGAGTGAGAGCACGGCGACGGCGGCGAAGCCAGGATTGCGGCGCAGGGCGCGGAGGCCGTAGCAGATGTCGGCGCCTAACTCGTCGAAGAGGCGGAGGCCGATGGCGTCGCGGTAAGTTTCGTTTTGCGTGGCGGGCTGGCCGAGGTCGATGCGGGCTTTGCGGCGAGCTTCTTCTTCGGGGAGGCCCTGGCGGATTAAATCTTCCTGGTAGGCGTCGAGGGTAGAACGAAACTCTTCTTCGACGTCGCTGTGGGTGCGTGGCGCGATGGAGTACCAGAGCTTGCGAATCGCGGCGAGGAGGCTCATATCTCGTCCGCCTTCTTGTCGAGAATGCAGGCGACGACCGCGGTCATGTCGGTCCATTTGGCGGTCTCGGCCTTGAGCTGACGCGTACCGGCAGCGGTGAGCGAATAAAAGCGGGCGCGGCGATTGTTCTCCGACTCACCCCACTTGCCTTTGATCCAGCCCCGGCGCTCAAGACGATAGATGGCGGTATAGAAGGAACCCTGCAGGATTTCGAGGCGCTCGCCGGAGATCTGCTGGATGCGGAGCAGGATGCCGTAGCCATGCAGCGGACCGAGCGACACCGCCTTGAGGATGAGCATCTCGAGTGTGCCCTGCGGGAGTTCAACCGGTTTCGTCAAAGGCTCTCCCCTATCTAGGAAAGGAGAGTACGCGCTCTCTCCTTTCCCGTCAAGGAGACTGCCACCCTGGCGGTTGCGTCTTCGGCGGGTTCTGCTGATTCGCTCTCGAGGTCTGCGATTCCTTCATGTCAATTGTCGATGAATCGCCAAGTCACTCATTTGACCTTGCGCTCGAAAACCGGATTCCTGCACAAACTGCACCTTATGCGGGGATATGTCCGGCTGCGCCGAAAGGTTTAGAGACCACAGGAACGATGCCGCGAGGAAAAGGCGGAAATGGCCTGCTTTGGACATGATGATCTCCCGTAGCCACTGACGCTTCCAATGTGCCACAAATCGCGGAAGTAAGTGACTGGGAAACGCGCTTCTCGTCACTTGGCCGTAGAACCGGCTTTCTTCCAATATCGCCTATGGAATCGATAGGCCACTTGATTTGTCAATAGTTTTCAAAAAACAGTTGTATACACTTGGTCCGACAAGCTCGACCCTCGCTTGTTTTCTCGAAAGAAATGGATACCGCCTATAGTGGGGTGTACGAGTCGCGTTCGTAAGGCATTGCCACCAAAAGCAAAATGAAGGAGAGGCTTGTCACATGCTAAGGATTTATCTTCTTCGCGACGCCATCCTAGAGGAGGTCGATGCCTCGGTCGGCGACGGTCGACTGGCTTCAGCGATCTGGATCGACATGATTGAGCCTTCGAAAGAGGAGGAGTTTGAAGTGGAGGCGCTGCTTGGAATTGACGTTCCGAGCCGAGAAGAGATGCGGGGAGTGGAAAGTAGTAGTCAGCTCTACCATGAGGGAAACGCAACGGTTATGACCGTTCGAGTCCTGAGTGTCACCGGCCGACCTTCTCCGGCGCTCATTGCGACGACTTTTATTTTGACTCCGGAGAGGCTTGTCACCCTGCGATATGGCGAATCCACCGCATTCCGCATCTCCGCTGCGCGGGCCGCCAAAGAAGCCGGGGCTTTCAACTCTGCCGACGCCGCAATGGCTGGACTGGTCGAGGCAATTGTGGACCGCGTCGCAGAAATTCTGGAAGGGATTGGAGATGAGTTGGATCAGCTTTCCTTACAGCTTTTCACCCAAAACAACGAAATCACTCAAGGCATTGCCAATACCGATCTCCACAGCGTGCTCAAGGGAATCGGCCGCAACGGTGATCTTGCCTCGCGAACGCGAGAGTGTATTCACAGCATTTCCCGAATCATGCCCGCTCTGGAAGGCGAACAATCGTCACGACCATCAAAGGAAATTGCGAAGAGACTCGTCACCGTTTATCAGGACGTTAAGTCGCTACTTGACCATGCCGCTTTCCTGAGTTCAAAAGTGCAGTTCTTGCTCGATTCCGCGCTAGGCTTGATAAGCATTCAGCAAAATGCCATCATCAAGATCTTTTCAGTGGCCGCCGTAATTTTTCTCCCGCCCACGCTGATCGCATCCATTTACGGCATGAACTTTGAGCATATGCCCGAACTGAAGTGGGGCTTGGGCTACCCATTTGCACTGGGAATGATGGTTGTTTCGGCCATTTTGCCCTACTGGTACTTCAAGCGGCGTAAATGGCTCTGATCGACTTGGGTTCGCCTGAGATTCGTTTCAAGAGACCATACAAAGTCCTTCGCATTCCGCGCCCCGTGCTACAAAAGTTTTTGCAGGAATGCAAGGTTGCCTGGGCGAAAGTTCAGCCTAATCGCCCCCGGGTAAAGCCGAACAGGTTCCGGTCGAATCGGAACAAGGTAGGGTCCCGCAAATGGAGTGATGACTTATTCGACCTGTGAACACTGGGCTGAGAGAACTTACCGATAACCAGACTTTCAGGGCAGTTCAGGAAACGCTAGCTCGATTGGGCGCGCCTCATCTGTCACCCGGGAAACCCTCCGCGATCCACGAAGCGATGAACAGCAACAGCCCCAGAACCCAGCAGGACACCCCAAGGGTCCAGATAAAACTGATCGGGTAGGGGTGGGAAGGCGTATGTGTGCGCACCCAAACCTTAAAAGCCCATGTTCCTACGGAGAGAATCAAGCCAAAGAGGTTCATGGAACCAGCGGCATACCGGAATCTCTTAAAACTGTTCTGCGCCATAAACCTCTGGCCATTCTTCCGCTTAACAACCAAAGAATCACCTGCCAGAAGGATATACCCTTAAGCTATTAAGAGTTCGAGTGCTCGCAGCCGCAGCTAGGCCCTGTTGAACTAAATTCCCTTGAAAACGGTTTCCGGTAACTCCCGACTTGGAAGCCGGTGGCCACGCTCCTTGTCGGTCCATCATTGTGGCACGGTTTAGGAGACCGCCCCCATGCCTGATGAACTGGAGGCTCGACGGCTTGCCCGGCAACCATCAACCTCAGGCTGCCGGCTGTGCGCCGGCTGGCCTAGGAGGCGAGCAAACCCGAGACCGCGTTGTCCCTACCATTTCGGTCAGGATTGCATGATTTATCCTCGTTACCACGGCTTCGGGTGATAATTGCCCGTCAAAATGGGAATACCTCAGGAGAATGCGCGCTCATCTCTTCTCGCTGGAATTGCACCTTTGATCCAGCAAGTCCTGCTGGTATCGGATGTTCCTCGCCAACACTGAGCACACGGTGAACATCGCCTTGGGGATCAAACGCATTCGTTAACGTCAAGAAATTGTCGAAACAGACGGCGAGGAGACGCCACGTTTATAACCGTTATCCCTCGGCAAACCGATCACCACCAAGGACGCTGCACTCCATGAATCGAATACTCGTAGTCCTAACGCTCGGGTTGTTGAGCGGCGGCTTGGGGAATGGCACAGCATGGGCGCAAGAGGCGGCGTCGCGTTTGATTCCCAGCCGCATCCTTCCCGTGCCCGACACCGTCAGCCCGGCCTTGCAGAAGCTACTTGGGCAGCCTCTGAGCGTGCAGCCCAACTTTCCCAAGACTGCGGACGAATGGAAAGCCCTTGTGGCAGCACCGCCGGACTTGGCGCGGCGGCTGGCCGAAGCAAAGGAAAAATTCGGCGTCACCGTCGTGGCGCAGGTTCTGGGTGGTGTCCACTGCTACGTGGTCACACCCAAAGCGGTTAAAGCCAGCAACCGCAACCGTCTTCTCCTCGGCCTGCACTCAGGTGGCTGGGTGTTCGGGGCCGGCGATGCCGCATTGGACGAGTCCATGGTGATGGCGAGCGTGACCGGGTACAGGACCATCGCGGTCGATTACCGGATGCTGCCGGACCATCCGTTTCCGGCGGCGATGGATGATGCCATGACGGTTTGGAAGGAAGTGATTAAGTTGGCAAAACCTGGCAATATCGCTGTCTTTGGAAGCTCCGTCGGGGGCAGCATGGTTCTCTCGCTCATCCAGCGAGCCAAAAAGGAAGGCCTGCCGTTGCCCGGAGCTGTGATGTCCGGCACTCCTTGGTCAGACTTGAGCAAGACGGGCGATAGCTACTACGCTAACGACGGTGTCGACGGCACCCTCACCTATGAGGGCTTCTGGGAAGCAGTCGCTAAACTCTATGCCAACGGACGGGTTTTGAAGGACCCGCAGCTATCGCCAGTCTACGGTGATTTTACCGGGTTCCCGCCGACCTACCTGGTAAGCGGGACCCGCGACCTGTTTCTTTCCAATACGGTTCGGGTGCAGCAGAAGCTCCTGCAAGCGGGAGTGCCGATGCAGCTCGAAGTCGAGGAAGGTCAACCCCACATGGCCTTTCAAGATGCAGTCGGCGTCGACGCGCCGGAAGGCAGGGAGTTGTATTCCCATGTCGCTCGATTTTTTGACGCACATCTAGGTCATTGAAATAGGGGGACGAGCCATCAACTGAGTGGTTGGTCGGCGGACCATTACCGGACCGACGTACTGCTATGCTGATCGACCGCACACTCCACCGCTGATAGTCTTCAACAGAAACA
The DNA here is from genome assembly GCA_963803095.1 of uncultured Acidobacteriaceae bacterium. Taxonomy (GTDB): domain Bacteria; phylum Acidobacteriota; class Terriglobia; order Terriglobales; family Acidobacteriaceae; genus PALSA-350. The sequence continues at coordinate 682,327 of CAWDLQ010000001.1, read as the reverse complement.
CGTGTTTTCATTCCCGTTAGGGAGTACCACCAGTTGTAAAGGCTCGGGAGAGCCTTCGGAAAAGACGCCTGTAAGAAAGCCGCGATGGTTATGAGCGTGATTGCTAAGGTAGGCAGGATGACCCTCACATTAGCTCCTTCCTTAAAAGCATACCGAACCGGAGACAGTCAGGCTCTGCGGCCTAAAACGGACTGCGTGTCCCACACCTATCTTACTTTCACATAGTACTGCCCTAGATCGTCATTGATGCCCAGTTTGATCTCCGACCGGGAGCCCTCGACCGGATGAGAAAAATCTCCGATACCGATGTATTCTCCATTCCTCGATGATAAGTCCCATTTTGTTTGAGTGGTCGTTAACTGGCCAGTGGCCTTAGAAAATCGAACCTCAACCGCAGTGAAGTCGCTTTTCAAAATAAGAAAATCAGCGAACCTTCCAGGATCAGAACCGTATGGCTGGAAAATATACTCGCCGATGTAATCGTTAGGATTCTTGCTCGCCGGTGAGTTGCACCCTATCACCGCGAAAAGCACGAGGAAAAAACACGCCAATAAGCTGCGTCTCATGAGCAGGGCACCCGTATGTGAAATGTCTGATTCACTCGGCTCATCGGATACCGTCCTGGACCAAGCACTGAATTATCGACAGTGGGAGGATTGGGGTTCAAGCCCGGCGCATAGCAGGTGACTTTATATGGTTAGTTTTTTTGTTGCGCCTTTTCTGGTGGACTGCGAAGCGGATCCAGCGTCTTATAGAAGAACCTTGATTGCAACTTTCCCGAGCGGAGGAAATTGACGATCCAGCGAGACGATGGTTGCGTTGGCGTGTGCCGCGAAAGCAGCCAAGTACGCGTCCGTCCAGGCATTCGGGCCTCCCGCGATCTGGTCCCCTAGCTGGCGCCAGCGATCGCTGAAATCCCGATGCTCTGGAAGGAGAACCACCCGGTTGTCCGTCCGCCATTCATCGTAAACACGCCACGCCTGAGCGGGTGACAGGACATCTTTGCCCATGACATGGCTGTTCGTCAAAAGGCGGAGAAAACCGAGTTCGGTGATCCGACAGAACGCGATCTGGTCGCTCTCGGTGGTCTGAAGCCACTTGTCGGCTAGAGTATGGTGAACATGCCGGTTGGAAGTGAGCGCCACCCAGACGTTGACGTCAGGCAAATAGATCATCGAAATTGAAATCTCTCAGGTCCAGGACGCCCGGCTCCTGGGACTGGACCAGAGGCAGACTCACTCGTTTGCGGTGGGTAGCAACATCCGGCTCCGCCTTCAGTTCGCGCTCAAAGGTGCGGACAATGAACTCCTCAATCGTGACACCCTGGGTGCGCGCAACCTGTTCCCCTTTGCGGTAGACGGAATCCGGCAGCTCGATTATGGTTCGCATGACGGCACCTCGTTCTTATGATACCGCGTCGCTCAAAAGCAGTGGCAAACCGGGGACCTGAGGACAGACGGACCTGAGGAGGGACAGACTGAGGAGGGACGGGAAGTTTACCCAAGCCGTTAGGTCCGGCAGTGGAATTGTCCCGTCCCCGGGATTTGCCCCTACCCATGACGACTGCGAAGAGCTACAGCGACTGCGCCTGGTCTCGACTCTACGGATGTGGCATTCAGAGCTTGTGAATCGCGTAAACTTGTGTTCAAGAGGGAAGTTCGCCGATAGGTTTAGGAAATGGCGACACCAGGTACATCGCCTGCATCCGGGAAGTTATCGCTGCTACTCATCGATGACGACGCAGAGTTATGCAGCATGATGCAGGAGTTTTTCGCGGAGAACGGTCATCAGGCGACAGCCGTTCACAACGGCCGTGACGGCCTTGCCCGCGCTCTAGAGGGCCAATACGATTTGGTGATCCTTGATGTCATGTTGCCTCAAATCAATGGCTTCACTCTCTTGCACCAGATCCGTCGTCAGAGTGCCGTGCCGGTCATCATGTTGACGGCTCGGACTCATCGCAGCGATCGAATCGAAGGTCTAGACAAAGGTGCGGATGACTATCTGGTCAAGCCTTTCGATCCCGATGAGCTCCTCTCGCGCATCCGTGCGGTCCTTCGGCGAATTGCCGGCTCCCATCATCTGAACGACGCAGCCACCAGGTTTGGAGAGATCCGTATCGATGTGAACAGGCGCGAGGTGTGGAAGGGCAAGCGCCTGGTAGATTTGACTGCAATGGAGTTCGACATTTTCGATTTGCTGGCTCGCTCGGCCGGCCGGATCGTATCTCGCGACGAGATTACCGAAGGTTTGTTCGAACGCAAACCAACTCCCTCGGACCGATCGCTCGACGTACACATCAGCCGCTTGCGCAAGAAGCTTGAATCCGGTCATACCTTGATTCGTACTATTCGGGGCGTCGGATATGTCTTTACGAGCACGGAACGTTAAGTGTTATTGAGGATCGCGCTTGGCCATAACATCATGCACAAAATATCTGGAGAATCGCCGAACAGGGGCACTGTATGAGATCTCTATACGTGGGAATCTTGCTCGCGATGGCAGGAACGTTGTCGTTGTCTCTCGTGGTCTTTCTTGCCATTTCGAGGCAGATTGAGCGCAACACCTTCTACCGGACATTCGAACGAACCGACGAACTACAGTTGGAAGAGGCCCGGCAGGCAGTGGATGGTGGTGGCCCAGCCGCCGTCTCGGCGTATATGCAGCGTGCGAACCGGGTCTTTGGTGGCTCGCACTATCTCCTCAATTCCGCAGGTGTCGATGTCGTTTCCGGCCAGGATCTATCGAACTTGATCCCTGGGGCTGGAGCGGTGGAAGGGCGCCAACGCCGCGCAGGCAAGCTGGTAATCAGCCGCAGAACAGCGGATGGAGCGTACTGGTTTATCGCCCTCCCACCCCCTCGGCCTCATCCCTGGGACTTCTTTCCGTACTACCTGCTGGTCATAGGAGCTACAGGAACTCTCTGCTGGGCTGCGGCGGTCTGGCTGGTATCGCCGATCCGCAATCTAACGGCAACGGTGGAACGATTTGGTCGCGGCGACCTCTCTGCCCGCTGGCATACCCACCGTCGTGACGAGATTGGTTACCTCGCGCGGGCCTTCAATGAAACAGCTGAACGTTTGCAGCGATTACTCACCAGCGAGCGGCGCCTGCTGGCTGACATCTCCCATGAGCTTCGATCGCCGCTCGCCCGGCTCAAGTTTGCCGTGAGGCTCGCAAGGAGCTCCCCCGATCAGGGCCACGCCCTGGATCGTATTGAGCGTGACGTGGACCGCATTACGTCCATGGTCTCTGAGCTCGTCGAAATCACGCGAGCCGAGGGCGATCCGGAAGCCAGAAAATTTGCAATCGTAGCTCTCGAGCAAGTGGTCAACAACATCGTCAGCGAAGAACGGCTTGATGCGGAGTTGCGCCAATGCAGGCTTCAGGTGAGTGGCCAGTTGGAGCGACCGCTCTGGGGAGACGCGGAGCTCCTGCGCCGCGCTGTCGCCAATGTGCTGCGAAACGCGATTCGATATTCACCATCGCACTCAGCTGTAGAAGTGACGTTGGCGGAAACTGCCGATACCTCAATCGTCGAAATTCGCGATCATGGGCCGGGTGTTTCCGATGAGCTGCTCTCGCAGATATTCAAGCCGTTCTTCCGGGTAGAAGAGTCGCGCGATATCAACAGCGGTGGGATCGGGCTTGGGCTGTCGATCGCGATGCGAGCGGTTCAGGTACATCAAGGCACCATCACAGCCGAAAACGCAAAGCCGGGCCTTAAGGTACAGATCGCGCTGCCGCGTCTACCCTCCAGAATGAAGGCGCCGATGCAGACCCCTGGAAGCAAATCCTTGGATAAGCCCATCTCCGTCTAGTCGATCCGTTCCTGTGCTGAGGCTGAGCCCCGCCGTGTGTCTGAGCGACCACTCTTCCATGAGATAGGTTTGCGCCGATCACTGGATCAGCGAGGGTGTCGCGAACTTAACAATTATTAAGATTGAGTGCAACGGCGGCGCGTTTCTAATGTAAACAATGCTTCTCGAAACGATCGAAGAAGCAGATAAAGGAGATGAACATGACGAAACGAGTCCTGGCTTTTACCTTCATCCTCGCTTTCCTTCCATTCGCTGCAAACGCCGCCCAGAACTCTGCCCACGTAGTACTCGACAGCAATGTAACAGTAGGAAACACCGAACTGCCCAAGGGGGCCTACAAGGTCGTATGGACTGAAACAGCTCCAAATGTGCAGGTGACGTTCACGAACGGAACATGGACCAAAACCATTCCGGCACATATCGTCGAAGAACGGAACGATATCGAAGCTGAGATGACAGACGTCAAGGACAACAAAACGTTCTTGACCGGCCTCGAGTTCCACAACGCCACGCTGCAATTCGGGGATGCCACTCACGCCGGCGAGTAAGGGCCATTCACACGTAAGCGCAGCGCAAGCTGGTAATCTATGGAGTTCCAACTGATCGGGGAAGAGCTGAGCACCCGCTCAACCTTCTCCGATGCCGTCAAGGGTGACGCCTGGGCCACCCCAGCTCCGACAACGTGGACGGTTTCGGGGACAGGTCGCCTTAACTTCATGTCGCCTTAACTTCAAATATCACCCCAAGAGAGGAGTATTATTTCAGTGTCGCGATGTTCTACGGGTCCGCCCTGTCGCGCGTGAGACGGCTTGTGCCCGTTGAGTCTTTCCATCGGGGAGCGGAGCGCTGTCCCTCCCAGCCATGAAACGCACAGCGCATCGTCGGTTCTCTTCGCTGCCATGGCGATCTACGGGAACTTAATCGCACCCCACTCCGTCACTGAAGAGGAGGAAAGCATGTCAGACCAAAAGCTACCACCCGATAGGCATCAGGAGCCAAAATCCGCGTCTCCGGCCGGTGGCGGCATCACCCGCCGCGGCTTTCTCAAAGGCGCGGGTGTCACTGCTGCCGGGACCGCGCTGCTCGAGGGTGTTCAAGGATTTCATAGTCAGGCTCTCGCCGCCGCGCGCGGCGATGTGAAGGAATATGCCACTGAACCTGTGGCGATTCAATTGCACATCAATGGCAAGGAGCGCACTCTATCGGTCGAGCCACGCACCACCCTGGCGGATGCCCTGCGTATCCAGGCCGGCATGACCGGCACCAAAGTCAGTTGCGACCGTGGCGCCTGCTCCAGCTGTACCGTATGGCTCGATAAGGTGCCCATCAACAGCTGCATGACGCTGGCCCTCGATGCGGTTGGTCACCAGGTCACCACCATCGAAGGCCTCTCGTCCGGCGACCAGTTGCATCCCGTGCAGGCTGCCTTCGTCCGTCATGATGCCATGCAGTGCGGTTTCTGTACGCCGGGTATGGTCATGACCTGCGCCTCGCTCCTCGAGAAGAATCCCCATCCCACGGAAGCCGACGTGCGCTACGCCGTCGCCGGCAACATCTGCCGCTGCGGCACTTACCCCAAAGTTTTCGCCGCCACCCTCGACGCAGCCAACCAGATGACCCACAAGGCGTAGGAGAAAACCACCATGGCGACCGACACCACACATCTCGTTGCTGACCCTCTCTTCGCGGCTGCTGCCGACGGTTCCGGCGTTCCGCAGAAGACTGTCAGTATGCCCATCGGCGTCCCCGGCTATACCCTGCATGAGGAACAGCGCACTATACCGGCCTCTCAGCCGCCGGTGCTGCCAGTCAACAAAGATCTCGACTACATCGGCAAATCGCCCGAGCGCTGGGATGGTCGCGCCAAGGTCACCGGCCGCGCCCGCTATACCGCCGACGTGCAGCTGCCGGGCATGCTCTACGCCAGCTTCGTCAACGCCACAGTGCCTCACGCGAAGATTCTCTCCATCGACACTTCCGCAGCCGAAAGCTCTCCCGGTGTGAAGGGCGTGCATGTGATCGAAACGCTCCTCGGCGGCGCCGTACTGCGCAACCCGGCGCTCGATGTTTCGAAATACCCCACCGTGCGCTATGCCGGGCAGCCGGTCGCCGCCGTTGCGGCCACCACTCCCCAGGCAGCGGAAGAAGCCGCAGCCAAGGTCAAGGTGCAGTACGAAGCGCTGCCCTTCGTTGTCGATATGGACAAGGCTCGGGAAGCCAACGCACCTCAGGTTTTCCCCGGACCGGCCGATCAGGCCGCAACCGCGGGAGGAGGAGGAAGCGCGCACGGTATTCCCCAAACAGGCAATGTTCACGGGCCTTCGGTACGCAAACACGGCGACGCCGAGCAGGGATTCAAAGACGCTCACGTGGTGGTGGATACCCGTCACTACACCCAGGTGCAGACCCATTCCGCGCTCGAAACGCACGGCGTGGTGGCCGACTGGAAGCCCGAGCTGCTTACCGTATACGCCTCCACCCAGGGAATCGCCAGCGTCCGCGAGGAATTGGCCGCCTATTTCCGTTTGCCCAAAGCGCAGGTGCGGGTCATCACCGAATTCATGGGGGGCGGCTTCGGCGCCAAGTTCGGAGCCGGCAATCCCGGAGTGGTCGCAGCAGCCCTGTCTCGCAAAACCGGAGCGCCGGTGCGGCTTATGCTGAACCGCCAGGAGGAGCACCTTTCCGTCGGCAATCGCCCCAGCTCCGATCAACACCTGCGCATCGGCGCGACCAAAGACGGCGATATCACTGCCATTCAGCTCATCAGCTACGGCACGGCCGGCTGTGGCACGGGAGCGGGCTGCGCCGGTCCAGCCACGAACCTATATAAGTATGCCGCCCTCCACACTGAGGAGAACGACGTCTTCATCAATGCCGGTCCAGCCGCCGCCTTTCGCGCGCCAGGTCATCCCCAGGGGGCCTTCGCTCTGGAGCAGTCCATCGATGATCTTGCCGACCGGCTCAGCATGGATCCCATCGTTCTGCGCGACCGCATCGACGAGAACCCGATTCGCCGGGTGCAGCGCCAGATCATCCGCGAGAGTGCCATTTGGAAGTCACGCAGTGCCCGCCGCAACGCAGACGCGGGCCCGATCAAGCGGGGCATTGGTCTCTCCCAGTCCGTCTGGTACCGCCATCTCAACCTGAATTGTGGCGCGGAAGTTCGCGTTCACAAAGACGGCTCAGTCGAAGTGCTCTCCGCCGTACAAGACATTGGCAGCGGCATCAAAACAGTTCTCGCGCAAATTCTTGCCGAGCAGTTCGGCGTGCCGCCGGCCAAGGTCTCGGTCAAGGTCGGCGACAGCAACTACCCGGTGGGGCCTAACTCCGGTGGCAGCGTCACCACCGCTTCGCTCACGCCGGCAGTGCGCGATGCCGCCTGGCAGGCCTCGCAGAAATTCCTCGCCAGCATCGCCCCAGCCCTGGGAACCCCACCCTCCGATCTGACTCTCAGCCATGGCATGGTGAGCAGCGCCTCGGGCAAGTTCAAGCCCGTTTCCTTCCGCATGGCTGCGGCCAAAATGAATACCGACGAGGTTTCGGCCCAGGTGATGCGTACCCCCGATTACGATCCGAGCAAATACGACACTTATGGAGGCGTCGATGTCGCCGAGGTGGCCGTCGATACCGAGACCGGGCGCATCCACGTAAAGCGCGTTCTGGCCGTCCATGATTGCGGGCGCCCCATGAACCCCAACCAGGTCATCAGCCAGATCTGCGGCGGTGTCATCCAGGGCATCTCCTACACTCTTTTCGAGCGCCGCCTCCTCGACCCCAACCACGGGCTCATGGTCAACCCCAACCTTGATCGCTACAAGATTGCCGGCGCGTACGAAGTGCCTGAGATTGAAGTCCAGCTCACCGAGTCATATATCGGCCAAAGTTCAACCGACGCCTCAGGGATTGGTGAAGCCGCCGGCATTATCTCCGCCGGCGCCGCCATTGGCAACGCCTTCTACAACGCAACCGGAGTTCGCATCCGGCAATTGCCCATGACCCCCGCCGTCGTGCTCGCCGCCCTCAACCAGCCCCAACCGTCGATGGAGGCCATATGAATTCCTTCACTCTTGCAGATTGCACTACCGTCGAAGCCGCTCTTTCGCAGTTGAAAGACGGCGCTGTGGTCAAGGCCGCCGGCGTCGACTTACTCGATCGTATGAAGAATGGCACCGATACGCCGACACGCCTGGTGAACATCCGCAATATCCCATCGCTGCGCGGCATCCACGTCACGCAGCAGGGACTGACCATCGGTCCCCTGACCACGCTCACCGAAGTCAGCGACCACCCTATCGTTCGCGTTCAGTACGCGGTGCTTTCCGATGCTTGCGAGCACGCCGCTACCCCGCACATCCGCAACATGGCTACGCTCGGCGGCAACCTGCTGCAGCGGCTGCAATGCTGGTACTTCCGCTCCGCCGAATTTGAATGTCTGCGCAAAGACAAAGAGATTTGTTTTGCCTTCTCCGGCCTGAACCAATACCACGCCATCATGGATTACGGCGGTTGTCCGTCGGTCGCACCCTCCTCGGGAGCGGTCGCTCTCCTGGCTCTGGACGCCAACCTGGAGCTCACGTCCGCCGCCAAGGGCAAACGGCTGGTCCCCATCCGCGAGTTCTATGTCCGACCGGACGCCAATCCGCAACGCTACAACGTGATGGGCCCGGACGAGCTGCTCACCGCTATCTATGTTCCCAAACCAGCGGAAGGCACCCGCTCCGCCTACCAGAAATATGGAGAAAAAGAGAGCAACGACTGGGCCATTGCGGATGCCGGCATCGTGCTCGAAATGGATGGCAACCTCTGCCGCCGCGCCGTGGTTACCATGGGTGCGGCGTCGCCGGTCGTTCGCCGCTCCCAGGAAGCGGAAGCGGTTCTGACCGGCAAGACCATTACCCCGGAAGTCGCCCGTGCTGCCGGCCAGGCCTCGATGCATGGCGCCATGCCGCTCTCGATGAATGCCTACAAAGTGCAGCTGTTTCCGGTTGCCATTTACCGCACGGTTTTGCTGGCGGCAGGACAAATGGCCCGCGACCCCAGCGCCGCCAGTTAAACCACAGCGGCCGCTTGCCAGAAGCGGGCGCCGCAGAAAGGAAGCGAGCATGAGCGCCACCCAACATCACCCGCAGCCCTGCCAGTGCCTGCGTACCAAGAATCCTTACGGCTCCACGCCGCAAAACGCTGCATCGTGGCTCCCCGGCGTCGACACCTCCTCCAGTTACTGGTGCCTGCGCACGATGGGGCCGGCCGGCCCGGACGAACACTACGTACACCTCTCCCGCTGCACACCCGCGCGCACTTGCTACGAAGCCATCGAGGAGTAGCAGGTCACAAATGAGCGCGGAGCAGTTCGCCGTTAACGACATGCAGCGGCAATTTGAAACGGGTAGTCCCTCAATCCTGCCCCGAGAAGTTTCGTGGACAGAGAGCGCCGAGTTTCGGAGTTAGTTTCGTAGTTTCGGGAGAGACGAAATAATCACCAAAGGAAATGCCGCGCACCTGCAAAGGTCGAACTGAGAGACGAGGGGGATCAATACATCATGGCGCAATCAGTGGTGGAATGGACGGGCGACCGAATTGCCGAAACAGCGCGGCAGGCTTCGCGGGCGGCAACTGCCCTTGCAGATGCGCTTGAGGAGAGCTTAGGAGCGACGCGTCGCATCGCAAAACAAGGCGGCGACACTGCCGAAGAGCTGATGGATGACACAATCAAGCGCCTGCAGCGGCACCCCGTCGAGACAGTGATAGCGACATTTTCGATAGGCATCGCTACAGGAATTACGATAGGCGTCGCCACCGGAATATTCATCGGCTGGATGATGAAGCGAAGGTGAATTGTTGTAACTGGAATACCTGAGAGCGGTGCGGTTCGCTGAGCTCTCGTCGCCGCGCGTCCAAAGATTCCAGCCAACTCTGGACCTGGCAAGGGAAAGTCCGGGGGCTGCCGGAAATGGTGAAGGTCAGGGATGTCCGCCTACCAGTTCGGCAATTTCGGAACAGCGGCGAAACAGCTCCACTCCTTCAAGCTGACGCAGTGATAATGTGTCCTCGAACTTCCTGAAAAACGGGGTTTCTAGGTAACTTGGCCACTGGAGTGGGGGGCAGGGAGGGGTGCAGGTGGACCTCCTAACGCGCAGAAGGTCTTCATCCGTGTGGCTGGTCGGCGATCCGCCTGTGGGTGAAATGCCAGATTCGTGGGTTTCGCCGCAGTCGTCATGCAGCAAAATTCCGCCGGAGTTGTTCTCTATACGCTGGCTAGCGTTAGGGGATGCCACGAAAATACCCTGACCCGGCAGCACCGAGTGTGAGCAGCACGAATGCTGCCGCATTTGTGAAAATCTTCCTGTTCATAATTCCTCCGTCGTAGTTGGCTGCGATCCTTCTTGTAGCGACCTCCCACAACCCAGTCAATCGACTGCACCTAACCCGCTCCCGACTTGCTAAGAAAATGCTGCCAAAGGACTTGTGTGATTTCCTGAACTGGGTAACTGAGATAACATGGCAGCGGGTCAGGGTGACCCTATGAATTCGCCAACCAGTTCCGGCCGCAAAGTTCGGACCGGTCTTTTCGAGATTGACCTGGCCGCGGGCCAATTGCACAAGAACGGGCGGAGATTGCCGCTTCAGGAACAACCTTTTCGCGTTTTGGCCTTGTTGCTGGAGCGCCCGGGAGAGGTGGTCACCCGCCAGGAGTTGCAGACGAGGCTGTGGCCAGCCGACACCTTTGTCGGATTCGACGAGGGCATGAATACCGCTATCCGCAAGCTGTGAACGGCCTTCGGCGACTCAGCCGGTAATCCAAGATTCATCGAGACATTGCCCCGGCGAGGGTATCGGTTCATCGCTCCGGTGACCGAAACAACGCCGATAGATGGTTTGCCCTCGAGCATGGAGGTGCGAGGGGATGGGGCACAGATTGAGGGCCATGCTGCGGTCGTCGAGTCGGGCCGTCCGCAGCAAGTTGAGCGGCCGCCAACTACTGCGGATCACAGGCGGCGAGGAAAGAGAGTTGTTCTGGTCACCGCTTTTCTGGTTTTGGTTCTCATCGTTGTTACACACGTCATGCACAGGCATTCTTCCCCGGGTTCCGCTCCCGCCAGGCGCGCGATGCTCGCGATATTACCCTTCCAAAATCTGAGCAATGACCCAGGGCAGGAGTACTTCAGCGATGGGCTAACCGAGGAGACGATTACCGACCTCGGCCAGCTCAGCCCGCAAAAGCTCGGAGTTATCGCCCGGACTTCGGCCATGGCCTACAAGCACACGGGCAAGACGGTCAACCAGATTGGCCGTGAGCTGGGCGTCGACTACGTCCTGGAGGGAAGCGTGCGGCGGGAGGGTGGCAAAGCCCGCGTCAGCATCCAGTTGGTTCGGGTGAGCGACCAGACTCACCTTTGGGCACAGAATTACGATCGTGATCTGCAGGACTTGCTTGACGTGCAAAACGACCTTGGAACGGCGATCGCGGAGCAGGTCCGGGCTAATCTCACACCACAGCGGCAGATCGAGTTGGCCAAGAAGCACATGGTGAACCCCGAGGCCTACGACCTGTATTTGAAAGGTCGCTTTTATTGGAACCAAAGAACCCCCGACGCCATTAAGGAGAGCGTTGGGTATTTTCAGCAGGCTACGGCCAAGGATAGCAATTTCGCCCTAGCCTACGCGGGTTTGGCCGACGCCTACAACATCAGCAATATCATCGGGCCGGTCTCCCCGAGGGATAGTTTTCCGCAGGCAAAGGCCGCAGCGATGAGGGCGATACTCTTGGATCCTTCGCTCGCCGAAGCGCACGCTGCCCTGGGTATGGAGAAATCGCACTACGAATTTGACTTTCCAGGAGCAGAAAGAGAATTTCTGAAGGCCATCGACGTCAACCCGAACTCGCCCAATGCCCATTTTTTTTATTCCAACTGCTTCCTCATGCCCATGGGCCGAAAAGCGCAAGCCATTGCTGAAAACAAGAGGGCGGTGGAAATCGATCCCCTTTCGCTACCTATTAACAACTTCATGGGCATGACGTACATGCTGGCGGGGGATGACGGAAGTGCATACCGGCAATTCGAGCACACCATTGCCATGGATCCCAACTTTCCACTCGTACATGAATACTTTTCCGTGTTTCTAATGACGACGGGAAAATATGAGGAGGCGATCAAGGAGGAGGAAAGGGGCCAGGTGCTGAGTGGTGCTAGTCCTGAGGAAGCGGCGGCTGAGGCGAACATCATGGAGAGAGCGTTCAAGAACGGAGGAGAAAAGAGATTTTGGCAGAAGCGCCTGGAGCGTGAGCTGGAGTACAGCAAACAACGTGGGGCAGAGGCTTCACCCAGCTTCCTAGCCGGTGCTTACGCTATGGCCGGCCAAACGGATAAGGCCTTTGAATGGCTGGAGAAGGGCTACGAGGAACGTGAAGGGCAGGTCCTGACTTTGTTGAAGTTTGATCCTCTGTACAAGAATCTGCGCAGCGATCCTCGATTCTCCGCGATGCTGCGGAAGATCGGATTACCTGAATGAAAATCTACTCGCTGGTCGCTTGCTCGAAGGCTGAACTTCCTGAAAAACGGGCTCCCCACCATTTGTCAACATCGGGAGGAAGAGTAGTTTCGGGACAGCGAAATAATCACCAAAGGAAATGCCGCGCACCTGCAAAGGCTTGACTAATGGTGGTTATTTCGTCCCCTCAATGCCTCGGGGATAGGTGGTTATTTCCAGCCTGTCCCTTCAATCCTCTACAACTTTGGTGCCCATTCCGTAACGACTCATTACAAGTAGACTTCGTTCGAGGCTCGAGTCAAGCTATGAGGCTTCGTGCGCTGCGCTCGTCTTCCTGGTTGAAAATTTCGTTGTTCGTCATGCTGCTTGCGTGCAACGCGTGTAGCAACTCCGGCAGCAATAGCAGCAATAACGGTGACGGAAACAGCGCTCCGACGGCGGCGTCCACCACCCCGGTTCCTCCCCTTAACCTCACGGCCACGGGAGGCAACCAACAGATCTCACTTGCGTGGACAGCCAGCACCGGAGCAACCAGCTACAATGTCAAACGGGCAACCACCAACGGCGGACCCTACACAACATTGGCGTCGCCTGCGGGCACAAGTTATACCGACAAGACCGTAACCAACGGAACCCCATACTACTACGTCGTGACAGCTGTGAATGCGACGGGAGAAAGTGGCAATTCCAACCAGGCGACCGCGACAGCGGCTGCTGAGCCCACCGCCCCGGCTGCTCCCCTTAATCTCACGGCCACGGGAGGCAACCAACAAGTCTCGCTTGCGTGGACGGCCGGCACCGGCGCAACCAGCTACAATGTCAAACGGGCAGCCACCAACGGCGGACCCTACACAACAGTGGCGTCGCCTGCGGGCACAAGTTATACCGACACGAACGTAACCAACGGAACCACCTATTACTACGTGGTCACGGCAGTCAGCGCCAGCGGAGAAAGTGCAAACTCCAATCAGGCATCGGCGACGCCCAGTGCGACCCCGCCCGCGCCCGCTCCCCCCACAACCCCTGGAATCTCTTCGTGTGCTACGCCCATCAGCGCTGTAAACACAGCAGGCAACACCAATGTCGTGGGTGATGGAACTCCGGCGAGCTGTACGGAGAGCGCATTCGCAGCGGCCATTGCTGCCGGCGGGACAGTCACCTTCAATTGCGGCCCCTCGCCATATAAGCTCGTTCTGAGTTCCACCAAGTCAATCAGCCAGGACACAGTGATCGACGGAGGTAATCTAGTGACACTGGACGGCGGCGGCCAGGTCAGGCAACTGCTTCTGAACACCAACAACTTTGATGCTACTACCCCAACTCTGACGCTTCAGAATATTACTTTAGCCAACGGTCATGGGACCGATAATGCAGGCACAGGCGCGCCGACCGGAGGCGGAGCGGTCTATCGCTATGGAGGAACGCTCAATGTCATCCATAGTCAATTCATTAACAACATAGGTCCGGCAAGTGGGCAGGATTCTGCAGGCGGAGCCATTTACTCGGTGGGTGTCGGCACAACGACTGTTGTAGGAAGTACCTTCCAGGGAAATCAGGCGAGCGATGGCGGAGCGCTCGGGAATCTAGGAGCTTCTGTCGATCTTGTCAACGACACGATTCAAGGAAACCAGGCCACAGGTACCGGTGGTAATCCAGGCAATGGAGGAAACGGAGGCGGCGTCTACATGGACGGAGCACACATCGTGATCACGATGTGTGGCACTCATGTTGACAGCAACCAAGGCAACGCATACGGAGGAGGTCTCTTTTTCGTCGACGACGCTCTCGCGGGAACAGCCGCAATCGATCAATCCTCTTTTGAGGGGAATTTAGCTGCCTTTGCTGGCGGACTCTATCTCCAAGGCGCAACTGGTACCTTGACCAACTCGAGCGTTATCAACAATCAAGTTGAGGCGATCGACGGCATCGGTCCATATGCTCCGAACGCATTCTTCGATGCTGATTCACTGGGGAGCCTAAACAGTGACAATATAGCGCAGTGATACGCTGTGCGCCGTAAAGAGCTGTTCCTGCCGAGCACGTAATCATCTGGTACAAAGGCCGTTTTCACCGCGATCTTTATCTCCTGATTGGTCGCGTACCGCGGAAGTTTCGGGGGTCCGCTCCGGTTTATCACCGGGTTACTTTTCGTTTCTCCCCCACAGCTTGTCCCCCACAGTCAGCCAGATGCCATAGGTCCCGATTGCAAAAGAGGTAAAGGCTGGTAACCTGAACCGGAGGTATACGAGACGCAGTCCCGTATACCTGCCCTCAAGATTACTGGTTTGGCTAGAATGGATCGATTCGTGACCGGTTCGGCATGGAAGGCCGAAAGTCAGGAGCTTTGACTATGCCCAATTTAAGTGCGCTACGGCTTGCCGCCTGCGTCGCATTGTTGACGGGCCTTGCACAGGCTGCGTCTGCCGCTGAAATTCTTATCGTTGACGCGAAATCCCAGCCAGAGAGTTTGACGGTCGCACCGGGTGGGATACTGATCGTCGGCAGCGCGAGCACCCCGTTCATCTACAAGGTGCGTCCGGGCTCGACCACCCCTGAGAAGTTCGCTGACGCCAGCGCTGAAGGTGCCGGCACCTTTTTCTTCGGTATGCTTGCCGATGCCGCTACCAACACGCTGTGGGCGTGTCAGCTAACCCCGGTGCCAGGCACAACGCCGGTCAAGCGTCATACCGCTCTGAGGGGCTTTGATCTCTCCACCGGCGCCGAAAAGCTTCGTTGGAACCTGCCTGGGGACAACAGTGTCTGCAACGATTTCTCTGTCGGACCGGACAAGGCGCTTTACATCAGCGACACCATTAACAGCAAAATCTACAAGCTGCCGGCCGGCGCTACCACTGCCGAACTCTTCCTCGAAGATCACGCCCTCTACGGCATTGACGGGATCACCTTCTTGGACGGCACGCTGTATGTCAACAATGTGTTCTCGAACAATCTCTACCGTATCCCGGTGGACGCTGCCGGCAAGGCCGGACAGCCTGTCGATATCTGGATGGATCAGCCCATAAAAGGGCCGGATGGCATGCGCGCAGCCAATGGCAAGCTACTCGTCGCTGAGAATGGCAGCGGCAAGATTTCAGTGATTACTGTCAAAGGCGATAAGGCCAGCGTCACGGTAATCAAGGAAGGCCTCAAGACACCAACCGCAGTCGAGCCCGCGGGCGACACCATCTGGATCGCGGAACGCGGTGCTGGCAAGGCAGTGTCGATTCCGATGCCGAAATGAGAGAAGATTCTCGGGCTCACCATCGTATGGAACGGTGAGCCTGAAAATAGATCTTCCGCGCCATGAGACATCGCCCAGGCTTCAGGAGACGACCTAGTCTCCCCTCGGCGTCACGCGGAACAGACCGCCTGTCCTGGAATCCTCGAGCATCCACAGCGCGCCATCGGGCCCGACCTCTACGTCGCGAATTCGGTGACCAGCGTCCCAGCGTTCGGCGGGCGTGGCGCCGCCCTTACCGTCGAAGGTGATGCGATTGAGCGTCATGCTCTCCGGGCCTTTTGTTCACGCTTGGTCCGCCGGAGTTCCGAGAGGATATTGGTATCAAGCAACCACGCCATCAGAACCCAGCGTCACGCACAGGCAACGCTCGCGTGCGGGTTCCAGCACGATCCACGACACCTATCCCCCAAAGTTGCGCAATAGGTATGCTGTCCCTTTATCTCCTACGAAACTCCCCAAACCAAATTCAATTTCCCGCTCATTGCGGTTTGGGTTGGTGCCCCACCCTTATTTCGACTGTATTAGGAGATACCTCGGGGACAAATGCCCCCGGGGCCTTTATGCCGGCCGTCACAAGTTGGTTTTGCAGGGCCTTAACAGCTGGGAATTCTGCATTTGACACTCGAAGGATAATTCCTTCAAACCAATCCATCGCGCAGTAATCGGGGCCTTTATCCGTGGGATTCCAACCTGCTTCGGTCAGCACATAACGAAGTTGAGCTGCCAAGCGCGCAGCCTCCGAGTCGTCGACGCTTGAGCAGGTGTTGAAATTCACGCGGGTTCCGGCTAGCGCCGTCTCTAGATCTTTCACTTGGGTGTCCGTCAGTTTCCATGCTGGCGTACCGCAATTTGGGGCTGCTGTGTTGTTGCTGCCGCCGTTCTGAATCACCCCACACGGTCCCTGCGTAATTGGGGCTGCGTTTACGCCGGGGTTAGCTGTGTTGTGCTGGCCACCCTGCTTAATAGTCGTGTTCACTCTTTGCCGCGAAGGAGGAGTGGTAACTTTTATCCCCACTGGCGCAGCTTTGGGAGTCTCTTTGGTCTGAACGCAAGCCCTGTTTGCGGCCGCGACAAGATTCTGGTGGTCAAGATAAATAGTTCTCGCGACGGAATAGCCAAACAAGAGTACCCAGGCAACAAATAGGGCCAATAGCGCGCCTAGCCCAGCGGTCCATGATTGAAGCGCCATCTTCAAAGCAGGCATATTTCTGCCGTTTACAAGCCACTCGATAAACACGGTGAAGGCAAAACCCAGTGTGATAACACCGAACCCCAGGAGCCAGACAGAGATCCCTGTGCTGCTCCCCTCCGCGAGTGCTAGATGGTATGAGCGCCAGAGCAAATTCTTACAGTGAATCCACATGCTCGAAATGCTCTCATCGGGCACAGCCTTGCGTCTAGCCCGTTACCATCTCAGCAGCAGCGAAGAGTTTCGTGGAGTTTCGTGGACGGGAGTTTCGTGAAAGTGCCAGCTCCGTCCACGAAACTCCGACGCGTTAAGACCTGAGTTCGCAGGGACCCGGCTGCACAGGCAAAGCGCGGACGCTGGGTGGAACGAATTTGAGGAGGAGCGGCGTCCCTGCCATGCACGAAAGCCAACAATGGAAGGACGGTTGTACAATCCGTAGCTGAAAGACACAGACCATGAAGGATCGAGGAATTGACAATGGCCAAGAAAGCAGCGAAGAAAAAGAGCCCTGCTAGAGGAGCTGAGAGGTCCATCGAAAAGGCGGTCCAGAAAGCGGTAAAGAAGGCAGTCGCCAGCGTGGCCGTGAAAACTGCGGTTAAGAAGGCCGTGAAGAAAGCGGCAAAAAAAGTTGCTGTCGCAAAGAAGCCTGCGAAGAAGGCTGCCAAGAAAAGCCCGACCAAAAAGTACGCAAAAAATGGCAGAAGGTATGGAGGAGCTCCCAAGAGGTTTGGACCCGGACCTGGACATTGATCAGCACTGAGAGTCATCTCCCCATGCAGGATGCGCCGGATGTCGAGTGACCGGAACGAGGAGTTTGCAGATGCCTGAAACAACGCCTAAAACGATCGAGCCAAAGGAAGCAATTGGAAAAGTCGTCATCTTTTTCGCTGGAGTTCTAACTGGTGCTTTCTTAATGGGCTTCGTAATAGCAGCTGCGAGATATTCCCAAGAGATCGAAGGCACATATGTTGACCGCGGAAGGTCAGAGGTTGAAGGAGACGTCGAGGGGGGCAGACGAGCCCAAGGGATTCCCGGGCCAGGAGGGGGACACATCGGTGGAGACATTTTTGTATGAACGATCTGGTACAGCCCTCGGCACCGGACAAAGTAAATCCGAACAAACCTGCGGCACGAGGTCTCTATGAGAGCCCGCAAGCTGCGCTCCAGAAGGTGTCCAGCGAGTTCGAGTACTGGACCGGTAAACTCACTGAAACCAGTCTCCAGATGTGTTACGCGTTGATCGGCGCGAACTGGGTGGTGTTCGGTTCGGTTAACGGCATCCTTCACAGTCTCTGGGCAAAATGGTCTATAGTGCTGGTTCTGCTGGCGCTGGCGAGCAATGTGATTGGCGCGTGGGTTATGAGCAGCATGCTTAGAAGACAAATCAGCTTTGGGGAAGGACAAAGTGAAAAATGGGCCCAGGAATTCAAGGATGCGGCTGGCAAGGATATTGCGTGGCCGTTCACAAACGCCATCCAGAACACCGGTAAATGGATGCGCGGGATAAAGGCAACTTTCACACTGGCAAGCGGGCTTTGCCTTATCATCGGCGCGATCCTGAAATGAAAGGGTGAACTTGGGGACGAGAAAATAGCGCAGCGGCGCTTAGTTCCACAAAAGCGAGGGCCTCGAGAAAAGATCGTTATCGATCGCAGTCAAGGTGAACTCACCTTTGAACCTTAGGAGTTTCGTGGACAGAGAGCGCCGGGGTAAACCGGCACATTGTAGGGGATGAGAGAGCCCTACGGAAAAGGAGAAGCGACTCCATTCTGGCCTCGAGTCTTGCCTGTGATTTCGGTCTGTCCTGCTTTCCCACGGAAATCACCGAAATCGTCGTCGACCCCATGACGGTGGTTGCTGCAACATAAAAGACGATATGTTGCGCGGGTATGGAAGACCATCTGGCATTGGTCAGAGCTTATATAACCATTGACTCGGGTCTAAACCGAAATCAACCGCAGCAAGTATCGCGCGCAGCCCCAGAAGCGCGGTGCTGCCGCTCAAAAAATGCGCGGTAACCGTTACAAGTTTTCCTTCAATGTCAACCGAGAAATTCTTCACCACCACGACCGAAACGCTGCCGCCACCGGCCGTAATGACCTTATGTGTCGGATAGGGGGAGAGATTGAGTCCCATGCTTGTCGCCACTCTTGTGGGCAGCTCCAGATGATCGGCGCCGGTGTCGATGAGCGCCGCGAGATGAAAGGGGGTGGCGGTTCTCCCGCTTACCCCGTGGCAGAAAATATCCGCATAGGGGCGGTTGGTTACATAGCTGTGCGCGCCGTCATAGGAAACGTTGATTGCCACCTTACCGCCCTTCCTGCCGCTCATGCGTCTCAAGAGGCGGTCGAATAAATACATAGAAGAGGGTAAGCGGGTCGTAGTTTTGGCCAAGGGCTGAAACCACCTCTTCGAGGGTAGCACCTGTCGAAACCACAATCGAGGTAATGGCCCGGGGATCGGCGGCAATACTCGTGCCATCCACCGCGATCCATCTGAGCGGATAGAACTCGGCAATCAGATTGCCTTGCTCCTGCAGCCAGCTGTATTCAACGGAGGCCATCGGCTATTTCCTACTGACGTATTATAGGACCTTGGTCGCCCGCCGTCTGTGCCTGCAGTACCAAAGGCGCGCCGGCCGTTCCGAACCTCAGTTTGATCTTGCTCACTTGCTCCTGGCTCGCCTTCGCCTCGGCGGTGAAAACGTAGAAGCGGATTCCGCCCCCGGCCTGCACCGTGGCCTTGACGGACAATTCAATCTCACAGCCGGCGAACTCGATCACTGGATCGGCCGGTGGGTTGTCGCGTAACGCATGGAGCTGCGCGGCGACGTCGCGAACAATTGCGTCCAGCGAAAGCGGTTCTTCTGGCATACGCTACTCCCTCCTCTTGCTATTGCTTTGAGCACCCCAGCCTATAGCAGTTTCGGGTAATCGGGGTAAAAATCTGATGACGTGCAGAATAATTTATTGGGGGGCAACGTTTCGGGTCTAATACGGTGACAGCTTACCTATTGCAGCAATTTCAACTGCTCACCTTCCGGAGTAGCTTGGGCCTTTCGCCCTGGGGCCCGCCGGGCAATCGGCCTGCCAAGCCGGCGTTCAAGCTCGGTTACGAAGTCTGCTGTGCCCAGTGGGCGCCCAATGCCCTCCGCGTTTCTTAGCGAGGTGAACGCCTCATCATAATCCTGGAGCAGCAAGTCCCTAAAATTCGGCCAGCGCTCGAGTACGGGACGCACAGACACCAGGCTGTCATCCTCGCTGGCAAGGTGGGCCCGCACGCTCGACTATGCCCATTCCTCTGCACGAAACGTAAGCCGAGCTCGAACCGGATTCAGGCTGACATACGAGACCGCGGCCCTCAAGTGTGACTCGTCCATAGCGACCGAGGCGAACCGACTCTGAAACAAATGACCGGTCCACCGGCCACGCGCATTGATGAAGTTGGTATACCGGCGATGCGCTTCTCCCAACGCCCGACCATGCTGTGCGCCTGCTGTGGCTTCAAAATCAAATGGACATGGTTCGGCATAAGGCAGTAGGCCCACACCTCAACATTGGACTTGCGTGACTGCTCCGCAAGCATGTCGCAATAAATCTGTTGATACCCATCCTCGAAGAAAATTGCCTCGCGACGATTGCCACGCTGGGTCACATGGTGAGGGAGACCAGGAACGACCATCCGGGCAAGGCGCGTCATTCAGGCAAAACTACCACGAACTCCGGTGAAGAAGTAGGCTGTAACCGGATATCGGCTCAAGCCGTCGATTTATACGAGTTGACTTACAGGTCCGGGTACCCAGCTTGCGACCAGTTCAAAGCCTCGCGCGGCCAACACAGCATCTCTGACTTCGCATTTGTCGTCTCCACAGCCTTTGGGCTGGCCCGGCATCAGCGATCCATGCTCCAGAACCCACTGCGGGTCCACAAAAGAAAACATCCCTAGTTGTTTAGCTTCGGCAACCGCCGTCTTGCTTGACGAATAATGTTTGCGCCAGAAATGTCCTTCGACACTCCTGGCGTTGATTTGAAACTCGTGTTCGAACCGGAAAATCTGCATCATAACGATCACCAATCCTGAAAGCTTACGCCGGGACGACATCGGCAACCAATGAGAAAGCCGTAGCGCAGAAGGAGAACCACCGATGGCAACACCAGCAAAACAACACCTATGAAGTCTAAGTTTTAGGGTTTTGACCAGGTTTTCCAGATAATCGCCTGATTTTCCACCACTTTTACCTGCAAGCATCGGCGCATACTGAAGGCATGGTATGTCCAATTTGCGAAAAGACGATGACAGTGCATGCCGAGCCTGTCCGTGTGTCGGTGCAATCTGCAGGTGACCCTGAACCGACTACCTACGATTTTGCAGAAGGATGCTTGTTCATCTGTGACTGCGGATATAAAGCCGGATCTCCGGAAGGCACGTACGGCGGACTGCCACGCTTGAGTACGTTGGATGAGTTGACGCGTGCTCCTAGAGGCTGAGTCGGAGAAAGTAACTTACAAAATCTATTGTTTAAAGTAAGTTATTGATAATAAGTAGCCTATACGATTACGAATTCTTATTCCCGACAGACTGCGAAATAACCCCCATCGAGAAAGCTCACCGGAATCCGTCACCGAGGAAGTTTCGGAAGTAGGGCTGTTTGAATCGGGAGGTGAGGCCTCTAGGGCTGCCTTTGCCACGCAAATTCCATCCGATCCTGCAGCTCTGAACAATGGGGGTTATTTCGTCTGTACCGAAACCCCGTGCTTTGACGTAATATGATGAAATTACGATACTTGCGGTGACTCAGGGACGGGCAGGGGTCTACTCATGACGTGAGGGGCGATCTGCAGAGGCTGCCGGACGCGGGACAGTAAAGAGAAAGGCGACGGCGATGACGATTGAAATTCAAAGACCGGAACTCGAAGCCCTCATTAACGAGCGGATGAAAACTGGCGCATTTGAAAACGTCGAGGATGTCCTCATGGAAGCCTTGAAGGCGTCCACGCCTCCGGATGAGAAGGATGCTGTCCGATCGGATGAGAAATCGTCTGCAATGGGGGCTGAACTGGTCGAAGCGATGCAGGCTTCGCCGTTCAAAGAGATCGTGCTGGAACCCGCACGCGAGCGTATGCCTGTGCGTGACGCTGGGTTCTGATGGCGTGGTTGCTTGATACCAATATCCTCTCGGAACTCCGGCGGACCAAGCCTGAACAAAAGGTTGTGGCGTTCGTTGCCGGTTGTCCGCTCGATCAGCTTTACATCAGTGCTGTAACCCTTGCCGAGATACGTTTCGGCATTGAGTTGGTCGGTGAGCCCAATCGCCGCGCCGACCTCAACGACTGGCTCACGAATAAGGTCCGGCCCATGTTCGGCGAACGGGTTCTCCAGATTACCGAAGACATCATGCTCAAGTGGCGGCTTCTGGTTGAGGAAGGCCGGAAGGCGGGGCATACCTTCTCTCAGCCGGATCTGATCATCGCTGCGACAGCCATCCATCACGGCCTCACTCTCGTGACGCGCGACCGAAGTGATTACGATAAGGCGCGGGTGCCCGTTATCAATCCGTGGGATGCGGTGTGAAGCCAAATGTCCATTCCAGACTATCAATCGTTAATGCTGCCGGTGCTTGTCGCCTCGTCTAAAGGCGAAGTTCGTATCGGTCAGGTGGTGGATGAACTCGCCAATCAGCTTAATCTGTCTCAGGAAGACCGAAGCGATCTCCTCCCTTCTGGCAAACAGACGGTCTTCAGCAACCGTGTTCATTGGGCGAAGTCTTATCTGAGCAAAGCGCAGCTTGTGGAGATTACTCGTCGCGGATATTTCCGAATTACACCGCGAGGACAGGCCGTTCTCCAGTCCTCGCCAAAAAGAATTGATACCAAAGTTCTTATGCAGTTTGAGGAATTCCGTCAATTCCTGAAGCGATCCGGTGGAACGGTGGAGGCGGACGGCACGATAGCAACTCCACCGCTAGAAGATCAGAAGCAAACGCCGGACGAAACGATGCGGATGGCCTATCGCCAAATCGAAACTGCGTTGGTGCACGACCTGCTGGAGCGTATCCAGGAAGCCCCACCAGATTTCTTTGAACGCCTGATGGTGAACTTGCTTCTCAGCATGGGTTATGGCGGGTCAGCAGAGAGTGCCGGCCGCACGATCGGCCGCTCCGGCGATGATGGCGTCGACGGCGTTATCGACCAGGATTCCCTCGGGCTGGATCGCGTTTACATACAAGCCAAGCGCTATGCAAAGGGCAATAATATCGGACCTGGGGCAATCCGTGATTTTTTTGGGAGTTTGGACCGGCACAAGGCCACAAAGGGACTCTTCGTCACAACCTCGAATTTCTCCGCGTCTGCGAAGCCGAATCTCCAGGTTTAGATGGTCAACCGGCGTGTATCGCTCGACTGCCTCTCAGATGAGCAGGAGACAAGCTCATAAGTATTTGGCTCTGCCCTGAAGGCATCGGGGTGACATGATACCCATTCCCCTCGTGTTTTACATCTAGGTTGTATCAAACTGAGCCTAGATGGCAAGGTACTTGGCTATCTCGGCGAGTCTGGCAAGCAGCTCAAGCAATTCGGATGGATCCACGAAATTGCCTGCCCATCGGAAAATAAGTTCTACGTTGCCGAGCTGCTGAATTGGCGGGTGCAGAAGTTGATTCCGAAGCCGGTCAAGTAATCAGGAAAGCGTTCCGGCAGGGCTCTCCTTCACTGGATTTCGCCCGATGAGAGGGTATTGCTCCACATCGAGAATCGCACCGTTGATGAGCGCCGCTTCGTCGGAAAGGAAGTAAACCGCAGCCCAGGCGACGTCCTCTGGGGAGAGGATCCGTCCCGACGGTGCGAATGTTCTGGATACTTTCGTGGGCCAGTCCTGAGGCAGGCCTTCTTTCATTTTCAAGGCGAATTCGTTTGGGGTGAGCGTCCAGCCGACGTTCAACTGATTCACTCGGATACCTTCAGCTCCGTGCGCGTCTGCCAGGTTCCGGGTCAAGGTCATCAGGCCGCCCTTGCAAATGGAATAGATGAACTGGTTACGCTCGCCACAATACCCGTTCATGGAGCCGATGTTCAGTACGCGGCCAGTGCCCTGTCTGCGGAAGTAGGGAAGTGCGGCCTGGATCAAAAGGAACGGCGCCTTCAGGTCGACGGCGACCGTCCGGTCGAACAGTTCGGAATCTGTGGTTTCGATGTTGCTACGAGTGATTGCAGCCGCGTTGTTTACCAGGCCATCGATTCTTCCGAAATGATCGATGGTTTCCGCGATGAGCTTTGCCGGCGCCTGCGGATCCTCAAGCGAACCGATGACGAAAGATGCCTTCTCCCCAATCTCAGCAACTAGTTTTTGCGCCGCGTCTTTTCGTCTTCCATGGACCATCACCTTCGCGCCTTCGCGCGCGAAGACCCGCGCCATGCCCTCGCCAATGCCCGTGGTCGAGCCAGTTACCAGGATCACTTTATCTTTCAGACGCATCGTTGCCCCCGATTACGATTTCTGCTAGAGCAGTTTCGCAATTGTTGTAAACCGAAGCGACAGCCCTTTTCGTGGTTTTCTCTCAAGGAAAACCACTCCTCGCGATCTTTATCAGACCACGTCATTGCGAAACTGCTCTATCTCTACCGCGCGATGAGACACCAGGCTCGAGTAAGCCGCTTCCACCACGGCGAAAGTCTTCTCCAGGTAATCGCGGGCCCCAGTTTCAAACGGACGGCCAGTCTCCAAACAGTCGATGAAGTGGGTCTGCGTGGCGTAGACGCTGTCTCCGCGATAACCAGTCCCGGAGTCTCTCCACAGCTTTTTTTCTCCCTCCCAGATTTCGCCCTGCCCATTGACCAGGATCGATCCTGACTCTCCCTCAAAGGTAGCCTCGTCGAGAGTGCGAGCGCTGTTTTGGTGACTGAGAAAGCTGCCGCCTTCGACCCAACCCATGGTGCTGTTGACGTGCCGTAAGGTCAGGATCACGTGGTCCTCGCCGAGAATGTGCGGGTTTCTTCTCGCGCCCTCGGCATAGACCGAAGCAATGTCTCCGAAAAGGAAACGCGCGGTGTCGATGTGATGTACCAACACCTCATCGATCATGAAGCGCCGCAGTTGACGGAAATACGCTTGTTTCGGATAAGGCTCTTCGCCCGTTCCATCCTTGACCCGGCAACGGAATCCGTAACCCAACGGAGTTCCGATATCGCCTCGGGCGATCATCGTGCCGGCGGTGCGGTACCAGGACTGCCAGCGCCAGTTATCGTGAATCATGGCCCGCACGCGATGGCTCTCGCACACCTCGACCATGCGGCGAGCAGTTTCCCAATCCGGGGCCATGGGCTTTTGGCAGATGATAGCCAGGCCCTTCTCCGCCGCCATGGAGACCAGCTCCAAGTGGGCGGTCGAACGAGTGACGATGTCGACAAAGTCCAGGTCCTCGACTTTCAACATTTCTTCTACCGAGGTATACGCTCGTCCCGCTGCAGCCTCGGCTCTTTCGATCGAAAAATCGCAGGCTGCGACGATTTCGACATTGGGTATGCGGCGCCAGGCCTCCTGGTGATGCTGGGAGAAGAACCCACATCCGATCAAGCCACCCTTGAAAACTTTCAAAGCTCACTCCTTAGCAGACAAAAGGTGGGCCGGGTTGGTGCACATCATCTGGTGGATGTGATCCGCGGAAAAACCCGAGCTGCGCAAACGCTCTGCATAGAGCCGCAAGCCCTCCGCCGGCGGCGGTGTTTGCGGTTGACCGAGGTCCGTGGAGAGCACAGTCGTTTCCACTCCAGCCTCGATGATCGCTTGCTCGATTACCTGAAAGGGCACTGACCCGCATAGATGGGTAGTGGAAACGAAGCAGCGTTCAAACCAAACGTTGCCCAGCTGCGCCAGTTCTTTCTGCTGTTCGAAGGGGTAGAAGGTTGGAGCCCATTCCGGATGAGTCACCAACACTTTCTTCACCCCGCATCGCTTCGCCTCATGGATCAGGACTACCGCTTCGCGCGGACTCAGGTGGCCGGTGCTGAGGATGCAATCCGTCTGCGCCACTGCTTCCAGAATCGCTTGTGCAGCCGGGACCAGGGCGCCGTTGGCATCGAGCACGGAGATCCCGCCGGACTCGCCATGGTACAAGCGATGATTGAGAGCGGACCGGGTGGGCATCCAGATCTCCTTCGCGCCCATGGCCAATGCGAGTTTCACCGCGGCAACGTTGAGCCCCCCAACGGTTTCGTTCAGACACCAGCCCGCCGAAAACCTTGATGCCGGTGACTACCTTGGACACCAGCCAGGCGCGCTCCACCGTGGAGTTCTGATGCGACTTGATGAGGATGGCGCCCATGCCCGCGGCGGCGGCTTCGCGGGCAAGATCCAGATCGTTGTAGCGCCGGCGGTCCACATCCGGCGCACTGTGGACGTGAAGATCAATGGCGTCTTCCAGGAAGTCGGGCATAACGCTCATCGCAGGTTCTCAGCTTTCAAAAAGGAATGTCTCTTCTACGCGTCCGTCGCGGACGCCAAACATGCGGCGATGGAGATTGACCGTGGCATCGCTATAGTGGGCCCAAACTTCCAGATGGTCGCCGACTTGTGCCGGAAAGTCAGGGTCCAGGATGTCGACGATGGCATGCTCGGCGTTCAGCCTGCGAAGACGCGCGCCGGGTGCGTTCTTCAAGACGGGCAGACCTCGCTCGCCGCTAATCTCCTTCAGGCCGATGTTGAGGATCAACCGTTCGTTACCCGTCCTGCTGATCACGGTTCCCAGCACACTGAGCGCCAGCTCGAAGTCGGGACATACGGTCTGGTAGTCGGTATCCATCAGCAGGTAGGACCCTCCCTGGATCTCGGTGACCCCTGGAATCCGGCCCGAGATGGAGTGCGTGCCTGTTCCGCCGGCACTCACGATTTCGATGGGAAGGCCATGCGACCGAATGAGGTCGGCAGTGGCGACCAGTTGACCCATGGCCTTCTGCACCGCCTCGACCTTGCCGGCCCTGGGGGCAGGCGGACGCAATGCCCTTCATAGCCGATCAAGCCGCGAAGGCGCAGGCCCTGCGCCGCAGCTAGTTGGGCCAGGGTGAGAGCCGGTGCACGCCGGAAGCACTCCACAACGGCCCATGCCGGTATCCACATCGACCACGACACTTAGCTGAACTTTGGAGTGAGCGGATGCCGCGGAGAGCGCAGAGACGATACGCTCATTGTCAATTCCGACCATGATGTCCGTTACTCGAGCGAGTTGGACAAAGCGTTCAATCTGGGTCGCGTCTGCGACCTCATTGGCGAGCAGGATACCGTGAATGCCGTTTCTGGCCAACGCTTCCGCCTCACCCAGCGTGGCACAGGTGATTCCGATTGCGCCGTGGGCTAACTGCCGCCGCGCAAGGGCCACGCATTTGTGGTTCTTGTAGTGCGGGCGCAACTGGGTTGGTCCGTCCGCAAAGAAAGCCGCCATCCGCTTGAGGTTGGCTTCCATGGCGTCCATGTCGACCAGGAGCGCCGGGGTGGGTATCTGGGATCTCAGCAAGTGTCTGCTCCGCTTTCTAAGTTGCGTGTCCCGCGGTGTCCACCAGGTAGAGCACCGCATCGCCGTTGAATGGTGTGGTAAAGCGCTGGGTGGAGGAGCCCGAGCCTATCGGAGATGCGGCAATCGTCTTCCCCGTCGCCGGGTTGAACCACTCCACCTTCAACTTCCTCGATGCCGGCATAGCCGACAGGTCGACGGTAAAAGAACCGCCGGAAGGAGCGTACACCAGGTACTCCGCGCCGGCGGATGGAGTTTGGGCCAGACAGTAGCCGGTCGAACTCAGAGCCCCCTGCGGTGTCACTTTGACCAGATTCAGCTTGCGGGAATATTGGATCGTGTACCCGAGATTGTCCCGCAGGCTGTCGTAGCGCGAGTCTGGGCCGGTGCATATTCCGTTGGTTGGCGCGGCACACATGTTCCTCCTCTCGCGCGGATAGTACAGCAGGTAAGGGTCCATAAACAGCACCTGGCTCCCGTTGGCAAAGTTCTTCCATACGTAGTTGCGGTTCTGTTGGGGAGTGTCCTTCCACGCTGCTCCGTAGTAGGAATGATCGCTGTCGTTGATGTTTACTTTGCAGGCCGGCGTACCGGTTCCGCAGGAGGAGGTGGGCGAAATGGTACTGCCGGGGGCCACCCAGTCCGCGTTGGAGTTATAGAGGATCTGATCGTTGGCCGTTGTGGAAGGGATCAGCGCGGCCCACCCTATCGGGTGTTGATGGGATTTGCGGGACTCATACTTTCTGATCTGGGCGATCTCGTGCTCGTTCCACCACTGGGTGTCAGCCGGAGCCTCCTCGGACACGACCCAAAGCACATTGGGCAAATCGTTCAAGGTGTCGATGACCTTTTCCACGTAAGCATCCTGGAACCGGGTCATCGCGTTCGGCGCCGTCATGGTCATAGAAGCGGTTCCCTTGGGGCCGCTTTTGTAACCATCGTCGATACCGTTGATATTGTTCGCTCCGGTAAAAGGGTATCCGTCGCTTGGGCAGCGGAATATATTCAAGAACTCACCGGTAAATAGATAGACACCGGCGTAGATACCGGCATCGTTCAGAGCCTTCGTTCTGGCGCGCAGGCGATCGAAATAGCCCTGGTCGAACCTGGTCAGATCGAATTTCAATCCGCCGTCGGTTGCTTTGCCGGGACCGGTTCTCTGCCAGGGTTGCGGACTCACCGTAAAATCCGGGGGAGACGAGGCGGTGGAGGGAAGAGAGCAGAATTTCGGCATCTCTACTCGCCACAGTAAGGTGAAGTTCTGTCCGTGCGCGGTCAGGAACCTGACAAAGGCATTGAAATCGAGATTCTGAGGCGAGCCGTTGCTGCCCCAATCCTGAAGCGTGTTCCAGGTCTGCGATCCGGCCAGGATGAGAGCCCGGCCTTTCGCATCCTTGAAGTAGTGAGGGTTGCTGGAGACTACAAGCGGCGCGGCGATTGCCTGAGGACGAGCGCATGGGGTGAGGAGTACGAGAACAGCAACCCACAGCGCGAACCTGAACATAGGTCTCCTCTCCACATTATCCGCGGCCGATGAAGGGCATATTCGTTGCCATCACCGTAATGAATTGCACGTTGGCTTCCAGGGGCAGGCTGGCCATGTAAACAACGGCTTCCGCTACGTGCTTGACGTCCATCCTGGGTTCCAGAGCCATGTCGCCATTTGGCTGCAGAGAGGGGGCTGGGGACCTTTCCAGCCAT
Source organism: uncultured Acidobacteriaceae bacterium (assembly GCA_963803095.1). GTDB lineage: Bacteria > Acidobacteriota > Terriglobia > Terriglobales > Acidobacteriaceae > PALSA-350. The sequence continues at coordinate 653,387 of CAWDLQ010000001.1, read as the reverse complement.
GTCGCCGGCGTTGCCGATATCGATTTGGCCGCAGGCGATGTTATGTGCGCGGCAGTCGAGCGAGATGGACCGGGTAAGCCCCGTGATCGCGTGCTTGGTTGCGGTGTAGGGCGCGGAATGGGGCCGGGGAACATGGGCGGAAATCGATCCGTTGTTAATAATCCGCCCTCCTCGCGGCTGCTGTGCCTTCATCAAGCGAATCGCCTCCTGGGCACAAAGGAACGCGCCGGTAAGATTCACGCTCACGACTTCCCACCATTGCTCGTAGCTCAGGTCCTCCATTGGAATCGGCGGAGCATTCACGCCCGCGTTGTTGAAGAGAACATCCAGCCGGCCGAACTTTTCCTGGGTGCGGGCGAATAAGGCGCGGATGGAATCAGGTTGGCGAACGTCGGTGGAGAGGGGAAGCATGGGGCCGCCTTCGCGATCCGCCATGGCCGCGGTTTGCTCCAGTTCCGCCAGCCGGCGGCCGGCGAGCGCTACCGCATATCCGGCGGATTGCAGGGCCAGCGCGACTCCCCGGCCAATACCGCTGCCCGCGCCGGTCACGATCGCTACCTTGCCCAGATCCTTACTCAATGCATTCCTCCGCAGCCGAGGCTATTTTGCATAAAAGCGATAGTGGATGTCCCAACGGACCGTCTGTCCCGGCGCGATCACCAGGTGGTGGTATGCCTCGGGGCAAATCGTGGTGCGCGGGGACCAGAAATTGAAGAGCGAAATTGGGGTGTTCCCCGTCTGCTCGACACCCACCCCCGTCTTAGTGTCCTCGACCACGATGTCGTAATCCGAGGGGTTGTTGGAGTAGCCGGTGATGTAGCTTTCCACATATTGGCCCGGCTGCAGCTCTTGCCGGTAAACGATCTGCTTGCCTTCGATGCCCGCGAGTGGCTCCATTGATTTTTCCACCTGGGGAGTAAAAGGAAAGCGGATGGTCATTTCCGGCCCGCTGGGAGCGCCGTCCAGCATAAAGAAGTCGTGGTCGTATACCTGGGTGTCGATGGTTTTGGCCCCGGTATTCTTCAGGCTGTGCCGCAGGGTAAGGATGGGCTCATGGGGATCGAGCAGGACTGTTTTCTGATAGTCGTATGCGATGCCGATGGGCGATTGGAGCCGTTGCCGGAAAGACACCTCGTGGCGGCTGACGTGCACGGTCCACTTGCCACCATCCACCAGGGGATAAGTACGCATGAATTTGTAAGGAGAATCGTCGTCCTTGCGCAGCACGCCAACGCCGATCTTGACGAATAGCCCGCCGGGTTTCGCCTCGCCGTAATCGAGAGCGCCATCGGCGGAGCGAAACTCTTCGACCGGGCCGGCAATCGCATCCGCGATCATCGGATCATAGTGCGAGAACCAGATGCCAAAGTAAGTGTGGCCTTTGTAGGCCAGGCAAGGGATTACACCCGACCAGTCGAACCGCGAGGCGCGGTAATAACCATTCGTGGCATCCGGCAGGTAGAGTACGGCTTGCACCGGCCCGTTAGAGATGGAGGCTTTGGGGTAGTTCGCCTGCATTAGGGAAGAGCACCCGCCGGATGTGGTCTCGGCCATCGAGGCGGCAGCCAGAACAAAGGTGGCACCCGTGAAGAGCGCCAGGAAAATTGGTTTCAATGCAGTCGTCCGCCTTCCACACCACCAGGTTGCATCCCGCGGTAGGAATGCGCGGGTAAGTCAGCCGTATTTTAGTACCACCGCCCAGGGAGTGGGCGAGGTTTAGGGCCGCTCCCACCGCTCCCAGACATCCAAACCAGGCCAAAATGAATCTTGTTAAAGGTCGGTTACACACAATCGGGCTGCATTGCAAGCTGGTCTTGGTTCTGGTCTTGGTTCCGGCGCAGTCAGCCTTTACGAGACGCGTTTGTCACGAGGGGCAATGCGGAGTGCCCTCGCCGCGAAGGGAGAACGTATGTCACTTATTCTCATCCTGGTTATCTTGTTGCTGGTTTTTGGTTTTGGTGGCTATCGCCTGGGACCGGGTCTCGGCTACTACGGTGGCGGCGGCATCAGCCTCATCATTTTGATCGTAATCATTCTGTTGCTGCTGCGGGTTATCTGAAGAACCCGTGAAGCAGAAACGGTGATTCCCCCCAGAATGCCGCTGGACCCCTCCCCCGAGGAACCAGAGCAGCAATCTGCAGAAAATCACCGTTGGAGCGAAGATTACAGGGTTTTCGGTTTACCGGAACCAAATCTGTAGTAACCATCTCGTAATCAGTTGGTGAGGGGCAAAACCTGAGTGACAGGTTTTGTTTCTCTTTCCCTTTTGCGACGCCTCCTTTCACGCTGCGAAGCATCCTTAACATGGAGGCGTTACATTAACCAGATGGACGAACCGATTGCAGTGGATCAACCTTATTCCGACGCGGTGGTGTTTTTTGGCGCCACCGGCGACCTCGCCTACAAGCAGATCTTTCCCGCTCTGCAACAACTGGCCAAAAAGCGAAAGCTGGCCGGTCCCGTGATTGGCGTTGCCAAGGCGGGCTGGAACCTGGACCAACTTAAGCAACGGGCCCAGGACAGCGTCGAAAAACACGGGGGCCTCGACCCAGTAGGCTTTCCGATACTGCTCGAGCAAGCTTCGCTACGTTGACGGGGACTACAATGACGCGCAACGTTTGCCAACGTGCGCAAGGAACTCGGCGATGCCAAACATCCCATTCACTATCTCGCCATTCCACCCGTCCTGTTCGGCGAGGTTCTCAAGCAGTTAAAGGCTTCGGGATCGTCTGCAGGGCGCGCGGGTGGTCATTGAAAAGCCTTTTGGGAATAACCTGGCGTCCGCGCTAGCGCTCAACAAGGTGGTGCACGAGGTTTTTGCCGAAGAAGACGTCTTTCGCATCGATCACTACCTGGGCAAGAACACAGTACAGAATGTGATCTTCTTTCGCTTCGCCAACTCGTTCCTGGAGCCGATCTGGAACAACCTCTATGTGGAGAGCGTTCAAATCACCATGGCTGAGGAGTTTGATGTGGCGGACAGAGGAAGCTTTTATGACGCGGTGGGAACGGTCCGGGATGTGGTGCAGAACCATTTGCTGCAGATACTGAGCAATATTGCCATGGAACCTCCACCGACCCTGAGCATCGAAAGCTTGCGCGACGAGCGGGTCAAGGTACTCAAGAGCGTCCAACCGTTGAGCGCCGGCGACGTGGTTCGCGGGCAATACCGCGGGTACCTCGATACCCCCGGGGTCAAGAAAGATTCGAAAACCGAGACCTATGTGGCTCTACGCCTGGCGATCAATTCCTGGCGCTGGAGGGGGGTGCCCTTTTTCATCCGTGCGGGCAAGTCGCTGCCCAAGACAGAAACCGAGGTACATCGCGACACTGCGACCGCCGTGCGCGATCTTTTCTCGACCGAAGCTCCGCCGCCCAACTACGTGCGCTTCCGTATCAGCGGCGAGCCGGTCATCGCCATCGGAGCGTCGATTAAGGCCGCTGGCGACCAGTTGCGAGGATGCCCGATCGAACTGGTTGCCGACCAGGAGTGCGGGTCGAAGACGAGATGCTGCCTTACGAGGAGCTGTTGGGCGATGCCATGGCTGGGAACCAGACTTGGTTTGCCCGCGAAGACTACGTCGAGGAGGCATGGCGCATTATCGACCCGATCCTGGACCAGCAAAACGCACTGGAATACAAACCCGGCACCTGGGGTCCCGATGCAGCGGACAAACTGATGGCACCGTTTGGAGGCTGGTCGGAATCGTGATAGAGCGTAGGCGAACTGACGCGGCGATGGATGGTCGCACATAACGCTCTCACGACTGCCGATTAATGCTTAGCGCGTCCTGCAGCCGGAAGAGCGAGCCTACCCGATGGGAAGGCCGGCTGCTGAGACTCTGCCAATCTCCTGATTCCGCCACCCGGCCGTCTTCGATTACGTAGATCATTTCCGCGCGCTGGATGGCAGAAACGCGGTGGGCGATCAGCAGGACGGTCGCCCGGCCTTTCAGGCGCTCGATGGCGTCCAGGATTCGCTTCTCGTTGTCGAAGTCGAGACTGCTGGTGGCCTCATCGAGAATCAGCAGCCCTGGCTTGCGCAGCAGCGCGCGCGCCAGGGCGATGCGCTGGCGTTGCCCGTGGGAGAGGAGCATTCCCCGGTCCCCCACCGTGGTATCCAACCCCTGCGGTAATTCAAAGACGAACTCGGCTGCGGCCAGGCCGAGACTCTCTCTCATCTCCTGTTCCGAGGCGTCGGGATTAGCCCAGCGCAAGTTGGTACGCACCGTGTCATGAAAGAGCACCGTGTCCTGGGCTACGTAGCCAACGTGGCGGCGCCAGGCCCTCGCCGTTTGGGGTGTGAGCTCGACGCCATCGACCAGCACGCGGCCGGTGATGGGGGAGAGCAGACCGTTGACCAGGTCGGCGACGGTGCTCTTGCCCGCGCCCGATGAGCCTACGATGGCGGTGACTTTTCCGGCAGCGATGGTCAGCGACAGATTTTCCAGCACCAGGGGCCGCTCGGTGTCGTAGCGGAACCCAACCCGGTCCAGGCGGATTTCATGGGCCAAAGTAGGCCCGGGGCCGATGGCGCCCGGAACTTCTGCGTTGGCCACGCATTCGCCATAAATCGTCATCAGATTTTCGAAGGCGGGCAGCTCGCTGAGAAATGCCTGCAACTGGCTTTGGCCCGCTGCCAGGCGAGGGAAAAGCCGGGTAAAGACGGCGAGCAACAGGAGCATCGACGCCGGGGCGACGTTGAGAATCTGCAGCGACGCGAAGATGATCGCGCCCAGCACCATGAGTGAGCCGGCTTCGAACCAGAACGCGGCCGCTGCTTGGCCCCGGGTGTTGTTTAAACTCTGCTGCAGGGCCGAGGACTGGAGCGAGGAGAACATTTCCAGATCGCTGGTCTGTGCGTCGTAGAACTTCATCGCTTTGAGATTCTGCAGGTGTTCGGTTGCCGCCGAGTACACCTCGCTCACGCTCTCCGAGACGGCGGTCCCGCTCTCGTGGACGGCGCGCATCCAGCGGCGGGAAACCAACAGCAGAGCGGCCCCGGTGGCCAGCACCAGCGAGGTCATGCCTGCGGAAAGTTTGAGGGCGATGGCGATATACACCAGGGCGAGGATGGTGTTGGCCAGGGTGCCGATGAGCAGATAGGTGCAGGTCGCCACGCGGGTCAGCTCGGCGGTCAGGGCATGGGTGAAGTCGGAGGAGCGGCGACGCACCAGGAAGAGCCAGTCGGCGTTGATGATGGCCTGGTACAGGCGTCTGCTCAGGGCCAGCTCGTAAGTGAGCACGGTGCGAAAGGTCAGCACCGACTGCATCCGGCTGAAGAGCGATCGCAGGGCCATGAGCAGCATGAAGATCAGCAACAGGGTCGCAAGCCACAGCGTGGGGCGTAGTCCGCTGCGTAGCAACACGTCGCGTACCTCGCCAGTGTAGTGGCCGACGTGCCCTTGATTGGCCAGGTTGAAACCGGCTACCTGGAGGATGGGGAAGAGTAGGGCTACACCCAGGCCTTCGGTCAGCGAGGTGAAGGTCATGATGACCACGGCGGCGATCAGCTGCCAGCGAGCAATCTGAATCAAGCTGGAAAGATATTGCAGGAACGGACGTTTGGAGGCCGCCAACCGGCCGGCGGATAGCGCGGCGAAAGCTCTCTGCTCATGGGGTGTGGCAGGGGAGTCGCTGCGGGGGAACGGCATGCCTCAAACGATAGCAGAGCGTGGCTACGCCCGGAGATTGTCAACATGGGAACCGGCGGGAGGGTCTTACAGTCTGCGTGAGGAGCCCGAGAAAAGAACAGCAGGTCCCTCCACTACGCTGCGCTCCGGTCGGGACGAGACACTGCTTCCTTGAAAATGAATTGTCATCCCGAGAGGAGGAGTTATGGGCCTGCGGCCCACCTCTAATGAAAAACGCCTTCTGTCCAGCAACCGCTCTCAATGGAAGCGTCCCCCTCCCCTTTGTCATCCCGACCGGAGCGCAGCGTAGTGGAGGGACCTGCTGTTTCCGTCATCCACTAACAGACGCCAGCTGGGAGCGCCGCCCTCCCCTTTGTCATCCCGAGCGAAGTCGAGGGATCTGCAGTTCAACGGACCTTTCGTGGAAATGTTTTTCGACCGGAGCGTACCGTGATTTCCTGCCACGCAGCGCCGGGCAAGGCCGCGTATGCGCCTTTCCGTAAAGAAAGGCGCATGAAGTTCGCCAACGCCATCAAGTTTTACAGGAAATCCGGGGGGAGCATAGTGGAGGTACCTGCTGTTTTCTTCCCCGGGCTTCTCACGCACGCTCTTAGCCCCCGAGGGACGTTTTTCTCGCAACTTCCTCCGGAAAAAGTTCACCAATGGAGAGTCACCCACCCCAGGTGACTAAACACCTGCCTCATGGGGTACCGGGGTGCGAAAACAAGCGCTCTCGATTAATCGAAACATAGTCAATCGGAATCTGATTATGTATGACTGTTTACGCCTTCATGGATCTCGAGTTCGCCGCGCCCGCCGCGCCGCCGTCCGATCGGCCATGGACCACAAAAATCAAGGCCGGAGGGGACACTTAGTGCGCTTAGTGCGCACTATTTTGCACAAGAAATCGCCGCCAGGAATACTCTGCAGCCTCTAAAGCCCCACTCTGGTCTAGAAATAGGCAGCCTGTAAACTCGTGCCCTGATAAAAGCCAAACGTGGCCTGCCCAAAGCACTGCCGGATATATTGCTAGCATGACGAAACTGAATCTCGCATCGATCGTTTGTCACATGCCCAACCCGGTGGCCGCGGATGTGGCCGGTGAGACGGTGCTCATGAGCCTGGAACGCAGTCGCTGTTACGGACTGGGCGGGATCGGCAGCGAAATATGGAGCAAGCTGGTGTCGCCGGTCCGGGTGGCGGACCTGATCGAAGAGTTCAGCGAACTCTACGAGGCTCCCCCCGGCATGATCGAACGCGATGTGCTCCAGATGCTCACCCAATTGGCGAATGAAGGGCTGATCAAAATCAGCTAGTCCCAAACTTGACAAATCAATAACGGGACGCAAGAATGCCCGCTGGTTCAGGTTTTTCAGTAAACGGCATGTCATCTCACAATGTGGTACACGGAAGCAGCGGCGTTTACAAACTGCAGGCGCTCGACCGCGCCTTTGCAGTGCTCGATCTTCTGGCCTCCAGCACCCGCTCGCTGGGCCTGGCCGAAATAGCCGGCGCCCTCAGTCTGCACAAGAGCACGGCACATCGATTTCTGATGGTGCTTGAACGGCACCGTATGGTCGAGCGCACGCAGGCGGGCAAATTTCGTCTCGGCTTGCGGTTATGCGATTTTGGCAGCCGCGCCATCGAGCAGTATGATCTGCGGGACCGCGCCCAGCTCCATCTGAAGATGCTGGTCGCCGAAGTCGAGGAAACCGCCCATCTGTGCATCCTGGAGAAGACGCACATGGTTTATATCGACAAGCAGGAGCCGGAGCGCAGCATCCGCATGATCTCGCGCGTGGGCGCCAGCAGCCCGGTCCACTGCACCGCCGTGGGCAAGGCGATCCTGGCCACCATGCCGCGCTCCCGGGTGGAGGAGCTGTTGCCGGAATTGCGCCTGGAACGGTTCACGCGGCGAACCATGACCAGCCGGGAGGCGCTGCTTAAGGAACTCGAGCGCACCAGCCGCCGCGGATATGCAGTCGACGACGAAGAACGGGAAGAGGGCGTGCGTTGTGCTGGAGTGGCCATTCTCGATGGCCGAGGGGAAGCGGTCGCGGCGGTAAGCATCTCCGGCCCTGCGTTCCGCGTGACCATGCAAAAGATTCCCCAGATTGCGGGTAAGCTGATCAGCTGCGTGAAGGGAATTCAACAGGATTTGGGATATACACCGCTAGCACGCTAAGAAGAAAGGCGACCATGGAAGAGTTATCGATCAAGGGTGCGGAGACGAGCCGCTGGGACTGCGTGAGTTTAGGGGAGGTCATGCTGCGTCTCGATCCGGGCGAGGGCAGAATCCACACCGCGCGGCAATTTCAGGCCTGGGAGGGCGGGGGAGAGTACAACGTGGCGCGTGGTCTGCGGCGCTGCTTCGGTATGCGGACCGCAGTTGTGACCGCCTTTGCTGACAATCCCATCGGCAGGCTGGTGGAGGATTTCATCCTGCAAGGCGGCGTCGACACCTCCCTGATTCGCTGGGTGCCCTACGACGGCATCGGCCGCACGGTGCGCAATGGGCTCAACTTTACCGAACGCGGTTATGGCGTGCGGGCGGCCGTCGGCTGCTCCGACCGCGGCAACACGGCCATCTCACAGGCCAAGCTGGGCGATTTCGATTGGGAAGCCATTCTGGGGCCACGCAATGGGGCTCGCTGGTTCCACACCGGAGGCATCTTCGCGGCACTCTCGCCTTCGACTCCCGAGGTTGCGGTCGAGGCACTGGACAAATGCCGCAAGTATGAAACGATCACGTCTTTTGATCTGAACTATCGCGATTCTCTTTGGAAATCCATCGGAGGCAAAGCAAAAGCGCAAGAGGTGAATCGGGAGTTAGTGAAGAAGCTGGACGTTCTCTTTGGCAATGAAGAAGACTTTTCCGCCATGCTGGGGATCAAGCTGGAAGGAGTGAAAGAAGACTTCGATGAGTTGCCGGTGGCCAGCTACGAGAAGATGCTGCGCGAGGTGGCTGCTTCGTATGGAAACCTCAAGCTGGTAGCCACCACCTTGCGTACAGCGCAAACCGCTTCCCGCAATGCGTGGGGAGCGATGGCGATTTATAAGGATGAAATCCTGTACGTGCCGCAAAGGGATATCGACATCCTGGACCGGGTGGGAGGTGGAGACTCATTCGCTTCCGGCCTGGTCTACGGAATGCTTATGGGGAAACCTGCTGCCTGGGCAGTCGCTTGCGGCGTGGCCCACGGAGCATTGGCTATGACCACGCCTGGAGACACCAGCATGGCTTCCCGGTCCGAGGTGGAGCGAGTGATGCTTGGTGGCTCGGCTCGTATTGCTCGTTGAGTTACTGGAACGGAACAGAAATCGTGGGATAAGAGGCGAGTCGCAGGAACAGCCCCGTATTTTTTGACAAAGGACAAAGAGAATGTCGAAGGAAGTGCAGCAACAACTGGAGGCAGCGGGAATTATTCCTGTTCTGAGGGCTCGCTCGGCGAAGGAAGCTATCGGCGTGGTGCAAGCGATGGTTGCCGGGGGTATCACGGTCATGGAAGTCACTATGACTGTGCCTGGCGCCATTGATGTATTGCGGGAATTAAAACGCAGCTACGGTGACAAGTTGCTGCTGGGGTCGGGAACGGTTACCGATGCGGCGGAATGCGCTGCCACCATCGAAGCGGGGGCGGAGTTTGTGGTCAGCCCCAGCCTGCATCTGGACGTAATTGCAGAGACCAAGGCGCGGGAAAAGGTCTCCCTGCCTGGGGCGCTGACGCCGACCGAGGTGATCACTGCATGGCGGGCAGGGGCGGACTTCGTCAAGGTGTTTCCCTGCTCAGCGATGGGAGGGGCAAGCTACCTCAAGTCGCTCAAGGCACCGTTTCCTTATCTGCGGCTGGTGCCGACGGGCGGAGTTACGCTGCAGACCGCGGCCAGCTTTCTTGAGGCGGGCGCCTCCGCCCTGGGCGTGGGCGCGGACCTGGTCAACGTCGCCGCTCTCGCGGAAGGCAAGCCTGAGGTCATTACCAACGCAGCACGCGCGTATCTCGACGTCATCGCTCGCACCCGCGCGGCGGCGAAACCATAAATTGCTGTTCACACCAGGAGGTAGATAGCAAATGAAAGCGACCTGGGTAATTTTGTTGACCCTCGGCATGGCGACGGCGTTCGGACAGTGGGCGTTGGCACAGGACGCCGCGCCGTCCCCGGACCAGTACTCACCGACTGACTTGACGGCGATGGAGCAGAAGCTGGAGCAGAAGGCGGTTGAGGGACTGGCCACGGAAACGCTCAAGAAATATTCCACCGACTACACCATGCTCGCCTTCCGCAGCCAAAGCGGACAAGCTGAGTTGCATGAGAAGTTCGCCGACTTCTATGTTGTGGTCGCTGGTCAGGCGACGCTCGTTTCCGGTGGTCACATCGTGAATGGCGCGACCTCTGCGCCGGGCGAAGTGCGGGGCGATTCCATACAGGATGGCAAGGAGACCACGCTCAAGAAGGGCGACATCGTTCATATACCAGCCAATATTCCGCACCAGATCATGCTGGCCAAGGGAGAGACCTTCCAATACTTCATCATCAAGGTGCAGGAAATTAATTAGCTGCAAGGGCGCGCTTGTAGACCTCGACCGTGCGCGCGGCCATCGCGCTCGCGGTGAACTGCGTACTCCACAAGCGCTGTCCTGCGCCGCCCAGAGCAAGACGCAAGGCGGGGTCGGCAATCATTCGAGCCAGCGCGTCTCGCAGGGCGGCAAGGTCTCCGTGGCGCGCAAGCAGGCCTGTCTCCTCGTGCCGCACCGACTCAGAGATTCCACCCACATTTGTGGCCACCACGGGTAACCCGGCGCGCATGGCCTCGAGGATGCTGATGGGTAACGCCTCGAAGTGGGTCGATAGCACGAAGATCTGTGCATCCATGAGCAAACGGCCCACATCCGTATCTGGCGGCAGTATGCGAACCCTGTTTCGAAGTCCAAGCGCGTCCACTTGCGCGACCACGCGGGTTTCCAGTTCGCCCGCCCCCACCAGCAGCAAGCGCCATTCCATGGATCGCAAACCGGATAGTGCCTGCAACAGCGTGGCGTGATCTTTTTGTGGTGCGAAGCGCGCTACCATTACCAGCAGCGGAGGTTGAGCGTCAATGGGATGCAGGCGGGCCAGCGGGTTCTCTGCTATGCCGTTGTGCACCATCTCCAGCGCCTCTGCCGGACAGACTCCGAATTGCTGTGCGAACTCGCGCTCGAACTCGCACACATTGATGACACACGTGCCCAGCCGGCCTGCCAGGTATTCTGCCCAGCAGAAGAGCGGATTCGACTTGAGCGAAGTGCGATCGAGCATGGACCATCCGTGCGGGGTAAATACACTGGGAATCTGGTGCAGCCGGGCGGCTGCACGTCCCAGCGATCCGGCCTTAGCTGTATGCGCGCACACCAGGTCCGGCTTCAACTCGCGCAGGACGCACCACAGTTGAACCAGAGCCGCCAGATCGAGGTGTGGTCTCAGGGGCCGAACCAGGCTCCTCACCTGTAACCAGGGGATCCCCGCCTGCCGCAACTGGTCAGTGAAAATGCCGGGCGCTCCGGTGATGACGGTAACTTCATGGCCAAGACTGCGCAGCTGGAGCGAAAGCTCGCGTACGTGACTCTGCGCTCCGCCGAGAACGTCGCCCCGGGTGAGCACGTGAGCAATCTTCATGCGCGCCCCCCCTTGTCTTTGGCGCCGGGTAGGAGCACCGAAGGGAGGAAGGTCTCACTCGACGGCCGCCCATACCAGACGGAAAGCAGGTTCCAGAGGTTGCGCCACTCGGCCAGCTCGGCTACGGTGGGAGCCTTAGCGGCCTGGTGGCCAAAGCGGCGCTCAAAGCCGCCGAGCAGGGCGGTGCAGTTGGCCGCAAACCTGACCGCCGATATAACCACCAGCTGAAGCTTCTGCCAACTACTGGCCACGGCGCCGGACTGCCTGCAGACGTATTGGATATGCAGCACTTTGTAGCGGAAGAGCTTCCTGAGCGTAACCCGCTCCCGCCGGTATCCCAGCAGAACCTGGGGCAGATTGGCGAAGCGGCTAAGCCGGTAGCTGCGCAGCAGCAACTCCTGGTCCTGAGCCAGCCAGGCGGTCTCCTCGTAGCGCCAGCGACGAAACCACTCGATGTGCCCCATCCACAACGGGTGCCACAAGGGAAAGCCGCGAAAAGGCGAGCGGGTGATACCCGCATGTTCCTGGGCAGGGCTGAAGCGCCACAGCGGGCGACCGTGTTTGCCGAAGACCATGGCTCCGGCACTGCACAGGTCTACCTCGGTATGAGCCCCGAGAAAAGCCAGCTGGCGTGCAAACCGATCCGGATAAGCGATATCGTCGGCATCCATTCTGGCCAGGTAGCTGCCGCGTGCCCGGTCAATACACTCATTCAAGCGGGCTGCGAGCCGTAGCCGGCGCCCGTCACTCCAACAGATCACGCGCGGGTCATCGAAGCTGTGGGCGATCGCCAAACCCTGATCGTCAGAACCGTCGTCGCAGAGCAAGAGCTCAAAGTCGCCGTAGCTCTGATTGAGGAGCGAGCGAATACACAGCTCGAGAGTGGCCGCGCTGTTGTAAAAGGGCATGGCGATGGTGATCACAGGGTTGGTCATGAGTTCCTAAAACGGGCATCCTAGACAATGGGGTTGGGGACAGGACCGGCCCTTGGGCAACTTTCCGCCCAGGGACTGAAAGACGGTGGCATATTGTTGCGCCAACCGTTGCAGACTAAACCGTTCCTCAACGACGGCGCGGCCGGCGGCGCCCATGCGCTGGCGCAGGCTCACATTGTCGAGCAGCGCGGTGAGTGCATCGATCCACTCCCGCTCGCTGCCTGCGCTCAAGCCGACCTCGCCCAGCGCAAGTACCTCGCGATTCATTCCCGCGGCGGTCACTACCACCGGCAACCCCGCGGCCATATAACACAGCATTTTGTAACTGCACTTGCCATTGCACCAGTCGTTGTCGGCCAGGGGCATCAAGCCGACCGCCATGCGGGCGAAGGCGGCTAACTCCGTCCGGGGGGTCCAGCGTTCGAACTCGACGCGCGATTCGGGAAGCAGCTTGAATTGAGGCGGCCGATCGGCGATGACGAGCAGCTTCGCCCGGGGGCAGTGGTGCAAGACCCGCAGCAGTGCTCCCTCGATGGAGTAGAGGAAGGGAAGTTGCCGCTGGTTCCAGTCCAGCCCAACACCAGGGCCGGCGCACGGCCCGGTGTCGTATGTGCGGCCGATACCATGCGGTGTTCACGGCGGTTGGAATGACGGTGACGTTCGAGTTCCAGCGGGAAAATTGATTGGCCAAAAAACTGTTGCCGCACACTATCAGATCGCTGGCCATGGCCAGATCGCGGGCGCGGTGGCCGCCGGTATTGAGCCAAACCGCGTCATCCACATCCAGGATCATGGGCCGCTTGGCAATAGCCTGGAGGGGGGCAAACGCGGGCAACAACTGGCGGGATATCCAGGTCACGTCGGCCTTCCAAGAGCAGGTAAGAGCCGCGGTGCGAGACACCGCAGTCGCCGCTATCCACAGGGGACGGAGGGCGACAGGCCGGGGCAGGATGTTTCCCCAGGGCAAGGGATACTCGCGCACCTGAATGCCAAGCCGGTTGAGGGGGCCGATGTACTGGCGCACCCGCGCCCTGGCGCTGGGCACCATTACCCCGCCGGTGTAGGCGGCTACGCGCACAGTTGTGGCTCCGGCTCATCGATATCTGTATCTGTGATCGTCGAGCGAGGACCGACCTGCTGGGTGATGCTGGGGGCGAAATAAACCAGGGTGGAGAGCCCACCCGCCTTGATCCAAAACATGATTTGGGCGAAGTACTCTTCGGAGAAGATGGTCATGACGGTGGCATAGACGAATGCCCCCAGCGTGAACACCGCCCAGCAGTTGCCGTGGATGGCACAACGGTAAACATAGGCGCTGAGAAAGCCCACCAGGAACATCAGCCCAATCAGCCCTGGCATGCCTCCATGATCCATGTAGTAAGGCAGGAACGCCGTATAAACGTTCGTTATCTGGGTGGACGATATCTTCGTGTATTCGAGATTCCTGTCGCGCTCGGAGTAAGTTGCGCCGAATCGATTCGCAATCCGCTTGGCAAATTTCGCCAGATCCCAACCGTACTTCAACTCAGGATTTTGCCGATTCTGGTCAAAGGCTATGATCCCGCCAAGCCAGTAGGTGCCGAAACCTTCCGCCACTCGAGGAAGATTGTCAGCCAGGGATGCTCCCGGATCGGCGCCATATTTGCCCATGGAAATCTGGCCTGCAGAGAAGACCAGAAGAAATACCAGGCCCATGATCCCAAGCAGTCGCCTGGGTGGGGCGCCCTTCTTGAGCCAGAGAATGACTACAGAGCTGACCAGTAGGAGAAGCACTTCGGAGCGGGCGCCATTCAGTAATTGATAGCCTCCAGCCAGCAGGACCAGGAAAAGAGTGCGGGCGCGCCGCCTGCGGGTGTCGGCGTATTCATAAACGGCGATCAGAGCAATGATGGTCAGGAAGGGGAGGATGAGCGACTCGATGGAAAGCGCACCCTGGCCGGATATGTTCGCCTTGCTGGCCGCGATTCGGATTTGTCTCCAACCACTTTCCCGGGGGGCGATGGTATCGCTGAGTTCTTTGAAATACAGGTAAGAGACGGGGATATTCAGCAGGGAAAGGATCCCTGCCACGGTCAGCCAACGATCGACCTGCAGACGCCGCCTGGCTGAGACTGCGGTCAGTGTTCGTCCTCTCCATAAGGGAACCACGACGGCGCAGATTCCACCGAGAGAGAAGGCGAGAACGCCCGCCAGCACGATTTCATAGGCGGTGATGGTGAGGGGATAATACATATTTCCGCACAACCAGATGGCAAAGAGGGTGATGGTCCAGACGATCCCTAACAATGCTGGGGGAAAGAGGATGGAGCGCCCGTAGCGAACCATGGCCAGGCTCCACACCGCCAGCAACGCAATCGTAACTGGCAATGTCATGCTGCGCTCCCTTGCTATGCAACGAGTCTGGGTGCCCCATTCGCTCTGTTTGCCTCGACAACTACCGGGCAAAGCTAGGCTCTGCCGAGGGCCGCGTAGTAACGGGCGAAAGCTTTGTAGGTGGCGTCGGTGGCGATGGCCGATTCGTTCAATACCATTCCTGCGATCGGTACATTTACCCGGCGAAGAATTTCTATGGCTCCGCCGAGCGTCTTCATCGGAGTTTGTCCACTGCGTACTGACAGCACAGTTACTTCCGCCGCAACAGCCAGTTCCAGAGTGTCCGCGCAGCCCAGCAGTGGGGGTGAATCCACAACCACCAGGTCGAAGTCCACGGTGGCCTGGGCCAGGATTCCCCGCATCTGTGGCCCGATCAGCGCCAGGGCCAGAGGCAACGGCAATCCGGAGCCAAGGATTGAAAGATTCGGACGGCCGGGAACTGAGCGGATGGCTGTACTCCAATGACTTCTGTGGGCAAGCACTTCCGCCAATCCGGCGCCGGGCTCCAGGCGCACGAGCCTTTCAATCGCCGGTTGACGCAGGTCGGCATCGATCAACAGCGTGCGTTTGCCTTGTTCCGCGTTCACCATTGCCAGGGAGAGCGCCAGGGTCGATTTCCCTTCGCCGGGTAAGGCGCTGGTAATCAGCACGCTTTTGGGTGGATGGGTCTGGACAGAGAGCATCAGATAGCCCCGCAGGTGACGTACCCCCTCATCGAAAAAGCCGCCCTGCAGGCCGCGCCAGCGACTGCCTGCAATACGCATGCCGTCAGGCCCCAGGGCCAGCCGAAGCTGCATATCCGTCACCTGGGGAAGGGCGCAGATTACGGGCACGCCCAACGTCTTCTCCACCGCGTCAGCTTCTCTTGCGGTCACGTCTGTCAGTTCCACGGAGATCACGTACGCGGCAAGGGCGAAAACAAAGAAGGCCATGGAAAGTCCGACAATCAAGTCCCAATTAGGAAAGACCGGCCTGGCGGAGGGGCGGGCGGAATCCGCCAGCCGGATGATGTTGTTTTGCAGTTCAGAGTTGATGCCCGACTGCTTGATCTTGGCAAACAAATCTTCATAGACCCGTTCCGCCGTATCGGCATCATGCTTCAACTGCAGGTAATCGAAAGACTGCGCGGTCAGGTCGTCGACCTGTTGCTTGGTTTCGGAGACGGCCGCCGATAACATGCGCTGGCGCACCAGTGCCTGGCGGTAGTCCACTGCTATGCGGGTGGAAACATTCTGGCGGCTCTCGTCAAGCGCGGCGCGGGCCTGGTCAACCTGGGCTGCCGCTTTGAGGTACTCGGGGTGCCGATCTCCATAAGTCGCAGCCACCAGGGCGAGGTTAGCCTTGGCCACCTGCAGCTTTTCTACATCCCGGGCGAGATCGCTCGATTGGGCCGAGACCTGGACCTCGGGCAGGGTGCCATCTTTTGCTTCACGATAGACGGCCTCTTTGGCAATGCGATCCGCTTCAGCAACGCTGTTCTCAGTATTGAGCGCCTGCAACCTGGCAACCAATACACTCGTCTTCTGCTCCGGATCGGCGGTTCCGAGTTCTCGCTGATACACCATAAGAGCCTGGTGCGTCGACTCCATCTTTTCTTTTAGATCAATGAGCTGCCGCTCCATGGAGGAAGTCAGACGTCCAGCTTCCTTGATGCGGGTCTCGAAAATGTTGCCCAGGTAGGAATCAGCAATCGCGTTGGCTACATCTGCGGCCACCTGAGGGTCGCGATCACGATAAGTAATGGTGAGCAGGTAAGTGTTGGGCTTACGTTCGATTTTTAGATGTTTGAGTGCGATGGGAGCATTCCTGATCGCATTTTCCTTTTCCGGCAGGTAATGCCAGAACCAGTTGCGTCGAAATTGGTACTCGCGCTGCAGCAGGTTGTAGCGCTCGGCTACCGGGCGCAGGATGATGTCGGCCTGCAACAGGCTCTGCTGCGTCGCCATGAACTGATCGTCACCGGTGGTCAGCAGCCGATCGTCTCCGACCGTCGTCGGGGCGGCTTGGCGGTCGATGGCGATGGTTGCGGTGCCCGCACTGATGGGGGGCAGCAGCGCACACCCGAGGGCGACCACGGCGGTCAGCGCTATGCTGAGCAGAACGATCAAGGCTCCACGGCGGCGCAAGACTCCTGCGTAAAAGATAAGTGGGCGCTGGGAGTCAGCGGGATCGCTCAGCCTGGGGTGCGGCTTAGGTATCGCAATCGAACCGGGCATGCCATCAGCTCCGTTCTGGCTGCAGCGTTGTTATCTACCTATAGAGCGGCGTGCGCAAAGATGGCGCAGGGTCGGGCTTAGTGAGCCCAAATGGCAGCCGACACGGCGGTGTTGCCTATGCCTGTAACATGGTTCACCACGGTCGCGCTGGCCTTCAGCTTCCCATTGGTCGGAATGTAGAGAATATCGTTTGCCGCCAGCTTTACATCCTGGGCCTTGCGATCCAGAATGCGTCGCAGCGGGATCTCTATCTCGGTTTTCTGCGCGCTGCCCTGCTGCTCGCGGTAGATATAGGCTTTGTTACGGCTGAAGGAATCAAGACCTCCGCTTAGCGCCAGCAATTGGAGTACGGTGGTGTCCTCAAGATTCTGAAAGGGAAAGGCTCCCGGCAGCTTCACGTTTCCCACCACGAATACCCGTTCGCATTGGGGCACCCGAATCTGCGCGCCTGCCAGTATGGGGATATTCAGCTGCGGATGAAGTCCGTCGAAGAGCTCCTTGACAGACAGCCGCTGCAGGCTGCCGTTTGCTTGCTCGACGATGATCTCCGGGCCGGCCTCGGGCAGCAGGCCGCCGGCCTGACTGAGCGCACCCAATACACGCAGGTTGCCAAACTCCTGAATGGTCGTGGGTGTCTTAACGGCGCCTGCGATGGTGACGTCGTGACTACGGTACTCGATTACGGAGACGTCGACCACGGGATTTACCAGCAGATGTTGCGCGCGAAGAGCGGTTGCGATTTCATCGCGCAGGGCGTCGGGTAGTAACCCTGCTGCGGGTAAGGGCGTTCGCAATAACGGCAGATTCAGGTTTCCCTGCTTGTCGACGCGGAAGGACTGGGTAAGTTCCGGTGAGTCATAGACGATCAGGTGAACAAGGTCGGAGGCGCCGATAGGTTGAAACGGGAGATTAGCGCCTCCGAGCGCGACAGGGGTTGCAGGGAAAGCTGGCCCAGGTTGGGGGGTAGACAAACGTTGCGCCGCGGTGGCGATAGATATTAATACCGAAGCACCCACTATCGCCACCCCAAGTTTTTTCATGGCTCACGCTTGTTATCCGGAAGCCTAGAGACGTGGCATTAAACGAAGGTCCAGAGGAAGATTAATTTTTTCTTAGAGCTAGGGGCGATAGCCGATCACCCGCGCAGGAACGCCGGCGCAGATCGACATGGGAGGCAAATCGTTGGTGACCACGGCTCCGGCTCCCACTACGGCTCCCTCACCGATGGAGACGCCCGCGGTTACCACGACATTGGCGCCAAGCCATACGTCATCGCCGATGCTGATGGGCGCGTCCTGTCCAGGCTGATTCCGAATCAGTTGCCCACGAGCTACGCCGTGATTAGAGGAGATGATCGATGCGCAGGGGCCGAGAAGCACGTTGCTTCCGATGGTAATCGGCCCGCCCGGAGAGGCCCATACCGAGCAGAGATGGTTGATGAAGGAGTTGTCGCCGATCTGGATCAGCTCGGGGTATTTGAAGAAAACTGTGGGCAGAATCTTTGCTCCCTTTCCCAGCCTCTGCAGCTTCGCCTTGCGCAGGTAATTGCCGCCTGTCACCAAAGCCAACAGGTAGAACCATCCCTTGATGACCTCTGCTATCGATCGGATCACTTTGCCCCCGGGAGGCAAACATAGCAGAGGTTTTTTCCTGGCGCTACCTACTTCTTGCGCTACGTGCCCACATCCCGGAGATATGGGGCAACCAAGGACGGCAACTTATTCATTACAACGGTAATGCACAGCACAGGTAATTGCCCGACCGCAAGCGACAGAAGAATAGTGGGATCAAGCACATCCAGCGACCGTCACGTCTCTGCACGATCATCGCTCGCGTTGTCGCGGAGGCTCGCAATGAATAAGGCATGGATGGTTCTCGCCTTCAGCATGGCAGTACCGGCGTTGGCTACTAACTACACGGTCCCGGCCGGTTCCAACTCATTCAGCATTCAAGCCATAGTGAATACGGCGGGAGCGGCACCCGGCAATACGGTTGTCTTCGCAGCCGGCACCTACAGCCCGGTAAACACGATTGAGCTCCCGTGTTCTAACGGAGTCGTATATACCGGTCCTGTTGTGGGGCCTCAGACCATCGTCTATAGCAGCACCGGCGTCATGACCATAAGCAATCAGCCTAAGGCTATTTTTACGTTGACCAGTAATAACTACGTCTTCTCGGTCACCAGCAATGGAACGTCTTACACTTCTGCCACAGGTGGATGCACGATTCAGTACATGGGGTTCAACGGGACGCAAGGCGGAATCTACGTGAACTATCCGAGTTCCGGGATTACGATGCAGTACAACGCTTTTTATCACAACAACCCCGCCTGGAATCTGGCCAACCCCGCAGCCAATAGCGCCATTTCTCTGGGCGGGCAGAATGCAGGAAATACGGCAACGGCGGGTGTGTCCTACGTTTCAATTCTTTGGAATACATTCTTTAATAACTGCGCTTCCATCCAAGCGAATGGATGGCCTGACTCAGGCGGCACCTGCAATGCGGTGCACGTGCAAAGCTACAGCAACTATCTGACCATCAACAACAATGTGGTTAACCAGACCGAGGAAGGCTTCAAGTTTTACGAGCAGTCTTATGAGTATGCAGTGGAGTTCAATACCGACGTTGAAAACAACAACATGCAGGGCAATTCCCGTATATTGATCGAGGATCAGCAGCCCACCAACGCGAATGTGGTCTTCAGCCACAATGCCTTTTACCAGCCTGTAAATCCCAGCTTCAATACGTTCGAGCTTTCTCTGCCGCTCAATCAGTGCGCTAACACCGCTGCTGGTTGCTCCGGAAACGGCGGGGGATCGGCAACCGTGACCAACGATAATGTCTACATCGCCAACGTTCCCGTCACGATCGATTGCGACGGTACGACGTGTGTGCCCGGTGGAACCCCTGGCGGAACGGGAACGGGGGCCCATTATGGAATTGGCCTGGAGCAGTGGGGAGTGGGAGCAACTTCGAAATACGGCTTGTTCCAGGGCGGAAACGGACCGGATACCTGTACTGCGGGGTACGGCTGTTCCGGGTGGAACATCGTGGTCGGAGAAGCGCTCACCAGCGCCAGCGATACCAACAATTATTTCTCCGGCTACGACGTCAGCCGGTCTGGAGCTTTCAGCTACGAGGACGGTGCTTCGGTATCGAATTCCGGAATGGTCCTGAGTCCGAACACGGTCGTTGCGACCAGTACGACTATTTCGACTGTGGCTCCTGCCATCTCAGCAGCTTCCGGTTCCCAAACGTCCATCATCACGCTCAGCGATAGCGATACGAATCATCGGCTCTCTATGTTCTACACCACGGACGGGTCCACTCCGGCTATCTTCGGTCCCGGCGGTTCTGCGGGGACATCGAAGGTTTACTACGCACCCTTCACGGTTGCCGCCGGAACTACGGTCAAGGCAATAGCCTCATGGGGACAGGGGGCCAACCAGGGCATTGTGTTTCCTGCCTTCGGCTACGTTCCCAGCAATGTCACCACTCTGCTTGTTGTAGCGGCGGGGCGGACACTGACGGGCGGGTATCTGCACGCCAACGCGAATACTATGGTTCCGGGGAGCACGCTGCAGTTCACCGCGTATGGTACTTACTCAGATGGCACGTCGAATATCCTGCCCGATGCGGAAGGTAACAAGGTGACCGCGTGGAACACCAGCAATCACTCTATGGCTAAGGTCAGCACCAGGGGCCATGTCACCGCGGGGGCGAGTGGAAAGGTCGACATACTGGCCGTTATCGGTACCCTAAAAGCGTCTCCGTGGACGGTGACCATAGGCCCAGCGGTCCAAGCCCAGGCCCAGGTCCCGGCTACCGCGGCTGCTGCGGCTCCGGCAACGCAGCCAGTTGCTGCCGCCGCTGTCCAGGCTGCTGTTTCCGCTTCTACCGAGCCGGCGATCGCCCCAGCGATCCAGAGCCCTGTTCCCCCGACTGCAGCTGCTGGTCCGATACCGGCAGCGGCAGTACTCGCTGGTCCAATACCCGCAGCTGCGGGGAGGGCACAGCCGGACGGGTTTCTCGGACCGTTCTGGAGATTAGTGACACCCTCCGGCGGGTCCGCCTCCATCTCGAATTCGCATTTATTCCTCGGCGTGCCGGGAGG
Organism: uncultured Acidobacteriaceae bacterium; assembly: GCA_963803095.1. Taxonomy (GTDB): domain Bacteria; phylum Acidobacteriota; class Terriglobia; order Terriglobales; family Acidobacteriaceae; genus PALSA-350. Next base: position 632,464 of record CAWDLQ010000001.1, on the reverse strand, counting down.
AAGCAATCACGACCCGCTGATGCCGTCCAATCAGGCGGTGCGTGTAGTGCAGACGATCGGCAACAGCGATTTCGACGTGTCCATCAAGATCGATTCGCCACTTTTTGCCAGTGATGCGAATACCAGCCAGGGACTCATGCTGCTGTCCGATAACGAGGACTTTAGTACGTTTGCGCTGACGACGGACGGAACGAAAATAGGCCTCAACGCGCACACCGTTACGCATGGGGTCGCAACCACGCTGTTCGAGGATACGGACTTCAGCCAATATCAGAATGCGATGTACCTGCGGCTGATGAAAGCCGGCAGTGTTTATATTGCCTATTACTCCGTCGACGGAGTTAGTTGGACGCAGGTGGTCAGCTTCACAAATACCATGGTTCCCACGGCGATAGGACCATTCGCCAGCAATTACAACGACACGTCTGCGAATGCCGTTCCCGTCGTGATGGCGGTGAACTGGTTCGATGTTCAGCAGTAAATCAGCAGGCTTTGTGGTGTCAATACCGGCGCTCTAACTTCAGTAATACGCCGCATGGGTAATGGTTGCGGTGATCACAGAAGGGTGATGGTGAGTACGGATGGGGGCTCGGCGTATCCCAGGGGGTAGTGTAGATGTATAGAAATCGAACACAAGGTTGCTCCTTTCTTGTTTCTGGGCTCGCCATCATGCTGGCCGCTCACGCCGCCATTGCCAGCACCCCGATCTCAGCCGCAGCAGCGCCACTGTCTAGCAGCTTCCCTGGGCCGCTATGGGAGGTGGTCACGCCTACAGGAGGAACAGTCTCAGTTGCAAACGCGCATCTGACGCTGAACGTTCCCGGCGGCAGCAACCATGACACGCTACTTCCATCGAACCAGGCAGTCCGCGTGGTGCAGCCGATCGGAAATGACGATTTCGATGTTTCCATCAAGATCGATTCGCCCATCGTGGGGACGGATGCGGGTACCACCCAGGGGCTCATGGTGCTTGCCGATGACCAGGACTTCATCACTTTTGCGCTGGTGACGGATGGAACCAACATCTCGCTCACCGCCCACACCGTCAGCGGTGGAGTTGCGACTACAGTGTTCGACGATGCGAGCTTCAACGAATATCACAATCCCATCTGCTTGCGGCTTGCCAGGACCGGGAGCACTTACACCGCCTATTATTCAGTTGACGGAGTGGTCTGGACCCAGGCCACGAGCTTTATCGACAACAGGGTACCGACTTCGATCGGGCCCTTTGCCGGCAACTACAACCAGACGCCCGCGAAAGCTGTTCCTGTGGTCATGGCCATCAACTGGTTCGACGTCCTGTGAGCGGCTCCGGGGACCTAGCCGCCCGGTTGCGCGGAGACACCACGGTGGGAAAGAAAGCAGTGAAGGTTCTTCTGGTCGAAGACAATGTCGGCGATGCGCGCCTGCTGCGCGAGATGTTCAGCAAGGAAAAGGCGGGCAGCTTTGAATTGACGCACCTGGCGCGCATGTCTGAGGCGGTAGCCCACCTGGCGCGAGGGGGAGTCGATATTGTCTTGTTAGACATGGGCTTGCCCGATGGGCAAGGTATCGAAAACCTGCGCCGCGCCCGCGCGGCAGCCCCAGATGTGGCGATGATTGTGCTCACCGGCCTGGATGACGAGTTGCTGGCTGCCGAAACCATTAAGGAAGGTGCGCAAGATTACCTGATTAAAGGCCAAATAGAAAATCGGGCGCTTCCGCGGGTGCTTCGCCACGCAACTGAGCGTCATCGTATGCAAGTGGAAACCGATCTTATTCGGACCCAGCAGTTGCAGCTCAGGGATGAGTTCCTCTCTCTCGTGTCGCACGAGCTGCGATCGCCCCTGACCTCGATCTACTCCTTCACCACCATCGTTGCGGATGGGTTGGCGGGGGAAACGAACCCGGAACAAGATGACTACCTGCAGATCATCTTGAGGAACGTGCTCCAGCTGCAATCCATGATCGAGGACTTGCTCGAAGTTACCCGGGCCCAGGCAGGTAAACTCAGCGTTGAATTGCAGCCTCTCTCCGTGGACCACGCGATCGTGTATGCGGTCGAAACACTCAAAGGAGTTGCTACGGAGAAAGAGATTGCCCTCTCTTTTCATCCCGCCGCGGGTCTGCCCCAGGCTTATGCGGATGCGACCCGCGTTCGCCAGATCCTGGCCATTCTGCTCGATAACGCGGTGAAGTTTACACCGGCCGGTGGAGTGGTGAGTGTCCAGGCCAGCGTCTACAAGAAAGATCAGGGGTTTCTGCTGGTGGAGGTTTCTGACACTGGATGTGGGATCCGACCTGAGGCGACTACACGTATCTTTGAACACCTCTACCAGGTCACCGATCCAGCTATCGATCCGGCCATCGAACCGGTTATGGATCAAGCCATCGTCCCGGGCCGTGCGGCACGCCGGGGCCTGGGGCTGGGCCTGCACATTGGCAGAGAATTGGTGACACGGTTAGGGGGAGAGATCTGGGTGACCAGTGAGCCGCAGAAGGGCAGCCACTTTTTTTTCACCCTGCCGATTTTCTCGTCGGCGGTTTCGATCCCGACGCAGCAAAAGAAGCCCGACGAAGAGCTTCGAACTCATCTACCTTTTGCCAGCTCGCAAGGCTGCTTGGCTCGAATCGTGGGGCGCCCCAACCAGTCGACGGAAATATTAGTGGGACTGATCGCTGCTGGAGAACGAAATCACCTCAATGACGCAAATTTACAAGGAAGAGGCTAACCATGGATCAAAAGAAAATCCTTATTGTGGATGACGACCCCGATGTGCGATTAGGTCTCCAACTACGCCTCGCCGCAAACGATTACCAGGTGATTTTCGCAGCCGATGGAGTGGCCAGTATTGCCGAAGCGCGGAAGCACATGCCCGACCTGATGATCCTGGATCTCGGGCTGCCCGCCGGGGATGGCTTCAGTGTTTTGGAGAGGTTGAAAGTAAACGAGAGGCTATCGTCGATCCCGGTGATTGTCCTGTCGGGGCGCGATCGCGTCGGCAATTGGGACCGTGCGATCAAGGCGGGTGCAAAGACGTTTCTGCAAAAACCGGTGACGAACGATAAGCTTATGGCGGTCATTCGATTGATCCTGTCCGACAGAGACCAGGGGCCGGAACTGGTGTACGACTTAACGGGCCCTGTCTTGCAGCCCTAACTTCACAGATTGATCCGCTGGGAGCTCGCGGGATCGGTGCGATTGGCATTACCGACGCGAGCGCCGCGGTGGCCAACAGCAATTGACGGGCTTCGCCCGATCTTTTTCGTACCACGTACGCTTTGGCGAACGTGGGGCACCCGTCCGGTTCCTCCCGTTCCTCTCACCTTCCCTGTTCCTCTCATCTTTGCCGTTTCTCTTGCCTTCCCAACTTCACTCATCCGTTCTTCACTCGCGGACTTGCTAGCACCCTGCAATGTAGTGCAGCATGGTCGCTATGCCTGTTCAGAGGATTTTCTGCTGCGGATTGCTGGTCGTTGCGTTTGCTGTCGCAGCCCAAGCGCAAGAGACTCGGCTGGTGCTCGACCGCGGCGGCAGCACCATCGTTCTCGAGCCCTACGCACCCAACATTATCCGGGTTACCCTCAGCCTGCTGAAGCAGCCGGCTCTCGCTCCTCCTGGATACGGCTTTACTGCCTCGCCTGCAGCCGATGGATGGAGCCATGAGCAAAGTGAGGAGGGCGATGTCTACCGGTCGGGCCGCCTTACGGTAACGGTTGCGGCGAACAAGCCTGGCGGCAAGCCGCCGCTGCCCACGCAACTGGATATTGCAAAGTACTTCAACGGCTCGGCTCCCGGTGCGCACATTACCTTCAGCACGGCGGAAGGAAGCAGGCTGCTCGAAATGCAAGGCTGGGCGATGGCCGTGCCCAACCATAAGGACGGCACCGCCGGCGTGCTCTACGATAAGCGGCCCAGCGACGAAGCCTTTTACCAGGTGGGCGCGACCTTTCGCTCGCCCGAGGATGAGCACTACTACGGCCTGGGCCAAAACCAGGAGGGTTTTCTCGACCACCGCGGCCATACCGTCGAGTGCTGGAACAATTACACCGCGACTGGCGGCCCCACCTGGTGCGTACCCTTGCTGGTTACCAATAAAGGCTACGGCGTGCTTTGGGACAATCCCTCGCAGACCACCATCCAGCCGGGCTTCAACGAGCAGACGCGGTGGACTTCACAAGTAGGCGACCGGGTCTCCTTCTTTGTGATCGCAGGCAACAAGACGGATGAGATCTACGCCGGCTACCGCTTGCTTACCGGCTCCACTCCGATGCTGCCTAAGGCTGCCTATGGGTTTATCCAATGCAAGCAACGCTACAGCACGCAGGATGAAGTAATGGCGGTTGCCAAAGGCTATCGCGAGCGGCATCTGCCCGCCGATGTCATCGTGGTGGACTGGTTCTACTACTCGAAGATGGGACAGATGGATATGGTGCCCGCCAATTGGCCCGATCCGGTTGCGATGAATAAACAACTTCATGCCATGGGCTTCGAGACCATGATCAGCGTTTGGCCGCGCTTCGAGCGTGGTACTCGCTACTACGACCTGGTGCTGAAGAACGGATGGTTTGAGCATCTTGCCGATGGCACTCCGATCGATGGGCTGCCCTATGACCGGGCCGGTTCCGACATCGACACCACCAATCCCGCGGCGGCTCGGTGGTTTTGGGACGTGATGCGGGACAATATCATCAACAAAGGCTTCGACTCAATCTGGGCGGATGAAACCGAACCCGACTTGCCGCCCAATGGCGGTTACTTTTCCATCGGACCGGGCACCCGCTATTACGATGTCTATCCGCTGTTTCATACGGCGGCGATTTATGACGGTTTTCGCCGCGATGTCGATCATCGCGCGCTGATCCTGTCGCGGGACGCCTATACCGGCGCTCAGCACAACGGGACGATCTTCTGGTCTTCGGATATTTATCCCACCTGGGATACGCTGCGGAGGCAGATTCCGACCGGGCTTGATGCTCACCGCTTCGGGTATTGCCTATTGGGGGAATGACATCGGTGGCTGGCAATATTTGCCGGCGGAGCATCATCCCGCGCACCCTCCGCTGCTCGACCCTTCGGATGCGCGGGACAACGTGGGCGGTTACGATGACTACCCGGAGTTGTATACCCGCTGGTTTGAGTATGGGGCCTTCGAGCCTAACTTCCGCACCCACGGCAGCCGCAGGTACAACGAGGTCTGGTCGTATGGGAAGCAAGCGGAGCCGATCCTGGAAAAGTATCTCCGACTGCGCTATCAGCTGATGCCGTATATCTATTCGCTTGGCTATCAAACGCACCAGACGGGTGCTCCGTATATGCGGGCGCTGTTTATGGATTTTCCCCAGGATGCGAAGGTGGCCGATATCGGGGATGAGTATATGTTCGGGCCGGCATTGCTGGTGGCCCCGGTTACAGAACAGGGGGCGATCAGCCGCATGGTGTATCTGCCGGCTGGTAGGGATTGGTATAACTTCTGGACCCGGGAGCGGCTGACCGGCGGCCAGACGGTGCGCGTGGATGCGCCGATCGATACGATCCCGCTGTTTGTTCGGGCGGGGTCGATTATCCCGCTGGGAGAGCCGGTGGAGAATACGGGCCAGCTACAGAAGCTGGCCAAAATTCGCGTGTATCCTGGGGCCAGCAGCGACTTCACGCTTTATCAGGATGATGGCAAAACCTATGCGTATGAGAAGGGGAGTAGCAGCATCACCACGCTGCACTGGGATGACGCGGCCGGTAAACTCACACAAGAGGGAGTTCCCGTGGGTTCTGTGAGCGAGTTGCTGGAGGTTGTGGGACGTTAAGAGTGGTTTCACAACTGGCTAGAACTGCAGATCCCTCCGCTGCGCTCCCCCGGATTTCCTGTGGAACTTGGTGGCGTTGTCGAACTTCATGCGCCTTTCTTTACGGAAAGGCGCACACGCGGCATTGTCTAGTGCTGCGTGGCAGGAAATCCGGGTACGCTTCGGTCGGGATGACAAAGGTGAGGGCTGCGTCTCCATGCAGCATTTGCGATAGGGGTGGACGGATCTGCAGTTTCACTCGTTGTGCAACCGTAACTGAGAGATACCTATGGCCATGATCGAAGAATTGAACCAACGCTTTGCCATCGCTGGGGTGGCGCAGATTACTGCGGGGAATGGCGGCTTGCCGCGGGTGTGCGTCAGCACCCCATTGGCAACGGGGGAGATCTACCTGCACGGCGCGCAGCTTACCTCCTGGCGTCCGTCGGGTGCTGAGGAAGTGATCTTCTTAAGCGAGCAGTCGCAGTGGGAGGCGGGCCGCGCGATTCGCGGCGGCATACCTGTGTGCTTCCCGTGGTTTCGCAATAAGGTGGACAACCCCAAAGCGCCTTCGCACGGGTTTGTTCGCACCAAGGCCTGGCAACTCGACTCCGTACAGGTCCAGGGCGACGCGGTGACGGTGAGCCTCTCGACCAGGAGCGACGAAGGCACGCGGGCCAGGTGGCCGCACGATTTCCAGCTGCTGCACCGGCTGACGATTGGCGCCGAGCTTGTCCAGGAGTTGGTGGTGAGCAACACCGGCACCGCACCGCTTCGCTTTGAAGAGGCGCTGCATACCTACTACCGTGTGGGTGGGGCGGAGGCGGTCCGGATCAGCGGGCTGGACGGAGTGGCTTATCTCGACAACACGGATGCTAACCGTGAGAAGCGGCAAGAGGGTGATATCGCTTTCACTGCACAGACCGATTCCGCTTACCTGGAGACGACACATGCGGTCGAAATCGCTGATCCCATCCTGCGCCGGCGCATCCGGCTGGCGAAGGAGAACTCCCGTACTACCGTGGTCTGGAATCCCTGGAGTAGCGGCGCGCAGACGCTGGCAGACTTGGGAGACGAGGAGTGGCGCTCCATGGCGTGCGTAGAGGCCAGCAACATACGCGACTTTGCCGTAGACCTTGCGCCCGGGCAGCAGCACACCATGAAGACTGTCATTCAGGTCGTTTAGAGCAGTTTCGCAATTACTGTGGACTGAAAAAGATCGCAAGGTGTGGTTTTCCTTGAGAGAAAACCACGAAAAGGGTTGTCGCTTCGGTCTACACCAATTGCGAAACTGCTCTAAGGCTGATCACAGTTACCATAGAGCGCTTCGATCAGAGGAATTTCCCATCGGCGTCTGGAAAACATGTAAGGCTGCTTGCCAGTAGAGAGCCGGACGTCCGCGGTGTCGAGTTCCTTGGCGGAGGCAAGTCCAAAGACGCGCAAACTCTCGCGCAGAAATCTCCAGGATGAAAAGGAAAAGATCTGGTCCGGTTCATCGACCAGGGACGGCTGAAGAACCAGGACTACCCCGGCTGTGCCCGTGAACTGCCCCGCGCGGCTTTCGGTTTAATGATTGCGGTGTATTCCGCAGCGGGGATGGTGGTTGATGTGCGGGTCATCGTCTGCTCCCGCCAGAGGTATCGGCGCGAACCGGAAGCCGAGTGAAATCCGTTCCGCCGCAGGACACAATTCAGACATGAATCTGTGCCCAGGGGGGCTGCAGCCGGGAGACGATGGCGTCGACGTCGTAGACGCATCCTCCCCAGACTCCACCACTGGCCTGGACCAGCGCGGCCCACAGCCGGGTGTCGTCGGGGAGCGCGGGATGTGGCCGCAGATCGCCGCGGGGTGCCCGCGCTTCCAATCTGCGAGCACCTTCTTCTGCGCCGAAGGTATGGTGCGCGTCGCCCACCAGGTTGACGGACCCGGTCAACTTCTGCCGGTCGATGATGATTTCGATCTGATCCCCCTCCAACAGCTTGCCGATTGCGCCCCCGGCCAAGGCTTCGGGGGAGATGTGCCCGATACAGGCCCCGGTGGAGACACCGCTGAAGCGGGCGTCGGTGAGCAGGGCTACGTGCTTGCCCACAGGCAGCCACTTGAGCGCGGAGGTGATCTGATAAATCTCTTGCATGCCGGCGCCTGCCGGGCCGCCGCACACCAGCACCATCACGTCGTTCTCGCGGATCACGCCGTTCTTGATGGCGTGGATGGCTGCCTCCTCGGAGACAAAGACCCTGGCTGGTCCCAGGTGATGAAAGATGCCGTCGGGCCCAATCACCGACGGATCAATCGACGTGCTCTTGACCACGGAACCCTCCGGGGCGAGATTGCCCACCGGGAAACAGACCGTGGGGGTGAGGCCGCTGGAGCGGGCGCGATCCGGGTCCATGATGACGTCATCGGGGTCGATGCCGTCGCGTGTCCTCAGGTTTTTACGCAGTTCGTGGCGGCGGGGGCTCGACTCCCACCAGTCCAGACAGGTGTCGAGCGTCTCTCCGGAAACCGTCTTCACACGGGTGTTGAGCAGGCCTGCCCGTCTGAGGTGGAGCATGACTTCGGGCAGTCCTCCGGCGAGGAAAACCTGGACGGTGGCAAAGTTGCGGGGGCCATTGGGCAGCGCGTCGACTAGGCGCGGGACCTGGCGATTCAGGTCCGCCCAATCGGAGGACACGGGCCGCTTGAGGCCTGCGGAGTAGGCAATGGCGGGGAGGTGCAGTAGCAGGTTGGTGGATCCGCCGAAGGCAGCGTGGGCCACCATGGCGTTTTCGAGCGATGCCTGGGTGAGCACGTCGCGGGTCCCAAGTTTTAGTTGATGCAGCCGCAGGATGGCATTGGCGGAACGGCGCGCGGCGTCGAGCCAGATGGGAGCGCCTGAGGGAGAGAGCGCGGTGTGGGGCAGGGCTAGCCCCAGGGCTTCTGCGATGACCTGTGCGGTGGCCGCTGTGCCCAGGAACTGGCAGCCGCCACCGGGAGTCGCGCAGGCGCGACAGCCCATTTCCGCCGCTGCCTCCAGGGTGATTTGCTTTTGGGCGTAGCGGGCGCCGATGGTCTGTACCTTGCCCGCATCTTCACCTGATTCGGGTAGAAGGGTCACTCCGCCGGGGATGAGGATGGTGGGCAGTTCGCCGGCCGAGGCCAGGGCCATCATCATGGCGGGCAGGCCCTTGTCGCAGGTGGCGATGCCGATCACGCCCATCCTGGTAGGCAGCGACCGCATCAGGCGGCGCAGCACGATGGCCGCATCATTGCGAAACGGGAGCGAGTCGAGCATGCCGGTGGTGCCCTGGGTGCGTCCGTCACAGGGGTCGGTGCAGGCGCCGGCGAAGGGGATGGCGTCGAGTGATTTGAGAGTGATGGCTGCTTCGGCTACCAGCGCGCCCAGTTCCCAATGGCCGGTGTGGAAGCCGAGTGCGATGGGGGTTCCATCTGCGGCGCGCAGGCCGCCGTGGGTGCTGAGGATAAGGACTTCCGATCCCAACAGCTTTTGCGGCTCCCAGCCCATGCCGGCGTTTTGGCTCAGGCCGAAGAGATTACCTGAGGGCGCGGTCAGCAGCATTTCAGGGGTGATGGGCAGTGAGCCGCGGGGGCCGGGCGCGTGGGTCGCCACGTCATCCAGTTTGAGGGTGCTGGTTTCCAGGACGGATGTGAGGGGAATGGTGGGAATGGGTTTCTCCTTCGTTCTCGATTGTAAGATGCTGGGATGGTTCTTGGTTTGGAGCGCCGTCAGCAGGAGGGAGACCTGCATTTTGTCACATTCAGTTGCCACCATAGGCTCGCTTATCTTAATACTCCAATCTCGCGCGATCTCTTTGAAGATGCGCTGGAAAAGGTCCACGATCGTTATCGGTTCGATGTTATTGGCTATGTGGTGATGCCGGAACACGTTCATTTGCTGGTGAGTGAACCGGGCAAGGGGTTGCTAGCAGCCGGCTTGCAAGCGTTGAAGCTTTCGGTGGTACGACGGACCGTGCGGCGCCAGTTCTGGCAGGCGCGCTACTATGACTTCAACGTATTCACGGAATTCAAGCGCATCGAGAAACTCTCTTACATACATTGGAATCCAGTGAAGCGCGGATTGGTTGAGAAGCCGGGAGACTGGCGCTGGTCGAGTTGCCTTTATTACCAAACTGGAGTTCAGGGGCGAGTGAAGATCGAGTCTACATGGAAAGATCAATTCAGACCGGTCTAAACAGGAATCGACGGGTGCCCCACGTTCGCCGCAGCGTACGTGGGCCGATTATGATTTTTTCCCAACGCTTTTGCTGCAGGGCTAGTCGTACATTCTTAAAAACAATGGAGGGGCTTCGCCCCGTCTTTTTCGTCCCACGTACGCTGGGGCGAACGAGGGGCACCCATCAGATTTGCTAAGGCACTAAAGTGACTGCGTGTTATCTGGGTGTTTTGCTTACAAGCTTTTATTACCAAACTGGAGTTCAGGGGCGAGTGAAGATCGAGTCCGCATGGAGAGATCAATTCAAACCGGTCTAAACAGGAATCGACGGGTGCCCCACGTTCGCCGTGGCGTACGTGGGCCGATTATGATTTTTTTCCAATGCTTTTGTTGCAGGGCTAACCTTGCTTTCTTAAAAACAATGGAGGGGCTTCGCCCCATCTTTTTCGTCCCACGTACGCTGGGGCGAACGTGGGGCACCCATCAGAGTTTCTAAGGTACTTACAGTAACTGCGTGCCCTCTACTGCTGAATCTTCGTATCAGCCTTGCTGGGTGTCTGCGAGACTTGCGCTGGGGTGGGCAATTGCGAGGTATCCCAACCGCCGCCTAAGGCTTCCACTAGTTCCACTGCGCTGGTCATCTGCTCGATCTGCAGACTGTACAACGTTTGCTGGTTGCCGAACACCGTGTTTTGTAGCGTAACCACATCGATGTAGGGATCGATGCCGGTCTCATACCGGCCCATTTCCAGATTCAGCGAGGTCTGGGCCGAATCAACGGCTGCATGCTGCTGCTGGATCTGCTGGGAAAGGATCCGGGTCTGGGCAAGATAGTCTTCTACCTGCTGAAAGGCCGTGAGAACGGTCTCGCGGTAGCTGGCTACATCGGCGTTGTAGACGGCTACGTATTGATGGAGCTCCGCTTTCAGCGCGGCGTTGAAGATGGGTTGGGAGAAACTGGAACCGACCGACCAGAAGCGGCTGGGCCAGTCAGCCAGGTGCTTGAACAAATAGCTATCAAAGCCGCCACCCGTGGTAAGCGTCAGGGAAGGAAAGAAAGCAGTGTAGGCAACGCCCAGGGTGGCGTTGGCCGAGGCCATGGTGCGCTCCGCAGCCGCCACGTCGGGCCGGCGCTGCAGTAGCAGAGAGGGCATGCCGATGGGGATCGGAGGTGGCGCGGTGGTGATGGGACGCCTGGGCAGGGAAAAGTCCGAAGCCGGCTTGCCTAGCAGGACGGCAATCGCGTGCTCGTATTGCGCCCGTAAAATCCCCAGGTTGGTCAGCGAAGCCTGGGCCGACTGCAGAGTGGTACGCGCCTCGACCACCGAGATCTGAGCGCCAACGCCGGTGTCGTATTGTGCCTGGGTCAGATCCAGGGACTTCTGATATTCGGCCACGGTCCTGGTGTAAAGGTCGATCAGAGCGTCCTGTCCGCGTATCTCGAAGTAGAATTCGGCCAGGTCAGCCTGCTCAATCAACCGCTCGTTCTCCAGATCTGCGGCGCTGACCTGGGCGGAGTACTGCGCCGCATGGACCTGGTTGCGGATTCTGCCAAAGAGATCCGGAGTCCACGAAACCTCCACCGGCAAGGCATAAATCTGCGAGGTTTTTCCCGGGTTGGCGGTGGCGCTGGTAGAGCCGAGATTGCTCGAAGAACGCTGGCGGCTGTAGGACGGCCCGAAAGACACTGTGGGAAAGTACTGTGCGCGGGCCTCGCCGACCAGCGCGCGGGCTTCCATGAAATTCTCAAAGTACAACTTTATGTTTTGGTTGTTAATGTTCAGCTGGCCTTCGAGATCGTTCAGCTCGGGCTCGTTGAAGATAGCCCACCAGTCGCCGCGAATTTTGGCGTCGGCAGGTTGGGCGACCGTCCAGTTTCCGTTGTCCTGATTGGCAGAATCCGGTGACTGCGAGGTGGTGGGTGCCACTGCGGCGGGTGGCGCTTCTTTGAAGGCAGGGGGCGTCGGAACCGCCGGCTGGTGGTATTTCGGACCTACCGTACAGCCGGTCAGCAGTGCGCAAAGAAGAAAGCCAAGCTGGCTTCGCCGATTTGTTGTTGTCGTTTTCTCCATAAGAGCCTCGTCCTAAACAGCTCCTTCAGGATTGGCCTGGAAGGTGTCGTGATTTTTCCCTAGAGCCCGCAACCGCAGGCGGTCCATGTATAGATAGATAACCGGCGTGGTGTAGAGGGTAAGCATCTGGCTTACGATCAAGCCGCCGACAATGGTAATGCCCAACGGCCGCCGCAACTCCGAACCGGTGCCGGTTCCGAACGCCAGGGGAAGTGCCCCAAAGAGCGCGGCCATGGTAGTCATCATGATAGGCCGGAAGCGCAGCATGCAGGCCTCAAAGATCGCGTCAGTGGTGCTCTTGCCGTGCTGCCGCTCGGCCACCAACGCGAAGTCGATCATCATGATGGCATTCTTTTTCACCAAGCCGATCAGCAGCACGATGCCGATGATGGAAATGACGTTGAGGTCGTTCTTAAAGACCAGTAGAGCCAGCATGGCCCCGACACTGGCCGGAGGCAGGGTGGAAATGATGGTCAGGGGATGCACCAGGCTCTCGTACAGGATGCCGAGCACGATATACACCGCCAGCAGAGCCGTAGTGACCAGAATCGGCTCCGTGCTCAGCGACTGCTGGTAGGCCTGCAGTGTGCCGGCGAAGAAGCCCCTGATGGTCGATGGCAGGCCCAGCTTGGTCTGCAATTGGTTGATTTCGAGCGTGGCGTCGCTCAGAGAGAGACCCGGAGCAAGATTGAACGAAACCGTGACCGACGGAAACACCCCCGTATGGTTTACCTGCAGAGGCGTGGTGCCCGCCTTGGCAGTCGAGACGGCCTTGAGCGGCGTGACTCCATTGGTGTTGGCGGAAGGGTAGATATAGTTCAGTCCCTGCGGAGATTGCCAGTACCTGGGCGCTACCTCGAGCACCACATAATACTGATTCAGCTGGGTGTAGATGACGGAGACTTCCGCCTGGCCAAAGGCGTTGTAGAGCGCCGAATCCAGAGCGCTTGGGGTCAGGCCCAGCCGAGCCGCGGTGACTCGGTCGTAGGTCACGTACTCCTCCAGTCCACCGTTCTGTTGGTCGCTATTCACATCCAGGAAACCGGGAAGCCGCCTCATCTGTGCCAGCAGGATGGGCCCCCAATGACCCAAATCGGCTACATTATCTGCCTGCAGGGTGTACTGGTAGAGCGCGTTGCTGCCGCGGCCACCGATACGCAGATCCTGCGCCGCCTGCAGGAAGGCCGAGGCCACGGGCAGCCGGTTCATCTTGGGCCGCAATCTGCCAATGATTTGCATCACGCCTACTTTGCGCTCATTGAGCGGTTTGAGCGCAGCGTAGATAAATCCGCCATTACTGCCGCCGCCTCCATTGCTGCCGCTGTAGGCGTTGACGTGGGCTACCGCCGGGTCAGATTTAATGACATTGACCAGCGCCTTAATCGAATCGTTCATTACGCTGAACGAAGCATCCTGTGGGCCCTGCACCCCGCCAACCATCGCGCCTGTGTCCTGCTGGGGGAAAAAGCCCTTCGGTATCTTGATGATCAGCACCACGTTCAAAGCGATGGTGAGCAACAGCACCACCAGCATCAAGCCTGAATTGTCCAGCACCCACGACAGGGAGTGGCGATAGACGTTCAGCATCCCGTCGAAAAAGCGCTCGCCGGCGCGGTAAATGCGTCCATGTTTCTCGCCGTCGTGGGCCTTCAGCAGGTGGGCGCACATCATCGGCGTGGTGGTGAGCGAGATCAACAGGGAGACGAGGATGGCCGTGGACAGGGTGACGGCGAACTCGCGGAAGAGCCGGCCTACGATGCCGCCCATCATGAGTAGCGGGATGAACACGGCAATCAGCGACGTGCTCATGGTCAGCACGGTGAAGCCGATCTCCTTGGCGCCGACGAGCGCGGCCTCGTTGGGGGCCATACCCATTTCCAGGTAGCGGGAGATATTCTCCATGACCACGATGGCGTCATCCACCACGAAGCCGGTAGAGATGGTTAACGCCATCAGAGAGAGATTGTCCAGACTGAATCCCAGCAGATACATGACGGCGAAGGTGCCGATCAGAGAGACAGGTACGGCCACGCTGGGGATGAGGGTGGCGCGGGCGTTGCGTAAGAATACAAAGACCACCAGGATCACCAGCACGACGGAGATGACCAGCGAGGACTCAACGTCGTGCAGGGATGCCTTGATGGTGGTGGTCCGGTCCAGAACAATGGTTGACTTGATTCCCTGGGGCATCACCGCCGCCAGGAACGGAAGCTGGGCGCGGACGCGATTGTTGGTCGCGATGATGTTGGCGCCCGGCTGGCGGAAGATGATCACCGTCACTGACGGAATTCCATCCAGATAGCCGGCGGTGCGAATGCTTTGCGCCGAATCCTGCACGTCGGCCACGTCAGAGAGGTGGACGGCGAGTCCATTGTGATAGCCGACGATCAGGGGTTTATATTGGTCGGCTTTCGAAATCTGGTCGTTGGTGATGATGTCGGCCGTAATGAGGTGGTTGGAGATTTGGCCGCGCGCGACGTCGGAATTCTGCAGGCTGAGCAGCCTCTGGATGGTGCCCAGTGTAATTCCGTAATGATTCAATTGGGGAGGATTGACGTCGACTCTTACCGAGGGATACGAGGCGCCCCCGACCACCACCTGGCCCACGCCCTGGATCTGCGAGAGCTTCTGCTCCATGATGGTGGACGCGGAGTCGTACATCGCTTCTTTGTCGTACTTGTCGGAGGTGAGGCCTATGATCATGATCGGCGAGTCGGCCGGATTCACCTTGCGATAGCTAGGATTGGACGGCAGGTTGGCGGGCAGATACGTTCTCGCCGCGTTGATGCCCGCTTCCACATCGCGGGCGGCGGCGTCGATGTTGCGGCTCAAGTCGAACTGCAGGGTGACGTTGGTGCTGCCCAGCGAACTCGACGAGGTCATCTCGGTGACGCCGGCAATGTGGCCGAACTGCCGCTCCAGCGGCGTGGCCACGGAGGAAGCCATGATTTGCGCGCTGGCGCCAGGCAGGCTGCCGGAAACCGAAATGGTAGGAAAATCGACTTGCGGCAGGGGCGAAACCGGCAGCACATTGAAGGCGATTCCCCCGGCAATGGCGATCGCTGCCGTCAGCAGGGTTGTAGCCACCGGCCGGCGAATAAAAGGAGCGGAGATGTTCACGCTTCACCTGCGGGCTGTGGTTCTGGTCCTGCGCCCGAAGAGCGGCGGGAGCGGGAGAATCTCTGCGACAGGTTGTCGAAGAAAATATAGATGACCGGTGTGGTGTAGAGGGTGAGCACCTGGCTCAGTAGCAGGCCTCCCACCATGGCGATGCCCAGCGGACGGCGGAGTTCCGATCCGTATCCGGTGCCGAAGGCCAGCGGAATTCCGGCCAGCAACGCGGCCATGGTGGTCATCATGATGGGGCGAAAACGCAGCAGGCTGGCCTCGTAGATGGCGTCGGTCGAGTTCATGCCCCGCTGCCGTTCCCCTTCGAGCGCGAAGTCGACCATCATGATGCCGTTCTTTTTCACGATGCCGATCAGCAGGATGATGCCAATGATCGCCACCACGCTCAAATTCTGATGGAAAAGGATGAGGGACAGCAGCGCGCCTACGCCGGCCGAAGGCAGGGTGGAAAGGATGGTGATGGGGTGGACGAAACTCTCGTAGAGTACGCCCAGAACGATGTACACCGTCACCAGGGCAGCGAGAATCAGCAGCGCTTCATTGTCCAGGGAATTTTCAAACGACGCGGCGGTTCCCTGGAAACCAGTCTGCACGCTGGCGGGAAGGTTCATGTTCTTGGCCACGCGGTTGATGTCGGTGATGGCCTGGCCCAGGGCGGCGTTCGGGGCCAGGTTGAAGGAAACCGTGACCGAAGGGAACTGGCCCTGATGGTTGATCGACAGGGGTTCCGTGCCCGGTTCCATCTTGGTAAAGGCGTCCAAGGGAACGGCGTTGCTGAAAGTGGAACTGGTATTGGTGTTGGCGGAGCTTGACCCGGTGGAATTGGTGTTGGTGACCAAGGCATTCTGGGGTGGTGTGAGTACGCCCGATGAAGGCGTATAGAGAGCGGATTGGGTGGTTGCATTGCTGCCCGCCGTGGCGGAGGCGGAGGCGGAGAAAGAAGTGCTGGCGGCCGCGCCGGAGGCGGTCGAGGATGCGTTGCCCTGGATGTATATCTTGTTCAGCTTCTTGGGATCGACGGCAAAGTTGGGCTGGGCCTCCATGATCACGTGGTACTGGTTGAGCTGGGTGTACATGGTGTTGATTTGGCGCTGGCCAAAGGCATCGTAGAGGGTCTGGTCGACGGTGGCAGGAGCGATGCCCAGGCGGGAAGCGGAGACCCGGTCAATGACCAACGACACCGTCAATCCGCCGGTCTGCTGATCGGTGGCTACATCTTCCAGCGACGGCAACTGCTTGAGCTTGTCCACGAAGCGGTTGGCCCATTGGTCAAGCTCATTAATGTCGGGATCTTCCAGGGTGTACTGGTACTGGGTGCGGCTCACGCGGTCATCGACGGTGATGTTCTGAACCGGCTGCATGAACAGCTTGATGCCGTTTACCTGGGCCAGGCTGTTGTTCAAGCGGCGAACCACGTCCGCGGCGCTGAGGTCACGCTGATCGAGTGGCTTGAGGTTGATCGACATTCGCCCGCTGTTGAGCGTTGTATTGGTGCCGTCCGCCCCGATGAAGGAGGAGAGACTGGCAACCGCAGGGTCTTGCAGGATGACTTTCGCTATCTCCTGCTGCGCTTTGGTCATGGCGGGGAAGGAGATGGATGCGGGCGCCTGCGAGAT
This sequence comes from uncultured Acidobacteriaceae bacterium, assembly GCA_963803095.1. GTDB lineage: Bacteria > Acidobacteriota > Terriglobia > Terriglobales > Acidobacteriaceae > PALSA-350. The sequence continues at coordinate 615,710 of CAWDLQ010000001.1, read as the reverse complement.
GCCCTGGATCACGCCCGTATCCTGCACCGGGAAGAAGCCCTTGGGAATAATGATGTAGAGAAAAATAGTCAGCGCCAGGGTGGCCACGGCTACCAGCAAGGTTAACCCCTGGTAGCGCAGTACTACCTTGAGCGTGCGTCCGTAGAAGGCGATCAGGCGCTCAAAGGCGCGTTCCGATGCCTGGTAGAAGCGTCCCTGCTTCTCGGCCGGATTGTGGCGCAGAATGCGGGAACACATCATCGGCGTGAGGGTCAGCGAGACCACGGCAGAGATGATGATGGTGACCGCGAGGGTCACGGCGAACTCACGGAACAGACGGCCCACCACGTCTCCCATGAAGAGCAAGGGGATGAGCACAGCGATCAGCGAGACGGTCAGCGAAACGATGGTGAAGCCGATTTGCTCCGCCCCGGTCAGCGCCGCCTGCATCGGGGTATAGCCCTCTTCCAGGTAGCGAGAAATGTTCTCGATCATGACGATGGCATCGTCCACTACGAAGCCGGTGGAGATGGTCAAGGCCATCAGGGACAAATTGTCGAGGCTATAGCCGAGTGCATACATGGCCGCGAAGGTGCCGACGATGGACAGCGGCACAGCCACGCTGGGGATGATGGTGGCGTACAAATTGCGCAGAAAGAGAAAGATCACCATCACCACCAGGGCGATGGTCAACATCAATTCGAATTCGACGTCCGCGACTGAGGCCTTTATCCCAGTGGTGAGGTCGGTAAGGGTGGTAATGTCAATGCCCGCTGGCAGATTGGCCTGCAGTTGCGGCATCAGCAACTGGATACTTCTCACCACGCTGATGGTGTTGGCGCCCGGCTGCCGCTGGACATTGAGAATCACCGCCGGGGTGAGGTTCATCCAGGCCGTTTGTTTGGTGTTCTCCACTCCGTCCACCACGTTGGCCACGTCGTGCAGAAAGACCGGAGCATTGTTGCGATAGGCGACCACCACATCCTTGTAATCGGAGCTGGTGATTAATTGGTCGTTGGCGTCGAGCTGATAGTTCTGACGAGGCCCGTCGAAGTTGCCCTTGGCCTGATTCACGCTGGCGGAAATCAAGGCCGTTCTGACCGCTTCCAGATCGATGCCATAGTTCTGCAGCTGCGCCGGATTCACCTGGATCCGTACCGCGGGCTTCTGACCACCGCTGATGCTGACCAGGCCAACGCCATTGAGCTGGGAGATCTTGGGTGCCAGGCGGGTATCGACCAGATCTTCCACTTGGGAGAGGGGCAGGGTTTTCGACGTAATGCCCAGGGTGAGCACGGGCGCGTCGGCAGGGTTGGTCTTGCTGTAAATCGGGGGCGCGGGCAGGTTCGCCGGCAGGAAGCTCTGGGCGGCGTTGATGGCCGATTGCACTTCCTCTTCCGCGATGTCGATGTTCAGAGACAGGTTGAACTGCAGCACCACCACCGAGGTGGCGCCGGAGCTGGTGGAAGTCATCTGGCTCAGACCCTGCATTTCGCCAAATTGACGTTCCAGGGGAGCGGTCACGGTGGTGGCCACCACGTCCGGGCTGGCTCCGGGATAAAACGTGAGCACCTGGATGGTCGGGTAGTCGACCTCAGGCAGCGCGGAGACCGGCAACTGCGTGTAGGCAACAATGCCTACGAGCATGATGGCGGCCATCAGCAATGAGGTCGCGACCGGCCGCAGAATAAATGGGCGAGACGGACTCACGGGGCATCGCTCTCATTGTTTGAGGGAAGAAAATGCTGTTTCGAGATGGTGATCTTGGAGCCGTCCTGCAGTTTCTCGAAACTGCTGTCGGCCACCACATCGCCAGGATTGAGTCCATCGACCTCTGTCGTGTTGGACTCGGTGACTCCCGGCTTGATGTTATGAATATGCGCGACGCCGTTTTCGATCAGAAAAACATAGGAGACATCGCCATTGTGCTGGATGGCCGAAGAAGGGATGAGCACCACGTTCTCGAGCGTGGTCAGCAGCAGGCGCACGTTGACGAATTGGTTAGGGAAGAGCGCGTTGTCTTTGTTCTGGAAGACGGCGCGCAGTTTCAACGTTCCGGTAGTGGTGTCGATTTGATTGTCGGTAGCCTCCAGCGTTCCCGATCCCAGCTTGGTCTGCTCGGAGCGGTCCAGCGCGTCCACCGCTAGCGGCTTGCGATGGCTCATCTGCTGTTGCAGCCGGCTTACATCGTCTTCAGGAATGGTGAAGACCACGGTGATGGGCTGCAATTGGGTAACCACGGCCAGAGGTGTTGCGCTCGAGGCCACGGCGAGATTGCCGGGATCGACCAGTCGCAGACCCACCCGGCCGGTGATGGGCGAGGTAATGTTGGTAAACCCAAGTTGCACCTGGTCGGATTGCAACGTCCCCTGATCGGCTTTGACCGTCCCTCGGTCCTGCAGAACGACCTTTTCCTGGTCGTCCAGGGTCTGTTTGGGGATTGCATTCCGCGCCCAGGCGTCCTGGTAGCGCTTTAGGTCCATTTCCGCTTGGGCAAGCAGGTTGGTGTCACGCTCGAGGACTCCCTGGGCAGTAAGTACGTTGGCCTGGAAGGGCCGGGGATCGATCTGAAGCAGGGGCTGGCCGCGGTGAACCAACTGACCTTCGCGGTAGCGCACCTGGGTGATGATACCGGTTACCTGGCTGACCAGGGTCGTTGTATAAACCGGCGTGACGGTACCGATGGCGTCCAGATAGACGCCGATGTTGCCCTTTTTCGCGGTTGCCGGAGTGAGGGTCACCGTGCCGCCGGCAGCGGCTCGCCTCCCGGAAGGCGCAGCGGCGGCTGCTGGTTTGCGGTGCCAAACCCACCAGAAGAGCAGACCAAACAGGAGCAGAATCACCAGCCAGACGAGTAGGCGAATTCCCCCGGAGCGCTTGGGAGGGGGTAATTGGTGGTTGGGCCCGATGTGCGTTTCGGTAGCGCGCGGCGCCGGTGTGTCTTGCCTGTCTCGGGTGTCGCGAATGTCGTCTTGCATCAGTTGACCTGGTGTCCTCTTTCTTGCTGCTTTTGCCGTAATGGCAGGGTGGGAGGAGTGGGCTCAGCCCCAACCTTTTTCCGGCAAATCAAGCCGGGGAGAGTGATTCGAAGGCGAGGCGACAACAACCATGGCCAGACGTTGTCAAAAGCTTTTGCATAATCACCCAAGGAAACTGACGCCACCCGCCTGCAAGCGGAAATACCCAAGACTCTTCAGCACGATGAAGGGTTAGACGATGGCCACGCTCCGTGAGACGCACAGCGGTCTCTCCCCGTGGACTCTCTGCGTGCTCTGAGGTGAGGATAACGCAGGCGGGGCGGCGGCGAAAAGGCGCTGAGGATGGAGCGGGTCCTGCGGTTGAACCTGAAGGCCCGGGCCAATGCATCTCATCGCTTGCGAGCTCCGCATCTAAGGTGCCTTCAAGGGGTGGCGATCAAGAGGTGCGATCAACGATCGCCGATCGTTACGTTTTGCCTATCCCGGCCAACTGCCATTTCGGGTGAGTGCTGGTGTGACGCGGGCTCTAGCTCGCGGCCGTGGCGGCGGCTTTTTTCTGGCTCTTCACTTTGGCCCAGCGCTTGCGCTGTGCCTCTGCGATGGCGCGGCGTGCCTTAGCGCTTAGTGTGCGGCGAGGCGCCGCCTTCGAAGCCGCGATGGGGGAAGCTTTCCTGCCCGTCTTCCTGGCAGCCGGGCTGCCGCTCTCCGCGAGGATGGCGCGGGCCTGGCGCAACTTCGCAATCTCTTCATCAATGGCGTTCAATATGTGGTCGTTCAAGCGTGTTCCTTTCGGGCTGGAGGGAAGCCGCAACACACTGGCACTCCCTCAAAAGAATAACAGGTTCGCTACCCGCAATGGTCATTGCGGTCCACACGGATTTCACCTGGGAACTTCTGGCCATGAAGGCAGACGGAAGGCCGCTCTCGACAGGACGCTCACCTCGTCTCAGGATGCAATAAGAAACTGTAACTGTTATATTTAGAGTGGTCACCATTGGAGCGGTTACCGTGGTGCGTTGCAGTAATGGCGCTAAAGTGACACCGCTCGTTCGCTGCGCTACCCGTTTCGTAAGATGGCGTTCTGGCGAAACTCAAGTAGTCTCGTTCTTGCAGGAAGTCGCAGTGAAACCAGGGGGAACGATGAAGCGGTATACCAAGACAATTCAAGTCGCAATGCTGGCGGCGGCATGCGCCGTGGTATCGGCCGGTTGCGGAGATACGAGGGTGGCGAACAAAGAGAACCTTGCTTACGCCCTCAACCACGATTATCAGGCGAGCGAGGATTGCCTGTTCGCCAAGCCCATGCCCTTTCCTTATGAAGTGTCTGTGAACGATAAGCTGCTCGGGGAAACGCGGCGCCGGTTAGATGCGCTGTCCGAGGCAGGGTTGCTGGAACGGGAACAGAATCTTGTTCGCGGGGAAACCATCAATCGCTATGTACTGACAGCAGAGGGCAGCCGGACTGAAGGTAAAGGCCGCTTCTGCTATGGCCGCCGCCAGGTGACGAGCGTGGAGAAGTTCACGCAGCCGGTGGATTACGACGGCAAGCCTTTGACTAAGGTGGAATACCACTTTGTGCTCAAGAACCCGCCGAGCTGGGCCAAGCAGGATGAGGTGCGCAACGCCTTTCCGATGGTGAAGAAGGCCACGTCGGAACAGCCGGTCGATGAGGCCACGCTGATGCTGACCCACGATGGTTGGGTTTTAACCTACTAAAAGACTCCTCGGCGCTCATATCTGCAGGTTGTTTGGGCAGATATGAGCGCTTTTTTTTATCATCCACCCAATTCTCATCCAAAGTTTTCTCGACCTAATCTGGATTTCCTCCATTTTGGGTGCCCCATATCTCGCGTTCTTCGCGAGATGTGGGATGAGATGCAGGTGGTGGACCTATGCCTTCCACCCCGACTCCATCTGGATCGTCCCCACCTCGCCGGTTGCATAACGATGACTTGACCACTTCCAATCTGCCTCTGTTTCCACCAATCCACGTGTCACCGGATTGCGATGCATGTAGTCAAGCTTTTCGACCTGTTTGTGGAAAGTAAAGACGTTGAAGTCGTAGTAGCGACGCTGCCAAAATGGTTTTGCGGGCAGGAGCCTCGATACCGAGATCTTGACCGCCTGCAGGATGCGGGCGAGACCTTCCTCCGGCGGCTCGGTAAGCAGCAAGTGGACGTGTTCCGGCATCACGACGTATCCGACCACCACAAACCCGTACTTCTGACGCATCTTTTCAAGAGAAAACTCGAAGGTGTCTTTTGCCGCGTCGTTAGCCAGATGCGGCTTCCTGCCATAGCAGCTGAAGGTGACAAAGTGAAGATCTCCGCAATCCTGGAAACGTTTCAACCCGAGGGGCATGGCAGCCAATATACATCCGATCCCACATCTCGCGAAGAACGCGAGATATGGGGCACCCACTATTCCTTAACCCACAAGACCTTGTCACCCCTGGGGAGTTCTGGGTCAATATTTTCCTTATCCCACGAAACCTTGTTTCCTCCCAGGGGAGCTTGCTCATCCTGCGCTTAGCAGGATGCGGAGGTCGCGCAGGTTGTTGTGGGTGGGACCGGTGACCAGCGTGTCGCCCAGCGCGGTGAAGAGCGGGTAAGCATCGAAGCGGGCGAGCGCGGTCGCGGCGTCGATCCCCAGAACGTGGGCCCGGGCCACGGTGGTCGCATCGGCAATTGCGCCCGCGGCGGCGCTGTTTCCATCGATGCCATCACTGCCGGCGCTGAGCACAACCAGCGGCGCTTCGGGGTCACGCCCGGCAAGCGCGAGTGCGCAGGCCAACGCGAACTGCTGATTGCGGCCACCAGCACCGTGCTCGTGTCCCAGACGCACCGTCACTTCACCGCCCGAGAGCAGACATAGCTTCGCATGTTCGCGCCGCAGATGGTCGAAGCGACCCAGCAAATAGCGGGCGGCATCGGCGTAGTCCCAATCGTCACAGCTGTTGTCGATGACCACTTGATACCCCAACGTCAGGGCCAGCGCACGGGCGGCGTCGAGGAGATCGTCGCTCGAAAGCAGGGTTTCCACAAGGTCGACCGGGAGGCGCGGCGTCTCGGGAAGGCTAGGATCATCGAAGAAGGCGCGCACCGCAGGAGGAAAGCGCTCGGAAAGACGATAGCGGTGGAGAATCTCGTGGCATTCGGCAACCGTAGAAGAGTCAAGCAGCGTAGGACCAGAAGCCAAGGCATCAAGATAGCGAGGCGCCACGTCCGATACTAGCAAGGTGAATTTCGCGGCCTCAGGAGCGGCAGCCGCCAGGCGGCCACCTTTGACCGCGGAGAAGTGCTTGCGCACCGTGTTGATTTCCGAGATGGTGCCGCCTGAGCCCACCAGGGCCTGGTAGAGGGTCCGCGTATCCTCGAGCGAGATGTTGGGGTCCAGCGGCAGCTCGAACATGGCAGAGCCACCGCCGCTAATCAGAAAGAAGATGAAGTCGCGAGCACTTGTGCTGCGCAGCAGCCGTAGCGCTGCACAGGCGGAGGCAAAGGAGTCCCGGTTAGGCAAAGGATGGCCGCCAGTATAGTACTCGACGCCACCCACGCGCTCCTCCGGCAACAGGGGCGCGCAGCATACCCCGCCAGCGAGCTTGTAAGGCAAGCGGGAGTGCAAGATGTCCAGCATGGGCAACGCAGCTTTGCCCACAGCGATGGCGTGGATCCTGTCGTAGCGCTCCAAAGGGATAGAGTCGAGGCGAAGCCGCCGGTCGAAGGCGGCGGGAATGCTTGAAGAGCGAAGTGCATGGTGAAAGATGCTGCGCGCCGTTTCCGCGGGAGTCATTGCGCCGTCACCGCGGGCAGAAAATAGGTTTCAATCCAGGCGCTCAATGCCAGCTGCATCTGCTCCAGTTTACCGGCGAAAAAATGATCGGCGCCTGCTACCCACACCAGCTCCGCCGGGGGAGCGGCGCTGGCCACTATGGCTTCCACCGCCGCCTGGGGTCCGTACTGATCGGCAGTCCCGCTGATGAAGAGCTTCGGCTGGTGGCAGCCGGCGAGTAAGCGGTAGTGATACTCTCTTCCCCCGGCAGTGACGGGAAGCCCCAGGGCTGCGATTCCCTTGACCCGCGGATCGCCGCAGCAGGCGCGCAGACCCACACTGGAGCCGAAGGAGAAACCGGCGAAGAGTATGGGCCGGTGGTACTCCCGCTCCAGCCACTCGAGCGCGGCACGCACGTCGTCTACCTCGCCATGTCCATTGTCATGCGCACCCTCGCTCAAGCCGGCGCCGCGAAAATTGAAGCGCAGCACCGGCAGACCGTAACCCTGGAAGGTCTTCATGGCGTGATACACCACCTTGTTGTGCATGGTTCCGCCGAAGAGCGGGTGCGGATGGCACACAAGGGCGGCGGCGTAGGCCGCATCGTGCTCGGGGAGGTTCAGCAGCGCTTCGATCCGGCCTGCCGGTCCGCGCAGATCGTCCACGCTGCGCAGCAGGGAAGTGCTGGGGTTTTGGCTCATGGCGGTATCCTAAAGTATTTCCAGCCGCGGCTCATTTATGCTGAACACGATGAAGCCCCTCGATCCTGTAGACCTGACGCGCCGCCTGGTGGACATTGAATCGATCACGTACAACGAGGGGGCGGTAGGGCAGTATCTCGACGGCTTTTTGCGCGAGCGCGACTTCGCGGTGGAACGGACGGCGGTTCCTCAGCCGGCACAGAGCCGTTTCAGCGGCCCCCGCTTCAACCTGTATGCCGGTGATGGAGAGCGGCCGGATGTGGTCCTTTCCACGCATATGGATACCGTGCCCCCCTTTATCCCCAGCAAGGAAGACGATCTCTTCGTTTATGGACGGGGGGCCTGCGACGCCAAGGGAATTATTGCCGCGCAAGTGGCGGCCGCCGAGCGGCTGCGCGAGGCGGGGGTGGCGACCGGATTGCTGTTCGTCGTGGGTGAGGAGCGTGATTCAGCAGGCGCAAAGGTGGCCAATCAGAACCCCAAAGGCAGCCGCTTTCTCATTAATGGTGAGCCCACCGACAACCGTCTGGCGCTGGCCTCCAAAGGAACGCTGCGGGCCGAAATTCGGGCCCGCGGCACCATGGCGCATTCCGCTTACCCGGAGTTGGGTGACAACGCCGTGCACAAACTGGTCAGTGCGCTGCATCGGCTGCTTGCCATCGACCTGCCCCGGGTGGAAGGCGTGGGCCCCAGCACGCTGAACATCGGCTTGATCGAAGGGGGCCGGGCGCCGAATGTGATCTCCGATTTGGCCGTGGCGCAGGTGATGGTCCGGCTGGTGGGCCCGTCGGAGGAGACGCGCAAGGCCATCGAGCAGGCGGTCGGGGACTTGGCCGAGGTGGAGTTCACCCTGGAAATTCCCTTCGTCCGCATGCGCCAGGTGGAAGGACTGGAAACCATGGTGGCGGCCTTCACTACGGATATTCCCGCGCTGACCAATTGGGGTGAGCCGCTGCTGCTGGGGCCGGGCTCGATCCATGTGGCGCATACTCCGTTTGAGAAGATTGCCAAGAGCGAACTGCTGGCGGCCGTGGACCTGTACTACGACGTGGCGAAGCGGCTCGCCGGATGAGATGAACACGTTCGGCTGGAAGACGCGGCTGAAATACGGATTGCTGGCTGCAGGGGCAGGATGGCTGGCCGGCTGGGCGATCAGCTTTCCCTTTGAGCTTTCCCTCGCCTGGCGCTACGTGGATGGAAATGCCCGCCAGTTGCCCGGTTCTCTGGCGAAAGGATTGGTGGTGTGGGCCGGCTTCAGCCTGTTCATGGCCATGGCAGGATTCGCACCGCTGGTGCTGCCGGCGGCCCTGCTGATACCGCCGCGCTGGATCGTGCGCTGGCGCTACATCCTGATCCCGGCGGCGCCGCTGGCGGCCTTTACCGCGATATACCACCGGATGGGGTTGTTGCACGTTTATTACTTCCGTCATACGCGAGCTCTTCGTACCTTCTTCTTTACCGCGCCCAATTTCTTCGTCGTGACCTTCGCCCTGGTGGTGGTGTGGGTGTATGTGGTGTTAGCGAGGAGGGGGCTGGAGTCAAGCGCGGGCGGCTCTAGGTAGACTGAACGCAGATGACTCTCCCGACCAACGCTCTCGCCGAAGCTTCATCCTCTTATTTGCGGTCTGCCATGCACCAGCCGGTCGAGTGGCATGAATGGGGCGCAAAAGCCTTTGCCCGCGCCGCCGGAGAAGACAAGCCAATCCTGCTCGATATCGGCGCAGTATGGTGCCACTGGTGCCATGTGATGGATCGGGAGAGTTATGAGGATCCAAAGCTTGCCGAGGTGATTAACCAGAACTTTATCGCGGTCAAGGTCGACCGCGACGAGCGTCCAGATGTGGATACGCGCTATCAGGCCGCGGTCGCGGCTATCAGCGGGCAAAACGGATGGCCTTTGACCGCGGTGCTTACTCCCGATGGCAAACCGTTTTTTGGGGGAACCTATTTTCCCCGGGACGAGCGCTACGGCCGGCCGGGGTTCGAGCGCGTGCTGCGCACCATGGTGGATGCGTGGAAGACGCGCCGGGATGAGGTGCTGGAATCGGCCGGCAGCGCGGTGGAAGCGATCGAGTATAACGAGAACTTTGCCGGCGCACTCGGGCAATTTGAGCATGGGCATCGTGGACCAGATGGTGGCGTCGGCACTGGATAAGTTCGATCGCCACCATGGGGGCTTCGGTTCGCAGCCCAAGTTTGCCCATCCCTCCGCCATCGATCTGCTGCTCGATGTGGCCGGACGCACGGGCAACCGGGCGGCGCTGGAGGCGGCTACGGTGACCCTGGAGAAGATGGCCCTGGGCGGGGTCTATGACCAGCTGGGCGGCGGGTTCCATCGCTACTCCGTCGATGAGGCCTGGGTGGTACCCCACTTCGAGAAGATGTTGTACGACAACGCGGAATTGCTCAAGAATTATGTGCACGCCTTCCAGAGCTATGTCGATCTGGAGTCGGCGCGGGTGGCCAGGGACATCGTCCGCTGGATGGACGACTGGCTTACGGACCGCGACCGGGGCGGCTTCTATGCTTCGCAGGACGCGGATATTAACCTGGATGACGATGGCGATTACTTCACCTGGACGCGCGAGGAAGCTGCGGCCGTGCTCACGCCCGAAGAGATGGAAATTGCCGCACCCTACTACGACATCGGCGACCTGGGGGATATGCACCACAATCCCGCCAAGAACGTGCTGCATGTGAAGCAGACCCTGGAAGCCGTGGCCGGCCGTTTAGGCAAATCTCTTGTCGAAGCTGGGTGGTTGTTAGGGGCGGCGCGCGACCGTCTGCTGGCGGCGCGGGAGGAGCGGCCTACCCCCTTCATCGACACCACGGTGTATACCAACTGGAACGCCCTCGCCGTTTCCGCGTATCTCGAAGCGGCGCAAGTGCTGTGCCTGCCTGAAGCGAAGGAATTTGCGCTACTGACGTTGGACCGCCTACTGCGCGAGGGCCTGCATGCGGAGCGCGGGCTGGCGCACGTGATTTCTTATACCGATGGGGCCGAAACCAAGTGGGTTACGGGCATGCTGGACGACTATGCCTTTCTCACCCACGCCTGCCTGGATGGCTGGCTGGCGACCGGGTCGGCCAAGTATTACCACGCTGCGCTGGACCTGGCTGAGCGCATGGTAGCGGAGTTCTATGACCCTACGGGTGGAGGCTTTTTCGATGCCCGGGCCAAGGGGGATGAGTTGCTGGGGGCGCTGACGGCACGGCGTAAGCCTTTGCAGGACTCGCCTACGCCGGCGGGAAATCCTGCCGCTGCCGCCGCGCTGCTGCGTCTGGAAGCGCTGAATGGAAGGGTCGACCTGCGGGACAAGGCGGAGGACACCTTGGAGGCGTTTGCCGGGGTGGTGACCCATTTCGGGCTCTACGCGGGTACCTACGGTTTGGCCCTTGAGCGCCTGCTGCTGCCTCCGGTGCAGGTGGTGGTGATTGGCGAGGATACCGCAGCCGATGAGCTGGAGGCCGCCGCCCTGGTGGGCTACGCGGTGAACAAGAGCGTGATCCGTTTGACCCGGGCGCAGGTTGCCGACCCACTGCCCCCCTTGCTGGCAGAAACCCTGCCGTTGCTCCCCGATCTCGATGCGGGGCACAGCTTCGCCGTGGTCTGCAAGGGAACTTCCTGCCTGCCGCCGACGGGAGAGCCGAAGCAACTGCTGGCCCTGTTGCAGGGGTAGTCTCAACCGAAGGTTTAGGACTCGCCCGTAAAGGGGTTGGTTTCGTTGGGCTTAGCGGTGGTGGGGTCGGGGGCGGCCTTGGCTCCCTCAGCCTCGCTGGGGGTGGCCTTCTGCCCGGAGCCGCTGAGCACCCGATAGGGACTGCCCGGCAGCAGGTTGTGCTCCTCCAGCGCCAGGCGGATCCGCCGCTGCATCTCGCGCATGGCGTCGAATTGCTTCCGCGGCAGGGTCCTGAACTGGACCGGGTAGATGACCTCGGTTCCCTTGATGGAATCCACGCCGAAAACCAGCGGATCGGCGACGAACACGTCTTTGAATGCGGGCTCGTTGCGCACCTCCAAGGCAATCTGCTTCAAGAGCGGTATCACCTGATCAGGATTGGCGGAGAAGTCGACCGAGACATTGAGCGTAGAAACGGAAAAATCGCGGCTCTGGTTTGCGACGTTGGTGATCTGGCTGTTGGGAATGATGTAGAGCGTGCCGTCAAAACCCCGCACCGTGGTTTTGCGCAGGGTCATGGAATCCACCGTGCCGGTCATCCCTGCCAGGGTCACCACATCTCCCACGTTGTATTGGTCTTCAATCAGGATCAAAATACCGTTCAGCACGTCTTTCACGATGGTCTGGGCAGCCAGGCCGATGGCGACGCCAGCGACCCCCGCGCTAGCCAGAAGCGGCGACATATTGAAGCCGAGAATTCCCATGATCTGGAGAAATGCCAGGATGGCCACAATGACGACGCCGGTGGCGCGGATGACCGAGGCCAGGGTGCGGACCTGGGCACCACGGGCGGGACCCAGGGTGTCGCGGCGCTCGGCGACCTTGATGACCCGGCCGGTAATGAAGTTGACCAGCAGGATAAGCGCCCAGGTGTAGGCGGCAATAATCAGCAGCTTGGGCAGGTCGGTACGAATGAATTCCCGCACGTCGGAGAGCCACTCCTGGTTGAGAGCGCGTAGTAACGAAGGTGTCGGCTCGTACTGGCGGATAAGGGCGGTAAGGGAGAAAATGGAAGCGTACACTGGCACCCTATGATGCTACTCGAGCGATGGGTGATTACGGCAATTCTCGGGTTGACCATGCCCCTGGTCTCGACGGCCGGCGGCGTCTCCGGTCCGCAGCAGAGCCGGGATAACCAAACCGCGCAGCCGGCAAAAAACGCGGATGACCAGGACGCTTCGCCGGCGAAGATTGCAGATGACGAGGACACGCCGCCGGCGAAGACTCTTTATGATCAGGACACTCCGCCGGCGAACACTGCCGATGATCAGGATGCTCAGCCGGCGAAGACTCCTGATGATCAGGATGCTCAGCCGGCGAAGAATGCCGATGATCAAAGCGCTCAGCCGCCCAAGGCTGCGAACGACCCGGATGCTCAACCAGCCAAGGCTGCCGATGATCAAGCAGTCCAGCCGGAAAAGACGGTTGAGGAACAGAAAACGCAGCCCGCGCAAGCCGTCGCGCCTGCCGTCGCTCCGCCGCCTATGACACCGGAGCAAAGCAAACAACGAAAATTCGATAAAGACAGTGCCGAACTACTGCATTTGATCCAGGAGTTGAAAGTGGACGTTGAGAAGGCCGGAGCGAACACCCTATCGCTGGACGCTCTGCGCAAGGCGGATGAGATCCAGAAGCTAGCCAAAGATCTCAAGGAAAGAATGAAGGAAGAGGGGCAAACGTTTGCAAGCAAACCGTGATTGTGCGGTTTATCTCAAGGGGATGTGAGGCTGAAGTGAGCGACCTATCGCGCACAAGTCGGCGGGCGATGCGAGGGGCCCTGATCGGAGGAGTGACGCTGGCAGCGAGCCTTGGTTTAGCGGCGCCGCAGTTCAATGGTCCGATCAATCCGAACACGAGTGGACAGATTGAACAGCTGGATCGGTCGCGCATGCCGGATGAACAACCATACGTGGCCAGGGAAATGCAGGCACGCCAGTTGAGACGGCTTCGAGAAGAGCATCAGAAGGAGGTGTTCACCGACACCGACCGGCTGGTGCAGTTGGCGACCGCGCTCAAGGCAGAAGTCGATAAGAGCGATGCCCCGACCCCCGACGCCCTCAAAGATGTGGACGAGATCGGGAAGCTGGCCAAAAGGGTCAGCGAAAGAATCAAGACGCAGTAATGAGGCATTCAAAGCAAGGTATTGAACCTTACCGACTGGGCACCTAAGTCATTCCTCGCGTTGCGGGATTACAACGGGAGGAAATTCGGCGCGGACCTGGCGGCGGGCGTCACTGTAGGCCTGGTCGCCCTGCCGCTCTCGATGGCATTTGCCATTGCCTCCGGGGCGCCCCCAGAGGCCGGTCTGTACACCGCGGTCGTGGCCGGATTCGCCATCTCCGCCCTGGGCGGCTCACGCAACCAGATTGGTGGTCCGACGGGCGCATTTGTCGTGATCATCGCCGGCATTCTGGCCCGCTATGGCTTCAACGGTCTGCTGCTGTGCACCATCATGGCCGGGTTCCTGCTCATCCTGCTGGGAGCCACCGGCCTGGGCGCGGCGGTCAAGTTCATTCCCCGCCCGGTGGTCGTGGGCTTTACCAACGGCATCGCCATCCTCATCGCCAGCACCCAGATCAAAGACTTCTTCGGATTGCGCACCGGACCGGTTCCCGGGGATTTTGTCGGACGCATGCGGGTGGTGCTCGGGAGTGCGCAGACCGTGTCCCTGACCACCACCCTGCTTTCCTGCGCTTCACTGCTTCTTATCGTGCTGACGGTCCGCTTTCTGCCCCGGGTTCCGGGGTACATTGTGGCCTTGCTCGCAGCTACTCTCGTGGTCTATTTACTGCATCTGCCGGCAGAGACGATTGGGACGCGCTTTGGTGGCATTCCTTCCGGCTTCCCCCGCTTCCACGTACCAGTCTTCGAATACGCCACCGTCAGGACTCTCGTCTCTCCCGCCATCACGGTGGCACTGCTGGGAGCGATCGAGTCTTTGATGTCCGCCGTGGTTGCCGATCGGATGAGCGGGGATCAGCACAACCCCAATGTGGAACTTGTCGCGCAGGGCATCGCCAACATTCTTTCGCCCCTCTGCGGAGGGCTGCCGGCCACCGGCGCTATTGCCCGCACGGCGACCAGCATTCGCTGCGGGGCGGTGTCCCCGGTTGCGGGCATGGTTCATGCACTCACCGTGCTTGCAGTGCTGCTGTTTGCCGCGCCGTTGGCCAGGTTCATCCCGCTGGCCGCTCTGGCCGCGATCCTGCTGGTGGTTTGCTACAACATGGGGGAGTGGCACGAGATCCCGCAGATTCTGCGGCTCTCGAAACTGGAGATCGGCGTCTGGCTGACGACGCTGCTGCTTACTGTGTTTGCCGATCTGACGGTAGCTGTGGAGGGCAGGCATGATTCTGGCGGCGCTGGTGTTCATCCGCAAGGTCACGCTGACCACCACGGTGACCCGGGTGACCGAGGACGACCTGGAAGACGGCCGCATGCATGTGCTGCAGGGCAGGGATATTCCACCCTACGTTGCGATTTTTCGCATCCACGGCCCGTTCCTGTTTGGGGCCACGGAAAAGATTGACGAGATTCGCCGCCAACTACCTTCGCTGCCGCCGATCGTGGTGCTGCGGCTGCGCAATATGACGGCACTCGACTCCACCGGTCTGCAGGCACTGGAGCGCCTTGCGCTCGAGGTCCAGGGCTCCGGTCGAACTCTCTTGCTGTGCGGCGCCCGGGAGCAGCCGGCACGCTTGATGGCGCAGGTTTCATTTGCCCAGCATGTCGGCCAGGAGAATATCTGCGCCCACGTAACCGCAGCGCTGGTGAGGGCCAATGCCATTCACGACCAGAGCGGAGTGCCGGCGACCTAGCCATGGAGAAGATTTATCTCGGGGTCGACGTGGGTGGCACCAAGACCGCGGTGATCCTTTCTGCGCAGCCTCCGGAGAGCCTGGGCCGAATCGAGTTCGCAACCCTGCCGGAGCAGGGGCCGGAGCGAGCTCTTGATCTGATCGTGCAATCGGCGCGCAGCCTGCTGGCTCAGCATGGCTTTGGCGAGGAGTCGATTGCGGGTATTGGCGTAAGCTGCGGCAGCCCGCTTGATCGGGTGCAGGGAATCATCCTCGCGCCGCCCAACCTCTCCACCTGGGTGGATGTGCCCATCCGCAGGTTGCTCGAAGAGGAATTCCATACCACTTGCCGGGTGGAGAACGACGCCAATGCGGGCGCGGTGGCGGAACATCGATTCGGCGCCGGCGTAGGCACGGAGCACATGGTCTTTCTTACCCTCGGCACCGGGCTGGGCGCGGGCATTATTGCCGCCGGCAGTTTGTACCTGGGGGCCAATGGCGACGCGGGCGAGATAGGTCACGTGCGGCTCAGCCCGACGGGGCCAGTGGGCTACCACAAAGCAGGCTCCATCGAAGGATGGGCCAGCGGCGGCGGCATTGGGCAACTCGCTGTGCGCATGCTGGCGCAAGCGGAACGGCGCGGCCGCGCAAGTGTATTGCACACACAGCTGGCGAGTGGGGTGACGGCACGCGACGTGGGCCGCGCGGCGCAGGCTGGGGATGCGGTTGCGCTCAGCATCCTACGCAGCTCAGGTGCGCGGCTGGGGCAGGCGCTTGCCATGCTGATCGATGTGCTCAATCCGCAGCGTATTGTGCTCGGGGGACTGGCTTGGCGCATGGGCGAGAATTTGCTCGCGCCGATGCGCAAGGTGATGGAGCGTGAGGCCTTGCCGCAATCGTTACGGGCGTGTGAGATTGTTCCTGCAGCGCTGGGAGAGAAGATCGGTGATGTTGCCGCACTTTGCGTGGCGATGGGGCTGGAGGGCAAAGGGCAGTGAATTACCCACAGGTTAGAATCGGAAGTTGCTGCTGCGAGCAAGGGTGAACGGATGAGTGGAAGGTTGGCGGGCAAGACCGCTGTGGTCACGGCCGCGGGACAGGGAATTGGACGGGCGACCGCGATCGCCTTTGCTCAGGAAGGCGCCACCGTGTGGGCGACCGATATCAACCAAGCGGCACTGAAAACACTCGCCGCAGAGCAGCCGCAAATGGTCTGTCGCGAACTCAATGTTCGCAACCCCAAGGAGATCGAATTACTCGCCGAACAGGTACCGGAACCGGATATCTTGTTCAACTGCGCCGGCTTCGTCCACCACGGCACCATCCTCGATTGCACCGAAGAGGATTGGGAGTTCTCCTTCGACCTGAACGTCCGCTCCATGTATCGCACATGCCGCGCTTTCCTGCCCGGCATGTTACGCGCGGGCCGGGGCAGCATCGTCAATATGGCATCGATTGCATCCAGCATCCGGGGAGTGCCCAATCGCTTTGTCTATACCAGCTCCAAGGCTGCGGTCGTGGGTTTGACCAAGGCGATTGCGATCGACTTTGTGCGTCAGGGGATCCGCTGCAATGCCATTTGTCCGGGTACCGTACAATCGCCTTCGCTCGAAGGGCGCATCGCCGCGCAAGGCGATGTGGAGCAGGTGCGGAGTGAATTCATTGCCCGCCAACCCATGGGCCGGCTAGGCCGCCCAGAGGAGGTCGCCGCCTTGGCGGTGTATCTCGCATCGGATGAGTCCAGCTTCACCACCGGGCAGACGCACGTCATCGACGGCGGATGGAACATCTGACCATAGAGGCCGCTGCTATCTTCTCCGCCAGCGCGGCCCGTTCTCCGGTTAGAAAGGAATGTTACAGCTGTATGAAGCAGCAGCAGGTCGTGATTTAGACCGCTGCCTTTCTTGCTTTCGCCCAGCGCTTCCGCTGCGCAGCCGCGATCTTCTTACGAGCTTCCACGCTGAGTACGCGCTTGCCCTTGACCTTAGGCGCCGCCGAACCATTGATGGAGCCTGCACTCCCTTTGTGACCGTTCGTCGATCCTTGCAATAAAGCCTTCACCTGCTGTAGACGCGAAATTTCGCCGTTGATGTGTTCTAAGATCTCTTTAGTGTTCAAAACGCTATTCTCCAGACGCAAAAAGTCGTCCGCAATAGAATACCAAATCCTATCCCTGAGACGTACCACGGACTTATCTCTGGAGTCGATGGAAGAAATAACCGAGTGCCTAAGTGGATCTGGGTTCCACGTTGGCTACCGCGAATATGCTCCAACAGAGGTACCTGCTTGTTCATAAAAACGTCACTTAACCGCCTACGCGGCAAGTCCATTCTGGACCCCAGGGCAGCCGCGGCGGAGCAGTTATTTCTGGCTCCGCCCTTTACCGAAGCAGTGGTGGCGGCGATTCGTCTTATTTCCACTCGCCTGCCGCTCCAGGCCGACGAAGCCTCCCGGCTGCTGTGGCAGCAGGAAAGTAACGCCGCCTCAGAAGCGGAGTATGAGGCTCTTCTGCCGCTGCTCGAAAAAGTCGAGAAACCGAAGCGGGTTCTGGAGATTGGTCCAGGCTTTGGCCGATCCGTAGTCTTCTTCAGCAAGAAGGGGCTCTTAGCGGGCAGCGAGATCAGTCTCTACGACGGTAACGGAACCAGCACCAGGTACAAACAAAAATATTATGAGCATCCTCCCCGATGGCCGGATATTTCCTCTTTTTGCGGGAACCTCCCGCTCTTAGAGAGCATGCTGGACTACAACGGAGTGAAGCAGTATCAAATCTTTGATGCGGAGCAAATGCCGCTCGCGGCACTACCCGGTCCCTATGACTTAATCTACGGGTTTTACAGCGTCGGCTTTCACTGGTCGCTCGAATACTATCTTGACGACCTTGAAGCTTTGTTGCATGAGCGCACTCTATTAGTTTGTACCTTGAACAAAAACTTTCGCCCCTTTCCTCGACTGGAGCAATTTTCAACCCGCATTCTCGAGTGTCGCGAAGTGAAGAAGAATGCCAATCCGCTTCGCCTGTTGGTGTTGAGCAAGGGACGGCTGCCCGAGGTGGGGCGGTCTCTCGCTCAGGCGTTTCCTCGATAGGTATCATCGAGCTATGTGCGGCCGTTATGTGCGTAAGTCCACCCGAAGAGAAATTGCGCAATGGTTCGGCGCCGAGGATGTGGATACGGTGGAGTGGGGCGCCAGCTACAACGTCGCCCCTCAGACCTTTCAACCCGTGGTGCGCCTGAATCGCGACACCGGTGCGCGGGAAATCGCCCTCATGCGCTGGGGTTTGGTTCCCTACTGGTCCAAGGACGCGAAGATTGGTTTCTCTACCATCAATGCCAAGGCCGAGACCGTTGCCACCGCTCCGGCTTTTCGCGAGGCATTTAAGCACCGCCGCTGCCTGGTACCCGCGGATGCATTCTATGAGTGGCAGACGCTGGACCCTAAACACAAGCAGCCATTTGCCATCGCGCTGGCCAGTCGCGAGCCCTATGGCTTTGCCGGGTTGTGGGAGCGGTGGAAAGATCCCCAGACCCGCGAGTGGCTGGAGACCTTCTCCATCATCACCACCGATCCGAACCAGGTGGTAGCCCCGCTGCACAATCGGATGCCGGTGATTATCGAGCGCAAGGACTACGCCCGCTGGCTGGGTAGCGGCGATTCCGCGCAGCCGCCGCTCGACTTGTTGCGGCCTTTCCCCGCTGAAAAGATGATTGCCTGGAAGGTGGACAAGGCGGTGGGCAATGTGGGCAACGACAGCGCGCAGTTGCTGGAAACTCCGCCGGAAGAGCCAACTTTGGGGTTTGTTGCGGATACGCAACAGTGATGACGCTCGATCGACCGCCTCTCACTCTGTTTCGTGAGCGGGACAAGCGGCTAATCCACCAACGACTTCGGCCCTATTTCGTATATTTTCGGTTCCTGATGCGCAACAACACCAGCTGCGGACACCCGGTAATTCGCGCGGTTGCGTGAATAGATAACAAACAAGGTTACATACAAAAAAGAAGCAATAAATATTTCTAGCACATGTTACTTAGGACGTAACAAAAATAGTGCTTATGATTCTTGCGCGATATCAAATACTGGGGCATACTGCACTTAGTTAAGTCGTAACTATGACAAAAATAGTTATGTTTTGAAGGGTGTTCCGCCCTCCCCGGCCGTCCCTTCTTTTTTGCCCTTGGTTCCTCCCCCAAGAAAAATCGGAGATTGCTATGAGTCCTCTTCGGAGACATGGCGGCGGGCGTCCTCGCTCTGCCGATTCCATCCTGGACGTCGCCGAGCGTTGGGGTATATCGGAAAAAGCTGCGCGCCGCCTGGCGGCGCTGAAGCTTGGTGACGAAGCGATGGCCGTCCTGGTGTACGACAGCAAGCGCTACGCGGCCGCGCAGCGGCGTGAAATCGCAGCCCTGGGAAGATACACCGGCGGCATGAGGGCCCTGGGCATGCGCAGCCGCGTTCCAGCAGGCCGTGCATGAGCCGGGAATCCCCCCTGCTGTGGCCTGCCCGCCGGCAGCAGGTGAAAGATTACGCTCTGTCACGGTTCGGCCTGGAGGTAGGGAAGGAGCTGCGGCAGATTCTGATCCTGCGCGTGCGCAGGGGGGATGTGAAGTATGCCCGTAAACTTACTGGCTCACGTACCGTGATTGTGCTCGATTACGCCGGCGGTGAGATATCGTTCCTCTATAGCAGCGCGGTTAAGGACATCATCAGCTTCCTCGGCCCCGATGCGCCGGAAACTGCCGACTGGCGTCGCTTGCAATCCGCTGCTTTGGCGTTATTTTGTTGCCGTCACCCGGGGCTGGATGGGGCAGGCCAGTGAGCGCACGTCCCGTCCACTTGCCTGCCAACGTGGCCGCGGAGATGGCGATCCTGGGCGCCATCCTGCTCAACAATGGCCATTTTCAGGAGGCAGCGGGCCGCATCGAGGCGGCGGACTTCTCCCTCGATTCGCATCGCCGCGTCTTTGCCCGCATGGGCGAGTTGATGAGCGAAGGCCAGAGGGTCGACATCGTGACTCTGGCCGAGCAGCTGCAGCGCCACAAGGAGCTGTCGGTGATCGGCGGAGTGGCCTGGCTCGCTGGGCTTACCGAGGGCCTGCCGCGCAGGCTATCCATTGAAGACTAGGTGCGCATCGTTAAAGACAAGTCACTCCTTCGGCAAGCCATCGTGGAGAGCGACCGGGTAGGGGTGCTGGCGGGCGACCAGTCGGGCTCCGCCGAGGAGGTGCTGGCCGAGGCCGAGTCTGCCTTCCGCAGGATTGCCGGCAAGGCCATCACCTCCGGCCTGACTTCGGTGGCCGAGTATGTCAGGGGGCACTATCCTTGCATCGACCAGATGTTTGAGCATAGCGCCCGGCTGACCGGCATTCCCTCCGGCTTTTGGGGTCTGGACAATCTCACTGCGGGGTTTCAGCCCAAGGAGTTGACCATCCTGGGCGCGCGGCCCTCGATTGGCAAAACTGCGGTCGCGGGCAACATCGCCGTACATGTTGCTATGTCGGGGAAGACGGTAGCCTTCTTCAGTCTGGAGATGCCCAGCAAGGCGCTGATCGACCGTATGTGCTGTGCCCGCGGGCAGGTGGATTTGCAGGCGCATCGCCATGGAAAGTTGAGTGAAGTTCAGAAGCAGCACTATCTGCAGGCGCTGGCCGAGATTATCGATGTGCCGTTATACATCGATGACCAACCGAGGCAGACAGCAGCATCGATCGAGGCCAAGGCGGCCCGGCTGCAGGCGAGTACCGGTCTCGACCTGGTGTTGGTGGACTACCTGGGATTGATGGCGGCCGAGCGCAAGGGCCTGGAAAACCGGGAGCAGGTGGTGGCGGCGATCAGCCGCGCGATGAAGGGATTGGCTAAGCGTCTCAACGTGCCCGTGATTCTGCTGTCGCAATTGAACCGCGAACTCTATAAGCGGGTGGATAAGCGGCCGATACTCTCCGACCTGCGCGAGTCGGGGGCTATTGAGCAGGATGCAGACATGGTGTTGTTTCTGCATCGCGAGGAATACTACAACCGCGAAGACCCATCGTTAGCCGGGAAAGGCGAATTAATCATTGCCAAGGCGCGCAACGGACCGCTGGGGACGGTGCAACTGCACTACGACGCGCGCATCTGCAGGTTCTTTGAGTGAAAAGAAGTGAGGGCGAAAAAAAAAGGTGTATCTAATCACGACAACAGTGATCCAACAAACAGGGGCACGAAGAAGAAAAGACACCATTGCGCCATCATTTTTTTTATTTTGTGGAGGACCTTTTTTCTACTTTAGGAGTCGTATGAAAGGCCATCATCAAGCGCTGGCATTTGCCACCGCAATCTTAGCTCTACCACTTTTTACCTACACGCAAAATGCAACTGCTCAGGATTCCAGGCAAGCTGTTCATCAGGAGGCTACGTTGATGAAACCGGCGAGCGCCATCCTGGTGGATAACCTTGATTCCGTTAGAGATCAATCAGGTCGTACCGTGAGCGCCAAACTGCAAGGGAAAGTAAGTTTGAGCGATGGAACCGAATTGCCCAGGGGCACGGTGCTGCTGGGAAAGGTAACCACGGATGACACACAACAGCAAGGCACGTCGAAGCTGGCGCTGCGCTTTGACCAGGCGCGCCTTAAGAACGGAACCACTGTACCCATCCGAGCGACTATCGTGGGCTTCTACGCCGCGGATGCCGGGGAGATCTTCGGGACGGAAAACGAGGACGCTGTCGCAAACGATTGGACGGCAAAGACGGTGCAATTGGATCAGCAGGATGCTGCTCCCGGCGTCAACCTGCACAGTAACATTTCCAGCCAGAACTCAGGCGTCTTTGTCGCTACCAGAAAAGACGACGTTAAGCTTAAAGCAGGTAGTCAGATTCAGTTCGCCATTGCTCCTGCAAGTAACGGACAAAATGGAACGACGGCTGGCGGACAATCATAAATAAAAAATAGAGATAGCTGTTCTCACCGACCCCTACTGCGCCGGCTCGATCCCATTCTGCGCGTAGTGGGGATCGGTGCGTCTTCCCGCTCCAGCTCCTCTGCCTTTTGCTGCCAGCGGATGGCGGCGGAGCCCACATCCAGTCCGCGTACCGCCTGCTGCAGCACTAACTCCCGCGGCGTGGTTGCCTGCTGCACAAAGGTGTACAGCGCATAGCGGGTCTCATCGGCTACGTCATCCAGTGGGTCGCCGGCGATCTTGCGAATATCTCCCGGTCTTGTATCGTCATGCATGCGCGTGCGCAGAGCTTCGAAGCTTCGTGGACACACGTCGGTAATCTCGAACTCGCCGGTGCGCAGCATGCGATACAGCAGCTGCCATCCGCCCAGGCGGTCATTGGACGCCCGCTCGCAGGTTATCTCCCACGGGTCTAATACTTCATTTATCTGATCGGCAATGGTGTGCCCGTCGCCGATATCTTTGAAGTTGGCGGGGTCGAGATAGGCAGCCACGATGCGCCGCCGTTGTCCGGTTTCATCCGGCTTTACAAAAGCCTCGACCACCATTTCAGCCAGCTCATAGGCGGGCACGTGGGGCACCACCAGCTCGCCGATTTTGCGGATGCGCCCCTGGGGAAACTGCTGGCTATTCTCCTGCGCCAGCCGACTTGATTCGACGCCGTGGATTTCTATCTTGTGTGGCACCTCTGCCGGCCCACGGACGTAAAGCCCCACCGAAGACGAAGATTTGCCATAGCCGTAATCAATGGACAAGAAGTGGTTGTGCCACCACTCCACCCCTGCCTCGGCCAGCGGGCGCACCATGCCGGCATTCACGAAAGGGAAGTAGGCTCCCTCGAGTGTGCACCAGCAGCCCTGCTCCATGGCCGCGGCTGCGCCGCCGGACATCATGTGCAGGCGCCTGGCATAATTTGCGTCCAGCAGCTGGTGGTCGGAAAGTTTGCCTGGGATGAAGGCTACGGAGAAGGGAATCGCCTCGCCATCGGAGGGCCAGCAGCGATCGCGGTAGAGCTGGCCCGGCTGGGCCGCGTCGCGCTGGTTATGGACCGGGCAGTGGCCGCGCAGAAAAAGCGCCTGGTGCCAGGCGGCACCCACATTGCCGGGGTTCGAGGTCAGCCGCATGCGCAGCCGCAGCCTGGCATCGGTCGAGCTCAACCGGCCTAGAATGTTGCGCACCTGCTTTTCTGTGTGCAGCGTCGACTCATCGAAGCCAATGAAGGAATAACGCGGGCCGAGGTACTTCCACACGTCGTCATCCGTCTTCATGTAGGCAAAGCGGATGGTGGCTCCGGAAGGAAAGCTCCAGGTCCATTTAGGCGAACCCACGAAGACGCCGCCCATGGGCGCGTAGAGGCGGCGGGTCTTGTCGATAATGTCGGTCATCTCGACGAAGGAGGAGCGGAAAACGATGGCGCGCAGATTGGGATTCTCATACTCCTGGACCGCGTCCATCAACATGGTTTCGGTTTTGAGCGAACCGGCGGAGCCGCCGAAGAGCAGGATGTCCGCTTCTGAATCGATCGCGGCCTTTTGCGCCGCGGTGGCCGGCCTCCAGCGATAGGCGGCCTCCTCCGTCATAACGCACCCGCCTCAAAACAAGGCAGATGAAAACCGGACGGGTGCCCCACGTTCGCCGTGGTGTACGTGGGCCGAACATGACGGGGCGCAGCCCCATCATCAAGCGTGGGTAACGTGTGAGGGCCGGGCGAAAAGCAATCGAAAAAAATCATTTTCGGCCCACGTACGCCACAGCGACCCGGATTTCCTGTACGCGGCGCTATCTGACAGCCACTTGTGCGGCTTTCTGTAAGGAAAGCCGCATGAAGTTCCGTGATTCCAACAAGCCTCACAGGAAATCCGGGGGAACGAGGGGCACCCGTCCTACCACTGGGCCCCTACTCGACCGCGTCTTACCACTCGACCCGTCCTATCCGCTCCACGGTCATGATTCTTTGCGAAGCCAGTCGGGCTGGTAAATGTCCAGTGCGCGCGGGGTTTGCCTGGGTTTCCCGGCTTGCGTCTGGGCCAGTTCTTCGCAGAGAGAATCGAGTGCCTTGAGTTGGCCGGTGATGTTTCCTTTGGTTAGCTCCGAGTCCAGGTTGGCCAACGCCCAATACCTGTTCAGTATCTGATCGCGGTCAAACTGCAAGATTTTAGTTTCTGTCGGCATCAATAGCACCTCTTTGGGGTTTGTTCGTGTAATATTTGGCTTCATGGGAAGCAAAGATAAAGGCAAAAAAGAGACCAAGAAGGCACCTAAACCGAAGCCCAAAGTTGAGCCCGGACGCAAGCGGGGCGAAGACACCCGCCTCGGGGGACCGCCGCCCAAGGTCGGATAAAGGCCCTGATCAGGAAGACCCACGCAAATCTTTGTGCCGCACGGTAATGTTCCGTCCGTCTTCGGTGCGCACGCGCGCGATCCGCATATTCGGGTCCACGTAGACCACTCGGGCCACCGCGCCATCGGCCAGCCTGACCCGCGAACCCTTCTGTACCCGGCCCTTCTGTATGCGGGCCTGGACCAGCGCTCCATTTCTGGAGTTAAATCGGTCCATCGCTGAATCGTTGATGGCTCGCGCGGCCGCCTTTGCCGGCTCGGCGTTCTGGCCTGCGAGCTCCGCGTTGCGCACCTGCTTATAGTCGTGGTGCTCCGCCCGGTTGGCCTGCAAGACTTCCTCAGGAACAATCTGCAGCTCCTCCGATGCCCCATTCGGCATCTGCACCTGGAGTGAATAGCTGCGATAGTGATATTCGGGATCGCCGAGGGCGAAGTTATCCTGCTGCCGCAATACCGAGAAATGCTGTTTCACGGCGGCCACCACCGCAGCTTTCGCTTGCGGCGAGTCGACCGCGATCTGGGCCGCGCCGTAGTCGCTTACCGTCTCTGCCGGTTGCCCCTGCTGCTCGATCTTTTCCGCCAGGCGGTGCGGATTTTTGGCATCGCGGCTCCTCGCCAGTCTCGCCCCGGGGATGTGCCGGATCGCTTCCAGCAACCGGGCCTTGTATGCCGGCATGGCGTCGGTGGCCAGCCCCTGATTGATTACGGGGTTATTCGTCGGCTGTACGATCTTGCGCCCGGAATCGGGTTCTCTCGTGCCCACCGGCTGTGGGCGCACGATCCTTTGCGGTTCAAAGCCGAGATCGGCCAGCGAGGAGGTCAGGGGCTCAAAACCAAGTGCGTGAAGTGGGTGCGTGGCCATAGGTGCATTCACCAAAGAGTTGCCTGTTAGGGAACAAATAACGGCCTGAATTCAGCGAAACCTCTCGCTTGTGGCCGGGTTCCCACTGTATGAAAGGTGCAGTAACGGAGAGAACGATGAAAACTAAATGGATAGCTAGCGCAATCTTGGCTTCGGCCCTCACGGTGCCGGCTTTTGCCGGAGTTGGTGTCTATATCGGCGTTGCTCCGCCACCTCTGCGTTACGAGGTCCGGCCTCCTCTCCCGGGCCCTGGTTATGCCTGGGTCGACGGGTATTGGAACTGGTACGGGGGAAGGTATGTGTGGGTTCCCGGAGTATGGCGCCGGCGTCCCTTTGCCGGCGCGTATTGGACACATCCTCACTACGACCACTACGACCGCGGTTGGGAATACAACGAGGGCCATTGGGACCACGATGATCACCGTGACCACCACGACTGGGGACATCGGTAGTCTTATCCATCAAAGGCCCGGCCCCAATGGCTGGGCCTTTGTGCGTCTAGTCTTCGCTTAATACTTTCAGGTTGCCGTCTACCTGTTGAGCCAAGTGAAGATTGGCCCTGGGCAGATAACCAACCTGGCCCTTCGAGTAAAGCTTCACGTACTGCGGATCTCCCCTGCGATCGGGCGTTGCCGGCGGGGATGCCGCAAAGTATCCTGACAGGCCTTGGCGTACCGGCGCGCTCTGCTTCGACGGGGTTGCCTGCGAAGGCGGTTTTGCCAGGTTGCCGGTCAGCGGAGTGGACTCGGCCGGGCCGCTTACCGGAGCATGGGTCGGTGGAGGCAGCACCAGGCTCTGCGCCTCTGCCGGCGAGAGAATTTTCTTGAGCAGCCTGCTGGCTTCGTCTTCCTGATCGTCTGCCATGGTTATAGTTTTCCTACTTTGCCCAGATTGCCGGCAACGCTGTTGCCAACTTCATCCCAGAAGCTGGGTGGCTTCGCCGCCTGGGTCTCATCGCCCAGAACGCTATCGGCCGCGTTCGAAGACGTACCGTACAGCGCCTGGTTGGCGCCGATGGGCACGGCTGATGCGCCCAGCGCGGCCTGGTTGTAACCAGCTTCGCCGGCAATGCGCTTTTGCTGTGCCGCCGCCAGGTCGCTCGATAGGTCGCGCGTGTTCTGCTGCGCCCCGGCCGCCGCGGTCGCGGCATCGGCTGCGCTGTTCTGGCCCGTCCGCCGGGACTGTGCCTGGAGCGCGCCGGCGAGTGAATTGGCCCCCGCGTCGGATACGTTGGCCAGGCCGGTGTTGATGGTCTGATCGTACTCACCTCCCTGGATATAGGGATTGCCGGAGACGAATTTTGCCAGTTGGTTGTTGTAGTTGCCGATGGCATCTTCGGTGGAACCAAACGCCGACTGGGCGTTGCCAAAATCAGTCGCGTTTTCGTTCGAAGCGGTGTTGAATGCTTGCGTAGATTGGCCTCTGCTCATGTTTTTCCTCTCAGGTCTCTAGTGAAGTGCGCGAGCTCGCGATCGACACACGCGAATCCCGCTCGCAACAGTGGTTTTTGGATTATTTTCTTCAGCTGGCGAGGGACGAAGCATTCCAGCCAGCGAAAGCCCATCCGCTTCAATACGTAAATGAACCCATCGATCTCCAGGCTGCTGCATGCGGTCGCCCTGGGGTCGCATCCCACAAAGCGTAATTCCGCCACCGCTTCTGCATAGATACAGTTGTAGATCGTTCCTTCTTCGTCCACCCCTACCAGGGCGATGGCAATGGCTGGACCAAACAGCCAAGGCAGCTCGTAGTTGGTTCCCTGCGCAGCTTGGTGTTCGCGGTGCAGCTGTTGAATCACCGGCCAGTCTTCGTGAGTGGCCTCGCGCAGGGTTACGCGCCTCATTTCACCGTGAGCCCGTGCTTGCCGGCATAGGTCAGCATCTGCCGCTGCGACGTATTGAGCGCCTCATTGATTTGATGGACCGCGGCGGCCGGGTCCAGCGTATCGAGGTTATCTTTTGGATGAACCGCTCCGCATGCCGGGCAGGCATCATGGCCAACGGCCAGCTGGATCAGGTGCCGATTTCCGCGTTCATCGCGCAGCTCGATGACGTGAAAACCGCTTGCCATGTCGAGATACTGCTGGTGCAGGCTATACATTGGCGTAGAGCCTCCCGCCGTTGTCGCCGGTGGCGCCGCCGCCGCCGGCAGATCCGCCGCTGGCGCCGCCTGAGGCGGTGACCGTGGGCGCGCTGGAGTAGCCACTGCCGGCGCTGCCGGGCGTGACTTGCGTCACAGCGCCTGCCGAGACCGTCGCGGTGGCGGTTGCGCCGCTGCCCGAGCTATCTGTAATTGTCAACGTAGGGGCCGCAGTGAGCCCGTTCCCGGGGTTGACGATCTGGTAGGCGACGATCGCGCCGCCGGTTACCACAGCGTGAATCACCGGCAGTACGAGTCCGCTCGCATTGGCGATGACCGAGACCTTGCCCACCGGCACCCAGGTATCGGGAAATGTCTGCGCCAGTTGCGGCTTCAATTGATATTTCTGCCCGTCCCACACTACGAAGCCGTTGGTCGAGTAAGCGACATTCACAATGGTGCCCGAGGGAATTACTTTTGAACTGGTTCCCAGAATCGAGGCCCACGAAGTGCCTACCCCGCCTGAACCATAAACCCGAACGGTGGCTGTGCTGCCGGCGGCGACCGAGTCTACCGTGGCATAGTTCGATTGGTTGAGGGAAAGGTTGCTTGCGGTAGCCGCCGAACTCATCAGGCCTGAGCTGACCGCGCCGGGTTGAACGAAATAGCTGCTCCAGTTTTGCTGGTTGTAACTCGACCGCAGCCGCCAATAGAGGGTCGCGCCCGGGTTAGGCAACACATAACTGGTGTTGGTGCTGACGGGATAAACCGTCACTCCCGACACGAAGTTGGGTGTGGGCGAGCTCGATAACTCCTGGTAAACGGGTGCGTTGCTTGCACTCTGCGGTGTGGTGATGGAGACGCTAAAGCTCCCATTGGCTCCGCTCACCGCCAGTTGCGAAGGCGCGGGTGGCGCAGTGAAAACGGCCGCGCTGGTGTCGATCTTGCTGAGCGGCGCTGTGCCTGTCTGCGCGTAGAGGGATTGCAATGAGAGATGAATGCCGGTGAGCGTCTCCCGCAGATCGCTGTTACCCCTGGCGGCGGCGTTGATTTGGGCCAGGTTCACGCTAAGTGCCATTGCTCGTCCTCGCGGTGAAGAGGGGGCGTGTAAACAGGCTGCAATACTTGAGGGCAAACCAAGCATTCGGGATGGATCCGTTGGTAAAGCGCATGCGGAAGCGCTCATTCTGTCCCCGGGCGCCTCCGTCGTAGCCTCTCCAGTTTTCCGGAGTCAGCCGGAAGGGCGGCAGCCTGATCTCGGTGGCCCCGGCCTGAGGCGAATCCGCATAGTTTCTTGCCACCATGACGGATACGGTCATCGCTCCCTCGCCCAGGGCATTGATGCTGACCCCGCCCAGCATGGAGACGTCCATCAGGTCCTGGGTGCTGGTGGTTTCGTACTGGCATGTAATTCCGCTCCCGTTGTCGTTATAAATTCCGGTGGCGATCATTTGCACCGTGCCATCGGGTGCGGAGGAGCCGATCAGCACCTGGGACTGGCGCAGGGATCCAAAGGGCGAGGTATTCAAGGGTAGCTGGCGCTCACAGCGTACCGCCACCGATCCGGCGATATCATCCAGGCTCCACTTGCGGGCCGCGCCCATGGCCACTTCCCGGCCCGCATATTGACTGAAGTGGATCGGGCCAGACAGGCCTTCCATGTAATTCATGGTGAGGGTCTGGTTGGGCACGGTCGCGTTGCCCACCGGGATGCCGATCCGTATCTCCTTGTTCTCTTCATCCACGCAGCACCAGATCAAATGCTGGTAGTCCCAGTTGATGGTCTGCCAGAGAGTAGGGATCTCCTTGGTCATGAGCTTGGGTTGTGGTTCACTGGGGGCGTAGGCATAGGCGCCGCTGCGATGCACGAAGAACAGGAACTCGTTGGTGACACAAACCGCCCGCGGTCCGCATGGGCCTACACCCTCCCACCGCTGCTGCACCGACCAGGTGGAGGGGTCGGTGGCCGTGGGCGAGATGGTAAAGCCGGATCGCTCTTTGAGGGAGAAGAGCGTGCCCTGAAATTCGCGGGCGCAGATGCAGCGCTGCCCGTTGCCGTTGGCTACCTGGATCGGGCTGGTGTCGCCGTAGTAAGACTCTGAGTCCGCCGCCAGCGAGATATAGTGTCCCGATCCGTATCCATCCACGCCGCTCAGCACCACGCGATCATTCGAGGGTGAGTAATATACGTCGACGGCCGGCGGTGGCAGCACGCAGCGCAGGCGGTCCGTCATGTCGGTTGCCGTCTCCGCCTCCAGAAACTCGTCGGTGAAGTTGAAGAACGCGGTGGTGGTGGTGTTGTCGCCGATCACGGTTGCGGTCATGGGGATATTCGCGCTGACCGCCGCTGACGGAATGTAAAAGAATGGACCAACGTTGGTGCCGTCCGCCACCGTGAATCCGATGGTTCGGTTGATGGTATTGGCTGGTCCAATGGGAATGTTTGCCATATACAGTTGGTCGCCCGGCACGTCCACGCTGATGGAGGTGAAGGCGGTGACGGTGGGGCCCAGGTTTCCGTTGCGATTGGTGAAGGCGATGCTGGCATAACGAAGACCAGTGCCGGCGTCGGGCGCGATGTTGCCGCCGGATCCTGAGGTGTTGTCCGCGGGAGCTGATGGCCCAGTCGCGGAGGCAGTGATCGTGGCTGTGGTAAGCGGCTGAAAGGATCCTACGAGCGCGTAGCTGTTGGTCGCTGGTGCCGGCGCTCCGGTGGCGACATCAGCTTCGTATAGGTTGACTGCCGTGATTTGATACAGGGTGGAGGGAATGGGGACCTGTACCGCGTCATCGAGCACGGTGTCGATCAGCATGCCGGCAAGGGAAGGCAGCGTTTCGCCCGCTGCGTTGGTGAAGGTGGCGATGATGTAGACATCCCGCCCGGCAGGAAAGCTGCCAGAGCCTGAGGCGCGTTCGACGGTGGGCGGCGGAGGCGGCTGCAATCCACCTGGGGTGACCCGGGCCGTATTCGAAGCAGGCGGCACAACCCCGGCTGCCGTTGTGGTCACAGTGACTGTGGCTCCAAGAGCAAAATTTCCTACTTTCGCATAGCTTGCCGAAGAGGGAGCAGCAGCGCCGGTGGCGACGTCGGCCTCGTACACGTTGACGGAGGCCGGCTGATACGCGGTAGCCAGGCCTCGCATCCAACCTGCCAGGCTGGACAAAGCGGGTACCGCGAATCGCGCGGCGTCATTCAGATTTGTATTGACCAGGATGCCAGGAGCGGAGGCAATCGACTCTCCCTGTTCATTGACGTAGGTCATCTCCAGGTAGACATCGCGCCCGGCGGCGAAGATTCCGCCGCCCGCGAGGCGCGTGGGTTGGGGCCCGTTCGGCGCTGGCAGCCGATTCACCAACACCGGGGTCAGCTCCTGCCACGTTACGCCGCCATCGGTAACCGTGGCGTTTTCTGCCAGTGGCCACGCTGGCTCGGTCGCTTGCGTGGTGCCGGCCACGATGCATCGGTAGAGATGCCCATTGCCGCCGGTTGCTGTGGGCTGCACATACTCGCCCACCAGATAAGCTGTCGATCGAAGCCAAGCAGCGCCCAGCGGCTTCTGCCCGTAGGGATCCAGCTGGTGTGTGCTTAGCCCATAGACGTTGATGGGAGCCGCGGGCGTCTTCAGATCGGAGTAGGCGATCAGTGCCCGGTTATACGCTTCGGTCACGAGGGCATGCGCGTTCGCCGGCTGGCTCACCAGAGGTCCCTGCACGCGCACCAGGACGCCGCTGCCCACTGGACGTTCGACCAGCAGATAGCCGTCAGTATCGAAGACCATGGGTACCTGAAAGAGGGTTTCACCGGGATTCTCCGGGGTATAGATCAACCCAGCCAGGCCTGAGATACCGGCCTGGTTTGGCCCCTGCAGTGCCGTCTGCAGACCGTATCGCGTGGCAACGGTGGTGAGCTGGAATCTGCAGTTCTTGCAGACTGCCGCAACGCCCATAGGCAGCACGGTCGGATCGTCATTGTCGACGAGCCCACCAAAACGCGTGAACTCGTGCGGGATGAAGCCATCAAAATTCATAAGTGGCGGGGTTGTAAGAATGTTGGGACAAACAGTTGGTTACCGATGATGGGTTCTGTTGTTAGTGGAGTGTCTTCCCACATCTCGCACAAAAACGTGCGAGATACCCGAATTTCCTGCACGCTGCACTGGACATGGCTGCGCGTGCGCCTTTCTTTGAGGAAAGGCGCATGAAGTGCGCGGAATCCGATAAGCTTCACAGGAAATCGGGGATATGGGGCACCCACCTATTTAGTCACCTAGTCACCCATCCGCCGCGCTTTTAGACGCGACGCTTCTGCATGGTAAGAATCACGTTTCCGCCCGTGACCGCCCCGTTGTAGGCTCCGGAAACGATCGTTCCTCCGGGTGCGTACACGTTGATCAGAAATGCATTCAGGGTCGAGCCGGTGACCTTCGGCTGTACATAGTACCCGCCGATATCTTCCAGGTAGACCGCCGGGCCCAACGACAAGGGAAGCTCGAAGACGCCTTCTACATCGAGGCCGTTCGGATTGCTCAAGGTCGTCAGGTTAAGTGGATCGCCGCCGGTGGTGAAGCTGCCGCTGAAGGTAAGTTGGATGAAGACGGTAAAGTTACGCTCCCCGGCTGCACCTGTGTAATCGATGATTGCTCCTGAAACTGCCATGGTTTCTCCTTATTTAAGAAATGGAATTAGCGAATGCCTCTATGCCGGGTTTGTCTCGCAGCCCGGCGCACCTGCCCTTGTTCGGCGCGGACGAGTTGCTCCATGATTTCGTCCATGCCTTCGAGAGCCTTCTGTTCGTACTGCCTGGTCCACGCATCGTTGCCGCGGACCGTGGCCACCAGGGCCGCGGTCCCGTAGGCGACGACGTAGCCGATGCGCGGGTGCGACAGCAACACGCTTTCATCGCTGGTCAGCGCCGGCGGTCCAAATTCGCCCCGGATGCGCAGGTCGACGGCAATGGAGCAATTGGTAAGCCAGATCACTTCGCTGCGGAACTCCCATCCAGCCATACCCTCGCGCGGCTGCAGGTCGGGGAGCACCTCGTAATTGCGCACCAGCCGATAGTAAGAAGGGTCGTCGCCCGCCGGCTTCCAGTCGATACGCAGCGGCTGGTCGGTCAGGCTCGCCAGCAGGCCGCTCCCGGTTTGATAGGGTGCCAGGTTCGGTGTGCCGGGCGGAATGCCCGGCACCTCAACCACGGCGATGTCCCACGAGGATTGCGTGGATGCCAGTTGCGAGTTGACATCGTCGTACACCTCGCAGATCAGGGGCACGAGGAAGCTATCGGTTAGATACGATCCCTGGGGATCGTCCAGCAGATTGCGTACCCGCGCCTTTACCTGCCCCAGGGTCCAGCTCACGCACTTGCCTTGCCTTTCGCTTTATCACGTTCCGCCTTGATCTGGTTCACCGTCTTCCACTCTTCGGCGGTCAGTCGATCCATCTCTACCGCACCGTACGCGATGCGGGTGTTTTTGTAGGCCTGGACCACGTTGAAGATGTGCCCGCAGTTCACGCACAGGATGGCCCCTGCTTTGGGGGTCGCGACGCAGTTGGGGCAAGGGTCGGGCTGCTTTTCCGTGAGGGTGTTGGCCTGCATGACCCAGCGCGGTAATTCGGGAATCAGCCCTTCGTCCACGGCCAGTCGCGCCAGGTCGCGATGGGTATCGTTGACGTTCATGCGCTGGGAGTCGTTCTCGTACCAGGCATTGGCCGATTGCAGCCGCTGCAGTATGGACGCGTTGCGCTTCTTGCGGATAGCGGTGAGGGTCTCGTGGAAGTCGCGCTCGCGCACCTCTACGTAGAACTCTCCCCGGTCGCTATAGGCCACTTCAGGAACGCGAATGGTCGCGCCTTTCTTGAGCGTGGCGGGGTCGTGATCGCCGACATAGCAGAGCACTCCGCCAAAGCCGCCATCCTGCTGCACGTATTCGCGAATGTATTCGGCCGCCAGCACCAGGGGAATCGCCGGCACCGGCTCCATCTGCATCATGTTCTGCGCATCGCAGCCCAGGTCCTTGTGTCCCCAGCGGGTTTCCCGGATCACGTGCACGGTGTAGGGTTTGCCCGGAGGGCAGGGGGCAATCTCCTCGGGGAAAAAGACACCACCATTGATCTTTAAGGGAAAGGGGTTCAAGTTGAGGATGGTGACGGGTTTGTCGGCCTCCGCCTGTTTGAGCAGCCGCTGAATCTCAGCGTATCGTTTAGCGGTCCAGCGCTGGCCGGGATCACGGAACTTACCGGGATCCGTACCCAGCAGCGCCTCCGCATTTGCGCGCTGCATTTCCGGGGTTATGACGACTGTTGCCATGGGTGAAGCTCCTTATGCAAAAAAAGTTGGAGGTTAGGGGTCGGTGCCCCACGTTCGCCCCAGCGTACGTGGACGAAAACGATGGGCGATGCCCTACCTTAAGCCTGCAGTTTCAAAGAGGTATCGAGTAAACGCGTTCGAAGAAAATCATTATCGGCCCCACGTACGCCATGGCGAACGTTGATTGGATAAGGAAAAAGGCTTCAGCGATCCTAGAGAGAGTCTTGAGGGTGGGACCGAGAGACTCTGGGATCAGGAGAAGCCTTATGAAGATTATAGGATGTGATTTCCACCCTAGCTTTCAACAGATAGCGATTTGCGACCTGGAGACGGGAGAGGTGCAAGAGCGGAAGTTGAGTCACGCCGACGGTCAGGCAGAGCGGTTCTACGGGGAGTTGGGGGAGCCGGCGTTGATCGGGATCGAGGCCACTGGAAACAGCCAGTGGTTCCTCGATTTGGTGCAGCGGTTGGGCCATGAGATACGGGTAGGGGATGCGGCCAAGATCCGCGCCAGCTATGTGCGCAAGCAGAGTACGGACAAGCGGGACGCGAGTCATATCTTGACGCTGCTGTTGGAGAAACGGTTTCCTCAGTTGTGGAGGCCGAGCGCAGCGATGCGCGATCAGCGGCAGTTGCTCCGCCACCGGGACAAGCTGGTCGAGATCCGGACCAAGGTGAAGAACAGCTTGCAACACCTGGCGATGAACCGGGGGATGCAGAAGAAGAGCCGGCTGTGGACGCGCTCAGGGATGGAGCAGTTCCAGCAGTTGGCGATGCCCGGCTGGGCGGGAGTGCGGCGGGAGGATTTGTTGCACCTGCTCAAGGAGCTGAACCGTCAGATCGAGCAGTTGGATCAAGCGGTGAAGCATGCCGCCGAACAACATCCTCAGGCCCAGTTGCTGATGACCCAGCCTGGCGTGGGGCCAGTGACGGCCCTGGCCTTCGTGCTGACCGTCGGGGATGTGGCACGCTTTGCCGGTAGCAAGCAGCTCACCAGCTATCTGGGCCTGGTGCCCAGCGAACACAGCTCGGGCAGCAAGCGCCGCTTGGGGGCCATTACCAAGCAAGGCAACTGCTTTCTACGCAAGCTGCTGGTGGAAGCGGCGCAGACCGCAGTACGCAAGGATGAGGGTTTTCGCAAGGAGTATCAACACCGTTGCCATCATCGGCCGAAAGCAGTAGCCAAGGTGGCGGCGGCACGCAAGCTGGCGGTGCGACTCTACTGGATGCTACGCAGTAATGTCGGCTATCCGGAGATCGCTCATATCGAGAGCAACCCGCGGGTGCCCCTGGGAGATGTCTAGCCCGTAACATTGATTGGGTGCTCTCGCATCCAGACCGGTCTATGCAGAAGACGGCGCTAGCGCCTTGGGAAACACCTCCGGTGTTTCCCACTTCCGCACAGACTCGGCGGCTGGGTGTCCGAATAAAAAAATCATGATCGTAGTTTCGGTCGTATCGATGGCTCGGTGGAGCGGTCCACCAGAAAAATGATGCAGCGGTGATATCCCCAGAGTCTCGGTCCCACACTCTGTCTGATGGCCAAAGCAAGCGGTGCTCCGCACCGCTGAGGATATCTTTGCCCTTGACAAAGCCTTTTTCCTTATCGAGGGGCACCCGTCCAGGGGGTGGGCAATCGAATGTAACTCAACCTAAAGAATCCCAATATGCTCATGCCCATTGCCGGTGCGCCGGGCCAGGTCTTGTCTCCAGCGGCTGGCGGCCAGGCTACTGCTGTGCAAGGGGGAAATATGGTCGACGCATCATGGCCTCGTATTCGATCTTCCGTTTGGCTTCGGCCTGCTGCTCCTCGTATTCGAACCGCAGTAAGTACTCTTGCGCCCTGGACTCCGGACTTCCGCGGCGCCCATTGATACCGGCGCTATATTTTGCAATCAAGCCCTGCAGCGTGTCGGTCGTGGGCACCCTGGGCCATGGGCCGAAGACCATCTCGTAGTCACCACATTCGGGATAAGGCCCCAACATGGGAGTAAACCCGTCGATCGCCTTGTACGAATACCACTCCGCCTGGGTGCCGTAACTGGAAGCAGGGAACCACTTCTCCAGAATCCATCCTTCCGCGTGGGGATACTTCTTTACTTCGCGCATCTCTGTGACCACGCGGATAGGCCGGTTGTCATGGCGGGAGAAGTTACACCCCGGCGCATTGGGGTTGGGCTGAAAGTTCAATCCACCCTTCTCCGCCGTCGAGAGGCCGGCCGCCCAGTCCCGGTAAACGCCGGATTCCTTCACCAGCCGGTCGCTGCCCACCAGCAGTCTCCACTGTGGCTTACCAAAAGGATTCGTACCCCCATAACTGGTAAGAAACCGCTGTGTGGCACTGGGTACGATGTGACTCACGGTTGTCCGCCGGTGTAGGTGAACGGAGCCGTCTTTCTGCCATACCAGTTAGCGGACATCGAAGCGTCGGTGCTCTCCAAGTGATAGCCCACCACCTCCGGGATCAAGCTCCGTTTCGCCCGAGGCCACATCTTGGCGAACGCCATGTCGCCGCGACCCGCGTCGCTGTGGGCAACCGGGTATTCACAAATACCTGAGACGGTCGGGCACCACATTTGAAAGAACCCGATGGGAATATAGCCTCCGCCGTCTTTGCTGGTGACGCGCGTACCCAGGGGGAAGGCGTTCAAGTGAACATATGCATCGCATTCATGCTGCAGCGCAGGCATCTCCATAAAGCGGTCCCATTGCGCATAACCCTTCACGCAGAAGCGGTCGATGCCGTAGATCATGCACGGGTCGAGGTTGGCATTCTGCAGCAGCAGGCGGGTCTGCGGCGGCAGCCAGATGTCGGCATCCAGATGTACCACCCATGCATCCTGGTCGAGCCGGCTTAGTCCCTCATTGATGCCCGCACCCTTGCAGAATTGGTTCCAGCGCGAATTGAGTGCGTCGGTCTTGATGCACTCCACGTGGTTAAACTCGCAAATGCGCTGGGTATCTCGATCTTCCGCAGAAGTAACCACCACAATGCGGTCGAACAGATGTTTATTGGCCGGCAGCGTACAGCGTAAAAAGTCGGAGTAGCGGTCACACACCAGAACTGCTTCCATCTTGAAGTCAGGATCGGGTACGTTTACCGTGCCACCAGGACAAGGGCAGTGATAGGACATCGCTGTGCGCTCCAGGAAAAACGAAGGGCTGAGATGGTTGTCTCAGCCCTCCTATTGGTTAGTTGTAGACAGGAACCTTCAGGCCGGTAACTGAGGAGATAGCCTGCGGATTGTCGACAGCATATTGCCGTGCATCCACGTAGTAGCATCCCTCATTCGCCGTCGGATTACCCGAAGCCGGATCGTAGATCTGGAACACCCACTGTCCGCTGCGGTTCTTGAACCAGAACGGCGCCTTGCCCCACACCACCTTGA
Source organism: uncultured Acidobacteriaceae bacterium (assembly GCA_963803095.1). Classification (GTDB taxonomy): domain Bacteria; phylum Acidobacteriota; class Terriglobia; order Terriglobales; family Acidobacteriaceae; genus PALSA-350. The sequence goes on along the minus strand of CAWDLQ010000001.1, from coordinate 578,890 downwards.
GCCAGGAACCGAACTCCATGAAGTCGATGCGGGAGTTGTCAGCATGAATGTTCCTGACCACTTCGCGCCCGGCGATGGTGAACTGACCTACGTTGGCGGTGAGACCGTCAAACCCCGGCATCTTGCCGTTGGTCATCAGGATCTCCTGCTTGGCGAAGCCCATCTCCTCGTAGGCCTGGATCTGCGCGGGATGCGCATGCCAAACCTGCGACTTCAGCGCGTCCGTGCCCAGGCTCTGTTCCACACGGCTCAACGCCGCGCGCAGCATAGGCAGAGACAACGGAGCGCCGCCGGCGGCCACACCGTTCGCCACTACGTAGTTCTGCGTGCGGTTGATGCCGAGGAACGTGCCCGTGGTCGCGGTGTTATGGAAATACGGTATGCCGTACAGGAATACCGGCGTGGTAGCGGCGACACCTGCGACCATGATGAAGTCGCCGGCGGTGGTGCCCGCGGGTACAGCGTCCACGGTTATGGACTGCACCGAGCCGAGCTTGTTGTTGACGTTGTTGACGTAGCAGGTGCCGCGCAGGGTGTAGGTGTTGCTCATCACCTGCAGCTGCTGGCCCTGGGAGACGAGTCTCGCGCCCCAGGGAGAAGACGCGAGCACGATCGGGTTGGCGCCGCCGCCAGCGTAACTCGTATCCACCTGGGCGATCTTGCCGTCACCGGCCTGCTGCAGGAACTGGTCCCGATTCTTCGCCATCTGTACTGCAACGTCGGCCAGGGTCTTGGTGACCGGGTTCTCCGAGACCACCTTCGGTCCGCCCTCGCCGATGATGTCAACCAGTCGCGAGTACTCGACCGGGATGACCGTCGCCAGCGGCGTGAGCGTACCCTGATCCCAGGCGCTGAAGTTTCCAGCCGGCAGAATGCCGCCGTCCAGATTGAACAGGGCGACGTTGCCGGGAAACGCAGTCTGGAAGCGCAGACGAAAGCTGCGCAGCGAGACTGGCGTGATGGAGCCGCGCTCGGAGATACGGGCGTCGAGCTTGGCCTCCTTTTCGATGAGCAGCTTGATGACCTCGTTCAAGGCTTCAAGCTGCAGCTGCTGAGTGGTTGATGCTGTACCGATTACGTTGGACATGAGATTCCTTTATGCGCGGTGAATGCCTGTATCCCTCACCGAGATGTCATCAGCTGCAGAACGCGAGGAAGAATCTGTTCCCTCGCGATCTTGTCGAAGGGCTTGCCCGGGTTAGCTCGTTGCCATTCCGCCTGCGCGTGGTCGAAGGCTGCGCTTGAGGTCATCGTTGCGCTTCCACCGCTGGCTGGTCCGGTCGATCCTTTGGGTTCAGTCTTCTTCGTGCTGTCGATCTGGGCGTCTACCTTGGCGCGTCTGGCTGCGGAGGCATTGGCGATCTGCACCCCTGCCTCGCGTAGTTCCTCCCGCGCCACGTCGGGGAGATATTGCTGCACAGCCCGGTCAATGGCCGCGAGTCTGCGTTGCCGTGAAGCATCGCCGATGGGGAGCCGCTGCAAGGAGTGCATTTGATCCTGCAGCGCCGGATTCGCCTGAATCTTGCGAATCAGCTTGGCGCCGATGGCTTTAGGGAGAATGTTCTTCAAATAAGGACTGACCACGCCGCCCTGTTTCTCCACATTGGCGATGATCCTGCTTATGCCATCGTGGATGCGCGTTTGGGCCTCCGTCTGCAATCCGTTTTCGAACGACCTTCTCTCTTCCACCTGCTCGCCGTGCTGGCGCACATTGAGTGCGCGTTCCCTCCGGTCCAGCTCATCTGCCTTGCGCCGCAGTGCTTCCGGCTGCGCCTCTAACGCGGGGGAAGTGGCCGCGGATTCTTCCCTGAGGACCTGAAGTGCTTCGTACACGCGTTGGTCGCGAGTCCGTTCCTCCACAGAGCGATAACTATTCGCTTTGATGCGTGAGGATAAATCCTGTGCGCGGTGTTCGAGGTCGAGCGACACCACGTTGTCGACAAATCCAAAAAAGTCTTCGCCGATGACGGGCTTGCCGTTTTGCATCACCACGTTGCCGTCCGCATCGCGTTCGTACGAGAGCTCGGCGATCTTGCTCAGGGAGGCCATGGTGCCTTCGCGGGTGGTCGATCCGAGGAAGGTCTCGCGCACGTCGACCCAGGTGGACGAGTGGTCGAGTGCCGCCCTGGCTGAATCAAGGTCGGGAAATATTTCCCGGTAGGGCTTGAGCTCGGCGGCCTCGCGTGCCGTCTTATAGAGCTGACCCTTGAGCTTCGAGTCAGCCTCCAGCAACTTACCAAAGTCGGGGTTGTCGCTGACCATCTGGCTGAGAACTTCGGGGGTGACTATTGCGTCCAGTTCTAACTGAAAATCTTCTTCTTCCGGCGCAGCAGTTACCTCGCTCGGAGCCTCGCTCGGCGGCACTTCAACCACCGGTTGAGCCGGCTCATCAGCCGGCTGATCAGAAGGAGATACCTGTCCCGACTCGCTATCGATCTGTCCCGGCTCGCCGTGGATCGCGGCCAGCTTTTCTGTGAGCAGCGCGGCGGCGTAGTCTTCGCGAATGGGAAACCTGGCTGGATCGACGTTGGAGGCAGGGGCCGGCGCGCCCGAAAACGACGGAGTGGAAGGCGCCGGTGCGGGCGCAGAAGTAGGTGATGCCGCCGCCGGAGCGGGAGCCGCGATAGTTGGTTCTGTCATGATCTTCTTTCTGTTACGACATTGGGAGATCGAGGTCCGTCATTCCCATATCTCGCGCTTTGTGCGCGATGTGGGAAAACCGTCAGTTGTCTAATTACCCTGGAGCTTATCCGCTAGCTTGATCAGCGCGTTGGCCGCCTGCACCTGGCCCTGAATATTTCCTGAGGTAGCGTGTGGCGGAAGATGCATCAGCCCGCCTACCGTGTTCACCACATCGTCGATCTCATGCGGCGGGATCTGCGGCGCCTTCGGCGCGCCAGCCTGTGCCACCACCGCCTTCTGCTGTGCTATCTCCGCCATCTGCTGCGTCTCCAGCGCAACCGCCGCGGTGAAATAAGCCAGCAGATTCTGCCAACCCGTGGGATTGTTGTCGGGAATATCCGAGTTCTCCTGGCAGTATTGCCGAACCACTTGCTTCAGCACGGTAAAGTCGTCGATCGCCTTATCCGGCATGATCGAAGGTCTCACATGGCCTGTAGGTCTTCCCGTCTGTAGGTCGATTACGGGTACGGCCTCGGCCTGCAACAGGCGGTCGATAATCTGCAACACCTTCGACCGCATCGCCGCGCCCGGCACCACCATGTTTGGCACACCCAGCGCCGTCGCCGCCTGCTCCTGGTTAGTTGGATCATCGAAGATTGCCTGGGCCAGCGGGTTGCTCGCCGCTGCCTGCATCAAATCCATCCAGCGCTGGCGCAGCTCGGCCGCGGTCACGGGCAGACCCTGGTCGGTATCCGCGTAGGCATGCACACTGCCCTGCAGGTCATCCAGGCGTATGTAATCGTTTCTGAACTCTGAGCCGCGCTCCAGAATCACTTGCCTCATGTCCGCGGTCAGGTTGTCTTTGGCGCAATTCACCGCCAGCTCGTCGGCTTTCGCGTGCTCTTCTTTCAGGTTCTCCCAATAGATGTTCAGCTTGCCTAGCGCGGAATTCAATTGCTGTTGCTGGCCGCCGAAGGTCTCGATGGACGGGTCGCCCGCGCCACCATACACCTGCGGTGGAATGCCGGCGAACATCTGCGCGTTGTAGGCCAGCTTGTCCAGGTAGCTGAAGGCCTCCTCATGCATTTGGAACTGGAACTGGTAGAGCGCGTCGGCCATGCGAACCGACCCCGGAGCTCCTGTCCGCTTCAACTTGACCAGATTCAAAACCCCGGGCAGCATCGGCTTGCCCTGCAGCGACTTGGTATCGATCAGGTCTGCGTTGGCCAGCGTCACCCCGGAGGAGCAGCGATCCATGAACTCATGCAGGATGTTGGCCATATCGTTGTAACGTTTTTGAAAGGGCACAACAATGTCGCCAATCGACGGCGGAAACAGCCCGAAGCCTTCGTGGGTGCCGGCCCACGTCCACTCCCGGGTCAACGAAGCTTCGCGTGCGGAAAGGAAAGTGGCGCCGGTACTGACCAGCAGCAGACCCGTGGGATACGCGGCCCGCATCCGCTCACCGAACTCCTGGTCGTCCTCCAGATTGAAGGCCCAGGGTTGAATCCAGGTCCGCGACAGTGTAGGCCGCTGGTCCTGCAGGATGCTGGAGTAAGCGCCCGTCTGCGCGTACACCTGCTGCCTGGCAATACGGTCAATGCTTCCGTTGGCGGAGAGCTCACTCGATGGGCTGGCCGCGATCTGGTCGTACATATCGGGGTACGCCGCCCGCAGTGCTCCCACGTGCACCTCGACTTCAAGGTTAAGGATCGGGGTCTGCCGCAGATTGTTCGCCGCCGGGTCGCAGTCCACTTCGAGCGGGCAGTAGAGGTTCTGCGCCACCATGCCGTTGGGCACTTCCTCCTCACCTACCTTCTGGATCACGGGCCCATACTCGGCGGGGAAGAACGAGTCATCGCCTAAAGGCCGCTGGCAATTCTCGCAACGGTGTCCGCTCACGGGCATCGCATCCGTCGGCGAGGTTTCGCCGCAATGGAAGCAGTGGTAACGATCGGGCGCCAACTGCGTCTCGGTTTCGTTGAACACCGGCTCCCGTGTGGTGCCGGCGCGTTCCCCATCCACTACATAACGGGTATGCCGGAAGACCGCTCCCGTGGTGTATAGATACAGCAACTGTTGCTTGAGCAGCGACTGTTCGCTGTTCTGCTGCTCGATGATGCCAATCAGCGTCTGGGCTGCTTTCGCAGTGGTTACATCGGAGAGCTGTTCGGCATCTTCCGGCATCCATTTGGATTTAGGCACTTGCGGAGCCAGCGCGGCCACGAACCCCGTCGCCAGCATCTGGTAAAAATTGTTGCAATACTGGTACAGGTCCTTATCGTCGGAGTCCTGCGCGTGATCGCCCTGGTTCATCCAGTCAACGGCATTAAAAAACTCAGACTCCCCCGGGCCGAAGGAGATGAATTGGTTGCCCTTGAAAAACTCCAGGTTTTGCAGGCATCGTTGCATCAGCACCACGCGATCCTGTGACCACTGGTCCTTGTAACTGCGTACGAGGGCGATCAACCGCTGCTGGTCCTCTTCGCTGAGCTGGGCGCTGTTCTGCGGCTCATCTGCCGTGCCCTGCATCGGGTCAGACGGTGTATGCTCCATCCCGCGCTGGGTGTGGGGTGTCTGAATGATCGCAACGCCTGGGTATGTGGCCATTTACGCCTGTTTCTCTATTCCCTCAGGGGCTAAAGCCCCATCGAGTTCGGGTTGATGGATGTATGGGCTAAAGCACGAACCCTTGCCTTTGTGTGCATCTAGTCTTTGAAGGGGAGGGCCTTTAGGCCGTCCGTAAACGCTGCCAAACAACTGCGGCTTTAGCCGCTGAGGGAAGTCTTCTTTCCTAACGCTTCCGCTTCGTCAAGTGCCGCGGTTACGGCCTCGACCTTGGGCACCCACTTGACGCTGGGCCCAGTCTGCACCCGGTTGTAATCCCGATAGGCTTTACGGGTGAGCGCGTCGGCCAGTTTCGATGGGCGCCGCCGGGACTTCATCAAGCGCTCAATCTCTTCCGCTTCCGGATCTGTCGGGGCCTCGCTCTCGGAGAAACTGTCCGAGGTTGGCGAGCTGAACAGAGGTCCACCCAGCCCAAGTGTCGCCAGGCGATCGAGTAACACCTTCCGCTCGCGGGTCAACTCGTCCACTTGCATGGTCACCAGGCCCATCATCTCCTGGTGCGAAGAGCGGGATATCCATGGCAGCCTCATTGCGTGCAGGTATATCCCCAAACGTAAAGCGTGGAAGCTGCCAGAGCCGTCGTGCCCGAAGTGATGACAAACGCCGTGGTGGTGGGCACCGGGACAAACACGCCCGCTGCCCCGGTCAGCAATTGAGCAGCCAGGTTGGCTGGCCACAGCCCACACTTCGCCAACGTCGAGTACGCCGTCCCGAATGTCATCGTTACCACCGTGGCCGAAGCCGCTGGTGCGCTTCCCGGGGTCACGGAGATATAACCCGACAAGTCGTTATCGTTGGCGTTCAGCGAAATGGTCGGGCTGCTGCCAGATCCCGCACCGGCCACAGCCGTGGGCGCCAGCGTGGTCTGGCCGCTGAAATGCACGGCGCTTACCTGGCCCGTAGAATTGATTTGGGGCGAGAGCATCGAAGAGGCAGCGGTTAGGTCCAGAACGATAGGAAAGCCGCATCCGCCGAAGTGGTTAAAAGCGAAACTCTCCGTCGTGAGCGTGGGATATTCATCCAGCCAGCCAACAGACTCCGTCTGCTGCGCGCCCGACGCCCAGCATTTCGATTGGTAATAGAGTACGGCGCCATTGACGTAGGAGGTTGGGGTCGCGCCGGCGGTGGGCAGGAAGTAGTAATTCGGCGGCACAAAACTCTGGATCATGCCCCCATTGCGGAACACAAAACTGTGCCCTGTGTCGGAATAAGTGTAGGTCGTTTGGCCGTTGGCGGATGTGGGGCCGGTGGGCGTGACGAGACCGGTAGACCAGATGCCCCAAAGGCCATGGTTTCCCGATGGGCTGCCGTCAAAGATCGAACTCGAATAGGTGACCGCATTGGTGTCATTCACGCCAATATTGGTGATGTTCACCAGGCCGGTGGCGGTGCTTGAGAGATAGATCGACTGCGTGCCTGAGACCTGGGAGACAGCATTGAAATTCAACTCTGTGCCCGTCAGCCGCAGGGTGTTGGTATCGTACAGACCATAGGTCCCCACGTTCGTGCAGCTCACGTTGGCCAGATTCACCTGGTTGCCTTCGGTCTGCAGGCAGCCCTGGGCATTCCCATTGCCGACATCATAGAAGCTCACATTCGACAGCTGCACATCGTCGTTCTGCAGGTCGGCCATTTGCAGGCCCCATCCGCTGATGTGGGTGGCCGTAATGTCGCTGATGGCAATATGCGAAACCACCGAGCCCGGCGAGGTGCCGACGTTGAAGTAGAGCGCGGGCGCGGCGGCAACGTTCAGCGGATTGGTTCCGTATCCCGCGCCGTAGATGGTTCCCCCGGAGAGCGAGACGCGGTCTGGCCAATTCGCAGTGGTTGTGGTTGGGTCCTGGCCGATAAATACGGACTCTTTGCCTGAGCCCTCTATCGAGAAATTGGACACGCTCACATTGCGGCAGGAGTTGATAAGCACGCCCTCGAGGTCGTTCTGCGAGGTAATGTTGGTGCCGGTGATGTTCTCGCAGGGAATCGAGTGCGCGGTGTACTCGGAATCAAACCACGAGGTTTCAAAGCACGCATCCTGGTTCGATTGGCAAGAGAGGCCGTCCACGCGCAGGTCTTGATTATTAATCATGAACGCGCCGTTGGCGTAGAAATTGGAGATTTTCAGGTTATGGATTTGTGTATGCACCGAACTGGCCAGGCGCAGGCCCGAGAGATCACCGTTGTTGAGCGATACTCCGTCCAAAAGGCAGGTGTTGCAGGTCTCAATATCGACGGCATAGCCGGATGTGCGCGCGGTCGCCGTGGGACCGAAGGAGATAGAAATATTCCTCAACCCAAATCCCGTGGCGCCCGTGGACTGGATGCAATCCTGCCCACCCACCGTATTGCAACTCAGGGAACTTGCCGGACCATCGCCCCAGATGAGCACGTTATAGGCGCCGGAAATGGCGGGTGCGAAAGAATTATTAAGCAGGTAATTCCCCGCCGGGACATAGACACTCTGGCCGCTGATCGCTGCGGCCGCGACCGCAGCCTGCAAGCCGGCGGTATCGGCGGACATCGAAGCACCATTACCCACGGCTCCAAAATCCTTGATGCTGAGACTTTGCTGGAATTTGGCGGTTACGGTCTGGGTCACGGCGCCTGCCGCTCCCTGGTTGTAGTTGCCCGAACCCGCCGCGGCGGTGGCCACCACCGTGTACTGCAATCCATTCCACTGGTACGAAGTGTAGGGCGTGGTGGTGATGTCTTCCAGTCCAAGATCGGGGATGCCGTGAACGGAAGCGATGACACTCACCGCGTTTCCAGGAGCAATCAGTCGATACCATTCCGCGTCCAGCACGATCGTGTTGGGCCCGTTATTGGTTTGGTTGGCGGTGATGGCTTCCTGCAGCCCGCCTGTTCCCGACGTTAGATAAAAGGGCGGCACATGGTTGTAGACCGTTGCCATGTTGACGCTGCAAGCCCCGATATACACCGAGCTGGGTGTTGCCACTTCGGTCAGGTTGGGATTGCTATCAACAATTTTGATCGGGGTGCCGGTGGAAAATGCGGCAAAGTTTCTCCCTCCGGCGCTCACCTGGCAAGTCGCGGGGGGAAAAAAAATCCTCCTGACGTGGAGCCGGTTACCTTGAATTCACCGTACTGCGACGCGATGATCTGGCCGGCGTTCTGTCCCTGGATGTAGGTGAAGCAGGGAACGAGGGCCAGAGCCATAACTAAAGTTTTCTTCATAATTCGATTTAGTCGAATTCCGTTACCCGGACGATCGTGGTGTTAGTACTGGCCGACTTTAAGTTGATAAGCAGGGTCGCGGCAAGCGAGTATCCTCCTGAGTTATCCGCGGGCGTGCCAATCACAAGTGCGAATCCTGCGCCTTGCGGAAGGGGTGTGCCCAGCACAATCGGTTCGGACTGTGGCTCAATCGTATACGTAGTGGTGAACGGCGTGGCAGACCCATCGTTGAACTGGTATGCGATGCCCTGGCCAGTCCCGCTATTCGCGCTGCCGTCTTCGATAATCTCGACCCGCCGGGTCACCTGGGTTGCAGAGACGGCGACGAATGCGCCGCCGCTCCCGTTGAGGGTAATCAATCGTGTGTGAGCCATGGGTTAGCCTTTCTCTTTCCGCATCTTCAGCAGCATCTCGGCCAGTCTTGCGCGCTTGCTTGTCTTACTTGTGGCGTCCTCGCGTTCCGCCTTTGCCGGTTTCTTGATCGCGCGGTCGATCCAGTCTTTGCTGCTCATGTAAGCGACTCCTTCTTTAGCAGTTCGTCGAGTGCGACCAACGCATCCCAGTCGATGTGCAGTTTGCCTACGTCTTCGAGGAATGGGCCTTTCTCTTCTGCCTGCTGTGCCATTGCGATATCGGCCTTGACGGTGGCGATCTCCACCAGTTCGTAGCGTGAGATAGAATCCCCGTCCCACAGGGGCATCTTGTCGGCCACTGCCACCACGAAGTCCTTGGCTTCTGTAATCTCCGCATCGGGGAGCGCAGGCGCGGTGACGAGCCTATGCGCAGCACACCCTGAGACGAGCAGAAGCAGCGCGCCGTGGATCAGGCACGACAGCCGAAGGCCCATTCAGCTGCTCTTGCCGAACGCCGCCTCGACCTGGGCGATGACCTCGGGGAATTCGGCCACCAGCTTCTTTACTTCCGCAATTACGGAAGCATCGAAGGTTACGTTGACGCCGTTGGCGCTGGCAGCCGTCTCGGTTGCCTGTACGGCTGCGACCAGCGCGCCCAGCGCGCCGAAAGCAATCTGCTCCACCGCCGCCGCCTGTGGACTCACCAGTGACGTAAGTGTTTCGATCAGCTTTTCTTCGTTCTGCAGGCCGCCGAGAGCCGTGACTACTTTCTTTGAAACCGTGACTACATCCTTAAACAGGGACGCGAATGCGTGCCCAGCCGACTGCCAGGTGAATGCCATGGGTAAACTCCTTATTTTTTGTGTTGGTGCGACGAGAGCACGAAAGAAACAGCAGGTCACTCCACTACGCTGCTACTTCTCATTTTCCCGATGAATTGTCATCAACCGTAGCGGAGGGACCTGCTGTTTCTTTTTCTAGGATCTAAACGCGAACCAAGGTCGCCCCACGTTTCCGCCGTTATCCGTTCTTACTGGAAGTAACGGTAAGGGGCGGGATCGGGCTACTCTTCAGGTAAGCGAACACGGCCAGCAACGCCGGCACCGTTGCCAGCTTGACCATATTCAGCAACCCCGTCTTATCAAACGTAAACACCGCAGGCAGCGCAATTGCGCCACTGGCGGCCGAGGCAAACGCGGAAATGCCCGCCGCCGCCAACCCATGAATCCAAACCTTAATATCGTTCATCGACTCACCGCTCTCTGCCAGTTGATATAGTCGTACGCCATCGTCACCGAAGTAGCTGACAGCGCGGTTGCGGACCACACCGCCGGATACTGCGTAGTGGAGGGCATATTCGCAATCGCCACTCCAGTGCCGCAGACCTGCGTCCCACCGATGTACCAGTGAACATTGGTTCCGTCGTTCACCATGGTTAGCCTGGTCCAGGCCACGGTGGCCGCAACACCGCTATCGGTGGAAGTGGAGTTATATCGGCAATACCAGTCATTCACTACCCCATTGGCGCTGGAGAGATAAAAACCGATCCCCGTGGCCCAGGGATTAGCATTGGGCGTATGCGCCATCCCCGCCTGGTACGCGCCCGCAGTGGTCCCAGGCAGTACAGGCACGTACACCGCCGTCTCCCAGGTCCAGCCCTGCGAAGTATTGGCCGCGGTGATCGAAGGATTTTCCGAGACCAGGCCGCAAACGATACCAGTACCAGTGCCGGCGGTCCCGGCCGTCAGCAGCATGTTTCCCGGGTGGTTGTTATCCGTGTAAGTGTCGCTCGGGCTGCAGGTATCGCCCGTCGGCGAACCGATGGGATCGCTGGCCATGTTCGCGCCGGTATAAAAGTCGTCGAAGAAAGTGGAATAAGGCCCAGCCGCTCCTGACTGGGGAAAGAACCCTGGAGCCGTGACCGGCGCGCTCAGCGGTGGCAGTTGCAACGTGCACCCACCGCTCGAACAATTGCTGAAACCAATGGTGCCAATCTCTGCCGGGTTCGTTCCGGAAGCAGGCACCAGGCTCAACCCGAACGTCGTGCTTTGGTTGGCAGTGCCGTTCCACCAGCTGGCATTGGTTCCCAGTTGCGGGCTGTTAAAGTTGGCCGAAGCCGTTGCCGTCCCGGTAGGCTGTACAAGCACATTCCCACCCAAATCCATCTCGCTGTTAAGCGGGTCAGGCGGAGTCATGGTCAGGTAGTGATACGTGCCGCCGGTATTCTCATTCGCCTGCCAAACCCACTTGTGGTTGGCCACCGCGGAGCTGATCCATGCGCTGCTGCTCAGCGTGAATGGATTAGAGCTATAAGTAGGCGTTCCGGAGCTAGTGTAGTCCGCCATAAATAGAGTCGTTTATATTGAGCGAGTCATCTCATAAGATGAGGTGAGCCACTATGCGTGTAGCGCCGACGATTCAGGTAAGCTCTGCAGCCCGGTTGGAACTGGAGAAGTTGTCGCGCCGGCGGACGACTGCGGTGCGCGTGGCACAGCGCAGCAGCATTGTTTTGCTGGCCGCCGAAGGAATGCAGAATAATGAGATTGCGGAGCGGATGGGGGTTGCGCCGCGCATGGTGGCCCTTTGGCGAAGCCGCTTTATTCAGCAGGGGGTCGAGGGTCTGCTGAAGGATGCTCCCCGGCCGGGACGGACACCGAAGATTTCGCCGGACATCGTCGGCCAAGTGGTTGCTAGTACGACGCAGTCCAAGCCTGCCGGAGCCACCCACTGGTCGCGTAGCAGCATGGCGCGTGCGATGGGCATTTCCGAGTCCAGCGTCGGCCGCATCTGGCGCACCCACGGACTGAAGCCGCATCGCATCGAGAGCTTCAAAGTCAGCAACGATCCACACTTCGCTCAGAAGTTGGAGGCGATTGTCGGCCTTTATCTCAATCCCCCTGAGCATGCGCTGGTGCTTTGTGTGGACGAAAAGAGCCAGATTCAGGCACTGGACCGCACGCAACCTGGTCTGCCGTTGAAGAGGGGCCGCGGCCAGACCATGACGCATGATTACAAGCGCAACGGAACAACCACCCTGTTCGCTGCTCTGGATACTGCGAGCGGAGAAATCTACGGCTTGTGCCAGCAGCGACACCGCCATCAGGAATGGCTGCACTTCCTGCGTATGATCGATCAGACCATCCCCGCAGAAAAGCAGATTTATCTCATCTGCGACAACTACGCGACCCACAAGCATCCCCGTGTGCAGCGCTGGCTCCAGCGCCATAAGCGTTTCCACGTGCACTTTACCCCCACTTCGGCCTCGTGGCTCAATATGGTCGAACGCTTCTTTCGCGACCTGACCGCCAATCAGATCCGCCGCGGCGTTTTCCAAGACCTCGAACAACTGATCATTGCCATCGGCGACTACATCGACCATCACAACGACAATCCAAAACCCTTCATCTGGACGGCAAAAGCATCCGACATCCTCGAAAAAGTCTCCCGCGCTCGCGCCGCGCTTTATAAATGACTATCTGTGTGGCGGACTACACTAGCCGGAGCGATGGCGGGTAACGTAAGCGGCTGCTGAAGAATGCATCCAAGATTAGAGCCGACTGTATCGTTGGGACACACGCTTGAGCTCGCGGGCAGATAACCGGCTCTCTCATAGGTGCCATAGGGCATCAAAAACTCGTGGTAATCCGTGGTCGTGCTGGCCACGGTAAGGTCGGCCTGCGGACCGAAAATCACTGGCGTGGTCGCGGCCAGGTGAAAGGTCGCGAAGGAGCTGGGGAAGTTCCCGAATGTATTCGTTCCTTCGACAACAGAACTGGGCCCCGATCCTTGAAAGTCAAATCCCCATTTGGCCAGGGTATCCAGTTCTGTATCCCGGAATACCGAGTTACTTGACCCGTTGTTATTCGCAGCGACAATGCCTATCCCGCAATTCGTGGGGTGGACGGCAAAGAACAACGTGTTCCCGCTGTGCGTTTCAAAACAGGTCCCCGCACCGTAGACGCTTGAGTTATAGAACCGCGAGTCAGATGCCCAAATGTCTTCCCCGGCAATAGTGAAGGTCGTTTGTGGCAGGATGGCTACGTATATATTGCCAGAGCACCCCGACGCTGCCGTTGTAGATGTAACCGCAGTGACCACTCCAGAGCCGTTCACGGTAACTGCAAGGCCAGTCGGCATTGTGGTGCAGGGTTGATCGCTGGTTCCGTTCTGGTTGCCGAGCAAATAAGCCTGATTGACAACTTCAGCCGAAGGCTGCGGGTAGCCAGTGCCGCCACTGGTTACAACATAGCCATTGGTCGCGATTCCGCCGCCGCTGACCGTGGGAGTGATCACGGCGCGATTCGATACCGCAGGTAAAGATATTGTTCCGTTATTGGCAGCGCCAACATTATCGAAGATCCCGCCGAACACCCAACCCTGGCCATAGTTGCCCGGTTCGCCGAACTGATAGAAGAACGGCGCTCCGTTAGGAATACCAATGCACCCGATGTTCTTCATGACCGGATTCTGGACACCCCATAACCGCATGCACCCTTGGGCTTGATCCTCACCGTTGATCGAGAAGTCGCGGAAATTGAGCTGCGGCCAGGTCGCTCCCGCATTGGTTTCATTTTTGTATATCACCGCATCAGAAAGAACAGAGTTGGCCAGGATTACAGAACTGCCTTGAACTCCGGTTCCTACGAGGGAGATGCCGGTGAAATTAGTGGTGGGCTCATAGAGAGAATGGTTAACGATGTAATAGCCGTAGCCTAGGTCTACCTCAACCATGACCGTGTTGGCCACTGCATAATCGAAGGCGCTGAACCATGCGCACTCAAGCTGCGTCGTGAAGCTACCCTCATTGGTGGTGCAACTCGATGGGAACCCAGATACATTAAAGCGCTTATTCAGGTTGGTCACGCCCAGCGTGCTGCCGCTGGTTTGACTGATGGTTTGGTTCGTCCCCCCGGGCGAGGGTGTTATGTAATCTGCGCCGGGCGTGGCTGCCGTGGCTGAGCCCGCGGATCCTGTACCCTTGAGCACACTCGATGTGGCGGGGATGCTTCCGCTTCCGCTGCCCGCTCCCGGTACGCCAGTCCCGCCGACCCCTTGACCCGGCGCCATTTGGCAGATCAGGGTGATGAGGAAAAACAGTAGGTATCTCTTCACGCCGCCGCCCTCCGTAGCCATCCCGCCCGGTAAACGGCTAGGTTCGGATTCGCTTTTAACAATGCATCGTAATAGCTCTCCGCCTCGGCCCGAAGATCTGCCATCACCTTTTCCGGATCGGCCAAATCAAGTGCATGCAGAGTGAGTGGCCCAATGCGGCCATCGCCTACCACTGTCACTGCATCCTGCAACATCCTCGCTGCGTTCACCACTCCAACGTTTACCCCTAGCGACAGCAACTTGTTGGCGATCTCCTGATTCTCGATCTCGGCGATACAGAGCGGCTGGCAATAACTGATATCGTAAATTCCCCTGGCAATCTGCAACGCGGCCACCTGGCCCATCGAGCTGTAGTACAGGCAATTGGTCAGCTCAGGATGCCAGTGCTCATCGATCCCGAACCGGGTCCGCTTGCCATCGGGCGTCGTCGTAATTGCACCTGAGAGTGTTGCATCTTCCCATCCCAGCACGTAGTCGATGGCCGCGTCCACATTCGCCATATCAGCGGTGCCACAAGAGGCCGATGAGGGTGCCGACTCCACCGCTGGCCAGAGCGAGTAGGGTCCCAATGAGTCTTTGCCTGCCCCGGTTCTCACTGCCGATGGATTCCAGATCATCGACCCGCTTATCGTTACCTTCTTGCCGTTTCTCGATCCGCAAGATGGTCGTTTCCATGACCGGCAGGCGTCCATGACCGTTATCGAGGCCGAGTTCCTTGCGCAGCGACTTGATATCGTTGCCGTTCTCTCGGCCCTGCTCTTGAATTTCCACGCTCTTGTTCTTGAGCTCGGTCAGGCTCGTCTTGAGCTCCGATAGCTCCTGCAGAATCCGCTGTACCGCGTTTTCCGTGACCATTAGAAGCTCACCTTCCCGGTGAAGCGCACGCCACCGGAAATAGTGATGGTGTAGGTCCCCGAGGGCACCAGCGCCACCATGAGCGGCAGATTGGGGCTGGTAAATGTGCCCGCTTGTGCCGTCAGGTTGGTCGTGCCCGCGCCCACGCCCGTGACCAGGCCGGTGATCGCATTCACAGTGGCGTGCCCGGTCGCGCTGCTGGCATAGCTGCCAGCCACATTTCCATGGCTGTCGGTGGTGTTGCAGGTCGTGGTCGAGCCGTCGGAATACAGGCAGGTGGCAATGAGCTGGTTGGTTTGGCCCTGGAAGATGCCGGTCACTCCGCCCGTGGTTGCCAGCGTGATCCCGGTGAGGGTCACCGGCACAGGCGATATGGTCACGGTCCACGGACTGCTCACCGTGCTGCCATCGATGGTGGCCTGCGCCTGAGCCGTGCCCGTCGTGAGTGCACTGGCCAGTCCGGGTGTGGCTGCTCCGGTATTTTCGATCGTCATCACCGGCGTGTTGCTCGAGAACCAACTCGAAACCGCATCGCCGTACAGATCGGTCACCGTGCAGTCCTGGGTCGTGCCATCGGAGTAGGTGCAACGGGCCGAGAATTGCAGCGTGCCTCCAACCACCATGGTGTTGGCACTCCCGGGAGTCGAAAGATACGCGCCCGTCAACGTGTGGGTCGACGTGACGGTCAGCGCAAGGCTAGGGCTGGTGAGCCCGGCCACGGTGGCGCTGAGGTTGGCCGAGCCCGCCGCGACCCCAGCGGCGAGTCCCGAGCTCGACAGGCTCACAATGCTCGCGCCTGAGGTGGTCCACATAGAGACCGCGTTGCCGTGCGTGTCGCTCGTATTGCAGGCAGTGGTCGAGCCATCGGAGTAGTGGCACGTGGCCAGAATCTGGTTGGTAGTACCGACTGTAACTGAGGTAGCTCCGCCCGTGGTGGCCAGGGAAACAGAGGTCAGCGTGGGAGTTGGATTCGACGTGCAAGTCATTCCCCATTGAGTGAAGTTGATGCCGCCGGGAGCCGATATTACCTTGACATTGGCTGAACCCGGTGCCGCGCAGGACACTAGGCCGGTGCTGCCGACCGTCAGGATGCTTGCATTCGAACTGGACCACGTAGCCGTATTCCCGTAGGCGTCAGGGAGAGGGTGGACGCTTCCGTCGCCATAATTCCCATAGGCGGTGAATTGGATGGCCGCGGCTCCTACGACCAGCGTGTTGATTGCCCCAGTGTTCCCCAAATAGCCAGATAGAAGCGCTGGGGCCAACGTAAAGTATTGGGATGGCTGAGCGACCCCCTGCATCAGGGTTGTGGCGATGGAACTATAGGAGCCGTATGTTTGGGACGCAAAATATCCCCAGTGTGTGCCGTTGCCAAGAGTAGGTACGGTTGAGTTGCAGGAGCCGCCGCAATTTCCGAACTCGAGCGAGGATGGCCCCAGGGGATCGTTGGTTACCGTATCAACCCAATAAGCCCCTGACAGATTCCCGCATCCACTGATGGGCACGTTGACGCACCCGGGCCCACTATCCGAAGTCTGCGTGTAGGTTGCGTGGCACAGCGGCGTGCTGGCTTCGGTCGTCGGGGAGGTCGCCTGCACCAACAAGATATCTGTGGACGCGCCGCTTGTTACCGCTCCGTACCCAAAGCAGAGCGTAGCCTGCGTAGTCGTCCAGGTGCCAGACGGGGAAACGGCATATACGCCATTGAGGGCGTTGGTGTAGGTCGTACCCGCCGTATTCCCCAGCGAGTTCCCAAGCACCGTGGGGGTGGGGGCAGACAGAGTGTAGGTTCCACTTCCGACAGCACTGTTGTTATATCCCGAGGCCGCCGCGATGCACTGGATGGTCGTGGTTGCCGTCACGCTGAATGCGGCGCTGTAGACCGGGGACGAGGTGGTCGGGATCGTTCCGTTGGTGGTGCAATGGATAATTGCGCCCGTGGTTGTATCCGATACGCTGACCGACACCGTGCCACTAAAGTTTTCGGACGGGGGGCTGAAGACTGGAGTCGCGGCAGTAGGAGGGCCGCCGCTGGCCGTATAAGTGGCACTGACGACCGCGCTGGGCACAAATCCGTAGCCAGAGGGGTAGGACGCCGGCTGCGTGATCGCGCCCCACATGCCCACCGCGTTTACAGTCGTCGTGCTCGTTACGGAGATGTTGCACGGGCTGGAGCAATATTTCGATGTTCCCGCCCGCGGCACCGGAGTGGTGCCGTCGATGGTATACCAGATGCTGGTGTTGCCCCGCGGGCCTGGCCCTGAAACGTTGCCGTTGTCGGTGATAGTGACCGCCTGCGAACCGGTGAAGGAGCGAGAGGCGGGAGAAATGCTGGGCGCGACCGACGTTACAGCCGAGACCGTGCTTGAAAAGGTATTGCCGGAGAACGTAGGGTAGGTTGAGGTGTTAGTGTTGTATCCCTCGTTCTGTAGACCGTAGACGACCGCGCCGCTGCCAAGAGTTACGTGGCATGGGGTGCTCGGCGATTCGATAATATTGTTTGCGATTGAGGCTGATGGAGTAACGCCGTATCCGAACTCTCCAGCGCATCCGTTGTAGCCCTGAGACAGGTTGTTTGTTAGCTGAGCGTTGCCCCACCATTCATAGCCCGGAGGCATATTTGCCCCGCCCGAAGTGTTCGTGATCATCAGATTGTCGGCGGCCACGGTATAGCTTAGCTGCGGCGAGGACAAGATCCAATTGGTAAAGGCCGGGGCCACGGGGTCGTGCATGTCGTTGTATTGCGAAACGAATGGCAGCGACTGGCTGGTAGGCGACATCTGAGTTTCATGAAAAGCCCGGTGAATAAAGCTGATGTCGTTGTATTCAAAAAGAGTGTTCTGCAGGTAGAACAGAGTCGATGGAGGATTGCCGCTTCCGCCCTCTATTCCCTTAATGCCTTGCTCTTGCTGCTGGATAACGTTGTATTCGAAGAATAGATCGGTAAAGTTACCGGCCATGGTGAGGCCGCTACAATTACTGCCCGTCGAATCGTAGCCTTTAAACACCATCGCGGTTGGCGTGCTCGGATTACCAGAAGCCTCAATCAGGCCGCCGATAAAGGACATTACGTTGGAGCAGTCGCCGGCAACCGGATTGCCCAGGATGTTGTACTCGATGGTGATGTTGGTGTCGGTATTTCCGCCTTGGGTCCCGTCCAGGCGAATTAGGTTCGCATTTGTATCGTCATAGGCCCAATATTGGTTAGGTCCCGTCCCCTGAACCGTCGGCACGATTTCCTGGTTGCCATGAAAGTAGTTGTAGAGGATGTTCAGGTTCGAATATCCGCCAGTCCCTACGTAGATCGTGCCACCGCCAGAAGTCGGCCGGTTACCGTTGACCTCTAGATACTCAATGGTGGTTCCTGGACTGTTGCAGGGGGTGGCCAGGTTGAAGATGGGAGGGCCCTCTCCCGTGTAGGCGCTGGTGATGACGGCGGTTGGCCTGGCGTTCCAATTGGTTGGATAAGTGGTTACCGGACCTGTAATTACAAGGGGGGACGCAGGGCAGGGCACGCTGATCTGGGTAAGCGAGTAAGTTCCCGCCGCGAAGGTAACGGTGTTTCCTCCGCTTGCCGCAGCTGCCGCGTTGATCGCGCTTTGCACCGTCGAAGTGCTTGCGCCGGCCGCTATCGGATAGTTGGTTGCCCGGGCTGCGGACCATCCGCTAACCATCATCAAGCACAACAGCAGTGGCAAAAGCCGCTTCGTCATTTACCCACCCACGCGCTCGATTGGCACACATACAGAGTGTTGGGGGAGCCGCTGGAGTTGCTCCACAGGCTGCCGGAAACGCAGCTTCCCGAGGGCGCGGCCGTGGAAAAGGTAATGCTGGCCGTGCCCATGATGATCGTGGGGTTGCCGGTGCCCGCGATCGAGATGTGCGGGTTGGACCCATTCGTAGTCGGCGGCGTACCGCCGCTCGAGGCACCGTCGAAGTCGTAAGTCGCAAAACCGGGCCCGCTGCCAGACGCGATGAGGCCCTGATTCACTCCGCCTACGGTGCGATAAATCTGGTAGGTATTCACGCCCGCCGAATAAGGGCAGACGACCTGAATGGACGACGGGAAAGCCCACGAGGACGCTACGTTGATCGCGCTCGCGGTCGTGCCCGGGACGAGATTTCCATCGAAGTCCGTGCCCGAGCAGACGTAGCTGATGGTGCTCGCACCCGAGGCGATATTGAGGTTGATCGTGGACGCGGCCAGATTTGGAGTAGTGATGACATTGAGCGAGCCGGCGTGGCCGCCCCCCAGGGTCAACGGCTGGTAGTCCGTGTTCGCCCCGTTACTTTGGATCAGATACCCGGTGTCAGTGATGATGGGGTGATTGGGAAGATAGACACCGATCTGTAACGACCCTTGGAGCCAGGTATTCGCCGCGATGTTGTTCTGGTGCACGCCGCCCAGGGTGTCGACCCAGGTTTCATTCCCACCGCTGTTGATCGAGAACACGCTTGCACCACCATGGTTGAAAGGAGTTGGGTTGTTGACCGCCAAAATCGGTGGTGACGAGCCCCCATAGGCGATGACGTCGGATGGTATCTGCTGTATGCTACCCAGCACCAGATTAACCGAAACGACAGAGGTACCGCTATTGTGCGCAGCTGAGCTGGTTACGTAGGCTCCACGTGTGAGTCCGGTGAGCGTCGAGCCGCTGATGCCGGTGTAGCACTCGTACTCGTTGTCAACAAAGAAGCATCCTGCGGAAGACAGGCCCGCGGTCGAGGCGATGGCGATGGTGGTGTCTGAGCTGCCCTGGTTGGCGGTCAGGGTGCTCGACCAGCCCTTGGTGGGGCAAGTGTAACCGCCGTTGATGCCGGTTACTGGCGACTGGGCACAGCCGCTAGGGGTGCCCCCGGTCGAGCCTGGGGGCAGGTTGATGTTGTTGGCATTGAGCGTAACCGCGTTGAACTGCTCGGCCACCGGGGCGAAGTCGATATAGCCTATCTGTACCTGGTCTGCGGTCGTGGCACCGTAGAAGCGCATTCCGAGAGCGCACCCGGCACCGCCGGCTGAGGTCAGGTCCACGGATGCGGTAAACACTCCCGCTGCGGTAGACGGCCACGCGTTAGTGATGGGGATGGTGAAATTCTGAGAGAAGCCGCCGCAGCTACCGAAGAGGTTCATGGTCTCAGTGTTGGAAGCCGTAGCGGCGTCCTTCATCGAGATGTACATTGTGTACTTACCGCCCACTAGGCGCTGTCCGGGGCCGACAAACAGACCCTCTAGGTTGAAGAGGTAGGTGGAACAATAGATCAAGTTGCTGTTGTTGCCAACATTGCAGCCGGTGTAGGCGTTCGTTACCGGCGACGTCGAATCGTAAGTCCAGCCCACGCTCATCGCATTCGCTTCAAAGGCAAAGTTAGCATTGAACTCCTCCGGCGTGATGAAGCCGCCCTCGGAACTCACGTAAGGCTTGGTCAGGTTACCGGTATTGAAAGTCTCGTTGGTCTGAGTCCGGATTGGCTCTCGCGTGTTCCCGGCTGCCATGTTGCCGTAGGGTCCGAAGGCGCTGCCGAAAACCTGCGACGTGGTCCCTGAGAATTTAGCAAACGGGGCGAAGTTGATCAGCGAATTGGTACCGTAGGTATTCCCTTTCGGCTCCGAGCCCAGGTTGATAGCGTAATCGGTGGAATTTGCGCTGCCCCAGTTGATGACTGGGGATGCTGGGCTGTTATTGAAGTTCCCCCCAAACCAGTGCTGCTGAGCGCCGCCGATGTATACTTCACCGCCGCCGCCCATGTGCTGGTCTTCGATCTCGGAGTTGATCGTGTCCCATTCCCAGTTGGGCATCGCACCCGCGTGGGGTCCGCCTTCCGGCTCGCAGTAAAGGTTCTTGAAATGGTCGAGGGTCAGGCTCTCGGCTGCGCCGCCGGTCTGGTCGTCCCAGAGCTGCGTGAAGTAGAAGCAGGTATCCGCGCCCAGGCTCCCTCCGCCGGTCGGGCTGCCTTCCTGCGAATAGACGTTGAAGTTCGAGAAGGTGTTCTGGTTGCCGAAGGGGATGTTGACCGGGTTGGCCGCCCAGAGCTGTAGTCCGTCGTAGTGCGTGCCATCCGCTGTTGGTTGTGTCGATATCCAGTTTCCATTCTCGATCGATGGAGGTCCGCCGGCTACTCCATAGAACAGGTAGAGGGTAAAGAGATTGGAGAAAGTCGTAGCGTACGATGGCACGGCATAGTAGTACATTGCCGTGTGGTTGGTCTCCTGCGTTGTCGCATCCCCCGGATAAGGAAAGAAGGACAGGTTCTCGATCTTTGCATTTGCGTTCCATGCTCCGGTTGAGGCCGGAGCGGTTCCCGTTTGCAGCGGGAAAGAGAAGGCCGCATTGCCCACATTCCATCCCGGGTAATATCCCGCTGTTCCTGAAGGCGTGGTGTCGCCCGAGTTGAGCGTCGGGGTCACGGGCCAGGGGTAGGATGGCTGAAAGTTATTAAGCGGAAAAACGGTTGCCCCGACCGAATGATTGGCGCGCGCTGTTCCGTTCTGCCCGCATTGGACACCATAAAGCGTATTGGCCGGAGTTAGATTCGCAGCAACCGATTTCCTGAAATAGCTGAATTGCTCGCCATCTATTTGGATCAGCCCGAAAGGAGCGACGTTGGATTCATAGCCTGCTACTGGATTGATGGAGTTGGCCAGGGTAATGGTCGTCGGGCAGGTACTGGAAGTGATCGCGGTGTTCAGGTTTTGCGGGCTCGTCCCGGCAAACCACTCCCCCTGGGTGTTGGTTGAGCCGGTCGGCATGTTCGCGTTGAGCGTGCGGGCCGTTGAACTCGTGCAGCTGCCCGCGGTCGACGCCACGGTTGCAGTGAATACGCTTGACAAGTAAGGGAAGACGATCTTTTGCCCCACTGCGGGAGCGGTTTCGGAAGTCGGTACGCAGATGACTGCGGATCCGGCGGTCACATTAGCCACGCCGTTGCTCGCCCCGGAGAGGTTGGCACCAGGTCCCTGAAACCAGCCTGGCGCCACAGGATCATTGGCGACAGCACTTCTCTGTGCGATCGGGCGATACAGTGCGGGCCTAGCCGTCGTCCCCGAATCGTTGATAATCTGCCACGCCTGCGTTGCGTCGATGCGCGCATCGAGCTGAAACGTCAGGTCGTGAATATGCGCAGCACCCTGGTTGACCCCTTGCGTCTGGCTGGGGTCTGGCGCCTGAAATATGTCTTCACCGGGGAAACCAGAGATATTGGAGTTGATGCCCAACCCAATCGGGCTTTGGCCCTTGAGTAATTGGGTGTGGGTGAGGCAATTTCCTTCCGGGATAATGAACGTTCCGCCAGAGCCAACCGCGGTCATCGTGGCTGCGATTGCAGCCGTATCGTCATGCCCCAGTTGCGTGTTCTTGTTGCTCACCGCAAACGGCGCAGTGGTTGTAATCGTCCCCGCAAGACTGTTTGTAACCGAGGCGACCGCGGTCTCAAATGCCGTAGGTAGCCCGGATACGTAGCCCACGGCAACAAGTATCTTGCCTACGTCTGCGCTGGTGAGGGCGCCGTTGATGATTGAGAAGCTAGTCGAGCCGCTGGTCAGAGAGACGGTGACCGTTCTCGTGTCGCAGACCGCTCCTTTTTCCGTGACCCCGATGGCCGTTGCGGGAACATCGGCTCGATTATCCTGCACTCTTACGTTGCCACTGGCAGTGAACGGTGTGCGTCCCGCGGCCGGCTGGATCATCGCGCTCCCGTTGTTCGCCGCGGCGGCAGCCACTGCTGCTTGTGGAGTATAGACCGTGGGACTGTCCGCAATGAACTGGAACTCGTCGTGCGCCGCGGTGTTGGTGGGATTATTCGTAAGAACGTCGTTCTGGAGCGTGCCCAGAGCTCCGGCTGTGCCACTTGATGTTTACCTTGACGTACTGTGTTCCGTTCCATTGATACCAGACTGTGGGGACCTGGGTTACATCCATCAAGCCAAGCTTTGTGCTGCCCTGCGCCGCGGCGATCGCAGCGGCCGCGTTGGCGGAGCCTCCAACCAGCTGATAGAACGTGCTGTCAAGGATGACGGTATTGGTCTGCGGGGTAGTGAGGTTCTGATTGAGGGCTTCCTGCAGCCCACCTGTGGCCGAGGTCAGATAAAACGGAACCTGATGATTATTCACCGGTGCGATGGTGACCGCGCAGGAAACGTCGCTCTCATCGGTAGCGGTGGGCATCACCGTCTCGCTCATCGACGGGTTAGCGTCCACGATCGTAATCGGCGTGCCCACGGTAAACGCGAAGAAGAAGCTGGCGCCGCCCTGCACCCTGCACGAATCGGGCGCAAAGGAGCTGTAGGTATTCGGCGCGTACCCGGGAACCTTCCATTTGCCATACTGCGAAGCAATAATCTGGCCCTCGATGTTCTGTGCCTGGACGGAGGCACCACAGAGCAAAATAGGCAGGAGCAGCAAGAACTTTTTCATAAGTAAGGATAGCAAGTGCTTCGAACGTCTTGTGACTTGACTTTGAGCGGAACTTTTGGGTGATTCCCCATATCCCCGCACTTTCCCTGTGAAGCTGTCTTCTCGTGGTGTTTTCCCATTTCCTGCCACGCTTCAGTGGTTCATTGTACCGCCTTTCGCCCTTCCTAAGAAAGGCGCACAGGCAGCCGTGTCCAGCGACGTCCCACAGGAAATTCGGGGTATCATCGCGCCTTTTGCGAGATAGATGTGGAAGATACTCAAGAACCAAAAATCTAGAACCCGCTCTGCAGGTAACTGAGCCCCTTTTCCTCGAGAATCAGCGAATACGGATGCATCCCGATACAGTCGATTTCCGACACGCTGATTGCGTTCGCACCGCTGGATCCGCATTTTGGATATTGAGGTGAAGCCGGAAGCAGTTTTACCGCTGAAGTAAATCGTGCTCAATGCCAGCCCGGTGGGCGTCGATGGCGTGCACGTGAGGGCATAGGCGCTGTTGGCGAATGCGGCGGGCCAGCTGCGCTGATGCTGCAGCCCGAAAAAGCCGAACTCCCGGTGGTACAGATCCCCGAGTTGATCACCAGGCCTTGAACCGTAGGAATCGCAGGGCCGTTGGTAGCCGCGGTCACTCGGCCATAGGCATCGACCGTGATGTTGGGGTTGGTGTAACTACCCGCGGTTACGGCTGTGGTGGCCAGGTCGATGTCGGTGCGGGTAGCTCCCACATTGTTGGTGGCCGTCAGTCGCGGCGCGAAATTGAGCAGCGGCTGCTGGGCAAGGATCCAGCCGTTCGACTGCATGTACTGGTAGAAAAGTCGTTGGTGCCGAGCCGCAGGAGCCGGGCAGGAAAAAATTGCCGTTTGACACCAGGCACTGGCCCGTCGTCCCACCGTTGCCGTTGACTAGGTAGCCAAGCGTGGAGTTGATATAGCCCACCACGTCCACGCCCCACACGGGCACAATCCCGACACCGATCCCACCAGTGTTTTGCAGATCTGTACCCAGTCATGTCCAGCAGGCCGGAAATACTCTGCGGTCCATGGTTCAGTGGCTGTGACATAATCGGCTGCGGGTAGATGATGGTCCCATTCCATAGCGGCGCCCCGTTGGAAATGTTCACCGTTCCGTTGAGGCCGCCATTCAGCTGCCATGCCTGCGGCCATCCTGGATAGGCGTTGCCGCTGGAGGAAAGCAGCGACACGTTATAACCGGAGTAGGGAATGATCGTGTCGTTGAATGCGATGCTGCAGGGCGACGTATTGCTGCTTGGGAGCGTGGTCGGCGCGGTCACCGGCGTCTCGATTCTGGGTAAATATCTGCGTCGGCCCAACCGTATTGCCTTGGCCTGTCTCTGCGCCGCTTACTGTGCCCACGAAGGCAGTCATGCCCGCGGCGTTAGCGGGAAATGTAGCTGGCGGCGCGATAATCAACGAGCCCGGGCTGGTGAGCTGAACCTGCAACTCCGGGGAGGGCAGCGTTCGATTGCCCGTATTGTCGTAGAACGTGAACACCACGTAGTAGATCCCCGCAGCCATCGTGCCCGACCCGTAGGTAATGGACGTATTCGGCAGTGTGAGCGGGTTAGGTAGGCCGACCACAGAGCCGTCGGTGGACGTGTAGCACGATGCCGTGGTGGGGACCACGCTGCCGCTGCCCACCATCAGGCCTGCCTGTTGCAGACCGAACGTGAGCGTGCCGTTCTTGATCGGCAGGCCTGAAGGCCCCAGAAGTGTTCCGGTAACGGTTCCCCCATATGCTGTGGCCGCAGTAAGCATCAGGGTAAGGAGAGCTTTCATTTTGAGCATCGTCAGAAACCACCGCCGCCCCGTACCAGCTGCATCCCGCAAGTGATCACTTCGCCGTATCGGTTGCGGGTATACGTCTTCATCCATGACCGTGCATTGCGGAAAGTAGCGACCTTCTTATGTTTGCCCAGCCACACCAATTCGCCGGACTTGACCAGCGCGTCTACTTTGCTTCTTGAGTAGTGGTGGTGCCGTCTGCTGGAGCACTTGTGGGCAATGCCGCCGTAAGTGAGGGATCGGGCATCGTCCTCATTGAGAATACAGACCTTGGGAGTCATGAATCTCCTGCTCGCCTCTTGGTCCCAAGGTCTCTGTGCGCTGGGAGCGCAATAAGAAGCAAGCTGACGAGTGCTTATCTTCTGATCTGTGTAACTTATATTAGATTCAAATCCACCGAAAGGTGTTAACCCCTCTGCGCCTTTCGTACTTTTCGCTTGGCCTGGTAGATCCTGCTCTTCACGGCATTCAGCGTTGTGCCGAATGCCTCTGCGATCTCCAGGTCAGGCATATCTTCGAGATAGGCCATCTCCAGAACCTTCCGCTGGACTGGGCTCAGCTCCTGCAGCAGCCGGTTCAAGTCCAGCCGTGCCGGCACTCCTTCGAGCTGGGCGTCGATGCTGGCTGCGAGATTCGTATCCATCTGGACCACGTGTGACTCGTCCTTGCTGGGCCGGCGCCTGTTGCGCAGGATGACGAGGCACCGGTTGATCGCGATGCGAGTAAGCCAACTACGGAAGTGTGCCCTTCCCTCAAAGCTATTGAGCTTCGTAAAGGCCAGCAGGAATGTGTCCTGGCACATATCGTCTAAGTCGTCGGTGCGAAGAATAGTGCGTCCGATCGCCCGAACATAGCGAAATTACTGTTGATAGAGCTCTGTGAAAGCGTCCTGGTCCCCCAGACGCGCCGCAGCAATTAGTCCGGTCTCGTCCATGCTTGCTCCCTCTGAGAGAAACCGCATCCACACCGGCAACGGATGCTAACTGTTAGCAACATCTCCGCCGAAACCCCACCCTTGGGTGCCCCATATCTCGCATGCGAGATGTGGGTTATCGCGTCAGCGATTCAGCTGTTTACAAGCTCTAACGCAAGTGGAAGAATCTGCGGTCAATCCAAATCCTCGTCATACAACTCGCGCCGCAGGTGTTCCGCGGCGGCAACCCGGACGAACTCGATCATCCCCAGCGTATCGGCCGCAATCTGCCCACAACTGTCGTAGCTGATCTCCCCCTCCTCGGTGCGGGTGACGATCAGAACCTGGGTAACATCGTCCATACCTTCCATCTTGGAAATAAGAAACTCACTCGGGCTAGGCTCATCGGCCATATACGCTCTCCTTGTCATCGAATCTCATCAAAGAGCTCCCGCTACGAACAAAGCTCGGGCGCCCAGAATCTCCAGTGCGTCCATGTACGCCTCGTAGTAGGGCCTGCGAATTTCCCGCGCGCCCTCCAGAGCCGCCATCATCAACACATGTTCGTAGGCCCGGCGCAGCATCACCAGCCCGAGCACCGCCCGTCGAGCGCGCCGGTTGAACAGCAAGCAAGCCGGCAAAGCTAATTCGCTAACAGCCTCTCTCCGTCAACTTCATTGGTGGTCCCCCTCTCTTTCGCGCATCGTTTCTCGCCGACGCGTGTCGTCAAGCGTACGCTGGCAAATCGCTGTCCATCCCACTTGCCTCGCAATCGATCGAGCGCATCCCGCAGCCATGCCGGGTCCAGTCCTTCGGCTCAGCGCAACGGCCCAGTCATATTGATCCTGCCACGCAGGTGTTCGCGGATACAGAAACCGCTCTGCAGTCTCGTGCAGCTCGTCGCACATGCTGCGGTAGTCTTCGATCGCCGCCAGGAAAATGGCGCTTCCTAAATTGCGTTTCAGTAGTTGTGGCGACTTGTATAGTGTCCCCGTGGGGTAAAGTTCCGCGCGGGCCAGCCGCAGTTCAATGCTCATGGCATCCTCCGTGCAGGGGGATGGTGTCTCGCAATCGACCTTCCGCGCTTCGCATGGTGTGCAGGGAACAACGAACCCATTGCGCTTCGATACGTTCGGCCGTCCTCGATGCCGCGTCACCGTTAAAGCCGTCCCAGCCTTTAACTACAGGGTGTTGACTTACATAACGCAGCCCCTGCTTCACCGCTCCGCTGCCCAACGCCGCGAGCGTGGCTTCTATTTCCGCCGGTATCTCCGGCGCCGGAATCACCACTTCCGCTTCCAGCAACACCCGTCTTCCGGTCGCGTCTTCTCCGAACCGCACTCCCCCGCCTCGTGCGCGTCCTTCCACTCCGTGTTTTTCCAGATAACCGAAAACCCACTGCAGCCCAGCCCGGCTCCTGGTTTCCTCCGACCATCCGGCAAGTTCTCGTATCTGTCCCGGCGTCGGCCAGTAAGTGCACGTCTTCTCAGCCAGGGCGTACGCCTTTGCCAGTGCCATCGGATCGATCTCCTTCAGGTTCCGGACATGAGCCGCGGTCACCGCGCAGTTGTCTTCCTTCTCCATCGCCTCGCGTAATACCCGCACCGCTCTCGCAATAGCGTGTGGCAGATCGGAGCTCTCTCTCACCCCGGCGAAAATCTGCTCATAGACTTCTGCGTTGCCGTCCTGCACCTGGCTCACCATGCGATCACCTCCTGCCCTCCAGCTCGATCAGCTTTGCCTGAAGCCGCAACTGTCGAACCGTAGGAAACCGATCCATCTGTTCCGGCCTGCCCATCCGTAGCGTTCCCCGCCGCCATCCTGTGATCGCCATTTCCAGGTATTGCCAGGGCACATCGATCAGGTCCTGCGCCATCAACAACAGACATTCCGGCGTCAGGGAAACCTGTCTGCTCAGGGCCAGCTTGCCCAGCTCGATGAGCGTGCTCTCGAGCCAATACGAGCGCTCGATCGACTGCGCTGACGACGCTGTCACGATTGATTTCCGCTCTGCTTGCATGGCCTCCCCCTGCCGATGCCGGCTTGTTGTAAACCGTGATTTCTTCTTGGAACCGGGTCAGATTTGCGATCCACAGGTAAACCCGGTCGCCATGAGCGACAGCAGACTTCGCCCGGTTGTCTAGCATCCGCCGAAACTGTGTTTCGCTTAGCTTGGGACTGGCGGCAAGAAAGTCACTCAGTGCTTTGGCATCACGTCCCTGCCATGGCATCTCTGGGAGAAGCATGGTTCTTTGCCCTCCAGTACTCGCCCAGGATGATGCGAAAGTGTGTGTGCCGGGGATCGGAGACTAGAGAAGGTGTCATCTCGACCGGAGTTAAACGAAGTGGAGGGATCTGTGGTCTATTTTTCCGTTTCTCGGAAAATAATGTTTTTAATAACTCTGATTCTGATTCTGATCATCTGACTTGGCATCGCCAGGCAATGCATCTGGCAATGCTTGAAGCATCGCCTGGATCTTGCACCGGAGCCTTGCTCCATCTGCGAGAAGCAGCTAACTTCGCTTTGTCGGATTTAGCGTGTTGCTTGGCCGCGACTCGGGTTCGTTCCCGTTCCACGCGCCCATGATGCCAGAGCCCGTCGCGGATCTCGAAGAACCCCGCCAGCGCGGGCCGGTGACTGCTCCAGGCACTCTTGCTGAGGCCAGTAATCTGCGCCAACGCCGCATCGTCGTCGTGCACGATACCGCGGCGCCATAGATGGAAAAGCAGTAAGAGATAAGCGCCATGTTGTTCAGTGCTCAGGTGCATGGTATCGGCGAGGTAGTCGCCTATGTAGACCGGCATCCAGATGTCGGTCCTGCCCGCGCTCAAAGTCTGAGAATGGTCGTGCTATGCCCGTAACGCCTCATAGATTCCTCTCTCTTGGTCGCCTTACTCTGCTCGCCGGGAAAGCCTGGCAAGATCAAGATGGCACGCACTACGGCAGCGTGCAAGGGGTTCCGCCTAAGAATTATGAGGGAAAAGGGCTAGTTAACTCAAAGTTACTCCCGGTAACTGGAGGACCCTCGTAAATCAAGATAATGAAGACCGTTGTAGTTACTTTTAGTTTACTACCCCTGGTTCCTCATCATTCTACCGCGCTCTCTTGACCCAGCGCGTGCCTGGCAGCAAGCTCAAATCAACACCTAGCCCCATCCGCTGTTTGCCTCTGCCTCATGGAAGACGATCATGCTGATTCGTTGTCTTACTCGTTGTGTGCGCCGTTGCGTACTTTTGACGAGATCATCCGGGAGCTTTCGCACTTTACCGTCGAACAGCGCTCCCTCGCTTGGTCTCCCGAGCCGCCCTTCCAAAGTACCGGCGCAGGCGACTGCCGCGTGGGGGAAACTGTGGTCTTGACTTCAATCGCGAAACCCGGCGCGCCCGATGGGTGCAAGCCCGTCATCGTTGGAACCGGGAGCAGAAGAGGCTGCAGAAGCTATGATCTTTGATCCAGTCATTGCGCGTCTTGCCGGAATTTCTGTCTGTCGATGCGCGGTCTGCGCCTCGAATCGCGCCAACCGGCTAACCCAGGCCTTGCAAGACAAATTCGGCTCTGCCCCGGCCGTCTGGAGGATCCGTTGAGCATGGAGCAACATCGCCGCCGCCAATTCATCGACGGCCTTCGGGCCGTCGCACAATTCTATGAGAATAACCCTGACGCCTGGTATGACGGAATGCACCTCACTCTGAATATGTATGTATGGGGCCGCACCGCACGCAAGGCGCTTGCTGACACCGCGAGGGCATTAGGCCAATGCAATAAGCTCTATGACGACACAAATATTACTGTGTCCCGCCAGTTCAGCGAGCAGGTGACCCTGGCCGTCTTTGCTGCTCGCGCCCGGATATGCCGTCGTGTGGTTCTGGGCAATCGCATCTTACCCGCCCGGACTTTGCCCGCGACCGAGGAGGTGCGGATTCCGGCCTCCAGGGTCGAGATTGTCGAATGGCGATGCGATCCTTTGTTGCAGCAGGATGCCGGCGTCTAACCGGCATTTTGGCCGCCTCAAAATTGTGTGCCCTTTCCTGCACCCCTAATGCCCTAAGTTGAGATACACTTAAGGGCGATGACGATCGAAGAAATACTCCCCCACATAGATGCCGAAATTAGCCGTTTAACAGAAGCCCGCGACCTTGTTGCTGGGTCCGCCGTAGGTAAGGTGTCCCGCAGTCCGCGTAAGAGCGGATTGGCCGCTCCTAAGCCCAGGGCCGTGCGCAGCAAGCGGGTTATCTCGCCCGAAGGCCGAGCGAGAATTGCCGCCGCGCAAAAGCTCCGCTGGGCCAAGCAGAAGCGCGCCAAAGAAAAGCGCTAAAACATTTTTGCTAATAGTGTAGACCAGGAAACTGAAGTCGACGCGGCCATTCGGCCAAAGAATCCGGGGTCCCCGGCACGCGGTCTTTGCGTGATGGGGTGGAAAGAATGGCCGCACATAACTGATTCCACCGGACCATAGTGTTAGCAAAAATGCGTTAATCAGCGCTTTCATTCGTGCATTGGTAGCTGCACAAATGGCCACTCACGCCGCTTGTATGCGCGCAGCAGATAAGTCGCCGTCCCTGTAAGCACGACGACCATGGCGAAGAAAATCTCTCGCGCAAAGTGTGGCCGCGAGAACAATATGTAAAGAAATCCTGCGATCGCCACCAGCGGCGGCAGGGGATAGAGCCATATGCGAAAAGGCCTCTGCATCGCCGGTTGCGTGTGGCGCAACACCATCACGCCCACCTGTTGCAGCAGAAACTGCAGCAGGATCCGGATCACTACCAGCGCCGCCACCAGGTCCGCGAGTTGGAGCACGCAGAACACCATCGAGACCCCGGCCAGCATGAGCAGGGAAACATTGGGAATCCGATGCCGGGGGTGCACGCGGGCAAAAATGCGGAAGTAGTTATCGTCGAGCGCGGCGGCATACGGCACTCGGGAGTAGCCCAGCAGAAGCGCATATACCGAAGCGAACGCGGTCCACACCACCAGCAGTGCGACGATCCGTCCAGCCACCGCACCATAGGCCCGCTGTACCACCACCGCCGCTACGGAGAGTCGCGCATTTGCACCCGCCTGTCCGACAAGTTCCTGCCACGGCATGCTGCCCAGCACGCTCGTATTCAACAGCAGATATAGCACCGCCACCAGCCCTACCGACCACACAATCGCCAGTGGAATGGTCCGTCCAGGGTCGCGCACCTCTGCGCCCAGAAAGTTTATGTTATAGGCGCCCCAATAGTCGTAGGTGGCAATCAGCAGCGCGGCGCC
This sequence comes from uncultured Acidobacteriaceae bacterium, assembly GCA_963803095.1. Taxonomy (GTDB): domain Bacteria; phylum Acidobacteriota; class Terriglobia; order Terriglobales; family Acidobacteriaceae; genus PALSA-350. The sequence goes on along the minus strand of CAWDLQ010000001.1, from coordinate 547,748 downwards.
CAGCCCGGTAAAGAATTCGCCCGACAGCTGAAACGCCCCGGCAGGGAACCCGAAGGCAAGGCCGGGGTGAAAGTGCAGCAACCCGGTCACGATCACGGTCATCATGGTGCCCATCACGCCCAGCCACAGCAGGCCGGAGAATCGGGTCACGCTCTGTATGTTGCGATACAGCAAAAATGCGGCGACCACGCAGCACAGCATGGCAACCAGGGTGCCCGGTCCCAGCAGGATGGACAGCGGCAACGTGGTCACAAACGGAACCGGGATAGGCAGCTGGTAGGAAAAGTAGACTCTTGCGCAAGCCGGGCCAAAGGAAGCCCGCGTATTGCGCCAGGCCCACGCATCCTGATGCGATAGAAAGCGGCGCGCTAAAGCTCAGCTGCCATATATATAAGAAGGAGAGAAATCTTCCGGTGCGTCGTGGGCCATAGATAGTCCGCAAGTATTCGTAGGAGCCGCCGGCCTTGGGCATGGCAGCTCCCAGCTCGGCCCACACCAGTCCGTCGCACGCTGCCAGCACTGCGCCCAGCACCCAGCCCAGAATGGCTTGGGGCCCGTGCATTGCCAGAACGATCAGCGGCAGGGTAACGAACGGCCCGACGCCGATCATATTGATCATGTTCAGCGAAATCGCGCCCGGCAGCCCGATGCCCCGTACCAGCCCCGCGTCCTTAGCCACGGCAGCTAGGGAAGGTGTGGGACGTGGGAGAAATTAGGAGCTCATCCAATGCTTTCCCTCGAATCGGTGCTGCTTTCTACCCTCTGTCCTGACCACGAACAGGGGGTGCCCATACCCCCGATTTCCTGTAGAGCTTACTGGTTCCGCGAGCTTTCATGCGCCTTTCCTTAAAGAAAGGCGCACACGCAGTCTTGTCCAGGGCCGCTTGCCGGAATTCGGGGTATCTCGCTTCTTTTGCGAGATGTGTGATTTCACGAACCTCGGCTCTCAGCTTTCGAGGTTCAAACCAACCGATGAATCCAAACCGCCGTCAATCCTGTCATATGCTATAGCTAACAAACTACCTATGAAACATTTCCGCTCAGGCAGGCCCTTAACCTCGCTCCTCAACGCCGCCCTGCTCTTTGCGGCCACCTCACTCACGGCCCAGACCCCGAACTCCACCTCCATTGCCGCCACACCCGACTACCAGCCTCTGCGTGTGGACCGCGGCGCCTCCGCCCTCCAGCAGTCGCTGCGCAAACTGGCCACCCGTGCCAGTCTCATGATGATCGTCGCTCACCCCGACGACGAAGACGGAGGCATGCTCACCTACGAGTCACGTGGGCAGGGCGCGCGCGTCGCTCTCCTCACTCTCAATCGCGGCGAGGGCGGCCAAAACATCATGTCCAATGATCTATGGGACCAGCTCGCCCTGGTTCGTACAGAGGAGCTGTTGGCTGCCGGCCGTCGCTATGGTGTCGATCAATATTTCACTCGGGTCGCGGACTTCGGCTTTTCCAAGACCCTCGACGAGGCGCTCTCCGTCTGGGGGCACGACCGCGTGCTCTACGACGTGGTCCGCGCCGTTCGCCGCAACCGTCCCCTGGTCCTCACCGCCGTCTTTGTCGGAGGCATCACCGACGGCCATGGCCAGCACCAGGTCTCCGGAGAAATGGCCCAGGAGGCCTTCAAGGCCGCCGGTGACCCTAACGTCTTTCCCGATCAGATCAAGTCCGGCCTGCTCCCCTGGAAGCCGCTCAAAGTCTATGCCCGCGTACCCTCCTTCTCCATTAGCCCCAAGGGCATGTATGACTACGCCACCGGCAAGTGGGCTCCAGTACGTTTCTATGACTACGTCGCGGGCAAATCGATCGACGCCGTGCCCACCACCACCCTCACCATTACCGAAGGTGAGTATGACCCCGCTCTCGGTGGCTCTTATATCCAGCTCGCACGAGAAGGCCTGGGCCAGCAAAAATCCCAGAACGGCGGCACCGGCATCCCGCTTTCGGGAGCTTTGACGTTCCCTATCATCGTTACGGATCGCGCGTGACCTCCTCCGATAAGGAGCACTCGTACTTCGACGGAATAGACACTTCCATTTCCGGCATCGCCTCTCTCGCCCCCGGCCAGCACCTGTTCCTCACCACCGGCTTGCATCAGATCGCCGCAACCGTTGACCAGGCCACCCGTACCTTCTCCCCGTCGCAGCCGGCGAAACTGGTCCCGTTGCTCGCCGCCGGTCTAAAACAAACACAGCTACTGATGCAAAAGGTCACAGCCTCCAATCTCTCCCTCGAAGAAAAATACAACATCAACCACGAGCTCGCGGTGAAGGAGGCGCAATTCAACAGCGCCATCGTCGAGGCGCTCGGCGTCTCGCTCACAGCGGTCGTATCTCCCGCATCCCCCGATCGCGGCCGCTCCGGCTTCGCGACGGATGCGCAGGACACCTTCACCACCGCCGTTCCCGGACAATCCTTCGGCGTCACCGCCTACCTCACGAATCCCAGTTCGGCTGCCATTCAGATCCAAAACGTTTCCCTGCGATCCCCCGAAGGGTAAAGGCACGGGTGACTGGCACATCGCCTCCCTGGCTCGCACCGAAGACGGCAAGACCGTGGTCACCACCACACCACTGTATGGCGCCCTGGAGGCCAACCAGCGCCAGACCGCGGACTTCCGCGTCACCGTTCCCATCGACGCCGGCGTGACTAAAGCGTGCTTCCATCGCAAAGATGTCGAACAGCCTTATTACGACCTTGACAGCGTGGCCTGCCTGGACCAGCCTCTGCCTTCGTATCCTTTAGAGGCGTGGCTCGAATTCACCGTCGATGGGGTAAGCGTCCGTTCTGGCCAGGCGGTGCAAACGGTTCAGCATGTGGTTGGCCGCGGCGGTGTCTACGAGCCGCTGCTGATCGTGCCCGCGATCTCTGTGGCCGCAACGGCCACCGCGGGCATCATCCCTCTTGGTGAGCAAAAAACCGCGGTCGTGAATGTTCGTGTGCGCTGCAATGTGAAAGCGTCGGCCCCCGCCGAGGTGCATCTGGACCTGCCCCCGGGCTGGCAGTCCTCCCCGCAATCGGCGGCTTTCACTGCGCATAAGGAAGGCGACGAGCAAATCCTCAGTTTTGCCGTCACTCCGCGCAACCTCACCGCCGCCAGCTATCCCATCGCCTCGATTGCCGAGTATCAGGGGCATCCGTACGCACAGGGCTACGAGACCGTCGGCTACCCCGGGCTGCGTCCGTACAATTACTACCAGCCCGGCCCCTACAAAATGGTGGGAGTGGATGTAAAGCTGGCTCCTGGCCTCAAGGCGGCCTATGTCATGGGCACGGGCGACGAGGTTCCCCAATCCCTCGAAAGCATGGGAGTAGCGGTACACCTGCTGCAGCCGGCGGACATTAACACCGGCGATCTGTCGGCCTACGACGTCATCGTGCTGGGCATCCGGGCCTACGCCGCTCGTCCGGAGTTAGCCGCGTCCAACGGCCGCCTGCTGGACTATGTGAAGCGGGGCGGCGTGCTCATCGTCCAGTACAACAGCCGGGAATATGACCACAATTACGGCCCTTATCCCATCAGTCTGACCGGGGATCCGGAAAAGGTAGTGGACGAGGCCGGGCCGGTCCAGATACTGCAGCCGGAGAGTCCGTTACTCGCCTGGCCCAACCGCATCACCTCTGAGGACTTTCAGGGCTGGGTTGAGGAGCGCGGTCATTCCTTCATGCACTCCTGGGACCCGCATTATCAGGCATTGACGGAGACCCACGACCCCGGCCAGGACGAACAGAAAGGTGGTCTGCTGTACGCCCGTTACGGCAAGGGCGCGTATGTCTATGTCGCCTATGCTTTGTACCGTCAGCTGCCCGAGGGCATTCCAGGAGCCTACCGCCTCTTCGCTAACCTCCTAAGCCTGCCCAAAGCCCTCGCGCTCGTTCCGGATGATCATGGGTCCCCAAAATAAACATCATCCCGACTTTGTCTTCCCCAGAGAAATCTGAGAATCCTACCGGTACTCCGCGCAGAACCCAGGCGCACCCTGCCCAACGAGCGCACAACCGCGTTTGATCTCGTCCACAATCAGCGAGCACGCATTCTGTGCATTGCACGGCGGGTGAGTCGCGGGTGAAACCTGCAGGCACTCATTTACCAGCTGCCGCGATCGTTCGATACCGACAGCATTGAGACAAGTCCCGGTGGAGCTCGGAGCCGCCGCCGCGCCGCCGGATTGCGGCGCAAAGTAGGGTTCCGTCACGCCGAACGCCTGGGCGATCTGATGCAGTTCTGTCCGCAGCCTCTCCCATTGTGAAGTGGTTTGCGGATTCAGTTGCAGGCTATATACCAGCGGATCGATCTGCGCCGCGGTATTCACCAGTGCGGTCACCGCCTGCTCCGCCTTCTGGTCGTGCTTGAATGTCTCGAGCGCACCATTTGCCTGTTTCGCGAATGTATCCGCCAATGCCCGTGCATCCTTTTCCTGGCTGGTCTTGCGAATCGTACTCTTCTTCAGGGCATTGGCGAAGCTCTGCCGAAAAGGTTGCGCGTCATCTTTCAGATTCTGCATCAGTCGCTGCAGGTCTTTGTCACTCAACCGGCCCTGCGCCACCGCTGGCCTGTTCGTGCCCGGCATGGCGGCCAATAGAATGAGAAAACTGAAACCTACCCACCTTGGCATGCGTCATCATCCTCCACGGATTTCCTGTACGGGGCATCGCCCGCACCGCGTGAGGTCCATTGATCGAACCAATCTCCTCAGGAACTAATTTACTAAGTTGCTGAGTTTGTTGAGATGGGTAGGAGTTGGAAGCCGAGTTGTGCGGCCTGTTTGCGGAGGCGCATCTCGGCTCGCTGTTTTTCTTGTTCATCGCAGCGGTGGAAGACTGTCTCCGTGTAGGGTTCTTTGCTGTTTAAGAGGTGGTAGACGATGCGTGCGAGCTTATGCGCGGTTGCGGTAATGGCCTGCGCATTACCGAGCCTGGCTCGCATTCTGCGGAAAAACGCACCGAAGTAGTCCTTGGCACGGGAGAGCGATTTGGCACCGAGCCGGAGCACGATGGCTACTCGGTTCTTTACCTTCCGTGTCTTGGTGGAGAGCACTTTACCGCCGCTGATTCGTTTATCCGGACAGAGCCCCAGCCAGGAGGCAAAAGCGGAGGCATTGCGGAATCGACTGACATCGGGTCCGACCTCGGTGAGGACCACTTGTGCGGCGATGGCACTCATTCCCGGGACATCGGTGAGATCGACGCCAGCGATGCGGTACAGTTCGCTGCGAAGGTCGAATGAAGGATCATTTCCCATCCGCTGATAGGCCGTACGTTTGGTGCGCTTTGGTATCGGGGAAGGATGCTCCGTGGCGTTGGGCAAAGTGTGCATAAGCCGTGCTATCTCATTATCCAGTTCGGCGATGAGCTTCTGGTAGTAGCGATAGCCGTCCAGCGACTGCTTCAAGGTGAACAGGTGCTCAGGCCGGTAGTCTCCCACCAGTGCCTGCGCGACTGTCTCGCGCGGGCTCTTCACCCGAATGTTACAGAGATGCGCCAGGCACACGGGATCACGGTTGCCTGCGAGGATCGCATCCAGGATGGCCAGCCCACTGGCACCCGTGATGTCGCTCAACACATGATGGATCTGCAGGTTCATCAGGCTGAGAGACTTCTGTATGTGCTGCGTATGTTCGGCGGCCATCTGCAGCAGGCTGCTGCGGTGTCGCCAGAGAGTACGCACCGCACAGATGTCTTCCGCTGGGCGGAAGCTGGCCTTCAGCAATCCTACCGAGTGCAGATACTGAATCCACTCACAGTCGGAGACATCACTCTTGCGGCCGGGGACGCTCTTCAGCGAATGCGCGTTGACCAGATAGACCTTGAAGCCACGCTCTTCCAGAATCTGAAACAGTGGGATCCAGTACACCCCGGTGGACTCCATCGCTACCGTCCGGATGCGACAAGACTCCAGCCACTCGGCCAGGGCGTAAAGATCGCAGGTGAAGCTGCTGAACCTGCGCGTTGCTTGCTCATCACGGTCGGGTGGAACGGCTACGTAAATCTCCTCCGCTCCAATATCGATTCCAGCTGCATCGGGCTCCAGAATCGCTGAGCGGCGTTCTCGCTTCTCTCCTCGCTTTCCCATCGTCGCCTCCTTGTAGCTGGAGAGTGCGGCCCGAGGTGCGATTCCTTGCAGTCTCCTCATCGAGATCGCTGCACTCTTCTGCAGACGTCATCACTGAACTGTCCGCTACCTCAGACCCACGCTTTACAACGGGCTTGAAAAGCACCAATGTCGGTTTCGGGCCGTAGCTTGCCGCCATCTCCAGCACCTATATCTTCACCCAGAACCATGTTCCCTACGTCACTGTCTGGGCGAAGCTCAGTCCCCCGCTTTACAGGAAATCCGGGTCTCCGCCCCTGTATCCTATCGACGTTCCCACCCCCCGGCAACTGGGCAGCGTGTATTTTAGAAAAGAGAAAATGTCAGCAGCCTCCCCTGTGCCCGCCGGCCCATTCTTCGCCGACAGCTACCTCTTCGATTGGGGAGCGCAATCCTTTCGCGCTGACCTCATCTTTGTTCTTCCCCTGGCCATCTGCCTCGGGCTGGGTCTCTGGCTGGGCCGGCCGGGCGCCAGCTTGATTGCCGCCGGTGGTGCCTTTACCGTCGGCTTTGGCGCCAAGCAGCATATTGATGAGTCTCAATTCCTTCCCATGATCCTGGCGTCGCTGGGCATTAGTACCGCCACCTTCATCGGCATGGTGGCTGGCCACACCAATTTCATCCTCGTACTCATCGCCGCGGGGGCGGCCTTCGTCTATGGAATGCTTTCCTTGCGCCAGGCCGGCGTCAGTTGGGTAGGGCAGCAGTCCATCGTCTTTCTCCTTGTCGCTTCCGCTTTTCCCTTTTCCCCCCGGGCCGCAGTGGCCCGTGCCGGACTGGTGATGGCTGGGGGCGTCTTACAGATCGTTACCTCCAGCATTTTGCTCCGCCTCTTGCAGCAGTTGCGTACAGACCTGCTGTCGGTCGCGCGGTATCTTCGGACCGAACACCAGGCGCTGCGTGCCTCTGTGGAGCAGGCCGCACGCGCGCTCGTCAAAGGGAAGGGCGCACCCAGTGCCGTGCCCTATGCGATTCGCCTTGCTATCACTCTCGGGGTCAGTACAGAAATCTACCGCTACTTCGGTTTCGCCAACGGATACTGGATACCCATGACGGCTTTGCTGGTGCTTAGGCCCGGGCTGAGCGACACGGTGAATAGGGCCATCGCCCGGACCGTCGGCACCCTTGCCGGGGCAATGCTGGCCAGCTTCTCACTGGCCCATCTTGAGCCCGCCCCGCCCACCTTGGTCTCGTTGACCCTGCTCTTCGCCTGGCTCTCTTACTCGCTCAACAACGTGAACTACGGTCTCTTTACCCTGTGTTTAACGGCTTATATTGTCTGTCTTCTGGCGCTCAACAGTCTTCCCGGAAAGGAGGTCGCTTACCATCGCGCGGTCAGCACCATCATCGGCGGAGGGTTGGCTCTCACTATCCGATTATTCGTTATCCGCTATCGCAGGCAGCACTCGGCGCCACCCAGCGTGCAGGATCCTCCAGGCTAGGAGCAGTTTCGCAATTGGTGTGGACCGAACCCGGATTTCCTGTAGAGGTTGGTGGAACCGCGGAACTCCATGCGACTTTCCGTGAAGAAAGTCCCACATAATTGTTCTCGGCCAGTGCTGCGCCGCAGGAAATCCGGGGAGCGACAGGCCTTGTCGTGGTTTTCTCCCAAGGAAAACCACTCCTCGCGATCTTTATCAGACCACAGTGATTGCGAAACTGCTCTAGGAGCCCTGCCCCCATTCGGGCAGGGAAAGCACCCAATCCTCGCCTTTGCTTTCATCGGCTACATTCAGCAGCCGGCCCTGCTCCACTTCTCTTTTCCCGCCGTCCCAGATCGATCTTCCATCGAAGCGGCTGGCCGGCGCCTCCACCGCATCGCGAATCTCGCGCAGCTCCGCGGGCCGTCCAACTTTCAACAGGTATTTGCGTATCACTGCGGGACGGTCGAGTCCGTCATACTCGCCGCGTTCCGGCCTCTGTTCCTTCAGTGCTTCCAGCGTTTGCTCCAGCTTTTGCACCAGATCCGGGGCTAGGACGCGAAGCTCTCCAAGCAATTCGTCTCGCCGCTGCTTGAGTAGGCGAACCGTAAGCGTCGGAGTGGACCTGAGCCCCATCGTTCTCTCCAGACAGGCCTAAACAGGAGTAGGCATTCTCCTCCACCAATGCTTCGTGAACTTTTCCGAGTATATTTCGCGGAGAGGAAGCCCCGCGGGAGCCGGAAGCACGACTCCGACGACCGGGATTAAGAGGAACCCGTGGTCTAATTAGACGCCCAAAACCATTCCAACGATAGCACTAAATGACGCTGTGGTCCTTTTAGTCACTTATTGTGGGAATTCCCATTGACCCCCTCTTCGAGCCAGCCTTTCTTCAATATCATGTAAATGACAGCTTCCATTTCCCCCGAGGATCCTGCATGAAGAAGTCAGAAGTGCTGAACGCCTGGGCCAGCATTCTCTACGGCCAAAAGCCAAGCCTTTCCATCGAGATCACCCGTGAGTGCCCCCTCCGCTGCCCCGGCTGCTATGCCTACGAGCCTGAGCATTTGGGGGCCGGCGGCGTGACTCTCCGCCAATTGTCTGATTACAAAGGGGACGACCTGGTCCGCAGGCTGCTCGCGATCGTCGATCGGGAGCGCCCTATCCATCTCTCCCTGGTTGGCGGCGACCCCCTGGTTCGCTACCGCGAGCTGGAGGTGCTGCTGCCCCAGCTCGAGCAGCGGGGGATCCACGTGCAGCTTGTGACCAGTGCCTTCCGGCCCCTGCCCAAGGCGTGGAATTCGCTCTCCAAGCTCAGCCTGGTTGTTTCCATCGACGGGCTGCAGCCGGAGCATGACGAGCGTCGCAAACCGGCCACCTACGAACGAATTCTAAAATCGATCAGCGACAGTTTCGTGACCATTCACTGCACCGTCACCGGCCAGATTGCCGGCCGTCCCGGATACCTGGAAGAGTTTCTCCGCTTTTGGAGTGCCCGCCCGGAAGTAAAGCGGATCTGGGTCAGTCTGTTTACCCCCCAGCAGGGAGCCGAAGGTCCGGAGATTCTCTCCCCCTCGATGCGCCGTCTGGTGCTTGACGAGCTGGAGTGTCTCTGTCCTCTTTATCCGAAATTCCAGATGAACCGGCAGATGATCGAGGAGCTTCGTCACCCGCCGCAATCGCCGGAAGAGTGTATCTTCGCCCGCACCACGCTTTCACTCTCCGCCGACCTGGAAACCCGCATTGGGCCCTGTCAATTCGGAGGCAATCCTGACTGTACGCAATGCGGCTGTGTCGCCTCCGTGGCGCTGGCGGCCGTAGGCCACCACCGCGTTCTGCCCGGCTTGACGGCGGGCGACCTGATGTTTGCCTCCGAGCGTGTAGGAGCCAAGATCGGCTGGGTGCGTTCTCTCTTGCGCGGCAAGCAGCTACCGTCACCGCCCGCACCACCCCTAACCCAAATATCCGGCCTCTGAACCGGACGGCCTTCAGGGTGTGCGTGAGAACTGCAAACTTCAGGATTCGTGGTGGAAGCCCCCGCATTTATGCGGGGGAAGGAGCGCTTCAGCGCTCCGAGAGACAGTCTCGACTCGACCATGCGCTTTAGCGCTGGCAATGCTATAGCTGTACTGTACGGGCTAAACAGGCTCCGAGAAACCCAATGTTTTTGAAGGGTACGGCCTTTAGGTCGTACGCAAACTATTGCAAACAGGTGCGGCTTTAGCCGCTGAGGGACGGTCTCCCGTCAAACAGGAAAGGGAGAGGCTGAACCAGCCCCTCCCTTTCTTCCTGAACCCCGTTTTTAAAAGCTGATGCGCCCCGTAATCTCCACGTTCCGTGGCCCGGCGCCTTCCGCACTCTGCAAATTGGAAATCGTTCCAAACGCGGAAGCATCCACATACTGATTCGGCACGTCATAGTTCCGATGATTCAGCGCATTGGCAGCCTGTGCTCCGAATTGAAACTGTAACTGTTCCGTAATCTTAATCGACTTGATCAGCGAAAGAGAAACCGCCTCGGTGCCTGGGCCTTCCACGTTCCCCACCGAAGAAGTTCCGAACCGCCCGGCATTCACCGGCGGCAGTGTGAACGCAGCCGGATTAAGCCATACAGGTCCGTAGGGGCTCGTCAGTCCGCGCGTCGCGCGAGGATTAACCCCGGGAACCACATCGGCTCGCGCCGCCCCCAGCGTATTCAGGATCCCGGTGTTCGCGGAGTCGACCGACGTTTGGCCAACCGTAAGGAATGCTCCGGTCTGGAACACCAGCACGCCGCCCAACTGCCACCCACCGACCGCTGCATCCAGCAGGCGCCCGCTGCCGGACAGGAACGTCTGTCCCCGGCCAAACGGAAGCTGGTAGAGGGCGGTGGTCAGCGAACGATGGCGGCGATCAAACATCACGTTGCCATAGTCCAGGCGGGGATTGTTCTTGTCTGAAACCCAGTTGCCTCCTGCCGGCGCAAATTGAGTAGGCACCGCGCCCCCTGCGTCCGAGAGATCCCTGGTGAGCACGTAGCTGGTCTGGAACTGCAGCCCATGGGACATCCGCTTCTCCAGTACACCGGTGTAGCTGTTGTAGTTGCTGATGGCTTGGTTGACCACGCTTTGGATAATGCCCCAGATCGGATACACCAACGGCGCCGGAGTGCCGGTGTTAGCTGGCACCTGGTTCAGATCGTTAAAGTTCTCCAGGTCGCTCCCGTGGCTTCCCGTATACGACAGCCGCATCCCGATATCGTGCCCCAGGTCGTGCTCGTAGGTCGCGTTCCATTGCTGTACCGTGGGGTCCCGGTAGTGGATCGGAAACGCATATTCGAAGCTCGCCGTTCCCACCTGGTCCAGGTTTGTCGGGAAGGGAGAAGGAAAGCTAAGCAGGGGTGCACCGTTCGACCCGTAATCCTGCGTATACAAGGGAACGAAGCTCGCGCTCACCGCCCATCCCGAAACCAGGGAGAACCCCAGCGGCGACTCAATAAATCTTCCCCATCCCCCGCGGATCACATTCCGGTCGTTCTTACCTGGCCGCCAGGCGAAGCCAATCCGCGGCCCAAAGTCGGTTCTGTCGGTGTAGCGCAATTTGATCGGCAGGCCGGCCTGCGCCGCGGTAAGGATAGGAGTAGGCGCAATCGAAGCCGCGAAACCCGGGTTCGTAAACGAGAGTCCCTGCGCATTCGGCACTGCCACTCCACCATGAATTCCGTTCTCGTTGTAGTCGGGCAAAAACGCCGCCGTGTTGTAGTGGGTATCCTTCAACGGAGGGTGCAATTCGTAGCGGAGACCCGCGTTGATGGTCAAATAAGGTGAAATCTTCCAATCGTCCTGGGCAAACACGGCGTAGGAATAGCCCAGGCCGTTCATCGCCGGGTTCGTCACCTGCGCCAGGGTGACGTTATCCGGGTAACCCATCAAAAATTGGGTATAGGGATCGCCAATCGTTGTTCCTACCGTGCTGGTGCCGTTGAAGACGTACTGCCCGGCCCGGTAGTTGCCGAACACGTTCTCGTCATGGTCGGTCAGCCGGCGAACATCTCCGCCGAACTTGAAGGTATGTTTCCCTTCAACCCAGGTTAGATCGTCCAGCAACTGGATCACCTTGCTTTGCTGCTTGGTCGTGTTCAGACCGCCGGTCCGTTGCAATCCCACAATCTCCACGTCCGGAACCGTGGGCACCGGGGCTATATCAGGAATGCCGGTAATTCCTATCTGGTTGATCAAGGTGTTCGAGTCTACGTTTGCATTCAACTGATCCCGGATGGCGTTGAAGCCTCCGCGAAACTCGTTGATCAGGTTGGAACTGATGGTGTAGTTGTAAGCCAACGTGAAGCCGCGGTCCTGCTCCGGCTGCAGGATGCCGCCCAGCAATGGCGAAAGGCTGGTGTCGCAGAAGCCGGCACAGTTGACCGTGGGTGCCGTGGTCACCGAGCGGTTCTTGAAGGTGTAACGCCCATAAATGGACTGTTTCGAAGTAATGTTCTGGTCGATGCGCACGTCGAACTGGTTGCTTGAAATCGGCGCTGGGAAGTTCACCGAATAGTTGTTCTGGTACGAGTCGGCGCCGCCGCTGTTGGGAACCGGCATCAGGTACTTGATCACATTGGCCGCAACCGGGGATACAGGGACCGAGCAGCTGGAAGGAGTGCAGGGAATCGCGCTGCCATCGTAATTGTTGATCGATGGCGTGGAAGTTCCCTGGACCGACGACAGATAGCTGTACAAGTTCCCATTCCGCATATCCATGCTGGGGAAGCTTTCCACCAGCGGAAACTGACGCGGAAGTCGCAGACCCTCATAACTGCCGAAGAAAAACGTCTTATCGAGCCCGTTGTACAGATGGGGAATTCTGATCGGACCACCGCCAAAGCCGCCAAAGTTATTCATGTGCAGCGACGGCTTGCCGGTGAACGGATTGCCTGCGGTCAGCGCCGTGTTCTCCAGGTTCTCGAATACGCCGCCGTGGTAGTCATTGGTGCCCGCTCGGGACGTGGTGGTCACGTCCGCGACGCCGCTATATTCTGCGTTGTTGTTGGTCTCGCTGACCCGGATCTCAGAGATGGAATTAAAGGATGGAAAAAGTTCGTTAATCGGGCCGCTGAACTCTACGTTGACGCTGCTGATGCCATCGATGGTATACGACATCAGAGCCGGCGTCGTGCCCGCAACCACCAGGTTTGCGTTATCGTCTACCTGTACCCCGGGTTCCGTGCTCAGGGTCAATATCGGGCTGGTCGAGCCATTCGACCTGGAGTAGACCGCCACCGGCAAATCAACCAGTTCATGGCCGGTCTTGGTGGTAGCGAGGCTCGACTGGTCGGTAGTGATCACGTCGCCTGCAGCCTGCACTTCGATCGTCTGCGACTCTGCTCCGATAGCGAGGTTGGCGTCGATCCGCTGCGTATCGCGGGCTTGCAGTACCAGGTTCGAAAAAACTTGGTCTTTGAATCCGCTGGCCTGAATGCTCACCTCGTAGGTACCGGCGTCGAGGTTAAGAAACTCATAATTTCCGGACGCACTGCTCGTTGCCGAGTGTTTCGCGGAACTACCCTTGTTCACCAGGGTTACGATAGCCCCGGGCACCACCGAACCCGATTGGTCCTTCACCGTGCCGACGATCGATCCAAATGTGGATTGGGCGACCGCAGATATGCTCGACGACATGACGCAAGCCAGCAGGGCCACCATCACCCGCTTGCAAACATTGGAACCAGCCATAGCTCACCTCCGGAATTTATGTAACCGTCGCTGTCTCTTTCCCAAGTAGATACACTACGAGCACCCCACATCTCGCTTCTTTTGCGAGATGTGAGACACCACGATCCTCTCCTCGAAACTCCTAAGGCTGCATCGGTAAGTCCATCAAAGGACTCTTGGAGTAAAAGTCAAAAGGCCGCAGGGTAAAGTCATGCCACATCGTCGGCATCTGTGGCCAATCCTCGGGCCGGGGCACATGATGAAACGCCATCGTGTACCAGGCCACGATATCCGTATTCATGATGTTCCGGTTTTGCTTCACCCACACCGGCAGCCCATCGGTGCCCTTGCTCCCCGACACATACACCCCGGCCGCATATCGCTCCTTCGCGTCGTAGGGAGTTACCCAAAGTTGGTGGTCGGAGAAACCGGCGCGCTTCTGTGGCCAGTCATCCAGCGAGAGCAGCGAAACCCCGGTCAATCCGGGCATGATCTCGAAGCTGGTAGGGTACCCCAACTCGTTCTTCACCGCCGGATTCGTAAATCTCCACATCGCCGGGTGCTGCATGCTGATGTCCTGCATCGCCTGGCTCTCGTTGTCGATGCACTTGGGCGCCATTGCCCAAATCGTTTTCCGCGCGCTGCTGGCCGGCAGCTTGTACTGCACCAGCTTGTCCACTTCGAAGTTATTCTTCGGTCCGTCCACATCCAGATCCAGCCGGAAGGAGAAGAAGTGGTCATGATCGACGCCATCGGTATTCGCCGCCACCAGGTGACCGAACTCCACCGGATTGCCCTCCGGATCTTTGCCCATCATGTCCATCTTGTCCTTCACCGGCTTTACTTCCAGCTCACCGGTAGCGCCCACAGCGACCGTGATCGCACCCTCTTGTTCAAACCTCCAGTCGAGGATGTAATCGTAGTTGCCCACCACCGCGATGCTGCGAAACACCAGCTCCCGCCCGGGCCTGCCCGCGATCGACTCTGGCCCACCGATGCCCTCCCAGTGCCGCCACGCCGGGTCGCCCAGCGTGCGTTCGAACATGCACGCCAATTGCGGGCGCACAAAGGGAGTTCCGTTATCGTGGAAAAAGGTGGCGCTGAAAAACGTAGCGTAGTCCGGACAATCCACGCCCTTCTGCAACGGCTTCGGAATGCCCAGGCCGGTGTTCATGAAGTACTCGCCCGCATCCAGGAAAACGTGCGAGTTCCACGTCTCCTCCGGATCCATATAAGGCACATACATCTCCGAAAGCGATCCCTCATACAACACTGACCGCCGCTTCCCCTGGTAATCGAGGGACGCCATGTTGACCACCGGACCGCTCCGCGGGTCGAGACGAAAGCGGAAGTGCCAGTTCTGCCAGCTCACTTCTCCATCCTTGATGGAGAAGCTCGGGCCCTCCGGCTGTGACACAACGATGGGTTTAGTCCCAGCGGCCGGCGGGCCGCCAGTGGAGTCGTAGACTTCGCTGACCGGCGGCATCGGCGTAACGCCGTAATCGGTAACCCGCGTGACTTTCTTGCTCACCATGTCGACGGTGAAGAATATACCCCCGACCTCGCGGTCCTCCGATCCATTCTCGGCGTCGATGTTGTACTCACAACCTCCCCAACCAATCCTGCGGCCATCCTGCTCCGGCAGGGCGATGTAGCCTCCCGGCGTCGCATAACAGGTCACCAGGTTCAGGTCCGTGATGTTGCGCTTCTTCAGCGCTTCCACGATCCTCGGATCGTGTTTAATAGCCTCGTTCACAGCCTGCTCCTCGGTGTCGGTGAAAGGCGCTTGCATGCCCTTCAGCTCTTCGAACGATTCCACCTTGGCCGTCGAGATATTAACCAGCGCCGCATAGGAGTGGCCCTTGTCATACAGCACCACGTCCGCCTTGCGTTCTATGGGCGAGCCCGGAGTCCAGGCCAGAACATATTGCTTGTCCGGCTCGTGCAACAGCACGCTGCTAAAGATGGTCTTCTCTTCAGTGTGGCCGGCATCGCGCAGCGTCTTATAGACCACCCAATATTCCGCCGGGGTTAACGCATCGAGAGGATGGTAAACAGCGGGTGCCAGGGCGGCGGCGGAGAGCGAGAAGAGGAGTCCGGTAACGCACGCAAAAGTCGAAGAGCGAACAAAGGATCTATAAAAAGACACTTCGGGATAACCTCCAGGAACAAGGGGCAGGGGACCGCTTCCCTTAGAAACACTACGTCCTTCTCGCCGGAAGGAGCGATAAACAGATAGGACCTGAGCTGAAACAGACTTCAGACAACGGGCCGAGGTGAGACTGGGAGCCTGATGACTCGAGTTATACCGGGCCCACGCGGGCACGTTGCGCGAGGGTAAGTCCGGCATGTTCCATTACTAGACGTTCCATCACTGGAACAGCGAGTTAGCGACAGGGCTATCGCGAGAATTAACCAAAGATAGCGAAGCAGGCAAGCAAAGTCAACGTTTATTCACCTCCACTTACCCGCCACAGCAGGACGTCGCCGCTTCTCCGTGCCGTACGCTATGCCCGTTTCGTTCCCCCGGCAAATCCATCGCCGGATTGGCGCTAAAAAAGTTATTCGGTTTCAACATAAAGCCCGCGTATTCCACAGGCATGACGGGAAAGTCCTCGGGCTTGCAGACATGGCTGTGACCGAAGCTATGCCAAACCACGATATCTTCATTCTCGATCGACCGGTTTTGCTGCACGTACTTGGGTAAGCCGTCGCCGCCGGCGTGCTGGTTGGGATAATTCCCGGTGGCATAGCGTTCGTCTTCGGCGTAGCGCGTGACCCAAAGGTGTTTGCAGGCGAAGCCTCCGCGGCGGTCGATGCTGCTCCCCGGCTGGGCCAGCAGCACGGGGCTCGGTTGCGCCACCAACTTGTAGCCCGGATGTTTGCCCACCACATTGCGACGATTGGGATTGATGACCTTCCAGAACCGTCCCGTCCGCCCGTCGGCCTCGCGGCAGGCGTCCAGCTCCCGGCTCAACGTCCTCGCTGTCACATCGAACGCATTTCCGTAAGGGTTGTCGTTGCCCCAGGGCCGCGGGTGATATTCATGCTCGGTCACGCTATTGCCTTCGCCGTCGACCATCATGTGCAGCCGGGCGCAGAAAAAATGCTGGTGGTTGGGTCCACCCAGCCCCTCCGCCACCATCCCGCCGTACGGATAATCCGCGCCGGGAGCGATCGCCGCGGTCTGGATAATCCCGGTAAGTTTCACCTCCAGCTGGATGGTTCCATCCTGATATAGATACCAATAGAAGCCGTAGTCATAATTACCCACGGTCGCGAAAAAGCTGATCACCAGTCTTCGCGAGCGGCGTACCTGGTGCAGCCCGGTGCGGAAGTCAAAGTGCTTCCAAAGAATGCCGTAGTCTTCCTCGTGCATACAGACGGCGTTCTTCATCACCGAGACCGCTCCCTGGTCCTCCACCATGGGAATATCAAAGTAGTGGATCAACCCCAGGCAGTCGCAGCCCAGCTCGAGAGAGTTAGCCAGCTTGCCCAGTCCATACTCACCGCAATCGAAGGCATTCTTCCAAAAATGGCTGGTGGTTGCATCGCCATAGGGAACCACCATTTCGGTGACGCTGGCCCGGTAAACCAGCGGGCGCACTCCGGTTTCGTCCTCAAAGGCCAGCTGATGCAGCACCAGTCCTTCACGCGAGGTAAACCCCACCCGGAAGCTCCATTTCTGCCACTTCACCTCCCATCCATTGACAGAAAAACTAGGCCCTTCGGGCTGCGAGATATGCAGCGGCTTTAGATCCTCGCGTGGTTTGCCTAGAGACTCAGGATCGTAGTTATGTTTCTTCTTGGGAACCGGAACCACCACCTCATCGTCCACCAGTTGCAGCACCCGCTTGGCGATCAGGTCCACCACCGCCACCACGCCTTCGATGGGGTGTGAGTATGCGTTGTCGAGCCGGTTGGCGCGATAGTAGCTTACCGCGCGCACTACGCGCTTACCCGCCTCCAGGGGAAAGCCAAAGTTGCCGGCAGAAAAAGGATCCACCTGCACCAGCTTGATATCTTCATCCGTCAGGCCGCGCCGTTTGAGCGCGTTGCGCCATCCTTCATCCGCCTTGACGATCAGGTCGCAGTTGATAAAGTCCTCAACCAAGACTGGAGGCTGTCCATACGGAGCGACCTCGGTGTGATGCTGCACCCATGAAACCAGAGTCCCACGCGAAAGGTTCACCACTGCCTCGTGCGTCTCTCCGGTCATAGCACGGAAGACCATCAAGAACGCGGACCGCTCCATCGCCTCACCAGGCTGGTAGGCGAGTACTTCTGCTTTGGGTGGTTCATGCAAATGGACCATGGCGAAGCGGCACTCCGCGCCCAACTGCTTTTTCGTCGTAAGCAGTTCGCAAGCCTTCTGGATCTCCTCCGCACTCAACGGGTCCAGCGGATGTGCATTACTTCCCACTGGCATCGACGACGACCCGACGACCGGGGTAAAAGCCGCAACACTCATAACCATCCTCCGTATTCCTATCCTGTCCCAATCACCAAAGTTGAAGGGGACGGCCTTCAGGCCGTCCATAAACCCACAGATGATTTGCGGCTTTAGCCGCTGAGGGAAGCTTAACCCTCCTCCAAAGCCTCAGTCAGCCGTCTACTCATCCGTGAACCTCGCCACGACATCCCGAGCGAAACCCCTATGCCTAGCAGCATCACAGCCAGCATGATCCATGGAAAGCTGCGCACGAACCCATCGTTACTCCCGCTCAGCGCCGGCAAATTCGCAATCAGCAGATACAGTGCATAGCCCAACCCAACCATCCCCATCACCGGAGCCACGATCGTGTTCCAAACCCGTTGATCCATCCCATTACGCCGAAAAAAAACCATCACCGCCGCGCTGACCAGGAACTGCAGCCCAACGATCCCGATGGTGGCAAAGGCAGAAGTCCAGCTGAACACCACCGTCAGCGGATCGGCCCCGGTCATCACCGAGCCCAGCACTCCCGCCACCGCGCACCCCGTCTGCACATAACTGGCTTTGTAAGGAGACCGAAATCGTGGGTGAATCCCGGCCAGAAATCTCCACAACAACCCTGCGCGCCCCAGCGCATACAGGTAGCGCGTGATGGTGTTATGAAAGGCCAGCAGGCAAGCGAAGATACTGCTCAGCAGTAGCGCCCGCATAATCCCCGTTCCGCCACGGCCCAGATACTCATCGCTCTTGGCAAACCAGAAGTTGCCCGGGTCGGCGACGGCGGCTGCGACCACATGGTCCACGCCATACGAGCTGATAATGGCCCAGGTAGTAAATGCAAAGAACACCATGATGATAGAAACCGCGGCATAAGTCGCCAGAGGAACCGTGCGCGTTGGGTTCCTGCTTTCTTCCCCGTAGATCGCTGTGGCCTCGAAACCAACGAACGAAGCCAGGGCAAACATGATCGCAATGCCCGGATGCCCTCCTGATACCTCCTGCGGGGCGAAGGGCCGTAGATTAAATCCCTGCGGTCCGCCGCCGTGCCAGACAATAGAGAGACTCAAAGCCAGCAGGATGCCCATCTCCAGGCTGATGAACAGGCCCAGAACCCATCCACTGAGCTCCAGCTTCCGCATTCCCAGAAACTGCACCAGAGCGATCACTACCGCGCTATATGCGTACCACGGCAAGTGCAAATTAAGCAGCGGATTGAGAATGACGGTCGAAAAAAATCCAAACAGCGCATAGACGCCCACCTGCATCGTGGTGTAGGAAACCACGGCCACGAAGGCTCCCCCAACGCCGAGGTGGGGGCTGAGTCCCTGCGCCAGGTAGGCATAGAACGCGCCCGCGTTCACCACGTGCCTGCTCATCGCCGCATAGCCGACGCTGAAGATCAATAGAATCACACCTGCGATCACGAACGCGCCCGGGACCCCGGCGCCGTTGCCCAGCTGGATATCCACAGGAATGATCCCCAGCATGCCGGTCAAAGGCGCAGCGGCGGCGATCACAAAAAACACGATCTGCCACATGCCGATGGCATTTTTCTGGAGTTCAGGCGGAAACCCTGCCATGTCTCATACTGGCCCGGAGGTCGATTTTTGTCATTGCTATCGACGCCACTTTGTTGATAACTTACGCCAACGGTCCCTGTCGATCAGACCCTTTACATCCTTATCCTGTGCACTGCCTCCCGAGGCAGCCAGGGCGTCCTCTTCTCCAGCAACCGGCAAGGTGATCGAATATGCAGCTGTCTACGCCGCCAATGATCCGGGCCAATCTGTTGGAACCAATCCTCAATGCCATCCGTGCGCAGGGCCTCGACTCCGCAACTCTGTTGCGCTGTCATGCCTTGCCTCAGGCCCCGATCGACCCTTATCAGTTGATCCCCCTGGGCAAATACGTAGCCCTCTTCGAGCAGGCCGCGCTTCTGCTGAGCGATCCCTTCCTGGGTCTAAGGCTGGGCCAGGCCTTCCGGCCCGAGTTACTCGGCCCGCTGGGCTTCATCTTCCAGGCCTCGGTCGATCTCCACAGGGCGCTGCAACAGTTATCGTCTTATGTCAGCGTCTGGCAGAGTGAGACCCGCGTCGAATTGATTACCGCCGACAACACCGCTGACTACATCTACCAGATCGGCGATACCTCCATCCGCCCTCGCCGCCAGGACGCGGAGTACTCCCTGGCCTCCATCTGCAGCTTGATACGTAACTTCCTCGGTGACCAATGGGCTCCGCTGGAGGTTCACTTCGAGCACCCCGGCTTCTCCAGCGTTCGCAAGATCTACGACCAGGCCTTTCACGCGCCGGTCTTCTTTGGCCAGAATGTAAACCGGTTGGTGATCCGGACCGCCGATCTGGATCGCCCGGGCATCTCTTCGGATCGATCGATGATGCCCTTCATGGAACGTCATCTGCACGATCTGGCTCGGGAGAGCAGGGAACCGGAGAGTTTCGCCCGCCAGGTCAATTATCTGATCGCTCGGCGCCTGGGGTCAGGCCCCTTGAGTCTGCCGTCGCTGGCCCAGGAACTCGGCCTTTCCGCCCGCTCTTTTCAGCGCCGTTTGGCCCAGGAGCGTACCAGCTTCCGCAGCCTGGTCCGCCACCAGCGCCGCACCTTGGCCGAATCTCTCATGATGGACCGCTCCGCTACGGTAACCGCCGTGGCCCACACCGTCGGCTACGCCGAGACCGCGGTGCTCTCGCGAGCCTTCAAGGCGTGGACCGGCGCTTCTCCCCGCGCTTTCGTCCGAAGGGAGCGCCATGCGACCGCTGGCAGTCGGTAAGAAGCCCGGCCTTGACCGCGTATTAGGGCGCCGCGACCTGGTGTTGCTTTTCGTGGTTGCGGTAGCCAACTTGAACCTGATCCCGGCCATTTCTTCCTCCGGTCCGGTGACGCTTTGGTTATGGCTGCTGGCTCTCTCCTGCTTCTTCTGGCCGCAGGGCGCGGCAGTGACGGAGTTAGCCCAGAAGTGGCCCGGCGAAGGCGGCATCTATCTCTGGGCCAAGCGTAGCTTTGGGGAGGAGCACGGCTTCATCGCCGGCTGGTGCTACTGGCTTTCGAACGTGGTCTACCTGCCTACGGTGGTGCTCTCCTGTGTCGGGGTAGCCGTCTACGTCGCAGGACCAAGGATCCAAAAATTGGCCGATAGCCATGCTTTTACCGGCATCGCCTCGCTGCTGATCATCGTTTTTCTGCTGGCGTTGAACGTCCGTGGACTCTCCCTGGGCAAGTGGATCAGTAATCTCGGCGCGCTCGGCACCATCGGCGGCGCAGCCATGATCTGCCTGCTGGCCGTGTTGACCCTGCATCACGACGGAAGCGCCCTCCATGCTGCCGATCTAAAGGTGAATTTCCATGACTGGCGTCTCCTCGCGGCTTTTGGCACCATCTGCTACAGCCTGATCGGCCTTGACCTGGCCTCCATCATGGGTGATGAGATCCGCGACCCTCGCCGCAATCTTCCCATCTCCATCCTCCTCGGCGGCCTTATTGCAGGTTTCATCTACTTCGGCACCACGCTGTCAATGCTCATTGCCATGCCCCAGAAGGAGATCGGTGTGCTCTCCGGCGTCCTGCAAGCCATCAACGTCATGAGCGCGCGGACTGGGCTGGTGGGCGTCGTAGCCCCCCTGGCGCTGCTTGAATGTATCGCCATCCTGGGCACTGCCTCGGCCTGGTTCAGCGGCGCGGCACGCCTGCCTTTCGTCGCCGGAGTGGATCGCTATCTTCCTCCCATCATTGGCCGCGTGCATCCCCGCTACCACACGCCCTATGTCAGCTTGATCCTTTTTGCGGTCTTATCCTCTTTATTGATCGGCACCAGTTTCCTGGGCGTCTCGGTAGGCGAAGCCTATCTCACCATGCTGGATCTGGCCGTAATCCTCCAACTCTCGCCATCGGCATACATGTTCCTTGCCCTGCTCAAACACACCTGGAGCAAGGGTGCGGTCCTCAATGCCAACAAGGCCTATCTGACGGCCAACGCGGTGGCGGGTTTGTGTGCGACCTTTGTCGGCCTGATCGTCGCCTTCATCCCTTCGCGTCAGGTGAACTCGATATGGATCTTCGAAGGCAAGCTGATCGCGGCGTGCGCCATTGTCTTTGGCGCCGCCCTGTTCTTCTATCAGCGGGCGTTACACAAGGCCCGCACTGCCCCTGCTGACGAGCTGGGCCCGGGAGTGGAATACGGCTCGTGACAACAACATCTGATTCAGGAAAATTCAGGAACAATCAAAATCGCTGGCAAGTAAGTATGCTTAGTCCGAGCCCCCGCCTTTGCCTGTCAGGTTTCGTGCGCATCGTTCTTCCGTTCTCTTTCCTCTGCGCTTTGCTCCTGTGTGCTGTCCCTTCCCAAGCGCAGCAGACCAGGAGCAATTACCGGGTGCAGGAATACATGGTTCCCATGCGTGATGGTGTGCACCTGCAAACCGTGGTGATCGCCAAAGCCAACCAGACCGAACCGCTGCCCATCCTGCTCACGCGCACACCTTATGGGGTTTTTACTCAGGAAACCTTCGACAAGAACGCAGCCAAGGAAGGCGCAGACTGGGTACCGTCCAGTTGGAAGGAACTTGCCGCCGATGGTTACATCTTTGTCTGGCAGAATCTCCGGGGCCGATTCAAATCCGAGGGCGTTTTTCTGCTCACCTCGCAGTACGACCCAAAGGATCCCAGGCAGGTCAATGAAACCAACGATGCTTACGACACTGTGGAATGGCTCATCAAAAACGTGCCCAACAACAACGGCAAGGTGGGCATCTACGGGATCTCCTACAACGGGCTTACCGCGGCGCTCACTTTACTGCATCCCCATCCTGCTCTCAAGGCCGTCAGCGAGCAAGCCTCACCGGTCGATCAATGGATGAACGACGATGATCATCGATACGGGGCATTGCGCGAGAGTTACACCTTTGAATACTCCGTGATGGAGCAGGCTGACAAGAATAAGAACACCAACTTCGACTTCGACACTTATGACACCTACGACTGGTATCTCAAGGCGGGTCCCCTTACCAATTTAAACGACAAATATCTGCACGGAACCTTGCCCTACTGGAACGATGTGACGCGGCACCCGGATTACGACGATTTCTGGAAGAAGGAGGCCTGGGTAAACCAACTGCATAGCTCCACCGTGCCCAATCTGAATGTGGCCGGCTTCTGGGATCAGGAGGATCCCTGGGGACCCTGGCAAATCTTCCGCCATGCGCAGCAACACGATCCGGAGAACACCAACTTCATGGTTGCCGGGCCGTGGTTTCATGGCGGGTGGGCAGCCTCTGTTGGAGACAGCATCGGCCCCGTCTCTTTCGGCGGTCACAAGACCGCCATTGAGTTCCGGCAAAACATCGAAGCTCCATTCTTTCGTTACTACCTCCATGGCGAGGGCCAAAAGCCGGCGTGGAAGGTGACCACTTTCCAGTCCGGATCGAACACCTGGCACACCTATTCCGAGTGGCCGCCGAAGCAGTCGAAGCCGACCAACCTTTACCTGCATGCGGATGGGACTTTGTCGTTCACGCCGCCGGCGGCCGGCGCGCCCGAGTATCGCCAATACGTCTCGGATCCGGCGAACCCAGTGCCCTATCGCGCGCGGCCGATCTCACCCACCTACCCGGCGTCGGAGTGGCGATTCTGGGAGGTGGCCGATCAACGCTTTGTCGATCATCGCCCGGACGTGCTGACGTTTGTGAGTGAGCCTCTCGATCATGATGTTGTCGTAACCGGAGAGATGGCGGCCACCCTGTTTGCTTCGAGTTCGGGAACCGACTCGGACTTTATTGTGAAGTTGATCGATGTGTATCCCGAGATCGGGCAGAAGAGTGCGATCGAGGCCGACACTTCCTATGCCAACTCCATGAATGGATACGAGCTGCCGATCGCCATGGAGGTACGTCGCGGCCGCTATCTTCGCAGTTACGAGCATCCTGCGCCGCTGACCGTGAATAAGCCGGCGGAATGGCAGATTCCGCTGCGCGACCACGACCATGCTTTTCTGAAGGGACACCGTTTGATGGTGCAGGTGCAATCCACCTGGTTCCCGGTCATCGACCGCAACCCGCAGACCTTTGTACCCAGCATCTACCAGGCAAAGGCAACAGACTATGTGCCCGCGACCCAACGCATCTTCTGCACGTCCGGAATGCCTTCGCACCTGGTGTTACCTGTTATGCCTTAGTCCAGTCGTTTCACGTCGGATTTCAAATTCAAGTTCCGGATCAGGCGGTGCAAATACTTGGGATGAATGCCTAGAAGACGTGCCGCCTCAACCGGGCTACCCTTTGCTTCATCCAGCGCCGTGAGGACAAGCTGCTTCTTAGTCTGGTTCAGAGTGCTGTGGTAACGCGCCGCCAACTCTGCCGATTGTTCTTCCAGCAGCGCGGTGGGCAGGTCCTCGGGAAGAATTTCATCCGTAAGTCCCATGACGATGGCGTGCTCAATAGCGTTTTCCAGCTCGCGAACGTTTCCCGGCCAACTGTATTGCAGCAGCAAAGATCGTGCTTCTGCCGTGATGCCCTTGAAACCGCGTCTGCACTTAGCGGCATATTTGTTAGCAAAATGCAGCGCCAGCGGCGGAATATCTTCGCGACGCTCGCGCAATGGAGGCGAGACCACAGACACCACGTTCAGCCGATAGTACAAATCCTGCCGGAATTCACCAGTCTTGATTGCCTGCTCCAGGTTCTTGTTGGTCGCGGCCAAAACCCGGGCGTTGAACGGGAGCAGGCGATTCCCGCCGAGCCTCTCAAACTCTCGCTGCTGCAGCACTCGCAGGAGCTTGGCCTGCAGCAGAGGAGACATCTCGCCGATCTCGTCTAGGAACAGCGTGCCTTCCTCGGCAGCTTCGAATTTGCCCTTCCGGGCCGCGGCGGCGCCGGTGAACGCACCTTTCTCGTGCCCAAATAGCTCGCTCTCCAGCAAGGTTTCCGGGATCGCAGCGCAGTTGATGGCGATAAAGGGCTTCTCCGACCGCAGGCTGTTGGCGTGAACCGCGCGTGCCACAAGTTCCTTACCCGTTCCGCTCTCGCCCCGAATCAGTACGGTCGAATCGCCCTTAGCCACCCGCCGGATGAACTCGCCCAGCCGCAGCATTGCCCGGCTCTCCCCGACGAGGGCGCTCTCGACTTTCCCTTCCACCCGTAAGCGCTGGTTCTCCGCCCGCAAGGAGTCCAGCTTTGACAGGTTCTCCAGCGTCACCGCAACAATGCGCGAAACTGCGCCCAGGAAGTAAGCTTGTTGCTCGCTGAAGGGCGGCGAAGAAGCAGGCGAGCTCAGGTAAATCACGCCCAGAACTCTCTCCACTGCCGGCAGGGGAACGCACATTACATGCTCTGTGGAAACGGCCCCAGGCTGAGCCGTCGCAAAGATTGCGCATCGTTTCCAGGTTGCCTGCTGCACCAACTCCTCCCGAATATGCATCCCTTGCGGGGCGGGCCCCTTCCTGCTCCAGGTACACGGGGCGGTGGCTTCTTCATTCCGGTTCAGCTGCAGGACAATGGCGCCCTGGGCGGCCGGAATCACTTCGGCAATCAGCGCCAGCAGCTCGCACTGCAACGCTTGTACGTCGCGGGTTGAATTGACGACATTCGCAATTTTGAAAAATGCGCTCAGATCGCGCGCCATCCGCCCTACCCCTGAGGCATCCGAAGGCAGTCCCCAACGATTAAGGGGCATTGTTTTCACCTCGGAGTCGACCGCCAGAGCGTCCCCCCCATCCGGGCCAGTGAGGAACACATATTCGCTGCTCCCGATACGAATCTGGTCGCTATGCTCGAGGAGCTTACGGCTCACCTTGGTCCCGTTCACGAAAGTGCCGTTGTGGCTGTCGAGGTCTGCGATCTCAAATACCCCGCTGGAAACCTCGCTGACTGAGCAATGCTTTCGTGAGACTGCGACGTCCTTCACCTCTACCTGGTTGGAGGAATCCCTCCCCAGAAACAGAGAGCCATCCTCCACGGGCCACGCTGTCCCCTTCAATAAGCCGGAGATTGCCAGCAGTCTGGGGTCGCTCAAGTCCGCCTCCGATGATTGAGTCTAGCCGAAGCGCTCGAAAAACCATTTTGCAACGGTCCCCGGGACGCTTCGGTAACCGGCAGGCTCCTCGTGGGTAGTCGTTAGGCTACCGTAATCGCGCCTTACCCCCGCACATGGGCCGGTTGCTCACATCTATCTCGTTGAAAACAACGGGAGCGGCTCGGCAGAACAACGTTGGTACGGTTTGGCCTCCGGGTTGCAATTACTCCGAGTGTCAACGCAGGCTTCCAGTGAAGGTGCTGAGAGTTTGAGAGACAAATTCAGTCTGGGTTCCACTGCGAGGAGCCTCCAAGGAGAATGTCATGAAACGCAACTATATCGGTAACGTATCGTTTGCATTGATCTCACTTCTGTTCGCCACCACCGGCGCCTTCGCTCAGTCTGTTGTGGAAGTCAATGTGCCCTTCGCTTTCAGCGCCAGCAACACCCAGCTTCCGGCTGGCCGCTACCAGATCACGGAAGACCACGCCTGGCAGAACATCAAGGTCTACAACCTCGAAACCGGCACTACGATACTCGCGCACGTCCAGCAGGAGGCCGCCCGCGGCGGCGCCAGGTACAAGGCAGTCTTTCACCATTTTGGCAATCAGTACTTTCTGGCTGAGATCCGTGAAGACATGAGCGGTTTGGATGTGACCCTCCCGGTCACAAAACAGGAGAGGAAACTTCAGTCGATGCAGGTCGCCGGCGCCCCACAAAAGAATGCCCAGGAGATAGAAATTGCGCTTAAGTAAACACGTCCATTGAGCCAAGCGAAGAAGCCGGACGCCAGGTTCCGGCTTCTTCACGCGGACCCGAGGCATCTTCTGCGCCCCCAGCCTGGCCTCGCTCCTGGTGCTGCCAGTTACAACGACGGAACTACTCGACCAGAAGTGGAACCGACCGCATGTGCGCCGTGATCCGGCGCCGCGTCTCCCCGCCCAGCGGCAATTCTTTCTGCAATTTGGGCCACAGTGTCATCATCTCTTCCCATCCCCGCTTTCGCCGGAGAATGCCACACCTCGGTTACCTCGGGGAGTGACCGCCACTTTTCTCAGGGGGTTGACGGCACGATTGGACTATTCTTCAATAAGCAAATCAATTACAGGTCGTTCCCCACCGGGCCCGGCACGACGGCAGTACTGAAACGAATCAAAACGCGAGGGTAACCCGGTGACCCAATCCTACGAAGAAACTGATGCCACGCACGTATTAACCATGGAAGAAATCACTAACCTCACCGAGGAGGGTGGCCAGCCCGCCGACACCCTCATGAACGTCGTTGCCCTGATTGCCACCCGGTTCAGGACTGACGTCTGCTCCGCCTATTTGCTGGAACCGGATCGATCGAACCTGGTGTTGGCCGCGACCCTCGGCCTCCACCCGCGATGCATTGGCACCCTGCGCATGCCGCTCAGCGAGGGCCTCGCCGGCCTGGTCGCCGAACAAGTATTGCCGGTAGCCGTTGAGGACGCCAGCCTTCACCCCCGTTTCAAGTACTTCAAGGAGTCTGGCGAAGAGGTATACCACTCCTTCCTGGGAGTGCCTCTGATCGATCGTGGCATTCTCCAGGGTGTTCTCGTGGTCCAAACTAAGGATCTGAGGGTCTTCCGGGAAGATGAAATCCGCATGTTAACCGACGCAGCAAACCAGGTCGCGCCCGTAGTCAGTGAGGCCCGCACACTCGATCGTTTCATTGCCCCGGCCCAGGAGCGTCTCTGGTCCGTAGCCCGTAATCTCTCCTGGTGTTGGGACTACGACTCCATCAGCCTGTTTCGCGATCTCAATCCCACCCGCTGGTGGCAGCTGAATCAGAATCCCATCGCGCTGCTGAACGAGATGCCTCTGGGAGAGATCGAACGCCGCGCCACCGAAATGGGTTTGCATAGCCGCATCAACTACGTCTATCGCCGCCAGCAGGAGTATCTGCGCGCAGATCGCACCTGGGGTTCCATGAACGCGGGTGTGCTTCGACCCCACCCGGTGGCCTATTTTTCCGCTGAGTTCGGCTTGCACGAGTCCTTGCCCATTTACTCCGGCGGCCTGGGCGTGCTCGCCGGGGACCACATCAAAAGTGCCTCCGACCTCGGCATTCCCCTTATCGGCATTGGCTTGTTTTACGGGCAAGGCTACTTCCGCCAGTACCTGGACAGAAAAGGATGGCAGCAGGAAGAGTACCTGCACACGGATGTCACCCAACTACCCATGGAAATTGCCATCGGCAAAAACGGGGAACCGGTGGTGGTCCAAATTCAGACCCGCGGCGGCTTAATACGGGCCAAAGTCTGGCGAGTCAAAGTGGGACGTTGTGACCTCCTGCTGCTCGACTCCAAAGTGGCGGGCAATGCACCAGAGGATTTGGACCTGACCTCCCGGCTATATGGCGGCGATGGACGCACCCGCATTCGTCAGGAATTGCTGCTCGGTGTCGGCGGTTTTCGCGCCCTCAAGGCGATGGGTATTACTCCCGGCGTTCTCCACCTCAATGAGGGCCACAGCGGTTTCGCGGTACTCGAGGCCATTCGCGACCGCATGCAGGAGGAAGGCCTGGACTTCCACACCGCCGCAAATCAGATTCCCCGGGAAGTGATCTTTACCACCCACACTCCTGTGCCTGCCGGGCACGACCGATTCCATGGCGATCTGATTGAGGAGCACCTGGGGCCGCTGCGTGATGAGCTGGGCATTTCGAGCGAACGGCTGATGGGCTTTGGCCGTGAGCACCCCCACGACCCTCATGAACCGTTCTGTATGACCGTTCTCGGACTCTTGCTCTCACGCCGTGCCAATGCCGTTTCTTCTCTGCATGGCGAGGTCTCGCGAGCCATGTGGAAGGGCCTGTATCCAGGCAAATCGGAGGACGCAGTACCCATCGGTCACATTACCAATGGCGTCCATGTGCCGTCCTGGTTGGCGCCGCAAATGTCTCGCCTCTACGACCGTCACCTCGGGGTCGGATGGCAGGGCAAGAGCTCCTGGCTGCGAACCTGGGAGCCCATCGAGAATGTCGATGATGGCGAACTGTGGGAGACCCACCTTGCCCTCAAGTCTCAGCTCATCGACTTCGTGCGCCGGCGCGCGCGAGAGCAGGCCGAACGCCGTGGTGAGTCCAACGAGACTCTGCTGCGCCTGGGCAAGGTGCTGTCCCCGGACGCATTGACCATCGGCTTCGCCCGCCGCTTCGCCACCTACAAACGAGCCAATCTGATCCTGGCTGATATCCAGAGGCTGGCGTCCATGGTCAACGACCCCAAGCGTCCGGTGCAATTCCTCTTTGCCGGCAAGGCCCATCCCCACGACGAGCCGGGAAAGATGGTGCTGCAGCAGATCGCCGAGATGATGCGTGACTCCAAATTCGGAGACAAATTTGTCTTTATCGAAAATTACGACATCAATGTCGGCCGCCACCTGGTGCAGGGTGTTGACGTCTGGCTAAATAATCCCCGCCGGCCCCTCGAGGCCTCTGGAACCAGTGGTCAGAAGGTCGTCCTCAACGGAGGCCTGAACCTGTCTGTTCTCGATGGCTGGTGGGCCGAAGCCTACGACGGCCTCAACGGCTTTGCTATCGGGAACGGCAGAACCCACTCCAACATGGATGTGCATGACAGCCGCGACGGCGAAGACCTCTATCGCGTTCTGCTTGACGAGTTGATTCCCCTTTATTATCAGCGCGACAAGGACGGCCTCCCCCGGGGATGGATCACCCGCATGAAGCGGACCATCCGCACCCTCGGCTGGCGCTTTAGTGCGGACCGCATGGTGATGGATTACACCCGAAACTGTTACGTTCCCGCAGCAGGAGGCACCTCGAGCGAAATGAAACCGCCCTGTTGATCTGCCCGTTGTGAGAAATATTGGGGATAACCACTCCATCACCCGGTCGCTATGTTTCGAATGCGACCGCCATGAGTTCCTGTTCGGCTCTTGGGATATTCAGTGTCTCAGCTTCAGTTCTCCAACTGGCGGTTGCGGCCTGAACCTCCGCCAATGCAAGTTCTGCCCGATCGCGCGTCAGACCGTAGCTCTTGTGCGCCTGCATGGCAATGGCAACGTCACAGGTTGTCTCCACCTCGTCAATGGCCAGGGTAAGATCCTTACTCTCGACGGAAGGATTGATGTCGAAGGCGGGAGACAGACGAAGGCCCTGTTCTTCAATGAAGAATCCGTGATTCCTCAGATGATCGTCGGTGTTGTGGATCAGGATGTTGAACAGTACCCGGCGAAAAAGCTGGTCGCAATCCGCGCCCGTGTTCGCTCCTCTTGATTGCAGCAAATCGACCAGTTCAAGATAACTTGCGCCCGTCTCCCCATCTCTGCGTTGCGTCAAAGTCATCGCGGAAACAAATGCCAGTCGAAAGCCCTGCGCGTTACGATCGAATCTCCGTACCAGAAAGGTGGTGTAGGGGCTGTCTTGAAAACGGAGCGGTCTGGCCCTGGAAACATGGATTCCGGCTGTGGGAGCCAGTCGATTTGCGACTAATTCCCATGCCCCAACATCTCGAGTGTCCTGGCGGCTGGGAAATTTAGCCATACAAAGATTGCCGGCTTCATCTCGAACAGATGCCTTTGGTCTCGCCCCACCCAGGGAGCTTCCAGGAGCAATCAACTGAGTCAGCCATTTTTCGTATTCTGGATGATCCTCGTCAGCGATGTGCCGCTCGAACTCCAGGCTGGCAGCCTGAAGTTCGCGCAGCGACGTTAGGGGTGGTGCGGCCATCCGGGCATCGCTGTCGAGAAATGGACCGTCTGGAAACTTGAAACGCAATGCGCCTAACCTAGTCTCGTCGTGCACGCCGAGCAGAAAATCCCACTCACCAAGGCTGCGAGGCTTCCGCTTTTCCTGCCGGGCGTTCATATTCTCCCGCCGTTGCATCAACACTCTGCCCCAGCGATCGGGCGATGAGTCGGTGAAGATACCAAAATTCGCCCGGTCGGGTGCGGGATACTGATGCCCTTGATCTAAGGCGAGGTCGGGATCAAAGGCGAAGGCTTCGGGATGGTCCAGCCACCCCCGTCCGTACTCGAAAGAGAATAGCTCTCCTTTGCCGCTCCGCTGACAATGAAGATTTCCCATCAACACCGGTGCGCCAAACCGCTCTAGGTCGACATAAACCTCAGCGGTACGCAAGTCACCCATTAGGCATGGCCTTTGTCTGCCTGAGTATCCCCGGCAGCGGACGATCGCTTCGGCGCTCTTAGCTTCGGTGTGATCTCTGCATCTTGAAGTTTGCGTCCTAGCACATCATCGGCCGCGAGTTTTTCGATATCCCCTTCCAGCCGCAAAGCTTGCATCACGCGCGCATAAGCGCCAAGAGAAACCGAAGGATCTCCCTGCTCTATCTTCGATAACGTAGGACGTGTGATTCCTGCACGTTGGGCAACCGTCTCGGCAGAATACCGGCGTCGCAGGCGCGCCAGCTTCAAGTGGTCGCCAAAGCCTGCCAGGAGCCTTCTCACGCGGGGCACGAGCGAATGACTAGCCTTTGCCATAACGTAAATAATAATATACAACACACGTACATTTTGTAAACTATACTTTACATTATTCCCCGCCAATAACTCGTGCACCTACCCGCCTAGGCGCAGCCACCCACCTATACGCTCACCGCGGGCCCCGCTGATCGTTTCCTCCTTGCCGTTGTGGCGTCGCCGGCCTGCTCTGCGGGCGTGGGGCGGGCCGGTTTGGCGCGGCCGTCGGCCGGTTTTGGGGCGCTGGTCGGGGTTGAGGCGCAGGCTTGGTCTGCGGGGCAGGCCGGGTAGAAGGAGGCCTGACTTGCGGCGCGGGTTTGGTGGTTGTCGGCCTGGTCTGTGGCCGGTTGCCGGGCGTGCCCGGCCGTACCGGCTGGATCGACGGCTGCCCTCCATTCGGTGGGCGATTATTATTCGGCGGCCGGTTATTCGCGGGCGGCCGATTATTCCCCGGTCCACTAATAGGATGGCCGAACCGGCGGCCGGGTTCCCGGCCGATTGATGGGTTTCGGTGGCCGGTAATTCGGCGGCCGGTATCCCCAGTTGCCGCCATACCCCGGCCGATGGTTATACATGACCGGGCGCGGCCGATACGTGTAGTGCGGCGGTCGATAGCCGCCTCCCCAGCCTCCCCACGGGCCACGGTTGTAATAAATCCTGCGGCCTCCCCAGTTCCATCCCCAACCGCCCCACCCCCAGGGTTGGCTGACTAAAAGCGCGGTAATCCCGATGGCAATGCCAAACGTGATCAACCCTGGGCCCGCACCGGAGGTATACACCACCGTGGAATTATATTGCGGCAGGTACACCACCTGCGGGTTTACCGGTTGGATCACGTAGATGGGCTGCGCTCCCGCCTGCTGCACCTCCACCTGCTGCTGAGGCGTGCTGCGTAATGCGCCCGACGCATAAGCCTGCGCTCGCAAGCGCTGGATCGACGCGGACACTTGCCCCTGATCCGCCAGGACGGCCGCCCCAATGGCGGCATAGTCGTCGATGTTTTCCGCCATCATCTGTATTACCTGGGGAAAGCCGACTAGGGCGATAAACGCCGGATCAAACCCCTGCTGTTGGGCGGCGGCGGTCAACTGGGACACGGTGAGGTTTTGGTTCTGCGCCAACCAATTGTCCACATCCAGAATCTCCTGCGGATTGGTGGAGGCGGTTGTGATCTGCGCCAGCAAAGCGTCCGGGTACAGCGCGACCGGAGCCAGCAGTTGGTCCAGCTGCTGTGGTGTCGGCGGCGGCGGCATATTCTGAGCCTGAAGGTCGGGAGCCAGACCCTGAAACACCAGGAGAGTGATCAACACGAGAACGGCTGACAGACTTGGTTTGCTCTGCATGAAAACGCTCCGAAATCTGAGTAAGTCGTTCACCATACTACTGTAGTACGGAGGGATGTCTTAAAGCGGCAGCGCTTTGAATGTGGGTGGAGCGAAAATCGCCGGTAAACTTTAGCCCAAACCCGAGACACCGGTCGAAACTGATATGCGCCAGCCATATGAGCGCGAGCTGGCCAGCCAGCGAGAAACCCTGGGTCCAGGCTAGCAGGCCCATCGCCAACGGCAGCACGTCGCTGTGCACCACGTTATAAAAGGCTGCCGAGCTCTTGCCGGCAGAACGCAGGTATCCGAGAAGAGACACATCGGGCACCAGAAACAGCAGAGCGAATATCCCCCAGTGGCCCGGGTAAAAATGCTGATAAGCGACGCATTCAACAACCAGCGCAGTGAGTCCCTCCAGGCGGAGCAGAACATCGGGGCGCGTAAGGTAAACAGCATCTTTCGAGGCGCTCATATTGCTAGCTAATCATCAACCACGAGTAAGCGCCATCATCCTGGCTGCCGGCACATCCAGGCGCATGGGGCAAGCAAAGCAGCTGCTCCCCCTGGGCGGGAGCACGGTGTTGGCACAGACGATCGAGAACGTTCGTACCGCCGCAGTGGATGAAATAGTTCTCGTACTCGGCTCTTCTGCCGAAGCGATCCGCCAGCAGCTTTCCCAACCGCTGCTCGAAGGCGTCAAGGTTGTGGTCAACCAGGCCTACGGGCAGGGAATGGCCAGTTCTCTGCATGCGGGGCTTTCCGCTCTCGGTCAGCACAGCAACGCCACGCTCATCATCCTCGGAGACCAGCCCTTCGTTCGTCCCCAGACCCTGGATCAAATCGTCGCCAGCTACCGGCGATCGCAAGCGCAGATCGTCATTCCCTCCTACCAGGGTACCTGCGGCAACCCGGTTCTCCTCGACCGCTCGGTCTTTTCTGAAGTCATGGCGCTCCAGGGAGATGTCGGCTGCCGGGCGATTTTCGACAAGCACTTGGAGGGAATAGTGAATGTAGAAGTTGAAGATATGGGGGTGTTGCTGGACATCGACGACCAGGAAGACTACCAGCGGCTGGTGGTTTCACGAGACAGCGTAATCGGGGAGCCCTAAGGGGTAACATCCGCCTCGCACTGGCGAATCACGTTGTCGATGTCAAAACCCTGCGTCAGGCTACCTTCTCCGGTGCGGCGCAGGGCCACCATCTGACTCATCACGCTCAAGGCAATCTCCTCTGGGGTGGATGCACCGAGATGAAGGCCGGCGGGCGCGAACACGGTGCCGATCTTTTCTTCCGCCATACCCCGGTCGCGGAGGTAATCCAGCACCAACTTTGCTCGATGGTGGCTGGCAATCAGGGCAACATAGGCTGCTTTGCCTTCGAGCGCCTTTTCCAGCCACAAATGGTCCCTTTTGTGTTGCGTGGCGATCACCACAAACGATTTTGGTCCGATCGGGGTTTCCGTGAGATCGAAATCTTCAGTGACCAGTTTCTGGGCCTGCGGGAATGCGCTACGATCCGCGGCCGGGTCATTGACGGTGATGGAAAAGCCCATCAGGTCGCCCAGCACGGCAAGGGTTTCCGCAATGCGGCCGTGGCCCACGATCAGAAGTTCAGGCTTGGGGAGAACCGGTTCGATAAAGATATCCATGGTCCCTCCGCAGGGCATGCCCACGCCCAGGACTTCATCGCTCATATCTACAGTAATCAGCCGCGGTCTTTCGGTTTCGAGGGATATCTGGGCTTCGCTGCGCACAGCGCTTTCCGCGCAGCCTCCCCCACCCATCCCAACAGCAGTTTACCGTCCGAATCGATAATGGCTTTGGAGCCGCGCCGGGCCGAGGAAGAACCCTCAACCCGAACCACCGTAGCAATCGCGAACGGTTGGCCTTGGGAAGCGAGGTCGGCGGCTTTGGTATACAGGTCTGAGAACATTCCTGAAGCGCTATCATATTCTTTCGTTGCTTCACGCTTCAACCATGGGGACCGGTCTTGTACAGCGATCAGGTACGCGAGCATTACGCCCATCCTCGTAATATGGGGCGTGTCACCGACCCTTCCGGCGAGGCGCTGGTCAAGAGCGCGCTCGATAGCGATACCGTATTGGTCTCTCTGCGCATCGAAAACAACGTCATCCGGGAAGTGAAATTCAAGTGCATGGGATGCGCGGTGGCCATCGCCTGTTCGTCCATGGCCACCGAGATGGTTCAGGGCAAACCCGTCGGCGAGGCCTACGCAATTAGTGAGCAATCGGTCGCAGATGCCTTGGGAGGTATCCCCGAGTACAAGATGCGCTGCAGCAACCTGGCCCCCGCTGCCATCCGCAATGCCATCGACAACTGGAGAAAGAAGTAGTCGTCCCTCGCTACGCCG
Organism: uncultured Acidobacteriaceae bacterium; assembly: GCA_963803095.1. GTDB lineage: Bacteria > Acidobacteriota > Terriglobia > Terriglobales > Acidobacteriaceae > PALSA-350. The sequence goes on along the minus strand of CAWDLQ010000001.1, from coordinate 512,923 downwards.
CCAATATATAAATAGTCAATCCCGGCCAATTGCCTATTTATACCTTGTCATTGTCACAAAATTTGACTATATTTATATTGTCATTTGATGACGAGGGCACCCATGCGCACTGAGTTCCGGAACCTCCGGCTGAAACAACTCGACCGCAGTTTGGAGCCATACCGCGACGCAGGCAGAGTCTCGCGTCCGGCGAAGGGATGGATACACGCCATCCGCCAGGCCCTGGGCGTCTCTTCGGGCGAGCTCGCCCGAAGGTTGGGAACGAGCCGCCAACTCCCGCTGCAACTGGAAAAGGGTGAGGCCGAAGATCGCATCACATTGAAGAGCCTTCGGGCCGTCGCCCATGCGCTCGACTGCGAACTGGTCTATGCTCTTGTGCCGCGAGCCGGCACTCTGCATCAGTTGGTGGAGGATCGCGCCCACGCCGAGGCACAAAAGCACGTGCTTGAAGTAGAGCACTCCATGGCGCTCGAAAACCAGGCCGTCGGCAGGATCGAGGAAGCGGTTGAAGCGGAAACACGCCGCCTCGTCAGGAAGCGCATAGCTCAATGACCCTCTTCACCTCGGGAGACGGCAATACTCCGCTGTCTCCCGAGGAACAGGACGATCTCATCCCGGCCCTCACTACCAAGGAAGAACTAAATGAGTGGGAACGTCAGAACATCCTCGAAGCATACGGATGGGTGTTGGATCTGAGAAACCTTCGCCGGCAGGACCCTCTGTCAGAAGCTTATTTAAGAGAACTGCACCGGCGCATGTTTGACCAGACCTGGAAATGGGCTGGGAAATACAGGTCCTCGGAAAAGAACATCGGTATTCCCCATTACCAGATTCGTGAGGCGCTCGCGGCTCTCCTGGGGGACGCTCGTCACTGGCTCGAACATCAAACATTCCAGCCGGACGAACTCGCCGTCCGCTTTCATCATCGCCTGGTTTGGATTCATCCTTTTGCGAATGGCAACGGCCGCCATGCACGGATGATGGCGGATGTGCTAGTGCAAAGACAAGGCCGGCCGGCATTCACCTGGGGCAGCGCGGACATCGTCGGCCAAGGCGATTTCCGCAGATATTACATCGAGGCTCTTCGCGCCGCTGACGCGAGCGACATCCGCCCAATCCTGGAATTTGCTCGTTCCTAGTTTATCGGCCCGGAACCCATCTCAGCGGTCCTTCTACCTGCATCTAACCCTACGAATTGTAAGGAGACACTCCCATGAACCCTGGCCGCTTCAGGTCTTTGACTTTAACCGCCACTCTCGTTTTAGGCCTCTTCCCCGCGCTTGCTCAGACCGACGATTCCGGAGCAAAACAAGACATGAAGAACGCCGGATCAGACACCAAGCATGCTGCAACAAGTGCAGGGCACGGCGTGAGTCAGGGAACCAAGACGGCTTACCACAAAACCACGACGGGAACCCAGAAGGGCTACGACAAAGCAAAGTCAGGAACCGAGACCGGCTACCACAAAACGGCGAAGGGAACCCCGACGGCCTACCACAAGACTGCAACGGGAACCCAGAAGGGCTACGACAAAGCAAAGTCAGGAACTGAGACCGGTTATCACAAAACGGTGCAGGGAACCAAGAACGGGGTCAACAAAGTCGAGGGTAAGCCAGAACCACCAGCCAACAACCCTCAGCAGTAGTTGGAATCAAGCTTTCTAAGGTTCATAGCGCCAGTCGCAAGTAATAGTACTGCCGGTGTGGCTGCTCTCAACTGCCATCTCCAGCACCCGCATGGTTCTCCATGCCTGCAGCGGAGTGACTTCCAGAGCCGCATTCCCATGAATCGCATCGCGGAGATTGATGTAGTAACCGCGGTAGTCTCCAGCCTCGGTAGGGATGCGCGTGCTCACCGCCTCGCCCCCCTCATCGAGGGTGAGGGTGCCCCAGTGCTCCGGACCTTCTACCCCCCAGGGCTTGGAGGAAAACATATCTCCGGCCAGCAGATGGGCTTCCTGACAATCGATGCCGAATTTGCGAAAGGTGCCTTGTGTTCCGTTGAGGGTGAAGCGCGCTCCGGGATCGCGTGCCAGGCAAGTGGCACGCAGCCACACTCCGAGCCCCGAAGGCACTGGTCCGGAAACCGAAGATGACATCTGGGTGTGCGACGCCGGATAGTGCAGGTACAAGTCGAAGGAGTCATCAATCCGGCCCCCTTCCCGTTCCACGCGCACACTTGCCCAGACCGTTGCGGGAACACCAAACAGCACCAGTGCCTGGTCCACCAGGTGCGCTCCCAGATCGAACAGGACGCCTCCCCCGGGAGATCCGTCCTCCCGCCAGGCGTGCAGTCGGGGAAGCTGCCGGTAACGGTCGTATTGGGATTCAAACGTCACCAGCCGTCCCAGTCGATCGCCTTCCAATAATTTACGTACGGTCAGAAAATCACCATCCCAGCGCCGGTTCTGGTACACGCTGAGCAGCCGCTTGCGCGACTGGGCCAGCTCAATCAACTCCGCCGCCTCGGCCGAAGTAACGGCGAAAGGCTTATCGATGACCACATCACGGTCCGCCAATAAACATTGCCGGGCAATCGAAAGATGGGTAGCGTTCGGAGTCGCCACCACCACCAGGCGGATGTCGGGGTCCTGAAGCAGTTCCTCAACCGTGTGCACGATCTTCACCTGGGGAAAAGCCGTCGCAGCGTCGGAGCCGCTTCTCTGCACGATGATGGCAAGCTCCAGCCCCTCGACTGCTTGAATCACGTTCGACTGAAAGATGCGTCCCGCGAACCCAAAGCCAACCAACCCAACCTGTATGCATTTCATGAGTCTCTCGAGCGCTCCTATGAATCTTTATACTTGAAGGGAATTGGTTACTCTTGAGGGTTTCGCTGGCCTGTCGTTTGCTTGACAAAAGGCCAGCCAGGCAAGAGTATTAGAAGCTATGCAGACTCTGCATCATCCCGCTGGTTGTTGTTGCTGTGACAAGTGTTGTCCCTTGTCATTGCGCGCAAGCGGGTGTGAGTTTTTCTAGCAGAAAGGTAGGGAATCCCTACCAGCCTTTCGCATAACTCAGCCAAGTAACCACAACCGCTGCCAGCCTCTGGCGAGCGGTTTTTTATTTGCCCGGACGAAAACTAAAGGAGCCAGATTGCCAACCTTGGAAATGGAATCGTTGCCGGTAGGCGCCGCGCCGAAGCTGAGCCATCTCCAGATGCTGGAGGCGGAGAGCATCCACATCTTCCGTGAAGTGGCGGCCGAGTTTGAGAAGCCGGTCATGCTCTACTCCATCGGCAAGGATTCCTCCGTCATGCTGCGGCTGGCGCAGAAGGCCTTCTATCCCGGGCCTATTCCGTTTCCATTACTGCATGTCGATACCGGCTATAAATTTCGCGAAATGATTGCCTTTCGCGATGAATACACCCGCCGGCTCGGTGTCGAGCTGCTGGTCTGGCGCAACGAAGCGGCAATTGCTGAAGGAGCCAATCCGGTTGCCCTGGGAACGAAACGGTGCTGCGGATTGCTGAAAACCACGGCGCTCCTGGATGGTCTGCGTGCCCATGGTTTCGACGCCGCCTTCGGAGGAGCCCGGCGGGATGAAGAAAAATCCCGCGCCAAGGAGCGCATCTTTTCCTTCCGCGATAGCGCCGGCCAGTGGGACCCGAAAAACCAGCGCCCTGAATTGTGGAACCTCTACAACGCGCGCGTGAATCCGGGCGAGAGCATCCGCGTGTTTCCGCTATCCAACTGGACCGAGTTAGACGTCTGGCATTACATCCACCTGGAAGACATTCCCGTGGTCCCGCTCTACTTTGCCCAAGAGCGGCGGATGCTGGTACGCGGCGACAGCCTGATTCCTGTAGAGCAGCCTTTTGTGCAGGGTCTGCCGGGAGAAGAGCAATGGGTCAAGTGCCGCCTGCGGTCGCTGGGTTGCAGCCCTTGCACCGGAGCCATCCGCTCCGATGCCGACACCATTCCCAAAATTATCGCTGAGCTGGTTGCCTTCCGTTCTTCCGAGCGGGCCAACCGGGTGATCGACCACGATCAGGACGGATCGATGGAACTGAAAAAGCGGGAGGGTTATTTCTAAATGCCACTTTCCCTCGATCCCGGCGCGGTGGAAGATATGTTTTCGATGGAGGAGTTTCTCGCCGCGGAGCAGGCCAAAGAGCTGGTGCGCTTCAGCACCGCGGGCAGCGTGGATGATGGCAAATCAACGCTGATCGGCCGCTTACTCTACGACTCGCAGAATGTCTACGAAGATCACGTGCGCGCCGTGACCAAAGCGGCCAGCGCCAACGTCGCCGCAGCGATCGATTTTGCCCAGCTCACCGACGGCCTGCGCGCGGAGCGGGAGCAAGGCATCACCATCGACGTCGCTTACCGCTACTTTTCAACCACTCATCGCAAGTTCATCATCGCCGACACGCCGGGGCACGAACAGTACACGCGCAACATGGCCACCGGCGCATCGACGGCCGACGTGGCCATCATCCTGGTCGATGCCCGTAAAGGCATCCTGACCCAATCGCGCCGTCATGCCTATATCGCCTCGCTACTGGGAACGCGCCACATCGTAGCCGCCGTCAACAAGATGGATCTGGTGGATTACTCGAGCGAGACGTTCGCATTGCTGGAACGCGATCTGCAGCAGCTCGCGGCCAGGCTGGGTATTGCTGAACTGCTCTCGATACCCATCAGCGCACTGCATGGCGACAACGTCGTCGAGCGCGGCCTGAACATGCCATGGTATGAGGGCCCGACGCTGCTTGAATACCTGGAGACCGTGCCCACCGGACGTAATCTCGCGGGTGCGCCCTTCCGTCTCCCTATTCAGCGGGTCATTCGTCCTGACCAGGATTATCGCGGCTTTGCCGGACAGATTGCTTCCGGGTCGATATGGCCAGGGGACCGCGTCATCGCGCTGCCTTCGGGCCGAACCAGCCGGGTGAAGAGCATCACCACCTTCGACGGCGATCTGCTGAGAGCCGTGGCTCCCATGTCGATTGCCCTGACGCTCGAAGATGAACTCGACATCAGTCGCGGAGAAATGCTCGCCGCGGCACACCAGCCGCCGGCAGTCGCGGCAAACTTCCTCGCTGACCTGGTCTGGATGGATGCCCAGCCTCTCGATCTGGGCAAGAGCTATCTCCTGAAGCATACCTCGCAGACGGTCAAGGCCACGGTAAGCGCGATTCGCCATCGTGTGAACATGCAGACTCTCGATTACGAGCCGGCCGCCACGCTCGAACTCAACAGCATCGGAGAAGTGGAAGTGGAGACTACACGTCCGCTATTTCTGGACACCTACGCAGCTGATCGCCACACCGGAAGCTTCATCCTGATCGACGCGGTATCGCACGCGACGGTAGCCGCCGGGATGGTGAGCGAGATTCTAAGCGGCCGGCAGCCCGCGCGTGCCGTGGCTGCCATCGCAGTGCGCAATCCTGAGCTGCTGCGCCTGCTCGAGACCCGATTGACCGAAGCGGGCGTGGAAGTGGTCCGCACCCGGACCGCCAATCCATCTGTGCTACAACGACTGTTGCAAATAGGCATCGTTGTCCTCATCGAGTCGGAAAGCCTGGATGGCGAGGTCGCAATTACGCATGATTCGACCACCTTCGAACCGGTGGCCGGATTACCGGAAGACCTCGCGAACGCGATAGACCTTATCTTGCGAACGCTGAATGGGGGCGAGGCATGACTCTGGAAGCTGAGGCGAGGAGCCTGATACATCAGCAGATCGCGGTCGTTGGCGCGGAAGATGTCTGCGTAACCAGCAGCTTTCAGGCCGAAGACATGGTCGTGGTCCATCTGGTTCGTGAAGTCGATCGGTAATGTGCCGGTGATCTTTCTCGACACCGGCTACCACTTCGCCGAGACCTACGAGTATCGCGATCGCCTGGCCCGGGAATGGAATCTGAACCTGGTCAACGTCTTGCCCGAACTTACGGTTGTGGAACAAGAGTCGCAGTTCGGCATTCTGAATCAGACTGCGCCTGATCGCTGCTGTGGCATGCGCAAGGTTGGGCCGCTGTTCGCGTCGCTCGAACCCTACCGCCTTTGGTTTACCGGTTTGCGGCGGGAGCAGGCAAAGACCCGCGCCAACCTGCAGGCGGCGGATACCTTCACCCTGCCCACAGGCAAACAGTTGCAGAAGGTAAGCCCACTGGCGGATTGGTCCACCAGGGACGTATGGCATTACGCCCAACAGCATGACATTCCGCTGCTGCCGCTCTACGAAAAGGGCTACACCAGCATTGGATGTGAGCCCTGTACCAGCCTGCCGTTTGATCCCAATGACCCGCGCTCAGGCCGCTGGGGTGGCCGCAAGCAGGAATGTGGTATCCACGTACAACCGCAATAGAAGAGAGTCTCCATGCTTGAGCTGTTGATAGGGTTCTCGATCGCAGTGGTGATTGCGCTTACGGGTGTGGGGGCGGGCGTGGTTACGGCACCGCTATTGATACTTTTTCTACATGTGCCGGTCGAGATCGCGGTCAGCACTGCTCTGGCGTATGCGGCGGTGGTCAAGCTCATCGTGGTTCCGGTTCAGATCTGGCGCAGGCAGGTCTCCTACCGCATCCTGCTATGGATGTTGCTTGGCGGAGTACCAGGAGTGATCGTGGGTTCGCTCTTCTTCCGCCATGTCGCCCAGTACGGTCCCAAATCGTTGCTGTACATCGTCCTTGGGGCCATCATCATCTTTTCCTCCGGCTGGCAGCTGTTTCGCCACTTTCGTCCTGACGCCATCACTCGGCCGGTGGTCGACCGTCCGCGCTGGATTGGCTTGATCACCTTTCCCATTGCAGCGGAAGTAGGTTTTTCTTCCTCCGGTGCGGGGGCGTTGGGCACCGTCGCGCTGCTGGGACTTACGTCTCTGACCACCGCCCAGGTGGTGGGCACCGATCTTACCTTCGGCCTCGTACTCTCCGTAGTAGGCACCGGAGTCCACATGATCGGTGGAACCTATGATTCGGCACTATTGTGGAAGCTGGGGATTGGCGGCATCTTTGGCGCGATTGCCGGCAGCGGGGTGGCCCCGCGCATTCCCAACCGCCAGCTGCGCTTCGCGCTCTCGCTATGGCTAATGACGATCGGCTTCCAATTTGTCTATCAAGCCACGCACCTCGCGACCAAGTAACCTGGTCTCGCTGTCTCTTTGGGCATAGATCACCTCACTTCCAAGATGCTGCCCAAACCGGCGAGTTGCCTGACCTACGTGTCTAACCGGAACTTGCTCTCCGCCAGCCGGAACATCGGCCGCCACACCAGCCGGTTCACCGTCACCACCATGAGCGACATGATAATGGTAGCCAGCAGCAGAATAGAAAACTGACCGTGATCGCTGGCCGCGCTGATCTGGGCGCCCAGCCCTAAGGTCGACAGGGTCCGATCCTTCAGGTGAAAGTACTCTGCGACAATGCTGGCATTCCAGGCGCCGCCGGATGCGGTCACCAGCCCGGTCACCAGATAGGGAAAAATTCCCGGCAGGATCACAACCTTCCACCGCTGCCAACGGGAGAACCGGTACAGCTGGGCCACCTCCTTCAGATTGGAGGGAATCGCTGAGGCGCCGGCAATCACGTTGAAGAGGATGTACCACTGGGTACCCAGCAACATGAGAGCAACCGACCCGATCCCCAACCCGCCCCCCCACCGCACCAGGGCGAGCAGCAGGATGGGAAAGATCGCCGTCGCCGGGTACGATGCGGCGATCTGCGCCAGTGGCTGGGCGATTCTGGCCAGACGGGGATGAAAGCCGATGGCGACGCCGGTGGGGATGGTCCAGGCGGAGGCGATGAGCAAGGCGGCATTCACGCGCAGAAAGGTCGCGCCCGCACCCTTTAGCAGCTCCACGATCTCCTGCCCATGCACATGACGCAGCAGCTCCAGCGCCCGGAAGGCAGCAAAGGCAACCAGCAGGACAGCCGCGACGATAAACAGGACCGCGGCCAGCCGGGACCGTTTCCGCGGCTCGTGGATGGGGTGAGCGATCAGCTCCCGCTGCCGCCGTGCCAGCCGGGCATAGATATGTTCCCCAGCGGGCACCAGGGTCACCTGCTTTAACCAGCTCAGCGCATTCGAGTTTTGCAGCGCGTAGAGGATAGGCGAAGTTTTCCGGCTGGTGCTCTCTCCCTGTTCGAATTTGAACTTATCTGCCCACGCGATGACGGGGCGCCACACCAGCTGGTCGGTGGCGACAATGATAAGGATCATGGTTACCGATCCCCACAACATGGCATGGGTGTCACCCGTGCTGGCCGCCGTCTGCAGATAAGAGCCCAGCCCGGGCAGACGGAAGTCGCGGTCGCCCAGGACGAACATCTCGCACGCCATGAGGAAAAACCATCCCCCGGCGACCGAGACCATCGAGTTCCATACCAGCCCTATGGCCGAGTAAGGCAGTTCCAGTTGCCAGAAGCGCTGCCATGCGGAAAAACGAAACACCTTGGAGGCTTCCCGGAGTTCCCGCGGCAAACTTTTCAGCGAGGAGTAAAAGCTGAACGCCATGTTCCAGACCTGCCCGGTGAAGATCAACAGGATGGCGCCCATCTCAACCCCTAGCTGGCGCCCGGGAATCAGCGAAATCATGGCCAGCATCACCGCGGGAAGAAAGCTCAGGACAGGAATGGATTGTAGAATATCGAGCACTGCGATCATGAAGGCTTCAGCGCGGGGGTTATACGCGGCGATGTAACCGTACCCCACGGCGAAAATCAGGCTCAGCAGATAGGCAACGAAAATGCGCACAAGGGAATAGAACGCGTAGAGCGGCAGCATCTTCGCCGAGGAGGAAATTTCGACCGCGGGAACTGGATGTCCCATCCAGTACTGCGCAATGCGCAACATGGCATAGAAAAGGGCGAGTCCGCAGGCAGCGACGCTCAGATCGAGAAAAAAAGGCCATGTCCGCTCCAGCACCAGGGAGCGAGAAAGAGTAGGAGCACGGAACAGCCCGGTTGGCTCGCTCATTCGGCCTGTGCCTCTTCCACTGCTTCGGCCGTCTCTTCCTGCTCCGGGATGATGAATCGTCTGCGCGAGGCGTCGAAGTCGAACAGCTCTGCATAGCGGCCCCAGCTGATCGCCGTTTCCAGCTGCCGCAGCGTCTCATCCGCGCTGAACTGCTCATCGAGCATATCGAGAAAGAATTCCTCTGGAACGGTGTGATCCGACTTGGTAGCGAGCGCCCGGGTGATTTGCCGCAGCAGCAGCACATTCTCGACCGCGGCCTTACGAAACAGCTCCTTTTGCCGCAGGATCTCTGATTCGGCATACTCCCGTCCCGCGGGAGTAATGGCTGCATCGCCCTCTTCCACTGTGAGGAATTTCAGCAGTTGCGCGGCATCGACAATCGGCAGCAGGTCATCGATCTCAAACGCCAGGTCGTCGGCCAGGCGATAGATGTCGGCCCGTCCGTTGTAATCGATCAGCAGCTCCAGCAGGCCGGCAATGCCTCCCGGCCGGGCGTGGGGAAGCATCTGGTAGTGCATTTGTCGTTGATCGCGCACCGCCACCCTTTGGGGCACCGCGGAGGGGGCTACGTCGGGCCGGGTGAGGACCTTATAGATGTAATCCACCAGTTGGGTGAAGGCTGCGCTCTTGCGGTCGCGCGGTTGGGTCAGGGTTACCGGAAAATCGACCCGCACATGCCCCGGGTTCCGGCCCAGCACGATAATGCGATCGGCCAGCAGCAGGGCTTCTTCTATATTATGCGTCACCAGAAAAATGGACTGGGTAGGAATCGTCTTCTTGTGCCACAGCTCCAGCAGTTCACTGCGCAGGTTCTCGGCCGTCAGCACATCCAGAGCAGAGAACGGCTCATCCATAAAGAGCACCTCCGGCTGCACCACCAGGGCGCGGGCGAATCCCACCCGCTGCCGCATTCCCCCGGAGAGTTCTTTGGGGTACGCGGCTTGAAAGCCGTCGAGGCCGACTGTGTTCAGGATCTTGAGACTCTGTTCGCGTCGCTGCTCGCTGCTGATGCCGCGCGCTATCAGCGGCGCTTCCACGTTCTCTACCACCGTCAGCCAGGGGAAAAGGGCAAAGCTTTGGAAGACGATGCCAACGTGGGCGTCCGCCTGCATAATCGGCTTGCCGTGCCAGAAAACCTCGCCGGCGGAAGGTTGGGAGAGACCGGCCAGCATGCGCAGGAGCGTAGACTTACCTGAACCCGAGGGGCCCAGCAGAGCAACAATTTCCCCCTGGACGATAGACAGGTCCGTGGGAGCGATTACCTGGATGCGGTTTTCGCTGGGTTGAGCGTAGTACTTTTCCACCTGCTGCGCGCGAATGATCGGTTCAGCCATCGTAAAACGTCCAACAAAAAGGATTTGTGGTCAAATTATCTTATACAGAGAACTCAGCTCCGGAATCTTTGACCGGCGCCCCGCAACGCTACCCCGAGAGACAGCATCTGAATCGGAAGTGTATGATTCCACATGCCGCCTCAGCGTTTCTCTACCACGATATCGTGACCTGCTTCGGCCGATCGGGAGTGCTGGAGCGTCAGAACGACTTAGATCGTCCCTCAGGAGCAAATGACCAATTCACAAGCAAAGCCCAAGGTGCTGGTAGCTGATGACGAGCGAGTGATCGCAGACACGCTGGCCATTATCCTAAACCAGAGCGGGTTTGAAGCCACAGCTGTGTACAACGGTGAGAAGGCTGTAGAAGCAGCGCGCACAATCCGTCCCGATATGCTCATTTCCGACGTCATCATGACCGATATGAACGGCATTGATGCCGCCATTACCATTCGGGGCATGCTGCCTGACTGTAAGATCCTGCTCTTTTCCGGTCAGGCTGCCACCGCGGATCTTTTGGACCGTGCCCGCGTGCAGGGCCACGAATTCGAGATTCTGGCCAAACCCGTACATCCGCAGGATCTACTGGCGCGTCTCCGCGGTTAGGCCGGTGGACGGCGTGGTCGCTGCTTGGCTGAGATCGACTTGATGATCAGGCGGGGAACTCCGTGGCTGGCGAAAGGAATTGCTGCTCGCTCCGTCGCTTCCTGCATCATTTTTTTTACTGATATTTCATCCAGCGCGGCCGCCGAGGGCAGGCGGACGTGGCGGGCGACGTTTCCACTCCCCTTGAGTATCCCGTCCGGGTCGGGCAGCCCTTTCCCTTGCAGGAAGAACAAGCTCACCCACTTGGGAAAAATCGCAATGGAGAAGATCGCCTGAGATGGCTTCTCGGTGGGGCCGAAGCCGATTGCCAGGGCGTTGTAGTTGTCGTAGACCAGCTCGAGGGCGGTGGGATAGCGCTCTCTCATCGCAGCCAGGATCGACTGGGCCAGGGCGGCGATCTCCGGACTAAACTTGCCGATAAATGACGCCAATTGCTGCGCTGCTTCCACCCGACCAGCATACTGGTTTGTCTCTTGCTGTCAGGGCAACAGACCGAAGATCGCAACGCTATTCGTTGTGCCGACGTACACTTTCCCATTGGCAATCATGGGAGTAATGAATTTGTTGTCGGAGAAATGATCGCGGCTGTTTGCTGCTTGATTGCTGTCGTACAACTCGGTTGGTATGTTCGCGGTGTTATAGGCGTGCAAGACCCCTGCACCATTCTGGTTTTCGATGGCCCATACAATGCCGTTCTGAGATCCGTTCGAGCTCACGCTCGGCGTCGCGCCAGGATAGGCAAAGGTATTTGCAGACTTACTGGCGGGAGTCGTGGCCAGCAGCGCATTGGTCATGGGAAACGCCTTAAGGTAGTCGCCGACACCCGCATAGTAGACCGTGCTATTGAACAGGGCCGGCATGGACCAGGCGCCTCCACTCAGCGCATTCGGCAGCTCCTGATGGATGGCATTGTTGCTGCTGGCATTGTATTTGCCCATGTTGTCGCGATCGACCACGTAGATATTGGTGTCTTTACCCGCGCCCACGGCGAGATGCCGCGTAACCCCGTTGGCATCTGTCTGATCAGGCAGCAGCATGGCGCCGCCAGAGCCCAGATCCTGATCGGCGTCGCTTTCGGACTGCAGATTGTAGGCGGCGAAAAAGTCCGCCGCTGCAAGCACGTTTCCGGTTGTGGATACCTTCATGAATGCGTTGCCAAAGTCTCCGTGTTCAGGAAAGCCGTTGGCATTCAAGGTCGTGTCGAAGGTACCATTCGCATCCAGGAAGAAGATATTACCCTGCGTGTCCCCGGCCAGACCCGCGCCGGCCATCCATATCGAACCTTCGCCATCTCCAAAGTGAGGCGTGGAAGGGCCATTCGGGGTCAGGTTCAGGACACTGGTTTGCTGCAGCGTGGTTTCGCTGTAGGCCATCAGCCAACCGGTATAGGGGTCCTGATCGCAGTGCGAAGTCCACCCCAGGTAGATCTGTCCGTTCATCAACAACAGACCCACCCGCTCCGCGTATTGACCTGGGTCGAAGACCTGGTTTCCGTTGGTGGAACCGTACCCGGTTCCCGTGAAGGTGGCCTGGATCTCCGACGGGCTGCCCTGTAGCTCCGCGCCGGTCGCGAGGTCCAGCGCATGCAGCCGCTGGTGGTAATTGCTGCTCGCGTCCTTCGACATGGCGACAAAGAATACGGCGCCGTTCGGGCCATGCGACCGGTCGATCACTGGAGTGTCGGTGATTCCGATCTCGGGCGTGATCTGGCTGCAGCCATGGTCGTCGCTGGTGGTCTCATTCGTTCCCAGTGCGCTTACTTTCCACAGTTGGGTGCCTGAGTCGGGGTCGAAGGCATAGGCGCTTCCATGTTCGGTAACCACGATCAGCACATTATGCGTCTGCCCGGCCACAGAAAGACTGCTCACGTAGAGCGGCTGCGCGTCGACCTTGCCGTCCACCGTCAATTCACTCAGCTTGCCAAAGGTGTTGACGTTTACGTTTTGCGGCGTAAGCGTCGTCTCCGATGCATACCATCCGTCGCGCGCGTTGTCATTGTGATACGTGGTTACATTCACCCCCGAGGAAGCGCCTACCGTGAGAGCCAGGGTAGCAGTATGGGTGAGCGAGCCGGAGGTGGCGGTGAACACCACACTGGCACTCCCCGCCTGGGCGCTGTTGCTGGCGGTAAGCGTGACGCTTTGGGGTGTGCCTGGGATGAGCGAGACTGTGGCTGGGTTGGCCGTCACCCCAGCAGGTAGTCCGCTCAAGGCAACGCTGGCGGTCCCGGTGAAACCGTTGAGCGCCGTCGCCGTCAGCTGCACCGGTTGACCCGCCCCGCCGATGGTCAGGCTTAGGGACTGAGGACTGACCGCCAGCGAAAAGTCAGGTTGCGGCGGTGCTGGCGCAGTTACGGTAATGGCCAGCGAAGCCGTATGCGTCAGCCCGCCCGATGTCCCGGTCAACGTGGCCGTCGATGACCCGGCGCCTGTTCCTGTAGCAGCAGTCAACGTCAGCGTGGCAGCGGTCCCCGGGGTAAGCGTTAGGGAAGACGGCTGTGCGGTCACCCCCGTAGGCAGGCCGGTAATCGCGACTGGAACGTTGGAGGAAAACCCGCTTTGCGGAGTGGCCAGCACAGAAACCGTCGCCGCTGTGCCATTCGCCGTCAACGTCACTGTCGCCGGCATGACGCTTAGCGAGAAGCCGGGCGGCGGCCCAGAAGCTGCCTGTACGGAAAGCGAACCTTGCGTGCTGGCTGTCTGGCCATTGACGGTGGTCGTAAACGTGACCGTAGCGGTTGTCGTGGTTGCAGAGGAGGCCGCCGTAAGCGTCAGCGGCAGGCTAACGCCCGGCGTAAGTGACAGCGTGGCCGGGGAAACCGTGACTCCGGTTGGCAGTCCAGACACGGCCACCGTAGCCGCACCGGCGCCCGCCGGTGCGGCCAAAAGCAGGGAAGCCTGCGCGCCGGCTGCGCCCGCCGTTAAACTGATGCTGGCGGGAGAAAGGGTGAGCGTGAGCTGAGACACACCATTGCTGTTGCTGTTGTTATTGCTGCTACTGCAGGAAACAAGACCGCCAACAAGCAGGCCGCTGGCCAGGAGCGACAGGGCTCTCCGGAAAAACCGATTGAAGTGATGGATAGAGTGCGACATGGCGGCTCCCCGGGGGCAGAGTCTGTGCGCTGTCAAATCTGGTCCGTCGAAAACTCTACCTGGCCCTTGTTGACCGCGGGTTTTATGCTAACCCGGGCAGATTTGAGCGCGGTTGAAATATGCCCCTATCGTCCTTCCCAAAGTGGTATGTGGCAATCACACCTTTTGGGGGCTCCCTGGATCACCACTACCCCGCTCTCAGCAGCAGGTCGTCGTCCAAATCGCCCAACCCAGCTTCCCATCGGATGCCTGCTGCTCTACCTCGGCGTCCCTGCGTTTTCGTGGGTAAATGGGCGAAGTTCAGGGGCAATTACGTTGATATTGCGGCAAATATAAGGAATATTCTTGACTCCGCAAAAGTTCCTTGGTACTTCTTCTTAATCAGTAAAGATACCGTATCTGTTTTGTGCCTTGCCGGAGAGCGCGCGCCTCAAGCTGAGTATGGGATCCGGCGGCTTAAGTGGCAAACGTACGACCTGCCGTCGTAGTCGTCCGAGGCACTGTTATGTATCCTTCGCGGCTCCTGCAGGTGAGTGCCATCGCCCTCACCTATCGAAGTTGCAAGTCTGAAATGACCCAGCTCGCTATGCGGCCATGGTTCCTCTTGGACTGTACCTGCGGGCTCCGATTGCCACCTCGGGGTCGAAAAGGAAACGCCCGTAACAATAAGTGATTTGCGTTTACAACCGGTCCAGGAAAGGTCCGCTCATGGCAGGGATTGGTGCAAGGCTCCGTACGATTCGCCGGCAATGGCAACTCTCTTTGCGAGAGGTCGAGGAACGCAGTCTCCGTTTTGCTCAGGAGCGGGGCAGTCAGTCCTATCAGGTCTCCGCCAGCTGGCTCGACCGCCTGGAACGCGAAGAACACGAACTGACGGTCAACAAGCTGATAGCTCTGGCTGACATCTATAACGTCCCCACCGAGCAACTGCTACGCTCCGTGTATCCGGGAAATCCGCCTCCGCTCCTCCGAAAACTTTCCAGCCCCAACGCAACCATATTACTGACCGAAGGTCCGCTCGAAGAGCAGGCAAGATATTTGCTGCCGGATACGCCTTTTCCCGATCAACCCCCCGACGAGACCACGCTGCTGGCCAGCTCTAACGGCCAGTCACTGGCGCCCTATCGACGGGGAATCATCGGCAAACGCGACCTCACCCTCGATCCCATGATCCCGGCAGGCTCGATTGTTCAGATCGATACCCAGAAACGCGCCATCGTTTCTCGGAAAGACTGGACCCATGAATTTCAGCGGCCTATCTATTTCCTTATGACTCGGGACGCCTACGTCTGCGGCTGGTGCGAATTGGACAAGACCTCAGACTGGTTGACCCTGATCCCGCATCCCCTGTCGCCCGCTTCCAGCCGCAGATGGAAGTATCGGACAGAGATAGAAAGTATCGGGCGCGTTATTGTTGTGGCGATTCGATTGGGGCTGTGAGTAGCTTCTAAAGCGCCCTTTGCAAATCCGTAAGCATGGAGAAGTTCCCCGCTTCATAGAGACTAAGCAAACGCCGGGTCATGAGGTAATAACTAACCACCGCACGCTGGGCATAAAACGGAAAGGAGACTTGCAGATTACCCGTTTGTGCCGCTCCCTTAAGACGTGCAACATGCCACTTCAGCTGCCTGGCATCCAGCCGCAGCCGCTCCGCAATGGGCAGCGCTTCTGGATACCACTGCTGGACGTAAAAGGCCAAATCGATCAGCACCTCGCTATTTCTTTCCAGCACTTCCAATCCCTCCAGGCCGCCGATGAGTCTCCACATCTGTGATGGTTCCATATTTCCGGCACCATCGACTTCTTTGGGCTGGCCTGACTCGTCGACAAGATCCAGCGCGATCTCGGCGATGTTATTGCGGTCTATCCAGGTCAGCTTGGCAAATAGGTCTTCCCAGCGCGCTGGCGACGATCGGCCGCGGCTCTGAAAGTAGTAATATCCCGCGATAAAGAAGAGAACGGTGAGGAAAATCCCAATCGCGGTGACGAAATAGAGATTAGGGGTATTCACTTTTCCCGTGATCGTAAGTCTCGAAGATAATAGTCCAGCCTAGTTTGCAAAGTAAACATTTTTCCGCGCATCTCCTCCGTCATTCTTCGGGCAGGCCGTTCGTCACGCCACAAATTGATTATCCAGTAAGTAACGCAACCCAGGTACGCAGCCATGCGGACATGGGACAATGCAGTAAAGGTCGGTAACTCTCGACCTGCGCCAAAATAACTATGTCCAGATTCGATCAACACAGTGATCAACGAATACGCGCCCAGTCCCTGGGCAATCTTCGCCACATGCGTTTTCCATGGAAGCCCTGCATTGATGGAAAGAGCCATCATGGCGACGAAGAGCTCGCTCAGCAGCGCGGCCGCAAATAAGTTGCCTTTAGTGGCAAAAGCTTGGATCCACGTTCGCGCCGGCGGACTTGCCAGCCAGGTCAGAGCAAAAGCTACCGATAAGCTCAAGCCCATCAGCCAGACGAAACTGGTTCGCAGGTCGTGTGCCCACACGTCCAGCGGCCGGAAAACGCGAGAGGCGATCTCGTAGACGACACAAAGTTGCAGCGTCGTATCCAGCACGATCAGCGACCAATAGGTATAAAAGTAGCTGTTCTTGGCTGCATAACGCAGCACCAAATACAGAACAATTGTTCGCCCAACATTCAGCGTGATGAGCGCTGTCAAGAAGGGGAAAACCCGGGCCCGGCGGCGATACCAAAGAACGAAGAGCAACCCAAGATTCGCTACGAAACCTGCCGCCCAAAACAGCAGGTCCAGACCAGTGAGACGCACCCCGGGGTCCCCCTTCAAGGCCTCCAGTAGAGAGCAGGCGCGGCGTTAGCGGTTTCACAATCGATGTAGATGAGGGGAAAGATCGCTGTGCCAGGGAAAACCACGTGCGATCTTTATCAAGCCACAATGATTGTGAAACCGCTCTAAGAATATCTTACGCCAAACCCAAAAGTGCCAGGATGGTGTGGACCACTCCAGGCTCTGGGTCCGTACCAGTAGGGGAGGAGGCGAAAGCAGCTGGCGTAACCAGCGCCACGAGTGTTACACAGATAGCAACCTTGCGACCAATTTGTTTGAGCATTGAGGTTTCTCCTTAGTAGCGCAAATGTGCACTGCCTGGAGATTACGGACCAAAGCCGCAAAGTTTGAACTATTTGTAGAGGCTGTTGCTTAAACGTAACAGTGGAAATTGTTAGTCACCTTGTCCTATTAGTCAGAGATGACTGTTTGTTTCAATAGCTTTGCGGGTCTCAGTTTATCTTTTTGTTGCCGATACGAAACAGTGCGCAACGCTTCCTCGCTCATCGGCCGAGGGCAATGATTTATTGATCTGTCGGGCTGTATCTTCGGACTAAGCGTGCAGTGCTGTCTTCTTCTTAGTCCCCTTCCTTCCGCCATGGATACGTAGGGTCTTAGTGGCAATTACCCCGCCATTGCGAAAGAAATAAGATACAATTGACAGAGCAAATGAAGTCTGTTATTGCTCTTGCACTATGTAAAACTTTTGTACATCCTTCATGAGATTTTCATTTCTGTCTTGTGTCCTACTCCTCGCCCATTGTCCACGCGGAGCACAGAATAAGGCTCGGACTGAGTGAAAAACTTACGGATGCGATCTCCGGTTCTCAGCGAGCTTCTTCCAATTCCTGCGAATCTTGACTGTGGCGCTTCAGGACTTATCGCAGTGTTGCAAAGGTGATCTCGCCTGACCGCTGCGGTGGTTTCGTACTTTGTTCCGGGGCCAGTTCCATCCTGGAGGTACTCATGAAAGTACTCACTTTCTTACCCCGCTGTGATCTGCAAAGAAGAGTCGCAAAGGCGCTCAGCTCAGCCCAGTTTGTCGTCGAAACAGTAGTTTCCGCGAGGGAGTGCCTGCAGCTTACCCGGTTTGCGCCCTACGAGGGTGTACTCGTCGATTCCGATTCCCTCATCTTTGGGGACATCGTGCTCCTGGTAAAGCTGCTGCGCCAGGAGAACTCCGACGCATCGCTTTTTGTTTTTGCGCGATATCTTGACCTGGAGCAGCGCTTGCAATTGTTTGAAGCTGGTGTCGATGATTGCGTACGGGAGCCGTTCTTTGCCTCGGAGTTGGCAGTCCGCCTCGGCCTTTCGATAAGGTTGCGCCAGGCAGCTGCCGATCTAGCCGCAGCCAATACCGTGAATGTGCTTCGCTCTGGAGACCTCGAACTCGATCTTGTCCGCAGAAGAGCCTCGCGATTGGGAAAAACCATCGATCTGCGTCCAAAGGAATTCCTGCTTCTTGAATACCTGGTACGGAACGTCAACCGTCCGGTCACGCGAACTATGATCCTTGAGCACGTATGGAACTCCTCCTTCGAGGGTCTGACCAACGTGGTCGATGTCTATATCAGCGCGTTGCGAAGCAAGGTCGATCGCGGCTTCCCCCAAAAGTTGATTCAGACCAACCGGGGCATCGGCTACACCTTTATCGCCGGAGGTGCTGTGCCGCCGGCTCCAAACGGTCATGGCAGGCTGCCACCCCAGCCAAGCGATGTGCCATTGGCCGGGAATGTGCGCGGGGCGTGATGCACCCCTCAAGAGCACCCGCGTGAGATGGTGCGGAAAACTCCTGGAGGAGAAAAATCCATTCCCTCCGGGGCTAAAAGCCGCTCAACTCGGCGAGGTTGATGGCGGGACCAAAGTGTCTGGGGAGAACTGAAGACTGCGGGATTTGTGGTGGGAGCCGGGGAAGGAGCGTTTCAACGCTCCGGGGAAGAGTCTCGACTTTGATCATGCGCTTGAGCGCCGGAAATGCCAGGGCCACAAAAGCCCCTGATGGGGCGATTTTCTTCGCCCGCAAGACTTTTCGCGCAGACTGTTGAGCCCGTACTTATATCGACAAAATATCGATTGCCCTTAGCCTACTGAGGTCCGGTCCGGCGCTGCCCGCATATTTCCATCAGAGGCTAAAACCCCTTCTCCACAATGGTGGCGCCTCAATGAATCATTTTTAATCTAGCCGCGCATAGAGGCTTCAGGTTTTCCTACTAGTCTCCGCTTTACACCCAGACATCATCGGAGGCGCAAATGGCTTCGGTAACCGCTGTCCCGACAGAAGCGCCCTTTCCACTGATTGGTCTCCCAAGAATTAATTGCCATCCGTTGCTGTCCTCCATGGTTTTCTTTGCTTGCGATGCGATTGCCATCGCGCTTACGGGAAGCCTGGTCTTGTTGGGCAAGTGGGCCAGCGGTGGAAGCCTGGACCTCCACCGCTACTTCGCCCTGTGGCCGGCTCTTGGAGTGTTCATAGCAATATTCTTCTCAGCCAATCTCTACCCGGGTGTCATCCATAATGCGGTTACTGAACTTCGCCGCCTTGGCTTTGCAGTAACCCTCAGCTTTCTGGTACTAGCGGGTTTAATTTTTGTTTCCCGAAGTGCCGATGACTATCCCCGTCGGGTTCTTCTCCTTTGCTGGATGGTAGCGATGATCGTCACCCCGCTGCTGCGATCTCTGGTACGGGGGGTTATCTGCCATAGACCCTGGTGGGGAGTTCCGGTCGCCGTCTTTCACACTGGCGATGAGTCGGCCGAGATCCTCCGGGAACTGGAGATACATCCGGAAAGCGGGCTGAGGCCGGTAGTCATTCTTTCGGCCCCTCATGCCGTCCGCCCTAGGCATCCGCTTCCGGTTCTTGACCTGCGGTTGGCTGCAGCGGTGAGGGCCTGGGGCGTGGAGCACGCGATGATAGCCCTGCCCGATGCAGGTTCCGGTAAGCTGCTGCAGGATCTGGAGAGGTTCGAAAGCATTTTCCCTCGTCTGATGATCGTTCACAGCTCGGCGGCTCCCTACAGCCTCACTGTAGACGCCCGGGAACTCGCTGGTTGTCTGGCTGTCGAGGTGAGAAGAGACTTGCTTCTACCTCTCCCCAGATTCACTAAACGGGCGATCGATCTGCTGATTATTGGCCTAACCATTCCGGCGGTTGCGCTCACCATTCTTCTGCTTGCCGCGCTGGTAAGACTTGAATCGCCTGGACCTGTTTTTTATGGACATCGACGTATCGGACGCGGTCACTCGACATTTCGCATCTGGAAAATCCGGACGATGCAAGTGAACGGGGACGAGCTGCTGCAAAATGCCCTGGCTAAAGACGGAGCCTTGCGCGAGGAATGGCTACGGGACCGAAAGCTGCGGCATGACCCCCGTATTACCCGCATGGGCAGGTGGTTAAGAAAAACAAGCCTCGACGAACTGCCCCAGGTCTGGAACGTATTGCGGGGAGAGATGAGTCTCGTCGGCCCGCGCCCGATTGTAGAGGAAGAGATTGCAACTTATGGACAGAACTTTTCCTTGTATTGCCGTGTTACGCCCGGCCTGACTGGTCTATGGCAAGTCTCCGGACGCAACGCGGTAAGCTCCCGTGATCGCGTCCGCCTGGATAGTTATTACGTTCGCAATTGGTCGCCGTGGCTCGATCTTCATATCCTCGCGCGTACCGCCAGAGTGGTGTTAACCGGAGACGGAGCTTACTGACTTACTCCGGCAGCACCATGGCTTACGTCGCGCTCCGCATCCCATGCAAAACAAGCACGGTTAGTAACTCGGGGGAAAAATACTCCCGGCAGGTGAGAGAAAAAATGATGAAGCAGGCAAAAGAAAAACGAATCCTGGTCACCGGTGCCGCTGGTTTCATTGGCGCCCACCTCGTTCACCGGCTCCTCGCGGACGGTTTTGAGGTAGTTGGTGTAGATAACCTGAATAACTACTACGACCCCAGGCTCAAGGATGCGCGGCTCAGGAAGCTCTGCATCGGGCCCCGATTCTGGTTCTTCCCCCTTGACCTGGCAGATAGGGCGCGTGTGGAAAGCCTTTTCCGCAACGGTGATTTCGAGGCTGTGTTTCATCTGGCAGCGCAGCCCGGCATACGACGCTCGATTACCAGTCCCGACGAATATGTTGCCAGCAATCTCGTCGCCTTCGTCAACGTACTCGAAGGCATTCGCGCTTGCAAGTGTCGCCATTTCGTCTTTGCATCCTCCAGCTCGGTGTACGGAGCGCACAATAACATCCCGTTTGCCGAAGAGGACTCGACCGATTATCCGGTCAGCCTCTACGCAGCGACCAAGAAGAGCAATGAGGTTGTGGCCCATGCCTATAGCCACCTCTTTCATATCCCAACTACCGGACTGCGATTTTTCACCGTCTACGGTCCTTGGGGCCGGCCGGATATGGCGGTCTTCAAATTCGTCGATGCGGTCATGGGTGGTCGAGCCATTGAGCTCTATAACTTTGGCCGCTTGCGCCGCGATTTCACCTTCGTCGACGATATCGTAGAAGGGATTGTTCGCCTTCTGCCTCTTCCGCCGGAACCGGACGCGACCGGCGGCCCAGGGGCAAAGGCTCCGATGCGTCTATGCAATATAGGGAACCAATGCCCAGTCGAGCTGCTCCACTTGGTGCGCACCATTGAGTCCTGCCTGGGCCGATCGGCGGACATTCGCCTGATGCCCATGCAGCCCGGCGATGTCTACGAAACTCATGCCCGCGTCGATCGGCTGAAGGAAGTTACGGGCTACATTCCCGGCGTCTCCATCGAAGATGGCATACGTAAGTTTGCAGACTGGTATCTCCACGAATACCTGCCTCTCGGCCTGGCAGATTCGCCCCAGTTTCCTCTACCGCCGTCGGCACAGAACGCCTATCAGACTGTAACCTCTACCGCTCCCGAGCGGTAACCGATCACACGCAATGCATAGTTGGGTCCGGAAGGGAATGAATGGACACTATAACCGTAGTTAGTATATCGACGATTAGCTGCGTGTTGGTGCTTGTGCTGCTCTTACAAGTGCGCAAGCTTTCGAATTTCACAGCTAAGGCCATCGACCTGTCGCTGGTCCTCACTCGGATCGATTGGCTGCAGACACTTCGCGAGCAAGCCGATCGTTCAGCCAGGGAAGATGCAGCGCGGGGCCGCCAGGAGCAGATGGCCCAATCGCAGGGTCTTCGGAGTGAGGTGGTGAGCTCGCTGACTGGAATCGGAGACTCCGTTTCCAGCCAGGTAGAAGGATTTACCAGGTTGAACGATCAGCGGCTTGAGCTTCTTCGCTCGGGAATGGAGCACCGGCTTGATTCCTTCAGTACGGAGTCGGTTCGCAAAGTCGATGCGCTAGCCCAGACTGTCGCTGCTTCGTCCGCCGGACTGCAGGAAGTGCTATTGAGCAGGCTGGTTGACTTCAAGTCTCTGCTGGATGAAACCGTCAAGCAAACCCACACGCTTCAAGGCCAGCAAACCGAAGCTGTTGCGAGCGCGATCCGAATGTTGCAATCAGGTATCGATAGGAACGTCTTGCAACTGCGCGAGGAGACGGGAGCATCGTTCAAGAACCTGGGGGACAGCGTGTTGTCGATGCTGACCGGTATCTCTCAGATGCAGAAGGTGGAGTTGGCGGAGATCCGAACCACCGTTGATACCCGGCTTGCCAACCTTCAGGTTGAGAACGAGAAGAAGCTGGAGCAAATGCGGCAGACGGTTGACGAGAAGTTGCAGGGCACGTTGGAGACCAGGCTGGGAGAGTCATTCAAGCGGGTCAGTGAGCGCCTGGAACAGGTCTACACGGGCCTGGGTGAAATGAAGACGCTGGCTACAGGGGTAGGCGATCTGAAGCGAGTGCTGACCAACGTCAAGACAAGTGGGACGTGGGGAGAGGTACAGCTGGGCGCGATCATCGAAGACATACTTGCCCCGGACCAGTTCCGTAAGAATGTGGCCACCGCGCGCGCGGATGAGCGGGTCGAATACGCCGTCAGGTTGCCGGGCCGTGATAGCGACGGCGAGCCAGTCTGGCTTCCTATCGACGCGAAGTTTCCTGTCGAGGACTACCAACGTTTGCTGTATGCCTCCGAACTGGACGATGTGGAATTGGCCGACAGAGCCTCCCGGCAATTGGAATCGACGTTGCGCGGGAGCGCAAAGAATCTATCCGAAAAGTACCTTGCACCGCCAGGGACAACCGATTTCGGCATCATGTTTCTTTCCACCGAAGGGCTATATGCGGAGGCGATGCGACGTCCCGGTCTTGCTGACTCTATCCAGCGTGACCATCGCGTGGTGCTGGCGGGACCGAGCACGGTGGCCGCGCTCCTGAGTGCCCTCCAAATGGGGTTCCGCACGCTGGCCATCGAAAGACGATCGAGTGAAGTTTGGGAGACCCTGGGTTCCGTCAAGGCGGAATTCGGCAAGTACGCCGATGTACTGGCCAGGGTCAAGAAGAAGCTAAGCGAAGCACAAAACACAATCGACAGCGCGGAGACCCGCACCAGGGCCATCCAACGCAAACTGAAGGACGTGGGAGGCTCCGAAGATCCGGAGCTTGCCGGAGAGGTCTCGGCCGAGGAGGAAGCTTTGGAGGAGATCCCTGTACTGACTGGTGGGAACTGAGTAACTCAGGCTTGCCAGCCTGCATCCAACACCCAGCAGCAGGGGTGTCATTGAGTCATGTCCATCCGTACACGTATCGGTTTCCTTCTGGTCAGTCCCCTGATATATACCGCCGTGTTGTTTGCTCAGCAGAGCCTTCCGCCAACCCAAGCTCCTCCGTCCAGAATCGATCTCGATGTCGTGGTCACGCCAAAGTCGGGGCCGCCTGTCGCCAATCTGCAGCAACAGGACTTCACAATTTTTGACAACAAGACCCCACAGCACATCACGTCCTTCCGCGCCGTCAGCGCCAGCCAGGACCCCATCCACGTCATCCTGCTTATCGACGCCGTCAACGACTCCTTCCAGAACATCGCTTACGAGCGTGGACAGATCGACAAGTTTCTACGCTCCAACGGCGGCCGCCTGCCCCAGCCTATGGCGCTCGCATTCTTTACCGATACAGGCACGCAGATCCAGCACGACTTCTCTAGCGACGGCAACGCCCTCGCCGCTTCTCTTGACCAATACGCAGTTGGCCTGCGCGAAATCCACAGGTCCTCGCAATGGGGCGCCAGCGATCGCTTTCAGCTTTCTATGAATGCTATTCGCGCGATGGCGGAGCAAGAGTCGAGTCTCCCAGGCCGCAAGATGATCCTTTGGGTTTCTCCGGGCTGGCCTCTGCTTTCCGGTCCCGGCATCGACCTTGACTCCAGGCAGCAGAACCAGATCTTTGCCACCATTGTCGGTCTTTCAACGCAGCTTCGGCAGGCCCGCGTGACTCTGTACGGCGTCGATCCTCTGGGCGCCGCTGAAGGAGTAGGCCGCACATTTTACTATCAGGATTTCTTAAAAGGCATCAGCAAGACGAGCCAGGTAAGGTTGGGCGATCTCAGTCTGCAGGTGTTGGCCATCCAAAGCGGCGGTCTCGCCCTCAGCTCCAGCAACGACGTCACTTCCTTGTTGCAGAATTGCCTGGCGGATGCTGAGGCTTATTACGAAATGTCGTTCGATCCAGCTCCCGCTGATCATCGCGACGAATATCACAATCTCGTAATACAGGTTTCAAAGCCTGGCCTGACCGCACGCACACGCACAGGCTACTACGCGCAACCATAAGAAAATCTGGCCAGGGGCAGGGAAGGCCTAGATCGCGCGAAGCAGCCGCACGGGCAGCGAGATCAGGGCGACAACCAGCTCCAGCGCCCCGTGCACCGCGATGCCAGCCAGGCGAAATGGCAACAGAATCAACCACACCACCGGATACAAAACAATCGCCAGCAATGCCACCGGCCAGCAGAGGAGGAAAAGAATACACCACAGCAAGAACTTGATCATCGATCATTCACCCCATCGTTTCCTTGCAGAGGCACGACCTTAGCCATGCCGCAAATGGCTCAAAATGTGGGGCAGTTTAGCCCCAGAGAGGACCGGCGGTCAATCCGCCTTCCTGGAAAGATACGTAAGTCTGACCCCGCAGGTTCCAGCCGCCTTTCCACTCCGCATCGAGCTGCATTTCAGCCCAGTCGAGCTGCATGGAGAGAGACTAATCCTTAAGCTCGACATCTGACACACAGAGCGACTGCTGAGGGGGAACTCGTGGCTAACAACGGAATCGTTAGTAAATCCAGCAAGCATTCTGTCGATGAGACCCTGGCGAAGCTCCAGGCTATCCTCAAGGCAAAAGAAGTAGCCGTTTTCGCACTCATCGACCACAGCGGGGAAGCGAAAAAGGTGGGAATGGAAATGCATCCCACCAAGCTTCTCATCTTCGGTAACCCAAAGGGGGGCACTCCCCTGATGCTCGCAGCGCCGACGATTGCCATCGACCTGCCGCTCAAGATCTTGATTTGGGAGGATGACATGGGGAAGGTATGGATCTCCTACAACAGCCCTGAATATTTAGCCCAACGGCACGGGCTGCCCCAGAACCTGGCGCAGAATATTGCTTTTGTGGAGACGCTGGCGGCCAACATTGCGGAGTGACAATAGACTGTAAGTTGATGCCTGAAGCCGCAATTCACGATCAGATTATCGGGTTGGCTCGGGAGGCAGGCTTTTCCAAGGCAGGCATAGCTCCGATTCCGCCGCCCGTTGAGCAGCCCCCTGAGCTGAGCCATTTCGAAGCCTGGATCGAGCGCGGCTACGCAGGCGAGATGGAGTACCTGAAGCGCCGAGACCAGGACAACCGCCTGCTGCGATCCTCTCTGCGGATTGCCGTTCCCTGGGCCCGATCCGTCATCGTGTGTGCCGCGAATTACAACGCGGACGCGCCCAAATCTATTGATCCAGCCTCGCCGGAGAGCGCCTGGATTGCCCGTTATGCCTGGACTGCATATGCTCAGACCGGTTATGCCCAGGCGGATCCCGGGCCAGGGCGGCCCAGCGATTACCACGATGTCCTGCTGGCGCGCCTCAAGCAGCTGGAGCGCAGTTTGCAGCAGGCCCTGGGTCCCTTTCCGGCCCGCTGCTATGTGGATACCGGTCCCCTGGTAGAGCGTGTTTACGCCAAATACGCCGGAATCGGCTGGATCGGAAAGAACACCTGCATCATCGACCAGCAGCTTGGATCCTGGCTTTTTCTGGGCGTGATTCTCACCGGCCTCGAGCTGCCATCTGCGGCCCCGGTCAAGCTGCCGGAAGACCGTTGTGGCAGTTGCACCCGGTGCATCGATGCCTGTCCGACGAATGCCCTGGTTGAGCCGCACAAGATGGATGCCAGCCTGTGTATCTCCTACCTCACGATCGAGAAGCGAGGGCCCATTCCCGAGCCCTTGCGTTCTCAAATGGGTCGCCAGGTCTTCGGTTGCGATATCTGCCAGGATGTGTGCCCCTGGAATCGCCGCGCGCCGCTGAGTCACGATGCGGAACTGGCAGTGCGCGTAGAACTGGTAAACCCGGCCCTCGCCTGGCTCGCAGAGCTGGATGCGGAGAGCTTTCGCCGCTGGTTCAGGCAGTCTCCTGTGCAGCGCGCCAAGCTCAGCGGCTTGTTGCGCAACGTAGCTATTGCCATGGGGAACAGCCGACTTGCGAGCTACCTGCCCAAGCTGCAGGAGTGGGCTGCCGGGTCCGATCCAGTGCTTGCGGACGCGGCGCAATGGGCCTTAGCCCGTTGCGAAGCCCCGGCAACCAAGGAGTCCTGATGCCCCCGCCCACACCTGACGTCAGGCGCTGCGCACCACGTTTGCGGCGTTGAGTCCTTTGGGCCCCTGCTGGCATTCGAACTCTACCGCATCGCCCTCGTTCAGTGTCTTATATCCATTCTCCTGAATAGCAGAGAAATGTACGAAGACATCCTCACCAGTGGAACGCTGGATAAACCCGTATCCTTTGGCTCCGTTGAACCACTTGACCACGCCATTTTCCTTCAAGCGAACTCCCTTTCAGACTTGTTTCACCACCAAGCACCCTGTGAGACACCTCAAGCGGCCCGTCACTTTTACGGCAAACATTCGTTCACCTGGAATGCTTTGGCAGCGGTGAAACAATTACATCAATTGGCCTTCCGAGCATTTCGAACAATGAACTTTTGTTCGAGCTTGATGATGTTATGGCAGGAATTGGAATTGAGTGCAAGAAAAATTTGCCTGCCGGAACCACACATCCGAAGCCGGCGATCGATGCGTGGCAGGAAATCCGGGCCAAGGTTGTAGTTGCCGGTTCGTGTGGGTCATTTCGAGCGGGCTCCCCGACTGCTAGCATGGAGGCCTATGACGTCTAGCGTATCCATCCCCCGGATTGAGGCAACGCTTGAAGAAAATGACGCCCTGGTCGGTGTTCCTCCCGAGCCCAAGCCGCCGGCGAGATTAGCCAGCAACGTGAGCCTGAGACAGGAGATTTGGAGCCTCGTCCGCTATATGGCACAGACGGAGGTCCATACCTACGCCTTCAGCGTCGCCGCCAACACCATCTTGTCCTTGTTCCCGTTCATCGTAATGATGTTCACCATTGCGCGCCTGGTCTTCCATTCCCACGCCATGGAGAGTGCGATCGCGGATATGATCCGCTACTTCCTGCCCACGGGGCAGGAATTTGTCACCAAAAACATGGAGATTGTCGCCCATGCTCGCACCGGTGTGCGATTCGCCTCGGTGGTCATGCTGCTGATTTCGTCGACCGGCGTCTTCCTGCCTCTGGAAGTGGCCTTGAACCGGGTCTGGGGGGTAACCAAGAACCGATCCTACCTCATGAACCAGGTTGTCGCCCTGGGCCTGGCTGCCGGCATTGGAACCCTGGCTTTGCTCAGCGTCGCCCTCACCGCGGCGCAGCAAACAGTTCTGCAATCCGTCTTCTTCGGCCACACCAACAATGGCGTGTTTGTCTTTATCTCCCACTGGCTGCTACAGATTTCGGCGGCCATCGCCAGCATATTGCTCTTCTTCCTCATCTATTGGATTCTCCCCAACCGCAAGCTGCCCGTCCGTGCCGTACTGCCCACTGCAATCGTGATTGGCCTCTCATGGGAACTGGCAAAGATGCTGTACGTCGCGGCGCTCCCCTGGATGGATCTCCATTCGGTATATGGCCCCTTCTCCGTCTCGGTAAGCTTGATGTTGTGGGCGTTCGTGACGGGACTGTTGCTCCTGGCGGGAGCGCATTACTCCGCCACGCGTCACGCCCTGCGTCTCGCCTACCTGGCCGATCTCGAACGGGCTCGGGAAGAAAAGACAAAATCGTAGTCCTGTGCAAGCCTGTCTGAGTCCCCCTAGCGGACCAGGAAAGCTTTTAGGACAATGTCATTCGGCGCGCGTCCGGCGGGGAAGAGCGTCAGCAGGGAAGCGGGGTTGGTGCCGGTGCGCAACACAGCAATATCCCCCGATTGCGCATTCACCACCAGAAGAAAACGGCCGGACGCGGAAAAGGCCAGTGCATCAGGACCCTCGCCCACTTTAACCCCCGGACCGATCAGTTTGCCATCGTCGATGCTGTAAACACCTACTCGGCCCGCACTGAAATCGCTCACATACAAGAGCGAGTTATCCGCGCTTACCAATCCGCGCACGGGGTGTGCCCCTACCAGATACGCGCCGCCCACCTCGTTGGATGAGGTGGTGAGTTCGGAGATGGTATCGCTGTCGTAATTGGACACGAACGCTTCCCCGCCATCGGGCTTCAGGGCGATATGCAGCGGTGTCTTGCCTACATCGAGAAAAGTAAGAAGAACGTCGGCTGGGAGGGGATAGCTGCCCGTGGAGTGGGCCAGTCCGATCACCATGATCTGGTGCCCTCCCGAGCAAGTGATAAAAGCCTTGGAAGAGTCAGGCAGGATGATGGCATCCGTTGCCCCCGGGCAATGATCGAAGCTGCTTCTTACTTTGAACGAGTGCACGTCGGCGATACTCACGCTGCCGCTGTCATGATTGGTAATGATCAGCGTCTTTCCGTCGTTCGCTATGCGAGCCATACCGGGCCCCTCACCGGCACCAATGACGCCAATCTCGCGGCGACGCGCCAGATCCAAAACCGAAACATTGTTGGATTTCGAATTGGCGACATAGGCGCGTTCGCCCTGCGCATCCACGTCGATGAAGTAAGGGCGCCGTTGGACGCGCATGGTAGCCGCGACGGTGTTGCTTTCCGCATTGATCACGGTGACAGTATTGCTGCCGGAGTTCACCACATAAACCTCGTTCCGGCGAGGGTTCACCGCCAGCCCTGATGGGGCGGCGCCGACCGGGATTACCCGGTCCTGGCGCATGTTAACCACGTCCAGCACAGTTACGGTATTGCTGCCCCCATTGCTGATGTAGGCGTATTCGCGATAGTTCGCGGGATAGTTAGGGAAATCCCGTTGCCTGCAACCCCCGGCGCCTAAGACCAGGCAGCAAAGTATGGGTGCCCCATATCTCGCGCGTTTACTACGCGAGATGTGGGAAAGGATGCCTTGTCTTTGGCCCCGGAACATTCAGTGAGGGGCGGGTTCGGCGACCGTGATCCCGCGGGGCACAGACCGGTGAACGGCCTCGGCAATCTGGGATATCTCATCCATCAGTTCAACAAATTGGTCGGGATACATGGATTGGGCGCCATCGGAGAGGGCCTTGTCCGGCTGGTGGTGCACCTCGATCATCAGGCCGTCGGCCCCTACCGCAGCCGCAGCGCGAGCCAGCGGCAGAACCATGTTACGTTTGCCCGTGCCATGACTGGGGTCAACGATGATGGGCAGATGGCTAAGTCGCTGTACCGCGGGCACGATGCTAAGGTCGAGCGTATTGCGGGTGTGATCGGCGAAGGTGCGTACCCCGCGTTCGCACAGAATCACCTGGTAGTTGCCTTCGCTCATCACGTACTCGGCAGACATCAGGAGCTCGTCCAGAGTCGCTGACATTCCGCGCTTCACCAGCACCGGCTTGCGAGTCCGGCCGGCGCGCTTGAGCAGGGAAAAATTCTGCATGTTGCGCGCCCCGATCTGGATCACGTCGGCGTAATCCGCAACCAGGTCGAGACTCTCGTTGTCCAGGGCTTCGGTAACAATCCGCAGGCCGAACTTGTCTCGTATCTCGGCCATGATCTTTAGGCCGTCCTCGCCCATGCCCTGGAAAGCATAGGGTGAAGTGCGCGGTTTGTAGGCGCCCCCGCGAAAGAACTGGGCTCCTGCCCGGGCGATCTGCTCCGCAACCGCAAAAGCCTGCTCCCGGGATTCGATGGAGCACGGCCCGGCAATCATCGCCAGGTTCCGGCCGCCGATGCTCGCATTGGTGCCGGGGAAGCTAACGACCGTGTCCTCTTGCTTTACGTCGCGGCTGACCAGCTTGTAGGGTTTCGAGACCCTGATCACCTCTGCGACGCCGGAGAGCTCTTCCAGGTCGCCCTGATCGACAGCGCCACTGTTACCGGTGATTCCGATGGCCGTGCGTTGTGCGCCGGGCATAGGATGGGCGCGAAAACCCAACAGCTGAATCTGCTCGCAGACCGCCTGGATTTCTTCCGGCGTGGCCTGCGGTTTCATGACCACGAGCATGGGGATGAACGACCTTTCCTTGCACTCTAAGTGTACTGGCTTGAGTGAGCTGCGGCAAACATCTGGTATACCTGAGCAGATGAATCACGCGTCGATGAATCACGGATCGAGGCTCCGCGCTTTGCGCCGCCAGATGAAGCAACGGGACGTCGACAGTTTGCTGGTCACCCATCTGGCCGATGTGCGCTATCTCTGCGGGTTTACCGGGTCCAACGCTTTTCTCGCCATTACTCCCAACCGCGCCGCCATGTTTACCGACGGCCGGTACATAGCCCAGGCGCGGCAGGAGACAAGCGCAGCACGGGTGGTGATCGCGGCCAAGTCCGCACGCGATGAGTCCTGCCGATGGCTGGCGTCGAGCGGAGTCGAACACTGCGCCTTTGACCCGGAAACGACCACGGTTGCCGACCTAGGGTTTTACCGTAAAGCCCTGCCTCCGGGGCACCGCGGATTCTTCCGTCCCCTCGCCCAGCCCCTGGTGCGCGATCTTCGCCTTATCAAAGACGAAGACGAGCTCCGGCTGATGAAGCAGGCTGCTCACCTCGGCGTGGAACTCTTCCACGAACTCCTGCCCCAGCTCCAGCCGGGAATGCCGGAGACAACAGTGGCCGCGCTGCTGGAGCACAGCGCCCGAGCGCGCGGAGCCGAGGGCATGTCCTTTGAGACCATTGTTGCCAGCGGTTCACGTTCCGCCTTGCCGCATGGCCGCGCGACCGCCCAGCGCTTGCCCCGTAAAGGCTTCTTAACCCTGGACTTCGGTGTTATTCTCAAAGGTTATTGTTCAGACATGACGCGCACTGTCTTCCTCGGGCAGCCAACACGCCGGGAGCGCTTCACGTATGATTCTGTGCGGGAGGCCCAACTGGCTGCCGTGGAAGCGGTCAAGCCAGGGGTCTCGTGTGGAGAAGTAGACGAAGCAGCGCGCAGCGTCCTTCGCAAGGC
Source organism: uncultured Acidobacteriaceae bacterium (assembly GCA_963803095.1). Classification (GTDB taxonomy): domain Bacteria; phylum Acidobacteriota; class Terriglobia; order Terriglobales; family Acidobacteriaceae; genus PALSA-350. Next base: position 481,683 of record CAWDLQ010000001.1, on the reverse strand, counting down.
TGGCTTGGCTGAGTACTTTACTCACTCCACCGGTCATGGCGTCGGGCTTGAGATCCATGAAGCACCCCGCATCGCCGCGGAACAGTCACAGTCCCTTTTGCCAGGTATGGTCGTCACTATCGAACCTGGCGTCTACATTGCAGGTCAATTTGGAGTGCGCATCGAGGATATGGTTGTCGTTACCCGGGAGGGCGGGCTGGTTTTGACGCCAGCATCCACCGGTTGGACGCAACTCTGAAGCAGACGAGAGATTCATGACGCCTGATGAAATGAAAGAGTTGAGGGAGCTGATTGAGTTCCTGAAAGAAAACGATATCGGCGAGTTCGAGTTTGAACGCGGCGACTTCAAGGTTCGCTTAAAGTTCGGGCAGCTGTCGCAGGTGCCGCCTGCTTCGGCTCTCGACCTTGCTCGTCTCGGGCAGTTGTTATCCACCGGGCAGCATGCGTCGACCGCGGTCTCCCAGGGCATCCATGCTGTGGCTTCCGCTGGTTCGGCTGCCGCTGCGGATGCGCCGGCTGCCGAGCCCGAGGAGGAGCAGCTGCATATCGTGAAGTCGCCGATCGTGGGCACGTTCTACGAGTCGTCTTCTCCCGGCGCCCCCGCCTTTGTCAAGATCGGGGACCAAATCGAGAGCGGCCAGGTGCTGTGCATCGTCGAAGCCATGAAGCTGATGAACGAGATCGAATCGGATGCAGCCGGGGAAGTGGTGAAGCGTCTGGTTACCAATGGCCAGCCGGTGGAGTACGGCCAGCCGCTTTTCGCCCTGCGGGTGCACTAGATCCTTCCGTGGTGTAAACGTCGCCGCAACTGTACGAGCAAAATGCGTTAAATGGAACCTATGTTTCGAAAATTGCTCATCGCCAACCGCGGCGAAATCGCACTTCGCGTAATCTGCGCTTGCAAAGAATTGGGGATCCGCACGGTTGCCATCTACAGCGAGGCGGACCGCAACTCGCTGCACGTGCGTTTTGCCGATGAAGCCATCTGCATTGGGCCGCCCCGATCGGCGGAGAGCTATCTGAATGTCCCTGCCGTCATCTCGGCTGCGGAAATCGCCGATGTCGATGCCATTCACCCCGGCTACGGCCTGCTGAGCGAGAATGCGAACTTCGCCGAGGTGTGCCGCGCGTCGAATATCAAATTCATCGGGCCCACTCCGGAAGCGATGCGGCTTATGGGCGAGAAGGATAAAGCTCGCCAGGCGATGAAGAAGGCGAAAGTGCCCATCCTGCCCGGTTCCGAAGGCGTGCTGCAAAATGAGGAGGAGGCCGTGGCGTGGGCACGCTCCGTCGGCTTTCCTGTCATCCTCAAAGCCTCCGCGGGCGGTGGTGGACGCGGCATGCGCGTCGTTCGCTCCGAGGAGGAGCTGCCCCAGCTCTACCAGGCGGCGCACACCGAAGCGTCGAATGCCTTCGGCAACGGCGACCTGTACATGGAGAAATTCATCGAGCGCCCCAGGCACATCGAGTTTCAGATCCTGGCCGACGAGCACGGCAACGTTCTCTCCCTGGGCGAGCGTGAGTGCTCCATCCAGCGCCGCCACCAGAAGCTGATTGAAGAGGCGCCCTCGCTGCAGGTCACACCCAAAATCCGCGAAGACATTGCCAAAACACTCAAAAGATGTCTGACCGCCATCGGCTATCAGAACGCAGGTACGGTTGAGTTCCTCATGGACGAGGACGGCAAGCTCCATTTCATCGAGATGAACACCCGCATTCAGGTGGAGCATCCGGTCACCGAGATGGTGACTGGCATTGACCTGGTGAAAGCGCAGCTGCGCATTGCCGCGGGCGAAACCCTGGCCAGCATTCTTCCCGAAGCGGTGCCCATTCGCGGCCACGCCATCGAGTGCCGGGTCAATGCCGAACATCCGGAGAAGTTCACCCCCTCTGCAGGCCGCATTACGGCCTTCAACGTTCCTGGGGGCAACGGCGTGCGTGTGGATACTGCGCAGTACGCCGAAGGCATCGTGCCCCCCTATTACGATTCGCTGATCGCCAAGCTTATCGTCCATGGCAGAGACCGGGCGGAGGCGATGGCCCGCATGTCGCGTGCGCTCGAGATGTTCGTGGTCGAGGGCATCCACACCACGATTCCCCTGCACCGCCGCATCCTGGATGACCCGGAATTCCGCGAGGGAACCTTTGACACCAAGTTCATGGAGCGCTTCTTCGAACGCGAGAAACTTCGCCGCGAGTCAGTGTAGGCTGCCCCGCCTGTATCCCATTCTGGATGCCGGCCTGCTGCAACGGGCTGGCCTTTCGATTGAGGGCTTTGCCCGCCAACTGCGCCAGGCCGGCGTCCGTTTCCTGCAATACCGCGATAAAGAGGCCTCGGACGAAGTCGTGCTGGAGCGGGCCGCGCTGTTGCGCCGTATCTTCCCGCCGTCCGACAGCTGTTTGATCCTGAACGACCGGGTCTCGCTGGTGCGGGCTGCAGGCTATGACGGGATCCATGTCGGCCAGGAAGATCTCTCTCCGGCCGAAGTCCGCGAAACGCTCGGGCCGAATGTTCTGATTGGCGTATCAACGCACGGCGAGAGTCAGCTCCTCAGCGCGGGGGAGGGTCCGGCGGACTACGTTGCCATCGGGCCCGTCTTCGCGACTTTGTCCAAGCAGGTTCCCGAACCCGTGGTTGGTCTGGAGGGGGTCCGAGCGGCCCGGGCCATGACAACCAAGGCCCTGATCGCCATAGGAGGGATTAACCGGTCTAACTGCGCCGCTGTGATCGAAGCCGGCGCAGACTCAGTCGCCGTCATCTCTGATTTGATCCCCAACCCGGGCAATCGACTAGAGGAATTCTTTGTCAGCCTAAGGCTTTGACCTGCAACACCACGCGGGGTAGTTGCGTTCATTCCCCGGAGAGGCCGTCCCAGGGGATGGTTCGCCAGAAAAAAGTGCGCCAAAAGAGCTAAAAGCGCTTAAAGGCTCTTTCTCATGCGCAGGCTTGCCGATCCTTTGCCGATCGGGGACGGCACGACTTTATTCGGGCCGTTGATGCCCGTCAAAGATCTGGGCTTTTAGCTCCTGCGCTCGTTCTTTGCTCAGAATTGTGTTCGCACAAGTATTTCGTGCAGGATGCGCCATGGCAGGGGCTGAAGAGGCTCAAGAAAAATCCTGGCGGCGATTTCTTGTGCAAAAATAGTGCGCACTAAGCGCACTAAGGTTCCCCCTCCTGCCTTGATTTTCATGTTCCATGGCCGGTTGGACAGCGGCGCGGCGATAGCGGTGAACTCGTACGGCGTGGGGTCAATGAAGGTGTTACCGGCCAAGCCGTAATAAGATGCCGATTGACTATGGTTCGATGAACCGTATCACTTGTTTTCTACCTGCGGTGTCCGGTGAGGCAGGTGTTTAGTCACCTGGGGTGGGTGACTATCCATCACTAAACTTTTTGTGGACGAAGGTGCGAGAAAAACGTACCTCAGGGGCTAAAGCCCAATCCTCTCTCTGTCCTTTATGGCCCGACTAAAGTCGTGCCCTGATACAAAGCCAAAACACAGCATCCAAAGGAGCTTCTCTGGTTGAAATATCAGCCGTTTCGCCCTGATTATGTAGAAACTCCAGAGACCAGTTCTAGAACTGGTCTCATGTATGGGTCTGCGAGTTCGAGTAAGGCCATGAGCCCCGCTTCGATGGCGGGCCTCATTCGTGGCATCTCCACCACTCGTGGATCTATGAGACCAGTTCCTACCGAGCAGGCGGCGGCTTCCGTCTTTCACCTGGTCAGTCCGGTGACATTCAAACAAACGGGACGGTATCTCTGCCTACGCGCTACGGATTGGTGAACGTCCCGTCTGTCGTCCGGCGTCCGTGTCTTCTGGCCTCGGGCCGGTGTCCGGTGGTGTGGTGTTTTCCAAGTTGTCAAAACTGCTCAATCAAGAGCACGCACTGAGCCCACCCTGCGTGCGTGACGATTTCTGCTCTTCGCAGGCGCCCTCGCGGGGCTCAGGGATGCTGCGGAAAGGCGTAATCCGTCGCTTTTGATGTCACATTACTGTTTGCGACCACCGGTCATTATGCTGACAAATGCTGATGGTTTCCCGGTGGTTGGCGGCAGATGCACGGGCAGAGCGCACCGGTGCAAGGCCAAGCAGGGCCGTCGTGGCAAGACGGCGCTGACATGTGAATCTTATCCCACAGTAGTACGGTTTTTGGGCCGCGTCGAGAGGTTAAGAAGATTTCTTTGGTAACCATTGCAGCGCTCTGTTTCTTGATCATCGCGCAAGGAAGTGATTACTGATGTAGCCGGTTTATTTTCACTCGATCTTCGTGGACGGAGCTTGGGCATTGTTCCCGCAGGTGGATGTCTGGTGCAGGCGGCTTTGACGGATGCTCGATGGCCTGACGGGTAATCCACAACAGACGCGGATTGGGGTCTTTCCTTTAGGGTCATTCCCATCTGGCCACGAATCTTTTGGCCAATATAGGCCGCACAGTGTTGCGCAATTCTCGGCCCCACACGAAGAATGGTCGCAATGGGACGGATTGATGCGTTGTACGCTCTTCGCAAATGGGGAGGCATCAGGCCAGCGCTTCCAGACCATGCTTCTCAACAACGGCGAGGAGCTTGAGCGCCATTCCACTTGGCTGCTTCGCTCCGGTCTCCCACTTCTCAATTGTCGATTCGCTGGTATTGAGGTAGCGGGCGAAGACTGGCTGGCTGACACGAAGACGCTGCCGCAGCTTTTTGATCTGTTGGGGTTTCAGCGGAGGAGGAGTCGCAAGACAGGATGCGTCGAAACTCCGCATCGTCGCCTTGTCAATAGCTCCCACCTTGTACATCGCCGAGGCTGAGGAGTGGATCGCCTCAAATGCGTCGCTCTTGAATTTACGTTTGGTTGCCATCGCAAATCTCCGTCCAGTCGTTCTCTCGAACCAATTGATTCACTTGGTATGTTGTCAGTGCTGCATATGCCTTGACCAGCTTGCGGAAGTCAGCGAGTTCATCCTCCTCGATATTGGCCCGCTCCTGCTTGGCGAACAGATACTCATAGACCCAATAGTGACCGGCTCTTGCCAAAATGATAGAGCGGTACTGATTCTTCCGGAGCCGCTTCTTAAATACACCGCCGCCCAGGTCGTCTGCCTGCCCCAGCATCACTTGCCGGATGGCAGAGCAAAGCTCTTCATCCGGGATGTGCGCCTTCCGGGCGGCTTTGGTGAACCAGGCTGTTTTGAAGACCCGCTCCGGTTTCGTAGCCTGGCTTGCCACGACATCTACTGTAGCACCCAGTGCAACTGTTGTCACTCGCATGCTTGCTCGGCTGTGGCCTGAAATCGCCTCATAAGGATCGTAGACTTGGACAGCAATCCTCGGCCCCCACACGAAGAATGGTCGCAATCGGAGGGATTGATGCGTTGTACGCTCTTCGCAAATGGGGAGGCATTTCCTTAGGGTCATTCCCGTCTGGCCCGCTATTGGCTCCTTGAAATGGCATTTTCGAGCATCTACTATGCAGATGAGCTTGGATCAGAGTAAGGAGCGGAGTCAGCTCCTCAGCGCGGGGGAGGGTCCGGCGGACTACGTTGCCATCGGGCCCGTCTTCGCGACTTTGTCCAAACAGGTTCCCGAACCCGTGGTTGGTCTGGAGGGGGTCCGAGCGGCCCGGGCCATGACAACCAAGGCCTTGATCGCCATAGGAGGGATTAACCGGTCTAACTGCGCCGCTGTGATCGAAGCCGGCGCGGACTCAGTCGCCGTCATCTCTGATTTGATCCCCAACCCGGGCAACCGACTAGAGGAATTCTTTGTCAGCCTAAAACTTTGACCTGCAACACCACGCGGGGTATGTGCGCTCATTCCCCGGAGAGGCCGTCCCAGGGGATGGTTCGCCAAAAAAAGTGCGCCAAAAGAGCTAAAAGCGCTTAAAGGCTCTTTCTCATGCGCAGGCTTGCCGATCCTTTGCCGATCGGGAACGCTCTGCTCCAAAATTTCGACAGGTGGATTTCGACAGGCAGAACGATGCCTTGCTTACGCCTAGAACTGGTCTCATGTATGGGTCTGCGACTTCGAGTAAGACCATGAGCCCCGCTTCGAAGGCGGGTCTCATTCGTAGCATCTCCACCACTTGTGGATGTATGAGACCAGTCCTAGAACTGGCGGCCGTTTCCGTCTTTCACCTAGTCAGTCCGGTGGCAACGGGACGGTATCTCTGCGTCTAGCCGGCTCATGGAACGAATCGAGTCGCCATCAAGCGATCCAGACTGAATTTTCCTGGACCGGAACAGATCAGCCACACAAAAAACAATACGTAAAGAACTTCGGGAAAATAAAGGAAATCGTCCACCCAATTAAGGGGGAAAGCGCTTTAATGTCGCCAGAAAGTTTAGTGGTCAGGATGGCGACCAGCATATTGACCAGCAACACAAAACAAGCCAAGCTTGACAGAAGTCCCACAACCAGCAAGCAACCGCCGACGAATTCTACCGCCGACACACAATAGGTCATCGGCCGTGGAAACGGGATCTTGGCCGCGGCCAAGGTTTCATACATGACTTTCGTCCGGCTAGCGATAAACAGCTTATTGCCCCCGGAGATGGCGAAAAACACTCCTAACGCGACCCGCACCAACAAAATCGCCCATGGTTCCAGATTCGCATCGCCCAGCAGCCCAAATCGAATCAAGCGTTCCCATTCCATGACGCTCTCCTCTGCGGGAATCTGCTTCAAGGATACCCTGCGAATTGCCGTTCGAGCATCTCATTGGGGCGCTCGCTGGTGATCCATCGGAAGGCATTGTAGGGCAAAACTAACAGCTTGGTTCAAACGCGCTTCTCGCCACTTGGCCGAGAAGTCGTTTCTCGGACAGGTAGTCAATCAAAGCCGACCTGGAGTTCCCGAGAAACGGGATTCTCGGTAACCTGCCCACCATCGGCAGTCGATCCGAGCCAATTTACCGGAAACGAGACTTTTCGGGGGAGAGGTTTTGGAATTATTTGTAGCAGGGTGGCTTCAATTAACCAATTTGCCGACTTCGTTTTGTGGGAGGCACAAACGATCGTGCTCGACGCTAAACGCGCAATCAGGCAGCTCTTGATGACTTTCGTCCCGGTTATGTTGACGATTGTTCTTGGTGCTCAGACCAACGCAACCGTACAAGGTTCGAAAACTTACGGACTCAGCGTCACAGTCGATGAGGTCAGTACTCACGTTCCATGCCGCCGATCGAAACGCCTCCCGCTGACGCCAACTTGTGCGCGCCAGTCCCATCGCTCTGCACGCCGTTCGCCGTGGCGTAGACAATGGACTTCCGATCCGGAGACCAAGTTCCGCTGCCGAAGTTTCCGAGGTAAGTCTGCGAGCCCCCCAGAATCGGGACAGTGTAACCTGGCGCTGGGTTTGTCTCCTGTCGAACGCAAGCGCGTGGCGAAGTGCCGCCGCAGCGCATTCTTCAAGGATAAAGCTGCAGAAAGTTGCTGACCCCCTCCAGAGGCTTGCCGGGATTGTTCTGCTGGCCATAGAGATTCCAGTTGCCGCCGAGTTTCACGGCGAGGAAGTAGGCGTTGCCGAGGGTGTCGGAATAACCGTGCGTGCGGATATTCTGCGGGCCGACCAACCTCAAGCCCACATCGCCCGCGTTGGCCACCATGCCGAAGATGCCCAGGGTCCCGCCCACCAGGGCGTTGGCGAGGGCTCCCTCATGGGCCACCCGCAGTGCAAGGACCGCCCCGGCCGGTAGTGCCGCCTGTCCGGCGAGGGCTGGCGGGAGATTGGTCTTGACGGCGGCTGCGGCATCGGGCCAGAGGTGCGCGACGACCAGATTGCCGCCTTGCACGCTGTAGAGAATTGAGCAGCCGCTGAGCTGCGTGGTCAGTCCGATATTTCCTTGCACGACGGCGCCGGCAAGATGCCCCAGGTTGCCCTGTAGGGTGGTGTAGCTGGTCACCGCGATGTTGAAACCCGGAAAGGGCACATGCAGGTAGTGGTGAACCGCGTTCGGGGGTTCCATCAGGTACAACCGGGCGTGCGAATCCCATGAGAACTCGAAGGGTGTGGGGATCGAGGTGGTCAGGCTGCCTCTTCCGGTCTTGATCCGGTTGGCCGCCAGAAACACCGCCGGCGCTGCCAGCAACTGCTGCAGCGGCGGATTGAGCCGCTGCGGCATGCAGACCCGTTGCACGTCCCTGAACATGGTGCCCAGGGCCGTGGGCAGATTTTGGTCGGAATATTGGGCCACCACCTGCTGCGCCCGGGCCGGGGGAACATTGTTGAGGGCACAGAGGATCAGGGTCAACGCCCGGCGGTATTTGCGCGTCAGCTCAGTGCCCGTGGTTCCCTGCGACATCGCCTGATCTACCGCGGCCGAGATCGGGACTTCTTGCAGCAAATCGGCAATCGGATTACCCCAGTCCTGTCCGCCCACCACGGCCGCGTTGCGGATGAACAGGATGGTGTCGCCGATCCTTCCTTCTTTAGGCAAATCCGCTCTCCTAGTTCGCAAAGTGGGACGGCTCGACGCGCCGTCGCCCCACCAAGTTTGCCACATGTCGTTAACCAGTCGGCGCGTTTCTTTTCCAGGCGTGCGTAGCCAAAACCAGATCCGCGAGGCGGAGCTACGTTGTGTGACGGGGACAATGGCTGGCGGTTGAGTCATCTATCGGAGGCGCGCTTCAGCGAAGGTGGAGGAGACAAGACCCTGCGGCGTTCGATAAAGCCGTCAAGGGGCTCGCGGGTGCGGCAGCGACAGCTTACTCTATGGAAACCTGGACTAATGGCATCAGTAAAAGTTAGAAGAAGATTGAGTAGGGTGACGATATATCATGTCGCCGTATTTGTCCGATCACCACCTGCAGAGTCCCATCCATTGGAATCCTCCTTGCTCTGGCGCAACGAACTCTGATCGTCTCGGTGCTATATCTGCTTGTTTGCAGCTCCTCTTTGAGCTGACTGAGCTATGACGGGATCGCTTGTTCTGGAGAGACTCCCGCAGCTTAGGAAAAATATGAATCGCGGGGGGAAGAATTTGGCATGGTTCAGCACGCTTTCAGCACTTTTCTATACGGAATGATTGGATATGTCTTGATGGGCGCTATCGTCGCCGGCCTTTGGAGCATCCGGGCGCTTCGTTTCAGGCAGCCTGAGGTAAGTGCCAACAATCTGGAGCCGACTATTCGAGGATGGCTCGACGATTTTGATCTGAGCACGAAACCCGCCTTCGACCCGACGTGGAATTTTGGGCTGCTGACTACGTTGCCGGACGGCGAGTTAATCCACATCATCCAGATGAAAGAGCATCCCGGCTTTATCGCCTTTCAAGCTAATCTGGCCATATCCGCCGAACATCAAGCAGTTCTCAAAGCGATGCCAATAGCGTATTTCGAGAAATTGGCGCAAGAGTTAGTCCTCGGGGTTTTCCTGGCTAACATGGTGCTTGCAATTCGAACGCGGCCCAGCGATGTCTCCTTCTTTTCCCAGCTCGCGATAACCACCGACCTCACGGAAGATGACCTTCTTAGACATATTAACGATATGGACAATGCCATCATCTTGGCTCGCAAGGCTATTTTGCTGGGTGTGGAACGCGCGCCGCGGTTGGTAGGTCCCAGGAATATCCGAATGGACAAGCTCCGCTAGTAGTTTCGGGACAGTAGTTTCGAGTAGTTTCGGGACGAAATAATCACCAAAGGAAATGCCGCGCACCTGCAAAGGCTGGACTAATGGTGGTTATTTCGTCCCCTCACTACCCTGTCCCCTCACTACCGGCCTACTTACCACCTACGCACGGGCGCAATTCGCAAAGGCTGGTATCGATGTCGATCAGCTGGCTGCCCAGGTTCAGGATGAAGGAGCCAAGTCCTTTGTTGAGTCGTGGAATGATCTAATGGAGGTGATCGTGTTCAAGAGTGCCGCGCTCAGGGAGGCCAGCTAAATCATGAATGTTCTTGCCGTTGACGTGGGTGGTACTCACGTCAAAGTTCTCGCCAGCGGGCAAAGCGAGCCCCGCAAGTTTGACTCCGGGACGACGCTGGATCCCAAGCGTATGGTCTTGGAAGTCCAAAAGATCGCCGACGGTTGGAGCTATGACGTTGTATCGATCGGCTATCCCGGGCCGGTTCTCAACAACCGGCCGGTTGCCGAGCCGCCCAACTTAGGGCGCGGTTGGGTGGGGTTTGATTTCAAAACTGCCTTCGCACGGCCGGTAAAGCTGGTCAACGATGCGGCTATGCAGGCTCTCGGGAGCTACAAAGGCGGAAAGATGCTTTTCCTGGGCCTCGGAACCGGCCTGGGATCGACGCTGATTGTGGATGGCATTGTTGAGCCGATGGAACTCGGCCATTTGCCCTACAAGAAACGCACCTACGAAGATTACGTGGGGGAGCGAGGACTCGTTCGCTTGGGCAAGTCCAAGTGGCAGCGCGATGTCGCAGACGTCGTGCCCTTTTGATCGCAGCGCTTGAACCGGACGACGTGGTCCTGGGCGGTGGGAACGCGAAGCTACTGGAGAAGCTTCCTGCAGGCTGCCGACTGGGTGATAACACCAACGCGTTTGCCGGAGGATTTCGCCTTTGGGAGAACAGCCCACGCTCAGCCTAATGCGCGCTTCCGTTCGTGGCATCCTGCGCGGTGTGTTGCAGTAAAGTAGTGGGTTACCATGTCATCTGACCGGCGCGAATTCCTCCGGCAGGCTGCCACCATCACTGCGGGTCTTGGCATTCGTGCGCTTCCTGCTACGGCAGAGCAGCGTCCGGTTGCGATGGCGGCTTCCGCACAAGTGAAGGATCCGATATGGCGAACACGACCGATTTTGCGCCGGGCGGTTATCGGTTCATTCCGGCAGTGTTTCAATATTCCGCCGGTGTCGCGGCTCTCCCTGGCCATGAGATTCAACGAATCACTTTCCGCACGCTAGTGCCATTAAGAGAGGGGTTCCGGAGGGTCGAGCAGATCATCACCGAGGCCGGCCGGCCCTTGACCGCGTTGTGCGCCTGCGAGTTGCGCTCGCCGGCACCCTTCACCGAGCAAGGGTTCCGCGCTTTCAATGAGATCTACGTGGTGACGTTGGGCAAATGGGGCATCTACAATGGCAGTATCAATCCGGTGGCGCGCAGCAATGTCTGCCCCGAAATTAGTCCGCCGCCTGAGCCGTCGTTTCACGCTTTCTCGTTCACGACCAGGGTTGAGGGCGCGCGGCCGTCATTCGTGAATTCGGGAAGCGGAGAGGCGATCGAGGGCAAGAGCATTAAGATCATTCGGCGCGGTGACACCAGCGCAGACGGCCTGCGCGAAAAGGCGCACTACGTGCTAGGCGAAATGGAACGCCGCATGGCGGCGCTCGGCTTCAATTGGCCGGACGCCACGGCCGCTCAGGTCTACACGGTGTACGACCTCTATCCGTTCCTGGCCGACGAAATCGTCCGTCGCGGCGCCGCCGGCCCGGGGCTCACGTGGCATTTCTGCCGTCCGCCCGTAATCGACGTGGACTACGAGATGGACTGCCGTAGTGTGCGGGTCGAGCGGGTGATATAGAGAAAGCAGGACAAGCCGCTTAGGAGCGATCTGTTACAGATTCATATTGCCTGCTGGTGCGACTGCGGGGCGTTTCAGGCTTCACCATTCGACGGCGACCTTGCCGAAATGGACGCCGCTGGCCTGGTAACGGAAGGCGTCGGCCAACTGATCGAGGGAGAAGCTGCTGTCCAGGACAGGGCGTACCCCCGACTGTTCGAGCGCAGCGACATAATCCTGCTGCTGGCGCCTGCTGCCGACCATAAGTCCTTGCAGGCGCGCCTGCTTGGCCAGCAGATCGACGGTCGGCACTTCGCCCTGCAGCCCGGTCAGCACGCCAATCAACGAGATATGGCCCCCTACGCGTACCGCTGCGATGGATTGGGCAAGCGTGCCGGGGCCGCCAACCTCAACGACATGATCTACGCCGCCTCCCGTGAGGTCTCGCACCCGCTTCCCCCAGTCCGGGACTTGGCGATAGTTGATCACATGGTCGGCACCGAGGGCGCGGACACGTTCCAGCTTCTCGTCAGACGACGACGTGGCGATAACCGCCGCACCCGTCATCTTCGCGATCTGCAGTGCGGCGATGGAAACGCCGCCGGTGCCCAGCACCAAGACGGTGTCGCCGGTTTTGATTTGCCCGTCGCCGACCAGCGCCCGCCAGGCGGTGACGCCGGCGGTGGTAATGGTTGCGGCCTCGGCGTGGCTCCAACCGCGTGGCGCGTGGGTGAAAGCCGTTGCCGCCCGTACCGAAAAGTGGGCGGCGAAGCCGTCGATGCCATCGCCTGGCGTGCCTGCTAAATCGCCCACCGGTCCCCTAGGCAGCCCACCCTGCCATTGAGGGAAGAAGCAGGAAACGGCATGGTCGCCTGGCCGGAACTCCGCCACGCCTTCGCCCACCGCTTCGACCACGCCGGCGCCGTCGGACATCAATACGCGACCATCAGCGGTCGGGAGGCCGCCATTGGCGACCAACAGGTCGTGGTAGTTGAGCGAGGTCGCGTGGAGCGCGATCCGGATCTGGCCCGGCCCGGGCTGACCAGGGTCCGGGATGTCGTGGACCTCGATCCGATCCAACCCGCCAGGCGCACGAAGGACTGCAGCTTTCATTACGACCTCCCTTTGCGTACCGCGGCGACCAGACCGTCTAGCCAGTCCTGATGGCCGTTGATCATCACGTTGGGCTTCGTCTTGGCCAGTTCCTGGGCCGGCTTGCCCTTCTGGGATTCCTGCGTGAGGATGCGCACCGGCCCGCCTGGGAGATCCTCGATCAGCCAGGCGTGGTAAATGTCGAAGCGTGTGTCGCCTTCGCCGCCCCAGCCATGCCAGCCAAGGCGACCCGGCTTGCCTTCGGCCGGTGGGACATACTCCGAAACCTCCGCTTCCACCGGAAAGCCGAAGGTCTCGAAGTAGAAATGCACGCCGTCCTCCAACTCTGGACCCTTGCCGCCGTAGAAACGGATGTTCGCTGAGTTCGAATAGTAGGTCGGCCAGAGCGGGGCCTTGCTGAGGAATGGCCAAACATCGCTGGCGCTTAGTCCGGCATCGATAACTTCGTTTGATGCGAAGTTGTCGGTGAAGCCTGGGATGTAATCCTCGGGCCAGAAAATCTCATTCATCTAAGTAGCTCCTTTCCCAGGCTGCACTGCGCCCGGGCGATGGTGTTCGAGGGTCTTTCGGAAAGTGGCTGGTGATTACGTCAACGCACGCTGAGTTCAGCGTGGCAGATCGCTGGTCTGGGGTGCCGGAAGGACGGGGCGGGGTAAACGCCGCCGCAGGGTGTTTCGTACCCTTCAGGTAGGCTCATCCAGTACCAGAAAATTCGAATCCATCACCTCATCTCGCAGCGGAATCAGCGCCTGGTACCCGGGAGAACCGTGCCAAGCTTCAATCGCCGCAGCGTCTTTGAATTTCACGATCAAGCAGGAATCAGCGCCGAAACCGCCAACGAGCGATCGGACCTTACCGCGGGTGACAACGCTTCCCCCGGACGCTCCTAAGGTCGGTCCAGCAGCTGATGAATACTCGGGAATGCGGTTGGCATTCTTTACCTTGGCAAATGCAATCAAATAAGCGGCCATAAAAATCTTCTGCTGGCTAAGGCGTCCACTCCAGTCCACTTTTCCAAAGTGGACTGGAGTGATGGTTGTGATGGCTTCGAAGTAGGCTTACTTTTCGAAGAACATGAAGAGCGGAACATCGTGATAGTAGTTCGGCACGTCGGCAGCGCCCGCCTGGCCTTCCGGCGAGGCCATGGCATCGATGCCAGCCTGAGTGCTGTCGAATGTGCCAGACCAGTACCAGAAGAATTCGCTGGCGCCGCCGTCCACCGCACGGACAGGCCCATAGCTGTAGCTTTTAACTCCGGCCAGTTTGGTGGTCATCGGCCCGTGGACTTCGCGGTAGTACTTCTCGAAATGCTCGGGATCCTTGGGTGTCTTGTAGAGAACGATGAGCTCGACCATTGGTATCTCCTTTTGGTTGGCGTTCAGATAAGTTGAGCGACGATCACATCGACAAACTGCGGGATGTCGTAAATAGAGCGGCTCGTGATTACGTTCCCGTCGACCACCACAGGCTGGCCCAACACGGTGGCCCCGCATTGGCCAGGTCTTCCATCATTGCCCAGTAACCCGTCGTCTTTTTGTCGAGTCGGGCCTTTGTCATGAGCCTAGGTTAGAATTACTGGACGGGGGTCGCATGTACGTCCGTGCAGTCTTTCTTGGATTTGACTGCACCGAAAGCCTTCCGGCAAGGTAGTCGAAGCTGGCTTTCGGCTATAGAGCTGACCTATTCGCCAGAATGTGCAAAAAGGTGCGGCTCGAAGGATGTATCTGCTATGGCAAGCCTAGCGGTCGCGACGCGGCGGACTTATGTCGATCGGGAGTCTCTCCATCACGCCTTGACTTCCGATCTGGTTGGCTGGACCGTTTCTGAAACGCGCGAGGCACCTCTTCTCACGCACGTTGTGTCACATCGCCTAGGTGACATCCGCCTCGTCGAGCTATCCGGCAATCCGTTTGGAGCGGTACGCGGGCGCGCGGAGATATCGGGGGACAGTGACACGTACCTGGGTATCCTATATCAAAGATTTGGCTCGACCCTGTGTAGGATAGGCGACGACCGCGTGATCGTCGGCCCCGGCGAAATCTGCGTCTGGCACAGTGGGCGCCCAGTTTCATTTGAGATGCCCGAAAAATTCGAGAAGCTGTGCATGATCGTCCCGATCGCGCGGTTTGAAAGCGTGTTGTACAACGCCGAGACCTACGAGGGCTTGCGCTTGCCTGGCGGCAGCAACCTGGCCACGCTTCTGGGTTCCTACTTGTCGACATTGACCGATAGCGTGATGACGCGGAACGACAACACGCCTTTTGACGCCATCGACGTGACGCTGGAACTGCTGGGAGCCGCATTTCGGGCACAGCGGCGATCGTCAACAATAGCGCCGCGCGATCAGCTATTTGCGCGCATCAGCGACGATATCGAAGCCCGCCTTAATGACGTCGATCTATCGCCGAAGAAGATTGCCGAAGCTAATGGCATCTCGATTCGATATCTTTATACGCTGTTCAGCGAACAGGGCGGGACCGTATTAGGGTGGGTGCGAAGACGACGTCTCCTGCGTTGCCGAGCCGAATTAGACGGAGCGGATACCGAGGCCTCCATAACCGAGATCGCCTATAGGTGGGGTTTCAATGATTCCGCCCATTTCAGCCGATTGTTCAAAGCCTCTTTCGGAATGTCGCCGACACAATATCGGTCTTCGCGGCGGCTGGGCGCATCCGACAAGTAATTGCGGTTCCCTGCGGTTTTGTCAGCCCAAACTCACGAGGGCGGTAACCGGCGGCGCCTCGTTGTTTGCGATGCGCGCATGCGGGTACCAGGGCGATCCCGTTGGGGCCGGCACCGCAAATGAGTGAACTCCCCGCCTGGCTCCCCGATCAGTGGAAGATAGACAACCAGCGCAAGAGTTTCATGGATAGACGGAAGTGGCACTTTGCAAGTTACGTTTGAGCTGCCATTTCTATTTGTCACCGTTTGGTCTTAAGGTCAAGAACTTTCATCGTCCGACCGGTCGCATACACATAACCAAAGACATCGACAAGATGGCACGAATGGGGGATATTGCCTCCGCAGCTTCTGATTGAGAATCCGAGACGTGCGTGAGACCCTTCCGTCGCTTAGTGTTCTCGAGCACATTCCCAAGAGACGCATTCTCACGTCAGGGGGAGTCCCGATGAAAACATGCACGCGAACCATAAACGCAGCCATGGTTGCAATAGTCCTCGTCACGTCTGCGGCGGCACAAGACAGCAAGTGCCCGGTGGGCCTGAAGTACGTGGGACGATTGCATTATGAAACCGACGCAGACAACGGACATGAAACCAAGACCGTGGCGTTTCCAGTTGGTATCGGGCTTGATCCGACCTATCAGCAGAGCAATCTTAAATGTTCGGGTGGCGGAAGTGACGCGAGGTGCGATCTTACGAATGCAGATGTTCCTCGGGGGCTCCATCTAGCCATGAGCGGTGACGAAGCTGCTTGCCCCGGCCTTGTTGGGGAACGCAAGGGGTGGGCGGTTAATCGACCGATCAACCTTACGGCCCTGCAAGTGAGCGGGAACACGGTCGAACAATTTGGGTTTTCTGCCAATCTCTCTTGCACTCACGGCACCAATGCCTGTGGTGGCTGCAACGTCGATGTTAAAGTATGTGCGAAACTTCTTACTCCTCCCGCGAAAAAACACCACCAGGCAACGGGCTCTTCCGGGCAATGATGATTGAAACCGCGCGGGACATGAAACCGGGATAACCTGGGTTATGCCTTCCAGGTTATCCCCCAAGGGCTAATACGGTGACCCTATTGCAGCAAATTCAACTGCTCGCCCACCGGGATAGCCACGGCCTTGCGGCCTGGAGCGCGACGGGCAATCGGTCGGCCGAGCCGACGTTCCAGTTCGGTTACGAAGCCTGCCGTTCCCGGCGGGCGCCCGATGCCCTCCGCCTCTCTCAATGAGATGAACTTTTCTTCATAATTCTCTAACAACAAATCCCGAAAAGTCGACCAGCGGTCGAGCACAGGACGCACAGACACCAGGCGGTCATCCTCACCGGCAAGGTGTGCTCGCACACTCGACCACGTCCATTCCTGGGCACGAGACACAAGTTGGGCCCGAACCGGATTCAGACTGACGTACGATACCGCAGACCTCAGGTGCGACTCGTCCATGGCGACCGACGCGAACCGCCTCTGAAATAAATGACCGGTCCATCGGCCACGCGCATGGATGAAATTTGTATAGCGGCGATGCGCTTCTCCTAAGGCCCGGCTCATGCCGTCTGCTCCCTGCGGCGTCAAAATTAGATGGACATGATTGGGCATAAGACAATAGGCCCACACCTCCACCCTGAGCCTGCGCAACTGCTCCCCAAGCATGTCGCAGTAAAGCTGCTGATCTCCATCCTCGAAGAAAATTGCCTCGCGACGATTTCCGCGCTGGGTTACGTGGTGCGGAAGGCCAGGGACGACCATTCGGACGAGCCGACTCATGCAGGCGAAATACCACCAACCCCGGTGAATGGGGATGCTGTCACCGGATTGTTGCCTCGCCATTTCAACGATCTGGTCCGTGGCTTGGACGGCCTTCTCTACGGCAGTTGGGTCGAATTGGGAGTAGAGAAGGTAGACGAGTAGGGGATGCGCGTCAATAAAAATGGGCCGGAACCATCCCGGCCCATGGTAGGGGTTACTTCTTAACGATTGTGGCGATGGCGCTTGAAGGAATGGGGCCTTCAGGACCATCGACAAAAAATTTCATGTCGTTGGTCGTGACGGTGTTTCCAACCCAGGACGCACCCGGCAGGAAAAGGTACGACGTGAAGATATGCCACTCTCCGCCGCGTGCGTGCTCGGGGAGCGTGAATTTCAGTAGGAATTCCTTGCGACTTTTGTCGGTCGGCTCTCCTGAAGTCACGATGGACTGCTGGTTGATTCCGACAGGGGACAACCTGACATCGAACCTCGCACCTTCGGGGAGCGGGTCATTCAATATCACTTTGAAGCTGACTTCATCGCCGCCATGAAAATGCGGGGTATCGGTAATGAGCTGTGCAGAGGCCGTATTAGGGGTCTGTGCAAGCAGTGCTGGAGGAAAAAACAGCAAAGCGGATGTGAGAACAGCCTGGAATTTCCTGGTAAACATATTGGGTCCTTTTGCAACTTCGGTTGTATCCGAGATTGACGGGAAGACCAGACCGCGACTATCCTCACAAAAGTCGTCTAAGACTGCTCGGGGTCGCGGTCTAGCTTATCGTCCATCGCTGGATGGTGGTGTCTTCTGAGGTGCGCGAACACTTTTGGAAGACGCTAACGCATGGTCAACGGCCCCCTGCGCATCCCCTCTCGGGGAGTCGGAACACAAGCGCACTGAGCTGAAAATCGACGGGTGAGGGCGTTTGTCTAGCAAAAATGATACCGTTTCGGGCATCAGTCGGCTATTGCCTTGCGGTTCGTTGCGGAAAAGAACCACACAACCAAATAACGGCTCTGGTCCACTCAGCTTTTCCGTGTTGACTTAGCGTGCGGTTGTGCTATACGTCTCCATCTCGCGCACCTTTGCGTCACAAGGTTCTCGGCTTCGCCCCTGCGTCAACGGGCGGTTTCGCAAGTCCAAAGCGTTATTGGACATACAGAAGAAACCGCATGTAACCGTTCAAATCGCAGGGAGAATCCCAAATGGCTGTCACTTCCGTATGGCACCAACGATCCGTTGGCACTCAAGCTCTGGTCCAAACGCCTTGCCGTCGTAGTCCTTAAACAAACCTGGCTTCACAAGTTTATGGGCGAGGAATCCTCGAACATCATCCAGATCAAGGATGAAACGAAGAAGAGCGCAGGCGACAAAGTGACCCATGGTCTCCGCATGCAGCTCACGGGCCTAGGCGTAGTCGGTGATGGAGCTCTGGCCGGCAACGAAGAATCGCTCTGCAAGGCGATTTGAGCGACTTTGCCGCAAACCTCAAGTCCGAACGGACAGAGACGCGTGACAGACGAAATAACCCCTAAATGAATTCGAACAACGGCGCGAAGTTCCTGTTGCACAGGCCGATCATCGACCTGTGCGTCCAAAGGCTCTGAGAAGCGATCAAAAAGGAGGGTTGGAATCAGGACATTATCGGGACAATCGGGACATGCGGAAGACTGTAGCCTATCAGCTCAGCTTCATATTCAGATAGTGCAACAGACTGCGTACTGCGTTCGCTGCAAGCATCGCCTCCGGTTCCTCCAGTAAATTGTCGCTCGGATGCGCCAAGCTACTGTGGTTGCGGACAGCGTTCATGGCATCGACGATCTGTGCCAGCCCTCTCAGCATCTTCTGGATTTCTGTTCCAGCGGGCTTGGCCTGGAACTTGGGGTGCTGTTGCCGAACCAGATTGAAGAGCGTGGTGATGTCGGCATTGTCCTTGGCCGGGATGCTCGCGTCCTTGCAAACGGCGCTGAGATATCCATGAAGCCCAGTGTGAACGCGGTCAATCCCGCTGACAGCGCCATTCGATTTGACGAGTGTCTCGAAATCGAGCAGGGCGCGTTCCACCACTGCCGAGGTGATCTCCAACGTGGGGGTACTCACCGCATCCGCATTGTAGTCGATCATAGTGACCGCGATAAAGCGTATCGGATTGCCTCCTTCTTCCATCGCATCGGCGATCAACCGGAAACGGTGCCGATTCTCTGGCGTCTCCGCATCGAGCTTCATTTGGAGGTACTGCGCAATACTGATCCGAAGGTACAGAAGATCGAACTCATCGCCAAAGCTGTTGGTTCCAGCCCAATGCTCGAAGGGCAACTGCGAGAGTAGACTTGCGGATTCATCTGCGCCAGACATCGTGAGGTAACTCACGGCCTTCTTGCGCATCACTCCCCAGATGGGCGAATTCGTTTCCTGCACTAAATCCACTTCGCGAGAACCGCTGCCGTAGTAAAGCAAGAACATTTGCGCCGCCTCGAACTCAGAACACCTGTGATGGAAAGAGATCCCTTACCGATATGAACGCGTCATTGGTCTCGCCCGCACGACGCATCTTGCGATTGACCACTTCCGCCAAATTCAGGTTGTGGTTTAGGACGCAATGCAGATCGAAGCCGTCCATGCAGATGATTCGCGTCGACTTGCCGCGGGCAAATGCCTCTAAACCCTCGTCCGTAAATCCGGTGTAGCTGATAAACAGACCGCGCGACCATTGCGCTTTCCCTTCAACCTTCCCGGAGAAGCTCAAAAGGTCGCTCTGGCCGGTCTTCTGATTCTGCCATTTCGCTTCGACCAAATAGACATCCTGGCCGATCTGAAAACTTCCATCAATCTGTTCTCCGACGAGACGAAATGAGCCGCGTGGGGCAAGGTGGAACAGGTTGAACAGCTCATTTAGAAACCGTTCGAACGCAAACCCACGTTCCTGGGGTGTCATGGAATGTAGCTCCATGAACTTGTCCCGCAGGCCCGCGAGCGCCTGCGGGTCGGAAGTAGACGGCTGGGCGTTCGGATGCGGTGCAGCCGCTTGGCTACGGATTGGATCGGCGGCTGGCTTTATCGGCGCTGCGCCGGATAGCCGCGAGGATATCGTGCGCGCGCGTTGCACGAGATGGTCGGGGAACTTGTCTGCGCCAAGCCGCCCAATCGCGATCTGGGCGTCAATGTAAACCAGCAATTGGTCGATACTCTTCGCGACATGAGAGTCCTGGGCTATTTGCCAGAAGCCGCGCAATCTGTTCGCCTTTGAACCGCTCGCGTAGTTGTACTTCTGGTCAAAGATATTTGTGCCCAAATCGTCGTGAAAGAACTCGCCGAAGGTGCGGTCTGAAAAATTCAGAACGTATCCGCCACCCATTTGGAAGAGCTCTTCTAGTATCTGCTTTTCTGTTGTTGTCAGCTTCGCCAAAACATCTCCTCGACCAATTCTAAATTCGCTGCGCGGCCATCTAACATTATTGGCTATCAAAGAGACTGACCTGCGCGTTCGTGGTCTTTTGCTCGTGGCTTCATTGCGCTGGCGAGGAAGTTGTCGGAATTTCGCCGACAGACGGAACTGACACCTGGGATCTTTCCGGGAACCACTGTCCCGAAACTCCTGTCCTGTCGGGTGCTAACGCCCCGTTTGAAAACCCCCACGGCCACCAAATTCCAGACAAAAATGTGAAGCGGATCACCTGGTTAACGCCTGGGAAGTTTCGGAAAGTTTCGGGGGAAGTTTCGGACGAAATTCTGTTTCAGTCCCGACCACCTTTGCTGCAGCGGTGAATAGTCGCTGCGTTGCCTCCGCGATCTCTTTCTCGGGCTCTGCTTTTATCCTGGCGGCTGCGAGATCAAGCGCCCACTGGACGAGTAGGCTCTGCAATTCCAATTGAGCTTTTATCCGACTATCCCACGCAGCATCCCAACGATAAAAAGTTGCCAGGCTCGAGCAAATGCCGACCGTTAGCAATATCGCGAGCGTTGGTCCTTTTCAAACTTATCGCCCACTATGTAAGTAATCGTCCTGTCTGTCACCTGTTTTTTTTCGTCGTATCGCCCACTATGTAAGTAATCGTCCTGTCTGTCACCTGTTTTTTTTCACCTGTTTTTTATGTCACCTGTTTTTTACCCGCGATAGCACCTTCAGCGGGCGGCCACTTGGCTCAGCAGAATTTACTCGCGCCCTGGAAAGGCAAGAACATCGCCCACTGATCAGGCAGAAGCCCGGACCCAAGAAGCGCTCCGAGACCGGCCAGCAACAGGCCATTTTCTCCTTCGACCCCTTTTGATCGCTTCTCAGAGCCTTTCCACACACAGGTCGATGATCGACCGTTCAACAGTTCAACAGGTGATTCCCGGCGTAGTTCTAATTCATTTCGGGGTTATTTCGTTCTCGGGAATCTCTACGTTGACAAACTTTGGGAGCCGGCGCTCCGTTGTGACTTGTGTGACGAAGTGGCCGACGACGATGGTGGCGACAGAAGACAATGTATGAGGGCCTTGGCCGTCGCGGGCGTATCTGGTGTCCGTTCCTAGCGCAAGCAGATGTTTGCTTTCGATCCTTCCGATCCATACTCTCGTTTTCGCGGGAATCGTCAGGCTTTGCCGCATTCTCACGCAGTCATCTTTCAGGTAAAAACGGTCGCCGGCACCTTTCGGTCGGGTTGAATCCAGAACCATTGCCGTCTTGACGGCCCATGCTGCTACCTTTTCCTGCTGCTCGCGATCTAGTGTGATTGAGAGGTCGTTGAGCATGCCGCCGATGATCGGGATGTTTGCCGCTTCAAGGTCGCTCATCCAGCCGTTATTGCAAGTTCCGCAGACGCTCTTAACGGTGATTTCTGGGTTCGGAATGATGACCTGCTGGGAGCCGTAACGGTCCATCTTGAGGGGCCCGAAATCTCTGCGCTCATGAATCCAATTCGCCCAGAGGTGTTCCCGGTTTCCTGACTTGTTGTTGCAGAACAGACAAACCTTTGGCATATCGCTTATGCCCCACCCTTAAGCTAGTACCCGAGTATTGCGCCGAAGGTGCTGTAGTCCGAAGCGGTGATAAACCGAACGTGGTGATCTAGGGATGCAAAAAATGAGAAAGCAACCTTGTAATTAGAAACAGCAACCCAGCGCCAGCGATACTGGCGACAACCTTTTCTGTAATCCCTCCTAGTGAGAGGGAGCGCGGCTTGGGAGCAGGGGAAAGTAGTGTGGCGCTCGACCGATCGGAGTCCTGTTGAATAACAGATCCGGTCATGGAAGCGACCTTGACAGTGTGGTGCTGAATGAGAGGCTTCCCTGGCCGAAGCGCTCTGTCGCGTGCTAGCAACTGAGATATGATGATTTCCCGATTGATACCTACACTGTCGCCATAGCCGCCGATGCTGTACTGACGAGCGAGGTCTTCGAGTTGTAGGTCGGTCATCGACCAATAGTCTTTCAATTGTTCCGTATCTGCGACTCCCCGTCGGGGTGACTCAAGGGCTTTGATGTACCGCACCGCACCATCCACCTGGCGCTTGAATGATTCCTCATCACCGTAGAGTTCCCTGCTGTACGTGATCTTGTGTTGATTCCTCCACCCCATAGCGATACCCGATGCTTCCCGCAGCATGTCGGATCGCGGAATACGAAAGTCCGAGAAGTCTTCACCCGAGGCGGATTCGAGGGAGTAAAGGATAGAGTGGTACTCTGCCACCCGGCCCTCGGTGATCGTGTGGGGCGGGCTGGCGCGTAGGGCGTGGAGTCGGGCAAGGGCGAGCATCCATGCTTTCTGGTCCTGCATTGACCGATTTTATTCCTATTTTGCCTCGAAAGGAGTGCCACAAAACTGTTTACCGATCGCATCTCGCAAAGGGAATCAGCGCAAACAACCGGCTGGGAGAGATCAGGGGGAAGGATCGGAACCTTGAAGGGACGAACTTTGAAGGGATAGACTGGAGTGGTTCCCTTGATTGAGACCCGCCGACACTCGTACGCGACGCGGAACCCTGCGTAAGTTAGCGGAGAATCGCACTCTCTAGTCTTTGGCGCAGGTCATGAAGTGATGCATGGAGCTTCCCCTCCTGGACATACTCCCCTATATGCATCGGAAATTAACAACGTCGGTAGTAAAAACGCCTGTTCAACTCAAGGGCAGTTGGCTTCTGGCCCAACCTAGGCCGAGGCGTGACCTGCCCCGCTTTTCCCTCGCTTTTCCCTGAGCCGATGGCCCAATTGATTCCGGCCCCTTCAACTGCGAGCGTATTGCGATTCGGCCGGCGGCTGGTAGCTCACTGCCAACTGCGGTGTCTCCAACCGCTGGTTCAGCTTGTGTCTTGAATGCAGACACGCCTCCAGCACTCCGGTCGTCAGAAGCGTTCGCTCCACCGGATAGGCTGCACTCCGACTATGAAACGTCTGCTCGATCTTCGCTGCCAGGCATGCAGAGTCCGTCACGTTGGGAGGCGGCGGCAGGAAGAGTTGGGTTGAGACAATTCCCTGCCCTGCCACCCTTGCCGCGATGTTGTAATCCATGATGGCGCCGTTGAGCAGGAGCAGCGTGGCGCGCGTTCCATCGGTGTATTCGATGCAATAGGCGGCGGGATCCTTGACCAGTTGCGGCAAGACGCCGGAAGCTACCAGGTCCTGAGTGCGGCCGTCCAGCACGGTCAGGCCCATCGGTGTGTCACTCCGCGATAGGGCGGAGCTCAGCAGATCTTTTGACCAGCGACCCTCGTTTCCTGCGGCCCAGACGTCGTCGCCCTCCAGCAATTGCACCGCCTTCACGCCCGTCTCGCCTCCCTTGCGGCGCTCGAGCATGCACTGCAAGGCTTCGAGCGCGTCGAAGTCCATGCCGTCGGGGCTGCCTACACCCACCATCACCGCTTCTTCGACCTGCGCACCCAGCGGGATATCCACGTCCGGCAAGCGCCAGGTCACGGGGAGCGAGGAGCCGGCGAGCAGCGGGAAACGCAGGCGGTTGGCGGTCTTTACCATGGTTTGCGCCTGCTCGAAGCTGAAGGAGAGCTGCTTGTGGTTGAAGTAGGGAACGCCGCGCTTCTCGTCCTCAAAGACCTGCACGCACTGCTGAAAGAAATCGTAGCTGGGCAGCAGAATCTGCCCCCGGTCGTTGGTTGGGTAATCATCCTGCTCGACGATCGCCAGCACGGCGTCGACGGCAATGCGGTCTCCACCACAACGCAACGCCTCGGGAATGTTGCTGCACAGACGGAAGCCGAACTGCTGCGCGCGGGCTCTGCTCAGATCAGAAGGGGGCTCAGGTTTCTCCGGCGCAGGCTGCGTCTTCACGGTGCGGTCCCTGCCCAGGCCGCCCGCTATTCCTTTGGCTGAACTTGCCGGAGCAACTTTGGCTCCCGTCATCGCAAGCTGGTAGGGCGAGGGCGCAGCATCGGCCTGGCGCTCCAACTGATCCACATAGACGGAGACCACTTGCACGTTAGGCGTGTGCCATTCGCCGTCGTACGGATAACCAACCAGAAAGCGGTCCGCGAGGGTTTGCATATTCGACTGGTGGCGATACACGCTGCCGAGGATCGCCAGGCGCAGCGGGCGCCCGGGCGCCTGCTGGCCCCAGAATAGCGGGCGATACGCCAACATAGCCGTGGACAACGCGGAGTACTCTACAAAGCGGCGGCGGGTCAGCATTAGCTCCTCCAGTAGGTGGATTCAGGGTTGGGCTGGTAGTGTACGGCCGCCAGGTTTGGCGTCTCCAGGCGCTTCATTCCCTGGAACGCGCTATCGACGCCGGCAAGCAACAGGCCGCTGGTCAGCAGAGTTCGCTCGATGGGATACTGCGCCTTGCCGGTGAGGAACATCTGCTCGGCGTTGTAGACGAGCGGGCTGAAAAAACTGGCCAGCGTGGTGCGGCCGTCCGGCATAGGCAAATACATCTGCGTGGCCCAGGGTTTCGCCTGCCCCTCGATGGCCGCGGCGAAGGTGAAGTCGCGCACCAGGCCGTTCATCAGCAACATGGTGCAGCGCAGGCCGTCCCGATGTTGATAGTGGTAGGCAACCGGATCGGGCACCAGGGCCCGCATCTGCTCGATGGTGGGAAACATATCTGTGAAGGTGGCACTTGCCGGCGCCAGGGTGGAACTGCGGCACAACGCCGCTTCGACCAATGCCTGCGACCACACGCCCTGCTGCCAGGCTGTCCAGAAGCCTTCGCCGCGATAGGTCTGCAGCCACTCGACACCGGTCTCGCCGCCCTTGCGGCGCTCCACCATGCAGTGGATGGTTTCCAGGCCGTGGAAATCGTAGCTGCCCATGCCGCCGTAGCCGACGGAGACAGCTTCGTGCACAGTGGCCCCCAACGGGAACTCCACCGACGGAACTCTCCAGGTCACCGCCAGGCTCGAACCTCCCTGGAGGGGAAAGCCCATCTGATGAGAGGTGTCGACCATCTGCTTCGACCAATCCCACTTGTAGGAAAGCTCTTTGTCGTTGAAGTAGGGAACTGACCGGCCGCTGTCGTGGAAGACCTTCGTGACCTGCTCGAAGAATTCGAAGTGGGGATGCTTCATGATCCCCGTCTCGGTGAGGGGATAGGTACCATGCTCGCCGACCACGACCACTCCATCGACCGCCAGCTTGCTGGTGCCGAGGGTTAAGGTTTCCGCGATGGTGGGGTAAAGCTTCATCGTGGGATGCCGGTCCAACCGTTCCTGCGTCAAATCGCCCTCGCCCCGTTGATCGACGTACAGCGATACCACGTCCATCGCCGGATGGTGGAAAGTCCCGGCCCATCCATAACCATCGAGCAACCGGTCCACCACGTGTTGGCCGTGCAGTAATCTCTTATAAGCAGTGACCACGGCAGCGAGCCGGGGGCGATTGGCAGACGTCGTATTCTGAGGCATACACATCCTCTGGGATGGTCTCTGGTTGGGAGCGAGTGTAGCAAAAATGCCTGAAGCAACTCGCTGGAGGAGCGAATGCTGACCCGCCGCCGATTTCTCAGCTACGCCGCGCTGGGGCCGGCTGCGCTGAGTTCCAGCCTTTGGGCCAGCCCCGCCTTTGCGGGCTCAGCCGCCGATCAGCCGGCCCCCCAGATCTCTGCGCGCGCATGGGCCGTGCATAAGCGGGCGCTGGTGTTCGACGGCCACGTCCACGCGTTGGACCGCGAGTTCTATCACGGTGGCAGTATGGGTACGCAGAAGCCTGATGGACAATGGGATCTGCCGCGTGCGCGGGAAGGTGGAGAAAGCGCGTTCTTCCTCTCGGTGTTCATTCCCGAAGAGTACTACCCCGGCCGATTCGAGACCAAGCAAGCGTTCCGCCGGGTGGATGACGCGCTCCGCCAGTTGAAGATGAACAGCGACCAAGTCGCATTGGCGCTAAACGCCGACGATGTGGAGCGCATCCATGCCCAGGGAAAGATGGCCGCAGTGCTCGATATTGAGGGCAGCTACGATCTGGACGGCGATTTAGGAGTTTTGCGCGATCTCTATCGGCTGGGACTGCGTTCGGCCCAGCTTTCGGCGCACAACTGGAACCAGAACTACGCCGACTCCTGCTGCTCGCCGGCCAAATGGAAGGGTCTCACCCCGCATGGCCGCGACGTCATCCGCGAGATGAACCGGCTGGGCATGGTGATCAACGTATCCCACTCCTCAGATGACACGATTTCCCAAGCGATTGACGTGAGCGACGGTCCGGTCATCGCCACCCACCACGGCCTGCGCAGCGTCAACAATATTCCCAGGAATATGCCGGACTGGCTGCTGAAGAAGCTGGCGGCCAAAAGCGGCATCATCGGCTTCCAGATCGGCAGTGAGTTCAACTATCCCAAGGAATACGCTTACCTCACCGCGCATCAGAAGAAGACGTTTTGGGACACCACCAGCATCCCGGATCAGGTCAAGGGCAAGACGATCTACGAGGTGGACCAGTTGGTGGCGCCGCAGTTTCCGATGCCGGGCGCACAGGTGCCGGACTCGGTCATGATGACTGTAGACGACTGGGTAGCCGTGGTGGATAGAGCCATCCAGCTAGTGGGGGAAATCACGTGGCGATCGGCACCGACTTCGACGGCGGACCG
The DNA here is from genome assembly GCA_963803095.1 of uncultured Acidobacteriaceae bacterium. Taxonomy (GTDB): domain Bacteria; phylum Acidobacteriota; class Terriglobia; order Terriglobales; family Acidobacteriaceae; genus PALSA-350. The sequence goes on along the minus strand of CAWDLQ010000001.1, from coordinate 454,686 downwards.
ACTCTTGCGCGCGGCATGCGCGACGTCCGCGACCTGCCCATGATCACAGAAGCTATGCTGCAGCGCGGTTATTCGGAGGAGCGCATTGACAAGTTCTGGGGGGGCAACTTGCTCCGCTTCTTCCGTCAGGTTACGCAGAACCGGACCTGAAGCCGCCCCCCTCCGGTTAGAAGATCACCTTGCCCGACAGCTCAAGAATGCGAGCTCCGCTAAAGGTGCCCGGCACTTGCTGGATGCCCGTGATGGTACCGAAATTGTTGGGATAGACGAGGCAGGAGACTGAGGCACAGGCTCCGGTTGTGCTGATGTTCAGGCCGCTTGAGGCGGAAGTCGCTCCGGACTGCGGATTCATGCCACTCGGGTGATTGAAGACGTTATAGGCCTCGGCGCGGAACTGGAACTTCAGCCGCTCCCAAATGCCAAAGTCCTTGAAGACAGCCACGTTCTCATACTGCAAACCGGGACCAAAAAGGCTGTTTCTCTGGACATTGCCGTAGCCGACAGCCCCCGTCGAGTAGTTGACCGCAGTCTTGTAGGCGGTTTCATCAATGCACGACGTAGTCGAATGGCTGAGGCCGACATAGGCGTTCTTCAGATTGCAGTTGGCTCTTTCGACATGCACCCAGGACGGACGCTGGAGGCCTTGATCGACCCCTGCCGCGGTGGTGTTGCTGCTCATGGCAACAGTGAAGGGCATGCCGGACTGGATATTGACGATGGCGCTAACATGCCATCCGCCCAGCGTCTCGCGCTTGATCACGTTCATGCCTGTCAGTGCCGGCATGGCATAGGTGAATTCGGCCACGACACGGTTGCGAACCTCCCAGTTCGCATTGCCATAGTCGGCGCCGATGTTGTACTGCTGCGATGTGGTACCGCCGGCGTTGGAGTTGGTGCCGATGTCCAAATCATGCGACCAGGTGTAGCTGACCTGGCCGGAAAACCCATGGATATCCCGCTGCCGCAAGATGGCCGTGAGCGCGTTATAGTGCGAGTACTCATCCTCCTGGAAGACGCGGATGCTGCCGAAGAGTTGGTTGGGACGTTGCGAGTTGAGCGACTTGATCGTCGTGTTGACCGGATTAATCGGCTCGTTGTTATAGAAGCTGCGGTCCAGGTGCAGCGAGTGTGAGCCTAAATACTGCAGCTCGAACGCGGCTCCATTCCAAAGCGCCTGCCCGACGTCCGCGTTCCACTGATAGGAGCGCTGTGTCTTCAGGTTGGGCTCTGGCGTGTAGGCAGCGACGTAGGTTTTGGGCGTGCCGGCCACAGGAGCTGCGCTGCCGGCCCCCGGAGTCGTATTGGTGAAGGTGATCGGATTGGCTCCGGTGGTGCTGTAGCTGACCGCTGCGGCGAATGGGTAGTTTGAGGTGAGCAAGGTATAGGTGTTGAGCTGGTTGGCGTTGTAGTAGAAGCCGAGACCCCCGCGGATCACTGTCTTATCCGTTACACGATAATCGAGACCAAGCCGCGGTCCCGCGTTGTCCAGTTGCGCGCTGCCGAACTTGTACCCTCGCGTGGGAGTGTAGGTTGCGCCTGAGGTCGCCGTGGTCGGCGGCAACAGAGCGGTTTGAGCATTGTTCAATAACCGGCCATAGCCGTTAAGGCTGTACGGCGCCGTCGGAAGGTCATAGCGGAAGCCGTAGTTAAGCGTGAACTTGGGAGCTACCTGCCAGTTATCCAGGGCAAAGAAACCATCGCGCCACTCACCCACTGAACCTTTGATTGTATCGATCGGGGTGGTGTCACCGTTGGCATAGCCCAGCACGAAGTCCGCGGCGGAATATCCGGTACTGACAAGTGGTGTAGGGCAATCGCCTGCAAGGTTAGGCTTGCACGAGGTTGGAGAGAAATTGATGGTGCCAAGTGGGTTGTTGGTGGCTTCCCGGCCCAGGGTCAGACGGCGGAACTCTGCGCCAACGATAATGCTGTGCTTGCCCCTGGAGTAGCTCAATTGGTCGTATAAGTCGTAGGTGCGATCGTCCTGGAACCAGTTGCTGCCCGCATTGCCGACGCCGGTAAAATTAGTGATGGTAATCACTGGAACGCCGGGGTTATTGTAAAGCGTGTCCCCGGTAAAACCGGGAATCCCGAGTTCGGTTCCGGCATTCTTGAGGCCGGCGGTGTACCAGTAGTTCAGGTTCTCCGCGATCAGCTTGTTTACGCCGAAGTGCAGATCGTTGATCAGTCTCGGCGTGATGACCTGGGTGTAGCCAAACGCATAATTCCGGCTGTTGGTCGGTCCGTTGGAAGCATTGGCTGCAAAGTTCGAGCCGTTGACGAAGGTCAGGTCCTGGTAGTAGTAGCGACCGAAGAGCTTGACTTTTTCGCCGATATTTTCGTCGATGCGATCTATGGATTGCGTGATCGTCAGATCGCTCGGATAGTCGTTGTTCAGGTTGCTGGCAATGCCCGGCTGATTGGGAGATACCATGTAGGCTTCATATTTCTTGGCGATGGCTGCGCTTGGCGTTGCTAACTCAGCCGCCGGAATCTGGTTGTTGGGATAAGGCAGACCCGTAGAAGGATCATGGAGCTGCGGAATGCCAGCGGCGCTGAAGTCGCCGCTTTCCATCGCCGGCGTGAGGACGGAGACAATGCTGGATGCCTGGCCAACCTGCTTGAGTTTCTCGTAGGAGCCGAAGAAGAAAGTCTTGTTGCGGCCGTTGTACAGCTTTGGGATGTATACCGGGCCTCCTACCTGGAAGCCGTACTGGTTGTAGTGCAGAACCTGCTTCTTGCTGCCTGGAGCGGCAGTAAACACATTTGCATTCAGGGCGGTGTTCTCCACATACTCGTAGACCGCGCCGTGAAGATCGTTTGTGCCGTTCTTGCTGACCAGATTGATATGGATTCCGAGGTATGAGCCGTACTGCGCTGTGTAATTGCCGCTCTGCATCTGGGTTTCCGAGATCATATCCGCAGCCGGGTGATCCGGGGTGGTCGTGATCAGGTTGTTCACGATGGAGACGCCATCGAGGGAGAGGGCGTTCTGAATCTCGCGCTGGCCGGCGCCTATGAAGTCTTCACCGGGAGGGTTGCCCTGGTAGTTGGTCGCTGAGCCGATATAGACGTTTGAAGCCAGGGCCGCGACCTCGAGCGCATTGTGGCCGCTAATCGGAAGGTCTTCTACTGCACGGGTGTTGAACGTCTCGCCCAGGGTTGCGTCGTCGGTAGACAGTGGTGGCGTATTCGCTGTGACCGTGACCACGCTTTCCACTGAGCCGACGGGCAGCGCGAAGTCGGTCCGGATGGCCTGGTCTACAGGGACGACGACACCCGTCTTGGTGACCGTCTTGAAGCCGGACTGCTCGGCCGTGATGTCGTATGTTCCGGGCTGGATGAAAGTAATCGAGTAGTATCCCGCAGCGTTGGCAACGGCTATCGATTGAACCTTGGTGTTCTCTTCCACGGCCGTTACTTTACTGCCGCTTATGACGCCACCGCTTGCGTCACTTACGGTGCCAACGAGTGAAGTGTTGTTTGCGATCTGGGCCCGGAGGAACAATGGGCTCAACGCTAGGACAAGACAAGCAAGTAATGTTTTCTTCATTGTGGGCTCCTATTCTCAAGTCCTGGCTGGCCAGGAAAATTATGCTGGGTACGTCTCTGTATTCGATCTTTGATGGACCAGTACTATTTCGGCTTGCGGGGCCGGGTATGTCACTTGGGTGGGTACATTGGACTACATTTCCAGAGAAAATTTCCAGAGAAATGTCATTGGTCGATTGGGGTGTCTAGGTAATTTGTCCTAGACGCATGGCGTGCAGGCCCCGATGGGGTGGAGCGCGCGCGGCAGCAAAGCCAGCAAAAGCCTCCCGGCTGGGGGGTGGCACACCCTGGCCCAGGGTCTGCGCCAGGGCTCGCGGCGAATTTCGTCGCGAAGGCTTGCAACGGGAGGTCAATTCAGAAGCGAACCGTGGCTGGGTAGTTGGAAGGTTTGGACGGTCGCGGGGGCGGTTTTATCCTGAGGAGGATCGGACGTGAGCGCTGCGGATTGTCCGTGGGCAGCCAGAGCAGCCGCGATCAGAAGCATCAGAAAGATGGGAGCTGGGAAGCGGCGGCTGGGTCATCGGCGAACTCCTTGAGACACCTTGAATATGGCCCACTTGATTCGAATGTATCGCGTTTGTGAAGCCTACCAGGACTGCGCCGGGCGGTGCGTGGCGGCGGGCCGGGAGGAACGGATTGCGGTCGCGCCGGAGCTTGGCGGTGGCTGGTTGGTTGTGAGTCAATTTGCAGGAAGAGAAAAGCACTCCAGTCTGTCCTACTTTTCTTTCGTCCTACTTTTCTTTGTTAACCGGTTCGTACAAGCGAAAAGACCCCTCGGTGCCAAGATCCAACTACTTCGATTTCGTCCGTGGCTTAATTCGCCGAAGGTCTCTCGATGTGGTCGATCACGATCACGTCAATTGGGTTCTTGTTGTATTCCAATTTCAACCCAAGCTGTTCCTGAAGTGCGGTGAAAAGAGATGGTAGTGAAGCGTCTGACGAGCCGATGTCATCCGGTGACCACCGGAGTGTGATGTCATATAACTCCGTTAGCCCAGTTTTATCAACAACGGTATGACTAAGTCCCTGCGACGAAAGAAGGTTCGCCAGAAGTGAAAGGCTAGAGCCTTTAAGGACGATCTTACCCGGTGTCACCGTCGATTTGTCCCTATCACCCGTGCCGTCGGGGCTGCCAGTACCACTTGGGTTCGTTTCGACATGTTGTGCCTTGTGGAGTTTCGGACCATTCTTCGCAACCACCAGAGAATAGGTTGGGCGCTCGCGGGTTTCGTGATGGAACTGTAGATTGAACCGCGCTACCAGCAGTGGTTGAAGCGCCAACCTCTTTTGAGGTAGGGACAACGCCTTCCACTTAGCAACATCATCGTTGTCAACCTTGGCTTCGATGTCATATCGCTCAGATTTCGTCCAGCCTGGCAATCCGAGGATAAGATCATCATCAATACATAAAGTCGGCTGCGGGGAGAATGCCTGGTGAACGATCGACGCGATAGCAACGCTTCGGAAGGTAACTCCGACATCCGAGAAATTCGTGAGCATCGCATCGTTGTCGCGAGGCGCAACTTGCCTGATTGAGGCGATGGCAAGCGGAGCAAGATCAACTGCGGTGTCCTTGTTTGTTGTTGCGGGATTTTCGAACGGGCCTGGCGAGTTGACGTTCACCGCTGTAGCTGTATCTAATTTCGCAGACAATCCAAGCGCAACCGGAATTGCCAGCGATACGAATGCCACTCCGCCAAGCAGTAGCTTTCTGCTGAGATCCATTTTCTGTACAAGATGCTCGGTCATGATGCGGATAATTCGATCTTTTAGGTCCGCGCCTGTAATACCCGACACACAAATCAGGGGCGACTCAGCACAGAATCGACATGCCTTCAACAAGCCCTCGGCATAGACTTCCGGTCTGCCTGCCAACTGCACTACTGCCTCATCACAGGCGCGCTCTCGTTCCTGCAGCATGCGAGACTCTATCCACCACACCATGGGATGGAACCAGAAAACAACCTCTACCAACATATGGATCGCTGCGGTCAGGTTGTCATGGCGTCGGACATGCACCAATTCATGCGCCAGGATGCCTTCGATATGTTCATTCTCCAGTCGCTCGCTGAGCCGGTCAGGCCACAGCATCAGCGGGTGAAAAATGCCGAATATCCCTGGCTCCATCATGTCCACGGACCGTAGCATCGGGATATGTCTGCGCACCTTCGCCAGAGTTTCCAACCGGCGCAGCAACTCAAACTCGCGTCCGCTTTTGACTGGCACAGCCCGGTGCAGCGCCCGATGGATTTTCCTCCATCGCGTGCACCATATCAGCAATACCGTCACAATACCGCAGACCCATACCCCCGCAAATACTTCAGGCAGCAGCACAGTAAAGTGCTCGGGGAGGCTCTGAGCGTTCATCGGGTGAGCTGGCAAACCTGAGAACGGCTGACCTACAACACTCATCGCCGAGGAGAGGGTGGTTTGCAATGACAGCGGAGCGTGCTGGGGTTTTCGCAAAAAACCGCCCAGATCAATGAGAAGCGAAAATGGGATAAGAAACTTGACCGACGCTGCCAGCCAAATCCCATGCCGCACGTGCGCTCGGTTCCTGCGCAATTGCAACGCCGTCAACCATGCTGCCACACCGAAGACAGACGACTGCCAAAGATGGTTCGCGACCGCTGCCCCGACGCCTGTCACCATAAAAGCCAGATGCGGGATCATGCCTTGCCTCCTTTCTTGAGTTCCTTCAGCGTTTTCTCGGCGTATTCGACGTCTTCGAGTGTCAACTTGCCGGCACCGATGAGATGGGCCACAACTGGGCGGGATTTTCCACCAAACATGGCGAGCAGATCATCCACCAACCTCCTTTGCGCAGCGTCTCGCGAGACAATCGCCGCGAATATATGGAAGTTGCCTACCTTTCGGACGCGACGCACGACTTTCTTAGCTTCCATGCGGTAAATCATTTTTTGGACTGTCGTATATCCAGGTCTCTTCTTCTCAGGAAAAGCCTCCTGCATCTCCCGAATGGAAGCCTCGCCTTGATTCCAAAGCGTTTCCATGATTTGAATCTCGAATTTGGTCAATCGCGCCCCCGGCATCGGTATGACTCCCGTCTTTTTAATTACGACAAGTGTCAGCGATGGTAGCGCCGGAACCTGAGTGGGTCAAGTGCTGAACAGGAAGCAAGCCGATTGCCGGTGGAGGAAAGAATCGCCGAGCCACTTATTCCGCATTGGGGATAACGGACTGCTCGGAAGTGATTTGATGTGCCTGAAACGCCGCATTATCGAATGTTTGAGCCGCTCGAACACTTCACGCCGTGTCGCAGGCACGAGTCCGGCCCGCACGCGCGCCGCATAGATCAGGTCGGTTCCGCGGTAGAAGCCCACGGCCAGCGAATCAACTCCCAGATTGCTGGGAATGTAGCCACCCACCACCCTTACATTTGGGAAAATCCGGTCAGTGCCGGCTTGAGTGAGAGAGCTGAGCTGTTTGCCTGGTCATCGGCGTCTCTGGGGATGGAACTGGACGCCCCGCCACCAGGGCTAAAGCCCTGAATTTATATACCGGAGTGTCCTCGCGGGTTTGAAAACCCGCTCCCCCGGACTAAAGTCCGGGGCTGGCACCAATAAAGCGGCACGGACTAAAGTCCGGGGCTGGCACCAATTTAGCGGCACGGCCTAAAGTTGTGCCCTGATCCAGGGCGTCGGAGCGGCGACTACCAGAAAATGTTCATTCCGCAGCTTTGGAGCTATTCACCGTCTCTCAAAATGTAGAAACTCCACTCGCGCCCCGTTCGGGCGCGTGGATTGAAACATGGCTCTTCAAAGGCGAGAGCCAGCTCCTCAGCGCGGCGGAGGGTCCGGCGGACTACATTGCCATCGGCCCCGTCTTCGCGAGTTTGTCCAAGCAGGTTCCCGACCCCGTGGTTGGTCTGGAGGGCGTCCGAGCGGCCCGGGCGATGACCGCGACACCGTTGGTAGCTATCGGAGGCATAAGCCGCACCAATTGCTCCGCAGTCATCGAGGCCGAAGCCGATTCGGTCGCCGTCATCTCCGACCTGGTCCCGAGTCCAGGACACTCCACTGCCAAGCTGGTCGAGGAGTTCTATACCACCCTGACCTTATGAAGCTTTCCCTGCACGGGACCCGGAACGGGATCAGAGATTGGAGGAAAATCCTCGTCGAGCGGCTTGAGCGTCGCCAGCCGACCCAATAGAGATTGCGGCAGGGCCGGCTCGATGATCAGCCTTTCACCCTCATTACGCATGATCGCGTCGTCCCCGGGAAGCTCGAACTCACGAGGAATTCGAACCGCTTGATTGCGGCCGTTTTTAAAAAGCTTGACGCGTTGTTCAGGAAAGCTTCTGGACACGCTAAGGGGAAAACGGTATAGAACATACAACCAGCAGCAAGCATCGATACCATAAATCCGTTTACTGGAGGATGACCCGGACCGATGCCTAGACTCCTGGCAACCAAGCCCCTCTCGATACTCACCAAAGAAGCCAACGAGGTGGGGGAAAACACGCTCAGACGCTCTCTCGGCCCGGTCAATCTCATAACCCTTGGCATCGGCGCCATCATCGGCGCGGGAATCTTCGTGCTCACCGGCCAAGCAGCGGCGCTGCACGCCGGTCCCGGCGGTTGCCCTCAGCTTTATCTTTGCCGGCATCACCTGCGCCTTTGCCGGGCTTTGCTACTCGGAGTTTGCCTCCATTATTCCTATCGCCGGCTCCGCCTACACCTATGGATATGCCACCCTTGGCGAGCTGGTAGCCTGGATCATCGGCTGGGACCTGGTACTGGAATATGCTTTCGGCGCCGCTACGGTAGCCTCCGGCTGGTCAGGCTATTTTGTCAGCCTGCTGCAGCAATTGCACATTACCCTGCCGCCGCAGTTCACCACCACTTACGGGAACGTGCTTTATTACTACGCGGACAAGTGGCAGCCCTTGGCTTCGCTGCCCTCAAGCGTGAACGCCGCAAGCCTGCCCCACGTCGCCGGCATCTTCAACTTTGTCGCTTTCTTCGCCATCCTGATCGTGACCGCAGTCCTGGTGGTCGGCATCAAGGAGTCGGCCAACCTCAACTCCGCCATCGTGATCGTGAAGTTGACCATCGTGGGCATCTTTCTGGTTCTGGGCGTGGTCTTACCTGTTTCACCATCCGGAGCTGGCGAGGCTGAACTGGCATCCCTTCATTCCTCCGGCACAAGGCCCGGGAGTTTTTGGCTTTGGGGGAATCACGGCGGGGGCAGCCTCGGTTTTCTTTGCCTACATCGGTTTCGACGCGGTTTCGACCGCGGCCCAGGAGGCGCGCAACCCGCAACGCGACATGCCCATCGGGATCCTGGGCTCGCTGGTGGTCTGCACCCTGCTGTACATCCTGGTTTCCACCGTGCTTACCGGGCTGGTCAACTACCGCAGCCTGGATGTAGGCGACCCGGTAGCCGTGGGCATCGATGTCACCGGTGTCACCTGGGGCAGCCTGCTGGTGAAGATTGGCGCGGTTTTCGGGCTTGGCACCGTCATGCTGGTGATGCTGCTGGGCCAGTCGCGCGTCTTCTACTCCATGTCGAAAGACGGCCTTTTGTGGAAATGGGCTTCGGCGGTTCATCCCAAGTTCCGCACTCCCTGGATTTCGAACATCGTAGTGGGCACGATCGTCGCCTTCCTGCCCGCACTGCTGCCCATCGATAAGCTGGCGGCGCTGGTGAATATGGGCACGCTGCTTGCCTTTACCATCGTCTGTGCCGGGGTTTGGATCCTGCGCCGGCGCCACCCCACCATGGTGCGGCCGTTCAAGACGCCGCTGGTTCCCCTGGTCCCCATCCTTGGCATCTGCAGCGCCCTTTACCTGATGATCAAGCTTCCGCTGCTGACCTGGGAGGTGCTGATCGTCTGGCTGATCATCGGTTTAGGTATCTATTTCGGTTACAGCATCAAGCACAGCAAAGTGCAGGCGATGAGCCCGGCGGAGACCACCGGCCGCACCCGCTAGGGCCCGCAACGAATATTCGCATTCACGAAGCGCGGAATGGCCTTATACTTCTGTGGCCTAGAGGAGGCGTCCATGAACAAATATTTTGCGGAACTGGTCGGTACGTTTGTCCTGGTTTTCGGGGGCGTCGGCAGTGCGGTTCTTAGCGGGGAGCCATATCGGCTTTGCCGGCATCGCCGCGGCCTTCGGGCTTTCACTGCTCGCCATGGTCTACACCATCGGGCCCATCTCCGGCTGTCATGTGAATCCGGCAGTCACGCTGGGAGTCTTTCTTGCCCGGAAGATCAATGCCCGGGACGCAGCTGTTTATATGGTGGCGCAAGTGATCGGCGCCGTCATTGCATCCGGCAGTCATCCTGTTTATCGCCAACGGCCTTCCCGGCGGCTACAGTGCCTCCGCAAGCGGCCTGGGGCGGATGGCTACGGCCTGCACTCTCCAGACCACTACTCATGGCTGCCGGCTTTGCGGCTGAGGTTGTGCTCACCATGTTTCTTGTGCTCACGGTTCTGGGAGCGACGGACATGGCCGCGCCTGTGGGTTTTGCCGGCTTGGCCATCGGCCTGGTGCTGACCCTGATTCACCTGGTCGGGTATTCCGATTACCAACACCTCGGTCAACCCGGCGCGGAGTATCGGCCCGGCGATCTTTGTCGGCGGTTGGGCACTGCAACAGTTATGGATGTTTATTGTCGCGCCCTTCGTGGGCGCGGTGGTTGCCGCCATCGTCTATGCCGGTCTTGGCCATCCTTCGGTACTGATCACCACCCGCAAAGCAGGGAACAGGCGCTGCCTGGCGAACAGATCGACAGAATCGCCTGAGACACACAGATTTGCAGCCGGTCACAGCGGCCGGCTGCAAACCCTTTAGACCATTTTTCGTGCCAGACGGCGAACCACCTCGGTAGTCACGCCATAGATTGCGTGGGTCACCAGTTCGCTGGCATGCTCGCGCGCAGGTTGGTTTTCCGGGCTTTCGGTCAAGCCCATCATGGGTAATGCGGACGCGTGCGTGATCCCGCACAGGGTCAAGCCGAAGTTGAGCTCCAAGCCGTCCGGTGACCGCAGGCTGATATTCGGCCAGTGCTCCGTACACTCCACCCGCCAGAGCTCCAAAGCCCCAGTGAATTGCCCGCACCGAGACCTCCTCCTCCTTCTCGCTCAGGGGACGGTCCACCATTCGATTCACCAGCACCGCGGGAGGAGGTATCTGCCCCTGGGTCCGCGGTGGATACACTGCCTCGCCCGCGGCCTTCGCTGCCGCTCCCGCCAAGCCCCCGATGGCTCCGGCGAGAAACCCCTTGTACAGCGATCGCTTACGGCGAGGAGACGCAGTTTCTTCGGTTGTTGTCATATAGATAGAGTGCGGCCTTTCGTCCTGTTAACCTGAATCGTCATCGTAGGCAATGCGAGGTTGGAGAGAGCATGGCCATCAGCAAGCAGTGGACTGAATGGCATTTGACACCGGCGGCTGGGTCTCCGGATCGAGCCGCCGCGACGGGCAAGGGAACGTCTGGCGCGATGAGCCCGAGGACCGGATCATCACTTTCGTCTACCAGGAGCAGATGGACAAGGCACATCCCGAGCCGCATGCCACCGTGCAGGAGTCCTGGAGATCAAAAAACGCGGCAGGCCCAGATAGAACAGCTACTCGCCCAGCATGGTCCCTGTCCGCGAAAGCTCTAGCTAGTCTTATCTATGCGGTGGTTTTGGTGCACAGCTCGTTCATTGCCCGGGTCAGTTCCTGGGCGATCATGGGCGCGGTCGCTGTTTCGATGGCGGAACGCTGCATCAGGTACACCAGCTTGCCGTCGCGAAGGAATGGCGATAGCCGGAGAAGTCGGAGGATGACCCTCGAAATAGGACCGGGCACGCTCCGTGGCTTCGCGATCCTGTCCCGCGAATACAGTGATCGCCTGGTCAGGCAGAATCTTATTCTGCAGTGCCAGCCTGACGCCCGGGCGCATCTTGCCTGCGGCGCAGCCGCAGATCGAGTTGACCACCAGCAGCGTGGTGCCTGGCTTTGCCAACGCCGCGTCGACTGCCTCTGCCGTCCGCACTTCTTTGATGCCGGCGCGGGTAAGCTCTTCGCGCATGGGTATAACCATGATCTCGGGATACATGCTTGCTCCTTCATCTTGTGTCATCTGATGCAACCTGGGACACTCCATGATTGTAAAGATTCCATCCTGGTTTCGCCAGTGCATATGCCCCGGTACCGCTCCTGATATACCTTGATGGAAAATGCAGTTTCTTGAGGAAGTACCGCTTGCGCCCGTACACGACCTTTCAGATTGGCGGTCCTGCTCGCTGGTTTGCGGAGGCGGCGAGCGAAGACGATATCGCCGCCGGCATCGCTTTTGCCAGCCAGCGCCAGTTGCCGCTCTTCGTTCTTGGCGGTGGGAGCAACCTGCTGGTTTCCGACGCCGGCTTCTCCGGTCTCGTCCTGCGCATCGCTCTGCGCGGCATCGAGTCCACCCGGAGAGTGGCCACCCGATCGTCTCCGCTGCGGCCGGAGAAGACTGGGATGGTCTTGTCGCCTATGCGGTCGCCGCAGGACTATGCGGGCGTTGAGTGCCTCTCCGGCATTCCCGGCACGGTGGGCGGCACGCCGGTGCAGAATGTGGGCGCCTATGGGCAGGAAGTCTCGCAAACCATCGTAACGGTACGCGCCTTCGATCGGAAGACCAGCTCAGTTTGTGATTTGCCGGCTACCGCCTGCGGGTTTTCCTATCGCCGCAGCATCTTCAACAGCACCGAGCGAGAACGCTATGTGGTAAGCCGTGTCGACTACGCACTGCGCAAGGATGGTCCCGCCAACTTCGTCTACGCCGACCTTGCCAAGTACTTCGCCGCCCGCAATGTGGTGTCGCCCACGCTGGCCGAAGTTCGCGACGCGGTGCGCTCCATCCGCGCGCAGAAGGGAATGCTGCTGGTGCCCGGTGACGCAGACTGCCGCAGTGCCGGCAGTTTCTTCAAGAACCCGGTCGTGCCGGTAACGGCGCTTGATTCGCTGGCGCAGGAATTGGGCATCGAAAAGCAGACCATCCCGGCCTATCCAGCGCAGGACAGCGAAGTAAAGCTCTCCGCTGCGTGGCTGATCGAGCGGGCTGGCTTTCCAAAGGGTTACGCGCTCGGCAATGCGGGAATCTCCAGCCGCCATACGCTTGCGCTCATCAATCGCGGGGGCGCCAGTGCGGCCGAGATGATTGCCTTGCGCGACCAGGTCATTGAAACGGTCGCATCGCGCTTTGCCATTCGCCTGGAGCCCGAACCGGTTTGGCTGGCGTAGTCACCCGCTGATATCCTTGCGGTTCCTCTATCCCACGCCCAGCTGCCGCAGCAGTTCCTCGCGCCGGTGGGCGAGCACCACGTGCGCCGGGCCATGAGCCTGGATCTGGCCATGATCGATCACCATCACATCCGCCCCCGTCTGGAAAGCCTCCACCACATCGTGTGAGACATAGAGTGCGGGAATATTCCGCCGCCGCAAGCCAGGCCGTCAGCTGCTCCAGAATGGAGAGCTTTCAGATCCGCATCGAGGCCAGTGAATGGCTCGTCCAGCAGCAGCAGCCGCGGCTCGGGAGCGAGGGCACGAGCCAGCGCCACGCGCTGCTTCTCGCCACCGGAAAGATCGGCAGGCACCCGCCCGGCGAGGTGGCCGGCGTGAAAGAGCTCGAGCATCTGCGCCACCCGCTCGCGCGCTCGAACTGCCGGCTGAGCCCGGAAAGACCAAAGGCAACATTGGCGGTTACATCCATGTTGGGAAACAGTGTGGGACGCTGGGTGACAAACCCGATGGCGCGTTGCGCGGGAGGCACCCACGCTCCGCTGGCGGTCTCCACGCAGCGTTCGTCCATGTAAAACCACCCGGCCGCGGTCCGGTCTGATCAAACCACCAAGAACCCGCAGCAGGGAGGTCTTGCCCGCGCCCGAAGGGCCGAAGAGCACCGTCCAGGGAGCCGACAGCGCGCATGACACACGCAGCTGCAGATCGCCCAGGTGCTCGATGTCGTCCGACATCTACCTGCAGGGTATTCAGACACCAGCTCTCCCCCGGCGTCCGTAGATGATCAACAGCGCCAGGAAGGAGAGGCTCAGCAGCAGCAGAGCCGTGTGGTTGGCCTGCGCATAGGCGAAGTCCTGACCTGATCGTAGATGGAAATGGACAGAGTCCGGGTCACGCCGGGAATGCCGCCGCCAATCATCAGCACCACCCCGAACTCGCCCACGGTGTGGGTGAAGGCCAGCACCGCCGCGGTCAGCAGGAAAGGCCGGACCAGAGGCAGCAGCACCCGCAGCAGTATCCTGCCGCGGCTGAGGGGAGAGAAGCTCCGCCGCTTCGAGAATCTCCCGATCGACCGAGCGGAAGCCCGAGGTCATGGGCTGCACGGCAAAGGGCAGGCTGAAGATAACCGAGCCGACCACAAGCCCGGCGAAAGAGAAGGCCAGCGGTGACCGAAAACCGCCGACAGGGCTCTGCCGGCGGCAGTGCGCGGACCCATCAGCACCAACAGATAGAAACCCAGGACCGTCGGGGGCAGCACCAGCGGGAGCGCGACCGCAGCCTCCACCAGGGGCTTCCAGCGCGCCTTGCCGTAGGCCAGCCAATATCCGAGGGGAACCGAAATCGCGAGCAGGATCAGCGTAGTGAGGGTGGCCAGACGAAAGGTGAGGAAGATAGCTTGCTGGTCCATAATCACGAGAATCGCCGTCTAAGGCGCTTTCAAGCCACGCTCGGCCAACTGCTTTCTGATCGGCGGAGAAAGCAGAAAGTCGAGGAATTGGTGGGCCTCGCGCAGCCCGATCCCTTGATCACCACCGCGCCCTGCAGCAGTGGCGGGTACGAATCCTCAGGCATCGCGACGTACTTTCCGTCCGCGCTCAGGCGTGGCGTCAGCGCGGAGGTAAGCGAGATCAAGCCTACATCCGCATTGCCCGAATCAGCATACTGGGCAGTCTGCGCGATGTTTTCCGCTACCACCAGCTTGCCCTTCAAAGCATCCGTCAATCCCAGCTTTTCAATCGCAGCCTTGGCCGCGCGCCCGTAAGGCGCGTGTTCGGCATTGGCAACTGCGACGGTGCGCAGCGATGGACTGCGCAGCGAGTCCATGCTGAGCGGCTGCGCCGGCGAGTCGTTTCTGCGCCCAGAGCACCAGCGTTCCGCGGGCATAGGGAACCGGCTCTGCCGCTATCTGCCAGGCCGGCGGCGACCACCTTCTGGGGAAACGATAGATCCGCGGAAAGAAACAGGCCGAAAGGGCCGCCGTTCAGAATCTGCGTGGCCAGCGTGGCCGAGGAAGCGTAAGAAGCATCGACTTTTTGATGGCTCTGCTTTTCAAACTGGTCGATGAGCGCCGGCAAAACCGGCTGCAGGTCCGCGGCCGCGGCAATCTTGAGCGTGCTGTTCTCGCTGCGCCTTACACCAGAGCGCAGCGAACAGAACCAGCAACAGCCAGCAAGACAAGCCTCGTCTAAACACGCAGCACCATGACTTCCGTGGACTTGATGAGGGCGGCCGCCGTTTCGCCCACCTTGAGCCGCATTTCCCGCGCCGCTTCGGCGGTGATGATGGAAGTGATAATCTGCCCGCCGATGGAAAGCTTGACCTGGGCCAGCAGTCCCTCAATCTTCAGCTCGACAATGCGGCCGGTGAGCTGATTGCGCCCGCTGAGCGGCGCAGCATCTCCCGCTTCGGGGTTTCCGGACGTTTCGCCTGGTGTAGCAGGCTGTCCAGTTCAGCCTCGGGAATGCGGTAGTGGCCGCCCGGCGTCTTCACCGCCTTCAGCTTCCCTCGATAGAGCCACTGCTTGATGGTGGGATAGGAAATCCCCAATCGCTGAGCGGCTTCGCGCGGTGAAAGCAACATGGCGAAATGATACGATACGTTCCCGGAACCCATACGAATTTATCTCAACTTGCCACAATTTGTGCTGCCCCCATCTCGCGATTTTGCGAGATGCGGGATGCCGCGCGGAGTTATGAAAGCCGGTTCTAAGCTAGGCTTAAACCATGCACGAAGCTTCTCATCAACTGCGCTGCGTCGGTTGCAGCGCAGTCATCCCCCCGGACACAGTAGAAAAAGACTTCCGTTGCGTCGACTGCGGCGAACTTCTCGAAGTGGAATACCCCTCCTGGAGTGAGATTAGGAGCGCAGCGGGCGCCTCCATTCCCGCCCCCGTTCAGGACCCCGTAAAATGCCCAACCCAGGGGCCTTGCGCTGGCTGTGGCAGGAGAGGCTCCAGTCCCGACTCCCCATCGATCGGAGCGGTGTGTGGCGTTTTCGGGAGGTGCTTCCGATTCTGCTGTACCCCGAAAAGGCGGTCACGCTCCGCGAGGGCAACACCCCGCTATACCGGCTCTTGCACAGCGCAGAAGAGCTTGGCCTGGAGCACCTCTACGCCAAACACCAAGGCATGAATCCCACCGCTTCCTTCAAGGACACGGGAATGACCGCAGCGCTTTCACAGGCCCGGGAGCGCGGCTTCCAGTGGGTGGCGTGCGCTTCAACCGGCAATACCTCGGCTGCCATGGCGGCCTATGCATCGCGCGCGCGCATGAAGAGCCTGGTTTTGCTGCCGGAGGGCAAGATCTCCTGGTCAAAGCTTTCCCAGGCCCTTGATTACGGCGCCGTCACCTGCCAATTGAATACCGACTTCGATGGCTGCGTGCGCGTGCTGACCGAAGTAGTCCGGCGCGCCCCCGTTTATTTGCTCAACTCGGTCAATCCCTACCGGCTTGAAGGTCAAAAGACCGCCGCGATCGAGATCGCCGAGGAGTTCGACTGGCAGATCCCCGACCATCTGATCGTGCCCGGCGGAAATCTGGCCAACAGTTCCGCGCTAGGCAAAGGCTTTCTCGAAATGATGCACTTGGGACTCACCAGCAAAGTCCCGAAAATCAGCGTGGTGCAGGCCGAGGGTGCCAACCCCCTCTACCTGAGCCTTCTTTACCATCAGGGGCGCGAAATCCAGCCCATGCAGGCCAACACCCGGGCAACCGCCATCCGCATTGGAAACCCGGCTTCCTGGCGCAAGGCAGCCCGCGTCATCCAGCAGACCGGCGGCTATTGCGAACAGGTCAGCGAAGCGGAAATTGCGCTGGCAAAAGCGGAGATTGGCCAGGAAGGTATCGGATGCGAGCCCGCGTCCGCCGTAACCCTGGCTGGCCTGAAGAAGTTCGTTCGCCAAGGCAATATCCAACCTTCCGAATCGGTCGTGCTCCTGCTTACCGGGCACACCCTTAAGGATTCTGAGTACACCATCGATTTTCACCAGGGGAAGTTGTTGACCGGGGAAGAGAGCGCTGGGCTGGAATTGGAACTGGCAGAGAAGCGCCGTGCCACGCTTTCGCTCGAGGCTTCCGCCGACGCCGTACTTCGTGTCCTCGATGCGGCGATCCGGGCATGAAGACGGGCATGAAAGTGCAACTAAGGCTCCCTGCTACCTCCGCGAACCTGGGCCCGGGCTTTGACGCGATGGCGCTCGCCCTGGAGCTCTTCCTGGAGATCGAGGCCGTGCCCGCCCCACAGTTCTCGATCGATGCCACCGGGCGCAATCGGAATATCTGCGCCGGCTTGACCAGGAACCTGCTCATCCAGACCTATGAATCCGTGCTCGCTGCCGAGCAAAAGCAGCTCGTGCCGCTCAAGATTCGCATGCGCAACGGCATTCCTGTAGGCATGGGCTGTGGTTCCTCGGCTGCCGTGCGGCTGGCCGGGGTGGCGCTCGCTTCTGCCTTCGGGGGGCTCGATTGGGACGCAGCCAGGATTGTCGACCATGCTGCGCTACCTCGAAGGGCACCCGGACAACGTGGCCGCCTGCTGGCATGGAGGCCTGACGGTTGCGGCCGGAGCAGAAGAGCCCCTCGCCATCGTCTCCATCCCTCCGCCCCCACATTGGCGCGCGTTCTTGGTCCTTCCTGAGACTCCGGTAGCGACCGCCAAGGCGCGTTCGATGGTGCCCCAAAGCTATGTGCGGCAAGACGTGGTTTCGAGCGTGCAAAATGTAGCCCTGTTGACCGCCGCATTTGCCTTAGACCGAGCAGATCTGATGCAGCTGGCTACGCGTGACCGGCTGCACCAGCCCTACCGGGGACAGCTCTGCCCGCTCCTGCCCGCTCTTCTGCCTCTGGCTGGTAGCCATGGAGTGATGTCGGTTACGCTCAGCGGTGCGGGTCCGGCAGTCATGCTGCTGACGCAAGAGCCTCATGCCGCCGACGAAAACCTGAAAGAAGCGATTCTGGAGCTAGCGAGTCCGGTTTGTCCGGTGGAAATTCTCCCCGCGGAGCTATGCCGCGAGGGCGCCGCCATGAGCTTGGGCGGAGAGAGTGATCCCCAATGACAAAAAGGTTATTTTCGTTTTCCTCAGATGTTACTTACCCGTTACCTAAGTTTTGTTTACAAAACTCTGCGCTAAGCCCTAATTTACGCGTCGTGGGCAGTTCTGGGGGAGGGCTGCTCTAGCGCCTGTGGCCGAGAGGCCCAGGCGCTTTTGATTTGTAGGGCAGTTGCACCTTTTAGTTCCATTCTGCATCCATTGTTGAGGGCTGAGTTTGGGTGGGTGCTATGCTCAGCGAGGGAGTGAAGGAGGAACATGGCAGGACCAGGGGTCTTTGAAGTGAACGATGCGACATTTGAGCAGGAGGTTTTGCAGTCTGACAAGCCTGTTCTGGTCGATTTTTGGGCTGCCTGGTGCGGGCCGTGCCGGGCGTTGGCGCCCGTTGTGGACGAAGTGGCCGCGCAATATCTGGGCAAGCTCAAAGTGATGAAGATGGATGTGGATAGGAACTCGGCAACGCCGATGCGTTACGGAATCCGAGGCATTCCCGCCCTGCTTCTCTTTAAGGGCGGCAAAGTGGCGGAACAGATTGTCGGCTATGTCCCAAAGGATCAGATCGACAAGAGCATCAGCAAGCTGATCGCTGTTCCGGCGACTGCCCCATCCGGCACCACGACCGCAGCCAGCACTGGCGTTCCGGCCGGCGTTCCGGCCGAATCGGGCGCTAAAGCTAGTTAGATACGGTTGTATTCAAGAAAGGAAAAGCCTCGGCGAAGCCGGGGCTTTTTTGTTGCTGCCCGTACCAAGCCCTTCAAGCGTAACGGCGCAAAACCCCCAGCACGCGACCCTGGATGGCAATCTGGGAAAGGGGAACATAAATGGGTTCCATCTCAGTATTTGAGGGCTGCAACCGGACCATGGTTCCTTCAATGTAGTAGCGCTTCAGGGTGGTCTCGCTACCGCGCACCAGAGCAACGATGATCTCCCCCTGGCGCGCCGTACTAGTCTGCTCCACTAATACATAATCCCCGTCCACGATGTGCTCATCGCGCATGGAGTCTCCGCGCACCTGGAGCGCAAATACCTCGCGATTTCCGATAATGTCGCCCAGCGCGATGGTTTCGTTGGTTTCCGATGCCTCGACCGGTTGGCCGGCAGCGATCCGTCCCAGCAGGGGAAGCCGATCCGAACGCCGCGCTTTGCTGCGTGGCGGTAGGACGTCGATCGAGCGGCTGCGGTTGTGAGCCCGCTGCAGCAGTCCCTTCTTCTGCAGATTCGTAATGTGCTTGTGCACCGTGGCCAGCGACTTGAGACTCAGCCCCCGGGCAATTTCCTCAAAAGAAGGGGAGTACCCATTGCGCTGCACAAAATTGCTGATGAAGTCCAGGACTTCTTTCTGCCTGCGGGTCACCGACATTCCAGCATTATAGCGAACAAAAAGCGAACCAGGCGAAATCTTTTTTCCCCGGCGTTATTCGCCAGCGCCGCGCAGTCGATGTCCCAATTTGGGACGAGGTCTGAGCTCCATCCCGATATGAGACGGCGCATACAGAAACCCCCGGAATGCGCTTGTTTCGGCAGTCATTGCGACGCAGGGTAGAGATGCAACGCGGAGAGCGATCACAGCGTAAGCGGTCACGGGGTCGCCAGGGTGACGCCACTTAGTAAACCACGGCAGGTTCGAGTTCCACTGGGTAAAGCCGATAAGCAAAAACAGAGCTTTCGTTCATCGGCATCGACGCCATACCAAAACAGCCTGTGCCTTTCCCGGAAGATACGCGGCGCCTCAGCGGCGCCTTACCGCTCTTCAACAATTCTCGGCTCAGTTCATCGGATACAGGTTGGATGGTGAATATGCAAGAAACAGGAAAAGGTCACAGGCGCCCCCGGCGGAATGGAGCAGCGGCGCAAGACATCAGCGCCGTCAACCATGTCGCCCCGGAGGGGGCCAAAAAAGAAGCTCCTGCCGCCGCGGCCGCAATAGCGCCGGGCCAGCAGCAGGGCGATGTGCTCTCCGTCGAACAGGAAAAGCTCATGATCGAGCATCTACCCATCGTGCGCTTTATCGCCCGGCGCATCCATGAAAGACTCCCTCAACATGTGCCCATCGAAGACCTCTACAGCGCCGGAGTGGTGGGGCTGCTCGACGCCTTTAGCAAATTCGATCCGTCCAAGCAGGTCCAGTTCCGCAGTTACGCGCAATTCCGTATCCGCGGGGCAATTCTGGACAACCTGCGCACCCTCGACTGGAGCCCGCGGGAGTTGCGTCGCAAGGGGCGGGCCATCGAACAGGCAATCCAGACACTCACCGCCCAGTTCGGCCGCGCCCCCAGCGACCTCGAAATCGCTGGCCAAATGCACATCGAGCTGGCCGCCTATCAGCAACTGCTGGGCGAACTCAAAGGACTGGAAATCGGCACTCTCCATTCCGAACGCTCCGAGGACTCGGGCGAAGAAGAGCTCGTCTACCTGCCCAACCGGCCGGAAGACGATCCCCTTTTTCGCTACCTCCACGCTGAAATGAGAGAGCGGCTGATCGAGGCCATCGGCGATCTGCCCGAGCGCGAGCGACTGGTCATGACCCTTTACTACTACGAGGAGACGACTATGAAAGAGATCGGACTCATCCTGGGAGTGGTGGAATCCCGCATCTCGCAGATCCACGCCTCCGCCGTGTTGCATCTTCGCGCCCGTCTGTCCGACTTCGCTGCCCGGCAGGAGCCAACCATCGGCTCCCCCTCTCCACGCCGAGCCGTCCCTAAAAACGCTTGCTGAGGCCCCTTCACGATGGCTGTTGCGCTGGTTACCAAAGGTACCCTTTTGCATGCCGATGATGCTACGCTAAACGGCATGGACCATCCCGGCAATCCGTCGCCAGGCGATCGGCGCCCAACTGATCCTCCTAAACCCGTTGACGACAACGTCATCGATGAGGAGCGACTGAAAAATATTGCCAGGCTGAAGCAGGCCGTGGCTGACGGAACCTATCACGTAACCGCTGAACAATTGGCCGACAAGCTGATCGAGCACATGCTGGAGCCCAAAGGCTGAAGCAGTTTCTCAATTGGTATAGACCGAAGAGACCGAAGGGATAGGCTTTTTCGTGATTTTCTTCCAGGGAAAACCACACCTCGCGATCTTAATCGGACCACAGTAATTGCGAAACTGCTTTAGATATACTTCTTGTGAAGAGGGCGCCTGGGCATGGCGGTTCGCTTTTTGTGGAATGCGACGAGAGGCCATCGGCTTACTCCGTGGCGGAGCGAATACCTCAAATGGCGTATCGAAACCTATTCCGGCCGAAAGGCTGACACCATCGACGCCAGCTACTTCTGGTTCTTCCTGTGGAAGGAAAGAGCCCAACTGATGCGGTTCCTCGGTTGGACGCGAAATTTCGGAACCCGAAGCCGGCAAAGCTCTTGAGCCTTCCCCGCATGCCCCGGCTCGCCGCCCTTTGTCATTGTCTGTTGATTGCCGCCCTGTTCTTCCTGGGCTTGGAAGCGCATGCCCGGCAATCATCCGCGCCCGACACCACAATTCGCGTGCAAACCTCAGAGGTGTTGGTCCCGACACTGGTTCAGATGCCATCGGGGGAAATTGTTTACGGCTTGGGGCCGACCGACTTTCAGCTGATGGACAACGGCGTGCGGCAGCAACTTCGCGTGGACGATGACCTGGACAACGAACCGGTTTCCGTCGTGGTCGCGGTGGAGAAAGGCCGCATGGCGGCGCTTGAATTCGACAAAATCAATCGCCTGGCCCCGTTGATCGATCTCTTTCTCGGCGACGGGTCAAGCGAAGCGGCGTTCGTAAGCTTTGATTCCAAGCCTCAGCTGGTTGTGCCTTTTACTAAGGACCAGGATCGTCTGGGTCAAGAGTTGAAGCGCATCGAGCCGGGTGACGGCGGAGCCGCAATTCTCGACACCGTGGGCTATTCGGTCAAGCTGCTGGAAGACAGACCGAAGGACTATCGTCGCGTATTGCTGCTCATCAGCGAGACCCGCGATCATGGCAGCCGCGAGGTCGATGAAAAGCGGCTGGTAGAAGAAATCGGCACCAGCAACACTCTGGTTCTAAGCGTCACCTTTTCTCCCTCCAAAGCTCTGTTGCTGCATGATCTCAAGAATCCCGACGAGGGCGCGGGTCCGGATTTCCTGGCTCCCTTGATTATGGCTGTGCAGTCGATGCGCAAGAATGCGGCGCGCCAGATTGCCCTGATGAGCGGCGGGGAATACGCTCCCTTTACTACCGAGCGCGGCTTTGAAGCCCGCGTGCAAGAGGTTGCCAAGCATGCCCGCAATCGCTATCTGCTGAGCTTTCGCCCCACCGACAATACTCCCGGATTGCACGTGTTGGATGTTCAACTTACCCGCAATCTGGGTGCCCGGGTGGTGGCCCGCGCCAGCTATTGGGCATTGGATAAGCAGTCAGTTCAATAACCCCGTCCTACCACCCATCCGCTAGCATCGAAGCAACAGGAATCCGCGTTCCCAATCGTGCGCGGCCGAGGAGACGGAATGAGCAGAGTAGTGAAGTTGCAGGCGAGCGATGGACACGAGCTGGATGCCTATGTAGCCGAACCACATGGCAAACCCTGGGGAGGACTGGTGGTGATACAGGAGATCTTCGGAGTCAACCAACATATGCGTTCGGTGGCAGATCGATTTGCGCAGGAGGGTTTCTACGCCGTGGCTCCGGCGCTCTTCGACCGCGTGGAACGCAATCTAGAGCTCACGGATTCCGGCGACGGCATGCAGAAGGGGATCGCCCTCGCCCAAAAAATCAACATCGACGACGCGGTCAAAGATGTGGATGCCGCACTCCGATACGCCGGCAAAGAGACCGGAAAACCAGCGGGCGTAGTCGGCTATTGCTACGGAGGAACCCTTGCCTGGCTCGCCGCAACACGGCTGGCGCCGGCCGCCGCAGTAGGCTATTACGGTGGCCACATCGCCCGGTTTGCCGGCGAAAAACCGCGCGTACCCGTCATGCTCCACTTCGGGAAGCATGACAGCCATATTCCGCAAGCCGATGTTGAAAAGGTAAAGGCGGCCCATCCGGAGGTAGAGATCGATTGGTACGACGCTGGGCATGCGTTCAATAACGACACCCGCGCCAGCTACGACGCAGAGGCATCGAACGAAGCCATGGCCAGAACGCTGGCATTTTTCAATCGCCATCTTTGACCTCGTGCAGCCAGAAATGGCGTCCCCGGGGTTAAGCCGTGCATCTATCAATCTGACTTCGGTTTGAGGAGAAGGATGGCCGCAGCGACCACGACTGCCAACGCGTCAGCCGCAAACGCGGCCATGTACGCATGGAAGCCCAAAGCAAATCCTTGGCTCATCGCTGCCGTCGTTGCTCTCGCGGCTTTCATGGAGGTATTGGATACCTCGATCGCGAACGTAGCGCTTCCCCATATAGCGGGTAGTCTGGGGGCCAGTTTCGATCAGAGTACCTGGGTCCTCACCTCGTACCTGGTAGCGAATGCAATCGTGTTGCCGATGGGCGCCTGGGCCGCCAGCGTGGTTGGCCGGAAAAATTTCTTCATGGCGTGCATCGTTCTCTTCACCGTTAGCTCATTTTTGTGCGGAATCGCACCCAACCTGGGTTTCTTGCTGCTCTTCCGCGTGTTTCAGGGTGCGGGCGGCGGAGGCCTGCAGCCGATGGCGCAAGCCATCATGGCCGACTCCTTCGAACCGGCGAAGCGCGGTCTCGCATTTTCGCTTTATGGGTTGGTTGCAGTGCTGGCGCCTTCCATCGGCCCGACCCTGGGCGGGTGGATCACCGACAACTATTCCTGGAATTGGATTTTTTATATCAACATCCCCGTGGGCATCCTGACGCTGTTTCTCGTCAACCGCCTGGTAGAAGATCCTCCGTACCAGAAGTCGGACCGGAACAATCTTTACCGCATCGATTACATCGGCGTTGGGCTGCTGGTCGTCGCTATGGGAGCGCTGCAGATCACCCTCGATAAGGGCGAGGAAAAGGACTGGTTGGGATCAAACTTCATCATCGGCTTTGGCTTAACCTTCATCATCTCGTTCATCATCCTGATCTTCTGGGAGTTTCGCGCCGAAAAACCGCTGATGGACCTGCGACTGTTCAAGTTCAGGAATTTTGCCGTATGCGCCTTTCTCATGTTGTTGACCGGTGGACTGCTTAACGCGACCACGGTGCTCCAGCCTCAGTTCCTGCAGCAGGAACTCGGCTATACGGCGACCATTGCGGGGTTGTCCCTTTCCGGCGGCGGACTGGCCCTCCTCATCGTGATGCCGTTGGCAGGCCAGGCCGTGAGCCGATTCCCCGCGCGCAATCTGATTGCAATGGGGTTTGTGCTCTTCGCCCTGTCGTATTTCTTTACCGCGACGCATCTCAGCCTGCTCATCAGCTTCGCCTTCTCGTCGTGGTTGCGTGTCTTTCAAATTGTCGCCATTCCCTTTGTTTTCATTTCCGTGACCACGGCTGCTTACTTTGGCATTCCTCCGGAAAAGAACAATCAGGTCTCCGGACTGATCAATTTCGTCCGTAATATCGGCGGCAGCATTCTCATCTCGCTCACCAACGCTCTGGTGACGGAGCGGACGCAGTGGCATCAAAGCCAGCTTTCTAAGAACACCACAACGGCAGGGCGTAATTATCAGCAGCAAATAGACGCGTTACGAGGCATTTTCGACGTTAGCGCAGGCAAAGCGAATGGATTGCATTTAGCGCAGGGGCAGCTATACGGCCAGCTTCAGTCGCAGACGCAAGCCCTGGCTTATGTTGATGTTTATTATGTGCTCGCGATTGGCGCCGTCCTGATGGTGCCCATGGCCTTCCTGCTCAAGCGCAACCGGCCGGGCGGCGGTGGACCAGTCATGATGGAATAGAGCCCGTCAAGCCTCGGCAGCTGAACAGCCTTGAACGCAAATCGGCACACGCGACGGCTTCAGAGGTTGCGGAAAACTCCGCTGTGAAGGGAGGGGCTGGTAGGTCCGGGCTTTAAGCCCGTACATAACCCCGGCAACTTCGTTGCTGCACGCACTGAATTCCCATATCAAAATGGGCTTCTGCCAGAGACCGAAGTCGGGCCTCATGCGTGGACGCACCATCGAAGCCATGTTATTCTTAGTCAGACACTTAGAGAGTGGACTCGATTTAACGTAGAGGAGTAACGCGCTGCCGTGCTGGCAACTGCAAAGAAAACCGAAGTTATTACGCGCTTTCGCACCCATGACACTGATACGGGTAGCCCGGAAGTGCAGATTGCGATTCTCAGTGAACGTATTGGCGAGCTGACTGAGCACTTCAAGCTTCACAAGAAAGATCACGCCTCCAGGCGTGGCCTGTTGATGCTGGTGAGTAAGCGCCGCCGTCTGCTGGACTATCTCAAGACGAACAATTCTGACCGCTACCGTGACGTGATCGGTAAGCTGGGCATCCGCAAGTAACAAGCGAGCAACTTGTACCCCACAATAAGGCGAAGAGACTGGATCGAGCGGTACGCTGAAACGGCTGGTGGACACTCGGTCGCACCGGTTGGAGAACGTACGCCGGATCGTTTGCTCTTACTGTCTCTGCACGTTGCCTCTCGCGCCGGAACCATTCCCGCCCCTTGCACGCGCCCTCGCCCTTTGTGCACATACGAAATGAGGATTTTATGAAACAGGAAGTGACTGTCGAGCTTGCTGGTGGCAAGCGACTGACTTTTGAAACAGGCCGCCTGGCCAAGCAGGCCTCTGGCGCCGTGGTAGTGACGCAAGGCGACAACGTTGTCCTGGCCACTGCTGTGGCCGCGCCGGAACCCAAGGAAGGCCTCGATTTCTTCCCCCTGACCGTGGACTACCGCGAATACACCTATGCCGGCGGGCGTATTCCTGGCGGCTTCATCAAGCGCGAGGGACGTCCCAGCGAGCGTGAGGTTCTCACCTGCCGCCAGATCGACCGCCCCATTCGCCCCATGTTCCCCAAGAACTTCCGCAACGAGACCCAGGTGATCGCCCTGGTGCTGTCCGCGGATAAAGATAATGATCCCGACGTCGTAGGCATCAACGCTGCCGGAGCGGCCCTGGCGCTTTCCGATATCCCCTTCGGCGGCCCCATTGGCGCCGTACGCGTAGGCCAGGTAAATGGCCAGTTCGTCGTAAATCCCTCGTACGCGGAGCGCCTCGAGAGCGCGCTAAATATAACCGTGGTGGCTACAAAAGACGGCGTGGTGATGATCGAGAGCGGCGCCAGCGGGGTTACCGAGGATACGGTGGTCGATGCCATTGAATTCGGCCACGCCGAGGCTAAGAAGATTTGTGCCGTGATCGACGAGTTGGTTTCGAAGGCCGGGAAACCGAAGCGCGTGGTGCCTCCGCTCGAATTCGACCAGGAGTACTTCGCGGCGCTGCAGGCCAAGGTCGGCGACAGGTTGAAGGATGCGCTCGACACCAAGACCCATCCCAAGGCGGAAAGCTCCGCGCTGGTAAAGCAGATCAAGGACGAGCTGGCCAAGGGGCTTCCCGAAGGGGATGCGGACGCCAAGAAGAAGCTGGCCAAGTATTACGAAGTGGTGCGGGAGAGAATTTTCCGCGAGCAGGTGACCAAGGAGCGCATACGGCCCGACCGGCGCAGCTTTGATCAGATCCGGGACATCAGCATCGAAATCGGCGTGTTGCCGCGAGTCCATGGCTCGGCGCTGTTTACCCGCGGTGAAACCCAGGCACTGGTTACCGTCACCCTGGGAACCTCCGACGATGTGCAACGTCTGGAGACCTTTCAGGGTGAGCAGCGCAAGCGTTTCATGCTGCACTACAACTTTCCCCCGTTTTCCGTGGGCGAAGTGGGCCGCATGACCGGCGTAGGCCGGCGTGAGATCGGCCACGGCGCTCTGGCCGAGCGTGCCATCGCAGCGGTGCTGCCCGGGGAAGACGAGTCCCCCTATACTTTGCGCGTAGTCTCCGACATTCTCGAATCGAATGGCTCATCGTCGATGGCCAGCGTCTGCGGCGCCAGCCTGGCGCTCATGGAGGCAGGCATTCCCCTCAAGGGAGCGGTTGCCGGCGTAGCCATGGGACTGGTCAAGGAAGGCGACGACTACGCTATTCTGACCGACATTGCCGGTGCAGAAGACCACTACGGCGACATGGACTTCAAGGTGGCAGGCACGCGCGAGGGTATCACCGCGCTGCAGATGGATATCAAGATCAGCGGCGTGACCGGACAGATCATGCGCGAGGCCCTCGAACAGGCTCGTCGCGGACGTTTGTGGCTGCTGGACCAGATGGATGCGGTGCTGGCTACTCCGCGCACCGAACGTTCGAAGTTTGCCCCGCAAATCCACACCCTGCAGATACCGACCGACAAGATTCGCGATCTGATCGGACCGGGTGGCAAGACGATCCGCGGCATCATCGAGGCCACGGGGGTAAAGATCGATGTGGACGATACCGGGCGCGTGAATGTCGCGTCCAGCGACGAAGACGGCTTGAAGAAAGCGCTGGCCATGATCAGCGACCTGACCGCCGTTCCTGAAGTAGGCAAAACCTACCTCGGCAAGGTGGTGCGCTTGGCCGAGTTCGGCGCGTTTGTCGAGATCTTTCCCGGCACCGACGGATTGCTGCATATCAGTGAGATTGCCGAGCATCGCGTGAAAGACGTAAAGGACGAGTTGCGCGAAGGGGATCAGGTACTGGTGAAGGTTCTGGGCATCGAGGGCAACCGTATCAAGCTTTCGCGCAAGGCGCTCTTGCGAGAGCAGCGCGAGAAGCTTGGGCTTCCTGAGCCATCGAGAGGCGGTTCCGGCGGAGACAATGGCGGCGAAGTTTCGGCTCCACGCGCTCCGCGGCCACCAGCGCAATCCCCGGTAGAACGCCAGCCGGCGTCGAATGCCAGCACCATCACCATCGAAGGCGGGGAAGAGTTCGACGACGATGAGCCATTCATCGAGAACGGGGAAGAGCCAAACTTCAATCGCGCGGATGGTACCTCCGATGCCGTACCGGCTGAGGTTCGCCGGCCGGCAGCGCCGGGTGGCCCCGCAGGTCAGCGCCGCCGGCGGCATCGCAGCCGGGGTCGCGGTCCAGGTGGTGGCGGCGGCGGCGGAAGCCGTGGCCCCCAGTAAGCCGGTTGCAGTGGACGAGGGGTTGCGCGATGTGCGCAACCCCTTCGCTATTGGGCTAAAGGTGGAGCCCCCGCATTCATGCGGGGGAAGGAGCGCTTCAGCGCTCCGGGACAGAGTTCTCGACTTTGATCATGCGCTTTAGAGCAGTTTCGCAATTACTGTGGACTGAAAAAGATCGCGAGGTGTGGTTTTCCTTGGGAGAAAACCACGAAAAGGCCTGTCGCTTCGGTCTACACCAATTGCGAAACTGCTTTAGCGCCGGCAATGCCAGGGCTTTAACGCCCATCCGCTTCAAGCACTGGTTGGCCCTTGCATCGCTGGGCATCGTTTGGGGCACAACCTGGGTAGCGGCCGATTCTTTGGCCGAGCACGTTCCGCCATTGCGTGGAGCGGCCGCCCGCTTTCTGCTGGCTGCACTGTTCTGGATTCCGGTGATAATGTGGAAGCGGCTCAAGCTGCCTCGCGGCCGTGCTCTCGGTTGCGTGCTCCTGCTCTCGGTCACCATGATCGCGTTGCCCTCCATGCTGCTCCTTTGGGCGCAACAACACGTTTCATCGGCAACCGTGATGGTTCTATTTGCAGCCATGCCGCTCCTGGTGGTGCTGCTGACGTCTGCTTTTGACAGCAGGCCCGTTCCCCGCGTTGCGATGCAGGCGGCCATTGTAGGGCTGGGAGCCATTTTCCTGGCGGTAGGCGCTTCCTTCTCCGCGGCTCAGGCCGGGGGTGCCGCTGTAGCCCTGCTGGCTGTGGCATCCACCGGCGCCTCTGCGCTTCTTGCCCGCCGCGAACTGCGGAATGTGAGCCCTTTGGTGACGACCTCTTTACTTCTGGGTGCAGCCGCATTGCTGCTTTTTCTAGCCAGCGTCGTAATCGAACGCGGACAGCAGGTGGAATGGAACCGCAGAGCGATCGGTTCTGTAGTTTTTCTTTCCGTGGTGGCAGGCGCTCCAGCCTATACCGTTTACTTCTGGCTGCTGCAGCAACTGGGTGCGTACAAAGTGGTCACAGTGCAATGGATCCAAACCCTGGTATCCATAAGCGAGGCTGCCTTCTTTCTTCGCCTGGGCCTGTCGTTCAGCATGATCGCTGGATCCCTGGTTACGTTGGCGAGTTTGTTACTGGTAATCCGCGCACAGCCCGAAGATGACGATACCGTTTCCCTCCTCGTCAATTCGTAAGGGCAAGAGCCGAGGGATGCGATAAACTGCAGGCGATGGGCGCCACTTTATACATTGTCGTTGAGGGCGAGGACCCAGGCTTCGACATCTTCGTGAATGGCAGGGCGCTGGCTCGAAACGAGGACGCTCTGGAGAAGATGGCGCAACGCATTGGGATCAAGCCGTTGCTGGAATTCTTTTCCGCCGATGAGAACTCCATGGCTCTGTTGCTCGAAGAAGGCGCGGGCGATCCGGAATGGGCCAAAACCTTACCGCCGCCCCAATGGTTTTCCCCCGAAGACGGCCTGATTACCGTCTGCACTCTGCTCGACCATCTCAAAGCCTCGCCGACCGCGCTCGGAACTGAGACCCAGGCAGTCCTGCGCGAGATGGAAGAGTTCGAGCGCGTGCTGCGTAAGACAGCCCAGCGTCAGATGCGGTGGCAGCTGGCCGTTAGCTGGAAATAACCTCCACCTGCTCACGAACCTTTTGGTCACTTGTCTGAGGATCTAGCTAGCGTCTTCAGAGTGCCAGTTCAACCCTTCCAGGCACCCAACAACTTGCGGAGAAAAACCAGCGCCCCCGTGTGATAGCTGGTGTGATCGGCAGCCAGCAGCACTTCGCGCAATAACGTCTGGTCCTTCTTGCCCCAAGGGATCTGCGCGTAAAGGTTGCTCTCAGGATCCTTGACCAGCTTTTCAAACGCCGCCAGATCTTCCTTAAGCGCTCTCACCGACTTTTGCCACGCCTCCTTGGAGGCCGGCGCAACAGAAGCAGGCCAATAATCATCGGGCCATTTCTTCTCGACGTACTCCGGATTCGTGGAAAAATCCCACAGATCACGCAACGCAATGCGCATGTGCTCGAGAAGTTCCCACGCGGAGTGGGGCGCGTTCTCGGGCTTGGCGCCATACAATTTCGGGGGAAAATCTTTCAGCGCCGCAAGCACATCGACATGCGCATTGCCGCCGCGGAGCAGCTGAACGAGTTGATCTCGAAGGGAAGCGTCGTTGTCCGGCATACTCTGTTCGGATGCAAAAAAAGGAGGTATGGAGGCTACGAGACTTCGGCCTCCACCGCGACCTCGCGCTTGCCACTGCTGAACAGGTCACCTATGCGGCGAATCTGCGCGCCAACCCCGCGGAGCTTCTCCTCGATGCGCTCGTAACCCCGGTCGATATGGTAAACGCGATCGAGGATGGACTCGCCGTCGGCCACCAGCGCCGCAAGCACCAGCGAAGCCGACGCACGCAAGGTCGGAGCACATGACCACAGCCGAAGAGAGCGGTGTTTTCCCTCGTACCGTCGCCGTTCGTCCGTCCACTTTGATATTCGCGCCCATGCGGACCAGCTCCCCCACGTGCATGAAGCGATTCTCGAAAATATTCTCTTTCACTGTGGTGGTGCCTTCGGCCTGAGTGGCCAGAGCCATGTATTGCGCCTGCATGTCGGTAGGGAAGCCAGGGTATTCCTCGGTGGAGATATCGTTGGCCGAGAGATTGCCTTCGCTGCGCACGCGTAGCGAATCACTGCCCATAGGCGCGATGCGCACACCGCAAGCTTCGAGCTTGGTAATGATGGCGGAAAGATGCGCCGGTTGGCAGTTGGCCACCACCAGGTCGCCTCCGCTGATAGCACCCGCAACCAGAAAGGTCCCCGCTTCGATGCGGTCGGGATTAATGCGATGCTTGGCGCCGTGCAGCTTGTCCACGCCCTTCACCCGAATGGTCGCCGTGCCCGCGCCCTGGATATTCGCGCCCATGGCTACCAGCAGAGCAGCCACGTCCACCACCTCCGGCTCCCGGGCGCAGTTTTCCATCAGCGTATCGCCCTCAGCCAGAACCGCCGCCATAAGCAGGTCTTCCGTGCCGGTCACCGTGATCTTGTCGAAGACAATATGCGCGCCATGCAGCCTCTGGGCGCGCGCTTCCAGATAGCCGTGCTCCTGCACGATGGTGGCGCCCATCGCCTCCAGGCCCTTTGAGGTGCAGATCGATAGGGCGGTCGCCAATGGCGCAACCCCCGGGCTGGGCCACACGGGCCAGCCCACAGCGCGCGACCAGGGGACCCAGTACCAGCGAAGAAGCGCGCATGGTCTTGACGATCTCGTACTTGGCAGTGGGGTCGGAGAGTACGCGGCAACTGATGGTGGTTCGGTGCTGTGCGCGCCCATAGCCGAGCTCTACCTCGGCGCCCATCGAAGTCAGCAGTTTTCGCTCAGTCTCGATGTCGCGGACCTGGGGGATATTCTCCAGCACCACTTCATCTTCGGTGAGAATCGCGGCGGCCATGCAGGGCAGCGCGGAATTTTTGGCTCCGCTTACCCGAATCGTTCCTAGCAGCGGGTTACCGCCGCGAATCACAAACTTATCCATGAGAGCCCGGGGGTGCTCCTTACTTTGTAACTTGGTTCTATAACTCGAGCGTCGTATCTTCGATCGCCAGCCGAACATTGCCATCCGACTTAGCCAGGCGGCGTACCGCCTCAGGCTTGTCAACTCCCGCCTTGAGCATCACCAGGGCGACGGGCACGCTGCGCCCGGCAGACTTGATGGTGAGCACGGCCTGCTCGCGGTCGATATTGCAGGCGCGCATCAGAATGCTGATGCCACGCTCCACCAGCTTGGTGTTCTGCATGTGCACATTGACCATCAGGTTGTCGTAGACATACCCAAGCCGGGTCATGGCGCCGGTGGTGATCATGTTGAGCACCATCTTCTGCGCCGTGGCGGCCTTCATACGCGTCGATCCGGAAACCACTTCCGGTCCAACTTCGGCCACGATGCAGATGTCCGCAGCGCCAGAAAGCGGCGTGTTGTGATTGCAGGTAACAGCGGCAGTCTTGGCGCCGCGGGCGCGAGCATATTCCACCGCGGCTACCACGTAGGGCGTGCGGCCACTCGAAGAGAGACCGATGACCACGTCCTTGCGCGTCGGGCGGCGACGGGCAATATCGCGCTGCCCCAGTTCGGTTGAATCCTCGTTCACTTCGACCGCCGATGCCAGAGCCTTCGGGCCTCCAGCCATGATGTACTGAACGCTTTGCGGAGGGGTGGAAAAGGTCGGCGGGCACTCGGAGGAATCGAGGCCGGCGATGCGTCCGCTCGATCCGGCGCCAACGTAGATCAGGCGCCCTCCGTCGCGCAGACTGCGCGCCACCATGTCGATGACCAAAGCAATCTCGGGCAGCGACTTCTTCACCGCGGCGGCAATCTTCGAATCTTCGTGGTTGATGATGCGGGCGATTTCAAGGGCGGATTTGGTGTCGAAGCCCATCGAGGCTTCGTTGGAACTTTCTGTCGTAAGATCGTGCAGGTCTTGCGGCTGATCGTTATTCGCCTCCTTGCCGGTGCCTGTCTCCGTGTGAAAAGTACTGGTTGTGGCCATGTTGGTTTGCTCATCTCCCACTCGACTAAATGATTTTATCTCTAAGTGACAAAACTTTGCTCTGAAATTAGGGCGTCGCGTGCCATCCACGCAAACACTTTTGGGTTATGGCAATTTACCTGAGTCGGGATGCCCAGTGCTTCCATGACCGCGTCGTGAAAGGCAGGCCGCACGGTACGAATGGCTTGGCTCTGGCGGTGAGGCCAGGTGCGATTGGTTAGCAGCACGATGGCCACTTGGCGTTCGAAATCGATCCACAGGGAAGTTCCCGCATAACCAAGATGGCCGGCCGAATGCCGGCTGAAGAAACTGCCCGACGAGGAAGGCTGGGAGGGCGTATCCCATCCCAGCGCCCGCGAACTGTCCGGCGGCAGGGCAGCACGGGTGGTGAAGAGTTGGATGGTTTCCGTCGCGAATAGTTGCTGCATGCCCGAGCAGGCATCCCGCGTAAAGAAGGGGATCGAGGGCATTGGAGAAGAGGCCGGCGTGGCCGCCAACTCCTCCCAAGTACAAAGCAATTCTCATCCTGGACCTCTCCCTGGATTATACGGTGGCGGAAGGTCAGGTCCTCTTCGGTCGGCGGGATAGCCGATCGCCAATCAGCGGGCGGTCGAAAGCAAGTGCTGGTCATCGCCAGGGGAGCGAATACTTCGCGCGCGCAGAAGCTTTCCAGCCGCTTCTCCGGCAATGACTTCGAGCGCCTGGCCCAGCAGAATGAATCCGGGATCGGAGTACTCGGCGTGGCTTCCGGGCGGGGTTTCGAGGGGCAGGCGGAGGCAGGCATCGAGCAACTCCTCGCGCCCCTCGCTTTCCTCAAAGAGCCGGGCGTAGCCGGGCAGGCCCGACGCGTGGGCGAGCAGCATGCGCAGCGTCACCTGGTGCCTCGCGCCGCCTGCCGCTTCGCCCTGGGCAAAGGCGGGAAGAATCCGCGCCAGGGGCTGATCTAGGGAGAGCTGCCCACTCTGGTACAGGAGCATGGCCATGGAAGTGGTCGCGATCACCTTGGTGACGCTGGCCAGGTCGAAGACAGTAGATGCGGTAACCGGCTCGCCGCCGCATCGTAGGTAAATCCGCCAACGCCATCGAGCGCGAGCACCTGGCCTTGCGCCAGCACACCGAAGACCGCGCCCGGAAAAGCCTGCTCCGCAACCGCCTGCTCGAGAACGGAGTACGCTCGCGGCAAACTGAAGACGCTGCGCAGAAGCGGAGCCTGGAATTGTGAGCTGCGGCGGAGGCATGGTCACCACCAGCGATGTTACCCGACCGCGTTGCCTCATTTCAGGACAAATCCGAACGCGCTCTCCGATGCCTCTCCGGACCCGTCTATACTTGTGAATTGAGGTTGATTGGATGAACGTTCGCGGGCAGTTCGTCGCAGTGGGGCTGTTAGCCGGCATCGCGGCCGCCCAGGGACTGGCGCAGACCGCAACCGCCGCCCCTCAGCTCCAGTCCAGCCGCCTGCCGCCACGGCGCCCCAGACGTACACGGTTCCCGCCGGAACCAAAGTCCTGCTGTCGCTCAAGAGCGCCATCAACACCAAGACCGCACAGCAGGGAGACGGCGTTTACCTGGTTTCCTCTTTCCCCGTGGTTGGCAATTCGCGCATCATGATTCCCGTCGGTGTCTACGTCCAGGGTGTTGTTGATCGGGTACAGCGGCCGGGCCGGGTAAAAGGACGGGCGCAACTTGACCTGCACTTCACCACCATGATCTTTCCCAACGGCCAGGTGGTGGAAGTGCCCGGAGTCCTCAATAGTTTGCCCGGTTCCGACGGGCCCAAGGTGAAGGATAATGAAGGCACGGTAGAGCAGGCAGGGAACAAAGGCCGCGATGTAGGCAACGTGCTCAAAGGGGCCGCGATTGGCGCCGAGGGCGGCGTGATTGGTGGCGCCGCTTCCGGAGATGTCGCCAAAGGAGTCGGCTATGGCTCACTTGCCGGAGCAGCCGCGGGCGCCATTTACACTCTGTTCACGCGCGGCAACGACATTGTGATTCCTACCGGAACATCGGTAGAGATGGTCTTGCAGCGGCCGCTCGTCCTGCAGGAATCGCAACTTGCCGGCAACGGACGAAGCGCGCGGGCAGGCGCAGATGGTTCCCGCCGGCCAACAGCAACCAATGCCGAAGCGGAAGCAGCGAATTCTGTGCCCGTTCGGAAGTCCGGGCTGCAACTGATGAATCCGGAAGAACATGAAGCATGGCCGACCAGCGGCAGTTGCCCGGGCGCAGTTTCTGGCTCTGGGGCCGCGACATGCTGTTTTCGCTCGCAGTCTCTTTTTTCATCATCACTTTTCTTTATCAGCCGGTAAGGGTGGAAGGCACCAGTATGTTGCCGCGCCTGGGAGACCAGGACCGGCTGTTCATCAACAAATTTGTCTATCACTTTGCGAGCATCCATCGCGGCGACGTGGTGGTTTTTCATTACCCGCGCGATCCTCAGAAGAGCTACATCAAGCGCGTGATCGCGGAGCCCGGCGACGAGCTACGCATTGATGACGGCCGCACCTACATCAACGGCAGGCTGCTGCCTGAGCCTTACGTGCCCAGAAGGTTTCACGACAGCCGGTCGCAGGACGCGATGGTCATTCCCCCCGGCGAGTATTTCGTGATGGGCGATCATCGCTCCATCTCCAGTGACAGCCGCGATTTCGGACCGGTGCCTCGGGACCTGATCTACGGCAAGGCTGCGTTTGTCTATTGGCCTGCGGAAGACATGGGAATCGTCCACTGATTCGCCGCTGATACCTGTTAAACTTGACTGAATCCACTCGACGGAGAAGCCATGCAGGCAATCCTCGCGCTCGAAGACGGGCGCATCTTCCGCGGTGAGAGCTATGGCGCCAAGCGAGAATGTTTTGGCGAAGTGGTTTTCAATACCGCCCTGACAGGCTACCAGGAAATCTTTACCGATCCTTCCTACGCTGGACAGATTGTTGTCCTGACCAATCCGCAAATCGGAAACTACGGCACCAACGCCGCCGACAACGAGGCCAGCCGTCCCTACATCGAGGGGTTGGTGACGCGCGAGTTTTCGCCCATAAGCTCCAACTGGCGCTCCCAGCAGGTCACGGAAGAATACCTCGAACGCTTCAACGTTCCCGTGATCGCTGAGATTGACACGCGCGCTGTGGTTCGCCATCTGCGCACCTACGGCGCGCTGCGCGGGGTCATTTCATCGCTGGAGACGGATCCGGAAAAACTCGTACTCAAGGCTCGCGGCATTCGCAAGATGGATGGCACCGACCTGGCGAAGGTGGTGAGCACCAAAGCCTTATACGAATGGGATTGCCACGACCGGCGAAACTTCGACGGCGATCCCTTGTTGCAGGGCGATGAGAGCCTGAAGTTGCCGCCACCGGATCTGCATGTAGTGGCTTATGATTTTGGCATTAAGCACAACATTCTGCGCATGCTGGCGCGCGAAGCCTGCCGCGTCACCGTCGTTCCGGCCGAAACTTCGGCGGAGGATGTGCTGGCTCTGAATCCTGACGGCATTTTTCTGTCCAACGGTCCGGGAGATCCGGAGCCGGTGACCTACGCCCAGGAAAACATCCGCAAGCTGGCTGGGCGAAGGCCGATGTTTGGCATCTGTCTTGGGCATCAGTTAATTGGACTGGCCCTCGGTGGCAAGACCTACAAGCTCAAGTTTGGGCACCACGGTGGGAATCATCCGGTACAACAGACGCAGACCGGCAAAGTGGAAATCACTGCCCACAACCATAATTATGCGGTCGATCCCGACTCGATTAACCAGAGCGAAGTCGAGCTCACCCATGTCGACCTGAACGACAACACGCTCGAAGGCCTGCGTCATCGCACACTGCCGCTCTTCAGCGTGCAGTACCACCCGGAGGCAAGCCCCGGGCCCCACGACTCCAATTACCTCTTCCACGACTTCCGAAAAATGATGGAAGAGTGGAAGAAGTGAAGCTGGCGATGAAGGGGGCTCCGCTACGCTCCCGCGAGAAAAACATTTCCAGGAGAGGTCCGTTGAACTGCAGATCCCTCGACTTCCCCCGGATTGCTGTCGAGTTCTATGGCGTTGATGAGCTTCATACGGCTTTCCTTACAGAAAGCCGCACACGCGGTCATGTCCAGCGCTGCGTGGCAGCAATCCGGGGTTCGCTCGGATGACAAAGGGGAGGGTAGCGCTTCCAAGGAGAATAGTTACGACTGGACGAGAACTGCGGATCCTTCATCCAGTAACGAATACCCAATGCATCCAGTAACGAATGCCCAATGGAAGTGTTGCCCTCCCCTTTGTCATCCCGGGCGAAGTCGAGGGATCTGCAGTTCAACGGACCTCTCCTGGAAATGTTTTTCTCAACCAGCAACGAACGGAACCATAAAAAATGCCACGCAGGAACGATATAACTAAAATTCTCGTGATCGGCTCCGGGCCGATCGTGATTGGCCAATCAGCGGAATTCGATTACTCGGGTACGCAGGCCTGCAAGGCACTCAAGGCCGAAGGCTATGAGGTGGTGCTGGTGAATTCCAACCCGGCCACCATCATGACCGATCCGGAGCTTGCTGACCGCACCTATATCGAGCCGTTGACTCCGGAATACGTAGAGGAGATCATTCGCCGCGAATGCGAACGGATGACCGATACCAACGGCCACCGCACTGGCAAATTCGCCCTGCTGCCGACGGTAGGAGGGCAAACGGCTCTGAATCTTGCCGTTGATCTTGCCGACGCCGGCGTCCTCGAGAAATACGACGTAGAAATGATTGGCGCCCGCCTCGAAGCCATCAAGAAAGCGGAAGATCGCCTCCTCTTCAAAGACGCCATGGCGCGTATCGGACTCGATGTCCCGCGCTCCGCACTGGTGAACAATATTCGCGACGGCGCGGAATTCGCAACCAAGATCGGCTTCCCGGTCATCATCCGGCCATCCTTTACCCTGGGCGGCTCCGGCGGCGGCCTGGCCTACAACCGCGAAGAACTGATGGATATCCTGGGTCGCGGTCTCGATCTTTCTCCGGTACACGAGTGTCTGATCGAAGAGTCGGTGTTGGGCTGGAAGGAATACGAGCTCGAAGTAGTCCGCGATCTCGCCGACAACGTGATCATCATCTGTTCTATCGAGAACATGGACCCGATGGGTGTGCACACCGGCGACTCGATCACCGTCGCGCCGGTGCAAACCCTGACCGATCGTGAGTACCAATTCATGCGCGATGCGGGCATCCGCGTCATGCGTGAGATCGGCGTCGAAACGGGTGGATCCAACGTGCAGTTCGCGGTCAACCCGGCCACCGGCCGAATGACTGTGATCGAGATGAATCCGCGGGTATCGCGGTCTTCGGCCCTGGCTTCGAAGGCCACCGGTTTTCCCATCGCCAAAATTGCTGCCAAGCTGGCCATCGGCTATACGCTCGATGAGATTCCCAACGACATCACCCGCAAAACCCCGGCATGCTTTGAGCCCAGCATCGACTACGTGGTGGTGAAGATTCCCAAATGGCAATTCGAGAAGTTTCCCGGAGCGGATGAGAACCTCGGACCGCAGATGAAGTCTGTGGGCGAAGTAATGGCATTAGGCCGCACCTTCAAGGAAGCCTTGATGAAGGCGCTGCGCTCGCTCGATACAGGCAAACGCATCAGTGCGGAGGTGATCGAGCCCAAGCGGCTCACGCAGCGCTTGGTGACCCCGCAGCCGGAGCGCCTGAACTACATCCGCTATGCCTTGCGCAGCGGACTTTCGGTGCGCGAAGTAGCCCGGATGACCTCGATGGACCCCTGGTTTCTTTATCAAGTCAAAGAGGTCACTGACGCCATTCAGAAACTCGCCGACTATTCACTCGAGACCATGCCGGCGGATGTGCTGCGCAAGGCCAAGCGCATGGGCATCTCCGATGCCAGGATCGCCGAGGTATGGGGCATGGATAGCGTGGATGGAGCGGTCGCGGTACGGGAACTGCGGCGCCGCCACGGTGTCACCCCGGTGTTCAAGAAGGTGGATACCTGCGCCGCGGAGTTCGACAGCGATACGCCCTACCTCTATTCAACCTACGACGAAGAGGACGAAGCACCGCCCACGTCCCGACGGAAGGTAATTATTCTGGGCAGCGGGCCTAACCGAATCGGGCAGGGAATCGAGTTTGATTACTGCTGCTGCCACGCGGCGTTTGCCCTGAGGGAAGACGACTACGAAACCATTATGGTCAACTGCAATCCGGAAACGGTGTCGACCGATTACGACACCAGCGACCGGTTGTACTTTGAACCACTGACACTGGAAGATGTGATGGCAGTCTACGAACACGAGGCCTCGTCCGGCGCCGACATTGGAATGATTGTCCAATTCGGCGGGCAGACCCCTTTGAACCTCGCTCTCCCGTTGAAGGCAGCAGGCATTAAGATCCTGGGCACTTCTCCTGAATCCATCGATCTGGCCGAAGACCGCAAACGCTTCGGCAAGTTGCTCGAGGATTTGAATATTCCCCAGCCACCGGGCGCCATGGTCACTACCGTCGAGCAAGCCTTGGAAGGCGCTGAGCGGGTAGGCTATCCGGTGCTGGTTCGGCCGTCCTATGTGCTGGGTGGCCGGGCGATGGTCATTGCCTACGACGCCGATGCGGTGCGCCGCTATATGGGCGAAGCAGTGGAGTATTCCCAGGAGCGGCCTGTACTCGTCGATCACTTTCTCGAAGATGCGGTCGAAGTCGACGTAGACGCGCTGTGCGACCGCAGAGACGTCGTAATCGCCGGGATCATGCAGCATATCGAAGAAGCAGGTATCCACTCCGGCGACTCTTCCTGCGTTCTGCCGGCGGCCGATCTGGCGCCATCGACCCTCGACACCATTCGTACCTACACCCGCGAACTCGCGCTGGCCCTCAACGTAGTCGGCCTGGTGAACTTGCAGTTCGCCATTCAGCGGCGGTCCGGGGAGCAGGACAAGGTGTTTGTCATCGAAGTGAATCCCCGTGCTTCACGCACCGTCCCTTACGTCTCCAAGGCGACCGGTGTGCCGCTGGCGAAGATGGCTGCGCGGCTGATGACCGGCCGCACCTTGCGCGAGTTGATGCCGGAGCAGGTGGCCGAGCGCACGGATCTTGCAACCGGCAGCCACTTTTTCGTCAAATCACCGGTCTTCCCCTGGAACAAATTCCCCTGGCGTCGATACGGTGCTGGGACCGGAAATGAAGTCGACCGGCGAAGTGATGGGAGTGGCCGATAATTTTGGCGAAGCCTTCGCCAAGGCGCAACTCTCGGCCGGACAGGTGCTGCCAGTGAAGGGTACGGTCTTCTTTAGCGTGAACGATCGCGATAAAGCCGTGGTGGTGGACCTTGCCCGGCAGTATGTGGAGTTGGGTTTTCATCTTGTAGCCACGCAGGGTACTGCAGACGTGCTGGAGCGCGCCGGCATGGTCGTCGAGCGCGTCTACAAGGTGAAGGAGGGCAGGCCAAACGTGGTGGACTTGATCAAGGGGGAGCGTATTCAGCTCATCGTGAACACCCCCCACGGCCAGGACACGTTCTTCGACGAAAAAGCGATTCGCCGAGCAGCAGTGACCCAGAGGATCCCCACCATCACGACCATCGCAGCGGCAAGAGCGGCGGCGGAGGGAATTGCCGCGACTC
Organism: uncultured Acidobacteriaceae bacterium; assembly: GCA_963803095.1. Taxonomy (GTDB): domain Bacteria; phylum Acidobacteriota; class Terriglobia; order Terriglobales; family Acidobacteriaceae; genus PALSA-350. The sequence goes on along the minus strand of CAWDLQ010000001.1, from coordinate 414,670 downwards.
AGCGCCGCCAGATCACTGTCAACGCCCTGCAGGAATTGCGCCGGGAACCGGTTGCCGCACATTAGAGCAATTTCTTACAAAACAATCGTTTTCTAACGCGAGACAATGGTCTCAGACATGAGCATGGTCGCCGAACGCGCAGCTGAGGCCACAGCGAAACGACGCACGACCCAGGGTCGAGCTGCGGGAGAGCGGGCGTTGCTTCTGCGCTGGCCTGATCTCCAAGGGGTCGAGCTTCTGCGTGCGGACTTTCGCCATCATGCCTTTGTACCTCACTGGCACGATGCGTACATGATTGCCGCTGCGGCCATGGGCTCCGAGCGGGTACGCCGCGATCGGGTCGAACACGTCGTTGGACCTGGCACTCTGGCGCTTCTCAATCCGGGAGAAATTCACGACGGCGAGGCAGTCGACCCGAACATAGGCTGGAACTTCCGGGCGTTGTACGTGGCTCCGCAAGCCATGGCAGAAGTTGCGCACGATCGCGGCCTGCGCCTGCGTGGTGAACTGCGCTTTGAGCGAACGCTGTTATCGGATGAGCGCGGGACCAGTGTTTTCCTTCAGCTTCACAGGGATCTTGAGCATAGCAGTTCAAGATTGCAAAGAGACTCGCACTTCGCGGTGACGCTGGCCCACCTTTTCGCGCTAGCCTCATTCCGTCCAATGCAGGATGCGACGGTCGCGGGCAGTCGGCCATCGCTCGATCGAGCACGTGACTACCTGTCCGAGGAATGGGCGCGGCCTGTTTCCCTGAAGCAACTCTCGCGGGTTGCGGGTTTGAGCCCCTACCACCTCCTGCGTACCTTCCGTACGCGCTTTGGGTTACCGCCTCACGCCTACCAGATGCAGCTACGAGTGCTGCATGCCAAGGAGTTCCTGTTCGCGGGTATGGCCGCGAAAGACGCAGCGCTTGAGGCGGGCTTTTGCGACCAGGCGCACCTTACCAACGCATTTCGGCGCTATACGGGTGTGACCCCGGGACGCATCCAAAAACAGATCTCGCTCAGCATTCCGCAATAACCTCCAATACCCCGCATGCCTCGGGTCTCTAGCCTGTTCTTCAGGAGAAGAACATGGCAGCCACACTCGTGCGATTTGCCCCGGCAGACCCGTTGGTCCTGCCCCGCCGGCACTATCTGAACAGCGAACACGGCATTGGTAGCTGGCTTCTCACCCAGGACCACAAGCGGATAGGGATCCTCTATCTCATCACGGTCACCTTCTTTTTCATGATTGGAGGGATCTTTGCCGGGCTCATCCGGCTGGAGTTGCTCACTCCTATGCCCGACCTGGTCGCCACCGATACCTATAACAAGCTTTTTACGATGCATGGGATCATCATGATCTTTCTCTTCCTGATTCCGTCTATTCCCGCATCGCTGGGCAATTTTCTAATTCCCCTCATGATTGGCGCAAAGGACCTCGCCTTTCCCCGCTTAAACCTTCTCAGTTGGTACCTGCTGATCATCGGAGGTCTCTTCACACTGACCTCGCTGGTGCTCGGGGGGGTCGATACCGGCTGGACCTTTACCACCCCGCTCAGCACCCACTACCTCAATACGCACGTTGTGACTACCGCCACCGGCATCTTTATTGCCGGCTTCAGTTCCATCTTCACCGGCCTCAATTTCATCGTCACCATCCACCGCATGCGCTGTCCCGGAATGACCTGGTTTCGTCTTCCGCTCTTTGTCTGGTCTCACTACGCTGCGTCCATCATCATGGTGCTGGCTACCCCCGTGTTGGCGATTTCTCTCACCCTGGTCGCGCTCGAACGCATCGTCGGCATCGGCGTATTCGACCCCACTAAAGGAGGAGACCCGTTACTCTTCCAGCATTTGTTCTGGTTCTATTCTCATCCCGGCATCTACATCATGGTGCTGCCTGGCTTTGCCGTAGTCTCGGAGATCGTAAGTACTTTCAGCAGAAAGCGCGTTTTCGGATACAAGGCCGTTGCCTTCTCCTCGGTCGCTATCTCCTCCTTCGGCTTTTTCGTCTGGGAACACCACATGTTCATCATGGGCGTCTCCACCTACTCCGCGCTCATCTTTTCCTTGATGACCATGTTGGTGGCCGTGCCCTCTGCGATCAAGATCTTCAACTACGCGGCGACCCTGTACCGCGGATCCATCAGCTTCGAAACGCCGCTGTTGTACGCCTTCGGATTCATCGGGCTTTTCACCATAGGTGGCCTGACCGGAGTATTCCTGGCGGCCCTGGGAATGGATATTCACCTTACCGAGACATACTTCATCGTTGCCCATTTCCATTACATTATGGTGGGCGGATCGCTGATGGCATTTCTCGGCGGTGTGCATTTCTGGTGGCCGAAGATAACCGGCCGCACCTATCCTGCAACCTTATCCAAGCTCTCTGCGGTGACCATATTCATTGGCTTCAACCTGACCTTTTTCCCCCAGTTCCTTTTGGGTTACTTGGGCATGCCGCGCCGCTACCACGCATATCCAGCGGAATTCCAGGCCTTGAATGTATTTTCGACCGCGGGCGCAACCGTGCTCGGCGCCGGCTATGCGATGCCGCTCATGTACCTGCTGTGGTCACTGAAATACGGAACGGCCGCCGGCAACAATCCATGGAACGCAACCGGGCTGGAATGGCAAACCCAATCGCCACCGCTGACAGAAAACTTTGAACAGACGCCCATCATGGACCATGAGGCCTACGACTATGAATGGCTTTCCAGCCACCAGGTGGAAGGTGCTCTGATCGAACAGAATTGACCTGCTGTGAAGCCGTCCTAGTTACGAATATCCACCATCAGCTCATCGACCACCCGTTGCTCGTCCCCGGTCAAGGGCAGCAACGGCATCCTCGGCCGGCCGCCGTAGTACCCGTTTAAATCGAGCGCATACTTCACGCCCGGAATCCCCATCTTGCCGGCAATCTCGATTCCCGCCCGGGCAATCCGCTGCTGCTTTTCCGCTGCCAGCACAGCGTCCTTCTCCGCCCACGCCGTGTAGACCTCACAGCACGCCTGGGGAGCAAAGGTGGCGAGCGCCAGCACCCCACCCGTGGCTCCGGCTTCGAGCGAGGGGTAGAGCGTCTGGGCAGAACCGCAAAGCAACTGGAAGCCTACTTCGCGGGTACGTGTCTTCAGCGGTGGCCGGGGTGGCGCCACGGCAATCGCCGTGCCGCCGGAACCCAGCTCACCTGCGGCTACGAACGTCGCATTGCTTTCCGGATGCCCAGTCTGCGAGGAGAGCAACCTCGTTGTGACCGCAGCAAAGACGATGGTGACCGGGACCGTCCGCTTTCTCGCCGAGCGCGTGGCCTTCACCAGCTCTGCAATACGCTCCACGTTCCCGCTCGAGTCCTTCATGCCCACAATATTCGGATGCATCGCCAGCTCGGCGACCACCTCGATGGGCAAGTCATACGCAGTGCAGCTGGGCACGCTATAGAGCAGCACAGGCAACGGAGAACGGTCTGCGACCGCCTGGTAATAGGTCAGCATCTCCCGGTTCCGCATTTGCTTGCGGTAGAAATGAGGGGTGCGCACCAGGATGGCGTCGTACTCGAGCTCCGCGGCATAATCCGCCAGGCGCAAGGTCTCAATCACGCTTTCGCGGCCCACTCCCGCCAGCAGAACCTTTTCCGGCGCCGCCGCATACCGCGCCACCCGCAGCACTTCCCGCGACTCCTCGTCGCTCAGCATCACGGCCTCGCCGGTCGAGCCCAGCAACACCATCCCACTCATCGGCGTGCGCGAGTAGCGATCCATGTTTGCTTCCAGCTTGCGCCAGTAGGGGCGTCCGTCGGGATAGAAACAGGTCGTTACGGCAGCGAAGATGCCTTCGAGCAGCATGTCATGATTGTATTCCCGGCCCGCAAGCGGGCGTTTCAGTTCGGGATTTCTCCGCCCAGTGGCAAATTAGAGCCATTGGACGGACCAGGAAGGAGCCGGGCAAGTCACTGAACTATAATGTTTGGAGCGGAGATCAGGGTCCTTCTTGATTCAGACGGCAACAAGAGGTCTGGCCGGCGATGGTGCCGCTCAATCTATCGGGGAAGGAATCCGGCCAAATGGCGACAGGAAACGTTGCCGTAGGGGCACCCGGAGCGGGTAGCTCAGCGGCAGTACAGACGCCAACATCCAAGCGGATCATCAACGACTTCAGCATCCAGGTAGCCACCGTAAACGGGTCCGGCTCGCAGTCCGCCAACCTGGTCCTGCTCAAAAGCATCTTCGGGATGGGTATTCCGGTAAGCGGAAAAAACCTGTTCCCCTCCAACATTGCGGGGTTGCCGACCTGGTACACCATCCGCGCCAGCAAACAGGGTTACGTTGCCCGCAGGCGAGAAATAGAACTGCTGGTGGCGATGAATGCCGAGACCGCGCGCGAAGACATCCTTTCGCTGCCGACAGGCGGCGCCGCCATCTACGACGAAACCCTGAACCTCAAGCAGTATCGCGACGATGTTATCTGCTACCCGGTTCCTTTCGACAAGCTGACAGCTGCGGTTTGTCCTGAAGCCAAGCTGCGCAAGCTGGTGCGGAACATGGTCTACGTGGGCGTGGTTGCGCAGTTGCTCGCCATGGATCTCACACTGGTTGAGAAGGCCGTGCGACGCCAGTTTGCCAAAAAGCAGAAGGCTGCCGACCTGAACTGGACGGCGGTAAAGGCCGGATACGACTTCGCTGCCAAGTCTCTGACCAAGCAGGACCCACTGATGCTCGAGCCCATGCACGCGACTGAGGGCAAGATCATCATCGACGGAAACTCGGCTGCCGCACTGGGCGCCATGTTCGCAGGGGTCACCGTGGTTACCTGGTACCCCATCACGCCCTCTTCTTCCGTGGTCGAGAGCCTCATCGATTACATGAAGAAGTATCGCGTTGAAGAGGATGGCAAAGCAAACTTCGCCATCGTACAGGCAGAAGACGAACTCGCCGCCATCGGCATGGTGCTGGGCGCCGGCTGGGCAGGCGCGCGTTCCATGACCTCTACTTCCGGGCCTGGCATTTCCCTGATGACCGAGTTTGCCGGTTTAGGCTATTTCGCTGAGATACCCGGGGTCATCTTCGATATCCAGCGGGTCGGTCCTTCGACCGGTATGCCCACACGCACCATGCAGGGAGACCTGCTGGCGATTGCCTACCTTTCGCACGGCGACACCAAGCACGTCATGCTGCTTCCCGCCTCGGTCAACGAATGCTACCAATTCGCCATGGAGGCCTTCGACCTCGCCGAGCAATTGCAAACTCCTGTCTTTGTTCTCTCCGACCTTGATATCGGAATGAACAACTGGATGTCGGACCCATTTGTCTATCCAGAGAAGCCTTTGAACCGGGGCAAGGTTCTCTCCCGCGAAGATCTGGAGCGGTTAGGCGGATTCGAACGCTATAAAGACGTGGACGGCGATGCCATCCCCTACCGCACTCTGCCCGGAACCGACCATCCCAAGGCGGCCTACTTTACTCGCGGCAGCGGTCACAACGAGAAGGCGCTTTATACCGAGCGTCCGGACGAGTACCAGGGCCTGATGGAGCGCCTCGGTAGAAAATTCGAAACCGCGCGTACCCTGGTGCCCCCGCCGGAAGTGGTGCAGACAGGCAAGTCCAAAATCGGACTGATCGCCTTCGGCAGCTCTGATTTCGCGGTGCGCGAGAGCCGCGACCAGCTGAAAAAGGAATACGGGCTCGAAACCGACTACATGCGCTTGCGCGCGTTTCCCTTTTCTCCCGATGTGCACGCTTTTGTAGCTGCTCACCCCCGGGTCTACGTGATTGAGCAGAATCGCGATGGGCAAATGCTCAGCCTGCTTAAGCTCGATCTGCCCGCCGACCACATCACCAAGTTGAGAAGCATTCGCCACTTCGACGGCCTGCCCCTCGACGCGCGCACCGTGACCGACAAGCTAGTCCTTCAGGAGGAAATCTAATGGCGACGACTTTAAACCCACCGGTGGCGCCCGGTCCCAAGAAGAATCGCCTGGGACTACAGGTGTTGGAGTACCGCGGGGGAAAGACCACGCTCTGCGCGGGTTGCGGACACAACGCCATCTCCGAGCGCATTGTCGATGCCATGTACGAGATGGGTGTCGCTCCCGAGCGGGTGATGAAGCTCTCCGGCATTGGCTGCTCCTCCAAGACGCCGGCCTATTTCATGAGCCGGGCGCACAGCTTCAACAGCGTCCATGGGCGTATGCCTTCGGTCGCCACCGGCGCACTGATGGCCAATCACACCATGATGGGCCTGGGGGTCAGCGGTGACGGGGATACGGCTTCCATTGGCTTCGGGCAATTCGCCCATCTGATGCGGCGCAATCTCTCACTGATCTACATCATTGAAGATAATGGTGTTTACGGGCTTACCAAGGGTCAGTTCTCAGCCACCGCCGACGTGGGTTCTACCTTAAAGACCGGAGTTATCAACGACCTGCCCCCCATCGACACCTGCGTGATGGCGATCGAGCTGGGGGCGACCTTCGTGGGCCGTTCCTTCTCTGGGGATAAGAAGCAGCTGCTGGCCATGCTCAAGGCGGCGATTGCCCACCGTGGCACGGTCATGCTCGACGTCATCTCGCCCTGCGTCACCTTCAACGACCATGAGGGCTCGACCAAGAGCTACAAGTACGTCCAGGAGCACGAAGAGGCGGTCAACGAGGTGGGATTTGTTCCTTCTTTCGAAGAGATCACCGTCGATTACGATCCCGGAACCACCTACGACGTCGAGATGCACGACGGATCCCACATGCGGCTGCGCAAGCTCCACCCGGACTACGATCCAACCCATCGGATCGGCGCGGTGACCGCCCTGATGCAGGCTCACGAGCAGGGTGAGGTTCTGACCGGCGTCTTTTACGTGGATACCACCAAACCCAGCTTCACCGACCTACTGAATCTGGTAGATGAACCGCTGGCCACCCTCCCGGAGTCCCGCGTCCGCCCCTCGCGCCAAGTTCTGGAGCAGATTATGCAGAAGCACCAGTAGCCAGAGTCTGGAGCAGCGGCCCCCAGGTAAATTTGACACGAAAGTTACCTGAGGGTTGGCCCTTCCGGATTAGTGGGTACTAATAATATGCAGCAAATATTGTTCATCCATCCCCTAAAAGTTGTATCATCAGCTCGTTTCTCTACACAGAGCAAGAGGATGGTATGCGTAAGAATTTCCTGCGAGGGATCTATTTGGCGGTCGTTGCCCTGAGCACTTTAGCGCTTGCCAGCGATCATTTGGAAGCCCCCAAATTGCTCCTGAGATAACGAAGATGGATGTCTGGGTGGGAACCTGGGAGTCCCAGACCCAGGTGTTGACCACGCCCTACAGCGAAGCCGCCTCGGTAACCTCTGAGATGACCTGCACCTGGTCACCCCACCATGGCTTTATCCTGTGTGACCACCTGATGAACGGCCCTACCGGTGTCAGCAACAGCTTGTCTGTGTATACCTATGACGAGGCAGCCAAGACCTACAAGTTCTTCGGCGTCGACAAGGACGCCTCTCCGAGGGAAGTTCCGATGCAGGTCAAGGGCAACGTCTGGAGCTTCGGTACCGAGGTGCAGAACCAGGACAAGACGATCATGTTCCTGACCAATGATGAGTTTCTTTCCGACAAGGTGATGCACTTCCGTACCGAGTTCAGCGATGACAACGGACGGAACTGGAAAGAACTGAATCAGGGTCAACTCACCAAGATTGGTTAATAATTAGATAAACTCGATTTCGAAAATATAGCCGCTGTTCGGGCTTTGCGTGAGTTCGAAGCCCGGCGGCCCAACGCCGGCATCGCAACTGATCAGTATGCCGTTGCGCATCGCCAGGCCGTGCGGATCGGCCGATCCCTCGACAAATTCCGCCGTCTCCAGTGCCTGCCCGGTTGCTGCATCGTACTTGACCAAACCCGGTGTGGTGGTGTGAACCAGTTTGCCGTCCTGCTGAATAAAGCGATCCACGTCGGAGCTGCCCGTTACCATCCAGATCGAGCCATTGTCCCAGGCAATGCCGTGCCAGCGGGCGGTGGTGATGGGAATAATGAATTCCGGCTCCCAGGTCTTTGGATCGACCCGGAGGATGGCTCGCAAACGGTTGGCCACGATCCACAGTTTCCCCTCATGCCACATCAGGCCATGGCAGCCGCCCCCATTGTCGGGAGGCCCCAGCGGGATCTGACGGTGGGAGACGGTTTTCGAGTCCATGTCGGTTTGGTAGATGCCTTCCGGGCCCCCATTGGCGCCCATCCAGATATATCCATCGCCGTAGGCCATGCCGCTGGTGTTGCAGGATTCGGTGAGCACCATCTTGAGCAGCTTGCCGTTCCAGTCCAGGAGCCAGCAAGCTTCCGGGGAGCGCTTGGCGTCTTTGCCGAAATTCTGCGCCTTCTGCTCCGCGACCCACAGGCCCTCCGGTGCGATGGCTACCGCGTTGGGATAACCGGGCGGAGCCTTGAACAGTGGCTTGGTCTTCACCTTGCGTTGCGGTAGCTCCCGCTTCGGGGGAGGTGGTGGCACCTGGGCCAACGCCAGGTTTGTCATCAGCCCTGCACCTAGGCCGAGACCCGAGGTCAGAAAATCTCTTCTGTTCATTGTCATCTCAGTCCTCTCGTTATTTGCCGTCAGGCAAAGCGAAGACATAGAGCTGCTGGCCGCTGTCCGGGCGATGCACCTCGGTGAGGATCACGTTGGGCATGTTTTCCGGACTGCCGCCGCCCAGGCCAGTGGTGACCGCAATATACTGCTTGCCGTCGATGCTGAAGGAGACGGGATAGCCCTGCACGGTAGTGCCGAGCTGCGTCTCCCACAAAATCTTGCCGCTCTTGACATCCACTGCCTTGAACGAGCGGTCGTAATCTCCGACAAAGGCGATGCCGCCGCCGGTCGAAAGCACAGCGGTCAGAAACGGCGCTCGCTGCTGGAAGGACCAGACCTCCTTCATCGTCTTGCTGTCATAGGCGGCGAGCTTGCCCATATTGCCGTTGGTACCCGGCATCTCATAAACCCGCACCGCGGCGGCGACGCCGCCCGAGCCCGCCTTCCGCTCGACATCATGTCCGTTCAGCTCGTCGCAGCTTTGGGAGAGCGGGATGATGAGCAGGTCGCTGGGCGCGTAGTAGCTCATCGCCTGCCAGTTGTGGCCGCCCTCCGCGCTGGGGCAGGATTGAATCCACTCATTGGTCTTGCTGTTTGCGATGTCGTCGCGATAGGTCGGCACTCCGGTTTTGGGATCAATGCTCGTGAATACGTTCTGCAGCACAGTTTCCTTGTAATCGAGAAACTTGCCGCTGGTCCGGTCCAGCTTCCACAGGATGCCGGCCTTGCCGATCGTCATCACGGTCTTCTGCGCGCCGTGATCGATCAGGACGCGCTCGAACACCTCGTCGAGATCGAGCGACTCGCCCGGCGCGTGGCTGTAATACCACTTGAGCTTGCCGGTGTCGGGATCGAGCGCGACGGTGGTGCTGGTATAGAGCGCGGCGCCGTTCGCGGTGCCGCGGCTCGCCCGCATCCAGGGCTTGGCCTGGGCCACGCCCCAATAGGTGAGATTGAGTTCGGGATCGTACGTGCCCGCGATCCAGGTCTCGCCGCCCGCGCGATAGAGATCGTCCAGTCCGTTCCAGGTATCGCCCCCAGGAGTGGATTTGAGGGCGATGGTGGAGAAGCGCCAATCCTGTGCGCCGGTCTCAGCGTCGTAGGCGCTGATGGCGCATTTTTCGGTCCCGTAGGCGCTGCAACCCGTGAGGCCGACCAGCACCTTGCCGTGAATGACCATCACGCCGCCGGTCTGGTTATGGCCCTTGCTGCCGATCGCCACTTTCCAGGCGACTTGCCCGCTGCGCGCGTCGAGCGCGACCAGATGAGCATCCGTGGTAGCTACAAATACCTTTTCCTGGTAAAGCGCGAGGCTGCGATTGCCGCCGTAGAGATACGGCGATCGCGGACCGATGCGGTTTTCCCAAATCAACTTGCCGGTTCTGGCATCGAGCGCCTGCACGATATTGTCGGTGTTGGAAAGGAACATGATGCCGTCGTGCACGATAGGCGTCACTTCATTGGCGCCGCCCTCGTTCATCGCCCAGGCCCATTTGAGCTGCAGATTTTTGACGTTGGCCTGCGTCGATCTGCTTGAGCGGGCTGAAGCTCCAACCCTGATAATTGCGGCGGAACATAAGCCAGTCGCCATCCGGGGGATGACGGAGCATCGCGTCGGTGACCGGTGTGTAGACCGAGTATCCTCCCCGGCGACCGTGAGGCCGCTGCGAAGGGGTGGCGCGGCTTCGGCGCGAAGGGCAAGGCTGCCCGGTAGCTGGCCGTTGGCGACATTGCCGATCTTCACATCCGTGTCAGCACGTGAACGGTTTGCCGCCCGCGTTGCCCCGTTGGCCTCGAGGAGGAAGGCCACGATGTTCTGATAGGTTTGGTCGCTCAGGCTTCCGCCCTTGCCCAGAGGCATGGCCGCATGGAGATAGTCGTAGAGTTCCCGGGTCGAACGGTCACCCCAGGACTTGAGAAAATTGCCGCGAGCGAGGGAGGGGCTTCGCCGCCGCCGGATAGATTTTCCTGATGACAGGAGGCGCAAGCGGAGGAGTAGTCGGCGTGGCCTTGCGCGGCTTGAGCCGGCGGTGAAAGGGCCGGTGTCCTGCTGGGCGACCGCGCCGCAACTCCACAAGGCGAAAGCGCTCGCCGCCAACGCAATCCTTCTGCTCATGTTTCTCACGCGAAAATCAGCGTAACGCATACAGGGCTTATCGCGGAATGATCCAGCCCCAAAGGTCGCCCTCGGGTGCCTCGTCACTATCGATCTCCACATAGAGGCCGCCCTTGTGCAAGGCAGCGAGCTGGCTCGGGTTGAGCTGCACAGTCCCGCTCAACGTGCCACTCGTGGCAGGAGAGACGGTGAGATCCGCGATGACCGGACCGCGCACGCCGGGCAGCGAACCCATGCACAGGTGCGCAGCAGTAGGAACGGCGAGCAGTCCGCTGAAAGAACCCTTGAGCGTGAGCTTGCTGCCTTCGAGTGTAGCGGTAACGGAACCGCTGCCGGAGCTATCGGCGCGCGTGCCGACCAGGCGCGGTCCTGGAGAAAGGCGGAATTGGAATGTGGTGGAGGCGGGCGCCGCGGCGCCGAGCAGCACGCCTGAGAAAACAAGCGCCTAGCAAAAAGCTAGCGGTGCTCTCCACTGTGCTCCGGACTATTGACCCGGGCTCAGGAAAATCAGTGTCCGCGTCCTTGAGCATTTCTTCCTGATCCCGGTGACCCAGCTGGCCCTGCAAATTGCGGCTCGCCGTTCGTGGGGGGTACGGTGGTTTCCTCTTCCACTGCACCCTTGTGGAGATCGCTGTCCGGATGTTCTTGTTTTGGCATCGTCCTTGAAAGATGAGGATTTCGGCTGCAGTGTTGTCCTCAGGGCCGGAGATCTCCGGCCCTGAGGGTACTTCCGTTCTACAGAGCTGCCGTGACAGCCTTCACTTCTGTGTAGTTGTGAAGCACTTCCTCGCCCATCTCACGTCCCCAGCCGGATTGTTTGTATCCGCCAAAGGGAAGGGAAGCGTCGAAGACGTTGTGGCAATTGATCCACACGGTGCCGGAACGGATGCGCCGCGCCATCTTGTGCGCAGTGCTCAGATCCCGTGTCCAGACACTGGCGGCGAGTCCATAGATGCTGTCGTTGGCCTCGCGTGCCACGCGATCCAGATCGGCGTCCGAAAATGATTCGGCGCAGACCACCGGTCCGAAGATCTCTTCGCGAACCACCTTCATGCTCGGTTTGGTATTGGTCAGCACGGTGGGTTGAACGAAATACCCGCGGTCCCCGTGCCGTTTGCCGCCGGCAGCCACCTTGGCTCCCTCCTTGACGCCGGAGTCGATATAGCCGGTAACTTTGTCGAACTGTTCCTCGCTGACCAGCGGCCCCATCGCTGTCTGGGGGTCCATGACCGTGGGCCCATGTTAATCCCGCCGGCGATATCGCTGACACCCTGCAGAACCTTGTCATAGACGCTTTCGTGGACGAAGAGCCGTGAGCCGGCGCAGCAGCATTGTCCCTGGTTGAAGAAGATGGCGCTGGCGGTGCCCGGGATGGCGCGTTCGAGATCGGCATCGGGGAAGATAATGGCCGGGCTCTTGCCACCCAATTCCAGGCTTACCTTCTTCAGGTTGCCGGCCGAAGCTTTCACGATCAGCTTGCCCACTTCCGTAGAGCCGGTGAAGGCGATTTTGTCGACCAGCGGATGCGCGGCAAGTGGCGCGCCTGCGCCTTCCCCAAAGCCGGTGAGGATGTTGACCACACCCGGAGGAAAGCCTGCCTGATCGAACAGCTCGGCCAGCCGGAGACCGGACATGGGCGTTTGCTCGGCGACCTTCAGCACGACGCATACAGCCGGCAGCCAGGGCCGGGGCAAGCTTCCAGGCCGCCATCAACAGCGGAAAGTTCCAGGGAATGATCTGGCCCACGACACCGATGGGCTCACGCATGGTGTAGGAGTGGAAGACGCCGGGTGTGGAGAAGGAAAGAGTGGACCCGGTGATCTTGGTTGCCCAGCCGGCCATGTAACGGAACATGTCAACGGCAAGGGGAACATCCGCGACTCGCGCGACAGATAGAGGCTTACCATTGTCGAGCGATTCAATCTCCGCGAACTCTTCCAGGTTCGCCTGGAGCAGATCGGCGAATTTCCAGAGCAGCTGTCCGCGCTCGGAGTTGGACATCTTGCGAGTCCACGGCCCTTCATCAAAGGCCCGGCGTGCGGCGATCACTGCACGGTCCACGTCTTCTGTTTCAGCTTCCGGTACCTGTGCCACCACTTCGCCGGTGGCCGGATTGTAGACCGGAAAAGTTTTGCCGGATGCGGCCAGAACAAATCGGCCATCGATCAGCATGCGATGTTGGCGGGAGAAAAACTCCGCAGTTTTCGAATTCAGTCGTGAATCAACGGGGATGGTTGCCATCAAATACCTCCGGCGCGGTCGACAGGAATCGTTTGGGGCAACTCTGTCGACGTCGAACGCCGTTGGCAACGATAGCACCGGACCGGAATGGCAGTCCAGCGGAGGGCCGGCGACGATTTCGACCTTCCATAATCCACTCCTGATCCAGCTCTGATCGGTCGCGTTGGATCCCAAGAAGTGCGTATGTAGGTACTGGTTTTCGTTGCAATTCGGTTCGCGGCTGCCCCCGGCGTTCCAGCCGGGTATGCTGGCGATAGGTGATCGCGCCATATCGCGCCGTTTCAATCCGTCGACCCCGGCCGTCCCCCGGGCCCGCAGCAGGTGGTAAATCTCCGCAATGGTCGCCCCGCTGGCCCAGCTCAGCAGCCCGAAGCCCCACACCCGCAACCAGCGCCTCGGGCAACACCCAACAAACCTCTACCCAAGCAACCCAACGAGAAGGAGCCCCAGGAGCCCCGCGGCTTTAGCAGGCTGTGGAAAAAGTCGCTGTTGGGTAGGTCCGGGCTCTCGAGCGTATATGAGAACCGGAAGCTTTGGGGAGCCATCCGGGGCGCACTGCAGATCCCTCGGCTGCCCCGGATTTCCTGTAAAATTTGGTGGCGTTGGCGAACTCCATGCGCCTTTCCTTACTGAAAGGCGCACACGCGATCATGTCCGGCGCAGCGTGGCAGGAAATCCGGGTACGCTCGGGATGACAAAGGAGAGGGGAGCGGCTTCCATTGGGGTTCGTGAAACAGATGGAAGATCCCTCCGATAGAAGCAGCACCACGCACTCTGCCGTCCCAATCGCCTGTCAATGAAAGCGTCCCTCTCCTTTGTCATCCCGAGCGAAGCCGAGGGATCTGCAGTGCGCCCCGGATGGCTCCCCAAAGCTTCGGGTTCTCACATACGCTCTAAAGGCCAAATGGGTTTTGAGTATAGGTGTCCGGGCTTAAAGCCGCAGTGGTTTATCGGCAGTATGGACGGCCTGAAGGCCGTCCCCTTCAAAAAGTGGAATTTTTCCGCAGCCTGTAAAGCGCTCATATTTTCGCGCATTTGCAGCCCGACTCAAGTCGTGTGCGGTTATGGCGAGGTCGGTGGATATGCGCTCGGCTTGGCGGCGTAAATACGCACGCCCATTCCATTTAACTTGCTGCGCCCTTCCTGCGCTTCGGGGGTCTGCGGATAGCGCTGCACCAAAGTCCGCAATTCACGGACACCGGCATCTTTCTGGCCCATTTCGATCAACGATTGGCCCTTGCGCAATTCGGCGGCGGGAGCCTTGGAATTGCCCGAATACTGTTCGAGAACCGCGTCGTAGGTTTTGACCGCAGCCGCGTACTTGCCTTGACGGTAGTTGATCTCACCCAGATAAAACTGCGCGTTTCCCGCCAGCGGATCCTGCGGATAGTAATGGATCACGTCGCCAAATTCAGAAGACGCGATGTTGTATTTGGCCGAATTGTAATCACGCAGAGCACTCTGATAGAGCTGGTCGACGGGGGGCGCCTGGGGTGTCTGAATCGGCGGCGCCGCTGCCTGGCCTCCGGGACCCTGGTTTGCTGGCATGCTCCCGCCCGGAGCCGGGCCACCCCCAGGCTGCGCCGGCATCCCATTCACGTTCTGCAGCTGGCTCTGGATGGATTGCATCTGCGTGGTCAGGTTGGCAATACGCGTTTTCAACTCATCGACGGAGTCGTTCAACGATTGGATCTGGGCGGAGAGTTGAGCATTACCGGACCCCCGCTGGTCATTTTCCATTTTCAAAGTCGTCTGCAGAGCATTGACCGCAGCCATCATCCGGTTCACGTTGTCAGTGTTTTGCTGCACCAGGTTGACGATGACGCCCATGCGTTCGTCATTCGAGGTCTGCAGGTGCTGCACCATGTCCTGCAGTTGCTGTACCTGGGTTTGCAGCTGGACCATTTCCTTGGAGACCGCGAATGCATGAGGCAAGACAAAGAAGGCAACGGCTGTGAGTCCGACGATGTGTTTACGCATGATGCTCCCCCGATGAAGGAGCGGCGAGAACCGCCCCTTCATAAGTCTAGTCCGCCACTATCGATCGAGCGAGAAACCGGCGCGGCGATTCTGCTGCCAACAAGCCTCGTCGTTCGGGGTGCAGAATTGTTTTTCCTTGCCGTAGCTCACGGTGCGGACGCGATCCGGGGCGACTCCACCATTGACCAGAGCCTGCTTGGCTGCGTTGGCACGGTTTTCGCCCAATGCGAGGTTATATTCCGCCGATCCGCGGTCATCGCAATACCCGCCGATGACCACCTTGAGCGTAGGATGCGCAGCCAGAAAGCTGGCGTCCTGAGCCAAAATGGTTTGGGCATCGGGACGGATCTCATAGCTGTCGTAGTCGAAGAACGCCGGTTTGACGTTCTGCTCGAACATCTGCTCGTCTATGTTTTCGCTCGCGGTCTGGGGAGGTGCAGCCGGAGCTGTGACAGTCAGGCGCGCAGTTGCGTCGGTAGAACCACCGGGGCCGCGCGCGACCAGGTGATAGGTCGTCGATTCCGTAGGCGTCACGTTCTGCGTACCGTAGGCATTCACCGCGCCTATCCCGTCAATCGAGACGTCTGTGGCATCCGTCGTCTTCCACGCCAGCACTGCGCCTCCACCCGGGTTGATGGTGTCGGGGGTCACCGTGATCGAGGCCGTCGGGGCAGGCGAGGTGGCCGCCGGTGGAGGAGGAGGCGGGGGTGGCACCGCTTTCTTGTGGCAGCCGGCAGCGAGGGTTAAAGTAGCTACGGCGATCAGCGAAGCAAAACGCCTGTGGTGCGGTGTCTTCACGATATTCTCCTCTTAAAAACGGTACGGCTATTTCCAACTCCAATTGGGCATGGAATTTCCACTGCTCTGCGTGAGGCGATGCTGCTCGGTGCCGTCGGCGAGCATGGTCCATATTTCAGGGCCGCCACCCTTCTCTCGCTGGAAAACGATGTGGCGTCCATCCGGGGACCAGGAAGGGAAATCCTGCCGTCCCTCGTCGTGCGTGAGCTGGGTCCAGCGCTTGCTGGCAATGTCCATGATGTAGATGTCCTGCCCCCCAGGCGCGCCAGGACCGTACTTGCGGTTCCAGGCAAAGGCGAGGAACTGCCCGTTCGGCGACCAGGACGGCGAGGTGGCATATCCGCCGTCCGTCATGCGCTGTACGCTGGTTCCGTCCGAGTCCATGATGTAGATCTGCGGCAGGCCGGTGCGTCCGCTGCACCAGGCGATCTGCGAATTGGTCTTGGGGTTCCAGGTGGGCGAGACATCCGGACCTTTGAAAGTGGTTATCTGCTTTACGTTGCCGCCGTTGGCATCGGCGGTATAAATCTCCGGATCGCCGGAGCGTGAACCAGAGTACGCGATCTTGGCGCCGTTGCTGGACCATGCCGGCGAGAGCGTGGTGCCCACCATGGAAGAAAAGCTGACCACGCGGCCCAGCACCAGCGAATACATGCGAATGGCCCAGCCCTGACGCTCCAAAGATGCGAAGGCGACGCGATCGTTGTCCGGCGAGACACGCGGGGAAAGCGAAATCGTGCCCAGATGGGTGACTTGGTGTTGGCCCTGCCCGTCGTAATCCATCTGCCACACTTCTTTGTTCCCAGCGCGAGACGCGATGTAGTAGATGTGGGTCTCGGCGATACCGGGAATGCCGCCTCCGAGGCGGGTGATGATCTCGTCGGCAAAGCGGTGAGCGATAAGGCGCGCATTATCCTGGCTGGCTGCTTCGTTGTACTGCTTGCCCAGGATCTGCGGTGAATCGGGATTCTTAGCGTCGAACAGCCAACCGTAAACCGCCAAACGACCACCGGTCACGGAAAGTGACCCGAAGGCAACAAAGGCGGCATTCGCCGGCGCTGCTGCCCACGCGGCAAGGTTCATTTGCTGCGGAGAGGCTGGCATGAGCGGCGGAGCCATGCTCTTCGAAACCATGTCGAAAATGCCGGCGTTGTTCAGGTCGTTATAGAACGTGGTGTCGAAGATAGTTTTCAGCGCTGGAGTCTGTGCGTCGGCAGAAGCGGGATTGAAGTCCGCCGCTGCCAGGCGAATGCGTGCCGCACCCAGATTGGTTCCGGTGCGAACCCAATCCTGTGCACCTGCCTGCCATCGAAGAGAAAGGAACAGGAGGATAAGAAACAAAACTCGGGAGTGGGAGAAGGAAATTCTTTTGGAAGCTCTCATGCCTTACGCAGTCTTGAGTTTATACGATAAAAACCCAACGTAGTTACACCGGTAACCTCATCGGGTACCGGGATATGTGCAGTGGTAGAGCACATTCAAGGTGTTTTCGTTGTAACCCGCAGGCAGCGGACCGAAGGTATCCACTCGCTGTACCGCGTGCATACACGACGAGTTGAGCGACGGCGAACTACTCGGCGTGGCCAACGTAATGCTGCCCGGAGAGCCGTCGCGGGCGACCGTGAACTGAACAAAAACAGTAGCTCCCGCAGGAGTACTTTGCTCTACTTCCGGCAAATACCAATTCTGCGCCACCTTGCGCTTGATCACATCCACATACCAGCCAAAGCGCGAACCAAAGTCTCCTCCTGTTTGTGCGATGGGACTATCGGCGTTGTTGTTGCTTGCCGTTGACCGGGGTGTGTTGGGCGGGGCTGCTTCCCCATAGTTTGCTTTGTTCTGCGGTTTGGGCGGCGGCTGGTGCTGCGGTGGAGTTTTTGGAAGCGGCTTCGCCTCAGGCTTAGCCGGAGTCGGCTTTTCCGGAATGGGAATGGCGTCAGGGAGAGGGAGAGGCTCAGTCTTCTGCTCTTCCAACGCGGGCGCCACACTCGGCGTCTCCGTGGCCAGCACATTATCCGTTGGCGGGTGATCCTGAGGCAGGGGAAGAGCGGCTGTCGATACCAGCGTGGCCTGAATCGCGCCCTGCTGAAAGCTGTTTGAGCCCCACTCGCTGGTGTGAAACAGATTGTGCACGTAACCGTAGCCGATCAGCAGCCCGAGCACCAGGCCATGCATGAGGGTCGACATGGCGAACGGCGAGCCGATGCTATCGGGTTGGTCAAGTATCTCGCTCGAGTAAGACCCTGCCATGGCGTGTTACTTCGCCGTCTTCTGCAGCGGCTGGGTCACAATGCTGATGTTGCTGATCCCGGCTTGTTTCACTGCGTCCATGACCGAAGCGAAGGCTCCGAAGGGCACCCGCTCGTCGGCCCGGAGGTAGATGATCTGGGTGGCTGGGTCTGTCTTAGGCTGATGTAACAGCGTGGGAAGCTGGGCCAGGTTGACCGGCTTGTCGCCCAGGAAAACATTCTGATCGCGATCGATGGTCAGCACCAGCCGCTGCTGGGTGATCTCTTTCACGCTGCGGGTTTTTGGCACCGAGACATCGATGCCCGACTGCAACACCGGCGCCGTGACCATGAAGATGATGAGCAGCACCAGGACGACGTCGACCAGCGGGGTGATGTTAATTTCCGCAAGCGAGGTGCGGGTATGGCCGGAACTAGCGGTGAAGGCCACTCGCGGCCTCCCTCTCCATCGCTTCCTGTTTTGGGCTGATCTCTTCCAAGCTGTTGAGCAATTCGCGAGAGAAGTCGTCCAGACGGGAGGCAAACTCGCGCAGCGAAGCCGTGAACTGGTTGTAGGCGATCACGGCCGGAATGGCGACCAGCAGACCCGCGGCGGTGGTGATCAGGGCCTCAGAGACGCCGGGCGCCACGGCGCGCAGAGTGGCCGCGCCTTCAGTGCCCAGGCCGTGAAAGGCGTCCACGATCCCCATCACTGTGCCGAAGAGGCCGACGAATGGGGCGACTGCGCCGATGGTGGCAAGCCAGGTCAGGCGGTGTTCCAGAACAGTCAGCGATTCGCTGGCTGAGGCCTGGGCCGCGCGCTCCAGAGTAACGATGTTCTTGGGCGGTCCGAACCCTCCGGTCTGGCGGCGATAGGTGTCATATACCTCATCGAAGACGGTCACCAGGGGACTCGGTTTGAACTGGTCGCTGACCGCCGAAATTTCCTGCAGGCGGTCGGCTTTGCGAAAAGCGCGCATAAAACGGCGGCTCTGTGAGCGAGCCCGGCGGAATAGGGAAGATTTGCCGAGAATCACTGCCCAGGAGTAGAGGCTGGCGATCAGCAGCAGAACCAGCACGGCGATGGCGACAGGACCGCTGTTGCGCACCATGTCGAAAACGGCGCTGAACCCGTAGGTTGCGGAATGCGCTACGGGTGCTGCTCCGTCGTCTGTCTGGAGAATAAGAAAAGCCGCGATATGAACGGGGGACATCATCACTTCCTCTTTCACGGTAGCAGACATCCGCAGGTGAAACCAAGTTGCAGCATAAGATGCCGCTGGAGGGTAACCCGGCCAATTACCGGGTAGTCAAGTCATGCTATGCTGCGCTCGAAGCTCGCCATGCTGCTCGAACTCCGTGCGGAAAACTACGCTGTCATTGATCACGCCATTGCTGTCTTTGGTCCCGGTCTCAATCTGCTCACCGGAGAGACGGGTGCGGGCAAGTCCATTCTGGTAGATGCGCTGGCGCTTTTGATGGGTGATAAGGCGTCTTCCGATGTGGTGCGGCATGGGGCCGAACGAGCGGTTGTGGCCTGTGTGTTTGAGAGCACACTCGGGGCGGAGAACACGCTCGAAGATAACGGCATCGATGCCGAAGGCTCGGAAATTATTCTGCGCCGCGAGATACAGGCTGGTGGCAAGGGCCGGGTTTACGTGAACAACCAACCAGCCACGGTCAATGTGCTGCGCCAACTCGCTCCAGAGCTGGCCCTGGTGCACGCGCAGAGCGAGACTATGGGCAGCTTCGACCAGGCCCAGCAGCGGCAACTCCTGGATCGCAGTGCCGGCATCACTACCGAGCGGGTGGCGGCGTCGTTTTTGGAGTGGTCTGACACATGTGCGCGGCTGAGTCGTCTGGAGGGCGATGAACAGGCACGCTTGCGTGAAGCCGACCTATGGAGTTTTCAGAAAAACGAGATCGAGAGTGCGGCCGTCAAGGAGCGGGAAGACGAAGAGCTGGAGATCGAGCGGCGGGTGTTAGCCAACGCGGAGAAGCTCCTGGCCGCCTCGATGAGCGCGCATGAGTTGCTCTACGAGAGTGACCGGTCGGCCGAGGCTGCCTTGCGTGGCGCCGAGAAAAACCTGGAGGAGCTCGCGCGCTACGATCCGCAGTTCGCCGATGTAGTACAGCAAGTGAAGTCGGCCCGTGCGGTGGTCGACGATGTCAGCAACACAGTGCGGGACTATGCCTCCAGGATCCAGGCCTCCCCAGACCGGCTGGTGGAACTGGAAGATCGCCTGGAAGCACTCAATCGCCTGAAGCGGAAGTACGGTTCTACTCTGGCCCAGGTGCTGGCTCATGGCCAGGATGTGGCGGCTAAGTTGGCGGAGGTGGAGAATCGCGACCAGTTGCTGCTTGAGGTGCGGGCGGCCCGTAGCAAGGCCGCGGACGCTTATCGCGCGGCAGCTTCGGAACTAACCGCGGAGCGCACCGCCGCGTCCCGGAAGCTTGAAAAGCTTGCTGAAACGCACATCAATGATCTGGCGATGAAGGCCAGGTTTGCGGTGCACGTTACTGCGCAGGAAGGGGAACAGCACTGGACCCGGCAGGGATGGGATTCCATCGATTGCCGCATTGCCACCAATGCGGGGGAACCGTTGAAACCCCTGGAGCAAATCGCTTCCGGGGGCGAATTATCCCGGGTGATGCTGGCGCTTAAGGTGAGCGTCGAGGAGGGGGCGTCTCGGGGGCAGGTAGGCGGGCGGCGTAAGACGCCCATTCCGCGCACCCTGGTCTTTGATGAAATCGACATCGGGATTGGTGGCCGCGCGGCGGAGGCGGTGGGGCAGAAGCTAAAGGAGCTGTCCCGGGCGCAGCAGGTGCTTTGCGTAACGCATTTGCCGCAGATTGCAGCGTTTGCCGATCAACATTTTCTGGTAGAGAAGCAGGAGCGGCAGGGAACGACCAAGACTTCAGTCCGCCTGCTGAATGATGACGAGCGAACCGAGGAAGTGGCGCGGATGCTCAGCGGAGCCAAATTGACCGAGACCTCGCTGCGCCACGCGGAGCAAATGTTGAAGACCAGCCGGAAGGGCGGCAAGCCGAAAGCGTAGTGCCAGGTGCGGGCTTCGGTGGTTGAAAAGCTCCGAGCGGCATGGGTAAGATAAGCGCCCTCGGGGTCCTTCGACTCCGCGCCATCAAGCGCTGTGTCACGCGATAAATCTGTGAGCGCTTCGCTCAGAGTCTGTGACTTTATTGGTTTCGTGCAAAATCCGATGCTGAAAACAAATGGCTTAGGTACCTCGAAAATGCGAAAAAATCAAAAAAATCACAACCTCTCAGGATGACGTTTTTGTGGTCAGTTGGAGATGTTAGTCGTTAGCGGTGTTCATTGAAGCGGCCGGGGAAGCGGCCGGGCGCTCGCCTGGGACCTTGGTGAAGTTGCCGCATTTGGCGCAATATGGCTGCCGGTGTGCCCTGTCGATGATGTTCAAGCCTCTCTATCTCTCAGACAAATAAG
Source organism: uncultured Acidobacteriaceae bacterium (assembly GCA_963803095.1). GTDB lineage: Bacteria > Acidobacteriota > Terriglobia > Terriglobales > Acidobacteriaceae > PALSA-350. The sequence goes on along the minus strand of CAWDLQ010000001.1, from coordinate 393,294 downwards.
GGCTGGCGCGGTATACTGGTACTTGTGACAGGTTCCCTATTATCCTCCCCAGTCAGCCGTCCCCGCGCTGAAGGCGCAACCAAGCGGGTTCTCCTTCTTAAACCGCGTGGCTTCTGTGCCGGCGTGGTTCGTGCCATCGATGTCGTCAACATTGCGCTCGACACGTTTGGGGCTCCTATCTACGTCCGCAAAGAAATTGTGCACAACCGTTTTGTGGTCAATGAGCTGGCGGAGAAAGGCGCGATCTTCGTCGATGACATCGACGACGTTCCTGAGGGAATGCGGGTCATTTACAGTGCTCATGGGGTCTCCCCGGCGGTCCGCGCACGCAGCAAGTCGCGCAAACTAAAGGTGATCGACGCCACCTGCCCACTGGTGACCAAGGTCCATGTGGAGGCGGTCAAATTCGCCCGCCAAGGCTATTCGCTGGTGCTGATCGGGCATCGCGATCATGACGAGATCGAAGGCACACTCGGTGAGGCTCCGGAAGTCACCCAGGTGGTCTCCACCGTTGAAGAAGTGGCAGCCCTCCGAGTGTCCGATCCTGAGCGGGTTGCGTACCTTACGCAGACCACCCTGAGCCTGGATGAAGCGCGGGACATCATCCACGCGCTCAAGGCCAGATTCCCCAACATTGCCGGACCGCACACCCAGGACATCTGCTACGCCACGGAGAACCGCCAGGTGGCGGTGAAAAATGTTGCGCACCAGGCGGATCTGGTGCTGGTGGTGGGATCGAACAACAGCTCAAATTCAAACCGTCTCGTGGAAGTCTCGCGCAATCTAAGTACTAATGCGTTCCTCATTGAAGATTCGGGCGCCATCGATCCCGCGTGGCTGGAAGATGCAACTACGGTTGCGGTCACCGCGGGGGCATCCGCTCCCGAAGTTCTGGTCGCCGAGGTAGTCACTTACCTGCGGGGCCGCGGGTTTTCAGACGTCGAAGAAGTAGAAGTCATGCCGGAAAATGTTCGCTTTGGGCTGCCTCCGGAGATCGTACAGGCCATACGGCCTGTGCCGGTTTAGCAGCCACTAGATACAGCAGTACGATAGCTGTTTTTCGAGAGAGAGCGTCAATCCAGAATGAGTAGATCGTTTGAAGGTGGACAGCCCGTGAGTCCCCGTTTTGGCCGTATCGATACGGGGTTAGACCAGGTAGAATCCTCCGTCGCACGGGCCCGGGATTTTGTATTTTCACAGCAGCATGCCGATGGCTACTGGTGCGGCGAGCTGGAAGCGGACACCACCCTCGAATCCGACTACATCATGGTGCATACGTTGCTGGGGACCGGCGACGAGCGCAAGATGAAGCGCGCTTGCTCCGAGATCCAGCGCAAGCAAAATGAAGATGGCGGCTGGAGTATCTATGCCGGCGGCCCCTCCAATATCAGCGCTTCCGTGAAGGCCTATTTCGCCTTCAAGCTGATGGGCTGGCTTCCTGAGCTCCCGGTTATGGTGCGTGCCCGGCAATGGATTCTCCAACATGGCGGGGTGGTGGAATGTAATACCTTCACCAAGATCTACCTGTGCTTTTTCGGGCAATACGAATACAACGCGGTGCCGGCCATTCCGCCTGAATTGGTCCTCTTTCCCAAGTGGTTCTACTTCAACATTTATGAAATATCGTCCTGGTCGCGGGCGATCCTGGTACCGCTTTCCATCGCTTATGCCAAGAAGCCCTTCAAGAAGCTCGCTCCCGAAAATGGGATTGACGAGCTCTTCGTTGGCGGTAAAGCCAATGCCAAGCTGCGCCTCCGCTGGGATCACAAAAAGGTATTAGGCTGGCGCAACCTCTTTCTGGTGATGGACCGCCTTTTTCATGCGGCCGAGCGGGTACATATCCGGCCCCTGCGTAAGGTGGCTATCAGAAAAGCGGAGAAGTGGATCCTGGAACGCCTGGAGATGAGTGATGGACTGGGCGCTATTTATCCCGCCATGCTCAATGCCATTCTTGCTCTGCGCTGCCTGGGTTACTCGATCGACGACCCTCAAACCATTCGGGCGATGGATGAGTTCGAGAAGCTGGGCATTGAAGATGAGGGGATGCCGGACTTCCTGGAGCCCACCTTCCGCATGCAGCCTTGTATGTCTCCAGTGTGGGACACCGCTTACGCTGTGTATGCACTCGGCCAGTCCGGCGTTCCGCGTACCGATCCACGGCTGCTCAAAGCGGCGGATTGGATGCTATCGAAGGAAGTGCGGCACAAGGGCGACTGGGCGGTGAAGGTAAGGAACGCACAGCCGGGTGGCTGGTATTTCGAGTTTAACAACGAGTTCTATCCCGACACAGACGATTCCGCGCAGGTGCTTCTGGCCTTGAACAAGGTCGACAACCACGCCCGGGAACGCTATCAATACGACGTTTGCCAGCGGGCGATTGCCTGGATCTTCGCCATGCAGTGCAAGAACGGCGGCTGGGCCAGCTTCGATAAAGACAACACCAAGATGGTGTTTGAGAACATTCCGTTCGCCGACCATAACGCCATGCTCGATCCGCCGACGGTGGACATTACGGGTCGCATCCTGGAGATGCTGGCCACCTATGGCTACACGCAGAAAGATCGGCGGGTCGAAAAGGCTATACGCTTCATCTATAACGAGCAGGAGCCGGATGGAAGCTGGTTTGGCCGCTGGGGTGTCAACTATCTCTACGGCACCTTCCTGGTGCTGCGCGGTCTGGAGGCCATCGGGGTGTGGAACCACGAGCCCCAGATTCAGCAGGCAGCGGAGTGGATACGCATGGTGCAGAACGCCGACGGCGGGTGGGGCGAGAGCTGCACCAGCTACGACGATCCTACGACCCGGGGTGTTGGCCTCAGCACACCCTCGCAAACAGCGTGGGCAATCCTGGGCCTGTTATCGGCCGGGGACACGCGCAGCGACTCGGTGGCTAAGGGAGTTCGCTGGTTGATCGAGCGGCAACGGCCCGATGGTTCGTGGGATGAAAGCATGGGAGAAGGTGCGGGGCGGCAGGCGGTGATCACCGGAACCGGCTTTCCCCGGGTCTTTTACCTGGCCTACCACCTTTACCGGAACTACTTTCCCTTGCTGGCACTCACCGATTACCGGCGCGCGATGGAACGAGCTTAAAGGAGATTTGAAACGATGGCGGTGCCGATCTCACAAATGTGGACCGTGGCCAGCTATGTGCTCAAGAAGCGCTTGACTGGGCAAAAGCGTTATCCACTGGTCCTCATGCTGGAGCCACTGTTCCGTTGCAACCTGGCGTGTGCCGGCTGCGGCAAAATTCAGTATCCCGCACACATTCTCAAGCGGGATTTGTCGCCGGAGGAGTGCTTCCGGGCGGTCGAAGAGTGTGGTGCGCCCATGGTCTCCATCCCCGGCGGCGAACCGCTCATGCATCCGCAGATTGCGGAGATCGTGGAAGGGTTGGTGGCGCGGAAGAAGTACATCTACCTGTGCACCAACGCCCTGCTGCTCAAGGAAAAGATCGGCCTTTTCAAACCGAGCAAGTATCTGACCTTTTCGGTCCATCTCGACGGCCAGCGCGAACACCACGATTTCTCAGTCTGCCGCGAGGGTGGTTATGACAAGGCGGTCGAGGGGATACGCGAGGCGGTCAAGCGTGGATTCCGCGTCACCACCAACGCTACGCTGTTCGATGGCGCCGATCCTAATAGCGTGCGCGCTTTCTTCGACGAAGTGATGGCCATGGGGGTCGAAGGCATCGTTATCTCTCCGGGCTATTCCTACGAAAAGGCGCCGGACCAGAAACATTTCCTTGGCCGGGCGCGAACGCGCAGGCTTTTTCGCGCGATTTTGTCCAACCGGGAGAAGCATTGGAAGTTCAATATGTCTCCGTTGTTTCTCGAGTTCCTGATGGGCAAACGCAATTATGAGTGCACGCCCTGGGGCAACCCTGCCTATAACATCTTCGGCTGGCAGAAGCCGTGCTATCTGCTGCAGGATGGGTACGCTTCCACGTTCAAGGAACTGATCGAGGAGACGGAGTGGGAGAACTACGGCACCGCTTCGGGCAATCCGAAATGCGCCAACTGCATGGTCAGCTGCGGATATGAGCCTTCCTCGGTCAACGAAATGTTTGGCTCGTTCCGGGGATTCATGGCCGCGGTGCGCGCGTCACTGTTCGACACCTACGCGGATCAGGGAGCACGCGATCTGCTGACCTCACCGCAGTTGAACGGGCATTCGTCGCCGTCGCTGGTGCAGATCTCGAGCGATGCCAAGCGTCAGATGGAAGAGACGCGAGTATGACCGGGCAAAAGGGCGCTACCACCCCGCAGCTGGACCCCGATTCGCTGGAGCTGGCGCCGGGAACCGAGCACCAGAACCTGGAAGGCTGGACACCGGCTTTGGGCAGTGATGCAGAGGTGCTCGACGCGCTGGAAAAGGCCTTTGATTACCGGGGTGACGTCACCATCACCTGCAAGGATGGCTCGGTGATCGAAGGCTACATATTCGATCGCAGGACGGGCGCATCGCTCGCCCAGTCCTGGGTTCGGCTGTTCCCCAAGGATTCGCCAGAGAAGCTATCCATCGCATACAGCGAGATTGCAGGACTGAACTTCACCGGCAAGGATCGCGCGGCCGGCGCAAGCTGGGAAGCCTGGGTGAAGAAGTGGAACGAAAAGAAGGCGGCTGGCGAAAAAGGTTTTGGCCTACACCCCGAAGTACTTGAATAGCGAGTGAAAGTTTTTGTCACAGGAGCTACGGGGTTCGTCGGGAGCCACGTAGCGCAAGAGCTGTCCCGTCGCGGCGCTGATTTACGTATCCTCATCCGCCCCACCAGCAAGCTCGAAAATCTCGCCGGACTCGCCGCCGAAACCGTCGTTGGTGATTTGTTGCGGGTGGACGCGTTCCGCAGCGCCGTTTCCGGGTGCGATGCTGTGATGCATGTGGCGGCCGATTACCGGCTGTGGGTGACCGATCCGGAGAAGATGCTCGCGACTAACGTGACGGGCACGCGTGAGTTGCTGCGCCTCGCTCGCGAGGAAAGCGTTCCTCGCGTGGTCTACACTTCGAGCGTAGCCACCATGGGTTTTTTCTCCGATGGAAGGCTGGCGGATGAGGCGACCCCAGTTTCCCTGGCCGACATGATCGGCCACTATAAGCGGTCCAAGTACCTGGCGGAGCAAGAGGCGGTCGCCGCGGCACGGGAGGGCCAGCAGGTGATTATTCTCAATCCCACTACGCCCATTGGTTCGGGTGATATCAAGCCCACACCGACCGGCCGCATCGTGGTTGATTTTCTCAACCGGAAATTTCCGGCGTATATGGATACCGGACTCAACCTGGTGGATGTCAATGAAGTAGCGAGGACGCACGCGAATGCCCTGGAGGCCGGGCGGTCCGGCGAACGCTATATTCTGGGCGGCGAGAACCTAACCCTGAAGCAGCTGCTGGACAAGATGTCCGCGATCACGGGCTTGCCCTCTCCTACGGTGCGGGTTCCGCATAGCGTGGCCATGATCTTCGCCCTGTGGGATCAAACCATCACCGGGAAGCTGCGGGGGCGAGAGCCGCGTGCTACCGTAGAGGCCGTGCGCATGGGCAAGAAAATGATGTTTGTCTCCTCCGCCAAAGCTGAGCGCGAGTTGGGATTCCGCGTACTTCCGGTTTATGCGGCGCTGCGGTCGGCCATTGATTGGTTTCGGGCGCATGGGTACGCGCCTTCCGCATGAAACGCGTTGGCATTATTGCGGCGATGCCCGGCGAATTGAAGCCGCTGGTGCAGGGATGGAAGCCCCTGCGCGCACGTCACGGAGAGGCCGTGTGGCAGGGCGCCATCGACGGGGCTATGTGCATCGCGGTCTGTGCGGGAATGGGTAAGGAGGCTGCGGAGAGGGCTTGCGCCATAGCCGCTCAGGATGCTCCGTTGAATGCACTTGTCTCTATGGGCTGGGCTGGAGCCCTCTCCTGCGGCATGCAGCCTGGCGGTGCTTATGTGTTGAATGAAGTGGTGGATGCCGCCACTGGGGAGAGGTTTGCCACCAGTTCTCCGGCGCGCGCGGGAAGCGCCCCGGCGCTCAGGTTAGTCACCATCGACCATGTTGCCCTTGCCGCAGAGAAGCGCCAGCTGGGGGAGAAATACCAGGCCGTTCTGGTGGATATGGAGGCGGCGACAGTGGCCCGGCTTGCTCGCCGCCAGGGGATCGCGTTCTACTGCCTCAAGGCGGTTTCGGATGTGGCGACGGAAAGGTTGCCGGACTTCAGCCGGTACACGGACAGCCAGGGGCAGCTGCAGTTGGCTGCGCTATTGGCGCATGTGGCAATACGACCCCGCTATTGGCCGGGCCTGGCTCGGGTCGGCAGGAATGGGAGAACGGGCGCGGTAGCGATGGCCGCGGCCCTGGGTTCGCTGATGGGTGACGGGTAGTATGTTCCAGGGCATGTCCCTTCCACGGATATGGGGCACCCAATGTCTGTGGGCAGGTGAGAATTTCCAAGTATGCAGACTGCAGCCGAAATTGAGAAGAAACACCTGCTCACCCTGCCGGCGAACATGCAGGCTGCCGTCTATCGCGGTGTGAACGATGTGCGTATCGAGACCGTTCCCGTGCCTGCGATCGGCCCGGGTGAGGTGCTGATCCGGGTTCATAGCTGCGGAATCTGCGGTACCGACCTGAAGAAGATCCACACCGGGTCGCACTCCGCCCCGCGCATCTTCGGCCATGAGACCGTGGGTACGATCGCGGCGGTAGGAGCCGGGGCAGGACCGTTTGCTGTAGGCGACCGGGTGGCTGTCTTCCACCACATACCCTGCGGCACCTGCTATTACTGCCGCAAGAAGACCTTTGCCCAGTGTCCGGTTTATAAGCGAGTCGGCTGCACCGCGGGTTTTGAGCCTTCCGGCGGGGGCTTCGCCGGCTATGTGCGGGTGATGGACTGGATCGTGAAACGCGGAATGGTGAAGATTCCCGATGGCATCCCTTTTGCCCAGGCTGTTTTCGTTGAGCCGCTGAACACCTGCCTCAAAGGCGTGCGCAGCCTCAATCTCTCGCCGGATGAGACGGTGCTGGTGATCGGCCAGGGCCCGATCGGAATCATGCTCGCCTCCCTCGCCAGGCGATCGGCCACCAAGGTGTTCACGGCGGATCTGTACCCGGAGCGGCACACCGTAGCGGCCGGCTTCGGGCTCGATTCGCCCATCGATGCTTCGCGGGAAGACGTTGTTGCAATAGTTCGCGCGGCCACCGAGGGCCGGGGGGCCGACGCCGTCATTCTGGCTGTGGGGAGCAATGCGCTGATTCCCACTGCGATGGACGCCACCCGTCCCGGTGGCCGTGTGCTGCTGTTCGCGCAGACCCAGCATGGCGAGGCGATCATCGATCCGGCCGCAGTTTGTGTGGATGAGAAGACGCTGATGGGATCCTATAGCGCCTCGGTTGACATTCAGGAGGAGGCGGTCGGTGTCGTCTTCGAGGGTTATGGCAAGGGATACGACCTGACCCGGCTGGTCTCGCATCGGTTTCCTTTGTCAGAGGCGGTTGAAGCTCTGGCCATCGCCTCCGAGCCGAAGGCGACTTCGATGAAGATCTTGATTGAAGCGGGCGGAGTTTAGTCCCGATGAGACGCCTGAGGGTGGTTGGAAGAAACAGCAGGTCCCTCCACTACGCTCCCCCGGATTTCCTGTGGAGTTTGGTGGCCTTGATGAACTTCATGCGGCTCTCTCTACGGAGAGCCGCACACACTGTCGCGTCCAGTGCTGCGTGGCAGGGAATCCGGGTGCGCTACGGTCGAAAAACATTTCCACGAGAGGTCCGCGGAACTGCAGATCCCTCGGCTTTGCTCGGGATGACAAGGGGAGAGGGGTGCTACCAGACGGCATCCGTTAGTGGAGGGACCTGCTGTCCGTGCTATCTCCCTCGAAGCGTTGCCAAGCACGCGGGCCCGGATTGGGCGAGAATAGAAGAGCATGCTAAGTGAGATGAACGCTGCCGTGCTCTACGGCAAAGAAGACGTCAGGATTGAACGGGTACCGATTCCCGCTGCGGGTAAGGGGGAGATTGTCATTCGCGTTCACGCCGCGCTCACTTGCGGTACCGACCTGAAAGTCTTCCGCCGGGGATACCATGCCAGGATGATCGCGCCACCGGCGCTCTTTGGGCATGAACTGGCGGGCGTGGTCCATGAAACCGGAGCCGGGGTGCGCGGCTTTAAGCCCGGGATGCGGGTGGTGGCGCTGAATTCGGCGCCCTGCGGCGCGTGCTTCTGGTGCGTTCGCAAACAGGAAAACCTGTGCGAGGATCTGCTCTTCAATAATGGTGCTTACGCCGAGTACATCCGCATTCCGGCTCGCATCGTGTCCAAAAACACGCTCATTGTTCCCGAGAGTCTGCCCCTGGAGCACGCAGCGTTGACCGAGCCGCTGGCTTGCGTGGTGCGTGGCCTGGAAGAGACGGGGGCCAAGCGAGGGGATAGCGTCGTGGTCATCGGCGCAGGGCCGATCGGGCTGATGTTCATGCACGTGGCGCAACTTTCCGGCATGAAGGTAATCGCGGTGGTCAAACGCGATGAGCAGATAGCGTCGGCAACCACCTTCGGTGCTACTCACGTTGTGCAGACTAGCTCCGTCATCGATGCCGTAGCCGCAGTGCGCGGCCTGACCCCCGATCACCGGGGCGTAGATGTGGCCATCGAGGCGGTGGCGACCCCGCTTACCTGGCAGTGGGCGGTGGATATGGTTCGCCGCGGCGGGACAGTGAACTTTTTTGGCGGCTGTGCCGCTGGAACCAGGGTGGAGATCGATACCAATCGGCTGCACTACAACGACATCACGCTGAAGGCGAGTTTTCACCATACGCCGGCCGCGTGCCGCAAAGCGTTTGACCTGCTGGCGAGCGGGCGCTTCAAGTGCAGCGAATACATCACCGGCCGGGCGCAGCTTTCGGACCTGGAAACGGTGCTGCGGCGGCTGAAGGATCGCTCCAACGACATCAAGACGGCTATCATTCCATAGGGGCGGGCCCAGCATGACAGTCGAGAGTGCAAAGGATGATCGGGAGCTGGTAGAACGCGGCTGGTCGGCGTTGCCGGCGGAATACCGCATCCCCGAACAACGCCCAACCCTCGAGGAGGCGCGCGCCTACTGCCAGCGGCTGGCCACCACCCACTACGAGAACTTTCACGTGGCCTCGTGGTTCCTGCCTGCCCGGCTGCGGCCTCATTTCTACAGCATTTATGCCTACTGCCGCATCGCGGATGACCTGGGCGACGAGGTGGGGAATCGCGAGCAGTCGCTCGCGCTGCTGGATTTGTGGGGAAGGGAACTGGACGCCTGTTACCGGGGTGAGGCGCGCCATCCGGTCTTTGTCGCGCTCGCCGAAACCGTACGCGCGTGCGACATCCCTCAAAAGCCCTTTGCCGACTTGCTGGTGGCCTTTCGCCAGGACCAGAACGTGATGCGGTACCAGACGATGGACGATGTACTGGATTACTGCAAATATTCTGCTAATCCGGTTGGACGGCTGGTCCTTTATGCCTGCGGCTATCGCGCCCAGGAGATGTTTCTGCTCTCCGACTTCACCTGCACCGCGTTGCAATTGGCCAACTTCTGGCAAGACGTGAGCTCCGATTATGCGCGGGGCAGGATCTACCTGCCACTTCAGGATATGGAGCGCTATGGTGTCGACGAGGCGACGATCGCCCGGCGCGAGCCGACCCCGGCCTTTCGTGAAGCTGCTGCGGTATGAAGTCGACTACGCTCGCCAACTGTTCAACCAAGGCTTGCCCCTGATCGAGATGGTCGATCGGGAGCTGGCGCTGGATCTCGATCTGTTCAGCCGAGGGGGTCTGGAGATTCTGCACGCCATCGAGCGCCGGCAATACGACGTGCTCAGCGCGCGTCCGGTGATCTCAAAGAGCAGAAAGCTGGGTCTACTGGCGCGCGCGCTTTCTGCGGCAAACTCGTGCCCGGGCTTGCAAGGGGAAGGCGGCCGGCGTGACCGCGGAGGTTCAAGCGGCATACGCGGCCTGCCGGGCCATTGCGCGCAAGAAAGCGAAAAACTTCTACTACGCCTTTGTCGCCCTGCCGGCCAGCAAGCGGGACGCGATTTGCGCTGTGTACGCCTTCATGCGCCAGGCGGATGATCTCTCCGATGATGAATCCCTTCCCATCGCCGACCGCCGCGTCGCGTTGGATCGCTGGCTTGACGACTGGCATCAGGCGCAAGCCGGCGCGGCCACCAGCGATCCTGTCTTCGTCGCGCTGCTGGACGCGCAACGCCGCTTTGCTATCCCTTCGCAGCTGCTGGATCAGCTGGTACAAGGCACAGCCACGGATCTCGAACCAAGGCTCGGCCGCGTATGCTACCTTCGCCGATCTCTACCGCTACTGCTACCTGGTAGCTTCTGTCGTCGGATTGGTTTGCATTCGGATTTTCGGATACCTCGATCCGCGGGCAGAGAAGCTCGCGGAAGAAACCGGCATCGCCTTCCAGTTGACCAACATTCTCCGCGATGTGCGGGAAGATGCGCAGCGTGGCCGGCTCTATCTACCGCTTGAAGATCTGGATCGCTGCGGGGTGACGGCCAGCTCCATGAGCGGAATTTCCAGTGGGCGGCAGTTGACGCCGCAGCAGCGGCAGGTGCTCGCCATTCAGGCCGAGCGTGCGGGGCAATTTTATAAATCCGCGGAAGCGTTGTTGCCCTTGATTTCACCCGACAGCAGGGCCGCGATGTGGGTTCTGGTCACCATTTACCACCGTTTGTTGCGGCATATCGAACAGCGCAACTTTGATGTCTTTTCGGCGCGGATTGGCGTTCCGGCGTATGAGAAGCTGAGCATATTGGGATGCGGCCTTTTCAAGACGCTGGCGCAGGGTGTGTGGGCCTGACTAGGTTCATCGGTCATCGTGGTCGGCGGTGGATTGGCAGGGCTCTCGGCCGCGTGTGCCTTGGCCGAGGCGGGCTACCAGGTGCGGCTGCTGGAGAAGCGGCGCTACCTTGGCGGGCGTGCTTCTTCTTACGAGCACCCGGGAACGGGAGAGGTGATCGACAACTGCCAGCACGTGTTGCTGGGCAACTGCGTCAACCTCATCGATCTTTACCGCCGCCTGGGCGTCAGCGATGCGATCCGCTGGTTCGATCGCCTTACCTTCATCGAGCCGGGTGGACGCAGAAGCATCCTCGAGCCTTCGTTTCTGCCGGCGCCCTTCCATGACATGCCGGCTTTTCTGCGAGCGCAGGCCTTCTCTTTTTCTGACAAGCTGGCCATCGGTCGCGGGTTGAGCGCGTTTGTTGCCGGCATTCCCGATGATTCTGAAGAGAACTTTGCCCACTGGCTGGCGCGGCATGGGCAGACTCGCGGGGCGATCGAGCGCTTCTGGAAACCGGTGCTGGTGAGCGCGCTGAATGAGGATCCGGATCGCATGTCGGTGCACTACGCCGGGCAGGTGATTCGCAAGTCGCTTCTGCTTTCGCCGGGAGCCGGGCGCATGGGTGTCCCCACCATTCCTCTGAGCGATTTGTATGGCCGCGCGATCGATTACATGCAGAGCCGCGGCGGCCAGGTGGATTTGAACTCCGCTCCGGAGTCGTTTCAGTGGTCCGAAGAAACGCAACAATGGACAGTAACGACACAGGACCAAAGCTTCACCACGGACGCCATCGTTCTGGCGCTGGCGTTTGAAGGGTTGAGCAAGCTGCTGCCTGGTTTGCCGCGAAACCCCGAGGCGGATCAATTGGCGAGGAAGCTGGGGCGTTTTGAGCACTCGCCCATCACCGGCATTCACCTTTGGTTCGATCGCGAGATCACCGATCTGGAGCATGCGATTCTTCTGGACAAAACTATTCAGTGGATGTTTCACAAGTCGCGGCTGCAACCGGAGAAGCGGCGTGGCGAGCAGGGCAGCTATGTCGAGTTGGTGGTCAGCGCGTCCAAGTCCATGGTCGGGATGCAGCGCCAGGAGATCATCGATCTGGCGCTGCGAGAATTGGCGGAGTTCTTTCCCCTGGTCGCGCAGGCGAAGCTGCTCAAAGCTGCCGTGGTGAAGGAGGTTCGTGCCACCTATTCCATTCGTCCGCAACTGGACTTGCTTCGACCGTCGCCGGCGAGTCCATGGCCGCGGGTTTTTCTGGCGGGCGACTGGATCGCGACCGGATGGCCGGCCACCATGGAGGGCGCAGTCCGCAGCGGCTATATGGCTGCCGAAGCCGCGAGCCGGAAAGCCTCGGAGTTTTTTGCAAGCCGACCTGGCGGCTACGGGACTTATGCGCCTGCTCCCTTAGCGACGGTGGAGTCCGGGCACCACGCAAAACTTTACGGGTGCCCCTCGATAAGGAAAAAGGCTTTGTCAAGGGCGAAGATATCCTCAGCGGTGCGGAGCACCGCTTGCTTTGGCCATCAGACAGAGTGTGGGACCGGGACTCTGGGATATCACCGCTGAATCACTTTTCTGGTGGATCGCTCCACCGAACCATCGATACGACCGAAACTACTATCATGATTCTTCTATACGGACATCCAGCCGCCGAGTCTGTGCGGAAGTGGGAAACACCGGAGGTGTTTTCCAAGGCGCTTGCGCCGTCTTCTGCATAAGACCGGTCTGGATGCGAGAGCACCCAATCAATGTTTCGGGCTAGACATTGCCCAGGGGCACCCGCGGGTTGCTCTCGATATGAACGATCTCCGGATAGCTGACATTACTGCGTAGCATCCAGTAGAGTCGCACCGCCAGCTTGCGTGCCGCCGCCACCTTGGCCACTGCTTTCGGGCGATGATGGCAACGGTGTTGATACTCTTTGCGAAAACCCTCATCCTTGCGTACTGTGGTCTGCGCCGCTTCCACCAGCAGCTTGCGTAGAAAACAGTTGCCTTGCTTGGTAATGGCTCCCAGCCGACGCTTGTTGCCCGAGCTGTGTTCGCTGGGAACCAGGCCCAGATAGCTGGTGAGCTGCTTGCTGCCGGCAAAGCGTGCCACATCCCCGATGGTCAGCACAAAAGCCAGGGCCGTCACCGGTCCCACTCCAGGCTGCGTCATCAACAACTGGGCCTGGGGATGTTGTTCGGCGGCCTGCTTCACCGCCTGATCCAATGGCTCGATCTGGCCGTTCAACTCCTTGAGCAGCTGCAGCAAATGTTCCCGCCGCGTCCCCGCCCAGCCCGGCATCGCCAACTGCTGGAACTGCTCCATCCCCTGGCGCGTCCATAGCCGGCTCTTCTTCTGCATCCCCCAGTTCATCGCCAGGTGTTGCAAGCTGTTCTTCACCTTCGTTCGGATCTCTACCAGCTTGTCCCGGTGGCGTAACAACTGCCGCTGATCCCGCATCGCTGCGCTCGGCCTCCACAACTGGGGAAACCGTTTCTCCAACAGCAGCTTCAAGATATGACCCGCGTCCCGCTTGTCCGTTTTCTGCTTGCGCACATAGCTGGCGCGGATCTTGGCTGCATCCCCTACCCATATCTCATGACCCAACCGCTGCACCAGATCGAGGAACCACTGGCTATTTCCAGTGGCCTCGATCCCGATTAACGCCGGCTCGCCCAACTCCCGGTAGAACCGTTCTGCCTGGCCATCGGCGTGACTCAACTTCCGCTCCTGGAGCTCTCCCGTCTCCAAGTCGCATATCGCTATCTGTTGAAAGCTGGGGTGGAAATCACATCCTATAATCTTCATAAGGCTTCTCCTGATCCCAGAGTCTCTCGGTCCCACCCTCAAGACTCTCTCTAGGATCGCTGAAGCCTTTTTCCTTATCCAATCAACGTTCGCCCCAGCGTACGTGGGCCAAAAACGAAATTTTTCCAATGCTTTTCCCGGCCTACCTAGTAAAAGCAATTTGTGGGGCTTCGCCCATCTTTGCGGCCCACGTACGCTGGGCGCGAACGTGGGGCACCCGTAAAGTTTTGCGCGGTGCTCGGACTCTACCGTCGCTAAGACAGCAGGCGATCCAGTGACAGGAAGCCGATGGGCAAGGATGTGTTGCCCCGGAGCAGCAGATCGGCCAGCGCCTCGGCGATCATGGGGGCGAACTTGAAGCCGTGACCGGAGAAGCCAGCGGCAAAGACGACGTTTTTGAATTTCGGGTGATGATCCACGATGAAGTTCTCATCGGGTGTCATCGTATAAAGACAGGTTGCCGAACGGTGCAGGCGGGAACGGGCCTGGTTATAGTCGCCGGCAAGCCGGGGCAGGTATTTCGCAGCGGTGGCGGCGATCGGGTCCAGGTCGGCCGGTCCTGGAGGAGCGACGGGATCGTCGCCATCGGCCAGGTAGCTGCCACCCGAGTGCTCCGCCATTTTGACCCCCATGCCGAGCAGGTTGGGGAATCCATAGCTCCAGTTGTCCGGAAAGCTGAAGATGGGTATGCGATCGGCCGCGAAGAGTTCCGGGGTCAGGGGATCGAACCACGCGATCACCTTGCGCTTCACGACCAGCGGGAGTCGAAGTTGATGCAGCAATCTGCCCGTCCAGGCACCCGCGGTCATAATCAAATTGGCCGCAGTGATGGTTTCATTTTCCAGATGCACACGGACTTCGCTCGCGGTCGCGTCCCATGCTTTGACTGGCTGGTCGAAAAAGCATTCGACCCCAAGGGCCCGGGCGTGCGCGTGACTCGAAGAGACCGACGCGTCCACATCGATCCAGCCAGCCTGGGGATCGAACAGGCCGACATAATCTTCCGGGATTTCGAAGGCAGGATAACGACGCTCGACCTCGGCGGCCGAAAGCATTTCGACTGGCAGGCGGTTGCTGGACGCACTCTCTGCCACCTTGCTGACGAATGACCCGCCAGGAGGGCCCATGTAGAGCATCCCGACGCGGTGCAATAGTCTCGTACCCTGTTGCTCGGAGGCCTGGTCCCACAATTCGCCCGCGCGCTGCGCCAGCGGTACATAGCCAGTGCCTTCGGCGTAAGCGACGCGATAAATGCGGGTGGCGCCGGAATGGCTGCCGCGGCCATGAGGAGGAGTGAACTGATCGAAGCCGGCGACGGTCAAGCCACGCTTCGCCAGTTCGACCGCCGCGAAACTGCCCATGGTCCCCAGCCCGATGACGGCCACATCGTAATGTTTGTGTCTGGTCATCATCCCTTGAGCGCATTGCCTTCCAGAGCCACCGGGTCCTCCAATGGCAGCAGGGGCGTGCCCGCGGCCTGGCGCACGGTCAACATCAAGACCATCCCTCCAAGCAGCCAGATCGCTGCCAGAATCGGTGCGTACCGAACCGGTGGCTCGGGTAAGGGCACCGCCGACTTATAGGCCACCCAAAGTAACGAGATCGTCGAGAGCAGGGGAAGAAGAAAGTGGAGCAGGAAGCGGAACTCCGCCGGACGCGCGCGGCGGTAATAAACGTAGACGCCGACGTTGCCGGCACAATAAATGAACATGAGGCCTAAGGTCATGGCAACGCCGATTACGTAATACTCCTGATCCGGACCAATCCAGAAGCCGACGCTGAGGCCGATTACGAGAGTAAGGAAGGTCTGCAACAGGATGGCATTGCGCGGCGTCTGGAAGCGGGGGTGCACATAGTCGAGAGCGGCGGGAAGGGCCCCCGCTCTGCCCATGGCAAAGAAGACGCGGGTGGCGGCGTTGGCGCTGGCGATGGCCACCCCAAGGATGGAGTTGGTGACGGCAAGCAGCACCAGCAACCACGCGGTTCCCCACAGCCGCTTGGCCAGCAGAATGACGGGCGCCTCGGTTGAAGACGCGAAGCTGGCGATGTGGCTGTTGCCCCAGCCCGTCAGCAGCGCCATGGCGCAAACCACCATGAAAACGCCCAGCAGGCTGGTGGAGAAAAGAACCGCGCGGGGAAGGGTGCGGCGCGGATCACGGGTTTCCTCTGCCAGCGGGGCAACCGACTCGAAGCCGGTAAAAACCGAGATGGAGAAAACGACGGCGACGTAGAAACCCTTCTGCCCGAAGCTATGCCAGGAGCCAAAGTCTTGCAGCTGGATTCGTCCATCGCCCGGATGCATGAAGCTGGCGATCGAAAGGCAGGTGATGATCAGAATCTCAACCGTGGTCAACCACATGACGACAGTGGCGGAGATCTCGATGCCGCGATAGATCAGCACCGTGACCAAAAGCACCGCGGCCAGAAAAAGCACGTACCAGGGGCAGTTGATGCCGGCTTCCATCAGCACGATGTTATGCAGCATGTAACTCAGGAATGCCAGGTTCACCGCGGCGCCGGGAGGTTCGTACAAAAAGAACATCCAGGCCGCCAGGAAGCCGGCCCGAGGACTGAGAGATTGGCTGAGATAGGTGTAGTAGCCGCCGGCTGAGGGGAGATGAAGCGCGAGTTGCACCATGCAGACGGCGGTGGGGAGCACGAGCAAGAATGCCAGGGCATAGGCCAGGGGGGCGGCAAGGCCTGCCATGGTCGTGATGTACTGCAGCACGAAGATCAGGCCGACCGCGGGGGCGATGTGGGTGATGCTCTGCATGAGCACGGAAGGGAAGGAGAGGGCATTGGCCCGCAGGGTTTGCGCGTTAGCGGTCTCTAGAGGGGATATTTTCATCAAACACCAATAAGAAAACGCTGCCTGCTATCGGGTTGAAACCTCCGCCGGGTTCAAGGCCACGGCTTCCAGAGGTAGCAAAGGCATGTTGGAGGCCCGGCGTACTGTCAACAGCACCAACACCCCGGCCAGCAGCCACGTGCCTACCAGGACGGGAGCGTAGCGCAGCGGCGCATCTGGCAAGGGCACGATTGACTTATACGCGACCCACACCAGGGACAGGGTAGAGAGCAGGGGAAAGACGAAATGGAGCATGGGGCTGAACTCCGCCGGCCGCTCGCGCCGGTAGAGGAAGAAGACACCGATGTTGCCGGCGGAATAAATGAAGATGAGGACCAGGGTCATGGTGATGCCGAGGAAGTAGTATTCCTGGTCCGGGCCGATCCAGAAGCCAATGGCAATGCCGATGGTGAGGGTAATGATCGTTTGCAGCACGATGGCATTGACCGGGGTTCGGAAACGGGGATGGATCCTTTCGAGCGCGGCGGGCAGGGAGCGCGCTCTTCCCATGGCAAAGAAGACGCGGATGGCGGCATTGGTGCCGGAAATCGCTGCGCCGAGAATGGAGTTGATGACGGCAATGAGAACGAAGATCCAGGCCGCACCCCACAGGCGCTTCGCCAATAGGATGACCGGATTTTCCGCCGAAGCGGCAAAGGAGTCGATGTGGCTGTTACCCCAACCGGTGATGATGGCTACAGAGGTGAACACGAAGAAGGCGCCCATGAGGGTAATCGCGGCAAGGATCGCGCGCGGAATGGTGCGGCGGGGGTCTTTCGTTTCCTCTGCTAACGGGGCAATGGCCTCAAAGCCGGTAAAGGTGAAGATGGAGAAGACGATCGCGAGATAGAGGCCCTTGGTCTTGAATTGGTGGAAGGAAACGAAGTCCTGCAAATGGAGTCGTCCATCGCCCGGGTGCATCAGGCTTGCAATCGCCAGAACGATAATGATCGCCACTTCGATAACGGTCAGCCACATTACGAACGCGGCCGAGATTTCGATGCCGCGGTAAATGAGCAACGTGATGAGCAGCGCGAAGACCACGTAGACCACATACCATGGACAGTGGACGTGGCCTTCAATCCGCAACGTGGTCTGCAGCAAAAAGCCAAGGTAGGCCAGGTTCACAGCTGCGGTGAGCGGATCGTACAAAAAGAACATCCATGCGGCCAGGAAGCCGGCCTTGGGATTGAGCGAGCGGCAAACGTACGTGTAGTAGCCGCCCGCCGATGGCAGATGAAGCGCCAATTGGGCGAGACAGACGCCAAGCATCAGCACGATCAGGAAGGCGATTCCGTAGGCCAGGGGCGACGCGATACCCGCCATGGTGGTCACGAATTGAACCGTGACCACCAGGCCCATTGCGGGCGCGATATGGGTGATGCCTTGAGTGAGGACCGAAGAGAAGGAGAGGGCGTTCGCTCGCAGCGTATCGGCCGGTGGTGAGGATGGCTTCATAAGCTCCTGATTGGGCGAAGCAGGGGCCTGCTATCTTGAAACAATGCCAGGGGATGACTGTGCGTCTACGTTGTACCCTAGCACATCGCAAATTCTCTAGAGGACAAGGGAGAGCTTTCATGCTGGAACGCTTAACAGTGAAGGGTGCGCCGACACCCCAGGGGCCTTATTCAACGGCAGTGCGCGCAGGAGATTTCCTGTTTATTTCCGGTCAGGGACCGGTGGATGCAGTATCGGGGGAGATAGAGGAAGAGGCCAGCGTGCAAGATCAAACCAGGCTGGTGTTGCAACATGTGCGGAAAATTCTTCAGGGGTGCGGGGCCGATCTGGAGGATGTTGTGAAGTGCTCCGTGTTCCTGCACGATGTCAAAGACTTTGGCGCGATGAATGAGGTGTATGCGGAAGTGTTTGGTCCTTACAAGCCAGCGCGCACTACGGTCGGGGCGGGAATGGTCGGCCTGGGCATGAAGGTGGAGATTGATTGTATTGCTTACCGGCCCCTGCCAAAGTAACGGCACCGGGTCGTAGTCGAGGCTCATCGTCATAACCGGGGGGCGGCGGCGTTGGTCTCCGGTTCGGTCTTTGTATCCGTGGGCGCCGGAATGGAAATAAGTACGATGGCGATAAAACCGCACAGGCAGCCTACTGACTGCAGCGGGGTTATGCGCTCATGCAATATGAGCGGAGCAAGCAGTACTACAGGAAGCGGATAAAGGGCGGTAAAGATGGTAACGATGGAGGCCGAGCCGCCCAGCCTCATGGCCTCGAAGAGTCCCCAGGACCCCAGGTTGCTGAGCACCCCGCTCAATACACCATAGATGATGGCACGGTGGGAGTAAGAGGATAACGGCTGCTGCGGCAAGACAAAGGGTTGAATGGCAAACATACCGACGATGAGCAGGATCATTAACGACTCGGCAGAGATGCGATTCGTCGATAGCTTTTGAAATACCCCGGTCACACCCCAGGCCAGGAGGACGCAGAGCGCAAACCACAGCCAAGAGATATGCAGAAGGCAACTCCGTTAAACCGAAAATATGACTAATGCAATCACAGCGAATCCGAGTCCGGCGACCTGGAATCTGGTCAACCGCTCGTGAAGAAAGATAACTGCAAGGATGACGGTTACAATCGGATAAAGCGAAGTCAGTGTAGTCACTACCGAGGTATTGGCCGGGCCTTGATAGGCGGCGAACAGGGCGAGCTGCCCCAGACCTGAAAGCACACCCACAATCAGGCCATAGCCTATGCCGCTCAAGCTTTTCTCTATTTTGAACCGGCGCAGGACCAGGAACAGCAGACCGATGGGCAGGCCTCCCCAATTGAATAAGTACTGCATGGTGCGAGCAGGAATTTCGTTACCGCCGAGCTTGGAAAAAAAGATCCAGGGCACATAGCAGGCAAGACAGAAGATACAACACCAAAGCCATCGCGCCTGCAGCGCTTTAGGTATTGGCACAGCAAACTCCTTGCAGTTCAGGCGGTCTTTGGGGCGTCTAGAGCAGTTTCGCAATTACTATGGACTGATAAAGATCGTGAGGCGTGGTTTTCCTTGGGAGGAAACCACGAAAAGGCCTGTCGCGTCGGTCTACACCAATTGGAAACTGCTCTACCGGAAAACCTATCATACCTGCAGGGAACTTCAGTGCTTCAGCAGTGCGACGCCGCAGCAGACAAACGCCGCTGCCAGCCAGCGGCGGCGATCGACGTTCTCGTGCAGCACCCACTTAGCCGCCACGGCGTTGCTGACGAAGGTGAGGGAACCTGCGGCAGGCGCGATGAGGCTGACATCCGCGTGGCTGAGGGAAAAGAGCAGAGAGAAAAAGCTGAGAGCCATGAAGGCAGCCCCGGCCAGGAAGCGGCCTTTACTGATTACAGCCCATATCGCGTCTCGCAAGCCGCGAGCCGCCTTGATCTGGTCCAGGTCGCCAACCGCACGCATGGCGGAGGCGAGAAACACATCGCCGGCAGTGGCGGTCAGGACGATGGCGCCTATCATCCCGGCAATGGCCGGACCGGAACTCAGGTTCATCATGGAGGATCAAACGGAATTGCGCGGAGTGTAGGCCGGGCCCTGGGTTACGAAGCCTACTCCGGCAGTTATGAGGGCTATGCCTAACCAACGCGCGGGTGAGATCTGCTCATGCAGCCAGAGCCTGGAGAGGACCGCGACAGCGACGTAGGCGAGGGAAGTAGCGGGTAGTACGAAGGTCAGATCTGCCCAGGAGAGCGCCGTGAGATAGCAAGCAGTCCAGACCAACAGAATCAGGATCCCGCCCAGTACCCAGGGGGTTCGTAATGCAGAGAGTAGCGCATCAGGATGAGCCAGGGAGACTGGCCCAATTCGCTTCATCCCGATCGCGAGCGACGTATCTCCAAAGGCAGCGGCAAGCGCTACCACCGCCAGGACCAGATACCGCCGGGGCGTCATGCCCCGGCGTTTACGGGTGTATTTGCAGCCTTGATCTTGCCGTCTGCTACCACCTTGTTGCGAGCGGCGCGCAGCTTGAGGAACGATTTCGCTTCGACATAGAGCCGCTTGACGTCGCGGTTGACCACGGCTTTGCTGACGATACGCCACGCCGCCTTGGGACGGAAGTAATACTCGTCGTAGAAACGGTGCACCATTTCGAGCACGTAGTCCTTGGGCAAACCAGGATATTCAATGTGCGCCAGCTGATGTCCGCCTTCATCCACCATGGCCCCGTTGTTGATGATGAAGCCATTCTCGGCCGCGAAGTCATAGAACTCCGTACCGGGATAGGCATGCGCAATCGATACCTGGATGGTCTCTACGTCAAGCGCCTTGGCGAAGTTGATGGTGTTACGGATCGACTCCTTGGTTTCTCCGGGGAGGCCGAGGATGAAATCACCATGAATGGTGAGGCCGAGATCATGACAGTCGCGGGCGAAGTCGCGGGCCCGCTCCACCGTGGCGCCCTTCTTGATGTTCTTGAGAATCTGCGGATCGCCGGATTCAAACCCCACGATCAACAGCCGGCACCCTGCCTCGCGCATGGCCTTCAGGGTTTCCCGGTCCGTGGTTACGCGGGAGGTGCAGGACCAGGTCAGCTTCAGCGGCTTCAGCTTGGCGCAGAGTTCTACCGTTCGCGCCTTCTGGATGTTGAAGGTATCGTCGTCGAAGAAAAATTCTTTTACGTCGGGGAAGAGCTCCTTGGCGTGGGCCATTTCGGCGGCGACGTCGTCGGTGGACCGCTTGCGCCACGCGTGGCCGCTCAAGGTTTGCGGCCAGAGGCAGAAGGTGCACTGCGCAGGACAGCCTCGAGTGGAGTAAAGAGCAACGTAAGGGTGGAGCAGGAAGGGGACGTTGTAGCGCGTGACATCGATGTCGCGCTTGTAGACGTCGGTGACCCACGGCATTTGATCGAGGTTTTCTACCTGGGGCCGGTCGGGATTGTGGACCACGCTCCCGTTCTTGAGATAGCTGATGCCGAGGATCTGATCGAGTGTCTTGCCGTTGGCAAACTCAACTACGGAGAAGTCAAACTCGCGCCGGCAAACAAAGTCGATCGCCGCACACTCGTTGAGCGCGCGATCCGGCGAAGTGGTGACCGGCGGCCCAACAAAGGCGATCTTGATTTGGGGATTGGCGCGCTTGATGGCTTCGGCCAGTTTTTGGTCACCGGTCCAGCCTGGCGTGCTGGTGAAGAGCACCAAAAACTCATAGCTCTTGCTGATCTCGATGGTTTCGGTCGCGGAAATGTGATGCGGCGGCGCATCCAGCATCCGGGAACCCTCGAGCATGCCAGCCGGGTAGGCGAGCCATACCGGATACCAGTAGGATTCAATCTCACGCGTAGCTGGCCAGCGAGAGCTGGCTCCGCCGTCAAAATTCTCGAACGATGGGGGATTTAAGAGTAACGTCTTTAGCGGCATAGGCTTAACTTCCAGTCTAACAGCACCTTCGGGTGCTGGGGGTCGGAAAGAGGGCAGCAATTGGTTAGACGCTCGGCACCCGCAGGAGGGTTCGTAAATTCAATAATGGCAGAAAGTTAGCGTGGTTTCGGACCGGTCAGGGGCCGGGTGCCGGTACTGCCTTGGCCCAGTCTTCGATTCTCCCTGTTGAGCGCAGCAGGGCGAGCCGGGACTGCGTCAATTGAAAGCGGGTTTCAAGCATGTCGACGAAATGGCTGCGCTCGCGGATGTGGGCGCCCTGCTGGTCCTTGGGTAATGGCGCCGGTCCACCAGGGCTGCCACTTCCCAATTGGAGCTGGGTGGTAATGGCGTCGAGTTGATCCTGGGACAATTCGTCTTGCAACTCCGCCACCTGCTCCTGTGCCACAAGCTCGGCGATGTTCTTCTGCAATTGCAGAATCTGCTCCCCGGTTTGATCGCGCAGTTGATCGGCTTGCGCATGTGCCTCCGCGGCCTCCGCACTTGAACCCTTCGCCTTTGCCTTGCGGGTTGCGTCGAAAAGTGGAATGGTGATCTGAATGCCGACGTTGAAGTTGTTGTGCTGAAAACGCAGGTAGTACAAGTTGTAATTGTTGAACTTGGCGTAGCGGTTGTACTCCAATCCGAAGCCAAAGGTCGGGCGATCGTTCTGGCGGGCGTCGCCATAAGCGATGTAAAGCTTTGAATTGGCTGAAGCATAAGCGGCCTTGATGCCGTTATTGCCCTCGATTCCACCTGGTTCGGAAACCTCGGGCGCCTTGGGAATCGTCTGCGGCTCGGAGACGATGTCTCCCGGGTTTAGACCCGTCAAATGAGCCAACCGGACGCGCGCCAGGTCAGCTTGGTCCAAGAGATGGAGCCGCCTGAGCGCAATCTGAGCTCCGGTCAGGCGCGCCTGCGTCAATTCAACCTTGCTATCCAGTCCGGCATCGACACGATCGGTTTCGATCTCAACCAATTTGCCGACGAAGCCAGTCTCCTGATCGAGAGCGGTGATCTGCTGGTTCAGTGTGACTAGTTGGATGTAATCGGTTGCCGCCTCGAGGATGACCTGTTGCCGGATATCCTTCAATTGGAGCTGCGCGGCCACCAGCGCCGCACGAGCAGCGCGAATATAGTCCGGCTGGGAAAAGGAAAAGGCCAGCGATTGCGCGGCGACGCTGTAGACCGAAGGTTGGCCTACCGGGAAACCGTATGAGTACCCCAGACTGGAGCCCACCGAAAAGCTGGGCCTATAGGCGTACACGCTTTCCATCACGGCGGCCTCGGCGTGCTGGACCTGGGCTGCGCTTAGGCGCACCTGGGTGCTGTTGCGCAGCGCCAGATCGACTGCGGTGTAAAACGAGACCTGGGCACTGGCGCCGGTTTGCGCCAGCGCGGTGACGATACCCAGTAACACGAACTGGCAGCCGCGTCTCACCGATATCCTCAATTGACGATGCGAATGGGAACACTCTCGGAGATCGGCTGGCCATTGGTTGTGCCCAGAGCGACCACCGTATGCTCCTTCAGGCCGCTCACGATCTGCACCATGGTGAGATTAATGGCGCCCACCTGCACCGCAGCGCGATGCAGCGTGCCGCGCGAGACAACGTAGACATAGTCGCGCCCACCCTCGATGTGCAGGGCCTCGCGGGGGACGGTGAGCGCATTGCGCACCTCCTGGGTGGTGACCGTAACCACGACGTTGGTGTTCGGCAACAACACTCCATTCGAATCGTCGACGCTCACCAGCACTTCGCCGACATTGCGCGTTCCGTAGGTGATCACTGACGAGGGCAGGCGGATGATGCGCCCATGGAATTTCATGTCCGGTTTGGCATCCCACACAATGCTGACCGGATTGTTGAGTTTCAGGTCGCCGATCTCCGGTTCGTCGAAGTAAGCGCGCACCTGGAGCTGGGAGAGGTCAGCCGCTTGCAGGATCTCCGCTCCAGGCTCGATGTATGCGTAACGGGTGGCGGAAAGCGAATAAACGGTGGCGGCGAACGGAATGCGCACATGGGACTGCGCGATGACGTCGGCCGCCGCCGCAACGGCTGCCTGCGCTTCAGCTACGGTCGAACGGGCCCGGGTGAGATCAACCGGAGCAAAGGGTTTAGTCTTTTGTTCTTCTAGCGCTTCTAAAGATGCCTTGGCCAGGCTCAAGCGCTGCTGGGCCTGGGCGACCTCGCTGGGCGCGGCGGCGCCTTTCGCCGCCAGCTTCTGGACTACATCCAGATTCCGGGTCGCCTGGTCGCAATCGATTCTCGCTTTGACGATGTTGCTGGAAAGGGCGAGCTGTTCCTGATAAGTGCCCCCGCTCTCGACGCTTTGGTAGCCGGCTTCGGCTGTGCGCAGCGCCGCCGTCGCGGCGGCTAATCTGGCGCGCGCGTTGGTGTCATCCAGGACCACCAACAACTGACCTGCGCGGACCTTCTCGCCCACGTGAACGTAGACGTTCTTGACCACCGCCGCTTCTGGCGCATGGGCCTCAAAGATGTGCTGCGGCTCGACCCGGCCATTGGTGCTGTTGACCTTGATCAGATCCTGCACCAGGGCCTCGGTGACCCGCAGCGGCAACTTCTCCCGCGTCATCCGGCGGACACCGAAGAAGATGAGTACGAGCGCGATCGCGGCAGCAATCCAGAGCGCACCGCTGCTGATTCCTTTTCGTCTTGCTTCTGCCATTCAATCGCAACCGGAGGTCAGTATATAAGATGCGTTGCCATGCCCCCTGGAGTCATGGTGCTATGACTCTACGATATGCCTGTCTTCTTCCGCATCGTGCTGGTGGTGGACTGGCTTGTCGCCCTGTCTTGGATGATGCGCGTGCTGCCCACGATCCTGCTGCGCAGCCGGGTGAGCGCAATCGGCCTAGAATCTTCTTGAAGTGCGTATCGATATCATCGAGGCCGAGGGGTTCGTGCTTGCTGGAGGCCACAGCACGCGTATGGGGCAAGACAAAGCTCTGCTTCAGGTGGCTGGCCGTTCGTTGCTCGACCTCGCTCTCGAGAAGCTTCGCGCAGTCCCCCTTGCGGCCCCACCGCGCATTGCGGGCATGCGTTCCGAGCTGTCGTCCCATGCGCCCGTGATCGCCGACCTGCATCCCGGGTGCGGTCCTTTGAGCGGCATTGAAGCGGCGCTGGCCGCGAGCAGGCAGCCGCTCAATGTTTTTCTGCCCGTGGACACGCCCCTGTTGCCGGCGCAGTTCCTGGTCTGGATGGTGCGGCGAGCCGAGATCACTGGCGCCCTGATCACCATTCCTCGCATCAACGGCTGGCCCCAGCCCCTTTGTGCCGTATATCACCGGCAATTGCTGGCCCCCATCACCGCGGCGCTGATCGCAGGCGACTATAAGGTCATGCCCGTGGTCACCGCGATAGCCACACGATCCCAGTCAATCGATGTCTTCGATGTAGAAGTTGTTGCCTCGGCTGATCCGGAAGTGCTGGCCCTTTCCCCTCTGCCTCTGTACCGCTGGTTCCATAACTGCAACACACCCGAGGATGTGGCAGGGATCGGAAATGCTTTAGTCTTGACCCAATGAGTATGCCCTCAGATTCTCCCGAACCGGTGATGCGTATCCCCGCCGGAACGCCCATCGAGATCGTTGGCCCGCCTGGCGGCGAAGAGAAGAAGGAAGAAGCCCGGCAGGAAGACCGCCCCTATATCGCTTTCGAACACGTATCGAAATCCTTTGGCGACGTTCACGTGCTCGATGATGTCAGCTTTTCTGTCCGGGCGGGAGAGACGCTTTGCATTTTGGGCCGCTCCGGGGTGGGTAAGTCGGTTTCGCTGCAGCAGATCATGGGCTTCCTCAAGCCCGATTCAGGGCGGATCATGGTGGCCGGACAGGACATCACAGGCTTTACAGAAGACCAAATGGAGACGGTGCGTAAGAAAGTCACCATGGTCTTCCAGAGCGGTGCGCTGTTCGATTCGCTGTCGGTTGGCGAAAATGTAGCCTTTCCCCTGAGGGAGCGCGGCCAACTGCTGGAAGATCAGATTCAGCAGGTGGTGAACGGACTACTCGACATGGTCGGTGTGGCGGGAATGGCAGACCTGCTTCCGTCAGATCTTTCTACCGGCATGAAGCGCTCGGTGGCCATTGCACGCGCTCTTTCCTCGCAACCCGAGGCCATCCTGTACGACGAGCCCACTACCATGGTCGATCCGCTCATGGGCCGGCTGCTGGGCAATCTCATTCAGAAGCTAAAGCATCAGCTCCGCCTTACCAGCATCGTGGTGACGCACGACATGCGCTTTGCCGAACGGCTGGCGGACCACGTGCTGTTCCTCCACGAAGCCAAAGCTTACTTCTTCGGCACCATGGACGAACTCAAGGGCACGAAGGATCCCTTTCTGCGGGAGTTCCTCGACCTGGATAAGCTGGTGCTGCCCCAAGCCTGATCCTTTGCTCCTTCAGGGGGTTCGTGAACAGGTGATGACTTCCTGGTTATCGCGTCCCCTAATAGTAACCATACTTTCATCGTTACTTATGCCCTGAACGAGGTACCCGATGGTATGCTCTGTGGGTAAGGAGCCTGTCTCAAAAGAAGTCGTTTTGACGGCTCTTGCAGTTGAAAAACGGGCCCTTTGAATTGCTCCCACGGAAAGATTTAAGGGGTTTTGTCGATCTGGCTTAACTCTCGAAGAACAAAGGTTTAGTTGCTATGCAACCGGGACTTTTTCACTTCAGTACAGAAACCCTTCTGAGCGATTGTTGCATCTCACGTTCTGCTTCGATTGCCGTGCCTGGCCCACAGTTTCCACAGTCACCCAGGCTTATCCAATCCAGCCACCCGTACGGTAACGTGGTGATGGCCCGAGTACCTGACTAGTAACAGAGTAACTTCGACAATTTCTGTGATTCCGGCTCTTACGAGGGGCAAAGTGTAAGTAGACTTCTGCACCCTCCTCGAGCTTCTGGCGGGGACATCGATGGCAACGTCCGGACTTCTAAAGCGTTTGGCTAGCAACGGCCGCGAGGAACTGCGGCCCGGCAACATCGCGGTCCAATCGCGGCCGAACACTCAGGGCAGAGGCACACGTATTGGTGTGTTGTGGATTTTAGGCGATGTAATCATCGTCCTGGCCGCTCTGATGATTGCGGTTCGCGGCTGGCTTGGTGAAGGGCTATTTGGAGCCGATTCACCCTACCGCACCAATATCATGTTCCATAACCATCCCACGGTCCTGCTGGGCTGCCTGGGGTGGTTCATTCTCTCGCTCATTCTGGTCAGCAAGCGTTATCACTTGTATGGACCGATGCAGATGCGCAATACCCTGCACGAACAGCGCCTGACGATCCAGGCCTGTCTCACTGCGGGCCTACTGCTTTCCGGGGCTCTGTACCTGGTGCGCGGCGAGGTGATCTCCCGCGGCGTGGTGATCATCACCGTGGTGGCGACCACGGTATTGCTCTGCGGCCGGCGCCTGATCTGGCGGATGATGATGTACCGCCGTTTTGAAAGTGGCCTGGAAGTACGCAACATCATCATTGTCGGAACGGGCAGGGTTGGCCAAGCCATGCGCCACCATCTCGATAGCATTCGACACTTGGGCTACAGCTTCAAGGGCTACGTGAAGATTCCTGGAGTGGATGCCGAGAATCCGGCTCTGGCGGGCGACATCCTCGGTTCCCTGGAACAGTTGTTGCCTCTGGCGCGGCAATTCTTCGCGGACGAGATTTTCCTCTCCGCGTCCTGCGACGCTGGTGTGGTCACGCGCATCGTAGAGCAGGCACGGGAAGCGGGCGTCGATATCCGGGTTGTGCCTGAACTTTATGACGGCCTTGCCTGGAATAGCCCGATCGAATATATCGGCCAATTTCCGACCATTCCTTTACACCGCGGGGAAACCCCAGTCATCGGACTCTTCCTCAAGCGGGTTCTCGACGTGCTGCTGTCGTCGCTCGCGCTAATCATCCTGTCGCCGCTGATCGCGGTCATCGCCCTAGCCGTGAAGCTCGATTCCTCCGGGCCCATGTTCTATAGTTCCGACCGCATCGGGAAAAAGGGCCGGGTGTTCCGCTGCATCAAATTTCGCACCATGGTGGCCGATGCCGAGCGGCGCCGGGCTGAAATTCTGCACATGAACGAGCGCGACGGGGTGCTGTTCAAGGTCAGCAACGACCCTCGCATCACCGGCGTTGGCCGCTTCCTGCGTAAGTATTCTCTGGACGAACTGCCCCAGTTTCTGAATGTGCTGCGCGGGGATATGAGCATGGTAGGCCCGCGGCCGCCGATCGCCAGCGAAGTCAAGCGCTACGATCTGAGCCATCTGCGCCGCCTCGACGTGCTCCCCGGCATGACTGGATTATGGCAGGTACAGGCGCGTCAGGACCCTTCCTTCGACAGTTACATTTCGCTCGATACGGCGTACATCCAGAACTGGAGCATCTGGCTGGACATCAAGATTCTCGTCCGCACCCTCTCGGTGGTAGCGGGCGGCACCGGCTCTTAGTGTTCAACGCAGCCGAACCCGGTGTTCCGCGCTGAGTCCTACAGGCTCTTGCCATAAGCGCTAACTTGTTTGCCAGAAAATAGAAATCCGAGAAAATGCCGTTTTTTGCATCTCTCCAACTCACCACAAAACCGTCATCCTGAGAGGTTGTGACTTTATTGATTTTTTCGCATTTTCGAGGTACCTAAGCCATTTGTTTTCAGCATCGGATTTTGCACGAAACCAATAAAATCACAGACTCTGAGCGGAGCGCATCACAGATCTATCGCTTGACACAGCGCTTGACGGCGCGGAGTCGAAGGACCCCGAGGGTGCTTGCCTTACCCATGCCGCTCGGAGCTTTTCAACCACTAAAGCCATAGCAAGATTGCCTTGTAGATTGTGGCCGGAAAGCTCCGAAGAGCATCTGCCAACAAGCATCGCCGGGGTCCTTCGACTCCGCGCCATCGAACCCTCTGTTATGTGATAGATCTGTGATGCGCTTCGCTCAGAGTGCTGTGACTTTATTGGTTGCACAAAAAAACCGACGCTGAAAACTAAAAAGGTTAGGTGCCTCCAAATTCATGCGAAAAAATCAATAAAGTCACAGACTCTCAGGATGACGGTTTTGTGGAGGGGTCGAAAAACATCCAGTTAGGTGTAAAAAAAGCACGAAAAGATCGAAAAAGTCACAGGCTCTCAGGATGACGGTTTTGTGGTGAGTTTCGACGAAAAACATTCCCAAACAAGTTAGCGCTTATGGGACTGCGTCGGGGCTACATTCAACCTTCCCCGTTCGACAAGCTCAGGGCAGGGTCTGCGGGACTCACATAAAGGCCGTCTAGAACCCGCGGTTGGTAGACTGTAGAAGTGAAGATCGCTCTCGCCCAGATCAACCCCACGGTTGGGGATTTTCAGGGGAATACGCAAAAAATCATCGAGTTCGCACGGGAGGCGTCGGCAGCCCAGGCGGACATTGTCCTGTTCCCGGAGTTGGCGGTTTGCGGCTACCCTCCTGCCGATTTCCTGGATAAGCCATCCTTCGTGGCGCGAGCCGCTGAGGCCGTGGCGGAGATTGCCGCGACAGCCACCACCGGCAACCCACTGACCGTCATTTGCGGCTACGTCACCGCAGCGCCCCCTGGATCGGGTAAGCAGGTAGCGAATTCGGCTGCGCTGCTGCGCAACGGGGTGGTGGATTTCGTCCAGTCCAAACGGCTCCTGCCCTTCTACGATGTCTTCGACGAGCAGCGCTATTTTGCTCCCGCAGAGAAGCAAAACCTGTACCGCCTGGCTGACCAACGCCTGGCCCTCACCATCTGCGAAGATGCCTGGAACGATAAGTGTTTCTGGCCGAGCCGCCTCTACTCCGTCGACCCGATCGAAGAGCTGATGCGTGCGGGTGGATCGCTCATTCTCAACATTTCCTCCTCGCCCTACTACCGGGGGAAGCGGGAGTTGCGCCACCGCATGTTGGCCGCGATCGCCACCCGGCACCAGGCCCCTGTCGTCATGGTCAATCAGGTGGGAGGCAACGACAGCCTGGTCTTCGATGGATCCAGCTTTGCCCTGGCGCCCGATGGTTCGGTCGTCGCCCAGGCGCGCTCCTTTGCTGAGGACCTGGTCTATTTCGACAGTACAGCGCTCACCGGAGATCGCCGCCCGGTCGATCCAAGCGAGGATTCGGCCGTCTACCAGGCGCTGGTCTTAGGCACCCACGACTACGTCCGCAAATGTGGTTTCTCCAAGGTACTTGTAGCCCTGAGTGGAGGCGTCGATTCGGCGCTGGTCGCGGCCATCGCCGTCGACGCCCTGGGCAAAGAGAATGTGACCACCATCGGCATGCCCAGCCAGTATTCCTCCCCCGGCTCGATCGAAGATGCCCGCGCGCTGGCGGACGAACCTCGGCATTTGCTATACCACCATCCCCATCCACGACCTTTTTGACCAGTACATCAAGGCGCTCGAGCCGCTCTTCACCGGCCGGCAGCCGGACATCACCGAGGAAAACATCCAGTCACGCATACGCGGAAATCTGCTGATGGCGCTTTCCAACAAGTTCAACGCGCTGGTGCTCACGACCGGCAACAAGTCGGAGATGTCGGTTGGGTATTGCACCCTCTACGGCGATATGGTGGGAGCGCTGGCGGTGATCGGCGACGTGGTCAAGACGGAGGTCTACCAGCTCTGCCACTACCTGAACCGGCAGCGCACCGTTATTCCGCTGCCCATCCTGGAGAAGCCGCCCTCCGCGGAGCTTCGTCCGGGGCAGAAGGATACCGACTCTCTGCCACCCTACGAGGTGCTGGATCCGATTCTGCAGGCCTACGTCGAGCGCTATGAGACTCCGGAACAGATCGCTGACAAATACCATTTTGATCTGGCAACCGTCAGTCATGTGGTCAAGCTGGTAGAGCGCAGCGAGTACAAACGACAGCAGGCAGCCCCGGTGCTTAAGGTCACCAGCAAGTCTTTCGGCATGGGGCGCCGTTTTCCCATCGCCGTTAAAGTTCAGGTATAAGCAAAGTTAGAGAGGAATTGAATGCACCTTCGCACAACCATGTGTCTTTATGTTCTGGCAATGGCAAGCGCCGCCGCACTCGCCCAGAACGGTCCCCCCCAGGCTCCCGCCCCGCAGGCTCCGCCTATAACGGTGCCGTCTGCCCCCGCCGCCCCCGCCGCTCCCGCCGCTCCAGCCTTTCCCCCGGTTGATCCGGCAAACTTTACCGCGACCTCGCCCACCAAGCAGACGGTGGCAGACTTTCTGAACGCGTTTTGGGGCTATGACCCCAGCCGCTTGTGGCAGATCCAGGCTATCCTGCCCACACCCGCGCCGGGCGTAAGCCGGGTGCTGGTTCTGGTTAAGGCGGCGAATCCCGGACCCAAGGATCAGATAGCGCAGCTCTCGTTCTTCACCCTGCCCGACGGCAAATGGCTGGTGGCGGATTCGCTGCTGCCGTTCGGTTCCAAGCCGTTCCAGAATTACCGCGAGATTTTGCAGGCAAACGCCACCGGGCCGTCCAAGGGTGGAGCGTCGAAAGCCATAGAGTTTGTGGAGTTCTCCGATTTTGAGTGTCCGCACTGTAAGGATGCACAGCCAATTGTCGCCAAGCTGCTGGCGGACTACCCCAGTGCTCACTTCGTTTATCAGGATTTCCCGCTGACCCAGATCCACACCGAATCGCTCAAGGCGTCGACGCACGGTTATTGTGTCGCCAAAGCCGGCGGCAACGAGGCCTTCTTCAAGTTTTCCGACGCGCTCTTTGACACCCAGGCGGGACTCACACCGGCCACTACGGATGCGACGCTCAAGGACGCGGAGACCAAATCGGGGCAGGATCCGGCTAAGATCGCTGCCTGCTCCACCACCCCGGCGGCTAAGGAGGCCATCGACGCTTCGCGCGCTCTGGGCGAGCGGGTAGGCGTGAACCAAACGCCTACACTTTTTGTCAATGGCCGCGCGCTGCCCCTCAACGGAATTCCCTACGAAATGCTGCAGAAGATCGTCGAATTCCAGGCGAAACTGGACGGCGTGCCTCTGCCGCCAGCTCCGCCGGCTCCCCCCGCGAAACCGGCTCCATCGCTGCGATAGGAGCCCGGGCTGCCGTGACTGGGACAGCACTGAAAGGGACTTCATCTGACACAATAAGCGTGACAGATGGAATCGGCGACTGAGACCGTATCTTCGGCGGTGCCGCGAGCAGAATACTCGCGGCGCCGGGACGAACTGTCGATGCGCCGCTCCCGGCTCCAATATCGGGAACGGCTCGCCGGCTATGCACAGCTTGCCCTGGCCGCGTTCGGTTTGACGTGGATCTTGTTCCGGCTGAGTCACTTCAGTATTGCCGATGTTCTACTCCTGGTTCCGGTAACGGCTTTTGCCGTTCTCGCGGTTCTGCACTCGCGGCTAATTGGCAGAGTGACCGCTTGCTCCCGCGCCATCAGATTTTATGAGCAAGGGCTGGCCCGGCTCGACGGTAGCTGGGCCGGAAGTGGAGTCACTGGCGAGCGCTTCCTTGAACCATCGCACCCCTGCGCGCGGGACCTCGATCTGTTCGGGCGAGCCTCTCTTTTTGAGTTGCTGTGCACGGCGCGTACCCGCGCGGGGGAGGAAACCCTGGCTCGGTGGCTGCTGGCCCCGGCGCCACCAGACGAGGTCCGCGCCCGGCAGGCAGCGGCCATCGAGCTGAGCGGCCGGGTGGGGTTTCGTGAAAGTCTCGCTACCTTGGGAGAAGATGTGAAGACAGGTGTGCGCCCGGCGCAACTAGCTGCCTGGGGAGAAGCGCAAGCTGTTTTCCCATCTGGAATGATCCGTGTCGTAATCCCAGTGCTCGCGTATCTCTGGGCCCTCAGCCTGCAGGCGTGGCAGTTTTGGGGTGCATGGGAATTGCTGGTGCTGGCCATGACCCTGCTCAATCTGGGTCTTTCTCTTCGCTTTCGCTTGCACCTCAATGAGGCGGCTCACGCGGCCGAAGAGGCCGGGCACGACCTGAACCTCCTCTCCCAGGTGTTAGCCGCATTTGAGCGCGAGCCGTTCACCAGCCCCAGACTGCTGCAGCTGCAGGCTCAGCTCAAGCAGTCTGGGGTTCTGCCCTCGCGCGCTATCGCCAAACTCAATTGGCGAGTGGAGTATCTCGCATCGGCGCACCACCTTTTCGTTCGCATCTTCGATCCTGTCATCTTTTATCGACTGCAATTTGTTCTCTCTACCGAGAGCTGGCGTCGGCGTTTCGGACGTTCGCTCCGGTTCTGGCTGGAAACAGTGGGCGAACTGGAAGCGCTCGCCGCCCTGGGCGGCTATACCTACGAACACCCCGAGGATGTGTTTCCTGAGTTTCTCGACTACGCGCCCTGCTTTGCAGCCGAGGGGCTGGCCCATCCCCTGGTTCCGCGGCATCGGGCGGTACCGAATGATCTCCGGCTGGACCGTGACCTTCAGCTGATGATCGTGAGCGGTCCAAACATGGCGGGAAAAAGTACGTTCCTGCGCGCCATCGGAGTGAACGCCGTGTTGGCGCAGAGCGGTGCGCCGGTGCGCGCAGTCAGTCTGAAGCTTTCGCCTCTGGCCGTGACCGCCTCTATCTGTGTCCTGGATTCGCTCGAGGGGGGCGTCTCGCGCTTCTATGCCGAGATTCAACGGCTGAAGCAGATCATGGACCTAACCGGCGGCTCGTTGTCCGTTCTGTTTCTGCTCGATGAGTTGCTCTCGGGAACAAACTCGCACGATCGGTTGATCGGCACCCGATCTTTCGTCACCAAATTGGTCGAACGGGGCGCAGTGGGCCTGGTGAGCACGCACGATCTGGCGCTGACGGCGATCCCCCAGGAAATCGGACCACGGGCTGTCAATTGCCATTTCGAAGACCACCTCGAAGAAGGGCAGTTGCGCTTCGATTACAGGCTCTATCCGGGCATCGTCCAGACCAGCAATGCTCTGGCTCTTATGCGATCCATTGGGCTTGAAGTTTGAACGCCGGCTCAGGGGGTGGGAAACCGGTTATCAGAGACTTGATCGGGTGGCACATCCTTCACCATGCCCTCGCTGGTGATTCGCGCCGTCCAGATGGGATGGATACGCCGATCGTTCAGGCCCCGTGCCGATAACCGGACCTCGGCAAACCCCGAGTTGCACATGTAGTCCTGAATATCAGGCGTGGACAAGTAGCCTTCGATCACCGAGCTGACCCGGCTGGAGTACGGCTCCGCAGGCCAAACCACGGGAAACTGCAGGGACAGGATATTGGCGTGGTCCCCCACCAGGTCCACCGTGACCGTTCGCGACCCGAAGGCTGCCGCCATCTCATCGGCTTTCTTGAGCCGTGCCTGCACTGCGGTTGCGCGTTGATCTCGCGGTCGCAGAAGGATGTAGGAATAACAACTCTCGCTGGGCGCGGGATGGTAGACCTCCTCGGAGGTACGCCGCAAGGCGGCATGGAACTCCTCCGACCCAGCCGCGTGGGCGACTGGCAGGGAAAGCTGCTCTTGCCGGCACGCAGTCAACAGGAACAGCAACGGGGTGAGAGCCAGAAATCTGCCTGCCATTTTGCCTCTGAGAAATTCCTCAGGAGTCTATGGCCTTCTAGGATGCACCTTTATCGGGGCGGAGTTCAAGTTGGAGTTCAAAAATCTGATTGGAAACCTTGCCGGTTTCATAAGATTTTAACTATCTGAAAAAGGAGCCTGCAAAATGCAGCCTGGATCGTTGATCCAAGGGGCGAGACCTCGCAGCGTCAGCTGTGGCGGGGCAAAGGAATGAGCGGCCCGGTCAGGTCATTGTGCCGCCGGCGAAGGATGTGCGGGGTTACCAGAATGGCAATGTTGCTCACGTCAAATTCTTTGGTGGTGCTGCTGAGTGCGGAGAAGCCGGGCAATTCGCTGAGGCCCGGGGTGCCGCTCACGGCATTCGATTCCTGCCGGGAAAGGTCACCCACCACCAGCGCGCTGGCTCCCCCACGCAGACGGATGTCGGCGGTGTAGCTGCGATTGGTAAGCACTGGCAGGCTGTTTAGGCTGGCGCCCTGAAGCGCCTGGATTTTGAGGTCCAGCTTAAGCACCACGTCGTCGTTGCGATCAATCCTGGGAGTGACTTTCAGGGTCAATCCCAGGTCCTGATATTGCACCTGGGGTATGGGTTGGGCGCTGGAGAGGCTGCTGGCACTAATTCCCAAACCGCTCAAAACGCTGGAGAGTCCGGGAATGGTGATTCCCGGGATATTCACACCCGTGGAGGCAATGCTCGAATAGCTGGAGGTGATAATCGGATATCGGGTGCCGCTGCGGATGGTTCCTTCTGCGTTGTCGTCGAGACGGAGCTGGACCCGGTCGAGCGAACGCGTATCCGCTGCATTCAGGCTCAGGTTTCCCGTAATGCCGTTAGTGGCGAGGCCGGTCAATGTAAGGCCGTTCCCGAAGGTGGCAAAGGGCTGGCTCAAAATGGAGTTGGTCACCTCGCCTGAGGCGATCAGAATAGCAGCGATAGCCGCATAGTCCCCGGCGCTCGCCAAGCCACTGGAGATAATTTGCTGTACCAAGCTCGAGTTTTGCGCGATGACGCTGTTCAGTTCGCTGGGCACGTTGAAGACGGTGGTGGTTTGCGGCAGCTGCACACCGACCACCCTCGTCCTGGTGTTTTCCACCTCGTAGATCTTTACATCCAGCAGCACCTCGCTCTTGCCATCCAGCAGATCAGCAAGAGTTTGGTTGAGCGCCACCAAGCTGCTGACCGGCGCACGTACCGTC
The DNA here is from genome assembly GCA_963803095.1 of uncultured Acidobacteriaceae bacterium. Lineage (GTDB taxonomy): Bacteria > Acidobacteriota > Terriglobia > Terriglobales > Acidobacteriaceae > PALSA-350. Next base: position 357,810 of record CAWDLQ010000001.1, on the reverse strand, counting down.
AGGGTACCCGCACCCGGGTCCACCACCGCCTGTTGGATGCCGAGCACATTCTTGGCCAGGTTGCCCATGTCGCTGAACTCAGCCGCGGCGAGGCCAGGCAGAAAAACCGTTTCGACTGACAAGCGGTCGTATTTCTGATGGTTGTCCTTGCTCTCTTTGGCCACCATGACCCGGATGGGATCGAGCGGCACCATGAAGGAGTCGGTGGTCAGGCTCAGCAGGTGCGCAGCTTGGGCAAAGTCTACGTCGTCGGCGTCGAAGCGGATACTCTTGGTGGCCAGGGAACCGTCGTCCACCATTCTGATTCCGTAGGCGACAAGCACCTGTCGCAGCACCTCCTGCTCGGTGCTCCGGAGGTGGAAGCTTTGTTTTCCTGGTTTGGGCGTTAGTTCGATTGCAGGAGCGTAGGTTGCGGTGAAGGTGTCGGCGGGCAGTTCGGCGAGGTTTGCCAGGTCATCGATGTGTTGTGCCACTTCCTGGTTCCTCGGGTCCAGTGCCAGCGCCTCCGTGAGCTTTGCCCGGGCCACCTCAGGCTGGCCCAGGAGCCGCGCCTTATCCGCATCCTGTATCAGCTTGGTGACACTGTGCTGGCGGGCAATCTCCCAGTCGAGCGCGTAATCGCGGTTAGAAGGATCCGCCTTCGACGCTTTTGCGAAAGCCTTCTCCGCTGCCTGCACATCTCCTTTTTCCATGGCGCGCACGCCTAACACGTAGAACTTCTCCGCCGTTCGCGTCTGCCTGGGGGAGGGGTCGGGGGAAGCCGGCGCGGATTGCTGCGCGTAGCCCGCGAGGGCCATCAATACGCACCAGGCGGTAATCAAGCGGGTTAGACGCATGTGCTTATCGTAGGTGGCGCGCAATCAGCGGGCAAGTTACCAGGGCCAACTCGGTTAACGTACCAACGAACCGCGGGTGGGGCACCCGGGGTTGGTTGGCAGGGACAGAATTTAGAGCAGGGCCTGCAGAGTAGGGGTGCAGACCTCGGGGTGGTGCTGCAGCAGCTCATCGTAGGAGAAATGGCCTGTGGCCACGGCAATGGTGGGCAGCGCATTGGCTCTGGCTGCGGCAATATCCGATGGGGTGTCGCCAACCACACATACTTTGACCATGGCGCCGGCAAGCTTCCGCGCTTGGCCGAGTGCGTTGGCGATCATATCGGAGCGCAGAGCATGGCGATCGCTGAACCCGCCAAAGCGAAACCAGTCTCGCAGCCCGGCGATCTCGATTTTCAACCATCCGATCTGCTCCAGGTTGCCAGTGGCCACGCCCAGAAGCTTGCCCCGGCTCTTGAGGTACGCCAACATGGACAGGACGCCGGGCATCACGGTTACGCTCATGTACTCCCGGCGCTCCAGGACCGTTTTCCGCATGCGCACGAGAATTTCTTCCAGGCGGGGCTGCCACACCTCGTCGGCGATCGCCGCGTGGCGAAATGCTTCGCGCAGGATACCGGTATCGGTGCTGCCGTGAACGGCCACGCCATCAATGGAGAGAGGGTGACCCATCACCGCTTCTACGCTCGAGGAAAATGCGTCGTTGTGCACGCCGCCGCGGGCGTGGAGCAGGGTGCCGTCGATGTCGAAGAGGTAGGCATCGCAATCGTCCCAGTGAAATCCATCGCGGACGGCGACGAGGCCCTCAGCCACTTAGTTGCGCACCGTCTGCTTGTTCTCAAAGACAGGCCGTTCGGCGCGTGGCGGACGCTTGAGTCCACTGCGAATTTGTTCCGGATCGAGTTTCAGTTCCGCGATGGTGCGGCGAAGCGTGTTGCGGTGCATGCTCAGCTCCCGCGCCGCCTTGCACTGGTTTCCCCTGTGATGCGACAACACTTCCAGAATGAAGCGCCGCTTGAACTCGCGCACTGCCTCGTCATAATGAATGCCGCCGGCGTGCATTTGCGTCACAAGACTATCCAGCTCACGTTTCACGAAAACCTCTTTCTCTTTCCTACCCGCTCGACGGCCGGGTTTGTGTTTGTCTCGAAATGAATTTCCGAACTCGGTTTCAACCAATTGGGCTGCGCCATGCGGAGCGCTTCTAAGCCCTGACGAATTTCTTCCCCTAGAGCAAACGGTACAACATGTGAACCGCCGTGGGCCGCGGTCAAAAAGACCGGAGCCAACCGGGAGCTACCCAACCAGTCTTGCCGGGGCAGAAAGGCCACGATGCCCATCAGGATCAGCGTGACCACGATACAACCCTCGACCAGCCCGACGACCGCGCCCAGCAGTCGATCCACAGAGCCCAAGCCCACTCCGCGGAATAAGCCGCGAAGCAAACGACCTACAATGCCTGCCAGCAACATCACCAACAGGGCAATCAGCAGGAACGCAATCAAGTTGGCGGCCTCGCGGTTGTGCACCACGAGCAGAACCCAAGGTGCGACTCCTGCGTAGTTTGCCGCGGCGATGAAGAGCCCAACAATAACACCGGCCAGGGAGAAGACTTCGACAAAAAAACCCTTCACAAAAGCAGACACCACGCAAACTGCCAGCACAATAATGATCAGCAGGTCGGCCAGGTTCATGCTTACGATTCCTAAATCTAAGGCCGGGTAACACGAACGGCGTCAATCGCCGGGCCGGTGAGCAAGTGTAAAGCCTGCTCATATTTTTCCTGCGTCTGGCGTACTACGTTGGCCGGAAGTTCGGGTGCCGGCGGCTGCTTATTCCAACCCACGACTTCCAGATAGTCGCGCACAAATTGCTTGTCAAACGACGGTTGCGCTGCTCCCGGGTGGTAACCTTCGCTGGGCCAGTAGCGAGATGAGTCCGGGGTCAACACCTCGTCGGCCAGCACGATGCCTTTTGCCGTCAACCCAAACTCAAACTTGGTATCGGCAAGAATCAGACCACGCTGCAGCGCATAATCAGCCGCCTTGGCGTAAAGCGCGAGGCTTAGCCGGCGCAACTCCTCGGCATGGTTACTCCCGACGCGCGCCGCCATCTGGTCAAAAGAAATATTTTCATCATGCTCGCCGCTCATGCTCTTGGTCGCAGGCGTGAAAATCGGTTCCGGCAGGCGCTCCGATTCGCGCAAACCCGGCGGCAGAGCGATGCCACAGATTTTTCCGGTCCGCACGTAGTCCTTCCATCCGGAGCCGGAAAGGTATCCCCGGACCACACATTCAGCGGGAAACATGCGGGCCCGGTTCACCAACATGGACCGTCCCCGCAACTCACTTTCGTAAGGCCTCAACTGGGCAGGATATTGTTCTACATCCGCGGTAACCAGATGGTTGGGAACGAGGTCGCTGAGGTAGTCGAACCAGAAGAGAGAAATTTGCGTCAGTACACGGCCCTTACCGGGTATTCCCGTAGGCAGCACGTAATCGAAAGCGGAGATTCGATCCGTGGCTACCAGTAGCAGGAGGTCGCCTACCGCATACAGATCGCGAACCTTACCCCGCGTATACAGTTGCAGGTCTTCGAATTCGGTTGCGATGAGCGTCGGCAAAGGTTCCGCCTCGGGAGAGGAATGACTTTCCGATTGTCCGAGGTGCCGACCGCTTTGTCAACGCAGGAAAACTCGAGACTCGCCCGGGCCGCGCAAACCTATGAAGGACAAACGGCTGTCAAGCGCAGAATGCCGTCACGCCGTCGCCAGTCGACGCTCCGGCGCCCGTTCCCGGGTGCGGTTGTGGATTGCTTCTTCTCCACCCAGGCGGACTGAGACCAACTTGGATACTCCCGGCTCCTGCATGGTTACGCCATAGATTAAGTCCGCCGCAGTCATCATGCGTTTGGAGTGGGTCACCAGCAGGAACTGGGTTTCGCTGCTCATGCTCTTGAGCATCTCCGCCAGTCTGCCCACGTTGGTCTCATCGAGCGGAGCATCCACTTCGTCCAAAACGCAAAACGGGCTGGGTGAATATTCGAAAATGCCCACCAGAAGGGCGAGGGCGGTAAGCGCTTTTTCACCACCCGAAAGGAGCAACACGTTTTGCAGCTTTTTACCCGGAGGCGAGGCCACGATGTCGATGCCGCTTTCCGCGGTGTTCTCTTCATCGGTCAAGCGCATGAAGCCCTGACCGCCTCCGAAAAGACTGGTGAAGGTCCTGGAAAAGTTCTGGTTGATGCGGGCGAAGGCCTCGTCGAATTTCTGCCGTGTAATCTGATCGATTTCCCGAATGGTCGATTGCGTGTTCTCAATGGCATCGATCAGGTCTTTACGCTGGGTTTCGAGGAAGCCGTGGCGGTCTGCCGTCTCCTGGTACTCTTCGAGCGCCATCATGTTAACCGGCCCCATGGCCTCCAGCTTCTGCTTCAGCCCGCGGCAAGCCTCGTCTTCTTCCGCAAGCGTCTCGCCTTCCAGGCGGGGTACATCCTGCTGCTGACGAAGTTCGGGCGCCTCGATTCCCAGGTCGCTGACGCAGGCCGCTTCCATGTACTCGAGCTCCACGGCCAGCTTCGCCGAGAGCGCGCTGCGGGTGCTGCGCGCCTCGCGGAAGGCATCCATCTCCGCGCGTAGAGCCTTCAGGTTCTGCTCCAGGTCTTTCAATTGCTCGCGCAGCAGCCTGGCTTCTTCCGTCGATTGCGCTGCTTCCTCCAGAGCGCACTTGCGCACTTCGGCCAGGCGTTCGCGCTCTACTGTCAATTGCTCATTTTCGCGGGTGCGTTGTTGTTCCTCCGCGGTGGCAGAGGCCAACTGCTGCTCCAGCTGGTTAACTCGCCGTTCCAGGTCGCCGTACATGCGATCGATGCGGGTGAACGCCGCCTCCGCGCCCCGGCTGCGCTCTTCCAATCCCGCCAGCACAGCAGCGACCGTTGCTGCCTGCTGCTGCGCCTGCTCCCGCTGACGGCGCAACTCCTCCATGTTCTCCTGCAGCTCGTTGACCTTGATCTCCGCCGTAGCATGTTCCGCTTCCAGACGCGCGACCTCTTCACGCTGGGTTTCGATCGCCGCCTGGCGCACGCCGCGCAGGTCCTTGTTGCGCTCACTCTGGACAATCCAGTCATCCAGCCGCCGCTCCAGCCTGGCCACTTCCGCTTCCATCTGCCGCAGCGCCGCGCTCTGGTTGGCGCTTTCCCGCTCCGCGGTGCGCCGCTCTTCGCTGATTTTCTCGGACCGGGTTGCCAGTTCGCTCAACAGCCGGGCGAGGGAAGCTGCGCTGATTTCTGCACGGCCCAGCTCAGCTTCGACCAGGTCGAGTTTCTTCTGCGTCTCGCGCAACTCGCCCTTCAACGCCAGCGGACCCTCCGCTCTGGGCTTACCACCGGTAACGGTGACGTTGTGAAAGCACTCGCCGGATGGGGCAAGAAAGAACGCGTTGGGGTTTTCCAGGGCCAGTGTTTTTGCCAGCTCTGCATCGGGAGTCACAAAACCATCGCGCAGCTTGGGCAGAATCACTTCCAGCGATCGGCCAAAGCCATCCAGCACCCGAATACAATCTTTCAGACGTTTCACGCCGGCGCTGCTGTGCTGTGCATCGTGGGTGTCTCCGGCAAAGGAGAATTTTGCCTGGGAGTCGTCGGGATGAACCAGAAACGTGGCCCGCCCATCGACATCACTCATCAGGAGGCGCATGCCTTCATGCGCGGCATCCCAGCTCTTGACCACGATGTAGTTCAGCTCATCACGCAAAAAAGAATCAACCACGGTTTCGTATTCGCCGCTGACTTCGAGAAAGTCCGCCAGTGTGCCCACCGGAGCCAGGCCGCCACCGAGCGAATTCGACTTCAGCAACTTACGCACCGTGTCGGTGGAATAACTGTGTTCGCGGATGAGCGCCTGCAGGGAATTACGCCGCCCAGTCAGCGTAGCCATCTCGGCTCGCAGGCGATCCCCGTCGAGCTTGGTGGCGCTCTCTTCGCTGCGCCGCGCTTCCGTCTCCGCCCGCAGGGCAGCAAGCTCGGATTCGAGACGTTGCAGCTGCTCGGTGACCGACTCGAATTTAAGCGAAGCCTGTCCCCGCTCCGCGCCCAGCGATGCGAGCTCCGCGCTGGCGGTATTGATTTCCCCGGCGAGCCTCTCCGCATCCTGCTCCAGCGCGGTCAGCGACTCTTCCGCGTGCATGGTCTGGTTGCGTGCATGCCCAGCCTGGGTGAGCAGTTGCATGGCATACCGGCGGGCGGCCTCCAGGCGCTGCTCCGCTCCGTTGACGGCTTCGGCCGCATCCCGCGCTTGTCCCTGGCGCAATCGCGACTCTTCCCGAACGCCGGCGGCCTCGGCCGCGGCTGTCTCCAGAAACGAACGGTGCGACTCGCGTTCGACGATCAATCCCTGCAGGTGAAGCCGTGCCTGCTCCAATTCCGCCGAACCGGCGGCCGCGCGAGTGCGCAGTTCGGCGATCCGCTCCTGGTTGGATATTTCCCGCGTGGTCGCCCGCTCCAGATCCACGGAAGCCTGGTTGGCTCGCGCGTTGGCGTCTTTCGCGCTGGAGTCCAATTGATAGCCGCGCGCCATGCCAGACGAGTACTCACCCTCAAGCGCGCCCACCTGCTCGGCGCCGTGCTCGATCTGCGTTCCCAGCTCCGCAATCTCCACCGTCAGCGCTGCCTGCTCGCTATCCATCTGCGTGATCCGGCTGGCCAGGACCACACGCAGCCGGGCGCGCATTTCGTCCCGGAGTGCGGCGTAGCGCTCAGCCTTCACAGCCTGGCGCTTGAGCGAACCCATCTGTCGCGTGACTTCATCGAAGATGTCGTCGACCCGCGCCAGATTCTGTTTGGCCTGTTCGAGGCGAAGCTCGGAAAGTCGCTTTCTGCTCTTGAAACGAGTGATCCCGGCGGCCTCTTCGATAATCGCCCGCCGGTCGTGAGGCTTGGAACTAAGCAGCTGCCCGATGCGCTCCTGCTCGATGATGGCGTAGGATTCGGGACCGAGCCCGGTGCCCATGAAGATGTCCTGGATGTCGCGCAGGCGGCAAAGCTTGCCGTTGAGCAGGTACTCGCTCTCGCCGGTGCGAAACAGGCGGCGGGTGACTACGATCTCGCCCTGCCGGGCCGCGCGCTGGAAACGCCGGCGGCGAATCTTCAGGACGACCGAATTCTCAGCCGGCTCCTCTGTGGGTTGGGTCGTGGGAGGTTCGGCTGTGGGCTGGCCTGTTTCGATGACCGAAACCTCTGCTAAGGAACCTTCTGCTAGGAAACCGGGCTGTACGTCGGCGATGATCTCTTCGGTCTCCGCGGCCCGCTCGGCCCGGTTCTTCTCTTCATCCCAGTCAGCCTCGGGCAGGGCATCCTCGGCCACTTCGGCCGAATCAAGCAAGGGTCCTTCTGTATACGCCTCGGGATCGATCAGCGAGAGAGAAACTTCGGCCATGCCCAGGGATTTGCGATCCCGGGTTCCGGCAAAAATAACGTCTTCCATCTTGGCCCCGCGGAGAGACTTGGCCGATTGTTCCCCCAGCACCCAACTCACCGCGTCGAGAATGTTCGATTTGCCACAGCCATTAGGACCCACTACGACCGCGATCCCTTGACCTGGGAGAGTCACCTCCGTGCGATCACAGAAAGACTTGAAACCCAGCATCTGGATCTTCTTAAGCTTCAGCATGGACGTGTTCCTTTGGCCTTAGAAATGACTGTAGCGATCGCATTCTCCTGAAGCAACATGGAGACCCCAACATGTTGTGGATAAACCGTACACAACCCAATGCATAGGCCTTATAGCGGTTTGGTTGTCCCGAAAACGCCCCGTTTCGACGCTGGTGGAGCCGACGTTTTCCTGAAATGACACACATTAGAGGCTAGACCCGCACCGAGGAGGTTACAAGTAACGTTCGGGGCACGTGGTTTAACCAGAATCGCGGGTTCATGGGTGTAAATGTTTGAAACTAAAGGCACTATCGGTTCGACCGTCGCGTCTCTCGGGTTATCCGGCACGGCATCATCCGGCCCGATCGTACATAACTCATCGCCAATTTCTAAATCCAGTCCTAAGCTTAGTTGGAAGTGGCCCAACAGGGTGGGAAAAGTCGCTCTCGGGCAGGTCCGGGCTAAACCCGCTGCGGAAAAAGACTGCGTGAGTCCCGAAGGGACGGCTGAAAGTCACACTTGTCCAAATTAGCGTTTCACGTTCGGTACCCACATTCATCATCAGCCTTCTATGGGAGCGCAACCCTCCCCTTTGTCATCCCAAGCGCAGCCGAGGGATCTGCAGTGCGCCTACACAGCCAACAAAGGCCCTTCGAGTGAGTTCGCAAATCTTGCCAGGCGCTGGTTAAAGCCTCATTGAACTTAGGGCCTTCGTTGGCTGTGTAGGCGCACTGCAGATCCCTCGGCTGCGCTCGGAGTCTGTGACTTTATTGGTTTCGTGCAAAATCCGATGCTGAAAACAAATGGCTTAGGTACCTCGAAAATGCGAAAAAATCAATAAAGTCACAACCTCTCGGGATGACAAAGGGGAGGGTTGTGCTCCCATGAAGGATTGCTGGTGAATCGGTTGATGTTCCGTGGCGCTGTCGATTCGCCAACCTGATTGCGCTCGTTCGAACTCCTCTCTCATGTTTGCAACCAATTAGATAGCCCAAGCACCCTCCTATTTCGCTAATTTGGACAGCTCAGGCTGAAAGTAGCCCAGGACGCAGTCCTGGGTGGACCTGAAATCCCTCTCGGGAGTGTTCAGCCGTCCCTTCGGGACTGACGCAGACTTTTTCCGCGGCCTGTAAAGCCCGGACCTGGAGTTTCTGGGTTTCGGGAGCTGCCCGGTTTGCTCACGGGCGCCGGAGTTTCTCATAAAATTGCATATAATTGGGACTTTTGGAGCATAGCTGCGGCACCCGGCCGCGCGGGCCCAAACCGGCGAGGGAAGGCGAGGGAGGCATACACCGGGTGAGGCGGCCAGGAGCGCGGGGACGATTTTATAAAATTGCATAAAATTCGGGTTTTTTCGAGCAGAATCACGCACGGTGTCACTCCCGGCATCCAGGGCATGTGGCCAGTTTGCAATTTTCGGCGATTGACAAGGTCAGTTGGGTTTGCAAGAGCGCCTTTGGGAGCAAAGAAAAGCCCGCCAACGGCGGGATGCGTGTGGCTGATTGAGAGAGAGAGAGAGAGAGAGAGAGAGAACGAGTGTGGTACCGGATAGCGTTACGCCATCCTTCGCTCGCGCCAAAGGCCTTCAGCAACAGGCAAACGCCACCGGGCAGCGATTGCGCGAGGGCCCGCCGCCTGTAAACATGATATGGCCTGGTCGGCTGGAGGGTAAGGGGCGGCGACCATATTTTTGGAGCGAGCTGATGCCGAAGGTCCCTGCACTTCTGGGCAGCCGGCTGCGTGATGATGCCCGACCCGGAGCGCTGAAGCGCTCCTTCCCCCGCATAACTGCGGGGGCCTGGAGTTTCTACATTTCAGAGAGGGTGTATAGATCCAATTTGCGAAATGCGCGAGTTTTCTGGTGGTCACCGCCCTGATGCAAAGCACTTTTCGAAATTGGCTCAAAACAGACTGACCCGCACATTAGTTTTGCAGTCATCAATAGCCCCTATTAATTAGTGATTGGGTCAGAAAAAGCGCAGGGGCTAAGCAGGGTGGGTCCGGGCTTTAAGCCCGGACACCTATACTCAAAACCCATTGGCCTTTAGAGCGTGTGTGAGAACCCGAAGCTTTAGGGAGTCATCCGGGGCGCACTGCAGATCCCTCGGCTGCCCCGGATTTCCTGTAAAACTTGGTGGCGTTGGCGAACTCCATGCGCCTTTCCTTACTGAAAGGCGCACACGCGATCATGTCCGGCGCAGCGTGGCAGGAAATCCGGGGCGAAGCCGAGGGATCTGCAGTGCGCCCCGGATGACTCCCTAAAGCTTCGGGTTCTCACACACGCTCTAGACCCCGGACATACCCAACAGCGACTTTTTCCGCGCCCACTTTAGCCCTGACATTAACCGGGCAACTAGTGGGGCCTGAAGGCCGTCCCCTTCAAAAAGTCGTTGTTGGGGTAGGTCCGGGCTTGAAGCCCAATTCTCTTTCTGTCCTTTACGGCCCGACTAAAGTCGTGCCCTGATACAAAGCCAAAACACAGCAGCCAAAGGGGCTTCCCTGGTCGAAATATCAACCGCTTCGCCCTGATTATGTAGAAACTCCGGTCCTCCGCATGAATGCGGGGGCTACCAGCACGAATCCCGCAGCTTTCCAGTTCTCACCCAGCGGCTAAAGCCGCACCTGTTTGCAGTAGTTTACGTACGACCTAAAGGTCGTACCCTTCAAAAAACATTGGGTTTTCCGCAACCTGTAGAACTCCGAACACGGCAGCCGTTGACGCGTTAGGGTTTCATTGTAGGCCGCAGTAGAACTTCGCTGACAAAGGAGGTCGGCGACTGATTCACCAGCATGGCGACCACCTGGGCGACGTCGTCGGGCTGGACCATCCGAGTGCGGTCCTTGGTCGTGCCCGAACCCCCAAAGTGCGTGTTGACCGAACCCGGGGCGATGACCGAGACGCGTACGTTGTATTGGCGTAACTCTTCGGCGACCGAATAGGTCAGTCCATTGAGTCCCCATTTGGAAGCGGAATAGGCTGCTCCCTCGGGCAGAATGTTTTTTCCGGCGAGCGACGAAATATTGATGATATGACCGGACCTGGCCGCGATCATCATCGGACCAAAAGCCCGGATCATAAGGTAGGGTGCTCGCAGATTGGTGTTCATCATCTGGTCCCACTCTTCGACCGGAAGCTCGATCAGTGGTTTGCGCAGCACACCGATGCCGGCATTGTTCACCAGGATGTCACAACGGCCATGTTCCTGGCTGACCCGCGCCCCGAAAGCCACCACGGCTTTCTCGTCTGTCAAATCGCAGGTCAGCACGCAGGCTTTTCCGCCGCGCTGCTCAATGTCTGCTTTGACCTGCGCCAAGCGGGCCCGGTCGCGGGCCGTGAGCACCACGGCGGCACCCATGCGCGCAAGCTTCAGGGCAATGGCCTCACCGATGCCGCGCGCCGCGCCGGTGACCACTGCTATCTGGTTACTTAATGGAGCAATCGGATCCACCGCACTTTGTTTTTCTTTCATGGTCTATCCTTCTCGTGATTGGATGCTTTCGGACTTGCTCATTCGTTTACTTGTCAGAAGTGACAACGGTTTCTATAATCCTTCCACAGCTCATCGGAAAGACCCTGAATTTTCTCCATGAGGGTCTAAACTATCGAGCGAAGGATCGAAGATCAAAGCGTTTAGCTCAGATACGAGTTTTCCGGCTGGCATCCCATCAAAGGTGAGAGACTTTCGGCTGTATCGTAATGATTGCTGATCCTGCGTTTCCCTGATTCCCGCATCTCCTAGGAGCGTTGCATGAAGAAGTTCGTCCTTGCTTCCTTGTTGGCCTTGGCCACCATCATTCCGGGCAGCGTTTCTATGGTCCATGGCCAAGCCGCTCAACCCGGTCAGCTGACCATCAAAGATCCCCAGGAATACAACGATTACACCAATGCCGTGGGGCAATCCACGCCGGCTGCAAAGGCGGCCGCCATGGAGACGTTCTTAACCAAGTATCCCAACTCGGTAGTCAAGAACGACCTGCTTTTAACGCTCATGGCCACCTACCAGCAGATGGCTGACGTGCCCAAGACGTTGGCCACTGCGGATCGGCTGCTAGCGGTTGACCCGGGAAACCTGCGCGCTCTGGCCATTTCGGTTTACTTAGAGAAAGCACAGGCCGGTCAAAAGACGACCCCGGCGGATGCTCAGCCTATTCTCGACAAGGCCGCGGCCCAGGCCCAGACGGGTCTCAGTGCCACTAAGTCAGCGAATATGGCGGATGCCGACTTTCAAAAATTGAAGACCGCCACCGCACCCATCTTCGACAGCGCGATCGCCCACGATGACGCAAACAAGAAGGATTACGCCGGAGCCATTGCGGCCTTCACCAACGAGCTGAAGGCCTACCCAAATCGAAGCGATGACGCAGTCCGGCGACGGACTCAACGACACCTACCTTCTGGGGAACGCGTATACACAGCAGACCCCGCCTGACCTCAAGAACGCCGCATGGTTCCTGACCCGCGCGGCTCAGTTTGCTCCTGACCAAGCCAAGCCGCAGATCGAAAAGGCCGCAGAGTACTTCTACAACAAGTACCACGGCAGCATGGACGGCTATCCTGCGGTGCAGGCTTTGGCTAAGACGAACCTCTTCCCGCCGGCGGAATATAACCCCACTCCGGCTCCGCCGCCCCCGTCGCCTGCCGACCTCGCTGCGCAGACCGTCGCCTCTACTCCGGATCTTAAGACGCTTAGCCTTTCCGATCAGGAATTCATCCTTTTTAACGGCAAGCCGGAGGACGCGCAAAAGCAATGGGATGTGCTGAAGGGACGCCGGGTCCAGGTGCCAGGTCTGGTCATTGCTGCAGCCGCTGACTCGGTTCAGCTTGCGGTGACAGAAGACAATAAGCAGAGCAAGAAGGCGGATTTCACCATCAATATGAAGACTCCGCTCAAGAGCGTTCCCACCATCGGCGCGACCGTCACCTTCGAGGGCACGTTCGATTCCTACACGGCTAACCCGCCGATGATCACGCTCAGCGATGGCGAACCACCAGCTAAGGCGCCGGCAGCTCGTCACCGCGCCACGCACTAGGGCGCAACTCTGGCCGACCAGGAAGGGGCAGTCCCGAAGCTGGGCTGCTCCCTCCTGGGACCGAGGTTGTAGATCACGTATCAAGAGAAGTTCAACCCCAGATAACAGGACCAGAACCCCACTCAACCGCATGGTAGAGTGAGGGAGTTGATACCGCCGATCATCCCCATGTCGTGGCCCATGTCCTGGCCCATGTTCCGGCCCATGTTCCGGCCTCTGCTGCTTGCCAGTGTTGCCCTGCTGACCCTCCCGGTTTTCGCGCAGGCACCCAGCCAGGATCTTTTTCCCGGGATCACTCCAGTTCCAATCGGAACTAAGCCGCTGGCCGCTCCACCTACCGTGGTCTCACTCGAACATCTCGACCAGGCGCAGATGAGCGCAGCGGATTACGAGGTCGTCTCCAACCTGACGGCCGAGCTCTCCAAACAAGCCGCCCTGGCGAATTTCGACATCAGCAATCCCGCGTGGCATTTCCAGCAAATCGTATGCCCGGCATTCCCGGATTACGTGTTGCTGTCTTTCACTCACGGGCCGGATGAGAGCGGTTCTTCCCGTTTTGGAGCCGTGCTGCCGCGCAATAACGCCCAGGTGCGGGTGGTCTCCACCTATGCGCATGGCCTTTTGCCATTTGAGGCCTCATGGAACAGGCCAGGCACCTTTGAAGTCTTCAACGGCATCCTGCGCCAGGAGCGCGGGGATGTTCCCCTGAGTCATGCGCCGAACTGGCTGACGATCGCTGTGTGCTATGCGGAACTCAGCGGATATCCGGTTCAGGTGCTCAACACCACTCCGCTACCCGACCGGACGCTGGATATGCTTCGCCTGGATGCGAACCGGCCACAAATGGTGATAGCCGCCGATCAGAGTGCAGATGTCACCTTCAGTGACGTTTCCCGGCCCAGCTATCACCACCAATTGGACACTCCACTTCGACCGGCACGGTCAGATAACGTCCGCCAGCCGAAGCCTGGCGCGCCAGCCCTGCCAAAATTGCACTCAAGCCCTAGGGTGCGATGGTTGCTGTTACTCCCCTAACATCAGGCGCTGGATCGAACGCGCCCGGCCGGTGGCGCCGTCACACTCCACTAACGCCGCGCACATCCGGGGATCGCCTTTGGCCGCTTCGAATTTCCCCGGCATCCCGGTCAGGAAGCGGTTGATAATCTGCTCTTTTTCCACACCGATGACGCTATCGAAGGGCCCGCTCATTCCCACATCGGTCTGGTAGGCCGTACCACCCGGAAGTATGCGCTCGTCGGCAGTGGGTACGTGCGTGTGGGTTCCGATTACCGCGGTAACCCTTCCGTCTAGGTACCATCCGAGCGCAACCTTCTCCGAGGTGGCTTCTGCATGAAAATCCACCAGGATCACTTTGGCCCGTATTTTCTGCAGCAGGGAATCCGCCACCCGGAAAGGATCTTCCAGGCTGGCCATGAAGATGCGGCCCTGCAGATCGATCACCGCGTAGGTCTGTCCCGAGGGCAACTCCCCCTCGTAAAACCCATGTCCCGGCGTTCCGGCGACGTAGTTGGCCGGGCCGCAGCACGCGGCGGGGGCGATCGTGGCTATCCGCAGGCACGGACTGCATATACTCGATAATCTCGCGTTTGTCCCAGACATGGTTGCCAGTGGTGAGGACGTGCGCCCCCTGGTCGAAGAGCTCGTCGGCAATCCCGGCGGTTATACCAAACCCGCCGGCCGCGTTCTCCGCGTTCACGACCACCAGGTCGATCCCCCGCTGCTCGATCAGGGGGCTCAGGTGTTCGGATACGATACGTCGCCCAGCCTGGCCAAATACGTCACCGACAAAGAGAATACGCAAAAACCAGCCTCCCTTTGGCGTAGATGGTCAAATGATCCTGCGACGAGTACGAAATTGGGCTGGAAATGATCATGGTTACCTATTATTGTTTCTGCAACCTTGGAAGTGACTAACGTGCCGTCACAGGGTCATGCCGTTTTTGGCTCAGTTATGTTAGCGTTCGGGGATGGCCGTCAATTGCAGATTTGCTACCGGGGTTCATGTGCTGGTTCTGCTCGCTTCGGAGCCGGATACGTTGCAAACTTCAACCGATATAGCGCTCAAGCTGGACACCAACCCAGTCGTCGTTCGCCGTGTCCTTGCCTCTCTTCAGCAGGCGAAGCTGATTGAAAGTCAGAAGGGGCCGACGGGTGGTTCAAGACTCCTGAAATCTCCTAAAGCTATCTCTCTGGCAGATGTTTACAAGGCAGTAGAGACCGGCTCGCTGTTCCATACTCCCAATGTCCGCGCAGCCGCGGCTCTGCGAGTCAACGCCTCGCTCGAAAAAATCTTCTCCGGCTCCATGATAGCGCTGCTGGATGAGTTTGAGAAAACGAGCCTGAGCCAGGTACTGAAGCGGGTCGGTAAACAGACCAGCAGAAAATAGACCGCCTGGTCAGCGGTCGGTTGTTGGCCAGCCCTCTCCTCGTCGCGGGGAGAGCCCGCGGTGCTTTCACTCGCCAGCCCCGGCTCCTGATTGGGAGCGCAGGAGCGGGAAGAGAATCACGTCGCGAATCGACCTGGCCCCGGTCAGCACCATGGTTAGCCGGTCGATGCCGATGCCTTCGCCCGCCGTCGGGGGCAGCCCGTAGGCCAGGGCGCGTACGTAATCTTCATCCATCACATGGGCTTCTGTGTCGCCCCGTTCCCGCTCCGCCAGTTGCTGCTGGAAACGTTTGCGCTGCTCTTCCGGATCGTTTAACTCACTAAAAGCATTCCCCAGCTCGAACCCTCCCACGTAAAACTCAAACCGCTCCACCCAATCCGGCTCGTCCGCCTTGTTCTTGGAAAGCGGGGAAACGGCCACGGGAAAGTCGTAGATGATGGTGGGCTGAATCAGATGCTCCTCGGCCACCGCTTCGAAGATATTGGCAATCGTCTTTCCCGCAGGTTGACCGGGCTTGTACTCGAGAGAGATTCTGGCCTCCCGTACTCTTTCCGCCATCTGCTCCACTGCGTGATCGCTCGAAAAATCCTAGAGCGACGGCTTGGCGCCCGCAGCCTCTGGCCAGAACTCGAGGATGGCCTCGCGCATGGAGAAGCGCCGCCACTGTGACAAATCGATTTCGTGGCCGGCGAAATTGGTCACCGTGGACCCATTCACCTCCATCGCCACTTGCACGATAAGTTCCTGGGTCAGTTGCATCAGGTCATGATAGTTAGCGTAGGCCTGGTAGAACTCGAGCATGGTGAATTCGGGATTGTGCTGCGTCGAAACACCTTCGTTACGAAAGTTGCGGTTGATTTCGTAAACGCGGTCCAGCCCACCCACCACCAGCCGCTTGAGATAGAGCTCAGGCGCAATACGCAGATAGAGCGGAAGATCCAGCGCATTATGGTGGGTGCGAAAGGGCCTGGCGGCGGCTCCCCCGGCGATGGGCTGCATCATCGGGGTCTCCACCTCGATGATACCCGCGCTGGTCGAAAAAAATGCGAATCGCCTTGAGCACCTGGGCACGCTTGACGAAAACCGCGCGCACATCGGTGTTCATGAACAGATCAACGTAACGCTGACGGTAGCGAAGTTCTACGTCGGCCAGGCCGTGATACTTCTCCGGCAAGGCCAGCATGGCCTTGGCCAGGAAGGTGATCTTTTCAACGTGGATGGTCAGCTCGCCGGTGCGGGTACGGAATACGTAGCCGGAAACTCCGATGTGGTCCCCCAGGTCGAGCAGCTTATAGAGCTGAAACCCCTGCTCTCCGACCGCATCCAGGCGAACGTAGATTTGCAGCCGTTCGCCGCCCTGCTGCAGTTGGGCAAAACCGGCCTTGCCTTGCGCGCGAATGGCCATGATGCGCCCGGCGACCGTGACTACCGTCCGCTGTGCGTCCAACACTTCCGCCGGGATATCGCCGAATTGTTGGCGCACTTCCGCAAGGGTGTGCGAAGCGACAAACTGGTTGGGGTAGGTTTGCTGGCCGAGCTCGGAAATCTGGCGCAGCTTGTCCTGGCGGAGTGCAAAGAGATTGCACTCGAATTCCGACTCAAACAATGGGTGCCTCTCCCGCGTATTATAACTGCCGGGGACAAGGTGAGAGCCATGGGTAAATCCGATCCACCAGACGACAGCAGTCAAAGGACGGAGCGCTTCACTCCCTGGTGCGTGTGGAAAGCCTGGTTCAACTAGGCCTGTTGTTGCCGGCCTCGGTGGTGATCGGGTGGGCCATCGGTCTGGCCCTTGATCGCTGGTTGAATCAGCACTGGATGAACATCGCGGGCCTGATCTTTGGTGCAATTGCGGGATTTGTGCAGACCATTCGCATCGTTTTGTCCCACAGCAAGGAATGAATGGAATTCAGCGATCAGGATCTGCGGGCGGTCTTGAACCGGGCGCTGCGCAGCGTGGTCATCGCCATCGTGGTGGGTATTCCTATCATTTGGGTCGCATGGGGTTGGCGGTCCATGCTGTTGTTCCTGGTAGGAGGCGCCATCGCGGCCACGGGTATTTTGGAGTGGCGGCTAGCTCATGGCCGCCGTTCTCGTCCGGCTGGATACAACTAACATTGAGACGCGAGGCACACCCGCGCCCAATGGGCCCGGTTTTGTTCTGGTTTTTTGTTCGCCTGGTAGCCGCCGCGCGGCGTGCTTTATGTTAGCCTGAGGAGTTTGGACGGCAAGGTGGCGGCGCTGTTGATCGGCATCGCGCTGGCGCTCGTCGCCCTTTTAATCGAGGCAATTCGGCTGTTCCGCGGCTGGACCGCATGAGGCTCGATCCACCGGTATGCATGAACAAGACCCTATCACTGCGACGTTAAACAAATACTTTGGGAATTTGGCCACACAGGTTCTGCACGCTGTGCACGTCCAGCCCTACAATCGCGCAGGCTCCCATCACCCGAGACATTTGCCATGGAGCTCGCTGGTGCTCGGCCTGCTGCTGGTATTTTTCGTGCTGGTACGCATTTCGCTGAATGTCGAAAATCCGGGTACGATCCAGCAGATTGCGGAAATGATTCACGGTTTCGTCTCCGATCAGGCCGATTCGATCATCGGACCGGGATCGGGATCGCAGCGCTATGTCATGTTCGCCACCTGCGTGCTGCTTTTTGTGCTGACTCTCGAACCTTCTGGGCATGGTGCCGGGATTTCTCGCGCCTACGTCAGTGGCGACGGTGCCGCTCGGTGTGGCGCTGTTGTGTTGGTTTTATTACCACTACCATGGCATCCGCGAGCAGGGCTTCCACTACTTCAAGCATTTCATAGGGCCCATCTGGCAGATCTTTCCTTGATGCTGCCGATTGAGTTGATCTCACATTTAGCGCGCATCCTCTCGCTCACCGTTCGTCTTTATGCCAACATGTTCGCCGGGGAGGAAGTCACGCTGGTTTTCTTCTCCCTGATGCCCATCGGCATCCCGATCATCTTTATGGTCTTGCATCTTGGGGTGGCGCTGATCCAGGCCTACATTTTTATGCTGCTGACGTTGATTTACGTTTCTCAGGCAGTAGCACACGACCACTAGATTTAGTCTTGCGCCGGGGGACCATGCTTCCACTCCGGTTCGAACGCCGCAAGCGTGAGGGGGCCAGCACGGTGAGCCTCAACCACCCACTGGCGGCAATTCTTAAGGAAGCAAGGAGAAAAAATGCGCAAACTGCAATATCTATTCATGACCCTTTCGGTGTTGTTTCTGGCTACTCCGGCCTTCGCCCAAGCCTCAGGTGAGGGCGGCGGCATTGGACATGGACTCGTCGCCATCGCAGCCGGCCTCGGGATGGGGCTCGCCGCCGGTCTTTGCGGCCTTGGCCAGGGCCGGGCAACCGCTTCAGCAACGGAAGCGCTGGCCCGCAATCCTGGAGCGCGCGCGGGTATCCTGCTACTGCTCACCCTCGGCCTGGCGTTTATGGAGTCACTTTCCCTCTTCACGCTCGTGATTATTTTCCTTAAGGTCCAGTACTGATTAGCAGCAGTGCAGATCGAGAAAGGGAAGAGATCAGGCCTCAACGCGAGTCCTGATCTCTTTCTGCTTTAGGAGTCAGGGTTCCAGCGCCGACTCCTTCAAGGTCTTCTGACATGGCCCCTCGCCTGACGTTCGCGGCAATCTCGAAGCAGTTCGGCACGCAGACAGCTCTCCACCCGCTGACGCTGAGCCTCGAGCCGGGGGAGATTCTCGGCTTTCTAGGCCCCAATGGGGCGGGGAAGACCACTGCCATCCATCTCGCCCTGGGCTTTCTTCGGCCCTCATCCGGAAACGGGTCGCTGCTGGGCAAGCCCTTCGGTGATGCGGAGGCGCGGGCACGGCTTGGATTTGTACCGGATGTGCCGGTGTTTTTTTCCGAGAGCGGCTTCCGCAGCGTCGAGTTGGCAGCGCGTCTCAACGGTGTTCATGACCCGCAGCTGGCCAAGGACATTCGTGATCTTCTCGGAGCTGTCGGCCTGCCCAACGACCGAAAAGATGCGCGACAGTACTCGCGCGGCATGCAGCAGCGGCTGGCTCTGGCCCAGGCATTGATCAACGATCCGGAATTATTGATCCTCGATGAGCCGGCGGCCGCTCTTGATCCGGCAGGAGTGCAGCACGTAAGGGAATTGCTGCGCAATGCGCGCCACGCGGGCAAGAGCATTTTCTTTAGCTCCCACCAACTAACCGAGGTGGAGCAGATTTGCGACCGGATCGCCTTTCTCAATCAGGGCCGCCTGGTTCGCTATGGATCGCTTAGGGAATTTCAGAGCGAGTCGGACCGGGTAGAGATAGAGGTGCGCGGTATTACTCTCGGCCAGGCTGACCGCATCTGTCCCGGGGCCGCGACTGCCGGTGCCGGCCCTGCTTCCATACGCATAACGGTTCCGCAGCAGGAACAGCGCCGCGTGATCGAGGCGGTATGGAATGCGGGCGGCGAGATCGTGAGCCTTGCACCGCTCCAGCGACGGTTGGAGGATCTGTTTCTTGAGTGGAGCGGTTCATGACGGCCTGGTTCAAGATCTGGGAGATCACGCGCCGGCTGCTGTATCAGAATCGCTGGATCTATTTACTTCTGATGCTGTGGCCCTTTGGTATGGCGGCGATTCTGCTGGTGCCCGCGGGCAAGCCGGAAACCGACGATGTGCTTTCCATCCTGCACCAGGAGTGCCTCTACGGACTGGCGCTGGTGGCCTTCACCGGGAGCGCTTTGCTGGGCAATGAACAGCGCTCCCGCCGCATCGCTACGGTGCTTTCGCGTGCGGTAAGCCGGCGGCAGTACTTCTTCGCGCTGGTCACCGCGGCGTGGCTGCCGCTGGCCATCTACGTAGTCAGCTTTGTGGTCAGCGGAACCGCGCTCCTGGGTGCCATCCATCGACCCCTGCCTCTTTTGTTCGCCCTGGCGCTGGCACAGCTGGTGCTAGGAATGTGGACGGCCGCCGCGGCCCTCTTCTTCTCCACTTGGCTCCCCATGATGCTGGCGTCCACCGCTTCGTTGGGGTTGCTTGCGCTGCTGGGCCTCGCGGGCTATCAGTGGCCTGGCTTTGCTCCTGCGCGGCTGCTCTTTACCTTGACCCAGGGAGACCTGGAGGCGGCGGCACGCTTGCTGCAGGATCCCAGCGGTTTCATCCTGATCGTCCTGGGGGCGGCGGTTCTCTTTGCCGCGGGCACCGCTATCTTCGAGCGCCGCGATCTGGGCCTGAAGAGCGACTAACCTGCATTTCTCACACCCCGGGCTCTCTCTACCTGTAACGAATGATGGGTGCCCCATATCTCGCGCTTTTTGCGAGATGTGGGAAAAGCGGCGGCTCGTTACCTACGGGTTCTGTTTTTGGTTGAGTTTCTTTCCCACATCTCGCAAAAAGCGCGAGATATGGGGCACCCATCATTCGTTACAGGTAGAGATCTCGCCATTGGCAACTATCGGTTGTCGCGAGTCTGTGAGAAATCCAGGCTAAGTAGCCTGGATAGCTCGAACCAGAACCCAAGGCAATCGACAAGACTGGACGGGTACTGGACGGGTGCCCCAACGATAGCTTTGTTGAGTCGACCACCAAATTCCGTGGGTCCGATAGGGAAAGCATTCGAAAAACTCCGTTTTCGGCCCATGTACGCTGAGGCGAACATGGGGCACCCGTCCAGTCTTGTCGATTCCCTTGGTTCTGGTGAGAAATTGAGGCTAGACCTCGTACGCTTCTAGAAATGTGTTTGGCCCCTGTGTCTAGACCCTGAGGGAAGGGACATCCGTCAGGGCGGCGATCTGCGCGCAGACGGCCTCGGTTACCTGGGCAGTGGTAGCGGTGCCGCCAAGATCACGGGTGTGCAGCGAAGGGTTCGCCGTCACATGTTCGATCGCTTTCATGACCCGCGCCGCACCTTCCATTTCGCCCAGGTGCTCGAGCAGCATCACTACCGACCAGAAAGTGCCGACCGGGTTGGCCCAGCCCTTACCCATGATGTCGAAGGCAGATCCATGAATAGGCTCGAACATAGATGGGTAAAGGCGTTCGGGGTTTATGTTGGCCGTGGGTGCAATGCCCAGGCTCCCGGCCAGCGCGGCTGCGAGGTCGCTTAGTATGTCGGCGTGCAGATTCGTAGCAACGATAGTATCCAGTGAGGCGGGACGATTGACCATACGCGCGGTAGCCGCATCGACCAGTTCTTTGTCCCAGGTGACGTCGGGAAATTCTTCGGCAATTTGAGCCGCGATCTCATCCCACATCACCATGGCGTGGCGCTGCGCATTGCTTTTTGTAATCACTGTCAGCAGCTTGCGGGGACGGGATTGGGCCAGTCTGAAGGCGAAGCGCTGTATGCGCTCGACCCCTGCGCGGGTCATCAAGGACAAGTCCGTCGCCACCTCGATCGGGTGACCCTGATGCATTCGGCCACCCACGCCCGAATACTCACCCTCGGTGTTTTCGCGCACGATTACCCAGTTCAGATCTTCCGGTTCGCAGTGCTTAAGGGGTGTCTCGATACCCGGAAGAATACGGGTGGGACGCACGTTGGCGTATTGATCGAGCCCCTGGCAAATCCTGAGCCGTAGACCCCACAGCGTGATGTGGTCGGGAATATGCGGGTCGCCGGCAGACCCGAACAGGATGGCGTCTTTGCCGCGCAGAGTATCGAGCCCGCTCTCCGGCATCATTACGCCATGTTGGCGGAAATAATCTCCACCCCAGTCGAAATTCTCGAACTGGAAGCTAAAGGAACCGCCGCCCAGCGCTTCCATAACCTGCCGTCCAGCGGGCACGACTTCCTTACCTATTCCATCTCCCGGCACGGTGGCAATGCGGTAGGTCTTCATGGGTTTGATCCTGATTAAAGCATTTTTCCTATTACTGTGTTCTTTTTAGAAGCGGCGATGTGCGGCTTTTCTTGACAAAAAGCCGCGTTTACACAGTCTCTTCGGTCTACACCAATAGGAAAAATGCTTTAGCCGCGATAGCTGACGGGCGGGGGATTGACGCTTGACAGCTCCTTGAACGCAGCGTCGGGGAGCTCCAATCCAGCCGCGGCAATATTCTCCTCCACATGGGCCGGGGAAGAAGTTCCTGGAATCGGCAACATTATTTTGGACCGCTTGAGCAACCAGGCGAGCCCTGTCTGCAATGTGGTTGCGCCGAGTTGCTTGGCAATCTTCTCCAGGATCTCAAGCGCTTTCCTGTTCTGGCCCAGCGGAGCCCAGGGCAGGAAGGCGATGCCATGCTGCTCGCAATAGCTGACCACGTAATCCCACTCGCGGTCGGCAAAGCTGTAGCGATTTTGCACCGAGACGATGGGGACGATTTTGCGTCCGCGCTCGATGTGCTCCTGGGTCACGTTAGAAAGGGCGACATGGCGAATCTTACCCTGCGCGCGTAGAGCAGCCAGGGTCTCCATGGACGCGTCGTAGGAGACCGCAGGATCGGGAATGTGCAGTTGGTAGACATCGATGCGATCCAGGCGAAGCCGCTTGAGACTGCCTTCCACTGCTTCGGTAAGGTGCCTGGGGCTGGCATTGTGTATCCACTGCCCCGGGCCGACGCGCTCCCATCCGCCTTTGGTAGCGACTACCAAACCCGTGGGATACGGGTAGAGGGCCTCGGCGATCAGCTCTTCGGATACGTTAGGGCCATAGGAGTCCGCGGTATCGATGAAGTTGACGCCCAGTTCGACAGCGCGGCGCAGAGTAGCCAGTGCCGCGGCCTTGTCGGCGGGAGGGCCCCAGATTCCTGGGCCAGTGACGCGCATGGCTCCATAACCCAGGCGGTTGACGGTGAGGTCACCACCCAGGGTGATGGTTCCGGCAGCTGCGGCAGAGACGGCTTGGGTTTGGCTCATGCGAGTGCTCCTTCGCGATAGTATTCAACTGTAAATACCGGGAATAAATACTCCCCCAAGGGAATCATATAAGAACGATGAGCGCGACACACGCCGGTACGTCCATCAATTCGCCCCGCCAGGTCTTGTTTGCCAGCCTGATCGGTACCACGATCGAGTTCTTCGACTTCTACATTTATGCCACCGCGGCAGTGCTCGTTTTTCCCAAGCTGTTCTTTCCCGCCACCGACCCAGCCTCGGCCACACTCGAGTCGCTGGCCACCTTTGGCATCGCCTTTCTGGCAAGGCCGATCGGCTCAGCGCTCTTCGGTCACTTTGGCGATCGCATCGGGCGCAAGACGACACTGGTCATCGCGCTGTCGACTATGGGTCTATCCACGGTTGCGATTGGTGCGCTTCCGACCTACCGGACGATTGGCTTTGCTGCGCCGCTGCTGCTGGCGCTGTGCCGCTTCGGCCAGGGCCTGGGTCTCGGAGGCGAGTGGGGCGGGGCGGTGCTCCTGGCTATCGAGAACGCGCCTCCCAACAAGCGCGCCTGGTACGGTATGTTCCCCCAACTCGGCGCGCCGCTCGGCTTTTTCCTTTCCGGTGGGGTCTTCCTGCTGCTCTCCCATTGGCTCACCGACCAACAGTTTTTTGCTTTCGGTTGGCGTCTTCCTTTCCTATCGAGTGCGGTGCTGGTATTCCTCGGCCTATATGTGCGGCTGACGATCACCGAGACGCCGGTGTTTCGCGAAGCCCTCAATCGGGGCCAGCAGGTGAAAGTGCCGATGGTGGCGGTTTTTCGTGACTACACCCGGGCGCTGATTGCAGGCATATCGGTGAGCCTGGCGACGTTCGTTCTCTTCTATCTGATGACGGTGTTCGCGCTCTCCTGGGGCACCAGCGCGCTCCACTATAGCCGGCAGAAATTTCTGCTCATGCAGTTGTTCGATATTTTGTTTTTTGCCCTGACCATTCCTATTTCCGCAATTCTGGCCGAGCGAGGGCGCCGCCGGGTGATGATCTCGGTAACGATAGCAATATTCGTCTTCGGCCTGGTGCTGGCGCCCTTGTTCGTTGCCGGAACCACCGGTGCGCTGCTGATGATGGCGGTGGGCCTAACGTTGATGGGTATCACCTACGGGCCGCTGGGCACGGTTATTTCTGAACTTTTCCCGACCCAGGTGCGTTACACGGGGAGTTCGCTGGCCTTCAGCCTGGCCGGCATCCTGGGCGCCTCGGTGGCGCCGTACATTGCCACCTGGCTGGCCAAGACCTACGGCCTGCAATATGTGGGCTACTACCTCTCCACTGCCGCAGTGCTGACACTCCTGGGGTTGCTTTCTATCCGGGAAACGAAAGACGATGATCTGGCTATGTCTCATTAACGCAGGGGGCAACGATGGCAGAACTAGCCCGGACCGGGGTTTCGCTCGACGAAGAGCTCTTGAGCGAGTTCGACCGATTGATTACCAAACGCGGTTACAAGAACCGCTCGGAGGCTTTCCGCGATCTCATCCGCGAGGCGCTTCTGACGGAGACGGTGGACTCCAACAAGCCTGTGGTCGGGACCTTGACGCTGGTGTACGACCACCATGTTCCGAATCTCTCCGAGAAGCTGACCGCGACGCAGCACTCAGCCGGGACAATGGTTCTTGCCGCCACCCATGTCCACCTGGATCATCACTACTGCCTGGAGGTGATCATCATGAAGGGCAAAAGCAAGGAGTTGCAAGAGATCGCGGATCGTATGCTGGCGCTGCGCGGGGTGGAGTTAGGGAAGCTGGTGCTGACTAATTCCGGCAAGGAACTTAAGGCACACAAGCACTGATGTTGCTGGGGAAATATGCGCTAAAAAGCGCTATAAGAGCTGGAAGTTACTTTTTGGTTACCATTTGCCGCTGCTGGATGGCGCCTCTATCGGGTGCTTCGCCTCACCTGCGAGACGCGGGAGCATTGACATCTCCTACCGGCCGGAGTTGAACCGCCACGAGATTGACCCACCGACCCATGACACCATGCGTATGCCGACGCTTCGCTCGATTGTCCCGCAGTCGAAGTCGTTGGGTTTGCCGCTCGGGCCCGACCCCGGCGCGCAATAAGGCAAAATAGTAGCGCTCGTGGCTACGCTCCAATTCGGATCGAAGGTTTCGGTGGTCTGTCCGGTGTAGCCGCGAGCCACTAGTCCGTTCACGCCTAACTCCAACCGTTCGTTCAGGAACGATCGCACCATGGCGATCCTGGTTTCGCCTACGGGAATGGCTTCGTATTGGTCGGGGTGCTGGTTGTTACCCACGTCAAGAAACTTATGGCCGACATATTCGTATTCGGCGCGCGCGTGCACACCGAACGGCAGCCGGTCCAGCGTGGTCAGAGCGTCGAAGATGGTGCGCGGCGCTTCAGGGGTGACCGTACCAGGGACTCCGTTGAAGGTTTCCAGGCGCGCGTCGGCTTTGGAGAGGATTGCCTGCACGGTGCCGAAGCTGAACTGATGCCTCACATTGGCAGTAAGAAACTTGAGTGTTCCCGGACCCAGGTCATCCGCCAGGCCGTTGTCTGGATCGATCTTGGCCAGCGTCGATGTGGTCGTCGTTCGGCCCAGCGTCACGCGCACATCGGTCGCGCCGATTTCTTTGTCGAGCACTAGTTGCTCGGAGTGAGAGCGCTCGAACGGAGAAGCCAGTGATGCAGATCCCGTCGCGGAGGGGCTTGCCACGCTGATGCGAGGATCCTGGGTGAAAAAGGCCTGGCCGATACTGAAGGATGCCGCGGGTAGCCACCGTATCGGACCCGATCCCGGTGTCCAGGCCAACGTGGCCTTCGGATTCTCGAATCCCCGCCACTCGTTGAAGGAGTAGGTTGGCTTCAGCTGGTCAGTGTTGACCACCTGGATCTGGTCATGACGCAAGCCGGCATAGAAGTGTAGATGTCTGCCGAGATCGCCCCGCAGGGCGACGTAGGGCGCCACCTCGCGAATCGTGACGTTGTTGGCAAGGACCTTTACAAACGGACCTGAGTAGAGGGGATTGTCAGAGAGGTAGTGGTCCAGATTGTCGTTGCGAATATCGTCTTCGTTGTAGAGGACGCCCGCCATGCCCTGAAGCCACGGCTTGAAGGTGTGCGTTTCGCGTGCCTCCCCACCTTCCACGGTGCGGAATTCGCTTTGCCGGATTAGACCCTCGCCGAAATCTGAAAAAAGTGTCAGATTATAGGTGCGAAAGAAGCCCGAGAAGGCAAGCTCATCGTTGTTGCCGGTCCTCCACTGATCGTTCGCCGCCAGGATAAAAGTATGTGTCTGGTCCTGCTGCCGCGGATCGACGGTGTCATTGACCTGCACCCCGAATCCTGTGGGAACCAGGTTTCCCTCATGAGAGTTTCCGTAATATCCAACCGTGAAAAGCGTGATCTCCTGCTTACCTGGATTGAAGATGCGCAGCCCGTTCCACTTGTATTGCTGCCGGTGCTCGAGTCGTCTCAATAAGCCGTTGCCGTAGTTGGCCTCCAGAGCTAACCACTCCTTCTTTGCCGGATCCGAAGGCGCAAACCCACCAGTCAAATCTGCGTCGCGATAGTCACCGGTGAGGGTGACGAACCGATGCAGCTGTGGGCGCAGCCCATACGTGGCAGCCAAGTTCAGCGCGTGATTGCCTTCGAGCACATTGAAGGCGCCGCCGTCAGTTGCGACGTTGCCAAGCGCCCCGGAAACGTAGATGTTCGGGTCTGCATAGCCGTTGCCGTGCGCGTTGGCGGAGAGATTGTTTGGGACCAGGAAACCGCCCACTGCGATGTACTGCGCGATGGGCTCGCCGTGATCGCCGGCCACGCCGGGTACAAAGTACTGTGGAGCCTTGATTCCGCCGGATGCGGTTTCAATGGGGAGGCCAGGAATCGAGATCGGCGCACCCGGCCGTCCGGGGTTGGCGTCCAGCAGCTCCTCGCGCACCATCACCTTTTGCGAAGGGTCGGGAGATGCGATCTCTATTTTGCTGACGTTGCCATTGACGATGATCTCTTCACTTGCCGCGGAGACTTTGTCCAGCCGCAGGGTGAGGTTTGTGTTCTCAATGCTGAGCTGCAGCTTGCGCGTAAGGGTAGCAAAACCTGCGGCTGCCACCCGCACCGTATAGGTGCCCCCGGTGGGCAAATTGAGGGCAAAGCCGCCATCGCCGCCAGTTGTCGCCATCAGCCGCGCGCCGGTTGCCGAGTCAACCTCGACCTTCGCTCCGGCCACATACTGGCCGGCTGGATCGAGCACCGATCCGGAGATCCGGACTGCGCCGGTCTGGGCGGCTGCAACAACGCTGACAAGACCGCCCAGCAAAAGGCCTGCGATTCGGAAAAACAGGCCGCCGAAGCCACGGGCGTGGTGCAGTGTGGTTAGCACGGTTGATGATTGCGTGCTACCGCGTCGCTCAGAAGGGAAGATCAACCTCGAAATGCACATCCGAACCCTCTACTGGGGGGCGTTTCCGGGCCTAGGGCGGTGGTATGATGCCTTTGGAAATCGTGTTACCTGTAGTACGAAGCGTTGGGCCCGAACAGATGTTGAGATCCTGGAGCGCGCTCAGAGTAATACATTTATGATAATCGTGCTACCGGCAGCCCAGGAACCTCGGCGGCCATATAGTTCTGGCCATTCAAAAAAGGTGTGATGCGATGCGGCCTTTTCTGGGGACGCTATTCAACGATGCAGCCGGCAACACCCGGAGCAAGGTGCTGGGGATATACGGCGTCCTGGTGGTATTCAATGGAGCCGCCTGGCTCTGGGCCATCCTGGCTTTTCGACATTTCCCGGTGCTGCTGGGCACGGCATTTCTTGCCTACAGCTTAGGCCTTCGGCATGCCGTAGATGCTGACCATATTGCGGCCATCGATAACGTGACCCGCAAGTTCATGCACGAAGGAAAACGGCCGGTCTCGGTCGGACTCATGTTTTCCCTTGGGCATTCGACCATTGTCCTGCTGGGATCGGTGGCGATCGCCTGGACCACCCTGGCGCTGCAGCACCGCATGGATTCCGTCAGGGAAATCGGAGGAATCGTCGGCACGCTGCTTTCCACCCTCTTTTTGTTTGGGATTGCGGCGGTCAACCTGGTGGTTCTACGCAGCATCTGGCGGACGTTCCTCAAGGTTCGCGGGGGCGAACCCTACGTTGAGGAAGACTTCGATCTGCTGCTTGGCAATCGCGGCCTGTTGGCCCGTCTGTTTCGCCCCATGTTCCGGATGATCACGCGCAGTTGGCACATGTATCCCCTGGGAGTGCTGTTTGGTCTGGGGTTCGATACGGCTACCGAGATTGGCGTCCTGGGTATTTCCGCTGCCGAAGCGTCGAAGGGGCTCTCATTCTGGTCGATCCTGATATTTCCCGCGCTTTTTGCAGCGGGCATGTCGTTGATTGACACCACCGATAACATCCTGATGCTGGGCGCCTACGGATGGGCCTTCGTGAAGCCGATTCGCAAGCTCTACTACAACATGACCATCACCAGCGTTTCGGTGGTGGTCGCGCTTGCGGTTGGAGGTATCGAAGCGTTGGGGCTCCTGGTCGACCGATTCCACCTGCGGGGCACCTTCTGGGATGCAGTCATCCGGCTCAACGCAAACTTCGGCACCCTGGGGTACTACATTGTGGGCCTGTTTGTCTTCAGCTGGTTGGCGTCGGTGGCGTTTTACAAGTGGCGGCGGTTTGACGACCTGGAGTTGGGCAGCAGTCTGGGACCATTACTGGAATAACCGGAATGGACGGGTTCCGCTCTCTTTGTTTTTCTTAGGATCGAAGCCCCTTCTCTGCGGCTGCTAGCAGAACGCAAATGGCTACACCCTCGGCGGCCTGGGAGACTTCCGCCAATTCAGGGAAGGTGGGGGCGATGCGGATGGTACGGTCGCCGGGATCTTTGCCGTAGGGATGCGTTGCTCCAGCCGGGGTGAGCACAACACCTGCATCTTTGGCCAGGGCGACCACTCGCTTGGCGCAGCCTTCGCCTACGTCAAGGCTGATGAAGTAACCGCCTTTGGGCCGCGTCCAGGTCACATCAGGAAGTTGAGCAAGCTTTTGGCCGAAGATGTCGAACACCTTCTGGAATTTTGGCGCGATCACAGCTTGCTGACGGTCCATCAGCCGCAGAATCCCCGCATAATCCTTTAGAAAACGGACGTGACGCAACTGGTTGAGCTTGTCCGGACCAATGGTCCGCGGCGTGAGTCTTGCCAGAAGCCACTGCACATTATCTTTTGACCCGGCAAATAGGGCCAACCCGGCTCCGGGTAGCGTGATCTTGGAGGTGGAGGCGAAGACAAAGGCGCGGTTCGGAAACGAATGCAGTGCGCACAGGTCCAGGATGTTGGCGATCTCTATGCGTTCGGCGGTCAGGTGATGGACGGCGTACGCGTTGTCCCAAAACAGACGGAAGTCCGGGGCCGCGGTCTTCATGGCCGCCAGGCGCTCGATGATTGCATCGGAATAGACGGTTCCCGTCGGATTGCTGTACTTGGGCATGCACCACATACCCTTGATGGAGGCGTCCTGGGCTACCAGGCGCTCTACCTCATCTATGTCCGGACCATCTTCCCTCAACCCCACCGGGATCATCCGGATACCGTAATCCTCGCAGATTTTGAAGTGCCGGTCGTAGCCCGGAACCGGGCATAGGAATGCAATTTCCCCCTGCTTCGACCAGGGGGTGACGGTATCGCAGGTTCCTTTAAGCAGCGCATAAACAATTGTGTCGTGCATCATGGCCAGACTGGAGTTATTGGCGGCAACGACTTGCTCTGCCGCCGCTCCCATCATCGCGGAGAAGAGTCGGCGTGCTTCCACCAGCCCCTGCAGTCCGCCGTAATTGCGGCAATCCACGGCACCCTCGGCGAGGTAGTCGTTCGCTCCGGGAAGCGAAAGCAACCCAGCACTCAGATCCAGCTGGGCCGGCGAGGGCTTTCCTCTGGTCAGGTCGAGCTTGAGTCCGCGGGCCTTGAAGGCATCGTAGTTTTCCTGCAGGCGTTGCCTGGCTGTGGCGACTTGGTCTGGGCTAAGCTGCGCGAGGTTCGTCATTCTGCGAGTGAACATCCTTTCAGGGTTACCTGTGACTATTATGAAGGATTTTGTTTCTCCGGCCGCGACCGTGCCCGGCCCTGTAAAATCATTGCTGCGCGCGGGCAGAACTAACGCCGGCAGTTTGGGTCAACATTGATAACCGTTCTTGGCCCCCGAATTACGGTTCCTGGCGCGGACGTAGAGGCAAAATGATACTCAGACGTTTCGTCGCGTTGACGATGGTCTTGCTCCTGATGCCGGTCTGGCAAGTCGAGCTGTTGGCCCAGCAGTACTATCCATACGCCGCCCAATCCGCGCCATACCAACAACCAGGCTATGGACAACCGGCTTATCAGCAGCCACAGCCTTATGGGCAGCAGCCTTACCCACAGCAGCAGGCTTATCCTCAGCAGCAGGCTTATCCTCAGCAGCAGGCTTATCTCAGCAACAGGCTTACCCGCAGCAGCAGGCTTATCCTCAACAGCAGGCTTATCCTCAGCAACAGGCTTATCCTCAGCAACCCTACGCGCAACAGCAGGCGTATGGGCAACAGCCCTACCCGCAGCAGGGTTATGCGCAGCCGCAGCAGGTACAGCCGCTCAATGCCCAGCAACTGGAGCAGTTAGTGGCGCCGATCGCACTGTATCCCGACTCACTGGTGGCTGAGATGCTGGCCGCATCCACCTATCCGCAGCAGATTGCGGAGGCGGACCGCTGGCGGCAAGCGCAGGGCTATGCACCTGCTGAGCAGATTGCGGCCGGAGCCGCGGCTCAATACTGGGACCCCAGCGTAAAGGGGTTGACGGCGTTTCCCCAGGTGCTGGCCGAGATGGACCGCAACCTGCGTTGGACCAGCGACCTGGGCAATGCCTACTTCAACCAGCAGCAGGATGTGTTGGAAGCGGTACAGGTGATGCGCCAGCGGGCACAGGCAGCGGGAAATCTGCAAAGCACTCCACAGGAGACCGTAAATTACGACCAGGGCAATATAGAGTTGGCGCCTGCCAATCCACAGGTGGTGTACGTGCCGGCTTATAACCCTTGGGGTGTCTACGGCCAGCCTGTTTCTCCCTATCCCGGGTTCTCTCTGCTGGGGGCACTGGGATCCTTTTTCGGTTCATCGCCGGTATCGTTCGGGCTAGGCATCGCGATGACAGCCTTCAGCCACACACCCTTTGGTTTGCTGGCCTGGGGCCTGAGCTGGCTGGCCCAGGCCGTGCTCTTCAATCACTCGAGCTATTATTCGCACAGCACTACGGTGGCCAATTGGGGCTTCCCGCACGGAGGCCGGTGGGCTTATTCGCAACATGGCTTTAACCAGGCTCGCGGCGGATACAACGCGGGCTATGGACAAGGCTTCGCCCGCGGGCCGCAAGGATATGCATCGAACCGGCCCGGGGAAGGCCGGGGTTACCAGACGCCCGGAGCCGGCTACGCCCGTCCGGTCGCAGCAGGCTTACAACCGCATGCAGCCTTCGATCAACACCGCGCCGTACGCGCGGCCTGCATATGGCTCCAGCTTTAATGGAGGCTACGGGAACAGGCCTGGCGCGTACTACGGTAATTCGCAGCCGGCGTATCGCGCACCGGCAGCCAACTTTCAGAGCCACCAGTTTGCAGAGCGATCCTCAGGCGCTTATGGAGGCAAAGGCTTTAACGGATTTTCCGGCAAACCGCCGCACTCCGGTGGTGGCTTCCATCTGTTTGGTGGCGGCCACTCAGAAAAGAGTTTCGGCGGCGGAGGAAAAGGCTTCGGCGGCGGGCATCCAGTGGAGGCGGTCACGGCTTTGGCAAACATCACCACTAATGAGGGACGCCCGCAGCATTTCAGGGCACCTTTTCCGCCAACTTATCCCCAGTAACAGGTATTCGGGAAGAGCCGCCAGCATTCTATGCTTCAGATAGATGATCCAGAGCCTTCGCCTCCGCACACTGCGACTTCTTCGCTGGCCTGCGATTTGTCTTTTGTTTTGCTGTCTCTCCGTTTTGGGCCAATCTCAGCAAGTCAAATTTATTGATACCCGCTTACCCGATGCACCGTCGGCGAGCATCCTGGCTGGGCAGGACGTCTCCGCCCAAGTCCAACCTGAATCCCTGGGCACCATCAGCGGCACGGTCCTCGACCCGAACGGAAACTTCGTTGTCTCCGCCGGGGTGGGGCTGGCGCGCGAGGGCCACCCCGAGCTGGAAATTAAGTCGAATGGAGAGGGCATTTTATCTTTACGGATGTCCCGGCCGGCCCCTTTCAACTGACCATTTCAGCCGCAGGTTTTGCCACCCGGCAAATACCGGGAGTCCTTCATGCAGGAGAAGCGCTCGAGATGCCCCGAGCTCCCGTTACCCATTGCGGCCGCCACCACCGAAGTGCAGGTCAGGGTCACGACATTATGAGCTGGCGGAAGAGCAGATCAAGGTGCAAGAGACGCAGCGCGTTCTGGGCGTGATTCCCAATTTCTATGTCACCTACGATCCCGCGCTCTGCCTCTTAAGCCAAAGCAAAAGTTCGAACTTGCCTGGAAGACCAGTGTGGACCCGGTTACGTTTGCGGCCAGCGGAGCCATCGCCGGCGTGGAGCAGGCGGGTGACGGGTTCAAGGGCTATGGACAAGGCACGCAGGGATACGCCAAGCGGTTTGGCGCGTACTATGCGGATGGCTTTATCGGCAACATGATCGGGGGCGCCATCCTGCCCTCGATTCTCAAACAAGATCCACGCTATTTCTATAAAGGCAACGGCAGCAAGCGATCGCGGGTTCTGTATGCGCTGGCGAATGCAGTTGTGTGCAAGGGCGACAACGGCCACTGGCAACCGGACTATTCCGGCATTTTGGGAAGCCTTGCCGCCGGCGGACATCTCCAACCTCTACTATCCGGCGAGCAGCCGTAATGGGGCCGCAGCTGACTTTCGAAAATACACTGACTGGGCATCGCGGGCTCGGGGATCGGCAATCTGTTCCAGGAATTCCTGGTTCGCCGCTTGACACCCCATGCTCGGGATCCTCCATAACCATGCCAATGGAATCGCTCTAGCCCTTATAATCGCGCGTCTTACGGCGACTTATGCGAGTGGCCTATCAGGCAAGAAGAAGCGAAGACGACAAGCAGCGGTATCTCCGGACAGAAGAAAACCGGATCGCCGGCATGCTCAACTTTCATCATCCTTCTCGTCCGTCGCCGCGATTGGATACACCGATTGGATTGTTGTTCCGAAGTATTACGCTGGGCTATCTCTACGTACTGCCAATTGCCCTCAGCGCATTGGTCAACCCGCTGCCGCTTGTCACGCTTGGCACCGCCGTAGTCTGCTGCTGTCCTCGCGGACCTCTTCGCCGGAACAAACCGAAACGCTTCAAGTGAGGATTGATCCGCGACGTAATCACTCTGGCCGGGTTTCTGGTCGTGGGGTTTCTGGTGACGCAGATCGCCAGGCAGCGCAACCGGCTGGTGGCAGAAGTACGGCGACAGCGTGATGAGTACGAGCACGATCTGTATCTGGCCTCCCAGGTGCAGCGCCGGGTCTTACCCAAACCTCCTGTTTGCCCTTCGCTTGAATTGGCGCGGCGATGCAGACCGCCACCTGCTGGGCGGCGACTACTACGACTTTTTTCAGATCTCCGACGATGTGGTGGACGTGGTCATCGCGGATGTTTCCGGTCACGGCGCTGCGGCATCGCTTCTGATGCCCTCGCTCGCAGTAGCGCTGCGCCTGCGTGCGCGCGATTAGACGGACCGGCCGCGATCATCAAGGATCTTGACCAGGTATTTCGGCAGATTACGAGTACAGCGACCTTTGTGACCATGTTTTATGCCCGCTTCGACCAGGCCCGCAAAACCCTGCACTACGCCAATGGGGGTCATAACCCACCCCTCCTTATCCGCGCAAAAAATGGCCAGTCGCTGCAGTTAGAAGACGGCGGCCCGATCCTGGGTATTTTGCCAGATGCGCAGTATTCGAATACCGTGGTTGCTCTCAATCAAGGTGACATTCTTACGCTTTTCACCGATGGCGTCACCGAACAGGAGAATGAAGCCGGCGATGAGTTCTCGGTTGGCCGATAAGAAGTGGTCATGAGCCAAGAAACAGAGCCGGCGGCCGCCCTGGTTGCCTCGATCACTGACGCAGTCTCCGCCTTTGCGGGAAAAAGCAACAAGCAGATGATCTGACCGTCGTGGTGGTAAAGATTCTGTAAGACGAGATCTCTTCCCTTTGTCATCTCGACCGAAGCGGACCCGGATTTCCTACTGCGCGCTGCTAGATGTGCCTTTCGAGCTGCATGCAGAATCACATTCCGCCTTCACAGGAAATCGGGACTATGGAAGATCTCAGCACGGCACTCTTGGTCCTTTCCCATAAGATGATTAGGGAAGAGAGCCGGCGAGCTGATACAAGGCACGCTGGAGATGCTGATTCTGAAAGCGCTGGCGCGTGGCCCTATTACATGGCTATGCCGTGGCCGAGTGGATCGAACAAACTTCGCAGCAAGTGCTGAAAGTGGAGGAGGGCGCGCTCTACCCAGCCTCCATCGGCTGCAATTGCGCGGGCTCTTACAAGCCGAGTGGGGTGCTTCGGAAAACAATCGCCGCGCCAAGTTTTACCAGCTCACCGCCGAAGGAAAAAAGCGGATGAATGCCGAATCGCAGCGTTGGGCAAGGCTTTCGGCAGCAGTCGCATTTGTCATGCAAGCCTCTTGAGGAATCATCTATGGCGTTCAAATTTCTTCTTAAGATCCAGCGCTCTTCGTCCCCGCGGAACACAAAGTGAAATCGCCGAAGAGTTGGAGTTTCATCAGACTCTGTTGCGAGAGCGGCTTTCCCGGCAGGGTATCACCAGCTGCGGAACTAAACGCCGCCACAAGCGGGTCTTCGGAAATAGCTCGCGCTGGCAGGAGCGTCTCACAGAACTATGGCAGTTTCGGACTCTTGAAAATTTTCTGCGCGACCTAAGCTTCTCCGCCCGCCTGCTGCGCAAGTCGCCAGGGTTCACCGCGGTTGCGCTCTTAACTCTGGCATTGGGAGTGGGAGCGAACACTGCCGTCTTTTCATTGATCAACGGGCTACTGCTGCGACCGCTTCCGGTGCCGCACGCCGACCAATTGGCGGTGCTGCGAATGGAGGAAGGCGGTCCTCAGCCTGAATACGAATTCTGCACACCGCTCTTCCGCAGCCTGGAAGCCAGGCACGAGGTCTTCTCCGATGTCTTCGCCTACAACCCCGATATCCTGCAGGTGCGAGGGCGATCGGGAAACGAAAACATTCACGGGATGCTGGTGAGCGGGCAATTCTTTCGCGCGCTGCAGACGCCACCGCTGATGGGACGATATCTGACGCCGGAGGACGATCGCAGGGGAGGAAACCCGCCAGGACTCTCGGTCGTGATTAACGAACACTTCTGGGAAACCTGGTTCGATCGCGCTCCTGACGTGGTGGGACGCAAGCTGATCATTGCCAATGTGCCGTTCATCGTAGTGGGCGTGATGCCTAAGCGGTTTATAGGAGCCGACCTTACGCAGCGGCCGCAAATCTTTGCCCCGCTTTCGGTCGACCCGATCATCGACGCGCCCAGGAACCACATTGATGATGGAATCAACGCCTGGTGGCTGACCGTGGGTGCGAGACTGCAACCGGGCGCCACTCTGGCCCAGGCGAACGCGTCTCTGGCAACAATTTCCGGCGCGATTCTCCACCAGGCGTCGAACGATCCCAGCTTTATTGCGGATAAGAGAACAGGGCATTTCCATTTCGCGGCTGAACCGGGCTCCAAAGGATTCACCTACGCGCGCCTTCTTTTCCGCAAACCGTTGCTGGCCATGTTTCTGATGTGCGCAGGAATTCTGCTGCTGGCCTGCCTGAACCTGGCGAGCCTGTTGATGGCGCGCAGTGCGGCACGGGCACGGGAGCTGGCAACCCGGCTGGCGATCGGCGCCACCCGGCGGCGGCTCATCCAGCAATTGCTGGTCGAGAGCATGGTCATTGCGGTCCTGGGGACGGCTGCCGGCTTGCTGATTGCCCCGTTAGTCAGTGGCTCGTTAGCCGCTCTGCTCATGAGCGGCAACATCGGTGGTGTGCAGCTCGATACCTCGCTCGATGCAAGAGTATTTGCTTTCGCTGCCATCGTTGCCGTTGTCTCCGCGGTGCTGATCGGGCTAGTGCCTGCGCTCGAGGCCACGGCAGGAGACGTGAATGACCACATCAAGGATGCCCAGCACACGCGGCAGCCACATGAGCGCCTCAGGATTCTGCCCCGCGTCCTATTGGCATCGGAGGTGGCCCTGGCTCTGGTGGTAGTGTTCGGCGCGGGGCTCCTGGCCACCAGCCTGGTGCGGCTCTATCAGGTCGGGCATCGGCTTCGACCCCAGGGGCCTGGTGAACATCGCCTTCAACATGGACAAGCAACAGCTGGAGGGCGATGCCCTGATGCGGCAATACCAGCAATTGGGCGAGGGAATAAGCCGCCAGCCGGGCGTAAGAAGCGTGAGCTTCCAGTTCATCGTGCCGCTTTCCCATTTAGGTTGGAACGGCAGGTACGCGGCTCCCGGCGCGACCCCGCAGCTCATTGACATGAATAGCGTGGGTCCGGATTACTTCGCAACCATGCGCATTCCGCTCTATCAGGGAAGGGAATTCAGGTGGGCCGACACCAACACCTCCGGGCTGAAGATGATCCTCAACGCGTCGGCCGCGAAGCTGCTCTTTCCCGGGCAGGATGCGCTGGGCCAGCAGGTAGTGACGCGGAGACAAGCACGCCTCCTATGAAGTAGTTGCCGTGGTAGGCGACACCAAGTACAGGTACATGCGCGCACCCGCGGCACCCATAGGATATGTGCCCATCATGCAGGATGAGCAGAAGAAGCCGTCCTTCCATGCCGTGGTGCGTGTCGATGGGCCGCAGGCTGCGCTTGCTTCGGCTGCGCGCTCGTTAACGGCCCGCCTGGCGCCGGACATCCCCGCGCCGGCATTGTCAACGATGGATGAAGTTGTAGACGATTCCATGAGCACGGAACGGATGATGGCGTTGTTGTCCGTGTTCTTTGCCGGATGCGCCTTGCTGGTAACCGCCATCGGTCTTTATGGAACGCTCGCCTACGTGACCGCGCGCCGGACCAGCGAGATAGGCATCCGCATGGCGCTAGGGGCGCAGCGCACGCGGGTGCTGGTCATGGTCTTTTCGGAAAACGCCTTGGTTGCGCTCTTTGGGACAGGAGCGGGCCTGGGCGCAGCCCTTTTAGCCTCCCGGGCATTGGCGAGCTTTCTCTACGGAACATCGCCGCGCGACCCCTGGGTGCTGCTGGGGTCGGTAGCGGCGTTGACGTCTATCGCCAGCGCGGCTTCGCTTGTGCCCGCTTTGCGCGCGGCCCAAATTGAGCCCATGGAAGCCATCCGATGTGAATAATGACACTGTTGAATTCCCACAGGGCAGAGAATCGGCAGAAGAGTCCAGAGGGCGATAGAATGATGGTGCATGACCACACGGACCGAAATCATCGCTCAAATTGATGTTGAATTAAGCCGCCTGGAGCGGGCGCGGGACTTTCTCGCAGCCGCTCTCGCCGGATCGAGAAAAAATTCGCAAACTGCCTCGGCGATTGCTTCGCTAAAAAAGATTAAGTTGAAGACCCGGCGCC
Source organism: uncultured Acidobacteriaceae bacterium (assembly GCA_963803095.1). GTDB lineage: Bacteria > Acidobacteriota > Terriglobia > Terriglobales > Acidobacteriaceae > PALSA-350. The sequence continues at coordinate 320,420 of CAWDLQ010000001.1, read as the reverse complement.
GGCCCGGAAGCGCAAGCAACCGGAACCACCGCGCCCCCGGTACGCGGCTGGCTGCGCCACCTGCCTCCTCCGCCGCCGGCGAAAGAGGAACCGCAAATAAAGCGTGTTCCGCCGAAGCGCCGGATGGAACGGCGTCACCTGCAAACGGATAAGGCTCGCTAAGTCGGGAGCCGCATTGAGCGGATTGGTGCCCACCGGCCCGGTCGTCGTTTCCGCCAACGAGGCGCGCAAGGTGCAGGAGCGGGCGGTGCCGCCGCCAACGCCCACTGTCGGTTGCTGAGCCGCGCACGGAAATTGGCGCCGAGCGCAGCCTCGGTTCTCTGATCCAGGCCTTCGAGCGCAGAGCCGGTTTAAGCGGATTCGAAACTCCGTAGTCATTCTTTTAGCCTGCAGCAAACGATGAAGAACAGCCGCTCGCCGCTTTACGTCACCACTCTGATTGCGGGCGCCTTCTTCATGGAAAATCTGGACGGCACCATCATTGCCACGGCGCTTCCGCAGATGGCGCACAGCTTTCATTCAAGCGCCGTCAGCCTGAACCTGGGCATCACCGCTTATCTGCTGACCCTGGCCGTGTTTATCCCCATCAGCGGCTGGGTCGCAGACCGCTTCGGCTGCCCGTTCGGTATTTGCCGCTGCCATCGCGACGTTTACCCTCTCATCGCTCCTGTGCGGGGCGGCCCACACCCTCACCCAGTTCACGCTGATGCGCATTCTGCAAGGCATTGGCGGAGCCATGATGGTGCCGGTCGGCCGCCTCATCGTGCTGCGCACAACGCCCAAGCACAAGCTCGCTGAGGCCATTGCCTACATCACCTGGCCCGGCCTGACCGCCCTGGTCGTGGGGCCGCCGCTGGGCGGCTTTATCACCACCTATGCCAGCTGGCATTGGATCTTCTTCCTCAATCTCCCCATCGGCATCGCCGCCCTGATCCTCACGCTTGCTGTGGGTGGAGAACGTGCGCAGCGGAGAAAAGCATGCGTTCGATTGGCTCACTTTTCTGCTCGCGGGATTCGCCTCCGCCGGCGCCGTCTACGGGATGGAGAAGCTGGGCAGCGAAGGGGTTCCCTGGCAGGTGCCCGGCCTGGTGCTCGCGCTGAGCGTGCTCAGCGGAGTGGCCGCGATCGTTGCCGCGCACCGCAATCCCGCTACGTCCCTCATCGACCTGGAATCGATGAAGCTCAAGACCTACTCGCTTTCTGTTTACGGAGCGAGCGCCTTCCGCATCGCGGTCTCGGTGCTGCCGTTTCTGCTACCGCTCATGTTTCAGATTGCCTTCGGGTTGAATGCCTTTCAGTCGGGGCTCTATCTGCTGGCGCTATTTGCCGGCGACCTGACCATGAAGGCCTTTGTCATCCAGGCTCTTCGCCGCTTCGGATTTCGCCGCCTTTTGATCGTGAACGGAATCATTACCGCCGGAACCATGGCTCTGTGCGCCCTGCTCAGCCCCGCCACCGCGACCATTCTGGTGATCGCCATTCTCTTCTTTCACGGAGCGGCCCGATCGATGGAGTTCACCTGCCTGACAACGCTTGGCCTACGCGGAGATTCCGCCCGAGAGGATGAGCCGGGCCAACGGTTTCCTCAGCGCGGTGATGCAGCTCAGCCTGGGGATGGGCGTGGCCATCGGAGCCATCACCCTGCGCCTGGTCGCGCACGCGCGCGGCCATTCCGCAGCCGCTCCCCAACTGCGCGACTTCCACCTGGCCATGCTGCTGATGGCGTTCGTGGCCCTCGGTCCGGTCTTCGACAGCCTCGGCCTTCCCCCGGATGCAGGCGCCGGCACCAGCGGCCATCGCCAGCCGGAGCTCGAAGTCAATCCCGTCTGAGCGCCAGGTACGATGGCAGAATGATGGAATGTTCACTGCCGAAGAGCTCAAGCAAGTCAAGTTATTCAGCATGCTGGCCGAGCCGCGAGATCCTCAGATTGGCGGAGACGGCGGCCGATGTTCGGCTTGCGCCCGGCGAATGGTTGAGTCGCGAGGGCGAGCCGCCGTGATTTTCACGTCCTTTTTGAGGGCCGGCTGCAGATGGTGAAAGATGTCCTTGGCCGCCAGGTAGGACATCTATCCACTATGAATATCAGGTGGGCGATTTCTTTGGCGAAACCCCCATTCTTGCTGGGTACGCAGAACCTGGTCTCACTGCGGGCAGAAACAGCTTGCCGGCTGTGCGCCTGGAGCGGCAGCAGCTTCAGAATCTCATCAGAGATTCAAAAGAAGCCAGCGCCCTGATTCTGCAAACCATGAATGACCGGCTCATGCGGGTGCAGGAATATGTCAGCACGCTGCCCTCCGCCAGGGTGCTGATTCTGGGCTCGAAATACGACACCGATTGCCGCGATATCCGAAGCTTTCTCGCTTCCAATCGGATCCCTTACGAGTGGGTCGATCGGGAACTGGAGCCGGAGCGTTTGCCACAGTTCCTGCCCGAGGATCTGGGTTGTCCGGCGGTGGCGATCGATGGCAAGCTCTTCGACCACGTGCCCACGTGTGCGTGAAGTCGCAGAGGCCCTCCAACTGCAGACAAAACCGAACAGCGACAGTTACGACGTAGTGATCGTAGGAGCAGGCCCGGCGGGCATGGCTGCCGGTGTGTACGGCGCCTCGGAAGGCCTGAACGTGCTGATGGTCGAGCGCTCGGCCGCAGGAGGGCAGGCGGGAACCTCATCGCGTATCGAAAATTATCTGGGCTTTCCGGAAGGCATCTCGGGGGAAGATCTGACTGGACGGGCGCGTAAAGCAGGCAGTGCGTTTTGGCGCCGAGATTGCGATGACGCGCTGCATGGAAAAGGTGGTGCCTGGTGCCGGCGGCTATCCAGTTGGAACTCGATGGCGGGCAGCGGGTGTCTGCTCGTGCTGTGCTGCTGGCAACGGGCGTGGAATGGCGCCGGCTGAAAGCGGAGGGCTGCTGAGCGCCTGTTGGGGCGCGGTGTGCTCTACGGAGCCTCTCGTCCCGAGGCGATCAGTGTGAACGGGAAAAAGGTCTTCATCGTGGGTGGTGGCAACTCGGCCGGCCAGGCGGCCATGTTCTTCTCGAATTACGCTGCCGAGGTCAAGGTATTGGTGCGCGGCGAAGGTCTGAAGCTAAGCATGTCGCAATATCTGATTGGCGAAATCGCGTCCAAGGCCAACATCGAGGTGATTCCGTTTAGCGAAGTCGTCGAGGCCCGAGGGCGAGGATCATCTGCAGCGAATTGTGGCTCGGGTTCGGCCCGAGGCAGAAACTGATCACCTACGAGGCCGATGCCTTGTTCGTCATGATTGGTGCGGATGCGAGCGCTTCGTGGTTACCGGAGGAGTTGGAGCGGGACGAGAAGGGCTACATCTGCACCGGGCGCGATCTCACCAGCTGGAAGCTCGACCGCGCGCCATTTCCTTTGGAGACAAGCCTGCCGGGAATTTTCTGCGCCGGCGATGTGCGGCACAATTCGATCAAGCGCGTATCCAGTGGAGTCGGTGAGGGAAGCATGGCAATCGCCTTCATTCACCAATATCTGGCGCTTGAAGAGAAGGTGCAGGTTTAGGGCGGCTGGCTAGTCCATTAACTTGCGGGTCAGATAGATATAGTCCACGGCCCTGGTCTCCGCTGACTCCTTCAGATTCGCTCCGGTGTTGTGTCCACCTTCGATGATCTCGTAATAGAAGAAAGGCTTGTGAAGCTCCGCCAGCCTGGCGGCAAACTTCCTGGCGTGAACCGGGACCGACACGATCGTCTTTAGTGGTGGTGAAAATCAAGGGCTCGGGATAATTCACGTCGGGCTTGAGCTGGTTATAAGGAGAGATGGATGCGAGAAACGCCCGCTGCTCCGGAATGGAAACCGAACCATACTCGCCCACCCAGGATGCCCCGGCTGCGATCTGCTCATACCGCAGCATATCCAGCAGCGGGACCCCGATGATCACGGCATTCCACATCTCCGGATGCTGGGTAAACTCAACTCCCATCAGCAGCCCGCCGTTGGAGTCACCCTGATGCCAAGCCGGCGCGGCGAAGTGATCTTGCGCGTGACCAGATCCTCACCCACCGCCGCGAAGTCGTCGTAAATCCGTTGCCGGTTGTTTTCAGTCCCGCCTCATGCCAGGCCGGCCCAAACTCTCCACCGCCGCGTATATTCGCCAGCACGTAGACGCCGCCTCGCTCCAGCCATAGCTTGCCGACTATCCCACTGTAAGAGGGCGTGTTGGCAACCTGAAACCCGCCATACGCTGTCAGCAAGGTTGGATTGGTGCCGTCGTACTGCAGATCCTTGCGGCGCACCACGAAGTAAGGGACCATCGTCCCGTCCTTTGACTTGGCTTCGAGTTGCTCAACCACATCCTGCGATGCATCGAATTGTGGCTTGAGCGACTTCGCTTCTTTCAGCGTTTGCGTCGCCGGGTCGCCAAGCAGAAGCGACGACGGAGTCAGAAAGCCCTGTACTTCGAGAAAAAACCGGTCATCCGCGCCATTGGCGGACACGATGTCCACCGCCTGGTTGTCCGGCACATCCAGCTTCTTCCGCGTCCATTCACCCTTTGCGCTCCGCGAATAGATGTAAGCACGTCCCTGGACATGCTCGAGCGTGGTCAGCACCAGATGGTCCCGGGTAGCTTGCACCTCTTGCGCGAACTCAACTGCGCTCGGGGTAAAAATCGCGGTCGGCTTCAAATGCACAGAGTCTTGCCCGACCGCGCTCATATCTAATGAGACAACCGATCCCGTGGGGAACGTCGTCTCCAATCCCTCGGGCTTCCAATCCTGGTTCAGGGTGACGATGAGCTGGTTGTCGAGCAATCCATCGACGTCTGCCTTAGCCGGCAAAGCCAGCTTCTGGTTGCCGTCGGGGGTCCAAAGAAAATACGCAGTTTCAAAAAAGTTGACCATCGTGCGCAGTAAGCGTGACATGGTGGCCCTGGCTGTCATTCAGCGTGTAGCCCGCGGCGTCTACGTCGTTCTCCGTGCCGCGAAAAACCTCTTTGCGCCTGCTCCAGCGGTTGGCCCCGCTTCCACAGCTTCGACCACAAAGGGATAGCCGGATTTGGTCATCGTGCCCGGACCCCAGTCCCGCGCCACCAGCAGCGAGTCTTTGTCCAACCAGTCGACGGCTTGTTTGGAGTGCGGCAACACAAAACCGTGCTCGACAAACTTACCGGTTTTCAGATCGAATTCGCGCAAGGTCTCTGCATCCTCACCGCCGGCTGAGAGCGATACCAGGCAGAGACTGTTGCCTGGGTACAGACAGTTCAAGCCGTTGGCCACCCACTCCTGCTTGTCCTGTTTGGCCAGCGCGTCGTAGTCGATCAGCGTTTGCCAGTGGGGCTGGGTGGTCAGATAGTCGGCCAGGGTGGTGCGCCGGAAGATGCCACGCACGTGCTCTGCATCCTGCCACAGTGTTGTAGATGGTCCTTCTTTCAACACCGGCATGGGTAAGCGATCGGGCGACTCGTAGATCTTGAGCGCGGCCGCGTTCAGGTCAGCAAAACGAGGATCGTTCTGCAGCACTTCGGTGGTACGAGCGTTCTGCTCCTTCACCCAGGCGATGGAACGTTCGCCATGGACATCTTCCAGCCACTGGTATTTGTCGACCTGCTCGATCGCAGGGGAGGCGACTGCGGGTTCAGAAGAGCGGCACCCCGCTGCCGCGCTCAGGATCAATAATATCGCGAAGAAGCGGGTTGAGAGTCGCGCCCTCGAGTCGATCATTGGCTATTACCTCACAGGAAGTTTCCACCAGGCCAGAAGTGCCAACGCAGAGGGAACGGCAAAAACCAGCAGGAAGATCGGCGCTTCGTCTCGTACAGAGTAACCTGCCTTGCTCACACCAAACCACAGGTTGATGAGCGGCCCCGGCCAACCATGCCGGCAGAAAGCACAGTGCTGCTTGTCGTCCGTTCCGAAGGCGTGTCCAGCCAGGAGAAACACGGCGAGCAAAATGAAACCCAGCATCACAACGTAGATGGTGTGCACTGGTTTCTTTCCTCCGGAACGGAAATTGTACAGCGCCTCGAAGTTGATTTCCTGACAGGAATCGCGCCATGCGCTCAATTCCGGACTCGTTTTTCTTCCACGCTGCCGCATAGCACCAGCGCAACCAGCCTTCTCCTTCGGGTCCGAAGGCCCTGCCGGGTGCGAGGCCCAGGCCAACTTCTTCGATCAGGCGCGTCGCCAGACGCATCGAATCTTCTTCACCGGCGACCCGGAGAAAGAGGTACATCGCGCCATCCGCTTGCGGTACTTCCACCCCAGGAATCTGACGCAGTGCGGCAAACAACTTTGCCTTTGGTCTGCGCAAGTTCCGCTCGCAACTGTTCTACATAAGGTTCTCCTTGCTCGAGAGCTATCGCGGCCTGCCCGCTGGGTAAATACTCAGAGACGCAGGAAACGTTATATTCGAGCAGCGCCCCGAGATCAGGCATGATGGCGCTGGGTGCGACCATCCATCCCACACGCCACCCCGTCATGCTCCAGGCTTTGGAGAAGCTGTTGATGACGATCAACCGGTCGCCCTCTTCGGCCAAGGTAAGAAACGACGGAGCCGATCTCATCCCCTCCGCATAGACCAGGCGCTCGTAGACATCGTCAGCCAGAATCCATATGCCATGCCGGCGGCAGTGTTCGAGAATCGCGACCTGCTCCGCATGCTGGATGGTCCAGCCGGTGGGGTTGTTGGGCGAATTCAGTACCAGCATCCGAGTGCCCGGGGTGAGCGCCTGCAGCAGTTGCTCGAGCGGAAGCGTCCAACGCCCGTCCTGCACCTGGAGCGAGACGCAGGTGACCTGGCCGCTCACCACCTTGGGTATCTCCACCGCGTTCGGCCATAGAGGCGTGACCGTTACCACCCGATCGCCAGGTGCGACGAGCAGCTGGCTGGCCAGCATCAACGCGGAGACACCCGATGCTGTCACCGCGATTCGATCGGCAGTCGACGACGCGCTGGTGAAGGCCGGTCAGGTAGCTGGCGATCGCCTGCCGCAGGTACAGCCGGCCAAGATTTTCTGAATAGAAAGTCTCTCCTTCGCGCAACGAAGCGATGGCAGCCTCGCGGATGAAGGACGGGGTGGGCTGGTCGGATTCCCCAAACCAGAAAGGCAAAACGTCTTCCCGGCCCATGGCCGTATTGGCCAGCGCGCGAATCAGGGAAGGAGAAAACCTTGGCGCAACACGCTGTTCTTTCGTAGTGCATGACAAAGTGGCTCGATGCAAAGAGAGTCCCTCTCTCTAGCATCTTAATGGCGGCAAGGCACGCTGCATCCAACGGTCAAAACTTCCAAAGGGGTTGAAGCACAACCGAACAGGCCTCGAGAAGATCCTGGACGTCCTTGTCGAATGCGTTTGGCTCTTCACTTTCGACATCAATTGTCCCCACCACGCTCTTACCCTCTTCATCGAACACCGGAACAATAATTTCCGAGCGCGTCGAGCCGAAGGCGGTCAGATACCGGGCATCGGCCAAAACGTCTCCGACATTGACGATTTGCTTTTGCGCAACGGCTGCGCCTGTGAGTCCTTTGGTAAGCGGGAACGTGGGATATTCAGGCGCGCCGGGTCCGCTCCAGGTTACGTTCCTCACCAGACCGGCGGCGTGATCCACGTCATACAGGCCTACCCAACGGTAGTTGCCAGAAGTCCGTATGAGTGAAGCGGCCTCCTGAAGCCCAGCCTGGCGATCACGGGCTGCGATTACGATATTCCCAAGATCCGCGAGAAGCGCGTTGCGGCCAGTGTTCATGGTTTCAACATAGCAAACAGAGTAATCTTTTTCGCATGAGGTTCAGAAGTGCAACCGTCTCCGATATCCCCCGGATTTGTGCGCTGGAGAGATTGCCCCAGTTTCGCACCCTGGTTGGTTCGTGGCCGGAGGATGAGCACCTAAAAACTTTAGCCAACCCCGACGCCGCTTACATCGTTGCAGAAGATCAGCAAGGACAAGTCGATGCCTTCGCCATTCTCCGGGGATTGCTTTCAGAACACCGATCGATAGAGCTGAAGCGGATTGTGGTTGGCGCTCCCAATGAACGTATCGGAAGAAGGCTGCTGGCCGAGGTGGCTGACCGGGCATTCGGTGAGTATCGCGCGCACCGGTTGTTTTTGGATGTATTCCTGAACAATCACCGTGCCCGGCACGTATATGAGGCATTCGGTTTCCAAAAAGAGGGAATCATGCGTGACGCGATCTATCGAGATGGAACCTACCACTCGCTCGTCCTGATGTCGTTGTTAGACAGTGAGTACCCAGCCAATAGACAGGACGGCACAAATGGCTGAGCCCTGGCTTGTGGCTGCCGGCGGGTATGGCAAGCTGGGTACCAAACAAGGGGACTATGTTCCTGCCTTCGCGCTGCCCTAGTTCGCTCTGCGACGCTGCACGGCCAGCACGGCCAGAATGCTGACCACCGCCGTCGCCATCAGGTAAAAGCTGGGCGACGCGTTGTTGTGCGTCGTATCGGTCAGCCAGGTGAAGATTGCCGGGGCGAATCCACCGAAGAGAACGACGCCAAGGTTATAGCTGAGCGAAAGCCCCGTGACCCGGGTGCGGGCAGGAAAGAGACTTGCCATCACTGCCGGGAGAGCCCCAAGGTAGGCGACTTGCAGCAGTGCGTCCCATATGAGTGCACCCATCAAGGTGGGCAATCCCGGGTGGAACGTGATGAGGAGAAACAAAGGGTAGAAGGACAGCAACATCAGGATCGCCGCCGGCAGCATCATGCGGGTATGGCCGATTTTGTCCGCCAGGTTTCCGGCAACCGGGCACAGCACCATGGAGATCACGGCAAGAACGATGGTTACGATATAGCCGACGGAGGGTGGTAAATGTAATCGCGTGGTCGCGAAGGTGGGCATGTAAATGGAGAAATATGCGGCGGCGGTGCCTACGGCAACCAGGCCGGCGCCCAGCAACAGCCCCATCTTTTCGGTCGCAAACACTTCGCGAACCGGGGTCCGGGCGTGAGTGCTTTGCATGAACTCCGGAGTCTCATCCACTTTGCGACGGATATAGAGACCAACCGGTCCCACCAACAAGCCGAAAATGAACGGTATCCGCCAGCCCCAGTTGTGCAGTTGATGGCCATTCAACGCAGTCATGAGACCCACGCCGAAGAGCGCAGCCAGCAGTTTCGCCATGTGCTGGCCGGCAAACTGCCAGCTGGAGAAGAAGGCTTTGCGCTTGGCGGAATGCTCAATCATGAAGGCCGTGGAGCTCCCGAACTCTCCCGCCACGGCGAAACCCTGCAGCAGGCGCGCTGCGAACACGGCGATCGGAGCAATCAACCCGATCGAGGCGTAGGACGGTATAAAGGCCAGTACGGCGGTGCCGATGACCATCAGGCGAATGGAGAGCGCGAGCGAGGCTTTGCGGCCAGCGCGGTCGGCATAGGCGCCGAGAACAACCGCTCCGACGGGACGGGCCAAATAGGCTAGGCCAAACGACCCGAAGGTGAGCAGCAGGGAAACCACCGGGTTGGAGTTAGGAAAAAAGACGCCGGCGATGGTGGTCGCCAGGTAACCGTAGATCAGAATGTCGTACCACTCCAGCGCATTGCCGATGGTGGCGGCTGCGATCTGTAGAGCCCCGCTGGCGGACCTGGGAGCCGGGGGAACTAACGGATCGAGCATGGTAGTGCTGGCCAAGAAGGCTCCTGGGATTGGAATGAGTAGCTGGAGCGTTACACGAGGGGAAATGTGGGAGCAAGGCATTTCCCCTCAGCGGCTTTACAGGTTGCGGAAAAACTCGGCGGGCCACTCTCCGAGGCCGACCACGAGTGCAGGGGACGGGCTTTCAGCCCGTTCATAGTCCTGGCATTGCCAGCGCTAAAGCGCGTGATCAAAGTTGAGACCTTTTCCCGGAGCGCTGAAGCGCTCCTTCCCCCGCATGAATGCGGGGGCTCCCGACCACGAATCCAATGTAGTCGGCCTTAGCCGAGGGAACTATGCTTTGACGGCCGCTGCGGGAGCGCTCACCGCGTTCAGCCTTTCAATCGAGGCGTGATCCAGCTTCAATTTGGTCGCCTCGATCAGGTCTGTCAGGTGCTTGTCGCTGGTCGCGCTGGCAATGGGAGCGGTCACGCCGGGTTGGACCATCAACCACGCGAGCGCGACCCTAGCCGGGGTCGACTGGAGCGCGCCCGCGACCTCGTCCAGGACGTCGAGCACATGAAATCCCCAGTCATTTAAATATTTCGCGACCGTCCCGCCTCGCGCTTTTCCATCGGCATCTTTCTTTGCTGCGATATTTGCCGGTCAAAAAGCCCGCCGCCAGCGAGTAGTAGGGAATTACGCCCAGGGTATGTTCCTGCACTACAGGCAGCAGGTGGGTCTCGAACTCCTCTCGCGCGACCATGTTGTACTGCGGCTGCAGAGAGATGTAACTTACCAGCCCATTATCTTTGCTGGTCTTCAGCGCTTTGGCCAGCCGGGCGCCGCTGTAGTTCGAAGCGCCGATATGCCGCACTTTGCCTTGCTATCACCAGCTTATCGAAGGCGGCCAGTGTTTCTTCGAGCGGCGTCTCCTCGTCGTCCTTGTGCGCCTGGTAAAGGTCGATATAGTCGGTCTGCAAACGTCGCAGTGAGGCCTCGACCGCCTGCTCGATGTATGCCGGCTTCAGCCCCTTTTTGCCGTCGCCCATATCGATGCCGAGCTTGGTTGCCACGATTACGTTGCTGCGCTTGCTGCCCTTGGCCAGCCATTTGCCGAGAATCGTCTCTGACTCGCCGCCGGTATGTCCGGGCACCCAGCGCGAGTAAACATCCGCGGTATCGATAAAGTTCAACCCTGCCTCCAGCGCCGCATCCAGTTGCCGGAACGAATCCGCTTCCGACAGTGTCCATCCGTAGACATTCCCTCCCAGGCAAATCACCGGAACGTCCAAATCAGACTTACCAAGCTTGACGCGTTGCATAGCCAACCTCCTTGTCCAGTGTCCGATGTTTTGCATCGAACACGCAACCGGATCAGCTTTTTGCCGTGGTGAGGGTTAGGTCAGCTTTCGTTTTGTCTGGGGATGGACCACTTTTTTGCCGTGCGTCCTCGCGGAACGTTTGCTGTAGCTCACGACCCGAAGCGTGGCGGTGGGCCGGCCTTTGGGCCGATACTCTACCGGGGGACGAAGCACCGCCTCCACTCGCTGTTCCGCTGCGCTGGGCGCCTGGTTGTAGTCCGGATCGAACATGGCGATGACGGTTGCGGCCCGGACGGTATATCGTCTGGCCCATTGGCTGTCGATCAGCGAGCGCTGCACTGTCTGCCAATGCTCCGGCTCCGTTTCGAGATAGCCGTCGAGTCGCGGCAGTTCGCGAGCCCCGTTTTCATCGTTTAACGCACCCAGAAACTCGACAAACTCCTCCAGATTTGTGCCCATCTGGAAGACCAACTGGCTTACCGCCATCTGCTGCGATGCCGTTAGCTGATCAAATTCCGAGGCAATAGGCCTTCGCATTGTAGACCGCCTGTATGGCGGAGATACGCAGCAGCCGTGTGGCCTCTTCTTCGGTTAGCTCTGGCGTCAGTGTGTGCCTGATGACCTTGCGGTGATACTGTTTCGCCGTCCATCGAGTCGACTCACGGTCAAACTGCTCCAGGATTTGCTGTAACCGCTCCGGAGCCAATCCCGCGGCTTGCCAAAGCTGAGCCGACGAAGGCTCAACGAAAGGATGCGGATTCAGAGGATCGCGCTGGGGGTGTTCGGTTGCCTGCACATCCAGGCTGAACCCTGCGCCAATGAGCGGGCGGCGCGTGTTCGGGTCGGGGTAGGCTGCCAGCACCCAGCCTTCGTGCTGGTGGTCGCGAAGGATATCCATCAAACTGCGCAGACTGAACTTGATTTCGGAGTCTTTGAAATCGAGCAGTGCTTGCGACCCGTCTCCAGGCAGGGTGAAACCCTGCGGAAAAAGCGATGCAGAAGGTGAGGCAAACGACTCCACGGAAAGCGAGAGTTCGCCGGCCGCCGGCGGCACCGTTTGGGCGCAAGCGGAGGCTGCCACCGCGAATACCAATACTGGAAAAAACGAACGCATCACTTTCGGATCGCTGACCGCGGAATCTTCCGTGCCATACACAATGACTCAAAATTCGCTAATAAACAATGACGGAAAGGTGCCAGCGGCAGGGAAGGTAGTGCATCTGGCACGGGCACGGAATGGGGGCGGCGGTTCGACATCGAATGGGTTAAGTCTGGGCGCGCGTGAGGTGGGGCCTAGTAAAGTGAATGCGTAGAAGCTTATGTGCCCCCTAAACCCCACCGGCCTCGCGAGCGCCCCGTCGCTTCCGCCCCAGCCCGCAGCTGCAAGCAAGCGTCTTCTACCGTGGCTGGTGGCGGTCGCGTTCTTCATGGAGTCGCTCGACACGACGATTCTGAACACGGCGGTGCCCGCCATCTCGGCGGCCCTCCATGTGGCTCCGCTCAGCATGAAGTCGGTGCTGGCCAGCTACACCTTGAGCCTGGCGGTTTTCATTCCGATCAGCGGCTGGATGGCGGATCGGTTCGGAACCCGGCGGGTATTTGCCTCCGCGATCGGCCTCTTCACCCTGGGGTCTTTTCTCTGCGGCATATCGACCAACATTCATCTGCTGGTCGCCTGCCGCATCCTGCAGGGCTGCGGCGGAGCCATGATGGTGCCGGTGGGTCGGCTCACCCTGGTGCGAACGTTTGCCAAATCCGAACTCATCCGGGCCATGAGCTTCGTCGCCATTCCGGGCTCTGGTCGGCCCGATGCTGGGACCCATCGCCGGCGGCCTTATCGTCGGCTACCTTCACTTGGCGATTCATCTTTTTCGTGAATATTCCGATCGGCATTGTCGGTTTACTGATGGTCTATCTCCATCTACCGGACTATCGCGAAGAGCAAACTCACCCGCTCGATATTGTCGGGCTCATCCTCTTCGGTTCCGGAATCGCGCTGCTGTCGTATGTGCTGGAGATATTCGGCGAACATACGCTCAGCGCGCGCGAAATTCTCGGGCCTATTGACCATTTCGCTCGTTCTGCTCGCCGGCTACTGATTGCATGCGAAGCGAACTGCTTTCCCTTTGCTGCAGTTGAGCTCTATTTCGCATTCGCACCTTCAGCGCGGCGGTAAGCGGTAGCTTCTTCACCCGCCTCGGCATCGGCGGAGTGCCATTCCTCTTGCCGCTCCTCTACCAAGTTGGCCTCGGATTTAGCGCCATCCAATCCGGCCTGCTGATCATGCCCCAGGCCATCGCGGCCATGAGCACGAAGTTCCTCATGCCCAAAATTCTGGCCCGGGTCGGCTACCGTGGGGTGCTGATTTCGAACACCGTGATCCTCGGCCTTCTCCTCATCCTCTTCGCGACCATCGGGCTGGGCACGCCCGTCTGGGTAATCGTGCTGCAGGCGTTCTGCTATGGGACCATCAGTTCGCTGCAATACACCAGCATGAATACCCTTACCTATGCGGACATCGGCGAAGAACAGACCAGCAACGCGAGTTCCATCGCCAGCACCATGCAGCAGATGTCCATAAGTTTCGGGGTTGCGTCGGCTGGGCTTGCCACCGCATTTTTCATTCCCGCTCGCGTTCACACCAACCGGGGAGAAATGATCCACGGCATACACCAGGCGCTGCTCGTGCTTGGCGGATTTACCATCTTATCCACGATCATCTTCCGCAAATTGAAAAGTGGAGACGGCAGCAGCGTCAGCCAACAAAAAGTTGCCGCCACGCACTCGACCTAAGTGAAAAAACTTCCTGGAAATGTAACGAGCAAGTTCGCCCGTTCACTATAGTCCTCGAGCGAGTAATATATCAACTCAGCAACGCGCCCCGCTCTCGGGGTGGCGCGCGGCGGAGCCTACAACAACCGCGAGGAACAGGAAAGTCCGCTGACTGCCGGCCAAAGCCACGACCATGTTTGGAATCTTCTGGATTGAGAAGGTAGAGGATTCAACCGGCAATGTGTTCATGCAGCTCCAATACACACAGACAGTGATCCTGGACTTGATCGGGATCAAGTGGCCACACATCTCGGTGGCGATGTTGGTCAAGCAATAAAGTCGGGTGAACCCGGTGACCGGCAAAAACAACAGGAACCGAATGTTGGCGGCGGGAACGTCAGGAGCTTCGATTGTAGCCCTGACGTTTCTGCCGAAGTGCCCGCTGTGCGTGGCGATGTGGCTATCGGCCATTGGTATTTCGAGCTTATTTTCGAAGCTTGCGATCGCAGCGTTTTGCGGCGTGTCGGTGGCCGTTCTGTTCGCCCAGTACCGTTTTCGTACCAGGAAGCATCGAGGAAAAGCCTCGAACCATGGCCCCGTATCTGGCGGCGGTAATGGTAGTCATGATTGTTGCAGTTAACCTGTTTTCATTCGCAGCTAAAAGGAGGACAACCGATGTCAGCTTCAGTTTCAGCTCCAGCTTCAGTTTCAGCTTCAGGTCCAGCCGCGATGGGACAATGGTCCGCTCCCTTCGATTTGAAGAATGTAGCGATTCACGCCCATCTGTTGCCGAACGGCAAGGTTCTCTATTGGGGCCGTCGCAAGGAACCTGGGTCATTGAAATTCTCTACCCTCAACGAGCACGAGACCCTGACCTATGTCTGGGACCCGGCAACCAATACCAGCGTGCAGACCAAAAATCAACCCGTGCTTGCCGATGGAAAGACCACCGTCAACCTTTTCTGTTCCGGTCATACCTTCCTGGCAGACGGTCGCCTGATGGTTGTGGGCGGACACATTTTTGATAGCCAGGGTCTGAATCAAAGTTGCATCTACGATCCGGTTGCAGATCAATGGACGGCCGCCGCTTTGATGAACGAAGGCCGCTGGTATCCATCGGCGCTCACACTGCCGGATGGCGGCGTCATGGTACTGTCGGGCTCCTTCGCCACCGGACCTTTGCAGCCGCCGAACAATGACAGCGCAGTCAATCCGACTCCGCAGATTTGGCGTGGAGCCGGCTGGGAATCCATGACTGACTTTGACACCCTCACTCTCTTTCCGCGATTCCATGTCGCGCCGGATGGGCGCGTTTTTATGTCCGGCGGCCTGGGGGAGAGCTTCTTCTTTGATACCAGCGGCGGCGGCAACTGGATTCCCGGCCCAACCCGCCAAGCCGGCTTGCGCGACTATGCTCCGTCGGTCATGTACGACACCGGCAAGGTTGCCTTCATCGGCGGCGGTCTCGATAGCGGGACCCAGGCTCCAACCAATATCGTTGAAATCATCGATCTGAACGCACCGGCGCCCACCTGGCAGATGACGGGGTCGATGCAGTTCGCCCGGCGTCAGCATAATGCCACCATCCTGGCTGATGGTTCGGTGTTCGTCACCGGAGGAACCCGTGGAAATGGCTTCAACGATCTGGATAACAAGGCGCCGGTTCACGAAGCCGAGCTCTGGAATCCAACCACCGGCAAGTGGAGCACGATGGCGGCCGAAGCGGTCGACCGGTGCTATCACTCAACCGCAGTCCTGTTGCCGGATGGCAGAGTCTTAAGCGCCGGCGGAGGGGAGTATGCGCCTTCAAATAACGTAGCGAATCCATCGAAGGACTCGCATATCAACGCGCAACTATTCTCCCCTCCTTACCTCTTTACCGGAACCCCGCGCCCAACCATCGAGGGTGCTCCCAAAGCGGTGTCGTACGATCAGCCGTTTGAGGTGCAGGTTCCGGCGGCGGAGAAGATCGTGAAGGTGAGCTGGATACGGCTGGCTTCCGGCACCCACTCTTTCGATCAAAACCAGCGTCTGAATTTTCTGACCTTTGTCGCCGGCGCGGGAAAGTTGACGGTGACCACGCCGAAGAATGCCAACGTTTGTCCGCCGGGACATTACATGCTCTTTGTCATCGACGACAAGGGTGTGCCCTCGGTCGCGCCCATTGTGCAAATTTCCGGTCCGCAGGTTGCCGCGCCCGCAACCAGCAAGGCTCTGTTCAATGTGGTCAAACCAAGTCCGATTGAGAAGGATGCTTCATTTGCAAAGAACGGCCGCCCACTGGTCACGATCGGGATCACGCCTACCTGCCCTTATGGCATCCAGGCCTGTTGGGGCGGCGCTAAGGACGCACTGCAGCGGTTGTCTGGTGTAGAAGAGGTGCGTTACTCTGCTGACCGGCATGATTCCACCGCTCAGGTTCATCTCCAGGACGATACTCTGCCCGACCTCGATCTTTGGCGTAAGGAGTTTGCCGGTGTAGCCAATGCGTCCTACACCTTGCGCGGAATCGAGATGACACTTAACGGTATCGTAAGTGAGATCGGCGGCCGGCTTACGCTCATGGGTACGGGCGAGAGGCCGCCGTTGCCTCTGGCGCCGCTTCAGGCCAGCGATAAGGTGCAATGGAACTTCGCCACACGCCAGAACTGGCCGGTGTTGGCTGACGAACAAAGCGCATATCAGGATCTTCTGAATAGGGTGCAAACGAATTCGCCGCCCCCAAAAGTAACCGTGACTGGACCGCTGGTCAAGAACGGAAACGGATTCTTCCTGGAGGTCAGGCATTTCGCAGTGTAATGCAACCGTAACAGCAACGCACAAGGAGGTGCGCACAGATGGCCATGAAAGCTAACTACATCGCTCTATCCAAAAGCGACCGCAAACCGGTCGCCGGCGCGCGGTTGATGGCACCGGCCAACCCAGACGAACGTATGGAAGTATCGGTTCGACTCCGCCGCAAGACAAAGAAGAGACCGGCCTCAGACCGCCACATTTCTTACCAGGCATTAGGCGAAACGTATGGATCCGATGCAGACGACGTAGCCAAAGTGACCGACTTCGCGGCCCGCAACGGTCTGGTGGTTGTGGAGGCAAACGCTGCAAAAAGAACCGTCAAGCTGTCAGGAACCGTGAAGGCTTTCTCAGCAGCCTTTGACGTACAACTCGGCCATTATGAGCACGCGAACATGACCTACCGTGGCCGTACCGGCCCGGTCGGTCTGCCCAAGGCGCTTGAGGGAATCGTGGTTGGAGTATTCGGACTGGACAACCGACCTTTTGCCAGACCACATTTCAGAACCTTCAAGCCACGGGCCGGCGCGGAGACACAATTTGCCGGCCTTTCGCCGCTGACCGTCGCCAAACTGTACGGGTTTCCAGAGGGGGATGGTTCAGGACAGACGGTCGGGATCATCGAACTGGGAGGCGGGTTTCAGCCGGCCGATTTGCAAAAATATTTCACTTCCCTCGGCGTGGCGAACCCGAAGGTGGTAACGGTTGCGGTCGACCACGGCACCAACCAGCCCGGGTCCGGGGCTGATTTGGAAGTGGGGCTGGATATCGAGATCATTGGAGCTCTGGTGCCCAAGGCGACCCTGGTGGTCTACTTTGCGCCGTCAGGGACCGAAGCCAGTTTCGGCGACGCCATTCTCGATGCGGTTCATGATACGGTGAACAACCCATCCGTTATTTCCATCAGTTGGGGAGGCTCTGAGGACCAGGCGACCGGTCAATTCATCGATGACGTCAACCGCACTCTGGAAGATGCCCAGAACCTGGGAATCACTGTCCTGGTTGCCTCCGGCGACAACGGCGCGGCGGATATGGGTCCCAACGAATGGGATGGCCAGGTACACGTTGACTTTCCTTCCTCCAGTCCCTTAGTTGTTGCTTGTGGCGCGACACGTATTAACACTTCGGGAAACACATTGGAGGGAGAGTCAGCGTGGAACCAGGGTTTCGCCGACACTGACCCGGAGGTTGACAGCTTCGGCGCGGTCGGCGGTGGCATCAGTGATGTCAACACTCCTCCTCCGTCGTGGCAAGCCAATGTGACCTTGCCTCAATCTGTAAACGGTGGTCCCGCCGGCAGGGGGGTGCCTGACGTCACTGGCAACGGTGACCCCAGCTCCGGTTACAGCGTTCTGGTTGACGGGTCTTCCACTGTGGTCGGCGGCACCAGCGCGGTCGCGCCTCTTTGGGCGGCGCTGATCACGCGCATTAATCAAAAGCTCGCCGGACGTGTGGGATTCATCAACCCACAGCTCTATTCCAGCGCGGGCGCTTTCAACGACGTGAAGATCGGAAATAACCGACCAGGGGGAGGGGGCAACCCCGGCTACGACGCTACCGATGGTTGGGATGCTTGCAGTGGGCTGGGAAGCCCGAACGGCAATGCCGTGCTGGCAGCACTGAAAAAGTGATTGAGATGAGCTGACCAGACGTGAGAGGCAGCAAGGGATCGATTGCGGGCGTGGAGCCCTTTAAAGGCGACTGCCCGCGATCGACCTAACCTTTTAGCGGAAGCTGTTAGCAACCAAAAAGCTTGATGTCCGACGACAACGATTCACGAATAGGAGAAAGCGATGGGCGTCCTTCTAGAGGGATTTTTCTTTGCTCCGGGTCGCGTTTCCGGGGTGCCTTCGCCGCTCGATGGCGATAAGACGATACCGTTCTGGTGGGATCACCTTGCCGCGCAGGCGAAGGCGCTGAGCACCTCGGGATTCTCTGCAATTTGGATTCCCAGTCCCCTGAAAGGGGCTTCAGGTGGATTCTCAAACGGCTATGACGTGTTTGACGACTATGATCTCGGCGCGAAAAATCAGAAGGGCACGGTGCCCACGCGGTACGGAAGCCGCGAGTTGCTCGAGCTCTGCGTCGCCGTCATGCGTGCGAACGGAATCGATGTCTATGCCGACATCGTCGAAAACAACCGCGATGGCGATGACGGTCATTTCAACTTCACCTACGTCGATGCAGCCGGCAAGCCTGACGGTGGCCGCTTTTCCAAAGGTCCCCTAGACTTCCATCCCCATGTGCCCGAAGATCCCGGCGTATTCAGCGATCAGTTTGATTTTGGCCGCGATCTTGCGCCCATCAACGGCCGGCCGCCGCACCACTGTTTCGACGGGCTTCTGAATGCAGGGGACTGGCTGACTCGTTCCTTAGGTGTTCAGGGTTTTCGGCTGGACAACACCAAAGGAGTATCGACCGATTTCATGCTCCCGTTGCTGAATCATGGCGCGCTGGCCGGAAAGTTCGCGGTGGGCGAATTTCCTGGCAGCATCGGCCAGATTGAGCAATGGGCCAACACCATGCAACATCGCGCAGCATCCTTCGATTTCCCCTTGCATTTTTTACTTCAATCCATTTGTAACAATCCTGACAGCGTGGAAATGGGTTCGCTCGATCATGCCGGCTTGGCCGGTGTGGACCCGCTTGGCGCGGTGACTTTCGTCGAGAATCATGACACCGATCGCGGCCAACTCGGCGGACCTGTCGTTCGCAATAAGTTGCTGGCCTACGCCTACATCCTCACTTCGGAAGGTTATCCCTGCGTTTTTTATCGCGACTACAGCACCGACAAAAACTGCTTTGGATTGAAACAACCCATTGACCGGCTCATCTGGATCCACGAACATTTGGCCAATGGCGGCACCCAGCAGCGATGGAAAGATGGTGGTGTATTTGCGTTTGAACGGATGGGCACCGGTCCAGCGCCAAAGCATCTTCTGGTAGGGCTGAACAAAGACTCCAACACTTCCCGCACGATAACGGTGCAAACCGGTTTTCCGCCACATACGCGGCTGGAGGATTTCGCTGGTCACGAGGAGGCAGTTTCCACCGATGCGCACAGCAACGTGACCATTACCATCCCCAAATGCACCAACGGACTGGGTTATGTTTGCTATTCCCAGCCGCAGCCGGTCACGGCGTTCGCCGCTAAACCGGTGGTTACCACGCAGGATTATGATGGCGCGCCCGATCTGGATATCCCGGCGGCCAGCGATGCAAAGCAAGTACAGGTGTGCCGTGTTTTTGCGGACACAAACAGCGCGATCGAGGCCAAACTTCTCTTCAATCCTTCGGGCTGGGCGAACAATACATCCATCCAGCTCGAAGTGCGCGACCCCGCGGGGGCCGTCGCTTCGCAACGCAGTTTCGATCGAACGGAACAGGGCGGCTCACTGCAATTGCAGGCAAAGAACCTGGGATTCTATACGTTTCTGCTGCAGTCGTCGAACACTCCGGCAGCTCAGAAAGAAACGCCATATACCCTCCGCGTCTCTTACCTGGCGCCGCGAAGCATTTAATTTGGCAGGCGTTGATCTGAATTGAATTTCCGGATCAGTACTGACACAGCAGAGTAACTTCTTCGATAAGTCTCCCACCCCCAGGACTTAGCTGCAGAAAAGTTGTGCAAGGGGCGTTCTGCTGCAACGTTGTCGAAGTGAGGTGCACTATCTAGAGCAGTTTCGCAATTACTGCGGACTGAAAAAGTTCGAGAGGTGTGGTTTTCCTTGGGAGAAAACCACGAAAAGGCCTGTCGCTTCGGTCTACACCCATTGCGAAACTGCTCTAGTGATTTCTAAAATTACTTCACAATTGGAGGAAATCATATGCCCTCACTTCCGACACCGCCGCCTCCGACGCCGCCACCGCCTTTTGGAGTGCAGACTCCCGCCGCAAGAGCCGCCACCGCCGAACAAATTCGTTGCGATGCCGCTAAATTTGAAAAGTCCATTCCGTTGCCACCTCACCATGACAATGGCGACGAAGCTCTGTATCCCAACAAAATCGGCAGCTACTCGAAGGGCCTTCCTCACGACGGCTTCGGAGAAGTGGACCTCGCCGCGTATGCCACCCTTTCCAAAGCAGTGACCTCCGGTCTGCCCGCCGACTTTCAAGCCATCACGCTCGGCGGACCGGCTGGAGGTGCAGTCAAGCTGGTCAATCCTCAGGCAGGGCTGGCATTTGACCTCATTGGGGCTGACTCGCACGCCCTTAGCATTCCACCCGCGCCGAAGCTTGCAAGCGCAGTAAGGGCCGGCGAAATGGTCGAACTCTACTGGATGGCCCTTTGCCGGGACGTACCTTTCAGCATGTATGGCCTGGAGCCGCTAACCACGGCGGCGATAGCGGATCTGAACAATCTCTCTGCTTTCGCCGGCCCCAAGGGTGCAGGCGGTAAGGTTACTGCCCATACCCTGTTCCGCGGGGATACTCCCGGCGAACTGGTAGGCCCTTATATCTCTCAATTCTTCCTGAAAAGTGCAAACTTCGGCGATCTTGCCGTGAATGATCCGATGGGCAATCCTGCGCAGCAGTATGTCGCCTACCAGCCGGATCTGGACTACATGACCGATGTTGCGTTGTGGCTGGCGGTACAGAATGGCCAGGCTACGGTGAGCCCGTTACCTGCCGGCAACTTCTTTGGTCCGAACGTTAACATCGGTCCACGCTACCTTTTCGATGGGCGATGTGGTTCGGCGTTCGTCCACGTGGACGAACTCTACCAGGCCTATTTCATGGCCGCGCTCAATCTGCTGGATAGTCTTAAGTTCAATTCCTACGACAAGGACAATCCCTACCAGGCACCAAACCCCTGTTCTGCCACCGAGGCAGGCTTTGGAACTTTCGGCAATCCTCACGTCGCGACTTTGGTCGCCGAAGTAGCCACCCGCGCGCTGAAAGCACAGTGGTTTCAGAAGTGGTTTGTACATCGCACCCTGCGACCTGAAGCGTATGGTGGGCTGGTACACTTCACAAAATCGGGTCTGAAGAATTACCCCGTACACGCGGATGTTTTGAATTCAGCCGCGGCATCTCAAGTCCACGCCAAATACCTTACCTGGTTTTTGCCCATGGCCTTCCCGGAAGGAAGTCCACAGCATCCTTCCTACGGTTCCGGACACGCAACCGTGGCAGGCGCCTGCGCCACCATTATCAAAGCGTTCTTCAACGAAGACATGCCTATCGAAAATCCAGTTCAGGCCAGCCCCGATGGCAGCAGCCTGGTTCCCTATACCGGCCCCGACGCTAACAAATTAACTGTGAAAACCGAGGCCAACAAGATTGCGGGAAATGTCGGCATGTTCCGCAATCACGCGGGAGTTCACTGGCGCTCTGACCACGTCGAATCGATAAAGTTGGGCGAAAAGATTGCCATCTCCATTCTCCAGGATGGGAAGTATCTCTATAACGAGCCTTTCAAAGGCTGGACCTTCACCAAATTCGATGGCACTCACGTCACCATCTAGTTGCTTTTTGTGACCTGGCGCGGTTCACGCGCCGGGTCACTGCAAATCCCTCAATCACGACTCTCCCGCCACTCGATACGTTCGCTCGGGCGTTTTGAGGTTCAGCGTATGCTGCTGGTTTTACTCTTGATCTCCTGCGTAGCCTTCGCCAACGGGGCCAACGATCTCTCCCGTGCAACCGCAACCCTGCTCGGCGGCCGCGTCACTCTTTATCGAAAGGCGGTCTATTGGACGGTAAGCTGGACCCTGGCTGGTTCGTTGCTGAGCGGGCTGCTGGCACGCGGCGTAGCGATGCGCTTTACCCACGCCATTCAGAGCAGCGGCCTCGAAACTCCCGCCCCCGTTTTGTCGACCGCGCTGGCGGCGTTTATCTGCATCGCAATTGCAACCCGGCGGGGACTGCCTATCTCCACTACACATGCGCTCCTCGGTGGCATCGTGGGGGTAGTGTGGCTTCGGGGAGGACTGCAGCCAGGCAACAATCTTCATTTGTTGCGCGGCTTTGTCTTGCCTTTGGTCACGAGCCCGATACTGGCGATCCTGCTTGTGCTGTTGCTCCGTGTGCCCATTCGCCGTCTATGGATGGATTCACTGCCGTCGTTAAACCGCACCCATTGGATTTCCAGCGGGCTGGTTGCTCTTTGCCGCGGGATCAACGACTCAGCCAAGATATGGGCTCTTGCGATTCCACTGGCTGCAACCTCAGGCTTCGGAGAGGTGACAACGTCCAGGTTGGCGCTTTTCACTGTAACCACTGTGATGGCACTGGGAGGCTTGTTCGGCGGACGGCGAGTCACTGAGACTGTGGCGCATCGCATTACGAAGATGGATCTTCACGAAAGCCTGGCCGCAAACCTCTCGACGTCCCTCATCCTGATAGCAGCTTCCTTACTCAGTTTTCCGGTAGCGTCGTCCCATGTTCTGGGCGGAGCAGTCTTCGGCACCGGGATCGCAAAAAATAAGGCGCTACGCCGAGGGCTTGCGGCTCAGATGGCCATTGCGTGGACGATAACGCTGCCGGCCGCAGCCCTACTGGCGGCATTCTGCGAATTTGTTTTCTCCATTCATCTGGGATGGATCCTCCTGGTCGTCACGGTCTTAACCACCTACATGGCCTTTTTGAAGGCTGCCCCCCCGGCAGTTCATCCTCATGTGGGCCAGCGCTTGTTTGTTTTTGTTTGCAGTGGAAACACCAGCCGCTCGCCCATGGCTATGTGGATCTGCCGCGCGGAATTCGCGAGACGCCTTGGTATCCCTGTGTCCTCGCTCGGGCAGAAGGGAATTCGCATTGTCAGCGCCGGACTTGACCACCGCATCGGTCAGCCGATGACTGTGGAAGCGGAAGCCGCGCTCATCGCTCGTGGAATCTCGCCCGAGCCGCACCGGTCCAGCAATTTGACCGTCGAGATGGCGCTCGAAGCCGAGGCCATCTACTGCATGACTACCGAGCAGCGAGACGCCGTGGCTCACAGATTTCCCTTTGCCGCTTCCAAGACGTTGCGGCTGGATCGCCAACTCGATCTGCCGAATCCCGCGGGGAAAGACCAGGCCGTCTACGAACGGGTCGCCTCGCTCATCCACGCCGCCGTCACAAAGCAATTTGCAGCGACGATCTTTGCCTGAGCCTGATTAGGAAACAAAGTCTGTTAGCCAAGATAACCACGGCGCCCGTGCTCGGCAGTATTCGATAGCAGGACGAACTAGGGCATCAGGGTTTCAGAGCGTACACGTCGACGCGGCCGTCATAAGTGGCGATGTACAATTTGCCGTCTGCCACCATCGGCGGGCAGAACTTACTAAAGTTGAATGTGCTGCCTGCCATCGTGCTGTCCCACAGCAACTTCAGCCGGGGAGTCCCGTCCGCATTCGGAGTAGGGTCGAGAGCTGTCGCGTCGTAGGCCCGCACGATGCCGGGGACTACGTTTTGGTTCGCGTTGCCGTCGATCGGCGCCAGACCCCAGACGATTCCATTGGCAGTGCCATTGGAGCTAAGGGTAATCATTCCACCTGTCATCCCGCCGATGGTCTGGTCGAGAGCCGAGGCTCGCGAAGCGATCTCACCGCTCTTGCCAATAAAGGTGACTTTGCCTGAAACCGGATCTGCCTGCCAGGAGCGCAGCGATTCATTTTCGCCCCAGTCAAAAAGGAATGAACCCGCCGATCCGGTCCAGTAGACGGTCGAGGAGTGCTGATGGTGCGTCTTTCTGGGAGGCCCTTCGCCCGGATCGGGGCCTCCACCCAACGGAAAATCTATGTTCGGAGGGTTCGTGGGCAGGCCCAGGCCGTCGAAGGTAATGAAGAGAGGCGGCTGCTTCAACGCGGTCGACATCGTCGATCTTTTTCCCCAGATTGTTGCGATCCAGTACATAAAGAATCCCGTCTTTTCCGGCGCCCATCACCAGCGTGGTTCCAGGCGGAAGTATAGGCGAGCCGGAACCGAGGTCCTGATCCTGGTAGTCCGGATTGCCTGAATTCGATCGCTTTGAATCCTGGAACGGGATGTACCAGTCGTCCAGCGTAAGCGACCCTGTACCGGCGCCGGTCCTTTGATATTTGAACCTGATGAACGCTTCAGCAAAGTCTGTCGTCCCGTTGAAGTCGGAGATCGTCCCCGGCGTGGTGTCCCCGGCCATCTTCTTGATGTCGAACCCTCCATTGCCGGTCATGACGTAGACGTTCCCCTGGTCATCGGCGGCAGGTCCACCCGCTCCCTGCCATATGCCTCCGCCAAATCCTTGCTGGGTGGTGGGAACTGCCGCCGTCTCCTTGAAAGTGTCGACGTCCACCGCTACCATCCATCCGTGCGGATCGCCCGGTACTTCTCCTCCAGTGATACCAATAAAAAGCGTCTTATGCTGGCCGCGAAGAGGAGACAGAAGCAGCGCGGCTCTCTGCTTCTGATCCGCGTTAAGCTGGACTGCTCTTCCGCGTGCGTCGATCACCGGCTTTCCGCTGGCGTCATTCAATGACCCTGTCAGCAGCTTTCCCTTGCCGATCTCCTTGCCGTTTGTCAAATCTATGCGGTGCAGCATCAGAATCGGCGATTTGCCGGCCGTCCAATTCACGAGATACATTCTCTTGGCGTCCAGATCGATCACCGGCGTGCTCAGAATGCCCCACAGGATGTTAATGCCATAAAGGTCGACGTTGGTTTGGCGATGCGGGTTCGGGCCCGGGTCCTTGACAGTCGGCACGAAGGGACTACCTAGTAATGTAGACGTCCAGAGAAGATCCTGACCTTGCGGCGCATCGGCGTCGAACGCAAAGACGTGATT
Organism: uncultured Acidobacteriaceae bacterium; assembly: GCA_963803095.1. Lineage (GTDB taxonomy): Bacteria > Acidobacteriota > Terriglobia > Terriglobales > Acidobacteriaceae > PALSA-350. The sequence continues at coordinate 295,231 of CAWDLQ010000001.1, read as the reverse complement.
GCCCATGGAGGCCACGAACACCACGTTGTGCGGCTTGTTGTCCTTTTTTACGACCAACCCCGGCACGTACAGAGGTTGAGCCTCGACCCTGGGGTCGTCCGGAATCGTCAGGCTTTTTACTTTCGTCAGCCCTTTCGCTGCGACGAGTTGCGGAGTGAATGTACTTTCCGTTGTATTCGCTCCCGCCCGGCTGTTGTCATACGACCGCGTGAGGACGGGGGTTGCCGCATAAACCGGTAACACCGCGATGAACAGGAATACGCTGATGCGGGTGATCATGTCTTCAACCTTTCTTCAGCTTTTCATTTTGGGACCTTGCCAGGACGCTGGGAGAATTTCCTGGGTCTCGTTCGCAGGTTGAGAGTCGAGCGCTTCGATTACCTTATAAGTGAAGTTCGAAGTCGAAGCGTTTCAACAAGATTTATTGGGATGCTACAGAGGGAGGGCAATCCTCAGGCTTCTAAGCGCAGCCTGTTGGATCCCGTGGACTGCCGTCGCAACAGCTTCAGGGTCGCTGCTCTTGTGCTGCCGACGGAGCATCCAGCAGATACACATATCCCGTGTTGCGGATAGACCGAAAGCGCTCCTGCCCGTTGGGAGACGGTCCGAGCTTCTTGCGCAGCGCGCTGATCAGGTTATCGACTCCCCGGTCATTGCCGTGAGTAGAGCGTCCCAGCGCGATGCGCGTGAGGTGTTCTCTGGTCACCACCTGCCCGGCCGAGGAAGCGAGTGCCTGCAAGACATCGAACTCCGCTGACGTGCAATCGACCGGTTGTCCATCGCACTGGACGGTTCGGGACCCGGCGTCGAGGATCAAGTCATCAATGGCTAAAAAGGGAGTTCCGAATCGAGAGGGAAGACCGCGGCGCAGCACACTACGAATTCCTGCCAGAAGCTCGATTGGGGTGAACGGCTTTGGTATGTAGTCGTCGGCGCCGGCTTCAAGAGCCCTCACTTTATCGGGCACCGCGGCTCTCGTGGTGAGCATAATCACCGGGATCCGGCTCTGTTGCCGGATCTCGTGTAACACGCTGAACCCGTCCTGATCTGGCAGCATTACATCAAGAATGATCAAAACCAGGCCCCCTTCCTTAGCCCGGTCGAGCCCGGATTGCGCGGTATACCTCAAGTGAACAATGTATCCCTCGGGCCCCAGGTATTCGGCCAGCATTTCGGCCATGTCCCGGTCGTCATCAATCAGCAGAATAGGTCGCTTCTGTATCTCCATCGAAGGCGATCTCGGCGCCGCTGTATCTTCACTTGGCAAAGTATCCGTCCCTGGTATCGACGATCAGATGCTTGTCCTTGGTTACGAGTTTGATCTTGTGATATTTTCCATCGGCAGCGGGCCGCCCCGGCGTGTAGCCAATGTTGTACTGACTTCGAAGCACGTCTTCGATTTCCGCGTAGATGGATTCGAGCGTTTGCCCGTTCTTGACTTCAAAGACGACGCCACCTGTTTCCTTGGCCATCCGATTCAGTTCCTGCTTACCGCGCTCCTTCGCGGCTTCGCGGACCGCCATTCTGATAGGGCCCCGTATGCCAACAGGATCAGAAAAGCGAATGGCGTAGAGGATGGTATCCGCGCGTTGTGCAAACTCGATGGCGGTCCCGATCGACGTAGGGTCTTTATACGCAACGCCATCTGTGAGCAGAATGAAAGCCTTCCGGCCAGGCTGCTTCGCGGTTACGTTTTCTGCAGAGTCCCGGACCGCACTGTAGATGAGGGTGGCATATTGATCGGGAATCGTTAGCCGTTCGAGTGCAGCCGCGAGCTGGCTGCGCGAAGACGTCAAGCCTTGGAGTGTGTCTACGCTGGTATCAAACTTTACGACAAACGCCTGATCTTTACCCTCGCGGAGCACCTGGTTGAGAAATCCGGCGCTGGCTTGGCTTTCCTGTCCTAGTACGCCTTGCTGGCTACGGCTCGTGTCCACCAGGATCCCAACAACCACTCTGACAGTCAGTATGTTCCTGATGTTGCAGGCATTTTGTCGGGTTTTGTCGTCGTTGCGATGGTCGAAGGAGTGTATTAGGCAGGGAAGTTTCCACCGCCAGGGAAAGGGGTGACGCGGAATACGCACCTATGGATTGGTTGTGAACCAATACAGGTCTTTCACCTTGGCCCCACCCTTTTTCATTGGCGGAGGATTCTCTTTGCCCCAGGTGGCGCGGTTCCAGGTAACCGCCTGCAGTCCATCGTGGCCGGGTTGAAAAGCCATCGCAGGTTCCGCCGGCTTACCCTCCTCTGCGTCGAAAGTGACTGTGACCTGGCTGCCGGAGTCGACCCAATGACCAAAGAGAGTTTTCGTGCCGTCACCCGGATCTTCCGTGATTGTTGCCGTGCCATCCCGACCCAGGCTCAGATTCATGAACGCACCCGACTTCGCACCGTCGCGCGGTTGGGACATATAAACGCCGACAAATTTGGAATGGCTGTTTGTATTGCCGGAGAATGCTGCTAAAGGAGACAGCAACAAAGCCCCGCACACCGAAGCCTGAAAAAGCAAGCACCTGATAGATCGCATGGCACTCCTATCCTGAAACGCAAACCACTCCTGGCAAGATACAGAGTCAAGTGGCAAGTGCAACTTTTGTTGGACAAAAACGTGCTGAATGACGCTTCAGACCATTTTACCTCCGGAGGTGGCGCGCACTCTGACGTTAAACTCGGTTTAATCGCAAGCGTAGCGTGGTTTAATCTTCGCAGCTGCATGCCGGTGCCAAAACCGATCGGCTAAGCAGAAGTATTCTTTAGCTTTACCCGGGGAAGACGAATGGAAGCTCTACCCAGATTTGATGTGCAAGGCAGGATCGCGCTGGTTACCGCAGCGTCAAGAGGATTGGGCCGGGCCATCGCGCTGGCCCTCGCCGAGGCCGGTGCGGAGGTCGCGCTGGGTTTACGTGACGCAACCAGCGACAACGGTGTAACTGCCGAGATCGCTGCTCGTGGGCGGCCTTTGCCCTTGCAGATGGACATGACCAGTCCCGAGCAGATCCGCCAAGCCGTCGATCGCACGGTTCAGAACTTCGGCCGTTTGGACATTCTGGTCAACAACGCCGGAATCGCGCCCGATAACCTGGCGGAGAAGGTCACCGAAGAAGATTTCGATCAGACCATCGCCATTAACCTGAAAGGCACATTTTTCGCCTGTCAGGCCGCAGCGCGGGTCATGATCCAACAAAACAGCGGATGCATCATCAACATGAGTTCCCAGGCAGCTTTCGCGGCATTGCCGACCGAGTCTGTCTACTGCATGACCAAGGCGGCCATCAGCCATCTGACCAAGTGCCTGGCGGTAGAGTGGGGTAAGTACAACATCAACGTGAACGCTGTGGCGCCGACGTTCATCCATACCCCGGGCACCGAACCCGCGCTTGCCGACCCCGAGTTTCGTCGGGACGTCATTGACCGCATCGCCGCTTTACATCGCATCGGAGAACCGATCGAGGTGGCGGGCGCTGTAGTCTTTCTCGCTTCGCCAGCTGCCTCCCTCATCACCGGCCACACGCTGGTGATCGACGGCGGCTGGACTGCGCGCTGATGCTAAGTATCATGCCAAGTATTCAGGAACAGTTTGGGCAGATTGACATCTATGTGTTCGATCAAATCCTGCGCGGAAACATCGCGCCCGGCATGCGTGTGCTCGATGCCGGATGCGGGTACGGGCGCAATCTGGTCTACCTGCTGCGCGAGGGGTGCGAGATATTCGCGCTCGACGCGGATGTTGACGGCGTGGAACATGTCCGCCAATTGTCGGCGGCGCTCAATACTCGATTGCCGGCGGAGAACTTTCAGGTGGGGTCCATTGAGCGGATGCCGTTCCCGGACGGGTTTGCCGATGTAGTGATCTGCAATTCAGTGCTCCACTTTGCCCGAGACGATCGCCATTTCCGGGCGATGTTAGCGGAGCTTTGGCGAGTTTTGAGGCCGGGTGGGATGTTGTTCTGCCGGTTGGGTTCAAGGATCGGAATGGACTTCGAACGAGTGCGGGACAACGTATTTATCGTGGGCGACGGTTCGGAGTGGTTCCTGGTGGATGAGGGGATGCTTCTGGGGTTGACCGAGGAGATGAACGGGGTGCTGGTAGACCCTTTGAAGACCACGATCGTTCAGGATTATCGCTGCATGACCACCTGGGTGACGAGAAAACGAAGGAATCGTCAGCCCACATAGTCACATCCAAATATCGGCACGACCCAACCCCAATCCCGCAAAGGCTCCCATGAAATACAACACTCTAGGCCCAACCGGCCTCCTCGTATCCGAGATCTGCCTTGGCACCATGACCTTCGCCACCGGCGAAGGTATGTGGAAGCCCATCGCAGGTGTCGATCAAAACCTGGCCGACCAGCTCCTCAAGCAGTCCTTTGACGCGGGCGTGAACTTTGTCGATACCGCAGATGTTTACACCAATGGCGAGTCCGAAAAGACCCTGGGGAAGGCCATCGGCAACGTGGGCATCGCTCGCAAAGAGCTCGTGATTGCCACCAAGGTGTATGGCCGCACCGGCCCGGGCCGGAACGATGTGGGCGCCTCGCGCGGCCACATTATGGAAGGAGTCGAGCAGTCGCTCAGGCGCCTGCAGACAGACTACATCGACCTTTACCAAATCCATGCCGCCGACTCTGTTACCCCAGTGGAAGAGACGCTCCGCGCGCTTGACACCCTCGTTTCGCAAGGCAAGGTACGGTATATCGGTTGCTCCAATTGGTACGCCTGGCAGCTCATGAAGGCCCTGGGTATTTCCGAGGCAAAAAACCTGGCCAGGCTCGACACTCTGCAGGCCTACTACTCCATCGCCGGCCGTGATCTCGAGCGGGAGATTGTCCCGTTGCTCAAGGACCAGGGCACGGGTCTGCTCGTCTGGAGCCCGCTCGCCGGGGGTCTTCTCTCCGGCAAGTATTCCCGCGAGAATCAGAAGCCCGAGGACTCACGGCGCTCTGCCTTCGACTTCCCGATCGTCGACAAGGAGCGCACCTGGCGCATCCTGGATGTTCTGCGCCCCATCGCCAAGGCTCACAACACCAGCGCTGCCACGATCGCCCTGGCTTGGGTGCTGGTTAAGCCGTTCGTCACCTCCGTCATCATCGGCGCCAAACGCGCCGAACAACTGCAGGAAAATCTGGCTGCTGTCGACGTCCAGCTCGAGGCAAGGGGAGATGAAACAACTTGACGAGGTAAGCGCCCTGCCGCCCGAGTATCCCGGCTGGATGGTTCCTTTTCAAAACGTGAATCGCCTGGCCGACGTTCCGCGCTTTTGAGGTGTTGCCGGGGGACTCTTACTTACTCCTGTCCGTGGGTAAGTGGAAGATCCCGCTCAGCAGCGATTTGCGAAGGTGATCAAATTTGGCAAGGTGATCAAATAAGTCCTTTGTTTCACGAAGATGCTCAAGATGATCAAGCAATTTATTTGATCATCTTGCCTGGTGGCGGGCAGCAAAGCTGCTGGTGTACCACCACAGCCCAAGTCTTGCTGCTATCACGCTATAGGCGATGAGAACTACCGTCCAGAGGCCTATGCAAATAATGATGTGGAAAAGCGGGAGGGGAACTCCCGCCCTGCCCTGGTTGAGGCTGTTCCCAGTTCTCACGCAGACTCTGAAACCCTGGCATTGCCGGCGCTAAAGCGCATGATCAAAGTCGAGAATCTTTCCCGGAGCGCTGAAGCGCTCCTTCCCCCCGCATGAATCCACCCCAGCAGCTTCGCTACTGGGGACCCCGGGAATACGGGGGCTCCCACCACGAGGCCCCCGGTTTTCCAGTTCTCACCCAAACTCTTCAGCCCGTACCTCGGTCCTCCCTTTTGAAGCCCGTAGCCTTCAGGGCCAAAGTCGCGTCCAGTCGTTGTCAGACCCAACGCAAAGAGCTTAATTCGTCAGTACGGCGGTTCGATGCTTGCATCCGCAGGAGCGGCGTAACACGATTTCGACTGGCAGTGCGATCCGTGTTCCAGTCTGCGGTAATTCTGCCCGTTCGATGCGCTCGAATAGCAGGCTGGTCGCGACCCGACCCATTTCCTGGGCGGGTTGGCGTACGACCGTAAGTGGCGGAGAAGTCAACTCCGCTAGCTCGAAAGTCGTCGAAGCCCACCAAGGCAACGTCTGCCGGAACCTTGACGCCGAGGCTGCAGCAGCGCCGCAAAGACATAGCGAGTCGCGAGGTTATTCGAAGAAAAGAAGGCAGTGGGTCGATCTTTGCAAATTCAGCAGATCTTCCACCGCGCGCCGGGTATCCTCGCGTGAATTGCAACCGAAAAAGACTCCTCCTGTAAGCCGGCTTCGTGCATGGCGCGATGATAACCAACGTAGCGGGAATTGATGGTATAGAGACTTCGGCTAAGTCCCATAAAGCTGATGCTCTTATGTCCATGCTCAATAAGATGCTGCACGATACGTCGAGAGCCCGGAGGTATTTTCCACCAGTACAACATCGACGGACGGGTCTGAAACCGGACGGTCAAAGGCGACGACAGGAGTCCTTCCAAATAAAGACCGGGTAAGGCGCGATTGGCGAAATCTGGAGGGGATCACCATCAATCCCTCCACATGGCGCTGCAGCATTTGCTCAACTTCTGCAAATTCGATATCCGGATCCTCGTTGGAAGTCGTCGTGATTACCGAATAGCCATGTTCCTTGGCGACGGTAGTAACCGCATGAGCACAGTTAGCAAAGAAGGAGTCGTAGAGGTAGGGGATGATGAGACCGATGGTGCGGCTTCGCTGGCCGCGAAACGCCCGCGCCAGCTGATTAGGGCGATAGCGCCAGTTGTTCGATTGCGTTTTGTACGCGGCGCGCAGTTTCTTCGGCGACTGGAACTGTTCCGCTGAGAAAACGGGAAACAGTCATTGTGCCCACGCCAGCCAAACGGGCAACGTCGGCCATAGTGGGTTTTCGATGCACGGATTACGCCCCTTTTAGCCTTTAGCATACTTGGTAGAGGCAACTGCTGGATATTCTGAATTTGTTCGCTGCACAAATATCCGCCTTCCCTGCAAATATCTGGAACGTCGACCCCGAACCTGTCACCGTGGCAAGGAAGAGGACAAACCACAGAGATCTGACCTCCGTGGCAGCCGGCAACATGCCGCGCCGACCTTGAGGCCCAACAAGTCAGATCGCAGTAGTTCGCAATTTCTGGAGTAACCAAGGCACGCAAGTCGAAAATGCACCGCTGTTAGCTGCAGCATAGCTGCGACTGAGAGTTTCGAATGTGGAGGACGACAGGATGTGGATACTTCATGCCAGTCCTTTAAGTGCGGCGAACGTTGACTCCATGCTCGGTTCCATTCAATCGTCTTCTGGCAGGACTTGGCCTCGGACAATACAGCCATGCTGCTTCCCTGTGGGTGTTTTTTGCGGCATGCGGAGTCACCGAACTGGCCATCAGTTTTCTCATCTGTACGCCCCTGGAGCGATTTTGGCCGCTGACCAGCTGGCCGAAACGCAACTCCATCGCCGCCGATGTAACCTATGCGTTTTTCGTGCGCATCGTCCTGTTTCCGCTCATCGCTTACTTTGAATTCAACTGGTTGCGCCTGAGCCTGGATGGATTTCTGCGTGCCCACGGCATTTCCCCGCCGTCGCTTCCGGCGCTGATCCCGATACTTGCTTCGTGGCCAGCCGCCATCTTCATCGCCAACTTCGCCATTCTCGATCTCTCCGATTATTGGCGACACCGGTCTCTCACCGGATTGGCTGGTGGTATGGAATCCACTCTCTGCATCATGCCGAGGAGCAGTTGACCTTCTGGTCCGACGACCGCTCGCATGTTCTGGAAGATGCCATCACCTATGCGTGGCTGATCGCGGTGGGGCTGGCCATCGGGGCGCCCTCGATGCAGTTTCCGTTCCTTATTCTTTGCTTCCGCCTTCTCGGCAGCATGTCCCATGCGAACACGCGGGTCGGGTATGGATGGCTCGGGGAACATATCTTCGTCTCCCCGCAGTTCCATCGCACGCATCATGCGCTGCAGGCCGCTGGGAGGCGCAGCTGCAACTTCGGAACCATCTTGTCCTTGTGGGACATTTCATTTGGGACGGCCAGATTCCGCGACAACACCGTCGAGACGGGCGATGCCGGAGCCGAACCCGCTCTAGTCAACGGCTCGTGGGGCGAACAGCAGATCGCAGGCTTTCGCCGCATGGTCCGCTTAGCGAGGCGAGGGAAGAAGACGCCGGCAGATGAGGACGGCATGATCCCGGCTGTTTCTCAAGACTGGGTGGGCCGCGTTCTTGATCAAGGCAGGCTGGGAATTCCTGTCGAAGATGGCTGGAAGCTGGATGCATATGAACAGTACAAAGCCAGCTCCGCGCCCCGGAGTATCCATGTTTCTTCGGGCAAAGTGGCGAGGCCCGCGGAGAAATGCTCTATACGTTTATTGCGGAGGGCATCGCGGAGGGCGGCTCGATGGATTTGTGACCGACATGCGGCAGTTTGTCAGCCTTATCGAGACTCCTCCGCATGAGCGATCGAGCCTGGTCGCGTTCTTCGAGCCCGATCCATCGATAAGCGGACCACAGGTCCTTTGTCGCGCGCTTTTGGCAGGTGCTGCAGTTCCTTCACGAGCATGACAGCGAGCCGGCCATAGACAGGACGCCCGATCATCCGCTTTGGGAATTCGAGTTTGAGGGTTGCGAGATGTTTGTGGTCGGAGCTTCACCCACTTACCAGCGCCGCCGCAGCAGAAATCTGGGGCCGGGCATGGTGCTCGTGTTCCAGCCCCGGTCTCTTTTCATCGATCCGGCGACGTCGCAGCCGATCGCAGCATCCGTCCGGCAACGGATTCACAAGCGCATGCTGGCCTATGACGGGATGACAGTGCATCCCGACATAGGGTTTTACGGGAACCTTGGTAATCGCGAATGGAAGCAGTATGCGCTTCCTGACGATAACGAGCCGGAGACCGGCACCTGCCCCTTCCATACACGCGCGCCAAGGAAGCGTCCCTGATACATCGCCCGCTCCCTGCGCGATAACAAGCGGCGATAATCCAACAACTGAGAATCTCGGGTGCCCTGGTACGGACCGTGGCCCTCGTGTTTCCGCGCGATCAAGGACGTTATCGTGCGCATGGGCAATACGGTCGGGGATGGCTTCGGAGCACGAAGAGCCGGTTCAGTCGTCTTCGGCGATTTAAGTGGCCAACTCGATGAGTGAGTTGGCGAAGATAACCGGTCAATCCGTTTTGACTTATGGAATCGTGAATCGCTCGATGCAGCGCGGCTCAGAGACGTAGTTTATTATTCTTCAGCCGGATTTTCTTACCTTCAAGCCCGCGAGCTAGAACATGTTCCAGTTCAGCAAGGCTCATTGGTGCGAGCGCAGGATTGGTGCGGCTTCGGGGCAAGCTGGTCCAGAAGTTTGGCCCTCACGAACACACGTTCAGAATGGGAAGCGATTGGCCGCTTATGGCCTGATATCGTCAACTGACTGTCGATCTTGGGACCGTCGCCGGCCGTTTGGCCGTGTTCGTTATTTGCCGAATGGTAGCTTCCGTTTGGATGGTGATCCAGTTGGAGTCAGCATGACAAAGGGGCGGCATTTGCCCCAATGCTCGGCGCGCGACGACACTTTCTAGAGGGCCGCGTTGAGGTCGAGGAAACCGGAGGTGCTGAGGGAGCTCGAGAATTCTAAGGAAGGATGATCGGGACTGCCGGGTTTGCTGGGATTCACTTTAGCGATCTTTGTAAGGTCCAGGAAGAGCTTCCTTGTCGAACCGAGTATGTAGACTGTCTCCCATTTGGCATTAGCGTCATCGTATTTATCTGGGTCATTCCAGGTGAGTGTAAGCCCAAGCTGGCAGGACGGCTCTTGTGCCAATTTGATTGAAAATCGCCTGCCGCGCTCGTTCGTCCACGATGCATTGAGAAGGGGTTCGGCTTGCAGTGCCCGGAGAAGATCGGGAGCACACTCTGGGCCTCTTGCCTCTTGCGCTTGAGAGCCAGCACATTTTCCTCCAACCTCCGTTGACGCGCCTCCTCCTCATCTTCTTTCTGCCTTTCCTGACGGCTCACTTGATATCGCAGATCGCGGATCCTATCGATGATCGGGGTCTGTCCTGGCAAGAGCTGGTTGTATTTTTCGTAAAGAGGCGGGGCCTTATCAGGCTGGTTCAGACGCTCGTATGTCTTCGCGGCATAGAACAGCCAGAGCGGTTCTGACCGGCCCTTCTCTGAGACAGATTCCAGCGCCCCTCTCGCGGCCGGACAGTGCTTGTACTTGTCGAGCGCAGTCCGGCCCTCAGCAAACTTCTCCGCGTCGGTCTGCGCGAGCGCAAGGGGAGCGGTCGAGATCAACAACACAAACACGAGTCTGTGCTTAGAACCTCCGTGGCACTAAGCCGGAGCAGGCACCAGAGTCGCCATCCAGTCCCCCTGAGACATTCCGGCGAAGGCTGCGCGATGTCGACAACGCCCCTATCGTCTTGGAGGAGGATTCCAGTCCAGCCCGTTCGCAAGATGGCACGCGCCAATCGCGGATTGGAAAAGCTGCTGAAGCAAAATCCAGTCGTCTCTGGGGACTTCTTTGCCGAAGGGCAGGGAATAGTACTTCTCTGCCCCGGAATGAGTTGAATGAGAGTTACCTTCGCTGCACCAATCGACGAGTTTCTTGTTGTTGGGTCGCGCCGGGATACACTCGTTCGAGTCAGTACTTTCCACCAAATTCGCTTTCGCATCGCCCTCCGACGCCAAAAACATAGAGTAGATGACTCCTTCGCCGGGGGCTGAAAGGATTGCAGAGCTCATGTGCCGTAGATCTAACGTCGCCTTTCTGGTTTGCTTCGTCACTTGCTGATACTCCCACTTTGTACCAACGTCTCCGCTCGACCCGGTGGTAGAAATGTATGTAATCTCAAAATCGCATTTTGGCGTGCCAACCGCAATCGAGTTTTGCCAGCGATTATCTTGCCAGGGGCTGCGCCTTGTAATCGCGCTAGCCAAGGTTGCAAGAGTCGACTCGAGATTCGCCTTAGCCTCGCTCTGCAATCGTAGCCGCTCCTGATTATCCTTTTCTGATTTTCTTTGGCGCGCCTCCTCGGCTTCTTTCTGCCTTTCCAGCTTGCCGGCTTGATACCGCAGCTCACCAATCTTGTCGATGATTGTGGTCTGCCCCGGCATGAGTTGGTTGTATTTTTCGTAAAGAGGTAAGGCCTTATCCGGCTGGTTCAGGCACTCGTAGGTCTTTGCTGCGTAGAACAGCCAGAGGGGCTCCGAGCGGCTTTTCTCAGACACGGATTCCAGCGCTTCCTTCGCAGCGGGGCAGTCATTGTGCTTGTCAAGCGCGATCCGGCCCTCCGCAAACTTCTCCGCGTCGGTCTGCGCGAAAGCGAAAGCCGGAGGCAGCATCAACAGCAGTAACGCAATGGTGCGCATAAAATCTCTGTTACTCTAATCCGAATAAGCCTGCGCGAGGCGGCTATTTGCCACTCTCCGGAACCACGGGCGCCAAAGCAGTCGCTCCCAGCATTCTGGCGAAGGAGGTGTTCAGCAGGCTGTTCTGAAACTCAAATACGTCGTAGCATGCGTATTTGCTTAAGTCGCGCTCTCGGGTTACCCCCTGGGCCGCCTCGTTCATCTCCGCTATCCGTTCCTGCAGATCCGCTCGTTCTTTCAGAAGTTGTGCCCGGATCAACAGCTCTTCGTCCGCGTATTTACGACGTCGATAGTATAGGCTGACTTCGCTCTGGAATTCGGTCAGGCTGGCATGAAATTTTCTCACCTGATCCTGGTAGATTTCGGAGTAACGACCCACGGGTGTTGCGACGAAGAGAGATGCAGCGGCCCCCCAAGGAGTCTCCTTGGCGGTTTCGACGGCGGTTTCGAGACTCTCGCTCACAACGCCTATCGATTTGATTACCGCATCTTCTCCGATCCCTTTGGCCATTTCCAGGGCCAATTCGCCGGCATTTTCTGGCGTGGCAACTATTTTGGGGAGGTTGGCAGCCGAGTCTTTCCCCGTATCCAAAGCCAGCTCCGCTGCTTTCCTCTTCCCCTCGGCCAACAAGGTCCCGTAAGTCCCCTGTGGGCGGCAAACGCCTCCGACGCAGTCGTGTCCCGGGATCGGGCAGGAGCCAGCGCAGGGAACCACCATTCCCGGCTCCCCGGGGTCCTCGCCCGGAACGTAGCTGGAGTTCAATGCTGCGCTGCGGTCAGCTTTGTCCTTTGCCTCGGACAGCCAGCATCCGCAAACGGCCTGAGCCAGTTGCGCTTCCCGCTCAAGGCGTTTCGTCTGGTTGTCCTGTTGCCATTCCCCGATCGCCTTGGTGGGATCGCGATACCAGTGGTCCGTGCGTGGACAGATCGGAGGCGGGCCGCCAGCCGTGCACAAGATGTTCCCATAGGCATCCCGTATTGGAACCCACCCCAGCTTCGCGGAGCAGGCGCGATTTGATAATTGCTCCCATTGGGCGCGGTCCTCGGCTTCCCATTGCGCGCGCAGCTTTCGACCGGTGTCTTTACAGGCCGCTGATCCGTTGAGCCCACGGAGGTCGGGCAGGCGCGAACCTACAACCTCATTCTGGTTGACGGCCAGACTCATGATTTCGCCCTGACACTGCTTGTACAAGAATGGTTGGGCCTGCAAAGGGACGGCAAAGAGCGCCAACAGCAGAACCCGCATGGTTTGGCCCTCCTTAAGAATTTGGGTCGCATTTTACCACGACGATTCTCGCGGTTAAAGTCACTCGACAACTGTCAACTTACTCGCACCGGCACCTTCACAATTTGTCGGCCACTCGGCGACTACTACTTAGGCAACAGCTCGTCATGGGCCACGAATCCGGCGTTGGCTTCGATTGGCTTGTCCAGCCTCTCGATGTCCCAGCATCAACCGTTCGCCGTCCGGCGGGCAAGATCAGTCCTCGGAAATGCCGATGTGGACTGGAGAGTTCTGGGATCACGGCAAATCGCCGAGTCGCTCATAGAGGGTCGGACTGCAATGGAAAAGGTCCGAGGAGTTCGCGTCGTTTCAGCGGTTGACTACAAACTCGATAAAATACATTATCGCGGATCATTTCGTCGGCAAACCAGAGTCAGATTGCCGTGTCACCTGTCCGATAAGCCGGTTACGGCAACTTGAACTGGAGTCCATCGGTAGACGGAAGCCGACTTTCGGTTACGAAAAACGCGTTAGGTGATGACTCGTCTCATAAGAGTGCGTTCAATGCCACAAAGTATCTCGGGGCATGGAGAACGATGTCAAAATTGTTGGTGACAGATTGTCACGCAGGGCCTCGCGCTTCATGGCTCGGATGTTGGCAAGCATTTTCATTCGGACGATCACACCGTTTTTACGGCGGAGTTTACAGATCGCCCATATGATGGGAACGCGCCGGTTCGGAGGAAAACTTGTCGCTACTGAGTACGTACAATTCGGGCCAGACTTACTATGTCATCATTGGTTGTGGATTCTCGGCTATTCTCAATCACCTCCAATTGGTTGAGATGAATGCTCCGAGGATTCAGGGACTGACCATTCTTCACATCGGCTCCCCCGATCCGTGGCTGAATTATCGGCCTATGCCCATGGGCCAATGGCCTTGCCTACTGTCCCTGCCCGGCTACGGCCCCTACACGGTCAAACCGCTCGACGCGATACCTCTTGATTCCGCGGACTTCGGAAACAAAAACGACGAACAGTGGAATATTCTAGGGACAAACCATCCTGCCTCCCACTTGCCCGGAAAAGTCGTTAGCATTCGCAAGGCCGGCTCGGACTTCGAACTGAAATTGGACACGGGTCAGAAGGTGAAGGCTGAGTACATCGACATCTGCGGTGGACCTGGGCCTGCCCGTCACCCAAAGGGGCGGATTACCGTGGCCCCCGTATTGCAGACCGAATTCGAAACCCGAACGAGCACCACCGTAGCTTACCCGCGTGTGACATCAGGCGAGGGCTTCCTTACGGCACTGGAGAACCGATGCCCATCCGGCTCCAAGGTCTGCGTGTATGGCGGCGCCTCGACCGCAGCCTGGTGCGTCGAGAGCGCACAGCGTCACGGGTGCGAAGTCGTTTGGCTAGCAAACGAATCCGTTAATGACGCCTTCGTCGCGAGCCGCCGCAATGACGGCTTGGTCGCTCAGGCCATTACACGAGTGAACGTTCGAGGCGATCATGTCGTTAGGGGCAATCTGTCGCCCAGGAGCAACCTCACTACATTTGGCGAACACGTCAAGATTACTCACTTGCTTGCGCCGTCTTCTACCAAGGTCGAGGTATCCGTATCTCAGTTTGACAAGATTGCACCGCGATGGGTCGCTCGTTCTGCTTCACCTGTTGGATTCAGCTCTGCTGAATTCGATCAAGTAGTATGCGCGATCGGTCAGGAGAAGACTGCCAAAGAGCCCAACTCTTGGGCGATGATGACCAAGCCGTTCCTTCGGGGGCTGAAGAAGTCGAGGCAGCACTTCATCGTCGATTCCGAGGACCGCGTTGTTGGCCTGAAGAACGTTGATGAAAAGCTACGGGTGCTGGGTGCTGCAGCGCTCAATCATCCTGATGTCGACCGAGAGTGGCGGAAGAAGTATCTTGATTCGTACTTATACTTCAGGTCGCTTCCAGAACAAGCGAGGGTTCCCATCGGTATAGCTGTCGCAGCAAACACCTTGGCCGCCGCAAATGGATTTGCCCTTGCGAACCGACCACCCAACATCAACATGTGTGGACTCCTGGTCCTTGGGGCGCCATTGGGGTCTTTTTTACCGGACTTTGCCGAAACTGTATTCTCCATGCGCGGCGTACGAATGGTTCCGTATACCGAGCAGGAACTGTACGGAACGGCGCTTGGATTTTGGAGTTTCTTTTAGTCTCTTGGAACTACCCGGCGATGCGCGGCTGAATCATCCGGTAACGACTCGGATACAAGAGCCTGCCCCCGAGAACTCGTGGCTTAAGCCATGATACCCTTGGCCAGCTCTCTGTTGCCCAGCCTGGGTAGCGAGCAATCACAAATCCCTGATCAAACTCGAACGTGTCATGGGGATCCCCGGGGTTATCTGTGAGATCAACAAACGGAAGATCCTGAAAATGCTCGATTAGCGCGGAAACCCCACTCTCACCGATGTTGTTATCGGTAAGAGACAGCCACCTCAGCCGTGGTAACTCGAACTGGGTCAGATATTTTGCGTCGTCATCGGTCAGTTCTTGAGCGTCGAATGCTAGCGAGCGCAGCCGCCGCAAAATGCCGATGGCACCGAGCCACTCAAGGACAGATCTCAAGGTGTAGAGTTGCGAATCGAGATTGATGAAGTCAAGGTGCTCAATCGGTGCAGCGTCGAAATCTGTGGCCGACATTTCAATGCGAGCAAACGCGTGCAACGTGAGGTGAGCGACAAAACCTCTGAAGTATCGCGGTTCGGTAATCCACGAGCGGCGAAACTCTTCAGGCAGCCACCCCCGATCGTATCGATGAAGCAACAGCTTGGACCGAGCGCTCATAGCGAGCCACTCGGGATGCCCCGCATGGATATTCGCCAGCTTAACTTGCGTTCGAATGAAGGTCGCGCGATCGCGAAACGGTTGACCACCCTCTTCAGCGTGATCATCCAAGACGGCCGCGAACTCCACGCGCGGCCCGTCATCATCCGGAGTGTTGACCACAGATCGGGTGAGCTTATCCCAAATGGATGAATCGTCTGCCACAAGTGCGCTCCGGTATGACCAAGGTGATTGTTCCCACCGATTTTATCTCCCTTTGTGAACCTGTCGCCACTCGGAAGGTGGAGCGCTGCGGCGGCAAACCTGCGGAGGCACGGAATACATTTAGCACCAGCTGCTTATTACGCGTCGATGAGCTCTTCCCGTCGCTCCCTATTGTGACGATAGGTGCGCCTTCAGCGCGAAAAACTTGGTGACGGGACGTTTACTACGTTGCTCTGCGATACCCGGGTAGGGGCTTCCCGGCGAACTATTTGGCCCTGGCTGTTTGAGCCCTTCTTTGACAACTGAGCGACTGAGCGCGACTGCTGTTCTTTCTATCACGGTTGTGGCGGCGGACACTCAGTGTCCAGGTATGATCAATCCTTCTGATTTTGCTCGATGCCAACTGTCGAAGCATGCCTCGAACTGCTGTTTCCCAACGAAATTGAGCCCAAAGATGTTCGCGCTGATCCGGCGTATCTGTAGAACATGCCGGCGCAAGTGCGGGTTTTTCCATAGGGCGTCGAGAAAAGCGGTTACGACTCTGCACTTCGTCTCTGCCAAGTGGTCTTCCCGGTATAGGCGCGAGATGGTTTCAACGAGGATAGCAAAGAGAGTCTGGAAATTCCCGGTTGGCTTGTCGAAAACTCTGACGAACTGCTTCAGCGGGCTGCGCCAGGGAGTCTGGTTGGTAATCTCTATTGCCTTGAAGAGGGCGGCGGTGTCGAAGTGAGTAGCAGAGTAATCCATACCGATTAAGCCCGCTATCACGCGGTCTCGTTCATCTTTCGGCACCTCGCCCGAAGCTGTAGCCAATTCCACGAGCACTTCGGTCCATGCGCGTTTCACGCCAAACTCGTTCTTGGCAAGCTGCCCCTGGATGAGGTCGTCTGTCCACAGCACAGTGTCTGGCTCGGCAGCCAGCATCATGGTTTCCGCTCCGTACTGCCCAAACATCTGTTCCAGAGGTTCACGACGCTCAGGCCCGATGGTAGAAAGCTGCATCGTAGAGACAATGTCGACGGAAGCTTTAAGTCTATCGAGGAATGCCTGCTCCCGAGTTCGGCGTTCTGCCTTCTCCTGGGCCGTCTGTTCCACGAAGGACGGCACGCCGTGCTTGTAGCTGATCGTCGCACTGGTGCCGGCGGAGAACAAATCACCCAAGAGGGTTTCTTGCAGCTCGTTAAAGGTCCCCTCAGTCATTCGGAAGCGAAATCTTTGGGGGCTGAGTAAAAAGTCTTCGAGGTTCAAAAGACGTATCGTAGCAACTGCCGTTATGTCTACGACGATGCTGGAGGCAGTTTGCACGGCGAAATCCGCTTCACTGCGCTCCTCCGACGTTCCAAAGGCACATTTCACGGATTGGCCATCTTCTTGAGCCAGCATGGCTAGCGCAATGTAGGCATTTTCGTTAAAGCGCTCGCCGAGCAAATGAAGGGACATCGGTAGCTCGTCGTATATCTGACGGACTCTGGTGATGGTGGCTTCACGTTGCTTGACGGAATCGAGAATCGTCCGAAGTGCCTTTTCGGTATCCTCTTTCGTGGTCCCGATTCGCATCGACTCAAGGAGTTTTTGGTCAGGGAATCTGACCTGCAACTCTGCGGTAGAATCTTGGGAGCGCCGAACATACTTCGACAAAATCTGGCGGATGGTTCCGGTTCGGTTTTGGATGGTGCCTTCCGCTAGAATGACGGATTCACCTACGCGCTTGCCTTTTAAGGCTAAAGCTAGACCACTCTTGTCCGAAATTTCCTCAAACGCTGAACTGGCAGCATCAGTATCCTCAAGGACAAACCAGCGGATGTTGCCCGTCAGGTCGTCATAAACGGCAACGGCAGAGTTACCCTCGACGAAATCTAGAGTCGCAGGAATCCCGATGTTGGGATCGCCCGGCATCATGCTCATCATCATTGCTTTGTGCGCTTCAATTTCCGTGAAGTGCAGGCGCAGAAATCGGTATGCGTAATCTACTGTGCGTTCTCCGGCCCCACTGAACCGGAGAACCAGAACCATCGGAAAGATGTAGTCAAGTGGCAGCTCCTCAACGGGAAGGAGCGTGTCCAGATCGGGTTCAACGAGCTCTGGCTGTTGTGACTGCATGCCGAGCAAGGAGCGAGTCAGGATCGCAAGTTTGTGCCCTGGATTCTTGGACAAAAATTCATTGAGTCGCAGTACGGCTTTTTCGCGCGAATACTTTTGAACGTATTGAACCTCGAAGGTAACGACCTCCCAGGGGTCCTGCCCGCGACGTTTCAGTTCATCGCATGTTTCCATGACGACATCGTCGCGGTGCAGTCTGGCAGCGCAATCTAGTAGATGTCCCCATTCGAAGCCTTCAAAATTTAAGCGGAATAGTTGCTGGAGTAGCGGCAGGGCTTCCTCATATTGCTTCAGGCTTTTCAAGAGGCTCGCGATCAAACCCGTAATCTCTGGGCGAGTATCTGGTTGAATCTCGGATTTTGCCTTCCTGGCATATTGCAGAGCGAGATCCGCGTTGCCTTCAGATTGCGCGATACGTCCCAGCGTTACGACCGTAAGCACTGAGGGTATCGCCGTTGTGACCGAGTTCAGATAGTCCTTTGCTTGCTGCGGCGTTGTCTCTCGAATGAGCACGTCTACCGTCACCGTAACAACGGTTGTGCGCAGTTCCGGTCGCAAAAGGGATAGATCGATGGATGAGAGCAAAGAGAGAGCCGTCTGGACGTCATCTTTAGCCTTTCGTTGCAATAAAGACTTGGCCAGCATGAAGGAAACTTCTGGTCGAGGGTTCTTGCGATAGACCCTTTGAAGGAGCGCAACGCCTTCCTCAACTCGTTTTGTCATCTCCATCAAGAGCGACAAGGGCATCAAAGGCTCGTGGTTGTCAGGATCTAGCCTTAGAGCTTCTTCCGCATCAGCCTCTGCCTCGAAAGGTCTCTTCTGGTTGATTCTGAGGCTGGCCCTGAGAGAGATGGCCTCAGATTGCGCATAAGGGTTCGTCTCCTTTTCAGCAAGGGATATTGCGGTAGTGATCCACTCCTCGATGCGGGCCTCTACCTCTGACCGATCTGGACTTGGCTGTTCCATCCGCAGGAAGCGGTGCATGATAAGGCCCATGTTGGCGCGCGCTATCATCAAGGCCGGATATGGCGATTGTGGAAGGGCTTTTGCAGCAGCCTCCGCATGATGGAGTGCTTTCTCATTTTCGAGTTCCATCAGCGCCCGTTTAGCCATCGCTAAGGCGACGTCGCCATCTGCCTGCAACGCATCACACAATTGTTTTTCGATGTCACCGATAGTGATAGTCGCTGGAGCAGAATTGACCCAACAACTCGCGAGTCGCGCGGATGTCGGATAGAGTTCACGCAGTGCCGTTGCCTCTTCGTAGGCTATTTCGTGACTACCCTTTAGGACGTGCCCAAACACCTCGTTTATTTGTGCTGTCGCGTCATTTTTCTTGAACGAATAAGAGTGAAGAAAATGGTCTCCGGCGATCTTTGGGTGATTGAGGCCAATTTCCGCAAAGCCGAGGTGCGAGCTGATTCTGAAGCGGTCGTGTACGCTGATCGTATCGGGTGGATTTCGCTGCAGAATTCTATTAAGGAGCAGTAGACCGACCTGGAAGTCCCGCCTCTGGATTGCATCTCGAGCCTCGTCTATGTCAGCCGTCAGGTCGACTATGAGTGTGATCGTAGATGCCTGCTGGATGATTGCCTGAACAGTCGGCGATGTAGAGCCTATGCGGCTCGCGGTATTGATAACTGCGCGTTCATAGAATTTCTCGCGAACATGGTCATACTCTTGAAGCAGGCCGCAAAGCATACCCCACGGGTAGAGTTCAACGGGAAATTTGCCATTCTGTCGATGACGTGTGTTTATCTCGAGAATCTTGTCCTGGGCTTGTTTGGAGAGCTTTGCCGTGGTGAGTATCGCGTATTTTCCAATCGGGGGCGTGAAGCGTAACGCTTTAGTGACTTCTTCATCGATATCGCCGGGCGTCAGGTATTTGTGGTACTCCTTCAATTTGCACTGGCCCGCGTGCAAAGGCGTGGTTCCTCCAAGATCAAGGATGTCAACGCCGTCTTGTTTCTGCCCCTTGGTCCCGTACCTCTCTAAGCTTGGAAGCGCCCAATATAGCCGCAGTAGATCGAGGCAGAGATCCTCAAAGTCATCATCGTTCGTCGGAATTGGAAACAACGAGGAAATCGGAATCGGCATGGCTGAATGGTTTTCTTCCCCGGCTACAGATCAATCGAATCTCAGGACATGGAACATCGGCTTACAGAGTGCGAATGCCATTGTAACGGCGACTCCCTATTAAACCTATAATCGGACACGCCGTTTGCGGTACTGGTCCTCGGTCAGTTTCAGCCCCCCGCAGCTGATGTCCACGCCATGCTGGAATTCGCTGATCTGAATTTCCGTCATCCGCAACACGCGTCCAATCATGAGATCGGTGACAGAGGTCCGTGACAACTAGAGATCCAGAGACCCGTGATAGACGGAAATAACTACCCAACTGACACGGCCACGATAAAGAGGCTCGAGACATGTTTAGATTCAACTGGCCGTATTGTCGGCTTGTCGTCAACGTGACGGCGAGCGAGGTGATTTCAGCTTCAGTTCTCCAGAAACCCGGTTTTTCGGCTTTTCGGCCAATTGAGCAATTGAGCCAAGTTTATTGGTCAACACGAGCCAACTATGAAGAGTGATTTGCGAACAATCCGACCAGGAAGTCGGGAAGGCTTAAACCGGCTTACAGAGAAGGCGTCTCCAACTCTTCACAAAAAACCTATCTCTCAGAACGCAACTCATTGCAAGTTGATCCCAGGCTGTACCAATCGACTCGGGATAGCGAACGTCTACGCCTCGGTCATGATGAGGAGCATTTCTCCACCCTTCGATGGGTTTCCAATGCTCTTCGTAAGGCATATTGGGTTCGTAGGTATGGCTTCCGGAGTGCAGGCAGTATTGACTCTGGTCGTCTCCGGTCTCGATCACGGGCAGCACAATGTCGACGGCTAAGAACTCGTTGCGCGCAGTGTTGTACAACTCTTCCAATTCCAGGACACAAGCCAAGTCAAGGATTGTTGACGCTGCGAGGCTTTCGCTCCTATCCCTCAACTCAATGAAATCGAACGGAGACCCTAAGAAATAAGCCGTTTCCTCAGCGGGTGCGGCGTGAACATGCGCCAAGCCGAAACTGCCCTCGTCGTAACAATCTGCGATCCATTTGGTGCTGGCGATGAGGAGGTGCTCCACTGCGGCCATCTTCCCGGAAGCAGCCAGCAACAGGGTGGGTGGGACAAATGAAACGGCCCATCGATCCGAAGGGAGATGAGTGGTTCCCACATTGACCTCGATGAACCGCTCTAGGTATACCGCTACCTTCGACGAAACCTGATTATCCGGGTCGATCTCTCGCTCCAGAAGCCCGACCATACCCAGAAGCTCCAGCATCCGCATGCAACGAATCGGATAGGTGACGAATGGAAACCCCGACCCGTCGGTCCACAGGATTGCATCAGGTTCTAAGAAATTGCCCTCGCATCTGCTCCATAGCTCCAGCCCGTAGTGGCGGAGTTGGGCCTTCGCGGTAGCCAATGCCACAGCCGCTGTCTCGGGCACTGGCTTTTGACCATGTATCGTTGCAAAAGTCGAGCGCAGCAGCATGAGAGCGATGTAGCAGGCCAGGTCGATTCGGTTCGACCGTCGGCAATGGCTTGCTATGACCGCAGCTTCAAGTGAATCCCGCAAGTTTGGAGTATTCCATGCTGCGCGTATCCACGCCCGCGAGTATTTTTCTAAAATGGTGAAGTTCAGCTGATCATGCTGTGACCCTAAAATCTGGAGCAATTCCAGCGAGGAGCCGCTTAAGCACACTGGATCACGGGCGAGCATGTCGATCAGAGAATCCGATCCCATGTAGTGAACTGAATCTCGCCTAGTGTCTTGAGATGCTCTGCGTATTGTTGTGCAGCCAAAGGCGCGCCACCGACGAGCCTTCCTGTGACCACGAAAACCGCCTGGCGCGGAAGATTCTTGTCAAAATTGGGATGGGCGAGAGAATCCGTGCGCAACATGTCAATCTGGCCGCGCAAGGCGCTCCACTCCGTCAGCTTGATGTCGCCTGCCTTGGTCTGGAAAAGGAACTGGTTTGGTTGCCTTCGTGGATGCCTTTGGCGATGAAGTCCTTGCCGAATTCGAACGATCCATGCAGAAAGTGGATGTCCATAAAGCCTTGCAAACGCAGGAGCGCCATGAACGGCGCATCGAACTCACGCTCGTTTAGCGAATTAACATAGCTTGCGATGGCGTCGGTTAGCAAAAAACTCCCGACGTTTCCCGTCGATCATGTCATCCCACTGCTTCTGCTCTGCCACTGTCCACGGAGGTAGCACGGAGATTGCCTTGACCATTTCGGGGCTGGCAATCAATTGCGGCAGAATCGGCGTCCCATCTTTCCGAAAACGGAGGTCAATCTTCGAAAAGCTGTTTAGGTAGGCTTCGAATGTGAATGGCGCGCCGTTCATGTTCGTTGCTGTTCCTGCGCCTTCGCAAGTTCGTGCGAGTGTGTCATAGAAATGCCGCATGAACTGCGCCACTCTTTCTTCCGCGACCGAATCTACTTGTTCCGCAAGATAATCAAGGTTTCGCATCCGGATGTCATCGAGTTTGACGACGACTTTGGTCACCATCATCAGGGGCGCAGTCGCCACGACCTCGCCCGAGGGCATGGTGTTCTGGGTGATCGGCATACTCTCCATCGGCTCGGCTTCCTGTATCTGCGCGTAGATGGGATTCTTAGTCTTCATCAGCCCCTTGACGGCCAGATTCAGGAATTCGAACTGTGCGAGTTCGTATTCCGGCAAAGCAAAAGGCTCGGATACGAAATGTTCACTGGCCGTCATAGTTCGCCCACAATTCTACTAGACAGCCGTGATCGCTTGATTTGCTCCTAACTCTGTCAGCCAAGCAAAACAGACTTGCACTCTTGTCGTCACAGAAACTTTGGAAAGTGTAGCCAGATCGATTTGGTGTCAAGAAACGCGTTTTCGTCGCTTGGCCGAGTAGGCTTCTCGGACAAGTGGCGAAAAAAACTGATGCGGCTCGCCGCCCATATGGTGAACGATAAACCGGATTATCATGGGCCTTCTTTGGCCTTGAGCTTTGCGTGTCGCCCGAGTGAGATTTGAAACCGATCATTTACAGCCTCTTTAAGATTTTGCTTGCACCCGATGTACCGCTCGGTGGTTTGCACGGATGCGTGACCCAGTAGAAACTGAATCTGTTCGAGCTCACCTCCGGCCTCATGGCAGAGGCGGGCGCATGTGCGACGAAGATCGTGGGGAGCAAGATGGTCAAGGCCGATTCTCTTGGCATATCGCTTCACGGCGTACCAGACTACGTCGGTTTTCACTCCATCATCCTGTCGAATGCCGTTCTTCGAAACTCGCCGGAACACCTTACCTTCCGTCACTCGCGAGCCACGGAGCCAAGCATCAATCAAAGATTTACACCAGATCGGCACAGGAACCGTTCGCAGTCTTCCTCCCTTCCCAAGCATATCGACGATCACCCAGTGGTTCTGCCGCGATTGCAGCTGATCCAATCTCAAGTTCACGGTTTCGGAACGTCGCAAACCGCATCCGAGTAGCAGTCCGATCATCGCAGCATCTCTTCTCCCGCGAAGGGTGCGTTGAGAAATCGCATTCAATAAGCTCTTGCGCCTGGTCGCCAGTGAGCCAATTGCCGATCCTCCGCCCAAGCCGCTTGACTCCCTTGACCCTGCGAATTCCGATTGCCAACTCGGGGCTTAACCAGCCGCTCTCCGCAGCCTCATCTGCCAGACGTCGGATCGCGGAAAGATGAAGATTGACCGTAGCTGCTGAAGAGTAAGACCCTCAAGGAAAGCGCGATATCGCAACACGACGGACCGATTGAAGCCCAGTCGAGGCTCGGAGCAATACCAGTCGATGAACTTCTCGATGGCGTGCTTGTAGCTCCGGCGGGAATGTGCAGACGCCAGTGTACTGAGCACGGCCGCCTTCGATTGTTCAAGTTCAGGGATGGTGACGCCGGCACAGCGACTGGCAAGTACACGTGTCTTTTTCTGGGGAGGCATAGGAAGCGGCTCCTTCCACCGCCTCCCAATGTTGCGGCAAGGACATCCCAGTGTGCGAAATACAAAGAATGCGAAAGCGAACTCCCTCGGCAGGCAGAACCACTGTTTTTGGCGACAAAGGACGTTATCATGCGTGAGACGTCGCCGAACACTCGCGATGTAACCGAGGAACAAACGTACGTGTCTATCCGTATCAACAAGAGAAACGTTCCCGGCGTAATCACTTGTGATCAGGAAGCTTTTAAAAATCGTTAAGTATGGCGCGATATCAATCGCCTGCCTGATCGTTGCCGTACTCTCGTTTGCCCTGTTGTATAGAAAATATTTGCAACACAAAGTGGCTGAAGGACGGGCGATTCATTCACCCAAGGGCATCAACAGTCTGGAAGCCGTGCGAATCGGCGGCATCGATCAGTGGATCGAAGTGCGTGGCCAGGACGTGAACAACCCCATTCTTCTCTTTATCCACGGTGGACCTGGCATTGCTTTCATTCCGCTGTCGGGATCGTTTCAGGGTTCATGGGAGAGTCACTTCACCGTAGTGCAATGGGACCAACGGGGAGCGGGAAAGACCTACGCCTCCAATGATAGAGAGATTCAGCGCAGAACCATGAATGTGCCTCAAATGAAGCAGGATACGCTTGATGTGGCGAACTATCTTCGTCAGCGTTTTCAAAGGAAGAAGATATTTGTTATCGGCCACTCATGGGGAAGTTCACTCGGCCTCTGGTTAGCCCACGAACACCCAAACCTCATTTACGCGTACGTCGGGGTCGGCCAATTCGTGAATACTGAGCAGAACGACACACTCGCGTACAAGGACGCCCTGCAACAAGCACGCACGCTTCAAAATGGGCAAGCGATTCGAGACCTGGAGAGTATCGCGCCTAATCCTCCAAACGTGTTTCCCACAGATGAATCGGTGGCAAGACACTGGGAGGGAGAGTTGCTCGGACCGCAGAGCCGAGTGGGGTTCACGGACATCCGAAGGCTGCTCACAGACCTGGTGTCCACTCCTGAATACACTTTGGCGGATGACATCGACTTCATCCGCGGCATGTCCTTTTCACGCGATATCTTTCTTCCCCAACTGGCGCAGATTGATCTCACTAAACTGGGCCCTGACTTTCACGTACCGATCGTCTTTTTTGAAGGACGACGCGACCCCTACTGTCGTCCCTCCCTGATTTGGGATTATTTTCAAGCCATCACAGCTCCGGAAAAGGAATTTATCTGGTTTGACAACTCTGGCCACTTTCCATTTTTCGAAGAGCAACGGAAGTTTACCGATGAACTGGTACAGCACGTCTTGCCTCTCGGTGCTTATCGCCCTGACGGCAATTAGTTGATATCGTCGGCAAACAGGGTGGAATGAGCAGCTACTCCTATTGCGACCTTGGGGTTCATACCCCAGTAGGCACTCATTGAGTACCTTGGCGCATTCGGAACAGTTGCGAATGCATGAAGTTTCTACTTTTCAGAGAGGGTGGATAGATCCAAATTTGCGAATTACGCGAGTTTTCCGCAACCTGTAAAGCCCGTACAGCACAGCCCCAGCATTGCCAGCGCTAAAGCGCATATCGAGTCGAGACACTATCTCGGAGCGCTGAAGCGCTCCTTCCCCCGCATAAAATGCGGGGGCTCCCACCACGAATCCTGAAGTTTGCAGTTCTCAAACAGACTCTTTAGCCCCTGCGCTCCTTCTTGGCTCAGAATTGTCTTCGCACAAGCATTTCGTGCAGCATGCGCCATGGCAGGGGCTGAAGCCCAATTCTCTTTCTGTCCTTTATGGCCCGACTAAAGTCGTGCCCTGATATGATACAAAGCCAAAACACAGCATCCAAAGGAGCTTCTCTGGTTGAAATATCAACCGCTTCGCCCTGATTATTTAGAAACTCCAGGCATTCGCAACAGTTGCGAATGCGGACTCAAGGTCACCCCTGGCCGTAGTCTCTGATTACTCGTTCCGCAGTGCCACCATCGGCTCTACTCCTGCCGCGCGCCGCGCCGGAATGAACGACGCCAGCAGTGCTGCAAAGCCGAGCAGCAGTGTGGCCAGCGTCAGCATGATGGGATCCCATGGCCTGACTCCGAACAGCTGACTGGTCATCAGGATTCCCGCCCCAATCGCCGCTGGAATGCCCAGCGCGAGCCCCAGGCCTACTTGTGATAAAGCGCCGCGTAGCACCATCCTTACCACATCTCCGCGGTCCGCCCCCAGCGCCATCCGCACCCCAATTTCACTCGTTCTCTGTTCCACCGTGTAGGCCATCACTCCGTACAGCCCGACTGCTGCCAGCACCAGCCCCAGCACGCCGAAGAGAGTTGTCAGTGTGGCGATCATGTTTTGCTGCTGAAAATCCAGGCTCAAGACTTTGGTATATGGGTCAACCTCGTAAAGCACAAAGTCCGGATCGATACTGACCAGCGCCTTGCGCACCCGGTCTTCCATGCCCGGTGGATTGCCCGGCGCCCAGATCACGATGTTGTACAGGTAGAGCGACCAGATCTCACCGCTCCGGAATGCCGGATCGTCGTACTGCACCGTTTGTGCCTCCGGCAACCAAAACATCGGCCCTATCGGATCTTTGTAGTCCTCGGTCATATACCGCATGTCCCGGGCGACGCCGACGATTTCGAAGTTCGAGGAGTACTTGATCTTATCGATCCCGAAATGCTGCCCGATCGGGTTCTGGCCTTTGAAAAACCTCTTCACAAAGGCTTCGTTGATCACCGCGACCTTCCGCGTCGTTGCTGTGTCATCCTCGGTGATCGGTCGACCGAGCACGATCTTCGCACCCAGCGTTTCGAAGAATCCCGGCATCACGCGCGCCCACGCTGCACTCGTGTTTTCCTTCGCCGCGGGTTCCGGCCGGCCCTGCACGCGAATCCCGTCGTTCCAGCTATCGCCGGTCATGGGCGCATAGAGCGCGGGAGCAACCATGCGCACACCGGGGATCTGACGCAGGCGGTCATCGATTTGCCGGAACATTGGCTCCATTTGTTCCGGCTTGTAGTTACCCAGCATGGGATTGATCTCCGCGATATACCGGCCCTCGGTCTCGAATCCGAAATTCTGGTGCTCCAGGTTCCGCAGGCTCTGGCCCAGCAGAGCTGCCGCGGACAGCAGTACCACCGACATCGCCGCCTGCCCGATCACCAGCGACTTCTGCGCCCACGAGCCCTGGCCACCCACCGAACGATTCGAGCCACGCATCGCCTCCACCGGGTCGGCACGCGAAGTCATCCACGCGGGCGCGATGCCAAAAAGCACCCCAGTCAGCAGCGACATGCCCAATGCGAACAACAACACCGGCCAGGAGGGTGTCGCGTTAATAGGTACGTAGTTGTTCGGGCCGCCGATATGGAAGGCCAGATAGAGAATCAGCCTGGTGCCGGCATAGGCTACGGCAATGCCCAGAGCTCCGCCGATCACCGCCAACATCACGCACTCTACCAGCGCCTTGCGCACCAGCCTCTGCCATGAAGCACCAAGTGCCACGCGAACCGAGGTCTGCGTACGATCTTTCAGCCCGCGCGCCAACATCAGATTCGCCAAATTCCCGCAAGCCACCAGCAGCACACATGCTGCCGCCACCAGCAGCAGCTTCAGCCCATCCTGATATTGATCCCTCATGGCCTCCACCCCGGCGCCGCCGGGAATGAGGTGCAGTGTCTGCTGCTGCCAGAGTTGCTTCTCTCCTGGCTCCATATCCGGCACGTGGCTCGCCAGCCAATCATGCAGTTCCACCTTCAGCTTTGCTTCGAGCAACTTCGGATTCGTTCCCGGACGCACTCTGCCGATCAGGTCCAGGAAGTTGCCGTTCGGCCTTTTCAACCGCGATGTCGCTCCGTCGATCAACAACTCCGTGGTCAGTGGCAGCCAAAAATCCGGCATCCCTCCCCCAGCCAGCTTCGCTCCGTAAAATCCCGGTGCAGCCACACCGATCACGGTGAACGGATGCCCGTTGATCTGATAGCCGGCGCCCACCACCGAGGGATCGGATCCGTACTTCTCGCGCCAGATGCGGTAGCTCATCACTGCCACCGGCGGCGCGCCCTCCTGATCGTCCGTGTCGGTCATCAGCCGGCCGACCCACGGCTGCACCCCAAGCGTCCTGAAGAAATTTCCAGACACATATTCCCCGTTGCGCGTATCCGCCTGCGCCTGCGATCCCGCTCGACGTACGCCGAGCGGCGCATTGCCGGCCTGCAGTGCCGTCAAGTCACTAAACTCCGGGGTGTGTGCGCGAAAGTTCCTGTACGCCTCCCAGGAGAAGAGGGAAAAATCCCCATCGC
This sequence comes from uncultured Acidobacteriaceae bacterium, assembly GCA_963803095.1. Taxonomy (GTDB): domain Bacteria; phylum Acidobacteriota; class Terriglobia; order Terriglobales; family Acidobacteriaceae; genus PALSA-350. The sequence goes on along the minus strand of CAWDLQ010000001.1, from coordinate 267,185 downwards.
TTCCCTGGGTATACCCACCCCAGTTGCAGCAGCGAACTTTATCTCCGATCCTCCACAGCTCATCCGGTTTGGTCACCGGCAGCGACTTCAGCATTACTTTGTGCACTAGCGTAAAGATCGCCGTCGTCGCTCCGATCCCCAGGGCCAGCGTGATCACCGCCGTCGCCGTAAACCCCGGCGACTTCCGCAGTTGCCGCACCGCATCGCGCAAATCGTCCAGCATTTTCGTCCCCCACCCTGTCTGCGATTCTCGGACTCCCATCTTGCAATACGGGGGCGCGCCTTCCGCAGTTCCCGGTAACACGACTTAAGTGAGTGCGCGAACATGCGTTTGTCCCGCAATCAGCTTTCTGTCCGGAAACGAACAGTCAACCAGGGGGAGGAATCAGGTAGGCCGCAGTGAAACCTTCCAACGTACCCTCCTTATGTTGCATGACGCGCAGATACAGGTTGCTGGTGACGCCAATGTAAAGCGTGCCTGTATGGCTGGCGAGAATGTAGATGTAGCCGCCGGCCATAGCAAGATGCTGGCAGTTCTTGTTCTCGGCCTCAGGGAAAGACCGTGGCGGGTCCGCGAGCTGCGGGCTTCGGTGGTTGAAAAGCTCCGAGCAGCATGGGTAAACTAAGCACCCTCGGGGTCCTTCGACTCCGCGCCATCAAGCGCTGTGTCACACCATAAATCTGTGAGGCGCTTCGCTCAGGATGACGATTTTGTGGTGAGTTGGAGATGCTGTTGCCCTATTCATCTCTCAGTGTCGTTGCAGGATCGATGGCTGCAATGCGCAGAGTTGGCACGATGGTAGCAATGAACGTTACAGATGCGAGCGTCAAAACGACGGTGAGAATTGTAGGCGCGTCGTAGACATCTACTCCGTAGAGCACGCTGCGCATCGCCCGCAATGCCCCTGCACCTAAGATCAAACCCAGGATAAGTCCGAGCAGAGACGCTCGGACTCCGGGCCCTCCTGTATGGATCATGGCTTGACGAATGGTGGAACCCAGAGCAATGCGAATGCCGATTTCGCGTGTTTTCTGGGCTACGATATTTGCCACCAGGGCGAAGATTCCGACCGCGCTCAGCAGCAGGGCCAGAGCCGCCATCGCGCCCAGCAGCGCCACTTCGACCCGCTGCGTTGCCAGCGTTTTCGCCCGCAGATCGCGCATACTGTAAAAACCCGAGAAGGGCAGGTTGGGATCGACGCTGGCCAGCGCCCGCTGCATCTGCGCGGTCAACCCTTCCACCGGGCGGGCTGTGCGGACGATCCAACTGGGTTGGAACCAGGCGTGAAGCATCGCCAGTGCACCAGCCTCCACTTGCGTGGCAGGAATATACATTGTTTCCTCGTCGCTGAGCGGCGCAACCGGATCCACGCCCGGGCGCCATGGCCACATCTGCAACCACACCGACGATCATGGTGTCCTTATTCACATGGCGTCCGACCGGATTGGCCCCGTGGAAAAATTTGCGCACGAAGGTCTGGTTGACGATGGCCACGTGCTGCGTATCCGGGCCGTCCCCTTCGTTGAAAGAGCGCCCTATCAGGACCGGAATCTGCAACGCCTCGAAGTATCCGGGCGTGATGTATACCTCATCCGCCGTCACTGTTTGCCCGGCCTCCTTCCCGTCGTTGATGGCCAACCCTCCGAAGATCAACGAGCGCTCATAGGGCAAACTGAGGCCGGCAGCTGCCTGTTGCACGCCGGGGATCCGCCGCATCGCCGAGATACTTTCACTGAGCAACGTCCTGAAGGCCGCAGGGTCGTGATAGCGCGCATCATCCAGCGATGCCCTTGCGGTCATGACTCCATCCGGGTTGAAGCCGGGGGGCAGAGTCTCAAGGTGGATGAGAGTACGAATAAGCAGGCCTGAGGCGGCCAGCAACACCACCGTCAAGGCGACTTCGCTGCCAATCAAGGCCTGTCGCAAACGTAAGTGGTCGCTGCCGGTTGCGGTACGACTGCCGATAGCCGAGCGCAGATCGAACTTTCGCGTTGCAAGCGCCGGGAGCATGCCGAAAAGTACGCTGGTCAGCAGCGAGAGAAGAAGGGTAAATAACAACACACGGCTATCGAGGGGCACGCTGGCGACAGGCAGAAAGTGTTCGGGCAGAAGCAGGAGCAGTCCGCGTAATGCGACCAAGCCGACGGCTACGCCAGCCATTCCGCCCACGAACGCCAGCAGAAGGTTTTCCACCCAGAGTTGTTTTTGAATCCGCCCGCGCGAGGCACCGAGCGCCAGGCGCGTTGCGACCTCAGGTGTGCGTCGCAGCACGCGCACCAGCGTCAGACCGGCCAGATTGGCGCAGGCAATCAGCAGGATGAATCCTGCCGCCAGCATCAAAGCCCAAACCTGCGGGCGCAGCGTACCCGCCTGGCCTTTTTGCAGTGGCACGGAATAGTAGGTCACCTTTGCACCGGGGTTGCCCTCTAATTCGTAACGATCGGTGCGATGCAACCAGGCGCGATTGATCTCCGCATCCGCCTCCTGCCAGGTCGCGCCATCGCGCAGCCGGGTGATGGCGTCAAAATTCGTCCCTCCTCCTTCGCCGTCGCGGCTCGGCTGGAGCGCCGTGTACAGGCCGGCGTTCAAGGGAGTCGTTACACCCTCGGGCAACACCCCGATGACGGAGTACGGCTCGCCTTTCAACAGAATGCTCTGACCCAGAATATTGGGATTCGAGCCGAAGATGTTGTGCCACATGCTATAGCTCAGAATGGCTGTCTTCGGCCCATGCGGACGATCCTCCGCATCGGAGAAGTTCCGTCCGAGCAGGGGATTGATCCCCAACACATCGAGGTAGTGCGCCGAGATGCGTCCCTCGTAAACATACAGCACCTGGGATCCGGCCTCAAGATTAATGCCTGAAGCTCGTGGCCTGGAAACAGCCGAGACCAGCGAAGGGACATCGTCCCGCAGCAACTCCCATTGCTCTCCGTCCACATGGTGCCGCTCTTCGGAGGATATGGGGCCAGTGATCCGGGTGTAAATCGTGCCCATTCGTTCGGGATGCGAATAGGGCAGACTTTTCAGCATGAGCGCATTCACGATGGAAAAAATCGCGGTGTTTGCGCCGATTGAAAGCCCCAGGGTCACGATCACCGTGATGGTGAAACCTGGATTACGCCAGAACTGGCGCAATGCGTAGCGCACATCCTGCCCCAGCAGCTCCACACCGGCGCCGGCACGGTGGTCGCGTACCGCCTGCTTTACCTGTTCCATGCCGCCGAACTCCGCCAGCGCGGTGCGGCGGGCCTCGGACGCCGGCATGCCGGCGGCGATCCTTTCGTCTGTCACCATATCCACGTATGCCCGAACCTCATCGTCGAGCCGGCTCTCCACCTGCTGCTTGCGGAACAGGTTTCGCAAGGCGCTGCTGATGCGGGATGGGAATTTCATCATTTACCCCTAGTTGCCCTCAACGCGTTGCTCATCGCGAGGGCCACCTTTGTCCATTGCTCAGTTTCGACTTCAAGCTGGCCTCTTCCTGCCTTCGTGACCCGGTAAAACTTCGCGCGACGGTTATTCTCCGATTCGCCCCAGAAGGAACTTAGCCAACCCGCTTCCTCCATGCGATGAAGGGCGGGAAATAACGAACCAGGCTTGACCAGAAATGTTCCGTGAGTCATTTGCTCAATGCGCCGCGAAACGCCCAGACCGTGCAGCTCTCCCGGGCTAAGCGCCTTGAGAATGAGCAGATCGAGCGTGCCTTGCAGGAGATTTGTCTGCTTTGAGCTCATAAGAGCATTCCTATCGAATGACTGTATGAGTCTGAACTCATTCATATAGATTGTCAATAGGAGCATCTTGAAGTTTGGGGAGCCTCCTCGGATGTTCTTCGTGGAGTTCATGGTGCAGTTCATCGACTTTTCCCCTAGCCTGATCCAGGGCAGCTTTCCCTGATGCCGTGATTCTGTAGATTCTTCGCCTCCGCCCTCCGATGTTTTTAAGCTCCGATTTCAGCAGCTTAGCGCGCTCCAATCCATGAAGAAGCGGATAGAGAGTTCCAGGTCCGATGCGGTAGCCGTGGTGCTCGAGTTCCTCCATCATCCCCAGCCCGAAGATCGGCTCATGAGAAGCATGAATAAGCACGTGGATGCGTATGAGGCCGTTCAAGAGTTCCCGCCGAATCGATCTAGCCAAAGAACACCTGCCCGTTGCCCGTCTTAATCATAGTATCGAACTTCGATGATATGATTCGTCTCATTCGAGGGATTCGTCCTGGTATGGACCTGTGGCCTACTTCTATGCGGTTTGCCTTCGTGTTTGCCATAGGCTCACTCCTCCTACGTTATGGAGATGGGCAGAGCGCATTTGCCCAGGTTCCAACACAGGGTAGTCCGGCTGCATTAACTCTTGAGCAGGTGGTCGAAGCAGCCCGGAACCATTATCCTGCGATACAGGCTGCCCAAGCACAACAGAGAGCAGCGGAAGGCGCTATTAGGGTCGCGAAAACAGCGTATCTTCCTCGCACTGATGTACTCTGGCAAACGAACAGGGCGACCGCTAACAACATACTCGGGCTTTTGCTTCCTCAGGCGGTGATCCCCAGCGTTACGGGTCCCGTTCTACCGTCCGATCCAGGGCGCAGCGCCTGGAATAGCGCGGGCGGCGCCTTGTTGAGCTGGCAGCCTTTCGACTTTGGAGCGCGCGGGGCTAAGGTCGAAGTCGCGCGACAGGAGAACGAAGCGTCGAAGCAGGCTGCATCGCTCACAGAGCTCCAGGTTTGCGCCAGCGCCGGGAGCGCATTTTTCGACCTGGCCGCCGCCCAGCAACTTGCCGTTGTCGCTCAAGCGAATGTCCGGCGCTACGAGGCCTTCGACAAGGTCGTCCGCGTTCTGGCCGACAATTCGCTCCGGCCGGGTGCGGATGCTTCACAGGCAGACGCGCAACTTGCCCTCGCCCGCAATCAGCTCATCCAAGTGCAAACGCAGGTGACCGTACGGCGCAGCGCACTTGCCGAGTATCTCCAGACCACACAGGCTCAGGCGCAGATAGACGCATCGCAGGTTCTCAGGTCGCCTCCGCCAGAGGAGCTGCAACCAACCACAGCGGCAATCCACCCTGCCGTTCTTGAAGAGCACGCCCTTACCTTGCAGCAAGAGGCGCAGAAGCGGGTTCTCGAACGCAGTTATGTCCCTGTGTTCAGCACGTCGGGAATGGTCTTTGGGCGCGGAGCAGGAACCAATGCGAGCGGATCGTTTCCCGGGGGTACTGCCGGACTCGCGCCGGACGTCTTCAACTGGGGCGCGGGCATCCAGGTGTCGTTCGCGGCGTTCGACTTCTTCACTCTGCGCGACCAAAGCAAAGTTCAGGAGGCGAACGTCGAGGCTGAACATGCGCGCTATCAGCAATCGATAAGCGACGTTACCAATGCTCTCGAGCAGGCGCAGGCGGCGCTCGACGGCGCACGCAAATTAGCGGCAAATACACCGATCGAATTAGCCGCCGCCCAGACCAGCGAACAACAACAGCAGGTTCGCTATCGGTCTGGACTGGCTACTGTCGTGGATGTCTCCGCAGCCGAAGCGGTTTTGGCGCAGGCCGAAGGAGATGACGCTATCGCGCGCCTTGGGATGTGGCGGGCCGAACTCGGCGTAGCGGCCGCGCAAGGCGATCTGAACCCGTTTCTGCAAATGCTGAAGAGCCAGGCGAAAGGACAATAACGACCCATGTGGCTGATTCGCGCAGCTCTCCGCCGGCCCACAACTGTCATGGTCTTTGTAGTAGCCCTGGGGCTTGCGTCCATACTTGCGATCATGCGCACGCGAGTAGACATCTTTCCTAATCTGGACCTGCCCGTGATTTATGTCGCACAGCCGTATGGCGGCATGAGCCCACAGCAGATGGAGGGATTCATCTCCTACTACTACGAGTACCACTTCCTCTATATCAACGGAATTCAGAGCGTCGAAGCAAAGTCGATCCAGGGCACGGCTTTGCTGCGTCTGACGTTCCACCCGGGGACAAATATGAGCGATGCGCTGGCGCAAACGATCTCGTACGTCAATCGTGCCCGCGCCTTCATGCCACCCGGAACGGTATCTCCGTTCGTAATCCGCTATGACGCTGGAACAGTGCCGGTTGGCTATATGGTGTTCTCGAGTCCTTCCCGGACGCTTGCGGAAATTCAGGATTTAGCGCTCAATCGCGTTCGCCCAGTCTTTGCAACCCTGCCCGGGGTCTCGTCACCTCCACCCTTTGGTGGAAACCAGCGAACCATCGTCATCAATGTCGATCCGCAAAAGCTTCAGGCCTATGGCCTGTCTCCGGAGGAGGTGGTCCAGGCGTTGACCAGCGGCAATAGCATTCAGCCTGCGGGCAATGCTGACATTGGAACGACGCACAGTCTCGTGACCACCGACTCAACCGTGATCCAGATCAGCGATCTGCTGAACATTCCTCTGAAACTCGGCTCCGGCCCCGCTGTATATATCCGGGACATCGGCAGCGTAGCCGACTCCTCCGATCTACTTGCGGGTTACGCCCTGCGGAACGGTAAGAGGACGATCTACATACCGGTCACCAAGCGCCCAGACGCCTCTACGCTCACGGTGGTGCAAGAGGTCCGCGACAATCTGGCACGTTTCCAGTCGCTGGTTCCGGAAGACATCCATATAACGTATGAGTTTGACCAATCGGCCTATGTTCGCAATGCGCTGATGTCGGTGTTGCGCGAAGGCATCATTGGAGCGCTCCTCACTGGACTGACACTTTTTCTCTTCCTTCGCGATTGGCGTTCCTCTTTGATCGTCGTTATCACGATCCCCTTTGCGCTACTCACAGCAGTGGTTTTGCTCAAGCTTGCGGGACAGACGATCAACATCATGACCCTCGGAGGCCTCGCCTTGGCGGTGGGCGTGCTTGTGGACGAAGGCACGGTTCTGCTCGAAAACATCCACGTACATCTGGACCACGGAGAATCCGTGGCTCGCGCCGTACATCTCGCCAGTCGAGAGGTTGCCACACCGCGCTTGCTTGCGATGCTGTGCGTCATGGCAGTCTTCATCCCTTCATTCTTTATGACCGGTGTCGCGCAATCGCTCTTTCTGCCGCTCTCGCTCGCCGTAGGATTTGCGATGGGTGCTTCGTACCTCTTATCCAGCACCTTGGTCCCGGTTCTGGCGAATTGGCTGTTGAAGGCCACGCCGGCTGCAGAGCGGCAGGGTGCTCATCAGGAGGGAAGCTTCGATCGTTTTCGAAAGCGTTTCGAGCGCGCTTTGGAGCGGGTCACTCTTGTTCCGGCTCTGGTTCTGAGCGTGTACGGCATCGTCGCGTTGCTGGTGCTCATGTTGGTGACTCCCAATATTGCGGAAGAAATCTTCCCCTCCGCGGCATCAACTCAGTTTCGGCTCAGAATCGACGCTCCCGACGGGACCCGGGTCGCCGTAACAGAGGCGTTGGTCAAGCGCGTTCTCGCCGCCATCGAGGAAACGGCCGGTGAGAAAAATCTCGATCTCAGCCTGGGATATGTCGGGACACAAGGCTCGTCCTACCCCATCAATGCCGTCTTCCTGTGGACTAGCGGACCGCAGCAGGCAATCATTAACGTCGGGCTCAAGGAGGATACGTCGCTGAAACTTGCAGACCTCAAGGAAGAGCTGCGCAAGAAGCTCGCGCAGCAGTTTCCCGAGCTACGCTTCTCCTTCGATCCTGGCGACCTGATCAGCCAGATTCTGAGTTTTGGCTCGTCCTCGCTCGCCGAGGTTACGATTACTGGGCCACAATATGCCGATGTCGCCAGCTACGCGGAACGAGTTCGTCAAAAGCTGGCTAGGGTTTCCACGCTCCGAGATCTTGAGTACGAAGAGCCGCAACATTACCCCGCCATTGATATTCGCGTGAACCGCCCGCTGGCGGGTCAACTCGGAACGACGGCAGACACCGTGGGTTCTGCTGTCGTTTCTGCTACGGCATCCAGCCGGTTTGTCGCGCCAAGCTACTGGCGCGATCCGAGATCTGGAGTCAGCTATCAAGTGCAGGTGCAGGTACCGCAAGCGAAGATGACCTCGTTAGGTGACATTGGAAATATTCCGGTGGCCAGCACCACCGCGGCAAGGCCGCTCCTCAACCAGGTTGCGGACCTTCGCGGCACCACCGTACCCGGCGAGCTTGATCGTCAGAATGGGCTATGGATGCTGGCCCTCTCCGCGAACCTGGCAGGGCGGGACCTTCGCCAAGCGAACAGGATCATCGAGAAGGCCATGGCGGATGCCGGTACTCCTCCGCGTGGCGTCAGCACGGAGATTCGCGGGCAGGTGAGCGCGTTGCAGCAGATATTTGGCGAACTCGCGATCGGTCTCGTCGCGGCTATCGGGGTCATCCTATTGCTGCTGACTGCGAATTTTCAGTCTTTCAAGCTCGCAGCGGTCGTACTCTCAACAGCGCCGGCAGTGCTTGCGGGCTCGGTCCTGATGCTCCTGCTCACGAGCACCAGCCTCAATCTCGAAAGCTTCATGGGGACGATCATGGCGATTGGTGTCGCCGTTGCGAATGCCATCCTGCTGGTTAGTTTTGCCGAGCAGAATCGGCTTAAAGGCGTTTCGGCGCATGAGGCCGCGCGCGCCGCGGCCGTCGAGCGTCTCCGTCCGGTCCTCATGACCAGCCTGGCCATGATCGCAGGAATGGTTCCGATGGCCCTCGCCTTTGGACAAGGCTCTGAAGAGACGGCGCCCCTTGGACGCGCTGTCATCGGTGGCCTTTCGGTTGCGACGGTGGCCACACTTTTCCTGCTGCCTATAGTTTTTGGTATTGCCCAGCGCAATGCTTCTATTCGATCCAGTTCTCTCGATCCGGAAGATCCAGCTAGTCCCTGGTTTGAACCGTCTTCGGAGGTCGTGCGATGAATCGTTTGTGGCTTGCCTCATCTCTCTTCGCTCTGGCTGTTTTGGGATGCAATACATCGCCGTCCTCGCCGAGCGGCAGTTCGAACGCCGCCCCCGCGCCGGCCGCTGGCGCACCCACGACCGTGAGTACAGTTCCGGTCGAGTACAGGAAGTTAAAGACAACGATCACTTTGCCGGCACAACTTGTTCCTTACGAGCAAGTGGACATCTACCCAAAGGTCACCGGCTTTGTTCAGACCGTCACGGTAGACCGTGGGTCACATATCCGGCGCGGGCAATTGCTGGTTCGCCTCACAGCGCCAGAAATCGTGAGCCAGCGCTCCCAGGCTGAGGCGGCGGTTCGGGCCGCCGAGTCACAGCTTGCTACGGCTCGAGCTAAGCTCGCTTCTGACAATGGAACTTATCTGCACATGGTGGCCGCAGCGAAAACCCCAGGCGTCTTGGCGGAGAATGATGTTGCAGTGGCCGATCAGACGGTGTCAGCGGACAAAAGCACAGTCGGGGCGGCGGAACAGAACGTATCCGCCGCCCGCGATGCTTTGAGCAGCGTCAGTCAAATGGAGTCTTATTTGAACATCACAGCGCCATTTGACGGTGTAGTCACTACCCGCAGCCTGCACCCCGGAGCACTTATCGGCCCGGGGTCCGGCCAGGGAGCGGCACCACCGATTCTCCAGATTGTCGACGATACCCGGCTGCGTCTCGTTGTGCCCGTCCCTGAGGCAGATGTTGGCGAGATGAAGGTCGGTCAACAGGTCTCGTTCACCGTTCCTGCCTATCCCGGCCAAACTTTTAAGGCTCCGATTCAGCGTATCTCACGCGAAGTGGACCAAACTACGCGGACAATGCCGGTGGAACTCGACGTTCTGAATCGCGATGCGAGGGTTTCACCGGGTAGCTTCACGACCGTTTCCTGGCCGCTCGAACGGACTTATCCCACGCTTTTCGTTCCCACCTCGGCAGTGACTACCGATCAACAGCACACCTTTGTGATCAGAGTCCGCAACGACAAAGCGGAATGGGTCACCGTCCAAACCGGGCAAACCGTCAACGGACAAATCGAAGTATTCGGTGACTTAGCGGCAGGAGATCAGGTAGTAAAAACCGCTTCAGACGCTATTCACCCCGGCGATTCAGTGCATGTGCAGAATTCCGCCACCGGTATCGGAGAATAGTTTCTGCAGCCTTCCGATTCATACATAGCAGTCAACCTCACATACGCCAAAGAGGCTCGCGCCCGAAAACATCGAATTGTTCACACCTTCATGTCACCGTTGGCAGTCGGGTAGCTCTACCTCCCCAGGCCAGCGTGTGGCCATCCGCCGCTCCAGTCGATGGTGGACAACTGCATGGAGGGCCTCCCCGTTCTGGCATCGTACGCATGGAAGACAATGAGATCTTTATGCTTCGGGTCGAGCAAGATACTTTCGCCGCCGGGACCAAGCCAGCGTGAGTTCGCGATGAGCAGCGGTGTGCCACCGCCGGCAGTCAAGAGCTTGCCAGCCTTGTCCACATAGGGGCCGGTTATGGACTTCGATCTGCCGACCATCGTTTTATAAGAGCTCTTGAGGCCCCGGCAGCAAAGATCCCACGAGGTAAAGAGATAGAAGTAGCGCCCGCGATGCACGATGAACGGCGCTTCGATTGCCTCCCAGTTCGCCGGTAGATTGGGAGGGGCGGGTTCGGCGTTTTCCGGTTTAACCCGGCGCGCCAGTGAATAGAGTGTGGTGTCCTCCTTCGATAACATGCCCGCATCATCGAGACGCCGCATTTTGATGCCATCCCAGAAGCTGCCGAAAACCAGCCACGCGCCGCCCTTTTGATCGAGAACAAAATTGGGATCGATTGCGTTGTAGTTGTCGCCGGCCTTCGACTCAAGCACCAGCCCGCGGTCGATCCATCGGAAATCAGGGCTTGCAGGGTCCAGCGAATTGTTCGTGGCAAGGGCAATTCCCGACGTATTCTTGCCGAAGAGCGAGTAGGCATAGTAGAGCCTGTACTGATGATTTACGTACGAGATGTCGGGCGCCCACAGGTCCTTCGTCCCCGGGCTACGCTGCCGTATCCAATCCGGGATGGCGGCGAATACATGCCCACAGAGCTTCCAGTTGACAAGATCCTGAGAGCAGCGCACGGCCAACTGACCGCCGTCCGGCGCTCTGCCGGTGGCGAAGACATACCAGGTTTCCCCACTCTTGATAATCGACGGGTCGTGGGTTCCGGCAACGTCCCCGGCGAGGGTGTAAATGTGCGGCCCCTCCGCTGCAAAACAGACATCCGTCATGAGTGAAACAAGACAGAGTGCCAGCATGGTCTTCGATCGTCGTATCATCTGCCGTCCCTTTCCCGGAGGGAAGGAAAAGAGTATTCCATAAAACGTTTTCCTGTCATTCTTCAAGCGGCCTTACAACCCAAGGCCATGCTGTGGCTTGTCTCGCGCGGCGTCTGTTCACAACCTCTTGACAACCTCTATTTCTGTTAGGTAGACTTCGGCTCGTTTCTTAGTTGACGGTCGGTAAGTCAAACTGAGAAAACGTTTCCGCGAGTCCACGGACGATCGTCGATCGTGGCAATCTGGAGAGGCCCATGGTGAGTTCGTTAAAAAAAAGCAAGCTGATCTGTCTCCTGTTTTTCCTTTTGGCCGGTCCCAGCTGGTTGTTGGCGCAGCTCGATACAGGCTCGATCAGGGGAACCATCACCGACCCGGGCGGCAGCGTGGTCGGCAATGTAAACGTCACGGCGACAGAAACGGCGACGGGAACAACCTACACTACCCTCAGTTCGAAAACCGGGTACTACGTCTTTCCTTCCGTACGCACCGGCGTATACACCATCACGTTGACTGCTGCAGGGTTCAAGACAGGGATTGTCAGCGGGATTACGGTCTCTGTGGGAACCAGCTCCAGCCATGACTTCGTTCTGCAACTTGGCCAGGTCGCCGAGACAGTATCGGTGACCAGCTCGGCGCTTACCCTGGAAACGGCAACCTCCGAGGTGGGCACGTCGATTCAGCCGGAGCAGGTGCTGGATCTGCCGCTGGCCGTCACGGGGGCGTTGCGGTCCCTTTCGACGCTCACCTTTCTGACTCCGGGCGCGGTCGGCCCGGGTACCTCCGCCGGCGGCGCCGGGGGCCAGATCATCGCCAAGATCAATGGCGGCCAGACCCTGGGTAGCGACTACCTCATCGACGGTATCAGCACCCTCCGCTCGGAAAACGGCTCGGGCGGGTTCGATGGCCTCTCTCCTTCCGTGGAGGCTGTTCAGGAGTTCCGCATCAGCATCTCAGCCCTGCCGGCTGAGATCGGAAGGACCACGGGAGGAATCGCAAACTACACCACCCGGAGTGGAACCAACGCGTACCACGGAACCATCTACGATTTTTACAAGAATGCCGCGTTGGATGGGAATAACTGGTTCAACAACGGCTATCTGGCTACAACGACCGATCCAGCGGCCCGTGCTTCCCTGCAGCGGCCGCCCGATACCAAGAACGACTACGGCATCACCATGGGTGGACCGGTCCAAATACCGCACCTGTACCATGGCAAAGATAAGACTTTCTTTTTCTTCAGCTGGGAGCAGCTTCGTTATTCGACCGGCTCGTCGGTCACCAGCCTGTTGCCTACTCCGGCGGTGCGTGGCGACAACAGCCAGTTTGCGGATTTTTCCGGCTTTCTCGGGGCCTCGACGGGAATCATCAATCCGTGCAATGGACAGTCGGTGCTGACGGGTCAGATTTTTGATCCGGCCACGGTCCAGAATCAATACACGCCCACAGAGTGCCGTCAACCATTTCCCAATAATCAGATTCCCGTCAGTCGCTTTAGTACGGTGGCGAAGAACGTGCTCAAGCTTCTCCCTGAGCCCAATATTGCCGGTAGCGCTTCAAACAATTACGTCTATAACGACCATGATCAGATTTCGCAGACGGTGTACAGCCTCCGGATCGATCAGAATCTGACCAGGAACCACCGCATCTGGGGCTTCTGGGACTCTCGCGAAAATAGCGACGGGGGCAATGGTATCAACCTGCCGCCACCGGTGAATAACAGCGGAGCCATCTCCAACGATTATGGCAAACTTCTTCGCCTGGGCTGGGAGTGGATCTTTACCCCAAGCCTGCTGAATCAACTTACCGTTGGAGCGAATCGCTCCAATAACTACACCGTGTCGGTGGCTTCGCAGCTCAACTCGAATTGGGGTGCAGCCCTGGGAATCCCCAATGGCAGCGGCCCCACGTTTCCCGGCTTTGTGTTTACCGGCAGCAGCTATCCCAGCCTGGGGCAGAATGCCTATGCCCAGGATGTTGATAACGCCATCGTTCTGAATGACTCGGTCGACTGGCAGCATGGGGCGCACAGCTTCAAGTTCGGCGGCACGGCGCGGTATCAGCAATTTTCCTTCATCAGCAAGATTGGCGGAACCTGCAGCGGTGTCTCTGGCTGTTTCACCTTCTATAATGGGCAGACTGCGGCCACGCTGAACACCAATCCGCAGTCAGGGAATGCGTTTGCCGCGTTCCTGATTGGCCAGACCGGCGACATCAACCGCATTGTCGATCTGCACGCTCCTCGTTGGATCTCGCACTATGGAGCGATCTACGCCCAGGACGACTGGAAATTCCGCCCCAACCTCACCTTCAATCTCGGCATACGCTGGAGCTATGACACACCACGTCATGAGGCCGATGGCGATACAGCGAGCCTGGATCCCACCCTGCCTAACAGCGCCGCGAATGGCGTCCTTGGCGCGCTTGCCTTCGGGGGTGTTGGCCCTGGCCGCAACGGTAACAAGAGTGAACAGTGGGCCAATACTTACTACAAAGACGTGGAACCACGCGTCGGCTTCTCCTGGCAGCCTAGTTGGAACCGAAGGGTTGTTCTGCGCGGTAACGGGGGCATCTACTATGGCCCGCTGGTCTATGCCGATTACGGTCAGGGCTTGACCCAGGGTTTTACCCAGACGCCCAACGTCTTCAATGCGGGCGACCCGTTGTCGGGTCCACTGCTTGACGCCGGACTGCCTGCGCTGCCCACCACTCCTAACCTCGATCCGACGCAGCAGAACGGGCAGGGGTTGGACTATGTTGCCAAGAGCTATGGACGTCCGGCTATGGTCGAGACCTGGACCCTGGAGACGCAGACGGAGCTTTACCGCAATCTTATATTTACCCTCGGTTACCTGGGCCAGCACTCAACCCATCTGCACGGGCTGATCGACTACCCCAACGATATGCCCTTAAGCGGTCTCGCGCTGGGCAACGCTCTCTATGCCATCGCCGGCTCTCCCCAGAGTGGGGGAGTCAACAATCCTTATCCCAACTTCCAGACCACCTGGGGTGGCGGAGGGACCGTCTCGCAGGCCCTGCGGCCCTTCCCGCAGTATGGCTACATCAATACCGATAGCTATCTGCAGAACGTCGGGCAGGCTAGCTACGACGCATTAGAGGTCAGGTTGGAGCGTAGGTTCGCGGACGGTCTGAATGTGCTCGCCTCCTACACCTTCTCCAAAACCCTCACCGACTCCGACAGCATTCAGCCCTTCTACAGCACTCTGCAGAGTCAAGGAGGTACCCAGAACCCGTACGACCACAAGGCGGAGAAAGCCGTCAGCAACCAGGATGTTCCCAATAACTTTGTGGTCAGCTACCTGTACGAACTGCCGGTAGGACGGGGTAAGAAGTTACTTTCCAACTCGCCGCGAGCGGTCAATGCCGTGGTCGGCAACTGGCGTATCAGCGGAGTGCAACGCTACCTGAGCGGGCAGCCGGTCAGCTTCTTTGGCGAGCCCGGCATCCCTGGTTTTGACAATGGTATACGCCCCAACAGTGTGCCCGGTCAGAATGCTGTGCGCGTTCACCAGGGAAAGTACAATCCCTTCTCGATTAACACCTCTGGGGGGCTCGCAACCTCATGCCAGACCGGTTACTGGAACTGCGCTGCCTTCGCAGATCCCAATGCCAATCGCGGCACCGGGGCCTTTCAGTTCGGAGACTTGCCCCGTAATTCGGCGAACATCCGTTCCTTTGCATTTGCCAATGAAGACTTTGGCATCAACAAAACTTTCCCCATTCACGAGGCGATCAGTGCGGAGTTCCGGGCTGAGCTGTTCGACGCATTCAACCGGCATGCGTTCAATAAACCGGACTCCGGTGTCCTGGACCCCAACTTTGGTCAAGTCGGCAGCACGTTGAATGGCCCACGAAACATTCAGTTTGTACTCAAGCTCCACTATTGACGAAGACGCCGGTAAGAAGCATTCTGACGTGGCTTCGCCTGCATAACGGACCGCCGTTGAAACTCCGGCGACCGTTCTCTGTGGAGTTGCTATATGTTTATTCTTATGCTCCGTCTTCTGTTCCGGCCTTGTGCTCTTGTGCTGGCGTTCGCTGTTTCGAGCCGAATCGGAGTCTCTCAGACGGAGGATGCAGCATCATTGCTGCAGCAGGGCAGTTCCGCGATGCGCAGAGGCGATACGACCGAGGCCATCCGCGACTTTAGCGAGTTCACGCAACGACAGCCCGGCTCTGCGATGGGCTACTTCAATCTTGGGCTGGCGCTCGAACAGGGTGGGCAGCCGGAAGCGGCTCTTGCGGCGCTGCACAAAGCCAGGAGCTTACAGCCCTCGTTGCGTGGGATCCCGCTTTTCACGGGAATCACAAATTATAGGTTGAACCGGTTTTCAGAAGCCCGTGACGCGCTCAATGAAGCCACGCGACTCGAGCCACGAAACGCCATAGCCTGGATGTGGCTGGGTATCGTGGAACTCGCCCAGGAACATCCGGAGTTGGCCGTAGCGGCTCTGGACAAAGCTGCGCAACTGGATTCCACGAATTTAGATATTCTCTACCATCGCGGCCGAGCTCATCTGCTGGTAGCAAAGCAAAGCTACTCGGCTATGTTCAAGCTCGATCCCAATTCCTGGCGTGTGCATGAAGTGGTGGGGCAAGCGGATGCGGAGGCGTTCCGCTTCGATAACGCGATCGATGAATTCACCCTCGCGGTTCATGCCGCACCGCATGAACCGGGTCTGCACGAAGAGCTGGGGGATGCCTACTGGGCAGCCTATAAGCTTCAGCAGGCAGACGACGCCTATGCAGAGGAGCTAAAGATCGATCCTGGCAACACGGCTGCGCTGTATAAGCTGGGAAGCCTGCGGGTGACGCGCGACGATGTGAGCTCGGGCCTGCCACTGCTGCAGCGGGCGCTGGTCGACGATCCGGAACTTAGCGATGCACACTACTATCTGGGCAAGGCCGAAGCCACGCTGGGAAACAACGAGGCAGCCATCGAGCAATTCAAACTGGCTACGGTCGATAAGAACGCCGAGGAACTCAGGATTATGTCGTGGTATCAACTAGCCATGCTTTATCGCAGAGAGCATCGTTCCCAGGAAGCGGGGGAGGCGATGATGCGCTTTCGCCAAATGAAGGCTGCGCGGGACCTGCGGCAGCAGACTCATTTCCAGGAGACGGAAAGGCGGCGAGAGCAGCTCCCGGTCCAGGAGCCTATCCCCGCGGAGCCGGCCGCTCCGTGATGAGGCCCCAGCGCCCCCACTTACTAATCGCCGGTTGCCGCTAGGGCTGGACGTTGGTCACACTTTTCCTGGCCGCCCTTGGGGAAATGCTTCTCGTACCAGGCAATTGATCGGTGGGTAGCGTCGATCTGGTGTTTGATCTCGGAGAGGCCATGTCCTTCTCGGGGATATCGGACGAAAACCGTCTCCACTCCCTCGTCTTTGAGGGCAATGAAAAGTTGCTCCGCTTCGGCTATGGGTACATCGTTGTCGTTCTCGCCGTGGAGGATGAGTGTCGGCGTGCGCGCGGCAGCGATATGCTTCAGTGCTGAACGTTCCCATGCCAGGTCCATCAGGTTTCCTGGTGCAGGAATTGTCCAAACTTAGCCGCAAAGTCGGTATGGTGTCAGATCTTAGCGGCTGTGCCGCCTTCTCTCGGCCAAGAGGACAGCTATTATTCCCGAAAGAATTGGAACCAAAAGAACAGAGACTTCACTAAGGCCGCCCGCCACCGCGCCAAGGCCTAATCCCGGGTGAGTATGCCGGTAGGTTGCAAGCGTGATCGCTCCCAGGAGCATTCCCATCACTGCTAGCAAGAGACATCCGGACAGAGCACCCACCACGAATATCATGAAGGTGACGAGAGGCTTGGGCATAATCAGAAGTGTAAATCCTCACGAAACGGGTTGCTCACGCCGTTGACCATAGGGGAGCCCAGATTGTGATTGGACAAACTCCGGAGAAATAAAGCACATGTGGTTAAATCACTCCATCGTGGAGGCTAACTACATGAACTTCTTGAAAACCTGTCTAGCAGTTATGCTTGGGCTTCTTCTAGGCGCTTCGCTTTATCGTCCAAACCCAGCCAAAGCCGCCGGCAATGTATACGTTCAGCAGGTACCAGTGGGTGTGTATAACCCTATTCGCGGTACGACGGTGGTAGGCTTCTCCTGCGCCGGCTCGGGTAATAATGCTGCCTGCTACATTGCGAGTCAATAAAGGCTCAGCGTTTGGTTGTCGGAAGCGCCGGCTCTCTCGCCAGCCTCTCCCCTTGACATTCGACAAGTAAAGAGTTTAACGTCTTGTCGAATACCGAGAGGTAAAGGAATGGGATCCACTACCGATCTCTTGCAGGGCACTCTGGATCTCTTGATTCTGAGAACTCTGGCCGTTGGGTCGATGCATGGCTGGGGGATTGCGCAACGCATCCAACAAGTCTCGAACGATGTGCTTCAGGTTGGGCAGGGGTCGTTGTATCCGGCCCTGCATAGGTTGGAATACAAGGGCTGGATCCGGGCGGAGTGGGGTCCGTCACAAAGCAATCGGCGTGCCAAGTACTACTCCCTTACCACAAGGGGAAAAAGGCGGTTGGAGACAGAACGCGACAGCTGGGACCGGATGACGACAGCCATTGCGCTGGTGCTCAACCAGGCAGGAAGCGAGGCGCCATGACCTTGGAAAGGCTGCGTGAATGGGCCACGCGGCTCCGTTTCTTTCTTTGCCGCAGGGAACAGCGCGAGGTGGACGAGGAATTGCAGTTCCATATCGAGCAGCAGATACAAGCAAACTGCGCCGCGGGCATGGACGAGGCAGAAGCTCGCCGGCAGGCGCTGATTGCTTTCGGAGGAGTCGAAAACTCGCGCGAAGCATGCGGGCGGCAGCGACCGACATGGCTCATCGAGACGCTGCTGCAGGATGTACGCTATGGGTTTCGTGGCTTGCGGCGCAATCCGGCATATTCGATCACCGCCATTCTCACCTTAGCGCTGGGCATCGGGACCACCACAGCAGTCTTCAGTGTGGTCGATAGGATTCTGTTTCGGAGCCTGCCCTATACAGATGCGGGACGTCTCGTGTCGGCAGGGCTCACAGCTCCGATCAGTCCCGATGAATTTCTCCTGACCGACTCTTACTATGAATGGCGTGACCATCAGATCCCCTTTACTGCGATTACTTCCGAGCAGGGAACTGAGCCCTGCGACCTAACGGAAGAGAGACCCGCCCGGCTCAGTTGCTCGCGTGTCGAATCGAGTTTCCTGCCCACACTGGGCGTAACTCCGCTTTTCGGGCGTAACTTCCACCCGGATGAAGACCAGCCCAACGCTCCCAAGGTTGCGCTTATCTCCTACGGACTTTGGAAGCGCTCTTTCGGTCTCGATCCCGCAATCCTCAACCAGACCATCAGCATCGATGGGCGCAAGACGCGGGTCATCGGCGTGCTGCCCAAAGACTTTGAGATGCCCATGCTCGAAGCCTCCGACATCCTCATGCCGCAGGCGATCGACCAGGCTGCGGTCAGCATTCCTGACAGCAACGCCGTGACTATGCTCTATGTTTTTGCGCGGCTGAAGCCCGGAGTAAGCATCGAGCAAGCTGAGGCCGCCCTCAAGCCGATGTTCGACTATTCGCTCAGCAAGGCGCCACCACGATTCCGCGACGAAGTGCATCTGAAAGTGCGCTCGGTTCGCGACCGGCAGATGCAGGACGTGAACCTGACCGCCTGGCTGCTCTTCGGAACAGTGATGATCGTCTTACTGATTGCGTGCGCCAATGTTGCCAGCCTGATGATGGCTCGCGGCGCAGCCAGAGAACACGAGCTGGCTGTACGGGCTGCCCTGGGGGCCAGCCGCGCCCGGCTGGTTCGTCAGACGCTGACGGAAGCGCTGCTGCTCTATTTGGCCGCGGCCTTTACGGGATGTGCCGTGGCGGAGGTGCTACTCCATGTTTTTATCGTTTTTGCCCCTGACGGCATTCCCTTTCTGAACCAGGCTCACATCGATCTTCGCGTCTTTCTGTTCACAATCGTCGTGTCGATGCTTTGCGCGGTGCTTTTTGGGCTCGTGCCCGCGTTACAGAGGCCGCGCGCCGAGGCGCTGGGAGGCCGCTCCCTGGGTTCTCATGCGCGCGCAGTGTTGCGGCAGTGGCTGGTTTCCGCGGAGATTGCCGGAAGTATGATCCTCCTGGTAGGTGGAATGCTGCTGTTTCGCAGCTTCTGGAAGCTTGAAAATCAGCATCTCGGAATGCAGACAGCGAGCATCGTTACCGCGAGTATGTCGCTGGGCCAGCAAAGATACCCGACCCAACAGAGCCAGATGGTGTTTTTTCAACAGGTCCAGGCGCGCCTACGGCGGCTCCCGGGGGTTAAGGTACTCGCTCTGAGCGATGCCTTACCTCCCGCGGATTACCAGCACAGCATGCTCTACGGAGTGATTGGTATCGAGGGGAAACCGAAGCCGGAAGGGGGAACAGGAGGAACGGTGTGGTGGCGCTGGGTCACACCCGAGTACTTCTCTGCTTTGCGCATTCCGCTTGTGCAGGGCGATGGATTCACCGCGGAGCAACAGAACTCGAACGATCATTTCATTGTCTTGAGCAAAATGCTGGCAGAGAGGATGTTTCCTGGGGAAGACCCCCTTGGACAGCATTTGCAGCTGGGATTGCAGGGGCCGTGGTACACAGTGGTGGGCGTAGCAGCCAATGTCAAGAACGGTGGACTATCTGGCGAGCAGCTTCCTGAACTCTACCGCCTGCGGCGCAACCGGGCGGAAGACTGGAGTCAATCAGCCTCGGTTATTCTGGAAACCACGTTTGCTACAGACGCGGTTGAGCCATGGGTTCGTTCAGAAATCGCGGATTTGGACCCGACGCTTCCGGTCCAGATAGACACACTCCACCACGCAGTGCAACGAATCGCTGATCGCCCGCGTTTTGAAACTATGCTTGTCAGCTCCTTCGCCATCGTCGGGCTCTTGCTGGCTGTGGTTGGACTGTACGGAGTGATCGCTTTCCTTGTGGCCCAGCGCAGGCGGGAGATTGGTTTGCGCATAGCCCTGGGCGCAAGCCGTGTCGATATTCTGCGGCTGGTGGTTGCCAGAGGGATGGTCCTGGTTGCGATTGGCGGAGTAGCGGGTCTGGTTGTGGCCTCATTTCTGTCGCGGTTGCTCAGCAGCCTGCTTTTCAGCGTGGGGCCGCACGATCCGTTCTCGCTCGCTGGAGTGGCTCTCGTATTGATTGCAGTTGCCCTGCTTGCGATGCTGGTGCCGGCCTTCAGCGCGATGAATGTCGATCCAAATGTGGCGCTGCGGTGCGAATGAGGGGCGTCGTTCGGTTCCGTCCATAGGGCTGGCGCTTAGCTTGTTGCCAGGATGCAGCCATTCATTGCGGCGGCTTTATCACGCGATTCGCCCCCCGGGGCGCACTCTGTTTCAAGCGGTTAGTTCCTTCTTTTTCTTCAGCTCTTCCAGAAGAGCCTCCACTTGTTGATCGCGTTCGAGCATTGCAAAACGGTCTTCCAGCGAATCGCCGGCGGTGAGTTCTTTGGTTGCATGGTTCGCAGCCTGCTGCACGCTGATGCGGGACTTGTACCGGTCTATCGAAGCGGCGCCTTTGTCTGTGCGCGCGGCCGCGTGGGCTTGCTGCGATCTGCTGACGGTACGAGCCCGTCTGTGCTCCGCCATCAGCAGGTCACAGTGCGCGCGGGTTTCGACGAGCTTCTGCTGCAGCTTGTGGAACGCGCTGCGCAGAGCTTCGGCTTCGGCCCGTTGATCTTCCAGCTGCTGCACAAAACTCCTGCCCATCTGCACATGAGACAGCGATCTCTCAAGCGCTTCCCGCGCCATATCGTCGCGACCCCGGGCAACGGCCAGCGCGGCTTTGTTCTTCCATGTCGCGGCCGCCGTTTCGTGCTCGGCGGTCTTCCTTTCCAGCAGGTGCTGGTCTGCGATCGCAATGGCGACCTGAGTCTTTACTTGCAGTAGCTGGTTCTCCATATCAAGGACGAGTTGTTTGAGCATCTTCTCCGGGTCTTCCGCCTTGTCGATCAGATCGTTGAGGTTGGCGCGGAGAAGAGTGGTGACGCGTTCCATGAGTGCCATGACTTGGATTCCTTTCGTTGCCTGGTGCCTCTTCGGCACCAGGCGGTGGTGGATCAACGTAGCGGCGTGTTGTTGGCGTCGCCGTTTGCGCGAGGTTTCATTTGCTTCACGTTCGCCATCAGGTCAGACATCTTCATCCCGCTGAGTGCCTCAAACAGGGCGGGGACCTGTGCCGCGATCTCGGTCATCTCACCCGTAAGCTTGTGGGCGCCTACATTTCCATCGTTGCCGGTGGAGACGATCGTGATCTTATCGACCTTGGAAAGCGGCTCAGACATGGCGCGCACAACATCGGCAAGGTTGGTGATAAGTTTGTCGACCACGGCCGCCTGCGACCACTCCTGATAGGCCTCGGCCTTCACGTTCATGGCTTTCGCCTCGGCCTCGCCTTTCTGCAGGATGATGGCAGCTTCCGCTTCACCTTGCGCCCGGATGGCAGAAGCGCGGCCTTCGGCTTCCGCCGTCAGACGAGCACGCTCCGCATTTGCCATGTTCTCGATGCGTTGCTTGTCGATCTCGGAGCGCTTCAGCACGGTGGCGATCAGCTCCTTCTCATTGCGGAGAATCTCTGCCTCCTGCACCTTTACCTGGCCTTCCTTCTCGATCTGCAGCACCTTCACCTGCTCGGCGACTACCTTCTGCTGCATGACGTTGGTCTGCAGTTCGTACGCCTTATCGGCCTGGGCCTCCTGGCGCCGCGACTGCTCGGTGAATTGGGCCTTCTGAATATCCAGGTCACGCTGCGCTTCTGCCTGTTTTGCCAGCGATGCTGTTTCGGCGATGACCCGGTCCTGATCGGATGCGGCCTTGGCGATCGCGGCTTCGCGGAGCGCGTTGGCGCGGCGGATGGCGGTATCGCGTTCCGCTTCGGCGCTTGCAATCTCTGCATCGCGCTTGATGCGGGCAATATCCGGCCGGCCCATATTGGTGATGTATTCGTTCTTGTCCCGAACTTCGCGGATGGTAAAGCTCACCACCTCAAGCCCCATCTTGCTCATATCGTCAGCACAGGTGGAACGCATGCGCTCGGCGACCATCTCCGGCTCCTTGACGATCTGCTCCACCGTAAGCTGGCCGATGATGCCGCGGAGGTGTCCTTCCATAACCAACCGGATGAGGCCCTCACGCTGGTCCGGTGTCTTCGTCAGGAACTGTTCAGCCGCGGTTAGGATCGACTCCTGGTCCGACCGTACCTTGATTTGAGCGACCGCTTCGACGGTGACGGCGACGCCTTGGCGGGTGTAGAGATCCTGCTGCGGCGCAACGTCAAAGCTCATGAGCTCGAGCGAAAGTTCGCGGCAATGTTCCACCACCGGAAAGATGACGGTTCCATGCCCCTTGATAACCCGCGGACCGCGAAAGCCATAGACGATGAGCGCTTCGTTGGGGCCTGCCTTGCGAAACATGTGGGCCAGCAAAGAGAGCAGAACAATGGTGGCGAGGATGCAGAGTCCAATGACAATAATGATTGTGTTCGGCATAAAGCCTTCCTTCATGGTTAGCCGGCGAGTGGGACTGCCGGCGGTCAATCAAAACACTAGTCGCGCCTGCTTACTCCGAGTGGGTTAAGGGTCCATATCGTGCCACGCGCGCACATACGCGATGCCTCGTTCATACCGCAACACCACTACTTCCGAGCCGCGCTCGATGGTCGCGCCGTCTTCTGAGCGCGCAGGGACGGACCTGCGTGCGCCAAGCTGGGTGTAGATAATTTCGCCCGTGCCGTCGGGATGCAGGGGACCGGTGACGCGGCCGACAACGCCTGTGATCTCCGTTTCCTCAGCCGTGAGAGCGCGTTCGCGCGGCAGCAGGACGGAGGCGAGAAACCAGAAAATGAGCGCACCGCCCGCAAGCCCGCTCATGGTTGAGATCAGCAACACCATGGGAGCGAACAGACCACTGTGCGTGCGCAGCAGGTACCCGATTCCACCAAACCAGCAGAGAAACGCGGTCACCGTGAATCCATTGAAAGGAGACACGTCGGTGGACGCATGACTATGCCCGATCACGCCGCCGTGCGGCACGTGAACGTGGCTGTGGCCGCCGAAGTGAAAGTGGCTGCCGTGGGTGTGGCCGCCGGTGAAGAGCGAGAGTACACACAGCAGCAGGCCCAGGATGAAGCAAGCGAGATAAAAGATTTCCCACGTCATTTTATTTCACCGAATTTCGTGTTGTACGACGTTTCCCTTTGCCCGGCTCGGCAGCGGAGGCCTGCGGCTTCTGGTCTTGCTCTGGTGTCTTAGCTGCTGAGTGCTCCGAAGGACGAAGAATCTCGAGCAACCGATCCATCAGCACCGGTGTTTCCAGCACAGACTCGAGTAGAAGCAGACTCCGGCGTGAGTCGGGGTACCGCGCGACTGCCCGCAGTGCGCGGCAGAGCTCAGGATCCTTACGAAACCGATCCGAGCCTGCGATCAGCCACAGATCAAGCTTTTCTTCTTGCGTTCGAATATCGGAGAGAAGCTCAGCATGATAACCCTCCGGGTCTTCTACCAGGTAGCCGGGGTGTACCTTGAAAAACTTAGCCAGCAGCAGGCGGGTGGTGTTGGTGAGGTGCGGCCGGGCGCCGGACTCGATCTGTGATAAATAGCTCTGGCTGATCGGTGAATCCATCTCAGCCGCGATCGCGCGAACCAGCTCCTGCTGCGTCATCGCCCGTCCCAATCCGCGAAGGCTGCCCTCGACTTCCCGCAGGTACTTCATTTTGTCGGACAGTTTCATGGCTATCGCCGATCGCAATAAGCGTATCGCATATTGCAATATAATGCAAGACCAGCGTCCCCACTGCTCTGCAGCCGCCTTCTAACGTAAACTGACTGACGGAGATAGACGAATGCGCAGCAAACTGACCCTGTTCCTGCTGTTGATGGCTGCACAAGTGGCCTACACCCTCGATTCTGTGCCCAAGGCCGAGTATCGGGAGCGGCGCGTAAAACTCGCAGCCGAGCTGCACGGCGGGTCGGCTGTGATCTTTGCCGCGCACGAGCCGCCCATGGAATACCAGGATTACCGGCAGGATGAAGACTTCTTCTACCTGACGGGCTCGAACGAACCCGGTGGCGCGCTGTTGGTCATCGGCGACGGACCGGCAACAACGACTCGGCTGGGACCCCTCCCAGCGCACGCCTACCGGGAAATACTTTTCCTTCCCATGCGTAATCCAATCCGTGAAAAGTACACCGGGGCAAAGACCGACGCTGCTACCCCAGGCGCCTCAGAGTTACTCGGTGTCGATGAGGTGATGCCTCTCTCGACCCTGCCGGCAGTCTACGGCGCCTTCCTCGCCCAGGACCCACAGCGGGCGAAAGAGGTCTGGACCCAGCAGGACATGGATGTCGCCAGCGCAACCCTCAACTTCACTTCCACTGTGCTAGGCACGGACGTCACTCCTCCCACCCACGATGTTCGCGATCTGACCATGCAGCTGCGCATGGTAAAGAGCCCTGCCGAGATCGCACTCATCCAGAAAGCCACCGATGCCTCGATCGCGTCCCAGCTTGCCGGCATGCGAGCCATCAAGCCGGGGGTGCGGGAAAGAACCGTTGCCGGCATTGAAGTTGCCACCATGATGGCCGAAGGGTGCGAGCGCGTCAGCTATCCTGCCATTGTCGGCTCGGGCATCAACTCGACCACCCTGCACTATGCTGAAAACGGCAACCTCATGGCCAAAGGCGACGTGGTGGTCATCGATGCCGCCGGAGAGTACTCGATGTACGCCAGTGACTTGACGCGGACCATGCCGGTCGACGGCCACTTCACTGCCCGGCAGAAAGAGATTTATGACATCGTGCTCGGCGCCCAGCAGGCAGCGCGCGACGCCTTTGTAGCCGGAAAATCGAAGATGGGTTCCGTCCTGCATCGCGGCGCAGACGACGACAAAACACTGCTCGACAAGGTGGCCTTCGACTATATCAATGCTCATGGCAAAGATCTCCATGGCGACCCTCTGGGGAAATACTTCATCCATACTCTGGGACATTCCGTTGGCATCGATGTGCACGATCCATACGACTACGACAAGCCCTTCGTGATCGGTTCCGTGTTCACCATCGAGCCGGGCATCTATATTCCCGAAGAGAAAATCGGCGTCCGCATCGAAGACACTTTCTACGTCAACACCGAGGGAAAACTGATTGACTTCGCCGAAAAACTGCCGCACACGCCGGAAGCGGTGGAAGCGGCCATGCACGCCAGGTAAAGGTGGGAGCCCCCGCATTCATGCGGGGGAAGGAGCGCTTCAGCGCTCCGGGAAAGAGTTGCGACGTTGATCACGCGCTTTAGCGCTGGCAATGCAGGGCTTCAGAGCGTGTGTGAGAACCCACCATTAGTCCCGGAGGGACGGTTGAGAGTAGCCCAGGACGCAGTCCTGGGAAGAGATTCGAGAGACCGACCAGTCCCGCAGGGACGGCTGAAAATTCCCCAGGATGCAGTCCTGGGTACAACCTGGTTAACTTTCAGCCGTCCCTTGCGGGACTTTTCGTCGTTATGGGCATGTAGCCCCAGGACTGTGTCCTGGGCTACTCTCAGCCAGAGCTGTCCAAATTAGCGAAATAGGAGGTTGCTTGGGCTATGTAATTGGTTGCAAACATGAGAGAGAGGAGTTCGAACGAGCGCAATCAGGTTGGCGAATCGACAGCGCCACGGAACATCAACCGATTCACCAGCAATCCTTCATGGGAGCGCAACCCTCCCCTTTGTCATCCCGAGCGCAGCCGAGGGATCTGCAGTGCGCCTACACAGCCAACAAAGGCCCTAAGTTCAATGAGGTTTTAACCAGCGCCTGGCAAGATTTGCGAACTCGAAGGGCCTTTGTTGGCTGTGTAGGCGCACTGCAGATCCCTCGGCTGCGCTCGGGATGACAAAGGGGAGGGTTGCGCTCCCATAGAAGGCTGATGATGAATGTGGGTACCGAACGTGAAACGCTAATTTGGACAAGTGTGACTCTCAGCCGTCCCTCCGGGACTAAATCGGTGAATGGTGGGCTCTCACGCAGACTCTTAAGTCCATACATTGAAACCCCGGCAACTTAACGGGCTTTGGCCCCTGAGGGTCTTGTCTCTTGAGGCCACAAA
Organism: uncultured Acidobacteriaceae bacterium; assembly: GCA_963803095.1. GTDB lineage: Bacteria > Acidobacteriota > Terriglobia > Terriglobales > Acidobacteriaceae > PALSA-350. The sequence goes on along the minus strand of CAWDLQ010000001.1, from coordinate 240,880 downwards.
TTAATGCAAGCATCATGGTCACATTAGAAGATCTGAAACGACACGCCATTGCCTCCTCCCTCTTTCCCGCGACGACACTTGGGCGAGCTATAAGCAAACTCGGCTTCGTTCAAGCCGACCCGATCCGCTCTCCGGCCCGCGCTCAGGACCTGATCCTGCGCCACCGCGTCACGGATTACCGTGAAGACGATCTCAATCGAAGCTACCGAACTCTCAAGCTGGAAGAAGACATCCTCTATGCCTATGGATTCTTTCCAGTAGCGACTTGGCGGCTCCTCCATCCCAGGGGGCAGCGCGAATTAACGGTCTCGGAGCAAAGGGTGTTCGATCTCGTATCCCGTAATCGGCAACTGCACCCTCGAGAACTCGAAGTTAGTTTGGGGAGAGATCGAGAAACCAACGCCTGGGGCGGCTACTCGAAATCAACGACTCGAGTTCTTCAGAAGCTGCACTACCTCGGCCTCATACGGATTGCCGGTCGAGACAAGGGCGTCAAGCTCTATCAACGAGCAGCTTTCAAAAACCAGGTCGTGGACCCGGACGAGCGCCTCCGGCGACTGGTGTTGCTGATCGCCGGAATCCTGGCGCCCGCGCCGCAGAGCAGTCTTCGCGCCGCTGTGCAGCGTCTGCGCTATGCTGCTCCAGATCTGCAGGGAAGAACCAACGTTGTTGCCACCTTGTTAAAGTCCGGCGAGTTGGAGGGTGGGGAAGTGGGTGGCATCCGTTATTTGTGGCCCGCTGGTCGCATCATACCCAGGGAGCCGGAGAGCGTTGTTCGCTTCCTTGCTCCATTTGATCCCGTGGTATGGGACCGGCGTCGATTCGAGCACTTCTGGGGTTGGCCATATCGGTTTGAGGCATACACCCCACCCGCCAAACGGAAGCTTGGGTACTACGCGATGCCCCTGCTTTGGAGAGCTGAAGTTATCGGGTGGGTAAACGCCTCACGACGCGGCGATGAAGTCAAAATCGATGCGGGATTTGTCAGCGGGGAACAACCTCGCGAGAAGTCTTTTCAAAGCGAATTCGAAGCGGAAGCGCAAAGACTGCGCCGATTTCTTTCCTCGAGCGAACCCGGCAATCCCCAGGACTTGTCAGGCTAACAAGACTTCTGTAGCCTGCGGAGGTCACAATCTAAGGGAGATCCCAGTGCCTCAGCGCTCCTGCTTGGCCTTAGCGTGGGTGCTTCTGCTGGGCGGGTTGGCTAGTCCGCCCGGCGCGCCGCTGCGCAGCCAGACCGCCCCGCCCGGCGATTACGAAGGCCGCGTCTTCAAGGCGAATGCGCGGATTGTCATTCTCGACGTGGTGGTTACCGGTAAGGGCCGCCGCCCGCTCACCGGTCTACACCAGCAAGACTTCCTGGTGTCGGAAGATGGACATCCGCAGGCCATCAACTATTTCGAGGAGCACACCGGGGCCCAGCCCCTCCAGGTGAGCCCGCCCGATCTGCCGCCCAACCTCTTCACCAATATCCCGCGAGTCAAGCCCAGTGGATCTGTAACCGTACTTGTACTCGATTCCCTGAACACGCCGTTGGATGACCAGCGCCAGGTCCATGCACAAGTGCTCAAGTACCTCAAGAAGCCGCAAACTGGGCAAAAGATGGCCATCTTCACCCTGGGAACACAACTGCGGTTAATTCAGAGTTTTACCGACGATCCAGCCCTGCTGTCGGCGGCCATCAACAACAAGAAAAACGGAGTGGGAAGGCAAATCTCCCCCCTGCTGCAGTCGAATGCAGAAACCGCTGCCGCCCAGGAAACGGCAGCCGCCATGAGGGAGGCACATGGCGAGGAAACGGCCGAAGCCCTGGAGCAGTTTATGGCCAATCAAAGCTCGACCCGGAGCGACGCGCGTCTAAAGCTAACGCTGGAAGCTTTGCAGGAGCTTGCCCACTATCTAGCCGGATTTCCAGGCCGGAAGAACGTCGTCTGGTTCTCAGGCGCGTTTCCGCTCGTTATCTTCCCCGACCCCGACGCGCGAGACTCGTTCGGCGCGCAACGAGACGACCAGGAGGAAGTTCGTAAGACGGACGCTCTGCTCACCGCGGCCCAGGTGGCCATCTACCCCATCGGCGCCGAGGGTCTAGCTACTGACTCGCCCTATAGCGCCGGCGCCGATGCCCGGTTGGTGACGCAATCGCAGCTGTCCAGACCCCAGACGCAGGCGCAAGAACGAAACGCCAACCATGCAGCCATGGATGTGATCGCGAAAGATACCGGGGGCGCGGCCTTCTACAACACCAACGGTTTGGCCAATGCGCTGGAGCGCGTCGCCGCTCATGGATCGAATTTCTATACCTTGACCTACACATCGACCAACCCAGCTACCGACGGAAAATTCCGGAAAATTCAGGTGGCGCTGGTCCGGCCCGGCTACCAACTCGACTACCGCCGCGGATATTATGCCGACGACGCGAGAACCGCCCCCGCAGCGGTCTCTACGCCGAACCCCACGTCGAGTCCCCCGCCGAATAACGACCTGCTGTCTCCATTCCTGCGCCCCGGGGTACCCGAATCGACACAGATTCCTCTCACCCTGCGGGTGGTCCGCGAGACTGCCACGCCCAGGGCCGGTTCTGCTTTGACCACCTATTCGGCTCAAGGCGGAGACAATCCCGGCCTGAAGGGAGCGATCACCCGATACGCGGTGGACTTGATGATGCCCGCCCACGGCTTGCAGTTCGACTTAGCTCCCGACGGCCACCGCCATGTCAGGATCGAAGCCGGGCTGCTGGTCCACAACCGCGAGGGCAAGCTCCTCAACTGGTTGCTAAGGCAGGTCAACCTCAATCTGGATGACGCGCGTTATGCGATCGTGCAGGCCAACGGGGTCAACCTTTATTTCGAAATCGATGCCCCTGGCGATGGCGTTTCCCTGCGCGGCGGGGTCTACGACCTGAATGCCAACCTTGCGGGAACCCTGGAGGTTCCGCTGAACGCCATCGTCAGTCCCGATGTGACCACCAGTTCCAGATAGCGTCCAACTGAGCGCGCCCTTAACTGGATATAAGAATGAATAACTTACGAGCCGCGCGGCGGGGGTTCGGGAAAGCCCGCTTTTTCCGGTCTTGATCTCTCGTTATTTCAACTACAGCGGAATCATGCCGTGATAGAGTTTTGCCCAAGTGTCCGCTGACCGGCATATTGCGGCGGCAATAGCGGCTGTTCTTACCTTGACACCCATGAGGGGTCAAAAGTAGTGCTGGGAGTATCCCCTCATACGTTCTCCGGGCCTCGCGGGAATGCGACCAATCAAAATTTGATCTGCTGATGTGAGAGAGGATGACTTCGTATGAAAACCCGGGGTTGGGAACTATTGCTCTTGCTGCTGGTTAGCCCTGTCGGTCTACACGCACAAGGTTTTGGACTGCTGCAGAAGAAAGTCGTGAGTATCAACCGGCTTCTTCCTCCTACCGTGAATTTAAATGGCAAGAGAATTCGCGTGGAAGCTACGGCCGCCGGCGTTCAAAAAAATGGTGACCAACTGGAGGCGTTGCTGAAGACCAAGCTGGTCACGCTTATTCAGAAAGACCCGCGCTTTATCCTCGATGAGAACTCTCCGCAGACCATCCTGAAGTTTACGATCACCAATTTCTACACCGAAAAATGGGTCACGGGGACGGGCACCAATCAAACCACGTCCAATCGGGGAAAAATCGAAGTGGCGTATCAGGCCATCGATGTCGCCACCGACACAGCGCTTGATTCTGAGAATCTGACCAAAACTGCAGGATACGATCCGGGGCAAACGAACTTGATGGACACGTTTCATCTCAACAAAAACAAGGCAGCTGCAGAACGCAGCGAGAATGAAACCAGAGACCAGCTGGTAGATGGCATTGTTGACCTCATGGCCAGGAGAATCGCTCCGCTTGATCAACCCTTTGACGCACCGCTGCCTGGAGGCAAGCTGGAGCCGCTGTCAAGTCTTGCGCGCAGTGGTCGATGGGGTGCTCTGGAAGAGCAGGGTGAGAAGATGGATAAGCTTCCCAAGCCCAACGATGACGCCTATCGTCTTTATCTTGTCGCACTCGCCAAGGAAGCCCAAGCCTATGACTTGACCCGGGAAGCCAATGACCGCGATTTGGGCAAGCGAACAGATATCTCTGAGACCCAGGCAGAAGCCGATTTCAAGAGAGCGCAAAAGAATTTGGACGAGGCGGGAACGATCTACAAGCAGATCATTACCGAAAACTCGAAGGAAAAGGACTTTCGTGCAGGGGACACCCGGACCGAAGAGGCGCTGGCGATTTACGCCAAGATCGAACGCTATAAGGACGAAAATGCCAAAGCCATGGCGGCCAAAGCTGCACTCGCTTCTCAGGCGAAAAGTGTAGCGCCTGTCCATGCTGATGCCGTTGGCGGAAGAAAAAGCCCTCTAGTGCAGGTGCTTGACTTTTGTACTCGTGGCCTGGCAGTGGACAGCATCAAGGACTACATTGATTCTCCCGACTTTATGGCAGATGCAAAGGCGACCAATTACAAATTCAGCTTTTCGCAGGATCCCGTCAGACTGCACGACGCCTGCAAGCAGAACGCTGCTCTTCTTCAAAAATTGATACGGGCCCGCCTGTCGCCGGCAGCGAGTGTCGCCCATAGGTGAGGGCGTCGATGGCGGCGGTTTCTGTGGGTCGGACTGTTGATTGCGGTGCTGCTGCCATGCCCGGCGGAGGCCCAGGGTGATGGCTGCCAGGGCGCTCTGGACGCACTTAACCGGGTAAAAGAGCAGATTACCCCCGCGCTGTCAGCCAACACGCGCCGCGGGCAAAAAGCGCCTTGAGGTGATGAAGTCTGCCCTGGAAAACGGCACTCATCTCTGCAAGGACTTTCCCGAGTTGTGGTTTTATCGGATGGTCGTCTCCCAAAGACTCGGCCTGGAAAAGGACTCTAGCTACGCCAAAGAAAAAGTCGATGAATTAAATTACGGCAATCACTTCGATCCTTTCTCCGTCCCGCCGGCCGCAGCTCCTCCGCCAGTTTCAAACACCCAAACGGCCGCAAGTATCGGCAATAAATGGGCACTGGTTGTGGGTATCGATAAGTTTGAGGACAAGCGCGCTCCCCAGCTTAATTACGCTGTGAAGGATTCCAGGGATTTTGTCACTTTCCTCGAAGACCCCCACGGCGGACATTTCGATCCGAGCCACGTGGAGCACCTGGAGAACGATGGCGCAACCCTTAGAGGCATCAAACAGGGACTCGGCAAACTGCGTGTCGAGGCCAAGCCAGACGATCTTGTCGTGCTCTACCTCTCCAGTCATGGTTCGTCGCGAAATCTGGATCCCAACGGGGTGAGCTATATCATCACTCACGATACAGACCTGGGAGACTCTGCGACGCGGTATGCAACCTCCTTGCAGATGATCGACCTGGTACAGGAAATCAATCGCGAGCTGAAGGCTCGCCGGGTGGTCTTGATCCTGGATACCTGTTACAGCGGCGACGCACTTACGAATCCCAATAAGGCTCCGGACTATGCAGCTTCAAGGGGTTCGTTACTAGTGGGAACGGATGATCCTCCCCCGGACGCGCCGGCCTCCTCGTCGTTCAGTGTCGCTTTTGAAAATTTGAAGATCGGGTACGGAAGAGCAGTCATCACCGCCAGTCGTGCGAATGAGTCATCGTGGGAGAGTTCCAAGTTGCAGAACGGCTATTTTACCTACTATCTGTTAGAGGTTCTGCGAGAGGGTCACGGCGAAGCTAAACTCGATCAGGTCTTTTCGCAGGTAAGAACGAGGGTATCCTCTCGAGTCAAGGCGGAACGCAATGAAAGCCAGAATCCGAGTTTTGAGTTCAGCGAACATGCGGACTCCATCGTTCTGGGCGGACCGCAAGCCAACTAGGGCATGCTTCCCCGAGTTCAGACTCCTTCTACTAACGTGACCCGATACTTTGCCCCTTTGAAACGATGCTCGCGCACCTCCCGATAGGACGCACCGTTATACCAGGCCTTCGCCGCTTCGGCACTGGGAAACTCGAGGATCACTGTGCCTTCCGTGGAAGCGCCTTCCAGGTCTTCATGCCCACCGTAAAGAGCGAGAATCTTGACCTCATGCCCGGCCAAAGTCGCTGGGACTTCCTTTGAGTAGGTGGCCATCTCATGTTCATCGAGCATCTTTTCCCGCGTAAAAACCATAAATGTACTCATAGCGATCTCCATGCCGGTCAGTGTTTGAGAAGCAGTCACAACAAAGATGCACGACAGCCGCATTTTGTTCCGCCGGAATCGTAGTCCGCACACCGGTTGGGGGCGAGCCCCCGCGGGAAACCGCCGGCAAGCGGCGATCGATGATCTGATGCAGCGACGATAGATTCCGCCGGAAGACCGGAGCCTTACTTCATCGCGGCGAGCAGGAATGGACCGAGAGCCTGAGGTAAACGGCAAATACGGCTGCAGGATCCAATGGTTGGACCTATTTCGCTAATTTCCCTAGCACGGTCTTGAGCTTTGATCGAAAGAGCTTCTGGTTGCCCCGGGCTGGATGATTAATCATCGCGTTGTTTGCCACGTTTCTGCCATCCAGACGCAGTGTCTCCGCGCACACTGCGTATGTGACTCCGCCAATCAGGACAATCGGCACATGGTGCTGGCCCACGAGGCGCTGCAGCTTCCTTTGAAGGCCCGGCAGAGTGCTCAGCATCAGCCGCGTCTTGGTCGCTGTATCCGCACCATCGGGCATAGGTCGTTCATAAGCGTCAATCAGATGATAGCCGTCGTTTTGGAACCGTCGCAGTAACTGTGGTTTTCGTTGCCGTATCTGTTTTACCGAAGAGCCTGGCCGGAAGGCATCTTTGATGTATCCGACTTCAACTGGGTACAGGACCTTCATCATTTCGAGAAAGAGCGTGTCCCCATTGGTCAGATCCGTAAAGTAGAAAAAGCGGTTAACCTTTACTGCGGGCGGAGCCTCTGCGATAAACAGGACCCGCAGGTGATCCGGCCGATAGCGCCTGGTCGCCTCTTCGAATCGCTTCTGAGCATTCATCGGGCTTAACGGTCGAGCGTTTCCCAAGGGCGAAAGGTGTGTTCAGCGACTTGCATGTTCACCCGCTTGCCGCGAAACTTAACTCCTTCCATGCTAAGCCGCAACCGTTGTTCCGCAGCTGCTTCACCCCTTAGTTTGATCTCGCCTCCAGCGCCCACGATGCGCTGCCAGGGAACTCGACCGAGCTCCGCCTTTCGCAGCAGCCTAGCCACGGCCCGGTGATACAGCGGATAGCCCGCAGCAGCGGCAACCTTGCCGTACGTCGACACCTTCCCTCTGGGGACAGAACAAATGATGCGCCGAAAGGCGGCATCGCGCTGCTCGTTGTCGCGAAGCGCATCCTTCAGAATCCTTCGCCTGAAGTTTTGAGGAACGTCTGCAAACCGCATGCGCAAAACTATATCAAAAGCGAGCCGAGGCAAAACGGCCCCGTCATCGCTTAGGATCACTGCCGATGGAGTCGAGATCGGCGAGCACTTCGGGAGGAATTTGTAGCGTTGCCGCCTTGAGATTCTCACGAAGATGCTCGACGGAAGATGTCCCCGGGATCAGCAGGATGTTGGGCGAGCGGTGAAGAAGCCACGCCAGCGCAACCTGCATTGGCGTAACCCCGAGTGACGCCGCGGCTGCGTCGAGTTTCGCCGACTGTAACGGACTGAACCCTCCCAGCGGGAAGAACGGCACATAAGCTATGCCTTGCTTCGCAAGGTCGTCGATGAAGCCATCATCGTTTCGGTGGGCAACGTTGTACAGGTTCTGCACGCAGACGACCTCAGAAATTGTCTGCGCCTCGGCCAACTGCTCGGGACTGACATTGCTCAGACCGAGATGACGAATCAGTCCCTCACGCTTGAGTTCCGCGAGCACGGTCAGCGGTTCCTCGATGGATCCTTCCGTCGGCCCCATCACTCCTCCGACCCGCAGGTTGACGACATCAAGGCTATCGACCCCGAGGTTGCGCAGATTGTCACGAACGCCATCGATCAGTTCCTGGCGCGAAAGAGCATGGATCCACGACTTGTCCGCCCCGCGGCGAGCGCCCACTTTGGTGCAAATCACCAGGCCGTCCGGATAGGGATGGAGCGCCTGCTTGATAATCTGGTTGGTCACATGGGGGCCATAAAAGTCGCTGGTATCGATATGGTTCACGCCGGACGCAATGGCCTCCTGCAGGACGGCAACCGCAGCGTTAATGTCACGCGGCGGCCCAAATACCTGTGGGCCGGCAAGTTGCATTGCGCCATAGCCCATGCGTTCCACGGTCATCGATGTGCCCGGGAATGTGAAGCTGCCGGCAAGGTCGGTCTGTGTCGTCATTCTGTTCTCCTCAAGTATTGTGCATGACTTGCAGTAATCATGCTCACATGTGTTTAGATGAAGAAAGCCTCAGGTTAGGAGTTCGCATTTGCCACAGCGTTCCCAGTTGCTCTTGGAGCCCCGCAAATCGCCGGTTCAAGCCCGTTCGGCTGCCAGCGTGGACGCCATTCTCGACGCAACCGTTCAGGTTTTGCTCAGCGTGGGGAAGGAACGGTTGACCACGACCAGGGTGGCATTGCGAGCCGGTGTCTCGGTCGGAACCTTGTATCAATACTTCCCCAACAAGAGCGCGCTCCTGCAGGCCGTCTTGAAACGTCACCTCGACGAAGTTGCGGGGGCGGTGGAACGAGTCTGCCGGGAGCAGAAAGGGAAGCCTCTCCAGCACATGGCGACAGCTCTCATCAACGCATTCCTCAATGCCAAGATGAGGGATGCCAAAACCAGTGTCGCTCTCTACTCCGTAAGCTCCGATGTGGACGGAGCGAAGATCGCGCGGCAAATGAGTATACGGTCCAATAAGGCCATTGTTGCAATGTTGGCGGCCTCCTGCGAGCCACTCACGAAAGACCCGGCACTCGTAGCTTCGATGCTGCAGGGCGCAATGGGTGGAGTCAGCCGGAGATTGCTCGAATCCGGTGCGCCCGAGAAGGAGTTCGACATCTTGCGGCAGGAACTCATTTTCTTTGCGTCCGCGTACCTGGAAGCCTGTTCTGCGCAGCCGTAATTGAAATATCCTCAGGAACTCTCAACCACGCGTCGCACTGATGATGTAGTAGGCTATCGGGCCCAGCGGAAAACTAACGAACGGCAGCAGGACTGGCGCAAGTACATTATTCCAGCGGGCGCGCGTCATCTTGCGTCCGCCAAACACAACGGAGTTGAGCAGGAATTTGAGCGTGACCCACGGAACGTGGAAGACGCAGGGCGTCACGCGCGCTTGGATTTGCTCGACGACGATATCCCGGAAGCCTAATCGCTCCAGTTCGCCTGTGAACTGCCCAACTTCAGCGAAGGTATCGATTACCCAGCATTCACAGAGCGTGCGATAGACGTGCTTCTGCAGGCCACGCAGTTTGCCGGGGCCCAGGAAGCCGTCGGTGACAGCGATGCGGCCTCCCGGGCGCAGCAGACGGTGTGCTTCCTTAAGAAACGCGGATTTGTTCGCGCCCCGCGCATAGCAACTGCTCTCGATCGCGTAGACCGCATCGAAGGATGCCGGCGGCTCGCTTGTGTGTTCGTAGTCCCCAAGAGTGAGAGTGATGCACTCGGCTTCCGGGCACAATTGGTTCAGTCGACGACCCTGTTCAAGCTGCCAGGGGACAAGGGTGATCCCACGCAGGTCGGCCCCGCGAAGGCGCTGAGCGAAGCTGCGCAACGTTGCTCCCAGACCGCAACCCATGTCCAGAATGCGGGCAGGGAAGCGCGCCGAATACTCGCCGTCGACGTGAAGACGAGCAAGTACCTCGAGGTTCATCTGCTCGAGCATGGCTTCACGTTTGCAGGGGTTCATACCCCAGCGGAAGAAGCCGAAGTGCATGTTGAAGCGAGCACTCCAGGCCGCGTAATCTGGACCGGCTTCCTCGTAGTAGCGCTGAAAATTGACCGGATTGGTCGCAGGTGCGGTCGCGGGTGTCACAAGCGTGGTCATTAGTCCAGCCTCCGTCTTCGCGCTTTCGGCAGTATCCGGGTAATACCGTTGCCCACGCGAATAAGCGAGCGCAGGCTGGTTGGAGGCAACTTCTTGATCTGGCTGTACCATCCGTGGAGTTCCTCTAGGAATACCTGCATGGCTGTGATGCGTTCTGTGATTGCAGGTTGTGAGGGGTGCTCGGTCGGGGCTTGGGCGCCACAGCGCCGGAGCATACTGAGAGTGGGTATGATCTCTCGTTCGACACGTTGCTCGACCACCGTGAGGAAGAGCGTCCACACGTCGGCGGACGTGTGGAAGAAGTCGCGGCGGTCGCCGATGCGGCTGTCGATTTGTACCAGGTTCCAGTTCTGCAGTTCCTTGAGGCTGGTGCTGACGTTGGAGCGCGCGACAGAGAGGGTCTCGGCAATCTCCTCCGCAGTGAGGGATTGGGGCGATAAATAAAGCAGCGCGTGCACCTGGGCAACCGTACGATTAACCCCCCAGCGAGTGCCCATCTCTCCCCAGTGCAGGATGAATTGCTTCATGGAATCGCTCAGCACCATGCATTCAGTATATCAGTTATTTCTGTACATACAGAAATAACTGATACGGGAGAAGTGGAAAACTGGGGGATTCGTGGTGATAGACCCCTTCATTCAGGCGGGGGAAGGAGCGCCTTAGAGCTCCGCTGAGTCCCGGCGGGACGGCTGAATGTTAACAAGGACTGCATCCCGGTCCGTCTCTCGAATCTCTTCCCACAACTGCGTCCCATAAGCGCTAACTTGTTTTGGCAGATAATAGAAATCGGAGAAGATGCTGTTTCTTTGCATCTCTCCAGCTCACCACAAAAACGTCACCCGATAGCTCTGTGACGCGCTCCGCTCAGGATGACGATTTTGTGGGAGTTGTGACGAAAAACATTCCCAAGCACGTTAGCGCCGGCAAAGCTATTCATATCGCAAAGCCACCACAGGATCGACCTGCATTGCCTTCCGTGCCGGGAGCCAGCATGCCGCAATGGCGACGGCCGTCAAAATCAGCGCTAAACCAGCGAACGTAACAGGATCGGTTGCACTCACGCCGTAGAGCAGCTTCGTCATCAGGCGCGTCAGCGTGAGAGCGCCCGCGATCCCGACGCAGACACCCGCAAGAGCCAGACGTGCTCCCTGCCACAGGATTAGGTACAACACGTTCTTGCGTTGTGCTCCAAGCGCCATGCGGATACCAATTTCCCGCGTACGCTGTCCCACTACGTACGCAATGACACCGTAGATGCCCACGCTGGCCAGAACCAGCGCCAGGGTTGCAAACACGCCCAGCACAATCATCGCAAACCGCCGCGCAGCCAGTGAGTCAGAGATCAGGCTCTCCATGGTTTGAACGGCATAGATTATTTGCTGGCTGCTCATCTGCCGGTTGGTGTTGCGAAGGGAATCGAAAACCGTGGACAGGCTCCCTTCATAACGCAGCATCACCGCCGAACCTGACGGTGTCATCGCAATAAAGTCGTCCGGCATCTGCATGCAGGGAAGATAGAACTGAGCTCGCAAGGAATGTGTGTCGTCCAAATCGAGGCCCCACTGCTTGACGTGCCCGACAACCCTAATGATCTCCCGTTTGGCGCCGGTATTGTTCAGAATGATGCGTTTGCCGATAGGATCCTGGTTGGGGAAATATCTTCGGGCGAGTACGTCATCGATCACAACCACAAGCGGAGAGTGCTCATCGTCCTGTGTAGTGATGAAACGGCCGCGTTGCAGCGCGATGCCCATCACATTCAGATAACCCGGTTGGACGATATAGTCCACCGCCCAGTTCATGTCGTTTTCGGTTGCCGGTTTTGGTTGGCCATCAAGCCAGAACAGCTGTTCATCGTCGGAGCCCATGGGAATCGCTCCCCACGTCTGTGAAACCGCCTTTACGCCCGGGGTAGACGCCAGTTCGTCATCGATTTCGCGAAGCGCGGCGCGAATCCTCTCCGGCGAAGCGTTCATCATCGCGGGTGGAAGCTTCAAGCCAAAGCTCAGCACGTTTCGCGGATTAAATCCTGGATCGACGCTCCAAAGCCGCGTCAGGCTGCGCACCATCAGTCCGGCGCCGATCAGCAGCACCAGGGCAACCGCCATTTCCACCACAACAAAGATGCTCTGTGCCCGATGTTTCCCGCTCCCGCCGCGGCCACCTTCCTTGAGCGCTGTAAGTGGGTTGGCTTGCGACGTCCTGAGTGCTGGAGCCAGGCCGAAGAGGGTCCCTGCCAGTAACGAAGTGATCGTGGTGAAAGCCAGGACCCGGAAGTCGATGCCGATTTCTTCTGCGCGCGGCACTGCAGTGGGCAAGCGCCCTAACGCTGCATGCGTGCCCCAGGCCGCGAGCAACAATCCGATTCCGCCTCCGGCGACTCCCAGCAGAACGCTTTCTGTGAGCAGTTGGCGGATTACCCGCTTCCGGCTTGCGCCCAGCGCAATGCGTACCGCAAATTCACGGCTCCGGGCAGACGATCTTGCCATCAGGAGACTGGCAACATTCACGCAGGCAATCAGGAGTACAAAGCCAACTGCGACCAGAAGTACAAGCAGAAATGGCCGCACATCGCCTACCATCTGCTCTTTCAACGGAAGCATGCTTGCGCTGATACCGTGGTCCGCGTCGGGAAAGGTGGTCGCCAGGTTTCGCGTGATTTCGTCCATGTCCGCCCGGGCCTGCGCAAGAGTGACGCCCGGTTTGAGTCGTCCGATCCCATGGATCCCCAAACCTGCGCCGCGCTTCATGAGCAGGGGGTTGCTCCACTGCCGGATAGGAGCATAAACATCCTGCTCCTGAAAGCTCGGTGTGTGCAGGTGGAACCTCGCCGGAATCACGCCGATGATGGTGTAGCCCCGCCCGTCGAGCGTAATGCTTTTGCCCAGAACATCCGCAGCGCCATCGAATTTTCTTCGCCACAAACCCTCGCTGATCATTGCCACCGGGCCTGCGCCGGGTTGCTCTTCGGCCTGCGTAAACGTGCGTCCAAGGATGGGATTGACTCCCAGCAGCGGGAAAAAATCCGCAGACACAAATTCGGCATTTAGCTGCTCGGCCTCGCCCCTGCCAGTGAAGCTGAAGGAGTAGCGGCGAGAAATCGCCATCGAGGAAAATGTGCGGTTGTCCTTCTGCCAATCGAGAAAATTCGGATAAGAGATCGAGCCTTGTTCGAAATTCGGTTTGCTCTCGTGCAGTGTGACCAGCCGGTCCGGCTGGGGGAATGGCAGAGGGTTCAGCAGGACGCCGTTCACTATCGAGAAGATCGCCGTGTTGCCACCAATTCCCAGCGCCAGCGTCACCATCGCGACAGCCGTAAATCCCAGGTTCTTGCGCAACATCCGCATCCCGAAACGGATGTCGCTGCACAGCGTTTCCAGCATGGGCAGACTGCGACGCTGCTCGTAGTTCTCTTTTAACTGCTGCATGCCGCCCAATTTGACCAGCGCCTGCCGCCGGGCTTCTTCGACACTCATGCCCGAGCGAAGATTGTCGTCGACGTGCGCCAGAAGATGGCTTTCTATCTCCTCTACGAATTCGCGGCTCTGTTGCTCGTTACGGAACAGGCCGGCACATCGCAACAACCATGCGCGCAGGCGTCTCATGAGAGCTCTTTACCGGGGACAAAAAACGCGTCAGGTCATTCCACCCATCGCATCCCCTATTGGTTAACAATAGGAGCATATAGGAAGGTTGTATTGGATGGCAATAGGAGAGATCCCACACTCTCTTCTATCCTCGGATTTCCTGGGTTCACTCATTGGTCTTACTCATGGTTTGGGTACGGTTCGTTGGTTGCGATAGGGCGGTTAACCGGGTCCGCCAACTGCTTGGGCGCCAACTTTGACGACCCAAATGCAATGTCCCCGGGCACGCGTAGCTCCACTTCCGTTCCCGCTCCATGGCGGCTGGAGACTTTGAGTGTCGCACCGATCCGTCGAGCTCGCTCCCGCATACCCGGCAGTCCCCAATGACCATCCCGGCCGGCCTCCAGTACCTGCTTGTCGATCCCACAACCGTCGTCTCCCACCAGAACCCGCAATTGACTGGCTGAATACTGGAGTTCAACCTTAATACTGGTCGCACCGGAGTGGCGAAATGAATTGACCAGGGCTTCTCGTCCAATGGAATAGACTTCATCGCGGATCACGGGATGCAACGATTGTGGACGGCCCTCCACAATGATGCGGAAATCAATTTGGTCTTCAAAGCCCAGTTCCCGGGGAACTCTGGAAAAGGACCGTTCAAGGTCCTGGATCTCACCCTCCGTCGAACGAAAACCTCGAACCGTATTACGCCCCTCTTCGATCACCTGTTCCGTGACTTCCAGCGCTCGAGCCAACTGCGGTTTTGCCGGGGATCCCTCCGGCAGCTTGCCCATAGCCAAATGGACGTGCATCGACGCACTGATAAATCCCTGCAGAAGTGTGTCATGCAGTTCGCGAGCGATGCGCGTGCGCTCAATAATGCGCTCTTCCAGACGAAGCTCGACAATCCGCCGCGTTATCGCCCACCCCAGAAAGGCGGCCATGAAAAACGTGGAGATCGCTGTGGCCGGCACAATAAACAGAATCCTGAGCTGCACAGTTCTCATGTTCGCGACAGCGTGCTTCAGTTCTCCGCTCACTTCCTGATCGATATTTGCCACCAGGGCCGCGGTCTGCGTCTCCAGCGGCTTGAATTCGTGATCCAGCCGAAGGCGCACAGCCTCCCAGTCGCCCGATGCAGCCAACCCTTTGACCGCTTCCAACTGGGAGGGCAGGGTGATTTCTATGGCATCCAGAGTGGGTAAAAACGCCGAATCCACGCCGCCAGGGGAGGGCAAATGACTGAGCGCGTTTCTGGTGCTTTGGGTTTGCTCCAGTAGGGCCCGGCGTAATGGTCCGGCGTCGGCTAACAACCGGCCCGAATCCCTGGTTTTTGCCAGTTCATCCAGTCGCTCGTGCGCCGATACCAGACTTTCCTGTAGCCGCAGTACTGAAATCACCTGCTGATTCGCAGCCGTAAGACGATCCGTTTGCAGGCGAGCTATATGGAATTGCCATAGAAGAAGTCCGTTCCCTCCTAAAATAACTGCGAGCAGGAAGGCAAAGGTGATCGTCAGGCGCGGACCGATGTTGAAATAGCTGACCTCTGGCGTTTTCATCGTGGGTCGCTTAGCAGCTTACCCCGAACCTCGTTCAAGCTAAGCACAATCAGTCTAACGTTTTAGGCGGTCCGGCACCGAAACCCGTTATCTTGATAAGCTGACGTTCCAGTTCGGCTGCAGCCTCGGGCGCGCCGCTCTGCCCGGTCAGCACCGAATGCACCGCCCCGATGTAAGCTTTGGCAACCTGCTCATAGGCTCGTCCGGAAACACTGGAGGGCCGGCGGACGACGCCGTTCCGATTGGATGAACCGGCGTGGGCAGACTGGCTGTCGATAGCCTGGTCTTGGAGGGACGGCATATCCACGGCTTGCTCCGCAGCTTGTTTGGCGGCCTCTTGCCCACTGGATTGAAGTTGAGCGCGCACCAGGAACCGAACCAGCTCGATCGCTTCCTGAGGATGAAGCGAGTGGCTGGAAACGGCCAGCCCCGACCCTCCCAGGGTCCCTGCCCACCCAACGGGTCCACCGGGAAGACTCGCATAGCCAGTCTGACTATCCAGAGGCGAGCTCCGCGCATGGGTCAGACGGGTTTTTCCGCTTACGGGAATGGTTGCGCCTCCCCAGACCCGGCCAAACGCCGCATTTCCCGAGTCGAAAGCATTCATTGAATCCTGTTCCTGGTAAGCTATGACGCCGGGCGGGGATATCCAGCCAATCCAGTGTTTCGCTCGCTCCCATGCCCGAATGGCCGCTGGATTATTCACACTGATCGTGCGATCCTTCTCGATGATGTGCCCCCCTCCCGCGGCCACCTGCCATTCCAGGGCGTTGCAGGTCAGAGATTCGGTATCTGCTCCCTGCCAGACATAACCCCAAAAGTCCTTCTTACCTTTGGCGCGCTCGCCGGCCTGGATCCGCTGGGCCATGCGCTCAAGATCGTCCCACGTCTTGGGAGGATGGTCGAACCCATACTGGTGCAGAAGGTCTATCCGATACTCCAGGACGCCGACCTGCATTTGATACGGAATGGCCACGATCTTATGGTCGACCGTGTAGCTGGACAATAGTTCAGGTTCCACTGACGCAATTTCCGTCCCCAGGTAGGGGCGCAAATCGATCAGGTAGTCTTCAAGAAGTGGGGGCCAGATCAGGTCAATGCCTAGAACATCGGGACCGGAACCGCCCCGCTCGAGTAGCTCCCGGGAGAGAGCCATTTGGTCCAGGGTATTCTCAGGAACCGGAAGACTTTTGAGCTGGATACCTGTCTTCCGCGTGAACTGCTGCGACAGTGGCTCAGCTGCCGGCAGCTCATCGGGTTGAGACCACCCGAGCCGGAAGTAACTCAATGTTACGGGCTCTCGTACAGCCTGCCGGCACCCGCACATCATGAGCGCGAGCAGGCCTACCCCCAGGGCTTTTCTTACCGTCATCGCGAGTTTGCTACGCCGATCTGGTTGAGATGATGGCGCAGATGTGTGAGATAGTCCGACGCTAAGAAGCCAAGAGTAACTGCTTCTCCGGCTCCGATGCGGCATTGAGTATCCAGTTGGGAAGCAGGGATATACGCGATGAGATGGGCCAGGTATCGGTTATAGGCTGCCCACAAAGAGACGAGCAGCGACCACTCAGCTTGTTGCACCGCCTGTACACGTACGTTGCCTTCCTGATCGTAACCTGGGAAATCCAGCGATGGCTGCAGCATCGCGCGGACGAATCGCTGATGGTTGTTGGACGCTGAATCGATCAGATGGCCCAGAAGTTGCTTGCGGGACCAGCCGCCTGGCAATGCGGTCTGCATACTTTCGCGCTCAGAGACTTCGAGGAGCCTCGGCTCCGCTGTCTCGACCAGGTTTCGCAGCTGTTCACTTAGCTCTTTCATTCGCTTGGCGCAAGTCTATCAAAATGCGTAACATCACAATATCGTGGATGACCTTACGAAATGGAAGGTCGATGGCCCGGTAGCAAGCCTGAAGACCGAAACCGCGACCTGGGATCCCAACCAGCAATACTGGGAGCCGGCTAGACACTCCACCGTAGCCTCGTTTCGTCCTGACGGCACAATCAGCAGCAGTGATTCCTACAATTCTGACGGATCCATTGTTGCCCATTCGAAATGGCTCTATGACCCCTCCGGCCGCCTCATGGAGTACCGCTCCTGGATGAATGACGAACCGGCAGACAGAAGTCTGTACCTCTACGACGAAGCCGGGCGTCATGTGCGAACCGTCGGGGTGAGCCACGACGGCTCCGAAACAGACGCGGAGGTTTGCAGTTACGATGCCGAAGGCAAGAGAACCAAAGTGTCGCTCCTCAGTTCTCGCGTAGGCAATGTCTCATACGGTATTGAAGGGACGGACATGTCACTGGGTGCTCCCGGAGCGACGAAGATGGTGACGACCTATGACCACAGCGAACTGCCTGTCAAAGTAGTCTTTGAGGATGCAGACCAGAACCCTCTCAGGCAAGCGATCCTGAGGCGCGACAGCGTGGGGAGGCTAGTCAATCTTGAGATACACATGGGTGGACAGTCGATCTTCGGCCATGGCAACCAGCCGGTCTCGCCAGAGGGCGAGAGAGCCACTTCCTTGCTCATGCAAGCGGTTGGAGGGATCTTCGCCAACACCACCTTTTCTTACGACGGCCAGGGCCGGCTTCTCGAACGGACGAATTCCATGTTCAACCTGGGTGGACACCGTACGACCTATCGTTACGGCGATAGGGATGACCCTATTGAGGAAACCACCGAACATAGGCATCGCGAAGCCAGCCTCGACGATGACGGGAGCTTGCACTACACTCCCGCACACTGTCACTTCACAACACATCCGCTTCGAATACCGTTACGATGCCTATGGAAACTGGGTCGAAAGGACTGTGTTGATGCGACACGAGGCAAACGCTGAGTTTCAGCCTTCAAACATCGAGCGTCGAGCAATTACCTATCGCTGAGTTACTGTTTGGTATCCAACGGGTGGGTGCTCTTTTCGTTAAATTCGTTTTGCAGTTTAAGGCTTACATCATCGGCCTTGATGGCGGCGACGGCTTTGGCTATGGAATCGATCCACCATTTCATTTGATATTCGCCCAACTCATGGGTTGCGGCTGAGCCGTCGCCGGCATAGTGATTGGGAAAGCGGGCGTACCACCAGATGCCGGTGTAGACGCCATCGGGCAGATTCTCACGATGCTGGTCGGCGCCCGATTCACTTGCCGCGCGATCCTGGTGTACGAGGTCGGGCCGGGCAATCATCATCTTGGAGGTTTCGCTTTCGCCGGCGTGCTCGTCGATCGATGTCTTCTTCTTCGGTCCGCCGGAAGCCGGTGCACGCTGGTCGAAAACATACACCACGTAATCGTGCGGTTTGGCCAACTGCGATTGCGCAAAGTAAGGCAGCAAACTACTATTGCCGCCGTGGCCGTTAACAATCAGTACCTTCTTGCAGCCGTTGCGAGCCATCTCGTCCGTAGTTTCCTGAAGCAAAGCTAACTGCAGATCGCGGCTATAGGCGACGGTACCGGGCTCATGACGCGCTTCGAAAATTTGCCCAAAGTAATACTCCGGAAAGACCACGGCATATTCCTGCTCGGCGGCGTGCAGTGACGCATAGCGCACGTCGAGCAAATCGGTCCCTAACGGCAAATGTGGTCCATGCTTCTCCAGGATGCCGAACGGCAAAATGCACGCGCCCTGCGAACGTTTGATAGCGTCGATGAAGTCTGCGCCAGTAAGTTCTTCCCAGTGTGCCGACAGTTTGGCCTGCGGCGAGCTGGTCTGCGCGGGCGCGGGTTGTGCCGGGCTTAAGACTGCACAAAGAAGCAAGAAACCAAATATGTAAGCCCTCATTTTTGGGATTTCCTCAGCGCGGATTCTAGCACGAAGACAAAAGTATCTTGTATAGTGACCTTCCCTCCAGGGTTCAAATCTCTCATGGGTTGGCTTGCAGGGCCATTCTCCAGGACCACATCAAAAAGGAGGTTGCTGTTAGATCGATGCCCGGCTCGGTGGTGCTGTAGGACTGCACATTGTCCTGGAAGAGCGCAGCTTGGGACGGATCATAGGTTCCGCTGTTTCCATTAAATTTCTTGAAAGTATCGACTCCGTTGGCGGGGCAAAGGATCATACCCGGTACCACGCCGGAAGTCGTATAACTGTCTGGCCCCTCGGTCGCCCCGCCCCATAGGATGGGCGTTCCGCCGGACGTTCCATCGAGCGCGCCCGCAAGATTGGCAACCTGATGTTGAATGCAATTGGGAAAAGTGCTTCCATCGCCCACGATGAAAGACGAGCCCCAGGAATTTGTTCCCAGGATATTGGCCAGCCAACGCTGCGAATACATGTTATAGGAAGCCCCGCCCGTGAGGGAGTAGGCCTCGCTGGCCATGACGGACAGGCCGGCGCCGTGGGAAGTGGTATCGCCGGCGCTCCACTGGACTCCGAAGCCCCATGGATCCGAATCAGCTTGCGTGACGGCAGCGTCCACCTGAGCGAGAAATTGTTTTCGGATGAGCTGCTGCGAGACCGCCAACCCGTCTGGATCTCCCGCCTCCTGGAGCGCCCGATACAGCTCGAAATGGGCGAGCCCGCTCACGTCGTAGAGGTTCAGCGTGTCGGTGTAGCCTTGCTCATAAACATTCGTGATGTAATTGCCGGCAAACTGCGCGGCTTGTTTCAAATACACATTCGGGTCGGTTACCGGCAAACCGGATGGCAAATTCGTTTCGCCTTGAGCGGAGTGAAGGGCGAGATAGAGTTCGGTGGCGCCCAGTTCCATGTCGTCGTCCCAAACAGTTTCAGGATAACCGTCAAAGGGAACGATGGTAAGCAAACAGCTCGCGCAGGTTCCCGAGCCAACGGAGGGCGCGGGGTCGGTATAGTGAGTATCCGCGCGGGCGAACGCTGCTTCCGCTGCCTGCAGACATTGATTCGCGAGCGCGGGATCCTGCGTGCGGTTGAGCTGATAGCAAACTGCGAAGTCGGCGGCCAACCGGCCGGCAAGATTGGGACTGATAGAAGTAATCGGCCCTGGGGCAAGATACACCGGACGGTTGCAAATATAGAAGGTCGTAAGCGGATCGCAAGGTTCTGGGTCTCCGGCTTGTTGGAAGTTGTCCGCCGCCTGAGGAAGCGTCCAGATGTCGTACTCCGTAATCAGGCAGTACGGCGTGTTGTAAGTGCCTCCACAATTGCCCGCGGCCGAAGCTGGGTTGCCTTCCCCGTAATAGTTCCAGTCCTGGGAGTTGTCCACCTGGTAGGCAAGAGCCTGTGTCGATTGGCCCCACATCTTCAAGAGCCACGCGATGCCAAACTGTGCCTCGGAGCTAAAGTCCGATGACGGCGGTGCTCCGCGACCGCTGTCCCCGGCGTAAGAAATCGAATTGGGAGGCGCCGGCGGATGGAGCGGGGCGTTCGGCCCCATCTGGTTGGGAAAGTCGCGGACCCCGATCTCCATAAGAGCGGTCGCGTAACTCACGGTCTCCACATACTTCATATAGTCGCCGGCGTCCCACCAACCGCCTTCGGCATCAATGTTCGGTAGATTCGCAGGGCTGAGAGGCTTCGCCGGAGGCACATTGTTGATCTCGTCGTTATCATCCAGCGGAGGAGTCATGTAAAGCTTGGCATTCTTGTCTTTGAGGTGCCCGGGAGCCGTGCGTAGTGCATTCGGGACAAAGTCTGCGCCGTCCCGTTGTGTCTCGTAGAAGAAAAGCGTGTTGACCAGCAATCCAGGGTAAAGAACATTCGGGAAGTCGACGGCAAACTTGGGTGACTGGGCGCTTACTGGTCCAGCGACGGAAATTGAATAACTGCGGCCGCTGCCGACGACAAAGTCAAGCGCGTAGACCTGGTAAACGAGCTTCTTGCTATTCGCCCAGGTGCCCAGCAGGGCCCCGACCTTTCCCTGGTACGCTGTGCTTCCATCGGCACTCACAACTTTGAAGGTGGCGCCGGTCTCGGCGGCGGTGGACATCAGATAGGCGCGCGCGGGAGATTCCCCTGCTTCGTAGCCGACCTGGCTTACGCGTACGTAAGCGGATTGGGCTTGCGCCGACGATGCGCAAAAGCCCACCCCGAAACTTAGAAAGACGGCCGGAAGAAGGGGCCGACGAGCCGACAAATCAAGACCAAAGAATCGCATCGAGCCTCATTTCCGACTGACAGTGACTATCCCATCGCTTGCAACGGAAGGCTAAAAGAGGCCCATGCGATTGTCAATCTACTCCGGTCCTGGATTCAGTGGACGAGAAGTCCGTAAATCAAATGCCGGATCAATTGCCCTCGTCAGGGTCTGTTCGAAGGCTTTCCAGTCGCAAGGGAAACCATCTCCACCTGTGCTGCAGCCTGGAATGAAGACGTTCGCCTTGGCAGGAGGATCTTCCAACGTAAGCTTGGTTACCTTGCGCATCTGCTCCAAAGTCTGCGAAGTGTAGTAGGCGCGGATTTCGTAAGTTGAAGTTTCAGGGTGTACCCACAACTCGAAGACAAGTGCGCCTCCGGGCGGAGTGTCGTCCCGGCGCCCGTCGACCAGCCAGTTCAGGTTAAGCGCCCCAGCCATGTTCGCAAGATTGGTATCATGGCCAACCAGGATCACAGCGCGATCCCCCAATTTACCCAAGGCGCCAGGAACTTCTTTGCCAGTCACCGCCTGTCTTACGGTGTCGGTGATGCGAGCCAGAGCGTTCGAAGCCTGAGTGGTCGCCAGATAGGATGATCGGCGAGTCAGGTCCGAGGCAGCTGTATGCAGGTCCATTAACTGTTTCAGCATCGCGAGATCAACCCGGCCCCAGCCTACCTGGTCCATGGGCATGCCGTTGGTGTATTCGAGCAGGAAATTTTCAGTGATGGTCGAAGCAGCATTCAACGGTCCTTTCAGCTCCGCTGGATGATCTCCCTTACCCTCTTCCAGGCTTGCGGGAATCTCCAGCAGTAGCTTGCTTGCGGTGTGGCCCGGCGCAGGGCAAGGAGATGCATCGGGGCATCCGAGAAGGATGCGCTGCAGCATCTCGAGCTGGGGCCGATAGGCCTCAGTGACGCCGGCCAGATCGTTCCCGATGCGGCCGGCAATGGACGCGACTGCGCGGTCGTGGTCCAGCTGCCCTACGCCGGCGTTCAGCGAATGGAATAACTGCTCGGACTCACCTTCGGCAAAAGCATGTCGCTCCGACTGCTCACCCGTAGGGCATCCCGGGAACATGCCCGCGGCAAGCGATTTTCCAGTTTCAACCGTGCGCTGGTCCCGGTCGGAATAGAAAGAGACGTGCGCGCTCTCCGCACATCCACTGGCGCTGAACAGCCCCTGCTGCGAAAAGTAAGAACGGTAGTAGGCGCCGAAGATCGTCATGAGCCTCGCGCCTTGAGGAGTAAGGTTTCCGGGTGGAACGTCCCACTTGGGCCACGGTTGAGAGGAGAACTGATTGAGCTGGTCGGTCGTGCCCGTTGGCGACCGCACACCATGACGGACGAGGATGATGACGAACTTCAGCCTGCCCTTCGGGTTTTCCTTCCCCTGCGCCAGGATGGGAGAAGCGGCGGCCAGAAGACAAAGCACCACAGCAAGAGAAGGCCGCATGGATCGATGTTTCTTCATGTTGAGAGGTTACTTTGTCGAGTAGTGGAGTATCTCGGCCTGCTTGCTGCCCGAAGCCGGGGCCCCGACAAAGAGGGCATGCTGCGACGGCACCAGCAAGCCCGTCTTAGCCCCGGGTGAGGTGGGGATGGTCCCTATTGCGCGAACGGCCTTGCCGGCGTCGATCTCGTACACGTCGATCGCGCCGCTTCCGGCGATCAGATAGATGCGGTGCAGTTCGGGATCATAGAAGACATCGTCGGCGCCGTCGTGGGAGGGCAGATCGGCCAGCTCGCGGCCGGAGTTAGCATCGAGCACCAGTAGACGGGCCGGCGTACGGCAGGCAACGAAGAGGACCTCATGTTCTGCGTCATACGTGAGCGGCACGTTGTCTTTGGCACCCATCAACTTCCAGCTAGCCGCTTGGGTATGGCTGGCTCCGTCGATGACGATCACCTCAGAGGATTCGGCGACGTTCACGAAAATCCGGTCGTGCGCATTGTCGATGTCCAGGCCCTCGGGATGGGTAGCCACAGGAAGATTGGTCAGCAGCTTTTGGTCGGTCGTATCAATCACCGCGATCGCGGCGGGATTTGCCGCATCGCCGCCGCCGTGGCCAACATAAAGCAGCTTCGACTTCGCGTCATAGACCATATCGTCAGCGTCGTCAGACAGCTTGACAGTCTGGGACTGGTTCAACGGCGAGCCGGCAAATATCTTCAAGTCACCCTGGGTTCCGTCGGCTGCATAAAGAAAGCCGGTTGCAGGGATCCAGGCTAAACCGTGGGGTTTGCCAATGCCGGTGAGGCTTTCCGTGACCTTTCCAACGTTCAGATCCAGGACCTCAACCGAGTGATTGCCGGTTGCGGCGATGAACAGGCGGGTCGTATTCAGGTCAAAGGCGAAATGGTCGAATTTGCCGGTGCCGTTTGGCAGGGCAATCGCTCGTTGCAACGTCAGCGGGGGACTAGCCTGGGTGCCGGCAGAAGAAGCGCCCAGGGATAGTAGGAGCACAACAGCCGCAGTGTCTAAGTTCATCAATACCTTTCTCGTGTTGTGCTCCTTTATTGCTCATGGTGCGCATTCCAGCGCAGGCCGAAGGAGAAGGTGGGCTTATAGTATTCCCGCTGGGCCACGTACTTAGGGCTTCCATTGTAGAAGCCGAAGACCTCGTTATTCATGTTCAGTCCAGAAGCAAGCACGGAGAACCCCTTGGCGATGTAATAGGACCCTCGTGCATCAACTTGGGTGTGGGAGTAGAAGTAATTGTCGCCGTTAGGCCCGGTTGGACCGAAAGGGACCGCCGTGGGTCCAGTACTCTGGTATTGGTAGGCGTAGATGTTCGCGCTGTTATGCGATACGCCCACCGTCACCAGGGCGCGCTTGGTGGCGTAAGAGGGGCCGATGTTCCAGGAGAACGGCGCCTGCCCAACCAGCTGAGGCGTATCTGTGCGGTTGGCCAGGTTGTAGTTCTTGGAGTTTGTGTAGGCAAAGTTGGCGATGATCCGCGCTGCACCCAGGACCCCGGGCAGGCTGCTCAAATGCTGCTGATAGGCTAATTCGATGCCTTGCACATAGGCGTGGTCGCCGTTGATTTCCTGCTGGACATACGCGCCGGCATACAGCTGCGACAACGGCGAACCCGCGGCCGGAACGATGGCCTGCTGGAGGTAAATAGGCTTGGTTATCTGCTTGTAGAAGTAGCCGCCTTCCAGCATGCCGACAGAAGGCAGGTAGCGCTCGTAGAGCAAGTCGAAATCATTGGCATGCTCAGCCACCAGGCCTGTATTGCCGATTTGAACAAGATTGTTGCCCGTAGGACCCCCACCCGTGGTGAAGACGACATATGGAACCAGCTGGTACGGGTCCGGCCGGGAGATACCTCGTCCATACACCGCGCGGACGTCGGAATTGTTGTCAATCGCATAACGAAGCTGAATGCTGGGGAGCGGATTTACATAGGAACCGCTGCCGTATTGGGGGGTGGTGCCGCCATAGCTGCCATCCGCGTTGGTCAACACCAGGTAGCCAGTGTTGGAAGTCGTCGTGCCTTCGATGCGCAGTCCGGTCTGCAGATGGACGCGGTGGCCCAATTCCAGGGTATTCATGACATAGCCGGCGCCTACCCGCTCCTGGAGGTTGTAGTTCGAGGCGTCGGAGTTCTGATGGGTCGTATCTTCATCGAGAGGAAGGGACCCTGGATTGGCTGCAAGATAAGCGGTAAAGAGGTTCCAATTGGTGACCGGCGGCAGGTAGTAACTGCCACCGTAATAGTGCGGATTGGTAAAGCTGCTGAGAAACTGGGTCATGGGCGGGGTGTCGCCGTTGTCGTAGGTCGGCGAATAAGCGTCCTGCCCCTTGTGCTCGTTGCGGTATTGCGCACCGAATTCGAAGGTGGCGGCATGCGTGCCGAGATGGTAATTGATGCCCATCGCTCCGCCGGCCTGCAGATTGAGCTGGGTCGCCTGACCGGTGGTGAGGTTAATGTCCGACAGTTGGTATTGGCTGGGGTCGGTGGCTGCGTCGTTCGGGTTGACGCACGTGAACTGAGGGCGATAGATGCTGATCGTGGTTGAGGGGCTGTAGGCACAGTCTGGGTTTGCGGCGGAGCTGCTGAAATCCGCACCCGGATTGCCGGCCGCTCCGCCGAAGCGCGAGTGGGCCACGGCAATCTGGTAGTGGACAAAGGAGTGAGTGAAGACCTGGTTGCCGCCAATGGCGAGATCCCCAATCTGCAGATTGGGACGCCGGATACTGGTATGGAAAGCAGAGCCTCCGGAATTGTCGAAGTCATACTCGTACTTCTGTCCGTAGTCCCGAAAGTTCGAAAACAATCCATGCACGTACAGGTCGGAGTCTTCCGCGAGCTTGTAATCCAGCGCTCCGGCGAAGCCGTAGCGAGTGCGGTTGTAGAGATACTCCCGCTCACTTAGCTTGTCGTAGAGGGTGGATCCGTCTGGATTGAGATCGGGCGCGGGCTCAATGTCGTCGATGCCTCGGCCATTGGAGTCATAACTGTAGCCAAGCATCACCCCGAAACGCTTCCCCAGAGTACCGTTATTCCCAAAACGCATGCCGGCCGCCGAGTTAAGGCTGAACACTCTTCGCGTGCCTGCAATGGGGGTGTAGCCGCCGATAGTTTCAATGGACAAAATGGATTGACTACCCGTTGCCTGCTTGATGCGCAAATCGACCGAGCCGCCAATCGCATCGCCATCCTGGTTGGCGGAAAGCGTCTTGTTGATAGCGATCGCCCCCACAATGCCTGCCGGGATGGTGTCGAGGTCCACCTGCCGGACCTCCGGATCCGGCCCCGGGACCACGACCCCGTCGATCGTGGTATTACTTAGCCGGGGCTCGGTACCGCGGATCTGTACATACTGCGCTTCGCCCTCGTTGCGTTGCACCGTAACCCCCGGCATACGGCCTGTCGCGTCCGCAACGTTTTGGTTAGGCAAACTCTGGATCTGGGTGTCGGTTTGAACGTTCAGAATATTTGCTGACGTGCGCTGTTCGTTGATGGCGGCGGCATCCCCCACCAAATTGGCATTGACCAGAACTTGCTGGTTGCCCGAACTAACGGTCATGGTTGCAGTCAGCGGCGTCGTCTGGCCTGGCTTCACCTCCACAGTTGTTACCGAGTTGTTGAAGCCAACATACGAAATCGTCACTGTGTACGTGCCCGGCGTCAGATTGGTAATCACGAAGTTGCCCTGCGCGTCCGAAGCCACGGCTGTTGCCGTCGGCTGCAAGGCAATCTGCGCGCCCTGGAGCACAGCACCGGCGGTATCTTTTACCGTGCCGCTCACGATGCCGTTGGCGCTTGCGGCGATAGCGAGAGGTGGAAGTAGGAACATTGCCAGGAGGAGGGGTACACGTATGGCCTTCGCGAACATAACTC
The DNA here is from genome assembly GCA_963803095.1 of uncultured Acidobacteriaceae bacterium. Taxonomy (GTDB): domain Bacteria; phylum Acidobacteriota; class Terriglobia; order Terriglobales; family Acidobacteriaceae; genus PALSA-350. The sequence continues at coordinate 214,373 of CAWDLQ010000001.1, read as the reverse complement.
TCCTTGAGCCGTGATGCCGGCATGCGACATCACTGTTTGTGGACTGTGCCTGACAATCGACTTCCACCTTGCGCCTGAAGCGGTTTTTACAACAAGCCAAGTCGTTTCCGAGGCACGGAACTGTAGGGTTTGCCCAAGACAAACGCTAAGCAGGCTTGTTAAAGAGGGGTTAACGATGCGGTGAAACTTTCCTAAGATTGCGCTCACGCTTTCCACAATCGAACCCATGTGTTGCAATAGGGCGATGCGCATTCTCGTCATAGAGGACGAACCCCGGATGTCGGCTTTACTGCTCAAGGGACTCTCCGAGCATGGCCATGACGTTACCGTCGCCCTGAATGGCGCGGAGGGCCTCAAGTGCACGCTTGACGGGGAGTTTGGGGTGATTCTGCTCGACTTGGGGCTGCCCGATCTGAGCGGGTACGATGTCGCGCAAGTGCTTCGGGAAAAGAGGTACCCAGCCTCGATCCTTATGTTGACGGCCTACAATAAGGAGGACGAAATCGTTCGCGGGCTGAATCTCGGCGCGGACGATTACCTTACCAAACCGTTCTCGTTTCCGGAGCTGCTGGCGCGGTTGCGCGCAATCACGCGTTCCGCACCTGAACCGCCGCCGGCCAACGTCACCATTGCTGACATGGTTGTCGATAAGATCCAGCATAAAGTGAAGCGACGGGCTCAGGGTATCGACCTGACTCGGACCGAGTTCATGCTGCTCGAGGTGCTGGCTCAGAATTCCCCGCGCGTGGTCTCGAGAAGTACATTGATCGAAGTAATCTGGGGCGGGCAGGCCGAGGTCACCGCGGGCGCTCTCGACGTACTGGTTAACTCGCTCAGGGGCAAGATCGACGCTCCTTTCCCGGTAAAGCTGCTGCATACCGTGAGGGGCAGTGGCTATTTTCTGCGGGCTGAAGAAGTGGCCCTGGCCGGCAAGCCGGCGACTGCATACATGAGAAAGCAAATCCGATGAAACCACTGCCCATCCGTCTTCGCCTGACGTTGTGGTATTGCGCGATGTTTGCAACAGCCGCTGTTTTATTGAGTGTATCGAGTTGGTGGATGCTGCGGCGCAGCCTGGTGGCGACCGAGTACCATGAATTGCAGGAGCGGGCTGAAGACGTGCAGCTTCTTTTGCGGCAGCTTGGGCCTCATGCCAGTCTGGAGGTTCTGCAGCAGAAGTTTGGCGAAATTTACCAGGTCAAAGACGATGGCAAATATCTGCAGGTCCTGGATCAGGACGGGAATTGGCTTTATCGCTCCAAACGTATGATCGACGAGGGCCTGCGCCCCGCCGCACCCGGAGATTTACCGCATTTGGGGATGACCGTGGAATTTCATCAGGGCACCCGCTATGTCAGGGTGTTGGCGTATCCGATCCACGCCAATGGCCGCGCCTATTCCGTGCAAACCGGCATCGCGCTGAATAAGTCCATGGTGCTGCTTTCCGCCTTTGGAGCGCAGTTGTTGCTGCTGACGCCTGCGGTTCTGGTCCTGGCGGCGATTGGTGGTCATTTCATGAGCCGCAAGGCGCTTGCCCCGGTGGCCTCTATTGCCGCGGAAGCGCGCCGGATCAACGACAGGAATCTTGATGTGCGGCTACCGATCCCTGAGACCAGGGATGAGATTTCCCACCTCTCTGAGACACTCAATCAGATGCTGGCGCGGGTGGAATCGGGTGTGCGCAGCATTCGCGACTTCACCGCCAACGCCGCGCATGAACTGCGGACTCCGCTGGCGCTTATTCGAGCAGAGGTGGAGGTTGCTCTTTCCAAGCCGCGTGCGGCCGAGGAGTATCGTGAGGCCTGCGAACAGGTGCAGATGGAAACGGTCCGCATGACTGGCCTGATCGACAGCCTGCTCATACTGGCTCGCGCAGATGCAGGGATGGAAGCGCTCCGCTTTGAGTTGATAGACGCGAACCGGCTTGCCCTGGAGATTGGGGAAAAGTGGCGGACAGCCATGCGCCTGGCCTTTCTCGATCTCAGAGTGGAGACGCCCGTGGAACAGACCTTTGTCAGGGGAGACTTGAATGGTCTGCAGCGGCTGCTGACGATTCTGCTCGACAACGCCCTCCATTACACCCAGCCGGGGGGCTCAGTCAGTCTTCGTGTGGTGCGGCAGGACGGATATGTGCTTTTCACCGTTGCAGATACCGGGATTGGCATCGCTCCTGAGCATCAGCCTAGAGTTTTCGACAGGTTTTACCGGGTAGACCGGACGCGGGGCTGCGCCGTTCGCGGCTCGGGCTTAGGATTGGCGCTGGCGAGATGGATCGCCGAGAAACACGGTACCACCGTTTCTCTGGAGAGCACGGTGGGGAAGGGGAGTTCCTTTAGTTTTGGCCTCTCCGTGGTGATCAGGGCATCACGATCAAACTCGGACGCAGCTGAGTACTCGATCAGCAGAAGCTAGAAGTACAAGAAAGCCGGCTGAGGACGCAGACAGCGATCGGTTTCTCAAAGACGCCGAAACTAGTGGACTGTAACAGTTGATTCAGTAGTAGAACCAAATCTGCGAAAATGCGCGACTCTTGTAAGGATCGCGGCTCTGGTGCTTCGTATCAGGGCCCGACTTTAGTCGGGCCCTGGAGTTTGTGCGCCCGGCAGGGCGCATTCACTTGGAGGTGAAAGTCCTCTACACACCCGGCAAGGGGAAGTGTTAGCTGAACGGCAAGGGTGTCCACCGTGAGGTGGAATCCGGAGGAAGCCGCAGGCAAAGCGCTGCTCTGACGAACAGCCAGCGGATAGAGGCGACGCGATGGGGTGAGCAGGCAAATCCATGCAAAGCCCAGTACTTGCACGGACATCGCGGCGTAGATCCGACAGAGATAAGCGTGAAGGTGAGTGCGTAATACCCGGGGAGATCTGGTGGTTTGCCTTAGGGCTACCGTCATCGCGAGGTGAAGGGAAGAATCACCAGAAGTCAGCAGCGGCCATAGTGGCTCCGCGCGAGCGGGGTGAAGGGCCAAACGTGAAACACGGGAGTAGGACAGCAGATCTCGATGCGAGTCAGCGAAGCAGAAGCTTACGGAAGTAAGGCCATCGCGGAGGGAGACGGGCGGAACCTGTCGAGGGCCGTGGATGGTGCGGAGACTCGTACGGCGACTGGTGGAGAAACGAAACCGGAAGCAGCGCAGGGACTTTTGGAAGCTGCGCTGGAACGCAGCAACATGATGCGCGCCTATCAGCGGGTGGTGGAAAACAAAGGAGCGCCGGGAGTCGATGGGCTCACGGTTCTGGAGTTGAAGCCCTGGCTGCAGGCGCACTGGCCGAAGATAAAACAGGCTCTGTTGGCGGGCGAATACATGCCTACAGCTGTGCGCCAGGTGGAGATACCGAAGCCGCAAGGCGGGGTACGCATCCTGGGCATTCCTTGTGCGCTGGATCGCCTGATCCAACAGGCACTTCATCAGATATTGCAACCTCTGTTCGATCCCGGGTTCTCGGAATCGAGCTACGGTTTTCGTCCCGGACGCAATGCCCATCAGGCGGTGAAGGCCGCGCGAGGGTATGTTGCCGAGGGCAGGCGATGGACCGTAGATCTCGACTTGGAGAGATTTTTCGACCGAGTGAACCACGATGTGCTGATGGCACGGGTGGGGCGCAAGGTGAAAGACCCCGGGGTGTTGAAGCTGATCCGGCGCTATCTGGAAGCGGGAATGATGGAAGGCGGGATAACGGGTGCACGGAGCGAAGGGACGCCTCAGGGCGGTCCTCTTTCCCCGTTGTTATCGAACATCCTGCTGGACGATCTGGATCGCGAACTGGAACGGCGCGGGCATCGCTTCTGCCGATACGCTGACGACTGCAACATCTATGTCCAAAGCGATCGGGCAGGACAGAGGGTCAAGCAGTCGATCACGGCGTTCCTGGAGCAAAGGCTGAAGTTGAAGGTCAATGCTGTCAAGAGCGCAGTGGCGCGACCGTGGGAGCGGAAGTTCCTGGGCTACAGCATGACGTGGCACAGGAAGCCGAAGCTCAAGATCGCATTCGAAAGCCGCAGGCGCATGGCGGAGAAAATCCGTCTCGCGCTACGGCAAGGCCGCGGGCAGAGCCTGCAGCAAGTCATCAAGGGACTCAATCCCGTCCTGCGGGGCTGGATGGCCTACTTCCGACTCACTGAAGTAAAGAACGTGTTGGAAGAGCTCGATGGCTGGCTGCGGCACAAGCTGCGGACGCTGCTGTGGCGGCAATGGAAGCGTGTCTATCGGCGCGCGCGGAATCTGATAAAGGCTGGGATAGATAAGGTTCGGGCTTGGAAGTCGGCCACCAACGGGCGAGGCCCGTGGTGGAACGGCGGTGCCTCGCATATGAACCAAGCCTTCCCCAAGTCCTGGTTCGACCGCATGGGGCTGGTTTCGTTGCTGGACACTCATCGACGCTTCCAGTCTGTTTCATGAACCGCCGGATGCCGAACGGCACGTCCGCGTGGTGTGGGAGGACGGCGGGAGTAATCCCGCCTCCTACCCGATCTACATTTCACTGACGCAGGGTAAGACATTTTGCACAAGAGAAGCTCCTTTGGATGCCGTGTTTTGGCTTTGTATCAGGGCACGACTTCAGTCGTGCCATTACTGGGCTAAGAATATGGGCTTCAGCCCCTGCCATGGCAAAACCTGCACGAATGCCATTTCCGAGGCAGTACTCAGCACTGCACGGGTAATTGGCCCCGAAAAAGACGCAGGGGCTAAAGAGCGTGTGTGAGAACCCGAAGCTTTAGGGAGCCATCCGGGGCGCACTGCAGATCCCTCGGCCGCTCCGGATTTCCTGTAAAACTCGGTGGCGTTGGCGAACTTCATGCGCCTTTCCTTACTGAAAGGCGCACACGCGACCGTGTCCGGCGCAGCGTGGCAGGAAATCCGGGTACGCTCGGGATGACAAAGGAGAGGGGAGCGCTTCCATTGGGGTTCGTGATACGGATGGAAGATCCCTCCGACGGAAGCAGCACTACGCACTCTGCCATCCCGAGCGCCTCTGTCAATGGAAGCGCTCCCCTCTCCTTTGTCATCCCGAGCGAAGCCGAGGGATCTGCAGTGCGCCCCGGATGGCTCCCTAAAGCTTCGGGTTCTCACACACGCTCTATAGCCCTAATGTTTTCACGATTTACGGCCCGACTGAAGTCGTGCCCTGATACAAAGCAAAAACCCAAAATCAAAGAGGTTTTCTTACGCGTCGACTCAAAAATGTAGAAACTCCAGGGCCCGACTTTAGTCGGGCCGCAAAGGCCTGAGAGAGAATTGGGCTTTAGCCCCTGCGGCACTACTGAATCAGCTGTTACAGGCCACTAGGTTATGTCCCGGGTACCCGTTCTTAGTCCTTGTTGTTTGCTGACTCGCTAGGATCGATCAGCGGCCTGAAGCGATGCACCGGCGATGGAACGGGAGAGTCCGCGCCTTTGATGCTCTTCCAGATGATGGCGTTGAGAGCATGCATCGGAGCGCGGTCGACATCGGAGAAGTCCATCTTTTTGCTCTCCTGGGCTCCATAGGACTTATCTGTATTTCTGGCATTCACATCGATGATTGGAGGGATCACCGTGAACGGCGTAACCTTCGCATCCGTGCCAAAAGACGCATAGAGCGGCATGGCAGCTGCGTCGTACTGGCTCATCGGAGACATGCCGAGCAGCAGTTCGATAGAACGCACAAAGGAACTGGTGGAGTAGAGCGTGCTGTCGACAATCCCGCGCCGGACGTATGGGCTGAGGACGAGTCCGACCGTGCGCCGCGCGTCCACGTGATCAGGACCATCCTGAGCGTCGTCTTCGATGATGAAGATCGCGGTGTTCGGCCAGTACTTGCTGTGGCTCACGGCGTCGACCAGCTGTCCGATGGCGTAGTCGTTGTTCGCGACCATGGCCTGGGGAGTGAATGCGCCGGGTTCGGTTCCTCTGGTGTGGTCTTCGGGCATGCTCATAATCACGAAGTTGGGAAACCGCTTTTCGGGGTCCGGGCTGTCGTAGTTCTTCTCGTACTCCTTGAACTCGCGCAGGAAAACCGCAATATTGCCAGTGTCGCGCTGGCGAGATCCGCCATAATCCCCGGCGACGTGACCGACAAGACCTGATACCCCAGGCGCTGCGTCCATCGTGGTGCCGGTACTCGCCCGGGCTGCGTACTCCCCATAGGAACGATAGGTAAGCCCCTTGCGCTGCGCGACGTCCCACAGATGGCCGGCGGATGGAATGTAGGCCCGGGCACGTTCTGCATTGCTGCGGCCGGCGTAGGTTGGCGGCCAGTAGCGCTCATTGAAATCGGTGGCGTAGGCGGAGTCTGACCAGGAGTGGCCGTCGACGCTCACTTCGCCGTCGCAGTAGAGATTGTCGAGAATCACATATTGCTTCGCCAGGGCGTGCTGATTGGGAGTAACCTTTTCGCCGAAGATGGTGAGCGCAGGATCGCCGTTGGCCCCTGCCAGATCACCGAACTCCTGATCGTAGGTGCGGTTCTCCTTGATGATGTAGACGACGTGCTTGATCTCAGTGGAAACGCCTACCTCGCGCGGAATGATCGTTGGCTCCAATGGAGGACGCGCCTCCGAGAGCAGCGAGTCGTTGTAGGGCGTGTTGTCGATAACCTGCTTAGTCCAGTGGGGAAGCTCTTGCTGGAGATCAACCACCGGTAGCACTTCGATGCTGCTCTTTTGCAGGGTCTTTACCGTCTCGTCGCCGTCGAACTTCGAAGCCAATGGGCTGCCCGGGCCTTTCCTGTCCGGATGTCCCTCCTCGCCTTTGGCGTTGCCGATGAACAGAGTGCGGTCATGATCGACCAGGACGAGGGCTGACGGGTACCAGCCAGTCGGGATAAACCCAACCACGGTGCTGTGAGCGCGGTTGGCGATGTGAGCGACAGCGATGGAATTGTTGTCTGCATTCGCAATATAGAGCAGCTTGTGAACGTCGTCGACCTCCAGCGCATCGGGGGTTGAGCCTTCCGGAGCAAACGGCGTCAGTGTGGTCGACAAACGTTCGATGACCTGAAGTGACCGGGTGTCGATCACGTGAACGGTATTGTCATTGGAGCAGGCCACGAACAGGCGCCCGTCCGTGGAGAGCTTCATGTCGTTGGGGTTCATGCCCACGCGAAGGGTGCGAATCACTTTGTTGGTGGCCGTATCGATGACGCTCACCGATTCGCTCGACCAATTTGAAACGAACAGTCTATTTCCGTCAGGTGTGAGCACCAACTGGTAGGGGTTAATCTCCATCGGAATGCGGGTGAGTATGGCGCGCGTCTTCAGATCGAAGACGACGACATTGCCTGGACCGGGACCTGTGCCGCGATTTGCCGCATAAAGCCACTTCTTGGAGGGGAGATAAGCGACCCCTGACCACCAGACGGTCGACGGGTCGACGGTCTCGAGCAGGCTCCCCGTGGGCTGGTCGCTGAGCCGGCCGTCCTTGTAGCTGAACTCATAGATGGGTGCGGCGCTTTGCGTGATCTTCTTAGCGCCGGTGGCGTTGCCGCCCGAGACGTAGAGAGTGTGGGCGTCCGGCGACCAGGTCATGCCGAGCCACGTCGTCTTTAGCTCGATGTGTTGTATCTGCTTCTGGGTCTTGACGTCGAAGACATCGATCCCGTGGGGCAGATAACCGGAATGAGAGGCGATCACGATCCGTCCGTCAGGCGAGACCACAAGGTTGTCTTCGATCGTCGCGATAGCTTTGCCCGCGGGCGTGATGCGCCAGCCATTGGGGAGATCGAAGCCTCCGGGAATGTATTTGGGAAGCTGCCTGGTCGGCTGGCCGATGCTTCGTTGCCCCGCAGGCTGAGACGACGCCTCGGGTTGCTGGTCCATAGATTGCTGGCCCTGGTCAGCAGCGAAGACCGCCACAATCGGATAGGCAAAGAGAATGGCAACGATGGCGATACAAGCGTGGTTCAGTCTTGGGACGACAGTCATAGTCTCTTTATTCATGAATCAGCCTGGTGCACTCTTCATCCTGAGGCGACAATGCGTTGCGCCAGCTGCCATCCCGGGTACGATCCCAGGTACGATCCTGGATCGTCCAGATTCCGGCGTGAATCGGTCTTCGATAAAACCGCCAACGCCATAGGCTCCGGGATCGCTTGGTAAACCGGGTTGGTGTTTTGCATAAGGACCGTGGCGAGGCATGGTCTTCCGGTCAGGCCACGGTCAAGAGAAGTCTAGGGGAAGCTGGTAAACAGAACGTAAATCGGCCCGAATCGGACGGGGAAATCACCTGTTGACGGCAGCACTTTGGGCCGCCTGCCGATGATTGAATTGTGCACCGCAAGGGCTCGGAGCTCCCGATAATTGGGTCCACTCCAGCGGACGTCCAGTCTGTCTCGCTTTTCCTTCCTTTTGCTTAAGCCTCAGAAATAAAACACCAGCCAACTCATTCCTTGTACTAGAGTAAGCGGATGATCATGCCGATTTGCCGGACAGCTCCCGCACTTGCGCTGCTTATGCTAACGGCGACCGCCACCAGCGCCGGCGCGCAAGTTACCCCAGTGGCGGCAATGAAGCTATTCGTGGACGAGACACAAGCCTATCGGCGGATAGCATTCGTGCATGAAGAGATTCGGGTACAGCCCGGACTCGTTTCACTTGCCTATCCGCGCTGGATTCCAGGCGAACACGGACCGACCGGCCCGATTCAGAACCTTGCCGCGCTGCAGGTGCACTCCGCAAACCTGACCCTACCCTGGACACGCGATCCCGACGACATCAACACCATCAAGATCGAAGCCCCGCCCACCGCCGATGCCATCACGGTCGATTTCGACGTGTTATTGGAAAACACCATCTCTGATAAGCAGCTGCTGCTTCCAGCAGGCGGTTCGTTGGACTGATTATTACTGAGGCACACCCGCCTCGATACGCGCAGACCTTTCTTGACCGTCACTGTTGCAAAAGTGTATTTTTGTGCCGGGTTATCTTCATGAGGGTTAGCCTGGATTTCTCACAGACCTCGCGACAACCGATAGTTGCCAATGGCGAGATCTCTACCTGTAACGAATGATGGGTGCCCCATATCTCGCGCTTTTTGCGAGATGTGGGAAAGAAACTCAACCAAAAACAGAACCCGTAGGTAACGAGCCGCCGCTTTTCCCACATCTCGCAAAAAGCGCGAGATATGGGGCACCCATCATTCGTTACAGGTAGAGAGAGCCCGAGGTGTGAGAAATGCAGGTTAGCAAAGCCAAATTGGTGCGTTTGGAGATGTGGTCATCTGTAGGGCTAGCAGTGTTGTTCCAGGTGGCCTTTTTGCTTGAACTTCATAGTCCTCTTCCGTCGGACCTGATTCTATGGTCTCTTTCTGCCGTAAGCATTGTTTGCTTGGTCGTTTTTGTGCTTGCCCGACAAAGCCTGGTCACCGACGCCAAGGTTCAGCATGGGCACCAGGGGGCTCGCGTGCGCCGTTCGGGTCGGTAGGTTTGACGATCACCCGGTCAGGGGGTTTATTGGGCGCGTCCGCAATCCACCACATCTCACGGTTTCCTGGTTGCGGGCCACGCCAATACACGGCGAATGCGTAGTGGGATGCTGCTCGGCAGGTCGGCCTAGGCCAGTTGCGCTTCCTTAACCTGCTTCAGGGCGATCTCAACCGCCACCAGAACGGCCTGATCGGCTTCGGTCAGCGTCTCTCGCGCCGGCGAGCCCTTATATGAATCACGCAATCGCTCCAGTGCTTCAATGGAGTCCTGTGGCGCCGTGAACGGCAGAACACGAGTAGATCTGTGGCTTGGCTGAAGCATGTTTAACTCTCCAACCGGATCAATCTGGAAGACGACGGATTGGAATGGCGGACGCTTCATCAAATTCCGATCCGCAAGAATTAATGAAGAGTTCGGGAAGAAACTCCGTCGGAGCAAAAGCATACTGAGTCCGGATTGATCCGTCATTCAACAAATCAATCGCTGGGCACGGCAGTAACCCATGGTAGTAATACCCGCGCCGCATCGGGCGATGAGCGCTCCCCCGGCCTGCTAAGTATTCGGAGATTTACCATGAGAATATGCATGAACTTGTCGACGAAAGAAAGCACAAGATCGATCTGGAGACGTGGGAGCGCCGCGCCCTCTTCGATTTTTTCCGGGTTTTCAGCGAGCCCTACCACGGTGTCTGCATTCGCGTAGACTGCACCGCAACCTACAACTTCGCAAAGGTGCAAGGTCTCTCGGTCTTTCTGTCACTTCTGCATCGATCCCTCGTAGCCGCGCAACAGGTTGAGAACTTCCGCACGCGCATCGTCGATGGCACGGTCTGGCGCTATGAAGTGGTCGATGGCGGCAGCGCGGTTGGACGTCCGAACGGCACCATCGGATTCGCTCATTATCCTTACCGGGAGCGCATCGAAGAATTCGTGGGCGATGCTTCCGTCGAAGTGGAGCGGGTGCGGAAGCGGGATGATGTGGAGCGATTCACGGAAGCCAATCTGATTCGCTATTCGACGTTGCCCTGGTTCGACTTCACTTCCATCTCGCATGCGAGGGACTTCTCCACAGACGATTCTGCGCCGCGGATCACCTTCGGCAAGATTACAGAGACGGACGGCCGCCGCACCATGCCGGTTTCGATTCATGTGCACCACGCACTGGCTGACGGCCTGCATGTAGCCCAGTTCGTAGACCATTTTCAAAAGCTGTTGGATGCACCGGATTCGCATCCCCTATAGGAGCGTGGGGCGCACCTTTCAGGCGGAGGCAGCATGCGAGGAACCGCGATCAGGTGGACATGCGCGCCCGCCGGGGCCGAGCTAGAGGCCATCGTGGGCTTGTGCAGCCTTTTCGAGGGCGCTCTTAATTTCCACCAGCACTCTATGTGCAGCCAATGGTGGCGCTCCAGCCAGGTAGTAGTCTCTTACACGCATCAAGGCCGCCGTTAAGATCTGATTGCTCTTGACGATCCGGGGCAACCAAACATCAAGGATGCCGTCGATAGCAGCCTGCGAATCAGGGAACTCAATCACGGCGTCAGGAGACCTCTTTGGCAGGTTCATAGGTTGATACGATGGCGATGACGCAAACAACGGAACGTCCGCACCCATCCGGATGGCGGCAATTGAACTTCAGAACAAAGCAGAGGAAACATTCGGTCTCCACTCGGATCACTGAGTCTGCCTGGGCCATCCCCCCGAACGGCCCAGGCAGGCCATAATTAGCGGAATCTCGATACCGCTTTATCGGATGGTGACATGTCCGGGCGAATCGTTTCATGTCTGGAACCAATGCAGTATCCTCCTGACCCGGCAGGGACCTCTGAAGGCTCACACGCGGCCCTCAGCCGTCCCTCCGGGAATTGGTCCCGATCTCTATGAACCCACCCAGGACTGACGTCCCATAAGCGCTAACTTGTTTGGCAGACAATAGAAATCCGAGAAAACGCTGTTTTTTTTGATCTCCAACTCACCACACAAACGTCATCCTGAGCGAAGCGCCTCACAGATTTATCGCGTGGCACAGCGCTTGATGGCGCGGAGTCGAAGGACCCCGAGGGTGCTTATCTTGCCGATGCTGCTCGGATCTTTTCAACCACCGAAGCCTGCACCTGGCGGACCCGCCACGGTCTTTCCCTGGGGCCGAGAACAAGAACTGCTAGCATCTTGCTATGGCCGGCGGCTACATCTACATTCTCGGCAGCCATACAGGCACGCTTTACATTGGCGTCACCAGCAACCTGTATCTGCGAGTCATGCAAGAAGCTCAACCTCATTCGCACGATCAATTCCGAGTTCAAAGATTTTGCACAGACCTGGGGATGGAAAATGATTACAGTGCATGAAAAAATGTACCCATGAGCATCAAGTGCGTACCGGAAGGAAGATCCTGTTCTCGGGCTTCGGTGGTCGAAAAGGCCCGAGCAGCATCGGCAAGATAAGCACCTTCGGGGTCCTTCGACTCCGCGCCATCAAGCGCTGTGTCACGCGATAGATCTGTGACGCGCTCAGGATGACGATTTTGTGGGAGTTTTTACGAAAAAGATCCCAAACAAGTTAGCGCTTATGGGACCGGCGTCCTGGGGTACTTTTATGCCGTCCCGGCCGGGACTGCCTCAATGCCGCCGTTTCATCCCTCCGTGGGCCGGCGAAGCCTGTGGTCAACTTTACGAAATCTGCTGGCTTCGGCTGCGCCATAAATTCGCGTTGAGGAATGCAAGTATCGCCCGTATGACGGCTTTTGACTCCTCACTATCGTCCGACAGATCCATCGTCAGTGGCCCTGGCTCACCCCTTCTGTACTCGACCGCCGGAAGCATAATTAGCTGATCCATGCCAGGGATTTCATAGACTACCTTTTTCAAGGTAATTTCCGCCTTCATTTGTCCTCCCAAATAAAGCACCTCGTTCAGCGATTGCTGAACGAGGCGCGAGAATCCCGTCTGACTTGGCAGGCGCAGACGGATCCTATCGATCCGCGGCAGCCAGGTCAACCAAAATCGCCAGGGGACGCGTCACCCTGTGCCAATGGTTCTCCCTACCCGTGCCCCATGCTCGTCGCTTAGATACCGAGCCCCCGAGGATTCTACGGCGAACGCGGTGTGGGTGTGGCTTTGTTACACTCCTCGTATTTCGCGAGAGGTCGAGGAATGGCACCGCTGGTAGAGCTGGATCGCGTATCGAAAGTGTACGAGCAGAAGGCTGCGGTGCGCGCTCTGAGTCTGAGGATCGAGGCGGGATCGATGTTTGGCCTGCTGGGCCCGAACGGAGCGGGCAAGACATCGAGCATTCGCATGATGGTTGGAATTACCATACCGGATTCCGGCACAGTAAGCCTGTTTGGGCGGCCCTTTACGCGCCAGAGCCTGATGAAGGTTGGGTACCTTCCGGAAGAGCGCGGGCTCTATCGAAAGATGAAGGTGATGGATCAGCTCATCTTTATGGGCCAGCTCCACGGGCTGACCGCGGATCTCGCCGCGAAGCGCTCGCGCGCATGGTGCGAACGGCTGAAAATAATTGATGCGGCACAGAGCAGGACAGATGAGCTTTCCAAAGGAATGCAGCAGAAGATCCAGTTTATCGTGACCCTGCTGCACCAGCCTGAACTGATCATCATGGACGAGCCCTTCGCCGGGCTTGATCCGGTGAACGCGACCTTGCTGCAGGACACCCTGCTGGATCTAAAGAAGGCTGGGCGGGCCATTCTGTTCTCGACCCATCGCATGGACCAGGCGGAGAAGCTGTGTGATGAAATTTGTCTGATCCATCGTGGGGAGGCGGTGCTCGCGGGGAGGATGCGCGACCTGAAATCACGTTACGAACGCAACCGGGTGATTATTGATTTCGAGGGTGAAGACGGATTTCTGAACCATGAGGCGATTGCCGAATGCAAACAGTACCCGGGCCACGTGGAGATCAGACTCAAGGAGCATGCCGATGCGCAGGCGTTGTTGCGCGCAGCCGAGCAACACGCCCAGATTTACCGCTTTGAGCTTGTAGAGCCGTCGCTGGAAGAAATTTTCATCCAGACGGTAGGGGAGAAAGTGGATGCGTGAGGCATTGCTGATCGCGCGGCGCGAGTACGTGGAGCGGATTCGCAGTAGGGCCTTCCGCATCAGCACGGTGCTGATCCCGATGGTATTTGGGTTGATTTTCGGTATCGGCGCCCTCTCGGGCAAACTTATCGGGGGCGCGAAGCATATTGTGGTGGCGTCGAACGATCCGGTGCTGGCTGAGAGCGAGCGAGCGGAGCTGATGGGGGCAGCCGGTGCGGGGAATGAGAGAAGAAAAGGCCAGTCTTCGACCTTGAGGGTGGAGGTGAAGGCTCCGGTTACAGAGGGCGAACTGGAGGCCTTGAACGCGGAAGTGGAGAGCAAGCGGATTGATGGCTATCTGTGGCTTGATGTACGGCCGGGAACGACGCGGCCCGAGGCGACATTCACCTCACGAGGGTCGACGGATTTTGTCGCAAGGGATAGGATGCAATCCACGATCGGCCACGCTCTGATTCGGGAAGAGCTGGTGAAGCACGGCGCGACCCACCAAGAAATAGAGGCCTTGCTCAAGGAAATAGACCTGAGGACGCAACAGGTGAAGAACGGCAGAGCCGTGGCGGCAGACGCGGGCAAGGGGTTCTGGGGCGCGTATGTGATGACATTTATGCTGTACTTCGCAGTGGTGTTTTATGGGGTGAACGTGGCGCACTCCGTGGCGGCGGAAAAGACCTCGCGGGTATTTGAAGTGCTGCTGGCTTCGGCCAAGCCGGAGTCGCTGATGCTGGGCAAGCTGTTGGGGGTAGGCGCGGTGGGACTGACCCAGATGGGAGTGTGGATCGGCTTGATTCTGCTGCTGAGCGTGTCGTCTCTGGGGATGACCCTGGAGCTTGGCGGTCTGTCGGAGTATGGCGTGACACCTCTGCGGCTGATTTTCTTTTTGCTCTATTTTGTGCTGGGATTTTTCTTCTACAGCGCGCTGAGTGCGGGCCTCGGCGCCACCGTCAGCCAGGAGTCAGAGGTACAGCAGTTCAGCATGCTCCTGGTGTTGCCGCAGGTCATTGGCCTGGTGCTGATTGTGTACATCCTAAGCAATCCAGCTGCGTGGCCGGTGGTGTTGTTGTCGCTATTTCCGCCATGCACGCCGATTGTGATGTCTTTACGCATGGCAGCCATGGCGGTTCCGGCGTGGCAACTCGCTCTCTCGCTGGTGCTGATGGTGTTGTCCATCTACGGGATGGTGTGGATTGCTTCCCGGATCTATCGCGTCGGCATCCTTATGTATGGCAAGCGGCCGACTCTGCCGGAGATGCTGCGCTGGCTGAAGTACAGCTGAAGACACTTCAGTCCTGCAGAACCCGCGCAAACACCTCGCGATCGACGTTGCCGCCCGAGGCTACCAGACCGACGCATGTTCCCCGCAACAGCTCCTGCTCTTTCAATGCGGCGGCCAGTCCGGCCGCACCCGCTCCCTCCACCACGTTATGGGTATCGGTGAAATAGATCCTCATCGCCGCGCCTATCTCCTGCTCGCTCACCCGTACGATTCGCTCTACGTTGTCGAGTATTACCTCGAGAGCCGCCTCGTCGGGCACGCGACACGCCATTCCATCCGCCAGCAAGGTGCTTACCGGGGCGGCGACCGCACGGCCTGCTTCGAACGACAGGGCATACGCGGGAGCGTCCTCGGCGACCACGCCGACAATCTTTGTCTTCAACCCCAGCCCGTTGCGAACCGCGCAGCAGGAGCAAATGCCCGAACCCTGGCCAATCGGCACGTACACCAAATCCAGGCCGGGCGCTGCGGAAAAGAACTCCAGCCAATAGGTGGCAACCCCCTTGACGATGTCGCGGTGGTAGTTGGGAACAAAATGCCAGCTATGCTGTCCTGCGAGGCTTTGGGCGTGCTCCTTTGCTTCCTGGAAGTCGCTGCCGAATTCGATCAGCTGGGCGCCCTGCGCCCGCATCGCGGCATTCTTCGCTTCGCTGTTTCCTGATGGCACCACGATGTGAGCGGGAACGTTAAATCTTTTAGCCGCCAGTGCCACGGCCTGACCGTGGTTGCCGCGCGTGGCAGTAATCAGTGCCGGCACGGCGCCGCCGTTGCGAAAGAGCTCTGCTGCGTAAACTACTGCGGTACGTGCCTTGAACGCGCCGATCGGAGTGTGGTTCTCGTGCTTCACCCAGACTTCGGTTCCCAGCCGCTCGCATAACAAAGGCCAGACAAACTGCGGAGTCGGCGGCATCACACCATAAACCAGTTGCTGCGCGTCGCCGATCTCCTCCATCGTCGGCAGATCGAACCTGTCGAGAGCTGTTGTCGTCATAGACTGATTATGCTCCCCTGCGGGGCGCCTTTGGGGATCTTCTGTCACAAGTCTGGGTCAGGCCCTACTTCTTTGGACGGGATTCTGGCGGCACCAGGCCGGCGACTCGATAATAGACGACCAACTGGCCGTAGTGCTCTCCAGAATGCTCGAGGAATCCCCACGCTTGATCCGACATGCGGACTTGTTGTTGATTTTTGGAGAAAGGATCTAACGACAACTCACTCATACCGCTGTCGCCTTTTTCCTTGATGAGTGCGGCGCCATCGGCGAACGACTTCTTCACAAAGGCCACGACTTCGGCCTTGCTCTTGTACTGGTCGCGTTTGGGATCTCCTTGGGGCGGCTTTCGGCCAAGGAAAGGGTCGATAAAAAAGTAGTTCGCGTTCGCCGCATGCAGCAGCTGCTCCGCAAAGCTGCGCTCGGCAGGATTTGGTTTGAAATCGTATTTATCTTCAGGAAAATCTTCTGCCATAGCTGTTAGCTTTCGCCCTATGTCATTCCAGTTATCCAACAAAACCTGTGAGGGGCTTGCGGGCGGTTTTGGCGCTTGATTCTTGACTTGATCCTGCGTATGAGCAGGTAGCGCGTTTACTACCAGTGCTAGAACAACTGCGACAACGTCTTCTTCATCTGACGAGCCTCCATAAGTCAATTTCCCGTGTAACTATCATCTTAGTGTTCAGTACCGGTTTTCGCTGTCCAGAATCTGTCCAGAATCCGTCCAGAATTCATTGGATATGCGCGATCCGACAAAAGTGGTCATCTGTTTCGACTCTATCTGGGGCTTGTTGCTCTGGGAGCCAATGGCTATATGAAATCACCGCGGAGTGGATATTTGCACACCACCGCTT
This sequence comes from uncultured Acidobacteriaceae bacterium, assembly GCA_963803095.1. Lineage (GTDB taxonomy): Bacteria > Acidobacteriota > Terriglobia > Terriglobales > Acidobacteriaceae > PALSA-350. The sequence goes on along the minus strand of CAWDLQ010000001.1, from coordinate 197,798 downwards.
TTGGCCGCATAAAGTCGACGATGAGTTTACACGTACGCTTGGCAGGGCAGGACGCCGCATCAAGGAATGGCAATGCCGTGTCTTTCTTATCTTATGTTGCAAGCGGGAGAGATGGGCATACACTGGATGCCGTTGTTGAAGTCAAAAGGAGATTCCCGCTAAGTGGCTTCGCATCGATAGGGCCTGCTGCGAGGTCGCTCATCAGCCAACTGCAAATGGGAGGGTACTCTCGTGACTGTAGAGTCGAAGGCCGCCCGGAATAGCTTTCGCACCATCGTTTTCCTCTGCTTCACTCTGGCCAACGTATCCCTGATCCGCGCGACCGGGCAAACAGGGGACGTACAAAGGCACGCATGGGAAGCCGGAGCAAATGGGCCGGGTTCTTCCGACCCCGCGGCCTCGAACCTTCAAACACAATCAAATGCGGGAGAGGGCCTGTTGGGCTCCGATCTGCCGCCTGTGGCAATCCAACCTCTGGCGCAGCAGGTCCGGCGCCTCGAGTCAGCGCTCGACTTCCTGGGCCAGCCGCTCTCCCAAAGCACCCAGGACGCGATCAATAAGGCCGTCTCGGATCCTGATGCGCAGGCCGCAGCGAACTCGTTGCAGCAGATTTTGGATCCTTATGTATTAGCGATTGTCGACATCAACGCCGAAAGCCGTGTGAAGGTAGAACACGGTCCGGCGGAGGCGGCGCTGATCCAGGGCGGCTCGCGTTTCTTCCTGGTCAAGGTGATCAATCGGGCAGGGGTAACCTCACCGCTGGTTGCGACCAGTCCCAATAGTGGTGACGTCTACATCCGTTCGACCGGCGACCCATCCCCTAAGATGTTGCTGACGGAAAGCGACGTTCGCGATCGCTGGGCCAACATCTCCGTTTCCAAAACTGCTCCGATGGAGAAGCGGCTCTCAGGACTCTCCGTGGAGTATCAGATCCTGGAGGTCTACAGTCGTGATGCAGGGCAACGAACGGCCGATATTAGCTTCAATGTGGGACAAGGTTCGCAGGACATAGGCTTCCGTAACGACATTCTCGTCCTCTTTCAAGCGGCGCCTGTACATCAAATTAAACTCCACGTCTCCGACGAAACTGGTCAACCAGCGGTTGCATCGCTGACCATTCGCGACCGTGCTAATCGCGTATATCCAAACCCTTCGAAACGTCTTGCGCCCGATTTTTTCTTTCAACCCCAAATCTACCGATCCGACGGGGAATCGATTTCACTCCCTCCCGGTGAATACACCATCACCAGTACCGGCGGTCCGGAGTACCGCGCGCAAACGCAACAGGTCTCAGTCGACTCCAAAGGTCCTCAGGAGTTGAAGGTTCAATTAGAGAGGTGGGTTGATCCTGCGGAGTTCGGCTGGTATTCCGGAGACAGCCATGTTCATGCTGCGGGCTGCTCGCACTATCAGAATCCGGAGGAAGGTGTACTGCCGAAAGACATGATGCGGCAGCTGGAAGGGGAACGGCTCAACATCGGAGCTGTGCTTACCTGGGGACCCGACTACTATTACCAGAAGCAGTTCTTTTCCGGGCACGACGATCCCTTGTCGCAAAGTAAATTTCGAATGCACTATGATCTCGAAGTATCCGGCTTTCCGTCCAGCCACGCCGGCCATCTGGTCTTGTTAGGGCTCAAGGATCAGGACTACCCCAACACCAGGAAGATCGAGGATTGGCCGACATGGGATCTACCCATCCTGCGATGGGCCAGGAGCCAGGGTGCAGTTGTAGGTTTTGCGCACTCGGGGTGGGGGTTAGAGGTCGCCGATGATCAGGTGCCCAGTTTCCAAATGCCTGGTTTTGACGGTATCGGCGCCAATGAATACATTGTCGACGTCACCGAGCCGAACGCAGTCGATTTTATTTCGGCCGGTGACACTCCATTCGTGTGGGAACTCAGCATTTGGTATCACACGTTGAACGTCGGCTTCCGCACCAGAATTGTTGGGGAGACAGACTTCCCATGTATCTACGACGAACGCGTCGGTGAAGCCCGCAGCTACGTAAAGCTCGATGGTCCTCTAACCTACTCGGCTTGGCTGGAAGGATTGAAGGCAGGACGCAGTTATGTTTCCGACGGGCGCGCGCATCTGATGGACTATGCGATCAATGGCGTCGAGGTGGGAACGCACGCGAGTGAGCTGTCACTTCCGTCACCCGGCGTGGTCCACGCTACAGTTCGCGCTGCAGCATTGCTCAATCCGGTTCCTGATCCCGGAATGAAGACCCGGTCGTATAACCAGAAGCCTTATTGGACCATTGAGCGCGCCCGCATTGGGAACTCGGGGGAAGTACCAATCGAGCTTGTGGTGAACGGCAAAGCTGTTGCAAAGAAGAACATTCCTGCAGATGGCAAGAGCCGCGACGTCGCATTTGATATACCCCTGGACGAGAGCAGTTGGGTTGCCATGCGTATCCTGCCGTCAGCACATACAAATCCTATCTTTGTCGTCGTGGCTGGCAAGCCAATTCGCGCTTCCCGTGCAAGCGCCGAGTGGGATCTGAACGCCGTTCATCAGTGCTGGACGCAAAAAGCAGCCAAAATTTCACCCGCTGAGCAAGCGGCTGCGCGCGCAGCCTACGATCACGCCGAAGAAGTCTACAAGCGTTTAGAGAGTGAAAGCACAAAACGCTAAGCAAAAGGATCCGGAGCGAAATGCACCGACAGCATGCCTATTCACCCGGTCTTTTGGCAGAGACCATGGCAGGGTTATGGCAGCAAATCGAGCGGCTCCAGTTTCCAGATTGTCCTTGATCCAGGAACAACGTTCAGCTTGCGCCATACTGCCCTGGTTGGCATTGTATTTCCGCAGGCTGGGCTGCGTATGGATGCGGTTGTGGACGGCGGCAAATCGTGGATTGTTAGAATATGCCATGATCCCAACCAGATGGACCTCAATTGGAGTAGATATCACCCCCTCGTTTCTATCTGGAATAGCTGCCCTCCAACGTATCTTTAACCCTCAGACGAAGGCCATTAGACGAAGGCGCGGAATGCACCGCTTGATCCTCGCCGCCTCTTGCTTCTTGATCTGCAATTGTGGTACGGCACAACAATCCCAATCACAGTCCGCGCCAAATGCGACCTCTCAAAGCCAGGAATCCCAGACGACGCCGAAACCGGCCAATGCCATACAAAGCGGCGTAGTTCTCTTTAAACTCCTGCAGCAGAAATCACTGGTTTTTCCCGACCTCGCAACCAGCCAGGGACAGTTGAGCAGTTGGCAGAAATTCAAGCTGGCGGCGAACAATAGCGTGGCGTTGTCCACGATCGGGGCGGCGTTGATTGGCTCAGCGTACGGCCAGGCCACCAATCGTCCCTCGGGGTATCACCAGGGTGCGGAAGGGTACGCGAAGCGCTTCGGAGCGGATATGGCTCGTGCCGCGTCGGATAACCTGTTCGGGAACTTTCTGATGGCGTCTGCTTTACATCAGGATCCGCGCTTTTTTGTCAAAAAAAATCTGTCGTTTAAGCAATCGGTCAAGTACGCCGCCGTAAGGGTGATCATCACCAGCACGGATGCCGGCGAAAAGCAGGTCAACTATTCGGGTCTGATAGGCCCGTTGCTGGGCGAAGGGCTTGCCAATGCCTACTATCCCGAGCAAAACCGGACCGTTGGCGGCACCTTTACCAGAATTGGAGTCGACTTGAGCTGGAAATTCGGCGGGAATCTGCTACGCCAGTACTGGCCCACTATCAACAGAAGGCTACGCCTCGCACCCGAGCCTTCGTCGACCAGTGGCATGACCGGAGCCAATCCTTAACGACGGTAGCCCAGTCGGCTGCGCCGAGCGCGAAGTAGTAGGTCCGCCCCTGACCAATTCCAGGAATCCATCTCCTTCGCCGGAATTAAAGCAGAACCCCGATGCACCTACGGCCGCGACTAAAAAGTGTGTGTGAGAACCCACTATTCACCGATTTAGTCCCGGAGGGACGGCTGAAAATTACCCAGGACTGCGTCCCATAAGCGTTAACCTACTTGGGATGCTTTTCGTCAAAGCTCCCACAAAAACGTCATCCTGAGCGGAGCGCCTCACGGATTTATCGGGTGACGCAGCGCTTGGTGGCGCGGAGTCGAAGGACCCCGAGGGTGCTTATCTTACCCATGCTGCTCGGAGTTTTTCGACCACCGAAGCCCGAGAACAGGATCTTGCTGCGGTACGCACTTGATGGTCACGGATACATCTCTTCATGCACTGTTTTTCCCGGAGCGATGGCTGTGCGCATGTCTTGGTAACCTTCAAAGTAGAGCAGGCGCTTGCAGCCGTAGGCCGCAGTGAAACCTTCCAACTTGCCCCTCCTTATGTTGCATGACGCGCAGATACAGGTTGCTGGTGACGCCACTGTAAAGCGTGCCTGTGTGGCTGCCGAGAAGGTAGATGGAGCCGCCGGGGCATAGCAAGATGCCAGCAGTTCTTGTTCTCGGCCCCAGGGAAAGACCGTGGTGGGTCGGCCAGGAGCGGGCCTCGGTGGTTGAAAAGCTCCGAGCTGCATGGGTAAGATAAGCACCGTCGGGGTCCTTCGACTCCGCGCCACCAGCGCTGTGTCACCCGATAAATCTGTGAGGCGCTCCGCTCAGAGGCTGTGATTTTATTGGCTTTTTCACGTTTTTGACGCAGCTAAGCCTTTTATTTTCAGCACCAATTTTCATGTGAAACCAATAAAGTCACAAACTCTCAGGATGACGTTTTTGTGGGAGTTTTGACGAAAAACATCCCCAAGTAGGTTAACGCTTATGGGACGCAGTCCTGGGAAGAGATTCGAGAGACGGACCAGTCCCGCAGGGACGGCTGAAATTACCCAGGATGCGGTCCTGGGTACAACCTGGTTAACTTTCAGCTGTCCCCGTTCGACAAGCTCAGGGCAGGCTCTCCGGGACTAAATCGATGAATGTTGGGTTCTCACACACGCTCTTAAGGCCGCTGCTTGTCGACTGACAGGCGTTGTTGGATCAGTTTCGCCCGAGCCTGTAGGGGGCTGGGCGCATATGAACAATCTCGCCTTTAGCGTCACCGCATTTCTTGCTGCGCGGCGTAGTGCTTCCTGAAGAGACGCCTTGAGATGTCAGGCCAGAATTCGACGAATTCCGCGCCGACAACGCCTTCTGCGGTAACCGTGAGCGCCCCATCTACCGTATTGGCAACGCCCCGGTCCGCAGCAGGATAATAAGCATTGGAAATGCCTCCGGAGATGAAGTTGCCGAGCACATTCGCGTAGTTTGGACCCCATGTGCCATTGTCGCGCTTACACCAGATGGTGGTGGCTGCCGAGTAGAGAAAGCGGTGGGTGAAGGTACCCGAGCCCAGACGAAAGTAACGTGGATCTTCCTTGAAGAGGACGGGAAGGATAGCGTTGCCCCACAGAGTGCCATCTGCGGTATCGAGATAAGCCGCACCAAAGCGCTTGAAGTAGCCCTCGGCTCCCTGCCCGAATCCAGGATTCGTATTCTGCGCCTGACCGAGACCGGCAACAAAACCATCTGCGACGAAAACGAATGGATCGACAGAGCTTTTAAACGCCAGGTGAAACTTCTGTCTCGGCGAGAGACTCGGCACACCAGCAGAGGTCTCGACGGTATTAAAGTTTGGCACCACCCCTAGAATGCGCTGGTGCTCTTCTTGCTTCAGCACATCCTCTGAAGTTACACCTGTCTTCACTGTCGTTCGGGGAAAGAGCGGGCCATTGCCGCCCGACGTTCCGTCCTGTTGTGCGGCTACGTTTCCCTGTTGGGGAACGGGAGCACCAGGCAAGGGAGCCCCCGGCGCCACTTGGACTTGTGCCCATCCTTCGGCCGGCAGCATCAACGTTACCGCGAAAGCGGCTCCTCGAAGTAGGCGCAGAGTCGATGGAAAACCTGCGGTACTTGAGGTCTCCTTTCTGCGTGGTCGACGACTGTGTCTTGCCGGATCAGAATGCTCGCCCTTTGGCAGCCGCCGCCGGAGGTACTGCCACAATTCGAAGCAAAGGAGGAACGGGAAAGAGGGACTAAGGTAGGAGGCTCTCACAATTCCGCAGAGTTCAGTCGCAGGCACGAGCAGATCATCGAATTTACTTATGTCCACCGAACTAGAGGCACGAGATGCCATGGTTCTCCACTGTCGCCACGAAACAGACGAATGTCGCAGAACCCGGTCCGCTGCGTTAAAAAGGGTTTAAACGAAGGTGTCGTCCACACCTCCCACTGCGAATAGACGGAAAGGCGCGCGAATGGTTGACACAAGGCGCACAATCGGGGGTTTTGAGAGTGAGTAACTATCTTTAGATCTAGGTTTATCTTTCGGCCAACTTATACACTCTCCCTGTCGGCTTAATAGCTCAAGCTATGTTTCAGTATCAAATTAGCTGACGCTGCGCGGAGACGCGCCGCGGTGAACGCCACAGTTCGAAGACGAACGCCGGTAGCGTCGGAGATTAGTGTGGAAGGTGTATTCTTCTTTCTTTATGGCATGTCCGAAGATTCGCGAGCTTCGCGTTCGTGCCGTGCGCGTGCCAATGGCGCAACCGCATCAGACGGCGAGTGGAACAATCTCCGAATCTCCACTGGTTTTGACCGATATCCTCGCGGACGACGGCACAACCGGACACAGCATGATATTCACGTACGCCGTCGCTGCCCTGAAGCCAACCGCTGATCTCATCAAGAATCTGGAGCCATTCATAAAGGGTGAGCCTCTCGCGCCGATTGAGTTGGCGGACAGGTTTGCGAAGCGTTTTCGGCTCCTCGGTCTGCAAGGGCTCGTTGCCATGGCGGTTTCTGCCATCGACATGGCGCTGTGGGACGCCTTAGCGCGAAGCCATAATACTTCGCTGGTGCGATTACTTGGCAGTACTGAGAAGCCGATCGCCGCCTACGGAGCGGTGGGGTACGATGGCGTGAAAGGTTCGGCGGAGGCTGCCGAAGATTGGGTGAAATCTGGCTTCAAAGCAGTGAAAGCGAAAATCGGCTATGCAACCGTAGAGGAGGACCTTGAAGTGGTGCGGGCGATGCGAAAGGCCATCGGCAATGAGATGGCGATCATGGTGGACTATAACCAGTCGCTTACGCCACCGGAAGCAGTGCGGCGGCTCAGAGTGCTTGATGAGGAAGGACTCACTTGGGTGGAAGAGCCAGTCTTGGCGCATGACTACCAGGGTCATGCGCTCGTAGCACGTGAGATCAAGACCCCGATCCAGTGTGGGGAGAACTGGTGGGGGCCGCATGATATGCGGCAAGCGGTCGAAGCACGCGCTTCAGACTACATGATGCCGGATGTGATGAAGATTGGCGGCGTGACCGGATGGATGCGGGCCGCGGCGCTCGGGGAGGCTTACGGCATCCCGCTATCGAGTCATCTCTGGCCGGAAATCAGCGCGCAACTCATGTGTGCCACACCGACCGCGCATTTCCTCGAATACGTCAACTGGTGGAACCCGGTGCTTGCCGAACCACTTCAGATCGAGCAGGGGATGGCGATTGTCGAAGGCATGACAGGGACGGGCGTAGCATGGAACGAGAGGGCCGTTGAGCGGTTCGTCATATAGGAAGATGTCTTCATGCGCGTCAAAGGAGCACCTGAAATCGAGACTGCGCAGCAAAATGCTAAAACAGAAAATTAAAGGGGCGAGCATTTCAGCGCGTCCGATTAAAGAGCTCAACTTGCCCGGCGCAACCGATCTTGTGGATATCAAGCAGCTCGATACCGAGGAGTAGTTCTCAGCTATACATCTCCTTCCGCAGCACTAGACTAGCCAAATGTCCTTTGTTAACAATCTGATACGCATGTCATGACAGTGTCTGGCAACCGTGCTATCATGACTATCGAAACAGGCAGTCGGAGAAAGAAATGCAAAGCACTGAAACGCGCAATGAGAAGCTCGACCTTCGCTTGACGCCGTCGGCAAAGCGCGTGTTACAAACCGCCGCTCTCGCCGCCCACAAGTCTGTCAGCGAATTCGTTCTTGAGAGTGCTCTCGCTCGTGCCGAAGAGACCCTGCCGGATCGCCGGCGTTTCGGGTTAACCGCGGACCAGTGGAAGGCCTTTCAGGCCGCTCTGGCCGCGCCTCCCCGCCGTGCCCCCCGCCTCGCGAGGCTTCTCAAGGAACCGAGTGTCTTCGACCGCGGTAGCCTGTAAGTGAGCTCGCTGCATATCGAAAAGTTGCAACGCAGTCACGCAATCGACGCGTTTGACTGCGGCCGTGAAGCTCTCAACCTTTTCTTGATCCGATATGCGTTTCAGAACCAACAGGCAGAAGCCTCACAGACCTATGTTGCTCTACCGGATGAGGAGCTCGTCGGCTATTACACGCTTGTGGTCGGGCAGGTCGAATATAACAATGCTCCCGAGCGCCTGACGAAGGGTCTGGCCCGTCATCCCGTACCGATCATGCTGCTGGCGCGTCTCGCGGTCGCAATTCCATGGCAAGCTAAGGGACTCGGTAGCGGTCTCCTCAGAGACGCGATGCTTCGAACGCTTCAGGCGGCAGACATCGCCGGGATTCGCGCGTTTGTGGTTCACGCGAAGGACGCTGAGGCCAAGGCGTTCTATGAGCACTTCGACTTTGTCCCATCACCAAGCGACCCTTATCACTTGTTCCGCTTGCTCAAGGATCTCCGCAAGCTTCTCAAATCCTAAGCGTTCACTGGAACTTGCAGTGCAATACGTTACGCAAACATCGCAGGAGCCATACCGTGTGAAATGAGAATCATAATTGTCCGTATTCCCCAACGCACACAATGCAACTGCGCAATCTGCGTTGTCGCTATGGTCATGGGTGCACCCTAGATTTATGAGCGTGTGACGGAGGACGGCCGCAAATATCCGAAATCTCCCCCGACGGCAAGTTTCTGTCCTGATGGGAGACCTATCTTCACAACGAAGGATTTGAATCCGTCTACTGCCACCTCAACGGCCTTTATTACCTCTCAAACTACGGGAGGCAGCATCGTGGGTCTACTCGGTATGGTCATCCCACATTTAAAAGTGGGAGCTAGCGACGGGGTCATGTTTAGCTCCTGGCGGATCAACCTTTTGCAGGCAAAGATTGATCAAGAAAGGTGGTCAGTCTATCCAATGAAGCAAGAAACGCTTGGGCATCCTCCGCACTTTGAGAGTACAGCTTGAAGAACACGTCCGTGAGTGTCATAAACCAAGCTCCCTCAGCCCTACTCGTGACTGCTTCGCAGAACTCCCGATAATTTTTTAATTCGCCACTCGCGTTCCTCATTGCAATCCCTGTGGAGTCTTGGGTCACGTCGTAGAACTCAAGTTTGCTGAACTTGGCACGCACATCGTCAATCCTGGTAATCAACTCATGATCGTCGCGCCCCAATCGGATATAGGGGCTCTTCAATCGGATGCGTGTGGCGTAATAGAGATAGCATGCCGTGTAATAGAGGGTGGAAGCGGCTTGAGTGCCTATTCCGCCACTATTCATCGCGAAGTCTCTTCTTCTCATCTCCTCTGTCCATGAGGTATTCGGGTCAACTATGTAGTCCTTACATCGGCGAAACCAAAACCGAAGGTTGTAATACTCCTTGAGGTCAGCCTGCGAGATGTCCTTCTCTGAAACGACGCGCTCATAGGCAGGCTTGAAACAAGCGCGAAGATCCTGCGAAGCGACGCGCAGTGGGTCCAGGTAATCACGCCGTGTCTCTGCTCTGTTCTTCCGCAACTCCGCTGTTCGATCCAAATAGCTCTTAAAGGCGGAAGCACCCCACGTAGAAACAATGCCGAGTGCCGCACCCACTACGGCGAGCAAAACCTTGGTTGAAATATCATCACTCATTGGCGGTCTCCTGACGCAGCTCATTTAAATACGTCGACAATTTGAATACACCTCCACGATTCTTATTCGCGGAGGGGTGTGGACGAGGAGCAGTCGATGTGGATATCAGTGCTATGTTAAATTTCCCGGCTGCCCACCGATCCGCCGATCCGCCACTCGGTGTAGTCGATATGGTTTGGAAGCCAATGCGGCGAGGCCCGACTGTATGCCAATCGCCACTTTGATTCACTGAGCTGTATAGGGATCCGGAAAAAACATCTGTGCTGCACGGGAGGATCCAAACTTTCTCGACAATAAATTAGTGACTACTACCAATACTTCGTTACAGGAAAAAATGCGATGCCTCGACTCCACACCCACTTAGCCGCCCGTTGTAGGGGCAATCGCGGTCGCCGAGTGCTATCATCGCGCTCATGCCAGCATTGCCGAAAGTCAACCGCTCCGCACCTGTTACCGACGAAGATCGAAGGGCCACTTTCGACCGGCGGCAGAAGGTCATGGCGATGTTCAGCGACAACGCCAAAACCTATATTCAGATCAGCGGCGCGGCATTGGCGCTCACGCTCACATTCACCGACAAAATCCTCCACCTGCCCCCGATCCGAAACATTGCCGACATCTGGATGATCCTTGTTTGGGGTTGTTTCCTGCTGACGATCATCTCGGGAGCGTTCTATCAATATCTCGCCGTGAAATTGCTGGATACGAGTATCGACTGGCGATCGGATAATAAATGGGAATGGCTGGAACCCGGCGTCGTGTACGCCATAATGCTTGGAGCCTTTTATGCTGGCGCGATCATTTTCACGATCTACGCCATTATCAGGCTCAGACATCCATAAGCCATACCTAATCCGCCGACACGATACATATCCCTCTGCCGCGGGCACGCTAGTGATGCCAAGCAATTCGGCTTCCACCACACCGTCTTGTCCCGCAGCATTTCCCCGCAGACGTCTACTTGCCGGCGCCTTTCAAGTATTTGTCAAACCAGTCCACCATGCGAGTGATTTCGTCAATCTGGTCTTCCCGCTTTTGGAAGCCGTGTCCTTCCTGCGCATAGTACACAACATCCACCGTCCGGCCCTGCTTTTTCAGGATGTCGACCACCTGCGCGGCTTCTTCCCGCGGCACGCGGATGTCGTTTTCCCCCTGCAGCACCAACAGGGGGGCTCGCTCGTCGCGCAGATACTTGATGGGCGAAGTGGCTTCGTATTTCTCGCGGTCCTTGACCGGATCGCCCAGCAGGGATTTCTCGTACTCCTGAAGGGCGGGACTGGAATGCTGCAGCATGGTGTACCAGTCGATGATGCCGTACTCTTCGACGGCAGCAGCCCAGATTGCCGGCGCCTTGCCAATCGCCATGAGCGTCATGAAGCCACCATAGGAACCCCCGGTGATGCCGACCTTCTTAGTATCGACATATCCTGTCGCCTCGACGAATTTAACGGCGTAGACCTCATCCTGCAAGTCGCCCCCGCCTAGATCCTGATAATTGGCCCTTTGGAAATCCGCGCCATAGCCAGACGAACCGCGCACGTTGGGCGCGATCACGACGTATCCCCGTGAAACCAGGGCGATGGTGCGCGGCGAGAAGCTGTCGACCGTCTGACCGGCAGGCCCGCCGTGAGGTAAGAGGATGAGTGGGTTTGTGCCGTCCCGCTTGAGATTGAACGGAACCGAAAGGAAAGCGGAGATCAGCTTGCCGTCAAAGCTGCGGTAGTGCACGATCTGCGATTGCGGTAACACTGCGGCGCGGAGCGATTCGCTTTCAACATGCGTGATCTGTTGCGGCGATCCGCTCCCCGCAGCGAGCACGTACAGATTCGGCGCATGGGTCGAGTCCTGATGGACGAACAGGAACTTGTCTTGCGCAGAGAAGGGTGAGGGATTGCCTTGTTCGAAGTTCAGGCCTTCCGGAAGGCTCTGCGGAGATTCCTTCCGCGTCTTCGCGTCTACGAAGTGAATGGAAGTGCGCCCGTCCGAATTGAGCGAGTAAGTAAATCGGCTGCCGTCGGGAGAAAAGCTGCCGGAGGACGCATCCCATTGCGTGTCCGTCACCCAGGTTTTCTTGCGGGACGCGATATCGAACAGCGCAACGTTGCCAAATCCGCCCTTTTCGTTCGAGGTTATGAGGAGGGTTTTGCCATCGGGAGAAATGCTGGTGGCTTCGATGAGTACTTTGCTTTGATGCGGGGTGAGCTCGACGGCCTCACCTGACTGCACGTTCACCCGGTAGATGCTCGCATCCTCGTTCAGGTCGCCACGATCGGCGTAGAGAAACAGCCCGTCGGGACTCCATGCGGCCATATGCCAACTGCGTTTCTTTGGGTCTTGCTCGTGGGTGAGTTGGCGAATCTTGTGCGTCGACCAGTCCATGAGCGCCAGATTTGTGTAAGGCGCTTGCTTCTCCCTGGTTTGAAATGCAATCCATTTTCCGTCAGGCGAGAATCGGGGGCCGGTTTCGGTGGTCTGGTTGGTGTTGGTGAGATTCTGCGGCTCGCCTCCCGCGGCGGGAACGAAATAGAGGTCGTAGATCTCGTCTCCACCGCGGTCTTGCTGGTAGACAAGTCCGCTGCCATTCTTAGCCCAGGTGGCGCTGAATTGGGAGTCGTCGGAGTGCGTAACCTGATGCGATCCGGAGCCGTCTGCATTCATGAGCCATAGGTTGATCCGGCCGGAGGCGTTGCTGCCATAGACAATCTGCTCACCGTCAGGGGACCACGCAGCGCCGCCAGGACGTGGGGTGTCCAGCAGCTCTTTGATATCCACCGGGCCAGTGCCTGCTTGCTGCGCAGAGACCACGCCGGCGGGATCGGTTGGTGTGCGGCTCTGCGGGCCGGATGCGAAGGCCAGGGAACAAAGCAGAACGAATGCAGGCAAAGCGCAGGTGCGGTTCATGGGCGGGTGAACCTCCTACTGGAAAGTCGACGTCCGGGATGAGTTTACTACGCTGTATTCCTTCGCCCAGCCGGCTGCAACCGTGCCCACAGGGGACTTAGTGCGCTTAGTGCGCACTATTTTGCACGGGCGGGGACCAGCAGGAGGGCAGTGTATACTCGGGCAACTAAAAATCAGGATGTTTGTGAATGCAGAGAAGGAAAACTGCCGCGGTCACGATGTTGCTTTTGGGAGGGGTGCTCTCCTCTTTCGTCTCTATGGCTCCAGCCCAGACCGCCCACGATGAAAGTGTGCTGGTGGTGCGGGGCGCCCGGATCCTGCCCATCACAGCACCACCCATTGCGCAAGGGGTTCTGGTGATCCAGGGCGGCAAGATTGTCGCTCTTGGTGAAGAGGGCAAGGTTTCGATCCCAGCCGGAGCCAAAGTTCAGGATGCCGCCGGCAAAGTCATCATGCCCGGCATCGTCGACTCTCATTCGCATATCGGCATCGATGGCAACCCGGCCGTCTCCGATTCCCAGGACGCAAACGAAGGCAGCGGTCCCGTGCAGCCGGCGTTGCGCGCACTCGATGCTATCGATCCCGGCGGACCCGAATATCCGCATCGCGACCTCGGGCGGCATCACGACCGCCAACATCATGCCGGGCAGCGGCAATGTGATGGGGGGCCAGACGGCCTATGTCAAATTGCGCGGCGCCACCATGGAACAGATGTTGATCCCCGGCACCATCGGCGGCATGAAGATGGCCAACGGAACCAATCCTAAAGGATACGGAACGCGCAACCAGGCTCCCATGACGCGAATGGAAGAGGCGGCTCTGGCTCGCGGAATCTTCGAGAAGGCGCAACAATACAAAACGAAATGGGATGCCTATAACAAGGCAGTTGGGGCCAAAGACAAAACGGCCAAGGAGCCGGATCGCGATCTGGGACTGGATGCGGTCGTCCAGGTTCTCGACGGCAAGCGCATTGTGCACAACCACACCCACCGTGCCGACGACGTGATGACCGTGCTACGCCTGGCCGATGAATTTCACTACCGCGTGGTCGTGCACCACGGAACGGAATCGTGCGAGGTGGCCGATGAGCTGGCCAAGCGCCATATCGGCGTGAGCTACACCATGATCGACTCTCCGGGCGGCAAGCCGGAAACCATCAACGTCAGTATGAGCTGTCCGGCGCGCCTGGAGAAGGCGGGGGTGAAGGTGGCCTTCAACACCGACGACCCGATCACCAACTCACGGCTGTTGCTGCGCTCGGCTGCCCTCGCCGTCCGCGGTGGCATGAGTGAAGATGCGGCGCTCAAAGGACTGACCATTTATCCCGCGGAGATGCTCGACCTGCAGAGCCGGGTGGGCAGCCTCGAGGCGGGCAAGGATGCGGATTTCATTGTTCTCAGCGGAGCTCCGCTCAGCGTGTATACGCATGTACAGGAAACCTGGATCGAAGGAGAAAAGGTCTTCGACCGTAGCAATCCGGCGGATCTGCACTATGCCACGGGCGGCTTCCAGGTAAGCGGCCGGTATCCGCAAGCGGCGGGAGGTGCGCAATGAGAATGCGTACTTGTTCGATCGCGCTTTTCGCGGCTTTGGCTTTCGCATCGTCACTGGGGGCACAAAGTGTTGCCCTCGTTGCCGATCATCTGTACACGATGGATGCAGGCCCGCAAGGAGGGCCCGGGATGGTCGTCATCCGCGATGGCAAGATCGAGGATGTGCGCCAGGGTGCGAACCTGCAACCACCCACGGGTTTTGAGGTTACCCGTGGCGCGTATGTTACGCCGGGGCTGATCGACGCGGATACTACCACCGGGGTTTCCGGCGCGTACAACATTCCCGCCGACCAGGATCAGGATGAATCGACCGACCCGAATACGGCGGATGTGAATGTGCGCGATAGCCTGAATCCTGAAGATCTGCTCTACCAATATGTGAATACCTACGGCGTCACCACGATGCAGGTCACTCCCGGACCAAGGAATCCTATAGCCGGGCAGGCCGGTATCTTCAAGACCGCTGGTCCCCAGTCTCCCTTTCGAACTGTGGACCAACTTATCGTCCGGATCAACTCGGGGATGGTATTCAATATGGGCGAGGCGCCCAAGCAAACCTACGGAGCAAACCATAAGGCTCCGGTCACGCGCATGAAGACGGCGGAGATGATTCGTGACGCTCTGCTCCAGGCCCGTCAATACCAGGAGAAGTGGGATAAGTGGAAGCAGGAGGGAAGTGATCTCTCCAAAGAGCCGGCCATCGACCCCAGGCAGGCTGCGCTGGCTGACGTGGTCTCAGGGAAGACTCCGGCAATTTTCAACGCCTACCGCGCGGATGATATCGACACCGCGATCCGAATCGGCACTGAGTTTCACCTGAAGTACATGTTGGCCTCGGTGACAGAGGGCTATCTCATCCGCGAACGGATCAGGCAAGCCGGAGTGCCTTGCCTGGTGGGCGCAATCATGCAGCCGCTCGAGAGCAAGGAAACCGCGAACGCTACCTACGAGAATGCCGCTTTGCTCGAGCAGGCAGGAATTCCCATCTCCATTATGACCGGCTATGTCGCCTATGTTCCCAAGAGCCGGGTGCTATTGTTTGAAGCGGCCGTCGCCGCGGCGAACGGACTGGGCATGGAACCGGCGTTACGCGCGGTCACCATCTCCCCGGCAAAGATCCTGGGCATCGATGACCGGGTTGGTTCGCTCAGCAAAGGCAAGGATGCTGACGCAGTGGTTTTTGATGGTGACCCCTTCGAGTACACCAGCCACGTGCAACAGGTTCTGGTCCAGGGAGCGGTTACCTATCGCAGACCTTAGCAGGCATCGGCGAGAAAATCGTTCCTCAGGGCCCCTCAGGGGCATGAAAAAGGGCATCTGATCCCTTCTGCTCAGCAATTGCTCTCAATGGAGGAGCCCCCTCCCCCTTTGTCATCCCGACCGGAGCGCAGCGTAGCGGAGGGATCTGCAGTTCAGCGGACCTCTCCTGGAAATGTTCTTCGACAAGTCGTAGGGTAGTCTAAAGATCTGTGCGTACCGGCTTAAAAACTATGCGAACTACCACGGTTACCATTTTACTTCTTGGATTCTTCCTTAGGCTTGCCCTTGCAGCGGACGATACTCAGCAAAGGGTCGATCAGATTTTTTCTGCATACAACAGGCCAGATTCCCCTGGCTGCGCGCTCGGCGTGATACGGGATGGCGGCTTCATCTACCGTACGGCTTACGGCGCCGCCAGCCTCGAGCTCAATGTCCCGCTTTCACCAGCGTCTGTGTTTTACATGGGATCGGTCTCCAAACAGTTCACGGCTGCCAGTGTTGTACTGGCGGCCGAGCAGGGATTTCTTTTCCTGGACGACAATATCCGGAAATACATCCCGGAGCTTCCGGATTACGGCCAGACCATCACGCTTCGTCAAATGCTGCACCACACCAGCGGTCTCAAAGACTTCCTGACCTTGCTCTCATATTCCGGCCGCGACCCGGGGTCCATACACTCCGACAAAGAAATCATCGACCTCATTGCACATCAGAAGAGTCTCAACAACCGACCCGGGGACGAGTACATCTACAGCAATACGAACTATTTTCTGCTTGGCGAAGTGGTAAAGCGCGCGACCGGAAAGCCCCTGGCTGAATTTGCCTCAGAGAATATCTTTCGTGCCCTGGGAATGGCACATACTCGTTACTACGACGATCACACAGTCGTATTGCCCGGACGTGTTGCAGCCTACGATCAGGGAGCGGGGGACACCTTTCTTGTCGATTGGTCTACCAGCTATGACATCATCGGCGCGGGCGGTCTGATGAGCAACCTGGACGACCTTCTTTTGTGGGACAGAAACTTCTATGCGAACAAGTTGGGAAAGGGCACGCTCCTTAAAGAACTGCAAACCCCAGGTGTGCTGAATAACGGGAGGCAGATCAGCTATGGCCTTGGACTTGAACTCGGAACGTACCGTGGCTTGCGGATCGTGGAACACGATGGCGCCTTGTATGGATACCGGACTGTTATCCTGCGCTTTCCTGAACAACGGTTTACCGTGGTGTGCCTTTGCAATCTATCGAACACGGCCACTGGCAACCTGTCCCGCAAAGTAGCGGACGTTTACCTGGAAAAGAGCCTTCAGCCCGAGGTGAGCGAGGCAGAACCTTCGGGCAATAGCCGCTCTCCAGACCCTGGTTTATTTGCCGGCAAATACCTGGACCCGCGCCATCATTTTATATATTCCTTTACCGCATCGGGCGGCAGTCTCATGGCATGGGGTGCGAACCTGCGTCGCATCGGACCGAATCAATTTAGAGACTTAGGTACGGGCACGATCACGTTCGATGGATCAAGCGGAGGTATGAAGGCGACGCTTGTCATGGACGGAGAGACCTTCTTCGCAGGCAATAGGATCGAGGCGCCTCACCTGAGCGAGGCGGACCTGTCGGCATTTACAGGGCGATATAGAAGCACTGAGATCGCTGCGACGTACACATTGTCGATAAGCGAGGGAAGCCTGGTTCTTCAGCTCAACTGGAACCCTCCTCTGAAGCTGAACCCCATCGCCCCCGATGAATTCGAGAGCGAAGACCTGGGTACAGTCGTCTTCCACAGAGATGCAAGCCACAGTGTCAGCGGACTGAGCTTATATTCGATAAACGCTCGCAACGTATCGTTTGATAAGGATCATTGAGGGCTAGCAGCGCGGGACAAGATGTACGCCTCGATGGCGCGCACTTGATCAGGCGTCAGCGCGTCTTTGAACGACGGCATTCCCGTTTGCTGGCGAGCGCCTCCCAACACGATGGACTCAAATTGATGGTGGGTCGCGGCCGTGGCGTAGCGCAGGTCAGGAACACCGGAGCTGGAGACGACCCCCACTCCGTGGCAGTAGAAGCAATGCCGCGCGAAGAGCACATCGCCTTCCCGGATCATAGCCGGCGTAGCGTTCATGTGGATCGCAGGAGAAGGCGGCCCCTGATACCCGAATGGAGGAACTTCGAGTTTTGCATGACCGCCAAGAGAGAAGGTAAGGATGCGGCCAAAGCCGGGTTTGACCACGCCGCTGCCGGGGATGTTGTTGAGTCCGGCGGCGCCGCCCCAGCCAACCATGAGTGTTACGTATTGCACTCCGCCGAGCAGGTAAGTAACAGGCGGAGCCATAATGCCCGTGCCGGCGTCGAACTGCCAAAGCTTTCTGCCGTCGGTCGCGCGATAGGCGCAGAAAAGTCCGTCGGAGCGCCCCTGCAGGATCAGGTTGCCCGCAGTCGCCAGCACTCCGCCGCTCTCCACCATGGGAAGAGAGACGCGCCACACCTCACGCTGCTCCGCAGGATTCCAGGCGATCAATAAGCCTTTCATGGGAGGAGTCGCGATTGAACTTAGCCAGCAGCGGCCCGTTATAGGCTGGATCCTCGCCGCGGTTCCAGTTAGTGGTATTTGAGACCCAACCCTTGTCGGGAGCGTGCAGCGCGAAGGAGCCCTGTCTTGCAGGCAGATAAACCAGACCCGTGGTGGGATTGAACGCCATGGGATACCAGTTATGCGCGCCACCCGGTGCGGGGAAACAAGGACTGGGTGCAGCCCGTCATACGCGGCCGGCGACTCGATCGGCCGTCCACTCTTGGGATCGATTCCGGTGGCCCAGGTAACCTGGTCGACAAAGGCTTTCGCGGAAAGGAACTGGCCGGTTTGGCGATCGAGCACGTAGAAGAATCCGTTCTTCGACGCTTGCATGATGACCTTGCGCGCGGCGCCACCGATGTTCAGATCGGCAAGCATCAATGGCTGCGTAGCGTCGTAGTCCCAGTTTTCCTGCGGCGTTACCTGGTAGTGCCAAACCAACTCCCCAGTGCTTGCACGGAACGCCAGAATGGAAGCGAGATACAGGTTGTCGCCGCCACCCGGGCTGCGCAGATCGCGGTACCACGCTGTTCCGTTGCCCGTGCCGGCGTACACCAGGTCGAGTGCGGGATCATAGACGATGGAGTCCCACACCGTGCCTCCGCCGCCCGCAACCCACCACTTGCCGTGCCAGGTTTTTGCGGCCTCTTCCAGTGCTTTGGACTCGAACCCTTTCGCCGGGATCGCCGGGCACGGTGTAAGTGCGCCACACCAGCTTCCCGCTTTCCGCGTCGTAGGCGGAGAGATAACCCCGCACCCCGAACTCTGATCCGGCATTGCCGATAAGCACCATCCCTTTCACGATGCGGGGAGCGCCGGTAATCGCATAGGGTTTGGACTGGTCCACGGTGACCACATCCCAAACAGGATTGCCAGACCTGGCGTCGAGCGCAATGAGCCGGCCGTCAAGGGTGCCGAGGTACACCTTGCCGTGGTAGAGAGCGACTCCGCGATTGACGGTGTCGCAGCAGATGGTGCGGACATTGGAGCGAGAGACCTTAGGATCAAACGTCCACAGGATTTTGCCGTCTCTGGCATCGAGCGCATAGGCAACGCTCCACTGGCTGGTGGTATAGATCACCCCGCCGGAGACGAGTGGAGTCGCTTCCAGGCCCCGCGTCGTGCCCAGCTCTCTACTCCAGACGAGGCCGAGCCGGCCAACGTTCTGCTCATTGATCTGGCTCAGGGGGCTGAACCGTTGCTCGTCTGTGGTTCTTCCGTACATCGTCCAATCGGCCCCGTCATTGACGGCGGCAGGAGCGGGTTTCTTGCAACCCACAATGGAGATGGCCAGAGAGCCAACCAGGAGAAGCGAGATGCTGCGGTGCATACCGTGGGCGATTAAATGCCGATATGCATTGGGTGTCAAGCCGGGTGACAGCTTATTCTCTGCATTCTGTCCAGCGAATTCGCGGGCGCCCGCGGCACCAGTAACTGGATCTACGTTGTATGGCTCTTGCGCCGGCGCACTCCTAGCCTTGACGAGGGGTCCCCACGATGCCACCTTTCTCGCAATTCACGGGACAAACCTTTCGGGCGCTATCGCTGGGGTTCCTGCTGGCGGGTTGCAGTACCGGCCTTCAGGCGCAGTTGTCCCTTACTGGTCCAACCCAGGGGAGGCTGGGCGGCACTGCGCAATACAGCGCCCTGGTCGGCGGCGTCTCCGCCACCGCCGCTTGGTCGGTCAATGGCTTTGCCGGCGGCACGGGCTCTACTGGCCCAATATCCGCTTCAGGCCTGTACTCACCCGCGTCCACCATCTTTGCCGGCCACTCGGTCACGATCACGGCGACGGCCGGCGCGTCTTCGGCCTCACTCAGCGTCAAGGTCTTGAACTTGCTTCCGGTCTTCGCCTCCGGATCCATAACCCAAACCTCGACCGGCACCACCTTTTTGCTGGATGTACTTGGCTCCGACTTCGTCTCCACTTCGCAGTTGCAAGCCGCGGGCGCGAATGTTGCTACCGTCTTCCTCTCTTCCGGTGAACTGCAGAGCACCATCAACGTTGCCGCGGGAACGACGACCGTCAGCGTAGGAATCCTGAATCCCAACGCAGCGCAGAACACTGCCGTTACCAAGACGTTGCCCGTAAAAGCCATTCCGACCGTCAGCCTTACCCAGGCGGCCCGGCTGCTTGACCAGACGACATTCGGCCCCACTCTCACCGCCATACAGCAGGTGCAGCAACTCGGCACCGCTGGTTACCTCAACCAGCAGTTCGCCACTCCGACCACACTCATGCCTGCCATTCCCAATCCGCCGGTCGCTCTCTGTCCCGCCGGCACCGAGTTTTGCGCGCAGAGTTCATTTTGGCAAAATGCACTCACTGCCAATGACCAGCTACGTCAACGCGTCGCCTTTGCGCTGAGTGAGATGTTCGTCGTCTCTACCGACATGGTGAACGCCCGTACCATACCGTCGTACCAAAACCTGCTCGCCAACGACGCCTTCGGCAATTTCCAACAGCTCATGAATGACGTCGCTACCTCTCCGGCTATGGGTGAATACCTCGACATGCTGGATAGCGGCGTGCCCCCGCTGGTCAGATCGCGGACGAGAACTTCGCTCGCGAATTGATGCAGCTCTTCACCACGGGACTGTATCTGGTTAACCCGGACGGCACCCTTCAGCTAAACGCACAGGGGCTTCCACAGCCGGTCTACACCCAGCTGCAGGTGCAGGCATATGCCCGCGCGCTCACTGGATGGACTTACGCCAACCCCACAGGTGGCGTACCCACGAGCTTTCCCAATGGAGTACCAAACTACGATCAGCCGATGCAGGCCATCGAGGTCTCGCACGACATTTCGGCAAAAGTGCTGCTGAACGGCGTCACGCTCCCCGCCGGACAAACCGCGGAAGAAGACCTGGCCGGGGTGATCGCTTCCATCTTCAATCATCCCAATGTGGGCCCTTTCGTTAGCCGTCAGCTCATCCAGCACCTGGTCACAAGCTTTCCCTCACCGGCCTACGTTGGCCGCGTCGCCGCTGTATTTGCCAACGACGGCTCCGGTGTCCGTGGGGATATGAAGGCGGTTATCACCGCTATCCTGAATGATCCGGAGGCCCGCGCAGCCGATACCAATGCAACCGTGGACGGCGGCCACCTGCGTGAGCCCATTCTCTACTTCACGGGGATCCTTCGGGCACTGGAGTTCACCAACGTCAACACCCAGGGCAGTTATTACGTGGCCACCAATTACACCGCGCCACTCGGGGAGACACCGTACGCGGCCGCGAGCGTCTTTAACTTCTTTCCGCCCAGCTACATCATTCCCGGCACCGCCATCAACGCGCCCGAGTTCGCACAAGAGAACACCGCCGCGGCCATTGCCCGGCTGAACCTGGCGGACAGCATCGTACGCAATCACTTGACGTCGTTCAACATCGACATGAGCCCGACCAGTTTTCTGGGTCAGATTGCCTCAGCGACCGGCAACCCCGCCACCGACAGCGCCAACCTGGTGAGCACGCTCAATATTCTCTTCACGCATGATCAAATGCCGGCCACAATGATGTCGGCCATTGTGGCGAATGCTGCTCTCTTAACGGATATCGGCCAGCGCGTCCGCGTGTCCACCTGGCTGGTCATCAGTTCAAACTTCTACCAGATCGAACACTAAAGGCATTGCCGGCACTCGGCTGTAAGAAGGAGTTTTACCTTATGAGTATCAATCGCCGCAGTCTCATTCGATACGCCTCGCTGGCCGCCGGGGGCCATCTTGCCGGGCTCCGGCCCTTTGGCGCCCTCAACGCCTTTGCCCAGGCTGCCCCGACGCAGAACTATAAGGCGTCTGGTCTGCATCTTTCTTTTTGGGGGCAACGACGCAAACAACACGTTGGTCCCATTCGACAGTGTTGGTTACAATAATTACGCCAGCCTTCGCGGACCGCTTGCTCTGCCGCAAAGCCAGTTGCTGCAGCTTGCCTCCATGCCTAACTACAGCTCTCCACGGCAGCCTGCCCGAAGTTCGCCAACTGATCGATAGTGGAGTCGGCGCCTTGGTCGCAAACGTCGGCACGCTGATTCAGCCCACCACCCCGGCCAGCGTGGCCGCGCAGCTGAATCTGCCCGCCAACCTTTTCAGCCACGCCGATCAGCAGCTGCAATGGCAAAACGCAGCCCAGACGGCCGCCACTTCCACAGGCTGGGCAGGCCGCATGAGCGACTCTGCTGGGTAGCAGTTTCAACTCCTCCGCTTCCATCCCCATGATCACCTCCGGTAGCCGGCGACACACTTTTCTGCGACGGGCAATCGACCACTCCGCTGGCGGTGATCCCCGGCAACCTGGCAGGCGTCTCTTGTGGTGAAGGCGCACAGGAGTGCGCAGTACGGCAAGCGCTCGCACAGAGCTTCCTCAGCTTCGCCAGTGGCCTCAGCCTGGTTCAGGCTGAAAACGTGATCACCCAGAATGCCTATCAGTACGCCAATGTACTTACCCAAGCTCTCTCTGCGGCTTCGCCCATGGCTACCGTCTTCCCAGCCAACAATCCGTTCGCCACTCAGTTGCAACAGATCGCTCAGCTGATGCAGGTGCGAAGCAGTTTCGGGGTCAACCGGCAGATTTTCTTTGCCGGCGTAGGCAACTTCGACACCCATGCTAACCAGTTCGCGCAGCAGAGCCTGCTGCTGGCCCAGTTCTCCTCGGCCATCTCTGCTTTCTATCAGGCTACCCAGGAGCTGGGGATCGCGAATCAGGTGACCACCTTCACCATGTCTGACTTCTCACGTGCCTTCCAGCCAAACTCGAACAGCGGCAGCGACCACGGCTGGGGCAGCCACCATCTGGTTGTTGGGGGCGCGGTGCAGGGTGCGAAACTTTACGGCACCTTTCCCACCCTCGCACTTGGGGGTCCCGACGACTCCGGCGCCAATGGCCGATGGATTCCGTCCACCGGCAGCGTGCAGTACGCGGCCACCCTCGCCAGTTGGTTCGGGGTCGGCGCAGCCCAGCTCAGCTCGATTTTTCCGAATTTGGGCGCGTTCAGCTCCGCGAACCTTGGGTTTGTCTAGAACGCTCCCCGATTCCGGGCAAAAATTTTCCTTCAGTTTCACTGGACTTGTTCGTCTCATCGGAGACAAACTGGTGTGCGAGGAGCACTGAAGATGGAAAGGGAAATTTCCGAGAAGGTTCAGCGCCTGACGCGCATTCTCTCCGAAGAGGCCGACAAGTTCCCCAGAATCACTGTGGGCCAGTACTCAACCGGCATCTACGGGTATGACTGGAAGGTCTACCTGGACGAAGAACGCCAGCTTGGCACCATCTCGTTTACCACCGAGGTAACTCTCTCCGAACGCGAACTCCGGGCAGCCTTCCGGCATGAGCTGAAAGCTTTTATGCGAAATCAGGTGGCTGACCACGTCAGGAACCCGTCCCCAGGTTTCTTGCCGGCCCATACAAATGCACCTGCGAAGGAGCAGTGAGCGTCGCGTCTGATCCCCGGCTCTTTTAGGTGTCAGTCCTCGTTTATCCCCGGGTCACTCCATGGCCCGGCATCGGCGTAGATTTGTCTGAAGAATCGGCCAAAAGGGGACCGAGGGGTGTCTGACAAAACCAGGGGTGTCTCTGTGCTGGTAGCTGCTCTCCTGATCGCATGGGGACAGATTGCACTGTCTCAAACGGCGCCAATCATCCCTTCTTCTGATGAGAGCGATGCTGCAAAAAGAGACCTGGACAATTGTCACATCCACGAAGTGCGAAGTCTTCCCGGAAGTCATTACTTCGGGAGTGACTTTATAGAAGCCATGGCCCGGGATCCCAATCCCAGGGCCAGCGATCGTGATGTTGTGTGGGGTTTGACGGCAGACTTGAGCAGCAAGGTCCCGTCGCGGGATCGGGCGATGTACATATCGAAATCAATGAATGGCGGAAAAACATGGACCCGGGTGGCGCGGGTGGACTCCCGCTATTTCGATGCGGACATCGGTGAGGGCGAACGTAACGGGCTCAGTGTCTTTCCCGGTGGAACTGAATTTGTGATCACGACGCAGCGGGGAGCCTTCCAGGTGATTCCGCCTTCAGCTATGTCTGACACGGTGGTGCGATCGATCCCGGGACCCCGGGTAGTTCAGCCCGATACAACGGTGACCATTCCCAAAAAAGTGGGTGACCCGGTCACGGCAAACGTGGTCAAGATAACGGCTGGTGGGAAACACCTGATTGTTGGTTATGGCTACTTCGATTTGAACCCTCAACTCTTCACCTATCGCAAGGGCGCCGATGGTTCCTGGGTGAGAGATGGGGTCCTTCCCGCGCTTCCCACGCAAATGGATCTCCTCTCCATGGAATTTGGTGATGCCAGGACGGCAAGTCGAAGCTCTCTCTATGTGGGAACTGGCGATCAGGCGTTCCTTTTGAAAGCCCACACCAGGAAATGGACGCAGATCGATGGCGTGGGCGCAGATTCAGCGGTGCAGGGAATCAGCACCGTCGGAGGCCCTCACCTGGCGGCCTGTTGGGGAGTGTACAACCCGACGGGTCCGGATTCCGTTCTGCGCGTGACCCATGCGAGCTTCCTTTTGCATAGAGACGAAGATGAGGCAGGCTCCAACATTCGGGCCTTCAGTGTAGAGGTCGACCCCGCCAGGCCCAATCGACAAGTGGTCACCTCGCTCACCGGTGTCTACACCAGTAATGATCATGGTTGGCACTGGAAGCGGCTCAATGAACTTCCCGATGGAGAATTCCGGCTGGCGCAGTTTAGTCCCGTGGACGGAACAGTTATTGTCTCCGGAATCGAAGGGACATTCTTAGCCAATCCATTCTCGAAGACTTGCTCGGCTCACCTTAGAACTCGCGGTCAATAGTCGTTACGATCCTGAAAGGAGTCACTGTGCTGAATAAGCTCGAGTCCCTTAGCCTATCCAAAGAACAAGGCGACGCTTTCTGGTTTCTCAATAACCTGGCCACCATCAAGGCGACCAGCGCATCGACTGGCGGGGCCTTTGCACTGATACACCAGCTTGTACCTCCGGGAGCCGCCACTCCCTATCACCTTCACCACACGGAAGACGAGGCCTTCTACGTGCTCGATGGCCAGACTACTTTTTACTCCGGCGGCAAGAAGACCGTCCTTGGTCCTGGAGGGTATATCTTCCTGCCCCATGGGATCCCGCACGGAATACGCCACGATAGCTCGGGTCCCACAAGCATGCTGATTCTAGCGATGCCGGGCACCGGATTCGTGGGGATGATGAGCGAAATGGGCGAACCTGCTCTGGAACGAGTCTTGCCCAAGCCAACCCCGCCCGACATGGAAAAGCTGACCAGGCTTTGCGCAAAATACAGCATCGACATTCTCGGTCCGCTGCCAGACTAATCGTACCCTCGGCGGCTATTGATGACTGCAAAACTAATGTCCGGGTCAGCCTGTTTCGAGTCAATTTCGAAAAGTGCTTTGTATCAGGGCACGACTTCAGTCGTGCCGATAAGGGCCAGTAGGACGAGGGCTTTAGCCCCTGCGGCGCTATTTCCCTCTCAGTTCGGTTTCGGGCGGCGTTCGGCAGCTCAACCTGCGAGGAGGACATTACCTTTGCAGCATTCAATAAAGCCGCACCCATTTGCAACAGTCTACGTACGACCTAAAGGTCGTACCCTTCAAAAACAATCACAAGCGCAGTTCCGATACCGAGTCGGCAGAAACCACAAAATTCCAAAACACCTGCGAAGGTACGGTTTGCCACCCATCTCATCCTTGCCGACGCGCATACGGAACGCGAGTTACCATTGGGCGAGTACTTCCGTGCCGAAAAACGCATCCTGCCACTTACATGCAAGCTGGAAAGGCTTTATCTCTTAGAGTAGATGTTATCGGCAGACGACGGTTTCTCACGCCACCGCGCTCTGGCCGGCAGTTGCCGGTAGTTTCGGCCTTACGCGTGAGCGAAGGATAGCCTCACCGCTGTCCGGTACCACACCCTACCCCTGTCACAAAATCACCAGAGCCAGCCAGACGTGGCCTACCGCCGCTTCCAACCCGTTTGTGTCACGAGTGGCCTGTAACAGCTGATTCAGGAGTAGAACCAAATCCGAGAAAATCCGCGGCCCTTCTCGGGTTCACCGCCCTCACGCTTTTTATCAGGCCCGCAAAGGGCTGAGAAAGCATTGGCCTTAATAGCCCGTACATCAATCCAAGGATATCGAAGGGCTTTAGAGCGTGTGTGAGAACCCACCATTCATCGATTTAGCCCCGGAGAGCCTGCCCTGAACTTGTCGAACGGGGCTGAGAATAGCCCAGACTGCGTCCCATAAGCGCTAACTTGTTTGGCAGACAATAGAAATCCGAGAAGACGCTTTTTTGCATCTCCAACTCACCACAAAACCGTCATCCTGAGCGAAGCGCCTCACAGATTTATCGCGTGACACAGCGCTTGAGGGCGCGGAGTCGAAGGACCCCGAGGATGCTTTTCTTACCCATGCCGCTGGGAGCTTTTCAACCACCGAAGCCCGCGCCGGGCGGACCCGCCACGGTCTTTCCCTGGGACCGAGAACAAGAACTGCTAGCATTTTGCTAGGCTGCGGCTACATCGACATTCGCGGCAATGGCGGGTTCTCACGCAGACTCTTAAGCCCCTGCGGCTTTACCAAATCAGCTGTTACGGTCCACCAGGAAGCAGCAAAGAAACCCCCACACAATCTCCAGCAAACCGAGGAACGAGGATTACCTATGCCCAAAAATACTGTCAGCGATCCCATCACCGATCAGGAAATGGCCTTTGCTCACCTGGTCCTATCCGGAACCATGAATGACCGCCGCGCCGCCGAAGCCGTCGGTCTCAATCCCGACTCCGCTGCCTACACCAAATCCAAGCCCCGCGTCCGCGCCTACATGATCGAGCACCGCGCCGCCGTCAGGGAGAGGCTGGTGGACCAGGAAGCCGAAGGGCTGCGCCAGCTGAACCTTGGTCGCGACCAGATCCTGGCCCGGCTCTGGGAGCTGGCCAATCTCAGCCCCGAAGCGACCAGAGGCAGCATTGCCGGTCAGGTCAAGGCCCTTTCGATGATCGTAGCCATCGAAGGCTTGATCCCGTCCGGAACCATGAATGACCGTCGCCTTTCTCCATCCGGGACGCAAACCACGCCCACGCCCGTCAAGGCAGAAATCTACGCGTCTCAGTGGCGCCGCCATCAGCCTCAAGCCGCGGTCGAGGAGCCAGGCGATCCCGTTGCCGCCACGGAAGCCCAACCCGCCGCGCCCCAGGCCCCCGACCCGGAGCCTCCTCCGTCCCTTCACCGGAATGAGCCGAACCAGCCCAGCCTTGCCAACCCCTTCACCATCCCGCAACCGCTGAACCGGGTTCCCGACGCGACCGGCTGCGTCGTCGATGCTGTTTTCGACGCAGCCGGCTCGCCCAGGCTGCCCTTTTCCCTCAAAAGAAGTCCTTTTGCGCGCCGCCGCTGAAGTCCATAAAACGCCAAATTTTATCCAATTTTATGAAATATCAAAGGGCGAGCTACCGCCGCGCGGACCTATCTGGCTAATTTTCAGCCGTCGACTCTTAGTCGGGCCATAAAAAGCCCACCAAAATTTGGCCTTCAGCCCCTGGAATGGCAAGATCTACACGAAATGCCAGTTTGATCAGAAGAGAAGCGGGGGGCTAAAGAGGCTGCGGAAAAACTCGGAGGGTAGGGGTACGGGCTTCAGAGCATGCGTGAGAACTGCAAACTTCACGATTCGGGATGGCAGCCCCCGCATTCATGCGGGGGAAGGAGCGCTTCAGCGCTCCGGGAAAGGGTCTCCTTAGAGGAGTCCATGGGAATATGTTGTTTCTCGGGATGGTGTCATCTTCTTCTGTAACGCGAACGAAAATAAGATCTATAAACTACCTGCTCGAGCCCTCCCTGGAGTTCATAGACTTTATTTTCGTTCGCGTTGCAGAAGAGAGTTCGAGCCCAGCGTAGCAAGCCTCTGCTGAATCAGCCGTTGGATCATGCTTGGTAAACCGTGTTGCCTCCAACAACTGTGCGGACGATCTTGATGTCCTTGATCTTCTCCTGGCCGACGGTGTGGAAGTCGTCGGCCAGCACCACGAAGTCCGCGAGCTTGCCCGGGGTGATCGATCCTTTGATCGTTTCCTCACGCGAGTTGTAGGCGCCGTTCATAGTGTTGACTCGAAGCGCTTCTTCGATCGTGATCTTCTGGTTGGCGCCCCAGGTCTCGCCGTTCCAGCCGGTGCGGGTGACCTTGCCTTGCATGGCCATGAGCGGTGCGAAAGGGCCGGGGCTGAAGTCCGAGCCGGCTGCGGGCGTGATCCCCGCGTCGATCATGGTGCGGAAGGCGGTCATGTGCTTCATGACGTCTTCGCCGTAGAAGTGGAATTTGTCGGCGTTGTAGTAGGCGTAGGTGCTGAACTCCGCGGGGACAGCGTCCATGGCCTTCATGCGGGCCACCAGGCTATCGTTGATCAGGCTGCAATGAGTGATCTTGGGGCGTGCGCCGGCGCGGGGATAGAGCTTGAGCGCGCGCTCGTAGGCAGTGAGGACGCGGTCAATGGCGACGTCTCCATTGGCATGACAGTTGAGACGAATGTTGGCGCGGTGTACGCGCTCTGCCCAGGCGTTGAGGTCGTCCTGGGTCTCGGTGAGGTTGCCATAGTAGGGCGGAGAGATGTCTTTGAAGGGCGTGCTGATGGCCATGGTGCGCTCGGAGAAGGAGCCGTCGACTGTGTGTTCTGAAGTGGCGCCGAGCGAAATGTATTCGTCACCGAAGCCGGATTCGATACCGTTGTGGATCATGGCTTCGAGCAGTGCGCCGTCGGGTTCGTAGCTGACGCGGTGCAGCAGGGCGCCGCGGGTGCGCTGCTCCTGCATGGCCGCGAGCACGCCGTCCTCGTCATGATGCACGGTGGTCAGTCCGTACTGGACGAACTTCTGCGACATGAAGGCGACGCCGTCGAGAACACGCTTCTGCTTCGCCGCGGTGGAGTAGGTGACGCGATCGCCGGCCTTGTCGATGGTCAGCATGGCGAGGTCGGTGACGCGGCCGTTGAGTTCGCCTTCTTGATTCCTGTCATAAGTTCCGCCGTAGGGGTTGGGCGTGTTTTTGGTGATGCCGGCCATTTGGAAGGCCTTGCTGTTGTAGAAGCCGGTGTGGCCGCCCCGATGATGGACGCAGACCGGATGCTCGGTCGAGGCTCGATCGAGATCCTGCATGTTGAGCGGCCGCTTGTCTTTGAGCTTGGTGTCGTCGTGGAAAAAACCCTCGACCCAGGTGCCGGGCGGAGTGGTTTGGGCGCGGACACGGAGCTTTTCGACGATGCTGTCAATGGTGACAAACTCGACCTCGTAGGGATTGCCAACGAGCACGTCGTAGAGTAGTCCTTCGCCGCCGCCGTGGTTGTGGGTGTCGATGAAGCCGGGGACAACGGTCATCTGCCCGGCGTCGTAGGTCTGGGTCTTCTTGCCCATCAGGCCCTTGATATCGCTGTTACTGCCTACTGCGAGAATGCGTCCGCGCTTGACGGCGAAGGCTTCGGCCCTAGGCACGCGGGTGTCGACGGTGTAGACCTTGGCATTGAAGACGACGAGATCGGCGTCCTGGGGCTTGAAGTCCGGGTCCTGCGCCAGCGCCGAGAGCCAGGAGCGGCCGGCCACACCGGCGACCCCGAGGCCCATGAGGTTCAGGAAGCGTCTACGGTTGTAGCGATGGTGGGTCATCCTCAAGATGCCCCATCGTCATAAGTTGCTTTGGAATGATTCAGAGCCATGGATGCAAGCTAACATGAGCTAAGGCATGGGGGACTAGGAATCCTGTCGAATCGTGCCGCTGTATTGGGCGGGTCGAAGGTCTTTAAGGGCTCGTAGAGAAGTGGGAAAGCAAGGGAAAGCAGGCAGGTCCTGCTTTTCTTCTGCGATTAGATGAGCGATTCTGACCATATTTTTCCAGGCTGCCCGTTCAATACTAGTTACGCATGATGCTCTGCCCTTGGCGGTGAAGCCTCCCCAGCCACAACCTTCGCCGAGGCGGACATTCAGTGTATAGGAGAACATGATGCATCTAAACTTGTCAGACCCCAGATTGATCGTTGGCGTAGCTGTGATCGTTCTGCTCATCGTCGTTGGCATTGCCCTGCACGTGCGCAAGCGTAGAAACACCAGCGCGGGACTACGCAGGCGTTTTGGGGCAGAATACGACCGGGCTGTTCTTGAACATGGGTCCGAACGCAACGCCGAAGTAAAACAGGCGGATCGTGAAACGCGAGTGGAAAACCTGAAGATCCGCAATCTTGGCGCCCCCGAGCGGGAACGCTTTGTGGCAGAGTGGCAATCGGTGCAATCCCATTTCGTCGATCATCCAAAGGGTGCGGTCACAGAAGCCGATGAGTTGGTCTCTTCGCTCATGCAGGCTCGTGGCTATCCTGTAGCCGATTTTGATCAGCGCGCCGCGGATATGTCCGTCAGACACCCTCGCCTCGTGGAAGACTATCGCTTTGCGCACGCCGTTGCGGTGCGGCCTGGCACAGACGAACCAAGCACTGAAGACCTGCGAACCGCGATGATCCAATACCGCACGCTGTTCGACGAACTCGTTCATGTGCAGACGCCTGAAGAAGTGAAATCTGTGGCATAACCGGGGGTTACGACTCGGATTTAAGGGAGACTGAAAGGCTCATACTCATTATCGTTCTTGTGCTGGTTTTCAGCCTGGGTGGAGGATACTACGGCTACGGCCGCTGGGGCACCGGCGGAGGTGCAGGCATAGGGCTCGGTACTGTGCTGGTGATTTGCCTTCTCGCCTAGCCACTTAGATGCACTCAGTCTCCACGTGGTTGTGGAGCAGCAGACTAATCAGAGGGATTAGACGCTCGCTCAAGCACGCGGCGGGTGAACTACCGGCACTGCCACCTTACATGCCGAGGCCTTCGTTCCGCCGCAGCACGAACATTTCCTAAAGGCCCTGCAGATCAGCGGCGCCTTTGCCCTCAGCGGCCTGCACTTTACTCAAGCTCAAACCCAACAAACCATCAAAGGATTCAACCAGCGGGCCAGCGGCACTGGCCCAAAGAAGAAGGAGGCGAATGCAGCCGCAGAAGCACCAATTGTCGCCTCTGAACTTAAGGCGCAAAATGTAACTTTGCGAAATGGCGTGGCGCAGTTCACAAATCTGGCTTTCGCGACTCCTGGCGCGGCCGCAGATGGCCTGGGAAACTTCAATCTACTCAATAAACGCGTGGATGTCACCGGAACTTTGCGCATGGATACCGATCTGTCCCATGCGACCACAGGGATTAAATCCATCCTCCTCAAACCGGTCGACCCGCTTTTCAGGAAGAAAGATCAAGGTACCGTGGCGCCTGTGCATCTGACTGGCACCTACGATCATCCGATAGTTGGCCTCGAGCTCCCAGGAGACAAGAACACCAAGAAGTGACCGCATCAGCTTCCGAAAGCGGTTCATGAAGAAGCTGACGCCGGACCCGGTAGCGCCGATCCATTTCCACAAGTGCAGCACGCGAAGCAGCTCTACCCTTCCGGCTCTGTCCAACGCCCAGGAGTCCAGTGGACGTAACTCGACGAAGTGCTCTCCTAAATTCGTGGACGAAACCAATAAACGGCGCACTCCAAAGGTCACGTGGCAGGCTGGTAGCCACTGGGCGTTCACCGGTCGCGTATCCTCAGCGAATTCAGCGTCCTCCAACCCGCACGGTTTAACAGGCGGTTTCGGTGAGAGACACCCAGCCTTAGAGCTATACTGGCCACCTAAGAGGAAGTATGGCTACGAGACGACAGGACGACCCGCCCAGGTCACCGTCATCGCCGTTGACGCCAGAAGCCATGCATGACCTTTCCTCGACCCTGTATAAGGAATTGCATCGCCTGGCAGTGGGCAAAATGCGCTTCGAGCGCGGCAACCACACTCTCCAACCGACTGCGCTTGTAAACGAGGCCTACCTGCGGCTGGTTGACGGCTCCGATTCGATGTGGGTCGACCGGAGCCGGGTATTGGGGCTCGCTGCCAATGTAATGCGTCACATCCTGGTCGATCATGCCCGGGCCCATAACGCTGGAAAGCGCGGAGACGGGCAGCTTCACGTGACGCTTGTCGAAGACATGGCCGGTGGCACAACCAGCTCGGCCGCCGATGTATTAGTTGTCGATGAAGCACTTACCCGCCTGGCTGAGTTTGATTCCAGGCAAGCGAAGATCCTTGAAATGCATTTCTTTGGAGGTCTGACCTTCGAAGAGATCGCGCTGCAACTCGATGTATCGACACGTACCGTAAAACGCGACTGGACAATGGCCCGCGCATGGCTGCGTCAGGAATTGTCCCCGAATGAAAAATGACTCCTAAACTCTGGCAGCGTCTGAAGCCGTTGTTCCAGGCCGCTCTGGAAGAGACCACACAGGACCGCGCTGCATTCATCGAGGCTGCTTGTGGCGGCGATCTCGAACTCAAGATGCACCTCAAGCGGCTTCTCGATGCCCATCAGCAAAGCACCGACGCGCGAGACGCTCCACTCGCCCACATTAATAATTGTCTAGATGCCGACGGCGCTCCACTTCCCCCAGGCAAGCTCGCCGTTGGCGGGGTAGACATGGTTCGCCTTATGATCGGCCAAACCATCTCGCACTATCGAATCCTGGAAAAATTGGGTGGCGGCGGAATGGGGGTTGTCTACAAGGCTGAGGATTCCTCCCTCGGCCGTTTTGTCGCACTTAAATTTCTTCCCGACGACCTGGCCCAGGTTCCCCAGGCTCTGGAACGTTTTCGCAGAGAAGCGCGCGCAGCGTCGGCGCTCAATCATCCCCACATTTGCACGATCTATGAGATTGGAGAAGAGAACGATCAAACGTTTATTGCCATGGAATTCATGGAGGGCTCTACGCTCAAGCATCGCATTGCCGGCAAGCCGCTGCCGCTCGATGAAGTGCTTGCATGGGGGACCGAGATCGCGGATGCACTCGGCGCTGCCCACAGCAAGGGAATCGTTCACCGGGATATCAAGCCTGCGAACATCTTTGTAACTGACCGCGGCGACGTCAAAATTTTGGATTTTGGTCTGGCGAAGTTGATGCCCACCGCGGCGATGCCGACAGACGTCGAATCAGAACGGCTCACGCAACCAGGCGCAGCCATGGGCACTGTCGTTTATATGTCACCCGAACAGGTGCGCTGCGAAGAGATGGATGCCCGCACGGACATGTTTTCCTTTGGAGTGGTGCTCTATGAGATGGTCACAGGATTTGTGCCATTCCGGGGCGAGAGCATCGGCGTGGTGGCGGAAGCAATTTTGAATCGCACCCCGGTCGCGCCTGTGCGGCTGAATCCGGGCATCCCCCCCAAGCTCGAAGACGTCATCAGTAAGGCGCTGGAGAAAGACCGCAAGCTGCGCTACCAAAATGCTGCCGATATGCAAACGGATCTGCGACGGTTAGCGCGAGACAGCGGCCAAAGCCAATGGGCAACATCCTCTTCAAGACAGGGACAACAAGAGACAACAGAGCAACGGCTAGTAAAGACGAAAGCACGGAAAGCCTACTACTACGTTGCGGCTGCGGCTCTTGTTCTGGCGGTTGCGGCCGCCTTTCTGTATCAACGTTCCTCCTCAGGCCATGTGGCAACGAGTAAAGAGTGGGAGCAACTGACGTTTTTTAGAGATTCGGTCGTGTATCCCGCTCTATCCTCGGACGGACGAATGCTCGCTTTCATTCGAGGAGACAATTCTTTCCTCCCACTGGGAGAGCTGAATTCACTCTTCCCACTCGGAGATATCTACGTTAAGTTGCTGCCGGGAGGCGAGCCGGTCCAGCTCACCCACGACTCGACGACAAAACTAGCCCCGTCGTTCTCTCCGGATAATTCGCAAATTGCCTATGGTATCGTCATTCCATTTGACACCTGGGAGGTACCTGTTCTCGGCGGGGAACCTCATATGCTGCTGCCCAACGCTTCCTCTTTGACATGGATTGAAGGCGGAAAGCGGCTGCTCTTCTCTGAAATCAAAGAAGGGATACATATGGTTGTGGTGACCACAGATGAGGGCCGAGGGAATAGCCGGGACGTCTACGTGCCCACTGGCGAACGCAGCATGGCCCATCTTTCGTACCTTTCGCCGGATGGCAGATGGGTACTCGTGGTTGAGATGGGCAGTCGAGGTGAGATTCTGCCCTGCCGGATCGTTCCATTCCAGGGCACAAACGACATTAAGGTTGTTGGCCCTCCCAATGGGCCCTGTATCTCGGGCGCGTGGTCACCTGACGGTAAATGGATCTATCTCTCTGCCAGGACGGATGACTTCCATATCTGGCGTCAGCGCTTTCCAGATGGAGACCCGGAGCAGTTGACCTTTGGCCCAACGTCTCAGGAAGGAATAGCGATGGCGCCTGACGGAAAGTCTCTTATAACATCCGTCGGCTCTCAGGACCTCACGGTTTGGCTGCACGACAAGGACGGAGACCACCAGATATCCTCTGAAGGAAACACTTCATCCCCGGCGTTCTCTGCGGATGGACGCAAACTCTACTTCCTTAAGGCCAATGGCCAAACGCGCGCCAATGAGTTGTGGAGCAAAGAATTAAATAGCGGCAAGGAAGAGAGGGTCTTGCCGGATTACCCGATTCTGGGCTACTCCGTAACGCGAGACGGGAAAGAACTTGCATTTGCCATGAAAGATCAGAGCGGCCATACAAACCTGTGGATTGCCCCAACCAGCCGTCGCTCGTCCCCGGTGCGCATCTCCTCTGCGGCCGTCGAAGATTCTCCCTTTTTTCTGCCCGACGGCGACCTCGTCTTTCGCGCGATAGAAGGCGTCTCGAACTTTCTATATCGCATGAAAGCCGATGGCACCGGCCGCCGCAAGATTGCCTCGGGCATTTGGGATATCACCTCAGTGTCCCCAGACGGCCGGTGGGTTGTTGCCGGCTCGGGAGGGTCCGACAAAGAGCAAGCGCCGGGAATAAAGGCGTTCGCCCTGGATGGGAGCGCGACGGTGCCGCTGTGCGTCACTAATTGCCAAGTCAATTGGGACCTGAGCGGAAAAGTTGCGTTCCTCTACTTCCCTGAAGTGCACGAAGGCAGTTATGCGATGCCAGTGATGCGTGACTCGGGGCTTCCAAAGATTCCACTTACCGTAACCGTGCGCATCGAAGACTTTGCCAATCCGAAAGCGATCACCGCGGTCCCAGGGTATGTGCAGTCGGCCGTGAATTCTTCGCTCTACGCCTACACTCGGCAGAATACCCGCCGCAACCTCTATCGCATCCAAATACCTTGAGGCTCTTGCAAGAACCACAGGGATTCACAGGGACAAGGTTGAAGAAACAGACGGGTAGAACCCGGGGACAGAGAGCGCCGGGATAAACCGGCACATTGTAGGGGATGAGAGAGCCCTACGGAAAAGGAGAAGCGACTCCATTCTGG
This sequence comes from uncultured Acidobacteriaceae bacterium, assembly GCA_963803095.1. Lineage (GTDB taxonomy): Bacteria > Acidobacteriota > Terriglobia > Terriglobales > Acidobacteriaceae > PALSA-350. The sequence continues at coordinate 162,380 of CAWDLQ010000001.1, read as the reverse complement.
CCTCGAGTCTTGCCTGTGATCTCGCGAGGGATCATAGCGAAGCGTAGACAGAGGGCTGGCGGGCGGGATCATTGAGCTCCGAAAACATGCAACCGGGTGCCGACCCTTTTCTGTCAGTGGGAAGGCAACATCAGCGCGCCGCGTTAGATCGCGAGTGGCCGCTGGGCTCGGCGTAGTCGAAGAGTCCATGCACGTCAGCACACAGTGTGCACGAGAACCGGGAGACCTCCAGAGCGTCTGCGCGAGCAGACCGGTCCGGGAAGGTGAAAGATCCATCATCCGGGCATGTACGTTTTGGAGGAGTCGGACTGCGCCATAGTACCGATGAAGCTGACGAACAACGAAGGTAAGACTTCCGCGGAGCCAGCGGAGGGAAGGGGGCAGGCCAAGGAGAACGACGCCCAGCCTCACACGCATCCGACACAGGGCGGAGCACGTGTGTCCCAGGGGTTAGGCGGCGTGCGCCAGAAGGCGCGGGCAAGTAAGCAGGAGCGGTTCACCGCTTTGCTGCACCATCTCACGATCGACTTACTGCGGGAGAGCTACTTCGCCTTACAGCGAAGCGCAGCACCCGGAGTAGACGGAGTGAGTTGGCAGCAGTATGAGCAAGGCCTGGAGGCTCGGCTTGCCGAACTCCATGGCCGAGTTCACCGTGGAGCGTATCGGGCACAAGCCTCGCGACGAGTGTACATACCGAAAGCCGATGGCCGGCAACGGCCATTGGGTATCGCTTCGCTGGAGGACAAGATTGTCCAGCAGGCGGTGGTCACGATCCTCAACCAGATATACGAGGTGGACTTTCGGGGCTTTTCGTATGGGTTTCGCCCGGGACGCAGTCCTCATCAGGCGCTGGATGCGCTGAACGTGGGCATCGAACGGAAGCGGGTGAACTGGATACTCGATGCGGATATTCGTGGATTCTTTGATCACCTGAGCCACGAGTGGATGATGAAGTTTGTCGAGCATCGAGTCGCCGACAAGCGCATCCTTCGGCTGATCAATAAGTGGCTGAAGGCTGGTGTGTCGGAGGAAGGCAAGTGGTCAGAGACGACGGCAGGCAAGCCGCAGGGAGCGGTGATCTCACCGCTTTTGGCGAACGTGTATCTGCACTATGTGTTCGACCTTTGGGTTGAGGCATGGCGCCGGAAGGCGGCGAACGGAGAGATGGTGGTTGTCCGTTACGCTGACGATCTGGTGGTCGGCTTTGAGCGGCGCGAAGACGCTGATCGGTTCCTGAGTGAGTTTCAGAAACGGCTGGCGAACTTTGCGTTGGAACTCCATCCGGAGAAGACGCGATTGATCGAGTTCGGTCGGTTCGCGCAGGTCAATCGGCAACAGCGTGGGGAAGGCAAGCCGGAGACGTTCACGTTTCTTGGGTTCACGCACTACTGTGCGACGACCTCCAAGGGCCATTTCGTTACATGGCGTAGGACTGTGCCCAAGCGGATGCGCGCGACGCTTCATTCCATTAAAGCGAAGCTACGTCAGCGGATGCATGAGCCGGTCAACGCGGTGGGCGCGTGGCTGAAACGTGTGGTCAGTGGCTATTACCGATACCATGCGGTTCCCGAAAACCAGCGGGCGTTATGGCGGTTCCGTGATCGATTGTGCGATCTGTGGCGGTCGATGCTTGGTCGTCGCAGTCAGCGCAGCCGACCGAGTTGGGTTCGCATTCGTCCGACCTTCGAACGATGGATACCTCGTCCTCGCATCCTGCATCCTTTTCCCAGCGCACGTTTTGACGCTACTCATCCGAGGTAGGAGCCGTGTGCGGTAGTTCCGCTCGCACGGATCTGTACGGGGGGCAGCTAGCGATAGCTGTCCCTACCGTGACCGAACCCGGTAAGACGAACCCGGTAAGACGAACCCGGTGACAGACGAACCCGGTAGACGAACCCGGTGACGACGAACCCGGTGACGACGACGAACCCGGTGACAGACGACGAACCCGGTGACAGACAGGACGTACCCCATGGACGAACCCGGTGAGACGAACCCGGTGAAGAACCCGGTGACAGAGAGCGCCGGGATAAACCGGCACATTGTAGGGGATGAGAGAGCCCTACGGAAAAGGAGAAGCGACTCCATTCTGGCCTCGAGTCTTGCCTGTGATCTCGCGAGGGATCATAGCGAAGCGTAGACAGAGGGCTGGCGGGCGGGATCATTGAGCTCCGAAAACATGCAACCGGGTGCCGACCCTTTTCTGTCAGTGGGAAGGCAACATCAGCGCGCCGCGTTAGATCGCGAGTGGCCGCTGGGCTCGGCGTAGTCGAAGAGTCCATGCACGTCAGCACACAGTGTGCACGAGAACCGGGAGACCTCCAGAGCGTCTGCGCGAGCAGACCGGTCCGGGAAGGTGAAAGATCCATCATCCGGGCATGTACGTTTTGGAGGAGTCGGACTGCGCCATAGTACCGATGAAGCTGACGAACAACGAAGGTAAGACTTCCGCGGAGCCAGCGGAGGGAAGGGGGCAGGCCAAGGAGAACGACGCCCAGCCTCACACGCATCCGACACAGGGCGGAGCACGTGTGTCCCAGGGGTTAGGCGGCGTGCGCCAGAAGGCGCGGGCAAGTAAGCAGGAGCGGTTCACCGCTTTGCTGCACCATCTCACGATCGAGTTACTGCGGGAGAGCTACTTCGCCTTACAGCGAAGCGCAGCACCCGGAGTAGACGGAGTGAGTTGGCAGCAGTATGAGCAAGGCCTGGAGGCTCGGCTTGCCGAACTCCATGGCCGAGTTCACCGTGGAGCGTATCGGGCACAAGCCTCGCGACGAGTGTACATACCGAAAGCCGATGGCCGGCAACGGCCATTGGGTATCGCTTCGCTGGAGGACAAGATTGTCCAGCAGGCGGTGGTCACGATCCTCAACCAGATATACGAGGTGGACTTTCGGGGCTTTTCGTATGGGTTTCGCCCGGGACGCAGTCCTCATCAGGCGCTGGATGCGCTGAACGTGGGCATCGAACGGAAGCGGGTGAACTGGATACTCGATGCGGATATTCGTGGATTCTTTGATCACCTGAGCCACGAGTGGATGATGAAGTTTGTCGAGCATCGAGTCGCCGACAAGCGCATCCTTCGGCTGATCAATAAGTGGCTGAAGGCTGGTGTGTCGGAGGAAGGCAAGTGGTCAGAGACGACGGCAGGCACGCCGCAGGGAGCGGTGATCTCACCGCTTTTGGCGAACGTGTATCTGCACTATGTGTTCGACCTTTGGGTTGAGGCATGGCGCCGGAAGGCGGCGAACGGAGAGATGGTGGTTGTCCGTTACGCTGACGATCTGGTGGTCGGCTTTGAGCGGCGCGAAGACGCTGATCGGTTCCTGAGTGAGTTTCAGAAACGGCTGGCGAACTTTGCGTTGGAACTCCATCCGGAGAAGACGCGATTGATCGAGTTCGGTCGGTTCGCGCAGGTCAATCGGCAACAGCGTGGGGAAGGCAAGCCGGAGACGTTCACGTTTCTTGGGTTCACGCACTACTGTGCGACGACCTCCAAGGGCCATTTCGTTACATGGCGTAGGACTGTGCCCAAGCGGATGCGCGCGACGCTTCATTCCATTAAAGCGAAGCTACGTCAGCGGATGCATGAGCCGGTCAACGCGGTGGGCGCGTGGCTGAAACGTGTGGTCAGTGGCTATTACCGATACCATGCGGTTCCCGAAAACCAGCGGGCGTTATGGCGGTTCCGTGATCGATTGTGCGATCTGTGGCGGTCGATGCTTGGTCGTCGCAGTCAGCGCAGCCGACCGAGTTGGGTTCGCATTCGTCCGACCTTCGAACGATGGATACCTCGTCCTCGCATCCTGCATCCTTTTCCCAGCGCACGTTTTGACGCTACTCATCCGAGGTAGGAGCCGTGTGCGGTAGTTCCGCTCGCACGGATCTGTACGGGGGGCAGCTAGCGATAGCTGTCCCTACCGTGACCAGGACGTACCCCATGAACCTGTGTCTGAAGACTTCTTGAACTCTGCTTGGACGACGAACCCGGTGACGACGAACCCGGTGACAGACGAACCCGGTGACGAACCCGGTGACAGACGAACCCGGTGACAGACAGGACGTACCCCATGGACGAACCCGGTGACGGACGAACCCGGTGACAGACAGGACGTACCCCATGAACCTGTGTCTGAAGACTTCTTGAACTCTGCTTGGGCGGTAATCATTCTCTTTTTCTTGCCTCGTGGAGCCTCCTCTTTGGGGTCGCCAAGGCCCCCCACCATGGCCGCTGTGAAGATGCACAACATTAACTTCAGCTAATCCAGATTTCAACGAGAGTTTGACAGGGAACCCGGTGACAAGGGAACCCGGTGACAAGGGAACCCGGTGACGGTGACAAGGGAACCCGGTGGGAACCCGACGGGAACCCCGACGGGAACCCGGTGACAGACAGGACGTACCCCATGAACCTGTGTCTGAAGACTTCTTGAACTCTGCTTGGGCGGTAATCATTCTCTTTTTCTTGCCTCGTGGAGCCTCCTCTTTGGGGTCGCCAAGGCCCCCCACCATGGCCGCTGTGAAGATGCACAACATTAACTTCAGCTAATCCAGATTTCAACGAGAGTTTAGCCTGACCAAGGCAAACTGGAACTAAAGAAATGGGCGCCTCCGCGAAACCCTGTGTGCAGCGTTCCACGAAGGCTATAGGGTGTGCAGGTAGATTTCTCCTAATGACGCGTTTGGCTCGAGTCATCGCTGTAGATGTTCCGCACCACGTAACACAGCGTGGCAATGCGCGGAGATTTATCCTGGATTGCGATGCCGATCGCATGGCGTATCTCAATCTTTTACGCCGGAACATCGAACTCCATGGGTTGGGGTTGATCGGTTATTGCTTGATGTCGAATCACGTGCATCTGGTCGTTACTCCTCACAATGCTGACGGCTTGGGATTGGCCCTGAGGCATGCCCATGGGCGCTATGCGATTTATTGGAACGCGGTTCATCAGTCGAGCGGCCATGCCTGGCAGGGTCGTTATTACTCCTGCCCATTGGATCGGGTGCATCTGTGGGAAGCGTTGCGATATACGGAGTTGAACCCGGTGCGCGCCGGCTTGGCGAGGGAGGCGGAAGCGTGGGCGTGGTCCAGCGCGGCAGCGCACTGCGGAGCGGAAGTGCGGAACGAGGTCTTAGATTTGGAGCTATGGCGGAAAAGTTGGACTGCCAGTGCCTGGCGGCAGTACCTCGCGGCTGGCGAGATGGAATCCAAGCTGGCGGAGATTCGTCGGTGCACCCACACAGGGCGGCCGCTGGGTAGCGCAGAGTTTGTGCAGGCTCTCGAAGGGACGATGAAGCGGCGGCTGGCACCACAAAAGGGAGGACGCCCTCCTAAGGCCGGTTTGGATGCGAGACAAAGCGAACTGGCCTTTGAATCAGAGTAAACGGCGATCCATTTGACGTAGGTAGCTGTTGTTGTGCCGGGATGGGGTACGTCCTGTCTGTCACCTGGTTGCCTTGTCACCTGGTTGCCTGTCACCTGGTTGCCGTCTCACCTGGTTGCCGTCACCTGGTTGCCACCGTCACCTGGTTGCCACCTGGTTGCCGTCACCTGGTTGCCCGATCTGGAGTAAACAGCGGGAATTCTCCGTGTATTGTAGACCTAGCGACGGAATCCTCTATCCTACGGCCGGTTTCTCTCTTGCATGCTATTAGGCATCATTACAGCCGATAGGAAGAGGTTGGGAGCTCCCGACCTGGCAGCGGCCAACGCTTCCAGCGGACTGGTGTAAAACTTCGCCGAATACCCATTCATTTGCAATAAGGCGGCGAAAGCGACGATGTGTTCGTCATCGGCGCCGAAAATGCGTGAAACTGGTTGAAGAGACACATAGATCCTCTTTCGAGTATTTTCCGTGCATGGCAAAAGCGCTGGCGACGGGGGACTCGCGCTGGCGTTTGCGGATTTTCACCGAGCCGCAAAACACCGAGGAGTTACTTGAGGGTAGTATGTCCCTTGCCCTGAACCGCGTACTGGTCAATTTTGCTCACTGGGGGTGATCAATGAAGATCAGGCTCGGCGCGCCTCAAGGCACGCGGAGCGGCGCAGCACTCGTCAGACCGCAAACGGCGGTGCAGGACTTGTGTCGGGGTCGGATCTGGGTGGATGCAAGCGATTTCGCGGTAGTACGGTTGGAAGCAGAGCCGACCAAGAACCCTTCATTTTGGACCAAGAAGGCGGACATTGTGCAGGTATACACGAAGGTGAGCGACTTCTGGCTTCCCGCATACAACCACAACATCACCGCTATTCGACTTGGGGGTCATGCCGACTTGATTATCGAGTACAAAGATTACGCGATTCCCGATGCCAGCAAGGTGGGCACCTTAATCGACTGTTCGATCGACTCTGCAAAACGGCTGCTTTCAGGGTTTTGCTCCGTGGAGATTCTTCGCGGAAGAACAAGAAAGGGCAGATGTCCGCCTCAATCCGTTGACATCTGCCCTTTTTCGTACAAGTCCTGGACGGATTCTCTTGGTTGAGAGAAAGCCGCCAGCTGACAAGTGATCATTCCGGACCGTACCGTCGACTCGTATCGGCAGATTGGAAGGTCGGTTGGTGTTGGCTATTTTTTGCCTTCATTTACCTGGCCGTGTCCGTCATGCACTTCATTGCCCTTGAACTGGGTGGATGCCTTAGCGTTATGGCTTGGCGGTGCTGCTTTCTCACCATTCTTGGGCATTGGGCCCTTATAACCTTGCTTTGGGTCGTAATGGTTGTCTACGTTGCCATGGAAGCCACTTTGGCCATGGTACCACTGACCAGCGCCAATGAAGACACCGCCATTGAACCATTCCGGGCCGTAGTAGCCGGAGGGAGCACAGTTATAAGGAGTGTAGTCATAGTAACCGTAGGGACAAGAAGGCTCAGCTCCAATGGTGATGCTGACCTGAGCTTCCGTCTTGGGAGTGGTTGCTGTGAAGCAGATTCCAGCAACAGCAGTCAGAGCAAGAACTGTAAAACCACGCATAAATTACCCTCACTATCATCGGGGCCATCCTCTACCTACCCCTACGTTCTTTACCGTACCGACTCAGATCATCCCGGTCTGAGCAATGCGGACCACATATGGCGTAAAAGTCGGTAACGTTACTAATGAAATGCGTTAAATCTCGTTAGCCAACTCCATCCACACCACAGTCATAGGGAAATGCTATCGATGTGAAGAATCAAGTTAAGAATCTGTGTTTTGGCGCGCAGCTTCGGTTTCGTACGCCAGTTACCGTACGCTAAACTCAATGATCCATGTTCGATAGCAGATAAATCACCGAACGGCTACCAGAACGTGCTGGTGGTGGTAGTAGTGGTGGCGGTGATGCCGAATGACTATCACATGGTGGTGGTAGCGGCGGTGGTGGTGGTGATGCCAATATGGCTGCGCAAAAGCGCCGGCTGTAAAGAGCATAAACAGAACAAGTACCAAATACTTCTTCATGTTCGGACAGTAACGAATGCCCACAATGATTGTCTGTGCTATATAGCTCCTATTCCTAAATCTTTACCCTTATGGAGGAGGGACAGACGGGACGTTTACTAACTTAGTATGATCGTTGAAGCAGGGGTAACGTTCCGTCTGTCCCTCCTCCAGTCTGTCCCTCCTCCAGTCCTCCTCCAGTCAGTTGAGAGGGTGGTGGGGGTTCCGAAATTCCCGGCCACGAAACTCCCGTAAAAGCGTCAAAGTGCCAGCTCCGTCTGTTTGATGTCCACGAAACCCCCTGCTGAAAACCGCGTTTGTCAGGCACTTCGTTATGTAGGCCGGCTTCTCAACGATGTGATTACTTCCGCATTGGCGACCAGTCGCTAAGTGACGGTCGGATGCGTAAACGGTAGTCGGATCCGGATCCGCGTTCACATTTATCTATCAAGACGCGATATGGCTACTGGGGCGATGGGAGCTTCCTTCTAGGTGAAGGTTGTTCGTTGGAGTTCGTCGCTCCCTGAATTGAGCTTGGCGCAGCGTTGGCGCCTGCGTTCGACATCGAGGTCAGTTCAGACTGGCTGTACTTCGACGCGCTCGCGTATCCGTGGATGTGATCCTTGCTGATGTCGTTAATCACCACCTCGACCGGCTGGGGACTGTCGGGCGTGTAGAACATAACCGGCTGGTAGAGATTGACGTGCTTCTGCGACAGGTTGCGATCGTCCACCATTAGCTCCAGGTCGGCGTACTGGTGCTTGCTATTCGCTTTTTTCAAGCGGATCCCAAACGGTCCCTCGTGCTGGAACTGGTTCGATTTCCGGATGTCAAACTCGTAGTAGTTTCGCTCCCCCTTCTTCTGTAACAGCACGAGTTCGTCATGGGTGCGCGCAATAGAGCCCGTCAGCTCGGTGCGCGTATTGGCGAGATCGCCTTGTGCGCTTGCTATGTCATTGCGGGTTTCCTCGATCGACTTGCCCTGTTCGTCGATTTGCGATTGCAGCTTTTTGAGGCGCGGATCCTCGCCGTGCCGGCGAGGTGTTACGGGGCCGCGGGCGGTTATGACCTGGCTGGAAGGGGCTGACGGAGCGGACTGTGTTTCGCTGCGCGACGCCAGCGTATTCACCTTTGCCGTGAGGTCGCTAAGCTCACTCCGGTTCGCGTTGAGCGCGGCGGTCATCTGCTCATTCTGCGCCGTCAGATTCTTCGCAGTGTGGTGTTCATGAATTGCGTAGCCACCCATAGCTCCGCCGAGCGCTACGATAGCGACATAGGCGGCCACGCGCTTTGGTGCCGGTGTCTGTTGCAGGGAAGAGAAGTCCACTTTAGACCTCCGGAGACAACGAGGTAACACCACTTTTACTGTGGGGAAAGCACGCCCGGTTCCAAAATGTCTCGAACCGCAAGTTCCTGAATCACCTCATGTTGCGGTTGATGCGGCAACGGACGGTTGGGATTACACGCGATGCAAATTACGCTGCGAGCTGAGCGGGACACGCTGCACCAATTTGAAATTTACATCCCACCCGTTTGTTTATAGCTGAAGGACTCAGACCAGCCAATCACCTTCAAGTGGGATATGGATCTGGTCCGCTCTTTGTCGGCATGATGCAAAAGCTTCTCTGTTCCGGCTTGCCTAGAAGAGCAGTACAGCAAGGTGGTATGTCGTAAATCCTGGCCCCTCGTTACCGATATTGCATGAGCCTACTGCCGCGGTGCGGTAGCGCCCTGTACTGATCTTCTGCTCCAGCACATCGGGCAGCCTGTTTAAACTGGAGGCTTCCCAGCGCATAATGAATTTCGGCCGGAGGCCTCCCGCAGCACCATGGTCCATTGCACATGTCTCCCGGGCTGCAGCCACGTCGCCTGCCGGCTCAATGCCTCGCTCGTTCAGCAACTGGCCGACGGTACGTTCAATCTGCGAGGAGCCCAACACGGCGACGGCGGCGGAGAAATCCTCCACTGCCCACAAATATCCTCCCTGGCGCACCATCCCCACGCCTATCTCATTCAGCCGCGGATCGAGAATGTTTGCGCGGTGCCCGGGCGAGTGCATCCACTCCGCCTCCAGCGCCGTGGGAGTTGGTGCAGCGGCCAGATTTTCGGCGACCACGTGAAAATGTGCGCCCTCCTTCCCCACGCGCGTATCCAGATCCGCTTCTCCTCCATACTGGTGTGACAGCTCGCGCTGTCCCACCATCAGCTCAGCGTGTTTTTGCGCCGCTCGCGCCAGAGCTGGGTCCCACTTGAGCGGGCCAAGGCCATGTTGAGCGCGGTCCGCGTTGGTCGCTTCCATCAGCTGCCTAGCTTCCAGGGATTGGGCGCAGGCGTTACCCAGCGCACCGACGGTCCAAATAGCGCCGAGCAGATAAGCACCGATTAGTTTCCTCATGGGCGGGCCCTCTCTGCATCATTGAACCCGATCGTGGGATCTGTCCCCCTCCCACGAAAGATGTAAAGATGCAGTGGCATGTAGGCAGTGCTCGAGCAGCAAGTCTCCAGCGGAAGATTCCGCACCGCGGCCGTGGGGGCCTGCAACACTGGTAGTGAGGGGCCGGGTTTCACCACCTACCGCCTGGCAGTCATGCTCTTCTAGGATTGTTCGTCAGACGGGACTGGTACTTTGGGAATTGAGGTTGCGTCACCTCGTTTTCGCCGACGGGCACAAAATAGTAGGGAGTGACTTTCCATTTTTCGTAAAGTATCAGTCCCGTCTGACCACTTCTTCCGAGGGGATAGGTATGCTGTCCCCTTATCTCCTACGACTGGACAGGTCCAGGCGTCTGACGACCGGAAGAGTCGTGCGTTGCAACGGCTGCGCTACGCAGGACCGGAGTGGCGAGTTCCCTGGCGAAGAAGCTCTTAAGAAACGCAGAGAATTCGTCGGCGCCGGGCGGGAGCTTCTTTCCTCGATTGCTAATCTGATGAAACTCCACTTCCACGACAGGATTGATCAGACGACTCGTCGCTACTTTTCGGTTCCGGCACGCTGGCAATCCGAATGAAGGGATAATGGCTATGCCTTCATCGGCCTCCACCATGGCAATTTGCGTATCCAGAAGGTTGATCGACACACTCTGGCAAGATACGACACCTGCTTGGGCCAGATGCTTGTCTACAATCTGCTGTATCGGGCTAAACGATCGCAGCGAGATCAGCGTCTCACCCTTCAGAGCGGACCACGTGGTCGATGCTCGACGAAATGCGGGATTCCTGTCCGGGCGGATCACCATCAGAGGAGAACGAAAGAATGGGGTACGCCTAATGCCTGGCGTCCGAGCGAAGATGCCAAGACCCATGTCCAGCTTGCCGGCCAGGACAAGTTGTAGGATGGCAGGCGATCTTTCGTCGAACAACTGAATCCGAAGATCTGGCCGGTGACCGCGAAATTCCTTGATCGCGTGGGTGACGATATTGGCTGCGATCAAGGGCGGCGCACCCAAAGTCAACGACTGGCTGGCTTGGGTTGCGGAGCGTCCGATGCGCGACACCGCGGCGTCCATTTCGGCCACGCTCTTCTGGGCAACTGCCAGTAGTTCGGTGCCGTGGGCGGTGGGCACGACGTGCCGCGTAGTGCGGTCGAACAGCCGGAAGCCGAGCTGCATCTCAAGTTCTCTTATCAAAACGCTCAATCCGGACGGAGTAATGTAGAGGACCTCGGCCGCCCGCGAGAAGCTCCGGTGTTGCGCCACGAGCAGGAAGGCGCGAAGTTGTCGGGAGGTAAAATCCATTCGTGAGTATTCCTCACTAATTGCCAAATTCTTTTGACTTGTATCATAAACCTTTCCGGCCTTAAATAGCACCACACAGTGGAGGTTTTTCTGAAAGCCTCAGGACGCACACGGCTCATATCGGGTTCCGGAATGGACGGCGCCGAAGGGATGGCCGTTCCATCCAGGTTGACGCCGATTCAGTGGCTCATCTGCGGCGTCGCTTGCCTTGGATTCGCATTCGATTTGTACGAAAGTTTGATGCTGCCCCTGATCGTGCGCCCCGCACTCACGGCTCTGGGGCATCTGAAGCCCGGGACGCCCCAGTTTAATTTGTGGGTAGGGTTGCTGTTCTATGTTCCGAATATGGCCGGCGGCTTTTTTGGGTTGCTCGGAGGATATCTCACCGATCTTTTCGGCCGAAAGCGCATTCTCCTTTGGAGCATTCTGCTCTACAGCTTCTCCGCATGTGCCGCGAGCTTTTCCACCTCCCTGACGCAATTGCTGGTACTGCGGTGTACAACGATGATTGGCGTCTGCGTAGAATTCGTGGCTGCAATTACCTGGATCGCAGAGCTCTTTTCAAACCCTAAGCGCCGAGAGTCCGTGTTGGGCTACACGCAAGGGTTTCATGCGGTGGGTGGGCTCATGGTAGCCGGAGCCTACTACCTGGCAGTGACCAACGCAGAAAGATTGCCGACGATTCAGGGAGGTCACGAGGCATGGCGCTACACGCTGCTTTCCGGCTTAATTCCCGCGATTCCACTTCTTTTCATCCGGCCTTTTCTACCCGAATCGCCGTTGTGGCAGAAAAAGAGATCGAAGAAAGACCTGGAGCGCCCCTCACTCAGGGAGCTATTCCGGCCCGCGCTGAAAAAGACCACACTCGTTGCGACCCTATTGTTCGCTTGCAGTTACTTTCTGTCGGTCGGAGCTCTTCAGCAAACGGTTCGCATGATTCCAGGGCTGGCTGAGGTGGCGAAGCTGGCGCCACGCCAGATCGAGCAGGCGGCCAGTGGAGTGCAAATGTTTCAAGAGTTAGGCGGTTTGACGGGCCGCATACTTTTTGCCCTACTCGTCGTTCGGATCGTTTCGCAGCGACGCCGGTTGCGCCTTCTGCTCGGACCGGCCGTGTTCGTTTATGCGTGGCTCTATTTTTTCGCGGCAACGCGGAGCCTGGCATTCGTCCATGTTGGGATTTTTCTCGCGACCATGCTTTTCAACGGACTACACAGTTTTTGGGGCAACTATTTGCCCAGAGTCTATCCGACGCGGTTACGAGGCACTGGCGAGAGTTTCGCGGCAAACATTGGGGGCAGGGTGATCGGTGTTTCCGCCGTATTCATCACGACGACCCTTTCCAACGTAATGCCGGGAAGTGGTCCTGCCGCAAGCCTGGCGTACTCCGCGGGATTCGTAAGTTTGTTTGGGCTACTTGCCGCACTGGTTGGCAGTTTGTCGTTGCAAGAGCCCGACGGAGTGCAACTCCCCGACTGAGCTTCGCACCAACGTCGCCGATGATCCTACGCGGCGACGAAACTACAAGGAGGCGCTATGCCAATTCACGAAGGTTCTGGTCCCCATCGCTCTGCTGTTTTCACCTACGCTCTAGATAACTCGAGTAGGGAAACACCCGCGCGATTCGATGCTTTGTCGGGCATGTTTGATCGCGGCACAATCCGCCATTTGGAAGACCGCGGCGTAAGCGAGTCCTGGCGGTGCCTGGAGGTCGGGGGAGGTGGAGGCTCGATCACTGCGTGGCTCGCGAATCGTGTGGGACCCACGGGACACGTCCTGGTCACGGACGTCGATCCTAGGTTTCTGGAGCCTTTGTCGGCGCAAAACGTCGAGGTGCGGAAGCACAATATTGTTACTGACCCATTGCCACACGCAACTTTTGACCTCATTCATGCCCGGCTGGTCTTAATACATCTTCCGGAACGAGAAAAAGTGCTGGCGCATTTGGTGTCGGCCTTAAAGCCAGGGGGTTGGCTTGTGGATGAGGATTTTGATTCCGTCTCTCTGCTTCCTGATCCAACTGTGAGTCCTGGCGAGGTCATTCTGAAAACTCAAATGGCCGTAATGCGACTGCTGAAAGACCGCGGCGCTGAACGACGGTTTGGGCGACTGCTCTATGGCCGCCTGCGGGCACATGGCCTTGTCGAGGTTGGCGCGGAGGGGCGGCTGTTCATGTCGCGGAGCGGGTCAGCAGGCGTCTCCCTCATGCGAGCGAATTTCGAGCAGCTTCGCGGAGCTTTGCTGGATGCCCGCTATATTACCGAGCAAGAGTTAGCTCAGGACAGCATGCACTTGGATGATCCCGATTTCATGGCGCCGTCCCCCATCATGTGGACGGCGTGGGGACGCCGACCATCAGCATGACGGCCGCTCACTTCTGAACAATTCGAATTCAGCAAACCCCGCAGGACCTTTTCGGGGACGGGACCTTTTCGGGGACCGGACGGAATTTCCCCTAATGCCAGCGAGGCCGTCTTGACCTTCGTCAGAAGAAGTCTGCTAAGCATCGAGAGGTGAGACGCCCTGTTTTTGGGTTTATCGCTAGTGCACGCGCGACGCTCATTAGGAGAAATTCCGTCCGTTCCCGAGAAGGGTCAGTGGAAGCTAATGGCCGCGAGCGAGTTGTTTTTTTGACAAGCTCTCTAGCCTTGGTATCCGGCCTGCGTCGTCAGAAACCTATTTCCGCCTTCGCTTCGGCAAACTTCGTCACCGCAAACTGGAGTTCTTCCCTGGTATGTGCGGCTGAAATCTGTGTTCGGATTCGCGCCTTCCCCAGGGGAACTACAGGATAGGAAAACGCGATCACATAGATCCCCTTGCTAAGAAGAAGCTCCGCCGTGCGTGCCGCCAAAGTGGCATCACCGAACATGACGGGCACGATCGGATGGTCGCCAGGCAGAATGTCGAAACCTGCTCTCGTCATGTCTTCCCGAAAGAGTCGAGTGTTATCGTGCAGTCGTTTACGCAAGCTGGGCGATTCTGTCACCAGGTCCAGGACCTTCAAAGACGCGGCAACAATCGGTGGGGCGACGGAGTTCGAAAATAGATACGGCCTTGATCTCTGCCGCAATAGATCGATGATTTCTTTATGTCCGCTGGTGTAACCACCGCTTGCGCCTCCCAGTGCCTTGCCCAGCGTTCCGGTGACGATGTCGACTCTGCCTTCTACTCCGCAGAGCTCGGGCGTCCCACGTCCATGGTTGCCAACGAAGCCGACGGCATGAGAGTCGTCCACCATAACCAGTGCGTCGTATTTGTCGGCAAGATCACAAATGGTCCCCAGCTTTGCGATGTAACCATCCATGGAGAAGACACCATCGGTTGCAATCAGACGGTACCGGGCATTGGCTGCATCCTTCAGCTTCGACTCCAGATCTGCCATGTCACCATTGCGGTAACGGAATTTTGCTGCCTTGCAGAGCCGGATGCCGTCGATGATGCTTGCATGATTCAGTTCGTCGGAGATGACAGCGTCTTCCGGCTCCAGGAGTGTCTCAAACAACCCGCCGTTGGCATCGAAGCAGGAACCATAGAGGATGCTGTCTTCCATTCCCAGGAAGGCGCTCAGACGTTGTTCCAGTTGCTTGTGAATGGACTGCGTACCACAGATGAAGCGGACACTCGCCAGCCCATAACCCCAATCCGTTAAAGCCTGCTGCGCGGCCTGCACCACTGCAGGATGGTTTGCCAGTCCCAGGTAGTTGTTTGCGCACAGGTTCAGAACGGAAGTTCCATTTTCTACAGAGATGTCTGCCTGCTGCGGCCCCTCAATCACACGCTCTCGCTTAAACAGGCCGGCCTGCTGAATTTTGACTACCTTTTCTTGCAGATCACGTTGCATCTTCCCGTACATCTCAGCCCCCTGTCAGTCATAAATCCGATCTTTTCAGTATGAAGTTCAAACGACTGGTTGTCCTCAGGCAAGGCTCGTCCAGTCCAAAATAACCTTGCCCGTCTGACCTGAGATCATTGCTTCCAAGCCCAGCTCGAAGTCAGTGTAGGCGAATCGGTGAGTGATGATGGGCGCGATATCGACGCCCGACTCGAGCAACACCGACATCTTGTACCAGGTCTCATACATCTCGCGTCCGTAGATGCCCTTGATGGTCAACATGTTGAAGATTACCTGCCGCCAATCCATCAGCATCTCTTTGGCGGGGATACCGAGAATCGCAATCTTCCCGCCGTGGCTCATGTTGGCAACCATGTCGCGCAATGCCTCAGCATTGCCGGACATTTCGAGGCCGACATCGAAGCCTTCGAGCATCCCCAATTGTTTCTGCACCTCCGTAATCGGCGTCTCCGTTGGATTCACCGCCAGCGTCGCACCCATCTTCCTTGCCAAGTCCAACCGAAAGGGATTCATGTCGGTGATGACGATGTGCCGTGCCCCGGCGTGTCTTACAACGGGAATCGCCATCATGCCGATGGGACCCGCGCCGGTGATGAGTACGTCTTCGCCAAGCACCGGAAATGAAAGAGCGGTGTGCACCGCGTTGCCGAAGGGATCGAAGATCGCGGCCACTTCCTGATTGATCTTGGGGTCATGCCGCCAAATGTTGGTCATGGGCAGCGAAATGAATTCAGCAAAGGCTCCCGGTCGATTCACACCCACACCCAGCGTACGCGCGCACAGGTGCCGCCTTCCCGCCAGGCAGTTCCGGCAGCGGCCACAGACCACATGCCCTTCGCCACTCACGATGTCGCCTGGATAGAAATCGTTGACGTTGGAGCCCACCTCGACGATCTCCCCGACAAATTCGTGCCCAATGACCATCGGCACCGGAATCGTCTTCTGTGCCCAGGTGTCCCACTGGTAGATATGAACATCTGTGCCACAGATACCGGTATATCGAACGCGAATCAAAACGTCGTTGATTCCGATGGCGGGCTCAGCAGTCTCTTCCAGCCAGAGGCCTCGTTCCGCACGGCTCTTTACCAGGGCTTTCATTCGCTTCTCCAGTTTGTAGCAACAGCTTTCCGAATCCTCATCTCCAGGCACACAGTTTATCGGAAAGGTGATGCTGCCCTGATTGTGAAGGGCCCTGGAAAGTGTAATCCGGGAATCTGAGTCACTGGATCAAAGGCAAGACGCGCAGCCTGAGCGCACCCTGGAGGACAGACGGAAGACGAAAACCTAGGGACAGGAACGTGTGAAAAATTCGGTCTGACCGTGCAGGAGCGGACCTTCTGCCCCGAAAAGGCTCGGGAAATGGGTATCGTGTCGGTGCATTTCCTCCGGGCAATTGAAGGCCGGCAATTGAAGGCCAGACGAAGTAACCACCATTCTTGGGGAGAAAAAGGGACAGCATACCTGTTACCCAGAATTGCTGCAATAGGTATGCTGTCCCTTTATCTCCTTCCAGCACTATCCCCGCTGCGAGGTTTACGGTCCGGTGGTGAGCCAATACAGCTGTTTTACCTTGAATCCCTTTTTCATCGGAGGTGGATCAACTTTGCCCCATGCGGCATGGTTCCAGGTGACCGCCTGCAATCCATCGTGGGCTGGCTGGAAGACCATGGGCGGTTCAGCCGGCTTGTCCTGCTCCGCGTCGAAAGTGACTGCGACCTGGCCGCCAGAATCAACCCAATGCCCAAATAAGGTTATGGCACCATTATCTGTATCTTCTGTAACCGTCGCGCTGCCATCCGCACCCAGACTTAAATCCATAGAAGGACCCGCTTTCTGGGAAAGATAGGCGCCGGTAAATTTTGAATGCGCGACTGTACTGTCAGCGAGAGCGGCCGGCGTAGATTGCCAAGAAATTGCACAGGCTAAGACAAGTTGCAGGCGGACGATCTTGTGATATTTCATAACCCTACCTTAATCTAGGATCCTCGACTTTTCTGCTACTCGAATAGGCCAACACTTCCCCTGAAGGTGTCATCCGACGAGAGGAGCGAACGGCATCACTGATGACCGCGGTAACCTGAGATGGTGCTTTTGGGGAACCGTAGTGTACCCCATGACCCCCAATCGGGACTGGGAACCCAGTGCCAGGAAACCCAGGGACGGATGTCCCTCCTCAGTCGTCCTGCTGGCTACTTGCCAGTTTCCGAACTCTCCTCATTCTCCTCCCATGAAATCCGCGTAATTTGGAAAGTCATTTCATGTCCCTTGAAAGCCAATTGAAGGAGCCCTTTTCCTTCCCCAGTCAAGGTCATATTCCAAGGCACAATGGCCTCGTCAATTTCCTCTGTATTAATTACGAGCATGCCTTGTGAAATGCTTGCTTGGACAATAGGAGCCGCGCCCGGAATAGCGTGTGCATTGGTAATGCTGCCTGTCAGTCGCCCGTTATAGTTCATTAATTCAAGCGTACCAACTCGTTTGTCCTGGGCCGTCATCTTCCATATCCCTACGTAGGAGGTTGGATTCGTAGTAGCTTGTGCGACCGAAGCTCCTGTACCGAAGAGTAATGACACCATACAGGCCGCTCCAAGCAAACCCGCTGCTGACGCCACCTTTTGGCCGAGACTCAAGGATCTCGCTTTCTCGATAAAGTTCATAATGGTCATCTCCAGAAAGTCCACCTCAGAATTTGAGGCAGCGTATTTGTATGTCGGAATCCGACTATATCGGATCCCGACTATGGTAGTCAATTTCTCCGCAACGGAGGCCTCCTTAGTCGGCACAGAGCTTTTGTCGCTCCGACCAAGTTCGCCACCCGAGGAGATAATCTGGGCAACGCAGTCTCCTCTCCTCAACTTCCGGTTAGCCCGTCATGCATTCCGAATCTGCCTTGTGCCAAAACCAGTGAAGTGCAATTTGACTTCGTGCCTCAAAAGTCCGGTCAGCGAGGGCGCGGTTTCAAACGCGGTAACGACAGCGTAGAATTTGTGCCAATTCCACGGAGAGCGAAAAACAATGCGCCGGTACCATCACATCGGAATTCCCACTACTGAAGCGAAGCCTGGCGAGACCCACTTGAAACACCTGAAACTCTTTGTCGTCAGCCACGAGAAAAGCGAGTTTGGCGTGGAGTGGATGCGTTTCGAAGCGGACGCGGCGGTCCCTGATCTCGTCCGGCAAGTTCCGCACGTCGCGTTTGAAGTGGCTGATCTCGCCTCCGAGCTTGCCGGCCGCGAAATCCTGATTCCTCCCAACAGCCCATCCGACGGCGTCCGCGTCGCGTTCATAGTCGAAAACGGCGCGCCCATCGAACTGCTCGAATTCACCGACCCCAACCATCCTGGCCGCCGCCAGCAGAGCAAGATGCTGAAATAAACACCCTCCACCCAAAGCACGTCAAGAGTGGACGGGAACCCCAGGAACGGACGGGACGATACGAGACTGTTACGAAACTCGTTCATGCTAGACCGAATCGGTGGCGAAAAGCAGGCTACCGATCCATGGCGAGCGAGCGATTCCACAAGTTAGCGCATTACGTCATTCTGCTCGCAGCATGATCTTCGGATCGATGCGCGAGGCACGTGCTATGACAGGCAACGCAGACAGCAGAGCAATCGCCAACAAGACTAGTGCCGGACCAGTAAGCATGACAGGGTCACTTCCTTTCACGCCATACAGTAACGTCTCAACATAGCGCACCGAACCAATCCCCAGTGCCGCGCCGATCACAGCTCCCGTCATCACCATCAGGAAGATCCGCGACGTAGCCTGCCAAGCGATGTCGGAGATCCGAGCACCGACTGCGATACGAATCCCAAATTCGCGCTCCCGCTGCTGCACTGAATCACTAAGCACTCCGTATAGACCTATCGCTGCGAGCAAGAGCGCTACGAAGGAGAAGAATGCTGCCAGCATCGCCAGCAGCCGTTCGCGGACGGTCTGGGCTCGCACCAGATCGCTCTGGGTGCGAAGATCGCTGACGCGGAAGCCAGCACGTGCTTGTGGAATTGCCTTGCGCAGAACAGAAGCGAGCGCGAGTGGATTGGAGCTAGAAGTGCGGACGAGAAACGTCTCCTGAGTTTCCGGCTGCGCCACGCCTTGAGCATTCACTTCATGAAAAGGAATGTAGGCTACTGGGACAATGGCATCTCTGAGATTGCCATAGGGAGCATCTGCAACCAGTCCCACGACCTGGTAATGATTTTCTCTCTCTTGAAATGTCTTTCCGATCGGATTCTTTCCATCAAAAAAGGTCTTGACGAAAGACTGGTTGACGATCGCCTGACCTGGAGCGGTGTCGCCAGGACGAAAATCCCTTCCGTCGAGCAAGGGTATTTTCATGGTCTCTGACCACCCCCGCGATATTGCAAGTAAGCAGGTGAAAATGGGACTCGGAGTTGCTCCTCCTACCGAAACGAAGTTATTCCATGCGCCGCCTGACAATAGCGGCCAGCCCGCAATCGCAACTCTCTCTACGCCGGGGACGATCCGCAGGTTGTCTGCGATTTGATCCCACACCACAGGGGGTTGGCCTTGCTGTGCAACCACGTCCAGCAACAGGAGGTTTTCGGGAGAAAAGCCCAAGGGTTTATTGGACAAGCTCTCGAAGGTCCTTACGAAGAGCCCTGACATAAATATCACAAGAAAACAAAACGCAACTTGTGCCGCGATCATGCCGTGCATGAGGCGGCGCCGGGAGTGAGGATCGTCGTCACCACCCTTGAGCGCGCTGACCGGCTTGACCGCAGAAGCGCGGAGCGCGGGGAGTATTCCAAAGAGCAGCAAGACGCAGACCAACCCGACACCGAAACCGAGAACCCTCCAGTCCGTGTAGAGAAGCAGTCGGACCGGAGCGTCGGATGACTGGATCATGGTCACGACAAGCGGAGCTGATCGCCACGCGAACAGCGCTCCAAGACCGGCAGCCAGCACGGCCAGCATAGCGTTCTCTACGAGGAGCATCTGCACCAAGCGGCCGCGTCCAGCACCGATGGCGACACGCAGTGCCATTTCACGTGATCGCAACGCCGACTGTGCCATCTTCAGGTTGGCGACGTTGGCACAGGCAATGAGCAGAACCATTGCGACAAGGGCACCGAGAATGCCCAGCGCTTTGCGGTATTCCTCCTGAAGGCTCGAAATTCCGGCCCCCGCAGGTTCGATCAGCAGTGTCGCGTCGATGATCTTCTGAAAAAATATCTTATCCGCGCCGGTAAATCCCTTGGCCCGTTCTTGTTCGAAAGCGCGGCTGATTGCGCTCAATTTCTGACGCAGCGGTTCAAGGGCTGTTTCTGACTTAACTAACACCAGCGTCCGAGCCCAGGAAGCGTCGGAGCGGGTAACCCAAGGATGCATCATGGTTGGAAGAAAGACGTCTGTCATCGTGCCCGGCTCGGTACCAGTAAATGGCCCGTCGACAACGCCGGTAATCTCATAGAGCTCTTTGCCGTATCGCAATGTTCGACCAACGACCTGCGGATCTTGCCCGAAGCGTTGGGTCCAGTAATCGTAGGAGAGAACGGCATAGGGATGAGAACCCGGGGTTCGGTCATCGTTTTCCGTCAGCAATCTGCCTAGAGCGGGCTGGAGGCCGAATGCCTGGAACATCGAGCCCGAGACGTACTGCACATTCGCCTTCTCCATATCCTGGTCGGACCCGTATGTTAGATCGGTTCGACTAGCGGGGGAGACTGCGATCAGCTCGGCCTGGTCCTTTACGGCGTCCCGCATGAGGCTGAAAGAAGGATAGGCCCATGTGTCAGATCGAATGGGCTTGCCGTCAAGCGTGAATGCCTCACGGGAGATGGCGTAGAGGCGTTCAGCATGGGCCACCGGCAGCGGACGCCAGAGCAGCGCATCCATGAGCCGGAACGCCCCAACGCACGAGCCCATAGCGAGAGCAAGGGAAAGGATCGCGACGATTGAGGTCACCTTGTTTCGTTTGAGCTGCCTCCAGCCGAAAGTGATGTCGGCACGTAGCAACTCAAGCCACCCCACAGTCCGGATTTCATAGCTGCTCTCTCTCTGCTGACGCTGCTGGTAGCTGCACCCAAGAGTACGCCGCGCTTCGTCCGGATCGCGCCCTTGCTCAACCGCTTCGGCAATGTGCGAGTCCATCTCCTCGGCAATTTCCGTGCTCAGCTTCTCGCCGTGAAAAGCATTGGCAACCCTTGACCACAGTGACATATCAGACCGTCCTCAATACTTGGTTGATGGCAGCTGAAGCAGACTGCCAACGAGATTCTTCAATCCCCAGCTGCTTCTTTCCGGCAGCCGTCAGCTCATACACGCGCGCCCGTCGTCCAGTGTCCTTCTTGATCCATTCCGCACGAATCCAGCCAGCTTCTTCCATGCGATAGAGAGCAGGGTACAGAGAACCTTCCTCAACACGCAGCAGATCGTCGGAACAGTCCTTGACTGCGGCCATGATGCCGTATCCATGCGTTCGCGGCCGGCGCGAAAGAATTTTCAACACCAGCAAATCAAGGGTCCCTTGGAGGGAATCAGGTTTTCTCATGCTGAGATGACTATATATAGACGGCTACATATGATGTCAAGGCCCTTTATCGGTCCAGCGTTGCAGGAGTTTGAAAGAGCGAGCTGACACGGCATTCGTCAGTCTACGGGCGACTGTCGTAATCTTCTTGGAGAACGCATCAGGAGAACACCGTATGCCGATCACCCGACGTCATTTCCTTCAGCAGGGGGCGGCCACTGCTGTCGCTCTGGCCACAACCCCGTCCCTGCTGGCCGATCCGCTGGGCCTCCCCATCGGCTGCCAGACCTATCCTGTCCGCGCCTCGATCAATCCGGATTTTGCCGGGACGATGAAGGGCCTTTCCGCAGCGGGCTTTCAGACCATTGAGCTCTGTTCGCCGTTTGGCTATAAGGATTTCTCCAGCCTGGCGCAGTACAAGCCGCAGGAGCTGCGCAGGATGCTGCACGATTACGGTCTTACCTGTATCAGCGCGCACTTTGACACGGATGAGCTGTTCAACCATGCGGAGGAGCGGATCGCATGGGCCAAGGATTTTGGCCTGACCCAAATGGCAACGGCCAGCCTCGGCTTCGGCACGCTGCCTAAGGACGTTCCGCCAACCGTAGGTGACGTGAACCGCGTCACCGATCTGTTCAACACCTTTGCGGCCAAGGCGCATGATGCGGGCATGGTTGCGGTGCTGCACAACGAAGGTTTTGAGGTAACCAGCATCGACGGCAAGCGGGTCTACGACATGGAGATCGAGCGGCTGGATCCGAAGACGGTGAAACTGCAGTTTCAAGTCTCCACCATGCAGCACGGCTTCGATCCGGTGGATTACTTCGCCCGCTATCCGCACCGCTATATCTCCATGCACTGCCAGGACTGGGTGATGACCTCCGACGGCAAAGCGAAAGAGGTGCCGCTCGGTAAAGGCGTCGTCGATTGGAAGAAGGTCTTCACCGCGGCAAAGAAGGCTCGCATCCAAAACTACTTCGTCGAACTGGAGCAGGATCCTGCACTGATGGCGCAAAGCGTTCCTTACCTGAAGAGCTTGCAGGTTTAAGGAACCGGGGCCAGGCGCAGCGTCGATAAGGGCGTCCCCAGCGGGTGAGATAAGGGACACGACACCTATCCCCCAAGAATTGCCGCAATAGGGGGGCCATTACGGCGACGGCATCACAACTGTCCGGTTAGATCTCGAACAGAATCAATTGATTTAGGATGGCACGCTGTATCTGAGGTGAAGAGGGGATGCTGCAAGGCGCATGAAATCTGGGTTTTCTCGAAGACGGAGACAGACAGAATGTGTAGCGAGGCGTCGAGTTGGAGTTCCTTCTGGATGATGGCGATGACGACATAACAGCGTCTAGCCTACGTTCGGGCAACGCAGATCCCTTGCGCTGCGCTTCGTTCCGGGTGACATTGTGAGCTAAGCGCTGTCGAAAAAACATTTCCAGGAAAAGTCCGCGGAACTGCAGATCCCTCGGCTGCCCCGGATTTCCTGTAAAACTTGGTGGCGTTGGCGAACTTCATGCGCCTTTCCTTACTGAAAGGCGCACACGCGACCGTGTCCGGCGCAGCGTGGCAGGAAATCCGGGTACGCTCGGGATGACAAAGGGGAGAGTGGCGCTTCCATAGAGAGCGGTTGCCTGGACCGGAGCATAGCTTAGTGGAAAGATCTGCGGTTTCCCTCTTGCCTCCGGGGCGTTCAATCCACAAAGCATCGCAAAACCGTGTCGCCTCTTTCAAATCGTGGACACCCCCGAATCTTCAGAAACCATACTCAATATTGTACTTGTCGGCACTCCCCAGCAAACGAACCGGACAGTAGTGCGACGGCATACCTATTGCAGCAGTTTCCGAAGGGATAGGTATGCTGTCCCTTTATCTATCTTATCTATCTGATTTTTCTAACGTACTGGAGTGAGGCGGCGCGAACCTCTTCAGCCGTCACAGGAGTATCGAAATTAAACAGCATCTTGATATTCCGGCACATTCTCAAGACCTCAGTTCACGGAAAGTCCAACCACAGTTATTTTAATTGTGAGAGGATCCAGCATGCCGGCGTGCGTCCGCCACCAACGCATCGAATGCAGGATCCCTCTTGAGTGATTTGAGCAGGGGATCCGAGGCCATATCGAGATCCTTCTTGGGTAGCAGCCCGTGGTCAACGGCGCTGGTGAGCATCGCGATCGCGTCCTCTTTTTTCCCTTCCGCGGCATAAAGAGTTCCCAGATCGTAGGCCGATTGGGCAGTATCATGATGATCCCGTCCGAGAACGCGAACCCTCGTGTCGTACCCCTCGCGAAGGAGCCTTTCCGCTTCCGGATAGTGGCCCTCCGCAATCAATACCTGACCTAAAACATCCATGCTGTTCAGGGTGTCGGAATGTTCATTGCCCAAGGTCCGCCGCTCTATATCGAGAGTCTGTCGAATGAGCGATTCCGCTTCGGAATATTTGCCCTCACGGTTTAGAACATCCGCCAGGTTGCCGGCGGTCACCAGGGTGGAACGATGCTCCGCACCCAGCTTCTTTCTCTTGATTTCGAGTGTGTCGCGAAACAGTCTCTCTGACTCGTCGTACCGTTCGAGATCGGCCAGGACTAGGCCGAGATTTCCCATGATGAGCAGGGTCCTGGGATGGTCTGGTCCAAACACCCGGCGATGACGCTCCAGAAGCTCACGAAGGATTTTTTCCGCCTCGCCATAGTTCTCCTCCTGCAGGAGAATCGCGCCAAGATTTCCTTCCGCCCCCAGCGTCTTCGGATCGTCCGGACCGAGGCTGTCCCGGTCCATCTGAAGAACTTGCCGAAACTGGGCTTCCGCTTCAGGGAATTTGCCCTGGTATGCAAGATCGATTGCCAGGTTGTTCGCGGCATCGATGGTCGCCGTATCCTTTGGCCCGAACTTGCGGCGGGCAATTGCGAGCACGTTGCGATTCTGCTCCTCCGCGTCGTTATAGCGGCCTTCATCGGCGAGAATGGTGGCCAACTGCTGCATCGTCTGCATGGTGCTGCGATCTTCCGGACCAAGGCTGCGCTTGCGCATATCCACCACCTTGCGCGCCAGCTTCTCTGCTTCCGGGTAGCGACTTTCTTCCTCAAGGATGACGACGAGGCTGTACATGGACTTTAAAGTGTCCTGGTTGTCTTCGCCGAGTATCTGAGTTCGAATCGCGAGGGCGCGGCGGGTGAGTGACTCCGCCTGGGGAAAGAGCCCAAGGTTCTTGTAAACGTCACCCATTGTCTGTATCAGCCGTGCCTGGTCTTCCGGCTCGTTTGCGAGGCCGGTCACAATTTGCGTGGAAGCTTTATCCAGGACCTCTCGGACCCGGA
The DNA here is from genome assembly GCA_963803095.1 of uncultured Acidobacteriaceae bacterium. Lineage (GTDB taxonomy): Bacteria > Acidobacteriota > Terriglobia > Terriglobales > Acidobacteriaceae > PALSA-350. The sequence goes on along the minus strand of CAWDLQ010000001.1, from coordinate 137,565 downwards.
TGTCATTGCCCCGTGCCTGGCTGGGGTCGGAAACCTTGAACATATTGGTCATGAAGTCGGTGATGCGGTCGGCGCGATCGCGTTCGCGCCTGATGTTGCGCAGTTCAATTGCCTGCGCGATGGCGAAGCCCAGCAGCAGCAGCACAGCAGCTGCTGCCAGCCCGACACCCAGGGCGTGACGACGAATGTACTTGCGCGCGCGGTAGACAACACTGGGCGCGTGCGCCCCAACCGGCTCATTGCGTAAGTAGTGGCTTATGTCGGCAGCTAGTTCCGAGGGTGAGGCATAGCGCCGCATGCGGTCTTTTTCGAGCGCCTTAAGCGCAATCGCATCTGCATCGCCCCGCAATTGGCGAGTAAGCGCGGGAAGGTCCGCGCCCCGATTCTGTGCGGTCATGGCGGAATCGCCGCCGGGCGTGCGCAACCGGCTGCTGGGTCGTGGAGAATCCTGCTCGCGCAGCCGGCGCAGCACTTCATCGTAGTCCAGTTTTTTGAAGTCCAGCGGTAATGCGCCTACCAAAAGCTCGTAGAGCACTACCCCCAGCGAATACACGTCGCTGCGCGTATCGATGTCTTCGCCGCCAGAGCGGGCCTGTTCCGGGCTCATGTAGCTCGGCGTCCCGACCACCGAGCCGGCACGTGTGAACATGGTTGCGACGTTCAGTTGCTGCGAGGTGGCCTTGGCCACACCGAAGTCGATAATGCGCGGCACCGGCTTGCCATCGACTTCCGTAACCAGGATGTTTGAAGGCTTGAGATCGCGATGAATGATCGCCTTCTGGTGCGCATGCTGCACCCCCTCGCACACCAGGATGAACAATTCCAAGCGCTGCCGCAGGGTCAGTTTGTGTTGGTCGCAGTAGTCGGTAATTGGTTGGCCGGACACGTACTCCATCACGAAGTACGGGCGGCCCTCAGGAGTGGATCCGGCGTCAAAGACCTTGGCGATCGCGGGGTGGTCCATGAGCGCCAGCGCCTGGCGCTCGGACTCGAACCGCGCCACCACCTCCCGCGTGTCCATGCCAACCTTGATCAGCTTGACGGCCACACGGCGCCGCACCGGCTGCTTCTGCTCCGCCAGCCAGACCTGGCCCATACCGCCTTCACCAATCAGCTGCAGCAGGTGATAGGGGCCAATGATTTCGCCTGTGGACGACCCGTTCAGGTCTGAGGTGGGTGCAACGCCCAGCGTAGGTGCAGAATCTTCCGCCTGATTGCCGGACTGTTCAATCCCCATGGCGGACGCCTCCTTGGGGTCAGGAGCCGAAGTCTCGCTGACAACTGCGCTCCACTATACCGGCTCGCCTGGGCTTTCGGACGGGAACCCGGGGACCGGACGGGACGATACCGCTGCTGGACCTAACGGATTGGGGTGAACATCCCATATGTCCGCCCTTTCCGTCCACCCGTAGAGGTATCGTGCTGCTGCCCCGCAGCGCTCGCCGTACCACACTCGAAGCCTGGCTCAGTAACGATCTGCCGTTGCGCTTTTCCGGACCGGAGATTGAACATCGACCAAGAAGTTGCCGATCGTTGGGGCATCTTTCCGGTTTGGTGAGCGCCAGGGGCGCCCATGTGGCTGTGATCGACGGGTTTTTGGCTGCGTCCGCGATTCAACATAATCTCACCCTAACCCGCAATACCAGGGATTTCGCTGCCACCGGTGTGTCCTTATTCAATCTCTGGACGGAGTAACGAGCCCGTACCGAGCTTTAGGGTCTCTTGCAGCCTATTTTCAGCGCCTTGCGATGTGCACTGTGCGCTTAAACGACGCACAGTGAGAGCTTATAGTCTTATCTTCCGTAGAATGAGGACGTTTTCTATTCTTTAGAATGCATTCATAATCTCTTGGTCCAGGTTCAAGTCCTGGTGGGGCCCACCACGCAAGCAACAAGAACAACCTCGATGCGGAACCGCATGGCCAATCTCTGGACACTCGGGGGTCTGTCTCTACCGGACCTGCTGCGTCGCACGGTTCGTGAATCATGGCAAGACGAGGTTTTTGGCCAAGGCGGCCGAATGGCTTTCTACGACTTCCTGGCTATCTTTCCCTCTCTGCTCATCTTCTTCATGATCAGCACGCGAGTACCTCATCTCGGCGATCACGTGAAGAACGCACTACAGGAATTGTCTACCCAGGTGCTCCCGGATCGGGTCTCGCAGCTCTTTCAGCAAGTGATGGATGAACTCAACCAGAGTACGCGTTCCGGCATACACCTCACCTCGATCATTGCTGGGGCCTTATGGTCCTCTCTCAACGGCACCTGGGCAATGATCTACGGGCTCAATAAGGCCTACGAGGTGGAAGAGCGCCGCTCCTGGTGGAAGTTGACGGCCACCATTGCCGGCTTGACGCTTTTTCTGGCAGTTATTGGTTTCCTTGCCGTGTTGCTCATCTTCTTCAGTGCGTACCTCCAAGCGCAACTGCATGGGGGCGCCGCCGCTCTTCGGGTCCTGGATTGGCTGATCATGGCCGTATCGCTTTGCTTCTTCTTTGCGGTGGTCTATCGCTTCGCGCCCAATCTCCGCGACGGTGAATGGCGTTGGAGCACACCGGGGGCACTCTGTGCAGTCATCTTGTGGATAGGCTCCAGTTTCGCCGCCCGCCTTTACTTCGACCATGTAAACAACTATGCGCGGAGCTACGGCCACTTGAATGGCGTCGTCATGCTCCTGCTGTGGTTCTATATCACCAGCGGAGCCATCCTTATCGGCGGTGAGATGAATTCCGAAATCGAAAAGGCCGCAGCGGAGGGCCACAAGTCCACCGAAGTCGGCGCCCAGCAGTCGGACCGCTCCCGATAACAGACGCGCCTGAGCTAGCCATGCGGCCGCGTCCTTAGGGGGCGGCCGCGGGCGGGGTTGAGAAGTAATGATCATCCGAAGTTTCGTGGACAAGTTTCGCGGATAGACGGAGCTGGCACTTTCATGAAAGCGGATTCCCCGGTGACTAGTTTGTTGCCTCCACTCTGCCCGACTGACCACCCGTTCGTCTGGACAAGACTCGATTGATCGCGTTTGGCCGCTTTGCAGCGGACCAACGTGCCCGAGCGGGCTTGGGTAAACCGGAGACCTTTGATTTCCTGGCTTTACCTTCATCAGTGGCAAGACACGTCAGGGCAAATTCCTCGTCAAGCGGAAAACCCGTCGTGATCGCGCGAAGGCCAAGTTGCGAGAGATCAAAGACGCGCTGCGAAGAAAGATGCACCTACCCGTTACGGAGCAAGGCAGCTGGCTTGGGCAGGTCGTCACCGGCTACTTCGCCTACCACGCCGTCCCGAGTAACCTCGGCTCGATCGTGGCGTTTCACAACCACGTCACCGACCTATGGCGGCGCACGCTTCGGCGGCGCAGTCAGAAGGATCGAATGCAGTGGTCGGACATGACGAAGTTAGTCTCACAGTGGCTCCCCCAACCGCGCCTCCGGCATCCGTGGCCTAATCAACGCTTCGCCGTCAAACACCCAAGGTGGAAGCCGCATGCGGGAAAGCCGCACTTACGGCTTTGTGCGGGGGGGCGCATAGCGATATGCGTCCCTACCGCGATCCGAATTTAACCTGCCGAATTTAACCCTAGTCCAGTTGGCAACCCGCGAGTCCCGAAGGGACGGAACAACCTGTAGCCCGGCACGGGAGTGCCGGGTAGCATGAGGTTTAAATAAATGAGTCCCGAAGGGACGACACAATGCCCAGTTCGTACGTCAGCAACCACGTCCACATCGTATTCAGCACGAAAAACCGCCTGAAGGTGATCCCTGAGGACCTGCAACCTAAACTATCGGCATACATGGCGGGCAGCGCAAAAAAACACGGCATGCACGCAGTCGCGATCGGTGGCATCGAGGACCACGCACACGCCCTCATCGATATGGGACCGACTCTCGGCATCGCAAAGACCGTGCAGGTGTTGAAGGCAAATTCCTCGCGATGGATGAACGGCCATCCGGGGGTACGATTTGGATGGCAAGAAGGATATTTCGCGTGCAGCGTCAGCCGGTCCCAGGTGCCGACGGTGAGGCACTACATCGCAAGCCAGAAAGAGCACCATCAAAAGATAGACTCTGCTACAGAGTTCGAGTTGTTGTTGAAGAGGCATGGATTTGAATCGCGGGATTGATTGCACGAGCGGCGTTTATGCCGTCCCTGACGGGACTCGGAATTCTCTCTTTTCCATTTCCCGGCACTGCCGTGCCGGGCTACAGATTTTTCCGTCCCTACGGGACTGGGTCATCAGACGGAGCAAAAGTTCCACTGCTGGCAAGCCAGGTACGCCCCAGCGATAGCTTGGCTCACGAACCCCGGTTGGACATCGTGCCATTCTACCGTCGGCTTGTCGCAAGCGCACATACTGTCGGCGCAAATGCGAAAGAGACGAGGAGGGCACCCCAGAGTAATCGGCGGTTCTTTGTTGCGGTCTTCGAGTCTCGGAGCGCCACTCCCGCAAATACCGCGATGATGGAAACCGGGATTGAGGTCAACGTTGATAGACCAATAGCGAATGGAACCCACGATGCATCAATTCCATCGGCTGGCCACCAAAGCCAGAAGCCACAGCATATCCCACCAATTCCGCTCAGGAGCGACGCGATCAGAAGCCATCGCCATCCTTCGCTCGACAAAGCGGTGCCAAGCCCCGTAATCAACGCAATGAGGATCAGCGGAGTTTTCCGTCCAGGGAGATCGCGATTGGGTGGAATGATTTTAGGTCACCAGCACATCGCTGAACCGGCTGCAACCATTACGATGAGTAGCGTGTTCCTCTGCATAATGGCAATCCGCGCCAACAACATTCGACCGTCATCAATAGTTTACGCAACAGAATAACTCGAGCCCTGTCCGAAACTCCCTGTCCACGAAACTCCGTGGCGCCGGCACAGCAAGCACATCAGTTCGCTGGAGGCGTCGAAGAGTAGAGTCCCGTGAGGCTTGCTTCTCCGAGAATCTCGCCCTGCTGCCCGGCGCGAATCAATGCGTGGTAGAGCGTTTCTCCGTTCGCCGGGAAATTCGTCGAGCCCGGCAGAGAAAGTTTCGTGCTCAAGGCATACACCGTAAAAACGTATTTGTGCGTATCGGGGGCAACATTCGCCGGCGGGCATGGCCCGTCGTATTGTTGTCCGAGGCCGAAGTCGTTTTCGATCTGCAGACCGTAGGAGCTGCCGGCTACGCCCGCGTTCTCAGGAAGCTGAGCCACATTGCCGCTGATGTTGTACATGCCCCAATGGGTGAACGAGGCGGTGACATCGTAAAGGACCACCGCGAAGAATTGAGTCCCCCTCGGGCGCCCGTCCAGAAAAGCTCCGGGGACTCATCGTATCCCGCTGCGCCGCTGGCAGAGCAGGTATTCACTCCGTTGACCTGGTTATTCAGGATCGTGGAGATGGGAAGTGTGCTGTCGTTGGAGAAGGTTGTGCTGTGCAATTGGAATGATTCCTGGGCCGGAGCGCTTGCCGCCAATACACCCAGCGCAAGTGCAACACCCGCCGCTAAACTGATTCGCTTGCCGTGATTCGCGATCATTGGATTTCCCTATGCTTTGATGATTGGAAACTGCTGCGCACCCTTCTATCAATCCCCCCGGCAGGGGGTCAAGTGAATATTGAGACAACTACAGTGACATGAGTGTTATCTTTCACGGTCAGCCCTTTTACGACTTCACCCGGACCAAAGGAGGAGGGGCTAGTCTTCCCGAACCGCCGAGAGGTGAAAACGACAATCTAAATCTTAGGCACGACACTGTCGAGAATCGTTAGGTGTTCCCCGGTCGTGAGAGCGCCTACGCTTGATTGCGTGACCAGTATGGTTGTGCCGGGTTGCAGTGCGGGGGTGACGGCCTCAAAGAAGCCGCGTGGCATGTGGACGCGGTTGAGGGTGGCCTCGTCGAGTTCGCGGCCTTTGTCGTCGTCGTGCCCGGGCAGACCCACATAGATCCAGTGAGTTTTGCCGTCAGGGCCGCGGGTCAGGCTGATGACGTGAGATCCGGGATCGTCGTCATTGATCTGGGCCACACTGCGGCCGATCTCGACACCGTTGCGCAGGACCACGATCCGCTGGTCATGCTTGGAAACAATGATGGTCAGAGGCCCGGTCGGCGACTTGTCAGGCTCCCAGCGAAATTCCGCGGAATCAAGGTCTTGTTGGGTTACTTGCTGTCCCTTGACGTTCATGGGAGCCAGCAGGCTGGCGTCTGTGGTGGTGATGTGATTGAAAGCATCGCCTTCCACCACAACGGTGGCGCCGAGAGTGGTGATGCCGAAAAGCTGCTGCGAAAAGGTGTAGGGAAGGTGAACGCATCCATGGCTTTCGGGATAGCCGGGCAGGCCACCGGCGTGGAGAGCCACCCCATCCCAGGTAAGGCGCTCCTGGAAAGGCATGGGCGCGTTGTTGTACTTCTTCGATCGGTGACTGGCGTCCTTCTGGAGGATGGTGAAGACGCCGGTGGGCGTTTCATGGCCGGGCTTACCCGATGAGATGGTGCTGACGGCGATGCGCACTCCGTTGCGGTAGACAGTGGCGCGCTGGCGCGAGAGATCGACGTAGATAAGGATTGGCCCGGTGGGCGCGACGGCCGAGGCCCAGACCCATTCGCCGGGCTGCAGAGCGTCGGCGATGCGCGCGAGCTCAGTGGGTGAGCTGGCCTTGGCTCCCTGAGCATATAACGGCACACTGCTCGCAAAGGCTCCGGCCAGGATCGCCATCATCCATGTGCGGAACCATCTCCTTACTTCGCTCCTATATTCACTTTTCATCTCTGTCGGTGCCACCCCAATCTCACGAATTGTCACACGAAAATGTCCCGCCTGCCAGACGGTCGATTTTCTTCACAGGTTTCGTGGACAGCCGGGCTGGCACTTTCACGAAAGCGGATTCCCGGTGACTAGTTTGTTGCCTCCACTCTCTCCGACTGACCTCCAGCGGGCAGATGGTATTGATAAACTGGCTGAGCGAATTATCAATTTACGTTTATGTTTGTAGACGCCCGGCTAGAGGCATCTGTGAAGCCCGAACCCACATGAAAGCAATAAGGCAGCAGACGAGGCCGTTAGCTGATATTGTGTTCAGACCAGGGGAATCGACCTTGCACAATCCGGCCCTCATCTCCGGCAAGACCAACCCCAAAGCCATCACCATCGCCTATTGGATCGTCACCGCCCTCTTCTGCCTGGAGATGAGCTTCACCGCCTACTACGAGCTATTCGTCCTGCCGCAGGCGGCGGAGGCGTTCACACGCCTCGGCTTCCCGGCCGGCTACTTCCGGGCGGAGCTCTCATGGGCCAAGGTGGTGGGCGTGCTGGCACTGCTCGTCCCCATGGTTCCCGCCCGGCTTAAAGAGTGGGCATACGCCGGATTCGCCATCAACCTCGTCTCGGCGCTCATCGCCCACCTCTCCATCCACGATCGCCCGGCGGCGTTCGCCCCGTCGTCGATCACCAGCGTGCTCTGGGTCCTCTCCTACTACTTCTGGCGCCGCCTGCAGACCGCCCCGTCGAATGAATCTATGCAATAAGGGAACACGATGGCTAAGAGCAAACCTGCACAGAAGGGCGCCAAGAAATCCCGCCACGAAACCTACAGGATTGAACTCACTGCTGGAGAGAAGACCTCTTGTTCGGGCATTCGACGGAACCTCCGACCGCAGCATTTGCATCAACATTCCCGCCGAACGCAGCATGCTACGATGGTTGACCTAGGCTCTTCAGGAGCACCCAATGTCACGTCTGTTAGCCGCAACGCTCCTGCTTTCTGACGTCTCCATCGCGTACACTCAGAACTGTGTGCCGATCGCACCGGACGCCACCGGCAGAGCGGTCGTGGGGCCAAAATATCACGAAGTGATTTACGAAGATCAGGACGGCCGCGTATCCGGGAGGTGATGCTGGACGCGAGATGCTGCCGAGGTGTCATCATGATCGAATCTTCTGATTTTCGGACTACGAGAATGCCGCTCAACCACGGAGCCGGCCATATGCCCGTACTCGGGTTTGGCACCCTGATTCCCGATGCAGCCGCGACGATAAGTGCTACCAGAGACGCGCTGGAAGCTGGATTTCGACACTTCGATTGTGCGGAACGATACCGGAACGAGCGTGAGGTGGGCGAGGCGTTGCAGGCAGGACTTGCCGCTGGAGGGATTGCGCGTGAAGACATCTTTGTTACCACAAAGTTGTGGAACACCAATCATCGGCCCGAGCGCGTCGAACCGGCTTTCGAGGCGAGTCTGGACAGACTCGGGCTCAACTATCTGGATCTCTATCTCATTCACACTCCATTTGCGTTTCAACCGGGGGACGAGCAGGATCCGCGGGATCAAAACGGCAATGTCCTTTACGACCGCGGCGTGACTTTGCTCGAGACCTGGGGGGCGATGGAGAGTCTCGTGGACCGTGGCAGATGCCGGGCCATCGGACTGTCTGACATCAGCTTGAACGAACTGTTGCCCATCTACGAATCTGCGAGAATCAAGCCGGCCGTGGTCCAGGTCGAAGCACATCCGTATCTGCCGGAAACGGAGCTTCTGGAATTCTGCAAGGAGAAGGACATTGTGTTTTTGGCTTTTGCGCCATTGGGTCACGGAATAAGGCCGGGGCCGCTCGAAGATCCAGTCATTTCGGCAATTGCCGCACGAGTTGGAAAGACGCCGGCACAGGTGCTGTTGGCTTGGGCGGTGCAGCGTGGCACGGCTTTGCTTACCACGCCCAGGACTGCGGCCCGCGCGCGGGAGAATTTCAACATCTCCGCCCTTCCGGAAGACGCGTTTGACGAAATCAATCGAATTCAGACCAGACAGAGGTTCAATGAAGTAGTGAAGACCGGCAGCCCGGGTTTCATTCCACAAGGTAGATGATCATGAAACCCAAACCGCACCTGGAGCAGTCCATGCAAGAGGAACAAATACGTGAAGCCCTGAATAAGCACTGGCAGGCGTCGGCAGCCGGCGATGCAAACGCGGAACACGATATTTACGATGACGATGCCATTTGTGATTATCCTCAGTCAGGTGAACGAATCCTCGGGCGAAGCAATTTGCAGGCCTTGCGGAGTCATCATCCAGGCAAGCCGTCGGGTTTCAACGTCAAGCGAATTCTCGGAAAAGGTGATCTCTGGATCACGGAATACACAATCACCTACCAGGGGCGACCAGCATACACAGTGAGCATTATGGAGTTCCGCAACGGTAAGGTCGTGCACGAGACACAGTATTTCGCGGATCCCTTCGAGGCGCCAGCCTGGCGGAGCCAATGGGTTCAGCGGATCGCGTGACGCCGGATTGAGGCGGGATTGGTGAAGGTCTGCGACAACGCTGATTCCTAGAACAGAGCGGTGACGACGGATAGTACTCAGCCGCCCTACCTGAAGCGCCGGGTTGCGCGAGCATACGGCCGGCTCCGCACGGAAATGGCTGCTTGACGAGGACACCGCGGTAGCACTACCTTTCCAGGCATGTGTAAGAACGGAGCCGTTTGGTGCAAGGCGCCTGATGGGCCTCAACCTTGGTGCTTGAAATGCCAAAAAGAAAAGCCCCCTCCCGCTAAAGCCCAGATAAAGCTGCCACCAGCGTATGGCAAGCAATGGCGTTACGGCACAGGCGCATGCCCTGTGTGTGGAAGAGCGCATTCGAAGGACCAAACGTTGCTCGAGTCCGGCGGTAGCAAGGCCTTTGTGGAGGTCCTTTTCGCTAACCTGGTGCGGGTTGGGTTTAAGGACAACTGCATGATCGGAGCGCTACTCCCCCAAAGTCCAGCGTTTAAGGTGCTGATCGCTTACTCTGGAGTCGGTGGACGCCCCCTATTCGAGGCTGCTGCCAGAGGGATGAGCAACACCATTGTCTGCCCGGACGTTAGGAAGGAAAACGTCTATTCACGCGGCGGCATAAAGATACCGGTCGAGGCGATCGATGAGTGCAAGGTCAATAACGAACCGCTGCAGTGTGCGGCACCGAAAATGATCGACTACGCCAATCGTCACGGTTATCCCTTGCCCTATAACATGACAGAAGTGATGTTTAATGAATCTACACATGTACGCTTCTTTAAGCAAAATAAGGGCTTCACCGTTCACGGGCAGACAATTGAGTCGTGCAAGACCTGCGAAAACATAGTACCTCTCCTCCTATGCAAGGAGATAATCTTCACGTCTCCTTCCTGAGCGTGGCGAGGAGTTGTAGCGCAAGCCGGCAAAGCCGCGTGAGATGCCCGTTGGTTTGCTGACCTTATCCGGACTTAATCCGGGACTTCATCTGGACCCGAGACTCTGGCGGCGCACGCTTCGGCGGCGCAGTCAGAAGGGCCGTATGAAGTGGCCGGATATGATCAAGTTAGACTCACGGTGGCTCCCCCAAGTAGAGGTCGCATTGGTTATCTTGGGGAGCGTAGCGACAGAGTCTGGGGAAGTATTCATTTTCCACTGCCTGAATCGTCGGTGATCTGTACGATTGGCAGGCCTGTGAGCTTGATTTTGGCTAGTATGTCATCGGTAACGAACGCCGTCTCGTTCTTCCAGCCCATCGCAGAATCGTTAGGACGAGCATACCGGTTGCCGGCGGTGTCCACTTTCATGAAGATGCCGATAGGACGGATCTGACTCCCGGTTGGCCCGGTGCCGAGCACGACGATTTCGTTGTATCCAAGTGACCCCTTGGCCTTTGTCTCCTGAAGGATTGCGTCGGGGGACTGTATCGAAAATGCTCCGGCGACGCGGCGAACTTCGTCCATCCGGTCGTTCTTCGCAACGGGTGTAAGCGGGTTCTCCGGATCGTCAGCCCTGTAGTTTTTGAAGGCCTGGTCCTTACGTGAGGTGCTCACTATGTTTTCCTGGGGGACGGACAGGATAAATCCGTAGGGGTAGTAGGTGGGCCTATGGCTTTCGTCGATGATGGAGCAGCTCAGCATGAAGGTCTTGAGGATATCCGGGCTCTTCAGGATCGTCTCGTAAGAGACACCACGGCCCGTGTAGGTGTTCATCATCGCGCAAATGATGTAGCGGAACTGGGAGGGGGCTGTCTGCATCTGCGGGGTCTGCTGAACCTGCGTGAAGTTCATCGGGCTCCAAAAGACGCGCAGCGGGGATGAGTCCAGAACCGGCAGGCGACCCTTGATCTCCGATTTGATCTGATCCTGGCTCATCGCCAGGTACTTTGCCTTGAAGCTCTCTGCCAGCGCAATAGGCTGTTTCCCCTCGGTGAACGCTAGGAACAACAAGGTTCGGACGCCATTACGACGCTCGGTTTCGGCCGCGCTCTTGTCCTGATCTCGCGCGCCGAGCGACAGCCCATTTGAAATCGTGCTCTTCTGGGCTCCGAGGCCCGCAATCCTCTGTTCAAAAAGCGGCTTAGAACCTGCGAAGTATTTATCGACGTATTCAAGGACTCCATCGAGCCTTTCATCGTGTGTCTTGGGCATGGTGCACCTCAACTGTGACTCAGGTTTCGCCGCCTTCTTACAGGAAAGATCGCATTCACCGCGCTGGACTTGTAAGCGGTGTTGCAGCGCAAGCGACATTCTAGCGCGAAATAGCAGTGATCAGGGAGTTTCGTGAACAGACGGAGCTGGCACTTTCACGAAACTCCCCGCAAACTCCTGTCCCGCAAACTCCCGTCCTGAAACCAGCGCTCCAACGTTCATACGTTTGCTCTACTTCCGGTTCTCTCTTTCCATTTGCTCTCAACAAATTGGGTCACGTTTTGCGGTGTGATCACTCCCTCCAGATGCCCGGTCGCATTTCGGTCGACTACGGGCAGCAGCCCGGGGCTCTTGTCCAATCGTTCCAACACTACCTCTATCGGATGGTCTGAGTGTGCGTGGGGAAAGTTTCTGGTCGCGATCGACGAAATCGGTTTGTCTCCCAACCCGGTTATCATCGCTTCCTGGACCTGTTCCCTCGTCACCAATCCAATAAGCGAGTTGTTGTCACCAACGGGCAGGCACTTCAATCCGTCTTCCACAAATGATTTCGCAACTTTCACCACCGGGGTGCCTGAAGGAATTATCGTGAATTCACGGGTCATGATGTCACGCGCCCTCCAACCTGAGAAGGTGATTCGTGTCCTCAGGTCAGGCAGGTGGACGTTGTCTTGTTCCAGCAGGGCTCGATAAAGGGGCTTCGATTGGTAATGCCGGGCGATTACAAAGCTCAGCATGTTCGCGATCATCAACGGCACAAAAATCTGGTAATCCTGTGTCAGCTCAAAAATCATGAAAACGGAGGTGAGCGGAGCGCGAATGATTCCGGCAAACAATGCACCCATCCCAACCAAGGCGTAAGCCCCAGGGCTGCTCGTTATGAATGGCGCGAATCGGTGCACAAGGAATCCAACGGATCCCCCGGCCATCGCGCCAAGATAGAGGGTCGGCGCAAAGATACCGCCGGCATTACCCGAAGCATAGGAAATAATGGTTGCGGCCAGTTTGGCAACACACAAAATAACCATCGTTTTGAAAAGAAGACCACCGCTCAATGCCTGATCGACAAATTCGTATCCCACACCACGGACCTGGGGGACGAAGATCAGCATCGCACCGATGCATAGTCCTCCGATTGCCGGTTGAAACCAGCGGGTCTTGACGGGCCAGCTTAGAAAGAATGCGCGGACACGTAGCAAGCCCTGACTGAATGCCAGAGACACAATTCCGCCCACAACGCCCAGACCTGCGTAGGCGATTAGTTCCATCGGATTCAGAAGGTGATATACGGGAACGTGGAAGACCGGACTATTTCCTAGAATCGAACGCTCGACGACTACCGCCGTGACTGAGGCGGCGACAGCGGATCCGAGCAAGACAGCGTTCATGTCGCCAATGATTTCTTCCAGCGCAAACAGCACAGCCGCGATCGGTGTGTTGAACGCAGCTCCCAAAGCCGCTGCTGCTGCTACAGGAATCAGGCTCCGTGCACGTCCTGGAGACAGCCGGAACCACTTCCCAATGATTGACGCCAATCCAGCCCCAATCTGTACGGACGGTCCCTCGCGTCCCATGGAGTGGCCACACCCGATACACAACACGCCAGTGACAAATTTGCCGAATGGTACACGGGCCCTTATTTGGCCGTGATTGAGATGAAACGCCGCTTCCGTTTGAGGAACTCCGCTACCTCGTGCTTCAGGAAAATACTTCCACAATAAAATGCCTGAGATGAAGCTAACCGCGGTCGGAATCGCCAGGATACGCAGGGGTGATGGCTCGATCCCAAAAAAGAAAAATGTAACGAACTTGATCGACAAGGTGAACAAAACGGCAGCCAGTCCAGCAAAAACCCCGATCAGTATCGTGATAAAGATGAACACTTGGCTCTCGCGGAGTCTGAGTCGCTGCGCGAAGTTGTAGGTGCTCATTGTGCACCCAGATGCCGGCGTCCAATGAGTACCAGCCCGAGGTCGGGTCCGGTCGCATTGCCGCAAGCCCTGTTGGCGGTTTCTTCAATCTGGTAAATCAATTCCAATTCGGATCGCAGGTCATCGCTGTCGGGAGGCCTGCGGCTGTTCTGGATTGAATGTTTCGCCTTCTCGGCCTCTGATTGAAGGGACTTCAACTGCGATGTCTCTTCTCCGGTTAGGTTGACTCCGGCACAGCTGGAGACGCGCTGAAGGGCCTGATTGAGACCGCGAAGCAAGCGCGCCTGACGCTCGGACTTACTCAGATGAGGTTGTAGCGGGTCCCAGGAGACAACCGTCTTCGTGAGGTCGAAGAGCTCCAAGGAAGGGCCGCTGTCTCGTCCTTGATTCACTGCCGCTTGCAGGTAATGGAGCGCTTTGGTGTACTCGCCCAGTCGGAAAGCGGCATCCCCAGCCCCTGCCAACGAATCGGCATTGCGTGGGTCGAAACGAAGTGAGTTTTCAAAGTACCCGAGCGCGTGCTGCGCATCGCCTGCGCTCAAGAAGAGCTTCGCGATTTCTGCATTGGCACCCGCGCTCTGAGGAACTTCCGCTCCGAGGATCAATAGTTCCGAAAGCGCGCGGCTCCGTTGGTTGTGATCCAGAAGGAGATGAATCAACTCGAGGCGAACCTGCTGCCTGCGTTCGTCAACGTGGCTTCCGGTCCATTGTCCATACAGCGCATTCTGGTAGAAATGCAGGGCATCGGGAAGGTTGCCAGAGTTTGCTTCTAGTTTGGCCAGGGACAGATTGATTTCTGCATCCTCGGGGTCCGATTCACGTAGCCGGAGCAGCGCCTCCCGAGCCTCCAACGGGTGATTTCCAGTCGAAAGAGCATTGGCGAGGGCAAGGTTGAATTTCTGATTAGCTCGGTCACCAGCGATCGCCCGCCGGAAGGAATCAATTGCCGATTCAACGTTTCCCGAACTTAACTGGCTAGATCCTCGCACGTACCAGATCCCGGCTACTCTCTCTTCCATCCTCTTTTCACTGGTTGCCATCGCCTTTGTCGCAAGAAACAGGCCAACAGCAAGAAGGGAAAGTAGCACCAGCAATACGATGTCCTTATGGATTTCCCTGTACGCCTCCTGGACGGTGCATATGGCGCATACTCCTCCGGAGAGAGGACCACCACAACTTCGGCAGATTTGGAATTCTTCCATCGCCGCTCAGGAGCTAAGAAGACGGGACAGGCCGTTGGGCCAAAGCAGAGTTCGAACGCCGGTTGGGCCATCCACGTCGGATTTTACGGCCTTTGAATAGTTCCAGCGACGAGGAATCGCCATAATTTTGGGGCTAGAGAGTCCCAAACAGCAGTTTGGGACGTAGCAAATACCTTTCTGATATCATAGCATTGCTCTCACAAGCTGCCTTCAGCCTTCTAGCAGTGTGCTTGTTTGTTGAAATGGAACGTTGCCATGGTCATCGGCGAGCGGGTTCGTGTTGCTTTGACGAACGTCCTCCTAGCGGTGGACTTCTCCGAAACCTCGCTGCTTGCGTTTCCTTTTGCGGCAGGGATTGCACAGCATTATGGAGGCAAAGTTTTCCTTGTCCACGTCACCAAGGACTGTGATCGGTCGCAGATCGGGCCCGAAGCACGGCACATGTTGGACAAGATGGTTATCGCAGCCGAAGAGGGCGCGATGGCTTCTTTTGCCGGATTCCTGAACACGCCTCATGTAGAAGTATCCGATTACGGTAGCCTCTACCCAACACTGCTCACGGTTGCCAGTAAGAGCAATGTTGACCTGATCGTAATCGGAACGCACGGCAGAGAGGGTCTCAAGAAGCTGCTCCATGGATCGAAGGCGCAGGAGATTGTCTCGCTGTCGTCCAAGCCCGTCCTGGTAGTAGGTCCCAAGGTCTCGACGAGACCCGACTTCCAGCGCATTCTGTACGCGACCAATTTCTCGCCCGCTGCGGTCCATGCGTTGCCTGTCGCTGACTCATTGAGAGATGCCTTTCACAGTTCGTTTACCTTGTTGCATGTGAACGATAGTGACAGTGGCGAGACACCTGCGGATGCAGCGCCGAAGACACACGAGTTCCTGGAAGCTGCTCGTGCGGCAGGCTACGAAGACCTCACGGACAACTCCAAGGTGATAGTGGCGTTTGGCCCTCGTGCAGAGCGAATCCTCGAGGTTGCCGAAGCTCGCCATTCAGATCTCATTGTTATCGGTGTGCAGACCCGCAAGGGCATTCGCGCTCGTCTCGCCGCTCACCTGCCAGTCTCTATGGCATTCGAAGTCATTTCGCGGGCACATTGCCCGGTTCTTACCGTGTCGTGCTCCACCATGGAGCACAATTGACAGAAGAGCACCTCTTGTTCCTGGCGGCTTGCTTTTCTCAATTCGTTATTAACCAGCTCTCATTAAAGATCGAGCATGATCCATGTTGGCGCATGGTCGCTGGCGTTCGCCTGTCCACGCGCCCATCGGTGTACGCCACCGTCCACGAGCCGGTCCGCCACCTTCGGCGAGAGCAGAAAGTGATCGAGTCGCATGCCTTTGTCCTTCGGCCACCGTTCAAATTTGTAATCCCAGAATGTCCAGAGCGGTCCATCCGGATGTAGCCTCCGCATCGCGTCGGTCCAGCCTTGAGCCAGCAAACGCGCAAAGGCTTGCCGGCTTTTGGGTTGGATCAATGCGTTGTTATCCAACGATCGAGTCGGATAGATGTCCTGCGGTGTCGGCACGACGTTGTAGTCACCAGCCAACACCACGGGGACGCCGCTCGCCATGAGTTCGGCGGCATGGCCAATGAGGCGCTCAAACCATGCCAACTTGTAGTCGAATTTCGGTCCAGGCTGAGGATTCCCATTGGGGAGGTAGATGGAAGTGATCAGAACTCCCTGAACGGCCGCTTCGATGTAACGGGCTTGGTGATCTTTAGGATTTCCCGGCAAGCTAGCGCGGGTCAACACGGGGGCGTGGTTTCGCGCAAGAATGGCTACGCCGTTCCAGGAGCGCTCCCCTTGCCAGACTGCTTCGTACCCCACAGCCCGAAGGGCATTCGCGGGAAACTGTCCCTGCTCCGCCTTGAGCTCTTGGAGACTAACCACGTCCGGCTCAGCTTTGGCTAGCCAGGCCAGGAGGTTATCAAGCCGTTTATTGATGTTGTTGATGTTGAACGTCGCGACTCTCACCCGAGTCCTTCTCTGTCTCTGTACTTCCGGGGTGCCTACCAAAAGGAGCAACCGAGTTTGTTGGTTCCGGCTGGCATTATTTTAACGGTGGAGAGAAATGGAAAACCCCGAACAAAAATGCGTATCTGGTTCTGGGCGGTCGCTGGTCTACTGATTACATGATGATGCGCAGGTCTGCAATATTCGATCTCGACGGCACGCTCACTGACTCGAAACCAGGCATTCTCGGATGCCTTACCAACGCCCTCGGAGCCCATGGTATCGCCTGGACCGGACCTCTTGACTGGTTCATCGGCCCTCCCGCCGACCAGTCCCTGCGCCGCCTCATGCCGGATGCCGACGAGCCTCGCCGCGCCGCTCTCCTGCACGACTACCGCTTGTGTTACGACGCCACCGGCTGGCAAGAGAACTCCGTCTATCCCGGTGTCCATGCGGTGTTGCAGAGCCTCCAGGCCTCGGGCTGGCAACTCTTCGTCTGCACCTCCAAGCGCGAAGATTTCACCGTGCGGATCCTCGAAAAATTCGCCCTGAGCCGCTACTTTCTTGCCGTGTACGCGGACACGGCCGGATCGCTCCATCACACCAAGACGGCCCTGCTCCGTCGTCTACTCGAAGAGCAGTCCCTCGATCCCGCCACCACGTTCATGGTCGGTGACCGCAACTTCGATATCGAAGCCGCCCGCGCGAACGGCGTAACTTCGATCGCTGTTACCTATGGCTACGGCACGTCCGAGGAGCTCGAATCGGCTCACCCCGACCACACCTGCAATGCAGTGGAAGATCTCCTCCCGATCTTCTCTGCCCTCGCCCCAGCACAAACACACTCAGGGCTTCGATAATCCGAAGGGAGCCGTCGGTCCCTGTATCCGAGAAGCCGGTTAACCACCCGGCCGCCAAGTGTCCGATATGCCCCGGGGGAGATAAGGGAGCTTTGCAACAGGATATTGCGGGGCGCGATGAACTACTGCCTAGCGCTGGTTGGGCGATCTATGGAGCATTGCTACACGTAGTGGCGCACCGGCTACCGCGGTAGCCAGGAAGCGACGTGTCGTGGCCATGTGGTAGATGCGAAGGTCTGTTCCAGCTGTCTCCCGACCGGAGGAGAGTCGAGCGTATCCCACGGTGAAGCAAGCGGTTAGCGCGTCATCTGCTGGGAATCCTGAGGTCAGATTTAAGTCCGCCGCAGGCCATTTTGATTCTATGATCTTCCGCGCAGCCTCGGCCCATGTCGACCCGAAGCTGTCTACTTCCGCTCCTTCTGCTTACGCTGGCCGCCAACGGAAACGCCGTCTCAGCGCCGACGTCTGCAATCCAGGTGCAGGTTTATGACTACGCCGGTTTGAACCAGGCAGCTCTCCATCAATTGATCGCCAGGACACAAGAAATCCTGGCCAGCTCCGGCGTCTCGCTGGAGGTGGATGCCTGCGCAAGAGGCGCCGCACCGTGCGAAAGCCATACCGGAAGCTCCAGGCAGATCGTGATCAGGGTCGTCACTGATACGGTCAAGAAGATCAAGAATGTACGCTGGGACACGCTAGGCCAGTCTGTTGCCAGCCCCGATGGCGGAACATACGCCACTGTGTTTCTAAAGCCGGTGGAGGAGATAGCTTCGGAAGAAAAGCTCCCCCGGACCATTGTGCTCGCTTACGCCGCCGCACACGAAATCGGGCACCTGCTTCTCGGTGACCAGGCGCACACCAGCCGGGGTCTGATGAAAGCGACTTGGGGGCCCGACGACTACCAGGCAATGGCACAAAACCGCTTTCATTTCAGCCTTGAGCAGACGCGGGAACTGACTAGTCGTTACGGTACTGCGCGTCGGGCCGAGGCCGGTGCAGACAAGGAGCTTGCAGTTCGCCACTGAGAGTCGGGCTACCGCAACTGCGTCATCCAAATTTCACTATGTACCTGGGGCAGGTTAATCAGGATCTTGTCGCGGGCGACGCTGAGGTCAGAGGAATCCTGGTGAAAGACAGCAACGCGGCCCTCCGAATTGTGGAAGTGCTCATAGGCGAACGGTGAGCCCAGCGGGTGTTTGGTTATTGGATCGAGCCGCTGGGCCCAAATGCAGAGATATCCATCGCGCGTGGACGTGAAATATAGCGTGTTGCCGTCGGCTGAGAATTGAGGCTTATCGTCGCCGTGCTTTCCATCGGTGACCGCGATCCACTCCGCTTCTCCAGCGACCGAGCCATTGCGTACCGGTGCGATCAGGATCTGTGCAGTCGGCATAGGAACAAATGATAGCTTTCGAAAAGCCACCCACCGGTCATCCCAAGAGAAGAAAGCGTGAGCGACCGCCATGCCCGGATAACTCAAGAAATCCCGCTCCTTACCCGTGCGCAGATCGAGGGCGACGACGCGAAATTCGTCGGCGAGCGTTTGGCCGTATTTCTGTAGCAGGACCACAGAACCGTCGGACGAAAAACCGCGCGCCGTGCAGCGCTCACAGACCTGCTTCGGCTCCCCATCTTCGGACCCGACGATAAAGCTGCACGGAATGGGGCTTTCCGGGTCGTGCGGCCATCTGCCCTCTTTGCAATCGCGTTCGAAGATCACTCTTGATCCGTCCGGAGAGATCGAAGCAAAATAGCCTCCGCCCGGAACTCTCCCTTTATCGTCCAGGAGGTGATCTGTGCCGGTGCTCAAATCTCTCAGCAGCATGCTGTCGGGCTTGCCGGGGTTGTAGGAATCGTAGGCCATCCACTTTCCGTCCCGGGAGACGGACGGAGAGAGGTGAGTCCCGGCCACGGGAAGTGGTAGTTGGAAGATGGGACCCAGCTTCTGGCCGCGCTCGCTGATCGGGATCTGATAGATCGCCTCGGTCCTGTCTCTGATTCTGTAGACGACCTTGCCATCGGCCGACGCAGAGCCTGATTCGGCGAGGTTGCCGATACCAGAAGCGAGCAACTCTGGTTTCTCGTCGAAATCACCCCGCGGGGAGATTCCGACCTGCCAAAGCTTCCAGCTTGGAGGTTGGGCGGTAGAGTAAACGATCCATTCGCGGTCGTTCGCGGTCCGAATCCAGCCGCACACGGCATATGCCGGCTCGGTGTTCTGCTCCATTCCCGGAAGGTGAGCCAACCTGGGCTGGCCTGGCGCCACAGGAGCGATCCACCATTGGTCCGGTTTTTTCTGCGCATCGCTGCGAGTTCCGTAGAAGAGAATCTCTTTTCCATCGGGAGACCACAGAGGTGGCCCATATAAGTTGAAGTCCTGATTGAGAGGCAGGGCAAGCGGCTGGCCGCCATCCACAGATACGGTGAAGGCTTTTCGGTCTTGCCAATAAAGGACGCGTTCGCCGGTGGGTGAGAACCGCGGGTTGAATGCCGAGGGGGACGCGACCAGGAGTCGAGGTTCGCCAGGTAGAGTTGGGGCGATATAGATTCCTCCTCCTCCTCTTTTCGAAGAGAAGGCGATGTGCGTGCCATCGGGCGAGAAATCAGGCACATTGTCCAGATCAGACCCTGAGGTCACCGGAATCGCCTGACCCCCGGCGGTCTGCTGCAACCAGATGTGCGGTGGATCACCGCCCACCCCCGAAACATAAGCAAGCAGTTTCCCGTCCCGCGAGAGCGTGGGCTGCCAACCAAAGGAAACGACAAGCCTGGGTTCCTGTAAGGGCGCCTTCCTGGGTGGCCGCAGCCACGCGACGGTCACGATCCCTATGGCGGTGAGCACAACCGCACTTGCCAGCGCTGCGATGAGGACTTTCCGGAAGGGTGATCTATCGGATCTGGGTTGCGCTGGGATTTCGACCGAGACCGCGCTTACGGGGGCGGCCGGGGCAGGCGCCTCTGTTTGAGGGGCCGCCGCCACAGTAGCGATGAATCGATATCCCCGCCGCGGGACCGTTTCTACGTACCGCGGGGTGCCGGCATTGTCGTTCAATGCTTCTCGCACCCGATTCACCGCTTTATTCAGGGACTGATCGAAGTCAACGAACGTATTGCCCCAGATCTGCTGTTGCAGTTGCTCACGGGTGATGACCTCGCCCGGCCGCTCTGCCAGGATCGACAAAACCCGGAACGGCTGCTCCTGCAACCGGACCGGTACGCCATGCTTGCGCAACTCCATGGCGTCGCGGTCCAGTTCGTACGCGCCGAAACGGATCTTGTTAGGCATCCGATTACGTCCTTGCAGCCAACTCTATCCCAAAACCAACGGTCGACAAAGGCCGTTTCATTCACTTTGAGTCTGTTCGTGGTTTGCACCTAACAACTATGGTTGGATTGCCGCCTAAGAAGAATCACCTCGTTGAGAAGCCGGGCCTGTATCACAAAATGCTTGAAAAACGAGGGTTTGAGTGACTTCGACTCTAAGCATCGGGGCCACCGACAACTTGGCCTACCTTAGGCCTGCTGCGACGGCAACGATAGCGGGGCCAAAACTCCTGCAATCTTTCTTAAAAAAATCAAGTTAGTTCCGTCCCAATAGCCGTATCGAAACTCGTCGAGAGCGGACGGCGACGGTTACAAGTCTGCAACAGGATCTTGAGGCGGAGTTTCGTGGACAGGAAGATGGCACTTTCAGAGGAGTTTCGTGGACCCTACGCCGCCTCATGCCAGACGCCGACGAGCCTCGCCGCGCCGCTCTCCTGCACGACTACAGCTTGTGTTACGACGCCACCGGCTGGCAAGAGAACTCCGTCTATCCCGGTGTCCATGCGGTGTTGCAGAGCCTCCAGGCCTCGGGCCGGCAACTCTTCCGTCTGCACCTCCAAGCGCGAAGATTTCACGGTGCGGATCCTCGAAAAATTCGCCTTCGCCAGCAGTCTCCCTTCCAAAACCCGTCTGGCTGGCTCATCGCTCCGCACACCTTACTGCCCAGGGAGACATGGTGGGGATACTATGGCTGCAGCCGGGTATTTGCCGGTAGCCCACAAGAAGATTGAGTACGAAAGCGTATTTAAGGGGGGAACGTTAAGAATGTCAGATTTTTCTAAATTGAAATTCAATCGCCGTGGTGTCCTCAAGTCTGGGATGGCCGTCGTGGGCGGCAGTCTACTGAGCCGTTACAGCCTGGAAAAGGCCGCGGACGCGGCCGAGCCGGCGGTGAAGAACGTCAACTTGAACTCCACCCCCTCGATGCTGAAAATCACCGATATGCGCCATGCCATCATAGTCAAGCCGGGGCCCAGCCCATGCCCCGTCATCCGCATCGATACCAACCAGGGGATCTACGGACTGGGTGAAGTGCGCGATGGCGCCGGGTATTAATACGCGATGCTGCTCAAGAGCCGGCTGGTGGCGAGAACCCTTTGAAGATCGACTTCCTATTTCAGAAGATTCAGCAGTTTGGCGGCATCTCCCGGCAGGGCGGCGGTGTGTGCGCGATCGAGATGGCGCTCTGGGACATTGCGGTCAAGGTCTACAACTGTCCGGTTTACCAGATGCTGGGCGGCCAGTGGCGGGATAAGATCCGCATTTATGCCGATACGACGGAGTCGGAAGATCCGAAAGAGTACGGCAGACGGGCCAAGGAACGGATAGCGATGGGCCTTACCTGGATGAAGATGGACCTGGGCATCAACGTACTCGAGGGAATGCCGGGGATGGTGATGGAACCTGCGGGCCAGAGCAAGTGGGAACTGCGTGAGCAGCCCCATCCGTTCATGGCGACGGAGGTGACCGATAAGGGCATCGACCGGCTTTGCGAATATGTTGCGGCAGTGCGGGAAAACATCGGCTATGACATGCCTTTGTCGATGGATCACCTGGGCCATATCGGGGTGAAGTCGGTGATCAAGCTGGGCAAGGCGTACGAGAAGTACAACCTGGAATGGATCGAAGACGTGATTCCGTGGTACTACACGGATCTGCTGAAAGAGATCACCGATGCCAGCCCCACGCCGACGATTGCCGGCGAGGACATTTACGAGGTAGCGGACTTCGAAAAGCTGTGCAGCGTTCACGCGGTGGATAAGATCCATCCGGATCTTGCGACCTCTGGCGGCATTCTACGGACACACAAGATAGGCGACATGGCTTTTGGCTATGGCGTGCCGATGGCGATGCACTTTGCCGGAACTCCGGTAAGCTGCATGGCGAACGTACACTGTGCGGCCGCGACGCGCAACTTCCTGGCCCTGGAAAACCATTCCCTCGATGTGCCGTGGTGGCAGGATCTGGTGAACGGGCCGGAGAAGCCCATCATCCAACAGGGCTACATCAAGGTTCCGGATACTCCGGGCCTGGGGGTTACGCTGAACGATGACGAGTGCAAGAAACACCTGAAGCCTGGCACGGGATACTTCGAGCCGACACCGATGTGGGACGACGTGCAGTCCAACAACGATCGACTCTTCAGCTAACCTCCACGAAGGGAACGAAAGAGCGCGATGCCTCACGGTATGGCGCTCTTTTTCGTTGGCGAAAGGAACAATGGACGCGAAGCAAATAACTCGAAGAAAATTTGTGACCGGCGCCGCTGCCGCAATGGGGACGCTGGCCGGTCCGGCAATCTTTGGCCAGAGCGTGCCGGGCCAGCCATCGCGCAAAATCCTGCACATCATTGGCTATTCGCATGTGGATGCTGCCTGGTTGTGGCCCTGGAGAGACAGCTCTAACCTGGTGTTGACGACTGCTCGTAGCGCGCTCGACAGAATCAATGAGACACCGGGCTTTCGCTATTGTCATTCCTCCTCTATGCACTATCGCTGGATACAGAAATCCGATCCGGCTATGTTTCAGGAAATTCTGCGCCGTATTCGCGAGGGTAGATGGGAAGTCGTGGGCGGCTGGCCGGTTGAGCCCGACTGCAACATTCCGGCAACCGAGAGTTTTGCCCGTCACGCCCTCTATGGAAAGGCCTACTGCAAACAGGCCCTGGGCGTCGATGTAACGATCGGTTTCAATCCGGACTCCTTCGGCCACGCCGCCGGCCTGCCTACCCTCCTGAAACAATCGGGCTACCACTACTACGTTTTTATGCGGCCTCAGGACCAGGAGCAGGACCCCGGCAAGAGGTTGCCATTGCTCTTCTGGTGGCAGGGGCCAGATGGCTCGCGCGTGCTCACGTTGCGCATCCTTGGCTCCTACGACAGTCCCGCTGCGCGCATCCCAACCGTCGCGCCGCATAGTTTTGCCTCGGGATTTTCCGATGGAGCTTTGTTTCTCGGCGTAGGTGATCACGGCGGCGCCGTGACCAGGGCGCAGATCCAGCAGGTACTGCAGATGCGCAACGACACTACCTTGCCGGAACTTCGCTGGAGCACCACCGGTGAATTCTTTAAGGCTGTCGAGGCCTCGCCTGCCATGGCAAATCTCCCCGTCATCACTGGAGATTTGCAACACCATTCCCGTGGTTGCTATTCGGCCTGTGGAGAGGAAAAATATCAGAACCGCCGGGCGGAGCGCGCCATGGTACAGGTCGAGAGCCTTTCCTGGTTAACCTGTGCCACGCTCGGACGCGAATATCCCCAAGTCGCGTTGAGCGATGCATGGTGGAATATTCTATTCAACCAGTTTCACGACCTGCTTGCGGGCACGGCCTTGTACTCGGACTATGAGGATGCGCGTGACGGGTTGGGCGCCGCTTGTCAAACAGCCACGGCTGCCAAAATAGAAGCGTTGCAATCGATAGCCAGGCGGGTCAATACCGACGCGGCGGAAGGCGGCCTGGTCTTCGCGTTCAACACCATGCCCTGGCCGCGTAAGGCGTATCTGCAATATATTCCCGGGCGACGAGAGTCGCCGATTACCTACCTGAAAGCGCAGGATGGCAGCAGGATCCCGGTCCAGGTGCGCCCCTCGGAGAGCATGACCACCTTCTACACCCGTTTGGCTGCGTGGGTCGACCTTCCTGCCTTTGGATATCGCGTGTTCTCTGAAGGCTTTGACGCAGCCCCGCCCTCGCCGGCATACGGCTCTTCCATCACGGTGTCGGAACAAGCATTTGGCATTTCTTCACTTAAAACGTCGAATGGCATTGAGCTGCTTGCGTCACAGATTGGGTTAGTCGTGATCGCCGATTCCAGTGATACGTGGTCCCATGGAATCGATCAATTCCGGCAGGAGATGGGCCGTCCCGAGCTGGTCTCATCGAAAGTAGTCGAAGATGGACCCGTGCTCAGAGTTACGCGCCAGAAGCTCCGTTGGCAGCAATCGGAAATTGCCGTCGACATCTCCACCTTTCCCGGATCGGACATCGTCAAGCTGCACTTTGTCATCCATTGGCAGCAGCATGAACAGATCTTGAAACTCGAAATTCCAACTGCACTCACCGGTACAAAAGTCTTCGCCGCGGTGCCCGGCGCCATTACCGAAAAACCCACCAACGGAAACGAAGAGCCCTACCAGGATTGGGTGGCCATCCAAGGTAAACACAGCGGGGGTAAACAGAACAGCGACGATTACACAGTCGCGCTCTTGAACAATTCGACCTATAGCTACGATTGCCTGGACGGTCTGTTGCGGACCATCCTGATCCGTTCCGCGCCCTATGCGAGGCACAATCCAAGCCCGGTCGACCCGGACAGCTTGGATACGTGGCAGGACCAGGGACGCCAGGAGCGAATCTTCTGGCTTGTCGGGCGCCCTGGCGCTTGTCCTGATCTCCATCTGGACCAGCTC
The DNA here is from genome assembly GCA_963803095.1 of uncultured Acidobacteriaceae bacterium. Classification (GTDB taxonomy): domain Bacteria; phylum Acidobacteriota; class Terriglobia; order Terriglobales; family Acidobacteriaceae; genus PALSA-350. The sequence continues at coordinate 112,482 of CAWDLQ010000001.1, read as the reverse complement.
GCAAATGAGCTGCAGTCGCCGGCAGAGTATGTCATGGATTCAAGACACGGGGGAAGCGAAGGCTGGGATAAGTCTTTCCTGGAGATCGCTCCGAATACGGTTTCGATTCTTGCCATCAAACAAGCCGAAGACTCTTCAACCGCGATGATCCTTCGGATCCAGGAGCGCTCAGGAAGACAAACCGTCGCGCACGTTGAATCTTCGCTGCTTCCGTTAAGCGTTGACATCCCTTTGACTCCGTGGGAATTGAAGACGCTGCGCATCGAGCCTTCCAAACATGGCAAAGCAAGCATGCGCCAGGTGTCGATTCTCGAAACCTGAAAATCAGGGAAAGGAATGGATTGCACCCCGAAAGGTGGTACGGCGCATCGCTGGCGTCTCCTGCATATAGAATGGCGCGTCTTGAATTCGTGCGTCCCCCGGCGTACGAAAAGATTCTCCACCGCCACTTTGGTTGCCCCATCGTCTTCGGCGCTGCACGCAACGCCATGATCTTCCGTGCGTCCGATGCTGCCTTGCCCTTCGTGACCCGTAATGCAGAGCTCCTGGCCATGCTCGCCCCGCAATTCGATCAGGAACTAAAACAGCGCAAAGATCAGGAGACCTTTCCCGAACGCGTCCGCTCTGCAATCCAACGCAAACTTGCCGCCCAGCGGCCCAAAATCGAGGAGATTGCCCGCGAACTCCACATCAGCTCCCGCACCCTGCAGCGCCGCCTGCGGGACGCAGGCTACAGTTTCCAGCAAGTCCTCGAAGAAGCCCGCCATCAGCTGGCCCGCCACTACCTCAACAATTCACTGCTGGAACTGAATGAGACCGCCTACCTGCTCGGCTACGAAGATGCGAGTTCTTTCGTCCGCGCCTTCCGCACCTGGGAAGGCGTTCCACCCGCCCATTGGCGCGGAGCGCAACGACACAAAACCGTCCTGTCCAACTAAGACAAAAGAATCACTACTCCAAATATGGATTCCGATCGCCCTGATGCAATGGCGGAGAATCGACCCGAGGGAAACAAGCCTGTCCGGAGCCGATCCAAATCAGGTACCCTCGCGGCGCAATATGGCGCATCCGTGACCCGCTACGGGGGATTGGAAAACAGACCGGACTCTAATAGCTTTGAGCAGGCTTATCAGAGCTTCAACGCCATGGGTCATGTCTAGCAAAACATATCTGTTACGATTCAAACCGCCCGAACTTTCGATGCGAACAGTCATTGCGTCGACCGCCGAAATTCATGGTGAGCACCTTGTCCTTCTCAACGCACAAGGTCAACTCGCCGCTCTGTTTGTTTTGGAGATGGTTGAGAGCTGGAATGAAGTGCCAAGCTAATTCCTGCCATCCGGCTCTCCCCCTACAACCATAGCTGTCTGGAGCATTAACCGCCCCCTTTTTATGCCTATCCTGTTATGCCTATCCTGGAGGTCCTCACCCTTCCATAGGCCGCTCAGATCCCTTGCGGCGTAGAATCCAGAAACACAATTACTTCATATGACTTTCGCCGCTGGAAGGGGCAACACCTATGACCGAACCACAGCCGGGCCAGATAATGCAGGTGGGTATGGGCTTCTGGGCCTCCAAAGCGCTGTTGAGCGCCGTGGAGATGGGACTATTTACGGAACTCGCCGAACACCCGCAGGATCTTGAAACGCTGCGGGGGCGACTCGGCCTCCACCCGCGCTCAGCACGCGATTTCCTCGATGCACTGGTGGCGCTTGAATTTCTCCAGCGTCATGATGGCAAGTACGCCAATACGCCGTCGACGGATTTCTACCTCGACAATCGCAAGCCGTCTTACATCGGCGGCATTCTGGAAATGGCGAATCACCGCCTCTACCCGTTCTGGGGCCACCTCACGACGGCGTTGCGCACCGGTCTGCCGCAAAACGAAACCAAGGACGGCGGCTCCGACCCCTTCGTGGCCCTTTATGCCGATCCGGCGCGTTTGAAGCAGTTCTTGGGGGCCATGACGGGCATAAGCCATGGCGGAAACATGGCCATCGCCCGCCAGTTCCCCTTTGACCGTTACCGCACTGCGGTGGATGCCGGCACCGCCCAGGGCGACTTGATCACCCAGGTGGCCCTGGCTAATCCGCATATCGTGGGAACTGGCTTCGATCTGCCGGCCGTCGGCCCGTGTTTTGAGGAATACGTCGCAGCCAACGGGCTCGCGGACCGGGTGAAATTTTCCCTCGGAAGCTTCTTTGAGCAACCATTACCCAAAGCGGATGTGGTCATGATGGGCCACATCTTGCATGACTGGGACCTGGAAATAAAGCGCATGCTGATCCGCAAAGCCTGGGAGGCATTGCCCCCGGGGGGAGCCTACATCGTGTACGAGACCATTATCGACGACGCTCGCTCCACCAATGCCTTTGGGTTGCTGGCGAGCTTGAATATGCTGATCGAAACCCCGGGCGGCTTTGACTATACCGGGAGCGACTGCATGGGATGGATGAAGGAAGCGGGATTCCGCGAAACACGGGTGGAGCACCTGGTCGGTCCCGACTCCATGGTCATCGGGATAAAGTAAAACACCGGGGGAAGCGGATTGCGGCAAGCCGGCGGCTAAGCACATGAGATGCTGTGCATCACGGATTCTCTTTTTTGGGACCGGAAAGGTACCCGGCCCTGCGCACGGTATGTCCGTCCGCAGGGCCGCGCGGGTTAACGACGATCAAAAGCCGTCGACATCGACCACAGCCTGGGCAAAGGCCTGCGGGGCTTCCTGCGGAATGTTGTGGCCGACGCCGCCGGTGATGAGCCGGTAGTCATACTTGCCGGAGAACTTGTTGCGATAGGCTGTGCTGGGCGCGTGGATTGCCCCGTTGGAGTCGCCTTCCATGGTGATGGCCGGCACGGTGACGACAGGAAGCGCGGCCAGCCGCTTTTCGAGGTCGTCATATTTCCGCTCACCATCCGCTAGGCCGAGCCGCCAGCGATAATCGTGCATCACGATGTCAACATGGTCCGGGTTGTTGAAGGAAGCTGCTGTGCGGTTGTACGTGGCATCGTCGAAATTCCACTTCGGCGAAGCCTGGTGCCAGATGAACTTATTGAACTCGTCGAGGTATTTCGCATAGCCGGCCTTGCCGACTTCAGTGGCGAAATAGTACTGGTACCAAAATGCGAATGCAGCCTGGGGCGGCCACGGTGTCTGGTTGCCCGCAGGGCTGCTGATCAGATAGCCGCTGACGGAAACGATTGCCTTGCAGCGTTCCGGCCATAGTACTGCCATGACGTCCGCTGTGCGCGCGCCCCAGTCAAAGCCGGCGACGGTGGCTTTCTGAATTTTGAGTGCATCCATGAGAGCGATGATGTCGAGGCCAACGGCCGACTGCTGGGCGTTGCGCATGGTTGCGCTGGAGAGAAAGCTGGTGGTGCCATAGCCGCGCAGATAGGGGACGATGACGTGGTAGCCCGCCGCTGCAAGCACCGGTGTGGCGTCGACAAAGCTGTAGATGTCGTAGGGCCAGCCATGGAGAAGAATGACTGCCGGACCATCGGCGGGGCCAGCTTCGGCGTATCCAATATTAAGCAGACCGGCGTCGATCTGCTTCATTGAGCTGAATGACGTGTTTGTCCCCGGCTTTACCGGGGGGATTTCTGTAGCTGTTTCACTCGGGGCTTCGGCCTTCGCGGAACTTAGCATTCCGAATTGGGCGGCGGTAATCGCCATGGCCGCATTGCCCAAAAATCGGCGGCGTTGATGGTCGATTTCTTCGGACATCCTGATCGAGTTCATTAACTGGCTCTCCTTCGGTGTAATGGTTGGTCGGGAAGTGAGGCTGAAGAAAGACACTTCCACTCTTCTATAAGTTGCGGCTGTCCTGATCTTCCGGCTCCAGCGCCGTGGCTGACTGTAATGACATTCTGAGCTGCTGATTCTTGATGAGAAGTTCACATATCCATTGCTGCAAACGGCTCACAAGGTCCTGCCCATCTTCTTCCCGTTCCTGGTCCGGCGGCTCATACGTCGGTCCGGTAACGAGTGCACTCGTTAAGCGCTGCATCGGCGCAAAGACGCCGGCAGGCACTTGGACGAAAGGTTCCTGACGTTGCTGGGTTGCCATAACATCTCCAATGCAAATCGCTAAACCGTGACCGCTCCGACCTGGACCAGGTTGATCACGACGTTGATGTTGCCCCGTGTGGCTTTGGAATACGGACACGTCTGTCATGAGTCTCTGCTTCGAAACCCATCATGCGCGTCCCTTCGCCGGCGCAAAACCCTATTTCGAGTTAGATCAACCGGTCATTTAGGGTAGGAGAAATCCAGTCGCCGACTCAGCGGGTCTGGAGGTAATCAGTCAGGATTGGGACGTTGGCGGAGAGGTACGTTCAGAAGCCGCCTGCCGAAAATACGACTATCCACCGAGTACGCTCCAGGTCCTAACATGGCCAGAGCCGCACTTGTCAGGATGGAGATGACGAGGCGAAACATATCCTGTCTCCCGGCGAGGGTAAGGGTGCAGAACTCTATGAGACAAGAAAGAGATGCGCAATAGGGCGTCAGAAGCCCGAGGCATAGGCATATGGCAGTCAGGGCAATGGGGATGAGCATCCAAAGCGAAGTCACGCGAGTCCAGTGAGCTGTTCCGTCTACCAGGAGCGTTGCGGCCACACAGACCCGCAGAACGAACAGCGCAACGCCGGGCGCTCCCAGCGGAAACATATAGAACAGTCGTTGCACAGTCAGAGCGTACCCCGTTTAGTGGGGCTGGACAATCCCGATCGGGTGGCGCTGGACTATCCTTTAGGAGAGTGTTTCCTGCTTCAGCCGAGGGATACGTGAAGATCCGGATCTCACATCCTCTGCTGCGGAAAGGGATTGCAGCGGTAATCGGCGGCCGCGTGCTGCTTTGGCGCAGGATCGGGTGAGCTAATAGGCCTTAAGTAGAGGTGCGAGTGACCTGGACTCGACGGCGAAGACGGCTCATCCATTATTCAAGGCGCTATAGCTGGCGTTTTCTTTTGTGTGGCGTGATCTTCTGCGCGGTTACGCTATCCTCTTATCCAGCATCCGCTGCCATGGCGGAGCCCGGGACTTCCGCGAGAAACGAAGGCGGCAGCTTAGCAGATGCGGGGATCGACTCTCTGCCGATTAAGTTACCCGTGGTCGATGGACAGGATATTCGGTTCAGGCGGCTTTCTGGAAACGCCGGGTTATCGCAAACCAGGGTTGCCTGGGTGGTACAGGACAATCTGGGTTTTATATGGCTTGGAACTCAGTATGGACTGAATCGATATGACGGCTATCGATCGAAAGTATTCAAGCACGAATCCGGTCGCTCAGATAGCCTGAGCTGCGTATATATTCGCAGCCTCTTTGTCGATCATTCCGGGACGCTATGGATTGGCTGCGATCGATTTCTCGATAAGTTTGAACCGGCCACCGAAACCTTTGCTCACTTTCGCATCGACGCACAGGTTCCTGGCCGTCTCCCCACCCCTATCGAACGGATTAATGAGGATCACGCCGGAATCCTGTGGTTGGCAACGGCCAGAGGACTTTACCGGTTTGATCCCGCTACGCGTCAAGCCACCCGATATTCTCATGATCCTGCGGACCCCACAAGCATCGGTGGGAACCGCATAAACTTCGCAGGGGAGGATCGGACTGGACGATTCTGGGTAGCGAGTGGCGGCGGATTAGACGAATTCGATCGCAAGACAGGAAAGGTGATCCGGCACGCCCCGATTCGATCGGAGATTAGCCAATTCCACGAAGATAAGTTCGGCGTTTTCTGGATGATCACCTTCAACGATTCATCCTGCGCTTTAGCGAGCTTGAATTTAAAAACCAATCGCGTCACTTGTCATTCCATCGAGAAACCCAGTGGGATACGATCTCCGGTCAACATCTCCGCAATGCTCGAATCGCAGGGCGGTACCATGTGGCTCAGTTCGTCAGCCGGAATACTTAAGCTCGATCGAGAACATAAGCGGATTGTTAGCTATCACAACCACCCTCTGGACAACGAGAGCCTGGAATCAAACAACGTCATTTCGATATATCAGGACAAAGAGGGAAATATTTGGACATGCTTTCAGGTGACCGAGCCGAACTTTTTTGCTGAAAGGCCAGAGTCGTTTGAGAATTTTACGTATCAGCGCGGAAGTCTGGTCAACAGTCTGGTCACTTCCATCTATGAAGATCGCAATGGCATTCTCTGGATTGGATCGATGGGAGGGCTCAACCGCATCGATCGGCGTGCTGGGAAAAACACCGTACCGGCCGGATCGGGCGTTGGCAACGAGATACTTTCCATTCTCGAAGACCGCTCGGGAGTTCTCTTTTCAGGCACCTTTCACCAGGGGTTAGAGCGGTTAGACCCGGAAACAGGCAAGCTTAGTCCCTATGTGCGCAACCGCAAGCCGACAAATCTTGCCAGGAATCCGATCATGCAGCTGATATTCGACCACCAGGGGACCCTATGGGCAGCAACCTACGGCGGCGTCAGCCGTTTCGATCGTGCGACAGGGAACTTTATTACGTACACGCCCGAAAACCAAAATACGATCCAGTACCAGGTGATCGAGGAAGACAGCAAGGGAATTCTGTGGCTCGGAGCGCAGTCAGGGCTACATCGCTTCGATCCCCGGACAGGACAGTTTACGGTCTACGAGCACGACCCAGACGACCCTCGCTCCCTAAGCGATAACCGCGTGAACTCGGTTCACTTCGATCGCTGGGGCAATATGTGGATTGGCACGCAGAACGGTTTGGACAAATTTGACCCCAGCACAAGGACATTTAACACCTACCAGGAGCCGGACGGTCTCGCAGGCAACGTGGTGAGCTGCATTTTGGAAGACAAAAGGGGCCTGCTTTGGATGGGGACCAACAATGGTTTGTCGAGCTTCGATGTTCAGTCCGAGAGATTCCAGAACTTTTCCGCCGCCGACGGACTTCCAGGGCCCGACCTGACGGGCTGGGGAGCATGCTATGAGAGCCCAAGCGGGGAGATGTTCTTCGGTGGTTTCAGCGGCGCCACGGCCTTCTATCCCAGCCGGATTGTAAAAAGTTCCTTTGTCCCGAAGACCGTATTGACTGACTTCCGGCTGTCGGGGAACCCGGTTCCTATCGGTTCCGAGTCACCGCTCAAGCAGTCTATTACTTACACGGATGCCATCACACTTTCGCACCTTCAGGATATCTTTTCGATTGAATTTTCAGCGTTGAGTTATTTCAATGCAGAGACCAATCGCTATCGCTACCGGCTCGATGGACTCGACGGTCGCTGGCACGAAGTAGGGAGCGATCAGCGCACCGCCAACTACACCACGCTACCGGCGGGCACTTACATTTTTGCTGCACAGGGCGCAACCAGTCGCGGGAAGTGGGACGAGCCGGGGGTGAGACTCCGCATTGAGATCTTGCCGGCCTGGTATCAGACATCCTTGTTCCGTGGCCTTTGCGTGCTGGTATTCCTCTTGCTCTTGTGGTCCATCTATCAACTCCGGCTGAAGCAGCTTGAGCAGCAATTCGACATGGCGCTTGAGGCGCGCGTCGATGAACGGATTCGCATTGCACGCGAGTTACACGACACGCTGCTGCAGGGGTTTCAGGGCTTGATGCTGCGCTTCCAGGCAGTGATGGAGCAGATCCCGGATAACCTGCCGGTCCGCGGCAAGATGGAGAGTGTTCTGGAACGCGCCGATGAGGTGCTGTTGGAGGGTCGCGAGCGCGTCTCGAAACTTCGCGCGGAAGGGACGCAAGCAGAGGATCTGTCACGGGCCATTGCCTCCTGTGGGGAAGATCTGGCGCAGAACGACGCGGCCCGATTCAGTATGGCCATTTTCGGTACTCCGCACCCAATGGATCCAGTGGTACGTCGACGAAGCTTACCGCATCGGGCGAGAAGCGCTGGTGAATGCATTCGCGCACTCCAACGCATTGAGAATCGAAGCCGAGATAACTTATGATTCCGCCAGAGTGCGACTGAGCATTCGCGACGATGGCGATGGCATCGACCAGAGGATTCTGGAGCGGGGGCTGGCAGGGCATTGGGGCATGTCCGGGATGCGTGAGCGGGCGCAAAATATCGGCGGCCATTTAAATATCTGGAGCAATCGTGGTGCCGGAACAGAGGTGGAGTTGATCATACCTTCCCAAGTTGCGTATCAACGGGACGCGAAGACGCCGCGCTGGAGATGGATCAAGCGCGCCGTGAGCGGAGGGAAGTGATTGCAATGGAGGTCGAAAACAAGATCCGGATATTCACGGTGGATGACCATCCCCTGCTGCGGGAAGGGATTGCAGCGGTCATCGAACGCCAGGAGGACATGGTCCTGGTGGGCGAAGCTACGAACGGACAGGAGGCTATCGAAGGCTTCCGATTACATCGCCCGGATGTCACATTGATGGACCTGCAAATGCCGGAGATGAACGGCATTGATGCGATCATTGCCATCCGCCGCGAATTCTCCAGCGCCCGCATCGTCGTATTGACAACCTTTCAGGGCGATGCTCAGGCTCTGCGCGCTTTCAAAGCCGGGGCCTGCGGATACCTTTTGAAGAATATGCTGCGCAAGGAACTGGTGGAAACGATTCGAACTGTCCATGCCGGCCGGCGGCGCATTCCACCAGAGGTTGCCGCGGAACTTGCTGAGCATGCTATCGAAGAAGCGCTCACGGAGCGCGAGATCGACGTTTTGACCAGAGTCGCAAAAGGAAATTCCAATAAGATCATTGCGTCCCAGCTCGATATCTCAGAGGCCACTGTCAAATACCATCTAAAGAGCATCCTTTCCAAGCTGGGCGCCAATGATCGTACCCACGCCGTGACCATAGCTATGAAGCGTGGATTCATCCAGGTCTAGTGCGTGACGCAGTTGTGTCGGGTTGGTTTGCCGGGGAACGATTCCCACAGCGGCTAAACAGGCTGCGGAAAAAGTCGCTCTCGGGTAGGTCAGGGCTTTAGAGCGTGTGTGAGAACCCGCTATCCGCCGATTTAGTCCCGGAGGGCGGTAGAGTAGCCCAGGACGCAGTCCTGGGAACCATGCACCTAACGACGAAAAGTCCCGCAAGGGACGGCTGAAAGTTAACCATGTTGTACCCAGGACTGCATCCTGGGTAATTTTCAGCCGTCCCTGTTCGACAAGCTCAGGGCAGGCTCTGCGGGACTGGTCCGTCTCTCGAATTTCTTCCCAGGACTGCGTCCCATAAGCGTTAACCTACTTGGGATGCTTTTCGTCAAAACTCCCACAAAAACGTCATCCTGAGAGTTTGTGACTTTATTGGTTTCACATGAAAATTGGTGCTGAAAATAAAAGGCTTAGCTGCGTCAAAAACGTGAAAAAGCCAATAAAATCACAGCCTCTGAGCGGAGCGCCTCACAGATTTATCGGGTGACGCAGCGCTTGGTGGCGCGGAGTCGAAGGACCCCGAGGGTGCTTATCTTACCCATGCTGTTCGGAGTTTTTCGACCACCGATGCCCGAGAACAGGATCTTGCTGCGGTACGCACTTGATGGTCACGGATACATCTCTTCATGCACTGTTTTTCCCGGAGCGATGGCTGTGCGCATGTCTTGGTAACCTTCAAGGTAGAGCAGGCGCTTGCAGCCGTAGGCCGCAGTGAAACCTTCCAACTTGCCCCTCCTTATGTTGCATGACGCGGAGATACAGGTTGCTGGTGACGCCAATGTAAAGCGTGCCTGTGTGGCTGCCGAGAAGGTAGATGGAGCCGCCGGGGCATAGCAAGATGCCAGCAGTTCTTGTTCTCGGCCCCAGGGAAAGACCGTGGTGGGTCGGCCAGGAGCGGGCCTCGGTGGTTGAAAAGCTCCGAGCTGCATGGGTAAGATAAGCACCGTCGGGGTCCTTCGACTCCGCGCCACCAGCGCTGTGTCACCCGATAAATCTGTGAGGCGCTCCGCTCAGAGGCTGTGATTTTATTGGCTTTTTCACGTTTTTGACGCAGCTAAGCCTTTTATTTTCAGCACCAATTTTCATGTGAAACCAATAAAGTCACAAACTCTCAGGATGACGTTTTTGTGGGAGTTTTGACGAAAAACATCCCCAAGTAGGTTAACGCTTATGGGACTGCGTCCTGGGCTACTCTCAGCCGTCCCTCCGGGACTAAATCGGTGAATGGTGGGTTCTCACTCACGCTCTTAAAGCCCTGACCTACCCGAGAGCGAGCTTTCCGCAGCCTGCTGGGAGCTCCTGGTCCCGAGGTCAGGTCCACGGTTTCACGCGAGCGGCTGTTCTGTGGGTTTCATCGCCTGAGATAGTAAGTCCCGGACTTCCTGATCGGTGATTTGGGAGAAGTTTTGATACCACTCACCCACAGAATACAAATCGGCCGGAGTAGCGAGACAGATAACACGGTCGGCTTCGTCCTTGAGCTTCTGGCCAACAGACTTGGCAGCGATCGGGACTGCCACGATGATTTGCTTGGGATCCTGCTGACGGAGGCCGGCGATGGCAACGCGCATAGTTGATCCCGTGGCCACTCCGTCATCCACCAGAATGACAACGTGGCCTCGGACTTCAGGCGGCCTTCGGCCTCCTCGATACAGATCCTCGCGGCGCTCGAGTTCTCGTTGCTCGTAGAGAATCGTCTCCTCCACTTGCCGCGAAGAGATGTGGAGATCGCGGACGACATCGGAGTTTACCAGGCGTATCCCGCCCGAAGCGATGGCTCCCATGGCAAATTCTGTCTGATCGGGCACTCCAAGTTTCCGAACCACGAAGACGTCGAGGGGGCACCGGAGAGCACGGGCGACCTCGAAACCGACCAGAACGCCGCCTCGGGGTAAGGCAAGCACAAGAACATCGACTCGGCCTGCAAATGGATGAAGCACGGAACTCAATTGCCTGCCGGCATCCACTCGATCCCGGAATAGCATTTGTGGCCCTCCGCGTTAGAGCAGTTTCGCAATGGGTGAAGACCGAAAGCGATAGGCCTTTTCGTGGTTTTCTCTTAAGGAAAACTACTCCTCGCGATCTTTATCAGACCACAGTCATTGCGAAACTGCTCTAGAGGCCTCTCTTCGCCTTCGATGCGATACGCACAGTGTGGTTTACCTGAGCACTATCTATTATGTCAATGCTGCCGGCCATCCGCGGATTTCTCACCGAGGGAACCGGAAAGGGGTTCCAGATGTGGCAGGATAGCTGTACGGCAGTAGAGCGTCCTGGATATGTAGCCGGCCGAAGAAAAGGGAATCAAGCATGCAGCCGATTGTAAGGTTTGAACAAACGAGGAAAGCTCAGCCGGGGGACTGGCCACCCGATTCCCCTGTACATGCGATTTCACGCCGGATTCTGTGCGTTTTTCCCCGCTACACAAAGTCATTCGGCACGTTTGATAATGCATATCCGCTGCTGGGAGTGAAGGCATTTATGCCCCCGCAGGGGCTGCTATTGATTGCTGCCTATATCCCAAAGCATTGGGAGGTAAGGTTCATTGACGAGAATGTGCGGCCGGCGAAAGAACGCGATTTCCGCTGGGCCGATGCAGTGATGGTCAGTGGGATGCACATTCAGCGTAAGCAAATCAATGACATTAACCGGCGAGCCCACGAATGCGGGAAGGTGACGGTGTTAGGGGGCCCTTCCGTGTCGGGCTGCCCGGAATATTATCCCGATTTTGATTACCTTCATTTGGGCGAACTGGGCGATGCAACCGACGAACTGTTGACAGCACTCGCTCAGAACCGGGACAGGCCGCCCGCGCAACTACGGTTGACAACCGGGGAACGATTGCCGATGACCCGGTTTCCTACCCCTGCATACAAAATGGCGGGGATGTCCCAATACTTCCTGGCCAACGTGCAGTTTTCGAGCGGATGTCCGTACCGATGCGAGTTCTGCGATATCCCTGAACTTTATGGGCAGAATCCGCGCCTGAAGACAGCGCAGCAATTGCTGAGTGAATTGGACGCAATTGTAGAGAGTGGCTGCGTAGGCGCCGTTTATTTCGTGGACGACAATTTTGTGGGGAATCGCAAAGCAGCGAAGGAGTTGCTGCCCTACTTAATCGAATGGCAGAAGCGCAAGCACTATCCGGTGGAATTTGCGTGCGAAGCTACTTTGAACATCATCAAGTCGCCAGACCTGCTGGAGATGATGCGCGAGGCGTCATTCTGGACCGTCTTTTGTGGAATCGAGACCCCAGACCCAATGGCCCTGAAGGCGATGGCCAAAGACCAGAACAATGAAATGCCCATCCTCGAAGCTGTGCGGACTTTGAATAGCTACGGAATGGAGGTAGTCTCGGGGATGATCATGGGGCTTGACACGGACACGTACGACACCCCCGATCGCATCCTGGAATTTGTGGAAGCCTCGAAAATTCCAGTGCTCACGATCAATTTGTTGCAAGCTTTGCCGCGTACGCCTTTGCACCGGCGGCTCCAGGCCGAGGGAAGATTGATCGAGCAGCAAGGACGTGAGTCGAATGTTGACTTCAAGCTGCCATACGATGACGTGGTCGCTATGTGGAGGCGCACATTTCACACCGTCTTTGCACCAGAGGCCATCTACCGCCGGTTCGAATACAACCAGAAACACACCTACCCGCATAGGATCGAGATTCCGCCAACTGGAAAACTGAGTTTGCGCAATGTGTGGACGGGAGTCAGCACCCTGGCCAAACTCATCGTGAAGGTGGGCATAACCAGCGACTACCGTACGATTTTCTGGCGAATGGCGGCGCCCGCGCTGAAGAGCGGAGATATCGAGACGGTGATTCACGTAGGCTTGGTCGCGCACCACATGATCTCGTTTTCACGGGAAGCGGACGCGGGCGCGCAGAACGCTTCCTTTTTCTCCACTAAGTTGGAGCAGACGGCCGTTTAGAGCATTTTCACTTCTACTCCGCACAGTCGAGCGCCGCGAAGTGCGGCTTTTCTAAAGGAAAAGCCACGTCGGGAGTGGTTGCTCTGTATACACCAGAAGTGAAAATGCTCTAGGCCGCATAGCGCAGCTGATGGGGGATCTGTGCCGTGGCGAGTTGGGCGATGGGAAGACGGGCCGGCGAACAGGAAACATAGTCCACACCGATCGAGGCAAAGAAGCGGATCGATTCCGGATCGCCTCCGTGCTCGCCGCAGACGCCGATCTTGATGCTGGGATTGACGGCCCGCACGCGCTCGATGGCCATCCGGATCAGTTGGCCAACGCCCTCCTGATCAATGGTCACAAAAGGATCCGACTTCAGAATGCCATGCTCCAGATAGTGATCGAGATAGCTGCGCGAGTCGTCGCGAGAAAAACCATAGGTCATCTGCGTCAGGTCGTTGGTGCCGAAGGAGATGAAGCTGACATGCCTGGCAATCTGGCCGGCGCACAGGCAAGCGCGAGGCAGCTCGATCATGGTGCCCACCTTGTACCGCACCTCCTGGCCGCGCTCAGCCAGCACCTCTGCGGCGGTTCTGTGGATCATAGCCGCCAGCACCCGCATCTCCGGCTCGGAAGAAACCAGGGGAACCATGATCTCAGGAGCCGGGCTGAACCCCTCTTCGATCACGTTGGCCGCAGCCTCCAGAATAGCGCGCACCTGCATTGCCAATATCTCCGGATAGGTGAGACTCAAACGGCAGCCGCGGTGGCCCATCATAGGGTTGGTTTCGGTGAGAGCTTTGACCCGGTCGCGCATGGCATCGAGATCGAGCGAGGCTTGCCAGTTCTCATCCCGGCGGGCGGTCGCAATTTCTGCCTCGATCTCCTCCACGGATGGCAGAAATTCGTGCAGCGGGGGGTCGAGGAGACGGATGGTTACGGGAAGCGGCGACATCTGCCGGAACAGCCCTTCGAAGTCTTCCCGCTGCATGGGCAGCAGGCACTCGAGCGCGGCAATCCGATCCTCAATAGTTGTGGCCAGGATCATCTTCTGAACATGCGCCAGCCGTCCCTCGAAAAAGAACATGTGTTCGGTGCGGCAAAGCCCGATGCCGGCTGCATGATGCGTTCGCGCCGCCTGCGCATCTTCAGGAGTGTCGGCGTTGGCCCGGACCAGGCAGGTGCTTTCGTCCAGCGCCCACGAGAGCAGCTGGTCGAGCGCGGGGTGGGTCTCACTTGCCGAGCGAACCGGCAGCCTGCCGGCAAAGACCCGGCCGGTGCTGCCCTCGAGCGTGATCCAGTCGCCGCAGCGAAAGGTCTTCTCTCCGATGCGAACCGTCTGCGCCTTCTCGTCCAGATGCATGTTCCGCGCGCCGGTAATGCAGCACTTGCCCATGCCGCGTGCCACCACGGCGGCGTGGCTGGTCGCGCCCCCGCGAGCGGTGAGAAATCCGGCGGAAACGGCCATGCCGTGGATGTCATCCGCGCTCGTCTCCTCAGTAACCAGCACCACGCGCTCTCCACTGTTCGCCATACTCACGGCGCAGTTAGCGGAGAGCGCAATCCTTCCCGTCGCAGCGCCGGGCGAAGCCGCCGTGCCTCGAGTCAATTCAACCGGTTCGGCGCTTAGATCGAGCTGCGAGGAAAGGATCTCTCCGATGCTCGAAGGGTTGACGCGCTCGATCGCCTCCCGCCGGGTGATCAGTCCTTCCTCCGCCATGTCCACTGCGTTTTGCACGGCAGCCAGCGCTGACCGCTTGGCGGAGCGGGTCTGGAGCAGAAACAGCTTGCCCTCTTCAAAGGTGAACTCGAAGTCCAGGACGTCGCGGTAGTGCCGTTCCAGCCGCTCGGTGACGGACTGCAATTCCTCGTAAATCACCGGCATGGCCTGCGCCAGCTCGGAGAGAGGCCGCGGCGTGCGGATGCCGGCGACGACATCTTCCCCCTGGGCGTTGGTCAGGAACTCCCCGAAAAGCTCGCGCTGTCCGGTAGAGGGATTCCGGGTAAAGCCCACGCCGGTGCCGCTGTTCTCTCCGCGATTTCCGAATACCATGGCCTGAACCGTTACCGCCGTACCCATCGCGTCTGAGATGCCGTTGAGTCTGCGATAGCATTGCGCGCGTTCGCTCCGCCAGGAATCGAATACCGCACCAATGGCCATTGCGACCTGGAAATGAGGGTCTTGCGGAAAAGGTTGGCCGGTGTGCCCGGTCACAATGCGTTCAAACTCAGCTATCAGGGCCTCAAGTGCTTCCGGTGTAAGCGCGGCGTCATTCGATGCGGCCTGCTTCAGCCGGACACGTTCCAGGGCAGCGTCGAAGTCTGACTTGGGTACGTTGAGCACCACCGACCCGAACATCTGCATCAGCCGGCGAAGGCAGTCCAAGGCAAACCTGGGTGAGCCGCTCCTCTCACCCAGGCCGGCGACGCACCGCCGGTTTATGCCGACGTTCAATACCGTGTCCATCATGCCGGGCATGGAAACCGGAGCTCCGGAGCGGACGCTCACCAACAAAGGATTGGCCGGGTCGTCGAAACGGCGTCCGGCTGCGCTCTCCAGCCACGTCAGAGCCGCTCCGATCTCCTCGTTCATCCCTTCCGGTAGGTCCCCGTGACGCAGGTAGTGCCTGCAGACATCGGTGGTGATGGTAAAGCCTGCGGGAACGGCAATTCCCATCGAGGTTATCTCGGCAAGTCCAGCCCCTTTGCCGCCAAGTAGCTCGCGCATCGATGGTTTTGCTAAGGTGCCTTCCAGGACATTGTTGCCGAAGCGGTACAGTCGTTTGATCGGATTTGCCATGTTGCCTCCAGAGTGGGATCTACCGGCCCGCGCTGAGGCTGGGCTCTTGATGCCCTCACCATAGGCTGGATCGATTGGGCTCACAAGAGACCCCGGTCCGATTCGGACGATAGCACTTGGCGACCCGGTTAAGGCACCTGTAAGGTTGTCCATCATGCGGATTGAAAGTCCACCGGCCTACCTCGCCGTATTGGAAGAAGCTATCCTGACCCGGGAGGCCGCGGTGGGGTTTCGTGTGCTGGATGAGTCGGAAGCCGCCATTGCAGAAACCGAAGCATCCGCGCCCCACGCATCGGCTCTGCTGCTGTGCATCGCCCAGTGGATCGACCTTGGGTACACCCGGACAAGCGGATTCGAGCGCCTCTACGAAGCGCTTGCCTTGCTGGACGCAAAATCGCTTCCTGTCATCGACTATCTGCGCTGGCATATGGTGCAGTCCTTTCACGCCGTGAGCCGCGAAGACCTCAATCGGGCGCTGCATCATCTCGAAGTCGTCCAACTGGCCGGGGAGGACGTGCTGCCGCCCTATCTGAAATTCCTATCTCATTACTGGAAGGGCCGATGGCACCGCCGTCGCGGCGAGTACGAGCGTGCCTTTGAGCACATCAAGGCAGCGCAGGCTCAAGCCTACGAGTTTCGGGCGCCTCGCCTGGTGGCCGTGACCAAGATCCATGAGAGCTGGCTTGTCTTCCAGAAAGGAGATCGACGGTTGGCGTTCGATCTTTTGAACGAGGCGGAGTCTGAGTTGCTGCCCACCGGGCACGCGCTGTCGCTGGGTAACATCGAGTCTGCCCGAGGCCGGTTTGTACGCCGCTCAGGCGAGTACGCTCGCGCGCTGGTTCACTTCGAAAAGGCGATTGCACTGCTCTCTTCGATCACTCCCCAGCATGTGAATCTGGCCCGCGCCCTGGTGAATGCCGCTTACGTCAAGCGGCTTATTTCGCTCGACATGCGAGCTCGGCTGCGGACCTCAACCGCACATGGCAAACATCACCGGCGCCATCTTCAGATCGTGGGTGAGGCGCTTGCCATGCTGGAGCAGGCACGGGCGATCTATGCCCAACATCACCATCAGGGAGGGACCGGGTCTGTTCTCGTCAACGTCGGGCACCTCCACCTGGAGAGTGGAGATATCGACCGCGCCGCCGCCGAAGCCTCCAAAGCTTTTGTGCTCGGGGAGGAGCGCGAGGATGTGATCCTCATGGCCCGGGCTCGGACCCTGCAGTCGGCGGTCGAATTGGAACGCGCCGAAGAAGAGCTTGGCGAGGGCCCGGATGCTGCGCTGCACGCCAACCTTGCTTTGCAGCACGCTGAAGATGCCATCGGATTAGCGCGAAACACACAAAACCGCCGTCTCCTTGCAGAGGCGTATATCGCGCGGGGGAACGCCGCAACCCAGTCCTTTTTTGAAGATTGGGAGGTAGCCAGAGGCTATGTCGCCCGCGCGGCCGAGTTACTCAGCGCCGAGGACAAAGATCATCTTCTGCAGGACCTCAATCTATTAAAGTTGAAGACGCTCCGCGCAACGGGAATCGACGAGACGCTGCGCCGCTGGTCGAGCGGCGAGACCGGCGACAAGACTTTCCAGCAAGTCGAAGAAGAATTTGCCGAGCTGGTGATTCCCAAGGTCTGGGTCAGGTGCGGAAAAAACGTAACCCAGGTTGCTAAGAAGCTGTCGATTTCTCCAAAAAAGGTCCGCCGCATCCTGCGCAGCGCGGGCGCCATCCGCTGATCTCTGCTCGGCTCTTACACAAACTCTGTAAAATGATCGCTCTATAAATCAGACTTAGTCAGGGGAGGGCTATGCGCCTTCGAGACAATCTTAAACCTTCGTGATGAAGGGCGGGGTTCAGATAAAGTTTTGAAAGATATTGCTAAGCCGGTGGCTGAAATTGACCTCGATGTTCACTTCGACAGCGACCGGTTTCCGAGTGGATCCTTGCTGCAGCGTAGCGGGCTCAAAGCGATACTGCTCCACTGCATGAATGGCGTTCTGGTCAAAGGGGTCCGAAAGAGAGCGCACTACGCGGACCCGCTCCGGCGTACCCTTATCGTCGACAATGCAGGAAACGACAACTACGCCTCCCGCGCTCTGTCCGGATGGAAATTCAGGGTCGGGGGCCAGGACTAGTCTTGGGGCGGATACGCCCCCTCCTACGTGATACAGCGGCGACGACAATCCTTCAGAAGATCCGGCCCCGACAGTGTTGGCGGGCTGGGGGTTTGTTGTTCCGCTTCCGATACCGCTCATAGGTTGGTAGCCATCCGGAATCTGAAAGAGCGAGGGATCCGGTTCCGTGCGGGTCACCTGATTGAGCGTCATGGTTACGCTGCCCGTGCGCGGGTCGTCATGCTTAACCACCACATTCATGTGCAGGTCATCGGAGTACCAGTACTCGTCTGTCAGCACGATTTCGTTCCCCGTATTGCCGTTCGCTGCAGGTATGGTCTGTATCTCGCGAACGCCGTGCGCCGAGACTCCGTCTATGCTGTGGGTGCCGAGATCTTCCTGTTTCGTGAATTGGTTTAGAGGAACACTATTGCCTGCCGGCGAAGCTATCAGATCCGCGGGCTCAGCTGCCGGAGGATGATTCACCGTACCCGTCATATACATTTTCCGTTGCGGGTACAGGTAGGTGTAGCTTCTGGTCTGGGGGTCGTAAAAGTGAATACGGATAATCGGCGGTGTGCTGTTATCCGTAGCAGGTATTAGGGATCGGAATACGTTGTGTACGCGGCCCTGGCTGTCGCGGGCTACTTCGCGGATCGTCTTCAAATTGAGCACAGGGCCGCCGTTACGTGGGACGGTGGTACGCTCCACCACGATCACGCCACTAAAGGGCGCATTGGCTACTGGAGTAAGAAAGATGCCGCTGATATTCTGGGCCCAGCCGCCCGGCACGGCAGCAACAGAAATCAGAAGAACCAGGCAACAGAAACTTACCAGAGTGAATCGCGACCGCATCGGCACCCTCCGTCAGCGTCCCGCGCCCACAGAGTACCGCCACTTTCCCTCGATCCGCAAGGGTGTTCGCAGACTGCTCGACCCGTGAATCCATCGACCTTCCTAATTGAAGGGGCCTTGGCGCCTGAGGGCCGGGACATCCCATCAGGTGCCATGCAAAGAAGACAACCTGGTGACAACTTTGTGACATGGCCGGAGGGCGTATCGGATAATCTCAGGGCGTGATAGCGCACATGACGAAGCCATTTCGCGATCTGCAAGCGGGAGATGCCGATGCAATCGTTCTTAATCCCGCAGCTCTAAGAGAGGAGATGGACGAACACGGTTACGTGATGATTCGCGGCCTGTTTTCGCCGGAGGTTCTAGATCCGGTTCTTGAAGACATCACCCGGGTTCTGCATCGCAGCGGTTGGCTCAAGTCCGATCGGGATCCGTACGATCGAATCGCAAACATCGACGCCGCCTGCTCCGAGGATGACGCTGCTTTCAAAGAAGTTTACGATCAGGTCTTTTGCCTTCCGTCCCTTCATGCGTTGCCCCATCATCCAGTGTTGCAACTCGCCATGAAATTGCTGGTGGGCCCGCATCTATTTGTTCATCCAAAATCAGCAGCCCGACTCATCTTTCCAAATTTCGAACACGGTATCATCCATGCTCATCAGGACCACACTTCCGTAGCCGGGGATGAGCAAAGCTTCACGGCCTGGCTGCCACTGCACGATTGCCCTTTGGAGCAGGGACCTCTCCGCGTCCTGGATGGTTCTCACAAATTTGGGGTACAACCGATTACCAGGGAGACTGGCTATATCCCTCCAGGAACCGAGCGCGGCGGTCCCTGGATTGGGGGCGAGATCAACGCCGGCGATCTGCTACTATTTCACAGTCTGACCGTGCATGAGGCTGCACCCAACCGATCGAACCGGATGCGTATTTCGTTGGACTGCAGATTTCAAAGTTATGAGCGTCCAATCAATCCGGGCACGCTGGTGTTTGCGGGGTCCGGCAGACGCTCCTGGGAAAAGACCTATGCCAATTGGCCGTCAGACGAGTTGAAGTACTACTGGACGCAACTGCCTCTGCGACTCAAGCCCTCAAAGAGCGAGTTGGCGGAACTGGCCCGGACGGCGAAGTCACCCAAAGAGCGCGCACGGTACACCGGAATCCTGGAGGCGATCGAGTCTCCGACTTACAGCATAAGACGCAGAGGCTAAATCCCGTCCCCGAAGAAACAATCCCTCGGGATTTCCAATCGTCGTCAAATTTAGGGAAAGGCGCAGGAACTAAGCTCCAAAGGAAATCGGGGATAGGTCGCCCAGAATTGTTTCACTGCCTGGGCGCCGTTCGTCTCAGGGTAGCGAAATGCGATACAGATTGCGGTGCGCGGTGGTATTCACGTAGGCAAAATGGGAGAGATCCTTGCCAGCCACAAGATCGGCGCGGCTAAACGATTGGGAGCCTGGCACTATATCCGGTTCTGCCAGGGGCTCTATCCCTCCCGGGGGAAGCGCCGGCAGGCTTTCTGCGGGGCCAACCGGAATTGCCAGGCTTCGCCCCGTACTTGTCTGCGACGGGGCTTCGACCGGAATGAAAAGAAACTTTCCGCTCGACGACCATTTTGGCCAGCAGTAACTCGCGCACATGCGCCGCGGAGGTCCACCGTCGAGCGGAATCGCCATCGACATGGGTATCAGGCTCTTGCCCTCCGGGTAAGAAACCATAGCCATCAGCCATTTTCGCCCGGGCGAGATCCCTTGAATTTCCATGATCGGGTTGGGAACGACCTTCGAACGCCCGGAGCCGTCCTGATTCATCTGCTCCAGGTAGTTGAAGTTTCCCTCGGTGAGTTGAAACAGAATCTTTGCTCGCGAGCCAAAGTAGGGCGAGGTTTCGCCGGAATGACCGATCTTTTTGGGCGGAGAGCTTCTGTCGAGAGGCGCGAGCCATAATTGGGACGGCTCGCCGCGTGCCGCAGCGGTATAGACGACTTGCTTGCCATCCGGCGAGACATCGTAGTCCAACATGGAAATACCTGGAAACACCGGCTCGCTCTTGCCGGAATCCACTGTCATGCGCCAAAGCTCGGGGCTCGAACTCGCCGGCGGACGCTGCAGAAGATAGTAAAGGACCTTATCGCCCTCGCGAAAAGTAGGCGGGGACATGCCCGCGACGATTTCTCCCTCTGAGGACAAGGAGCGTTCCCCTTCGGCATCGTGGATCCAAATGGCGCTCTCATGTTCGCCAATCGAAGTGATCACCGAGCGGCCATCGTGCTCTACTGCCAGCCCTTCCTCTTCCATGGGGCCAAAAGTGATTTGCTCCGGCCGCCCGTTGGGAAAGCGTTGGCGCCACAGGTGACTCTGTCCTTCCACCGTAGCGACGAAGTACATCCACGAACCGTCGGGCGACCAGCCCGCCGAGGTGCACTCACCCTCCGGCCCGATGGGTCTCGCCGGGGTGGGGCCGTGAAGCGAAATGAGCTGGCACATCAACCACGTTCGTCCCCCCTGGCCGTTCATCACCACCACCAAAGCCGACCTGCGGTCGGGGGAAGGGTAGGAGTAATGGGCCATGGCTCGTTCGTGCGGGGGATAATACAGTTCTCGAAAATCGCCGCCGGTTATCGCCTGGGTCACGACGCCCAAATGCAGACCCGAGCGTATTTTGGAGAAGAGAAGGTGGCTCTGGTCGAGCCAGGTGAGCCCCGCCGCATTGTTGAGCAGAAGATGCGAGTCACCTCCCAATACCGAGACGGTGTAGGTCGCGAACGAGGGAGTCTGCAACACGGTGTAGGCGATCTGTGAGCCGTCTGGTGAGAAGGCCAGATTGTATTTCAGCCGCGCATCGTTGGTCACCCGCTTGGCTTCACCATCGGGAAGCATCTTGACGTAGATTTGATCGGCCGACATAAAGGAGCTACTTCCGCGGATGAAGGCGACGATATGTCCGTCGGGCGATAAGGCGGGAGTCGACGCGGAATCAGTGAAATCGGTGAGCTGGGTGTACTTGATGACACCCGGACGGTGGTGGAGGGAAAGATATACTGCGATGCCGATGATCGAGCACAACGCGAAGACACCTGCCGCGCTTGTCCACCATCGCGCTCCTTGGCTGCCAACCACCGCGGCTGCCGGTAGAGGGGCAGGCCTCTCCGGCGGCTTCTCCGGGATCTTTATCTCCGCTTCGGGTGGATGCGGCCGGGTTCCGTTTCTCACCGGAGCAATGAAGCGGTAGCCGACGCGTGGGACGGTTTCGATGTAGCGGGGAGAGGTGGCTGAGTCGCCCAGCGCGTCGCGGAGCTTCTGGACAGACTTGTTGAGGCCGTGGTCAAAGTCGACGAAAACGTCGGACGGCCAGAGACGTTGCCGGAGCTCTTCGCGGGTGACGATCTCGCCGGGGCGTTCGAGCAGCACCGCCAGCAGCTGCAGTGGTTGCTGCGGTATCCGCAGTTGGCTGCCATTCCTGTTGAGCTGCCCGGCTTTAAGGTCGAGCTCAAAGAGGCCGAAGCGAATCACGTCTCCGGCAGGCGAAACTGCCACTGTGCACCCCCCTTGCACCAGCGAGAACTGAGTTTACCACCCCCGGGGAGGGCGGGTATCTGTTTCCGTCTGCATGCCCGGACAGGGGAGAAGATCGCACAAGTGCTTGCTATGCAGGGGATTAGCAGGGGACAAATAAATCGCCCGGCGGGCATTGCTGCGGACCCGGGAGTGCCGCACACTCGGGCCCACGTCGCTCGCTCGGACGATTTGGGAAAAGGAGAAAAACGTGAATCAGATATATAAGGTGCGACTTGGGAGCCGGTTCTCTCGCGGTGTGTTCACAACGCTTGCGGTTGCGAGCCTGATGTTTTCCGCAACAGGGGCGAAAGCCTCCTGCGTAATGTCAGGATCGGGCTCGGGAAGTGCGATCAAATTGCCGATGCTGGGTGTGGCCGGAGGCGGGCAGGAGGATTCCTGGCAGGGTTCCAATGATTCCATCGTGGGGCTGTGGGGAGTGGTCTACACCGCAGGTGGGAAGGTGTTCAACCAGACCTTTGACGAGTGGCACAGCGACGGGACGGAGTTTGAAAATGCGTTTCTTAATCCAGTGCAAGGAAATATCTGCTTTGGTGCGTGGAAGCACACCGGCCCGCGAACTGTGAAACTTCACCACATCGGGTGGACGTTCACCCCTGGCAACACCGGAACGGCGACAGGAGTCTTTACCCTGGACGAAATCAATACGGTGTCGAGTGACGGCAAGACCTACACCGGGACCTTTACGTTCACGGCGTTCAATATAAAGGGACAGCAGCAAGGGGAACCAATTACTGGCACAATCCTGGCCACGCGCATCACGGCCGATTGATGGGCTTCGTTCCATAGGCCCCCGTCCAATAGAGGTCCAATAGTCGACAGCATACCTATTGCAGCAATCTCAACGCTGCGCAAGGGGAATAGGTATGCTGTCGAAAACCTCTGCCCGCCCGTGCAACCTGCATGGTATATAAGTGTTTTGGACGGAGGATGAAGGGTTGGCGCTGATTCGCAGTATTCCCGGATCGCTCTTGCTCATCGTCTTCTCTGCCATTGCGGTGGCTGGACAAACGCCGCAGCCGCCCGTCGCCCAGGTGATCCCGCACCATGAAATGCGTTATGGAACCACGGTGGTGGACGATTATTTCTGGCTGCGTGAGAAGTCGAATCCGAAAGTCATCGAGTACCTGGAGCAGGAGAACGCCTACACCGAGGCGATGACCAGGCCACTGAAACCCTTCGCGGACGCGCTCTATAAGGAGATGTTGTCACACATCAAGCAAACGGATTTAAGCGTGCCCGTCCGGCGCGGCGACTACTTCTATTACTCTCGGACCGAGGAAGGCAAGCAGTACCCGATCCGGTGCCGCAAGAAGGGCAGCTTGGCGGCGAAGGAAGAAGTGCTGCTCGATCTGAACCAGTTGGGTCAGGGTAAGAAGTTCGTTGGGGTAGGGAAGTTTGTGGTCAGCGACGATCAGAATCTACTGGCCTATACCATCGACTACGCAGGCTACCGCCAGTATCGTCTTCAAGTGAAGGACCTGCGGACAGGCGTTATGCTCCCGGATACCATGGAGCGAGTTGACAGCCTTGCCTGGGCCGCCGACAACCGCACCCTGTTTCTCACCACCGAGGACGAGGTGAGCAAACGCGCGAATCGCGTGTGGCGGCATACATTGGGCCAAAAGCAATTCGACCCTCTGTATGAAGAGAAGGACGTGACCTTCAGGGTTTTCCTGGATAAGACCCGTGATAAGAAGTACCTCTTGCTCGCCGCCGCGAACAGCGACACGACGGAGTTCCGCTACCTGAAGGCCGATCATCCGAAATCGGACTTCACCGTCTTCCTCACGCGCGAAGCGAAACACCGCTATTTCCTCGACCATCGCGGCAATCTTTTCTACGTTCGGAGCGACAAGAACGCGAAGAACTTTCAAGTCTTCACAGCGCCCGAGGACAATCCTGATCCCAAAAACTGGAAGATCTTTATTCCCCATGACCGGGATGTTCTGATCCAGGATATTGATCTGTTTCGCGATTTTGCGGTCTCGTTTGAAAGGTCGCAGGCGCTCGATCGTTTGCGGATCTTTAACTTCACATCCGGCACCTGGAGCACGATCTCCTTTCCCGAACCCGTGTATGCGGCATCTCCTGGTGATACGCCGGACTACACATCGACAACTTATCGTTACAGCTATCAAAGCATGGTCACGCCGCCGAGCGTGTTCGATTATGACACTCTGACCGGCAAGTCGATCCTTCTGAAGCAGGAAGAAGTACCGGGGTATGACCCTTCTCAATATGCATCGGAACGCCAGTGGGTGACTGCGCGAGACGGCGTCAAGGTGCCGCTTTCTATCGTCCATAAGAAAGGATTCGAGCAAAACGGCACCCGCCCTCTCTTGCTCTACGCCTACGGTTCCTATGGGTTCGGTATGCCTGCCACGTTTTCCGGTTCGCGGTTAGTCCTGCTCGATCGCGGCCTGGCCTACGTGATCGCGCACATCCGCGGCGGCGACGATCTGGGAGAGCAGTGGTACGACGACGGTAAGCTGATGAACAAGAAAAACACATTTAATGACTTCATCGACTGCGCCGAGTACCTGATTCAACAGAAGTGGACCTCCAAAGATCATCTGCTGATCGAGGGTGGCAGCGCCGGCGGGCTGCTGATGGGTGCGGTGGTCAACATGCGTCCGGACCTGTTCAAAGCGGTCCACCTGGCCGTGCCTTTTCTCGACGTCATGAATGACATGATGGACCCGTCGCTGCCGCTGACCACGACGGACTACCCGGAGTGGGGCAATCCGAATGACAAGGCGGCGTACGACTACATCCTTTCCTACAGTCCTTACGACAACCTGCACCCGGCCGCGTATCCTCCGATGCTGCTCACAGAGAGCCTGAATGATAGTCAGGTTGCTTATTGGGAATCGGCAAAGTTCGTTGCCAAAGCGCGCACTCTGAATACAGATAAGAACCCGATCCTGCTGCAGATGAAAATGGATCCCGCCGGCCACGGTGGCGCTTCGGGGCGCTATGACCAATTGCGAGACACAGCCTTTCAATACTCATGGCTGCTCAGTCAGGTTGGTATCACGAAATAGCGCACATCTTCTGTCGATGCCGGATCAACGACATGACCGCCGCACCTTGCTGAAAGCGCTGGCCTGTCTCGGAGCACAGAGTGTGCTTCCAGGGCGCCTTGTTGCTGGTGCTTCGATCGCGGACCCCACACAAAGAGAGCAGCAGAGTTTATCGGATAGGAGTCAGATGGGCACGGCTGGTAAGCAACCCCGGGGACGCGTACGAGTGGGGAAGGGGACCGTTTTGGCGGACGATGGATCGCTGCTGCGCATGATCCATGGCTATGTTCACGACCACTTTTTACCCTACTACACCGATGTTCAATGGTGGAGGGCGATGCGCGATGTGGGTCACTTCAATACGGTTCGGGTGATGGCCTTCCTCGGTTCGTGGCCGAAGAGCACGCAGGTTATGGACCTGAAGACGTTGCTCCCCCGATTGGACGGCATGGTTGACCTGGCTGCCGGGGAAGGGCTGTACCTGTTGATTGACAATCATTCTGAGTGCTGCGGTAACCAGGATGTGCCCAATGACACTGCCTTTTGGGAGGCGGTTGCCCCGAGATATAAGGATCGCACGCACGTTTTCTACGAGCTGAAGAATGAACCCTGGCAATACAGCGGGCTCCCGGAATATGTACAGACGATGTATCGAGTGATGCGCCCGCTGGCGCCGGAGACGCACATCATTGTTTGGACGATCGAGAACCTCATCGATCTTGCCGACCCTCTTGCCATGATCCGTTCTTTGCCTGAAGTGGACTACCGCAACGCATCGGTAGGTTTTCATCCTTATGCCACTTTTCGAACGCGGCAAAAGGTATGTGATGCGCTGGGCCTGTCGTCTCTTGGCTGCGAACCGCGCATGCAGCAACTGCTCAAGCTGATTGAGACGTTGAAGTCCAACTACCCTACCGTGATGACGGAACTGGCGCCCAATGCAGCGGGAGCTCCGGATAGCGGTTTCCTGATGACCATGGAGAAGATGGGCATTAGTTGGGGTTACCTGGGCGGCCAGGGTTTCACCGACGCCAGCGATGGAAAGACCTATGGGTCTTCGGCGGACAAGATTTCCATCGTGTGGCCGAAGGATTGAGCCGGCTGGCACGCCTCTTCTGCTGTTTCCGTCAAAATTATTTTTAAGCAGACTCCTCAGCCATTAAAAACTGATACGGACACCTAACTGCGCGGCGAAGGGAATACCGACCGTGGTACCTGGTCCGAAGAAGTCGCCCAAGGCGCCGGCCGGCACGCCCAGTTGCCTGAGGGTGTGCACTGGCTCTGTCGCACTACAGTCTGCGTTTGTGCACACATCGGTGATGTTGCCCGCCTGCGCCTGCGCCGATGGGACCGGAAGAGAGGCTGCATTCGTCACATAATTTGCGCCCGGATTATTTCGATTGAAAAGGTTGAAAAACTCGGCGAAGGGCATGACGGTCCAGCGGTCGCCCAGGCTGATGGGACGGCTGACGCGCAAGTCGGTTTGAATATAGGGCGTGGCGCGAAATTCATCGAGTGACGTTGCCACTCCGTTGACCGATATGCGATTGCGATTGTCGGCGGTGGTAATGGTGAAGGGGCGAGCGCTCTCGGCCTGCGACAAGGCGCTCACCTCGAACCCCGCCGGCGCTCGCCAGGTTCCGGCAAGCACGAATCGCTGGCGAACATCTTCTCCTGAGGGCCCGTAGTCTCCGGGCCCGAAAGCGTTGAGCGGGTTGCACACGCCGTTGACATAGTCGAATAGTTCGCCCAGAACACAACCCCAGGTTTGAGCTTTGGAAAGGGTGTAATTGGCGATCAGGCTGGAGCCAGAGGTTAAATTACCCTGCAGATGGACGAGTAACCCGTTGTAACTGGAACGGTTATCGGAGTGAAACACATTCACGTCCGGAACATAGGCTGCCTGGTCCGGGTCCGTAGGCGATAAGAGCGGAGTCAATAGATTGGTGCCCCCGGTGTAACTGTAAGCACGGTAGCCATGGTTGCCCTGTTCGTGGATGTAATCGGCGCTTAGCGACCAATTTGCACTGAAGGCATGCTGCATGCCGCCAGAGATATGGATCGCATAGGGTGTTTTGTAGACGGAGCCAATCAGGTTCGCCGTCCCTCCGCTCGCATCGCCAGGAATACACCCGGCGTTTTCCGGGCCTCCGGGGTTCTGGACCGGGTCCACACAAGGGCCAGGCGGCGTATTAACAGCCTGCAAAGCGGTGGCCCAGCCGTTCTGTGCCAAGTCGCTGAAGTACAAGCCGAAGCCGCCCCGAATGACAGTGGTCTGACTGTTACCCGGCGAATAAGCGAACCCGAGGCGCGGAGCGATTTGCTTACGGTCATCGTGTGGTGCGTGCTCAACCAACGGAATGTCCAATGCCGCAAGTGTGATCAAGCCGGGATTGGACAACTGGCTGCGCCCCGAAGCAGTCAACAGACCGAACGTTGTCGAGTAACGCAGTCCATAGTTGATGGTCATGTTCCGCGCCACTCGCCACGAGTCTTGGGCATAGAATGCCAGACGTTGGACGCTCTGCGAAAACCTCCCGCCAAGATTGGAGGTGGTGGCTCCATTGGCGAAATCGGAGACGAACTGTGTTGGATCGTTCAAATAGTAGGTGGGATTTTGTGGGAACTGGTAAAGCGTCTCCGTGTTTCCAGGAAAAGCGCCCCCGAGCACTGGCTCGTGGACGAAGTTCAGGCCAAACTTTGCTGCGTGACGGCCGTGGGCACTACTCACGTCGTATCGGAACTGATACTTCTGCTGGTTCCGCTCCGATGGAAAAAATGTGATCGGAGTAGCGAACTGATTATCGCCAAATGTCTCAAAGCCGGAGACGGTCAGCGCCGTGGAGCTGAATGGGAAGGCGAGAGCGAAGCCAAGATTCGAGTTTCGGGATTGTGTCAGATGCAGTCCGCCGGCACTCAGGGTGAGGTTGCCGACGATGGTCGGTGTAAATGCGAACTGATTGCCAACCACCAGGTTGAGGTAGTTGTTGTGAGTTAACAGCCCCGTAGACGGGAGCGTACCCTGCTGTACTAAATCGTTGTGCGTGGTGTAAGTATCGGACGATGCGCGAAGAATCCATTGAGAGCGGGCCGAGGATGCCCAATCGAGGCGCGCTGAACTGAAGTAGTCTCGAAAGGGAATGGGCACATCAGGGGGAACAGAGATAGAGGTGACATCTGGAATAAGCCCCTCGGCAGCCAGGCTTGCGAGGGCGTCAAACTGGGCTACGCTTTCCGGACTGTAGGCGATGCTGGCATGCTCCTGGACACTTTCGAAGGCAATAAAGAACCATAGCTTGTCCTTCACGATCGGGCCGCCCAGCGTGCCCACATAGTTCTGCCGTGAAAAAGGCTGCTTGGGGTCAGGAGCCGGATTTTCAATAGGGTAGCGCGCATTCAGCGCCGACGCCCGCCCGTAAAACGCCGCGCTGCCGTGTAAGTCATTCGTGCCGCTCTTGGTCGTGATCACGATGGAGCCGGCAGTGGTGCCCCCGGTATCGGCGTCCTCCTGGGCGGTTCGAATGGCAAACTCCTGGATCGAATCCGGGGAAAAGTTCTGCAGGAAACCGCCGATATAATCGTCGGAATTATCGGCGCCATCGACCGAAAGCTCATTGTTCAAGCCCGAACTTCCGCCGGTCGAAACGGCTGTAATGCGAGCCTTGGTTGGGTCCGATGGTTCCACCGGTTCCGTTCCCGGCGCTAGGTAAGCGACGTTGGCAAAGCTTCTGGCCGGCAGCGGCAAGCCCTCCAGGTCCTGGCTGGTGGCAACCGCCTGATGCACATTGCTGGAAAGGTCGATCGGCTGGGCGGTAATGGAGGAATTCCGCGCGGCAACGCCGACGGCCTGGCGCACCTGCGATGGTTGAAGTGTCACTGCGATGTTGCGGACTGAGCTTACCGCCACCGCGACATCAGCCGCGGCGGTCGCGAATCCAGGAGCGTCGACGGTCACACTCCAGGATCCAGGCGCCAGGTCTTCGAGGTGGAATTCTCCCTGAGAATCTGACGTAACTCTACGCGTCAGCGAAGCGCCGAATAACCGGACCTCAATGGTAGCGTCAACGACTCGGGATTTGGTGGAATCCTGCACGATGCCGCGCAGGCTTCCACTCGAGTTCTGCCCCCACAGCGCAGCGGAACAGATTCCGATAGCCAGAAGACCGAAAATGCGGATTCGCAGCATGCGTCTCTCAGATCTTCTCCTTCAACGGATCATGAGATAGTAGACCCCGCGCCCAATTTCAGCAATTACAAAACAAGTTAGATTCTGCGCTGTGAATTGCTTATGAATTGTGCGTGCCGCGGCCCATACATCCCCTTGCGCGTTGGCCATCCAGGCGCCGGCGCCAGGGTGTGCGGAACTTATCGCCGGTAGTAGCAAAAGATACAATCATTGTGGTTACTCTCGAAAACGATAACGCCCATGTTAGACCATCTCGGCTGCGCCGGCAGCTGCTTCCAGGGGCCGTAATCTACAAGGTGGAAAAGTTGCGATCTCCGATCAAATCGGTGCTTGACAAGGGCCGATTTTCTACCATACTGTTCGCTATCACGACCGCGGAGGCTTTAGCGCCGCCCAAGGCTACCCACCCAACACAGTTTTCAAACAGGTATCAGGCAGCGTGTAGTGACCTCTAGACCCAGGAGCAGGATATGGACTGGATTGAACGGCTCTTTGGCATTTCTCCCGACCATGGTGATCACAGCACGGAGCTTTCAATATTGATGGCTGTCATCTGCATGCTTGTGGTGTTCGTGGTTTCGCGTTCCAAGACGTTTCGACATTCTTCTCGGGCCAGGAAGTGATTCTGTCTTGGCCCAATTCATCTTCTCGACGCGAGTTAGAATTGAGGCCTGAGATGAAGATTCGGTCAATGGAGCAAGAGCGCACTTCCGAATCACTTTAGCAAAGCGAGGTGCCGCGATGGCATCAGTTAACGATCTGACCAGTCAAGCGGGTTTTGTCTTCGAGGGCCAAGTGGTAGAACTGGGAGCATCCGCAGCCAGGGGATTTGCCGCAACGCCTGAATCGGCGGTCGTCCGGGTGACCAGGATTCTCAAAAGCACCCCATCGCTTGCCATGTATACAGGGCAACAGATTACGGTACAAATGGAGCAGCCTGCCTCCTTGAAGCCAGGTGAGCAAGCTGTCTTCTTCACCCACGGAATACACTTCGGAGACGGCCTCGTGGTCAGCGAATTGGGCAATGTTCCCGCTGGAGATTCGACCATGCAGGACCAGGTTAACAGTGCAGTCCAGTCTGCCGGCGACGCGGAATTAACTCAGCGGCTGGCGCAGGCAGAGCTGGTGGTGTCGGGTGTCGCGTCGGCTCCGGCGCCGCTTGCCCCAGGCGCGGGCCCTCTTTCAGCCGCGGTTGTAGGGACGGGAAAAAGACCGGTCTCGGAGCACGATCCGGATTGGTGGCAGGCCGTCATCAAGGTCGCGACTGTGGAGAAGGGCGCAGATCCTGGTGGAACCACGACGGTGATCTTTCCCCACAGCATGGATATCGCATGGTATCGCTCGCCCAAGGTGAAGGAGGGCGACAGCGGGATATGGCTGCTGCATAACCGCGATCTGTACGGCAGGCCGGTGCCGGCTCATGCCATTGTTCACCCGCTGGATTTTCAGCCGGCGCCAGCAATGGACCGCGTGCGTAGCCTACTAAAGGGTTCGCAATAAGGAAATTGTTGTCCCTACCGGAGCGAAGCGAGGGACCGTCTGTGACTCCTCTTTCGCCAAAATCTTAAGATGTTCCGTGCACACGACGGGCGGATAGCGCGGAGCTAGAAGGAGCCGCGATGAGTATTACCGTCGTAAACATGATTCCCAAGTCGTTGAGCGGGGAGACCCATCAGGACAGCGAGCCGAATCTGGCCGTGAACCCCAATGATCCGCTGCAGATGGTGGGCACTGCATTTACCCCGAATCCTTCAGGCGGTACACTCGCGCCCCTATACATATCGACCGATGGAGGAAACACCTGGTCGCTCAACGCGATTGTCCCCGGCGCCGCCTCATTCCCGACCAGCGATATCACGATGAAATTCGGCGGGACCTCGAACGTGCTCTACGGCGGTATTTTACGCAGCGACACATTGGCTTTGAATATCCTGCGGACAAACAATTTTGCCTCCAGCACAACCATGACTGTGCTTGTAAGTCGGGCAAGCGAAGATCAACCGTGGGTCCAGGCCACCACAGCGACGGGCGTAAGCGGAAGTCCGGACCGGGTTTACATCGGCAATAACGACTTCAACACTTCGCCAAACACGGCCACGATCGATCAATCTCTCAGCGCTGCAACCGCGGCTCCGCCTGCCGGCTTTGGCCCCATCACATTGGAGCACGCATCGCCGGGCGGGGGCCAGGACGGTCCTTCGATTCGGCCCACAATTCACTCCAGTGGAGTGATCTACGTTGCTTTTATAAGATGGAACACTTTTAGCGGAACGGTCATTAATGGGGATGTTATCGTGCGGCGGGATGATAACTGGGGTCAGGGTGGAACCCCTTACCAGGCGATTGGACCCGGCGGCGCAGGGGTAGCTGTGATTTCAGGCACCACCATCCCTTGGCAGAACGACTCTTTCCTGGGACAGGAGCGGGTCGGTTCCCACCTTTCGATCGCAGTGGATCCCAACAACAGCAATACGGTCTACATCGCGTGGGCGGACAATCCAAGTGGAGCGCCGCCGTATACCATCCACCTTCGGTCTTCAACCAACGGTGGAGTGAACTGGTCGGGCGATCTGCGCGCCGTCGCCAATGGCATCAATCCTGCCCTTGCGGTCAATTCCCAGAGCCGGGTCGGATTTCTGTACCAGACACTGACCAACGGGGGTACCACATGGGAGACACATATTGAAATCTCTACGGACGGCTTCACCACAGCTCCTGCGCCATCGGTGCTGGCCGCCGTTCCCTCCAATACTCCCACCCCACAGTTTCTTCCTTATCTGGGCGACTATATCTATCTCACGGCGGTAGGGACTACTTTTTTTGGTGTTTTCTGCGCTAACAACACCCCCAACACGGCTCATTTCCCCAGCGGGGTAAAGTACCAGCGAAATGCGAACTTTACTACCAACACCCTATTAAACGTGGACAACGTGACTCCGGTCGCTATATCGATCGATCCATTCTTTTTTTCGGTAACAGAGTTCTTATTTCCTATTGGCCCGATTCAGCCGATCAGACCGATTATTCCGATCAAGCCGATTGAACCAATTAAGCCTATTTTGCCGGTGAGGCCGATTGCGCCCATTAGGCCGATTGCGCCCATCGAGCCCATCGACCCGATTGACCCGATTGAGCCTGTTGAGCCTGTTGAGCCGCAATAGGCGGGCAGTCGCGGAGAAGATCGCCCATGCCGGAAACCCTTTTGCTCAATATGCCATTCGTGTCGTTGGCCAGACCCGCAATTGGGGTTAGCCTGCTCAAGGGCCGGTTGGCGGAGGAGGGCTACTCCTGCACCATCGGATACGGCTCGTTCTTTTTTGCGGAGTGGGTAGGATTCGACTCCTATGAGCTCATCCTCTCTGGTATCAGTCCTGCGATGTTCGTGGGAGATTGGCTCTTTTCGCAGTGGCTGTTTCCTGATCGCGATCACTCCGGCTATCGCGCCACACTGCGCCATCAACTGGAAGGACACGCGAGCGATTATGAATCCGTGATCGCCATGCAGGACAAGATCGGTCCTTTTCTGGAAGCCTGTCTGACGCGGTTTAGGGTAAGGGATTTCGATATTATCGGTTTCACCACAACCTTCGAACAAAATCTAGCGTCGCTCGCGCTTTCGCGCTTGATTAAGGACCGTTATCCCGGCAAGACGATCCTCTTCGGAGGGGCAAATTGCGAAGGAGTTATGGGTTTAACGCTGCACCGTTCCTTCCCCTGGATCGACTATGTCTGTTCAGGCGAAGCAGACGACAGCTTTCCGCTCCTGGTGTCACGGTTGGACTCGTCTCAGTCTGTGGATGGGATTCCGGGTGTCATTCATCGCCGTGCAGGCGGCTCTTTTCTTGCAGCTCCGCCTGATCGTATCCACAACATGGATCGATTGCCGGATCCGGACTATGACGACTATTTCGCAACCCTCAGCCATAGCCCCCTCGGGAATCGGATCAAACCAGCTTTGTTGATAGAGAGCGCGCGGGGATGCTGGTGGGGAGCGAAGTCGCATTGCACGTTTTGCGGCCTGAACGGTTCGACGATGACGTTTCGCTCCAAGAGCGCCGCCCGGGTCTATGCGGAGCTCGAACGGCAGAAGCAGCGCTACGGCATCGGCCGCTTTCTTGCCGTCGACAACATCATGTCCTACCAGTATTTCCGCGATCTGCTCCCGATGTTGAAGCAGCGCAATCCCGGAGTGACTCTCTTCTATGAGATCAAGTCCAACCTGAAGCGCGACCAGGTCGAGTTGTTACGCGACGCCGGGGTGATGGCGGTTCAACCTGGCATTGAGAGCCTCAACAGCCACGTCCTGCGGCTCATGCGCAAGGGCGTTACCGCAATCCAGAACGTGCAACTTCTTCGCTTGTGCAGGGAATACGGCATCGAGATTGCCTGGAACCTGCTCTATGGATTTCCCCGGGAAAACCCCGAAGACTACGTACAAACGGGGCAGATCATCGATGCCATCTCCCACCTCAAGCCGCCCGGCGTCCTGGCGCCCATCCGCCTCGACCGTTTCAGCCCCAACTATGATGACGCCGGCGATTTTGGAATTGCAGAGATTCGCCCGTTCTCAATGTACGCGGCAGTCTATCCATTTGCCCCGGAGGTCGTCGCCGGCCTGGCCTATTTTTTTGAGTACCGCTACGCCGACGGCCGGGATTGCGACACATATCTTCAGCCCGTGGCCGAAAGAGTACAACGATGGAGGCAAAGTCGATGCGGAGACCTGAGGAAGCACTACGGGACTGATCCTGAGCTGATGCTCGAAGACACGCGTATCGACGGCTCTCCATGCAACTATCCGCTCAATGGTCTACAGCGAGAGATCTACGATCTGTGCGACGAAATCCAGAGCGGCTCGACGATCAGGGAGTTTGTCACTGCTCACGGGGCCGCGGCCTCTTCGGTGGAGCCGTTTCTCCAGCAGTTGGTTGAGCTGCGCCTGATGTTGCGAGAGGGAAACCAGTATCTTAGCCTGGCGATCGACACCAGCCGTCGCTGTAGCCCGCAGAATGGCAGCCGAAGCCGCCACCTTCTGAAATGTCATGACGGCAAACTCTCACCTTGTTGAAGAGGAGAAGATTGGGGCGTCCCGGCTCGATGACAAGGGCGGCTTCGCCATCGTCCCAGGAATTCTCACCAAGCAGGATTTTACAGAACTGCAAAACGAGGCGATTGCGATTCGATCGACGGGCACACGTTGCTCCGCGGCTACGCCGGATACAGTGGAAGAGCGCGGAGGGAACCCTGCTCGGGCCTTTCGTTTCGCCCTGGGCCGCGATTGCCAATGGCGGCTGCTGAGTTCAGCCACGGTGCTGAGATCACTCGCGCAGGTTGTGGGACGGGCGGTCATGGTCGCGGGCAGCGGATCCTTTATTTATTATGAGGAACCTGGTGATTTCCTTGAGCTTCATCGCGATGTCATCGGTTGCGACCTGGCCATGATTACCAGTCTGGGCGAGATTGCGCCTGCATCCGGTGGCGGCGAGCTGTTGGTCTACCCGGAATTTCGCGGCTGGCCGCTAGCCGCCGTCCGCGCCGCAGGCCGTAGTGCAGCAACGTCAGTTTCATTACGTCCAGGAGAAACCGTGGTGATGTTGGGTGGCATATTGCCCCACGAGGTGACACCCCTTATGCGAGGCCAGGAGCGAGTTGTATCCGTTATGTGTTACCGCATTTGATTGCTCTATCTAAAGCATTTTCACTTCTACTCTGCACAGGCAAGAGTAGCGAAGTGCGTCTTTTCTTGAGGAAAAGCCGCGTCGAGGGCGGTTGCCCTGTATATACCAGAAGTGAAAATGCTATAAGCGCCGCAGTTGCAAACTCTTGACGACCACCAGTTCCTGTAAGCGCTGCAACAATACCTGCCCTTCGGGGGCGGCGCCGTTCGGATCTGGCGGCTCGGTCCACGGAACATAATCCCATTTGCTCCAGAAAATCGGTTCCTGAGTATCAGGCGCCCACATTCGGTCCTTTGCCGCCATGATGGGAAAGCAATAATGGGTAATCGGGTGCTTAAGGCAATGAGAGCCTGTGACCTGAGAAAATTGTCTTAGGCGGTGGGAAATCCCCAACTCGGCTGAGGCAATGCAGTAGCCCCACATGTCGCTTAACCAGCCGGTGCCCGCCAACGCTTCACGGCAAACAGGGTCGGATGCGATCTCGATCGACTTTTGTAGCCAAAGCGGGGCCAATTTGGCAAGGGAGGCACGGTTAATCAGGATGTAAATCCCAACCGGCTGAACCCTCGCTCGATATTTCCAATTGCAATGACGGTCAAGCACAGTGCTATTTTCCGGAAGATTCACGGCCATGTAATCGTGCTCCTCCGAGTAAGCTTCCCCGTCGGGTATTGGTCCTGGATCTGAGACCGGGCGGAGGAACACCGAGTCGGGATCGACGATCAGGACGGTCTCATCGCGAGGTCCGTCGAGCACAGCCCATTCGGCAATCCCACCCTGGTTTGTTCAGGCAGAGAAGAGGTTCCTGGGGAGCACGGTCTTTGTAGTTAGCGACACGAATCGTATTACAGGTGAATATACTTGCCTTTTCACCAGTGGCAGCTACGAGTGCGGTTAATTGCCCCTGCATGCCCGCTTGCAGATGGGTATAGTGAAGCAATTCCGCTTGCCACCACATATAGGTTGAGTCTTCACAACTGAAGATCACCTGCATGCGATAAGTGTAGAAGAATTCGTTTCGACGCAACTAGGTCATCATTCCCTCGCCGATGGAAAGGACGCCCAGTATGCAGCAGGATCCTGAAGCCACAATCCGCAATAACTTCACGGGGACACGGTTGCGGAGCTGGAGTCCAAGAGTCAGAGCGGCGGCACCTTTGACCATGAGGGCGAGCGTCGCGCCGAGCCAGGTTGCCAGGAGCAGATGAGACCGCAACACTAAGGCCACGGCGGCGATTTGCCCCGGGTCGCCCCATTCGGTGAGAAAAAATGAGGTGAAGCAGAGCAGGGCGCCCTTGGACCATCCTCCTTGTCGCTCTTTTCCTTTTCCCGTCTCCGGCGGTTCGTCCACCCATATCAGAACGGCTGAGACGAAGAACGCCGCCCCACTGATCAGATAGGTCCAATGCGATTGAAATCGCATGATGACGCTGCCTAACGTAACCGCGACCGCCATCTTGGCTGCGCAGGCAACGGTAAAGCCAGTAAACACGACTGTCCAACGGAATCGCAGACCGAGCGAGGCCAAGGCATACATTGATTTATCCCCGACCAGCTCCGCGATCAACACAGCCCAGAAAGCCAACAGAACCACGGTGCCGAATGCAAGGTTAGCGCCCACCACGCTCCTCCGCCTTCAAAGCCAAACAATCTTCAGCACCGGGTGAATCTCAATGACGTTTGGCGCGGCTCCAGTGGCGCCATGGGCGCGATCAAAAAAGCCGACGCCGGTAATGCGTGCCCGGGTGGGTTTGACAGCGGTCTGGAAGGTCGGCATCGGCGCCTCTTCTCCATCGGGAGGCGTGCGGAAAGACTCCGGCATTTTGAAGTCCGCCAGGCTCGGGATGGGAAAGTCCCCAGAAAGGGAGTTCTTCGGCACCAGCTTTGTGCCTCCGGGCGGCAAGACAAAATCTTGCGGAGACAAAATGTGAATGAGTTGGTCATCTACGGCCTGGCGAGCCTCCTGGATATTAGCCAACCAGGGAGAGTCACCGATAAAGGTGGTGGTTGGGGTGGGAACTTCCGCCACCATCGTAGCTCCGCTGGCGCCCTCAATCACAAGGTGATTGTCGCCATCGGCCTCCTGGTTAACTACCGTGATGGTCACCTCGACCTGCCAGATGGTTGTCTCTACGGGCTGCGCTCGTTTGCTTTGGAAGGCCGGCGGGTCGGCGGTTAAGACCTCCAATCCGGGCGGACGTGGCAGGCTGATCAGCTCCTCCACTGTAGTCGGCACGATTCCTGCGCCGAGGTTGCTGCCGTTGATAATGTTCTTTCCCACTGCATTCCGGTCAGGGTCCTGTCCGGTTTTCACCGGCCAGCGCTCCGTGCCTGGTTTGGTGACCAATTCCGGCATGACCTGTTGCGGCTGGGCGACCGTTTTGGCAGCGCTAAATATGCCGCAAGCAGCTTTTATCTGGGCCGCGACCGCGGGGCTCACTGTTGGTAGTTGATTCACATCGGTGATGGGACCGTCGCCGAAGCCGTCTCCATCGCCTCCTCCGACCGGAGCCCCTCCGCCATTACCACCATTACCGTTACCCGCCTGCGCCAGGCCTGGGCCGCTGCCGGTTCCGCTGCTGATATCGTTGCCGCGCCCGAAGACCACAAAGCGTGGTGTGGAATCCTGATTATCTCCGTCCTGGGTCCCTACCAACGTATAACCTGCGGCGGCGAAAAGTTTACGATCGGGAAAAATTGGCCGCGCGGTGAGAAAGTCCCCCCATTCGTAGTGCCCCTTCTGGTCAGGCAGGGGGCTGCGATCGCCTTTCCCGGCGACCACGCTCACGCGGTTGTTGCTGATAATTCCCACCACATGAGATGGGAACACATCGCCGCCGATCATATAAGAGACCCCGACTTCGTTGTTCGCATTTGTCGCCAGGCCGGCATAAGCAATGGCAGAATCAGCATCGAACAGATTCACGTTTTCGATCAGGCTCATATCGCTGGAGTTGATACGGGCCATCTGCACAAAAGGGTTGGGCCGGTGATTGGAGTTGGCGTCTACCGACCAGGCAAACCACAACTCAGTGCCGGCCATGGTGGCGCCCGTCAGGCGCGGGTCCACCCGATCCAGCCAGCGCCGGCCATCCGGCGTGCGGGAAGTGTATCCGCTGGTCCCAATCCAGCGGGCGATCGGCACATCATGGGATTTCGGGGCTGCCTGATTTTCAGGCCAGGAAAATACGCTTAGGGTGCTGGTATCTTTGTGCGCGGCGAAATAAGCGGTGTCGCTGCAATTCTGAGTCACACGGAAGGAAAACAGATCCATGGAAACAAACTTCTCGAGGGTGGGCTTCCCCTGGGCAATGCTGGTCAGAGGAATCCTGGCTACCGCTGAGCCCACCGTCTTGCCATCAGGCGCGAAGCAATTTGTCGTTACATAGAGGAAGTTGGTCCCCACCGCCAAGTCGGGAAAATCCATGAAGAACCCGGGAACATTCAGCATTTGGGTAGTGATATCGAAGATGCGCCATTTGCCCGCCTTCACATCGGCCGTCCCGGCGAGGGCGAGCCTCTGAATATTGTCTCCGGTAGAGGGCCCGTACTGCATCAGCCAAACGAACATATCAATCGAAGGCATGTAGTTGACGACTTGATCGCAGCAGAAAATAACCTGAGGAGGATCCTTGGGCTGAGCGAAACTGTTGGGATCGATGAAACTGAAGATTTTTCCGCCATCGACGGACAGCGCTGCATACCAGTTGCCGGTGTAGAAGACGATGTCGCCATTCACCGAGAGGCTTGGTTCTCCCACGTTGCTGGCGGTCTGCCTTTGTCCGGGCTGGGGGATTGTCATGTTGAGCGCGATCTGGAGATCTTGCGCAACATCCTGAGCTTGATGAATGACGGCTCGAGTGTTCAGGCTGTGGAACGTACGCTCCTGCCCCTCAGCAATGAATGGCAGTAGCCGCCGCGGATGAATGGTCTTGGGCCTGGTGATTTTCTGCGGTGCATTAAGATAACGTACCTGCACCGGTTGCGCTGCGGCTCGCAGTGCAATTCCCGCCTCTCTGGGTCGGGGCACCCTCGACGATCGCTTGGCGGGCAGTTTCTCTCCCGACTTGGCATTCATATGCAATGCTCCTCGCGCTTTTAGGAATCCGTGCAACGGCGGAGAGTTCTCTCGCTGAATCTCTCTGTACTACGAGTTATAATCCAAGGAAAGGCAGCGAAAATGACAGACCGGAAAACTTTTCAAAAGGATAAAGAGCAGAATCAGTCATCGTCGCAAACCGGTACTCCCTTAGAAGGTGGCGGCGAGGTAGTTGTGACTTATCTGGATGCGCCACCCCCGGCAGGCAAGAAAAGCATCCACCCTCGACCGCCGGCGCCTCATGTTCCCGATCGGAAAGACGGCGAGTAGCCCTCCGACGGCATCAGATCTTTTAGTCTCATTGTGTTGAAGCTGCGCGGTTGCTCGTCAGTGGACCATAAATGACAAGCGCAGGCTGATCTCCAACATTCGTCTTTATATGCGCTCCAGTCGAGAGGACCGTTTCCTGTTGGAAGGTTCCGACGTACACCTTGCCGTTCGCTACCACAGGCGGACTGTACTTAGCGAACTGCCCTAGCCTGTCATTATCTCGACCCGTACTTTCGCTATCCCAGATTTCAGCCTTGGAGACATCAGAAGCATCAAAGGCACGCAATATTCCTCGCACCACCTTATGGTTCGCGTTGTCACCGAAAGGCATATTGATCCATAAAATTCCGGTACCATCCTTAGTTCCGTCTGCGGAAAGCTCCAGAAACCCTCCGGGCATCCAAATTGCGTCAAGTTCGTCTGGGCGAAAACTCCCCGTTGGGGAAGTCCGGATATGGCGCCGATACGGGGCTCATTTTGAAAGGAGCTTCGGGGTCCAATCGCCATCCTGCGCCCGTCGGGTCGGGAACCAGCCTGAACTGCTTCAGGTGTTCCTCTTCTCCCATGAGGTAGATGTACATCTCGCTGGTTCTGGGCCAGATGACCGCGGCTCCATGAATGTTGTAACCGAGCTCGTTCTCGGGAACTGGATCATGTGTGACCTGCAAGGATTGGAGCGAGAGGCCCGTGCCTTTTCCCAGATTGTTCCGATCCAGAAGGTACATGCGACCCTCTTTGCCCCCCGCAATGGCTAAATGACTGTTTGGGATGAGGACCACCCCGCCGGAGCCGAGATCATAATCGTCATCTTTTAGTTCGACCTGGTCCTGGGGCGTAAAAAAGTCGAGGACGCGCAACTGGCCACCCTGGAGTTGCATCTTGAGCACGCTATCGGAGAAGTCTGTAGTGCCGTTGAAGGTGCCGTTCCCGGTCGCAACATAGACGTTGCCTGATT
The DNA here is from genome assembly GCA_963803095.1 of uncultured Acidobacteriaceae bacterium. GTDB lineage: Bacteria > Acidobacteriota > Terriglobia > Terriglobales > Acidobacteriaceae > PALSA-350. Next base: position 72,139 of record CAWDLQ010000001.1, on the reverse strand, counting down.
CATCGACAGCGAGGCCCTCGCCCGACATCCAGATTCCGCCCAGCCCCTCCTTGGACGCGTGTTCACTATGGGTCCGTTGCCATTGGGCGTGACGCAGAATACAGCAATCGTTCTTTGGTGAAGCGGGATTGGAAACATCGTACGCAAAGACCCATCCATGGTAAGGGCCGGTATCGCAGTGCCCTCCGAAGGCGACATAAAGAGTATTCCCGGCCAGGGTAAGAGCAGGGCGATTGAGTTGATAGAGCGGATTAAATGCGATGCTGGCGCCGGCGCCGGAACCTGTAGATCCGATCCCTTGTCCGGCGACTTTGCCCTCTATCGGAACCTTCCCGAGCAAGTTGCCGCTGGCTAGATCCAAAGCATAGAGGTTGTAGACAAAATTGGCGCCGCTACTGGATTTGGCGGTTACAAACACAACTCCAGTGCGAGGAGACGCTGTGCCGGTGAGCAGAATCGCCGGAGTGCTGGTGATTCCAATTTGCAGTGTTATATCCGAACAGAACGGAGCTCCGATTGCGTTGTATAAATCATGGTAATCGATTGCCGGCGCGAGGTTTTTTTGCCAAAGCTGCGCATTCGAAGCCTGATTCACATTGTCCGCGTCAAATGCATACACGCTGTTGTTTTCCGTGGCCACGATCGCGATGGTCTTATCATCCCCGGCGGGGCCTTTGGCATGAGACACAATCAGCGGCTGCGCATAGATGTCGCCATCGACGAGGCGAAACGCCAGCTTTCCGAAGTTCGCGTTGTTGACATTCGCAACCGTGAGTGTCGTTTCCTGAAGGTTTGCGCCTGTGCGGGCGTTATCGTTGTGCTGGGTAAGGACGCTGACTTGCGCATAAACCGGCACAACGTAAAGAATGGCCAGGGCCCACGTGATCGCACTGATTTTTCGCACGGGTAATCTCCTACTGGCTGACTGTCTTGAGGTTCGTAGAAGAATGAGCTCGAACGCGCGCGTGACGGACGCACATACGCGACTTGGGCTACCGGCATTCTTCCGGGACTCCGCCGGTTAAGGATGCAAAGTGTGGCTGGAAGCTTAACACGAATTTGGCAGCAACTCGCAAGAGTATTTTTCATCCTTAGCGTATGTCACATTTGCTGTTTTATTAGCTTGGGAGCGGTCGAAATTAGTTGTGAAAGGCAGCGCTTGCAGGCGGGAACAGATAGCAGAGAAGCGCCTTAATCGCATTTGATCCAGTAACAGAGTAGTAAAGCAAACCATGTTACCCGGTGATCTGATATCTGCAATATGAGTGCAGGAGATCGATCGGTTGAACCGGCGCACGTTCCACAGGCTCTCCGTGTTACGATCCTGCTGCTCCGAAAGGAGGGCGACATGTTCGGCTCAAGTGTTTTCGATGTGGCGATCGGGCTCATCTTTGTTTTCCTTTTGCTAAGCCTCATCTGTTCCGCGGCCAACGAACTGATTGAGATGGTGCTGAAGAAGCGCGCCAGGAATCTCGAAAAGGGAATTACCGAACTCATCGGCGATCCCACGACGACGAAGGATTTTGTGACGGCCATCTACCAGCACGGGCTAGTTAATTCGCTCTACCGTGGTGAATACAAGCCGGGTTCGAGAGATCTGCCATCGTACATCCCAGCGCAGAACTTCGCTCTCGCCGTGATGCAGGTGAAAGAGCAATGGACGGCCGTTCCCTCCGCGGGCGGCGCGGCGAAACTGCTTCCGGAAAATATCAAAACGGCTTTCGCCGCGCTGGAGAAGAACGCCGCCGGCGATGCCAAGAAACTTCAGGAGAGCATTGAAGGCTGGTACAACAGCGCGATGGATCGCGTGTCGGGCTGGTATAAGCGCAGGAGCCAGAGTTTCATCCTGGTGATGGGCCTGGCGATTGCTTTCCTGGTAAATGCCGACTGCATACAGATCGTTCAACGGCTATCGAGCGATACCAGTCTGCGGCAATCGGTGGTGGCGCTTGCGGAGGCTGCTGCCAAGGACCCGCAGCCCAATGGAAAGCCGATTGACGTCATCAAGGACGACATCAAGACGCTGGACGCGCTCGGTTTACCGGTCGGCTGGTCAAACGGTAAGAGGCCGGAGGTTACACTGCAACACGTCCTCGGCTGGATTCTGACCGCTCTCGCCGTATCGTTGGGAGCGCCCTTCTGGTTCGACATGCTCAACAAGATCATGGTAGTCCGCTCCACCGTCAAGCCCAATGAAAAGAGCGGGAAAGAAGGCTCGAAAGATAAGAAAAACTAGTTGGAGAGGTGCAAAGGCAAATCTCGGGACGGGTGGAATTTGTTCGAGATTTACTTATGGTTTCTTTCCAACAGCGCATCTACCGCAAAAAGGTTGTAGCCGCGGAATGCGAGCAGGACAGCATAGACAATTGCGTAGGTCAATTGCAATCCTGCGGCTTGCCAATCCTGGCGTAGGCCTACGCCAAAAGTAAGCGACAGAATGAGAAGCGATCCTGCTATCAGTGCGAGACGCGTTTTTGCCCCTGCCAGTACCAGCAGACCGACCACTGCTTCTGCCCACGGCAGCCCCAGCCCGAAAAGGTGCACGAATCCAACGGGCAGCGGAGTCTGCTTAAACAAAACCACGAGCCCATCGGAAAAGCTCGACACACCGGCGAGAATCCGGCTCGCTCCATGCATGAAGATATTGATTCCGATCGTGGCCCGCAAAAGAAGGTAGGCCAGCGCCCCATCTTTTTGCTGGTTTCGGATGTCTGTCATATTTCTTCCTCCAAATCGTTTCAGCTGAGGGGCCACTCCAAGACGACACGTAATCCGATGAAAATTCGAACACTATAAAGGTTGCGTCGCAAGCCGCCAGTCGCCGAATTCCCCTTATTCCCCGATACGCGACGAAGGGGGCCGGACCGGAGGAGTATCATACCTCGACGACGGCACAGGGGTGCAGCCGGCACGCTTAAGGAGGAATCATTGCGTACGTCTTGGACCGGGATCGGGGGCGCTCCGGCTACGCAGTCAGATCCCCGACCACACATCAACGGTTCTGCTTCAACCACAACGGGTTCCGCGGCGGTGTGGGCGCAATTGGAAAGAATCGTTGCCAGCGCTCCCTTTCGTAATAGCAAACGCTACCCGGCACCCCTGCGTTACGTGGTGGAAAAAACGCAAAGCCCCGCCGTGCTTATCGGCGCCTTTTATCCCGAATGATGCCTCCTTTGGAGCCTATACGTTCCAGGTACTCAGCTCACGTTTGCAGCCCGGCTGCGCGGAGAGCGCGATCGATAATGGACTCCTGGACTTGATCCAGGCCGACCAGCGGTAGCCCGAAGCAGGAGGAAACATTGAGAGTCGATCGGAGAACGTTTCTTGGTTCAATGGTGGCGGTGACGGCGGCACGTGTCGTCTGGGCCCAGCTTCCACCGGAGACGGCAAACCTGTGGGGTTCGCCGGTAATCGACTGCCACTTCCATCCGCGGCCTGCACTGGAGGCGAACCTTGCGCACCTGAATGGCTCCGGCTGCCAGGCGGCCTATCTGCTGGCGCGGCTTACTGCAGCGGATGACGCCAAACGCTTCATGGCGCAGGAGCCGACGCGTTTCGCAGGGTATTCAGCCAGCACCGACGTCTCAGCGCCCGACGCGGTGAAGCTGTTGACCGAAGCGGTGAAGGCCGGAGCGCACGGCTTTGGCGAAGTGAAGTTTCACGTGGAAGCCGATGGGCCGGAGATGCGGCGGTTGTATGCCGCAGCGGCGGAACTCGATGTGCCGGTGACCATCCACTTTCAGGAGGTACCCCACACCGCAACCGAGGGTGTCTTCAATACTGGCTTCAAGCGCTTCGATAAGATCCTGAAAGAGTATTCGAAGACCACCTTCGTCGGCCACTGCGACGCATTTTGGGCCAACGTCAGCGCGGACTACGCCAACGATAAAGACTATCCCAGGACACCGATTGTGCGTGGAGGGATTACAGATAAGTGGCTATCAGACTATCCGAATTTGTTTGGCGATCTTTCTGCGAACTCCGGCAATAACGCCCTCACCCGCGATCCTTCGTTTACAGCCGATTTTCTCAAGCGCCACCATGACAAGCTGCTCTTTGGCAGCGACTGTTCCTGCAAAGATGGACATGGCGCCGGCATCTCCCAGGGGGGCAATCCAGGTGCGGCCAGGCTTGCAGGTAAGTGCGTGGCGCGTGAGACGCTCACCGTGCTCAAGGCCAACACGACGCCGGATCTCTTCCACAAATTGGTATGGGTCAATGGACACCGCGTCTACAAGCTGAAGTCGTAGAAAGAGGAAGAAGACGAATGCGCCTCGGTCTGAAGGAAGTGTTGGTTTCCTTTTGCTTGATCTGTGCTCCCGTCATAGCCGCCGCTCAATCGACGCCGCAGCGGACCCTCCTGGCGCTCTCGAAGCACGAACGTACGCTTGCCATGGTGGATCCAGCTACTCTGCGGGTAATCGGGCGCGCTCCCGTAGGCCCTGACCCGCACGAGGTGATTGCGTCCTTGGATGGGAGGACCGCCTACGTTTCCATTTACGGCGGCGGCCGCTACCACGCGATCTCCGTAATAGACCTGGTGGCAAAGAAGGCCGTGGCAGACATCGATACGGGGCCTCTCAACGGTCCGCATGGTCTCGCATTTGTTGGAGGAAAGTTGTGGTTCACGGCCGAAGGGGCGAAAGCCATCGCGCGCTATGATCCTGCAACCGCAAAAGTCGACTGGATCATGGGCACCGGCCAGAACCGGACCCACATGATTTACGTCACGCCGGACGGCAAGCGGATCTACACCACCAACGTTAGCTCCGCGACCGTCAGCATCATCGAACAGGTCGCTCTGCCGCCGATGGGACCTCCTCCCGGAATGCGCCCGCCGCCGGGCTCACAGCCTCCGCCTCCTCCTCCGGGTGGAACTCAAACGCGCATGGACTGGAGTGAGACCGTCATTCCCGTCGGAAAAGGCGACGAGGGTTTTGACGTGTCGCCTGATGGACGCGAGCTGTGGACGGCAAATGCACAGGACGGCACGCTGTCGGTGATTGATCTCGATACCAGGAAAGTGACGGCCACTCTGGACGCCGGGACGTTCGGTGCTAACCGGTTGAAGTTTACTCCTGATGGAAAGCTGGTGCTGATTTCGCGTCTGGGGGACGGCGATCTGGTCATTGACGACGCAGCGTCGCGCAAGGAATTCAAGCGTGTACACATCGGCCACGGAGCGGCGGGCATTCTGATGGACCCGGATGGCACGCGGGCATTCGTCTCCTGCGGTCCTGACAACTATGTAGCCGTTCTGGACCTTAAGACTTTGGAGGTCACGGGCCACATCGATGTTGGCGGCGAGCCGGACGGCCTTGCTTGGGCCGTCCGGCCGTAGGCCTGGGTCCCATCCACACGGACTCCGTAAGTATTCGAACTCTCGTAAAATAGCGGCGTGTACACCGTCGATTGGCTACTCGATTCGGACCCCGCCATCCGCTGGCAGGCGATGCGCGATCTAACGGATGCCTCCCCGGCGACGATCGCCGCGGAGCGCGCCCGCGTCCCGCGGGAAGGGCTCGCCGCTGAAATTCTCGCCCGCCAGGGATCGGACGGCTCCTGGCGCCGGGCCGATGCCCCTGTCTGGTTGTCTACCCTCTTTACGTTTCTCCTCTTGCGCGCGACCGGCGTCGACCGCACTGAACCTTGCAGTCGAGTCGGCGGTGGCGCGCCTCGAGTCGGGCTTGCGGTGGGACGACAAGGACGGCTTTTGGGAGTTGCGTCCGGCGGAATTCGGCGCGACGCCGTTCTTCGAGGGCGAAGAGGAGCCGTGCATCAACGGGGGCACGCTTGCGCTTGGCGCCTACTTCGGGCGGCCGACGGAGAGCCTCGCGCGCCGTCTTGTCGGCGAGCAGCTCGATGACGGCGGTTGGAACTGCGAAGCGCCGGCGAGTACGCGCTCGTCTTTCCACACCACCATCTGCGTGCTGGAGGGGCTGCTTGAGTACGAGCGTGCCGTCGGCTCCGCACCGGAGATCGCGGCGGCCAGACGGCGCGGCGAGGAGTACCTGCTCGAGCGTGGCCTCTTCCGGCGGCGCTCCACCGGCGAGGTCGCCAATCCGGAGTTCCTGGAGCTAGCGTTCCCGCCCCGCTACCATTACGACGTTCTCCGTGCGCTCGACTACTTCAGGAACGCCCATTCCAACACCCAGCCCGACGCGCGCGTCAGCGATGCCGTGCATCTCATCGAAAGCAGGCGGCAGCCCGACGGTACGATGGCTTCTTGATCGCGCGTACGACGAGGCACTCCCCTTTCCGTTCGGCGAATCGGTGGGTGAGCCGAGTCGGTGGAACACGCTCCGGGCGCTGCGGGTGCTCCGTTGGTACCAGCGACCAGGACTCGAGCCGACGAGCACTCCTTAGCACGCTGCGGAAAAACCCAATGTTTTGAAGGATACGACCTTTAGGTCGTACATAAACTATCGCAAACGGGTACGGCTTTAGCCGCTGAGGGAACGACTCTCGCCCCCTCCAGAATTTTTTTACCCAGTCTCTAGTAGTTAGTTCGCACCGTCTATCTCGCCATTGAACCTGCAGGGCAGGGCGAAGAGCATTTTGAACTCTCCACCGCGGTGAGCGCATCTGTATGGTGGAGACACATTGCCGAAAGCGAACACACCCACCTGCACATTACGGACCGGGACCCGGAAAATATCGACCCACCCGAATCTGATCCTGGGCATATGTTGCATGAGCCTCTTGATCGTCGGTATGGACGTCACCATCGTGAACGTCGCGTTGCCGGTCATTCAACGCGATCTCCACGCCACTCTCTCTGGACTGCAATGGATCCTCGACGCGTATACGCTCGTGGTCGCCAGCCTTCTGATGCTATCGGGTTCTATGTCAGACCGTTTCGGGCGGCGGCGTGTTTTTCAGATTGGCCTGGTTCTGTTCACCGCCGGATCGCTGTTGTGCAGTATGGCGCACGGCATTGGCCAGCTTGTGGGCTTCCGTGCTCTTCAGGGTCTGGGCGCGTCTATGCTCAATCCTGTAGCCCTGTCCATCATTGCCAACGCGTTCCCGGAACCAAAGGCACGCGCACGTGCCGTCGGCGTTTGGGGAGCCGTGGCCGGCGGGTCGCTGGCGATTGGTCCGTTGATTGGCGGCGCGCTGACCCAGGCCGTGGGCTGGCGTTCTATCTTCTGGATCAACCTGCCGATTGGCCTTACGGCAGCGGCCCTGGCTGCCAGGTTCGTGCCGGAATCGAAAGCGCCGCGAGCACGAGCATTTGATCCTGTCGGGCAACTTATGGTCTTTGTCTGCCTGGCGTCTCTTACCGGTGGAGTGATCGAGGGGCCGCATATCGGCTGGACGTCGTGGCCAATCCTTGGCTCGTTTGCTCTCTCAGGCATTGCCTTGGCGATCTTCCTCTTCTACGAGCCGCGGCGCAAGGATCCCCTGGTGGACCTACGCTTTTTTCGCAGCATACCTTTCAGCAGTGCGACCCTGCTTGCCCTGTGTGCGTTCGCTTCGTTCGCGGGCTTTCTTTTTCTGAACGCGCTGTACCTGGAACAGGCGCGCGGGTTCTCAGCCTTCCGCACCGGTCTTTGCACGTTGCCCCTGGCCATCATGATGATGGTGAGCGCACCGCTCTCGGGCCGGCTGGTAGGCGCTCATGGAACACGTCCTTCTTTGCTGGCTGCAGGCGCGGCCTTTCTGCTGAGCACCCTGATGCTTACCCGCCTCAGTATCGGTACTCCTGTTGCCTCGTTGCTGGTGGCGTATGCGCTGTTTGGACTCGCCTTGGGTATGGTGAATCCGGCGATCACCAACAACGCGGTCGCCGGCATGCCGTTATCGCAAGCCGGGGTGGCTGCTGCCATCGCATCCACTGGCCGCCAGGTGGGAGCAGCCCTGGGCGTGGCGGTGGCTGGTACGGTGGTCGCCGCGAGCCGCGCAAAGGGCCTGGATTACACGTACTCTACCCACCCCATCTGGTGGATCATGACCGGATGCGGTGCTCTTGTTCTGCTGCTCGGCTGGGCTTCGAATACACCATGGGCCCACGCCAGCACGGACCAGGTCGCACACCTGCTCGATGACCGGAACCGATGACAACCGAATTGCCGCGTTTGCAGCCCAATGCGAGCTAAAACGTCAAGCCTGGAAATCGAGTTTGAAACGCTATCCGCGTTCTCGACACTATCGAACATTCTGGCGTGAACTGGAGAATGCTGTGAGGATCGGATTAGCCTGCCGATCATCCTTGGGGATCTATGAAAAAAATAGTGATCTGCTGTGATGGGACCGGCAACGAATTCGGCGAGCAGATATCGAACGTTGTGAAACTGTACCAGATGCTGATTCGGAGTTCGGAGCAAATTACCTATTACCATCCCGGACTTGGCACCATGGGTGCCCGCAACGCTCTCACCCCCATCGGCAAGTGGTGGACCAAGGTGATCGGACTGGCCTTTGGCTATGGCATATCTGACAACGTCGCTGATGCTTACTTATATCTGATGAGACGATTTCAGGAGGGTGATGAGGTTTATGTGTTCGGTTTCAGCCGCGGCGCTTACACCGCCAGAGCGCTTTGCGGCATGCTTCACATTGTCGGTTTGCTTACCGAAGACAACGAGGCATTGATTCCGTATGCGATTCGCATGATCAAACGCAGGGAAATCGACTTCAAGGTTGCCGCCCAGTTCAAAAAGACCTTCTCCCGGGTGTGTAAGCCCCACTTCCTCGGGGTATGGGACACCGTCAGCTCGGTGGGATGGGTTTATAACGGCGTACGGTTTCCGTTTACGAATGTAACCAGGAATCCCGATCTCAATATTGTCCGCCATGCGGTTTCGATCGACGAGCGGCGGGCGTTCTTTCGGCAAAACCTGGTTGGGGCGCCCAACGGGCCGCAACAGGACGTTGAGGAGCTATGGTTTGCCGGAGTGCATTCCGACATCGGCGGAGGTTACCCCGAACAGGAAAGCCAGCTCTCCAAAATCACTTTGCGGTGGATGGTGTACGAAGCCGTACACGCGGGCCTGGTGGTTGATCAGCAAAGCATGGATGGCATTCTAGGGGGAAGGCCTGGCTATTGCGCTCCGGACCCACTCACGGAAAACCAGCACCAATCACTCCACGGTTGGTGGTGGATTGCTGAGGTTTGGCCCAAGATCGTGCATAAGCAGAACCCCGACTTGTCATGGAGGAAATCACTCTACTTCAACCTGGGGCGCAGGCGGTTTATCCAACCAAATCCTGCTGCCCATCAATCCGTAGAGCAGCGTCTCGCGGACTGCAAACCTCCCTATCGGCCTGGCAATCTGCCACAGGATGTTGCATTTGTTCCAGATCGAAGTCCATGACCTCCGCCGGGTGCCGAACGGGTCTGACTCGTCTCTGGGTATTCCCGGAGCGCTCACTCGACAGGGACTATCACATCAGTGCGTCCCTACCTTTATAGAGAACGGAACTTCTAAGCTGCCTACATGGCCGGAGACAGGGTCAAGGATGCCGGCGCGAAGCCACGCGGCCTGGGCGGGAATATCCAGCTTCTGCTGGTAACGAATGCCTCCCCTCAGAAACTGGGGATACTCGGTAGAGGGCACGTTGATGGATAGCGTGTTCGACACCGAGTTGAGCGCCCTGCCTTCACGATCATAGGCGATGGTGAGTAGAGTGGTGGCGCCATGAAGCACTCCATCCGCCGATGGCGTGAGCGCGAGCAGATCCGTGTCCACACTCCATTCAATCGAAAAGCGGGTCACGGGACGCCTGGAATTCGGATTGTTGCCGAGGATGGCGGCCCCCGCGTCCGGCTGAGAAGCGGCCATGGTGGGGGCGAAGCGAAACAGGATTTGCGTGGATGGGGGCACATCGTGCTGCACCAGCGCCCCGAAGTCGCTGCCTATCCGATTGGGCTGAGGTTCTTCTGTGGGGGTGTAGCTGCGTCGATAGGAGAGATGATATTTGCCGGAGTTGACGCGCACGTCGATTCGACGGAGTTTGTTGTCCTGCAACCTATTCGAGGGAACATAGGCCAACGAATAGTAATGAGAACCAATGCGATCGACTTCGGCCAGCGCGCCCTTGAGGTCGTTAGTGTTGTAGATGGCTTCACCGCCGGTCGCGTGGGCGAACTCTTCCAGGCTCAGCTGCTCCTCTGCATTGCGGCTAAATTCGTCCGTTTCGGCCTTGGAGACGCGGTCAGGGGTGCGGGCTATGCTGCCGGCGTCCGCCGAAGCGTTGGACAGTGTTGGCGGGAAAAGGCCGCGGGCGTCAATGGGATAGAGGGCGACGCGAGCGTTGGCAAGCAGGCGGGCTGTGTGGTCAACACTCAAAGAGAAATCGCGCGCGGCTTGCTGAGGATTCTTGAGGTCCAGATCGGGAAAGATCGAAAGCGGGAACGAGCCAGACAGCCACATCACATTTTTGCGACCTGGAATGCCGGACAAATAGCGGCCCAGCCGGTCGAAGGCAGCCAGCGTGAATTGCACCCGCAGACTGATGTTGAAGGAGCTCTGCTCGGCGTGGAATTGCTGCAGTCTGTGCAGTTGCATTTGCGCCAATCCCGGCTTTCTCAGGGCTGCACCCCATTCGATGATCCTGTCCTCCTCGTTCATTTCTGTGGCTGTGTCCTCTTTGGTCTCCAACAGAGGAGACTTCTGCGGATAACGAGTGAAGTCTTCGACGGCCTTGAGCAGCGCGACGTGGTCGGTGGTGAAGTCCTCTAACTGGCGAAGTTGAGTATCGAGCAAGAAGATGGCAACCGGCTTACCAATCGGCAAGGTCTTCAAGTACTTGATCAACACCATGTGGGTGAGAGCCTGGCTTGCTACCGGCGTATTCAGTGCATCGATGAGCAGAACATCGACAGCGGCGCCGTCCGGGGCCGGTTGCATATTGGTGTAGACACCGGCGGGCAACAGGGGTGCCGGAGCCGGCGTTGCCGATGCTGTGGGGAGATGCGGTTCAAACGAAACAATTTTCTGCGGCCGGCCGTTTTCAAGAACCGTAAAATTTTCTTGTTTGAGGTTATCGACCGGCGAACCGTGATGACCGGTGACCACAACATCTACCAGGATATTGGTGGTGCCGGTCTTGATAACTGGGACCGGCGGCGCAGCGGGCGAATTGGATTGCGCGAACGAGCACGGCGCAACCGTGAGCATACAAATGACTGAGAACGAAATTAGACTCGTTTTCATCATCTTATGGCTCTACCTTGGACCGCTACTTGAACAATTGCAAGCCCAATTGCAACGCTGAGCACACACCCGCTAGAGCATTTTCACTTCTACTCTGCACAGGCAAGCGCCGCGAAGTGCGGCTTTTCTTGAGGAAAAGCCACGTCGGGAGCGGTTGCTCTGTATGCACCAGAAGTGAAAATGCTCTAGTCGAGACTCGCCACCACGCGCTGACCCAGGCGGCGGTAACTTTCAAACTGCGACTCCGTGAACCACTGCTCGGCAGTGGAATCGTGAGGAAAGTCTTCGTGCTCCAACTTGTAGCTCTGCACGTCGCCAGGAACATTGGGTAACTCGACACTACCCGGGGCAGGGGCGGCGGGTACATCTCCATCTCCTGGTGGCCGGGGCACAAAGCCGGTGAGCGAAGACTTGATGTACAACACCGTGCCTTCTTGCCCAACCGGAGTTTCCGGATAACGAATGGTTCCCTGGGCAATGTGTGCGGGGCTCAGCTTGCTATTGGTATTGGGAGTCAGGGTCGAGAAATCGAGGTGAATTTCAACCCCAAAATCGATGCGGCACTTGCGGATGGCTCCGCCAATGCCTTCATAGGTGTATCGACCATCCTCTTCGGCATCGCAGATCACAATCTTGTAGCAGCGTCGTCTGACCAGCTCGTACAACCCCATGTTGTCGAAATGGCCGCCATCGGTCAGATAGACATACTTCGCAGTGTCGTTCACACCCCCCAGCAGTTCGCTGCTCAGCCACTTAGGGGCGAACCTGGGAGAAGGCGGAATGCTCTCGCCGGGAGATGCACCCAGCTTCTGCCCGGCTAACTCAGAACATCGTGGATTGGGGACCCAAAGACCGAGCCGCACGTCGAACATAGTCATCAGGAATGCAAGCGCAGGATTGGTGTGGTAGCCCCAGTTAGGACTGACCGCCGCCCCGGATGCGGCCATTGCGGTAGCGATGTCGGGGCCACCTTGATAGAGAAACTCGGTGGGGACAAAACCGTTGAATCGCAGGTTTTTTCTTCCTTCAGTCCAGCCCACTGTGTAACCGCTGTAGAACGGAGTGAAGGCGAAGGATGCAGCCTTACGCTCCTGCCACGCCAGATCTTCTCCCAGGGTGATGTTCATGGTGCAGCAGAAGAGCGGAATCGGACCCGGGTAACACCTGTGGAGAGTCAGCTCGGCGATCTTCAGATCGTCGGTATCATGCTGATCAAAACCGGTCACCGGGCTCGGACTGCGCGTCAGGTTGGAAGCACCCAGGTAGCAGCGGGTCAAGCGGTCGCGATAGAAAGCGTGCATGGAAAACTCGTTGATATCCAGGCGCCAGCCCAGCAGCCCGGCGATCACCAGGAGTGCAGCGATGGCCGTCAGCCAGAAGTGGCTGTCATTTCCAGCAAAGAGCGCGTCCGCCAGGGGACCGTGTAGCTTTTCCAGCACGAGCGATAGCACAAACACCAGCCCGGCGATGTACACATAGGGGCCGATCAGGATCACGGCTTCGAGGGCCTTGCTTCCGCCACCGCCCCCAGTGGCCTGATCGCCGCTGGTCCGGCTACTCTTACCGCCCAATACACTGGCGGCGGTGGTGGCCAACCAACCCAACGCTGCAGGCCATTTGATCCAGCCCCACGTATAGGGAAGTACGAGAATCGCCGGTATAAGCAAGGCAGAACCACAAAGAAAGATCCAGCTTATGCCGATCAACAGGGAGTAGCCGCGGATGCGCCCCAGCCACTCACCCAGCCAGTCAGGAAAGTCTTTCCCGATGAAGCCGGAGGCGACGATCATGGTCATGGGAGCAAGCCAGAAAAACAGCAGGGTGCTGAGCACGATCTCGAGCGAGCGTGGGTTGCTGAGATGGAGCCAGTCGGCCACGTCGAGCAGGATCGACGAGCGCTCGAGCGCAGCAATGGCCACTGCCCCGACGGTGCCGAATAATGCCGCTGGGATCGCCAGCACCGCCAGCCGGAGGGCCTGGCAAGCAGAGACTGTGCGGGCGAGGTGGGTCGGGTCTTTCTTTCGCTCCTCGCGTTCCTGGTAACGCGCCTTCATCACCTGGAACAAAGCGCCGCCGGCAAAGGTCTCCGTCCACACCAGCAAAAGCAGCAGCAGGAACAGCCCTACCGGATAGGCGTCGTTTGGGAGGCGGTGGAGAGTGATGTGTGCGAGCAGGATGCCGAACGTCAGCAGCAGATAAAGCATGACGTTCGCCGCTCGTACCTGGTAGCGGCGAAGCCAGGGAACGTAGTCAGTGAGGCGTTTGTCCGTGTCGGTGGCCTTAAGGGCGAAATCGTACTCCCTGCGCAACAATAGGGCAATGAGCACAGTGCCCGCGAGAAAGCACCCCAGAGCAGCCCACGTTGCTGCCCCGATGCTCTTGGCATGGTTCAGCACAGTGAAGATTCCCGACAGGGTCCAGTCGCCGTGCCAATATGCTGTGAACAAACTGAGGAAAGATCTCCCAGACGGGAGAGAGGCTGGCGTCGAGACAGGGGTCAGGCGCACGCTGGGCGCGAGCAGGTGAGGGAAGCAAAGGATGCCGCAAAAGATAGAGATGAGTAGCGTCTGGTTTAATGAGACGTTGCGAATCCAGATAGCGACTGCCGACCAGGTATCGCTGGTAAGCAGACCCACGTGGGGAGTGAGATAGTTGCTGTATCTGCGCAGCCATTGGATCTGACGCGGCCATACTGTTTGATATCTTGTCCCGTTCTCGCGCCCGGGTAAGGGCGTCAACCGGTAGGCTACGTGATTCCACGCCGTCAGTAGGTCCCCATTGTAATTGGCTCCGTCGGGATGCTTGCTGGTCTCCTCCATGGTTCTACGTTTGAGCCACGCAGCCAGCCAGCCGTGAATATAGCCGCCGCCTGAAACACTGGAGAGATAATCGAACCCGTTCAACCAACCGCGCTTGGCCAGTCCCTGCAAGATGCCCAGGTTGAAGGTGGCGCTTCGTATACCGCCGCCAGAAAAGCAGATACCCGCAACTTTGTTGTCGCGGGCCCATTGGTAGATGTCTCCCGGGTCAAATTGCGAAGGAGCGGCGGTGGCAGCCCGGGGCTCGAACACCGGGATGTCCTGGTGGGGATGGTGTAGAAGGCGCCGTTCCCTGATCGCGGAAGCTTCCTGTTCCAACAGCCACTTACTCGGCGTGTAATGCACGATGAAGGCAAGAGCCTCCTGCAGGCCGGGGTACATATAGAGCTGCTCGTACTTCAGATCCTGTCCGCACATGCCAGCGGCAAGAGAAAAGCGGACGATCAGGTCAGCGGGCAGCGGGTCGGTTCCAAACTTGGCGTGGACTTCGTCGAGCAACCGTTTGATGTAATCGTTTTGCGCCATTGATTTATTCTCCCCTGGCACCGTACCGGTCACGACGCGCGGTATCTACCCCATCCGATGGGGTGGAGGGGGAAGTCGGACTGGCTGTCCAACTTCCCCAGCTGCTCTACAGTTCACAGCAGCTAACGGCAACCTGTCACTGATTATCCCTCTCAACCAAGGGTCCACTGCTTAATGTGATGATAGGGCAGTACGCCGATGTACCGTAGGCCGCCGGCAAAGTCTACGGCGCATGAAAACCTCCTGACGCTCGACGGCAATGGACTTATCCGCGGGACCACACGTTAACAGTGAACGAGAAGCCGGAGGCGTTACAGGAATTTGTTGGCGGGTTACTTAAGACCAGCGGATATAGTTGCAATCATGAAGGGAGTTCTTTCCACGCTGGTTCTCGTGGCCGTCTCGGCACCCGCGGCGCTGCATGCGCAGTCCTGCGAGAATCTTTCGAAATTAGCTTCGCCGCAAGTCTCCATTACCCTCGCCCAGGTGACCCGCTCCGGCACCTTCACCATCCCTGACAGCACCAGAGACTCTTCCGGGTTGCCAGCGTTCTGTCGCGTTGCCGCGAAACTCAACCCTACCAGCGACTCGGAGATTGGAATGGAAGTATGGCTGCCGCTGACCGGGTGGAACGGCAAATACCTTGCAGCCGGCAGTGGTGGATGGGGAGGTAGCATCGATTACGGTGAGTTGGCCTACGCGCTCCGTCGCGGTTACGCAACTAGCGCCACCGACGACGGCCATAGCGACCATGGCGCCCGCTTTCTCATGGGCCATCCGGAGAAGTTCGTCGACTTTGCTTATCGGGCCGAACATGAAACGACCGTGGAGGCGAAAGCGCTGATCAAAGCCTTCTATGCCCGCGATGCGCGCTATTCCTATTGGGACGGCTGTTCCGGCGGTGGGCGTGAGGGCCTGCTGCAGGCAGCCCGCTATCCCGATGAGTTCGACGGCATCGTCGCCGGCGATCCGGCCAATGTTCGCCGCAATGCGTGGGCGCTGTGGCTGGCAAACCAGACCTTGAAAGACCCAGCCGCCTATATCCCACCCGGCAAGTATCCGATGATTCATCAGGCCGTGCTCGAGGCTTGCGACGCGAACGACGGACTGAAAGATGGACTGATCCAAAACCCGGAAAGCTGCCACATCGATTTCAAGGTGCTCGAGTGCAAGGCCGGCGATGCTCCCGATTGCCTTACGACGCGCCAGGTGCAGAGTGCGCAGACCATGATCAGCCCCGCCCGGGATGCCCAGGGCAACGTCCTCTTCGAACGCCTGGAGCCCGGCACCGAGCTTCGCTGGGGGCGCCTAGCCGGCGGTCCACAACCCGCCGACCTTTTTGTCGACCAGTTCCGCTATGTTGTCTATAAAGACCCCAACTGGGACTGGCGCAGCTTCGACCTGGACCGCGATTCGGCAAAGGCAAACGCAATCGATAAGGATGTTGACGAGCTCGACCCGCATCTTGCGGCTTTTGCCAGGCACCATGGCAAGCTGCTGCTCTATCACGGCTGGGCAGACCAGCAGGTCGCACCGGGCTCTACGGTCGATTTCTACAAACAGGCGGTTGCGCTGAGCGGAGATGCCGCGCAGGCTTCCACTTGGATTCGCCTGTTTATGGTGCCGGGCATGGGACACTGCTCCGGCGGGGAAGGCCCCGACACTTTCGATGCGGTCAGCGCCCTCGAACAGTGGGTCGAACAGGGACGAGCCCCTGACAAGATCATCGCTTCCCATCAGACGGCAGGGAAGCCCGATCGCACGCGGCCGCTGTGCCCGTATCCTCAGATTGCCCGTTATCAAGGCAGCGGAAGCATCGACGAGGCCTCGAATTTTATCTGCAGCGCATTGCAGTAAACCACGAAAATCCCAGGCTCTTTGGAAGTTAATTCCGGGAGCCTGCGTAATTTAGTGCGCTCTATCCGTATACCCCACGTATGACCGAATACGATGGGACATTGGCGACGGGATTGAAGAGCGATACGCAGCAGATTGCGCGTGGTCTTCGCGCGCGCGATGTCCTCCTCCTCCACGCCCTGGTGGAGCAATATCAGTATCGTCTTGTCCGCTATCTCATTTACCTGCTGGGAAGGCGCGACGAGGTGGATGACCTGGTACAGGAAACCTGGCTTCGCGTTCTTGAGCGCGGCGGTTCCTACGACGGACGATCTCGTTTTGAACCTTGGCTTTTCACCATCGCCCGCAACCTCACCATCGATCATCTGCGCAGGCGTCGAGACTGGAGCCTGGATCTAAGCTTGGACCCGGAGGACGATACGGAGCCGGGCGCCGCAGCTCAATCGCCTGCATCCAATGACCCCTCCCCATTTGCGCTCGCGGCGCGCACCGAAGATTCTCAGCGCCTTGCTCAATCGATGCAGACATTGAACTTTATCTATCGCGAAGTGCTCGTCCTTCGCTTTCAGGAGGATTTATCGCTGCAGGAAGTGGCCACCGTAGTAGGGGTACCAGTCAGTACAGTCGCGTCGAGAATTTATCGTGGTCTTCGAACGCTGCGGGCGCAGCTGGATGGAGGGAAGCATGAAAACTGACCATCACGCAACCATGCGGAATCTGATTGACAAAACTCTGGTTTGGGACGCAACGCCTCAGGAGGAGCAGTCTCTCCGGGAACACCTGCCAGCCTGCGCAGAATGTCAGGAACATCTCAGCGCCAGCACCCGGGTCATCGCCGGTCTCGGTGGCTTTTCGTTCGATGTCGATCCTGGACTCCAGGCAAAAGTTCTTTGGTCGCTTAAGTTGCGAGCACAGCAACTTGAGGCCGCACGGCCCAGTCGGCGAAGGATGGTTTGGGGCTGCACAGCCGCCTTGGTGTTGCTGGTTACTGGCTCTCTGATTGCTTTGCAATTTGGCAATCTGGTTGCGGCTTTCCTTAACCTGCAGCCCATGCAGATACAGCGGGTATTGCTGGCCTTGTGGGTCGTACCCTCGTTGTGCTTTTCACTGTTATTTCCTGTATTGCCCCGGTTGTTGGATCGGGAAGAAAGGGTTCTATGAAAATTCGCCGATTTTTGAGTGTCGTGCCTAAGAGCGTTCAGCGTAGTGCGGTAGCCGTGGTTTGCTGTGGAGTGCTGGTCGGGTTGGTTGCGGGATATTTCACCGCGGCACCGGGAGCCCAGTTGCGGAGCATGGCCGCGGGTGGCGCCGCTGCCTTGGCCGGCGGCGTCCTGATCGCTATCTGGCTCCTATGTCTCGGGTTTGTCTTTGCGGACGCCCGCCAGCGCGCCATGCCACCCATCCTTTGGACACTCGTGGCCATGCTGGTGCCGAACCTGCTGGGCTTTCTTCTTTATTTTGTGATGCGCAAGCCGCTCACCGTGCCCTGCCCAAGCTGTCACCGCGCGATTCCACCGGACCAGCCATTCTGCTCCTGGTGCGGGACTTCCCGTTTGCGGCCACTATCCGGTGACACTCCATCCCACCTCGGTTCTTCGGGACTGGATTCCATCAACACGGCCTACGTGCGCGACGCTCCGTGACTGCTATCCTCGGGCTGTTCATGAATGGACACCATCGGATGAAAACGGACACCGGCGAATCTCGCAGGGGCCCTGATTGGCCAAGTTACATCCCCAACAGCATTGGCCTTGCAAATGCACTGAGCACGGTAGCTTGAGATCTGGCTGCGGGGTGCGTGATGACTTCCTTCTGGCAGGATGTGCGCTACGGGCTGCGGATGATCGTGAAGGCGCCGGGGTTTGCGGCGATTGCCATTCTGACGCTGGCGCTGGGGATTGGCGCAAACACGACCATATTCAGTTGGATCCATTCAACGCTGTTGAATCCTGTGCCGGGGCTGGCGAGTCCGGGCGAAGTGGTGGCGCTGTCGCTCGGCAAGTCGAGTGAAAACGCATTCCCCTTTACCTACCCCGATTACGAGGCGATGCGCGACGGGCAACAGAGCCTTTCCGGGATCACCGTGTACAGCGTCCCATCGGCCGTCAGTTTGACGGGTAAGGGAAAGCCGGAACGCGCGTGGGGCGTGGTGGCGTCGGCGAATTATTTTGATGTGCTGGGAGTGCGGCCGATCCTCGGGCGCACCTTTGTGCCGGCAGAAGATGACAAGCCGAATGACGCGCCGGTGGTGGTGATCAGCTACCGGTTGTGGCAGACGCATTTCGGGGGTGATCCGCAGATAGTTGGGCGGACGATGGACCTCAACCAGCATCGCTACACCATCGTGGGAGTGGCGCCGGCGGTGTTCCAGGGAAGCCAGACGGGAATACGCTCGGACCTGTGGGTGCCGATCGCGATGGAACAGCAAATCCTCCCCCAGGGGGATTTGCTGCATGACCACCACTACTTCTGGCTTTTCGCTATGGGACGGTTGAAGCCGGGCGTGGCGCTCGCACAGGCGCAAGAGGAAATGACGCTGCGCATACAGCGGGAAGCGAAGAAATATCCTCAGGAACACAAAGGGCACGACAAGGTTACGGTGTATCCGCTGTGGCGGGCGCCGTTTTCAGCGAATGCGCTCTTTTATCTGCTGCTGCCGATGTTGATGGCCATTTCGGGAGTGGTGCTGCTGCTGGCCTGCGCGAACGTGGCCAACCTGATGCTGGTGCGGTCGGTTTCACGGCGAAGGGAGATTGCGATTCGCATGTCGTTGGGCGCGACGCGATGGAGACTGGTGCGACAGCTCCTGGTGGAAAGCCTGGTGCTGGCGTTTGCGGGCGGGGCCATCGCGATGTTGATCACTTTCTGGACCGCCGGGATCCATGATGAAGTTCATGCCGCCAATGGACTTTCCGTTCCTGCTGAATATCCAGGCAGACCGCGCGGTACTCGATGGCGACGGCATTGATTTCACTGCTGACGGGCGTGATTTTTGGGATCTTGCCGGCGCTGCGGGCCTCGGGCGAGGCGCCGGTGGCGGTGTTGAAGGAAGAGAGCGGAAGCTCGTCGGGAGCGCGGAGTAAGGGGCGGCTGGCGAGCGGGCTGGTGGTGGCGCAAATTTCTCTTTCGCTGCTGTTGCTGGTTTGCGCGGGACTGTTCATTCGGAGCTTCCTGAGCGCGCAGCAGATCGATGCGGGGTTCAATGCGCGCGGCGTGCTACTGGCTTCGTATGATCTTTTTCCGGCGGGGTATACGGAGGCCAATGGGATCGAGTTCGACCGCCAAGTCGTGGCCAGGCTGGAGGCATTGCCGGGGGTGCAGTCGGTAGCACTATCGAGCCGGGTGCCGCTGGCGTTGGCAGGCGGGTCAACGAGCGTGAAGCCCGAGGGGTACGTGGAGCGGCCGAACGAATCCATGGAAGTGCAGGATGGCATCGTGACTGCGAATTTTCTGAAGACCATGCAGATTCCACTGCTGAGCGGGCGCGAATTCACGGCGCAAGATACGCTGAAAACCCAGCGTGTGGCCATCGTGAATCAAAATTTCGTCGACCGGTACTGGCCCCATCAGGACCCGCTTGGGAAGCAAGTGCACTCCGATTTGACGAACGAGTTTTTTACCGTGGTAGGTGTGGCCCAGAACAGCAAAGTAAACACGTTGAATGAGGCGCCGACCCCGTTTATCTATTTGCCGCTGTACCAGGTGTACCGGCCGAGCATGATGATCGCAGCGCGGGTGGTGGGCGATCCGCTGGGATACGCGTCGAGCCTGAAGAAAACGATTCAGGAATTGAACGGAGACCTGGTGGTTTACGACGTGACCACGCTCGAGACGCGCGAACAACTGGCGAGCTTCGTGCAGAGATTGGCGGGAACCTTTGTGGGCGCGTTCGGGCTGGTGGCGCTGGCGCTGGCGGCGGTGGGGATCTATGGCGTGACCTCGTACACGACCCGGCAGCGCACGCACGAGATCGGTATTCGCATGGCGCTGGGGGCGGCGCGACAGGATATTTTGAAGCTGGTGATCGGGCACGGGTTGCGGTTGACGCTGATCGGGGTAGGGCTGGGGCTGGTGGTCTCGTTTGCGCTCACGCGATTTCTGAGCAGCCAGTTATTGGGCGTGACCACCACGGACCTGCTGACGTTTTCCGGCGTGGCATTCTTGCTGTGCGCCGTGGCGCTGATGGCTTCTTATATTCCGGCGCGTCGCGCGATGCGTGTGGAACCGACGGTGGCACTGCGGTACGAGTGAGCGCGCGGTATCCCACTCAAGCCTTTTTTTGGCTTGAGTGGGTTGAGAGTTTCAGTCGAAGAAGGTACGATCCTCATCTGCCAGGTGCGCTTTCGCTGCCTGGACATTGAAGGTGACACCGAGACCCGGCCGGTCCCACACCTTGATAAAACCTTTTTCGACGATCGGGCTTGGCAGTCCATCGACAATGTCATACCACCAGTCAGGCTGGCCCAGCGGATACTCGAAGGCGATGTAGTTCTGCGGCAAGGCGGCCGCCACCTGGACATGAGCGGCCAGTCCAAAAAGCCCGTCGAAAACGCCGTGGGGCGCAATCTGGATGCCGTGAAGATCGGCGTATTCCGCGATCCACTTCATTTCCGCGATTCCACCCACGTCTTCCGGGTCGGGGCCCACAATATTCACCGCCTGCTTCTCGATCAGGTCTTTGAAGTTCTCCCGGAGGTAGATCTCCTCTCCGGTATGGATGGGGACCGTGGTACTCACGGTGACCTCGCGAAAAAGATCGGCGTTCGGATATGGCATGTAGTCGCCGGTGATAAGGTCTTCGAGCCAAGCGATACGGAGCGGTTCCATCGCCCGGGCAAAGGTGATCGCATCCTTGACGGTCCAGCCTGGCCCACAGTCCAGGGCGAGCCCGATCTCAGTGCCGAGAACCTTCTTCATGGCTTCGACACAGGCGATCACGTTGTCGAGGCCGCGCTCGGTCATCATGCCGCGATCGGGATGCGAGGCTCCTTTCCGCGGTGGTTCGTCGTACCACGCATTGGGCACGGCGGGCATCATCGCCGGATCGTGAAAGCCGACGGCCTGTTTAATCAGGGTGAACCCCTCTTTGGCGTCCTTCATCTTGGCCATGGTCTCGGCGTAATCCTGGGGAGTATGGCCGGTCATGGGGAAGCGGACCGCTCCGTTGTAGATTCGGACGCGGTCGCGGATCTTGCCGCCCAGCAGCTTATAGACGGGCACTCCGGCCACCTGTCCGGCGATATCCCAGAGTGCGATCTCGATCGCGCTCACCGCCGCGCCCCAGGGCTTGAACGCACCCAGGCGGCGAATCTTCAGCATCACGCGCGCGACGTCGGTTGGGTCTTCGCCCAGAAGGTACTCTTTATAGAAGAGCACCATCGGCTTGAGATAAGGCTTGGAGGACTCGGCTTGCCCATACCCGGAGACTCCCTGATCGGTGACGATGCGCACCGTCGGGTTGCGCCCGATGATGGCGCAGCGCAGGTCGGTGATCTTGATGGGGACTTGCCCCGCGCGTTTTTCCGGGGCCGGTGAGTTGCTTTTTTGTTGTGCGAATGCCTTTGCGGCTGCGGCTGCCGAGAGCGAGCCGATGAATCCTCTTCGTGTCCACTGGGCCATGAATCCCTCCTTTTTAAGAGCCAGTTCCCGTGGCGGCTTGCACTCTGCCCCGAGCGCCTCCGCAATTCTATTCATTCTTTGCTCGACGTGGAAATTGAGGGAGGGGAGGCTCGAGGAGGCGCCCGCCTAAACGATTTCGCCAGGGAAGCCGGCCGGAAGACGGACGGAGCGGCTGAGGCGCAGCGAGGCTTCCTGGACGGCGTCCTCTGCCCCGCTCAGTGAGCCCAGCATCCGATACGCTACCGCCCTTAGATGGTTCCGGTTCTCTTCGAACTGTTCCACCAGCCAGTCCTGCCCGGTCATGTCACATTCCTCCCCTGCGTTCCGTCATAGTAGTGAGGAGCGAAATTCAGCCGATATGACGAGGTCGGCAAACGGAGGATAACCATCATGCAAGCAAACGTGAAAGACCCGGCGCTCATAAGTGCCGGACACCCGCCCCGACACAATTGACACGTTTCTTCCCCCGATCGAAAAGCCCAACGGGCTGATGATGAAGCTGGTGTATGCCATGAGCCGCCGCAAATTCGGCAAGGTGCTTACCCCACTTAAGGTCTTCAGCGCCCGCTTGCCGCTTGCCTTCGGCCAGTTCTATGGCAAGATCGGCGCGTTGGACAAGAAACTGATCCTGCCGCCAGAGACGGTGATGCTGATCCGGGAACAAGTGGCGCGTACCAACGTCTGCCTTTTCTGTACCGATATCGGCCGATGGTTCACTATCAAGGCTTCGATGAACCAGGCCAAATTCGATGCTCTGGAGCAATACAGCACAAGTCCTCTTTTTACCGATGCGGAACGCGCGGCCCTGGACTATGTGACGGAGCTGACGCGGGAGAAAAGAGTCGCCCCGAATACATTCACCCGCATTTCCGGCCATTACTCGGAACGCGCGATTTGCGAGATCGTCTGGCTCGTGGCCAGCGAACATTTTTACAACTTGACCAATATCGGTCTGAATATCCATTCAGACATGCTCTGTGACGTAAGCCGGGGGAAGCAGTAGCAGGTTGCGGTCCTCGATCTTCGGTCTCGAGGACTGGTGCTGTAATCAGCTGGATGTCCACGACTTATCCCATCGCTTCCTTCGTGCCCCACCTGATAAGCAGCCGATTCATTGGATACGAGGTGAAGAAGCCGATGATCATGCCGATCTGCATCATAAACCAGTACAGCGCCTGGTTCGGTTCGAGATGCGGGTTGGGGAAGAGGACGAAGTAGGTGAGCGCCATCCAGCCGAAGAGGCCGATTTCGAAGGCGAGGATGGATAGGGTATCGGCCTTGAGCGCTGCCACCAGGGCCTGCGAGCTGGATAGATTGCGCATCGGCTTGATGGTGAAGTATTGAAATGCAATGCCGAGCAGCCACGCCAGGAAGAGATCGGCGGCGAACGATGCGTAGAGCGGTGAGCCCAAGAGAGTGAGACTGAGGCCGAGGATGGAAAACTCGGCAATGATGTCGCCCAGCGTGCAGCCGGCTCCGCAATGGCTGGTCGCGACTGCGGTCTGTTGCCAGGTCGGGTCCCGGGTTGAGTGATGGACGGCGGCGTGCTCCATGTTCATGTGGGACATTTTGCCCATGGCGTCGCTGGTCGTGGGCTTACCTATGCGGAAATAGGCCCACAGGGCGAAGACGCTGAAGTAGAGCGCCGTGATCGGCCAGACCAGGTTCATGATCCACATCTTCTGCGGGTGACGGGCTTCGTCGACGGCAATGATGAGTGCACAGCCAAAAGCGGCGATGAGAGTTACCCAGGCAAGGGCCGCAAGCATTGGAACCTCCGTTCCCCGTTTCTAAAGATAATGCGTTCGCGAGTGCTTCGGTACATTGTTTCAAGCCGGCCGCGGACGGGTTTCCAACATGGCGTTGCGGCCTCTCGCCTTCCACGGCTGTGGGTATATGCATGCTCTTCGGAACTGCTATATGATGGGCGTCCAGCATCGTGGCAGAAAGAATCGCGATGCGAAAAGCGAGGGAGTAACCGGATGAGATTTCGAGCGAGTGCCGTAATAGTTTGCGCGATGTTACTAGGGGGCTCCGCCGTCCCCGTGTTTGGCGACAACGTCCGGACCGACTACAACCATCAGGCCAATTTTGCGCAATACCATACATACGCGTGGGGAAACGTAAAAACTGCTGATCCCTTTTACGTCGATCGCATTAAACAGGCTGTCAACAAGCAGCTGCAGGCAAAGGGATGGCAATTGGTGACGTCTGGCGCTTCTGTCACCATCTTCGCGACTGACAATCTACACAACCAGAAGGAGGTCGAGACCATGTATGACGGTCTTGGCGGCGGTTGGGGCGGCGGCTGGGGCTGGGGTGGGTGGGGCTGGGGCGGTTTGGGGAGTCCGGGTGGATTTGGCGAGTCCACAAGCACCACGACCAACCAACCCGTGGCCAACCTGGTGATCGACTTATTCGATGGCAATTCTAAGAATCTCCTATGGAGGGGCCTGGCTACGGAGGATCTGTCGACCAACGCAAATAAGAATACAAAATCCCTGGATAGCGATATCGCGAAGATGTTCAAGGGCTTTCCCCCTAAATAATTCCCGAGCGGGAGCTAAGTCCTTTGTTTGATGAGATGATCAAATTTTGTAAATTCCCGCCCCCGGTTAGCGCGGCTCGTGTGGGCGAAGGAAAAGCAGCAGCAGGCCCCTCCACTCCGCTCCGCTGGGCTACGCTCCGGTCGGGATGACAATTTTGTTTGGCCAGCAGCATGGTGCGATTTTCTTGCTCAAAAAGTGCGAACTAAGCGAACTACGGGTCCTCGTACCTGGGGTCCGGCGCGGGTGGAAGTGTGCGCCATAAGCGCCCTATGCGCCATAAGTCCCCGTATCGAGCTGGAAGGGGATGGGACGACATGCTTTTCTGCATTCAATAAGGCGGTTTCCACCCCCGCGGCCGGGCGGGTGTCCGGTCATGTCGTAGCTCGTCAAGGTGCTCAAATTTGTTTATTTACCCGCCCCCTACGGCACCCGGAAGTGGTCGACGGAAGATATCCCAGATTTGTGATCGTGGTTTGCTGTAACACGACTTCATCTGTGGACACAGTGATATAGATTCCGATTTGGATAGCTTTGTGGCAGGGGAAGTGCAGGATCGTCAGCCGAGGGTACTCAGCCGGCGCTCGGAAGTTCCATGGAGAAGGTAACCGTGATGTGGAAGAGGGTACCTCAGGGCCTGAAGGCCAGGTGATTTTGCTTCATCCTATTTAGCCATCTCTCCTAATCTAGCCGGGGTTTTCCCTGGGAGTAGCGGCCTCGCGAGTAGAATGGATGCGCGAACAGATCAGGGCGGCGTGGAGCCGTCTCTGCTCTGTATCCTTTGTGAAGGCACGCTCGCTTAGAAGGAGCCGCGATGAACAGACGCATGTTCCTACGAAACACCGCTATTGGCATGGGTGCGATGGCAAAGGTTGGTTTCAACGATCTTCGCGCGGAAGATTTGAACGCTCATTCATCCACAGGGCCCGGGGCGTACGGGGCAGGACGGCCGGTTCGCGTCACCAGCATCGGATTCAAAGGCGGTTGCTTGCCACTGGAAAAGATGGCGAGCCTGGTGGACGAAGAGGGGGCTCGGGGCACGGACGTGATCGTGTTGCCCGAATTGGCTCGCGGCCTGGACGATGCGAGCGAGGAGCCGCTGCACGGCCCGACCATCACCGCGATGAGCGGTTTGGCAAAAAAGCATAAGACCTACATTGCTTGTCCAATCGATCGAAAAGATGGCAGCCGGAGGCTCAATTCGGTGGTGTTCCTCGACCGGTCCGGCATGGTTGCATGCGTTTACGACAAGGTTTTCCCCTACTGGACAGAATATGATGTGCAGCCTCCGGTGAATCCTGGGGAAGCGGCTCGGGTTCATCAGGCAGATTTTGGGCGCATTGGGTTCGCCACATGCTTTGACGCCAATTTCCCTGAAGTGTGGAAAGACCTGGCAGACAAAGGGGCGGAGATGGTGGTATGGCCCAGCGCGTATTCGGCGGGCCGGTCGCTGCAAGCCCATGCGATCAACCACCACTACTACATCGTGAGCTGCTCCTGGACGCCTGACTGCATCGTGTATGACATTACCGGAGAGCGCGTGGTGTACGAGACCGCTCCCCATGACGTGAATATCAGCCGGGTTACCCTGGACCTGGATCGGGTGATTTTCCACGAAAACTTCAACCTGGACAAGCGAGACAAATTGCTGAGTGAGCATGCCCAGGACGTAACTCAGGAGCAGTGGCTGAAACTTGAGCAGTGGTTCGTGCTGCGAGCTAATCGCCCCGGCGTGAGTGCTCGCGAGTTAGCTCGCGCATATGGGCTGGAGGAGCTGCGGCATTATCTCGACCGCAGCCGCGTGGCCATCGATCAACGACGTGGATGGGAGTTTGCGGAAGAGACCGTATTTCCCAATTCCGATGTGGCTGAGCTGAAGCATTTGCCTTAAAAGGCGGCGAAACATTAAACCCCGGGGCGGGCTGCATTTCCAGACGGTGAATGGCGGCGTCTCGATCCATCCCGTCGATTCCGATTTAGCCGGTCTAGTCGATTTAGCCGGCGCCTGTTCGGCTCCGCTTCCTTGAAACGCATCTGCCGGTACATCCCACGGTACATCCCAAGGCACGTCCACGGCACGCCCGGACGGGCGGGACGGGCAAAAACCGGGCTTGCATGGGGCACCCAACCTTCGCCGCCGGTGTGAGTATAGTGGGGAATAGAGTCCACATATGGAAACTATCCAGATTGTTCTTGATAAAGGCCTTCTGCAAGCGACGGATCGAGCCGCACGGCGAATGAAACGAAACCGTTCCGCATTGGTAAGGGAAGCATTACGGGAGCACCTCAAGAGATTAGAAGTGCGCAGCAACGAAGAGCGGGACCGCGAAGGTTATTCGAGGCGGCCGCAGGCACGGCGATGAATCTCCCCTCTGGGAGGCGGAGGCGGCGTGGCCGGCGGAATAGCGCGAGGGGATGTCCGCCTTTACAGCTTTGCTTCGCCGGACAAGAAGAGGCCGGTGGTGGTGCTCACACGCGACAGCTCCATCTCCTATTTGTCGACCGTGAGTGTCGCGCCCATAACATCCGCTATCCGCGGAGTGCCGTCCGAGGTTGTGTTAGGTGAAGACGATGGCATGAAGGCACCCTGCGCGGTGAACCTGCACAATACAATCACGGTTTCTCAGGTCCGATTGGGAAAACGGGTGGCCCGGCTGAATTCCATTCGCATGAAGGAAATCTGCGCCGCATTGCGCTTTTCTCTGGGCTGCGATCTGAGTCAATCCTGAAGTAGAGTCCCTTCAAGCTCGTAGGTGCCGTTGGTATTGGAGGACGAGGATGCCGCCGAAGGCTTCGGAAATCATGATTATCCGCCATGCGGAAAAGCCTGCCTGGCAGGTTGGCGGTGTCACTGTCCTGATCGCGTGGCAGCATGAAGGCATCAGCGTGATCGCGAATTCCATTCGGAGTGCAAAAATTGCCCCGCAGAGCGGCCTGGCGACCGCTTCGATTTGGTTTTCGTGTTTACCCTTAATCCCTTGGACGGCACGCTCAGCTTCTGGCAAGTGACGCAGCGCCTCCTGGCGCGCGACTCGGCCAGTCCGATCCAGGCTCCCAAACGCATCTCTAAAGCTGCAAGCCTGCAAACATAAAGCCTAATTAAGGTAATTATATACTTGACACACAACGCGATTCGGCGTACCTTTAAACCATGGACGTTCCCAGCACACTTCAAGAAGCGATTGTTTACTTCAGCGATCCAGACCGCTGCTTTCAGTACGCGCTCAACCTTCGCTGGCCCAACGGCGTTGTCTCTTGCCCCCGGTGCGGATCGGAGAAGCACTCGTTCATCAAGACTCGCCGCATTTGGTTCTGCTCTGGGTGCAAGAAGCAATTCACGCTCAAAGTGGGAACCATCTTCGAGGATTCTCCTCTGGGCCTCGACAAGTGGATGTGTGCGTTCTGGATGCTCTGCAATTGCAAGAACGGAGTTAGCTCCTGCGAGATAGCTAGAGCCATCGGCATTACTCAAAAGTCCGCGTGGTTCATGATGCATCGCATCCGCAAGGCCCTGCATGAGGATGTGTCTGGAGACGCTTAGCGGTGAAGTTGAGGTTGATGAGACGTTCATCGGCGGAAAAGCGCGCAATATGCACGTCGCTACGCGCCAGCGTCGCATCACAGGGACCGGAGGCAAGGGGAAGGCTGTAGCCGTTTTGGATTGCTGGAGCGCGGCGGTCAAGGTTCGCACTATGCAGTTCTTCCTGATAGGCAGAAAGAGACCGTGCAAGCCTGAGATTAAAAGGCACGTGCAGGCGGGTGCGGCGCTCTACACAGACGAAATTCTTGGCTATCGTGGCCTTGCTGGCGATTATGCCCATAAGGTTGTGAACCATGCCGTTGAGTATGTTGATGGAAGAGTCCACACCAACGGCCTTGAGAACTTTTGGAGCCTCTTGAAGCGCGGTATCAATGGCACATACGTGAGCGTGGAGCCGTTCCATCTGTTCCGCTACCTCGATGAGCAATCATTCCGGTACAACAACCGCAAAGACATCGGCGACCAAGACCGCTTTGAGATCGGGATGAAAAACGTTGCAGGTCGCCGCCTTACTTACAAGGAACTTACCTATAGGAACTACCCGGCGTCGGAGCCGCTACGTCGCACTGATAAACGGCAAGGGCGCGGCAAGCACAAACGCTAGCCCTTGCTGGCTTTCTTACGTTTGGGCTTCGGTGGCTTATTTTAAGAGGAGAAGGCTTTGGAGCCCGAAAGAGTACCTCCATCCCCTTATCAAACCTCTCTTTGGCCTCTGGCCCTTCTCGGTATTCTGTTTTCCTGGTCGGCATTATTAGCCTCAAAGCGTAATCAATCTAGCGAACCCGTACATCCACAGGATACAGCCACTGAAAAAGGAGGTCATCCCCCAGCGCAGGTTGACGTCTTGCCTAATATCACTCCACCCTATCCACATCAAGAAAAGCCCGACCGGGGCAAAGACAAAACCCCACTTTGGAAAAAGGTTCTTGAATATCTGGCGGTAGGTATCGCGCTCGGATTGCTGATAGTGAACATTTGCCAATCTTGTGCAACCAGAAAAGCTGCCGATGCCGCCAAATCCGCCTCTGTTACCGCCCGTGACAGCTTGATGCAAAGCATTGACGCCTTTCGCATGGATGAACGTGCGTGGATAGTAATAGACGGTATCGATAAAACTGTCTATCCCGCGCAACCAGGATTTCCCGCCGAATCCTACAAATACAAAATATGGCCCAAAAATGTCGGCCGAACCGTGGCTAAAAATGTCCGCATATTCGTAGAAAACCCGCTGGACGGCGGGATGCTCGGAGGAAACGAGCACGGGATCTTGATGTCCCAAGATCAGCTCTTTCGCGAAGGAAATACCGACAAGAGATCTCTTATTCCGGACCAGCCAGGACCTCAAGCCATAGCTCCGGGGGCACGTTCCCCCGTCCCAATCTATGCGGGGGGAGTAGCTCCACATAACGGCGGTACCACATATGTACTCGGTCGAATAGATTATGTTGATTCCTTCACCACTGCTCACTGGACGCATTTTTGTTTTATCGTTACAGCCCGTGGCGAACTGGCTCATTGCCAGTATGGAAATGATGTAGATGCTAATCCTGAGCCAAAAGCAAAATAGGACTGCCCTGTCACGGAGTCTCACGCGCACCGCTTTATCTATTAGGGCTTGGGCTTTGGCCATCAATTCATCATGCTTCGCAGCATCTTTGACCAAGCAAGCGATGCTTTGCAGGTAGCGTGCTTTCCGTTCTAGCGTCGGGCCCCCGTGGTATTCGAGTTTCATTGCATGGTTACCTTTTTGGACTTAACAGTTGTGCCAAGGGCTAGGCGGAAGGGCTGGGAAATTATCCCACGTCTACCCACATACACTGTGATGCATAGTCCGCAAAGATCCCGTGCTTCTGCCGCCATCCCACCCCGGATAGGTAAAACATCCTCAAATTCTTGCGCTGGAGACCTTCTCCGATTTGGGAAGTTAACTTCTTATCGCTAACGGCGGTGCCCCACTGGGGATCATCGGTGCCGACGTCTGACCGTTATTGGGGTGTTCTTTGTAGAACTTCCGAATCGAATCTCGCCATATACTGTCTACCCGTTCCGGCGAGTTTGCATTTGGATCTAAAAACATAATCGCTCCCCAGCTCTGCACCCGCTGTATTGTTCTAGATCCGCGATTTCTGAAGTAATAGTTGAGGCGGACATAATCGCCCATGGTGGGAATCCCCATTTCGCGACGGCTATCGAATTGGACAGAACCAGCAGGCCAAGCATTAAATGCGAGTAACCCCATCCCGGCGCACAAAAAACCTATGATAAAGAACGACCTAATAGGCGTCCCTACCGCATATGGGGCCTTCAAAAAACCAAAGTCTCTAGCCAGCACAGAAAAAGAAATGGATCCAGATACCGCCAATATAACCAACGTGATCTCGTTGAATCCGCTATTCGTCAGCATCGCTATGACCGCCGCAATTCCGAAAGTCCAGCACCAACCCATGCGCGTCTTCCGAGACTCTGCTGCTGACCTGGGCATCCCCGAAGCCTAACATAATTTTGTGTGTGAAGTATATAGTTGCCCTAATTAATTCAGATTTCAGGGCAAAGTCATTCGCGTAGGTAAATCTGTAAGACGACAAGGGTGCGTTTTTCGGCGAACCGCCGCCTCCTAAAAAGCACAAACGATACAGAGCGTTGCAGGTCCGGCCACCCTATGCCGGCGCGCGAACTTAAGAAAGCGAAATGGAATTGCTGGCCGAATGAGCTTTCTCCGGCTCAGAATGGACGAGTGTTTCATGGGCAAAGTAGTCATCGCCGTTGGATTTCTAGTTGTTTACCCGCTGCTTTTAGCCCAACAAACTCTGAACAACGACTCCGTAGTTAAGTTGATGAAGGCTGGTTTTTCGGAGGACCTGATTATCACCACCATCAACCGCTCGCAAGGATCCTATGACACCTCCGTAGACGGGTTGATTGCTTTGAAGAATGCTGGGATGACCAACAAAGAGATCACGGCGATTGTCGCGAAGGCTTCCCCACAGACCTCCGCTGCGCTGACTGTGCCGATTGCGGAGGGCGCGCCTACCGCTCGAGCCGCGCTTGCCGTTCCTGCGCAGTCAGCGAACAAGCCCCGAGTGTTTTTGCGTGCGCAAAGCCATAGCAGCGGTTGGAATGAATCGCGTGACCAGTCGATGGAGATGAGCAAGGACTTTCAGGAGGTCTGTCCGGGTGTACAAATATCGCTCAACCAGCATCTGGTTGATTACACCGTAGAGTTGAATCATATCGAACACGACTTTTTGCGTGATAACCAGATGCAGGTCGCGAACAAAGACGGCGACCTCGTTTCTAGAACCAAGGGGGGCGGCAGTATCAAGGGTGGAGTGAAGAAGGCGTGCGAGGTCATCCTTGCGGATTGGGCCAAGAAGTAAACGGACTCTACTCGATGATGGAGAAGCTGTAGATTTTTCCGGAAGCGGCCAAATTGGAAGTCGCCGTTGCACCGGGTGGGAGGATGCCGTACTCGCCCGGGCTGAGAGGGGCTCCGAAGGTAAGCTCGTACACATGGGGGGCCAACTTCTGTGACCCGAATGCAACGGTATCCTTTGTGGCCCCTCCGGACGAGTGGAAGACGCCACCGGTCATGGCGCGGAACTCACGGTTGTCAGAGTTCTTGTGAAGCTTGACGAGGATATAGTCATTGGCGGTGAAGGTTTCGGGCATAAAGATGAGTAGGTTGGATCCCGTGGTTAGCTTGGTCGCACTCTCGGCGCCCTTGATATGGCCGTTCATATCGCCCTTAACGATGCCATCGGAGGCAATGCTCTTGAGGAGGCCACCGGACTTGGTGTTGACGATATCGGACGGTATGGGGTGCCAGGCTTTGTTCTTGTCCTGGTAATAGACTCCTACCTCATCGACACCGGGCGGCGGTCCGACCGGAGCAGGTGCGGGCACATTCGTGCCTGCCGGGTTGGCGACGCCGTTTTTCATCGCTGCGTTGCGGGAGATCATCGCGGCGACCACCGCGTCGGAGACGCCAGCCTTCTTGAGGGCGAGAAGGCCGTCAGTCGATGTGTCATAGGCCGCCGGCTGGCCGTTGACGGATGCGAGGATGATGTTTTCGCTTAGGCCGGCGGATTGCATCTTGATGATGTCGGCGTTGGTGAGACCCTGTTGGGACCGGGCCGGCACCGCGGTGACGAGGGTCGCGACGAGAAGGATAAGGAGTATAGAAGGCAGGCGCACAGGCAACCATCAATAGGCCCCCATTTTGGGCCTGCCGAGGCGACAAGGCAAGCAAATGTTCAAATAACGAGCGGTCGCTCCGATGTCGGTTTGAACCGGCCGCCCCGGGTTTCTGTCTGTCGCCGGGTTTCCTTCGGGATTTTGTCAACAAAGGTCTTTGCATGTTGGATCGTTCGATATTCACTACTATCTTTCGATAACCTCGGTTCGGGCTCGAAGCGATTCCTCGGACAGCGGGCTCTCCACTTATCTACTTCGGTGACCAGGGAACTCTGATCATTAAACCGAGAAGCAGCGTGGTGCACCTAGCCGATTAACCCCTGTGAATATCATGGCCTGTTGCGGATCCGAAACGTGCACGAGAGATCGCTGGTAGATTAGGCGCTCGTCTAACGTCAACAGAAAAAAACCAAACGGCGTTATTCAGCCGTTCGGGGATTGCGCATAAGCAACATTATCTAGCGGTGCCTTCTGAGTTCTGAGTCTTGGTTATGGGGTGGCGACCGCCAGTCTGTTGCTGAGTTAGGTCCAGAAAAATACTCTCAACGGTGAAACGAAATGAAGACGCACAACACTATGTTCATGTGTCCGGTCTAAGCGAACGGTCCGGCAGATGTCTGCTAGGTGAGAAGAACCATATCCATCGATTGCAGCGATGCCATAACCAATCTCGCGTTGTAGATCCACTCTGTTTGCAGGCATCTCCGAGGAAGCCGATGTCCTTTACTCCTTAGTACACGAGCAGATTACTGGTCCAGATGTTCTACAGTAGAAAAAAATTGCTTGACAGTTGGCGCGGCATGATCCAGACTCAGCGTCGCCCCTTGGGATCTTCCAGATGAACACTCGAATATTACCGAGCGATGAGCAAATATTGGGTCCTTCATTAGTTAGTAGTGCATGCGAGAATCAGTGACTGTAGTTTGGTTTCTGCTAATTGGTTTTGCTTTGTTAGTGTAAGCCTACTGGCCCGTCTCCCCCGCGTAAGGTAGGTCCTAAATGTTGTAAGGTGGCGCCCAGGATTGGTTCGATTATCTTTGTTTTCGCTATCCTGAATAGACGGTGCGATCGACGTTGGAGTCAACGATAACCTGCCGGTGATCGCAGACTTTCTTTATTCGGCTACGCAGAACACCGACAGAAAAGAGCGCGGACCAAACGTGACAAAGCCGAAGTTTGTAAAGAATACTTTCCGTCCCTGGGTTATCGTCCCTGGGGTCATCCGGTTAGCTGGATACCGTAAGCATTAGTTAGCTACACGTTGGAGAGGCTTTGCGCTCTTAGCGTGCTTCCTCCATCGGGAAATTGAATTAAGCTTTAGAGCTATTGCCACGTGTCTCCCCGGCGTGACTTAGGAGCCCTAAAGTACCTCGGCATAATAAGTGAACGGGCATCAGCACAGTTGTGCCCTGTTATGCCGTACGAAACCATAATGCGGGCGCGCGACAAAGGCAAGTTTGACGTTAGCGTAGGACCACATCTCGTTGTGAATTCCTGAGACGTCTACCCATAGGCAGGATGAACTTTTGCGAGAAGCAATCCGAACAGCCTACAACAACTTGGTCGCTTTAACCAAGGAGGAATTCCATGTCTTCCCAAAGATGGCTTCAAGTGACGAAGCATAGTCCAAGAATCGTCTGGTTCCCATCGAAACTCGTGTCGGTGGCCGCAATATCATCAAAAGCGCTGTCCGTCACTTGCGCAATCATTCTAATCTGCACCACCGTCAACCTAAGGACCTATGGGCAGAACGCGGGCACGGATACCATTGAGAGCCGCACGAAGAAAGCGTTGGCGTCCGAATGGGTTGATGTTAGTAGCGACGGAGTGACGCACGTTTTGCGCGCGCTTCAGCTCTTGACGAGTAGCTCATTAGCTCCTGAGGTGAAGCTTCTGGCGTTGGATGAACTGAAATTGGGTGGTCCCAACCCAAGCCCGCAACGCCAAGGTCTATACATAGAGGCACTGGGGGCTCCCGACAAGTTTGGCAAATCTGGGGTTCAGGGTTTCGATGCCATCGCGGATACACTCGCCACGGCGAATACGTTGGGCTTGAAGAAACCGCAGGACGAAGACAAGTTGTTCGCGGAGACCGAGACGCTCATTGAAGCCATCCTGAACGGCATGAGCAGCCTCCCTCCATTCCCAACGGGGACCAAGAGAGAACGTCTGCAACCTGAGGAGGTCCCCGGACCGGTGATGATCGTACGAATAAACAGTTCTTTCAGTGGAGGCGATAAAGACGTGGCTCTCTACCAGTTGCTAGAGGCGTACCCAAAGGACGTGAAAGTCCAGGACAAGCAAAGATATGCCAATGACCTGGAGAAGTTCAGGGCCGCTTTTGCGATGAATGCTGACCGTTTGGCCTCGCAGGTTGCCGCGCTAATACCGGCTCCGAAAACGTAGGCGTACCTCTCGAGGAGACTTCCATGGTAGGCGAAAGGCGATCGTATCGTGCGGTTGTTGCCGTTTCAATGCTGCTGTTGCTTTTGGCAAGGGAGAGCTATGGGCAGGAGCAAGCCCGGGGCCATTCCTGCACCGTGGATGCCGCCTATTCCTTTACGTTCCCGAAGGGCGACGACGGGCATAATTTCAAGAGCGGCTGGGGAGTTCGGGGCGGGGGAGGATTCGCCGTCTCGCGAAATCCGGAACGTCATGGCTTTAGTTACTACATTACTGCTAATTACATGTATTCACAGTCGAAAGCTACTGCGGCCGCATTGGAGGCAGCTAAGATGGCCAACCCCACTCAACTCATGAATGCCACTTCTGCACATGGCTCCTTTTCGGCCGTCACAATCGACCCCACGGCTCGCTTTGCCGTTAACCCCCGGCTAAGTCTTTATGGGTTGGGCGGTTTCGGCTGGTTCCGGCGGGGTGTTGGTTTCAACGGTGCAAATCCGGCCACGCTCATTCAACCCCACGGCGACTCGCTGGACCGGCTGTCTTCTAACTCAGGCGTCTTTGATTTTGGGGGAGGCGCGAATTTCGGAACCATAAAGAACGGCGGACTGATGCTGTTCGCCGAGATTCGGTGGTATCAGGGCACCGCGATCAATAGCGGAACCTCTCTTGTACCGCTTTCCGTGGGCGTTCGGTGGTAGCGCTCCGCACTTAGGAGAAGGCATGCGAAGGTGGAATGTAAAGCTGGTTTTCTTGTGGCTGATCGCCGCGCCTTGCCTCGGGCAACAGGCGAGCGTGAGCGTGAGGGCCAATGCAAACCAGCCCCGTGACCTAAGACCTTTTGGAAAGTACCTGGTCGAGCTTTGCACTCTGTCCGGGGACAGACGGACGCTGACTTGCCAGGAGGCGCCGCTCCCGTCCAATTTGCCGGCGCCCGGAAGAGCTTGGCCCCTGCTGCCTGCTATACCCCAATTAAAGGATCAGACCATCACATTGAAAGTGGTTTGCGACCCCGCGGTAAAGGCTCCCTGTGACGCGAAGGATCCCGTGGTGGGAGGAGACTTTTTCGTGGCCGCGACGGCTGACTCCGGACAGCCTGTGCAACAGACAGTTCTTTCCGGTAACGTCACACCACCGGGGGGCCTCCGCACGGTTCGTTACCGTGCTAATGGTGTGGGTCCTATTGTCATCAGAGCCACCGCAGGCGCCGTCGCGGGAGACTCGGGCTATGCCGCGGCGGCGCCCGTTGATCTGATTCTTCAGGGAAGCAGCGGTCCCCCCCCTGCCTCCCCGGCATGCTCCGTTCTGCCACCGCAGGTGGGCACGCAGAGTAAGCCACTCGACGCGCCAACCATTGTAACGCTGTTGGGAAATCCGACGCCTTTCATCCTCACGGCAGAGGGGCCGAACACAATCTTCATTTATTCGACGCGCCAGCCGCTGGAACCTGGGGAACGGAGGATTCTGGGCTCGTTTCAACAGGCTATCGCCGAACTGGCGGGACGCACCGTGGGATCACTCGGCATTACACCGACGCCCGCACAGCCTTTCACGGTTGAACTCACCATTCCACACGGCCGCGCCTTCGGCGACCTGGCTACACGACTCGGTGGCCTTAACTACAGTCAGTTCACCTTGCAGGATGTGGGTCGGACCAGGGTACGCGTTACCGCTGCGACCCAGCCCGATTGTGATACCTGGAAGGGCTTCCTCACGGACATTCGCTTCACGGCCTGGCAGCTAGTCTCCGATCCTATGAGCTACAAGCTCTTCTTCCTGTCTTCCTCCGACGTCGCCACAGCGTTCTCTGGCCTCGGGTCCGCGGCTGCTGCCGCGCCCGCCGCGACTCCGACGCCCACTGCGGCTACTTCTTCCACGACAACGCCAGCCGCGGCAAGCTCTACAGCCAGCGCCGCAACAACCACTACACCATCGGCCGCGACACCGGCGGCTGCAAGCTCGTCGCCCCCCGCCGCCACTTCTACGAGTGCGACCATTGCCATCACGCAACCGCCAGGAAGCAACATCCAAATCAGTTCCAATAGCACGCCTTGCGTGGTGGCTGGACTGGCGTTTGGTAACCCCACGCCATGCGGATCGACTCCCGTTGCCACATCGACTGCGGCAGCCGCCGCGCCTGCAGCAGCCCCTGCCGCCCAGGCCCCTCTCGCCATGGCCTCTGTCGCAGTTGCCGCCGGCACAGGCGAACAAGCTCCGCCAGATTTGCTCCTCTACTCCGATGCTACCCCGGGCGATGATGCCCAAATCGAGGAGAGAGATAGAATCGTTGCGCAACTTGACTTGCCACGTCCGGAAATGATCCTTACTGCCTGGGTCACACAGAATTCTTCGACTACCCCGCAGACAATCGGTGCGTTCAGCAACATGGTTAAGGGGATTGTGGCGGACTATGACCACCAATTCGAGAACGTGGTCCTACGAGGCTGGAATAGCGTGAAGGAGCAATCCGCGGTTGAGGGCTATTTCAATGAACCGTTCCGCAGTTATATCGAAGACCGGTTTGTCACCGACACATTCAAGGAGAGCACGCCCGGGAGGAGCGTACAGGACTTATCGCAAGCCTTTCTCGATCAGAGTCAAGCCAGGCTGGCCGATCCGATTTATCCTCTAAAACGCACCGACCTCGGAATCTGCGAGAGAGACCATTATTGTCTGGGCTACAACAGCTTATTCAGGCCGATCAAACCGGCGCTGACCGACTTGCTGCTGACTATCATTGCGGCCCAAGAACCTGTCCTTGTTGCCAATAATGCAATTGCCGCCGTCGAAGGGCCTGCGCTCCCGGCGTCGGATGTGTCCATTTGCGACCACAGAGGCGCGGAAGTTGAAAGGCGATGCCAGGCCATTTGGCGCAATCTGGATCTTGATCATGCTTCCCCACCGCCCGGACCGCCTAGCTGCGCTGAACAGGATTTTCGGGGAATCCTAGGTTCGCTCCTCACTTATGCCGAGCCGCGCGTCCATCTTCAGTGCTTCGAGCAGGAGGCTGACATACTGCTCGCGCCCGCGCCGGCTGCTGGGGGCTCACCTCCCTACGGTGTAGGCCTCCTACGCGCAGCCGTCGCCGACTTCCTCTTCAATTACAAAATGAGTCAGCAGTACCCGCACGAGTTCGTCCCCTATGACCTCAGCCACAGCGCCGACGCGCTCAACAACGCGCTCAGCCCTCTGATCGACGCCTTTAATCGCGACTTGTGGTCTTACCAGATTTTCGTTCGTGCAGATATGCAATACCGCGTCGAGCGCCTCAACTCGAGAATGGACGAACGCTGTTGCGTAAAGCGCCTTTTTGGTCTGGACAAACCCTCGTTCTTCAACGACGGTCTCGTCACGGTCCGCACTATTTCCGGCCAGCCGACCAGTGTCAGCACTACTTCGCAGAGTTTTCTTAATGGCAGTACAGCGCCTGAACTTTCAGCGCTGCTGAGTTCACTGGCTGGATCAACGGCTCCCCCACCGACCACCACGACCGCCACCACCACAGCTTCAACAACACCGGTCGCTCCCGCTCCCTCACCTGTTCTGCCCGGGAACTTTGGAGCGATCGCTGCGGGCTTAGCTAACTATCAGACCACCTTCGCCCAGATTGGCCGTCAATTATCGTTTACCGCAACACCCCGGAGCCTCAGCGCCGCGTCCTCGGCCGAGATTACGGTTACGCTCAATGCAGACGAATCGGCGGGCGGCCCCCTCTATACCGGCGGCGGCGCGAATGACCCGGCGTTCAACACGTCCCGTGTTGCCAACCACGACACCACGACTCGTATCCGAGTCGATTCCATAAAGCTCTTTGAAGTTTCTTCCTTCTCGGCCATTGTCGAGCGCTCCCGCTCCCGCTTTCCTCTGCTTCCACCGTTCGTCGAGATCCCCTATATAGGCACATTGGCCGGCATTCCACTGGGCGCCGCCAAAGAGTTCCACAGCAGCACGGCAATCATCAGCGCTTACGTTATGCCGACGGCTACCGATATCGCCTATGGTCTTCGCTTCGTTTCCGATCTCGTGGTTGACGGCCTCAACCCGGGCCTTTGTAGTTTTTACCCTGGCGCGGCGGGACCAGATGTAGCACATGCTTGTGTCTTCCGTAAAATGTACTCGCTGCACGACATAGGTACACAAAGCATGAATGAGTTCAATAAGAACCTGACCCGCTGCTTCGCAACGAATACGACACCAGCGGGTTGCCTGGGGGTGTCCTTTGGCAACGTAATTCAAAGGCAGTAACCAGTTCAGGGCAAGATGACGAAGAGACTACCATGAAAGTAGCCATTGTAGCGGTTCACGGTATCGGCAAACACCTCGTGGGAGAGACCCAAGACGCGATGGCGGACCTTCTGCTCTCGCTTCCAGGACGTGGTCCTTATGGATCGGCGCGAGAATACATGACCCACTCACTACACTCACTAGGAACAGACGGGACGTTTACCTCAGGAAGTAGCACGCTACCGCAACCGGGGTTGTGATACGCGTCTTCCGCTCGAGGCCATCGTGGTTCAGGTCTTTTCTTTGATATTTACTGAGCGGCTTAAAACCAGCGCTCGCACACCAACTCTTCCGGAGACACAAGCATGTCAAGGGCCGAGAACGTCGAGCAGGAAGTTCGCTTTGCGATCGTGTTGTATGGTGGCGTCTCGCTAGCCATCTACATCAATGGAGTGGTGCAGGAGATCAGAAACCTGGTCCGTGCAACCTCGGGAGAGGTGCTTTCGGACGCTGAACGTGCCGGGCCGATTCCCGTATATCAGCGCCTGGCTTCCATTCTCGAGCGGGGAAAGATTCCATCCGGCAAGCTGCCCGCCGAGCAGGAAGAAGACCCTCCCATCCGCACCAGGTTCATGGTTGACGTGATTTCCGGCACGTCGGCGGGCGGCATTAACGGGATCTTCCTTGCCAAGTCACTGGCCAACAACACTCCCATGACCAGCCTGCAGGACCTATGGTTCAACGAAGGAGCCATCGAAACGCTGCTCAACGATAGCCGCTCCTACGCTGACACCAACCTGACGCGATCGCGCGAAGTGGAATCTCTTCTCAACAGCCGCCGCATGTATCTAAAGCTCCTGAATGCATTCGACAGCATGGACTCGAAGGGGCGCCCCGCCGTATCTCGTGATGGGACGGAATCGCCGCTGGCCGATGAAATCGACTTGTTCGCTACTACCACAGATATCGAAGGCATTCCTGTCCCAATCCAGCTCTTCGACAATGTGGTGTTTGAGAGACGCTATCGCAATTCCTATCATCTACGCTTTTCCAATGGTGAACAAAACGATTTCCAACCCGACAACAATCCTTTTCTGGCGTTTGCTGCACGCTGCACTTCGTCCTTTCCCTTCGCTTTCGAGCCAATGCAGCTCTGCAGCGTCGATGACATCCTTCGGCATAGCTCCACTTATGCCCCCAAAAACTACTGCTCGTCCGGTTCCACCCGGTGGCAAAAGTACTACACCAACTATTTGCAAGGAGTTCTTCCCGGAACCACTCCTTTTCCAGAGCGGGCGTTTGGCGATGGCGGATACCTGAACAACGCTCCCTTCAGTTTTGTCGTCGATGCCTTGGCGCAAAGGCAGTCGGAAGTGCCGATGGACCGAAAGCTTATCTTTGTCGAGCCCAGCCCGGACCACCCGGAAGAGGCTGCGGCGCACCCGGAGCCTCCGAATGCCATCGAGAACAGTATCGACGCACTGATCGTGATACCGGGTTACCAGACGGTCCGCAACGACTTGACGCGCGTGCTGGACCGAAATCGTGCGATTACCAAGATCAACGACATTTTGGCCGAGGCGGAACAAGAGATTGAGAACCAGGCTCGATCGATGCCCGACGTGGAGCAGAATCCCCAGGAGATCTGGTTCTCAACCGAGGTTTGCTCACGCGCCTATTACCGCATGCGATCTTCTGACCTCACGGACTTGCTCGCCCAGATGGTGGCGCGGCTGCGCTCGATCGATGAAGACTCCGCCTATTTCCTCGCCCTGCGCTCTCTGATCAGGGCCTGGCGCGAGACATTTTTCCCCAGTGACCCTGGGACAGCGTCCGGGGGTGCGGAAGCCCGTGCGGACGCAAACGCCATCCCCGGCTTTGAGGAATTTCTCGCCGGCTTCGATCTGCCGTACCGCCTGCGGCGTTTGCGGTTTGTAGCCAGGAAGCTGGATGGACTCTATGGCCTGAGGGTTGATGCGGAAAATCCCGCCTACAAGGACGCCTTGATGACGCTGCGTTTTGGATTGAACGATGCCAATCCAGCGGCGGAACTTCCTGAGGGAATGGCAACCGTTCGGTCGCGGGTGGGCCAACAGTATCGGGAACTGAAGGGATTGCTTGACGAGCTCTTGCGGACTCCGGAACCAGAAGACACCGATACCCCTGCCGTCAAGGGCGCCGTCCCCTTGGATGAAGGCAGAAACTATGTAGGCAGCACACTGCCGGCGCGGCCAGTCATCATTGAGGTGCTGGAAAACATTTTGCAGATCCGCGGAACGAATGCTGCATCCGGCAACGAAAAGGAGTCCCATTACGCAACCGAAGCCACGGTAAGGACCTCGAGCGAGCCGGGTGATCTGGAGGCACTGTGCGATCTTCGAGCCCGCGATCTGCTGAAGAACAACGCTGCTTTGCTCGACAGCCTGAAGCAGCTGGGCGATGCATTGCGGCAACGCCTGCAGGGAGTTCTCGACCAGGCACATCGTGAAATCTCCCAGACCCTCCAGGGTAGTGCGGCGGCCCGGGTGGCTCTCCGACTCTATCTCTATTTCGACCTTTTCGATGCGGTGCAGTTTCCTATGATGTTCGGCACCGACGTGGTGGCCGCGGAAACGGTGGAGATCCTTCGTATTGCCCCAGAGGATGCTACCCGGCTGATCCCGGATCTGCAGCAACGGCGGCAGAAGCTGAAAGGCCTCGCCGTCGCACATTTCGGGGCTTTTCTCGATCGCGACTGGCGAGTGAGTGACCTGCTATGGGGACGGCTTGACGCGGCCGAAAGATTGATCACGGCTCTGTTACCGTGGCAGAATTCAGAACAAATTCGCCATGAACTGATCGATCAGGCCCACAGCGGCATCTTTGCCGACTTCGGGATTCAGAGAAAGTTGAAGGATATGGCTACTCGCCAGGTAGTAGCCCAGGGACCGGAAAACAAGCTAGATGAAGCGACTGTGCAGAGGTTAGTCGACACAGTCATTCCCGGCACGCCGCCAACCTCGGTGGAGAGCCATCGCGAACTGATGGAGGTGTGGCAGGACGTGCTGCCCACTGCCATGAACCGTCGAAGCGAGATGGAGACGCTGGCGAGGGGCTCCACGATCATCGGACAGATGCTGCAAACCATCGCAGACAAGCGGAACCTGGCGGTCAAAGCCAGCTGGATCACCAACGCCGGGCGCGCCTTTTGGGGCGTGGTTGAAATTTCCGTCCCACGTTCCGCCTTCCGGCTTCTAGGTACCTATTGGCAGTCGCTCCTTTTTCTCATTTCCGCGATTCTGATCGTCGCAGGAGTCTTCTCCAGCCAGCCTGGCGTCGCCGGCGTGGGCTGGTCCTTATTCGCCGCAGCATCGGTGTTGTTTACGCTCCGAACAATTTTGGGCTCATATATGCGAGGGGGTCAAGCGCTGCGAGCGATCGCCGGCATTCTCGGTTTGGCAGTTGTGGTGTTGGTGGCAGTTGGCGCATTTCAGACCTATCACTGGATCGTCAATTTCACCAGGCACATGCACGCATATCTAAAGCACCGCATCAACATTGGCTTTTAAAGGCATGGTTATATGGCAGTAAAAAAGAAGGCAACTAAGGTAGCGACGGCCAGGGCAAAGGCGCCGGCTGGCAAGCGTGCCCTCGCCTCTGCGCCACCCGCAGCGCAAAGCGAGGTTACGTTTCGCGTGCTGAACGGCGCAACCTATAAGGTCACGCCGCCCAGCGGATTCCCGGCGATGGCCATGTACTGGGAATACGTGCTTCGCAACCGCATTCGTTGGGCCCAGGACGAAGACGCCGCAAGACAGGTCACGGCCCGGGGCATCCGCGCGCTCGAAACCCTCGGCCTGAATCCCGACAGGCTAAGTGAAATAGCGAAGGCTGGCGTGGTGCAGATAGATATTCCGTATACCGGAGAGGCGGTTGCGTGGGAAGTGCGCATCTTTCCCTGGGAGTTCCTGCTTTTTTCCGCGACCGCCAACGAACGGACCGGCCCTCTCGTTGTTATCCGCCATGTATGTTGTCCAAACCGGAACGAGGCTGCTCAGGCGGCGCCGGCCAAGCTGATGGTGGTGGAAAGCGCCCCAGGCAGATTCGGCCTCTCTTATTCTTTTTCCTCTGAGCGGCGGCTGGTGGCGTCGAACCTAAAGCTCGAAAAGGTCGTGTGTAAACAAGATCCCACCCTTGCCGATTTGCGAGCCAGCGTGAAGGACGGCAAGCCGGACGTCATCCATCTTGCCGGGTTCGATTCGCATCAGGCCGAGCAATTTCTAAAGCACGAAGACAGCGATATTCACGACGGCTACCTGCTAGCCGACTCCAACGGCAACCCAAGCTACGCGAGTGCGGAGAATCTGGCCGACGCGTTGCTGGCAGATGGCAGCCACCACCCCACCCTGGTGTCCTGCAACTTCTGGAATTCCGCGGCCCGTGTCGCGGCCATGATTGCCGCCAAGTCGGCGGGCGCGGTGATCGGCTTCCAGGATGAGATCGACGACAAGATCGCAGAGGACTTCTTTGCCAAGTTTTATTTCAACTGGCGCGCCCTGGATTGGGACTTGCTGCGCGCGCTTCGTCTCGCCGTGCGTGA
The DNA here is from genome assembly GCA_963803095.1 of uncultured Acidobacteriaceae bacterium. Lineage (GTDB taxonomy): Bacteria > Acidobacteriota > Terriglobia > Terriglobales > Acidobacteriaceae > PALSA-350. The sequence continues at coordinate 28,673 of CAWDLQ010000001.1, read as the reverse complement.
CCTTCATTTCGACGGCGCGGTGGTCGTGCTGTGGAGTGCGCGCTCGCTCATCGAAGATCTCGAGCAACGGCCGCTGCAACAGGATCTCTCCCAGCTCGGCGAAGTGCGCAGGAAGGCCTCCCCGGACATTTCTCAAATGGACGCACACGAGGTCCTGGACCTTGTGGTCAAGCTAAAAGACACCGTGAACTACTCTCTGCTGCAAAACAACGAGAACCTCTTTGCTGAGTTCTCCATTCGAAAGCTGGTCGATGGCCCGGTTCGCGATATCGAGGTTGAGCTCATGCTATATGTGGGTAGCGACAGCTTTCCCTATCGGACAATTTTCAAAACCCAGGAACCGTATCTGTCTCTGGCCAGGAACATCAGGTTTCCGCTGACCTCTACTCTGCTGCGTTCGCTGCGCGAAAGCGTCAACAGCGTAATCTCGATCAAGGTATGTTGGAATGGAAAGACCCGCTACCTTGACACGCAACCGGTCAAGCTGCTGGCCATCGATGAATGGGTCGACACGCCGGAGCTGGATGCGTATCTTCCGTCGTTTGTTTTTCCCCGCGACCGTGCCGTGGCAAAAGTCATCGACAGCGCACAGCGCTACTTGATGGCTTTGAATGATGACAGCGGCGCCGGCTTCGATGGCTATCAGGGTGTCGACCCACGAGCGAAAGATCCGTTCGCCACCGTCGACCTGCAGGCGCGCGCCATCTGGTCTGCGCTCAGTTATGACAGCCCGCTCAGCTACATCAATCCGCCCCCGTCGTTTACCGCTTCTTCGCAGCGTCTGCGTACTCCCTCCGACGTGATGGAGGGCAAGCGCGGAACCTGTATCGATCTCGCGCTGCTGCTCGCCGCGTGCCTGGAGTTGGCAGGAATCTACCCGGTGATCTTTCTCCTGACGGATCATGCTTTCCCCGGTTATTGGCGCAGCGAGAAGGCGCGGCAGGACTTCATCGACATGAGCAGCAAGCCGGTGATGGCGGCGCATGAAAATCAATCGGCCTCTCTGGACTCAACCACCCCCACTCCGATGAAGCCGTGGGTTTTTACCAGCTACGCCGAAGTGGTGCAGTTGGCCCGGGATGGCGATATCGTTCCCATCGAAACAGTGTGGCTTACCCAGCACAAGGGATTTTGGGATGCCGCGGACGAGGGCATGGCAGATCTGCGCAGCAAGCGCGAGTTTGGCTGCATGATCGATATTCAGGGCGCCCGTTCTTATAAAACGCCGATTACTCCCCTTCCTATTCTGGGGCCGTCATCATGAGTCCGATTCCCGAAAGCCACGATCCGAACGCCGGTTTCCGGCGGCTGATCTATCGGAGCGGTAGTGAAGTAGGGGTCTTCTCGCCGGAAGATTACCCCGATACTTCGAACGAGATTCCCATCCGTCTCAAGCGCCGTATGCGCGGCCAAACGGCCTACGACGATCCTCGCCTGGCGATGACGCTTACCGAGGTAGACGGCGTCCTGCGTTGGAATGACGGCTACGGCTACCGGAGCGGGTCGGGCTTGCGGCGATCGCGGATGTCGCTGGGCGCCGAAGGTGACATTGTCGCTCCCATTAATTTTCAAAGGCTCGAGCCCTCGAAAATTGGCGAATATTTGCGCTCGCTCGACCTGAGGCTCACACCGCGATGCAATTTTGAAACCCCCGAGCTCGGCATGCGCCAACTGGTGAACGGCTCCTGGCAGAACCCTGGGGTCAAGCCGGTAAAGGCGGGCCGCATTCTGCTGTTCATTCACGGGACCTTCAGCGAGAGCGATATGTACTTGAAAGAGCTGCCGCAAACCGACGCGGGCAAAGAATTGCTCAAGAAGATTCAGAGCAAGAAAAACTACGACCAGGCGTTGGCATTCGATCATGCGACACTGGCGCTTAGCCCGGTGCTGAATGCCATGGATCTGGCGCGTATCTTTGCCGACTGCAAGAGTGATGTCGATGTTATCTGTCATAGCCGGGGCGGCTTGGTGGCCCGTTGGTGGCTGGAGCGCTATGATGGCCGGGGTCGGGGTTCGTCCCGTGCCGTACTGGTGGGCTCGCCTTTGGCGGGGACGAGCCTGGCGGCTGCTCCCCGCTTGCGCGCTGCGATCAACCTGCTGACCAATGTGGCGCGGGTACTGGAGAAAACGTCGGGGCTGGCCTCGGTAGCGTTCCCAATATTTACGGTCGTCACCGGTTTGTTGCGGGTGATTGCGTCGGCGGGCACCATTGCTTCGGAGAGCCCGATCTTTGACGCTGCCGTGGCGTTGATTCCCGGCCTTCTGGGGCAGGCGATGGTGGGCAACAACGAGGAACTGAATCGTCTGAACCGGGAATGCACGACAGCGCCACACTACTTTGCTGTACGTAGCGACTTCAAGCCTGCTCAGCCGGGCTGGGAATTCTGGAAATATTTCGTCGATGTGGGCGACCGGGCTAAGGATTGGGCAGCCGACCTCGTGTTCGAAGATGCCAATGATTTGGTTGTCAACACGGCATCGATGACCGTATTGGCGAGACCACCGCGCCCGTTGTCCATCAAGAAGTTTCACGACTTCGGACAGAACGCAAATGTTCACCACACGGTTTATTTCCGACAGCCGGAAACTGCGGATTTCATCTCCACATGTTTCGGGCTTAGTTAGTCGAGCAGCGTCGAGCAGCATACCTATTGCGGGACATTCTGGGAACGTTTTCGGGACTGGATGAACTGATGAACTAACCCCCATGGTTCTGGCCTGGAAGCTCGGATGGGATTGGCGTAGCCCCGACCGCCGTCGCTTGCTGAAGGTTACATTGGTGCAATCGGCCGCCTGGTCCTGCTTTTCTTGCTTTTCTCTGTCCTGCTTTTCTCTGCGTGGCGTCTCGAATAGGAAACGACAACACAGGAAAGGGCACGCGGTCGACGTGTTATGCTCTATAGCAGCTAGCTCAACTGTCAACTGCTAATTACCTAGAGAGCTCGGAATCCAAGATAATAAGTAGCGCTCGATATGAGGCGAGGTAGTAAATGGACATCGACGATAAATTGTGGGACATTGCGAATTACGTCACAGGCTTTGCGATAGCGCAAGTTCTCGCGACCTCATTCGCGATCGCTAAGAACGATTGGCCGCTTCTTAAGGGACCCCTCGCGCACTGGCTTACATTAGGAGGGACTCTGCTTTTTACGGCATTCTACATGGCGGTAATTATCTGGTGCGGTCTTAATGGTGGTAAGAATTCCTCGATCCCTAAGCCGATCTGGCAGCGTGTCACACAGGGTCGGCTCCTGGCGGTGCTGTTGTTTACCATTGTATTGATTGGGGCACTGGTATCTCATTGGAGCGACAATTAATGCGAGCGCTGTCCAAATGGTAGGGCGCTGGGTAAGAACGATTACGTCACGCTCATCGTCTGGCCACGCTGCCATTGCGTCCGTCTCGTTGAGGGATCGAGGACAGTTCGCAACACTCACTATCTGCCCGCTCGGAGAACCTACTCTGCCGGGTCAAGGGGAATCTCGGTTCCCCCTTGACGTTACCTATCATGGATGTCCACTGGTTTCCGGGTTCTTAGAGAGCGCTGGCAAGTGGAGAGCCGGAGGCACCGGCTACTGCTTGGGTCACTCACAGCCCTCGCCTAGCGGACTATTCAGGCGTATTTTCTATGCCCAACCGGCGTCCTAACCGAGGACAGACTGGGACTGGACTGCGCCCCTAACCTGAGACACGCTGATCGTGGGGGGGATATTACCGGTTCGTGGCAAATTTCGAACTACAGGTGTTTCGGCAGGGCTGGTGAGTCTTTGCGACTTAACCGAAGGAACGTGATGTGAAAGCGATTGTTTTAGGACTAGATCACACTATCCAATATCAAGATGATGCCGGTCGATTCAAAGCGGTCATCCGTGAGCTCTGCGATAAGCATGGGTTCGACCTGATTGCGGAAGAGTGGAGTACGAGTTACCTCAAGCATGTGTGGACGGTTGGTCGAGAAGCCGCAGTGAGAAATCGATTGCGTCGCTGAATATCGATATTGCCGACAGGGCGCGAGAAAAAATGGGGATTCTCGTTGACCTAAACAGAAAAAATAAGCCGTGTGAATTTACCGATTCTGGACCCATTTATGAAATACCAAACCACGTGTGTTTACCACGTACCGACGGGCTTAGCGAGCAGCGCTTGGTTAGGAAGATCGTCAGATTCAAGACTCACGCCAGTGTCCTCGTCACGTGTGGTTTCATTCACGTCAAGCCGTTTGCGGCGAAGTTGCTCGGAGCTTCATTTGATATCTTGACGGAAAGTCTTCTTGATTATGAATGGTATAGGGCGGACCGCGATATTAAGCGCGGTGACGGTGAGCGCTATTTGAACCGCATCTTTTCATCTGCCTTTGGAGGTGTCAGTCTGAGGGGATGAGAGCGCGTGGAGCAGAAGCAGAGGCGAAATGGCGAGGGCTGATCTCTGAGCAAGAGCAGAGCGGCAAGACAGTGGCGGAGTTTTGTCGTGAGCGCGGGATAGCGGCTTCGAAGCTATATTCCTGGAAGCGGCGGTGCGTGGTTGAGAAGGCTGCCTCAGGGTTTGTGCGGCTGAGGGCAGCGCCAGGGGTGAAGACCGAACCGGTCGCGCCAGCACGGAGCGGGATTGAGGTGCGGCTCGTAGGCGGACGCAGTCTTGTGGTCGAGTCCGGGTTTGAGGCGAGCCACCTGCGCGCATTGTTAGCGGTGCTGGAGAGCCGGCCATGATGGGGTTGCCGAGTTTGCGCACGCTGGATGGCTTGCAGACGACCCGCATCTGGCTGGCGGTGGAAGCGACGGATATGCGCTGCGGGTTTGATCGGTTGGCCCAGCGAGTCAGTGCGGTGATCAGCCAGGACCCATTGAGCGGCCATCTGTTTGTGTTTGCCTCGCGGCGCCACGAGCGGCTGAAGATTCTTACCTGGGACCGTGACGGATACGTGTTGTGGTACAAGCGGCTGGAAGCCGGTGTTTTCAAGCTGCCGCGAGTCGAACAGGGAGCGTGTTCGATAGAGCTTCGTGCCAGCGAGTTGGCCATGATGCTGGATGGAATCGACATGACGAAGCTCAAGCGGACGCCGCGCTACCGGCGAACCAACGCGAGCAACAAGGAGAAGGTAGCAAGTTAGTTTATCTCGGACGAAGTGTGGCATAACTTAGGAGTGCCTACCGTTGTGTCCCACTTACCTGACGATAAAGAAGCGCTGAAGGCCATGGTTTCCACGCTGCTGGGCCAGCGCGACGATCTTTACCTGGAAGTTCTGAGACTGCAGGTAGAGCTGGATCGCTATAAGAAGGCCCGCTACGGTCCTCGCGCCGACCAGCTGCGTTCGGCCGACGAGCTGGCACAGTTGCTGCTGGCATTCGCCGAGCAGATGGAAAGCAAGTCGGTCAACTCCGGCGATGTTCCAGCCGATTCCCCAGCAGAAAAAGAACTGCGCTGGGTGAAGCAGCGCAAAGGGCGGCGGCATCTTGCCAACTTCGACCATCTTCCGGTGACCAAGCATGTATACGAGTTGAGCGCCGAACAGCGGGCTTGCTCCTGCTGTGGTACGGAGCGGAAGGAAATCGGCACCGAAGAGAGCTGGCAGGTGGAGTATCATCCCGGTCACTTCGAGCGTCTCCATCATGTACGCAAAAAGTATGCCTGCCCAACTTGCGAAAAGGGAGGTGAGAGTCCGCAGATGGTGACCGCGGCCAAGCCTGAAGCTGCCATCGACAAGGGTATGGCGGGGCCGGGATTGCTGGCCTTCATCGTCACCAGCAAGTTCGCCGACTACCTTCCCCTCTACAGGCTGGAAGATCTTTTCTCTCGGCAAGGCTTCGAGATCTCGCGCGCCACGCAATCGGTCTGGTGCGGCGATGTGGCCGACCTGGTCGAGCCGCTGTATGAGTTGATGGCCGAGCGCGTGCGCGGCTCTCACGTTGTCTCCACCGATGACACCATCATGCCCATGCAGAGCAGCGGCAAGACCGCCAATGCCAGAATGTGGGTTTATCTCGGTGACGACGCTCATCCCTACAACGTCTTCGACTTCACACTTAACCGCGGCCGTGACGGACCGAAGTATTTTCTCAAGGACTACCGCCAGGTGCTTCTGGCCGATGCTTACGGAGGATACAACGGTGTGGTGGCCGGCAATGAGATCACCCGCGCCGGCTGTTGGGCCCATCTGCGCCGCAAGGTGATTGAAGCGGAAAAGGCTGCGCCGGAGATCGCGCGCCAGGCAATTGAGTGGGTCGGTGCGCTGTACGGCGTGGAAAGACAGACTGCGGGTCTATCCGCTGTCGAGCGGCTGAAGCTGCGCCAGGAGAAGTCGGCGCCGATGTTGCTCGAGCTGCGCGAGAAGTTGCTGGTCTGGAAAGAACAGTTATTGCCCAAGCATCCGATGGCGGAGGCGATCGGCTATGCGCTCAGCCAGTGGCAAGAACTGAGCGTGTTCTGCTCCGACGGTGCCGTGGCCATCGACAACAACGCAAGCGAACGGGAGATGAAGCGCGTCGTGCTGAATCGCAAGAACTCGCTGTTCGTCGGCAACCCACGCGGAGGAAGAACGGCGGCCATTCTAGCCAGCCTGACCAGCACCTGCCGCCGTCATGAGATCGACCCGCAACTCTATTTCACCCAGCTGCTGTTCAATCTTCCGACTACACAAGCAAGTCAGCTCGCCGCCTGGCTGCCAGACCACTGGAAACACAACCAATCTGCTTCCGCAATCGAGTAATCCACAGCCATGCGGTTTAAATAGCGCTCACGGTGACGTGGAAAAAGAACTCACAGACGATCGATATTAGAAGTTACAACCGGACGAGGGGCGGACGAGGGACAGGAGGATGTCAAAAAAAATGATTTTTAACTGCTGAGAGAATTGGGCGCGGAAAAAAACTGCTCCGGGATGCCCTAGGAGTGACCGCTGGGATGTCGGGATACATTTGGGTTCAAAACTGAAATCGCGAAAACTCCGGCCAAATCAATTTTGGCACATCCTCCAGACGGGACGTTCACCTCACAAAATACCACACTACTGCGGCGACAGTTCTAAACGACGGAATCGTCCCGTGCCTCCCCCCATCAGCCGTCCTTATCTGTGATACCACCAACTTTGGTTAGTCCTCACTTGGGTGCAATCTGTGTTCGGGGTCAAAACGATATTTTTCCATACCTCGCCATTGCCCCAAGAAAGAGTACCATTATAACTATCACCGCCATTCGTGAAAGTACCAGATACAAAATTGTCATCTCGCTCTATTTTGATTGAGTCCCGGTTAACAACAAACGACCATGACTTTGGATTCTCGCCTTGCTCCTTCCATACACCATTTAGACAGGATGGGAAGATCGACGCGGGCTTAAGCCCCCAAGGATAATTCCAACGTTGAATAGCCTGTTGAATAAAGTCGATTGTCAGTGCGCGAGTGTCGTCCGCGAAATCTTTCTGTATCATTCCGGTAATGCCGGTAATCGCAATCAGAGGCGCTCCAGATGTTCCGGGGCTAACGGGTAGCCCGTCAATCTCAATCAAAGATTCAGTAGAGGGCTGCTCGCTTGCCAGGGAACCCGGTTGCGCCGGAATATACCATTCATCTCTCTTGCCTATGAACCAGACCTGCGTACCACGCTTGCTCGCACTTGGGCCAGCAAGGCACTCGGCGATCCAGCGAAAGCCGGGAGGTGTGGCCAGCCTTAAAACGGCCAGATCTCCCGAATGCGTTCCTAGTACGTTTGCGGTATAGCTATTTCCCTGATCGGAGTAGAAGATGACACGTGCTGTTGTGATTGAGGGTGAGTTCGGAATATCGCTCCCAGCAAGAATATGTCGAGCTGTAGCGATATACAGGAAGCCGTCCCTTTCACCCACGACAAACCCGAAGCCGTGTTGGCCATCTTGGTCGCCTACTTCGATCCTGACGGTGTTCTGCCGGAGTTTCAAAGCCATACTGTCAGATTGACAGAATAATCTGCTTGACAGCGCCAAGTTAGTCAATGTCAAACAGAGGATCACGGACCAATTTCTTACCAGCGACTGGCAACGAAGCCTCACCGAAAGATGGTTTTTCGAATGCCCCATAGTAGCCCCCATGTCAACACGACTGCTCCCCAGAAAAATGTCAAGGTTTTCTTGTTGTACAAGTACTCTAGATAAGATGGCGTCAATTCCCTGCGTGTTTCCCCGCGACCTAACGTCACATCTCGCACAACTCCGTTAACTGAGACATGGGCAAGAGGCTCTACGCTGCTGCGGATCTCCACAGCTGCTCTGTCGGTCTGATGTACTGCCAATAGGTCGCTTTCTGAAACTCTAAATATAGGCCAAGATGTGTCATCAAACCGAATTGAACCGGATTTTGTCCCCGAAGTGAACTCACCGTCAGCCGTTCCTCGGAGATCTTCCATGGCAAAGTTCAATTCACCGAGGGGCACTCTCCCCATATTCCACGCCCGTGGACGGTGAATAGTAATCCGCGATGGTACCGCTCCCGGGTCATCAGCTACAAATTCCAGCGTTTCAGGTATTGCGACGTCGTAGGGTTTTGTCAGGGAGGTCTCATCGGATCTTTGGCCGGCGGTAACCGTTCCTGTACCGACGACAGTCACTGTGCCACGCATCGGCTTCATACTTACGAAGAGGGATACCTGATCGCTGTCAGTAGCCATATGTAGTAACGCCCCTTTCTCGACGTCAAGTGACTGAAGCGTAATTTGCCCACCTTCTAATCTGAACCACGCGTCTCCCTCACTCTCCTTGACCGATAGGCCGAGGTTAGGGGCTTGGATCTTAGAGAGTCTCTCGAAATGTATTAATTGTGATTTGAAGAGGTTGTCGACACGCCAGTCATTGCTGAGATTCCCCTGCAAGCTTTCTGTTTCCACACCTAGCGAGATACTCGTGCGCGGAACCTTCTCACTCCAGAGAAACGCCGCAACGGCAACACACAGCAGAGCCACAATCATTGCTAAACCCGCGTCAGCCGTCCACCTTGGTTCGGCAAAAGTCAATAGCTTGGAATAAGCTTCCAGTTGCTCCACTTCGTTTTTTAATTCGGCGGGAGGTCCACTTAATGCGCTTCGAGCGCTGGAGTCGATCTTCTCCCTGTATATGGCCTCGAGCTGCCTTCTCAGTCCGCGATTCATTGTAGCGGTAACTCAAGATGTACGGACATGGTAGACCAGTCATTGCTGCTCTCACGTCGAGCCGCGACTTCGATGCAACGTTCTCCGTAGAGCCCTTTCAAGCTTATGTCCACAACTTGTCCTGCGAGCACTTGGTTACGGGGCGCGTCCTGCCACGCACTGAATGATGAGCAGCTTCCATGAATAGCCATTGCCGAACGCCATTTGATTGTCTCAACGTCAAATGAGGGCCGCACCGACAAGTAGGTTGTTGCCGGACCAATAGGTGCCCCTGCCGAACTAGCAACCGTTACCCGGACTGGAACATAAATCGTATCGCCCCCATCTGTCTTCCAAGCCTGCACTCCGATGCGATCGGCACTGAGACCTCCAGGCAAGAGGACGTCGTTCACGGGCCAATTCAGCACGGTACCTCCTTGCAAAGTGGCATCCATCCTGTAGTAGGTTCGCAGTGGCTTTGCCAATGCGCGGACATGCACCGAACCTACCTGGCCGGGAGCAGATAGCTGAAGCCTTACGCCATTTGTTAATTCGTAGCTAATAATGCCCTCTGTTAGCGAAACCAGTTGAATGCTCATGGCGCCCACATCGGCGCTATAGAAACCTTCACAACGGTTTCCTCGGTCCTTGTATTGAATCGTGCTGCCAGGCAGGGGCTGGATCAAGGGCTGGACTTGGTCGCAAGGCGAACTCTGACCTGTGAGGTGCAAGGGCCAAGCCATTCCCACTAGAATTAGGAAACGACCAATCACGAGTCTCATTAGATTCACCTGATGGCTGATCTGTGGACCCTGCGGAGTGGCGACCATTATATAGCAATTTGTGTTTTTGTTGGGAGTGTCGAGGTTTTGGGCGTACTGTCTGATTCCCAATCATGTTCACCAATCAGACGGACGAGGGCAAACGGGACGTTCACCCCACAAATAGCACACTAGCGCAGCGACAGTTCTAAACGACGGAATCCCCCGTGCCCCCATTCCCGTTCGGGTTTCTGTCTCAAAAGCCAACCGCGGTCCGCCACTCCGCACCGCTGATAGGCTCAGGAGCTGCGGGGCCCAACTCCGATAAAAAAGGGCTGGCTTGTAAGATTGCGTTAGGTCCAGATCTCGCGAATACTGGCATCCCCATCTGAACCGCCGCTGCGTAGGGCATCCGAACTGCGCTACTGAGCACCAAAGTCTCGGTACTTCTTGTCAATCCCACAAAGAACAAACGGCGTTGTTCTTGCCTCTGCCGGTTTTGCTCTGCCAGCGATGCGCTGGAATCAATGCTAGGGATGATTCCCGTAACACATCCAGCTATGATTACCAGCTTCGCCGTAAGTCCTTTAGATTTGTGAAGGCTCATGATGCGGGCCGCATTTCCTTGCGTTCCCGGAAGCTCGGGCTGCGTGATGTTCGTTCGTAGTTCGTTTAAGAGTTCTTCTGGTGTCTGCACATTTGGAGCGATCAATAGGGCAATCTGGCGAATGGCTGCCATATCGGGATCTCCATCTGGGAAAATGGAATTGACCAAAGCGCCAATACCCATTGATGCCAGTCCGCTCAGCCGCTGTTCGAGGAGAATGTATCTGGTGACTAGTAGGCGTGTGTGGGGCAATTTTAGGTTGCCCGCCGCAAGCGCCCGCAGCGCAGCACCCGGTGACAAGGCGGTCTGTTCGCAATGGTGGCGGAGGCGTGCATATGGCAATCGGCGACAATCCTGTTGTTCTGCACCGAGCCAATAGCGAAGGGCCGGCCTATCATCTGCGTTTACCAGCAGAGTTAGTAGGGAGAATCCTTCCGCCGCGGCGCGGGTTTGAAGTGCGTCTTCGAAGTAGAAGCTCTGAGCGGTCCAGGTGGCCGAATTTTGGTGAGCGCGCAGGTTCAATGCGTCGCGGATCCCGTTTCCAATCATTCGCCTATTCGCGAGAACGAGAACTTCACCGGCGGAAAGGCTAGAATTAAACGCCAGGTAGGACTCTATGTATGCTGCAAGCGTGTGGATCTCTTCCGCGATCGAATTCTGCTGAACGATATAAACTTCGCCTTCTGGATTCTGCGGAAATGGGCTCAAAGGCTTCGGGGCAAGTCGCTGGTTATGCCCAATCAAGGAATTTGACATCTGAACAATTCGTCGGGGGCACCTACGACACTCCACGAGCAGCTCGTCGTGTGTATTGGGATGTGTCTGGGGATATTCAACAATTCCTTCAGGGTTGGCATACCTGAAGCTGTAAATTGACTGGTCCTCATCGCCAACCACCGTGACAGAAGCGTTTCCTGCTAGAGCTTCAATTAGTACTTGATCTGCCTTGTTTAGATCCTGGTATTCGTCGACAACGATGTGTTCGTAGGATGGGATTGAAGGATGACTAGGGTTTTGCACAACGAAATTCAATGCAAGGGGCACTACCTCGCCCACGAGCATAGCTTGGTGAAACACAAGCCAGTTCCGAAGTGCATGGTCGAAGGCTTGCTCTTGTGGGTCTGTGGGCCATCCCGGCATATGGTGTTGCAGCCGAGCCCAGTGAGCGTCGAATGCCTCGATAAATCTGTTAACTTGCCGCTTACCTCCAAACTGATCCTGTAGGTCGCAGACGAGGGTGTTGCGCTCGTAGTCCATTAATGGCCGCGCGTGACGACCAAGGGCTTGAAAGACAGCTGTTTTGCTCAACAGGCCGAAACTCAATGAGTGCAGAGTCTTTGCGGCGACAAGATTGGCCCCAGGAACACCAAGTGCTGCGAGTTTTTCGACTAGGTCGGCCGCGGCCGTTCGAGTGAATGTCACCGCCAGGATGCGACTTGGTTGAACCCCATTCTCGAGGAGGCGCGCCACGCGGCGCATCAGTGCGAATGTTTTACCGGTACCCGGTCCTGCGACAACTCGAAGGGGAGTGCCAGGATAAGCAGCAATATTCAGGTGTATTCCCTGCAGGCCTGTGTTCCACGGCATTATGACAGCAATGATAGCTGTATCAACAGTAAGGTCACAGTCTCAAGTCGCAGAATTGCAACTATTTCGCTACCGCCGCAGTTTCCAGCCGTCCCCCGCGAATCCATTCCAAAATCGTACGATACTGCCAGCTATCCTCATTGCCATGCCACCGTTGCCCGCCGTTGTGTGTGGCCAGGTAATCGCCGACGTTGCCCGCGCTGTCCGTCGGCCTGGTCGGTTTGATCAGCATCAGGCTCTTGGTCGGGTCGTTGATGTCCACCACGTGCATGGCGTACTTATAGTTGTCTTCGCTGTCCTGGTCGGAGAAGACGCCTTGATCGTTGGGCGGCCGCAACTTGAAGATCACATGGCTGGCATGGCAGAATACGCAGGCCTTGCCGTCCGCGCCTTGGGTCGCCAGAATGGGTTCGATCTTGGCCACGAAGTAGTTGAAGTCGAGCACCGAGCCGGGCTGCACGTCCTTCAACGCTTCGCTGAGCTTCTTGCCTTGCAGCACGCTGGTGGCGATCAGCTTCAGTCTTGGATTGTTGTCGTTCTGCAGCTGCTCCATGGCGGCGCGGAACTCCGGCCGCTGCTCCACCCCTTTGACCTTGCGGAGCGTGTCCAGCCCCGCCGCGCGCACATTATTGTCAGGGTTGTGCAGGCTGGCCAGCACCGTGCTCAGCACCAGTGGGTTATCGAGCAGGTCCGTGGGACGCTTGATGGCTACCAGGTTCTTGTTCAGGAAGTAGGCTTGATCCTGCGAGATGGCGCCCCCCGAGACGCCCGCATGCCGGTTCATGAACTTCGGGTCACCCACTTCCTCCAATAGGACGCCGGTAGCGGAGGAGTCCAGATGGGCGAAGGCCGTCTTGACCAGCGGCTCGGTTTGCGGGTCGGCCAGGAAGTGCTCCAACGACACACGAATCGCCGCGCGCTGTACCTCAGGATTGGGATCATTCAGCCCAGCCAGCACCTGCTGCTGCAGATCGGTCTCCCGCATCAGGGTCTTAAAGGAGGAAGCCGCGTTGAGTACCGCCGCGTAATTTGCGGGCCGCGGTTGTTGCTCGAGCAGAGCACGCAACCCACCTAACACCTCCGGTTGAGAAGCCCACGGGGAGTCGCTGGGGAGCGCCGCCAGCATAGGGAGCACGACGGCCTGGCTATCCGGATTGCCGTGCTTGAGTATGTCGACTACTTTGCTGACTAAGTGCGGGTCCGGCTGAGCCGCACTCGGGACGCCTGGAGGCGGCGCATGCGTGTCGCTTGCGGCCGGCGGGTCCAAGTTGAGTGCACCCCTTTGGCCGTCCTCATAGACGTAACGGACGGTCTGCCGTACTTCGGGGCTCCCGTCTTCGGATAAAGTAAGCGCCGCGAGGGTGAACCGCTCGTCACCAGATCCGCTGAGCGTGCTGCCCGCCTTCAGGACCTCGATCTTCATGGTGTCGTTGGCGTCTTTGAGGCAGGCAAGAAGAGCCTCTTCCAGCTCCGGCCCACTCGACTTGAAGAAATGGATAAGGTCGCTGTCGTTGCCAATGCGGGTCTGGAAGAATCCGTTGTGCACGTCGTACTTGAAGTCGACCGCCTCCCGATAGGGCGGATACTCATAACCGGGGCGATGGAGGTCGGGGACTCCGCTGACGTACTTGGTCAGCACCGCGGGCAGGCCGATCGATACGGTGTTCTCCTTGAGCGGGGGCAGAGCGTAGTGGCGGATGTGAAAATCCCACAGGGCGTTGAGGATGCCTTCGCGGCCCAAGGGCGTGCCCTCGCGCAGCACTTTGGCCAGGACCTGTGCCTGGTCGTGCACCACGGCTTCGTATCCGTCACCGATACGTTTCTTGTCTTCGTCTTCAGCGCTGGCGCGGACCCAGGCGGTGAGGTAGCCGGTGTTCTCGTCGAGCAGGTCGTAGATACTCTCCTCAAGCCCACGGCGGACCATGGCGTCGGTCTCTACGTTCATGCGCGTGGCCAGGGTTTCGAGGGTGCTGCGGCGCATCTCCGGCTGGTCGACCTGCCAATAGTACCAACGCCATAGTCCCGAGGCGGCTTCGAAGCGGACGAAGGGAACGGGGTCGTTGACGTCGCGCTCCAGGGCGGCCAGCAATTCGGGATCTCCGGTGAGGTCGCGGAAGTGCTGGTTGAAGACCCGGGCGGCTCCCCACCGGGTGCGCGGATTCGACGAACCCAAAGCTGCGATGAGCAGCTTGCGTCCTTCAGGGGCTGCGTCCTGGCGGCGGGAAAGAATCATGCGCACGGCGTAAGCAGCGCTGCTTTGAACCATCTTGGTCTGGTCGCCCAGGGCCTGCATCAGCGCGGGGAGCGAACCGGCGTCGGCCATGTGGCCAATCGCGCGGGCCGCCGCTTCACGTGCCAGTGGCTGATCGCTTTTTACCAGGACCTCGCGGATTTGCTTCAACACCGGCTCCGGGGCCGGGTCCCAATATTCGTCTAATTGCGCCAGCAGCAAGGGCAGGTTGTTTTTCGCCAGCTTGGTGGGTGGGGCGGGGTAGGCGGCATCCCAATTTTTAGCCTGGGTAGTTCCCGGGTAGAGGGTGGAGAGGGCCATGACGGCAAATTGCGTGGCGCGGAAGGGGGTGTTGAAGCCCTGGTAGACGGGGTCGCCTTCCCAACTGCCTTCCTGCCTTTGGGCCGCTAGCATGGCTTTTACGGCTAGCGCGAGATGCTCATCGGTTTCAGGGCGGCGGCCGGCCATGGCTACGGCTAAGACCGCGTTGTAGGAGATGAAGTCCGCGGTCTTGGCTTTCTTGTCGAAGGGATACGGCCACCCGCCTTGCGGGGTCTCGTACTCGTAGAGCTGATCAATGAGCTGGTCGATCTGGGCCTGATATTTGGCCCGGTTGATGGTGGAAAGAAGCATGATCTTCCAGTTGAGGTCGATCATGTTCTTGGGTTCGTAGGGCAGGGCCAGGCGCTCAACGTGGTCGCGTTGGGTGAGCCACTCCTCGTCCTTGGTCTGCTTGTACACCATGTCGAAGGTTTGCCAGCTCTGGGTGGCGATCTCAAACGGGCTCACGTCGGGTTCGCAGCCATCGGGTTCGTCGCCAGGCATTTCTTTGAGATTTTTATAGTGAATCTTGAGGTAGTTGGCGTAAGGCACGCTGAAATTGGGTCTTGGCTTGTCGTGGGTAACGTTCTGCTCGAACTGGTCAACGATCAGCGGCAGGCGGCTCGAAACGGTACGCGCCGTGTAGATCACCCGCACCCAGTTGGTGTGGGTTTCCCCGTAGAGAGGGCGGGCGTTGTTGTAGAGGCGGTCAGCCAGGAACTCGAGTTGGGCGCGTTGGGTGGGCGGGTATCCGTTATGCACCGCGGTGAGGTATCCGCGGGTGGTGAACTGCGCCGGGTGGCAGGCAATGCAGAGCTGCGTTTCAGAATGCTGCATGGTGGTGCGCAGGGCGACGGCTCCACGCCGCGGCGTGTTCGACAGCCAGGAGTCGCCCATGTTGACGAGGAAGTCCATGCCGGCGCGCACCGCCTGGTGCGGATCGGAATAGGGAGGGATAGGGAAGTCCGAAGTATGCAGCTGGTAGGCGGGGTGGTTGCCGGCCACGCGGACGTAGTACTCCTGGCCCGGCTGCAGGATGCGGGTGCGGAATTTGTAGAGGCCGGGATAATTCTGGGTCGCCTCCACCTGGTAGACAAACTCTCCGGTGTTGTAGAGGACGACGTCCGTCTTATCCTGGGCCAGCTGGAAAATATCTACGTCGAGGGGGACGTCGCGATCGGTAACATTGAGCGTGAAATAGACCAAACGCGGCTTTTCACCTTTAAAGGTGAACTTGAACCATTGGAATCCTTTGACCATGGCCGCGTAGCCGTCTTCCCGCATAGAGGGAGCGTAGGGACGTTCGTCGTCGCTGCCATAAATGGTCTGTCCAAACTCGAAGGGCTGGGCGGTTTCCCAGGTGCCGTTGGGCGCAGCGGCGATCACACCGGGGGTGACGGCGTCGGCCGTCTTCAAAACCGGAGCCTCAAGTATCTTCTTCAGCGCGGTGCTGACCTCGGGAACTGTCGCCGATGGGGAAGACAGGCTGACAGTCACCGGCCCCGCAGCCCGCGGTCGGAGCGTTAGGTAGAAATCGAGGTCCGCCGTGTGCAGCCACTTGGAGTCGATCACGCCCTGTGCGTCTTTGACTGTGGCCAGGACCGCGTCCCTGCCTTGCAGTTTCGCAGGGTCTTTGACCGCCAGCGTCAGGGCATAGAGGGTTCCCGGGCGCGCATTGCCCAGCTTGATGTCTTTCACCGTGGGTGGTGGGGTTGGATCGGCGTGGACTGAGCGGCCAACGTGGAGCAGGGAGCCGATGGTGAGTGCAGCGGCCGAGAGGGGAATCAATCCCCAACGCAATCTTGTCCAATAACGCGACACCATCCCCATACCGCGAACCTCCCCGTGCTGGGCCCCTAAAACGGACTTTGGCTGAGGTTACCGCCCAGCTTATAACTGCCCAAAAACTATATACCTATTGAAGGGTTCTCAAATAGTGGTTTTCGCCCAGCCCACGTCCGGGAGAAGAGTTCCCATTGGGATAAATCGAAACGCCCTGAATTGGGATCTAAATAGGTGAGCAAAACACCAAAAGGGCACACGGTAGCGGGGCGGGTAATTACAAAAATTTGAGCACCTTGACCAAACAAAGGACTTAGGGGTCAGCAGAGGTGTAATTTGAGCATCTTGCACCCGCCATTTTCTTCTAGGCAAAGAAAAGGCGGGACCGAAGTCCCGCCGGAGGAAAAACTGGCCAGGTCAAAAAGTGAGCCGCGCGCCCACCTGGATCAGGCGGGGGCTGGCGGCAGAGGTGATATGCCCGTTCAGAGTAGACGCCAGGTTCGCGGTCGGCGCGTTAAGACTTACCAGGTTAAAGGCATTGGTGGCCTCACCCCGTATCTGCAACGTGAATCGTTCGATGCTGATGTCGCGGAAGATACCCAGGTCGATATCCCGGTAACCCGGTGCACGCAGGTAGTCTCGCGGCGCGTTGCCGTCCGCGCCGTAAGGGCCTATGCCGAGGCCAGGCCCGTTGGGCGCGAACGCTGCGGTGTTAAACCAGGCGGCGGCCGCGACCGAGCGGCTGCGGTGGGGATCCAGGAACGCATTCTGCCCCGGAACCAGGTTCGGGCGGTTGTTGTTGGCGCTGTCGAAGTTCTTGTTGGAGCCGGTCACAATGTTCACCGGCGCGCCACTATAAAGGATGGCGATGGACGAAATCGTCCAGTGATTCGCGAGCTGGCTCATGAAGCCGTTCGACCCCTTGTAGTAGTCGAGATTCCATATGCCGGAGACGCTGGCCATGTGCCGCCGATCATTGTCCGTCGGGCCTCTTTCCTCCTCCAGATGGGCGAAATCCTGCGCTGTCGCCAGGCCTACAGCCGATTCATTCGAGCTCTGGAACGAATGGCTCAGAACGTAGAAGCCGTTGAGCATCAGATTGTGCGTAAGCGGCCGCTGGGCCGAGATCTGCAGCGAATGATACGAGGCAGTCTGGTTCGACATAAGAAAGATGTTCTGGCCCAGAACCCCTGGATCGTAGGGGCGCCGCGCATTGATGCTGGTCTGCGAAGTGCTGGCTCCCGGCGCATACGGAGCATAATTGTCGTCGATCATGATCGGCAGATCGTGCGACAAGGTCCCGACATAAGCAGTCGTAAGACTCACCTGGGACGGCAGCTGACGCTGAACCGAGGCGTTGATCTGGTAGACCAGGGGCCATTGGGTGTTTTGTGAGATTGTCTCCACGCTGGCCGCGGGAAGGAAGCGGGGAGCCGAGGGAGTGTACGTGTAGGGGAAGGGATCTCCGTTAGGGAACGAGGCTTTATTCCCGTAAACGTTGGTGAACGAGGTGATGGAGCTGAAGGTCTGGCGAACGGCGAAGGGCTGGGCGTTGGCCGGCTGGTTCCATTCATTGCCGCTTACGCTGCCGTAGAAAACGCCCGCGGCTGCGCGCAGGGCGGTCTTGCCGTCACCAAAAGGATCCAATGCGAAGCCGACACGCGGCGAGATATGGTGCCAGCGCAGGTCGACGATGCCCGCGGGGTACGCCCTTGTCTCCTGGATAGAGCAGGCCCAGCGGCGCACTGGGAATCACAGTGGATTGAACGTTGGGGACAAAAGTACTGGTGAGATTGGAAGACTCGACCGGCGGAACGTCAATATCCCAGCGCAATCCCAGGTTCGCCATAAGCCGGGGAGAAATGCGGTAATTGTCCTGCACGAAGAATGCTGTGTGCCAGTCGCTCAGAAGTCCATGGTAAGGGGTGTCCTGTTCCATGCTGTTGACCTGGCCGGTGACAAAGTCGCCCAGTGCATTGCCGGTAGTGGTGGGAGCGGAGGTTTGAAAGCTGAAGACCCCATAGTTGTCGAGGTTGCCGACGAGCATATTCTTGTCCAACGCCAGCTCGCCGCCGAAATTGATGGAGTGCTTCCCCCTGGTCATGCTGACCAAATCGCGTACTGAATAAAAGTCAGTGGTGGTTACCGGGCCGGCGAGCGCCCCGCCAACCGTGAAATATCCCGATACGGCTATCGACGGTAAGGCCTTTGGCCCCTGGATCGTAAAATTAGATCCCAGGTCGCCAAGCGAAATCTGCGGCAGGTTGACCCGCCCTCCGGCCACTCTGGTAAAACCGATCCAGCCCTGGTTGACGACGGTCGGGCTGAAGGTGTGAACGTCGCTGAGGTTCAGGTTCTGTTGCTTGGAGAAAGACTGATTGATATCCCAGAGCAGATTGCCGTTGCCATAAGCATTCTGCGTGGAGTTGAGATAGAAGTAAGTCGCACTGAGATGATCCTTTTCGCCCAGAACCTGGTCGTATTTCCCCAGATACTCATCCTGGTTGGTCGGGCCGGTGAAGAATCCGGTCCAGGCATTGTTCGCGCTGTTGGGTAGGGGAATGTACTTGCCGATGATGTTTGCGGCCGTAGGGTCTATCAAAGCAGAGGGCACACAGCCCACGGTCGGAACCTGGCAGTTGGCGGAGCTATTGGTCCCGTCCACCTTGGTCTTGGTACCGGGCAGGTTTGGAATCACTTTCGATTTGGTAAAGTCGCCCTGCCGCTCGAGCGCCGTCGGCACCACTCCGCCGCTCAGGAACTGGCCGACGGTTTGCCGCAGTCCGGCATAGCTGAAGAAGAAGAAGGCCTTATCGTGCTTCATCGGGCCGCCCACTGTGCCGCCAAACTGGTTGCGGTGATAAGGGGGGTTAAGGGTTGCATTCCACGGAGTTGCATTCAGATCAGTGTTACGCACGAATTCAAACAGCGAGCCGTGAAACTGGTTGGTGCCGGAACGCGTAACGGCCGTGACCACGGCGCTGGACATGCGGCCATATTGGGGCGAGAAGTTGCTGGTTTCCACGCGAAACTCTTCCAGCGCGTCCGGGTTAGGCAGCGGGTTTCCATAGTTACGGATTCCGGTCATGTTGCTTCCGCCATCTAGAAAAAAGCTGACCATGGGAACGCCGCCGTCAATGCCGCCATTGACGACGACCTGTGTAGAAGGCACGCCGATCTGATAATTGGGAGTGCCGTTGGGATTGCTGTTGCTGGCGTTGGTGGCTCCGCTGGCGCTGTTGGATTGCACCCCCGGGGTCAGGGAGAGTTCCGCATACGCGTTCCGGTTCACCAAGGGTAGCCCGATGATCTCGGCCGGCTGCACCGTTCTTCCCAGCACCGCGGTTGCGGTATCTACGAGAGGTGGAGTCGCGCTGACCGTGACCGTCTCGCTGGATGCCCCGACGGCCAGGGTTACGTTCAGCGATTGTGTTACATCGACGGCGAGGACGACATTTTCTTGCAGAAACTTCTTGAAGCCGGGCGCCTCCACGGCTACGTTGTACTTTCCAACCGGGAGGTATTCGATGCGGTAGGCCCCGTCGTTGCCTGAGGTGGTCGATCGGGACAATCCAGTGTCGACGTTGGTTGCGTTCACGGTTGCTGCAGGGACCACCGCACCTTGCGCGTCCGTAACGGTTCCCACAATCGAGCCGGTAATCTGCTGGGCTCGCGAACTTACCGTGGTCAGAGCGAAGAGCACTGCCACCAAAAAAATCCAGCAGCGGGCACTTGGTAAATTTCTGGTAACGCCTCCAGGTTGGATCAGTTGCGCATTCATTGTTTTCACTGTGCACTCCTTAACTCAGGCCGTATTCTTAGAACCCCGAGTTACGAGTGTCAAGCGGATAGTGCACCCCTGGTTCCGCTATATGGGACGGTGTGATAAGTCCATAACGTGCCTGTGTGTGGGTGATCTTACCTGCAGGCGGAACCTAAGTTTAGATGTGCGATCGTCCCGCAGTCCGGTACAGCGCAGGAGCCAACCAGCGGCGGGGGAGTTCACTCTTCGCGGAGCAACATCATTGGATCCACCGACAGCGCACGTTGCGCAGGAATCCAGGTGGCCACCAATCCCAGTAACGCCATGGCCAGCACCACTCCTGTCAACACCAGCGGATCGCGGGGTGTTGCCTGGTACACGATAAATGCCAACACCCGGGTAGCCAGAATTCCCAGCAGCAGACCTATTCCCGAGCCTACTGCCAGCAACTTGACCGTGCGTCCTAGCACTGCCTGCAGCACTTCTGTCCTTTGTGCACCCAGGGCAACGCGAATTCCCAATTCGCGCAGCCGCTTGCTGACAGAGTAAGCCGCCATACCAAAAATCCCGGTGATCGACAGCATTGCGCCCATCATGCCCATTACGCCGAGCGACACCGTCGCTACCCGCGAAGGAAACAGGATCACGGTCAGCAACTCGTTCCAGGTTTTGGTGTCCACAGGGAGCCCGGAATCCAACTCGCGCAGTTTACTCCTCATCGCCGCGGCAAGTTGCTGCGGATCGCGGTCTGACCTCACCAACAGATACGATGTACTCGCCGGCGATTGCATGAACGGGAGAAACATCGCCGATTGTTGATCTTCGGTAATGAACTGATATTTTCCGTCTTCAACCACGCCAACCACCTGAACGCGATTGCCGTCATGCAATTTGTAGTAGCTGCCGACCGCGCTGGTGACTGAGCCAAACATCTTGCTTGCAAAATCTCTGTTTACTACCACAACAGGCGGAGCGTCTTTGTCGTCATGCCAGCTAAAGCTCCTGCCGGCCAACAAGGTGGTACCCGCCGCGCCGAAGTATCCGGGAGATATTTCATACCTGTATGGCCTGGCAGCAACATTCGAATTTCGCAGATCGGTGGTTTCAACCTTGAAGACATTCTCCCGGGTGCCGGCGGTGAGGACCAACGGTGGGTAGTCACTGACCAACCCTGCATGTTCGACTCCGGGAACGGTTTGTATTGCATCGATCATCCGCTTTTGCATGGCGGGCACCTTGTCCATGCTGTAACCGGCCATACTCAAATTCGTAGCTGCCAGCATCGTGTTCCTGGGATCAAAACCGTAATTGCCACGCAACGAGCGCGCCAATCCACGAACTGCGACCAGCGAAGAAGTGACCAACACGGCACAGATTGCAATTTGAATGACCAGCAGAAGATCCCGAACGGTCATCCGGCGCCCGAGCCTACCGGTGGATCCCGCTTTGACTACCTCATAGGGATTGGCCCGAAGCACCTGGCGCACGGGAACAATCCCGAATAAGAATCCGCTTATCAATGCTAAAACGAGAGCGACCAGATAGAGTCGTGCATCTGGACTGACAGGTATGTGGACGGAAATCCCGGGAAAGGGCTGCCACTTGCTCAGGCGGCTCAACAAAACGACGCTGACCCACAGTCCCGCGGCGCCCCCGACGAGCGAAATAAGCATGGCTTCGGTCAGTAGCTGCCTTAGGATGCGTCGCCGGCTCGAACCGAGAGCGAGCCGCAGAGCAACTTCGCGAGAACGGTCCGCAGCGTGAGCTGCAAACAGGCTGCCCAGGTTGGCGCACGCGGCCAGTAGGATCAAGCCGGCCAGCAGCATCAATCCCGCAATGAAGGCCTCCGCCGGCCGTTCAAAAGAAGTGAGGCCTTCGTGTGCCAGGGAAGCAGTGCCATGACCGACTTCTCTAGGATAAGTCGTTTCCAGATAGGCGCCCACCCTATTCAGATCGGCGGTGGCTTGAGCGGGAGTTACGCCCGGCTTGAGATGCCCCAGCACCTCAAAGATGCCGTGGTCGGTGCCGCGCGCGTTCAGTAAACCCTCCGTGCTCACTTGATCCTGGTTGACGATCGGCATATAGAATTCGGGGGAGCCAAACAACAAAGTCCCCTGGAACGCCGGCGGCGCCACGCCAACGATGGTGAACGGATGTTTGTTTAGCCCGACAACCCGGCCGACCACGCTGGGATCTCCCTGGAAACGGCTGTGCCAATACGCGTAGCTGAGCACGACAAACGGCGCGCTGTTGCGGCCGAGCTCATCGGAGGCGTGGAAAAACTGGCCGAGGTATGGTTGAATCCGCAGCACGTCGAAGTAGTTCCCGCTGGTTGCGAAGCCATTGGCGACGGAGGGATCTTTGCCCGTATCCAGCCCTACGAACACCATATTGAAAGCTGCCAAGGCCTCAAAGCTGTGGTTGCGATCGCGCATATCGACGTAATTCGGATACGAATGCCAGGTGGTGTTCTCTCCAGCCATGGTTCCCCACAGGCTCTCCCACTGAGGCACGTTCACAGTACGAAGGAGAAGGCCATCCATGATGCCGAAAACCACCGCGTTCGCAGCGATAGACAGCGCGAGCGTGATCACGGCCGCGAAAGTGAAACCGGGAGATTTGCGCAACACCCGCAGTGCGAAGCGCACATCCTGCATGAGGGTTTCAAAGAAGGCGCCGCCCATAGCCTGGTGGCATTCCTCTTTGAATCGCTCGCGGGCCCCGAACTCGATGCGCGCGCGGCGTTCTGCCTGGGCACGATCGAGGCCGGAACGTTCCAGATCGTCGGCGCGGTGCCGGATGTGCGATCGCAGCTCCTCTTCCATCTCATCCGCAACCTGAGAATGATGAAAAAACTTTGCACCAAGGGAGTGAAGATAGGCCAGGAGGTTCATATTTCCTCCGGTTGAGCGGCGAGGGCAGAGGCCATGGCTATGGCGAGGCGATTCCAGCCTTCGGTCTCTTGGCGAAATCGTTTGCGGCCTGCGGCGGTGAGCTGGTAAAACTTGGCCCGGCGATTGTTTTCCGATGTGCCCCAACTCGCCTTGAGCAGTCCCTGGCGCACCAGCCGGAACAACGCCGGATAGAGCGCGCCCTGCTCGATGAGCAACGCACTGTCGGTGATCTGCCCGATCCGCAACAGGACGCCATAGCCATGAAGGGGTCCTAGAGAAACCGCCTTCAGGATCAGCAGATCGAGAGTTCCTGGAAGAAGCTGGGCCTGGTCGGTCATGCGTCCTCCTAAGCTAGTAAGGAGAGTAGCGCGCTTCTCCTAAGTTGTCAAGGAGAAGCCGCCCCAAATCGCCTCGATACGTTTGCGGTCGGGAGTTGCGGGACGCTTTGTGAAACAGGTGACGGAGCTTATGGCCGGTTGCGGACCTCGCGACTTACCGCGCCCAGCGCTCAGCGGGAGGTCCGGCGGACCCTCAGCTCCATCATTTTCTGGGGCGGCCGATCGCCGATTGTTAGTTGCCCAAACTCAGTCCATTCACCCTTGTCATTGATGCGCAGAACTGTCGTAGTCTTGAATTCGCCAAGCGCGAACCCCCACGAAATCGAGTTTTCGCCATCGGCCAGCTTGATCTCGGTTTCGAGCCATCGCCCGTCGTTGAAGGCTCGCATCCGATATGTTCCTGCGTCATCGTCGAAGGAAATCAGCCCGAGTGCTTGAAGGGCGGGTCGACCGTCAGTCTTGGTGCGGCCTACGCCCTCAATCACGAGCAACAGCCCGTCCAGTTTGAACTGAGCTGACTCAGTCTGCACCAAATCCACGAACTGGCCCGCTCCGCGAAGGGCCGACGCCTCGCCCGACCACTCCCCAACCAGAAACTCGAGCTTTTTCATAGCTGCCCGTTGCACGTCGATGTTCGGTGTCTTTGGTATTTGTGTCATGCACGCGGCTCCTAGGCAGCCCGCGAGTATGCAGGCGGAGAGAGTGTTGCGGCCATACCAACATTAGACAACAGTTCGTCGCAAAAAAATGCCCTCCTGTCGTCAAAACAGCCTGTCTCACAAAGGGCCCTTTGTGGAACATGCCGGGTAAAGGGAGCCGCTGCCTGCTATTCTTGCCTCGACGGCGGACGCTCCAAGCCCAGCCCTCACCGGCTTCTCCAGGGATACCCTGGGGCATCGTGGAAAACTGGCGATCCATCGCATGAGCGACACTGCGCGACTGCGCAGACCTGCTCATGCAGAGCGAGACTCGTTGGAGCGGTCCGCCGCCTGATTCCATGCTCACTTCTGCGCTCCTCGACGTGCTGGCGAACGCCATCCTTTCCGGTGAACAGGAGACGGATGCCGTTGTCGCCCGGCTAGTCCACGTGCTCGGCCGTAACTGGCGCTGGATGCGGCCCCTGACTGGGCGATATCTTGAAACCTTTGCTGGACGCATCCGTCCGCGGCGCCGCGAAGTGGTTGGCTTTCTTCGCGGCGATCCCGGCCTGGTTGAGGCCTGTCAGAAATACGGGCATCCAATCAAAATTCTTCACCGGATCACCGGCGTGCAATCGATGCAGCCAGTCGCCGCTGCGAAGACGTGGCCGATCCCGCAAATTGAGACCGTTGGGGCATTGGCGGAGTGGCTTGAGCTTACTCCCTCTGAACTAGGCTGGATGGCCGACCTGAAGGGACTGGGCTATAAGCGCCCACAGGAGCGACTCGAACATTATCACTACCGCGTGCTGGCGAAAGCCACCGGCAGCATTCGCCTGATCGAGACCCCCAAGCCTCGCCTGAAGGACTTGCAACGGCGAATTCTTTTCGCCATCCTCGACCGAATTCCATCGCACCCCGCGGTGCATGGCTTTGTGAAGGGTCGTTCCATTCAGAGTTTTGCCGCCCCTCATGTGGGCCAGCGCGTCGTTCTGCGCATGGACCTGGAGAATTTCTTCCCGACCTTTCCCGGAGCGCGGGTTCAGAGCTTCTTCCGGACGATTGGTTATCCGGAGGCGGTTGCCGACCTGCTCGGCGGGATCGCGACAAATTCCATGCCGTATGGCGCGTGGCGTGACGTGATCAAGCAACCTGGCTTTGCGCTGGGCCCACAGGAGCTTTGGCACGTGCGGGCCATGTATGCTCGACCCCACTTGCCGCAGGGCGCACCAACCTCACCTTCCCTCGCGAATCTCTGCAGCTACCGGCTCGACCGCCGCCTGAGCGGGCTCGCTCGATCCGCGGGGGCCGCTTACACCCGTTATGCGGACGATCTCGCTTTTTCTGGCGGCGAGAGCTTCGACCGTTGTGTGGAGCGTTTTGCCATTCATGTCGCGTCGATCCTGATGGAGGAAGGCTTTACCGTTCAGCACCGGAAGACGCGCATCATGCGCCAATCGGTGCGCCAGCATCTCGCGGGGCTGGTGACAAACCAACGCCTCAATGTTCGGCGATCGGATTTCGATGTGTTGAAGGCGATACTCACGAACTGTGTCCGCCACGGTTCAGGCACTCAGAACCGCGAAGGTCACCCTCATTTCAGGGAACATCTGGAGGGCCGGATAGGCTTCGTCGAAAGTATTCATTCGGAGAAGGGAAGACGCCTGCGAGCAATCTTCGACAAGATAGAGTGGGAGTGAAGGGCGCTCTCAGTAACTAGTCGACCGCTGCAAAGCTGGTCCACTTGTCGAACTTGAAGTCCCCGCTTGTCACGATCTTCTTCGCCCGCCCGCTCCCCAGATTGAGGACGTAGAGTTTTCCTGCGTTCGCGAAGTAGGCCGCCTTTCCGTCGGAACTCATGCCCAGAAACACGATCCTCTCCCCCTTCAATTCAGCCGAGTTCATTACCGACACCTGTTTCCCGCTCTGGCTGTCAAAGACAACGAATCGCCCAGTCCAGTTCATCTCCTGCGCGGCACCGGATTCAGGCTTCTGCCACGTGATCTCCTCCACCAGCACTCGTGTGGCATCAGGCGTCAGATGGACGGTGTGAACAGTCAGCTGGCTGAAAGCAATCGGCAGAGAAAGATTGTGCGTCTCTCCATCGATTACAAGCACCGCCTGCGGATTAGACTTCCCTGCATTCAGCGTGACCAGAATCTTGCCGTTCGCGGAGTCGGCATAATCCACGGCATAGAACTCTCGACCTCCCGTACCATTCTGTCCATAGCGCAACAGGGGTCCCTCAGAAACCGCGGCAAGCACTTCGAAGGGATTGAACGTCGACTTGTGGAATTGGTCTCCCGAACGCGTAATCGTATCGAAGTGGTCGAAGATCGTTCCGCCCGGACCCACGTAGGCCTGGTTCGTGAACACAATATTGACAGGCGTCCCTGCAGCAATCGCATCGGTAGTCGTGGCTTCATGAATCGTCCCTGTCAACTTCAAATCCGATAGATCGAAGATCGCAAGGGCAAATCTCTCTTCGTTCTGTTTCTCATCGGCCGAATTGACCGGGTAACTCGCCAACAGTTGATTGTCACCCGGCATGATCAGTATGTTCGGCGCGGCGGGCAGCGCAACATCGGCCGATGTCACTGCGACCTGGACTAGGTCCGCGTCGTTCAGTGCGACAATCCGATAGCTGTTGCTTCCGTCCGCGGCAAGTTGGGCGTTGTTCGCCAGCACCGCATACAGCCGATGCGTGCCGGGACTGGGCCGGATCGCGCACAGGATGCACCCGTCGAAGTTCGGGGTCTGATCAGTCAACGCGCGCCCTGCAGCAATCTGACTATGGGCAACTTCAATGCCCTTGGCGACGTCCACCTTTTCGAAAGCGCCAGCCAGATCGAAAAAGTAGACATACCCTTCGCCCGAACTCGACGCCGCCCGCGCCTTTGTTCCCGCCTTGTTTTTAGGAGCGGCGGATATCCGGTCCCGGACCTGCCCGTGCGCAATCATCGGCACCAGAATCCAGGTCAATCCCAAAGCCGCCGCACAAATCAGCGCAGAGACCAGCAGAATCTTAGGCACGGAGTTTCGTGAACATTGGGACTTCCCCTCGGTTCGCAATAGCCGCGGCGTAGTTCGCAACGAAAGCCTCATGCGCGCAAACTCATTTCACCTTGGCGCAAGTCTTTGGATCCCGGTTCTTCACATCGTCGATATAACTCGAATCGCCGGCGCCTGGCCGGTCCGAAACGGGTACCCTCTCCCACTTGGCTTTGACCTTCAGCGTCTTCGGATCTCCCTCCACCACCAGGTTCCCGGTAGCCTTGTCCACCACGATTCGAAACTCGTGAAGCAGCTTGGGGTTCACGAATCCATCATCGCCCGCCCATCCGTTGAACCCGCGAATCGTATCGTCTTCCAATTGGTCGGCGGTAAATTCGGGAACCGTTACCGCCACCGGGGCAGTTGCCGAGGTTCCTGAGGCAGCACCGGTCGGTGGAGTTGCCTGTGGAGCCGTCGGGCCGCCCGGCTGTGCGGGACTGCTGCCCGGGCTCGGCGCCGCCGCACTCTGGGCCTTTAGAGACTGGTTGTACTTCGCCACCAGGTTGAGGAAGTTAGTGGCCTTTGCAACCTGGCCCGGGTATCCCTGGGCTGTCTTCTTCTTCTCCTTGTAGAGGCTCAATCCGCCCGCAACATTATCTTTCCAGTTCCATATCTGGTCTTCGGTTGGCTCAGGATTCGTCAATTGGCAGATGCCTACTCCCAGCAGTTCGTCTCCGCTGAAATACGGATACCACGCATTCCCCTCGTCAGGCGCCTGGAAGAACTGCTTCATGCCGCTCTCAACGCAGGCGATCTTCCGATGCGTGTCGTCGGCCATTGCGTTTCCAACATCGGCCTTGGAAGGATTCGTTCCCTGCACACGCCATCCTATGGTTTCACCCTTCAGGATCTGCCCGCCGACGGTCGCCGTCACGGTGATCTTCAGGTCTCCTCCGCGGATCAACCCAATCTTGCCCAGATCGATCGTCACCTTTCCTCCCTTTGAAGTACCGGAGGTTGAAACTGGCACAATGATGCGGGGCTTTTTCGTCTTCTTGTGAAGCCCGTTCGGGCATTTTGAAGAATCGAACGAGACGGCGGCCGCCCAAGAAAAGTCCGTCGTCGGAGAAGGATCCGCTCCGGTGACGCCCACCACCGTGAAAGTCACGTTGATCGAGGGCATCTTCGGCGCGTCGGTAATTGAGAAGATCGGATTCAGATCGGATGCCTTGTCATAGCCATCAGGCGGATCGATCTTGATTAACGCGCCACCCGCGGGCGAGGTGGCCGCCGTCGGCGGTCCCGCTGGTCCCGCCCCGGCTGGAGCCGCAGAGCCGCCCGGCTGCAACGGCGTTGTCCCGTCCTTTACTGACGTGGGCTTCTTCACTGCATCCAATGGGCCCGGAACCGATGCGCTTGGCATGCCGAAACCTCCTTGTGACAGAGGGACTGATAGCTCTCAACCAGGTCAGCAGTGTAGCACTGTGCGATCAAGGTTCTGCATCGCACTGTGGGCAAGTGTTGATCAGATTTCCTTATCCAGAGAGATCGTCACGTTTTCAATGCTGCGAGACAGAGTGAGGAGGGTCTGCATCTCACAAGCCGACGGAGCGACAGCCGCACACATATGTCCATTTCCCATAATCCGTTGCCGGTTAGAATAGGAGG